>NZ_CP123364.1:0-5682553 GCF_029866465.1 Achromobacter mucicolens | reverse complement strand
GTCGCTCTTATTCAAACCTCGATTCTACCTTGCCTGGGCTGGGGTTATCCACAGGGAGGGCCATAAGCGTCTACATGGCGCCCCCTTAACTGTTTGACAAGACAGGGAAAACTTGCTGAAATGGTGGGCTTTTCCGAATTCTGTCTGTCAGAAGGTTTCGCAGAAAGCTGGCCGGACACGCTCCTACAAGAGCAATTTGTCCGGTTTTTAGCTTTGCTGAATAGGTCGCCCGAGATGAAATTCTCGGTACAGAGCCCCGTCTTAGAGTCGTTTTTCGCACCGGTTGCGAAACCCGTTGCAAAAATGCTCCTAGATACCCGCTTCTGCTTAGCGCGACGTGGAACCCTCCGGGCAGGTCCCTTCTGACTTGTTCTTTTTGTGGATCGTCCATGAAACGCACCTACCAACCTTCCGTTACCCGCCGCAAGCGCACCCATGGCTTTCGCGTGCGCATGAAAACCCGCGCTGGCCGCGCGATCCTGAGCGCCCGTCGCGCCAAGGGCCGCAAGCGTCTGGCCGTCTAAGTCCAGTTTTCCGGTTTTCCGGAATCTGACTTTCGCACGGACCGACCATATTGCAAGACCTCTCGCAATCCTGTCCCGGTTCCGCGCAACCGCCTGACCCGCAGTCCATGCCGCGCTCCACGCTTCCTCCGGAGGCGCGGCTGCATCGCCCCTCCGAGTTTGCCGCCGCCCTCAAAGGCCGGCGTCTTGCCCGAGGGGCATTCTTCATTGTGAGCGCGGCTCCCAATGATCTGCCTCCCGGCCAGGACGCCTGTGCTCGCCTGGGGCTCGTCATCGCCAAGCGGTTTGCCGCCCACGCCACCACGCGCAACGCCTTGAAGCGGGTCATCCGCGAAGCGTTCCGCCATCGGCGCCTGGCGTTGCCGGCGAAAGATTACGTCGTGCGCCTGCACAGCAAGGTCGCTCCCGCCACGCTCACGGCGCTGAAACGCGCCGCCAGGGCCGAAGTGGACGCTCACTTTGAGCGCATCGCGCGATGATCAAGGCTCTACTCATTGCCCCGATCCGGTTCTACAGGTTTTTCCTGAGTCCCTGGATTGGCAGGCAGTGCCGTTTTACTCCGACCTGCTCGGCGTACGCGATCGAAGCGATCGAGCGCCACGGTGCATGGCGCGGCTTCTGGATGGCGGTCCGGCGCATAGGCCGGTGCCATCCCTGGTCACCCGGCGGACTGGATCCGGTTCCGCCGGCCAAGGGAACCAACGACGCCCGGTGCTGCTCCCACAGCCACCGCATCGAGCACGATTGACGCTAAACTGGCGGGCTTTGCTGGCCCGTATTCACTTCAGTAGGCACCATGGATATCCGACGAACCGTCCTCTGGATGATTTTTTCCTTTTCGCTGTTGCTCCTTTGGAACAACTGGCAAATCCATAACGGCAAGCCGTCGCTGTTCGGGGCCCCGCCCGCGGCCAGCACGACCGAGTCTCCGGCTGCCGCCAACAATGCGACGCCGTCCGTGCCCAGCGCGCCGACCGCGACCGCCGCACCGGCCTCCACGGTGCCTGGCGCCGCTACCCCCGTCCCCACGCGTTCCGAAGAAGTCGTCATCACCACCGACGTGCTGCGCCTGACCTTCGACACGATGGGCGCCCAGCTGGTGCGCGCCGAGCTGCTGAAGTATCCGGCCACCGGCCAGCCCGACAAGCCCACGGTGCTTCTGGACCGCTCGGCGGGCCTGAACTACGTGGTGCAGACCGGCGTGGTCGGCGCAGCCAGCGGCCAGAGCTTCCCCACGCACCAGACGCCGTTCCGCCTGGTCTCGCAAGAACGCGAACTGACCGGCGACAACCTGGTCGTCACGTTCGAAGGCGAATCCGGCGGCGTGAAGGTCACCAAGACGTTCACCCTGCATCGCGGCCGCTACGACATCGACGTGCGCCATGACCTGGCCAACGTCGGCGCCGCCCCCGTGGCCCCGTCCCTGTATCTGCAGATCGAGCGCGACGGCAACGATCCGGCCGATACGTCCAGCTTCTATCACACGTTCACGGGCTTTGCCGTCTACTCGGAACAGGACAAGTTCCAGAAGAGCACGTTCAGCGACATCCAGAAGAAGAAGGCCAGCTACATCAAGCAGGCGGACAACGGCTGGATCGCCGTGGTCCAGCACTACTTCGCCACGGCCTGGGTGCCCCCGCAAGGCAAGCCGCGCACGAACGAACTGCTCGAAGTCCAGCCCAACCTGTACGCCGGCCGCAGCATCGAAGCCGTCGGCGAGATCGCCCCGGGCGCCGCCGCACGTGTCGACTCGCACCTGTGGGTCGGTCCGCAAGACCAGAAGGCCATGGCCGCGCTGGCCCCGGGCCTGGAACTGGTCGTCGACTACGGCTGGCTGACCATTATTGCCAAGCCGCTCTTCACCCTGATGACCTGGCTGCACTCCATCCTGGGCAACTGGGGCTGGACGATCGTCGCGCTGACCGTGCTGATCAAGGCCGTGTTCTACCCGCTGGCCGCCGCCAGCTACCGCTCGATGGCCCGCATGAAGCAGGTGGCTCCGCGCCTGCAGGCCCTGAAGGAAAAGTACGGCGACGACAAGCAGAAGCTCAATGCGGCCATGATGGAGATGTACCGCACCGAAAAGATCAACCCGCTGGGCGGCTGCTTGCCGATGGTGGTTCAGATTCCGGTGTTCATCTCGCTGTACTGGGTGCTGCTGGCCAGCGTGGAAATGCGCGGCGCGCCGTGGATCCTGTGGGTGCACGACCTGTCCGTCCGCGATCCGTTCTTCATTCTGCCCGCCATCATGATGGCCACCATGTTCCTGCAGATCAAACTGAACCCGACGCCGCCGGATCCCATCCAGGCCAAGGTCATGATGATCATGCCGCTGGTGTTCGGCGGGATGATGTTCTTCTTCCCGGCCGGCCTGGTGCTGTACTGGTGCGTCAACAACATCCTGTCGATTGCGCAGCAGTGGTCGATCACCCGCGCCATCCAGAAGAAATCGGAAGTGGCGGCCAATCGCTGATCGCCCTTCAGAAACAAGAAACCGGCCTTTCGAGGCCGGTTTTTTTTTTCGCCCGTTGCGATTGAAACGCGGAAGGCACGTTCAGCACTTTCCATGCCCATGAGGCATATACATAGGTATTACTTATCGCCAAAGCAGGATCAATCAACTTCACACAGCCAATCCTGGCACCTATGATGGCTCTGAATTTGCCCTCCGGCGTCCTGCCCGCCGGAGTTTTTGCTGCAACGCGCGCGGCCCGCAAGGCGGATCCGCGACATCCAGGAATGACTTAGGGAGTGTGCCATGACCGACAAGAAGCCTTTGACCACCGCCTCGGGCGCCCCAGTGCCGGACAACAACAACACCTTGACCGCCGGCCCGCGCGGTCCCGCCCTGCTGGAAGATTTCTGGCTCATTGAAAAACTTGCCCACTTCGACCGCGAACGCATCCCCGAGCGCGTCGTCCATGCCAAGGGCTCCGGCGCCTACGGCACCTTTACCGTCACCCACGACATCAGCCGCTACACCCGCGCCAAGATCTTTTCCCAGGTCGGCAAGCAGACGCCGCTCTTTCTGCGCTTTTCGACGGTCGCCGGCGAACGCGGCGCCGCCGACGCCGAACGCGACGTGCGCGGATTTGCGATCAAGTTCTACACCGAGGAAGGCAACTGGGACCTGGTGGGCAACAACACGCCGGTCTTCTTCATCCGCGACCCCCTGAAGTTCCCCGACTTTATCCACACCCAGAAGCGCGATCCCAAGACCAACCTGCGCAACGCCACGGCCGCCTGGGATTTCTGGTCGCTCAACCCCGAATCGCTGCATCAGGTCACCACGCTGATGAGCGATCGCGGCATCCCCGCCAACCTGCGCCAGCAGCACGGCTTCGGCTCGCATACGTTCAGCTTCATCAACGCCAACAACGAGCGCTTCTACGTGAAGTTCCACTTCAAGTCGCAGCAGGGCATCGCCTGTCTGACGGACGAGGAAGCCGCGCAGGTCGTCGCCCATGACCGCGAAAGCTCGCAGCGCGACCTGTTCCAGAACATCGAAGAGGGCAACTTCCCGAAGTGGACGCTGAAGGTGCAGATCATGCCCGAGGCCGAAGCGGCGTCGTATCACATCAACCCCTTCGACCTGACCAAGGTCTGGCCGCATGGCGACTATCCGCTGATCGAAGTCGGCGTGCTGGAACTGAACCGCAACCCCGAAAACTACTTTGCCGAGGTCGAGCAGGCCGCGTTCACGCCGGCCAACGTGGTGCCGGGCATCGGCTTCTCGCCGGACAAGATGCTGCAGGGCCGCCTGTTCTCGTATGGCGACACGCACCGCTATCGCCTGGGCATCAACCATCACCAGATCCCGGTGAACGCGCCCAAGTGCCCGTTCCACAGCTTCCATCGCGACGGCGCGGGCCGCGTGGACGGCAACGCCGGCGCCACCATCAACTACGAGCCCAACAGCGCGGGCGAGTGGAAGGAAACCCCGTCTGCCGCCGAACCGCCGCTGGCGCTGGACGGCCAGGCCGCGGCCCGCTGGAACCACCGGGTCGACGACGACTACTACTCGCAGCCGGGCGCGTTGTTCCGCCTGATGACGCCGGCGCAGCAGGAGCAGCTCTTTGGCAACATCGGCCGCCACATGGCGGGCGTGCCCGAAGTCATCCAGCGCCGCCAGCTGGATCACTTCAAGAAGGCCGACCCGGCCTATGCCGAAGGCGTGGCCAAGGCGCTGGGGCTGAAGCTGTAAACGTTACGCGCCAACCATGAAAAAAGGGGCGGCATCATGGCCGCCCCCTATTGCATTCTGATCGCTCGATCACTGCAACAATCACCGCTGCATCCCCCAACGCCGAACCGTCAGCCGTTCCAGCGTATCGAACGCCAGGTTTTCCACAAGCAGCCCAATGATGACCACCGCGGCCAGGCCCGCGAACACCCGGTCTGTGTATAACTCGTTGCGGTTCTGAAAGATGTACCAGCCCAATCCGCCCTTGCCGCTGGATGCGCCAAACACCAGTTCGGCCGCGATCAGCGTGCGCCAGGCAAACGCCCAGCCGATCTTCAGTCCGGCCAGAATGGCGGGCAGGGCGGCCGGCACCAGAATCTGCAGCACATAGCGCAACCCGGTCAGCCCGTAATTGCGCCCCGCCATCCGCAGGGTGTCAGACACCCCCAGAAAGCCCGCATACATGTTCAGCGCCAGCGCCCACAGCACCGAGTGGATCAGCACGAACACCAGGCTGCCTTCGCCCAACCCAAACCACAGCAACGCCAGCGGCAGCAGGGCGATCGCCGGCAGGGGATTGAACATCGCCGTCAGCGTGGACAGCAGATCACGCCCGAACCGCGTGGACACCGCCAGCGTCGTCAACACAAAGGCCAGCACGACACCCGCCAGGTAGCCCTGCACCAGCACGCGCATCGACTGACCGGCGCGCGCCAACAGCTCACCGCTGGCCACGCCCTCGACAAAGGCCTGGGCGGTCTGCCAGGCGCCGGGCAACAGCAGGTCGTTGTCGGTATAGCGCGCCGCCAGTTCCCACACCACCGCCAACAGGGCAAGGATCACGCCCTTGCGCAGGGCGGCGTGCTGCCACAGCCGTTCGTGCCACGGCAGCGGCGTCTCGGCGGCTTGCGGCGGCAGGGGGGGCAGGTCGTATTCCACCTCGGGGCGGATGAACGCCGATCCGGCATGGCCGATGCTCATGCGCGCTCCTTTCATGCCGCCGCACGCTCGGCCTGAGCCAGCGGCGGCGTTTCGAACAACAGGTCGTGAATGCGGCGCGACGCTGCCTGGAAAGCGGCCGATCCCTGGCTGTGCAGGTCAAAGCCGTGCGCATTCAGTTCGGCGCGCACACGGCCCGGATGCGGGGAGAGCAACAGAATGCGGCTGCCCAGCACCAGCGCCTCTTCGATGGAATGGGTGACAAACAGCAGCGTGAACCGCACGTCGTCCCACAGCGCCATCAGTTCCTCCTGCATGCGCCGCCGCGTCAGCGCATCCAGCGCGGCAAACGGCTCATCCATCAGCAGCACGCGCGGCTGCATGGCCAGCGCACGCGCAATGGCCACGCGCTGCTTCATGCCGCCGGAAAGCGTATGCGGATACGCATCGGCAAACGCCGCCAGCCCGACCTTGTCCAGGTAATGCATCGCCCGTTCGTCGGCCTCGCGCCGATTGAGCTTTCGCGACGCCACCAGCGGAAACGCCACGTTCTGGCGCAACGTCTTCCACGGCGGCAGCTGGTCGAATTCCTGGAACACCACGATGCGGTCCGGGCCCGGCCCCTGAACCGTCTTGCCGTCGATCGCGATCCGTCCCTCGGTCGGTTCGATGAATCCGGCGATCGCCTTGAGCAGCGTCGATTTCCCGCAGCCGGACGGCCCCAAAAGGATGAATCGCTCGGCGCCATGCACGTCGAAGCTGACCTGATGCGTCGCCCGCACGCGCCGTTCGCGCGTCTTATATTCGATCGACACCTTATCCACAGCCAGCAAAGGCAAGGGCCGATCGACGTTATCCACAGGGGTGGCGCGGCTCACGGCCATGTCAGCTTCCCTGCGCCGTGACGGGATCGTCGAAGAAGTAGTCGCGCCAGCTTGCCGGCGCATGTTTGATCGCGCCGACCTTGTGCATGAACTGCGCCAGCGCGTACGTATTCTGCGGCGCCAGCTTGAACTGCACATCGGGATTCTTGATGACCTTGATGAGGAAGTCGCGATCCTGCTTGGCGCCCGTGACCCGCAGATAGATGTCGGCCGCCTGTTCCGGATGGGCCACCGCAAAGCTGGCCGCCTCCTTCAAGGCTTCCTGGAAGGCCTTGTAGGTCTTGGGATTCTCGCGGCGGAATTTCTCGGTGGCGAACAGCACGGTAGACGAACTGGGCCCGCCCAGCACGTCGTACGAATTGAGCACGATGCGTGCCTTCGGGTTCTCGGCCAGTTCCTGCTCCTGGAAGGGCGGGTTGCCGAAATGGCCCGTGATTTCCGTGCCGCCGGCGATGATGGCCGCCGCCGCGTCCGGGTGCGGCAGTGCCACCGAGATCTTGTCCAGCTTGTTGTACTGCGCATCGCCCCACAGCTTGGCCGATGCCAGTTGCAGCACACGCGATTGCACCGACACCCCCACCGCGGGCACGGCGATGCGATCCTTGTCCGTGAAGTCGGCAATCGTCTTCACGTTCGGATTGTTGGTCACCAGGTAGTACGGGAAGTTGCCCAGCGACGCCACGCCCTTCACGTTCTGCTTGCCGTGCGTGCGATCCCAGATCGTCAACAGCGGTCCCACGCCCGCCCCCGCGATATCCACAGCCCCGGACAGCAGCGCATCGTTCACGGCCGAGCCGCCGGACAGCTTGGCCCATTCGACCGAGATATCCACACCTTCGGCCTTGCCATGCTTTTCGATCAGTTGCTGGTCCCGTGCGACGTTCAGCAGCAGATACACGATGCCGTATTGCTCGGCAATCCGGATGCGACCTTCGGCCTGGGCAGGCGTGGGCGAAGCCAGCGCCAGCACGGCGAGCATCAGCGCCAGGCCGGCGCCCGTGGCGGTCTGGACCAGTCGATCCCGTAGCGTGGAGGTCAAACGCATGGCGTTCCTTGTGGATAAGTGGGGTGAGGTCATGAGCGCGGCGTCAGAAGGGCGCATCGCCCTCGATCGTCGTGCGGTAGAGCTTGCGGCGCAGGTGATCGGGCGTGCCGCCGGCCAGATGGATCAGCGACCGGTTGTCCCAGAACACCAGGTCATGCGGCTGCCACTGGTGGCGATAGATATGTTCTGGCCGCACGCTGTGGATAAACAACTCGTTCAGCAGCGCGCGGCTTTCGTCGTCCGGCAGGCCCTCGATCCGGGTGGTGAAGCCTTCGCTCACAAACAGCGCGCGCCGGCCGTTCTCGGGATGCGTGCGCACCACCGGATGCACCACCTCCTGCACCTGCGCAATCTGCGCTGCACTCAGATTCGGGCGCCAATTGCCTTCCTTCTGCAGTTGGCCGTATTGCGCCAGATAGGAATGCACGCCGCGCTGGCCGTCAATGGCGTTCTTGAGCGCCTGCGGCAGCGTGTCGTAGGCCAAGTGCATGTTCGCGAACAAGGTGTCTCCGCCTTCGGCAGGCAGTTCCTGCGCGTGCAGCAGCGAACCCAGGCTGGGCAGTTCCTTGTACGAGATATCCGAATGCCAGTATTTGCCCGCGTCGCCCAGACCGATGGGCTTGCCGTCTTCCACAATGTTCGAGACCGTCAGGATCTCCGGATGACCGGGCAGATGGAATTGGTGCAGCACGTGGATCATCAGGCGGCCGAAGCGGCGGCTGAAATCGATGTGCTGCTGCGGCGTGATGCGCTGGTCGCGAAACACCAGCAGGTGATGGTCCAGGTGCGCCTTGTGCACGCGGGCAAAATCGGCGGGCGCCAGTTCACGCGACAGGTCCAGGCCGATGACCTCCGCGCCCAGCGGACCGGGCAGGGGGCGCACGTCAAACGTTTGCGTGTCAGGTTGGGAGGCGGCGTGCGCTTCGCGCCGCAAGGCATTGCTCTGGGACATCGGTCGCTCCGGTTCGCCTTATCGGCATGGCAGGAACGACCGATTATGAAAACGCCGCCATCCATCTCAAACGAAGTTATCGGCGTTTGATCAAAGCTTTACGTCATATAGCAAAAAGCCGCGGGGGCGCCCCGCGGCTTCATGACCAACCGCATATAAACAAATAGCGGATCGGTCGTTACCGGGCCGGCAAGAATGCTTCGACCAGCTTCACCCAGTACGTCGCGCCGACCGGCAGCAACGCGTCGTTGAAGTCGTAATTGGGATTGTGCAGCTGGCACGGACCCATGCCGTGATAGGTTTCCATGCGGTGGTCGCCGTCGCCATTGCCCAGGAACAAATATGAGCCCGGCACGGATTCCAGGAAGAACGAAAAGTCTTCCGCCCCCATGAAAGGCGGCATGTCGCGCAGCACGTTCTCCGCGCCAAAGGCGTCTTCGGCGACCTTCGCCGCAAAGGCGGTTTCCTTTTCCCAGTTCACCAGCGGCGGATACGCACGCACGAAATCCAGCTCGCCCGTGCCGCCATATACCTGCGGCAAGGTGGTCGCGATGCGCCGCATGTCGGCTTCGATCTTGTCCAGCGTGTCCACCGAATACGTGCGCACCGTGCCGCGCAGCACGGCTTCGCCGGGAATCACGTTGTAGGCATCGCCTGCATGGATCTGCGTGATCGACAGCACCGCCTGCTCCAGCGGATTCTTGCTGCGCGAAATGACCGTCTGCAGCGCATGCACCATGTCGGCGGCCACGATGATGGGGTCGACCGACGAATGCGGCTGCGCGGCGTGGCCGCCGACACCCTTGATGACGATGTCCCAGCGGTTGCTCGACGCCATCGTGGGGCCGGACCGGAACCCGAACTGATTCACCGGCATGCCGGGCATGTTGTGGATGCCGAAGACCGCATCGCAGGGAAACTTGTCGAACAGCCCGTCCTGCATCATGGCGCGCGCGCCGGCGTTGCCGCCTTCCTCGGCCGGCTGGAAGATGAACACCACGGTGCCGTCAAAATTGCGATGCGTCGACAGATACTGCGCAGCGCCCAGCAGCATCGTCGTGTGCCCATCGTGGCCGCAGCCATGCATGCGCCCGCTGATCGTGGACTTGTGGGCAAACCGGTTGTGCTCCGGCATCGGCAGCGCATCCATGTCGGCGCGCAGGCCGATGGTCTTGCCGCCGCTGCCGGCGCGCAGAATGCCCACCACCCCGGTTTTCCCCAGCCCCGTGTGGACTTCCAGTCCCCAGCCGCGCAGGCGCTCGGCCACCAGGTTGGAAGTGCGCGTTTCCTGAAACGCCAGTTCGGGATGGGCATGGATATCGCGCCGCAGCGCAGTCAGGTCCCCGTGTACGCGTTCGATTTCGGCAATGGTTTTCATGGCTGTGGATAAGCTGTCTGGGTGGATGGATGACGCATGCGCAAAAGGCTTGCTGGTGCGGGAATTCTCGCGCCGCCGCGCGCCCCCCGTCCAGCCCTTTTTCGGCGCAGGTCAGGCGCCATCATTCAAATGGCAGGCGCTTAACTGCCCCGGCGCGATTTCCCGCAGGAGCGGGCGTTCCGTTTTGCAGCGCGGCATCGCGTGGGGACATCTGGGGTGAAACGCGCAACCGGAAGGCGGATCCAGCGGCGAGGGCAGCTCGCCGCGAATGGGTTGATACGCCCGTCGCCCGGGCGTCAGCGTGGGCAGCTCCTTGAGCAGCGCCTGCGTGTAAGGATGGTTGGCGCGCGCGAAGACCGTATCGGTATCGGCCAGTTCGACGATGCGTCCCAGATACATGATCGCCACGCGGTCCGAAATGTGGCTCACGACGCTGAGATTGTGGCTGATGAACAGATACGTCAGGTCCAGGTCCGCGCGCAGCTGTTCGAACAGGTTCAGCACCTGCGCCTGGATCGACACATCCAGCGCAGCCACGGCCTCGTCGCAGACGATCACCGAAGGCTTGAGCGCCAGCGCCCGTGCAATGCCGATGCGCTGGCGCTGGCCGCCCGAGAACTGATGGGGATAACGCTGTGCAAAGCTCGGATCAAGTCCCACCTGACGCATCAGCCCGGCCACGTACTCCAGCTTGTCGCGCGAGGCAATCAGGCCGTGCGCCGTCGGCGCTTCGCCGATGATGTCGCGCACCCGCATGCGCGGATTCAGGGACGCGTACGGATCCTGAAAGATCATCTGCACACCCAGCTCGTACGCGCGCCGCTCCGCGCCCTTCATGGTATGCACGGGCCTGCCCTGATAGTGCACCTGGCCCGCAGTGGGCGGCAGGATGCCCGACACGATGCGGCCCAATGTGGATTTTCCACAGCCCGATTCGCCAACGATGCCGATCACTTCGCCGGGTTTGACCGCCAGGTCGACGCCCGCCACGGCATGCACCACCTGCGTCTTCAGGCCCGCACCCAGCAGGTTGGCAATGCGGCCGGCCAGATCCACCGGTTGCACGAAGCGCAGTTCGACTTCGTTCAGCGCGAGGATCGGCGTGGGGTTGATTGCAGCTTCGGTCATAACGTATCCGGCGCTCCGGCATGCCAGCAGCGCACCCATTGCGCCGGGCGGACTTCGACAGGCGGCGGTTCGGTAAGACACGCGTCCGTCGCGCGCGGACAGCGCCCCCGGAATGCACAGCCCTGCGGCAGGTTCAAGAGCGACGGCGTCATGCCGGGAATCGGCACCAGCGGCTTGCCCCGCGACGCTGGCGTCGGAATCGACGCGATCAACCCGTGCGTATACGGATGCATCGGATGGCTGATGACCGCCTCGGTGCTGCCCGTTTCCACGACACGGCCCGCATACATCACCGACACACGGTCGGCCAGGCCCGCCACCACGGCCAGGTCATGCGTGATCCAGATAAGGCCCGTGCCCGTTTCGCGGCAGAGCTTCTGCACTTCGAACAGGATCTGCCCTTGTATCGTGACGTCCAGCGCGGTCGTGGGCTCGTCCGCAATGATGAGGCGCGGCGAATTCAGAAGCGCAATGGCGATCGCCACCCGCTGGCGCATGCCGCCGGACAGCTGATGCGGATACGTGCGCAGGCGCTCTTCCGGAGAGGGAATGCCCACCATCGCCAGCGTCTGCAGCGCGCGCTTTCGCGCCGCTTCGCGCGAGACCTTGGCATGCGCCTGCACCGCCTCGATCATCTGCGTGTCCACCCGCAGCACCGGATTGAGCGTCATCATCGGATCCTGGAAGATCATCGCGATCTCCTGTCCCCGCAACTGACGCCATCGCGCAGGCGTGGCCGCGCGCAGGTCCTCGCCGTTCAGCCTGAGATCGCCGTCGACGATGCGCCCGGGCTCATCCAGCAGCCCCATCAACGAAAAGCCCGTGATGCTCTTGCCCGATCCGGACTCGCCCACCAGCCCCAGGATCTCTCCTTCGGCCAGCGTCAGGTCCACGCCGTCCACGGCCTTGACCACGCCATTGCGCGTGAAGAAATGCGTCTTCAGGCCATGCACATCAAGCACTGGTGCCGGGCCCGGCACGGATCGCTGCGCGGCGTTCGTCTGCATCGCCCCTGTCCTCAATTCGCGTGCCGCGGGTTGAGCACATCGCGCAGGTGGTCGCCCACCAGGTTGATGGCGATGATGGCCAGCGCCAGCGCAATGCCGGGAAAGAACGAAATCCAATACTGGCCGGAAAGCAGGTACTCGAAGCCGTTGTAGATCAGCATGCCCAGCGACGGCTCGGTGACCGGCACGCCCACGCCCAGGAACGACAGCGTTGCCTCCAGCGCAATCGCGTGCGCCAGGTCGATCGTGGCGATCACGATGAGCGGCGGCATGCAGTTCGGCAGCACGTGCCGGAACAACACGCGCGACCACGACAGCGACATGCACCGCGCCGCCTCCACGTATTCCTTGCCGCGCTCGACCAGCGCCGCGCCACGCGCGGCCCGCGCAAAATACGCCCATTGCACGACGATAAGCGCGATGATCACCTTATCCACACCCTTGCCCAGAATGGCCAGCAGCATCAGCGCCACCAGGATCGCCGGGAACGACAACTGGATATCCACGACCCGCATCAGCAAGGCGTCGATGCGTCCGCCAAAGTACGCGGCAATCAGCCCCACGGTGGCGCCGATGCCAAAGGCGGCCAGCACCGACACCGTGGCCACCATCAGGCTCGTGCGCATGCCGTAAAGAATGGCGGAAAAAAGGTCGCGCGCCTGGCCGTCGGTGCCCAGCCAATGCCGCATCGAACCATCCCCGCTTTCGCTGCCCGGCTTGAGCTTCGAATCCATGATGTCCAGGCTGGCCAGATCATAGGGATTCTGCGGCGCGATCCACGGCGCCAGCAGCGCCGCCCCCACGATCACGACCAGCATCACCAGACCCAGCGTAGCCAGCTTGCTGGCAAAGAAGTCCGACACGAAACGGCGCCAGGGCGACTGCTCTTTCGTCGGCGCCGGGGGCGAGGCAGCGGTGGCGGGCGTATTCATCATCGGCGGCTATCCAGGCGTACGCGGGGGTCCAGCACCGTGTAGATGATGTCCACCACCAGATTCAACATGACCAGGAAGAAAACGATCAGCAGCAGATACGCCACCACCACCGGCCGATCCAGGTTGATGATGGAATCGATCAGCAGCTTGCCCATGCCCGGCCACGAAAACACGGTCTCCGTCACGACGGCAAATGCCATCACCTGACCGAACTCCAGGCCGGCCACCGTCACTACGGGAATCAGGATGTTCTTGAGCAGATGCACGCCCAGCACACGCTTTTCAGACAGGCCCTTGGCGCGCGCGAACTTGATGTAGTCCATGGGCAGCGCCTCGCGCGTGGCGGCCCGCGTCACGCGGATGATCATCGCGCACTTGGCGAACGCGATGGTCGCGGCGGGCAGGGCCAGGCTCAGCCAGCCGTCGAGCGTCAGGACGCTCAGTTGCAGCGAGCCGATGCTGACGGTGTCGCCGCGGCCGCCGGCCGGCACCCAGCCCAGCATCACCGCAAACACCATGATGAGCATCAGGCCCACCCAGAAATTGGGCAGCGAAAATCCCAGCACAGAGCCCGTCATGATCGCGCGCGAGCCCACCGCCGCGGGTTTCAAACCCGCCAGGATGCCGAGCGGCACGCCGATCAGCACCGACAGCAGCATCGCCACACAGGCCAGCTCGACCGTCGCCGGCATGCGCTCCAGGATCAGGTGCATGGCCGGTTCGCCGGTCAGGAAGCTGTTCCCGAAATCGCCGCGCACGGCCTGGCTCATGAAGATCAGGTACTGCCGCCACAAGGGCTGGTCCAACCCCAGCGATGCACTGATCGCGGCGCGCTGCGCCTCGGTCGCTTCCGGACTGGCCAGCATCGAGACCGGATCGCCGACCATGTAAATGCCGGCAAAGACCAACGCCGACATGACAAGCATGACGACGATGGTCTGCAGCAGCCTTCTGACAATGGTTGCAAGCACGAGATATCGCCCGGCGCGCTTACTTCTTCAGCGTAGCGTTCTGCGCCAAGGTGACCTGGTCCGGACGGCCTTGATAGCGGATGTCGTTCTTCATCGCCCAGACCGACAGCTCGAAATGCACGGGCAGCATCGCGAAATCATCCATGGCGATGTTGCTTGCCGTGGACAGCAGCTCCGCGCGCTTGGCGTCATCCATCGTGGACGAGGCCTGCTTCACCAGTTCATCCATCTTGGGGTTGGAGTAGCGGCTGCGGTTCGTCGTGCCCTGGCCCGCTTCCGGGTTGCGCGTCATCAGCAGCGACGTCAGCGCGTTCGACATTTCACCGCTGGTCACCGACCAGCCCGCCAGGTAAGCCGAGAACGAGTAGCTGTCGCGGTTCTTGAAGAACACCGGGGGCGCCATCGCATCCACGCTGGTCTTCACGCCGATGCGCGTCCACATCGATGCAATGGCCTGCGCCACCTTCGAATCGTTGACATAGCGGCCGGACGGCGAACCCAGCGTGATCGAAAACCCGTTGGGGTAGCCCGCTTCCTTGAGCAGCGCCTTGGCCTTTTCGACATCGGCCTTGGGCGCCTTCGAATGTTCCTTGCTGGCGCCGAACATCGGATACGGCAGCAGGTTGCCCGCGGGCAGGGCGACGCCGCCCATCACGCGTTCGACCAGCGCATCGCGATTGATCGCCAGCGACAAGGCCTCGCGCACGCGCTTGTCCTTCATCGGATTCTTGTCGGTGCCCTGCACGCCGGGCGAGGGCTCCGCGTACTGGTCCAGCGCCACGTACACCACGCGCACCGACGGCGTTTCCTCGACAAAGAGCTTCTTGTCGGACTTGAGCTTGGGCAGGTCGTCGGTGGGAGGATCTTCGATCATGTCCACGTCGCCCGCCAGCAGCGCGGCCACGCGCGCGGCGGCGTTACTGATCGGACGATAGACCACGCGATCCCATTCGGGTTTCTTGCCCCAATAGTTGTCATTGCGCGCCAGCACAAACTCCGCGCCGCGCTTCCAGGACACGAACTTGTAGGGCCCCGTCCCGATGAGGCCGTCGCCGCTGTTCAATTCGGTCGTGGTCTTGCCTTCCGCGGCGGGGCCCGACGCGGCCTTCTTCGACATGATGGGCAGCTGCGCCAGGTTCACCAGCAGATTGGGCGCGACGTCCTTGGTGGTGATTCGGATCGTCATCGGATCGACCGCTTCGGTCTTGGCGACAGATCCCAGATACAGCGTGAACGGCGAGGGGCTGTTGGGCACCTTCGGCACGCGGTCGTACGTGAACACGACGTCCTCGGCGGTGAACGGCGTGCCATCGGAGAATTTCACGTTCGGGCGCAGCTTGAAGGTCCAGACCTTGCCATCGACCGTCCAGGATTCCGCCAGCGACGGCTGGGGCTTGAGCTGCGCGTCGGTGGCGACAAGCGTATCGAAAATGGTTTGGGAGATCTGCGTGTTCGGCGTCAACGCGTGGTATTGCGGATCCATCGAAGACGGCTCGGTCTTCAGTCCTATCACCAGGTCGCGGGCCATGGCCGCACTGAATGTGCCACAGGCCATCACCACCGCGGCAGCGCCGCAGGCCAAGACACGCGAAAACCGAGATGCCATCGTGATCTCCCAGAGTTGTTTCGGGTTTTGAACCTCGGGGCCACAGTAACCAGCAAACAACGCGCCGCGCAACAGTTATATTCCCCTATTGTTTCGCCTTGCCATCTGCCCCGATATGTCCGCTTACGCCCCCATTGCCGCCATTGCCACCGCTCCCGGAAGAGGCGGCATCGGCGTCGTGCGCATTTCTGGTGCGGACCTGTCCGAATTGGTGCGGCGCCTGTTTCAGCGTGATCTCACGCCCCGCCATGCGCACTATCTTCCCTTCAAGACCGTCGAAGGCGAACTGCTGGACGAAGGCATCGCCATCTACTTTCGCGCGCCGCATTCCTACACCGGCGAAGACGTGCTGGAGCTGCAGGGCCACGGCGGCCCGGCCGTGCTGCGCCGCGTGCTGGACAGCTGCCTTGCC
Source organism: Achromobacter mucicolens (assembly GCF_029866465.1). NCBI lineage: Bacteria > Pseudomonadati > Pseudomonadota > Betaproteobacteria > Burkholderiales > Alcaligenaceae > Achromobacter > Achromobacter mucicolens. The sequence goes on along the minus strand of NZ_CP123364.1, from coordinate 5,666,589 downwards.
GCCGGCCGCGACCTGGGCGTGCGACTGGCCGAACCCGGCGAATTCACACGCCGCGCCTTCCTGAACGACCGCATGGATCTGGCGCAGGCCGAAGCGGTGGCCGACCTGATCGAAGCCTCGTCGGTCGCGGCCGCGCGCGGCGCCATGGCGTCGCTATCGGGCGAATTCTCGGCACGCGTCAACGACCTGTCCGACCGCATCATTCACCTGCGCATGCTGGTCGAAGCGACGCTGGATTTTCCCGAAGAAGAGATCGACTTCCTGGAAAAGTATCAGGCGCGTCCCACCCTGGACGCGTTGGCCGGCGACCTGTCCGCGCTGATCGCGCAAGCACGCCAGGGCGTCATCCTGCGAGAAGGCCTGCATGTGGTGTTGGCAGGCCAGCCCAACGTGGGCAAGTCCAGCCTGCTCAATGCGCTGGCGGGCGACGACATCGCCATCGTCACCCCCATTGCCGGCACCACGCGCGACAAAGTGGTGCAGGAAATCCATATTGATGGCGTGCCGCTGCATATTGTCGACACGGCCGGCCTGCGCGAAACCGAAGACACCGTCGAAAGCATCGGCATCGCGCGCACCTGGCAGGAAATCGAACGCGCCGACGTCATCCTCCATTTGCAGGATGCCACCCAGCCGGGCGACGAACTCGACGCGCAGATCACCGCGCGCCTGCCCGCCCGCACGCCGGTGCTGAAGGTATTCAACAAGGTCGACCTGCTGCCCGAGCCTTTCGTCCCCGGTCCCGGCGAACTGGGCATCTCGGCCAAACGCGGCGCGGGGCTGGACGCGCTTCGCGCCGAACTGCTTCAAATCGCGGGATGGAACCCTGGCGCCGAGTCGCCTTGGCTCGCGCGAGAACGGCATCTGCATGCATTGCAGGAGGCTGCCGAACATCTGGAATTGGCCGCCGCGCATGCCAGTCAGGATGACCGGGTGCTGGACCTGTTTGCCGAGGAACTGCGGCTGGCGCACGACAGCTTGTCGAGTATCACTGGCAAGTTCACCAGCGATGATTTGCTGGGGGAGATTTTTTCCAGTTTTTGCATCGGGAAGTAGTCAGGTCTTCACCCGCAACATGCTTGCGCACATCGATTTTCTTAATTAATAAGACTCTTCTGATTTACACGAAATATCGGCGGCTTTTACAACCGGTGGTGCCCTTTGGCACCAAGGACGACCCGAGCGGTCTGTCCCAACCGGAAGCTCGCCATGCCTACCCAATCCGATCTTCGCTTCACGTTCGCCATTGGCGAAGAGCCCTTCGAGGTCGTCGAGTTCTCGCTCCAGGAAGGCTTGTCCGAGCCTTTCGTGCTGCAAGCGGAACTGGCCAGCGCCAATCCCGCCATCGATTTCGGCGCGGTGCTGGACCGCGCTGCGCTGCTTACCATCTGGCACGGCGACATGCCTGTCCGGTACGTGCACGGCGCGGTGTCTTCATTCGTCCAGGGCGAAACCGGCTTTCGGCGCACGCGCTATTCGGCTGTCGTCGAACCGCGTCTGGCACGCCTCGCGCTCAGTTCTGACTGGCGGATCTTCCAGGCGCTGACCGTTCCACAGATCGCCGAGGCCGTGCTCAAGGCGCATGGCATCACTCAGGCCTACGAGCAGCGCAGCACCACCGAGCACCAGTCCCGCGAGTACTGCGTGCAAGCCGGCGATACGGACTACCACTTCGTCGAACGCATCATGCGTGAGGAAGGCTTCTTCTATTCCTTCCGTCATGGCGCCGAAGGACATCAACTTGTCCACAGCGATCGCCTCTTCATTCACGGCCGCGTCGGCGACGCGCCGGTGCAATACAACCCCATGCCCGGCGGCGATCAGCCGCAGCCTGCGCTGCGTCGCTTCACCTACACCGAGAACGTTCGCACCGCGCGCCAGACGCAGCGCGACTACACTTTTCACCATCCGCGCTATACCCACCAGCACAGCCGCGATGGGCGCGACCTGGACCATCAAGGCCGCCGCTACGAGCGCTACGACTACCCCGCCCGGGCCAAGTTCGACGAGGCCGGCAAGCCCTTCGCCGAGAATCGCCTGCGCGGGCATCGGCGCGACGCGCGCATCGCCTTGGTCGAAGGCGATGACCCGCGCTTGCAGCCTGGCATCTCCTTCACGCTGGCCGGGCACCCACGCGAGGACATGAATCGCGGATGGCGCCCGGTCCGCATCGTCCACAGCGGCATCCAACACACGAGCCAGGCCGAGGAATGCGCCGATTCCGCGTCAGGGACTCGATACCACTACGAGGCTGAATTGGTACCGGACGACGCCGAGTGGCGCGCAGAGCCATTGCCCCGGCCCCGCATCGACGGACCGCAAAACGCCGTAGTGGTCGGCCCACCCAATGAAGAGATCTACACCGACGAATACGGCCGCGTGAAGGTCCAGTTCCCCTGGGACCGTCTCGGCAAGGAGGACGAACACAGCTCCTGCTGGATACGCGTATCCCAGAACATCGCTGGCGCCACGTGGGGCCACATGGCCATTCCCCGCATCGGACAAGAGGTCATCGTCTCGTACTTCGACGGCGATCCCGACCAACCCGTGATCACCGGCCGAGTCTACAACCGCCTGCAATTGCCTCCCTACGAACAGCCGCGCCACAAGACGCGGATGACCATCAAGACCAAGACCCACAAAGGCGAGGGGTACAACGAACTGCGTTTTGAGGACGAGAAGGATCAGGAAGAAATCTACGTCCACGCGCAGAAGGACCAGAACATCCACGTCAACCACGACGAGTCGACGTTCGTGGGTCACGACCGCAGCGAGCAGGTCGAGAACGACGAAGCCATCACCATCGGCCACGACCGCACGGAGACCGTGGGCAATGACGAGCAGGTGAACATCGTCCAGGATCGGCGGCACGACATTGGGCGGGACGATTTCCTGACGGTGGGACGTAATCACACCCTCTACACCGGCAAGGACCGCACCGAGGAAGTGGGCAACAACCGCCGCGACAAGACGGCGGCCAATCACTGGGTGAGTATTGGCGGGCACCAGGAGCAGAGCGTGGAGGGGCGAGCGGAACTGCGGGCGGGCCAGGCCATCCGCCGTCGGACAAGGGACTACTCTCTGCATGCTGGAGAAGCGCTCATCATTAAAGGGCCGGGTGGAACCATTCGAATAGATAGCACCGGCATAACCCTTGACGCTATCTCCATCCAGGTTAAAGGTCCGCTCAAGATGCAGGGGGGCGGCGGCGGAAATGAACTGGCTCTGGGCTGCGAGGTTCTGGAAGGCGCACTTTCTGATTGTCTGGAGCGCGCCAGATGATGCAGAGCGTCGTACAAGCTTTTGCCCGTCTCGAACGCGCCCCCAGCGACTATCTTTACCTCTTGCTGGACCCGCTCGCGCCGTGCGAGCCACAAGATCCCCTTAGCCTTCAGTCGCTAACCCACGCGTTGGGCGAACAGGCGATCGCACGCGTCATCCGGCCAGACCTTGCCCATACGCCCGACGCGTGCCCGGCGCTTATACAGCTGGCCGCGCCAGAACGTGCCGTGGACATTTCTGTGCTCGCCGCCGCCGAACGTTCCGCGCGTGATGATGCCAGCTATAAAAAGCGTTATGTGTGCGGATGGCTGACCAGTGATCAATCCCTCGCTGCGCTCGCCGATCACTTGGCTGCGCGCTGCCTGGATGTCATCGCGCCGATCGCCGGGAAACGCACGACGCCGTGGTTCGAGCCATTGCGGCTTGAACTGCTCGCGGCATCAATGGAACACGCCTTTCCTGCTCTGCTGTGGCCCGTCAAACGTTGGCTTTGCCCGACCAGCTGGGGCGCCTTCACCTTACTTCGCGGCTCCCCCACCGAAGCCGGCTCGGATGCCCCTCCACTCGTTCGACAGGCACTGCAACTTGCACCGCTCGTCAGCGATTTCCTGGATGTCTGGCGCGCCGCGCTCCGATTCCCCGTGACGTATGCCCCAATGCGCTGGCGTGGCCCCACGATTCTTCCGCCCCAGGCCGCCGTGCACGCCTTCCGGATGATCCGTGACGCACAGAACTCACGCTTGCGCCTGAGCGCCGACATCATCGACCTGTGCATGCATCGCGTCTTCATTCATCCCCATCTGCCACGGCATCCAGAAATACAGGACGACATCCAAGCCGCCGTCGCAGGGCAGTCCACATTGCAAGCGCGTTTTGACAACTACGACGACTTTGCGTGGCAGCGCATCGTTGCGTCATTACCTCCCGCCGCGAACTACACATGAGCATCAGCAAGACCCTGACCCAGGCCCGGCGCCAGGCGGCGCCCAATCCCACCGGCACGTGCAGCGCGTGTGAACGTACCGGCTTACCGATCCTGCCGCTACGGCTTGCAGTCATGCCGCTCACAGACGGACTCAAGCAACATGGCGCACTGAGTCACGAATCCATTCAGACCGCATTGCGTGTATTGCGGCAGGGGTATGTCTATGTGCTGCTGGACAAAGAAATCTGGCATGCCTATCAGGTCACCCCGGAAGGCTATCTGCGCCAGTTCAATCCATTCTCCATGCCACGGGCGGCGCCCGAGCCCCTAGCCAAAGCTTGCCTGGACGCCGGACACGATCTGCGCTCGGCATTCATCAACATCGACACCGCAGCGCACAAGCAGGCCTGGATCGCGTTTTCACAGGACCCTTGGCCGAAGGCGATACTCGATGCCTACCGCACCGGCAAGCACGCTGATGGAAAGGCACTGCCCGCTGATTATCGGCAGCGGTTCAGGGTGATCAATCTGATCACGCTCAAGCAGGATCCGACTGGTGGCGACCAGGCGCTTGCCCTTGAGCACGGTGATGATCTTGCCCAGCATGTCGCCGAGTACGCCATTGGCACGCGCGACTTCGGTAGCGTTCATGACTGGCATCCCCGTCATGCCCGCCTAGAAGCCATGCATGCGCAACTGCGCATGCTCGAAAAGCAGCATGGGCTTGCGAAGGGGGTTGCAGGACTCATCCTGCCCGATCCGGTGGGCATGGCTGCAGAGCTCAACAGCCTGCGTCTTTCTGTCAACACGATGCGCCAGCGGTGGCGTGAAGAGCCAACACGGCGGTATGCCTACCTCACCTCGCAGTGCCTGCTCGGAATCAAAGCTTACATCGCCCAGCAAGTAGAGGCTGCACACCCGCCGCCGCCGCCACCTAGCGACTACTGGACGTCCAGCGAATCCGGCGTCCCGCCCGTATTCCACGACCCCGCACAACAACGTGCTGGCGTGGTCAATCGCGAGACCGGGCGTCGCATGGCCCGGCTAGAAGATCGTTACTGGGAAACCGGCCCTGCAGGGCGAAAGACTTTTCAGGATGCGTACGACAAGGAAGACGGCCGCTTTCAAAAGCAGATCGACGCTTATGCAACCGACTGGGCCGATCTGGTGGCTGGCGCCAGTTGGCGCCGGATCATGGCTTTGGACTATGCGGACGCCGATGCGCGTTCGCAGCAATGCCGCCTGAGCACCACCGCGGCTTGTCTCGCGGGCGGCATCACGGATGCCCCGCCACAGCAGACAACACCGGCGGACGAGAGCCAACCAGGCGAAAAGCCCACGCCGCAAGCGTTGGGCCCTAGCAGCAGGGCATGGAAAGACCTGCTGTCCGACGCAGGTAGTCCGGCCTACATCGCGCTCAATGGGCAATACACCGACTTGCAGCAGGCGTTCGAACCCTTGTTCTCCAACGCGATGCCCTCGGAGGCAGGCAAGAAATACTATGACGCGATAAAAATGGTCGCCACCAGCAAGGAGGGAAGCGATTGGCGCCGGACGCTCGTTGTTGAATCTGCCGATCAGTTGTTGGCGGCCATTCACGATGCGAGCAATCGCCTCGAAAACGCCCTGAGCATCGGCGCCAAGGCGGCTTTAGACGACCTCCAGTCCGGCGCCGCCTGGCTGTACGGTAAGGCCAAGTTCACCCAGGTCACCATCCAGCTCACCGTGGGGGAGTGCTTCGAGCTGCTGTCGAGCGAGATTCGCGAGCACGCCAACTCCGCCCAAAAGGCCGCCGGCAAACGGGCACGTGCGATGTTGCTGGGCAGTCTGATCACCATCCCGAATGCCAATGTCCGCAATGTGCTCATCGACGTCACGCTATGGGCGCATGGAACGGCAGAAGAGGTCAAGAAGCGCATCCTGGATTTCGGCCGCGAAGCCAAGGAGGGCGCGCAAGACATCAGGCAGGCTGCTGGCGCGCTTGGGCAAGAGATCAACAGAGAAGCCAAATCTGCGCTACGCCAGGTCAACGCCGGCCTGAAGAATCTGGAACCCGCTGCCGCCGCGGTGCTCGAGGGCCTGCAAGTTGGCGCGGCGGGGGCCCGTCGCGTCGTCAGCAGCACCTTTGCAAGCCTGAAGAGCTTGGCCGTGGGTAGCGTGGATGGTGGCTTGTCTTTCATCGGCCTGTATTTTCTGCAGGACAGCTTGAAAAGCACGTTAGCTGACCTGGATGCGAAAGTCGGAGCCCGGCATCCGGAGGCTGTGGCGGCGTTTTATAGCGTGGCGCTGGGCTTCATGGGAGCGAGTGTTGAAGCCGCCGGTCTGGCGATCAAGGTACCGGCGGACGCTGCCCGAGGGTTCGTGCTGCGCTGGGGTGTGGAGAAAACTCCCGTGCTCACGCGCGTCGTCGGGTTGGGTTCGAAGATGGTGATGGTGGGGGGAGCGATTTCGGCTTTGGCGGGGATTGCGGATGCCGGTGTTAGTTTTCGTGCGGCTGTACGCGTGTCAAAGGCTGGTGATGCATTCGTCGCAAAAACCTACATTTTCTCCGGTATTTTGTCGATTTTCGGGACAGGCTTGACTCTTTGGGGCGTTGCGGGGTCGCTCGCGCTGTTCGGAGCGTTGGGTGCAGGTATCGCCGTCGGACTAGTCGCTTTCGCGATACTGAAATTAGCGAAAAGCCTTGAGTCCGACGCATTAGAAAAATGGGCTCGGCTTTGCTACTTCGGCCGTGCTGATAGCAGTGAACGCTGGCGAGATCCGGAAGACATGGACGTCGCCACCGCTGCACTCAATGCCGCAGTCCTCGGGATGGATGTCGACCTCCAGTTCACTGTTGAAACCCGGGTTAGGCCTTTAGACGAGCTCTACATTGAAGACATAGAGATCCTAAAAAACGGAGGCTCTGTAGAGAAAAAAAGAGCGCTTTTTTACAGCGCAATTTTGCCTGGATTTGATGCCGAACAATCCCGATACCACTTCTCGCTTACAACCGAGCGTTTTGGTCTAGCACAAGGCGCCAAACGTGCCCCCCAACTGTCTTCCCATGTCATGGCGTCAGGGCAGATCAACGATACAGCCCCAGTCATGCCTGTCTTCATCTTGAATAAGCCGGATTACACACTGGACAGTGAAACTAAACCAACCACCTCTCGGCCAATCCTTAGCGGTCGGTACTGGCTGGATTCCCTCAACAATATCAAATCGGCAACTTTGGTTGTGGCGTACTGGCCAGATAAAAACGATATTTCAAGCTTCGCCGCCATCGAGATCACGGAGCAACTCTGATGGCAAAACCTCAACTGAATCCCCCCTGCGTCGGCTGGCAACGGGATCTTCCCGGCCCCAACGACCCGCTCGACGAGCCCCCAATGCTGCTATGGCAGGCACCGACGCATATGGATGGAACGTATGTCCAGTTCGCCCGGAACACGTCGAGCCTTCGCGGTGGGATCTTTTACTTCTCACTGGTTATGGCATGGGTGGGTCTCAAGCATGTAATTTTTTCCGCAGCGCATTCTTATGCGACTGCTGCGGCTTTCAGCTCCCTGGGTGAGATTGTTGGAATTGTCTTTCTAGACGTAATGACACTTGCCCTGTGCGCTTACGCAGCATGCATTTTCTATCGTGCCGACGTTTCCCCACCCCGCGATCTTCCGCTCCGCTTCAATCGCCTACGTCGCAAGGTCTACGTCTATGACTTCCAATCAGTTTGGTGGAATCCCTTCGATCGCGGATGCGTCACCACGGCGAGTTACGAGTGGGACGACTTGCGAGCAGAGAAGTGGAAAGTCCGCGGCGCGACTCCGGGCGGTGGGCTCATCATCAAGGAAGGCGTCTCCATCGCGGTGGTGGAACCAGGCACCAACAACGTCGTGACGCGCTTTCACTTAAACACCGAAGCTGCGAACACCTCCAACTTCTGGGCGTATGTGTGCGCCTATATGCAGAACGGCATCAACGGCCTCGACCCCGATCATGCCGAACCTCGTGATGCCAACGACGTCGCTCCCTACAACATCGCTTTGCGCCTAGCCCCTAGGGTCCAATGGCCAGCCGATATGGATCTTGAATCACGCACCGCACCATGAAGGCTGTCGAGGCCGAAGACTGGATTCACCTTCCAGAAGCGGCCGTTCGAAACCCCGCCGCAGCTCCACAGCCTCGGTACATTCGATTGGCGAACTCCCGTTTCGCCGCCATCGATATTTCTAAGAAACTCTGATGGCAAAACCTCAACTGAATCCCCCCTGCGTCGGCTGGCAGCGCGATCTGCCGGGTCCCAATTCCCCCCAAATCGAGCAGCCCTTGTTGCTGTGGCAAGCGCCCACGCATATGGATGAAACGTATGTCGAGTTCGCTCGGAACACGTCGAGCATTCGCGGAGTCTGCTTTTACTTTTTGCTGCTCATCGCTTGGACAATTCTTTATCACGTAGGCTTTGCCGCCAAAGACATTTATGCGACGAGTGCGAGGGCCACGAGTGTCACTCTTGAGGTTGCAGGCATCTTGCTACTGGTCGTCGGGACAATTCTGATCGGCGGCTGGACAGCGTTTGTAGTCTACCGTGCCGAGGTCTCCCCACCCCGCGATCTCCCGCTTCGCTTCAATCGCCTACGTCGCAAGGTATACGTCTATGACTTCCATTCAGTCTGGTGGAACCCCTTCGAGCGCGGGTACGTGACGACGGCGAGTTATGACTGGGACGATCTGCGCGCAGAGAAGTGGAAAGTCCGTGGCGCGACGCCTGGCGGCGGGCTCATCATCAAAGAAGGCGTCTCCATCGCGGTGGTGGAACCGGGCACCAACAACGTCGTGACGCGCTTTCACTTAAACACCGACGCTGCCAACACCTCCAACTTCTGGGCGTATGTGTGCGCCTATATGCAGAACGGCATCAACGGCCTCGACCCCGATCGTGCCGAACCTCGTGATGCCAACGACGTCGCTCCCTACAACATCGCCTTGCGTCTAGCCCCTAAGGTGCAGTGGCCCGCGGAGATGGATCTTGAATCACGAACCGCACCATGAATACTGTCGAGGCCGAAGTTTGATTCGCTGTCTGGAAGGAACCTTTCGCCTGCCAGCTGCCTCAGCTTCTCAGCCGCGATGCGTCCGGTCAATGCACTCAGGCTTCGCCGCCGCGCATATTACGAAGAAGCGCTGATGGCCAGACCTCAACTGAATCCCCCCTGCGTCGGCTGGCAACGCGATCTCCCCAGCCCTAGTGCCCCTATCGAAGAGCCCCCCACGCTGCTATGGCAGGCGCCAACGAATATGGATGAGACATATGTCGAGTTCGCTCGAAATACGTCGAGTATCCGCGGTGTCTGCTTCTTCCTTTCACTACTGCTCGGATTGATGTGCATCCTGCTTATACTTTTCGCGGTATGGGACATTTTTTCAGCAAGTTCGGCGGCAGGGAGGGGCATGCTTGAAGTTGCGGGTATTTTTCTGCTGCACGTGAGCACACTTACCGTCAACGCCTGGGTGGCTTGTGTTATCTACCGTTCCGAGGTGTCCCCACCCCGCGATCTCCCGCTTCGCTTCAACCGTCTACGCCGCAAGGTATACGTCTATGACTTCCATTCAGTCTGGTGGAACCCCTTCGAGCGCGGGTACGTGACGACAGCGAGTTATGACTGGGACGATCTGCGCGCAGAGAAATGGAAAGTCCGTGGCGCGACGCCAGGCGGAGGGCTCATCATCAAGGAAGGCGTCTCCATCGCGGTGGTGGAACCGGGCACCAACAACGTCGTGACGCGCTTTCACTTAAACACCGACGCTGCCAACACCTCCAACTTCTGGGCGTATGTGTGCGCCTATATGCAGAACGGCATCAACGGCCTCGACCCCGATCACGCCGAACCGCGTGACGCCAACGACGTCGCTCCCTACAACATCGCCTTGCGCCTGGCTCCCAGAGTCCAGTGGCCAGCGGATATGGATCTTGAATCACGAACGGCGCCGGACGTGGACTCCGTGCTAGATTCGACCGGTCAGACTGCATCTATCGCTTTTGCATCGGAAAAATGACCGGAGGCGCGTCGTAATGAATACGAATCCCACCCCTTTTCGTATCCGCGCCGCGACGCCGGCCGATGTCGCCCGCATCGAGCACATCGTCCGCGAGGCTTACTCCCCCTACATCGCACGCAACGGCGCCACGCCCGGCCCCATGCTGGACGACTATCCGGCGCGCGTCGCGCAAGGCGTGGTTCATGTGCTGGAATCGGACGCTGGCATCGAAGGCCTCATCGTGCTGATTCCAGAACCCGTCGACGGCTGCATGCTGCTGGACAACATCGCCGTGTCGCCAACCGCGCAAGGAAAAGGGCACGGCCGGACACTGCTGCAATGGGCCGAAGACGCCGCGCGCCGCGCAGGTTTTTCACGTATCCGGCTTTACACGCAGGAAGCGATGACTGAGAACATCGCCATCTACACGCGGCGCGGCTATGCGGAAACGCACCGCGCCACGGAGATCGGACTGAACCGCGTTTTCATGCAAAATCCCCTTATATAAGGGGATTTTGCAGCGCTACCCGCCGCACAAGAACGGACAAACCGAATATATGAGCTTTTACTCGTAATTTATCGGTCTACCCTTTTTTGCCATCAGGTGAGCGGAAATCCGGTTGTTCGCCAGCGATTTCGCATAGACGGACGCCGGCCGGATGCGCTGTGCAATCACGTATCCCGTCATGCATGCCAGCATCAGCGGCAACATAACCTCATAGCTCAGCGTCATCTCGAAGATCATCAAGATCGACATCAGCGGCGCATGCGTGGTGGCCGCCAACAGCGCCCCCATTCCCACGACCGCATAACTGGACACGGCCGACAGGCTGCCGGCCGGAAACAGGCCCTGCAGCGCAGTCCCGTACAACGCGCCCAGCGCCGCCCCCACGAACAAGGTCGGCGTGAAGACGCCGCCCAGGGCGCCGGACCCGACGCTGGCCGCCGTGGCCAATGTCTTGAGCAGCAGCAGGGCTGCCACCGCCTGCCATGCCCAATCCGTATGCAGCATGCTGTTCACCACGCTGTAGCCGTTGCCCCACACCGCGGGATCGATCACGGACAGCGCGCCGACAACCAGCCCGCCTGCCGCCATCCTGGCCCAGATCGGAAACGGCAACCGGCGAAACGCCGCGCGGGACAAGTCCAGGAACCGCAGGAATTGGGGTGCGGCCAGGCCGGCGATGAGGCCAAGTCCCAAGTAATTGATCACTTCCCAGCCGGACACAAACTCGAAATGCGGCATCTGAAAGACCGCGTCGTAGTGCAGCACCTGCCGCGTCACGATGTTGGCGACAACAGAAGCGACGGCCAGCGGCACCAGCGTCGCCGTTGAAATCACGCCGTACACGATTTCGGAAATGAACACCGCGCCCGCGATCGGCGCGTTGTACGCCGCGGTGATGCCTGCGGTGGCGCCGCAGGCCACCAGCAGCCTGAGATGGCGGGGCGGCAGCACCAGATAGCGGCCCGTCAACGAGGCGCACATTGCTGCCAGTTGCACCATCGGCCCCTCGCGGCCAATGGATGCGCCGGAACCGATCGAAAAAATGGAGGACAGGCTGCGCGCGACCGTCTGGCGAAAGCCGATGACGCCACGTCCGATGGAAATGGCTTCCATATAGTCGGCGGCCCCGCGCCGGGGCAGCCATCGGGTGGCGCCTGCAGGATCAGGCCGGCGATCGCGCCCCCGGCCGCTGGCATCAGAAACCGCTGCCAGGGATCCAGTCCCCGCGCCAGCGACACCATGCCGTTGGGAACCTCGCCGCCTCCCACCAACAATTGCATCCAGCCCAGCAGTTCGCGAAACACCACCGTTGACAGCGCACCCAGCGCGCCAACCAACGCGGCCGCACACAACGTCAAGGCCAGATTTTCTGCCAAAAGTCCGCGTCTCAACCGTCTGGCCCAGGCCGGTCGACGCAGTTTCAAGTCGCTATCCATGGCCGGATTCTACGGCGGATTCTGCTCACTTTTTGTTCAGTTCACCGTCAGCGGTCCGTACGCGTCTCCCCTCGAATCCCCGATTCCGAACGTCGCTTAGCGGCCCGTTTTGAGGCGCTGCAAGGGCAAAAATCAGGGTAGGCGAAGGGCGGTTTTCCGGGGTAAAAGGGCCCTTTTCAAGGCTCGGTTGCCAGAAGAGGCCTGTGGATAACTCCTAAGTAGCGCTGTTGTGCACATGTTGTGGAGGCAAGTTGAACAAGCAGGGGTTTCGGACGAGGTCCAAAATCTTGTCCAACTTCAGCTTTTTTCCCACACAGAGTTCTTGCACAGGCAAAAACGGACGCAAGGCAATGAAAGCAAAGAGGTTTTCAAGGTTAAGGTAGTTATCCACAGCCCTTATTAATCATTAGTCTTTATATAAAGAAAAAAAAAGGAAAAGCCAAACATGCTTTCCCATTCCGCCCATCCACCGCCCCCCGGACTGCGTCCATGCGTATCCTCTTGATCGAAGATGAAGCTGAACTTGCCCGCTGGCTGTCCAGAAGCCTGGCCAGACATGCCGGCTTCGTCGTGGAGTGGGCTGATGACGGACTGGTCGCCGAAAGAAGGCTGGCCATGGAAGATTTCGATGCGGTGATCCTGGATCTGGGACTTCCCGGCATGGATGGCCATGCTTTGCTGGCGAAGATTCGCGCGCGGGACGACCGTACGCCGGTGCTGGTCTTGACCGCGCGCGATTCCTTGGCCGAGCGGATCGGAACACTTCACGAAGGCGCGGACGATTTCCTGCCGAAACCCTTTGTTGTGGAAGAGTTGGAGGCGCGCCTGATTGCCCTGATTCGCCGCAGCCGCGGCCGCGAACATCCCCGCCTGACGCTGGGAAACCTGGTTTTTGAAACTTCCGCGCAAAAATTCACCGTCAGCGGACAGCCTTTGCAGTTATCCCCACGTGAACACGCGGTACTGCGGGTGTTGATCCAGAAAAGCGGTGAACCCATCAACAAACAGCAGATCCTTGACCGCATCCTCACCGACGATGCGGACGTCAACCTGGAAGCCATCGAGGTTCTGGTTCACCGGTTGCGCAAGAAATTGGCGGATACCGGTGTGCAAATCGTGACCATGCGCGGCATGGGGTATTGCCTGGAGAGCCTTGTTGACAACTAGAAGTCCGCAAAACGGCGTTGATTTTTCAGCAAAAAAACGCGCCCGGACCCTCAAGACGCAACTGCTCTGGTGGCTGATTCCGACCCTGGTGTTCGTGATGATGGGCGCGCTCTGGCTGTCCAACCACCAGTTGCGCAACCAGGTCGACATTGCCTATGACCGGTCTCTCGCCGGCGCGCTGCGCGCGATCGACCACAACATATCCACAGCCAGCGGTGGATTAGCCATGGAGCAGCCCTACCTGATGCTTGAATTTTTCGAGCTGACGGCCAATGGCAGCGTGTTCTACCGGGTGGCGACCGAAGACGGGCTGGCCGAAATCGGCCATCCCGGGCTACCCCTGCCGGACCAGCCCCTCGTGTCGGGCGAGCCGCGGTTTTTTTATGCAACCTACCAGGGGCAGCCCGTCCGGGTGGCGGCGCTGGCGCGGCCCATGGATCCGCCGCTGTACGCCAACCAGGGCGGGCGGGTCATCGTGCAGGTCGCAGAGGGCCTGGAAAGCCGCCAGGCGTTCCTTCACAAGGTTTTGGTGCGCTCGGTGGAGCGGGACCTTGCCGTGGTTCTCATCAGCGTCCTGGTGATCGTTTTAGGCGTTTTCATGGCCTTGCGTCCCCTGGAGCGTCTGCGCCAGGAAGTCAAAGGCCGGTCTGCAGACGATTTAAGCCCCGTCAGCGCGTCCGAGATGCCAGGTGAGGTCCTACCCCTGGTGGCGGCCATAAATCTCCACATGGCCCGTTTTGCGGCCTTGGGGAGGGTGCAGGCGCAGTTCCTGGACGACGCATCGCATCAGTTGCGCACGCCTTTGTCGGTTTTGCGGACCCAGATGGCCTATGCCCTGCGCGAAACAGACCCCCAGGAGGTCCGTACAGCCCTTCTGGCGATGCAAGAGGGGTTGGACAGGGCCGTACGCACCACCAACCAGATGCTCGCCCTGGCGCGCGCTAAAGACGCCTCGCTGGCCGAAGGCGGTTCGGCACCCGAACAGGTGGACCTGGTTGAGCTGGCGGACGCGGTGATCCGTACCCAATTACCCAATGCCCGCGCCCGGCAACTGGACATTGGGCTGGAAGCCGACCGCAGGCCTGTCGTGGTCAGCGGGGCCGAGTGGCTGTTGCGCGAGGCGGTCAGCAACCTGGTGGACAACGCCATCCGGTATGCGGCCGCGGGCGGCGTGGTCACTGTCCGGATCGACGCGGACGCCAGACAGGCCCGCCTTGCCGTGGAAGACGACGGTCCCGGCATGTCGGACGAGGACATTGCCCGGGCCTGCGTGCGGTTCCGGCGGGGCGCGGCGGGCAAGAACACCTCCGGCGCTGGCCTGGGCCTGGCGATCGTGGGCACGATTGCCGAAATCCTGGGGGCGCGTCTCGTGCTGGAGAACCGGAATGGGCAGCCGGGATTGCGGGCGGCGTTGGTGTTTTCCCTGGAAACGGGCCCGGATGCTGCGCCGCGTCACGAAATCGGCCGGAATTGAAAGGTTATGGAAAGGTTCGATTTTGTACGGTGGCGTCCACTGGAGCCGTGGGATGCGATCAACCGCCGCCGCGCCGCTGCCAGCGATACCTAGACCTATAAATCCTGGAGACGCAAGAATGCAGACGAGTCTGAAGCTGCGCATCGCAGCCCTGGCGGCGCTCGGCGCCATTACCCTGTCCCTCGGCGCGGCGCATGCCGCCGACGAGCCCCGCCGTCCGGAATGCATCGCCCCGGCACAGCCCGGCGGCGGCTTCGACCTGACGTGCCGCCTGGCCACCGAAGGCCTGAAGCAGAGCGGCGCGCTCAAGAGCGCGATGCGCATCGTCTACATGCCCGGCGGCATCGGCGCCGTGGCGTACAACAACATCGTCGCCCAGCATCCGAACGAGCCGGGCACCATCGTCGCGTTCTCCGGCGGCTCGCTGCTCAACCTGGCGCAGGGCAAGTTCGGCAAGTACAACGTCAACGACGTGCGCTGGCTGGCCGCGATCGGCACCGACTACGGCGTGGCCGTGGTCCGCAACGACTCGCCGTACACCGACCTGAAGGGCCTGATGGAAGCCTTCAAGCAGGATCCGACCAAGATCGTGCTGGGCGCGGGCGGCACCGTGGGCAGCCAGGACTGGATGAAGGCGGCGCTGACTGCCAAGGCGGCGGGCGTGGACTTCAAGAAGATGCGTTTTGTCGCGTTCGAAGGCGGCGGCGAAGCCGTGACGGCGCTGCGTGGCGGTCATATCCAGGCCTACATGGGCGACGCCGCCGAAGCCTTCACCATGCTTGAGGGGGGCGCCCCCATCCGCGTGCTGGCCGTCTTCAACGACCAGCGCCTGCCGGGCAAGCTGGGCTCGGTGCCCACCGCCAAGGAACAGGGCTACGACATCGTCTGGCCCATCATCCGCGGTTTCTACGTCGGTCCCAAGGTGTCGGACAGCGACTACCAGTTCTGGGTCGACGCATTCAACAAGACCACGGCCGCGCCCGAGTTCGACAAGCTGCGCCAGCAGCAGGGTCTGTTCCCCTTCAACAAGACCGGCCCCGAACTGGACGCCTACGTGAAGAACCAGGTCAAGCAGTACGGCGAACTCGCCGACACCTTTGGCCTGATCAAAAAGTAAGCCAGCCCCCAGGCTGATTCCCGACCGCGCCCGCAAGGGGCACACCTGCCGCCCGCCTTGGGCGGCGGCAGGGCCCGCTGCGCCGCGCAATCCGATTTGAACGGAAACCTGGACCATGAATGATCGAATCCTGGGCATTGCCGCCCTGGCGCTGGCCGTCTTCATGACGGCTGCCGGCTGGAGCATCGAGGCGCCCTTCGCCTACGAACCCGTCGGCCCGCGCGCCTTTCCCCTGCTTGTGGCGCTGATCATCGGCCTGTGCGGGTTGCGCCTCGTCTACAAGGGCGGCCATGCGGTCGAGCACAATTCCGCCGGCGCCAATGGACGCATCGCGCTGATGGTTGTGTTCGCGACCGCCTATGCCTTTCTCTTCCAGTGGCTGGGCTTCGTGATCGCAACGTCGCTCATGACGATCTTCGTGGGACGCCTCTTTGGCGGCAGCTGGATCAAGTGCGCGATCGGCGGTGTGGTGATGAGTCTTTTCTTTTTCGTGCTGTTCGACAAGGTGCTGGACGTCGTCCTGCCCGGCGGACTGCTGGAGAACCTGATATGAGCGGCATTCTCGATCATCTGTCGATAGGCTTTGGCGTCGCCTTTTCCCTGACGAACCTGCTGGTCG
The DNA here is from genome assembly GCF_029866465.1 of Achromobacter mucicolens. Taxonomy (NCBI): domain Bacteria; kingdom Pseudomonadati; phylum Pseudomonadota; class Betaproteobacteria; order Burkholderiales; family Alcaligenaceae; genus Achromobacter; species Achromobacter mucicolens. Next base: position 5,650,043 of record NZ_CP123364.1, on the reverse strand, counting down.
CCGCCATCGGCTCCTTCATCGGAACCATGGTGGGCGTGCTGCCAGGGCTGGGGCCGGTCAACGGCGTGGCCATGCTGATCCCCATCGCCTTCGCCATGAATCTGCCGCCGGAAACGGCGCTGATCCTGCTTGCCGCGGTGTATGTGGGCGCCGAGTATGGCGGCCGTATCACGGCGATCCTGCTGAACGTGCCGGGCGAAGCCAGCGCCATCATGACGACGCTGGACGGCTACCCGCTGGCGCGGCAGGGTTTGGCCAACGTGGCGTTGACGCTTTCCGCGTGGTCGGCTTTCTTTGGGGCGATCGTGTCGGTGGTGGGCATCATCCTGCTTGCGCCGATGCTGGCGAAATGGGCGCTCGCGTTTGGCCCCGCCGAATACTTCGTGCTGATGATTTTCGCGTTCTGCTGCCTGACCAGTCTGCTCGGCAAGCAACCGGTCAAGGGCGTGCTGGCCGCGATGATCGGCCTGTCCATTTCAGTGGTGGGCGTGGACGCGAACTCGGGCGTGTATCGCTATACCTTCGAGTCCGTCCACTTGGCCGACGGCATCGATTTCGTCGTGGTGGTGATTGCGCTGTTCGCGGTCAGCGAGATGCTGGAAATGCTTGAAAAGGTAGTGGCCGGCCACAGCGTCGAGGTCAAGCCCAGCGGGCGCAAGCTGTTCAACCTGAAAGAGATGGCATTCACGTGGTGGAGCGTCGTGCGCAGCGCGCTGGTCGGCTTCGGCGTGGGCGTGCTGCCTGGCGCTGGCGCCAGCGTGGCCGCGGCCGTCGCCTATTCGCAGGAAAAGCGCATCATCGAGGCCAAGGATCCCGATGCCAAATTTGGCAAGGGCGACATGCGCGGCCTGGTCGCGCCGGAAGCGGCCGCGACGTCCTCGGCCATCGGCTCGTTCGTGCCGATGCTGACGCTGGGCGTGCCCGGCTCTGGCACCACTGCCGTGATGATGGGGGCGCTGACGCTCTACAACATCACGCCGGGTCCGGTGCTGTTCGACACCAAGCCTGAATTGGTGTGGGGCCTGATCGCCTCGCTGTTCGTGGCGAACGTATTGCTTTTCGTGATGAATGTGCCGCTGGTCCGCTTGTTCTCCAAAGTGCTGTCGGTGCCGGGTTGGCTGATGGTGCCGGGCATTCTGTGCATCAGCTACATCGGCGTGTATGCAATCAACGCCGGCACGTTTGATCTGCTGCTGGTGGCGGGCATTGGCACGCTTGGGTACTTCCTGCGTAAGTTCGGCGTGCCGATGGCGCCGCTGGTGCTGGGCGTCGTGCTGGGCAACATGATGGAGCAGAACCTGCGCCGCGCCTTGTCGATGACGGATGGCGACGTGGGTGTGCTGTTCGCCAGCCCGGTCTCGATTGCGCTGTGGACGGGCGCGGCGGCGGTCGTGATCGTGCCGCAGGTCCTGCGTCGTGTGCGGGCCGCAAGAAAGGTTGCCGCTGGGCCGGTCTGATGGCGCGGTGATGCGCCCCTGACGGTGCGCACACCGGCTCAAATCCAGGCCGGCAAACGTTGAGGGGCGCCTTTCGGCGCCCCTTTTTTTTTTAGGCGTGCCGCACAAGGTGGTACGCCCGTTCATATATGAGCTTTTGCTCATATATTGAATGTCAGACCTGCTTCAAGCGCTCCAGGGCCGCATCCAGCGTCGTGTCCTTCTTGGCAAAGCAGAAGCGCACGATCCGATGATTGGATTCGGGCGCATCGGGGTGGCGGTAGAACGCCGACACGGGAATCACGGTCACGCCATGATTGACGGTCAGGTCGCGCGCGAAGTCGGCTTCGTTCTGCTTCGAGATTTGGCTGTAGTCAGCCAGCAGGAAGAACGTGCCGGGGCTGGGCAGCGGCCGGAAGCGCGTCTTGGCCAGGCCTTGCGAAAGACGGTCGCGCTTGGCTTGGTAGAACGCCGGCAGATCGAGGTAGGGCTTGGGATCGCGCATGAACTCGGCCAGCGCAAACTGCATGGGCGAGGGCACGGTGAACACCATGAACTGATGCACCTTGCGCAGTTCGGCGCTCAGGTGCCGCGGCGCGCAGCAATAACCGATCTTCCATCCGGTGGTGTGATACGTCTTGCCAAACGAAGAGATCACGAACGCATGTTCGGCAAGCAGCGGGCGCCGCGCCACGCTGGCATGCGGCTTGCCGTCGAACACAATGTGTTCGTAAACCTCGTCCGACACCAGCAGCACACCCGTGTCGCGGACGATGCCTTCCAGCGAATCCAGGTCGCTGTCGTCCAGCACCGCACCTGTGGGATTGTGCGGAAAGTTCAGCATCAACAGACGGGTCTTGGACGTGATGGCGTCGCGCACGCGCTGCCAGTCGATGCGGTAGTACGGATCGGCTTCGGTGGGCGCGCGCAACGGCACGGGAACCGCGGTGCCGCCAGCCAGGCGAATCGCCGGCAGGTACGAGTCATAACAAGGTTCGATCACCACGACTTCGTCGCCGCTGCCCACCGCCGCCAGCACCGTGGCCATCAGCGCTTCGGTTGCACCGCTGGTCACGGTGATCTCGGTTTCGGGATCGTAGGCATGGCCGTACAGATCCCGCGTCTTGGCGGCGATGGCCTCGCGCAGCGGCGCGACGCCAGGCATGTACGGGTACTGGTTGTGCCCGTCGGCCATTGCCTTGGTGACAAGCGCGCAGAGCGCGGGATCCGGATCGAAGTCAGGAAAGCCCTGGCCCAGGTTGATGGCCTTGTGCTCGATGGCCAGGCGGCTCATCACGGTGAAGATGGTGGTGCCGACGTCGGGGAGTTTGGAGCGGATCATGTTGGACGCGAAGTGAACACGGGTAGCCGAGGAAATTTCTCGTAAGTATCCCACTAACTCATAATTCCATTTTCAAGAGTTCCAATGCGGACGGGATTGTGGTTCAGAACAGGATGGCCCGAGTGCTGGCCGGATTTTGTATTGCGCTGATCGGCGCGTTGTTGGCGGTGTGGGCGCACATGCCGCTTCCGTGGATGTTGGGCGCGCTGCTATTGACCGCGGCTACCCGGATCGCCGGATTGCGAACGGCGTGCCCGAGGCCAGCTCGCAATGCGGGCCAGTGGGTCATCGGCGCCTCGCTGGGGCTGTACTTCACGCCGCAGGTTATCGGGCATATCGGCAGCAACGCCGGCCCCATCATTGCCGGCATGTTGTTTGCGCTGGCGCTCGCATTTCTGGGCACCGCGATTCTGCGTCGTTATACCGATGTGGACTTCAAGACCGCGTGGTTTTCATCGGCCATCGGCGGTGCAAGCGAAATGGCCAACCTGGCCGAGCGTCACGGCGCGAGGATCGATCGCGTGGCCACCGCGCACAGCGTGCGCGTCTTGCTGGTGGTGGTCACCGTGCCTTTCATCTTTCAGTGGTGGGGCGTGGCGGGGCTGGATCCGACCGTGCCGGGGCCGCGCGATGTGCATGCGCTGGGGCTTGCGGCACTGGTGGCCCTGACCATCGTGGGTGGCGCTGCCTTCACGAAATTTCGGCTGCCCAATCCCTGGGTGCTGGGGCCCATGCTTGTCGCCATGATTCTCACCGCGTCGAGCATAGAGCTATCCGCGTTGCCGGACTTTGTGCCCAAGGCGGGGCAACTCCTTATCGGCTGGTCGCTGGGCGATCGTTATCGCCCCGACTTCTTTCGTGCCGCACCGCGATTCATGGCGGCGGTGGCGGGCTTCACGATCCTTGCGCTGGCGCTTGCATTTGGCGTGGGCGCCTTGCTTTCGCTATGGTCCGCCGCACCAATTCCCACGCTGATTCTGGGCACGACACCCGGCGGCATTGCAGAGATGGCCATCACCGCCAAAGTGCTGCAATTGGGCGTTCCGGTGGTGACCGCTTTTCACGTCACGCGCATGGTTTTCGTGGTGATCGTGACCGGTCCCATTTACGCGATTCTGGCGCGTCGGCAAGGCTAATTCCGCCAGGCGGTATTGCCGTTCCAGTGAAAAAAAAGCGACATTGGGGTAAACAACTATATGACTCGGTAATGCCGGATGAGTATGCTGATTCCGCAGTTGATTCAAGCAGCGCGCGGACTCGGTCTGCCGCTCTGGCGACAAGCGGGAACACTGGTTTTGCACCGATCGTTCAGTTCGCACGGCGTCCTTGATTCATTGCATTTCGATTTAATTACAGGACGCTAGAGAAAATGGCTCAGAAGGGCAAAGTCAAGTGGTTCAACGCTGACAAGGGTTTCGGTTTCATCACGCCGGACGTGGGCGGCACCGATGTGTTCGCACACTTTTCCGCCATCCAGGGTCGCGGCTATCGCAGCCTGAACGAAGGCCAGGAAGTCGAATACGAAGTTAAGGATGGTCCGAAAGGACCTCAAGCGGCCGACATTCGCCCGCTCTAAATCGGGAAATCCCAATTTCCCGTCCGCCAGGCCCGGCCTGGCTACAACGCCCCAAGACCTCCCGGTCTGGGGCGTTGTTTCATTTGGCCTTCCGTTTTGCGGCGCCTTGCAGTCCGGTCCTGCCCACTAAAAACACGCGGTGTTAGTGTTTACTAACATATTCTCGACCACTGGATAACTCTGTGGATAATTATTTCCGGGGCCGTTGATTTTGATGCTCAGTAATGAAGCATTCGGGTCATGGTCAATCCGGTTTTGCACAGATATCTGCATCAATCACGGCGACCCGATTGGGTTTCCCGTGAATAATCATTTTGCCTGCGTCCGAGCGCTGCAGAGAGGGTTTAATCCGCGTTCTCATAGGGAAACTCGGGGATTTGCGCATTATTTTCCGCTGGCCTGCCGGCGCTTTCTTGCGCTGACAGGCGCGATTTTCGGGTTGTAATTGGCGCGTCCGGGCCTGAATCCTGTCTGTTGTTCACAAAGATATCCCCATCCCGGTTATGCACAGAATTACGCCTTCTGGAGTCCAAATTGGCCGTCTGCGCCTGTGGATAGAAGTGGGGATATCGCCGAAAGGGTTAGGGTCCGGGAACGGAAATTGCGGAATCATCCCGACGCCTGGCGTAAGCACGACGAGCTTCATCAAGCGGTTGGCGCGCCACGTTGCATCGCTGATTCCAGAGGGTCAGACAAGAGCCGGGCACTGGATTATCCCAACGATGCCTGCGCGCACTAGTCGCGCGGAGAATTGCTCATAGAACTTCTTCCGCCGACTTTTCCACAGCGTTTCACATGAAGTGTTGTCGTCTCGGCCATATGGATGATGGCGCCGGTGGCAGAGACCGAGCAAGATGATTGTCGGGTCAATGAAGATCGATGCCCTGGGCATGTGCGTTTCAGTGGATTTCTGGGGTGGGGATAATTTTGTGAATAACGTGCCCCCCAGTAATCTGCGCGGCGAGTTTGCTCAAGGCGGCCGGCAGCAACATGCCGATGTACGCCGCCGATTTTGATCAGCGTAGCCGCAGTCCGCGCTGGCATGAGCATGCCCATCAACGTTCTGTGGGTATGAGGCCGACGTCAGTAGAACGTGCTGCTGGTGCTGTGGATAAGACAGCCGTGTCTGCTGGGGTTTCGGGAACCCGCTGGAGTTTGGCCTTCGGTGGCTTTTGCTGTTGTCGATGGTACGCACGGGTCTTCAATGCAATGGCGTGTACTGGCTTGCACCCTTGACGGCCTGTTGATAAGAATGTGCGTAACCCGAGTCTGGCGTTGAGCAATTCGAACCTTTTCATAGTGCGCTGCGGTTAACCGTTGTCTGTGGATAAGCCCTGGGTTTTACGCGGGGATCGCATGCTTCATGGTTCCCGCTTGCCGTTCGCTTTGCATCTACCCGTGTTTGCGCTTCATGCTGCCGGCCGTCGGAACGGAACGTGAGAACCGTTTCGCTTGCCGCAATTAGCTGCCTGGTTGGCTACCCCGGGGAACTTTAATGCGGCTTTCGAATCAACCGCTGAGGTTTTGTCCAACCGCTGTGGTCCGAAAAATTCGTTTTTTTGGGCTAGGGGTAGGGTAGGGTGTCATAAATCGATTTTTTTCCGCTTTCTTACTTTTCCTAGGTCACACGCTGCTGGTCGATGCGCTGCGTATTGTTGTGGCCCTCCCGCGGAAAGTGAGATGTTGCGGCGGGATAGACGCCGGCTGCTTTGGGTATTTCACGTGGAACATAGCTGCCGGCCAGCTGCAGAATCTATGTCTGGGATGTTCCACGTGAAACATCGGCCGTCTTTGCGGGGCACGAGTGGCGATAGATTCGGCAGGCTTTCGAGACCACGACTTCAGGTTGTGGGGCGCCGGGCGGTTTGTGCCCTAAAGAATGCCACGCGTCCACGCTAGCTCAGCCGTGCTGTTATTGGGAGCGAGCATCGTCGAATACCGCAGCCATATCAATCACCGACAGAACACCGAATGTTGGTTGGGTCGACCGAAGGCTAGTTCAAACAATCGACGGCGGGTGGCATCGTGTACATCGACGTTAACCACGACGGTCTTGGTGACCAGTGTTCCACGTGAAACATTGGATCGAGTTGAACAACAGTGGTGAGCATCGGACTTTAGCTGGTGAAGGCGTTTATGGACTTCCGTACTGAAGGTATATCTCGGTACCCATCTCACCTAACCATTTCGCATCGATTGGCCCGTATGGCTTCCTCATAGCGATGTACCCCATCGGCAACCGCCTGGAGCTAAGCGCTTGTTTCACGTGAAACACCCGTTAGTCCCCAGCCCGGATAGGCGCACGGTGAAGCGAGGATTTATTGCCTCAATTCCGAACGCACGGGCGGTTGGTGGACTTACCTGAGCTCTACATAGCTGACGGTAGTCTCTGCTGTCTAAAGCGTGACGTCATCGTGTGGTGCAAAGAATGAAGCCCCGCGCGCCTTGGGCGGTCTCAAGTCTGGCTACTCGTCCTATGCGCGACGATGCTGGCCGTGGGCGAGGGGAGAGAAGTATGGAGCCAGCCGTAGGGTCCAACGGTGGACGAATCGTGGCTCGCTGGCGAGTCGATGATGCCCCGCGTAATGTTCCACGTGAAACACTCCGGTGCCCATTGCCCAGTTCTTCCAAGACTCGCCTGCTGGCCTCGACCAACAGGTCCTCGGCCTTCACCTGGGGGATGTGGCTGGGCAGGCGCTATAGGTGCGGACTTCAGTTTTCGCGCGGATGCATCTGGCCACCTACACGAACCACCAAGTCCTTAATAAATGAATGTTCCACGTGAAACAACACAAGAGCCTTGCTGCGGCATACTCGGTCGACAAGCGACGGGAATGTTTCACGTGGAACATCAGCCCATAACACCGGCAGATGCCGATACTTTCAGAACTGTGGGTCCGTCACCCACGAGCTGTCGCGCTACCTGATAAAGGCCCTTTGGCGCAAAACACACTCCCCAAAATGTTTCACGTGAAACATGCAACCCCTGCCTCTATAATGAGCGCCGAACGCTCTCTTCTTTACCTTCCCCCCATCATGGACTATCCCCGCGAATTCGATGTCATCGTCGTCGGTGGCGGCCACGCCGGCACCGAAGCGGCCCTGGCTGCAGCCCGTACTGGTGCGCAGACGCTGCTGCTCACGCACAACATCGAGACCCTTGGCCAAATGTCTTGCAATCCGTCCATCGGCGGAATCGGCAAGGGCCACCTCGTCAAAGAGGTGGACGCCCTCGGCGGGGCCATGGCACTGGCCACGGATGAGTCCGGCATCCAGTTCCGAATCCTGAACGGCTCGAAGGGGCCGGCTGTCCGTGCCACGCGCGCGCAGGCAGATCGCGTGCTGTATCGCAAGGCCATCCGCGGTCGCCTCGAGAACCAGCCGAACTTGTGGCTGTTTCAACAGGCGGTTGAGGACCTGATGGTGGAGGGCGATCGCGTGGTCGGCGCCGTGACGCAGGTTGGCCTGAAGTTCCGGGCCAAGACGGTGGTGCTGACCGCCGGCACATTCCTGAACGGCCTGATCCACGTTGGCCTGCAGAACTATTCGGGCGGACGCGCCGGCGACCCGCCGGCTATTTCGCTGGGTCAGCGCCTGAAGGAACTGAAGCTTCCCCAAGGCCGCCTCAAGACCGGTACGCCGCCGCGCATTGACGGGCGCACCATTAACTACACCATCCTGGAAGAGCAGCCCGGCGACCTGGACCCGATTCCCGTGTTTTCGTACATGGGCAACGTGGCCATGCATCCGCGCCAGCTGCCGTGCTGGATCACCCACACCAACGCGCGCACGCACGACATCATTCGCGCCGGTCTGGATCGCTCGCCGATGTACAGCGGCGTCATCGAAGGGGTGGGTCCGCGGTATTGCCCGTCCATCGAAGACAAGATCCACCGGTTCGCCGACAAGCAGTCCCACCAGGTGTTTCTTGAACCGGAAGGGCTGGACACGCACGAGGTGTATCCCAACGGCGTCTCCACCAGCTTGCCGTTCGACGTGCAGCTTGATCTGATCCACTCGCTGCCCGGGCTGGAGAATGCGCACATCATGCGGCCCGGCTACGCCATCGAGTACGACTACTTCGATCCACGTGGACTCAAGAGCACGCTCGAGACCAAGGCCATCGAAGGTCTGTACTTCGCCGGCCAGATCAACGGCACCACCGGCTACGAAGAAGCCGCCGCGCAGGGATTGCTGGCTGGCGTGAATGCGGCCCTTAAGGCGCAGGAACGCGAGCAGTGGATCCCGCGCCGCGATGAGGCTTACCTCGGCGTGCTGGTCGATGACCTGGTCACCCGCGGCGTAACCGAACCCTATCGCATGTTCACTTCGCGCGCCGAATATCGTCTTAGCCTGCGCGAAGACAATGCCGATCTACGCCTGACCGAAATCGGCCGGCAGCTCGGAATTGTCGACAATGCGCGTTGGGATGCCTTCAACCGTAAGCGCGACGCGGTGGCGGCCGAAGTCGAGCGCTTGAAGTCGTCATGGGTGAATCCGCGCCTGCTGCCGGCCGAGGTCGCCGAACCGCTGCTTGGCAAGGCAATTGAACGTGAGTACTCACTCGCTGACCTGCTGAAACGGCCTAACGTTTCCTACGAAGCCTTGATGGGCGCCCAAAACGCCGATGGCACGTTGCTCGCTGGCCCGGGGGTCGTTGAAAACGACGTGCTGTCGGAACAGGTCGAGATCCAGGTCAAGTACGCCGGCTACATCGCGCGCCAGCAGGACGAAGTGCAAAAGCACATCGCCCATGAACAACAGCCGATCCCGGCGGACGTGGATTACGACGCTGTGACCAGCCTGTCCTTTGAAGTGCGCCAGAAGCTCAAGACGCATCGTCCGGAAACGATCGGCCAGGCCGCGCGCATTTCCGGCGTCACGCCGGCCGCCATCTCGCTCCTGCTCATTCATCTGAAGCGCCTGCATTACGGCTCGCGCAAGCAAGCGGCATGAGCGCGCCCGCCAATCAGGCCGGCATCGACATGGCCGGCCGACTCACTCGTGCATGCGAGCAGCTTGGCCTGCGCCCCGATGATGACGCCATCGCCAAACTGCTCAATTACCTGGCGCAGATGCAGCGCTGGAATCGCACCTACAACCTGACCGCGATTCGCGATCCGCAGCAGATGCTCGTGCAGCATCTGTTCGACAGTCTCGCGGCCGTAAAGCCCTTCAGCGAGGCGCTGGCCGCGCCCGACGCGCCAGCCAAGGTGTTCGACGTCGGATCGGGCGGCGGCCTGCCTGGCGTCGTCCTGGCGATCATGCAGCCCCATTGGTCCGTGACGTGCGTCGACGCCGTCGAAAAGAAGACCGCGTTCGTGCGCCAGATGAGCGGCGCGCTCGGTTTACCCAACCTGCAATCGCGGCACGCGCGCATTGAAACGCTGGATCCCGCCGAGTGCGACATCGTCACCTCGCGAGCGTTTGCATCATTGGATGATTTTGCGCAACTCGCGGGTCGCCATGTAGCCAAGAATGGTACCCTCGTCGCCATGAAGGGCAAGGTCCCCGAAGAAGAAATCCAGGCGCTGCACGCGCGCGGGGAATGGCAAGTCGACCATATTCAGCCGCTCCAGGTGCCGGAGCTGCAAGCAGAACGCTGCCTGATCTGGATGCGCCGCAGTCAAGGAACCCTATGAAGAACATACCCCCCAGCACATCCGCCCGCGTTTTCTGCATTGCCAATCAGAAGGGCGGCGTGGGCAAGACGACGACCGCCATCAACCTGGCGGCGGGTCTTGCCACGCACAATCAGCGCGTGCTGCTGGTGGATCTGGACCCGCAGGGCAATGCCACGATGGGCAGCGGCATCGACAAGAACTCGCTGGAGTCCAATCTGTACCAGGTGCTGATCGGCGAGACCTCCATCGAGCAGGCGCGCGTGAAGTCCGAGTCCGGCGGTTACGACGTGCTGCCGGCCAACCGCGAACTGTCCGGCGCCGAAATCGATCTGGTGCAAATGGAACAGCGTGAGCGCCAACTGAAGGCCGCCATCGACACCGTCGCGACCCAGTACGACTTCGTGCTCATCGACTGCCCGCCCACGCTGTCCCTGCTTACCTTGAACGGCCTGGCAGCCGCGCATGGCGTCATCATTCCCATGCAGTGCGAATATTTCGCGCTCGAAGGCCTGTCGGACCTCGTCAACACCATCAAGCGCGTGCATCGCAACATCAACGACGACCTGCGCGTCATCGGTTTGCTGCGCGTCATGTTCGATCCGCGCATGACGCTGCAACAGCAGGTGTCCGCGCAGCTGGAATCGCACTTCGGCGACAAGGTCTTCAAGACCGTCGTGCCGCGCAACGTGCGCCTGGCCGAAGCACCCAGTTACGGGATGCCGGGTGTTGTGTATGACCGCGCGTCACGCGGCGCGCAGGCGTATATCTCGTTCGGCGCCGAAATGATCGAACGCGTCAGGAAAGACCTGAACTAGCCGTCCCCGATGCCCGACGCCGCGCTCTTTTTTCCGCCACAGCCAACCCTCTCCACGCCGCCCGCCGACGTGCGCGATGCGCTGCGCGTGCGGCTGGAAGACGCGGCGCTGAACGCCACTGCCGTGGGCGCGCAGGTGATCTATGATGGCTGGCTCGTGCGTTTTGCCCAATCGCCGACCAAGCGGGTCCGAAGCGTCAATGTGCTGGGGTTATCCACACGTCCTTTGGATGAGCGGCTGGCGTATTGTTCATCGTTGTATGCGCGCCAGGGTTTGCCCATGGTGCTGCGCATCACCTCCATCGGCCCCGATTTTTCGCTCGACGCCGAGCTGGAGGCCCGCGGTTATCTCTACACCGGTGAGACTCGCGTCATGAGCACGCCGCTCGCTCCCCGCGCAAGCGTCAGGAGCGATCTGCATTTCAGCATGGTCGATGCCGATCCCTTTGCGGCGGCGGTCGGGGCGCTGCGCGGCTCATCGGCCGCGCACATCGCCGAACACCACGCGCGTCTTGCCGGTCTGGCTGTGGATAAGCAGCCGGTGCTCGCCACCGACGCGGCAGGGCAGTTGGTCGCTGCGGGAATGGCCGTGCGTGAAGGCGACCTGCTTGGCCTGTTCGACATCGTTACCCACCCGGGACATCGGCGCAAAGGTTACGCCGCTGTCCTGGTGGAGCATTTGCTGGCCGAAGGGGCTGCCGGCGGCGCCAGGACGGCCTATCTGCAGGTCGAGCCGGAAAACGTCGCGGCGCGGACCCTGTATGACCGCTACGGATTCAAAGACTGTTACGCGTATTGGTACCGCCTGCCCGCCGAGCAGGCGGACGCCTGAGCCCGGCGCTCAGGATACAAAGACAGAAGGAAAGAGGATTTAATTATGGCCACCAAGAAACCCAAGGGATTGGGTCGCGGACTGGACGCCTTGCTGGGCGCCGATGCGCCCGCAATCGACAACATCGGCAAGGCTGTCGCCAAGCCCGAGGGTCCGCCGTCCACCCTGCCCATCTCGAAGATGCGCGCCGGCAAGTACCAGCCGCGCACGCGCATGGACGAGGGGGCCCTGGGCGAGCTGGCCGAATCGATTCGCATGCAAGGGATCATGCAGCCGATTCTCGTGCGTGCGTTGGGCGATGCGCCCGGCCACTACGAAATCATTGCTGGCGAACGCCGCTTTCGCGCCGCGCAGCTTGCTGGCCTGAAAGAAGTGCCGGTCCTGGTGCGCGAGGTCGCCGATGAAAACGCCGCCGTCATGGCGCTCATCGAAAACATCCAGCGCGAAGACCTGAATCCGCTCGAAGAAGCGCACGGCGTGCGCCGCCTGCTCGATGAGTTCGGCCTGACGCACGAACAGGCTGCGCAGGCTATCGGCCGTTCACGGTCCGCCACCAGCAACTTGCTGCGCCTCTTGAACCTGGCCGCGCCCGTGCAGACCATGCTGCTGGCCGGCGACGTCGACATGGGCCACGCCCGCGCGCTGCTCGCCGTCGATGCGGCCACGCAGATCCAGCTTGCCAATCTCATCATCGCGCGCCGTCTGTCGGTGCGCGAGGCCGAAAAGCTCGTTGCCAAGACGGCCAAGGAAGCCGAAGCCTCGGCGTCGCCCAAGAAAAAGACCAACGGCGTGTCGCGCGACCTGACGCGTCTGGAAGAAGCGCTGTCCGATCATCTGGGCACGCGCGTGGCGCTGAAAGTGGGCGCCAAGGAAAAGGGTCAGATCGTCATCGACTTCCACGGCTGGGAGCACCTGAATTCGCTCCTCGAGCGCCAGGGCCTTTCCGGAGCGGTGGATGCCTGAAAACGCATTGCCCGTCATCGCGGTGCTGGCGACGGGGGGCACGATTGCGGGGGCCCAGGCTGACGCCACGTCCGCCGGCTACAAGTCGGGCACCTTTTCCGTGAATGACCTGCTCGCGGCGGTGCCGCAGCTGGCCGGCATCGCAGAGATCCGCGCCGAGCAGGTAGCCAACGTCGGCAGCCAGAACATGACGCACGACGTCTGGCGCGCGCTGGCGCAGCGCGTGGACACGCTTTGCCAGGACGCCTCGGTGGCAGGCATCGTGATTACCCACGGGACGGACACGCTCGAGGAAACCGCGTATTTCCTCAGCCTGGTGAACCGTCATGACAAGGCCGTCGTGCTGGTTGGCGCCATGCGCCCGGCCACGGCGCTGGGCGCGGAAGGTCCGGCCAATCTGTACAACGCGGTGGCGCTGGCGCGCCATCCCGATGCGCGGGGCCGCGGCCCGCTCGTCGTCATGAACGAAGACATCCATTACGCCCGCGAGATCCAGAAGATCGCCAGCGCCGGCCTGTGCGCGTTTGCATCGCCCAATCGCGGCCGCGCCGGCGTCATGCACGGCGGCGTGCCTTGCTTTTACTCGCGCAATGCCACCACCTGTGGCGCACAAAGCGAGTTTTCACTCGCATTGTTGGAAAAGGCTGGCTGGCCGCGTGTGGACATCGTCTATGCGTATGCCAACCTGCAGGCCGACGTGATCGATTTCCTGGCCAGCGCCGCCGACGGCATCGTGCTGGCGGGCGTGGGCGACGGCAACGCCACCGACCTGGCCATCGAAGGCCTGCGGCGTGCAGCCGACGACGGCGTGGCCGTTGTTCGGTCCAGCCGCACGGGCAGCGGTTTCGTGGCGCGCGATGTCGAAGTCGACGATGCCAGCTTGGGCTTTGTCGCCGCGCGGGACCTGAATCCGCAGAAGGCGCGCATCCTTTTGATGCTCGCGCTGACGATCACTCGCGATCCGGATGCGTTGCAGCAGGTGTTCGACCGTTATTGAACCGTGGGCGGCGGCTCCGTCGCCGCGCCTTGCTGCGCAAGACCCAGGTTGGTCCGCAGCATGTCGTACACCTGCCGCGTCAGCGGATTGATGAGATCACGCCTTATCCACAGGAAGTAGGTCACGTCCGGCAGGGGCGGCAGCCCTTCCTTTTCTCCCAGCACCCGCATCTCCGGCCCCAGCAGTTCCACGCTGCGCGCCGTCACGCCCAGGCCCGCGCGCAGCGCGGCCTTGATCCCCACCAGATTTGGCGCCACGTAGTTCGTGTGCCAGCGCACCTGCGCCTGCTCCAGCGCATTGAGCGCCAGGCGGCGAAAGATGCTGGGTTCGTCCGCCAGCACAAGCGGCACGGGCGCATGGGAATCGTGCATGTAATCGGCGGATGCCAGCCAGACCGTCGGCGACGTGCGCAACGCCACGCCCTCGAAGTCCTGGTCAAAGCGCGTGGAGATCGTCAGGTCGATCTCGCCCGCGCGCAGGGCATCCATCAGGAAAGGACTGCGATCGACCCGGATCTCCAGCTTCACGCGGGGCGCCACGCGTGCGATGTGCGTGAGCAGGGTGGGCAGGATCGTGTCCGCCACGTCCAGGGGCGCACCCAGCCGCAGATCGCCTTCCAGCGGCCCGTCCTGCAACGCCCGCAGCGCTTCATCGTTGATGGCCAGCATGTGCCGGGCGTATTCGACCAGCCGCCGGCCATGCGAGGACAGCACCTTGTTGCGGCCCTGCTTTTCAAACAGCGGCAAACCGATCATCGCCTCGAGCCGCTGCATCTGCTGCGTGATGGCGGACTGCGTCTTGTGCAGCCGGTTGGCGGCCTCGGAAAACGTTTCATGCTGCGCGATGGCCGTCAGCGTGCGAAGCAGGTCCAGGTCTAGATTGCGCATTCGTTCAGCGGGAAATGGTTTCAGGGATAACCCGACACATTAGCAGTCCTAATGGAATGTTCAAGCAATTTAAATTGTTGGCATTCACACCCGGCGATACAGTAAGTGCAATAACTCATGAAACAAGAGGGAACAACGACGTGAGCACCGCACATCCCCAACAGGCCGGCATCGACAGCGCGGTCGAAAATATTAAAAAAACTGTAGGAAATAAGGGCCTGAACCGCGACAGCCTTCAGATCGTCCTGGATGAGCTGGTGGCGTTGGCCGGCAATACCGCCTGGTGGGGCGCCGACCGCTACCCGCCGCCCGAGGGCGACGAACGCCAGGCCCGCTATCTGATCGCCGAAGACGCCGACAAGAGCTATGCGCTGTACCTGAACGTCATGCGCCCGGGCAAGAAGATCGTGCCGCACAACCACACCACCTGGGCGTGTATCGCGGCGGTCGAGGGCGTCGAATACAACTATGTGTACGACCGCCTGGACGACGGTTCGCAGCCGGGCGTTGGCAAGCTGGCGCAGATCGATACCGTGGTGGTGGGCCCCGGCACCGGCATCGCGCTGATGCCCGACGATATCCACGCGGTGGAAATCCAGGGCGACAGCGTCATCCGCCATCTGCACATGTACGGACGCGCGCTGGAAACGCTGGACCAACGCCTGGGCTTCGACCTGGAGACCGGCACCTGCAAGATCATGCCGATCGGCGTGCAGACGCGGCGCTGATCATGAGCAAGCCCTTCCGGTCCGCAACGCGCCTGCTGCGCGCAGGACGTCCTCATCAAGGCTGGGTCAACACGCCGGTCACGCGCGCCAGCACGTATGTCTTTGAGAGCGTAGAAGCGTGGCGCGACACGCGGGCGCGCCGCGAACAGGAGCGTCTGCCCTCCTATGGCGCGCGGGGCACCGACAGCACGCACGCCCTGGAAGACGCGCTCGTCGAACTGGAAGCGGGCTATCGCGCCAAGCTTTATCCCACGGGCCAGGCCGCAATCGCCACCGTGCTGCTTGCCTATCTGCGCGCCGGCGATCATGTGCTAGTGACAGACGCCGTGTATGAGCCGGTGCGCCGGTTCTGCGCCGAACACCTGACGCGCCTGGGGATCGAATTCACGTACTACCGGCCGGATGCCGCTGGCATCGAGGCGCTGATCCGGCCCAATACCCGCATGATCTACGCGGAGTCGCCGGGGTCGCTGACCTACGAAATGCCGGGCCTCACCGAGTTATCCACAACCGCGAGAAAACACGATTGCTGGCTGGCTGTGGACAACACGTGGGCGTCCGGTCTGGTGCAAAAACCGCTCGCATTGGGCGCCGACATGTCCATTCTGGCCGCGACGAAGTATCTGGGCGGCCATGCCGACGTGATGATGGGCGCCGTCGTCACGAACGAGCGCGCATGGCGGGCGCTGGAACGCGCAACCATCGATTTCGGCCAGACGGTCGGCGCCGACGACGCCTTCCTGGTGTTGCGCGGCATGCGCACGCTGCCCCTGCGCATGGCGCAGCACGCCCGCAGCGCGCTCCGGATCTCCCAGTGGCTCAAGGCGCGTCCGGAAGTCGCGCGCGTTTTGAATCCTGCTCTGCCTGGCGATCCCTCCCATGCAATCTGGCGGCGCGATTGCACCGGCGCCAACGGCCTGCTGACGCTGGAACTGTCTGACACCTATACCGAGGCCGACGCCGAGCGCTTCATCGACAGCCTGCAGCTATTCGGCATCGGCGCCTCGTGGGGCGGCTTTGAAAGCCTGGTGATTCCGGTGAACTTGCGGGCTGCGCGCTCGCTGCCGGGCCTTGAGGCGCGCGGTCCCATGCTGCGCCTGCACATCGGCCTGGAAGATCCTGACGACCTGATCGCCGACCTTGACCGCGGCCTGGCCGCACTGACTCAACCCATCCGTTCCCTCCGAATCTCATGATGCAGCCGTATAACGACCCCACCTTCGCCGACGTCGATTCGCACACGCTCAAGCAGTGGTTGCACGACGGCCGCGAGATCGCGCTTCTGGACGTGCGCGAGCATGGCCAGTATGGCGAGTCGCATCTGTTCTACGCCGCGCCGGTCCCGTACAGCCGCCTTGAAGTCGACATCGTCCGCCTCGCGCCTCGCCGCAGCGTGCGCGTCGTGGTCTACGACGAGGGGGGCGAGGACGACACCGCGGCCCGCGCCGCGCGCGCCCTTGGCGTGCTGGGCTACACGGATGTGCACCGCCTGGCCGGCGGCATCGCGCAATGGCAGCGCGACGGTTATGCCGCATTCGCAGGCGTGAACGTTCCCAGCAAAACGTTTGGCGAACTCGCCGAAGAGGTTTTCCACACCCCGCGCATCGGCGCCCGCGAACTGGCCGAACGCCAGCGCCGGGGCGACGACCTTATCGTGCTGGACGGCCGGCCCTTCGCCGAATACCAGAAGATGAGCATTCCCGGCGGCATCTGCTGCCCCAACGGCGAACTGGCGCTGCGCGCCCACACGCTGGCTGCGCGGCCGGACACCACCATCGTGGTGAACTGCGCGGGCCGCACGCGCAGCATCATCGGCGCGCAGACGCTCATCAACCTGGGTGTGCCCAATCCGGTCTACGCCCTGGAGAACGGCACGCAGGGCTGGTATCTGGAAGACCTGCAGCTCGAGCACGGCGCGCGCCGCCGGTATCCGGATGACGTCACGCCTGAAGACGTGCCGGCGCTGGCGCAGCGTTCCGCGCAGCTCGCCCAGCGTCACGGCGTGCCGTCGGCCAACGCCGCGCAGGTGCAGGACTGGCTGCGCGACCCGCAGCGCACCACGTTCCTGTGCGATGTGCGCAGCGCCGAAGAGTTCGCGAAGGGATCGTTGCCCGGCGCGCAGCATGCGCCTGGCGGGCAACTCATTCAGGCGACGGACCAGTACATCGCCGTGCGCGGCGCCCGCATCGTCATGTTCGATGGCGAAGGCGTGCGCGCGCCGGTCGTCGCCAGCTGGCTCCGGCAGATGGGATGGGACGCCTGCACGCTCGAAGAAGGCACCGGCGCCGTCCTGGCCCACGCGCCGGCCCAGCCCGAGGCGCCCGCGCTTGCACTGCTGTCCGATGTGGCCTTGGCCGAAGTCCTGAAGCAGGGTGCCCAGATTGTCGACATTCGGCCCAGCATGCGGTATCGCGCGAGCCACGTGGCCGGCGCCCGCTGGTCCATCCGTCCGCGGCTGCATCGTCTGGCGCTCGATCCCGCGCGTCCTGTCGTGCTGCTGGCCGAAGATGTCGCCTTGGCGGCCTGGGCGGCACGCGATCTGGCGGCCTTGGGCATCGATGACGTCAAGGCCAATACGGGCACGCCGAACAGCTGGTCCGCTCAAGGCATTTCGCTGGAGACGACGCCCGCCGATCCGCCCGACAGCGATTGCATCGACTACCTGTTTTTTGTGCACGACCGCCACGACGGGAACAAGGCCGCCGCGCGGCAGTACCTCGCCTGGGAAACCAATCTCGTCAAGCAGATCGACGACCGGGAACGCGCCGCGTACCGGTTCCCGGCCAGCTGACACCGCCGCCGCGCGTTTGCGCGGCGCCACCCGCTTCAACCTGATCAGGACGCCCCGGCGGCAATCGCCGCCGGGGTGCGGACGGTTCGTGGAGAACCGGAATGCAAAGGACGGCCGAGTATCCGGCCGCCATCTCAAGGGGAAATCCAGATGAAGCATCACGCATTGCAAGCTTGCAAGACGGCCGCGGTGGCAGCGGCAGCCCTCGCGTGGGGGTTCGCCGCCCATGCCCAGACGCCGGCGCCGCTGGCGGACTATCCGAAGCAGGCCATCACCGTTGTCTCGCCGTTCCCGCCGGGCGGCGGCAACGACGGCGTCGCACGCTTGATCGCGCAGGAGCTGGGCGCCATCACGGGTCAAAGCGTGGTTGTCGAAAACCGCTCGGGGGCGGGCGGCAACGTCGGCACGGCGCAGGTGTCCCGCGCCAAGCCTGACGGCTACACCCTCGTGATGTCGCAGACCAGCGTCATGGCCGTCAATCCGCGCCTGTACAAGAACGTGGGCTTCGATCCGCTGAAGGACTTCGTGCCCATTTCGCAGATCACCTCGGCGCCGCTGGTGCTCGTCTCGCGCGCGGACGGCCCGTACAAGACGCTGGACGATTATCTTGCGGCCGCACGCAAGCAGCCTGGGGTCATCACCTACGCGACGCCGGGCAACGGCACGATGAGCCATCTGATGGGCGCGCTGGTTTCCCAGAAGGCCAACGTCAAGCTGGTGCATGTGCCGTATCGCGGCGCGGCGCCGGCGGTCACGGACCTGCTGGGCGGCACCGTCGACATGCTGATCACCTCGCCAGCATCGGCCGAACCCATGGTGGCGGCCGGAAAACTGCAGATTCTCGCGATGAGTCACGGCGATGGCGTGGGCATCTTCAAGCGCGCGCCCACGTTGAAGCAGGCCGGTCTGGAAGGCATCACCGCGGATGACTGGTACGGCTTGTTCGCGCCCGCGGGAACGCCGCCCGAGCGCATCGCTTATCTGGCTCAGGCCGTGGAGCAGGCCATGAAGTCGCCCGCCGTGATCGCCAAGATCAACAGCGGCGGCAGCCAACCCGTGGGCAGCGCGCCCGCGGCCTTCAAGAGCCGGCTGCAGCAGGACACCACGTATTGGGCCGACATGGTGAAGACGGCGGGCGTGTCGCTCGATTGAACGGCATGTTTGCCAACGCGGAGCAAGGTGTCTAGACTGGAAACGCCTGCGTGCAGGCGTTCCGTCGGCGCACTGATCCTCCGCGCGCCCCTCCTGGAGGGCATCGATGCAGACTTCCTCGGCCTTGTCGGCGCCGCAGCTCGCGGCGTATGCCGCGTTCGCGCAGTCGCTGGCGGATCGCGCCCGGCCCCTGTCGCGCAAGTGGTTCCGGCATCCGCTTGATGTCGACACCAAGGCCGATGACAGTCCCGTCACGCAGGCGGACAGGCAGGTCGAGGCGGCGCTGCGCGAAGCCATCGCCGCGCATCATCCCGGACACGGCATATTCGGTGAAGAATTCGGCGCCTCTCATGCCGATGCCGAATTCGTATGGTCGCTCGACCCCATCGACGGCACCCGCGCCTTCATCTCGGGCAATCCGCTGTGGGGCACGCTGCTTGCGCTGCTGCACCGCGGCAGGCCGGTGTTGGGGCTGATCGACATTCCCATGCTCGACGAACGCTGGATCGGCGTGGCGCACGCGCCATCGCAATTGAACGGCGAGCCGTGCGCGACGCGCGCATGCACCGACCTCGACAGCGCCATCCTGTATGCCACCGCGCCCGACATCTTCACGGGCGCCGAGCTGGCCGCTTTCGACCACTTGGCAGCCAAGACACGCATGCGCCGCTATGGCGGCGACTGCTATAGCTATGGGCTTCTCGCCAGCGGTCACGTCGACCTCGTCGTGGAGGCGGGGCTGCAACCCTACGATTACCTTGCCCTTGCGCCCGTGATCGAAGGCGCTGGCGGCGTCATGACGGATTGGGCAGGGCAGCCGCTCGGTTTCGCTTCAAAGGGCCGCGTGATCGCGGCCGCCACGCCTGCGCTGCATCGCCAGGCGATGCAGGTGCTGGGGGCGGCCATGGCCTGACCGGCGCGCCGCCCGCCCGCAGTTCCACGCAACGCTTCAGCCATAAGGTGAACGAGCATGCATGCACTAGGGGTAGCAACGGTGGAAGACGCAGAGCGGCTGGTGCAGGCCAGCCCGCTCTCGCATATCAAGATCGGCCTGTCCGATGTGGACGGCGTCATGCTGGGCAAGTACCTGAGGCGCGACAAATTCCTGGGCGCGCTGCGTTCCGGGCTCGCGTTCTGCGACGTGGTGCTGGGGTGGGACCTGGACGATCAGCTCTACGACAACACCCGGTACACCGGCTGGCACACCGCATACCCCGACGCAAAAATGCGCATCGTGCCGCAAAGCGCGCGCCGTCTTACGCTGGAACAAGGCCCCGGCGGCGAAGACATGCTGCTATTCCTGGCGGAATTCGAGGGCGATGCCGCCGCCATCTGTCCGCGCCGCCTGCTGCACCGCGTGATCGATCGCGCGGCGGACATGGGATTCGATGCCTATGCCGCGCTGGAGTACGAATTCTTCATGTTCCGCGAGACGCCGCACTCCGTGCGCGCCAAGCACTACCGCAACATGGAGAACTGGACGCCGGGCAATTTCGGGTATTCGGTTCTGCGCAGCACGGTCGAGGGCGACTTCTATCGCAAGCTGCTCGACATGTGCGAGCGCATGGACATGCCCATCGAAGGCCTGCACACCGAGACCGGGCCGGGCGTGCTGGAGGCCGCGCTTGCCGTGGACCATGCGGCCGCGGCCGGCGACAAGGCGTTTCTGTTCAAGACGTTCGCCAAGGCGCTTGCGCAACAGAACGGCCTGATGGCCACCTTCATGGCGAAATGGTCGCACGACCACCCGGGTCAAAGCGGCCATATTCACCTGTCTCTGCGCGACCGCAAGACGGGGCGTTCGGCCTTCTACGACGAGTCGCAGCCACATGGCGTCGGCAACCTGCAGGCCGCCTTCATGGCGGGCGTGCAGCGGTACCTTCCCGAATTCATGGCCTTGTACGCGCAAACCATCAACAGCTATTCGCGCCTGGTGCCCGGCTATTGGGCGCCGCTGGACGCCACGTGGGGGATGGAAAACAGGACGACGGCACTGCGCCTCATCCCGGGCAGCGACAAATCGCAGCGTGTCGAAGTGCGCATCGGATCGGCCGACGCCAATCCCTATCTGGCGCTGGCCGCGGCGCTCGCCTCCGGGTTGTACGGCATCGAGCAAGGGCTGTCGCCCGAGCCCATGGTGCAGGGCAATGCCTATACGCAGGAGTTTCCCGCGCATCTGCATCTGCCCACGACCTTGTGGGAAGCCGCGCAGCGTCTTCGCGGCTCCGACGCCGCGCGGCTGCTGTTCGGCGACGCCTTCGTCGAGCACTACGCCGCGACGCGCGAATGGGAAGAGCGGCAGTTCCGGCGTCATGTGACCGACTGGGAGCTTGCGCGCTACTTCGAAATCATCTGAACCCGTCCATTGCCATCAGGGTAGCCATGACCCACGAACTCATCACCATCAGCCCCGTCGACGGACGTCCGGTCGTGCGCCGCGCGTACGCCAGCGAAGCGCAGATCTCGCAGGCGCTGGCCAACGCGCAGGGCGCGCAGCCGGCGTGGCATGCGCTCGGCATCCAGGCGCGGGGGCGCATCGTGGCGGCTGCGGTGGACCATGTCGTGGCGGCCAAGGATGAAATTGCGCGTGCGATCACCATTCAGATGGGCCGTCCGCTGCGCGACGCACCCGGCGAAGTCGACGGCTTCGCCGCCCGCGCGCGCCACATGATCGCCATCGCCGACGATGCCCTCGCGCCCATTGCCGCGCCCGCGCAGCCAGGCTTTACGCGCTTCATCAGCCGCGAGCCCATCGGCGTGGTGCTCACCATCGCACCGTGGAACTATCCGCTGCTGACCGCGGTGAACAGCATCGTGCCCGCACTGATGGCGGGCAACACCGTCATTCTCAAGCATTCAGACCAGACGCCGCTGTGCGCCGAGCTCATCGATCGCGCATTCCGAGACGCGGGGGCGCCAAGAGGCGTTTTTCAATACCTGCACGCCAGCCACGACATCACGCAACGGCTGATCCGCGCGCCGGAGATCGGCTATGTGTCCTTCACGGGCTCGGTCCGGGGAGGGCGCATCGTCGAGGAAAGCGCGGTGGGCCGCTTTATCGGCGTCGGACTGGAACTGGGCGGCAACGACCCAGCCTACGTGCGCGAGGACGCCAATTTGGACGCCGCGGCAGAGACGCTCGTCGATGGCGCGTTCTTCAACGCGGGCCAGTCGTGTTGCGGCATTCAGCGCATCTACGTGGCGCGTGGCGTGCACGACGCCTTCGTCGAGCGCGCCGCTGCGTTAACGCAGCGCTACGTGCTGGGCAATCCGTTGCAGCTGGACACGACGCTTGGCCCTGTCGTGCGCGCCCGCGCTGCGGCCGAGATCCGGGAAGTGATCGCGCAAGCCGTCGGCGCCGGCGCTGTAAACGTGATCGATAACTCGCATTTCAAAAAAGCGAGTGAAAGCTCACCTAATGCGAGTGAAAGCTCTTGTTATGTCGCGCCCGCGTTGCTGACGCAGGTCGACCACCGCATGCGCATCATGAGCGAGGAGTGTTTCGGTCCGGTTGCCGGCATCATGCCGGTCGACAGCGACGAACAGGCCATCGCGCTGATGAACGACAGTCCGTACGGATTGACGGCTGCCGTCTTCACGCAGGACGAAGCGGCCGCATTGCGTATCGGCGGGCAGGTGCGCGCGGGCACGTTCTTCATGAACCGATGCGACTACCTCGACCCGGCACTCGCGTGGACGGGCGTCAAGGAGTCGGGCCGCGGCGTGTCCTTGTCCAAGCTCGGCTACGAACCGCTCACCCAGGCCAAATCCTTCCATTTGCGCAACCTCTAAAGGCGGCGCCACCAGGAACCGAATCATGACCGTCCCCCACGTCAACTGGAACTATCCCACCGCCATCAAGGTGGGTCCCGGACGCATCAAGGAACTGCCCGCGTGCTGCCGTGAGCTGGGCATGTCCCGGCCCTTGCTCGTGACCGATCCCGGACTGGCCGCGTTGCCCATGGGCCGCGATGCGGTGGGCATGTGCCACGATGATGGCGTCGATTGCGCGGTCTTTCACGACATCAAGGGCAATCCAACCGGGCGCAACGTCGACGACGGTGTCGCGGCGTTCAAGCGCGGCCGCCATGACGGTGTCATTGCGTTCGGCGGCGGTTCGGCGCTCGATGCGGCGAAGGCCATCGCATTGATGGCGGGGCAGAGCCGGCCGCTGTGGGACTTCGAAGACATCGGCGACAACTACCTGCGCGTCAATGCCGCCGGCATGGCTCCCGTCGTGGCCGTACCCACGACCGCAGGCACCGGCTCCGAAGTCGGGCGCGCATCCGTCATCACCGACGAGGCCGCGCAGGTAAAACGCATCATCTTTCATGCCCGCATGCTGCCGTCCATCGTGATCCTGGACGCCGAGCTCACCGTGGGTCTGCCGCCCAAGATTACCGCCGCCACGGGCATGGACGCGCTGTCGCACAACCTGGAAGCCTACTGTTCGCCGTTCTTTCATCCCATGGCGGCTGGCATTGCGCTGGAGGGCATGCGCCTTATCAAGACGTATCTGCCGCAGGCGGTTGCCGATGGCGCCGATCTGCAGGCGCGCCAGCAGATGCTGACGGCATCGTGCATGGGCGCCACCGCCTTCCAGCGCGGCCTGGGCGCCATGCACGCGCTGGCGCATCCGCTCGGCGCGCTCTATGACGCGCATCACGGTCTGCTCAACGCGATCTTGATGCCATACGTGCTCAAGGCCAACGAAGAAGCGGTGGCGCCCCGGCTTGAAGCGCTTGCGCGTTATCTCGGGTTGCCGCGGCAAAGCCCGGGCGCGGTGCTCGACTGGGTGCTGGCGCTGCGCGAGGCCGTGGGCATCCCGCATACGCTCGCCGAGATCGGCCTGGATGACGGCCAGGCCGAGCGGGTGGGGCGCATGGCCAGCCAGGATCCTTCCGCCGGCACGAACCCCGTCAATTTCTCCGCCGAAAAATATTCTCAGCTTTTTCGTGCAGCAATTCGCGGAAACCTGTAAGCTTCGCCCCCTCTGCGCGGAAACGCGGCGGAGGTGGAACTGAAATTGTGAATTTTTCATCCGAATGGTTTGACAGCGGATTTGAAAGTGTTCATAATCTCAAGTTCTCCGCTGGAGGGGTGCCCGAGTGGTTAAAGGGGGCAGACTGTAAATCTGTTGGCCTTGCGCCTACGTTGGTTCGAATCCAACCTCCTCCACCAGAGACCCATACCTAAATCCAGGCGCGGTTGGCCTGGATTTGCAATGTAAGGCCCGGTGGCCTTGCGCAGCCTTCGCAAAGAAGGTGGCAAGAATCCTCCGGCCTTCATTTCGAAGGGTTGGGATGAGAGAAGGTGAAAGGGTTTGCCGCGGGTGTAGCTCAATGGTAGAGCAGAAGCCTTCCAAGCTTACGACGAGGGTTCGATTCCCTTCACCCGCTCCAAGATTTTTAAATGCCCATGTGGCTCAGTGGTAGAGCACTCCCTTGGTAAGGGAGAGGTCGCGCGTTCGATCCGCGCCATGGGCACCACAAATTCCAAATTCTTTTCTTCAGTCAGAAGCGCAATCCAGGTCAGGAGTCAGCCATGGCAAAAGGCAAGTTTGAACGTACCAAGCCGCACGTGAACGTGGGTACGATTGGTCACGTTGACCACGGCAAAACGACGTTGACGGCGGCGATCACGACCGTTCTGTCGACCAAGTTCGGCGGCGAAGCCAAGGGCTACGACCAGATCGATGCAGCTCCTGAAGAAAAGGCACGCGGCATTACCATCAACACGGCTCACGTCGAGTACGAAACGGAAACGCGTCACTACGCGCACGTTGACTGCCCGGGCCACGCCGACTACGTCAAGAACATGATCACGGGCGCTGCCCAGATGGACGGCGCGATCCTGGTCGTGTCGGCCGCTGACGGCCCCATGCCGCAAACGCGCGAGCACATCCTGCTGAGCCGCCAGGTTGGCGTGCCGTACATCATCGTCTTCCTGAACAAGGCTGACATGGTTGACGACGCCGAGCTGCTCGAGCTGGTGGAAATGGAAGTTCGCGAACTGCTGTCCAAGTACGACTTCCCGGGCGACGACACCCCGATCGTCAAGGGTTCGGCCAAGCTGGCGCTGGAAGGCGACAAGGGCGAACTGGGCGAACAGGCCATCCTGGCCCTGGCTGCCGCGCTGGATTCGTACATCCCGACGCCTGAGCGTGCCATCGACGGCGCGTTCCTGATGCCGGTTGAAGACGTGTTCTCGATCTCGGGTCGCGGCACCGTGGTGACCGGCCGTATCGAACGCGGCATCATCAAGGTCGGCGAAGAAATCGAAATCGTCGGTATCGTTCCGACGGTCAAGACGACCTGCACGGGCGTGGAAATGTTCCGCAAGCTGCTGGACCAAGGTCAAGCTGGCGACAACGTGGGCATCCTGCTGCGCGGCACCAAGCGTGAAGACGTCCAGCGCGGCCAAGTTCTGGCCAAGCCGGGCTCGATCACCCCGCACACGGACTTCACGTCCGAGGTGTACATCCTGTCCAAGGAAGAAGGCGGCCGCCACACCCCGTTCTTCAACGGCTATCGTCCCCAGTTCTACTTCCGCACGACGGACGTGACGGGCACGATCGACCTGCCGGCCGACAAGGAAATGGTTCTGCCGGGCGACAACGTGACGATGACCGTCAAGCTGCTGGCCCCGATCGCCATGGAAGAAGGTCTGCGTTTCGCCATCCGTGAAGGCGGTCGTACCGTCGGCGCCGGCGTCGTCGCCAAGATCCTGAAGTAAGCAATACCCGGATGGGTAGGGTGGGCATTCATGCCCCTCTATCCATCTTTGCTGTAAAAGTAGTACTATGTATGGTTCCGCGAGCCGATGCAGGGCGGAACAAGATTTTGATGTGTTTAGGGGCATAGCTCAATTGGCAGAGCGTCGGTCTCCAAAACCGAAGGTTGTAGGTTCGATTCCTACTGCCCCTGCCACCGCCAGGATAAACCCGCGGGAGATCATCGCGAGTTACGCATTCACGGCGGCTCGCGTCGCAATATGTCTAATACCAGCGTAGAAACCGTTACCAGTACCGCCGACCGGGTCAAGCTCGGGCTGGCGGTTCTCGTCGTTATTGCTGGCATCGTCGGGTTCTCCGTGCTTAGCGCGCAGCCGATGCCCGCTCGGATCGGTGTGTTCGTCGGCGGCCTCTTGATCGCAGCCGCGATCGCCTGGTTCAGCGAACCCGGTCGCCGTACCCTGAGCTTTGCCAGCGAGTCCTACAACGAAGTCAAGCGTGTCGCATGGCCCACCCGCAAGGAAACGACCCAGATGACGGGTATCGTTTTTGCCTTCGTGGCGGTCATGGGCATTTTCATGTGGGTGCTCGACAAGGGCATCGAATGGATTCTCTACGGCCTGCTGCTGGGCTGGAAATAAGGACGGCAAATGAGTAAGCGTTGGTATGTCGTCCATGTGTACTCCGGCATGGAAAAAAGCGTACACAAGGCCCTGAATGAGCGCATCGAGCGCGCGGGCCTGCAAACGTCTTTTGGCCGCATCCTTGTGCCCTCCGAAGAAGTCGTCGAGGTCAAGGGTGGTCAGAAGTCGATCACCGAGCGCCGCATTTTCCCCGGTTATGTCCTGGTTGAAATGGACCTGACCGACGAAACGTGGCACCTGGTCAAGAACACCAACCGAGTCACCGGCTTTTTGGGCGGCTCGGGCAATCGTCCGACCCCGATTTCCGAAAAGGAAGTCGAAAAGATCCTCTCCCAGATGGAAGAGGGCGTCGAGAAACCCCGCCCCAAGATCCTGTTCGAAGTGGGCGAGATGGTTCGGGTCAAGGAAGGTCCGTTTGCGGACTTCAACGGCAACGTCGAAGAAGTCAACTACGAAAAGAGCAAGGTGCGTGTGTCCGTCACCATTTTTGGTCGCGCCACGCCCGTCGAGCTCGATTTCAGCCAGGTCGAAAAGACCTGAATCTAACCCCCGGGGAGCCCTGTCCTTATCGGCCAGGGCGATATCACCCGCAAGGAGCAAAGCATGGCGAAGAAGATCGTCGGCTTTATCAAGCTGCAAGTACCGGCTGGTAAGGCTAACCCCTCCCCCCCGATTGGCCCGGCCCTGGGTCAGCGTGGCCTGAACATCATGGAATTCTGCAAGGCGTTCAACGCCAAGACCCAAGGCATGGAGCCTGGTCTGCCGATTCCGGTGGTGATCACCGCTTTCGCCGACAAGAGCTTCACCTTCATCATGAAGACCCCGCCCGCGACGGTCCTCATCAAGAAGGCCGCCGGCGTGCAAAAGGGTTCGGCCAAGCCGCATACCGACAAGGTCGGCACGCTGACCCGCGCGCAAGCTGAAGAAATCGCCAAGGCCAAGGGTCCCGACCTGACCGCCGCCGATCTGGAAGCCGCAGTGCGCACGATCGCTGGCAGCGCCCGCAGCATGGGCATCACGGTTGAGGGGATCTAATCATGGCTAAGTTGTCCAAGCGCGCCGCCGCTATTGCACAAAAGATCGACCGCACCAAGCTGTACCCGGTCGCTGAAGCCCTGACCCTGGTCAAGGAAACCGCCGTCGCCAAGTTCAATGAATCCATTGACGTGGCCGTGCAACTCGGCATCGACCCGAAGAAGTCGGACCAACTGGTCCGCGGTTCGGTCGTGCTGCCCGCCGGCACCGGCAAGTCGGTCCGCGTCGCCGTGTTCGCCCAAGGCGACAAGGCTGAAGCCGCCAAGGCCGCCGGCGCCGACATCGTTGGTCTGGACGACCTGGCCGACAGCATCAAGGCCGGTCAAATG
Source organism: Achromobacter mucicolens (assembly GCF_029866465.1). Lineage (NCBI taxonomy): Bacteria > Pseudomonadati > Pseudomonadota > Betaproteobacteria > Burkholderiales > Alcaligenaceae > Achromobacter > Achromobacter mucicolens. The sequence continues at coordinate 5,622,160 of NZ_CP123364.1, read as the reverse complement.
GACTTTGACGTTGTCATCGCCTCGCCCGACACGATGCGTGTCGTCGGCGCCCTGGGTCAGATCCTGGGCCCGCGCGGCCTGATGCCGAACCCGAAGGTCGGCACCGTGACCCCCGACGTCGCAACCGCTGTGAAGAACGCCAAGGCCGGTCAGGTTCAGTACCGTACCGACAAGGCCGGCATCATCCACGCAACGATCGGCCGCGCGTCGTTCGGCGTGGAACAGCTGCAAACCAACCTGGCCGCTCTGGTCGACGCCCTGCAAAAGGCTCGTCCCGCAGCTGCCAAGGGCATTTACCTGCGCAAGCTCGCCGTTTCGTCCACGATGGGCGGCGGAGCGCGTGTGGAAATTGCCTCGCTGTCGGCTTCCAACTAAGCCAACAGCAGTAAACGTACTTTGGGCTGCATCCGGACCCCTCCGGATGTTGCTGTCAAAGACCGCTGGAGCAGGGCAGTGGAAGGAATCTACCTTCCGCAAGGAAAGCAGCATCGCCGCTGCCCCGCTTAATCCCGGAGCTCACCTAGTCCGGATCCAGCGTAGACGGCGTCCCCAGGAAGAATTCTTTACCCGAAGAACTCGTCCAGGCGCCGCATTCGGTTGACGCGCAAGGCTCCGGCCCCAGGCGTCTTTTGATGGAGTGTTCAAACCGTGAGTCTCAATCGTCAAGAGAAAGCGGTGGTAATCGAGGAAGTCTCGGCGGAAGTCGCCAAGGCCCAATCGATTGTTATCGCTGAGTACCGTGGTCTGGACGTCGCCTCTGTCACCGTACTGCGCAAAACTGCGCGTGAATCGGGCGTGTATCTGCGTGTTCTGAAGAACTCGCTGGCCCGTCGTGCTGTTGCTGGCACGGCTTTCGAGCCGTTGGCTGAGCAACTGACCGGTCCGCTGATCTATGGCATCAGCACTGATCCGGTAGCGGCGGCCAAGGTCATTGCTGGTTTCGCGAAGAGCAACGATAAGCTGGTCATCAAGGCGGGCGCTCTGCCCAACAACTTGCTGAACCAAGAAGGCGTGAAGGCCCTGGCCACCATGCCCTCGCGCGAAGAGTTGCTGTCGAAACTGCTTGGCACCATGCAAGCCCCCATCGCGCAATTCGTGCGTACGCTCAACGAAGTTCCGACCAAGTTCGCCCGTGGCCTCGCTGCCGTGCGCGACCAGAAGGCAGCGGCCTAATCGCCCTGTTGTCCGGAATTCGCTGAACGACGAAGCGACACCCAAACCCTGGCATTACCAAAATATTTGGAGTTCTGAAAAATGGCACTTAACAAAGCTGAAATCCTTGACGCCATCGCTGGCATGACCGTGCTCGAGCTGTCCGAGCTGATCAAGGAAATGGAAGAGAAGTTCGGCGTGTCGGCTGCTGCCGCTGCCGTCGCTGTCGCTGCTCCCGCCGCTGGTGGCGCTGCTGCCGCTGCTGAAGAGCAAACCGAGTTCACCGTCGTCCTGCAAGAAGCCGGCGCGAACAAGGTCAGCGTCATCAAGGCCGTGCGCGAGCTGACCGGTCTGGGTCTGAAGGAAGCCAAGGACCTGGTCGACGGCGCTCCGAAGCCCGTCAAGGAAGCTGTGGCCAAGGCTGACGCCGAAGCCGCCAAGAAGAAGCTGGAAGAAGCTGGCGCCAAGGTCGAAGTCAAGTAAGACCTGCGTCAACTGCCCGGGGACAGCACAGTTTGCAGTCCCCGGGCTTTTGCGTTTCCAGGAAACCCCTACTGGGGGTATGCCCATTCAGTGGGGTTTCCTGGAGTCGTATCACCTGGGGCCGTGGTTGACGGCCCATGCAACCTCGAGTCGGAGTGCTCATGCCTTACTCGTACACCGAAAAAAAGCGCATCCGCAAAAGCTTCGCCAAGCGTGAAGACGTTCAAAACGTTCCTTTCCTTTTGGCGACACAGCTTCAATCCTACCTAACTTTCCTGCAGGCGGATACCGCCCCGTCCGAACGCGTAGCCGACGGTTTGCAGGCGGCGTTTTCGTCGATTTTCCCGATCGTTAGTCACAACGGTATGGCGCGCTTGGAGTTCGTGAGCTATGTGCTCGGCGAACCGGTGTTCGATGTCAAGGAATGTCAGCAACGTGGCCTGACCTATGCCTCGCCCCTGCGAGCCAAGGTCCGCCTGGTGCTGCTTGACCGCGAAGTCAGCAAGCCCACCGTGAAGGAAGTGAAGGAACAGGAAGTCTACATGGGCGAAATTCCGCTCATGACGGGCACGGGCTCCTTCGTCATCAACGGCACGGAGCGTGTCATCGTTTCGCAGCTGCACCGCTCGCCTGGCGTGTTCTTCGAACACGACCGCGGCAAGACGCACAGCTCCGGCAAGCTCCTGTTCTCGGCCCGCGTGATTCCTTACCGCGGCTCGTGGCTGGACTTTGAATTCGACCCGAAGGACGTCCTGTTCTTCCGCGTCGACCGCCGCCGCAAGATGCCTGTCACGATCCTGTGCAAGGCCATCGGCATGACGCCGGAAACCATCTTGGCCAACTTCTTCGACTTCGACAACTTCGAACTGAAGAGCGAAGGCGCGATGATGGAATTCGTGCCTGAGCGTTGGAAGGGCGAAATGGCCCGTTTCGACATCGCCGACCGTTCGGGCAAGGTGATCGTCGAGAAGGACAAGCGCATCAACGCCAAGCACCTGCGCGACCTGGCTGCCGGCGGCATCCAGCGCATCTCCGTGCCGGAAGATTTCCTGTACGGCCGTGTGCTGGCCAAGAACATCGTTGACGAAGATACCGGCGAAGTCATCGCCAACGCCAACGACGAGATCACGGAAAGCGTGCTCGGCGCCCTGCGCGCCGCCAACGTGCACGAGTTCCAGGCGCTCTACACGAACGACCTGGACCGCGGTCCGTACATCTCGCAAACGCTGCGCACCGATGAAACCGCCGACCAGATGGCCGCGCGCGTTGCCATCTACCGCATGATGCGTCCTGGCGAGCCGCCCACCGAAGAAGCGGTGGAAGCGCTGTTCCAGCGTCTGTTCTACAGCGAAGAGACGTACGACCTGTCGCGCGTCGGCCGCATGAAGGTCAACAGCCGTCTGGGCCGTGGTGAGGACATCACCGGCCCGATGACGCTGACCAACGAAGACATCCTTGAAACCATCAAGGTGCTGGTTGAGCTGCGTAACGGCCGTGGCCAGATCGACGACATCGATCACTTGGGCAACCGCCGCGTGCGTTGCGTGGGCGAACTGGCCGAAAACCAGTTCCGCGCCGGCCTCGTGCGCGTCGAGCGCGCCGTCAAGGAACGTCTGGGCCAGGCCGAGACCGAAAACCTGATGCCGCACGACCTGATCAACTCCAAGCCGATCTCGGCTGCCATCAAGGAGTTCTTCGGTTCGAGCCAGCTCTCGCAGTTCATGGACCAGACCAACCCGCTGTCGGAAATCACGCACAAGCGTCGTGTTTCCGCACTGGGCCCGGGCGGTCTGACCCGCGAGCGCGCCGGCTTTGAAGTCCGCGACGTGCACCCGACCCACTACGGCCGTGTCTGCCCGATCGAAACGCCGGAAGGCCCGAACATCGGTCTGATCAACTCCATGGCGCTGTACGCTCGCTTGAACGAGTACGGTTTCCTGGAAACGCCTTACCGCAAGATCATCGACGGCCGCGTCAGCGAGCAGATCGATTACCTGTCGGCCATCGAAGAAAGCCACTACGTCATCGCGCAGGCCAACGCCGCGCTCGACGAAGAAGGCCGTTTCGTGGACGACCTGGTCGCTTGCCGTGAAGCTGGCGAAACGATGCTGACCGCCCCGGCCAACGTGCACTACATGGACGTTGCCCCGTCGCAGATCGTGTCGGTTGCTGCCTCGCTGATTCCGTTCCTGGAACACGACGACGCGAACCGCGCACTGATGGGCGCCAACATGCAACGTCAGGCCGTGCCTTGCCTGCGTCCGGAAAAGCCGGTCGTGGGTACGGGTATCGAGCGCACCGTGGCCGTTGACTCGGGTACCACCGTGCAGGCGCTGCGTGGCGGTCTGGTCGACCACGTCGACGCCGAGCGCGTCGTGATTCGCGTGAACGACGAAGAAAACGTCGCCGGCGAAGTGGGCGTCGACATCTACAACCTGATCAAGTACACGCGTTCCAACCAGAACACGAACATCAACCAGCGTCCGATCGTCAAGCGTGGCGACCGCGTTGCCAAGGGCGACGTGCTGGCTGACGGCGCATCGACCGACCTGGGCGAACTCGCCCTGGGTCAGAACATGCTGATCGCGTTCATGCCCTGGAACGGCTACAACTTCGAAGACTCGATCCTGATCTCCGAAAAGGTCGTGGCGGATGACCGCTACACCTCGGTGCACATCGAGGAACTGACCGTTGTCGCCCGCGATACGAAGCTCGGACCGGAAGAAATCACCCGCGACATCAGCAACCTGGCTGAAACGCAGTTGAACCGTCTGGACGATTCCGGCATCACCTACATCGGCGCCGAAGTCAGCGCCGACGACGTGCTGGTCGGCAAGGTCACGCCCAAGGGCGAAACCCAGCTGACGCCGGAAGAAAAGCTGCTGCGCGCCATCTTCGGTGAAAAGGCGTCCGACGTTAAGGACACCTCGCTGCGCGTGCCCTCGGGCATGACCGGCACCGTGATCGACGTGCAGGTGTTCACGCGTGAAGGCATCGTGCGCGACAAGCGCGCCCAGTCCATCATCGACGATGAACTGCGCCGCTATCGCCAGGACCTGAACGACCAGCTGCGCATCGTTGAAAACGACCAGTTCGATCGTATCGAGAAGATGCTGATCAACAAGACCGTCAACGGCGGCCCGCGCAAGCTGGCCAAGGGCGCGACGATCACCAAGGCCTACCTGGCCGATCTGGATCGCTGGCAGTGGTTCGACATCCGTCTGGCTGACGAGCCGCACGCCGTCGTGCTGGAACAGGCCAAGGAATCGCTCGAGCAGAAGCGTCACCAGTTCGATCTGGCCTTCGAAGAGAAGCGCAAGAAGCTGACGCAGGGCGACGAGCTGCCCCCGGGCGTGCTGAAGATGATCAAGGTCTACCTGGCCGTGAAGCGTCGTCTGCAGCCTGGCGACAAGATGGCAGGCCGTCACGGCAACAAGGGCGTCGTGTCGCGCATCACCCCGGTGGAAGACATGCCCCACATGGCTGACGGCACGCCGGCCGACATCGTTCTGAACCCGCTGGGCGTGCCCTCGCGGATGAACGTCGGCCAGGTGCTGGAAGTTCACTTGGGCTGGGCTGCCAAGGGTGTTGGCCATCGCATCGCCGACATGCTGCGTGACGAGCGCACGGCGCAGGTCAAGAACGTCCGCGCCTACCTGGACAAGGTCTACAACACGACCGGCACCGGCGCGCGCATCGACGAGCTGACCGATGACGAAGTCATGGAAATGGCCCAGAACCTCAAGAACGGCGTGCCGTTCGCGACGCCCGTGTTCGACGGCGCGACCGAAGAGGAAATCACCAAGATGCTGGAACTGGCCTATCCGGACGACGTCGCCGAACGCATGGCGCTGACGCCTTCGCGTACGCAGGCATGGCTGTTCGACGGCCGCACGGGCGAGCAGTTCGAACGCCCGGTGACGGTCGGCTACATGCACTACCTGAAGCTGCACCACTTGGTCGACGACAAGATGCACGCCCGTTCCACCGGCCCGTACTCGCTGGTCACGCAGCAGCCGCTGGGCGGCAAGGCGCAGTTCGGCGGCCAGCGTTTCGGGGAAATGGAAGTGTGGGCGCTGGAAGCATACGGCGCCGCCTACACCCTGCAGGAAATGCTGACGGTGAAGTCGGACGACATCAACGGTCGTACCAAGGTTTACGAGAACATCGTCAAGGGCGACCACGTGATCGATGCCGGCATGCCGGAATCGTTCAACGTTCTGGTCAAGGAAATCCGCTCGTTGGCCCTGGACATGGATTTGGAGCGTAACTAATGAAAGCGCTACTCGACCTCTTTAAGCAAGTCTCGCAAGACGAGCAGTTCGATGCCATCAAGATCGGCATCGCCTCGCCCGAGAAGATCCGTTCGTGGTCCTACGGCGAAGTTCGCAAGCCCGAGACCATCAACTACCGCACGTTCAAGCCTGAGCGTGACGGTCTGTTCTGCTCCAAGATCTTTGGCCCGATCAAGGACTACGAGTGCCTGTGCGGCAAGTACAAGCGCCTGAAGCACCGTGGCGTGATCTGCGAAAAGTGCGGCGTTGAAGTCACCGTCGCCAAGGTTCGCCGTGAACGCATGGGCCACATCGAGCTGGCCAGCCCCGTCGCGCACATCTGGTTCCTGAAGAGCCTGCCGTCGCGTCTGGGCATGGTGCTCGACATGACCCTGCGCGACATCGAACGCGTGCTGTACTTCGAAGCCTGGTGCGTGATCGAACCCGGCATGACGCCGCTCAAGCGCGGCCAGATCATGTCGGACGACGATTTCCTGGCCAAGACCGAGGAATACGGCGACGACTTCCGTGCCCTGATGGGCGCTGAAGCCGTGCGTGAACTGCTGCGCACCATCGACATCGATCGCGAAGTGGAAACGCTGCGCGGCGAACTGAAGGCCACCAGCTCGGAAGCCAAGATCAAGAAGATCTCCAAGCGCCTGAAGGTGCTGGAAGGCTTCCAGAAGTCCGGCATCAAGGCCGAGTGGATGGTCATGGAAGTGCTGCCCGTGCTGCCGCCGGACCTGCGTCCGCTGGTGCCGCTGGACGGCGGCCGCTTCGCGACCTCCGACCTGAACGACCTGTACCGCCGCGTCATCAACCGCAACAACCGCCTGAAGCGTCTCTTGGAGCTCAAGGCGCCTGAGATCATCCTGCGCAACGAAAAGCGCATGCTGCAGGAAGCTGTCGACTCGCTGCTGGACAACGGCCGCCGTGGCAAGGCCATGACGGGCGCCAACAAGCGCCAGTTGAAGTCGCTGGCCGACATGATCAAGGGCAAGAGCGGTCGTTTCCGTCAGAACCTTCTGGGCAAGCGCGTCGACTACTCGGGCCGTTCGGTCATCGTGGTGGGTCCGCAGCTCAAGCTGCATCAGTGCGGCCTGCCCAAGCTGATGGCCCTGGAACTGTTCAAGCCGTTCATCTTCAATCGTCTGGAGATGATGGGCCTGGCCACGACCATCAAGGCTGCCAAGAAACTGGTCGAAAGCCAGGAACCGGTGGTCTGGGACATCCTGGAAGAAGTCATCCGCGAACACCCGGTCATGCTGAACCGTGCGCCGACGCTGCACCGTCTGGGCATCCAGGCGTTCGAGCCGGTGCTGATCGAAGGCAAGGCGATCCAGCTGCACCCGCTGGTTTGCGCGGCGTTCAACGCCGACTTCGACGGTGACCAGATGGCTGTTCACGTGCCGCTGTCGCTGGAAGCCCAGCTGGAAGCGCGTACGCTGATGCTGGCCTCGAACAACGTGCTGTTCCCCGCCAACGGCGAACCATCGATCGTGCCGTCGCAGGACATCGTGCTGGGTCTGTACTACACGACTCGCGAGCGCATCAACGGCCGTGGCGAAGGCATCTTCTTCATGGACGTCGCTGAAGTCCAGCGCGCCTACGACAACAACGAAGTCGAGCTGCAAAGCCGTATCACCGTGCGCCTGAAGGAACACGAGCGCGACGAGAACGGCGAATGGCAACCGGTCATCCGCCGTCACGAGACGACGGTCGGCCGCGCGCTGCTGTCCGAGATCCTGCCCAAGGGCCTGCCCTTCACCGTCCTGAACAAGGCGCTGAAGAAGAAGGAAATCTCGCGTCTGATCAACCAGTCGTTCCGCCGCTGCGGCCTGCGCGACACGGTGATCTTCGCCGACAAGCTGATGCAGTCGGGCTTCCGCCTGGCCACGCGCGGCGGTATCTCGATCGCCATGGGCGACATGCTGATCCCGACCGCCAAGGAAGGCATCCTGGCCGAAGCCAGCCGCGAAGTGAAGGAAATCGACAAGCAGTACTCGTCGGGTCTGGTCACGTCCCAAGAGCGCTACAACAACGTTGTGGACATCTGGGGCAAGGCTGGCGACAAGGTCGGCAAGGCGATGATGGAACAACTGGCCACCGAGCCCGTGACCAACCGTCACGGCGAGGAAGTGCGCCAGGAATCGTTCAACTCCATCTACATGATGGCTGACTCGGGCGCCCGCGGTTCGGCCGCCCAGATCCGCCAGCTGGCCGGCATGCGCGGCCTGATGGCCAAGCCGGACGGCTCGATTATCGAAACGCCCATTACCGCTAACTTCCGTGAAGGCCTGAACGTACTGCAGTACTTCATCTCCACTCACGGTGCGCGTAAGGGTCTGGCCGACACGGCACTGAAGACCGCGAACTCGGGTTACCTGACCCGCCGTCTGGTCGACGTGACGCAGGATCTGGTCATTACGGAAGACGACTGCGGCACTTCGCAGGGCTACAACATGAAGGCCCTGGTCGAAGGCGGTGAAGTCATCGAACCGTTGCGCGACCGTATCCTGGGCCGCGTGGCTGCCGTGGACATCGTCAATCCGGACACGCAGGAAACGGCCATCGTCGCCGGCACCCTGCTGGACGAAGACCTGGTCGACACCATCGACCGCATCGGCGTGGACGAAGTCAAGGTCCGCACGCCGCTGACCTGCGAAACGCGTCATGGTCTGTGCGCGCATTGCTATGGCCGTGACCTGGGCCGCGGTTCGTCCGTCAACCAGGGCGAGGCCGTCGGCGTCATCGCGGCTCAGTCCATCGGTGAACCGGGCACGCAGCTCACGATGCGTACGTTCCACATCGGTGGTGCGGCGTCGCGTTCGGCGCTGGCCAGCGCGGTGGAAACGAAGTCGACCGGTACGGTCGGCTTTGCCAGCACGATGCGTTACGTCACGAACGCCAAGGGCGAACGTGTCGCGATCTCGCGCTCGGGCGAACTGGCGATCTTCGACGACAACGGCCGCGAACGCGAACGCCACAAGATCCCGTACGGCGCGACCCTGCTGGTGGGCGATGGCGAGGCCGTGAAGGCCGGCGCGCGCCTGGCGACGTGGGATCCGCTGACCCGTCCGATCGTGTCGGAATACGGCGGCGCCGTCCGCTTCGAGAACATCGAAGAAGGCGTGACCGTTGCCAAGCAGGTGGACGAAGTCACCGGCCTGTCGACGCTCGTCGTCATCACGCCCAAGACCCGTGGCGGCAAGATCGTCATGCGTCCGCAGATCAAGCTGGTCAACGAGAACGGCGAAGACGTCAAGATCGCCGGCACCGATCACTCGGTGAACATCTCGTTCCCGGTGGGCGCGCTGATCACGGTGCGCGACGGCCAGCAGGTTGCCGTGGGTGAAGTTCTGGCGCGTATTCCGCAAGAATCGCAAAAGACCCGCGACATTACCGGCGGTCTGCCGCGTGTGGCCGAACTGTTCGAAGCCCGTTCGCCGAAGGACGCCGGCATGCTCGCCGACGTCACCGGTACGGTTTCGTTCGGCAAGGACACCAAGGGCAAGCAGCGTCTGGTCATCACCGACCTGGAAGGCGTGAGCCACGAGTTCCTGATTCCGAAGGAAAAGCAGGTTCTGGTGCACGACGGCCAGGTGGTGAACAAGGGCGAAATGATCGTGGACGGCCCGGCCGATCCCCACGACATCCTGCGCCTGCAAGGCATCGAGAAACTGGCGACGTACATCGTCGACGAAGTGCAGGACGTTTACCGTCTGCAGGGCGTGAAGATCAACGACAAGCACATCGAAGTGATTGTTCGTCAGATGCTGCGCCGTGTGAACATCGTCGATGCGGGCGATACCGAGTTCATCCCGGGCGAGCAGGTCGAGCGCTCCGAGCTGCTGAACGAAAACGACCGCGTCACGGCTGCCGACCTGCGTCCAGCCACGTACGACAACGTGCTGCTGGGTATCACGAAGGCCTCGCTGTCGACCGACTCGTTCATCTCGGCCGCCTCGTTCCAGGAAACCACCCGGGTCCTGACCGAAGCTGCCATCATGGGCAAGCGCGACGACCTGCGCGGCTTGAAGGAAAACGTCATCGTCGGCCGCCTCATCCCGGCGGGTACCGGCCTGGCTTACCACCACGCACGCCGCGACAAGGAACAGCTGGAGGCCGCGGAACGCGAAGCCGCCCGCCAGCAGGCCAACCCGTTCGAGGACGCGCCGGTCACGGTGGGTTCGGACGCCGAGACGCCTGCTTCCGACGTGGGTACCGAGGATTCCGCCGAATAAGCGGAAGTCTCTGGCAGGCTTGTCCCGCGAGGTTCGCGGGCAAGCCTGAAAATCAAAAGGCCGCTGATGAGAATCAGCGGCCTTTTTACTTGCGAAAGAAAGGGTGCGGCAGGACTATTTGGCCGTCTGGGCGCGGGCGCGCTGGAAGGCCGGTCCCCAGACGGGATGGCCAGCTTCGTTGGGCGCCAGTTCGAAGGCCGGATCCAGAACCAGGATGCGCGCGAAGCTGTCCTCGCAGAGCTGCGTATATTGCGTGACGCAGTAGCTGAACGCCTGAAGCTTGTAGGCCTCGATGCGTACCGCTTTGGATGAGGTGGCCAGGGTGTCGGAACGGGCGACGCCGCGGATGACTTCTCCGTAGCGCCCGGCGCTGTACTGGTCGCGCACCTGCTGCAGCTCGGCCAGGGCTTCGGCCGTTGGAGGGCTCTCGGGTTGCAATTTGGAGATGCCCGTGCAACCGGCCAACAGGGCCGATACGCCAAGCAGACTGCTCAGGATGCGAATTTTCATGGCTTCCAAAGATGTAGGATGGTGACGCGGTACGCTATCGTGCCACAGCCTGATGCGCTCGGACATTTTCGGCAATGTCCTGCCGTTGCGGATTGGATAATATTCCGCCTAAATAGCCCCTGAACCTGTTATTGGCGCGTCTGCGCAGCTTCGATGATGTCTACACCCGCCGGCTTGTTGACGCCGCGTGGCCCCTTTTCAGGCGCTGCGCCGTTGGCGCTTCGCCCATTGAGCGCCATTGCTGCCAGCGCGGCGGGCGGGGTGCCGGAATCGCGCATCAAGCGGCTCCTGTCCGACCTTCTGCCTTCGCTTATCGCTTTGCATGCGCAAGGGGAAATCTGCGGCGACATCTCGCTCGAAACCGTGGGCATGGATGAAGGCGCGCGGGCGCATCTGCTGCCCGAACTGGTGGTGGCGCGCTCGCGCCGGGCCAGCAGGACGCCGGCAGCGGGCTTCGCGCCGTTCGAGCTGTACACGGATTCCGTGGAATGGCCGCGCGGACCATGGACCGACATCTATTCCTTGTGCGCCGTGGCGTACGCGCTCGTGATTGGCAGCCGGCCGCCGCCGGCGCCCGAGCGCCGTGCCCACGACGAATACGAAGCGCTGGCCGACATGGGACTGCCCAAGTACGGACAGGACTTCCTGCGGGTCATCGATGCCGGCCTGGCGATGGACACCAGGGCGCGCCCGCAGTCGTTGGCGGAGCTGGCCAGCCTGCTCGGCGTGGCTGCCTACGACGAACCGGCCGAGCCGGAAGACCAATCGGTCGAGACGGCCAAGCCCCCGCCCGTGGCCGGTTTCGCGCAACGGCGCGAGCCCGCCCGCCGGCGCGGTCCGCTGCTGTTCTGGCTGCTGATCCTCGCGCTGATCGGCGCGGGCATCTATGCGTGGTTCCATTGGGGCAAGGGCAGTCCCAATGCGCTGATTACCCGCTCGGAAGTCGTACAGCCTAATCCGCCCGTCGTGCATCCCTTGCCGCAGCCTGCCGCGCCAGTGTCCGCGCCCATGCCCACGCCTAAACCCGCGCCGGCGGCATCGCAAGCGCCCGCCGACCTGCCGCCCTTGACGGCCGGCGCCGCCGCTGGGGGCCAAGCAACCGCGACGGGCCCGGCCGCCGGGCCGGGTTCGCCGTCTGCGCGCACGCAGGCGGATTCGCCAAGTGCCGCCGAGCCGCCGCCCGCGCCCACGGCGCAGGAAACCGCGCCGGCAGCGTCGGTTGCCGAAGAGGCGCCCAAGCCCAAACCGGTGCCGGTCACCGTGCGGGTGGACATCCGCCCCTGGGGCGAAGTCTGGATCAACGGCGTGGCGCGGGGAATCAGTCCGCCCGTGAAGGAGCTCAAGCTGATTCCGGGCAAGTATCAGGTGGTCGTGCGCAACGCAGACCTGCCGCCCTTTCGCATGACGCTCGAGGTCAGGCCGGGCAAGCCCGCGGTCATCTCGCACACCTTCCAATAGGATCGCGACCTACGCCTTGGGCAGGTGCAGGATGAATTCGGAGCCTGCGCCGAGCTCGCTCTGCACTTCGATTCGCCCGCCGTGCCGTCCGGCCACGGTATGCACGAAAGCCAGTCCCAGCCCCGCCCCGCCAACGTCGTCGCGATTGTCGGTGCCGACACGGGCAAAGGGCTCGAACAGCCGGGCCACGTCCTGCGCCGCGATGCCCTGGCCCTGGTCCTTGATGCGCACGCACCAGAAGCCGTGCTGCTCATCGATGCTGCAATCGACACGCGTGCCGCTCGCGCTGTATTTGATGGCGTTGTCGACCAGATTGCACAGCGCTCGCATCAGCAGCGTCTGCTCGCCGCGCGTGTAGGCAACCGGTAGCGGCGTGCTGGCTTCCAATGCGATGCCGCGCTTGCTGGCGGACGGCCAGAGATCGTCGACGGCGTCCTGCAGCAACCCGCCCAGATCCAGTTCGATGGTGCTGATCGGCATCGATTCGGCGCGGGTCAGATGCACGAAGTCGTCGACCAGCCTGAGCGTGCGGTTGGCCAGCAGCGCAATGCGCGCGAGCGTGTCTTGCCGAACTTCCTGCTGCCCGCCTTCCTGCGCCATTTCCACCAATGCGAGGATCGAGCTTTGCGGCGCGCGCATGTCATGCGAGATGAAGCGCAACGTCTCTTCGCGCTGCCGCTCGGCCTGACGGATGTTGGAAATGTCGGTCAGCGTGGCCACCGTGCCCGCGAACTGGCCCTCGGCCGTGTGGATGGGGGCGCATTTCAGGATCAGGTCGCGGCCTGCCCGGTCGCGCACTTCCAGGTCCGCGCTCCAGGGCGAAGCCGCATCGGCCGGGTGACGGCCGCTCAGCGCGTCGGCCACGCGCGCCCGCGTAGCGTCGTCGGCAAGGGTGTGTTCAAGCAGATGCGCCGCAGGCCGGCCGATGCGCGGCGGACGAATGCCAAGTTGCTGGAAGAACATGATGGCGGCCTGGTTGCGAAATCGCACGCGGCCTTCCTGGTCGAACACCAGCGTCGCATCGGGCATGCCGTCGAGCCCGTCAGCCAGGAACCGCCGCAGGTTGCGGACCCGCGCCAGCGCGCGCCGAAGTTCGCCCACCCGGCTCTCCAGCGAGGCGCTGGGATTGGCAAGCTGCACGCGGGCTTCGTTCAGGATCGGCGGGTACTCGCGCTGCAAACGCTGCAACTCCGTGTCCATATAGCGCAGCGCGGCTTCCTGGTTGCGCCAGCTCCAGAGCGGATAGCACAGCGCCACGCCCGCTAGCGCCGCGGTGGGCGCGAACCACAGATAGGCATGGGCCAGTAATAGCCAAGCTGCCGCGGGGATGACGGCAAGCAGCGCAAGGGTGACGAGCAGCGCCTTCTTGGGCGCCAGGCGCCACAAGGCCAGGCAGGCCAGCAACACCGGCAACGCCGCAAACAGCGCGCTCCACGAAGCCGGCGGCCGCTGGAATGCGATGTCGTCGCGCGCGGCCTGCAGGACGTTGGCGACAATCTCCACGCCTGATATACCGTTGGCGTCGTGCGACACCGGCGTCGGGTAATCGTCGCCCAGGCCGGTGGCCCACGCACCCACGAGCACATACTTGCCGCGCAGGTCTTCCGGCCGCAGGTCGCCGCGCAGCACCGAAAGGTACGACACCGTCCGCACATGGCCGGGAGGACCCGCATACGGAATCAGGATGCGGCCGTCGGCATCGGCGCGCTTGAGCAGACGTTGCGCCTCGCCGGCTTGGCCGCCAACTTCCAGCATCGAGATGGCCAGGTGGTTGCGGCGGTCTCCGGCAAACTGCGCGGTGAGGGCGGCTTCGCGCACGACGCCGTCCGGGTCGATGACCGCATTGATGAAGCCTGTGGAGGCGGACGCTTGCGCCAGTTCCGCAATGGGCAATCCGATGGCCGTCGGGTTCTTCAGGCGGTCCAGTACCACCGGCAGCACGGTATGCCCATTGCGACGGATGCTGTCTGCAAGGATTGCATCGTCGTCGGCATTGATCTTGTCGGGTTCCGCAAAGATGAGATCCAATCCCACGGCGCGCGCGCCGGTCAGCCGGTCGAGCAGGGCGGCGTGGATGGCGCGCCGCCACGGCCAGCGGCCCAGCGCGTCGATGCTGGCGTCGTCGATCGCCACGATCAGGATATCCGGGTCGGCGGGCCTGCCCGTCAGCATGACCGCGCGGTCATAGAAGACCTGGTCCAGACGGCCCAGGCCGTTGAACGCGCCAAGAAACGCCGCCAACGCCGCCAGCGCCAATGTCAACCACAGGCCGGACCGCCAGGACCGGTCGAGCGAGTCGGCGGCGTCGGGCATGATGGTTGCCTTAGTACGCGGTCAGCGTCACAAGGCCGCCAGAGCCGCTCGCCACGCCAAGCCCGTACGACGTCATCAGCATGTTCGCGCCCTCGAACGACTGGACCGAATCCGTTCCGTGAAGGCCGATGGCATCGACGGCGCGCACCGACACGTAGAACGTGCCGGGTCCGGGGGCGGAAAAGCGGATGTCGGGGGTCGGAAAGCTGGCGGAAGAAACGGGCAGCAGGCCTTCGGCATCGCGCGAGACGCGCACCAGATAGCTTTGCGCGCCTTCGACGGGGGCGAAAGGAATCGACCACGTGCCGCCTGCGCGAACCGGCTCGCCCAATTGCGGCGCAGCCAGCAGCGGACGTACGCCGGACATGGCGCCGTCGGCGCCCACTGCGGCGCCGAACCCTTGCGCCACCGCGACCGGTTTGGCGGGCGCGTCGCCGGGCGCCTGCGCCTGCAGGCGCACACTGCCTTGCAAAACTTCGCTATGCACGCCCTGCGCGCTGCGCTGCACGCGAAAGCGCGTTCCGCGCACACCCGTCACCGCAACCGGCGTGCGGATCTCGAAACGGCCCACGCCCTGACCCGCGGGCGCGACGCTGGATTCCACGCTGCCGCGGCGCACGTTGATCACCGAATCCGTCAGCGCGGTGCCTTCGAACTGCCGCAGGCGGGTAAGGTCCACGGCGCCGCTGGACGGCAGCGTGAGGCGGGATCCGTCGGCAAGTTGCAGCGTGACGAAGCCGTCGGGGGCGGTCTCCAGCGTGCTGCCTTCGGTCACGGGCGCGCCGGGTTGCACGGGCTTGCCATTCAGGACTGCGCGGCCGCTCACGTGCACCACCTGCGCCTGCGCGTCGCGCACTGGAATCATGGCCAGCGGGATATGCAACTCCAACCCGATGGGCAGCGTTTCGGGCGTGAGGATCTTGTTCAGCGTCTGCAGCCGGTTCCAGTTGGCCGGGCTGCGCGTGTACCGCGAGGCCAAATCAATCAGCGTGTCGCCGGGACGGACCCGGTGGATGAAGTCGTCGCCCAATGCGCCCGCCGGCTGGCTGCGCGCGGGGGCGGCGAGCGTGATGCAGGAAACCAGGACAAGCAAACAAAGCGCGCGGAAGCGGCTCATGGCAAACGATTCTCCAGGGAGTCGGGCAACGCAGCTACAGCGAAAGGGTCTGGCCGTCGTCGGTCGGGCTGACCAGTTCAAGCCGGTAGCCAAGTGCATAAGAGGAAGTCAGCCGCACACCGTGCTGCGGACGAAGCTGGAGCTTTTGCCGGATGTTCGACAGGTGGGTATCCAGCGTGCGCGAGGTGGCGGGAATTTCTCGGTTCCAGACGCACTCGGCCAGCACATCGCGCGACATCAGCCGCCCAATGTTGCGAAAGAACAGCAGCGCCAGTTCGAATTCCTTCGGCGCCAGCGTAATGGCAACGTCGTCCAGCGTAATGACGCGTGCGGCGGGATCGACACGGTATCGCGCGACTTCGATGGTCTCGTCCACGGGCTCGGCGATCTGGCTGCGGCGCAGCAGCGCCGCGACCCGGGCCAGCAGTTCCAGGGGACGCATCGGTTTGACGATGTAGTCGTCCGCGCCCGCGCGCAGGCCCTCGACCAGGTCATCTTCGGCCGATCGGTTGGTCAGGAAAATCACAGGGATGCGCGCGCCGATATGGGTGCGCAACCAGCGGACCACGTCGTCGCCGTCGATATCGGGCAGGTGCCAGTCCAGCAGCACGAGGTCGAACGCTTCGGTACGCAAAGCCGCGAGCAGATCGCGGCTTTGGTGGTAACTGGTGCAAGCATAGCCGGCGGCGGTCAGAACCTGCTGGATGCGCCGAGCCTGATCCAGGTCGTCTTCCAGCGACGCGATTTTCATTAGACGAGTTCTCGCGAAAGTTGGCTGCGCAGGCGCGCGTGTGGCGACCTAGCAAAACGAAGGGGGCGGATTTATGTAAACGAATGATAACTCGGGAAAACCCTCCCGCGGCTACGTTATGGCAAGAACTGTCAAACATTGCAAAGTTGACGAATCTTGACTGGAGTTGTTGCGTGAACGAGCGCCACACTGTTCCAACGATGTCACCAGCCGCGACACAGCAGGCGGTGCAAGGGGAGGGAACGCAGATCGGGACAGATATGAATCAATTGCGCATACTTGTGATGTCTCCGGACGAAGCCGTACGGGGTTCGTCCGTATCCACACTGCTGCAGGCCGGCATCTCGGCCCGCGGCTGCTCCACTACGCTGGAATTGTTTGGCCTGCTCAGCGGCGGGCACTTCGACACCGTGGTCCTGGATATCGGCGCATCCGGTGAAATCGGCTATGCCCTTGTCGCCCGCTTGCATGGCTCCGCGCCGCTAGGCATCGTGGTCGTCGGCAAGAACATGTCCGTGGATAACCGCCTGCGCTGTCTTCAGAGCGGCGCCGATGCGTGTCTGCCAGACCCCCAGGATCCGCGCGAACTCGTCTGCATCCTTCTCGCCCTCGCGCGCCGGCTGCCCGCCAACGCTGAGCCGGCCGACGCGCGCGAGACGGGCAGCGGCCGATGGGAGCTGCGCGACCAGGGGTGGACGCTGGTGGCGCCGACTGGTGTGACGCTATCCCTGTCTGCCAACGAACGTCTCATCGTTCGGGCCTTGCTGAACGTGGCCGGCAAGGCCGTGGGCCGCGACGTGCTGGGCAGCGAATTGCAGGCGGAAGGGGGCGGAGCGCGCGCCAGCAGCGCGCGCAGCATCGACGTCATCGTCAGCCGATTGCGGCGCAAGGCCGACCAAGCAGGCGTGGTGTTGCCGATTCGCACCGTCTACGGCAGCGGCTATCTATTTACTGATCGCTGAGCGCGCAAGGGGGTACACTCCTCCAATCCAGAACGTGGGGCAGGGATTGCTCGCAGCTCGCGCCGCGAGCGCTGCGGTATCAAGCACCGGATTTGGCCGCTGGGTCTGCCGCCGGGTTCGTCCGCCGGGTTTGTCCCCGGGGTTTGCCCCTTACATGGCCCCATTTTTCGTCAGCCGCAGCCAACTGCCCGGCTTTTGCCGGCAACGCGCGGCTTGGCGACACTTACAAAAAACTTTGACAGTAGCCCTTCATCTCAGTTATGCTAAAGGGCTTACTGCTTTATTTCGCGCGCAAAATCAGCACGCTCAGGCAGACAGTTCAGGGTCATGGTCGAAGGTGCGTCACGAGCCTTTTGTCCTTGCTCCAGCTTGTAGCAACTGTTTTTCTGGCTGCCCCCGATTTTGTGCGTTTGTCATGGTTTGTTGGCAAGCCCGCTCTTTTACGTATTTGAACGTTTGAGGCGGTTTTGCGCGAACTGCCTTCTCCGAAAGCTCACCCGCTCCAGGAGACGAGTACGTAAGTACTTACCAGTGGTACGTAAAAGGGATTTCAAAGGTCATGCCTACCATTAGCCAACTCGTGCGCAAGCCGCGCGAAGTCAGCATCATCAAAAGCAAGAGCCCCGCGCTCGAAAACTGCCCGCAACGCCGTGGCGTGTGCACCCGCGTGTACACCACCACCCCCAAGAAGCCGAACTCCGCTCTGCGTAAGGTTGCCAAAGTGCGTCTGACCAACGGTTACGAAGTCATTTCGTACATCGGCGGTGAAGGCCACAACCTGCAAGAGCACTCGGTGGTTCTGGTGCGTGGTGGCCGTGTGAAGGACTTGCCCGGTGTGCGTTACCACATCGTGCGCGGTTCCCTTGACCTGCAAGGCGTCAAGGACCGTAAGCAAGCCCGCTCGAAGTACGGCGCCAAGCGCCCGAAGAAGGCTTAATTACAAGTCAGAAGTACCCCCACGTGACGGAAGTCCGTCACCCGGGAAGTGCGACCGCGCCATCCAGATGATGGGAAGGTGCGCGGCACGTAAGGGGTCGTCCCAATGGGCGGCCATGGCCGTGTAATGAAACACGGTTCAACTGAACAGACACAAGGAAGCAACAATGCCCCGTCGTCGCGAAGTACCCAAGCGCGAGATTCTGCCCGATCCCAAGTTCGGCAGCGTCGAGCTCGCCAAGTTCATGAACGTCGTCATGCTGGACGGCAAGAAGGCCGTCGCCGAGCGCATCGTTTACGGCGCCCTCGAGCAAGTCGCCACCAAGACCGGCAAGGAGCCGATCGAGGTGTTCAGCCTGGCGATCAACAACATCAAGCCGATCGTCGAAGTGAAGAGCCGCCGCGTTGGCGGTGCCAACTACCAAGTGCCGGTTGAAGTGCGCCCCGTGCGCCGCCTGGCCCTGGCTATGCGTTGGCTCCGTGAAGCCGCCAAGAAGCGTGGCGAGAAGTCGATGGATCTGCGTCTTGCTGGCGAACTGATCGACGCCTCCGAAGGTCGTGGCGCCGCGATGAAGAAGCGCGAAGACACGCACAAGATGGCAGAGGCCAACAAGGCCTTCAGCCATTTCCGCTGGTAATTTAAGGATTAATCCACCATGGCCCGCAAAACCCCGATCGAGCGCTATCGCAACATTGGTATCTCTGCGCACATCGATGCAGGGAAAACCACCACGACCGAACGTATCCTGTTCTATACCGGCGTCAATCACAAGATTGGCGAAGTGCATGATGGCGCAGCCACCATGGACTGGATGGAGCAAGAGCAAGAGCGTGGCATCACCATTACGTCGGCTGCTACGACGGCGTTTTGGCGTGGCATGGCCGGCAACTACCCCGAGCACCGCATCAACATCATCGACACCCCGGGACACGTGGACTTCACCATCGAGGTGGAACGTTCCATGCGCGTCCTGGACGGTGCCTGCATGGTCTACTGCGCGGTGGGCGGTGTTCAGCCGCAGTCCGAAACCGTGTGGCGTCAAGCCAACAAGTACGGCGTGCCGCGTCTGGCCTTCGTCAACAAGATGGACCGCACCGGCGCCAACTTCTTCAAGGTCTATGACCAGCTGAAGAACCGCCTGCGCGCCAATCCCGTGCCGATCGTCATCCCCATCGGCGCCGAAGACACGTTCCAAGGCGTGATCGACCTGGTCAAGATGAAGGCGATCATCTGGGACGAAGCCAGCCAAGGCACCAAGTTCGACTACAAGGACGTTCCGGCCGAGCTGGAAGGCACCGCCGCCGAATGGCGTGAAAAGCTGGTTGAAGCCGCCGCCGAGTCGTCGGAAGAGCTGATGAACAAGTACCTGGAAACGGGTTCCTTGGACGAAGCCGAAATCAACTTGGCCATCCGTCAACGCACCATCGCTGGCGAAATCCAGCCGATGCTGTGCGGCACCGCCTTCAAGAACAAGGGCGTGCAGCGCATGCTGGACGCGGTCATCGACTACCTGCCTTCGCCCGTGGACATTCCCCCGGTCGACGGCCAGGACGACGATGGCAACGCGATCAAGCGCAATGCCGACGACAACGAGAAGTTCTCGGCGCTGGCATTCAAGCTGATGAGCGATCCGTTCGTGGGTCAATTGACCTTCGTGCGTGTGTACTCGGGCGTCCTGAAGTCGGGCGATACGGTCTACAACCCCATCAAGGGCAAGAAGGAACGTATCGGCCGCATTCTGCAGATGCACGCGAACAACCGCGAAGAAATCAAGGAAGTGTTGGCCGGCGACATCGCCGCCGTGGTTGGCCTGAAGGACGTGACCACCGGCGAAACGCTCTGCGACGTCGATTCGCACATCCTGCTGGAACGCATGGAATTCCCCGTGCCCGTGATCTCGCAGGCCGTGGAACCCAAGTCCAAGGCTGACCAGGAAAAGATGGGTCTGGCGCTGTCGCGTCTGGCTCAGGAAGATCCGTCGTTCCGCGTGCGCAGCGACGAAGAATCCGGCCAAACCATCATTTCCGGCATGGGCGAGCTGCACCTGGAAATTCTGGTCGACCGCATGAAGCGCGAATTCGGCGTGGAAGCCAACGTCGGCAAGCCGCAGGTGGCCTACCGCGAAACGATCCGCAAGGTCTGCGAAGAAGTCGAAGGCAAGTTCGTCAAGCAGTCGGGCGGTCGCGGCCAGTACGGTCACGTGGTCCTGAAGGTCGAGCCCCTCGCTCCTGGCGGTGGCTACGAATTCGTCGACGCCATCAAGGGCGGTGTGGTTCCTCGCGAATTCATCCCCGCGGTGGACAAGGGCATCCAGGAAACGCTGCCTTCGGGCATCCTGGCCGGCTACCCGGTCGTGGACGTCAAGGTCACCCTGTTCTTCGGTTCGTACCACGATGTGGACTCGAACGAAAACGCGTTCAAGATGGCCGGTTCGATGGCATTCAAGGAAGGCATGCGCAAGGCTAGCCCCGTGCTGCTGGAACCGATGATGGCCGTCGAAGTCGAAACGCCGGAAGACTACGCTGGCACCGTGATGGGCGATCTGTCCTCGCGTCGCGGCATGGTCCAAGGCATGGATGACATGGTCGGCGGTGGCAAGACCATCAAGGCCGAAGTGCCCCTGGCCGAGATGTTCGGTTACGCCACGAACCTGCGTTCGCTGACGCAAGGCCGTGCCACGTACACGATGGAATTCAAGCATTACTCCGAGGCCCCCAAGAACGTCGCTGACGAAGTCATCGCCGCTCGGGCCAAGTAAATAACCCTTGCCGGGTCCGTCCAACCGGACGGCCCCGGCAGATATCAAGTTTCCTTGAAAGTCAAAGGATAGAGATCATGGCAAAAGGCAAGTTTGAACGTACCAAGCCGCACGTGAACGTGGGTACGATTGGTCACGTTGACCACGGCAAAACGACGTTGACGGCGGCGATCACGACCGTTCTGTCGACCAAGTTCGGCGGCGAAGCCAAGGGCTACGACCAGATCGATGCAGCTCCTGAAGAAAAGGCGCGCGGCATTACCATCAACACGGCTCACGTCGAGTACGAAACGGAAACGCGTCACTACGCGCACGTTGACTGCCCGGGCCACGCCGACTACGTCAAGAACATGATCACGGGCGCTGCCCAGATGGACGGCGCGATCCTGGTCGTGTCGGCCGCTGACGGCCCCATGCCGCAAACGCGCGAGCACATCCTGCTGAGCCGCCAGGTTGGCGTGCCGTACATCATCGTCTTCCTGAACAAGGCTGACATGGTTGACGACGCCGAGCTGCTCGAGCTGGTGGAAATGGAAGTTCGCGAACTGCTGTCCAAGTACGACTTCCCGGGCGACGACACCCCGATCGTCAAGGGTTCGGCCAAGCTGGCGCTGGAAGGCGACAAGGGCGAACTGGGCGAACAGGCCATCCTGTCGCTGGCTGCCGCGCTGGATTCGTACATCCCGACGCCTGAGCGTGCCATCGACGGCGCGTTCCTGATGCCGGTTGAAGACGTGTTCTCGATCTCGGGTCGCGGCACCGTGGTGACCGGCCGTATCGAACGCGGCATCATCAAGGTCGGCGAAGAAATCGAAATCGTCGGTATCGTTCCGACGGTCAAGACGACCTGCACGGGCGTGGAAATGTTCCGCAAGCTGCTGGACCAAGGTCAAGCTGGCGACAACGTGGGCATCCTGCTGCGCGGCACCAAGCGTGAAGACGTCCAGCGCGGTCAGGTTCTGGCCAAGCCGGGCTCGATCACCCCGCACACGGACTTCACGTCCGAGGTGTACATCCTGTCCAAGGAAGAAGGCGGCCGCCACACCCCGTTCTTCAACGGCTATCGTCCCCAGTTCTACTTCCGCACGACGGACGTGACGGGCACGATCGACCTGCCGGCCGACAAGGAAATGGTTCTGCCGGGCGACAACGTGACGATGACCGTCAAGCTGCTGGCCCCGATCGCCATGGAAGAAGGTCTGCGTTTCGCCATCCGTGAAGGCGGTCGTACCGTCGGCGCCGGCGTCGTCGCCAAGATCCTGAAGTAATCGGATCTACTGAGCAGCACCCAACCAGCGAGGGCGTGATCCCGCCCTCGCATCTCGTTCTTTAGGAAACGCCATGAAAAACCAAAAGATCCGCATCCGCTTGAAAGCCTTCGATTACAAGCTGATCGATCAATCGGCCGCCGAAATCGTCGACACCGCCAAGCGCACGGGCGCTGTCGTCCGCGGTCCGGTGCCGCTGCCCACGCGTATCCGTCGCTATGACGTCCTGCGTTCGCCGCACGTCAACAAGACGTCGCGTGACCAGTTCGAAATCCGTACCCATCAGCGCCTGATGGACATCGTTGATCCCACCGACAAGACCGTTGACGCCCTGATGCGTCTGGACCTGCCGGCCGGCGTCGACGTCGAAATCGCGTTGCAGTAAGACGCTCCGAGCCTGCTACCTTCGCCGGCAGGTTCGTCAAAAATGGCCGCACTCCTTCGGGAATGCGGCCATTTTGTTTTGCGGCTCCTGAGGTCCAAGTGAGCAGGCGCTCACTCTCGTGCAATGTGCGCCCCCAGGCCATGCGCGTACCTGGCCGCAGCTCCGGGCGCGCAAACCGTCGCAAAAATGCCCACCGCGGCATGCCTTGAATCCGCTAAGTGCTTGTGCCGCTTAGAAAAAACATGCTAATATGCGAAGCTTGCCATTTTGTGGCAAGTCTAACTATGGATAAAGCGAAAACCGCCCTGCAGTTCGAGGACGGCGCGCCAAGTCCAGGTTGAACATAGTCGTAGGGCAAAGGCCGTTACCTTTTGCCTGATTAGCCCCGACCAATCGCAGTCGGGAATGGAGAAAACGATGTCGAATTCGACACCCACGCCCGCCGCTCACCGGCTGGGGCTGGTGGGTCGCAAGGTCGGCATGACCCGCATTTTTACCGAGGAAGGTGAATCCATCCCGGTGACCGTGCTGGACGTGTCCAACAACCGCGTGACCCAAGTTAAGTCGCTGGAAACCGACGGCTACGCCGCTATCCAGGTGGCTTATGGCACTCGTCGCGCCTCGCGTGTGGCTCAGCCGCAAACGGGCCACTACGCCAAAGCCGGCGCTGAAGCCGGTAGCATCCTCAAAGAATTCCGCCTTGATCCCGCTCGCGCCGCTGAATTTTCGGCCGGTTCCGTGATCGCCGTGGAATCCGTGTTCGAAGCCGGCCAACAGGTCGACGTCACGGGCACGACGATTGGTAAGGGCTTTGCCGGTACCATCAAGCGTCACAACTTCGGTTCGCAGCGCGCGTCGCACGGTAACTCCCGTTCGCACCGCGTTCCCGGCTCGATTGGTCAAGCTCAGGATCCGGGTCGTATTTTCCCGGGTAAGCGCATGGCTGGTCACCTGGGTGACGTCACCCGCACCGTTCAAAACCTCGACGTCGTTCGCGTTGACGTTGAGCGCGGCCTGCTGCTGGTCAAGGGCGCTGTCCCCGGCCACGCTGGCGCCGACATCGTTGTGCGCCCGGCCATCAAGGCCCCGGCCAAGAAGGGAGCGTAAGTAAATGGATCTCAAGCTCCTGAACGACCAAGGTCAGGCCGCTGCTACGTTCAGCGCGCCCGACACGATCTTCGGCCGTGACTTCAACGAAGCGCTGATTCACCAGATCGTCGTGGCTTTCCAAGCCAACGCGCGCTCCGGCAATCGTGCTCAGAAGGACCGTACGGAAGTCAAGCACTCCACCAAGAAGCCCTGGCGTCAAAAGGGTACCGGCCGCGCTCGCGCCGGTATGACTTCGTCGCCGCTGTGGCGTGGCGGTGGTCGGACTTTCCCGAACTCGCCCGAAGAGAACTTCAGCCAGAAGGTCAACAAGAAGATGTACCGCGCCGGGATCCGTTCGATCCTGTCGCAGCTCGCTCGCGAAGACCGCATCGCCGTCGTTGAATCGTTTGATCTGGAATCGCCCAAGACCAAGGCAGCCGCTGCAAAGCTGAAGAGCCTGGGTCTGGACTCGGTCCTGATCATCACCGACAGCGTCGATGAAAATGTTTACCTCGCCACCCGCAACCTGCCGCACGTTGCCGTTGTCGAGCCCCGTTATGCCGATCCGTTGTCGCTGGTCCACTACAAGAAAGTGCTGATCACCAAGCCGGCCATCGCTCAACTCGAGGAGATGCTGGGATGAACGCTGAACGCTTGATGCAAGTCATTCTGGCTCCGATCGTGACCGAAAAGGCCACGTTCGTCGCTGAGAAGAATCAGCAAGTCGCTTTCCGTGTCGTGGCTGACGCTACCAAGCCGGAAATCAAGGCTGCCGTCGAACTGCTCTTCAAGGTGCAGGTCGAGTCCGTGCAGGTCCTCAACCGTAAGGGCAAAGTCAAGCGCTTTGGCCGATTCGTTGGCCGCCGCCGCAATGAGCGCAAGGCCTACGTCTCGCTCAAGGACGGCCAGGAAATCGACTTTGCGGAGGTGAAGTAAATGGCCCTCGTAAAAGTTAAGCCGACTTCGGCTGGCCGCCGTGGCATGGTGAAGGTTGTCAGCCCGAACCTGCACAAGGGTGAGCCCTACGCGCCGCTGCTCGAAAAGAAGACCCGTGGTTCTGGCCGTAACAACAACGGTCACATCACGATCCGTCATCGTGGCGGTGGTCACAAGCAGCACTACCGTATCGTCGACTTCCGTCGCGATAAGGACGGCATCCCGGCAAAGGTCGAGCGTCTGGAATATGACCCCAACCGTACGGCGCACATCGCTCTGCTGTGCTACGCCGACGGCGAACGTCGTTACATCATCGCTCCCCGTGGCCTGGAAGTCGGTGCGACCGTGCTGTCGGGCACCGATGCTCCGATCCGCGCTGGCAACACGCTGCCGATCCGCAATATCCCGGTCGGTACGACGATCCACTGCGTCGAAATGCTCCCCGGCAAGGGTGCCCAGATGGTCCGCTCGGCCGGCGCTTCCGCCGTCCTGCTGGCTCGCGAAGGCATCTACGCTCAGGTGCGTCTGCGCTCGGGTGAAGTCCGCCGTGTGCACATCGAATGCCGCGCCACCATCGGTGAAGTCGGTAACGAAGAACACAGCCTGCGCCAAATCGGCAAGGCCGGTGCAATGCGTTGGCGCGGTGTCCGCCCGACCGTTCGTGGCGTTGCCATGAACCCGGTGGATCACCCGCACGGTGGCGGTGAAGGCCGTACCGGTGAAGCACGCGAGCCGGTCAGCCCGTGGGGCACTCCGTCGAAGGGTTACAAGACCCGTCGCAACAAGCGGACGAACAATATGATCGTCCAACGGCGCAAGCGCAAGTAAGAGGCGAACACTATGTCACGTTCGATCAAGAAAGGCCCGTTTGTCGATGCTCACCTGATCAAAAAGGTGGACACGGCCGTCGCGGGCAAAGACAAGAAGCCGATCAAGACCTGGTCGCGTCGTTCCACGATCCTGCCCGAGTTCATCGGTCTGACGATCGCTGTGCACAACGGCAAGCAGCATGTTCCCGTGTACATCAACGAGAACATGGTCGGTCACAAGCTGGGCGAGTTCGCGCTGACCCGTACGTTCAAGGGTCACGCCGCGGACAAGAAGGCGAAGAGGTAAGCGATGGAAACTACTGCCATTATCCGTGGGGTTCACATCTCCGCACAGAAGACCCGTTTGGTTGCGGACCTGATCCGTGGCCAGAAGGTCGGCCGTGCCCTGGAAATCCTCACCTTCTCGCCGAAGAAGGCTGCCGTCATCCTGAAGAAGGCTGTCGAGTCCGCCATCGCCAACGCCGAGCACAACGACGGCGCCGACATCGACGAACTGAAAGTCACCACGATTTTTGTGGACAAGGCTCAGTCGATGAAGCGCTTCTCCGCTCGCGCCAAGGGCCGCGGCAACCGTATCGAGAAGCAGACCTGCCACATCACGGTCAAGGTCGGAGCTTAAGGAGTCACGATGGGTCAGAAAATTCACCCCACTGGGTTCCGTCTCGCGGTCACCCGTAATTGGTCCTCGCGTTGGTTCGCCGACGACAAGGCCTTCGGCTCGATGCTGGCCGAAGACATTCGCGTTCGCGAGTACCTGAAGAAGAAGCTCAAGAGCGCCTCCGTTGGTCGCGTGATCATCGAGCGTCCCGCCAAGAATGCCCGCATCACCGTCTACTCGGCTCGTCCGGGCGTGGTGATCGGCAAGCGCGGCGAAGACATCGAAAGCCTGAAGGCTGATCTGCAGCGTCTGATGGGCGTGCCCGTGCACGTCAACATCGAAGAAATCCGCAAGCCGGAAACCGATGCTCAACTGATCGCCGACTCGATCTCGCAACAGCTCGAGAAGCGCATCATGTTCCGCCGCGCCATGAAGCGCGCGATGCAGAACGCCATGCGTCTGGGTGCCCAAGGCATCAAGATCATGAGCTCGGGCCGTCTGAACGGTATCGAAATTGCTCGCACCGAGTGGTATCGCGAAGGCCGTGTGCCGCTGCACACCCTCAAGGCCAACATTGACTACGGCACCTCCGAAGCCCACACCACGTACGGCGTGATCGGCATCAAGGTCTGGGTCTACAAGGGCGACATGCTGGCTAACGGCGAATTGCCGCCGGAAACCGCAGCCCCGCGTGAAGAAGAACGTCGTCCGCGCCGCGCTCCGCGTGGCGATCGTCCGGACGGTGCTCGCACCGGTCGTCCGGGTGGTCGTGGCCGCGCTCCCCGCAAGGCGGATGCTGCTCCGGCGCCTGAAGGAGAATAACCATGCTGCAACCCTCCCGCAGAAAGTATCGCAAAGAGCAGAAGGGCCGCAACACCGGTCTGGCGACCCGTGGTACCCACGTGTCGTTCGGCGAGTTCGGCCTGAAGGCTACCGGCCGTGGCCGTCTGACCGCTCGTCAGATCGAAGCTGCTCGTCGCGCCATCAATCGTCATATCAAGCGTGGCGGCCGTATCTGGATTCGCATTTTCCCGGATAAGCCCATCTCGCAGAAGCCTGCCGAAGTCCGTATGGGTAACGGTAAGGGCAACCCGGAGTACTGGGTTGCTGAAATCCAGCCCGGCAAGGTGCTCTACGAAATGGAAGGGGTTAGCGAAGAGCTCGCGCGTGAAGCTTTCCGCCTGGCCGCTGCCAAGCTGCCGATTTCGACCACGTTCGTCGCGCGTCATATCGGTGCTTAAGGAGTACTAACATGAAAGCTAGCGAACTCCGTTCGAAAGACGCCGCCGAGCTCGGCAAAGAGCTCGAAAGCCTGCTGAAGGCACAATTCGGTCTGCGCATGCAGAAAGCCACGCAGCAACTGGCCAACACCAGCCAGCTGCGCAACGTGCGCCGCGACATCGCTCGCGTCCGCACCTTGCTGACCGAGAAGGCAGGGAAATAAAGATGAGCGAAACTCAAAACACCCAAGTGGCCAAGCGCCAGCGCACGCTGGTTGGCAAGGTCGTCAGCAACAAGATGGACAAGACTGTCGTCGTTCTGGTTGAGCGCCGCGTCAAGCACCCCATCTTCGGCAAGATCATCATGCGTTCCGCGAAGTACAAGGCGCACGATGAATCGAACCAGTACAACGAAGGCGATACGGTTGAAATCGCTGAAGGCCGTCCCATCTCGCGCTCGAAGTCGTGGCGTGTGGTGCGTCTGGTTGAAGCCGCACGTATCATCTAAGTGAAAGCTGCACCTCGGAACGGTTCGCCGTTCTGATATAAAACGGCAAGGGCCAAAACCCTTGCCGTTTTTTTATGTCTCGCATTTGGGAAACCTGAAAGTAAGCATGCTCAGCGTCAGCAAATCAGCCCGGCTTGCCGGTGCGGCCCTGTGCTGGATGGTCATGACCGCCGACGCGGCGATGGCGCAGGAGCTCGCCGCGCCCGTGCAGCCCGACCTGCCGCCGCCGACACCGTCTCCGAAGCCGTCGCCATCCCCGACGGACGCCACGACGCTCGGCCAGCAGCTGCTGAACGCCGGACCGGACCCTCGGGTGGAACTGGACGGCAGATCCCGCGACCATGCTGCCATCTTTGGCACCGATGACCCTGATGAGCGGGCCTTGCTGGATCAGGAACGCGCGCTGCAGGCGCAGCGCGACCAGCTCAAGGTTCTGGAACGCGTGCTGAACGCGCCGCCGCCGGGCGCCGATTCCCATCCGCCCGCGATGATTCCCCTGACTTCCGGGCGTCCCATGAATGTGCCGCAGTTGCTGCCCGCGCCTTCCGGTTCGCAACTGGATCAGCAGCGCAGCGAAACCCGGCGCAGCGTCGACGACATGCAGCGGCGCGTCGACGGACTGAGACGGGAGGCCGATGCGCTCAGGCAGGGCGGCAAATAGCCTGGGCCTGGGTCAGGGACAAGCGCCCGGGTCGCGCAAGTAAGTCGTACCGCAAGCGCGCGATCGCCTGTGCGCTACGTGCGTCTTGCAAGCTCCCTGAGCCGTCCAGCGACACCGGTCGGAAAGTAGTACACCGACAGCACGAACAGAATCCCAAGCCACAGCAGCCAGCGATCTGGCTCGAACAAGAGCGCCAGCGGCGGGATGCCGGAGACGACCTCGTGCACGGCGTGCAGGCCGTCCTGCAGGTAGCTCTGGGCGAACACGAACAGGGTGGCGCCGACCACCGCGCCGTACATCGTGCCCATCCCGCCAATCACCACCATCAGCAGGATGTTGAGCATGATCTCGAACGACAGCGTCGTATCAGGGCCGTTGTAGCGCAGCCAGAGCGCGTACAGCGCGCCGGCCAGCGTCGCGAACGCGGCGGCAAGCAGGTTCGAGAGGCTGCGGTAGAGCACGGTGCGATAGCCGATCGCCTCGGCCCGAAAGGGGTTTTCGCGGATGGCTTGCAGCACGCGGCCAAAGGGCGAGTTCACGATGCGCAGCAACATCAGGAACAGCACCAGGCAGACCGCTGCAATCAGGTAGTAGGTGATGATCCGCCCGTCCACGGTGACGCCGAACAGGGGCTCGGACAACGGGCGAAACGCGGGCCGCAGCATCTGCGGGACCTTGAAGTTCAAGCCGTCCTCGCCGCCCGTCAGTTCGGATAGCTGCGATACCAGCGTTTGAAACGCCGCGGCAACCGCCAGGGTGATCATCGCGTAAAAGATGGCCCGCACGCGCAGGCTGGCCAGACCGATCACCAGCGCGAAGGCGAGCGACACCGCCAGGCCGGCGGCGGTGCCGGCAAGCACCGCGGTCCATCCCGGTTCCATGCGGATGCTGGCGATCGCCACGCCGTAGGCGCCGATGCCGAAGAACATGGTGTGCGCGAAGCTGACGATGCCGGTGTAACCCAATAACAGGTCGTAGCTCGCAACCAGCACGATGAAGACCAGGACCTTCGCCGCGACCGCCAGCGCTTTGGGACCGGGGAACAGGAAGGGCGCTGCGGCCAGCGCGGCCACGATTGCAACAAACAGCAGCGCCAGGATCGCGCTGCGCGGAGGATCGCCGGAAAGCAGACGAAACGACATGTCGGCGGCTCCTAGCGGTTGGTGACGGGATACACGCCTTGCGGCCGCCACAACAAAATGGCGACCATCAGCGCGATGTTTGAGAACAGGGCGGCCTTGGGCATCAGAAAGCCCGTGTAGTTGGCCATCAACCCGACCAGCAACGCGCCGATCAGGCAACCCACGGTGGAACCCAGGCCGCCGATCATGATGACGATGAAGATCAGCACGTTCACCTGTGCGCCCAGCTGCGGCACGATCGACTGCTGATACATCCCCCACAGCACGCCGCCCAGGCCGGCCAGCATCGAGCCGGCGACGAACACGCCGACAAACAGATGCCGGATCCGGTAACCCAGGCTTTCGACCATTTCGCGGTCCTCGACGCCGGCGCGGATCAGCAGGCCAAGCTTGGTGCGGTTAAGCACCCACAGCATGCCGCCCAGCACGATGAGGCCCACCGCCAGCGCGACGACGCGGTATTTCTCGATGGCGGCGTCGCCCAGCAGGAATGCGCCGCGCAACGATTCCGGCAGGGGCAGCGTGATCGCCTGCGGTCCCCACATCATCTTGATGATCTCTTCGCCGATGATCATGCCGCCCATGGTGATGAGGATCTGCTTGAGGTGCTGACCGTAAACCGGGCGCACGATCACGCGCTCGAAGGCAAAGCCGACCGCGCCCGCCACCAGCATGCCCACGATCATGGCCGGCAGCACCGCGGCCAGATTGGTCCACAGGCTGCCCGACTGCGTCCAATCCGCCATGGAACCGAGCACGGTGGCCGCCATGTAGGCGCCGATCGCGATGAAAAGGCCATGCCCGAAGTTCAGCACGTCCATCAGCCCGAAGACGAGCGTCATGCCCGACGCCACGATGAAGATGATCATGCCCATTGCCAGGCCGGCGAAGGTGAGCGTCACCCAGGTGGAAAACGAACCGACCAGCGGCAGCGCGATCGCGGCCAGCGCCAGCACCAGCAGCACGGGCATGAGATCCGCGCGCGCGCGGGGCAGGGGAGCTTCGATGTCCAGCGTGCTCATTGATGGCTTCCCAATGACAGGCCCAAGAGGCGCGTCTGCAGCGCCTCGTCCTCGGCCAACTCGGCCATCGTGCCTGCGTGCACGACCTGGCCGTTGTCCATGATCGCCGCGAAGTCGCCAACGCGGCGGGCGAAGTTGAAGTTCTGTTCGACCAGCAGGATGGTGGTGCTGGACTGCTTGAGTTCGATGAACGCGTCGATCATGTTCTGGATGATGGCGGGCGCCAGGCCCTTGCTGGGCTCATCGACCAGCAGCAGGCGCCGCGGTTCGATGATCGCGCGCGCCATTGCCAGCATCTGCTTTTGCCCGCCCGACAGCTTGCCCGCCGGATGCAGCCAGAACTTCTTGAGCGCTGGGAAGAACCCGAAGATCCATTCCAGCCGCGCGGTGTCCAGTTGCGCGGCATTCCTGGCCATGCGCGCGGCCAGAAGGATGTTCTCCTTCACGGAGAGGTCGCCGAAAATGCCCATGTTCTCCGGCACGTACGCCATGCCCATGCGCGCCATGTCGGGCGGAGAGGTGCGCGTGCCAGGACCGCCGATTGGCGTGCCGTCCAGGCAGACCTGGCCCTGCGTCGCGCGCCACAGTCCCATGATGGTGCGCAGCGTCGTTGTCTTGCCCGCACCGTTGCGCCCGAGCAGCATCGTCACGGCAGACGCCGGCACCGACAGGTTTACGCCGTGCAGGATGTGATACGCGCCGATGTGCGTATGGACGTCCTTCAGTTCCAGAAGCGGCTGCACGGTCATGATGCCTCCGGCGCGCTGATGCCCAGGTAGGCCTGCTGCACGATCGGCGAAGCGATCACGGTGGCCGGATCGCCATCGGCCATCAGCCGGCCGTTGTGCAGCACGACGATCCGGTCGGCCAGTTCGCGCACGACGTCCATCTTGTGTTCGACGAGCAGGATCGTCTTGGACGCGTCAGCCTTCAGTTCGCGGATGAGGTCCAGCACGATGGGCACATCATCCACGCTCATGCCGGCGGTGGGTTCGTCGAACATGAACACCGCCGGTTCCAGTGCGATGAGCATGGCGATTTCAAGCTTGCGCTGATCGCCATGCGGCAGGTCGGCGGCGGGCTGGTCGCGGCGCGCCGCGAGCCGCGTTCGCTCGAGCAGCGCGTCGGCGCGATCCATGAGGCCGCGATCGTCGCGCCACGTGCGCCAGAACCGGATGTGGCGCCACCCCATGCCCTGCTGCCGCGACTGCAGCGCCAGCCGCACGTTCTCGTGAACGCTCAGCCGGGGGAAGAGCTGTGTGAGCTGAAACGCGCGTCCCAGCCCCGCGTGCATGCGCGCCGGAGCCGACAGCGTGGTCAGGTCTCGTCCGTTCAATGTCACGGTTCCGGCGCTGGCGCGCAGCTGGCCCGAGATCAGGTTGAAGTACGTCGTCTTGCCAGCGCCGTTCGGGCCGACGATGGCGGTCAAGGTGCCGGGCGCGTAGGCGCAGCTGACATCGTTGACCGCCACGTGGCCGCCGAACCGCACCGTTAGCGATTGGGTCTCAAGCATGAGTGCGGGGCATCAGCGCTTGTTCTGGATGGGAACGGCCATCTGGTCCGGCGTGATTTCCTTGACCAGGTCCTGTACCGCCCACGGCACCGACGGGTCGTTCTTGATCCGGAAGTGGTACATCGACTGCATGGCCTGATGGTCCTCCGGCCGGAAGGTCATCTTGCCCTTGGGCGTGTCAAAGCTCATGCTCTCCATCGCCTTGATCAGCATGTCGGTGTCCGATTTGCCGCCTGTCTTGTTCAAGGCGGCGACGATGGCGATGCCCGATGCCATGCCGCCGGCCGTGAAGAAGTCGGGCGGCTGGCCGAATCGTTTCTGGTGCTCGGCCACCAGCCAGTCGTTGACCGGGTTCTTGGGGATGCCGTAGTAGTAATAGGTGGCGCCTTCCATGCCCGCCAGCGACTTGAGCGGCGTCATGGCTGTCAGCGTGTTGCCGCCCGTCGCGATCTCGATGCCGTAACGCTTGGGATCCAGATCGGCGATCTTGAACGGGTTGCCGGCGCCGGCCCACAGGATGAAGATGATCTTGCGGCCGGGCTTGTCCTTGAGCGCATCGAACAGCCGCTGCGCGCCTGCGGTGAAGTCCGTCGCGTTGGCGGGCAGGTATTCCTCGTGCACGATCTTGGCATTCTTGAGCGCGCCCTTGAATGCCTTCACACCGTCGCGGCCAAAGGCGTAGTCCTGCGCCAGCATCGCGATCGACGTGCCTTCCTGGTCGAATGCCACGGCGTTCGCGATGGCGTCCTGCGAGGAATTGCGGCCGGTGCGGAAGATGTACTTGTTCCATTTTTCGCCGGTGATCGAGTCCGCCACCGCCGGCTCCACGAGCAGGATCTTTTCGTACTCTTCGGCGATGGGCAGCATGGCCAGCGCCACGCCTGACGACGTGGGACCCACGGCGATGTCGGCGTTGTCGTCGGCATAGGCGGACGCCAGCTGCGCGCGGGCGACGTCTGGCTTGCCCTGGTTGTCCTTCTCGATGACGCGGATCTTGCGCCCGGCCACCGTCATGGTGCCCTGCGTGGCGTACTCGAGTCCCAGCATCAGCCCGTTCTGCGTCTGCTTGGCGTAGGCCTCCAGCGGGCCGGTCTTGTCATAGACATGCGCGACAACGAAGTCCTTTGCCGCCAGCGCGGAACTCATGCACAGGCTGGCCATTGCGGCGAGCAAAATGCGTTTCATGGAAGTCTCCTGGTATCAGTGGGCGCGCGTGGCGGTGTCGTCCGGTGCGGCAAGGAATTGGCGGATGGGGTCTATCTGGGATGCCACATTCAGGGCGGGGGCGTGACCGCAGCCGGGAAAGTCGATGCGGTGCGCGCGGGGACCGCGCTGCGTCATGGCGTGTGCGACCTCCGGCAGCAGCAGGTCCGAATCGGCGCCGCGCAGCAGCAGGGTCGGCATGCGCAGCGTGTCGTATCCCGCCCACCGGTCGTAGTCATGGGGATGATGGCTGAATTGGCCGACGATGGCCGGGTCGTAGTGGGCGGTGACCTTGCCATCGGGCAGACGGCGCACGGAGGTCTCGGTCATGCGGCGCCATTGTTCGTCGCTCTGCCAGCCGTAGGGCTTGTAGGCGGCGCGCAGCCAGGCTTCCAGTTCCGTCACCGTGTCGAAGGCGGGCGGGTTGCCGGCATACGCCAGGATGCGCTCGATGGCTGGCTGTGGCAGTTCCGGTCCGATGTCGTTGACGACCAGGTGCGAAATGCGATCGCGCAACGTGGTTGCCGCGGCGTGCATGCCCGTGGCGCCGCCCATGGAGGTTCCCACCCAGCGCACACGCGTGAGCGACAGACCGTCCACCAATGCGCGCGCCAGCGTGGCGTAGAAGTCGAGCCGGTACTCGGCCACCGGATCGGGACTCCATTGCGACAGGCCTCGGCCGATCGCATCGGGACAGATGACGCGGTAGTCGCCGGCAAGGGCCCGCGCCAGTTCGTCGAAGTCGCGGCCCGTGCGGGCCAGGCCATGCCACATGATGATGGGGGGCGCTTCGGCATGGCCCCATTCGGTGTAGTGCAGCTCGCGTCCCGCGCAGCGCAGATAGCGCGAAGCCAGCTTGGGGGGCGTGCCTGCCGTCCCTGCCTCGTCCATGGGTCTCCTCCCGGGTTGGCCAGGTTGTGTGCTTATCGGGCTGAATATAGACTTGCGACACGCGCGCCCACAATGCGCCGTCCACCCCACAGCAGGGTGAGTCAACAATATGTAGACGCAAGATCAATTTGCGCGCCCGTGCACCAGGAGACGTGCCATGCCAGATACGGAATTCGCCATTTCGGCCAGCGCCGGCGCCGACCGGCGCGATCAGTGGCGCGCCGCGCTGGCCGATGCCTTCGGGCCGTTCGAGGTGCACGGCGGCAAAGCCGGCCAGTTTGCGGGCCACGTCCGCTACGCGCGCCGCGCCAGCCTGCAATTCAACGACCTGCATTACCAGGGCCAGCGGTTGGAACGCACCGCAGGCAATGTGTCGCGGCTGGACCAGGAGTTCTACACGTTTGGCCTGCCGCTGGCCGGTCCGCTGGCGGTGCGTCAGCAGGGCCGGGAATTCCAGGTGGAACCGGGTTGCGTATACCTGATGAACCAGAGCCTGCCCTACCAGGCCACCGCCAACGGCGCGACGGGCTATCGAAGCCTGAGCGTCTCGTTTCCCCGTAGCGCGTTGTCGCAGCGGGATTCGCGCATCGGCGCCTTCTACAAGCTGCGCACCGACGACGGATCGCCGCGCGGTGCGCTCCTGGCCGGCTACATGGATCACCTGTTCAAGGGCATGGAAGGCTGGTCCGATACCGAAGCGGCCGAACTGGGCGAGCGGTTGATCGATCTCATCGTGCTCTTTCTGGTGCAGCCCGGGCACGGGCAGGTGTCGGAGGCGGACAGCAGCGTCACGGTGGCGCATCGCGCGCGCGTGCTGGCTTACATCCGCCAGCACCTCGCCGATCCTGATCTGTCGCCCTCACGGGTGGCGCAGGGCTGCGGCGTTTCCGTCGCCTATCTGCACCGCATCCTGCGCGCGGGCGGACTGTCCGTGGAGTCATTCATCTTCGAGCAGCGGCTGGACCGGTGCCGCGAACTGCTTCTGGACGCGCGGCATCGTCATCGCGGCATCGCCGAGCTGGCGTATCAGGTGGGCTTTTCCCATCCTTCGCATTTCAGCCGGCTGTTCAAGCAGCGCTTTGGCGTGACGCCCCGGGATCTGCGGGCAGGTGGCCGTGCCACCCAGGATTGAGCACGAATCGCCAATGCGCAACGGCCCGCTGGATCAGCGGGCCGTGGGCCTTTCAGGGCAGGTGATACCCGCTTAGAACGGCGAAGGCTGGTTGGACAGGTTGACGATGCTGTTGGTGGTCAGGTCCAGGCGGATGTGCTCGGACGGCGCGCCGTTTGCCAGCTTCAGCATGATCGCCATCAACGGCTTGAAGCGCGCCTTGAACAGATCGGCCGGCGTGTTGGCGTTGCTGACGCTGTTGCCGTTCATCTGCACGGCGGCGTTGGTCTGGTTAAGCGCCTGGGCCAGCAGTTTGTACTGGCTGGCGCGCTGCGCCGGAATATCCGTGAACGCGAGGTCGCCCGCATTGGCAAGGCGGACGAAGTCGCCCGCCATTTCCAGCGCCGTCCACTGCGCGAAGTCCGACAGCTGCATGCCGTTGGCCTGGGCCAGGGCTTGTGCGCGCGTCTGGGCGTTGGCCGCATCCGCGGCATAGGCCGCATTGCTCGCGCCGCTGCCGCCGCCATCAGACAGGCACGCGAAGAACGCGGGCGTCAGGTTGTTCTGGTTGCCGGTGTTTGCCAGTTCCTTCAGCGTCACCGTCGTCTGCAACTGGGACAACGCCAGCAGGTCCGCGCCCGTCAACGGGCTCTTGACCAGTTCGCGCATTTCGCAGCGCCAGTCGTCGTTGAGCAGACGCAGACGCACCAGCTCGCTCATGTAGCGATACGTGAAGTCGCCGTAGTCCTTGGCGTCCAGGATCGACACGTCCCAGCGCGGCGGCACGGTGTAGGCGTTCTCGGCGCGGTAGAGGTCGAACAGTTCATCAAAGCGCGGCACCTCGTCCAGACGGATGGTCTGCACTTCGATTTCGTCGGCGCTCTGCAGCGTCATGAGTTTGTACGCGGGCACGTAGGCCGCCATGGAGGGCGCCTGGATGTTGAAGAGCGCGTGTTCGCCGCCGTAGTTGCGCAAGGCCATGTCATTGAAGTGCATGTGGCCGCCCACGTGCACCTTCAGGCCGGTCTCGGCCAGCGCGCGGGTGGTGTTCTCCGCGGGGCGGCGGATCATCTGCATCTTGTTGGCGCCCAGCAGCGCCTCGATGTCGTCTGACGCGCCATTGAAGAACTCGGACATCGGGAAGTGGCTGAAGGCGATGACCTGCTTGCCCTGCGCCTTGCCGCGCGCGACCACGTCGGCCAGCCACTTGATGACGTGGGCCTTGTGGGTCAGCATCTTGTTGTAGCCCTGGTCGCCCGAACCGGTGAAGTCGTTTGCGCCCGGGCCCGTGGGCACATAGACGTTGGCGTCCAGGCCCACCAGCCACACGCCCTTGACGGGTTCGACCACGTAGGACGTGTCGGGCACCATCTTGCAAAGCGTGTAGTTCTGCGGCTTGTTCGGTCCGCCAGTGCCTTCGGCGCAGATCTCGTACTGGCGGTTGATCCAGTTGGCTTGCGCCGCCGCGGTCGCGTAGTCGTAGTCTTCGTACTTGTAGGTGCTGTAAGGCGTCTCGTAGTACACGTTTTGCGGCTGGGGCATGAAGCCGTGCTGCTCGAGCGCGGCCGTGATGCCCGAGTAGCCCATGTGCAGCACTTCCTCGGTGCAGTACGTATTGCCGATCCGCGTCCAGTCGCCGCTGTAGGCCGTGTTGCACACATTGGCGCCGCGGCTGTAGATCGGTTGCGAGAAACCGATCGCGCCCGTCACGGGATCCAGGCCAAGATAGTCGCTCTTGCCGGCCGGCTGGTTGAAGGGGCGGTTGGGATCGTGGTTGCCCGGTGCGGCGAAGAACTGGATGCCGTGCTTCTTCGAATAGTCATCCATGATCTTGACCAGGCCGCGCATGTGCACAGGCTGGCCGTCGTCCGAGAAGTCGCCCGGCAGCGCGATGTACTTCACGCCGCGCTTTGCGGCATCGTCCAGCGCGGCCAGGAACGCAAAGTAGTTCTCGTTGAACAGACGCGTGGACGTCAGTTGCGCGTACATCGTGCGGATGGTCGCGTTGTCGCCGGCCTTCGGGTTCGGAATGCCGGGGAACGAGCCATCCTTGAAGTCCGCGTAGACGTCATGGAAGTGGATGTCGGGCATGAATGCAACCTGCACGGGGGCGGGCGGCTGCGCGGGCGTTTCGGTCGGGGGCGGCGTCTCCGCAACGGGCGGCGTCGTGTTGTCGTCGTCCTTGTCGCCGCCGCATGCGGCGAGTAGGGCAACGAGCAGCAGCGAGGCTGCGGTGCGGACGGGGCGGTAAGGGCGAAGCGTCATCGGGCTTGGATATCCTGGATAGTTCGGTGCGGCGGCGTTCGGGCAGGGGTGTTGGTCATGCCGGGCCGGCAGCCGCAGGTCAGCTGCCTGGGTCGGTTTTTTGGGTCAGCTACTTGTAAGCGGGCCCAATGCTCACTGACCCGCATGACAGCGTCATGAATGCCGAACCGGTCCGCGTCACGCGACAGGCAAAAAAAAGCCCCGCACATCAGGTGCGGGGCTTTGCGATGCGGCAGTCGCAGGATCAGACGTGCGTGATGAACTTCGTGACCAGGTAGCCTTCGAAGGTTTCCGTGCCGCCTTCGCTGCCGATGCCGCTGTCCTTGATGCCGCCGAAGGGCGTCTCGGCCAGGGCGCTGCCGAAGTGGTTGATGTTGACCATGCCGGCTTCCAGGCCGTTGGAGACCTTGGTCGCGGTCTTCAGCGAGTTCGTGAACACATACGAAGACAGGCCGAACGGCAGGCTGTTGGCGCGGCGCAGCACCTCATCGGTGTCGCTAAAACGAACCACGGGTGCGACCGGACCGAAGGGCTCCTCGGTCATCAGCATGGCGTTGTCGGGCAGGTCCGTGACCACGGTGGGCGCAAAGAAGAAACCCTTGCGATCCAGCGGACCGCCGCCGACCACCACCTTCGCGCCGTGCTTCTTGGCGTCGTCGATGAAGGCGCTCATGGCGGGCACGCGGCGCTCATGGGCGAGCGGCCCCATCTCGGTGCCGGCTTCCAGGCCGTCGCCCACCTTGATGTTCTTGAGCACTTCCGAGAACCGTGCAAGGAACTGCTCGTACGCACCGTCCTGCACATAGAAGCGGGTGGGCGACACGCAGACCTGGCCGGCGTTGCGCACCTTGAACTTGGCCAGCATCTCGGCCGCGCGGTCGATGTCCGCGTCGTCGAACACGAGCACGGGCGAATGGCCGCCCAGTTCCATGGTGACGCGTTTCATGTGCGCGCCGGCCAGCGCCGCAAGCTGCTTGCCTACCGGCACGGAGCCAGTGAACGACACCTTGCGCACGATCGGCGAACGGATCAGGTAGTCCGAGATCATGGCGGGCTCGCCCCAGACGATGTTCAGGCAGCCCTTGGGCAGACCGGCGTCGTGGAACATGCGCGCAATGGCCATGACCGCGCTGGGCGAATCCTCGGGCCCCTTGAGCACGACCGTGCAGCCGGCGCCGATGGCGGCGGCGATCTTGCGGATGGCCTGGTTGTACGGGAAGTTCCAGGGCGTGAAGGCGGCGCAGACGCCGATGGGCTCGCGCACCACGATCTGGCGGACGTCGGGGTTGCGCGGCTGGATAACGCGGCCGTAGATGCGCCGGCATTCCTCGGCGTGCCAATCGGCGTGCTCGGCGCAGGAGGTGACTTCGCCCACGGCTTCGGCCAGCGGCTTGCCCTGATCCAGCGTCATGTTGCGGCCGATCTCCTGGGCGCGCTCTCGCGACAGCGTGGCGACCTTGCGCAGGATCGCCGAGCGGTCCATGGGCGAGGATTTCTTCCACGATTCGAAAGCGCGCTGGGCGGCGGCAAGGGCGCGATCCAGATCCGCTTGCGTGGCGTGGGGCAGCTGGCCGAGCACCTCGAGCGTGGCCGGGTTGATGACGTCCTGGGTGCGCCTGCCCTCGCCGGCGACGAATTCGCCGTCGATATACAGCGCCAACTGTTCATACATGCCTGTCGTTCCTTGCGAAATAGGAATGGGTAGCGGAAGGGAGCAGCGGCTGCTGCTGCCCACGGCAGTCTAAACCAGCTTGTCCCGGTCAAACGGAGCCAATCCCCGATGTGAGCTTGGGGCCATTGGGCTCATCGCATGCTTGCGCGCGCGCATCGCCAGGGGCAAAAATAGGGAATCTTCGGCTGTCTTTTCGTCTACCTATGGTGCAACCCGTCGATGCGCGCCCGGCCACCCATCCCAGCCTATACTCCCGGGTGTTTTTCGGTTTCATCGACTGGCTGCGCCAGCGCATCGCGCAGGCCTCGCTGGTGGGCGACAAACCCATATTCCAGAACAGCCAGTTCCCCTGGATTGCCGCCCTCGAAGCGCGGGCGCCCGCCATCCGCGCCGAACTGACCGGCCTCTTGGCCGACCGCCAGGCCTTGCCTGCCTTCCATCAGATTTCACCGGACGTGGGCATGATCACGTCCGACGACCAATGGAAGACCTTCGTCTTCATGGGCTACGGCCTGCGCTCCGAACGCAATCTTGCGCGCTGCCCGGATACTGCCCGCGCGCTGCAGGACATTCCGGGCATCCGCACCGCCTTCTTCTCCATCCTCGAGGCCGGCAAGCGCATTCCGCTGCATACGGGGCCGTACAACGGCGTGTTGCGCCTGCACCTGGGCCTGGTCGTCCCCGAGCCGCCGGAGCAGTGCTGGATCGAGGTGGGCGGCGAACGCTATAGCTGGCGCGAAGGTCAGGCTGTCGTCTTCGACGACCTGTATCCCCATCAGGTGCACAACGACACCGACGGCCTGCGGGCGGTGCTTTTCGTGGACTTCGAGCGTCCTTGCCGCGCTCCTGTAAAATGGTTGAATCGCCTGGTGCTCATGGCTGCGCCGTTCACGGACGAAATCCGTCGCGGCAAGGCAAATCATGACGCCTGGGAGAAGGGCTACTACCGCCAGAAATAGGGGCGGATGGCCCGCCAAACCGACCCCCTTGACAGGGGGCGTGGTCTTTTGTGCGCAATCCCAACAAAGTGCTTGCGCTCAAAAATTAACCACGTTAGAATTATCAGCTTTCCCAGATTGTCGATTCATCGAAGCCGAAGGCTAGATGAGCGCGTCGGGGGGAATACCCGCAGGATTTCAACCCAGGGTCGTTGCGTTGCCAACCGGTTGCTGGTCCAAGTAGTTACGGACTTGCCGACATAAAAGCAGGGCGGCTGACCTGACGGGACCAAAACTGGCAGGAATTGCAGTGTTCCCTTGTTGGGAAAACCGTATTTCCAGTTAAGTTGGAACAGGAAAAATCATGATCCAAATGCAGACCACGCTGGACGTGGCCGATAACACTGGTGCGCGTCATGTCATGTGCATTAAGGTGCTCGGTGGCTCCAAGCGCCGTTATGCCGGTATCGGCGACATCATCAAGGTGAGCGTCAAAGATGCGGCTCCGCGCGGACGCGTCAAGAAAGGCGAAATTTACAATGCCGTGGTGGTTCGTACCGCCAAGGGCGTGCGCCGTAAAGACGGTTCGCTGATTCGTTTCGGTGGCAATGCCGCCGTGTTGCTCAACGCCAAGCTGGAGCCTATCGGCACCCGCATCTTCGGACCCGTTACGCGTGAACTGCGTACCGAGAAGTTCATGAAGATCGTGTCGCTGGCCCCGGAAGTGCTGTAAGGAGCCCTACGATGAACAACATTCGTAAAGGCGACGAAGTCATCGTCCTGACCGGTCGCGACAAGAAGCGTCGCGGTACCGTGCTGGCCCGCGTTGGCGCCGACCACGTCCTGGTCGAAGGCGTCAATGTTGCCAAGAAGCACGTGAAAGCCAACCCGATGGCTAACAACCCGGGCGGGATTGTCGAAAAGACCATGCCGATCCACATCTCGAATGTGGCGCTCTTCAACCCCGCAACCGGTCGTGGCGACCGCGTGGGCGTTCAAGAAGTCGAAGGTCGCAAGGTCCGCGTGTTCCGTTCCAATGGTGCCGTTGTCGGCGCCAAGGCGTAAGGGGCGATAGACATGTCTCGTTTGCAAGATTTCTACAAGAGCAAGGTCGCTGGCGACCTGCAGGCCAAGTTTGGCTACAAGAGCGTCATGGAAGTGCCGCGCATCACCAAGATCACCCTGAACATGGGTGTCTCGGAAGCGGTCTCCGACAAGAAAGTCATTGAACACGCTGTGTCGGATCTGACCAAGATCGCCGGCCAAAAGCCTGTCGTGACGAAGACCAAGAAGGCTATCGCCGGTTTCAAGATCCGCGAAAACTACCCGATTGGTTGCATGGTCACGCTGCGTGGTCAACGCATGTACGAATTCCTGGATCGCCTGGTGGCGGTTGCGCTGCCTCGCGTGCGCGACTTCCGCGGTATCTCGGGTCGTGCGTTCGACGGCCGTGGCAACTACAACATCGGGGTGAAAGAGCAAATCATTTTCCCCGAAATCGAGTACGACAAGATCGACGCGCTGCGTGGGCTGAACATCAGCATCACCACCTCCGCGAAGACCGACGAAGAAGCCAAGGCGCTGTTGACGGCCTTCAGCTTCCCGTTCCGTAACTAAGGGGCTGATGACGTGGCTAAACTTTCCCTCATCAATCGCGACATCAAGCGCGCCAAGCTGGCTGACAAGTTCGCTGCCAAGCGCGCTGAGTTGAAGGCGATCATCGACGACCAGTCGAAGACCGACGAAGAACGTTACCAAGCTCGGCTCAAGCTGCAACAGCTGCCGCGCAATGCCAACCCGACGCGTCAACGCAACCGTTGCGTGGTCACCGGTCGTCCTCGCGGTGTGTTCCGCAAGTTCGGTCTGACGCGCCACAAACTGCGTGAAATGGCGATGAAGGGTGAAATCCCCGGCATCACCAAGGCCAGCTGGTAGGAGAAACAATATGAGCATGAGCGATCCCATCGCCGATATGCTGACCCGCATTCGCAATGCGCAGCAAGTGGACAAAGTTACGGTGAGCATGCCCTCCTCGAAGCTGAAGGCGGCTATTGCCGCTGTGCTGAAAGACGAAGGCTACATCGACAGCTTTGAAATCAAGGGCACCCAGGCCAAGCCTGAGCTCGAGATCACCCTGAAGTACTACGCTGGCCGTCCGGTCATCGAGCGCATCGAACGCGTCTCGCGTCCTGGTCTGCGTATCTACAAGGGCCGTACCAGCATTCCTCAGGTCATGAACGGCCTGGGCGTGGCTATCGTTTCGACCTCGCGCGGCGTCATGACCGACCGTAAGGCTCGCGCCAACGGCGTCGGCGGCGAAGTGCTGTGCTACGTGGCCTAAGGAGAAATTCGAATGTCACGTATCGCTAAGTATCCGGTCGAACTGCCCAAGGGTGTCGAAGCTGACATCAAGCAGGATCAGATCACCGTCAAGGGCCCGCTGGGTTCCTTGACCCAACCCCTGACTGGCGACGTCACGATTTCGCTGGACGGTGGCAAGCTCACGTTTGCCGCTGCCAACGATTCCCGTCACGCCAATGCCATGTCGGGTACCGTGCGCGCGCTGGTGGCCAACATGGTCAACGGCGTGAGCAAGGGATTCGAGCGCAAGCTGAACCTGGTTGGCGTGGGTTACCGCGCCTCGGTTCAAGGCGACGCCGTTAAGCTGCAGCTCGGTTTCTCGCACGACGTTTTGCATCAGTTGCCGGCCGGTATCAAGGCCGAATGCCCCACCCAGACGGAAATCGTCATCAAGGGCTCCAACAAGCAAGTCGTCGGTCAGGTGGCCGCTGAAATCCGCGCGTACCGCGAACCCGAACCCTACAAGGGCAAGGGCGTGCGTTACTCGGACGAACGCGTCGTCATCAAAGAAACCAAGAAGAAATAACGGCGCACGCAAGGACGAATCATGGACAAAAAAGTTTCCCGTTTGCGTCGTGCGGTTCCGACTCGCCGGAAGATCAACGAGCTGCGCGTTCATCGCCTCTCGATTTTCCGCTCGAACCAGCACATCTACGCCAACATCATTTCGCCGGAAGGCGATCGCGTTCTGGTCAGCGCCTCTACGGTGGAAGCCGAAGTGCGTGCGCAACTGGCCGGCCAAACCGGTCAGGGTGGCAACAAAGCCGCTGCGACGCTGGTTGGCAAGCGCGTGGCCGAAAAGGCCAAGGCTGCCGGTATCGAACTGGTCGCTTTCGATCGCTCGGGCTTTCGTTACCATGGCCGCGTCAAGGCGCTGGCCGATGCCGCGCGTGAAGCCGGCCTGAAGTTCTAAGCGAGGATCTGTCAAATGGCTAAAGTACAAGGCAAGAACGCCGCGGAAAAAGAGAACGATGACGGCCTCCGCGAAAA
This sequence comes from Achromobacter mucicolens, assembly GCF_029866465.1. Lineage (NCBI taxonomy): Bacteria > Pseudomonadati > Pseudomonadota > Betaproteobacteria > Burkholderiales > Alcaligenaceae > Achromobacter > Achromobacter mucicolens. Next base: position 5,578,598 of record NZ_CP123364.1, on the reverse strand, counting down.
GATGATCGCGGTCAACCGCGTGAGCAAAGTGGTCAAGGGTGGTCGCACCATGAGCTTTGCCGCGCTGACCGTGGTTGGCGATGGCGATGGCCGCATCGGCATGGGTAAGGGCAAGGCGCGTGAAGTGCCGGTGTCCGTTCAGAAGGCCATGGAACAAGCCCGTCGCGGCATGTTCAAGGTCGCTCTGAAGAACGGCACGCTGCACCACACCGTGGTTGGCAAGCATGGCGCCGCTACCGTGCTGATTTCGCCCGCTGCTGAAGGTACTGGCGTTATCGCCGGCGGCCCGATGCGCGCTATTTTCGAAGTGATGGGTGTGCGTAACGTGGTTGCCAAGAGCTTGGGCTCGAGCAACCCCTACAACATGGTTCGCGCCACGTTGAACGGCCTGCGCGCCTCCCTGACCCCGGCCGATGTTGCTGCCAAGCGCGGCAAGACGGTCGAAGAAATCCTGGGGTAAATCATGGCTCAGAAGCAGATCAAAGTGACCCTCGTGCGCTCGGTGATCGGTACCAAGCAATCGCACCGTGATACGGTTCGCGGTTTGGGCTTGGGTCGCATCAACAGCAGCCGCGTGCTGGTCGATACGCCCGAGGTGCGTGGGATGATCCGTAAGGTGGATTATCTCGTTTCCGTCTCGGAAGCCTAAGGAATCACCATGTCGGATATGCAACTTAATACGCTGAAGCCCGCCGAGGGCAGCAAGCACGCCAAGCGCCGCGTCGGCCGTGGCATCGGTTCGGGTCTGGGTAAGACCGCCGGCCGTGGCCACAAGGGTCAGAAGTCGCGCTCGGGCGGTTTCCACAAGGTTGGCTTCGAAGGCGGTCAAATGCCGCTGCAACGTCGCCTGCCCAAGCGTGGTTTCACCCCGCTGGGTCAACACCTGTATGCACAAGTTCTCTTGTCGGACCTCGAAGCCCTGCCCATCGACGAAATCGATGTGCAAGCGCTGAAGGCGGCCGGCGTGATTGGCCAGGCGGTTCGTTACGCCAAGGTCATCAAGTCTGGTGAACTCTCGCGCAAGGTCGTGCTCAAGGGCATTACCGCGACGGCCGGCGCTCGCGCCGCCATCGAAGCCGCGGGCGGCTCGCTTGCTTGATCAGAGGTGACGAGTGGCTAACGCGCAGGCATTGGGCAAATCCGGAGCACGATACGGCGATTTGAAGCGCCGTCTGGTGTTCCTGGTGCTCGCCCTGGTGGTTTACCGTTTGGGTACACACATCCCGGTTCCGGGTATCAACCCGGACGCGCTGGCGGACTTGTTCCGTCAGAACCAGGGCGGGATCCTGGGCCTGTTCAACATGTTCTCGGGCGGGGCGCTCTCGCGTTTCTCGATTTTTGCCCTGGGGATCATGCCGTACATTTCGGCATCCATCATCATGCAGTTGATGTCGGTGGTGGTGCCGTCGCTGGAAGCGCTCAAGAAAGAGGGCGAGTCCGGTCGTCGGAAGATTACCCAATACACCCGCTACGGCACGGTCGTGCTGGCGCTGGTGCAAGCAGTGGGCATTTCGGTGGCGTTGGAGTCCCAACAGGGACTGGTGATCGATCCGGGCATGCTGTTCCGCTTCACGACCGTCGTGACCTTGGTCACCGGCACCATGTTCGTCATGTGGCTGGGTGAGCAAATCACGGAGCGCGGTCTGGGCAACGGGATCTCCATTCTGATCTTCGCAGGTATCGTTGCGGGTCTGCCCGCGGCGCTGGCTGCACTGCTGGACCTGGTCCGCACCAACGCGATGTCTGTGCTTTCGGCGCTGTTCATCGTGGCTCTGGTGGTGCTGGTTACCGCTTTTGTGGTGTTCGTGGAACGCGGACAGCGCAAGATCACGGTGAACTACGCCAAGCGTCAGGTCGGCAACAAGGTCTACGGTGGTCAGAGCTCGCATCTGCCGCTGAAGCTGAACATGGCAGGGGTGATTCCGCCGATCTTCGCGTCGTCGATCATTCTGTTCCCGGCCACGATCACGAGCTGGTTCTCCAGCAGCGAGAACATGCGCTGGCTTAGCGACCTGGCTGCGGCCCTGTCGCCTCGTCAACCGCTCTACATCACGCTGTACTCGGTCGCGATTATTTTCTTCTGCTTTTTCTACACGGCTCTGGTTTTCAACAGCCGCGAAACGGCGGACAACCTGAAGAAGAGTGGTGCGTTTGTTCCGGGCATCCGTCCGGGCGAGCAAACGGCGCGCTACATCGACAAGATCCTGATGCGTTTGACGCTCGCAGGTGCCATCTACATCACGTTGGTGTGCCTGTTGCCGGAATTCTTGGTGATGCGCTGGAACGTTCCTTTCTACTTCGGTGGTACGTCTCTGTTGATCATTGTGGTGGTGACGATGGATTTCATGGCGCAGGTTCAGGCCTACATGATGTCTCACCAGTACGACTCGTTGCTCAAGAAGGCCAACTTCAAGGGCGCGGGTTTGCCGATGCGGTAAGCAAAAGAATGTCCAAGGACGACGTCATTCAGATGCAAGGTGAGGTTCTTGAGAACCTCCCGAACGCGACATTTCGCGTCAAGCTCGAAAACGGCCACGTGGTGTTGGGCCATATTTCCGGCAAGATGCGTATGCATTACATCCGGATCCTGCCGGGTGACAAGGTCACAGTGGAGCTCACGCCCTATGATCTGACGCGAGCCAGGATTGTTTTCCGCTCCAAGTGAGCGAAACCGGATTACGGAAAATTAGGAGTCAACCATGAAAGTAATGGCATCGGTTAAGCGGATCTGCCGCAACTGCAAAGTTATCAAACGTCACGGCGTGGTGCGCGTTATCTGCACCGACCCGCGTCACAAGCAGCGTCAAGGCTAACTCGGGTTAGCGACTACGCAACGGATTTATTCAAGGAACAGTCATGGCCCGTATTGCTGGCATTAACATTCCGCCGCAACAGCACGCCGAGATCGGCCTGACCGCCATTTTTGGCATCGGTCGTACGCGCGCTCGCAAGATTTGCGAAGCGGCAAACGTACCCTTTGACAAAAAGGTCAAGGATCTGAGCGACGCTGAATTGGAACGCGTCCGCGAACATGTTGGTTTGTTCACGGTTGAAGGCGACCTGCGTCGTGAAGTACAGCTCTCGATCAAGCGTTTGATCGACCTGGGAACCTACCGCGGTATGCGTCACAAGCGCGGTTTGCCCGTGCGCGGCCAGCGCACTCGCACCAACGCCCGGACCCGCAAGGGCCCGCGTCGTGCTGCTGCGTCCCTGAAGAAATAATCGAGGAACAGGATTATGGCGAAAGCTTCCACCAGCGGCGCTTCGCGCGTGCGCAAAAAGGTCAAGAAGAACGTCTCGGACGGCATCGCGCACGTTCACGCTTCGTTCAACAACACCATCATCACCATCACCGACCGTCAGGGCAACGCGCTGTCGTGGGCCACGTCGGGCGGTGCTGGCTTCAAGGGTTCGCGTAAGTCGACCCCGTTTGCCGCGCAGGTTGCCGCTGAAACGGCCGGCCGCGTTGCGCTCGAGTACGGCATCAAGACGCTGGAAGTCCGCATCAAGGGCCCCGGTCCTGGCCGCGAGTCGTCGGTTCGCGCACTGAACGCGCTGGGCATCAAGATCTCGTCCATCGCCGACATCACGCCCGTTCCGCACAACGGCTGCCGTCCGCCGAAGCGTCGTCGTATCTAAAGGGAATCCACATGGCACGTTATATTGGACCCAAATGCAAGCTCTCGCGCCGCGAGGGTACTGACCTGTTCCTGAAGAGCGCCCGCCGCTCGCTGGATTCCAAGTGCAAGCTGGATTCCAAGCCTGGCCAACACGGCCGCACTTCGGGTGCCCGCACTTCCGACTACGGCCTGCAGCTGCGCGAAAAGCAAAAGCTCAAGCGCATGTACGGCGTGCTGGAAAAGCAATTCCGCAAGTACTTCGCTGAAGCCGAGCGTCGCCGTGGCAACACCGGCGAAACGCTGATCCAGCTGCTGGAATCGCGCCTGGACAACGTCGTCTACCGCATGGGCTTCGGCTCGACGCGCGCCGAAGCTCGCCAGCTGGTGAGCCACCGCGCCATCGAACTGAACGGCCACACGGCTGACATCGCTTCGATGCTGGTCAAGGCTGGCGACGTCATCTCGGTTCGTGAAAAGGCCAAGAAGCAAGGCCGTATCAAGGAATCGCTCGACCTGGCCACCAGCATCGGCATCCCCCAGTGGGTGGAAGTCGACGCGGCCAAGCTGACCGGCACGTTCAAGTCGGCTCCCGATCGCGCTGACGTCGCTCGCGACATCAACGAATCGATGGTCGTCGAACTGTACTCGCGTTAATCACGCCTGCCGGCACCTCCTTCGCAAGGTGCTGGCAAGCTGGTCCCGCGACCCGGTCGACCCGTTTGCACGTCCCGCAGCAGCCCGCTTTCGCCGTTTTGGTGGAGCGGGCTTTGCGGTAAGTATCGGGCGGCTTTTCGCAGCCCGTGTTTCAAGCTTTACCGTCTCACCCTGTCCATCAGCCTTATCGGTGTAACGAGCCGAGGGTATTGAAAAGGAATTCAGTACATGTCCACTCAAGGTTTCCTGAAGCCGCGCTCCATTGAAGTCGAACCGGTCGGCACGCACCATGCCAAGATCGTGATGGAGCCGTTCGAGCGTGGCTACGGTCACACGCTGGGCAACGCCCTGCGCCGCATCCTGTTGTCTTCGATGACCGGCTACGCGCCGACCGAAGTCCAGATGACCGGTGTGGTGCACGAATACTCGACCATCCCGGGCGTTCGCGAAGATGTCGTCGACATCCTGCTGAACCTGAAGGGCGTGGTCTTCAAGCTGCACAACCGCGACGAAGTGACGCTGGTTCTGCGCAAGTCTGGCGCCGGCACCGTGCTGGCCAGCGACATCGAGCTGCCGCACGACGTCGAGATCATCAACCCCGGCCACGCCATCTGCAACCTGACGGAAGCGGGCAAGCTGGAAATGCAGATCAAGGTCGAGAAGGGCCGCGGCTATGTGCCCGGCAACGTGCGCGCGCTGTCGGAAGACCGCACGCACACCATCGGCCGCATCGTTCTGGACGCCTCGTTCAGCCCGGTTCGCCGCGTGAGCTACGCCGTTGAAAGCGCCCGCGTGGAACAACGCACCGACCTGGACAAGCTGGTTCTGGACATCGAAACCAACGGCGTGATCTCGCCCGAGGAAGCGGTGCGCCAATCGGCCCGCATCCTGATGGACCAGATCTCGGTGTTCGCCGCCCTGGAAGGCGCCGGCGATTCGTACGAAGCCCCGGTCCGCGGCACGCCGCAGATCGATCCGGTGCTGCTGCGCCCGGTCGACGACCTGGAGCTGACGGTGCGTTCGGCCAACTGCCTGAAGGCCGAAAACATCTACTACATCGGCGACCTGATCCAGCGTACCGAAAACGAGCTGCTCAAGACCCCGAACCTGGGTCGCAAGTCGCTCAACGAGATCAAGGAAGTGCTGGCTGCACGTGGCCTGACCCTCGGCATGAAGCTCGAGAACTGGCCGCCCCTGGGCCTGGAGCGTCCCTAAGTCTTGAAAGGGTGCCGCCCCTGCGAAGGGGCGTCTCCCACAGCGCCCGGCCTTCGTTGCCGGGCGATTTGCGAAATCGTCGTAAAATGCCCCGTTTTCTACCGGACCGCAGCCTGATTGCAGGCTGATAGAAGAGCCGGCAACCCGATGGCGGAAACGCCGTCTTTAGATTCAAAGGAAACTTATCATGCGTCACGGTAATGGCTTGCGTAAGCTCAACCGCACCAGCAGTCACCGTCTTGCCATGTTCCGCAACATGGCTGTTTCGCTGATCACTCACGAAGCAATCAAGACCACGCTGCCGAAGGCGAAAGAATTGCGCCGCGTCATCGAACCCCTGATCACGCTGGGCAAGGAGCCCACCCTCGCGAACAAGCGTCTGGCCTTTGCCCGTCTGCGCGATCGCGATGCGGTTGTGAAGCTGTTTGCCGAAATCGGCCCGCGCTACGCGGCCCGTAACGGCGGCTACACCCGCGTGCTGAAGATGGGCTTCCGTCAAGGCGACAACGCTCCCATGGCTTTCATGGAACTGGTTGACCGTCCGGAAGTCGATGAAGCCGCTGAGGACAGCGCCGAGTAATTTCGGCAGCTAGATAAGCGACAAGGGCGGGTCTTCGGACCCGCCCTTGTTTTTTTCGCCTTCCTTCGCTTACTGCGCGCATTCGCCGCGTTCATTTTCCACGTTCGGGGCCGCCGCGCAGTTGCCCGCGCAATTGCGCGGCCGTGGCCGCCAGCGCTTCCGGCGGCGACTGAGGCGGCATCTTGAAAGTCAGATCCTGCTGCTCGATGTACTGCGTCGATGTCACGTCCTGCGGGTGGTGCATCGGGATGACGTGCGCATGCGCGTGCGCAACGTGGATCCCCGTGAAGGCAAAACCCACGCGCTCAACGCCGTACAGGCGCTTCATCTGGCGCCCCAGCCGCTGACCCAGGTTAACGATGCTGGCCGCCAGGTCGGCCGGCATGTCCTCGTAGTAGGGATAGTGCTGCTTGGGGATGATGAGCGTGTGGCCGGCGCGCACGGGGTGGATATCCAGGAAGGCCAGGAGGCGGTCGTCCTCTTGGACGACGTGCGCGGGGATCTCGTGACGGGCGATGCGGCAGAACAGGCAGTTGTCGGACATGCTTGCCTCGGCGTGAAAAGGGATGGCGCGGCGGCCGCGCGACCGGCAGCGCCGGGGAGTTGGCCGCAATATCGATAAAATACCTCGAGTTACATCCCACGCGGGTATCCCAAGGAGGTTCCATGTTGCGCGATGACGACGTCGTGCTGGTCATCAGCAATGCGCCGGATCTGCTTCTGGCCAAGCGTATCGCGCACGTGCTCGTCGAGGACGGGCTGGCAGCCTGCGTGAACCTTGGCGCGCCGGGGTTGTCCATCTACCTGTGGAACGGAGAGGTCGAAGGGACGGAGGAAATTCCCATTCACATCAAGACGACCTACGCGCGGCATGCGGCCGTCGTGCAGGCCCTGTCGCAGATGCACCCCTACGACGTTCCCGAGATCATCGTGCTGCCAGTCATCGGCGGCGCGGCGCCATACCTGGACTGGGTGCGCGAGCAGACGGCCATTACGCAGAACAAGAGAAACTGATGTTGCAACTTGCCGGTACGGTTGGCGCGCGCGGGCGCGCCGGCAGCGTGACCCCTTCGATCCTGAGGCACTGCCTGGCATTGCTGGCAGTGATGCTTCTGCTGCTGGGATGGCAGACCGTCGCGCGTGCGCAAGCCGAATTCCTCGAACCGGAAAGAGCCTTTGTGTTCAGCGCGCAGATGGCGTCGCCGGATACGCTCGAATTGCACTATCGCGTGGCGCCCGGCTATTACATGTACCGCGAGCGCTTCGGGATTGCGATCACCCCGGCCGACGCCACCACGCTCGGGCAAGCCGTTTATCCCAAGGGTGAAGTCAAATACGACCCGACCTTCGAAAAAGACATGGAGGTCTTTCACAAGGACGTGACGATCCGCGTCCCCGTTGGCGCGGGAGGACAGCCCTTCACGCTGACGTTGACGGGCCAAGGCTGCGCGGATGCCGGGCTGTGCTATCCGCCAATGGACAGCACCGTCAAACTCACGCCCGTGGCCGGCGGTTATGCGGTGGCGGGCACGGGAATTGGCGGGGCCGCGTCTGCGGCGCCGGCAACTTCCGGCGGATTGTCCGCGTTGGTGAACGCGGGCGACACGGGCCTGGCCGATGCCTTGGGCGGTCTGGGTTGGATCAAGACAGCGGGCGTCTTTTTGGTGCTGGGCCTGCTGCTGGCTTTCACGCCATGTGTGCTGCCCATGATTCCCATCCTGTCGTCGATCGTGCTGGGCGGGGCGCAGCACCACCGGCCGAGCCGCAGTCGCGGTCTGGCGCTGGCCGCGACGTACGTGCTGGGCATGTCGGTCGTGTACACCGCGCTGGGCGTGGCGGCCGGGCTGAGCGGCGCGGGGCTTGCCGCCTGGCTGCAGACGCCGTGGATCCTGTCGCTTTTCGCCATCCTGCTGGCCGTGCTGGCGCTGGCCATGTTCGACGTGTTCACCTTCCAGATGCCTTCCGGCATCCAGGCCATGCTGTCGGACCGGTCCTCGCGCATGCCGGGCGGGCGATATACCGGGGCGCTGGTGATGGGCGCGCTGTCGGCCCTGATCGTCGGGCCCTGCGTGGCAGCTCCGCTTGCTGGCGCCTTGCTGTACATCTCGCAGACAGGCGACGTGGTCTTGGGCGGATCGGCGCTCTTTGCAATGGCGTGGGGCATGGGCGTGCCGCTGCTGATCGTCGGCGCGTCGTCTTCGGCATTGCTGCCCAAGGCCGGTCCCTGGATGGACGGCGTCAAGCGGCTGTTCGGCATGCTGTTGCTGGCGACGGCGTGGTGGATGCTCATCCCCGTCGTGCCGACGTGGGTGCAGATGACGGGCTGGGCATTCCTGGCCGTCGTGTCGGCCGTGATGCTGCGCGCCTTTGATGCCCTGCCGCCGGGCGCAGGCGCCGGTCGCATGTTTGGCAAGGGACTGGGCCTGCTGCTCGCCCTGGCGGCCGCGGCGTGGCTGTTGGGGGCCGCCAGCGGGGGCCGCGATGTCCTGCAGCCGCTCTCGCACCTGGCCGCGCGCGGTGAAGCGCCGGCAGCTGGCGAGGCCGCGGCGGGCGAGGTCCAGTTCACCCGGGTTCGCAGCAACGCCGAACTGGACGCGGTGCTGGCGCAGAGCACCCGGCCGGTGATGCTGGACTTCTATGCGGACTGGTGCGTGTCGTGCCGCGAGATGGAGCGATTCACCTTTACCGATGCGGGGGTCGCGCAGCGCATGGCTGGAATGGTGCTGGTGCAGGCCGACGTGACGGCGAACAATGCCGACGACCGCGCGCTGCTCAAGCGATTCCGTCTGTTCGGCCCGCCGGGCATCATGTTCTTCGAGCCCGGCGGCAAGGAGATCGCGGAAGCTCGCGTCGTGGGATTCCAGGACGCCAAGCGCTTTACCGAGTCGCTGGACCGCGTCCTGGTCCGCTGAGGGCGCGGCGGACAAGCAGGCGGTGCGCCATCGTCTGATGCGCGCAACGCGGACCGCCGCGCATTGAATCAAGGGAAGGGGCGATATACCATGATCGCTTCGCTGCCCGCGCGGCGCATCCATCTCCCTCCAGGCTGACGCCGTGACGTCCCCCACCGTTGATGCAAGTCAGGACCGGCATGGTCTGATCTATCTTCAATTGATGTTCGTCATGGCCACCTGGGGCCTGAACATCGTCTCCATCAAATATCTGACGCAGCACATGGACATCCAGGCGCTGGCCGCCGTTCGGATCGTCATTGCGTTTGTCACCGTCACACTCATCATCAAGGCGCGCCGCGGCCGCATCCCGAAGCTGGGTGGCGCGCAGTTGGGCTGGGTGGCGCTGGCCGGGTTCCTGGTGGTGTACGCGCACCAGGTGGCACTGGTGTCGGGACTGCGCTTTTCATCGGCGGCCAACGGCACGCTCATCATGGCCACCAGCCCGTTGCTGTCCGCCTTTCTGGCCGCCATCTTCTACCGCGAAAAGCTCACGACCACCCGCATCGCCGGCGCGCTGCTGGGCCTGTTGGGTGTGGGCATGGTGGTGGTGGGCGGCGGCGCGCAACTCGGACTGACGGGCTGGGGCGACGCGGTGGTGTTCGTGGCCGTGCTCGTCTTTGTGTTTGGCGGCCTGGTGATTCAGCGGATGTCGCGGATGATGGATCCGCTGGGCATGCTTTGGTACATGTATCTGGCCGGCGGATTGATGCTGGTCGGGCATGCCGCGCTGACGCCGTCTTCGTACCAGGCGGGCACGTGGCAGATGGCATGGTGGCCCTGGGCCGTGCTGATGTTTTCGGCGGTGATCGCCTCGGGTGTCAGCAACATCGTCTGGAACGCGGGCATCGCGCGGCTGGGGATCAGCCGCGCCGCGCTGTTCGTGAATTGGTTGCCGATTTTCGGGCTGCTGTTCGCGGCCCTGTTCCTTGACGAGCACGTCACCCTGACCCATGTCGTCGGACTGGGGTGTGTGCTGGGCGGAACGTGGCTGGGCCTGCGCCGCGGCGCACAACCGGCACGCGCTGCCGCTGCAAAGGCCTGATTCGATGGGGGTTGCCGGCGCGCAGGCCGCCAAAGCGGGGAAAGGGCGCAGACGGCAGTCCGCCGCGCCCGCCGGCTTTAGCGCTGGCTTTTCAGCAGCTTGGCCGCTTCGATGGCGAAGTACGTCAGGATGCCGTCGGCGCCGGCGCGCTTGAAGGCGAGCAGCGCCTCCATCATGACCTTGTCGTGGTCGAGCCAGCCATTGGCGGCGGCGGCCTTGATCATGGCGTATTCGCCGCTCACCTGATAGGCGAAGGTCGGTACGCGGAACGTATCCTTGACCCGGCGCAGCACGTCCAGGTACGGCATGCCCGGCTTGACCATGACCATGTCGGCGCCTTCCTGCAGATCGCCGGCCACTTCGCGCAGCGCCTCGTCGAGGTTGCCCGGATCCATCTGGTACGCCATCTTGTTGGACTTGCCCAGGTTGGTGGCCGAGCCCACGGCGTCGCGGAACGGACCGTAGAACGCGCTGGCGTACTTGGCCGAATAGGCCATGATGCGCGTGTGGATGTGACCGTTGGCTTCGAGCGCGCGGCGCACCGCGCCGATGCGGCCGTCCATCATGTCGCTGGGGGCGACCATGTCCACGCCGGCTTCGGCCTGCGTGAGCGCCTGCTTCACCAGGATTTCGACGGTGGGCTCGTTGACCACGTAGCCGTCCGCGTCGATGACGCCGTCCTGGCCGTGGCTGGTGTACGGGTCCAGCGCCACATCGCACAGCACGCCCAGTTCCGGGAAACGCGACTTCAGTTCGCGGACCACGCGCGGGATGAGGCCGTCGGGATTGGTGGCTTCGATGCCGTCCGGGGTCTTGAGCGCCGGGTCGATGGCGGGAAACAGCGACAGCACCGGAATGCCCAGCGCCACGCATTCCTCGGCCACGGGCAGCAGGGTGTCCAGCGAATAGCGGACCACGCCGGGCAGGGACGCCACCGGCTGGCGCAGGCCGGAGCCTTCGGCCACGAATACCGGGTAGATCAGGTCATTGACCGTCAGGGCGTTCTCGCGCACCAGACGGCGGGTGAAGTCGTCGCGACGCAGGCGGCGGGGGCGGGAAACCGGAAACTCAGGGGTGATGATCTGCGGGTTCATGGTACGACCTTCGGGGAAATCCAATTTTCGATGTGAGCGCCGGCCTCTTCGAGCCCGATGCGCTCGGGCGCCGAGAAGGGGACCGTATGCAGCGCGCCGATGTCGGCGAGGTCCTTGCGGACCGAGAAGACGGTGCGCATGCGCTGGCCGTACGGCAGCTTGTCGGCCTTGGTCAGCAGGGCCAGCACCGGGCGGCCGGTGGGCGCGATGAAGTTGGCCAGGCGCCGGTCCAGTTCGGTCACGCCGCGGCGGATGTCGATGAGCAGGACGATGCCGACCAGCGATTCACGGTCGCGCAGATAGCCGCCCAGGATGTCTGCCCACTTTTCCTTTTCGTTGCGGGCCACGGACGCATAGCCGTAGCCGGGCAGGTCGACCAGATAGCCGATGTGGGCTTCCGGGTCCAGCGGGTCGGGCAGGCTGAACATGTTGATCAGGCGCGTGCGGCCCGGCGTCTTGCTGGAGAACGCAAGACGGCGCTGGTTGCACAGCACGTTGATGGCCGTGGATTTGCCGGCGTTGGAGCGGCCAACGAAGCAGACCTCGGGAGCGCCGGCGGGCGGCAACTGGTCGAGGCGAGCCGCGGAGGTGAGGAAGGAGGCGCGATGTAGGAGGGACACGGATGGCTTTCGATACGGTTGGTTTCGAGCCCTATTGTATAATCCGGCGTTTGCTACAGTGGTCCGCGTGTGCGGAGCCGTCTTTTTTGCTTACTGTTTAGCTGCCATCCAGACGTTTTGTAGCCCTTCTTGGGCCGATGGATGCAGCACCGCAGCAAGATCGCAAAGCAGGACAAGCAAAACAGGTTCGATACGGTTTACTGCAAGTGCGGGCAGGCGTGGGCGCCTTTTTGCGCCTTGATCGATGTGATCGTCGAGGTCTTCATGAAGCGTGTGCTGTCCCGGATGTTGGTTGCGAGCGGGCTGTTGCTCGGCGCCTCCGCCTTCTCTGCTACGAGTTTCGCCGCCAATGGCGCTGCGGGCCCGGCCAAACCAGACGCCGCCAAGGGCGGTCAGCTGTTTGACCAGGGCGACGCGTCCCGCGGCATCATTGCCTGTGCTTCCTGTCACGGCGCGGCGGGTAACAGCACCATTCCGGTGAACCCGAACCTTGCCGCGCAGCCGCACGAGTACTTGGCCAAGCAGCTTGCCGACTTCAAGGTGAAGGAAGGCGCCAAGACCCCCGTGCGCAATGGCCCCGACGGCAATCCCAGCCCCATGACCGCCATGGTGCAGAACCTGACGCCGGCAGACATGCAGAACATTGCTCTGTATCTGGCCCAGCAGCCCCTGAAGGAACCCGCTACCGCCGGCCATGAGAACTTGGTTGAGCTAGGTCAAAAGATCTGGCGTGGCGGTTTGCCTGACCGCAACGTCCCGGCTTGCGCGGCGTGCCATTCTGCCAATGGCGCGGGCATCCCTGGCCAGTACCCCCGTTTGTCGGGGCAGTTCCCCGTGTATATCGAAGAGCAGCTGAAGCTTTTCCGCAGCGGCGACCGCAAGAACGACGTCATGCACGCCATCGCGGACCGCATGTCGGATGCCGACATCAAGGCGGTGTCGGACTACGCGGCTGGCCTTCGGTAAGCAATTGGCCGCAACGTGCGCGGCCGGTCCGCGTTGATGCAACTTGCGCGCGCCGGAACCTCGTTCCGACTCGCACTGTCTATGAGGGGGGTAGCCGATAGCGCGGCCCCCCTTTTTTCATGAATTCGACCCGAACCCACTCCCGCCCCTCTCTGCGCAGCCTGCCAGGCGATCTCTTTGAACTTCTGGGTTCGATGCGTTTTGCCGTCAGCCTGCTGATGTTCATCTGCGTGGCCAGCCTGGTGGGTACGGTGCTGCAGCAGAACCGATCGTCCAACAATTACATCGACCAGTTCGGGCCGTTCTGGTTCGAGGTCTTTGACAAGTTCTCCATCTGGCACGTCTACAACAGCTGGTGGTTCCTGCTGATCATGGGCTTTCTGGTCGTATCGACCTCGGTGTGTCTGATCCGAAATGCCCCCAAGATGCTTCGCGACGCGCGTTCGTTTCGCGAGCACGTGCGCGAAGGCAGCCTGCGCGCCTTTCCGCATCGCGTAGAGACCACCGAGCCCACCGGCGTGCCGCAGACGGTGACCGGCCTGAAGGCGCTGCTGGGCCGCATGGGTTACGCGGTGCGCGTGCGCGAGGCCCAGGATGGCGTTCTGCTGGCCGCCAAGAAGGGCAGCGCCAACCGGCTGGGCTATGTGTTCGCCCACGCCGCCATGGTCATCATCTGTATCGGCGGCCTGCTCGACAGCGAACTGCCGGTGCGCCTGCAGGTCATGTTCGGCGGCAAGCAACCCATCGTCGAAAACATGCTGATTTCCGAGGTGCCTGAAAGCGGGCGCCTGTCGGTCAACAACCCGAGCTTTCGCGCAAGCGTCCTGGTGCCCGAGGGCGGGCAGGCCAGCACGGCGGTCGTGATGGTGGGCGATGGCGCGCTGGTGCAGCCCATGCCTTTCACGCTCAAGCTCAAGAAGTTCATCGTCGACTACTACTCCACCGGCATGCCCAGCCGCTTTGCCAGCGAAGTCGAGGTCACGGATCCGGACACGGGCAAGACCTTCGACTCGACCATCGAAGTGAACGAGCCGCTGCGCTTCAAGGGCATGACGGTGTATCAGTCGAGCTTTGACGACGGCGGCAGTACAGTCGTGCTCAAGGGGTACCCGCTGGTGGGCGTCAACGACGCGACCTTCTCGGTCGACGGTACGGTGGGCAAGACCAGCGAGCTGACCGCACAAACGGCCAAGGGCCCGCGCAGCATGGGCATCGAGGTCACGGCCCTGCGTCCGATCAACGTCGAAGACCTGACCCGCGGCGACCCCAAGGGCGCCGACCAGAGCTTTGCCGAACACGTGGCCTCGGTCGCGGGCAGCGCGGCCGGCAAGAAGAACGAAAATCTGCGCAACGTGGGGCCCAGCGTCGAATACAAGCTGATCGACGATGCGGGTCAGGCGCATGAGTTCCAGAACTACATGCTGCCCGTCGAACTGGACGGCGCGGCCGTGTTCCTGGCCGGCGTGCGCAACAACGCCGGCGAGCCCTTCCGCTATCTGCGCATCCCGGCCGACGACGACAGCTCCATCGCCGAATTCATGCGTCTGCGCGCCACGCTGGCCGATCCGGCCGCGCGCAAGGAAGCCGCCCGCCGGTTCGCCGAGCGCAACAGCCCATCGGGCGCCGATCGCCAGCCGCTGGAAACCGCGGCCGAACGTGCGCTGGACACCTTTGCCGCCGGCGGCCTGCAGGCCGTCGCGGCGTTCCTGCAAGCCAATACCCCCGCCGCCGATCTGGAGCGCGCCGCCGATGTCGTGATTCGCCTGATCGGCGCCAGCATGAACGAATTGCGCGCCATCGCGCGCGAACGCGCCGGTCAGCAGCCGGTGGCCGTCGATGGTCCGGAAGGCGAGCGCGCGGCAGTATGGTCGCGCCTGGCCGTGGCCGCGTTGTCCGACCTGACCGTCTATCCCGCACCCGTGTTCCTGTCGCTGGCCGACTTCAATCACGTGCAGGCCAGCGTCTTCCAGGTCAGCCGCACGCCGGGCAAGAACACCGTCTATCTGGGCAGCCTGTTGCTGGTCCTGGGCGTGTTTTCGATGTTCTATATCCGCGACCGCCGCGTCTGGATCTGGGTCAAACCGCAAGACGGCGGCAGCAGCGTCCTGGCGGCCATGACGTCACAGAAGCGTACACTTGACTTCAATCAAGAGTTCGAACGCTTCAAGCAGGCGCTGCTGCGCCAGAAAAAAGGGTCTTAAGGTTATTTATGTCCACCACGACCACCACGCCACCCCCGTCGCCTGAATCGCTTTGGCAGGACGCCTTGTCCGAAACCGGCGACAGCCGCGCGCAACGCGGAAAGCCCGACTGGACTGACATCGTCTTCTTTCTGCTGCTGGCGGTGGGGGCAGGTTTCGCGCTGACCCGCTACGGGCACGCGATGGACTATTACGAGAAGATCATCCTGTGCGGCACGGTGCCGGCGGTGGCCTGGCTGGGCTGGTTGTGGCGTCCACTGCGCCGTTTGATGATCGCCTGTGCGATCTCCG
The DNA here is from genome assembly GCF_029866465.1 of Achromobacter mucicolens. Lineage (NCBI taxonomy): Bacteria > Pseudomonadati > Pseudomonadota > Betaproteobacteria > Burkholderiales > Alcaligenaceae > Achromobacter > Achromobacter mucicolens. The sequence goes on along the minus strand of NZ_CP123364.1, from coordinate 5,563,361 downwards.
CGGGCTTCGCGCTGATGCTGTACGGCAACGATCTGGCTCGCGCCGAGCAGGTGTTCTTCCTGAAGTACCTGTTTTCCTCGCAGTCCGCGATCCTGTGGATGAGCGCGCTGTTTGCGCTGTCGATGGTGTGCTACTGGATCGGCCTGTTCAGCCCGACCGCCGCCTGGCTGGGCACGGCGCTGAGCTGGGGCGCGGTGTTCGCGGGTGTCACGGGCTTGCTCGTGCGCTGGCGCGAGGGCCATCTGATGGGTCCGGACCTGGGGCATATCCCGGTCAGCAACCTGTACGAAGTCTTCGTCCTGTTTTCGCTCATCACCGCGCTCTTCTACCTGTACTACGAACGTAAGTACGCCACGCGCGCGCTCGGCGGCTTCGTGATGCTGGTGGTGACCTCGGCCGTCGTGTTCCTGCTCTGGTATTCGTTCACGCGCGACGCGGGACAGATCCAGCCGCTGGTGCCTGCGCTCAAGAGCTGGTGGATGAAACTGCACGTGCCGGCCAACTTCATCGGCTACGGCACGTTCTCGCTGGCGGCGATGGTGGGCTTCGCATACCTGGTCAAGCAGCATGGCCACACGACCTCGTGGGCCAAGCTTGCGCCGCTGTTCATCCTGGGCGTGTTGCTGTGCGCCGAGCCCATGGTGTTTCGCACCGATGGGCTTTCCGCGACCTGGATGTTGTACTTCGGCGTGGGCGCCGTGATCGTGGGCGCCATCCTGCTGGGCCGCCGCCGTATTGCGGACGCGCTGCCGTCGCTGGAAGTGCTGGACGACATCATGTATCGCGCCATCGCGATCGGGTTTGCCTTCTTTACCGTCGCCACCATCCTGGGTGCGCTGTGGGCGGCCGATGCGTGGGGCGCGTATTGGCAGTGGGACCCCAAGGAAACCTGGGCGCTGATCGTCTGGCTGAACTACGCGGCATGGCTGCACATGCGCCTCATCAAGGGCCTGCGTGGCGCCATGGCGGCCTACTGGGCGCTGTTGGGCCTGCTGATCACGGGCTTTGCCTTCCTGGGCGTGAACATGTTCCTGTCGGGCCTGCACTCGTACGGCCAGCTCTAGGCCCGCGCCCACGCGGTGTACAAAAAAGGCCCCTGCATGCAGGGGCCTTCGTGTTTTACGGCGCGCTGATTCAGGGAAGCAGCGATTCGCCGCGGAGCTGATCGGCCAGCGTTTCGCGCTGGCGCACGACATAGTATTTGTCACCGTCGACCATGACCTCGGCCGGGCGGCCGCGCGAGTTGTAGTTGCTGGCCATGGTCATGCCGTAGGCGCCGGCCGATTCCACCGCCAGCACGTCGCCTTGGCGGATGGCCAGCAGGCGCTGCTTTGCCAGCCAGTCGGCGCTTTCGCAGACGGGGCCGACGATGTCGTACTCGGCGGTGTCGCCGGCGCGCGGGTGCAGGGGCTGCACGCCGTGAAAGGCCTCGTAGAGCGCCGGGCGCAGCAGGTCGTTCATGGCCGCGTCGACGATGGCGAAATTGCGGGCTTCGGCGTGCTTGATGTATTGGACGGTGGTGAGCAGCATGCCGGCATTGCCGACGAGCGAGCGTCCCGGTTCCAGGACCAGATGCAGATGCCCCTGGCCGCGCGCGTTCAGCCGCTCGAAGACGCGGTCCAGCAGGGCGCGTGGCGATGGGGGCGTTTCGTCCTGGTAGCGGATGCCCAGTCCGCCGCCCAAGTCCAGGTGTTCGATGCGGATGCCCGCCTGTTCCAGGCTTTCGATCAGGTCCAGCAGCTTTTCCAGCGCGTCGAAGTAGGGACTGATATCGGTCAGCTGCGAGCCGATATGGCAGTCCACGCCGACGATACGTAGGCCGGGCAGCGACTGCGCGGTGCGGTAGGCAGCCAGCGCCTGCCCGATGGCGATGCCGAACTTGTTTTCTTTCAGGCCGGTCGAGATATAAGGGTGTGTGCGGGCGTCCACGTCCGGATTCACGCGCAGCGATACCGGGGCGCGCACGCCCATGTTTGCCGCGACGTCCGACAGGCGATGCAGTTCGTCCACCGATTCAACGTTGAAGCACTTCACGCCGGCGAGGAGGGCGTCGCGCATTTCCCAGGCCTGCTTGCCGACGCCCGAGAACACGATTCGCGATGCGTCCGCGCCCGCGGCGAGCGCGCGATGCAGCTCACCGCCCGACACGATGTCAAAGCCGGCGCCCAACCGGGCGAATTCGCCCAGCACCGCCAGGTTGGAATTGGCCTTCATCCCGTAGCAGACTAATACCGCACGCTGGCCGATGGCGCTGCAATAGGATTGCCACGCGGCTTTCAGCGCCGCGCGGGAGTAGACGTAAAGGGGCGTTCCCAACCGTTCGGCCAGATGGTCAAGCGGCACATCCTCGGCGTACAACACATTATTGCGGTACTGGAAGTAAGGATGGCCGGCCAATTCTGGCGGGGTGGGGAACGGGGGCGTCATGGGAGGGACGGGGCCGGAGGGATTTGCGCAGGCGGCGGTGTTTGCTGCGTGCGGGCCGGCGCCTTGCCTTCAGGGGGCGGGGGCATGAAGAGCGGCCCCTTGTACCCGCAGGCCGCCACGATGCCGGTCGCCAGGAGCGTGGCTACAATGCGAAGAGCCATGCGGCTGTATGCCAATTGGAACACTGGGAACTCCGTAATTCTTGCAGGCTCGATTATGACCGAAACCGAATTTCTTGCGTTGATCGACCAGGTGCTGGACAGCATCGAAAGCCAGGCCGATGACTGGGCGGCTTCGCTCGACGTCGATGTGGAAACCAGCCGCAGCGGCAATGTGCTGACCATGGTTTTCGAGGACAACACCCACGTCGTGGTGAACAGCCAGGCTGCCATGCAGGAGCTGTGGGTCGCCGCGCGCAGCGGCGGCTTTCACTACCGCTACGATGGCCAGCACTGGAACGATACTCGGGGCGGGCCGCAGTTGCCGGACGCCCTGTCCCAGATCTGCTCGGCTGCCGCCGGCGTCCCCGTGACGATCCGGCTGTAAAAAAAGGCCGGCCCGATGGGCCGGCCTTTCTGCATCAGAAGGGAATCTTCTGCGACCAGGGCGTGGCGGTCTGCGTGCCCACGCCCGGCGCGACCTTGATCCGGGTGTCTTCGCCGGAGCCGCTGGTGAGGCCGTTCAGGAATTCACCCAGCGTGTCGGCTTCCGGCAGTCCCAGACGGGCCACTGCTTGTCCCGGCGGGAACTCGGAGAAGTAGAACTCGCCGTTTTCCACGAGCAGGCCGTCCGGACGCGGGCGCTGCTTTTCTTCCGGCACGCCCTTGAGCACGCTCTGCATGTAATCCACCCAGATCGGCATGGCCACGCCGCCGCCGGTTTCGCGCGAACCCAGCGACTTGGGCTGGTCAAAGCCCAGCCAGGCGGTCGCGGCCAGCGTGGGCGTATAGCCCGAGAACCAGGCGTCCACGGATTCGTTGGTCGTGCCCGTCTTGCCGGCGATGTCGCCGCGCTTGAGCAATGCACGCGCACGCGCCGCAGTGCCGTACGTGGTGACGCCGCGCAGGATGTCGTCCATGACCCAGGCGGTGCGCGGGTCGATGGCGCGGGCTGCGGCGTCGCCAGCGACAACCGGCTTGGACTGCATGATGACCTTGCCGCTGCTGTCGGTGACGCGGTCGATCAGGTAGGGCGTGACGCGGTAGCCGCCATTGGCGAACACCGAGAAGGCGCCTGCCAGCTGCAGCGGCGTGACCGAGCCGGCGCCCAGCGCCAGCGGCAGCACGGCCGGCTGGCGCGCCTTGTCAAAGCCGAAGCGGGTGAGGTAGTCCTGCGCGTACTGCGGACCGATGGCCTGCAGGATGCGGATCGACACCATGTTCTTGGACTTGTACAGGCCCTGACGCAGCGTCAGCATGGGCTCGTACTGGTTGCCGTAGTTCTTGGGGTTCCAGGCCTTGGAGCCGGTTTGCGCGGCGGTCAGCTCGAACGGCTGGTCCGAGATCTGCGTGCCCGGCGTCAGGCCGCGTTCCAGCGAGGCGGCGTAGATGAAGGGCTTGATGTTCGAGCCCGGCTGGCGCCATGCCTGCGTCACACGGTTGAAGTTGCCGCGGTAGAAATCAAAGCCGCCGACCATGGCGCGGATGGCGCCGTCCTGCGGCGACAACGCCACGAAGGCCGCCTGCACCGAAGGCATGTTGATGATTTCCCAGTTGTCGCCGAACTTGCGGATGTAGACCACGGAACCGCGCTTGATGCGCTGTTCCGGTTTGGCCTTGTCGTTCAGCGCGCGGGCCACCACGCCCAGCACCTTCTTGTCCGTGACGGTGATGATTTCACGCGAGCTGCGCGCCAGCTTCACTTCGGTGGGGCTGGCCGACAGCACCACTGCGGTCAGCAGGTCGCCGCTGTCGGAGAACTTGTCGAACACGCCATCCAGGAATTCGTCCAGCGCGGCGGGGTTGTTCTCGGTGCCCGGGGGCAGGTCGAGCTGCTCTTCCGGCCCGGGATAGGGCGCGCGGCGCGTGTATTCCAGCACGCCTTCGCGCACGGCGCGGTAGGCGGCTTCCTGGTCCTTGGACTGCACGGTCGTGTAGATGTTGATGCCGCGCGAATAGACGTTGTCCTGGTACACGTTGTAGAGCAGCTGGCGCGCCAGCTCGGCCACGTACTCGCCATGGATGGAATAGCCGCCGGCCGGCGTGCCTTCCGCGGACTTCATGACGATCGGCTGCGCCATCGCCTGCTTGTATTCCGGTTCGGTCAGGTAGCCCAGCGAATGCATGCGGCCCAGCACGTAGCGCTGGCGCAGTTCGGCGCGGGGGCGGTTGGCGATGGGATTGAAGCGCGAGGGCGCCTTCGGAATGCCGGCCAGCATGGCGGCTTCGGCCGGCGTGACTTCCGACAGCGGCTTGCCGAAATACGTGCGCGAGGCGGCCGCAAAGCCGTAGGCACGGTGGCCCAGGTAGATCTGGTTCATGTAGAGCTCGAGGATCTGGTCCTTGGTGAGCTCGGATTCAATCTTGAATGTCAGCAGCAGTTCGTAGAACTTGCGCGAGTAGGTCTTTTCGGACGACAGGTAGAAGTTACGCGCGACCTGCATCGTGATCGTGCTGGCCCCCTGCGTCTTGGACATGCTGATCAGGTTGGTCAGGCCGGCGCGCACCACGCCCATCCAGTCGATGCCGCCGTGCTGGTAGAAGCGGTCGTCCTCGGCCGCCAGCACCGCGGACTTCATGACGTCCGGGATTTCGTTAAAGCGCAGCACGTTGCGGCGTTCTTCGCCGAACTCGCCGATCAGGACGCGGTCTGCGGTGTACACGCGCAGCGGCACCCGCGGCCGGTAGTCCGTCATGGCGTTCAGGTCGGGCAGGTTGGGCCACGCGAGCGCCAGCGCCATGCCCGCGAGCAACACACCGCACAGGAACAGGCCGGCGAAAAGAATGCCGGTTTTTACGAAGAACCGCAGTATCGGGGAGCCGCTGCTGGCGGGCTTGTCTTTCTTGGAGGAATTCTGGGGCTTGCTCATCGCGGCGATTTTACGGGTATCTCCGGTCCCGCCTTATCGCGGGGGATCGGTTTCTGTAACAAAATAGGTCAGTGTGGTGCGCGGGCAACTGCGGCAAATGTGATAATGCCGGCATGAACTTTGCCGCTAACTCATGTCCGGAGGCAGCCCCGGACCCGGCGCGCGCCGACGCAGCGCCTGAAAGCCAGCCCTGCGCCGTCGAGTGCACGGGCAAGACCGTGTCGTTGCCGCACGACCTGCCGGTATTCTTGGTCGGAATGATGGGCGCGGGCAAGACAACCATAGGCCGTAGCCTGGCGCGTGCGCTGGGGCGCGACTTTATGGATCTGGATCATGAGCTCGAGGCGCGTTGCGGCGTACGGGTGCCGGTAATCTTCGAAATCGAGGGCGAAGCCGGTTTTCGTCGCCGAGAGTCCGCCGCCTTGGAAGAGTGTACCCAACGGCGCAACATAATTCTTGCCACCGGCGGCGGCGCCATTCTGGCCCCCGAAAACCGGGAGCTCTTGCGTCAGCGCGGGATTGTCGTCTATCTGAGGGCCAGCGTGGATGAATTGTTCCGCCGGACCTGCCGCGACCGTAACCGGCCCCTGTTGGCCACTGCCGATCCGCGCGGCACGCTGCGCGACCTGATGACCCGGCGCGAGCCGCTATACAAGGAAGTGGCCGACCTGGTGGTGGAAACGGGGTCCATGCCCATCCACACCCTGGTCAAGGCGCTGCTGCCGCAATTACAAGCTTTCGAGAAGCGCATATGAACGTTGTTGACGTCGACACCCCGGGTGGAAGCTATCCGATCCACATCGGACCTGGCCGCCTGGATTCCCTGGATCAATGCATTCCCGCGGATGCGACCGCGATCGCCGTGGTCACCAACCCCACGGTGGCGGCCCTGTACGGCGAGCGCGCTGAAGCGGCGCTGGCGCGCACGGGCAAGCGCGTGCTGCGCATTGAACTGCCTGACGGCGAAGCCTACAAAGACTGGCAGTCTCTTAACCTGATCTTCGACGCGCTGCTCGGCAACCGCCTGGACCGCCGGTGCGTGCTGGTTGCGCTGGGCGGCGGCGTCATCGGCGACATGACCGGCTTTGCCGCGGCCGTGTACATGCGCGGCGTGCGCTTCCTGCAGGTGCCCACGACGCTGCTGGCGCAGGTGGACTCGTCGGTGGGCGGCAAGACCGCCGTGAACCACCCGCTGGGCAAGAACATGATCGGCGCGTTCTATCAGCCGATCGCGGTGGAAATCGACACCGATGTGCTGAACACCTTGCCCGCGCGCGAGGTCTCGGCCGGCCTGGCCGAAGTCATCAAGTACGGCCTCATCCTGGATCCGGCGTTCTGGAGCTGGTGCGAGGACAACGCGCAGAAGCTACGTGCGCTGGACGGCGACGCCGTGGCCTACGCGATCCGCCGCTCGTGCGAACTGAAGGCGCAGGTGGTGGGCAAGGACGAGCGCGAATCCGGGTTGCGCGCCATCCTGAACCTGGGCCACACATTTGGCCACGCCATCGAGTCGGGTCTGGGCTACGGCGCCTGGCTGCACGGCGAGGCAGTGGGTTGCGGCATGGTGCAGGCAGCCGAGCTGTCGGCCGATGTGGCGGGCTTCGATCGCGCCGACGTGGCGCGTGTGCGTGCGCTGGTGCAGGCCATCGGGTGCCCGGTCGTCGCGCCCGACCTGGGTGCGGACCGCTGGCTGGACCTGATGCAGGTGGACAAGAAAACGGAAGGTGGCTCGATCCGCTACGTGCTCATGCCGCGCATCGGCGAGGCCGTGATGCGGCCGGCGCCGGACGATGCGGTGCGCGCCGTGCTGGCCCGAACTACCCAGTAAACGCAGTGATGGACGGTGTTGCAGATGAATGAACTGGCTTCCTATGCTTCTCACCCGTCCCGATCGCGCGGCCGGACCCACGCCGAGCCGCCGCCGGAAAACCGCACGGAGTTTCAGCGCGACCGCGATCGCATCGTGCATTCCAGCGCCTTCCGGCGTCTGGAATACAAGACGCAGGTCTTCGTCAACCATGAAGGCGACCTGTTTCGCACACGCCTGACGCATAGTCTGGAAGTGGCCCAGATCGCGCGCACGCTGGCGCGCAGCATGGGGCTGTCCGAAGACCTGACCGAAGCCATCTCGCTGGCGCATGACCTGGGCCACACGCCGTTCGGCCACGCCGGGCAGGACGAGCTCAATGCCTGCATGCGCGAACTGGCGCCGCAGGCGGGCGGCTTCGAACACAACCTGCAAAGCCTGCGCGTGGTGGACGAGCTTGAAGAACGCTATGCCGACTTCAACGGCCTGAACTTGTGCTTCGAGACGCGCGAGGGCATCCTCAAGCATTGCTCGGTCGCCCATGCACGGATGCTGGGGGAGGTCGGCGAACGGTTCCTGAACCGCACGCAGCCGTCGCTGGAGGCGCAGCTTGCCAATCTGGCCGACGAGATCGCGTACAACAACCACGACGTCGACGACGGTTTGCGCTCGGGGTTGATCACGCTGGATCAGTTGAAGGACGTGTCGATTTTCGAGCGCCACCATGCGTATGTGCTGGACCGCTATCCCGGGCTGGCGCCGCGGCGCGCGGTGGCCGAAACGATACGCCGAATGATCAACACGCTGATCGTCGATCTGACCCGCACGTCGCTGGCGCGCATCCGCGACGCGGCGCCGGCCAGCGCGGACGATGTGCGGCGCTCGCCACCGCTGGCGGGTTTCTCCGACGATATCCGCCGCGAAGCGGACACGCTGAAGAAATTCCTGTTCGACAACCTGTACCGGCACTACCGCGTGCTGCGCATGACGAGCAAGGCGCGCCGCATCGTGCGCGAGCTGTTTGCGGCCTTTCTGGACGATCCGCGCCTCTTGCCGCCCGATTACCGCCGCGAGCAGTTCAACGATCAGGCCCGCGCCATCGCCGACTACATCGCCGGCATGACCGACCGCTACGCCATCCGCGAACACAAGCGGCTGTTCGACATGGCGTAGCCGCGCCGCGGGCAAGCCCGTCGTCAGCGGTGTTTGCGGTAGGGTTCGTCCGCGTCGACGAAGGTGGCTTCGGCCAGCGCGTCCCGCGTCCACTCCTGCATGGCGGGCAGCGCCAGCACGGCATCCATGTACTCGCGCACGGGGCCTGCGGCCGCGATGCCGTAGGTCGTGAAGCGCGAGACCACCGGCGCGAAGAACGCGTCGGCAATCGAAAACGCGCCAAACAGGAAGGGGCCGCCCTGGCCGAACTGCCCACGCGTTTCCTGCCAGATGGCCTGCACGCGCGCCACGTCCGCGCGCGCCGCTTCCGGAAATTCGATGCCCGGCAAGTGGGCTTCGACGTTCATTGGCATGGCCTGGCGCAGTGCGCCAAAGCCGCTGTGCATCTGCGCGGCCAGCGAACGCGCCCGCGCGCGTGCCTTGGCGTCCTGTGGCCACAAGGCGGCCTCGGGGTGGCGCTCGGCGGCGTACTCGCAGATGGCCAGCGAATCCCACACGGCAAAGTCGCCGTCCAGCAGCACAGGCACGAGGCCTGCGGGCGACACCTGCGCCACCCGCTCTGAAAACGCCTCGGTGAACAGGCCGACCTTCTGCTCCGCGAATGCGATGCCGGCGGCGCGCAGGGCGATCCACGGACGCATGGACCAGGAAGAGTAGTTCTTGTTGCCGATGATGAGGGTGTACATGCTGGCGTTTCCTATGCAGATAGGGAAGGTTCAGTCGGCCGGCTTGCGGCGCAGTAGCTTGCCCAGGTACTGGCCGGTGTGGCTGGCCTTGGCCGCCGCAACCGTCTCCGGCGTGCCTTGCGCCACGACACGGCCGCCGCCGTCACCGCCCTCGGGGCCCATGTCGACCAGCCAATCCGCGGTCTTGATGACGTCCAGGTTGTGCTCGATGATGAGCACGGTATTGCCGGCGTCCACCAATTGATTGAGCACCTGCAGCAGCAGCTCGATGTCGCGAAAGTGCAGGCCCGTGGTCGGTTCGTCCAGGATGTACAGCGTGCGGCCGGTGCTGCGGCGCGACAGCTCCTGCGACAGCTTCACGCGCTGCGCTTCACCGCCGGACAGCGTGGTCGCGCTTTGCCCCAGGCGGATATACGACAGGCCCACGTCGATGAGCGTGTGCAGCTTGCGCGAGATGGCGGGCACCGATTCGAAGTACTCGAGCGCCTGCTCCACGGTCAGGTCCAGCACTTCGCTGATGTTGCGGCCGCGGTAGCGGATTTCGAGCGTCTCGCGGTTGTAGCGCTTGCCGTGGCAGACGTCGCAAGGCACATACATGTCCGGCAGGAAATGCATCTCGACCTTGACCACACCGTCGCCCTGGCAGGCTTCGCACCGGCCGCCCTTCACGTTGAAGCTGAAACGGCCCGGATCGTAGCCGCGCGTGCGCGCTTCCGGCACACCCGCGAATAGCTCGCGGATGGGTGTGAACAGGCCCGTATAGGTGGCCGGGTTGCTGCGCGGCGTGCGCCCGATGGGGCTTTGATCGACGCTGATGATCTTGTCGAAGTTCTCCAGCCCCTGCATCGACACGTAGGGGGCGGGCTCGCTCTGCGCGTGGTGCAGCTGGCGCGATACGGCCACGGCCAGCGTATCGTTGATGAGCGTGGATTTGCCCGAACCGGACACGCCCGTCACGCACACGAGACGGCCAGCCGGCACACGCAGTTCGACGTTCTTGAGGTTGTTGCCGGTGGCGCCGGTCAGCGTCAACCACGGCAGTTCGTCGTCGACGGGACGGCGCTTCGGGATGGCGATGGCGCGCGCGCCGCTCAGGTACTGCCCCGTCAGCGAATTGGGATCGCGCTGCACGGTCTCGGGGTCGCCCTGGGCGACGACTTCGCCGCCGTGTTCGCCGGCGCCGGGGCCCATGTCCACCACCCAGTCGGCCATGCGGATCATGTCTTCGTCGTGCTCGACGACGATGACGCTGTTGCCCAGATCGCGCAGATGTTGCAGCGTGCCGATCAGGCGGTCGTTGTCGCGTTGGTGCAGGCCGATGGAGGGCTCGTCCAGCACGTACATCACGCCCGTCAAGCCCGAACCGATCTGGCTGGCCAGACGAATGCGCTGCGCTTCGCCGCCGGAGATCGTGTCCGCGCTGCGGTCCAGCGACAGATAGTTCAGGCCCACGTTGTTCAGGAAGCTGAGCCGCGCCTCGATCTCGCGCACGATACGCTGCGCGATCTCCTGTTTGGCGCCGGTCAGGTTCAGATTGCGGAACCATTCCAGGCAGCTGGACAGCGGCATGGACTCGACTTCATAGATGGCCTGGCCGTGGCGCTCGCCGCCGCGCGGGTCGTGCCCGATGAGCACGTTGCGCGCTTCGGGGCGCAGCCGCGAGCCCGCGCAGTCGGGGCAGGTCTTGATGTTGCGGTACTTGCCCAGTTCCTCGCGCACCGTCGCTGAGTCCGTTTCGCGCCACCGGCGCTCCAGGTTCGGGATGACGCCTTCGAACGTATGGCGCTTGACGGTGCTGCGGCCTTTTTCGTTCAGGTACAGGAACGAGATCTCTTCTTCGCCGGACCCGTACAGGACCTTGTCGCGCAGCGCCTCGGGCAGCTCCTCGAAGGGCGCCTCGATGTCGAATTCGTAATGGGCGGCCAGGCTGGTCAGCAGCGAGTGCGTGAACGCATTGCGGCGGTCCCAGCCGCGGATCGCGCCGGCGGCCAGGCTCAGTTCCGGAAAGGCGACGACCCGCTTCGGATCGAAGAAGCCCACCTGGCCGATGCCGTCGCAGCTGGGGCAGGCGCCCATCGGATTGTTGAAACTGAACAGGCGTGGCTCCAGCTCGGGCAGGCTGTGGCTGCACACCGGGCAGGCGTAGCGGCTGGAGAAGACCTGCTCGCGCTCGTTGTCCATGTCCAGCGCCAGGGCGCGGCCTTCTGCAAGCTGCAGGGCGGTTTCGAAGCTCTCGGCCAGGCGCTGCTTGCTCTCGGGCCGGATGCGCAGGCGGTCGATGACGACGTCGATGTCGTGCTTCTCAGTCTTTTTCAGCGGCCCCATGCCGTCGATTTCCAACATCTGGCCGTCGACGCGCAGGCGCACATAGCCCTGCGCCTGCAGGCTGGCGCATTCGTCCTCGAAGCTGCCCTTCTTGCCGCGCGCGATGGGGGCCAGCACGGCCAGCCGCGTCTCGGGCGTCCAGCCCAGCACCGCGTCGACCATCTGGCTGACGCTCTGGGCCTGCAGCGGCAGGCCGTGATCGGGGCAGTAGGGCGTGCCCACCCGCGCGTAGAGCAGGCGCAGGTAGTCGTGGATCTCGGTGATGGTGCCGACCGTGGAGCGGGGATTGTGTCCCGCGGCCTTCTGCTCGATCGAGATGGCCGGCGACAGCCCCTCGATGAGATCCACGTCAGGCTTGTCCATCAGTTGCAGGAACTGGCGGGCGTAGGCGGAAAGACTTTCCACATAGCGCCGTTGGCCCTCCGCGTACAGCGTGTCGAACGCCAGCGAGGATTTGCCGGACCCGGACAGACCTGTGACCACCACCAGCTTGTGGCGCGGCAGGTCCAGCGAGACGTTCTTGAGATTGTGGGTGCGGGCACCCCGGATGCGTATGCTCACGTCTGTATGGGTAACGTCCAGTTGCGTCGAAGACGCCTTTGATCCCGCGCACCCTTTGGGCGCATTTAAGCGGTTTCAAAGGCCAACTTGGTACTATAGCGCGCCGAATCCCCTCGCGTTCAAGGTCCTCCATCTGGTGGGACGGAACCGGGGCCGGCGCCGCACCGCCAGAATCAGACCGTGAGCGTATGACGTCAGATGCATGCGCGCCGCCCTAGTCATCGTTGAAATTTCCGCATGCCGGCAGACACCAAACTGAAATTGACCCCTTCCGAGCGCCGCGCCAGCGTGGCCTTGGCCGGCCTGTTTGCCGCGCGGATGCTGGGACTGTTCCTGTTGCTGCCGGTCTTTGCAGTGGCCGCAAGCGGCATGCCGGGCGGCGACGATCCCGCCCGCGTCGGCCTCGCCTTGGGGATGTACGGGCTGACCCAGGCTTTCATGCAGATTCCCTTTGGCCTCGCGTCCGACCGGTGGGGGCGCCGCCCCGTGGTGCTTTTCGGGCTGCTGCTATTCGTCATCGGCAGCGTCGTCTGTGCGCAGGCGACCGATGTGTTCTGGATCACGATCGGCCGCGCCATCCAGGGGGCGGGGGCCATTTCCGCGGCCGTCACCGCCTGGCTGGCCGACGCCACCCGCGACGAGGTGCGCACGCGCGCCATGGCGATGGTGGGCGGATCGATCGGCCTGTCGTTCGCCGTATCGCTGGTGCTTTCGCCCGTGCTGGTGGGCTGGTGGGGGCTGTCGGGACTGTTCTGGACGATCGCCTGCCTGGGCGTCGTCTGCCTGGCCGTGGCGCGCTGGGTGGTGCCGGTGGTGCCTCGCACGCAGGCCCGCACCATGCAGGCGGCCAGGCCGCGCGAGGTCCTGACCCATCGTGACCTGCTCCGGCTGAATTTCGGCGTGTTCGTGCTGCATCTGATCCAGGTGTCGCTCTTTGTCGTGGTGCCGGCGCTGCTGGCCAAGGTCGGGGGGCTGGACGCGCGCGACCTCTGGAAGGTCTACCTGCCGGTCATCCTGGTGTCTTTCGTTCTGATGGTGCCGGTGGTGTTCGTCGCGGAAAAGCGGCGCGCGCACCGCGGCGCGCTGCGGGCGTCGGTGGCCGGGCTGGTGCTGGTGTGCGCGCTGCTGCCGGCCGCCAGTCACGGCTTCTACACGCTGGCCATCGCCCTGACCGGCTTTTTCGTCGCCTTCAACGTGCTGGAGGCTTTGCAGCCCTCGCTCGTGTCGCGCGTGGCGCCGGCGGCCTACAAGGGGCTGGCGCTGGGCTTTTACAACACGGCGCAGGCGGCAGGGCTGTTTGCGGGCGGAGCCCTGGGCGGATGGCTGGCCGCGCATTCGGGCGCCAGCGCGGTGTTCGTGGCCGCGGCGGTGCTGTCGGCGATCTGGCTGGCGGTCACCTGGGCGCTGCGGCCTCTGGCGTGATCGCTGGGACTTTCCCGCAGCGTGAGGAAAGTCGCCGATCTGGTCGCAAACGGCGTCCAACAGCGTCGAAATGGTTTGCCAGCGGTGATCGATTTGTCACCGAACCCGTTTGGCGCGGCGAGCGCTTTCGTCGATAATACGCATCAACACAGGCTTCACCTGAGCAATCGCCGGTCATCGCTTCGCTGACCGGCGACTTTCATGAAGCCGGTCTTCAACATCGCTTTTTTATGTTGTTGCCGGCGCGCTCGCGGCAACGCGAATCGCAGGCTGTCAACAACAGAGGGACATCGGCATGGCATCGGTTAACAAAGTCATACTCGTGGGCAATCTGGGTCGCGACCCGGAAGTCCGCTACAGCCCCGACGGGGCCGCAATCTGCAACATGTCGATCGCCACGACCTCGTCCTGGAAGGACAAGGCCAGCGGCGAAAAGCGCGAAGAAACCGAATGGCACCGCGTCGTCATGTACAACCGCCTGGCTGAAATCGCCGGCGAATACCTGAAGAAGGGCCGCTCGGTCTACATCGAAGGCCGCCTCAAGACGCGCAAGTGGCAAGACAAGGACACCGGCGCCGACCGCTACAGCACCGAAATCGTCGCTGACCAGATGCAAATGCTGGGTGGCCGCGAAGATGGCGGCGGCGGTGGCGGTGGCGGCTACGACGACGCCCCGCGCCAGCAACGCGCCGCCCCGGCGCAGCGCCCCGCGCCCCAGCAGCGCCCGGCGGCTCCCGCAGCGGCCCCGGCCAGCAGCGGCGCCAATCTGGCGGACATGGACGACGATATTCCGTTCTGAGCGAATTTCAATTCGGCCAAAAATGGCGGACCTTCGGGTCCGCCATTTTTTTCGTCTCGAAGGGCGGGCGGAGAGGTCTACGAACTTGCTTACCTGCATCTCGGGTATCAACCATGCTGTGTAGCGGTTGAATTTCACGCATTCCGATTAAGTTCTGCCACCAAGTCTGGACTTCACCGGTTTTGGTGGAACAAAAATGTGCGCATCTGCCAGCGGAACGGACCCTCCGCACGACGGCTTACCAGACCTAAATTACATCTATAGCTGCAAGGTAATAATTTCACGGGTTACGCAATGGTTGGTGGATATTGGTAACAATGTGAATTCTATATATGGATTGCGCCGATTGTTTAACTATTCCGGGCTTTGCCTTGTGTCCGGAGCGGCGCTGCCGCTTGCCCCGGACGTGACTCTCTGATAGCCTCTTCGGCGGTCAACCGATTGTTCTGAAAAAATGGTCCGTCACTGGCCTAAAATGCTGCGAAAAAGGAACATCGATAGTGCGCGACAATAACTTGATTAACGCCGCGGCCCGGGAAAACGGTGCTGACGCGCCGGTGACGCCGCGTGGCGATTATCCAAGGGAAATTTTTTGGGGGCGTTTATTCTGCAACTGGAAAACACTGGCAATCGCTGCAGTGTTTGGAGTCGCCTGCGGCGTTGCGGCTTATTTTTTTGTGCCGAAAAAATGGCCGGCGATTCTTATCGTCCGTGTCGGCGATGTCAAAGCAGGACATGACCTAAAACCCGAATTGCTGGAACAGGTCTCGCTGACTTCGGAGTGGATGAAAAGCCACGAATTCGTTGACGCGGTGGTGTCGTCGGCAAATGCTGCGTCGCCCGGCCAGGGTGGCGGCGCATCGCGCGACGCTAAACTCTTTCGTGAGTCGCTGACTGTAAGGCCGATTCCCGGCACCCAACTGCTTAGAGTGGATTACCTGGGATATTCGCACCACCAACTGCAGGTCTATGTCAACGCAATTGAAAAGCAGGTACGCGCGTCTCACGACAAGGTGATGGACGCGCGCCTGGAAGCGCTGATTGACTTACGTAATAAATATGATGGCGAGGTCGCGGCGGAGGGAAGAAAATTTGAGAGCTTGGGCCGCAAGTACAACTACGTTGTGCGGGGTGATCCTGATGTGTCGCTCTGGCTTGCTCCGCAATTAAGAGCCGAAATTTCCCAGAGCGAACTGATGATCGGAATTTTGCGCCGATCCATAGACGAGTTGGATGATCGCATTGCTTTGGCAGGGCACTATTCGGCGGATGTCGCCCAGGCCGAAATCCTTGTGCAGCCGGTATTTCCAAGACTGAGAAATCTGCTGCCTCCGGCGATGTTGTTGGGGATTTTGTGCGGCTTCATCTTTTTGGTTATTCGAGGCAAGACGCGTTTTGTTCTCTTAAAGTAGCAGTCGACGTCTTGACGCGGCGCCTGCGGCATCCTTGACGGCTTGTGGGTTCGTAGCAATGAAGATTGCCTGGAAGGGCTTCGAATGTCAGCCCTAGAGCATCCTTTATGTTACGGAAACTTCCTTTGGTCTATCCGTGAAATTAATCCGACATTCCGTTTACAACCTGCTCGGCCTGGGGCTTCCGCTACTCACCGCAGTATTCAGCATTCCGGTTCTCATCCGCGAATTGGGGGATGCACGGTTTGGGTTGTTGACGCTGATCTGGGCAGTCGTCAGCTACCTGAGCCTGTTTGACCTGGGACTCGGCCGTGCGTTGACGCAGCATCTTGCGGTGATGCTCGAAGGCAAGGAGCGGCGGCGAGTGGGCGCCCTGGTGGTTACCGCCATCGCAGTGATCGCGCTTTTCAGCATCGTTGCGGGCGCATTGATGGCTGCGGTGGGCCCCTGGGGGCTGGGATTCATCAGCGCCGTGCCGGACCAGGCGGAAGTGCTCAATGCCATCTGGATCATGGCGCTGGCCATGCCCGCTGTCGTGTTGACTGCGGGCTTTCGAGGGATTCTGGAGGCCAGGCACGCATTCGCGGTCATCAATCTGATCAGGCTGCCGATGGGCCTGTTGACCTTTTTGGGGCCTCTGGCCGTGGTGCTTTATGGCCCGCCCCGGCTGGACGTGATAACGATGGTTCTGGCCGGTGGGCGTGTGGTGACGTGCGCATTGCATGCGTGGTACGCGAAGCGCTACCTGCCGGACGATGTGGGGCCCTTCAAGTTCGACAAGTCACTGATTCGGCCGCTATGCAGTTCAGGGGGGTGGATGACAATCAGCAATATCGTCAGCCCCGTCATGAGTTACGCTGATCGATTCATTGTGGGCGCTGTCATCTCGTCGGCCGCCGTTGCTTATTATGTTACGCCGCAAGAGTTGATCACCAAATTGTCGATTCTG
The DNA here is from genome assembly GCF_029866465.1 of Achromobacter mucicolens. Taxonomy (NCBI): domain Bacteria; kingdom Pseudomonadati; phylum Pseudomonadota; class Betaproteobacteria; order Burkholderiales; family Alcaligenaceae; genus Achromobacter; species Achromobacter mucicolens. Next base: position 5,546,772 of record NZ_CP123364.1, on the reverse strand, counting down.
CCTGGCGCCTTGACGGCCGTGTTGTTCCCGGCTTTGGCGGCGCAGATTGCCCGGCAAGACAAAACGGTAATGCCGTTGATAAACAAGGCAGTGGGCTGGATTTTCCTGACCCTGTTGCCCATTACGGTGGCCATCGCGATTTTTGCCAAAGAGCTTTTGACGTTGTGGGTGGGTGAATCCTTTGCGTCGCAAAGCTATGTGCTGCTGCAAATATTCTCGGCTGGCATGTTTATTACCTGTATTGCTCAAATACCCTTCACCGTCATTCAAGGGGCCGGAAAATCGCATTTGACAGCCATATTTCATATGATCGAGGTGCCGCTATTTCTGGGAGCGTTGCTTCTTCTCGCGCGGAATTATGGCTTGACAGGGGCCGCCATCGCGTGGTTTCTCCGTGTCGGGGTTGACGCCATTTTGATGTTCTGGGGCGTCAAGCTTGTGCTGAACCGTTCGATGTTCACCAGTGCGAAGCTTCGACTCCTTTCGGTTTCAGGCCTGGCAGTAGTGGGATTCGTGGGAGCGCTCGTGCCAAGTCCATCCGTCCGTGCCGCCTGGCTGGCTGCGGTTGTCGCATTGGTGTTGTTGATTGCTATGCGCGGCAGCGCGCGTTTTGGCCGTGGGAGCAGGGCATGACTCAGGATATGGCGTTGCCTTACCGTTTCGACACGCGGCTTGCGTTGTTTGTCATCCTGCTTCCGTTCTTTCTGTTGTTCGTCGGCGATATACAGGTGCCTGTTGGCGTAAGCACGATGACCGTCCCGATGGGATTATTCATTGTCCTGCCGCTGCTGCTCACGGCAATTGCGCTTCCCCGGATTGTGATTCCCGCGCCCGCCATATTGCTGGCGGGAGCGGTAGTTTTTGGGGCGGTTGGCGTGGCGATGACGCCCGAGGGAGCACATATGCGGGCGGCCGCCGGCGCCTTGCCGATGATCTATGCAATTTGCACGTTGATTTTTTACGCGCAGTTTCACCAGTTCATCAAGCAGGATTGGATCGTGCGCATGATGCTGACCGGCGGCGTCGTGCTGGCACTTACCGTCATTGTGCTGTTTTACATCGCTACATATAGTCCGGGCGATTATTACGCGCGTAAGTTGTTTATCGCGACGCCGCTTGGTAGATCGAATTATCTTGCCGCCTTTCTCGTATTTTTGTTTGCACTTGCTTCGGCTAGAATGCGCGTGCTGCGGTGGCTTTTTGCGATCGCCATTTTGTGCACGATGTCCCGCGGCGGTGCCATCATATTGGCGTTGTACCTCGTTGCGCTAATGATGGACAGGAAGCGGCTGCTGTGGCTCGTGTGGGTCGTGCCAGTGGTCGGATTCGCGTTGGCGATTCTATTTTTTTCGATTGATGGTCAAAACCAGCTTCGTGACTATGGTGGGCCGTTTGCCAGCGAACTGAGCTCCGCGGTAAATCGCATGTTGCTGTGGGCGTTCAGCTTCGACCTTTGGCTTCAGCACCCTTGGTTTGGCATTGGCCCCAATACATTCCGGACGTTCATCGAGGCCAACCCGGGCATCGAGGACGTCTGGGGGACGCATAACTCCATCCTCCAGCTGCTTCTGAATTACGGACTATTCGGGGCCGTATTGTATGGATGGTACTTGCGGCTAATCTATAGGCACCTGGTCCGGGCAGAGCAGACGTCGCCGTGGTTCCGCTATCTGCGCGTGGTTTTTGTTGTACTGCTGGTGTTTTCCCTGTTCGAGCCCCTGGTGGGTTCGGCAGCATTCGAAGTGTTGCTTGTATTCATGTTGATTCTGGCACTGACACACGCCCTCCCCGCCGGCTCGGGAAGACTGATGATAATTGCGATAAGTTATTCAGAAAATGGAAATATTGCTATCCGTTGTGATTCCCACGCACAATCGCTCCAAGTATGCGATTCATGCGGTTCGCTCCATACTGGCCATCGGGGATCGCAGCCTGGAACTGGTTGTCAGTGACACCAGTACAGACGGACTGCTCGAAGAGTTGGTTCGCCAGGGTGATAATCCGCCCTGCGATGACCCCCGGTTCAAATATTTGCGGCCCGCAGAAAAGCTGGATATGACCGGGAATCACAATAATGTGATCGGCGCCGCCTCCGGAGAGTTTGTCTGCCTGATCGGCGACGACGACACCATCACGGAAGACGCGTTGCTGGCGGCGCGGTGGGCCAAGGAAAATCAGATCGACGTTATCGCGCCGAAGGTCATGTCGAATTATGTATGGCCGGATTTCAGGTCCAAGATTTTTGGCGCGGGGCACGCCGGCAGGTTGTATCTGCCGAGCCGGATCGGACCCGTGGTTGTTCGCGAGTCTTCCGACAGCCTGTCCGCAGCCTTGTTGAATGCCGCCCAGGGAACGGATGGCCTTCCAAAGATCTACCACGGGATCGTGCGGCGCAGCCTGCTCGAAAAAATGAAAACGCTGTCTGGCGCGTTTTTCCATGGATCCAGCCCCGATGTGTCCGGCGCGATCGGCTTGGCGCTGTGCGGTGGCCGGTTCGTAGAGATCGACTATCCTCTGACCATTCCTGGCGCGTCGGGCGGCAGCAATACAGGCCGCAGCGCCATGAACCAGCACAAGGGAAAGCTGGGAGTCGAATCGCAAACCAAGGCGTTCGTAAGCGCCGGTTGGACGGAAGGGGTGCCGCGCTTTTTTTCCGTTGAAACCGTCTGGGCGCATGCGGCGCTGGAGACCATTGCAAAAATATCCCCGGCCGAGGTGTCGCGATTCAATTTCGCGCGGTTGATCGCCGTGTGCCAGACGTTGCACGGCGAGTACGCTTCTGAGATTGAGCAGGCGATTCCGCTGGCCGCAGGCATCGTCGGCATGCCGCGCTCTGATTTCCTTAAGAAAGTGGCATTCGAGAAAAGGCGTTATCGCCGCCAGCGGCTCGTCAGGCTCCTGCGCCGGGCGTTGCGTCCCACGGTTGCCGGCGGGCGGGAATATACCGGTGCCATCGATACGGTGGCTCAGACGCCGGCGGTGCTCAAGGCGCACATGGCGGGCCGTCATTGGAGCTGGGACAAGGCGGTCAAGCGCTGACCCGCCAGACGCTGCTGGTCGCGGCGGCTACTTTTTCCCGGGGGCCGGCGTCGGTTGTTCGTCGGCCGGGAGAAGGGCCTGCACCAGAAAATCAATGAAGGCGCGCGCGCGGGCGGTCTGATTGCGGCGCTGCGGATAGTAGACAAATAGGTCGGCCGACGGCAGCGTGAAGTCGGGCAACACCACCCGCAGCCGGCCGCTTTCCAGGTATTTGGCCAGATCCCATTCCGACCGGATCAAGATGCCGTGGCCGTCCAAGGCCCAGCCCAGAACGATGTCACCGTCGTTGCTGGAAAGCCCGCCTTCGACCTTCACCACCTCTACATTGCCTTGATGCGTAAAGCGCCAGACGCCGTGCGCTTCGTCGTTTTGCCGGTGAAGAATGCATTGGTGATGGGCGAGGTCGGCAAGGGTGGCGGGCGTGCCGTGCGCCTTCAGGTAGTGAGGCGAGGCGCAAAGAAAGCGGCGATTGGTCATGATGCGCCGCGCGGCAAGACGCTTGTCGGGGAGTTCGCCGAAGCGGATGGCCAGGTCGAAGCCGCCTTCCACCAGGTCGATGGGACGGTCGGTCACCTCCAGTTCGACCTGGACCTGCGGATAGCGCCTTGCAAAGTCCGAGACCAGCGGCGCGATGGTCGTGCGGCCGAAACCCAGCGTGGCATTGACCCGGATAAGGCCGCGCGGTTGCGCGCTGCTGCTCGACACCACGTCCTCCATTTCCCGCAGGTCGGCAAGGATCCGAGCCGCGTAGGTCAGATAGGTTTCGCCTTCATTGGTCAGACTGATGCTGCGCGTCGTGCGGTTGACCAGCCGCACGCCGAGGCGCTTTTCCATCAGCGCGAGCCGCTTGGTGGCCGCAGGAGGCGTCAGGTCCAGTTGCCGCGCCGCTGCGGACAGGCTGCCCAGCCGCGCGATCAGCACAAAGAATTGCAGCTCTGAGGCAAGGTCCGCTTTCACTGGAAGTTAATAATCAAATGAACTTGGGTGAATTCTAGGGCAGGGATGCGCCACTAATCTATCGATTCACGATGCGCCCCAACTGGAGACTAGCCATGAGAATCGTCGATATCCGCGAGCAGACCCTGCCCATCAGTTCACCTATCCGCAACGCCTACATCGATTTCAGCAAGATGACGCTAAGCCTGGTCGCGGTGATCACCGACGTGATCCGCGACGGCAAGCCGGTGGTCGGTTACGGTTTCAACTCCAACGGCCGCTATGGCCAGGGCAAGCTGATGCGCGAGCGCTTCATCCCGCGCGTGCTGGAGGCGGACCCGGATTCGCTCACGGATGCCACGGGGCGCAACCTGGATCCGCACAAGGTCTGGGATGCGATGTTCAAGAACGAGAAGCCCGGCGGCCACGGCGAGCGATCGGTGGCGATCGGCACGATCGACATGGCCGTGTGGGACGCGGTGGCGAAGATCGAAGGCAAGCCGCTTTTCCAATTGCTGGCCGAACGCTATGGCAATGGCCAGCCCGACCGTCGGGTGTTCGTGTATGCGGCAGGCGGCTACTACCACCCGGGTCAAGACCTCGCCGCGCTCAAGGACGAAATGCGCAGCTATCTCGACCGCGGTTATACCGTCGTGAAAAAGAAGATCGGCGGTGCATCGCTGGACGAAGACCTGCGCCGGATCGACTCGGTGCTCAGCGTGCTGCAGGATGGCCAGAAGCTGGCTGTCGACGCGAACGGGCGGTTCGATCTGGATACGGCGATTGCATACGCCAAGGCGCTGTCCCAGTACGATCTCTTCTGGTACGAGGAGGCCGGCGACCCCCTGGACTTCGAGCTTCAGGCGACGTTGCGCAACTACTACGACAAGCCCATGGCGACGGGCGAAAACCTCTTTTCGATGCAGGATGCCCGCAACCTGATCCGCTACGGCGGCATGCGCGCGGACCGCGACTATCTGCAGTTCGATTGCGCGCTCAGTTACGGGCTGGTGGAGTATCTGCGCACATTGGCGATGCTTCGTCAGCACGGCTGGTCTGCCAGCCGGTGCGTGCCGCATGGCGGGCACCAGATGTCGTTGAACATCGCGGCGGGCCTGGGGCTGGGCGGCAACGAAAGTTATCCGGATCTGTTCCAGCCGTTCGGCGGGTTTCCAGATGGCGTGAAGGTGGAAGCTGGCCATGTGACGATGCCCGATCTGCCTGGCATCGGCTTCGAGGGCAAGTCCGATCTGTATGCCGTCATGCGCGCACTGTCGGCGTGACGCAGGGTGGGGCGGCTCCGTTGGCTGAGTCGCCGGACCGCCCGGCGCAGCGTTGCGCGTGCCGCCGGGCCCCTACAGGCTGTGTTGCCAATCCGCCCCACGAAATAAATTGTTTCACTTAAACCGCTTGCGCTGTCTATCTAGTAGTAGGTAAGATTCATCCATCGACGCGGCGCACCCAACAAAACCGCCCGGCGCCGAACCCAGAAATACAGTAGGACCGCTTTTTTATTTCGCTCGACATCTACCTACAAGTAGATAGCTAACTGAAACGCACACTTTAACTTATCTCGGAGATTGACCATGAAGACCCTCGTATCCGCCCTGATTCTTTCCGCTTCGTTCATCGGCGCCGCCCAAGCCGGCGAACTGGACTACCCGCCTGCCCTGGACACGCACAGCACGGTGACCCGCGCTCAAGTCCAGCAAGAACTGGCCGCTGCCCGTGCCAACGGCGCACTGGCGTTTGGTGAAGAAGGCTACGCCGCCGCCCCGATCGCTTTCGCCGGTGACAAGACCCGCGCCCAAGTGAAGCAAGAACTGGCTGCCGCCCGCGCCCAAGGCCTGACCGACAGCGGCGAACTGGACTACCCGCCCGTTCAAGGCTGATTTTTTTCGACCGCTTATCTATCTATAACTAGATAGCTGTAACCCAACTTCGACGCAGCAACTCACATTGACTGGAGCATTCTCATGAAGACCCTCGTATCCGCCCTGATCCTGTCCGCTTCCTTCATCGGCGCCGCCCAAGCCGGCGAACTGGACTACCCGCCCGAACTGAACACCCAAAGCACCGTGACCCGCGCTCAAGTGCAGCAAGAACTGGCTGCCGCCCGTGCCAACGGCGAACTGGTGTTCGGCGAAGAAGGCTACGCCGCCGCCCCGATCGCTTTTGCCGGTGACAAGACCCGCGCCCAAGTGAAGCAGGAACTGGCTGCCGCCCGGGCTCAAGGCCTGACCGAAAGCGGCGAACTGGACTACCCGCCCGTTCAAGGCTGATTTTTTCCAGCCTCTTATCTATCTACAACTAGATAGCACCAACGCAACTTCGATATAGCAACTCACATTGACTGGAGCATTCTCATGAAGACCCTCGTATCCGCCCTGATCCTGTCCGCCTCCTTCATCGGCGCCGCTCAAGCTGGCGAACTGGACTACCCGCCCGCCTTGAACACGCAAAGTACGGTGACCCGCGCTCAGGTGCAGCAAGAACTGGCCGCCGCACGCGCCAACGGTGAACTGGTGTCGGGCGAAGAAGGCTACGCCGCCACCGCGTATGCCCACGCCGGCGACAAGACGCGTGCCGAAGTGAAGCAGGAACTGGCCGCCGCCCGCGCCCAAGGCCTGACCGACGGCGGCGAACTGGACTACCCGCCCGTGCAAGGCTGAAGCAGATGGCAATCGAAGCGGACCCCGGGAACGGGATCATTCCCGGCCGGGGTTCGCTGGCACTGTCGGCGGCTTGAGCGGCCCTCTCGGCAATACCGATCAGGGACCGTCCCAATGACGAGCCGACCTATTAGTAGGTAATATGCAGCCATGGATACCCCGACTTCCAACACCACTCGCGAATTGCTTCTGGCGCATGCCGAGAAGCTGATCCGCATGCGCGGATGCAACGGCTTCAGCTACCGCGACCTGGCTGAGCATGTGGGCGTGAAGACGTCCAGCATCCACTACTACTTTCCGGGCAAGGACGACCTGCTTTACGAAGCCGTCGAAGCCTACAGCACGCGCGCTCTTGGCGCGGTGCGCGGAATCGATGCCACGCTGCCGGCGCAGGCGCAGCTTGAAAAATACCTCTCGATGATGGAATCGGCCGCGTGCGGTTCCGGTGAACTCTGTCTGGGCGGCATGCTGGCCGCCGACGTGATGAGCCTGTCCGAGCGGGTCCGCGGCGCGTTGCAGGGATTTTTCCGCGCGCACGAAGCGTGGTTGGCCCGCGTGCTGGCCGAAGGCGCGGCGCAGGGCACGCTGAAGTTTTCCGGAACGCCCGAAGCCGCGGGGCGCGCCGTGTTCGCGACGATCCAGGGCTGCCTGCTGGTGTCGCGACTGTTTCAGCAGCCGCCGGCGCTGTGCGAAGCAATCAGCGCGCTTTACGTCGAATGCGAAGGCAAGACGACGGGACACGCAGCCTGAACGTTGTGCTTCGGCACCCGCCTTTCACGGATTCACGGCCGCCTTGCGTTTGCAGGCGGCCGTTGTCATTGGGCCCAGGGGCACCACTGGGGCAGCACGGCGGCCGGCCTATGCCAACGCGCGGGCCATGTCGGTACTGGTGCGTTGCTGCACGCCAAGATCCCGCATGCGATGCAGAAAACCGGCCTGCGCGTTGGCAAAGCCCGCGACAGGACTCATGCAGTCGGTCAGCAGCACGATGCGCGACAGATTGCCGCCGGGCAGATGCTCGGCCAGGTGCTCGACGGTGGCCTTCACGCAGTGGCTGCCCGCTTCGCCCGCCACAAGAATCAGATCCGCGCGGTCCAGCGAGTCCAGCAAGCCGCGGTTGAGCTGGCTGCGCGGATCGTCGGCGTCTGGCACTTCGGCCATCAGTGCGCTGTAGTGTTCCGTCCAGGGGTTGGCGCCCTTGGGCACCTTGCGCACGATGAACTGGCGGTCTTCCTCCCAGCGGCCGTAGGCGGCGCGCACGTCGGCATGCACGTTGTGGCCCCAGGTGCCGATTTCGCAATGCACCGGCCAGGCCATCAGGGTGTAACGGCCGCGGGCTTCCAGTTCGTCCAGGTAGTTCAGGGTGCGGGGCACGTCGTCATCATGCCGTGGCACGAATTCGCCCGCGCGCAACTGAGCGGCCGTGATCGGCGTGAAGGGCGGCACCGGGTCGCCGTTGCCCATGCGCCAGAAGGTGGGGTGCGCGATATCCAGCCGGTGGTGCGAATCGAGCGTGACCGTGATCGACGAGAGCGCGTGAGCGGTGGCGTCGATGAAGCGCGCCAGCCGCTGCATGTCCGCGTGCGCGCCTGCGATGGGCAGGGCGGGCTCGACCGGCGATCCGGTCAGGGGATCGGTGGGCCGATAAGCGTCGGGCAGGTCGCAAAAATCGTTTTGCGGGTCGACGATCAGCAGATGAATGGAGCGCGTCATGGTGTGTGGGGCGGAGTGGAAACCGGACGGTATTCCCGGGCGCCCGGACTCAGAACAGCACGAGATGGTCGGCGCGGTCGGGCAACTGGCGCAGCAGCGCGCGCCACTGGCGCCAAAGGACGGAGGATACGCCTAATGCGCCTATCGGAATGAGAATCCACATGGCCTGCTCCTGTCAATATTCGCACGGTCGTGCGAAATTTAGCGAAAGTAAATGCCGGGACGGAGCCGGCAAGGTGGGACTACTCGATGTACTTGAAGCTGCGATATGTGGAGATGAGGCGTTCGTAACCTGCCTTCACGCGCTCGTGCGCCTTGGGATCGCGAAGGAACCGGGCGTCGTGCATCAAGCCGATCATCAGGCTGTAGACCTCGAACACCAGCTGCTGCGGATCGGTGTCGGGACGCAGATGCCCGGCCTCCAACGCCTGGTTCACCGTGCGCACCATGGCGGCGCGCCAGCGTTTCAGGTTGTGTTCCAGCACCGAGCGTAGCGGGGAGTCGACGTCGTCGTATTCAAATGCGCCGGCCACGTAGATGCAGCCGGTAAGCGTCTCGACATTGCTGGCGCGGTCGATCCACAGCGAAACCAGGGCATTCAGGCGCGGCAGACCGCGCGGATACGCCATGGCCGGCGTGAAGACGGCTTCGACGAAGCGCCGGTCGTATTCATCGAGCACCGCCTGCTGCAGGGCTTCCAGCGAGCCGACGCGCGAGAACACGCCGCTCTTGCTGATGCCGAGCCGTTTGGCGACCTGGCCCAGCGAAAGGCTTTCCATGCCTTGCGCGGCGGCCATGTCGAGCGCCGTGTTCACGATCGCCGCGAAGGTGAGTTCGCTTTTCTCGGTCTTTGCTGTCATGGTGGGAATTTAGCACGATCGTGCGAAAAGGTCGCTGCCTTTAATTCGGGGCGGATGCTGGCGTGAGATCCGGCTTGCGCGATCGCCTTGGCGGGCAGTGTCAGCCGAAAAAAAAAGCCGGACGGCAATGCCGTCCGGCGTGGTCACGCTTGCACAGCCTGGATCAGGCGCGCGCGGCCTTGTACTCCAGGCGGTACTTGTGCAGCAGCGGCTCGGTGTAGCCGTTGGGCTGCGTCAGCCCTTCGAACACCAGCGCGCACGCGGCCTTGAACGCCAGCGAGGTGTCAAAGTTGCCTGCCATCGGCTGGTAGAGCGGATCGCCCGCATTCTGCCCGTCGACGATCTTGGCCATGCGCTTGAAGGTCTCCATGACCTGATCGCGGTTCGTGATGCCGTGGTGCAGCCAGTTGGCGATGTGCTGGCTGGAGATGCGCAACGTGGCGCGGTCTTCCATCAGCCCCACGTTGTGGATGTCGGGCACCTTCGAGCAGCCCACGCCCTGGTCGATCCAGCGCACCACATAGCCGAGAATGCCTTGCACGTTGTTGTCCAGTTCCTGCTGGATGTCGGCGGCGGACCATTTGGAAGGATCGCCGACCGGCACGGTGAGCAGGCCATTCAGAAGCTCGTCGCGCACGCTGTCCAGCCGGGTGCGTTCGAGTTCCTGCTGGACCGCCTGCACGTCGATCTGGTGGTAATGCAGCGCGTGCAGCGTGGCGGCCGTGGGCGAGGGCACCCAGGCGGTGTTGGCGCCCGCCTTGGGATGCGCGATCTTCTGTTCGAGCATGGCGGCCATCAGGTCGGGCATGGCCCACATGCCCTTGCCGATTTGGGCGCGGCCGCGCAGGCCGGCGTCCAGCCCGACCAGCACGTTGTTGCGTTCGTAGGCGGCGATCCATGCGCTGGACTTCATGTCGCCCTTGCGCATCATGGGGCCGGCTTCCATGCCCGAGTGCATCTCGTCGCCGGTGCGGTCCAGAAAGCCCGTGTTGATGAAGGCGACGCGCGAGGCGGCGGCTTCGATGCAGGCCTTCAGGTTGACACTGGTGCGGCGCTCTTCGTCCATGATGCCCATTTTCAGGGTGTTGCGCGGCACGCGGATCAAGTCTTCGACGCGGTCGAAGAGCTCGCTGGCGAACGCGGCTTCGGCGGGGCCGTGCATCTTGGGTTTGACGATGTAGACCGAGCCCGTGCGCGAATTGAGCTTCTTCTGGCGGTCCTGAAGCGCGGCCAGGCTGGTGACGACGGCGTCCAGAATGCCTTCGGGGATCTCCTGGCCGTCGCGGTCCAGCACGGCCGGGTTGGTCATCAGATGGCCCACGTTGCGCACGAACATGAGCGAGCGGCCATGCAGCGTCAGCGCCGAACCGTCCGGCCGCGTGTAGTTGCGGTCCGCGTTGAGCTTGCGGGTGAAGGTCTTGCCGCCCTTGGTGACGTCCTCGGTCAGGTCGCCCTTCATCAGGCCGAGCCAGTTGCGATAGATCTGGACCTTGTCGTCGGCGTCGACCGCCGCGACCGAATCTTCGCAGTCCATGATGGTGGTCAGCGCCGCTTCGACCACCACGTCCTTGACGCCCGCCGCATCGGTGCCGCCGATCGTGCTGGCGCGGTCGATCTGGATCTCGAAATGCAGGCCGTTGTTCTTGAGCAGGATGGCCGTGGGGGCGGACGCATCGCCCTGGTAGCCGACGAATTGCGCGCCGGACTTGAGGCCGGTTGCGCCGGTGGCAAGCGCCACGCGGAGCTCTCCGCCCTCGACCGTGTAGCCCTTGGCATCGGCGTGCGAGCCCTGCGCCAGCGGCGCGGCCGTGTCCAGGAAGCTGCGTGCGCGCGCGATGACGGCCGCGCCGCGTTCCGGGTTGTAGCCGCGGCCCGTGTCGCCGGGCGTGGCGGGGATGGCGTCGGTGCCGTACAGGGCGTCGTACAGGCTGCCCCAACGCGCGTTGGCGGCGTTCAGCGCATAACGAGGATTGGACATCGGCACGACGAGCTGCGGGCCGGCCTGCTGCGAGATTTCGGTATCCACGTTGTCGGTGGTGGCGCGCACGGTGGCCGGTTGCGGCAGCAGATAACCGATGCCTTCAAGGAACTTGCGGTAGGCGGCCGGATCCGTGATGGGACCAGGATGGGCGCGGTGCCAGGCGTCGAGCTCGGCCTGCAGGCGGTCGCGCTCGGCGAGCAAGGCCCGGTTCTTCGGCGCCAGATCGTGCACCAGGGCTGCAAAGCCTTGCCAGAAGCCGTCGGCATCCAGGCCGGAGCCGGGCAGCGCTTCCTGTTCAATGAATTGACTGAGATTGGCCGCCACTTGCAGGCCGTGGTGCTGGATGCGTTGAGTCATGCGGATCTCTGGCGATAAGTAAGGCAGACCGGCGCGCCGCGCCGGGTGAGGGGTGCTGACATCATCGTCCGCGCCCGCCCCGATGTCCATACGAAAACCAGCTGGTCATACCAGTTTGTGACGTAAGCGTCAGGCGAAGCACCGATTTTTGTGGTTTGATATCAGCCACTTACCGAGGCAAGGCCGAGCCGCGCAAGCGTCGACCGCGCATGGTCATACCACTGGTGCGGAGATTGCATGCACGCGGAAATCGAAGAAAAGCCCCGTCAGGTGGCCGATGAAGTCGCCGAACGGATAGAGCGCCTGATCCTGGATGGCGTGCTCAAGGCGGGACAGGCCCTGCCGTCCGAGCGGCGCCTGACCGAAAAGCTGGGCGTGTCGCGCACGGCGCTGCGCGAGGGCCTGAAGCTACTGCGCGCGCGCGAGATCATCCACACCGCGCAAGGCAAGGGCTCGTTCGTGGCGCAAATCTCGAAGGTGGACGCCGGCCCGCTGATGCATCTGTTCAATTCGCAGCCGCGCACGCTGTATGACCTGCTGGAAGTGCGGTCGTTGCTGGAGGCCGAATCGGCGCGGCTGGCGGCCATTCGCGGAACCGAGGCGGATTTCATCATGATCCGGCGCCGATATGACGAGATGGTGTCCGCGCAGGGCGCCGCGACCGACACTGCCACGCACGCGCATCTGGATCACGCCTTTCATCTGGCGATCTGCGAGGCCTCGCACAATCCCGTGCTGGTGCATACGCTGCAATCGCTGACGGATCTGCTGCTGGGGTCGGTGTTCGCCTGCGTGAACAACCTGTATCACCGCGAACCGGAAAAGCGGCAGATCGACCGGCAGCACACGCGGCTTTTCAATGCCGTGATCGGGCGCCAGCCCGAGCAGGCCCGCAAGGCGGCGGCGGACCATGTGGATAGCGTGCGCCAGAGCCTGGCGGACATCGAGCAGGAAGAACAGCGCCTGGTGCGTGCGACGCTGCGCCTGGAAGGCTGGACGTAACGCCGCACGCACGAAAGCGGGGGGCGCGCGTGCGGCCCCGGAACCGCTAGCGGTCGGCTACCGCGCAGCCGGCCAGCGCCAGGGGCTTGCCCGCATAGATGCGGCCGAAGCGGTTGGTGAGCAGCGCGTCCAGACCAATGGCCTCTTGTCCCACAAAGCCCTGCTGCGCCAGCACCCCGTGCGCCACCAGATCGAGCGCGGCGCAGATGCCGGCAGCGGTGGACAGCTGGATCGCGCTGAGCCGATGGCCGTCCACCTCGGCGCCGAACACGCGGATCGGATACGACTCTTCTTCCAGGCGGCCATGCCGATAGCCGGAGGCCGATGCCTGGATGACGATCACGTCCTGCTCGGTGGTGGGGATGGCCGACTCGAAGATGTCCTTGAGCAGATCGCGGCGATCGCGCAGGCGCAGGTCATTGAGCAGCAGCTTCATGATGCTGCAATGACCGGGATAGCGCACCGACTTGTAGTCGACGTTGCGGGCGCGGCCCAGCAGCGTGGCGGGCAGGGTGCCCAGGCCGCCCGAGGTGTTGAAGGCCTCGTATTCGACGCCGTCCAGCGCAAAGGTTTCGTAGCCTTCCAATGCGGACACGCTGGTCAATTGTCCGTCGACGATGGCCTCGCACGGATTGCAGTATTCGTTGATGAGCCCTTCGGTGCTCCACGTCAGGTTGTAGCGCAGGCTGTTGGAGGGATAGCGCGGCAGTGCGCCGACCCGCATCCGCAGGTCCAGCAGGGTGTCGAAGCGGCGCGCCAGCGCATTGCCGACGATGCCGATGAAGCCGGGCGCCAGGCCGCATTGCGGCATGAGCACGCTGCGCGCTTCGCTGGCCAGCGCCTGGATCGCATGCGTGCTGGCGACGTCTTCGGTGAGGTCGAAGTAATGCACGCCGGCCTTGGCACATAGGCCCGCCACCGCGACTGCGCGATGAAAGGGCAGCGCATTGACCACGGCGTAAGCGCCTTCAATGCAGCGGGCCACGCCGGCGTCGTCGCTTACCTGTCGCGTTTCGCAGCCCAGTTCAGCCAGCACGGCAAGGCGGCCAGCGTCCTGGTCCGCGACCAGAACCGAATAATCGCCGCTGCGTTCCAGCATCAGCGCGATCGCGAAACCGATTTTTCCGGCGCCCAGCAGAACGATGGGTTTGGTGTGCGTGGACATGATGCTGCTCCTGCAATGAGAGGGAAGGGAAGTGGCCTCAATCCTATGCGGGAGTGCTGTCGATTTGTAGCAGCAAAAATGTCGAATCGGTTTTAAGTAACGTCGTTATGACTTATTTATCTGTCGAAACGTCAAACAAAAAGCCCTCTGGCTTGTGGCCAGAGGGCTGCCTGGTTGTGATTCACGGCCGGCGCGGCCCGTGGATCAGCTGCCCAGGTGGGGGGGATAGTCCATGTTGCCGAAGGTCACCAGGCCTTCGGTCTTGGCTTGCGCCAGTTGCGATTCAACTTGGGCGCGGGTCAGCGTCGAGGCGGAAGCCGAAGCCGCGACGGGCGGGTAGTCCATGTTGCCGAAGGTGACCTGGCCGGCGTTCTTGGCCTGGGCCAGTTCAGCTTGCACTTGCTGCGAGGTCAGGCTGCTGCGCTGGGCGATGGGGGCGGGGTAGCCTTCTTCGCCAAAGGTGTATTGGCCCGAAACCTTGGCTTGTTGCAGCTCGGCTTGAACCTGAGCGCGGGTGGTGGCTTGGTCGGCTTCGGCGGCTTGGGCGCCGGCGGCCAGAACGGACATGGACAACATCAATGCGGTAGCAAGGGTTTTCATGGCAGACCTCCGAGTCTTGTGAGCTTGGGATTCGAGCCTCAGACCTGATTGCCTGGGCTCGCTTGCTGTGTCCCGATGAGAGGCATTCTGTGCCTAAACAACCCTGGGATAAACCCTTATTCCTTGAAAACATCTTTCCATAATCATGGCTAATCGACATGGATTGTCCATGTTGGCGCCATGGGTGGCGATATTTCCATGGGATGACGTGTCAGATTTCCGGCAGCGCGCCGGGGGCTGGCGGGTGCAGCGAAGACAGGGGGAGGGGGGCCAGAAGTCGGCCAGAAGGAGATGGCCGGAAGTCGGCCGGAAGGAGGTGGCCAGCGCGGCGAGCCGCCCTGGCCAGCAGACTGCGGCGGATCAGCGGTTCAGATCGGCCAGTGCGTCGTTGTATTCGGCCTGCGCTTCTTCGAGTTTGCGCTGGGCCTTGTCGATCTTGTCCTGTTTGCCCTTGGCCTTGGCCTCTTTCAGCTCCTGCTCGCGCTCAGTGACCTTGGATTGCTTCTCGCGCACGTCGGCCTCGCGCTGCGATTGCAGGCGGCTGTCGGTGCAGCTTGCCTTGGCCTCGGACAGCGCCTTGCGCAGACCCGCCTCGCGGCGTGTGTTGTTCTGCGCCTGCGCGGCGGCGATGTCGTTTTCGATGTGGCAGAACTTGGCCGCGCAACCGCGCAGCGGTGCGCAGTCGGTGGCGGCCTGCGCCGGCAATGCGGCAAAGAGGGCGCACGCGGCGGCGGCGACAGTCAGGGATTTGAACGATGCGGGCATGCGGTGACTCCGTGACGTGGGCGGAAAGGCCATCATCGCCCGCGCGCGGCAATCCCGCAAACAGGCGGGCCGAAGCGGCAAACGCCACGGCCGGGCGCCGTGGCGTTTGCTGGGGATCAGCGGATCAGCGCACCCGCCAGCGCGGCCACGACAAGCAGCGCGCCCAGCCACAGGTTGGCGCGAAAGAGCATGAAGTTACGATCGGGGCGCTGAATGTCGAAGACTTTCAATTGCCACGCGAGGTGCGCCGCCACGGCGATCATGCCCACCTGATAGGCCCACGACAGGCCCATCGCATGCCCGCCCCAGGCCCACAACAGCACCGTGCCCACGTAGAAACCGCCGATCCAGAGCTTGCCCTGGTCGCCAAAGCGCATGGCGGTCGAGTGCAGGCCCAGGCTGCGATCGTCGCGCACGTCCACGTAGGCGTAGATGCTGTCGTAGCCTACCTGCCACAGCACGGCGCCCATCCACATGGCGATGGCGGCAAGCGGCACATGGTTCTGCGTGTCCGACCAGGCCATGAGCATGCCCCAGTTAAAGCAGATGCCCAGCACGACCTGCGGCCAGTACGTGACGCGCTTGCACAGCGGATAGATGAAGACGAAGGGCAGGACCGCCACGGCCAGCCAGCGGCTCATGTCGTTCAGGAAAAAGAGCAGCGAGCCGCAGACCAGCAGCTGGCCGAGCAGGAACCAGATGGCGTTCTTCATCGTCAGCTGGCCGCTGGTCAGCGGACGGAAGCGCGTGCGTTCGACGTGCTTGTCGAAGTTGCGGTCGCACATGTCGTTGACGGTGCAGCCGATGCCGCGCATGAGCAACGCGCCCAGCGAGAACACGATGAGGCGTTTGAAGTCGGGCAGGCCGCCCGCGGCCTGGACCAGCGCGGCGATCGCCGGCAGCAGGGTCAGCCAGGTGCCGATGGGGCGGTCCAGGCGGCACAGGCGGGCATAGGGACGCCATGACTTCGGAAGCCAGCGTTCGACCCAGTCGGTGAAGACGATGTCACTGAGGTCGGCGGGGGAAGGTTGCGAAGCGCTCACTGTCTCGGTCAAAAGAGGTCGGGAAAGCCGACAGCATAAAACAACGGCCGGGCGCTGCGCCCGGCCGATCGGTGATCAACGCATCCGCGCCGCCCCTTCGGGGACGGCCGCGGACGTTGTCATTCCGCCTTCAGCAGCTTGCCCAGGATGGCGATGCCGGTGCGGATCTTGTCTTCCGGCACGGTCGCGAAACTGAGGCGCAGCGTGTTGCGCTTGCCTTCGCCGCTGTAGAACGGCGCGCCGGGCACGAAGGCCACGTTCTGCGCGATGGCTTTTTCGAGCAGCTTGGTGCTGTCGATGTGCTCGGGCAGCGTCAGCCAGATGAACATGCCGCCTTCCGGCTTGGTCCAGGTGACGGTGGACGGGAATTCCTTCTGGATGGCGTCCAGCATGCAGCTGCCCTGCGCGCGGTAGATCTCGCGCACGTTCGGCAGATGTTCGGCCAGGAAGCCGTCCTTGACGATTTCGTACACGGCCATCTGGGTCAGCGTGGGCGTGTGCAGGTCCGTGGCCTGCTTGGCCTGCACCAGCTTGTTGATCAGGGCGCGGCCGCCAACGATGTAGCCCAGGCGCAGGCCCGGCGCCAGCACCTTGGAGAACGTGCCCAGGCGGACGACGTTCGCGCCGTATTCCTTGGCAAGCGCGATCAGGCCGGGCTGCGGCTCGCCGGCGTAACGCAGTTCGCCGTAGGGATCGTCCTCGACGATGGTCAGGCCCAGTTCGGCGGCGCGCTTGACCAGCGCGATGCGGCGTTCCAGGTTGAGCGTGCGGCCCGTCGGGTTCTGGAAGTTGGGCAGGGCGTACAGGAAGCGGGCGCCTTCGGCCAGTTCGGGCGTGATCGCTTCGGGGATCAGGCCGCCTTCGTCGGTGGGCACCGGCACGAAGTTCGGCTGGTACAGGCTGAACGATTGCAGCGCGCCCAGATAGCTCGGGTCTTCGACCAGCACCTTGCTGTCCTTGTCGATGAGCACCTTGCCCAGCAGATCCAGCGCCTGCTGCGAGCCGGAGACGATGAGGACCTGGTCGGGGGCGACGTCGGCGCCGGACGCGGTCAGTTCATCGGCGACCCACTTGCGCAGGGGCGCATAACCTTCGGTGGGGCCGTATTGCAGGGCCGCGCGGCCGTTGGTGGACAGGACCTTGTCGAATGCCGCACGCACCACTTCTACCGGAAAGCCGCCGGGCGCGGGCAGACCGCCTGCGAACGAAATGACTTCGGGGCGCTCGGTGACCTTGAGAATCTCGCGGATGGCGGAGCTGGTGAGTTGCAGGGCGCGTTCCGAAAAGGAAAACGCAGGTTCGATAGGCTTGTCCATGGAGTGCTTCTTGATCAAGAAGGGTGGGTCGGGTGATACGGTTGACAACAAAGTATTGTCCCATACGGTAACAGCCCGGCCCCTTTATCGGGGGGAACCCCTAAAATCACCTGCATCGATAACCGCCTGTACAGTTACATTCCATGTTCGAAGCCGCTCCCATCGTCGCCGAGTCCAAAGCCGCCCTGTATGCCGAACTGGCCGTCCAGGCGCGTGCGCTGCTGCAAGGCGAGCCCGACCGCATCGCCAACGCCGCGAACCTGAGCGCGCTGGCGTTCCAGGCCCTGCCCGAACTGAACTGGGTGGGGTTTTATTTCTTCGACGGCACGGAACTGGTGCTGGGCCCCTTCCAGGGCAAGCCCGCCTGCGTGCGCATTCCGCTTGATCGCGGCGTCTGCGGCGCGGCGGCCAGCCAGCGCCAGACGCAGCTCGTGCCGGACGTGCATGCCTTCCCCGGCCACATCGCCTGCGACGCGGCTTCGCGTTCGGAAATCGTGGTGCCGCTGGTGCACCGGGGCGAACTGATTGGCGTGTGGGACGTGGACAGCCCCGTGCCGGACCGCTTCGACGAAGACGACCGCAAGGGCATGGAAGCGCTGTGCCAGGTGTTCCTCGCGACGCTCGGCTGATTGCCCTCCCGCGGCCACCGGATTCGGCCGGAAATGCCTGTCGTTGACACCGCCGCGCCCGCCCGGTAGATTGCTGCATCCGCCGCCTATCGCGTCCCCGCTCATTCATGATTCATCAGGCCCACCAGACTGCTAGCCACCTCCGCGCCCTTGGCGTGGTGCTGGCTGCCGCCGGCCTGAAATCCAAAAAACAGCCGCTCATCTGACCGGAGCATGCTGTTCCGTCAGATGGGCGACGGAACAGCGGCCTGCCGGCAGCGCTTTGGCGCACCCGCGCGCACCCCCACTGATATCCCGAGCACTTCTGTACGGTCCCCCAACGGTCCATACGAAGGAGTGTTCTCATGCAATCGAATCAATCTCTGTTCCAGGGTGTCTGGGTGCCCCTGGTCACGCCGTTTTCGGGCGGCCATGTCGACGGCGGAGCCCTGCGCCGCCTCGTGCGTCACTATCTGGCGGCGGGCGTGGACGGCCTGGTCGTGTGTGGCAGCACCGGCGAGGCGGCGGCCCTGGACGATGCCGAGCAGCTCGCCGTGCTGGACGCGGTGCTGGCCGAAGCCGGCCCGCTGCCCATCGTGATGGGACTGGCCGGCAATCACCAGGGCCATGTGCTGCAGCGGCTGTCGGCCTTCGGCACGCGGCCGCTGGCCGGCATCCTGGCGCCCGCGCCGTATTACGTGCGCGCGGGCCAGGAAGGCGCCGCCGCCTACTTCCGCTGCCTGGCCGATGCCTCGCGGTTTCCGCTGGTGCTCTACGACATTCCGTACCGGACCGGCACCACGCTGGACACGTCCACGCTGCTGACGCTGGCGGCGCACCCGAATATCGCCGCCATCAAGGACTGCGGCGGATCCCTGGAAAAGACGGTGGCGCTGATTGCCGATGGTCAGATGAACGTGCTGGCGGGCGAAGACCTGCAGTCGCTGTCCGCAATGTGCCTGGGGGCCACAGGCATGATCGCTGCCGCCGCGCACGTGCGTCCCGATCTTTTCGTGGCCATGCACCGCGCGGTGCGGGCGCAGCGGCTTGACGAAGCCAGGACCCTGTTTCATGCGTTGGCGCCGGTGATCCGGCTGACGTTCGGCGAGCCGAATCCGGGGCCGCTGAAGGCGCAACTTGCCCGCCAGGGGCTGCTGTCGAACGAATTGCGTCTGCCCATGTTGCCGGCCAGCGCGGCGCTCGCGGCGCAGCTGGATGCCGCGGTGGATGCGCTGGATCGTCGGTTTCCGGCGGGTGGACCGGCGCTGCGCGCGGCATGAGCGCTTTGTGGCGTCCGGATTCAATTGGTAATACTTGCCCTACCGGGAAGCTGACGGATTGCTTATGATGCGGCCATTCTTCGGGGTGAAACAAAACCTTCATGGGCCAAGCTTTTGAAGCCTTGTCCGCCTGGCAGGTCATGCTGGCGGGGCTGCTCTTTTTCGGCGGCATCTACCTGGTCTTTGGCGCGGCCACTTGGCTGCTGACGCGGCACATCCTGCCGGCCCTTGGCCTGGGCCGGCCGCTCGATCCGCGGCCCCTGGCGCCGGGACAGCTGCGGCGCGAGCTGGCGCAGTCGGGTCTGTCGATCCTGCTGTTCGGCACCGGCATGATCTTCCCGTGGGGCCTCTTGCAACTGGGTTGGGCGCGCCTTGACCCGGACGCGAGCTGGCAGCAGATCGTGCTGGAAATCCTGGCGCTCGTGGCCTGGAACGACGTGCATTTCTGGATCAACCACCGGCTGCTGCATACGCGGCTGCTGCGCCGCTTTCACCTGCCGCACCACCGTTCGGTCGTGACCACGCCGTTCTCGACCTACAGCTTCCATCCCATCGAGGCGCTGATGCTGGGCAACGTGATCCTCTTGCCGATGGTGGTGCATGATTTCAGCTTCTGGTCGCTGCTGTCGGTGCCGCTGTTCAGCCTGTTCTTCAATTGCATCGGTCACGCCAACTACGATTTCTTTCCCAAGGTGTCGTACGCGCACTGGTTTGCCGCCAGCCGCCGGCACCATCTGCACCATGCCTGCTACAACGGCAACTACGGCTTCCAGTTCACCTTCATGGATCGCCTGTTCCGCACGCGGCTGGGGGCGGACGCCGCCGAACGCCAGTTGCAGGCGCACCGCCAGCGCGAGTCCGGCGCGGGCCTGCGAGGCTCCGCATAGTGGCGCCAAGCTTGGGCCCGCGGCGCACGCTCCCCGCGCTGCGCAATCGGCGCGATTGGCAGAGCCTGGCCTACCTGGCCGCGCTGCCCCTGCTTGCCGGCTGGCAGTGGTTCCACGGGTTCTGGTGGCCGGCCTACGCGCTGATGCTGTTCCTGACGCTGGGCATCGGCGTCATCCATCACAATCACACGCACTTGAGGATGTGGCGCGGCCGCCGCGCCAACCGCGTCACCGATTTCTGGATCACATTGCTGCAGGGCCATCCGACGTTCGTGTTCTACCCGGCCCACGTCGCCAATCACCACCGCTTCAAGCACGGCGCGCGCGATGTGGCGCGCACCTATCGGTTTGGCGGCGATACCAACCATCTGTGGGGCTACCTCATCCATCCGGTGCAGGCGGCCTGGGTGCTGTATCCGTTGTTCTTTGCGTGGCTGGGCCGGTTGCGCCGGCACTGGCCAGGCGCCTGGCGCTATTGCATGGCGCAGTACGGCGCGTGGCTGGGCCTGTGGGCCGGTCTCATCGCCGTGAATCCTGCCAAGGCGCTGGTGTTCGTGATCGTGCCGCAGCTTCACGGCCTGCATTGGCTGCTGGCCACCAACTATCTGCAGCACGCGCACGCGGACGGCGGGCCGCGGCAGGTGGCGGGCCTGAACTATGCGCGCAATTTCGAGGGGCTGGTCAATCCGCTGCTCTTTAACATCGGCCTGCACACTGCGCACCACGAGCACCCGCGCGCGCACTGGTCCGAACTGACCCGCCTGCATCGCGACCACTACCGCGGCCGCGTGCGCGCCGAATTGAATGAGCGCGGCCTCGCGCCCTACATGTTCCGCGTGTTCGTGCTGGGCGCCTTCGTCCCCAGGTTTCGCAGCCGTTCCTGCATGGCGCCCGAGCACGTCCGCTAGCGCCGCACTCCCCCTTTTCTAACCAGAGATCCGTCATGCCCATTGCGTTTCATCGTGTCTACCTGGAGAGCGCCGGTTATTTCATGCCGGGCGAGCCCGTGTCCAACGAGGCCATGGATGACTACATCGCCCCGCTGAACCGCATGTCCAGCCGGATCAAGACCCGCATCCTGGCCGAGAACGGCATCAAGCAGCGCTACTACGCCATCGACCCCGAGGGCGCGACCGTGTTTTCCAATGCGCAGCTGGCGGCCAACGCCATCCGCGATTGCCTGCGGCGCCACGACACCGACCTGTCGGCCATATCGATGCTGGCCAGCGGTTCGTCCGGGGGCGATGCGCTGATGCCGGGGTTTTCCAACATGATCCAGGGCGAGCTGGCCGCGCCGCCCATGGAAACGCTGTCGGTGCATGGCATCTGCGCCGCGGGTGTGTCGGCGATCCAGGCGGCCGCGCAAGGCGTGGAACTGGGCGCGCATGCCAGCGCGCTGGCGGTCGCCAGCGAATTGCCGTCGCGCCTGTTCAAGCGCTCGCGCTTTGCCGCGCGCGGCTACGACGCGGACTTCGACGCGCACTTCCTGCGCTGGATGCTGTCGGACGGGGCCGGCGCGGTGTTGCTGGGCAACAGCGGACGGCCGCTGCCCGGCGCCTCGCAGGGCGTGCGGCTGCGCCTGAAGTGGGTGCATCAGCGCTCGTTCTCGGGCGACTATCCGGTGTGCATGCAGCTCGGGCTGTCCGCCGACCGGAGCAAGGGGCATCTGGACTACCCTTCGTGGAATGAGGCCGAGACTGACGGTGCGCTGTCGCTGCGCCAGGACATCCGCCTTTTGCCGCATCTGTTCGACATCGGCATCCACGAGTACGCCAAGCTGGTGCGCGACGGATGGGTGGATCCGGACCAGGTCGATCATTTCCTGTGCCATTACTCGTCCGAGAAATTCATTCCCGTTGTGGAAGACCTGATGGAGAAGGCCGGGCTGGTTATCCCGCGCGAGCGCTGGTTCAGCAACCTGGCGTGGCGCGGCAACACCGGCGCGGCATCCATCATGATCATGCTGGCCGAGTTCCTGGAGACGCGCGAGGTCAAGCCCGGCGAGCAGATCTTCTGCTACATCCCCGAATCCGGACGCTTCATGGCGGCCTACATGCTGCTGGAAGCCGAAGCGGTGCACGCAACGCCCGCAGTGGCTGCCGGTGCGCCCGCCGCGGCCGCGCGCGAGGATGCCGGGTCCGCCGATGCCGACGCGATCGCGCCGCCGCATGATCCCGACATGGCGCCGCAGGGCCTGGGACAACTCTTGACCGAGCTGGCGGCGATCTGGCACGACTACCGCTCTCGCGTATGGCGCACGCCGGTGATCCGGCGTCTGCGCAACCGGCAGTTCCAGACCGCGGACTACCTGGCGTGGATGGAGAACTGGATTCCGCAGGTGCGCGAAGGCAGTAAGTGGATGCGCGAGGGCGCCGCGTCGCTGTCCGAGCAATACGCGCCGCTGGCCGCGCTGATCGACATGCACGCGGGCGAGGAGCAGAACGACTTCCAGATCCTGTTCCAGGACTATCGCAACGCCGGCGGCGCGGTGGACAGCATCGACGCCTTGCGCCGCAATCCGGGCGGCGAAGCGCTGAACGCCTATCTGCACAGCCTGGCCGCCACGCGCGACCCCATCGGACTCTTGGGCGCGATCTACATCATCGAAGGCACGGGGCAACGCATCGTGCCTGCGCTCTTGCCGCTGCTCAAGGCCAGCCTGAAACTGCCGCCCGACGCCTTCCGCTTCCTGGAATACCACGGCCACAACGATGAGCACCATCTGGCGCGGTGGCTGTCGGCGGTGGAACTGGCGCTCGATTGCGACGAGGATGGGCGCGCCGAACAGCGCATTGTCGACACCGCGCGCCGTACGGCGGCGCTTTACCTGATGCAGTTTCATCATGTGATGGAGGCGGATGCGGCATGAAGAAGGAACCCGAATTCCTTGCCCGGGAACACGATCCGGCAGACCCCAGCCCCTGGCTGGCCCTTTACCTGGATCGCAGCACGCCGCTGCCGGACAAGGTCAAGAAAGCGTGGCTGACGGATTCCAGCTGCGCGTCGCGGCAATACCTGCTGCCGTTCCTGCGGCCGATCGCGCGCGCCTTCATCATCCTGATCCAGATCGTCAAGACGTTCCTGCCGCGCCGCTGGTCGCATTCGCGGCTGCTGCACCGCATCCTGGCCTGGGGCTTGAAGCGCTTCGTGTCGCCCGAGGCGAACTGGCTGATTTTGCGGCACTTCCATCTGGGGGCGCAGGCGCTGTCGTTCATCGCCGCGAACTCGCCGGTGCCCATCAGCACGACGCCGCTTGAGCCGATGACGATCGACGATCTGAAGGACGACCTGTTCGTCAAGCACGACCTGAACCTCTTTAACTTCGTCATCCGGCTGAACCAGGCGCTGCGCGACGCGGGCGTGGAGATGCATGCCCCGCAGACGGTGGACTATTCGATGCTGCGCGATCCGCCGATCCGGCTGGAGGACATGCCGCAGGGCAAGCTGAACTTCCTGGACCTGCAAAGCGCCATCGAGCTGTTCACGCCGCTTTACCAGCTTTTGCTGACCGACAACGATTTCTGGCGCGCGGCCAATTCGCTTCAGCTTGACGAGACCGTGGGCATCTATGCGGCCAAGCTGCTGGGGGCCCCGCAGCACCTCATCCTGGTCAACAACAACCATCCGCTGGTGCCGATGTCCACGCTGCGCGCGGGCTACCGGCTGGTGCTGCACGGGCTTTCGACGGAAATGCTGCACAGCCTGCTGATGGAGATGAAGGCGGCGCAGGCGGGCGCCGAGCCGCCGGCCCCGATCGCGTAGAAAAGGCGGCAGGGATCAGTGTTGACCCTGCGTTACACCGGCCGGGCGCTGGGCTATATTGCGACGCTTGTCCGACAAGCCCGGCGGCGCCCGTAGCCGCCCGGCACCCTAGGAAATGCCGCAAATGCCTCAGACGCTAGAGGTCATCGCCACCATCCTGTTCGCCGTGGCGGTCCTCCATACTTTCTCGGTTCCCTTCTTCGCGCGGCTCGCGCATCGAGGGGGGCCGCACGCGGGCTTCTGGCATCTGTTCTCCGAGGTCGAGGCCGTCTTCGGCGTCTGGGCGTTCGCGCTGATCGTGACCATGGCCGCGCTGGCCGGGCCGGCGACCGCCATCGACTACATGGACACGCGCAACTTCACGGAGCCGCTGTTCGTCTTCGTCATCATGGTCGTGGCGGCCAGCCGGCCGATTCTTGAACTGGTGGGGCTGCTGGTGCGCATCGTTGCGCGAGCCCTGCCCATGCCGCGCGAGCTGTCCACCTTCTTCGTCGTGATGGCCATGGTGCCGCTGGGCGGCTCGTTCATCACCGAACCGGCCGCGATGACGCTGGCCGCGATCCTGCTGCGCGACGCCTACTTCCGCAGCAGCGGCCGGGCCGGTTTCAAGTACCTGACGCTTGGCGTGCTGTTCGTGAACGTGTCCATCGGCGGCGTGCTGACGTCCTACGCGGCGCCGCCCGTCCTGATGGTGGCGGGCACGTTCGGCTGGGATTCGGCGTTCATGCTCCAGCACTTCGGCTGGCGCGCGGCGCTGGCGGTCTGCCTCAATGCGGGGCTGCTGACGTTCATCTGCCGCAAGGCGCTGCTGGAAGGCGCGGTGGGCACGCGTGGCGGCGTCGATGCGCCGGATGGCGCGGGCAAGCGCGCGCCGGTGCCGGCCATCGTGATCGCGGTGCACCTGGTGTTCCTCATCGCCATCGTGCTGACTGCGCATCATCCGGCCATTTTCCTGGGCCTGTTGATGATGTTCATCGGGTTCTCCGAGGCCTACAAGCGCCACCAGGACCGCCTGATGATCAAGGAGGGCCTGATGGTGGGCTTCTTCCTGGCCGGACTCGTGGTGCTGGGCGGACTGCAGAAATGGTGGCTGCAGGACCTCTTGGGAGGGCTGGAGCCCTTCGTCCTGTTCTGGGGCGCGACCGCGCTCACGGCCATTACCGACAACGCGGCGCTCACCTACCTGGGTTCGCTCGTGGAGGGCACCAGCGAGGCCTGGCGTTACATGCTGGTTGCCGGCGCCGTCACGGGCGGCGGGCTGACGGTGATCGCCAATGCGCCGAACCCGGCCGGCTTCGCGATCCTGAAGAACCATTTCCCGGACGGCAGCATCTCGTCCGGGCGCCTGTTCCTGTGCGCCCTGGGACCGACCCTGGTGGCGGCCGTGATGTTCCTGCTGCCGGTGTAGGGAGCCGCCCGCCTGCCCGGGCGGTCTGCCCCCCGGGCGGGGCCCGGGGCCTGCAGGCCGGGCCGGACTCCGACGCTTTATGAAAAACCGCTAAAATTCAAGACTTTCCCGTATTTTTCTAGCCTGGCCCAGCGGCCGCGCCCCGCGCCCGCGCGCGGCGGCAGGCCGATTTTGATATGCCCGGCTTTTCGCCTGGGAGTCCTCGATGCCCATCTATGCCTACAAGTGCAGCGCCTGCGGCCATGCCAAAGACGTCTTGCAGAAGATCTCTGACGCGCCGCTTTCGGAATGCCCCGAATGCGGTCAAAGCACGTTCTCCAAGCAGGTGACCGCGGCTGGATTCCAGCTCAAGGGCTCCGGCTGGTATGTCACGGACTTCCGTGGCAACGGCAGCGGCGGCAGCCAGGGCGCAGCGCCCGCGGGCGCGTCAGCCCCGGCTGAAAGCGCCGCATCCGCCGCCGCGCCTGCCGCGGCGCCGGCAGCCACGCCCGCCCCGGCGGCGCCTGCTGCCGGCAGCGCCGCCTCCTAGAGCGCTCGCGATGCGAATGCGCGTCATCAAGAAGTACTTCATCACCGGGCTGTTGATCTGGGTTCCCCTGGTCATCACGGTGTGGGTACTGGGGCTGCTGGTCGCCACCCTGGAAGGGTTCGTGCCTGGCTTTCTGTCCTCCGAATCGCTGTTCGGCCTGGACATTCCCGGTTTCCGCTTCGTCCTGGTGATCGCGGTGGTGCTTCTGACGGGCGTGTTCGCCGCCAACCTGATCGGCCGCACGATGGTCGACCAGTGGGAAAGCCTGCTGGGCCGCATCCCGCTCGTGCGCTCCATCTACAACTCGGTCAAGCAGGTCAGCGATACCGTGCTTGCCCCCAACGGACAGGCGTTTCGCCGCGCGGTGCTGGTGCAGTATCCGCGCGCGGGGGCCTGGACCATCGCTTTCGTCACCGGCACGCCCAGCGGTGAAGTGGCCGACAGCCTGCCTGGCGACCACATCAGCGTGTACGTGCCGACGACGCCCAACCCCACGTCCGGCTTTTTCCTGATGGTGCCTCGCGCCGAGGTGATCGACCTTCAGATGAGCGTGGACGCGGCCCTGAAGTACATCGTTTCCATGGGCGTAGTCGCCCCGGCCCCGGCGGCAACGCCCGTGGTCCGGCCGGCTGCGCTCTCTCCGGCGCCGGGCGTGCAGGACGCACCCCGCGCCGATTCGTAACCCTTAAACACCAAGCACACAACGGAGTCATCCCGCATGCGTACCTGCTACACCGGCCAGGTTTGCCGTGACCATCTCGGCCAGACCGTCACCCTGTACGGCTGGGTGAACCGCCGCCGCGACCACGGCGGGGTCATCTTCATCGACCTGCGCGACCGCGCGGGCCTGGCGCAGATCGTGTTCGATCCGGACAACGCCGCCTTCGCCACCGCCGAGCGCCTGCGCAATGAATTCTGCATCCGCGTCACCGGCCTGGTGCGCGAGCGTCCGGCGGGCACGGCCAACGCCGAACTGGCCTCCGGCGAAGTCGAAGTGCTCTGCAAGGAAGTCGAGATCCTGAACGCGTCGGTCACCCCGCCGTTCCAGCTGGACGACGACAACCTGTCGGAAACCACCCGCCTCACGCACCGCGTGCTGGACCTGCGCCGCCCGCAGATGCAGCGCAACCTGATGCTGCGCTACCGCGTGTCCATCGAAACCCGCAAGTTCCTGGACGAGCTGGGCTTCATCGACATCGAAACCCCGATGCTGGCCAAGAGCACGCCCGAAGGCGCGCGCGACTACCTGGTGCCCTCGCGTGTGAACGCCGGCCACTTCTTCGCGCTGCCGCAGTCGCCGCAGCTGTTCAAGCAGATGCTGATGGTGTCGGGCTTTGACCGTTACTACCAGATCACCAAGTGCTTCCGCGACGAAGACCTGCGTGCCGACCGTCAGCCGGAATTCACCCAGATCGATTGCGAAACCTCGTTCCTGAACGAGATCGAAATCCGCGAGATCTTCGAGAACCTGATCCGCCACGTGTTCAAGGTGGTGCAGGGCGTCGACCTGCCGTCGCCGTTCCCGATCATGCCCTGGACCGAAGCGATGCGCCGCTACGGCTCGGACAAGCCCGATCTGCGCGTGCAACTCGAGTTCACCGACATCACCGACGTGATGCGCGACGTGGACTTCAAGGTGTTTGCCGCCGCCGCCACGGCGCCCGGCAGCCGTGTGGTCGCCCTGCGCGTGCCGGGCGGCGCCGAGATGTCGCGCAGCGAGATCGACGCCTACACGCAGTTCGTCGGCATCTACGGCGCCAAGGGCCTGGCCTACATCAAGGTCAACGACGTGGCCAAGGGTCGTGATGGCCTGCAATCGCCCATCGTCAAGAACCTGCACGACGCCGCGCTGGCTGAACTGGTCAAGCGCACCGGCGCCCAGGACGGCGACATCATCTTCTTTGGCGCGGACCGCGAGAAGGTCGTCAACGACGCCATCGGCGCGCTGCGCGTGAAGATCGGCCACAGCGAATTCGGCAAGAAGACGGGTCTGTTCACGGCCGGCTGGAAGCCGCTGTGGGTGGTCGACTTCCCGATGTTCGAATACGACGAGGAAGACGGCCGCTACACCGCCGCCCACCACCCGTTCACCAGCCCCAAGGACGGCCACGAAGACTTCCTGGAATCCGATCCCAGCAAGGCGTTCGCCAAGGCCTACGACATGGTGCTGAACGGCTGGGAAATCGGTGGCGGCTCGGTCCGTATCCACCGCGAGGAAGTGCAGAGCAAGGTGTTCCGCGCGCTGAAGATCGGCGCCGAGGAAGCCCGCGAGAAGTTCGGCTACCTGCTGGACGCGCTGCAGTACGGCGCGCCTCCGCACGGCGGCATCGCCTTCGGCCTGGACCGCATCGTCACCATGATGACCGGCGCCGAATCGATCCGCGACGTGATTGCCTTCCCGAAGACGCAGCGCGCCCAGGATCTGCTGACGCAAGCGCCTTCGGAAGTCGACGAGAAGCAACTGCGCGAGCTGCACATCCGCCTGCGCAACGTCGAAAAGGCGTAACCACTTCCGAAGCGTCCTTGGCGCTTCGGAAGCGGGTGTCTGACACCCAGGTGCGGGGCTCTCGGATTGAAGGGCCTCTCGCGCGGGTGTCAGACACCGGTGCCGAGCTCACGCTGTCGCAAAGATGGGACGGCCGGCTGAAATGGAGTAATCTGGCTAACGCCGCCAACCACGGCGGCGGCTGGCCAGAGGACCTTCCGGGACCCGGCCGGCAGTTCCCAAGATTTGAAAGGCGCCATTGCTTCCATGTCGCTCATCCGAGTCGTCAGCTACAACATACACAAGGGCCGTTCGGCACTAGGCCGGCGCGACTCCCTGAATGAACTTCGCCTGGGCCTGTATGGCCTGCGCCCAGATCTGGTCTTCCTGCAGGAAGTCCAGGGCCGCAACGAGCATAAGTCGCTGCTCGACGCGCAGCACGAATCCCTTGCCGCGGCCTTGCGGCTGGATGTGGCCTACGGCCGCAACGCCGTGCGCCATGCCACCGATCATGGCAACGCGCTGCTCTCGCGCTATCCCATCATCGACCACGAAAATCTCGACATTTCCGATCACCGTCTCGAGCAGCGTGGACTTCTGCACGCGCGCGTCGAGGTCGGGGATCGTGCCGTGCATTGCTTCGTGGTGCATCTGGGCCTGTTCGCCGGCAGCCGCAGCCGCCAGATCCTGGCGCTGACCGAGCGCATCAAGCGCATGGTGCCCGATGGCGAGCCCATCCTGATCGCCGGCGATTTCAACGACTGGAACGACAGGCTGGCGCCGATGTTCGTGCAGCAGCTCGGGTTGTACGAAGTGTTCTCGCATGCCCCGCGCAGCCATGGCGGCGATCTGCCGCGCCTGCGCGACTCGGTCAAGCGGTTGTCCAACGCCTTGCGCGGATTGCCCAATAGCGGCGTCTCGGTCATGGAGCGGACTAACCAGCTTGGCATGGGGGGAAGTTCGTTGCTCGCTCCGCCGCCGCGAACGTTCCCGGCGGTGTTTCCCTGGTTCCGCCTGGACCGCATCTACCAGCGCGGCTTCGCGGTGCGCAGCGCCCGCGTGCTGCGCGGCCGCGAATGGGCCAAGCTGTCCGATCACTCCCCCTTGCTCGCGGAGCTGGAACTCCCGTGAAGGACGAGCAGGACAGGCTGGAATGGGTGCCGGGCAACGATATCCGTCTGCTCCAGAATGGCGCCGACTTCTTTCCCGCGCTGTGCGCGGCGATCGATGCCGCCACCGTGAGCGTGCATCTGGAAACCTACATCTTCATGATCGACCGCACCGGCGCGAAGGTGCTGGAGTGCCTGGCGGCGGCCGCGCGCCGTGGCGTGAAGGTGCGCGTGGTGCTGGATGGGTTTGGCAGCGCCTTGCATGGCGAGCGCGTGCGGGTCGCGCTGACCAATGCAGGCGCGCAGTGCCGCATCTTCCGGCCTGAGCCGCGCTGGTTTGCGCGGTACGTGCCGTCGCGCAGCCGCCTGCGGCGCCTGCATCGCAAGGTCACGATCATCGATGGCCGCATGGCGTTCATCGGCGGCATCAACGTCATCGACGACTACGACGATCTGGATCCGACCGACGGCCTGACGGGACCGCGGTTCGATTTCGCCGTGCAGGTCGAAGGCCCGCTGGTCACGCAGGCGGCCCACGCGCAGGAACTGTTGTGGGTGCGCCTGAACTGGGCGCGTCTGCGGCGCCATCCGCGCGACTGGCATCGCCTGCAGCTGCTCAAGCCGCGCGACGTTCCCGCGCCGCCAGGCGGCATGCTGCGTGCCGCGCTGGTGCTGCGCGACAACCTGCGCTTTCGGCGCACGTTCGAGCGCGCCTATCTGTTCGGCATTTCGCGCGCGCGCCGCGACATCCTGATCGCCAATGCCTATTTCTTTCCCGGCGTGCGCTTTCGCCGCGCGCTGGCCAAGGCCGCGGCCCGCGGCGTGCGGGTGCGCCTGCTCTTGCAGGGCAAGGTCGAGTACCGGATGCAGTACCACGCCACGCGTTCGCTGTACGACAAGCTTTTGCGCGACGGCATCGAGATCTACGAGTACATGCCGGGTTACCTGCACGCCAAGGTCGCGGTGATCGACAACGTGGCCACCGTGGGCTCGTCCAACCTGGACCCCTTCAGCCTGCTGCTGGCGCGCGAGGCCAACGTCGTGGTCGACAGCCAGCCGTTCGCGTGGGACCTGCAAGAACGCCTGGAAACCGCCATCCGCGAGGGCGGGCGCTTCATCCGGCCGCTGGACTATCAGCGCCGGGGATTCGTGCGGCGTTGGATCGACGCGGCGTCCTACGCGCTCTTGCGGATCGGCGTGGCGTTCACGGGAACGTCGGACAAATACTGAGCACGGGCGCACCCCGTCGCGGCAGTAAACTACCCGCTTTGGAGGCCTGCCCTCCGATCAGGCACAACGCAATGAGCATTCTCGTCACCGGAGGCGCCGGGTTCATCGGATCCAACTTCGTGCTGGATTGGCTGGCGCTTGGCGATGAGACGGTCGTCAATCTGGACAAGCTGACCTACGCCGGCAACCGCGCCAATCTGGGTAGCCTGGCGCACGACGCGCGCCATGTGCTGGTCGTGGCGGACATCGCCGACACGCATCGGGTGACCGAGGTGCTGCGCCAGCATCGTCCGCGCGCCATCATCAATTTTGCCGCCGAAACCCATGTCGACCGTTCGATCGCGGGCGCTGGCAATTTCGTCAGGACCAACGTCGGCGGCACGTTCGGTTTGCTGGAAGCCGCCCGCACGTTCTGGAGTGAACTGGACGGCGCCGCGCGCGATGCATTCCGGTTCCTGCATGTGTCGACGGACGAGGTCTACGGCTCGCTGGCGCCATCCGATCCGGGCTTTACCGAAACCAGCCCCTACCAGCCCAACAATCCCTACGCCGCCAGCAAGGCGGGCGGGGACCATCTGGTGCGCGCGTGGGCGCAGACCTACGGACTGCCGGTGCTCATGACGCACTGTTCGAACAATTTCGGCCCTCGGCAGTTTCCCGAAAAGCTGATTCCCCTGATGATCCATCACGCGCTGGCGGGCAAGCCACTGCCCGTTTACGGAGATGGCCTGCACGCGCGCGACTGGCTGTATGTCGCCGACCATTGCGACGGCTTGCGCAAGGTGCTGGAACGCGGCCGGCCCGGCGAAACCTACAACCTGGGCGCGGGTAACGAGCGCACCACGCTGCAGGTCGTCGAGGCGGTGTGCGCCTTGCTGGATGTCTTGCGGCCGCGGCCCGATGGCAGGCCGTACCGCGGCCTGATCGCGCTGGTCGCCGACCGGCCCGGCCACGATCGCCGCTACGCCATCGATGCGCACAAGGCGCGGCAGGCGTTGGGTTGGCAGCCCGCCGAAACGTTTGCCTCGGGCCTGGAAAAGACCGTCCGGTGGTATCTGGATCATCCGCAGTGGCTGCGTGATGGGGCAGGGCACGCGCGCCCGGCCGAAGGAGATGCGCCATGACGGCAACGGGCGCGCGCAAGGGGATCATCCTGGCGGGCGGGTCGGGCACGCGGCTGCATCCCGCGACGCTGGCGGTCAGCAAGCAGCTCATGCCCGTCTACGACAAACCCATGATCTATTACCCGCTCACCACGCTGATGCTGGCCGGCATACGCGAGATCCTGATCATCTCCACCCCCGACGACCTGCCGCGGTTCCGGCAGTTGCTGGGCGACGGCGGGCAATGGGGCCTGTCGCTGGAATACGCGGTGCAGCCGGCGCCCGAAGGCCTGGCGCAGGCGTTTCTGATCGGGGCGGACTTCATCGGGCAGGCGCCCTGCGCGCTGGTGCTGGGCGACAACCTTTTCTACGGGCACGATTTTCACCAGCTGCTTGCCGGCGCCATGGCGCGTCAGGCGGGCGCCACCATCTTTGCCTATCATGTCCAGGATCCGCAACGCTACGGCGTGGTCGAGTTCGACGCGCACGGCAACGCGCTGCGTATCGAGGAAAAGCCCGCGTCGCCCAAATCGAACTACGCAGTGACTGGACTGTATTTCTACGACAATCGGGTGATCGACCTGGCGCGCCAGATCCGTCCGTCCGCGCGCAACGAGCTGGAAATCACCGACGTGAATCAGGCGTACCTGGAACTCGGGGCGCTCAACGTCGAAATCATGGGACGAGGGCATGCGTGGCTGGATACGGGCACGCACGATAGCCTGCTCGATGCATCGCAGTTCATCGCGACGCTTGAACGCCGGCAAGGCTTGAAGGTGGCATGCCCTGAAGAGATCGCATTCCGTAAGCGCTGGATCGACGCGGCGCAACTGGAAACGCTGGCCCGTCCGCTGGTCAAAAGCGGCTATGGCCAGTACCTGATGAACCTGCTTACCCGGCTGCCTCATTGATGCGCGTGACGCCCTTGTCCATACCCGAGGTCCTGCGCATCGATCCCGTGATGCACCAGGACGACCGCGGCTATTTCGTCGAGACCTATGTGCAATCGGTCTTTGACGCGGTAGCCGGCCGGCCGGTCCGCTTTCTGCAGGATAACCAGTCGCACTCGCGGCGCCATGTCCTGCGCGGCCTGCATTATCAGACGCTGCAACCGCAGGGCAAGCTGGTGCGCGTCACGGAAGGCGAGATCTTCGATGTCGCGGTCGATATGCGGGAAGGATCGCCCACGTTCGGCCAATGGACGAGCGAGATCCTGTCGTCGGAGAACCTGCGCCAGCTCTGGGTGCCCGAAGGCTTTGCGCACGGATTCCTGGTGCTGTCCGAATACGCCAATGTGGTCTACAAGACGACCGCGCCGTACCTGCCGGCGCATCAGCAATGCGTGATGTGGAATGACCCGGCGATTGCGATTGCCTGGCCGGTGCAGGCCGAACCGATATTGTCCGACAACGACCGGCGAGGTCTTGCCCTGGCGCAAGCGCCGCGGATGGCGCCGGCCTGACCGGGCGTTCAGCGGGGACGCTTCATTCCGACCAGTCCCAACGCCAGCGCGGTGCCGACAAGAATGATGCCCGCGCCCGCGAGGATGGGCGCGGTGATGGCTTCGTCCAGGAACCACGCGCCCCAGACCACCCCGAAGATGGGAACCAGGAACGTGACACTGACCGCGCCGGTCGGGCCCACGTTGGCGATCAGCCGGAAGAACACGATGTACGCGGCGCCGGTGCACACGACGGCAAGCAGGACCGTCGCGCCCCAGGCCTCCCAGGACACCGGCTGTTGCGGCCAGGTGGCCACGGCCGCGGGCAGCAGGACCAATGCCGCCGACACCATGCTGCCCGTTGCGCTGGTCAAGGGGTCCACTCCTGTCAGGAACCGCTTCGTCCAGTTTGCGGCAACGCCGTAGAAGACGGGCGCGGAGACGGCGGCGAGCACGGCAAAGCCCGTGCCGCCGGATTGGAAGTCGAGCTTGTCCCAGACCAGCACCACGATGCCGGACAGACCGATCAGCAGTCCCAGCGAGCGCGTCCACGGCAACCGGTCTTTCAGCCACAGCCAGCCGATCACGGCGCCCCACACTGGCGTCACGGCGTTGGCGACGGACAAAAAGCCCGCGCCCAACGACTGGGCGGCGTACG
This sequence comes from Achromobacter mucicolens, assembly GCF_029866465.1. Lineage (NCBI taxonomy): Bacteria > Pseudomonadati > Pseudomonadota > Betaproteobacteria > Burkholderiales > Alcaligenaceae > Achromobacter > Achromobacter mucicolens. Next base: position 5,512,823 of record NZ_CP123364.1, on the reverse strand, counting down.
CGTAAAGCAGGAAGGGCAGCGCGGCATTCAAGGTGCCGACCACGAGAATGGCTTTCCAGCGGCGCGCGATCAAGGGCAGCTTGTTGCGCCAGATCGCGGCGGGCAGGAGAAAGAGCGCGGCCAGTCCCACGCGCAGTTCGATGAGCGCCACCGGCCCGAACTCCGGCACGGCGACACGCATGAAAAGAAAAGAGCCGCCCCAGACGGCGGCTAGAATCAACAGGTCCTGCAGATCGCGGCGTTGCATGTTCAGCTCTGAATCAACCGTGGCTGCGGCTCGTGACCAGGTTTCTCATCTTCACCCGGTGCGCCAGCACCGCGCACGTGAGGGAGAGGAAAATACACAGGATCAGGCCGGTGCGCACGCCCGAGAGCACCGTGCTGTGGGAAATCAGGATGCCGACCACGGCGGTGCCCAGCGCGCTGCCGATGGCGCGCGTCGTCTGCACCAGCGCCGAGGCGACGCCCACGTCGCGCCGTTCGCTGAGCATCTGCATGAAAAGCGTCAGGTTGGGCAGCAGAAAGCCCAGTGCACAGCCGTTGACGAAGAATGCGCCAAGAATCCACCACGCCGACGTGCCTGGCGAAATCAGCAGCACCATCAGCGATCCGGCCGCCAGCAGGACGCCGCCGAACACCATCAGGCGCTGCGGTTCGGTCTGCTTGGGAAACATCCGGCCGTTGATGATGCTGCCCACCGAGATCGCGGCCACCAGCGGCGTCAGCAGCAGTCCCGCCTGGCTGGGCGTGTAGCCCAGCACCTGTTGCAGCAGCAGCGGGCTGTAGAAGATCAGGATGAACATCACCGCGCCGACCATCATCGCCGCCACGTTCAGCAGGCGCGGTTCGCGACCCGAGAGCACGCGCAGCGGGAAGATGGGTGACTTCACGCGGCGCTCGGTGGGAATCAGGATGGCGATGGCGGCGGCGCCGACCAGCGCCAGCGTCAGCCCAAGGATCGGGTGCGCGTGTTCGCCGCTGGCAAAGGCTAGCTCCAGCGCGGCCAGCGGCGCGCCCACGGCCAGCACGAGCAGGATGGCGCCAAGCCAGTCGATCTTGCGGCTGCCGTCATGGATGGGCCGGATGCGCGGGAAATAACGCGCCAGGAGGAAAAAGGCGCCCGCGGCCGCGATGGGCGAGATGAAGAACGCGGCGCGCCATCCCAGGGCCTGCGTGGCCGCGCCGCCCAGCACTGGACCGATGCCGCTGGCCATGGCGAAAGCGGCGGACACCAGCGCCATCCATCTGACCCGCTGCTTGGCGTCGGGAAACAGGTCCGCCGGCGCGGCAAAGGCGGTGGCGATCATCATGCCGCCGCCCACCCCCTGCAGGGTGCGGAACACGATCAGCTGCGTCATGGACTGCGCCAGGCCACAGGCAATGGAGCCAAGCGCGATGATGAGCACCGACACCAGCATCAGGGGCTTGCGGCCAAACATGTCGCCAAGCCGGCCGAAGATCAGGATGGAAGCCGCCGTGGCAAGCAGATAGCCCGTGCCGACCCAGGCGTACAGCGCCATGCCGTTCAGGGCCTCGGCCACGCGCGGCAGCGTGGTGCTGATGATGGTGGAATCCAGGGCGGCAAGCACAACGGTGGCCGACACCCCCGCCATCGCCATCAGCAAGTCCCGTCTTGAACGTGCGGGATCAGTGGCTGGCTGAGCGGGTGGCGGCGGCGGAGTCATGCCGCCTAGGATATCACCGGCACCCTAGGGTTATCACTTGTAAAAAGCGTGGTATCCCCAGAATACGGCGATCACCAATACGACCAGCATCCAGGACCAGCGGGAATTGGACAGGCCCCGCGGTTCGGGTTCGGGCGGCGGTGGCGGGGGCGCCAGACGCGGCTGGGCCGCCATGTGGTCGATGAAGGCAGTGAAGAACTTGTCGACGATTTTCTCGGCGGCCTTCAGGAGCACGCCTTCCCCGCACTCGCCCAGCTTGCCGCCTGCCATGCCGGCAACGGTGTAGGCCACGCGGGTGCCCTCGTCCTTGGTGGTCAGGTTGACCTGCGCCGTGCCGATCGCCAGGCAGGCGGCTCGCCCCTTGCCTTCGAACACCAGCGTGCAGCTGTTCGGGGCGTTGACATCGGAGAGCAGGATCTCACCGTCGTAGTCGGTGTCGATACCGGCGATCTTGGCGCGCAGCGTGACCGCGTACTCGGTCGGGCTGCGCATCGCGACTTCCACACACCCCGGAATGCACTTCTGTAACACTCGCGGGTCGGTCAACGCATCCCAGGTCTGGTGCTGCGTCGAAGGAATCCATTGGGCATCGGCAATGCGCATGGCTGTCTCCCTGTTCCAACAGTGTTGTGAATCCATTGTGGACCGGTCTGGAGAAAATAGCCACGAGACGGCGGCACCGCCAGGTCTTAGTAATAGTGAGACGTACTATTGTTTGTAGATCTGAATGAGTAATACCGTCGGAAAATCCGCTTCGGCCTGCGTTTTCAGCATGTTATGATGTTCAGTTGCACTAAAACTTAGTATGCGCACCTTGCGCCCTGAGGTTTCGTCCGTTCATTTTGAATAATTTGCAAAACCAATGTTGCGAATAATTTGCTGGTTGTAATTTGGACGCCCGGCCTTTAAAGCGATAGGTCGGCAGCATATTACGGCGCTTTTTTCCTGATGAATCAGCCTCTGAATGGCCGCTCCCGGGTTTTGGCGGCGTCAGTAATGCAATTATTTCCAATAACTTTATGTCCGCCCCGGATTTCGTAAGAAGCGGGACGGTCAAGTGGGATAGGTAGTGTGAATCCTCATCAGGCACAGCGTGTATCTCCGGCTGCGATGTTCGACAGCATCTGGAGCAATCGAAAGCTCGCGGTTCAAATGTGCAAGCGGGAAGTCCTGGGCCGCTATCGCGGCTCGATCTTCGGGCTGGCGTGGTCTTTTTTCACGCCGCTGCTCATGCTGACGGTATACACGTTTTTCTTTACCGTAGTGTTTAAGGCGCGCTGGGGCGTCAGCCAGGACGCCAGCCACGCGAATTTCGCGGTCGTGCTGTTCGTCGGGTTGATCGTTCACGGGCTGTTTTCCGAGTGCATCAGCCGCGCGCCAGGCCTCATCCACAGCAACGTGACCTACGTGAAAAAGGTCGTCTTTCCCCTGGAGATCTTTCCGTGGGTGGCGATGGGCGCCGCGCTCTTTCATGCGGCGATCAGCGTGTGCGTGCTCTTGATTGCTCAATTGGTGCTCAGCGGCTCCATCAGCTGGACGGCGATATTTTTCCCGGTCGTGCTGATGCCGCTGCTGATGGTGACCATGGGATTTGCCTGGTTCCTGTCGGCAACGGGTGTTTATGTGCGCGACATCGGCCAGACGATCGGCCTGTTGATGTCGGTGCTGCTGTTCGTCTCTCCCGTGTTCTATCCGATTTCAAATCTGCCGCCCAAGGTGCAGATGGTTGTGATGCTCAATCCCCTTACCTTGATTATTGAAGAATCCCGCAAAGTGCTGCTTTACGGTGAATTGCCGAATTGGGGCGCGCTTGGTATTTATGCGGCCATCAGCATGGTGATTGCGTGGGCAGGTTTTTGGTGGTTCCAGAAGGCGCGCAAGGGGTTTGCTGATGTCCTCTGATGGCAATGTCATTCGCGTAGATCGCCTGAGCAAGTGTTATCAGATCTACGATCGGCCGCATGACCGGCTGAAGCAGTTTGTCGCGCCCCGTCTGCGCAGCATGCTTGGCCGGCCGCCGGTCAACTATTTCCGCGAATTCTGGGCGTTGCGCGACGTGTCCTTCAATGTGGGCCGCGGCGAGACCGTGGGCATCATTGGCCGCAATGGCTCGGGCAAGTCCACCCTGCTGCAGATGATCTGCGGCACGCTGATGCCGACCTCGGGCACCGTGGAGACGCAAGGCCGCGTCGCCGCTCTGCTGGAACTGGGCGCGGGATTCAACCCCGAGTTCACCGGGCGCGAAAATGTGTTTCTGAATGCGATGGTTTTGGGGTTGAGTCAGCTCGAAATCGAGGCGCGTTTTGATGAGATTGCGGCATTTGCCGATATTGGCCAGTTTATCGAGCAGCCGGTCAAACATTATTCCAGCGGCATGTACGCCCGCCTGGCTTTCGCTGTGGCGATCAACGTGGACCCGGATATCCTCGTCGTTGACGAGGCACTGGCCGTTGGTGACGAACCCTTCCAGCGCAAATGTTTTGCGCGAATCGACGCGATCAAGAATCGCGGCGCTACGATCCTGTTCGTTTCGCATTCGGGCGCGGCCATTATCAATCTGTGCGACCGCGCGGTGCTGCTCAATGCAGGCGAACGCCTGTTCACCGGTATTCCGAAGCGGGCCGTTTATTTTGGCCAGAAGCTCGGCAACACCACCAGCGATAAAGCCGTCGAGCTGATCGCGGAAATCCGCCGGATCGACGCCGAGGGCGAGAGCGCGGCCAGTCTGGCCGAGCCGGCGGCCGGCGAAGCCAAGCCGGCCGCTGCCGCCGATTCGGTCCCGTCGGGCGGCCTGGAGCCGTTCTTCGATGCGAGCTTCGTGCCGGATACGCTGTCCTACGACGAAGTGGGCGCCAAGCTGTCCGCGCCCATGCTTCAGACATTGGGCGGTGCGCAGGTCAATCACATTCTTCGCGGCCATCGCTACAAGCTCAAGTGCAGCGTGCAGTTCACCGAGGATTGCCCCGCGGTCCGGTTCTACGCGCTGATCCGCACCACGTCGGGTATCGATCTGGCGGGCTGCGCCCACCCCATCCTGGACGAACACGGCATCGACTTCACCGCCGGCACCTCGTTGGACCTGGAATTCGAGTTTGAATGCTCGCTGAACCCGGCAACGTATTTTTGCACCTTCGCCGCTCAGGGCGAGGACGGTTCATTGCATCATCGTATTGTCGACGCGATTGTGTTTCGCGTGATGGCTGACGAGCCGCGTCCAGCCACTGGCCTTTTCGACATCGGATTTCAACCCAGGATCTTGCTGGATGCCGTTTCCGAGTAATCGGCGACGCCTGGCAGGATAGAGAACTGAAATGCACAATCTTCCGACGGATTACAAAGAACACAAAGGAATGCTGTTTCCGGAGACGGACGGCAGTATTCCCGAATTCACGTACACCGATGGCGCCGACTTCGAACAGCAGATCGAGCGCATCATCGCCGACGCCAAGGATCGCTCGCTGTTTTCCCGCGAATTGGTGGGCGCCATCTGGGACTGGCGGTCCGCCTGCCACCTGTCGCCCGTGCGCGCCAACATCCTGCGCCCGCTCGAGAAGTTGTGCCGGGGCCGCGTGCTGGAACTGGGATCCGGGTGCGGCATCATCACGCGGTATCTGGGCGAGCTGGGCGGCGATGTCGTGGCCCTGGAGGCCTCGGCTCACCGCGCCTCGATCACGCGCCAGCGCACGGCCGACTTGAACAATGTCACCGTCGTCTGCGACCGCATCGAAGATTTCAACGCCGAAAAGAAATTCGACGTCGTGACGATGATCGGCGTATTGCAGTACGCCCGGCTTTTTTCCCATTGCGGCGACCGCGCCGAACTGGACCTGCTGGCCAATGCTGCGCGCCAGCTCAATGACGACGGCGTTCTGGTCATCGCCATCCAGAACAAGCTGGGTCTGAAGTATTTCTCGGGCTTTCCCGAGCCGAACGTGGACGTGCCCTACTACGGCGTGGAGGGGCAATACGGGCCCGAGACCATAATCCGTTTCGGGCTGGATGAGCTCAAGGGCATCCTGGGTTCCGTCGGACTGAGCGCGCAGGAAGTGTATTTCCCGCTGCCGGACTATCACATGCCGGTGTCGCTCCTGACCTCGAAGGGGCTGGATCCGAAGGGCCAGTTTGCCGCCCGTCCGCTGTTGACCGGCACGGTCGGCCGCGACCGCGCCCGGCCCGACTGGATCGTGCCGGCTTTCTCGCTGGAGCAGGCCTGGGCCTCGATCCACGAAAACGGCCTGGCTGAAGACCTGGCGAACTCGTTTCTGATCATTGCCGGCAAGTCGGAGCGGGCCGTGGCCGCGCTGCGCGAAGCGCAGGATCTTGCCTGGCACTATAGCGTCGAGCGCCACCCGGCGTTTGCCACCGCGAAGCGCTTCTACCTGGACGGCGGCGAAGTCCGCACGGCGCGGGACCGCGTGACGCAGGAAGCCGCGCCGGCGTTGCCGGTCAGCCATTCGATCGACGATGGACCGTATCTGAAGGGCAATCTCTGGTGGCTGGGCCTGGTAAAGGTGCTGAACACGCCGGGCTGGTCGGCGATGGACGTGTGCAACTGGGCGCGGCCCTGGATCGACGCGATCTGCCGCGAGGCGGATCTGGGCCCGGCGGTGTCGCTGTCGCTGGACAAGTCGGTGCCCGGCGCTCTGTTCGACTGGACCCCCTTGAACTGCATGGAAGTCGCGCCCGGCGAGCTGGCCTTCTTCGACAAGGAATGGAAGCTCGAATCGGACCTGACGCTGTCCTACGTGATCCTGCGTGGCCTGTTCGGCAGTCTGGCCAGCGTTTCCAGCTGCGCCCAGCCCGCCGAAGGCACGCCGCTGGAAATCCTGGAGCTGTTGCGTGAATCGCTGCGGATGCAGAGCATCGGCATCACCGATGATCACGTCGAGAAGTACATCGCACAAGAATCCAGCGTGCAGCACTGGATCAACGGCGGCGTTGAAGGCCGCATCGGCGCGCCTTGGGTTACCTACGTCAAGTCCGCCAAGCTGGTGGTGCGCATCGACGGCCGGCACATGCGCGCGCTGCTCGAGGACGCCAAAGCGCATGACGCGAACCAGCAGGCGGTGATCCAGACGCAGGCCGCGGAGATCGCTGCCATGCGCACGACGCTGGAACAGTATCAAAGCAGGGCGCTTGCGGAAGCCGGCTCCCGGTGGCGGCGTGCGTTCCGGGCGTTGTTTGGACGGTCCGCCTGAGCCTTACGCGGTTTTTGGGGCGACGACATTAGCGCATGGTTGCGTTGTCGCTATTACAAGAGTGAATGAAATCCCATGTAGCGCCAGGCGGAGGGGAAACCATGAAAAACGTACATGGTCAGCGTTCGCAACAGGCCTGGTTCGACATAAGAGGATTGGCGGGCACACGATGAGAGTTTTGCAAGTTAACGGATACCAGTCGCCGGGACGCCGCTTCAATGGGCTGTCCCTGAAGCCTCATCTCGAGGCGCTTGGTGTTTCCTCCAAGCATTTCGTGTGGGAGCAGGACCGGCAGGAAGAGGGCGTCGTGAGCCTGCACGGCAAGCTGCTGCGCAAGGTCAACCGGTTGACGCGAGGCGTCGAGAAAGTGCTGTCGCTGCAATCGCAGCTGTATTCGAACGGCATGCACATGCGCCGCATGGAGGCGTTCCGCGAAGCGGACCTGGTTCACTACCACATCATCCATTCGGGTTTTCTGAGCATGCAGTCGCTGCCGGCGATGACCGCCGAGAAGCCCTCGCTGTGGACGCTGCACGATCCGTGGGCGATGACCGGCCATTGCATTCACCCTTTTTCGTGCCAGCGATGGAAGACGGGCTGCGGCCAATGCCCCGATCTGAAGACCGATTTTGCGATCCAGCGCGACACGACAGCGCTGAACTTCCGGCTCAAGCGGATGGCCTACCGGCGCTCGAACTTCGAGATCCTGGTGGCCTCGAGCTGGATGGAGAACATGGTCCGGCAGTCGCCCCTGATGGACGGCGTGCCCGTTCATAAGGTGCCGTTTGGCCTGGACCTGGATTTCTTCAGACCCGGTGACCAGGCAGCGGCCAAGGCCCGCCTGGGCATCGAGCCGCATCGGCTGGTGCTGTGCTTCCGGTCCGTGGTCAACGACTTCAAGGGCCTGCAGTATGTGATCGAGGCGCTGGACCGCTTGCAGACGCAGGTGCCCATCTGCCTCTTGACGCTCAACGACAAGGGTCGGATCGAGAAGTTCAAGGACAGGTTTCAGGTCGTCGAACTAGGCTGGACGAATGACGATAGCGTGATGCAGGACGTCTACAGTGCGACTGACCTGTTCCTCATGCCGTCGCTGGCCGATTCGTTTGGGTTGATGGCGGTCGAGGCGATGGCTTGCGGCAAGCCCACCATCTGCTTCGAAGGGACCGCCTTGCCCGAGGTCGTGTTCACGCCGGAGGCGGGGCTGGCGGTGCCGTCCCGCGATTCGGCCGCGCTGGCGGCGGCGATGGAGCGGCTGATCGGCGATCCCCAGGAGCGGCTGGCACGAGGCGCAAGATCGCGCCAGCTGGCCGAGCAGCACTATGACATACGCTTGCAGGCCGAGCGTATGGTGGACGTTTACGAACGTGTGATCCACGGAAGGCAGTCGGGAAAATGACAACGGCGGATACGTTGACCACCAGGATTGCGGATCCGAAGTCCGACGCGGTGCCTGGCAAACAGAGAGCGGCCTGGGCGGACCTGTGCCGGGTGGTGGCCATCTATGGCGTGATCCTGATTCACTCCTGCGGCGCGGCGTTCTACGCCTTCGGCAAGAGTCCGTTGCCCGACTGGCTGTCGGCCAACGCGCTGGATTCCGCCGTGCGCGTGGCGGTGCCGCTGTTCGTGATGATTTCGGGCGCGATGCTGCTGCGCCCGGGGATGCAGGTGGTCTCGACCGGCAACATCCTGCGCCGGGTGCTGAAGGTGTTCATCCCGCTGGTCTTCTGGAGCGCCGCGTTCCTGTACCGCAACGGTGCGCTGGGCAGTTACGGCGCGGGCCTGCTCGCGATGTTTTCCGAGCCGGTGATGTACCACCTGTGGTTCGTGTACATGATCGTCGGGCTGTATGTCCTGCTGCCTTTCCTGCAGGCGATCTACGAAGTGCTGCGCAGCCGGCCGGCGCTCGGCGTCTATTTCTTCGTGATCTGGTTTGCTGTCACCAGCGTGCCGCAGTATTGGCCGCTGCCGGTCCTGCGGATCATGCAACTCACCAGCTTTCTTGGGTATGGCGGGTTGTTCATCCTGGGCGGCCTCTTGGCCGGCGTTGACCGCAAGGCCATCCCGCGGTGGGCGTGCATTGCCGTCTATGCCATCTGCTCGGCGATCACGTTCTATCTGACGTGGCGCTTCAGCGAAAAGGCCGGCGTGCCGGTCGAGCGCGCCTACGTCTATTTCACGCCTAACGTGGTCATTGCGTCGATCGCGGCGTTTCTGGCGTTCGTGACGGTAGATCTGTCGGCCCGGTCCGCGGCGATTGCGAAATGGCTGAGCGACCGCGCCTTCATCATCTTTTTCGTGCATGTGGTGGTGCTGGAGCATGTTCGCTTCAGTAGCGCGATCCGCATTGCGACGGAGCACCTGCCTGCCGGGCTCGTGATCCTGTTGATTTCCCTCAGCACGTTTTTGATCTGCGGCGTTATCGCGGCCGCGATTCGCCTGATTCCGGGAGCCAGCCGTGTTGCCGGATAACGATTCGACCACCATGGACCATCCGAACGCGCGCAAGGGCAGGATTCTGCTGTTCAGCTACGCCTTCCCGCCCATGCAGGTGCAGATGACGGCAGCGGTCTACAAGCCCATGGCTGCGCTGGCCCGGTCCGGATACGACGTCGACGTCGTGTGCGCGGACTCCTTCTGCGCGGAATTGCCGCTGGACCACAGCCTGCTGCCGTTCGCCGAGAAGACGTTCGGCCGGATCGACCGGCTGCGGCCTGCGAAGAACCTGATGAGCCTGGTGCGATCCTCCATCCGCAAGCTCGATCGCGTTCCGGACCTGATGACCGTGCTGCGCGAATCCGCGTACAGCAAGCTCATGGACATGGATCTCAGCCAGTACGACGCCGTGATGACCTGGTCGCCGTTTCATTCGGTCAACGCCGTGATGACGCGCGTGAAGAAGGCGCGGCGCAACGTGAAGTGGCTGGCACAGTTCAGCGACCCCTGGGCGGGCAATCCGCTTGAGGTCAGCCGGCTGACCAAGCTGTGGAACGCCCGGCACGAGCCGCGCGCGGTGGCGGCAGCCGATTTCATCGTGCACAGCTCGCGATATTCCCTGGATCTGATGATGCAGGGGCAGCCCGAATCCGTGCGCCGGCGCACCGATGTGATTCCCCATGCCTTCGATGAAGCCCTCTTTCCGCAGCGTCCGAAAGCAAGGAACGATCGCATCGTCATGCGTTATGTGGGCGTGTTGTACGGCCGCCGCTCGCCCGAACCGCTGTTCCAGGCACTGGGACGCCTGTTTCAGCGCCGGCCGGACCTGCGCGGCGTGCTTTGCCTCGAGCTGATCGGCCTGGTGCCGCCCGAGATGCTTGCCACCGAGGCCGCCATGAGTCTGCCGGAGGGCACCGTGCGCGCCGTCGGCAACGTATCGTTCGTCGAATCGCTGGAGCAGATGTACGACGCGGACATTCTGCTGCTGATCGAAGCCAATGTGCGCCAGAACCTGTTCCTGCCCAGCAAGCTGTCCGACTACATCGGCGCGGATACGCCCATCGTGGGCCTGACGCCGCCGGGCGGTTCCGAGGACGCAATGAAGCACCTTGGCTGCTGGCACGCCCGCCCGTCCGAGGTCGAGGATATCGAGAAGGCGGTTGAAGGCGCCGTGGACCACGTGCTGCGCAAGGACGGGTCCGATTGGTGCAATCAGGCCTACCGCGATACATTCAGCGGCAATCGGATCGCGCAGCGCTTTGGCAAGATCCTGGAGGGGCTCTGACGCTGGCTTGCCCGCAGGCAACGCCAGTTCCCGCATACCCATGCCCATAAGCTACTAATCAAAATGGCTGTAGAAGTCGTCTTATACGCACCCAACGTGCATACCGGCGGCGGCCTTGTGCTGCTGCAGGCGCTTTTGGGCGCCTGGCCGGCCGGTTCGCCGCTGCGTCTTTTTCTGGACGCCCGCAACGAACTGCGGGTGCAGATTCCTGAGGGCGCTGCCGTGCATTGGGTAGCGCCGACGGCGCTTGCCCGCCTGAAGGGAGAATTCGCGGCGCGCCGGGCCGCGGGACCCGACGACATCCTTTTCTGCTTTCATGGCCTGCCGCCGGTGCTGCCTTCACGCGCTCGCGTCGTCGTGTTCCTGCAGAACCGGAATTACCTGCGCGGCGTACGGCTGTCGCAGTTTCCGCTGCCCACGCGGCTGCGCCTGATCTTCGAGCGGACAATCGGGCGGTGTTTCCGCCATCGGGTTTCGGAATACGTGGTTCAGACGCCGACCATGCGCCGCGAGGTGCTGGATTGGCTTGGTGCCGCCGAGCGGGTGCCGCCCGTCAGGATCGCGCCTTTCGTGGCCGACATCACCGTGGGCGATCCCGCAGTGCAGGCAGAGCGGACCCGCCAGTGGGATTTTGTCTATGTGGCCGACGGCGTGGCGCACAAGAATCATCGGCGCCTCCTCGAAGCTTGGCGGCTGCTGGCCGAGGACGGTTTGCGTCCGTCGCTTGTTTTGACCCTGGGCCCTCGGGACAAGGTCTTGGCGCAGGAACTTCTGGCCGTGGCGGACCGCCACGGGCTGCGGGTCGAGAATCGGGGCGAGCTGACGCGTGAAGGCGTGGCGGCGCTGTATGCGCAGGCGGGCGCGCTGGTGTTCCCGTCGTTCGGCGAATCGTTTGGCCTGCCGTTGATCGAGGCCGCCAATGCCGGCCTGCCGATCGTGGCGTCCGAGCTCGATTATGTGCGCGACGTGTGCGTGCCCGTCCAGACGTTCGATCCGGGCTCGGCCACGTCGATTGCAAGGGCGGTGCGCCGCCAGCTCGCCGTGCCTAGCCCAATTGTGGCGCCCGACACGCCTGCCCAGTTCTGGGCCCGGCTCCGCGACTCCTCAGCAGCGAGCGCCTCGTGAGAATCCTGATCGTCAGCCAGTATTTCTGGCCGGAGCAGTTCTTCATCAACGACTTCGTGCGCGCATTGACGGCGCAGGGGCATGTGGTCGAAGTGCTGACCGGCAAGCCCAACTATCCGGACGGCAAGATCTTCGACGGCTACACCGAGGAGGGTTGCACGAACGAGCAGTGGGATGACGGCACCGTGATTCATCGGGTGCCGCTGCGCACGCGGCGCGCGGGCGGTGGCAAGAATCTGGTCCTCAATTACCTGTCGTTTGTCATAAACGGGCTGCGCCATGGTTACCGGGCTGTCGGGCACAAGGATTTCGATGTCGTCCTGGCGGTGGCATTTTCGCCGATCACGTCGGTAATCCCCGCTATTTACCTCAAATGGCGCAAGAGGCTGCCGCTGGCGATCTGGATTCAGGATCTCTGGCCGGAAAGCCTGAGCGCGACCGGCTTCGTGCGAAACCGCACGATTCTTGCCGGCGTGGGCATGATGGTGCGCGCGATATATGGGGCCGCATCGCTGCTGCTCGTGCAGTCCAAGGCATTCCGCGAGCCCGTTGCACGCCTGGCTTCTGACCGCAAGATCGTCTACTACCCCAATTCAAGTCCCGATCCGCGCGCAACGCCACTGAAGCCTTGCACGTTGCCGGCCTCCCTGCTGGCAACGCTGGAGAATAATTTTTGCGTCGTCTTTGCAGGTAACCTTGGGACTGCCCAATCGCTGCATACAATCCTTGCCGCCGCGCGCAAGCTCAAAGGGCGCAACGATTCCAGAATCGTGCTGGTGGGCAGCGGCAGCGTGCTGGGGCGAATCCGAGACGAGGTGGAGCGAGAAGGCTTATCCAATGTCGTGCTTGCCGGGCGCTTTCCCAATGATCAGATGCCGCATATCTTTGACAGGGCGGCGGGGTTGCTGGTCACTTTAAATAGGGACGCGATCCTGGCGCAGACGATTCCCAGCAAAGTGCAGGCGTACTTGGCCGCGGGCCGACCGATCATCGGCGCGCTGGACGGGGCGGGCGCCGAGGTCATTCGTGATGCGGGCGCCGGACTGGTATGCGCCGCCGAGGACTCGGATGGTCTGGCCGATTGCATAGAACGCCTGCGCGCAATGAATGAGGGCGAGCGCGAGGCGCTTGCCGCCTCCGGCCGCCGGTTCTACCTTGAGCATTATGAGATAACCCGTCAGGTCGACCGATTAGTGAGTATTCTTTCTGAGAAACTCGAATTGAAAGAGAAGGCTTAGCATGAAAATTTTGGTTCTAGGGGTAACGGGCATGCTGGGTAGCGCGGTTTTTTCGCGCTTCAGCGACGATCCGGCATTCGAGACGTACGGGACGCTGCGCGGTGCGGCTGGCCTGCGCCATTTCGATGAGCGCCATCGCAATAATCTGCTGACCGGCGTCGACGTGCTGGATAATGATTCCCTCGTGACGGTAATGGCCCGGGTCAAGCCGGACGTGGTCATCAACTGTGTCGGTTTGATCAAGCAGCTTGCCGATGCCAAGGATCCCTTGGCGGCGCTGCCGGTGAACGCCATGCTGCCGCACCGGCTGTCGCGCCTGTGCGCGCTGGCGTCGGCCCGCCTGATCCACGTCAGCACCGACTGCGTGTTCGATGGCCGCAAAGGGATGTACCTGGAATCGGATCCCTCCGATGCCGAGGACCTTTACGGCAAGTCGAAGTACATTGGCGAGGTGACGTCCGACGTCAACGCCATCACCCTGCGCACGTCGATCATCGGTCACGAATTGGGCAGCAATGTGGCTCTGGTGGACTGGTTCCTGTCGCAACCGGGCCCCGTCAAGGGATTCACGCGCGCCGTGTTTTCCGGCCTGCCGACCACCGAGCTGGCGCGGGTGATGAAGGACTTCGTGATTCCCCACCCCGAGCTGCACGGCCTGTATCACTGCGCCGTTGCGCCGATCGACAAGTATTCGCTTCTGAAGCTCGTGGCGCAGGTGTATGGCAAGGACATCGACATCATTGCAGACGATCAATTGAAGATCGACCGGTCGCTGGATGCCACGCGCCTCTTGCAGGCGACGGGTTATGTGCCTCCCTCGTGGCCGGAATTGATTCGTGAAATGCACGCGCATCGCCTGGTTCCCTAACGGATTGAATGGTTAATTTATGTTCGACAATAAAGTTCTCATGATTACCGGCGGCACCGGGTCCTTTGGACATACGGTGCTCAAGCGTTTCCTTTCCACGGATGTGCGAGAGATCCGCGTCTTCAGCCGCGACGAAAAAAAACAAGAGGACATGCGCATTGCCTTGGCCGACGACAAGGTCAAGTTCCACATCGGTGACGTGCGCGATTACGACAGCATCGCCCAGGCGATGATCGGCGTGGACTATGTGTTTCACGCGGCCGCGCTCAAGCAGGTGCCGTCCTGCGAGTTCTATCCCATGGAAGCGGTCAAGACCAACGTGCTCGGCACGGAAAACGTCCTGAACGCGGCGATTGCAGCCGGCGTGCAACGCGTGGTCGTGCTGAGCACGGACAAGGCGGTGTACCCGATCAACGCCATGGGCATCTCCAAGGCAATGGCCGAGAAGCTGGTGGTGGCCAAGTCCCGCGTCGCCGTCAATAACGGTCCGGTGATCTGCGCGACGCGCTACGGCAACGTGATGGCCTCGCGCGGGTCGGTGATTCCGCTGTTCATCAGCCAGCTGAAGACGGGCGAACCGCTTACCGTCACCGATCCCAACATGACGCGCTTCCTGATGTCGCTCGAGGATTCGGTGGACCTGGTGCTGCATGCGTTCGAGCACGCCAAGCAAGGCGACATCTTTGTCCAGAAGGCGCCGGCTTCCACCGTCGCCGACCTGGCGGTTGCGCTCAAGGAACTGATTGGCGGTGACAGCCCGCTCAAGGTGATCGGCACGCGGCACGGTGAAAAGCTGTACGAGTCGCTGATCTCGCGCGAGGAAATGGCAAAGGCCGAAGACATGGGCCGCTATTACCGGATTCCCGCCGATAACCGGGATCTGAACTACAAGAAGTATTTCGTCGAAGGCGAAACCGAGATTTCCGAGTTGGACGATTACACGTCGCACAACACGGAGCGGCTGGATGTGGAAGGTGTGAAGAAGTTGCTGTTGAATCTGGAATACATCCGGGGGCAGATCGATGCTTAAGGTCATGACGCTGGTCGGCACGCGTCCGGAACTCATCAAGATGAGCCGCGTCATCGCGGAACTGGATGCGCAGGTCGATCATGTACTGGTGCATTCCGGCCAGAATTACGACTACGAACTGAACCAGGTGTTTTTCGACGACCTGCAGATTCGCAAGCCGGATTATTTTCTGGGCGCAGCGGGCGATACCGCGGCCAAGACGATCGGCGACGTCATCATCAAGTCCGACGAGATCTTCGAACAGGAAAAGCCGGACGCGCTGCTGCTGTACGGCGACACCAACACCTGCCTGGCGGTGATCGCCGCCAAGCGCCGCAAGATTCCGGTGTTCCACATGGAGGCGGGCAATCGCTGTTTCGATCAGCGCGTGCCCGAAGAGCTGAACCGCAAGGTGCTCGACCACCTGAGCGACATCAACATGGTCCTGACCGAGCATGCGCGCCGCTACCTGATCGCCGAAGGCATCCGTCCCGAGACGATCATCAAGACCGGTTCGCACATGCAGGAAGTGCTGGCGTACTACATGGACGACATCCAGAAGTCGGACGTGCTGGCGCGCGAAGGCCTGACTGAAGACAAGTTCTTCCTGGTCAGCGTGCACCGCGAAGAAAACGTGGACACGCCGCAGAACCTGCGCGATCTGCTCGACACGCTGCGCCACCTGGCCGACACGTACGAATACCCGATCATCGTGTCGACGCACCCGCGCACCCGCAAGCGCCTGGAGGCGTTGGGCGACGCGCTGGACCATCCGCTGATTCGCTTCGTCAAGCCGTTTGGTCTGCTTGACTACATCAAGCTGCAGATGGGCGCATTCTGCGTGCTGTCCGATAGCGGCACGATCACGGAAGAAGCGTCGCTGCTGAACCTGCCGGCCATCACCGTGCGCAATGCGCACGAGCGTCCCGAAGGCATGGACGAGGGCACGTTGATCATGAGCGGCCTGAAGGCCGAGCGGGTGGCCGACGCGGTTCGCGTGGTCACCAGCCAGCATCGCCGCGGCGAGCGCGTGATTCCCGTGGTCAAGGACTACGAAGGCGGCCCGGTCTCCAAGCAGGTCGTGCGCGTGGTATTGAGCTATACGGACTATGTGAACCGGACTGTGTGGTCGAAATCCTGAACCGTCACCTGACTGCTGAATCATGCCTACAGTGATTTTCTGGTGCATTCTGGCGGCGGCCCTGGGTCTGGCCTGGGTACTTACCGGCGCGCTGCGCCGGTATGCCCTGGCCAGCCGCAGGCTGCTTGACGTCCCGAACAGCCGTAGTTCGCATGTGGTCACCACCCCGCGTGGCGGCGGCGTGGCCTTTGTGCTGAGCTTTCTGCTCGGCCTGCCGGTGCTCGTCTGGCTGGGCCTGCTGCCCGCGGTGACCGCGGTGGCGTTGGGCGGAGCGGGCACGGCCGTGGCCATCATCGGATTTCTGGACGACCGCGGCCATGTCGCGGTCCGCTGGCGGCTGCTGGTGCATTTCGGCAGCGCGGCCTGGCTGATGGCCTGGTTTGGCGGGCTGCCCGCGGAAGCGCTGGGCCAGGCGTCCGCGTTCTGGGCGGCCGTGGCAAGCGTGCTGGGTGTTTTTGCACTGGTCTGGCTGCTCAACCTGTACAACTTCATGGATGGCATCGACGGCCTGGCTGCCTCGGAGGCGATCTGCGCGGCGGTCGGGGCAAGCGTGATCTACGTTCTGACCGGCCATGAAGGCGCCATTGTGGCGCCCCTGCTGCTGGCTGCGGCCGTGGCGGGTTTTCTGTTGTGGAATTTCCCGCCGGCGCGCATTTTCATGGGCGATGCCGGCAGCAGCTTTCTGGGAATCGTCCTGGGTGGCCTGGCGCTGCACGGCGCGTGGCAGCAGCCGGCCTTGTTGTGGGCCTGGCTGATCCTGCTGGGCGTCTTTGCCGTGGATGCAACCTGGACGCTGCTGCGACGGCTGGGACGCGGGGAGCGCGTCTATCTGGCGCATCGCATGCACGCGTACCAGCACGCCACGCGACGCTTCGGCGCGCACAAGCCGGTCCTGCTGACGGTGATTGCGTTGAATGTGTTCTGGCTGTTCCCCATCGCGCTTTGCGTGGCGCGCGGCTGGCTCTCGCCGCTGGCAGGCGTGCCTTTGGCGTATGGCCCTTTGCTGGCGCTTGCGATAGGCTGCAAGGCGGGCGTGCCCGAGAACCCCGGTCACCATCCGCAGGCGTCATAAGACGGCACTGAGGCAACCTCAGTTATGTGTTTTTCCCGGTCCGCTTGCGTGGCGGCCGTATTGCTACACTTTCATTTCGAGTCTTGGATTGAGACCACGAAGACCAAACGCCCACAATGACGAGCGGCATGAGTTTCCGGCAGATGCCGCTCGTTTGGGGTGACAAAAAGGGACAACAAGAGACGATGGCGAGATCGCTAGTGATTATCGGGGCGGGCATGCACGGACGCGCGGTGGCCGAGGCCGCCGAGCTCAGCGGCCATTGGCAGGAAATCCTGTTTGTGGACGATCGCTGGCCCGCCTTGCAGGAGACCGCGGGCCGCAAGGTCGTGTCCAATCTGGCGGGCTTGAGCAGCTTGAGCGGCTTGGCGGCCGATCAAGCCCAAGCGATTGCGGCAGTCGGCAATAACGCGTTGCGCGCCGGCTGGGTCAAGGCCATCGAAGCCGCGGGCTTGCCCCTGGCGACGGTGATTCATCCGGCGGCCTGCGTCAGTCCCAGCGCCACCATCGAGGCAGGTACGGCCATCCTGGCGATGGCGATGGTGGGGGCGAGCGCCCATATTGGCACGGGGTCCATCCTGAACGCGCACAGCACCGCGGATCACGATACCCATCTGGAAAACTATGCGCACCTGGGCACCGGCGTGCATCTGGCCGGCGGCGTGAGAGTCGGCGCGGGCGCCTGGCTTCAGGCGGGCTGCTGTGCGGGCTATGGCGTGGTCGTTCCCGCGGACACGGTGTATCCCCCGGGAACCGCGCTGAGCCATTGATTCGTTTTGACCGAATTTGTCGTCAATCCTTTAACTGGACGTCGCTGGACGTAAACCGTGCCATTACCCATCGCTTTTCGTTCGCTCATGGTGTTTCTGTTCGACCTGTTGGCGGCCCTCGTCGCCTGGGTGGGGGGCTTTCTACTGCGCTTCAATTTCGAATGGCCGGTGGGTTACGGCAACCAGATGCTGTTCGGCCTGCCGCTGCTGCTGATCGTGCACGCGATCGCTTGCCGTTGGGCCGGTCTTTATCGCGGCATATGGCTCTTCGCCAGCCTGCCCGACCTGAAGCGCGTCCTGAAGGCCGTGGCGGTCTCGGCGATCGCGCTGCTGATCGTCGCCAACCTGGTTCCCCCCTCGTTTTCGATTCCCCGCTCGCTGTTCCTGCTGTACCCGCTGCTGCTGCTCCTGTTCATGGGCGGCGGCCGGGCGGCGTGGCGGATGTGGAAGGAGCACCGGCTGTACGGCGGCCTGATCGCCCAAGGCAAACCCGTGGTGCTGGTGGGGGCGGGCATGCGCGCCGCTTCGCTGGTGCGCGAGCTTGAGCGCAGCCCGGACTGGCAGGTCGTCGCGCTGGTCGACGACAACCCCAAGAAGTGGGGCCGGGAGCTGGGCGGCTATCCCGTCGTGGGATCGCTGGATCGCTTGCCCAGCGTGTTGCAGGAGTTCAAGGCGCGGCACATCATCCTGGCCATGCCGGGCGCGTCCGCCGACGTCAAGCGCCGCGTGACGGAGTTGGCCGTGCATTCGGGCGCGCAGGTCTTTGTGCTGCCCGAGGTGGACGACCTGATGAGCGGGCGCGTCGCCATCAGCCAGATGCGGCCTGTCGAGATCGAGGATCTGCTGGGCCGCGACCCGGTGCAGATCGACTCGGCCCACGTCAGCACGCTGTTGCGGGGCACCACCGTGCTCGTGACCGGGGCCGGCGGGTCGATCGGCAGCGAGCTTTGCCATCAGCTCGTGCGCTTTGCGCCGGCGCGCGTCGTGCTGGTCGAAACGAGCGAATACGCGCTCTACAAGATCGAACAATGGTTTTCCACGCATTGGCCGGGCGTCAGCCTGATCACGCTGGCGGGCGACGTGAAGGACGCCGACCGCATGGACGAGATCTTTGCGCGCTACCGGCCGCAGGTGATCTTCCACGCCGCCGCGTACAAGCATGTCCCCCTGATGGAGGTCGACAACGCGTGGCAGGCGGTGCGCAACAACGTGGGCGGCACGCTGGTCGTGGCCCAGTGCGCGCAGCGGCACAAGGCTGAACGCTTCGTCCTGATTTCCACCGACAAGGCGGTCAACCCCACCAATGTCATGGGCGCGACCAAGCGCCTGGCCGAAATGGTGTGCGAGGCCTTCCAGGCCGAAAAGGGCGGGACGCGCTTTGGCATCGTCCGATTCGGCAACGTGCTGGGCAGCACCGGCAGCGTCATCCCGAAATTCCATCAGCAGATCCAGCACGGCGGGCCGGTCACGGTCACGCATCCGGACATCACCCGCTATTTCATGTCCATTCCCGAAGCCGCGCAGCTGGTGCTGCAGGCGGCCGCCATGGGCGACGGGGGCGAGATCCATGTGCTGGACATGGGGTATCCGGTCAAGATCGTGGATTTGGCACGCAACATGATTCGCCTGTCGGGGTACGACGAAGAGCAGATCCGGATCGAGTTCACCGGCTTGCGGCCGGGCGAAAAGCTCTATGAAGAATTGCTGGCCGATTGCGAACAGACGCGGCCGACGCCGCATACCAAGTTGCGCATCGCCCGCTCGCGGCCCGTGCCGCCGGCGTTCCTGCGGGAACTGACCGAATGGCTCGAAAGCAGCAAAACCTACAGCGACGAAGTCGTGCGCGCCGGGTTGTTGCGATGGGTGCCGGAGTACACGCCCAAGGCGCATGAGGCCGGGTCCGGAGCGATGGCGGACGTTTCCGCGCGCACGGAGGCATCGTCATGATGGCCGTCACCGATACGCGTCGCGTGGGCGTGCTGGGCGCGACCAGCCTGGTGGGCGCCGCGCTGCTGAGCGAACTGAAGGCCCAATCATTCGCGCCCATCGCCTATTCCCGCCGGCGCGCCGCGTCCGCGGACGATGGCGTCCAGTGGCGCGCGCTTCCCGAGGCCGGCGGCAAGCCGGAATCGGTGTTTGGCGAACAAGACATTGCGGTATGGGTGTCGCTGGCGCCCATCTGGATCCTGCCGCAGTATTTCGACGCGCTGCGCGCCAGCGGGGCCAAGCGAATTGTCGCCCTGTCCTCGACCAGCCGGTTCACGAAGACGTCGTCTTCGGTGGAATCCGAACAGGCCCTGGCGCGCAAGCTGATCGACGCCGAGGCCGCGCTGATCGCCTGGGCTGAAGCGGCCGGCGTCGAGTACGTGATCCTGCGTCCGACCCTGATCTACGGGGGCGAGCACGACGGCAACATTTCCGAAATTGCCCGTTTCATCCGCCGGTTCGGCATGTTCCCGGTGTTTGGCGCCGCGCGCGGGCTGCGGCAGCCCGTCAAGGCCGCCGATATCGCGGCGGCAAGCGTTGCGGCCGTCACCGCGCCGGCGGCGGCCAATCAGGCGTACAACCTGTCGGGCGGCGAAACCCTGCAATACCGGCAGATGGTGGCCCGGGTGTTCGCGGCGATGGGCAAGCGCCCGCGCATCCTGACCGTGCCGCTGGGCATCTTCAAGCTTGCGCTGGCCGGCGTGCGCCTCGTGCCGCGCTACCGGCACTGGTCGGTCGGCATGGCCGAACGCATGAACGAAGACCTGGTGTTCGCGCATGACGACGCTCAGCGCGACCTGGGCTATCGGCCTTCAAAGTTCGAACCCTAGGCAAGGCACCGGGCGCGCATGGATCCGGCGGTTTGTTGTAAATTGCCGGAATTCGCGGGATTTTCCATTGCCTTTCAATTGGTCCAAGCAACCGTGATCGACGCTTGCACACGGCCTGAACCATTGCATTCTTCTTGATGCCCACTCGCATTCTCATTGTCCGCACGTCTTCCCTGGGCGACCTCGTCCACATGCTGCCGGCGATCACGGATATCGCCCGGCATGTGCCGGACGCGCAGATCGACTGGGTCGTCGAGGAAGCGTTTGCCGAGATCCCGACGTGGCATCCCGCTGTCAACGAAGTCATCAAGGTCGCGCACCGGCGCTGGCGTAAGTCGTGGTGGTCCGCCCAGGTGCGGGCCGAGCGCCGCGCGCTGCGCGAGCGCCTGCGCGCCGTGCGCTACGACATCGTCCTGGACATGCAGGCCCTCTTGAAATCGGCCTGGCTGGTGCGCCAGACGCAGGGCGTCAAGCACGGGCTGGACTGGCGGTCGGCGCGCGAACCGCTGGCCTCGCTGTTCTACAACGTGCGTCATCGCGTCGAGTTCTGGCAGCCCGCCGTGATCCGCCAGCGCAAGCTGGCCGGCCTGACGTTCGGCTACCAGCATGCCGGCCTGCCGGATTTTGGATTGCAATCCTTTGCGCGCCAGGCCACGCAGGCGCCCGAGCCGGTCGTGGAAGTGGGCAGCGGCGGCCTGAACGCCGCCGAGCTGCCCCGGCTGCATCACCTGGACACGGACCGCGGCTATGCGGTGATCATGCCGTCGGCCAGCCGCGACGACAAGCTGTGGCCCGAAGAGGACTGGCGCGTGGTGTTCCGCCGCCTGCGCGAGGCCGGCTGCACGCTCAAGCTGCTGGCGGGCAACGAACAGGAAGCCGAACGCGCCCAGCTGCTGGTCGCCGGCATGGAAGGGGCCGAGGTGATGCCCCGCATGGACCTGACCGCGGTGGCCAAGCTGCTTGCCGGCGCGCGCCTGATGGTGGGGCTGGACAGCGGCCTGACGCATCTGTCGGCCGCCCTGGGCCGTCCCACGATCGGCATCTACCGCGCATCCACGCCGGTGCGCACCCCGCTGGTCGGATCCAATTACACAGCCAGCCTGGGCGACCGCGGCGCCTCGCCGTCGCGTGAGGCCGTCATGGCCTCGGTCGAGCAGGCGCTCGCCGCGCAGTGACATGAACCGCGGCGTCTACACGCTGGCGCTGCGGACCCTCGCGCCGCTGATCTGGCTGTGGATGGCCCGCCGGGCCAAACGCGCAGGCGGGCGCTGGGAAATCTTTTCACCCGAGCGTTTCGGCCGCCTCGAGCCCGCCTCGCAGTCACCGGACAACCCCGTCTGGGTGCATGCCGTCAGCCTGGGCGAGACACGGGCCGCGCTGCCGCTCTTGAACGCGTTGCTGGCGCAAGGCCTGCCTGTGTTGCTGACGCACACGACGGCGACGGGCCGCGCCGAGGGCGAGCGCCTCTTCAAGGACGCAATCGCCCAGGGACAGCTGCGCCAAGCCTGGCTTCCCTACGATTTTCCCGGCGCGACCCGCCGCTTCATGGCGGCGCACCGTCCGCGCTGCGGTCTGCTGATGGAGCGCGAGATCTGGCCGAATCTGCTGGCAGCGGCCCGGCAGGCCAAGGTACCCATGGCGCTCGTCAGCGCGCGCTATTCCGCGTCGTCGCTACGGCAGGCGCGCCGGATGGGCAGCGTGATGCGCGAGGCGCTGGCCGGTCTGGATAAAGTACTGGCGCAGACGGCGGAAGATGCCGGCCGGCTGGCGCAGGCTGGGGCGCCCGCGGCCGAGATCACCGGCAATCTCAAGTTTGACCTTGTGCTGCCTGCAGCGCAGGTCGAGGCAGGACACGCCTGGCGCGCGCAACTGGGACGTCCCGTGGTGGCCGTGGCCAGCACGCGTGAGGGCGAGGACGCCCCGTTCATCGCGGCAATCAAGCGCCACGCGGCTGCGCCGGGCGCGCCGCTCTTTCTGTTGATTCCGCGGCATCCGCAGCGGTTTGACGAAGCGGCGGGGCTGCTGTCGAACGCGAAAGTGCCGTTCGAACGGCGCTCGGCGGGCGGGACCGCGTCGCCGGACACGGCCGTGCTGCTGGGCGACACGCTGGGCGAAATGGCTTTTTATTACGCGGCTTCGGATGTGGCGATCGTGGCGGGCAGCTTTGCGCCGCTGGGCGGCCAGAACCTGATCGAAGCCTGCGCAGCGGGCGTGCCCGTGATCGTCGGGCCGCATACGTTCAATTTCAAGCAGGCGGCCGAGGATGCCATCGAGGCCGGCGCGGCACGCCGCGCGGCGGATCCGGCGCAAGCGGTGGACGCCGCGATGGCGCTGCTAAGCGATACGGCCGGCAGGCGTCAGGCGAGCAAGGCGGCCAGGGCCTGGTTCGACCAGCACGCCGGCGCGACGGCGCGCAC
The DNA here is from genome assembly GCF_029866465.1 of Achromobacter mucicolens. Classification (NCBI taxonomy): domain Bacteria; kingdom Pseudomonadati; phylum Pseudomonadota; class Betaproteobacteria; order Burkholderiales; family Alcaligenaceae; genus Achromobacter; species Achromobacter mucicolens. Next base: position 5,489,763 of record NZ_CP123364.1, on the reverse strand, counting down.
GATGGCCGCGCTGGCGCCCTGGCTGGACGAGCCGGCCGCGCGCCGTTAAGGCGTTCGTCAGGGCGCTCTTCAGGGCGCTAGTTAAGGCGTTTTGCGCGGCGTCAGCGTCACGGCGCCGGGGTTCAATTCCTGGCTGAACCGCCGCGCATCCCGGCCCTCGTCCTCGGGCCGGGCGCCCAGCCAGCCCTGTCCCAGCGCAAAGACGCCCAGGTTCGCAAGCAGGATCAGGATGAAGAGCACGCGCATGCCGGACCTTCGTCAGAAAGAGGTGTTCAACGTGGCGCGCGCCACGGCGGCCAGCCCGTCCAGGACGGGATGGTCCAGGTAGACGGGAACGGGCGTCGCACCAAACGCGCCGCCCGCATCGGCCAGCAGGCGTTCGATTTCTTGATGTACTTCGGGCCAGCCGCCGCCGGCCGCGTAGATCTGCGGCGTCTGGCCGTAGCGCTGGCGGCCCGCCAGCCATTGGCGCACGACGGCGCCGGCCTGGGCCGCGGCAATGCCCGAGGCGATGGCCTCGTGCGTGTCCGTGGGGTAGGGCACGACCTGGCCGTTGGCGATGGGCAGGTTGGCCGTGCCGTGTGCAAGCGAGGTGCGCATCATGGCCGGGCCCGGCAGGATCAGGCCGCCCGCGAAGACGTTGTCCGGTCCGACGGTGTCGATGGTGGTGGCGGTGCCGAAGCTGGCCAGCACGAAAGGCGGATGCGTGCCCGGCAGGCGCGAGAGCACGCCTAGCAGCGATGCCCAGCGGTCGGCGCCCAGCTGGGTGGGGGTGCGATAGCTGTTGACCAGACCCAGCGTCGTTGCTTGCGACAGCGACCAGGTGACCGCGCAGCCGTGTTTGCTCAGGATGTCCGCGATGGCGTCGCCGCGGGCCGCGCCGGCGACGTTCACGCCCAACGCGCGCAGCGGCGGCCGCGGCAGGGCGGCCAGCCAGTCATCCAGCGCGTTCAGGTCCAGGCCGTCGAAGGCGACGGCCGCGGGCTCGCGCGGCATGTCCGGATTGCTGGCGTCCAGCCAACCCACTTTGAGTCGGCTGTTGCCGGAGTCGATGAGAATAATCATGCTTGGCGTCGAATCGAAATTTCACCGACCGAGATCGGTGTGGCGCCCTCGGGCGTTTGCACCAGCAGGCGGCCTTGATCGTCCACGCCACAGGCGGTGCCGCTTAGAAGAATAGCGCCCTTGTCCAGCACGTTCACCTTGCGGCCCGCCAGGGCGTCCACCTGGTCGAAACGCTGCCGGAATACGCCGAAGCCTTCGCGTTCGAGCGTGCGGACCGCCTCGTGCCAGGCCGTGGCGCTGGCGCAGACCAGATCGGCGGCCGCAGCCGCGTGCGCGGCGCCGGCCTGCACTTGGGTCCAGTCCGCGACCTCGCGGCCCAGGGCAAGCGACAGCTCGGCCGCATCGATAAGGTTCACGCCCATGCCGATCACCACGGTGTATCCGGCGTCGCGGCCGCCCGGATTGCGGGTGGTTTCCACCAGGATGCCGGCCAGCTTGGCGTCGTGCCATTGGACGTCGTTGGGCCATTTCATGCACAGGCCGCGCGGCTCGGGCCCGGCGACGGTGCGCAGCGCCTCGCAGGCGGCCACGCCGGCCAGCGGCGATAACGCGGCCAGTTGCGTGGCCGGCAGGTGCACGTCGAATGCGCACGAGAACATCAGCGTGGAGCCCGAGCGGTTCTGCCACGGGCGGCCGGCTCGGCCCCGGCCGGTCTCCTGCAGATGCGTGCCCAGCAGCCAGGGCTTGCCCGCGCCGGCGCCCGTGCGCGCGCGCGCAAGCAGGTCGGCATTGGTCGATCCGGTGCTGCGGGTCCAGGCAATGTCCTGGAAGGCGGGCAGGCGGTCCGCGAGCGTCCGGGCAAGCGATTCCGGGGCGGGCAGGTCGATGGGGCAAACGGGGGCGGGCATGGCCGCGATTGTAGGGCACGCGGGCCGCGCTCGCGGCTGCGGGGCCCCAGCGTTTATGATTGGCGATACATTTTGCATCGGTACCCTGACGACATGCCGCATTCCGCATTGCTTGCGACCGCCGCCGCGCCTTTTCGCTACGAAGGCGGGGTTTGCCACGTGGGCGGCGATTGGAGCGTCCTGGCGCTGGCCGAGTCGGGCGAGGTCGAACGCAGGCGCGCGGCCCTCGCGCAGGCGGCCAAGGACGGCGCCCGTTGGGACATGCACAGCATCCATCGGCTGGACACCATCGGCGCGCTGATCATCTGGCAGGCCTGGGGCGAGAAGCTGCCCGAGCGCGTGCGCTGGGGCGCCGGGCAGCAGGATGTCTTCAACACGCTGGCGATGAACAAGGGCGAGACGCCCGCGGCGGCGCCCAAGCCCGAGACATGGTCGTGGGTACGCGCCACCGGCGGCGCGGTCCTGCAGGCCGCCGAAAACGGCAAGGCGCTGCTCATCATGCTGGGCCAGCTCGTGCTGGATGTCGGCGCGATGCTGCGCCGGCCCTGGCTGGGCCCGTGGCGCGAGATCTCCGCGCAGGTGTACCGGACCGGCGCGCAGGCGCTGGGCATCACCGCGCTGGTGGGCTTTCTGATCGGCGTGGTGCTGTCTTACCTGTCGGCCCAGCAGCTACAGATGTTCGGCGCCGACCGCTTCATCGTGCGCCTCCTGGGGGTCTCCATCGTGCGAGAGCTGGGACCGGTGCTTGCGGCGATCCTCGTGGCCGGCCGGTCGGGATCCGCGATTACGGCGCAGATCGGGGTGATGCGCGTGACGCAGGAACTGGACGCGATGCTGGTGATGGGCATTTCGCACGGCCAGCGCCTCATCCTGCCGCGCGTGGTGGCGCTGGCGGTCACGATGCCGCTGCTGGTGCTGTGGACCAGCGCCATGGCGCTCCTGGGCGGCATGCTGGCGGCGATGGCGCAGCTGGGCGTGTCCGCGCAGTGGTTTTTGCAATCGCTGCCCGATGCAATCTCGCTGACCAATTACTGGATCGGCATGCTCAAGGGCGTGACCTTCGGCATCCTGATCGCGCTCATTGCCTGCCACTTCGGCCTGCGCATCCAGCCCAACACCGAAAGCCTGGGACGCGGCACCACGACATCCGTGGTTACGTCGATCACGGGCGTGATTTTGCTGGATGCGGTGTACGCGGTCATCTTCAGCACGGTGGGCATTTGATGAATAGCGCCGCGCAACACCGGCTGTTTACCGAAGAGGGCGTCACCGTCGAGCCGGTCATCACCGTGCGCGGCCTTCGCACGGCCTTCGGCGATCACGTGGTGCACGAGAACCTGGACCTGACGGTGTTTCCGGGAGAAATCCTGGTGCTGGTCGGCGGCTCGGGCACGGGCAAAACGGTGCTGCTGCGGCAGATCATCGGGCTGGACGTGCCGGCAGCGGGCACCGTGAAGGTGCTGGGGCATACGCTTTCGGAACTGTCTCCGGGCGAACGCCGGCGCCTGTCATACCGCTGGGGCATGCTGTTCCAGGCGGGCGCGCTTTTCTCGGCGCTGTCGGTGTTCGACAACGTGGCGCTGCCGCTGCGCGAACTGCGCACGGTGCCCGAAGACCTGGTGCGCGACGTGGTCATGTGCCGGCTTGCGATGGTGGGCCTGTCGTCGCGCGATGCGGACAAGCGCCCCTCGGACCTGTCCGGCGGCATGGTCAAGCGCGTGGCGCTGGCGCGCGCGCTGTCGCTGGACCCGGAATTGCTGTTCCTGGACGAACCCACGGCGGGGCTCGATCCGCTGCGGTCCGACGAATTCGTCGACCTGGTGCGCAGTTTGCACCGGCAGCTTGGCTTTACCGTCGTCATGGTGACGCACGACCTGGACACGCTGCTGGCGCTGGCCACGCGCGTGGCCGTGCTGGCCGAGAAACGGGTGATCATTTGCGACACGGTGCCTGAAGTCCTGAAGTTCGATCACCCGTTCATTCATACATTCTTCCTGGGCGAGCGCGGCTTGCGCGCGCTGGGAGATTTGGCACCGAAGGGAATGCACCATGGAAAACCGTAGTCATGCGCTCATGGCCGGTATCTTCACGCTGGTCCTGCTGGCTGCCGCGACGCTGACAGCCATCTGGATCGGCCGCGACCGGACGCAATTGCAGCCATACGAAATCATTTCGGCCACGGCCGTCACCGGCCTGAATCCGCAATCGGCGGTGCGGTACCAGGGCGTGCCCGTGGGCCGCGTGCAGTCGCTGGCGCTCAATCCCGACAAGCCGGGGCAGGTGCGCATCCGGATTGGCGTGGCCCCCAACACGCCGATCACCGAATCGACCTGGGCCGAACTGGGCGTGCAGGGCGTGACCGGCATGGCCAACGTGGACCTGCGCGATGACGGCTCATCGCTCAAGCGCCTGACGTCCACGGCCGAGCATCCGGCCGCCATTCCGCTGCGTCCGGGCTTTCTGGACCGCATCGAAAAGCGCGGCGACAAGCTGATTTCCAACGTCGAGGTGGCGACGGAGCAACTGAAGCGCGTGCTGAGCGAACAGAACGTGCAGGCCCTCACGGCCAGCCTGCAGAACGCCACCGACATCTCGCAGTCCCTGAAGGACGCCACCCGTGATCTGGCGCCCACGCTGGCCAAGCTTGGTCCGTTGATGGATTCCTTGAACACCACCTCGCGCCAGGCCGACCGCGCCGCGCGCGAGATCGGCGACCTGGCCCAGCAGGCCCGCCAGTCGCTCGCGCGATTGAACGCGCCCGACGGCCCGCTGGCCGTCGCGACCCGCAGCCTGAACGACATCGCGCTGGCCGCCGCGCGGCTCGATGGCGAGACCTTGCCGGCCTTCACCACCATGGCCAACGATGTCAGCACGGCCGCACGGGGCGCCACCACCACCTTGCGCCGTGTGGACAGCACGCCGCAATCGTTCCTGTTCGGTCCCGCGCCCATTGCGCCGGGACCCGGCGAGCCCGGCTTTGCCGGATTCCGGAGATAGATCCCATGAAGATGCGCAGCGCCATTCTGATCCTGACCCTGGCCCTGGCCGGTTGCGGCATCGGCCGCGTGGACGCGCCGCCCCAGTTGTTCGACCTGGGGCTGGACGCGCGGCCCGTGCCTGCGTTGCCGGCGCGCGATCCGATCGCGCTGTCGTTCCAGGCCGCGCCGGGGCTGTCCGACACCGGCATGATCTGGCGCGTGGGCGACAGCGCCGCGCCCCGGTCGTACGCCACCTATCGCTGGGCGGCGTCGCCCGCCGAGCTGGTGCGCCAGCGCATCACCGATCGCCTGTCGCGCCAGGGCGCGGTGCTGGGCGACCGCGTCACGTTGCAGACGCCGCAATTGCAGGTGTCGCTGGCGCAGTTCGAGCAGGTGTTCACCGAGGACGGCCAGTCGAGCCAGGGACGCCTGCTGTTGCAAGCCGTGTTGCTGAACGGGCGCGAGGTCGTGGACCAGAAGCGCATCATGGTGGCCGCGCCCGCGCCCACGCAGGACGCCGCAGGCGGCGTGGCCGCGCTGCGCCAGGCCACCGACGAGGCCAGCGACCAGCTGGCGCAATGGCTGGCGGCGACGCTGCGACCGCCTGCCGCCGCCCGCGGAAAGTGAGCTCGGGCTCGCGCTTGCGCGCGCCGTTGACGGTTGACCCGGATTTCGCCGCGCGGGCCGGGCGGTTAACATCGTTCCTTTTTCCGCACGTTGAGTCCCGCCATGTCCGCACGCACTGAAACCCACGCTTTCGTCGGCGCCGCCGGCCGTATCGATTGCGCCATCGACTGGCCCGCCGACGCGCCGCGCGGCTGGGCGCTGGTGCTGCATCCGCATCCGCTGCAGGGCGGCGCACGCGAGAACAAGGTGGTCACGACCCTGTCGCGCGCCTGCGTGCAGCACGGCCTGGTGGCGGTGCGTCCCAACTTCCGCGGTGTCGGCCACTCCGAAGGCGTGTTCGACAAATCCGTCGGCGAAACCGAAGACATGCTGGCCGTCGTGGCGCAGATGCGCGAGCTGCACCCCGAGCTGGCGCAGGCGCCGTGGGTGCTGGCGGGATTCTCGTTTGGCACGGCGGTCGCCGCGCAGACCTACGCCGCGCTGGCCGAGCAGGGCGACGCCGTTCTGCCGTCGGCGCTGATGCTGATGGGGCCGGCGGTCAACCGCTTCCAATCGCACGAAGTGCAGGTGCCCGACGACACGCTGTTGGTGCATGGCGAAGAAGACGAGGTGGTGCCGTTGTCCGAAGCCATGGACTGGGCGCGGCCGCGCTCGATTCCGGTCGTGGTGGTGCCGGGCGCCTCGCATTTCTTCCATGGCAAGCTGCTCGTGCTGCGTCAGCTGGTGCAGGCCCGCCTGAAGGTCGCGCTGGACTGAAACGGGCCTTGCCGCCGCGGCAGGTTGCATCAGGTTGCATGTTTTAGGCGCGCAGGGAACCCTGCGCGGCCGGGATGGGTCTGATCGACTGCCTATAATTGTCAGCCACTTGCCCCGCGCCGGCGGGCGTCATTCCTGGACCCACGTTGCCGATGAAGAAATTGCCTCACTCCGCTCAATCCCCCGTTGTCTTTACCCGCCGCCTGATCTCGGGCGCCGTGTTGTCAGCGATGCTGGCGGCCTCACTGCCGGCGTGGGCGCAGCAGGCGCCAGCCGCACCCGCCGCCGCGCCGGCCGCGACGGCCCCGGCGCCGTCGCCCTCGGGTGCAGTGCCTGTTGGCGACGTGTCGGCCGTCCCGGCTCCCACCATCGCGGCCAAGGCCTGGATCGTCATCGATGTGAACAGCGGCCAGACGCTGGCCGCATCCAACCCCGACATGAAGGTCGAGCCGGCCTCGCTCACCAAGATCATGACGGCCTACGTCGTGTTCAACGCGCTGGACGAAAAGCGCCTGACGCTGGAGCAGACCGTGCCGGTGTCCGAGCACGCGTGGCGCACGGGCGGCTCGCGCATGTTCATCGAGCCGCGCAAGCCGGTCACGGTGGACGAACTGAACCAGGGCATGATCGTGCAATCGGGCAACGACGCCTCCGTGGCGCTGGCCGAAGCCGTGGGCGGCAGCGAATCCGCCTTTGCCGCGCTGATGAACCAGGAGGCCGAGCGCCTGGGCATGAAGAACACGCACTTCATGAACGCCACGGGCCTGCCCGATCCCCAGCACGTGACGTCCACGCGCGATCTGGCCACGCTGTCCGCGCACCTCATCACGGATCACCCGGACTTCTTCCACTACTACAAGCAGAAGAGCTACACCTACAACAAGATCACGCAGCCCAACCGCAATCGCCTGTTGTGGGCCGACCCCTCGGTCGATGGCATGAAGACCGGCCATACCGACTCGGCCGGCTACTGCCTGGTCTCCACGGCCATGCGTGGCGACCGCCGCATCCTGGTGGTCGTGGTGGGCACCGACAGCGAAGCCACCCGCGCCGAAGAAAGCCTGAAGCTCCTGAACTGGAGCTTCCAGAACTTCGACACGGTCAAGCTGTTCGACAAGAGCCAGCCCGGCATCGACGCCCGCGTCTGGGAAGGCACCGCCGAAAACGTCAAGCTGGGTCCGCCCAATCCGGTGTCCATCGCCGTGCCGCGCGGCAAGGCCGGCGACTTGAAGCCGGTTGCCCAGCGCACCGATCCGCTGATCGCGCCGCTGGCCAAGGGTCAGCAGGTCGGCACGCTGCAGTTCACGCTGGACGGCAAGGTGCTGCGCACCGAACCGCTGGTGGTGCAGGACGCCGTCGAGCGCGCCGGCTTCTTCGGCCGCATGGTCGACACCGTCAAGCGCTGGTTCCAGTAAATCGGCGCACCGCGGCCAGGGCCGCGGGTGTAAGCTAGCAGCGGGCGTTTCGTGCGCGAAACGCCCGTTTTGCATTCTTCGGGGGCGGGCCGCGCGGCTCGTCCCTGTTCCATTTCAAATTCAGGAGTGCCTCATGATTCCGGGCGTGCCGGGCGAAAGCCAGGTGTATCTCAACGGTGAATTCCTGCGCATGGACGAGGCCAAGGTCTCCGTCCTGGACCGCGGCTTCATTTTCGGCGACGGCATTTACGAAGTCGTCCCCGTGTACCAGGGCAATGCGTTCCGCATGGCCGAACACCTTGACCGTCTTGACCGCAGCCTGGCCGCCTTGCGCATCGCGCAGCCGTTCGACCGCAGCGGGTGGATCAACCTGATCGAGCAGTTGCTGGACCGCTCCAACCTGGACACCTGCATCGTCTATCTGCAAGTGACGCGCGGCGTGGCCAAGCGCGACCATCCGTTCCCGTCGCCGGCCGTCACTCCCACGGTGTTCGGCATGATCGCGGCCTGGTCGCCGCCGACGGCCGCGCAACGCGCACAGGGCCTGTCCGCCATCAGCATCCCCGACGAACGCTGGCTGCACTGCGAGATCAAGTCCGTGTCTCTGTTGGGCAACGTGCTGGCCAAGCAGCAGGCCGTGGATGCGCAGGTGGACGAAGTCCTGCAGTTCCGCGACGGCTACCTGACCGAAGGCGCGTCCACCAATATCTGGGTCGTGTCCGGCGGCAAGCTGCTGGCCCCGCCCAAGAACAACCTGATCCTCGAAGGCATCCGCTACGGCCTGATGGGTGAACTGGCCGCCGAGGCCGGCATCCCGTTCGAGTCCCGCCGGATCTCGCAAGCCGAGGTGGAGCAGGCCGACGAGCTGATGCTGTCGTCCGCCACCAAGGAAGTGCTGGCCATCGTTTCGCTGGACGGCAAACCGGTCGGATCGGGCAAGCCCGGCCCTGTTTTTGAGCAATTGCGTGCGGGTTATGATGCCCGCATCGCCGCGCTGTAGTCCCGGCGCGGGGCGGCCCGCTTGCGATACCTGCGGGTCGGCCGCCCGCCCCGGCGGCGCCCGCCGGCACTTGCCGGCGCGCCGCTTGCCCCCATATAAGAACATTCAGGGGCAACTCTTACTTTAGGCACATCATGCACATTCCGCCCGAAGATTCGTTGATCGAATATCCCAGCGACTTTCCCATCAAGGTCATGGGCAAGCACCATCCCGACTTTGCGCAGACGCTGACCGAGGTCGTATTGCAGTTCGATCCGGCATTCGACGCCGCGACCGTCGAAATGCGGCCCAGCAAGGGCGGCAACTATCTTGGCCTGACCTTCACCGTGCGCGCGACCTCGCGCGAGCAGCTCGACGCGCTGTACCGGGCGCTGCATGGCCATCCCATGGTGTCCATCGTCCTGTAAGGCAAGACCGCTGTGATCAAGTGGCTCGCGCGGCCGGTGGATTACCTGCCGGTCTGGCAGGACATGCAGGCGTACACCAGTCAGCGCGACGCCGGCACGCCAGATGAAATCTGGCTGTGCGAGCACACGCCGGTCTACACGCTGGGCCAGGCGGGCCGGCCGGAGCACGTGCTCAACCCCGGCAACATTCCCATCGTGCATTGCGACCGGGGCGGTCAGGTGACCTATCACGGCCCCGGGCAGGTCATGGCCTACGCGCTCTTTGACCTGCGCCGCGCCGACATGTACGTCAAGGAATACGTGGCGCTGCTGGAATCGGCCGTCATCGACACGCTCGCGCAGTTGGGCGTGGGCGGGGCCTGTCGCAAGCCCGGTGCCCCGGGCGTCTACGTGCCGCATCCCGAAGGCGGTGAGCTGGCCAAGATCGCGGCGCTGGGCATCAAGATCCGCAACGGCCGCGCCTACCATGGCGTGTCGCTGAACGTCGAGATGGATCTGGCGCCGTTCCTGGGCATCAACCCCTGTGGCTACGAAGGCTTGCGCACCGTCGACATGGCGGCCTGTGGCGTGCGGTGCTCTCCCACCGAAGCGGGCGATGCGCTGGCGCAGAACCTGGCGCTCGCCTGGAATTGCCGAAGGAACGCGAATTGAAGACCTACACCGCGGCCGAGGTCGCCGCCACCACGCCCGAACAGCTTGCCCGGCTGCGCGAATCCGGGCCGCCCGAGGAATACGCCGCATGGATCCGCGCCGCCGCCGACCTGGGGCTGACCGAGGCGCAGACGATCTACGGGCAGATGCTGCTGGACGGCGTGGGCGTCGAACGCCAACCCGCCGAGGGCCTGTCGTGGTTCAAGCGCGCGGCGCACGCCGATCACCCCATGGCCATCAACATGGTGGGGCGCTGCTATGAAAACGGCTGGGGCGTGGCGGCCGACGATACGGTCGCGGCCTACTGGTTCCGGCGTGCGGCGGACGCGGGCCTGGATTGGGGCATGTACAACTACGCGCACATGCTGCGCACGGGCCGCGGCGGCGTCACGCAGAATCAGGCCGCGGCGCTGGCGCTGTACCAGCAGGCTGCTCAAGCCGGCCACGTGAAGTCGATTGGCGTGGTGGGCCGCTATCACGAAGCGGGCGACGTGGTCCCGCAAGACCTGGAGCGCGCGTTCGACTGCTATCGGCGCTGCGCCGAGGGCGGCGATTTCCGGGGCATGTTCCACCTGGGCCGCATGCTGCTGTTGCAGGGCCGCAAGGAAGACGCCGTGGCGTGGCTTGTGCGCGTTCCCGAAACCGCCACGCAGGCTTTCCTGAAGGAAGCCAACGGCATGCTGCAGGACTGCGGCTTTCCCGCCCTGTACGAGGTCGCGGACTGACGCGGATCAGGTGCTGAGCCGCAGGTCCAGCACCACATCGATCATGTCGCGCTGGCCCGCGCCGCGCTCGCCTTCCAGCCGGTCCAATAGCAACTGGCCGGCCCGCCGGCCCAATTCGGCGGCGTCCACGCCCAGCGTGGTCAGGCCCTGCACCCACTGCACGGCGCTGCCGTCATCCGAAAACCCCAGCACGGCCAGATCCTGCGGCACCTGCAGGTCGCGGTTGTGCGCTTCCGACACGGCGGCGGCCGCCAGCAGGTCGGACGTGCAGAACACCGCATCGAAGATCGTGTTGGTGGCCAGCAAGCGCAGAAAAGCCATGCGGCCGTCGTTCATGTGCTGGACCTCGGGCTGCACGATGTCGGCGACCCGTTCCAGGCCCAGCGCGGCGGCGCTGCCGACGAAGCCCTCGCGCCGGGCGCGCTCCCAGGGCGTGTCGGCGCTGACGCAGGCGACGCGCAAATGGCGCTTTTCGGCCAGGTGCCGAGCCGCCATGCGGCCGGCCTCGGCGTTGTCGATCGCCACCGCGCTGTCCAGCATCTGGGGCGAAACGCTCCAGGTCTCGACGACCGGAATCTCCAGCGCAGCGAGCGTGGCGCGCAGCGCGGCGTTGTCCAGGGGACCGACGACGAGGGCGGCCGCTGGCCGCAGCGCCTCCAGCAGCGGCAGCGCCGCGGCGTCGTGCCAGGGCGCCGCCGCCAGGTAGTAGCCGGCGGGGGCCAGCCGCTCGCTGCACGCCTGGAGGGCACGGGCGGTCGGGCCGGCATCCAGACGGGCGGCAATCACGGCAATCGGGGCGGGCGAGGGCAGGCAGGGCATGGCAAAAGGCAGGAAATGCGTCAGGCCAGACGATAACCCAGGGCCGGCGGTCCCCGGGGGCGTGGGACGTTCCCGCGGCGGATCGGGCCGTGAGGGGTAAAATGCCTGTTTTCTCCCAGACCCGGCCGTTTTTGCGCGCCGGTCACGAAGGTGTCCCATGTCCACGCTCGCCGAGTCTCCTGTGCCCTCGAACGAATCCGCCGCCGCGCCTGCCGAGGCGGTCTACGATCCGACGCAAAAGCAGAAATCGCAGGCCAAGACGGCGCGCATTCCCATCAAGATCATTCCGGCCGAGCGCCTGAAGAAGCCCGAATGGATCCGCGTGAAGGCCGCCGCGCCCGGTTCGCGCTTCTACGACATCAAGCGCATCCTGCGCGAGCACAACCTGCACACGGTCTGTGAAGAGGCCTCGTGCCCCAACATCGGCGAATGCTTCGGCAAGGGCACCGCCACCTTCATGATCATGGGCGACAAGTGCACGCGCCGCTGCCCGTTCTGTGATGTGGGCCACGGCCGGCCCGATCCGCTGGACACCAAGGAACCCGAAAACCTGGCGCGCACCATCGCCGCCATGAAGCTGTCGTACGTGGTGATCACCTCGGTCGACCGCGACGACCTGCGCGATGGGGGCGCGGGCCACTTCGTGGACTGCATCACGCATATCCGCGAACTGTCGCCCACCACCCGCATCGAGGTGCTGGTGCCCGACTTCCGCGGCCGCCTGGACCGCGCGCTGACCATCCTGAACGCCGGTCCCCCGGACGTCATGAACCACAACCTGGAAACCGTGCCGCGTCTGTACAAGCAGGCGCGTCCGGGCTCGGACTACATGCACTCGCTGAAGTTACTGGCCGAGTTCAAGAAGCTGCATCCGGAAGTGCCCACCAAATCGGGCCTGATGCTGGGCCTGGGCGAGACCGACGAGGAAATCCTGCAGGTGATGCGCGACATGCGCGAGCACAACGTGGACATGATCACGATCGGCCAGTACCTGCAGCCGTCCGAACACCACCTGCCGGTGCTGCGCTATGTGCACCCCGATACGTTCGCGATGTTCGAGCGCGAAGCGTACGCGATGGGGTTCTCGCATGCGGCGGTCGGCGCGATGGTGCGGTCTTCGTACCACGCCGACGAGCAGGCGCACGCGGCTGGCGTGAACTGATCGTCTGATCGGTATGGGCGTGGCCTTGCGTGGCCGCGCCCGCTACGCCTGCGAAAAAAACTTCTCCACGCCGCAGGCCACGAGCGCATCCAGGCTCTCGTCCACATACGTGGTCCAGTCGGCCGGCGCAAAGCCGGTTGCCAACGCCAAGGCCGTTGTGTCCAGCCGTGAGTTGCGCGGCCGCGCGGCGTCTGCCGCATAGTCCGCCGACGCCACGGCGGCAATCTGCTCAGGTTTCAGCGTTAGATTGACGCCCCGCTTGCGGGCGCCCGCGACAAGGTACTGCGCGTACGCATGCCAGCTTGTGGAGCCGGCGGCTGCGACGTGATAAAGCCCCGACGGCAGCGTCCGCGCCTGATGCAGGGCGATGCAGCGCACCGTGGTTTGCGCGATCAGCGAAGCGGGCGTTGGCGTGCCGTGCTGGTCCGCCACGACCTGTAGCGATGCACGCGTGCGGGCCAGGCTCAGGATCGTGCGAAAGAAATTGCGCCCGTGCAGCGAATGGATCCAGCTGCAGCGCAGCACCAGCGCCTGGCAACCGCTTGCCGCAATGGCGCGTTCTCCGGCCAGTTTGGTGGCGCCATACACATTGATGGGATTGGGCGCGTCGGCTTCGGTGTAGGGCCGCGCAAGCGCGCCGTCAAAGACGTAATCCGTGGAGTAGTGAACCAGCAGCGCGCCGCTGGCCGCCGCGTGCCGTGCCAGCGTGGACACCGCCACCGCGTTCACCTGGGCGGCTGCTTCGGGTTCGCGCTCGGCCTGGTCGACTGCGGTCCATGCGGCCGCGTTGACGATGATGTCGGGGCGATGCGCGTCCAGCGCAGCGGTAATGGCCCCCTGGTCGCGCATGTCCAGGGCATCCCGGCCCAGCGCCGTCAGATCGCCCGCCGCCGGCAAGACGGCCTGCAGCGCACGGCCCAGCTGGCCGTCCTTGCCCAATAACAGGATGCTTGGCATGAGGGCGGGCTCCGGAAGGCGCGAGGACAGGTCAGCGGCGCGCCTGCGCGCCGGCCCAGAAGGTGTCCTGCTGACCAAGATGCCGGTTGACGTAGCGAGCCAGCACGAACATCAGGTCCGAGAGCCGGTTCAGGTATTGCCTGACCGGCGCGTTGACGGCTTCGACGCCCGCCAGCGCCACAACGGCGCGTTCCGCGCGCCGGGCCACCGTGCGGGCCATGTGCGCCAGCGCCGCGGGCCGGGAACCGCCGGGCAGGATGAATTCACGCAGCGGCGGCAGCGCCGCGTTGTAATGCGCCAGGCGCGCATCCAGGTGGGCAACCTGTTCATCCTTGACCGCCACGTGGCCGGGGATGCACAGCTCCGCGCCCATGTCGAACAGGTCGTGCTGGATGGTGAGCAGGTCGGCGGCCACGTCCTCGGGCAGCGCTTCGGTCAGCAGCAGGCCGATGACGCTGTTCAGCTCGTCCACGTCGCCCAGGGCGGCGATGCGGGGGGCGTCCTTGGGGATCCGGGATCCGTCCCCCAGTCCAGTGGTGCCATCGTCACCGGTGCGGGTGGCAATGACGGATAAGCGGTTGGCCATGGTGATGTGATTCGGTGTGGTGAGAAGCGTGTGGTGAAAGAGGTAAGCGGCTTGCGTCCGACGGTAAGCGCGCCCGCCACGAACAGGGGCTGTCAGCAAACAACCGTCAGGATTGTTGCGCACTGGCAGCGGAACTGTTGCATTCGCGCAGTATCCTAGCACTGTAAAAAGCGGCAAGACCGCCTCGGCATCTTGCCCGCTCGGACCGCATAGGGAGGTTTCATATGGGTTTTAACCGCAAATACACAACGCCCATGGCCGTTGCCACCGCAATGGCCGTCGTCTCGCTGGCCACGCCCCTGGCGTTCGCGCAGCAGGCCGACGCCACGGGCGAGGTGCGGCGCGTGGACGCCGCTGCGGGCAAGGTCACGATCAAGCACGATGCCATCAAGGCGCTGGACCTGCCGGCGATGTCGCTGGTCTATCAGGCCGATCCGGCGTTGCTGGCCAATATCAAGGCGGGCGACAAGGTGCGCTTTACCGCCACGCGCAAGGACGGCAAGTACGTGGTGACGGCGATCTCGAACTGACGCCGGCCTAATGAAAAACCCCGCCGCAATCGCTTGCGGCGGGGTTTTTTGCGTCCGGTTGCGCCGGGGGCGGGATCAGAGCACGTAACGCGCCAGGTCCTGGCTGCTGGCGGCTTCGGCCAGCTGCGCGTTGACGTAGGCGGCGTCGATCCTGACGTGCCTGTCCTGGCTGGAGGTCGCATCGAAGGACAGCTCGTCGAGCAGCTTTTCCATCACCGTGTACAGACGGCGGGCGCCGATGTTCTCGGTGGTTTCGTTGACCTCGAAGGCCAGCTCCGCCAGGCGGCGCACGCCTTCGTCGGTGAATTCGAGCTCGACGTCCTCGGTGGCCATCAGCGCCGTGTACTGCTTGGTCAGCGACGCATCCGTGTCGGACAGGATGCGCACGAAGTCTTCGGCGGTGAGCGATTCGAGTTCGACGCGGATCGGGAACCGGCCTTGCAGCTCGGGGATCAGGTCCGACGGGCGCGACAGGTGAAAGGCGCCCGACGCGATGAAGAGGATGTGATCGGTGCGGACCATGCCGTAGCGCGTGTTGACGGTGGTGCCTTCAACCAGCGGCAGCAGGTCGCGCTGCACGCCCTGGCGCGAGACATCGGCGCCGCCGGATTCCTGGCGGGCGGCAATCTTGTCGATCTCGTCCAGGAAGACGATGCCGTTCTGCTCGACGTTGGTGATCGCCACGCTGCGCAGGTCTTCTTCGTTGACGCGCTTGGCGGCTTCTTCGTCGACGATGAGCTTGAAGGCTTCGCGCACCTTCATCTTCTTGGGCTTTTTCTTGTCGCGCGCCATGCCCGCGAACATGCCGCGCAGCTGCTCGGCCATTTCTTCCATGCCCGGGGGCGTCATGACGTCCATTTGCGGCACGGTCTGGGCGACTTCGATCTCGATCTCCAGATCGTCGATCAGCCCTTCGCGCAGGCGCTTCCTGAAGGTCTGGCGGGCGCTGTTGTCTTCGCCGCGCTGCGGTTCGCCCGAGGCGCCGCGGGGCGGAGGCACCAGCGCGTCCAGGATGCGGTCTTCGGCGGCGTCCTCGGCCTGGGTGCGCACGCGGCGCATTTCCAGCTCGCGGGTCTGCTTGATGGAGTATTCGGTCAGGTCGCGGATGATGGTGTCCACGTCGCGGCCCACGTAGCCGACCTCGGTGAACTTGGTGGCTTCGATCTTGATGAACGGCGCGTTGGCCAGCTTGGCCAGGCGGCGCGCGATCTCGGTCTTGCCGACGCCGGTCGGGCCGATCATCAGGATGTTCTTGGGATGGATTTCGTGGCGCAGGGGTTCGGCGACCTGCTGGCGGCGCCAGCGGTTGCGCAGCGCCACGGCGACGGCGCGCTTGGCGCGGTTCTGGCCGACGATGTACTTGTCGAGTTCGGAGACGATCTCTCCGGGCGTCATGTTGGATGCGGACATGAGGGCGGATCCTTGAAGCTAGGGCGGGCTGGGAGGGCGCCGCGGCGCAGGCTGCGCCGCGTGGCGGGCGTCACTCGCCCAGCGTTTCGATGACGTGGTTCTGGTTGGTGTAGATGCACAGGTCGCCGGCGATCTCGAGCGATTGCTTGATGATCGTCTCGGGCGGCAGGTCGGTGTTGCGCAGCAGCGCGAGGGCGGCCGACTGGGCGTACGCGCCGCCGGAGCCGATGGCGGCCAGGCCGTGCTCGGGTTCCAGGACGTCGCCATTGCCGGTGAGCACCAGCGTGTGCTCGGCGTCAGCCACGATCAGCATGGCTTCCAGACGGCGCAGGACGCGGTCGGTGCGCCAGTCGCGGGTCAGTTCGACCGCGGCGCGCATCAGGTTGCCCTGGTGCTTTTCAAGCTTGGCCTCGAAGCGTTCCTGCAGCGTGAACGCATCGGCGGTGGCGCCGGCAAAGCCAGCGAGAATCTTGTCGTGATAGAGGCGGCGGATCTTGCGGGCAGTGCCCTTGATGACGATGTTGCCCAGGGTGACCTGGCCATCGCCGCCCAGCGCGACGCGGTTGCCGCGGCGCACACACACGATGGTGGTGGCGTGAAATTGTTCCATGCGTTCCTTCCTATGAAAAAGTTAGCTGGGGGCGGTCGCGGGGATATCAAGGTCTGGGGACTTCATGCGCCCCGGGGACGATAAAAAAGGCCATGCGCGGAAACCGGCATGGCCTTTCAGGGGACGGAGCGAATGCGGGACGGGTCAGTCGCCGTACAGCTTCTGACGCATCTCGCGGCGTTCCTGCGCTTCGAGCGACAGGGTGGCCGTGGGGCGGGCGAGCAGGCGCGGGATGCCGATGGGCTCGCCCGTTTCTTCGCACCAGCCGTATTCGCCGCTGTCGATGCGGGCGATGGATTGCTGCACCTTCTTGAGCAGCTTGCGCTCGCGGTCGCGGGTGCGCAGTTCCAGGGCGTGCTCTTCCTCGATGGTGGCGCGGTCGGCGGGATCGGGCACGAATTGCGTTTCACGCAGGTGCTCGGTGGTCTCGCCGGCGTTGGCCAGAATGTCCTGCTCGAGTTGTTTGAGCCGTTCCTTGAAGAACGCCAATTGGCGGTCGTTCATATAGTCGGACTCGGGCATGGCCAGCAATTCCTTCTCGCTGGGCAGATCAATCGCCGTATCGCTCGTCGACTTGCTTGATTTTTTGGTTGCTGCCTTGGTAGCCATGTAAACACTCCACTATGAATCGATCCTGGCGCGGGCGTCCGTCCCGGTCCGTGTTACTTGTTGCCTACGCTATCCGTACCTCACAGTACTGCCTTCGTCGCATCGCGTCACGCAGGAATGGGGATTACCCCGCCAGGCACTGCTCCAAGCCCCGGGTAAAAATCTCCTGGGGCAGCTTACGTCCGATGAACACCATCTTGGTGGACGGTTTTTCGGCCGCGGTCCACGGCTTGCCGGGTTCGGCGCCCATCATCATGTGCACACCCTGGAACAACATGCGGCGGTTGATGCCCTTCATGTACAGGATGCCCTTGTAGCGCATCAGGTCGGGGCCATAGACCTGCACGACGCCGCCCAGGAATTCCTCAAGGCGCGCGGGATCGAACGGCTTGTTGGAACGGAACACGAACGCGCCGATTTCGTCGTCGTGCTTGGGGTGGTGATGATGGGCATGATTGCAGTGCGCGCCGCATTCGCCGTCGTGGTCATGATCGTGACCGTGGTCATGGCCGTGGCCGTGATCATGGTCGTGATCGTGCCCGTGGGCGTGGTCGTGCGCGGCGTCCGGATGCTCATCGGCCAGGAACTCCGGGTCGATGTCCAGAATGGAATTCAGGTTGAAGCCGCTGATGTCGATGATGGACTTGAGGTCGACGTCGCCGAAGTTGACGGCGGTGATCGGCGCGCGCGGGTTCATGTGAACCAGGCGGTGGCGCAGCGCTTCGTAGTCGACTTCGTTGACCAGGTCTTTCTTCGAGATCAGGATGCGGTCGGCGAAACCGACCTGCTTCTGGGCTTCGGGTTGTGCGTCGAGCGTGGCCATGCCGTGCTTGGCATCGACCACCGTGACCACCGCGTCCAGGCGGTAGTACTCGGCGATGTCGTCATCCATGAAAAACGTCTGGCACACGGGGCCGGGGTTGGCCATGCCGGTGGTTTCGAGGATGACGCGTTCGAAATTCAGGTCGCCGGCTTCGCGCTTGGCGCGAAGATCGGACAGCGTGCGCATCAGGTCGCCGCGCACCGTGCAGCAGACGCAACCGTTGGACAGTTCGATGATTTCTTCGTCGCTGTCCTGCACGAGCAGGTCGTTGTCGATGCTTTCCGGCCCGAATTCGTTTTCGATGACCGCGACGCGGCGGCCATGGAATTCGGTCAGGATGCGTTTGAGCAGGGTGGTCTTGCCCGCACCGAGGAAGCCGGTGAGGATGGTGACGGGAACCATTTTGTCCAAACTGCGCGGGGTATTCATGGCGAAGCTGCTAGCGTGATGTCAGGGGCGTGAAACACGGCGCCTGACGGGGTTTTCAGTCCCTGCCGGAGATGTCTGCCACAGGCTGCGACAGCCGCCGATAGCGGCCGGACGCAGGATTACAGCACAGTCGGGGGCAGGGGGCAAACCCCGGGCCAACCCGGGGGGCCGTGGCCGCCAGATGGCAGCCGTACGCCGTCAAGTATGGGGCGATACCCCTATTTTGGGGCGGTTTGCGGGGTTTCAAGGGCGCATGGGCGCGCAAGCGGTAACCGCGCTGAAACGTTCCGGTCAGGCGGGCGCATCCAACGGATGAAACGAAAGTGGGAAGATCCCCGTTCAGTGGTGATGGTGGTGGTGACCCGCGTCGGCCGGCTGCGTCTTTTGGCACTGCGGGCACAGGGCGCGGATCTCGGTTTCGTGCGTGGCCAGCGCATAACCCGTCTGGGCGACGCGTTCGGCCAGCTGCCGGCTCATGGCCGGGTCGGAGACTTCGGCAACGGCGCCGCAACCGGTACAGACCACGAGCAGGTCGTGCGGCGCGCCGCCGGCGTCGTGGCAGGCGCTCCAGGCGTTGACGGCATCCAGGCGGTGTATCAGGCCTTCGTCCATCAGGAAGTCCAGCGCACGGTACACCGTGGGTGGCGCGGCGCCGGGGTGAACGGCGCGCATCGCGTCCAGCAGCTCGTAGGCCTTCAGGCTACGGCCATGGCGCAGCAGGAGTTCAAGGACCTTGCGGCGGATGGGGGTCAGGCGGCGTCCGCGCTGCGCGCACAGCGTTTCGGCGACGCTGAGCTGAGCGCCTACGCTGTCGTTGCGGGGTGGACGGGACGGTGCGGACATGGCGGGCTTTATCTGAATGGAAAGCGCGCGCGCGATGCGCGCGCGAGATGCCTGGAAGGTAGCAGAAAACCCCTGGGTCCGGGAACTGGCCGGCGGGCTAGTTCGGTTTGGTTATGATATAACATAATAAAACCATCGCTGTTCCTTTACGCTGCCGCTTTCCGCTGTTGCCTGCCATGTCCCACTTCACGCTCCTGCCCCCGCGGTCCGGCGCCGCGCCCGGCCGGCGCGCGCCCGCCCGATCCGCATTTCTTGTTTCCGCATGGCGCCGCATGGCGTATGCCGCGGTGGCCGCCGCCGTGCTGTGGGCGCTGACGGGCTGGGCGCTGGACTGGTGGACGCTTGCGGGGTGGCTGCGATGACGGCGGCGCCCATCACCGTCGAGCTGGCCGACGCCTCGTTCGGCTGGCACGGGCGGCCCGCGCTGCGCTCGGTCTCGGGCAGTTTCGCGCCGGGCGTCATGACGGCCGTGGTCGGCCCCAACGGCGCGGGCAAGTCCACGCTCATCAAGGGAATCATGGGCGTGCTGCGCCCGATGACGGGCAGCGTGCGCATCCAGGGCGCCGGGCGGCCGGCGCTGGCGTGGCTGCCGCAGGCGGCGGAACTGGATCGGTCGTTTCCCACCACGGTCCTGGACCTGGCGGCCATGGGCGCCTGGCGACGCGTGGGCGGATGGCGCGGGTTCGGTGGCGAGGAACTGGATTGCTGCATGCAGGCGCTGGAAACCGTCGGCCTGGCCGATGCCGCGGACCGGGGCGTGGACACGCTGTCGGGCGGGCAGATGCAGCGCGCCCTGTTTGCGCGGATGCTGGTGCAGGACGCGCCAGTGCTGCTATTGGATGAGCCCTTCGCGGCCGTGGACAGCCACACGGCCGAGGACCTGATGGCCCTGCTGTGCGGCCTGCATGGACAGGGCCGCACCGTGATCGCGGTGCTGCACGATCTGGACCTGGTGCGCGATCACTTTCCGCAATGCCTGCTGCTGTCGGGCTCGGTGGTGGCGTGGGGCGACACTGCCGCGACGTTGAGCGAGGCCCACCTGAAGGCGGCCCGGCAGCGGCAGGCGGGAGCCTGGTCATGACGCTTGCACAGTGGCTGGTGTCGCCGTTCCTGGACTACGGCTTCATGCGGCGCGCGTTGGCCGGCGCCTGCGCGTTGTCGCTGGGCGCGGCGCCCTTGGGCGTTTTTCTCGTATTGCGGCGCATGAGCCTGATGGGCGACGCGATGTCGCACGCCATCCTGCCAGGCGTGGCCGCGGGCTTTCTGATGGCGGGCCTGTCGCTGGGCGCGATGATGCTGGGCGGCATCGCCACCGGTTTGGCCGTGGCATTGCTGGCCGGGCTGGTGGCCCGGCTGACGCCGCTGCGCGAAGACGCCAGCTTTGCCGCCTTCTACCTGATCTCGCTCGGGCTGGGCGTGCTGCTGGTGTCGCTGCGCGGCTCCAACATGGACCTGCTGCACGTGCTGTTCGGCACGGTGCTGGGGCTGGACGACGCTGCGCTGCTGCTCGTGACGGCCACGGCCAGCGTGACCTTGCTCGTCCTGGCGGCAATCTACCGGCTGCTGGTGGCCGAATGCCTGGACCCGGGGTTCCTGCGCGCCAGCGGCGGCATGGGCGGCCTTGTGCACATGGGCTTTCTGGTGCTGGTGGTCGTGAACCTGGTGGCGGGCTTTCAGGTGCTGGGCACGCTGATGGTGGTGGGAATCATGATGCTGCCGGCCGCCGCGGCGCGGTTCTGGGTGCGCAGCGCGGCCCGGCAGATTCCGCTGTCGGCGGCGATCGGCGTGGCGTCTTCCGTGGCCGGGCTGCTGGTCTCCTATCACTTCGACGTGCCGGCCTCGCCCGCGATCATCCTGGCGGCCGGCGCCTGCTATCTGTTTTCCATCGTGGGCGGCCCGCAGGGCGGGCTGCTGCGGGCAACGCGCCGCGCGCGACCTGCCTGAGACTTCCTGAGGAGATTGACCATGCGTTCGATTCTGCCGGCCCGCCGCCGCGCACTGCTGGCCCTGGCGGGCGCCTGCCTGACGGCCGTCCTGGGCACGGCACAGGCGGCTGAGCCGTTGAAGGTGGTGGCCAGCTTTTCCATCCTGGGCGACATCGTGCGGGAAGTGGGCGGCGCCGACATCAGCCTGACCACGCTGGTCGGCCCCGACGGCGACGCGCACGGCTACGAGCCCACGCCGGGTGATGCAAGAAAGCTTGCCGAGGCGCGCGTGCTGGTGGTGAACGGGCTGGATTTCGAGACCTGGCTGCCCAAGCTGACAAAGGCGTCCGGCTTCGCGGGACAGAAGGTGACGGCGTCCCAGGGCGTCGCGCCGCGCAAGTTCGCGGGGCATGGCGACGGGGACGGTCACGACCATGATCACGATCACGACCACAAGCACGATCACAAGCACGATCACGACCATGATGATGACCAAAAGCATGACCATCATCATCACCACGGCGACGCCGATCCGCACGCGTGGCAGAGCCTGGCCAACGGCGTCATCTACGCGCGCAATGTGGCCAACGGCCTGGCGGCCGCAGACCCTGCGCACGCGCAGGCCTACCGCCAACGCGCCGACACGTATATCGCCAAGCTGCAGGCGCTGGACGCCAGCGTGCGCAAAAGCTTCGATGCCATTGGCGCCGACCGGCGCAAGGTTGTGACCTCGCACGACGCGTTCGGTTATTTCGGCGACGCCTATGGCGTGACGTTCATCCCCGCGATGGGCGTGTCGACGGACGCCGAGCCGTCGGCGCGCGAGGTGGCCGGGATCATCGAACAGGTGCGGCGCGACAAGGTGCCGGCGGTGTTCGTCGAGAACATCAGCAGTCCCAAATTGGTCCAGCAGATTGCCCGCGAGACCGGCGCCAAGGTGGGTGGTACGCTCTACTCCGATGCCCTGTCCAAGCCCGGACAGCCGGGCGCCACCTATCTGGAAATGTTTGAATGGAACGCACGCCAGCTTGCCGCGGCCTTGCAACCCTGAGCGCCGTGGCGGCGCTGCTGACGGCGGGCGCCGCCAACGCGCACCCGCATATGTGGATCGATGCGCGCGCGCAGATCGATGTCGATGCCGAGCAGCGCATCACCGCCGTGCGGCAGGTGTGGCGGTTCGACGACATGTTCGGCGCCTATGCGACGCAGGGCTTGAAAAAGGGCAAGGACGGATCCCTGCCCGCGGCGACGCTGCAAGGCATGGCGCAGGACTGGATGAAGGCGCTGGGCGAACCGATCTCCCACTACTTCACCCGGGTCACGGTCAACGGCAAGAGCGCGGCATTCGCCGCGCCGCGCGACGCCCGCGTCGACTGGAACCCCAAGACCACGCGGCTCACGCTGTCCTTCACGTTGCCGCTGGCCGAGCCCGTCGCGCCGGGCGCGGGCGGCGCGCAAGTGGACATCTACGACCCTACCTATTTCGTGGCCTACGCATTTGACGCGAAGGGCGCGGTGTCGCTGGGCGGACCGCAGGGCGCGGCCTGCACGGCCGACTATCGCAAGCCCAAGGAACTGGATTGGAAAACCATGCAGGAACTGGCCGCGATCCCGGCCGACCCGGACGCCTTGCCGGACGAGCTTTTTGCCATCACCAAGGGGCTCACGCACCGCATCGAGGTGCGATGCCCGTAACCCGGCCGCAACGCGCGCTGGCGGTCGTTCTGCTGCTGATGCTGGGCGGCATATCGGCCGCCGCCGCGCAAGGCGCGCATCCGTTCGGCGTGCCCGAAAGCGGGGGCGGGCTGGCAGGGCCCGGCTGGCTGTCCAGCTTCTTTGGCAGCGTGTCCGTCTGGCAGTCGCACTTCTACCGGCAACTGACGGGCGCCGTGCGCGCCTGGCAGGCGGACGGCGGCGCGGCGTGGGCCCTGATGGGCCTGTCCTTTGCCTATGGCGTCTTTCATGCGCTGGGACCGGGCCACGGCAAGGCGGTGATCTCATCCTATGTGCTGGCCAACCGCCAGACGGCGCGCAACGGGGCGCTGCTGGCCTTGGCGTCGTCACTGATCCAGGCGCTGGTGGCGATCGTGATGGTGGCGGTGCTGGCGGTCGTGTTCAACGCCACCGCGGCCACCATGAACGAAGCCACGCGCTGGCTGGAGCTGGCTTCGTACGCGCTGGTGACGCTGTTGGGCGTGTGGCTGGTGTGGATCAAGGCCGTGAGACCGCTGCTGCGGCGGGCCGGCGCGCGTGGGCAGGCAGACGCGCAGGGACACGCACATGCGCATCATCACGAACACGCACATGCACATGCAAACGCGGAGGCCCACGCCCATCACCACGGCTACGATCCCAACGACCATCACCACGATCACGATTGCGGCTGCGGACACGCGCATGTGCCCGCGCCCGAGCAGGTCGCCGGTCCGCTGAACTGGCGGCGCGCGTGGTCCGCCATCCTGGCGGTGGGCCTGCGGCCGTGCAGCGGGGCGTTGATCGTGCTGGTGTTCGCGCTGTCCCAGGGCTTTTTCATGGCGGGCGTGGCGTCGGCGCTGGCGATGGGATTGGGCACGGGACTGACGGTGGCGGCGTTGGCCTGCCTGGCCGTCGCGGCCGGGGGCGCCGCCACGCGCCTGGGCAGCCGCATGTCCAGCGCGGGCGCGGCATGGCTGCGTTATGGCATCGAGGCGTTGGCGGCGACTGCCGTGCTGTTGCTGGGGGTGATGCTGCTGGGCGGCATGGTCGCCGCGGGCGGCTAGCGGTCGATGACGGGCAACTCGCGGCGTGGCCGCGGGTGTCAGGACTTGCGCCCGGCGCGCGGATGCGCCTGGTCGTAGGCCTTGGCCAGATGCTGGAAGTCCAGCCGCGTGTAGATTTGCGTGGTCGAGATGTTGGCGTGGCCCAGCATCTCTTGCACGGCGCGCAGGTCCTGCGCGGACTGCAACACGTGGCTGGCAAAACTGTGGCGCAAGACGTGAGGATGCACATGCGTGGGCACCCCGGCCGTCTGCGCGATGCGTGCGAGCTGCAACTGCACCACGCGCGGCGAAATGCGGCGTCCGCGTGCGCCCAGAAACAGCGCGGCAGCGTCTTCGGGCAGCGGCGAGGGCGGCGCGAGCTGCGGACGCACCTCGATCCATTTGCGCAGCGCGGCCATGGCCTGCTGGCCTACCGGCACCGAGCGGCGCTTGCCGCCCTTGCCCAGCACCACGACCTCGGCTTCGTCCGGATTCAGCCAGCCGCGCGACTCGTAGTCGGCAGTGCGCGTGTAGCGCAGGTCCAATCCCACCAGCTCCGACAGGCGCAATCCGCTGGAATACAGAAGTTCGAACATGGCCTGGTCGCGCAGAGCGGCCGGTTCGGTGGCGACCTGGGCTGGCGCGTTGTCCAGGAGGGCCTGGGTCTGCTCGACCGACAGCGCCTTGGGCAGGCCGCGGGGGGCCTTGGGCGCGCGCACGCCTGCCACGGGGTTGCCGGCCAAATCGGCGGCCGGCGCCCACCATTGGTAAAAGCCACGCCAGGCCGCCAGCGTGCGCGCCAGACTGCGCGGGCCGCGGCCCTGCGCGTGCAGGCGTGCCACGAATTGGCGGATGTGCCCGTTGCCGAGCTTGTCCAGCGGCAGACCGGCCTTGTCAGCGAGTTCGCGCAAAAAGTGCAGTTCGCGCCGGTAGCCATCCAAGGTATGGGGCGAGTACCGGCGGTTGGTCTCCAGATGGCGCAGCCAGGCGCTCATCGGATCGGGCAGGGCGGGCGGATTGGCGTTCGGCTCGGTGTCGCGCATCGCGTTGTCCTTGTCCGCCCGGCAGCCTTACGCCTTGGGCGAAGCCGGATTCAGCCGATGCAGCGCGGCCGACGCGAGCTGGGCGATCGACTCCAGGAACGTCGTGCCCATTTCGGGCGTGAAACGTTCGGGGTCGTCGGAGCCCAGCACCAAGAGGCCGACGGCCGGGCCGTCGGCTTCCAGGCGCAGGGGCACCAGTGCCAGCGACTTGGGCTTGGCGTCCAGCCAGGCCACCGCTTCGAAGGCAGTGTCGGTGCCGACATAAGGCGTCTTCAGGCTGTCGGTGAAGGTGCGCACGTCTTCGGAGACGGGCTCGCCGTAGCCTTGATTGGGCAATTCGGACAGGTTCCACAGGCGCAGCGCCACGTGGTTCAGTTCGAATTGCTCGGCCAGACCCAGCGCGATCTCGCCGGGCACCAGTTGCGGATCGCATTCGGACAGGAGGCGGCAGCACCACTTGGCCACGTGAGAACCAATGGTCTCGTTGGCGGAGGCGTTGCGCACCAGTTCATTCAGGCGCCATTCCAGTTCGCGGGTGCGCTCGCGCAGCGTGAGGATCTGGCGTTCGCCCAGCGAGATGGCGCGCGAGCCGTGCGGGTGCGGCACCTGCAGGGTGGCGAAGACGTCGGCGTGTTCGTCGAAGAAACCGGGGTTTTCTTGCAGAAAGGCTGCGATGTCCTGGGCGGTGAAAGCGGTATCGGTCATAGGGGTTATCGGTTCAGCGCCATGGAGAAAACGAGCTTGTCGATGTCAACCTGGCCCGTGAAGACGGATTCGGCCGGGCCGGTCATGCGCAGTTGTTCGCCATTCCAGGCGACGGTCAGCACACCGCCGCGCGTTTGCACGCGCACGGGCGAATCGAGCAGGCCGCGGCGGATGCCGGCCGCGACCGCGGCGCAGGCGCCCGTGCCGCAGGCCAGCGTTTCGCCGGCGCCGCGTTCGAAGACGCGCAGGCGGATGTTGTGGCGGTCAACAACCTGCATGAAGCCGGCGTTGACGCGGCGGGCAAAGCGCGGATGGGTTTCGATCAGCGGACCCAGCACGGCGACGGGTGCGGTGTCGACGTTCTCGACCACCTGCACGGCGTGCGGATTGGAGATGGCAACCGCCGACACGGCGACCACGCGCGGCAGGCCGGCGGGCGCGTCCAGATCCAGTTCCCAGACGGTGTCCTGGCCCTGCGTGGCCGAAGGCAGGCCGGCGGTGTCAAAAGGCAGCGCGGCCGGGTCGAAGCGCGTGCTGCCCATTTCGACGGTGACCTGCTCGTCGTCGCCTTCGTCCAGGACCAGGATGCCCGTGGCGATTTCCGCGCGCAGCGGGTTGCGGTCGGACAGGCCTTGCTCGTGCACGAAGCGCACGAAGCAACGGGCGCCGTTGCCGCAGTGTTCGACCTCGCTGCCGTCGGAATTGAAAATGCGATAGCGGAAGTCGGCGTCCGGCCGCGTGGCGCGTTCGACCAGCAGGATCTGGTCGGCGCCGATGCCGAAGTGGCGGTCGCCGAGCGCGCGCGCGCGCTCGGGCGTCATCTCGATGGTTTGGCGAACGCCATCGAGCACAACGAAATCGTTGCCCGCGCCGTGCATTTTGGTGAAGTTCCAGTTCATCACCGGATTATCGCCCATTCTCGCGGCGCGGCGAGCGACGGCGGTCAGTACAGCTTGGGCTCGCCTTCGGGGCGCGTCTTGAAGCGGCGGTGGACCCAGTAATACTGGCTGGGGCAGCGGCGCACCCAGCTTTCGAGTTCGCGGTTCAGGCGGGCGGTGGCCGCTTCCAGGCTGTCGCTGCCGGGGAAGTCTTCAAGCGGCGGCAGCACGTCGACGTGGTACTTGCCGGTGTCCGGATTCCAGAATCCAACGATCGGCAGGACCGCGGCGTTCCATTTCTGGGCAAGTTGGGCCGTGGCGAGCAGCGTGGCGGCGGGCACGCCGAAGAACGGCACGAAGACCGAGCCCTGCCGGCCGAAGTCCATGTCCGGCAGGTAGTAGACGGGGCGGGGCGCGCGCAGATGCCGGATGAGGTCGCGCACGCCGTCCTTGCGGCTGACGAGGAACACTTCATTGAAGCGCGCCCGCCCGGCGGCCACGACGGCGTCGATGTGCGGATCGCTTTGCGGCGTGTACATGGTGGCCGCGCTGGGCACTTCCATGGTGAGGCGGGTGGCGGCCGCGTCCAGCGCAATGAAGTGCGGCGCAAGCAGGATGACGGCGCGGCCTTCGGCGGTCAGCGCATTGATGCGGTCGGCGCCCGTCTGCGTGACCATGTCCTTGATGGCGTCGGGCGTGCCGTACCAGAGCACGCCGCGGTCGACGATGGACTGCGCCAGCGCCCGGAAGTGGTCGGCCACCCATTGTTCGCGCACGGCCTCGGGCTGGTCGGGAAAGCACAGTTCCAGGTTGCGGCGCACGATGCGCGCGCGCGACTTGGCCAGCCGGGGCGCCAGCCAGCCCAGCACGGCGCCGATGCGCAGGCGCGTCGACGGCTTGATACGGCCGAACCATTTCAGCAGGGAGACCAGCGTGCGCGTTTTTTTATCGTTCATGGATGCGGAATGAGACCGGGCGGCGGGATCGGCGGAAAGGCTCAGGCGGCCGGGGGCGGCGGTTCGGCGCCGGGCGCCGGGCTGGCGCCGCGCGGGGTCTTGTAGCGGTTGTAGCTCCAGAGGTACTGGTCGGGGCAGCGGCGGATCAGTGTTTCCATTGCGGCGTTGATGAGCGCGGCCTGGGCCTCGGGCTCGGCCGGCAGCGGCTCGGGCACCCGGACGTAGTGGATGCGCCAGCCGCGGCCCTTGGGCAGGCGTTCGCCGGCGGTGAGGATGATGGGGACATTGGTCTGCGACGCGAGCTTGCCGGGCAGTGTCATGGTGTAGGCCAGGCGTCCGAAGAAGGGCACCCACACGCCGTCGCCCACGCTGGGGGCCTGATCGGGCAGCATGCCGACGGATTCGCCGCGGCGCAACGCGCGCACGAATTCGCGCACGCCCTGCATGTTGGCGGGCACCGCATTGACGGCCGAGCTGTTGCGCGCCGTTTCCAGCAGCGGCGCCAGCGCTTGCTTGCGCGGGGGGCGGAACATCACCGTCATGGGCATCTGGCGGGCCAGATAGCGGGCGGTGATCTCGAAGCAGCCCAGGTGGGGGGTCAGAAAGAGAATGCCCCGGTTTTCGGCGCGGGCGGCGGCGACGACGTCGTCATCGTCCGAGACCACCTGCGCCAGGCTTTCCTGGTTGCGGAACCAGACGCGGGGATTTTCGAGGATCATCGCGCCGGCTTCGGCCGCTGCGCGCCGGGCGAATGCTGCGCCGGGGTAGCCGGCCTGCGCCGCATTGGCCTGCAGGCGCCGCCGGTACTTGCCCGGCAAGGCGTAGATGGCGCGTCCCGCGAACCGCCCGATCGCATGCGCGACGGGGAGCGGCAGGGCGGCAAAAAGTCGGAACAGGGGCAGCAACATGCTTCAAAAGGTTGAAATCGGGCAGGGTAATACCGCTGATCGAGGCATATGGATACACCCCGGCCGCAAGCATAAGAACGGCATTTTCGCTTAAAATGCGCCCAGTCGCCGAGTTAACCGACAACTTGCGGGGCGACGGCAAGGGCAAAGCGCTTAGCGCGGCCCGCGCCAAATCCGCTAAAGCGTCGCGCCCAGTTGGCATTGTCATGCAGACCGGGGTGCAACGCGCCTCGAGAACCTATGCGCCGGCAAGACCGGACACTAAGGACGCATCTGTGGCCAACAACGATTTTCTCTTTACTTCCGAATCCGTCTCCGAAGGGCACCCCGACAAGGTTGCCGATCAGATCTCCGATTCGATCCTCGACGCCATCTTCACGCAAGACCCGAACGCGCGTGTCGCAGCCGAAACGCTGTGCAACACCGGCCTGGTCGTGCTGGCTGGCGAAATCACCACCACCGCCAACGTCGACTACATCCAGGTCGCGCGCGACACGATCCGCCGCATCGGCTACGACAACACCGAGTACGGCATCGACTACAAGGGTTGCGCGGTGCTGGTCGCCTACGACAAGCAGTCGCCCGACATCGCGCAGGGCGTGGACCGCAGCTCGGAAGACTACCTGAACCAGGGCGCGGGCGACCAAGGCCTGATGTTCGGCTACGCCTGCGACGAAACCCCCGACCTGATGCCCGCCCCGATCTGGTACGCGCACCGCCTGGTGCAGCGCCAGAGCGAACTGCGCAAGGACGGCCGCCTTGGCTGGCTGCGCCCGGACGCCAAGTCGCAGGTCACGTTCCGCTACGTCGACGGCCGTCCCGCCGAAGTCGACACCGTCGTGCTGTCGACCCAGCATGCACCGGAAGTCTCGCAAGAGACCATCCGCGAAGCGGTCATCGAAGACATCATCAAGCCCAGCTTCCCCGAAGGCCTGATCACGCCCAAGACCAAGTTCCTGGTCAACCCGACCGGCCGCTTCGTCATTGGCGGCCCGCAAGGCGATTGCGGCCTGACCGGCCGCAAGATCATCGTCGACACGTACGGCGGCGCTTGCCCGCACGGCGGCGGCGCGTTCTCGGGCAAGGATCCGTCCAAGGTCGACCGTTCGGCCGCCTACGCCGCCCGCTACGTGGCCAAGAACATCGTGGCCGCCGGTCTGGCGCGCCAGTGCCAGGTGCAGGTCAGCTACGCCATCGGCGTGGCCGAACCCATCAACATCACCGTCTACACGGAAGGCACGGGCGTCATCCCCGACGACCAGATCGCCAAGCTGGTGCGCGAGCACTTCGACCTGCGTCCGAAGGGCATCGTGAACATGCTGGACCTGCTCCGCCCGATCTACACCAAGACCGCCGCCTACGGCCACTTCGGCCGCTCCGAGCCCGAGTTCTCGTGGGAAGCCACGGACAAGGTCCAGGAACTGAAGAAGTCCGCCTGACGCCAACCGCTACCCCGGTTGAAAAAAGCGCCCGATCCGATCGGGCGCTTTTTCTTTTTCAGAGTCCCCAGGCCGACAGGTCCGGATGCCGCGGCACGGGCGACAGCACCGCTTCCAGCGCCGCCGCGCAATCGAGCAGCGCGGCATCGGCACCCGCCGGCGCCAGCAATTGCACGGCGCTCGGCAAGCCCTGCGCGTCCAGGCCTGACGGCAGTGCGATCGCCGCCGCACCCAGGAAGTTGGCCGGGCGCAGCAGCTTGCCCAGGCCGGCGTGGCGCGTGTCCTGCGCGTCCAGCGCCTGCGCGGCCTGATCGATCGCGGGCATGAGCAAGGCGTCGATGCCCTGCATGGCCTGCCCGAAGGCCGCCATGTCGGCCTGGCGGCGCGACAGCGCGGTCTCGTAGCTGGCCTGTGTGATCCGGCCGCCAGCGGCGATGCGCGCGCGCACCACGTCCCACAACGGCTGCGAAGGGTCTTCGGCCAGCGCGCCGAAATGCCGATAGGCCTCGTAGGCCAGCACCAGCGAGTTGTCGTCGGCCATGCGGGCAAAGGACAGCGACGCGGGCGGATGCCAGGCGGTGGGCGTGTAGCCGGCCTGAGACAGACGTTCCTGCGCCGCATGCCAGACCTGCAACGCCTCGTCGGTGAGCGGGGCGGGCCAGGACTGCGGCGCCAGCACGGCGACGGCGCCCGGCTTTCGGGGGGCGCTGTGCCGCAGGCTGGTGAAGCAGGTGGCGGGCAGCGCAAGCGTGGCGGCGTCATCGACGTCCGGCGCGGCCAGCAGTTGCGTAAGCAGACGTGCGTCGGCGACGGTGCGCGCGATCGGACCCAGTACATCCAGCGTTTCGGACAGCGGCAGGCAGCCGGCCCGGCTGATGAGACCGGAGGACGTCTTGTAGCCCACCACGCCGTTCAGCGCCGCCGGCGCGCGCACGGAGCCGCCCGTGTCGCCGCCCAGTGCGATCGGGGCCAGGCCCGCGGCCACAGCCACGCCCGCGCCGCTGGACGAACCGCCAGGCGCGCGCGCCATGTTGGCGTCCCACGGATTGCGGGCGGTGCCCTGCGTCGGGTTTTGACCCGACAGCCCGAACGCGAATTCCGTCATGCGCGTCTTGCCCAGGATCACCATGCCCGCTGCCGCCAGTCCGCGAGCCGCGGCGGCGGTCTCGGTGCTGACGACGCCGGCGCGCGCCTGGGAGCCGCCGCTGACGACGGTGCCTTCCCACTGCACGCTGTCCTTGACCGCGACGGGCACGCCATGCAGCGGACCGGCGCAGACACCGGCGTCCAGCAGCCGGTCCGCCGCCTCGGCCTGCGCCAGCGCGCGCTCGGCCGTGACCACGCTATAGGCCGCCAGCGCCCCGCCGCGTTCGATCCGGTCAAGGAAATGCAGGGTGAGATCGCGCGAGCGCAATTTGCGCTCGCGGATGGCGCGGGCAAGCTGGCGCGCATCCTGGAAATGCAGGTCGATGTCTTGGACGGGCATAAGTCTCATCGAAAAGGAAAAAGCCTTCCGGTCCGCGGCGGGACCGGAAAGCGATGTGTGGGAAGGGCGCGAGAAGAGGACGGCCTATTTCAGGACCTGGCCCTTCGTCTCGGGCATGCGGATGAAGGTGATCAGCGTGATCACGGCGCCGGCCAGCACGTAATAGAAGAACCAGCGCTCCATGCCCTTGCTTTGCAGCCAGGTCAGCAGGTAGGGCGTGGTGCCGCCCAGCAGCGCGACGACCAGGTTGTACGGCGTGCCGATGCCGACGGCGCGCACGCTCGTGGGGAACTGTTCGGACATGATGGCGGGCGCAATCGCGGTGTACATCGCGTACAGCACCAGCCCGAACAGCTCGACCGCCAGGATCGAACCGAA
The DNA here is from genome assembly GCF_029866465.1 of Achromobacter mucicolens. Taxonomy (NCBI): domain Bacteria; kingdom Pseudomonadati; phylum Pseudomonadota; class Betaproteobacteria; order Burkholderiales; family Alcaligenaceae; genus Achromobacter; species Achromobacter mucicolens. The sequence goes on along the minus strand of NZ_CP123364.1, from coordinate 5,458,057 downwards.
CGACGGCCCGAGCGTGGTCATGACCGGGTAGAAGAAGATCAGGTAGCCTGCGGCAAAGAAGATGAGCTGCGGCTTGCGGCCGATGCGGTCGGACAGCATGCCGAACAGCGGCTGCACCAGCATGAACACGATCAGCGCGACGGTGTTGGCCGCAAACGCGGTCTTGGGATCGGCGCCAACCTGCCGGATGGCATAGGTGGGCACGTAGGCCACGAAGATGTAGAACGCAAACGTGGTCAGGACCGAGAAGCCGACGATGCGCAGCACTTCGCGCGGGTGGTCGCGCAGCAGCGTGCGCAGCGGCTGCTTTTCAACGCCGGCCTTCTTGGCGTGCGAGAACGCTTCGGTTTCCGGGATGGCGCGGCGGATCCACATGCCGGCCAGGCCGCCCAGCGCGCCCAGCATGAACGGGATGCGCCAGCCCCACTCGGCCATGTCGGCCTTGGTGAGAACGGTGGTGAGGATCCAGCCCACGGCCGAGGCGGCCAGGATGCCGACCGCGGCGCTGAAGAACACGAAGCTGGAGTAGAAGCCGCGCTTGTTGGGCGGCGCCATTTCCGCCAGAAAGGTCGTGGCCGAGGCATACTCTCCGCCCAGCGACAGGCCTTGCAGCAGGCGTGCGGCGGTCAGCAGCAGGGGAGCAGCGATGCCGATGGTGGCGTAGGTGGGCGTGATGGCGATGATGAGCGAGCCGCCCGCCATCATGAGGATCGTCAGGCCCAGCGCGGCCTTCCGGCCATAGCGGTCCGAGAAGATGCCCAGCACCCAGCCGCCGACGGGACGCATGAAAAAGCCCACCGCAAAGATGCCGAACGTCGCGAGCAGGGCGGTGGTTTCGTTGCCCGGCGGAAAGAACTGGCTGGAAAAGAAGATGGCGAACGACGCGTAGATGGTCCAATCGAACCATTCCACCGCATTGCCTACACTACCGGCCAGAATCGTGCGGCCGCGCGAAACGGGCGGGGCGCTTGCCCCTTGCGCCTGACGCAAGGTTGCGGATGTGCTGCTCATGACGTCCTCAAAGTAGGTTTTGTTTTTTGGTCAAATAGACCAATAAAATTTGTGTTTTTATCAATGCGCGAACGTTAGATTAATGAATATGGTCACGTCAAGTAAGGGTAATTCCCTAATCGGCGAGTTGGACGAGACGGATCTCGCGTGCCTCGTCGCTTTGCAGGCGCAGCCTCGTGCCTCCTGGCGGGAGCTGGGCGCGGCAACCGGCATCGCAGAGCGAACCGTGGCGCGGCGCATCAAGCGCCTGATGGACGCGGACGCGCTGCGCGTCATCGCGGAACCGGATCCGCTGGCCACCGGGCGTGGCGTGGTGCTGCACGCGTGGGTGCGTTGCCGCTCGGGCCGCGTGCCGGACGTGGCCGAGCGTCTGGCGCGGCTGGACATCAGCCAGCTCGTCGTGACGCTGGCCGGATCGGCCGACCTGATGGCCGAGCTGACGCTTGCCGACGCGGCTGACATGCCGGATGTGGTGACCCGCGTGCTGCCGTGCATCGACGGGGTCGAACACGTGGAGGCGCGACTGGTGCTGCGGCCATTCCGGCGCGCGGGCCAGTGGCGCATCCAGCCGCAGGCCGGCGGCGATGCGGACGCGCCGCGGCTGTCGCCGCCCGCGGCGTTGACGGATCCCGAACAGCGCATGGTGACGCACCTGATGCGCGACGGGCGCGCCAGCCTGGCCGAATTGGCCGAGCGTTCCGGCGTCAGCGAACCGACCGCGCATCGCCTGCTGCAGAACCTGGTGGAGCGCCGCGCGCTGAGCTTTCGCGTCGAAGTCGAGCCGGCGTTGGTGGGCTTTCCGGTAGAGGCGGTGATTTCCGTGCAGGTGCGGCCGCAGGCGGTCGACGCGCTGGCCGCGCATCTGGCGCTGGACCCCAACACGCGCTGCCTGTTCGGCACCAGTGGCGCCTCGCAGCTCTTCTGGCATGTGCTGTGCCGCGACAGCCTGCATCTGTGGGACGTGGTGACGCGCCGGCTGGGCGAGCTGGACGGTGTGCTGAACAGCGAGGTGGGCGTGGTGATGCGCGCGCACAAGCGTTGCGGCATTGTGCGCGCGGGGGCGCGGCTGGATCCGGACGCGGCGTGACGGGGAGACGGCGGCCGGCGGGGCAGCCGCCTTGCCGCCGCCCCGCCGGTCAGGCGCCGAGGTACGCGCGGGCCAGCGCGCCGTCCTGCGCGATGTCGGCCGCAGCGCCGTGCGCTGCAACCCGGCCAGATTCCAGCACGTACGCGCGGTCGGCCAGCGACAGCGCCAGCGCGGCCATCTGATCCACCAGCAGGATCGTCATCGATTCCTTGCGCAGCCGGTCCAGCGCCTCGAACAGCTCGTCGATGATCTTGGGCGCCAAGCCCAGCGACGGCTCGTCCAGCAGCAGGATCACGGGCTTGGCCATCAGGCCGCGCGCAATCGCCAGCATCTGCTGCTCGCCTCCGGAAAGCAGTCCCGCGCGCTGGTGCAGCCGTTCGCGCAGGCGCGGAAAGCGCGTCAGCATTTCCTCGACGCGCGCCTCGCGGTCCTCCGGATGCAGGAAGGCGCCCAGCCGGATGTTGTCCAGCACGCTCAGCCCCGGAAACACCTGGCGGCCTTCGGGCACCAGCACCAGGCCGCGCGCGACGATGCGGTCCGCGGCCAGGCCGTGCAGTTCCTGGCCCTGCAGGTGCATGCCGCCCTGCGCCGGCCGGTGCAGCCCCGCCAGCGTGCGCATCAGCGTGGATTTGCCCGCGCCGTTCGCGCCCAACAGCGCCACCATCTCGCCCTGCCTGACCTGCAGATCGATGCCGTGCAGCACGGGGTTGGCGCCGTAGCCGGTTGTCAGGTTGCCCACGCCCAGCACCTCGGGCGGCAGCGCCTCGCCCGCCGGCCTGTGCCGAGCGGCCGGCGCACGGCGCGCGGCCTCGTCGCCCAGGTAGGCTTGCCGCACCTCGGGGGATTGCTGGATCTCGGCGACGCTGCCCTGCGCCAGTTCGCGTCCGGCATCGATTGCCACGATGTGATCGGACACGCCCATCACCAGCGTCATGTCGTGCTCGACCAGCAGCACGCCCGCGCCCGCGTCGGCGATGCGCCGCAGCAGTCCGGCCAGCCGCGTCTTGTCCTCGCGCGAGAGGCCCGCCGCGGGCTCGTCCATCAGCAGCACGTCGGCGTCGGTGGCCAGCGCCCGCGCAATTTCCACCAGCCGCCGGTCCACGTGCGGCAGGTCGGCGGCGGCGATGTCCAGCGCGCCTTCGTAGCCGCAGAACGCGAGCAGGGCGCGCGCACGTTCGCGCACGTCGGCCGCCAGGTATCGGTGCGAGGCCAGCAGCCCGCCCAGGCGGCCTCGCAACATGCCCAGCGCGACGTTGTCCTCGACGCTCAACGTGTCAAAGAGCTGCGAGGTCTGGTAGGTGCGGGCGATGCCGCTGCGCGCCACGCGGTGGGCCGCCAGCGCGGCCAGCGGCGCATCGCCCAGCTTCACGTTGCCGCTGGTCGGCTGGTAGTAGCCGCTCAGCATGTTGATGACGGTGGACTTGCCCGCGCCGTTGGGGCCGATCAGCGCGGTCACGGCGCCGGGCGGCACGGTGAACGACACCGCCTGCACGGCGCGCACGCCGCCGAAGGTCATGGTGAGCGCGTCGGCATGCAGTGTGCGGCGGGCCCGCACGGACGTGGGCATGGCGCCGTGGCGGGGCGCCAGACCCTGCGTCTGCGCGCGCCGGCGCCAGCGTGCCAGCAGTCCGGCGGCGCCTTCCGGCGCGGCCCACAGCACCACCAGCAGGAAGGCGCCGAAGAACAGCAGGCGGTATTCCTCCAGGCTGGAGAGCATTTCCGGCAGCAGGCCCACCACCACCGCGCCCAGCAGCGGTCCGGCCAGCGAGCCCGCGCCGCCGATCGTCACCGCCAGCACGAACAGGATGGACTGCATGAAGTTGAAGTTGTGCGGCGTGATCATGCCGGTCAGCGGCGCATACAGGCCGCCCGCCAACCCGACCACGGCGGCCGACACCATGAAGGCCACCGCCTTGACCGCCAGCGGATTGATGCCGATCGATTCGCTGGCCGTCTCGCTGTCCTTGACCGCGCGCATGGCCGCGCCCCATGTGCCGCGCGACAGCAGCGCGTAGCCGATCAGCGCGGCAAACACCGCCACGATGGCCAGCATGGCCACGCCGCGGTCGCCGCCCAGGCTGCCGATGGCGGGCTGCACGATGCCCATCAGGCCGTTCTGGCCGCCGGTGAGGGCGCCGCCCTCGATCAGCGCGTGCTCCACGATGAAGCCGAAGGCAATCGTGATCATCGCCAGGTAGGGGCCTTTCACGCGCAGCGCCGGCACCGCGAGCAGCAGGCCGAACGCGGCGCACACCAGCGCGGCGGCCGGCCACGCCAGCCAGAAGCTCCACCCGGCCTGGCCGGTCAGGATGGCGACCGTGTAGGCGCCGATGGCGTAAAAGCCCGCGTGGCCGAACGACATCTGGCCGGTCAGGCCCAACAGCACGTTCAGGCCGATGCCGGCCAGCGCCAGCAGCGCCACGTTGCCCAGCACGAAGACGTAATAGCCGTTCACGGTGGCCGCCAGCATCAGGGCCACCGCGGCCAGCAGGGCGTACAGCGCCGGCGGCAGCCAGCGCATTGCGGATTGCGTGTTCATCAGACCTTCCTCACATCGGCGCGCCCGAACAGGCCATTGGGCAGCACGGCCAACATGACGATCACCAGCGTGAAGCTGATGATCTGCGTGTACCCCGACCCCAGCGCCACGGTGATCAGCGCTTCGACCACGCCGAACAGGAGGCCCGCGATCATCACGCCCCACGCGCTGGTGATGCCGCCCAGGATGGCGACCACGTAGGCCTTCAGCCCGAACAGCGTGCCCATGTCCGCCGTCACGTTAAAGAGCGGCGCGACCAGCGCGCCGGCCACGCCCGCGAACAGCGTGGATACCGCGAAGGCGGCCATGATGGCGTGGCGCACGGGGATGCCCATGAGCCGCGCGGCGTTCGGGTTCTGCACCACGGCAAGCAGCGCCACGCCCCAGCGGGTGCGGCGCGACAAGGTGTGCAGCGCCGCCGCCAACGCCAGTCCGACCACCGGAATCAGCAGTTGCAGCGGGTAGATGCCCAGCCCCAGTCCGCCGATTTCAAGCGGCGCTTGCGCCAGCGGCGACGGCAGGCTGCGCGGCTCCTTGCCGAACGTGAACATGACCACGTTGTCCAGCACGATGCCCAGCGCCACGGTGGACATGAGCCACGCGTTCGAGCCGCGGCTGGCAAACGGCCTGACCGCCAGCCGTTCCACGACCAAGCCGTAGAGCGCGCACAGCGCCAGGGCGAACACCAGCGCAATGGCCAGCGGCCAGCCCAGCGTCTGGGCGAACGTGTAGGTCAGCACGGCGCCCAGCATCATGGAGCTGCCCTGGGCGAAATTCACCGTGCCGGACACGGCGTAGGTCAGGTAAAAGCCCAGGGCCATCAGGCCGTACATGCTTCCCAGGCCCAGGCCGCTGACGATGGCGGACATCAACAACATGCGCGTCTCCCGCGTGGTCCGGCCGCGTTACTGCGTGCCCTTGACGGGCAGGATGCGGTTGTCGATGAAGTGCGTCCAGACGTAGTCCTCCTGGCGCAGCGCGTCGTGCGTGGCCGGCGTGAAGGGCTGCTCGTACGTCTTGATCAGGCCTTCGTACTTGCCGATCTTGTAGAAGCCCTGGCGCACCGCGTCGCCGTCGGTGGAACCGGCCTGCGCGATAGCCAGCGCGGCCAGCTGCATGCCGTCGTAGGCGTTGGCCACGCCCACGGCGGGCGTGATGTCCTGCGGTCCCTTGATGTCGGAGTACTTGGCCTTGAGCGCCTGCATCACCTTCTCGCCCACCGGTCCCTGCTTGCCGAAGAAGCTGTAGGTCTGCACGAAGTGCACGTTCTTGGCATTGGGACCGGCCAGTTCCGTGAAGCGGCCGCCGGCAGGGCCCCAGTGCGAGACGACCGGCACCTTCCAGCCCATGCGGTCCAGCGACTTCACCACCTGCGCCGACGGGCCTACGTTGCCCACGAGGAACAGCGTGTCGGCGCCCGCGGCCTTCAGGCGGCTCAGTTGCGGCACGATGTCCAGGTCATTGGGCTGGAATTTCTCGACGCCGGCGGGCGTGACCTTGGCCGCGGCCAGCGCGGCATTCAGGCCTTTTTCGTTGGACTCGCCCCACGGGTTGTTCACCAGGATCATGCCGGGCTTGGCGCTCTGGAACGTCTTTTGCGCGTACTGCACCATCGCGCTGTCGACGATCTCGTCCATCGCGGACACGCGGAACACGAAGTTGGGGTTGCCCTTGTTCTGCGTGATGGCCGTGCCGGCGGCCCACGGGCCCATGAACGGCACTTTTTCCTGGTTCACGATGGGCACGATGGCCATGGAGACCGGCGTGTCCAGGCCGCCAAACAGCACGGCAACCTTTTCCTTGTAGATCAGCTCGCGCGCGGCGGCCATGCCCTTGGCGGGATTGCCTTCGTCGTCGCGGCGCACCAGCACGACCTGGCGTCCGCCCAGAAGGCCGCCGCGCGCGTTGATCTCGTCGATGGCGACCGTCATGCCGCGCGTGAGCGCTTCGCCCGCGCGCGCCGACTCCCCGGACAGCGCGGTGATCAGGCCGATCTTGATCGGGTCCGCGGCCAGCGCCGGCTGCGTGGCCAGGCCCGCGGCGAAAAGGGCGGCGGCGGTCGCGCGGCGCATGAAGGAACGACGGGTCGAGGTCATCGGGACACTCCTGAAAAAGTGGAATGAATCTTGCATGGGGTTAAGTGCTGCTTCGTTCCCTCATGCAAGATCCATGCCACCTGTTCCACGCCGCCTGCCGTATGCCGACTGCGCCCCGCCGCCGCAGGGCGCGGGTGGCGCAGACGGGGTTTGTGCACACCGATGCCAGGATTTTGTCGCCAAAACCGCAGCAATTTTGTTCACAATCATGCTTCAGGATTTGCACCAAAATGAATCCATCCTCGCTTCAAAGCACTAAACCGGGGCGCGACGATCAGTCGCCGTGGACGCCGCAACCCCTGGCGTGCCACGGCCGCTTTCCGTATCGCGGCATCGCCGGCCGCGCCGATTATTCGTGGCCCAACGGCGCGCGCCTGGCTGTGTACCTGGGGTTCAACATCGAGCACTTCGCCTTCGGAGAGGGGCTGGGCGCCGAGCTGGGCCCGCCGTCTCCGCATCCGGACGTCCTGAACTACGCCTGGCGCGAATACGGCAACCGCGTGGGGGCCTGGCGCTGTCTGGAACTGTTCGACGAACTGCGCCTGCCAGCCGGCGTGCTGATCAATACCGCGCTGTACGAGCACTGCCCGGAACTGGTGGATGCCTTTCTTGCGCGCGGCGATGAGTTGATCGGCCACGGGTACAGCAACGCGCACCGGCAGGGCGGGCTGCCCGAAGCCGAGGAACGCGCGCTGCTTGCGCATTGCCGCGATCGCATCCTGCGGCATGCGGGCAGCGAGCCGGCCGGCTGGCTGTCGCCCTGGATCTCCGAGAGCCACGCGACGCCCGACCTGCTGGCCGAGGCGGGCTACCGGTACACGCTGAACTGGTGCCATGACGACCAGCCGATGCGCATGCGCACCCGCGCGGGCGACCTGTGGGCGATTCCTTATCCGCAGGAGCTCAACGACATTCCGATGATCATGGGCCGCAAGATGGACGCGCGTGATTTTGCCGATATGATCCTTGACCAGTTCGAGGAAATGCGCGCGCAGGCGGTCCGCCAGCCGCTGGTCATGGGGATCGCGCTGCATCCGTACATCGTCGGCCAGCCGTACCGGCTGCGTCACCTGCGGCGCGCGCTGGCGCCGCTGGCCGCCGCCCGCGACCGGGGCGAGATCTGGTTCACCACGCCGGGCGAGATCTGCCGGCACGTGGACAGCCTGCCGCCGGGCGTGATCGACTAGGCGCTGTCCCGCCACCTTGATGTGTTTCCCTTGTTGAACCGAGTCCCGCATGTCCACCAAAAGCGCCGCCAAACCCCGCAGTCCCGCCTCCGCGCGGTCCAAGTCCGCCAAGCCCGCCGCGGACGATGACGTCCTGCCCGACGCCGACATGGAGCGCCGCATCTGCGAAGCGGTCTACGAAAGCGTGATGAGCCAGCGGCTCACGCCCGGCACCAAGCTGCCCGAAGCCGCGATCTGCGAACTGTTCGGCGTGTCGCGGTCGGTGGCCCGCAAGGCGTTGCAGCGGCTGGCGCACGAGCATGTGGTGGACCTGCATCACAACCGCGGCGCGGTGGTGGCTGAACCCACCCCTGAAGACACTCGCCAGATCTTCCAGGCGCGCCGCGCGCTGGAAGCCGCGCTGCTGCCGCTGGCCGCGGCCCGCGCCACGCGCGCCGACTACGCCTCGCTGCGCCGGCAGCTGCGCGACGAGCACGCGCTGCTGCATCGTGCCGGGCAACCGGCCTGGGCGCGGCAGGCCAGCGCCTTTCACGTCCGCCTGGGCGAACTGTCCGGCAACACCATCCTGCACGGCTACCTGGCCGAGCTGGTGTCGCGCTGTTCGCTCATCGTGGCGCTGTACGAGCCGCCGGGCAATGCCGCCTGCGAACACGGTGAACACGTGCTGATCGTGGACATGCTGGAGCGCGGCGACGTGGCTGAAGCCGTGCGGATCAACGACAACCACCTTGCGGACCTGGAGCGGCGCATCAGCCTGGAGCGCCCGCAGCCCGCGCAAACCCTTGCCCAGATGCTGGGACTGGCCTGATATGGAAATCGACTTCGACGCTATCACCGAATACCAGCGCTACAAGCTGATGGCCAGCCTGATCGTGCCCCGGCCGATCGCGCTGATCACCACGCTGTCCGAGACAGGCGTGGTCAACGCCGCGCCGTTCAGCATGTTCAACATGCTGGGCGAGGACCCGCCCATCGTGATGGTCAGCATCAACCGCCTGGAAGACGGCGGCCTGAAGGACACGGCGGTCAACATCGCGCGGGACAAGGAATTCGTGGTCCACCTGACCGACGAGGCCATGGCGGAAAAGATGCACCGCTGCGGCGACCGCCTGCCGTCCTATGTCAGCGAACTGGCGCATGCGGGCCTGGACGCCGCGCCCAGCCACCGCGTGGCGCCGCCGCGCATCGTGCAGGCCCCCGTTGCGTTCGAATGCACGCTCTTTGAAACCCTGGAGACAGCCAGCCGCCAGATCTTCATCGGCCAGGTCCGCTGGCTGCATGCGCGTGACGGGCTGATCGACACGGAAACGTGGCGCGTGCGGCTGCAGGACTACTTTCCGGTGGGGCGGTTTGGCGCCAGCTTCTATGTGCGCACGCGCGACCGCTACGCCATCGACGCGGACAGCGCGCCCGCGGGCGCTGCCGCCCGCACGCCCATCGACGAGATCTGAGCGCTCACCACACCGCGGCGTCCGAGCCCGGCGCGCGCACGCGTCGCGCAAAGCGTCGCGACAGGAAGTCGACGAAGGCCAGCGTCTTGGCCGGCAGGTTCAGCCGTTCCGGATACAGGGCGTGGATGTCGGCGGGCGGGGTGCGCCAGTCCGTCAGGACCTCGCGCAGCCGGCCTTCGCGCAGGTGCGCCGCGGTTTCCCATTCGGAGCGCATGACGATGCCGTGGCCGTCCAGCGCCCATTCCAATGCGCTCTGGCCGTCGTTCGAACTGACCGGCCCGCGCACCTTCACGGTTTCCGCGCGGGTGCCCGATTCCAGCCGCCAGGTGCCGTAGGCCACGTCGTTCTCGCGCACGACGATGCAGCGGTGGCGCTGCAGGTCGCCGGGCGTGCGCGGCTCGCCATGCGTCTCCAGGTAGCGGGGCGATGCGCACAGCAGACGCCGGTTGGACGCGATCCGGCGCGCGGTCAGCCGCGCATCGGGCAGGTCGCCGAACCGCACCGCCACGTCAAAGCCTTCCTCGATCAGGTTCAGCGGCCTGTCGGTCAGCCGCATCTGCACTTCCACTTCGGGGTACTGCCGGCAAAAGTCCGAGACGGCCGGCACGATGTGGGCCCGTCCGAAGCCGAACGTGGCGTTCAGCCGCAGCAGCCCCTGGGGCTGGGCGCGCGCACTGGACACCGATCGCTCCAGCGCCTGCAGGTCGGCCAGGATGCGGGATCCCTCGGCAAGATACAGCTCGCCTTCCTGCGTCACGCTGACCCGGCGGGTGGTGCGGTTCAAGAGGCGCACCCCCAGGCGCTGCTCCAGCTTGGCCAGGCGCGTGCTGACCGCGGGCGGGGTCAGCCCCAGTTCGCGGGCGGTGGCGGACAGGTTGCCGTGCTTGACCACGAGCGAGAAAAAGGCGAGATCGGAGAGCGCATCCATGGCTATTTATAAATCCGATTTAACAAAGCTTTATTTTTTCTCCGAATTATAAGAACCGACTGGGTCTATACACTGGGTTCACCGATACAGAGCCGCATCCACGCGGCCAACCGAGGAGACCCGAAAAATGAAGACAGCCAGATTGGCCGGCGCAGTGTGCGCCGCCCTTGCCGCATCCTGTTGGGCCCATTCCGCCGCCGCCAGCAACGCCTTTCCCGAGCGTGCGGTGACGCTGATCGTGCCGTTCGCGCCGGGCGGCAGCGTGGACATCGCGGCCCGCCTGATCTCCGATGCGTGGGCCAAGGAACTGGGGCAAAGCGTGATCGTGGAGAACCGCGCCGGCGCGTCCGGCAACATCGGCATGACGGCCGTGGCGCGCGCCGAGCCCAACGGCTACACGCTGGGCATCAACACCATGTCGCTGGCCATCAATCCGGCGCTCTTCAAGACCATGCCGTTCGATACCGCGAAGGACCTGCGTTCCGTGGGCACGGTGGGCACGTCGCAGCATGTGCTGACGGTCACCAATGCGTTGCCCGTGCAGTCGGTGAGCGAACTGCTGGCCTATGTGCGCGCCCGTCCCGCCAACGACCTGAGCTTTGGTTCGGCCGGCACCGGCAGCACGTTCCACATGGCGGCCGAGTTGTTCAAGTCCGTTTCCAAGACGCAGATCATGCACGTGCCGTACAAGGGCGGCGGTCCCGCCATGCTGGACACGATCAGCGGACAGGTGCAGATGAGCTTTCCGGTGCTGTCCGCGGCCAAGCCGCAGGTCGATGGCAAGAAGCTGCGCGCGCTCGGGGTGACGGGCACGGCGCGCTCGCCGCTGCTGCCCGACGTGCCGACCATCGCCGAGTCCGGCCTGCCCGGCTACGAATTCAACACCTGGTTCGTCATCAGCGCGCCGGCCGGGACGCCGCAGCCGGTCATCGACACGCTGAACGCCAAGCTTGGCCAGGCGCTGAAATCGGCCGCGCTGACGCAGCGCATGCAGAAAGAGGGCTTCGAACCCCTGATCACGTCGCCGGACAAGACCGATGCGATGGTGGCCGCGGAGATGACGCGCTGGTCCGGCATCGTCAAGGAAGCCGGGATCGAGGCGAATTGATCGCCTTCCAAGGTTTAACGCGCATTACCCGCCCGCGCGCGCCGCGGGCGCATTCTTCAAGCAAGGAAGCACAGACATGCCCGGCATGACGCTATACGACAAACTGGTGGCCAGCCATGAGGTGGCCCGGATCGACGGCGAGCACGTGCTGCTCTACGTCGACCTGCACATCATGAACGAGTACACCAGCCCGCAAGCCTTCAGCGGCCTGGCCGCGCGCGGCCGGGGCGTGTTGCGGCCGGGTCAGCAGATGGCGGTGGTGGACCACATCATCCCCACGCATCCCGTGCCGTCCGCGCTGCGCGTGATCGCCGACGACGCCTCGTCGCGCCAGGCGCTGAACCTGAAGCGCAATTGCGACGAACAGCGCATCGCGCTCTTTGACACCACCGATCCGCTGCAGGGCATCGAGCACGTCATCGCGCCCGAACTCGGCATGATCCTGCCCGGCATGGTGGTGCTGTGCGGCGACAGCCACACCACCACGTATGGCGCGCTGGGCGCCCTGGGCTTCGGCATCGGGACGAGCGAAGTCGAGCACATTCTGGCGACGCAGACGCTGGTGTACCGCGTGGCGCGCAACATGCGGATCCGCATCGACGGCACGCTGCCGGCGCATGTGTCGGCCAAGGATCTGGTCATCTACATCGTGCACCGCATCGGCGCGCAGGGCGCGCGCGGCCATGCCGTGGAGTTCTGCGGCGAGGCCGTGGCCGCGCTGTCCGCCGAAGCGCGCATGACCCTGTGCAACATGACGGTCGAGGCCGGCGCGCGCGCCGCGCTGATCGCGCCGGACGCCGTCACCGACGCCTACGTCACGGCGCACGCGCCGCAGCTGCGCGGCGCGTTGCTGGACGAGGCGCGCGCCTGGTGGGCCACGCTGCGCTCGGACGACGGCGCCCGCTTCGATGTGGAACACGTGTTCGACGCGAGCCGCATTGCGCCCTTCGTGACGTGGGGCACGAGCCCGGACCAGGCGATTGCCGTCGACGGCGCGGTGCCGGATCCGCGCGACGAGCCGGACACGCTGGCCCGGCTGGCGCTGGAGAAGGCGATGGACTATATCGGCCTTGCCGCCGGCGAGCCGATCGCCGGGGTGCCGATTGATCGGGTGTTCATCGGCTCCTGTACCAATGGCCGAATCGAGGACCTGCGCGTCGTGGCGGGTCTGGCGCGCGGCAGGAAGGTGGCCGCGGGGGTGCGCGCGATGGTGGTGCCGGGGTCCGGCGCCGTGCGCGCGCAGGCCGAAGCCGAGGGGCTGGCGGCCGACCTGATCGCGGCGGGTTTCGAATGGCGCCAGCCCGGCTGTTCGATGTGCCTGGCGATGAACGACGACGTGCTGCGCCCGGGTGAGCGCTGCGCATCCACCACCAACCGGAATTTCGAGGGACGTCAGGGGCGGGCAGGGCGCACGCACCTGATGAGTCCCGCCATGGCCGCCGCCGCCGCGCTGGCCGGCCGTATCGTCGACGTGCGCGCATGGGGAGACGCCAAATGACTGCAATGATCGAAGGCGTGGCCGCGCCGCTGCCGTATTCCAATCTGGACACCGACCAGATCATGCCCAAGCAGTTTCTGCGCATCATCGACAAGGCCGGGCTGGACAAGGGCCTGCTGTACGACCTGCGCTTTGACGAACAGGGCGCGCCGCGGCCGGACTGCGTGCTGAATCAGCCGGCCTATGCGGGCGCCAGCATTCTGGTGGCGGGCCCCAACTTTGGCTGCGGCTCCAGCCGTGAACACGCCGTCTGGGGCTTGCAGCAGTTCGGCATCCGGGCGGTGATCGCGTCCAGCTTTGGCGAGATCTTCTATTTCAACGCGCTCAACAACGGCTTGCTCTTGGTGACGCTGCCGCCCGCCGAGGTCGACGCGCTGCTCTCGAAGGTGTCCAATACCCCGGCGGCCGGATCCAACCGCGTTGGCATCGACGTGATCGCCGGCCAGGTGCGCGCCGCCGATGGCTGGCAGGCCCGCTTTGACCTGCCGGCGCGGCATCGCAGCATGTTCGCGCAGGGGCAGGACATGGTGGGCGCGACGCTGCAGCAGTTGCCAGAGGTCGCGCGTTTCGAAGCCCGCCATTGGGCGCGCTTTCCGTGGATGAAGGACGTGGCGCGCCAGGTGCGCGACCGGCTGGACGCCGCCTGACGCGGCAGCCGCGCCACGACGATAGGAGATGACGCAGATGACCGCCTTTTTCGACCTGCCGGTGCGGCGCTTTGCCGCCAACGGTGTGGAGATCGCCGCCCGCATCGACGGTTCGGGTCCGCCGCTGCTGCTCTTGCACGGGCATCCGCAGACCCACGCCATCTGGCACCGCGTCTGGCCCGAGCTGACGCGTCATCGCACCTGCGTGGCCGCGGACCTGCGCGGCTATGGCGACAGTGACAAGCCCGCCGCCAGCGCCGATCACGCCAAGCATTCCAAGCGGGTCATGGCGGCGGACATGGTGGCGCTGATGCGCGGGCTGGGTCACGACCGCTTCGAGATCCTGGCCCATGACCGCGGCGCGCGGGTCGCGCACCGGCTGGCGCTGGATCATCCCGAGGCCGTCGCCCGCATGATGCTGCTGGACATCGCGCCCACGCTGGATATGTACGAAGGCACGACGCGCGCCTTTGCGCAGGCCTACTTCCATTGGTTCTGGCTGATCCAGCCGGCCCCCGTGCCCGAAACGATGATCGAACACGACCCGGTCTTCTACCTGCGGTCCGTGATGGGCGGCCGGCCGGGCGGGCTGGCGCACTTTTCCAACGAGGCCATGGCGGAATACGAGCGCGCCGCGCGTCAGCCCGGGTGGGCCACGGGCATCTGCGAGGACTACCGCGCCTCGGCCACGATCGATCTTGCGCAAGACGAAGCGGGCCGCGCGGCCGGCGAGCGCCTGCGCATGCCCGTGCGCGCGATGTGGGGCGAGCGCGGGGCCGTCGGCCGCAACTTCGATGTGCTGGCGCTGTGGCGCGCGGTGGCCGACGACGTGACGGGCGGGCCGCTGCCGGGCGCGCATTACCTCGCCGAGGAATCGCCGGACGCGGTGCTGGCCGAGGCAGGCGATTTCTTCGGTTGGCGCTGAGGCAGGCGGGGCGGGTCCGCGTGTCAACCAAGCCTTGGCGGGCGATAGGGATATCCAAAAAGGGACGCACCCCTGGTGTTAACCTTCGCCCCATGAATCGTTACTTCGCCGATCTTTCCGAATTGCCCGACGCCGAGGACGCGCAACGCGCCTTCAAGGCCTCGGATTCGCCCTGCGTGGCCGTCTGCTCTACGCTGTTTGACGACATCTGCCGCGGCTGCGGCCGCACCGCCATGGAAGTCGCCAACTGGGTGTTCATGTCGGAAGCCGAAAAGCGCGAAGTCTGGATCCGCATCCGCTCGCAAGGGTATCCGCGGCGCAACAACTGACGCGCCGCGCCGGGGGCGCCACACCGCTTTCGTGGCCTTGAGGGCCGGGACCCTGTCCCCGTCTTGGGCTTGTCATATGGCGTAGGCTCAATAGCGCCATTGCCCACTTCCGGCTCCATCATGCGCATCGTTCTCGTCACGGATGCCTGGCATCCGCAAGTCAACGGCGTCGTCCGCACCTGGACGACCATGCGGCAGATCCTCAGCGAATGGGGCCACGAGCTGATCGTGGTGAGCCCCGAGGGCAGCCGAACCCTCCCCGCGCCTTCCGAACCCGATCTGCGGCTATGCCTCACGCCCGGCCGCCAATTGCGCCGCGTGCTGGGCGACACCATTCCCGATGCGCTGCACATCGCCACGGAAGGCCCGCTGGGGTTGGCGGCCCGACGCATGGCGCTGCGGCGCGGCTGGCGCTTCACCACGTCCTTTCACACCATGTTTCCCGACTACCTGCAGGCGCGAATGGGCATCCCCGCCGCGCTGCCGTGGCGCTACCTGCGCTGGTTTCACCGGCCGTCGCAGTGCGTGCTGGTGCCCACGCCCACGGTGCGCGACATCCTCGTGCGGCGCGGTCTGGCGAATCTGCGGGTCTGGTCGCGCGGGGTGGACCCGCGCAAGTTCCAGCCCGCGTCCAGCCAGGCGTTCCGGGATCTGCCCCGGCCCGTCTGGCTGAGCGTGGGCCGCGTCGCCAAGGAAAAGAACCTGGATGCCTTCTTGTCCCTGGATCTGCCGGGCACGAAGGTGGTGGTGGGCGCGGGACCCGACGAGGCGCGCCTGAAAAAGCGCTTTCCGGACGCCGTCTTCCTGGGCATGCAGCAGGACGGCGCGCTGCCGGGGTATTACGCGGCGGCCGACGTCTTCGTGTTTCCCAGCCTGACCGATACCTTCGGGCTCGTCATGCTGGAGGCGATGGCCTGCGGCACGCCGGTTGCCGCCTTCCGCAGCGAGGCGCCCATTGCCGTGGTGCAGGAGGGCGTCACGGGCCGGCTGGACGACGACCTGAAGCACGCCTGCCTGGCCGCGCTGCCGCTGGACCGCGACGCCGTGCGGGCACACGCGCTGACCCGCAGCTGGGATTCGGTCGCCGCGGACCTGCTGGATGCACTGGTGCCGCTGACGCAGGGGGACTCGCGCGGGGCGGCCAACGCCTGGGCCACCACAACCTGATACAGACGCGCGGCCCGGATGTGCTGGCCGTTCGGGGCGCCAACCTTGTACAATGCCCGGCAATCCTGAGGAGCGTTGCGACGACCCTGCGGTCCCCCAGATGGCCCCCTTGCGCGGCCACCCCATGCGGACCCCGGCTCGCCAGGCTCAGGAATCCTTGTTCAAGCGCCGCGCCTTGCGCGTCGCTACAGCAACGGCGCTCACCTTTGTCGCGTATGGCGGGAAAGGCGAGCACTCGACTGTCGTGGTGTATTCGCGTTGTCCGGCCATCTCGTGCGCCGTTCGTAATTTACGTGGAGCCTACACACCATGAACGCTGTGACTGATAAATCCTTTACCGACTACCTCGTCGCCGACATGTCGCTGGCCGGCTGGGGCCGCCGCGAGCTCGCCATCGCCGAAACCGAAATGCCCGGCCTGATGGCCATCCGCGAGGAATTCGCCGCGTCGCAGCCGCTCAAGGGCGCGCGCATCGCCGGCAGCCTGCACATGACCATCCAGACCGGCGTGCTGATCGAAACGCTGGTGGCGCTGGGCGCCGAAGTGCGCTGGGCCTCGTGCAACATCTTCTCCACGCAGGACCACGCCGCCGCCGCCATCGCCGCGTCCGGCACGCCGGTCTTCGCCGTCAAGGGCGAGACGCTGGAAGAGTACTGGCAGTACACGCACAAGATCTTCGAATGGCCCAACGGCCAGAACGCCAACATGATCCTGGACGACGGCGGCGACGCCACGTTGATGCTGCACCTGGGCACCAAGGCCGAAAAGGACCTCTCCGTCCTGGCCAACCCGGGCAGCGACGAAGAGCGCATCCTGTTCGCCGCCATCAAGGAAACGCTCAAGCGCGATCCGAAGTGGTACTCGACCCGCCTGGCGCTGATCAAGGGCGTGACCGAAGAAACCACCACCGGCGTGCATCGCCTGTACCAGATGTCGCAAAAGGGCGAGCTGGCGTTTGCCGCCATCAACGTCAACGACTCGGTCACCAAGTCCAAGTTCGACAACCTGTACGGCTGCCGCGAATCGCTGGTTGACGGCATCAAGCGCGCCACCGACGTCATGGTCGCCGGCAAGATTGCGGTTGTGGCCGGCTACGGCGACGTGGGCAAGGGCTGCGCCCAGGCGCTGGTAGCGCTGCGCGCGCAAGTGTGGGTCACCGAAATCGACCCGATCTGCGCCCTGCAGGCCGCCATGGAAGGCTTCAAGGTCGTGACGATGGAAGAAGCCGCCGCTCACGGCGACATCTTTGTCACCGCCACCGGCAACTACCATGTGATCACGCGCGAGCACATGAACGCCATGAAGGACCAGGCCATCGTCTGCAACATCGGCCACTTCGACAACGAAATCGACGTCGCTGCCCTGGCCGACTGCCAGTGGGAAGAAATCAAGCCCCAAGTCGACCACGTCATCTTCCCGGACGGCAAGCGCATCATCCTGCTGGCGCAGGGCCGTCTCGTGAACCTGGGCTGCGCCACCGGCCACCCCTCGTTCGTGATGTCGTCCTCGTTCGCCAACCAGACGATCGCCCAGATCGAACTGTTCACGCGCAACGACGCCTACAAGTCCGGCGAAGTCTACGTGCTGCCCAAGCACCTGGACGAGAAGGTCGCCCGCCTGCACCTGAAGAAGCTGGGCGTCAAGCTCACGACGCTGCGCCAGGATCAGGCCGACTACATCAGCGTGCCGGTCGAGGGCCCCTACAAGCCCAATCACTACCGCTATTGATGGATGTAGCACAATAGGAAAATACCGCGCCATGTCGGCGCGGATTTTCCGATCTGCGGGTCACGCCCGTCTTCGCCCGGCGTCGACGGGTCCGCGGAGCGTCAATACAGGAGTTCGAACATGGTGACACTGATACTCGTCTGGATCCTGAACGCGGTGGCCTTGCTGGCCGTTGCCTACCTGCTGCCCGGCATCACGGTGGCCAGTTTCGGTTCGGCGCTCATCGCCGCGCTGGTGCTGGGCCTGGTGAACATGCTGGTCAAGCCGGTCCTGGTGCTGCTGACGCTGCCCATCACGATCGTTACCCTCGGGCTTTTCCTCATCGTCATCAATGCCTTGCTGTTCTGGTTCGTGGGCTCCGTGCTCAAGGGCTTCCAGGTCAACGGGTTCTGGTGGGCCGTGGGTGGCGCGATCCTGTACAGCATCATTTCCGGTCTCCTGACCAAGCTGATCCCGTAGAGGGCCCCCCCGAGCGCTGCGCGCTTCCCCCAGGGGCGTGCCTGCGGACCGGCGGAGCCGGATCCGCGGCACCCCGCGCTGTCACACTGGCCGAATGCGGCGCTTAGCCATAAAAATACTGATATGTCCGAATCGATTTCTCCTGCTTTCAGTCTGGAATTCTTTCCTCCCCGCGACCTGGCCGGCCAGGAGCGGCTGGTGCGCGCGGCCAAGCAGATGCTGGCCATCCAGCCCAAGTACGTCAGCGTGACGTTCGGCGCGGGCGGCTCCACGCGCGCCGGCACCGCCGACGCCGTACGCACGCTGCGCAACCTGGGTTGTGACGCCGCGCCGCACCTGTCGTGCGTGGGCGCCTCGCGCCAGGACCTGCGGGACATCCTGCAGGCCTACAAGCGCGAAGGCGTGCGGCGTGTGGTGGCCCTGCGCGGCGACCTGCCGTCGGGCATGGGCGGCGACGCGGGCGAGCTGCGCTACGCCAACGAGCTGGTGTCGTTCATCCGCCAGGAAACCGGCGACTGGTTCCACATCGAAGTGGCCGCCTATCCCGAAATGCATCCCCAGGCCGCCAATCCCTCGGCCGACCTGGATCATTTCGTGACCAAGGTGAAGGCGGGCGCCGATGCCGCCATCACGCAGTACTTCTTCAATGCCGACGCCTATTTCGACTTCGTCGACCGGGCCCGCGCCAAGGGCGTGAACGTGCCGATCGTGCCGGGCATCATGCCCATCACGAACCATACGCAGCTGCTGCGGTTCTCCGAGATGTGCGGCGCGGAAGTCCCGCGCTGGATCCGCCTGCGCCTGGCCGAATTCGGCGACGACAAGGCCTCCATCCGCGCCTTCGGCGTGGATGTCGTGACCGAGCTGTGCCAGACGCTGCTGGACAACGGCGCACCCGGCCTGCATTTCTACACGCTGAATCATTCCGAAGCGCCGCTGGCGATCTGGAAGGAACTGACAGTGTAAGCGGTCGGCGGCGCGGCGGCGGACATACCGCTGGCTGCCGTCGTGAAAGGCCGGCGTCTTCCCCAGTCTTAATAAGTTGGTCAGATCGATCCCCACGAAGCGTTACGCTGCGTGGGGATTTTTCTTTCTGGTAACTCAGACTCGCGCCTCAGCAGTTTCGAAGTATTCATATGTGCAAGGGCGCGGCTCCGCCTTAGATTGAACGACTTTTTGTTCAATCAACGAGTGAAACTCACATGGCGGGAGCGGCGACTGATTTGATGGCCGATGCGTCCAGATGGACGCGTCGGGTGGTAAGTACATTGCCATGTCCGGATTGGACCTCGCTGGAACACGGTATCCGCCCCTGGATTTTTCTGGACGGCGCCCGCAGCGACACACTCGAAAGCGACGTTCTGCGAATCACAAGGGCATTCGAGCACCGGTGGGTCTGGCGCGACACGCCTCGGGAGTACCGCAACCCAGGCTATCGCCATGGTCCCCTGCTCGTGCCCCTGGACGAGGCCTTGTTCACTCACGCCCTTGACCATTGGTTCCGTCAGCAAACCGGGATCATCCTGCTCGCCTCTGACGATCACGACACCCTGGTCGCCCATCTGCAACAGTTGCATCAACTGACGGGTTCAGACGGACTTCCGATCAGCTTCAGCCTTAACGGCGCGCGGGCGCTTGAAGAGTTCTGTGAAGGCTTGAACGCGCACGCCCTGGCCAGGCTGTTCGGCCCCCTCCAACGCTTCATCTGGTATGCGGGCAACCCGCATCAGGGCGAATGGCTGGTTGCGGACTCTCCGGTATCGGGGCAAGCCATGCCTGCGCTGGACGAGCCCCTCGCCTTGACGAAAGCCGACGAGATCTCACTCGACCAGGCCAGCCTCGCGTGGTTCATGCGCGACTGCGTGCGTAGTGTCCGCCAACAAACCTCTGCGTATAACGACCCCAAGAATGATCCGGCCTTGTGGCGGCACGCGGACCTGTTCGTTCGCGAGGCGGCGGATCAACTTGCATTCACCCTGGAACGCGACGTTCGCCGCTACGTCGATCTGCGCTTTCGCTACCCGCAAGCGGCTTTCTCCACAGACAACGTGCTTCGCGAAATGCTGACCAGCCGGCACATTCCGGGAAAACAGCGGTTGGTCGACGCCGAAGCGCGGCTCTCGACCCTTGTGGCGCGGTAAAGGAGCCTCATCAGGTGGACGACAAAGCGGTGAACTACAAAAAGGCACTGGGCTCCATTCGCCCGAATGAAAAGCGCCTGGGCAAAGCCATCTCCCCACCGCCCTGCGAACGCGGTGTGCCCCTGTATCCGCTGCGCTATGGCATTGCCGATTACGCGTGGGACAGGGAGGTGTTTCCCCGCCTGAACACCGAGGGCTATCCCGCACTCACGGCAGGCAAAGCGTACGGATTGCGCACCTTGCGTCCGGGCACTTACGTCTACCTCTTCTACTTCGAGCACGGGCGCATGTGGACGCAGCATTACCAAGTCACCGAAGACGTCCGCTTCGCCCGTATCTGGTGGAGTGATGCGGACGACGACGATGCCACGCCGGGCCGGCTCAGCCGGCCCGATACGGTGGGTGCTCAGACGTATCTCTTCGCGCCGGACGCAAAGACTGCCGAAACCGTTCACATCCTGGTCAGCGACACGCTGCTGTCCCACCGCACGTTGTGGGCCATCGAGACCAATGATGGCGGCCTTCGCGATGTATTGAGCACGCAATGCAGGCCTGCGGGCAATGCGTATCAAGAACACATCTTCGACGCGACGCTGCTGGGCGAGGCCGCACCGGAACTTGTCTCGCCATCCGGACATGGCGCTCCCCGGCCTTTTGGATGGAGCGAAATCCAGTTCTCGGAAATGGCGCCCAACCACCACAACGTTCTGGCCAACATGTACCTCGCGTTGCTGCCACGCAAGGACTTCACGCCCCTGGTGGTTGCGTTGCAGGATCCGATCGGGATCGCCAGCGAGCTTCATTATCGGATTACCCATTCCGTGACCCGCAAGACGGAATACGCCGGACGCAACGCGCACAAATTGCAGAGCGCAACGCTCATCCGCAATTACTTCGAGGCGATGAAGAAAGAGGCGGGTAAAAACCCAGACGTCGCCAACACGATCACGCGGCAGCAAAACTTGGTGAACTACAGCGGCGCCATGTCATTCCCCGACGTCTACGCGAAGGAAATCGAAGCGTTTGACCGCACTATCGCAGCAGCGGTAGCGGATTCCGTTGCGTGGGTTCGCCTTATCGATCCGTCGCGGCTACTCGGCAAGACGCTGCGTTGCTTTGATCGCGGCGTGATCCACAACGCCCATGACTATGAGGACGCCGTCCTGCAGTGCATTGGCGGTCTGGTGCACGCGAAAGATGGAATACAGGTGCTGAACGACCTGATCAATCTTCCGGTTGAGAAAAGTCCCTTTTGGCTCGCGCTGGCCAATGGCAGTGAACTGCTTCTTGCCCGTCTGAAGGCCAGTTCCGGGGAGCTTGCCAAGAATCTTTTCAGCGTCTTGGACAGGTTTCTGGAAGAGCACAAGCTAACGGCAGCCTCCAACGCCCTCATTGGGCTGCTGCAGGCTGTGCCGGAATCCAAAGTGGCGGAGGCATTTGTGCCTCGTCTGCGGCACGTGATGGAGATCAGAGCCGGCATCGCCATTGTGCGATATGACTTCGGAATTGCGGATTTGCAGCGTGCAGCTTACGAATTTCAAGGGTATCAAGCCTTAGGCGAAGAGAAATTTCGTGAGTGGAAGATGCCGCCCCCGAAGATCAATCCCGCAGACTCCGCAAAAAGGGCGTCAGTCTTTGACTGCGTGCAGGCTGATGACGCGACTTCCCGAACAACTGATCCGATCCGAGGCGATCGATCTGCACTCCCGGCACCACGTTCAATTCAGATGACGGGCAATCCGTTCATCAATATGTTGAACCGTGTGCGAGGGCCCCTAGGACATTTGTTTTCCGGTCTGGGTGGGCTCTTAGCTTTAAAAGGCTTGGCTAGTGCCTGGAAGAAACAGAAAGACAACAGCGCTCCGGTTGCCAACTATGTGGGTCTTTTCGGAGCCATGAGTACGGTCGTCGCTGCCAGCATAGAACTTGGCACATCTATGGTTTCCAGCACGACCACAGGACGTGCGAGCAAACTTGCCGAAAGGGGAATGAAAATCCTTTCAGCAAAATATGGGATGGCAGTTTTTGGAGCATTGGGATCCGGACTTGTGTCCGCATCTGACTCCATCAGATCGATCAGCGCTTTTAAAGACAGTAACCCTGTCCTTGGGGGAATGCTGATGGGTTCAGCGTTAGCAGGTGGCGTGCTGACCGCAGCCACGTGGGGAGGCGGCATGGCAGCAGCCGCGACTATCAGCAATGGCGGGGCAGCCGTTGCCGCCCTCGGGCTCACTCCGTTGGGCTGGACAATCGTCGCGGGCGTCGCGGTTATTTTCATTGTGGGGTTTGCATTCGGTGCCGACCTGGCCAAACACGGTCCGGTCGAAATCTGGCTTAAACACAGTGCGTGGGGTGTTCACGAACGTCATTATTCCAACCATGAAGAACTCGACGCTATCCACAGTTTGTACTACCGACCGCGTTTGACACCCGCCTGGAATAATGCGCCAGATCATTCAGTGGGCAACCTCCGGATCAGTTGCCAAATCCCTGGAATATGCGACATGCCGGCAGAAAGATTCCAGACAAAACTGGTCTTCTCCTTAAGCGGCATAAAGCTTTCTCCCGTGCATGGACCAATCATCCTCGCCCGCGGGTCGAGCGCGATCGACTACCGCCGAGAATGCCTCGTTACCTCATTAGGCAGCACTGGCAATGAGTGCGGCTGGGCGATTCAAATGCATAAGGACACAAAAGTAGAACTGCAATATCTCTACTTCCCCGACCCCGATGAACACCCTGATCTCATGCTGCGACAACCTGATGCGCCTGCGCCAATGGTATTCACTTCGAGTGGTTGGTTTCGTAACTCAATCGATCCGGCAAAACTCGAACCCATAGGTGCGCCGAGATGACCGGCACAATAAAGCGCCTCCCAAAGAGCTTTCGCTTTGGAGGCACACCTCTATCTGAAAGGGACGCCCTGTCTGCACGTCCGGAACCGGATGGCGTACGAAGGGTCAACGCGAACTGCATTGAGCTCGATACCTATGCCAACTATGCACAACGCGGTGCCGCAGCATCAATCGGCATGTCCATAAACATCGCCATCGCAACATTTATCGTCGGCGTCCTTGCGGTTGGCCTCGAAAATATGTCCCTGGAACGGACCATGATGATGATTGCCCTGTCGCCTGCTCTGACCGTCATGGCGTTTATCTTTTATCTCGCCAGCGGCGCCCACAGAAGTCGTGGCGCGTTCGTACGCATCCATCGAGGCACTCGTAAACTGTATTTCGTCTATCCAAGCCGGAAGCTCCTTCACGTTCTCGACTGGGACGAGCTCGAAGCGATGGCCGGCTACATCCCTATCGTCTCAGCAAGCGGCTATACCAGCCGACACCCGCTTTACCTGATCGGCGTCGACTATGCGATGGATCCGCCAACTGAAATCTGTGCGGCATGCGGCAACCTCGGCCTGTTGGACGGAGACCGATCAGCCAAGTCGCTGTGGTCTTATCTCCAAGCCTTTATGGCTCGTGGACCCGAAGGTTTGCCCCAGCCTGCGCCGTTACCCCCTCGACTTAGCCGCACACAAGAGACCCTTCAACCTTACCGAGACTGGTATGCCGGATTGCGCGGCAGGCTCGTTCGGCCCTACGGCGTCTTGAAAGCGCCGATCACCATTCCGCTGTGGATCGGCTGGCTCTTGATCATTGTTTTCCCCGACAGCGTGGAGGCCTTCATTCAGTACAACGTGCCTTACGCTCGGTTTCCCAAGGAAATTGACCAGCTGTGCGGATTCGACGATATCCAGCCAGGGGCCATTGGCATCAGCGGCGACCGCATTCCCCCCTAGAGCAGGCTCAAGCGATGACGCCCTAAGCCTGCGTCATCGTGAACCAGCGCGGGTCTACCGCCTAGAACGAAGCCGTCCGAACGCCAACGTCCCTGGCTGCATCAAGTGTTTTCCGACAAGGCCACCGCTTCTGAGGCGTACCCCTTCATTCGGAGGCGTACCCCTTCATACGGGCGCTGCCGAGATGGCCTTGTTGTGTTCCGCTGCGGCGCCCAGGCGGGCGCCGCAACATGCCTCAATCCGCGTACACGCCCGCCTTGCGAATCACGCCGCCCCACTTGTCGACTTCAGAGTTCAGCCACGTCTGCAGGCCCTCAGGCGTCTGCTTGGCTTCGGGCACGATTTCGGCGCCCAGCTCGGCCATCTTCTGTGTGAAAGCCGGGTCCTTCAGTGCGGCGCGCAGCGCGGCGTTGAACTTGTTGATGGCCTCGGGCGGCGTGCCCTTGGGGGCGTAGACACCGTGCCACACCTTGACCTCGAAATCCTTCAGGCCGCCTTCTTGCAGGGTGGGCGCGTCGGGCAGCGTCTTGATGCGTTCCTGGGTCGTGACGCCGTACAGCTTGACGCGCTCGGCCTTGATCTGCGGGATGGTCTGCGTGGTCTGGTCGCACAGCACGTCCACCTGGCCGCCCAGCAGCGCGGTCATGGCGGGCGCGGTGCCCGCGTAGGGCACGGTCGTGAACTGCACGCCCAGCGACTCCTGTAGCAGCATGCCGCACAGCTGCGACACGGCGCCCAGGCCGGCATTGGCCAGGTTGATCTTGTTGCCGTTTTCCTTGGCGTACTTGATGAAGTTGGCCATGCCGTCGGCCGGCAGATCCTTGCGGCCCAGCAGGGTCATGGGCACGTCGGCGACCTGGCCGACATAGGCGAAGTCGGTCAGCGGATTGAACGACAGCTTGCGGTACAGCGCGGGCGCCGTGGCCATGCCATTGTGGTGGATCAGGAAGGTGTAGCCGTCGGGCGCGGCGCGTGCCACGTGTTGCGAGGCCAGGGTGCCGCCCGCGCCGGTGCGGTTTTCGATGACGACGCTCTGGCCCAGCGTCTTGGCCATGGAGGCGCCCAGGCTGCGGGCCACGACGTCGGTGGGACCGCCCGCGGCAAACGGCACGACCAGTGAAATCGGGTGATTCGGGTAGGCCCCCTGCGCGCCGGCGTTGCCAACAGCCAGGCAGGACAGGGCCAGCACGGGCCAGGCTGCGCGCTTGATCGCGCGCGCGTATCGGTGGGACATGTCTCGCTCCTTGTAGTGTCTTTGGCCCGCGATGCTGCGCATGGCGGGCAGGCATCGGCAGTGTGGCGCGACAAGGGCGAGGTTGGGAATTCGCGGTTTCGCAAGCCGGGCTTCGGCGCGCGGAAAGGAGGGTTTACGTGGATTTGCCCGCAGAAGCGATAAGAAGCGTGCGTGTAGCGCCTCGGATGGGCAGGGTCTCACTTGGGGCCGGGCCGGTGCGAACTGCGCGCACGGGTTCCCGAATGCGCCCGCGCCGGGCCATCACGGCTCCGGGATGTTTTCCCGGAAGATCACCTGCAGCCGCGGCAGGTAGCTGGGTTCGGGCGCGCCCTTGACGGCCGCCACCAGCAGCTTGACGATCTCGCGCGCCTCGACGCGCGGGTTCTGGTCGATCACCGCGTCCATGGTGCGATCGAGCAGCAGGCGGCGCGTGGCCTCGGTGAGGTCGTGACCGACGAAGACGATGCGAGACGCAGAGGACGCCTTGCTCGGCCGGGCCGCGTCAGGCCGGGCCGCGTCAGGCCCCGCGTCGCCCGCCCATGCCTCAACCGGCCGGGCCTCCTTCAGCGCCCGTGCGATACCTTGATTGCCGGCGCCGATGTTGTAGATCGCGTGAGGCGGGTCCTTGCGCAGCAGATCCTGCGTGACGGCAAAGGCGCGGTCGCGGTCGTCGCCGATCTCAAGAATGTGGGCGATGCGCAGGTGCGGAAACTCTTCGCTCAGCAGCGACCGAAAGCCCATCTCCCGCTCTTCGTGGCCGCGATAGGCCAATGACCCGACGAACACCGCGACCTTCCGTTCGGTGTGCTGCGGCAGAAACCGGCCCAGCAACAGCGCGGCCAGACGGCCCGCGGCGCGGTTGTCGATGCCCACGTACCCCAGGCGCGCCGAGATCGGAATGTCCGACACCAGGGTGCTTACGTGCACGCCGCTGTCGCGCAGCGCCATGATGGCGTCGCGCACCTGGGGATGGTCCAGTCCGACCAGGCCAACGGCCTGCGTCTGATCGCGCAGTTCGTAGAGCTTTTTTGCGAGCTTGTTGGCATCGAACCCCTCGATCAGATGCAGGCGGGCCTGCACATCGGGGCGGGTGGCGGCTTCTTCGAGCAGGTGCCGGCCCAATGCGGTCATGAAGCTGTTGGTGCCGGCGGGCAAAACGAAATCGACCCGCACGTCCTGACTGGCGGCCTCGGCGCCCGGGACGAAGTAGCCCAGGCGATTGGCAATCGCCAGCACGCGGTCGCGGGTCTTGCCGCGCACGCCGTCGCGGTCGTTCAGTACCCGGTCCACGGTGGCGGTGGACATGCCGGCTTCGCGGGCAATGAGGGAAATGGTGGGGCGCATGCGGGATCGGGCTCTCAAGACACCATCAGGACGATGGCGGCGCGGCCATCATAAGCCATCATTTGCAATCATTCGAGATCAAAAAGGTAACGCCGCCGTCCTATGAGCGCCTATCGCCTTTACCCCTGATTGTTTTGATGTGAATATCGCGGCTCAATACATCAAACACCGCACGGCAGGGTGCCAGGCAGTCGACAGGGCACACCACGCCGGCAGGAGGAGACCATGTCGCACCCTACCTTGGTGCCCGACCCGCCCGTCCGGGAACGGCGCTTTCGCATCGGCTGCATCGGCGCCGGCATGATCATGGCCGAATGCCATCTGGCCGCCTACCAGCAGGCCGGCTTCACGGTGGCGGCGATTGCGTCGCGTACCCGCAGCAAAGCGGCCGCGGTTGCCGAGCGCTACGGCATCCCGCGTGTGCACGAGGATCCCCTGGCCCTGATCGCCGATCCGCAGATCGAGATCGTGGACATCGCATATCCGCCCGACCTGCAGCCCGCGCTGATTCGCGCCGCATTGGCCGCCCCGCACGTGCGCGGCGTGCTGGCGCAAAAGCCCCTCGCCCTCTCGCTGGATGAAGCCCGCGCCTTGCGCGACGAGGCGCGCGCCGCAGGCAAGATCCTGTCGGTGAACCAGAACATGCGCTACGACCAGTCGATGCGCACGCTCAAGCAGCTGCTTCACCAGGGCGTGCTGGGCACGCCGGTGTTCGCGCAGATCGACATGCACGCGATCCCGCACTGGCAGGATTTCCTGCGCGGCTATGACCGGCTGACGCTCTCGAACATGAGCGTTCATCACCTCGATGCCCTGCGTTACCTGTTTGGCGAGCCCACCGAGATCACCAGCATCACCCGCCCCGACCCGCGCACCGAGTTCGCGCATCGGGATGGGCTGGTCTGCACCACGCTGCGATTTGGCAACGGCCTGCTGGCGCTGTCGCTCGAAGACGTGTGGTCCGGCCCGCGGGCCGAGGGATACCCCGACGACCAGCACATCCGCTGGCGCGTGGAAGGCACCGAGGGCGTGGCGCGCGGCACCATCGGCTGGCCCACCGGCGAGCCGTCGACCCTGAGCTACGCCTCGCGCGCGGCCCAAGGCCATACCGACGGGCGATGGGTGACGCCCACGTGGGACACGATGTGGTTTCCGCATGCCTTCATTGGCGTGATGGAGCAGTTGCAGTACGCGCTGGCCAGCGGCACCGAGCCTGCGTTGAGCGTGACCGACAACGTACGCACGATGGCGCTGGTCGAGGCCGCGTATACGTCCATCGCCGAAGGCCGCACGGTACGGCTGCCGGCTGTTGAATAACCAGACAGAAAAACAGACGGAGACAACCATCATGATCCAGACCGGAATCTTCTCGGGCTACTTTCCCTATGAGCTGGAGCGCACCGCCAAGGTGATCCGCTCGCACGGCTTCAACACCGTGCAGCTGGACCTGCATTTCAAGGACATGGAGCTCGGCCCGGGGCAGCTGACCGCGCAGAAATGCACGCAGATCCGCGACACCTTCCGCAACTATGACCTGCCGGTGTCCTGCATCTCGGCCTATACCAACATCGTTCATCCCGATCCCGCCGAGCGCCAGCGCCGTAACGGCTATCTCAAGGAGATCCTCACGCACGCGCGCCAGCTGGGTTCGCCTTACGTGATCTCGGAAACGGGCACGTTCGACCCCGACAGCGACTGGGTGCATCACCCCAAGAACAAGACCGAGGAAGGCTGGGACCAGTGCCGCGCGGTGATCGCCGAGCTGTCGCAGCATGCCTATGACCATGGCGCGGTGTTCCTGCTGGAGACCTACGTGAACAACGTGGTGGGATCGGTCGAGGAGACGCTGCGCATGTTCGCCGAGGTGGATCACCCTGGCCTGGGCCTCCTGATGGATCCGACGAACTACTTCGAAGCGCACAACATCGACCAGATGGACAGCACGCTCAATCAGGTGTTCGACGCGCTCTCGGACAAGATCTGCATCGCGCATGCCAAGGACGTGAAGCGTTCGGGCGATGACAAGTCGGAAAAGCACAGCGATATCGGTGACGAGGGCGCGGCCGAAAGCCATACGTTCCGTGGGGTCGGCGAGATCGAGCTGCCCGCGCCGGGCCTGGGCGCGCTCAATTACGACCTGTACTTGCAGCGCCTGGCAAAGAAGCACCCCAACATTCCCATCATCATCGAACACCTGACCGAAGACGACGTGCCGCGCGCCAAGCAGTTCCTCGACGAGCGGCTGCGCGCGAACGGTCTGTAGGCCGGCGCCGCACGCGAACCAGGCGCACCGCGAAGCCATCCTCGAACAAGGCCCGCGGCGCGCCGCTCGAACACGATTCTGAACACCGACACCGGCAGACGCGCGCCCGCGCATCCGCCAGGGAGAACTCATGCCTGATATTTACGGAACCTGGATGACGCGCCGCGACGTAGAGGCGCGCACCGGACAGCTTGCGCAGTTTGCCGGCGTACGCCTGATGACGCTGGACGACGGGCTGGAGCGCGGTATCCGCATGCTGGAGTTCCGCAGCGGCACGGGCCTGCGTTTCACGGTGCTGGTGGATCGTGCGATGGACATCGCCGATTGCGAATACCGCGGTTTTGCCATGGGATGGCAATCGCCCTCGGGCTTTCGCCATCCCGGACTGCATGACTACGAAGGCGAGGGCGGGCTGGGCTGGATGCGCTCGTTTTCGGGACTCATGGTCACCTGCGGGCTGGATCACATCCTGTTCATGTACGACGCGCCGGCCGACAACTATGTGTACGGCCCCCGCAAGACGGCCAAGCAATCCATCCATGGCCGCGTCGGCACCATTCCCGCGCGGCTGACCGGCTACGGCGAACGCTGGGACGGCGATCACTGCGTGCTGTGGGCCGAAGGGGTCGTGAGCCAGGGCACCGTGTTTGGCGAGCATCTGGAGCTGCACCGCCGCATCGAGATCGAGGTGGGCACCAACGACATCAAGCTGTCGGACCGTGTGGTGAATCGCGGCTTTTACCGCACGCCCCATATGCTCTGCTATCACATCAACCTGGGCTATCCGGTGCTGGACGCCGGCTCGCGCTATCTGGCCCCGATCCGCGAGGTGGTGTGGGCCGCGCACGAGCAGGACTACCGCAAGCAGGGCGTGGGCTACCGCCGCATGCCGGCGCCGCAGCTGGGCTTTCATGAGCAGGTGTGGCAGCACGAGATGGCCGCCGCGGCCGACGGCAGCGTGCCGGTCGCCCTGGTGAACGATGCGCTGGGCCTCGGGATGCAGGTCAGCACCTACAAACATCAATTCCCCTGCCAGTATCAGTGGCAGAACCTGCAATCGGGCCAGTACGCGATGGGCATCGAACCGTCCACCAACCATGTGTTGGGGCAGGGCGCGGCGCGCGAGCGCAACGAGCTCATCTGGCTGGAGCATGGCGAGGCGCGCTGCTACGACACGACGTTCAGCGTGCTGGGCTCGGCCGCCGACATCGCAGCCTGCGAAGCACGCATCCGCGCGATTGCGGCGCAGCCCGAGACCGACTATCCGCCGTTGTCGGGGCGCTTTGCGCCCATCGCGGGGCGCCCATGAGCGCGCGCTTTTCCTTGCAAGGCCGCCGTGTGCTGTACACAGGCGCGGCGGGCGGCTTTGGCGTGGACACCACGGTCGCGCTGCTGCAAGCGGGCGCCCATGTGATCGCGCTGGATAACCACGCCGGGCATATCGATCGCCTGCGCAGCACCGTGCCGGCGCAGCTTGCCGGGCAGCTTCAGATCCTGCAGGCCGACCTTGCCGACGCCAGCGCGCTGCAAGCGCACCTTGAGCAGCTGACCGCCGAGGGCACGATCGATGTGGTCATCAACAACGCGGCCATCTATCCCTCGCGCCCGTTCGAGGAATACAGCGATGCCGAGCTGGCGCGCGTGCACCGCGTGAACGTGGAGGCCGCCGTGCAGATCGTGCGCGCGGCGCTGCCGGGCATGCGCGAGCAGCAATGGGGCCGCGTGATCAACATCTCGTCGATCACGCTGTCGGGCGGGTGGGAAAACCTGCTGCCCTACGTGCAGTCCAAAGGCGCGATGGTGGGCGTCACGCGCGCCTTCGCCCGCGAGTTTGGCAAGTGGGGCATCACGGTCAACGCCATTTCGCCGGGCGCGTTCCCGACCGACGCCGAGAAGATCCATCCCGATCCCGAGGGCTACAACCGCATGGTGCTCGAACGCCAGTCGGTCAAGCGCCGCGGGCACGCCGGCGACATCGCCGCGGCCATCGTGTTCCTGGCCTCGGACGAGGCGGGTTTCATTTCCGGACAGACGCTGGCGGTGGACGGCGGCTGGGTCATGCATTGAAAGGCGCATCGGCGCCACGCAGAGGGTAGAAGCAATGAGCATTCTTTCTGGCTACAAGGTTCTGGACTGCTCCATCGCCATGGCGGGGCCGTTCGCGGCGCAGCGCCTGGGCGACCTGGGCGCCGACGTCATCAAGATCGAGCCACCCACCGGCGAATGGCAGCGGCACGCGCCCGCCGGCGGCATCACGGGCAACAAGATCAACGTGTCCTTTCTTTCGCTGAACCGCAACAAGCGTTCGCTCGCGATCGACCTGAAGAGCGCCGGCGGCAAGGAGATCATCCAGAAGCTCGCGGCGCAGGCTGATGTGTTCATCCAGAACTACCGGCCGGGTGTCGCCGGCCGCCTGGGCGTGGACTACGAGACCTTGTCGGCCCTGAACCCGCGCCTGATTTATGTATCGATGTCGGGTTTCGGCGAGGACGGCCCCTATGCCACGCGTCCCGGACAGGATCTGCTGCTGCAGGCGATGTCGGGCGCGATGCTGTCGTCGGGCCGGGCCGGCGAGGCGCCGCGCGCGGCGGGGCAGTATGTGGTCGACGCCGTCACCGCGTATTGCGCGTTCGAAGGCGTGCTGGCCGCGCTGCTGCACCGCGAGCGCACCGGCGAAGGCCAGAAGGTCGAGGTCAACATGCTGGATGCCATCACCACGATCCAGATGCAGGAGCTCTCGGTGTACACGGTGGGGCACAAGCCGCAGGTGCGCAGTGCCGAGCCGCATGCCCACGTATACATCCGCGCGCCCTATGGCACCTTTGCGACCAGCGACGGCTATCTGGCGCTGGCCATGCCCGATATGAACGTGCTGGCGCGCGTGACTGAAGAACCGCGCCTGGCGGACTACGCCGGCGAGCGCGACGGTTGGGAAAAGCGCGACGAGATCTACGCGCTTGTGCGCGACACGTTGGCCCGCGCCTCGACCGCCGACTGGTTCGCCAAGCTGGATGCCGCCGGCATCTGGTGCAGCCCCGTGTATGGCTACGCCGATCTGGTCGACGATCCGCAGATCGCGCACAACGGCACGTTCGTCGAATACGAACATCCGACCGAAGGCCGGATCAAGACGCCGGGCTTTCCGATCCGCTTTTCGAAAACCCCTAGCCAAGTGGTGCGCGGCGCGCCGCTTACCGGTCAGCACACCGACGAAGTGCTGCGCGACTTCGGCTTCAGTGCCGACGAGATCGCCGCACATGCGGCCTCGGGCGCGGTGCTGCGAGGGGCCTCGGAATGAGCGAGCGTGCGTTGCCCTATCGCGGCCTGACCTGGGATCACCCGCGCGGCTACAACGCGCTGCACGCGGCCACCGCTCACACGCCGCTGGTGCACTGGGACAAGCAATCGCTCGAGGGCTTCGAGTCCGCGCCCATTGCCGAACTCTGCGCGCGCTATGACCTGGTGGTGCTGGATCACCCCCATCTTGGCGAAGCCCTGGCGCACGATTGCCTGCAAGCGCTGGACACCGTGTTCGCGCCCGACGAGCTGGCGCCGATCGCGCGCGACAGCATCGGGCTGTCGTACGACAGTTACCGCATGGCCGGTCGCCAATGGGCGTTGCCGCTGGACGCCGCCACGCAGGTGATGGCCACGCGCGCTGACCGGTTGGACGGCTCCGTGCCGCGCACCTGGCATGAGGTGCTGACGCTGTCGCAACGCAGCGGCTCGGTCGCGCTCAGCTGGGGCGGACCGCATCCGTTTCTGTCGCTGCTGTCGATTGCCGCCGCGCTTGCACCCGATACGGACTTGCGGCCGCACGGCGCCTGGCACGACGAGGCGACGCTCGCCGACGCATGCGACGTGCTTGTCGAACTGGCGCGGCGCACGCCCGCGCACGCCTTGGCTTACAACCCGATCGCGCTGCTGGGCCACATGAGCGCGCGCGACGACATCACGCTATGCCCGCTGGTCTACGGCTACGTGAACTACGCCACCTCCGCGGTCGCCAAGCCGCTCACGTTCCGCGACGCGCCCCAGGCCGACGCTGGCCGGCCCGGATCGATCCTGGGCGGGACCGGCATTGCGATATCGCGGCGCTGCGTCGTGGGGCCGGCGTTGCGCGCGCACCTGTTGTGGTTGCTGGCAGCCGACACCCAAAGCCGCTTCATCCCGCAGCATGAAGGCCAGCCCAGCCATCGCGGCAGCTGGGCCGATGCAGACGTGAACGCGGCCAGCGGCAACTTCTATGCCAATACGGCCCGCACATTGGAAGCGGCCTCGATCCGGCCGCGGCACGACGGCTACATCGCCTTCCAGGGCGAGGCCTCGCAGTTTCTGCGCGACGGCGTTGCCGCCCGCGCACCCTCCCACACCTTGGCGCGCGGCCTGACCCAGCGCTTTAAGGCCAGCCTGGCCGCCGCCTCCCCGCACCCCGCTGCATAAGGATTTCGACGTGAGCGCACTCGTCAATCTCAGTATCGATGGCCATGTCGCCATCATCGAACTCAACCGTCCCGAGAAGCTGAACGCGATGACGCCCGAGATGGCCGACTTGCTGATCGCCGCGGTAGAAGCGTGCAATGCCGACGCGCAGGTGCGCGCGGTAATCCTGACCGGCGCGGGTCCCAAGGCCTTCTGCGCCGGCTCGGACATCACCGAGCTTGACCGCTACGCCACGCCCTGGGATTTCCGCAACCGGCTCGATTACTGCGACTGCGTGCGCATGTTGAAGAAGCCCACCGTGGCTGCGATCAACGGCTATACGTTCGGCGGCGGCCTGGAGATGGCATTGGCTTGCGATATCCGCATCGCCGCCGACAACGCGCGCCTGGGCGCGCCCGAGATCAAGCTGGGATGGATTGGCGGCGGCGGCATGACCGCGCAACTCGTCCATGCGATCGGCCCGAGCAATGCCGCCCTGATGGTGCTGACGGGCGATCCCATCCGCGCCGAGCAGGCGCTGGCCTGGGGGCTGGTGAGCGAGGTGGTGCCGCAGGAGCAGCTTCGCGAGCGCGCGCAGGCGCTTGCCGCCACCATCGCCTCGCGCGCGCCCATTGCGGCCGAGACGGCCCGCGTCAATCTGCGCGCCGCGTTGTCGATGCCGCTGGAAAAGGCCGTGGAATACGAGCGCGATCTGCAGGCGATCTGCTTTGCCACCGCCGACGCCAAGGAAGGCCGCAAGGCATTCGAAGAAAAGCGCGCGCCGAAGTTCGAGCGGCGCTGACGCGGCGGGCGCCGTCCAGCGCGGCGCCGGAACCCTCTCAGTTGGGCTGGTCCTTGCCCGGGTCTTCGGCCAGCACCTGCGGCGTCACGTAGGCGCTGCGCGCCGCATCGGCCGGCTCCATGCGCAGGGGCTGGTGCACCCGCGACGGCGGCACCAGCGAGCCCGGCGCGTCCGGGTTGGTCCACAGCGGATCGGGGATCTCGGCAAAGACCTGGCGCAGGCGTTCGCCCCAGGTGCCGCGGATCATGCGGAAATACTCGTTGTGCTCGTCGATGCTGGCAAAGTGCGTGACGCGCAGCGAATTGGCGTCGTACACCAGCAGGTCCAGCGGCAGGCCCACCGAGATATTCGAGCGCAGCGTGGAATCCATCGAGATCAGGGCGCACTTGGCGGCTTCGTCCAGCGAGGTGTCCGGTTGCAGCACGCGGTCCAGGATGGGCTTGCCGTACTTGGCCTCGCCGATCTGGAAGTACGGGCATTCCTGGCCCGCCTCGATGAAGTTGCCGGCCGAATACACCTGGAACAGGCGGCATTGCTCCATGCCGATCTGCCCGCCGAAGATCATGCTGACGTTGAAGTCGACACCCTGTTCGTGCAGGGCGGCGGCCTCGCTGTGATAGACCTCGCGCACCGCCGCGCCCACCAGGCGCGTGGCCGTGAACATGTCGGGCGCGTTCCAGAGCGTGTCGGCGCCTTCCTCGCGCTGGCGGGTCAGCACGTTCAGCACGGCCTGGCTGACCGCCAGGTTGCCGGAGGTCATCAGGACCATGACGCGCTCGCCCGGCCGCTCGAACACGGTCATCTTGCGAAAGACACTGATCTGGTCGACCCCGGCATTGGTGCGGGAGTCGGAAAGAAACACCAGGCCGGCGTCCAGGCGGGCAGCTACACAGTAGGTCATGATCGGAAAGAGGGAAAAGCCACCCCGCATTGTATTGCGGCGGGGCGGGGCGGATGTTACGGCTTACTGCTGCGCGCCGGCCTGGACCTGGACGCTGATTTCCATGGACTCCTCGCCACCGCCGGTGCGCACGCCCCGCACGGGCGATGCCGAGTCGTAATCCCGGCCCACGGCCAGCCGGCAATGGCATTCCGAGGCGAACTGGCTGTTGGTGATGTCCACGCTGGTCCAGCCCAGGTCGGGCAGCCAGACGTCGGCCCAGGCGTGGCTGGCCGCGTGCTCGGCCGTGGTGTACAGGTAGCCGCTGACGTAGCGCGCGGGCACGTTCAGGCCGCGCACGCAGGCAAGGAACAGGTGGGCGTGGTCCTGGCATACGCCATGACCCAACGCCAGCACCTGGTTGGCGGCGGTGGTGACGTCCGTGGTGCCGGGCTCGTACGCCACGCGCCCGTGGATGGCGTCCGCCAGCGTCAGGATGTCGTCCGAGGTCGACAGTCCGTTTGGCAGCACCGCGCGCGCGAACGCAAGAACCGTCTCGTCCGCCTGCGTCAGCCGCGTCTGCACGCAATAGGCATGCACTGGCAGCCGGCTGTCCTCGCCGCCCAGCACGCCGCGCACCAGCGGCGCCACCAGCACCTGGCCGGACACGCGCAGCTCGATGTCGCTGTGCGGCTGGTTCAACGTCAGCGTGTGCGTGATGTTGCCGTAGGCGTCGACCTGCTTGTCCAGCTCGCCCGGCGCCTCGATGTTCCAGCGCAGAACACGCTGGTGTTCGTCGTCGCGCGGCGTCAGGCGCAGGGTCTGGATGCTGTAGTTGACCGGCGCGGTGTAGCGGTAATGCGTGACGTGCGTGATGATCTGCTTCATGGCTGTCTCCGTGTTATGCCGACAGCGGCACCAGGAAGTCCTGGCTGATCCGGTTGCCCAGGTCGTTGATACGGTCAAGGAACCGGTCCAGGTACCGGTGCAGTCCGCTCGCCAGGATGTCCTCGACGCGGCCGTACTGCAGCTCAGCACACAACATGCCCGCGCGCCGCTCCGTCTCGGTGGAGCGCTGGTTCGCCACGCGCGCCAGGTCGTCGGCCACCGCCCGCATCGAGGCCAGCAGCGACCGCGGCATGTCGCCGTGCAGGATCAGCAGTTCGGCCACGCGATCGGGGGTAATGACATCGCGGTACACCTTGCGGTAGATCTCCAGGCCGGACACGGAGCTGAGCAGCGCCGACCAGCGGTAGAACTCGCTTTGCACGGCTGCGGCGCTGGCCGGTTCCGCGCGGCTCTCCTGCGCGCCCGCGCTGCTGCGTTCGTGGAACTTCACGTCCAGCATGCGGGCGGTGTTGTCGGCGCGCTCCAGGTGCATGCCGATGCGCATGAAGTACAGCGCCTCGTCTTCCAGCATGGTGCCGATCGTGACGCCGCGCGCCAGGTGCGAACGGAACTTGACCCACTCGAAGAATTCGCCCGGATTGCGTTCCAGCAGCCCCGTGTGCAGATGCTTGAGCAGCTCGAGCCACGTCGTGTTGTAGGTTTCCCAGACTTCCGTCGTGAGGCTGCCGCGCACGGCGCGCGCGTTTTCGCGGGCGGCGCGCATGCACGAATAGATCGACGAGGAATTCTCCGGGTCGCGCACCATGTATTCCAGCACGTCGTGCGGCGAGATCGACGCGTACTTGCTCTGATACAGCCCCTGCAATTCGGAGATGCGCAGCACGCCCAGCCACGAGCCTTCTCGCGTATGCGTGTCCTGCGGCAGCAGCGACATCTGCAGGTTCACGTCCAGCATGCGGGCGGTGTTTTCGGCGCGCTCGGTGTAGCGGCACATCCAGAACAGGTTGTCGGCGGTTCGGCTCAGCATGATCAGTCCTCCAGCACCCAGGTGTCCTTCGTGCCGCCGCCCTGGCTGCTGTTGACCACCAGCGAGCCCTCGGTCAGCGCCACGCGGCACAGGCCGCCCGGCACGGTGCGGATCTCCTTGCCGCACAGCACGTACGGCCGCAGATCCACGTGGCGCGGCGCGACGCCCGATTCCACGTACGTGGGCGTGGTCGACAGCGCCAGCGTGGGCTGCGCGATGTAGTTGGCGGGATTGGCGCGCACGCGGTCCCGGAACGATTCCACCTCGGCGCGCGAGGCGGACGGCCCGACCAGCATCCCGTATCCGCCCGCGCCATGCACTTCCTTGACCACGAGGTCCTGCATGTTGGCCAGCACGTGCGACAGCTCGTCCGGCCGGCCGCAGCGCCAGGTCGGCACGTTCGACAGGATGGGTTCCTCGCCCAGATAGAAGCGGATCATGTCGGGCACGTAGAGATACGTGGACTTGTCGTCGGCGATGCCGGTGCCGATCGCGTTGGCGAGCGTGACGCGGCCGGCGCGATACACCGACAAGAGGCCCGGCACGCCCAGCGCGGAATCGGCGCGAAAGGACAGCGGATCGAGAAAATCGTCGTCCAGCCGGCGGTAGATCACGTCGACCTTGCGCGGCCCGCGCGTGGTGCGCATGTAGACGGTGTTCTGCTCGACGAACAGGTCCTGGCCTTCCACCAGTTCCACGCCCATCTGCTGGGCCAGGAAGGCGTGCTCGAAGTAGGCGGAGTTGTACATGCCCGGCGTCAGCACCACCACGGTGGGATCGTCGCCGCCGTGCGGCGCGACCTCGCGCAGGTTGTCCAGCAGCAGGTCGGGGTAGTGCGCGACGGGTTCGACCTTGATGCGGCCGAACGCGTCGGGCATGAGCCGCATCGACATCTTGCGGTTCTCCAGCATGTACGACACGCCGGACGGCACGCGCAGGTTGTCCTCCAGCACATAGAATTCACCCGCGCCCGCCCGCACGAGGTCCACGCCGGCGATGTGGCAGTAGATGTCCTCGGCCACGTCGACGTCCTGCATCTCCGGACGGTATTGCGCGTTCAGGAAGACCTGCTCGGCCGGCACGATGCCCGCGCGCACGATGTCGTGGCCGTGATAGATGTCGCGAATGAACAGGTTCAGTGCGCGCACGCGCTGTTTGAGGCCGGCTTCCAGGTGGCGCCATTCCTCGGCGGGAATGATGCGCGGGATGAGGTCGAAAGGGATCAGGCGCTCGGTGCCGGCGGCGTCGCCCGCGACCGAGAATGTGATGCCGACGCGGCGAAAGCTCAGGTCGGCCTCCAGCCGGCGCACGGACATGGCTTCGTCCGACTGCTCGTTGTGCCAGCGCTCGAACGCCTGGTAGTGGGAGCGGATGCGGTTCTCGCCATCGCGCATTTCGTCAAAGGCGGATGGACGGGCGGGTAGGTCCTTCATGGCTCCTCCGTGCAGATGCTTGCGGCCGCTTGCACGCGGCCGTCATCCGGCCGTGGCCGGCCGGTCAAGGTGTACAAGCAACCCGCATGCCAGCTTTGTCGGCAGACGGGGCGACACGGCATCAATATGCGCTGCGGGTGGGGGAAATGCCATCCCCGGGGCGGACGACGGCGTAATCCGGGGACGGGAGGCCGTCAGGGGGGCGAAGGCGGCTGGAGAGCTGCCCGGGCGCGCGCACCAAGCTGGTGCGTCACGCCGGACGAAACTGGTGCGTCAGCGGGGACCCGTCAATTCATGCGATAGGAATGCAGCACCGATCCGCTCTTGCCACCTTGCTCCAGCGGCGCATGCGGCACCCAGCCGTCCTGCGTCAGCACCGCGTCCAGGCGGACATCGTGCGCGGCGGGGACATATCCCGGGTCCAGCTCGCCGCAGCTCCAGGCGATGCCGATGGCGGTGAAGGGGTGGCCGCGGTCGCGCAGGGCGGCCAGGGTGCGGTCGTAATAGCCGCCGCCATAGCCCAGGCGGTCGCCGAGTTCGGTATAACCCAGCGTGGGCACCAGCACCACGTCGGGCAAGAGTTCCGGACCGGCCACGGGTTCCTGGATGCCGTAGGGGCCGGCGCGCAGTTCGGCCTCGGGCGTCCAGGGCAGAAAGGCGAGCGGCGCGTTGCGCTCGCGCACGACCGGCAGTGCCACCGTCATGCCGGCCTCGCTCCATTGCGTCAGGAGCGGGCGCAGATCGGGTTCGTCGGCCATGGGCCAGAAGGCGGCGACAGTGGTGGGTGCCGGATGGCCGGCCTGCACGGCCTGGTCGCGGGCCACATTCAGCCAGGTGAAAAGGCGTGCGCGCATGAGCAAAGCGCCCCGGCTGCGCTGGTCTTCAGGCATTTCGGTGCGCAATTTCCGCAATCGCGTGCGGTGGACTGCGGTATCCTCTGGAGTATTTTGCGTAGTCATGCGGTGGCTGTAACCGGGGGGTTGAATATGAAGGCAAACATGCTGAAGACGAACATGCGTATGCTCAGCATGCGGGTGCGTCGCGAGACAGGCGCCCGGCAGCCCCCACGGTATCAGAATTCCTCGTTGCAAGCCGCCGACGCCCGCGCCGGGCTGCGCCGCTTGCTGCCGCTGGTGGCGCTTTTCACGGCTGCCTGTGCGCCCGTCGATGCGCAGCAGCGCAGCGCCGCCGTCAATCCCCAGCCTCAGCCCGCCGTGCAGGCGGCCCAGCCGATGATCGCCGTGCCTCCCGTGGTGCTGGCAGGCCTGCCGCCGACCGCGGAAACGCCCGCGCTGGCCGCCGTGGTCGCCGCCCGCGAAGCCATGAACCGCAAGCAGTGGTCGGTGCTGGGCGCGCTGGTGCCGCAGGCCAAGGGCGACCCGCTGGGCATGTATCCGGAATACTGGCTGCTGCGCTATCAGCTCTGGACGCCGCCCGCCTCGGGCCGGCCCGTGGCGGCGCTGCAGCAGTTCATCAACAGCAATGGCGACGCCTACCTGGCCGACCGCCTGCGCGGCGACTGGCTGCTCGCCGCCGCCCGCAGCGGCGACTTCGAAACGGTGCGCAAGCTGGCGCCCGTGAAAAACAGCAACGCGCAGATCGAATGCGCCATCCTGGACGGCAAGCACATGACCGGCCAGCGCGCCACGGCCGCGCAGGCAATGGCCGTGTTCTCGCCCGGCAGCGCATGCTGGGCGCTGTACGACCAGCTCGTGGCCGACGGCATCCTGGGCTGGGAGCAACTCGAGCCGCAGCTGCGCGACGCCATCGAGGCCAACAAGACCACCGATGCGCGCAAGTTCGTGCAGTACATGTTCGAACCGCGCGACGTGAAGACCTACGACGTCATCATGAAAGACCCCATGAAGTGGCTGACGCGGCAGGACCGCATGCCCGTGGGTCGCAACGAAAAGGAACTGGTCACGATCGCGCTGGCCCGCCTGGCGCGCTCGGACGTCAGCGTCGCCGACTCCTACCTGCGCCGCGAATGGGCCAAGTCGATGTCCAAGTCGAACCTGGCCTGGGTGCGCGGCCAGTACGCGCTGACCGCCGCGCTGGGCCTGGACAGCCGGGCGAACGATTGGTACCGCGAGGCGGGCCATATCCGCATGACCGAATACAACGCCGCCTGGAAGGTGCGCGCCGCGTTGCGCCAGCCGAAAATCGACTGGAAGTGGGTCATCGAATCCATCGACGAAATGCCGCCTTCGCAACAGGCCGAGACGGTCTGGGTGTACTGGAAGGCCCGCGGCCAGGCCGCGACGGGCAACAAGGACAAGGCGCAGGCCGCCTACGCCAGCATCGCCGACCGCTTTGATTTCTACGGCCAGCTGGCCGCGGAAGAGCTGGGCCGCCGCATCAATGTGCCGCCGCGTCCCGCGCCCATCAGCGACCGCGAGATCGCCGAGGCCCGCGCCAATCCGGGCCTGCAACGCGCCGTGCTGCTGTTCCGCCTGGGCTGGCGCGCCGAAGCCGTGCCCGAATGGAACTTCACGCTGCGCGGCATGAGCGACCGCCAGCTGTTGGCCGCCGCCGAGCTGGCCCGCGCCGAGAACATCTACGACCGCGTGGTCAACACGTCGGACCGCACCGAAAAGGAATTCGACTTCAGCCAGCGCTTCATCGCGCCGTTCGAGGGCCGCGTCACCGCGAAGGCCAACGCCATCGCGCTGGATCCGGCCTGGGTGTACGGGCTGATCCGCCAGGAATCGCGCTTCATCATGGATGCGCGCTCGCACGTGGGCGCCTCGGGGCTGATGCAGCTCATGCCCGCCACGGCCAAGTGGGTGGCCGGCAAGATCGGCATGAGCGACTTCACGCCGGCCAGCGTCAACGATTTCGACACCAATACCGTACTGGGCACGAACTACCTGAACATCGTGCTGCGCGATTTGAATGGTTCGCAGATGCTGGCCAGCGCCGGTTACAACGCGGGCCCGGGCCGGCCGCGCAATTGGCGTTCGACGTTCACGCATCCCGTCGAAGGCGCCATCTTTGCCGAGACCATCCCGTTCACCGAAACCCGCATCTACGTCAAGAACGTGATGTCCAACGCCACGTATTACGCGGCCATGTTCACCGGCCAGCCGCAATCGCTGAAGGAGCGCCTGGGCAACGTCGTGCCGGCAGGCACCGAAACCGCCGCCGCGCCATGACGCGCGATCCGGCGACCGAAGGCCTGCGCGCCTATATCGTTGGCGGCGCGGTGCGAGATGCGCTGCTCGGCCTGCCGCACGGCGATCACGATTGGGTCGTGGTGGGCGCCACGCCCGAAGACATGACCGGCCGCGGCTTCATCCCCGTCGGCGGCGATTTCCCCGTCTTCCTGCACCCCCGCACCAAAGAGGAATACGCCCTGGCGCGCACCGAACGCAAGTCGGGGCGCGGCTACAAGGGCTTCACCTTCTACACGGGCGCGGACGTCACGCTGGAGGACGACCTGCGCCGGCGCGACCTGACGGTAAATGCCATTGCCCAGGACGAAGACGGCCGGCTCGTGGACCCGCTGGGCGGCGCGGAGGACCTGCGCGCCCGGATCTTTCGTCATGTGGGCGATGCGTTCGAAGAGGATCCCGTACGCATCCTGCGCCTCGCCCGCTTTGCCGCGCGCTTTGGCGATTTCAGCATTGCGCCGGAAACGATGGCGCTGTGCCGCCGCATGGTCGAGGCCGGCGAGGCCGATGCGCTGGTGGCCGAACGCGTCTGGAAGGAGTTGTCGCGCGGCCTGATGGCGCAGGCGCCTTCGCGCATGCTGGGGGTGCTGAACGAATCCGGCGCGCTGGCGCGCGTGATGCCCGAATTGCAGGGCGTGGACGAAGTGGCTGCGCAGTTGGATCGCGCCGCGGGGCAGGGCTTGCCGCTGGCAAGCCGCTACGCGCTGATGTGCCGCTTGACGCCGCAGCGCGAAGCGCTGGGACGGCGGATGCGCGTGCCCACGGAATGCAACGACTACGCGCGACTCTTGCCTGAAGTCCTCGACGCATTGGGTGCGCAGGATGGCATGCCGGATGGCCCGGACAGGGCCGATGCGCAGTTGGCGCTGATGGAGCGCGCCGATGCCTTGCGCAAGCCGGAACGCTTTTTTGAACTGTTGGATGCCGCGGCCGTGTTGCGCGCGGTGGACCTTCCCGCGTGGCAATCGCGGGTGGCGGCGGTGCGCGGCGTGGACGCGGGCGCCATCGCCAAGGCTTGCGCGGGCGAGCCGGCGCGCATCAAGGACAGCGTGCGCCAGGCGCGCCTGGCGCGTCTGGCCGACTTGCAGGCCGTCTGATCCGGCTTGCGCGCTACAGCTTGCCCAGCCGGTCGCCGCGCGAGAACCCGCTCAACGGCGCCGTCATGCCGCGGCCGACGGCCAGCACCTTGAACAACTCGCCCATCTCCGCCTCCGATAGCAGCTTCTGCACCGGTGCCACCGCCTGCGCGTAGGCCTGCGCATCGGACGGATCCAGTCCGGCCAGCAGGTCCATGAGGCCCGCGTTCATCAGGAAGCGCGCCTGCGAGGTGTAACCCAGCACCTGCATTCCCGCCGCCAGCGCGGCGTCCGCCATCGCGGTGAAATCCACGTGCGCCGTGATGTCCTGCAGGCCCGGCGCGGTGAACGGGTCGCCGTGCGCGTGGTGCCGCAGGTGGCACATCAGCGTGCCGCCCGCGCGCTGCGGGTGGTAGTACTCGCCGCGCGGAAAGCCATAGTCCACCAGCAGCGCCGCGCCGCGTTCCAGCCAGCTGCCCATTGCCGCGATCCACGCCTCGCCCTGCAGATTGATTTCCGACACGTAGCCCGGCAGCGCCGGCATGCGCGCCGCGACCGCGGCCGCGAGGGTGGCCGGGGCGGGGCGATCTTCCCAGGTGAAACCGCCGTCGGCATCCACCGCCACGCCGCGTTCCAGCACCTGGCCGGCGTCGCTCCAGACAAAAAGGGAAACCGGCATCGCGTCCAGCACTTCGTTGGCCAGCACGCATCCGGAAAACGCGTGGGGCAGGGCGTCCAGCCATTGCACCCGGTCGCCGAAGGGCGCCAGCCGTTCGGCCTGGCGCGCGCGCAGGTCCGCCGACACTTCCAGAATCAGATAGCGCGTGTCGGACAGCCCCAACGCGTCCAGTTCGCGCAGCACGCCTTCGGCGAGCGCGCCGGTGCCGGCCCCGAATTCCAGCACGGCGCGCGTGTCCGTCTGACGCAGCACCTCGGCCGCCTGGCGCGCCAGCGTGCGCGAGAACAGCGGCGTGAGCTGCGGCGCGGTCACGAAGTCGCCGGCGGGCGTCTTGCCGCCGTCGTCGGCATCGGCCAGCTTGACGTTGCCCGCCGCGTAATAGCCCAATCCCGGCGCGTACAGGGCCTCGGCCATCCAGTGATCGAACGGCAGCCAGCCGCCGCTCGCCGCGATGGCGGCGCGCAGGTGGGCGGCCGTGGCGTCGCTGTGTTCGCGTGCGGCGGGGGACAGGGGCGGAAGATTGGCGGGGGCGGGGCGTTGCATGAGCGGATGGTACCGGGGCAAACCGGCATTTTCCCAAAAAAAAGCCCCGCAGCATGGCCGCGGGGCTTTTTTCGGATCAGTGACCCGTCCTGGAATTGGTTGACACCTTTTCGAGAGAAAAAAGGAGAGTCAATTGGAATCAAGGATCAAGCGAACCCAGCGGGACTACAGTCTGGCTTTTAAACTGTCGGTGGTCGAGCAGGTGGAAAAAGGCGAGCTGACGTACAAAGAGGCTCAGCGCCGCTATGGAATCCAAGGCCGGTCGACAGTGCTGGTGTGGCTGCGCAAACATGGCCGCCCGGGCTGGAGCGGCTGGAGCCTGCCGACGGTCAGAGGAGTGGACATGGATCGTCAAGGCAAAGTGCTTACCCCCGAGCAGCGGATCAAGGAACTGGAGATTCAGCTCAAGGAAGCCCGCGAGAAGGCGCAGTTGTTTGAGGCCGTGGTCAATGTGTTGGAGAAGGATTACGGGGTACGCGTCGTAAAAAAGCCTTTGGGCAAGTCCTCACGCAAAAGCTCGTCCAAGGGCTGAGCGTGGCAAGGGCTTGCCGTTACATGGGCCATAGCCGCCAGGCGTATTACAAGAGCAGGCACAGAGAGCGCGAGCGCCAGCAGCAGGCATGCCAAGTAGTATCG
Organism: Achromobacter mucicolens; assembly: GCF_029866465.1. Taxonomy (NCBI): domain Bacteria; kingdom Pseudomonadati; phylum Pseudomonadota; class Betaproteobacteria; order Burkholderiales; family Alcaligenaceae; genus Achromobacter; species Achromobacter mucicolens. The sequence goes on along the minus strand of NZ_CP123364.1, from coordinate 5,413,596 downwards.
ATGGTCACCGCGCTGCGGGTACGTCAACCGACGTTGGGTACGCGCAAGCTGCATCACATGCTGGGCCAGCCGCTACGCGAGGCGGGGATCAAGGCCGGGCGCGATGCGCTGTTCGACATTCTGCGCAGCGCCCGGATGCTGGTGCGGCCACGCCGGGCGTATCACAAGACCACCGACAGCCATCACCGCTTCCGACGCCACCCGAACCTGCTCAAGGAAGGCGAAGGCCAAGTGGTGCCGACGGGGCCCGAGCAGGTCTGGGTAGCCGATATCACCTACCTGCCGACCGCCCAACGGTGCACCTACTTAAGCCTGGTGACCGACGCCTACTCGCGCAAGATCGTGGGCTACCACGTGGCAGAGAATCTGCAGACCGAAGGGGTGCGCCGCGCACTGGAGATGGCGTTGCGCTCGCGGCGCTCGAGCCAACCGCTGGTGCACCACTCGGATCGAGGCATCCAGTACTGCTCAACGTACTACCAGCGCCTGCACGCGCGGCACGGCATCCGTTGCTCGATGACTGACGGCTACGACTGCTACCAGAATGCCTTGGCTGAGCGGGTCAACGGCATCCTGAAGGGAGAGCTATTGCTCCACAAGCCCGCCGATCTGGCCCAAGCCCGGCTCATGGTCAAGCAGTCCGTCGAAATCTACAACACCGAGCGTCCGCACCTGTCCCTACAATGCAAAACACCCGATGAAGTTCACCGGGTGTTCAGTCCGTAGCCTGCTACGGATACCGTGCCGTAGGTGTCAACCTATGGCAGGACGGGTCACAGACGGACAGATTAGCCGCGGCGATCGGTCGACTTGGTGAAACGCTTGGCGGGACCGCCGGGGCGCTTGTCGAACGAGGGCTTGCCACGGAAGCCGCCTTCGGGACGGTCGCCGCCACGGAAGCCGCCTTCGCGCTGGGGACGGTCACCGAAGCTGGGACGGTCGCCAAAGCTGGGGCGCGCGTCGCGATCGCCACCGCGGAAACCGCCTTCACGAGGGCCGCGCTCGCTGAACGGACGGGCGTCGCGCTGGGGACGGTCGCCGTAGCTGGGGCGGTCGCCAAAGCTGGGACGCGAATCGCGGTCGCCGCCACGGAAGCCGCCTTCACGCTGGGGACGGTCGCCGAAGGGGCGATTGCCCTGGTAGCCGCCTTCGCGCTGCGGACGATCGCCGAAGCTGGGACGGTCGCCAAACGAACGCTGCGGGCGGTCGCCGAACGGACGGTCTTCAAAGGAACGGTTGCCCTGGTAGCCGCCGTCGCGCGGCTTGAACTCGCCACGCGGGCCGCCGAAGGAACGGCCTTCACGCGGGGCGCCGTCGCGGGCGCCGGCAAAGCCGCCCGACCCATGACGCGAACCGCCGAAGCCGCCGGGACGCTTGCCGAAAGGCTTGCCAAAGGGCTTGCCACCGCCGCCACCGGTGGACGGACGCGGGGTGCGCTTGGGTTCCAGACCGGCGATCACTTCAGGCGTGATCGACTGGCCGATGTAGTGCTCGATGCGGCGGACCTTGTGGCGCTCGGAATGCGTGGCCAGCGTGAACGCCAGGCCGCTGCGGCCGGCGCGGCCCGTACGGCCGATGCGGTGCACGTAGTCTTCAGCCTGCATCGGCAGGTCGAAGTTGACGGCGTGGCTGATGCCTTGCACGTCGATGCCGCGGGCGGCCACGTCGGTGGCCACCAGGATGCGCAGCTGGCCGCGTTGCAGTTGCGACAGCGTGCGGGTGCGCTGGCGCTGGTTCATGTCGCCGTGCAGGGCGGCGGCGGCAAAGCCCTGGTCGGCCAGGCGGTCGGCCAGGTCGTCCGCGCCGCGCTTGGTCGACGTGAAGACGATGGCCTGATCCAGCGAGGCGTCGCGCAGCACGTGGTCCAGCAGCTGCATCTTGTGGCTGGCGTCGTCCGCGTACAGCAGGCTTTGCGTGATGTTGGTGTGCTTTTCCTTGGCGCCGGCGATCTCGATGCGCTGCGGCTCGCGCATCATGCGCGCGGCCAGCTTGGCAACGGTGCCGTCCAGGGTGGCCGAGAACAGCAGCGTCTGGCGCTCTTGCGGCAGGCGCTCGATGATGGTCTCGATATCTTCGATGAAGCCCATGTCCAGCATGCGGTCGGCTTCATCCAGCACCAGGGTGTGCACGGTGTTGAGCTTGACGCGGCCCGATTGCAGGTGATCGATCAGGCGGCCGGGGGTGGCGACCAGCACGTCGACGCGGCGCGACAGCGCCTTCAGTTGCGCGCCGTAAGGCATGCCGCCCACGACGGTCGCGGTGCGCAGGTCGGCCAGCTTGCGGCCGTAGGTGGCGGTGGCGTCCGTGACTTGCAGGGCCAGTTCGCGGGTCGGGGTCAGCACCAGCACTTGCACGCCGACGCCCTTGTTGGCGGGCATCTGGGCAATGCGATGCAGGGCGGGCAGCATGAAGGCCGCGGTCTTGCCGCTGCCGGTCTGCGAGGACACCATCAGGTCGTGGCCGGCCAGCGCTTGCGGAATGGCGGCGGCTTGAACGGTGGTGGGGGTGGTGAAGCCAGCTTCTTGAACGGCCGACAACAGGGCGGGCGCGAGACCCAGGGTTTCGAAAGACATTACTTTCCCTTGCCGCAATCAATGCGACGCAGTGCTTGGTCGGGCCAGGGGATTAGGCGGCCGGATCCAGGCGACGGTTGATGGAGCATCGTGCCGACCGGATCAACCATGCGCGTGGCGCGTTCTCTTGTACTGATGGAACGCAGGGCGAAAGGAAAGGGGTCAGGAATCGATGATAGTTCGGCATGAGGCCGGGGGTTGGTTTCCCGGCGGACTGCAAAAAATTCCGCTAAATCAAGGCGGTAAATGCCGAACTCGTTTTGTGCAGTGCGGCGATCATAACCTGAATTCACCCTGCAAGGGAATTATTTTTTTGTCCAGCCCCCAATCAATAGGGTTTTTCCCTTGGTTTTCCAGCCACGCGTTGGTGGCCCGGAAATGACCGCAGCCCAGGAACGGCACCGGGGGGCGCCGGGCGGACAGCGGGGAGGGGTGGTTGGACATCAGCACCAGATGGCCGCTGTCGGGCGGCAGCAACAGCCGCTTGGCCTGAGCGTGGGCGCCCCACAGCATGAACACCTTGGGCGACGGATCGCGCGCGACGAGCTTGATGAGGGCATCGGTCACCGTTTCCCAGCCGCGCTTGGCGTGCGACGCGGGCTGGCCGTCTTCCACGGTGAGCGCCGTGTTCAACAGCAGCACGCCCTGCTCGGCCCAGGCGGTGAGGTCATTGCCGGCCGGAACGCCCACATCCGGATAGTCGCGCGCAATCTCGTTGAAGATGTTGCGCAGGCTGGGGGGGCGCTTGCAGTCGTCCGGCACCGAGAACGCCAGCCCCTGCGCCTGGCCGGGGCCGTGGTAGGGGTCCTGGCCCAGGATCACGACCCGTACGTCCGAGGGCGCCAGGCCTTGCAAGGCGCGAAAGGGCGTGGCGGGATACACCACGGCGCCCTGCGCCAGGCGCGCTTCCACATGGCTGGTCGCGGCGGCGAGGGCTGCGGCCACGGCGGGGTCGGCGGACAGGGCGGCCTGCCAGGCGGCAGGCAGTTGCCCGGCCTGCGTGGCCAGGGCGTTGGGTGTAAGGCGGTTGTCGGTCGGCATGGGCGCGATTTTGGCATATCCGCCTGGTCAGCCCGACCGGCGCCGCCCGCCCGTTCAGACCGGCCAGCCGGCCTGCCGGTGCGCCGAGTCCCAGAACATCCATTCCAGTTGGGCGGCGTGCGTATAGGCCTGGTGCATCGCTTCGACGGTCTGCGGCGAGGCGGTTTGGGCCGCCCGATCCACGGTGGCGATCACCGCGCGGACCAGCGCGTGGAAGTCATCGCCGGCGTAGGTGTCGATCCAGGCGGCGTACGGATTGGGCCGAACGGCGCGCGCGTGGATGTCGCGCCCGATCTCCGCGTAGATCCAGAAGCAGGGGAGCAGGGCAGCCAGGGCGACCGGATAGGGTGCGCTCCAGGCGGTGGCGATGAGGAAGCTGGTGTAGTGATGGCTCGCCGGCGTCAGCGGCGTGGCCTCGAACGTGGCCGCGTCGATGCCGAACTGTTGCATGAAACCGGCATGCAGGCTGCGTTCGGCCACGACGGCGCCCTTGGCGGCTTCGGCAAACTGCACGACGCCGTCTGCGTCGTCGGCCTTGGCGGCGGCAATGGCCAGCGCGCGTCCAAACGCGACCAGATAGTGCGCGTCCTGGATCATGTAGTGCTTGAACGCATCCTCGGCAAGCTGGCCGCTGGCCAGTTCGCGGTTGAACGGCATGTCGCGCGTCTTTTCATAGAGCGCGGCGTTGCGGGTCCAGGCGTCGGAGCTGAAAGACATGGAATTCCTCTTAGGCGTCGCCTCGCGCGCGCGTGGATGCGCGGCGCCGGCGGGGCATAAGCGTACCAAGACAGCGGGGGGAGATTCAGGCCGCGCGCTTGCGGTGATGGCGGGCGAATTCCAGGAGCGCGTCGCGCAGCACCACGGCCTGATTGTGTTCGGTGTTGCGCGCACCGTACAGCAGGGTCAGGGGGCGATCGCCCGCGGCCTCCAGCAAGGCCGCCATGCGCGCTTGCTGCTCGGGCGTGGCCAGTTCGGCCAGGTACTTGGCGCGGAATGCGTCCCAGCGTTCCTCGACGTGGCTGAACCATTTGCACAGTTCAGCGCTGGGGGCGATGTCGCGGGCCCATTCGTCCAGGCCGAGGTCCGCGCGGCGCAGGCCGCGAGGCCACATGCGGTCGACGAGGGCAAGGTAATGCCCTTGCGGACCGGTGCCTTCGTAAACGCGCTGCACGATGATGCGGGACGATTTCATGCCGGCTCCTGCGACGTGGGTGCGGACAGTCTACTTCACGGGCCGAGCGGCCAAGGCCACGCGCGCGGTCAGTTTGCACGTCGTTGAGCCGCTACGGCAAGAACCTGAACGGTAACTGAATGTATATAACCTGCGTCTTTCTTCCCTGAAATCGAGGTCTATTGCCACGGAAGTCACGTCATCTGCGGGCTGTGTCCCCGCCTCGAGACAGAGAGGCTTGTCGGGCTGCGGCGTTGTGGTTTACATTCGCTTAAATTCTATGTAACAACTCCGTTGGAGGCCGACCCAGTCGGCCTTTTTTTGAACCCACGCCCAACAGTCGTGGCTTGGCCAGGCTGCCTGGCGCCCCTTGCCGTCATGCCGCCACGCCATCATCCCGTCCTCCTTGCCTTGCCTGGCACCGCCGACACCCTTTGCCGGCATCGGCAGGCCCCTGCGCAACCCCCCTGCAGCAGCCCGCTGCTCCGCCCATGCTGAATTCCGACGATCTTCCCGCTAGCCACGCCGGGACGGGCGGCTCCTTGCGCATCCTGCATACGGAAGCCGCCACGGCCTTCGGCGGCCAGGAATTCTGTATCTATAAGGAGATGGTCGCCATGCGCGAGCGCGGCCATCACCTGGAAGCGGTCTGCCAGCCGCACGCCGAACTGACGCAGCGGCTTCGCGACGCCGGGTTCACCGTGCACACCGTGAACATGGACGGCGCCGTCAATTTCGTGCGCAGCGTGGCGTTCGTGCGGCGCGTGGCGGCGCGCGGCCGCTTCGACGTGGTCAACACGCACAGCCGCTGCGACACGGTGCGCGCGGCAATGGGCGCGCGCCTTGCCCGCACCCCGCTCATCGTGCGCACCCGCCACCTGGCCAAGCCGATCAACTCGTTGTACGCCTACACGTGGCTGGCCCACCGCGTCATCGCCGTGAGCCGGCACGTGCAACGCCAATTGCTGGATGGCGGCGCGCCGCCCGAGGCCGTCGCCACCATCCATTCGCCGATTGTGTTGCCCGAAGGCGACGGCAAGGGCAGCCTGCGGCAGGAACTCGGCCTGCCGGCCGATGCGCTGGTCGTGGGCTGTGTGGCCGTCATGCGCACGGAAAAGGGCCATGCCGACCTGATCGACGCTTTCCAGCGGGTGCTGGCCGCGTTTCCGCAAGCCCATCTGGTGCTGGCCGGAGACGGCATGCCGGTGTTCGAGCGCCTGAAGGGACAGGTTCAGGCGCTGGGCCTGGCGTCCCGCGTGCACTTTCTGGGCCGGCGGCATGACATCGGCAACGTGCTGCAGGCGTTTGACGTGTTCGCCTTGCCGACCCATCGCGAAGCCTTCGGCACGGCATTTGTCGAAGCTGCCGCCATGGGCGTGCCCGTGATTGGCACGGACGTGGGGGGCGTTCCCGAAACCATGCAGGCGGGCGTGACCGGCCTGCTCGTGCCGCCGCGCGATCCCGCTGCATTGGCCGCCGCGCTGGAAAGCCTGCTCGCCGACCCCGAACGCCGCCGCCGCATGGGCGAGGCGGGCCGGGAGCTCATTCGGGGGCAGGGGCTTTTCAGCGTCGACCGCGCGGCGCAGTTGGTCGAAGCGGCCTACGCACGCTGGCTGGGAGAACGGCGGGGGCGGGCCCCCGCGGCGCCCAGCGGCTCGATGCCGTAGAACGGTTGGTGCGGTAGAAAGCCAGTGCGGTAAAACGGTCAGTGCGCGGGACCGCTCAATGCCACAGCAGCGCGTTCATCGCTTCGACCAGACGGTCGCGGTAGCGCGGCAGCAGGGCCGACACCGCTTCTTGCCGGCGCTTCCAGGAATCGGGCTCGGCGCCCGGCGCGATGCGCGGCGCCGCCCAGATCGGATCCGGAAAATGCCGGTCGCCGCGCCAGCGCGGGATCACGTGCCAATGCAGATGCGGCACCATGTTGCCGAGCGATGCCAGGTTGACCTTGTCGGGCGTCAGGATCGCCTGCTGCGTCTCCTCGACCACATACACCGCCCGCATGAGCAGGTCGCGCCCGTGCGTGGACAGGCTGGTCATCTCGGCCAGGTGAGCGTTCCAGATCACCCGCGTAAACCCCGGATAGTCGGGGTCCTCGACCTCGATGATGCGCAGGTGCGGTCCCCGCCACAAGAGCGTGCCGCCGTCTTCCTGGCACAGCGGACAGTTGGGATCGCGCGCGCTCAAGCCATCACCTTGCGGTACTGAATGAAGCCGGACCGGTCGGCAATGCGGTCGTAGAGCTGCATGGCGGTCGCGTTGGTTTCGTGCGTCAGCCAGTAGACGCGGGCGCAATTGGCCGCGGCGGCTTCGGCGTAGACGTGTTCGATCAGCTTGCGCCCGGCGCCCGTGCCGCGCGCCTCCTGGTCCACATACAGATCCTGCAAATAGCAGTAATCGCCCGCGGTCCAGGTGGAGCGGTGGAAGATCCAGTGCACCAAGCCCACCGCGCGGCCGCTTTCGTAGGCTAGCGCCGCGTGCATGGGCTCGGCCGGATCCAGAAAGCGCGCCCACGTGTTGCGCGTGACGGCGTCGTCGATGTTGACGCGGTAGAAGTCCTGGTAGCCCTTCCACAGCGGCAGCCATGCGTCGAAGTCAGCGGCAACGATGGGACGGATATCTGCGGTACTCATGGGGCGGAGCCTCCTGGCGGAATTCAGAGTTGGTTTTCCATGGCTTCGACGATATGCCGCAGCACTTGCAGCCGAGCGTAACGCTTGTCGTTGGCCGACACCAGATGCCAGGGCGCGTGGGGCACGTCGGTCCGCATCATCATCTCGTTGGCCGCCGCCGAGTACTCGGGCCATTTTTCGCGGTTGCGCCAGTCCTCGGGCGTGATCTTGAAATTCTTGAACGGCGATTTTTCGCGTTCGCGAAAGCGGGCAAGCTGTTCGTCGGGCGTGACCGCCAGCCAGAACTTGAGCACCAGCGCGCCGCTGGCCGCCAGCTGTTCTTCGAAGTCGTTGATCTCTGCGTAGGCCCGGCGCCACTTGGCGGGGGGAATCAACTTCTCGACTCGCTCGACTAGCACGCGGCCATACCAGGAGCGGTCGAAGATCGCGATCCGGCCATGGCGCGGAATGCGGCGCCAGAACCGCCACAGGTAAGGACGGGCCAATTCTTCGGAGCTGGGCGCGGACACGGGCGTGATGTCGAATTGCCGGGCGTCCAGCGCGTGCGTGACGCGGCGGATGGCGCCGCCCTTGCCGGCCGCATCCTGACCTTCAAACACCAGGATCAGCGAGCGATCCTTGAACTTGTCGGAGCGGGCGGCGAGCGCCAGCCGGCCTTGCAGCAGGCCGAGTTCGGATTCGTAGTCTTCCTTCTCGACCTTGGCGTCATAGTCCAGCTTGCCCAGGCGGTCGACGATGCGCGTCGTGCTGGAATGCGCCACGAAGGCGGGCGGCAGGCGCGGCACGCCGCGCCGGCGCAGCGCCGTCAGCACCGCCTCGGCCGTGCGCGCGGTGCGCATGTTCTCGTCGGCGCTGGGGATCACCACCCAGGGCGCGTGACCGCAGTCCGTGTGATTGAGCACGACGTGCGCGCCCGACCGGATGCGGTCGAAACGCTTGTTCACCTTCATGTCGACCGGGCTGACCTGCCACGCGGTCTCGGGACTGGCGAGCAGGCGCTGCGCCCGTTCCTTTTGCGCCTTGGCCGACAGGTGGAACCATAGCTTGACGATCTGCACGCCTTCCGAGGCCAGCATCGTTTCAAAGCGCATGATGGCGGCGGCATGGGCCTCGATGGCGTCTGCATTGGGCTTTTTGCGCACGGCTTCGATGACCAGCGGCGTGTACCAGGAGCCGAACACGATGCCGGTGCTGCCCTTGGGCGGCAGATCGCGCCAATAGCGCCACAACGGCGGGCGATCCAGTTCGTCGCCCTCGCGTGGCCCATAGGCCAGCGTGCGGATGTGGCGCGGATCCATCCATTCGTTGAGCAGGTTGATCGTGGCGCCCTTGCCGGCCCCGTCGATGCCCGCCACGACGACCAGAAGCGTCTTGTCGGCCTGGCGCAGGCGTTCGTACTGCGCATTCAGCAGTCCGACCCGCAGCCGCGTTTCCAGCGCCTTGAATTCATCTTTGGAGAGGGTAGGGTCTGCTTCGGCTTCGGCGAACATGGATGCGTCGGATCGGGTGGCTGCGATCGGGCGATCTTGCGGGATATGGCCGTGCGGCGCAAGTGCGCCGCGGCCAGGTGTCAAAGCGCGTTGACGGGAATCTTCAGATACCGCACGCCGTTGTCCTCGGCCGGCGGGAAATGTCCCGCGCGGATGTTCACCTGGATGGCGGGCAGGATCAGTGTGGGCATCGATAGTGTCGCGTCCCGCCGGGTGCGCATGGCGACGAATTCATCTTCGGTGATGCCATCGCGCACGTGGATGTTGCCGCGGCGCTGGTCGGCCACGGTGGTCTGCCAGGCGGCGTCGCGGCCCTCGGGCGGATAGTCGTGACACATGAAGAGGCGCGTGTCGTCGGGCAGGCTCAAGAGGCGCCGGATCGACTGGTACAGCAGGTGCGCATCGCCGCCCGGGAAATCGCAGCGCGCCGTGCCGACATCGGGCATGAACAGCGTGTCGCCCACAAACGCTGCATCGCCGATCAGGTAGGCCATGTCGGCTGGCGTGTGTCCCGGCACGTGCACCGCCGTGGCGGTCAGCGCGCCAATCTGAAAGGTCTCGCCGTCGGCGAACAGATGGCCGAACTGCGATCCATCGAGCTGAAAGGCCGGCTCCAGGTTCAGGATCTTCTTGAACACGCCCTGCACGCTGCGGATGCTTTGGCCGATGGCGATGACGCCGCCCAGCTGCCGTTGCAGATAAGGCGCGGCGGACAGGTGATCGGCGTGGGCATGGGTTTCCAGCAGCCAGACCGTCCGCAACCCCCGCGCGCGGACATAGTCGGCCACACGGTCCGCATTGGCGGTGCTGGTGCGGCCCGACTTGGGGTCGAAGTCCAGCACCGAATCGATGATGGCGCAGGCGCCGCCGGGCCCTGCCTCGTGAACGACATAGGTGATGGTCGAGGTGACGGGATCAAAGAAGGCCTGGATGTGCGGATTCATGGGGGCTCGGGAATGGAGGGCGGGCACGTCGGAACAGTTTACGTAAAAAAATAATATTTGCGAATAGTTTATTCAGAAATATAATGACGACGCTGTTGCCTCGTTTTTCCTCCACTGTCAGCGCCCCGCCATGAATGCCCCGCTTACCGAATGTGAAGTCTCCTCCCTGCGTGAATCGGCCTCCCAGGCCTGCACGCTGCTCAAGGCCCTGGCCAACGAAGACCGCTTGCTCCTCTTGTGCCAGCTCGTCCACCACGAACGCAACGTCGGCGAGCTGGAATCGCTGACCGGCATCCGCCAGCCCACGCTCTCGCAGCAGCTTGGCGTGCTGCGCGACGAAGGCCTCGTCGTCACGCGGCGCGAAGGCAAGTACGTCTACTACCAGATGGCCAGTTTCGAGGTCAGCCAGGTGATGAAAACCCTGTCCAGCCTGTACTGCGGACGCGCACTGGAGTCGCTCAAATGAACGTGGACTGGTCTGCCTTTACGCCCCTTGCCGGCACGGCGGGGGGGCTCCTTATCGGCGCCGGCGCGGTCTTGCTGATGCTGGGCGCCGGGCGCATTGCCGGCATCAGCGGCATCGTGGGTGGTCTTTTCACCCCGACCCGAGGCGACGGTTGGCGCGTCGCCTTCCTGCTGGGACTGTGCGCCGCGCCATGGGTCTACCGGCTGTTCGCCACCCTGCCGTCCATCACCGTCGATGCCAGCACGCCCCGGCTGATCGTGGCCGGCCTGCTCGTCGGTATCGGCACGCGATACGGGTCCGGCTGCACCAGCGGCCACGGCGTCTGCGGTCTGTCCCGCGGATCTCGCCGTTCGTTCGTCGCGACGGCAATCTTCATGGCGGCCGGATTCGTGACGGTCTACGTGTTGCGCCACGCGGTGGGAGGCTGACATGGCTGCGATCTACGCTTTTGCCGCCGGGCTCGTCTTCGGATTCGGCCTGTTGGTGTCGGGACTTGCCGACCCCGCGCGCGTGTTGGGATTTCTGGACCTGGCAGGCTTGTGGAATCCCACCCTGGCGTTCGTGATGGGCGGCGCGGTCGTCGTGGCCAGCATCGGATTTGCGCGCTTGCGTCGCCGCCGCGCCAGCCTGTCGGGCGAACCCATGCGCTGGCCGCAGGCCACGCAGCTGGACTGGCGTCTGGCCGGCGGCAGCCTGGCGTTTGGCGTGGGCTGGGGCGTGGCGGGATTCTGTCCCGGACCCGCCGTCGTCGCCGCGGCGGCCGGCATCGGCGAGGCCGGCATTTTTGTGGTCGCCATGCTTGCGGGGATGGCGATCCACGCCATCATCGAACGCGCCCGGCGCGGCGGGGCCTGACCCGGCGTCCGCCGCCTTACTCGTACGTGCGGATGTCGTCGATCACCTTGCCGTCGTTCGGCAGGCCGCCTGCGTCCACCCATTGCACATCGGCGCGCAGCTTGGTCACGTCGCGCGCCGAATCGGCGATGCGCTTGGCCAGGTCATCGTTCTGCTCGCGCGACTCCACCTTGAGCACCATGCGGTCCGAGCCCGTGCTGCCGCTGATGACCAGCCGCGCCCGCAGGATTTCCGGATGCCGCCGGACCACGTCGGCCACCTGCGAGGGGTGCACGAACATGCCGCGCACCTTGGTCGTCTGGTCGGCGCGCCCCATCCAGCCCTTGATGCGGGTGTTGGTGCGCCCGCACGGCGAAACGCCGGGCATCACCGCCGACAGGTCGCCGGTGCCGAACCGCACCAGCGGGTAATCCGGGTTCAGCGTGGTCACCACGACCTCGCCGACTTCGCCGTCGCGCACGGGCTCGCCGGTGCCCGGACGCACGATTTCGACGATGATGTCCTCGCCCACCACCAGCCCCTCGCGGGCAGGCGTCTCGAAAGCGATCATGCCCAGGTCGGCGCTGCCGTACGCCTGGTAGCCATCGATGCCGCGCGCCGCCAGCCAGTCGCGCAGCGAGGGTGGGAAGGCCTCTCCGGAAACCAGCGCGCGGCGCAGCGAATCGAGCTTCACGCCCAGTTCATCGGACTTTTCCAGGATGATCTTCAGGAAGCTGGGCGTGCCGGTGTAGCCGCTGGGCGACAGGTCCTGGATCGCGCGCACCTGCTGTTCGGTCTGCCCGGTGCCGCCGGGGAATACGGTGCAACCCACCGCATGGGCAGCCGTCTCCATCATCGAGCCGGCCGGCGTGAAGTGATAGGAAAAGCAGTTGTAGGCCAGTTCGCCGGCGCGAAAGCCCGCCGCGTACAGGGCGCGCGCAAAGCGCCAGTAATCCGATCGCGCGCTTTCCGGTTCGTAGATCGGGCCCGGCGAGGCAAACACCCGCATCGCTTCGCCCCAGCCGATCGCGGAAAAGCCGCCGAAGGCCTTGGCGGGCCCAGTGGGTCGGGCGGCGTCATCGCGGCTGTGCTGCTGGCGTTCAAGCAATTCGTGCTTGCGCAGCACCGGCAGCCGGGCCAGCGCCTCGCGCGAGGTGACCGTGGCCGGGTCCACGCCGCGCAATTGCTCGGCGATGGCCGGCGCGCGCGCGATGGCCCGCGCAATCGCCCCAGGCAGGGCCGCCATCAGATCGCGCTCGCGTTGCTCGGGCGCTCGGGTTTCGAGGTCATCGAAAAACTCGGACATGGAATCGCACCTTCTCGTGTGCCGGTTGGCGGCGCCGTTGCCGGCGCCATGCGGCAAGCGCTGGCTTGCCCGCGTCGGAAATCAGGCCAGCCAGCGTTTGCGGCGGCGGTAGAACTTGTTGTCCCGGAAACTCTTGCGCTCTCCGCTGGAGATGCCCAGGTAGAACTCCTTGACGTCCTCGTTCTGCGCCAGGTCGGATGCGGCGCCGTCCATCATCACGCGACCGTTCTCCAGGATGTAGCCGTAATCGGCGTAGCGCAGGGCGATGTTGGTGTTCTGCTCGGCCAACAGGAAACTCACGCGCTCGCGCTGGTTCAGGTCGCGCACGATCTCGAAGATTTCTTCGACGATCTGCGGCGCAAGACCCATCGACGGTTCATCCAGCAGGATCATGTTCGGGTTGGCCATCAGCGCGCGGCCGATCGCGGTCATCTGCTGCTCGCCGCCCGAGGTGTATCCGGACTGGCTGGTGCGCCGCTGCTTCAAGCGCGGGAAATACTGGTAGACCCGTTCAAGCGCGGCGGCGGTGTCGCCGCGGCTCATGCTGCGCGTATAGGCGCCGGTCAGCAGGTTTTCCTCGATGGTGAGGTGGGCGAAGCAGTGCCGGCCTTCCATCACCTGCACGACGCCGCGCTTGACCAGCTCGGCCGGCGTCAGCTTTTCGATGCGCTGGCCGCGGTACTGGATGTGGCCCTTGGTGACGTCGCCGCGCTCGCCCTTGAGCAGATTGGAGATCGCGCGCAGCGTGGTGGTCTTGCCCGCGCCGTTCGCGCCCAGCAGCGCCACGATCCTGCCTTCGGGCACCTGCAGGGACACGCCCTTGAGCACCAGGATCACGTGGTTGTAGATCACCTCGATGCCGTTCACATCGAGCAGCACCGGCGGGGCGCCTGCGGCGGCAATATTGGCGTCGTTCATAAACATTCCTGCAGCGTGGCGGCGGCCGGCCGGAAAGCCGGCCGCCGGGTCATATCAACATGCGTTGCGCACCCGCGGCGTGGCCGCCGCGGGCGCTCCAGGGGCATCACTCACACTTGCGGGGCGTAATGTTCTTTTCCTTGGCGTACTTGGCCGCCGATTCCTTGACCATCGGGTCCAGGATCGTCTTGTCGGCCTGATACCAGTCGGAAACGACCTTGAACTTGGAACCGTCCCACTGCACGATGCGAGCCCAGTCGTCGCCCTTGTGGTTGGCGCACGAAGTCTTGACCGGACGCATGATCTGGCCAAAGCCCAGCTTGTCGAGCTTTTCCTGCGTCAGGTCGAGGTTCTCGAAGCCCCAGCGCACCTGCTCCGGCGTCAGCGCCTTGCCCTTGCCGTACTTCTCCTGCGCGGCGCGGATCGCTTCGACCTGCAGCATCGAGATCATCATGCCGCGCGTGTGGGCGATGGTGCCCAACGTGGTCTTGCCGGTCTTGTCCGCGCCTTGGCCCTTGTCGTAGACGTACTTCTTCAGATCGTCGTAGACCTTGTCGCTGTCGGCGCCGCTGTTGTGGATGGTGATGGCGTTGTAGCCCTTGGCGACATCGCCCAGGTCCTTGACGTCGCCTTCCGAGCCGGCCCACCAGATCGCGTACATCTTGTCGCGCGGATAGCCGCTGGCCTGTGCTTCGCGGATGGCGGTGGGCGTCATGATGCCCGCGCTCCACAGCAACACGTAGTTCGGGCGTGCCTGGCGGATCTGCAGCCAGGTGGACTTCTGCTCCACGCCCGGCGCCGTCACCGGGTACAGCAGCAGTTCAAAGCCTTCCTTGGCCGCGCGCTTTTGCAGCAGCGGGATCGGCTCCTTGCCGTACGGCGAGTCGTGATAGACCAGGGCGATCTTCTTGCCCTTGAGCTTGTCCATGCCGCCTTCTTTCTTGGCGATGTCCTGGATCATCACGTCGGCGGCGGTCCAGTACGTGCCCAAGAGCGGGAAGTTCCACTCGAACACGCTGCCATCCACCGATTGCGACAGGCCGTAGCCCATCGTTTCCACGGGCACCTTGTCGACGATGGCCTTGTCGCTGACCGCGAAGGTGATGCCGGTGGACTGGGTGTCGAAGCCCGATGCGCCGGTGCCCTTGCCCTTCAGGCGCTCGTAGCATTCCACGCCGCGGTCCGTGGCGTAGGCGGTTTCGCATTCTTCGTACGTGATCTTGACGCCGTTCACGCCGCCATCGCGCTCGTTCACGAGCTTCAGGTAATCCAGCTTGCCATCGGCCCAGGGAATGCCCAGCGGCGCGAACGATCCCGTGCGATACACCAGCAACGGAACGAACTGCTCTTCGGCCGCCATTGCCGGCGTGGCCACGGCGCCTGCGGCGCCGGCTGCGGCCATCAAGGCTGCCGCCAACTTCAGGTTAAGACGCTTCATCTCCATTTACCTCCTGCGTGGTGTTTGGGTCGTTCAACCCTGTGACACCGGGATTGGCCCGGTCTTGAGCCGGGTATTCGGGGCGGGGGTCCAGCGCGGTTGTGCTGCGATGGACCCACGGAAATCAAAACGAAACACGATCAGTGCGGGAACGGCCAGATCCTCAACTTCTCCTTGCCGATGTTCCACAGCCGCGCCAGGCCGTGCGGCTCGGCGATCAGGAAGAACACGATCAGCGCGCCGAACACCATGTGCTCGATGTGGGCGGCGGTGTCCACCGACAGCGGCAGGCCAAGCATGTGCGGAATGTTGGACAGCGCCACGGGCACCAGCACGATGAACGCGGCGCCAAAGAAGCTGCCGATGATCGAACCCAGCCCGCCGATGATGACCATGAACAGCAGCTGGAACGAGCGGCCCAGGTCGAACGCCAGCGGCTCCCACGAACCCAGGTGGATGTAGCCCCACAAGGCGCCGGCCACGCCGACGATGAACGAACTGACCGCAAACGCCGTCAGCTTGGCGTACATGGGCCGGATGCCGATGACGGAAGCGGCGACGTCCATGTCGCGAATCGCCATCCATTGGCGGCCGATGGCGCCGCGCACCAGGTTCTTGGCCAGCAGGCTGAAGATGACGACCAGGATCAGCACGAACAGATACTTCTCCATGGCGCTCTGCACCGGCAGCCCGAAGGCCGTGAGCGGCGGCACCGACACGCTGCCCGAGGACGAATAGTTGGTGAAGAAGGGGATGCGCAGGAAGGCCCAGTCCACGAAGAACTGCGCGGCCAGTGTCGCCACCGCGAGGTACAGGCCACGGATGCGCAGGCTGGGGATGCCGAAGATCACGCCGACAAGGGTGGCAAAGCAGCCCCCCAACAGAATCTGCACCACCAGCGGCATGCCGGGAAAGCGCACGCCGAAGTTCCACGCCGCATACGCGCCCACCGCCATGAAGGCGCCTGTTCCCAGCGAGATCTGGCCGCAGTAGCCGACCAGGATGTTCAGGCCCACGGCGGCCAGCGCCAGGATCAGGAACGGAATCAGGATGGCGCGCAGCAGATAGTCGCTGGCCATCGCCGGCACGGCGATGAACGCCACCGCCATCAGCAGCCAGATGAAGACGCGATCCTGGCGGATCGGGAAGATCTGCTGGTCAGCGCGATAGCTGGTCTTGAATTGGCCGTTTTCGCGATAGAACATGTTTTATCCTCGGTGACGCAGGCTTAGACGCGGTCGATGATCTTCTCGCCGAACAGCCCTTGCGGACGGAACAGCAGGAACACCAGCGCCAGCACATAGGCGAACCAGATTTCGATGCCGCCGCCCACCAGCGACCCCAGATACACCTCGGACAGCTTTTCCCCCACCCCGATGATGAGCCCGCCCAGAATGGCGCCCGGCACCGACGTCAAACCGCCCAGGATCACCACCGGCAACGCGCGCAGCGCGGCGGTGGACAACGTGAACTGCACGCCGAACTTCGATCCCCAGATGATCCCGGCCACCAGCGCCACCAGACCCGCCACGCTCCACACGATCACCCAGATGCGGTTCAGCGGAATGCCGATCGACTGCGCAGCCTGATGGTCGTCGGCCACGGCGCGCAGCGCACGGCCCGTCGAGGTGTACTGGAAGAAGAGCGCCAGCGCCGCCACCAGCAGCGCCGCAATGACCGCGGCGGTCAGGTCCTCCAGGTTGATGAGCAGCCCCCCCTCGAACACCGAGTCCAGGATCAACAGCGGATCCTTGGGCATGCCGACATTGATGGAATACACCGAGCTGCCGAACGTGATCTGGCCCAGTCCGTCCAGGAAATAGCTGATGCCCAGCGTGGCCATCAGGAGCGTGGTGGCTTCCTGGTTGACCAGATGGCGCAGCACGAAGCGTTCGATCGCCACGGCCAGCAGGAACATCACGATCGCGCTGACAATGAACGCCAGCACGTTGGCCAGGATCATGTTGTCAAAGCCCAGCCAGCGCGGCAGCCATTCCGAAAAGCGCGCCATCGACAGCGCCGCCACCAGCACCATCGCGCCCTGCGCGAAGTTGAAGACGCCGGACGCCTTGAAGATCAGCACGAAGCCCAGGCCGATCAGCGCGTACAGCATGCCGCTCATCAGGCCGCCGAATAAGGTCTCTAGAAAAAATCCCATGTCTTTCCGCCTTGGGTTGTCCGGCTTAGTGCGACACGCCGAGATAGGCGCGAATGACGTCTTCATTTGCCCGAACTTCATCGGGCTTGCCGTCGCCGATCTTCTTGCCGTAGTCCAGCACGACCACGCGGTCCGAGATGTCCATGACCACGCCCATGTCGTGTTCGATCAGCACGATGGTCGTGCCAAACTCATCGTTCACATCCAGGATGAAGCGGCTCATGTCCTGCTTTTCCTCGATGTTCATCCCGGCCATCGGCTCGTCCAGCAGCAACAGGCGCGGCTCCATCGCCAGCGCGCGGCCCAGGTCGACGCGCTTTTGCAGGCCATAGGGCAGGCGGCCGACCGGCGTCTTGCGGTAGGCCTGGATTTCCAGGAAGTCGATGATGTTCTCGACGAACTCGCGATGCTGGATCTCTTCGCGCTCGGCAGGCCCCAGGCGGAACGCCTGCGCCAGCAGGCCGCTCTTCATGCGCAGGTTGCGGCCCGTCATGATGTTGTCTAGCACGCTCATGCCCTTGAACAGCGCCAGGTTCTGGAACGTGCGCGCGATGCCCATCTCGGCGGCGCGGCGCGGGTTCATGCGCGAGAACCGCTGGTTGCGGAATTCAATGCCGCCTTGCTGCGGCGTGTACACGCCGTTGATGACGTTGAGCATGGAGCTCTTGCCCGCGCCGTTGGGCCCGATGATGGCGCGGATCTCGTGCTCGCGCACGTTGAAGGAAATATCGGTCAGCGCCTTGACGCCGCCGAAGGACAAGGAGATGTTCTGCATGTCCAGCATGACATCGCCGATACGCTGGTCGCGGTCGTTATGGCTCATGATCTCTACGCGGCTCGGGCGGTGATGGCGGGAAACGTCTTGACCGGGCAGATCCGCAGATCCGCCGAAATCTTGCCGGTGCGTCCGTCTTCGAATTTCACTTCAGTCTCGATGAACTGCGACTGCTTGCCGCCAAAGAGCGCATCGATCAGCACGCCATACTTCTGCGCGATGAAGGCGCGGCGCACCTTGCGCGTGCGGGTCAGCTCGTCGTCATCGGGGTCCAGTTCCTTGTGCAGGATCAGGAAGCGGCTGATCTGCGAGGCCGCCAGCTTGGGATCGGTCGCCAGGTCCGCATTGACCTGCTCCACGCATTCGGCAATGAGCTGATAGACCTCGTCCTTGCCCGCCAGGTCCGTGTAGCCGGCGTAGGCCAGGCCGCGGCGCTCGGCCCAGTTGCCCACGGCTTCCAGGTCGATGTTGATGAACGCGCACACATCCTCGCGGTTCGCGCCAAACGCCACCGCTTCCTTGATGTGCTGGAAGAACTTGAGCTTGTTCTCGATGTACTTGGGCGCGAAGAGGCTGCCGTTGGCCAGCTTGCCCACGTCCTTGGCGCGATCGATGATCTTGAGCTGTCCGTCGGTGTCCAGGTAACCGGCATCGCCCGTGTGGAACCAGCCATCGGCGCTGCGCGCCTCGGCCGTGGCGTCCGGATTGCGGTAGTACTCCTTGAACAGGCCCGGGCTCTTGACCAGGATCTCGCCGTTGTCGGCCACGCGGATTTCCACGCCGGCCACGGGCGGTCCGACGGTGTCGTCGCGCACCTGCCCGTCGGGCTGCACGCAGACGAAAACCGAGGTCTCGGTGGACCCGTACAACTGCTTCAGGTTGATGCCGATGGAGCGGTAGAACACAAAGAGGTCGGGCCCGATGGCCTCGCCCGCCGTGTAGGCCACGCGCACGCGGCTCATGCCCAGCGCGTTGCGCAGCGGGCCGTAGATCAGCACGTTGCCCAGTGCATAGCGCATGCGGTCCCAGGCGTTCACGGACTCGCCGTCCAGAATCTTGGTGCCGACGCGGCGCGCCAGCTTCATGCAGGAGCCAAACAGCTTGCGCTTGAGATATCCCGCGTCTTCCATGCGGATCATCACGTGCGTCAGCAGCCCTTCCAGCACGCGCGGCGGCGCAAAGTAATAGGTGGGGCCAATGTCGCGCATGTCGATCGACACGGTATCCGGCGACTCGGGATGATTCACCGTGAAGCCCGTGACCAGCAGCTGCGTGTACGAAAACATGTTCTGGCCGATCCAGGCGGGCGGCAGGTAGGCCAGCACGTCTTCCTGGTCGGTCAGCTTTTCCATGTCGGACACGGCGCGCGCGCGGTCGATGAGCGCGTGGTGCGTCAGCACGACGCCCTTGGGCTTGCCCGTCGTTCCGGATGTGTAGAACATCGCCGCGGGGTCCTGCGGCTGCACGGCGGCCACGGCGCGCGCATAGAAGTCCGGGTGCTTGGCCGCATATTCGCTTCCCAACGCTTCCAACTGCTCGTAAGACAGCAGCATGGGATCGGCGTAGTGACGCAAACCGCGCGGGTCGTCGAAGACGACGTGCTTGAGCGCGGGGCATTGCTCGCGCACCTCGATCATCTTGTCGACCTGTTCCTGGTCCTCGACGATCGCGACGCTGATCTCCGCATCCTGCAGCACGTAGACCATTTCCTGCGCGACGGCGTCCTGATAGAGCGGAACCGGAATCGCACCGAGCGACTGCGCGGCCATCATGGCCATGTACAGACGCGGGCGATTCTCTCCGATGACGGCCACGTGCATGCCGGGCTGGATGCCAAGCGATGCGAGACCCTGCGCGACGTGACGGACATGCTCCGCCACTTCGGACCAGGTCAGGGTTTGCCAGATCCCCAGGTCTTTCTCTCGTATCGCGGGCCGCGACCCACGAACGTTGGCATGCGCGAGCAGCAGCGCCGGAAAGGTGTCCGGCGCCGCCGGCATCTGTGCAGATGCGGGCGATGAATGTGCCACGTTGTCTCCTCCGGTTTGGGCGCATCGCGCGCGGTGCCTGCGTTGAAGCGGCTGCGGCGGCGTGCTTGACCAGTTGGTTTTAGATTTACGGCAGGAGTTAAGGTATAAGGTTGGGTTGCTACCAACTGTCACCATCGCGACATTCAAGGACCTTTTAGGGTATTCCCGATGCAGCTATCCGACTCCCTGCAACTCGCCGCCGCCTGGTTCCGCGTCCTCGACGCAGAGCAGCAAGCGCGCGTGGAGCGGGACCTTTCCGTGCAGCAAGTCGTTGCCGGATCGATCATAGAGCGCAAAGGCGAACTCGCCCAGGCATGGATCGGTGTGCTTGCGGGACTGGTGAAGGTGTCGGTGGGCAATTCGGAAGGCAAGGTCGCATCGCTGACGGGCGTGCCCGCCGGCGGCTGGATCGGCGAAGGTTCGCTCCTGAAGCGCGAGGTCCGCAAATACGACATCGTGGCGCTGCGCGACTCGGTGGTGGCGCGTCTGCCGGGCGCGACGTTCGACTGGTTGCTGGATACCAGTATTCCGTTCAACCGCTATCTGCTGCACCAATTGAACGAGCGCGTGGCGCAGTTCATCGGCAAGGCGGAGTACGACCGTCTGCTGGATCCCGACGCGCGCGTCGCCCGCTGTCTGGCCGAGCTCTTCAACCCTTTGCTGTATCCGGGCATGGGCATGCGCCTGACGATTACGCAGGAAGAAGTCGGCTATCTGGCCCGTGTCTCGCGCCAGCGCGCCAATCAGGCGCTGCGCAAGCTTGAGGAAGCGGGATTGCTGAATGTCGAATACGGCGCGGTGCGCGTGCTGGATCTGGACGGCCTGAAGCAATACGGCTCGGATCGGGGCACGTCGGAAACGGAGCAGGCAGCGTAAGCCAGGGCAAGCCAAGGCGCAAAAAAAAGTGTTGACGATAAATCGCGCGCTATTTAATATTGCGCCATGAAATCCAGAAACAAGACCAAAGGCGCTTTCAACCCGCTGCTGCTGGACAGCCAGTTGTGCTTCGCCTTGTACTCGACCTCGCTGGCGATGAACAAGGTGTACCGCAAGCTGTTGCGCGGGCTGGATCTGACCTATCCGCAATACCTGGTGATGCTGGTGCTGTGGGAAGGCGACGAAATCACGGTGACGGATATCGGTGATCGCCTGTTCCTGGATTCCGCCACGCTGACGCCGCTGCTCAAGCGCCTGGAAGCCGCCGGACTGGTGACGCGCAAGCGCGCCGTGAACGACGAACGCCAGGTAATCGTGAGCCTGACCAAGCAGGGCCGCGACCTGCGCGAAAAGGCCGAAGCGGTGCCGCATGCGGTCGGTGCGGCGGCGCAGTGTTCGCTGGACGAAGCGCAGGGCATGACGAAGACGCTTCACGCGCTGCGGGAAAAGCTGGTCGAAAGTCTTTAAGGTTGGGGGTGATGCCTGTCATCATCCGGTTTTATAAGTAGCGCACGATATTGTTGTTCGCTATTTAAAGTTTCAGGAAAGTCGCAAGTTCATCGTTGACCGCCAACCCGGGAAGGGTCCCGCAAGGCAAGCAGTACAAACTTCATTCAAAGGAAATACACCATGTCGATCGAAAAAGTCCTCTACCGCGCCAACGCCACCGCCACCGGAGGCCGCGAAGGCCGTGGCGTCAGCGACGACGGCAACCTGGACGTCAAGCTGACCACGCCGCGTGAACTGGGCGGCGCCGGCGCCGCGGGCACGAACCCGGAACAACTGTTCGCCGTCGGCTACTCGGCCTGCTTCCTGGGCGCCATGAAGTTCGTCGCCAACCGCGACAAGATCGCGATCCCGGCAGACGTGTCCGTGAACGGCACCGTCGGCATCGGCGCGATCCCCACCGGCTTCGGCATCGAAGTCGAACTGAAGATCTCGCTGCCGGGCCTGGACCGCGCCGAAGCCGAAAAGCTGGTCGCAGCTGCACACATCGTGTGCCCGTACTCGAACGCCACGCGCGGCAACATCGACGTGACGCTGACGATCGTTTGAGGTTGACGTTGCATTGAGGGTGATGTGACGTGAGCGTGGGCCTTGCAGGGGATGACCGAGTTGGTCGGTTGCCTGTGAGGCCCATCTTGTTTTGTGCGAGGGACTGTTTATTGGGTCGTTGGTGTTGTGGCAGGCGGTTCTTCGTGGGTTGTTGATCTTGCTGCTACGAGGTGCTTCGTAGGTCGCCCGACGCCGCGGTCACCGTGGGCACGATCGCCCACGATTGCGGTCCGGAGCCTTCGCTCCGGACTCCCCCCTCGTCATCTTCGTCCGCCTTCGGCTCCCTTCAGATTCCCTCGGGCGCATCGACGGCGCTCGCACCCACGGTGCCCACGACGCCGTGCTGCGAGGGTCTGTGGTATGTGGCGCTGTAAGACCTGTGGTCAGGGAAGGGGATTTGCGGGGCCGCCGAATTGCTGCCGCCCGGGCGGCGGCAATCGGCATCGGAGACGTGGGTCGTCGGTGCGGGGTGCGCTTGCGCGCGGGCGCAGATCAGTTTTCGAATGACGCTCGTCAGAGGGGGGAGAGCGGTGATGGGCGGCGCGGCGACGGTCAGCTACAACTTGCCGACCCGTACGCGCCGCCCATCGGGCACCGCGGTTCAAGTGACGATTAATGCCGTGGCTGCCTGAACCTGCCAAGAGCGTCTGCCGCTGCCGGTGTCTGACACCCTCGGGAGACGCCCTCGGTGGGGAGTGTCAGTATTTTTGTGTTTGAGGCGTTAGAAGCCTGATAGTTGTTTCTATCAGGCTTATGGATGCTATCTCAGCGATACGGGTCAGTGAAGCGTTCTGCATAAATCACGGCGAACTGGTTCATAGCGGCCTTCCAGTCGTGCGTGGCGCTGCCCCAGGCCCCGGTGATGTTGCGCAAGACCAGCCACAGTAGCTTGGTGGCCGCTTCGTCGCTCGGGAAGTGACCTCGCGTTTTCACCGCGCGGCGCAGTTGGGCATTAATGCTCTCGATCGCATTGGTGGTGTAAATCACCTTGCGGATCGCCGGTGGGAACGTAAAGAACGGGATCACACGGTCCCAGGCCCGGCGCCATGCGTCAGCGATCGGGGCGTAGCGCTGGCCCCAAGGGCCTTGCTCGAACTGCACGAGCGCGGCCAGCGCTGCCTCCACGGTCGCTGCCGTGTAGATCGGCCTTAGCGCCGCAGCCACCGTGCGGCGCTCCTTCCAACTGGCGTATTCCAGGCTGGAGCGGATCAGGTGCACGATGCAAGTCTGCAGCGTCGTGGCCGGGAACACCGCATTCAGCGCCTGCTCCATGCCCTTTAGACCGTCAGTGACAGCGATCAGGATGTCCTGCGTGCCACGGGTCTTGAGCTCGTTGAACACCTTCATCCAGAACTTGGCGCCCTCAGTCTGCTCGATCCACAGGCCCAGGATGTCGCGCGTGCCGTCTGGCAACACCGCCAGCGCCAAGTACACGGCCTTGTTGCGCACCACGCCGTCCTCGCGGATCTTGACCCGCAGCGCGTCGAAGAACACCACCGGATACATCGTCTCCAGAGGCCGCGTCTGCCAGGCCGTGACCTCCTCCATCACCGCGTCGGTCACCGAGCTGACGAACTCCGGCGAGACTTCCGTGCCGTACTGCTCGAGCAGAAACCCTTGGATCTCGCGCACCGTCATGCCGCGGGCGTACATGGCGATGATCTTGTCGTCGAACCCGGTAAAGCGGCGCTCGTGCTTGGGGATCAGGATCGGAGCGAAGCTGCCATCGCGGTCGCGTGGGATCTCCACCCGCAGCGGCCCGTCATCGGTCAGGACTGTCTTGGAACTCTTGCCGTTGCGTTGATTGGTGGCCTGCTCGGGGCGCTCGCCGCCCGCCGGATAGCCCAGGTGGTGGCCCAATTCTGCTCCCAGGGCCCGTTCGATCAGCGCCTTCTTGAACGCCATCGACAGGTCCTGCACCGCCTCGGCGGTCATAGGGCCTTTGACGAATTGATCAACCAACTCTGCTGGAATCGCCGGCAGTTCCCTCAGCGGCGTTTTTTTCTTGGTAGCCATACATGCTCCTTGAGCAACATGTTAGGCCCCAAACACAAAATTTATGACACTCCCCCTCGGTGTGAAGCGAATCTCCCCAGGGTGTCAGACACCTAGAGCAGAAGCAGCCACACGCGAAGCGTCATCGCCCCGACGCAAGACGGCGCGTAAGCCCCCGAAGGCCGCCCGCGCGGCCGCCGCGGGCGGGCCCCGCAAGATCTTTCTCTCTCCCCCCTCCGTGGGCAAGAACCTAAAGAACTCAACTCGCCCCGCAGACCGCAAAGCTGAATCTACAAGAGCCCGTCGCAGCGGGGGCCGAGGCGCGCGGGGCGTGTAGATGCGCCCGAGGGAAACCGAAGGGAGCCGAAGGCGTACGAGATTCTATGGTCTCGGTCAAGTAATTGACGGTCGCAATTTCTCTGGATCAAAGGGTTGGCCTGTTCGCCATACCCCGTATGCGATCCGCAAGAGTTTGCGGGCAATTATGACCAAGGCGGCAGTCGAGGCCAGCCCTCGAGCCCTGAGCATGGCGTAGTAATCCTTGAATTGTGCCGTGCGCGCCGCTGAGCTAGCCGCGTTGTAGAGCAATGTCCTCGCCGCCTTATCGCCCTGCTTGCTTAGTCGGCGGCGACCGACTTTTCTTCCGGATTCGTGCGGCCTCGGATCCAGGCCACAGAAGGCGACCGCCGCATCGCTGCTGGCAAAGTCGATCCGGCTGAACAAGCTCGTCAGGGCAACGCCGGTTATCGGTCCTATGCCGCATATGCCGGTGAGCAGACCGTATGTCTTGGCCCAGTCACTCTGGGCCTTAATCTTGGCAATCATTTCCCGTTCGAGCTGATCTGACCACGCCGTCAAACTTGCGAGAGCCTTCTTCTGATGGCTGCTTACGCAACCATGTCGCTGAGCCGACAATCGCAAGGATGTGCCCACTCGGACCACCGTCGATCTCAACGCCTGAAGTGCTCTGACTTCCTGCAATTCTGGAGATATCGGTTCGTAACGATGCAGTTTTTTGTGATGCTGCGCGATGTATTGCGCGATGACGGCGGCATCCAGTCGATCTGTCTTGCCGCGGTTCCCCAAAGAGATGGCGTAATGATGGACGTGGGTCGGATTAAGGACATAAACCTCAAATCCACGCTCATGCGCCGTACGAGCCAGGAGCTCTTGATAGCCTCCTGAGGCTTCCATGGCGATCACACTAGGGGCCGGCAGACGCTTTAACCAGCCCACGATGCTGGAGCGATTGTTAGGCAAGACGCCCGTCACGATCTCTCCGTCAGACGCGGCTACTTGAAGCTCAAACTTGCCGACATCGACCCCAATAAAAACGACTGAAGTTTGCATGACAGCTCTCCCTGCGATACGTTAAGTCCGCTGGGGTAGCCACGCCTCGGGCGTTACCTTGCGATCAATCGGCGGTCTCGGCCGCTAGATTCCTTATCGACGCGTGAGGCGGGGTGGGATGCTCTCGTCCTGGCAGTCCGGGTGCAACCGGCTGATGGTTGACAACGTCCCTTACCCCAGCGCCTTTCTTCTTCGAAAGACGCATCCACACCATACAAGGTTGACGAAGGGGCAGTCCGGAGCGAAGGCTCCGGACCGCAATCGTAGCCCCGCGCGCCTCGGCCCCCGCTGCGGCGGGCGTCTAAAGAACCACCCTCAACGCCAGCCTAAAAAAAACCCCCCAAAAAAACCTCAATGCGACCCACCCAAATAAGCCGCCACCACCGCCGGATCATGCTTCAGCTTCTCCGCACTCCCGTGCACAGAAATCCGCCCATTCTCCAGCACATACCCATAATCCGCGACATTCAACGCCGCCGCCGCGAACTGCTCCACCAGCAGCATCGTCACGCCTTCTTCCTTGAGCCGCGCAATGATCCGGAACACTTCCTCCACCAGGATCGGCGCCAGTCCCATCGACGGCTCGTCCAGCAGCACCAGTTCGGGATTCAGCATCACCGCACGCGCCATCGCCAGCATCTGCTGCTCGCCGCCCGATAACGTGCCTGCCAGCTGATCGCGCCGTTCCTTCAGCCGAGGGAACAGATCCATCGCCCGCCCCAGATCCGCCTGTACGTCACCCTTCGGCCGGCTGCCCGTCAGGCGAGGAAACGCGCCCAGCAGCAGGTTGTCCGTCACCGACAGCGTCGGAAACACCCGGCGGCCCTCTGGTGAATGCGCCAGTCCCAATCGGGCAATCCGATGCGACTCCAGCCCGTCGATGCGCTTGCTGCCCAGCGTGATCTCGCCCGCCGTCGGCCGGATCATCCCCGACAATGCCCGCATCGTCGTCGTCTTGCCGGCCCCATTCGAGCCGATCAGCGTGACCACCTTTGCCTTGGGCACCTCCATGCTGATGCCGTGCAGCACCTTCACCTTCCCGTAGCCTGCTTCCAGATTCTTGATCGATAGCATCTTGTTGTCCCCTTGGCGTCAGGCGGGCGCGCCGCCCAGATACGCCTCGATCACCTTGGCGTTGCTTTGCACTTCATTCGGCAGCCCTTCGGCGATCTTCTGGCCGAAGTCCAGCACCGACACGGTGTCGCACACGCCCATCACCACATCCATGTGGTGTTCGATGAGGATCAGCGTGATGCCGTGGTCGCGCACCTTGCGGATGATGGCCAGCAGCTCCACGATGTCGGGCGCTGTCAGGCCGGCCGCCGGTTCGTCCAGCAGCAGCAGTTGCGGATCCAGCGCCAGCGCGCGTGCGATCTCAAGCAGGCGTTGCTTGCCGTACGGCAGGTTGCGCGCTTCTTCGTTGGCCAGCGATTCCAGCCCCACGAACTCCAGCAGCGCCATGGCCCGCGCCCGCGCGCCCTGTTCCTCGGTCTTCCATTTTGGCGTGCGCAGCGCGATGCCCGCCAGGCCCGTCGTGAAGGTGTGGTGCAGGCCCACCAGCACGTTCTCCAGCGCGGTCATCTCGCCAAAGAGCTGCACGTTCTGGAATGTGCGGGCGATGCCGGCTTCGGCGATGTGGGCCGGGGGCAGGCCGACAAGCGACTTGCCCGAGAATTCCACCGCGCCGGCCGTGGGCACGTAGATGCCGGTCAGCACGTTCATCATCGTGCTCTTGCCGGAGCCGTTCGGTCCGATCAGCCCGTGGATCGTGCCGCGTTTGACGGTCAGGTCCACTTCGTTCAGCGCCTTCAGACCACCAAACTGCATCAGCACGCTCTTGGCCGCCAGCAGCGTCTCGCCCTTGCCCGCCACCGCGTCGGGCACGGCGTCCTGTTCTTTCACCAGGTCCTTCTTCACCGTCAGCGCGGCGCGGCGCGAGGAGAAGAACAGGTTGCGCACGAAGCCCACGATGCCGTCGGGCAGGTAATACACGACGAACAGGATCATGGCGCCGAAGATGGTCAGGCGCCAGTCTGTCACGGCCTCCAGCCAGTACGAGAAGACTGCCAGCACGATCGTCCCGATCACCGGCACCGCCACCTTGCGCGGTTCGGTGCGGCCTTTCGAGATGGCCACGGCGCTGCCTACCGTCACCAGGATCGCCACCGCCAGCGCGATCAGGCGGAACGTGCCGATGTCGTCCAGCATCTTGGGCAGCAGCACGATGATCGACGCGCCCAGCAGCGCGCCCGTGCGGCTCTTGCGTCCGCCCATGATGATGGCCAGCAGGAACAGGATCGTGAGCTCGAAGTTGTACGTGTTCGGCGAGATGTACTGTTCCGAATACGAATACAGCGCGCCCGCCAGGCCGGCAAAACCCGCACTGATGACGAACGCGATCACCTTGTGGCGGTACACCGACACACCCATGCAGTCCGAGGCGATCGGACTGTCACGCAGGGCTTCGAACGAGCGGCCCAGGTGCGACTTCAGGATCCGGTGCACCACGATCAGCGAGATCACCAGCAGCGCGGCGACCAGCCAGAAATACTCGGCCTTGGTCAGTACGTGCCCCGCGATGGACGGCTTGGAGATCTTGATGCCCAGCGGGCCTTCGGTCAGGAAGGTCATCTCGTTGATCAGGATCTGGATGATCGTGCCGAATGCCAGCGTCACCATCGCCAGATAGGGGCCCGTGACGCGCAGCGCCGGCAGGGCCAGCACCGCACCGAAAGCGGCGGCGATGAGGATGGCGGCAGGCAAGGTCAACCAGATCGGAATCTGCAGGTGAAAGACCAGCACGCCGGCCACATACGAGCCGATGCCGAACAGGCCCGCGTGGCCCAGCGACACCTGGCCGGTGTACCCCACCACGATATCGAGCCCGAACAGCAGGATCGAATAGATCATGATGGTTTCAATCAGGTGCAGGTAGTACGTGTTGGTCACGCCCAGCGGCACGGCGGCCAGGCAGGCCACGGCCACGATGGATAGGAGAAGGTGCAGGGGTTTCATCGCTTACACCTTCTTGATCGCGGTCTTGCCGAACAGGCCGGCGGGCTTGAAGGTCAGCACGAGCAACAGCAATACCAATCCCGGCACGTCTTTGTATCCCGTTGATAGATAGAAACCGGTGGTCGTCTCGGCGATCCCCAGGATCAGCCCGCCCACCACGACGCCCATCCCGCTGGACAGGCCGCCAATGATCGCGACGGCAAACGCCTTCAGGCCAAGCACCGCGCCCATCGTGGCGCCGGTCAGCGTCAGCGGCGCGACCAGCACGCCGGCGAACGCGGCGGTCAGCGACGACAGCGCATACGAGAACGTGATGACCATGCCCGTGTTGATGCCCATCAGGCCGGCCGCGTCGCGGTCGTTGGACGTGGCGACGAAGGCCTTGCCGTAGATCGACTTGCGGTTGAAGATTTCCACCAGGATCATCATGCCCAGCGCGCCAAACACCACCAGCAACTCCATCGGCAGCACGTTTGCGCCCAGCACCTGGATGGGCGCCTCGGGCAGCGGCGAGGGAAAGCGCAGGTCGTCACGGCCCCAGATGTTCTCGGCCACGTTCTTGAAGATGATGCCCAGCGCAATGGTGGCCATGATCCAGCCGAATTCGGATCGCGTCTTGATGGCGGGCCGCACGCCCACGCGCTCGACCAGCGCGCCCTGCGCGAAGCCGAAGATGCAGACGATGGGAATCATGACCCAGTAGTTCACGC
This sequence comes from Achromobacter mucicolens, assembly GCF_029866465.1. Classification (NCBI taxonomy): domain Bacteria; kingdom Pseudomonadati; phylum Pseudomonadota; class Betaproteobacteria; order Burkholderiales; family Alcaligenaceae; genus Achromobacter; species Achromobacter mucicolens. The sequence continues at coordinate 5,384,757 of NZ_CP123364.1, read as the reverse complement.
CCAGTCCGACAAGCGTCAGACCGACGAGCGCACCCAGCATCAGGGCTTCGCCCTGGCCGAAGTTCAAGGTGCCGGACGTGGCGAAGGTGAGCTGGTAGCCAAAGGCAATGACCGCGTAGATCATGCCTAGCGCGATACCGCTATAGATGAGCTGTAGAAGAATCATGGTGTGTGTCTTGAGGCGCTGTGTTCCGTCCCAACCCCCTTGGGCAGAACGCTGTTTTCAGGCGGCTGCATGCCCCGCGCCCTGAGTTTGGGGCGCGGGCGGCGGCGGCCGGGCAGCCGCCGCCTTCCTGCTTGTCGGGATTAGTTGGCCTTGACGACCCGGCCGCCCTTGACCTCGCCGATGACCACTTCCTTGGCGGTGATCGCGTCGTGGTTGTCGTGCGAGAAGGGCTTGTTGTAGGTCATCACCACGCCCTCGACCGGGGTCTGCAGGTTTTCCAGCGCTTCGCGCACCTTGGGACCGTCGGTGGAGTTTGCCTGCTTGATGGCGGCTGCCAGCAGGAAGATCGAGTCATAGCCCTGCGCGGCCGACACGGGCGAGTCGATGCGGTTGTTCTTGGGCTTGAACTTGGCCAGGTAGGCGTCGATGAACGCCTTGCGCTTGGGCGTGTCCGGGTCCTGGATGAAGGTCTGCGGCATGCGCGCGCCTTCGCCGTTGGCGCCGGAGTTGTCGATGTAGTTGGCCATCGACAGCGTCCAGCTGCCGATGATCGGCACCTTCCAGCCCAGCTTGGTCATGCCGTTGGCGATCTGCGCCAGCTCGGGGCCGATGCCGTAGGTCAGCACGGCTTCGGCGCCCGCGGCCTTGGCCTTGAGCAGCTGGGCCGTCATGTCGACGTCCTTGATGTTGAACTTTTCCACGGCCACGGGCTTGATGCCCTTGGCGTCCAGCGCTTTCTCCAGGTCCTCGCGGCCAAGCTGGCCGTAGTTGGTGGAGTCGGCCAGGATCGCCACTTTCTTGAAGCCGCGGCGCGTGATCGCTTCTTCGACGATCATCGGGGCCTGGATGCTGTCGTGCGCCGCGTTGCGGAACACGTAGTTGTCGGGGTATTCCGGCGCCTTGAACTGATGCGTGATCACGCTGCCGGTGGCCACGTTGTTGAACACCGGGATCTTGGCGTCCTGGTAGAAGCGCTGGGAGGCCAGCGCCACGCCCGTGTTGATGTAGCCGACGGTGGCGGTCACCTGTTCCTTGTTGATCAGCTCCTGCGCGATCTGCACGCCGCGCTCGTTCTTGGCTTCGTCATCGCGTTCGACGGCGACGAGCTGGCGGCCCAGCACGCCGCCATTCTTGTTGATCTCTTCGATGGCCAGGCGCACGCCGTCGCGCATGCTGACGCCCATGGAGGACGAGCCGCCGGTGTAGGGGCCGGCCACGCCGATCTTGATGGGGTCGGCGGCGTAGGACGCGGCCGATACGGCAAATGCAAGAGTTCCTGCAAGCAGCTTCAAACGAAAATCCATGGATGTCTCCGTTGTAATTGGGTGAACTGCGTGGAAAGCCGTGTGCCGGCGCCAGTCGGCGTGGGTTGTTTTGTTGGCGCGCTCCTTTATTGCGTGTCGTGACTGTCTGCTTAATCGCTTACGCGAATCTGACCCGGCGGTGCTTTTCCGCGTAAATACCTAGTGCCGCTGCAAGGTTCCTTTCAGACTGCTGAACGTCTTTAGCCTGATGGCGGGCCAGCAGCCGCATCGGTGCGCCGGGCGCGCGCAGACGTGCTGGCCGCATCCTAGCGATCAGGGTGCGGCGTCGTGCGGAAATTCATTCCGCAATCAAGTGGAAATTTATTCCTGACCGGCCTCGGGCCCGCATGGCCATTGGGCTGCGCGCTGGCAGACCTCTGTCAGCCATAGGGAAAACGCCTGGACTGCGCCGCCAGGTGCGCGTGTGGTTTCGGTGCACAGGTAGTACTGCGACTCGCCGGGGATTTCCACGTCCAGCAGGCGGACCAGCTTGCCTTCGTCCAGCCACTCGGCGGCCAGCGACCGGCGCGTCAGCGCCACGCCCTGGCCCGCGCGTGCGGCGGCGAGCATCATGCCCAGGTCCACCAGCCACACGCCGCGCGACGGCTCGGGCCAGTCCAGGCCGGCGGCCGCCAGCCAGGGACGCCACGGTTCCATCGGACAACGCAGCAGGTCCGCGCGCGCCAGGTCCGCTGGCCGCAGGAACGGGCCACGCGCTGCCTGGTAGCCAGGCGAGCACACGGCGAACACGGGATCGTGCGTGAGGGGGTGGGCGTTCAGGCCGGGATACTTGCCGCTGCCAAAGCGGATCCAGACGTCGGCGTTGGGCGGCATGATGTCCAAGTAGGGAATGGACAGCATGATTTCCAGTTCGACGTCGGGATGCGCGGCGGTGAAGCCGGGCAAGGCGGGGATCAGCACCTGCCGGGCGAACGTGGGCGTGGACACCACGCGCAGCGTTTCCAGCTTGGGTTCGTTGCGCTTGTGCAGCGAGGCGTCCGACAGCAGGTCGAGCGCCGTGCGCACCTGTTCCAGATACTCGCGTCCGGCCGCGCTCAAGGTTGCGCCGCGGCTGCTGCGGATGAACAGGGTGACGTCCAGCAGCGTCTCAAGCGAGGCAATACGCTTGCCGATGGCGCTGGCGGTGACAAAGAGCTCTTCGCTGGCGCGCTCGAAAGAACCCAGCCGGGCCGCGGCTTCGAACGCCTGGATGGCGGCAAGCGGCGGCAGGCGCACGTCTTTGGAAGGGGAAGGTCCGCGCATGGAGCGGTGGCGGGCCGGCCCTGCGCCCGACGGAAAGTGGTGAGGCGACGATTATAAAAGTGGTGGCCTGCGAGCCTCAGACGCCCTTGACCGCCAGGCTGACCGCCAACCCGGCCATGACTGCGGCGATGACGCCGTCCAGGACCCGCCAGGCCGTCGCGCTGGCAAAGAACGGGGCGAAGAGGCGCGACCCGATGCCCAGCACGGCGAGCCACAGCAGGCTGGCCGTGAAGGCGCCGGCCGCGAAGGCCATGCGGGCGTCTTCGAAGCCATGCGCCAGCGAGCCCACCACCACCATGTCCAGCCAGAAATGCGGATTGAGCAGCGAAAAGCCCAGCGCGCCCAGCATGGCGGCGCGGCGCGACGGCACCACGTCGCGGGCGGCGGCCAGGCCGCCCGTGGCCGTCCAGGCGCGGCGCGCGGACTGCGCCGCGTACCAGGTCAGGAAGGCCACGCCGAACCACAGCACGGCGGTGGTCAGCCAGGGGAACCACGCGGTCAGCGCCTGCAGGCCGGACACGCTCGCGAAGATGAACACCAGGTCGATCAGCGCGCAGATGGCGACGACGCTGAGCAGGTGGGCGCGCATGAGGCCCTGGCGCAGGATGAACGCGCTTTGCGCACCCACGACAGCGAACAGGCCGAGGCCCGTGGCCGTGCCGCTGGCCCAGGCGGTGAGGAAGGCGGGGGATGACAACGTCGCAAACATGGAAGGGATACCTGTGAAACCGGTGACTGCAACGCCTGTGGCGGCGTTTCGATGGGTGGCCGGGCGCGTGGAGCGGGCGGCATGGTGTGATTTTCCCTTGCCATGTGTATGAAATACAGCTAATTTTCCTTCACTATATTAAGCATAGCTAATGTCATGAGAATCGATCACGGCAACCTGCGCGCACTGGCCGCGGTGGTGCGCGAAGGCAGTTTCGAGCGCGCGGCGCTGTCGCTCAGCGTCACGCCGTCGGCGGTGTCGCAACGGATCAAGGCCCTGGAAGACCGCATGGGCCGGCTGCTGGTCCAGCGCACCGTGCCCGCCGCCGCCACGGCCGATGGCCAGGTGCTGGTCCAATTGGCCGAGCAGACCGCCTTGCTCGAGCACGACGCGCTGAACCGGCTGGGCGTGGCCGATGACGACATCCCCCACGCCAGCATCCCGATCGCCGTCAATCACGACAGCCTGGAAACCTGGTTCGTCGACGCCGCCCTGCAGTTCGCCGCGCGCACCCGCGCCACGCTCGACATGCTGTCCGAAGACCAGGACCACACGGCTGCCCTGCTGCGCAACGGTTCCGTGCTGGGCGCCGTGACCACGCTGGCCGATCCCGTGCAGGGTTGCCGCATCCATGCGCTGGGCAGCATGCGCTACGTGGCTACCTGCACGCCCGACTTCCACAAGCGCTACTTCGCGTCGGGGGTCAATGCGCAGACGCTGGCCCAGGCGCCCGTGCTGGTGTTCAACCGCAAGGACGCCCTGCAGGCGCGCTTTGCGCACAAGATCGCCGATCCCGCGCCGTGGGAGCCGCCGGTCTGGTGGGTGCCGTCCACGCGCGCATTCGTGCAGGCGACGCTGGGCGGGTTGGGTTGGACCATGAACCCGCTGCCGCTGGTGCAGGAACACCTTGATGCCGGTCAACTCGTCCTGCTGCGCGGCCGGGCGTGGGAGGACGTGCCGCTCTACTGGCAGCATTGGCGGGTAAACTCCGAGGCCATGGAAGCCTTGACCGACGCGGTGCTGTCAGCCGCCCGCAGCCTGGTCAGGCGCCGTTAACGTCTCAGGAGGACACGCATGAACATCCGCAAGTTTGCCGCCATTGCCGCGATTGGCCTGTGCACCGCCGGTTCGGCGTGGGCCAAGGACTACAAGGTGGGCCAGGTCGAAATCGACGATCTCTGGGTGCGCGCTTCCGCGCCGGGCCAGGCCAACGGTGCGGGCTACATGGATATCGACAACGACGCCAAGGCACCGGACCGCTTGCTGTCCGTGTCGTCGGATGCCGCCGAGCGCGTGGAACTGCACACCGTGCAGACCGAGAACGGCGTGTCCAAGATGCGTCAGGTCGAAGGCGGCATCGCGCTGCCCGCCGACACCGAGGTCAAGCTCAGCCCGGGCGGCTACCACGTCATGTTCATCAAGCTGAAGGCGCCGTTCAAGGACGGCGCCACCGTGCCCGCCACGCTCAAGTTCGAAAAGGCGGGCGAAGTGGCGGTGCAGTTCAAGGTCATGCCGGCCTCGCACAACCCCGGCATGAGCCACGGTCATGGCGGCATGAAGCACTGATCCCGGCAAGCCCGCGTCCTCGGGGCGCGGCAGGCTTGCCAAGTGGCTGCGGCCTTGCCGCCGCCAATAAAAAGGCCGACTCGCAAATGAGTCGGCCTTTTGCTTGGTCCGCTTACCTGCGCCGCTGCGGGCGAGGGTCAGCGGGCAGAGATCAATACAGGCCTTGCTGGCGCATGGCGTCCGCGACCTTCACGAAGCCGGCGATGTTGGCGCCGTCCAGGTAGTTCACGTACTCGCGCTCGGAGTGGCCGTGACGCACGCAGTTTTCGTGGATGTCGCGCATGATGGCGTGCAGGCGGGCGTCCACTTCCTCGCGGGTCCAGGACAGGCGGGCCGAGTTCTGCGCCATTTCCAGGCCCGACACGGCCACGCCGCCGGCGTTGCTGGCCTTGCCCGGCGCGTACAGCACACGGGCGGCAACGAAGGCCTTGGCGGCTTCGAGCGTGGCGGGCATGTTCGCGCCTTCGGCGACGGCCAGCACGCCGTTCTTGATGAGCGTCTGCGCATCCGACAGCTCCAGCTCGTTTTGCGTGGCGCAGGGCAGGGCGACGTCGACGGGCACGTGCCACGGGCGCTTGCCGGCCTCGTACTGCAGGCCGAATTGGCGGGCGTAGGTGTCCAGGCGGCCGCGCAGGTCGTTCTTGATGTGCATCAGCGCCACGAGCTTCTCGTGGTTGAAGCCGGCCTCGTCGACGACGGTGCCGTTCGAATCCGACACGGTGATGACGCGGGCGCCCAGGGCCATCGCCTTCTCGATGGCGTATTGCGCCACGTTGCCCGAGCCCGACACGGAAACGCGCATGCCATCAAAGGACTTGCCCACGCGCTTGAGCATTTCTTCGGCGAAGTACACGGTGCCGTAGCCGGTGGCTTCGGGACGGATCAGGCTGCCGCCAAAGGTCAGGCCCTTGCCGGTGAACACGCTGGCCGTCGAGTTGGACAGCTTTTTCATCATGCCTGCCATGAAGCCGACTTCGCGCGCGCCCACGCCGATGTCGCCGGCCGGCACGTCGGTGTCCGGGCCCAGGTGGCGGTACAGCTCGATCATCAGCGCCTGGCAAAAGCGCATGACTTCGGCATCGGACTTGCCCTTGGGATCGAAGTCCGAGCCGCCCTTGCCGCCGCCCATGGGCAGCGTGGTCAGCGAGTTCTTCAGGGTCTGTTCGAAGGCGAGGAACTTCAGAATCGACAGGTTCACGGACGGGTGAAAGCGCATGCCGCCCTTGAACGGGCCGATCGCCGAGCTGTGCTGGATGCGGAAGGCGCGGTTGACCTGGGCGCGGCCCTGGTCGTCTGTCCAGCAGACGCGGAACTGGATGACGCGCTCGGGTTCGACCAGGCGTTCGAGCAGGGCGTGTTCAGCGTAGTGGGGATGCTTCTCGACGAAAGGCCACAAGCTGAGCATCACCTCCTGGACGGCTTGCATGTACTCGGGTTGCTGCGGGTCGCGCGCGGCGACGCCACGCAGAAAGTCGTCCAGACTCTGCACTTTCACCATGATCTCCTCGGGGGTGCTTCGAATAGGTGCGGAAATTGCGCCAAATTGGGGCGCGATCAGTTTGTTTTGGTGCAAGACTGCACCGGTATGGTGCGGCGATTGTAGGGGCAAAATGTTGCCCTGCGCAAAGCGAAAAACCGCGCCATCACGTTGATAACAAACGGATTTTTCGAAGCAAAAATCGGGGACGTATTTCCGGGGCGGCGTCTCGCGATGCGGAATCCAAAGGTGCGCGTTTGGGCGTGATGCTTGAAATATCAGGGGAAATTAATATGTCCCCATTTTAAATTCCTGCCTCGTCATAGAGGCGGCTGCCCGTGCCCTCAGGCCGCGAGGTCATTGTCAGGCCGCTTGCATGCGCAGTGGCCCGCGACTCGCACGTAATGCGACCCCAATTAAATATTGAGAAAAATCACGCGCGCAAGGTGGTGTCGTAATCGATCGTCAACGGCGCGTGATCCGAGAAGCGCTCGTCCTTGTAGATGGCCACGTTACGCGCCTTGGCGGCGATGCCCGGCGTGGCGATCTGGTAGTCGATGCGCCACCCGACGTTCTTGGCCCAGGCCTGGCCGCGGTTGCTCCACCAGGTGTATTGGTCCGGACGGTCATCAATGGTTCGAAACACGTCCACAAAGCCGCGCTTGTCGAAAACGTCCGTGAGCCACGCGCGCTCTTCGGGCAGGAAGCCGGAATTCTTCATGTTGCCCTTCCAGTTCTTCAGGTCGATTTCCTTGTGCGCGATGTTCCAGTCGCCGCAGATGACGAATTCGCGGCCGGTCGTCTTGTGCTCATGCATCAGGGCATCGATCCACGGCCCGAACCGGTCCAGGAAGCGGTACTTCGCCTGCTGGCGTTCGTCGCCGCTGGAGCCGGAAGGCAGGTAAGCGCTGATGATCGACAGATCCTTCCAGTCGGCGCGGATGATGCGGCCTTCGTTGTCGAACTCTTCACAATCAAAGCCGTTGTTCACGCGCTCGGCAGCATCTCGCAGGTAGATGCCCACGCCGCTGTAGCCCTTTTTCACGGCGTGGTGAAAATGGCCGGTGTAGCCGGGCGGATGCCGCAGGTCGTCGGTCAGGTCCTCGTGGGACACCTTGATTTCCTGCAGGCACAGCACGTCGGCGGCGTGCTTTTCCATCCACGGTTGCAGGCCCTTCTTGAAGGCGGACCGGATGCCATTGAGGTTGATCGACGTGATGCGCAGCAAAGCGAAACTCCTGTAATGCGGCCGCAGGGGGGCGGACAATGCCAGGAATTTAACCGACTCGGCGGCGCCGTCCGGGAAAGTCCCCGACAGCGGATAAAATGCGGGGTCTGCCACCTACCGGAACCCCTTGCATGCCCGCCGCCCAGTCCTCCGTCACCGCCCTGGATTTCGTCCGCTTCGCCTTGAACGAGGGCGTTCTGCGCTTTGGCAGCTTCAAGGTCAAGTCGGGCCGTATCAGCCCCTATTTCTTTAACGCGGGCCTGTTCAACAATGGCCGCTCGGTCGGCAAGCTGGCGCAGTTCTACGCGCAGGCCCTGCTGGATTCCGGCGTCGAGTTCGACATGCTGTTTGGCCCGGCGTACAAGGGCATCCCGCTTTCCACCGCCACCGCCGTGGCGCTGGCCGGCCATCCTGACATGCAGGGCCGCAGCGACGTGCCGTTTGCCTACAACCGCAAGGAAGCCAAGGACCATGGCGAAGGCGGCACCCTGGTCGGCGCGCCGCTCAAGGGCAAGGTCGTCATCATCGACGACGTCATCACTGCCGGCACGTCGGTGCGCGAATCGGTGGAAATCATCCGCGCCGCGGGCGCAGAGCCGGCCGCCGTGCTGATCGCGATGGACCGCATGGAGCGCGCCGGCCCGGACGACGCCTTGTCGCCCCACTCGGCCGTGCAGGACGTGGCCAAGACCTATGGCATCCCCGTGATCGCGATTGCTTCGCTGACTGACATCCTGGCCTTGCTGCAAGACGATGCGGCGTTTGCCGAGAACCGGGATGCCGTGCTGGCGTATCGGACGAAGTACGGGGTGAAGTAAACGGGCCGGTCTGCCGGAAGCAACACGTAGGGCGGCCAATGGCCGCCCGTTTTATTGGCAAACATAATTCGCGACGGGTTCGGCGACCCCATGGGGTTGGCCGAACACGGTAACGCCGCTGGCACGCGCCGCGTCCGCCAGCTTTCGGTCGAAGGTGGCCAGACAGGCGCGGTGCCGAAGGGAGAGCTCGAGATAGCTCGCGTCGTAAGCCGTCAAACCATGGGTGCGGGCGATCTCGCAGGTGCGCGCGATGTGGTGAGCGGCATCGTCGTGGTCAGGGCGAAAGGGCAGGCTGTCCAGAAGCTGGTTGAATGCAGCGACCTGATCCTGCGAGATACGCCGGCTGCGCTCGGCACGCAGAACGCCATTGGCGACCTCGACGCGCCAGATGTGAGGCACCGTGTTTTGCGAGCCGTGGGCGACGTCGAGCAGGTGCCGGGCAAGGAGCGATTCGTGAATATCCACACGATCGAGCAGCCATGCAAGCGCGACCGACGCATCGGGTACCAGATTGAAGGTGTTCATTCTCTCCCTTCTTCGATCCATTCGCGGATGGTTTCGTGAGAGACGGGGGCCGCTGTCTGCAGGCGCTTCATGGCCTCAAGGGCGTCGTGCGCGCCGAGCGAGGTTTCGGGCAGGACGGGCGTCAGCCTGGCACGGCGCACGCCGTCGACCGCGATGATGAAGTGCTGCCCCTGGTTTAGGGCCTGCAGGTAGTCGGTGAATCGGTGCAGCAGGTCGTTGCTGCTGACCTCGATGTATTTCATGGCCAAGTCTCCGGCGAATTCGACCAGATCATTCTTGGCCAAGCAAAAGGCCGCGGCAAGATGCCGCGGCCTTTGACTTAGTCTGATATTGCGCCGGTCCCCCGTTTGGCGAACCGGCTGCCCATCAACTATCCAACTTCTGCTTCAGCAAGTCATTCACCTGCTGCGGGTTGGCCTTGCCGCGGGCGGCCTTCATGATCTGGCCGACCAGGGAGTTGAACGCCTTCTGCTTGCCGGCGCGGTACTCCTCGACGATGGCCGGGTTGGCGGCCAGCACCTCGTCGATCATCGCGCCGATGGCGCCCGTGTCGCTGATCTGCTTTAAGCCGCGGGATTCGATGATGGCGTCGGCGTTGCCGCCGTTCTCGCCGGCCCACATGGCGCCAAAGACCTCGCGGGCGATCTTGTTGGAGATCGTGCCGTCGATGATGCGGCCGATCAGGGCCGCCAGCGCGGGAGCGGCGACGGGCGATTCGGCGATGGTCTTTTCTTCCTTGTTAAGCACCGCGGCGACTTCGCCCATGACCCAGTTGGACGCAAGCTTGGCCTGACCGGCCGGCAGCGCGTGCGCCACGGCTTCAAAGTAGGCGGCCAGGTCGCGGCTGACGGTCAGTTGGGCCGCGTCGTAGGCGGGCAGGCCGTATTCCGATTCGAAGCGGGCGCGCTGGGCGGCCGGCAGTTCGGGCATGGCGGCGCGGACCTCGTCCACCCAGTCGCTGGAGATCACCAGCGTGGGCAGGTCGGGGTCGGGGAAATAGCGATAGTCGTGCGCGTCTTCCTTGCTGCGCATGCTGCGCGTTTCGTCGCGGTCGGCGTCGTACAGACGCGTTTCCTGGACGACGGTGCCGCCGTCCTCGATCAGCTCGATCTGGCGGCGCGCTTCATAGGTGATGGCGCGTTCCAGGAAGCGGAACGAGTTGACGTTCTTGATCTCGGTGCGGGTGCCGAATTCCTTCTGGCCCACCGGGCGCACCGACACGTTGGCGTCGCAGCGGAACGAGCCTTCCTGCATGTTGCCATCGCAGATGCCCAGCCACACGACCAGGCTGTGCAGCGCGCGCGCATAGGCCACGGCTTCGGCGGCCGAGCGCATTTCGGGTTCGGTCACGATTTCCAGCAGCGGGGTGCCGGCGCGGTTCAGGTCGATGCCGCTGGCGGGGCTGCCATTGGCCAGGCTGAAGTCGTCGTGCAGGGACTTGCCGGCGTCTTCCTCCAGGTGGGCGCGCGTCAGGTTGACGGTCTTTTCTTCTTCGCCCACGAAGAACGACAGCGAACCGCCCACCACCACGGGCAGCTCGTACTGACTGATCTGGTAGCCCTTGGGCAGGTCAGGGTAGAAGTAGTTCTTGCGCGCAAAGACCGAGCGCGGCGCGATCTTGGCGCCCACGGCCAGACCGAAGCGGATGGCGCGTTCGGCGGCGCCGCGGTTCATGACCGGCAGGCTGCCCGGCAGGGCCAGGTCGACTTCATTGGCCTGCGTGTTGGGCGCGGCGCCGAATTGCGTGCTGCTGCCCGAAAAGATCTTGGAGTCCGTGGAAAGCTGCGTGTGCGTTTCCAGGCCGATGACGATTTCCCAGTTCATGTTCTCAGCCTTGCTGGACAGGGGCACGCTGATGCCAGTCCGTCACGTGTTGGTAGCGGTCGGCGATGGCCAGGAGGCGGCCTTCGTCGAAGTAGTTGCCGATGATCTGCAGGCCGATGGGGCGATTTTGTTTTTCGCCTCCGAAACCGCAGGGGATCGACATGGCGGGCAGGCCCGCCAGGCTCACGCCCAGCGTGTAGACGTCGGCCAGCCAGTCGGCGGTCGGGTCGTCGCGGTTGTCGCCGATGTTCTTGGCGACCGTGGGCGTGACCGGTCCCATGATGACGTCGCACTGGTCCGCAAAGGCGCGCTGGAAGTCCTGCGCGATCAGGCGGCGCAGGCGCTGCGCCTGCAGGTAGTAGGCGTCGTAATAGCCGTGGGACAGCACGTAGGTGCCGATCAGGATGCGGCGCTTGACCTCGTCGCCGAAACCTTCGGCGCGTGAGCGGCTGATCATCTCGTTCAGGTCGCCGTACTGCTTGGCGCGGTGGCCGTAGCGCACGCCGTCGTAGCGCGCCAGGTTGCTGGACGCTTCGGCGGGGGCGATCACGTAGTACGCCGGAATGGCCAGCTCGGTGCGCGGCAGCGAGACCGGCACGCGCACGGCGCCCAGCGCCTCGAACTGCTCAAGCGCGGCCTGCACGGCAGCGGCCACGTCGGGCGCCAGGCCAGCGCCAAAATATTCCTCGGGCACGCCGATGCGCAGGCCCTTCAGGGGCTGGCTGCCGGCGGCGTCGAAACGCCCTTGCGCGGCGTCGAAGTCGCGGCGCACGCGGCCGGGCTCGTTGACGGCGCCGTCGCACTTTTCAAGGCTGGTGGCGTCGCGCGGGTCAAAGCCGCTGATGACGTCCAGCAGTTCGAGCAGGTCGCGGCTGCTGGGGGCCAGCGGGCCGGCCTGGTCCAGGCTGGAGCCGAAGGCCACCATGCCATAGCGAGACACAGTGCCATAGGTGGGCTTGATGCCGCTCACGCCGCACAGGGCGGCGGGCTGGCGAACCGAGCCGCCGGTGTCGGTGCCGGTGGCGGCAGCGACCAGGCGCGCGGCCACGGCGGCGGCCGAACCGCCTGACGAGCCGCCGGGCACGGCAGCGTGGTCCCACGGGTTCTTCACGGCGCCGTAAGCGGAGTTCTCGTTGCCGGAGCCCATGGCGAATTCGTCGCAGTTCAGCTTGCCCAGCGAAACCGCGCCGGCCGCTTGCAGGCGCTCCACGACGGTAGCGTCGAACGGGCTGGTGTAACCCTCGAGCATCTTGCTGCCCGCGGTGGTGCGCCAGCCGCGTGTGACGAAGGCGTCCTTGTGGGCGATCGGGATGCCCGCCAGCGGCCCGGCGGTACCGGCCGCCAGCGCGGCGTCGGCTGCGCGCGCCTGGGCCAGCGTCAATTCGGCGTCAATATGTAAAAAGCTGTTCAGGCCGCTGGCCGCTTCGGCGGCCGACAAGGCGCTTTGCGCCAGGTCGACGGCACTGACTTCGCGTTGGGCGAGGGCCGTGCGCAGGGCGGCGATCCCCTCGAACTGGGTGTGCAGGGCAGGTTTCGTCATGACTTATTCCAGGACCTTGGGAACCAGGAACAGGCCGTCCTGGGCATCCGGCGCGTTGGCCAGCAGTTCCTCGCGGCGGGCTTGCGAACCGGCTTCGGTCACGGCGTCTTCACGCAGGCGCAATACGATGTCTTCGTGGGCGGACAGCGGATGGGCCAAAGGTTCCACGCCTTGCGTATCGACGGACTGGAGCCGCTCGATCAAGTGGAGGATGCCGTTGAGTTCGGCCTGCGCGACGGTGCGCTGGTCGGGGGTCAGTTCGATTCTGGCCAGCCGGGCAATGCGGGCCACATCTTTGTCGTTGAGCGCCATGGGGAATTGCAAAAATCGGTGAGCGAAGGCCGCGGGGCGGGAGTGGGCAGTATGCACATGCCAAACCCGTTACAAAGCTTGAATAGCCTGCATTTATGCGCTATTTCCGGGAAAATTATAAGTTATGATTCACGGTTTAATCGCCGTGATGACAGGCGGACCCGTCGTTTTACGGGCCAAACGCCCCGCGGCTTGACCCCAATTCCCCCCAGAATTTAGCTGAGCTCCCATGTTCGGATTCCTGCGCAGTTATTTTTCCAGCGATATGGCGATTGACCTCGGTACCGCCAATACGCTGATTTACGTCCGCGGCAAGGGCATCGTTCTCGATGAGCCTTCCGTGGTCGCAATCCGTCATGAAGGCGGGCCCCACGGCAAGAAGATCATTCAAGCCGTCGGGCACGAAGCCAAGCAGATGCTCGGCCGCGTTCCAGGCAATATCGAGGCCATTCGGCCCATGAAGGACGGCGTGATCGCCGACTTCACGGTCACCGAGCAGATGCTCAAGCAGTTCATCCGCATGGTGCACCCCCGCAACATGCTGGCGCCCAGCCCGCGGATCATCGTCTGCGTTCCCTGCGGTTCCACCCAGGTTGAACGCCGCGCCATCCGCGAATCGGCCCTCGGCGCCGGCGCCTCCCATGTATTCCTGATCGAAGAACCCATGGCCGCTGCCATCGGCGCCGGCCTGGCCGTGTCCGACGCCAGCGGCTCGATGGTCGTCGACATCGGCGGCGGCACCACCGAAGTGGCCGTCATCTCGCTGGGCGGCATGGTCTACAAGGGTTCCGTGCGCGTCGGCGGCGACAAGTTCGACGAGGCCATCGTCAACTACATCCGCCGTAACTACGGCATGCTGATCGGCGAACCCACGGCCGAACTGATCAAGAAGGAAATCGGCTCGGCGTTCCCGGGTTCCGAAGTCCGCGAAATCGAAGTCAAGGGCCGCAACCTGGCCGAAGGCGTGCCGCGCAGCTTCACGGTTTCGTCCAACGAGATCCTGGAATCGCTGACCGATCCGCTCAACCAGATCGTGTCCGCCGTCAAGATCGCCCTCGAACAGACGCCGCCCGAGCTGGGCGCCGACATCACCGACAAGGGCATCGCCCTGACCGGTGGCGGCGCGCTGCTGCGCGACCTGGACCGCTTGCTGCAAGAAGAAACCGGTCTGCCGGTCGTGGTGGCCGACGATCCCCTGACCTGCGTCGTGCGCGGTTGCGGCGAGGCGCTGGAACACCTTGAGAAACTGGGCGCCATCTTCATCAACGACTAATATTGCCCGCCAGCCCGGAGCCCCGCTTTTTTCTGGCTCCGGCCGCTGCGGGGGCCTCGGACGCGGGCGCCCGGGCTGAGATTCATGCAACGACAAGGGACTCCCCCCCTATTCAGGCGCGGCCCACCGGCAGAGGTGCGGCTGGTTGTTCTGGTCGTCCTTGCCCTGGCCCTGATCGTCATGGATTCACAATGGCGCATGCTGGAGCCGGCGCGCCGGACGATCGCCGTGGCGCTTTATCCCTTCCAGCGCGCCGTCATGGCGCCGCGCGACCTCGTCCAGCAAGTCAATGAGTGGGTCAACGCGGCCAATCTCATCCGCAGCGAAAACGAGGCCCTGCAACGCCAGCGCATCGAGCTTGCCCAGGTCGCGTCCCACGCCGCCCAGCTCGCCGCCGAAAACTCCCAGTTGCGCCGCCTGCTTGGTGTGACCGACACCGTGGCGCAGTCCGCGGTGGTGGTCGAAGTCATGTACGAACCCACCAACGCGTTCACCCAGCGTCTGGTCTTCAACAAGGGCAGCAAGGCCGGTCTTGCCCCCGGCATGCCCGTCATCGACGAAGGCGGCGTGGTCGGCCAGATCGTCCGCGTGACGCCGATGACCGCCGAGGCGGCCCTGGTCACCGACGAACAGGTCTCCATCCCGGTGCAATTGCTGCGCAACGGACTGCGTCTGATTGCATTTGGCGGCAATTCCCCTGGCAAGATGGAAGTGCGCTACCTGGCGGCCAATGCCGACATCAAGGAAGGCGATACTATTGTCACCAGCGGCGTCGGCGGCCTCTTTCCCGCCGGCCTGCCCGTGGCCAAGGTGACCTCGGTCGAACGCGATACCGCATCCGGTTTCGCGCGCGCCGTGTGTGAACCCCTGGCCCACCCCGAACGCTATCGCCACTTCCTGGTTCTGCAAGTGGATGTGGATCGCGCCGAGTCCAACCGTCAGGAGGTCGATTCCGGTGGATCGGACTAACCAACAAGCCGCAGGGCAGTCTCCGCGCCGCCTTGGCACGCCCAGCAACGTGCAGCCCGACAGGCTGTCGGGGCCCGCGCATGCCTTCTTCGTGTGGGGCACCGTGCTGCTCGCGTGGCTGGTGTCGCTGCTGCCGTGGCGCCTGTGGCAGGGCGCGCCCGACGTGCTGCTGCTCATCATCGCCTTCTGGTGCGTGCACGAGCCGCGCCGCGTGGGCCTGTTCACGGCCTTCTTCTTCGGCCTGCTGATGGACGTGCACGACGCGGGCCTCTTGGGCGAGCATGCGCTGTCGTACACGCTCGTCGCCTACGGCGCGGTGGTCCTGCACCGCCGGCTGCAGCGCTTCGACCTCTGGAGCCAGGCGATGCACATGCTGCCTGTGTTCTTCATTGCGCGCTTTGTCACCCAGATCATCCACGCGTGGCTGGCCGGCAAATGGCCGGGCTGGGACTGGGGCATCAGCGTGCTGTTGACCGCCGCCCTGTGGCCGCTGGCGGGCTGGGTGCTGCACCTGCCGCAACGTGGTGTCGACGACGCCGAATCCTCATCCGCCTGACGGCGGCGTCGCGTCATGTTTGAATTCAAGAAAACCGGCCAGCAGCAGAAGCAGCGCTTCCGCCTGCGCGCGTGGGTGGGCGGCGCCTTCGCGCTGGTATGCTTTGGCGTGCTGGTGGGCCGGTTCTGGTACCTGCAGGTCGACCGCTACGAAGGCCTGTCCGAACGCGCCGACCGCAACCGCATCGCGGTCGTGCCGATTCCCCCGCGCCGCGGCGAGATCCTGGACCGTAACGGCGAGGTCCTGGCCCGCAACTACCGCACCTACACCCTCGAAGTCGTGCCGGCCCACGCGGGCAACATGAACGAACTCTTCGAGCGCCTGACCGAAGTCGTCTACATCAGCCCGTCCGACCAGCGCCGCTTCAAGCGCCGCGCCGCCGAGTCCAGCCGCTACGCCAGTCTGCAGCTTCGCAACAACCTGAACGAGACCGAGGCCGCGTGGTTTGCCGCGCACGCGTTCCAGTTTCCGGGCGTGGAACTGCGCGCCCGCTGGGTGCGCGAGTACCCGCAGGGCGTGTCGGCCGCGCACGTGGTGGGCTACATCGGCCGCATCGCCGACAACGACATCGAGGAACTGGACCGCGCCGGGCAACTGGGCAACTATCGCGGCACCGAGGTCATCGGCAAGAAGGGCATCGAAAAGACCTGGGAAGAGCAACTGCACGGCCGCACCGGCCTAGAAGAAGTCGAGGTGACGGCGGGCGGCCGGCCCATGCGCACGCTGCGCCGCATCGATCCCGTTCCTGGCTCGGACATCATGCTGTCCATCGACATGGGACTGCAGAAAGTGGCCGAAGAGGCGTTCGAAGGCCAGCGCGGCGCGCTCGTCGCCATCGATCCGGACACGGGCGAAGTGCTGGCTTTCGTGTCGCAGCCGTCATTCGATCCGAACCTCTTCGTGGACGGCATCGATGTCGACAATTGGCGCATGCTGAACGAATCGCCGGACCATCCCCTGATCAACCGTCCCCTGTACGGCACCTATCCCATCGGCTCCACCTACAAGCCCTTCGTGGGCCTGGCCGCGCTGGAACTGGGCAAGCGCCGCGCGACCGACCGTATCTCGGACCCGGGCTACTACGAATTCGGCGGACAGAAGTTCCGCAACGCCGGCGGCGCCGCCTATGGCATGACGGACATGCACAAGGCCATCGTCGTGTCCTCCGACACGTATTTCTATTCGCTTGGCCCCGAAATCGGCGTGAACGCCCTGCACGATTTCACCAAGCAGTTCGGGTTTGGCCAGATCACGGGCATCGACCTGGAAGGCGAAAAGCGCGGTGTGCTGCCATCCACCGACTGGAAGCGCGCGGCCTACAAGGACAAGGAACGCCAGCGCTGGTACGCGGGCGAGACCATTTCCGTCGCGGTGGGCCAGGGCTACAACGCGTTCACGCTGCTTCAGCTGGCGCAGGGCACCTCCACGCTGGCCAACAACGGGCTGTACCGCCGTCCGCACCTGGTGCACGCGGTGCGCGATCCGCGCTCGGGTGTGGCCAAGCCGACCGAGTCGCCGCCCGACTATCGCATTCCGCTCAAGCAGGCCAATGTGGACGTCATCAAAAATGCCATGGCCGACGTGGTGCGGGCCGGCACGGCGCGGCGCGCGTTCGCCAACACGCCCTACCAGGCCGCCGGCAAGACCGGCACCGCGCAGGTGTTCAGCCTGCGCGGCGGCCACTACCGCGCCAGCGCCATCGACGAGCGTCTGCGCGACCACGCGCTGTTCATGGGCTTCGCGCCGCTTGAGCACCCGCGCATCGCCGTGGCGCTGATCGTCGAGAACGCCGGTTGGGGCGCCAGCGTGGCGGCCCCCGTCGCGCGCAAGGTCTTCGACTACTGGCTGGCCAAGGACCGCCAGGACAAGATCGTTCGTCCCGAGCGCGCAGACACCATGGCGACCGTCGACGACATCGCCTCCGACCTGGTGCGCCAACAATGAAGCGTCTTGGCCTGATCCTGCTGCGCGTCTTCACGGCCTTCGACTGGCCGCTGCTCGCGATCCTGACGATGTTCGCGGCGCTGGGCCTGACGGTGATGCACTCGGCCGTCGGCGGCACCGACTGGCGTTTTGCGGAACAGTCGCGCAATTTCATCATCGCCTTCTTCGCGATGTGGACGATGGCGCTGATTCCGCCGAAGCTGCTGATGAAGCTGGCCTTGCCGTTCTACGTGGTGGGGGTGGTGCTGCTGCTGGGCGTCGAATTCTTCGGCGAGACCAGCAAGGGCGCGACCCGCTGGCTGAACCTGGGCGTGACGCGCATCCAGCCGTCCGAGATGATGAAGATCGCGGTGCCGATGATGCTGGCCTGGTACTTCCAGCGCCACGAAGGCGCAGTCCGCGTGCGCGACTTCCTCGCCGCGGCCGCGATGCTGGCCGCGCCTTTCGGCCTGATCGTGCTGCAGCCCGACCTGGGCACGGCGCTGCTCGTGTTCGGCGCGGGCTTTTTCGTGATCTATTTCGCCGGCCTCTCGTTCAAGCTGCTGGTGCCGATCATGCTGGCTGGCATCATTGCCATCGGCACGCTGGTCTACTACGAAGACCAGCTCTGCGAGCCGGACGTGGACTGGGTGGTGCTGCACGATTACCAGAAGCACCGGGTCTGCACGCTGCTCAATCCCAGCTCCGATCCGCTGGGCAAGGGCTTTCATACGATCCAATCGATGATCGCGGTGGGCTCAGGCGGCGTCTACGGCAAGGGCTACATGAAGGGGACGCAGACGCACCTGGACTTCATCCCCGAACGCACGACCGACTTCATCTTCGCGGTGTACGCCGAGGAATTCGGCCTGTACGGCGGCATCGCGATCCTGGTGCTGTACGGCCTGATGATGGCGCGCGGTTTGACGATCGCCTCCCGGGCCTCATCGCAATTCGGCCGCCTGCTGGCCGGCGCGCTGACGATGATGCTGTTCATCTATGTCTTCGTGAACGTGGGCATGGTGACGGGGATCCTGCCCGTGGTGGGGGTGCCGTTGCCTTTCATGAGCTACGGGGGGACGGCGTTGTTCACGATGGGGATTGCGTTTGGGATCATGATGAGTATTAGTCGGCATCGGTCTGTGAAGACTTGATGTTGATGGTTGTTCTTCGTAGGGCGATAGTCTTTGCGCTACGGAGTTCTTCGTAGGTCGCCCGACGCCGCGGTCACCGTGGGCACGATCGCCCACGATTGCGGTCCGGAGCCTTCGCTCCGGACTTGCCTAGGCGGCCCCCCCCTTCGTCATCTTCGTCCGCCTTCGGCTCCCTTCAGATTCCCTCGGGCGCATCGACGGCGCTCGCACCCACGGTGACCGCGTCGCCGTGCTGCGAGGG
This sequence comes from Achromobacter mucicolens, assembly GCF_029866465.1. Lineage (NCBI taxonomy): Bacteria > Pseudomonadati > Pseudomonadota > Betaproteobacteria > Burkholderiales > Alcaligenaceae > Achromobacter > Achromobacter mucicolens. The sequence goes on along the minus strand of NZ_CP123364.1, from coordinate 5,365,909 downwards.
TCTTTGGTATGTGGCGCTGTAAGACCTGTGGTCGGGGAAGGGGATCTGCGGGGCTGCCGAATTGCTGCCGCCCGGGCGGCGGCAATCGGCATCGGGCCGGTGGGACGTCGTGGCGTTGTGCGCTTCGCGCTGGCGGAGGTTTGTGTGCTGATGGCATCACGAACAAGGGGAGGGGCGGTGATGGGCGGCGCGCGTCGACCGCCAGCCACAACTTGCCGACCCGTACGCGCGCCGCCCATCGGGCACTGGGGTTCAAGTGACGATTAATGGCGAGCCGGGCGTGATTCGCAGTTGGGTTCGGACAGCGCAATGAGTGTCGGCTTTCTGCCGGTGTCTGACACCCTAGGGAGAAGCACTTGGTATGACGGAAATCTCACCAGGGTGTCAGACACCTTGAGCCGTCGCAGCCACACGCGAAGCGTCATCACCACGACGCAAGACGCCGCGTAAGCCCCCGAAGGCCGCCCGCGCGGCCGCCCGGGGGCGGGCACCGCAAGATCTTTCTCTCTCCCCCCACCGTGGGCAAGAACCTAAAGAACCCAACTCGTCCCGCCGCCAGTAAAGCTGAAGCGACTGGAGCACGTCGTAGCGGGGGCTGGGGTGCGCGGGGCGTGTAGATGCGCCCGAGGGAAACCGAAGGGAGCCGAAGGCGTACGAGATTCTATGGTCTCGGTCAAGTAATTGACGGTCGCAATTTCTCTGGATCAAAGGGTTGGCCTGTTCGCCATACCCCGTATGCGATCCGCAAGAGTTTGCGGGCAATTATGACCAAGGCGGCAGTCGAGGCCAGCCCTCGAGCCCTGAGCATGGCGTAGTAATCCTTGAATTGTGCCGTGCGCGCCGCTGAGCTAGCCGCGTTGTAGAGCAATGTCCTCGCCGCCTTATCGCCCTGCTTGCTTAGTCGGCGGCGACCGACTTTTCTTCCGGATTCGTGCGGCCTCGGATCCAGGCCACAGAAGGCGACCGCCGCATCGCTGCTGGCAAAGTCGATCCGGCTGAACAAGCTCGTCAGGGCAACGCCGGTTATCGGTCCTATGCCGCATATGCCGGTGAGCAGACCGTATGTCTTGGCCCAGTCACTCTGGGCCTTAATCTTGGCAATCATTTCCCGTTCGAGCTGATCTGACCACGCCGTCAAACTTGCGAGAGCCTTCTTCTGATGGCTGCTTACGCAACCATGTCGCTGAGCCGACAATCGCAAGGATGTGCCCACTCGGACCACCGTCGATCTCAACGCCTGAAGTGCTCTGACTTCCTGCAATTCTGGAGATATCGGTTCGTAACGATGCAGTTTTTTGTGATGCTGCGCGATGTATTGCGCGATGACGGCGGCATCCAGTCGATCTGTCTTGCCGCGGTTCCCCAAAGAGATGGCGTAATGATGGACGTGGGTCGGATTAAGGACATAAACCTCAAATCCACGCTCATGCGCCGTACGAGCCAGGAGCTCTTGATAGCCTCCTGAGGCTTCCATGGCGATCACACTAGGGGCCGGCAGACGCTTTAACCAGCCCACGATGCTGGAGCGATTGTTAGGCAAGACGCCCGTCACGATCTCTCCGTCAGACGCGGCTACTTGAAGCTCAAACTTGCCGACATCGACCCCAATAAAAACGACTGAAGTTTGCATGACAGCTCTCCCTGCGATACGTTAAGTCCGCTGGGGTAGCCACGCCTCGGGCGTTACCTTGCGATCAATCGGCGGTCTCGGCCGCTAGATTCCTTATCGACGCGTGAGGCGGGGTGGGATGCTCTCGTCCTGGCAGTCCGGGTGCAACCGGCTGATGGTTGACAACGTCCCTTACCCCAGCGCCTTTCTTCTTCGAAAGACGCATCCACACCATACAAGGTTGACGAAGGGGCAGTCCGGAGCGAAGGCTCCGGACCGCAATCGTAGCCCCGCGCACCCCAGCCCCCGCTGCGGCGGGCGTCAAAAGAACCCGCCTGAATGCCAGCCTCAACGTTTCGCCATTGAAACGGCCACCGCTAACACCGACCGCTTCAACGCCGCCGTTTCAAAACCTTCCTCAAGGCAACGCTTCAGGCACCCCAAGCTCCACGGCCAACTTCGTCAACCCGTCCCAAATCCGGCTATCAAACTCCACCGAATCCGCATTGACCGCCCGATTGCGAGCCTCGTACTCCCCCGGATACTGCACCGCTTCCACGCCGGGTTGCGGCTTGCACGCATGCAGGTAGTCGATGAAGGCGCCGACTTCCATCGACCGCCAATCCGTATTGAAGTCCACCTGCGGATCCAGCAGCAGCGCGAACATGTTGTTCGTCGCCACGCCGATGCGCGGATGTTCCGGTTGGATGGTGCCGCCGCCGGACAGCACGCCGGCGAGCAGTTCGGCCACCAGTCCCAGCGCGTAACCCTTGTGGCCGCCGAATGGCAGCAGTGCGCCGGGCGGGTCGGTGAAGAGCGCGCCCGGGTCCGTCGTTGGGTTGCCGTCGGCATCGATCAGCGACCCCGGCGGCGCCTGTTCGCCCTTCGCCGCCAGCACGCGCGCCTTGTTCACCGCGATCGAGCTGGTGGCCATGTCCACGATGAACGGCGGACGGCCGCCGGGCAGGGGACCGGCAAAGCACAGCGGGTTCGTGGTCAGGCACGCCTGAGCGCCGCCGAACGGGGCGACGGTGGGCGAGCGGTTGATCACGTTGGTGAAGGCCAGCAGGATCAGGCCCTTGGCCGCCACCATTTCGCCAAAATGGCCCATGCGGCCAAGGTGATGGCTGTGGCGCAGGGTCAGGATGCACTGGCCGTGTTCCTGTGTGCGCTCGATCGCCTTTTCGATGACGACCTTGCCCACGTACTGGCCCAGTCCGTGGTGGCCGTCGTAGGCCAGCATGGCGCCGCGGTCGTTGAGGAGTTCTGGCCGGCCGTCGGGTTGGGCCAGGCCCTCGGACAACACGCGGCGGTAGTTGGTCAGGATGGACAGGCCGTGGCTGGTGTAGCCGACACGGTCGGATTCCACCAGGTGTTCGGCCACGTCGCGGGCGATGTCCTCGGGCACGCCCTGTGCCATCAGCACCCGGCGGCCGTATTCGTTGGCTTGGGCAATCGTGATCTTCATGAAGATTCCTTACAGCCAGCCCAGCCAGCGCCAGTACGTCATGCCCATCAGCAGCATCAGCAGGTAGCCGACGATGGTCACAATGATCCCGACCTTGGCGAACTGCTTGGCGTTGAAGGTTTCGGTACCCAGGCACACCATGTTCTGCGGTGCGTTGATGGGCAGGATGAAACCGTAGCTGACCACGAAGCCCAGCAGCATCGTCATGCCCAGGCGGCTGAAGTCGCCCGGCAGCGTTGCCAGCACCGAGATCAGGATGGGCAGCATGGCCGAGGTCAGTGCCGTGGCGCTGGCAAAGCCCAGGTGGATCACGATCAGGAAGGCGGCCAGGATGGCGAAGATGGCGAGCGGGCCAAGGTGGTCCAGGCCGGTGTGATGCACCACCTGGTTGCCCAGCCATTGGCCGGCCTGCGTCGTCAAAAGCGCCGTGCCCAAGCTGATGCCGACGCCGAACACGATCACCGTGCCCCATGGGATGCGCGATTGCACGTCTTTCCATGTCATCACGCCAAAGCGCGGCAACATCAGCAGCACGAGGCCGAAGTAGGTGGTCGAGGTGGTGTCGAATTTGTGCAGCTTGCCTTCGGTCGACCAGAACAGCAGCAGCATGATGGACACAGCCATCAGGCGCTTTTGCGCGCCGGTCATGGGACCGAGGTCGAGCAGCGACTTTTCGACGGCTTCCTTGCCGCCGGCAATGCTGTTGCTTTCAGGCGGCAGCAGCTTGAGCACGATGACGATCAGCACGGCGGACATGATGAGCGACCAGGGGGCGCCGGCAATCAGCCAGTCCGACCAGGCCACGCGTTCGCCCAGCATCTTTTCCATGAAGCCGACCGTCAGCAGGTTCTGCGCTGCGGCGGTCTGGATGCCGACGTTCCAGATGCTGGTGGCCTGGGCCACGATGATCATGATGCCGGCGGCGATGTTCGAGCGCTTGTCCACGCCGAAGGCCGCGATCACGCCCATCATGATGGGAACCACGGCGGCGCTGCGCGCGGTGGCGCTGGGCACGACCAGGCTCAGCACGATCGTCACGGCGATACATCCGATGAGGATGCGGCGCGTGCTGGTGCCCACCTTGGACAACGTGACCAGCGCGATGCGGCGGTCCAGCCCCGTGAAGGTCATGGCGGCGGCAATGAACAAGGCGCCGGTGACCAGCGCCAGCGCCGAATTTGCGAAGCCGGTGAGCGCCATGCTGATGGCGGCCGACGTGCCGTACAGCACGTTGGGATCCTTGATGGTGGGTGCGGTGCCCAGCAGGAAGGCCATCAGTGTCGTGATCATGATGGCGCTGGCTTCGTAGGAGACGGCTTCAGTGATCCAGACGACCACGGCAAACGCCAGGATAGCCAGCATGCGGTGTCCTGCAACGGGCAGGTCCGCGGGCAGGGGCATCATTAAAACGCCGATCATCACGAGGATGCCGGCGATGAGCCCGATTGGTATTTTGGCTTTTTTGGGGGCTTGCGAGGCGGGGACTGCGGTTTCCGCGGCCATATCCTTCTCCGGTTGAGGTCAAACTGACGAAACACCGCCCGCGAGCACGGGGTCAATCAAATCGGTGTGTCGACGCTACAGGATGATCGTGACGGCATTGAGGAAAACCCGTATTGATGAACATCAAGCAAGCGGAGAACAGCGCTTGTGGAAAACTTGTCCCGGGCATTATGCTCGTCGCCCCCTGCGTGGGGCAAGCAAGTGAGTGTTGCATTTACACGAACCAATCGGGTCACGATGAATGCGTTTTACCCCGCAAGGGCCGCGCGCATTGTTCCGTGAAATGACGCTAATGCAGGCGGTTCAGCCCAAGGCCAGGCGCAGTTGTTCGTCCAGATGCAGCGTGGGGGTGACGCGCCATCCGCTCTGCGCGTAGCGCAGCCAGCGGCCCAGCACCAGATGCGTCAGCAGGCTGGCGTGCGCGGCGACATTGGCTTCCTGCGGCAGGCCGCCATCGGTGATCGCGATGCGCAGCGACTGTTTTAGCGACGCCTCGATGCGATCGTTGATGTGGTTGATGCGTTCCTGCAGCCGGTTGTCTTCGGTGACCAGCGCGTCGCCGGTCAGCACTCGCGTCATGCCCTTGTTGCGTTCCGAGAAGGTCAGCAGCATGGCGACGGTCTTGTGCGCCTGGGGCACGCCGTAGGGCTCGGCGGTGGCGATCTGGTTCACCAGCGTGAAGATGCTGGTTTCGATGAATTCGATCAGCCCCTCGAACATCTGCGCCTTGCTGGCGAAGTGCCGGTAGAGGGCGGCTTCGGAAACCTCAAGGCGCGCGGCCAGCGCGGCCGTGGTGATGCGGGACGCGTGCGGCTGCTCCAGCATTTCGGCCAGAGTCTGCAGAATCTGGGTCTTGCGCTCGCCGGGTTTGCTCGCCATGGAAGGGACTGCTTCGCGCAGGATGACGGGTGGAGGGGGAGTGGAACGCGCCGTCAGGCCCGCAGGGGGCGTCGGCGTAACAGCAAATCACTGACGCAGTTTACCCGCAAGTCGACGTAGGCCGGACGGTGCGAGCGTCCGCGGCCGAAGGGCGTGCCGGGGTGGTAGACGTGGACCGTCTTCAAGCCCGCCACGCGGGCGCCCCGCAGGTTGGCGAGCGTGTCCTCCACGAGCACGGCGCGGTGGGCGGGAACGCCTTCGCGCGCCAGCACGTAGCGCAGCAGTGCCGCGGAAGGCTTGGGACGGTATTGGCCATGCAGCCGCATGTGCTCGATGGCCCACAGGCTGTCGAACTGGCGCAGGATGCCCAGGTGCGACAGGACGGAGCGCGCATAGTGCAGCGGCGCGTTGGTAAGCAGCACCTTGCGGCCGGGCAGGCGGCGCAGCTTGTCGGCGAGCGCCTTTTCCGACCGCATCAGCGGCGCGACGTCGAAGTCATGGCTGCGATGCAGGAAGTCATGCGCATTGACGCCGTGGTGCCGCACCATGCCGATCATGGTGGCGCCATAGCGTTTCCAATACTGCGACCGCACCAGGTTGGCGGCATCCACGTCCACGTTGAGCGCCTCGGCCACCGCCATCGTCATGCCGTGATCGATCTTGGAGAAGATGGCGTGCGAGGTGTCGTGAAGCGTGTTGTCCAGGTCGAAGAGCCACAGGCGCTCGGGCGCGCCCGTGGCGATCCCGCGCGACCGGCGCATGCGGACCGCGGGCCGCAGCAGCTGGCGACGTGCTTGCATCATGAGAGGCTCACGGCGCGCAGTGCTGCGAAATCGGGCTGCATCAGTGCGAGCTGATCATCGTGCCGACGCCCTGGTCGGTCAGGATTTCAAGAAGCAGGCAGTGCGGCACGCGGCCGTCGACGATGTGCACCGAGTTCACGCCGTTCTTGGCTGCGTCCAGCGCGGACGAGATCTTGGGCAGCATGCCGCCGGAGATCGTGCCGTCGGCAAAGAGCTCGTCGATGGTCTGGGCGGACAGGCTGCGCAGCAGCTTGCCGCCCTTGTCCAGCACCCCGGGGGTGTTGGTCAGCATCAGCAGCTTCTCGGCGCCCAGCACTTCGGCCATCTTGCCGGCGACCACGTCGGCATTGATGTTGTACGCCGTGCCGTCTTCGCCATAGCCGATGGGCGAGATGACGGGAATGAACTGGTCGTCCTGCAGGGCCTTCACGACGGCCGGTTCGACCATGGTGATGTCGCCCACGAAGCCGATGTCGATGGGCTCGGACGGGTTGTCCTTGTTGGCCATCAGTTTCTTCTGGGCCTGGATCAGGCCGCCGTCCTTGCCGGTCAGGCCCACGGCCTTGCCGCCGACCTCGTTGATCATCATGACGATGTCCTGCTGGACCTGGCCGCCCAGCACCCATTCCACGACTTCCATGGTCTCGGCGTCGGTGACGCGCATGCCCTGGATGAAGGTGCCTTGCTTGCCAATGCGGCGCAGGGCGTCATCGATCTGCGGACCACCGCCGTGGACCACCACCGGGTTCAGACCCACCAGCTTGAGCAGCACGACATCGTGCGCGAAGCTGCGCTGCAATCGCTCTTCCGTCATGGCGTTGCCGCCGTACTTGACCACGATGGTCTTGCCGTGAAATCGTCGGATATACGGCAGAGCCTCGGACAGCACGGCGGCTTTGACGGCGGGAGACGAAACGGCAGCAGGGTCGGGGGTGTCGGTCATGGCAGCTAAGTCGGCAAATAAATAACAGGTAAGTTAGCGGGCGTTAAAAAAATGCCTGCACAAGAACGCGGTTGGAACGCGGCTAGCGCAAGCATACGACGGATTGTAGTCCCCTCAGGTTTCTTATGCTGGAAAGCCATGTCCTTATGCCCGACAAATAACCGGCATTCAGGTAAATTGGGGGCGTTTTCACAACGGCTGGCCCCGCAAAAGGGGGCTCGCCCGAACCTGCGGGGACATCTATCCCCGTTTTTCATACATAAAAGAGGCAAGACATGCGTTTGAACTTCGTCCGTTCCGCCCTGGCGGCGTCGGTCCTTCTGGTTGCCGCCAATGCGGCCCATGCCGAGAAGGTGGTCGTCGGCGCCACGCAGGTTCCGCACGCCGAGATCCTTGAAGTGGTCAAGCCCAAGCTGGCCAAGGAAGGCGTGGAGCTCGACATCAAGGTGTTCAGCGACTACGTGCAGCCCAACCTGCAACTGGCGGACAAGCAGCTGGACGCCAACTTCTTCCAGCACAAGCCGTACCTGGACAGCTTCAACAAGGACCGCAAGGCGACCCTCGTGCCGGTGGCGCTGGTCCACGTCGAGCCCTTCGGCGGTTACTCCAAGAAGATCAAGAGCCTGTCGGACCTGAAGGACGGCGCCACGGTCGCCATCCCCAATGATCCGTCCAATGGCGGCCGCGCACTGGTGCTGCTGCAAAAGCAGGGCGTCATCAAGCTCAAGGACCCGGCCAACATCCTGGCCACGGCCGCGGATGTTGTCGAGAACCCCAAGAAGCTGAAGTTCCGCGAACTGGAAGCGGCCATGCTGCCGCGTGCGCTGGACGACGTGGATCTGGCGCTGATCAACACCAACTACGCGCTGGAAGCCGGCCTCGTGCCGACCAAGGACGCCCTGTTCATCGAAGGCGCCGATTCGCCCTACGCCAACGTGCTGGTGACCCGCAGCGACAACAAGGACGCCCCGGGCATCAAGAAGCTGGTCGACGCGCTGCACTCGCCGGAGGTCAAGACCTTCATCCAGGAAAAGTACAAGGGCGCGGTAGTTCCCGCCTTCTGATGCACGGCGCGGGAGGGGGGCGTGAGCCGCCCGCTCCCTCCCATCGGCATGCCCCCAAACAAAACGCCGCCCGTTATTTTGCGGGCGGCGTTTTGTTTGGGGGCTGCTTGCTTGGGCGGATCAGCCGGCGGCCAGGGCCTTTTCCACCGTGGCGTGGAATTCGGCCTTGTCGTATTCGCCCAGATAGCGCTTGATGATGCGTCCCTCTTTGTCGATGAGGAACGCCGTGGGCGTCAGGCGGATGTCGCCGAAGGCGCGCGCGATGTCGCCCTTGGTGTCCAGCGCAACGGGGAACGGCAGCTTGCGGGTCTCGGCGAAGTTCAGCACGAAGTTGGGCGGGTCGTAATTCATGGCGACCGCAATGGCCTCATACCCTTTGTCCGCATACTCGTTGTAGGCGGAGATGGTGTCGGGCATTTGCTTGACGCACGTGACGCAGCTGGTCGCCCAGAATTTGACCAGCACGACCTTGCCGCGCAGGTCCTGCATCGAGAACGTCTTGCCTTCCAGGGTGGTGAAGGTGACGTCGGGGGCGGTCTGGGCCGGACGCATGGCGAACCACGCGCCGATGCCGACCGCGACCAGGACTGCGAGGGCTACGATGGCTTTTTTCATTTGATGGGCATTGCTTCGACGCCGCCGCTCGTGCCGCCGGTGCCCGCCGCGTTGTCGGTGGCCGGACCGGTGCCGCTTTCGATGGGCGCCTTGCTTTCGGTGGTGGCGGGTTTGGAGCCGCTTCCCGACAGGCGGATCGCCTCTTCGCGGCTGATGGTTTCAAAGAGCTTGACCACCTTGGTCACGCCACCGACGTCGGCGGTGGCGTTGGCGGCGTAGTCGCCTTCGGCCTGGGTGACCTTGCCCATCAGGTAGACGACGCCGCGGTCGGTCGTGACGGCGATGGTGCCGGAGGGCACGTACTTGGTGTTGAGCAGGGCGGTCTTGACCTTGGAGGTCAGCCAGGTGTCGTTGGAGCGCTGGCCAAACGAGGCGATGGGGCCGACATTGAGCTGGTTGATGACCTGCTTCACGTTTTCCACGCCCTGGGCAATGGTCGTGGCCTGGTTCTTGGCTTCTTCGGAGGGCACGTCGCCCGTCAGCAGAAGGTGGCCGCCGTAGGCCATGGCATTGACACGTGCGGTATCGCCCAGCTTCTGGGAGATCAGGTTCTGCGCCTTGAACGCCATGTTCTGGTCTTCGAGCTGGACGCCGGACGTGCGGCGGTCGGTGACGACCACCGCCGTGGTGGCGGCGGCGCCGCCCACGATCAAAGGCGCGCAGGCCGTCAGCGAAAGCGCCGCGGTGGACAGCGCGGCGGCAAGCATCAGCGGGCGGACTGCGGGTCTGACGTCAAGAATCATTCGGTGTCTCCAAGCAGAAGAGCGTCGATGCCGTCGCACAGCGCGTGCAGCAGCAGAATATGGACTTCCTGGATGCGCATGGTGCGATCGCTGGGAACACATAGATGGACGTCCATCGGGGTAATGAGTTCCCCCATGACGCCGCCGCCCTTGCCGGTCAAGGCCAGGACGTGCATTTCGCGTGCGCTGGCGGCTTCCATGGCGCGGACCACGTTGGGCGAATTGCCGCTGGTGGAAATGGCCACGAGCACGTCGCCGGCCTGCCCGAAGGCGTTGACCTGCCGTTCAAAGACTTCGTCAAAGCCGTAGTCGTTGCCGACCGCCGTGAGGATGGAGGTGTCGGTATTGAGCGCGATGCCCGCGAGCGGCAGGCGTTCGCGTTCGAAGCGGCCCACCAGCTCGGCGATGAAATGTTGCGCGTCGGCGGCCGAGCCGCCATTGCCGCAAGCCAGAATCTTGCCGTTGTTCGCCAGGGCGCCGAACAGCACGTCCACGGCCACGGCCAGCGGTTCGGCCAGGACGTTCATGCTTTGTTCGTGAGCGGCCATGGCGTCGCGAAAGTGCGACGTCATACGAGAGGTCATATCCATGGGCGCGATTATCTCACGGGGCCGGGCCGCGGTTCTGTCCTCGCGCAACGATCGCCGAGGGCCGGCGCCGGACTGCGCCAGCCGGATCAGGGCAGCCAGAAAGCGCCGCGCAGCCAGGCCGGCTCGCCGTCGTCGAAAACCACCGCGTCGAAACGGGCGGGCGGGGGCGTGCCTTGCCAGTGGCGGCGGGCCAGTTCGGGCAGCCACAGCGCCGCCGCCCGCGCCAGCCGCGCCTGCTTTTCCCGGCCGATGCTGGCGGCGGCCCCGCCGAACCGGCGGTTGGCGCGCGCCCGGACCTCCACGAAGACGAGCGTGTTGCCGTCGCGCATGGCCAGATCGATTTCACCGGCGCGGCAGGCCAGGTTGCACGCCAGCAGCGTCAGGCCGTGCGCCAGCAGCAGGCGCAGCGCGGCCGCTTCATGATGATCGCCGCGCCGCTGCGTGGGCGAGCGGCGCGGGGGCGGACGGTCGGCCGGCGTGCGTCCGGTGCGCCGCCGGCGTTTGGCGGCGCGGCGGCGGGCGGCCAGGGCAAGTTCGCAGGCCAGGCGCAGGGTGTCGTCCGTCATGGATTCCAAAGGCAGCGGGCATAGGCGGCTACACTGACATGGTTTTCCGAGTCCGCAGGCTGCAATGAATCAAAACGTCTCACCTCCCGTTGCCAGCGATGCCTGGTCCCGCGTGTCGGAACGCGTGGCCGGCCAGCATTGGCCCGCCTCGACGCTGTATGTCGTGGCCACGCCCATCGGCAATCTGGGCGACCTGGGCCTGCGTGCCTGGCACGCCCTGCAGCGGGCTGACGTGATCGCTGCCGAAGATACGCGCGCCAGCCGCACGCTGCTCGATGCCTGGGGCGTGGGCACGCCGCTCATGGCGGCGCACCGCCACAACGAGGCAGCCGCGGCGCAGGCCATCTGCGAGCGCCTGGCGCAAGGCCAGCGCGTGGCGCTGGTGTCCGACGCCGGCGCGCCCGCCGTCAGCGACCCCGGCGCGCGGGTGGTCCGGGCGGTGCGCGCGGCCGGCTATGCCGTGGTGCCGGTGCCCGGCCCCAGCGCCGTGATCGCCGCGCTGATGGGCAGTGGCGTCACCACGGACGAGAACCCCGCCTACGCCTTCGCGGGCTTTGCGCCACCGAAGGCGGTGGCCCGCCAGCGCTGGCTGCGCCAGTGGTGCGCATTGCCCGCGCCCGTCGTGATGTTCGAGTCGCCGCACCGGCTGGCGGCCACCTTTGCCGACCTGCTCGAGGTGTGCGGTCCCGACCGCGAACTGACCGTGGCGCGCGAGCTGACCAAGCGTTTCGAAGAGATCGGCACTTTCCGGCTGAGCGAGGCGTCCGCCTGGCTGGCCGCGGATCCGCACCGCGAGCAGGGCGAATTCGTGCTGATCGTCCATGCCGAGCCCGAAGCGGCCGCGGACGAGGATGTGGACCCGGCCCACGACGTTCTGCTGGACGCCTTGCTGGAATCGCTGTCCGTGCGCGATGCCGCGCGCGTCGCCGCCAAGGTGACCGGCCAGCCTCGCGACGTCCTGTACAACCGCGCCCTGGCGCGCAAGAAGACGCAGGAATAATCCATGGCGTATTCGACGCTCGTGTCCAACAAACCGGCCGACCCGAACGAGCGGCTGACCTATCGCGACATGCCGACGCCGCTGGGCGAGATGCGCCTGGTCGCCAGTCCCAAGGGATTGCGCGGCGCCTGGTTCACCGATCAGGCGCTGCTGCCGTCGCCGGAAGGCTGGACGCTGTCCGGCAACGACCCCTTCCTGGAACAGGCGCGGCGCGAACTGGACGAGTGGTTCGCCGGCGAGCGGCGCGTGTTCGACGTGACGCTCGACCCCGTGGGAACGACGTTTCAGCATCAGGTCTGGCATGCGCTGTGCGCGCTGGAATTCGGCGTGCTCACCAGCTACGGCGAGCTGGCCCGCGCCGTGGACCGGCCCAAGGGCGCGCAGGCGGTGGGCGGTGCCGTGGGCCGCAACCCCATCAGCATCATCATTCCGTGCCACCGCGTGATCGGCGCGGACACGTCGCTGACGGGTTTTGGCGGCGGGTTGCCCCGCAAGCAGGCGCTGCTGGCCCACGAGGGCAATCGCTATCTCAGCCGCAGCGCGCGCGCCCGCCGGGTCTGCGACGGGCAGGCAGAGCTATCCTGGTAGGCAAGTCCGGCGCCCGGCCGTTTATTTGGGCGCCGACTAGGCCGCTGATTTGGCCGCCGGCCTGGCCAATTACCGCGATGCGTTATTGCGACGCGATGGTCGGCAGAATGCCGATGCGGTCCGACACGAGCGGCACGGCATTGAGCGCGCTCTGGCGGTCGGGATACGGACCGATCCGCACCCGGTAAAGATTGTTGGTCTGTTCCACCGTCGCCGCTGGCGCGCCTTCGGCGCCCAGTTGCGTGTTGATGCGGCTGACCAGCGACTGCGCATTGGCGGGCTGGCTGAACGCGCCCACCTGCAGGTAGACGCTGCCGCTGGCCGCGCCGGCCGCCGGACGCATCGGCGCGCGGCTGGGCGCGGCTGGCGCCAGGGGCTCAGGCGTCAGCGCCACGGGCGTCGCGGCCACGGGCGCCATCACGGGCGTCGAGCCTGTGGCCGATTCCGGCTCCGGCGCGGGGGCCGCGGGCGCGCCTTGCGAGGCCAGCCGGCGGATCTCGTCGGCCTGGATCGCTTCCACGACCACCTGGCCGCTACCCGGGCCAATGATGCCCAGCTTGTAGGCGGCCACGTACGACAGGTCCATGATGCGGTCGCTGTGGAAGGGCCCGCGGTCGTTCACCCGCACGATGATCGTCTTGCCGTTGACCAGGCTGGTCACCCGCGCATAGCTGGGAATCGGCAGCGTCGTGTGCGCGGCCGTCATGGCATACATGTCGTAGGTCTCGCCGATCGACGTGGAGTTGCCATGGAACTTCTTGCCGTACCACGACGCGATGCCGCGCTTTTTGTAGGGCTGTCCGCTCGTGTCCGGCACGTAGCGCTGGCCGAACACGACGTAGGGCCGGTTCGCGCCGCTGGCGTAGGGTTCCAGCTTGGGCACGGCGTCTGGAATCTGATCCAGGTTCGACGGCGGATTGGCATCCGGCCCGTCGTCCTTGTAGTAACCACCCTTCTTGCGTCCGCCGCTGGTCGAGCAGCCTGCCACGGCGATCGCCAGCAGCAGCACGGAAATGAGATGTAGGGGGCGGGAAAGCGTCATGCGGTTTCGTCGGGCAGTTGCGTGCGGTGGCGCACCAGGAGCGGGTCGTGATCGGCAAAGCGCAGCGCCAGCTGTTCCACCACGTACACCGAGCGGTGCTGGCCGCCGGTACAGCCGATGGCCACGGTCAGGTAGTTGCGGGTGTCCTGCGTGTACAGCGGCAGCCAGCGCTTCAGGAAGCCCGCGATGTCGTCGATCATCAGCCCCACCTGCTCGTATCCCGCGAGCCACGTGGCCACGGGCTCGTCGCGGCCCGTCAGCGGGCGCAGATTGCGGTCGTAATGGGGATTGGGCAGGCAGCGCACGTCGAACACCAGGTCCGCGTCTCCGGGCACGCCGCGCTTGTACGCGAAGGATTCGAACGTCAGCACCAGCGGCGCGCGGTCTGCCTTGATCAGGTCGCGGATCCAGGCGCGAAGCTGGCCGGGCGTCAGGTCCGAGGTGTCGATGACGTGTTCCTGCTCGCGCAGCGGCGCCAGCAGTTCTCTTTCCAGGGCGATGCACTCGGTCAGCGACGGCGCGGTGCCGCCGCGCTGTAGGCGGTCGGTCAGCGGATGGCGGCGGCGCGATTCGGAATAACGCTGCACCAGCGTGGCCGTGTTGGCATCCAGGAATACGACCCGCAGGCTGGTGCCCATGGCGCGCAACGCGGTGACCACATCGGGCAGTTCGGCAAGCTCGCCCGGCGAGCGCACGTCGATGGCGACCGCCACGCGCTCCATGCCGTCATCGCGCGCCTGGGCAATGAACTCGGTCAGGAAGCGAACGGGAAGATTGTCGACGCAGGTATAGCTTGCGTCCTCGAGCATGCGCAGCGCGACGGATTTGCCGGAGCCGGAAATGCCGGTGACGAGGACGACTTTCAACATGGACATGATTGTGGCACGCTTTTCCAGGACGATGCCGGCGGGATAGCATCTGATATGGCCATAAACTCAGGAACTGCTTCTGTTCCCTGCTGTTTGCCCTGACGTAAGCTAGGGGCCGCAAACTCCGCAGTTCCATCGCAGTTCCACTTTACGCGCCCCGCCGTCTCGATTCGGGGTTTGGAATTCGACCTAGATGTTAGCCCTCATTTCCTCTTGTAGTGTTTCACTGCTGCGGTTTTGGACGATCCCAAGGGCCTTGGCCGCGGCGGCTGTTGTGTTTATGTCCGCGCCCGCGCTGGCGCAGCAGCCCGACCCGCCGGTCTTGCAGCCCGACACCATGGCGGCGCGCGTGGCGGCCTGTACGGCCTGTCATGGCGCGCAGGGCAGGGCGGGGGCCGATGGCTACTACCCGCGGCTGGCCGGCAAGCCGCAAGACTATCTCTACCACCAGCTGCTTAATTTTCGCGACGGACGGCGGCAGTACCGGCCCATGACGCACCTGCTGGCGGGACTGCCCGACGACTACCTGCGCGAAATGGCCGCGTATTTTGCCGACCAGCATGTGCCGTATCCGGCGCCCGTGCGCGCGGACGTGTCCGCGGCCACGCTCGAGGCTGGCCGCAAGCTCGCCCGCGATGGCGACGCGGCGCGCGGCCTGCCGGCCTGTGCGTCCTGTCACGGCGCGGCGCTCTCGGGCATGCTGCCCGCGATTCCCGGCCTGCTGGGGCTGCCCCGCGATTACATCGGCGCGCAGATCGGCAGCTGGAAGAACGGCCTGCGCCGCGCCGCCGCGCCGGACTGCATGGCCGACATCTCCCACAAGCTCACGCCTGCCGACATCGGCGCACTGGCGGCCTGGCTGTCGTCGCAGCCTGTCGTCGAGCCCTACGTGCCTGATGCCGCGAATTCGGTCCGGCTGCCCGCGGAATGCGGCAGCCAGGCGCAACGCTGAACGGGGCCGCGAATGACGCTGACGAAAAGAGTGCTGGGTGTCCTGTTGCTGGTGGCCGTGGCGGCCGTCGGCGGGTTGTATTGGCTGGGCACGCGTGACGATGCCAGTACCGGGCCCACTGCCGCGGCAGCCGAGGGCGCCACGCTGATCGAACGCGGCCGCTATCTGGCGCTGGCCGGCAACTGCATGGCGTGCCACACCAGCCAGGGCGGCAAGACGTTTGCAGGCGGCACGCCCATTCCCACGCCGTTCGGCACGGTCTACGGGCCGAACATCACGCCCGATCCGGAGACCGGCATCGGCGCATGGACGGCCGACGACTTCTGGCAGGCGTTGCACAACGGGAAATCGAAGGACGGCACCTTGCTGTATCCGGCGTTCCCGTACACCGAGTACACGCGCGTCAACCGCAGCGACGCCGACGCGCTCTTTGCCTATCTGCGCAGCGTGTCGCCCGTCAAGCAGGCGAACCGTCCGCCCGACATGAATTTCCCGTACGACCAACGCGCGCTGCTGGCGGCGTGGCGCGCGCTGTACTTCAAGCCTGGCGTGCAAGCGCCCGATCCCGGTCAGTCGGTCCAATGGAATCGCGGCCGGTATCTGGTCGAGGGGCTGGGGCATTGCGCGGCCTGCCATACGCCGCGCAACAGCCTGGGCGCCACGCGCACCCGCGACGCGCTGGCGGGGGGCGTGATTCCAGTGCTGGATTGGTACGCGCCGCCGCTCACGAACGACATGCAGACCGGCATGGGGCGCTGGTCCGCGCAGGACATCGCCGCGCTGCTCAAGACCGGCATTTCGGCGCATTCGACCGTCAGCGGGCCGATGGCCGAAGTCGTGCTGGGCAGCACCCAGCATCTGACCGACGACGACGCCCTTGCCATCGGCACGTATTTGAAGTCGTTGCCCGCCACGCCGCCCGCGACCGATGCGCGTGCCGCCGTCCCCGCGCCCGCAGCCATGGAGCTGGGCGGCAAGCTCTACCGCCAGCAATGCGCGCAATGCCACCAGGCCGACGGCAAAGGCAGCGGCACGGCATGGCCCGCGCTGGCCGGCAATCCCACGGTGACCGCGCCATCGCCCGTGAACGCCATCCGCATGGTGCTCGACGGCGGCTACGCCCCGGCCACGGCCGCAAACCCGCGTCCGCACGGCATGCCGCCGTTCGGCCAGGTGCTCAACGACAACGACATCTCGATGCTGGTGACCTACATCCGCAACAGTTGGGGGAACGAAGCAGGCGCGGTGAGCGGCCTGGAGGTCAAGCGCGCACGGGCGTCGTCGACGTTGAACTAGCGCCCGGCGGTGGCCGCGCGGCAGGCCTCGTGCGCCAGGTCGCCCAGCGTGCGGATCGCCGCTTCGGTGCTTGCGTCCCACGGGTGCCCGTAGTTCAGGCGTAGCGCGCTGCCAAATTGGCCGCTGGCAGAGAAGATCGGGCCGGGCGCCACGCTGATGCCGCGCGCCAGCGCCTGGCGGTGCAGCGACAGCGCCTCCACGGCGGCCGGCAGTTCCAGCCACAGGAAGAATCCGCCCTGCGGCCGGGTCACGCGCGTGCCGGCAGGAAAAGCCTGCGCGATGGCGTCGGCCATGCGCTCCTGCTGCGCCTGCAAGGTCTGCCGCAGCCGGCGCAGATGGCGGTCGTAACCCCCCTGTTCCAGGTATTCGGCAATCGCGCCCTGCGCGGGGCCAGACGCCGACAGCGTTGATGACAGTTTCAGCCGTTGCACCTGCTGGGCGTAGCGCCCGGCGCTGGCCCAGCCAATGCGATAGCCGGGCGCAAGGCATTTCGAAAACGACGAGCAGTGCAGCACCAGCCCGCGCGTGTCGTAGGCCTTGGCGGGAACGGGCCGCGTCGCGCCGAAGTAGAGCTCGCCATAGACGTCGTCTTCGATCAGCGGAATGTCGTGCCGGGCAAGCAGTTCGACGAGCCGGCGCTTGTTGTCGTCAGGCATCAGGCAGCCCAGCGGATTCTGGAATTGCGTCATCAGCCAGCAGGCGCGTGGCGCGTGGCGCAGGATGGCCGCCTGCATCGCGTCCAGGTCGATGCCGGTGCGCGGATGCGTGGGCACTTCCAGCGCTTTCAGCCCAAGGCGTTCCAGTGCCTGCAATGCGCCGTAGAACGTCGGCGCTTCCACCATGACGGTGTCGCCCGGCTGTGTGACCGCCTGCAGGCAGAGATTCAAGGCTTCGAGCGCGCCATTCGTGACGACGATGTCGGTGGCGGGCAGGTTGATGCCGCCGATCAGGTAGCGCAGCGCGATCTGCCGGCGCAGGCGCGGATTGCCGGGCGCCAGGTCTTCAACGGTGTCGCGCGGGTCCTGGCGCTTCAGATGCGTGGCCATCGCCTGCGCCAGGCGCGGCAGCGGAAAGAGCAGCGGCGAGGGGAAGGCCGAGCCCAGCGGGGCGACATCGCGATTGCGCACCGAGCCCAGGATGTCGAAGATCCGTTCGCTGATCGCAAGTTCGGTCGATTCACCGTCGGGGCATGAGGCGCCGGGTTCGGGCGGCAGCGATTCGGCGGGGGCGTTGACGTAGTAGCCCGAGCGCGGCTGCGCGCGGATGAGGCCGCGTGCTTCAAGCAGGTAGTAGGCCTGGAACACCGTCGAGGGGCTGACACCGCGCGCGGCACACGCGTCGCGCACGGAGGGCAGCTTGTCGCCGGCGCGCAGCACGCCGCTTGCGATCGACGTGGCGATCTCGTCGGCCAGGGTCTCGTAGAGGCTCAAGATGCCGCAGGGCGACGACGCGGGCTCATTTGCTGCTTTGGAGGATCGCCATGGCCTGGCGTTCCATGAATTCGCCCAGCGTGTCGATGCCGCGCAATTTCAGGATGGTGTTGCGCACGGCCGCCTCGACCAGCACGGCCAGGTTGCGGCCCGCGGCCACCTGCAGCATCACTTTACGCACGGGCAGACCCAGCATGTCCTGCGTGATGTCTTGCAGCGGCAGGCGTTCGAACTTGTCCTGCGCGGTGGCGCGCACCAGGTGAACGATGAGCTTGAGCCGCATCTTGCGGCGCACCGAGGTTTCGCCAAAGATGGTGCGGATGTCGAGCAGGCCCAGGCCGCGGACTTCCAGCAGGTTCTGCAGCAATTGCGGACAGTGGCCTTCGATCATGTTGGGCGCGGTGCGCGAGAACTCGACTGCGTCGTCGGCCACGAGGCCGTGGCCGCGCGAGATCAGTTCCAGCGCCAGTTCGCTCTTGCCCAGACCCGATTCGCCCGTGATCAGCACGCCTAGTCCCAGCACGTCCAGGAACACGCCGTGCACCGTGGTGGTGGGCGCCAGCTTCTTGCCCAGATAGATGCGCAAGAGGTCGATCAGTTGCGCGGCCGCGACCGGCGTGGACAGCAGCGGTACCTGGTGCTGGTCGCATTGGTCGACGAGGTCTTGCGGCGGCGTCAGGCCATCGGCCAGCAGAATCGCAGGGACGCCGCCGATCAGCAGCTCGTCCATGTGGTGCATGCGGCGGCGCAGGTCGAAGCGCGTGTAATACGCCAGCTCTTCCTGGCCAAACACCTGGATGCGAGATGGGTGGATCAGGTTCAAGTGGCCGACCAGGTCGGCGGCCGCCATGCCGTCATCGGGAATCGCGCGGTCCGCCGCGCCTTGGCCCGAGATCCAGTTAAAAGGGATTTTGTCGGCGTTGTCGTCGACGAGTTCCTGCACCGTGAGCATGGCAGCGATTCCGCGTGGGATCAGAGTTGGCCGGTCGTGAGCATTCTGTGCACGATGGCCGGGTCGGGCTCGGTGGCCAGCGCCTCGCGCAATGCCTTGTTGGACATGAGCTGGGCGAGTTCGGCCAGGATGTCCAGGTGCTGCTGCGTAGCCGTTTCAGGCACCAGCAGGCACAGCAGCATCGACACGGGTTGTCCGTCGGGCGCGTCGAACGTGATGGGCTGGGCAAGGCGGATGAATGCCGCCAGCGCTTGTTCCAGACCTTTCACGCGGCCGTGCGGCACGGCCACGCCCTGGCCGAGGGCGGTTGACCCCAGACGCTCGCGGGCAAAAAGGCTGTCGAACACGAGTGCGCGTGCCAAGCCGTTGTTGTTTTCAAAAAGCAGACCGGCCTGTTCGAACGCACGTTTCTTGCTCGTGGCGAGCATATCGAGCACGACGTTGCCGGCGGGGAGGATGCGCGACAAATGATTCATCAGGGCATTATAGGGTTATATGACGCACTGCAACAATCAACCGCCCCGGACGTTTCGGACGACCGGAAGCGATCGGGGCACAAGAGCGACAGCATAGTCTGATCGCGGCGCGTTGTGGGCATTCTGGGGGGTGGCGATCATCACGGCGCGGCGCACGTCCGGCAAAAGCCAAGTAAAACGCCAATCTGCCGGCGGGCGCCAGCGGGATGAAACACGAGGGGGGAGGGGACTTTGCCGATGCCCCGGCTGGACACAAGGTCTAGCGGGACACCGGGACTTGGGCAGGATCCTGGGATCCCTGTACGGCTAGTCGCTCAGGTGAGCGGTCATGAAGCGCGTTACTGCTGGGGTGGCGACAGGGTCGCCGCTTGCCGCTTCACGGACTCTGCTGAATGACTTCTTACCTTGTCCTTGTGCTTGATGACCTGACGGTCGACTTTGTCAGCAAGAAGGTCGATGGCTGCATAGAGGTTTTCATCGGTTGCTTCACAATGAATGTCCTTGCCGCTCAGTCGCATGGTGATTTCGGCTCTATGCCGCAGGGGCTCTACTGAGAGCATGACCTGGGTATCGATGACGTGATCGAAATGCCGCAGCACTCGCGCCAGTTTGTTCATGACATATTCCCGGATGGCCGGGGTGACGTCGAGGTGACGACCGCAGATGCTCAGGTTCATAGTGTGCTCTCCTTCTAAAAGAGGAAAAAGGTGCGCAAAAGGCGCGGTGAAGTCGTTAGGCGTTCTCCTTCAATAAGCAGGTTCGTTTAGTACTAGTGTATAGACTCGGGCCGATAAAACAAGCTGACCTACCGCAAGTTCATGGCAATTTTATGGCTGAGCCCCTAGGGCGTATGGCCCTTCTTTCCCAGGCGTTACGGTGTCTTTCAGCATGGGGTTACATCCGGAAGTGTTCGCCCAGGTACACGCGGCGAACGGCGGGGTCGCCCACGATTTCCTCGGGGTGGCCGTCGGTCAGCACCTTGCCTTCGCTGATGATGTAGGCGCGGTCGCAGATGCCCAGGGTTTCGCGCACGTTATGGTCGGTGATCAGCACGCCGATGCCGCGGCCCTTCAGGAAGCGCACGATGCGCTGGATCTCGATGACCGCGATGGGGTCCACGCCGGCAAACGGTTCGTCCAGCAGGATGAAGCGCGGGCTGGTCGCCAGCGCGCGCGCGATTTCCACGCGGCGGCGTTCGCCGCCCGACAGCGAAATTGCGGCATTGCTGCGGATGTGGCCGATCTGCAGTTCTTCGAGCAGCGACTCCATCTGTTCATTGATCTTGGGCGTCGTCAACGGACGGCCGTCCGGACCCACCTGCAATTCCAGCACGGCGCGGATGTTCTGTTCGACCGTCAGGCGGCGGAACACGGAAGCGTCCTGCGGCAGGTACGACAGGCCCATGCGCGCGCGCTTGTGGATGGGCATTGCCGTGATGACGGCGCCGTCGATTTCGATGCGGCCCGCATCCGCGGGCACCAGGCCGACGATCATATAGAAGCTGGTGGTCTTGCCGGCGCCGTTGGGGCCCAGCAGGCCCACGACTTCGCCGCTGACCACGGACAGGGACACATCCTGCACCACGGTGCGGCCGTTGTAGGTCTTGCGCAGTCCGGTTGCGCGCAGGCTGCCCTGCTTGACGCCCGAAGGGGCGGAGGTCACGGGGGTCGGCACTGAAGGTTGGTTCATCGTGGCTGCGATTGGTGTTGCATGGGAAGCGCTTCAGCGCCCTTTCTTGGCTGCCTGCTGCTTGCGGCATTCGGCGACGGCGGCGTCCAGCTTGGCGCGCGGTTCGGCCAAGGAACGCACGCGTCCGCCGGCCGCGGCGGAATTCGGGCCGCCTTGCGCTTCGTACGTGCCGGACTTCTCGTTGTAGCGTACCCGTTCGCCGCGAATGGTATCGAACGGTTTCCCACAGACGTAGCGGGTCACGATGGCCTGGCCGATCAGGTCGAACGTGCTGTTCGTGCCGTCGTATTCGGCGCGCAGGCCCTTGCCTTCGATGAGTTCGAAGTTTTCGGGGCGTTCCTGGCGGATGGTGACGACCTTGCCCTTGTTGGCGGTGGCCGTGCCGTATTGGTTGCCCTGCGCGTCCTCGTTCATCTGCAGCGTGTCGGACGTCAGCGTCATCAGGCCGCGGGTCATGTTGACGTTGCCGGTGAACACGCTTTGTTTCTTCACGTCGTCGTAGTGCAGCGTGTCCGACAGGATCAGCGTGCTGGGCTCTTCTGCTGGCGTTGCCGCCTTCGGGTCCGCGGCATGGGCCGGCGCAAACGCGCAAGCCGTCAACAGCACGGCGCCCATCAGGCGGGTCGTCGGGGCGAAGAGGGTCCGAAGGTCGGTCATGGTTTTTTCTGGTTAGAGTTGTTGGCAGGAATTTCGGTGCGGCGCTGCTGCCTGCCTTCCGAACCGGCAATTTCCACGTCGGTCGACGCCGACACCTGCAATTGGCGAGTCTTGTTGTTGTAGTGCATGCCCGTGCCCTGCATGCGCGAGCGGCCCTTCAGGACCGTGGCGGGCAGGTCGGTGAAGACCACGTCGTCATCGGGCAGGATGATGAGTTGCTGGCTGCGCACGTCCAGCATGTCGTTTTCGGCATCGGGCTGGCGCAGCACGTGGGCATCCCCCTGCATGACGATCCGCTTGCCGCCCTGTTCCATCACGGCCGTCTTTGAAACCGCGACCGTGATCGGATTGGTCTCGCGCTGGCCCACCGCGCGCGGCGCGGTGACGTGATACGAATCGTCGTCGGGAAAGTGCTCCATGTAGTCGCCTTCCAGGCGATTGATGGGCTTGCCCGTGGGATCGGTGCGCAGCATCACGAATTCGCGCGACCATGCGTCCATTTCGTGGGTGACGCGGCGCGGCGGGTCCACCTGGATGGCGCGCTGCGCGTAATCGGCCGCCCACCACGAGCTGGTGACCAGCACCAGCAGCAGGAACAGCGCGATCAGTGAGGGAAAACGTTCTTTCATCGGGTGCGCCGCGAGGGCGTATTCGTTAACGGGGCGATCACTGGATGGCTCCGGGGCCGAGCAGGCCCGGCGAAGCCAGGAACGCGCCCAGGCGGCCTTGCGAGGCCAAGAGGAGGTCGCAGCATTCGCGTACGGCCCCGCTTCCGCCGGGCAGGGTGGAAACCCAGTGGGCCGCCTGGCTGACGTAGCCGGGAGCGTTGGGCACGCTGGCCGCAAAGCCGGCGCGCTGCAAGGCCGGCAGGTCGATGATGTCATCGCCCATGTAGCCGGTTTGATTCAGTTGGACACCGCAGCGCTGCGCAAGTTCGGTCAAGGCGCTGCCCTTGTCGCGCACGCCCTGGATGACTTCGGCGATGCCCAGTTCCGCGGCGCGGCGGGCGACGATGGGGCCGGAACGTCCGGTGATCAGCGCCACTTTCAGGCCGCCTTCCATCAGCAGCCGCAGCCCGTGGCCGTCCAGCGCGTGGAAGCGCTTTTGCAGTTCACCGCCTTCGCCGTAATAGAGGCTGCCGTCGGTCAGCACGCCGTCCACGTCGAAAACCATCAGGCGCACGGCCGCGGCGCGTTCGCGCACGATGGCAGGGATACGGGCAAGCACCAGCGCTTCGGCCGGGTGATTCACGGAAGCAGAAAGGTTCATAGTCATACCACTTTAGCGGCCATCAGATCGTGCATGTGCAATGCGCCGACCAGCGCGCCGTCATTGTCCAACACCAGCATGTGATTGAGCCGTTGTTCGTCCATCTGCCGGGCGGCCTCGACCGCCAGCGCCTCGGGATTGATGCTGCGGGGCGAGCGCGTCATGCCCGCCTCGACGGTCAGGCTGCGGATGTCGCCGTGCCGCGCGATGAGACGGCGCAGGTCGCCGTCGGTGAAGATGCCCTGCGGGCGGTGCTGCGCGTCGGTGACGACGGTCATGCCCATGCCCTTGGCCGACATGACCTCCAGCGCCTGCGATACCGGGGTGCCCGCCATGACGATGGGCAGGGCGTCTCCCTGGCGCATGACGTCGCGCACGTGGGTGAGCAGGCGGCGGCCCAGCGCGCCGCCCGGGTGCGAGCGGGCGAAGTCCTGCGGCCCGAAACCGCGGGCCTCCAGGCAGGCGACAGCCAGGGCGTCGCCCAGCGCCAGGGCGGCGGTCGTGCTGGCGGTGGGCGCCAGGTTCATCGGGCAGGCTTCCTGGGCCACGCTGGCATCCAGGTGGATGTCGGCCTGCCGGGCCAGTTCGGATTGCGGGTTGCCGGTGATGGCAACCAGCCCCGCGCCCATGCGGCGCACGACGGGCAGGATGGTCAGCAATTCCGAGCCTGAGCCGGAATAGGAGATCGCGATGAGGACGTCGTCGCGGGTGATCATGCCCAGATCGCCGTGGACGGCCTCGGCTGCGTGCACGAAGAAGGCGGGCGTGCCGGTGGAGGCCAGCGTCGCGGCGATCTTGCGGGCGATGTGTCCCGTTTTTCCGATGCCGCTGACGACCACCCGGCCGCGGCAGGCGAGCAGCAGGTCAACGACACGCGTGAAGCTGTCGTCCAGCCGGGCGGACAGGTCTTGCAGCCCTTGGCTTTCAATCTGAAGCGTTCTGCGCGCAGATGCCAGCGCGGTGCCGGACGAAGAGGTGGGATGGTCGTTCATGGGGCGGATTTTAATCGCAGTACGCTAGTTTGCCCCGCGCAGGGGCGTATGGCATGCTGGCGAGTCTTTCAACGGCTTTCAAACTTTCCTTCCAGGCCCGCTCCATGTCCAGCATTTCCAGTCCCGTCCTTGGCACGCCACTGTCCCCCTTGGCCACCCGCGTCATGCTGCTGGGTTCCGGTGAACTGGGCAAAGAGGTCATCATCGCCCTGCAGCGCCTGGGCGTCGAAGTCATCGCGGTGGATCGGTATGCCGACGCCCCGGGCCATCAGGTGGCGCACCGGGCGCATGTGGTGTCGATGACCGACCCGCAGGCCTTGCGGCAGGTCATCGAAGCGGAGCAACCGGACGTTATTGTCCCCGAAATCGAGGCCATTGCCACCAGCTTGCTGGTGGAACTGGAAGCGGCCGGCGTGGCGCGGGTCACCCCCACGGCCCGCGCGGCACAGCTCACCATGAATCGCGAAGGCATCCGCCGCCTGGCGGCCGAGACGTTGGGGCTGCCGACCTCGCCCTACCGTTTTGTCGACACCGAGGACGAGCTGCGCCAGGCCATCGACGGCGGCATCGGCTATCCCTGCGTCATCAAGCCGGTCATGTCCTCGTCGGGCAAGGGGCAGTCGGTCATCAAGAGCGCCGACGACGTGGCCTCCGCGTGGCGCTACGCCCAGGAAGGCGGACGGGTCGGGGGCGGCCGCGCCATCGTCGAGGGGTTCATCCGCTTCGACTACGAAATCACGCTTCTGACCGTACGGGCCCGCGGGGCCGACGGCCAGGTCGAGACCTGCTACTGCGAACCCATCGGCCACAAGCAGGTCGACGGCGACTACGTCGAAAGCTGGCAGCCGCACCCCATGTCTCCGGCGGCGCTCCAGCGTGCGCGCGACATCGCGCTGGCCGTCACGTCCGAGCTGGGCGGACTGGGCATTTTCGGCGTCGAGCTCTTCGTGGCGGGCGACCAGGTCTGGTTCTCCGAGGTCAGCCCGCGTCCGCACGACACCGGCATGGTCACCATGATTACCCAGGTGCAGAACGAGTTCGAACTGCACGCGCGCGCGCTGCTGGGGCTGCCGGTCGACCCCAGCCTGCGCCAGCCCGGCGCCAGCAGCGTCATCTATGGCGGTGTGGAAGCCCGGGCGGTGACGTTCCATGGCGTGGCCGAGGCGCTGGCCGAGCCCGGCACGGACATCCGCCTCTTCGGCAAGCCCGAATCCTTCGTGAAACGCCGCATGGGCGTGGGCCTGGCCGTGGCGGAAGACGTTGCTGCCGCCCGCGCCAAGGCCAAGCGCGTGTCGGCCGCCGTGACCGTCAAGGCCGGTTGATCGTCCGCGCGGGCCTGTCCCGGACCGGGTAGCGCCCGCCGTTACCCCGCTTTTTCCCCCCCCATCAACGCCACCCGCCAACCGGCCGGTGGCGTTTTTGCTGGGCGCCATTCCCCGATTTGTGTTGTATGGCTGTCACGTTCGGCGGCTAATTTGGCCTGCCCGTGCCCTGAATGGCGCCCGGTTGCGCCTTCGCCCCTGAGCGCAGTGTGGTTTGCGCTTTCTCATCGTTTGTTCGATAATTTCAGAAATTTCTGAAATCGAAGTAACTGCATGTGTCGTGCTGCCCTTCGCTGTGTTACTGGCTGATCCTCATGGCGCTTTCCCCCCAGATCGAACGATTTGTCCTGCACTTTGGTGAAATGGGCAGCCGTTGGGGCGTGAACCGCACCGTCGGCCAGATCTACGCGCTGCTGTTTCTCGCGCCGCAGCCGCTGAACGCCGACGATATCGCCGAGGCCCTGGGCTTTTCGCGCTCGAACGTCAGCCTCGGGCTGAAAGAGCTGCAGTCCTGGCGCCTGGTCAAGCTGATGCATCAGGTGGGCGACCGCCGCGACTACTTCGAGACCCCCAAGGACGTCTGGGAAATCTTCCGCATCCTCATGGAAGAGAAGCGCAAGCGCGAAGTCGACCCCACCCTCACGCTCCTGCGCGACACGCTGCTGGAGTCGCCGTCCGGGCCCGACGAGGCTTACGCGCAACAACGAATGACCGAAATGCTGGAGCTCATCGAACTATCCACGGGGTGGTTCGATGAGGTTCAACGGCTGCCGCCCGAAACCCTGCAAAGCCTCATGAAACTTGGTTCCAAGGTTCAGAAGGTGTTGGGTTTCGCCGGCAAATTGCGGGGCAAGGGCTGACCCGTCACGCCTCGATTTTTCAGGAAACCTCTATGAAGTTGTATGCAACGCCCCTAACATGGCGCGGTAGACGGCCTGGGAACCATGCCGGTTGCCGCAGCGCGTCGACGCCTTGGGAGCAGCCTCATGATTGATCTCGATGTCGTGAATCTCTCGCGGTTCCAGTTCGCCGCGACTGCGCTCTACCATTTCATCTTTGTCCCGCTCACGCTTGGCCTGTCGTTCATCCTGGCCATCATGGAAAGCGTGTACGTCATGACCGGACGCGCCATCTGGAAGAAGATGACGATGTTCTGGGGCACGCTGTTCGGCATCAACTTCGCGCTGGGCGTGGCCACGGGCGTGGTGATGGAGTTCCAGTTCGGCATGAACTGGTCCTACTACAGCCACTACGTGGGCGACGTCTTCGGCGCGCCGCTGGCCCTTGAAGGGCTGATGGCGTTCTTCCTGGAAGCCACCTTCGTCGGCCTGTTCTTCTTCGGCTGGAACCGCATGTCCAAGGTCAGCCACCTGGCCGTGACCTGGCTGGTGGCCTTCGGCACGAACTTCTCGGCCCTGTGGATCCTGATCGCCAACGGCTGGATGCAGAACCCTGTCGGCGCGGTCTTCAATCCGGACACGATGCGCATGGAAATGACCGACTTCGCCGCGGTCATCTTCAACCCGGTCGCGCAAGCCAAGTTCGTGCATACCGTCAGTGCCGGTTACGTGGCGGGCGCCATGTTCGTCATGTCGATCAGCGCGTGGTATCTGCTGCGCGGCCGTCATATCGACCTGGCCAAGCGCTCGATGGCGGTAGCTGCCAGCTTCGGCCTGGCCGGCGCACTGTCGGTGGTCGTGCTGGGCGATGAAAGCGGCTATCTCACCACCGAACACCAGAAGATGAAGATCGCGGCCATGGAGTCCATGTGGCACACCGAGCCCGCGCCCGCGTCCTTCAACCTGATCGCCATCCCGAACCAGGCCGAGCGCCGCAACGATTTCGCGATCGAGATTCCCTATGTCATGGGCATCATCGGCACGCGTTCGCTGACCACGCCGCTGCTGGGCATCAACGACCTGATCCTGCGCGCCGAGAATCGCATCCGCGACGGCATCGTGGCCTACGAGGCCCTGCAGAAGATCCGCGCGAACCCGAAGGATGTGGATGCGCGCATGGTGTTCGACAGGACCTGGCCGGACCTGGGCTACGCGCTCCTCGTCAAGCGCCATCAGCCCGACATCAGCAAGGTCACCGAAGCGGACATCAAGCAGGCCGCGATCGATACCGTGCCGACCGTGGCGCCGCTGTTCTGGGCGTTCCGCATCATGGTCGCGGTGGGCATGTACCTGATCCTGTTCTTCGGCGTGGCGTTCTGGCTTGCCTCGCGCGGCCGCCTGGACAAGCGTCCGGCGCTGCTCAAGGTGGCGTTGTGGAGCCTGCCGCTGCCCTGGGTCGCCATCGAAAGCGGCTGGTTCGTCGCCGAGTACGGCCGCCAGCCCTGGGTGATCGAAGGCGTGCTGCCCACGTACTACGCGGCGTCGGGCCTGACCATGACCGACCTCGTCATCAGCCTGTCGATCTTCCTGGTGCTGTACACGATCCTGCTCATCATCGGCGTGAAGGTCATGCTGCACGCCATCAAGGCCGGACCGAAATCCGACGGGCCGGCGCCGGGTGATGCCGCCGCCGATCCCGTCCACGCCGCCGTGCGCGCCTGAGGGGAGAAACGCAAATGGATACCCTAATTCCTTTTGACTACGGCACGCTGCGCGTGGTGTGGTGGGTGCTGCTGGGCGCCTTGCTCATCGGCTTTGCCGTCATGGACGGCTTTGACCTGGGCGTGGCGGCGCTGTTGCCGGTGGTCGCCAAGACCGACGCCGAGCGCCGCATCGTCATCAACGTGGTGGGGCCGGTCTGGGAAGGCAATCAGGTCTGGCTCATCACCGCGGGCGGCGCCATCTTTGCCGCGTGGCCCTTGCTCTATGCCGCCTCGTTCTCGGGCTTTTACCTGGCGATGATGCTGGTCCTGCTGGCGCTGATCCTGCGGCCGGTGGGCTTCAAGTACCGCAGCAAGATGGAAGGCACGCGCTGGCGCAATCGCTGGGACGCCGTGCTGTGCTTCTCGGGCGTGGTGGCGTCGCTGGTGTTCGGCGTGGCGATGGGCAACATCGTGCTGGGCGTGCCGTTCACCTTCGATGCCGTGACGCTGCGCCCGATCTACGAAGGGCACTTCTTCCAGCTGTTCATGCCGTTCGCCCTGCTTGCAGGCGTGCTGAGCGTGGTGATGCTGGCCATGCACGGCGCGGTGCTGCTGGCGTGGCGCACGGATGATCCCGTGTCCGCGCGCGCTCGCAACTGGGGCCGCCTGTGCGCGGTGCTGACGGCAGTGCTGTTCGTGGCCGGCGGTTTCTGGGTCGCGGGCGGCGTGCCGGGCCATGCAATCACCAGCGCGGTCGATATGTCCGCACCGTCCGATCCGATGCTCAAGACCGTGTCGGTGCAGACAGGCGCCTGGATGGCCAATTACGCGAAGTGGCCGTGGATGTGGATCGCGCCCGCGCTGGGCGTGGCCGGCGCGGTGCTGGCGGCGCTGCTCTTGACCGTGCGCGCCAACATGCTGGCATTCCTGTCGTCCTCGGCGTCGATCGCCGGCGTGATCCTCACGGTGGGCTTCTCGCTCTTTCCGTTCATCATGCCGTCCTCGACCAATCCGAAGGCCGGCCTGACCATCTGGGACGGCTCGTCCAGCCACCTGACGCTGTGGATCATGGTGATTGCCGTGGCCATCTTCCTGCCGATCGTGACCGTCTACACCGGCTGGGTGTACCGCGTCATGCGCGGCAAGGTCACCCATGATTCGGTGGGCGACACGCCCAACTCGTACTGATAAAGGAGCCTCGTCCATGTGGTATTTCTCGTGGATTCTCGGCCTTGGCCTGGCGTGCGCATTCGCCATTCTCAATGCGATGTGGTTCGAGCTGCGCGAAGGTCAGACCCATGACCCGCGCGCCAGCCGCGACGTCGAGTGAGCGGCGGCGCAAGCAGCCTCGAGCACGACCCGTCGGCGTCCCTGCAGAAGCCGCCGCGCGAACAGTCGCGGTGGCTGATGGGACTGGCCAGGACGGCGCGGTATCCGCTGATCGTGGCGGGCGCCGCGCCGCTGGTCAGCGGCGCATTGCTCGTCGTGCAGGCCTGGCTTCTTGCCAGCGTGCTGGACTCGGCGATCGTTGGCGGCGTGCCGCGGCATGAACTGCTGGGCGGCATCGCCGGTATTGCGGGGCTGATGCTGCTGCGCGCGTGCATCGCCTGGGCGGGCGAGCGCGCCGGCGCGGATGCCTCCGAGCGCATCAAGCGCCACGTTCGCCAGTCGCTGTTCCTGCGGCTGGTGCAAAAAGGCCCTTACTGGAGCCGCGGCAAAACGTCGGGTGAACTGGCGAGCGCGGTGGTCGACCAGGTCGAGGCGCTGGATGGATTCTTTGCGAAGTATCTGCCCGCGATGGCCGCGGCCGCGATGCTGCCGGTGGCATTCGCGGTGGTGCTTCTTCCCGTCGACGTGATCGCGGGCTTGGTGCTGCTGATCACGGCGCCGCTGATTCCGCTCTTCATGGCGCTGGTGGGGTGGGGCGCGCAAGGCGCCAGCCGCCGCCACCTGCGAGCCTTTGCCCGGCTGTCGGGGTTTTTCGCGGACCGGCTGCGTGGGCTGTCCACGCTGAAGCTGTATGGGCGCGCGCAAGCCGAGGCCCAGTCCGTCGTGGCGGCCAGCGATGCGCTGCGCCAGCGGACGATGTCGGTGCTGCGCATCGCGTTTCTGTCCTCGGCCGTACTGGAATTTTTTGCCGCGTTGGGCGTGGCGGGCATTGCGGTATACATCGGCCTGACTTACCTGGGATTTCTGGACATGCGCTGGTCGCCGCTGACGCTGCAGGCCGGGCTGTTCTGCCTGTTGATGGCGCCCGAGGTCTACGCGCCGCTGCGCCAGTTTGCCGCGCATTATCACGACCGCGCGACGGCGCTGGCCGCCGTCACGCAAATCGCCGTCCTGTTCGATGGCCTGCCGCAAGCCGAGGCCGAAGCAGCGCCCGCTTTGGGCGGCAAGCCCGCGCATGCCGGCAAGGGCGCCGCGGTTGCCATCGATGGCTTGCGGGTCGAGGCGCCGGGACGCGGCCACGCGGTGCTGGCCGATGTGGCGCTTACGCTCGCGCCGGGCGAGCATATGGCGCTGATGGGACCCAGCGGCATCGGCAAGTCCACCCTGATCGAAGCCATCGCGCGCCTGCGGCCCGCCGACGGTGATATTCGCATCGATGGCCTGCCGCTGGCGCAATGGGACGAGACCGCCTTGCGCCAGCGTGTGGCGCTGATCGGCCAGCGGCCGCAATTGCTGGCCGGATCGATCGCCGACAACATCCGGCTGGGCCGGCCCGGCGCCACGGATGCGCAGGTCGAGGATGCCGCGCGTCGCGCTTGCGTGCTGGAATTCGCGCAGGACCTGCCGCAAGGATTGGATACCGTGCTGGGCAGCCGCGGCCACGGCTTGTCCGGCGGGCAGGCGCAGCGCGTGGCGCTGGCCCGCCTGTTCCTGCGCGATCCGGGGCTTATCCTGCTGGACGAACCCACCGCCCACCTGGACGACGCGACGCAGGCCCGGGTGCTGGATGAGATTCTGCAATTTGCCGCTGGCCGCACCTTGGTGCTGGCGACGCACGCGCCCGCGGTGGCCGCGCGCTTGCCGCGCGTGGCGCGCATCGCCGCCGGCGCCGTGGAAGACGCATGAAGAATCTGTTGTTGCTCCTGCCGCTATACGCACGCCGCAAAGGCGGGCTTTTGCTCGCATTGTTCTGTGCGCTGGCGACCGTGGCCGCCGGCGTGGGACTGCTGGGCGTGTCGGGCTGGTTCCTGACGGGCGCGTTCCTGGCCGGCGCCGGCAGCGTCTTCAACCTGTTTGCGCCGTCCGCGCTGGTGCGGGGACTGTCCTTCCTGCGGATCGTGTCGCGCTATGCCGACCGGGTGGTCGGTCATGCCGCCACGCTGCGCTTGTTGGCGGATCTGCGCGCCTTGGTGTTTTCGGCGCTGATCCGGCTGACGCCGCGTCAGCTTGCGCGTTATCGCAGCGGCGATCTGGTCGCCCGCATGACGAACGACGTCGATGCGTTGGATACGGTCTTTCTGTTTGTGCTGGCGCCGCTGGCCACCGCCATCGTTGCCGGCGCGGTGCTGACCGCCGTGCTGGGGCAATGGGTTCCCGCGGCGGCGCTGGTCTTTGCACTGGCGCTGCTGACGGCGTGCGTGATCGTGCCCCTGTGGCTGCTGCGCGCGGCGCGCAAGCCGGGCGCAGCCGCGCAGGAAAGCGCGGCGGGGTTGCGCGCCGCCACGCTGGATGCGGTTGACGGCCACGCCGACATGGTGGCCCTGCATGCCCAGGCCGAGACGCTGGCGCATTTCGAGCGTCTGTGCGAAGCCAGCGCCCAGGCGCGCCGCAGCCAGGCGCGGGTGGCGGTGCGCGGGCAATGGTTCCTGCAGGTGGCCGCGGGCGTGGCGGTGATGGCGCTGTTGTGGTTCGGGCTTGCCGCGCATGAGGCGGGGCGGATCGAAGCCCCCGTCCTGGCGGGCTTGCTGCTGGCCGTCATCGGCATTTTCGAGGTCGCCGGTCCGATCATGCGGGGCGCATCCCGGATGGGATCGGCAATGTCGGCCGCCGCGCGCATCCGCGAGGTCACGCAATGCGAACCCGACATGCAGGATCCGGCGGGGCCGCGCCCCTTGCCCCACAGCGGCGCGCTGGAACTGGATGGTGTCGGCTTCGCCTATCCGGCCCGCGCCGCCGGCGATGGCGTGCGGGTACTGAAAGACATCAACCTGCGAATCGAACCGGGCGAACGCGTGGCCATCCTGGGCCCAAGCGGCGCGGGGAAGTCCACGCTGCTGCATCTGATCCTAAGGCTTGAGGATCCGCAGGCAGGGCAGGTCCGCTTCGGCGGGTGCGATGCGCGCGAATGTGCGCAGGCCGACTGGCACCGGCGGATCGTCCTGCTTTCGCAGGATTCGCCCCTGTTTCTGGGCACGCTGCGCACGAACCTGTTGATCGGCAATCCCGACGCCGACGATGGCGCGCTTTGGCAGGCGCTGGATGCAGCAAGACTCGGTGATTTCGTGCGCGGCCTGCCCGATGGCCTGGACACCTGGGCTGGCGAAACCGGCTCGCAGCTGTCGGCCGGGCAAGCGCGGCGCCTGTGCCTGGCCCGGGCGTTGCTGGCGCCCGCCGCGGTCATCGTGCTGGACGAGCCGACCGCGGGATTGGATGGCGCGGCAGAAGCGGCATTCTTTGCGGACCTGGAACACGCGGTGCGCGGACGCACCGTGGTGCTGGCCACGCACGCGGCCCTGCCCGAGGGCGCGGTGCACCGTTGCCATGTGTTGCGCAACGGTCGGCTGCATGACATGTCATCGCATGCGGCAATCCTGGCTTAAGCGCGGCGGCGCGGTTATAGTTCGCCTTGCTTCAATTCACTCAGGGCCGTATCCATGCAGACCGACAACGCCGAGTTCATCCGGCGCACCATCCGCAGCGTTCCGGACTGGCCCCAACCCGGTGTCACGTTCCGCGATATCACGCCGGTGCTGCAGGATCCGCGTGCGTTCCGCGTCCTGATCGATCTCTTCGTCTATCGCTACATGCGCCAGCGCCTGGATCTGGTGGCGGGTGTGGACGCGCGCGGCTTCATCGTGGGCAGCGTGCTGGCCTATGAACTGAATCTGGGCTTCGTGCCCGTGCGCAAGAAGGGCAAGCTGCCTTACCGCACGGTGGCAGAGGAATACTCGCTCGAATACGGCAACGCGGCCGTCGAGATGCACACGGATTCGGTCCGTACGGGCCAGCGTGTCCTGCTGGTGGACGATCTGATCGCCACGGGCGGCACCATGCTCGCGGCCATCAAGCTGCTGCAGCGCCTGGGCGCCAACGTGGTGGAAGCCGCCGCGATCATTGATTTGCCGGATCTGGGCGGGTCCGCCAAGGTGGCTGCCACCGGCACGCCGCTCTACACGGTCTGTCAGTACGGCGCAGACACGACGCCGTAGCGGTACGGCATCAGCCGCCTCCTTCGCAGGAGGCCGCCCTGCGCACCTTCCTCAGGCGTCAGACAAGCGGGGCTGGATGAAATCCAGAAAAGCCTTGGTCTTGGCCGGCAGCATGCGCGAGGGCAGCAGCGCAAACAAGGGCAGGGGCGTCAGGCTCCACTCCGGCAGCACGCGCACCAACCCCGTTTGCTTGATGGCGCGCTCCATCGCGTCGAACACCAGCAGCGGGGTGATGCCCAACCCCTGACCGGCCAATCGTCCCAGCATCCCCACGTTATTGGCCGACAGGCGGCCAGACACCTGCACGCGCTCGACCTTGTCGCCCGAATGGAGCATCCAGAAGGACGATTCCTCGCGCATGGTGGGGCGCAGGCATTCGTGGTGGGTCAGGTCCGCCGGTACCCGCGGTTCGCCGTGGCGGGCCAGATACTCGGGCGACGCATAGAGCTGGTGCGCCATCAGCACGATCTTGCGCGAGATGAGGCTGGAATCGGGCTGCTGCCCGAAACGCAGGATCAGGTCGAAGGGATTACTGATGGGATCGATCGGGCGCATGCTCAGATCGAAGTCGCATTCGATATCCGGATGCTGTTCGCGAAATTCGCGGATCACGGCGGGCAGGAACAATTGCGCCAGGCTGGTCGGCAGCGAGATCCGCAGACGGCCCTTGGGCTGCACGGCCATGTCCAGCAGTTGGTCGTGCGCGATGCGCGCCTCTTCGACGATATGGCGGCAACGTTCGAAGTAGATGGCGCCGGCTTCGGT
Organism: Achromobacter mucicolens; assembly: GCF_029866465.1. Taxonomy (NCBI): domain Bacteria; kingdom Pseudomonadati; phylum Pseudomonadota; class Betaproteobacteria; order Burkholderiales; family Alcaligenaceae; genus Achromobacter; species Achromobacter mucicolens. Next base: position 5,331,907 of record NZ_CP123364.1, on the reverse strand, counting down.
CAGATCGATCTTGCGGGTGCTGCGGTTGAGCAGCCGCATGCCCACGCTGCGTTCCAGTTCGCTGACCCGGCGCGAGAGCGTGGAGGTCGGGATATTCAAGGCTTCGGCGGCGTGGCTGAAGTTCTTGCGCTTGGCGACCTCGACGAATAGCGCGATGTCGTTAAGCTGAATGTCCATGAATGTCCTCGAGACTCAAGTTTCCATTTCTGGCAGATTCGTATGATAAATGGAATTATTGTCCCGCCAGTAGAAATGTCTATTTCTCCACTTTGAACAACAATTCCATCGCGTGGGGGCTTCATATTGCGATACCCACCTTGCGGGAAACTGAACAAATTCGAGGTTTGGCATCATCCTGCGCAACCATTGCGGGCCCGTTCCACATAGAGCCATGACGCGGATCCGGCAAGCAATTGTCCCATCCGTGCAAATATGTTCCCCAAATTAAGGGTTTTTACTAAGCGCCAATCGCCAGATACTTCGTCCCAGCAATCAAATTGTCATATCGAGCCCGCCAGCCTGGCGCAAGACGATGTGCAACGTTTAGGATGGAGTCATCGCAATGAAAGCCCTAGCAACCGCACTCATGGTTACCGCTACTCTGGTTGGCATGTCCGCCGCTCACGCCGATGGCAAGACGCGTGAACAAGTCCAGCAGGAACTACAAGCCGCCAAGGCCGCAGGCACCGTCACGTTCGGCGAACTGGACTATCCGCCCGCTGCCCCCCAGACCACCAGCCTGTCGCGCGATCAGGTTCAGCAGGAACTGCAAAGCGCCAAGGCCGCAGGCCAGGTGACGAGCGCTGAACTCGACTATCCGCCCAAGGCCGTCTCGCAGACCGCCGGCAAGACCCGTGCGGAAGTTCGCCAGGAACTGGCCGATGCCAAGGCGCGCGGCGAATACACGTTCGGCGAACTGGATTACCCGCCCAAGGGCCGCTGATTCAAAACCGGCTATCCAGCCGCCCGGAAGGTCACCGAAAGAACCCCTTGTGACGCCGAGGGGTTTTTTTGCGTCCTGCTTTTTTTGCGTCCTGCGTTTTGTGCGGCGGCTGAATCCGTGTGGCATTTACGCTGCAAAAACTGTTCCGCTCCCGCTACATCTGTTTCCCGCCAGGACGCGCGCCGCATGGCCGATCCGGTGATGTGAAAGCGCGATGCGAGCAATGATTCATATTTGAGATCAAGGTGTTAGCAGGCGCCAAGTGACGCCGCGCGCCTTCAGGGGCGCGTCATTATCCCAACCATGGAAAGTAGTTCGTCGAAATCCGGGTTACTACGAACTGCTACAAGCCGGACACTACCTCCAGTGCATCAGCCGCGCGATTGGACGCAGCGGCATGCGAGGTTCCGCGGTCTTGCGGCGCCAAGCAGTGCGCCTTTCATCTCGCCATTTTGGGGTTTCAAATGAAGAAGACGTTTTTGGCCGTCGCGTTGCTGACCGGCTTTGCCGGCGCCGCGCAGGCCGCCGATTCCGTGACGCTGTACGGTTTGATCGACGCTGGCCTTGGCTACGAAAAAGTGAAGTTCAAGGGCGACTCGCAGAGCCGCATCGGTGCGGTGCAGGGCGTGAGCAGCGGTTCGCGCTTCGGTCTGCGCGGCACGGAAGACCTGGGCGACGGCCTGCGCGCGGTGTTCACGCTGGAAGGCGGCTTCGGTCCCCTGAACGGCAACTCGCTGCAGAGCAACCGCCTGTTCGGCCGTCAGGCCACCGTCGGCCTGGACAGCGATTCGTGGGGCCGTCTGGAATTCGGCCGTCAGACCAACCTGGCCTCGAAGTACTTCGGCTCGATCGACCCGTTCTCGATCAGCTACAACAACGCCAACATGGGCACCACGTTCGGCAGCGCCAACACGATGCGCCTGGACAACATGGTCCTGTATCAGACCCCCAGCCTGGGCGGCCTGAAGGTCGGCCTGGGTTATGCGTTCAGTGCGGACGACACCGTTACCGACTCGACGCAGAAGGGCTTTGCGACGGGCAACAACAACCGCGTGATCACCGCCGGCGTGCAGTACGTCAACGGCCCGCTGAACCTGGCCGCCGCCTACGATCGCTTCAACCCGTCCAACGACCGCGTCGGCGGCAAGGATGCGGCGCGCATTCAGGAATACATCGTCGGCGGTTCGTACGACTTTGAAGTCGTGAAGCTGGCCGCCGCCTTTGGCCAGACCCGCGACGGCTGGTTCATCGGCCAGAACATGGGCACCACGCCCGACGGCATGAACAAGCTGGGTTCGTTCAAGCTGGCCGACGGCTTTCGCGCCAACTCGTACATGGTCGGCGCCACCGTGCCGCTGGGCCGCCACGCCGTGTTCGGCTCGTGGCAGCGCGCCACCGCCAGCAATGACAAGCTGACGGGTGACGACGCAACGTTCAACGTGTACAGCCTTGGCTATACCTACGAGTTCACCAAGCGCACGAACCTGTACGCGTACGCCTCTTATGGCGACAACTACGCGTTCCAGCACGATGCCACCGATACGGCGGTTGCCGTCGGTCTGCGTCACCGTTTCTAAGCAACAGCGCGTCCGGCCGGACCTTGCTGAATGCGCGGGCCATTCTCCGTGGACCGCCGAGTGACAGCGAACCCCCCCTACATTGGGTTCGGCCGGGCGTGACTTGCGCCCAGAAGGGAAGGGCCTCCGCAAGGAGGCCCTCTCGCATTGCAGCGCCGGAACTACAGGAAGAGCTTGTAGGCCGGGTTGTCGGTCTCGTTCCAGTGGGGATAACCCAATTCCGCCACGAAGTTGCGGAACAGCTTCTTGTCCGCGGGCGGCACCTGGATGCCGATCAGGATGCGGCCGTAGTCCGCGCCCTGGTTGCGGTAATGGAACAGGCTGATGTTCCAGTCGGGATTCATCGCATTCAGAAAGCGCATCAGCGCGCCCGGACGCTCGGGAAATTCAAACCGGTACAGCAATTCGTTTCGCGCCAGCGCCGAGCGGCCGCCCACCATGTGGCGCAGGTGGGTCTTGGCCATTTCGTCGTGAGTCAGATCCAGCGTGTCGAATCCGTGCCGGCGGAAGTTCGCGGCGATCTTGTCGGGTTCCGCGGCGGACGAGACCTGGATGCCGACGAACACGTGGGCGCGATCCGCGTCCGAGATGCGGTAGTTGAATTCGGTGACGCTGCGTTCGCCCACCAGTTCGCAGAAGCGGCGGAAACTCCCGCGCTGCTCGGGCATGGTGACCGCGAAGACGGCCTCGCGCATTTCGCCGACCTCGGCGCGTTCGGCCACGAAGCGCAGCCGGTCGAAGTTCATGTTCGCGCCGCATGCAATGGCGACGAGCGTCTTGTTCTTCAGGTTGTGCTCGGCCGCGTACTGCTTGGCGCCTGCCACCGCCATCGCGCCGGCCGGCTCCAGCACGCTGCGCGTGTCCTGAAAGACGTCCTTGATGGCCGCGCAGATCGCATCGGTGTTGACCACCACGTAATCGTCCACGTACTTGCGCGCCAGCTTGAAGGTCTCGGCGCCCACCATCTTGACCGCCGTGCCGTCCGAGAACAGGCCGACGTCGTTCAGCTGGACGCGCCGGCCCGCGCGCACGCTGCGCAGCATGGCGTCGGAGTCCTCGGTCTGCACGCCGATGATCTTGATTTCGGGACGCAGCTGCTTGATGTACGCCGCGACCCCGGCAATGAGGCCGCCGCCGCCGATGGCCACGAAGATCGCATCGATGTGGCCGGGGTGCTGGCGCAGGATTTCCATGCCGACGGTGCCCTGGCCGGCGATCACGTCGGGATCGTCGAAGGGATGGACGAAGGTCAGCTTCTCTTTCTTTTCCAGCACCTGCGCGTGCGCGTAGGCATCCGAAAAGCTTTCGCCGGCCAGCACGACCTCGCCGCCCAGGCGGCGCACGGCATCGATCTTGACCTGCGGGCTGGTCGTGGGCATGACGATCACGGCGCGGCAGCCCAGGCGGCTGGCCGCCAGCGCGACGCCCTGCGCGTGGTTGCCGGCCGAGGCGGCGATGACGCCGCGGTTGCGGGCCGCCGGACTCAGGTTCGCCATCTTGTTGTAGGCGCCGCGCAGCTTGAAGCTGAACACCGCCTGGGTATCCTCGCGCTTGAGCAACATCGTGTTCGACATCCGCTGCGACAGCAGGGGCGCTGCCTCGAGCGGGGATTCGACCGCAACGTCGTAAACCTTGGAAGTCAGGATGCGTTTCAGATAATCAGTGGACATGGACCGCGCGACAGGGCAAGAGTGGGGACTGGCCAGGATTATTGCAGGGAATGCCTGTCGCCTTCCCGGTTTCCCGCGGCTACACTGCCGCAACCATGGAAGAAAGTCTCTTATCCGCAGTTCATTGGCTCTTGGGGGTGCTGGCGCTGCCCTCCGTGGGCCTGCCGGCCATCTTCACCGTCTCGCTCGTGTCCGCGACCCTGCTGCCGCTGGGCTCCGAGCCGGCGGTGTTCGGCTATATCAAGCTATCGCCGGACATGTTCTGGCCCGCCGTCCTGGTGGCGACGGCCGGCAACACCGTGGGCGGGGCCATCAGCTACGCGATGGGGCTTGGCGCCGAGAAAGCGGTCGAGCGCTGGAAGGAAAAGCATCCCCATCCGCATCCCAAGGCCACCGAAGGCGGCCGGATGCGCGGACGCTGGAACGAGCGTGCCCACGATTGGCTGCATCGGATGGGGCCGCCGGCGCTGCTCTTGTCCTGGTTGCCCGCGGTGGGTGACCCCCTGTGCGCCGTCGCGGGCTGGTTGCGCCTGTCCTTCTGGCCCTGCGTCTTCTACATGGCCATCGGCAAATTCATGCGCTATCTGTTCATGACTGCCGGCCTGCTCTGGTTCTTCCCGGGCAAAATCTAGCGCTGACGCCACACTTAAACGGGGACGAAACACGTCGTCCCCGATGCGCTTTTGCACGGCTTGCCCGGGTTATTCGGGGCCAGGTCGGGACAATGGCATAAAATACTTTTTTAAGGGCCCCCTCTTGCCGCCATGAACGCCCCACTCGCCAGCCACATCTTGAACGGGGCGATGCCGCCCGCCGCACCCGCGCGATTGCGCGAAATCCCCTACAACTACACGTCGTTTTCCGACCGCGAAATCGTGGGCCGGTTGCTGGGCGAAGATGCCTGGAGCCTGTTGAGCGATCTGCGCGGCGAGCGCCGCACGGGCCGTTCCGCCCGGATGCTCTACGAAGTGTTGGGCGATATCTGGGTCGTGCGCCGCAACCCTTACCTGCAGGATGACCTGCTCGACAATCCCAAGCGCCGCAAGCAGCTCATCGAGGCCTTGCATCACCGCCTTGGCGAAATCGACAAGCGCCGCGAACCGGGCGCGCCCGCCGAAGCCGGCCACGATCCGCATCGCGACGAGAAGGTGGTCGGGCTGCTGGCCCGGGCGCGTTCGGCCATTGCCGCCTTCGAAGGCGAGTTCGACCAGACTGCCATGATGCGCAAGCAGGCCCAGAAGGTGCTGGGCCGCATCACGGCGCGCGACAACATCAAGTTCGACGGCCTGTCGCGCGTGTCGCACGTTACCGATGCGACCGACTGGCGCGTGGAATACCCCTTTGTCGTGCTCACGCCCGACACCGAGGACGAGATCGCCGCGCTGGTCACCGCCTGTATCGAACTGGGCCTGACCATCGTGCCGCGCGGCGGCGGAACCGGGTACACCGGCGGCGCCATTCCGCTGACCTGGAAGTCGGCGGTCATCAACACCGAGAAATTCGACAAGCTGGGCAAGGTCGAGTCCTGTATCCTGCCCGGCCTCACCGAGCCCGTCGCGGTCATCCATGCCGGCGCCGGCGTGGTCACCAAGCGCGTGTCCGAAGCGGCCGAGGCGGCCGGCTTTGTGTTCGCCGTGGACCCGACGTCCGCCGAGGCCTCGTGCGTGGGCGGCAACATCGCCATGAACGCCGGCGGCAAGAAGGCCGTGCTGTGGGGCACCGCGCTGGACAACCTGGCCTGGTGGCGCATGGTCGATCCGGACGGCAACTGGCTGGAAGTGACGCGCCTGGACCACAACATGGGCAAGATCCATGACGTGGAAGTGGCCCGCTTCGAACTCAAGTGGTTCGACGGCAAGGGCAAGCCCGGCGAACGCCTGCTCAAGACCGAGACGCTGGAAATCCAGGGCCGCGTGTTCCGCAAGGAAGGCCTGGGCAAGGACGTCACCGACAAGTTCCTGGCAGGTCTGCCCGGCATCCAGAAAGAAGGCTGCGACGGTCTGATCACGTCGGCGCGCTGGGTGCTGCACCGCATGCCGCGCCACACGCGCACCGTCTGCATGGAATTTTTCGGGCAGGCGCGCGACGCCATCCCGTCGATCGTCGAGGTCAAGGGTTACCTGGACGGCGAAGGCAAGGCGCGCGGCGCCATCCTGGCCGGCCTGGAGCACCTGGACGAACGCTATCTGCGCGCGGTGGGCTACGCCACCAAGAGCAAGCGCGGCGTGCTGCCCAAGATGGTCCTGATCGGCGACATCGTCGGCGATGACGACGACGCGGTGGCCGCAGCCGCCAGCGAGGTCGTGCGCCTGGCCAACACGCGCCACGGCGAAGGCTTTGTGGCCGTCAGCCCCGAGGCGCGCAAGAAATTCTGGCTGGACCGTTCGCGCACCGCCGCGATCGCCCGTCACACCAACGCCTTCAAGATCAACGAAGACGTCGTGATCCCGCTGCCCCGCATGGGCGAATACACGGACCACATCGAACGCATCAACATCGAGCTCTCCACGAGCAACAAGCTCAAGCTGCTGGGGGAACTTGACGCCTATCTGTGCACGCCGCTGCCGGTGGGCAAGATCGACGATGCCGACATCGAAACCACCCGCGCCGAAGCGCTGGCCGAGCGCACGCGCCAGGCCATCGAACTGATCGCCGCCACGCGCCAGCGCTGGCAATGGCTGCTGGACAACCTGGACCTGCCGCTGGGCGAGGCGCTGCCGCAACTGGACGGACTGGGCCTTGGCGAACTGCGCGCCACGTTGACCCAACGCCTGGCCGCCCAGCCCGGCGCACGCGTCTTTGACGTGGTGCAGGACCGCACCATCCGGGTCTCCTGGAAGACCGAGGTGCTGGCGGGCCTGCAGCGCGCGTTCTCGGGCGCGGCCTACAAGAAGATCGTCGACGAACTCGTCGCCATTCACGCCCGGGTGCTCAAGAGCCGCGTGTTCGTCGCGCTGCACATGCACGCCGGCGACGGCAACGTGCACACCAACATCCCGGTCAACTCGGACGACTACGAAATGCTGCGCGAGGCCCACGCGGCCGTCGAGCGCATCATGCAGATCGCCCGCGACCTGGACGGCGTGATCTCCGGCGAACACGGCATCGGCCTGACCAAGTACGAGTTCCTGACCGAAGCCGAGCTGGCCCCGTTCCAGGACTACAAGCGCCGCGTCGACCCGAATGGCCACTTCAACGCCGGCAAGCTCATGCCCGGCGCGGACCTGCGCCATGCCTGGACGCCCAGCTTCAACCTGATGGGCCACGAGTCGCTGATCATGCAGCAGAGCGACATCGGCGCCATCTCGGAATCGATCAAGGACTGCCTGCGCTGCGGCAAGTGCAAACCGGTGTGCGCCACGCACGTGCCGCGCGCGAACCTGCTGTACTCGCCCCGCAACAAGATTCTGGCCACGTCGCTGCTGGTCGAAGCCTTCCTGTACGAAGAGCAGACCCGCCGCGGCGTCAGCCTGAAGCACTGGGAAGAGTTCGAAGACGTTGCCGACCACTGCACCGTCTGCCACAAGTGCTACAACCCCTGTCCGGTCGACATCGACTTCGGCGACGTGTCGATGAACATGCGCGCCGTGCTGCGCCGCATGGGCCGCAAGTCGTTCAACCCGGGCACGGCCAGCGCCATGTTCTTCCTGAACGCCAAGGATCCGGCCACCATCAACGCCACCCGCAAGGCGATGGTGGGCGTGGGCTACAAGGTGCAGCGCGCCGCGCACGACCTGTTCTCGGGCCTGGTCAAGAAGCAGACGGCCAAGCCGCCCGCCACGGTAGGCAAGCCGCCGCTGCGCGAGCAGGTGGTGCACTTCGTGAACAAGAAGATGCCGGGCGGGCTGCCCAAGCAGGCCGCGCGCAAATTGCTCGACATCGAAGACGCGAACTACGTGCCGATCATCCGCGACCCCAAGGCCACCACGGCCGACACGGAAGCGGTGTTCTACTTCCCGGGCTGCGGTTCCGAGCGCCTGTTCTCGCAGGTGGGCCTGGCCACGCAGGCGATGCTGTGGCACGCCGGCGTGCAGACCGTGCTGCCGCCCGGCTACCTGTGCTGCGGCTATCCCCAGCGCGGCAACGGCATGACCGACAAGGCCGAGCAGATCATCACCGACAACCGGGTGCTGTTCCACCGCGTCGCCAACACGCTGAACTACCTGGACATCAAGACCGTGGTGGTCAGCTGCGGCACCTGTTACGACCAGCTTGCCGGCTATGAATTCGAAAAGATCTTCCCGGGCTGCCGGCTGATCGACATCCACGAATACCTGCTGGAAAAGGGCATCAAGCTGGAAGGTGCCAAGGGCGTGCGCTACATGTACCACGACCCCTGCCACACGCCGATGAAGCTGCAGGAACCCATGAAGACCGTGCGCGCGCTGGTGGGCGATGGCGCGATCAAGAGCGACCGCTGCTGCGGCGAGTCGGGCACGCTGGCGGTCAGCCGACCCGATATCTCCACGCAGGTGCGCTTTCGCAAGCAGGAAGAGCTGCAGAAGGGCGATGCCGCGATCCGCAACGACGGCTTCACGGGCGACGTGAAGGTCCTCACCTCGTGCCCGTCGTGCCTGCAGGGCCTGTCGCGCTACGAAGGCGACACCGGCATGGAAGCCGACTACATCGTGGTCGAGATGGCGCGCCACATTCTTGGCGAAGGCTGGATGGAAGACTACGTGCGCCGCGCCAACGCGGGCGGGATCGAACGGGTCCTGGTGTAATCCTCGCCCTGCGCAATCGAGAACCGCGGCCAGCGATGGCCGCGGTTTTTTTTTGCGTCGCGCAATGCGGGAAACCGGGCAATGAAGGCGGTGGCACCAGCCCTTTTTTCCCCCCTTGAAACTCCAAAAACCGCTCCCATACTTGGCACTGAAGCGATCAGACGTGCGGTCGCGGTGGTGGCGATTGTGGCGCGTCTGCATCGGTCCCTTTTTTGATCCGAGGAGACCTTCATGAGCAACTTTCCGTTCAACGACAGCGGCTTCGCGTCGGCCTTTGACGCCATTCAGGAACACATGGGCCGCGTGCTGCGCGGCGCTGGGGTGCCTGCCGCCTTGCGCGCCACGCCCCAGGGGTACTTTCCGCCCGTCAACGTCGGGGTGTCCGGCGATTCGATCGAAGTCGTTGCGTTCATTCCCGGTGTGGATCCGGATGGCTTGAACGTGTCGATCGAAAAAAGCCTGTTGACCATCAGCGGCGAGCGCAAGCCGCAGGACCTGCCCGAAGGCGCCCGCTACTACGCGCGCGAGCGTACGCAGGGCCGTTACACGCGCGTTATCGAGCTGCCTGCCGACGCCGATCCGGACAATGTGCAGGCGCGTTACACGGACGGCTGCCTGGCCATTTCGATCAAGCGTAAGGAATCGGCCAAGCCGCGCACCGTGACCGTGCAGTGACCCGCCAACGCAACCGCATAGGAGTAACGATCATGAATGAACGCAAAGACCTGACCGTGCCCGCCGAAGCGGCCGTCTCCGAAAAGCGCGACGGACGCGGGGTGACCGTGCCGGCCGTGGACATCTACGAGGACAAGGAAGGCATTACGCTGCTTGCGGACCTGCCGGGCGTGTCCAAGGAAAGGCTGCGCATCAACGTCGAGGCCGACGTGCTGCAGATCGAGGGCGAGGCCTCGGTCGAGACGCCGAGCGACCTGCGGCTGGTGCTGGGTGAAATGCGCGCGCCGCTCTTTCGCCGGGCGTTCCGGCTGGGGCAGGAGTTCGACCGCGCGCAGATCAGCGCGAGCCTGAAGCAGGGCCTTCTGACGCTGCGCATTCCGCGCGTGCGTGAGGCGCAGCCGCGGCAGATTCCTGTCGTGGCGGGGTGATTCGGGCGTCGGGACGCCATTTGGCGCCGGCCCACGGGTGTCGGGCGCCCGACGAGTCTCCACGGCAAATGGGGACTGTCTGCGCCGGGTGTCTGACACCATTCCAAGCAGGCCCATGAAAAAGCCGCGGTCGACTGACCGCGGCTTTTTGCCTTGCCGGATGGCGCCGGAGCGATCACTCCAGCTTGATGTTCGCCTTCTTGATGACGTCGGCCCAGGCGCTGCGCTCCTGATCGGCATACGTCTTGAAGTCCTGCGCCGACATCGGCATGGGGATGACGCCCATGTCCAGCATCTTCTGCGAGACCGCGGGCGACTTGAGCGTGGCGTCCAGGTCGGTCGACAGCTTCTTGACGACGGCTTCCGGCAGGCCGGCCGGGCCGACCAGGCCTTGCCAGGCGTAGGCCGTGAAGTTGGCCACGCCCTGTTCGGCCATCGTCGGGACGTCCGGCAGCACCGTCACGCGCTCGGGCGTGGCGGCGGCCAGCACGCGCAGCTTGCCGGCCTTGACGTTGGGCAGGCCCGATCCCAGATCGATGAACATCATGTCGACCTGGCCGCCCAGCAGGTCCTGGATGGCGGGCGCCGCGCCCTTGTACGGAACGTGCAGCACGTTGACGCCCGTGCGTTGCTTGAAGAGTTCCAGCGCCAGGTGATGCGGCGAGCCCGCGCCGGCGGATGCAGAGGTCAGCTTGCCCGGTTCCTTCTTGGCGGCAGCGAGTACGTCTTCGACCGTCTTGTACGGCGAATTGACGTTTACGGCCAGCAGCAGCGGGAACTTGGCGATGCCGCCGATGTAGGTGAACTTGGCGGGGTCGTAGGACAGCTTGGCGTAGAGCGACGAATTGAAGGCCAGCGTGCCGGAGTCCGCCGTGCCCACCAGGTAGCCGTTGGGTTCGGCCTGGGCGATGGCCGTGGCGCCGATGATGGTGCCGGCGCCCGGACGGTTCTCGACAACGATGGTCTGGCCCAGCGTCTTTTCCAGGCTGCTGGCCACGGTGCGGGCCACCACGTCGGTACCGCCGCCGGCGGGGTAGGGAACGATCCAGCGGACCGGTTGCGTGGGCCAGGATTGGGCGGATGCCGCGGTGGCGGCCAGCGACAGGGCGGCAAGCGCCAGCAGGCGCTTTGCGTGCTTGTGCATGAAGTGTCTCCTCGTGCGGGATATCGTGAGCGCGGCGCTTGCGTCGTTGATCGACGTCAACTTACGCCGCATATTTTTTGCGTGGCTATTATGCCTTGCGCCTGCGCAAAAAGGGGCCCGTGCATTGGGCCCCCTCAAACTCCCGCATCTCCGTCTTATTGCGGATCCGGATAACTTCGCGCGCCGAAGATGGCCGAGCCGATGCGGACCTCGGTCGAGCCCTCCTCGATGGCCAGTTCGAAGTCGCCGCTCATGCCCATCGACAGACGGTCCAGCGAAACGCCGGGAATGTTCTCTTTTGCCAGCCCATCGCGCAGCTCGCGCAGCGCGCGAAAGCAGGCACGGACTTCATCGGCATTGGGGGAGTTGACCGCCAATGTCATCAGCCCCTGCACGCGCAGCGTGGGATAGTCGGCGGCGATGCGGCGCAGGAACGGGCCGACCTCTTCGAGCGCCATCCCGTACTTGCTGGGTTCGGACGAGGTCTTGACCTGCACCAGCACGTCCAGCGTGCGGCCCGCATTCTGCAGGCGGCGGTGCAGGGCGTCGGCCAGTTCCACGCGGTCCAGGGATTGGACTTCCGACGCATCGCGCGCGGCGTCCTTGGCCTTGTTGGTCTGCAGGTGCCCGATCAGCACCCATTGCAGCCCCAAACCTGCCAGCGCCTCGGCCTTCTGGCGGATCTCCTGGGTCTTGTTCTCGCCAAAGCGGGTCAGGCCCAGCGCCATCGCTTCGCGGATGGCGTCCTCGCCAAAGGTTTTGCTGACGGGCAGCAGGGTCACGCTGCCAGGAGGACGGCCCGCCCGTTCGCAGGCCTCTCGGATGCGTTGCTGGATCCGGGCGAGGCGCCCGGCCATGGTGTCGTCGGCGGTCATGCAGCTCTCTGGGAAAACGGGATGTCCCATAGTGTAGGACGTGTTTTGGCGCTTGTCGGCGCGCGGACTAATAACCGGGCAAGGCTGGCGTTGACCCTGTCAGAGGGGCAGGCTTAGAATTTGCGGAGATTTGTTTATATTTCAAAGTTCTATGCCGTCCGGCGCCGCCCATTCGGGCGACACGATCCCCCTCCTACTCAGCCATTCCGCCATGTCCAGTGCAGCGCCCGAATACGTCTTTGCCACGCCGTTCCTGAACCCTCCCGCCTCGCCCATCCGATCGCTCATGCCCTACGCCATGCGTCCGGGCACCATTTCGCTGGCTGGCGGATATCCGGCGCAGGAATTGTTCGACGTCGACGGCTTGTCGATCGCGTCCACGCAGGTCATGGCCCGGCTGGGCGCCTGCCTGCAGTATTCCAACATCGACGGCCAGGCCAGCCTGCGGCATGAGCTGGCGCGCCTGTCCGCGGCGCGTGGCCTGCATTGCAATGCCGATACGGAACTGGTCGTGACGGGCGGCTCGCAGCAGGCGCTGGCGCTCCTGACCCGCGTGATGCTGCAGCCTGGCGACCACGCCATCATCGAATCGCCGGCCTTCCCGAACTCCGTGCAGGCCTTGCGCTACACGGGGGCGACGGTCCACACCGTGCCTTCTGGCCCGGATGGCATCGATGTGGACGCGCTGGACGAATTGGCCGCGCGCGTGAAGCCCAAGATGGTCTGCGTGGTTGCCTCGTTTTCGAACCCCTGCGGCGCCACCATTTCGCGCGCGCGCCGCCTGCGGTTGCTGGAGCTGGCGGTCAAGCACCGTTTCCTGATCGTCGAAGACGACCCTTACAGCGAACTGCGCTTTGCCGGGCAGGCCGTGCCGCCCATCGCGGCGCTGGCCGAGGGCGAGGCCCGCCATTGGGCGGTGTACCTGGCCAGCATGTCCAAGACCATGGCGCCCGCGCTGCGCATCGGCTGGCTGGTCGCGCCGCCCGAAATCCGCCGCCGCTGCGTCGCCGCGAAGGCGGCCGACGACATGGCGTCCTCGGCCTGGATCCAGGAGGTCGTCGCCCAGTATCTGGCCAACGGCCGCTATGACGAACACGTGCCGCGCATCCGCGCCGCCTACGGCTTGCGCTGCACCGCCATGGCCGACGCATTGGCGCGCGAACTGGATGGCCGCATCACTTTCAGCAAGCCCGAGGGCGGCATGTTCTTCTGGGCGCGCCTGACTGGCGATGTGGATGCGACCCGCCTGTTGCCCTACGCCATCGAGCACGAAGTCGTCTACGTGCCGGGCAAGGCGTTCTACGCCGACGCGGCGCAGGCGGATCTGTTCGCCATGCGCATGTCGTTCGCCACCATGAATGAAACCCAGATCGCACAGGGCATGGTCCGCCTGGGCCGCGCGCTCGACGCGTGCCAGGCCAACGAGCCGGTGTCGATTTCGCTGGCGGCTTGACGGCGCGCAGCGTCACGCCCACCCCGCGTTGCTATCCTTTCTGCGCAGGTCCGCCGGCACGCGCCGGCGGCATACCTAAATAAGCGTCCGTTATTTGGCGGGGGCGCTTCATGTCTATAAGCTGCTTGCCTTGGCGCGCTTTCGCGCCCGGTAGCAGAAAGGAATTCTTGTCATGAACATTGTAAAAGGGTTGGTGGGCGCGGCGCTTCTGATGGCAGCCGCGCAGGGCGCGCAGGCCGCAACACTGGACATCGTGAAACAGCGCGGCGCCGTCGCATGCGGCACGACCACGGGCTTTGCGGGCTTTTCCGCGCCCGACGCGCAAGGCAAATGGCAGGGCCTGGACGTGGACCTGTGCCGCGCCATCGCCGCCGCGGTGTTCGGCGATGCGAACAAGATCAAGGTGGTGCCGCTCAATTCGCAGCAGCGCTTCACCGCGCTGCAATCCGGCGAAGTCGATGTGCTGACGCGCAACACCACGGTGACGCAGCAACGCGACACGGCGCTGGGCATCATCCATGCCGGCATCAATTTCTACGACGGGCAGGGCTTTCTGGTGCCCAAATCGCTGGGCGTGAAAAGCGCCAAGGAAATCAACGGCGCCACGGTCTGCCTGCAGACCGGCACGTCCAACGAGAACACCCTGGCCGACTGGGCGCGCGCCAACAACGTGACCTACAAGCCCGTCGTCATCGAGACCTTCAACGAGGTCGTCAACGCGTTTGCCTCGGGCCGTTGCGACGTGTTCTCGACCGACGCCTCGGGCCTGGCCTCGATCCGCATCTCCAAGTTGCAGAATCCCGACGACTACGTCGTGCTGCCCGAGATCATCTCCAAGGAGCCGCTGGGCCCGTTCGTGCGGCAGGGCGACGACGCGTGGCTGAATATCGTGCGCTGGTCGTTGTCGGCCATGATCGAAGCCGAGGAATACGGCGTCACGTCCAAGAACGTGGACGAACAGGCCAAGAGCGCCAATCCCAACATCAAGCGCATCCTGGGCGTGACGCCCGGTAGCGGCGCGAATCTGGGGCTGGACGAGAAGTGGGCCTACAACATCGTCAAGCAGGTGGGCAACTACGGCGAGAGCTTCGAGCGCAACGTGGGCGAGGGCAGCCCGCTCAAGATCAAGCGCGGCTTGAATGCGCAGTGGACGCAGGGCGGGTTGATGTACGCGTTGCCCATCCGTTGATCCCGTGTGTCTAAGTCTCCGCGTGTCAGGCACCTTGTGTGTCTGACACCGGCTGAATTTGGACGGAATCAGGCGCTCTTGTACAACTCTCCGATCTTCACAAACGCCGCGCGCAGTTCTCGCGTGCCGCCCTGAAAAATCACCGGCTTTCCGCGGTGTGTGAAGACGACGAGCCGCTTGGAAAACACCATTGGCACGAAGCGCGCGAAGCGCACGTCTTCCCAGGCCACTTCGCGCCGCGTGAACCATGTCTGGCGGATGCCGTGATCGTCGATCGTGGTGATGGACGTCTGCATGTGCCACGAGACAAACAACAGCGCCACAAAGCACAGCACCACGCCCACTGCCAGCAGCGTGTCGAAGGGCTGTGAGGGCGCGCGGATGGCGGTGGTGACAACCTGCACGCCCAGCACCGCAAGCAACACCCAGGTCAGGATGCGCACCCAGTCCGGCCAGGCCTGGCCCGCCAGGGGCAACGGGCCGATGGCGCGGAGCAGCGCCGCGAGGTCTTCGGGCGCGCGGGTGGCTGTCGGGGTGGTCATGCGGGCCGGGTCATGCGGACGGGGGCGTGCGGCGCGGGATCAGGCCGCGCGCTTGGCGGCGATGGCGTTGCCGGCGCGGCTGGAGCCCTTGCGGTTCAGATGCGCGGACATCCATTGCCCGATGTCGACCACGGCGTCGAAGTCCACGCCCGTGTCGATGTCCAGGCCGCGCAGCATGTACAGCACGTCTTCCGTCGCGACGTTGCCGGTGGCGCCCTTTGCGTAGGGGCAGCCGCCCAGGCCGGCCACCGACGTGTGGAAGATGGAAATGTTGGTTTCCAACGCTGCCAGGATGTTGGCAAGCGCCTGGCCATAGGTGTCGTGAAAATGGCCCGACACGCGCGCCGGATCCACGACCTGCGTGACGGCGGCCATCACTTCGCGCACACGCTTGGGGTTGCCCACGCCGATGGTGTCGGCCACGTCGATCTCATCGACCTGCATCGCCAGGTAGCGCTGCGCCACGTCCACCACGGCCTCGACGGGAACTTCGCCCTGGTAGGGACAGCCCAGCGCGCAGCTGATGCTGCCGCGCACGCGGATGCCGGCTTCGCGCGCCGCCTGCACGACGGGCTCGAAACGCGCGATGGATTCGGCGATGGAGCAGTTGATGTTCTTTTGGGAAAAGGCCTCGCTGGCGGCGCCGAAGATCACGATTTCGTCCGCGCGGGCGGCCAGCGCCCCTTCAAAACCCTTCATGTTGGGCGTCAGCACCGAATAGATGGTGCCGGGCCGGCGTTCGATGCGCGCCATCACGTCGGCGCCGTCGGCCATCTGCGGCACCCATTTGGGCGACACGAACGACGCGGCTTCCACATTGGGGAAGCCTGCGGCGCTCAGGCGGTTGACCAGTTCCACCTTGATGTCGGTGGGGACGAATTCCTTTTCGTTCTGCAGACCGTCGCGAGGCGATACCTCGACGATCTTCACGCGGGAGGGCAATGCCATGTCTCTTCCTGTGTCGGTATTGGGTGGCCGGTGCTACAAGGCTGCGGCGCTGCCGAACATATTAGCGCCATCGCATCCGGCCCCGTTGCAGTGCTAGTGCAAACGCTGGTAGCGGCCATCGTCCAGCCGGGCGATGCGGCCCTGCAATTCCAGTTCGACCAGTTGCGTCTGCAGGTCGGCCGTCTCCAGGCCGCACCGCGCCTGGATCGCGTCCAGATGCAGCGGGTCGAAACCCAGGACGTCGAGCACGGGATGGGCGGGGGCCGGGGCCGGTGTCTGCCTGCGCGCGGGCGGCGTCGGCGTGGGGCCCCCGCCAAGCTCGTCCGTGATGTCCATGGCGGTTTCGACCAGCTTGGCGCCCTGGCGGATCAAGGCATGGCAGCCGCGCGACAGCGGCGAATGGATGGAGCCGGGGATGGCAAAGACTTCGCGTCCGCATTCTCCGGCTAGCCGCGCGGTGATCAGCGACCCGCTCTGCTTGGCCGCTTCCACCACCAGCACGCCGCGCGCCAGGCCCGCCACGATGCGGTTGCGCTTGGGAAAATGCTGCGGCCGCGCGCCGGTGCCCAGCGGCAGCTCCGACACCAGCGCACCGTGCGCGGCGATGCGGTGCGCCAGGTCGCGATGGCTGGCCGGGTAGATGCGGTCGATGCCCGTTCCCATGACCGCAACGGTGCCCGCGCCCTGCGGGCCGGCGTCCAGCGCCCCTTCATGTGCGGCGGCGTCGATGCCTAGCGCCAGGCCGCTGACGACGCGCCAGCCGTTGCCCGCCAGATGCCGGGCAAACGCGCGCGCATTTTCCTGGCCGCCGGGCGTGGCATTGCGCGCGCCCACGACCGCCAGCGACGGCCCCTGCAGAAAAGCGGGATCCCCGGCGACGTACAGCAGGATGGGCGGGTCGGCGATCGTCAGCAGGCTTTGCGGATACGCGGGATCGGCCAGCGTGAGGACGTGGCGGCCGGGCTGCTGCACCCATTCCAGCGCCGCCTGCACCTGCTTTTCCATGTCGGCCGGCATGGGCGCGGCCAATTGCCGCGCCAGCGCTTCCGGCACGTGCCGCGAGAGCGCGGTGGCGCGCTGCGCGTAGATCTGGTCGGGCAGACCAAGGGCGGCGAGCAGCTGGCAGGCGGTCGCGGAACCGACGTTGGGTTCGAGGGACAGCCGCAGCCAGGCGGCGAGTTCTTCGGGCGATTGCGTGAGGGGCATGAAACGGGCGCGGAAAAGGCGTCTGGGGTTCGAGAGTGTCGCATGCGCCACGCGCGTCCATCAGGACCGGGGTGGACGGATATGCGCGGCCGCGCAAATGGCGAAACCCCCCTGCAAAAACGGTGCCGCAGCAATGTCCGCAATCCCTGAATTAGCCGAAAACTATTAGAAATCAAGACTCTAATGAATTAAACTCTCGACCAAGCATCACTACTGGCGATCCCTCTTCAATGGCTTTACTTCCCATCCTTCGCTACCCGGATCCGCGCTTGCACAAAAAGGCCAAGCCGGTTGCCGAGGTCGACGACCGCATCCGCCAACTCGTGCGCGACATGGCCGAAACCATGTACGACGCGCCGGGTGTCGGCCTGGCCGCGACCCAGGTCGACGTGCATGAGCGCGTCGTCGTGATCGACGTATCCGAGGAAAGCAATGCGCTGCTGACGCTGATCAACCCCGAGATCACCTGGCGCAGCGACGACTACAAGATCTACGAAGAAGGCTGCCTGTCCGTTCCCGGCGTCTACGACGAAGTGGAACGCGCGTCGCGCATCCGCTGCAAGGCGCTGGACATCGACGGCAAGCCTTTCGAGTTCGAGGCCGACGGTCTTCTGGCCGTTTGCGTGCAGCACGAACTCGATCATCTGGAAGGCAAGGTGTTCGTCGAGTACCTGTCCAACCTCAAGCAGAATCGCATCAAGACCAAGCTCAAGAAGGCCGAGCGCGAAGCGCTGCGCGCCTGACGGAGAGCCGGTCCATGCGTATCGTCTTTGCCGGAACCCCGGAATTTGCCCGTATCGCGTTCGACGCCCTGCGGGCCGCGGGCCACGAAATCCCCTTGGTCATGACGCAGCCGGACCGGCCGGCGGGGCGGGGCCTGAAGCTCACGCCCAGCCCGGTCAAGCAGGCGGCGCTGGACGCCGGCATTGCCGTGGCCCAGCCGCGCAGCCTGCGTCTGGATGGCCGTTATCCGGACGAGGCCGCCGAGGCCCGTGCGTTGCTGGAAAACGTGGCGCCCGATGTCATGGTGGTGGCCGCGTACGGATTGATCTTGCCGCAATGGGTGCTGGATCTGCCGCGTCTGGGCTGCCTGAACATCCACGCCAGCCTTTTGCCGCGCTGGCGCGGCGCCGCACCCATCCAGCGCGCCATCGAGGCGGGCGATGCACGTACCGGCGTCACCATCATGCAGATGGACGAAGGCCTGGATACGGGCGACATGCTGCTCGAACGCATCGTGCCGATCTCGGACGAGACCAATGCCGCGCAGCTGCACGACGCGTTGGCGCAGGCGGGTGGTGAAGCCATCGTCCAGGCGCTGGATGCGTTGGCCAATGGCGGCCTGACCGCGCGCAAGCAGCCGGAAGACGGCGTGACCTACGCGGCCAAGCTGGACAAGGCCGAAGCCGCGCTCGATTGCAGTCAGCCCGCCCAATTGCTGGCGCGCCGCGTGCGGGCTTTCAATCCCGTCCCGGGCGCCAGCATCCGGTTGCCGGGGCTGCCCGATGCCGTGAAGGTCTGGCGCGCCCAGGCGCTGGCCGAGACCACCACGGCGGCGCCGGGCAGCGTGCTGCGCGCCGATGCGGCGGGCATCGACATCGCCACTGGCCAGGGCGTGCTGCGCCTGCTTGAACTGCAAAAGGCGGGCGGCAAGCGCCAGCCGGTGGATGTGTTCGTGCGCGGCTGGCAGCCCGCCTGACGGCGCTGCGCCAGGCGGCTCACGCCTGGCCGCGCGCCGCCAGCAGATCCAGATACGCGCCCGACAGCAACTGCTCGGGCGCGACGCCCAGCCCGGCCATCAGCGTTCGGGCCTCTTCCATGCCTGCTTCGACGCTTTCGTCGTCGCGCAGCACCACTTCCAGTTCCAGGAATTCGCCCAGGCCCTGCACGCGGTCCAGGTGGATGCGCGTGCGCCCGGCGATGAACACCGTGCGGTGTTTCCTGACGCGGCCGATCACGCCATAGGCGTGCGACAAGGCCTCGCGCAGTGTGTCGGGCGCGTCGGTGGGGGAGATGACGTAGAAGCTTTCCTTGGGGCCGCTATCGTCGGCGCGCCGATAGAAGATCAGCTCGCCCGAGCCGTCCGCGAAGGCGCGCAGCTTCAGGCGGCCGTTCGCGCACGTGAAGAAGGTGTCGTCCTGGTCGATGAAGACCGGCTCTTTTCCCGATAGCGCCGCGGCCAGGTGTTCGAGGGCATCCAGGCTGTCCACCCGCGCCTTGATCTCGACATTGCGTGCCATGGCCGCGCTCCGGAATCAGTAAAGCGAACCGGCCACGCGGGCGGGCAGTTCGCGATCGTAGGTCACGCCGTCGAACGTGCCCGCGGTCAGGTCGGACAGAATGCGGCCGACGCTGGGCAGCGCGGTGCGGGGGATCTGCGTCTGCGGGTCCCAGAGGCGCGAGCGCAGCAGGGCGCGCGAGCATTGGAAATAGACCTTCTGCACGTCGATGACCAGCACGGAGCGGGGCAGCTTGCCGTCCATCTCGAAGCGCGCCAGAAGCGCCGGGTCGACGCTGATGCGCGCCGTGCCGTTCACTCGCAATGTTTCGCCCACGCCCGGCACGAGGAACAGCAGGGCCACGCGCGGATCGGCAATGACGTTGAGCAGGCTGTCCACGCGGTTGTTGCCGCGGCGGTCGGGCAGGAGCAACGTCTTTTCATCTTCCACCGCCACAAACCCGGCGGGGTCGCCGCGCGGCGAGGCGTCCAGCCCATCCGGTCCCGCCGTCGCCAGCAGCGCGAACGGCGCGGCCTCGATGAACGCGCGGTAGTGCGGATGCACGTGGTCGACCTCTTTTTTCAGGGAGGCTTCGCCGGGCGAACCGTAAAGCGCGTGCAGGGCGTCGGCGTCGGTAATCAGGTGAGCGGGATCGGTAGGCATGGGGTCTGGGCGTTATGCCAGTGCGTTGGGAAGGTCTTGAACCGCCAGGAACAGCTCGTCGGGGCCGCGGCCGCGCAGGGCGTCGACATGGTTGTAGCCCCAGGCAACCGACCCGACACGCACGCCCGCCTTGCGGGCCGCGTCGATGTCGCGCATTTCGTCGCCCACCAGCAGGAACCGCTCGGGGGACGTGCCGTGCTGCTTGAGCAGGCGGTCGATCTTGGCGGCCTTGCCGAACAGGTCGCTGCCGCATTCGTAGTCGTCAAAGAGCGCCGCGGTTTCCTCGCCCAGCACGCGCTTGACGTTCTCGACGGAGTTCGAGCTGACCACCGCCAGGCGCAGGCCGCTCGCCTTCAGGCGGGCCAACGCTTGCGGGATGCCGTCAAACAGCTGCACGCTGGGATCGATTTCCTGCATCAGCGTGCGCACGTGCGTCATGATCGCGGGCAGCTTCCATAGCGGGATGTTCAGATACTTCAGGATCTCCATCGCATCGCGGCTGCGAAGCGCTTCGCGTTCGGACGCATCGATCTTGCGGAAGTTGTACTTCTCCGCGACGGTATTGAGAATGGTGTTGAACCACGGCATGGTGTCTGCCAGGGTCCCGTCGAAGTCGAAGGCTGCAATGTCGTATTTCAATTCTTGAATCCAATGCCGGCAGGCTGGGCGGGGACGCCTCTCCCACGCTGACAGGCGTCGTCGCGCATCCCTACATGCCGTGCGGGTGAAGCAAATAGTGCACGACCGGCGCCAGGTCTTCAAGCGGCGGAGCGCCGGCGACCACGCGCGCTGCGCTGGTCCAGGGGTAGTCCAGGGCCAGCAGCCAGCCGAACACCGCGGACGCATCGCCCGGGGGCAGGGTCACCATGGTTTCGATCGTGATGGTCAGGCGCTTGGCGCGATACGGGTCGGGCTGAAATTCCCAGTCGTATCGCCCACAGCCCACGCGCACGTTGCCGGTCGCCTTTTCGGTCATGCCGACCAGCCAGTCGCAGTGGTAATCCGGCAGGCGCGTGTCCGCCGGGGGGCGCGACAGGTAGAAGGTGTAGACGTTGTCGTAGGTCTGGCCGAACTTGCGCACCAGCGTGTCGGTGATGGCGGCCAGGCCATGCGATTCAGGCGGAAAGGCGATGGCCTGCGTGCGCAGGGCCATTTTCAGCACGGCGTCGGGCGCGAAGGCGCGGGCCATGTAGTGCGGGCGGTTCTCGTCCTTGGCGTGAAAATAGTCGCGCAATACGGACTCGGTGCAACCGGGGAACAACGAATCGGTAGGCATTGCGGGGGCTTCCGTTCAGGTCTTTGGCGTGGGGGTCAGGGCTTTCGGATCGGATCGAACCACTTCGAGACGTTGGGCGGCTCGTAGATGGCGTAGCGATCCAGCAGCAAGGCAGGGTCTTCTTCCACCACCAGCATGTCGCGATGCTGGGGACGGATGAATGCTTCTTCCACGGAGTGGTCAATGAATTGCATCAGGGCATCGTAGTACCCAGCCACGTTCAGCAATCCGCAGGGCTTCTGGTGCATGTTCAGTTGCGCCCAGGTCCAGACTTCGAAGAATTCTTCCAGCGTGCCGGCGCCGCCGGGCAGGGCGACAAAGCCGTCGGCCTTCTCCATCATCATCGCCTTGCGCTCGTGCATGTTTTGCACCGTGTGCAGCTCGGTCAGCCCCAGATGCGCCTGTTCCTTCTTGAGAAGCAGTTCGGGGATGACGCCGATGACGCGGCCGCCGCCGGCCAGCACTTCGTTGGCCACCACGCCCATGATCCCGACGATGGATCCGCCATACACCAGGCCCAGGTCGCGCTTGACGAGTTCGCGCGCCAGCACGCGGGCCTGCTCGACGTAGTCCGGGCGCGTGCCCGGGTTGGAGCCGCAATACACGCAGATATTCTTCAGAGTCATAAAACGGGTGGGAAATTGCCGGCCGCGTTACAGATTGCGTCACGCGGCCTTTCGCGAAGCCGATAGTTTACGCAAGGTTGCCGGGGGACTCCCGAGACCCTGGGCGAGCACCGCGGGCAGACGCGGGCAATGTTTGGACACAGCAAGTTCCGGCGCGCTCGGTAGACTGAAGATGGCGAAAACGACTGGAAGTCCAGCGTCGTGCTGCTTTCACGGACTAGAGGAGCTAACGATATGGAACAAGCAAACCGCAACCCGCAGGAAAACAAGCGTCCCTTCGATATGGACGTGAAGGCGATTCGCGCCAAGGCGCGCAAGGACATTGAATCCGGCGCCATCACCGACACGTATCGCGCAGACCGTGAAACCGTGCTGAAACTGCTGAATGAAGCGCTGGCCACGGAAATCGTCTGTGTGCTGCGCTACAAGCGCCACTACTTCATGGCCCGCGGCCTGAATGCGGAACCGGTCGCGGCCGAGTTTGCCGAGCATGCTGCGCAGGAGCAGGATCACGCCGACAAGCTGGCCGAGCGAATCGTGCAGCTGGGCGGCGAGCCGAACCTGTCGCCCAAGGGCATCCTGGACCGCAGCCATTCCGAATACGTCGAAGGCGATTCGCTGGAAGAGATGATCAAGGAAAACCTGATCGCCGAACGTATCGCCATCGACAGCTATCGCCAGATGATCGATTACATCGGTGAACAGGATTCCACCACGCGCCGTCTGCTGGAGGAAATCCTGGCGGTGGAAGAGGAACACGCCGACGATCTGTCGGACTTCCTGGCCAAGTCCTGATCGGGCGCCGCCCCGTTCGCGGGGCGGATTGATGGGCGGTAATGGGGTCCCGGGATCCCGCCCCGTGCTCGTCCAAAGAAAAACGCCGTCCGGCGCGTGATGCGCCGGACGGCGTTTGTCCGAAGGCGCTGCGATTACAGCGCGTCGGCCCAGAGGTCGTACTCGTCGGACTCGGTGACGCGCACGCGCACCATGTCGCCCGGCTGCAGAGGCTTGTCCGAACTGACGTAGACGCAGCCGTCGATTTCCGGCGCGTCGCCCGCGCTGCGGCCCACCGCGCCGTCCTCGTCAACTTCGTCGATCAGCACATCGATCTCTCGGCCGACCTTCAGCGCCAGGCGCTGGGCGGAGATGGTCTGCTGCAGCGCCATGAAGCGCTCCCAGCGATCCTGCTTGACGTCGTCCGGCACCGGATCGTCCAGCAGGTTGGCCGGCGCGCCTTCAACCGGCGAATACTGGAAACAGCCCACGCGGTCCAGCTGCGCTTCCTGCATCCAGTCCAGCAGATATTGGAAGTCTTCCTCGGTTTCGCCGGGAAAGCCGACGATGAAGGTTGAGCGGATCGTCAGGTCCGGGCAGATTTCGCGCCAGCGCTTGATGCGCGCAAGCGTCTTGTCTTCGAAGGCCGGGCGCTTCATCAGCTTCAGGATGCGCGGACTGGCGTGCTGGAACGGGATGTCCAGATAGGGCAGGATCTTGCCCTCGGCCATCAGCGGAATCACTTCATCGACGTGCGGGTACGGGTACACATAATGCAGGCGCGTCCAGACGCCCATTTCGGACAAGGCCATACAGAGCTCGGTCATGCGGGTCTTGACCGGGCGGCCGTTCCAGAAGCCGCTGCGGTATTTCAGGTCCACGCCGTAGGCGCTGGTGTCCTGCGAGATCACCAGCAGCTCTTTCACGCCGGCCTTCACCAGGCGCTCGGCTTCATTGAGCACATCGCCCACGGGACGGCTGACCAGGTCGCCGCGCATCGAGGGAATGATGCAGAAGCTGCAGCGATGATTGCAGCCTTCGGAGATCTTCAGGTAGGCATAGTGGCGCGGCGTGAGCTTCACGCCCTGCGGCGGCACCAGGTCCACGTAGGGATTGTGGTCCGTGCGCGGGGGCGCCACGCCGTGCACGGCGCGCACGACCTCTTCATATTGCTGGGGACCGGTCACCGACAGCACGCTGGGATGCACGTCGCGGATCACCGATTCCTCGACGCCCATACAGCCGGTCACGATGACCTTGCCGTTCTCGGCCAGGGCTTCGCCGATGGCTTCCAGCGACTCGGCCTTGGCGCTGTCGATGAAGCCACAGGTGTTCACGACGACCACGTCGGCACCGTTGTATTCCGGCGTGATTTCGTAGCCTTCGGTGCGCAGCTGGGTCAGGATGCGTTCGGAGTCGACCAGGGCTTTGGGGCAGCCCAGCGACACGAACCCCACGCGCGGCGCGCGCCCCGGGTTGGCTTCCTGGGCGGCGGCCGTGATGGCGTCCAGCGTCGCGTCGGCGCCGTTGCTGGGAGCAGTGCCGGCGCCTTTGCCGGGGCGGGAATGTTCAATAACTTCCAATCTAATTCACCGTAGGTTCGCGCACGGGCATTGGGCGTGCGGCGGGGTAATCGTCAAAGGGTCAGGGCCAGGCCGGGGCGTCCACGGAGGACAGGTGGCGCAGCGTTTCGGGATGCAGCATGGCAACCCGCAGCAATGTCTGCGCGGCGCCTGAAGGGTTGCGCCGGCCTTGTTCCCAATCCTGCAAGGTACGCACGCTAACGCCCAGCAACGCCGCGAAATCGGCCTGCGGCAGGCCCACGCGGTTGCGCGCTTCGCTGATGTGCGACGCCTGCCACCGGACGGACCGGGCAAGCGGAACAGCCTTATTCATAACTCAGTCAGGGGGGAGGGGGGGCGGCGTTTTCCCGCCAACCGGATTCCAGGCTGGCGGCCGCTCCCGTGGCGATAGCGGGGAAAGCGCAGAATTATACGGCATTGCCGTAGGCGCGGATAGCGCCGGGTGCGCAACCGGCCTGCGAAAAGGGGGGGCGGAGAAGCGGACGCGGACCGTCGGCCCGTGTCCGGTTCAGGCCGCGGTTCGCCGATACAGCGCCAGCGTCCCGGCCAGACCGATCAGCATGCCCCCGCAGATCCGGTTCAGCCAGCGCAGGCCGCCCGCCTGGAAGGCGCGGACCATCTGGGCGCCCAGGGTGGCGTACGCCAGCATCGTCGCCACGTTCAGCAGTGCCAGGATCCCGGCCAGGATGGCATATTGGGCGGGCAGCGGCGCCGCGGGGTTGATGAACTGGGGCAGAAAGGCCGACATGAAAAGCAGGGCCTTGGGGTTGGTCAGGGCCACGACGAAGCTGCGCATGCCAAGGGCCAGGCCGTCCGGACGGGCGTCTCGGGGGCGCTCGGACGGCAGGGTCAGCGCCGCGTCCGAACGTACGAGCTTGACACCCAGCCACGCCAGATACGCCGCGCCCGCCCATTTGACGATCTGGAAGGCGACCTCGGAGGCCGCCAGCAGCACGCCCAGGCCGCAGGCCACCGCGCCGATCAGGACCAGATCCGCCAGCACGGCGCCGCCCATGCCCCAGCATGCGGCGCGCACGCCGTGGCGCGAGCCGTTGGACAGGGCGAGAAGCACGGTGGGACCGGGCGTGATGATGGCGACGGCAGAGGCCAGGACGAACAGCAGCAGCGTGGCAAGGGTCATGATCGGGCTCCGGGGCAGGCACCCAGTGTGCCGCGCCCGCCGCCCTCTCGTCCAGGTCCGGGCTACCATAGCGGTCTTACTCTTTGATTTCGCCCCATGTCCACGCGTTCCGACTCCCCCAATCTGGCTCCTCCGCTCTCTTCAGTCCTTCTTGCCAGCGCGGAAGTGGTGGAGGATGTGCTCGACGGCCGTTCGCTCACCGAGGCGCTGGCCGACGTGGACGCCGCGCTGCGTCCGGCCACGCAGGCCGTGTCGTTTCATGCGATGCGCTACCTGGGTTGGGCCGATGCGGTCGGGCGCGAGATGGTGCAGCGCTATCCCAGCGTGCTGTTCGAATCCCTGCTGCTGGTGTCGCTGACGCTGCTCAAGGAAGAGGGCGATGCGGCCGTGGCCTTGCCCGGCATGCCGGTCTATGCGCCGCACACGGTCGTCGACCAGGCGGTGACCGCAGCCGCCGGCTCGCGCGCCCTGGCGTCGTACAAGGGCATGCTCAACGCCTGCCTGCGCCGCTTCCTGCGCGAACGCGCCGCGCTCGATGCCGCGGTGGCCGACAGCCCCGAGGCGCAATTCAATCATCCCGGCTGGTGGGTCAAGCAGCTGACCGTGGCCTATCCCAAGCAATGGCGTGACATCCTGGCCGCCGCCAACCTGCCGGCCCCGCTGACGCTGCGGGTGAACCGTCGGCGCGCCACGCGCGAACAGGTGCTGGCGGCGTTTGCCGATGCGGGCCTGGCGGCCGAGCCGGTGGGCCAGTCGGGCGTGGTGCTCGCCACGCCCAAACCGGTGACGCAGTTGCCCGGCTTTGCCGAGGGCTGGTGGTCAGTGCAGGACGCGGGCGCGCAACTCGCCGCCGAATTGCTGGCGCCCGCGAACGGCATGCGGGTGCTGGACGCGTGCTCGGCGCCGGGCGGCAAGACGGCGCATCTGCTTGAGCTGGCCGATATCGACCTGCTTGCCCTGGACGCCGATGCCGACCGGCTTGCCCGCGTGGAACAGAACCTGGCGCGGCTGGGATTGGGCAGCGGTCACGTCCGGCTCAAGGCGGCCGATGCGGCCGACCTGGATGCCTGGTGGGACGGCAAGCCCTTTGACGCGGTGCTGGCCGACGTGCCCTGCACGGCGTCGGGCATCGTGCGGCGTCACCCCGACATCCGCTGGCTGCGCCGCGAGAACGACCTGCGCCGCACGGCCAGCCTGCAGACCCGGATCCTGGACGCGCTCTGGTCCACCGTGGCGCCGGGCGGCCGCCTGCTCTATGTGACATGCTCGGTCTTTCCGATTGAAGGCACGCGCCAGGCCCTGGAGTTTCTGCAGCGCCACCCTGACGCAACCCGCCTGGAGGCGCCGGGCCAATTGCTGCCAGTTGCGGTCGATGCAACACCCGCGGCGCAACACGACGGGTTTTTCTACGCCTTGTTTGCCAAGCAGTCCTGAATCCCGAAGAATAGGGGCATGACGTAGTCCCGGTGCCGTATGTCCATTATTTCGCGCGTATTTCTTGGGTTGTTGCTGGTATCTGCCGTGCTTTTGACCGCGCCGGGCGGCTTGGCGCATGCGTCCGAACCCCGCGTCACCCGGGTGGATCCGGTGGTGCGGGACGGCAACCTGGAAATCGACGCGGATATCGAATTCGAGCTGAATCAGCAGTTGCGCGACGCCGCCCAGCGCGGCGTCGCCTTGTATTTCACGGCCGACCTCACCATCACCCGCGAGCGCTGGTACTGGTTCGACAAGTCGCTGGTGGACACGTCCCGCACCTGGCGGGTGGTCTATAACGCGCTGACCCGGCAATGGCGGGCGGGCGTGGGCGAGCTGTCCTTTCCGGTGGCCTCGCTGGACGACGCGATGAGCGCCATCCGGCACATCCGCAATTGGCGGGTGGCAGAGGCGAGCGAGTTTGATGCGGGGTCGGAATACAACGGGCAATTGCGCCTGAGGCTGGATACGTCGCTGTTGCCGCGGCCGTTCCAGGTCAATGCCCTGAACAGCAGTTCGTGGGCGCAGGCGACGCCGTGGATGGACTTCTCGTTCATGT
Source organism: Achromobacter mucicolens (assembly GCF_029866465.1). Taxonomy (NCBI): domain Bacteria; kingdom Pseudomonadati; phylum Pseudomonadota; class Betaproteobacteria; order Burkholderiales; family Alcaligenaceae; genus Achromobacter; species Achromobacter mucicolens. Next base: position 5,304,216 of record NZ_CP123364.1, on the reverse strand, counting down.
TGGGCGACAAGGAGAAAGATCCCTCATGAGGCTTTTGCTTCGGCTGGCGCTGATGGTAGGCGCCGTGAGCGGTCTGGCGCTGCTGGGCCTTCTGGCCTGGTCCACCGGAAACGCCTCGCGCTTTGCGCGCTACTACGACACGCTGCTGGTCCTGAACGGCATTTTCGCGCTGGCGCTCTTTGTCTGGGTGGTTGCGCTGACGGTGCGGCTGGCCCGGCAGATCCGGCGCCGGCAGTTCGGCGCGCGGCTTACCGCCCGCTTTTCCCTGGCGTTCGCCCTAATTGGCGTGGTGCCCGGCGCGCTCATCTACACCGTGTCGGTGCAGTTCATGTCGCGCTCGATCGAATCCTGGTTCAACGTGCGCGTGGATACGGCGCTGGAAGCCGGCCTGAACCTGGGCCGCGCCGCGCTGGATTCGCTGCTGGCGGACCTGGACGCGCGGGCGCGCTCGATGGCGGTCGAACTGAACCGCAGCACCGACAGCGGCGTGACGCTGGCGCTGACCCGGCTGCGCGAGGCCAACGGCGTGCAGGAAGCCATGGTTTTCACGGGCAGCGGCCGCATGGTGGCGTTTTCGACCAGCCAGTACGGGCAACTGCTGCCTGCAATGCCGCCGTCCACGGTGATGAACCAGTTGCGGCTGGCGCGCGGTTACTCGGCGGCCGAAGCCGACGATCCCGTAACGCCGGGCGCCGAGGGCGGCCTGCATCTGCGCGTGGTGATCCCGCTGAACGGCCCGGACCGCTACGACAACCTGCTGGGGCCGGCCTCCGAACCCCGCTGGCTGCAGCTGCTGCAGCCGGTGCCCGAGCAGATCGCGCACAACGCCAACCTCGTGCAGCAGGGCTTTCGCGATTACCAGGAACTGGCGCTGTCGCGGCTGGGCCTGCGCAAGCTCTACGGCATCACACTGACGCTGGCTCTGCTGCTGGCGGCGTTCGGCGCCATCGCGGTGGCGCTGTCCCTGTCCAAGCGGCTGGTGCGCCCGCTGCTGAGCCTGGCAGGCGGCACGCAGGCGGTGGGCGTGGGCGACTACCGGCCCTTGCCCGAACCGCCGGAACGCGACGAAGTCGGCCAGCTTACGCGCTCGTTCAACGCCATGACGCGCCAGCTCGACGAGGCGCGCCGCATGGTCGAAAGCAACCGCCAGCAGCTCGAGCGCTCCAATGTCTACCTGGAAAGCGTGCTGTCCAACCTGTCCTCCGGCGTGCTGGTGTTCGATGAAGCCTTCCGCGTCACCACGGTCAACCAGGGGGCCCAGACCATCCTGGGCGCCGACTTGCGTTCGGTGATCGGCCGCCCGCTGGAGACGGCGGACGGCATGCTGGAATTTGCGAACATCGTGCGTCAGGCGTTTTCCACGCATGCGGCGGTCGGTTCCGAACGCCAGCACTGGCAGCAGCAGTTCGAAATCGCGCCCGCCGCGGTCGAAGGCGAGACCGCATCGCAGCCGCTGACGCTGCTGGCGCGGGGCACGCACCTGCGCGTGGACGGGCGCGGCAACGGCTATCTGGTGGTGTTCGACGACATCACCGAAGTGATCTCGGCCAACCGGACGGTGGCGTGGGGCGAGGTGGCGCGCCGTCTGGCCCACGAAATCAAGAATCCGCTGACCCCCATCCAGCTCTCGGCCGAGCGCCTTGCCATGAAGCTGGAAGGCAAGCTGCCGCCCGCCGAGGCCCAGATCGTGGCGCGCTCGACCAACACGATCGTGAACCAGGTGGCGTCGCTCAAGCAGATGGTGGACGACTTCCGCGAATACGCCCGCACGCCGCCGGCCGTCATGCAACGCATCAACTTCAACGCGCTGGTGGCGGACGTGTTGTCGCTCTACGGCTGGGAGCCCGAGGGCGGGTCCTCGCGCCTGACGGAGAAGGCCCTGAATCTGGACGTGAGCCTGGCGGCCGGCCTGCCCGACATCGAAGGCGATCCGACCCAGCTTCGGCAGGTGATTCACAACCTGCTGTCGAATGCCCGCGATGCGATCGCGGAGCTGGGCGGGCAGGGCCGCGTCAGCGTGACGACGCAGCTCATGCGCAGCGAACAGCCCGATCGCGTGGCCCATCAGGCGCTGCGTTTCACGGTGGCCGACACCGGTCCGGGCTTCCCGCCGCAGGTCATGCAGCGCGCGTTCGAGCCCTACGTAACCACAAAGTCCCACGGGACTGGGTTAGGATTGGCAATCGTCCGCAAGATCGTGGAAGAGCATGGCGGACGTATCGACCTTGCCAACCGCAAGGAAGGAGGGGCGCGGATTTCCATCCTGTTGACCCGGCTCGCGCCCGGGTCCGATACTATGGACGCCACCGCGCAAGAAAAGGATAATGCGGCTACGCAATAGGTGGATGCTTTATGGCCAGAATTCTGGTGGTTGACGACGAAGTCGGTATACGCGAGCTTTTGTCGGAAATCCTTTACGACGAGGGACACACGGTCGAGCTGGCCGAAAACGCGGCGCAAGCGCGCGCTGCCCGTCTTCGCATGCGTCCCGATCTGGTGTTGCTGGACATCTGGATGCCGGACACCGACGGTGTCAGCCTGCTCAAGGAGTGGGGCTCGCAAGGCTTGCTGGATATGCCTGTCATCATGATGAGCGGCCACGCCACCATCGACACGGCAGTCGAAGCCACGCGCATCGGCGCCATGGATTTCCTGGAAAAGCCCATCACGCTGCAGCGTCTGCTCAAGACCGTTGCCGCGGGTCTGGCACGGGGCCGCGTGCCGCATCCGGCGCCGGCCGCCGCCAATCCGGCGGTCGCCAGCCCGGTGGTCGCACTGGAAGACGAACTCGATCCGCCGGCCGCGCTGGCTGCCGTGTCCGTCAACGATGCGCCGGCCACCTCCAACGGCCAGCTTGGCAGCATCTCGCTGGACCAGCCGCTGCGCGAGGCGCGCGACGAGTTCGAGCGCATCTACTTCGAATATCACCTGGTCAGGGAAAGCCACAGCATGACGCGCGTGTCCGAACGCACCGGGCTGGAACGCACCCACCTCTACCGCAAGCTCAAGCAATTGGGCATCGAGTCCGCGCGCAAGCGCAGCACATGAAGATCCTCATCATGGGCGCTGGTCGCGTAGGCACCAGCGTGGCGGAAAACCTGGTGTCCGAGCAAAACGACATCACGGTCATCGATTCCGCCCCCGCCCAGCTGCAATACCTGCAAGAACACTTCGACCTGCGTGTCGTCCTGGGAGACGGCTCGCAGGTGTCGGTGCTTGAAAACGCCGGCGCCGCCGATACCGATCTTTTCATCGCCTGTGCGGCTTCCGACGCCGCCAACATGGTCGCGTGCAAGATTGCGCGCCAGCTCTTCAACATTCCCCGCCGCATCGCCCGCATCCGTTCGGCCGAGTTTCCCGAACATCCCGAACTCATGAGCGAAGAAGGCTTCTGCATCGACGCGCTCATCAGCCCCGAACGCAGCGTCACCACTTACCTTCACAGCCTGATCGAATTTCCCGAGGCCTTGCAGGTCGTGGAATTTGCGGAAGGGCGCGTCAGCGTCGTGACGGTCCGGGTGGGGCATGGCAGCCCGATGGCGCATTCGTCCGTCGACAAGCTGCGCGACGTCTGGCCGGACGTGAAGGCGCGCGTGATCGACGTGCTGCGCGGCGGGCGTCCCCTGCGCGCGGGCAGCGGCACCGTCATCGCGCCGGGCGACGAAGTCGTGCTGGTCGTGGATTCCGACCATGCCCGCCGCGCGGTACGCAAGCTGCGAGACGCCGAGCGGGCCGTGCGCCGCGTGATGATCGCGGGCGGCGGCAATATCGGCCTGCGCCTCGCGCGGCAGCTCGCCGAAGAAAAGTACAGCGTGCGCATCATCGAGCACGACCTCAAGCGCTGCGAGTACCTGGCGACCCAGCTGCCGGACAGCGTACTGGTCCTGCACGGCAGCGGCACCGACGAGGCGCTGCTCGAGCGCGAAAACATCGAGGACATGGACACCTGGCTGGCGCTGACCAGCGACGACGAGGACAACATCATGTCCTCGCTGCTGGCCAAGCGGTTGGGCGCACGCAAGGTGATCGCGCTGATCAACCGGCAGGCGTACGGCGAGCTGATGCAGGGCAGCCATATCGACATCGCGGTGTCGCCGTCGCAAGCCACCATGAGCGAACTGCTGCGCCATGTGCGCCGCGGCGACGTGGTCGCCGTGCACCGGCTGCGCCAGGGCGTGGCGGAGGCCCTGGAGGCCATTGCCCACGGCGACCGCTCCACGTCCAAGGTGGTGGGCCGCGCGGTGGGCAAGATCAGCCTGCCCAAGGGCGCCAGCATCGGCGCGCTGGTGCGCGGCGAAGAAATCATCCTGCCCGACGCCGATACCGTCATCGAAACCGACGACCACGTCATCGTCTTCGTGCCCTCGCGCCAGCAGATGCCGCGCGTGGAAAAGCTGTTCCAGGTCTCGGCGTCCTTCTTCTGATGCGCTGCCCCTCTCACTCCTTGCGTGGGCCGCGCGCGGCCGGATAAGCCTTCATGAAGCGCGTTCTGGCCACCCTGTACATCCTGGGCCTCACCATGGTGATGTTCGCCCTCACCATGCTGATCCCGCTGTTCATCGCCTATGTAGGGGCGGACGGGGCGCGCGACGCGTTCCGGAACGGGTTTCTCATTTCGGTGGGCATTGGCGGCGGCCTGGCCGCGCTGACCCGGCGCAACCGCAGTGAATTGCGGGCGCGCGACGGCTTCGTGCTGGTGTCTGCGGTGTGGGCGGGCCTGCCCTTGCTGGCGGCCATTCCGCTCTTGCTGTATTTCCATGGCGCGGGGCTGCCCTTGTCCTTCACCGGGGCCTATTTCGAGGCGATGTCCGGGCTGACCACGACGGGCGCCACGGTCCTGACCAACCTGGACACCTTGCCGCCGTCGATCAACCTGTGGCGTGCCACGCTGATCTGGATCGGCGGCATGGGCATCCTGGTGCTGGCCGTCGCCATTCTTCCCCTGCTGGGCGTGGGCGGCCACCAGGTGGTCCGGGCGGAAACCCCGGGCCCGATGAAGGACGAGCGGCTGACCCCGCGCATCGCCAGCACGGCCAAGGCGCTGTACGCGGTGTACTTCGTGTTTTCGATTCTCTGTTTCCTGGCGTACCGGCTGGCCGGCCTGTCCTGGTTCGAGGCCTGGTGCCACATGGCCACCACCATGGGGCTGGGGGGCTTTTCCACCTGGGACGACGGGTTCGCGCACTTTGACTCCGTGGCGGTCGAAATGGTGGCGATGGTGTTCATGCTGATCGCCGGGATCAACTTCGCGACGCACTTCAACGCCTTCCGCCAGCGCAGCCCGCGTGCCTATTGGCGCTGCCCGGAGGCCATCCCGTACCTGGTCGTGGTGCTGGGAGTGGGCGTGATCATCTCGGTGTACCTGTTCATCAAGGACGTCTACACGGATCCCCTGGAGGCGCTGCGCTACGGGATGTTCAACACCATCTCCATGGCCACCACCACGGGCTATGCCAACACGGACTTTGCGCAGTGGCCGCTGTTTGCGCCGCTGACGATGCTGCTGCTGTCGGGCTTTGCGACCTCGGCCGGGTCGACGGGGGGCGGGATCAAGATGATCCGCGCCATCCTGCTGATCAAGCAGGCCCGCAACGAGCTGGTGACGATGCTGCACCCGCATGCCGTCAGTCCGGTCCGGATCAACGGCAGGGCGGTGGAGACCCGGACCATGTCGTCCGTGCTGGCCTTCATGCTGTTCTACGGCCTGTCGATCGCCGTGTTCACCAGCCTGCTGCTGCTCTCGGGCCTGGACCCCATCACGGCGTTCTCGGCGGTGTTTGCCAGCGTGAACAACACGGGGCCGGGGCTGGGGCCCGTGGGTCCGATGGGCTCGTTCGCCGTGCTGTCGGACTTCCAGATCTGGGTCTGCACCTTTGCCATGCTGATCGGCCGCCTGGAGCTCTTGACCGTGCTGGTCCTGTTCACACCGATCTTCTGGCGCAAATAGCCGCCGTCCGGCGTCAATTTGATAAGGGATAACCCTAATGAGGGTTATCCCATCCCCCCTCAGAATCCCCGTCAATACAGGCTTTCGGCGCCTGGCGCGCTGGCGACCCGCGCCAATCCTATGCTGTGAGCGCTTGCTTACTTTTCTTCAGAGGGCAAAACCGGATGATTCGCGATGTTGCACACAAATGTCACGATTTTCAATCGTTTTGCCACAAAGCTGCGGCTATCATGCGTTCACAAGCCGCCGTCTAGCGCCCCCCGGGAAGTTGCCGGGCTTCAAGGTCGAACGGCGCATACCCTCATCAAACATTCAAAGGAGTCCGAGATGGAACAAATCCCGTTCATTTCGTCGGCCCCCAACACCCTGGGCATCGAACTCGAGCTGCAACTGATCGACCCCCGCAGTTTTGACCTTGCTGCAGCCTCTGACGAACTGTTGGCCCAGATGGCCAACCATCCTATTGCCGACCGCGTCAAACCCGAAATCACGCGGTCCATGATCGAACTGAACTCCTCGGTGCACGAGCACCCCATGCGCCTTCTGGCCGAAATGCGCGAGATGCGCGATGCCCTGGTTGAAGCGGCCGACGCGGTGGGCGTGTCGGTGGCGGGCGGCGGCGCCCATCCCTTCATGCGCTGGCAGGAACGCTCCATCTCGGATACCCCGCGCTTCCAGTACCTGGCCGAAATGTACGGTTACCTGGCGCGTCAATTTACGGTTTTCGGCCAGCACATCCATCTGGGCGTGAAGAGCGGCGACGATTCCATCAAGCTTTTGCGCCGCCTGTCGCCCTACGTGCCGCATTTCATCGCGCTGTCGGCCTCTTCGCCCTACTGCGAGGGGGTGGATACCCTGTTCTCGTGCTCGCGCCTGAACGCGGTCAACAGCTTCCCGCTGGCCGGGCATATGCCCGCCGAGGTCAAGGACTGGTACCAGTTCGAGGCCCATCTGTCGCAACTGCGCGCCTTCGGCCTGGCTGAAAGCATCAAGGACCTGTACTGGGATATCCGTCCCAAGCCTGAATACGGCACGGTCGAGATCCGTGTTTGCGACACGCCGCTGACCGTGGAACGCGCCTGCCAGGTGGCGGCGTTTGCCCAGGTGCTGGCGGTGCTGCTGATGCGCGAGGAAGATCCCAGCGACAACGCGTGGCTGTCCTATCGCAGCAACCATTTCCAGGCCTGCCGTTTTGGCCTGCAGGGCAGCTACGTGACGCCGGAAGGGCAACGCGTGCGCCTGATCGACCATCTGCGTGCGCTGTTCCAGCGTCTGATGCCGGTGGCCGAGGAACTGGGCACCGGCGACATGATCGCCGCCCTGCGCGACGATGCCATGCGCGCCGGCAACGATGCCCGCTGGCTGCGTAGCCAGTATCACCGCCTGCGCGACCTGCCGCTGATGGTGGAGGCCATGTCCAATGCCTGGCGCGGCACGGCGGCCCCCGTCGCGCCGCCCGCGGAGCCCACTGCGGTGCTGCGCCGCCGGATCCGGGCGACGTCCGAGCCCATGCAGAGCCTGGCCGCGTCCGAGCCCGGCGTCATCGTGCCCGAACGGCTGCACTAGGAAGCCAGCGGCGGGGCCCCCGTGTCAGGGGGCGCCGCGGTGCCGGCCGCCGATCGCGCTGACGGACAGGCGGGTTTCTCCCGCCACGGTCCGATGCGCGGCGGCGCGCCAGGCGTGGCCGTACGCCACCTCGATGCTCAGCACGATAAGACCATCGGCATTGCGCTGCGCTTCCAGCGCGGCGCACAGGCGGTCGCGCCAATCCCGTCCCACCAGCCCGCCGCGGCGGCCTTCGGCCGGGTTTCCGCCCAGGGCGCGCACGTCCTGCAGCAGCTTTTCCGGGCTGCGATAGGTCAGGGTCAGGATTTCCTGGTCCATGACCGGATCCGCGAAGCCGTTCTCAACCAGCAGGTCGCCGAAGTCGTGCATGTCCACGAAGGACGGCGTGGCGGTGCGCAGGCCCGCGTCGGCCACCGCCTGGCGCAGTTCGCGCAGGGTGGCCGGGCCCAGACAGGAAAACATCGCCAGGCCGCCCACTTTCAGGATGCGGCGCCACTCGGCCAGCACGGCGTGCGGTTCGCGGTGCCAGTGCATGGCCATGTTCGACCACACCAGTTCCAGCGATTCGGGCGGCAGGCCCGTGTTTGCCAGATCCGCATTGACGAACGCGGGGGCGGCGGGGCCGCGGCGCGCCAGCTTGCCAATCCAGGCCGACAGGCCGCCCGGCGCGTGGCGCTTGCGCGCTTGGCCGAGCAGCGGCTCACAGTTGTCCAGGCCGGTATAGGCGGCATCCGGGTAGCGCTCGCGCAGCAACGGCAGGTTGTCGCCGGCGCCGCAGCCGGCGTCCAGCAAGGCTTGCGGCTGCACGCGGATGTACTGCAGCCGGCCGAGCATGCGGCGCGCCACCTCGCCATAAAGGAATTGGGCGTCAGCCAGGTCGCCGCGGCGCGCGAACTGGCGCGGCACGTCGGCGCTGACGAGGGGCAGGGAGGGGGGCGTTGCGGTTTCTGGCAGGGACATTTCGGTCGCGCCCGCGGGATCGCCCGGGGCGGAGCATGGTTTGATCTGGGATGGCACACATTATTGCGCATCCCGGCCGCAGGCTCCGATTGCCCCTACTGGACATGGGGCGACGGCTGCTGTCGCGCGTAGGCGGCGATTGCCCGTTATGCGGTGCCCGGGTCGCGGGGGCGCGGCTGTGCGCCGGCTGCCAGGCAGACATCATGGCCGGGCCGCCAGGCACACCTGACAGATGCCCGCAGTGCGGGCTTCGCCTCAAGGACGGCGGGCAGCATTGCGCGGCCTGCCTGGCCGCGCCGTGCGCGTTCAGACGGACCGTCGCCGCCTTCGATTACGCGCCGCCCGGCGACTCGCTGATCCTGATGCTCAAGACGCAGCTGCGGCTCAGCATGGCGCCGGTGCTGGCGCGGTTGATGGCGCAGGCGTTGCTGGCGTCGGACGGGGCAGCCAGCCAGGGCAAGGGCACCTGGCCTGCCGATCTGCTCCTGGTCCCCATCCCGGCCAGCCGCGCGTCGCTGCGCCAGCGCGGCATGAACCCGGCGGCCGAGATCGCGCGCAGCCTGGCGGCCGAACTGTCGCTGCCCGCGCCGCGCCTTGTCCTGGCGCGGCGGCGCGAGACGCCCCGCCAAGCCACGCTGGACCGGCGCGCCAGGCAGCGCGGGGCCGTGGGTCTTTTCACCTGCTCCGGCACCGTTCTTGGCCGGCATGTGGCGGTGGTGGACGACGTGATGACCACCGGCAGCACCGCTGGGGCCGCGGCGCAGGCCCTGATGGCGGCGGGCGCGGCCAGCGTCACGGTGCTGGTCGCCGCGCGCACGCCCTGACGCCGGATTGCATCGGCCGGCGTCCAGGCCGGGCCGCCTGGATGGCCCGCCGCGCGCCGGCCCATCCAGGCAAATCGGCGACAATCACGCCTGCGGCCGCTTCCGGCCGCACGCCTTTTATCTTCCCTGCACCATGTTCCACGTCATTCTTGTCTGCCCGGAGATCCCGCCCAACACGGGCAACGCCATTCGCCTGTGCGCCAATACCGGCGCGCAGCTGCATCTGGTGCGGCCGTTGGGGTTTGAACTGGATGATGCCCGCATGCGGCGGGCCGGGTTGGACTATCACGAGTGGCAACCCGTGCGCGTGCACGACACGCTGCGCGAGGCGCTGGAAGATACCGGCGCGGCCGCGTCCAGCATCTATGCGCTGACCACGCACGCGCAGCGCAGCGTGGCCGATGTCAGTTTCAAACCGGGGGATGTATTCGTGTTTGGCCGCGAAAGCGCCGGCCTGTCCGACGAGCACCAGGCGATGTTTCCGCCGCAGCAGCGCCTGCGGCTGCCGATGCGCGCCGGCCAGCGCAGCCTGAACCTGTCGAATGCCGTGGCGGTCACGGTGTTCGAAGCCTGGCGCCAGCAGGGATACGAAGGGGGCGCGTAGGCGCCGCCCTTCGGCCGGGAAGCTCAGTCCAGCGACAGTTTGAGCTTGTCGATCACCTGGTCCCAACGCGCCTTTTCATTCTTGATGCGGGCGGTCAGGGCTTCCGGGGTGGACGGGGCGGGCGTGAAGTATTGCAGCGCAAGCTGCTTGCGCACGGCATCGCTATTGATGATGCGCGCCAGTTCGCTATTGAGCCGTTCGACGATCGGCGTGGGCGTGCCGGCCGGCGCCAGGATCGCATTCCACGAGATGGCCTCGAAATCCGGATAGCCTTGCGAGGCCATGGTCGGCACGCCGGGCAGGGCGTCGCTGGGCTGCAGGCTGGTCACGGCCAGCAGCTTGACCTTGCCGTCGCGCGCCTGCGGCACGGCGATCGCCGGCACCATGAAGCCCGCCTGCACGTCGCCGCCGATGATGGCGGTGATGACCTGGGGAAAGCCGGAGTACGGAATGTGCGCCAGGTCCACGCCCGCGCTCTCCTTGAACATCTCCATGGCCAGGTGGGCCGAGCTGCCCGGGCCAACCGACCCGTAGTTCAGCGAATTGCCGCGGCCTTTGACCAGCTTGACGAAGTCCTGGACGTTGTCGACCTTCAGGCTGCCCGGCACCACCAGCACGTTGGGGCTGGTGCCCACCAGCGACACCGGCTCCAGATCGGTCAGGGGGTCGTAGCCCAGCGTCTTCTTGTACAGGGTGGGGGCGGTGACCAGCGGGCCGTTGATCGTGTAGAGCAGCGTGTAGCCGTCGGGCTTGGCCTGCGCCACCATGCGCGTGCCGATGTTGCCGCCCGCGCCCGGCTTGTTGTCGATGACGATGGGCTGACCCAGGGCCTGGGAAAGCGGCTCGGAAATCGTGCGCGCCAGGATGTCGGGAGACGAGCCCGGCGGAAAGGGCACCACCATGTGGATCGGGCGCTCAGGCCAGTCGGCGTGGGCGGCAAAGGGCACGATGGCGGCCAGGCTCAGGCAAAGGCCACGCAGCAGCGGGCCGACCCGGAACTTGCGGGTTTGCGTCATGAAGGATGTCTCCTCGGGGTGGGTGTCGTGTGTTGTTGTCGGAGCGGAATGGACAGAGGCGCGGTCTAGGCGGCGCCGAAGGCCTCGCCGGAGCCGGACCCTTCGTAACGCGCATCCCGCGCCAGCAGGGCCGAGACGGCCGTCATGGGCGCCACGCCTTCGAACAGCACGGCGCACACGGCTTCGGTAATGGGCAATTCGACATTGATGGCGCGGGCGCGTTCCAGCGCGGCGCGGGCGCAGCGCACGCCCTCGGCGGTGATGCCGCTGGCCAGGATGTCAGCCAGCTTGCGGCCGGCGCCGATCTCCAGGCCCACGCGCCGGTTGCGCGATAGCTCGCCCGTGGCGGTCAGCACCAGATCGCCCAGGCCGGTCAGCCCGGCGAAGGTTTCGGCCTGCGCGCCCAGCGCGACGCCAAAACGGGTCATCTCGGCCAGACCGCGGGTAATCAGGGCCGCGCGGGCATTGGTGCCCAGCGCAAGGCCGTCGCAGATGCCGCAGGCAACCGCGATCACGTTCTTTAGCGCGCCGCCCACCTCGACGCCGACCAGGTCGGTGCTGGCGTAGACCCGCAGCGCCGCGCCATGGAACGCCGCGGTCGTGGCCTCGCGCAGCGCGGGGCTGCTGCTGGCGACCGTCAGCGCGACGGGCAGGCCTTGCGCGACCTCGCGGGCGAACGAGGGGCCTGACAAGGCGCCGCCCGTTGCGCCGGGCAGGGCCTCGCGCATGATTTCGTGGGGCAGCCTGGCCGTGTCGGCTTCAAAGCCCTTGCACGTCCAGACGATGGGAGTGTCCTGCAGGCCCAGCGCGGGCAGCCGCTGCGACAGCGCTTCGCAAATGGACATGAGGCCCGCGACGGGCACGCCCAGCACGATCAGGGGGCGCGCGGCGTCGTCCTGCAAGGTGCGCAGCGTGGCGTCCAGATCGGCGGAAAACTGCAGCGTCTTGGGCAGGGAAATGCCCGCCAGATAGCGGGCATTTTCGTGGGTGGCGGCCATGGCGGCCGCTTGCGCGGCTTCGCGCGCCCAGAGCTGGGTGGGGTGGCGGCGGCTGGCGGCCGCCGCCAGCGCGGTGCCCCAACTGCCCGCACCCAGGACGGCGACGCGCAGGCGCGGCTCGGCGGGTTGGTTCATGGGGCGCCGCGGGGTGCTTACTGGCGGGTCGCGCCGGGGGGCAGGATGATGCCCGAGTCGCCACCGCTACCATTGGCGGCGCCAGCCTGCTGCTGTTGCAGTTCGGCGATGCGCTGTTCGTACAGGGCCTGGAAGTTGACTTCGGTCAGGTGCAGCGGGGGCATCGAGGTGCGGGTGATCGCGTCGGCGATGTTGGCGCGCAGGTACGGGTAGAGCATCGTGGGGCAGACAATGCCCAGCAGCGGATCAAGCTGTTCTTCGGGGATGTTGGCCGCTTCGAAGATGCCGGCTTGCGTGCCTTCGACCAGGTACACGACCTTGTCGTTGATGCGGGTGGTGACGGTGACGGTGACCGTGGTTTCGAACACGGTTTCGGCCAGGCGCTGACCGCCCACGGTGATGCTCACCTCGACCTGGGGCGCTTCCTGCTCCAGGAACACGTGAGGCGCGTTAGGCATTTCCAGCGAGAGGTCTTTCAGGTAGACGCGCTGCAGATTGAACGAGGGCGCGTCGTTGCCGCCTTCTTGCTGGGAGTTTTGGTCTTGATCAGCCATGAGTGTTTCCGTTGGTGGGAGAGGCAAAAAGGGGCGATTAGCCGTTCAGCAAGGGGGTGAGTCCACCCGAGCGGTCCAGGGCCATCAGGTCGTCGCAACCGCCGACATGGGTATCGCCGATGAAGATCTGCGGGACGGTGCGCCGGCCGGTGCGTTCGATCATGACATCGCGCTGGGACGGTTCCCGGTCGATCTGGATGATTTCCAGGTCGGTCACGCCGCGCTGCTCGAGCAGCGACTTGGCGCGGGCGCAATAAGGGCAATAGTCCTTGCTGTACATGACGACTTTGTTCATAGGGCGCTCCTGTGGGTACAAGGATAGGTAGATGGGGGCGAGTCCGCCCGCTTCAACCCTTCTGGGTGACCGGCAGGCTGGCGGCGGACCAGGCGCGCATGCCGCCTTCCAGCGGCACGACGTCGGTAAAGCCCTGAGCGCGCAGCTTGGCGGCGGCGCGGGCCGAATCGCGGCCATTGTCGCAAACCACCACGAGCGGCTTGTTCTTGGGCAGCGAGCTGGCCTTCTGCTCGATGTCGGCTGCCGGCACGTTTCGTGCCTGGGCAATGTGGCCGGCCTGGAATTGCTCGGCAGGGCGCACGTCGACCCACACGGCATTGCGCTGGTTGACCATCTGGATGGCTTCATTCGTGCTGATGGCAGATCCGGTACGGCCCTTGCGCAGGGCCGGAATGATCAGCATCACGCCAGACACCACGGCGACGGCGACAATGAAAATGTTGTTTTTATCGAGCAAGAATTGCAAAAGGTCCACGAAGGCTTCCTGTAGTACGTCGGCTGGCGCTACGCCGGCTTGCATGTCGGCAAGTCCGCCGGCCAGCCGGGTAGGGGCGAACCCTGATGCATCGCGTCCAGGACATGGACGCGGTGCGCCGGGGCAGAATCACGGGCAAAATCACTCAATTATAAAATGAGCCCATTCCTTAACCATCCTCCAACTTTAACCCGCGCTGCGGGCGCCCCAAACCATGCACAAACTCGTACTGATGCGCCACGGTGAAAGCCAGTGGAATCTTGAAAACCGTTTCACCGGCTGGACCGACGTCGACCTGACCGACACGGGCCGCGAACAGGCCCGCAAGGCGGGCGAACTGCTCAAGAAGGAAGGCTTCGCCTTCGACCTGGCCTACACCTCCGTGCTCAAGCGCGCCATCCGCACCCTGTGGATCGCGCTGGACGCCATGGACGCCATGTACACCCCGGTCGGCGTGAACTGGCGCCTGAACGAGCGCCATTACGGCGCCCTGCAAGGCCTGAACAAGTCCGAAACCGCCGCCAAGTACGGCGACGAGCAGGTGCTGATCTGGCGCCGCGCCTACGCCATCGCCCCGGAACCGTTGTCCCTGGACGACGAACGCCACCCGCGTTTCGACAGCCGCTACGCCAAGATTCCGGCCGACCAGCTGCCCGCCACCGAGTGCCTGAAGGACACCGTGGCCCGCGTGCTGCCGTTCTGGAATGAATCGATCGCGCCGGCCATCCGTTCCGGCCGCCAGGTGCTGATCGCCGCCCACGGCAACAGCCTGCGCGCCCTGATCAAGCATCTGGACAACGTGTCGGACGACGACATCGTCAACCTGAACATTCCGACCGGCCAGCCGCTCGTCTATGAACTGGATGATGACCTGCGCCCGATCCGCCACTATTATCTGGGCGATGCCGCCGAGATCGAGGCGGCCATGGCTGCGGTTGCAGCCCAGGGCAAGGCCAAGAAGGACTGATATCTCTATGCGTCGCACGGCGGGGTTGTTGTTGGCGGTCATGTTGGCCAGTGGGACGCTGCCTGCGCGCGCCGCGTCCAGCGACCTTGCCGGGCGTCAGTCCGATGCCGAGAAACAGCAGGCCGCCTTGCGCGACCGCATCGAGAGCCTGCAAAAGGAAATCGACGACCGCGAGGCCGCCCGCAAAGAGGCGGCCGACGCGCTCAAGCAGTCGGAATCGTCCATTTCCCGGATCAACCTGCGCCTGAAGGAACTGGCCGAGGCCAACCGCAAGGCGACGGCCGATCTCGCGTCGCTGGAAAAGCAGATCGCCGCGCAGGAGGCCGTGCTGGCCAAGCGCCGCGTCGAACTGGCCGACCAGCTGCGCACCCAATACACCAGCGGCCTGTCGCCCTGGACGGCGCTGCTCTCCGGCGACGATCCCCAGGTGCTGGGCCGTAATCTGGGCTATCTGGACTACGTGTCCCGCGCCCGGGCCGACGCTGTCAAGGCCTTGCGGGCCGACATCGACCGCCTGGCGGCGTTGCAAGCCCGCGCGGATGAACGCCGCGCCGAAATCGAAAAAGGGGTCGCCGAGACCTCCGAACAGAAAACCGCGCTGGTCGCGCAGCAAAAAGAGCGCGCCAGCCTGCTGGCCCAGCTGGAAGGGCAGATCGCCGCCCAGCGCGCCGAGGCCAACAAGCTCGGACGTGACGACCAGCGCCTGTCGCGGCTCATCACCGATCTGGACGCGGCGATTGCCAAGCAGATCGAGGACGCGCGCAAGGCGGAAGAGGCGCGCAAGCGCGCCGAGGAAGTCCGCCGGGCCGAGGAGGCGCGGCGTGCGGCCGAGGAAGCACGCCGCGTGGCCGAAGAAACCAAGAAGCGCGCCGAGGCCGAACGCCGCGCGCAGGACGCCCGCCGCAAGGCCGAGGCCGACCGCAAGGTCGCCGAGGACGGCGCCCGCCGCGACAACGAAGCCCGCGAGGCCGCCCAGGCGCGCGAACAGGGCGAGGCGGCCGCCCGCCAGAATCGGGGCCCGGTGGCCGTGGCCGACCCGGATGCCGCCGGATTGCGTCCCGCCGAGCAGCGCCAGACCCGCATTGGCGGCCCTGCCGATACGCCGGCGCAAACAAAGCCTGCCGAACCGCCCAAAAAGACGGAACCGATTGACGAGCCCGCCACTCCAACGCGCAGTGCATCGGCTCAGCAGACCGCAAAGGCGCCGCCCGTGGGCGGCGGCAGTGGTCTGCGGCACGGGCTGACCATGCCGGTGCGCGGCCAGGTGCAGGGCAGGTTCGGGGTGGATCGCCCGGACGGGGGCGTATGGCGGGGCGTGGTGCTGCGCGCGCCAGAAGGGACGCCCGTCAAGGTGGTGGCCCCCGGTACTGTGGTTTACGCCGATTGGCTGCGCGGCTTTGGCAACCTGATCATTGTGGATCATGGCCAGCAGTACCTGACCGTCTATGCTTACAACCAGAGCCTGCTCAAACGGGTGGGCGATCCGGTGGCTGGCGGCGATACTATTGCAACCGTCGGCGCAACCGGCGGCCAAGTGGAATCCGGCCTATACTTTGAAATTCGCCATCGTGGCGCTCCAGTGGACCCGGCCCAATGGCTGGCGCAGTAGATGTAGGTCGTCCGGTCGTGCACCGGTTTGCTGGGATGCGATCGGCGCAGATGCTGTCGGTAAATGAATGTCGTTGGAAAAATACCGTTGGTAAATTACCAAACCCATCGGCGAAAACAAAATTCGGGAAGTGTGCATGGGCACTCGTAAGTTTCGCGGTTTCGGTCTGATTGCCATCGGTGCGGTGGCTGGCGTGTTGCTCAGTGTTGGCGTGACTGCGGTCGCCCAGCGCGGCAGCCCCCTGCCTCTGGACGAGCTCAGGCAACTGAGCAATGTGTTTGCCGCCATCAAGAACAACTACGTCGAGGCCGTCGACGACAAGACCCTGATCGACAATGCCATCTCCGGCATGGTGTCGAACCTGGATCCCCACTCCGCCTATCTGGATGCCGACGCGTTCCGCGAGATGCAGACCGCGACGCAAGGCGAGTTCGGCGGCCTGGGCATCGAGGTCGGCGCCGAAGACGGCTTCGTGAAGGTCATCTCGCCCATCGAAGACACGCCCGCCGCCCGCGCGGGCGTCATGGCTGGCGACCTCATCATCAAGATCGACGACACGCCCACCAAGGGCATGACCCTGAACGACGCGGTCAAGCTCATGCGCGGCGCGCCCAAGTCGCCCATCACCCTGACGATCATGCGCGCCGACCGGCCGCAGCCGATCGTCGTGAAGATCGTGCGCGACATCATCAAGGTGCGCAGCGTGCGCAGCAAGATGCTGGACAACGGCATCGCCTACGTGCGCGTCGCCCAGTTCCAGGAAAAGACCGGCGCCGATCTCGCCCGCCAGCTCAAGGAGCTGGGCGCGAAGGAACCGCCCAAGGGCCTCGTGCTGGACCTGCGCAATGACCCGGGTGGCCTGTTGACCAGCGCCATCGGCGTGTCTGGCGCGTTCCTGCCGCCAGATGCGCTCATCGTGTCCACGGACGGCCGCACCCCGGACGCCCGCCACAAGTACCTGGCCACGCCTTCGGAATATGCTCGCGGCGAAAGCAACTACCTGTCCGGCCTGCCGGCCTGGACCAAGACGGTCCCGATGGTGGTGCTGGTGAACGTGGGCTCGGCTTCGGCATCCGAAATCGTGGCCGGCGCGCTGCAAGACCACAAGCGCGCCAAGGTGCTGGGCAACCGCACGTTCGGCAAGGGCTCGGTGCAGGTGATCCTGCCGCTGTCCGAATCCACCGCGGTCAAGCTCACCACGTCGCGCTACTTCACGCCCAGCGGCCGCTCCATCCAGGCGACCGGCATCGAGCCGGACTACGTCGTTGCCGACACGGCCGACGGCGATCTGTTCCGCCTGCCGCGCGAAGCCGACCTGCAACGCCACCTGTCGAACCAGCAGACCACCAACGAGATCAAGTCCAGCGCCGACCAGGACAACGTGGAACTGCCGGCCAAGGTGTTTGAATTCGGCGGCAAGGACGACTTCCAGCTTCAGCAGGCGCTGAACCTGCTGGCCGGCAAGCCGGTGCAGAAGGGCTCGGCCCGCGCCCAGGCCAAGGCTGACGCCAAGGCCGGCGGCGGGACGCCCCAGCGCATGAAGATCACGCCGACCGGAGTCGAGCCCAGCAAGGACAAATGAACGACGAGCAACTGCTGCGCTACGCCCGCCACATCCTGCTGGACGAACTCGGGATCGAAGGGCAGGAAAAACTGCTGGCGGCGCGTGTGCTCATCGTGGGGGCGGGCGGATTGGGTTCGCCCGCCGCGCTCTACCTGGCCACCGCCGGTGTGGGCGACATCACGCTGGCCGACGACGACGTCGTCGAACTGAGCAATCTGCAACGCCAGATCCTGCACACCACCGCCAGCGTCGGCCGTCCCAAGGCCGAGTCCGGCCGCGACATGCTGGGCGCCTTCAATCCGCAGACCCGCGTTCATGCCCGGGTCGAGCGCTTGAAGGACCAGGCCCTGTCCGACGCGGTCGCCCAGGCGGACCTGGTGCTGGACTGCACCGACAACTTCACCACCCGTCACGCCATCAATCGCGCCTGCGTGCAGCATCGCAAGCCGCTGGTTTCCGGCGCCGCGATCCGCTTTGACGGCCAGGTCAGCGTCTACGACCTGCGCGACGACAACGCACCGTGCTATCACTGCCTGTTTCCCGAAGCCGACGACGTCGAGGAAGCCAACTGCGCCACCATGGGCGTGTTCGCGCCGGTGGTCGGCATCATCGGCAGCATGCAGGCCGCCGAAGCCCTGAAGCTGCTGTCCGGGGTGGGCGAAAGCCTGTCCGGACGCCTGCTCTGGCTGGACGTGCGCACCATGCAATGGCGCAGCGTCAACGTGCAGCGCGACCCGGAATGCACGGTTTGCGGGCACCGCGGGCACGGGTAAAGCCCGCCCGTATTGCACCCAAGGACAATACTAAAGGTTTCAAATACCTGCTATAACGCCAGCCAGCCTACTGAATTCGGGTAGATGGTCATGGATATGACGGCGTGGATACAGGATTGAAGTTCAGCTTGCCCAAGTGGCGGCTGACGCGTTGGCTGACGCATTCCGGGCATGACACGCCTGCGGACATCCGCGCGGCGCTCATTGCCAGTCTGTTCGGCACGCTCCCCATTTTTGCCGGCGGGGTCATCAACACCCTGATGATCTCGGGCGTCGTCGCGTGGCGCCGGCCCGAACCGCTCTACGTCTCGTGGCTGATCCTGGAGATCGTGCTCGCGCTGGTGCGCGTCACGATTCTGCGCGCCGCCTTGCGGGCGGCCCCCAAGGGCGGCAACACCTATACCGATCTCTACATCCTGCTGGCGCTGCTCTGGGCGTTCAGCGTGGGCTATGGCGTGTTCGTCACCTTGCTGAATGGGGACTGGCTGGCGGCGACGCTGGCCGGCGTGTCGTGCGGCGCCATGGCGGGCGGGATCTGCTTTCGCAACTACGGCGCGCCCCGGCTGGTAGGCGCCATGATCTTCCTGAGCCTGGGCCCCATGTGCCTGGGCGCCCTGTTCACGGGCGAATGGGTGATGGCGATCGTCTTCATCCAGATCCCGTTTTATCTCATCAGCATGGTCATCGCCTCGCACCGGCTCAACCGGATTCTGGTGTCCACCATGCTGGCCGAGCGGGACAGCGACCGGCGCGCCAGCGAAGACGCGCTGACCGGCCTGGCCAACCGCGCCGGCCTGCTGGCGGCGCTGGAGCGTGTGTGTAGCAGCGCGCGCGGCCATGACAGCGCCGCCGCGCTGCTGTACATGGACATGGACGATTTCAAGCGGATCAACGACACCCACGGACACGCCGGGGGCGACCAGGTGCTCAAGACCATCGCGGAGCGCATGCGGGCCATGCTGCGGGTGGACGACGTGGCCGCGCGAATCGGGGGTGACGAATTCATCGTCCTGGTCACCGGCATCGACGCCACGGCCGCGCTGCGGCTGGGCGAGCATCTGCTGCGCGACGTCTCGCAGCCCATCACGCTGGCCGACGGCAACCGGGTCTGCGTGGGGCTGTCCATCGGCATCTCGATCATGTCGGGCGCCAACCGCACCCCGCAAGGCGCGCTGGATTCCGCCGACGCGGCGCTGTACCGGGCCAAGGCGCAGGGCGGCCGCTGCTGCGTGGTCGACCAAGGCCAAGTCATCGCTGAAAGCGAAGGCCTGCAAAGCGCGTCGGTCGCCGCTTGAAGCGACGGCGCTCGTCCGCCGCGGCCGTGCGGGGCCGAATCTGTCCAAATCTGGACGCCGTTCACTGATTTTCGCGCTTCACCATCACGGCATACGGGCCGCATGGCCGGCACTCTGAAACAATTAAAGTTATCAGATAACCTGAAAAATCTGCCTATAATCCGCTCATGTTGACCAAGAGCCTCACCCTGACCGAGCAGGTCGCCCGCCAGCTCGCCAGCGAAATCGCCGACGGCATCCATGCCGTCGGCGCCAAGCTGCCGTCCGGCCGTGTGCTGGCCGAACAGTACGGCGTCAGCGCCGCCGTCATCCGCGAAGCCACGGAACGCCTGCGCGCGCAGGGCCTGATCCAAAGCCGGCAGGGGTCGGGCAGCACGGTCGTCTCGCGCACGGGCGCACAGGGCTTTCAGGTGTCCACCGGCATTGCGGTCGACCGCGACAAGCTCGCCAATGTCTACGAACTGCGCATGGAACTGGAAGGCGGCGCAGCCGCGCTGGCTGCGGTTCGCAGCACGGCGTCGGACCTGGACGCCATGGCATCGGCCCTCGCCTCGCTTCAAGCCCATCTGGACCACCCCGAAGCGGGCGTCGAACACGACATCGCCTTTCACGTCGCCATCGCGACGGCCACGCACAACAGCTACTATCAGGACCTGCTGCAATACCTGAACCTGCAGCTGCGCCTGGCCGTCAGCACTGCCCGGTCAAACAGCCTCCTGCAAGAAGGCCTCACCGCCGCCGTGCACCAGGAACACGTCGCCGTGTTCGAGGCCATCCGCGCGCGCGATCCGGACCGCGCCCGCCAAGCCGCCATCCGCCACCTGCAGCAAGCCGCCGGCCGCCTGCAACTCGATCTTCTTTTTCCCGCTGCATCCCACATCTCATGAGCGCAACCGACTTTTCTCAACGGCTGGTCCAGGCCCTGGGCCCCGATACCGTGTTCACCGACCCGGCGGACATCGCCCCGTGGCTGTCCGACTGGCGCGGCCTGTATAACGGCCAGGCCCAAGCTGTCGTGCGTCCGCGCACGACCGCCGAGGTCGCCACATGCCTTGCCCTGTGCCAGGAAGCCGGCGTGCCGGTTGTGCCGCGCGGCGGCAACACCGGGCTGTGCGGCGGCGCCACGCCCGACGGCGGCGCGAACAACGTCGTCATCAGCCTGGACCGCATGAATGCGGTGCGCGCCATCGACACCGTCGCCAACACGATGGTCGCAGAAGCCGGCGCCATTCTCGGCAACCTGCGCCGCGCGGCCCAGGACGCCGGCCGCCTGCTGCCGCTCAGCCTTGCTGCGGAAGACTCCAGCCAGATCGGTGGCAACGTCGCCACCAATGCCGGCGGCGTGAACGTGGTGCGCTACGGCATGGCCCGCGAACTGGTCCTCGGTCTGGAAGCGGTGCTGCCCACCGGCGAAATCTTTCACGGCCTGCGTACCCTGCGCAAGGACAACACCGGCTACGACCTCAAGCAACTGCTCATCGGGTCGGAAGGCACGCTCGGCATCATCACCGCCGTCGCGCTGCGTCTGTACCCGCGCACCGACGTGCGCTCCGTCGTGCTGGCCGCCGTCGAATCCCCGGCGCAGGCGCTGCAACTGTTCGAGATCCTGTTCGAACAATGCGGCGCACGCCTGCAAGCCTTCGAATTCTTCACCGGCGATTGCCTGGACCTGGTGCTGACGCACGCCGAGGGCGTGCAGGAGCCCTTCGAACAACGCTACCCGGCCTATGTGCTGGTGGAACTGGCCGACACCACCGACGAGGCCGCGCTCAACACGCTGCTCGAAAACGTCATCGGCACGGCGCTTGAACGCGGCCTGTGCCTGGACGCCGCGGTCTCGGCGTCACTGGCCCAATTGCAGACGCTGTGGAAGCTGCGCGAGGAAATCTCCGAAGCCCAACGCGCTGACGGCCCCCACCTGAAGCACGACGTGTCGCTGCCGATCGAGCGCATTCCCGACTTCATGCAGTCGGCCGAAGCGCGCGTACGCGCCCTGTACCCCGACATCCGCCCGTTCATCTTCGGCCACTTCGGCGACGGCAACCTGCACTACAACCTGTCCCGCCCGGCAGGCGCCGACCGCAACTGGGTCGCGGAGCATGGGGCTGCGATCACGGATGCGGTGTTGGATGAAGTGAACCGGTATGGGGGGAGTATTTCGGCTGAGCACGGAATTGGTCAGCTCAAGCGTGAGCATTTCCTGCATAGCAAGGATGCCGTGGAGTTACGGTTGATGCGGGAGATCAAGAAGGTGATGGATCCTGCGGGGATTATGAATCCTGGGAAGTTGTTGTAGGCGTTGGTTTGGATCTTCGGGGGGGGGGGGACGGAGCTTTGTCGTGGCGTTAGATCTTCTTGGTTGCTTTAGATCTTTGTAGTTGCGGCGGATCTTCGTAGTTGCTTTAGATCTTCATAGTTGCGTCGGATCTTCGTAGGTCGCCCGACGCCGCGGTCACCGTGGGCACGATCGCCCACGATTGCGGTCCGGAGCCTTCGCTCCGGACTTCCCCGTTGTCATCTTCGTCCGCCTTCGGCTCCCTTCAGATTCCCTCGGGCGCATCGACGGCGCTCGCACCCACGGTGACCGCGACGCCGTGCTGCGAGGGTCTTTGGTATGTGGCGCTTCAAGACCTGTGGTCAGGGCAGGAGATCTGCGGGGCCGCCGAATTGCTGCCGCCCGGGCGGCGGCAATCGGCATTTGGGTGCTGGTACGTCGTGAGGGTGTGCGCTAGCGCGCTGGCGGGGATCGGCTTGCTAATGGTGCTCTCCGACGGGGGGGGGGGGCGGTGATGGGCGGCGCGCGTCGACGGCCAGCTACAACCTGCCCACCTCTACGCGCGCCGCCCATCGAGCACTGGAGTTCAATTGACGATCAATGGCGGTCGTGCCGGAACTTGGCGAGCGCGTTTGCCGCTGTCGGTGTCTGACACCCTCGGGGGGTGAACTCGCATGAAGCGCCTCTCACCAGGGTGTCAGACACCTTGAGAGGAAGCAGCCACACGCGAAGCGTCATAGCGACGACGCAAGACACCGCGTAAGCCCACGAAGGCCGCCCGCGCGGCCGCCCGGGGGCGGGCACCGCAAGACGTTTCTCTCCCGAACGACTGCGTGCAAGAACGCCAAGAACCCGGCTCGCCCCGCCGCCCGTAAAGATTCAACCGTAGAGCCCGGTGTGGCGTGGGCCTGGGGCGGGCGGGGCGTTTAGATGCGCCCGACGGAAACCGAAGGGAGCCGAAGGCGGACGAGGTTGAGGACGGGGCAGTCCGGAGCGAAGGCTCCGGACCGCAATCGGAGCCCCGTCCGCCCCAGGCCCACGACGCGCCGGGCGTCTAAAGAACCCGATCCGCCGCAAGCATCAAGCCGCAAGCCGCAAGCGGCAAGCCGAATGCCGCAACCCCTTCACTCCATCAACCTAAATCCCCCGCCAACAATTCACTGCCGGTGATAAACCTCACTCCCTTTCCGCACAAACTCCACCGACTTCTCCTGCATCCCCTTAGCCAGCGCTTCCTTCTCGCTGACTCCCTGAGCCGCCGCATAATCCCGCACATCCTGCGTGATCTTCATGCTGCAGAAATGCGGGCCGCACATCGAGCAGAAGTGCGCCACCTTCATCGAATCCTTAGGCAGCGTCTCGTCGTGGAATTCCTTCGCCGTATCCGGATCCAGACCCAGGTTGAACTGATCGTCCCAGCGGAACTCGAAGCGCGCCTTCGATAGTGCGTTGTCGCGGATCGCCGCGCCCGGATGTCCCTTGGCCAGGTCCGCCGCATGTGCCGCGATCTTGTACGTGATGATGCCGTCCTTCACGTCCTTCTTGTTCGGCAGCCCCAGGTGTTCCTTCGGCGTCACGTAGCAAAGCATCGCCGTGCCATACCAGCCGATCAGCGCCGCGCCGATGCCCGACGTGATGTGGTCGTAGCCCGGGGCGATGTCCGTCGTCAGCGGGCCCAGCGTGTAGAACGGCGCCTCGTGGCAGTGTTCCAGCTGCAGCTCCATGTTTTCCTTGATCATCTGCATCGGCACATGACCCGGGCCTTCGATCATCACCTGCACGTCGTGCTTCCACGCCACCTGCGTCAGCTCGCCCAGCGTCTTCAGTTCCGCGAATTGCGCCTCGTCGTTTGCGTCGTAGCCCGAGCCCGGACGCAGGCCGTCGCCCAGCGAGAAGCTCACGTCGTACGCCTTCATGATTTCGCAGATCTCTTCGAAGCGTTCGTACAGGAAGCTCTCCTTGTGATGCGCCAGGCACCACTTGGCCATGATCGAGCCGCCGCGCGACACGATGCCCGTCATGCGGTCCGCGGTCATCGGGATGAACGGCAGGCGCACCCCTGCGTGGATCGTGAAATAGTCCACGCCTTGCTCGGCTTGCTCGATCAGCGTGTCGCGGAAGATCTCCCAGGTCAGGTCCTCGGCCTTGCCGTCCACCTTCTCAAGTGCCTGGTAGATCGGCACCGTGCCGATCGGCACCGGCGAGTTGCGGATGATCCACTCGCGGGTTTCGTGGATGTGCTTGCCGGTCGACAGGTCCATCACCGTGTCGCCGCCCCAGCGGATCGCCCACGTCATCTTTTCCACTTCCTCGCCGATGCCCGAGCTGACCGCGGAATTGCCGATGTTTGCGTTGATCTTCACCAGGAAATTGCGGCCGATGGCCATCGGCTCCACTTCCGGGTGGTTGATGTTGGCGGGGATGATCGCTCGGCCGCGGGCGACTTCGGCACGCACGAACTCCGGCGTGATGGCGGCGGGGATGGCCGCGCCGAACGATTGGCCCGGGTGCTGGCGCAGCAGGCGCTTGACCATCTTTTCGCCGTCGGGGCCGCTGTCGCGTAGCGTTTGCAGGTAGTGCTCGCGGCGCAGGCTTTCGCGGATCGCCACGTATTCCATTTCCGGCGTGATGATGCCGCGGCGCGCGTAGTGCATCTGCGAAACGTTCGCGCCGGACTTTGCGCGGCGCGGCGGGCGCTGCAGGTCAAAGCGCATCGCCGTCAGCTTCGGATCGGTCAGGCGCGACTTGCCGTAGTCGCTGGTCGGGCCGGACAGCAGCTCCGTGTCGCCGCGTTCCTCGATCCACGCGCGGCGCAGTTCCGGCAGGCCGCGGCGGATGTCGATCTTGACGTCCGGGTCCGTGTAGGGACCGCTACAGTCATACACCGTCAGCGGCGGATTTTTTTCGCCGCCGAACATCGTCGGCGTGTCGTCCTGTTCGATCTCCCGGAAGGGGACCCGGATGTCCGGGCGTGAGCCCACTTCATACACGCGGCGTGATTTGGGCAGCGGTGCGACGGCCGCAGCGTCGACTTCGGCGGTCGCGGCCAAAAATTTGGGATTTGCGTTCATGGAAAGCTCCAAGCGAGTGGTTGGAGCCGATCGGGATGGACTCCCGCCAAGGACGTGCGAACACGCGTGGCGGGAATACGCTCCCAGCATCGGCATTATCCGTACTGGTACGAAGGGACTCTCTCAACACGTCGCCGCCGTCGATGGCGGGACGAGTACCCCTGCGTGAACGCGCAGTATAGAGCCAAGCAGACGCGGCGCATTGAACAATCTGCGAGCACCCTCGCAACCCGCGCGGATAGGGCATTTGAACGAGGCTGGTATTACTGCTTTACATTTGGATTCAGTCTAGACAGACACCGCCATGCAGGTTCGGTACACTTTTTTCCACACGCCGCGTGTACAGTCTTAGAGTCTTACCGTCCGGCATCAGCCCACTTAAGAAGGAATCGAGCATGCAACTGAACCTACGCACATTGGCGCCCGCCCTCGTAGTCGTGACATTGGCGCTAGCGGGTTGCAAGACGGCCCCGACTAAGACGTCCGACGCCACGGCCACGCCCCCGGCGGGCCAGCAATCGACCACGCCCGCGGCCGCCGCGCGCGTGGATTTCTATCTGGCCAAGCGCGAACCCGGCGCCGGCCTGCGTGAAGTGAACCTGCCCGACGGCAAGCTCTATCTGCAGGAAACGCCCGTGCTCACGCGCGCCGACCTGACCGATGCCGCCGCGCTGGTGGATCGCCAAGGCCAGAACTTCGTGGGTCTGCGCTTCTCCGAAGCCGGCACCCGCAAGCTGACCGCCGTCAGCACCGCCAACGTCGGCAGCGTGCTGGCCCTGGTGATCGATCAGGAACTGGTTGCCGCGCCGCTCATCGGCGAGCCCCTGAACCGTGGCGTCCTGGCCTTTGGCGTGCCCTCGGCCCAGGCGGCCTCCGAAATCGCCGCGCGCATCCGTGGCGATGCCGTGCCCGCCGCAGGCGGAACGGCACCCGCGCCGGCACCCGCTGCCAAACCCTGATCTCGGGGTGCGCAAAAAAACCGGCTTACGTGGCCGGTTTTTTTTCGTCTGCATTTTTGTCCTGGAAGGCGCATTCAACGTGCGCGCCAGGCGTCCGCGAGAACGGGACAAATTGGTCCGCCCGATGCGGCTCGCAGTGTCTTGATCTTGAAGCGTGGTCGCGGCGTGGCCCGATATGCAGCGGGCCGCGGGCAGGGGCCGCGATCAGCCGATCTTGCGGCCGCGCGGCTTGATGCCGCGGCGAAGCAGTGTCGTTTCGATGAAGGTCTGGGTTAACGCTTCGAGCATTGCCCGTTCGTCGGGCGTCAGCGATTCGAATTGCGACGGTGAAATGTTGGGATAGGGCCACGGCGCCAGCGGACGGGGCCGGCCGCCGGGGCGCGGCGCCGATTCGGAAACGCCTGATACTGGCAAAGTATTGCTCAGGTCGTAGGCGTCCAGGGGAAGCTCCATGGGACCCTTGCCGGTCTCCAGCCATTCGACTTCGATCTTCAACACCTGCGCCAGCTTGCGCGCGGATCGGCTTGAATGCCGCAGACCACTTTCGTAGCTGCCGATCGCGCTTTGCGAGATGCGCACCAGACGGGCGAGCGCCTTCTGCGTGTGGCCACGAAGAAGACGCGCATGCTTCAGTCGGTCTGAGAATGTTTTCACAGGGCGATTGAAGCTTGCCGATCTGTCACGTTGGTGGATATAAATAACACTAGGGTGATAACAGAGGAAAGGTCGCATGTGGGAGCGGGGCAGCGTATTTATCGTGCGATCCGAGGACGTTGCGGGGTGGCGGCTGGCCAGTGCGCTGCGCCAATTCGACTGGGACACGCGCGTCTTTGCATCGGTGGACGCCCTGCTCCAACACGTGTCCGGTGACGCGCCGGATCTGCTTGTCGTGCAAGGGCCTTGCGACAGCAAGGCGGATCTTGTTGACCGCGTGCGCCAAGCCGCGCCGGGCGCGCGGGTGGTGTGGCAGGACGGCGGCGCCACCACGGCGCAGCGCGCGGCGGCGCTGGACGCAGGGGTCGACGCCTGCGTGCCGGCGGACATGGAGCTTCTGGAGTGGGACGCGCTGCTGCGCAGCCTGTGCCGGCGCGCGCGGTGCGGACCGGGCGACTGGCGCGTCGTGGCATTTGGCCGCATGCTGGTGGGCCCCCGCGGTGAACGCCTGCCGCTTACCCTGCGCGAGCGCGCCGTTCTCATCCGGTTGTTCAATGCGCCCGGGCACTGTCTTCATCGCGAAAGCTTCTTTCCCGCGCAAGCGCGCGATCCCCTGGACAGCGCAAGGCGCGTGGACGTGGTCGTGTCTCGGCTGCGCAACAAGGCGCGCCGGTTCAATATCGATCTTCCGTTGCTGGCGGTGCGGGGGTGGGGATATATCCTGCTGCCGCGCCTTCCTACAGCACGACCAGATTGTCCCGGTGCATGAGCTCGGGTTCGGTCATGCTGCCCAGGATGCGCGCGATCTGCGACGAAGGCTGGCGCAGGATGCGGCGCGTGTCGGCCGACGAATAATTGATCAGCCCGCGGGCGCATTCATGGCCCTGGCTGTCGACGCAGGCCACGACGTCGCCGCGGCCGAATTCGCCTTCCACGTCGGTCACGCCGATAGGCAGAAGGCTCTTGCCTTCGCGTAGCAGCGCCTGCACGGCGCCGTCGTCCAGCACCACGCGGCCACGCAGGCGCAGGTGATCGGCCAGCCACTGCTTGCGCGCCGACCACACCGGCACGACCGCCTGCAGTTCGCTGCCGATGCACTCGCCCTGAGCCAGGCGCGTCAGCACATTGCGTTCGCGGCCCGAGGCGATGACGGTATGCGCGCCGCTGTGGGCCGCTCGCTTGGCGGCCAGCACCTTGGTCAGCATGCCGCCGGTGCCGATGCCGCTGCCCGCGCCGCCCGCCATGGCTTCTAGCGCGGGGTCGCCCGCCTGGGCGTGCGACATGAACTTGGCTTGCGGATTCTTGCGCGGGTCGGAGTCGTACAGGCCGCGTTGGTCGGTCAGGATGACCAGCGTGTCGGCTTCGATCAGGTTGGTGACCAGCGCGCCCAGCGTGTCGTTGTCGCCCAGCCGGATTTCGTCGGTCACGACCGTGTCGTTTTCGTTCACGATGGGCACGACACCCAAACGCAGCAGGGCAAACAGCGTGCTGCGCGCGTTCAGGTAACGGTGGCGGTCGGCCAGGTCTTCGTGGGTCAGCAAAATCTGCGCGGTGCGCAGGCCGTGTTCGGCGAAGGCGGCCTCATAGGCCTGGCACAGTCCCATCTGGCCCACGGCTGCCGCGGCCTGCAGTTCGTGCATGACGGACGGGCGCTTGCGCCAGCCCAGGCGCGCCATGCCTTCCGCGATGGCGCCGCTGGACACCAGCACGATCTGCTTGCCCTGCTTGTGCAGGGCGGCGATCTGTGCGGCCCAGTGGGCGACCGCGGCGCGGTCCAGGCCTCGGCCTTCGTTGGTGACCAGCGATGAGCCGACTTTGGCGACGATGCGCTGGGCGTGGGTGACGACGGAAACGGCAGGTGATTCAGCAGACATGATGGCGGCCGGCTGCGGCGAAAAAAAGCGTAATCGAAAGGACTGCGATTATGGCTTATTCGTTACCGCCGCGCGGCGCGGCCGGCTTGTCTGCGTCGGTGCGCGTGTCGTCAAAGCGCGGGTCCGGCGCCACGTAGGTGCCTTCGGCCTGATCCTGCGCAAGCTGTTCCTTTTCGCGCTCGGCGTCCAGGTAGTCCTGCAGCGCGTAGATCAGGTCCTGCGTGCCTTCTCCCGACAGGCCCGAGATGCCGAACACCGGACCGGTCCAGCCGTAGAGCTCGAGGAAGCGGCGCTTGGTGTCCTCGGGATCCGGCACCATGTCCAGCTTGTTCAGGATCAGCCAGCGCGGCTTGGCGGCCAGGTCGGCGTCATAGCGGCGCAGTTCCTCGACGATGGCGCGCGCATCGGCGACGGCCTGCTCGACGGGATCGGCGTCCGGATCCGGCGTGGACACGTCCACCAGGTGCAGCAGCACGCGGGTGCGCGCCAGATGGCGCAGGAACAGGTGGCCCAGGCCGGCGCCTTCGGAGGCGCCTTCGATCAGGCCCGGAATGTCGGCCACGACAAAGCTGCGCGACGGCGACGTGCGCACGACGCCCAGGTTCGGGTGCAGCGTGGTGAAGGGGTAGTCCGCGATCTTGGGCTTCGCATTGGAAATGCGGGTGATCAGCGTCGACTTGCCGGCATTGGGCAGGCCCAGCAGGCCCACGTCGGCCAGCACCTTCAGTTCCATGCGCAGGTGGCGGTGTTCGCCTTCCTTGCCGGGCGTCCATTGCTTGGGCGCGCGGTTCACGCTGGACTTGAAATGGATGTTGCCCATGCCGCCCTGGCCGCCGGCGGCCAGCACCACCTTCTGTTCGTGCTTGTTCAGGTCGAACAGGACTTCGCCGGTTTCGGCGTCATGGATGATCGTGCCCACCGGCACGCGCAGGGTGATGTCCGGGGCGGCAGCGCCGTATTGGTCCGAGCCGCGGCCGTTTTCGCCGTTCTTGGCGCGGTGCAGGCGTGCATAGCGGAAATCGATCAGCGTGTTGATGTTGCGATCGGCCACCGCGTAGATGGTGCCGCCACGGCCGCCGTCGCCGCCGTCGGGGCCGCCACGGGGAATGAATTTTTCGCGGCGAAAGCTCGCCACGCCATTGCCGCCTTTGCCGGCGACCACTTCAATGGTGGCTTCGTCTACGAATTTCATGGTGTATGCGCGTGTAGTGGGTGAGGGCGGGCGTCCACACGGGGAGCCGCCGGGAGGCAAAAGAGAGCTTACTCGCCAATTGCCTTCAAACAAAAAAGCCCTGCCGCACGCGACAGGGCTTTTGCCGTTCGGGAACTGCGGCGGACCGCGTCCCAGACCGTATGCGACCGCGGACGTGAAGTCCGCGGGCTTGCTAACCGATTACTCGGCAGCGACGATCGAAACGGTCTGCTTGTTCAATGCGCCCTTGAAGCCGAATTGAACCTTGCCGTCGACCAGCGCGAACAGGGTGTGGTCCTTGCCCATGCCGACGTTCACGCCAGCGTGGAAGCGAGTACCGCGCTGACGCACGATGATCGAACCAGCGGGAATCAATTCGCCGCCGAATGCCTTGACGCCCAGACGCTTCGATTCTGAGTCGCGTCCGTTCCGCGTAGAGCCGCCGCCCTTTTTCTGTGCCATGTTTAGCTCCTGCTAAGTGGTACCGAGTCGCTTCTTAAGCCGTGATGGCTTCGATGCGGATTTCGGTGTAGTTCTGACGGTGGCCCTGACGCTTCTGATAGTGCTTGCGACGGCGCATCTTGAAGATCTTGACCTTGTCGTGGCGGCCTTGCGCAAGAACCGTTGCCTTGACCACGGCGCCGGAGACGAGGGGCGTGCCAACTTTCAGTTGGTCGCCTTCGCCCACGGACAGCACTTGGTCCAGGGTGATTTCTTGCCCAATGTCAGCCGGTATCTGTTCTATCTTGAGTTTTTCGCCAGCGGCAACGCGATACTGCTTGCCACCGGTTTTTACGACCGCGTACATGGGGTATTCCTTAAATAGGTAAATGGGTTCGTTCGTGCTGCCTGCCCTGCTGGGCAAGAATGCCGTGCTGGCCTGCCGTACCAGTGCTGGTACTAGCGCTTGTACTAGCCGAAAGTCCGCTGAATCAGGACTTGCGATGATGCCAGGCGGCGTGCACGAACAACCGACGTAATTCGGCCATTGCTGACCGAATCCGAGATATTAGCCCGGGACTTTTGGAAAGTCAAAAAGCTGTTGCAGGCTAAGGGCTTAGGTGTGGCGTGCAGGCTTCAGGCGCCCGGAATCACGCGCAGCGCAATGTCGCGCGCCACGCGGCGGATGCCTTCCGTGGCGGCTTGCCGGTGGGCGTCGTCCAGGCGGTCGGTGGGGATGGACGTGCTGACCGCCACCCGCTTGCCCAGGGGTGTCACGCCCACAAAGGCCGCAAAGCACACGAGGGCGGTGGCGACTTCCTCCCGGTCGTGGGCCAGGCCGTGGCGCCGCACGTCGTCCAGTTCGCGGTGCAGGTGGGCGGCGTCGGCGATCGTGCGGTCGGTGACGCGGGGCAGTGTTTCGGGCAGCCGGGCGGCCAGGTCGTCGGGCGGCAGGCTGGCCAACAGGGCCTTGCCCAGCGCGCACGCATGTGCGGGCAGCCGCAGACCCAGGTCCGACACCAGGCGCACGGGCCGGCGCGCGTCCTCCCGGGCCAGGTAGACCACATCAAAGCCATCGAGCGCGGCCAGTTGCACGACCTCGTTGCAGCGGGCCACGAAGGCGCCGGCCGCCTGATGAAAGGCCGTCTGAAGCCCGTCGTGGCGCAGGTACGCAGCGCCTAGCGCCATCAGTTCCAGTCCGACGATATAGCCGCCGTTTAGGCGCTCGACCCAGCGGCGTTGCTCAAGGCAGTCCAGCAGCAGGTACAGCGTGCTCTTTGGCATCTGGCAGGCGCGGGCCAGCTCCGCGGCCTTTACCGGAGCGGGGCGGCCGGCCAGCACGCGCAGGATGTCGTGGGTGCGGCGGATGGCGGGAACGTCGTAATCGGCGGCCATGATTCCAATATGTTGGACAGATATGCAAGATGTTGGACATGATAAATGAAGTCTCCTAGACTGGCTGCGCCATGCCGGGCCAGCCGGCACAGAACACGAGCCCGCCGCCGGCAGGGCACCAACGCGAGGAGACGCCATGAACCCCCACAACCTGCTGCCCGCCGATCTGGCCGACGCCTTGCTCGTGGGCCGCGTCTGGCGGCCCGATCCCGTCGGCGGCCCGAGCGTGGTCGTGGTGCGTGGGGGAAAGGTCGTCGATATCACCGCCACGGCGCCGACCGTGTCCGACCTGCTGGACCATCCCGACCGCGTGTCGCTCGCGCGCCAGGCCAAGGGCGAATCCCTGGGTGACGTGCACGCGCTCATGGATGCCACGCTGCAAGGCGCGCAAGGGCCGCGTCTGCTGGCGCCCTGCGACCTGCAGCCGGTGAAGGCGGCGGGCGTCACGTTTGCCATCAGCCTCTTGGAGCGCCTGATCGAGGAAGAGGCGGGCGGCGACGCCGGCCGCGCCGAGGAAATCCGCGTGCGCATGCAGGCGCTGATCGGCTCCGATCTGTCCCGGCTGCGCCCGGGATCGCCCGAGGCCATCCGCCTGAAAGCCGAAATGCTCGAGCGCGGCCAGTGGTCGCAGTATCTGGAAGTGGGCATCGGCCCCGACGCCGAAGTCTTCTCCAAGACGCCGCCCATGGCCTCGGTGGGCTTTGGCGCGCGGATCGGCGTGCTGCCGGAGTCGCAGTGGAACAATCCCGAACCCGAGATCGTGCTGGCCGTCGACAGCCGGGGCGAAGTGGTCGGCGCCACGCTGGGCAACGACGTAAACCTGCGCGACATCGAAGGCCGCAGCGCGCTGCTCCTGACCAAGGCCAAGGACAACAACGGCTCCTGCGCCATCGGGCCGTTCATCCGGCTGTTCGATGACGGATTCACGATGGACAGCGTCCGGGGCGCCGATGTCTCGCTGCACATCGAAGGCCCCGACGGTTTCACGCTGGACGGCGTCAGTCACATGCGCGAGATCAGCCGCGACCCGCTGGACCTGGTGCGCCAGACTCACGGCGCGCACCATCAGTATCCCGACGGCTTCATGCTGTTCCTGGGCACGATGTTCTCGCCCACCAAGGATCGCAAGGGGCCGGGCACCGGGTTCACGCATGTGGCGGGTGACCGGGTGGTCATTGCCTCGGAGCGTCTGGGCGCGCTCGTGAACGAGGTGCAACTGGCCACGGAAATCCCGCCCTGGACGTTCGGCGTGCGCGCGCTCTACGCGAACCTGATGGCGCGCGGCCTGCTGGCGCGCGGGCGCTGATCCGGCCGGGGGATCCGACCGGCTGATCCGACCGGCGCGGGGCGCCTGGCGCCGGGCTGCGCGGCCCGGGCCGCGGGCGGCCGGACTTCCCGCGCACTCCCCGTATAATCCGTGGTCGAATCCCCCGCCGACCGCTGGCGGGCCCAGCGGTAAGAGCCGTTACGCGGCTCGCTTCACACTTGTCGGATACGTCTTGAATCTCCCCGCGCTCATTGCCCCCATTGCTGACGATATGAAAGCCGTCGACGCGGTTATCCGCGAGCGGCTGAATTCCGAAGTGGTTCTGATCCGCACGATTGGCGACTACATCATTGGGGCGGGCGGCAAGCGCATGCGCCCGGCCATGGTGCTGATGGTGGCGCGCGCGTTGGGCTACGAAGGCACCCATCACCAGCTGCTGGCTGCAGTGGTGGAATTCATCCACACTGCCACGCTGCTGCACGATGATGTCGTCGACGAATCCGACCTGCGCCGCGGCCGCGAAACCGCCAACGCGGTGTTCGGCAACGCGGCCAGCGTGCTGGTGGGCGACTACCTGTACTCGCGATCGTTCGAAATGATGGTCGAGGCCGACTCGATGCGCATCATGAGCATCCTGTCCGAAGCCACCACCGTGATCGCCGAGGGCGAGGTGCTGCAGCTTCTGAACGTGCATGACCCGGACGTCTCGCAAGAGCGCTACCTGCAGGTGGTGCGCTACAAGACGGCCAAGCTGTTCGAGGCCGCCGCCCAGGTGGGCGCCGTGCTGGCCGGCGCCACGCCCGAGCAGGAAGCCGCCGCCGCCGCCTATGGCCGCCATGTGGGCACGGCGTTCCAGCTGGTCGACGACGTGCTGGACTACAGCGGCGACGCCGCCGCCCTGGGCAAGAACGTGGGCGACGACCTGCGCGAAGGCAAGCCGACCCTGCCGCTGATCCGCGTCATGGAAGTGGGCACGCCTGAGCAGCAGCAGTTGATCCGCGACGCCATCAAGACGGGCGACGCCGACTTCGCTGCCGTGGCCGCCGCGATCCAGGCCACCGACGCGCTGGAACACGCCCGCTTGGCCGCCGTGGCCGAGGCCGATCGGGCCCGTGAAGCCCTTTCGATCTACCCCATTTCCCCTTTTCAAAATTCTCTGTTAGAATTCTGCGCTTTCGCGGTGAATAGAGATCGCTAGCCAAAAACGGCGGCGAGATCGGCAGGAAGTTACCGGGAAAGTGCAGTAAGCAGTAGCAGTAAGTGAAGTAATGTTTGGCGGTACTGAGCATCGCTAAATAAGTTGTCAAGATCGGGGCGTAGCTCAGCCTGGTAGAGTACTGCGTTCGGGACGCAGGAGTCGGAGGTTCGAATCCTCTCGCCCCGACCACTTCATGTGGTCGAGAATTCATGAAGGTGTTTCCCGACACCTTTGGCTGAAAGCCGGTATCGCGCAAGCGTTGCCGGCTTTTTTGCATTTGCGCGGGTAAATGCGAAAACTATTTCACAGCGGGCGGTGTCTGACACCCTTGAGCCACTGCGATTCGCCCGAAGTCATTTCGCCTGGGTGTCAGACACCTTGTATGGCGAGACTTTCCGAATCGCCTGCCGAATTATTCAAGGCCTGGCCATTTCATGGCCGTTTATTACCGGGCGATGAAAACCCAGGCATGTCTCGTGCTGATAGGGTGCATGCTGATCCCCAGTTTGGTGCGTATTTTTATATTGCCTCACGCAATAACCTAATAAGCAGCCGATCTGGATAATGATTTTTCAGTTTCGTTAAAACGGACCAAGAAAAACGTCTTTTCATATTTGATTACATTGCTCGCAAATTCGATGTTGCGGTTTGTGTAATGAATGTAATTTTTCTAGGGATTTCCCGGGTTTATTACGGGTTGTCCTGATTTATTTCCGCAGCAATAAAAATATTTAGAAAAAAGTTTGCTGTTCGACCCCTCTACGATGCCCAGGCTCGCTACCCAGTCCGTTAACGGGGTACCGAGCCAAATTCATTTTTAGCGATACGTCCGCCCCTATACGGCAACAGTATTTCGGCCTTATGTCGATTTACTCGCTCTGGGGCGTCGATTTCTAGTGTCTGCGACACGACGAAAACAGTGAGGTCCCCCGTGGTAAAGAGAATCGCAGTGTGTGGCCTTGGATATGTCGGCCTGCCCGTGGCAGTGGCATTTTCCAGGCGCTTTGATGTCATCGGTTTTGACGTGGACAAGCGAAGAATCGCACGGCTGAAAGAGGGTGATGACTGGACCGGCGAGATCGAACGCGACGTATTGCTTGCTTCCCCCATGCAGTTCACGGACCAGTTGTCCGAACTGGAAGGCTGCGACTTTTTCGTGGTCGCCGTCCCGACGCCCGTCGACGAAAAGAACAACCCCGACTTTTCCCTGCTGGTCCGTGCGTGCCAATCGCTCGGCCCCGTGCTTCGTCCGGGCTGCATCGTGGTCTTCGAATCGACCGTCCACCCCGGCGCCACCGAGGAAATCTGCGGTCCCGAGCTGGAAAAGGCGTCTGGCCTGCGCTGCGGCGTCGACTTCAAGCTGGGCTACAGCCCCGAGCGCATCAACCCGGGCGACCGCGAGCATCCGCTTGAGAAGATCGTGAAGATCGTTTCCGGCCAGGACGAGCAATCGCTGGAAGTCATTGCCGGCGTGTACGAGCAGATCATCGATGCCGGCGTGCACCGCGCATCCTCCATCAAGGTGGCCGAAGCGGCCAAGGTGCTGGAGAACACGCAGCGCGACATCAACATCGCGCTCATGAACGAGATGTCCAAGATCTGCGGCCTGGTCGGCATCCGTACGTCGGAAGTCCTGGCCGCGGCCGGCACCAAGTGGAACTTCCTGAAGTTCACCCCCGGCCTGGTGGGCGGTCACTGCATCGGCGTGGACCCCTACTACCTGACGTCCAAGGCCCAGGAACTGGGCTACCACCCCGAAGTCATCCTGTCCGGCCGCCGCATCAACGACGGCATGGCCGCACATGTGGCCTCGCGGCTGGTGCAGCAGCTGGCGCGCAACGGCCGCCTGAACGCCTCCACCCGCGTCGGCATCCTGGGCATGACCTTCAAGGAAAACGTGCCCGACATCCGCAACTCGAAGGTCGTCGATCTTTACAACGCGCTTGGCCAGTACGGCATCACGCCGGTGGCGTGCGATCCCATGGTCGATCCGGAGCAGATGGACCACGAATACGGCATCAAGCTTGTCGGCCGCGACCAGTTCCGCGACATGGACGTGCTGATCCTGGCGGT
The DNA here is from genome assembly GCF_029866465.1 of Achromobacter mucicolens. Taxonomy (NCBI): domain Bacteria; kingdom Pseudomonadati; phylum Pseudomonadota; class Betaproteobacteria; order Burkholderiales; family Alcaligenaceae; genus Achromobacter; species Achromobacter mucicolens. The sequence continues at coordinate 5,268,235 of NZ_CP123364.1, read as the reverse complement.
GCCGCACCGCGAAACCATGGAAACCATCTGGGAAGACCTGCCGCAGCTCGTCAAGAACGGCGGCATGGTGTGCGACTTGAAGTCCGTCCTGGACCCCAAACGGCTGCCGGCCGACCTCTTGTACTGGACTCTGTAGTTCAGGCGCGTAATCCATACCTACAGGAGAGACCCTGAATGACTGCTTTCACTATCGCTCCGATCGGAACCTGCCGCATCCATACGCCGCTGCGCGATGCCGTGGGCCGCTACCCGGTCAAGCTTCAACTCGGCCGCAACTACGGTTTCGTGCACACGGCCGCCGAAGCGCTCCAGCAGGCCCGTTTCATGTTCGGCCAAAGCGACATCCCCGCCGACGTGCAGCGCCTGATCTTCCGTCCGTCCAATGGCGAGCAGGCCCGCCGCGGCACACACAAGCCGGCCGACCTGTACATGGTCGAGCTGTCCTCGCGCAAGCTGCTGACCATTGACGGCCATCCCATCCAGTCCAATTACCTGGGCCGCTATTTCAGCGAGTTCTTCGCCGACCGCACGCGCACCCGCGCCTTCTGGTCCATGGCCGCCACCGACCGCCTGGCCGAACGCCGCGCGCAGCTCGATCAGGACCCGGTCTTCAAGAGCCTGAGCGCGGAAGACCGCGACCTGCTCGCCCGCATCGTCAAGCGTGACCAGACGGACGAGGAGATCGAGCAGGAGATGCGCCAGCTCGTCGAGCTGCTGGGCCGCGACAAGATCGTGTTCGTCACCCACGTGAATGCGCTCACGCCCGACAACGTGCCGATCGAACAGCGCCAGCAGCTGATCGCCGCCATTACCGCCGCCGCGCAGCGTATCGGGGTGCCGTGCTACGACCCGACGCCGCTCATGAACAAGATCGGCCAGGCCGAGGCGATGGAAGACGGCGGGCTGGACCTGACCCACTACACGCCGGTCTTTGCCGAGCGCCTGTACACGGACTGGTTCAAGAATTTCATCCGGCCGCGCATGAGCTCCTCGACCCCGCAGACCGCCGTGCCCAAGCTGGGCGCCGAGGAAAGCGTCGAGCGCATCGAGAAGCTGTGGGACTCGGGCGAACTGCGCGAAGCCTCGCGCCGTGTGCGAGACGTGCTGCGCCGCTACCCGGGCCTGCCGGATCACGTGGTGCTGTTTGCGCGCATCCAGGAAGAGCTTGGCGACTACGAAGGTTCGCTGGCGCTCCTGACCAGCGCCGACGGCACGCTGGCCTCGGGCAGCAAGGCCGAGCAGATCCTGATGCGTAACCAGTTCAAGCTGGGCCGCTACGACGTGGCGTACTCGCTGGCAGCCGGCCTGCTGGGCGACGAAATCGAAACGCCGGAAATCGTCCGCATCGCGGCGGTGTCCGCCGGCCACCTGGGCTATGTCGACGAAAGCCTGGGCAACTGGAAGCAGCTGTTCCGCATCAGCGCGCCGGGCGACGCCATGTCGCTGGAAGCGGCCGACACCGTGCTGTCGCTGTTGCAGACGGGCGGCGACATGGAAGCGGCGATTCGCTGGGTCCAGGAAGTCCGCGCGGCCAATCCCAGCTACGGTCGCGGCTTCGCGGTCCTGTGGCGCGACCGCCTGCTGGCCGGCGACCGCGACGCGCTGCGCGATCTGGCGGGCGAGCAGCCCAAGCTGGAAGAGGGCGACGCGCTGGAATTGGTCAAGGAAGCCTCGTGGCGCGGTTGCATCGTGGCCGCGGCGACGCTGGCGGCCTCGTGCAACCTGGCCAAGAGCGAGCAGGAAGACATCAGCGGCTGGCTGCAGGCGCAATCGGCGACGTGGGCCGAAGAAGGCAACCGCGCGCTGGAGGAAGGACGCCTGCGCGATGCGGCCGAACGCATCTGCGCGCACCGTCTGCTCAACCCCGACGCGCTGACCGGCGCACGGGCGCAGCGTGCATTCGAACGCGCCATGCGCCTCGGCGCGCGGGCCGCGCTGGTGGCGGGCAACCACAAGGAAGTGATCGACCTGACCAACCTGGCCATCGACACGAACGTGGACTTCCCCGAGCTGCACGCCATGCGTGGCCGCGCCGCCGACGCGCTGGGCGACAAGAAGACGGCCATGCGCCATCTGGAAGTGGCCGCCGCCGGCGAGTCCGCCCCGTTCAGCACGAAGCTGCACTTTGCCCGCGTGGCCTTCAATGGCGGCTGGTTCGGTGAAGCCATCGACGCCTACAAGGACGTGCTTGCCCATCCGGGCGCCGACCAGAGCGCCAAGGACGAAGCCGAGCGCCAGTTGGGCCGGTTGGGACCGCGCGCCATCCGCGGCGCCCGCGAGCTCCTGTCGAATGGCGATCATCAGGGCGCGTGGAAGCTGCTGGATCGCGTGGCCCAGTCGTGGCCCGGCATGCCGGAGGTCGATCACGAGAAGCGCCGCATCCTGGCCTATCTGTACGCCGAGGCGCGCGCCCTGGATTCGTCCAGCACGACCGAACGCCTGGCGCTGGGCGAACGTATCGTCTCGCTCGTGCCTGACGATCCCATCGGCCTGCGTCTGGCCGCAGTGGGCGCGATGCGTCTGCACCGGTTCGAACAGGCCCTGCCGTACTGGAAGACGCTGCAGGAGCGTTCCGAGAACCCGGCGCAATACGACAGTTACATCGAGCGCTGCCTCGCGTGGATCGAAAAGATCAACCGGAGAAAGGCAGCATGAATCCGCCACTGATTACCGAGCGAGCGGACGCCAAGTCCGAACTTCAGCAAGTTCAGGCGCAGTTGGAGGAAATCGTTGCGGCATCGGTGCGGGTTCAGGTCGCTCAGGAAAACCTGGCGCGGGCCAAGGCGCTTGCCCGCGGCCACATGCAAGACTCGAAGGTCCGGTTCCTGCTGCTTCGCCTGCAGGAATCGGCGGGCCTGAACGAAGGCATGGCCGAGCAGTGGACGACGCTGCTCGAGGAATGCCCGGACGACCTGCAGATCGTGCGCTATTGCGCGACGCGGCTGGTGAAGGAGCGGCACCTGGATGACGCCATGGCGCTGGTCGACCGCCACCTGCCCGCGTCCACGACGAATCCGGACCGCCTGTTCGCGCGGGCCAAGCTGCTGAGCGACATCCGCGCGCACGAGCAGTCCGACGCGCTGTTCCGCAGCCTGATCTCGCAGCACACGGACCGCAACATGCGCGTGGAGTTCGCCAAGCGCCTGCGCAAGCGCGGGCTCCTGGCGGACGCCTGGGAGGCGATCGCGCCGGTGGCCAAGCACCTGACCCCAGGCAGCAAGGCGGCCGAGCTGGCCGAAGGGCTGGCCAGCGACTACGCGTTCTATCAGCGTTTCGAATCCGAAGAGGCCTTGGCCGGCAAGGACGTGCGCATCATTTCGATGAAGCACGCGATCCTGCATTTCCGCCATCGCAAGCTTGCCGAGAACACGCCGGAAAAGGCCGTGTCCGTGGCGCTGGTCACCGGCAGCCTGGGACCGGGCGGGGCCGAGCGCCAGCTGACCCGTCTGGCCGGCGAACTGACCCGTCTGGCCGCTTCGCCGGAACAGCAGCCGCCCGACATCCTCATGCGCCCCAAGAAGGTCGAGGTGCTGGTCAAGCAGCACACCGAACCGTCCGGCGTTTCAAAGAAGCAGGATGATTTCTTCCTGCCGGTGCTCATCAAGGCGCAGATTCCCGTCACGGAGATCAACCGCCTGCCGGCAATCTCGGTGGCGCACCAGGCCCTGCCCGAAGGCAGCCTGGGCCGCCTGCTGGAGCAGCTGCCGCCGCCCGTGCACTACGGCGTGACGCGGCTGGCGCCGGTGCTGCGCGCGAACCGGTTCGACGTGGTGAGCCTGTGGCAGGACGGCACGTGCCTGTTCGGCGCCCTGGCCGCGCTTCTGGCCGGCACGCCGACCATCCACCTGGTGTTTCGGGGCCTGCCGCCGAACATCCGCAAGGACCGGTTCCGCGAAGAGTATCCCGAGCTGTACCAGGCGCTGGCGCAGGTGCCCGGCGTGGTGTTCGTCAGCAACAGCCGCAAGGCCGCGGAAGCCTATGCCGAATGGCTGGACCTGCCGCTGGAGCGCTTTCACATCCTGTACAACGGCGTGCCCGACCTGGCGACCGATGCGTCGGACGCCGACAAGGAAAAGTGGGAAGCCTTCGAGGCCCGCACCCAGGACGCCACGGAAACGATTGGCGGCGTGTTCCGCCTGGAACCCGACAAGCGTCCGCAGCTCTTCATCAAGCTGGCGGCGCTTTACCTGAAGGAGCGGCCGCAGGCGCGCTTTTTCCTGGTGGGCGACGGGCGCCTGCGCGAGAACATCGAAGCGCTTGCGCAGGAACACGATGTCCTGGACCGGTTGCTGCTGGTGGGCCTGTCGAACCACGTGGGGTTCTGGTATTCGAAGATGGACGCCAGCGTGCTGCTGTCGCGCTATGAAGGCTTGCCCAACGTCCTGATCGAGGCGCAGCTGCTGGGCGTGCCGGTGATTTCCACGCCGGCGGGCGGGGCAGAGGAGTGTTTCGTCGAGGACGAAACGGGCCACCTGCTCAGCGACGTCGATCACCCCGACATGCACGAGGCGTACAAGAAGGTCTTGAACATGGTGGATCAGGTGCGCAGCAATGCGGACCTGCGGGCACACAGCCGCCAGCGGGCGCAGAAGCTGTTCTCGCTGGATGCGATGCTGACCAAGTTCATGAGCATCTGCATGCCCGCCATGACCGAGTCCCAGAACGACGAGCGCATCGACGTGGCGCCCCAGCGCCGCATGCTGGCGTAATCGGCAGTTGTTCTTTTTCAAGTTGTTGACGCTGAAGGATCTTATGCAAATGAACGTCCCGGCCCTGGGATCGCGGCGACACGCGACCCTTGCCCTGCTGCTTCTGGCAGCGCTGACACTCTCGGGTTGCCAGCTCCCACGGTCCGGCCCGATGCTCAGCGAAATGACCGGCGCTCACGATGACAAGGACGTCATCGTGATGCCCGTGTCGCGTGAACTGGCGCAAAAGAGCAGGGTGCCCGACGTGGCCGATTTCCCTGTGCGCTACCGCGATCTGACGCAAGCCGGATTCGACAAGCTGGTGCCGGGCGACGGCATCAACGTGCGCGTCTGGGAGCGCGGCGGGCTGGGCGTGTTTGCCACGGACCCCTCCGGCATCAGCGACCTGGGCAACCAGGAGATCGATCGTTCGGGCCATGTCTCGTTCCCGATCATCGGCAAGTTCCGCGCCGAGGGCATGACGCTTGGCCAATTGCATGACGCCATCGTGGCGCGCCTGAGCAAGCTCGTGGTCGGCGCGGACGTCAGCGTCACGCGCGCGGCCGACGCCCGCGGCCAGATGGTGACGGTGCAGGGCAACCTGACCAAGCCCGGCATGTACCCCATCACGCAGACCGCCCAGCGCCTGAGCAGCGCGCTGGCGCAGGCCGCGCCGGTGCAGACCAATCCCGAGCAGCTCATCATCAGCCTGCGCCGCGACAATCAGGTCGCCTCGGTGCGGCTGGCGGACATCTACCGCAATCAGAACAACGACATTCTTCTGCGCTCGGGCGATGTCATCACCGCCTACGATGCCAAGGAATTCCTGACCGTGCTGGGCGCGGCCGGCCAGCAGGGCCGGGTCGAGATCAGCAAGCGCAACTACAGCGTGCTGGACGCGCTGGCCGATTCGCGCGGCCTGGACGACAAGCTGGCCGACCCGCGGTCGGTGTTCCTGTTCACGCCCGCGAGGGCGGGGGCCGAAGGCAAGCCGGACCTGCTGCCCGTCGTGTACCAGTTCGACCTTACGCGGCCGGAGCAGGTGGCGCTGGCGCGCGAGTTCACGGTGCATGAAGGACAGGCGATCTATATCTCGGACGCGCCGTTCACGCAGGTGCAGAAGGTGTTGTCGGCCTTCCGCGTCACGATGAGCGCCGGCTTCAGCGCCACGCGAGCCATCGACAGCGATTCGGGCGGCGGTTCGACCGGCGTAGCCCAATAGCGCGTCCATGAGCGTCCATGAGTAACGAGGATCGGATCAAGGGCTGGCGCTCGCGCCGCAAGGAAAGCAACTACACGGTAGGGTCTGGCGTCGCCAACTGGCGGCTGGACCCGGCCGCGCTGTTCGAGGCCAAGGCCCCGCCGGCCGTGCTGTTCAAGCCGCTATTGGCCCGCCTGCAGGGCGAGCCGCACGACTCCGTGGCGGCGCGGCGGGCGGTGTACGAGGCCGTGCAGGCGGAGCTGGATGCCGAGATCGCGCGCAGCGCGGTCGACGAGTCCCTGGCCGATTTTTCGCGGCGGCGCCTGCGCATCATCGTGCGCCTTCTGGAGCAGGACATCCGCGCGGGCGTGGACGTCTTCGCGCTGGGCTACATGCCGGCCAAGCTGATCGCCGAGGACGAACGGCTGGCCGCCGCGCATGCGCGGCGCGTGGAGCGGCGCAAGCAGGACGAAGCACGCGAAGCGCGGCGCCATGCGTCGCGCAACGACATCGCGCTGGAGATCGAGGTTCCGCAAAGCGAGGCGGGCGACCTGGCCATCCTGCGCGACCGGCTGCGCACCCTGCATGAAGGGCATTCGGACGATACGGCCGGCCATCGGCCGATCGGCCGCACGCTGATGGCGATGTTCATCTATCAGCTGCGCGTGATGCACGGCGAGAGCCGCATTGCGCTGGTGTGGGCGCTGGTGGGCCCCGTGGTGCTGCTGACGCTGATTTCGTCGCTGTACATCCTGATGGGCACGCACTACATCCTGGGCATGGACGTGCAGACGTTCTCGCTGCTGGGCGCCACGACCTGGATCATGTTCCGCCAGATCGCGTTTCGGAGCAGCACGGCCTATGTCTCGGCGCGTGGCCTGTTGAACTTCCAGGGCGTCACCCCGCTGATGTGCGCGCTGGTGCAGGCCATGATCTATGTATCGGTGTATCTCGTGGTGTTCGGGGTGCTGATCACCGCGGGCCATGCGATCGGGCTCATCACGCTGCCCAAGAGCTGGGCCGGCTTCATCCTGTTTGTCGTGCTGATGGGCGTGGCGGGCGCGGCGATGGGCGTGCTGTTCGGATCGATCGCGACGTTCTGGCATTTTTTCCTGCGGCTGGCGCCGATCATCGAGCGCTTTCTCCAGATCTTCGCGGCCGTGTTTTTCGTGTCGGAGCAGTTTCCGGAGCAATTGCGGCCGTGGTTGCTGTGGTCGCCACTGGCGCACGGCATGCAGTTGCTGCGCTCGGCCTACTTCCAGGCGTACGAGTCGCACGACGCCAGCCTGGGTTATTTCCTGACCTCGCTGGTGTTCATGATGGTGATCGCCCTGGTGGCCGAGCGCCTTGCCCGTCCCAATGTCCAGCCGATGTGAGGGTGACCAATGATCCATCTCAATGGCGTAACCGACGAACCCTATGCCTTCGGCAGCAGGCTGCCGCTGCTGGCCAACGCCACGCTCGACATTCCGGCCGGGCGGTATGCCTTGCTGTCGCCCGCGCCGGAAATGCACCGCCAGCTGGTGGACGTGCTGTGCTGCCTGCGGCCGCCGCGGCAGGGTTTCGTCAAGCACGACGGCAACGTCTCCTGGGCGATTGGCCGCCAGGGCTTCATCCGCGGCAAGGCCAGCGGCCTTGCCATGATCGATTTCGTCAGCGAGATGTACGAGATCGATCCCGACGCGACGTACGAACTGGTCGCGGACCTGATCAGCGATCCCAAGATGCTGGCCAAGCCCATGGAGCATTGGCCGCTCTACGTGCGGCAGGAGTTCTCGTTCGCGCTGGCGCTGGCGCCGGCGTTCGATGTCTACGTGATCGAAGGAAGCATTCCCTTCGAGCCTTGCCGTTTCACCCGGCTCTGGCTGGCTCTGTTCGAAGAGCGGCTGGTGGGCCGGACACTCATTTTTTCCAGTTATCGCCAGAATCAGTTGGCGGATTATTGCTTCAAAGGCTTGATCTATGAACGAAGCGCGCTCAGCATCGACGACGACCTCGACCAGTGCCTCCGCAGGTATCCCCCGCGACGATCTCGGAGCGACTCCGGCACAGGCGACGACGTCCTCGGAGGCGGCTTCGACGAAGGCCAGCTCGGCTTCTGAGGGCGGATCCGAAATCGAACGCCGCCGCCGCGAGCGGCAGTCGGCGCTGCGCGACCGCCGGCGCCATCGCTGGGTCAACGCGCTGATCGTCCTGGTGCCGGTGGTGCTGGCGCTGATCTACCTGTCCTTCGTCGCCACGCCGCGCTACGAGGCCGAGTCGCGCTTTTTCGTGCAGTCGGCGTCCAACCAGCAGGGCGGCGGGGGCGCGGCGGCCAGCCTGCTGACCACGGGCAACTCCGGCGGCATGCTGGGCGGCTTCGTGGACGGATGGGCCGTCGCGGACTTCCTGAAATCGCGCGACAGCATGCAGCAGCTTGACCGCAAGGTCGGCCTGCGGCGTTACCTGATGAACGACGGACTGGATCCGCTGAACCGCCTGGCCGAGGACGCCAGCGAGGACGATCTGTACCGCGCCTATCAGGCCTCGGTGCACGTCTCGTTCAACGCGCTGGAGCAGATCGATGTGCTGCGCGTCAGCGCGTTCTCGTCGGAAGACGCGGCCACGCTGTCCAAGGCGCTGATCGGCCTGGCCGAGGAATTCGTCAGCTCGATGAACGAGAAGGGGGTGGCCGACAAGCTGAAGGTGAGCGAGGAGTCGGTCAAGCTGGCCGAGGAAAAGGCGTTGGCGGCGCGCGATGCGCTGACGACCTGGCGCACCAAGCACGGCAACATCGATCCCAGCGCAACGGTGTCGATGCTGCTCAATCTGTCCAGCCAGCTGGAAGGCGAGCTGAGCACCGCGCAGATCAACCTGGACAAGATCCGGGCGCTGGATAACAAGGACCATTTCATGCTCAAGCCTGCGCAGATGCAGGTGGCGGCGCTGAAAAAGCGGCTTGCGTCCGTGCGCCAGCGCCTGAGCGGCGACGGCAATACGGAAGCCAAGCAACTGAAGGAATACGAGGCGCTGCGTAATGCCCAGGTGTTTGCGGATTCCAACCTGACGCTGGCGCAGCAGTCGTACCAGCAGGCGATGACGGACGCGCTGCGCCTGCAGCGGTATCTGTCCATCATCGCGCAGCCGGTTCCGACCGACCGCCCCAGCAGCCCGCGCACCGGCATTCTGCTGTTGCAGGCCCTGGCGCTGGGATTTGTGCTCATGTTCATCGCCCGCGTCGCGATGGCTTTGTTGAGGGGGCTGCGTCATGGTTGATACGGTCGTTGGAAGCTGCCCGCCGCAAGTCGGCGCCGAACCCAAGGACGCCACGGCGCGCCTGCGTGATGTCATCGGACAGATCCGCGCCTCGGCTGACCCGGCGCGCGACATGACCGCGCTGGAGCCGGCGCTGCGGCCGGCGAAGGATGGCTGGCGCGAGGTCCGGCGCCTTCTGGTGTCGCCGTACGTGAAGGAGGGCAAGCTGGCCCCCGCCGTCGCGGCGCTGGAGACGCTGACTGCCGTGTATCCCGACCGGGCCGACGACAGGCGCCTGCTCGCCAGTCTGCTCGCCCGCCTGGAGCAATGGGACAAGGCCATTGCGCAGGCGGACGCCGCCGCCGGCATCGAACCCGGCAATGCGTCGCTGCATGCCGCGCGCATCCAGCTGCGCGTGCAGGCGGGGCGCGTGCCCGAGGCGGCGGAAGTCGCCCGCACGACCCTTGCGCTTGCCCAGAGCGCGCCGGAAGATGCGTATTCGTGGCTGATGGCCTTCGTGCGCAACGGCGACGTGGCCGAGGCAGCAGGCATCGCGGCAGCGCTGGACCCGGACAACCTGCCCAATGCGCGCGTGGCCACGATGGCGGTTCGCGCGCTGCTCGCGGACCGCCGCAACGCCGCGGCCATTCGTCTTGGCGACGCCGCCTTGCGCGCGGGCCACGACTGCGCGGCGCTGCGATCGTCGCTGGGGCTGGCGCATCTGCGGCGCGGCACCGAGGAAGATCGCAAGACGCATGCGCCGGCGCACTTTGAAGCAGGCCTGAAGGCCGCGCCCGACGACGTGCGGCTGCTGACGCTGCATGGCGAAACGCTGCTGCGCGCCGGACGCTACAAGGATTCCGTGGCGCCATTGGCGCGCGCCATCGAACTGGCGCCCGATCTTGAACAGACGCGGGGCCTGTATGCCCGGGCGCTGCGCTACACCTTGCAGTACGACGCGGCGGCCGAGCAGATGATGTTCCTGCTGAAAAAGTCGCCGGACAACCTGCTGTGGCAGCGGTCCGCCATTGGCGCGCTGTCGCAGGCCGGGCGCAAGGACGAGGCCGAGGCGCTGTTCGAGCAATACGTGGCCAAGCGCGGCGCGCGGCTGCCGGAGACCTTCCAGGAAGCCTTGGCGCGCATGGAAGCGCAGCTGGACACCGCACCCATTCCGCAGGCGCGATTGGACTGGGCCTGGTCGATGCGCGGCGACACCAGCATCGACCGCGCCACGTGGGAACGCCGCGCGCGCTGGGGACACATGATCGACCATCTGCTGTTCGATTGGCTCGAATGCCGCGAGGAACGCGTCGAAGAGGCGATGGCCATGCTGGGTGAGCTGGACACCGGCGAGCGCTTCTTTGCGCCGCTGCTTGCCGCCGGCCGCGGTGTCGTGGTCGCCACTGCCCACGTCGGGCCGATGTATGCAGGCTTGATGGCCCTGGAACTGGTCGGCATCCCGTCGCGCTGGCTGGCGTCGGCGCCCAGCATCGCCCGCAGCAGCTACGCCGAGGCGCTGATCTCGACGGCCGACCAGACCGAAGCGCAGGTCGCCAAGGCCTGCATGCGCGCGATCCACTCGGGATTCGTGCTGTGCCTGGCGATCGACGGCGCGGCCAATCCCGCCGCGCCGCGCACGACGTTCGAAGGCCAGGACGTCACCTATTCCGGCTTTGCGGCGCATCTGGCGCACCGGATGGGCGTGCCGTCCGTGTTCTACGCGCCGCGCTGGGAGAACGGTCAGGTGGCCTACACGCTGGAAATGCTGCCGGCCGCCAATCCGGGCGAGGAGGCCGACGCCTACGCGCAGCGCTGGCAGAAGGCGTACTTCGAGCGGCTGCGCGAGCACCTTGCCGGCCCGCCGGAAAACCTGCGGCTGAGCGGCGGCATCTGGCGTCACGTGACGGCCGCGGATCCGTCCGCGTGATCCACAGGGAGCGATTTGTGATGCGACTTCAAAAGACGATGATGATCGGGCTGCTGGCGCTGGCCGGCCTGCATGGCGGTGCGGCGGCAGCCGCCGAGCCGTGCAAGGCGCCGGACGAGCAATGCCCGTTCGTTTCGGCGTTGCTGGCGCAGCGCGAAGGATATGGGGCCAAGGCGACGGGCGGCCTGGGCGGCAAGTTCATTGAAGTGACCTCCGACCAGGACGCCGGCCCCGGCACGCTGCGGGCAGCGCTGGCGCAGGCCCGCAAGGGGCCGACGTGGATACGCTTTGCCTCGGACATGACCATTGTCCTGAAGTCGCAGTTGCGGGTTCCGTCCAACACGACCATCGACGGCCGCGGCAAGCGGGTGGCCCTGATCGACGATGGCCTGGGCGTGTATGGCGCGAAGAACGTCATCCTGACGCACCTGACCATCGACGGGCGGCTCACCCGCCTCACGCAGGCCGTGAACGTGGCCAACGACAGCCGCGACGTGTGGGTCGACCATATGGATCTGTCCCGGATGTCGGACCGCCTGTTGAACGTGAAGAACGGCTCGACGGACGTGACGATCTCATGGACCAAGTTCCACAATTCGAACAAGGTGATGCTGCTGAACAACATCACGTCCAAGAACCTGTTCCAGAACTACGAGCGCGATTCGATTGCACGTGTAACGTTGCATCACAACTATTTCTTCAACACCGTGCAGCGCAATCCGCGCGCGCAATTCGGCACCTTCCACCTGTTCAACAACCTGCTCGAGAACTGGGACTTCTACGGCATGAGTTTCAGCCTGGAGGCCAAGGCGCTGGTCGAGGGCAACATCTTCAATAACGATGCGCAGCGCAAATGCGTGGAACCCGAGTTCTTTCCCACCGTGGAAGGCATCAATGTCAATTATTGTCGCTATATCCCGATTGCGCCGGCGCGCAGCGCATTGGAAAATGGCGACTCCGATCGCGGGGCCTATGAAAGGCGCAAGGAGGATCACGGGTACACTCGCGACTTCAAGGCGTTTCTGCGTCTGAAAGACAACCTGTACCTGGGCGATGCGAAGCCTGTGCTGCAGGATTACCGCCCCGAGTCGGCGCCCACGCCGCCGTATTGTTACGGCTACGAGAAGGCGACGCCCGAGCTGGCCGAGAAGATCCGCAAGTTTGCGGGCAATACATCGGGCGATACGCCCCTGCCGGCCTCACGCACGGGTGCGGGTTGCCAGGCTGAAAGTCACCGGCCGGGGTCTTGATTTCAGCGTTTTCCGATTGCGCGCCGTTCTGCAAGAGAGCAGGATGTCGTGCGAGATTTCACCAAGTGAGTGGCCATGGCCGATGTCGTCGTATTCGTTCGTAGCAAGTCGCGCTACGGCGACCAGATAGTGGCGTATCCCGCGCTGTATCAAGTCAAGAAATTGTGGCCGGACAAGCAGGTGCGCGTTGTGTCCCGATTTGCCGTCGAGGACTTCTATACGCAGCTGCCGTGGGTGGACCAGTTCGTCCGCGCGGACGCGTTCGGCGATCAGGTCCGGGCGCTTCCGCGGCGCGCCAGCGCGTCGTTGACCCTGCATCATTCCAGCGAGCGCTTTGCCCTGATCAACCTGCTGCGCCGTCCCCCGATGCGCCTGGGCTTCAGCAACCGCCGCCTTGGCGACTGTGTCTGGACGCATTCGCACGTCAAGGACATCCGCGAATACATCGGGCTGGCAAACCTGCGGCTGCTGTCCACGGTGCAGCACCACGACCCCGAGGTCATCGCGCGCCAGTGCTTCCTTGAAATCGCACGGCCCTGCGCGGACAAGGTGCAACCGGCCGACATCGTCTTCATCCCGGGCGGTGGCGCAGGCAAGTTCAAGCGGTGGCCGGTGGAGCATTACGTTGCACTGGCCGATCTGCTGCAGGCGCGGCTGGGCGGCGGGGCGACGTTCACGTTTGTGCTGGGGCCGGCTGAAGCGGCCGAGCGCGAACGCCTGCAAGCCCTGCAGCGGGCGGACTTCCGGCTTGAGAGCTGCCGGCCCGTGGCCGAGCTGGTCGCGCTGATGCAGCACGCGCGCCTCATTGTCTCCAACGATTGCGGCCCCTCCCATATCGCGCAGGGCCTCTGTGTGCCCTATGTGGGCGTGTTCAACGAATCCAACCCCGAATGGTTCTGGGCCCGCGAGTACACCCGCGACGTCGTGCCCGAAGCAGGATTTTCGAATATCGATTCGATTGAGCCGGGGCGTGTGCTCCAGGCTTGCCTGACGGTGTTGGACAAATCCCCGCAGCGACCCGGACTTGATCGCTGCGCCGCTTAGCCGGTCACTAGCCGGTCACTAGCCGGCGCCTTGCGCGCAAGCGATAAAAAAAGGCCACCCGCGAGGGTGGCCCTAATTTTTGGGCGACCAGGACGTCCCGGTCGCGCCGTCATCACACCCCGATCGGACCGCCGTCGGCACGGCGGATCACCACCGTGGACGAACGCGGGCGGACGACGCCCGTGGTGGCGACGGTGGCGTCATCGGTGTCGTAGGCCGGCCAGTTCACCGGATGCTGGATGTTCAGGAAGACGCTGGTGTAGTCCGGCGTGAAGGCAAAACCGGTCACTTCGGCTTCGTTCGGTCCGATGAAGAAGCGGCGCAGATCGGCCTGGTTGGTCGCATTGATCGCCGGGCCCGTGCCGGTGCTGTTGGCCAGGGCGCCGGGGATCACGGCCAGCATCTGGTCGTTGGTCGCGCGGGCCACGTCGTTGTTGCGGCCGCCGTCGATGCCGTTGTCGGTCTGGATCCACAGGATGCCGCGCGAATCGAACCCCAGGCCGTCCGGGCTGGCAAGCTGGTTCAGCGCGGTCAGGCCGGAACGGTTGGTGTCGGCATCGGCGCCGGCGTTCGAACCGAACACGAAGATGTCCCACTTGAACTTGGTCGAGCCCGGCTCGTCGTGCCAGCGCACGATGTGGCCGTTGACGTTGTTCAGGCGCGGGTTGGCCGGGTTGGTGCCGCGGCTGGCGTTGCGGCTGGTGTTGTTCGTCAGCGTCAGGTAGATGTCGCCGTTGGTCGGGTGCGTGGCCGTCCATTCCGGGCGGTCCATCGGCGTGGCGCCGACGAAGTCCGCTGCGCCGCGCGTGTTGATGATGATGTTTTCCAGGCTGCCGAATTCGTCGGCCAGCGTGCGGCCGCCCGCACCCACGGTCGTGCCGACGAGCGGGATCCATTGGCCCGTGCCGTCGGCGTCAAAGCGCGCGACGTACAGCGTGCCCTTGTCCAGGTACTTCGCGCCCACGGCGAGGCGGTCGGTGCGCTCGGCATCCTTCGGATCCCACACGGCTTCCGACACGAAGCGGTAGATGTACTCGAAACGGGAATCGTCGCCGCTGTAGAAGGCGAGCGGCTTGCCGGCTTCGGGCATGGCGTAGGCGCAGCCTTCGTGCGCGAAGCGGCCCATCGCGGTGCGCTTGGTGGCGATGCTGTTTTCGTTGAACGGATCGATCTCGACCAGGTAGCCGAAGCCGTTGACTTCGTTGCGCCAGTCCTGCGTGAAGTCGGCGCCGGTCTCGGTGACGTTAAAGCGCGCGAACTCGCCCTGGACTTCCAGCGGATCATTGGCGCCCGTTTCCCATTGGTAGCGGCCGGCGGTATCCGGCACGCCGACGCGAAGCTGGTGCGCGGGTCGCGTGCCGGTGTTCACGAAGCAGGCGGCCCAGTTTTCTTCAGCAGTGATGTACGTGCCCCACGGGGTGAAGCCGTTGCCGCAGTTGTTGTTGGTGCCACGCACCATCGTGCCGGTGGGCGAGTACGGCGTCTTGACCCAGTCCGTGCCGCCGACCGGGCCGGCCAGTTTCATCGGCGTGGCCGACGTGAAGCGGCGGTTGTAGCGCGAATTGTGAACGATGTTCCAGCGGCCGTTTTCCAGGCGCACGTGCAGGATCGCCACGCCGTGCGCGTTGATCTCCTTGCGGATTTCCTCGATGGGACGCACGCCTGCGACGTTCGTCGGGCCGTTCGGGTGCAGCGCGCCCTGGTCGATGTATTCGTGGTTGATCGCCAGCAGGCCTTCGGTGGAGCTGCCGTTGATCGGGAAGAAGTGCATGCCGTCGTGGTGCATGCCGGTGGAGTTGAGCAGGTCCGTCGAGCTGTTGTTGCCGTTGCGGTCCCAAGGATTGGCGTTGTCGTTGAACGGCGTGCCCCACGGCGCGAACACGTGGGCGGTGTAGCCGGCCGGCACGACACAGGCGTCGGTCATGGAGGTGGGCAGGGACTCGAAACCGAGCTTGATCGGGGCGGCAGGCTGCTCGCCGCCGGGCACTTCGGGCGCGGGATTCTGGCCGCCGTTGCCGGCGTCGTCGTCATCGTCGTCGCTGCCATTACAGCCGGCCAGGCCCAGGCTGGTCATCGTCGCGAACGCGGCGGCGATGCCGCCGCGCATCACCATGCGGCGGGACATGTTCTTTTCGAGGATCTCGCTGAACGGGGTGCTCTGGCTGGGGTTGCGGACAGTCTTGTCGGAGATGGACTTGCTCATTGGAACTCCTGGCTTTGGGTCTGATGCCCGATGGGGACGAGCAATACTAGAAGTCCGAAATGAAAGGTTAATGACAGTGCCCTGAAATTGCGGCGCGCGGCAAGCGCGTGGCCAAAAACAAATGGCTGACCCCGCATGTGCGGGCGTCAGCCACGGGACCCGATAAGGCAGGCGCGTCTATCTGTTCTCGTCGTCCATCGTCAGCGCGCCGTCTTTCATGATGCCTTGCGCGATCTCTTCGGCCGACTTGCCGGCAAAGCCGTGTTCGCCGGCAGTGATGCGCAGGCTGTCGCCTTCCAGCGGACTCATCAGCGTGGCCGAGGACAGGAGAATGCCGTTCGCGCGGAACTGCACGCGCTGGCCCACGCGCTCGCGCGTGAAGTTCGCCAGCGCCTTGCTGCTGTCCGGCTTGAGCTTGATGTCGACAATGCGGGCGTTGGTGTGCGGATCGGCGCCGGGCGTGGCCTGCTCGACCTGCAGGGTGACGGATTCGGCGAGGGCGGCAAGGGGGGCGGCGGCGGCCAGCGCCGCGGCCAGGGCGGTGGCCAGCATGGGATGTCGCAGGGACGGCATGGAAACGCTCCTTCTGATGGACGACGGCTCCATCCTATACGGATCGCCTCGGGGGGGGATGACCGTCTGATATATTCCTGACGAAATTTTGCCGGCTTGGGCCGCGCCCGAGGACAGTGAGAAATGACCATGATTGCACGCGCGGCCTGCCTGTTGTCCATCGCACTTCTGGCGGGCGCGGCCCACGCCGGTTCCGCGCCCGCTTCGCTGTCGTGCGTATCCGAAAGCGGCAAGGTGGCGCTCAAGGGCGATATTCCTTCGCCCTCGTCCGATGCGTTGGCCCTGACCTTGACGTACGCCGCGGCCACGCTGTCGTTCACGGCCGACGACGCGCCGGCATATGTGGTCGCCAATTTCTCGCAGTCGGTCTTCACGCTGGTCGCGCCGGCCGACGGGCAGGCGCTGACGCTGTACGCGCTGCCGTCCACTGTTGCCGTGAAAAAGACGGCGGACGGCGACATGGCGGGCACGTTCCAGGCCAAGTTGCTGGGCCCGCGTCCCGGCGGCAAGGCGGCCAGCGGTTATCCCGCGCCGCTGCAGGCCACGTTGAATTGCGATTACCGCTATTCGCTATAGGCCCCGCCCGCCGCGTTCACTGCCCAGGCATCGATTTGCGCCGCCGCGCCGCATTTGACGGGCGGGAGGCGGCACGCCCACAATCGGCCGGATGACAACCGGCAGGCGGGCCGGCGATGCCCGCCGCCACGATCCCGGAGGAACCCATGGCAGACACCCAGAAAGAAACCCAGAAAGAAACCCAGGCGCTGTTCGATCAAGGCCTGGCGCTGCGCCGCGAAGTGCTCGGCGCCGATTATGTCGACGGATCGCTGGCGCGCGCCAACGACTTCATGATGGCCTTCCAGAACATCACTACGGAGTGGTGCTGGGGCTATACATGGGGCCGTCCCGGACTGGAGAAGAAAACGCGCAGCATGCTCAACCTGGCCATGCTGACGGCGCTGAACCGTCCAGCCGAGATCAAGCTGCACGTCAAGGGCGCCCTGAACAACGGCGTGACGGTCGAAGAGATCAAGGAGATTCTCTTGCAGGCCACGGTGTATTGCGGCATTCCCGCGGGGCTGGACGCTTTCAAGGTGGCCAACCAGGTGCTGGATGAAGAAGGCGCATTCAAGCAGGCAGAGCAGGCCTGAGGCCCTTGCCGCGCGAAAAACGGCAGGAATCGCGCGGTGCTTTTTGCCTTGCTCGCCCGGAGGGCAGGCTATGATGACTTGTCATCAAGTGTGTTACAAACACACAACATTTGAAATAAAACGCATAGGCTTCACCGCAGGACTGCATCGCGCAGCCCTGCGTCTGACATTACGCGTCCGCGCCTTGGGCGCCGACGCATTTTCCGGCACAGTTTGCGACGTCGCGCCCTGACCGGGCGCCGCCGCGAAAGCAGTATGGCTACACAAACGCAGTTTCCCGATTCCACGCGGGTGATCGCGGCCTTCGACTTTGACGGCACGCTCACCCAGCGCGATACGTTCGTCCCCTTCCTGGCCCACTTGTCGTGGGTCCGTTTTCTGACGGCGCTCTTGCAAACCGCCCCGGCGCTGGCGGCCTTTGCCATGCGCCTGCGCAGCAACGAAGACGCAAAAAGATCACTGTGCCGCGCCGCGCTCCGCGGACGTGCGCGCGCCCAACTGGCCCACGTCGCCCGCGCCTGGGTGCACACCATCCCGCTGCGGCCCGCGCTTATCGACCGTCTTCGCTGGCATCAGCAGCGCGGCGACCGCTGCGTGCTGATCAGCGCGTCTCCCGATATCTACCTGGAAGAAGTGGCGCGATACCTGGGGTTCGACGACCTTATCTGCACGCGCATGGCGGTGGACGCGCAGGGCCGCCTGACCGGCGACTTTGACGGCCACAACTGCTGGGGACCTGAAAAGCTGCGGCGCCTGACCGAACGCTTCGGCGGCACGGACCAATACGAACTGCACGCCTACGGCGACAGCCGCGGCGACCAGTGGCTCATCGATGCGGCGCACCACGCGTGGTACCGCGGGCAGGCGGTCAAGCCATGACCGCCTGGCTTTCCCTCTTGCGTCCGCAGCAGTGGCTGAAGAACGGCTTCGTGCTGATCGGCCTGATCTTCAGCCACGGCTGGTCCGACCCGGCGCTGGTGTTCGCGGTGGGTGTGGGTTTCGTGGCGTTTTGCCTGGCCTCCAGCGCGGTGTATGTCCTGAACGACTATCACGACCGCGCCGCCGATGCGGCCCATCCCAAGAAACGGCTGCGCGCCATCGCCAGCGGCCGGGTGAGCCTGCCCGCCGCCCGCGCGCTGATCGCGGTGCTGTTCTGCGCGGCGCTGGGCCTGCCGCTTGCGTGCGGATTGGGGCCGGTGGCGCTGGCCGTGGCCGGTTACCTGACCCTGAACATTGCCTATACGCTGAGCCTGAAGCACAAGGTGCTGGTCGATGTGTTCTGCATCGCATCCGGCTTCATGATCCGCCTGGCCTGTGGCACTTACGCGGTGGGCATCGTCCCGTCGCGCTGGATGCTGCTGTGCAGTTTCATGCTGACCCTGTTCCTGGGCTTTGCCAAGCGGCGCGCCGAGATTGCCTCGGCGCCCCTGGATGCGCCGGCGTCGGAGGGCAGCACGCGCACCGTGCTGCGGCACTATTCCCCGCAACTGCTGGACATTCTGGTGGCCATTACGGCCAGCACGACGCTGCTGGCGTATGGCCTTTACACGGTGGACTCGGACACCGCCGCGCTGCACGGGACGCAGAATCTGATCATCACGCTGCCCATCGTCACGTTCGGCGTATTTCGCTATCTGTACCTGCTGTACAAGGGCGGATCGGGCGAAGAGCCGGGGCGCGATCTGCTTGCCGACAACCAGATCCGCCTGGCGGTGCTGGCCTGGGTGGCCGTGGTGGTTTTGCTTGTAAGGACGTAGACATGGCATATCTTTGGCTGATCCTCAGCGGGGCCTGTAGCGTGGCGGCCAGCGTGGCCCTCAAGGCGGCGGGAAGCAGCGCCGCACAAGCGGCCGCGCCGTCCCTGCTGAGCCAGGGGCTGCCCTATCTTGCCGCCATCGGCGCGTACGGACTGGGTTTTGGTTTTTATGCGCTGGCGCTACGCCAGCTGGATCTGACGCTGGCCTATCCGTTGATGGTGGCTTTTGCCATCGCTGGCGTCTTTGCCTACGGCCTGTTGTCCGGCACGGAAACTATCACCGCCCTGCGGATGGCGGGCGCGGCGTTCATCGCCATTGGCGTCTTCCTGATTTCGAAATAGGCGGGCACAGGCATGCAACGTTTCTTCAATGGCGCGTGGTACCGCGGGTTCCTGCTCTGCTGCGCCTACGTGGTGGTGGCGGCGGCCGTCATGAACGGCTTCTACACCAAGTGGCGGCTCAACGACGGCCACGCGGCCCTCGGGCTGACGCAGATGGTCGAGGGCACGGCCTACCGCCCCTATGTGTATCGCCAGTTCGTGCCGGCGCTGGCCAATGGCATCCAGTCGCTGCTGCCGGCGTCCACCGTGGCGCGCCTGTCCGAACGCCTTGCCGAACCCCGGCGGGTGGACAGCCGCTCGGGCCTGGCAATGCGCTATCCGGGGTCCGAGGCCCTCATGCCGGCCGTGACCCTGCGCTATCACCTGGTCTACTACCTGACCTTCGCCGCGCTGCTGACCTCGCTTTTCGTCATGCGCCGCGTGGCGCTGCGGGCGGGGGCTGGCGCCGCGGCCGCCACGATCGCGCCCGCGCTGCTTGCGATGGTGGTGCCGTTCTTTCTGACCGAGGGCGGCTTTTTCTATGACTTCGTCGAACTGATGTTCATCATGAGCGCCGTGCTGCTGGCGCTGGGCGCATCGCGCCAGACGCCGGTGCGGCTGTGCGCGTTGGTGGCGCTGGCCGGGCTGGCCACCTGGAACAAGGAAGCCTTCTTCTTTTTCACGCCCGCGCTGTATCCGCTCTTGCGGCGCAACCTGCCGCGGATGCACGCCGCAGGCGTGGTGGGCGTGCTGCTGCTGGTCAGCGGCTGCGTCTATCTGGCGCTGCGCCTGCGCTACGCGGGCAACCCCGGTTCGACGGTCGATTACCAGCTGTGGGACAACCTGCGCTTTTACGTGGACCCCGGCAACTGGCTGCGAACCGAGAACACCTATGGCGTCCTCTTGCCGCGCGGCTTCAGCATCGTGAGCATGCTGGCCTTTGCCGGCATTGCCATCCAAGGCTGGACGCGCCTGCCCCAGCCCCTGCGCTGGCACGCGCAGATGGCGCTGGCGATCAACCTGCCGCTGTTCCTGTTGTTCTGCTCGCCAGGCGAAATGCGCAACCTGAGCATGCTCTATCCGTCCCTGCTGTGCCTGCTGGCGCTGGCGCTGGCCAAATGGCTGGGCCCGTAGGGCGTCTCCCAACCGGCTGCTTCGGAAGTCCGATGATCCGTTTTTTCAATAGCGTGGTTTACCGCCGCTTTCTGCTGGCGATGTTGTATGTGATGGTGGCTGCGGCAGCCTTCAACGGTTTCTATACGAAGTGGCGGCTAAACGACGGGCATGGCCCGCATTCGCTGGCGGCCATGGTGGACGGCACCGCCCACCGTCCCTACGTGTACCGGCAATTTGCGCCGGCCATCGCCAACGGCATTCAGGACTTGCTGCCGGCCGCGACGGTGGCGCGTCTGTCCGAACGGCTGACCGAGCCGCGCCGCGTGAACAGCCGCTCGGGGCTGGCGATGCGCTATCCGGAATCGGAAGCGATGCAGGCCCCCGTGACGCTGCGCTATCACCTCGTCTATTACCTGACCTTCGCGGCGCTGCTCGGCTCGCTGTTCGCCATGCGGTCGGTGTGTCTTGCGGCAGGCGCCAGCGGGGCTGCGGCCACCGCCGCGCCGATGGTCATCGCGCTGCTGTTGCCCTTCTTCCTGACCGAGGGCGGCTTCTTCTACGACTTCTTCGAAGTGCTGTTCATGGCGTGCGCGATCCTGCTGGCCTGGCGCATTCCCGTGGAGCGCCCCATGCGTGCGGCGGGGCGGCTGGGCCTTCTGGCCGTCGTCGCGGCCATGGCGACATGGAACAAGGAGGCGTTCTTCTTCTATGTGGTGACGCTGTATCCGTTTCTGCGGCGCAGCCTGCCGCGCATCAAGGCAGCAGGCGTCGTGGCGGCCCTGGTGTTCGTCTGCGGCTGCGTGTATCTGGCGCTGCGCATGCGCTATGCGGGCAATCCCGGCGGCGCGGTGAGCTTCCAGCCGGGCGCGAATTTCTTCTACTTCCTCGATCCGGGCAACTGGTTCCGTACGGAAAGCACCTACGGCGTCGCGCTGCCCAAGGGCTTGAGCGCGGTAATGGTGCTGATGATCGCGGGCGTTGCCGCGACCGGCTGGCGCCTGCTGCCCACGCCGTTTCGCGTGCACGTGCTGATGGCGCTGGCGGTCAACGTGCCGCTCTTTCTGCTGTTCGCCGCCGAGGGCGAGGCGCGCAACCTGAGCATGCTGTACCCGTCGCTGCTAGCCCTGATGTCGATGGCGCTGACCGCGTGGATCGGCGCGGCGGCTGCATCGCCATCGGCTGCGCTTCGCACTGCCGATTCCTGACGCGCGGCCCGGGCGGCGCAGCGAGGGCGGGGCCCGGTAGCTGCGCGCCTCAGCGCAGGTTGCACCTGCCGCGACCAGCGTTCGCAGCGGGTTGCACCCGTGACGGGGCTACTGCAGGGATAACCCGCGAGTTTTAGCGTGCCGTGGGTTATCCCTACTTGAGCCGGGCAGCAACCGGTCGATATGCTTCGGTTAACCGTAGGGACCGCAGAGTCTTTCGGAGGAGTTTCAAACCGAGCCGGCAGTTGCTGAAAGGAACCGGATTTGCATAATGCACCTCCTTTGGGTTCAGCCGTCGCGGTCTCGCGGGACAAGCCAGTGCGCGTGATCCCGTGGGCCACGTGGCTGCACCGCGTTTTCGTGGTTCTCATGTATGCGTTCATGCTTAGCCCCATCGTGCTGGTGGTCTGGCTGAGCTTCTTCAAGGACGCCATCCTCTATTTCCCGCCATCGGGCTATACGCTCTCCTGGTACGTCAAGGCCTGGGAGAACCCCGCGTTCGCCAACGGCTTCCTTTTCAGCCTACAGGTGTCGCTGGTGGCCGCGTTCATCGGCGTGGTGATGGGCGTGCTGGCGGCGGTCGCGATCGCGCGCTACCGCTTCGCGGGCAGCAAGGGCGTCAACACTTTGCTGCTGTCGCCGCTGCTGATTCCCGGCATCGTCGCGGGCGTGGCCGTCTATCTCTTTTACCTGCGCGCTGAAAACGTGCTGGACCAGGATCTTGTCGGCACGTTCGGCGGTCTGGTCATTGCGCACGTGTGCCTCACCATTCCTTGGACCGTGCGTCTGGTCACGGCGGGCATGGCCGGGTTGGACGGCTCCATCGAGGAGGCCGCTCGCAACCTGGGCGCAAGCGCGCCAAAGGCATTCATGCGCGTGACGCTGCCCATGCTGCGGCCGTCCATCGTCGCAGCCGCGCTGTTCAGTTTTGTCGTGTCGTTCGAGAACCTGGAGCTGTCGCTGTCGCTGGTGGGCCCGGGGCGCACGACGCTGCCGATCGCGATCATGCAGTACCTCGAATTCAACCTGGACCCGACCATCGCGTCGGTGGCCTCGGTGCAAATCCTGCTGTTGGGCATCATCATGCTTGTGACCGACCGCTACGTGAAACTCAGTCAGGTGGTGTAAGAAATGGCGAAGGTCTCAATCGAAAACATCCGCAAGCAGTTCGGCGCGGCGGTCGCGGTGTCGGATTTTTCCCTGGAGATTGCCGAAGGCGAGCTGGTCACCTTTCTGGGGCCCAGCGGTTGCGGCAAGACGACGACGCTGCGCATGATTGCCGGCTTCATCACGCCGACGTCGGGGCGCATCCGCATTGGCGAAACCGACGTCACGCGGCTGCCGGTGCACAAGCGCGATACCGGCATGGTGTTCCAGCGCTATGCGCTGTTTCCGCACATGACGGTGGCCGAGAACGTGGCGTTCGGATTGGAAATGCACAAGGTGCCCAAGGCCGACCGCGATGCGAAGATCCGGCGCGTGCTGGACATGGTGCGCATGACTGAGCTGCGCGACCGCTATCCGCGCCAGTTGTCCGGCGGCCAGCAGCAGCGCGTGGCGATTGCGCGCGCGCTGGCGATCGAACCCAAGGTGTTCCTGCTGGATGAACCGCTGTCCAACCTGGACGCCAAGCTGCGCCTGGAAGTGCGCGAGGAAATCCGCGCGTTGCAGCGGCGCCTGGGCCTGACCACCGTCTTTGTCACGCACGACCAGGAAGAGGCGTTGGCGATTGCGGACCGCATGGCCATCATGCACGACGGCATCGTGCAGCAGGTGGGCGCACCCGACACGCTGTACGAGCGGCCCGCCAACCTCTTCGTGGCGGACTTCCTGGGCAAGATGAATGTCTTCACGGGACGCGGCCAGGCCGGCGATCAGTTCGAGACCAAGGCCGGCCAGCGCATCGCGGCGCCGGGCGGCGGCAACGCCACGCATCTGGGCGTGCGGCCGGAGCGCGTGCGCCTGCAGACGCAGCCGTCCGGCGGCAACGCGCTGCCGGGCGTGATCGAGTCGTCGCTGTACCTGGGGTCGGTGCTTGAGGTGCGGGTGCAGCTCGATGGCGGCGACCGCCTGATCAGCCAGATCGTCAATGCGGGCGCGCGCGGCGCGCCGCCAGCCGCCGGCGAGCGCGTCTATGCGTGCTTCGAGCCCGACGACTGCGTCGCCTTCACGCAATAGGAGGCGCCATGACGACCGCAACGCAGGATGGGCGCCCCAGCCGATGGCTGGGCCCCGGGCTGGCCTTTCCGGCCTCGCTGGTGGTGCTGGTGATCATCATGATCCCGATCCTTCAGCTGGCGCGCTACAGCTTCAATCATTTCGACCCGGTCGAGATGATGCAGACCGCCTTCACGTTCGAGAACTACGCCAAGTTCTTCGGCGATCCCTACTACCGCGACATCTTCTTCACCACGCTGGGCATCGCGGCGCTGTGCACGGTGCTGGCGCTGGTGCTGGGCTTTCCTGTGGCGTACTTCCTGGCGCGCACGCAAAGCCGCTACAAGAGCCTCTTTGTGATCCTGCTGGTGTTTCCGCTGATGGTGGGCAACGTCGTGCGCGCGGCCGGCTGGATGGTGGCGCTGGGTAACGCCGGCGTGGTCAACGCCGTGCTGCAGGGCCTGGGCATCATCGACAAGCCGCTGACGCTGATGTACACGCCGACCGCCGTCGTCATCGGCACCACCGCAGTCGTCATGCCGTACCTGATCCTGACGCTGCAAAGCGTGCTGGAAGGCATGGACCTGTCCGTGGAAGAGGCCGCGCGCAATGTGGGCGCCAGCTTCTTCACCACATTCCGCCGCATCGTCTTGCCGATCGCCGCGCCGGGCGTGGCGGCGGGCACGATGCTGGTGTTCATTCTCTGCATGAACGCCTACGCCACGCCGGTGCTGCTGGGCGGTTCCGGCCTGACCATGATGGCGCCGGCGCTGTATGACCAGATCACCAAGGCCTCGAACTGGCCGTTTGGCGCCGCGCTGGCGGTCATCCTGGTCTGCGGCACGCTCGTCATCGCACTGATATCCAACTGGCTGATCCACCGGCGCTACATCAAGACCATGGCGTCCTGACCCAGACATCCCCCCAAGGAAATTCTCATGTCCGCTGTGCTGTTCAAGAATGCGAACCTGCTCGATCCGCTGCAATCCGAGCTGCTGGAAGGGCACCACGTCCTGGTGGAGGACGGTGTCATCAAGGAAGTGTCGGACAAGCCGATCACCGCGTCCTCGGCGCGCGTGATCGACGCCGCCGGCCGCACGCTAATGCCCGGCCTCATCGACCTGCACGTGCATGTGCTGGCCACGCAGCTGAATCTCAGCACGCAGGGCGTCCTGCCCGACGCGCTGGTGATGATGCGCGCGGTGCCCATCATGGCGGCAATGCTGCGCCGGGGCTTTACCACCGTGCGCGACGCGGGCGGCGCGGGCTGGGGCCTGAAGTGCGCCGTCAACGAAGGCACGGTCAAGGGACCGCGCCTGTTCATCTCGGGCCGCGCCATCAGCCAGACGGGCGGCCACGGCGATCCGCGTCCGCGTTCGGACCACCTGCGCCCCATGAGCTTTTGCGGCTGCTGCTTCCGGGCGGGCGACATCGGCCGCGTGGCCGACGGCATCGACGACGTGCGCAAGGCTGTGCGCCAGGAACTGCAGATGGGCGCGGACCAGATCAAGATGATGGCCTCGGGCGGCGTGGCATCGCCCACCGATCCCATTGCGTCCTTTGGCTACTCGGAAGAGGAAATCCGCGTCATCGTCGATGAGGCGGCCAGCCGCCAGACGTACGTGATGGCGCATTCCTATACCGCCGACGCCATCGAGCGCGCCATCCGCAACGGCGTGCGCACCATCGAACACGGCAACCTGGTCGACGAGCGCGTGGCGCGTTTCATGGCCGAGAAGGGCGCGTTCGTGGTGCCGACGCTCGTGACCTACGAGGCGCTGGCCAACGAAGGCGCCGATTACGGTCTGCCGGCCGATTCCGTGGCCAAGATCGCCACGGTGCGCACCGCGGGCCTGCATTCACTTGAGATCTACAAGAAGGCGGGCGTGAAGATCGGTTACGGCTCGGACCTGCTGGGCCCGTCTCAGCGCCTGCAAAGCGACGAATTCCGCATCCGCCGCGAGGTGCTGTCCGCGCAGGAAGTCATCCAGTGCGCCACCACGACGGCGGCCGAGGTGCTGAACCAGGTCGGCCAGCTGGGCCGCATCCAGGAAGGGGCGCTGGCCGACATCCTGCTGGTGGACGGCGATCCGTACCGCGACCTGTCGTGCCTCTTGGGGCAGGGCGAGCACATCGGCCTCATCATGAAGGGCGGCGTCATCGAACATAACGACCTGGGGGTGTAGGGGCCATGAGCGATCCCACGTTTTCGCAATCGGAAGTCGGCGAGGAATCCCGCGACGTCAACGCGGCCAAGGGGTGGCATCCGCCCTCGGCGCCCGCGCCCCGCGACCGCGGCCTGGGGCCGTTTCCGCGGCTGATCCTGCGCGGGGCCACGATCATCGACGGCACCGGCGCGCCGCCCTGGGGCCCGGTGGATATCGTGATCGAGAACGATCGCATCACCGCGCTGGTCAACGTGGGCACGCCGCACAAGGCCATCGACCCCAAGCGCCGCCCCGGCCCCGGCGATCACGAGATCGACTGCCACGGCAAGTTCGTGACGCCCGGCTTTGTCGACGCGCACGCGCACATCGGCACGCCGTATCACGCGATGAGCGGCATCGTGCCGCCCGCCGACTACATCTACAAGCTGTGGCTGGCGCATGGCGTGACCACCGTGCGCGAGATGGGCGCGATGGGCGGCCTGGGCTGGACGATGGAGCAGCGCGAGCTGTCCGCGGCCAACCAGATCGCGGCGCCGCGCATGATCGTGCATTCCGTGTTTCCCGCCGTGAACGACCGCGTCAAGACCATCCACACGCCGGAGCAGGGCCGCGAATGGGTGCGCAAGCTGGCCGCGCGCGGCGCGGACGGCATCAAGTTCTTTGGCGCGCCGCCGGCCATCATGGAAGCGGCGCTGGACGAGGCGGCCAAGGTGGGCCTGCGTTCGGGCTGCCATCACGCCCAGATGGCGGTGACGCGCGTGAATGCGCTGAAATCCGCGCGCTGGGGGCTGACCAGCTCCGAACACTACTACGGCCTGCCCGAGGCGCTGTTCGAAGACCGCGTCGTGCAGTCGTTTCCCACGGACTACAACTACAGCGACGAGTACTACCGCTTTGCGGTGGCGGGCCAGACCTTCATGCAGGCCGCGCAGCCCGGATCGGCCAAGTGGCGCCAGGTCATGGACGAGTTCCTGGAAATCGGTCACACCTTCGTGCCCACCTTCAACATCTACGACGCCAACCGCGACCTGATGCGCGCGCGCCGCGCGGACTGGCACGACGAGTACACGTGGAAGGCGGTGTGGCGCTACTTCCAGCCGCAGCGCGGCGGCCACGGCGCCTACTGGTACCGCTGGAGCACCACCAACGAGATCGAATGGAAGCAGAACTACCGGCTGTGGATGCAGTTCATCAACGAATACAAGAACCTGGGCGGACGCGTCTGCGCGGGCAGCGATTCGGGCTTCATCTACCAGATCTACGGCTTCGGCTTCATCCGCGAACTGGAACTGCTGCAGGAAGCGGGCTTTCATCCCATCGAGGTGCTGCGCGCGGCCACGTCGCACAGCGCGGCGCTGCTGGGCATCGATGACGACACCGGCTCCATCGACGTGCAAAAGCGCGCCGACCTCTTGATCCACGACCAGAATCCGCTCACCGACTTCAAGCTGCTGTTCGGCACCGGCGCCATGCGCCTGAACGACGACACTGCCAAGGTCGAATGGAAGCGCTGTCTGCAGACCACCATCAAGTCGGGCGTGGTGTACGACACCGCCGAGCTGCTGGCGGACGTGCGCGCGATGGTGCGGGACAGCTGGGCAGACGATCCCGACGGCGAGCGCCCGCCCACCGGCGGCGCGCCGGCTGGGTCGCCCTGCGACTCGGGCGACCCGGGCGAGGACGTGACCTGATGGCCGTCGACCTTTTCCTGTTGTGCGGGTTCCTGGGCAGCGGCAAGACCACGCTGCTGGTGGACTACCTGCGCGATCCGGAATCGCGCGATACGGGCGTGATCGTCAACGAGGCGGGCGAGGTCGGCGTGGACGGGGCCATCGTGGCCAACGACAGCGACAACGTGCCGATGACCTTGATGGCCAACGGCTGCGTGTGCTGCTCGTTGCGCAGCGATCTGGTCTACACGCTGAGCGCGCTGCTGGATGCGCCCCGGCCCGAAGGCGAGGGTCCGTTGCAACGCGTCGTCCTGGAGTGCAGTGGCCTGTCGCGGCCCGGACCCATCATCGCGTCGCTGGCGGATCCGGAGTTGGCCAGCCGCGGCCTGCGGCTGACGGTGGTCTGCACCGACGACTGCGCGCGCGATCCCGACGCGCTGGCCGAGATGGACGAAGCGATGGCGCAGTTTGGCGCGGCCCATCGCATCGTATTGACCAAGACCGATCTGCTCCCGGCCGTGCCCGGCGCGCTGGGCGAACGCGCCGCGCGCGCCGAGGCGTTGAATCCGCTTGCCGAGATCGTCGCGGAGCCGGATCGCCGGCGCGCGGTGCAGGCCGCGTTCGCGCCGTCGCAAGGCACGTCCGACCTGGCCGGCCTTGCGGCGCGAGTGCTTGCCTCAGGCGGGCAGGGCGCGGCGCATCCGCGCATCCGCGTCATGGCGGCACGCGCGCAAGGCGGTATCAGCTGGACCGATTTTTCCGAGTGGCTGGATAACCTGGCCGGCCTGTGCGGCGACCGTCTGCTGCGCGTGAAGGCGGTGGTGCGCGTCACGGATTGCGAGGAACCCATCCTGATCCAGTCGGTCGGCTCGACGTTCAGCCTGCCGCAGCGGCTGACGCGGCAGCCCGATGCGCGCGACGCGATCATCGTGATCGCGCGCGACATCGAAGCCGACGAGATC
This sequence comes from Achromobacter mucicolens, assembly GCF_029866465.1. Lineage (NCBI taxonomy): Bacteria > Pseudomonadati > Pseudomonadota > Betaproteobacteria > Burkholderiales > Alcaligenaceae > Achromobacter > Achromobacter mucicolens. The sequence continues at coordinate 5,239,609 of NZ_CP123364.1, read as the reverse complement.
CGCGCGTCCGCGCCGGATGCGCCGGTGCAAATGCTGGTCTGAATCCTGTTGAACCCAAGGCCGCGCGCCAGACTGGCCTGCCGCGCGGCGCATCGTAGCAAGTCGTCAGTTCCCTTCGATACGAGGTTGTTATGCAAGAGAAAAACCTGAATCGCCGTGGCTTCATCAAGACCGCCTCCGGCCTGGCCCTGGCGCCCGCCCTGGGCTGGCTGCCCGGCATGGCCAATGCGGCCGAAAAGGAAATCGTGGTGGGCACCTGGGGCGGCGATTACCAGAACCTGCTGCAGCAGATCATCAATCCCATCGTCGCCAAGCAGGATGTGAAGGTGGTCTACGACACGGGTAACGCCGTGGGGCGCGTGACCAAGCTGCGCGCCGAGAAGAACTCGCGCCGCGGCAGCATGGACGTGGCGCTGCTGGGCGAAGTCGACATGTACGACGCCGAGCGCTCGGGCACGCTGGAGCCGCTGGACACCAAGAAGCTGCCCAACCTGGCCAACGCCATCGACACGCTGAAGACGCCGTATTCGATTCCGCACATCTTCAGCGCGATGACCCTGGTCTACAACACCGAGAAGTTCCCGACCCCGCCGGATTCGCTGCAGGTGCTGCTGGATCCGAAGTGGAAGGGCCAGGTCGGCTTCTCCGACATTCTCTATCTCTACAACTCGGTCTTCGTGGGCCTGGGCGCGGACGGCAACACCAAGGATTTCGAGGGCGGCAAGCGCTTTCTTGCCAAGCTCAAGCCCAACGCGCCGCGCATCTACCCGTCCAACGAAGCCGTTGCCGCCGCCTTCAAGTCCGGCGAAATCGCGATCGCCGTCATGTGGAAGGCGCGCGCGCTGCAATGGAAGGACAGCGGTCTGCCGCTGGGCTTCGTCATCCCCAAGGAAGGCTCTGTGCCGGTGTCGTTTGAAGCGGCCGTCGCCAAGAACAGCCGCAACAAGGATGCGGCCTGGGCCTACCTGAACGCCATGCTGGATCCGCAAGGGCAGATCGGCTTTGCCGAAAAGATGGGCTACGCGCCCACCGTGACCAACGCGCAGTTGCCGGAAGCCTTGAAGCGGGTCGGCTTTTCGGACGCCGAGGTCAAGCTGCTGCACGCCTACGACCTGAAGGGCTTGACCGAGAAGAAGGCGGACATGCTCGAGTTCTGGAACAAGGAGTTCAAGGCGGGCTGATCGACGGGCGGGCGCCGTTCCTGTCTTTCCGGTTGTCCGTTTCATCGTTGTCCGCGTCATCGAAGCGCGATTCCTGCAAGGGAATCGCGCTTTTTCATTCGGGAAGCTGCTGCAGCGATTATGAAATGTTATATCATCCGACTGCGTTTTGTAATGATATAACATCCGAGAGAGCGAAGATGAAAGGAAAGAAGCTGGGGTTGGGGAAAGCGCGCGTGAAGGTCTTGCACAGCCGTTCACATGGCCGGGCGCCGTTGAAACCGCTGGTGTGCTCGCTGATGCTGATGGCGCCCGTGGCGCAGGCGCAGACCGCGAGCGAGACGCGCGCGCAGACCGTCGCGCCGATCACCGTGTCCGCCAACCCGTTGGGGCTGGACTTGAACAGCACCACGCTGCCCGCCTCGGTCCTGGAAGGGGACGCGCTGATCGAGCAGCGCAACGGGACGCTGGGCGAGACCCTCAAGAACCTGCCGGGCGTGAACAGCGACACGTTTGGCGGCGGCGCCAGCCGCCCGGTGATCCGCGGGCAGACCGCGCCGCGCGTGAAGGTGCTGTCCGATGGGTCCGAAGTGATGGACGCCTCGGCTATCTCTCCTGACCATGCCGTGACGGTCGAGCCCCTTTTGGCTGATCGCATCGAGGTCCTGCGCGGGCCGGCCACGCTGCTGTACGGCGGCGGCGCGATCGGCGGCGTGGTGAACGTGGTGGACAAGAAAATCCCGACCGAGGTGCCGGAGAAAGGCATCGCCGCCGAAGCCGAGCTGCGCGGCGCCACCGGCACCAAGGAGCGCGCCGGTGCCGTGGGCATCACGGCGGGCGAAGGCCAGTTCGCGGTGCGCGTCGAAGGCATGAAGCGCCGCACCAGCGACTACGACGTGCCGGACTGGCCCGGCGGCAAGCTGGAAGGCTCGTACAGCGAATCGACGCAGGGCTCGGTGGGCATGTCGTGGATCACGCCGCGCGGTTATGTGGGCGTGGCCTTCACGCATCTGCAAAGCGAATACGGCCTGCCCGGCCACAACCACGAGTACGAAGGGTGCCACCCGCACGGCACGCATCTGCACTGCGGCGGCCACGATCATGACCACGGCGACGAGGGCGAGGAAGACCACGACCACGATCACGAGCACGGTGGCGTGCCCTACGTGAAGCTGCGCAGCAACCGGGTGGATCTGCGCGCGGAATACCAGGATCCGTTTGCCGGCTTCGAGAAGATCCGCTTTCGCGGCGGCCTGACGGACTATCAGCACGATGAGATCGAAGGCGGCGAGGTTGGCACGCGCTTCAAGAACAAAGGCTACGACATGCGGGTGGAGCTGCAGCACAAGCCCATCGCCGGCTGGCGCGGCGTGATCGGTCTGCAGAATGCGTACAGCGATTTCAGCGCCGAAGGCGAAGAGGCATTCCTGCCGCCCAGCAAGACCCGGTCGAACGGCATTTTCGTGCTGGAGGAATACCAGTTGAACGACTGGCGGTTCGAGCTGGGCGCGCGTCAGGACTGGCAGCGCGTGTCGCCGTCGGGCGGCGCGCCGCGCAGCAGCCTGTCGGGCACGTCGCTGTCGGCCGCCGCGATCTGGGACTTCGCGCCGCAGTATTCGGTGGCGCTGTCGCTGTCGCGCTCGCAGCGCCTGCCCAACGCGCAGGAACTGTATGCGGACGGCGTTCACCTTGCCACCAATACGTATGAACTGGGTAATCCGGACCTGACGCGCGAAACGTCGCACAACATCGACCTGACGCTGCGCAAGCATTCGGGCGACACGACGTTCTCGGCCAGCGTGTTCCACAACCGCGTCAAGAACTACATCTACGCCAATACGCTGGATCGCTTCGAGGATTTCCGCCTGATCGAATACACGCAGCAGGATGCGGAATTCACGGGCGTGGAAGGCGAGCTGCGGCACCAGTTCACGCCGGTCTTCTCGGCGGCGGTGTTCGGCGACTACGTGCGCGGCAGGCTGACGGGCGGCGACGGCAATCTGCCGCGCATTCCTGCGGGGCGCGCGGGCGTGCGCGGCAACTTCAAGTGGCAGCAGTGGTCGGGCGGCGTCGAATACGCCCGCGTGTTCGCGCAGAAGGACATTGCGGCGTACGAGGACACCACCCCGGGCTACAACATGGTCAACGCGGTCGTCGCGTATCGCGGCCAGTACGGCGCGACGGGCTACGAGGTCTACCTGCGCGGCACCAACCTGTTGAACAAGCTGGCCTACAACCACGCGTCGTTCATCTCGTCGGTGGCGCCGTTGCCCGGACGCAGCGTGTTGCTGGGCGTGCGCATGACGTACTGACCGGGTTGGGGGCGGCGCCCGGCTGTGCTATTTTCGGCGGATGCCGCCGCCCGCGGCGGCATCACGCGCCAGGAGCCCGCCATGCTGAAGTTCGCCGCCAATCTGTCGATGATGTACCCGGAACATGCGTTCCTGGACCGCTATGCGGCGGCAGCGGCCGACGGCTTTGCGGGCGTGGAATGCATGTTTCCGTATGAAGCGCCCGCCGCGTTCGTGCGCGAGCGCATGGATGCCGCCGGCGTGGCGCAGGTGCTGTTCAATGCGCCGCCCGGCATCACCGCGCAGGGCGACCGCGGCCTGGCGGCGCTGCCGGGCAGGCAGGAAGAGTTCCAGGCCGGCATCGAGCAGGCGCTCTGCTATGCCACCGCGCTGTCTTGTTCCAACGTCCACGTGATGGCGGGCGTAGTGCCGCCGGACGCGTCGCGCGATGAGATGCGGGACTGCTATCTGGCCAATCTGGACTGGGCTGCGCGCGAGGCCCGGTCCGCCGGCGTCACGCTGCTGATCGAGCCGATCAACACGCGCGACATCCCCGGCTACTTCCTGAACCGCCAGGACGAGGCGCACGCCGTCGTGCAGGCTGTCGACGCACCCAATCTGAAAGTCCAGATGGACCTCTATCACTGCCAGATCGTCGAGGGCGACGTCACCGCCAAGCTGCGCGAATACCTGCCCACCGGGCGGGTCGGCCATCTGCAGATCGCCGGGGTGCCGCTGCGCCAGGAGCCCGACCGCGGCGAACTCGATTACGGCTGGATCTTCGGCGTGCTGCGTGAGTTGCAGTACGGCGGTTGGATCGGCTGCGAGTACCGCCCCGCGGGCGCGACCTCGGCCGGCCTGCGTTGGCTGAACGCCGCCCGCGCCTGATCCCGCGCAATGCCCCCAATCGAAGTGCAAAAGGAGTGAGCTTCATGTTTCAGGGCGTGCTGCGCATGCTGTTGTCGGCCGCATTGGCGGCGGCCATTCCGGCCGCGTCGGTGGCGGGCGGATATCCCGATCGCCCCATTCGCTGGCTGGTGCCGTTCAGTGCTGGCGGCGGCAGCGATCTGGCCACGCGCATCGTGGCCCGTCATGTCGGCCAGACGCTGGGTCAGCCGGTGGTGGTCGAGAACCGGCCGGGCGCGGCCACCATCGTCGCCGCGCAGGAGGCCGCGCGCGCGCAGCCGGATGGCTACACGGTGCTGACCGCCGGCATGAGCACGCTGGCGCTCAACCCGTGGCTCTACAGCGATTTGCCCTACGATCCCCAGGCCGATTTCACGCCGGTGTCCACGCTGGTGGCGCTGCCCATCGTCCTCGTGACCGCCCCGGATTCCGGGCTGCGCACGCTGGACGACGTCAAGACCTATCTGAAGCGCAACGAGCCGGGCAGTTACGCCTCGCTGGGCGTGGGCAGTCCGCACCATCTGGCGATGGAATTGTTCATGGAAACGATCGGGGGACGCGCCACGGCCGTGCCGTACAAGGGGACGCCGCCGGCGCTTCAGGACGTTGCTGCTGGCGTGGTGCCGCTGATGATGGCGGACCTGGCCGCCGCGCGGCCGCTGATCCAGGCGGGCAGGCTGCATGCCATCGCGGTGCCGTCCGCCGCCCGATCCGGGCAACTGGCCAACGTGCCGACCTTTGCCGAGGCGGGCGGTCCGGCTTTCGAGGCGGCGGCCTGGCAGGGCGTGGTGGCCCCGGCCGGCACGCCGGCGCCGGTGGTGGAGACGCTTAGCCGCGCAATCCGGCAAGCCCTGGCCTCGCCGGACGTGGTCAAGCAGCTTACCTTGCAGGGCATGGAACCGGCGGGCAGCACGCCGCAGGCGTTCGAGGCTTACGCGCGGCAGGAGCACGCGCGCTGGGGCGCGGTCATCCGGAGCAAGGGGCTGTCGGGCGAGTGAGCGGGCGGGCGCCGCCGGAATGTTCAGTCGGGCACCGGGATCGGCGCCTTGCGGCTGCGCTGCGCTGTGGCCGCGCAGCCGGCGGACGCGACGATGATGCCGAAAATTGCCAGCCATTGCGTCTGGGACAGGTGCTCGTTAAGCACCACCACCCCGGCCAGCGCGCCCATCGCCGGCTCCATGCTGAGCAGCACGCCGAAGGTCTTTTGCGGCAGCCGCCGCAGCGCCACCATTTCCAGCGAGTAAGGCAGGGCGCTGGACAGGATGCCGACGGCCACGCCGGCCAGGATCAGTTTGGGATCCAGCAGCGCCATGCCCGCGTGCGCCGCGCCGACCGGCAGGGCCACCATCGTGGCCGCCAGAAGGCCCAGCGACGTGGCCTGTCCGCCATGCACGTTTCCGGCCATCTTGCCGAAGATGATGTACAGCGCCCAGCACACAGCCGCGCCCAGTGCGTACGCGATGCCTTGCGGATCGAGGTCGTGCACGGATTGCCCGGTGGGGATCAGCAGGATCAGGCCGGCCAGCGCGCAGGCGATCCAGACGAAGTCGATGGCGCGCCGCGACAAAACCACGGCGAGCGTGAGTGGCCCGGTGAATTCGATGGCGATGGCAATGCCGAGCGGAAGGGTTTTGAGCGCCATGTAGAACAGCAGGTTCATGCACGCCAGCGTCACGCCATACAGGGCGATCTTCGCGGCGTTGCGGCGCGTGAGCGGAAAGCGCCAGGGCCGCCAGAAGGCCAGCAGGATGATGGCGCCGATGACGATGCGGTATGCGGTGGTGCCTTGCGCGCCCACTTCGGGAAACAGCGACTTGGCGAACGACGTGCCCACGCACAAGGAGGCCATGGCGCCGATCAGCGACAGGGTGGGCAGCAGGGTGGACGTGGCGCTGGGGTGTCCGTTGTTCAAGGTGGCGGCGGTCATGGAAGGCTGAGGGTGTGCAATGGCGTCGTTGGTTCAGGCGGGCGGATGAGCGGTCAGGGCTGTGGATGCATCGCCGTGGAAATCAGCACGTAGATCGCCAGCCCGAACATGATTGCGCCCAGCAGCCCCTGCTGCATGCGCAGGAACCAGGGGTTGCGTCCGACCCAGCCGCGGATGCGCGACGCGCCGTACGCAAAACAACTGCCGTACGGCAGGCTGAGCGCCTTCATCGTGACGCCCAGCACCAGCATCTGGATCCAGACCGGTCCGTTGTCCGGCGAGGTGAACTGCGGCAGGAAGGCGATCATGAAAAGCAGCACCTTCGGGTTCAGCAGATTGGTGATGAAGCCCTGCCAGAAGGCGTCGCGCGCGTCGCTGGGCTGGGCCGCCAGCGACACCTCGGCGGCGTTCGCGCACCGGATCATGGCCTTGATGCCCAGGTAGCCCAGGTACAGGCCGCCCGCCGCCTTGATGCCGACAAACAGCGTGGGAAAGGTTCGCAGCACCGACGCCAGCCCCAGCACCACGGCGGGCACCTGGACGAACCCGGCCGCCACGTTGCCCAGCACGCTATGGAAGGCGGGGCGGAATCCCTGCGTCATGCCTCGCGACAGCGTAAGCGCCATGTCGGGGCCGGGCGTAAGCTTCAAGGCCGCATCGGCGGCCAGGAACAGCAGGAACAACTGGAGTGAGGGCATTGCGGGTGCAGCGTGAAAAATCCCGCATGTGCGGGCGGAGGGCTCCCAGTGTAAGCAAGCGGCCTGAATAATTCCTGCGTCCCGCGGCCCCGAAATGAAGTTTCCCGTCGAAATCGCGAAGGATTGCATCGCCGCCCCGATTAGAATCCTCGAATAGCCTCTCCCCGCGCCATCCTGGGCGCCATTTCCCCGCGTTCCGAGCGCCTCATGGAACTAGACGATTTCGACCTGCAGATCCTGCAAAGCCTGCAGGAAGACAACCAGCGCACCAGCCAGGACGTCGCGCAACGCGTGAACCTGTCGCCGGTATCGTGCCTGCGCCGCATGAAGCGGCTGCGCGAAGCCAAGGTGGTGACGGCGGACGTGTCCGTCGTGGATCCCGCCGCCGTGGGCCGCGGCATCACGATGGTTGTGCTGGTGTCATTGGAAAGCGAACGCGCCGACAAACTCGACCAGTTCAAGCGCGCCATGCAGAACGCGCCCGAAATCATGCAATGCCTGTCGGTGACGGGCGAGGTCGATTTCGTGCTGACGCTCACCATGCGCGACATGGCCGAATACGAGGTGTTCGCGCAGCGTTACTTCTGGGGCAATCCGAACGTAAAGCGGTTCTCGACGCTGGTGGTGATGAGCCGGGTGAAGAACGGGTTGACGGTGCCGGTGATGGCCGGCGGGTGAACCGGCGCCGAGGCCGGCGCTTTAGGTACAGGTTCAGCCCGCAGGCGGGGCGTCCGGTCCGGGTTGCCTGGCCGCGAAGATCGCACGGCCCGCCTCTTCCGAAACACTGCGCAGGTGCAAGTCCCGCTGCGGAAAGGGGATCTGCATGCCCGCGTCACGCAGCGTGTCGTACATCCGCGCCAGCATGTCGCTGCGGATCTCGATCCACCGGTCGAAGTCATAGGTCCACGCGCGCAAGCTGAAATCCAGTGTGCTGGCGCCAAAGCCCATGAAGAGCACCATCGGCGCAGGCTCCGTGACGACGCCCGGCGTCTGCCGCGCGACGTCGTCCAGCAGCGCGAGCACCTGCCGCGGGTCGGTGCCGTAGGCCAGCCCGATGCTGATCTCGATCCTGCGGCTGCGGTCCAGCATCGTCCAGTTGGTCAGCTTGTCGGACAGCAGCGTGCCGTTCGGGACGATCACGTCGGCGCCGTCGAACGTCTTGATGCGGGTGGCGCGCATGCCGATATCCCGCACCTGGCCCGACGTGCCGCCGATCTCCACGACATCGCCGGGCTGGATCGGACGCTCGAACATCAGGATCAGGCCTGACACGAAGTTGTTCACCACGCCCTGCAGGCCAAAGCCGATGCCCACGCCCAAGGCGCCGAACACGATGGTGAGCTGGCTGGTCTGGAAACCCGCTGCCGACAGCGCGATGCCCAATCCCAGCAGCAGCACCAGGTAGTACGACAGCGAGGCGATGCTGTTGCCGACGCCGCGCGGCAGCGACATGCGGGTCAGAACCTCGTCGTGCAGGATAAGACGCACCGCGCGCGCGGCCCAGAAGGCAATCACGACCGAGATCGCGAAGACCAGGATGTTGCCCAGGCTGATCGAGACCTCGCCGACTTCCAGCGTATAGGACAGCACCTGCGTCACGAAGGCGTAGGTGGCGCGCAGGACGCGGAAGCGGTCCATGGTGTAGACCGCCCAGCCCACGACCGCGGCGGCGCTGACAAGCCGGATCAGCAGCAGCACCAGCGGCGGCGCGTGTTCGCGCGCAAGCCGGAAGCGCGAGATGCCCTGGCGGGCCAGCAGAAGCTGCAGCAGCGTGATGATGACGGTCACGCCCGCGTACAGCACCAGCCCGAAGTAGCCGCTGCCGATGATGCCGCTGGTCAGCATCTCGGACAGCGACACATTGCCGATGAGGTTCGCGCCCAGCGACACGCACAGCAGTCCCGCTGCGCACCAGGCGACGGCGCGCAAGGCGCGCACCAGCCGCTCGGAGCCGGGCGGATAGGTCTGGCGCCGTCCGCGCGCCAGGAGCCACAGAATGGCCGTCAGGGCCGCCACCGCCGCGGCCACGGTCGACAGCCGATAGAAGAGGGTGTTGGCCAGGAACAGGAAGCCCAGCCGCTCGGCAAGGAAGAGCACGGTGATGACGCGCGGCCAATGGTCCAGATGCCGGCGGCTGGCGGGCGGAAGCAGGCGCAGCACCGGCACCGCCGCCAGCACCAGGGCGATCTGCTGCACCATCAACGGCGCGTCCGGCTCCAGGGCCAGCACGCCCATCATCGACAGCAGGACCCACGTGGAGATGGGCCGCCCGAGCACACCGGCGGCGGTTTCGCTCATGACGCCGGTGCGGATGGCGTTGCGGCTCTTTCTGGCCAGCCAGATCAGCAGCGGCAGCAGCAGCAGTTGCAACGTGTGCAGCGCGCGCTGGTTGCTGGCGCCCGCGGCGCCATAGTCGCGCGCGAAACGGACTTCAATGTCCAGACCCTGGCGCAGAAGGGTCATGGTGTCCTGGTCGGATCTTCCGGACCAGTCCAACGCCCAGAGCGGCGGCGAGTCCACCCGCAATAGCCGCGCGTCGACGTAGCTGATCGCCTCCATCACCTGACGCTGGCCTGCCTTGATCTGTTCCTCGATCGCATTGGCCCGCTGTTCCAGTTCGACCTGGCGCGACAGCGGCACGGACAGCGCCTGACTGGCCGCCAGCAATTGCGCGATCACCACGTCGACGCGGTCGGCCAATGCCGCCGGCAGCCCCGCCGCGCCCGGCGCATCCTTGATCGCCTGCCAGGCCGTGCGCCTACGCAGCAGCTCGGCCGCGTCGCTGGCGTACCAGGCCGTCGCCTGCCGCATGTCGACCCGCCAGCGCGCCAGCCGCCGCACGTCGAAAAGCCAGTGCCGCTCCAGGCTTTCCAGCCGCATGATGGGAAAGTTGCGCAGCTGGGCCGGCTGGAATTCGTAGAGCTTTTCGTCGGCGGACTTGGCGATGGCATCGAGCGGCGGCATCAACGCGGTCAGCGGATCCGCCGTCGCCGCGCGCTGCAACACGCCCTCGGCGTACCGCAAATCCGTGTCCGCCCGCAGCGGAATCTCGGCCATCTGGATCGCGGCAGGCGGCGCGGCGGGCGCGGGCGTTTCCGCCGCAAGCGCCACGCGCGCCCACCCCAGGACCAGGCCAGACAGCCAGAAGAGGATTCGTGCGCGGGCGCGCATGGTGCGACTCCGTGGTGGGGGACGGACGTGCGGTTACTTGGCATCGACTGCGAAACGGCGGCATGTCACGATATCGCGAAATGCGGCGGGCCAGAAGGGCTGTTGCGGGAAGGGTTGTTCGCAAGCGTGAGGAAGGCTCCAATTTGGAAACCGCCTCTGGCGCTGAGCGCCGTATATAGCAGTTGCAAAAAACTGGTTCATGGGTGATATTCGCTATTCGCGAATAGCGAATATGCTCATGGACCTGAAGCCTCAAGACCTCCTGGTACTGCTCAAGGCTGCTGCCCACCCGCCGCAGCACTGGACCTACGCTGCGCTGGGTTCGGCGCTGCACATGAGCGCCTCGGAGGCTCACGCAAGCGTCAAGCGGGCTGTCGCGGCAGGGTTGGCGGTGGCGCCGGCACGCGGCAAATGGCGGCCGGTAAGAGCGAATATTCTGGAATTTGTCGTCCACGGCGTGCGATATGTCTGGCCAGCGATACCGGGGCCGGTCAAGCGTGGCATTCCAACTGCTTTCGGCACCGAGCCGCTAGCCAGCCGCTTGAACGCCGCGCCGGGGGAGGCCCCCGTCTGGGCGCATCCCACGGGCGCCGCCAAGGGACCAACGCTTTCGCCGCTGTATCGCACGGCGCCGCAGGCCGCGCTTGCGGACCCGGCCTTGCACCGCATGCTGGCGTTGGTGGATGCCTTGCGCACAGGCAGAGCCCGTGAGCGCGACCTCGCTACCCAGCTTTTGGAGACCGAACTGATGCACGCCGATGCAGGAGTCCTCGATGCGAATGGATGACCCCAACTTGCCCTATTTACGCAGCATCGCCAGGGCGCTGGGTGAATTGCGGGAACAAGTTGTATTTGTCGGGGGCGCTGTGGCGGGCCTGCTGATCACGGACCCTTTGGCCGACCCCGTACGCGCGACGCGCGACGTGGACGCCGTGCTGGAGGCCAATCGTGCCGCTTTTCATAGGTTCTAAGAAGCCGTTGCGGCGCGTGGGTTTGCGCGCGATGTCAGCAGTGATGTCATTTGCCGCTGGGTGCACAAAGAATCCGGCGTGCTTTTCGATCTCATGCCCGTTCAGCCGGAGATCTTAGGCTTTTCCAATCGATGGTATTCCTACGCCGTCGAGACGGCTGGCGACATGGAGCTGGAATCTGGGGTGACGATCAAGCTGATTAGCGCCGCCGCGTTTGTCTCCACAAAATTGGAGGCGTTTGCTGGCCGGGGAGGTGGCGACTTCATGAACAGCCACGACTTGGAAGATGTATTGAACATCGTGGACGGTCGAGAAGAATTGGCCGCAGAACTTGCCGATTCGCCTGCCGCGTTGCGCCAGGCCGTGGGGTCCGCCATCGACAAACTCATCGAAAATCCCGATTTTGCGAATGTGCTTCCAGGCCTGCTTGCAGAGCCCGAGCGTGCCGACCTGATCATGGGACGGCTGAAAATGCTGAGGAGCTTAGATACCCGGGGGGCTTAGTGTGGGGGGCGACCGAGCGAGCAGTCTATTTGCTTGGCGCGGCGTGTGCTGCCTTTGGATTGCGAGCGACGCGTGGGTTAATGCCTATTCATAGCCGTAAAAGGCATCTCGGAATTCTCCCGCCTCGACTTCGGCGACTTCTGGGCGCTCCTTGAACCAGCGGACGACAGATTGCCGCTGTGCTTCAGTTGGAGATCCCACCGAAGTGAGCACCATGCCATCGATCCTGCCTCGACCGACGTAACCGGCAAAGTAGAGATCGCAGCTTTCGATCCACGCGATGAACGCATCGAGCAGCGCATCGCCATCATCGATGTCGCTAACGAGCGACCCGCGAACTTCGAAAAGACAGTCTTGGAATTCACCGACGTGCAACTTCTTGCGCTGGCGACGGTTGAGCCGGCGCAAGCGGCCATTTACCGGGGCAATCGATCGATATTTACGCACGGAGACCTCGCGGGCGTTGAAGACGGGGAGATGCGATGGAATTTGTACGCCGCGGTGCACGACCGCGATGTCGGCGTGGCACTCTCGCCCGCTAGCTATCGGGCAAGCAGCAGCCCGAGCTGGGGATACGATCCCCGGCATGGCGAAGATCTGAATTTTTGGTGGCCTGGGGCGGAATCGAACCACCGACACAAGGATTTTCAATCCTCTGCTCTACCGACTGAGCTACCAGGCCAACGAAGCCCGCCACTATACACAAAATGTCGGGACAGGTGGAGGCGCACACGCCGCCACCACCAAAAAACTCAACAAAAAACCCAGCGCGAGGGCTGGGTTTTTCGTGGGAACCGAAGTCCCGAATGCTTTTGGTGGCCTGGGGCGGAATCGAACCACCGACACAAGGATTTTCAATCCTCTGCTCTACCGACTGAGCTACCAGGCCAACGAAGTCCGCAACTATACACAATTTTTCTGACTTGTGCCAGCCGGGGAGGCGATGTGCCACTTTTTTCCGAACCGCACGGATTTCCCGGATCGCCCGTCGCCGCCGACTGTTGGCTTCACGGCACGAAAAGGCGTCAACTGACGGCAATCGGGGGCAGAAGTGGCCTGGGGATAACCCGCAGGAGTATAATCGACAGCGGTTTTGTTGTTACAGCCGGATGCTTTCCCGCCTTTGACGCGAGACAAGCGGGCTGCGACACATTGTTCTTATAGTGGCAGTTCTTAACGCTTAGCCGCGGGTGGCTTTCCGCCATCCCTCACACATGTCGGTAGCTGTCCTTGCCTTCGGTCTGAATCACACGTCCGCGCCGGTATCGGTCCGCGAGCGCGTGTCCATGCCCGTCGATCTGGTCAAGCCCGCCCTCGAAGGCTTGCGTTCGGCGTTCGGCGGCTCTGTCCGCGAAGCCGCCATCCTGTCTACCTGTAATCGCACCGAGATCTACTGCGCGGCCGACGGCCACGTGGCGGATCAGTTGCCCGCCTGGCTGGCTGAACACAACCGCCTGGACGCCGGCACGCTGCGCCCGCACCTGTATCGCCATCATCAAGACGACGCCGTGCGTCACGCCTTCCGCGTGGCGAGCGGCCTGGATTCCATGGTGCTGGGCGAAACCCAGATCGTGGGCCAGATGAAGGACGCGGTGCGTGCCGCCGGCGAAGCCGGTTCCCTGGGCACCTTGCTGCATCAGATGTTCCAGCGCACCTTCTCGGTCGCCAAGGAAGTCCGTTCGCAGACCGCCATCGGCGCCGAGTCCGTGTCCATGGCCGCCGCCGCGGTTCGCCTGGCCGAGCGTGTGTTCGGCAATCTGGACCAGGCCCGCACGCTGTTCATCGGCGCGGGCGAAATGATCGAATTGTGCGCCACGCACTTTGCCGCGCAGCGTCCGCGCAGCATGGTGGTGGCCAACCGCACGGCCGAACGCGCCGAACTGCTGGCCAACCGCTTCTCGGCCAGCACGATGAAGCTGTCCGACCTGACCGAGCGGCTGTCCGAATTCGACGTCGTCGTTTCCTGTACGGCAAGCTCCCTGCCCATCCTCGGCCTGGGGATGGTGGAACGGGCCACGCGCCTGCGCCGTCACCGCCCGATGGTCATGATCGATCTGGCCGTGCCGCGCGACATCGAACCCGAAGTCGGGCGCCTGGACGACGTGTACCTGTATTCCGTCGACGATCTGGGCCGGCTGGTGCAGACCGGCACCGACGCCCGCCGCGCCGCGGTGGTGCAAGCCGAAGCCATCATCGAAACCCGCGTCCAGGGCTTCATGCACTGGATGCAATCCCGCGAAGTGGTGCCCGTCATCCGCGACCTGCACCAGGCCGCCGAAGACGTCCGCGCCGCCGAACTGGAACGCGCCCGCCGCCTGCTCGCGCGGGGCGAATCGCCCGAAGCCGTGCTCGAACAACTGGCGCACGGCCTGACGCAAAAGTACCTGCACGGCCCGCTCGCGGCGCTGAACCGCAGCGAAGGCGACGACCGCAAGCAACTGCTTGCCTGGATGCCGCGCCTCTTCCCCGGCCGCGACTCCCGCCGTTAGCGGCTCTGCCCCACGCCCCGCCTCATGGCGGGCGTTCGCTTTGTGGGCGCCCGCTTTTTCTGTCTTCTCCTTGGGTCTTCCCCTCATGAAATCTTCCATGCGCAGCCGGCTGGAGCATTTGTGCCATCGCCTGATCGAGGTCGATGCCTTGCTCGCCGAACCGGAAACCGCGTCCGACATGGACCGCTTTCGCAAGCTTTCCCGCGAGCGCGCCGAACTGGAACCGGTGGTCGAAGCCTTCACCGCGTTCGCCCGTACCGAGGAAGACATCGCGACGGCGCAGGAGATGCTGTCCGAGCCCGACATGAAGGCGATGGCCGAAGAAGAGATCAAGACCGGACGCGGCAAGCTGGAAACGCTGGAAGCGGCGCTGCAACTGCTGCTCCTGCCGCGCGACCCCAACGACGGGCGCAGCGTGTTCCTGGAAATCCGCGCGGGCACGGGGGGCGACGAAAGCGCGCTGTTCTCGGGCGACCTCCTGCGCATGTACACGCGCTACGCGGAACAGCGCGGCTGGCGCGTGGAACTGATGTCCGAAAGCCCGTCCGAGCTGGGCGGCTACAAGGAAGTGATCGCGCGCATCGACGGCGACGGCGCGTATGGCCGTCTGAAGTTCGAGTCGGGGGCGCACCGCGTGCAGCGCGTGCCGGCCACCGAGGCGCAAGGCCGCATCCACACGTCGGCCTGCACGGTCGCCATCATGGCCGAAGCCGACGCCATGTCCGAGATCGTCATCAATCCCAGCGACCTGCGCATCGACACCTTCCGCGCCAGCGGCGCGGGCGGCCAGCACATCAACAAGACGGATTCGGCGGTGCGCATCACCCACTTGCCGACCGGGCTGGTGGTCGAGTGCCAGGACGACCGTTCGCAGCACCGCAACAAGGACAAGGCCATGCAGGTGCTGGCCGCGCGCCTGAAGGACAAGGAAGAGCGCGAGCGCCAGAGCAAGGAAGCGGCCGAGCGCAAGAGCCTCATCGGCACGGGCGACCGCTCAGAGCGCATCCGCACCTACAACTATCCGCAGGGCCGGGTGACCGATCACCGCATCAACCTGACGCTGTACAAGCTGCAGCAGATCATGGAAGGCGACCTCGAGGAACTGACCGGCGCGCTGATCGCCGAGCACCAGGCCGAGCAGCTTGCCGCGCTGGGCGACGACATCTGAGGCCGACGCGATGACCGCGCCCCAGATCAAGAGCCTGCTGCTGGACACGCGCCTGCCGCGCCTGGAAGTGCGCATGCTGCTGGAGCACGTGCTGGACAAGCCGCGCGCCTGGCTGCTGGCGCACGACACCGATGCGCTGGCGCCCGAGGTGGCGGCGGCGTACGAGGCCCTGGCGCTGCGCCGGCTGGCGGGCGAACCCATGGCCTACCTGCTGGGCCATCGCGAGTTCATGGGGCACCGGTTCCGCGTGACGCCCGACGTGCTGATTCCGCGGCCCGACACGGAAGTGCTGGTCGAAACCGCGCTGGAATGCATTGCTGGCGTCACCGGGCCGATGGTGCTGGACCTGGGCACGGGCAGCGGCGCGATCGCGGTGTCGATCGCGCTGGCGCGGCGCGACGCGCGCGTGATGGCGTCAGACGTCAGCGCGGCCGCACTGGCCGTGGCTGCCGCGAACGCGTGGGAGTTGACCGCTGCCGTGCGCTTTGTCGAAGGCAGCTGGTACGAGGCCGTGCCCGCCGGCGAGGGCTTTGACCTGATCGTCTCCAATCCGCCCTACGTGGCCAGCGACGATCCGCATCTGGACCAGGGCGACCTGCGCTTTGAGCCGCGCGGCGCGCTGACCGATGGCGCGGGCGGGCTGGAGGATCTGGCGCGCATTGTCGAAGGCGCCGGCACCCACCTGAAGCCCGGCGGCTCGCTCTGGATGGAACACGGCTGGGATCAGGCGGAGCAGGTACGCGACATGCTGCGCCAGGCCGGGTTTGCAGACGCGCACAGCCGGCAGGATCTGGCGGGGATCGAGCGGATCTCGGGCGGGCGGTTGCTGATCGCAGGTGTCTGACACCCTGGATATGCCCGTTCAGGTTGGCGCGCCGTCACCCGGGTGTCTGACACCTTCCCGCGCAGCTCGCCCGGCCCGACACGTGTTGTTGCGTTTGCCCCGGATATACCGGCCCCGCGCCGGGGTAATCGGGCGCTTTTCCCGGCTGTACCTATAATTGACCCATTCCGTTTTGCCAGTCCAAGAGACCACCATGAGCGACGTTCAAGAATTCATCCGTGAAACCGTTACCCAGCACCCCGTGGTGCTGTTCATGAAGGGCACCGCCCAGTTCCCGCAATGCGGGTTCTCCGGCAAGGCCATTCAGATCCTGAAAGGCTGTGGCGTGAAGAAGCTCGTCACGGTCAATGTGCTGGAGGACGACGAAGTCCGCCAGGGCATCAAAGAGTTCTCCAGCTGGCCCACCATTCCGCAGCTGTACGTGTCCGGCGAGTTCATCGGCGGCTCGGACATCATGAATGAGATGAACGAGTCCGGCGAACTGAAGACGCTGCTGGAGCAATCCGGCGCCACGGCCTGACGCATCATGCGGCGGCTCGTCGTCGGCATCACGGGCGCCACCGGCGCGCTCTACGCGGTGCGCATGCTGCAGGCGCTGCGCAACGTCGAAGACGTCGAGACGCACCTGGTGGTGTCCGCCTCGGGCGTGCTGAACATCAAGCATGAGCTCGATGTCAGCCGCCACGACGTCTATGCGCTGGCCGATCATGTGCACAGCGTGCGCGACGTGGGCGCCACGCTGGCCAGCGGCGCGTTCCAGACCGCGGGCATGGTGATCGTGCCGTGCTCCATGCGCACGCTGGCGGCCGTGGCCCACGGCCTGTCCGACAACCTGATCACCCGCGCCGCCGACGTCACGTTGAAAGAGCGCCGCCGCCTCGTGATGATGGTGCGCGAGACGCCGTTCAATCTGGCGCATCTGCGCAACATGACGGCGGTGACTGAAATGGGCGGCATCGTGTTTCCGCCGCTGCCGGCGTTCTATCACCGTCCCGCGTCCATCGAAGAGATGGTGGATCACACCGTGGCGCGCGTGCTGGAGCTGTTTGACATCGTCGTGCCCGGGCCGCATTGGGAAGGCACGTAGGCGCTAGCCTCCCGTCCTGTCCAAGCGGGCAAGCCCCGCCGGCGCTACTCCACCAAGCCCAGCCCGTTCAACGCCGCCAGGTTTTCCGGCCATTTGCGCGCGCGCGCGTTCTGCAGTTCGATGCGCGCCCAGGCCATCCATCCGGCCCACTCGATGCGCTTGTCCCACGCCGTGCCCCAGGCCTGCAGCGCGGCCAGGCCGGCGGCAGCATGCTGTTCCGCGGCCTCGAATTCTCCTGACGTCAACGCCAGTTGCGCCAGCAGCAGGCGCGGTTCGCCGACCCACGGGTTGTGCTCCACCGCGGCTTCCAGCATGTGGCGGGCGCTGTCCATTTCGGTCAGGGGATGCATGCGCGTGATGACCTGCCAGTACAGCGCGCTGGCCGCCGCTTCGTCGCGCGGGCTGAGCGTGACGCGGCAATTGTCGAAGGCGGGCGGCAGCGGAATGCCGGTGTCCTGCGGCATGCGCGACAGCGGCGCCAGCAGATGCGACAGCATCGACAGGATGTTCGACGGCGGCTTGAGCGGGCCGGGCCACAGCGACGAGGCCCAGTTGGTCTTCAAGTCGCGGCGCTGCTGCTGCGGATAGCAGGCAAAGATCTCGTCCTGCCAGCTATGCCATTGCTCGCCCATGTCGGCGGCGGACACCACCGTGAATGCGGCGACCTGGCGCGGCGTGAACGTGAACACCTGCCCGTCGGCGCCTTCCAGCGTCAGGCCTTCCGGTCCCGTGCCCTGGCCCTGCAGGATGGCCTGCACGAATCGCGTGCGCGGCATGGCGCAAAAGAGGCTGACCCATTCTTCGGCTTCGGCGCCGAGCACATCGCGCAACGTGTTGCGCTCGCGTTCACGGTCAAAGAGCGTGAGGTCCACGTATTCGTTGCCGTACACGCTGTGAAACAGGCCCAGCAGACGAACCTCGCGCGGCTGGTTCCACAGCGCCAGCGTGCGGTAGACGCCCAGCAGGTGATGCTTGAACGTGCCGGCCTTGTGCCAGTCTTCGCCGGCGCTGCGCGCAAACAGCAGGTCGAGCAGGGCGGGAAGGTCGGCGTCGACGGCGGCGTAATGGTCAGCCAGCAGCGCGCGCGCATGCGGATGGAGTTCGGTAGTCGTGGACATGGAGGCGGGTGGGTTGATGAAAGCAGGCTCTATTGTGTCCGCATGCGCCGGCGCTGTCATCGCGGTCTTTATATTGAAATCCACATATCAATATGAATATTCATCGCTTCCGGTTTTGAGGCGGCGTCTCTAGAATCCGGGGTCTCATTACGACTACCTCTAGAGATCTCCCATGCGCCTTCGTCATTCCCTGGCCGTTCTTGCCACCCTCATCGGTTTTGCCGGCACCTCGGCGATGGCGCAGGACGCCGAGTTGAAGGTGGGCGTCACCGTCGGCCCGCACGCGCAGATCGGTGAAGTCGTGCAGCAGGTGGCCGCCAAGGAAGGCCTGAAGGTCAAGCTGATCGAATTCAGCGACTTCATCCAGCCTAATGCCGCGCTGGACGCCAAGGAGCTGGACGTGAACATCTACCAGCACAAGCCTTTCCTGGAATCGCAGAACAAGGCGCGCGGGTACAAGCTGGTGCCGGTGGCGACGGCCGTCGTGCAGCAGATGGGCATCTATTCCAAACGCGTGAAGTCGCTGGACGATCTGCCGCAGGGCGGCAAGGTGGCCATTCCGAACGATCCGACCAACGGCGCCCGCGCGCTGCTGGTGCTGCAGGCCGCCAAGCTGATCAAGCTGAAGGACGGCGTGACGGTGACGGCGTCGATCTTCGACATCGCCGAGAACCCCAAGAACCTGAAGTTCGTCGAGATCGAGGCCGCGCAGCTGCCGCACTCGCTCAAGGACGTGGATGCCGCCGCCGTGAATTCCGCCTACGCCATCCCCGCCGGCCTGTCGCCCGCCAAGGACGCGTTGGTGCTGGAGAGCAAGGACGCGCCGTTTGCGGCCGTCGTGATCGCCGCGCGCGAGGACAACAAGAACGATCCGCGCATCGCGCGCTTCATCAAGGCCTACCAGTCCGACGAAGTGAAGGCTTTCGTGGCCAAGAAGTTCCCCGGGGCCTACACGACCTCCTGGTAAGTCGTCCCGTCTGGTTCATGCGGCCGGGCGCGTGCGCGTCCGGCCTCGCGCCGTCTGGCGTTCGTCAGCCGCGGCCTCCCCGCGCGACAGCCACATGCGCGCCTCGTTTGCCAAGCCTTCCTGCAGCACCTGCGCCGGCGCGCTCATCGCGCGGTCGCGCGACCACACCACCGCCAGCACCGGGTCTTCCAGCGCCAAGAGGCGCCGCGCGGCCAGGCCCTGCCGCTCGGCGTAATGCGCGCCCAGGCTTTCCACGATGGCCACACCTAGGCCTTGCGCGGCCAGCGCGCACGCCGCCGATGATTGCGCCGCCTCGATGATGGGGCGATAGGGCAGGCCGCGTGCCTCCAGCGCCTGGCGCGTCGCGCGCCCGGCGGGCAGGGCGGGGGCCAGCACGATCGGACCGGCTTCGGCGACCTCGTCGAGCGTCAACGTGGCCTTTCTTGCCCACGGATGGTCCTTCGGCATGACGGCATGCAGCCCCAGGGGCGCCACCCGCAGGCTGGACACGCGGTCGATGTCCGGCGGCGAACCGATGATGATGCCCAGGTCGATGCGATGGTCCACCGCCATTTCGATAATTTCCAAGGCGGTGCCGGCGCGCACGGTCACGGCCACGGACGGATGGGCGCGGCGCACGCCGGCCAGGGCCGGCGGCAGCAGACTGGACGCCGCAATGGCGACGGCAGCGACATCCAGCCGTGCCAGCGCGCCCTGGCGGATGTCGACGGCCAGCCGGTCCACGGCCTCGATGCCGGCCAGCGCATTGAGGACTTCCGGGATCAGCGCGCGGCCCTGGCTGGTCAGGTGCAGCCGCCGGTTCTCGCGGCTGAAGAGCGCAAAGCCCAGCCGCGTTTCCATGTCGCGCAAAAGCGCGCTGGCGGCGGGCTGCGTCATGTTGACCGATGCCGCCGCGGCGGTGACGGTGTCGTGCCGGTACATGGCGCGCAGCAGCAGGAGTTCTCGCCGGTTAAACATATGAAATTCATATGGAAATAGTCAATTCATCTATTTGACCATATGAACCGGCGGCCGCCAGAATAGCCCATCGCATTCTGCATCCCGACCTCCGCGCCGCCATGCCCGCCAACACCATCGTTTCCGTCACCTGCATTCCCTTGCGCCTGCCGTTTCATCACTGGAGCCCGTCGCCGCTGTTCGCCGGCCGGCCGCGCGACAAGCTCGACAGTGCGCTGGTCCGCGTGCAGACCGAAGACGGCACGGTGGCGTGGGGCGAGTCGTACTGCGTGGAGCCGCGCGCCTTGCCCGCCATCTTTGAAACGCTGATCGCCCCGCTGGCCTGCGGGCGGGACGCGGACGACGAGACCTTGCTGCCGGGCATGCAGCGCACGCTGCACAACCTGGGGCGGTCCGGTCCCGTGGTGCACGCGCTGGCCGGGCTGGACATCGCGCTGTGGGACCTGCGCGCCAAACGCGCGGGCGTGCCGTTGTACGAACTGCTGGGCGGCAAGCGCCGCGAGCGGGTGCGCGTGTATGCGTCGCTGCTCCAGTACTACGGCAACGCCGAGCGCCTGGACGCCGTGACCACGCGTGCGCTGGACGAAGGCTTTACCGAAATCAAGCTGCACGAGCGCACGGCCGATGCGCTGGCTGCCGTGCGCCGCAGCACGGGGCCGGGCGTGCCCATCATGGTGGACACGAACTGCGCCTGGCTGCCCGGCGAGGCCGAAGCCGCCATCGAGGCGATGCGCCCGCACGATCCGTTCTGGATCGAGGAACCCTTGTGGCCGCCGGAAGACGACCGCGCGCTGGCCCGTTTGAAGGATGCCTGCGGCATTCCCCTGGCGGTCGGCGAGAACGCCGCCAGCGCGACCGACCTGGAGCGCGTGGTGGACACGGAAGCGGCGCAGTACGTGCAGCCCAGCGTCATCAAGCTGGGACTGACCGCCGCGTGGCGCATCGCGCAGAGATGCGAGGACACGCGCGTCGTGTGCGCGCCGCAGGTGGCGTTCTTCGGCCCTGGATACCTTGCCAGCCTGCATCTGATCGCCGCGCAACAGGCCGAGGTATCGCTGGAACGCCTGTACGTCGAACTGGCGCACGTGCCCTATGGGCGCAGCGTGCCCATCCGGGACGGCTGGGTCGACGTGCCGGATGCGCCGGGCTTGGGCGCGGACCCGGAGGCGGAACTTGCCGAGGGCCGCTACAGCAGCTGAAAGATACGCATCCGCGCTAGCCCCAGTCACGAAGAAAGACACACCAAAGACACACCGAAAGACGAACCGGCCCGCAGAGGCCGCACCGCACATGAACCTGGAGACACCCCCATGCACCCCTCACGCAGAGCGTTCCTGATCAATGGCGCGGCCCTGGCCGCCGGCGCCGCCGTGTTGCCGTGGTCTTTCGCGGCGCGCGCCGCGCAGTATCCGGACAAGGCGGTCCGCCTGACCATCCCGTATCCGCCGGGCGCGGCCACGGACACGCTGGGCCGCATGGCGGGCCAGGTGTTTGCCGAGGCGCTGGGCCAGCCCTTCGTCGTGGAGAACCGGGGTGGCGGCGGCACCACGATCGGCACGCGCGCCCTCGCAGTGTCGGCGCCCGATGGCTACACCATCGGCATGGTCGACTCCACGTTCACGATCAATCCCGCGCTGCTGGGCGAGCGTCAACCGTACGACGCCATCAAGGACTTCGCGCCGATCTCGCTGATGGCGACGGCGCCTTTCGTCATGGTGGTGCACCCCTCGGTCAAGGCGACGGACATCGCGTCCTTTGTGGCGCTGGCCAAGGCGCAGCCGGGCACGTTGTCGTTCGGGTCGGCGGGCGTGGGCAGCGGTCCGCATCTGGCCGGCGAGCAACTGCGCCAGCAGGCGGGCGTGGACGTGCTGCACGTGCCGTACCGCGGCGGCGGCACCGTGATCACCGACCTCTTGGGCGGTCAGGTGCAGTTCGGGTTTGCCACCGTGCCCACGATGCTTGAACACATCAAGGGCGGCAAGCTGCGGGCGCTGGCGGTCACCAGCCCGCAGCGCGTGAGCCAGCTGCCCGACGTGCCCACCTTTGGGGAAGCGGGCCTGCCGGGCGTGGATATCTCGCCGTTGTTCGGCCTGGTTGCGCCGGCTGGCGTGCCTGCGCCGATCATCGAGCGCCTGTCGCAGACGCTGGCCGAATCCGTGCAGCGCGGCGCGTTGCGGGACAAGCTGACGGGGATGGGCTTTCAGCCCGTCGGCAGCACGCCGGCGCAATTCGCGCAGCGCATTCAGGACGACGTGGTCAAGTGGACGGGCGTGATCCAGCGCGGCAACATCAAGGCCGAGTAGGCGCGGCGCGTCAGGCGTATTTGCCCGTCAGGCCGCCATCGACCAGCAGTTCGGTGCCGGTGATGTAAGACGCGTCGTCGGAAGCCAGAAAGGCCACCGCGTTGGCGACCTCCCAGGGCGTGCCCATGCGACCCATCGGCACCTGCCTGTCGCGCGCCGCGCGGGCGGCGTCCAGGTCGTTGGCATCGAACATCCTGGCGACGTTGCTGGCCACGCGCGGGGTGTCGATCAGCCCGGGAATCACCGTGTTCACGCGGATGCGGTCGGCGGCATATTGCTGCGCGGTCATCCGCGCAAAGTGGATGACGGCGGCCTTGCTGACGCTGTAGGCCAGATGCGGATAGCCGGTGTACCGGATGCCCGCGATCGACGACACCGCGACGATGGCCCCGCCGCCTTGCGCGCGCATCAGCGGGACCACCAGCCGTGTCGCGATCAGCAGGCTGGTCACGTTCACCTGCTGGATGCGGTCCCAGTCTTGCAGCGAGATGTCTTCGGGGCCGCCCACCTTGCCGATCCCCGCGTTGGCCTGCAGGATGTCGATGCGGCCGAAGCGGCCCAGCGCCGCCTCCACCGTGGCCTGCATTGCAGCCGGATCGGCCACGTCGGCCTGCACCGGCAGCGCGCAGCCGCCGGCCGATTCGACTTCGTGCGCCGCCTCGTCGGCGGCGGTCAGGTTGGCGTCCAGCGCGATGATGGCCGCGCCCTGGCGCGCCAGCGTCACGCAGCTGGCCTTGCCGATGCTCCAGCCGGGCGCCGATGTGCCCGCGCCCGCCACCAGCGCGACCTTACCGGCCAGGCGCCCGCCGGATGCCGCCGTCATGATTGCCCGCCGTCTTGCTGATGGGACTTGCCCTTGCCCACGTACGGAATGGCGTGGTCGATGGTTTCCCAGATAAAACGCCCGGAAGGGCTTTGCTGCTCTTCGGCAACGTGCGACACCAGGCCCGCCGCGCGCGAGATGACGGCAAAGCCGCGCATCAGGTCGGTGGGGACGCCGATTTCGCTGAGCAGCGCGGCCACGGCGCCCGTCGCATTGATGGTGATGTGCTTGCCGTATGTCTCGTCGATGGCGCTGGCCAGCCAGCGCAGGGCCTGCACGGACTGGCCGCTCAGTTCGCTTTCCGCCTCGGCCAGCGCCAGCAGCTTGATCGCGCGCGGATCGTCCGGTTTGTGCAGGTGATGTCCGAAGCCGGGCAGCGGGCTGCGCGAGGCGCGGTGCTCGCGCGCAATCGCCAGCGCCTCGGCGGGGCCGTCGGCGGCCTGCCGGATGCGGTCCAGCAGGCGCGAGCAGTTCTCCATGGTGCCGACGAACTGGCTGCCCACGGCCATCAGGCCGGACGCCACGGCGCCCTGCAGGTTCTCGGGGGCGCTCATGTAGATCAGGCGCGTGGCGATCGCGCTGGGCGTCATGCCGTGCTCCATCAGCGTGACCAGCACGGCGTCCACGATGCGCATGTCCACCGGGCGCGCGTCGCGTCCCAGGATCTGCATGATCATCACCTCGGTGAAGGACTTCTTGCCGATCAGGTCTTCGACCAGGTCGACGTCGCGGTACGACATGCCGGTCAGGTGATGGGCGCACAGGCGGGTTTCGGGCGTGTTCATGGCGTCTCCTTCATTGCGGCGTCGCGCACCGCGTTCTTCAGCACCTTGCCCACGCTCGAGCGCGGCAGGCTGTCGTGGAAATGGATCTGCTTGGGCGTGGCCACCGGGCCCAGCAGCGTGCGCACGTGCGCCTTCAGTTCATCGTCGCTCGCTTGCGCGCCGGGTTGAAGCTGAACGGCCGCGTGCACCGCTTCGCCCCATTTGTCGTCGGGCACGCCGAATACCGAGCACTCGTAGACGGCCGGATGCGCGGACAGCGCGTTCTCGACGTCCACCGGGTAGATGTTGAAACCGCCAGTGATGATGACGTCGCGCAGCCGGTCCTTCAGGAACAAATAGCCGCGCGCATCGATAAGGCCGGTGTCGCCGGTGTGCAGCCAGCCGTCGATCACGGTCTCGGCCGTTTTCTCGGGCAGCCGCCAGTAGCCGGTCATGACCAGATCGCCCTGGACCACCACTTCGCCGATCTCGCCGCGCGGCAAGAGCGTGCCGTCGGGGGCCATGATCGCCACGTCCGACAGCGGCGTGACCCGGCCGACCGACGCGCGGTTCTCAGGCGCTTCGAGGTCGGCGGGACGCAGCACGGTGACGATCTGCGGCGCCTCGGTCTGGCCGTAGGTCGTGCCCAGTACCGGACCGAAGAACGCGCGTGCGCGCTCGATTTTTTCGACAGGCATCGGCGCGCCGCCGTAGATCAGGTTGCGCAGGCGCGGGAAGTCCGCGCGGGACACGCCTGGCTGCGCCATCAGCATGTAGATGAGCGTGGGCGGCATGAAGCTCAGCGTGCCGCCCCGCTCGCGAAACGCCGCCGTGATGGTGGCGGGCGACACGGTGTCCAACAGCAGATGCGCGCCGCCTTGCGCCAGCACCGGCAGCAGATACGTGCCCGTGCCGTGCGTGATGGGCGCGGACACCACATAGCGGTCATCGGCGGTGAGGCCCCAGTTGAGGATCTGGTTGACGATGCCGGCGTTCCACGCGTGATACGGCTGCATCACGCCCTTGGGCAGTCCGGTGGTGCCGCCCGTGAACTTGATGGCCTGGGTGGCGTCGCGGGGCAGCGCGTGGCGCAGCGGCGCGCTGCCCGCAAAACCCGTCAATAGGCCATCCAGCGTCAGGTCGGCCGTCGTGTCTTCCAGCTCGATACGTCGCGACGGGCCCACGGGCACGAGCGGCCCGCCCACGCCGTCCACGATCACGATGGTGGGCTCGGTGGCATCCAGGATGCGGCCGATCTCGCGCGCCGTGCTGCGGTAGTTGAGCGGCACCCACACCTTGCCGCTGGCCAGCACCGCCAGCAGCGCCAGGATGTGACGCGCCGAGTTGCCGGCGCAAATGGCCACGCGGGTTTGCGGCGCCGGGTCCAGGTCCTGCAGGGCGGCCGCCAGCGCGCGGGTGTCGGCCGCCAGCCGCGCGTAGGTGACCTGCCCGTCGGGACCATCAAGCGCCACGCGGTCCGGGTGCATCTCGGCCGCGCGAAAGAAAAAATCAATCGGGTACACCTTGGCTCCTTGGATCGCTAGTTGGCCTTGAGGTTGGCGCTTTTCACGACCGCACCCCACTTGTCGATTTCGCTGGCGATCTTCTTGGCAAAGGTCTCCGGCGTGTTGGGCGGTTGCGGCGGGAAGAATCCGCCCTGCTTGTACGAGGTCTGCAGGGCGGGGCTGGCCAGCGCCTTGTTCACTGCCTGATTCAGGCGGTCGATGACGGGCTTGGGCGTGCCTGCCGGCGCCACCAGGCCGAACCACGATTCCACGTCGAAGCCCGGCAGGCCGGATTCGGCCAGCGTGGGCACATCGGGCGTGGCGGGCAGGCGCTCGGGCGAGGTCACGCCAATGGCGCGCAGCTTGCCCGCCTGCACGTGGGGCAGCGACGAGGGCAGGTTGTCGAACATGGAATCCACCTGGCCGCCCAGCAGGTCCGCCACCGCGGGGCCGCTGCCGCGATAGGGCACGTGCAGGATGTCGGTGCCGGTCTTCATCTTGAAAAGTTCGCACGACAGGTGAATGGACGATCCGCTGCCGGACGAGGCGCAGGTCAGCTTGCCGGGGTTCTTCTTGGCATACGCGATGTATTCCTGCACGGACTTGATCGGCAGCTTGGGATTGACCACCAGGATGTTCGGAATGGTCGCCAGCAGGCCGACCGGCTCGAAGCCTTTGACGAAGTCGTAGTTCAGCTGGCTGTACAGCGTGCGGTTGATGGTGTTGGCGATGGAACCGACATACAGCGTGTAGCCGTCGGGCGCGGCGCGCGAGACGATTTCTGCGCCGATGTTGCTGTTGGCGCCGGTCTTGTTCTCGACCACGACTGTCTGGCCCAGCTCTTCGGACAGCGATTTGGCCATCAGGCGCGCCACGATGTCGGTGGCGCCGCCGGCGGCGTAGCCGACGACGAGGGTGATTGGGCGTTCGGGATAGGGTTTGGCCGCCCAGGCGGGGGCGGCGGCCACGAGGGCGCCGCTCAAGGCCACCGCCGCAGCGGTCCAGCGCTTGCCGAATGTCTTCATTGTTGTCTCCGTCCTGTTTGTCTAATAATTGGACAGATCTCCGTCTGTCCGCCTTCATATTCGGCTTTGATGGAGGCCCTATCAACGCAAGGTGTCCAGAAATTGAACAAACCGGATTCCGAGGGTTCCGGTCCGCGCATCCTGCGGCGCGGGCTGAAGGTGCTGGGCGTGTTGCGCCAGGCCGGCGCGGCCGGCATGCACGTGGTGGACATCGCGCGGGCCGCCGGCATGCAGCGGTCCACGGTGTACCGCTACCTGGATGTGCTGGTCGAAGAGGGCTATGCCCTGCGCGAATCGGGCGCGCCGCGCTGGCGCGTCGCCGAACTGGGCGTGATGATGGCCGGCGATCCGCACGCGCAGGCCGTGCGCAGCCTGCGGCCGTTGCTGCGCCAGATCAGTGATGTCAGCGGCGATTCGGCGTTTCTCATCTGCCGGGCGGCGAATGACTCGCTCTGCCTGCATCGGGAGGTTGGCAACTACCCGGTGCAGGTGCTGGCCGTGACGGTCGGGCATCGGCAGCCGCTGGGCGTGGGCGCGGCGGGTCTGGCGCTGCTGGGCGCGTTGCCCGCCGCCGAAGCCGACGAGGTCGTGGCGCAAAACGAGCAGGCGCTACGCGCCTATGGCGGCATGACGGTGGCGCAGATGCGGCGGCTGGTCGAGAACACGCGCGGGCGCGGCTGGGCAGTTGTGGGCAACGCGGCGGTGCCTGGCGTGTTGGGCGTGGGGGTGGCGCTGTGCGATGCCGGCGGGTATCCGCGGCTGGCGGTCAGCGTATCCAGCCTGATCAGCCGGATGCAGGCGCCGCGCCAACGCAGCATCGCCGACCTGATCCGCGCGCAACTGGCGCAAAGCGGGTTCGGCATGCAGCTTGGGGCGGCGCCTGGCGAAGGGGACTGAGGCCGCAGGCGGCCTCGTTTATGTAGTCTCGTTCAGGCGGTTCGTTCAGGCGGCCGCGGGCGTGGGGACGCGGTATGTCTTCTGGTAGTGCACCGTGAACGTCTTGAAGGCGGCCAGCGCCTTGTGCGGATCGTGTCCGGGCTTGACGAGAAAGCTGTCAAAACCCACGCGCGCCTGGTAGTGGATGGTGTCGATCATCACGTCGCCCACCGCGCGCAGCTCGCCCTGCCACTGGTAGCGCGTGCGCAGCAATTGGGCCAGCGAGTAGCCCCGGCCATCGGTGTAGACCGGGAAGTCCACGGCAATGAAGGCAATGCCTTCGGGATGCAGCACGCCGTCGGCGTCCGCCAGATCGGTCAGATCGGCATCCGGCTTCAGCAGTACCGCCACGGGGTGCTTGTGGCGGCGCAGCGTGGCGCGCGACGTCTTCCAGACGGACAGCGGCACGATCCAGCCCGGTTCGTCGGCGGGCACCTGGCCCTCGGCCGGCACTTCGGGTTCGGGCACGAAGGGGCGCGACGTGTCGGCCTCCAGCTTGCCGTTGCGGATCAGGTGCGGGCCGGGCGCGTCGTGGGCGTAGATCTCAGACATGGGCGGGCTCCGCGTGCTGCGTGGGTTTGGCGAAGGCAGGGTCCGCGTACACGTCCTGCTTGAAGGGGTCGATGCCGACGCGGTCGACCACGTCGATGAAGCGCTCGGCCTCGCTGTCGCGCAGGCCCAGGTAGGTGCGGATCAGGCGATCAACCACGCCCGGCACCTGATGGCGCGCAAACGACGGGCCGATGATGCGGCCGATGGCCGCGCCGCCGCCGTGCGTGGATTCAAGGTCGGGAAGGGGCTTGGCAGCGCCGTTCTGGCGGCCGCCCACCGTGACCTGATACCACTCCTCGCCGGCTTTATCGACGCCGAGGATGCCGATGTGGCCGACGTGATGATGGCCGCAGGAGTTGATGCAGCCCGAGATGTTCAGGTCCAGTTCGCCGATTTCGAACAGGTAGTCCAGATCGTCGAACTGGCGCTGGATGGCTTCGGCCACGGGAATGGAGACGGCATTGGCCAGCGCGCAGAAGTCTCCGCCCGGACAGGCGATGATGTTGGTCAGCAGGCCGACATTGGGTGTCGCGAGATTCAGGGCCTCCAGTTTCTGCCACAGCTCATGCAGGCGCGCGCGGCGCACGTCGGCCAGGATCAGGTTCTGTTCGTGCGACACGCGCAGTTCGCCACAACCGAAGTCGTCGGCCAGGTCGGCCACGGCGTCCATCTGGTCCGCGGTGATGTCGCCCGGCGGCACGCCGGTGGGCTTGAGCGACACCGTTACCGCCGCGTAGCCCGCAACCTTGTGCGCATGCACATTGGTGCGCAGCCAGCGGGCAAAACGCTTGTCGCCCGCGGCCAGCGCGGCGGTGTTGTCGATGTCCGCCGCGGCGGCGGCATCGTGCCGCGGCCAGACGAAGCGCGACTTGATGCGGTCCACGAATTCCTGCGTGATGGTG
Organism: Achromobacter mucicolens; assembly: GCF_029866465.1. NCBI lineage: Bacteria > Pseudomonadati > Pseudomonadota > Betaproteobacteria > Burkholderiales > Alcaligenaceae > Achromobacter > Achromobacter mucicolens. The sequence goes on along the minus strand of NZ_CP123364.1, from coordinate 5,210,520 downwards.
TCGGGGCCGCCCTTGATACGCTGCCATTCTTCATCGACCTGCTGCGCGTAGACCTCGGGCGTCAGGTCCTTGACCAGGATCTTGATGCGCGCCTTGTACTTGTTGTCGCGGCGGCCATGCAGGTTGTACACGCGCAGCGCGGCTTGCAGATAGGTCAGCAGGTGCTGCCATTCGACGAACGGATTGATCAGCTTGCCGACGATGGGCGTGCGGCCCAGGCCGCCGCCGATCCACACGCGGAAACCCAGCTTGCCGTCGCGTTCGACCGCCTGCAGGCCGATGTCGTGCACGCCAACGGCGGCGCGGTCTTCCACGGCACCGCTGACCGCGATCTTGAACTTGCGCGGCAAAAAGGCGAATTCAGGATGCAGCGTGGACCATTGGCGGATGATCTCGCACCAGATCAGCGGATCGACGAGCTCGTCCGGCGCGACGCCGGCAAAGTGATCCGTGGTGGTGTTGCGGATGCAGTTGCCGCTGGTCTGGATGGCGTGCATCTGCACCGTGGCGAGCTCCGCCAGGATGTCCGGCACGTCTTCGAGCTTGGGCCAGTTGAACTGGATGTTCTGACGGGTGCTGAAATGCCCGTAGCCGCGGTCCCATTTGCGCGCGATGTGCGCCAGGGTGCGCAACTGGCGCGACGCCAGCAGGCCATACGGAATCGCGACGCGCAGCATGGGAGCGTGGCGCTGGATATACAGGCCGTTCTGCAGGCGCAGGACGCGGAAATCGTCCTCGGTAAGCTGGCCGTCGAGAAAGCGGCGCGTCTGATCGGCAAACTGCGCGACACGCTGCTCGACAAGCTGTTGATCGACGGGGTCATACACGTACATGTCTACTGCCCTTGAAATCTTCTCGGTCTGAACCCCGGAACGGGGCAGGCGCACGGCGCCGGAAAAACGGGATTCATAACCGTAACAGGCAGCCGTAAAGACCGTCTAAGTCATTCTGGTAATAAAGAAATAAGAGCCCCGGGGAGGGGCCCCACGCCGCGCGCGCTCCGCGCGCTAGCTGCCCCCCGAGGGGGCTGCCCCGCCTTCGGGCGGCCGGGCGGCGGGGCGGCTGTCAATGCCCCCACGCCGCGCGCGCTTTGCGCGCTAGCTGCCCCCCGAGGGGGCTGCCCCGCCTTCGGGCGGCCGGGCGGCGGGGCGGCTGTTTTTGCGGAGGCCGGGCGCTACGCCCTTTGCAAAGGTCGGCTGCCGGAGGGGCATGGTTTATGCGTGACGGGTATTTTTGCAAAGGATGCGTTTTCAGCCTTTGCGGGAAATCATCTGCACCGATGCCGTACAGCGGCGCCGTCGTTGCCTATAGCTAGTTGCAACTGGCTCGGCCGGTGCGCGTCGGCGACGCAGCTACAACGCCGCATTCACCGCCCAGCGCGCCACGAACACGAGAATGATCACCAGGCAGGCCGCGAGCAGCAGTCCGGTGGCGATGAGGGGGGCGGGTTTGTTGTGGGCGATGTCGGCGTCGTAGCCGCGGCCGCGGCGCACGCCGAAAAAGGCCCATAGCACGGAGCGGACCGTGCGCAGGAAACTGAGCATATGCGCCTCCGGGCAGATTCTTGACCGTCCACTGTAGACGTTGGGCGGGGGCGCAGACAGATGCAGATCCGGTTCAACCGACCGTATCAGTTGGCGCGGCGGCATGCGCGCCGATGCCGCGCACGATGTGGTCCAGCAGTTCGCGCGCGGCGGGCGAAATGTGGCGGCCGGCGCGGCTCAGGACGTGCAGGCTGCCCTGGTTCAGGATGGGATTGGCCAGCGGCAGGCTGGCCAGACGCTGTGCCTGCATGTCTACGGTGACGGCGATGGGGGGCGTAAGCGCATAGCCGATGCCGGCGGCCGCGAATTGCCACAGCGCCTTGAAGGACGAGGTGGTCAGCACGTTGTGCAGCCGCACCTGCTCGCTGATCTCGGCGGCCTGGATGTGCTGGCGCACGCCAAAGCCTTCCTGCATGGACGCACCGGGGTAGTCGGCCAGGTCGGTCAAGAGCAGGGGGCGGCGCAGCCGCGTCAGCGGATGCTCCTGGCGCACGATGGCGCGTATCGGTTCGGGCCGCGAGTAATGCGTGCGCAGCCGCGCGTCATTGGGCGGCTGGAACACCAGCCCGATGTAGGCGCGGTCGTCGACGATGCGCTGCACGATCTCGGAGGTGCGGGCCACGTCGATGTCCAGCGTGACTTCCGGGTGGCTGCGCCAGTAACCCGGCAGGACGCGGTCGAACATGAGTTCGACGAAGCCCTCGCCCAGCACCAGGTCGATGTGGCCGCGTTCGGCCTTGCGCAGGCTGTCGATCTCGGAAAAGAAGCTTTCCTGGATGTCCTGCTGGCGCTTCACGTATCGGGCAAGGATGTGGCCGGCATCGGTGGGCACCAGCCCGCGGCCGCGACGCTCGAACAGCGCCATGCCGCAGTCGCGTTCCAGCGCGGCGATGGCGCGGCTGACGGCGGACGGATCCATTTCCAGCGCTTCGGCAGCGCCACGCACCGAGCCCCGGCTCATGACCTGCATGAAGTAGTGCGTGCGGCGGGCGTCTAGTTGTTCATCCATGGCGGCGGCTTCGGGCGGGAATGCGGCGGATTTTCCACGCACACAATTAAGGGTTTACCCTTAACGAACGCTGTTCCGTGCAAAAATTTCCCAGGAAAAGGCAATTCGTTGCATTTTACGCAACGTTTCTCGGCGGCGGGTGTCATGGTTGCCCGCCAACGGGCAGAGCGAAAATTGCGCAGTCCGAACCGGCGCGCCCGTTGCGCGCCGTTCGTCATCAGGGGAAAAACAATGTCTCATGCCAGCGCCAGCCTGGCCTTGCCTTCCATGCCGCTATCGGGGCGCGTGCGCATGCTCGCCGCCATCCTGCTGGTGGTCGTCATCTCCGAAGCGATCGGCAGCGTGACCTTCTCGGTCGGTCCCGGCAAGATCGTCCTGCAACCCATGCTGTGGGCCATTTTCATCGGCGCGGTCGTGGCGGCTTTCGGTCAGCGGCTGCCGTCCGGCATCGGCATCGACAAGGCCATGCAGACCCGCATCAGTGGCTACCTGCAATATGCGTTGCTGCCGTTCCTGGCCAAGCTGGGCCTGATGGTCGGCGGCGCCTTGCCGCAGGTGCGCGAGGCCGGCTGGGCGCTGGTGTTCCAGGAGTTCGGCCACTTCTTCGGCACCATGGCCATCGGCCTGCCGCTGGCGCTGCTGCTGGGCATCAAGCGCGAAGCGATCGGCGCTACGTTCTCGGTGGGCCGTGAGCCCAGCCTGGCGATCATCGGCGAGCGCTACGGCATGAATTCGCCCGAAGGCCGCGGCGTCATGGCCGAATACATCACCGGCACCGTGATCGGCGCGCTGTTCGTGGCGCTGATGGCCGGCTTCATCACCAGCCTGAACATCTTCGATCCGCGCTCGCTCGCCATGGGCGCAGGCGTGGGCTCGGGCAGCATGATGGCCGCCGGCGTGGGCGCGATCGCCTCGCAGCAGACGCCTGAAATGGCGCATCAGGTGGCTGCCCTGGCCGCCGCGGCCAACCTGCTGACCACCGTGGTGGGCGTGTACTTCACCCTCTTCATCTCGCTGCCCACGACGATCTTCCTGTACGGCAAGCTGGAGCCCGTGCTGGGCCGCTTCTCGCGCGGCAAGAACGAGGCCGTGGTCGACGACAGCGTGTCGGAAGACGTGCCCGCGCACGGCGCGAAGATGGGCTTTGGCGACCGCCTGACCGCCTACATCATCTGTGGCCTGTTTGCGTTGGTGGGCAACCGCCTGGGCTACAACGTGCCGTTCGCGGACGCGCTGCCCGGCATGGGCATCATCGTGCTGCTGGTCGTCATCACTGACCTCATCCTGCGCGTCGTGCCCAAGCTGCCGGCGGTGTTCGTGCTGTCGCTGATCGCCATGACGGCCGGTTGCCCCGGCGTGCTGCCGTACTCGGACCAGATCATCGCAATGGTCGGCAAGGTCAACTTCCTGCCGTTCACGACGGTCATCCTGGCCATGGCCGGCCTGTCGATCCTGAAAGACCTGCCCGCCTTCCGCAAGCTGGGCTGGAAGATCGTGGTGGTGTCGCTGGCCGCCAACGCCGGCACCTTCATGGGCGCCACGATGATCGCGGAATTCTTCCACTGATCGGTCTTCGCGCCACGAGAAAGCCGCCTTTTCAGGCGGCTTTTTTCATGGACCGGCTTGGGGGCGGTGTCAGACACCCGTCGAGACGCCGTCGCCAATTGACGGGTGTCTCATTTGGGTGTCTGACACCTGGGTCAGCGCAAGGATCCTTCGGCTGCCTGACACCTGGGTCAGCGCGGGAATCAGGGCGCGGCGCCGGGCCGGTAGCGCGCGTTGTCGGTCACGTTCTCGGTGGGGCCGATGTTGGCCACCGCCGGAACGACAGCACTGGCTGCCTTCATGACAGCCGCGGCCTGCAATTCGACTTGCGGATTGCCCATGGCGACACGATAAGGTTGCAGCGGCGCCAGGCCTTCGATGGTGCCCCAGTCGTTCGCGGCCTGGGCGCGTTGGGCCACCGGGTCGGGCCGCGCGGCAAAGTCTTCGACCGCGCGCCGCATGCGGGCGTCCGCGTACAGGTCGCGCAATTCATCGATGTTGAGGGCGGGGGCGGCAAGAGCAAGGGGCGCGGCCGCGGGGTCAGCGTTTTCTCTGACGCGCGGGGCGTTTTGCTCGGCCCTGGCCAATTTGTCGGCCTGGGCGCGTTCCAGGCGCTGGGCTTCGCGGGCGGCCTGGGCCTGGGCGGTGCGCTGCGCCTGGCGGGCCGCGAAGTTCTGCGCGGCGCGTTCGGCTTCCCAGGCGGGGCGGTTCTCATCCAGCATCGATACGCGCGCCGGAAAAGGCGCGGCGACGTGGGGGATGGCGGAGATCGCAGAAATGGCCATGCGGGCGCTCCTTGTCGTGATTGACCTTTGGGTTGGTCTGTCAGGGGAGATGCACGTTCACTGTAGCAAAGCCTTCTGCGCAGGGGTTTATCCATCTGTGGATTTCGTAACCGTCTCCCACGCCGCCAATTCCTCCTGCAAGGCGGCCAGCTTGCCCCTGACCAACCCGAGCGCATCGCTGCCCAGCAGCAGGTGCGCGGGCGGATGATCGGCGGCGATGGCCGCCAGCATGGCGCGCGCCGCCTTGCGCGGGTCCCCCAGCTGTCGGCCGCTTTTCTCTTCGCGCGCCTTGCGGATGGGATCGAAGATGGCGTCGTAGTCCGCAATGGCGCGTGGGGTACGTGTCATGGATCGGCCCGCCCAGTCAGTGCGGAACGATCCGGGCGCCACGGCGGTCACGGCGATGCCCAGCGGCTGCACTTCCTTGCCCAGGGCTTCGGAAATCCCCTCCAGCGCGAACTTGCTGCCGCAGTAGTACGCGATCCCCGGCATGGTGATGTGGCCGCCCATGGACGTGATGTTCAGGATGTGGCCGCGCCGGCGCTGGCGCATGAAGGGCAGGACCGCTTTCATCATTGCGACCGCGCCAAAGACGTTCACGTCGAACTGGCGGCGCATTTCCGACAGCGGCGACTCTTCCATCACGCCTTCGTGACCGTAGCCCGCGTTGTTGACCAGCACATCGATGGCCCCGGCGCTGGCTTCGATATCGGCCACGACGCCGTCGATGGCGTCGAAGTCGGTGACGTCCAGGACGCGCCCGATGGCCGCGCCTGGGGACAAGGCCTCGAAGGCGATCCGCGCGGGGTCGCTGCGCACGGTTCCAACCACGCGATGGCCGGCGGCCAGGGCCTCCTCGGCCAATGCGCGGCCGAAGCCGCTGCTGACGCCGGTGATGAGCAGGGTTTTGGGGGAGGTCATGGAGTCGGCTCCAAAGTCAGTGGAGAATGCATGGTAGTCTCGCAAAAACGCGCGGATAAGCCGTATTCCGCTACTTATATTGCATAAAACTATGAACGCGATTTCCCCGACCGTGGACGGCGCGGCAGGCCGCGCTCTTGCCGAGAGCCGCATGGCCGAGCTGCTGCGCGGCTTGGCGCCCCATGAGGGCTACAACCTGACGGCGTTGCCCAGCGTGCGCGTGCTGCGCGCCAACCGCGCGCTGGCGCGCACGCCCGTGCTGTATGACCCCGGGATCGTGATCGTGTGCCAGGGCCGTAAGCGCGGATATTTCGGCGATCGGCTTTACCTGTATGACGAGCAGCACTACCTGGCCGTCTCCGTCCCAGTTCCTTTCAGCATGGAGACTGAAGCCACGCCCGAGCGGCCGCTGCTGGCGCTGTACCTGCACCTGGATTTTGTGTTGGCGGCGGAGTTGGCGTCGCAGATCGACGGCGCCGGGCACGCGGCGCCTGCGCAGGCGCCGCAAAGCATGATGTCGACCCCGATGGATGAAGCGATGCGTGCATCGGTGCTGCGCTTCATCGAGGCCATGGCCAAGCCGTTGGAAGCCGCAGTGCTGGGAGCGGGCCTGCTGCGCGAACTCTATTTCCGCGTGCTGACCGGCCCGCAGGGCAGTTCGATGCGGGAAGCGCTATCGCTGCGTGGGCAGTTTGGCCGTATTGGCAAATCCCTGCGTGTCATCCATGCGGAGTATGCCCAGCCGCTGGATGTCACCAGGCTGGCGAATGAGGCGGGCATGAGCGTGCCGAGCTTTCACAGCCATTTCAAGGCGGTGACGCAGGTTTCCCCGATGCAGTACGTGAAATCGACCCGCCTGCACCAGGCGCGCCTCTTGATGGTGCGGCAGGACCTGACGGCCGAGACGGCGAGCCAGGCGGTGGGCTACACGAGCCCGTCCCAGTTCAGCCGCGAGTTCAAGCGCCTATTTGGCCTGACGCCAGCGGCAGAGGCGCGGCGCATGCGTGAAGGCTTCGCCATGCCAGCCTTCGCGCAAGCCGCGTTCGTGTCGTCGCATTGATGCCGTCGCACTTACCGGCGCAAACCGCCGGCGGCCAGATCAGGGCTTGGTGGCCTGCATCGAGGGGCGCTGGCTGAAATCCTCGTACCAGGCAGCCGTGGCCGGGTGCGAGGCGCGCCAGTCCAGGTCAGGGAAGCGGAAGTCCAGGTAACCCAGCGCGCAGCCGATGGTGACGGTGCCGATGTCCAGGCGGCCTGCGAGGCCCGCGGCGTTCTTCTCGATGAGCGCAAGGCCGTCGCGCACCTTGCCCAACTGGCCCTCGACCCAGCCATCCCAGCGCAAGGCCTCGGGACGCAGCACGGTCTCGTAGCGCGCCAGCAGCGCCGCGCCCAGCATGCCGTCGGCCATAGCCTGTTCGGTCAGCACGGGCCAGCGGGCCTTGCCGGCAGGAAAGAACGATCCGCCGCCCAGGTCGTTCAGGTACTCGCAGACAACGCGGCTGTCGAACAGCGCCTGGCCTTCATCGGTGATGAAGGTGGGCACCTGGCCCAGCGGATTGCTCGGGATGATGGTCTGGTCGCGGGCGACCGGACCGGCGGCGCTGGGCAGCTTTTCAATCCGGTCGGCCAGCCCGAGTTCGTGGGCGATGACCATGCACTTGCGTACGAAGGGCGAAGCGGGCGAGAAGAAGATTTTCATGGGGTTCCCTGTCGGTGAGAGGCGTCAGTGTTGCGCAGCGTGCTAACGCTGTCCAGCCTGCTTGCGGATGACAATCGGGAAGGCATGAAGCGGGGAATCGCCAGCGGCAAGGGGAAGCGGCCGGCGGCGGAAAGGCGGAGAGGCGCGTCGGACGAGCCGCGCCCCGCGTGCTGACGACGCCGGAACCTTTGCGGACCGGCGCTCACGGCTTTATTCCGTAACGCCCGTTTCCAGGCAGGGCTTGAACTCGCCGGATTCCGGATCGCGCAGGAACAGGACGCCGGTGGCCACGCCAAAATAGGCACCGTGCAGTTCCAGTTCGCCCTTTTCGACGCGGCGGCGGATCGACGGGAACGTCATCAGGTTGTTCAGGCTGTGCGCGACGGTGGCCAGTTCCAGGCGCTTCAGGTTGGCCTGGCGATCACCGGTCTCGGGGGACATGCCCTTGGCGACGGGTTCGATCTGCGACATCCATTTGCCGATGAAATCGCTCTTGCTGAGCGGCGTGGCGTCGTCGAAGAAGAACCGGATGCCGCCGCAGGAGGCGTGGCCCAGCACGACGATGTGCTTGACGTTCAGGCCGTTGACCGCGAATTCGATGGCGGCGCTGGTGCCGTGGTACGACGATTCCGAGTCGGGATCACAGGGCGGTACGAGGTTGGCCACGTTGCGCACCACAAACATTTCACCGGGGCCTGCGTCGAAGATCACTTCGGGCGATACGCGCGAGTCGCAACAGCCAATGATCAGGATTTCCGGGCTTTGGCCGATTTCGGCCAGCTTTTGATAGCGGCTGCTTTCCGTCTGGAAGCGGCCGTCAAGGAAGGATTGGTAGCCTTCGGAGAGTCTTTTGGGAAACATGATCTTCAGTTCCTAATATCGAGGCCAGGCTTGCTGGCGCGCCGGCATACGCACGAAGGGGCTTCGTGTGGAAGCCCCTTTTATCGAGTCGGCAGTCGGGATTTTCCCATAATTGGGCTGATAGCCACCTGTCTAAACCCTGATATTGAAAGGGTTTTTTTGCGGCGGGTCGAAGCCCTGGGCGGCCTTAGCGGGCCGCTACGTCCAGCGGGGTCACGCGAGCGAATTCAAGCGGCGTGATGGCCTTGACCACCTTGATCTGGCCGGGGGCGAGAGGGTCCACGATGTCTTCGCTGACCCGGCCGACCTCGCGGTTCTGGGCGTCGTACAGGACGTACGTCAGAAGGACGCTATTGACGGGGCGTTCGGACTGGTTGGCCAGGAAACCGGTGATGGTCGAGACGTTGCGGGTGTTGTCGCGCACGGCCTGGACGTTGCCCAAAGTGACGCCGTAGGCAAGGCTTTGCGCGCCGGCGGTGGTGGCGCAGGCGCTGGCCAGCACGGCAATCGAGGCGAGGATGATTTTTTTCATGGGCGTCTCCTGGGGCTCGCGGCGCGGGTTTTGCCTATCTCACTCCTTTCCGGCCGGGGATACAACGGGTCAGATGGATGAATGGGTAACAGGTTGCGGCGGAAGTTGCCATCGCTGTGGGTTTGTCCGATGATGACCGGGCCGGCGCCTTGGCCGGCGGACCGTGCCGCCCGCGTCGCGCGTGCCATTGCGCGAGGGGCGCTCAAGGGAGGAACTCATGCTTTCCCGTACCACCCAGCTGGCCTCGGCCATCCTGTTGTCCGCATGTTTTGCCGGCGCGCAGGCCCAGACCCCCGCCGCGCCCACAACCGCCAAGACGCCCACGCCGCAGCAACAGCGCATGTCGGACTGCAACAAGGCCGCCGAGGGCAAGAAAGGCGACGACCGCAAGACCTTCATGAGCAGCTGCCTGAAGGGCGAGGAGCCGGCCAAGCAACTGACGCCGCAGCAGCAGAAGATGAAGGACTGCAACGCCAAGGCCGGCGAGCAAAAGCTGACGGGTGAGGCCCGCAAGACTTTCATGAGCACCTGCCTGAAGGGCTGACCGCCCGGCAAGCAAAAACGCCAGACGAGGTCTGGCGTTTTCTTTGGCCCGCTGACAGCGGCGCTACGCGCGTCACGCCGTGGCAATCGGCGTGACCGGCGACCCAATGGCATGCGGCAGGCGCAGCGGGGGCGCGGTCAGCATGAAGTGGTGGCGGCCGTTGGCATGCAGGAAATCCGCCAGGTCCTTCAAATACCAAAGCTCGGCCAGCGGCAGGCCCAACTTGAACAGGCAGTGGTGATGCAGCGGGAGCATGGGACGCGGGCCGGACTTTTCGCGGGCGGGGTAGGCCTCGACCGCGTAGTTGTCGGCGCAGATGGCGGCGATGCCGCTGTCGGTGATCCATTGCAGCAGCGCGTCGTCGGTGCCGTCCAGCGCGGCGCCGTAGGTGTGCAGCACCTCGGGGTCCGGGGCGCCGTTCATGGCGACCACGGCTTCGGCGTAGCCGGTGCGCAGTACCAGCATGTCGCCGGGCTCCACGGCGATGCCGTCCGCGTCCAGCACGTGCATGAGTTCGGCGTGGCCGATCAGCGTGCGGCCCGGGCCGTAATGGCGGAACAGGTCCACCAGCACCCCGCGGCCCTGCATGCCCTTTTGCGCCAGGTTCTCGACGCCCAGCTTCAGCGCGGCGGACGGGCCACCGCTGTTGCAGCCGCAGCCGGTGTGATCACCGTCGGCGGGGCCCACGACGTCCACGCCGGCCTGAAAGCCGTTGTAGTAGCGCAGTTCCGGCGTGCCGTCGCCATCGGCGTCAAACAGCGCGCCCACGTGCGCCAGCGCGTCCCACTGCGTCGAATACTGCATGGACAGCAGCACCTGGTCGTCGCTCAGCACATCGAGCGCGTCCGGGTTCACGTTCTTGAGCGGGAAGTTCAGGTACGGCGTGTCCTTGAGCTTCGTCGGGCTTAGCTGCGGCGGATGGCGGCGCGGGTTGAGCACGTTGCCGCCCGGCAGGTCCAGCGGCAGGGACAGGCAGAAGGTCTTGCCGGCGCGGATCTCGCGCGCGCCCTTCAGAACCTGTTCTTCGGTGATGAGGTTCAGGCGGCCGAGTTGGTCGTCGGGCCCGAAGTCCCCCCAGTTGGAGCCTTCGGGCCGGTGCTTCCAGCGTTGCATGCGGCTCACTCCGTCAGGAAGTCGACGACCACGCGGGTGAAGGCTTCCGGTTGCTCCCAGTTCGAGATGTGGGAGGTGTTCAGTTCGACATAGCGCGCGCCGGGAATGGCGGCGGCCAGTTCCTGGCCTTGCGCGGGCGTGGCGGCCAGGTCGTGCGTGCTGCTGATGACGAGTGTGGGCGCGGTGATCGAAGACACCTGTTCGCGGAAGTCGGCGTCGCGCAGCGCGGCGCAGTTGCCCGCGTAGCCCGCGTCCGGCGTGCGGCGCAGCATGTCGATCAGGACCTGCGTGAGGCCGGGTTCGGCGGCGCGGTAGCCGTCGGTCAGCCAGCGCTCGACCAGCGTGGGGGCCATCTTTTCCAGCGTCTGCTCAGCGACGGCGGCGATGCGGGCGCTCCAGCCTTCCGTCGAACCGATGCGCGCGGCGGTGTTGCACAGGACCAGCTTGCCGACGAGTTCGGGGCGCGCCAGCGCCAGCCACAGGCCGGTCGGGCCGCCCATCGACAGGCCGCAGAAGTGTGCGCGCTTGATGTCCAGGTGCGCCAGCAGTTCGGCGACGTCGTTGCCCAGCTGCTCGAAGCTGTATTCGCCTTCGGGGACCGAGGACTTGCCGTGGCCGCGGGTGTCGTAACGCAGCACGCGGAAGTGGCGGGTCAGTTCGGGGATCTGGCGGGCCCACATGTCGGCGCAGGTGCCCAGCGAATTGGAGAGCACGAGCACCGGCGCGTCGGCGGGGCCATCGATGACGTAGAACAGCCGTGCCTGGCTGAGATCGGCATAAGACATGTGGGATTCCTTCCGGAAAAGCCGCGGCCGGGCGTCGTTGACGGCGGCCGCGCGGGATTACAGGTGGCAGACGCCGTCGACGTAGGCTTTGCGCCAGCGGGTGATGGTCACGCGTTCGAACAGGTCGGCCTGTGCGAAGGGGTCGGCATCGATGAACTGCTGCGCGGCTTCGCGCGTGTCGACGTCGACGATGTACAGGCCGCCGCCGGCATCCTTGCCGTCATCCTGCAGTTTGGCGCCGCACGCCAACAGAAGCTGCTTGTTGGCGTCCAGGTATTCCAGGTGCTTGGCGCGATGCTGCTGGCGCATGTCCTGGTGGTTGGGCTTGTCGAAGGTTTCGATGATGTAGGGCATGCAAGGCTCCTGTCAGATCGCCGAGGGATGGCGCGCAAGCGCCGTGACTTCGATATCCATGTACGGGAAGAGCGGCAGGGACGACAGCAGCGCATGCAGTTCGTCGTTGCTTTCGACGTCGAAGATGCTGACGTTGGCGTAGCGGCCGACAACGCGCCACAGGCTCTTCCACTTGCCGTCGCGCTGAAGCTGCTGCGCCAGGGCCTTTTCGTCGGCCTTCAGTTTGTCGGCGCGGTCGGCAGGCATGTCGACGGGCAGATTGACTTGCATTTGAACCATGAACAACATGATGGACTCTCCATGATGCCGCCCCGGCTGGCGGGGCGGCGTATCGGCAATTAAGGGACTTCAGTTCGCAAACTTGAGCGGCAGGCCGGTCAGGCGCAGCAGCTCATCGGCGGTCATGTCGCCAAAGATGTCGGTGACGGTCACGCCGTCCTTGTTGATGTCGAACACCGCGACATCGGTGTACACGCGCGATACGCAGCGCACGCCGGTCAGCGGATAGGTGCACGTCTCGACCAGCTTGCTCTGGCCTTCGCGGGTCTGCAGTTCCATCATCACGAAAACGTCCTTCGCGCCGATGGCCAGATCCATCGCGCCGCCCACGGCGGGGATGGCGTCGGGCGCGCCGGTGTGCCAGTTGGCCAGGTCGCCGTGCTGCGAGACCTGAAAGGCGCCCAGCACGCAGATGTCCAGATGGCCGCCGCGCATCATCGCGAACGAATCGGCATGATGAAAGAACGAGCAGCCGGGCAGTTCGGTGACGGGCTGCTTGCCGGCGTTGATGAGGTCGTAGTCTTCCTCGCCCTTGGCGGGCGCCGGGCCCATGCCCAGCATGCCGTTTTCGGTATGCAGGATGACTTCGCGGCCGGCCGGCAGGTGGTTGGCGACGAGCGTGGGCAGGCCAATGCCCAGGTTCACGTAGGCGCCTTCGGGAATGTCCTGCGCGACGCGGGCGGCGATCTGGTCGCGGGTCAGTTTGGTGCTCATTGCTGCTCCTTGGCGGCCGCTTGGCCTGCGATCTGCACGACGCGCTTGACAAAGATGCCGGGGGTCACGACGGTTTCGGGGTCCAGCTCGCCCAGTTCGACGATTTCGCGCACTTGGGCCACGGCGACGCGCGCGGCGCTGGCCATGATGGGGCCGAAGTTGCGGGCGGTCTTGCGGTAGACCAGGTTGCCCCAGCGGTCGCCGCGTTCGGCCTTGATGAGCGCGTAGTCGGCGTGCAGCGGGTACTCCAGCACGTACTGGCGGCCGTTGATTTCGCGGGTTTCCTTGCCGTCGGCCAGCGGCGTGCCGTAGCCGGTGGGCGTGAAGAATGCGCCGATGCCGGCGCCGGCGGCGCGGATGCGCTCGGCCAGGTTGCCTTGGGGCACCAGTTCCAGTTCCAGCTTGCCGCTGCGGTACAGGCCGTCGAAGATCTGCGAGTCCGCCTGACGCGGAAACGAGCAGATGATCTTGCGCACGCGGTTGGCGCCCAGCAGCGCGGCGAGGCCGGTGGTGCCGTTGCCGGCGTTGTTGTTGATGATGACCAGGTCCTTGGCGCCCTGTTCAAGCAGGGCGTCGATCAGTTCCATGGGCTGGCCGGCGGTGCCAAAGCCGCCGATCATGACGGTGGCGCCATCGGGGACGTCCGCCAGGGCGGCGGCAGCGCTTGCAACAAGCTTAGAGATCATGATGTTCGCTCATAGGTGGCGTGTCATAATTTGTTCTTCTTTCGAACTTTCGTTCTTCTGAAGAACATCGTTTCATGGGGACTGCGAAGGCGTCAAGGCATGCCCGCACGCCGCACTCTCCATCGTTCGGAGTCGCCCGCAAGGGGCAACGCAGGGCTCGCCGGCGGCGGGCCTTTTACTCTTGGAACCAGACGGATGGCCGAGCAAGATCCCCAGCAACCCAGCGACAGTTACGTGCAATCCTTCGCGCGCGGCCTGTCGGTGATCCGGGCCTTCGGCCCCGACCGTTCGCAGATGACGCTGTCCGAAGTCGCGGCCGTGACGGGCCTGACCCGCGCGGGCGCGCGCCGCATTCTGCTGACGCTGGAACATCTGGGCTACGTCACCGTCGACGACCGCAAGTTCTCGCTGACGCCGCGCATCCTGGAGCTCGGTTACGCCTACCTGTCGGGCACGCCGCTGTGGAACCTGGCGCTGCCCTACATGGAAGAAGTCGCCGAGCTGACGCGCGAATCGTGTTCCGTGTCGGTGCTGGAAGGCGCCGACATCGTCTACATCCTGCGGCTGTCGACCCATAAGGTGATGACGATCAACCTGGCCGTGGGCAGCCGCTTGCCGGCCTGGGTGACGTCGATGGGCCGCGTGCTGCTGGCGGGCCTGCCGCCGGCCGAACTGGACCGCGTGCTGGCGATGAGCCAGATCCAGCGCTATACGGCGGACACCGTTACCGACATCGATGAGATCAAGCGCGTGCTGGCCGGCGTGCGCGCCGATGGCTACGCGTGCGTGGCGCAGGAACTGGAGCCCGGCCTGCAGTCGGTGGCGGTGCCCATCATCGACCGCAGCGGCCGCGTGATCGCCGCGATGAACGTCAGCGGCCATGCCAACCGGTTTTCGCGCGAGGCTATGCTGGAGGCCTTTCTGCCACCGCTGCGCCGCGCCGCCGACCAGATCAACCACGCGCTGCTGCGCCGCTAGGCGGCGCGGGCGGATGGCGAGGTCGGTCGGCAGGGACATGGCGGCCGCGTTCAGATGGGTGCGACGCCAAGCGTCGTACCGCCGCAGACATACAGCATCTGGCCGGTGACAAATCCGTTGTCGGGCGACAAAAAGAACATCGCGGCGCGCGCGACGTCTTCGGGGGTGCCCAGGCGCTTGACGACGATGCTGTTGATGATGCGCTCGGTCTGCGGCGCGCCGGCGGGATTGCTCTTGGTGAAAAGGTCGGTGGCGATGGGGCCGGGGCCGATGGCGTTGACGGTGATGCCGTCGCCGCCCAGTTCCATGGCCAGCGTGCGGGTCATGCCCACCAGTCCGGCCTTCGTGGCCGAATAGACGACGCGATCCGGCTTGCCCAGCGCCGCGCGCGAGGACATGTTGACGATGCGGCCGAAGCCGGCTTCGCGCATGGCGGGCAGCGTGGCCTGCACCAGGATGAGCGCGGTGCGCAGGTGCAGATTAACGACGTAGTCCAGGTCGGCCAGCGTGGCGGTGTCGGCGGTGCCGGGCCGCGTGGCGCCGGCGTTGTTCACGAGGCCGACAATGTTGAACGCGCTGGTGACTTCGCGGGCGACTTCCTGCGTGCGCGCTTCATCGGTCAGATCGGCCTGATACGAGACCAGACCCGCCGGCGGATTCTCGGGCAGCTTGTAGTCGATGTTGACGACCTTGTGGCCGGCATCGAGCAGCATGCGGACGATGGCGGCGCCGATCCCGGCGCTGCCGCCGGTGACGAGATACGCGGTGGGTTTGGTCATATCAATTCCCGTTCGGTTCAAAAAAACACGGCTCTGACAATAGCCCTAGTCCCGCCCCAGATCGGGGACACCGCCAGATCCGGCTCCGCCGGTCTGCAGGTGTCGCCCCTGGGGGCGCGCGTGAGCGCGTAGGGGGGGACCGATCAATGCGTCAGATAGCCCCATGCCAATACTGCGGTGATGTGGATCACGCCGACCCACAGCATCATGATGACGGTATAGCCCATCACGTCGCGCAGCTTCAGCTTGGACAGGGCGAGCGCGGGCAGGATCCAGAAGGGTTGCACGAGGTCGTTCCAGGCGTTGCCCAGCATGACGGCCATGGTGGTCTGGTTGAGCGCGCTGCCGATTTCCTTGGCGGCGTCGATCATGAACGGACCCTGGATGACCCAGTGGCCGCCGGCGGACGGCGCAAAGAAGTTGATGACGAACGAGCTGATCAGGCCCCAGAACGGCAGCGTTTCAGGCGTGGCGACGTCGACAAAGACCTTGGAGATCGAGGTGACCAGACCCGAGGCGGCCATGATGGCCATGATGCCGGCGTAGAACGGGTACTGCAGGATGATCCCGGAGATGGTCTTGATGCCTTCGGTCAGCTTGGCGACGTAGGCGGCGGGGGTGCCGAGCAGGATGATGCCCAGGAACAGGATGATGAAGTTGATGAGGTTCAGGTCCAGCGAACCGCCGTCCATGAAGTGAAAGACGACGTAGGCCACGCCGAGCGCGCCGATCAGCAGGCTGAGCAGGCGGCTGTTGTTGAGCTTGGAGGCGAGGGTGCCCTTTTCGAGCATGTCTTCGGCGGCGCTGGACGCGTTGGCGTCGCGGTCGATGTTGGGATCGACTTCGACGATGGCTTCACCCTTCTTGGGGTGCAGCCAGGCGTTGAGCAGCGGCAGGGTGATGATGATGATCAGGCTGGTGATCAGCATGGGCACGGAGAAGATGGTTTGGGACAGGGGGATGGTGCCCATCTGCGCGGCGGTGGGGTGGCCGGGCGTGGCGACGAGCACGGGGATGCTGGCCGACAGGCCAAGACCGTACATGGTGAAGCCGCTGTAGGCGGCGGCGATGATCAGGGGGTAGTGCACGCCCTTGACCTTCAGGGCCAGCTTCTTGGCGACGATGCCGCCGATGACCAGGCCAAAGCCCCAGTTCAGGTAGCTGCCGATGCCGCCGACGAGGGTGGCGACGATGATGGCGGTGTGCGGCTTGTGGACGTGGCTGACGATGCGGTTGAGCATTCGGTCGGTCAGCGGCGCGGTGGCCAGCACGTAACCCATGGCCAGGATGACGGCCATCTGGGTGGTGAAGGCCAGGAGGCTCCAGAAGCCTTTGCCCCAGGCGCGGGTGACGTCGCCGATGCTCTGGCCTTCGATGCCCATGGCCAGCAGCACGGTGAGCAAGGTGAGCGCGATCGCAAAGACAAAGGGATCGGGCAGATACTTGCGCATCAGCTCGGTAAAAAATGAAGCCAATTTATTCATGGTGCCTCCAACAACTCCGTAAGGCGGTTCTCTGATGTCCGGCGGCGCGCGTCATCGGGTGACGATGCGGGCGCGCGGGACGATTGCTTTTCTTTGTGTGGGTGGGCTCGTGGCCCGATGGCGCGGTCGGTCTTGGCCGCCGCGCTTTTTGTGGATGTTTGAGAACGGCTCAGGAGCCGCCGGCCTTGCCGTTCAGCCAGGCGGCCAGTTCGCCAAGGGCGGCGCTTTTCTCGCGCAGGACGCGTTCGCGGCGTTCGGGGCTCCAGGTGTAAAAGCCCTGGCCGCTCTTGGCGCCGAGGTGGCCGCTGTCGACTTTGCTTTTGAGCAGATCGGACGGTTCGGTGCGGTTCTCGAGGTCTTTGTAGAGGTAGCTGGCGATGGCGTAATGAACGTCGATGCCGTTCATGTCGCGCTGTTCCAGGGGGCCGGACAGGGCGAGGCGAATGCCGAGGCTCCACTTGACGACTTCGTCGATGTCTTCGGCGCTGGCAACGCCCTTTTCCAGCAGGGAGATGGCCTCGCGCGCAAGCGCATGCTGGATGCGGTTGGCGATGAAGCCGGGGATGTCCTGGCGCACGAGCACGGGGCGTTTGCCGCCGAAGCGCAGGGTGGCCATGACTTTGGCAACGGTGTCCTCGGAGGTGTCGTCGTTACGGACGACCTCGACGAGGGGGATGACGTCGGCGGGGGTGAAGAAGTGGGCGCCCACGAAGCGGTCGCGGCGCTGGACGGCGCTGGCGATAGCGTTGATGGACAGGCCGGAGGTGTTGGTGGCGAAGATCGTGTGCGCGGGGCACAGGGTGTCGAGCTTGGCGAAGATGCCGCGCTTGAGATCCAGGTTCTCCGGGACGGCCTCGATGACGAGGTCGCTGGCGGCGGCAGCTTCGAGGCCTTGCTCCATGCGGATGCGCTGGATGACCTGCTGGACTTCGCCGGGCGCGTAGACGTTCAACTGCCGTTCGATGGTCTTGAGGGCTCGGTCCAGGGCGCCGTCGACCGGATCGATCAAAACGACATTGAGTCCCTTCGAGGCGAACAGCGCGGCAATGCCGCTGCCCATGGCGCCTGCGCCGATGACGGCGAGATTTCTGAGGGGAGTGTCCATATGGCTCGCTTGGTGCTTGCGGCTGCTGCTTGCACGCGGGCACGCGGGGACCAGGAGGAACGCTGTCTCGTCCGAGGGTGCCTTTCTGTGCGCGGCTGGCCAGAAAAATCTTTGTGTTCTATATACGAACATTTGTGCGTGTATAGAATTTCTGTGGGGGATAGTACTAAAAGTTGCTGGGGGTGGACAAATGGGGGATGGGGGGTGTTCGGTGGGTGGACGGTGGTGCGTGCTTGGACATCGGGCTGGGGTATGTGGGCGGAGGATTGTCTGGCTAGGTGATGGCTTGTGAAGTTGTGACGTGTGCTGGTCGTGTCCGCTGGCTGCTGTCTTTGCGGATGGGGGAGTGTTTGGATTGTTGTGTGCAGGCCTATGAGGGAGTGCCCGGATTTTTGTGTGCAGGCCTTTGATGGTTTTCAAGGAGACTGAGGCAGTGTTCTTTTGGCGCCCGGCGCGTCGTCGGCCTGGGGCGCGCGGGGCTACGATTGCGGTCCGGAGCCTTCGCTCCGGACTGCCCCGTCGTCATCGTCGTTGTCGCCTCCGGCGACTGCCTTCCGATTCCCTCGGGCGCATCTACACGCCCCGCGCACCCCAGGCCGCCGCCACGCCGGGCTCGGGTGGATTCAGCTTGGCGGGCTCTGGGGAGGGGGGGTTCTTGAGATTCTTGCTTGCGGTCGTGCGGGTTTGAAGCGTCTTGCGGTGCCCGCCCCGCGGCGGCCGCGCGGGCGGCCTGGCGGGGCTTACGCGATGTCTTGCGTTGGCGTGATGACGCTTCGCGGTCGCGCGGACTTCTTGGTATCTGATGGCGGTCTAGATGCAGATGCTCTTAGGTGTCTGACACCCTTAAGCACTGTCGTTTGAATCTGCGGATCGTGTTGCCGGGTGTCTGACACCGGCCGCAAGCGGCAATCCTGGTGGCGCCATCGACATCCGCGGTTCCGGTTCCCGCCAGCGTTTCTACCCCGAATTCCGCAGTCCCGCCGCGATTCCGTTGATCGTCAGATGGATCGCGCGCTGCACGCGCTTGTCGACCTCTGCGGCGGGCTTTTTCTGCGCCGCGCGGTGGCGGCGGATGAGGTCGATCTGCAGATAGTTCAGCGGGTCGATATACGCGAAGCGTTCGCGCAGCAGGATTTGCAGCGTGGGGTTGTCGGCGAGCAGTTCGCGTTGGGTCAGCAGTTTGAGCATGGCGAGCGTGCGGCCGTGTTCGGCGCTGATGGCGCCGAAGATGCGTTCGCGCAGGGCGCGCTGGGGGACGAGTTGGGCGTAGCGGGCGGCGATGGCGAGGTCGGATTTGGCCAGCACCATTTCCATGTTGGAGAGCAGGGTGCGGAAGGCGGGCCAGTCGCGGGCCATTTCGCGTAGTTGGGCGAGGCGGCCGCGGCGGGAGCGGGGGGCGTCGGGGGCGCCGGTTTCGAGGTAGGCCTCGATGGCCGAACCCATGCCGTACCAGCCGGTGAGCATGAGGCGGCATTGGGCCCAGGAGAAGCCCCAGGGGATGGCGCGCAGGTCTTCGATGCGTTGGCCCTTTTTGCGGGAGGCGGGACGCGAGCCGATGTTCAGGCCGGCGATTTCGCTGATGGGCGTGGCGGCGAAGAAGTATTCGGCGAAGCCGGGGGTGTCGTAGACGAGGCCGCGGTAGGTGCGTTGCGCGGTGTCGGACATGAAGGACATGGCGGGGCCGTGGTGGGCCATGTGGGCATCTTCGGCGCTGGTGGCTTCGGCGCGCGGGGCGAGGCTGGATTCGAGGGTGGCGGCGACGAGGAGTTCAAGGTGCCAGCGGCCGACTTCGGCGTCCTTGTACTTGCTTTGGATGACTTCGCCTTGCTCGGTGAGGCGGATCTGGCCGGCGACGGTGCCGGGAGGCTGGGCAAGGATGGCGTCGAAGCTGGAACCGCCGCCGCGGCCGACGGAGCCGCCGCGGCCGTGAAAGAGGCGCAGGCGGACGTTGCGGCTGGAGAAGACATCGACCAGCGCGCGTTCGGCTTGGTAGAGCGACCAGTTGGAGGTCAGGAAGCCGCCGTCCTTGTTGCTGTCGGAGTAGCCCAGCATGACTTCCTGCGCGCCGTTTTGCGCGCGCTTCACGCGTTGGCGGATTTCGGGCAGGTCGAGCCAGGCGGCCATGATGTCGGCGCCGCGTTGCAGGTCGGGGATGGTTTCAAAGAGCGGCACGACCATGAGGCCGTCTTCGGGAAGGATGTCCTGGCCGGCGGGCGCGATGAGGCCGGCCTCTTTTTGCAGGACCATGACTTCGAGCAGGTCGCTGAGCGTTTCGGTGTGCGAGACGATGGTCTGGCGCACGGCCTGTTTGCCGTAGCGCGCGCGGCCGGCGGCGGCGGCGCGCAGGACGGCGAGCTCGCGGGTGGTGTCTTCGGAGTAGGCGATCCAGGGCGACGCGAGCGGGCGCGCCTGGGCGAGTTCGGCGCGCAGGAGTTCGACGCGTTCGTCTTCGGTCAGGGCCAGGTAGTCGAGAGGCTTGCCGTTGTGCGTGACGCCGGCGCGCGAGAAGAGTTCGGCAAGCGCGCCTTCGTGGACGTCGGAGCTTTGGCGCAGGTCGACGGTGGCCAGGTGAAAGCCGAAGACTTCGAGGGCCTGCTGCAGGCCGGAGAGGCGCAGCTTGGCGAGGGGGGCGCCGTGGTGCGCGGCGAGGGATGCGGCGATGACGGCGAGGTCGGCGGCGAATTCCTGGGGGGCGTCGTAGGCGGGGGCGGCGACAGTGCTGCGGCGGGCAAGGTTCTGGCCGGTCAGGCGCAGCGCGGTGGCGGCCAGCCGGGCGTAGACGCCGACGAGGGCGCGCCGGTAGGGTTCGTCGCGGCGGTGCGGGGAGTCGTCGCCGCTGCGCTCGGCGAGCGCGAGCAGTTCGGGGTCTGCGGCGATGAGCAGGGTGGTGATGGACAGTTCAGCGCCCAGCGCGTGGACTTCCTGCAGGTAGTGTTCAAAGAGGACGGTGGCCTGGCGCAGCAGGGCGCGTTCGAGCGTGGCGGCGTCGACGTTGGGATTGCCGTCGCGGTCGCCGCCGATCCAGCTGCCCATGCGCAGGAAGGGTTCAAGCGGCGGGGGCGGGGCGGCGAAGGGTTTGGCGGACTCGCGGTTGAGCAGTTTGGAGAGGTCGCCGTACAGGCGCGGGATGACCTGCAAAAAGGTGCTGCGATAGTACGAGAGCGCGTTTTCGATTTCGTCGGCGACGGTCAGGCGCGTGTAGCGCAGCATGCGGGTCTGCCACAGGGTGGCGACGCGGCCGAGCAATGCGGTGTCGAGTTCGGCCAGTTCGTCGGGCGTGAGCTGGGCGTCGCGCTGCGCGAGCGCGCTGGCGATTTCGCGGTGGACGTCGAGCGTGCTTTTGCGCTGCACTTCAGTGGGGTGCGCGGTGAGGACGGGCATGACGCAGGCTTCGGCCAGCAGTCGGCGGATGCGCGCCACGCCGACGCCCTGGCCGCCAAGCACCTGGATGGCTTCGCGCAGGCTGCCACGCGCGGGCGTGCCGTCGGTGAGGGCGCGGGCGCGCTGGCGGCGGTTCTGGTCGCGGTCTTCGGCGATGTTGGCCAGGTGCAGAAAGTAGCTGAAGGCGCGTGCGACGGAGTTGGGGTCGCTGCCTTGCAGGCGCTTGACGCGTTGTTCGAGCAGTTTGCTGTCGGCGTCGTCGCCTTCGCGGCGGAATTTGACGGCGGTGCGGCGTAAGGTTTCGATGGTGTCGAAGACGCGCTTGCCTTCGCATTCTTCGATGACTTCTCCTAACAGTCGGCCTAACAGCCGGATATCGTGACGCAAGGGTTCTGCGGAATCTGACTGCGTGCGCTTGGCATTCATCGTGCGGGGATCCGTCTGACGGCTGTTGGAAGAGGAAAAGTCGAAGCGGGCGTTGCGGGCAAACCTTGAAAATGATGGGTCGATTTTACGCAGCGTTCCTTACGGGGAAGGCGGTTTGCTCGGTTAAAGTGCGAGGTATCCCTTCGTTATTCCAGAAGCCCCCTTTATGCAAAATCATCAACGTCGCGCGCTCGTGCTGTTTTCGGGCGGCCAGGATTCCACCACTTGCCTCGCCTGGGCGCTTGACCGCTATGCGCATGTGGAGACGGTGGCGTTCGATTACGGGCAGCGTCATCACATCGAACTGTCTGCGCGGCTGAATGTGCTGCGCGAGATCCGGGCCAATTTTCCGGACTGGGCGGCGCGGTTGGGCGAGGATCATCTGCTGGACCTGAAGGTGCTGGGTCAGGTGGGCGATACGGCGATGACGAGCGACCGCGCGATCGAGATGCAGGCCAACGGGCTGCCGAATACGTTTGTGCCGGGGCGCAATCTGCTGTTCCTGACGTTGGCGGCGGCGCTGGGGTATCGGCGTCAGCTGGACGTGCTGGTGGGGGGGATGTGCGAGACGGATTTCTCGGGGTATCCGGATTGCCGGGACGACACGATCAAGGCGCAGCAGGTGGCGTTGGGGCTGGGACTGGGGGCACGGGTGACGATCGAGACGCCGCTGATGTGGATCGACAAATCTGAGACCTGGGCGCTGGCCTATGCGCTGGGCGGTGATGCGTTGGTGGAGACGATCGTCGAGGAAAGCCATACGTGTTATCTGGGAGAGCGGGGGGCTCGGCATGATTGGGGGTATGGGTGCGGGGAGTGTCCGGCTTGCAAGTTGAGGAAGATCGGGTGGGAGAAATGGGTGGTGGCTTCGGCGGCAGAGGGGTGAGTGGCTGGTCAGCTCGGCCGTGGCCTGGGGCTGGTTCTTGAGACGCTTGGTGTTTCGGCGGACTGGAGCTGGTTCTTGAGACGCCCGGCGCGTCGTCGGCCTGGGGCGCGCGGGGCTACGATTGCGGTCCGGAGCCTTCGCTCCGGACTGCCCCTTCGTCATCTTCGTTGTCGCCTTCGGCGACTGCCTTCAGATTCCCTCGGGCGCATCTACACGCCCCGCGCACCCCAGGCCGACGACACGCCGAGCTCTGGTGGTTTCAGCTTGGCGGGCGCTGGGGCGAATCGAGTTCTTGAGGTTTTTGCCAGCGCTAGCGCGGGGTTGGAGCATCTTTCGTTGCCCGCCCCACGACGGCCGCGCGGGCGGCCTGGCGGGGCTTACGCGGTGTCTTGCGTTTGGTGATGACGCTTCGCGTGTGGCTGCGGTTTGTTGGGGTTCTTCAAGGTGGCCGTCGGCATTTTGGTGTTGTTACCGCCCAAAGACGCATTAGATACCGTCTTGACCGTCAAGCGCTCAGGCGTAGTCGGGCCGATACGGTGTCCGAGTTTTAAGCACGCCGAAGCACAGATGCACCAGCTTTCTCATGGCCGCGCCTAGCGCGGCCATTTTGCTCTTTCCAGCTGCTAAGAGTCGCGCGTAAAGCGCACCAACGTGTGGGTTGAAGCGCTTGCTGACGATAGCGGCCATGTAGAGGGTGGCACGTACTGTGCTGGGACCCGTTTTAGATAGCCGCGGCCGGCTGTTCAGACTGGTGCCGGACTGGCGTTGCACCGGCACCACCCCCAAGTAGGAGGCCAAGCCCTCGGCTGACTCGATGGGCCGGTTATGCATGATCGACAGGATCGAGTTCCCCGCTCGATCCCCGATGCCGGGGATGCTGGTCAGCAGTTCCCGATCCTCCTTCAGGTCCGGGTGGCGGTCGATGTGGTCATTGATCGCATGATCCAGGCGTTTGATCTCTTCACGCAGGAACGCGATCGTTTTGGCGATGGATCCCTCGACCAGCACGGGTGGATCACTGAACTGCGTCTTCTCCTGGCGATTGAGTTCGCGCTGCAGATCCTTGGCCAGCGCGTCGCGCCGAGCCAACAAGGCCCGTAGTTGACGGGCATGCAGCGGTGCGGGGCGCCACAGCCCAGGCTTGAGCGCCTGACCGTAGCGGGCCAGCACGTAGCTATCGATCCCATCGGTTTTGGAGCGCACCGCCAGCGCCCCGGCGAAGTCGCGCACCTGGGCAGGGTTGACCAACGAGACACTGACTGAAGCGTCATGCAGGGCCGTGGCAGCCTGCTCGTGATATTGCCCTGTGGGCTCGAGCACGGCATGCAACTGCGCCGGCTCGGCTCCCTGCTTGGCGCACCACTGCAGCAGCGTCTGCACGCCCGCTATCGAGTTGGGTACGACCTTGGTCTTGCGTTTGTTGGCATCGCTGCCAAGCAGCGCGCAATCCAGCTTCGCCTTAGAAACGTCAATTCCGAGAAAAAACATAAACCTAAGCTCCCTTGCCAATACCAAAGAAGCCCGCTGCGCCCACTTGCCTTGTACATACAGGGTCCAATGCCCTAGGCTACCGTCCAGTGTCCAGCCGGCTCAGAGGTGCGGAACCGAGGCGTAATCTGAACCACAAAGTCCAGGCTCTAGGTGTCTGAACACGCTCATCGGTCCGCGTGTAGCGATAGCTAATCACTACAGTGGCCAAGATACAAGGTGTCTGACACCCTGCAGAAACGCCATCCCATCTAGCGCCTCCGCCTCCTGGGTGTCTGACACCGTCCCAAGGACGCCAGCGCTCAAACACCATCCCGCGCCGTCGGTACAACGGCAGGTGTGGCGGCCGCCATCACTGCCGCTTCATTCACCCGCCCGATGAACCTCCATCTCAGCATCAGCGCTGCCGCAGCAATGACGGCTGCCAGCGCTGCGGACGCCATCATTGCTGCTTTCGCGCCTTGCCACTCGATGACATACGCATACGCAACCGGTGCGGCGGCGGTCAGCAGAAAGCTGGGGATCAGCAACGCTCCGACCAGCGCGCCGTAGCTTCGGAAGTCGAAGAGCGCCAGCGGCAGGGTGCCGCGGGTGATGGTCATGAGGCCGTTGCAGGCGCCGTAGAGCAGGGTGTAGGCGGCGGTGGTGTAGAGGTTGCCGCCGGGAACGAGGGCGAGCAGGAAGCATAGGGGGAGGGCGAGGCCCACCGCCAGGTTGAGGGTCAGGGGATGCAGGCGGGCCCCGACGAGGACGTCGCCGAGGCGCGCGGCGAATTGGCCGATGCCCCATAGGGCGGCGACGCTGACGGCGGCGGCGGTGGCCAGGCCCAGGCCGGTCAGCAGGGAGAAGAGGTGGGCGGCGTTGCCGGCGGCCAGGAAGTTGGTCAGCATCGCCATGACGGCGTACAGGGTGCCGGCCAGGCGGCGTTCGGCGGCGGTGCGGGTCAGGGCGGTGGCGGCCTTGCCGGGGTCGGTGTGGGTGGCGGCGGTGTAGCGGCGGCGGGGCAGGGCCAGGTAGAGGGGGACGGTGGCGAGCGCCAGGGCGGCGTAGCACCAGGCGGCGCCGCGCCAGCCCAGCCATTCGGCAAGAAAGTGGCCGACGGGCCACATGACGGTGGATGCCAGGCCGCCGAAGAGGGTGATCTGGGACATGGGCCGGCGCGCGGCGGGGCCGGCGGCGCGGGCCAGGGCGGCGAAGGCGGCGTCGTACAGGCACAGGCGCATGCCGACGCCCAGCGTGGCCCAGGCCGCGAAGTAGAGGGCGTGGGAGTGCGTGACGGCGAGCAGGGCGCAGCCCAGCGCGGACAGCACGGCGCCGGCAGGCATGACGCGGTGGCCGCCCCAACGGTCCACGGCGGCGCCGGCGGCGGGCGATACCAGGGCCATGACGACAATGGCGGCGGAGAAGCCGCCGTAGATGGTGGCGGAATTCCAGCCGAGGTCGGCGGTCATGGCCGGGCCGAGGGCGCCGATGAGGTAGAAGGTGACGCCCCAGCCGACAAGCTGGGTGAGCCCCAGGCAGATGACGGCGCGGGGGCGGATCATGGGCGTTGCGGGGGCGTGGTGTCGCCGTCGCCCAGGCTGCGCTGCATGAGTACGGTGTCACGCCATTCGCCGTGCTTGTGACCGACGGAGCGCAGGGTGCCGACGGGGTGAAAGCCCTGGCTGGCGTGCAGCGCCAGCGAGGCGGCGTTGCGGCTGTCGCCCACGACGGCCAGCATCTGGCGCCAGCCGGCGGCGGTGCAGCGCTCGATCAGGGCGGCGAGCAGCTTGCCGCCGATGCCCAGTCCGGCGCGGCCGGCCTTGACGTAGACGGAGTCCTCGACGGTGTGCCGGTACGCGGGGCGCGGGCGGTAGGGCGTGACGTAGGCGTAACCGACGACTTCGCCGTTGATCTCGGCGACGAGGTAGGGCATTTCCTTTTCCAGGACGCCGGCGCGGCGCTGGCGCATTTCGGCGATGGAGGGCGGGTCGAGCTCGAACGAGGCGGTGCCGTGCTGCACGTGGTGCGCGTAGATGGTCTTGACGGCGGGCAGATCGGCTTCCGCGCTGTCGCGGATGAGGACGGTGGGCGAATGGGGCGACATGGAAATGGCCGGAAATTTAGGGGGCGATCGGGTGCGCAAGGAGCCGCAAGAATGGACGCGTGGTTGGGCAATGAAAACGTCAGTGTGGGCCAAGCGCTTTCATTAATAAAGCTTTGGTCTATTATGATTTTCATAAGCAAAACTTTGGTGTGAGCCATGCGCGGCTTGAATCTGGACCACCTGCGCACGTTTGCGCAGGTCATCGAACTGGGCAGTTTTTCCGCCGCCGCCGAGCGCGGGGGCGTGACGCAGCCGGCAGTCAGCCTGCAGATCCGGCAGTTGGAGCGGCGCTTTGGCCTGAAGCTGGTCGAGCGCGTGGGTCGGCGCGCCGGGCCGACGGCGGCGGGGCGGGAGCTGCTGGCGCACATCCGCGTGATCGACGGCGCGATTGCGCAGGCCGAGCAGGCAATGAGCGCGCATGCGTCGCAGGTGTCGGGGCGGATTCGGCTGGGCACGGGCGCGACGGCGTGCACCTATCTGCTGCCGCCGGTGCTGGCGGACCTGCGTCAGCGGTTTCCGGCGCTGGACGTCGTGGCCAGCACGGGCAACACGGCGGACATGCTGCGCGGGCTGGAGGCCAATACGCTGGATATCGTGCTGATCACGCTGCCCGCGCCGGGCCGCATGTTCCAGGCGACGCCGTTGATGGAGGACGAATTCGTGGCGATCTTTCCGGCGCGCGATGCGGCCGCCATCCCCGAGGCGGTGACGCCGCAGGCGCTGGCGCGGATGCCGCTGGTGCTGTTCGAGCCGGGCGCGCGTACGCGGCGGCTGGTGGACGACTGGTTCGGGGCGGCGGGCGTGGCGGCCAAGCCGATCATGGAACTGGGCAGCACGGAGGCGATGAAGGAGATCGTGGGGGCGGGCCTGGGCTGCGCGGTGTTGCCCCGCTTGGCGGTGTCGGGCGCGGGCCGGCGCGAGGCGCTGGAGGTACGCTCGCTGACGCCGCGCCTGTCGCGCGACCTGGCGATTGTCCTGCGGCGCGACAAGCCGCTCAGCCGCGGGCTGCGGCATCTGCAGGATGCGCTGCTGGCGCTGCGAGGGGATACGCCATGACGGCGTCCTCCCTGCCGCGCACGCCGGCCGAACTGGATCTTTATCCCTATGAGTCGTCGCGCCGTCCGGTGGCGGGGCTGGCCGTGGACTACCCGGACGGGCATCGCGTCAAGCGCCATCGCCATCGGCGCGGACAGCTGGTCTATGCGATCTCGGGCGTGATGGTGGTGGATACGGACGCGGGTATCTGGGTGGTGCCGCCGACGCGCGGCGTGTGGGTGCCGGCGTGGGTGACGCACGGCATCCGCATGAGCGGCGAACCGCGCATGCGCACCGTGTTTGTGGAACCCGGCGCGGCGGCGCATCTGCCCGCGCAGTGCTGCGTGTTGTCGGTGTCGCCCTTGCTGCGCGAGTTGATGGCGGCCGCCGCCCAGGTGCCGCTGGACTGGGCGTCGGACACGCGCGACGGCCGGCTGATGATGCTGCTGCTGGACGAGCTGCGCCAGGAGCCCGCGCTGCCGCTGCATCTGCCGCAGCCGTCGGAGCCGCGCCTTGCCCGGATCTGCCGGGCCATCGTGCGGCATCCGGAACGTCAGGACGGGGCGGCCGACTGGGCGCGGGCGTTGGGGGTGGATCCCAAGACGGTGCATCGGCTTTTTCTGCGGCATACGGGCATGACGTTCGGCCGCTGGCGCCAGCAGGCGCGGCTGCTGGCGGCGATGGAGCGGCTGGCGCGGGGCGATCGGGTATTGGATGTGGCGCTGGACCTGGGGTACGAAAGCCCCAGCGCGTTCGCGGCCATGTTCCGCAAGGCGCTGGGGGAGTCGCCCAGCGCCTTTGCGGCGCGCAGCGTGGCGTCCGCCTGACGGCCGCGTGTCCGTTTCAGCACGGCCTCGGGGCGGCCGGGGGCGGAACCAGCGTATTATTTACCGTTTTGCCGCCCACGCTAACAGCTACAGCCTGAGACAGATCATGCCGCACTACCGCTCCCGCACTTCGACCCACGGCCGCAACATGGCCGGCGCCCGCGCCTTGTGGCGCGCCACCGGCATGAAGGATGGCGACTTCGGCAAGCCGATCATCGCCGTGGTGAACTCGTTCACGCAGTTCGTCCCCGGCCACGTGCACCTGCGCGACCTGGGCGCGCTGGTGGCCAAGGAAATCGAAGCCGCCGGCGGCGTCGCCAAGGAATTCAACACCATCGCCGTGGACGACGGCATCGCCATGGGTCACGGCGGCATGCTGTATTCGCTGCCGTCGCGCGAACTCATCGCGGACTCGGTGGAATACATGGTCAACGCGCACTGCGCCGACGCCATGGTCTGCATCTCGAACTGCGACAAGATCACCCCGGGGATGCTGATGGCCGCGATGCGCCTGAACATTCCGGTCGTGTTCGTGTCCGGCGGCCCGATGGAAGCGGGCAAGGTCAAGTCGCCCACCGACGGCAAGGTCATCGCCAAGATCGATCTGGTCGACGCCATGATCAAGGCCGCCGATCCCAACGTGTCGGACGCGGAAGTCGCCGAAGTCGAGCGCAGCGCCTGCCCCACCTGCGGCTCCTGTTCCGGCATGTTCACCGCCAACTCGATGAACTGCCTGACCGAAGCCATCGGCCTGGCGCTGCCGGGCAACGGCACCATCGTCGCCACGCACGCCTGGCGCAAGGGGCTGTTCGAACAGGCCGGCCGTCTGGTCGTTGACCTGTGCCGCCGCTACTACGTCGAAGAAGACGAATCCGTCCTGCCGCGCAACATCGCCACCAAGAGCGCGTTCCAGAACGCGATGGCGCTGGACGTGGCGATGGGCGGTTCGACCAACACCGTGCTGCACTTGCTGGCCGCGGCGCAGGAAGCCGGTGTGGACTTCACCATGGCCGATATCGACCGCATCTCGCGCAAGGTGCCGTGCCTGTGCAAGGCGGCGCCCGCCACCGACAAGTACCACATCGAAGACGTGCACCGCGCCGGTGGCATCCTGGGCATCCTGGGTGAACTGGCGCGCGCCGATCTGCTGGACCTGTCCTGCGGCAACGTGCACAGCGGCACGCTGGGCAACGCCATCCAGCAATGGGACGTGGCCGGCAACGCCAGCGAAGAAGCCAAAAAGTTCTACCGCGCGGCGCCCGGCGGCATCCCGACCACGGTCGCCTTCAGCCAGGACGCCACGTTCCTGACGCTGGACACCGACCGCAAGACGGGCTGCATCCGCAGCAAGGAAAGCGCCTATTCCAAGGACGGCGGCCTGGCCGTGCTGTACGGCAACCTGGCGGAAAAGGGTTGCATCGTGAAGACGGCCGGCGTGGACGAGTCGCAATGGGTCTTCACGGGCCGCGCACGCGTCTTCGAAAGCCAGGACGACGCCGTTGAAGGCATCCTGGGCGACAAGGTCGTCGCGGGCGACGTGGTGGTGATCCGCTACGAAGGCCCCAAGGGCGGCCCCGGCATGCAGGAAATGCTGTACCCCACGTCCTACCTGAAGTCCAAGGGCCTGGGCAAGACCTGCGCGCTCTTTACCGACGGCCGTTTCTCGGGCGGCTCGTCCGGTCTGGTGATCGGCCACGCCTCGCCGGAAGCGGCCGAAGGCGGCACCATCGGCCTGGTCGAAGAAGGCGACACGATCGAGATCGACATCCCCAACCGTAAGATCCACCTGGCCGTGTCCGACGACGAACTGGCCCGCCGCCGCGCCGCGATGGATGCGCGCGCCGACGGCTGGGAGCCGGTGGGCCGCGAACGCGTGGTGTCGCAGGCACTGCAGGCCTACGCCGCGCTGGCCACGTCGGCCGATCGCGGTGCGGTGCGCGATCTGTCGCAGCTCAAGCTGAAAGGCAAGCGGTGATCGGTTGATGGTCGGTTGCTGAGAAAGGCGGCGCTTCGGGCGCCGCCTTTTTATTGTGCAGTGAGGCACGACGCGTATTAGTAGACGCCATCCAGCAATGTCTGAAATACAATATTCAAGCTGTATTTAGAATAAACAGTTTAAAAGCTGTTTTTCGGAAATACAGCTTGAATTGCGTATTCGAAATTTACAGCCTAGAATCTGTAAACCTTCATCTGCGCGAGTTTGGCATGCCCGACTTCACCGTCCACACGGCGGACCAGCTCCCCGCTTTGCTGCGGGCATTCCGCAAGCAGGCCGGCATGACCCAGGCTGCGGCGGCGCTACGTCTGGGCGTGACGCAGCAGACGCTATCGGCGTTCGAGCGCAATGCGGGCAAGCTCGGCGCCGACCGGTTGCTGGAAATTCTCGGCATCCTGGGCGTGGACGTCGTGTTGCGGCAGCGCACGGCGCCGTCCGCGACCGAGTCATCGACCACACCGGATTGGTAACCATGGGCCGACGATCCCAGCACCGCGCCCTGGATCTCTGGATGAACGGGGATTTTGTGGGCGTCTGGAGCGTCCAGCCCCAGACCGGAGAGATGCTCCACTACGACGAGACGTGGATCGCCTCCGAACGCGGCCGGCCATTGTCGTTGTCACTTCCATTCACGCCGGGCAACCCGCCGCATCGCGGCGAAGCCGTGCGTAATTACTTCGAAAATCTGCTGCCCGACAGCCAGAACTTGCGCGAGCGCGTCGCGCGGCGGTTTCAGACGGGATCCACCGATGCGTTCTCGTTGCTGGCTGAAATTGGCCGGGATTGCGTCGGCGCGGTGCAGGTCATGCCCCACGGCCAGGCGCCGGAGCATGTGACGCGGGTTGACGCCACGGCCCTCAGCGACGCGCAAGTAGCCCAGGCGCTGCGCACGACCCTGACGCCGGGGCCGTGGGCGGGGCGCAATGTGGATGACGATGACGAATTTCGCATCTCGATCGCCGGCGCACAGGAAAAGACGGCCATGCTGTGGTTCGATGGCCGCTGGTGCAGGCCTCACGGCGCCACGCCAACCACGCATATCTTCAAGATGCCGCTTGGCCTCGTTGGAAACTTGAAGTTCGACATGAGCGACTCGGTAGAGAACGAGTGGCTATGTTCCGAGATCCTCCACGCTTATGGAATGCCGGTGGCCCGCACCCGGCCTTTGATGTTCGAGGATATGAAGGTGCTCGCGGTCGAGCGCTTCGACCGCATGTGGTGGCGCAACGACGACGGCAAGCGCTGGCTGATCCGGCGGCCGCAGGAAGACATGTGTCAGGCGACGGCCACGCCGCCGCATCTGAAGTACGAATCCGATGGCGGGCCGGGCGTACGCACCATCATGAAGCTGCTGGCCACTTCGCGCGAGCCCGATGTTGATCGGCGCACGTTTTTTCAGGCGCAGGTCTTGTTCTGGATGTTGCGCGCCACGGACGGCCACGCAAAGAACTTCAGCATTTTTATGCGTCCGGGCGGCGCATACGCACTGACGCCGCTGTACGACGTGCTGTCTGCTTATCCCGTTATCGGGACCGGCGCCAATCAGCTTTCGCCCTTCAAGGCGCGCATGGCCATGGCAGTGCGCACCAGGAATCCCCACTGGATCATGCGCGATATCCTGCGGCGTCATTGGCTCGCGATGGGGGCGGAACACGGTGTGGTGGCGCCTGACGGCCGGGGCGTGGAGGCGGTGGTCGACGACTTGGTCTCACGCACGCCGGAAGTCGTGCGCGTGGTGCGCGACTTACTGTCACCCGCATTTCCGGACCACGTGGCCACTCCCATCCTGAATGGCCTGCAGGCCGCGGCAGACAGACTAGCGGGTTAGCCAGAAGGAGTCCAAACCCATGCCCCTGAACTCCGAAGCCTTGCGCCTGTTCCTCGGCGTGGTCGACGCCGGTTCCCTCAGCGCCGCGGCCGAAATGCTCGGCCAGACGGCGTCGGGCGTCAGCCGGGGCCTGCAGCGGCTGGAGGAAGACCTGGGCGTCACGCTGCTGAACCGCACCACACGCCGCATGGAACTGACCGAGGAAGGCCGGCATTTCCTGCCCAAGGCGCGCCAGATCGTGGCCGCATTGGAAGAGGCCGAGGAGTGCATGCGGATGGTGCACCAACGGCCGGCCGGGCGATTGCGCGTGGATGCGTCGGTGCCGGTGATGCTGCATTGCGTGGTGCCGCACGTGGCCGAGTTCCGGCGCGCATATCCGGAGATCTCGCTGGAGCTCACCAGCAACGACCGCATCGTGGACCTGATGGAGCATCGCACCGATGTCGCGCTGCGCATGGGGCCGCTGACCGATTCGACGCTGCACGCCCGCGCGCTACGGCCGTCGCCGCGCTGGATGATGGCCAGTCCCGACTACATCGCCCGCCGTGGCGCGCCGCGCACGGTGGAGGATCTGGCGGACCACGAATTGCTGGGCTTTACCCAGCCGGAAAGCCTGAATCTCTGGCCGCTGCGCCATGCGGGCGGTTCGAGCTTTCAGGCGACGCCGACGCTGGCGACCTCCAGCGGCGAAACGCAGCGGCAACTGGCGCTGCGCGGCGTGGGCATCGCCTGCCTGTCGGACTTTGTCGTGCGCGAGGACATCGCGGCCGGGCGGCTGGTGAAGGTGCTGGAAAGCGAATACACCGATTACCTGCAACCGATGCACGCGGTGTACCACCGCAATACGCAGCTATCGCGGCGCATTGCGTGCTTCCTGGATTTTTACGCGGGCCGGATTTGATGCGCGCAGGTGTCTGACACCCCGCGGACGTGCTCTGGGCATGTCGCCTGTCTCACGAGGGTGTCAGACACCGACATTGGCTACGCGTGCAATGCCCGTCCAAACGCCGCCAGCACCGATTCGTGCAGCGTTTCCGATAGCGTCGGATGCGCAAACACGGTGTGCATCAGGTCTTCTTCGGTGGCTTCCAACGATGCGGCCACGCCATAGCCCGTGATCAGCTCGGACGCCTCGGGGTGGATGATGTGCGCGCCCAGCAGTTCGCCCGATTTGGCGTCAAAGACCGTCTTGACGAGTCCCTGGTCCTCTCCCATCGCAATCGCCTTGCCGTTGCCGGCGAAGGTGAATTTGCCAACGCGAATGTCGCCGCCGTGACGGGTGGCGTGTTCGCGCGCGCGGGCTTCGGTCATGCCGATGCTGGCGACCTGCGGGTAGGAGTAGGTGCAGGCGGGAATGCGCAGCGGGTCGATGGCGTGCACGGGCAGGCCGGCGATGGCTTCCACGCACAGCACGGCTTCGTGGCTGGCCTTGTGGGCAAGCCACGGCGCGCCGGCCACGTCGCCGATCGCGTAGACGCCCGGCTCGCCGGTGCGGCACAGGCCGTCGGTGACGATGTGCGTCTTTTCGACTTTGACGCGCGTCTTTTCCAGGCCAAGATTCTCGACATTGCCGACGATGCCGGCGGCGACGATGACGCGGTCGAACGTCTGTTCGATCTTTTTGCCGTCGTGCTCCAGCGTGACCTTGACGCCGTCGGCGGTGGTAGACGAGGCCGTCACCGCGCAGCGGGTCAGGACGCGGATACCTTGCTTCTCGAAGGCCTTGCGCGCCAACTGCGAAATCTCGGCGTCTTCCTGAGGCAGGATCTCCGGCGTCATGTCGATCAGCGTGACCTCGGCGCCCACCGCGCGATAGAAGCTGGCGAACTCGGCGCCGATGGCGCCTGCGCCCACCACCAGCAGCGATGTCGGGATCGCGTCGGCAACCAGGGCCTGCCGGTAGGCCCAGATGCGTTCGCCCACGGGCAGCGCCGGCAACTCGCGGGCGCGCGCGCCGGTGGCCAGAATGATGTGCTTGGCCGACAGTGTGGCGCCGTTGTCCAGCGCCAGCTTGCCGGACCCGGCAAGCCGGGCGCTGGCGGCAAACACCGTCACCCCGTTCTTCTTCATCAGGTGCGCGACACCCTGGCCCAGCCGGCCGGCGACCTTGCGCGACCGGGCGACCATGGCGGCCAGATCGGGACGGGCCTCACCCGCGCCCGTCACGCCGTAATGCGCGGCCTCGCGGCAGGCGCGCAGCACGGTGGCGCTATGCAGCAGCGCCTTGGTGGGAATGCAGCCCCAGTTCAGGCAGATGCCGCCCAGTTCGGCGCGCTCGACCAGCGCGACCGACATGCCCAACTGCGCGCCGCGGATCGCGGCGACGTAGCCGCCCGGGCCACCGCCCACTACCACCAGATCAAAACTCGTCTTCGTCATGGCGGGGCTCACAGCAGGATGCGCACGGGGTTTTCGATCAGGGTGCGGAAGGCCGCCAGCCAGCGTGCGCCGACTGCGCCGTCCACGACGCGATGGTCCGCCGATAGCGTCACCGTCATCACGGTGGCGGCGGCGAGTTGACCCTCGGCGTCGACCACCGGGCGGCGTTCGGCCGCGCCCACGGCCAGGATGGCGGCCTGCGGCGGGTTGATGATGGCGGCGAACTGGCTGATGCCGTACATGCCCAGGTTGCTGACGGTCAGCGAGCCGCCCGTGAACTCCTCGGGCTTCAGGCGGTTGACCTTGGCGCGCCCGGCCAGCTCGGCGATCTCGCCCGAGATGGCGGACAGCGGCTTGACGTCGGCATCGCGCACGATGGGCGTCACCAGGCCACCGTCGGTGGCCACCGCCACCGAGACGTCGGCGCCAGCGTGGTACTCGATGTCATCGTCGTGCCAGGACGCGTTGACCTCGGGCACCTCGCGCAGCGCCAGCGCGGCGGCGCGCACGATGAAGTCATTGACCGACAGTTTGACGGCGCCGCCTTGGTTGGCCTGCGCGCGCAGCGCCAGCAGCGCGTCCATGCGGCAGTCGACCGTCAGGTAGAAGTGCGGCACGTGCTGCTTGCTTTCGGTGAGGCGGCGCGCGATGGCGCGGCGCATGCCGGTGTGCGGCACGCGGCGCGCGGCCGGCCGGCCAGCCAGCGGCGCGGCAGCGGGGGCAGCGGCCGGCGCACGGTCGCGCGCGGCTTCAACGTCCCGCCGCACGATGCGGCCATGCGGGCCGGTGCCGGTGACGCCCAGCAGGTCGACGTGCCATTGCGCGGCAAGGCGCCGGGCGACAGGGCTGGCGAAGAGGCGGCCGCCGGGGACGGACGCGGTCGCGGATGCGGATGGGGAATGCGCGGCGGACGCGGGCGCGTTGCCGGCTTGTTGCGAGGCAGAGGCAGAGGCAGAGGCAGCGCCAGCGGATGCCGAGGCAGCCGACGCTTCGGGAGCCGATGCTCCGGGAGCCGACGCTCCGGAAGCCGACGCGCCATCTGCCGACGCGCCAGCAGCCGACCCGGCAGCCACCGCCGCACCACCGTGCTCGGCCAACGCACGATCGATCGCCGCTGCATCTTCGCCATCCGCGACCAGCACGCCGATCACGGTGTTGATGGGCACCGAGGCCGGCCCGGCCTGCACGACGATGCGGCCCAGCACGCCTGCCTGTTCGGCGTTGATCTCGACGATGGCCTTTTCGGTTTCGACTTCCGCCAGTGCCTCGCCCACGGCGACGCGATCGCCTTCCTGCTTGAGCCACTGGTGCAGCACGCCGCCGGAGGCGTCGGCGGCAACGGAGGGGAGCTTGATAAGGTATGCCACGATGTTCTTCCTATTCAGCGGCGCGGGCCAGGTCGGGCCGGTACGCGGCGGGGTCGTCGTATTCGACGAGTTCGAGCACATTGCCTTCTGGGTCGCGGAAGAAGGCGAGCCACGTGCCCGGCCGCACTTCCATGGGCGCGGGCGCGCTGTCAAAGACCACGCCCTTTGATTGCAGATCGCGCACCACACCGCGCAGGTCACGCACGATGAAGGTCAGGTAGGCGGCGCCCTGGCGGTCCAGAATGGCCTTGCCGCGTACGGCCGGTTCGGGCGCCACGGCCGGCTGCAGCAGCTTGATGCGCTCGCCATAAGGCGTCTGCAGACGCGCCACGTCGTAGCCGTGCGGCGTGAGCCCCGTGGCCTGCGCCTTGCCGGCCGGCACGGTCACGCGATTCACCAGCGTCAGGCCCATCACATCGGTGTAGAACGCGGCCAGCGCATCAAGATCCGCGC
Organism: Achromobacter mucicolens; assembly: GCF_029866465.1. NCBI lineage: Bacteria > Pseudomonadati > Pseudomonadota > Betaproteobacteria > Burkholderiales > Alcaligenaceae > Achromobacter > Achromobacter mucicolens. The sequence continues at coordinate 5,174,651 of NZ_CP123364.1, read as the reverse complement.
AGCAGATGCCGACTTCCATCGGCACGGTCATGTGCAGGGCAGTCATGGCTGTTCCCCCAGGTCGGCCAGCACGTCGGCCAGGCCCGCCACCACTTCATCGGTATCGGCGAACGCCGCGCGCTCCAGCACCTTGGAGATGCTGGGCGAGGCCTCGCCGCCCGTGACGCGCTTGACCGGCTGGTCCAGCCAGTCGAAGTAGCGGCGCTGGATCTCGTCGGCCAGCATGGCGCCGTAGGACGTGCCGCGCGCGCCTTGTTCCACGATCAGCACGTTGTTGGTCTTTTTGATGCTGGCGCCGATGGTGTCCCAGTCCAGGCTGGCGCGGTCCAGCGTGCGCAGGTCGATGACTTCCGCATCCACGCCGGCCGCTTCGGCCGCCGCCAGCGCGCGGCTGACCATGGACAGGTACGTCAGGATGGTGACCTTGCCACCCTCGCGCCGCACTTGCGCGCGGCCGAACGGAATGGCGTAGTCCAGGTCATTCTCGGGGACCTCGCCCGAAGACGCGTACAGATCGACGTGCTCGATGACCAGCACCGGGTCCTTGGAGGCCAGCGCCGTGTTCATCAGGCCGACGTAATCGTGCGGCGTGGACGGGGCGACGATGCGCCAGCCGGGCGCGGTGGCGAAGATGCCGGCCGGGTCCATCGAATGCTGCGAGCCGTAGCCCGTGCCCATCGCGACCTTGGTACGCAGCACGAAGGGCACGTCGATGTCGCCGCCGAACATGTGGCGCGCCTTGCCGATCTGGTTGAAGATCTGGTCGGCCGCGACCCACATGAAGTCCGGGTACATGAATTCCACGACGGGCTTGTAGCGGCCATCCATCGCCAGCCCGCCGCCCAGTCCTGCAAAGGCGTTTTCGGAAATGGGCGTGCCCAGCACGCGGTCCGGATACTTGTCCTTCAGGCCGCGCGTGGCGCCGTTGGTGCCGCCCTTCAGGCGGTGCACGTCTTCGCCCAGCACCACGACGCCGGGGTCGGTTTCCATGCGGCGGTCCAGCACGTCGGCCACCGCATCGACGAACTTGCGCGTGACGGTGGCGCCGGTGTGGTCCGCCGCCTCCTGGTAGCGCAGGCCGGCCAGTTCCGAGCCATCGCTGCGCAGGCCCACGTCGCGGAAATCCGGGCTGGGCCACAGGTCGGCGCGCACGCGGCGCTTGCCGCCGTCAGCCGCTTCGGTCAGGCGGCCGGACACTTCCTTCATCACGTCCTTGCAGCGCTGGCGCAGCGCGTCCACCTCGGCCTGCGTGACCAGCTTGCGGCCGATCATCTCGGCCGCGATGCGGTCCAGCGGATCGCGCAGGCGCCATTGCGCCTCTTCGTCCTTGGTGCGATAGCCGAAGGCGCTGCCGGGGAAGGGGCCGTTCTGGTGGAAGAACCGGTAGACGTCCACCTCGACGATGGTGGGCCCCTTGCCCGCGCGCATGTGCGCCACGGCTTCCGACATGGCCAGGTGCACGGCCAGCGGGTCCATGCCGTCGACCTTCCACGCGGGAATGTTGAAGGCCAGGCCGCGCGCGGACAGGCGCGGCTCGGCGGTGGACTCTTCCACGGTCGTGGACACGGCGTAGCGGTTGTTCTCGATGAAAAAGCACAGCGGCGTCTTCCACGCGGCGGTCAGGTTCATCGTTTCCAGCACCGAGCCGATGTTCACCGCGCCGTCGCCGAAGTACGTCACGGCCACGCGATCCGTGCCCGCGTGCTTGTGCGCCCAGCCCGCGCCGGCGGCCAGCGGCACGCCGCCGCCGACGATCGCGTTGGTGCCCAGCGCGCCCGCTTCCAGCCAGCGCAGGTGCATGCTGCCCCCACGGCCGCGGCAGTAGCCGTTTGCCAATCCCATGATCTCGGCCAGCGTCTTGTGCAGGACCTCGTCGATGGCGGGCGTGAGCGGGTTGCGCGGATCCAGTCCCTGCGGCGCCACGTGCTGCAGCGCTTTGGCCAGGAACTGGTGGTGGCCGCGGTGCGAGCCGTTGATCTGGTCGCCGGCGCCCAGGGCCAGCACCGAGCCGACGGCGCCGCCTTCCTGCCCGACCGACGAGTGCGCGGGACCGTGCACCAGGCCTTCGGCGGCCAGTTCCAGCACGGCTTCCTCGAATGCGCGGATCCAGTGCAGTTGGGTCAGCATCGTGCCGAGCAGCGCGGGGTCCGCCTGCTGCCAGTCCGAGGCCTCGGCCGTCAGTTGCCGCCAGGGCGCCTGGGGCTCGAGCGGTTGGTAGGTGGCCATGAATGAATCTCCAGTGTGTTTTTTTAAGCGTCGGGGCAATCAGAGGTAGCTGTAGCGGCTCCAGCCGCCGTCTGCCACCAGGGTGTGTCCGGTGATGTAGGCGGCCTGGCGCGAAGCCAGGAAAACCGCCAGGTCGGCCATTTCGGCCGGCTGCGCCATGCGGCGCAGGGGCGTGCGTTGCTTGAGGCGTTCGGGGTCAAGCCGGCCGCGCGCGGCCAGGTCGCGCACCAGGTCGGTTTCGACATAGCCTGGCGCCAGCGCATTGACGCGCACGCCCGCCGGGCCCCATTCGACGGCCAGCGTCTCGGTCAGCAGCACCACCGCGCCCTTGGTGGCGCAGTAGGCGGCGCGGTCGGGAGCGGCCACCACGCCGTACATGGACGCCAGGTTGATGATGCTGCCCGAGCCGGCGGGCACCATGCGCCGTCCGGCTGCCTGCGCGCACAGGAAGACTCCGGTCAGGTTGATGTCGACGGCGCGGCGCCATTCGTCCACGGTGACTTCCAGCGTGGGCTTGTTGGCCGAGATGCCGGCGTTGTTGACCAGCACGTCGATGCCGCCCCAGGTGTCCGCAACCTGCGCAAAGGCGCGCTCGACGGCGTCGGCATCCGTGACGGACGCCTGCACCGCCATGGCCTGCGCGCCGTCGGCGGTCAGGGCCGCGACGGCGGCGTCCAGCGCGCCGGCATCCATGTCCAGCAGCGCGACGCGCGCGCCCTGGCGTGCAAAGGCCTGCGCCGTGCTGTAGCCGATGCCCTTCGCGCCGCCGGTGATGACGACCGCCTGGCCGCGCAACTCGGCATGAATGACTTCAGTGGTGTTGTCCACGATGTGTGCCTGTGTAAGGTGAGTACGTAAGGCGGCTCAGACCGCCAGCCATTCCTGGACGACGTCCTGGCGCTCATGCAGCTGCGCGGGCGGTCCTTCGAACACGATGCGGCCGTGGCCCATGACGCTGACGCGGGTGGACACCTTCAGCGCGATCGTCAGTTTCTGTTCGACCAGCACGACCGACACGCCCTGCTTGTGGATATCCCGGATGACGTCGGCGATCACCTCGACGATCTTGGGCGCCAGCCCTTCGGTGGGCTCGTCGATCAGGATGACCTTGGGATTGCCCAGCAGCGAGCGGCACATGGTCAGCATCTGCTGTTCGCCGCCCGACAGGTTGCCGGCGCGGGTATTGCTGCGTTCCTTCAGACGCGGGAAGTAGTCGAACATCTGTGCCAAGGTCCAGTACGGCGCATCGTCACGCCGGGGCTGCTCGCCCATGCGCAGGTTCTCGTCCACCGTCAGGTTGGCGAACACCTCGCGCTCCTCGGGCACGAAGGCCAGGCCCGCGCGGGCGATCTCGAAGGGACGCTTGTTGGTGATGTCGCGGCCTTCCATGGCGATCTGGCCGCCGGTCACGTCCACCAGGCCCATGATGCTTTTCATGGTGGTCGAGCGGCCCGCGCCGTTGCGGCCCAGCAGGCTGACGACTTCGCCGCGCCCGATCGACAGGTCGATGCCGTGCAGGATGTGGCTCTTGCCGTAATGGGCATGCACGCCCTGCAGCGACAAGAGGGGGGATTGCGTCGTCATACCGTTTCCTCTCCCAGGTAGGCCTCGCGCACGCGGGCATCGCCGCGGATCTCGGCGGGCGTGCCGGTGGCCAGGATCTCACCGTAGACCAGCACGCTGATGCGGTCGGCCAGCGAGAACACCACCTGCATGTCGTGCTCGACGATCAGCAGGGTGCAGTCGCGCGTCACGTCCTTGATGAGTTCGACCGTGTAGTCGACCTCGTGCTGCGACATGCCCGCCATGGGCTCGTCCAGCAGGATCACCTTGGGCCGCGACGCCAGCGTCATGCCGATTTCCAGCGAGCGCTGCTCGGAATAGTTCAGGTCGCCGGCTGCCGTGTCCTGGCGCGCCGTCAGCCGCACTTTCTCCAGCAGGCGGTCCACGTCCTCGTTGACGGCGCGGTTGCGTGCGATGGGCCGCCAGAAGTTGTAGACCAGGCCGTGCATGCGCAGCACCGCCAGTCGCAGGTTTTCGCGCACCGGCAGGCGCGGGAACACGTTGGTGATCTGGAACGAGCGCGCCAGGCCGAGCCGGTTGATGGCTTCGGGCGCCAGGCCGCCGATGGGGCGCGAGCGCAGGCTGATGTCGCCCGACGTGGGCGCGAACGAGCCCGACATCAGGTGAAACAGCGTGGACTTGCCCGCGCCGTTCGGGCCGATGACGGCGTGGCGTTCGCCGGCTTCGACCGCCAGGTTCACGCCGCGGATGATCTGCGCTTCACCAAAGGATTTGCGCACGTCGGTCAGGGTCAGGATCTCGTGGCTCATTGGGCGGGCTCCAGCAGGGGGGCGGCGTCGCCCGTGTCGCGCCACAGGGCCAGCGCCCAGCGGCAGGCGGCAAGGCCCGCGGCAAACAATGCCAGCGGCACCAGCCAGGTCGATACCGCAAGCGGCGCCCAGTCCTGGCCGAACAGCGGGATGGCGGGCCAGCCGGCCTCGGGGTTCATGGCGAGGAGGGCGCGGTAATCGCGCGCGAACATGCGTTGCAGCAGTTCCACCGTGAAGACGGTGGCGCCGGTGAGCAGCAGCCCTCCGGCCACAGACACCGCGGCGCGCGGCAGCCAGTTGGCCAGCCCGCGCTCGCGCAGCGACTTGGCCGCGCGCTGCACCAGGCCCACCAGGCCGTCCGGCACGAACAGCATCACCAGCGCGAAGAGAATGCCCTGGTACAACAGCCACGACCGCGTGATGTCGGCCAGCGTCTGCGACAGGAAGGTCAGGATGGACGCGCCCAGCACCGGTCCCAGGAACGCATTGACGCCGCCGATGTAGGCAAACAGCACGGCGTCGGTGGACAGCTTGACCTCGAACAGCACGTAGTTGCCGGCTTCGATGTTCAGCGCCTGCAAGCCGCCCGCGATGCCGGCAAACATGGCCGACAGCGCAAACACCATGGTCTTGAGCGCATGCGGGCGGTAGCCCAGGTAGCGCAGACGGTTGGCGTTTTCGCGCAGGCCCAGCGTCAGCCGGCCCAGCGGCGTGCGCGTCAGGCCATACAGCGCGGCCAGCGACACCAGCACCCACGCCAGCACCAGGTAGTACACCTCGATGTCCGAGCCGAAGGTAAAGCCCCATGCCGGCATGCGCATCGCGGACACGCCGGCCTCGCCGCCGAAGACGCTTTTCAGGTGCGGCGCCAGCGCGTGCAGCAGCTCGGCCAGCGCCAGCGTGATCATCGAAAAATACACGCCCGATCGCATGGTGGCGAACCAGCCGGCGACCAGGCCGAACAGCAGCCCGGCCACGCCGCCCACCAGTGGCATCAGCGGCGTGGGCAATAGGCCCGCGCCGCCCAGTGCATTCATCGCGTGGATGGTGGCGAAGGTGCCGACGCCAAAGTAGGCGGCATGACCAAAGGACAGCATGCCGCCCTGGCCGGCCAGCAGGTTGAAGGCGCAGGCGAACAGCGCGGCGATCAGCATCTGCACGGCCGCCACGAGCTGGCCGGCAGGCAGCAGCCACGGCAGCGCGCACAGCGCGGCCACGCACAGGATCAACAGCAGCGCGCCCGTGGCGCGGCGGGTGGAAGTCGCGGTATGGCTCATGCCTGCTCTCCCTTCAGTCCCGACGGCTTGACCAGCAGCACCACCAGCATCAAGAGAAACGGCAGCGTTGCGGCCAGGCTGGAGATCTTCACCGTCATCAGCCCGCCCACGCTTTCGGCCCACTCACGCGCGCCGAACAGACCAAACAGCGTCGCCAGGCTGGCGTCGATGCCGACCGAGAACGAGCTGATCAGGCCGATCAGAAGCGACGCGATCATCGCGCCTTCCAGCGAGCCCAGGCCGCCCACCACGACAACCACGAACACCAGCACGCCCAGTTCCAGCGCCATGTTCGGGTTGGTGGTGTAGAAGGCGCCCGCGACCGCGCCGGCCAGGCCCGCCATCCCCGCGCCCACGCCGAACACGCTCATGAAGACCAGCGGCACGTTATGGCCCAGCGCCTCGGCCATGCGCGGCCGGTAGATGGCCGAGCGCACCACGATGCCGACGCGGGTACGCGACAAGAGCAGGTAGATCACGGCGAACATCGCCAGCGACACGCCGCCCATCAGCAGGCGGTAGAACGGATAGTCCGCGTCGAACACGCGGAATGCCGCGAAGTTCAGGAACGGCGGCACGCGGTAGTCGACGGGAAAGTCGCCGTAGAACAGCTTGATCAGCTCGGCGACGATGAACGCCAGCCCGAAGGTCACCAGCAGTTCCTGCGCGTGGCCGAACTTGTGCACGCGGCGCAGGAAGAAGCGTTCGACGCCCATGCCCAGCACGCCCGCGATGATCGTGGCCAGCACCAGCGCCGTCCAGAAGCCCGTGACGGGCGTGAGGGTGTAGGCGGCATACGCGCCGATCATGTAGAACGATGCGTGCGCGAAGTTCAGCACACCCATCATCCCGAAAATCAGTGTCAGGCCTGCCGACACCATGAATAGCAGCAGGCCGTAGATCACGCCGTTCAACAGCGAGACGGTAAAGTATTCCATGTCCGCTCCAGGATTCTTGCGCGGGACGCCAGGCGTCCCGCGAGCGATTGCGCACGTTGTTTTTGCCCGGCCCGCGCCGGGAGTGCGCTTGTCATGTGCCGGCGGCGGCCCGCGCGCATTTCAGCGCACAGCCCGCCGCGCGGGCATCACTTCGGACGTTGCATCTTGCAGGTGCCCTGCACCGGCGCGGACACGTCCCCCGCGGCCAGCACCTTCACGGGTTCAAAGCCCATGTCGGTGCCATCGGCCTTGTACTTGGCGTTCTTGCCCACCTTGGACACCACCATCGGCAACTGCACCTGGTGGTCTTCGGCGCGCATGGTGTATTCGCCCAGCGCCGATTTGTAGGTGACCTTCTCCAGCGCCAGCGCCAGTTCGGGCACCGGCAGCTTGCCGTCCTGCGGCTTGACCTGCTTCAAGGCCTCGCCCAGGAAGCGCACGCCGATCACGGTCTGCGGCTCGGTGTAGCTGGGGTAGTGGCCGGTCTTGGACTTGTAGTCCTCGGCGAACGCCGCGCCTTCCTCGCCGGCGGCCTCGATGTTGTACGGGTGCGCGATGTAATGGCCCAGCGCGACCTCGCCGGCGTTGGCCAGGTTGCCGACCTGGTCCAGGAACACCGTGGCAAAGCGCACCTTCAGACCGGCGGCCTGCGTGGCCTTCATGAGCAGCAGCAGGTCGTTGGACCAGTTGCCGGTGACCACGGTGTCGGGCGTGGCCGAGCGGATGCGCGCGACATAGGGCGCGAAGTCCTGGATCTTGTTGACCTCGTGCAGCGTCTTGCCCACGACCTCGTAGCCGTACTCCTTGGCAAAGCGCTCGGTCGCGCCTTCCATGTCCTGGCCCCACGAGTAGTTCTGGTTGATGGCGTACACGCGCTTGCCCAGCGTGCCGTCGGCGGACATGACGGATGCCAGCGCCTTCACGCGCAGGTCGGCGTTGGTGGTGAAGCGGAAGTGGTAGAAGTGGCACTTTTGGCCGGTCAGCTCCAGCGCTTCGCCGCCCACGTTCAGGAACACGATCTCCTTGCCCGGGTTGCGCAGGTTGTGCTTGCGCACGTCTTCCGTGAGCTGGCCGGAAATGGCGGACGACGATCCCTGCACCAGCACCTGCACGCCCTCGGCGGCCGCGGCTCGGAAACGGTCCGAGGCGCCCACGGGGCCGCCCTGGTTGTCGAACTCCACCAGCTCCAGCGGCTGGCCATTCCAGCCGCCGGCGGCGTTGATGCGGTCCAGCTCGTATTTGACGGCGGCGCGGAACATCAGGCCGGTCGAGGCCTGCGGGCCCGACAGCGTTTCGATCAGGCCGATCTTGACGGGTGCGGCGTGGGCGGTGGCGGCGAGTCCGGCCAGGCACAGCAGACCGGTGGTGAAAGCCAATTTCATGCGTGTCTCCTCCGTGGAACGGGAGTGTGTTGATTTGCGTGGGTCAGGCAGGTGCGAACGCCGCATCGCCCGCGCGCCGCGAGGGCGGGCAGGCGATGCGGAGCGAAGACGGGGCAATGACGCCGGCCGTGGACGCGCGGGGCGCCAGGGCGAGGCGCCGGCCGGGCAGGGCATGAAGCCGCCGGGGCGTCTGAGGATGCGCCGTCGGACGTGCCGAGGGCGCGGATGCGGTCATGCTGCCGGTGAAGTTCACCTGGTTGTCCCCTGCCTGTTTATGCGGCGTGACGCCGTGTTTTTCTGACTGACTTGCCTGAAAGCGGCAGTTGATTTACGCTTTGGCGAACAAGTTGTCAGGCAACTTTATTAAGTTGTCCGATAAATCATAGGGCAAGCGTTTTTCTCGTGTCAAGCAACCGATTCAGGCGTTCAATCTGAATTCGAGCCGCTGCCGCGAACGCGACGCGGGCCGCCAAAAACAGCTTCAGGAGACAGGATGATTTCGTTCGAGGGGCAGGTTGCCGCGATCACCGGCGCGGGCAATGGCATCGGCTTGGCCACGGCGCGCCTCATGGCCGCGCATGGCGCGCGGCTGGTGCTGACCGACATCGACAACGCGCGGTTGCAGGAAGTGGCGGCCGAGCTCGATCCCAGCGGGCAGCGCGTCTACATGCACGCGCTGGACGTGTCGGTGTCGCACGACTGCGAACGGGTGTTCGAGGCCGCGGCCCGGCACTTTGGCGGGCTTGACCATCTGGTCCACTGCGCGGGCATCTACCCCGAGCAGCTCGTCAAGGACACCAGCGACGAGTCCTGGCGCACGCTGATGCGCGTGAACCTGGACGGCACGTTCTACGTGTGCCGCGCCGCCCAACGCCATCTGCGCCACGACGGTTCGATCGTCCTCCTGACGTCGCTGGCTGCGCAGCGCGGCAGCTACGCGCACGCCGCCTACGCCGCGTCCAAGGGCGCGGTGCAAAGCTTCACCCGCAGCCTGGCGCTGGAGCTGGCCCCGCAGATCCGCGTGAACGCGGTGGCGCCCGGCATCATCGCCACCTCCATGACGCACGACCTGATCGGGCAGAAGGGCGCGCAGCTGCTGGAAAGCACGCCGCTGCGCCGCTTTGGCACGGCCGAGGAAATCGCCGGGACCATCGCGTTCCTGTGTTCGCCGCTGGCGGCCTTCGTGACGGGCGAGGTCATGCAGGTCAATGGCGGGATCTATATCGCGTAAAGTGCCAGAACGCGGCGCGCCGGAAAAAAAACCGGCAAACCTATAATTTCCAGGGCGCTGCCGCGAACCAGCCTGTCGGGACCACCACGCGAGACATTCCTATAACCATGGCCGACGCGCCCGCGCGCCGCCCTCACGTTCGAACGATCCACATGCAGCCAAGTCAAGAACCCGATCCGGCGCGCGCCGCGCCCCGCAGCTCGCTATCGGCGGCGGTGGCGGACGCCCTGGCCGACCAGATACGCCAAGGCGTGCTGGCCCCCGGCGATCGCCTGCCGACCGAAAAGCAACTGACGGAGATGCACTCAGTCAGCCGCGCGGTCGTGCGCGAGGCCCTGGCTCGCCTCAAGTCCGAAGGGCTGGTCACGTCGCAGCAGGGCAGCGGCGTCTTCGTTGACCCGAATTTCCAGAAGAACGCGTTTCGCATCGCCGCGCCCACGCCGGGCGACAACCAGGACCTGGAGCACATCCTGGAACTGATGCTGTCGATCGAAGTCACGGCCGCGCGCTATGCGGCGCAGCGGCGCACCGAGCCCGACCTGAAGAAGATGCGGCAGGCGCTGGTGGGCATGGAGTACGCGCTCATCAACGACAAGCTGGGCGACGAGGAAGACTATCAATTCCACCAGGCCATCGTGCAGGCCACGCACAACCCGCACCTGGTGGCGCTGAACGACTACCTGGAAGCCAACGTGCGCCGCGTCATCCGCAGCGCGCGCCACAACACGGCCCGCAGGTATGCCGAGCGCATGGCCGCCGTGCAGAGCGAGCATCAGGCGATCTTTGCCGCCATTGAAGCCGGTGATTCCGACGCCGCGGGCCGCGCCGCCGAAGAGCACCTGCGCAACGCGGCGGACCGGCTGCGGTTGTTTCAGGCGGAGCGCCCCGCGCCCGTGTGACCGCGGGGCCGCGCCTACGCGAAAGTCTGCTCCATCTCGCGGCGGAACTGCACCGCGGTCGAGCGTTCGTCGTACTCCACGTCGCGCCAGCGGATCGCCTGCGACTGGCGCACGGGGTTCTTCAGCTTGACCTTGTTCGACAAGCCCAGCGGCAGATAGCCTTCCTCGACCGAATCGGGGGCAGGCATCAGGCGCCCGTACACCGTGTAGCCGCCTTCGCCGTCCAGGATCTGGCCGGCCTGCAGGTCGCGCTTGGCGGTGGCCACGACGTCGCCGTGCCAGCCTGCGGGTGCGCCGGTGGGCTCGCGCCGCAGGCCCACGCTGGCCACGCTGATGCCCAGTTCCAGGCCGATTAGGTGGTAGGGCTTGTACATGGCGGTGAAGTTGCCGCTGGGATCGGTGACCAGGCCATATTCCTGAAAGCAGCGCCGCACGTAGTCGCTGTCGGCCGCAAGCGTGACATACACGCCCCAGCGCAGATCCCGGAACACCGGCCGGCCGTCGCGTTCCAGCGACGAGATCACCTCGACCTGGCCGCGATGATGCAGCATGCCGCCGTCCTCGCGGGGACGCAGCACACGCGCCAGATCATCCACGCCGCACGGCGGAAAGTGCAGGCCCGAGGGCGACGGCAAAAGACCCGTGGCATTGGAGACGGCCGCCATCTCGATGGCGCTCTTGGTGCCGTCCAGAAAGCTGTTGAACATCTGCGCGTTGAAGTCGCCCGCCGCCACCATTTCGGCGGTGAAGCCGTAGTACGGCCAGACGGTGTCGGGGGTGGAGGTGTGGAATTCGGGCAGATACTTGGTGCCCTTGCCCGCGGCCATGACCTCGAAGCCGCTGGCGCGGGCCCAGTCGACCATTTCGCAGATCAGGGCAGGCTGGTCGCCGTAGGCCAGCGAATAGACGATGCCCGCTTCGCGCGCGCGGCGCGCCAGCAGCGGGCCGGCCAGGGCGTCGGCCTCCACGTTGACCATGATGATGTGCTTGCCGTATTCGCAGCAGGTGAGCACGTGGGTGATGCCGGCCGAGGCATGGCCGGTCGCGTCGATGACGATGTCGACGTCGGGGCTGGCGATGACGGTGCGCGCGTCGTCGCAGAAATAGACCTTGCCGTTCTTGTAGGCGTCATTGATGCTGCTGGCGTTGAGCGCGCCTGCCGGCCAGCCGACACGGGTCAGCGCGGCGCGGGCCCGATCCGGCACCAGGTCCGCCACCGCCACCAGGCGGATGCCCGGCGTGCGCGGGGCCTGGCTCATGAACATGGCGCCGAATTTTCCGGCGCCCAACAATGCGACTCGCAGAGGCTTGTGGTCGGCTTCTCGCTGCTTGAGCAGGCGGTACAGATTCATGGCGCGGGCTCCTCCCGGGTGGGGCGTACGACTCCACAGGATAGTCCCAAACGATGACGCCTGAACAGGATTCAGCCGGAGTCAGGCGTCTGCCGTATAGAGCTCGCCGGCCAGCACGTTACGCCAGTTCTGCCAGTTGATGCGCGGGCGGTCCGTCACCTCGCGGTTATAGGGCGCATCGAACAGAATGTGCTTCCAGCGCGGCCGCGCGGCGCCTTCGATATGCGGCTTGTCGTCGATCAGCAGATGGCCCTGCACCAGCGTCTTGTCCTTGGTCAGGATCAGCCGGTTGGTGGCCTCGCGGCCCAGGTTCTTTTCCACCCACAGGTATTTCTCGGCGACGCAGTTTTCAAACTGGGACAGCGGCGACGAGCAGATCCGCACGTCCATGCCCAGCGCCAGCAACTCCTTGAAGGCCGCGAGCGCGCCCGGGACCGGCGGCAGGTTGCGGATGAAACCCGGCGCTGTGTAGATGGCCTCGGCCATCCCGCGTAGTTCGGGGGCGTAATCCTCGCGGATGTAGAAGGACTTGCGGTTCTCGAACGCCACGGGCGCGACGTCAGGGTGGCGCGCGCGCCAGGCGTCAATGAAGGCGTGTTCAAAATCGGCCAGCACGCCGTCTTGATCCAGCAGGATGATCATGGGGGTCCCAGGAATTGGCAACCGTACGATTGTGCCCTAGCCGCCGAGCGGCCGGGATTGCGCCACGATGCGGTAGCGGCTGCCGCCGGTCAGCGACTCGGACGCGACCAGCACCATGCGGTCGTAATGCCAGTCCAGCGGCGCGGGCGCGTCGTCGGGCGGCTCGGCCTGCGTGATGTTGCGCAGCAGCGTGACGTGCGGGCGGAAAGGCTGGGTGGGCGGGGTGAGCCCGTAGCCGGACAGCCACTGCCAGAGATCGTCGTGGGCTTGCTGCAGGCCGAATGGCGTTTCGGACGGGCCCGCCCACAGGATGCGCTGGCGGCTGAACACCCCATAGCGTTCCAGCGGCACGTCGCCCGGCGCGAGCCCGCGGCCGGGCGTGGCGGCGGCCAGTTCATCGGCCAGGGCGCTGTCGACCGGCCCCAGGAATGCCAGCGTCAGATGCAGCGTCTCGGTGCGCATGGCGCGACCGCCGCATGTCAGCCTGGCCTGCTCCGCCCAACCGGCAAGTGACGCCGCCAGCGAAGGGGACGGCCATAGCGCGTAGAAGAGGCGGAGGGTGGACATGCGCAGATTGTAGGACGCCCACCCGCTATTGCACTCTGCCGCCCTGCGCGGCGGGCCGGCCGGGTTACGGCTTGGGACGCCGGGTCAGTCCGGTATCGAAGCGCTCCACGCCGGGACGCGCCGCGCTGGGGCGGGCCGCTTGCGCGGGGGCGGCGTCGGCCGGCGCGGGCCGGTCAAAGCGCTCGACGCCAGGCCGGGCAGGGCGGTCAAAGCGTTCCACGCCGGGGCGGGCGGCAGGACGGTCGAAACGCTCGACGCCGGGGCGGTTCAGCCGGTCGACGCCGGGACGATCCAGCCGTTCCACGCCTGGACGGTCGAAACGTTCGACGCCCGGCCGCGTAAAGCGCTCGACCCGTTGCGGCGTGGCGGTCTTGGCCGCCGCGCTTTGCGCGGCTTCCTGTTCGCGCTTGGCGATGATCTCTTCGGCGCGCTGGTGGTGCGGCGCCATCTTGCGCACCATCACCCGGCCGTCGCGCGGGAAATAATTGATGCGGCGCGCGTGCACGTCGCCCAGGTCCTGCGCCTTGACGGGGATGCCTTCGGTCTTCAGATAGTTCAGGACGAATTGGCCGTTGCGCTCGCCGATGTTCATCTGCTGCATGGCCGCCAGCACCGCGCCGCCGCCGAACACCTTGGCTTCCAGGCGGTCGCGCGAGGCGCCGGCCTTGAGCAGCTCGTTGATCAGCACTTCCATCGCAAAGGCGCCATAGCGCATGGTGGCCGATGCGGGGGACTGCATGTCGCCCTCGGGCAGCATGAAGTGGTTCATGCCGCCCACGCCCGTCACCGGATCGTGGATGCACGCCGCCACACAGGACCCCAGCACGGTCGAGATCATCATGTTCTCGTTGGTGACGTAGTACTCGTTGGGGAGCACTTTCACTGCCTGAGATTGGAACGCGCTGTCGTAGTAATGACGTGTTGCGCGGGCTTCAAGAGCGGCCATGGGACGGATATCTGGGCAAAAACGGCGATTGAGACACTGAAATGCGAGCGGAAGCGGTAATTGTGACAAAAAATGTACAAAAATGTCGCTTTATTCTTGCATATCCCGGCAGCGCTTGGAAGAAAACTGTGTAAATACGACCAAAGCGTCGTTTATTGGAACTCGTACCTGTCCCCCGCACGCAAAACGGCCCGCACGGATGGCAGGCAGTCATCGTACACAGGGCATTTGGGGGTCTTTCCCCGGATCACGGGGAGGAAGGGGCTTCAAACGGACCTTTAGACCCGCCGGCAGATAAGACACAGACGGCGGGCCGGGCGCGGACGGCAGTACCTGAGGGGGCGGGCCCCCCTCGCGGCGGGGTCAGAACCGGGTGCTGCGCGTGACCGACCAGCGGGCAGACAGCGCGCCGAGCGCGGCGGAGGCGACGACCGCGCCGATCAGGACGGGGGCGCCCGGCAGGTGCAGGGCGAACTCCGCCCCGTAGCTACGCGCCAGTCCCAGCAGGGCCTCGTTCAGGGGCGACAGCGCGACCGCCGCGACCCCGATGGCCAGCAAGGAAGCCAGGGCGCCGGACAGCGCGCCCAAGTAAAGGAACGGCCGGCGCACGAACGATTCGGTGGCGCCGACCAGCCGCGCCACGCCGATTTCCTCGCGTTGCGACAGCGCCTGCATGCGCACGGTGTTAAAGACCGTGGCCAGCACGACGACCGCCACGCACGCGGCCAGGAATCCCAGGCCGATCCGCGCGAAGCGCAGGATGGCTTCCAGCCGCTGGACCCAGGCGCTGTCCAGCTGGACGAGGTCCACGTGGTTCCATTGCTTCCAGGCCGAGGCCAGCGTATCGGCGCGTCCGGCCAGGTTGTCGCCATCGGCCAGCGTGACCACGACCGCATCGGGCAGCGGATTGCCGGGCAGCACGGCCAGCGCCTCCTGCCAGGCGGGGTTGGCGCGCAGGTCGGCCAAGGCGCTTTCGCGGCCCACCACGCGCACGGCGCGCACGTCCTGCGGGTAATCGTCCTTGATGCGCTTGGCCACGTCCGCGGCGGCGCCCGCCGGCGCGTCCACACGCATGAAGACGGTGACCTCCGGCGTGACGGACATCTCTCGCGCCACGGGTTGCACCGACACCAGGATGGCGCTGCCCAAGAGCGGCAGCGCCAGCGCCAGCGCCATGACCAGCAGGTTGGCGAGCGAGGAGAAGGGTTGTTTGATCAGCCGGCGCAGCGTGACCAGCAGCGCGTAGCGATGTTGCCGCAGCCAGGCGTTCATGCGGACTCTCCCGGATGACCAAGGCCTGGCTCGGTGCGGGCGGCGCGTGCCGGCGCAGCCTGTGCGGCCATGCCGTCCGTGGGGGTGGCGGGGCCGTGGGAGTCGGCAAACTTGCCCGGCTCGATCCGCAGGGTGCGGGTGGCGTAGCGCGCCATGAGTTCCTGGTCGTGCGAGGCGATCAGCGTGGTGACGCCGACGCGGTTGAAGTCGCGGAACACGTTCATGATGCGTTGCGCGTTGTCGTGGTCGAGGTTGGCGGTGGGTTCGTCCGCAATCAGGATGGCGGGCCGGTTGACGATGGCCCGGGCGATGGCCAGGCGCTGCTGTTCGCCGCCCGAAAGCTCGATGGGGTTGAGGTCTTCCTTGCCCGACAGGCCGACCTTGTCCAGGGCGGCGCGCGCGCGCGACGCGGCGGAATCCCAGGGGTGACCCTGGACCGCCAGCGGCAGCATCACGTTTTCGAACGCGCTTCGATCGAACAGCAGGTGCGTGTCCTGCAGGATGACGCCGACCGCGCGGCGCAGGTAGGGCCGGGCGCGGGCCGGCAGCTTGTCCAGCCGCTGCCCGTTCACCTGGATGGACCCCCGGCTGGCGGGCTCAAGACCGCCGATCAGCTTGAGCAGCGTGGACTTGCCGGCGCCGGATGGCCCCGATACGAAAACGAACTCTCCCGCGCTCACGCGGAAGTTGATGTCGGCCAGAATATTGCGGCCGCGACCATACGATTTGAATACGTGCTGGAATTCGATCATGGCGGCTGTCAGATGAAGCCGCCATAGTAACTCGGGGACAGTAAGGTGGCCTACATCTCTTGGCGCGGTCAGAACATGTGCGCATCATTCGGCCGGCTGAAACACAGGTTCGCAAATCTGAAAGCGCGTCCCTGTTTTTAGTCAAAAACAGCGTTTCATTTCATCCAGTGTCCCTATATTTCAAGGGAATTCCCGGATGCGCCGCGTGCTTTTCGGACGCTACCATCCGCCCCATGCGTGGGCCCAACCCGGCCTTTGCTTTGGATTCGCTTCATCCCACACGGAGATCACGATGAAAGTACTGAAACTCGCTGCCATTGGCGCTGCCCTGTTCGCTGCATCCTCGGCTGCCAATGCGGGCGCAACCTTCGATAACGTCAAGAAGAAAGGGTTTGTCCAGTGTGGGGTTTCGACGGGCATTCCGGGGTTCTCCATCGCCGACAGCAAGGGCGAATACAAGGGTATCGACGTGGACATGTGCCGCGCCATCGCCTCGACCATGTTCGGCGACGCGACCAAGGTCAAGTTCACGCCCTTGAACACCCAGCAACGCTTCACCGCGCTGCAGTCCGGCGAAGTCGACGTGCTGACCCGCAACACCACCGTCACGCTGACCCGTGACACGACGCTGGGCCTGATCGGCGTGGGCGTGAACTACTACGACAGCCAGGGCGTCATGGTCTCCAAGGACCTGAACGTCAAGAGCGCCAAGGAACTGAACGGCGCCACCATCTGCGTGCAGCCGGGCACCACCACCGAACTGAACCTCGCCGACTGGTTCCGCAGCCAGAAGATCGAATTCAAGCCGGTCGTGATCGACAAGTACGACGAAATCATCCGCGCCTTCTCGGCCGGCCGTTGCGACGCGTTCACGACCGACAAGTCGCAGCTCGCCTCGACCCGCACGACGCTCGAGAATCCGGACAAGTTCGTCATCCTGCCGGAAGACTTCTCGAAGGAACCGCTGGGTCCCATGGTGCGCCAGGGCGACGAGCAGTGGTTCAACATCGTGCGCTGGTCGCTGAACGCCATGCTGGAAGCCGAGGAATACGGCATCACCAAGGCCAACGTCGACGAAATGCTCAAGAGCCCCAACCCCAACATCCAGCGCATCCTGGGCGTGACCCCGGGCATGGGCAAGAACCTGGGCGTGGACGACAAGTGGGCCTACAACATCATCAAGAACGTGGGTAACTACGGCGAAAGCTTCGAAGCCACGCTGGGCAAGAACAGCGCGATGAAGCTGGAGCGCGGCTTGAACGCTTCGTACAAGCAAGGTGGCTTGATGTACGGCTGGCCGGTGCGCTGACGCGCGGCTGCCTGGCATGGCGGAGCACGGCTCTCCGTCATGCCTAGGGCCTGTCTGCACAGGACGTGTATTCTGGACAGGCCCTAACCCGCCTTCGGGCGGGCGGCAGAAGTGGGTGGCGCGGCTTTCCGGGCCTGCCACCCGGTGTCCGACTTCTGTAGATTCATCATGATGACTCCCAACAAAAACGCCCCGATTTCGGCACCCCCACGGCGTCTGAACTGGAACGATCCCGGCGTACGCTCCGTGGTCTACCAGGTAATTGCGCTGACCGCGGTAGCCTGGGCCGTGTGGTTCCTGGTTTCAAACACGCTCCACAACCTGTCCGTGCGCAACATCGCCACGGGCTTCGGCTTCCTGAACCGCGAGGCGGGCTTTGCCATCGGCGAAACCGCCATCGCCTATTCCCCCTCTGACACATACGGCCGAGCCATCGTGATCGGCCTGCTCAACACGCTGCGCGTCGCCGTCCTTGGCATCGTGCTGGCGACCATCCTGGGCACGCTCATCGGCATCGGCCGCCTGTCCAAGAACTGGCTCGTGGCCAAGATCACCTCTGTGTATGTCGAGGTGATGCGCAACGTGCCGCTGCTGCTGCAGCTCTTCTTCTGGTATGCGCTGATCACCGAGAACATGCCGGGTCCGCGCCAGGCGCACAATCCGCTGCCGGGCGTGTTCATTTCCAACCGCGGCCTGAAAGTGCCGGCGCTGGAAGGCAACTCGCTCGACTGGATGCTGGCCGGGCTGGGACTGGCGATCGTCGCGATCATCATCCTGGGCCACTATGGCAAGAAGCGCCATGAGGCCACCGGCCACATGTTCCCGCTCGGGCGCTGGGCCATTGGCCTCTTGATCGGGCTGCCGTTCATCGGCTGGCTGGTCAGCGGCGCGTCGCTGACGCTGGACATGCCTGAGCTCAAGGGCTTTAACTTCTCGGGTGGCCTGACGCTGTCGCCGGAATTCGCCGCGCTGCTGGCAGGTCTGGTGATCTACACGTCGGCGTTCATTGCCGAAGTGGTGCGCTCGGGCATCCAGGCGGTCAGCAACGGCCAATGGGAAGCCGCGGGCTCGCTGGGCCTGCCGCGCTCGAAGGTGCTGCGCCTGGTGATCCTGCCGCAGGCGCTGCGCGTCATCATCCCCCCGATGACCAGCCAGTACCTGAACCTGACGAAGAACAGCTCGCTGGCCGTGGCCATCGGGTACCCCGACATCGTGTCGGTCGTGAACACGACACTGAACCAGACAGGCCAGGCCATCGAGGGCATTCTCATCATCATGGGCGCGTACCTCACGGTCAGCCTGTCGATCTCGATCTTCATGAACTGGTACAACAAGCGCATCGCGCTGGTGGAGCGTTGATATGAGCAGCACTACGCATACCCCCAGCGAAGCCCTGCCGCCGCCCAGCAACCAGACCGGAGCCTGGGCGTGGCTCAGGACGCGTCTGTTCTCGTCGCCGCTGAACATCCTCATCACGGTGCTGCTCGCGTGGTTCCTGCTGATGGCGGTTCCGGCGCTGGTGGAATGGGCCTTCATCAAGGCCAACTTCACCGCGTCCAACGCACAGGAGTGCCGTGCCTCGGGCGGCGCCTGCTGGGCGTTCATCATTGAAAAGCACCGGCTGATCCTGTTCGGCACCTATCCCTACGATGAACAATGGCGGCCGCTGATCGCCACCGTCATCCTGGTGGGCGTGATCGTCTGCAGCGGCATCCGCCGTTTCTGGAACTGGAAGCTTGCCGTCATCTGGACCGTGGGCCTGACCGCCGTGGCGCTGCTGATGTGGGGCGGCGTGTTCGGCCTGACCTACGTGGAAAACGCGCGCTGGGGCGGCCTGCCGCTGACGCTCATCCTGTCCACGTTCGGCATCGCCTTCGCGTTTCCGATCGGCGTGCTGCTGGCCTTGGGCCGGCGCTCGAAGATGCCGGCGATCAAGGCGCTGTGCGTCGTGTACATCGAGCTGATCCGCGGCGTGCCGCTCATCAGCCTGCTGTTCATGTCGTCGGTAATGCTGCCGCTGTTCCTGCCGGAAGGCTTTTCGATCGACAAGCTGCTGCGCGCGCAGATCGCCATCATCATGTTCGCCGCGGCCTACATCGCGGAAACGGTGCGGGGCGGTTTGCAGGCGATTCCGAAGGGACAGTACGAGGGCGCGGATTCGCTGGGCCTGAACTACTGGCAGCAGATGCGCAAGATCATCCTGCCGCAGGCGCTCAAGATCGTGATTCCGCCGCTGGTCAGCATCTTCATCGCGCTGTTCAAGGACACGTCGCTGGTGGTGATCATCGGCATTTTCGACCTGACGCTGGCGGCCAAGGCAGCCTTGTCCGATGCGGCATGGCGCGGATTCGGGGTGGAAGCGTACCTGTTCATTTCGCTGATCTACTTCGTCTTCTGCTTCTCCATGTCCAAATACAGCCAGGCGCTGGAAAAACGCCTGGCCACGGGTCACGCACGCTAGCAATTTGCCGCGCGTCCGCCGCCAGGCGGGCGCGCACCGCGATACTTACGGGAGTACAGGCATGTCGGATGCCATTATTCGTTTGCAGGACGTGAACAAGTGGTACGGCCAGTTCCACGTGTTGCGCAACATCAACCTGGACGTGGCGCCAGGCGAGCGCATCGTGGTGTGCGGACCTTCGGGTTCGGGCAAGTCCACGATGATCCGCTGCATCAACCGCCTTGAAGAGCACCAGAAGGGCCACATCATCGTGGACGGCACGGAGCTCACCAATGACCTGAAGCACATCGAGACGATCCGCAAGGACGTGGGCATGGTGTTCCAGCATTTCAATCTTTTCCCGCATCTGACGGTGCTGGAAAACCTGACGCTGGGACCCATGTGGGTGCTCAAGAAGCCGCGCGCGGAAGCGGAAGCCACCGCAATGAAGTACCTGGAGCGCGTGCGCATTCCGGAGCAGGCCAAGAAGTTTCCGGGCCAGCTGTCGGGCGGCCAGCAGCAGCGCGTGGCGATCGCGCGGTCGCTGTGCATGAACCCCAAGATCATGCTGTTCGATGAGCCGACGTCGGCGCTGGATCCGGAAATGGTGAAGGAAGTGCTGGACGTGATGGTGAGCCTGGCCCAGGAAAGCGGCATGACGATGATCTGCGTGACGCACGAAATGGGTTTTGCGCGCAAGGTCGCGAACCGCGTGATCTTCATGGACCGCGGCGAGATCATCGAACAGAACACCCCGGACGAGTTCTTCGACAACCCGCAGAACGAACGGACCAAGCTCTTCCTGAGCCAGATCCTGCACTGATCGCGCGCTGATCCGCCAAACCGCCTTCGGGCGGTTTTTCTTTGGGTGGCGTTCGGCAAACCCGGGAAGTCGGGGGGATATTCCAGGTATCCCTTTGTTACGGCAGCCACGTGCGTGGGGTATGCTACTGACCGCCATTGATTACGGAGTGAGGAGAACACACCATGACGAATACCCCCCGCAGCGCCGTGCGCCGCGCCCTGTTGCAAGGCGCCGTGGCGCTGGCCGCCACCCTGCCTTTCGGCGCCCCGGCGCTGGCGCAGGCCGCTGACTTCCCGACCAAGCCGATCCGCTTCGTGGTGCCTTACCCGCCCGGCGGCCCGCTGGATACGATGGCGCGCATGCTGGCCGAGAAGGTGCGCGGTTCGCTGGGTCAGCCGGTGATCGTGGAAAACCGTTCGGGTGCGGGCGGCAATATCGGCGCGGACCTGGTGGCCAAGGCGCAGCCTGACGGCTACACGCTGGTGATGGGCGCGGTGGCGACGCACGCGATCAATCCGTGGCTGTTCGCCAACCTGCCGTACGACCCGGTGAAGGATTTTGCGCCGGTGACGATCGTGGCGGCGGTGCCGAACGTGCTGGTGATGAATCTGGAGTTCGCGCAGAAGAACAAGATCGAGACGCTGGCGGACTTGATCGAATATGCGAAGAAGAATCCGGGCAAGCTGAATTACGGTTCGGGCGGCAATGGCAGCGCGGGCCACCTGTCGGGCGAGCTGCTCAAAGCGCGGGCCGGCATCAATGTGGAGCACATCCCCTACCAGGGCGCGGCGCCGGCGCAGTTGGCGCTGCTGTCGGGCCAGTCGGACTTCATGTTCGACAATCTGGCGGCGTCGGCGCCGCTGATCAAGGACGGCAAGGTGAAGGCGCTGGCCGTGACGACGGCCAAGCGCTCGTCGTTGCTGGCTGATGTGCCGACCGTCGAGGAATCGGGCGTGAAGGGTTTTGACCTGGGCACGTGGTTCGGCGTGTTCACGACGGGCGGCACGCCGGCGCCGGTGGTGGCGAAGCTGAACAAGGCCTATGCCGAGGCGATGGGGCAGGCGGATGTGAAGCAGCGTCTGCTGACGATGGGCTCCGAAGCGGGCCCGATGACGCCTGAAGCGTTTGCTGATTTTGTGAAGGCCGAGAAGGCGAAGTATCAGGAGATCGTGAAGATCTCGGGTGCTAGCTTGAATTGATGGCGCTGGCAACGGGCATCTTTTTTACGGGATGCCTGTTGCGATGCAGTTTTGCGGCCCGCCGGGATGCTTTCCTGGCGGGCGTTTTGTTTTCTGATGGTGCGTGGATGCTTTCCGGTCGGGGGCTTTGCTTTCTGGTGACACCTGGATGCTTTCCGGTCGGGAGCTTTGCTTTCTAGTGACGCCCGGCGCGTCGCCGGCCTGTGGCGCGCGGGGCTACGATTGCGGTCCGGAGCCTTCGCTCCGGACTGCCCCTTCGTCATCTTCGTCCAGGCCTTCGGCCTTCCCTTCAGATTCCCTCGGGCGCATCTACACGCCCCGCGCACCACAGGCCGCCGCCACACCGGGCTCGGGTGAATTCAGCTTGGCGGGCGCTGGGGCGGGTGGGGTTCTTGAGGTTCTTGCCGGCGTCGACTGGGTTTGAAGCGTCTTGCGGTGCCCGCCCCGCCTCGGCCGCGCGGGCGGCCTGGCGGGGCATACGCAGTGTCTTGCGTCGGGGCGATGACGCTGCGCGCTGTTGCGCCAGGTGTCTGACACCCTCAGAGACGCCGCTCCGAGCCAGGGCATAGGCGACCCGCGTGTCTGACACCCATCGAAGCGCAAACCCATGCACGGCGCGAAACGCCCATGCGCCTACCTCAAACCGCCGGTCCCTTGATCAGCCACTGCAACATCCTTTGCAGCGAAGCCCGGTCATATTCCGCATCGGTCAACCGGTATTGCTCCGGATCACGGTTCGCCCACGAATCAGTCACCGTCCACGCATCGCCGTCCTGCTCCAGCCGCAGCGCGTAGATCCAGTTTCCGGTCCAGCTGCGATGCAAACGCAGCCAGCCGTCATGCAGGTAGATGAACCATTTGTCTTCCATCTTCTGCGGAATCACGCCGTGCTGCAAGCGGGCGTACTCGTCGGCGGTATAACGCCCCTGAAAATGCAGCGGTTCACGTTGAGCGGGCGCGGACAGGTGTTTCCAGGAGTCTTGGGTGGCAATGGGCATGAATGGGCTTCTGTTCTATGCTGGTTTTTTCGCATCCTACCAAGGACCCGCCCTGCACCTGCAAGCCGCGATTCCGATTCTGCGCATTTTCTCCGTTGAAAAGGCGCGCGATTTCTATCTGGATTTTCTGGGGTTCACCTGGGATTGGGAGCATCGCTTCGAAGCGGGCTTTCCGCTGTATGCGCAGGTGCATCGGGACGATCTGGTGCTGCACCTGTCGGAGCATCATGGCGATGCGACGCCGGGGTCGGCGGTGTTTGTGCGGATGCAGGGCGTGGATGCGTTTCACGCTGAGGTCAGCGCGAAGCAGTACGCCTACATGCGGCCTTGCGTGGAAGAAATGCCGTGGGGGCGCGTGTTGGCGGTGATCGATCCGTTTAGCAACCGGTTGAGCTTTTGCGAGTCGCAGGATTAGCGGTGGGCGCTACACGCCGAGGTAGCGGTGCGCCAGTTCGGGTTGCGCGGCCAGTTCGGCGGGGCTGCCTTGCCAGACGACGCGGCCCTTTTCCAGGACGTGGTGGCGGTCGACCAGGGTGGCCATTTCCTTGAGGTTCTTGTCGATCACCAGAATGGTCTGGCCTTCTTCCTTCAAGCGGCGCAGGCAGTTCCAGATTTCCTGGCGGATGAGCGGCGCGAGGCCTTCGGTGGCTTCGTCCAGGATGAGCAGGCGCGGGTTGATGAGGAGGGCGCGGCCGACGGCGAGCATCTGTTGTTCGCCGCCCGAGAGCGTGCGGGCCGATTGGGTGCGGCGCTCTTTCAGGCGCGGAAAGAGGTCGAAGACGCGGCCGACGTGCCAACCGGCGCGGGTGTTGCGGGCGGTGGCGATGAGGTTTTCTTCGACCGATAGTGATCCGAAGACGCGGCGGCCTTCGGGGACAAGGCCGATGCCCAATTGGGCGATGCGGTGCGGGGCCATGCCGTTGATGGGTTTGCCGTCGAGCAGGATGCTGCCGCCCTGTGCGGGCAGCATGCCCATGAGGGTTTTGACGGTGGTGCTCTTGCCCATGCCGTTGCGGCCGATCAGGGAGACGACCTGGCGCGGCGCGATGTCCAGGTCGACGCCGAAAAGCACTTTGCTGGCACCGTAGCCGCCTTGCAGTTGTTTGACTTGCAGCATCAGTTTTCCTCGCCCAGGTAGGCGGCGCGCACGTCGGGATGGCGGCGCACCTCGTCGGGCGTGCCGGTGAAGATCGTCTTGCCGTAGACCAGCACGGTGACGCGATCTGCCAGCGCGAAGACGGCGTCCATGTCGTGTTCGACCAGCAAGATGGCGTAGCGGCCCTTCAGGGTCTGGAGCAGGGCGGTCATGCGCTGCGATTCCTCGGCGCCCATGCCGGCCATGGGCTCGTCCAGCAGCAGGACGGACGCGTCAAGCGACAGCGCCATGGCCAGTTCAAGCTGGCGCTTTTCGCCGTGTGCCAGCGCCGAGACGCGCACGCCGGCGCGGTCGCCCAGGCCAACGCGTTCGAGGGCGTCGCGCGCGGGCTCGCGCAGCCGCGCCATGCGCCGGGCGTTGCGCCAGAGGTTGAAGCCGCCGGGGCTATGCGCCTGCACGGCCATGGCGACGTTGTCTTCGGCGGTGAAGTCGGGATAGAGCTGGCTGATCTGAAAGGAACGGGCCAGTCCGGCGGCTGGGCGCTTGTGGGCGGGCATGCGCGTGATGTCGCCGCCGTCGAGCCAGATACTGCCGGCGTCGGGCAGGATCTCGCCGCTGATCTGTGACAGCAGGGTGGTCTTGCCCGCGCCGTTGGGACCGATGAGGGCGTGCAGTTCACCGGGCCGCACGGCCAGGTTGACGTCCTGCGTGGCGTGCACGGCGCCAAAGGATTTCTGCAGGCCGCGGATTTCCAGTTTGGGTTGCGACGTCATTGCTTGCCTCCCGCCAGCCAGCCGT
This sequence comes from Achromobacter mucicolens, assembly GCF_029866465.1. Taxonomy (NCBI): domain Bacteria; kingdom Pseudomonadati; phylum Pseudomonadota; class Betaproteobacteria; order Burkholderiales; family Alcaligenaceae; genus Achromobacter; species Achromobacter mucicolens. The sequence continues at coordinate 5,150,189 of NZ_CP123364.1, read as the reverse complement.
ATACGCCACGCTTGCCAAAGAGCACGACCAGGACCAGCACGGGCCCCAGGATCAGCATCCAGTGCTCGGTCCAACCGGTGGCGACCTGTTCCAGGCCCAGGTAAACGGCCACGCCGAGCACGGGACCGAAGATGGAGCCCATGCCGCCCAGGATGACCATGGCCATGAGTTCGCCCGACTTCTGCCAGGCCGACATGTCGGGGCTGACGAAAAGCGCGTAGTTGGCCCACAGCGCGCCCGCCAGTCCGGTGCCGGCTGCCGACAGCACGAATGCAGTGAGGCGGTAGCGCAGCGGGGCGAGACCCAGCCCGATGCTGCGGCGCGGGTTCTGCTTGATGCTCTGCAGGGCCATGCCGAAGGGCGAGTTGACGATGCGCCGGCACACGATGATCCACGCGGTCATGAGCGCCAGGCAGACGTAGTAGAAGGTGGACGGATCGTTCAGGTTCAGGCCGGGCAGCGTGTTGCGCGCGTCGATCGACAGGCCGTCGTCACCGCCGTAGATCATGAGCCCGACGAGGATGAAGTACAGCATCTGTCCGAACGCCAGCGTGATCATGATGAACTGCACCCCCGAGGTGCGCAGCGACAGAAAGCCGACCACCAGGCCCAGAAGGCCTGCGACGGCGACGGCCAGGGGCCACATGACCAGCGCGGCGTTACTGCCGCTCCAGCCGAACAGCGTCTCGCCCTGGTTCACGTGGAAGGCGGCGATGCCGATGACGTAGCCGCCCAGGCCAAAGAACGCGGCATGGCCGAAGCTGACCATGGCGCCGTAGCCCAGGATGAGGTCCAGGCTGACGGCGGCGATGGCGTAGATGAGAAAGCGCGTCATGAGGTTGACGAGAAAGCTCTCGCCGGTGGCCGACGCGATGGCCGGCACCAGCACGAAGAGCAGCAGCCCGATGGTGTTGACGATGACGCTGCGGTTGATGCGCGGCCTGCCTGTGGAGCAGGTGTCTGACACCCCCGATGCACGGTCGTGCCGTGCGGCGTTTGCGTGCTGGGTGTCAGACACCGGGGCAATCGCGGCAGACGGTGGAATTGATCTGGTCATGAATATCGTTCCTAGCGCTGGGCCGGCACCAGTCCGCGCGGCTTGAACAGCAGCACGATGGCCATCAGGATGTAGATGCTGGCGGACACGAGACTGGAACTGGCCGAGTCCGACAATTCAGGCGGCAGCAGGCGCGACATCCAGAAGGGGATGTAGGCGCGCCCCAGCGCGTCGGTCATGCCGATCATCAGCGAGCCCACCAGCGCGCCGCGCACGGAGCCCACGCCGCCCACCACGATGACGACGAAGGTGGTGATGAGGATGCGTTCGCCCATGCCGATCTCCACGGCCAGCAGGGGCGCGGCCATGACACCGGCAAAGCCGCAGAGCAACGCGCCCAGCGTGAAGATCAGGGTGAACAGACGCTGGATGTTCACGCCCAGCGCATCGACCATTTCGCCGTCGTCGGCGCCCGCGCGCACCAGCATGCCGACCCGCGTGCGCGAGATCAGCAGCCACAACCCCAGCGCGACGAGCGCGCCGGCGCCAATGAAGGCCAGCCGCATGATGGGATAGTTCAGGCCGGGCAGGAGCGCGATGGACCCGGACAAGAAGGGAGGGATGTCCATGAACGGCGGGCTGCGGCCAAACAGCACGGTGACCAGTTCATTGGTGAAGAGCGTCAGCCCCAGCGTGGCCAGCACCTGATCCAGGTGATCGCGCCGGTACAGATGACGGATGACCAGCAGCTCGATCACCAGGCCGTACAGCGCCGCGCCCGCCAGCGCGGCCAGCAGGGAAGCTGCGAACGACCCGGTGGACGCCGCCGCGCTGGCGGCGCAGAACGCGCCCACCATGTAGAAAGAGCCGTGCGTCAGGTTGATGACGTTCATGATGCCGAACACCAGCGTCAATCCCGCCGACAACAGAAACAGCAAGGCGCTGTATTGCAGGCCGTTCAGGACCTGCTCCAGGAACATCAGCATTGCGACTCCTTCTTGGGAGCGTCTGTGTAGTGAGGCTGCGCGGCGCCGGCGAGCCCGGCGCCGCGCAGCCTGTGCCGCGTCATTGCATCTTGCAGTCGGCCGCGTGCACGTCGGTGTGGTCGCGCGCCAGCACCTTCAGGTTTTTATAGACGAGCTTGCCGTCGGGACCCGCTTCGATGTGCAGCAGATACCAGTCCTGGATGGGGTGCTGGTTCGAGCCGAACTTGAACTTGCCCCGCACGCTGGGAAAGTCGGCGCGACGCAGGGCGTTGCGAAAGTCGTCGGGCTTGCCGGTGATGTCGCCATTCACGGCTTTCAATGCGGAGCCGATCAGGTTGGCGGTGTCGTAGGCCTGGGCCGCGTACGCGGTGGGCGGGCGGTTGTAGGCCTTGGTGAAAGCGTCGACGAAGTGCTTGCTCTGCGGATTGTCCAGGTCGGCGCTCCACAGCGAGCTCAGGTAAAAGCCCTTGCCGGCGGTGCCGGTGGCTGCCAGCATGCGGTCATCCATCGAGTAGATGGGCGTGATCATCTTGATCTTGTCGGCCAACCCGGAATTGGCGAATTGCTTGGTCAGGTTGATGCCCGCGCCGCCCGGATGAAACTGAAAGATGGCATCGGGGTTGAGCGAGCGGATGCGCGCCAGTTCCACCGAGAAGTCGGCCTGTTCGAGCTTGGTGTAGATCTCGTCGGCGATCTCGCCTTTGTAGGTGCGCTTGAATCCGGCAATGGCGTCGCGCCCGGCCTGGTAGTTCGGGGCCATGATGACGACGCGCTTGGCGCCCAGTTCGTTGGCGGCCATGCCGGCGGTGTCGGCGTACGAGTCGTTCTGGAACGCCACGGCGAAGTAGTTGGGATTGCAGGCCTTGCCGGCGTAGTTGGAGGGGCCGGCGTTCAGGCTGACGTAGAAGGCGCCCGCGTTCAGCACGGTGGGGCCAACGGCGGCCATCACGTTCGAGAAGTTGATGCCGGTGAAAAGGCGCACGCCGCCCTGCACCATCTTGTCGGCGATCTGCTTGGCGTTGGCGGGCTTGAGCGCGTCATCTTCCACGCGCACGTTGACCGGCACGCCGCCCAGCTTGCCGCCGCCTTCCTTGACGGCCAGCATGAAGGCGTCGCGCTCGTCCTCGCCGATGTAGCCGGCAGGCGTGGACAGGGTGCCGATGAAACCGATGTCCACCGGTTTGGGCTGCGCGCTGGCCGCGTACGAGGCCAATGACAGCATGACGGCGGCGGCGCCGCGGATGGTGCTTTTGTGCATCGTTGTCTCCTCTGGTGCTTTTCTTGCACTCGTGCTTGTTGTGCTGCGCTGTGTTGATACCGCTTGCCCTGCTGTTTCCTGTCCTGCTGTTTGGCTATCGGTTGTTATTGCGGCGGCTTGGCCGCCAGGCAGTTCTCCACTTTCCACCCGTACAGCCACTGCAACGCGTCGTAGAACTGGGACTGGCTGCGCCCCGTCCACAGCATGTTGCGCACGGTGCGCTCCACGCCGCGCGCGTGGTAGAGCCTGCCCATCTCTCGCGTTGACCACACCACGCGCGCGCTGCGCGGAATGCGCACCGATTCGTACAGCCGGAAGGCGGCCGGCAGGTCGTGATCGCACTGCCGGATCGCCTCGCCCAGCGTCACGGCGTCTTCCAGCGCCATGCAGGCGCCCTGGGCCATGTATTGCGTCATGGGGTGGGCGGCGTCGCCCAGGATCGTGACGCGTCCCTGGCCCCACTGCTCCACGGGTTCGCGATCGGCGGTGGCCCAGCGTTTCCACGAGGTCGGCCGGTCCAGCATCTGGTGCGGTGTCGGATGGATGCCCTGGAAGTAGGACAGCACCTCGTCCTTGCTGCCTTCGCGCACGCCCCATTCCTCTTTCTCGCGGCTATGGAAGGTGACGACCAGGTTGTATTGCTGGCCGCCGCGCAAGGGGTAGTGCACCAGATGGCAGTGTGGACCGGCCCACAGCACGGGCGCGTTGATGCGCAGCTCTCGCGGCATGTTGTCCTGTTCGACCACGGCGCGATAGACGACGTGGCCCGTTACGCGCGCCGGGTCACCCACCATGCGCTCGCGGATCACGGACTTCACGCCGTCCGCGCCCACCACGGCGTCGGCGCGGTAGCGGTTGCCCTGCGTGTCCACCACCTCCACGCCGTGTTCGTCCTGCGACATGCTGGCGATCTGCGTGGACGTGCGGAACTGGATCAGCGGGTCCTGCTGCACGGCCTCCAGGATCGACAGATGAATGTCGGCACGATGGATGACCGCGTAAGGGCCGCCAAACCGCGCGCGGAACGCCTCGCCGGTGTCGATGCGCACGACCTCCTTGGCGTCCACGGCATCCATCATGATGATGTGATCGGTGAAGACGGCTCGCTCGCGCGCCTTGCGGCCCACGCCCAGGGCGTCGAGCGCCGCGAACGCGTTGGGCCCGAGCTGGATGCCGGCGCCGATCTCGCCGATATGCGCTGCCTGCTCCAGCAGTTGAACCGCGATGCCTTGCCGCGTCAGCGCCAGCGCGGCGGCCAGGCCGCCGATGCCGCCGCCCACGACGATCACGGTTTGCGTTTTGGCCTTTGCAGCCTGGTTTTGCGTCATGTCGGAATCCCCCGGGATCAGTCCTGGCCGCCCAGGAAGGCGCCCTGCTTTTTCAATTGCGCCTGCAGCGCGGGGATGGATACGTCGCCGGGTGCAATGCCCTCGCGCAACGCCATCGCGGATGCCGTGCCCGCCGCCTCGCCCATGACAAAGCAGCTGCCGCTCACGCGGGCGGCAGATTGGCCTTCGTGCGTCATGGAGGCGCAGCGGCCCGCCACCAGCACATTGTCGGCCACGCCCGGGCCGCGCCGGGGCACCATCATGCGAAAGGGCAGCTGGTTGTAGCCGCGCGATTCCGGAATCGGCGGCCAGACCCATTTGACGTCGCCGGCGGTGTGCATCTCCAGCGGCCAGCCATTGACGCCGATGCTGTCGGGAAAGTCGGCGCAACCCAGCACGTCGTCCTTGCTGAGCACCGCCTCGCCGACGATGCGGCGGGTCTCGCGAATGCCAAGCTGCGGCGCGATGTCCAGCACATAGGCCTGTTCGAAGCCCGGCACCTTGCCGCGCAGGAAAGCCAGGTAGTTCATGATCTGCCGGCGGCCTTCCAGTTCGCCTGCCGACAGCGAATCCGCGTTGGTGCCGTCCGCGGCGCTGCCGTCGGCGTTGGCCAGCTGCGTGACGTTCACGCGCCATTCGTAATCGTGCTTTTGCGGGCGCACGATGGCGCCCTTGCGGGGAAAGGTGAATTCGCCGCTGGCTGTGGCCTCGTCCATCAGCGCCGGAATGGTCTTCCAGGCTTCCTGCGCCCGCGCGCCGTCGACATTGCCCACCTTGAACATCAGCGTGGGATACAGCATGTGGCCGAGCGCATCGCCCTTTTCAAACGGCAGGCCGCCCCATTGCGCGATATCGGCATCGCCCGAGCAGTCGATGAAGATCTTTGCGCGCACGGCGCAGCGGCCGGACTTGGTTTCCAGGAACAGGGCGTCCACGCGGCCCTGGTCGTCACGCGCGACACCGGTGGCCAGCGCGTGAAACAACACCTGCGCACCGCTGGCCTGCACCAGGCCGTCGGCAGCGCATTTGAACGCCGAAATGTCGTAGGCCTGCGCGTGGATCTTGCCCAGGATCAGATGCGGGTCGTTCAGCCCGTCCATCGCGCGCATGCGGTCGAGCAGGTCGTCGGTCATGCCGTGCACCACCTGCCGGATGTCGCCATGGATGTTGGCGTGCAGGCCGCAGAAGTTGGACACGCCGGCAGCGGTGCCCATGCCGCCCAGAAATCCATAGCGCTCCACCAGCAGCACACTGGCGCCATTGCGCGCGGCGCTGGCGGCCGCCAGCACGCCGGCCGGGCCGCCGCCCAGGACGACGACCTCGTACTCGCCATAAAGCGGCACCTGGCGGGCGGGTTCGGTGATGACCATCTGACTCTCCTTGCTTGTTGCTGTCGGCGCGCGGCCGGGCCGCGCGACGTCCTTACTGGCCCTTGATGCCCAGCTTCTTGATCAACGGCTCCCAGCGCTTCAACTCGTCGTCCATGTAGCTGCGAAACTGCGCGGGCGTATCGCCGACGGGGTCCATGAACTGCGCCTGCAGCCGCTTGGCGACCTCGGGGTCGTGAATGGCCTGGATCAGCGCGTCGGACAGCTTCTTCTGCACGTCCGCCGGCGTCTTGGACGACACCACGAAGCCGATCCACGCGGAACCTTCGATCCCTTGCACGCCGACTTCGGCCAGCGTCGGGATGTCGGGCAGCAGGGCGGAGCGCTTGGACGAGGTCACCGCCAGTGCCTTGAGCCGGCCGTCCTTGACCATGGGCATCACGGCTATGGGCGGCAGCGCGGCAAACTGCGTGTCGCCCGACAGCAGCGAGGTCAGCGCCGCCGGCGACGACGGGTAGGGCACATGCGTGGCGCGCGCGCCGATCTGCTGCAACAGCAACTCCACAGCCAGATGCGAGACCGTGCCCGCGCCCGGCGACGGGAAGTTGTACTTGTCCGGATTCTTCTTCAATGCCTCCAGCAGCTGGCCGATGTTGTCGATGCCGGCCGCGGACGGCACCACCAGCACATTGGGCTGGTGCACCGCCAACGTCAGCGGCGACAGGTCCTTGGCGGGCGCGTAGGGCAGCTTGTCGAACAGCAGCGTGTTGTTCACCAGCGGACCGGTGATCGACACGCCGAACGTGTAGCCGTCTGGCTTGGCATTGGCGATGGCGAACGTGCCGATGTTGCCGCTGGCGCCGGGCTTGTTCTCGACGACGATGGTCTGGCCCAGGATCGCGCTGGCCTTCTCGCTGACGATGCGCGCGACCTGGTCGGGGCTGGAGCCCGGGCCGAACGGCACCACGGCCTTGAGCGGCTGCGTGGGCCACGCGTCGGCGGCGGTGGCGGCCAACGGCGCCAGCAAGGCCAGGCCAAACGCCGCGGCACGGGTCGTAAAACGGCGTGCAAAACGGCGTGCAAGGCAGCGGCCCGGTTGCGAGGTCGAAGAATCAAGCATGCGTGTCTCCCACGTTCTTCATGGTGTCGAAATAGGTCTGTTCATTGGCGATGAAGGCGGCCACCATCGCGCGGTAGGTGGCGTCCACCACCTGCTCCAGATTCGTGAATCCCTGGTTGTGGCGCTGGGCCAGCGCCCGGGCCTTCTCGAAGACCTGCGCCTGGCGCGCGGGCGCGCTCACCTGAAAGGCGTCGCGCTTGAAGCGCGCGGCGTCCTTCACGTACATCGCCCGCTCGGCAATCAGCCGCACGATCTCGTCGTCCAGCCGGTCGATATTGGCGCGCACGTCCGCCAGGGTGGCGCACAGCGGGCGGTAGGCCGGGTCGGTGTACTCGCGCAGCGGGGCGCCTTGCGTGTCGGGTTCTTGCTTGCTCACTTGGTGTAGTCCGGTTGTTGCGCGGGCGCGGCCTCTTGGAAGGCCGGTTGCGCGTTGCAGTGTTCGACGACGCGCAGAATGCGCGGGTAGGGCGACAGATCGCAGCCCATGCGCTGCGCGTTGGCCACCTGCGGCACCAGGCAGCAGTCCGCCAGCGTGGGCGCATCGCCAAAGCAGTACGCGCCGTGTCCATGACGCGCCAGCAGCGCTTCCACCGCCGTCAGGCCTTCGCGGATCCAGTGGTGGTACCAGGCGTTCTTCTGCGCTTCGCTGGCGCCCAGCACTTCCTGCAGGTAGCGCAGGATGCGCATGTTGTTGACCGGGTGGATGTCGCACGAGATGGCGTGCGACAGCTCCAGCACGCGGGCGCGCGCCTGCGTGTCGGCGGGAATCAGGCGCGGCTCGGGATGCGTGGCGTCCAGGTAGTCGATGATGGCAAGCGACTGCGACAGCGCAACGTCGCCGTCGATCAGCAGCGGCACGCCGGCCGACGGGTTGCGCGCCACGTAGTCCGGCGCCCGCTGCTCCTGCTTGCGCAGGTTTACGGGCAGGTATTCATAGGACAGGCCCTTGAGCGCGAGCGCGATGCGCACGCGGTAGGACGTGGAGCTGTTGAAGAAGTTGTGCAGTTGCATGCGGGTCTCCCGGCCTCAAGCCATCTGCACGCTGAGCGTGCCCAGTCCGTCCACGCCGCCGACCATTCTGTCGCCGCGCACCACGGGGCCGACGCCTTCGGGCGTTCCGGTGTAGATCAGGTCGCCGGCCTCCAGGCGGAAGTACTTCGAGAGATACGCAATGGTTTCCGCGATGGACCAGATCAGCTTGCCGATGTCGCTGCGCTGGCGGTCGGCGCCGTTGACCTGCAGCCAGATGCCGGCCTGCTCGATGCCGCTGACCGATTGGGCCGGATGCAGCGGGCCGATCGGCGCGCTCTGGTCGAACGCCTTGCCCAGTTCCCACGGGCGGCCGGCTTCGCGCATCTTCATCTGCAGATCGCGGCGCGTCATATCCAGGCCGACGGCGTATCCCCACACGTGCTGCAGGGCCTCGTCGACGCTGATCTTGGCACCGCCCTTGCCGATGGCGGCGACCAATTCGACCTCGTAGTGCAGGTTGGCCGTTTCGGGCGGATAGGGCAGAGAGAGCGTGCTGCCTTGCGCGACCGGCACGACGGCGTCGGCCGGCTTGCAGAAAAAGAACGGCGGTTCGCGGTCGGGGTCAAAACCCATTTCGCGCGCGTGGGCGGCGTAGTTGCGGCCGACGCAGTACACGCGGCGCACGGGAAAACTGTCCTGGCTGCCGGCAATGGGCACGGCAACGGGAGCGGCGGGAGCAAACACAAACGACATGGGTCACCCTTTGAAGGCGGAGGGAAATTTGAATCGCGGCCGTATTCGCGGCCAGCTTCGGCCGCGTGCTGCCACGTGCGGCCGTGTACGTGCGTCAGTCGACGCGTTCTTCGCGCCACAGGCCCAGCGCGTCCTGCACCGGCCGATCGGAATAGCTGAAGAGTGTCGCGTCTTCCAGCGCGGCAAGCTGCACCGGCATCCAGGAGGGCGCGACGAACACATCGCGCGGCCCAAAATGAAACTCCTGGTCGCCGATGCGCGCCGTGCCTCGGCCCTCGACCACGCTGTACACCGTGGAGTCGGTCGTGCGCGTGGTCTTGCCCTGAAAGCCTGCCGGCAGGAACTGCATGAAGGTGGCCATCGTCGGCATGGGATAGCCGCCCGTGGCCGGATTCAGGTAGCGCAGCTTGACGCCGTCCCACGGGTCGAGCTCGCCGTGCCGGTAGAGCGCATCCAGCGCCTCGCGGCTGCGTTCGTAGGGGTAGTTGAAGATGGGCGAGGTGCCGCTGGAAACGTGATGCCGCACGGGCGCCATGTTGTGGCCAAAGCGCGCCATGCTGTCGCCTTCGGGCCGCGTGACCGGCTGCGTGGCGGACGGATAGTTCTCGGCAAAGCCGGCATCCAGGAAGCGCAGCAGCGGAATGTCCAGGCCGTCCAACCAGACCACCGGCTCGCCGCCTTCCACCGTTTCGGCGTTGCCGTGGTCGTGCCAGGTCCACGAGGGCGTAATGATGAAGTCGCCGGGGTGCATCGTGGTGCGCTCGCCGTTGACGGCGGTGTACGCGCCGCGGCCCTCGACGATGAAGCGCAGGGCCGATTGCGTGTGGCGGTGGCTGGGCGCGATTTCGCCGGGCAGGATGAGCTGCAGTCCCGCGTACAGGCTTTGCGTGATGCTGGCCTGGCCGGGCAGGCCCGGGTTTTCCAGGATCAGCACGCGGCGCACGGCTTCTTCCGCGGTGATCAGCGATCCGGACGCCATCACGTCGTCGCGCACGTCGTCGTACTTCCAGAGGGCGGGCACGCAGCGCGGTGCGGGTTGGCGCGGCACCAGGTTGTGCAGCGATTCCCACAGCGGGGCCATGTGTTTCTTGGCGATGCGCGCGTAATAACGGGCGCGGTCCGAAGCGGCGCTGTCCGCGCCGGCGCAATGACCGTCGTGCATGGTTGTCTCCTGTATGTCCGGCTGGTGCCGGCTTCTACGGGCGGCCGCCGCGTAAGTTCGCGGCTGGTCCTGATATGGAGATGATTATGCGAGCAGGAGCTATGTGGTTTGAAATGAAATTATCTTATTATCCATACCAATAACCATATACATACGAGACAAACCTCCCACCAAAAGGGCCTGCATGGACTGGACCCATCGCTTGCGGCTGCGCAATCTGAAGATGCTGCTCAGCCTGGCCCAGACCCGCAACATCAGCCACTCGGCCGCGATGCTCAACACGACGCAACCGGGCCTGTCGAAATGGCTGAAGGATCTGGAAGACGATATTGGCTTGCCGCTCTTCGAGCGTCACGCGCGCGGCCTGCGCCCGACGCCGCATGGCGACGTGCTGATCGCGCACGCGCAGCGCGTGGAGTCGCAACTGGATCGCGCCAGCGCGGACATGGCGGCCCTGCGCGAGGGCGGCGGCGGGCGCGTCGTGATCGGCGCATCCGGCGCGTCGGCCTCCGACACCGTGCCGCTGGCGGTGATGAAGCTGCTGGAACGCATGCCGCAGGCGCGCGTGAAACTGGTCGAGGGAACGACCGATCGTCTGCTGGCCCAACTGGCGCAAGGGGAACTGGATATCGTCGTGGGACGGTCGGCGCCGGAGCACCACGATCCCGCGATCCGCTTCGAGGCGCTGTACCTGGAACCCATCCATCTGGTGGCGCGGCCTCGCCATCCGCTCTTCGCAGTGGAGCAGCCAAGCTGGCAGGACCTGCTGTCCTACCGCTGGATCCTGTGGCCCAAAGGCACGCCCATCCGAAACGCGGTCGACGCCGCGTTGGCCGCGGCCGGACAGGCGCCGCCGCCCGACCATATCGAATCCAATTCCGTCACCGTCAACCTGACCCTCATCAACAACAGCGACATGATCGGCGTCGCGTCGCACCGCGCCGCGCTGCGCTTTTCGCAGATGCGGGCGATGCGCATCATTCCGGTGCGGCTGTCGGGGTTCGGGTCGGTCGCGATGTATTGGCGGGAGGATGCGTTCCGGCCTGTGGCCGTGGAAGAGGCGATGGCCGCGCTGCGAAGCACCGTGGCCGAACATGCCCCCGGCGTGACACGGCTATGACCCCCGAGCCCGCCTCCGGCCTGAACGCCCTGATTGATCAGTGCCGCAAGCTGGAAGCGGCTTTGGAGGCTGGCAACGACCCTTCCTCGTCTGCGGCGATGCACCGCTTCGTGGCCCACATGGACGAGGGCCGCACGCCACCGGGCATGTGGTCGCCCCTGGTGCTGTCCGTGCTGGTGATGGCGGGCGGGCTGGGCGTCGGCATTGAATTGCTGAGCCTGCTGCTGCGATTCGTCGGCCCCGCGATGGCCGCGTTCGCGCTGGTCGCGGTGTGCGCGGGGACTGCGCTGGGCCTGTCGATCGGGATGGTGTTGATGATGGCGGGGCGGGTGCAGGGCGTGGTGCTGCTCAAGCGCCTGTCGATCGGTCTGATCGTCGTGGGCGCACTCGGCGGCATCGCCTGGACGCAGGGCGACGTCAGGGCCGTGGGGCCGGTGGTGGCGGTGCTTGGCGGGTTGGGGGCTTGGCTGGTGATGAATTCTGGCGGGTTTTATGTGTTTGTGGGGTATCGGGTGGCTTTGCGGTGTTTGGCGCGCCGGGCATAGCGATCACGTGCCGTCCGCGGGTACTTGAAGGGCACCTTGCAATTCGCGGCATGTCCTAGCGCCCCAGAGCTTCCGGCGGTGGCGGCGCACCTCGAACGTTGAAGGCGCGGCACACCGCGTACCAGCACAACGCGGAAAACATGTTGTAGGGGAAGAGCACGAGCCACATCGGCAGCAGCCAATTCTTTTTGCCTTGCATTTCGCCGGGTTCGCCTGAGCGCCAGGGCGCGTAGTGGCGCCAAGCTTCGGCGGGCGTCAGGCAAATCCGGTGGAGCGGGGCGTACCACCAATTGGGTTCGCCTGGCGCTGGCAACCTGTCGGGACCTTCTTCCATAAACTGCCGGATGTATTCCCACACCTGCGCGACGTATCGGGGGTCTGGGTCGTTGGAGTGGTTGCTGTCGACCCAGAGGACGATACGGTTCTTCTCTTGACCGGCCGTAGGCTTGGGGCCGAAGGCGAGGGCAAAGTTGGTGGTAAATCCAGCACCGCCAAATTCATTGCGCACGAATACGCCTCCCTCGGTCTGCGCCCAGTCGAACTGGATGAGGGTCTTGTTGCGTTGGTAATAAACTTTTTTGAGCCTGCGGTTGAAGTAGAAATTAGATAGGCGGGTAATGTAGAAAACTCGATACCAAGTCAGCAAGGCAAAAAAAGTGAACAGAACCACGCCGCCCGATACATACACTAGGACAAAGAGCTGCCTTTCCGATGAGTCTGTAGAAGCCGTTGGAATTTCGAAGTACATCCAAATCAAAAATAGCGATGCAAGTGCGTTAAAGGCCACATACAGCTTTCCCATGAAGACGGAATCCACTGCCCACGGATTGCGCAGCGAGAGGACCTCTTCGTCCATGTCCGCTAGTTGGTCGTTGATAACAGGAACTGATATTGATTTCTCGTGTTGCGAAAACAGCCAGGTGATTGCCATGAATCAGCTCATCAATTTAAAAGTGGTGAATACGACGGCGCTCTCATCAAGTCCTTGATTGGGCTGGTATTCAATTTTTAGTTCGACGCCGGACTTGCTCTTTGCTTGAATCTTGAAGTTAATTACCAGCTCGCCAGATGCGAGATGAAAGGCTGTTTTGGCAGCATTGACATCGCTCTCCTGACCAGCGTCCGGAGCGGACAGTTTGTACTTCCAGTCACTTTGTCCAGTGATATAGCCTCGAAGCAATACGGTGAATTCGGCGACGCTAGGTTCTGTCGGTACGCTATCGGTTGTAATCTGCCCCCAGTTCGGTATCGACCAAGCGGTGTTTTCATGCCAACGACTGTCTACGTTGGTGATTCCCAGCGACTTTGCCTGATGATCGTCAAGTAATACGGGTGCGAAATTGGCGGAATACCAAGCCTTGATCTCATCTCGTACCTCGGGATAAGGCGGTAGCCGATCGTTTGGATCTAGATTGATTCCCTTCCTTTTTTCCCCGTCGTTTTGCCTGGTGCCGAACACGCCTCGCACGGCCCATAATTCAAAAGGTTGATGGACGCGATCCTTTGCGTGGGCATGCAGTTCAAGGCCTATCGCAAGAACGCCGGCGCCAAGTAGCGCGAATGCTGCGGCAGCCCAGCCGGCGAAAGGGATGACAGCGGTTGCTCCGGCGATAGCGAGGGTTCCTTCCAAGAGCGCGACTCCTCCGAGGGTTGATGCAATCCCCCCTGCGAATGTGAGGCTGGCTGCTGCCATGTCTCCTTGTTTCGCTTGGCGAATGGCCTTCAGAGCGTCGGCCGAAAATCCGAGAAAGATGGCCGGATAACCCACCAACCGAGTAAACAAATTGCTGCTGATAAACCGAATGTGCCCATTCCCAAAAGTCATTCCCGGAACAGTCGCACTGACTCGCAACATAATGATCTTGTGAGAAGCCCGCGCGCTGACCAGCACAGCCGCTGCGGCGCCCGCCAGTCCGAAAAGCGCGGACGCGAAGCCAGCCGCGTATTCGAAAGACGGATCGCTCCGCAAGTTGGCGTAGGCGGTCCGAAGGCTCACGATGTTGAACCAGAGCATGCCTACGTTTAACGCTCCTCCGCCCGTCGTGTTGAGCAGCGATGCAATATTCGGCTTCACACGCCGCGTCAGGGTTTCCTCGATGGTCACTGTGCGGCTGCCGTGGACGCGTACCTTCTTTATCTCTTCGACCTTCGCCATGCCAGAATTGATGAGGTTGTCGACTTCTCTGCTGAAGGCATCCGGGCGTACAGCCTCGTCGGTGATTCGGTAGCGAGCGCTCAACAAGCCCATGGCCTTGCTTGCGTTGGCCTCATCGGCGGCGGCAAGTACCTGCTGCCGCAGGGTGCGGCTGGCATCCCAGCGAGTCTTTCCGCGCATGCGTTTGAGCACCACGGTGGTCACAGTGTGCGCTGTCAGGTCCGTGACGCCGGCTGTGGCGGGAAAGCGCCCCGCCAGATCCTCAATGATGTAATCCGCGGCACCCAGCAAAGACCCCACCGCATCGGCCTTTTCCTTGAAGGGATTGAATGGCGCCAACGCCGTGTAGATCGGGCTGTCATCCTCGTCGAGCCAAGCATTCAACCGCGTGAAGCGAGGGTCGTCGTCCTCGGTGCCGGGCAACGATTGGCTCATGGGATGAATCAGCATCGACAGGGACACTTCCAGCCCTATCGCTGATACTCGGTTGTTGCGATCGTAAGCGGTTAGGGGCGCCGCTAGGCTGTTCGGATCGTTCCCGCATGCGGTTTCGGCAGTGGCAAGCCACTGATCGTGATCTTCGCTCGCCTTGGCCACGATGGCGTGGAGACGTCGCAATCGGCTCTCAACCTCGTCGCGCTCGGCCAGGAATTGGTGATACTTGGCCTTGTCGATACGCTCTCCTAAACGACCGCCTGCGGGCGAAACGTGCTCGTTCGTAAGCACCTCGAAGACCATCTCGGAGGACGTGAAGCGACGGTGGTGACCAACCTGCTTTTGCTGATATTCATAGCGCAACTTGGCCAAATGTTCTGGCGCAAGCTTGTCGCGCGGGTACATGTTTCGCAAGGTCTTTTCAAGGAGTAACGCCACCAAATTGCGGTGATGGTAGCTTTGGCTCTTAGCGCTCAAGACCTCCACGTCCTGCCGGAATGCCCTCGGGAAATCCTTCGCGCCGAGCTCGGCGTTGTCCGTGCCGGAGGCCGAATGAATCTGTTCGGAGGGCATCAGGTCGCGTGTCTGATGCTGATACGCGGCGACGGACAGGCCGAGATCATGGCACAGTCCCTCCGCGTCATTGAGAACCACGACCGCCGGCACTCGCGCTTGCGTAAACCGATAGTGATTTCGTTGAGCTAGAAACGTGCCAACGGGCAGATCATCCTTGCTTGCATGGCTGCTCCAATCCAGCGGCAGACGCTCCTGGCGCGGCTTGAAGTCCTCGACCCACTGTGTCAATGCAACCGCCGGCAGCACGTGGGGCTGGCCAGAAGGCGATTTGACACCCGAGGTCAGTTCGGCCATGTCCAGGGGCCGCATATGAAGCCGCCGCACCGTGGCATCTGCGGAGATCCTGGCCGTCATGTCGTTGGTCCAGAGGTGCGGGCTATAGCCGACCCACACCTCCTTGGCAGTCTCGGGACTGGTGTCTGCCCACACCCACCCCATGCGTGCGCCCGCTTTGTACCTGTCCTTCCTGTCGTAGTTCTCCAGCCCGGTGTATGTCAATTCCTGATAATGACCTTCACCGTCGTACTCATGAATGACGAGCTTCTCGCCCTTTGGGCCTTTCATGAAGACATAGACATAGCCCGGACGAATGGCACGCAAGGTATACGAAGACAACTGCAGAAACGGAAAGCCCATTTCCAGGCTGAAGCCGGACTTGGCGTACCGATACTGGGCGGAGCCGTCCGAATTCGGAACAATCGCATATCGGATGGGAAGAATGGGAATGCGTGGGCAGCACGCCGGTGCGGACTTTGCGCCGCCTGCTGTGGTCTTAGTCATCAGCGGATTCCTGTGCGCGAACGAGCGCGTCCAGTTGACGCAGACGAGCCTGAGGCGACTCGGTCAAGTCATTGAGAATTTCGCGTACCTCATCGTTCTGGAGCAGCCACGGATGATGGGCGAACAGGTTTATGTATTGAGCCGTGACGGTTTCTTCGTGAAAATTCAGACGGTCGGCCAATTGAAGGAGTTGCTCTATCCAGTCGCGAATCTCTTCGAAGCTGCGACCGGTGTGATCGGGAATCGAATGCACCTCGTAGATGCGACTGTGCATGAAGTGCTCACGGATGTTTGCGTCGAAGCGTTCGAGCTCGTGAGGGCGCAGCATCAGTACACTCGTCTTGCCGTCAACATTTCCGGAAACGTCGCGATCCACGCGGCGCCAGTCGTGAACTGGACCCCAGCTAGCGCGCCAGAGCAAAGCGCTGATCGGACCAAGCCACGCATCGCGGTGGTCCTCGTCCAACGCCTCGAGCCAGGCGGCGAGGTGATGTGGTTGAACGTTCAAGGTGGCTTCGCCCTCACAAGACAGATCAAGCTGCACTAGACCTCTGAGGTGTGCCGCCATATCACCGAGATCGGCCGCCGCACCGATGAACATTGCGCCACCTGCGGGCGCCCAGTGCGTGAGAGCCTCTTGCATCAGCCCAGGCTGGCTCGTCGCGTCAACTAGCAGCGGGCCGCGGTCAAATTGCTCATCCAGTGGCGTGCCTTGCCAGACCCAAGCATGCCAGGGTAAGGGATCGAATTCTTTCACCATGTCCAACACGCCAGGCGCATAGGCGGGGCGGTATTCGCCCTCTTGCGGCACAGGGCGGTAGGCCCAGTTTTGTAGTGGCACGGTCATCAGCAACAGATAGCGGAACGGCGTGCGAGGAAGCGCATCCTGGGTGATGTCCTTACCCATGGATGTGATCCAAGGCGGAGCTTTGGGAAGTGTCATCGAGCGAGCCCTCCAAGACAGCGGCAGTCGGATAACGGGCAGGTACCGTCCGGACGGCGCCCGCACAGGCGGTCGATGGGTTTGCCCGTGGCCGGGTCACTCCGGATCGCAAATGGGTTGCCAGCCCCACCGCCCTTCTGGCTCATCGGCCCCTTGATCAAAATGGCGGTCCCCTCAAGCGTGATCCCCGACCCATCAATACGAATCGTCCCCCCAGGCCCTTTCAAAATCACGCTCTCCGCCGCCTGAAGCTCATACACCTTCGTGCGCTGCCGAATCGCCTGACCCGCCTGAAGCTCCGCGTGCCCCTCCACGCTCTGCTCCTGGTGCCCGCCAATACTCACCCAATGATTCGCCACAGTCTTGTCGCGGCGGTTGTTGCCCACTTCCTCGGTGCGGTCCTTGCCGGTGTAGATCGTGTGATTACGCCCCACCGTCAGAAAGTCGTCCCGCCCAATGTCGTGCCGCCGGTCCTGGCCGATGTTCACCTGTTCGTCATTGCCCACGGTCTCCCTGCGGTCGTGGCCAATGGTGATGGTTTCGTCGTTCTCGACCTGCTCGCTGCGGTCGTGACCCACGAACGTCGACTCGTCGTGGTTGACGTGGATGTTCTGGTCCTTCTGCGCGTGGACGTAGATTTCTTCCTGATCCTTCTCGTCCTCAAAGCGCAGTTCGTTGTACCCCTCGCCTTTGTGGGTCTTGGTCTTGATGGTCATCCGCGTCTTGTGGCGCGGCAGGTCGTAAGGCGGCAATTGCAGGCGGTTGTAGACTCGGCCGGTGATCACGGGTTGGTCGGGATCGCCGTCGAAGTACGAGACGATGACCTCTTGTCCGATGCGGGGAATGGCCATGTGGCCCCACGTGGCGCCAGCGATGTTCTGGGATACGCGTATCCAGCAGGAGCTGTGTTCGTCCTCCTTGCCGAGACGGTCCCAGGCGAACTGGACCTTCACGCGGCCGTATTCGTCGGTGTAGATCTCTTCATTGGGTGGGCCGACCACCACGGCGTTCTGTGGTCCCTCGATGCGCGGCCGGGGCAGCGGTTGTGCACGCCACTCGGCGTCGTCCGGAACTAGCTCGGCCTCGTAGCGATAATGCGTGCCGTGCGAGGCATCGGCGCTTTCCTCGGCTTGGCTTGTGTGTTGGATGCCGCGGTGGACAATGCGGACGGGGCGCCAGCCGCGGTTGAGATCTTCGCGAGGATGCCCGGCCAGGGTGAACGAAATACCCGGCTGCAGGCGCGGGTCATCGCCTTCAACAAAAGCGACCCGCGCATCGCGTCGGTGTCCGCGCAGCCGATTCTCGGCGAAGGGCTTGCCGGCCTCGTCGAACTTGGCGCGGGCCGGGTAGTCGGAGCGCTCGTAGCGGCGTCCCTGGTGGTCAAGATCCCGCCCATCTCGACTGTGCTGGTGGGTATAGCGCGGATGGTGAAAGGTGTAGTCGCGCTGGGTCTGGCGCGCGGTGCGCACGTTCTCGGTGTAGGCGAAGCGACGCAGCGCAGGCTGCGGCTGGTCGCCGCCGGGTGTCGGGTTGTACTGCACCGGCGCGTCGCCGACGCGGCCGTGGATGAAGAGGCGATCGCTGTGGACAAGTTGATGTCCTTCGGCGCCATGACGGAAGGAATAGAAGAAACCTTCCTCGCGCATGATGCGTTCGACAAAGTGGTAATCCGTGTCACCGGCCTGCACGCAGTATTCGCGAGCCTGGTGCTCGGCAGTGCTGCGCTGCTCGTAGTCCTGATTCAGGCCATGCGCCTTGAACACCGCCTCGGCGATCTGTGGAACGGTCAGCGCCTGGAAGATTCGCCAATCGGAACTGAGCTTCAGGCGCGCCAAGCGTGGCTCGACGATCGCCGAATACCGCGTGCGGCGAAAGCCGGTTTCGCCCTGGACGAATGAAGATACCGCGCCGTGCACGTGGCGAACCGGATTCTGTCCCTGCCAGATCGTGAGCAGCGCGGCTCGGTCCAGAACACTGCCAAAGTCGACGGCCGCATTGGCGCTGGCCAGTTCGATTTGCAGCACGTAAGTTTCGGAGAGGCCTTCCTGCAAGATGAACTCGACGACGTCGAAAGACGCGTCGCCGACGGTGAAGGTGAAGTGCAGATCGGATTGCGTGGGCATGATGTCTTATCTCCAGTTCAAAACTAGCCGCTTCACTGTTTGAGAATGCTCTCGAGCGAATCCAGCACCATCTGCGTGGCGGCGCCCAGTTTCAGGGAGAAGTACAGAAACGCTGCGGCCACCACAACCGCGGCTAGCGCCCAAGGCGTCCAAAGCGGCCACTGCCGGTCCAGCCTGTGACGGAGCGTGGAGATGTTCGCAGGAGCGTCGACCAAACGTTCGGGCACGTCTCCCCGCAGCTGGCGCAGTTGCTCATGCAGCCGGGTAATAAGGGCGTTCAGCGTGTCTTTGTTGTTGTGCTGTTGGCCATACTTGCCCTGATAGCCCAGACACAGGCAGAGGTACTTGAACTCGAGGGCGTCGCGGTACTTGACGGCGTCCATCTGCATTCGCGCCAGCACCGTGAAGAACTTCTCGCCACCCCAGGTTTCGTTGTGGTGATAGCTCAGGAGAGACCGTCCTTTCCATCGCGAACCCACACCCCATGGCGTCGCCATCACTGCTTCATCGATGAAGGCGCACAGGGCGTAGCGGAAGGACAGCTGCGTCGCCCCGTCGTATCCAAGCTGCCGAACCTCTTCCGAGAGCGCGGTGATATGGTCCCGGACGTTCTCATATAGCCGATTCACATCGTCTTCCGGCAGGTCCTTCATGCGGCGCACCCGCATCACCAGGCCGAACAGCGGCTGGGCGATGTCGACCAAGGGGTTGATGCTGTGGCCGCGCAACTGAAATTGCAGATCCTCGTCCGCATTGATGCGGTCCACCCCTTCGTAGAGCACCCGATCCGCGTCACGGATACTGGGTTCCCGAGGGGTACGCATGAAGTCGTCCGGCACCTTGGGCAGAACGGAAGGAGAGGGACTGGTCTCAATGCGGTCGTTGCCGACCATCACGTTATGGCTCATCTCATTGACTCCGAATGGCCCAGAACTGCAGCTCCAGCTCGGGGAAGTCCCCGGTGATGTGGAAGCCGAATCCGGTTGTCCCCTGCGGCATCAGGCGCTGCCAATGGGGATGCGACCGGTCCAGCTGAAAATAGGTGAAACCGGCGTGGAAAGGCAGATGGCGCGGCGCAACCGGCAGTGTCATCAATGGAATTCCCGGCAACTGCAATCGGATCAGTTCCTGCAGCAACTGATGCGAGGCCATCTTCGCCTGGCGCACAAACTGTTGCCGCATTTGCTCCAAGGGCATTCGCGCGCGAACGGCGAGGATGAACTCGGCGCTTTGCAGCAGGCTGGGATCGTGGACTTGCGCCGTGAATACACCATGGCCTTGCTTGTCCAGCGGCAGCGACACGGCGCGCGGCTGCAGCACCGTGCTCAGCACGCGGCGCAGCGTCTCCTTCAGCATGCGGAAAGAGGTCTGTGGCGTGTCGTGCTGATAGGCGGGGTAGTCCTGCGGTAAACGTCCCTCGTCGGTAAAGGTGGTCAGTTCGCCGCAGGCTTGGCCGCACGCCAGATAGGCATCGACCGGTCGCACATCGGCGTCGCGCGCCAGGTGCCGGAACAGATGCTGCCATCGGTTGAGCGCTTGCAGCAGGTTGAAGTCTGTAATGTCTGCGACGCCGGACTGGCCGGGCGACCCGATCCGCTGCGCGATGCTTTTCGCGCGCTCGTGCATCAGCGCGGCAATCTCTTCCATGAAGTGCGCCAGCGGGCGGATGGCCTGCAGGTACATGCCCGTGATGTGAAAGTCGCTGTCCAGCAGCAGGCTTCCGTCGGGCCGCCTGTCCAGGATCCGGCTCAATGCCAAGCCCGTGAAGGCGCTTCGATCGTCTCGTTCCAATGCCAGTTGCAGATTGGGCACGGCCAAGGCGATGGGCGTGTGATTGCCTTGATGGCTGTGCGTGTCGCGGATGTCTTCGGTGTGATGAAGGTAGCGGGCGTTGCCCAGGGTGTCCGGCCAACGAACCTCGGATGTCCCGTCCGAGCGCAGCGGCAGCGTCAGGTATACCGTCTGATTGGCGGCAGTTGCATCAGGAATCGACAGGGGCTCGGGCGGCGGCTGGTCGTGGGGGATGTTGAAGGCGGTACCGTCCGGCATGATGCCGCGTGCACGCACGATGGAGATCTTGCCGAACGACAGAAACTCCTGATTCAACTCCAGCTCCGAGAAGCCATAACAGTACCTGCTGCCCATGCGCACATTGACGTAGTGCTCGAGGTATCGGTCGGTCTGCTGGAAGTGCTGGGGTTTGACGAATTGCCCTTCGCCCCAAACGACGGGATTGCGGCTGGTCATTGTTGTTCTCTCGCTTGATTGCTGGCAAGTTGAGCGGTCTTGGCTGGCCGGTAGCTCTCGTCGGTGATGGCGACCCGAGTGTCTTGCAAGGTCACCAGCAAGGCATACTTGCGGCTGCGCGGCTCCACCCGGAACACGTCGTACCAACGCTGGGCGTCGGGCGCATGAAAGACCGCCACGACCGCGACGTAATGGGTGTCCTCGTCCAGGTCGCGATAGTTGATGAACTTGAATTGGCCGGGCGCGAGCAGGTAGTCGTCGGCTGTGATGTAGGTGCTTCCAAGCGCCTTTTTGGGGGCACTGCGGACCAGATCGGGATCGGCGTTTTCCAGCAGCGAATCGTCCTTGAGCTGGATCACGCGAAAGGAGACAGGCGTGGCATTGGCATGATCCTGGGCCGCCAGCGGCGCGGGCGCCAGGGGAACGCCATCGCGGTACTGGCCAAGCGCCACGTCCTCTCCACGGGGGCTGGCAGCATGGCCAGCCGCGGGGGCTGAATCTTGCTCGTCTTCACCTTGGCGCAGTTGCCACTGCACCGGAAAGGGAGCCTGGTTCGTCGCCACGCTGTCCGTCCACAGGCTTTCAGAAGAGGGGTTCATGACGATGGAGCGAGACTTGAAGACTTTGGTCAGCGCGGACCTGACGGCCTTACTCGTGCCGTCTTCTGACGGCGCCGCCGGCGATTCCGCTTGATGCAGGTGTTCAAGCAAGGCTTGCAGACGATGCACTAGGTCTTCGCGGGTTTCACCCTGCACATTGACCGAGAACGACCGTTCATTCACCGGCGCCGTCGTCGGATCCGAGTCCGGTTCGGCAACCGGATTGGGATTCACGTCCTTGGCGGCGTACAGGCTCAACGCCACCTGCGTTGGCTGATCCTCTGGCGGGCCCACCTGGATGTCTGGATCCATCAGGATCTGCCCCGTCTTGGTGAGGACGTTGCCCACGGTGCCGCATCCGGACAGCAAGGATGCGGCGCACAGAAGTGCAACGGCTGGCCTCATGGCTCTTCCTTGCGCAGCGACTGGTCGTAGGCTTGGTCGAAGACCTCCCAAAACAGTTTGTCGAAGCCTTGCTGGCGGCTGGATCTGAGTTCTTCGTAGTAATGCCGGTACATCTGCCAGGCCCCGTCACCAGGTAACGCTTCGTGCTGCTGGCCGGACCGGTAGCGGGCAAACCGGCGTTCAAGCTGGTCCGGCGAGAACGCTTGCAACAGCGCACTCAGACCGGCGGTGATGGCGTCTAGCATCGCGCGATGCTGTTCGGCTATCTGCTCGAGCGATTCCTCGACGGCGGCGGTGGGAGACAGGTGGACCATGCTGCGGTCCCGGGAAAAGAGAGCGCGCACGGTGTCTGGATAGGTCTGCGGGAGGCGCAGCGGATTGTCTTCGATGGGCTGCAGTGTGCGTTTGGCGAGTGCCAGCCGTGCGCCCTGAGGTGCGCGATTCAATGCGGCGAGGCCGCGAATGAGCGCGGCTAGCGTGGTCCCCGCCTCGAACAGCAGGATGTACGCATCGTGCGGGTCCACTGCGCCCACAGGCGCGCCTAGCCCTTCGACCAAGGGCGCCACAAGGCCCGCCGCATCGCCGCCGTGGTTGAACTGATTCTGGATCCATTGATCGGATGCTCGGGGGACTGCAGAAGAAGAGGGGTGTCCCGACATGGGGGGATCTCCGAAGGCATGCAAAGGGGAGCCGGAAACGGCTTCGAATCGGGTCGTGGACAGGTCGGCCTGCGCGGCCAACTGCGTCTGGCCGTAATGCCTGGAATCCAGCGAAGCGGCGTTGTCGGCTGACGCGGGGGCCGGACGGATGGCTTCTTGGAGCGCCAGCAAAGGGTCCAGCTGTCCTTGCGTCGAGGGCTCCGACAAGGCGTTGAACTCGCGCCAGCCACGTTCTGACGGCGGGTTTGGCGCCGGCGCTCCGTCGCCGTGGGGCAGGGCCCCGATATGTTCGTTCGATGTGCCAAGCAGCTCGGCGACCTCATGCTCGGCGAGATGCCGGGCTGGGTCGGGCAAGGCGTATGTCTCGTCATCCAGGTTGACGGTCAGGCGATAGGGCCCTACGTGCAGGATGTCTCCCCCGCGCAGTCGAACGCTGACAAGCGCGCCAAGCGGGTCCATTTGGTCGTTCACACGCGTCTGTCCGCAGCGATCGATGACGAAGTAGCCGCCATCTTCGTAGCGGACCTCGCAGTGGATGGACTGGACGCGGCCCGACCTGTCATGCAGGATCCAGTCCGCCCCGTGCGCGCCGATCGTGCCGCCTGCGATATCGAACAGGCACCGGGGCTGGCTGCCTTTCTGCAGGGCCTGAGGGTTGTCGACCACGAGAGCAAGGCGATGATGAGAGGATGTCGGGATCATGTGCGCAGGGAAACTCTGACGGGCGGCGGGAGGGTCGAGGCCGGCTGTTCAAGAAAACTGGTCCAACCCAGTTGCGTGCCGCCGGCAAGCCGAAGATTGAAGGGAAGCACTTCGTCTTGCCGTAGGCCAAGCTCGAGGTCGCAGGGAATCGGGTCGCGCAGCAGAAAAACGACGAGCTGGCGCAGGCGCTCGAAGTTTTCGCCGTGGGGCAGAAACTCGCGAAATCGCGCCTGGCTCAAGTGCGATATCACGATGACGAAGCTGCTGTGCCGCGTGCGTATGCTGTCGCCGATCTGGAAGCTGTGGCTAAGCTGACCGTTGTTCACGCCAAGCCTGATTCGATCGGAATCGTCGATGACGGCGTGCCGAAGCGCGAAGTCGCGAATCTGCACATCCTCCAGGTCGAAGCAATGCGCGATCAGCCCGGCCAGCATCGCGGGCGAGCGGCTGCGCAGAACCACCGCGCCAGCAAAGCTCAGCAGCCGGCTCCAGGCGATTGGCGTGTCGCCCCGGGTCGCGTCATGCTGCAGACCGATAAGCGCGAAGATTCGGCGAGAGAACTGGTCATCCGCGCCACGCCGGAAGCGGATGTAATAGCGATACTTGCGCCAGGCCTGGTGCAACAACGTCAACAGGCGATGGTTAAAGAAGTCCAGGAACGCGGGGCGGATGCCCACGCCTTGGCCGGCCTCGTAGGCTAGGCGGTCAAGGTAGTAGCTCGGCAGGGGAGAATCCGTGCCGTGCATCCCGAAGAACGTGGCTTGCACCCGGTACTGATGCGGAACCTGACTTTCAAGGCGTTCGGCCAGCGCGACGTCGGACGCCGGAAAACCCAGCCCCGCGTGATTGCTCAGGAGAATGCGCTGGTGATCCGCGTCGAAGGTGTCGGATGATTCCAGGTCGTCATCGTGCAGCCCATGCAGCCGCTCCAGCAGGCAGAAGAAGTCATGTCTCTTGGCCTCGGCCAACAATGAATCGCTCAGATCAGGGGCTGGGTTCCGCTGCGCATCGGCCATGCGTAGTGCTCCTGATTGGTCATGTTGATCGCTTCCAGTACGTGGAACGACGACAGGCTGGCGTACAGCGACAGGAAGTGGCTGAGCACTGTCCCGAAAAGATAAAGGTCGCCTTCGCAGGAAAATCCTTCCTGATCGAGCTTCAAGAGGGTGCGGGTGCCTCGGATGGGAAGACCCTTGTACATGCGGTCGATGGGCTCACTGACCACGGCCTTCAAGCCGTCCAGGCGCTTTTGCGTCGTTCGGGCACGCTGGATGTCGTGATGAGCCGAGAAGTCGTAGTTGCCAAGAATGGCTTTGAGGGGTTCGGCCGACAGCAGCGAAAGGTAGGTGGGTGAAAGGTTGGAGATCAGACTCCAATGCAGATCGCCAGCCAGTACGGGACGGTATGGCGGCGTGGGTGTCGTCAGGTTCTTGAAGCGAACGAATGCGGGGGTGTCGCGCGACCCTTCGCGGATATCGCCGACGCCCAACGCAAGCGGGTAATCGCGGTTGGTGCAGGTCAGCGAGAGCGACACCGTTTCCTCTCGGCCAATGTAGTGGCGGTCATCGCCCCGCACGAACGCAATGCGGTGGTCGATGCCCGAGTCGGAGGGTGACGGCGACAACCGCGTGCGGTAGTACAGTGTGGTCCGCCCGCGTTCGTGTTCGATCTGATGACGCAGCGACTCAAAAGGTTCGTAGGTACGTAGCCATTCTCCCGGCTGATCGCTGTCGCCGTTCTTCCATCCATCGACCTTGTCGATACTGAAGATCTCGAACGCATCAGGCCGGTGGCCGCCGGGTTGGAGCCGGTATTCGGCGGCCCTTCCGGTCAGGCGAATAGGCTCGGCGTCGTGTTCGAACAGGTTGACGGCCGGCGTGCAGTAAAGCGCGATGTCTGCCTTGCGTACCCGCACGTCCGCCGGCATGGGGCGCGTGAAGTGAAACTCAATGCGTATGTTTGTCGTGGGCAGGTCGGGCCACAGCCCAAGCAGGTGCGTCAGTGAAAAAAAGTAGAAGCGCCTAGGAAAGAGAAAGTACTCCTGGAGGATGCGGTATCCATCCATGGCGTTCTTGGGGTAGGGCAGCAGGGCCGAGTCGGGGGTGAATCCGGAAAATTCGATTTGGCCGACCGGAATGTGGCGAACCCGGCCAGCGGACTCCATGCGGATCTCGCCCAGGTACTTGGCCAGCCATAGATACAGTGTCTGTGCGGTGTAATCGCTGCCGCTCAGGTAGAACTCTAGTTGGTCACAGCCAAACGTACTGGGCGGGTTTTGGCTCAGGGTGGCGAGGTCAATGCGGACAATCGACTTTTCCAGTGAATGGCCATCATCGACCCCTGCGACCTCGAAGGGGAAGATCGACACGTCCTGACTCGTGCGGAACTGGCATTGCACGCCGTCCACGGCCCGCGACTGGATGCTGGTTCCACGCGGCACGGTCTGGCGGCCGGTGATGGAGTGGTCGGTGGGTTCGAACTGCATGATCGTGGCGCTGGGTAGGGGCCGCAGATAGTTGGGCCACAGCATTTGCAGCAGCGAGTGCGTCAGTTCGGGAAAGTCGTCTTCGATCTTCAGACGCAGTTTTGCCGTGAGGAAGGCAAAGCCCTCGAGCAGTCGCTCCACATCGGGGTCCGTGGCTTCCTCGCCCAGAAACGGGGCCAGCTGCGGGTTATTGCGTGCGAAGACGCGCCGCAAGCGGCGCAAGTAATCCAGTTCCTCTCGGAATTTTCCCTTCAGTGGCATCCGGTCAGCCTCCCTTGGCTACTTGCTAGGTCACCCTGACCTGTCGGCCTTGATGGTGAAAGAGCAGGCTTATCTCGACCTGCTCTTGCGCATTGTTCAGCGGCACCCGGCAGATCAGCCGAAAGCCCAGATTCAATGACGGATCGGACCCCGCCAATGGCCTGACGTCGATGACGTGAGCGCGCGGCTCGTAGGCGGCCACTGCTGCGTGGATGTCGAGGCAGACCTGTTGGCGCAGGTCCACGGCACCCGTCGCCGCGTCGTTCAGATCGCGCAGTCCCAAGCCAGGGCTGCTCTGCGAGCTGCCCTGGCGGGAATTGAGGATCCATTCCAGTTGGCGCTTGATGGCGCGGATGCGTTCGGCCGCCATTTCCTGGCGGGTGCGGTTGCGCCGTGGCGGAAGATCGGGATCAAGGCGTTCGAACAGGCTGCCGCGCCCAGGGGACCGAGGCATGGGTCAGCTCCCTGTCAATCCTTGTCCAAGCGGCCAACCAGCGACAGCTCGAAGCTGGCGCCCATGTACTTGAAGTGCGGACGCACCGAAAGCGCGACCTGGTACCAGCCAGGATTGCCGTCGACGTCCTGCACGACGACCCGAGCCGCCCGCAGCGGACGGCGGCTGCGGACGTCGCTCGTTGGGCTTTCCTGGTCCGCGACGTACTGGCGCAGCCAGTTGTTGAGCTCGCGCTCCAGGTCCTGGCGTTCCTTCCAGCTGCCGATCTGTTCGCGCTGCAGCACTTTGATGTAGTGCGCCAGGCGGTTGATGATGAACATGTATGGAAGTTGCGTTCCCAGCATGTAGTTGGTCTGCGCGGCCTGGCCTTCGGGTGTCTTCTGGAACACCTTGGGCTTTTGCACGGAGTTAGCCGAAAAGAATGCGGCGTTGTCGCTGTCTTTGCGCATGGTCAGCGGAATGAAACCTTCGCTTGAAAGTTCGAACTCCTTGCGATCCGAGACCAGGACTTCGGTGGGAATCTTGGCCTGCAATTGTCCCAACGATTCGTACAGGTGCACGGGCAGATCTTCTACTGCGCCACCGGATTGAGGACCGATGATGTTCGGGCACCAGCGGAACTTCGCGAAGCTGTCCGTCACGCGGCTACCCATCAGAAACGCCGTGTTGCCCCACAGGTAGTTGCGGTGGTCGCCGTCGATGGCTTCCTCATACGCAAAACTGCGCACTGGGTTTTCGAGCGGATCGTACGGCTGGCGCAGCAGGTACCGGGGCATGGTCAATCCCAGATAGCGCGAGTCTTCGGATTCACGCAAGCTACGCCACTTGGCGAAGCGCGGACCTTCAAAGATGTCCTTGACCTCTTTCAGGTTGGGCAGCTCTTCGAAGGATTCCAGATTGAGCATCTCGGGCCCGGCAGCGCCCAGGAAAGGCGCATGCGCCATGGCGCCTACGGAGGCGAGGTAGCCCAACAGCTTGATGTCCGGCGCGGAGGGGCCGAAGTTGTAGTTGCCGATCATGCATCCGACCGGCTGTCCGCCGAACTGGCCGTAGCCGGCCGTGTATACGTGCTTGTACAAACCGCTGCGGGTAATGTCGGCAGCGCTCTCGAAGTCTTCGAGCAGTTCGTCTTTCGTGACTGGCACGAACACAACTTGGATATTTTCTCGGAAGTCCGTGCGCTGGACGAAGTCGAAGAGGGCTCGCCAGATGGATTCGAGCTGTTGGAATTCGGGCTGATGCAGAATGGCATCCATCTGCTTGCTGAGCTTGCGATCAATGGCGGCAAGCATCTGGTCGACCAGATGCTTGTTGATCGGCTGTTCGCGAGACTCGGACTTGAGCATTTCGGACACGAAGGCTGCGACTCCGCGCTCGGCGACTGCATAACCTTCCTGGCTGGGCTCGATGCGGGTCTGGGCCATGATCTGGGCCAGCAATCCGCCAGGGGGCAGGCTGTCGGCGTGTTCCTGGAACTCGGCAGTTTTGGCTTTGGTCATCGGTGCGTCCTTGAGAACCTAACAGAGTGGGTTTGAGACGGAGCCCGGCATCACGCCTGAGGCGTCGCCAGGAGTTGGTCGAGTTCCTGCGCCAGTTTTCCGCGCGCGCTGTCGTCACCCAAAAGGGTCTGGATCTGCTTGCGGAACGCGGGGATGTTGCCCATGGGTCCCTTGAGCGCAACGAGGGCTTCGCGCAGTTCCAGCAGGCTCTTCAATTCGGGAACCTGGCGGGCGATGGCGTCGGGACTGAAGTCCTTGATGCTGTGGAATTGGAGGTTGACGCTGAGGGTGTCGTTGTCGCTGCCTTCTTCTAGCGTGGCCGGGACGTCCACTTTCAAATTCAGACCGGCTTCGGCCATGACTTCGTTGAAGGTGTCTTTATTGATTTGAATGGCGGGGCGGTCTTCCAGCGGCGTTTCGTCGCCGTGGCCCCTGAAGTCGCCGAGCACCATCACTTTCAGTGGCAGTTCTATTTCCTGCTGCTCATCGCCCGTCGCGGGGATGTAGCGGATGTTGATCCGCTCTTTCGGTGCAACTGAACCAACTTTCGACGCCATGGGTAACTCCTTTCAAATATTCGAGCCGTTTATTCGTCCGCTCCGGAAGGCATGGAAGTCCGCGTTGGTAGACGCCGGAATATCAGGTCTTCTGGCTGGGTGTCGCAAAACCAGGTGCCGCCAGCGACACACAGGATGAAGTCAAAAATGAGCTGTGCATTTTGCGGTGCGATCGGAAACGTTGGACATATAAAAAGTTCGAAAAATAAGAGGGATTAATCTGACTCTTATCAAAAATATGATTTGTGATAAGAAATAAAGGACGTTCGCCGAATATTCGAATTAGTCCGATTGATAGTTCCGACTGGCCGTGTTTTCTTAATGCGCTTGTCTTTTACAGACTTAGCGCGTGAACAATAAATGCAGGGTTCGGCATTCAAAGTGAATGCCCTGCATGGCAGCCATATTCCATGCGTCTGCATGCCCCGCAAAACCAAATGGTGAAAACTCCCATGGCCACGAGGAAATTCCGGCATGATCTCCATTGATCTGGCTGCTTTGCTTGACAGGTTGCACGCCGTCGGGCGGCACGCACTTGAGGAAGCCGGCAGTCTGTGCATTCGACAGCACGGGGCAGAGGTCACGGTTGCCCATTTGCTGTACAAGTTTCTGGATCAACCGAAGTGCGACGTTCGCTGCGTTCTGGCGAACACGGACGTCGACCTGGACGCGCTGCGCGAGGCGCTTGCCAGCACATTTCCCAAACCCGATAGCGGGCACGGCCACGCCTACCCTTCGTTCTCGCCATTGCTGCTGGAGTTGATGCACGACGCCTGGCTGCTGAGCTCACTGGAACTGGCACAAGCCGAAATCCGCACCGGAGCGCTCCTTCTGGCGGCATTGCTCAGCCCCGCTCGTTACCTGCCTTATCCGTCGATGCGGCTGTTCGAGGGTGTTAATCGGGAGACACTGCGCAAGCGTTTCACCGTATTGCTGGCCGACTCTTCGGAAGCGCCCCTGCAAGCGGATTCGGCATCTAATAAATCGGCGCCAGCTGGGGCTGACAGTGCGTTGAGCAAGTACGGACACGATTTCACCGCCCAGGCGCGTGCGGGCAACATCGATCCCGTGCTGTGCCGGGATGCCGAAATCGACCTGATGATCGACATCCTGTCGCGCCGGCGCAAAAACAATCCAATCGTGGTCGGCGAAGCGGGGGTTGGAAAGAGCGCCGTGGTAGAAGGGCTGGCCCAACGGATCGTCGAGCAGC
Organism: Achromobacter mucicolens; assembly: GCF_029866465.1. Taxonomy (NCBI): domain Bacteria; kingdom Pseudomonadati; phylum Pseudomonadota; class Betaproteobacteria; order Burkholderiales; family Alcaligenaceae; genus Achromobacter; species Achromobacter mucicolens. Next base: position 5,120,530 of record NZ_CP123364.1, on the reverse strand, counting down.
GTGTGCCCTCACCGCTGCGCGACGTGACGTTGTGGGGACTGGATCTGGGCGCCCTGCAAGCGGGGGCCTCGGTCAAAGGCGAGTTCGAAAGACGCCTGAAGGTGGTCATCGACGAGGTCGAGAACGCGGCGCGGCCGATCATCCTGTTCATCGACGAGGCTCACACGCTGATCGGGGCCGGCAATGCAGCTGGCGGCAGCGATGCGGCGAACTTGTTGAAACCCGCACTGGCGCGCGGCGAACTGCGCACGATCGCCGCCACGACCTGGTCCGAATACAAGAAGTACTTCGAGAAGGATCCGGCGCTGAGCCGGCGGTTTCAATTGGTGCAGCTGGCTGCGCCCAGCGTGGAGCAGGCCATACACATTCTGCGCGGCCTGCGTGGCGTCTATGAAGACGCCCACCAGGTAACCATTTCCGACGATGCCCTGAAGGCTGCCGCTGTCCTGTCTTCCCGGTATCTCTCGGGCCGCGAATTGCCGGACAAGGCCATCGATGTCCTGGATACGGCTTGCGCCCGAGTCGCGACCGCGTTGGCCGAGCCGCCGCGACGTATCGCCTGGTTGGAAAACGAGCTGAGGCAGGTGGATGCCGAGGCCGACCTGCTGTGGCGCGATGCGCGTGCCGGACGAAAGCCCGACACCGGCAGGCTGGCGGCGCTGGACGTGACGCGGCAACAGATTCGCGATTCCATCGAGCAGTTGCAGGCCGCCTGGCGCGAGCAAAAGGTGTTGATCGACCAGATCGTCGCGCTCCGTGCGGGTGACTCGCAGGAAGACTCCGCATCGCGCCTGGAAGCGATGGTCGAACAACTGGCCGAGCTGCAGCGCGACGGAGCGCTGCTGCATGCGGATGTTGGCCCCGAGCAGATTGCACAGGTCATCGCTGACTGGACCGGCATTCCAGCCGCCACCATAAGTAGCGATCAGTTCCGGCGGCTGGAAAAGTTGCCCGACACGCTGCGTGAGCGTGTCAAGGGGCAGAACGCCTCACTGGACGTCTTGCACCGGCGTCTGATGACGGCAATGGCGGATCTGCGGCGGCCCGGAACGCCGATGGGGGCCTTTCTGCTGGTCGGTCCGAGCGGGGTGGGGAAAACAGAGACGGCATTGGCCCTCGCAGACGCGCTCTTTGGTGGCGAACAGTTTGTGACCACCATCAATATGTCTGAGTATCAGGAGAAGCACACCGTATCCCGCTTGTTGGGCGCTCCGCCCGGGTACGTCGGTTATGGAGAAGGCGGCGTATTGACCGAGGCCATCCGTAAGCGGCCTTACTCCGTGGTCCTGCTGGACGAAGTTGAAAAGGCGCACCCCGAGGTGCTCAATATCTTCTACCAGGCTTTCGACAAAGGCGAGCTTGCCGATGGCGAGGGCCGGCGCATCGACTGTCAAAACGTGCTGTTCTTCCTTACCTCGAACTTGGGGTTCGATCACGACGGCGGTTCGCTTTCCGATGTCGGAAGCGATGCGTTGCGGGCACACCTCACGAAATTCTTCAAACCCGCGTTGCTGGCGCGCATGCAGGTGGTCAAGTATTCGTATCTGGACGAGGAAACCCTTGGCGAGATCGTCGAGAGCCGCCTGCAGCGTCTTGAAAGGCAGTTCAACGACCGCTATCAGGCGCAACTGATGATAGACGCCGCCGCGCGGGATGAATTGCGGGCGCGATGCCTTCGTCACCAGAACGGCGCGCGGTTGCTGGATGCCAGCATCGATGGCGACATGTTGCCGCCGCTGTCGCTGGCTGTATTGAAACATCTTGCAGGCGGGCAGCGTTTCCGGCAGGCCACGGTCAGCTGGGACGGCGCTGTTTTTCACGCAGACCTGGAGTCAGCGTAATGTCCTTGAGTGCCCAAGGCGCCGCCGCGCTCGCACGGACATTGGTGCAGGCCAGCGGCGTTGCGTCGCTGGCCGACCGGTTCTTCTCAGGCGTTTGCTCCACGCCAGGCATACGTTACGGGGTTTGCTATTGGCCGGAGACGGCGGGAGACAGTATCCGGCCAATTGCCAGCCATGGCGTGGCGCTCGATATGCTGCCGGCCTATCCCTTGCAGGACCTGGACAATCCCATCGTTTACTGTCTGACGACCGGTCAGACGCGTCATGTCGCGCGCGTTGATAGCTTGTGCGGCGTCGAAGGCGGGTACGAGGAGCTTCGCGAAAAGCTGGCGGCCGCTGATGCGTGGCTGGTCGTGCCGCTTCTGGACGCGCGCCGCAAGGCCGATGCCGTGCTGCTTCTGGCCGGCGCGGCGCCCGCACTGCACGCATGGACTGCAGACCCGGCATGGCAAGAGTTGTGCAGGTTGTTTGACGCAGTGCTGACTGGCCTGCGCGATCGCTTGGGCTCGGACGAGCGGGCGCAGACCCGTCAGGGCATGCTGGCGCAGCAGTCAGAGACGCGAGGACGTCGCCGCCTACTGTCTGCCGGCTTCATCGGCGCCGGGCCCGCCGCACGGCGACTGCGCGAAGACATGCTGCGTTTCGCCGACTCTTCCTTGTCGCTGCTTGTCACAGGCGAGACGGGCGCCGGCAAGGACCACGCTGCATGGCTGATACATCAAGCCTCCGCGCGCAAGGGCAAATTTGTGCCGGTCAATTGCGCGGCCATTCCCAAGGATCTCATCGAGGCCGAACTATTTGGCGCTGTCCGCGGCGCCTACACCGGCGCGACTCAGGCTCGGACAGGCCTGGTCGCCGAAGCCGATGGAGGCACGCTGTTTCTGGACGAAATCGGCGATATGCCCTTGAGTCTGCAGGGGACTCTGCTGCGCCTGCTCAATGAAAAAAAATACCGGCCAGTGGGCGCGACACGAGAGCGTCCTTCCGACTTTCGGCTGATCTGCGCAACCCATCGCGCCTTGGCGGATCTGGTGCGGGATGGCCAGTTCCGCGAAGACCTGTACTTTCGCATTCGCCAGCTGACGCTGCACATTCCCCCCTTACGCGAGCGCCTCGAAGACATCCCGGCGCTGGTGGCCAACATTCTGCTTGAGCACAACCGGTCCTTTCCCGGGCGGGTTGCCGGAATTTCCGACAACGCGATGGCGCAGCTCCAGCGCCATCGTTTCCCGGGCAACGTCAGGGAGCTGCGCAGTTTGGTGCTGGCAGCGGCAGAGCGCACACCTGCGGGCAAGCGTATCCAGACCAACCGGCTGGTTGAGCTGACGCGCGGCGAGCACGCGCCGGAGAACGATGAGACGGGAGACGCCATCCTGCAGCGTTTATGGCACACCGACAACCTTCCCGAAGCGCTGGCCGCGTTCGAGCGCTTGTTATTGGAAGACCGTCTACGCCAGGCCGCGGGGTCGCGCCGTGTGGCCGCGCAGAGTTTGGGCATTCCCAAACGCACCCTGGCGCGCAAGTGCCTGGATCTGAATCTGACTGGAGAGGAAGCAATATGAAGCGATTTCGGGCGTTGCTGCTTGCTGCCACGGTGCTGGCGGGCTGCGCTGCGGCATCGGGCGCGATGGCGTCGGGCCGTGACTGCAAGACTATCGTGTCGGCGATCGAGCGGCTTGCCTGTTTCGACGCGCAAGCGGGTACCCCCCCTGCGGCCGCTGCGGGCACCGAAGCACCCGTGATCGCGCTGCCCGACTTGGCACGCGTGCCGGACATCGTGGCGCTGGTGCAGCGCAACGAGTCACGCCGCAAGGCAGATCAGTTCGGCATGTTGCTGTTGCGCTTGGACGATGCGATACCCGGCCAGCACAAGGTCGTGATCTCCGCGCCTGCCCGGGAGGCAAGCGCGCCGCCGCCACTGCTGGCGATAAGTTGCCTGCAAAACATCTCGCGCCTGCAACTCATCACGGCGCAACCCCTCGAGGTAAGCCGCGTGCACATCCGCCTGCTGCTTGATGGCAGGCAAATAACAGCGAGCCGGCCCTGGCTGGTCGTGGACGGTGGCACGGTGACCGACGCCGGCCGCGGGCTGGTCGCCATAGAGCAGCTTCGCCATCTGACGCGGCCGGCTCAGCTGGTGCAATTAGAGAGCGACCACGCCATGTTTGACGGGCTCACGTTCGATGCGGCAGCGCTCCATGAATTGATGGCGCAACAACGCGAGGCTTGTCATTGGTGAGCACATTTCCCCCGCTGGATATCGACAGCATTCTTTCGCCCATATCGCCCGATCGGCCGGCCGGAGATTTCGACGAGGAAGACAACGCCTACCAGAGCATCGAAACCGAAATGATGAAGCTCGGTGGATTGCAAGAGGCGACCATCGATTGGGGCTTTGTGGATTGCGCTTCGCGCCAGTACCTGCAATCGCAGTGCAAGCATTTGCGCGTTGCTGCGCAGTTGTCAACCGCCCGCATGCGCGCTGGCGGTTGGCGCGGCTGGGCCGAGGCGGCCGGCGTATTGGCCGGCATGAGCTGTCAGTACTGGACCGAAAGCCACCCGAAACCTGGCGCTGCTGGCTTGTTGGCCAAGCGGCGCCTGATGTCCCAGCAGCTTGAGCGTCTGGCCGAGGCACTGACCAGGTTGGACGGCGCCGGATACGCTGACGAATACTACAAAGCCGCTCAGCAGGCGTTGGACAAGCTGCAGGGCTGCGCGAGCGAAACGAAGCTGGACATGCCGGCGCTAACGCGACTGGAATCGCAGCTAAGGTTGAAGTCCGAAGCGACTCGCGCGCCCGAACTCGCCGAGGCGCACCACGAACTTTCATCGCAGACGTCTGGAATCACCGAGGCGTTCTTCACGCCTGTCGCGGTGGGATCGGGCAACGAGCGCGAAACGCGGCGCTCGCTGCTGGCCATCGCCGACCTCATCAACCACCAGGATGCCTATGACCCCACGGGTTATCTGCTGCGCCGCTTTGCCCTTTGGGCGCACCTGAGCATTGCCCCGTCGACCCGCAAGGATACGCTTCGGACCGAGCTGATGGCCGTTCCCGCCGAGACCGCTGAGGCCTATTGGGATGCGCTGAGAGCCAATGCGGTCGATCCGGCCCTGCTTCAACGGGTCGAGAAAAGCATCACCTCGTCACCGTATTGGCTGCGCGGCAGCTATCTAGCGGCCGGCATCGCACGGCGACTGGAAATGCAGAACGTCGCCGAAGCCATACGGCAGGCCACTGAGCGCTTTGTCGCAAAACTGCCAGCGCTTGTGAAATTGCAGTTCGCTGATGGCCGGGCTTTCGTCGATGGCGAGACGCAGGCCTGGATCAGCGGCGCTGATGACGCTAGCACCAGGCTAGGCGGCGGACATGAGTATCCCGTGCTGCGTGACGAGTTGCGCGAGGCGCTGGAAGCGACGGGTGTGGAATCGATGCTCAGGCGTCTGGACACTCTTCAGAAGGCATCCGCCGATCCGCGGCATGGTTGCCATGTCATCGCGATCGCAGCCGAATTGCTAGGCGCCCGCGGTCTGGCGTGGCTGGCAGATGGGCTTTACGCGCGGGCACATCAGATCATGCAAGGCGCGACCGCAGCGCAGTGGGAGCCGAGTTTGTTCGGTCTGCTGGAGCGGCATCTGCACACCGAAATCGAATGCAAGAAAATGGAGCAACCTCATGTTTAAGATTTGGTCGAAGGTGAAACGTTATGGCCAGCCCATACTGAGGTGGACAAAGCAGGGTTTGCCCTTGGCGTTGCTGATGATGCTGGTGATTGCCCTGGCAGCTATTTGGTGGCTGGGCCCCCTGTGGACGGTGGACGAATACCAGCCTCTGGCCAGTGTCGCCGCCCGCCTAATGGCAGCGCTCGTGGTGCTGGTGCTGCCGTTGCTGGTGTGGGCTATTGGGCTGCGCAGGCGGAACGTGGCGTTGGAAGCAGAGCGGGCCCAAGCGCAGCAGCAAGAAGACGATCCCTGCTTGCGGCACGTGCAAGCCCAGGAACGCGATCTGGAAAAGAGTCTCGGCCTGCTGCAGGCCAACCTGAAAGGCCGCAACGCGCTCTATCAATTGCCCTGGTATCTCGTGCTGGGGCAGGAGAACGCCGGAAAGACCAGTTTCATCAACCGGTCCAGCCAGACTTTCTCGCTGACCGGCGAGGTCAAGGCGGGCAGCCAACGGCTGGAGGCAGACGTCGACAGGATCTATCGGATCGATTGGTGGATAGGCGATCATGCTGTGCTGATCGATCCGCCTGGCGAACTGATCAGCCAGCCTCAGATTCCGGGACACCTGGGACAGGCTGCCGCTTCCGAGGACAATGAAAAATCGCCAACCGGAGCGGTTGCCGAACGCCCGCGCTTGCCCGAGGACCTGCATCCCCGCCTGTGGGAAAGTTTCGTAGGCTGGCTGGGGCGAAGTCGCAGCCGCCGGCCGCTCAACGGCGTCGTGCTGATTGTCAGCCTGGTGACCTTGCTCAATCAGCAGCCCAGCGACCGCAAGGCGCTGGCTTCGTTGTTGCGGGCCCGGCTGGCCGAACTCACGCGTCAACTTGGTACCCGGCCTCCTTTGTATGTCGTGTTGAGCAAGTTCGACCTGCTCGAAGGCTTCGAGCCGCTGTTTTCCCGGCTAACCAAGTCCGTGCGCGAGGACATCTTCGGCTTTACGTTTACGCTCGACGCTGTTCAGCGTTACGACGCCTGGCGCGACGAACTCGGCGCGCAATACGATGAGTTCCTCAAGCGCCTCAATGAGCAGGTCTTCGATGCGTTGGCGGATGTGCGCGAACTGAGCCAGCGCGAAGCCCTCTATTCGCTGGCCCGGCAGCTGACCGGCATGCGGGCGCTCTTGATGGAGTTTCTGACCGATGTGTTGGGCAGCGACCGATATCTCACGCCGGCATTGCCGCGCGGCGTGTTTCTGTCGTCGGTCTTCCAGCAAGGTGTGCTGACCAACGCCTTTTTGTCATCTTCGTCGCAAAACTACGATATCCGTGAGCCGGTACCGACCGCGCACCCCAGCGGCCGCGCCATGGTGTACTTCGCCCAGCAACTGTTCCAGCGTGTCGTCTACCCCGAAGCTGGTCTTGCCGGCGATAACCCGCGCGTGCGGGCGGAAAAAAGGCGGGCGTTGGCATTGCGCTTCTGTGCGGCGTCGCTGGGAAGCGCAGTCCTTATTGGTGGCTGGTATCACTACTACGGCGTGAACCGGGACAAGGCGATGAGCGTGCTGGAGCGCAGCCGCGCCTTCAGCGCCCACGCCATCGACGGCAAGCTGGATACGACTGGCCGCAATCTGCTTCAGCCGCTGGACCAGATTAGCAGCGCGGTGGCGGTTTATGGCGATCACCGCGAGGCGTGGCCGTTTGTGGCAGACATGGGCCTTTATCAGGGATGGAAGATTGGGCCTAAAGTGGATCAGGCCTATCTCACGCTGCTGTCTCAACGATTTCTGCCGGCGCTCGCCGATGGCGTGATGGAGCATCTTGACGGGACGGTGGTGGACAGCGATGCGCAGCTCGAAGCGTTGCGGGTGTACCGCATGATCGAAGACCGCCCCAACCGCCGGCCGCCGGTCGTGGAGCGTTGGATGGGGCATCAATGGGCCCAGGCTTTTCCCGGCGAGGACAAGGTGCAGCGCGCGTTGATGCGACACCTGGATTACGCGATGAAGTATGCCGATACCGAGTTGCCTCAGTTTCATGAGCGCGTGTCGGTCGTGCAGCGCGACCTGCGGCAGATCCCGCTGCCGCAGCGCGTTTACATGACCATGCGCCGTCAAGCGGGTGACACCCTGAGGTCGCCGCTCGACCTGCGCAACGAGATCGGACCGGCCTTTGACGTCGTCTATCAGCCCACGGGCTTGGACAAGGAAGGGGCGCTGGAGCATGTGTCCGACGGCCGCATCGACGCGCTGTTGACGGCCAAGGGATTCCACGGCTACTTTGCGCCGCACAGCCAGGATCTGACCGAGCTGGCGATGATCGATCAATGGGCGTTGGGGGAGCGGCGCAACATCGATTATTCGCAGGCCGACAAGCGCGCGCTGGCCGAACGAATCCAGGCCATCTATGGCCGCGACTACATCGACACGTGGCAACGCAACCTGAATCAGCTTGAGGTGCGCGACTTTCACGACCTGGCCGAGGCGGTCAATGTCCTGGGCACGGTGACCAGTCCTGCGGCGCCGTTGCGCCGGCTGGTGGAAACGGTGCGCGACAACAGTGAGTTTGGCGATACACCGGCAGCGGGCGTTTCCGCGCTCGCAAGCAAGGGCGCCACGCCTGCGCAAGTTGCGGGCGTGACGGACAGGGCGGCCGCCGACAAGGATGCGCAGGAAGCCGGGCCGATTCTCGGCATCTCTCGCGCGTTTGCACCCATGAGCCAACTGCTGCAGGCCAAGGGGGATCGGGCGTCCTATCTGGACGAGACCTTGGTGGCAATTTCAAGCGTGCAGGACAAGGTGCGCACGGTGCACGACAGCCCCGATCGCGGCAAGTCGGCGCTTGGTGTGGTGCTGGAGCGTTTCGGGCTGAAGGGGCCCGATCCCATCAGCAATCTGCAACGCATTGCGGCCGGCCTGCCGGAGCCCTTGAACCGCCAGGTAGGCAAGCTGGCCAATGAGTCCTCGCGGGTCATTTTGGTAGAAGCCTTGCGAGAACTGGAGCGCCGCTGGGATATCGATGTGTATCGGTTCTACCGCGAGCGTCTGGCGAACCGTTATCCGTTCAATCCAACCAGCCGTGAGGAAGTGGCGCTGGACGACTTTACGGCGTTTTTCGGTCCGCAGGGGCGCCTGCAGCAGTTCCGCGAAAAGTATCTGAACCTGTTCATCGAGGACAATCTGGAGGCGCTGTATTCCGAGAGCCTGGGCGGTTATCTGGTGCGAGCGGACGTGTTGACTCAGCTTGAGGCCGCGGAAAGGATCCGAGACGCCTTCTTCAACAGCCGCGGGTCGTTGGGCGTGCAGTTCCACGTCGAGCCGCTGGGCATGGCGCCAAGCAAACGCAGCAGCTCGCTGAGCGTGGAAGGCCAGTTGGTCAGCTATAACCACGGTCCTACCACCAGCACGGCACTGATCTGGCCGAACACACTGGCGTCCAGCAATGAAAGCCGCATGACGTTGGTGCACGCGGGGGGGAGCAGCAGCGCGCTGAGTTATCGCGGTCCATGGTCGCTTTACCGCCTGCTCAGCCAAGCTCGGCTCAACGGCGCCACCAGCACTAGCGTGGACATCAGCTTCGCCGCCCCGGACGGCGGCATGCGTTACCGCATCAGTACCGAGAAGGCCAATAATCCGTTCACCCAGCCGCTGTTCAAGGGCTTTGCCTTGCCGCAGACGCTTCTGGAGGATGGGGTTCAGGGGCACGCCTCGGGCGCGGCGACGCCGGCGCAACGTGCGCGGCAGGTGCCATTGGCGCGGAGCGCGCAACGGTCAAATCTGCGGTGAGGAGGCAGGGCGCTGATAGAGCGCTCCTGCCATCCGAAAGGATGTGGGTTACTCCACCAGCCAGCCGGCTTCGCCCTCTACGAGTGTGCCGCCATGGCTGGTTCGGTCGCCTTGGCGTGCTGCTGGTTGTCCTTCGATGATCGTGCCGGGCGAGCCCGTTTGAATGATGGCGCCGCAACTGATGCGGTCGCCGATGCGCGCCACGGCGCGTCCATCGACCATGGCTTCGCTTGCGCCGGTGACGACCGTGCCGTTGCCATGGAGCGGGCAGCTGTGCCGGTGTCCAACAAGAACAATGGGTCTCACGCTGGGATTCCTGAAATGAGATGGCTTGAGGTGAGGGAGAGGGACGCGGCATCCCGGGGCTTACCGCACGACCGGCGCGCGATGCGCCGGCCATGCTCAGAAGCCCGGGATCAGGCTTCTTGCGGCTTGCGCCAGTCGTCCGAGGCCTCAGTGCCGGCGATGGCGTGGGTCCAGGTGATCTTGCGATAGGCCATGGCGACCTTGACCAGCTGGGTGTACTCGGCCTTGCTCGGGTCTTGCGCGTGCGGTAGCGCCGTGTTGATGTTGACGATGGTGGCGTCTTCGAGCTTGGTGGTGAAGAAGTGCTCCTGCTTGCCTTCGGTCGAGGTGCGATACCACTTCACCTCGACTTCCGGCAGCATTTCGCCTGAGGCCAGGGCCTGATACATCAACGGGGTGGCCTTGTTCAGGGGCGCCGTGAACACGAAGGGCTTGTGGACGCGCTGACCCGACGGCTGGCCGCTTTGCGGGTCGGTCGGCGTGGCGATCAGGTGTTCGATTTCCTGAACCAGGATCTGATCTTCATGACCTTCCTGGTACACGTTGCCCACGGAGTCGGCAGTGAACGCGCCTTGGGTGATGTTGCCCTGCGTCTTGCCCTGGATGCTGATATAGGCGGGAGTCGGCATTTGCTGGATTCCTGTAAAGGTTGCGAAAGGGTCTGATCGGCCCTTGTGCCATCGGCGATGGCTCAACCTTCAATGCAAAGTCCGTGCCAGTTTGGGCTTCCACGCATGTTTATGCTTTGTTTTCAATTGCTTATCTGCATTTGCGTGCGTCGCCGCTTCGTCTTGGATTGCCAAAAATAACGGAAAGTGTTTTTCTCGCCCGCAATGTCGAGCCATGTGTGGCTCGGTTTCATTAAGTCGTTGAAAACAAAAAAAGAAATTCAGGCCAGATTTGGCTTGGGCGGGCCAAATCTGGCTCGGTCATCTCATGGCGCGACGTCGCCGGTCAGGTGTCCGACACCGCAGGAGCCCCCGTCGCAGTTAACGGGTTTGCCATGCGGGCGCCAGACACCTGACACGAGCAGGTGCTGCTGCCGCGCCACGCTTACTTCGCCGCCACCTTCTCCGGCGGCACCGGATTCTCCCAGCCGCCGCCGATGGCGCGGATCAGTCCCACTGTCGAGCGGGCCTGTTCGCCGGTCAATTGGACCGAGACGCGCTGTTGCAGGAGGACGCTGCGGTCGGCTTCGATCACGTCGAGGTAGCTGATGGAACCTTCGCGGTACTGCGTATGCGAGAGCTTTGCGGCGCGGGCGGCGGCTTCTACGGCTGCGTTCTGGGCCTTGGTCTGGTCAGCGAGAATGCGCAGGTTGGCCAGGTTGTCTTCGACCTCGCGGAACGCGTTCAGGACGGTCTGGCGGTAGACGGCGACGTCTTCCTCGTAGACGGCGCGGGCGCGGTCCAGGCCGGCCTGGCGGCGGCCGCCGTCGAAGATGGGCATGGACAGGGCGGCGCCGACCAGGGGGCCCAGCAGGAACGTGCGGCTGGACCATTGGAAGAGGTTGCCCAGTTCCGAGGACTCGTAGCCGAAGGCGCCGGTGATGTCCAGGCGCGGGAAGAACGCGGACTTGGCGGCGCCGACGCGGGCGTTGGCGGCGGCCATGGCGCGTTCGGCGGCGGCGATGTCGGGGCGGCGTTCGAGCAGCGTGGACGGCAGGCCGGCGGGGATGGTCAGCGCGATCTGTTCGATGGGCTGCGGCGGCATCGTGAATTCCGACGGGGCGCGGCCCAGCAGCACGGCCAGCGCGTGTTCGGCGGTGGCGCGGCGGCGGTCGATGCCCAGGGCCTCGGATTGCGCCGACGCGAGTTCAGCCTTGGCGCGCGCGAGATCCAGTTCACTGATGTCGCCGGCGTCATACCGGCGCTGGATGAGTTGCAGCGTATCCGTGCGCAGCTTGACGGTCTGGTGGTAAAGACGCGATTCGGCGTCCTGTTCGCGCACCAGGAAGTAGGTGGTGGCGACGTCGGCCTGCAGGGCCAGCAGCACCGAGCGGTACAGCGCTTCGCTTTGCTGCGCGTCGGCGGTGGCGGCGTCCACGGTCGATGCGACGCGGCCGAAGAGGTCGGCCTCGTAGGATACGGTGCCTTGGGCGCGCCACGTGGTGACGGGCGATGTGGACGTGCCGTCGGGCAGGCCTTGCGACACGGCCGACGGGCGTTGGCGGTTGGGGCCGAAGCCGGCGTCCAGGCTGGGGAAAAAGCCGGAACGCGCTTCGCGCTGCAGGGCGCGCGCTTGCGTCAGCCGGGCCGCGGCGGCCTGCAGGTCCTGGTTGGCGCGCTGGGCTTCCTCTTCGAGCTGGTTCAGGCCTTCGTCGCCGAACACTTTCCACCAGGCGCCGCGCAGCGCGTCTTCGGACGGCTCGGCGGGCTTCCACGTGCCGGCTTCGGATGCGGGCAGGGCGGCTTCCTTGAAGGCCGCCGGCGTGTCGGCCGAGGGCCGCTCGTAGGTGGGACCCACCGCGCAGCCGGCCAGCACCAGCAGCAGGGCGAGCAGGGCGGATCCTCGGGTCAGTCTTTTCATCATCATGACGTTTCTCTTTGGCGCGCGTCCCATCCCACTGGACAGGACGCGCTGGCTACTCTGGTTTGCCGGCCTACGCGTGGTGTTGCGGGGCGGGCGGCGCGTTCGGGTCGATGTGCGGCACGCAGACGGGCGCTTCGTGCGGCGCGGCCGAGTGCAGCTTCTTGCCGCCGAGCGAACGCAGCAGGACATAGAACACCGGCGTGAGGAACAGGCCGAACAGGGTCACGCCCAGCATGCCGAAGAACACGGCGACACCCATGGCGTGGCGCATCTCGGAGCCGGCGCCCGACGACAGCACCAGCGGCACCACGCCCATGATGAACGCGATGGACGTCATCAGGATGGGACGCAGACGCAGGCGGCTGGCCTCGATGGCGGCTTCGAGCGGCGTGCGCCCGTTCATTTCGAGCTCTCGGGCGAACTCCACGATCAGAATCGCGTTCTTTGCCGACAGCCCCACCAGCACCATCAGGCCAATCTGCGTGAAGATGTTGTTGTCGTTGCCGGTCAGGTAGACGCCGGTCAGCGCCGCCAGGATGCTCATCGGCACGATCAGGATCACGGCCAGCGGCAGGGTCAGGCTTTCATACAGCGCGGCCAGCACCAGGAACACGAGCAGCACGCTGATCGGGAACACCCAGAGGCCGGCGTTGCCCGCCAGGATCTGCTGGTACGTGAGGTCGGTCCATTCGAACTTGACGCCACGCGGCAGGGTTTCGGCGGCGACGCGTTCGGCCGCGGCCTGCGCCTGGTCGGACGAGAAGCCGGGGGCCGGTCCGCCGTTGATGTCGGCGGCGGTGTAGCCGTTGTAGCGCACGACCATTTCCGGGCCGAAGGTCTGCTTGACCGTGACCAGCGAGGACAGCGGCACCATGTCGCCGGCGGCGTTGCGGGTCTTCAGTTGCAGGATGTCGTCGGCGTGCGCGCGGAACGGCGCGTCGGCCTGCGCACGCACCTGGAACACGCGGCCAAAGCGGTTGAAGTCGTTGACGTACATGGAGCCCAGGTAGATCTGCATGGTGTCGAAGACTTCGGTCACCGGCACGCCCAGCTGCTTGGCCTTGACGCGGTCCAGGTCCACGTCAAGCTGCGGGACGTTGATCTCGTAGCTGGAGAACGTGGGGCCCAATTCGGGCGTCTGACGCGCCTTTTCCAGGAAGGCCTGCTTGGCCTTGTCCAGTTCGGCGTAGCCCAGCGCCGCGCGGTCTTCCAGCTGGAGCTTGAAGCCGCCCAGGGTGCCCAAGCCCATGACGGGCGGCGGCGGGAACACGGCGATGAACGAATCCTGGATGGCTGCGAACTTCTGGTTCAGCGAGGCCGCGATGGCGTTGCCGGACAGTTCGGCGCCGTGACGTTCGCCGAACGGCTTGAGCGTGACGAACACGATGCCCGCGCTGGAGCTGTTGGTGAAGCCGTTGATCGACAGGCCCGGGAAGGCAATGGCCGACTGCACGCCGGGTTCCTTCAGGGCGATGTCGCTCATGCGGCGGATCACGTCTTCGGTGCGATCCAGCGAGGCGCCGTTGGGCAACTGCGTGAAGCCGATCAGGTACTGCTTGTCCTGCGCGGGCACGAAGCCGCCGGGCACCAGGTACGACACGCCGAGGGTCGCGGCGACCAGCACGGCATAGACGCCCATTGCGCCGGCCTTGCGGCGGATGACGCTGGCCACGCCCGTGCCGTAGGACTCGGACGCGCGGCCGAACATGTTGTTGAACCAGTTGAAGAAGCGGCCGAAGACGCGATTCATGCCGCGGGTCAGCCAGTCGGGCTTGTCGTGGTGGCTCTTGAGCAGCAGGGCCGACAGGGCGGGCGACAGGGTCAGCGAGTTGAAGGCCGAGATCACCGTCGAGATGGCGATGGTCATGGCGAACTGCTTGTAGAACTGGCCGGTCAGGCCCGTCATGAAGGCCAGGGGCACGAACACGGCGCACAGCGTTAGCGCGATGGCGATGATGGGACCGCTGACCTCGCGCATGGCGCGATAGGTCGCATCGCGCGGACTCAAGCCCGCCGCGATGTTGCGCTCGACGTTCTCGACCACCACGATGGCATCGTCCACCACGATCCCGATGGCCAGCACCATGCCGAACAGCGACAGCGCGTTGATGGAGTAGCCGAACATCAGCAAGAGCGCGAACGTGCCGACGATGGACACTGGCACCGCCAGCAGCGGAATGATGGACGCGCGCCAGGTCTGCAGGAACAGGATAACCACCAGCACGACCAGCGCGATGGCTTCGAGCAGCGTGTGCACGACGGCTTCGATACTGGAACGCACGAACTGCGTGGGGTCGTATTCGATGCGGTATTCCACGCCCGGCGGGAAATCCTGGGCAAGCTCGGCCATCGCCGCGCGCACCTGGCTGGACACGTCCAGCGCGTTAGCGCCCGGTGATTGCATGATGCCCATGCCCACCGCCTGCTTGTTGTTCAAGAGCGAGCGCAGGCCGTATTCCTGCGCGTCCAGCTCAACACGCGCCACGTCGGACAGGTGCGTGACCGCGCCGTCCGGCGAAGTCTTCAGGATGATGTCGCGGAATTCGTCTTCAGTCTGCAGGCGGCCGCGTGCGTTCACGTTCAGCTGCAGCGGCACGTCGCCCTGCGTGGGCGAGGCGCCGATCACGCCGGCCGCGACCTGCACGTTCTGCTCGCGGATCGCGTTGACGACTTCGGACGCGGTCATGCCGCGCTGGGCGACCTTCTGCGGATCGAGCCACACGCGCATGGAGTAGTTGCCCGAGCCCCACACCGTGACTTCACCCACGCCCGTGATGCGCGACAGGCGGTCCTTCACGTTCAGGATCGCGTAGTTGCGCAGGTACGTGATGTCGTAGCGGTCGTTGGGCGAGATCAGGTGGACCACCAGCGTCAGCGTGGGCGAGCTCTTGGCCGTGGTCACGCCCAGGCGCTGCACGTCCGGCGGCAGGCGCGGCAGCGCCTGCGACACGCGGTTCTGCACCAGCTGCTGCGCCTTGTCCGGGTCCACGCCCAGCTTGAAGTTCACCGTCAGCGTCAGGTTGCCGTCGCTATTGGCCTGCGACTGCATGTACAGCATGTTCTCCACGCCGTTGATGGATTCTTCCAGCGGCGAGGCGACGGTTTCGGCGATGACCTTGGGGTTGGCGCCCGGGTACTGCGCGCGCACCACGACCGACGGCGGCACGACTTCCGGGTATTCGGAGATGGGCAGCTGGAACATGGCCAACAGGCCCGCCAGCAGCACCAGGATCGATAGGACGCCGGCGAAGATCGGCCGGTCGATGAAGAATTTCGAGATATTCATAAACGTTCTCGTTCGACGCGTCGGCTCAGTTCTGTGCCGAGGCGGTCTTGACCGGGTTGCCGGGGGTACGCTTGGCCGCAACCATGGGGACGACAGTGGGGGTCACGGCGTCGCCGGGGCGGATGCGTTGCAGGCCGTTGACGACGATGCGCTCGCCGGCGGCAAGGCCCGAATCCACCACGCGCAGGCCTTCCTGGTTGGCGCCCAGCTTCACCTGGCGGTAGACGGCGTGGTTCTTGTCGTCCAGCACGAGCACAAAGCGCTTGTCCTGGTCGGTGCCGATGGCGCGTTCGTCGATCAGCACGGCCGCGCGCGGTTCGCTGCCGCCCAGCCGGATGCGGGCGTACAGACCCGGCAGCAGCGTGCCGTCGGCGTTGTCGAACTCGGCGCGCACGCGGATGGTGCCGGAGGTGGCATCCAGGCGGTTGTCCACCGATTGCACGGCGCCCGTGCGCGAGTAGCCGTCTTCGTTGGCCAGGCCCAGTTCGACCGGCACCGCGCCGGCGCGGCCGTTGCGCACCGGGTTCACGTAACGCAGGAACGTTTGTTCGTCCACGTCGAACGATGCGTACATCTTGGACACCGACACCAGCGTGGTCAGCGGCACCGACGCGGCGCCGGCGGCCACTACGTTGCCTACCGTGACCTCGGCGCGCGACACGCGGCCGTCCACGGGCGCCTCGATGCGGGTGTAGCCCAGGTTCAGCTTGGCGTAGTCCAGCGCGGCCTGCGCGCCTTGCAGGTTGGCGGCGGCTTCGCGGGCGGCGTTCTGCTTTTCCTCGAAGTCGCGGCGGGCGATGGCGTTGTCGGCCAAGAGGCGCTGGCCGCGGGCCAGTTCGGACGCCGTGTAGGCGGCCCGGGCCTTGGCGGCCGTCAGCGCGGCGGCGGCGCGGTCCACCTCGGCCGCGTAGGGGCGCGGGTCGATGGTGAAGAGCACGTCGCCCTTCTTGACGATGCTGCCGTCCTTGAAGTGGACGGCGGTCAGCGTGCCGGACACCAGCGGCCGGATATCCACGCGGTCGATGGCCTCCAGGCGGCCGGAATAGCGCTGCCAGTCGACGATGGTCTTGTTGACCACCTCGGCCACCTCGACCGGGGGCGCGGCCGGGGCGCCCTGCGCCATGGCGACATTGCCGCCCGCGGGACCGCGGGTGAGGGCGTAGCCGCCACCGGCCGCCAGCACGGCTGCAAATACGACGAGCACAGCAATACGTTTACGCGAAACCATGGTGTTTCCTTGAGTGGTTCTTTAGAGGCGGAAGCGCGCTTGCCCGGAATGCGGGAAAACAGAAGGCGGCGGTGCGGGAATGCCAGTCCTAAGAATCCAGGGTCACATGAATATGCTGCAATGCAACATCGACCGGGGTCGCTGATCTGGAGGCGGTGGCCGCCGGGTAAGGGCGGGCCGCTGCGGTGCGGAATCTGAGGATTGACATGCCCTTTTCTTGCGCCGGGCGGCAAGGGCACTTCAAGATGGTTTGCATTCTGAGTGTTTTGTCCGGGCGGATAAACCTGTCTTTCCCGGCAACACTGTTCGTGGAGAATGACTAATCGGCGGCGAAATCGGGTTATGCTCCGTTCACCCCGACTTATTTGCCTAAGGACACCCTTGCCATGGACCGCTTTCAGGCGATGCAGGTGTTTGTGCGCGTCGTGGACGCCAATAGCTTCACCCGGGCGGCCGACAGCCTATCGCTTCCGCGCACCACCGTCACCACCATCATTCAGAATCTGGAACGCCTCCTGGGCGTGCGCCTGCTGAACCGCACCACCCGCCGCATCGGCCTGACGCCCGACGGCGCGGGCTATTACCAGCATTGCGTGCGCATCCTGGCCGACGTCGAAGAAACCGAGGCTTGCTTCCAGGAAGCCGCCTTGCGTCTGAAGGGCCGCCTGCGCATCGACGTGCCCACCTGCATCGGCCGGCTGATCCTGATCCCCTCATTGTGTGATTTCCACGACAAATACCCCGACGTCGAGCTGGTGCTGGGCCTGGGCGACCGTCCGGTCGACATGGTCCAGGAAGCCGTGGACTGCGTGATCCGCGCCGGCGACCTCGAAGACTCCAGTCTGGTCGCCCGCCGCATTGGCACCTTGCAGACGGTGACCTGCGCGTCTCCCACGTATGTGGCGCGCCACGGCATGCCGCAAACCATCGAATCGCTGCGCGATCACCACGCGGTGCATTATTTTTCCAGCCGCACCGGCCGCAATTGCGCCTGGGACTTCAAGGTGGACGGCAAGCACCAGGAAGTGGACATGAAGGGCACGGTGGCCGTGAACGAAGCCGGCGCCTACCTGGATTGCGGCCTGAAAGGCTTCGGGCTGATCCAGACCGCGCGCTACATGGCGCTGCCGTACCTGCAATCGGGCGAGCTGATCGAGATCCTGCCGCAGTGGAAACCCAGCTCCACGGCCATTTCGGTGCTGTATCCGCAAAGCCGGCAGTTGTCGCCCAAGGTGCGGGCCTTTACCGATTGGGTCGCCGACCTGTTTGCCGGATGCCCGCTGCTCAGCGGCCGCGACGAGACCGATCCGGCCGCCGCTTCTTGCGCCGTGTACCAGCGCAACCAGGGTCAGACCGCGCCGGCGCAACCCCCCGTGCCGGCCATCCCGGCGCTGGCCGACATGGCCCCGCGCCGCCGTACCGCGCGCGAAGAAGCCGCCGAATACCTGCTGTAAGCCATCGCCTCCGGCGCAACGACATGGCGGACCCTCGGGTCCGCCATGTGCGTTAAGCGCGGGAAACCCCGTAGTAAATACAGCCCTTACGTCCCTCGAATCGCATGAAACGTCTGTATAGTCCGACAGTCAAAGCCTACAACGCCCTTACAGTCGATTCGCGCTATGCAGCCTGTTCTACCCGCTTACCTCATTGCCCGATGGCTGTTGCTGCTTGTGCTGTTGGCGGGGGTTTACTTTCTTAGCGGATTCCTGGTCCCGGCCCTGGCGGCGCTGATCATCGGCCTGGCCAGCTGGCCCTTGTATCAACGCCTCGTCGTCCGGTGCGGCGGCCGTACAACAGTGGCCGCGTCGCTGGCGCTGCTGGTCGTCGTCGTGGTGTTGATCGTTCCGTTGTCGCTGGCCTTGTCCTATGCCATCAAGGAAGCCAGCGCGTTCGTCGCCTGGGCCATCGCCGCCAACCGGCATGGCGTGGACGTGCCCGCGTGGATTTCCTCGATGCCGGTCGTGGGCGACCGCCTGGCGCAATACTGGGAATCCTATATTGGCCAGCCCCACGCGCTGGGCGCGCTGGTCGAAGCGGTCAGCGGCGAGCACCTGGGCAACATCTACCGCATGGCGCTGGCCGCCACGGGCAACGTCTTCCAGTTGCTGCTGACGGTCCTATTCATGCTGATCACGCTGTTCTTCGTCTACAAGGACGGCATCCGCATGGTCGCGCAGCTGGATGTGCTGGGCGAACGCATCCTGCCGGCGCGCTGGCAGCGCTTTTCGCGCGTGGTGCCGGCCACCATCAATTCCACCGTCACCGGCATGGGCCTGATCGCGCTGGGCGAAGGCGTCGTGCTGGGCATCGCCTATTGGGTCGCGGGCGTGCCGTCGCCCGTATTGCTGGGCGTGGTCACCGGGTTCATGGCCCTGATCCCAGGCGGCGCGCCGCTGTCATTCACGCTGGTGTCCCTGTATCTCGTGGGCTCCGGCCATGTGGTCGCGGGCATCGCGCTGATGGTCTGGGGCAGTGTGGAATTGTTCATCGTCGACAAGACGCTGCGCCCGCGCCTGGTGGGCGGCCCAGTCAAGCTGCCGTTCCTGCCGACTTTCTTCGGCCTGGTGGGCGGCGTGAAGACCATGGGCATCGTGGGATTGTTCGTCGGCCCGGTGCTGATGGCGCTGCTGGTCGCCGTCTGGCGCGAATGGGTCCACCACGAAGTCCAGGAGCGCGACGCCGCCCGGCTCGGCGCGCCAGCCGTCCACCCCGAGAAGACCCCCGCGGGCTGAGGCCGTTTTGGTAATCTAGCCATCCCGCGTGACCGGCGCCTTGCCGGTGCGCGCCTGCCCGCCCGCAGACGCGCCGTTTTCCGACGCGGGCTGTGAGGATCGAGATGTCCGGGTTATTGCCTGATGATCAGATAGCCGTGCTGCATGAGCAGGGCTTCGTGGTGGCGCGCCAGTTCGCCAGCCCCGAAGAGGTCGCCGCGCTGCGCGCGCTGGCCGAGCGCCATTTGCGCGATCACGTTGCTCCCATCGAATACGAAGCCGACCTGCGCTACCCCGGCGCGCCGGTATCCCGCACCGCCGAAGGCGGCTTGACGGTGCGCCGGTTGCTCAACGCCTACGCGCGCGACCCGTTGTTCGCGCAATGGGCCACCAATCCGCGCATCGCGCAGTGGCTGCAGCGCTACTTCAACCAGACGCCCGTGCTGTCCACGGTGCACCACAACTGCGTGATGACCAAGCACCCCGCGTATGGCAGCCTGACCGGCTGGCACCAGGACATCCGATATTGGTCGTTCTCGGACACGGATCTGGTGTCCTGCTGGCTGGCCCTGGGGCCAGAGACGCGCGCCAATGGCGGCCTGTCGTTCATTCCCGGTTCGCACACGGCGGCCTATACGCCGGAACAATTCGACGACAAGAAGTTCTTCCGCGAGGACGTGCCGCAGAACGCCGAATGGATCGCGCGCGCCGTCTGCCCGGAACTGCAGGCGGGCGACGTCGTGTTCTTTCACTGCCGCACCTTGCACGCCGCGCAGGGCAACAGCAGCGACCGTGTGAAGTTATCGGTGGTTCATTCCTATCACCCCGAGTCCTGCCATCCGCTGCCGGGCACGCGTTCGTCATCGCAGGCAGGCGTGGCGCTGACGAAGGCGTGATGCCTCGCGATGCCCGTAGACTGTCGAATCCCCATTCCGCGCGCCGGCATTGCAGCCTCGCCGGCCCGGTCCGCAATCCCTCTTTGGAACTGAAGCAACATGCGTGAAAAGATCGTCTTCATCGGCGGCGGCAATATGGCCTCCGCCATCATCGACGGGCTGCTCGGCCAGGGCCGGGCGCTGACCGATTTTCTGGTGATCGAGCCCTACGCGCCCACGCGCGAGGCGCTGGTGGCGCGCGGATTGCCGTGCCTGGAGCAGGTCAGCAGCGACATCGGCGACGCGGGCCTGTGCGTGCTGGCCACCAAGCCGCAGGTACTGCGCGAGGCGTGTGGCCAGGTCCGTCAGCATCTGCCGGCCGACGCCACGGTGGTCAGCATCGCGGCGGGCGTGGAACTGGCCGCGCTGTCGGACTGGCTGGGCGGCCACGCGCGCATCGTGCGCGCCATGCCCAATACGCCCGCGAAGGTGGGGCTGGGCATGACCGGCCTGTACGCCACCCCGGCCTGCGGGCAGGCCGAGCGCGATCAGGTCGACGCGCTTTTCGCGGCCGTCGGTGAGCGCATCTGGACCGACAGCGAAGCCATGATCGACGCCGTCACCGCGGTGACCGGCAGCGGTCCCGGCTACGTGTTTCACTTCATGGCGGCGCTGGAGAAGGGCGCTGTCGAGCTGGGCTTCACGCCTGCCGACGCCCGCCGGCTGTCGGTCGCCGCCTTCCGCGGCGCGGCAGAGCTTGCCGCCAGCGAAGACGTGCCGCTCACCGAATTGCAGGAGCGCGTCACTTCCAAGGGAGGCACCACCTACGCCGCGCTGTCGCACATGCAGCAGGCCGGCGTGGCCGAGGCCATCACGCAGGCGGTGCACAAGGCGCAGCAGCGCGCTCGCGAATTGTCCGCGGGATAAGCGCGCCGGCACGGCCGCGCCGCAAGTCCGAACGCGGTCAGCGGTGGCGGCCCAGCCGCCACAACAGCGCGGCCGCCAGAAGAATGGCCGCGACGTTGAATTGCATGGCTGACGCGAATGCCTGCGCATGGCGCTCGGCCACGCCCGCATCCGCATGGGCTTGCAGCGCACCGCCATACAGCATGCCCGCGGCCGATACGCCAAGCGCCGCGCCCACCTGCTGCAGGGTCGACACCACGCCCGCGGCCATGCCCGCGTGGCGGTCCTGGACCAGTCCCATCGCCAGGTTCACCAGCGGCGTGTTGACCGCGCCTTGGGCCGCGCCCAGCCACACCAGCGCGGGCAAAAGCGTCCAAGGGTCCAGATCGGCGCCCGCAAATTCCGTGTGCAGCATCAGGGCAGCCGTCGCGCCGCCGTACAGCAGCGCGGCCAGCGCGATCGCCCGCGTCCCATACCGGGCAACCAGCCGTGGCGCGGCCATCGAGCCGGCGACGAACCCGACGCTGGCCGGCGCGAAGATCAGGCCGGCCGTCAGCGCATCGCGGCCGAATCCGGTCTGCACCAGCAGCGCATAGCAAAGAAACATGGCGCTGGCGGTGGAGAACACCAGCATCACGACAAGGCACCCGGCCGCAAAGCGCGGCTGCGTCAGCAAGGCCATGTCCACCAGCGGCGCGCCGCCGCACGCGGCGATCCGGCGTTGCAATCGCACGAATGCCGTCAATGCGGCCACCGATGCCGCGCCGCAGCCGAGCGTCCAGGCGGGCCATTGACGTGCCGGACCCTCGATCAGCGCCAGCAGCAGCAACGCCAGCCCCAGCCCCACGAGGGCGGCCCCTGCCCAATCCATCGCCGCGCCGGAAGGGTCGGCGGATTCAGGGATGTGACGCGCCAGCCAGCAAGCCAACAGACCCAGCGGCAGGTTGACGAGGAAGATGGTGCGCCAGGCCAGGCCGAACAGATCCGCATGGACGATCCATCCCCCCAGCACCTGCCCGGCGATGGCCGCAAGGCCCAGCGTCATGCCCAGCCATGCAAACGCCCGCCGCCGCGCGTGGCCCTCGAAGCTGACGCGAATCAGCGCATACACCTGCGGAAACAGCAGGGCCGCCGCGGCGCCTTGCACAATGCGCGCGGCGATCAGCGTGTCCGGCGTGGGCGCCAGGCCGCACAAGGCGGATGCCAACGCGAAACCCGCCATGCCCAGCATGAACAGGCGCCGCCTGCCGTGCCGGTCGCCCAGCCGGCTGCCCGCGATCAGCAGCACCCCGTACGCCAGTTCGTAGGCGGCGATGATGAAGTTGATTTGCGCGAAGCTGGCCGACAGTGTCGCTTGCATGCTGGGAATGGCCACGTTCACGACGAAGAGGTCGAAGATCGTGATGAATCCGCCGGAGAGCAGCACGGCCAGGCCAAGATTGCCCAGGCGCGGGGAATCGGTGTGGAGGAGGGCGGGCGAGGGCGTGGCGGGAAGGCAGGAGGTCGACATGGAAAAGGCCAGAAAGTCAGGATCGGCGCTATTCTGGTCGGACCTTCAGCCTTATACAATTTGGCTGTTTATGCTATTACTGCCTGCAACAGCGTCATGACCGCACCCATGCCTACAACCCCGTCCGCACCGGCTACGGCGCACCGTCTGGACCGCACCCGCGCCGATCTTTCCGAATTCCTGCGCCTGCGGCGCGAGCGGCTGAGCCCCGCCGACCTTGGGCTGCCGCCCGGCCGCCGTCGCCGCACGCCGGGGCTGCGGCGCGAGGAGGTCGCGGCGCTCGCGGGCGTCGGGCTGGCCTGGTACACGTGGTTTGAACAGGGCCGCAACATCAGCGTGTCGTCGGCGTTTCTGGAAAACCTGGCGCGCGTGTTGCGGCTGGACGATGCCGAGCGCCGCCACCTTTACCTGCTGGCGCATCAGCGCCCGCCGGCCGAGACGGGCCGCACCTGGTGCACCGTGCCCGCGCAAGTCCGCCGCCTGATGGACGACCTGCCCGCGCGGCCCGCGTACATCCTGAATCTGCGCTGGGACGTCGTGGTGTGGAACGCCGCCGCGGACAAGGTGTTCAATTTTTCCGGGCAGGCGCCGGGCCGCCGCAATCTGCTCTGGATGCTGTTCGTGGACCCCGCCATGCGCGAGCGCTTCGTGGACTGGACGGCGCAGGCGCCGCGCATGCTGTCCTCGTTCCGGCGCGATTTCGCCAGCGCCGCCGGGGTGCCCGACATCGCCGAACTGGTCGATGAGTTGGAACGGGTGTCGCCCGATTTCCGGACCTGGTGGCGCGAACACGACGTGCATGGTTCGTGCATGGGCCTACGTACGCTGCATGTGGAATCACTGGGTGACATCGCATTCGAGCACGCCACCTTGAGCGTCGACGAAAGCCGTCATTTGCGGCTCGTGGTCTATGCGCCCGCGCCGCACGAGCCCAAGGCGGCGGACTTCGTCCGATGGGTGCAGGTGGATGCCACCGCGCCGAGCGAACCTCTGCGATAGGACGGGGCGGCGGAAAAAAAACGGGGGAGTTGACGCCGCCAAAGCGGCAGGTATATCGTACGAGCTATCGTAAGACATATCGTAAGAGGCATTCATGTCCCCGTTTTCGTTCATCGCCGCCGTCCAGCGCGCTGCCGGCGGGCGCCGCGCCCATGGCCATCGCGGCCATTGTCAGCATCAGGGTCGCCACGGCAACGCCCATCCCCACGCCCCGCATCCCGGCCATCACGGCGGCCGTCATCATGATCACCATCCGCGTCACGCCACCGCGGGCGGCGACTGGTTCTCGGGTGGCGCCCACGGCCGCGGCGACGCAGACGGCTTCGGCGGCGACGGCCGCGGCTTCACACGCAGCCGCAAGGTGTCCAGCGACGACTTGCAACTGATGCTGCTCGGGCTGCTGGAGCAGAACCCCAGCCACGGCTACGAACTCATCAAGGCGCTGGGCGCGCTCAGCAACGGTTTCTACACCCCCAGCCCCGGCATGGTGTATCCCGCGCTCACCTATCTGGAAGAACTGAGCTACGCCACCGTCGAACAGGAAGGCGCCAAGAAGCGCTATCACCTCACGGAACCCGGCAAGGCGCACCTGGACGCCAACCGCGAGCGCCTGACGCTGATGTTCAACAAGCTCAAGCACGTGGCGCGCAAGATGGACTACATGCGCCAGGCCTGGAGCGGCCAGCCGCGCGAGACTGGCCCCGAAGGCGAGGACACCCGCACCGGCTGGCTGCCCGAATTCGTCGAGGCGCGCCAGGCGCTCAAGCGCGCGCTGCTGGATCGCACCGACGCCTCGCCCGCCGAACAACGACGCATCGCCGGCATCCTGGCGCGTGCGACCGACGAGATCAACGGCAAGTCTGGCGCCTGATCCCGTCCCAACTGACTGGAGTACCCATGAATCAAAGCGACCTCACCGTGGCGCGCGTGCGCCACACCCTAAAGATGCGCACGCTGACCGTGGCGCGCGTCGAGCGCATCGCCGGGCTGCTGGCCCGTGTCACGTTCACCGGCGAAGACTTGCAGGACTTCGTGTCCGCGTCCTTCGACGATCACGTGAAGATCTTTTTCCCCGCCGATCCCTCGCAACCGCCCGTGCTGCCCACCGCCGGGCCGGACGGCATCAAGTTCCCCGACGGCGTGCCCCGGCCCGCCGCGCGCGACTACACGCCGCGCCGGTTCGACACCGCGCGCCAGGAACTGGAGATCGAATTCGTGCTGCACGGCGACGGCCCCGCCTCGACCTGGGCCGAACAGGCCGCGCCCGGCCAGCAACTGGGAATCGGCGGACCACGCGGTTCGTTTGTGGTGCCTACCGCGTTCGACTGGTATGTGCTGATCGGCGACGAGACCGCGCTGCCCGCCATCGCGCGCCGGCTGGAAGAACTGCCCGCCTCGGCGCAGGCGCTGGTGCTGATCGAAGTGCCGGCGGCGGAGAATGAAATCCCGCTGCAAACGGCCGCGAAGGCGTCGGTGCGCTGGCTGCATCGCAACGGGACCGCGCCGGGCTACAGCACGCTCTTGCTGCAAGCCGCGCGCGAATTGGCGTTGCCGCGGGGCGAAGGCTATGTGTGGGTGGCGGCGGAATCGGCCACCGCGAAAGCGGTGCGCGAGATCATGGTGGCCCAACACGGCATCGACAAGAGCCGCATCCGCGCCGCCAGCTACTGGAAGCGCGGCGCAATTGCCGTGCACGAATCGCACGACGATTGAGCGTGCGGGCCAGCAAAACGCATCAGGGCTTGCGGCGAGCCCGCGCCAGCGCAAGCAGATTGGCGGCCCGTGCACCGGTCGCATCGCGCACGGCCAGGCCCAGCACCGCGCGCGGCCAATCCAGCGCTAACGGCCGGTAGAGAACGCCATCCGGGCGCAGGGGGCGCAGCGAAGCCGGCACGATCGCCACGCCCATCCCCGCCGCCACCAGGTTCACGGCCGACGACAACTGCGGCGCCTGCTGCCCGATGCGCGGGCTCAGCCCGTGCTGCCGGCACGCCGCCATGATGTCTGCGCTCAGGCCATAGCCCGATTTGCGCGAGTACAGGATGAAGGTCTCCTGGTGCAGGTCAGCCGGCGTGAGCCGCTTGCGGCGCGCCAGCGCATGGCCCAGCGGCATCGCGACCACCAGCGGTTCCTCCACCAGTTGCGTGAACGTCAGCCCGCCGTCCAGCGCAAAGGGCGGGCGCACGAACGCGGCGTCGATCGCGCCGTCGCGCAGTTGCGCCACAAGCGTTTCGCTGTCGCCCTGCGACAGCGTCATTTCAACTTCCGGGTAGCGCTCGCGGTATTGGCGGATCAGCTCAGTCACCACGCCGTTGAAAGACGCCGACTCGGTGAACCCCAACGTCAGTTCGCCCACCTCGCCGCGCGCGGCGCGCTGGGCCGTGCGCACGGCCGCATCGGCGCGTTGCAGGATGTCCTGCGCGCACGCCAGGAATGCGCGTCCGGCGTCGTTCAGCGTCACCCCGCGGCCCGTGCGGTCAAAAAGGGGCGTGCCCACTTCCTGTTCAAGCTGGCGGATTTGCTGGCTGAGCGGCGGCTGTGCCATGCCCAGCAGCTCGGCCGCGCGCGTGAAATGCTGGGCCTCGGCAGTGACGACGAAATAGCGGAGATGGCGCAGTTCCATATTGATACTCAAAAAATACTGATTGGAAATATTCCATATATTGGACATTCTAATGGCCGGCGCAGATCATGCGGGTATGACGCTTTGCTTTTAAGGACCCCCCCCATGACTGCCCACTTATCGCCCGGCGCGCGGTTGCGCCAGCAGCTCTCTGAAAACATCGTCGTGGCGCCCGGCGCCTATGACGGCCTGTCGGCCCGCCTGGTTGCCGCGGCCGGATTCTCGGCGGTCTACGCCAGCGGCGGCGCCATCGCGCGTGCCGCCGGCTATCCGGACATCGGTCTGCTCAGCTTCACCGAAGTGATGGACCGCGTGGAAAAGATCGTCGACGCCAGCGGCCTGCCCGTGGTGGCGGACGCTGACACCGGATTCGGTGGCTCGGCCAACGTGGAACGCACGGTGCGCCTGATGGAGCGCGCGGGTGTGGCGGCGTTTCATATCGAGGACCAGACCTTTCCCAAGCGCTGCGGCCACCTGGACGACAAGAGCCTGGTCGATGCCGGCGAGATGGCCCGCAAGGTCTACATTGCGCGCCAGACGCTCGCCGACGCCGACACGCTGGTCATCGCGCGCACCGACGCCATCGCGGTCGAAGGGTTTGACGCGGCCATCGCCCGCGCCGAGCTGTACCTGAAGGCCGGCGCCGACATGATCTTTGTCGAGGCGCCGGAGACGCTGGCGCAGATCCGCGCCATTGCCGAGCGGCTGCCGGGCTTGAAGCTCATCAACATGTTCTACGGCGGCAAGACGCCGCTGGTGCCGCTGCCGGACCTGACGGCGATGGGCTACCGCCTGGCGATCATTCCGTCGGACCTGCAGCGCGCGGCGATCCACGCGATGCAGGAGACGCTTCGCGCGATCCGGCTGACGGGCGACAGCAGCGCAATGGCGGACCGGCTGACCAGCTTCAAGGAACGCGAAGCAATCGTGCAGACCGGCCGCTATCTGGCGCTGGATGTTCAGTAGGCGCGCGACGCCTCGGTACGCTTGCAGCCGTGCGGCATGCGCAGCGGCCACAGCCGCTGGCCGGCCGCGCCGTACAGGGTGCGGATGCCGCATTGCATCCTGACCTGTGCGACCAGGCTGCCGGCGTTGTCGATGATCCGCGAGTCGTCTTCCGTGGACACCACCGCACGCTGGTTCTCAAATCCGGACAACGCCCGGTATTCCGCAGGAATGGCGAACGCGCCCGTGCTATCGACATAGCCGTAGCGCCGGTCGCTGGCGGCTGGCGCCAGGCCTTCGCGCAGCGTACCCAGCGCGTCGAACGCCGGCCCCGTCAGCACGCCCTTGGCATCCACCCAGCGCATGCCGCCGCCAGACAGATGCGTGACGGCGCGGCCTTCCGAGAACCCCGATCCAAACCCTTCGACCGTCAACCGGGTCTTGCCGGACAAGTCCGTGTAGTCCGTCATGGTGCCCCGGTCGGCCGAGTAATAGCGGATCAGCAGGTCGGAGCGTGGCGGCCACGTCCATTCGCCGCGGGGCAGGGTGGCCAGGATCTTGCCGTTGGCGTCCATGACCTGCGTGCCCTTGGCGTTGGACGTCAGCGCGCGCGCCGGCGTGCCTTGGAAGAGCGTGCCGGTGCGGGCTGCCGGCGCGATCTGCCACGCGCCCTTGCCGTTCAGATAGCCTTCGCGGTCGGCGCGGCGGATCTCCATCCAGTCGCCCAGCCGCAGGTAATCGGCATCCTTCATGTCCAGCGCGTCCGAGCCGTCCGGCGAGATGATCCAGCGGCGCTCGCTGTTGCCCGCGCTGACAGAGCCATCCCCAAAATCGCCCACCTGCAATCCGCGCATGAAGGCGGTCAGCGCCTGGCCGCGCGTATTGAACAGTGCGGCGGGACGGTCGTACTCGTCTTCTTGCTTGCCGGGCTGCGTCACCCGCCATAGCGTGTCGTTCACGCGCTCCACGCCGTGGTGGCTGGCCGGCACGACCCACTTGCCTTGCAGGTCGATGACCCCGACCCGGCCCGCGCCCAGCGATGCGATCGCCTGGCCATTCTGGAATTCGCCGATGCTACGGAACGTGGGGGCGGCCAGCAGCTTGCCGGCCGCAAAATCGTACAGACCCCACGGCGCGCCGTCGGCCGCCGTTTGCACAAAGCGCGCCACGCCGGGCGCCACGACCTGCGTATCGAAGTTCTCGGGCAGCTCGAACGTCTTGCCCGCGCGGTCGATCATGCGCACCACGCCGTCGCCATACACCTGCGCGTAGCCATGACGGAACATGCCGATGTGCTGCTGCGCGGGCAGGTCGATGCGCTTGCCGCGCGCGTCCAGCAGCACCATGCCGTCGTCGGTTTCGGCCGCGTAGCGCAATTGGTCCGCTGTCGGGGCTGCGGCGTTTTCATAATCGGTGTCGTCCAGCGGTGTCACGGCAGACCAGGACGGATCGGTGACCATGCTGCCATCGGCAAGCAGCAGACCCACTTGTGTGTCGTCGCAATTGCAGTGGCTTTGACCCAGCACGCTCAGCGGACCGCCCGGGACGCCGGCGGGCAGCGGCTGGAGTTGCTGGTTCTGAAGCGCCGCTACCGTCTCGGGTTTGAGCAGCGGCTTGCCGTCCTTGTCCACCACATTGAGCAGGGCGCCTTGCTCGTCGGACAGCCACAGATTGCCTTCGCGCGTCTGCAGGCGGCGGGCGTCCGCGAGCCATGCGGGCGCCGTGGCGCCGTGCAGCCACGCGCCGGTCGGCGTCAGCAAACCGGCGGCGCGGCGGGATTCGTCCACGAAAAGGACATAGCCCTCAAGTTCGTCGCCGGCCGACAGCCCCGCGCCCAACGTGACCGGCGCGGCGTGGCCGGGCACCAGCGCCATCAGGTTTTCGCCCGACCGATACAGAATGGTGTCGGCGTGGCGCTGCGACGTCTGGCCTTCTTCGGTTGTCAGCGTGGCCACGATCGTGCCGGTGCGGTCCATCACCGCAAAGCCGCCTCGCTGCGGCAACTGCGCGCTGTAGAAAGCCTTGCCCACGGGCAGGATGCTTTCGTACTGCTGGTCCGCGCCGATCAGCTTGCCGTCCGCCGTCACCAGCACGGAGCCGTCCGGACCGTAGCCCGAGGCCAGGTTGCCGTCGTCCTGCAAGGAGATGTCATCGAACTCCGGGTCCACGACCCATTTCCAGTCCTTGTCCACCACGCCGTACTTGGCCTGGCCGTTGGTGGCGATGTACAGGCCTTTGTCACCCAGCGGCCGCGTGATGACGACACCGTCCCCGCCGAAGCGGCGTTCGCCGCTGGTTGAACGGTATTCCTCCTTGTACTGAACCGTGGCCCGCGCGGGCACGCCATCGAACAGGCGCACGGCACGCACCACCTCGTCGAACGGCTCGCCCGCCGGATTGCCCTGGCGGTCGATCAGCATCGGCTTGCCGTCCAGCGTCACCGCCGCCAGCCCGACCTCGACAAAGTCCTGCGCCGCGTCGTACTGCGGGCGCACCGCCATGCGGCCATTGCGGTCGATGTAGCCCCACTTGCCTTGCCACCGCACGGCGGCAAGCCCGTGGCGGAAATCGCCTACTTCCTCAAAGATCGGCTCGATCGCGACGCGGCCGTTCCGGTCCAGAAAGCCCCATGCGTGGCGGCGCAGCGAGTTGTCGCGCGGCACTCGGTCGATGTTCTCGATGGCTGACGGCAGCAGCACCGCGGCGCGGCCGTCCTGCAGATCCCGGATGCAGCCGTTGCTGAAGGGGTTGCGCGCGGAGATGTCGTCGGCAGCCGGATAGACCGGGTAATCGGATTCCCCCAGGCAATAGATGTGGCCCTGCTGCACGTAGCCGGTCTGCGCCTGAACGGACAGGGATGCGCCCAGCGCGGCCAATGCGCAGGCGAGGCGGGTGGTTCGTAGCACGCGTGACGTCATGATCATTCTGCGTTGGCGTTGTCGACTGCCGGCGGCGAGATGCCGGCGGCCTCGGGGCAGGTGAGTTTCCGGGGCGGCCAGCTTTGCCGGTCCTCTGCATCCACGATCACCACCGTGTCGCACAGCACGCCGAACAGCGCGGTGGTCTTGCCCTGGGTATCGATGTACTCGATTAGCCGATTGCGCCGCACCAGCGCGCGGCCTTCCGAAAAGTCGCCGGCCCACGTGAACGCCGGCGCAATCGCATAGCGTCCGGTCAGATCGATGTAGCCGTACAGCTTGCCCGTGCGCTCCAGGCGGCGCGCCCGCGCCAGTCCGTCCTTCATGCGGCCAAGCTGGTTGAAGTGCGCGCCCACGACGCGCTTGCCGTTCGCGTCGATGAAGCCGTACTTGTTATCGCCGTCGCTGTACGGCGCCACGCCCTCGCTGGCCTTGTCGCTGTCGATGGCGTAGCGGCCGGGCAGACGGGTGACCTCGCGGCCTTGCAGGTCCACCAGAATGCTCGATCCGCTCTCGTCGTCATTGACGACGACGCGGTGCATCGATGCCAGCGGCGTGGCGTCGCCCCACTTCTCGAGCAGGGTCTTGCCGGTCTGGTCGATCAGGCGATAGCCCATGCCGATATTGGCGCGCGCCAGGCCTTCGGGCTGCGTGAAGAACGGATTGAATTCGCCGTATTGCGCGGGCACCTTCATGTTGCCGCGCGCATCGATGGCGCCTTCGCGTTCGTCAAAGTTGATGTAAAGCCAGTCGCCGAATTGCTGCTTGTTGTTGGGCCGGCCCTCCGACAAGCGGATGGAGGCGCCCTCTGCATCGATCAGGACAGCGCTTGCGTCGGCCAATTCGCCGAGAAAGCGCCCATCGGCAAGCTTCTGCGGCTTGCCGACCACGGGTTCACTCGTTTTGCCGGTGCGCAGGTTGATGACGCGGTAGGCGCGTTCGGTGAAGCCGCCGCGATTGCGCTTGCCCTCCGGCGCTTCGACCAGCATCAGGCCGTTACCCAGGTATTCCAGATCGTAGGCGCCGTCGTAGCGGGCGGGCACTACCCACTGGCCCTCGCGGTTGACCACGCCCCAGCGGTTCTTGTCCTGGACCTTGGCCCAGTCGTCCTCGAACTCCTGTATCTGCTCGTAGACCGGCTTGAGCACTGGCGCGCCCTTGCGCACGTTCCACAGGCCCGCGCGGCGCTGGCGGTTTTCGTTGCGTGCGTAGTAGGGCAGCAGTTCACCGTCAAGGCGAGAGGCCTCTTCCAGCACGTGTGCGGGAACGGACACTTCCTGCCCGCGGGCATCGATCAGAAGCGCGTCGCCGCGCAGCATGTCCTTCGTGCGGGCCCAGGTGTAGGGGCCCTTGAAGGGGCGGATCTCGGTGTAGCGCGGTTCGATGGCCCACGCGCCGTCCGCGCCGATCGCACCGGCTTGGTAGTTCCTGGTGCGCGCCACGAGGGGCAGCGTGACGTCGTACGTGTCGATGTTTGCCCAATCCGGATTCGTGACGATCTTGCCCGCCGCCGTGAGGATGCCGGTCGGCTGGCCATAGTCGTGCGGACGCAGGAGCGCCAGCGGGGCATCCGCCTCGCGAGCGGTCGTGCGCGCGTAGTGAAACTCGCTGACGTCGTAGGCGCGCAGCTGCGCGAGGGTGGTCTCGTCAAGGATGCCAAGGCCGTCCCGGCCGTAGACCTGGTAAAGCGATTCGTCTGCGTTGGCGCTGGCGGTCGTTTGTGCGGCGTCTGCCGCGGCGGTGGCCGCATCCATGGCGGCATCTGCCGCGGTATCGGCTTGCATTGCATCGGCCGCCATGGCGTCGTCTGCGGCTGCCGCAGCCTCAGCTTGAGTCGCCTCGGTAGGCGTCGCGTCTGCCACCGTTGCCGCTTGGGCAATATCGGTTGCGGCATCGGCGGCAACCGGCGGGTCCTGGAAAGCCGCAGCAGTCTCCGCTTCGGACGCCGCCTGCACTGCAGCCGCCGCGTCGGCGGCATGGGCTTGATCTTCCGCGCTCATCGCGTCGCCAGCCGCGTCGGCAACGCCGGCCGTGCGCCGCGCCGCGCCATAGACCCACGCGCGCCCGTGATGAATCTTGACCTCGCCGCTGCGCAAGGGGATCAGCTGCAGCCGGCCCTCGGGATCGATCAGCAGCGTCATGCCGGGCTCGGCGGCAAAGCGCCAGCCGTCTTGCTCCCGCACACCCACATAGTCGCTTTCGAAGGTGTGCATGGGTTGGAGCTTGCCATCCAGCAGCAACGTGCCGCCATCCGCGACCCGCACCAGCCATATGCCCGGCGCCACCCGCTCCACGCGTTCGTAACGCTCGGTCGACAGCGCCTCGCCGCGCACATCCACGAATTCCCATGCCCGTTCGCGGTTCACGGCCACCACATCGCCATCGCGCAACGGCGGCGCGAGCGAGCGCAGCACTTGCGGGCTGATTGCCCAGGTGCCGTTCTGATCCAGCAGGCCCCACCAGCCGCCGTAACGCGAATCGCGCGTCTGCGCGGGCAGTTGGCCGCTGGTCGGCGCGGCCAGCGCCATCACCCCTTCGGGCAGCGCGGCAGGCTTGCCGGTCACGGTATTCACCAGACGCGGCGGCGTCGGAATTTCCATCGCCGCCAGCTTCTGGCCGGGCTCAAAGCCCGAGGTGCGCGTGCCCAGCGGAAAGGTCTTCACGACCTTGCCCTGACGGTCGATCAGCACATCCCGTCCGTCCTCTTCGGCCAGCGCCGTGCCTTGGGCGTTGAATCCGGTCGCGTCGCTAAAGCGCGGCGGGATGACCCAGCGTCCCCGGGTGTCGATGTAACCCCAGAGATCCTGCTGGCTGACGGCGGCCAACCCGTTCTGGAAGGAGCGGGCTTCCGAATACGCCGGCACGATGGCCATGACGCCTTGCTTGTCAATAAATCCCCAGGCAGCGGAATCGCCGTCGGCGGTACCCACCAACACGGCCGCCAGGCCTTCCTGGAATGGCTGGTGGCACGATGTGCCCGCGCCTTCGCCGAAATTGTTGTACGCGCACTGCTGCGCCCAGTTGGTCTGCGCGTGCGAAGTGACCGGCGCCAGGAGCGCGATCCCCGCCAGCGCCACTGCCAGCGCCAGCGGCTTGAAGATGGGTGCCGCTGTCATGAGTTGCGGGCGCGGTCAACAACCGCGGAAACGAACGTGCCGGACCGGGCGTGCCACATGAGTCGATGCCTGCCGAAGGATTGGGAAGGCAGCCACTGTACTCAGCGGTGTGCGGGGACGGATCGGGAGATGTAACCATCAAAAACGAAGCGTTAACATGTCGCAGCCTTCGGCTGATTTTTTCGGTAACTCCCGCCATATTTCAAAAACATCGCGTAATTTCTTTTTTTTTGCGCACGTTGAAGGTTGGCATAGCCGCTCGATTCAGGCGCCTGTCTCGATCATCAACGCAGTCTGGCGCGTTGCCGTGACATTCCCTCCACGCATGCAGCGGGCAAAAAATAATCGGTTGAGCCTCGCGTCTGGCGACCCTGTAATAGCGCCAATGCCCGCCTGAACGGGGGCGACGTTTCCTTGCAAGAGGTTCGCCATGTCCACCCCCCAAAAATCTTCCCTGGATGCATCGCAGCTGTGGCTGCTGGTGCTGGCCGGTGGCGTCGTCATGGGTCTTGCCCTGGGCGTGCGCCATGTGCAGGGCCTGTTTCTTCTGCCCGTCACCATGGACCGCGGCTGGAGCCGCGAAACCTTCGCCATCGCGCTGGCCGTGCAGAACCTGACCTGGGGCATCGTGCAGCCCTTCACCGGCATGATTGCCGACCGCTATGGTTCGGCCAAGGTGATCGCTGGCGGGTTGGTTTTTTATGCGGTGGGCCTGGCCGGCATGGCGCACGCCACGACGCCGGCGGGCTTCATGTGGACGGCGGGGGTGTGCATCGGCATCGCGCTGTCCGGCACGGCGTTCGCGGCCATTTATGGCGCGCTCAGCCGCCTGGTGCCGCCCGAACGCAGAAGCTGGGCGCTGGGCGTGGCGGGAGCCGTCGGCGGCCTTGGACAGTTCACGATGGTGCCCGCGGCGCAATGGCTGATCGGGGGCTGGGGCTGGGTGGCGGCCTTGCTGGCGTTTGCCGTGGCGCTGACTATCCTGTTGCCGTTGGCGTTTCCGCTACGCGAGCCGGCGAACCGTCTGCGCGATGCCGGCGCGCCCGACGCAAACCTGTCGCTGCGCGACGCCCTTCGCGAGGCCTTCACGCGCCCGGGCTTCTGGCTGCTGAACCTGGGATTCCTGGCTTGCGGTTTCCAGCTGGCGTTCATCGGCACGCACCTGCCCGCCTACCTGATGGACAAGGGCCTGCGCGCATCGGACGCGGTCGCCGCGCTGGCCATCATTGCGCTCACCAATGTCATGGGCACCTATGTCTGCGGCATCCTGGGCGCGCATCACCGGCGCAAGTACCTGCTGGCGGGCATCTACCTGATCCGGACCGCGGCCATTGCGCTTTTCATCCTGGTGCCGCTATCCACGTGGTCGGTCTACGCGTTCGCGGCGGTCATGGGCTTTGTGTGGCTGGGCACGGTGCCGCTCACCAACGGCCTCATCTCGCAGGTGTTTGGCGTGCGCTACATCACCACGCTCTTCGGCTTCGTGTTCTTTGGTCATCAGGTTGGCTCGTTTCTGGGCGTGTGGCTGGGGGGCGTGGTGTTCGAAGCCACCCGCTCTTACGACCTGATCTGGCTGGGGGCGATGGCGCTGGGCGTGCTGTCGGCCGCCTTGCACTGGCCGATCGACGACCGCGAGATCCAGCGCGCGCGGCCGGTGGGCACGGCTGGCTAGGCGCGGCTGGCTAGGTGCGGCCGGCTAGGTGCGGCCGGCGAGGCGCGCACAGGAAGCGGCGTTACGCCAGCCGGTGCTGCGTGCCCGCACCCATGGTGATGTGCAGCATGCGACAGGGCTCAATGACCTTGACGGTGTGCCACGCGCCCTTCGGAATCACGTAGGCATCGCCGGCCAGCATTTTCACGATCTGGATGCCGGTGGGCCATTCCAGGTGCAGTTCGGCGGCCCCAGACATCAGCCGCACGATCTCGTCGGCGCCGGGATGCATCTCCCATTGCGGCCAGTCGGCCGCGAATTCGTACTCGGACACGAGCCAGCCGCGCCCGTATTGCTCAAGGTCTTCCGGAGATTGGGACCAGAATGCGTCGCCGCCCGTCACGGTGGCGGCGGCGCCGGCGGCGTCCAGATACACATAGTGCGACGTCAGGTCGATGGCCATGTTGCGCGTCCTCGGGTGGGGGAATCAGGGCAGTGTATGACAGCGCCGGCTGTCACATCGTTGCGTTTATCATGTCTGCCATCGGCAACTTGGAGAGCACGCGATGAGCACGGGATTCGAAGGGGTGCGCCCCGCATCCGAATCGTCCATCGAGATCGGCTTCTTCTATGACGGCCGGCATTGTGTCGAGCGTATCCGTGTCAAGCCCACCGCCGCCAACCTCAAGCGCGCCGCCGACCGGCGCGTTGCCATCCTGGAGGCCATCGCGCGGGGCGATTTCGACTACGACGCCGAATTCCCCAAACGCGGCGCTAAGCCATCACTGGGTCCCGCATGACGAGCAATTCGCAGCTTGAAGTTCACGATCTTTCGCCTGATGCCTTCAATGCCTACGGGTGGATGCTGGGCAAGCCCATGCCGGACGGCAACGGCGTTCCGCTGTTTACGAACCCGGCCACCGATTTCTGGCACGAGCACCTGTTCAACACGGGCGCGGGCGGCGACGCCGAGGTGCTTTGGGTCAATTACCGAAGCCAGTCCGTCGAAGTGGCCAGCCTGGAAAAGCACCTGCTGACGCAGCAGGCGATCGTCCCGCTGACGGGCAGCATCATCCAGATCGTGGCGCGCAGCGCCGCGGACGGCTCGCCCGACCTGGCCACGCTTGCGGCCTTTCATGTGGCGCAGGGGCAGGGCGTGTGCATGCGGCCGGGCTGCTGGCACGCCACCCGCGTGGCGGGCGACGAGGTCACGTGCCTGATGCTGACCCGCCGCTCCACCACGGTCGACCTGATCCAGCACCTGACCACGGACGCCAGCACCACCGAAAGCGCCTTCGCGGCCATCCCCGCGCGGCAACTGGAAGTGCCTCAGGATCTGCTGCAAAGCGCCTGACAATGCGCCACGAGGGCGGGAGAATCAATCCCCCTCGCTGCACGCGAAGCCCAGGCGCGTGAACAAGGGCCACTTGTTGCGGTAGCTGTCCGTCCAGCACATGCCGAAAAACGCCGCGAACGGCGCGTCGACCCGTTGCGCCGATATGTGTGCAGCGGCATCGGCATCGGGCGGACAGAATGCCTGCCCTGGCGTCGGGTACAACGCGCCGTCCCAGATGGGGTGATCGCAATGCTCGCAGAAATTGCACCATTCCCCTGACCGGGCGGGGTTCTGGCGGTAGGCCGGCGCAAGCGAGCGCAGCGTCTGCGCCACATCGGGCGCAAGAGCCCGTGTCGACGAGATCATGGCCGGACCCGGTATCGACTGCCATTGCGCGGGTCCGAACAGCCAGTCCTGAAACGCCAGCGGATCCAGTCCCGTGCTATCCGCATCGTCCTCATCCAGTTCCAGGTCGACCTCGGTGCTTTCGTGGCCGGGCGGCACGGCCAGCGCCGTCACGCGCGACAGCGTGTTGCAAGCCGCGCAGCGGTGCACGGCCTGCAACACGAAGTACGACGACGCGCGAATGTTGAACGCCTCTCCGTCCGGACCGGTCATGCTCGGGTCTTGCGTTGACATGCTGCTGTGCCTTTCCTGTCGCACCGCTGCGGTGCACTGTTACTTCTACATGCCGGGGAAATATGACAGAATCCCCCGGAATTCGAGCCCTGGCGCAATCCGCCGCCGCCCTCGGGCGACTGCGCCATCCCGTCATGTCGGAGCCCTGAATGCGCCACCGCCAGATTAGCACCGGATTTTGCCGCGCCACCTGCCGTCCGTTCATGGGGCTGGTTGCCGCCATCGTCGTGGCGGGCGTTTTGTCCGGCTGTGCGGTCCCGTCGCACGACGCCGCCGCCGGGCAGTCCGTCGGCATCGAGGGCCTCACTGCGCAACAGGCGCGTGGCATCGCGCGCGAATCCTACCTTTACGGCGCGCCCATGGTCGCCAGCTACCAGGCCATGTATGCCTACAGCCTGGACAAGCAGGGGGCGCAATACAAGGGGCCGGTGAACAGCATCAATCCGGTCGGCACCGCGTCCGCCGCCGCGGCCGGCCTGGACCCGGCCTATCTGTATTCCTACGCCGCCCTGGATTTGCGCGCCGAACCCGTCGTCGTCATCGTGCCCCGCGTCGAAAAGCGGCGCGACGCCTCGTTGCAGGTCATGGACCTGTACATGCACCACATCCGCGACCTGGGCTCGCGCGGCCTGGGCGGTGGCGTCTTTCTCGTGGCGGGTCCCTCCTGGAAAGGCAAGGTGCCCCCGGGCATCACCAAGGTGATTCGGTCAGAGACGCAGCTTGCCACGCTGGTGGCGCGCACGCAGCGGTTCAATCCCGCCGACCAGGAAAACGCCAAGCGCATCCAGGCGCGCTTCAAGGTGCAGCCGCTATCGGCGTTCCGCAACCTGGCCGCGCCCGCCGCCCCTGCCAAGGTGGAATGGAAAGCGCCGGTTCCGCGCGCGCAGATGTATTCGTCGCTCGAGTTCTATGACGAACTGGCCTTCCTGCTGCGGTTCGCACCCGCACACAAATCCGAGACCGCGCTGCGCGAACGCATGGCCACCCTGGGCCTGCGCCCCGGCGAGGACTACGACACCGCCACGCTCAACCCCGCGTTGCGCCGCGCGCTGCAAGAGGGCATGCACGATGGCCAGAACGACATCGACAAGAACCGCGCGGCGCAGGGCGCCGATGCCGGGGCGCTGTTCGGCGACCGGGACAAGCTGAAGAACGACTATCTGGCACGCGCGACGGGGGCGCAGATGGGGCTGTTTGCGTTTGGCGGCATGAACGCGCCCAAGGCGGCGCCGAAGGTGCCACCGAAGGCGCCGCTGAAGTCTCAGCCCAAACCGGCACCCACGCCCCAATAGGCGCGCCGCATGAAGCGCAACTTCAACATCCACGACCTGCGAATCTTCTACGCCGTCGTCATGACCGGCTCGACGCGTCAGGCCGCGCTGGCCATGCACCTGACGCAGCCCGCCATCAGCCACGCAATATCGCGTCTGGAAAGCGCCACGGGCGTTCAATTGTTCGACCGGTCGCACAAAACACTGCGTCCGACGGAAGCGGGGCAATATCTCTACAGCGAAGCCAAGTTCGTGCTGGACGAACTGGTGCGCATCGACGAAGCCCTGCACAGCATCGAACAATTCGGCGGCCGCGGGCTGCGCATCGCCTCGTCACCCGCGCTGGCGCTGGGCTACGCGCCCGACGCGGTGCGCCGTTATCTGGACATCAACGGCACGCGCCCGTTCTCCATCGATGTCGAGTCGTCCATGCAGGTCATCAGCGCCGTGGAAACCATGCGCGCCGACTTCGGCCTGGGCGCTGTCGGCCGGGACAGCACGCGGCTGACGTTCACGCCATTCCTGCGTGCGGACGTCATGGCGATCGCGCATCGCGAACATCCGCTGGCCGGGCGCGACGCCATCACGGTGCTCGACATCCCGCCGGACACCTACGTCAAGCCGCTGTGGTCCGACTATGTCGTGGCGCAGGGCGACATCGCCGATTCGTTGCTGTTGCGCTCCGGCATGCAGGCGCATATGTCGCTGCTGCCGGGTACGGTGCGCGCCGTCAAGGGCATCAGCCTGGTCAACGCGCTGTCCGCGTCCGACATCGTGACGTCGTTTCCGGATCTGGTGGCCGTGCCGCTCGCCTCCCGGCAGTGGTTCGATTTCCTGCTGATCACCCGCACCGAGTCCCGCAACAACGAGCTGACCGCGCGCCTGCTGGAC
Organism: Achromobacter mucicolens; assembly: GCF_029866465.1. Taxonomy (NCBI): domain Bacteria; kingdom Pseudomonadati; phylum Pseudomonadota; class Betaproteobacteria; order Burkholderiales; family Alcaligenaceae; genus Achromobacter; species Achromobacter mucicolens. Next base: position 5,081,502 of record NZ_CP123364.1, on the reverse strand, counting down.
GCCCTGCGATCCACGGCGCAGGCGCGGCGGCAGGGCGTGTATGCAGAGACAATCGCGTTGCTGCAATAGCGGTAATTGCGCCGGGCTTATTGCGCCGGGGGCTGCCACGGCAGCGATTGCAGATCGCCGTCGATGCTGATCGCCTGGCCGCTGACCATGGCCCCGTAAGGGCTTGCGAGAAACAGCGCCATGTTTGCGATGTCAGCGGCGCGCACGAACTGCCGCAGGCTGACGCCCGACAACTCCAGCCGTGTCTGCTCTTCGACCGACAATCCCATGTTCTTGGCGCGGGCGGCGATCACCCGATCGATGCGCGGTCCGGCCACCAGCCCCGGCAGTAGCGCATTGACGCGGATGTTGAGCGGCCCAAGTTCCATCGCGAGCGAACGCGTCAGGCCCACCACGCCCCATTTGGTGGCCGCATATGGCGTGCGCATGGGTAAGCCCATCCGTCCCGCCACCGAACTGATGTTGATGATGCTGCCGCCGCCCGACGCGCGCAGGGCGGGCAACGCATGGCGCACGGTGTGGAACTGCGAGGCCAGATTGATGTCAAGCGTCGCGTCCAGCTCTTGCGCGGTGATGTCGGCGATGCCTGCCGTGGGCCCGGCAATGCCGGCGTTGTTCACCAGCACGTCCAGCCCGCCCAGATGCGATAGCGCGGTCTGCATGTAGCGGTCGATCTCGTCGCGGCTGCCCACGTCCGCGCGCGCCCACGGGTGACGGCAACTGGCCAGCGCCTGTTCATCGACATCGCACAAGTGAACGCGGGCGCCGCGTTCTGCAAAGGCGTCGACCAGCGCGACGCCGATGCCGGACGCGCCCGCGGTCACGATGACGCGCTTTCCAGACAGGTCAACAGGAAGGGCGGCGAGCGCCTCGGGGGTCGTCATGGGATTTCCGGATTGATTCATGGCGTCAGGGCTTCATCAGGCGGCAGGTCGATTCCTCGGGCGACGTATACACCTGGGTGCCTGGCACACGCGCCACAAGCTTGTAGTAGTCCCACGGCGCCTTGGATTCCGCAGGCGTCTTCACCTGCATCAGGAACATATCGTGCACCATCAGCCCGTCCGCGCGGATCTTGCCGTCTTTGACGAAGAAGTCGTTCACGGGATTGGCCTTCAGCCACTTCATGATGGTGTCGCCATCGGTGCTCTTGGTGGCTTCCACCGCCTTCAGGTATGTCGTCGCGGCGGAATAGTCGCCGGCTTGCAGCATGGACGGCTTCTTCTTCATCACGGCCTCAAAGCGCGACGCCCACTTGCGCGACGGGTCGTCCTGGTCCCAGTACCATGCCGTCGTCAAATACATGTTTTGCGCCGCCGGCAGGCCCAGCGCATGCACGTCGGTGATCAGCACCAGCAGGCCGGCGATCTTCATCTTGGGCGTCAGTCCAAATTCGTTGGCCGCCTTGACCGCATTGCTGGTGTCGCTGGCGGAATTGGCCAGGCCCAGCACCTGCGCGCCGGAGGCCTGCGCCTGCAGGATGAACGACGAGAAATCCGCTGTGTTCAGCGGATGCCGCACCCGGCCCTTGACGTTGCCGCCGTCGGCCTGCACCACCTTGGATGCATCGCGCTCCAGCGCATGGCCGAACGCGTGGTCCACCGTCAGGAAATACCAGTCCTTGTTGCCTTCCTTCATCATCGCGCGCGCCGTGCCGCGCGCCAGCGACACCGTGTCGTACACGTAGTGCACGGTATAGGGCGTGCATTGCGCGTTCGTCAGTTCGGAAGCACCCGCGCTCACCACGAAGAACGGCGTCTTCTTTTCCTCGGCCACCTTCGCCATTGCCAACGCCGCCGCCGAATTCGCGCCCGCAATCAGCATGTTCACCCCGCGCTGGTCCAGCCATTCCCGCGCGCGGGACGACGCGATATCGGCCCGGTTCTGGTGATCCGCAACCAATACCTCCACCTTCTTTCCAGCCACCGTGCCGCCCAGGTCCGCGATCGCCATCTTGATGGCCTCGACGCCGCCAGGTCCGTCGGCGTCCGCGGACAGTCCGGACATATCCGTGATGAACCCGATTCGGATCACGCCGTCATCGGCCTGTGCCGCACCTGCCATTCCCAACAGCGCGGCCAATGCCGTCGCGCGCAACGTCTTTTTCATGTCTCGTCTCCCCACTGGGTGGATGTGTATGTATTCAGAACGCGACGTGGCCGCGTCCCTTCAGTTGCAGCGTCGCTCGCGCGTCGTCCGGCGTGGCGATCTGCAAGGACAGGTCTTCCAGGATGCGGCGGATGCGGTGCACCTGATCCGCGTTGGACTTTGCCAGCTCGCCGGGCCCGTCCCACAATGAATCCTCCAGGCCTACGCGAACGTTCCCACCCATCGTCGCCGCCATCGTCGCAAGCGGCGTCTGCTTGCGGCCGGCGGCCAGCACCGACCAGATGTAGTCGTCGCCGAACAGCCGGTCAGCCGTGCGCTTCATCATCATCACGTCCTCGGGGTGCGTGCCGATGCCGCCGCGGATGCCGAACACCGACTGGATCAGAAACGGCGGCTTGAGCAGCTTGCGGTCCACGAAATGCGCGGCGGTATAAAGATGGCCGATGTCGTAGCACTCGATCTCAAAGCGCGTGCCGTTATCGCCGCACGACGACAGGATGTGCTCGATATCCTTGAACGTGTTGCGAAAGATCAGGTCGTTGCTGCCCTCCAGATACGGCCGCTCCCAAGCCTGCGTGAACGTCTTGAACCGCTCCAGCAGCTCGTACATCCCGAAGTTCATCGACCCCATGTTCAGCGACGCCACTTCGGGCTTGAACTGCAACGCCGGCGCCATGCGCTCGGCAATCGGCAGCACCGGCGATCCGCCCGTCGTGATGTTGACCACCACGTCCGAAGCTTCCTTGATACGCGGCAGGAATTGCGCGTACAACGCCGGATCCTGCGTGGGTTGCCCCGTGTCCGGCTGTCGCGCATGCAGGTGCACGATCGCCGCACCCGCCTGGGCGGCATCAAGCGCCGACCGGGCGATCTCTTCAGGCGTGACGGGCAGGTAAGGCGACATCGACGGCGTATGGACCGAACCGGTGATGGCGCAGGTGATGATGACCTTTCTGGACTGTTTCATGGGCCTCTGGCGCGCGGCAGGTTGCCGCTGTGAATATGTCGCTACGGATCTTTATGGCCCCGGCTGTCTCCTCCGGGTGTGGGCCATTCTGTCGCAGGGCTTCGGGTCCTGTCACCTGAACAGAAATTATCAATTGATAGGGAATCCGGTGCTGCGCTGCAGCGTGCCATTCACGCGGCCGGAGCACGAAAAAAAGCCGCCGCCAGGATCACTCCTGGCGGCGGCTTTTGCCGAACGGCTTCGAGGACTTAGTCCTTGCGGCTGGTCACTTCAACCAGGTGGTAGCCGAACTGGGTCTTGACCGGACCTTGCACTTGGCCGACCGGGGCGCTGAACACGACGGTGTCGAATTCCTTGACCATCTGACCCGGGCCGAAGGTACCCAGGTTGCCACCGTCGCGGCTCGACGGGCAGCTCGAGTTTTCCTTGGCGAGCTGTGCGAAGTCAGCGCCATTCTCGATGGCGGTCTTGAGTTCGTTGGCCTTCGCTTCGGTGGAAACGAGGATGTGACGGGCGGAGGCTTGTGCCATGAGGGAACTCCTTGCAGACTGATTTGGGGAGGGGAGAGTAACGCATTCGCGTGAACTCGCTACCCCGGCATCATAAACGGGGAGTGATCCGGCCCCGGGTCACAGACGGTAAGCGGGAGGGGGCGCACCCCCGCACTTCCCCTAATACCCCCTCATATCCTTATACGATTATCGTATTTTCAACACGCCCCTCCCGGGGCGTGTCCACAGCCGAGGCAACGCGGGCTGGCAATGAGATGCACGTTTTCGGACGAGACTTCCTATGCCTGATTCAGCTTCCCGAGTACTGTTGAAAAAAGACGCGGTCGTGCCGTTTACGTCGGAGCCCAATCTGACGGATCGTGTGACCGAGATGCTGCTGGACGAGATCACCAGCGGCGATTACCAGGTCGGTGAGGTGCTGCCCCCAGAGCAGACCATCGCCACCCGGCTTGGCGTTTCGCGCACGGTGCTGCGCGAAGCGGTTTCCCGCCTGAAGGGCGATGGCATCGTGCAGAGCAAGCAGGGCCGCGGGCTGACCGTCATGCAGACGGCGCGGCCGTCGGTGTTGCGCATGCAGGCCGCGGATATTGGCGATGCGGATCAGGTGCTGCGCATCGTGGAACTGCGCCGCGGCTTCGAGATCGAGGCCGCGCCGTTGGCGGCGGCCCGGCGTGACGAGGACGATCTGGCCGCCATGCGGTTGGCGCTGCGCAAGATGGCCGACGCGATTGCGTCCGGAGATGTAGCGGTGGGCGTCGATGCCGACATGGAGTTCCACCGCTGCGTGGCGCGTGCGACGCGCAATGAACACTATCTGAATTTCTTCGATTTCCTGGCGGTGTTGCTCAAAAAGAACCTGCGCGTGTCGCGTTCGCGGTCGGCCAAGATCGCGGGGCGCGGGGCGCAGGCGCAAAAGGAGCACGAGGCGCTGTTTGCCGCCATCGAGAAGGGCGACGTGGAACTTGCACGGCAGCACGCGCGCACGCACGTCGACAACACGGAAGCACGTCTGCGTACAGCGGCGGCCACGGCCGACAAGCCGTAGGCGCCCACTAAGGGCATCCTCCAAGGGGAAGTGGTGATGGGTCAGAAGACGATCGATGAGTTGGTGCGCGCCGACGAGGGACTGGTCAGCCGGTCCATCTTCGTGGACGAAGAGATCTTCCAGCAGGAACTGAAGCAGATCTTCTCGCGCGCGTGGCTGTTCGTGGGGCACGAAAGCCTGGTGCCCAAACCGGACGACTACTTTGTTTCGCGCATGGGCACGGAATCGGTGATCCTGACGCGCGACCGGCAGGGGCAGATTCAGGTCATGCTGAACAGCTGTGCGCATCGCGGCATGAAGCTGTGCCGCTACGACCATGGCAACAACCGGACGTTTACCTGTCCGTACCACGGCTGGAGCTTTTCCACCGACGGCAAGCTGGTGGAACGGCCCGGCGAGCTGGTCGGCGTGCCCGGCCACGCCACGCACTACAAGGGCGAACTGGACAAGAAGCAGTGGGGCCTGAAGACGGTGGCGCAGGTGGTGAACTACAAGGGCGCCATCTGGGCAACGTGGGATCCCAACGCGCCGCCGTTCCTGGACTACATCGGCAACATGCGGCTGTACTTGGACGCGGCGCTGGACCATCGAAACGGCAGTCCGGGCGGCTCCGAGGTGATGGGCGGCGTGCAGAAGTGGCGCGTGAAGTGCAACTGGAAATTCGCGCCCGAGAATTTCATTGGGGACCTGTACCACGACATCAGCCACCGATCCGTGGACATCGTGGGCATCGGCCCGGGCGGCGGCAAGGGGCGGCGCGATGCATCCGCCACGCGCTCGGCAATCTGCTTTCCTGAACTGGGCCACGGGCTGCTGGGCCGGCTGCCGTTCTACGAGGAAGGGCCGTACGCGCCCCAATACGCGCGTTATCCGGAAGTCGAGGCGTACTACCGCGAGATCCACGAACACCGCGAGCGCACGTTGGGCGCGGCGATGCGCGTGCAGACCAGCGTGGGCACGATCTTCCCGAATATGTCCTTCCATGGCCGTCAGCCGCGCACGCTGGCGGTGTTTCATCCGATCAGTTCGACCGAGATGGAGATGTGGCGCATGTACCTGGTGGACAAGGATGCGCCCGAAGCAGTCAAGGAAGCGGCGCGCCATTATTTCCTGCGCTACTCCGGCCCGGGCGGCATGACGGAATCGGACGACATGGAGAACTGGACGGGCGCCACCGAGGCCAGCATGGGGGCGATGTCGCGCGAGCTGTACTTCAATTACCAGATGGGCGTGGGCCACCGGCAAGACGTGCCCGAGATTCCGGGCTGTGCGGTCAACGGTGAATACACCGAGGAAAACGCCCGCATCTACTACCGGCGCTGGGCGCAGTTCATGAACGGCCTGTCATGGGACCAACTGATGGCGGGCGCGGTGCGCCTGGAGGAGGCGGCATGAACGCAACCGTGGAAAACGCGCCGCCGGTGGCGCAGGACGACAGCGTGGACGACATGCTGCTCTGGTGGGAGGCGCATCGCTTCCTGCACTTTGAGGCCGACCTGCTGGACCACCGGGAATTCGACAAGTGGCTGGGCCTGCTGGACGAGGACATCACGTATCGCATGCCGCTCACGCGCAACGTGCGCCGCGACGCGATGGCGCAGGAATACTCCGGCAAGCAGGATGCGGCGTGGTTTGACGAAGGCATCGACACGCTGCGCCAGCGTGTGGCGCAGATCAAGACGGGCATTCATTGGGCCGAGGAACCGGCCTCGCGCGTATCGCATCTGGTGACCAACATCCGCGTGCTGGACGTGACGCCGGACGACGGCGGCGGCGACCTGGTGCGGGTGCGTTCGCGCTTTCTGATCTACCAGAACCGCCTGCAGTCCGAAGTGAACCTGTTCGTGGGCAAGCGCGAGGACGTGCTGCGCAGGCGCGACGGGCGCTTCACCATTCTGTCGCGCGAAATCCACCTGGACCAGAACGTCCTCTTATCGAAGGCGCTGACGATCTTCTTCTAGCGCCGTTGCCGGAGCCGGCCCGTCTGCCGGCATTCGATGGTTTTTCTTCCACTCGGGGCCTGACCGCCGACAGGACGCGCTCGCCCATACCTGGAGTTGCAGCATGCAAAGACGTACTGTACTGAAGGCCATTGCCGGCGCGGCCGCGATGTCGGCAACGGGAATGTCGTGGGGCGCCGACGCGGCTTACCCCAGCAAGCCGATCCGCCTGATCGTGCCGTATCCGCCGGGCGGCGTCACGGACGTGGCGGGGCGTTTGGCGGGAGAAATCCTCACGCGCAAGTTTGGCCAGCCCGTGGTGGTGGAGAACCGGCCGGGTGCGAACGGCATGATCGGCAGCCAGCAGGTGGCTTCCGCGCCGGCGGACGGCTACACGCTGCTGCTCAATGGGCTGGGCGGCATGGTGCTGCCGATGGCCACGGTGACCGGCCTGCCGCTCGATACGTCGCGCGCCTTCACGCCGATTGCGCAGATGGCCGAATTCATCAACGTGCTGATCGTGCGGGCCGACTCGCCGATACGCAGCGTCGACGACCTGATCGCCACGGCGCGAAAACGTAGCAAGGATGGCCTGAACTACGGCTCCAACGGCATCGGTTCGTCGGTGCACCTGACCACCGCGTTCTTCGCGCAGCACACAGGCACCAATCTGCTGCACGTGCCCTACAAGGGCAGCGGCGAGATGCTGGTGGACGTGGTCAACGGCAACCTGGACTTCAGTTTCAGCAATCTGCCGCCGGTGATGGGACTGATCCGCAAAGGGTCGATTCGCCCGATCGCCGTCACCAGCAGCTATCGCAGCAAGCAGCTGCCGGATGTGCCGACGATGGCCGAGCAAGGCGTGGCGGATTTCGATGTGACGAGCTGGCTGGGACTGTACGGACCGGCTGGCATGCCGCCCGAGGTGGTGCAGAAGCTGAGCGCGGCGTTGCAGGAAGGCATGGCGCTGCCTCAGTCGGTGGAAACCTTGAGCGCCGCGGGTTTTGAGCCCAGGCCCACGGGAGCGGATGCGTTTGCGGAACTGAACCGCGCCGAACTTGCGCGCTGGAAGCAGGTCGCCACCAAGGCCAGCATCTCCCTGAAATTCGGAGCCTGAGCATCATGGAAACGACATCGGCCCTGCAGCGGGTTCACACCGCCATCATCGGTGCAGGACATGCGGGCGTGGAGTGTGCGTGGGCCCTGCGCGCGGCGGGGGTGGAAGGCGACGTGGCGCTCTTTGGCGCCGAAACGCATGCACCCTACGAACGGCCGCCGCTGTCCAAGGCCCTGCTGACCGGTTCAACCAGCGCCGAGCGCATTGCGTTGCGCGCGGGCAGCGCTTACGAAAAGTCGCGCGTAATGGTGGTGGCGGGTGACCCGGTGGCCGCCATCGATACTGCGGCGCACACGCTGCGCACGGCGTCGGGCCGCGTCGTGGCGTATGAGCATTGCGTGCTTGCCACGGGCGCCAGCGCGCGCGGCATGGCCGACGTGGCGGGCGAACAGGTGTTCTCGGTGCGTGGCCTGGACGACGCGCACCGGCTGCGCGAGGCGCTGCGGCCGGGCATCCGGCTGCTGGTGGTCGGCGCCGGATATCTGGGACTGGAAGCGGCCTGCTCGGCGCGCAAGCTGGGCGCGCAAGTGCTGGTGCTGGAGCAGGGCGGCAACGTGATGGCGGGCAAGGTGTCCGAGCCCACGGCCACACGGCTGGGCGACCTGCACCGCGAGGCCGGCATCGAGATCCGCCACGGCGCTGCGGTTCAGCGCTGGGAACGCACGGCATCCGGATGGCGCGCGCATCTGGCAACGGGCGAGGCCATCGATGCCGACCTGGTGCTGGTGTCGATTGGCGCGGTGGCCGAGACGGCGCTGGCCGAGGCGGCGGGACTCATCTGCCTGGACGGCGTGGTCGTGGACGAATGCTGCCGCACGTCCGCACCCGATGTTTACGCCATCGGGGACTGCGCCAGCGCCTTTCGGGGCGAGCTGCAGCGCTATGCCCGCATCGAGAGCGTGCAGAACGCGCTGGCACAGGCGCGCACGGCGGCCGCCGCCATCGCGGGCAAGGCGCCGCCCGCGTTGCGCCCGCCCACGTTCTGGTCCGAACAACAGGGCCGCCGTCTGCAGATGGCCGGCCTGGTCGATCCGGCCGCGCCGTGCCGCGATGTATTGCTGCCCACGGCCAAGGGATGGCTGGTCGAACGCTATCAGCACGGCCGCCTGGCCGCGATCGAGGCGGTCGATAGCCCGGTGGAGTTCATCAAGGGCGTGCCGCGCATCGGCGCGCCCGAAGTGGCTGCGGCCACGGCGTGATCAAACCTTCTGGAGACAACATGCCCGTTGCGATATTTGAATTGCCCGATGGCGCCGAACAGGTGCTGGATGTGCCCGATGACTGGTCGCTGATGGAAGCCGCTCGGCGCGACGGCCTGGAAGGCATCGTCGCCGAATGCGGCGGCGGCGCCATCTGCGGCACCTGCCACGTGCAGGTGGATGTCGATTGGCACGCGCGGCTGGAGCCGCCCGGCATGGCCGAGGAAGCGTTGCTGGAAGTGGTGCCCGAGCGCTGCCCGACCAGCCGCCTGTCCTGTCAGGTCATCATGACGCCCGAACTGGACGGCATCCGCGTGCGCGTGCCGTCATCGCAGCTCGAGCTGTAGCCAGCGCGTCCGAACCCCAAGGAGCAACCGCATGGCCGACAACAAATCCATCAACCTCGTCGATCTGCAACCCGGCGTGCGCGTGCGCATGGCGGGCGGCGCGTTGGCCGAGATCCTCGAGAACCCGCAGGACGGCTTCTGGCTGATTGTCCGGTACTTGGATCATCCGGCAGAGCCCGCGCTGGTCGACGCCGGTGAGCAGCAGGTGTTTGCCACCGACGTCGAAGCAATCGAACCCTGAACCCTCTGGAGCCCCCATGAATCAAAAGCCCAAAGTCATCGTCTCCGCGCCCGTGCCGCCCGATCTGCGCGAGCAGCTGGCCGAGCGTTGCGAAATCGTCGAAGTGCCCACCGGACAGAATCCGGCCGAGGTGCTGGGCGCGGATGCGCGCGCGAATATCGAAGGCATGGTCTGCACGGTGCGCACCAAGGTCGATCAAGCCTTGCTGGACGCCTTGCCCGCGCTGAAGGTCAGCTCGAACTTCGCCGTGGGATTCGATAACGTCGATCTGGCGGCCGCCACACAGCGCAAGGTGCTGATCTGCAACACGCCCGGCGTGCTGGATGGCGCGGTGGCCGACGTGACGATCGGCCTGATGCTGTGCCTGTCGCGCAACCTGGTGGCGGGCGACGCCTTCGTGCGCAGCGGCGCATGGACCAAGGGTGCCTTTCCGCTGACGCGCGACATCCGCGGCAAGACGCTGGGACTGCTGGGCATGGGACGCATCGGCCGTGTCGTGGCCCGCGCGGCGCAGGCCTTCGACATGAAGGTCATCTACCACAACCGCCGCGAAGATCCGCAGGCCGAAGGCCTGGCCACCTATGTCGAGCGCGACGAACTCTTCAAGTCGTCGGACGTGCTGAGCGTGCACATCCCCCTGTCCGCGGAAACGCGCCATTCCATCGGCAAGCGCGAGCTCGGCTTGATGAAGCCGACGGCGTACCTGATCAACACGGCGCGCGGCCCGGTCATCGACGAGGCGGCGCTGATCGACGCGTTGCGTGCCGGCACCATCGCAGGCGCGGGGTTGGACGTGATGGAGCAAGAACCGCTGCCGGCCGACAGCCCGCTCTGCGCCTTGCCGAATGTGGTGCTGCAGGCGCACGTGGGCAGCGCCACGCACGAAACGCGGCGCGCGATGATCGACCTGGCGGTGGCCAACCTGATGGATGCACTGGGCGGAAAGTCGCCGCAGGCGATGGTCAACCCCGAGGTCTGGCAGGCGCGCGCGTGACGCGTCCGGCAGGCAAAGCAGCGGCCCGTTGATTGAAGGCCTGCGAGGTGGGGCCGCCTAGGTGGGGCCGCCGAGGCGGCCCCTAATCCATGCCCCTTATCCCTGTTTCCCGCCGTAATCCACCACGATCCCCGCTTGCCGCGCGACCTCGCTCCAGCGCTTGAGTTCCGCCTTGGAGAACGCCTGGAACTGCGCCGCGTCGCGCAGCTTGGGTTCGAAGCCGGCGTTGATGATGCGGGTCTGGTATTCCGGCGCGGCCAGTCCCGTGACGATGGTGTTGGACAGCTGCGCGATGATCGCCGGATCGACCTGCGCGGGCGCATACATGCCCAGCCAGCTCGTCACGTCGAAGTCCTTCATGCCCTGTTCCTGCATGGTCGGCACGTTGGGAAGCTGGCGCGCGCGGTAGGCGCTGGTCACCGCCAAGGCCTTCAGGCGCTTGCCGTCCACCATCGCCAGCGTGGGCGGCAGGTTCATGAAACAGAGGTCCAGGTCGCCATTGGCCGTTCCGACCAGCGCCTCGCTGGCGCCCTTGTAGGGCACGTGGTCGAACTTCAACCCGGTGCGCATGGCAAAGAGCTCGGCCGTCATCTGCGACGAACTGCCGACGCCGTTGCTGCCATATAGCGGTTTACGCTTCGTGGCACGCAGGTATTCGATCAGTTCGGGCACCGTGTTGGCGGGGTGGTCCACGCGCACGACCAGGGCGTTGACGAACTCGGCTACCTGGGCGATCGGAAGGAGGGCGGTTGGAATGTCGATCGGCAGGCCGCGCAGCGTGGCGGGCGGCAGCACGTTGTGGCCCAGGCCCCCGGTGGTGAGGGTGTAGCCGTCAGGCCGTGAGGCAGCGGCCGCCTGCATGCCGATGACCCCGCCCGCGCCGGCGCGGTTTTCGATCACCACGCTCTGGCCGTACTTGGCGTAGAGCAGGTCGCCCACCAGCCGTCCTGCAAGGTCGGTGGCGCTGCCTGGTGTGGAAGAGACGATGATCTTGATGACGCGGGACGGATACGGCCCGCTCTGTGCCCAGCTTGCGCCGGTAAGGTGCAGGCCGGCGGTGGCCCCCATCAGCTTCAACGCACTACGACGTTTCATGACGACTTCCCCTTGGGTTATAGACCTACTGCTTCACGTGCTGCTCCAAAAATTTGATCCGAACTTTGTACGATAAACATATTTCTCGTACGGTACGGGCCACGCGAGAGCACGCAAATTGCGGCTTACCCTAGGGGGGCGCAGTTCAGGGGTCGATTGGCCACTTCGGGCGCACGATGCGGCGGTAGGGCAGTGCGGCAAGATTCAACGACACCGAGCCGGGCGCGTCCGCATAGATCACGTGGCGCGCGATCTGCGCGAAGGCGGTATGAAAGTGCTGCGCGGACTTGACCACGATGAGCGTCTTGTCCTCAAGCCGGCAGCCCAGCTGTGTAAACACGTCGGTATGCAGCGCTTGCGCGCGCACGCTGATCAGCACGATCTCGATGCCATCCGCATCTATCCGCGCCGCGTTGCCCACGGCGCAAGGCGAGCCCGACAGCCCCGTCATGACCATGTCCGGCGCCAACGCCTTGACGGTGCAGGACAGGTCGATCGGGGCGCCCGACATTGGACTGATCTTGCCGCCGATGCGCAGTTGCAGGCGCGCGCCGACGCCGGCGCTGAACGCAATACGCACGGCAACGGGGTCCCAGACCGGCCCCACCACGGCATTGCGCACGTTGCGCTCGCGCAGGCAATGCAGGAAGAAGGTCGCGTCACCCGCCCCGCCGCCACCAGGATTGTCGGCGGCATCGGCGATCACCACGGGCGTCACCCCGCACGCCAGCGCCTGGCTGATGGCCTCGTCGGGCTGTGGGCAAGCGGGAGCCAGCGCCTCGCGCATGCCGATCAGTTCATCGGCCAGGCGCCGGGCCAGGGTCTGGGCTGCGGCGCCGTCGCGGTCCGCGTACACCAGGATCTTGGTGCCCATGTCGGGAACGTCGCCCCACGGAAAGCTGTGCACGACCGAAATGGAAAGAATGCCGTTGCGTCCCTCCTGCGCCATGAGGCGATCGATGTAGCTTCGAGCCGGCTCCTGGGGAGTCCGGATGGTGACGACCATCCCGCAATCGACGACCGCCGACACCGGTTTGATGCGTCCGGCGGCCTGCGCGGCACAGAAGTCCACCAATTCCAGGGCGCGTTCCCGGATGTCGGTGTGGGGATATTCCTTGTATGCCACCAGGATGTCGGCGTTGTGCACCATGGCGTCGGACAGATGGCAATGCGGGTCCAGTTCGGCCCCGACCACGACGTCGGGGCCAACCAGGGCACGCACGCGGGCAAGCAGGTCGCCCTCGCAATCCTCATAGCCCTGCGCCACCATTGCGCCATGCAGCCCCAGGACCACCATATCGACGGGCAAGGCGCCGCGCAGGTCCTGGAGCAGTTCGTCGCGCAGGGTTTCATAGGCGTGCCGCGTGGTGATGCCACCAGGTTGCGCGCCCGCCGTCATGCCTTCGATCACCTTCCAGCCGTGCTCCGCGCCGCGCTGGCGGGCAGCCCACAGGGGGCCGCTGAAGATGGTCATTTCCCGCGGGTGCGTGCCGGCGGGGTAATGCCCTCTATCGGCGAAGTCCGCCAGCGACGTGGGCAGCGGCGAGAACGTGTTGGTTTCGGTGGCCAGCGAACCGGTGAATACGCGCATGGTCCGCCTGCTCAGTCCACGGTGGCGCCGGAGGCCTTGATGACCGCGCCCCATTTCACGATCTCATCGGCGACGTGTTTTCGCAATTCTTCCGGCGTGCCGCCGCCCGGCGTGGCGACCATGCCGGCAAGCTTTTCCTGCGTATCCTTTTCGGCCATGATCGCGTTGACTTCCTGGTTCAGTTTGTCGACGATGCCGGCAGGCGTGCCCGCCGGCATGAACAGGGCATACCAGGACGTCACTTCATAACCTTTGACGCCGCTGGCGTCGATCGTCGGGATCTCGGGCGCAAACGGTTGCGGGCTGGCGCTGGTGACGCCCAGCGCGCGCAGCTTGCCGCCCTGGATGAGGGGCATGACCGACGGCGCGGTATCGAACATCACCTGTATCCGGCCGGCCATCAGGTCGGTCAACGCGGGCGCGCTGCCCTTGTACTGGACGTGCTCCATCTCCACGCCGGCCATCGTCTTGAACAGTTCTGCCGACAGGCGCGTGGAAGAGCCCGCGCCGGACGATGCGAAGAAAATGCCCTTGGGGTTGGCCTTCGCGTAGCTGATGAATTCCGACACCGTCTTGGCCGGCACAGTGTTGTTCACCACCATGATGTTCGGAAAGCGCGTCAACAGCGCCACCGGCGCAAAGTCCTTCTGGAAATCAAAGGGCAGATCCTTGTAGAGCGACACGTTTATCGTGCTGGCGTTGGAGCCGAGCAGGATCGTGTAGCCGTCGGCGGGCGAACGCGCCACGCCCGCCGCCGCGATGTTGCTGGCGGCGCCCGGCCGGTTTTCCACGACGAAGGTCTGTCCCAGTCGCTCCGACAGGCGGCCCGCGACAAGGCGCGCAACCGCGTCGGACGATCCGCCCGGGGCATAGCCGACCACGATTTTCACGGGCTTCGAAGGATAAGCCGTCTCCGGCGCGGCGGCGGCTTGCTGGCAGAACACGGCAAGCGTCGCGGCTGCCAGGATTGAAGCGAAGGGTTTCATGCGTGTCGGCTCGAAAAGGAAAAGGGGGGCCGGCGGGCGCCGGCGGGGCTTCGGTCAGGCGCATTATTGGCAATCCCATGCCGCGTAATCAATGTAAGCTTGGCGCGATTTTGTTGCCTATTTGGCAACGATTGCTTTGAGGCCGACGGGCGCGGGGAGACAGACATGGATGGCGGGCTGAGCGCGCGGCGCTTGCAGTACTTCTTTGAAGCGGTGACCACTGGTTCGGTACGTGGCGCCGCCGAGCGGCTTGGCGTCGAGCCGTCGATCGTCAGCCGCCAGATCCAGCTTCTGGAAAAGGAACTGGGCGTGGCCCTGCTCGAGCGCAAGGGCCGCGGCATCGTGCCGACCGACATGGCGGCCATCGTGATGGACCATTGCCGCGACAGGCAGGCCAGCGAACAGGCGTTGCGGGCGCGTCTGGACGAGGTCAATGGCCTGCAGCGTGGTGATATCCAGATCGTTGCCAGCGAGGGCTTCGTCGATATCCTGATGAGCGGCGCGGTTGACGCGTTCTGCCGGCAGCATCCGGGCGTGCGGGTTTCGCTGCGGGTGGCCGGCGCTTCAGATGCCGTGCGGGCGGTGGTGCATGACGACGCGCATATCGGTGTGGTGTTTGGTGCGCCAGCCGACCCGGCCATTCGCGTGGTCGACACGCGCACGCACCCGCTCTGCGTGATTGCCTGGCCCGATCATCCCTTGGCTCGTCAACGCAAGCGCCCGGCACTGCGTGACGTCGCGAAATATCCGGTCGCGCTGATGGCGCCCGGCTTCGGGTTGCGGCAGCTGATCGAGATGGCCGAGCTGTCCGAAAATACGGTCCTTGCGCCCAGCTTCATCGCCAACTCGGTCGTCACGCTCAAACGCTATGTCGAGTGCAGGTTGGGACTGGCGTTCACATCGGCCAATTCCGTCGTGAAAGAGGTCGCAAGAGGCGAGCTGGTGGCGCTTCGCACCACCAATCCGATTTTTGAAGCGGCGCAATCGCGCCTGATGGTCAGGGCCAACAGGCCGCTGACGGGTGCAGTGAGGGAAATGCTGGACCGCATCCAGGCCTCGCCTCTATTCGGCGCAGGCAAGGCCTGAATCCGCTGGATTACCGGACGGGCCAGCCGTACATCAGCCCGCCGTTGCGGTACGACGCATTCAGCCCGCGCTCGAGTTTCAGCGGGCTGTTCGGGCCCAGGTTCTTCTCGAAGCTCTCGCCGTAATTGCCGACGGTCTTGATGATGTTGTAGGCCCATTTGTCATCGACGCCCAAGTTCTTGCCCATGCCCGGCGTCACGCCCAAGAGGCGCTGGATGTTCGGGTTGGTGCTTTTCAGCATCTCGTCCACGTTCTTGGACGTGACGCCGTATTCCTCGGCTTCCAGCATGGCGTTCATGGTCCAGCGGACCAGGTTGAACCATTGCTCGTCGCCCTGGCGAACCATCGGGCCCAGCGGTTCCTTGGAGAAGTTCTCCGGCAGGATGTCGTACTTTTCCGGATTCTCAAGGTTGCTGCGCGCGGCGGCCAATTGCGACTTGTCGCCGGTGAAGGCGTCGCAGCGGCCCACGGCGAAGGCGCGGATGATCTCGTCCAGGCGTTCCACGACGACCGGCTTGAAGTTCACGTTCTGCGAGCGGAACCAGTCCGCCAGGTTCAGTTCGGTGGTGGTGCCGGGCTGCACGCAGACGGTGGCGCCTTCCAGTTCCTTGGCGCTCTTCACGCCCAGGGACTTGTTCACCATGATGCCCTGGCTGTCGTAGTAGTTCACGCCCACGCCAATCAGGCCCAGCGTCGTGTCGCGGGTCAGGGTGAGCGTGGTGTTGCGGGTCAGGACGTCGACTTCGCCGGATTGCAGGGCGGTAAAGCGCTGGACCGCGCTGATCGCCTGGATCTTGGCCTTGGACGCGTCGCCGAACAGGGCGATGGCCAGCGCGCGGCACAGGTCGACGTCCAGGCCGATCCAGCCGCCCTTGCTGTCGTTCACGGAAAAGCCCGCGACGCCCGTGGATACGCCGCAATGGACAAAGCCCTTGCTCTTGACCGCCTCGAAGGTCGCGCCGGCGTGGGCGGTCCAGGACGAAATGAACAAGGCGGTTCCTGCCGCAGCCAGTTTGAGTGCTTTCATGGTGTCTCCGCGCCGCGTGGCGCATGTTTATCGTTCAGCCGAAGGCTGAAGTGCGGCGCATAGTACCAGTGGGTCCGGGAGGGAGAATCAGGGAATTCCCGTTAAATCCGGGAGGCGGAATTTGATGGGGATAGAATCGGGCATGCCCGGCCTGCCGCCTGCTTCCAGGCCGCCAGCGGCCGGAAAACGCCACACCGCCACGCCAGCCTATGAATCGACATGACGACCCCGCAGGGCCAGACAATCGTCCGAGGCGCCCGTTCGCCTTCGTCAAGGACCAGTTGCACGGCACTTGGACCGAGCTGACGCGGGTCACCGCCAGCGACCGCCGCTGGGAAATGCCGCTGGCCGCCGCGCTGTCGTCGGGTCTGCCGCTGATGGTGGGCGCGTATTTCGGGCGCATGGATTACGGACTGATGTCCAGCCTGGGCGGGATGGTGTTCCTGAGCCTGCCCAACGCCTCGTTGCAGATCCGCATGATGATGCTGCTGGCGGCGTCCTTCGGCATGGTCGCCTGCTACGCGCTGGGCGCGCTGACGCAGTTCTGGCCAACCGCCACGATTGCGGCGCTGACGCTGATCGCGATGGTGGTGAACATGGTGTGCCGCTGCTACCGCCTGGGACCGCCGGGCAGCCTGTTCTTCATCATGGCCACGGCGATCGCCGCCTACACGCCAGGCACCATCGAAGACGTGCCATTGCGCGTGGGCATGGTGGCCTTGGGTTGTCTGGTCGCCTGCCTGGTGGCCTTTGCGTATTCGCTGCACATGACGCGCGTGGCCCCGCCGCCGCCGCATGTCGAGCTGCCCAAGCCCACGTTCGATTTCGTTGTGTACGACTCCGTCATCATCGGGCTGTTCGTCGGCATCTCATTGCTGGTGGCCGAACTGCTGCAACTTCAGCGGCCGTACTGGGTGCCTGTCAGTTGCCTGGCGATCATCCAGGGCGCCAGCCTGCGCGCGGCGTGGAGCCGGCAGATGCATCGTATCCTGGGCACCGCCGTGGGCCTGTGCGTGGCCTGGGCGCTGCTCAGCCTGCCGCTCAATGTCTGGACGCTGAGCGTGGTGATGATGGCGCTGTCGTTCGGCATCGAAACGCTGGTGGTGCGCCATTACGCCAGCGCGGTGGCGCTGATCACGCCCCTGACCATCTTCCTGGCCGAGGCGCCGCATCTGGGGCAGGGCTATCCCGTCGATGTGATCGAGGCGCGCTTCGTGGACACGGCGCTCGGGGCATTCATCGGCGTGCTTGGCGCCGTGCTGCTGCACAGCCAACGCATCCGCCCGACACTGTCCCGCTGGATGCGGGCAGTGCTGCCGCAGCGGGTGAATTGACCGTCGTCCTGCCCCGGCTGGACGCCGCGGAGGTCGATTTTCCCTGCCGGCTCGGATAGGATGGGCGTTTGCGCAACCTGGAGGCACTCATGGATTGTTCTGTTGAAGGAAAGGTCGCGTTCGCCGACGGTCATTCGTATCACTTCGCGACCGTCGACGCGGCGCTGGCGTTTGCTGAGTGCGTCAAAAGCACCCAGAATCCCGCCCAATGCGCCGCCACGCATGGCAGCACCAGTCAGGTCAAGCTGGAAGACGTCGCCGCGCAGGAAGCGGCGGAGCGGCGCGAACAGGAACCCGGCGCGGGGACTTGAATGTCTTGATGCGGCGCGGGTGTCAGCCCTTCGCCGCAGATTTCGCGCCGGCACTTCGCCGCCGCCCGCGCGGCGGCGCCGCATCATCCCCCCCTTCGCCGGCCAGATACGCCTGCACCAACGTGATGATGCGTTCCGCGGTAGGCGACAAACTGCGCCGGGCGCGGTGGATGACGCTGTAGGTCAGCGGACCTGACGCCGGGTAGGGCAGCGGCAAAGGCACGAGCGTCCCTTGCGCCAGTTCGGCGACGATGGCCTCGCGCGTGCAGAACAGCACCACGTCGCTTCCCACGGCTACGTCGCGCAGCGCGCTGACGCTGTCGCATTCAAACGCAATCGGCAGTTCATCCACGCCCGCCACCTGATACAGCTTGGCCAGGTACTCCCGCGCGCGCTGCGGCAGGTCGGTGGCGGCCAGGCGATATTGCGCCAAGGCGGCGCGCAGCTTGGGTTTTCGCACCGATTGCAGCGGATGCCCGGCCCGCACGAAAAGGCCGCCGTGCTGCGGCGGCAGCGCACGCACGATGAAGTCGGCCGGCGGCGGCAGGCTGTGCGTCACCGCCACGGCAAAGTCCAGCTTGTCCTGCAACAGCTTGTCGAGCAGGCGCTGCCAGCTTTCGATCTCGACATGCACGCTCAGGCCGGGATGATCGTGCGCCAGGCGGACCAGCAGCGGCGACAGAAACCCCGCCGCCGGAAAGGCCCCGACGCCGAAGCTCACGCGTCCCGTGTCATGGCCCCTCATCAATTCGGCCTCGCGCCGAAGGGCGAGGACATCGCCCAGGATGCGGCGCGAACGATCGAGAACCATTTTTCCCGCCTGCGTCGGCGTCACGCCGATCGACGCGCGATCCACCAGCACCAGGCCCAGCGTCTCTTCAAGGGACTGGATGCTGCGCGTCAGCGCCGACTGCGTCAGATGCAGCCGCTGGGCCGCCCGTGAGAAGTGCCGCTCTTCGGCAAGGACGGAAAAGTGCTGGAGCGAACGGATCGTCAGGCCCATGTATTTTTCTCATCGGAATTGCGCCAAATATGCAATTGATTCGAGTCAATTGCAAGACTAAAACAGCTTGACCACGGGTCGGTGAAAACGCTGCAAGAACCCGGGAAAACACGACACAGAGCGCTGCGCGGCCCCGCGACACGCCAACCTCGCAGGAGGAGACAACATGAACCGCAAGCCGATCTTCCATCTGGCGGGCTGGGCCGCCGCGCTGAGCATGCTGGCCTGTACGGCGGCCGTCGCGGCGCCATCCCCGCAACCCGACGCCTGGCCCGCCGCGGGCAAGCCGATACGCATGGTCGTGCCGTTCCCGGCGGGGTCGGGGTCGGATTCGCTGGCGCGCATGCTGGCGGCCAAGGTATCGCAGCAGACAGGCGCCTCCGTCATCATCGACAACAAGCCGGGCGCGGGCACGATGATCGGCGCGCAGGACGTGGCGCGCGCCAAGCCGGACGGCTATACGCTGCTGTACACCATCGTGGTCACGCACACGCAGAATCCGCACCTCTACAAAAAGCTGCCGTACGACCCGGTCAAGGACTTCACGCCGGTGTTGCAGGCGGTCAGATCGGCCACCGTGCTGGTCGCCAACAACAACGCGCCGTTCTCCACGACAGCCGAGCTGATCGCCTACGCCAAGGCAAATCCTGGAAAGCTCAACTACGCCTCGTACAGCGCCGGATCAACCTCGCACCTGAATGGCGAGATCCTCAAGATGAAGACGGGCACCGACATCGTCCACGTGCCCTACAAAGGCACCGCCGACGCCAGCCGCGCGCTCTTGGCGGGCGACGTGCAGGTTTACTTCGATGGCACCGCCACAGCGGTCGAGAACGCGCGTGCCGGCAAGGTCAAGCTGCTGGGCCCGGCCACGGACCGGCGCCTGAGCGTGCTGCCAGAACTGCCCACGCTGGAAGAGCAGGGGATCGAGGGACTGAACATCGTGGGCTGGCAAGGCATCTTCGGTCCGGGCGACATGCCGCCCGCACTGGCCGAGCGCGTCGCCCAGGTGTTTCGCGCCGCGCTGGAGACCCCGGAGATCACCCAGACCATCCTGTCGCAGGGCAATGAGGTCAGTGGTGCGGGGCCAAAGGAGTTCTCGGCCATCGTGCAGCGCGACAGCGCGCGGTGGGGCGACGTGATCCGCCGGATCGGGCTGGTATTGGAATAAGGCTGACGGGCCCACGGGCCCCGGGAGACAACGATGCACGATGTAGTGATACGCGGCGGCACGCTGGTGGACGGTTCGGGCGCCAGCGCCCGGGTGGGCGACCTGGCCATCGACGGCGGCACGATCGTCCAGGCCGGCGGCAAGGCGGGCGCGGCGCGGCGAGAAATCGACGCGGCGGGCGCGTTGGTGACGCCGGGGTGGGTCGACATCCATACCCATTACGACGGCCAGGCGACATGGGATCCGTATCTCAGTCCGTCGACATGGCATGGCGTCACCACCGCCATCATGGGCAACTGCGGCGTGGGCTTTGCGCCGGTCAAGCCCGACCGGCGCGAATGGCTGATCAAGGTGATGGAAGGCGTCGAGGACATTCCGGGCTCGGTACTGTCGGAAGGCATCGAATGGGACTGGGAGACGTTCCCCGAGTACCTGGACGCGCTGGACCGGCGGCCCAAGGCGCTGGACATCGGCGCGCAGATTCCGCACAGCGCGGTGCGCGCATACGTGATGGGCGATCGCGCCATTCATCACGACGAGGCGTCTCCCGCGGACCTGCTGGCCATGCGCGAGGTCGTGCGGGCCGCCTTGCAGGCAGGCGCGGTCGGCTTTTCGACGTCGCGGACCTTCCTGCACAAGTACGACGAGCGCAAGTATCCCCCGGGCACGTTCGCCACCGGCGAAGAGATCAGCGCGCTGGGATCGGTCATGGGCGAGGTCGGCCACGGCGTGTTCCAGATGACGGCCAACCATCCCGCGATGGAAGGCGAGATCCCCTGGCTGGAACAGCTTGCCCGCCACAATCGTCTGCCGGTGCTGTTCAACCTTCAGCAGACCGACGGCGCGCCAGACGTCTGGAAGCAGATCGTGCGCACGCTGGACAAGGCGCGCGACGAAGGCGTGCCGCTCATGGCCGGCATCAGCGGCCGGCCGCTCGGCATCCTGTTCTCCTGGCAGAGCTCGCTGCACCCCTTCATTGCCCATCCGACCTATCAGGCGCTGCACGCGCTGCCCCTGCCGGAAAAGCTCGCGCAGCTGCGCGATCCGCAGGTCCGCCAGAAGATCATGAGCGAGCAGCGCGGCCTGCTGGACCGCCGGGCCGAAACGCTATTCAGCAGCTTCCACAAGATCTACCGGTTGGGCCAGGATCCCGACTACGAACCGCTGCCCGAAGACAGCGTGGCGGCCATGGCGGCGCGCACCGGGCGCCCGCCGCTGGAGCTGGTGTACGACCTGATGCTGGAGAACGACGGCCGGGCGATTCTCTATTACCCGTCCTTCAACTACGCCTATGAAAACCTGGATCACCTGCACCAGTTGATGCAGCACGCCAATACCGTGAACAGCCTGTCGGATGGCGGCGCGCATTGCGGCTACATCTGCGATGTCAGCATGCCGACCTTCATGCTCAGCCACTGGACGCGCGACCGCCGCCGCGGCCCGCTATTGCCGCTGGAACACGTGGTGCGCCGGCAAACCCGCGATACCGCGCTGGTGTATGGCTTGCACGATCGTGGGCTGCTGCAGCCCGGCTTCAAGGCCGACATCAACGTCATCGATCCCGATGCGTTGAAGGTCCACTGCCCGGAAATGGTGTTTGACCTGCCGGGCGGCGGGCGCCGGCTGGTGCAGCGTGCCGATGGTTACGCGGCCACGCTGGTCAACGGCCTGCCGATCTTCGAACGCGGCCAGGCTACGGGCGAGCTGCCAGGCAAGCTGCTGCGCGGCGCCGGACCGCAACGCGGCTAAGCATCCGGGCATTCCCGAATATATTGATTGCACCGATTAATCCACTGGAATTTCTCATTTGTGGCGCAGGATTGCGCTCCCTATGATCGGCAGGGTTGCTTCACCAGCAACCCAAAAATCAAGGGGAAAAAAAATGAAGAAGTGGAAACTGGCCGGCGCGGCGCTGGCCGTGCTGTCCTGCGTGGCCACGGCCTCGGGCGCGCAAACCGCCTATCCGAAGGGCCCGGTCACGCTGGTCGTGCCTTTCGCGCCCGGCGGGTCGACGGACGTGATCGGACGGCTCCTGGCCGAGCGGCTGGCGGTGGCGCTCAAGCAGCCGGTGGTGGTCGAAAACCGCTCGGGCGCGGGCGGCAACATCGGCGCGGCCATGGTGGCCAAGTCCGCGCCCGATGGCCAGACGCTGCTCTTTGGGACGACGGGCATCCTGGCCATCAACGAGTTCCTGTACAACAACCCAGGCTACAAGGCCGACCGCGACCTGAAGCCGGTGGCGTACACCGCCTCCATCAGCAACGTGCTGATCGTGAACAACGACATGCCGGTGTCCAGTGTGGACGACCTGATCAAGCTGGCCAAGGCCAACCCCGGCAAGTATTCCTTTGCGTCCTCGGGCGCGGGCAGCTCCACGCACCTGTCGGGCGAATTGTTCAAGAACATGGCGGGCGTGGACCTGATGCACGTGCCGTACAAGGGCAGCGGCCAGGCGCTGGTGGACCTGGTCGGCGGCCAGATCAACATGATCTTCGACAACGCGCCGTCGGCGGTGCCGCTGGCGCAATCCGGCAAGGTCAAGGCCCTGGCCGTCACCAGCACCACGCCGCTGTCGGTGCTGCCGGGGATTCCGCCGTTGACCGAGGCCGGCCTGAAGGGATACGAGTCCTTGTCCTGGACCGGCGTGGTCGCACCCGCCGGCACGCCGCAGGCCGTAGTGGACCGGCTCAACAAGGAGGTCAACGCGATCCTGGCCGACGAGGCCGTGCGCAAGAAGCTCACCGAACTGGGCGCGCAAGCCACGGGCGGCTCGCCCCAGGACTTCACCGCGCACATCGAAGCCGAACGCGCCAAATGGGGCAAGCTGGTAAAGGAAGCGAAGATCGCGGTGCAGTAGCCACCGGCGGCGCAGGTGTCAGACACCGGCAGACGCCGCCTTCCTGGTCCTCTTCCCCGACACCTTCACCCCCGCCGGCACTGGCTTTTCGTTGATCACGTCCCGCATGTACTGCAGGAACAGCTCCGAACTTGCCGACAGCGACCGCAGTCGCCGCGTAATCAGACAGACCTCGCGCGACAACCGGGGCGAACTCAATTCCCGAAACACGAACGTGCCCGGTTCGCTCCCCCGCGTCTGCGGCGGGGCGATGGAACTTGCCGCCAGCGCCGGCAGAATCGAGTAGCGCCCGCCGCCGCGCAGCACGGCGTGTAGCGACGACGTCCGCGACACTTCGTCGTGCTGCTGCTCAAAAAACCCAGGCTTGCCGGCATGCGCGCGCAGGAAGGCCCCGATGCCCGTGTCCTCGGTAAACCCCACATATTCCGCCGGATCCAGGTCAGCCCACTTCAAGGGCTTGGCGCCTTGCGCGTACGGATAGGACGCCGCGCAGATCACGCCGTAGCGGTCTTCGAACAGCGGTGTGTAGACCAGCTCGTCAAAGCCATGGTGCGACGTCGAAATCGCAAAATCGATGTCGCCGTTGGCGATCATCTTTTCCACCTGTTCCGAGCCGGCGTCGTGCAACGAGAACGTGATCTTGGGATAGGCCTGGCGGAACGCCGCGATGGCGTCGCCCAGGAAGTAGTTGGTGACCGACGCCACCACCGCGATCCGCACATGCCCCTGACGCCCTTGCGACAACGCTTCCAGATCGCTCAAGGCGCCGTCGAACTGGCTGAGGATGCGCTCGGCTTCGGCCTTGAAGCGAGCGGCCTCCGGCGTCATCGCCACGCGCCGTGTGCTGCGGTCAAACAGCTTGACGCCTACCGCGTCTTCGAACTGCTGAATCGTTGCCGTCAGCGAAGACTGGGTAAGGAACAATTGCGACGCGGCAACGGTGAACGAACCCGTGTTGGCCACGGCGACGAAGCTGCGAAAGTGCCGCAGGGTGATGCTGCGTTTGGCCGTCATGCTCCCCACCGTTTCATATATTGATGAAACCGAATAATAAGCAAAAACCAACAATTTGTAGTGAAGAAAACCGCGCTCTAGAATTTCCTTCGATCTGGCGCATCGCGCCGTCTCCATCGCACGCAACAGGGAGCGAACTGAAATGAGCGCTGCAGGCGTATTGCCCACATGAGCACACCACAACCCTTGCGCATCCTCATGTCCGCATCGACGCGGGACCGGATTGGCGACGCTATCAGCCAGGCCCTGAACGGGCGCCCCTTCGAGGCCGTCATTGCGGCCCAGGCGCACGGCAATGAGCCGGCGGATGTGGATGTCGCATTCATCTCGCGCGACGTGACGGGCCTGTCGACCAAGCATCGCGTCCTTGAACCGCTGGAGGCGTTCTACGTCACGCTGCGCCGGTCGCCGAAGCTGGCCTGGGTGCACGTGCATTCGGCGGGCGCCGACCGCCCGATCTTCGGCGAACTGAAGGCGCGCGGCGTGCGCGTCACGACGTCGTCCGGGGCCAATGCGCAGGTGGTGGCGCAGACGGCGCTGGCCGCGATCCTGTCGCTGGCTCGCGAGTTTCCCCGCCTGTTCGACGCCCAGCGGGCGCGCACGTGGACGCCACTGATCGGAGGATTGCTGCCGCGCGACCTGGCCGGGCAGACCGCCGTGATCGTGGGATGGGGGCCAATCGGCCAGACGCTTGCCGGATATCTGCGGATGTTGGGCCTGAACGTCATCGCCGTGCGCAGCGCCGCCACGCCGCCCGCCGATGGCGTCGAAACCTATGCGTTCGAGGGTCTGGCACGCATCGCCGGACGCGCCGACTGGCTGGTGTTGGCCTGTCCTTTAAGCGATCGCACACGCGGGCTGGTAAACGCGCGTGTGCTCGCCGCCATGGCGCCGCACGGCCGGCTCGTCAACGTGGCGCGTGGCGAGATCGTGGCTGAAGCCGAACTGATCGAAGCCCTGCGCGCAAAGACGCTGGCCGGCGCGTATCTGGATGTGTTCGAACACGAACCGCTGGATGCCGAATCGCCGCTATGGACGCTGCCCAACGCATTCGTCACGCCGCATTCGGCGGGCCATTCGGATGGCAATGAGGCGCGCGTGGACCGGATCTTTCTTGATTACCTGCGGCAGTGGCGGCAGTAACGCCAGCCTGATTGCCCGCGCACCCTACCTGCTTGCAACCCGTCAATTCCAGGACCTTCCATGATCCAGACCGCCGCGCGCATCCAGCGCATCAAACCCTCGCCCAGCTCGATGGCGGGCCAGCGGGCCCGTGAACTGCGCGCCACCGGCCGCGACATCGTCGCGCTGACGGCCGGCGAGCCCGACTTCGATACGCCCGACAACGTCACGCAGGCCGTCGTGCGCGCGATGGCGCAGTCGCGCACCAAGTACACCGACGTGGGCGGCACACCCGAGCTCAAGGCCGCGATCCGCGAGAAATTCCGCCGCGACAACGGCCTGGACTACGCCGCCAGCGAAATCATCGTCGGCAACGGCGGCAAGCAGATCATCTTCAACGCGCTGCTCGCCACCGTCGACGAGGGCGACGAGGTGATCGTGCCGACCCCGTACTGGGTGTCGTATCCCGACATCGTGCTGCTGGCGGGCGGCACGCCGGTCTTCGTGGCCTGCCCGCCCGCGCAGGGATTCAAGCTGCAGCCCGCCGACCTGGACAAGGCGATCACGCCCCGCACACGCTGGGTGATCCTGAACGGTCCCAACAACCCCAGCGGCGCGGCCTATTCGCGCGAAGAGCTGCTGGCGCTGGCCGAAGTGCTGCGGCGCCATCCGCATGTCTGGTTGATGTCTGACGACATCTACGAACACATCCTGTACGACGGCCGGCAGTTCGCCACCCTGGCGCAGGTGGCCCCCGACTTGAAGGCGCGCACGCTCACCATCAACGGCGTGTCCAAGGCCTATGCGATGACCGGCTGGCGTATCGGTTACGGGGCGGCGCCGGCCGACCTGATCAAGGCGATGACCAAGCTGCAGTCGCAGAGCACGTCCAACCCGTCTTCGATCAGCCAGGCGGCCGCGCAGGAAGCGCTGTCCGGCCCGCAGGATTTCATGGCCGAACGAACCCGCATCTTCCAGACGCGCCGCGACATGATCGTGGCCAGCTTGAACCGCATCGACGGCATCGACTGCCACATGCCGGAAGGCGCGTTCTACGTGTTTCCGTCCTGCGAGGGGCTGCTGGGCAGGACGACGCCCGCGGGCAAGCAATTGAAGACCGACGAGGACTTCATCATGTACCTGCTCGACGAGGAGAACCTGGCGGTGCTGCAAGGCGCGGCGTACGGGGTGTCGCCGTTCTTCCGGATCTCGTACGCGGCGTCGATGGAACAGTTGGAAGAGGGCTGCGCGCGCATCAAGCGCGCTTGCGCGAAGCTGGGATAAAGGCGGTTGGGGCGGGCGTTTGCGCCGGACGATTAGGCTGCCGCCCCGCAATACGGGCAGTCGGATTCACCGGGCTGCGCGGGCGCCATCCGTTCAGCAGCCGGCTTTCCCGGCGCGGGACGCACGTCAGTGGGCAGGGCGGCATCGCCGCCGTGCCCGCCGTGAAAACACTCGTGCGCCAGCCACTGGCTCAGCCGTTCGTAGCTTTCCATGTTGCTGCGCCAGTTCGGCGCGCAAAGATAATAGCCAAGCGGGCTTTCAAACGTCCGGTCGAAAATGTCCACCAGTTGCCCTGTGGCCAGTTCCTTTTCGATCAGGCAATGCGGCATCAGCGCCACGCCAAAGCCGGAAGACGCGGCCTGGATAATCATCGAAAACAGATTGAAGCCCGGGCCGAACCGTGCGCGGTCATAATCGCCCAGGTAGGTCGAGAACCAATATTCCCAGGACAGCGGAATCTCGATGTGCTGCAGCAGCGTGCATTGCTTGATGTCTTCGAGGCTGCCGATGGGGTGCTGATCCAGATATTCCCGCGAGCACACCAGACGCGTTTCGCGGCCCGTCAGGTATTTGGCGTCGCCATCGTGCCAATCGCCATACCCATATTGGATCGACGCATCGAAATCGAGCTCGGTGCTTTTGTAATCCGCCACGCTGTAGCGCACGAAATTGATGGAAATGTCCGGGTTGACCTCGCGGAACGTCTTCAATCGCGGAAACAGCCATTGCGCCGCAAAGGTCGGCGCGGCCGATACGTTCAGGGATTTTGCCGACTGCTGCGTCGCCATGACCTGCGACGTGGCGCTTTCCAGCGTATGCAGGGCCGGCCGGATCAGGCTGAGGTAGGTGGCGCCCATGCGGGTGAGCTGCAGCCCATTGGTGCCCCGGATGAACAGCGCGTGTCCCAGGTAGCTTTCCAGCGTGGCGATATGCCGGCTGATGGCGCTTTGCGTGACGAACAGTTCCTTGCCCGCCTTGGAAAACGACAAGTGCCGGGCCGCCGCGGAGAATGCGTTTAACTCAGAAAGGGTGGGGCAGCGACGTCTCATAGGGGGGTATGAGTAATGCTCATAAGGCTGTTCAAATTTGTGTCGAACGCATAGGGGGAGACCCGGTATCGGACCCCCGAATTGTACCGGTAGAGTTCGGCATGCCGTGATTTCCCGGCGTTTTGAACTGTTTACGTGGTCGATTTATGAAGCCGGTTGTCATCAAGAATTGCAGGATCCTCAATACCCGAACCTTGGCCCTTGAAGCCGCCGCGACCGTGCTGGTCGAGGATGGCGTGATCACCCGCATTGGCGCCGATGAACCGGCTGCCGCGGATGCGCAGGTGGTGGACGCCAAGGGCATGACCCTGATGCCCGGCATGATCGACTGCCACGTGCACGTTGTGGCGTCGTCGTTCAACCTGGGCCGCGTCGCGTCCCTGCCCAACGCGCTGGCGCTGCTGCGCGCGCTGCCCATCATGCAGGGCATGCTGGACCGCGGCTTCACGTCCGTGCGCGACGCGGGCGGCGCGGACTGGGCGCTGGCGCAGGCGGTGCTGGACGGCACCATCGACGGCCCTCGTCTCTTCTGCTCGGGCAAGGCCTTGTCCCAGACCGGCGGCCACGGCGACTTCCGCCAGCGCAACGACGAGCTCGATCCGTGCCCCTGCTCGGTCAAGATCGGCAACATCGGGCGTGTGGTCGACGGCGTGGACAACTGCCGCTTGGCCGTGCGCGAGGAAATCCTGAAGGGCGCCACGCAGATCAAGGTCATGGCGTCCGGCGGCGTGGCCTCCCCCAACGACCCCATCCAGAACCTGGGCTTCTCCGAGGCCGAGCTCATCGCCATCGTCGAAGAGGCCAATAACGCCAACACCTACGTGATGGCCCACGCCTACACCCCGCGCGCCATCACGCGCGCCGTGCGTTGCGGCGTGCGCACCATCGAGCACGGCAACCTCGTCGACCGCGAGGCCGCCGAGGTCATGAAGGAACATGGCGCCTACATGGTGCCCACGCTGATCACCTACGAAGGCCTGGCCAACGACGGCGAGCGCTACGGCCTGCCGCTGGACTCGGTCAAGAAGATCGCCACCGTGCGCACGCAAGGCCTGACCGCGCTGGAGATCCTCGACGAAGTCGGCGTGAAGATGGGCTACGGCAGCGACCTGCTGGGCGAGACCCATTACATGCAGTCCGACGAACTGGTGCTGCGCAGCCGCGTGCTGGGCAATGCCAAGGTCATCCAGCAGGCGACGCTGATCGGCGCCGAGATCCTGAACCAGGAAGGCCTCCTGGGCGAAGTGTGCGAAGGCGCCTACGCCGATCTGCTGCTGATCGATGGCAATCCGCTGGACGACATCGAACTGCTGACCAAGCCCGATTCGATCAAGCTCATCATGAACCGCGGCCTGCTGCACAAGAACGCCTGCTGACGGCCCCCTTCCTTTTATCTCCGGAACTTCCCCATCATGTTTTCCGTATCCGACCGCCTGGAGCGGTTGCCCTTCAGCAGCTTTCATTTCCGGCTGCTGATGATCGGCGGCCTCGGGCTCGCCTTCGAAGCACTGGACGCCGGCATCATCGCCTTCATCATTCCCTCGCTGCGCACGCAGTGGGGCCTGACCACCGGCCAGATCGGCTGGATCGCCAGCAGCACGTACGTCGGCTTCCTGGTCGGCGCGCTGTTCTCCGGCATCCTGGGCGACCGCTACGGCCGCAAGAAGATCATGATGTGGGCGCTGCTGCTGTTCTGCGTCGCCACGTTCGTCAACGCCTTTGCGCGCAACTATCACGAGTTCTACATCCTGCGCATGATCGCCGGCATCGGCATGGGCGCGGAAGGCGCCATCATCGCGCCGTACCTGGCCGAGTTCGTCAGCAGCAAGTACCGCGGCCGGTTCACCGGCGCGCTGGCGGGCTTTTTCTCGTTCGGCTTCGTTATGTCGGCGCTGCTGGGCTACTTCATCGTCCCGATGAGCGACGACGGCTGGCGCTACATCATGATCATCGCTTCGGTGCCGGTCGTCTTCCTGCTGTGGTGGCGCAAGTCGCTGTTCGAGTCGCCCCGCTGGCTTGAACACACCGGCCAGACTTCCGAGGCCAACCGCATCTGCGAAGCCATCGAAGCCGAAGTGCAGCAAAGCACCGGCCGCCCGCTGCCCACGCCTGTCGCCACGCGCAAGGCTGCGTCCTCGCCCGCAGACCAGCAGACCGCCATGGCCAAGCTGGCGTCGCTGTTTTCCAAGCAATACCTGGGCACCACCGCGCTGGTGTGGGTGTTCTGGATCACCGTGCTGTTCTGCTACTACGCCTTCCTGGTGTGGATCCCCAGCCTGCTCGTCGAGCGCGGCTTCACCATCACCAAGAGCTTCTCGTACACGATCCTGATCTACCTGTCGCAGATCCCGGGCTACTTCTCGGCCGCGTACTTCAACGACAAGATCGGCCGCAAGTACACGATCCTGGCGTACATGCTGCTGTCGTGCCTGTCGGCGCTGGGCCTGGCGCTGGCTAGCGGCGAGCATCAGATCATCATGCTGAGCATGCTGCTGTCCTTCGGCATGAACGGTGTGATCGCCGGTCAATACACCTACACCGCCGAAATCTATCCCACGTCGATCCGCGCGACCGGCATGGGCGCGGCCTCCGCCTTTGCCCGCATCGGCTCCATTGCGTCGCCCACCATCGTTGGCGTGGCATATCCGGTCCTGGGCTTTGCCGGCGTGTTTGCCATGATGACCGCGATCCTGCTGGTCGGCGGCCTGGGCATCCTGTTCTACGGCAAGAACACGCGTGGCGTCGTGCTCGAGGAAATCAACGCATGACCAAGGCCTCCGCATTCCACGCGTTGGCTGGCCACGCCCGCGATCTGGCGCTGGCCGGCGACCGGCAGGCGCAGTGGGGCGTGATCTCCAACCTGCTGCAAGACTGCTTTGGCCACAAGCTGTTCACGGCGCTGCTGTACTTGCAGGACCACAAGCTGATGAAGCGTCTGCACACGTCGGACGACACCATCAGTCCGCTCGGCGGCTTCAAGGCCACCGGCAACGGCCCGTGGTCACGGCTGGTGCTGGAAGAAGGGCGCCTGTATGTCGCCAGCAACGAAGACGACGTGCGTACCGTTTTCTCCGAAGCGCCGATGCTGATCGAGCGCGGGCTGCAGTCGGCGTTCAATATCCCGGTGCGGCACGCGGCGCGGGTGATCGGCTCGCTGAACATGCTGGCCGCGCGGCATGCCTATGACGATATCGATCCGGATCTGGCGGCGGTCGTGGCTGGGTTGTGCGCGCCCGTGTTCATCGAAGCGATGCAGGACGCGGCGTCCGCGGCAGCTAGCGTGGACCGTTCCGCGTTGGACAGCGTGTGAGTTGCGTAATGTGAGTATCCGTCCCGGTGCGGGACGATGTTTGCGGGCCGCTTTCGACGCGGCCCTTTTTTCGTCCGGAAACAGGGACGGCGACGGTTTTGCACATTGTTGCGGGAACTGGTCTGAATTGTTGCGTGTCACCGCGTTTTTGCAAGAGGGGGAGCGAGCTTTAGAAGTCTTTCGATGTGCGAGCTTGCGCGACGTCAAGAGAATGGTCGCTTTTTTTCGTGGCGGTTCGGCGTTGCTGCACTTGGCTGGCATCTGGCTTTTCGCATCTCCGAGGCCGCGCACGGGTTACGGAGCTTGCAATGCATTTCCCTCTTTCCCCGGTTGTCGCGGCGATTCTCGCCGCAACGATTCCGGCCTTTCCCTTGATGGTGTCGGCGGCGCCGACCGCGCCCATCGTTGTCGACGACCCGCTGGGCAATACGTCGTTGTTGTTGTTCCCTGGTTGGAATGTCACGGTCAGTACCGGAGAGGCAATCCGCGTCGACGGATCGGGCAATAGCGTCGAGGCAAGTGGCGTCTCGCTGATCGGAGAAGCCGACGGCCGGGGCGCGCACGCCCAGGGCGGCGGGACGATCCTGCTCACGGACAGTACCGTCCAGACGCAAGACGGCACCGCTTTGTCCGCGTCCGAGGTCAATAGTCTGGTGAGCGCCACCAACTCCCAGCTCTCGTCGATGGCAACCACCGTGCGGGCGGTGGATGGCGGCCGCATCGAGCTGAACGGCACAAATGTGTCCGGGGCAGGCGGGTTCGGAGCGACGATGCATGCGAGCGGAGGGCACATCACCGCAAAGAATCTTGAGATCACCAGCGTTGCTCGCAATGAGATCGAAAGCTATGCGGTGCGCGCGCAATCGGGCGGGCACGTCGAGCTAACGGATGTCATTGTGTCCAGCGTGGACGAATCGGGCACGGCAAGGACCGCGCTCATCTCGGTGCAGGATGCTGACTTCACGATGACCAACAGCCACACCAAGACAGGAATCGTACAGAGCGCTGCCTCGTCTCTGCATGTGTCAGGCAACTCCGTGGCGACCGTGACGGGAAGCGTCATTGAGGGCGCCATTACCGGCTCTGACGGTGCAACCCTGAACGTCGTCGACACGGTCTTGGGTGGGCCCAACGGCGTCTTCATTGGGGTGTACTTGTTGGGCAACTCGACAGCTACCGCGTCCCTCGATAACGTGACGATCGGTAGCGAGGCCGTCGCCGTCACTGACGGTGTCGTCGGGCGGGCCAACCATGTGATCAACGCGAAGGACGTGGATATTCACGCCAGCCGGTACGGGATTCGCACTGTCAACGGGTCGGCTCAGGTTCAAGGAGGCACGCTGCGTGCAGGACAAGCCGGCCTGTATGCGTTTTCGGAGGATGACACGGCGCCATCGACGATTGCCGCCGTCGGCACGCATGTGCTGGCCGAAGCCACCAATGCGGTAGGGGCGAGCGCCGCCCAACGCGGCGCCCACGTTTCGCTGGACGGCGTCACGGTGGACGTGTCCGGCACAGGGGGAAGAGCGCTCCAGGCCACCGACGGGGCGCACATCGACGCCGTCAATTCCCAATTGAATGGCCAGTCCACAAACGCGACCGGCGCGCACTTGCTTGGAAACATCGGCGCCGGCGACACGGCTGTTTCGCTGAGCGAAACGCAAGTCATCATGACGGGTCAAAACGCAAACGGCGTGCAGAGCGTGCGCTACGAACCGCAGGGCGCCAACTCGCTCGTGCTGTCGAACGGCAGCGACCTTCAGACCCACGATGGCGTGGGGTTTCTCGTCAGGGGTGGAGATCACGACATCTCCGTCCAGAACGCCACGGTGATGACCCGATCCGGCGGCGACGAAGCCAGCGGCATCCTACTTAGAACGCAGGCGACTCCCAACGCGGGAATCGTCCCCGGGCAACCGTACCAGACGCAACGCGTCACCCTGAACGCCACAGACGCGCTCATGACGGGCGACGTGCTGACTTCCGACAGCGGCCGCGTCGACATTGGCCTGGCCAGCGGCACTGCGTGGACCGGCGCGGTGCGCGCGGGGCAGGGTTCGGTGGACAGCGTCAAGTTAGACGGCAGCAGCGTCTGGAACATGCGCGGCGATTCGGTCGTCAAGACCCTGACGAACGCGGGCGTCGTCCGGTTCGTGTCTCCCGATGCGCAATCTGGATTCAAGACGCTGACCGTCTCCGACTACATCGGCGGCGGCACCTTGGTCATGAATACCCAGCTGGGCGACGATACGTCCTTGACCGACCGGCTCGTCGTGGACGGCGGCGCGGTCACGGGCACCACCGGGCTGCGTGTCTTGAACGCCGGCGGCGCAGGCGCATTGACCACGCAAGGCATCCGGCTCGTGCAGGCCACCAACGGGGCCACGATTGCGGGCAATGCGTTTTATCTGGATGCGGACTCGACTGGCTTCCGGCCCTCAACCACTAGCCTGGCTCTGAATGGCTACGACTATTTCCTGGTTCAGGGCGGCACGGGCGGCGTGGCGTCCGATTGGTATCTGACGTCGACGACGCTGCCGGGAAGTGGCATTGAAACGCCGCCGGGCAGCGGTACTGAAACGCCTCCTGGCAGTGGTACTGAAACACCTCCGGGCAGTGGAACCGAAACACCTCCGGGCAGTGGAACCGAAACGCCTCCCGGCAGTGGTACTGAAACGCCTCCCGGCAGCGGTACTGAGACGCCTCCCGGCAGCGGCATTGAAACGCCGCCGGGTAGTGGCACCGAAACGCCACCGGGCGGTGGTGTGACTACGCCTCCCGGCAGTGGCGGTGGCTCAACCGGTTCTACCCCGCCGGGATCTCTGCAGAACGTCTCACCGGAAAACGGCGCGCATATCGGCAATCAGGTCGCGGCGACCCGGATGTTCGTGCATCGCCTGGCGGATCGGACCGTGGCGCAAATGTCGGCAGGTCAATCTGCACCCGGCAGCGCGTCCCGGCAGGTGTGGGCACGTACCGAGGGCGCGCGGCACACCGGCATGAAACTTCACGAAGGTCACGTCAGCATCGACACCGACACCGCCATGCTGCAGATGGGAGCCGACCTCGTGAGCACGCGACTGGGTCAGCAAGGCGTCCTCAAGGCAGGGGTCATGGCCGGGGCGGGCGATGCGCGCACGCACGCCACTTCCCAACTCATCCACCCGGGCACCGGCATGGCGATGCGTGCCGATGCCCGAGGCAAGGTCACCGGGTATTCGGTGGGCATCTATGCCACCGCTTACGCCGACGATGCCACCCGCTTGGGCGCATACGCCGATTCGTGGTTGCAGTTCGGCCGCTATTCCAACGAAATCAACAGCGAACTAGGCTCGGCCCGCTACCGCTCCAACACCTGGACCGCGTCGGTGGAAGCGGGATACGCGCTCAAGCCCTTCGCCGCCGATTCCGCGTTGGGTGCGATGGTCGTGGTGCCGCAAGCCCAACTGGCCTACACGCGATACGACGCCCAGGACGCTGTGTTGCCCAGCATGACGCTGAAAAACTCGCCCGCCAGTTCAGTCACTTCGCGCGTGGGTGTCCGCGCATACCCGCTTGGCAACGACGCCGCCACGTTCCCGGTGCGGCCTTATGTCGAAGCCAATTGGCTGCACAACTCGGGCAGCGCAAAAGCCAACGTTGGCGCCTCGACATTCCAGGCGACGCCCATGCGCGATGCCGCTGAACTGCGAATCGGCGTGGCAGGCAATGTCCGCGAGTCGTGGCAGGTTAGCGGCGAGCTGTTTGGCCAGGCTGGAAACGGCGGTCAGCGGGGCTACGGCGGCATGCTGAACGTTGGGTATCGCTGGTAACCACAAACCGCGCAGGCCGCGCCGTGCGGGCGGCCTTTGCCAGCCGGGGCTGTCTGCGCTCCCACGTCAGGCACCCCGGCGGTTCACGCCGCGCGCTTGTTGAAGATCACCAGCGACACGCCGGTCAACACCAAGGCCGACGCCGCGATCAGCAACGCGGTCATCGGTTCGTCCAGGAACACCGTCCCGCCCAGCGCCGCCAGCACGGGCACGCTGAGCTGTACGGTGGCGGCGCGCGTCACGGTCAACTGTTTGAGCGCGGCGTACCACAGGATGTAGCCCAGGCCCGAGGTCACCGCGCCAGAGGCCACCGCATAGGCCGCGCCGGCGGTATCGAATCGAACGTGGGAGGCGGCCAATTGCGCAAGCAGCAGCGCCACCGCGACGGGCGCTGCCCGGATGAAATTTCCGGCCGTCGCGGCGGCCGGGTTCTTTGCGCCTCGGCCCAACAGCGAATAGATGCTCCATGCCACCCCGGACAGGATCATCAGCAATCCGTAGAACACCGGTGGCGCATCGGCGCTGGGCCACATCAACGCGACGAGGCCGGCGACCGCCAGTGCCGTGCCGGCCCACTGCATCGCCGCCAACCGTTCCCCGGCCACAAGGCCATACAGAATCATGCTGATTTGAATGGCCCCGAAAAGCAGCAGCGCACCCGTGCCCGCAGGTACATGCGTATAGGCATACGAGAAGGCGAGCGCATAACCCACCAGCGCCAGCGCGCCCGCCCACGTGCCTTCGACACGCCCGGTCTGCCGGCGAAGCGCCAGCACCAGGCACAGCATCAGCGCGCCCGACACGATGCGGATGGTGAAGAAGGTGGTGGGATCAATGGCCGTCTGCTTGAGCGCGACCCGGCAAAGCAGCGAGTTGCCGGCAAAGGCCAGCATGGCCAATAAGGTGAGCGCGAAGAGGCGGAAGGTCATGGCGAGGGACGCGGCTGCCGCTTCCTTTACTGCGCGGCCTGGGCGGTTTCGCGGAACCGCTGCAGCAGCGCGGACCCATCCTCCGAACGATACGCCAGCAACACCTGGCTTTGCGCATCCGGCGTGTCCAGTTCGCGGTAGGCCACGCCGGGAATGCCCGTCTTCATGTAGGTGTCGGGCAGGATCGAGATGCCCATTCCTGCCGCTACCAGGCCGATGATGGTCGCGCCTTCGCGCGCTTCCTGGCCCACTTGCGGGGCAAAGCCCGCGCGGCTGGCCAGCACGCCCACGTGGTCGAACAAGCCGCAGCCCAGCCCGCGCGGGAACAGGATGAAGGACTCGTCCGCCAGGTCGGTCATCGACAACGGCGCGTTGCGGCGCGCCAGCGGATGCGATTGGGGCAGGGCGGCCATGAGGCGGTCGGTCCACAGCGGCAGCGTCGCGATATTGGGCGGCGGCACGAACAGGATGGACGGGCGCAGAAAGCCCACGTCGATGTCCTTGGATGCCAGTGCGCGCAGTTGCTGTCCGGTCGACTGGTGGCTCAAGTCCACACCCACGCCCGGAAAATCCGTGCGAAAGGCATGCACGATGCGGGGAAACGCGTCGAACATCGGCACAGACGCCGTGAATGCCACGCGGATCTCGCCGGTTTCTCCCAACGCGGACTGCCGCACGACCTCGCCCGCGCGTTCCAGGTGCGCCAGCGCGCGGCGCGCCTGGTCCAGGAACAACGCGCCCGCCTGCGTCAGTTCCACGCTGCGGCTCGTGCGCGTCAAGAGCGGCGACCCCAGCTCTTCTTCCAGCGCCTTGATCTGCAGGCTGAGCGGCGGCTGGCTGACATGCAGCCGCCGCGCGGCCTGGCTGAAGCTCAGTTCCTCGGCGACGGTGACGAAGTAACGCAGTTGGCGAAAATCCATATCGATTTGGAAAGCAAATAGATCGTCGTGGAAAACGGTATTGGACGGTATGAGTGTACAGCGCGCATCATGCGCCCATACCAACACGCATAACGACACAGGAGACAACCATGAAGGCTTACGCGCCGTCCCGGTCCCGCCGCACCTTTGCCGCCGCCGCAGCAGTAAGCGCCCTGATGGCCGCGATGCTGGCGCCGTTGCCGGCAGCCGCCCAGGGCGCCTATCCCGACAAGCCGATCCGCATCGTGGTGCCCTACGCCGCGGGTGGCGGCGTCGACATCGTTACCCGCCTGGTCAGCCAGAAAATGGGCGACGCGCTGAAGCAGACCATCATCGTCGACAACCGCCCGGGCGCGGCGACGAACATCGGCATGGACGCGGTGGCGCGCGCTCCGGCGGACGGCTACACGCTGCTGACCGCATCGAACACGCTGGCCGCCAACGGCGCGCTGTTCTCCAAGCTGACCTTTGACCCCGCGCGCGACTTCACGCCGGTGGGCGCGATCGGTTACGCGCCGCTGGCGGTGGTGGTACCCGTCGAATCGTCGTTCAAGACCTTGAAGGATCTGACCGACTACGGCCGCGCGCACCCGGACAAGCTGACCTACGCGTCGGCCGGCAATGGCAGCTCGGGCCATCTGGCCAGCGAACTGCTCAAGCGCGAGAGCGGCATGAAGGCGCTGCACGTGCCGTACAAGGGCGGCTCGCCCGCGGTCACGGATCTGTTGGGGCAGCGGATCTCCTTCATGTCGATCAATCCGCTGGAAGTCGTCTCACACGTCAAGGCGGGCAAGCTGCGCGCGCTGGCCGTGCTGGACGACGAGCCGGCGAGCATGCTGCCCGATGTGCCCACCGTGGTGTCGCAAGGCCTGCCGGGCGCGATGGCCACCGTGTGGTGGGGACTCATCGGCCCCAAGGATCTTCCGCCCGACGTCACCGCAAAGCTCAACGCCGCGCTGCAATCCGCGCTGAACGACCCCGACGTGAAGAAGCGCTTTGCCGAGATGGGCGCGGTGGTCACGCCCGGAACGGACAAGCAGTTTGGCGAATTCGTGGCGGCTGAAACCACCAAATGGACCAAGGTCATCAAGGACGCGGGCATCAAGGCCGATTGATGGCCTTTGCGCCAGCCCGGGGCCGCGGCGCGGTCCGCGGGCGAAACACTGCATAAAGGAACTGAAATGGAACGGCAAAAGAACGCGCTGGTCGTCAGCGCGCACTCCGCGGACTTTGTGTGGCGCGCGGGTGGCGCCATCGCGCTGTACGCCAAGCGCGGCTGGAAAATCACCGTGGTGTGCCTGTCGTTTGGCGAACGCGGCGAATCGGCCAAGCTGTGGAAGCAGCCCGGCATGACGCTGGAGCGGGTCAAGGCCGACCGCCGCGACGAGGCGCGTCTGGCCGCCGGCATCCTGGGCGCCGACATCCGCTTCATGGACTGCGGCGACTATCCCTTGCGCGTATCGGACGAAGCGCTGTTCGAGCTGGTGGACGTCTACCGCGAATTGCAGCCGGAGTTCGTGCTGACGCATTCGCAGAAGGACCCGTACAACTTCGACCACCCGCTGGCGACGCACGTGGCGCAGGAAGCGCGCGTGATCGCGCAGGCGCATGGGCATCATCCGAAGCAAGCGGTGCTGGGCGCACCGCCCGTATTCCTCTTTGAGCCGCATCAGCCCGAACAGTGCGAGTGGAAGCCCGAAGTGCTGCTCGATATCTCCGAAGTCTGGGACCAGAAGCGCCGCGCCTTCGAGACCATGGCCGCGCAGGAACACCTGTGGGAGTACTACACCCGCGTCGCCCTGCAACGCGGCGTGCAGGCGTCGCGCAACTCGAACCTGAAGATTAAATACGCCGAGGGCTATCAGCGCGTGTTCCCGCAGGTCACCGGAGAATTGGCATGAGCCTCGCGGTCAGGAACATCGAGCGGGCGGACAGCTCGGTCATCGCACGCCTGGCGTCGGCAGGCGTCGCCACCGCGCACGAAGCGCAGCAACGCACGGGCCTGTTGCAGCCCACGCTGCGACCCATCTACGCCGGCGCATCCATCGCGGGCAGCGCGATCACGGTGCTGGCGCAGCCGGGCGACAACTGGATGCTGCACGTCGCCATCGAACTTTGCCGGCCCGGGGATATCGTCGTGGTGGCCTGCGCGTCGTCCAATGAAGACGGCATGTTCGGAGAGCTGCTGGCCACCTCCATGCGCGCTCGCGGTGTGCAAGGACTGGTGATCGACGCGGGCTGCCGCGATGTCGCCGCGTTGAAGGACATGCAGTTTCCGGTGTGGTCCAAGTGCGTATCGGCCAAGGGCACGGTCAAGGCAACGCCGGGATCGGTGAATGTGCCGGTCGTGTGCGCTGGGGCGCTGGTGCAACCCGGGGATGTCGTCATTGCGGACGACGATGGCGTGTGCATCGTGCCGCGTGCGCGGGCGGCGCAAGTGGCCGATGCGTGCGACGCGCGCCTGCGCAACGAGGCGGACAAGCGCAAGCGGCTGGCCGCCGGGGAATTGGGGCTGGATATCTACGGCATGCGCGAAAAGCTGGCGGCTGCCGGGCTGGTGTACGTGGACCGCACCCCGGGAGGCTGAAACGCCGGCGCTGCTTACCGGGTGGGCGTTAGCGCTGCCCTTGCGCGTCCACCGGTCCGGTCACTGTAATCACCAACGGGACGCCATTGATTTCGCGGGGCAGGCGCGCCGCGACGTTGGCGTCCGTCACGCCCACGGCAAGCGCTTCTTCGCCGGGGCGCCCCGTGGTGACGCCCACCGAGACGACGCCCGGAGTGGCAAGCAGCCTTGCTTCCTCGCTGGCAAGTATCTGACCAGCGGCGCCGGCCGGCTGCGTTTGATCCGGGTTGTATTCGACGGCGCCTGCGCCGGAGAAGTCGGGTCCGGGTTTTCGTGTGTCGCTCATGGCTCCAGCTCCTCGTGCTTCGGATATGGCTTGATAAGCGGCCGCCCTGGTTGGGCAGGGCGGCCGGAACGTCAATCAGGGCAATAGCCTGATGTTCAGTGCGGACAGCACGGACGCAATCGGATTGGCAAACGTCGTGCCGCCGCCGCCCGCAAACAGCAAAGCGACGGGTCGCACCCCGGATGCCCAGTGCCAGATCAGCGAGCCGGAATCGCCGCCCGCGGAGAACGGGTTGGCGTTGACGGACTGAATGGCAATCTGATTACGGAACAGCGCGACGCGGCCGCCGCCATAATTGACGTTAACCGACACGCCAATCTGTGTCACGCGGCCCTGAGTCAGACCCGTGGTACGGCCGCTTTTGCCGACGATCAGCCCCAGCGACGCGGCAAGCGGCGCCGTGCCGGTTTTGTAATACGCGGCGCTGCCCCCCGATAAATAATATTGATCACCGCGGATGCGCTCGTGCCACGCCCAGCCGAATGCGGCGTCCACAAAATTCGCCGCGCCGCCAAATGCAATGGGAACCCAGCGTGCCAGCACGGCAATCTGATCGCCCGGATGCCGGCCACCGTCCGCCGTGCCCGGCTGGATGATGCTGTCGTTCACGCTGGCGACGTTGGAGTTTGCCAGCACGTGGTTGTTGCTGAGGATCAGATGGCGATTGGTCCACGGCGCCGTCAGCCCGATCGCCCGGCTTCCGAGCGTACCTGCCGTGACGTTGACGTGACCGACCGACACGCCGGCAGGCGCGGGCCGATGCCGCGCGCGATGCGAATACGCATCCACCACGCCCACCG
Source organism: Achromobacter mucicolens (assembly GCF_029866465.1). NCBI lineage: Bacteria > Pseudomonadati > Pseudomonadota > Betaproteobacteria > Burkholderiales > Alcaligenaceae > Achromobacter > Achromobacter mucicolens. The sequence goes on along the minus strand of NZ_CP123364.1, from coordinate 5,041,409 downwards.
GCACCTGCTGCACCGGCACACTCGATAGGGCGCGTGTACCTGCCGCCTGCGCCACCTGGCCAAGCACCGCCTCCTGCGGCATGGCGCTTTCGGTGAAGATCGTCAGCACGGGCTCACCGGGCCCGCCCGGTCCGAATGTGACATTGGTGGGGTCCGGCAATCCTATGCCGACCCCGACGATGCCTTCGGAAGAGCCAGCATCCGAAAGCGTCCGGAATTCGCCGGACGCGGTCAGCAACTGCGCCTCGATCGCGTCCCGCAGCGCCAGCAGATCATTGGATACGCCCGCTTCGGCAAATACGGCTTGTTGTTCCGCCTCTTGGCCCAGCGCTTCGAGTCCGGCGGCGTCAGAGTCCGGGTTCTCGGGCGCCCCGGAAGCGGACTTGCCGTTGGCCGGCCCGCCTTGGTCTTCTTCGCCCGGGTTGTCCACCCGTGGGGTGTTGTTGTTCTTTCCTGACATGACAATGTCCTCCAACTGATTGGGTAAGCGTTAGCTAAAACCGTGTGATTGCCACTAAATGGTTTGTCGATGGCTCCTTGTGATGGATGGCCGGTCTGGCCGGACAAAGGCAGCCCCAGCCCGCGGGCGCGCCTTGCGGCGAGCGCACCTGGCAGTTGGCGGCGGGCGGATCGGGGCTGGAGAGAAATGTCGGGGAGGGGCTCGGAGAAGGCGGCAGGGCTGGACGCCGCGCCACCGGCGTGTGCTGCGGCAGCCCGCCGGCTATCGGCCGCGGCGCGTTCCGCAGGAAGGGGAAATGCGCGGCAGTCCGCCCGATGCGCGGGCTGCCAGGCGTTTCAAGCCGCGGGATCTGGCGGCGGATTAGGCCTTTTGAGCGGTCATGCGGCCATTATTTGACGGTGCCCCGCGCTTTGGTATGGACAACTTTTGGTATGGACATCAAGCGATTGGCGGTGGCGGATGAGATCCGGATTTCGCGACATTGATGCGTCCGCACCACATCCAGACAAACCCCCGTAGCGATATGTAATAAGAATGCTTATCATGCGCGTTTTATATAAAAGAACGCATGGGGTGGGGCTGTGGGTAAAGCATCGAATGGCCGTCAAGGCAGGCAGAAGGGCGTCGCCCTGGCGGTGAAACAGGCGTTGGCGGGCAGCGCCGCGCTCTACGCCGCCTCGGTATCGGCGCAGACGCAGGCGCCGGCCGCGATCACCGTCCTGCCCACCGTCACGGTGACCAGCGCGCCCGTTGCCCTGGGCGAGGCGCCCGCGCCCATCGCCGGCGGTCTGATCGGCGGCGGCGCCCGCATGGGCATCCTGGGCAACACGTCCGTCATGGACACCCCGTTCAGCGTCACCAGCTATACCGCCCAGACGATCGAGAACGAGCAGGCCCGGTCGGTCGCCGACGTGGCCACCATGGATCCGTCCGTGCGCATGAGCAGTGCCCGGTCCAACATCAACGAAGACCTCACCATCCGCGGCTTCAATGTGCCGACCGCAGACTTCGCGTTCAACGGCATGTTCGGCCTGACGCCCTATTGGCGCGCACCGGTCGAGACCCTGGAACGCGTGGAGATCATCAAGGGACCGTCGGCGGCGCTCTTCGGCATGACGCCGGGCGGCAGCGTGGGGGGTGTCGTCAATCTGGTGCCCAAACGCGCCACCGATGAGCCCATCACCCGGGTCACGGGCTCGGTCATGTCGGACTCCGTCTTTGGCGTGCATGCCGACGTGGGACGCCGCTTCGGTCCCGACAACGCGTTTGGCATCCGCGTAAACGGGATGCTGCGAGACGGCGACACGCCAATCAAGGACCAGTCGACACGCGAAGCGCTGGGGTCGGTTGCGCTGGACTATCGCGGTGAAAAGCTGCGGTCCTCCCTGGACCTGATCTGGCAGAAGGAACGCATCGACAACGTCGTGCGCCAGTTTCAGCTTGGCGCGGACCTGACCTCGATTCCCGAGGCGCCGAGCAACAAGAATCCGTATCCGGGCCTGGGCTGGAGCGACGGGCGCAATACCGCCGGCGTGTTCAAGATCGAATACGACATCACCGACTACCTGACTGCTTACGCAGGCTACGGCCAACGCAAGCTGGACTGGGACGCCTTCGCCGCCAACCCCATGCTGCAGAACACGCAGGGCGATTACTCCTTCTTCGGCGGCTGGCAGCGGATGACGGTGGACAGCAAGTCCACCGAAGCCGGCCTGCGCAGCAACTTCAAGACCGGCCCTGTGAGCCACAAGGTCGCCTTCAGCTACACGCTGCTGGACCAGAAATCCGACCTGGGCTTCTACACCGGTTTTCCGCCGGGCAATTCCAATATCTACGCCGGCAACATCTTCGACACGCCGTCCATCTCCGGCATCAGCAATCCGCTTAACCGCTACCAGAGCACCAAGCTGACCAGCTACGCGCTGGCCGACACCCTGGGTTTCATGGACGACCGGCTGCAACTGACGCTGGGCGCGCGCCGCCAGAACGTGCAGGGCCAGAACTACAACTTCGCCAACGGCGAGCCCAGCGGCCCGCGCTATGACAAGAGCGCCACCACGCCGCTGGCCGGCGTCGTCTTCAAGGTGCGGCCGGATCTGTCGGTCTACGCCAGCTACGTCGAAGGCCTGTCGCAAGGCGACACCGCGCCCACCAGCGCGGCCATCACCAATCCAGGCGAAACGCTGTCGCCCTTCAAGTCCAAGCAGAAGGAACTCGGCGTCAAGTACAACCTGAACGACGACATGCTGGCCACTGTCGCGCTCTTTGAGCTGACCCGCCCCAGCTCCGGTATCTCGGGCAACACCTTTGGCGAATTCGGCGAACAACGCAACCGAGGCGTCGAAGCCAGCTTTGCCGGCGAAGTCACCAAGGGTGTGCGCCTGTTGGGCGGCATCAGCTACATCGACGCCGTCATCAACAAGGCCACCACGCCTGGCCTGCAGGGCAACAAGGCCATCGGCGTGCCCGACTGGCAATTCAACCTGGGCGCCGAGTGGGACACCCCGTTCGTCCCAGGTCTGACGGTGTTGGGCCGCGTCATCTACACCGACAGGACGTATGCCAACGCCGACAACACCTTGTCGGTGCCAAGCTGGACCCGCGTTGACGCCGGCGCGCGCTACGAGACCAAGATCAGCGGCACGCCCGTCACCTTCCGCTTCAACGTCGAGAACCTGTTCAACCGGAACTACTGGGGCACCGCCACGGCAGGCTACCTGTTCGTGGGCTCGCCGCGCACCTACACGTTCTCGACCAGCATCGCCTTCTAAGGAAGCCGAGATGTCCACGCAAGCCTGGTCCTGGATACACAAGTGGAGCAGCCTGGTCTGCACGGTCTTCATGCTGCTGCTGTGTCTGACCGGACTACCCTTGATCTTCCACGAAGAGATTGAGCACCTGTCGGGCGTCGTCGAAGCGCCGCCCATGCCCGCCGGCACGCCCAACGCCAGCATGGACCAGATCGCCCAGACCGCGCTGGAGCGCCGCCCGGGCGAAGTCATCCGCTACATGTTCTGGGATCAGGACGAGCATCCCGACATTACGTATGTCTCCATGGCCAGCGCCGTCGACGCGCCGCCCGAGGAGAACAACGCCGTCGTCATCGACTCGCGCACGGCCAAGGTCCTGGACGAACCGGCCACCGACGAAGGCTTCATGTACGTCATGCTCAAGCTGCATACCGACATGTTCGCCGGCTTGCCGGGGATGCTGTTCCTGGGTGCGATGGGCCTTTTGATGGTGGTCGCCATCGTGTCCGGTGTGGTGCTGTATTACCCCTTCATGCGCCGCCTGAAATTTGGCGCGCTGCGCACCCAGCGCAGCACCCGGGTCAAATGGCTGGACTGGCATAACCTGTTGGGCATTGTCACGGTGGTGTGGCTGCTGGTTGTTGGCATCACGGGCAGCATCAATACACTGAACCGCGTCGTGCTTAGCCTCTGGCAGATGGACCAGATGGCGGAAATGACCGCGCCGTTCCGCGGCCTGCCGCCCGTCACGCAGCCCGCGCATCTGGAAGCTTCCATCCGCACGGCACGCGCCGCCGTGCCGGACATGGCCGTGAGCCTTGTCGCGTTTCCGGGGACGATGTTTTCCAGCCCGCATCACTACACGTTCTTCATGAAGGGCAACACACCCGTGACCTCGCGCCTGCTAAAGCCCGCGCTGGTGGACGCCACTAACGGCGAGCTGACCGACACGCGAGAGATGCCCTGGTACGTAAAGACCCTGTTCCTATCGCAGCCGCTGCACTTTGGGGATTACGGCGGCCTGCCGCTCAAGATTCTTTGGGCGGTGCTGGATCTCTTTGCAATCGTGGTGCTGGGTAGCGGACTGTATCTATGGCTGCGCAAGCCCAAGGCGGCAACGGCTTCGAAATCGTTGACCCCGGATGCCGCAGAGACCGCCAACGCGCTGCGGCAGGGTGATCGGCAAGGGGCAGCGCAATGAGCAAGAACGTTGATGCGCGCGGCGCGCGGACCGAGAACCTGCAAACGGCGGGCGAGGTGTTCCGCGCGCCGATCTGGCTAGGCGTGGCCTCGGTGGTGGGGCTGGTGTCGGCGCTGCTGGGCGATGGGGTGTGGGACGGGGTGTCGTGGTTGGCGATCTTTGCGCCGATTGGGGCGGTCTGGTGGGCCTGGCGGCGCCGGGGCGGATAGGGCCGCCTTCTTATTCGGACGGCCTGGCGTCAATGGCGCGCGGCCATCAGCGTAAGCACATCGCTCAGCGAACGTACGGACTCCGCTGAACTCGATGTTGCCGCGTGCCGGTCCAGGTGATACCCGTGCATGCCGAACTTCCGAGGCCCGATCATATCGGCCTCGATGGTGTCGCCGATCATCAGGACTTCCTCGGGCTGGCAAGCAATGCCCTCGCACAGATACTGATAGATCTCGGGCTGTGGCTTCAGGGCCCCGGCCTCGTACGACCAAGCGCAAAAGTCCGGCTGAAACGGCAGCAAGTCCAGGACGGGCGGGCCGTACGGCGCTGCCAGGTTGGAACACAGCGCCACCTTGATGCCGCGCGCCTTCAGTGCCAGCAACGTTGGCGCGGCGTCCGGGAACAACGTGATGGATTCAATCTCTTCGCGCAGCTCGGCTTCGAGTGCGTTCAGCGCATCTTCGCTGATCATTCCGCCAAACAAACGGGCAGCCTGCCGCAGGTCGATCGCACTGCTCATCGCCCGAATGCCGTCGTCGCGTTGGCGCGGGCGGCCCGCTTCGTGCAGCAGGCGGACCAGCTTGCGGAAGGGGCGGGTTGGCCGATCGATGTTGACCAAGGTTCCGTATACGTCGAATGCCACGGCCTTGATTGCCATTGAACCTCCTGCGCCAATAAAGCTTTCCGTTGGTTGGCCGGATCGTGATGTCCAACCCGACTGCGACGGAATTCTAGCGGTAAAGGTGCGGCAGTTTGATTGCTCCCCGGGTTTTAGGAGCAGGGAGGCAGCAGCGCCGGTTGAGGGCTACTCGTCGCGCCCGACCGTGACGAATATGCCGTCGGCCTCATTCAATCGGGGGCCTGCAGGCAGGATCAGTACCGACACGTCATCGGGCAGATGGGACGCCAGGGCTTTCAGCCGTTCGCTGACGACGTTCTCCAAAGAATCGCGGCGCGCCTCTGCGGACACCGTAAGGCTTAACCCAACCTTGTTCCAGCCTTCCCAGGAGTCCGGCGCTTGCAGGTATGCCAATGTCGCCCATTCCGATGGGTTGACGACGGTGCCGTCCGCCAGCTTTGAAGGCGCATCGCTCCAGGCTTCGAACTTCTCGCGTGTGGCGCCGTAATAGATCCACGCATGGGGCGGGCGGATTCCCTGGGCGGACTGGGCGGAAATCCCCAGTTTGGAAGCCAGCGCCTCCAATGCCTGATCCGTTGACAGCTTGGCGTCCCGAAGCCGCGCGGGGTCGATCGAGAGCCAAAGCTGGATGGGTTCCGGCACATTGCTCCAGACCTGGGTGATGGTTTGGTTATCGCCAATCCCACGACCGATCTTGTCGGCCACCAGTTGTTGCAGCTCGGGCTTGCTGAGACGCGGGCTGGCCACCAGCAGGTAGAGATCCGCGCTGGGAACGGCGCCCCACACTAGGGTTGGCGGCTGGACGGCGTCTGGTGGCGGGGTCTGCGTGGCACTCGCGGGCAGGCAGACGCAGAAGGCCAATGCGGCAAGCAAACTGCAGCGCGTGGTCTGCAAGCGGGAAATCCAGGTCTTCAGAGGCATAGGGGTTTAGGTATTCAAACGCGGGTGAATCCCATGCGCGATGGTCACGAGTAGGGATTCGACGGACATGATCATGGTTTCGACACCGGTCTACCGTCGTGTCGTTTCGCGCTTCTGACGGATCTGACGGTCGAGGGCTCGTGGATTATCCCAGACGAAGAAAAACCCGCAGCGCGTTAGCGGGTGCGGGTTTAAGTACTACCTGATATCAATCCAGACAGATAGGAGTTTTCCGCGATGCTCAAATGGAACGGAGAGCAACCGACGTTGATAACCAATGCGCTCATGCAATCATGCACTCACGCGCCGCGGCAGGGGCCGACCGCGGCGCGTGCACCGATCAACGCCGACGCGCGGTCAGCCAGTCGATCGGCTGCAGCGCCCGATCGACAATACGCACCTCACCCACGCTGCCAAAGAAGCCATCGGCCCGCGCGCCATCCCACGAACCCGCGCCGATCACCCAAGGCATATTGGCAGCCAGCGTCGCCAGGCCCGGCGCGTCCGACGTATTGCGCAGCACCGGCGCGCCTTCCACGTACAGAATGGTTTCGTGCGTGGTGTCGTCGTTCACCACTGCCACGTGCATCCACTTGTCGGGAATGATCTCGCCCGACCAGTTGGCCTTGGCGCCACGCGCGCCCGACACATCGGGCACGACTTCCCACTGAATCTCGCGCAGGCTCGAAATGGCGAACAGCAGCGGCGGCGACTCCGGATCTCCCCCGGAGAACCCCGGCAGATCTCCGCGCTTGCCGTCGCGCGTCATGATGTTCATCCACGCATGCTTGGACGCCACCCAATCGCGGTCGATCTTGATGAAGGCCTCCACCGTGTAACCATTGGGCGCGGTTTGGCCGTTGATAATGGCCGCGGCGTCCGTCGTGAAGTAGCTCATGCGGGCCGTGTTCTTGTCGGTGTTCAGGAACCGCACCGAGCCCGGCGCCGCCGACAGGTAGTGGTGATCATCCGACCAGACCACGTCGCCCACCTGCGCGCCGGCCACGCCGTCGATATTGAGCGGCGCGCGGCGCATCGGATTCAGCCCCGTGCGGTCCGCAATCACCTCGCCCACCGGCACCGGCTGACCATTGGCGCCACCAAAGAATCGCCAGTGCGCCAGCGTGCCCGTCACCTGCGGATAGTCGTCCGGATCGGCCGCCGGCTTTTGCTCTGCGGCGACGGGGTCCGTGTAGTTGGCCAGGATCAACGCGCGGGCCTGGTCGATCAGCGCGGTGTGGCTAGGCGTGGCGGCCTTGAATTCCTTGTTGAACCCGCCGAACCGCTTGGCGAAGTCCATCTTGATGGTGAACTGCTCGTTCGCGCCGGTCAGGATGGCCTGATCGAACGTATTGAGCGTGTCCTTGGGCTTTTGCGGCACCCACGGCGAGAACGACAGCACCCGAATCTCGTTGTTGCTGAGGTCGAATTCATACAAGCGCATCAGGCCGTTGCCGCCCTGATAGGCCATCTGGTAGTCCACCACCATTTCTTCAACCGCATTGCCAAACGCGTTGGTCTTGGTCAGATGCGCCGCGCCATGATAATGGCCGTTGAGCGTCATGAAGATCTGATCGTTGTCGCGGATCAACTTGTCCCACAGCATCAGCCCGTAGGGCACTTCCAGCGGCGTGACGCCATCCTTGTCGATGTTCAGCAACTGGTGGTTCACCAGGATCACCGGCAGCGACGGGTTCGCGCGGATCACCTGGTTAGCCCACGCCAGCGCCGCGTCGGAGATGCGCCATGACAGCGACAGCACCATGAACTTCTGACCTTCGGCCTCGAACACGTGGTACTCGTGAAACCCGCTCGGATCACGCCCGCCAAACGTCGCCTGCTTCGAGGCGCGATCGGCACTGAAGGTCTGCAGATAGGGCTCATTGGCTAGATTGCGCTGCGCGTCCGTGGCGCTGGCCTGGCTGCTGGCGTCGACGTAATCGCGATCCAGGATCACGTCGTGATTGCCGGCCAGGATCGAGTACGGCACCTTGGCGTCTTCCAGAATCTTCATGGCCGCACCGGCCACCTTCCACTGATCCGGCTTGCTCTGCTGATCGACCACGTCGCCCAGATGGATCAGGAAGGGGATCCCCAGCGATTTGGAATGGTCGGCCACCCACTGCGTCTGCGCCTTGAACGGCTCGTTGCCGTACTTGCGCATGAACTGCTGGTTTTCCGCGTCGGTGGCGTAGCGGGAGTAGAACTGGGTGTCCGGCAGTACTGCTACCGCGAAGCTGGAAATGTTGACGGGTTGGGGTTGCGGTTCGGGTTGAGGCTGCGGCTGCGTGCCGGGGGTCTCGGGCGCGGCGGGGTCATCGTCATCGTCGCTGGAGCAGGCTGACAGCAGCAGCGAGCCGCCTACGGGCAGGAGGGTGGCGCCGAACCCGGCCTTGAGCAGACTGCGACGGCGCGGGTCCGCGGCTATCGGTAGTGCGGGAAGATCGTTGGCAATCTGAGGTTTGCCGTCTTGCTTGTCGTGCGCCATCTTTGCTGCCCTTGAGGAAAAGCGGGAAGCTTAGGGAGGGCGGGTGACGGAATGATGAATGTTCTGGGGCGTTTTCTTGACGGGCAAGCACGACCTACGTCACCAATGTCCCTGCCGCGCTCTGCAAGGACGCGTGTGAGTTCGACGTGTGTCTTATGGGGTCTTGGTGGTGAACGCGATATGCGGGCGTGGTTCTCGAACGCTGACACGATCGGTAAGCGGAGTTCGGCCAGCAGCTTGGTCAGGCCAGCGTCGTGGACATTAAGGCGTCGAAGGAGAATGCGCAGCGATGAGCGCTTTAATGCGCCATACGCATGGAATCTGTGGTGCCCGGGGCCGGAATCGAACCGGCACGCCTTGCGGCGGGGGATTTTGAGTCCCCTGCGTCTACCAATTTCACCACCCGGGCTAGGGGGTCGCGAGCGCGTCCAGGTGACGGCTGCGGGAGATGCGAAGACCGCGATTATATGCGGTCTTTGGCATCTTGTCAGGCGAGGGCCGGGCGGCCCTGCCGTTCAGGGGCTGGCCCGGGGGCAGCATACCCCCGACACGCACCCCCTCGATCCTTACTTCTTCTCAGGCAAGAACCAGTTCATCACCAGCGCGCAAATCCCGCCGGTGGCGACGCCCGATTCCAGCACGCTCTTCACCGAGTGCGGCAGGTGCGACAGGATTTCCGGCACTTGCGATACCCCCAATCCCAGCGCCAAAGACACGGCGATGATGAGCAGTGCGCGGCGATCCAGCTGGATGCCCGCGAGGATGTTGATCCCGGACGCGGCAACCGCACCAAACATCACCATGGCTGCGCCGCCCAGGACGGGTTCGGGCACCGCTTGCAGGACACCCGCCACAACCGGGAACAGACCCAGCAGGATCAGCATCCCGGCAATCCACACGCCCACATGGCGGCTGGCGATGCCGGTCAGCTGGATGACGCCGTTGTTTTGCGCGAATACCGAGCTGGGGAACGTGTTGAACACGCCGGCCAGCAGCGAATTCGCGCCGTTGACCAGGACGCCGCCCTTGATGCGCTGCATCCAGAGCGGACCTTCAACCGGCTGCTTCGATACCTTGCTGGTGGCGGTGACGTCGCCGATGGCTTCCAGGGAGGTGACCAGGTAGATGATCAGCATCGGCACGAACAAGGCCCACGAGAATCCCAGGCCGAAGTGCAGGGGGACCGGCACCTGGAAGAGGGCGGCTTCGCGGGCGCCGGTGAAGTCCAGGCGGCCCATGTAGGCGGCGGCGATGTAGCCGACGGCCAGTGCCAGCACCAGCGCGGTGCTGCGGATCCAGACGACCGGGACGCGGTTGAGCAGGATGATGGTGCCCAGGACGAGGCCGGACAGGGTCAGGTTCTCGGCGCTGGCGAAGGTGCCGTTGGCCATGGCGCCGAAGCCGCCGCCCATGCTGATGAGGCCGACCTTGATGAGGGTCAGGCCGATCAGCAGCACGACGATGCCGGTGACGAGCGGGGTGATGAGGCGTTTGACGAAGGGCAGGATGCGGCTGATGCCCATTTCGACGAAGGAGCCGGCGATGACGACGCCGAAGATGGCGGCCATGACGGCTTCGACCGGCGTGCCTTGCTTGACCATGACCGAGCCGCCGGCGATCAGGGGGCCCACGAAGTTGAAGCTGGTGCCCTGCACGATGAGCAGGCCGGCGCCCAGGGGCCCGAAGCGCTTGCACTGGACGTACGTTGCGATGCCGGAGATGACCAGCGACATGGAAACGATCAGGGTGGTGTCGCGGCTGCTGACGCCCAGCGCCTGGCAGATGAGCAGGCCGGGGGTGACGATGGGGACCAGGATGGCCAGCAGGTGCTGCAGGGCGGCGACGAAGGCGACGGGCGGCGCGGGGCGGTCGTCGGGGCCGTAGACCAGGTCGTGGGAAGTGTTGGCGTCGTCGGGCGCACCGTGGGGGGCGGGTTGGGAGAGGGAGGCGGGTTGCATGGCGGGAGGGCCGGCCGGGGAGGGGGAGGTGAGAAAAGTGCGGGATTTTACCGGGGCCAGCCCGTTGTCAGGTTGCAAGGCCGCCACCCCGGCCTTGAAAAGTTCCCATTGGCCCCCACATCAGTAGGGTTTCCCGGCGCCTGCGCAGGCGCACCGCCCCAGCCGCCGGATATTTGTCCCTAATTTATTTTCCGAGCCACGTAGAACTATGAGCCAAACCGCCACGAATTCCGCGTCCGAAACCCTGGGGTTCCAGGCCGAGGTGAAGCAACTGCTTCATCTGATGATCCATTCGCTGTACAGCAACAAGGAAATCTTCCTGCGCGAGCTGGTGTCGAACGCGTCGGACGCCTGCGACAAGCTGCGCTTCGAGGCCATCGACCAGCCGGAGTTGCTGGAAGGCAACGGCGAACTGGCCATCACGGTCAGCTACGACAAGGCCGCCCGCACGATCACGATTTCTGACAACGGCATCGGCCTGTCGCGCGACGAGGCGGTGGCCAACCTGGGCACGATCGCCCGCTCGGGCACGCGCGAGTTCTTCTCGCAACTGACCGGCGACAAGCAGAAGGATGCGCAGCTCATCGGCCAGTTCGGCGTGGGCTTTTATTCGTCGTTCATCGTGGCGGACAAGGTCACGGTGGTGAGCCGCCGCGCCGGTTCGACGGAAGCGATCCAGTGGGAATCGGACGGCCAAGGCGAGTTCACGATTGCCGCCGCTGAAAAGGCCGGCCGCGGCACGGACGTGACGCTGCACCTGCGCGCCGACGAGGACGAGCTGCTGAACGGCTGGAAGCTGCGCGAGATCCTGCGCCGCTACTCCGACCACATCTCGCTGCCGATCCGCATGGCCAAGGAAGAGTGGGATCAAGAGAAGGGCGAGCAGGTCAAGACCGACGAACTGGAGACGGTGAACCAAGCGAATGCGCTGTGGGCCCGCAACAAGTCCGAGGTGACGGAAGAGCAGTACCGCGAGTTCTACAAGACCGTTTCGCACGACTACGACGACCCGCTGGCCTGGACGCACAACCGCGTCGAAGGCCGCAGCGAGTACACGCAGCTGCTGTACGTGCCCAAGCACGCGCCCATGGACATGTGGGACCGCGACGGGCGCCACGGCGTGAAGCTGTACGTCAAGCGCGTCTTCATCATGGACGACGCAGATCAGCTGCTGCCGTCGTACCTGCGCTTTGTGCGCGGGGTGATCGATTCGGCGGACCTGCCGCTGAACGTGTCGCGCGAGATCCTGCAGGAAAGCCGCGACGTGCGCGCCATCCGCGAGGGCTCGGCCAAGCGCATCCTGTCGCTGCTGGAAGACCTGGCCGAGAACAAGCCGGAAGACTACGCAACGTTCTGGTCGGAGTTCGGCCAGGTGCTGAAGGAAGGCGCGGGCGAAGACGCGGCCAACCTGGAGCGCATTGCCAAGCTGATGCGTTTTGCGTCGACGAACTCGGGCGATCAGGCGCAGACGGTGTCGTTTGCCGACTACGTGTCGCGCATGAAGGAAGGCCAGGACAAGATCTATTACGTCACGGCCGACACGTTCGCCGCGGCCAGCAACAGTCCGCATCTGGAAATCTTCCGCAAGAAGGGCATCGAGGTCCTGCTGCTGTCGGATCGCGTTGACGAGTGGATGCTGTCGTACCTGCGTGAATTCGACGGCAAGCCGCTGGTGTCGGTGGCCAAGGGCGGCCTCGATCTGGCGGAACTGGCCGACGAGGAAGAAAAGAAGCACCAGGCCGAAGTGGCCGAGGACTTCAAGCCGCTGGTCGAGCGCCTGCAAAAGACGCTGGAAGATCAGGTCAAGGAAGTGCGCGTGACGCTGCGCCTGGTGGATTCGCCGGCGTGCGTGGTGGTGGGCCAGAACGAGCTCAGCCCGCACCTGCTGCGCATGCTGAAGGCCGCGGGCCAGGAAGCGCCGAACGTGAAGCCGGTGCTGGAGATCAACCCCGAGCACCCGCTGCTGGCGCGTATCCGTTCGGCTGACGACAGCGAGTTCGATCAGTGGGCGCGTCTGCTGCTGGATCAGGCGCTGCTGGCCGAGGGCGCGCAGATTGCGGACCCGGCGGCGTTCGTGAAGCGCTTGAACGCGTTGCTGTTGAAGTAAGCGCGTTGGGGTGAATGTAGGGCGTCCGGGAGGACGCCCTTTTTGTTTGTAGGGGGCTTTGCTTCCCGATCGGTAATTTTTGTGGCGAAGGCGTGCAAAACAGGCTGAAAAATTCCCGATCGGTAATATCAATGCGTTTTTCTTTGAATATTTTGCAAAAAGCTTCCCGATCGGGAAAAACAAGACCCAAATGCGCTCAAACCTAGCTAAAATTCCCGAACGGTAAAAATGGAGGTGGCGATGGCTTCGAACGTCGACGCGTTTCCCGTGACGGTGCAAACCTCGGCCGAAGTGGGCGAAGTGGTAAGAGCCGTCCGGCGGTCCCAGGGGTTGCTGCAAGCGGATCTGGCTGGCCTGTCCGGGACCGGCAATCGCTTCGTGGTGGACCTGGAGCGAGGCAAGCCGACGCTGCAGTTGCAGAAGGTGTTGGATGCGCTGGATCTGCTCGGGCTGGAGGTGCAGATCGCACCCAAGCGCGCGAGGCTGCCATGAGCAACGTAGACGCGCTCGATCTCTACCGGGATGGCCAGAAGGTCGGGCGCCTGTTCGACGAGCAGCCCCTGCGCTTCGCGTATGACGACGCGTGGATCGCGCACCCGGACGCCCGTCCAATCTCGCCGTCGATACCGCTTGTGCAAGGTGATCAATCCACTGAAGCCGTCCACGCCTTCTTCGAGAACCTGCTGCCCGAAGGCCACGTGCGCAAGTTTCTGCAAGCCAGCCGGCATGCGACGACGGTGTTCGGATTGCTGCGCAGCGTCGGCGGCGACACCGCGAGCGGTTTGACGATTTTGCCGCAGGGGGAAGTTCCTCAGCCCGCCAAGTATCGACCCGTGACTTGGCCGGAAATCGCTGCGCGTCTGCAGCAAACGGGCGTGCCGGCGCTGGTGGCCGAGAACGTTGAAGGCACGCGGATCTCGCTCGCGGGGGCGCAGGACAAGCTTCTGCTGACGGTCATGCCTGACGGTTCGCCCGCACTGCCGCAGGGTGCGGCCCCCTCCACTCACATCCTCAAGCCGGATATCCGCGGACTGGATGGGGTATGGGCATCGGCCCTGAACGAGGCGCTGGTCATGCAACTGGCGGCAGCACTTGGGTTGGGCGTTGCGCAAGCCGTTTACCAACCGGAAACGCGCGCGTGTCTGATTCAGCGTTACGACCGCATGCCGGACGGACTGGGCGGTTTACGGCGACTGCATCAGCTGGACCTGTGCCAGTTGGCGGGCAGGCCTTCGAACGTGAAGTACGAATCGGATGGCGGTCCGACGCTGTTGGATTGCCGCAAGTTGCTGGCGGCGACGGGTGTCGGTGGTCCGGACGTAAAGCGATTTTTGCAGTGGATTCTGTTCAACCTGATGGTGGGCAACAACGACAGCCACGCAAAGAATCTCTCCGTGCTTCTGGATGGCGACGGAAAATACGTCCTTGCGCCGTTCTACGACTTGATGTGCACGGCAATTTACCCGGGGTTGAGCGCGCGGTTTGCATTTGCCATTGGCGGGGAAGACAAGCCGGGCGCCATTGGCAAGGATCAACTCGATGCCATGGCGCGCGATCTGGGATTTAACCCGCGCTATGTTGCTGCCGTGGCGCAATCACTTCTCGGAGCATTGCCGGACGCGCTGGCCCGGGTCAAGGCCCGCTTGTGGGACGAAGCACGGCTGGGAACAGAACGGACGCTTCTGGAGCGGCTGACGCGATGGATCACGACCAACACGCGCAAGCATGCCAAGCGCTGGGGACTGCATACCTGACGGCACGCCCAGGCGCCGGGTTTGACATCCGCTGATTAATGACCTGAAGTCAAAAGTGTTTGCCCGCCAGACGCCTTTTTCTGCAAGGATCCGGCGGTCATACTGCACGCCTGTCTATCCGATGCGCCGGCCATTTCAGGCCGGGCGCGCCCCAGGAACGTCCTGCCGGCGCCGTCGAACCCAAGGAACTTGCATGAATCCCCAAGAAACCCAGCCGGTTAAGGCCGGCCCGCCGTTGTTGGCGCTTGCCGTCGGTGCCTTTGGCATCGGCGTGACCGAGTTCTCTCCCATGGGCCTGTTGCCCGTCATCGCCGAGGGGGTGAACGTGTCCATCCCCAGCGCGGGCATGCTGGTCAGCGCCTACGCGATCGGTGTCATGATTGGCGCGCCGCTGATGACGCTGGCGTTCTCGCGCTGGTCGCGGCGCAAGGCGCTGATCCTGCTGATGGCGATCTTCACCATCGGCAACATCCTGTCGGCGCTGTCGCCCAACTACACGACGCTGTTGCTGGCCCGCCTGGTGACCAGCCTGAACCACGGTGCGTTCTTTGGCCTGGGTTCGCTGGTGGCCGCCAGTGTGGTGCCGCGCCACAAGCAGGCCAGCGCGGTCGCGACGATGTTCATGGGGCTGACCATCGCCAACGTGGGCGGGGTGCCGGCCGCGACGTGGCTGGGGCAGACGATCGGTTGGCGGATGTCGTTCTTTGCGACGGCGGTGCTGGGCCTGATCGCAATGCTGTCGCTGTGGCTGGCGCTGCCTGCGGGTGAGGCCGGGCGTCGTCCCAACGTGCGTCATGAACTGGCGGTGCTGCGCAGCCCCGCGGTGTTGCTGGCCCTGCTGACGACGGTGCTGGGCGCGGGCGCGATGTTCACGCTGTACACATACATCGCGCCGACGCTGGCCGAGATCACGGGCGCGTCGCCGGCTTTCGTGACGGGCATGCTGGTGCTGATCGGTCTGGGCTTCACGCTGGGCAACGGCGTGGGGGGGCGCATGGCCGACCGCTCGCTCGATGGCACGCTGATTTTCTTTCTGGTGCTGGTGATTGCGGACCTGTTGGCGTTCCCCTGGGTGGCCTCGACGCCGGTCGGTGCGGCGATCGCGCTCTTGATCTTCGGCATCGCGACGTTCGCGGTGGTGCCCCCGCTGCAGATGGGCGTGATGCGCGCCGCGACGGATGCGCCGGGGCTGGCCTCGTCGATGAACGTGGGCGCGTTCAACCTGGGCAACGCGGTGGGCGCGGCGGCCGGGGGCGCGGTGATCTCGGCGGGTATGGGCTACGCGGCGGTGCCGATTGCCGGCGCGGTGATTGCAACGGCCGGCCTGGCGCTGGTGCTGGTGCAGCGCGCCGGGAATGTGCGCCGGCGTAAGGTGGCGATGCAGGGCTGCTGAGGTTATCCAGGGCCGGACGCTGCTAGCTGAGTTGCCGCCCCTCCAACGGTTGTACGGCCAATCGCAATCCCATTGCCTTTAGGATGGCTGTGAGGCTACTAAGACCGGGATTTCCACTTGGGGAGAGTGTGCGATATAGCTGAGTGGGGTTCAATCGCGCCGTGGATGCCACGGTCTGAACGCCGCCGAAGGCCTGGGTAAGTTGACGCAGCGCGATGAGCAGCTCTGCCTGATCCCCATCTTCCAGAACGCTGTTGATCAGGTCCGCGGCCAGTCCGGGGTCATTGCGGTACAGCTCGGCCATCGCCTCGTCGTGTGATCTGCTTTTCATGGTCTTTGTTCCCAGTCTGTGCGATAGCGGACGGCGCACGCAAGATCCGCCGATTGGGTGCTTTTGTCGCCGCCACATAGAAGCAGTACGACCCGGCGTCTCACCAGTGTGTAGTAAAGCCGGTAGCCAGGCCCCATGTCGATGCGCAGTTCCCAGATGCCATCGCGGCAAAAGCGGTGGTCACCGAAATTGCCGAGTTCAATTCGTGCAACTCGCCGTATGACGGCGACCTTGATGCGGTTATCTCGCAGACTGTTCAGCCAATCGAGATAAGGATTCGTATGCCCATCAGGCGCCAGGTAATGTTCAATTTCGACCATGCGAATATTCGTTTATTGACGAATTAAAGTCAAGCCGTATGGGGCGCTGACTCCGTGTTCCTTTATCTCCTCGCAAAGGGGCTGCGAGCTAACGGATGATCCGGCGAACGAAAGGAGCGGCGCAATGGTGGTGCGTGATGGATTCATCACGCCGGCGGCCGAGCACGCGGAAGGGGACGATGTCGTTTGTATCTGGGTGAAGGACGAAACCGGACGTATTGGAATCGGCAAGAAAAAAGGGCGTCCCGCAGGACGCCCCTTCACTCCAAGCCAGGGTTCAAACCCAGGACAAGTCCTCAAGCCTCGATCCGCTCCACCTTCCCAACCAGCAAGATATACGACAGCGCGCCCAGCAACGCCAGCGACGATACATACACGATCGCCGGCGCAAAGCTGTCCTTGGACACCAGCAAGCCGATGACGATGGGCGTGCAGATCGACGACAGGTTGCCGACGAAGTTGAACACGCCGCCGGTCAGGCCCAAGAGGCGCACAGGCGCCAGTGTCGAAACCAGCGACCACGTGATCGACGCCAGGCCGTTGCCAAAGAACGCGACGGCCAGGAAGAAGATGACCCAGGGCGTGGAGTCGGTGAAGTTCGCGCCGATCATGGACGTGGAGATCAAGAGGCCCAGGATGATGGGCAGCTTGCGCGCCATGCCGACCGTTGCGCCGCGGCGGATCAGGAAGTCGGATAAGACGCCCGAGCACAGCACGCCGATGAAGGCGGCCAGGAAGGGCACCGACGCCAGGAAGCCGGACTTGATGAAGTCCATGCCGCGGTACTTGACCAGGTACGTGGGGAACCACGTCAGGAAGAACCACAGCGTGGAGGTCAGGCAGAACTGGCCGAGGTACACGCCCCACAGCTTGCGCTTGCTCATGACCAACCCCAGGTCGTTCCAATTGAACGGGGCCTTCTTTTCGCGCACGCGCGTGTCCAGGTCGACGACGCCGCCGCCTTGCTGGATCAATTCGATCTCGGCCGCGTTGGCGCCTTTGAACTGGCGCGGTTCGCGGTAGATCATGAACCACAGCACACCCCAGATGATGCCCAGCAGGCCCGTGCTGACGAACACCATGTGCCAGCCGTAGTGGTGCTGCAACCAGGCCAGCACCGGCGTCAGGAACGCCAAGCCGACGAACTGGCCGGACGTGTAGAAGCCGATGGCGGTGGCGCGTTCGCGTTCCGGGAACCAGGTGGTGACGACGCGGTTGTTGATGGGGTAGGCCGGGGCCTCCAGCGCGCCCACGGCCAGGCGCAGGACGAACAGGATGACGAAGCTGCCGGCAAAGCCCATGAAGAACGTGGCCGCGGACCACAGGATCAGCGCGGCGGCGTACAGCACGCGGGGGGACACGCGGTCCACCAGCCAGCCGCCGGGGATCTGCATGGCGGCGTAGGTCCAGCCGAAGGCGGACAGGATCAGCCCTTCATGCCAGGTGTCCAGGCCGAACTCGTCCTTGAGGGCGGGTGCGGCGATGGACAGATTGCTGCGGTCCAGGTAGTTGATGACGACGGTGATGAACAGCATCACCATGATGATGTAGCGGCTGCGGGTCGGGCGCTGGGCGCTCTGCAGGCCGGTGTGGGCGGCGGTGGACAATGGTGTCTCCTCTCTCTTTTATCGGCTTACCATTCGGCGAAGCTGCCGTCGGCGTGACGCCAGATGGGGTTGCGCCAGCGATGACCCACTGCGGCGCGTTCCTTGACGTATTCCTCGTTCACGTCGATGCCCAGGCCGGGACCTTGCGGGATCGCGACCATGCCGTCCTCGTAGGCAAAGACCTCGCGGTTGCTGACGTAGTCGAGCAGGTCGTTGGCGGCGTTGTAGTGAATGCCCAGGCTCTGTTCCTGGATGAACGCGTTGTAGCAGCCGGCGTCGATCTGCAGGCAGGTGGCCAGCGCGATGGGGCCGAGCGGGCAATGCAGCGCCAGCGCGACGTCGTAGGCTTCGGCCATTGCCGCGATCTTGCGGGTCTCGGTGATGCCGCCGGCGTGCGACGGGTCGGGCTGGATGATGTCGACGTAGCCTTCGGACAGCACGCGCTTGAAGTCCCAGCGCGAGAACAGGCGCTCGCCCAGCGCGATGGGCGTGGACGTCAGCGGCGCCAGTTCCTTCAGCGCTTCGTAGTGTTCGCTCAGCACGGGCTCTTCGATGAACATGAGTTTGAACGGATCAAGTTCCTTCATCAGCACCTTGGCCATGGGCTTGTGGACGCGGCCATGGAAGTCCACGCCGATGCCCACGTTCGGGCCGACGGCGTCGCGCACGGCGGCAACGTTCTCCAGGCACTTCTCGACCTTGTCGAACGAGTCGATGTACTGCAGTTCTTCGGTGCCGTTCATCTTGACGGCGGTGAAGCCGCGCTCGACGGCGCTCTTGGCGGCCGCGGCGGTATCGGCGGGACGGTCGCCGCCGATCCACGAGTACACGCGAATGCGGTCGCGCACGTTGCCGCCCAGAAGCTGCGAGACGGGTACGCCAAGGTGCTTGCCCTTGATGTCCCACAGCGCCTGGTCGATGCCGGCCAGCGCGCTCATGTGAATGGCGCCGCCGCGGTAGAAGCCGCCGCGGTACAGGACCGTCCAGTGGTCTTCGATGTTGCGGGGATCCTTGCCGATCAGGTAGTCCGACAGTTCCTCGACGGCGGCCGCAACCGAATGCGCGCGGCCTTCGACGACGGGTTCACCCCAGCCGACGATGCCTTCGTCCGTCTCGATCTTCAGGAAGCACCACCGGGGCGGCACGATGTAGGTGGTGAGCTTGGTGATCTTCATGCTTGTGTCTCCTGGGCAGGATAGGCGCGTTGCCAGGCCGCGACGAAAGCGCGCGCGTTCTGGCCGGTTGCTTCGGCCGACAGGCCGGGTTTGTACAAGGCGGAGCCCAGGCCGAAGCCGCTGGCGCCCGCCTGGGCGTAACTGGAAAGGTTGTCGGGCGTGATGCCGCCCACGGGAACCAGGGCGATCGGCGGGCGCATGACGGCGCGCCAGGCCTTGAGCACGGCGGGGCCCAGCTGCTCGGCCGGGAACATCTTCAGCACGTCGGCGCCGGCGGCCAGCGCCGCGAAGGCTTCGGTGGGCGTGGCGACGCCGGGGCAGGACGCCATGCCCAGTTTTTTGGCCTGACGGATCACCGCCGGGTCGCTGTGGGGCATGACGATGAGTTCGCCGCCCGCCTGCTGGATGCGTGCGCAGTCGTCGGGATTGAGAACGGTGCCGGCGCCGATGAGGCAGTCGGTGGGCAGCGCGGCGCGCATGGCGCGGATGCTGTCCAGCGGATCCGGCGAATTGAGCGGCACTTCGATCAGGCGGAAACCTGCGTCGTACAGCGCCTGCCCGACGGGCTCGGCTTCGGCGGGCGTGATGCCGCGCAGGATGGCGATCAGGCCGCAGTGGGCCATGGCGGTTTGGAGACCGGGATGGTTCATCGAAGGTTCCTAGGCGGGGATCGGGGTGGAGGGAGTGACAAGGCCGGCACAGATGGCCAGGTGCCACAGGCCGCGCTCGGTCGCGTTCTGCGCCTGTTCGGGCACGCCCAGGCCGTAATGCTGCATGGCCAGGGTGTAGCGCTTGCACAGCGCCGGGTCGCCGCACAGCACGATGCGCGGCAATTCGCCCTGCTGGCGCAACATCTCGGCCAGCGCGGCGACTTCATGGCCGATCAGGAGGCCCGACAGATAGTCCGCCTGCGATTCGGGGGCCAGTTCGCCCGTCAGGCCCAGCGCGCGTGTGCTGAAGATGGTGGACATGACGCCCGCGCGGCCCGCTGGCGCACCGGCGATCTTGACGCCGCGCTCGAAGGCAGCCAGGTCAGGGGTGGCGGCGTCAGCCATCGTGCGGCCCAGAATGGTGTGGCCGCGCAGCGCCGCGTAGACCTCGCCGGTCATGAATGTGTCGAAGTGGGTGACGCGGCCGCGGCGCGCGTTGACCCATTTGGAGTGCGTGCCGGGCAGTCCGATGAGCACGCTGTCGGCGTTGACGTTGGCTTCTTCCGCCATCACGCCGAACACCTGGGTTTCTTCCCCGCGCATCACGTTGGGCAGGCCGTGGCGCTGGATGAGGCCGGGAACGATGTGGACGGGCGTGCTGCCCGCGCGCTCCACCACCGTCAGCAGCGTGCCGATGCGTTCCAGGTCAACGGGCACATCCAGGTAGGCGGCTTCCTTCCAGCCCTGCGCGCTGCCGACCATGCCGCACGCGATGACGGGCAGGGCGGGCTCGGCGCGCAGCCAGTCGCCGCAAGCCTGTTCAAACGCCAGCTCAAAGCCGGACAGCGTGGTGGTGGCGGCGCCGTCCTGCAGCGGTTGCGGCAGGCGCATGATGCCCCAGGGCAGATGGCGCGTATCGAGCGTGCGGCCCGTGGCATCCAGGCGGTAGGCGCGCAGCGAAGAGGTTCCCCAATCCAGCGCGATAAGAGCCGCACGGGCGGGCGATCCGGTATTCATCAGAGTCTGTCTCGTCTCTGGCCGCGCATCGGGCGCCGTCGCAGCGCCGTCGTGGGGCGCGGGACCGGGCAAGGGGAGCGCGGACCTTGTTGTCTGAAATCTGCCGTGCGCGCGCGGGAGACGCACAGCGCACGAATGGCAAAAATTCTAGTCCAGCGCTTGAAAAATCTCAAAATATAGAATTAAATCCCACATATAGGGAATTTGAAGTGCTTTTGAAGTGCTTTTGAAGTGCTTTTGAAATGCTTTTGAAGTGCTTTTGACGTGGCCTTTGTATGGGCAGGCGACATGCCTTGTTCGCCCGGAAAAGCGCCGTGGATTCCCGCTTTGCTCACGTATCCGTGCCGCGGCGCCGGGTATGCTTGCCGATCTGTCCCGCCGCGCCGCAACGCCCTCTTCGCAACATGACCGCCACCACACTGCCCCCCGAGCCATCCGCCCCGCTGGACCCCGATGCCGCCGCGCCCGCCGGCACGCAGACGCTGATGCGCGGTCTTGCCGTGGTGCAGGCCGTCGCCGATGGCGCACGCGACCTGAAGGAGATCTGCGCGCGCATCGGCGTGGCGCGCAGCACCACGCACCGGCTGGCAAGTTGTCTGGTGCAAGAGCGCTACCTGCGCGCGTTGCCGGGCGTGGGCTACGTGCTGGGCCCCAAGCTGATCGAGCTGGGATTCCAGGCGCGCGAGGCTTTTCCGCTGGCGACGCTGGCACGCCCTTATCTGGACAGCCTGGCCGAACTGACCGGCGACACCATCCACCTGGCGGTGCGCGACAACAACGACGTGCTGTATCTGGAAAAAATCCCGGGCAAGAAGGGATTGGAAATGCGTTCGCGGGTGGGCCACCGCATGCCGCTTGCCGCAACCGGCGTCGGCAAGGCGCTGTTGCTGGACGCCGACGAATCGCAATGGAAATCGCTGCATCGCGTGGGCGCTCCCGTTTCATCCCGCGCGCCGGGCGGGCAGCAGGGATGGGAGGCGTTCCGCGACCGCATGCGCGACTACGCGTCGCAGGGTTATGCGTTCGACCTGGAAGACAACGAGCCCTCGATCCGCTGCGTGGCGGCGCCGGTGCGCGATGCCTCCAGCGGCATCGTGGCCGCGATCAGCGTGTCGAGCACCGTGCCTTATATGTCGCTGGAGCGCATGCGCGAGATGGTGCCGGTAGTGCAGGGCGCGGCGGCTGGGATTTCGGCGGAGATGGGGTGGAAGGTGGAGCGGGGGTGAGAGGGGGATCGGCTTGCGGAAAGGTTCTATCTTGGACGAAGCCGCAGACCATCGCGGTCGCACAAAGTCAAGCAGGTGCAATGCTTGCCCCTATCCCCGACCACCCCGCCGCTCGGTCGTAGACAGCATCTCCAGCAGCACGTCCATATCCACTGGCTTGACCAGATGCGCATCGAAGCCGGCTTCCATCGACTCCCGGCGGTCCTCTTCCTGGCCCCAGCCGCTCAGCGCAAGAATCGTTGCGCGTTCGCCCCAGTCGAGGGTTCGCATGTGGCGGCAGGCTTCGTGGCCTGTCATGCCGGGCATGCCGATGTCCATGAGGATCACCTGCGGACGGACCTGGTTGCCGAGGGCAATGGCTTCTTCACCGTCGTAAGCGGCAGTGACGTCGTGGCCTTCCAGCGCAAGCACGGCGACCATTGATTCGACCGCGTCGCGGTTGTCGTCGACCACCAGCACCTTGCGCGCGGTGGGCGATAGCGCGCTGGCGGATTGCTCGGGTGCGACTGCCTGGATGCCGGTCACAGGCAGCCGGACGATGAATGTGCTGCCTTTGCCTTGGCCTTCGCTGTGGGCGCGCACCGCGCCGCCATGCATTTGCACCAGGCGCTTGACGAGCATGAGGCCAATGCCCAGGCCGCCCTGCGCGCGTTCGAGCGTCCGGTCGACCTGCGTGAACATCTCGAAGATCCGGTCGAGCTGGTCGGGTGGAATGCCCGAGCCGTTGTCGCGGACCGTGACGTCGACGCTGTCCTGGCCCGGGTCGACGAAGAGCTCAATGTCGCCGCCGGGGGGCGTGTATTTGGCCGCGTTTGAGAGCAGATTGCCGAAGACTTGCGTCAGGCGCTCGGCGTCGCCCTGCATCGTGATCTGCGCGTCGGGCTGCACCAGCCTCAGCCTGTGTCCGTGCTGTTCCAAGGCGGGGCGGCAAGCCTCGATGGCGTGCTGCAGGACCGAGTCCAGCGTGAGGGATGTGAGGCGAAGCTCGAGCTTGCCGCGGTTGATGCGGTTGACGTCGAGCAGGTCGTCGACCAGCCTGACCAGTTGGCGCAACTGGCGGTCCATGACTTCGCGGGCGCGTGCCGTCATGGCGGGATCGCGCTCGGCGCGCTTGAGCACTTCGAGCATGTTGCGCAGGGCGGCAAGCGGATTGCGCAGCTCATGCGCCAGCACCGCCAGGAATTCGTCCTTGTGCCGCCGTTCACGCGCCAGTTCCGATTCCGCGATATGACGTTCGAGCAGTTCGGCGGCCTGCCGCGCAAGCAGATCGATGTAGCGCAGGGCCTCCGGGGTGGGGCCGCCGGGCCACGTGTAATGGTTGTTGAGCATGCCGAGCAGCTGGCCGCTGCGGCTGAGCAGCGGCGTGCATTGAATCGACCGGATGTTGTCCGCCAGGATGACCTCTAGCCCCGGGGTGCCTCGCAGGTCCGTCAGTTGTTCGACGTCGGGCACGACCAGACGTGCCAGATTCTTGGCGGCCTCGGCGCAGCTTGCTACCCAGCCGTCCTGCGCGAAATGCTCGACGAAGTGTGAGCTCAGGCCCTGGTGCACGGCAATGCGCAACGTGTTCTTGGCGGGGTCGTAGATCTGGATGTTGCCTTTCGCGGTGCCGGAAATGTCGGCGGCCGCGGCGAGGATTTTTTTCAAAAGCGGTTCGAATTCGCCGGGGCCGACGAGTTCGGCGCTCAGCGCCTGCAGTCTGGCCAGGGCGTGGACTTCATGCCGAAGATGCGCGGCCGCGCGGTCCCGTTCGACCACGATGCTGGCGGCCAACGCGCCGAACTCCGCGACACGCTGCTCCCAGGTGCTCAACGCAGCAGCCTGAGGCAGAAACAACAGAAACCAGCCGACGGTCGCGCCATCGGCAGCCTGTGCGGGCTGGGCGTGGCAGGCCCGGATACCGTGTTGCGCGCAAAGGGATTGCCAAGGCGCCGCCCACATCGCCGCGTCCTCGATATGGAGGCATCCCGTTGGCTGGTCACACCGCGCGGCAAGGCCCGGCGCGAAGAGCGCCTGATCGATCGACTGCCCGCGCAGGCCCGCGGCGAACTCGGCAGGCAATTGCGAAGAGTATCCGTCGTCCACGGTGGTGCGACCCGCGCCGGCCAGAATGACGCAGGCGCGCGCGTCGGGAAGCAAGCGGCCGACGGCATCGGTAAGCGCCTCCAGGCATGCCTTGGCCGGCGTGCCTGACGCCGACGAAAGCAGGATCTGGCGTTGCGCTTCATGCAGCGCAGTGTGGCTTGCGGATTCTGGCGGCGGGCAAGTCAAGCAAGTCTCCTTCCTGGTGCCCCCAACGCATCAGTCATCTGGCGGGAACGATGCATGGATGGAGGCGTTTGGCCTGTGTCGCTGCGGTGTGCGCCTGACGACGGCTTTAAATATTTACATGGATCCCGCCCCGCGAGTGTTGCAATTTGTCGGTTAGCCGTCACGGATCGTCGCGCAGTTGTCGAGTTCTTTCAGGCGTCCGCAGTGATCGGGGGCAATGGCAACAGCCGCTGCTGGATGTGGGTCATTGCCGTCTCCAGTTGTTCGACCAGCGCCTGCGCGGCCGGCGACAGCGTGCGGTCGCGGCGATGCAGCACGCCGATATAGCGGCGCGCCGACGCGTCACAGAGGGGCGTGCAGAGAAGGCCGGACAGGTTCAGCTCCGGCAGCGCCAGCCGCGGCAGCACACTGACGCCGAGCCCCTGGCGCACCATGCCGGCCGCCGTGCCCATGTGCGTGACGTCGTAGCGCAGCGCGGTGGTCGGCGCCCCGACCTCATCGCGCACGGCGCGGTCGAACTGCTGGCGCGCATGGGACCCCTGCGAGAGCAGGATCAGGTCGTAGCGCAGCACGTCGCGCCAGTGCAGCATCCCCGGCGCCTCGCCCAGCGGGTGGCCAGCGGGAAAGACGGCGCAAAAGCAGTCCTCGCCCAAGGGAGTGAACGTCAGGTCGGACGCCGGCTCGGCCTGCGCGGCCACGGCGAACTCGATCTGGTTGGTGCGCAAAAGGGCGACCAGTTCGTCGTTGTGGGCCTCGACCACACGCACCTTCAGCGCCGGATGCGCCTGGCGCAGCGTGCCGGTGGCGGCGGGCAGAAGTGTCAGAGCGGCCGAGGGCAGGGCGCCCAACGCCACGTTGCCGCGCCGCACGGCAGCCAGATCCGCCAGGCTGCGGTAGGCCTCTTCGAGGTCGGCGATGGGCCGCTGCACGCGGGCATAAAAGTCCTGCCCGGCCGAGGTCAGGCTGATGCTGCGCGTGGTGCGTTCGAACAACCGCAGGCCGAGCACTTCTTCAAGGTCCTGGATCAGGGCGGTGAACGAAGGTTGAGTCACGCCGAGGTGATTGGCCGCGTGGGTGAAAGAGCCGGTGTCCACCGCGAGCAAAAAGGCCTTGAGCGGCCGGTATTTGATATTGATAGCCATCGGCTAATAATAGTGAAGAAATATCTATTTGTGTCTAATAATTGGCCGGACGATGATGACGTCTACCGAAGCCCTCCGGATTCATAGACGTTATGGACGCATCGAGCCACAAGCCCTTCCGGCTGGGCGCCAACTGGCGCCAGAGCCAAGACGGCGACGCCGTCATCACCTCCATCAACCCGGCCGACGGCAGCATCGCCGGCATCGTCACGCGCGCGCTGCCGCAGGACGTTGACACCGCTGTTGCCGTCGCCTGGGACGCTTATCAAAACAAGCCCTGGCGCAAGCTGCGTCCCGACCAGCGCGCCGCCACGCTGTACGAAATCGGGCGCCGCCTGTCCGCCGAGCGCGAGCCGTTGGCGCGCCTGCAGATGCTGGACAGCGGCAAGCCCTACAAGGAATGCCTGAACATGGTCGACAGCGCGGCCGGGCATTTCCGCTATTACGCCGCCGTGTGCGAGACGTGGCAGAACGAGATGACGTCGCCGCGCGGGGAATACTTCTCCATGGCCTTGGCCGAGCCCTTTGGCGTGATCGCGGCCATCACGCCCTGGAACTCGCCGATCATGAACGAAGCGCAGAAGGCCGCGCCCGCGCTGGCCGCGGGCAACGCGGTGCTGATCAAGCCGTCCGAGGAAACGCCGCAATTGGCGCTGGAACTGGCCCGCATCTGCGCCGAGGCGGGGCTGCCGGAAGGTCTGCTGACCGTCCTGCCCGGCCACGGCGAAGATGTGGGCGCGGCGCTGGTCAAGCATCCCGGCGTGCGCATGGTGTCGTTCACCGGGGGTACCGAAACCGGCCGCGCCATTGGCGGCATTGCGGGCCAGCGCCTGATTCCGGTCGGACTGGAACTGGGCGGCAAGTCACCGCATATCGTGTTTGACGATGCCGACCTGGATCGCGCGGTGGCAGGCGTGGTGTCGGGCATTTTCGGGTCGGCCGGCCAGAGCTGCGTGGCGGGGTCGCGTCTGTTCGTGCAGAAGTCCATATATGGGCGTTTCATGCAGGCGCTGGTGGAGCGCACGCGGCAGGTCCGCGTCGGCCTGCCCGACGATTCATCCACGCAGATGGGGCCGCTGGTCTCTCGCGCGCATCGGGACAAGGTGGCGGGCTATGTGGACATCGGCCGTGCCGAGGGTGGGAAAGTCCTGGTCGGCGGCGCGGCGCCCACGCAGGCCGAACTGGCCAACGGATGGTTCTACCTGCCGACCGTGATCGATGGGCTGGGCAACGGCGCCCGCGTGTGCCAGGAAGAAATCTTTGGACCGGTGCTGGTGGCGCTGCCGTTCGCGGACGAGGACGATGTGGTCCAGCAGGCCAACGACACCGCCTTCGGCCTGGCCGCGGGCATGTGGACCGGCGACTACGCCCGCGCCTGGCGCGTGGCGCGTGAGATCGAGGCCGGCTCCATCTGGATCAACACCTACAAGCAATCGCATATCGCGACCCCGTTCGGCGGCTTCAAGGCCAGCGGCATCGGGCGCGAGAAGGGCCTGCACGGCCTGCGCCTCTACAGCCAGGTCAAGAGCCTGTACTGGGGCATGCACGACAAACCGATGGGACTTTGAACAAACATGACGACTGAAAAGAAACAAGGCGCGGCGCTGTCCCTGGCCGACGCGCGCATCCTGATTGCCGGCGCGGCCAGCCTGGTGGGATCCCACACGGCCGACGCGCTGCTGGCGGCCGGCGTCAAGGAGGTCATTCTGCTGGATAACTTCGCGTTCGGCACGCCAGAGGCGATCGCGCATCTGCAGGACAACCCCCGCGTGAAAGTGGTGCGCGGCGACCTGATGCGCCTGCCCGATCTGCTGACCGCCACCGAGGGCGTGGACGGCGTGCTGCACCTTGCCGCCTACATGACGCTGGGTTTTGCCCAGACGCCCTGGCAGGCCGTGGACGTGAACATCCGGGGCGCGCAGAACATGCTGGAGGCCTGCCGCGCCAACAAGGTGAAGAAGATCGTCTTCGCGTCGTCCAATGCCGTGTATGGCTATGGCACCGGCATTGCTGGCGCGCTGGTCGAGAACGGCCCCTTCCATTCGGTGGGCGCGCCTCCCGCGGCCATCCTGTATGGCGCGTCCAAGATCATGGGCGAGCAGTTATGCCGCCAGTACTACCAGAAGGCCGGGCTGGACTACGTGGTGCTGCGCTACTCCACGGTCTACGGCGAACGGCAGCATTACCGCGCCGCCAATTCCCTGTACATCATGGAAACCTACGACCGCGTGCGCAAGGGCGAGCGGCCCGTGCTGCCGGGCGACGGCACGGACACCAAGCATTTCGTGCACGTCTCGGACGTGGCGCGCGCCAACGTGGCCGCCTTTGAAAGCGCCGCCACCGATGTCGCGGTGAATGTGTCGGGGCCGGCGCCCATCACCACCGGTGAACTGGTGCGGCTGGTGCTGGACTACTGCAAGAGCGACCTGCAGCCCGAAATCAAGCCGGATCCGCCCGGCACGGTGCGCCTGACGTCGGGCGGCGCCTTCCACATCCCGCATGACCTGGCCGGCCAGCATATCGGCTGGCAACCCCGGGTCGGCATGGCGGAGGGCGTGAACCGGCTGCTGGCCTGGCGCGAGGCGCAGGAGGCCGTGCAGACGCCGTAAGGAGGAATGCGCTCACGGCGCCATAGAGCGCCGGGGCGGGCAGTACGTACTTCAGTAGTCACGATAACGACATCCACAGGAGACAGGACAATGAAGTTGCGACATTGCATTGCGGGCGTGGCGATCGGCATGGGGCTGGCGCTGGGTGGGGCCGCGGCGCAGGCAGCGGGCTACCCCGACAAGCCCGTGACGCTGGTGGTGCCGTATCCCGCCGGCGGCGCCACGGACGTCATCGCGCGCCTGATCGCGGAGAAGCTGCCGGCCGCATGGGGGCAGCAGGTCATCGTCAACAACCGGCCAGGCGCGGGCACCACGGTGGCCGCCGAGCAGGTGGCGCGTTCGCCCGGCGACGGCTACACGCTCTACATGACGACGGCCGCCCACACCATCAGCGCCAGCCTGTACAAGAAGCTCAACTACGATCCCTTGAAGGATTTCGCGCCGCTGACGCTCACGTCCACGATTCCGCTGGTGCTCGTGACCTCGCCCTCGCTGCCGGTCAAGACCCTGGACGATCTGATCAAGTACGGCAAGGCCGCGCCGCAGGGGTTGAGCCTGGCGTCCACCGGCAACGGCACGCCGCAGCACCTGACGGGCGAACTGTTCAAGGCCAGGACGGGCATAAAGCTGGTCCATGTGCCGTACCGCGGCGATGCGCCGATGCTGACCGACCTGATAGGCGGACAGGTGCAGATGGCCTTCGTCACGTTGTCGGCCGCGTTGCCCCATATCCAGTCGGGCAAGCTCAATGCCATCGCGTTGGCGCATCCGCGCCGTGTCGAGGCCATCGCGCAGGTCCCGACGATGGCCGAGGCGGGCATGAAGAACTTCGAAGCCGCGACCTGGTTTGGCCTTTTCGCGCCGGGCAGCATGCCGGACGCCCTGCGCGAGAAGATCTACCAGGATGTCGCCCGCGTCGTGGCCACGCCTGAAATGACCAAGCGGCTGCAGGAGATGGGCGGCGATGTGAACAACAGCTCGCCCCAGCAATTCCAGGCCTTCATCAACGACGAGGCGAAGCGGTGGGCCGAGGGCGTCAAGCTCTCCGGCGCACAGATCGACTGAGCGGCTGCACGGTCGATACCGACGGGAGAACCTACTGAATGAGCGACAACGATCAAGAACTGCTGGCGCGCTGCGCCGCCATCGGCACCAGCACCTGGGCCGATGCGATGGATACGCTGGGCATTGCCGGCGTGGTGCAGGGCATTGAGCGCCGGGGCGGGCAAGGCCGCATCGCTGGCTTTGCGGTCACCGCGCGCCACGTCTGGGGCGGCCTGGGAGACTTCGACCGCGCCGATTTCGCGGTGGGACGCCTGGTGGCCGCCACAGGCCCCGGGCGCGTGCTGATGGTGGACGCGGGGGGGACCTGCATTTCCACTTTCGGCGGCATTGCCTCGTTGGCCGCCTCGCGGCGCCAGGCAACCGCTGTCGTCATCGATGGCGCCTGCCGCGACGTCGATGAAATCCGTGCGACGGGATTGTGGCTGGCGAGCCGCCATGTCACCCCGTTGACCGGCAAGACACGCCTGCGCCTGCAGGCCATGGGCGATCCCGTCACCATCGGCGGCGTGCGGGTCGCCGAGG
The DNA here is from genome assembly GCF_029866465.1 of Achromobacter mucicolens. NCBI lineage: Bacteria > Pseudomonadati > Pseudomonadota > Betaproteobacteria > Burkholderiales > Alcaligenaceae > Achromobacter > Achromobacter mucicolens. The sequence goes on along the minus strand of NZ_CP123364.1, from coordinate 5,011,592 downwards.
GCGATCTCGTCGTTGGCGACGACACCGGGCTGGTCGTTGTGCCGCGCGCGCGGTTGCAGGATGTGCTGGCGGCGGCGAAGCACGCGCTGGAGGTGGATGAGCGGGTGGAGCGCGGCATTCGGGACGGCCTGTCATTTGCTGAGGCCGCCGCCGCGGCCAACTACATTCCCGCCAGCGCCGGAGGCCGTGCGTGACTGCCCGCTACGAGGTGGTGCAGGTCACATCGCTGGGCGCCGCGTTCGATGCGCGTCTGGCCGCCCATTACCGTGTCCTGCAGGCCTGGCGGGAGCCGCTGGGCCTGGCGGCATTTGGCGACGAATTGGCGGGGCCGCGGGTCGCGGTGACGTCTGTCCGGCATGGATTCACGCAGCCGATGTTCGACGCGTTGCCGAATCTGCAGGCCGTGTGCAGCTGGGGGGTGGGTTACGACACCCTGGACCTGCGCGCCGCTGCCCACCGGCGCATCGGGATCAGCGTCACCCCCGACGTGCTGGACGACTGCGTCGCCGATCTGGCGTGGGCGCTGATGCTTTCGGCGGCCCGGCGTACCGCCGTGGGCGACCGCTACGTGAAGACGGGCCAGTGGCGCGCCATCGGGCAATTTCCGGTTGCGACCCGCGTATCAGGCAAGCGGCTCGGCATCCTGGGACTTGGCCGCATCGGTGAAGCGATCGCCCGCCGGGGCGCGGGCTTCGACATGCAGGTGCGCTATCACAATCGAAGCCCCAGGCCGCAGTCGCCATACCCCTACGAAGCATCCCTGGTGGACCTGGCCGCGTGGGCCGACTTTCTGGTGGTGGCCTGCGTGGGCGGGGCCGCCACGCGGCATCTGGTCGATGCGCCCGTCATTCGCGCGCTGGGCCCGCGGGGGATTCTGGTCAACATCGCGCGCGGCAGCGTCGTGGACCAGGCGGCGGCGCTGGCGGCGTTGCGCTCGGGCGAACTGGGCGGCGCCGGCCTGGATGTGCTGGAGCAGGAGCCCACCGATGCCGCCGATTTTGCCGATCTGGACCAGGTTTCCCTTATGCCGCATGCGGGCAGCGCCACGCACGAGACGCGGGCCGCGATGGCGGATCTGGTTTTCGATAATGTCGCAGCGTTTCTGCGCAGCGGCGCGCTGCTCACGCCGATCGCCGACCGGGAGATGCAGGCATGACCCCGGCTGCGCTGCGGGCGGCGTTGACGGCCTGCCTGGGCGAGGCGAACGTGCTGACGGGCGCGGATGCCCAGCCCTATTTGACCGATTGGCGCCAGGCCGTGACGGGCCGGGCCATGGCGGTGTTGCGGCCAGGCGATACCGGCGAAGTCGCGCAAGTCGTGCGTCTGTGCGCGGCAGCCGGGGTCCCGATCGTCCCGCAAGGCGGCAACACCGGACAGGTGGCAGCCGCCACGCCGGACGTCAGCGGTTCTGCCGTGGTGCTGTCGCTGGCGCGCATGAACCGGGTGCGCGCTCTGGATCTGGAAAACGACACCATCACGGTCGAAGCGGGTTGTGTGCTGCAGTCGGTGCAGGCGTCTGCGCGCCAGGCGGGCCGGCTCTTCCCGCTATCGCTGGGGGCGCAAGGAAGCTGCACCATTGGCGGCAATCTGGCCACCAACGCGGGCGGCACGCAGGTGCTGCGTTACGGGAACACGCGAGAGCTTGCACTGGGACTGGAAGTCGTCACCCCGCAGGGCGAGATCTGGCATGGCCTGCGCGGCCTGCGCAAGGACAACACGGGCTACGACTTGCGCGATCTGTACATCGGCAGCGAGGGCACGCTGGGCATCATCACCGCGGCGGTGCTCAAGGTGTTTCCGTTGCCGGTCGCGCAGCGAACCGCGCTGATCGCCGTCGCCAGCCTTGAGCAGGCACTGCAACTGCTGCAACGCGCCCGCGCGGGCTTTGGCGCCGGACTGACCGCATTTGAAGTGATGTCGGCGGCGTGCCTGCGTGACGTGGTCCAGGCTTTCCCGCAGCAGCGCCTGCCATTTGCCGATCTGCCGGCGGACGCATGGTGCGCGCTGCTTGAGCTATCGGACAGCGAGGACGAAATGCACGCGCAAACGCGGCTGGAGGCCGTGCTGGCGGCCGCGCTGGAGGCCGGCGAGGCGCTGGATGCGGCAGTGTCGGTGTCCGGCGCGCAAAGCGCCGCATTCTGGCACCTGCGCGAGAGCATCACCCTGGCGCTGGCCAAGGCCAGCGCGTGTGTCAAACATGACATCTCGCTGCCCGCCTCACGCATCCCTGCCTTTGTGCGGGCCACCGACCATGCCTTGGCCACGGCGTTTCCCGGCGTGCGCATGCGCGTGTTCGGCCATCTGGGGGATGGCAATCTGCATTACAACCTGCTGCCGCCGCAGGGCGTGCCGGAATCGGCGATCCAGCGGCTGGTCCACGACCGCGTGCACGAGGCCGGCGGGTCTATCAGCGCCGAGCAGGGGATCGGCCAACGCCGGGTGCCCGACCTGGAGCGATACAAGAGTCCGGTGGAACTGGACCTGATGCGGCGCATCAAGCATGCACTGGACCCGCAAGGGCTGATGAATCCCGGCAAGGTGCTGTCCGCCTCGGCAGATCGCGCCTTGGCGTAGCGCGCCACGACTGCGCGCACCATTTCAATGACGGCCTTCCGGCCCAATGACATAACAACTGGAGACAAGAAAATGTTGCTGATGAGCAAGACCCTCGCGCGCGCCGCGCTGTCCGTTGCCGGCCTTTGCGCCGCTTTGCCGGCATGGGCCTGGCCCGACCGGCCCATCGAACTGGTGGTCGGGTTTGCACCCGGCGGCGGCACCGACCTGACGGCCCGTGCCTTGGCCGTCTTCCTGGAAAAGGAACTGGGCACGACCGTTGTCGTCCAGAACAAGCCGGGCGCGTCCAGCGCGATCGCCCTGTCCTACGTGGCGCGCGCCAAGCCGGACGGCTACACGCTGGCGATGACGAACATGCCGGGGCTGGTGTCGCTGCCGATCGAGCGTCAGGCGGGCTTCACCGGCGATGACTTCACGTACCTGGCCAACCTGGTCCGCGACCCCAGCGCGTTCAGCGTGGCCAGCGACAGCCCGTACAAGACCTTGCCGGCGTTGATCGCCGCCGCCAAGGAACGGCCGGATGCGGTGAGTTATGGATCGACGGGCGTGGGCACCGACGATCATCTGGCGCTGGTGTTGTTCCAGGCGCAGACGGGCACCAAGCTCAATCACGTTCCGTACAACGGCGCGGGCCCGTTGCGCAGTTCGGTGCTGGGGGGGCATACTGTCATTGGCGGCCTGAATCTGGGCGAGGTCATGCCCTACAACGGCAAGAATATGCTGGTGTTGGCGCAGGCCAGCGAAAAGCGGTCGCCGCTGGGCCCGGATGTGCCCACGTTCAAGGAATTGGGCGTGAACCTGGTGTTTGCCTCGGAACGCGGCATCGTCGGACCCAAGGGCCTGCCCGCCGACGTGTCGGAAAAACTGCGGCAGGCGCTGGGCAAGGTGGCGGCCAATCCGGCGTTCCAGACCCAGATGAAGCAGCAGTTCACGGAAATGGACTACGTGGACGGGCCGCAGTGGCAGGAGCGCCTGAAGGGCGACGATGCGCGACTGCGGCAGATCTGGGCCCAGACGCCCTGGGTGGAGTAGCCTGCGCGATTACGCCAGCGGCAAGGTCAGCACGCCTTGCGGGGCCGGGCGCATCATGACTCGCCGATACCACGCCGATAGCGCAGGGGTATCGGGCCGTTCAATCGGCATGGCGAGCCATCGATGCGCGGCCGCGACCAGCGCGATGTCGCCCATCGTGAGATGACGGCCCACGATGAACTCGCGGCCTTGCAGGGCCTGGTCCAGGATCAGGGCGCGCGCGTTCGAGCGCTGGACGGATTTCTCGATGGCTGCCTTGTCGCGCTTTTCTTCGGGCGTGCGGATCAGGCCCAGAAATGCCGGCCCCATGGCCGGCTGCCATTCGGTCGCCTGCCAGTCCATCCAGCGGTCGGCGTCGGCGCGCAGGCAGACATCCTCGGGCCACAGCGTGCCCACGCCGTAGCGTGCCGCCAGGTAGCGCACGATGGCATTGGACTCCCAAAGGATGAAGCCGCCGTCGTCGATGACCGGCACCAGGCGGTTGGGATTGAGCTTTGCCGCGTAATCGTCGGTGTCGACCACGCCGTAGGGGCCGCCTGCCTGGACAAAGGTGTGCGGCAGCGCCAGCTCGCGTACGGCCAGCATTACTTTTTGAACGTTGACGGATGTCAGGCGTCCCCAGATCTTCAACATAGCCAATCCTTTCAAAGGTCAGGCCGGCGGCAGGTGCCGCCGCGCAAAGCCGCTGTCGCGCCCGAAGCGCGTCCAGTCGAATGCCGGCCCGGGGTCGGTCTTGCGGCCCGGGGCGATATGTTCGTGTCCCTGGGCGGCCACCAGGGGATAGCGCGCGCGCAGCGTGTGGGTCAGCTTGCGCAACGACGCGTACTGCTCGTCAGTGTAGGGCAGCGTGTCCGTGCCTTCCAGTTCGATGCCGAGGGAAAAATCGTTGCAGCGCTCGCGTCCCGCAAAGCGCGACACACCGGCGTGCCAGGCGCGCCGGTCCGTGGAGACGAATTGCATGATGCCGCCGTCGCGGCGAATGAAAAAGTGCGCGGACACGCGCAGCCCGCGCAGGCGTTCCAGCCAGGGATGCGAGCCGTAGTCGAGCGTGTTCAGGAACAGGCCCGCGACTTCAGGGCCGCCGAACTTGCCCGGCGGCAGGCTGATGTTGTGCAGGACCAGCAGCGAGACCTGCGCGCCCGCGGGGCGCGTGTCGCAGTTGGGTGAGCGCAAGAGGGAAATGCCCGGCGCCGGCGCCAGCCAGCCATGTCGATCCAGGAGCAAAGGCATAGGGAGGGAGCGAGTAAAGATTCCGGCGCCCATTATGCCGTGGGCCCGCCGATTGCCCTATCCGGCCACTTGGCCCGCCCGCACGAATGGGGCTCAGCGCTTGGCAGGGCCCAGGCGCGCGTGGTCGGCGCTGCACCAGGTCTGGCCGTTCTGCAGCAAGGCCTCGGAGCGGGGCAGATGGATGCCGCAATGGGCGCAGCGCACCATGGACTCCAGGACGGGCGGGGCTGCGTCGGCCTGCGCCTTTTTCTTCGGGCCGGCCTGCCGCTGGGCGGCCATGCGGCCGGCGACGCGGGCAACAAACAGGACCAGGATGATCAGAACGATCCAGAAAAGCAACTTGCCCACGTCAGCCTCGATGCAGAATCATTTCCAGCACGAACCGGCTGCCGGTGTAGGCCAGAATCAAAAACCCGAAACCCGTCAGGGTCCAGCGCAGGGCGACGCGGCCGCGCCAGCCCCAGATGTGCCGTCCGGCCAGCAGCACCCCGAAGGTCAGCCAGGACAGCAGTGTGAAAACGGTTTTGTGGTCGAACGGCAGGATCTTGCCGGTCAGCTTCATGGAGGCGATCGAGCCCGAGCCCACCGCCAGCGTCAGTACGACGAACCCGATCCAGATGATGCGGAAAAGCAGTTGTTCCTGCACCAGCAGCGGCGGTTGGGAATCGAGCACGCGCCCGATGATGCTGCGTTCGGCCGGCGCGTCCAGGGGACGGTGCAGGTGGCGGTCCAGGAGAGCCATCATCATGGCGTGCAGGGCCGCGATGGTGATGAGCCCGTAGGCAGCCAGGGCGATCAGGAGGTGCACGCGCAGCCAGGCGTCGTTGGCATGCGGCACGAATTGCCCTTGGGGGAAGATGGCGGCAAGCCCGCTGGCGATGGCGGCGGCGGGCAGCAGCAGCAACTGCAGGCCGTCGATGCGCACGAGCAGGCTTTCCACCCAGAACACCACCATGCCCAGCCAGACGGCGGCGGACAGGGCGAGTGCCCATCCGATGAACAGATGCTGGGCGCCCAGCATCGATTGTTGCAGCCCGATTCCATGGAGAACCAGGGCGCCCAGCAGGCACAGACGGGCTATTTTGCCGGTCTGTTCCACTTCCTTGGCGCCGGCCAGGCGGATCCAGAGCGACCCCCCGAGCACTGCGTACGCCAAGGCAGCCGCTGTGTGAAATACAATGCCTAGTGACATAGAAACCGTTGTCTGGATGGGGCCTTTGGGGTGCACGTCACCCGAAAGCGCAGAATCCGCGCCTGCGGCCACCGTTCAATCGACTAGTTTAAGCGGAAACGCCTCTCATGCTCGATAACCTAACTCAACGCCTGTCGCGTGTCGTCAAGACGCTGCGCGGGGAAGCCCGCCTTACCGAGGCCAACACGCAGGAGATGCTGCGCGAAGTGCGCATGGCGCTCCTGGAAGCCGACGTCGCGCTGCCGGTCGTTCGCGACTTTGTCGCGCGGGTGAAGGAAAAGGCGCTGGGCGAAGAAGTCGCCGGCAGCCTCAGCCCGGGCCAAGCGCTGGTCGGCGTCGTCCACAAGGAACTGACCGCCCTCATGGGCGGCGACCTGGGCGCCGACGCCAACGAACTGTCGCTCGCCGTCCAGCCGCCAGCCGTGATCCTGATGGCGGGCTTGCAGGGCGCCGGCAAGACCACCACCACCGGTAAGCTGGCGCGCTGGCTCACCGAGGGCCAGCATACCCAGCACGGCCGCAAGACCGGCAAGAAAAAAGTGCTGGTGGTGTCCGCCGACGTCTATCGTCCGGCCGCTATCGACCAGTTGAAGAGCGTGGCCGCGCAGGTCGGCGTGGATTTCCTGCCTTCCGACCCCAGCCAGAAGCCCGAAGACATCGCGCGCGGCGCCGTGGATCACGCCCGCCGCCATCATTACGACGTGCTGATCCTGGATACGGCCGGCCGTCTGGGTATCGACGAGGCCATGATGCGCGAAATCCGCGCGCTGCATGACCTGGTCAAGCCGGTGGAAACGCTGTTCGTGGTGGACGCGATGCAGGGGCAGGACGCGGTCAACACCGCGCGCGCCTTTGCCGAAGCGCTGCCGCTGACCGGCGTCGTCCTGACCAAGCTGGACGGCGATGCCCGCGGCGGTGCGGCCCTGTCGGTGCGCCACGTGACGGGCAAGCCGCTCAAGTTCGTCGGCGTGTCCGAAAAGCTGGATGGCCTGGAGCCCTTCTATCCGGACCGCATGGCGCAGCGCGTGCTGGGCATGGGCGACATCGTCTCGCTGGTTGAACAGGCGCAGAAGAACATCGACATCGCCGAGGCGCAGAAGCTTGCGTCCAAGATCAAGTCGGGCAACAAGTTCGACCTGAACGACTTCCGCGACCAGCTCGGCCAGGTGAAAAAGCTGGGCGACATGGGCTCGCTGCTTGAAAAGCTGCCCGCCCAGTTCCAGCAGGCTGCGGGCCAGTTGCAGGGCGGCCAGGCTGAAAAGCAGCTTCGCCGCACCGAAGGCATCCTGAATTCCATGACGGCCGCCGAACGCGCCAAGCCCGAACTCATCAAGGCCTCGCGCAAGCGCCGCATCGCGGCCGGCTCCGGCGTGCCGGTCCAAGAGGTCAACCGCCTGCTGGCTCAGTTCGAGCAGATGCAGGGCATGATGAAGCAGATGAAAAAGGGCGGCATGGCCAAGATGATGCGCGCCATGGGCGGCATGAAGGGCTTGGGCCGTTTTGGAATGAAGTAAAAAAATGGCCAGACGTTGCGTCTGGCCAAGCAATCGCGGCGGGCAGGGGGCGCCGCGCCGCGACACAAGCCGGGGAACGCATGGGTGTCCCCCGGATTGTCGGAATGCAGGCCGCTTACGACAGCGGCGGGATGCGCAGCACCTGGCCCGGGTAGATCTTGTCGGGGCTGGTGAGCATGGGCTTGTTGGCTTCGAAGATCAGCGTGTTCTTGGCGCCCTGGCCCTTGCCGTATTGCGCTTCGGCGATCTTCCACAGGTTGTCGCCCTTTTGCACGGTGTACATCTTGGCTTCCGGCGTGGCCTGCTTGACCTGCAACTGGTTGTCCACCGCGGCCACGCCCACGGTGTTGCCCAGCGCCAACGAAATCTTCTCGGCCTCTTCCGTGCTCAACGCCTGACCGGCGACCGTGACCTTGTCGCCGTCCACCGTGATTTGCAGGCCATCCGCGTTCAGGCCGTGCTTATCGAGCTCTTTCTTCAATTCTTCCGCCGTCGCGGCCTTGGCCTCGCTGGCGCCGAAGAGCTTTTCTCCAACGTCCTTGATGAAATTGAGCAGACCCATAGTGTTTCCTTTTATCGATGTTGCGGTGAGAAAACCTGCGTGCTCCAAAGGCGCCTGCCGGGGGCAGGGCGGCGCGACAGAAACGATTATGACTCGCACATTTGCCGTACGACGAGAGGGCGCGGTGTAACAGGTTGCTAGCCCCTTGCCAGACTACGCAACAATGCTGGCACCTTCGCAGGACGTTGGTATCCGCGGATGTACGCCGCCTCATGCGCGGGGCGGCATGCAAAAAGGCCGCTGTATGTCAGCGGCCTTCAAGGTGACGTGCGATGCGGCGCCGAAGCGCTGCAAACATAGCGGTCAGCCGCCGCCCACCGCCACGACGATTTCGATCTGGTCGCCGTCGGACAACGTCGTCTGCGCGTGCTGGCTCTTGGGCACGATTTCGCCGTTGCGTTCGACGGCCACGCGCTTGCCGGCATAGCCCAGCGTGTCGAGCAGTTCGTTCACAGTCGTGTCCAGCGGGAACTCGCGGGCGTCTCCGTTCAGGGTGATATGCATGACAGGGGTCCTCACTGTTTGGCGTAGTCGTCGGTGGCGGCGATCAGGCGCGCCAGCGTGCCGGGTTCGTCGAAGGCATGGCCGGCATCGGGCACCAGATGAAAGTGCGCCTCGGGCCACGCGCGGTGCAGGTCCCACGCGGTGCGCGCGGGCGTGCACACGTCGTAGCGTCCTTGCACGATGGTGCCCGGGATGCCGCGCAGCTTGTGCGCGTCGCGGATCAGCTGGCCTTCTTCCATGAAGCCGGCGTTGAAGAAATAGTGGTTCTCGATGCGCGCGAAGGCCAGCGCCGCGCGGTCGGCGGCATGGCTTTGCTGGTGGCGCGGGCTGGGCAGCAGCGTGATGGTGCTGTCTTCCCATTTGCTCCAGGCCTTGGCGGCACGCAGTTGCTCGGCGGGGTCGCTGCCCGTCAGGCGCTTGTGGTACGCCGCGACCAGGTCGCCGCGCTCGGCTTCGGGGATCGGCGCCAGATACCCTTCCCAGCGGTCGGGAAACAGCCACGATGCGCCTTCCTGGTAGAACCACTGGATCTCGGCGCGCCGCAGCCCGAAGATGCCGCGCAGCACCAGCTCGCTGGTGCGCGCCGGGTGCGTCTCGGAATACGCCAGCGCCAGCGTCGACCCCCACGAGCCGCCAAACACCAGCCACTTGTCCGCGCCCATGACTTCTTCGCGCAGGCGCTCGATGTCTGCGACCAGATGCCACGTGGTGTTGTTGTCCAGGCTCGCGTGGGGATGCGAACGGCCGCAACCGCGCTGATCAAAGAGCAGCACGTTGTAGCGTTGCGGATCGAACAACTGCCGGTGCACGGGCGAGCAGCCGCTGCCGGGCCCGCCATGCAGGAAGACGGCGGGCTTGCCGTTTGGGTTGCCGCACATTTCCCAATAGATCTGGTGTCCGTCTCCGGTGTCCAGCATGCCTTGACGGTAGGGTTCGATCGGCGGATAGAGCATCAGGCGGCTCGCTTGAAGATCAGGTCCCAGACGCCGTGGCCCAGGCGCAGGCCGCGTGTCTCGAATTTGGTGAGGGGGCGGTAGTCGGGGCGCGGCGCGTAACCGTCCGCGGTGTTCTTCAACAGCGGCTCGCCGCTCAGCACTTCCAGCATCTGCACCGCGTAATCTTCCCAGTCGGTGGCGCAGTGGATGTAGCCGCCGGGAGCGATGCGGCTGGCGAGCAGCGAGATGAACGCGGGCTGGATCAGGCGGCGCTTGTGATGGCGCTTCTTGGGCCAGGGGTCCGGGAAGTAGATGTGCACGCCGGCCAGGGAATCCGGCGCGATCATGTCGCGCACGACCTCCACGGCATCATGCTGGATGATGCGCAGGTTCTGGATGCTGGAGTCTTCGATGCGGCGCAGCAGCGAACCGACGCCGGCGTTGAAGACTTCCACGCCCAGGAAGTTGTCGCCAGGCCGGGCGAGGGCGATCTTTTCGGTGGTCTCGCCCATGCCGAAGCCGATTTCCAGCACCGTCGGGGCCTGCCGTCCGAAGGCGGCGGCCGGATCCAGGCGGCGGGGGGCGTAGGGAATGGACCATTGGCCCATCAGACGCTCCAGCGCGGCAAGCTGGCCCTGCGTGATGTGGCCGCGACGGTGCACGAAGCTGCGGATGTGGGTGGCGCCGGGGCTGTTGGGCGCATAGGCGGCGCTGGCCAGCGCCGCCTGCGTTTCGGCGGAGACGGCGGCGTGCGCAGCGGCGTGCGCAGCGGCGGCGTGCGCAGCGGCGGGCGCAGCGGCGGGCGCAGCGGCGGGCGCAGCGGCGGGCGCGGCAGGGTTCACGCCGGGCTGGGTCGACGCGTCTGCGGCGGTGTCTGCAGGGGGGCTGGCGGGGGTGTTCGTGGGGCTATTCGTATTCATAGGCGGGATTGTAGTGGCAGGCTTGCCCGCGCGGAGCCGGTCAGAAGGACTAAAATAGGGACACATTTGTCCCGCTTACCTGCGGCTATAGTTTCAGCCCGGTTTCCCTGTGCTGTAGTCCTTTTTCATGAACGTTGCCCGGATCGACCTCGTCACGCTCGCCCTGTTTGTCTCCGTGGCTCGCCAGGGAAGCATCTCGGCCGGCGCGCGCCAGTCGCATCTGGCGGTGGGCGCGGCCAGCAAGCGGATCTCCGACCTGGAAGCGGCGCTCGGGTCGCCCCTGCTCTACCGCAATGCCGCCGGCGTTGAACTGACCGACGCCGGCCAGGCGTGCCTCGCGCACGCGCTTCGCGTGCTGCAGGAAGTGGAACAGATGGCCGGCGCGCTGTCGGACTTCGCGCAAGGGGTGCGCGGGCAGGTGCGCATCGCCGCCAACACCTCGTCGCTGACGCAGTTCCTGCCCGAGGACCTGGCCGCTTTCATGGACGAGCACCCCGCGGTGCGGATCGACCTGGAAGAGCAGAACAGCATCGACATCGTCACCGCCGTGCTGGAGAACCGCGCGGACATCGGCGTGTTTGCCGATCGCACGGCGGCAGATGGCCTGGCGACCTTCCCTTACCGCCTGGACGAACTGGTGCTGATCGTGCCGCAACGCCACCCGCTCGCGGCCGAACCGCAGGTCGCCTTCGCGGACACGCTGGCCTACGACTACGTGGGCCTGCCGCCCGCGACGTCGCTGGCCACGCGCCTGTCCGAGGAAAGCGGCCGCATGGGCCGGGCGATGCGGCTGCGCATTCAGGTGCGCAGCTTTGACGCCATCTGCCGCATGGTAGCGGCCACGCGCGGCGTGGGCATCCTGCCGCGCATTGCCGCCGAGCCGCACGCGCGATCCATGCCGATCCGCCTGATTCCGCTGACCGACGAATGGGCACGCCGCTGGCTGCTGCTGGGCGTGCGCGACGCCGACACCCTCACCGTGGCCGCGCGGCTGCTGCTGGCCCATCTGCGCGGCGAGCGCTGAGGGTTAGCCCGGGGTTTCTCGTTCCGGGAATGCCCCTTTCCCCGATTGTCCATTCCGCATCCTGACGTTTTGCGCGCACACTGCCGCCCATCATTACCGTAGGACGCGCCTGGGAGGCGATATGGCAGGGCAGATTCTTGCCGGCATTCGTGTGCTGGAACTGGGACAACTCATCGCAGGGCCTTTTGCGGCCAAGACCCTGGCCGACTTTGGCGCGCAGGTCATCAAGATCGAGCCGCCGGGCCAAGGCGATCCGCTGCGCAAATGGCGCCTTCTGCACGAAGGCACGTCGGTGTGGTGGGAGGCGCAGTCGCGCAACAAGCAGTCGGTCTGCGTGGACCTGCGCCAGCAGGAAGGCCAGGACATCGTGCGCATGCTCGCGCGCGAGGCCGACGTGCTGATCGAGAATTTCCGCCCCGGCACGCTGGAAAAGTGGGGCCTGTCGTGGGAGGCGCTGCACGAACTGAATCCGCGCCTCATCATGCTGCGCATCTCGGGCTACGGCCAGACCGGCCCGAAGGCGCGCGAACCGGGCTTTGCGGCGATTGGCGAAGCCATGGCGGGGCTGCGCTACCTGAACGGCGAGCCGGGCCGCGCGCCGGTGCGCGCCGGATTGTCGCTGGGCGACACCATTGCCGGCCTGCACGGCGCGCTGGGCGTGATGCTGGCGCTGTACCAGCGCGATGCGCGGGGCGGCGTGGGGCAGGTGATCGACACCGCGCTGTATGAAAGCCTTTTCAATCTCAGCGAGAGCCTGCTGCCCGAGTATTCGGTGTTCGGCGCGGTCCGCGAGCCTGCCGGCGCGTCGCTGCCCGGCATCGCGCCCTCCAATGCCTATCCCTGCCAGGACGGCTATGTGCTCATCGCCGGCAACGGCGACGCCATCTACACCCGCTTGATGGCACGCATCGGCCGTGACGACCTGGGGCAGGATCCGGCGCTGGCGCACAACGACGGACGCGCGCGCCGCGTGGACGAGATCGACGCCGCCATCGGCGCGTGGACGCAGCAACGCCAGATCGACGACGTGCTGGCCGCGATGCTGGAAGCGGGCGTGCCGGCCGGCCGCATCTATTCCGTGGCCGATATTGCCAAGGACCCGCACTACCGCGCCCGCAACGCCATTACGTCGATGGAATCGGCCGCGGGCGTGCAGGTCGAGATGCCCGCCGTCTTCCCGTATCTGTCGTCCAACCCCGGCGCGGTGCGCAAGCGCGCGCCGACGCTGGGCGAACACACCGACGCGGTGCTGGCGTCCGCTGGCCTGACTGAAGCACAGCGCGCCGCGCTGCGCGCCAAGGGAGTGATTGCATGAACCAGGGACCCGCCCGCATCGAGATCAACGAGGTCGGCCCGCGCGACGGCCTGCAGATCGAAAAGACCCTGGTGTCCACCGACGACAAGGTCGCCTTCGTGGACGCGCTGTCCGATTGCGGCTTCGCGCGCATCGAGGTCACCAGCTTCACGTCGCCCAAGGCCATTCCCGCCCTGGCCGACGCCGTCGACGTCATGCGGCGCATCAGCCGCCGTCCCGGCGTGATATACACCGCGCTGGTGCCCAACGTGCGCGGGCTGGAACGCGCGCTGGAAGCCGGCACCGACGAAATGAACCTGGTCATGTCGTGCAGCGAGACGCACAACCGCGCCAACCTGCGCATGACGCGTGACCAGTCGTTTGCCGAGCTGTCGCAGGTGCTGGCTGCCGCGGCGAACGCCGGCGCGCCTTGCAACGTGTCCTTGTCGACCGCTTTCGGCTGTCCCTTCGATGGCGACGTGCCTCCCGGCACGGTGCTGGACCTGGCCGCGCGGCTGGTCGATGCGGGCGCTGCCGGCATCACGCTGTGCGACACGACGGGTATGGCGTTTCCGACGCAAGTGGGGGCGCTGTGCGAACAGGCCGCCGCCCGCCTGCCGGCCACGCCGCTGACCGTTCACTTGCACAACACGCGCGGCATGGCGCTCGCCAACGCCATCGCGGCCTGGCAGACCGGCATCACCCGCTTTGACGCGGCGGCGGGCGGCCTGGGCGGATGTCCTTATGCGCCGGGCGCCAGCGGCAACGTCAATACCGAAGAACTGGTCCACATGTTCGCGTGCATGGACGTGCAGACCGGCGTGTCGCTGGAACCGCTGCTCGCTATTGTCCGCAGTCTGCCAGGCCTGGTTCAGCGAGATCTGTCCAACGCGCTGTTGCAGGCGGGCCCCAGGCTGGCCTTGCATGCGCCGCCGGCGTGGCTGGCGGAACGGTTTCCGGCCGGCGCCTGATTGATCGGCCGTTTTTCAGCAGTACCTGCAGTACCTGACACCACCCACAGATAACAATACCCAGGAGACAACGCATGGCCTCTTTCCGCCTGCCCACCGCCCTGCGCGCCAGCGCCGCCTTTGCCCTGACCTTTGCCGCCGGCGCCGCCAGCGCGCAGGCCGATTTTCCGAATCGCCCCGTCACGCTGATCGTGTCCGCCGCGCCCGGCGGCACCACCGACATCGCCGCCCGCCTGATCGCCCAGCCCTTGGGCGCGGCACTGGGCCAGAGCGTCGTCGTCGAGAACAAGCCCGGCGCGTCGGGCGGCATCGCCGCGCAGGCCGTGGCCCGCGCCAAGCCGGACGGCTACACGCTGCTGCTGCAATACTCGGGCTTTCAGGTCATCACCCCGCACGTGACGCCCGCCGCCGGCTGGGATCCCATCAAGGATTTCTCGCCCGTCGCCAACGTGCTGTCGGCGCCGCAGGTCGTGGTCGTGCGTCCGGACCTGCCCATCAAGTCCCTGAAGGAACTGGTCGCTTACGCCAAGGCCAACCCGGGCAAGCTGAACTATGCGTCGTCGGGCAACGGCTCGCTGCAGCAGGTCGCCACGGAGCTGCTCAACCAGATGGCCGGCACGCAGATCACGCACATTCCCTACAAGGGCACGGGTCCCGCGCTGAACGATCTCTTGGGCGGCGCCGTAGACATGACCATCACCACGCCGCCGCCGCTCCTGGGCCAGATCGCCGCGGGCAAGCTGCGCGCGCTGGCGGTCACGGGCAACGCCCGCCTGCCGTCGCTGCCCGACGTGCCCACGGCCGCCGAAGCCGGCTACCCCGACCTGATCGTCTCGTCGTGGTTCGCCATGTATGCGCCCAAGGACACGCCCGCGCCGGTCGTGGACAAGATCGCCGGCGAGATCCAGAAGATCATGAAGACCGACGAGTTCCGCAAGAAGGCGGCCGAGCAGGGCGCCGAGGCGACGTTCATGGGGCCGAAGGACCTGGGCGCCTACACGCAGACCGAACTGGACCGCTGGGGCAAGGTGGTCAAGGCGGCCAACATCACGGCGAATTGATCGCTGAGGTTTAGCGGTGCAGGGCGGTTTACCGCCGCCCCGCCCGAAAAAAAGCCGCGCTATAATCGCCGCTCTGCCCGGCCCACGGCCGCGGCACGACACCCGAGCGGGTGTAGTTCAATGGTAGAACGGCAGCTTCCCAAGCTTCATACGAGGGTTCGATTCCCTTCACCCGCTCCATCAATCCCCAGCAAGCTCCCATCCCCGCGACGCGAATCCTTCGATTCTGCCGCGTCGGCGTTTCATTCCCTGCATCGATTCAATGCCCCGCGTGCGGATGTCCGCGTTGGCGTGCGCTGAGATGTTCCCAAGCGCGCCTTGCGGTCAGGCGGGGCGGTGACACACGGCCTCGACGTTGTAGCCGTCGGGGTCCAGGATGAAGGCACCGTAATAGTTGGGGTGGTAGTGGGGCCGCAATCCCGGCGGGCCGTTATCCCGCCCGCCGGCGGCCAAGGCGGCGCGGTGGAAGGCGTCGACCTCGTCCCGGCTGCGGGCGCGGAAGGCCACATGCACGCGCGGGGTGCAGGGCGTGCCTTCATGGATCCAGAACTCGCCGCCCGGGTTGCCAGCATCGGCGGGGGCGCCGGCGCCAAAGCCCATGTCGGTCTCGAAAGTCTTGCGTGGCACATAGCCCAAGGCCGCCAGCGCGCTCTGGTAGAACGCGCGGCTGCGCGCGAAGTCGCTCACGTGGATGGTGATGTGGTCCAGCATGCACTGCTCCTTCAGCAAGGCGGCCCCCCCGGGCCGGAGCGATCAGCATAGGCCATGGGGGCGGGCAAGGAAGCGATGTATCGCAAGTCGAGGCGACTGCATGGGGCTGGCGCGGCGGTCGCTCACACCTGCGCCATGCCGCCATCCACAAACAGCTCGACGCCATTGACGAAGCTGGCCGCGCAATCGCCACGTCACGCACCGGCTGCGCGTGTTCATTGATTGGCTCGTGGCGCAACTTCCCGCGCGGCTTGGGGATTGAGCCAGGCTGCCGGGGCATTCTTCATTACCTGGCGCGTGGGTACGCGCAGGAAAATTTCCATCGATCCATTTCGATTTTGTGGTTCGTTTCGCGCAATTGAGGTCTGTCCTGCCCTCAATCAATGGACCGCCATTGAAGGGCACTAATGGCTGACAGCGGCTGGTAAAACGACGTCGAAAATCGATGGCGAAGCGTTCCTTGTCTTCGCCGTCATGAGGGGAATCCGAGTCGGCCTTTTTGCCGCAAGGGACCCGCCATCGACTTCGTTACTGGGGAGTGCTGATTCCATGTTGCGCCAGCGTGCGTTCCTTTTGTTTGGCATGCCGGCATGACGCTGGCTCCCCTCCCGCTGCTTGAGCGCCTGCGCGTCGACGGCGTCATTCGCGCTGACCACCATGCGGCGGCGCTGCTTAGGCTGCAAGCGCTGCCGCAGGCGCCCTTCATGACGCTGGGCGGCGCCCTGGTCTGGCTGGCGGCCGAGGGCATCCTGTCCGAACTGGATCTGGATGAGATGTTCGAGTTGGCCGTGTCCGAGGGTACTGTCGACCGCAACGCGACGCGTCGCCAGGCCCTGGCAGAGATGGAAGCGTTGTGCCAGCGCGGGATTGACAATCACGTCGCCCGTTTGGCGCGGGGCAGCCTGCTCCAGGCCATTTTTTCGGGACGGCGCTGGGCCTGGCTGATGGCCATTGCCGGGGCGGCCGCCGCGGTGACGCTACTGTAGCGGCAGGCGGTCCTGCCGCTTGCCGCGGCGCATCAGAAGCTGGGCTTTCTCGACTGGCTACGCTGCACAAACTCGATCCGTGCATTCGTCCATGCCGGGTCAACCATCTGGATGCTGACGCCGCTGTATTTCAATACCGCCTGCGTCATGTCGTTCGAGCAGCCCATGCCGGGATTCGAGCTGGGCTTGGCGCACCACTCCATATTCAGGTCGTTGGGATAGTTGGACTGGCGGCCATACTTCTCCAGCGCCGCCTTGCCCATCGCTTCCTTGTTGGCCGGGGTCCAGGGCAGTTCATAACGGATCTGCGACACCGCGAGCGGGCGTTGCTGGTCGACGGGCACGCGCGGTTCGAAGTGGACGATGAATTTGATGCCGTCCTTCTCGTAGCTGAAATTCATCGGCATCTTGGAGTTCGTGACGGGGTTGTTCCTCGCGTAGCCGATCCGGATGTCTTTCTTGCCGACATGAAAATTCTTGGCGGCGGCGGCGAGCGCTTCGTCAAAGTCCATGCCGGTCTTGACGCCGGCAACGTCGAACTCGCGGGCATCGACGGAGCGCTGTGAGGCGGCGTGCGCGGGCAGAACGGCGGCGGCGCCGAGCGCCGAGATGAGGAGGGCAGCTTTCAACTTCAACATAAAGATCCTTATCGAATGGCGCCAGGATTATCCGATCGGACCTGTATTGCGTCCCTAATAAAGTGCAACGAAACTTCTCCGGTCACGGCTGCTGGCTGGGTTCGCTGGGTTCTTCCGCCAGAAAACCGCCGCTTTGATGACGCCACAAGCGCGCGTACACCCCGTTCATCGCCAGCAGTTCCGCGTGGCTGCCCTGTTCAATGATGCGCCCTTGATCCATCACGATAAGCCGGTCCATGGCGGCAATCGTCGATAGCCGGTGCGCGATCGCGATGACGGTCTTGCCTTGCATGACTTCGTCCAGGCTCTCCTGGATGGCGGCTTCCACTTCCGAATCGAGCGCGCTGGTGGCTTCGTCCAGCAGCAGGATGGGTGCGTTCTTGAGCATGACGCGGGCGATCGCGATGCGCTGGCGTTGTCCGCCAGACAGCTTGACGCCACGTTCGCCGACGAGCGTGTCGTAGCCGGAGTTGCCATGCGAATCGCTGAGCTGTTCGATGAA
Source organism: Achromobacter mucicolens (assembly GCF_029866465.1). Classification (NCBI taxonomy): domain Bacteria; kingdom Pseudomonadati; phylum Pseudomonadota; class Betaproteobacteria; order Burkholderiales; family Alcaligenaceae; genus Achromobacter; species Achromobacter mucicolens. Next base: position 4,993,942 of record NZ_CP123364.1, on the reverse strand, counting down.
TTCGTCGGCCTGCGCACGGGCCGCGGCGGCGCGGATCTCTTCGCGGCTGGCGTCGGGGCGGCCGTAGGCAATGTTGTCGCAGATGGACCGGTGCAGCAGGGACGTGTCCTGAGTGACCATGCCGATGGCGCTGCGCAGGCTGTCCTGCGTGACCTGCGAGATGTCCTGGCCGTCGATGCGGATGTGGCCGCGTTCGACATCGTAAAAGCGCAGCAGCAGGTTGATGAGCGTGGATTTGCCCGCGCCCGAGCGGCCCACCAGGCCGATCTTTTCGCCGGGGCGCACGGTGAGCGTGAGGCCGTCCAGGACCTGGCGCTCATTGTTGTAGTTGAAGTAGACGTCGTCGAACTGAACTTCGCCGCGCGTGACGCGCAGGGTGGCCGCGTTGGGCGCGTCCTGGACTTTGGGTGCGTGGGTCAGGGTGGCGATGCCGTCCTGCACGGTGCCGATGTTCTCGAAAAGCGAGGTCATCTGCCACATGATCCAGTGCGACATGCCGTTCACGCGCAGCGCCATGGCAGTGACGGCGGCGACGGCGCCGGTGCCGATTTCGCTGCCATGCCAGAGCCACAGCGCGTAACCGCCGGCGCCCAGGATCAGCGCCGACACCAGCGCCTGGTTGACGATCTCGAACTGGCTGACCAGGCGCATCTGCCGGTAACCGGTTTCCTTGAAGTCCTCCATGGCGGCGCGCGCGAAGCGGGCCTCGCGGTTGGTGTGCGAGAAGAGCTTGACGGTGGTGATGTTGGTGTAGGCGTCGGTGACGCGGCCGGTCATGGACGAGCGGGCATGCGCCTGTTCCTTGCCGACCTTGCCCAGGCGCGGCACGAAATACATCATGGCCAGCCCGTAAAGCGCCATCCAGCCGATGAAGGGCAGCATGAGCCGCCAGTCGAACCCGCCGGCCAGTGCGACGATGGTGATGAAGTAGACGGCGATGCCGAGCACGATTTCGCAGAAAGTCAGCAGCACTTCGCGCACGGCCAGCGCGGTCTGCATAACCTTGGTGGTGACACGGCCGGCAAATTCATCGGAGAAGAACGACAGGCTTTGCCGCAGCATCATGCGGTGAAAGTCCCAGCGCAGGCGCAGCGGAAGATTGATGGCCAGGACCTGATGCTGGACCAGCGTGCGCAGCGCGACAACGCCGACGCTGGCGCACAGCACGATGGCGATGCCCCACAGAACGCGCTGCTCGTGCGCCGACGCGGGCTCTCCGGCGTTCCAGGCGGTCAGCATGTCGACGACCTGGCCCAGGAAGGCGAAGAGCCATGCTTCGTAGATGGAGACGGCCGCGCTCAGGATCGCCAGTGCGGCGATGTAGCGGCGCGAGCCGTGGGTGCAGAACCAGAGGAACGCGAAGAATCCCGTGGGCGGCGGGGGCACGTTCTCGGAAGGGAAGGGATTGAGCTGGCTTTCAAATCTGCGGAACAAGGCAGAGACTCCGGAATCTGGATGGGGCTTTCGATGAGGCGCCGGCGTGGCGCGCACGGCCGCGGCGGGCCTGGGGGAGCAAGTCCCGGCGCAAAGCGATATTTAAGCGCATTCGGCAAACGCCGGGAAATGCGGGGAAAAATCCCGCGGTGCAATGTGAAAGCCCGGACGATTGCCCGGGGCGCGTTGCAGTCTCTGCCGCGCTACAAGCTAGAAACCATACAGCGCCGCGGGATTGGCCGCCAGCACCTGGCGGCGCAACGCCGCGTCGGGCAGCCAGGCCGCGATTTCGCGCAGCAGGCGTTCGGGCGGAACGTCGCGATAGGCGCTGACTTCAGTGGGGCCTTTGCCGGGTTCGCGGTTGGTGTGCGGCCAGTCGCTGGCCCACAGGGCGCGTTCGGGATTGCAAGCGATGATGGCGCGGGCCAGCGCGGTGACGCGCGTGGCCGCTTCGGTTTCATCGGGATTGGCGCTGATGCGGTACGACGCGGACAGCTTGACGTACGCGGCGCCGTCACCGGCCAGCGCCAGCACCTGCCGCACGCGCGGATCGTCCAGCGGCAGCGCTGCCGGAATCATCGCGAAGTGGTCCAGCACCACCGGCACCGGCAGCCGGGCCAGCGCGGGGGCCGCGGCGGCGATGGCGTCGAGCGAAGCGTAGACCTGCAGGTGCCAGCCTTGCCCCGCAAGGCGGCCGCCCCAGGCCGACAGCGCGCGGCTGACCGTGGCGGCGTCGCTGGCGCCCGTGCTTTCGAGGTTGACGCGCAGGCCGCGCACGCCGGCGTCGTGCAGGCGCGAGAGTTCAGCGTCCGCCACGTCATCATCCACGACAGCCACCCCCCGTGCCGCGCCGTCCAGCGCCAGCAGGCTGTCCACCAGCAGGCGGTTGTCGGCGCCGTAGATGCTGGGCTGCACGATCACGGCATGGGCCAGGCCCAGGCGTTGCAGATGCGCGCGCAGCGCATCCGCGGACGTGGGGCCGGGCGTGTAGGGCCGGTCCGCCAGCATGGGGTAATCGGCCTGCGGCGCCACGACGTGCACGTGGCAATCGCAGGCGCCGGCGGCAAGCTGCGGCGCCGTCATGGTCAGCCCGCCTGCAGGCGCGCGACGAAGGCCGCGCCGGCTTCGCGCGTGCCCAGCTTGCCGCCCACGTCGCGCGTGCATTCGTGCGCGAGGATCGTGTCGGCGATGGTGGCCTCGATGGCGGCGGCGGCCTGCAGGAAGGCCTGGTTGCGGGTCTTTTGGCCGTGCCAGTTCAGGAGCATCGCGCCCGACAGGATCAGCGAGATCGGGTTGGCGATGTTCTGGCCGGCGATGTCGGGGGCCGAGCCGTGCGCCGCCTGTCCCATCGCGTAGTCGCGGCCTGCGTTCAGCGAGCCGCCCAGGCCCAGGCTGCCCGACAGTTCGGCGGTCAGGTCGGACAGGATGTCGCCGAACATGTTGGTGGTGACGATGACGTCGTAGCGCTGCGGCGCGCGCACCACATGCGCCATCATGGCGTCGACGATCACGTCGTCCACGCGGACTTCCGGGAATTCCTGCGCGACCTGGCGGCACATTTCCAGGAACATGCCGTCGCCCAGCTTGAGCACGTTTGCCTTGTGCACCATCGTGACGTGCTTGTTGCGCGTCATGGCCAGCTCGAACGCCGTGCGCGCGATGCGCTCGCAGCACTGGCGGGTGATGCGGCGCAGGGACACGACGACGTCGGGCGTGATCAGCATCTCGCTGCCGCCGGACTCGACGTTGCGGTCGGCATAGAAGCCTTCGGTGTTCTCGCGCACCACCACCAGGTCGAATTCGCCCAGGCGCGCCTGCATGCCGGGGTAGGTCCGCGCAGGGCGGATGTTGGCGTGCAGGTCCAGCTTCTTGCGAAAGTACATGGACGGATTGATTTCGCCGCGCGCTTCGTCCTTGAAGTCATAGGTGGCCATGGGGCCCAGCATCAGGCCGTCGGCCGCCTTGACCTTTTCAAGGAGGGCGGGCGTGACGGTGGCGCCGTGCTGCTTCAGGCTGTCGTGGCCCGCGATGTCGTGGTCGAACTGCAGGTTCAGGCCGAAGCGGCGCGAGGCGGCTTCAAGCACGTCGACAGCGACCGCCATGGTTTCGGGGCCGATGCCGTCGCCGGGGAGTACAACGATTTTCATGGAGCGTTTTCCTGTGGATGATTCGGCCGGGCTTATTCGACCTGGACCCCGGTGGCTTGCACCAGGTTCTGATATTTGGCGGCTTCGCTGCGCACGAAGGCCGTGAATTCCTGAGACGTGTTCGGCCGCACGGCCGCGCCGTCGCCTTCGAGCCGCGACTTGATCGCGGGTTCGGCCAGGATGGCATTCAGCTTTGCATTGAGCTGCTCGACCACCGCGGGCGGCGTCTGCGCGGGCGCGAAGACGCCGCCCCACAAGCTGAATTGGAAGTCCGGCACGGCGGCCTCGCTGATGGTGGGCACCTTGGGCAGGATGCCCAGGCGCTCCCGCGCGGATACCGCCAGCGCCCGCAACCGGCCGCTGTTGATGTGCGGCATGGCGGCCGATGCGCTGGAGAAGAAGCAGTCGACATGCCCGCCGAGCAGGTCCGACATGGCCTGGCCGGCGCCCTTGTACGGCGCGTGGATCATGCGTGTTTGCGTGCCCAGCGCCAGCGCGGCGGCGGCCAGATGGCCCGGCGTGGCGGTGCCCGACGACGCGTAGGCGATGGCGTCCGGCTTGGCGCGGGCGGCCGCGATCAGCGCGGCCAGGTCCGCATGCGGCGACTTTTCCGGCACGACCAGAACCAGGGGCGAATCCCCCACCAGGATCACCGGCGCGAACTCGCGCAGCGGGTCGTAGCCCAGCGACTTCATGGCGTACGGGTTGACGGCGATCTCGCCGGTCTGGCCCAGCAGCAGGGTGTAGCCGTCGGCGGGCGCGCGCAGCACGATGCGCGATCCGACCGCGCCCGACGCGCCGGGGCGGTTCTCGACGATGAAGGTCTGCTTGAGTTCCGTACCCAGGCGTTCAGCCAGGATGCGGGCGAAGACGTCGCCCTGCCCGCCGGGGGCATAGGGCACGATGATCGTCACGGGCTTGGCGGGATAGGCATCCGCCGCCCGCGCCGCGCCGGCAAGGGTCAGCGCCACGCCCGCCGCCGCGCCTTGCAGCAGGCGGCGGCGAGTGGGGTTCAGGGGATGTTGGGGCTGCTGCATGGTGTCTCCTTGTTGTGCGTGCGGCGGGCCGGTCAGTCCAGCTTCATGCCGGACTTCTTGACCACGCCTTGCCACATCTCCAGTTCGGCGGCCAGGGCCTTGCCGAAATCGTCGGGCGATCCGCTGATGGCCTGGGCGCCTTCGTGCTTCAGGCGGTCGGCGACCAGCTTGTCGGCGGCCGCGTCGTTGATGGCCTGGTTCAGCTTGCCGACGACCTCGGGCGGCGTGCCGGCCGGCGCCAGCACGCCCCACCACGTCGTGATGTCGAAGTCGGCAACGCCTGCCTCGGCCACGGTGGGCGTGTCGGGGAACAGCGGAGAGCGCGTCTTGCCCGTGACGGCCAGCAGGTCCACGCGCTGGTCGCGCACCTGCGACAGGATGGTGGGCACGGTGGCGAAAAACACCTGAACGCGTCCGGCCAGCAGATCGACGGTGGCCGGGCCGCTGCCCTTGTAGGGCACGTGCGTCATGGCGGCGTTGGTCTTCTGCTTGAACAGTTCGCCGGCCAGATGATTGATGCTGCCGTTGCCGGCCGAGCAGAAGTTCAGGTCGGCGCCCGGCTTGGCCGCGAGCTGTCGCAGGTCGGCGATGGAGGTCAGCTTCAGGTCCTTGGCCGTCACCACGAAGAGCGGGCCGCGGCCCAGCATCGCGATGGGCGCGAAGGACTTGCGCACGTCATAGGTGGTGCTGATGCCGGCGGCGGCGTTGGTGACGAAGGTGGACGTCGCAAAAAGCAGCGTGTAGCCGTCCGGCCGCGCATTGGCGACCAGCGCGGCGCCGATGGAGCCGCCACCGCCGCCGCGGTTTTCCACGACCACGGACTGGCCCAGCTTGTCGGCCAGCGTGCGCGCCATGTCGCGCGCAATGCTGTCGGTGCCGCCGCCCGCCGCAAACGGCACCACCAATGTGATGGGGCGGCTGGGGTAGGAATCGGCGGACGCTGCCACCGGCGCGCAAAGCGCGGGCAGCAGAAGGGCCAGCCCCGCCAGCAGCCGCTGCGAGGATACGTTGAACTGCTTCATCGACTTGTCTCCGATCGATGGCCGCGCTTAACCCTGGCGCAGCATCTTTAGGCGTTCCAGCAGGGCCTGGTGAATGTGGTGCTGCGCGGCGTTTTGCGCGCCTTGGACATCGCGGGCGCGGATGGCGTCGACGATGGCCTGGTGTTCCTGGTTGGAGCGGCCGGCCCGCTCCGATGAACTGAGCGTGCTGCGTCCCAGCAGGTAGGTGGTCTCGGTCAGCGAATGCAGCGAGCGGATCAGGTAGCGGTTGTGCGCGGCGCTGTAGATGGCCTGGTGAAAGCGCAGGTTCTGAGCGACGGGGTCGCCGCCGTCGCCTTCGTCCAGGATGGCCTGCATGTTGGCGACTTCGGCGTCCGTGGCATGGCGCGCGGCGAAGGCGGCGGCAGCGCCCTCCAGCACTTCGCGCATGGAGTAGAGCTCGCCGACTTCCTGCTGGTCCATCGTGGTGACGACCAATCCGCGGCCGGGCTCGTGCGTGATGAGGCCTTCGTCCTGAATGCGCTTGAGCGCTTCGCGCACGGGGGTGCGGCCCATGTCGAGCTGGTCGGCGACTTCCACTTCGCGTAGCCGGTGGCTGGGCGTGAACATGCCGGCCAGGATGCGGCGCTTGATCTCGTTGTAGGCCGCGAAGGCCTGCGAATTGCTCTTGGGAATGGGCAAGGCTGTCTCGATGCGTTTTTTGTATATTTTTGCATACAAAAAATCGACCGACAATCCGGCCCCTGAAAATAGATGCCTGGCCGGGTTATCCGCCTAGCGGTGCGCGCGACACGTGACGCCGGAACAGGTCCGCCATGGTGGCCGCCGCCAGCGACAGCGGCGTGCTCTGCAGCGTCATGATGCCGATGCTGGCCACGGGCATGGGCACGTCGGCGCGGATGCGCCGTGCCTCGTCGCCGTAGGGCTTGATGTCCAGCATGCCGGACGGACAGAGGATGAGCGCGTCGCTGCGGGTCATCAGGTTCCACATGACGCCGAAGGTGTCGCACTCGATGACCCGCTGGGGTTCGGGCAGGCGGTGCGCGCGCAGCCCGCGCAGAAAGGCTTCGGTGTGGCTGCCGGGCGATACGTTGAGCAGCCATTCGCAGCCGCGGATGTCGTCCCAACGCTTTGCGCGCGCCAGCGGATGACCCTTGCGGCACGCGATCATGAATTCCAGCGGCCGCAGTTCCTCGAAGTCGAATTCCTGCCCGCCGGCGCCGTCGTTCATGCGCGAGGCCAGCGCGAAATCCAGCGCGCCGTTTCGCAGCGCGGGCAGCACCGCGGGGAGCAATCCCTCGGAGACCTTGACCCTGGCGGCCGGCATGCTTGCGCGGAACTCGGCCAGCACGTCGGGCAGCACGCTCATCATCACCATGGGTGTGACGCCGACCGCCACGCGCGCCTGCGCGCCGCTGAGCAGCTGGCGGATGTCCTGGCGGGCCAGCGCGAGTTGCGCCTGCGCCAGGCGAGCCCGAACCGTGAGGTGCTCGCCGCATTCGGTGACGGCGATGCCCTTGGGGCTGCGCGTCAGAAGCGGCGCGTCCAGTTCGGTTTCGAGTTCCTTGATGGCCTTGGTCACGGCGGCCTGGCTCAGATGCAGGCTGCGCGCGGCGGCGCGGATGCTGCGCAGTTCGGCCACTTTCAGCCACGCGCGCAATTGATGGTCTTTCACGACGATGAGCCCCTGACAACCTGGGGTGGTCACCTTAACAAAAATATAGCCTTACACGCAGCGCGGACCATCCCTAAGCTGATCGTCGATCAGGCCCGGAAAGACCGATGGCCTGGCCCGAAAAGCGCTTCAGGAGAATGCCATGCCGATCTTTGCCCGCCGTGCCGTTTCCTTGTTTCTGGTCCTCGTGGCCGCCACCGTCGCCAGCGCCGCCCGCGCCGACTGGCCGCAGCGGCCGATCAAGCTCATCGTCCCGTATGCCGCGGGGTCGGGCCCGGATGTGGTGCTGCGGCCGATCGCCGACGCGCTCGGCCGCGAGCTGGGGCAGCCGGTCATCGTGGAGAACCGGGGCGGCGCGGGCGGCATCGTCGGCACGCAGGCGCTGGCGTCGGCCGCGCCCGATGGCTACACCATCGGCTTCGGCAATATCGTCACGCTGGCGATCAACAAGAGCATGTACGCCAAGCTGCCCTACGACCCGCAACGCAGCCTGGCGCCCGTCAGCCTGGCCATCAGCAATGCGCTGGTGCTGATCGCGCGCAACGGCCTGCCGGCCAGCAACGTGCAGGAGCTGGCCGCGTACGCGAAGCAGCATCCGGGCAAGGTCAGCGTGGGATCGCTGGGCGTCGGATCCAGCGCGCATTTGGCGGGAGAGATGCTCAAGAGCGAAACCGGCACCACCATGTTGCATGTGCCGTACAAGAGCGGCCAGCAGGCCGTGGTGGATCTGGCCGGCGGACAGCTGGACGTGATGATCGACAACGTGGCGGGCGTGCTGCCTTTCATCCGCGCGGGCCAGGTCAAGGTGCTGGGCGCCACCAGCCTGACGCGCGTGCCGGTGCTGCCGGATGTGCCGACGCTGGACGAATCGGGCTTGAAGGGATTCGAGGTCGTGTCGTGGGGCGGCATCGTGACGCCGGCGGGCACCCCGGCGCCGGTGATCGCCAAGCTGAACGCCGCCATTGCCAAGGCGTTGCAAGACCCCGCGGTGCAGAAGCAGAACGAGACGCTGTCGGTCGATGCCACGCCGTCCACGCCCGAGCAGTTCGCCAGCCTCATCGCTGCGGAGATTCCGCGCTGGGCGGCGATGGTCAAGCAGTCCGGCGCGTCGGCGGACTGAACGGTCGGCGCGGAACGGGCTTTGCAGCGCGCGTGCGCCGGCGCGGTCCGCGCAGAACAGGGTTATCAGAATAGGGAGACAACATGACGAACGCACTGTGGCGCTGGAACGCGCTCGACCTGGCCCGTGCCATCCGCAACGGAGAAGTATCCAGCCGAGAAGCCGTGCAGAGCTGCCTGGACCGCGCCGACGCGGTCAATGCCGCCTTCAATCCGCTGACGGAGACGTATGCGGAACAGGCGCTGCGCGCCGCGGATGCCGCCGACGCGGCGGTGCGCGGCAAGCAGGCATTGGGCGCGCTGCATGGCGTGCCGGTCACGATCAAGGCCAACGCGGATCTGGCTGGCACCGCCACGACCAACGGCGTGACGGACTATCGGGACCTCATCGCGCAGGAGAGCAATCCGGCGGTCGACAACTGGCTGCGCGCGGGCGCGATCGCCATCGGACGCACGAATGTCCCGGCGTTTTCGTGGCGCTGGTTCAGCGACAACGATCTGCACGGCCGCACCGTCAATCCGTTCGATGTGGCGCGCACGCCGGGCGGCTCCAGCGGCGGCGCGGCGGTGGCGGCGGCGCTGGGCGTCGGGCCGCTTGCGCATGGCAGCGATCAGGGCGGCTCGATCCGCTATCCCGCGTATTGCTGCGGCGTTGCAGGGCTGCGGCCCTCGCAGGGGCGGGTGCCGGGCTACAACGCCACGCAGCGCTCGGAGCGCCCGGTGGCATCGCAGATGGCGGCCACGCAAGGGCCTTTGGCGCGTACCGTCGCCGATCTGCGCTTGGGACTGGCGGCGATGTCGGGTGGCGACGCGCGCGATCCTTGGTGGGTGCCTGCGCCGCTGGCGTTTCCCGATTTGCCAGGCAACGGTCGCGTCGCGCTGTTCGCGGGCACCGCGCAGCACAAGGCCGACGCCGCCGTGGCCGACGCGCTGCAACGTGCCGCCGGCTGGTTGCAGGACGCGGGCTACATCGTCGAGGCCGCCGAGCCGCCGCAGTTCGACGCCGCGGCCGCGCTGTGGCTGGACGTGCTGATGAACGAAGCCGCCGGGTCCATGCAGCGCGAGATCGAACGCGCGGGCGACCGCGCCATCCAGAACGCGTACCGAAGCATGCTGGCGCACACGCCGCGCCGGGACAAGGACGGCTTCGTTCAAGCCATGGCGATGCGCACCACGATCCTGCGCGAATGGGGCCGCTTCTTTGAACGCTATCCCGTCCTGCTGATGCCGGTGTCGTTCGCGCTGCCTTTCCCGGTGGATCGGGATCAGCAGGGCGCCGACGTGATGGCGGACATCCTGCAGGCGCAGAGTCCGTTGATCTCGACGGCGATTCTGGGACTGCCGGGGCTGTCGGTGCCGGTGGGGTTGGCGCACGGTGTGCCTGTCGGCGTGCAGTTGGTGGCCGGGCGGTTTCGCGAAGATCTGTGCCTGGCGGCTGGCGAGGTCATCGAGGCGCGGGCGGGCTGGTCGGTGCTGGAACGGCTTGGCCTCTGACGGCGTCCCTTGCGGACCTAACCCAACGCGCCTGAATCCTTCAGCCGCGCATGGACGGTGGCGCCCAGCGCCGCGCCGTGGACGGCCAGATGCGCGCCCAACTGGATGGCCTGCAACAGGGCCTGGCGCGTCACCCCTTGCGCCAATCCCTCGTGGATCAACGCACGCGTGGTGTCCATGTCGCCCTGCGTGAAGCAGGCGTGCAGGGCAACCCGCACCAGCAAGCGCTCCGCGCGGGTCAATCCACCGGCAGGCGCGCCATGTTCCAGAAAGTCGAGCAGGACAGCGACATAGCCCGGGTCCATCTCCGCCAGCCGCAGCAGGCTGCACGCCTGTTCCGGCCACAGCGCGGCGATGCGGGCGCGCAGGGCATCGTCCGGATTCAGCGCAGGTTGGGGCGCGGCCTCGTGCAGCAGGTCGGCGGCTTGCAGCACCGCGCTCAGGCCCTGCATCGTGACCAGGTGCAGCACATCGAACACGTCGGCATCGGTGGCGCCGGCCTCGCGCGCCATGCGCAGATGGGTGGTCAGGCCCGGCTCGAAAAGATGCGTGGCCGACGCATCGAGCGCCACGTAGATCAGCTCGACCATGCGGGGCGCCAGCGGTCCCGTCTTGGCCGGGTGTCCCGCGTACTCGGCGTAGTGCGCCAGAAAGCCCGGATTGGCGTGCAGCATCGCGTCTGTCCACGGACGCCAATAGCCGCGCGCGGCGATGAAGCGGGCCTTGATCTCGTCCAGGCCGGTCAGCGGCTGCATAGCACTTGCCCCGTCAGATATTGGGCCTGCGCGCCGGCCACAAAGCGCAGCAGGGGCGCCAGCGCCTCGGGCGACGTGCCTTGCGCGATCTGCACGGCATTGATGCGGAGCGCCGCCGGTCCCCATTCGCAGGCCAGCGAGGCGATCAGCATGCGCGCGGCCGCGTGATCGCCGGCGTGTTCCCAATCCAGGTTCTCGTCATCGGGCAGCAGCAGCGTCAGGCTGGCGGGACCGTCTGAGGTAAAGCGCTGCGCGGCCTGCAATGCTGCGGCCAGCCGTTGCCCCGGTGCGCTGGCCAGCACCGTTGCGTCCAGCACGGCGGGGTAGCCGTCGCCAGCGGATTCAGGAGGCAGCGGCGGCCAGTCTCCGCGAACGGTAAGGGACAGGGGGGCATCCGCCGGAATGCGTCCGTGTCCGGCGGCAGGGGCATAGGTCTGGCTTCCGCCGTACACCGACGAACCGCCATCCATGCACACGAGTCCGCCGGCAAGCGGGGCCGCGTGCGTGCTGGCCAGGAAGGCGAGGGCGCATGCGATCTCGTCAGGATCGGCCAACCGGCCCAGCGGGATCTTGGCCACGGCGCGTGCGGGGTCCAGGCGGCCCGAGGCGATCAGGCCAGCGACCAGTTCCGTCTGCACATAACCGGGGCAGAGCACGGTGACGCGGAGGCCCGGATCGGACTGGGCCAGCGCACGGCTCTGCGCGATCAGTCCGGCCTTGCTGGGGCTGTAGCCGCCGCGCCACGGGATGGCGCGCAGTCCCGCGCCGGAAGCCACATTGACGACGCGCGCACCGTCAGCGAGGCGGCTGCGCAGGGCGCTCACCAGACGGGCCGGCGCGCGCAGGTTCAGGTCGAGCAGCCGTTGCCAGTCGCCGGCGGCCTGGTCGACGGTGGGTCTATTGCTGCTGTCGGTCATCCCGGCGTTGTTGATGAGCGCATCCAGGCGCGGCATGACGTCCGTCAGGGCGGCAATCTGCGACGCGTCCGTCAGGTCAGTGACGCGCGCCAGATGCTCTCCATCGGCGGGCGCGGGCAGCTCGCCCCGCAGAGCCTGCAGCGCCGGCGCATTGCGGTCGACCAGGACGCAGCGATGGCCCGCGGCCGCGAGCCGGCGGGCCGCCGCACGGCCAATGCCGCTGGCCGCGCCCGTGAGCAGGACGGTGTCCATCAAAGGGTCGTGAACGTGATGCCGCCGTCCACCACCAGCGCCTGCGCCGTGATGAAGCGGGCCTCGTCGCTGGCAAGAAACACGACGGCCTCGGCGATGTCGTCCGCCGTGCCCAGGCGGCCCATCGGCGTGCTGGCGACGCGGCGCGCGTCGCGTTCGGCGTTGCGGTTGCGCTGCGTGCCTTCCGTGGGCACCGCCGACGGGCAGACGGCGTTGACCCGGATCCGGCGCGCACCGAGTTCGGCGGCCGCCGCGCGCGTCACGCCCAGCACGCCGGACTTGATGCCCGAATACACGATGGAGTTGGGTGCGGACTTGAGCGCGGCGGTGGATGCGACGTTGACGATGGCGCCGCCGCGTTCGGGGTCCATGACCTCGGCCGCCGCCTGAATGCCCCAGATGACGGCCTTGAAGCCGATGTCCAGCATGCGCTCCAGCGTGTCGGGCTGAATGTCGGGCGCGCTCTGGTAGCGTACCCAGGCGGCGTTGTTGACCAGGATATCCAGCCGCGCGCCGTGCTCGGCGGCCTGCCGGACGGCTGCGCCGATGCCTTCGCGCGTGGCGACGTTTTGCACTACGGGAAAGGCGTTGCCGCCTTCGGCGACGATGCCGGCCACGGCTTCATCCACCAGTTCCTGCTTGAGGTCGTTGACGCCGACCGTGGCGCCGCGCGCGGCGAGCAGGCGGGCGGTGGCCCTGCCGATGCCGGCGCCCGCGCCCGTGACGAGCGCGACGCGCCCGGCGAGATCTTGTGCCATGTTTGCTTCCTATACCGATTGAATGAATGCGAGGCCGGCGCCGCGCGACAGCCCTGCAAACGCGGCGTCCAGCTTGCGCACCGCGCGCAGCGCGCGATGCAGGGGCAGTTCCCAGGTGAAGCCCATGCCGCCGTGCAGGTGGATGGCTTTTTCGATGACGAACGCCGCGTTGGCAAGCGCGCCAGCCAGCGCGGGCTGCGTGTCGCGTGGCGCGCCGTATTCGTCGGCGTGCGCAGCCCGCCGTATCGCGGCGCTGGAGACGTCCTGCAGCAGCCGCATGCGGGCCAGCAAGTGGCGCACGGCCTGCTTGGCCGACAGCGGCCGGCCGAACTGCACGCGGGTGGCCATGTAGTCGGCTGCCGCTTGCAGCGCGCCTTCGGCGGCGCCGTTGGCGAACTCGGCCAGCAGCAGGTGCGCCTGGCGGCGCAGCGCGGTCCATGCCGCTTCGTCCAGCCGCGCAAGCACCGGCGCGTCCGCGAGCGCGATCCAGGTTTGCGGATGATCGGGATCCAGCGCCGCCTGGTCGTCGCGGGGCAATGCCGTCGCGTCGACAAGGGCCGCGCCCGCGCCATCGGCCACCAGCACCCAGTCGGCGGGGCCGTGATCCAGTCGCGCGTGACCGGCCTGCAGGCTGCCATGCCAGGCGATGCCGGCCAGGCGTTCGCCGGCGGACAGGGCCGCTGCCTGCGGCGTGCCCGCCAACGCGCCCGCAAGCAGGATCTGTTCGGAAAGCGCCAAGGGCAAACGCAGACGCCCGGCCGCATGCGCGATAGGCAGCGCGAACTCGAGCGGGAGGCCTAGTCCGCCGTCGTCTTCGGCCGCCATGACCCCGCACAGCCCCGCCTGCGCCAGGACCTGCGCCATGGCGCGGGGATCCTGGCGGGTCAGGGCATCGGTGATCGCGGCGTCGGCGGCCTGCGCGAACTCCTCGGGACGCAGTTCTTCGTGGCTCATGTCAGGTCCTTGGGCAGATTCATGACGCGCTGGGCGATGACGTCGAGCTGCACTTCGGTGGTGCCGGCATAGATCGTCTCGGCGCGCGAGAACAGGTAGGCGGTGGTGAAGGCCTTCTGGGCGCGGCGCGCCAAGGCGCTGGAATGCGGCCCCACCTGGGACAGCAGCGACAGCGCCAGCCCGGCGAACGCCTGATGGCATTCCGACCAATACAGTTTGGTAAGCGAACCGCGCGCGCCGATGGTCTCGCCACGCAGCATGCGCGCCACGGTCAGTTCGACCAGGCCCTTCAAGCCGTCGATCTCGCAGACCAGGTCGCCGACGCGGCGCTGCACGTAGCCGTCGTCAAGCGCGGGGGCCAGTTGCGCATCGGATTTGCAGGCGGCGATGAGCTGGCGCAGTTCGCATTCGAAGCGCCACGGGCGGTACATGCGGTTGGTGGCGCGCTCGATGGACAGCACCCGGATGGCGGCGTTCCAGCCTTCGTCCGGGGCGCCCAGGCGTGCGCTGTCCGGCACCACCACGTCATCGAAGAAGACCTCGGCAAAGGACTCCTTGCCGTCGATGGATTTGATGGGGACGACGCGGATGCCCGGCGTGTCCATCGGGACCGCGAACATCAGCAGGCCGCGATGCTTGTCGGCCACGGTGCCGGTGCGCGTCAGCAGCAGGCAGTAGTGCGCCTTGGCCGCGCCGCTGGTCCAGATTTTCTGGCCGTTGATGCGCCACGTGTCGCCCTGCTGTTCGGCCTTGGTGCGCAGGCGGGCCAGGTCCGAACCCGCGTCCGGCTCCGAAAACCCCTGGCACCAGTACTGGCGCATCGCCAGGATCGCGGGCAGGAAGTCCTGCTTTTGCTGTTCGGTGCCCACGGCCATGATGATGGGACCGGCCAGTTCCTTGCCGATGGAACTGACGCTCTCGGGCATGGGCAGTGCGCCAATCTCCTTGTTCACCGCCAGATGCTCGCGCAGCGTCAGGCCGTGGCCGCCGTAGGCCTTGGGCCACGTCATGCCGGCAAGCCCCGCCTGATACATCGCGGCCTCCCAGGCGCTGCTTTCGGCGAGCGTGGGGGCGCGCCAGTCCAGGCTGTCGGCGCGCATGAAGTCGGGCAGGTTGGCGCGCAGCCAGGTGCGCGCGTGCTGGCGGTAGACCTCGGGGCCCGCGGCAGGATCCGGGACCGCGGCGTGTTGTTCGAATTGCATGGCTGTCCTCAGTGGGCGGGGGCGGCGCGCGGAATCATCAGCGCGTCCAGGACGACGACGCCTTGGCCTTGCGGCCGCACCAGAATGGGGTTCATGTCTATTTCGGACACGTCCGCGCGGTGGCGGTACGCGAATTCGGACAGGCGCGCCACGCTGCGCGCGGCGGCGGCGATGTCGGCCTTGGGCCGGCCACGTGCGCCATCCAGGATGGGAAACATCTTGAGCGACCGGATCATCTCGGCGGCCTCGTCTTCGCTGACGGGCGCGGCCTGCACGGCGACGTCCTTCAACACCTCGGCGTAGATGCCGCCCATGCCCACCATGACGATGGGACCGAAGACGGGATCCTGCGATACCCCGGCGATCAGCTCGGTGCCGCCCGCGACCATCGGCGCGACGAGCACGCCGTCGATGCGCGCGGCTGGCGCGTGCCGCGCCACGTTGGCCAGGATTTGCGCATAGCCCTGATGCACGGCGCCGGCATCGGCCAGGTCGAGCAGCACGCCGCCGGCTTCCGTCTTGTGCGCGATGTCTTCGGAGGCGATCTTCAGCACCACGGGATAACCGATGGCGCCGGCCGCGCGCACGGCCTCGTCGGCATCGCGGGCGATGATCTCGCGCGGCACATCGATGCCGGCTTTGCCCAGCGCCTGCTTGGCGTGGAATTCGTTGCGGAACACGGCCGGGTCGACCGGTTCCGAAGCGGGCAGCGCGGTGCCGTCGGAAATGCAATTGCGCAGGCGGCCCAGCTGCACCAGCCCGGCCAGCCCCGTGGCGGCCGCGTCGATGCTCGGGAACACCGGAATGCCCAGCGCGTTGATCTGCTCGACGGCGTCGGCCGGCCCCTGGCTGATGACCATCAAGAGGCGGTCCGGGTGGCTGGCGCGCACCTCGGCCAGCGCTTGCAGGTAGATGCCGCGCAGCCGGGCGTTGTAGAGTGACAGCGACATGAACAGCGCGACCGAACTGGCCGACGGGTCGTCCAGCAGGGCGGTCAGCATCTTGAGCAGGATGTCCGGACGGGCGGACATCTGGGCGGACGCGTCCACCGGATTGCCGGTGCTGGCGGTGGGCACGGCTTCCCGGATGCGTCGCTGTGTGTCGGGCGCGAGCGGGGGCAGGGACAGGCCCGCCTCGCTCATGGCGTCGGCCATCATGATGCCGAAGCCGCCGGACGCCGCCACGAGCGTCACCGCATCGTTGGCCGGCAGGCGGCGGGGCATGAGCAGCGAGGCGGCGTGGCCGATGTCGATCAGCGCTTCGACCGAGCGCACGCGCAGCACGCCGTGGCGGCGAAAGACCGCGTCGATCACGGCGTCCGACCCGGTGAGGGCGCCGGTGTGCGAGGCGGCGGCGGCCTGGCCTTTTTCCGTGGAACCAATCTTGAGGATGACGACGGGCTTGGCGCGCTCTCGCGCCAGGCGCAGCGCGCCGATGAGTTTGCCGGCGTCGCGGCAGGTCTCCATGCAGCACAGAATGATGCGCGTGTCCGCGTCTTCGGCCAGCGCGGCGATGCCGTCGGCGGCATCCACATCCGCTTCGTTGCCGGTCGCGATGAAGCGGCTGACGCCCATGCCGCGGCGGGCGACGCTCTGCATGGTGTGGCTGCCCACGTTGCCGGACTGCGACACGATGCCCACATGGCCGACGGGCGGCATGTTTTCTTCCAGCGCGATCGAGAACGAACCGATCAGGCGCTCGGCCACATTGACCGTGCCCAGGCAGTTGGGGCCCAGGATCCGCATGCCGTGTTCGCGGGCGATGGCGACCAGTTCGGCCTGCAGCGCGGCGCCTTCGGGGCCGGCTTCAGTGAAGCCGGCCGACAGCACGATGGCGGCCTTCACGCCGCGCGCCGCGCAGTCGCGCAGCGCGGCGGGCGTGGCGGCGGCGGGCACGGCCAATATCGCCAGGTCGGGCGCCGTGGGTGTCTGCGTCACGCTGGCGTAGGCGGGCAGCCCCTGGATGGTTCCCCCCTTGGGATTGATGGGATACACCGCGCCCCGGTAACCGTGCTTGATCAGCATGTGAACGGGACGGCCGCCGATCTTGGTGATGTCGTCCGAGGCGCCGATGACGGCAATGCCCGCGGCCTGGAAAAAGGGCGTCAGCCCCGCGCCGGGGCGTTGATGCTGCGTATCCATGCTCAACGTCCCTTGAATTGCGGCTGGCGCTTTTCCAGGAATGCCATGCGGGCTTCGCGCGCATCTTCCGTTTTGGCCAGCGCCATGGTGAAGTCCTGCTCGAAGCGGTAGGCGTCGCGCTGCGGCATGAGGTCGACCATGTTCGCGGCGCGTTTGGCGTACAGCACGGCCAGCGGTGCCTTGGCGGCGATTTCGTGCGCCAGCGTCAGCGCGGCCGGCAGAAGCTGGTCTGCAGGCAGCACGTCTTCCAGCACGTTGCGGCGAAGCAGGTCGTGCGCGGTCAGGCGCTGGCCGGTGAAGAACATGCGGCGCAACGTCGAACGCCCGAAAAGCGTGCGCAGCATGGACGCGCCGCCGGCCAGGCCGACGTTGATTTCGGGCATGCCGAAGGTGGCGTTCTCGGACGCATACATGATGTCGCAGGCGGCCATCAGGCCCAGCCCCGCGCCGAGCGCCGCGCCGTTGACGGCGGCGATGACCGGTTTGGCGCATTCCTTGATGGCGTTGCCGGTTTCGCGGGTGATGCGGTTGTGTTCAAGAAAGTCGCCGGCGATGTCGGCGTCGGGGCGGTCCTTCAGGTCGGCGCCGGCGCAAAAGACCGTGCCGCTGCCGGTCAGCACCGCGCAGCGGATGTCGTCGCGCTCGGAGATCTCGTCGAAGATCGCCACGATGCGGCGGCGCATGGCGCGATTGAGCGCATTGACCGGCGCGTTGTTCAGCGTGACCAGCGCCACGCCTTCATTGACTTCGAACTTGACGGGGGTGTCGCTCATGCCGGCACCTCGCTCGATTGGAAACACATAGCGGGGCGCCGGGCGCCGTGGGCATGCTGCATCGTCAGTCTCCTCGGGGTCTGATGACCGGTCTTGTCTGCTGTCCACGCCTGCCGGCACTGAACTTTTTTTGATTTTAGGAAGGGGCCTGGGCTCGATCTACGGCAAAAACGGTGGTTGTGTTCTGCAGGAATGGCGCATATTCCGGGCTCCCCGCAGCCGATACCATGAGGAAAAATCATCGCCAGCGCGCGTGTTGGAGAGAGGGAGGCAGATGCAGATCGAACGTATCGGAACGCTGCGTGCGGCATTGGGCGAATGCCCGGTGTGGGACGCGGCGGGCGGGCAGCTGTGGATGGCCGATTGCCGTAAGGGGCTGATCCTGGCCGTGACGCCGGATTCGGGCCGCGTGCAAAGCTGGCAGCTGCCCGCGCCGCTCGGGTCATTTGCCTTCAACGGCGAGGACGAGCTGGTCGTGGCATTGAAGGAATCGTTCGCGCTGTTCCGGCCGGCGGACGGCAGCCTGCGAACGCTGGCCGATATCGGCATCAGCCACCCCAACCTGCGGCTCAATGACGGCACGTCCCTGCCGGACGGCAGCTTTGTCGCGGGCACCATGCACATCTACCGCGAGGCCGGCGAGGCGCCGCTGGGCGGACTGTATCGCCTGGACACGCGCGGCACGCTTGCCCGGATCGCGCAGGGGATCGGCGTGGTCAACGGCCCGGCCCTGCATCCGGACGGCACGCACCTTCATGTGTGCGACAGCGCGGCGCGCACCATCTACCGGTACCGCATGGATGCGCAGGCAGGCTTATCGGACCGCGAGGTGTTTGCCAACACGGATGCGCTTGGATCGGCGCCGGACGGTTGCTGCTTTGATCGGGACGGCGGGCTTTGGACGGCGCTGGTGCATGCGGGCGCCGTCGTCCGGTTCGACCGCGACGGAAAACTGGACCGGCGCATCGACGTGCCGGTCGCCCACCCGGCGTCGCTGTGCTTTGGCGGGGACGACCTGACCGACCTCTACGTCACGTCCATCAGCGACAGCGGACGCCTGTCGGCCAATGGCCCCCTGGACGGCGCGCTGCTGCGCATCCGGGGCGCGGGTTACGCAGGCGCGCCGCGCCCGCGCTGCGCGATCCGGCCCGGCGCCTGACGCTTACCGCCGGGTCAGGCGTCGGCCGCCGGCTTGCCGTACGCGGCGAATCGCAGCTCGGCGCCCGACACGTGCGAGGCGACAAAGTCCAGGAACAGCCGGATCTTCACGGGGATCATGGCCGTGTCCAGGATGGTGGCGTACATGCCTTCTTCGAAGGTGGTGTTGGTGACGCGGTAGTCCGGACACAGCCGCACCAGCGTGCCGCGCGCGATGTCGTGGTGCACGGTGTAATCGTCCAGCAGCGCGATTCCTTCCCCCAGCCTGGCCAGCTCCAGCAACGCCACGCCATTGTTGGTGACGTGCCTTGGCTGGATCGGCACTTCGTCGATGACCTCGCCCTGCTTGAAGCGCCAGAGGTACTGGTCGCCAGGAAGCAGGTACGCCAGGCACGCATGCTGGGCGATGTCGGCCGGCGTTTCGGGCGGCTTGCGATCGGCCAGATACGCGGGCGAAGCGACGAGATAGCGTTCGCTCTTGAACAGGATGCGCCGCTTCAGGCCGGCCTCGACGGGCGGCGAGATGCGGAAATCGATGTCGAAGTTGTTGCGCCGCAGATCCGTCTTGGCTTCCGACAGCACGAGTTCTATGTGGATCTCGGGGTAGGCCTCGCGAAAGGCCGCGACCAGCTGCGGCAGTACGCCCAGACCGAACATCATGCGTGAATGCACGCGCAGCACGCCTTTGGGCGCGGCGCGGATCTCGGTGATGTTGCGATGCGCCTCGTTGATGTTCCAGAGGATAGGTTCGAGCTGGCGCGCGTATTCCTGGCCCGCTTCGGTCAGCACGACCTGCCGCGTG
This sequence comes from Achromobacter mucicolens, assembly GCF_029866465.1. NCBI lineage: Bacteria > Pseudomonadati > Pseudomonadota > Betaproteobacteria > Burkholderiales > Alcaligenaceae > Achromobacter > Achromobacter mucicolens. The sequence goes on along the minus strand of NZ_CP123364.1, from coordinate 4,974,323 downwards.
GACCGCAGCAGCAGCTTGACGTTGAGCTCGCTTTCGAAGTCGGTGATCATGCGCGACACCGAGGTGGCAGAGATGCCGAACTGGCGCGCGGTTTCCGAGAAGCTCTCGGACTTCGAGATCGACAGAAAGAGCTCCATGGCGCGCAGTCTGTCCATCATTCCTCCACTTTATGCAGCACAGAACGCCGCTTTTCTTGTATTCCAGCCCATGACTACCGGCCTCTAGAATTTCCTCAAGGATTCAAGCATCAATGAGGAGACACAATGGAATTCGGCGTATTCATTCTGGCGCAGCAACGAGGTTACCACCAGTCCTCCGCGCAAGTCATCAACAACTCCATCGAGCAGACGGTGGCGGCCGAGCAAGCCGGATTCAACACGGCGTGGTACGCCGAGCATCACTTCAACAACTATTCCCTGTCGCCGTCGCCGCTGATGACGGTGGCCCATGCCGCGGCCAAGACGCGCCAGATACGCCTGGGCACGGCAGTGTGCATCCTGCCGCTGTATCACCCCGCGCGCTTTCTGGCGGAAGTCGGCTTCGTGGATACGGTGTCCAATGGGCGGCTGGACCTGGGCGTTGGGTCGGGGTACCAGCAATTCGAATTCGAGCGCTTCGGCGTCCAGATCGAGGAGTCAGGTGCGATCTTCAACGAGTTCCTGGACGTCATTCCCAAGGGCCTGACGCAAAAGATCTTCGAGCATGACGGCAAGTTCCTGAAGATTCCGCCCAGCTCGATCGCGGTGCGCTGCGTGCAGGATCCGATGCCGCCGCTGTGGATCACGTCGGGCAACCCGGTGACGCTTGGCCGCGGCGTGCGCGAGAACCACAATCTGTTCGTGACGGCGCTGCTCAAGGGCAACGACGCCATCGCGGAACTGCGCGGGCGGCTGGAGAAGGTGGCCGAGGACAACGGCAAGGACCTGGACCGCGACGTGAAGTTCGGCTTTTTGCGCTGTGGCTATGCGTCGGACAACAAGGCCGAGATCGATGCCTATCTGGATTGCGCGCGCTTTCAGCGCCGCATTTCCGAAAGCCTGAAGTTCCGCCGCGCGCAGAGCGACGACGGCTACATGGTCAAGGAAGTGCCTTCGGAAACGGACCCGACGTTCGAGCAATTGCGCAAGAACCTGCCGGTGGGTTCGGTCAACGAGGTCATCGACAAGATGCTCGAAGAGATCAGCATCCTGCGACCGAAGCACATTGCGCTGCAAACGCAGCTTGGCGATTTCGACCAGAAGACGATGCTCAAGCAGATCGAACTCTGGGGCGACAAGATCATTCCCGCGATCCGCAAGGAAGTCGGCAGCACGACCGTCCTTGCCTGAAGGAGGGCAGCATGCGTATCTACCTGAGCAATGCCGGCGCCATTGCGCTGCGCGACGCGGCCGATTTCGGCCGTCTGGATGTCTTGGCGGACCCGCAGCCCGCGGATCGGCTGGAACGCGCGATCGCGCGCATCGGCCGGCGCGAGGACGAGCGGCACGTGCGGCTGTCGCCGTCCGTGCTGCGCTTCCTGTCGCAGCACGCGGGCGATCCGGCCTGGGAAGCCAGCTTCTCGAAGATGGTGGACTACGCGGCGCGGCACGGATGGGTCGACGAACGCGGCGACATCCGCGCGCACATGGTGGTCAACGAATGCGACGAGGTGGTGTCGGTGGATGACTTCAAGGCGGCGATGCGGTCGCTGCCGGCCGGCATCAGCGCCGTCAGCACGGGTGACGGCGACGACATGGCGGGCATGATCGTCTCCAGCCTGACGTCGATCTCGGCCGACCCGCCGATGGTCGGGTTCTTTGTGCAGCAGACCGCGTCGGCGCACGCGCCGCTGCTGCGCAACGGCCGTTTCGTCGCCAACATCCTGGGAGAAGGCCACGGCGAGGTGATCGAGGCCTTCATGAAGAATCCTCAGGGCAAGGCGCGGTTCGCCCAGGGTGGATGGGTGATGAACGAACATGGCGCGCCCGTGCTGCCCGATGCGCTGGCCAGCATCGAGTGCGACATCGTCTGCACCGAGAAGCTCGGCACGCACGATCTCATCGTGGGCAAGATTCGCAGGACGGCCTGCCGCGAGGCGCGTCCGGTGATCAACTTCAAATCCGCCACGCACGGCATTGCGCCAGCGCAGCTGCAATGAACCAATGACCGCATTTGACTGAACGACAAGCCCGCCATTTGGCGGGCTTTTGCATGGCGGCAAGGATGCGCGGGCGCTGCGCGAGCGCCCGCAGGTTCAATCGAGGACGATGCCGTTTTCCTTGATGACCTTGCCCCAGTACTGGCGGTCGGCTTCCAGCTGGGCTTCCAGCGCCTGCGGGCCGCCGGCTTTCTCGGTCTGGCCGTTGGCCACGAGCAGCTTGCGGAAGCTCTCGGATTGGACGGTCTTGATGGCGGCGGCCGAATAGGACTGCACGATCGCGTCCGGGGTGCCCTTGGGCGCATGCAGCGCGGTCCAGTAGCTGGCCTTGAGCTGGGGATAACCCAGTTCCGTCACGCAGGGCACTTCCGGCAGCGCCGGATCGCGCTGGTCGGTGGTCAGCGCCAGGATCTTCACCGCGCCGGCCTTCTGGTGGTCGGCCAGGGCGATGGGCGTCATGTAGGAAAGATCGTTGCGCCCGGTGATGAGATCGATCAGGCTGGTGGGCGTGCTTTTGTAAGGCACGGCGGTCAGCGGGATGCCCAGGGTCTTGGACATGATCAGCCCGTACAGGTCGGTGACGCTGCCCGGGCCCAGCGAGCCGTAGGTAAGCGCGCGGTTCTCGCGTTTTGCATAGGCGACCAGTTCCGCCAGTGAATTGACGCCCATCTTCGCGGGCACGGTGATCGTAAGCGGACCGTCGAACATCATGGCGACGGATTTGAAGCTGTCGAAGCTGTAGTTCAGGCTGGGGCGCAGCAGGATGTTCAGGGATAGGGGGCCGGAACCGCCCATGAGCAGCATGCTGCCGTCGGCGGGCGCGCGCGCAACTTGCGAGGCGCCGATGATGCCGTTGGCGCCGGGCTTGTTCTCGACGATGAAGTTGATGCCCAGTTCGGCGCCCATGCCTTCGGCCAGAAGGCGCGCGAAATTGTCGTTGGGGCCGCCCGCTGCATAGGGCACGATCAGGGTCACGGGCTTGGCCGCGGCCCGCAACGGACGGGCGAACATCATGAGGGTGCCGGCCGCGATGAAGCCGCGGCGGGTGAGCTTGCGCATCTGTCTCTCTCCAGGTTCCCGCCGCCATGCGGGACCGTGCCTTCCGCGGGCCGGTTCTTGTGTTTTGACGCTGGCGGCTGGGTCGGCCGGAATCAGTGTCCGGCCTGGGGTTGTCTCATAGCCGATGATAATTTTTATCGGACCGGGCGATTACCCCATCGATCTGCAGAACTGTTCTGCGAAGCCAGCAATATTGCGGCTTGCGGCGGCATCGTCTTCTTGCGGCGGCGGCGCGCGTGACCGGCATTATGCCGGATCGCGGCTGATCTTTGCGCACCGGTACAGCGCCTCCTTGTCCAGCACCGTCAATCCGCCGTAATGCGTTTGCAGGACACCCTCGCGCGCAAGCCGGGTCAGCGCGGCGTTGCAGCGCTGGCGCGAGACGCCGCACAGGCCGGCGATTTCTTCCTGCGAGATCCGCAGCCGGCCCTGCGTTCCCGAATGGACCTCGGCATCCAGCTGCGCGGCGACGGCGCGCGCGACGGTGGTGTCGACGTCGAGCAGCACGTTGCCCGTGTAGCAGCCCATCAGCCAGTTGACCCGCTGCGCCAGGTGCGTCATCAGCGCCTTGGTGAATTCGATGTTGTTGTTCCAGAGGCGTTCGCAGGTGTCGCGCGGCAGGATCACGATACGGCTGGGCCGCAGGGCAACGACTTCGTATTCGAAGCGCTCGCGGCGGATCATGGTGGCTTCGCCGAACCAGCTGCCCGTGCTGAAGCCGGCCAGCGACAGCGTGCGGCCGTCGGTGCCGGGTGACGACCACTTCACCAGCCCTTCGACCACGCCATACCAGCCGGGCGACCGCGATCCCGCGCGAAACAGGTATTCGCCGGACGCCAGGGACACCGTTCGCAGTTCGGCGCGCACCACGTCGCGCTCGAGTTCCGGCAGGCCCTTGTACCAGGGCACCACGTCGAGCATCTTGTCGACCGCGCTGCGCGCCGGCCGGCGGCTTGCGTTCGACACGTCGTTGCCCGCCAGGGCAGGCGGTTCGCGCATGGTCGTTCCCTGTCTGGAGGTGGGATGCGGCCCAGGTAAACCCTAGGATTCTTTGTCAACGTGATGACTGTCCGCAAGGGCAGCCGGACCGCAGAATGTTTGACGCCTACGGGCCAAAAACCATAAGAGGAGACCGGTATGTTGTCAATGCCACGCCTGCTGTCCGCCACCGCCCTCGCCGGCGCCCTGTCCGCCACGCTGCTGCCCGCCACGGCCGCGCAGGCGCAAATGTCGGACGACGTGATCCGCATCGGATTCATTACCGACATGTCCGGCGTCTACTCGGGCCCTGACGGCCCCGGCGGCGCGGAAGCCATCAAGATGGCGATCGAGGAAATGGGCGGCCAGATCGACGGAAAGAAGATCGAACTGTTGACGGCAGACCACCAGAACAAGGCCGACGTGGCCTCGGCCAAGGCGCGCGAATGGTTCGACCAGCGCGGTCTGGACATGCTGATCGGCGGCACCAATTCCAGCACGGCGCTGGCCATGTCCAAGGTGGCCGCCGACAAGAAGAAACCCATCATCGTGGTGGGCGCCGGCGCGCCCGCGCTGACGAACGAGCAGTGCACGCCCTACACGCTGAACTACGCGTACGACACCGTGGCGCAGGCGCGGGGTACGGGCGCGGCGGTGGTCAAGACGGGCGGCAAGCGCTGGTACTTCCTGACGGCCGACTACGCCTTCGGACACGCGTTGCAGGCCGACACCACCAAGGTCGTCGAGGCGGGCGGCGGCAAGGTCGTGGGCAGTGTGAAGCATCCGCTGGCCGCCAGCGATTTCTCGTCGTTCCTCTTGCAGGCGCAAAGCAGCAAGGCGGAGATCCTGGCGCTGGCCAATGCCGGCGCGGACGCGACCAATTCGATCAAGGCCGCGAACGAGTTCGGCATCACCAAGACGATGAAGCTGGCGGGCATGATCATGTTCATCAACGACATCCACGCCATGGGCCTGCCGGCCGCGCAGGGCATGTACCTGACCGACAGCTGGTACTGGAACGCGTCGGACGAAACGCGCGCCTGGGCGCGCAAGTTCTTCGAGCGCCGCCAGGCCATGCCGTCGTCCCTGCAGGCGGCCGACTATTCGGCGGCGTTGCAGTACCTGCGCGCGGTCAAGGCCACCGGCACGGACGACGCGGACAAGGTGCTGGCTTACCTGCGCGAGAACAAGCTGAACGACATCTACATCAAGGACGGCGTCGTGCGTCCCGATGGCCGCGTCGTGCACGACATGTACCTGCTGCAGGTCAAGCGCCCGGACCAGTCGAAAGAGCCTTGGGATTACTTCACGGTGGTGCAGGCCATCGACGGCAACGAGGCCTTCACGAAGCAGTCAGAAAGCCGCTGCGCGCTGTGGAAATCCTAGGAGAACGGCATGGCCAAACGCAAAGTGATCGTGACCATCGCCCCGACGGGGGGCATGGCCTTGAAGAGCCAGAATCCGCACCTGCCGACGCAGCCCGCGGAGATCGCGGATGATGTCTACCGCTGCTACAACGCCGGGGCAAGCGTCGTGGCGCTGCATGCGCGGCGCGCGGATGACCTGGCGACGTGCGATGCCGGCGTGTACCGGAAAATGAACCAGCTCATCCGGGAGCGGTGCGACATCGTCCTGAACAACTCCACCGGCGGCGGCGTGCACGGCGACATGGTGGCCGAGACGTCGCCCGGCACGTGGGAGATCCTGTGGGAGGAGCGTCTGAAGGGCATGGATGCGGGCGCCGAGATGTGCACGCTGGACGCCACCACGCTGAACCTGGCGTTCGGCGACCGCGAATACCTGATGAACACGCCGCTCAGCAAGGGGCGCGAGCTGGCGGCCGGCATGAAGGCGCGCGGCATCAAGCCCGAGTGGGAGGTGTTCAGTCCCACGCATATCCTGCAGGACGTGACCACGCTCATCAATGAAGACCTGGACGAAGGCCCGCACTTCATCAACCTGGTCATGAATGTGCATCGCAACTTCCAGAACGCCATGCCGTTTTCGCCGCGGCATCTGCAGATGATGGTGGACCTGCTGCCCAGGAACAGCGTCTTCTGCGTAAGCGGTATCGGGCCGTCGCAACTGGAGGCCAACATCAGCGCGCTGCTGCTGGGCGGCCACGCGCGCGTCGGGCTGGAAGACAACCTCTACTACCGGCACGGCGAGCTGGCCACCAATGTGCAGCTGACCGAGCGCATCGTGCGCATCATCCGCGACATGGACATGGAGCCGGCCACGCCCGCCGAGGCGCGCGAAATCATGGGCCTGCCGCTGAAAAGCGGCATCCGCCCGGAGTTCGCGCTTTGACGCAACCGTCAGGCGGTGCGGCGCAGGGCCGCGGACCCGTTGCCAAATCCCGCCGCCCCGGTCCATAATCTGCGCTTTGTTAACTGATAACCGTTCGCATTATTGTCAATGCGGAAGGTGTCGCGGGCGGGATCGTGAGCGGATCGGAAGGGGCATCCCAGGACTTCGAAAGCCTGTACGGCAATCATCACGGCTGGCTGCTGGCCTGGGTGAACTGGCGCCTGGGCAATGCGGCCGATGCCGCCGACCTGGCGCACGACGCGTTCGTGCGCCTTTTGACGCGCCCGTGCAAGTTCGACAACGCCCGGCATGCCAGGACCTATCTGCGCCGGATGGCCAACGGCATGTGCATCGACCTGTGGCGCCGCCGCGACCTGGAGCAAGCCTGGCTGGACGCCCTGGCGGCGCAGCCGGAACCCACGGTGTCGTCGGCCGAAGACCAGGCCATGGTGCTGCAGGCGCTGGGCGAGATCGACGCCATGTTGCGCGGACTGCCGCCCAAGACCGCCCACGCCTTCGTGATGGCGGTGGCGTGCGAGATGACCGACCAGGAAGTGGCCGACGTGCTGGGCGTGTCCTCGCGTATGGTCCGCAAGTATGTCGCGCAGGCCATGCTGAGCTGCATGAAGCTGGAAGCGCGGCTGGCGGCGGGGATGGCGGGCGAGCCGTCGATGCCGCAGGTGGCGGCCCCATGACCGCCGCGCAAGCGCGCGAGCCCTCCCATCGCGCGATGGAGCAGGCCGCCGAATGGTATGCGCTGCTGCGGTCGGGCGATGCGTCGGCCGCCGAACGCCAGCAATGGCAGCAATGGATCGACCGCGCGGCAGAACACCGTGAAGCCTGGGGTTACGTCGAACGTATCGGCCGCCGCTTTTCTCCCCTGCAATCCAGTCCGGACCGGGACGCCGCCGTGACGGCGTTCGGGCAAGCCGCGGCGGCCCGGCCGCGCGCGCGCCGGCAACTGCTGCTGGGCATGGCGGGCGCGCTGGGCATGGCGGGGCTGGGATGGACGGCGTGGCGGCAGACGCCGCTGCCGCTGGTGGCCTCGACCTGGGGCGCGGACCATCGGGCGGGACTGGGCGAAACCCGGCAGATCGCCCTTGAGGACGGCACCCAGGTCTGGTTGAAGGCGCTCAGCGCGTTCGATGTCGACTATGGCGCCACGCTGCGCCGGTTGCAGCTGGTCGCCGGCGAACTGCTGATCGATACCGCCAAGGATTCCCTGCGTCCCTTTGTGGTCGACACCGCCCAGGGGCGCCTGCAGGCGCTGGGCACGCGTTTCACGGTGCGTGGCGAGGACGATGGCGTGGTGGTCGCCGTGCATGAAGGGGCCGTCCGGATCGACACGGCGGCCAGCCGCGCCAGCGGCATCGTGGCGGCGGGGCAGCAGGCGAGGTTCACCGCGAACGCGCTGGATGGGTTCGTGCCCGCGGACCCGGCGCGCGAGGCCTGGACGCGCGGCGTGCTGGTGGCCGACGACACGCCGCTGGCCGACGTGGTGGCCGAATTGCGCCGGTATCACTTCGGCCACCTGGCCGTGGCGCCTGACGTTGCCGGCCTGCACGTCTTTGGCAGCTATCCCATCCGCGAAACGGACCGCGCGCTGAACATGCTGGCCTCGGTGCTGCCGGTCCAGGTGCGCCGCACGATGCCCTGGTGGATCAGCCTCGAAGCGCGGGCCTGAAAAAAATCCGCGAAACGGTTCCGGGTTTTGCCGGCTCGTTCGAATAAGGAGAGTAAGAGACGCTCGCGCCCTGCCATCCGCGGGGCCGGCGCGCCGCTCTGACTTCCCGAACCCTACGCACGAGAGCACTGGTCCCGTCATGTCCCACCGTCATTCCTGCCCCGCCGCGGCCTTCCCCGTGACCCGCGCGCGCGCCCTGGCCCGCCGCTGCGGGCGAATCCCGTCCTGGGGCCTGCCGCTGGCCCTGGCGATGGCCATGGCCGCCCTCTGGGGCCCGCCCGCCCACGCGCAGGCGGCGCCCGCCGCGGCTGGCGTGGCCGATCTCTTCACCTTCGACATTGCGCCCGCGCCGCTGAACCAGGTGCTGACGCGGCTGGCGAACGAGTCCGGCATTCTGTTGGCCGCCCAGCCGTCGCTGGTGGCCGACCGCCAGAGCAATGGCGTGCGGGGCCGCTATACCAGCCACGAGGCCCTGGACCGGGCGCTGGCCGGGACGGGACTGCGCGCCACGCGCGAGGCGCCGAACCAGTACCGGCTGAGCCTCTTGCCCGCCGCGCAGGCCACGACGCTGGAACCGGTGACCGTGACGGCGTCAAGCCTGTACAGCGGCCTGCCGCCCGTCTACGCCGGCGGCCAGGTGGCGCGGGGCGGGCGCCTGGGCCTCTTGGGCGACCGCGACGACATGAGCACGCCGTTCAGCGCGACGCAGTACACCGCCAAACTGATCGAGGACCAGCAGGCGCAGAACATCGGCGACGTGCTGGTCAATGACCCGACCGTACGCAACACGTATTCGCGCGGCGCAGGGCGCGACGAGTTCAACATCCGCGGGTTCACGCTGTTCAACTACGACGTATCGTTCAACGGCTTGTACGGCGTGTCGCCGCGCAATTCGAGCTCGCTGATCGGCGTGGAGCGGGTGGAAGTGCTGCGCGGCCCCAACGCGCTGCTGAACGGCATGGCGCCGTATGGATCGGTGGGCGGTTCCATCAACCTCGTGCCCAAGCGCGCGGGCGCCGATCCGCTGAACCGCTTTACCGTGTCCTACATCAGCGACAGCCAGTTCGGCGCGCACGCCGACCTGTCGCGCCGCTATGGCGAGAGCCAGGAGTGGGGCGTGCGCCTGAACGTGGCGGGCAGCGGCGGCGACCTGCCGATGGACGGGTCCAAGGAAGACCTGGGCGCGGTGGCGCTGGGCCTGGACTACCAGGGCGAGCGCCTGCGCCTGGAAGGCGACATCAACTACCAGAACCGCACCACCGATGCGCGCAGCGGCCTCCTGTTCCCGCCGCCTTCCGGCGTCGATATCGGCCGGGCGCCGGACGCGCGCCGCAATTTCTTTCCGTCGTGGACCTACTGGAAAACCAAGGAATGGTCGGGCGCGCTGCGCGCCGAGTACGACGTGTCGCCCGATTGGACCGTCTACGGCGCGGTGGGCGCGCGCAAGCATGATTTTGAAAGCATGCAGACCAGCTGGCTCATGCTGAACGAAGCGGGCGACATCGGCGCGGTGCCGGCCCGCCTGAACGAGTCGCTGATCAGCAAGACGGGCGAGGTGGGCGTGCGCGGCCGCGTGCAGACCGGCCCGCTCAAGCATGAGCCGGCGCTGAGCGCCAGCGTGCTGGACATCGACTATTCGGCGGCGCGGATCCGGTCCAGCACGGTGTTCTCCAACATCTACAACCCCGTCGACCTTGCCAAACCGAACATCGCGCGTCCGTCGGATCTGCCCCGTGTCAGCGACTCGCGGCTGTACAGCATTGCGCTGGCCGATACGATCTCCCTGGCCGACGACCGCGTGCAGTTCATTGCGGGTGTGCGGCACCAGCGCGTGGAATCCACCAACTTCAACGCGATGAGCGGCCGCCAGACGTCGAACTACAACGAGTCCGCCGTCACGCCGGCGTTTGCGCTGACCGTCAAGCCCACCGAGCGCCTGTCGCTGTACGGCAACTACATCGAAGGGCTGAGCCAGGGCGGGACCGCGCCCCAAGGGGCCGTCAACGCCGGCGAAGTGTTTGCGCCGGAAATCTCCAAGCAGTTCGAAGTGGGCGCCAAGTACGACTTCGGCCAGTTCGAAACCACCCTCAGCGCGTTCCAGATCGAGCGCCCCAGCAGCTACCTGGATCCGGCCTCCCTGCGCTACGTGTCCGACGGCAAGCAGCGCAATCGCGGCCTGGAATTCCTGGTGCAGGGCGAGCCGGCCCGCGGCGTGCGGCTGCTGGGCGGCGTGGCCTACACGGATGCGCGCCTGACGCGCACGGAAGGCGGCGTGAACGACGGCAACCGCGCGCCCGCCGTACCGCGCCTGCAGTTCAACGCGTCGGCCGAATGGGACACGCCGTTCGTGCCGGGCCTCACGCTGACGGCGCGGATGCTGCGCACCAGCTCGCAGATCGTCGACGTCGCCAACACGCAGGAGATCCCGGGCTGGACGCGGTTCGACGTGGGCGCGCGTTATGCCTTCAACGCCAACGGCAAGCCCGTGGTCATCCGCGCGATGGTCGAGAACGTGCTGAACAAGAACTACTGGCAGTCGGCGGCGCGCGAAGGCCTGACGGTCGGCGCGCCGCTGACGGTGCTGTTGTCCGTCAGCACGGAGTTCTGAGTCAGGCCCGCATCAGAACTTGTACGCCACGCCCGCGCTGAATGCGCGGCCGTTGCCCGGCAGGAAGATGGGCATCGCGGGCGTGGCGGTGTTGCGGATGGCGTAGCTGCTGGCGTAGGTCTTGTCGGTGAGGTTGTCGGCGGTGACGTAGCCGCTCCAGTGCGCGTCGTGCTCGTAGGCGATCTTGAAGCCGAGCAGTGCGTAAGCGTCCTGCTGCGTGCCGGGCGCGTTGGCATGGTTGGTTTCGGTGTCGCTCATCAGCCAGCGCACGTTGGGGCCGAAGCGCCAGCCGCCAATGCGGTACATCACTTCGGCGCTGAGCAAGTGGCGCGGCACGCCGGCGATGCGGTTGCCCTGGTATTGGCCATTGCGGAAGCGGAAGTCGCTGAGCGTGTACGCGATGCGGTAGTCGAACATGCCTTCGCCGGGCGAGGGCAGGGTGCCGTAGAGCCCGGCTTCGATGCCCTGGTGGCGCGTGCGGCCGTTGTAGTTGTAGGTGCCGGCCGGCGTGCCGTTTTCGTTGGTGACGGACATCAGCTCGTCCTCGACGTTGCTGCGGTACAGCGACACGCTCCAGTGCTGGTCGCGGCCGGCGACCGAGAAGGCGCCATCCCCGCCGATTTCATACGTCAGCGCGCGCTGCAGGTCCAGCTTGCTCATGGACGTGCTGGCGGTTGCCGGATTCATCGGCGCGGCGACTTCGCCATTGACGATTTCCCAGAAGGTCGGCACCTCGTTGCTGCGGCTGACGTTGGCGTACCAGCGCTGGGATGCGGCCGGCTGCCAGATGACGCCCATCTTCGGAGTGGCGTAACGCCAGTCCTGATCCAGCGTCTTGCCGCTGTTGCGTTCGTGCGCGTCCCGCACGGCGACGGTGTATTTCACGTCGCCGACCACGCTGAACTGCGGGGTCAGATGCCAGTCCAGGCCGACCATCGCGCTGCGATTCTCGGCGCGCAGGTCGTAGTTGCCGAAGCGTTGCAGGCGCTGGCCGTCGGACGGCCGGATCGCGTACAGGTCGCGGTCCATGTTGCTGCGCTGCCAGTCCAGCCCCGCGCGGTAGTCCACCGTGCCGACCTTGCCGTTCAGTTGCCAGGCGATGCCATAGGTGTCGCTGTCGGTCACGTTGGCGACCTGGGGATTGGTGAAGTCGTCGTTGGTGTGCTGCCAGTAAACGCCCGCCGCCTGGTTCAAGGCCTCGGTGCCCCAGAAGCTGCGGTTGGCCAGGCGAAACTGGTTGGTGTTGCGATGCGGATCGCGGTTGTAGACGTTGTTGGCGATGTCCTGCGGCGAGTTGCCGTCGCCCAGCACGCTGCGCGGGTCTTCAAGCATGCGCGCCTTCGGGATGGGCTGGGGGATGTCGAACTTCAGGTCGGTGTATGAAAGATAGGTGCGGTTCTCGAAGAGACCGCGGCGAAATCCCACGTTGCCCTGAAAGCTGGTGCGCTCGGACGACGAGTGATGGCGGTAACCGTCCGACTTGTCGTAGCCGAAGGCGAAGCGGCCGTCGAACCGTTCGTCCTGAAAGCCCTTGGCCAGCGTGACGTTGCGCATGCCAAAGCTGCCGCCGCCCAGCCGGATGAAGTCGCCCTGCGTGCCGGTGAGCGACTGGAAGTCCACCTCGCCGCCCAGCGTGCTGGCGCCGGGGGCCAGCGCGTTGGCGCCGCGCCGCACGCTGATGAGGCCGGCGTTGCGCGGTTCAAGCAGGCTGATGATGAACGAGCCGTCCGCGTCGTTCAGGGGCAGGCCGTCCTGCATCAGCAGGATGCCGCGCGACAGCGGGTTGCTCTGGATGCCGGAGCCGCGGATGTTCAGGCGCGGCTGGTCCAGGCCGCCGAAGAATTCCTGCACGATCACGCCGGGCTGGTAGTCCAGCGCATCGCGCAGCGTGATCAGGCGCACCGCTTGCTGCGGCTGGATCAGGTTGGTGCCGCCGGGCACGGCCTGCAATTCGGCTTGCGTGCGCTGCACGCTGGGTTCAAGGGCGTTTGCAACGGCGGCGCCCGACACGACGACGGGGGCCAGCGACGGCGCCTCCTGCGCCAGGGCGGCGGATAGCCCGAGGGCGCCCAGGGTGAGAGTGGAGGCGAGCTGGCGCAGGACAGGGGTAGACATCAGAAGGTTTCCACGAAGAACGGGCCTGGGCGTTACCAGGAAAGGTGAAACATGATCTTGGCCAGCAAGACGATGCCAGCCATGTGACAGAAAACGCTCAGGTGCACGCGAGAGCGCAGCGCGGCGTGCAGGCGCTGGCGGCGCGCCAGCGTCATGGCCGTGATCACGTGCAGCAGCACGCTGCCGGCCAGGGCCATCTTCAAGAGCAGCAAGGCGCCGAAGGCCGAGCTGCCAGGGCTGGCGAGCGCGGCGCGGTAGTGCCAGGCCATGCCCAGCCCGCAGGCGTAGAGCACCGCCAGCACCCAGGGCATCACCCCCCGAACCCGCGGCGCGAGCTCCTGCGACAGCGCGCGGCGCACGTCGGCGGGCAGGCGCCGGGCCACGGGTTCCAGGAACAGCACTTCGAAGATCACCGTGCCGATGAAGATCAGCGCGGCGTACAGATGCACGATGTGCAGGACGATGTAGGTCATGGTTGGTTCCTTGAGTCGAGCAGCAGGGCATGCAGGCGTTCGGCGTCGGCGGCGCGTTCGGGGCTGCCGATCGGGCCCGAGAGTGCGATGGGTTCGACGCGGCCCTGGCCGACCACGACGCAGCGGTCGACCAGCCCCAGCAGTTCGTGCGGGTCATGGCTGATGCAGACGAGGGCTGCGCCGCGGCGCGCCACTTCTTCGTGGCAGCAGGCCGAAAGCTGGCGGCGCAGCGCGGGGTCCAGCGCGCTGAAGGGCTCGTCGAGCAGCAGCAGGTCGGGTTCGAGCGCCAGCGCGCGCGCCAGCGAGACGCGCTGCGCCATGCCCCCGGAAAGCTCTGCAGGCCACGCGCTGCCCGCGCCGTCCAGGCCGACGCGGGCAAGCCAGGCCTCGGCCATGGCGTGGGCATCGGCGGTGCGTTGACCCGCCGCGCGCAGCGGCAGCGCCACGTTGTCCCGCGCATTGCGCCAGGGCAGCAGCCGCGGTTCCTGGAACATCAGCACCGGATGCCGGAACGTGTTGCGCAGCGTGCCTTGCGTCGGCGCGAGCAGGCCCGCCGCCAGGCGCAGCAGCGAACTCTTGCCGGCGCCGCTGGGCCCGACAAGGCCAAGCCGCTCGCCGGCCGCGAGCCGCAGGTCGACCTGCGCCAGCACGGTCTGGGGGCCAAAGCGCAGCGCAAGGTTTTGCATCTCAAGCATGGCTTGGCTCCATCCAGCGTCCCAGCCGGCGCTGCAGCGGTTGCAACAGCGCGAATTCCAGCAGCGCAACCAGGCCGAAGATCAGCAGCACCCAGGCGAAGAGTTCAGCGGTGTCGAAGGTGCTGCGGGCGTTGGCGAGCGCGTAGCCGATGCCGTTTTCCGCGCCCAGCACTTCGGCCATCACGACCAGGCGCACGCCGCCGCACAGGGCAATGAGCAGGGCGGCCAGCAGCGGCGCGCTGAGCGCGGGCAGGTACAGGTGCCGCAGCCGCAACCACGGGCCGTAGCGGTAGACGTGCGTCATCTCCACAAGCCGCCGGTCCACGTGCAGCATGCCCTTGACGGTATTGACGTACATGCCGGGCGCCATCATCAGCGTCGTGATGAAGATCACCATGGGCGAGCCCATGCCGAACCACAGCATGGCCAGCACCACCATCACCACGGGCGGCACCGCCATCAGCAGCCAGCGCAGGGGCTCGATGAGGCCGCGCAGGCGTGCGCTGTGTCCGGCCAGCACGCCCAGCGTGAAGCCGATCGAGGCGCCGGCCAGCACGCCCGCGCCGATGCGCATCAGGCTGACGCCCGCGTTGGCGAAGAACTGCTCGCTGCGCACCAGGGGGCCGATGGCGCGTAGCGCCTCCCATGGCGTGGCCATGAGCAGCGGGCCGAGATGGAGGGCAGTCAGGTGCCACGCGAGTACCAGCAGCAGGATGCCGGCCACGCTCCAGCCGCGCGAGGTGCGCGCGGGACTTGCGGCGGGCGCGCTCATGGTCCGTAGAATCCGACGGGCGGCAGGTCGCCGCCGATGGCCTGCGGAAAGCGGCTGGCCAGCAGGCGGTACAGCGCCTCCAGTTCAGGACGGGCGTCGTGGGCGCTGCGGCTGTCCAGCCGCGTGCCGCGGATCGCGGTCACGATGGCAGGCGCGGGCAGGTGGGGTAGGTGTTCGCGCACGAGGTCGGCGCAGGACTCGGGATTGGCGGCGCACCAGCGCGCCGACGCCGCATACGCGACATCCACCGCCCGGCACAGTGCGGCGTCGCCCGCCACGCCGGCGCCGGCCATGACACCTGCCTGCGGCAGCGTAGGCTGTGCCGGAAAGCGGGCGCGCCACGCGGCTTCCAGGCTTTGGCCGCGGTGCAGCGCCACGCCGCCCGCTTGTTCGGCGCGCCACAGCAGCAGCGAGGCCATGGGCTCGACGAGCAACACGCTTTCGGCCTGGCCGCCCAGCATGAGGGCAATGGCGTCCTGCCCATCGCGGGTGCGGCGCAGCGTGACGGGGGCGAGGCCGTGCTCGGTCTGGGCTTGCAGCAAGGTGTCCAGCAGCACGGCCGGCAGGTCGCGTTGGAAGGGCGCCACCAGTTCGCGTCCGGCCAGGTCGGCGAAGGTCTTGACGTCGGGATTGCGGCTGACCAGCCACAGGATGCCCCACACGGAAATGTTCAGCAGGCGCACCGGCATGCCGCGGTTGTGCAGCAGCGCGGGCAGGGTGCTGGGCGCGGCGCTGAAGTCGACGTCGCGGTTCACCAGCAGCGTGCGCAACTGGTCCGGCGTTTGCCACAGGCGAAAGCGCAGCGTGTTGGTGTGGTCGGCCAGTGCGCCAGTGGCTGCCATGTGCATCAGCGGATAACTGACGACGGCGCCGGGGCCGGCAAGCGTCAATTGGGCCCGGCGGTCGGACACGGCGGCCCTGACGATTTCAAGGCGCGGCAGGAGGGCGGCGCCCAACGCCGCGGCGCAAAACCGGCGGCGGGTGTGCTGATGTGCGGTCATTATTCTAAATACGAATTATTATCGTTTTATTCTGACACTCAGCCTGAAAGACCCAGAATGACAAATATCAATGTGCTGGAGCCGCGCGCGGCGGCTGCCCGCCTGCTTGCAAGGCATCCGCTGCTGGCCGGCCTGCCGGCGGACGTGGCCGACGATCTGCTGCTGGAGGCCAGCGTGATGCGCGCGCCGGCCGGGCAGATACTTTTTGGCGAAGGCGATGAAGCGCGTCACTACCTCCTGGTCGAAGCGGGGCAGGCCGAGGTCATGCGCTACAGCTACAACGGCGACGAGCGCGTGTTCCGCGTGTTCGAGCCGGGACAGTTGATGGCCGAGGCCGCAATGTTCATGCCGCATGGCCGCTATCCCATGCAGGCGCGTGCGCGCACAGACGTGCAGTGCTGGCGGCTTGTCCGCGGCAAGCTGCACGATGCTTGCCGGCGGTGGCCCGATCTGGCGCTCAAGCTGCTGGCCGGCATGAGCCAGGCCGTGTATGACCAGGTGAACCGGGTGGACTGGATGACGTCGAGCTCGGCGGCCGAGCGGTTGGCGAACTACCTGATGGGTTTGCGGGAACGGCAGGGCGCCGAGGTCACGCTGCCGTTGAACCAGCGGCAGCTGGCGGCGCACCTGGGCATTCGCGCGGAAACGCTCAACCGGCTGTTGAACGACTGGCAAGCGCAGGGCTATATCAGCGGCAAGCGCAGCCAGTGGGTGGTGACCGACCCGGCCCATCTGGCCAGTCTGGCGATGACGGCGAAGCGGCCGTTTTGATTCGCGAAGGGTCGGGACTGCGCGTGCGCGCGAGTGGGGACGCGGCTGCGGCGCGCGTCAGCCCTTGACCTGGGCTGGCTGATAGAAGCAGTACCCGCTGTTGCGTAGCGTCTTGACTGGCAGCGTCTGCCCGCTCAGGGCTTCGACGCGGCGGCGCAATCGGCGCATTTGCGTGTCCAGCCGGCGTTGGTCGTATTCCAGATAGTCGGCACCCAGCGCCTCGACGATCTGGCGGCGGCTGATGTTTTCGCCGGGTTGGCTCATGAGGACATGCAGCACGGTCAGGTCCTGCTGCGACAGCGGCATGGCCTCGGCGCCGGGGATGTGCAGGCGGCGCGGGCCGATTTCCAGCAACCAGCTGGGAAGCGGCTGATCCTGACCCGGCTGGGGCAGCCCCAGGCGGCGCACCAGCGCGGCGAGTGTGGCGGCCAGTTCGTCCAGGTCGCAGCCCTTGCCCAGGTAGTGATCGGCGCCCATGGCAAGGCCCGAGATCCGGTCGCGGCCGGTCTGGCGCGCACTGAACACCACGATGCCGACCTGCTGGCCTTGCTGGCGCAGCCGCTGGATCAGGTCCAGGCCGCAACCGTCCGGCAGGCCGATGTCGATGACGGCAAGATGGTGGCGGCCGGGATCGAAGCGCTGGTCGAATTCCTGCAGGCTGGACACGCACGAAGGCGCGTACCCCAACTCTTCGAGGAACTCGCCGAGCTCCTGGCGCAGCACGGGTTCGTCTTCGAGCAGGATCACGTCGGGCATGGCGCGCCCGCGGAATGCAGCGTGAAGGGCTGGTGTAATCTGCCGGGTTGCACGGGAATGCTGCGTAAATTGCGATTGATGAAACGGGAATGTTACTCCAGGGCCACGCTGTGGCTGGCGCTGCTGGCCTGCCTCTTCGCAGGTCTTGTGGCCGCGGCCGGGCCGGCGCGCGCCGAGCCGCTGCGCCTGGATGGCCAGGAGCGCGTGCAGGATGCAAGCGGCCATCTTGAGCGGCTGATCGATCCCGATGGCGGGCTTGATGTCGCGCACGCGGCCGCCGCGGACGGCTGGACGGCGCTGCCGGGCAGCCTGAGCGCGGGGTTCACGCCCGCGACGATCTGGCTGCGCCTGCCCGTGCAGGTGGACAAGGTCATGCACGGCGGCTGGATGCTGCGCCTGAGCAATTCGCTGCTGGACGACGTGCGCATCTATGTGGGCCACGCCGGCGGCTGGACGATGCTGGGGCGCAGCGGCGAGGATCTGGCGCGGCGCAAGTGGCCGGTGGACTATCGCAGCCCCGTGATCCAGTTCAATCCATCGCAACCCGGCGCCTACGTCATCCTGGTGCGGCTTCAAAGCAAGAACGCGCTGGCGACGCGGCTGGAAGTCTGGCAGCGGCTGGCGTTCGACAACCAG
Source organism: Achromobacter mucicolens (assembly GCF_029866465.1). Taxonomy (NCBI): domain Bacteria; kingdom Pseudomonadati; phylum Pseudomonadota; class Betaproteobacteria; order Burkholderiales; family Alcaligenaceae; genus Achromobacter; species Achromobacter mucicolens. Next base: position 4,956,328 of record NZ_CP123364.1, on the reverse strand, counting down.
TCGCGCCGCGAAGGCCTGCTGTTCGGGCTGTACTTCGGCTTTTACCTGCTCCTGATCTGCGCGCACGCCGCGTTCTGGCTGGTGACGCGCGCGCCCATGAGCGGCCTGTTCCTGGCCTACATCGGCAATTGCGTCTTCAACGAGGTGCTGTCGCTCGGGTTGGTGCAGCAGCTGACGGGCCTGCCCGTTGCCTGGAGCGACCGCTTGCTGGGCGTGGGCATTGCCGTCAGCCTGCCGGTGGCGCTGCGCGTCGCGTTCCGCCAGTTGAATCTGGAAGCGCTGTATCCGCGCGCCGTGCGCGGCCTTTACTGGCTGTTCTGGGGCATTGCCGCCGTGTGCTCGGCGCTGATCGTGACGGGGCATTATGGCGCCGGCATGCTGCCGATCCAGACGCTGGGGCTGCTGGTCATCATCGCGTTCATCATTCTGGGCGCGTACCTGCTCAAGCGGGGCTGGCGGCCGGCGCGCTTTTTCGCGCTGGCGTTTGGCGTGTTCTACGTGGGCGTGCTGATCGCGTTCCTGCGCAACCTGGGAGTGTTCCCGGTCAACGCCTTCACCGAGTACGTGTCCACGTTGGGCACGATGCTGCACATGCTGCTGCTCAGCCTGTTCATCGTGGGACGCTACGAGCGCCGGCGCCGCGTCCGGGAATTGCAGCAGGCCAACCTGGCGGCCGATCTGGCGCGCCAGCACAGCCATTGGCTGGAACGCGAAGTGGCCCTGCGCACAACAGAAATGCAGAGCGAGATCGAACGCCGGGTCGCGCTGGAAGGCGAACTGCGCACCTCGCTGGAAAAGGAACGGCAGATGTTCACCGAGCAGCGCGAATTCGTGGCGATGGTGTCGCACGAGTTCCGCACCCCGCTGGCGATCATCACGACGTCGGCCCAGCAATTGGGCCGCAACCTTGCCGCGCCGCTGGAAAAAAGCCTGGCGCGCTGCGCCAACATCCGCGATGCGGCCATGCGCCTGTTGGCGCTGGTGGACGAATACCTGACCGATGACCGCATGCGCGAGCCGCGCGCCGAACTGCGCCTGACCCGGTGCGACCTGCCCGCGCTGCTGCAGGATCTGGCAAGCGAGTATCCGCCGGGCAGGGTGCAGTGCGCCTACGAAACGCAGACCCGGACGCTTGACTGCGACGCGGGCCTGCTGCGGATCGCGCTGCGCAACCTGCTGGCCAATGCCGACCGGCATTGCGCCGAGGGCGGGACGGTCAGCGTGTCGGTGCGCGAGGACGGGGACCAGCTGCGCATTGCGGTTTCCAATCCCGGCAGCGCCATTCCGGCCGGAGAGCAAGAACGGCTGTTTCAGAAATACTATCGGGGGCAGAATGCCACCCGGCATCCGGGGGCGGGACTGGGGCTGTATCTGGTCAGTTCCATCGCAGCGCGGCTGGGCGGTTCGGTGGCACTGGAAGCGGCCGGGGGCGTCGAGCCGGTGCGCTTTTGCATTACGTTGCCTCACCTGCGAGCCGGCTGAAGCCGGCACTGCCGCGAATATTGCGACGTGCGCGGCAATTGTTGCGTAAATGCATCCATTCCGCGCCATCCTTCGCGGGCCGCCGACGGTTCAAACGGGGGAAAAGCGCCGTCTTTTGGGCCTATTTGCGGCTATTCCACGAGAAACGGCTGCAGCTATTACAAGTTGCTCAGATTCGCTCAGATTCCGTTTTGCAATGATCGGTACATTTCAGACACGAAATTTACATGGTCACTACAAAATGTCTCGCCGCTTTCCGCTTACTCGCCTCGCCGCTTTGCTTAGCCTGAGCCTGCCGTTTTCCGCCCCGTCGGCGCTTGCACAGCCCACCGACTACATCCTCCATGCGGGTAGTGTGCCCACCGTTGTCAACGTTGGGGATTACACCTCGATCAGCCTGGTCGGCGGCACGATCGTGGACGGCGACGTCGTGAACGATGGCTTGATGTGGCCGATGCGCTTCAGCCCCAATGGCGGCATCAAGGTGCAGGGATCGACCGTCAATGGCTCGATCATCAACCAGGCCGCCCGGCAACTGACCAGCAATCGCGCCGGTATCAGCATCTCGGCCGGCGCCATGGTCAAGGGCGACATCATCAACGAATATCGGATTTCGGGCGAGTACAGTTCGGGCGTCGGTATCGAAGTGATCACCTCGAGCACAGTGCTGGGCAAGATCATCAACAACGGAAGCATCGACGCGGGCATCGTTGTCTCGGACGGCACGGTCACCGGCGGCATCCTCAACAACGGCGTCATCAATCCCAAGATGGATGGCATTGCCCTTGACGTCGCCGGCGCCAGCGCGCCGATGACGATCGTCAACGGCGGCACGATCGCCGGCGACGTGATGCTTGGCACGTCCACCCTGGACATCACCGGCGGCACCATTACGGGTGGCGTCGTAGGCCCCGACGCCATCATGAACATCAATGGCGACTTCGGGGCAACCTCCAAGATCAGCGTCGGCCAGATCAACGTCGCGCCGGCCGCGACGCTGACGCTGAACGGCAACACCATGAAGGGCCTGGTGAACGTGAAGGGCACGCTGGCGGGTTCCGGCGAAGTCGGCCCGACGACCTTGGAGTCGGGTTCGACCCTGTCGCCCAACGCCGCGGCGCAGTCGAACCACATCTTCATGATGTCGATGTCGCCGGTTGTCGTCACCCCGCCGTCGCCGATCGGCACCATCACGGTGAATGGCGACCTGACCTTCAAGCCGGGCTCGACCTATCGCGTCGACGCCACCGCCGAGGGCAAGAGCGATCGCGTCAAGGTCACCGGCACGGCCAATCTGGCGGGCTCCGTGGTGCACGTGGGTTCGGGCGGCACGTACGCCGAATCGACGGCCTACACCATCCTGTCGGCCAACACCCTGAACGGCCACTTCGACAGCGCGACCAGCGACATGGCCTTCCTGCAACCGTCGCTCAGCCATCAAGGCAACCAGGTCGTGCTGACGCTCGACAAGAAGCAAGTGCCGACCGACCCGGATCCCAAGCCGACCGAGCCGACTCCCACGCCGACCGAACCGGCCCCCACGCCGACCGAACCGGCCCCCACGCCGACCGAGCCGGCTCCCACGCCGACCCAACCGGCCCCCACGCCCATCGGCAACGGCGGCACCCGCCCGATCGAATTCGCCGACCTGGCCGTGACCGGCAACCAGCGTGCGGCCGCGAACGCGTTGCAAAGCCTGCCCACGACCAGCTCGCTGTACACGCGGGTCCTGAACCTGCCCAACGGCGCCCCGGCCGGCGTGTTTGCCGACCTGTCCGGCGAATCGTTCGGCAGCAGCGTGTCGGCGATGCAGAACGTCAGCAACAACGTCGCCAGCCTGCCCACGGCACAGCTGCGCGCCAACATGAATGCCGGTTTCGTGGCCGGTCCCCCCACGGCGCAGGTCGGCCGTGGAGACGCCTCCATGCTGCCGCGCTCGAATGCGCAGCCGCTGTGGGCGCAGGCCTTCGGCAACTGGCGCACGATGGACGGCAACGGCGACGTCGCCAAGTCCCGTGAACGCGACGTCGGCATCTTTGTCGGTGGCGATCATGGCGTGGGCAACGGCTGGCGTCTGGGTGGCGCGTTCGGTTACACCGATAGCCGCATCACGGTGGACGACCGCTCGGCCAAGTCCGACGTGAACAGCTACAGCGCGATCCTGTACGGCGGCAAGTCGTTCGAAGCCGGCTCGGGCAAGATCAACTTCACGGCTGGCGTGGCCTACACGTGGCACGACATCGACAGCAAGCGCAACATCAACGCGGCGGGCCAGTATCAGGAGCTGAAGGCCGACTACAGCGCCAGCACCGGCCAGGTCTTCACCGACGTGGGCTACGCCATCCCGCTGAACGACCGCGTCACGCTCGAGCCGTTCTTTGGCGCGGACTTCAGCGACCTGCGCACCCGCGGCTTCTCGGAGTCGGGCGGTGACGCCGCGCTGAGCGGCAAGCGCAGCACGAACAACGTGGGCACCACCACGCTGGGCCTGCGCGCACAGACGACGTTCGACGTGAAGGACAACGCGGGCCGCCTGCGCGGCATGCTGGGCTGGCGCCATGCTTACGGCGACCTCAATCCGGAAGCCACGATGTCGTTCGACGGCAGCCAGCCGTTCACCGTCGCGGGCAACCCGCTGGCGCGTGACGCGGCGGTCATGGAAGTGGGCGTGGATCTGGCGATGAGCAAGAACGCGACGCTGGGTCTGGCGTACTCGGGCCAGTTCGGCGACGGCAACCGCCAGAACACCGGCACGGTCAACGTGAGCTGGCGCTTCTAAGGCGATTCGATTCTGATCGGATGCGAAGGCCGGCCTCTTGGAGGCCGGCCTTTTTTCGTGCGGGGCCCGTCTTCGCCCGGCAAGGTGTCAGGCGCCCGCGCCTCGGTGCAATACCGGGTGTCCGGCGGCATCGCGCTTCGATACACTGTTTGGCCACCCCTATAACGAGAACGCCATGAGACAGATGCTTCCGACCCTGGGCGCCGCCCTGTTGCTATCGCTGGTCGCGAACGCCGCCGCCGCGCAGCAATCCCCACCCCGCGATCCCTTCTTCTGGTTGGGAGAAATCAACAAGGCCACGGCGGTGATCAACACCGACGAGGGCCTGCTCGACAAGTCCATGGCGCCGCGAATCGCCGCCGGCGTGGCCAAGGTCATTAGCGACGGCAATCAGCCCGGCGCCAAGCGGCCGGCCACGGTCATCACCTTCGAGCCCCTGCTGATCAAGGCCGCTGGCGAGGATGTGACCCTGCTGCACGCGGGCCGTTCCAGCCAGGACATGCACGCCACCTATCGCAGCGCGATTCTGCGCGACAAGCTGCTGGAACTGGCCGACCAGTTGAACGCCACGTCGACCACGCTGGTGGAGCTGGCCGCCAAGCATGCGGGCACCATCGTTCCCAACTACACCAATGGCGTGGCCGCGCAGCCCAACAGTTACGGACATTACCTGCTGGGTCAGGCGGCAGGCCTGGCGCGCGATGCGCAGCGCATCCGCGAGGCCTACGTGCGCATCGACCGCTCGCCCATGGGCACAACCGTGCTGAACGGCACGAGCTGGCCGCTGGACCGCAAGCGCATGGCGCAATACCTGGGCTTCGAGGCGCTGGTCGACAACGCCTACGACGCCTCGCAGATCTCGTCCATGGACCAGCCGGTCGAGGTCGCGTCCATCGTCACCAGCATCGCGCTGCGTACCGGCAATTTCGTCGAAGACGTGATGACGCAGTATGCGCAGTCGCGTCCGTGGATCCTGCTGCAGGAAGGCGGCGGCAATACCTACGTGTCCAGCGCCATGCCGCAAAAGCGCAATCCGGGCCTGCTCAACGACACGCGCAGCGACGCCTCCACCGCGGTGACCCTGGCGATGGGACCCGTGCTGCAGACGCACAACATCACGCCGGGCATGAGCGATCCCAAGGACGTGAAGCAGAATTCCGCGATGGTCGACAGCGCGATCTCTGCGCTCAAGCGCTGGGACCGCGTGCTCAAGGCGATGGTCATCAGCCCGGACCGCGCGCTGGAAGAGCTGAACAGCGACTGGACGGCCTCGCAGGAACTGGCGGACGTGCTGATGCACAAATACAAGCTGCCATTCCGCGCGGGCCATCATTTTGCGTCCGAGGTGGTGTCGTACGCCAAGGCCAACAACATCAAGCCGTTGGATTTTCCGTACGAACAGGCGCGCCGCATCTATGCGGACGCCATGAAGGATTCCAAGTACGGCACGGACCTGCCGATGAGCGAAGCCGAGTTCCGCGCGACGCTGGATCCCGTGGCCATCGTGAAGAACCGCGCCACCAGCGGCGGCCCGCAGCCCAAGGAGATGGACCGCATGATCCAGGAGGCGCGCGAGCAGCTGGCCTCGCAGGACAAGTGGATCAAGGCGCGCCGCGCGCACATCCGCGATTCGCTGGCGGAACTGGACAAGCAGTTCGACGCGCTGGTGGCCAGCGCACCGAAGCCGTAGCGGCCAGCGAAATACGCCTGAGGCCGTTTCACGGGGGCGGCCCCACCTTGGCGGCCCCACCTAGACGGCTTCACCTAGGCGGCCCCGTCTCCCCCGCAGGCCTGCAGCACGCAGCCGCGCAGCCAGCGATGGGCGGCATCGCCGTCCATTCTGGGATGCCACAGCATCGACACCGTGAAGGGCGTCATCGAGAAGGGCAGCGCAAAGCTGCGCATGTCCGCGCGTAGCGCGGCAGTGTGCCTGTCCGGCACCGTGGCGATCAGGTTGGTGTCGCGCACTAGCGCAAGCGCTGTGGAAAAACCGCTGGCAATCGTGGCGACATGCCGCGCGCGGCCAGCCTGCGAAAGCGCCTCGTCGATCGGGCCGGATTCGCGCCCGCGGCGCGACACCAGAATGTGGCGGGCGTTCACGTAGCGCGTCAGCGTGACGTTGCCGCGGGCCAGCGGATGGCCCGCGCGCATGACCCCGATAAAACGATCCTGGAAAAGCGCGCGCGTGCGCAGCTCGGGACTGGCTGACTGGCCCACCACGCCGGTCTCCAGGTCCACGGCGCCGTCGCGCAGCGGCGCGCTGTCCTTGTCCAACTTCTGCAGGAAGCGCAGCCGCACGCCCGGCGCTTGCGTGTCGATGCGGGCCAGGAGGCGCGCGCCGAAGTTCTCCACGAAGCCGTCGGTGACGCGCAGGGTGAAGGTGCGCACAAGGGCCGCGGGATCCAGCGTTTCGGTGGGGCGCAGCACCGCCTGCGCGTCCCGGACGAGCCCGCCGACCTGCTCGCGCAGCGCCAGCGCACGGGGCGTGGGCACCAATCCGCGCCCGGCGCGCACCAGCAGCGGATCGCCCGTGACGTCGCGCAGCCGCGCCAGCGCGCGGCTCATGGCGGAGGGACTCAGGCGCAACCGGCGGGCGGCGCCGGCCACGCTGCCTTCCGCGAGCAGCGCGTCCAGGGTGATGAGAAGATTCAGATCGGGCGTGGACATGCGGCAAACGTAGCACGCCGGCGGCCGGCGCGCTGACATTTGGCATGGCGCCGCGTGCAGGTATTAGCTGCAAATGCTGCGCCTTCCGCCAGGTGATATTGCGGCCTACGCTGGTGTCCTGTCTCTTCCATTCAGGACGCCATCATGCCGATTTCCGATCCCTCGCCCTCCCAGCCCCGTCTGGCGCTACTGTGCTGCCTTTCACTGGCGATGCTGCTGTCTTCGCTGGGCACCAGCATCGCCAACGTCGGCCTGCCGGCATTCACGCTGGCATTCGGCGCGCCCTTCCAGTCGGTGCAGTGGGTCGTGCTGGCTTACCTGCTGGCCATCACGATTGCGGTGGTCAGCGCCGGGCGGCTGGGCGACCTGATCGGCCGCCGCCGTCTGATGCTGGCCGGGCTGGCGTGGTTTACCGCCGCGTCGGTGCTTTGCGGGGTGGCGCCCGGTTTGTGGACGCTGGTGGCCGCGCGCGCCGCGCAGGGCATGGCCGCGGCCGTGTTGATGACGCTTGCCATGGCCTTTGCCGGCGAGGCGGCGCCCAAGGGGCGGGCCGGCAGCGCCATGGGTCTGCTGGGCACGATGTCGGCGGCCGGCACCGCGCTCGGGCCGACGCTGGGCGGCGCCCTGATCGCCGGGGCGGGGTGGCGGGCGATCTTCCTGGTGAATCTGCCGCTGGGGCTGCTGGCGTTCTGGCTGGCCTGGCGGCACCTGCCTCGCGATGCGCAGCGTGCCGCGCATCAACCGGTTCGCTTCGACTGGCCGGGCAGCGTGCTGCTGGCGCTGACACTGGCCGCCTATGCGCTGTCCATGACGCTCGGGCGTGGCCGTTTTGGGGGGCTCAATGTCATTCTGCTGGCTGCGGCGGCGGGCGGCGCAGGCCTGTTCATGTGGGCGCAGGCGCGAACGGCGCAGCCGCTGGTGCGGCCGGCCATGATCGGCAACCCTTTGCTGGCGGGCGGCTTTGCGGCCAATGCGCTGGTCGCCACGGTGATGATGGCGACCTTGGTGGTGGGGCCGTTCTATCTGTCGGGAGCATTGGGGTTGAGCGCCGTGCAGGTCGGGCTGGCGATGTCCTGCGGTCCGCTCGTGGCGGCGCTGGCCGGCGTGCCGGCGGGCCGCTGCGTGGATCGTTTCGGCAGCCGGCCGATGACGTTGCTTTCGCTGGGCGCGGTGGGCGGCGCCTGCGCCGCGCTGCCGGCCGCCGCGCAGGCGTTCGGCGTGACGGGTTACGTCGCGGCGCTTGCCACGATGACGGCGGGGTATGCACTGTTCCAGGCAGCCAACAACACGGCGGTGATGGCGGCCGCAGGCGGCAGCGAACGCGGCGCCGTGTCGGGCATGCTGAACCTGTCGCGCAACCTGGGCCTGATCACGGGCGCCTCGGCAATGGGCGCGGTGTTTGCCGCGGGCGCCGGGGCCGCGTCATTGGCCGATGCGCCACCCGCCGCGCTGGCGGCCGGGCTGCGCGCGACGTTTGTTCTGGCCGCCGTGCTGTGCGGGCTGGCCATGGCCGCCGTCGCGGCAAGCAGCAAGCGGCTTGCCGCCGTCCAGCCGTAACGCAGTCCGGACAGGGCCGCCCGCCGCCGGCCGTCAGCGCATCATTCCGCCTTCAGGCCCGCCTGCACGATCAGCGGCTGCCACTTCAGCCGTTCGCTGCGGGCGAAGGCGGCCAGTTCGTCGGGCGTGCCGCCGCCGGGTTCGTGGCCCAGGTCCAGCAGCTTCTGCCGGACCTCCGGACGCGCGAGGATCTTGGTCAGGTCGTCGTTCAGCCGCTTCACGGCCGCGGGCGGCGTGCCCTTGGGCGCATACAGGCCGTTCCAGGCGATCACCTGGAAGCCGTCCAGCCCCTGCGCCGCCACGGAAGGCACGCCGGGCAGCAGGGCCGACTCCTTCAACGAGGTCACCGCCAGCGGACGCAACTTGCCGCTGGTGATGAACGAGCGCGCGGCGCTGACGGTGTCGATGCCGAGCTGCACCTGACCGCCCATCAGGTCGGTGGTGGCGGTGGCCGAACCCTTGTAGGGAATGCCCCGGATGCTGTTGACGCCCTGCTGTTTGAGCAGTTCGTAGACGAGGCGCGCGGTGGTGCTGGGCATGCCCACGTTGACGCTGTCGGGCTTGGCCTTGGACGCGTTGCGCAGGTCGGCCAGGCTGGCGTAGGGCGAGGACGGCGTGGTCAGCAGCACCATGGGAAACGAGCTGACCAGCATGACCGGCGTGAAGTCTTTCTCCGGGTCGAAGTTGGTGGACGCGTACATGTACTGGTTCAGCACGTGCGTGCCGTTGGTGCCCATCAGCAGCGTGTAGCCGTCGGGGGCGGCGCGCGCGACCTCGGAGGCGCCGATGTTGCCGCCAGCGCCCGGGCGGTTTTCCACGATGAACGGTTGGCCCAGGTCACGGGCCAGGTATTCGGCCAGGTAGCGGGCGGCGACGTCGGTGCCTTGGCCGGCCTGGTAGGGAACGATGATCTTGACGGGTTTGGAGGGATAGCTGTCGGCGGCCCAGGCAGGTTGCGCGAACAGCAGCGGCGCCGCGAGCGCGGCGATGAGGCGTATGGTCTTCATGGTGGTCTCCTCGCTTTTTATGGTGTGCTGCATGCGGGTGCGGCTAGGGCTTGGGAGGCGGCCATCGCGGCAGGATGCCCTGTTCCTGCAACGCCGCGATTTGTGAGTCGTCGAAGCCGGCCTCCCGCAGGACCTCGACGGTGTGTTGCGCATAGGCGGGCGGCGGGCGCTTGACGCGCGCGGGCGCCTGCGACAGCCGGACTGCCGGACCGATGCCGTGATAGCCATCGCGATCCACGCGCATGCCGCGATGCGCGGTGTGCGCCTGCGCAAAGGCTTCGGGCACGCTGTTGACCGGGCCCGCCGGTACGCCCAGCTGCATCAGCTCGGCGCACAGTTCGTCCCGTGAACGCGTCGCCAGCGCGTGCTCGATGGCGTCGCGCAATGCATCGCGGTGCGCCAGCCGCGACCGGTTGGTGGAAAAGCGCGGGTCGTCGGGCAATGCCGTCAGGCCGGCGTAGTCGCAGAAGCGGCGGAATTGGCGGTCGTTCACCACGCCCAGGAAGATCTCGCCATCGCGGCAGGCATAGCGGTCATACGGCGCGATGTTGGGATGCGCGCTGCCCAAGAGGCCGGGCGTTTGCTGCGTGTGCATCCAGTTGGCGGCGTGCGGCACCAGCAGGCTGAGCGCGGTGTCGAACAGCGTGACCTCGACCCGCTGGCCCAGGCCGGTGCGCGCCCGGTGGTAGAGCGCCAGCAGGATGCCGGACTGCGCGGTGTAGCTGGTCAGGTGGTCGACGATGGGTACGCCGATGCGGGTCGGGCCGCTGGCCGGTTCGCCGTTGATGCTCATCAGGCCGCACATGGCCTGCAGCACCGCGTCGTAGCCGGGCAGGCCGCCCAGCGGGCCGTCGTCGCCAAAGCCCGTGATGGCGCAGTAGATCAGCTGGGGAAAGCGGGGTTTGAGGTCCGCCTCAAAGTCCAGCCCCCATTTGGCCATCGTGCCGGGGATGAAGTTTTCGATCAGGACATCGGCATCGGCCAGCAGCGCAAAAAGCACGTCGCGGCCGGCGGGCCGGGACAGGTCCAGCCCGATGGCCCGTTTGCCGCGATTGACGGCGGTGAAGTAGGCCGCGTCGCCCGCTTCGTTGACCGGCGGCCCCAGGCTGCGGGTCTCGTCGCCGCCGGGCGGCTCGATCTTGATGACGTCTGCGCCCTGGTCCGCCAGCATTTGCGAGCACAGCGGACCGGCCAGGACGCGCGACAGGTCGATGACGCGCAGGCCGTCCAGCGCGCCCCGCGCGCGCGGCGCGGGGTTGGGTGCAGCTTGTTCCGATGAATCAGACATCGCCCACCTCGTCTGGGGGTTGCCGCCGGTCAGGCGCGGGTAGGCAATTCGACCACACCGGAGCCCAGTACGGACAGCTCGTCGTCCTGGTTGCGCGCTTCCTGTTCGATTTCCACCAGGTGCCGGCCGTCTTCCACATACTTGCGCACGACCTTGCCCTTGAAGAACAGCATGTCGCCCTCGGGATTGTGGCGGCGGATCTTGCACGTGGACTTGCGCAGGAACCCCGCGTCGCCCATCCAGTTGGTGAGGTGATGGGTCAGCCACGAGTTGCGCTCGGGACCGTAGTCGTAGGCGCCGGGCGCGCCGACTTCCAGCGCAAAGTCTTCTTCCCAGTGGACGCGCTCGGGCACGTCGGGAATGCCGAAGCGGTTGGTGATCCCCACGCCCGGATGCGCGTCGATGAGCTGCCACGCCAGCTTGTTGGCGCGGATGTACAGGCCGCCCCAGCCCTGCGCGAAGGCGATGAAGCCGGTCACCGTCATCGGGCCCTTGAACATCACGGGCAGTTCCTCGCCTTCCTTCACGTCTTCCCAGTAGCGCGGCGTGGCGCCGCGGACTTCTTCCTGGGCGTAGAGCTTGTAGGCTTCCTTGATTTCCTCGGGGCTGTAGCGGCGCGGCTCGCGTGCGCGGACTTCCGCGTACTTGCTGCCCTGTTCGCGCGCGTGGTCGCGTTCGGTGCGAAAGCACCAGCTGTCGGCCTCGGCGACCTTGTCGCCGTCCTGGTTGAAGAAGTCCACGTGATAGATCTGCTGCACGGCGCGGCCGGCAAAGCGCGTCTGGTGTTCGATCAGGTTCTTCAGGTGCGCTTCGGTGGAGATGGTGTCGTTGCGCTTGACGGTCTTGTGCCAGGTCCAGTCCGCGCCCGACCACATGGCGTGCACGCCCGGCAGCCCGCCCACGTAGCCCGACACGATGCGGCTGGTGGCAAAAAGGAAGCTGGGCAGCGCGATGATGCCGCCGTGCTGGGTCTTGGCCGCGTATTCCGGGTCCGTCCACAGGGGGTTGTCATCGCCGATGCCGTGGGCGTAGTGGCGGATGTTGTCGCGCGTGGCCTCGTAGCACCACGGTTCGGCGGTGGCGCCGATCTTCACGCCGATGCGTTCGCGCAGCTCGTCCAGCCCGCGTTCGGTGATCTTGGGAAAGCTGCGTTCGGTCTTGGTCTGGGTCAGCATGATGTCTCCTGGTTTTGAAGATGGCCTGTGCCGGACTGCCCTAGGCGTGGGCGGCCCCGGCGGGCGTGGTGTGGGCGGTCGCAAGCTCTTGCTCCCGCAATTTCCTGCGATGGATCTTTCCGGCGGGCGTCTTGGGCAGTTCGGCCACGAACACCACCTGGCGCGGATACTCGTGCTGCGCGAGGCGGCTGCGCACGGCGTCCTGGATTTCTTCCACGAAGGTGTCGTCGCCCTGGCGCGCCGACACCACGAAGGCCTTGACGACCTGGCCGCGCAGCGGGTCGGGCACGCCGATGGCGGCGGCCTCGGCCACGTCGCGGTGCTTGAGGATGGCGTCTTCGATCTCGACGGCGCTCATGGTCCAGCCGGCCGAGATGATGACGTCGTCGGCGCGGCCGCCGTGCCAGAAGTAGCCGTCTTCGTCCACGCGGCCCAGGTCCTTGGTGGCGACCCATGCGTCGCGGCGCCAGAGCTTGAGTTCGCCGGTTTCGCCGGGCGCGCAGGGCTGGCCGTTGGCGTCCTGGACCTCGACGCGCAATCCCGGCACGGGCTTGCCCAGCGAGCCGGCCTTGACGGTGAAGTCCGGCGCGCCGGGGTAATTGACCAGGCACACCCCGATCTCCGTCGTGCCGTACATGCTGCAGACCGGCCGGCCGAAAGTCGCTTCCACGAAGGCGGCGGTCTCGCTGTCGATGGGTTCGCCGGTGAAGGACACCTTGTCCAGGTGATAGCGGTAGCGCCCGGCCGCGCCGCTGTTGCGCATCATCCGGTAGTGGGTGGCGGCAGCCGATATGTTGTTGAAGCGGTGTTCCTGCAAGGCCTGCAGCAGGCGCTCGGCGTTGAACTTGCCGGCATACGCGCCGATGGTGACGCCCAAGGCCAGCGGCGCCAGCGTGCCGTGCCACAGCCCATGCCCCCAGGCGGGCGAGGACGGGCACATGTAGCGGTCGCCGGGGCGGATGCCGGTGCCGTACAGCGCGGCCAGCATCAGCGTGACCAGGGCGCGGTGGGTGTGCTTGACGGCGTCGGGCAGCTCGCGGGTCGTGCCGGACGTGTACTGGAAGATGGCCAGATCGTCGGCGCGCGTGCGGCATTCGTAGTGCGAAGGGTAGGCGGCCAGCGTGCCGAGAAACGCCTCGTCGGCGATGACGACACGCATGTCCTCGCCGCCCGCGGCCAGCGGCGCCTTCTCGGCATTGGTCACCAGCATGCGCGGCTGGCAGTCCTGCACGCGCAGCCGGATGCCGTCGGGGCCGAACAGCGTGAACAGCGGCACGGCGATCGCGCCCATCTTCATGGCGCCGAACATGGCCACGTAGAACGGCAGCGACGGTTCCAGCATGACGGCCACGCGGTCGCCCGGGCGGATGCCCTGTTCGGCCAGGTAGTGCGCAAAGCGCGAGGATTGCTCGGCGATCTGGCGGAACGTGTAGGTCTCGTCCCCGCCCGCCGCGCGCACCAGGATGATCGCCGGCTCGGTCTTATCCACGTGCCGATCGATGCATTCGTGCGCGATGTTCATGTGTTCGCGGTTGCCGTCGAAAAGCTCCCAGAGCTTGTCGGGGGCGCAAAGCGCCTGGGCGTCCGCATAGGAAAGGGTCTCGGTCAGCTTGGTCATTTCGTCGTACCTGTGTGGGTCGGCAACCTGTGGAACTCACTATGCGCGCCGCCAAATAAATTGTCAATGGCGTTTATGAATTGTATATGTACAATTAAAATGCGTTGGGGCGGACCCGCGACGTGGTCGCCGCACGGTATGCTTGCCGCAATAAAAACGGAGAAACCGATGAGTGAAACCAGTACCCCGGACCCCGCCGCCGCCGGCCCGCGCGTGCGGCCCGTGCCGGCCGTGACGCGATCGATCGCAATCCTGCGCCTGCTCGGGCGGGGCGGCGAGCCCATGACGCTCAAGGCCATCTCGCAGGAATTGGGCATGGTGACCAGCACCTGCCTGCACATTCTTCGCGTCCTGGTGGAAGAAGGCTTGGTCAAGGTCGATCCCGGCGCCAAGCGCTACAGCCTGGGCGTGGGCATGCTGACGCTGGCGCGCAGCGTGATCGAGAGCAATCCGTTTCCCGCGCTGGCCCAACCCGTGCTGGACCGGATCGCCAACGCGGCCAGCGTCACCGCGATCGGCGTCGAGGTGTCGGGCAGCGATCACATGGTCGTGCTGGCGTTGTCGCGGTCCAATGCGCCGTTCCGGCTGCACGTGGACGTGGGCAGCCGCTTTCCCGCGTTGATCAGCGCAACCGGCCGGCTCGTCGCGGCCTTTGCGGATTTGTCGGAAAAGGAACTGGAGCGGCGCTTCAAGGCCTTGCGCTGGGATCAGGCGCCCGAGTTTTCGGCCTGGAAAGCCGACGTGGACGCGGTGCGCCGCCAAGGCTACAGCGTGGACCGCAACAACTACATCAACGGCGTCGTCGTGATCGCGGTGCCCGTCTTCGACAGCCATCAGCGCCTGACGCATGCGCTGGTGGCCGCGGGATTGGCCGAACAGCTTGACGCGGCGCGCGTCGAATCGCTGGCGCGCGCGCTGCAGGACGAGTCGCGCGCGTTGTCGCAACTGATGGCCGCCAGGAGCTGAGCGCATGACCACGCAACCGGATGTCGAACCGCCCGTGCCGCAAGGGTGGCGCAAAAGAGGGCTTGCGGGCTTTGCGGGCCTGATCGGCCCGTTGTGGGTGCGCAAGGAGGACGAGGGCTGGGCGTACGGCCTCTTGGCCACCGCCGATCATCTGAATCCGGCTGGCGTGGTGCATGGCGGATTGCTGACGGCGTTGCTGGATCACGGCATCAGCGCGATCGCGTGGGAAGCGCTGGGCCGGCGCGCCTGCGTGACCGTGCAGCTGGACACGCATTTTCTGGCGGCGGCGCGCGAAGGCCAGTTTCTGGAAGTGCGCGGCCGCGTGGCGCGGGCGACGTCCTCGCTGGTGTTCATGCAAGGAGAGCTGAGCACGGACGGGCAGGTCGTTGCGACGGCCGTTGCCGTGCTCAAGCAGGTGGGGGCAGCGGCGGGCGATCCCGCGGCGGGCGCTCCCGCGGCGGGGGCCGCGGCGAAGTAAACCCCGCCCCGGATCCCGCCAGGCACGTCCGCGATCAGGCGGGCAGCGCGATCAGCCTGGCAGAACCCGCCGCTTCTTCCTCGCGCAGCTTGAACCGCGCCACCGCATCGGCCAGCACGCGCGCCTGGTCGCTCAGCATGCCGGACGCCGCCGTGGACTGTTCGACCAGCGCGGCATTTTGCTGCGTGGCCTGGTCCATGTCGGCGACCGAGCGGTCGATCTGACCCAGCCCCGTGCTCTGTTCGGCCATTGCGCCGTGGATCTCGCTCACCATCCGCTGCACACGGTTGATGCCGTCAACGATCTCGGTCATGGTCGAACCCGCGGCCTGCACGCGTTGCGTGCCGCTCTTGACGTTCTGGACGGACGCCTCGATCAGCGTCTTGATCTCCTGCGCAGACGCGGCGCTGCGCTGCGCCAGCGTGCGCACTTCACCGGCCACCACCGCAAAGCCGCGGCCTTGCTCGCCCGCGCGGGCGGCTTCGACCGCCGCGTTCAGCGCCAGGATGTTGGTCTGGAACGCGATGCCGTCGATCACGCGGATGATCTCGGTAATGCGCTGCGACGACTTCGAGATCTCGTCCATCGTGCTGACCGCGTCGTTGACCACCTGGCCGCCGCGGGCGGCGGCAGCGCTGGCTTCGTCGGCCAGGCGCGTCGCGTGCTCGGCGGTTTCCTCGGTCTGGCGCACGCTGGAGGCCAGTTCGGTCAGGGCCGAAGAGGTTTCCTCAAGCGAGGCGGCCGACGTTTCGGTGCGCTGCGACAGATCACGGTTGCCCATGTCGATCTCGCGCGTGGCGGCGCTCATCGAATGCACGCCGCTGCGCACTTCGCGCATGACGTGGGTGATCTTCTCCACGAACGCGTTAAACGAGGCGGAGATCTGCGCGACTTCGTCGTGGCCGACCACGGCCAGGCGGTGCGTCATGTCGCCGTCGCCCGAGCCGATGGTGTCCATGGCGTCGCGCACCGCGGACAGGCGCTTGAACGCCCGCGACGTGATCACGCTGGCGATGGTTACGGCGATCAGCGTCAGGACGACCAGCGAGATCAGCGTTGCGTGCAGCACCTGCGTCAGGCCGACCGTGGCTTCGGCCTTGTCCAGCGCCACGACCAGATACCAGTCGGTGCCGGGAACGCGGCGCGCCTTGAGCAGCTTTTGCGCGCCGTCCAGCATGATGTCGGCGGGGGCGGCGCCGTCGCGGGCCAGGGATGCCACGACATCGGCCGTCAACGCCGGGGAAATGTCGGTCGACGGCTTGAGCGCCAGCTTGTCGTTCAGGTGCGAAATCACCTGGCCGTCGGTCGCCACCACGAAGGCGCTGCTGGACGGCGTGGGGTGGATGGCCTTGATGATGTCCTTCACGCCATCGAGCGGCACGGCGCCGCTCAGCACGCCCGCCGTCTGGCCGTTGCGGATCATCGGCGCGGTGAATGCGACGTACAGCACGCCGGTGGTGGAATCGCCGTAAGGCTTGGTGACCGTCAGCTTGCCGGCGGCGACGGCGCTTTTGTACCAGGGGCGGGCCGTCGGATCGTAATCCGCCGCGGTCTTGGTGGTGGAAAAGAAGGTCTTGTCCGACCAGCCGATGGTGGTGATGGGAAAGCCATTGGTCTGGCCCATGAGCTGGGTCAGGCCGCGGGGATCGCCCTTTTCGACCACTTTCGCGGTGGCGTCCACCGCCTGCGCTTTGTCGGCCGACCAGCGCTCGATGGCGCTGGCGTTGCCCGAGGCCACGGCGTCCAACGTGGCGGCGATGGTGGACATCATGTTGTCGCGCACGATCTGGTAGGTGATGAGGCCGGAGAGCGTGAGGGCTCCCACCACCGTAAAGCAGGTAATAAGCAAAATGCGGTTGCGCAGCGACGTTATCTTCATGCTCGTGTACTGGATACGCCGGCGGGGAAGGCCGGCGGGTTGCAAGTCGGCCAGGAAACCCCCGGCCGCAACCCGCTAACGGCAGATGCAGGCGGCGACTTTAGGGGGCCGCGCCAGAACCCGAGCAATATCGTCGCGGCGGTTTCAGCCGGCTTTCAGCCCTCGCGCGGCACGTGCACCCGGCCTTCCATCAGCACCCGCGCGCTGCGGCTCATGATGGCCTTGGTCACTTTCCATTCGCCATCCACCAGCTGCGCCTGCGCGCCGACACGCAGCGTGCCCGACGGGTGGCCGAAGCAGACGTTGTCGCGCTCGCCGCCGCCCGCCGCCAGGTTCACCAGCGTGCCAGGCACCGCCGCTGCGGTGGCGATGGCCACGGACGCCGTGCCCATCATGGCGTGGTGCAGCTTGCCCATCGACAGGGCGCGCACCAGCACGTCGATGTCGCCCGAGCCGATTTTCTTGCCGCTGGAGGACACGTATTCCTTCGGGGAGGCAACAAAGGCCACCTTGGGCGTGTGCTGGCGGCCGGCCGCCTCGGCGATGTCCTTGATGAGTCCCATGCGCACGGCGCCGTGCGCGCGGATGGTCTCGAAGCGCGCCAGCGCGGCGGCATCGCCGTTGATGGCGTCCTGCAGTTCCGTGCCGCTGTAGCCCAGCGCGTCGGCTTCCAGAAAGATCGTGGGAATGCCGGAGTTGATCATCGTGGCCTTGAACGTGCCCACGCCCGGGACTTCCAGGTTGTCCACCAGGTTGCCCGTGGGGAACATGGAGCCGCCGTCGCCTTCCTCGGCCGGGTCCATGAATTCCAGGCGCACCTCGGCGGCCGGAAAGGTCACGCCGTCCAGTTCGAAGTCGCCGGTCTCCTGCACCGCGCCGCCGGTAATGGGCACGTGCGCGACGATGGTCTTCTGGATGTTGGCCTGCCAGATGCGCACGATGGCAATGCCGTCCTGCGGGATGCGGGCGGCGTCGACCAGGCCGTTGGTGATGGCAAAGGGACCGACCGCGGCAGACAGGTTGCCGCAGTTGCCGCTCCAGTCCACGAAGGGCTGGTCGATGGAGACCTGGCCGAAGAGGTAATCCACGTCATGGCCGGGGCGCGCGCTTTTGGCGACGATGACGGTCTTGCTGGTGCTGGAGGTGGCCGCGCCCATGCCGTCGATCTGCTTGCCGTAGGGGTCGGGGCTGCCGATCACGCGCAACAGCAGCGCGTCGCGCGCCGCGCCCGGCACGCGGGCCGATTCGGGCAGGTCGTCCAGCTTGAAGAACACGCCTTTGCTGGTGCCGCCGCGCATGTAGGTGGCGGCGATCTTGGTTTGGGGAGCATGTGACATGAAACGATCCTGAAGTATCGGAGTAGGGCGGCGGGCGATGCAACCGCCCGCCGGTCTTTACGGCGCGGGTCAGGCCAGCTTGCCGGCGTCCGACGCGGAAGCGGCTTCCAGGAAATCCTGGGCAAAGCGCTGCAGCACGCCGCCGGCTTCGTAGATGGACACTTCTTCGGCGGTGTCCAGCCGGCAGGTCACGGGCACCTGTTCGGTGCTGCCGTTGCGGCGGTGGATGACCAGCGTCAGGTCGGCGCGCGGCTTGCGCTCGCCAATGACGTCGTAACTTTCGGTGCCGTCCAGCGCCAGCGTCTTGCGGTTCACGCCCGGCTTGAATTCCAGCGGCAGCACGCCCATGCCGATGAGGTTGGTGCGGTGGATGCGCTCGAAGCCTTCGGCCACGATGGCTTCCACGCCGGCCAGGCGCACGCCCTTGGCGGCCCAGTCCCGCGACGAGCCCTGGCCGTAATCGGCGCCGGCCACGATGATGAGCGGCTGCTTGCGGTCCATGTAGGTCTCGATGGCTTCCCACATGCGCATGACCTGGCCTTCCGGCTCCACGCGCGCCAGCGAGCCTTGCTTCACGGTGCCGTCGGCGTTCTTCACCATTTCGTTGAAAAGCTTCGGGTTGGCGAAGGTGGCGCGCTGCGCGGTCAGGTGGTCGCCGCGGTGCGTGGCGTACGAGTTGAAGTCCTCTTCGGGCAGACCCATCTTGTGCAGGTATTCGCCCGCGGCGCTGTCCATCAGGATGGCGTTGGACGGCGACAGGTGGTCGGTGGTGATGTTGTCGCCCAGCACGGCCAGCGGCAGCATGCCGCGCAGCGTGCGTTCGCCGGCCAGCGCGCCTTCCCAGTACGGCGGACGGCGGATATACGTGCTTTGAGGACGCCAGTCGTACAGCGGGCTGACGGCGGTCTGGCGGTCGTCCTTGATGCCGAACATGGGGGCGTAGACCTTGCGGAACTGCTCGGGCTTGACCGCCGACTTGACCATCGCGTCGATCTCCTCGTCGCTGGGCCAGATGTCCTTCAGACGGATCTCGCGGCCATCGGCGGCCACGCCCAGCACGTCGCGTTCGATGTCGAAACGGATGGTGCCGGCAATCGCATAGGCCACGACCAGCGGCGGCGAGGCCAGGAAGGCCTGCTTGGCGTACGGGTGGATGCGGCCATCGAAGTTGCGGTTGCCGGACAGCACGGCGGTGGCATAGAGGTCGCGGTCGATGATTTCCTGCTGGATCTTCGGGTCCAGCGCGCCGGACATGCCGTTGCACGTGGTACAGGCAAACGCCACGACGCCAAAGCCCAGTCGTTCCAGTTCGTGCGTGAGGCCGGCTTCTTCCAGATAAAGCTGGACGGCCTTGGAGCCGGGCGCCAGCGAGCTCTTGACCCAGGGTTTGCGCGCGAGACCCGCGCGGTTGGCGTTGCGCGCCAAGAGGCCCGCGGCGATCACGTTGCGCGGGTTGCTGGTGTTGGTGCAGCTGGTGATGGCGGCGATGATGACGGCGCCGTCGGGCATCAGGCCAGGCTGGTTCTCGACCACGCCGGCGATGCCGCGCTCGGCCAGGTCGGACACCGGCAGGCGGCGGTGCGGGTTGGACGGGCCGGCCAGCGTGCGCACGACGGTAGACAGGTCAAAGCGCAGCACGCGCTCGTACTGCGCGGTCTTCAGGCTGTCGGACCACAGGCCGGCGGTCTTGGCGTAGTTTTCCACCAGCGCAATCTGCTCGTCCTCGCGGCCGGTCAGGCGCAGGTAGTCGATGGTCTGCTGGTCGATGGAAAACATCGCCGCGGTGGCGCCGTACTCGGGCGCCATGTTCGAGATGGTGGCGCGGTCGCCCAGCGTCAGGCTGGAGGCGCCTTCGCCGTAGAACTCCAGATACGCGCCCACCACCTTTTCCTTGCGCAGGAATTCGGTCAGCGTCAGCACGATGTCGGTGGCGGTGATGCCGGGCTGCGCGCGGCCGGACAGTTCGACGCCGACGATGTCGGGCAGGCGCATCCACGACGCGCGGCCCAGCATGACGTTTTCGGCTTCCAGGCCGCCCACGCCGATGGCGATGACGCCCAGTGCGTCCACGTGCGGCGTGTGGCTGTCGGTGCCGACCAGCGTGTCGGGGAAGGCCACGCCGTCCTGCGTGTAGATGACGGGCGACATCCGCTCCAGGTTGATCTGGTGCATGATGCCGTTGCCCGGCGGCACGACTTCGATGTTTTCGAAGGCCTGCTTGGTCCAGTCGATGAAATGGAAGCGGTCTTCGTTGCGGCGGTCTTCGACCGCGCGGTTCTTGGCAAAGGCGTCCGGGTCGTTGCCGTCGTATTCGACGGCCAGCGAGTGGTCCACGATCAGCTGCACCGGCACCACGGGATTGACCTTGGCCGGGTCGCCGCCCTTGTCGGCAATGGCGTCGCGCAGGCCCGCCAGGTCCACCAGCGCGGTCTGGCCCAGGATGTCATGACAGACCACGCGCGCCGGAAACCACGGAAAGTCCAGATCGCGGCGGCGTTCGATCAGCTGCTTGAGCGCGTCGGTCAGCAGCGCGGGGTCGCAGCGGCGCACCAGGTTTTCGGCCAGGACGCGGGACGTGTAGGGCAGGCCGTCATAGGCGCCGGGGGCAATGGCCTCCACGGCCGCGCGGGCGTCGAAGTAGTCCAGGCGGGTGCCGGGCAGGTTCTTGCGGTACGACTTGTTCATCATGCCTCCGTGCGCTGTTGGGTGCTTTGCGCGATCTGTTGTTCGATGTTGATGCGGGATGCGCGGATGTGCCGGCGCATCAGGAGTTCGGCCAGCTCGCCGTCGCCGTCGGCGATGGCGTCCAGAATGCGGTGATGCTCGGCGTAGGCCTGCCGCGGGCGATTGGGCGTCGTCGAATACTGGATGCGGTACATGCGCGCCAGCTGATAAAGCTCGTCGCACAGCATGCGAAACAGCATCTGGTTGCCGCTGCCCTTGACGATGCGGTAGTGGAAATCGTAATCCCCTTCCTGCTGGTAATAGCCCAGGCCGGCCTGGAAGGCTTCGTCGCGTTCGTGGGCTTCCAGCACGCCGCGCAGCTCGTCGATTTCCGACGGCGGCATGCGTTCGGCGGCCAGGCGGCAGGCGGTGCCTTCCAGCGATTCACGGATTTCGTAGAGTTCGATCAGTTCCTGGATCGACAGGGACACGACGCGCGCGCCGGCGTGCGGCACGCGCACCAGCAGCTTCTGGCCCTCCAGCCGGTGCAGGGCCTCGCGCAGCGGGCCGCGGCTGACGCCGTGGATGCGCGCCAGCTCGGGCTCGGAGATCTTGCTGCCCGGGGCGATCTCGCCCTTGACGATGGCGGACTGGATCTTGCGGAAGATGTGGTCCGACAGGGTTTCGCCGATGGGTTCGCCAGCGGGGGCGCCATCGGCCGCCTGCGCGCCCGGCAAGGTGAGCACTTTGCTCATGGTGTTGACAATTCGTTCCGTTAAAGGGGGTATTTTCGGAATAAAGCGCGATTGGCGCGCTGAATTGTCAACAATTTACTCCCGGCAAGGGCGCGGGTGCAAGCGGGCCCCGGTCGCGGAGGCGGGCGCCGGGCAGGGCGCGGGCCCGGCCGGTTCAGGGCCGCCTGCGCAGGCGGGCCATCACCTTAGAGGTCGACCCGCACCTTGCCCGCCTTCACCAATCCGGCCACGTCCCGGATTTCCGCCAGCAGCGCATCCTGCAGTTGCGCCGGGGTGCCGCCGGTGGGCTCAAACCCCTGTTCGGCCAGCTTGGTGTGGACGGATTCGGTTTTCAGGGCGCGGTTGATGCCCTGGTTCAGCGCCGCGATGGTGGCTTCGGGCGTGCCAGCCGCGCAGTACGTTCCGAACTGGATCTGCGCCGAAAACCCCGCAAAGCCGCTTTCGGCAACGGTGGGAATATCCGGATACTTCGGCAGGCGCTGCGGGCTGGTCACGGCCAGCACGCGCAGGCGGCCGGTCTTCAGATACGGTTCGACCGCGGCCACCGTGGCCACCACCACCTGGATCTGGCCGCCCAGCAGGTCGGTCATCATCGGGCCCGTGCCGCGGTACGGCACATGCAGCATCTCGATGCCGCAGGCGGCTTGCAGCAGTTCGGTGGCCAGGTGCTGGGGCGTGGCGTTGCCGGGCGTGCCAAAGGTCAGCGCCTTGGGCTCGCGCCGCGCCTGCGCAACCAGTTCGGCCAGCGTCTTGGCGGGCAGGTCGCTATTGACCGCCACCATGTAGGGCGAGCGTGCAATCGGGCAGACGGGCGCCAGCTGCTTGAGCACGTCTTCGGGCGGGCGGGCGTAATAGCGCACCGACGGCACCAGGCCGGCAAACAGCAGCATGCTGCCGTCTTTCGCGCCATTGGCCGTGTAGTCCGCGCCCAGCATGCCGCTGGCGCCGGGTTTGTTTTCCACGACCACGGGGCGATCCATCGCGCCTTCCAGCGCCGCGGCGATGACGCGGCCCAGCACGTCGGTGCCGCCACCCGGCGGGAACGGCACGATCACGCGCAGGGGCGCTTCGCGCGCGGCGGCCAGCCGCGGGGCGGCAGCGCCCAGCGGGGCCAGCGACATTGCCGCCAGGGTCTTGATGAGGGTTCTGCGGTCCATGTGTTCTTGTCTCCGTCCCCGCGTCGTGGCGGGGTTGTCGCGCATCGTCTCTGTCGGCGGACGATGTCAGGGTTCGGGGGAAATCAGTGTGGCGATTGCGTCGGCTAGGCCTTTGCGGCATGCGCCTGCGTCGAAGGCGTCTGGGCGGGATTCGCCACCACCGGATGCGCCGACACGAAGCTGCGAAGCGCGGCGGCCACCGTGCCCGGTTCCTCCACCGGCAGCATATGACGCTGGCCGGGGGCGACGCGGGCGCAGGCGCGGGGCAGGGCGCGCGACAGCTCGCGCGTCATCCGCGGGTTCGAGCCGACGTCGTGTTCACCGGTCATGACCAGCACGGGGCAGGCGATGTCCGGCGCGGCCTGCGCCAGCAGCGGGTCGCCCAACGCGAACAGCGCGTACGCGGACAGAAAGCTCTGGCGGTCGTTGCCGAGCAGGCGCTGTTCGATCTGCGCGACGCGCGCGGGCCGCGCGGCTTGAAAGGCCGGCGTGAACCAGCGCGTCAGCGACACCTTGGCGGCAGCTTCGGGGTCTTGCGTGGCCGCGGCATCCAGCCGGGCGCGCACGGCGGCGGCTTCTTCGTCCGTGCGCCGGAACACCGTATTCAGCAGCACCAGCCGGCTGACGCGTTCGGGGCGCGCCGCCGCGTAGGCGCCCGCGATCAGGCCGCCCATGGAATAGCCCAGCACGGTCGCGTGTTGCCAGCCCGCGCGGTCCAGTTCGGCATCCAGTTGCGCGATGAAGTCCTGGATGTCCGCCGGGCCGCGCAGCGCGGGCGCGGCGCCGTGGCCCAGCAGGTCATATCGCAGCACGTCGAAGTCCGGCTCAAGCAAGGGAGCCAGGTCGTCCCACAGCGTGTGGTCCAGGCCGACGCCGTGCAAGAGGACCAGCGGTTCGCCGCGGCCGGTGCGCCGCCGTTGCATGGTCATTTTGCGCGCGCCTCCTGTGCTTCCTGCTCCAGTTCCTTCATGTCTGAATAGCGGTTGCCGATGCGGTGATGCGGACGGCCCGAGGTGGCCGCGCCCAGCGCGATCACGATCTCGTCGGGCGCCGGCGCGTCGTTGATGGTGGTCTGCACCGTCAGGTAGTGCGACCGCAGGCCTTCGTCCAGCTTGTGCATCAGCGGCACGGAGATCACGCAGCCCGGTCCGCCGCGCATGTTGGTGAAGCTGAGATAGCTGGTGCCGCCCACCGCGTTGCGGTAGAAGTTGCCGAAACGCAGCGTGTGGATCAGCGCGGACGCATGTTCGACTTCGCCCGCGGTGCCGACGACGGCGGCCTTGCCGTAGGCCTCGATGTTGTCCGCCGAACCGGCCTGGCGCAGGATCTCGCCGACCAGCAGTTCGCCCAGCGGCGGCGCCGCTTCTAGGATGCCGGGCCGCAGGTCTTCTTGAAACGGCAGGCCGGCCCACGGATTGCGGATCACGGCGGCGGCCACGATCATCACCAGCGGGCGCTCGGCCGCGCGGCCGCCTTCAATGAGGGTTTTCTCGACGTAACTGACTACCTTGCGCACTTGCAGCGACATGCACTTGCTCCGAAATCGTGGGGATGAATGACGAACCCATTGTTCGACGCTGCGTGCGATTTTGACAATCCAAATTAACGTGAGCTAATTTCAGAAAATCCGAATTCAAGGCGGCTTTTCCCATGCCTACTTCCCTGAAGATTCAGCACCTGCGCCAGTTCCTGCTGGCCGCCGATCACGGCAGTTTTCGCGTCGCCGCGCAGGGCACGTTCCGGTCGCAGGCGGCGGTGTCGGCCGCCATGCAGGACCTGGAGCAACAGCTGGGCGCGCCGCTCTTTGAACCCGGCAAGCGCGCCCAGCTGACGGCGTTGGGCGAGGCGGTGGCGCCGTTGTTTCGCGAATTGCTGACCACGCATGACCGGGTGCTGGACGCGGCGCGGCAGTTCGGGACGGGCAGCCAGGGGCCGGTGGCGATGGCCGTCATGCCGTCGCTGGCCGACGAATGGCTGCCGCGGCTGCTCGCGCGCTTTGCGCGCACCCATCCTGACGTGCGGATCCGCGCGTTGGACGAAACCTCGCCCGAAGTGCACCGGCTGGTGCTGGCAGGCGAGGTTCAGGTGGGCGTGGCCGGGCAGGCCCCGCGCACGGACGAGGTGGCATTCACACCGGTGGCGCGGGACGCCTTCGGGCTGGTCTGCAAGAAAAGCCACCCGCTTGCGCGTCGGCGCGGCCCGGTGTCCTGGGCGGCGCTGGCCGATGAGCGGCTGATCGGCAACGCCACCTTTGAAACGTTGAAGAACCGTCAATTAGGCAGCGGCATCGACGACCCGGCGATCGTGGTATCCAACCGGGCTTCGCTATTGGCCAGCGTGGTGGGCGGCCTGGGCGTGACGGTGCTGCCGGTGCTGGCGCGGCCCGCGGCCGGCAGCGGGCTGGCGTTTGTGCCGCTGGCCGAACCCGTGGTCGAACGCATTGTCGGCGTGCTGACGCGCAAGGACGAGATGCTGCTGCCGTCGGTCGCCGCCATGCACGCGCTGGCACTGCGGTCGCTGGCGCAGTTCACGCGGCGCAAGGGTGCGGTGCTGGTGTAGGGCCGGTCAGCCTGCGGCGCCGGCTGGCGTCATCCGCCGCACGCATAAATCATGAACTGCCGGAAGGCCTCGGCCGGCTTGGCCATGGCCGCGCGCGGATGCCACAGCAGGCCGGCCTCCATGGGCGGCACGGCGTCGGTGATGGGCACGGCTTCGATTTTGCGTCCCTCCAGCGACCAGGGCCGGTAAACCATGTCCGACAGCATCGTGACGCCAAAGCCATGCGCGACCAGGCCGCGCAGCGCCTCCATCGACCGCGTGCGAAAGGCGATGTCGGGCTGCAGGCCGTGGCCGCGCCAATAACCCAGCGTGGATCGCTCGCCCTCGTCCATTTCAAGCAGGATGTAGGGATAGCGCGCGATGTCGGCAAGCGCGGGCGCGGCCGCCTGCGTCAGCGGATGCCCGGCCGCGGTCCAGAGCTGGCGCCTTGAGCGCACCAGCACGTGGTGGCCGAAGCGGTCGCGCTTGTCCACGTTGGACAGCAACGCCACGCCCAGCTCCACGTCGCCGCTTGCCACGGCCTGTTCGATCTCCGGGCGGTCCAGGTCCACCAGGTCCAGCACGACGTCCGGATAGCGCCGCCGGAACCGCGCCAGCAGGTCAGGCAGAAAGTACCCCAGCACCGTGTAGGACGCCGCGATCCGCACCGAGCCGCGCAGCGCATACCGCTGAAACCCGGGTTCGCGCAGCGCGTCGTCCAGGGAGTCGAGCACGTCGCGGGCGCGCTGGTGGAAGTTGTGGCCCTCGGGCGTCAACGTCACGCCGTGCGCGTGGCGGTCGAAGAGGCGCACGCCCAGTTGCGCTTCCAGCGCCAGCACGGCGTTGGTGACCGCCGACTGCGAGACGTGTTCGTCGGCCGCCGCCATGGAAAACCGCCCCGTGCGGGCGGCGGCGGCGAAGTACCGGAGTTGGCGGAGCGTGACGTCATTAGCCATGTGTTTTTCACATACCAGCTAGTCGAATATATGAATATACGATAGCTGTTCGCGTTCCTACACTGCGGAAAACACGTAAATGCCCGCACCGCAGATTGCAGGAGACAACCCCATGAACGCCCCTCTACCCCCTGGCGTGGCCGACACCCATGGCCTGTCGCTGGACGACAAATACGCGCAGCCCACCGGCCGCGTCTACCTGAGCGGCACGCAGGCGCTGGTGCGCCTGCCCCTGATGCAAAAGCAGCGCGACCAGGCGGCCGGCCTGAACACCGCCGGCTATGTGTCGGGCTACCGGGGATCGCCGCTGGGCGGCCTGGACCAGGCGCTCTGGAAGGCCAAGCGTCATTTGAAAGACAACGATGTCGTGTTCCAGCCCGGCCTGAACGAGGATCTGGCCGCGACCGCCGTCTGGGGATCGCAGCAGCTCAATCTGTTTCCCGGCGCGCAGCGCGATGGCGTCTTTGGCATGTGGTACGGCAAGGGGCCGGGGGTGGACCGGTCGGTGGACGTGCTCAAGCACGCCAACTCGGCCGGCACGTCCGCGCATGGCGGGGTGCTGATGCTGGCGGGCGACGACCACGCCGCCAAGTCCTCGTCGGTGGCGCACCAGTCCGAACACGTGCTGATCGCCAGCGGCATCCCGGTGCTGTACCCGTCCAACGTGCAGGAGTATCTGGATTACGGCCTGCATGGCTGGGCGATGAGCCGCCACACGGGCCTGTGGGTGGCGATGAAATGCGTGACGGACGTGGTGGAGTCCAGCGCCTCGGTGGACGTTGACCCGTCACGCGTGCGGATCGTGCTGCCCGAGGACAGCCTGCCGCCAGGCGGGCTGAACATCCGCTGGCCGGACTCGCCGCTGGCGCAGGAGGCGCGGCTGCTGGACCACAAATGGTACGCGGCGCTGGCCTATGTGCGCGCCAACAAGCTGAACCGCGTGGTGCTGGACTCGCCCAACGCGCACTTCGGCATCATGACGGCCGGCAAGGCGTATCTGGACGTGCGCCAGGCGCTAAACGACCTGGGGCTGGACGATGCGGCCTGTGCACAGGCGGGCATCCGCGTGCTGAAGGTGGGCTGCATCTGGCCGCTGGACGCGCAGGACGCGCGCGAATTCGCCACGGGTCTGAAGGAGATCCTGGTCGTCGAGGAAAAGCGCCAGATCCTCGAATACGCGCTCAAGGAAGAGCTGTACAACTGGCGCGACGACGTGCGGCCCCGCGTCTTCGGCAAGTTCGACGAGCGCGAGAACGGCGGCGGCGAATGGTCCACGCCGCGCGGCGGCTGGCTGCTGCCGGCGCGGTATGAGCTGTCGCCCGCGCTGATCGCCCGCGCCATTGCCGCCCGCCTCGAAAAAGCCAGCCTGTCCGACGCGTTGCGCGCGCGCATTGCGGCGCGCCTGGCCGTCATCGACGCGAAAGAGCGCGAGGCCAGCCGCCCCACGCTGGTCGAAGAACGCAAGCCCTGGTTCTGTTCGGGCTGTCCGCACAACACCTCCACGCGCGTGCCGGAAGGATCGCGTGCGGTGGCGGGCATCGGCTGCCATTACATGGCGATGTGGATGGACCGCAATACCGACACCTTCAGCCAGATGGGCGGCGAGGGCGTGGCGTGGCTGGGCCAGAAGGACTTCACGTCCGAGCGCCATATCTTTGCCAATTTGGGCGACGGCACGTATTTTCATTCGGGCCTGCTCGCCATTCGCGCGGCCATCGCGGCGCGCGCGCGCATCACCTACAAGATCCTCTACAACGACGCCGTCGCCATGACGGGCGGCCAGCCGGTGGACGGCGTCCTGACCGTGCCGCAGATCGCGGCGCAGATGCTGGCCGAAGGCGTCGTCAAGACGGTGGTCGTGACGGACGAACCCGACAAGTACACGGGCGCGCAGGCCTTGCCGGCAGGGGTGGAGGTCCACCACCGCAAGGCGCTGGACGACGTGCAGCGCGCGCTGCGCGACATTGACGGCGCCACGGTGCTGATCTACGACCAGACCTGCGCGACCGAGAAGCGCCGCCGCAGAAAGCGCGGCGAGTATCCCGATCCGCCCCGGCGCGCCTTCATCAACGAAGCGGTCTGCGAAGGCTGCGGCGATTGCTCGGTGCAGTCGAACTGCCTGTCGGTGGAACCGCTGGATACGCCGCTGGGCACGAAGCGGCGCATCAACCAGTCGTCGTGCAACAAGGATTTTTCGTGCGTGGAGGGATTTTGTCCCAGCTTCGTGACCGCCGAAGGCGCCACGCCGCGCAAGCCCGGCAAGCAGGGCGGCGCGCCGTCGCTGGCTGAGGTCCCGCTGCCCGGCCAGACTGTCATTGCACCGGGCGCGGCGTATCGCGTGGTCGTGGCCGGCGTTGGCGGCACGGGCGTGGTGACGGTCGGCGCGCTGATCGGCGCGGCCGCGCACATTGAAGGCAAGGGCGTGACCGTGCTGGACATGGCCGGGCTGGCGCAAAAGGGCGGGGCGGTGCTCAGCCACGTGCAGCTGGCCAACCGTCCCGAGGACCTGCACGCTACGCGCGTCGCGCTGGGCGAGGCCGACCTCGTGATTGGCTGCGATGCCCTGGTGTCGGCGTCGCCCGAGGTGCTGTCGCGCCTGCGGCCCGATCATGGCCGTGCGGTGGTCAACAGCAGCGCCGCGCCGACGGCCGCGTTTCTGTCGCAGCCCTCGTGGCGTTTTCCGGGGGCGCAGGCGCAGGCCGCGCTGACGCAGAGCACGGGCGGCAATTGCGACTTCCTGGAGGCCGGCCCGCTGGCCGAGGCCCTGCTGGGCGACAGCATCTACGCCAATCCGCTGCTGTTGGGATACGCGTGGCAAAGGGGTGGACTGCCGCTGTCGCTGGACAGCCTGCGCCGCGCGATCCAGATCAACGGCGTGTCGGTGGACAAGAATCTGGCTGCCTTCGAATTGGGCCGCCAGGCCGCGCATCGCGGCGTGGATGCGCTGCGCCCCGCGGCGGCCGAGCGGGTGGTGGCCATGCCGGAATCGCTGGACGCGCTGGTCAAGCGTCTGGCGGCACACGTGCGTGATTATCAGGACGAGGCCTATGCGCGTCGCTTCCTGACCGCGGTGGAGTCGGTGCGCGTGCGTGAAGCCGCGCTGGGCGACAAGCGGCAGGACGTGACGCGCGCGGTGGCGCGCAATCTTGCCAAGCTGATGACGTACAAGGACGAATACGAGGTGGCGCGGCTGCATGCCGATCCGGCTTTCAAGGACCGGCTGCGCGCGCAGTTCGAGGGCGAGCCGGGCCGCGACTACACGCTGCGTTACTACCTTGCACCGCCCATCCTGGCGCGTCGCGATGCGCGCGGGCGGCTGCAGAAGCGCGCGTACGGCGCCTGGATGGAATCGGCATTCCGGCTGCTTGCGCCCTTGAAGCGCGTGCGCGGCACGTGGCTGGACGTGTTCGGCAGAACGGCCGAGCGCCGCATGGAGCGCCAGCTCGCGGCTGACTATCTGGCGCTGGCGGACGAATTTGCCCGCACGCTGGACGCCTGCAACCGCGACGTGGCGCTGGAACTGGCCAACGTGCCAGATGCGATCCGAGGGTATGGGCATGTGAAGGAAAAGAGCGTCGAGCAGGCCCGGGTCCGGCAGGCCGGGCTGTGGGAGCGGTATCGCAGCGGCGGCGCGGACCGGCTGGCGGCCTGAGCGCGACGCCGGGCGGCCCGGCGCGCGGATGGCCTTCGGATACGCGGCGGGACCTCCCGTCCCATACCGCGAGGGGCGTGGTGTACGATCCCCCGGTCGATGCGGGGGCCGTCCCCGCCGCTCTCGTCCGATCCGCCATGGAAAGCATCCTACGCAAACTCGACCTGACCTCGCTGCGCCTTTTTGTGGCGGTGTGCCAGGAGAACAGCATCGCGCGGGCGGCCGAGCGCGAGTTCATCGCGCCGTCTGCCGTCAGCCGCCGCATCGCCGACATGGAAGCGCTGATCGGCCTGCCGCTCATCGCGCGCCATACGCGCGGCGTCTCGGTGACGCCCGCCGGGCAGACCGTCCTGCGCCACGCGCGCCAGATCATCGGCGACGTCGAGGCGATGGGGGCGGAGCTGTCGCGCTTTTATGAAGGCGTGAAAGGGCACGTGCGCGTGGTGGCCAACCTGTCGGCCATCGTGCAGTTCCTGCCCGAGGACGTGGCGGCGTTTCAGCGCCTGTTTCCCGACGTGGATATCGACCTGGAAGAGCAGCACAGCCCCGACGTGCTGCGCCTGGTGCGAGAGCGCGCGGCAGACTTCGGCATCTGCAACCGGATCGCTGGCGCGGACGGTCTGGAACAGCTGGATTACCGCCGCGACCGGCTGGCAGTGATGCTGCCGTCCGGGCACCCCAAGGCGGCGGCGCGGCAGCTCAGCCTGCAGGACATCGCCGACGAGACCTTTGTGGGCCTGCGCGAGAACAGCGCGTTGACGCAGCAGCTGGCGGCGCGGGCCGCCGAACTGGGCAAGACGCTATCGGTGAAGATCCGCGTGGCCAGTCTGGATGCGCTGTGCCGCATGACGCACGCGGGCCTGGGCATTGCCGTGATGCCGCAGCAGGTGGCCGAGCT
Organism: Achromobacter mucicolens; assembly: GCF_029866465.1. Classification (NCBI taxonomy): domain Bacteria; kingdom Pseudomonadati; phylum Pseudomonadota; class Betaproteobacteria; order Burkholderiales; family Alcaligenaceae; genus Achromobacter; species Achromobacter mucicolens. The sequence goes on along the minus strand of NZ_CP123364.1, from coordinate 4,925,475 downwards.
GTACCTGCAGGCGTTGGACGTGGTGGTGCGTCCCCTGTCGGACGATTGGGCCCGGCGCCAGCTTTGCATCGTGTTTCCCAGCCAGGCGCAGCTGTCGGCCACCGCCGGGAAGCTGGTCCGGTTTCTGTCGCAGCAGGGCTGACGGGCAGCACCGTCGGAACCCGCCGTCGGAACCCGCCGTCGGAACCCGCCGTCCGAACCCGCCCTCGCCATTCGCGATGGCGGGGCTGCCGAGATGACACTTCGCCGTTGCCGGCGGCCTTCGTATAGTCAAGGCGCGTTCATCGCCGATACGGGGCATCCAGACCCCGCTGCGTCCCATACGGAGACATCATGACCCCCACCAGATTGCTCGTGAGCTGTGCGCTCGCGCTTGGCGTCCTTGGCGCGGCGCCTGCCGCGTCGGCGGCCGGCTACCCCGACCGTCCCATCCGTCTGATCGTGCCCACGTCGCCCGGCTCCACGGCCGACGTGGTGGCGCGCGTCGTGGCCGAGAACCTGGGCAAGACGCTGGTCCAGCCCATGATCGTGGAGAACCTGGCGGGCGCGGCCGGGATTCCGGGCACGCGCCAGCTGGTGTCGGCCAAGCCCGACGGCTACACCCTGGGCATCGTGTCGTCCAACCACGCCATCAATCCCAGCCTGTACAAGAGCCTGCCCTACGACTCGGTCAAGGACATCACGCCGATTTCCGTCATCGGCACGACGCCGCTGGTGGTCGTGGTGGCGGAGAACTCGCCGTATAGGACGATGGGCGACCTGCTCAAGGCCGCAAAGGAACAGCCCGGCAAGATCAACTACGGCTCGTCGGGAACGGGCAGCGTGCTGCATCTGGCCGGCGAGCTGCTCAAGTCCAAGGCGGGCGTGGACATGATGCACATCCCGTACAAGGGCGGCAACGCGCTGATCACCGACGTCATGTCGGGGCAGATCCAGGTCGCATTCCTGGCCACCCCGTCCGTGCTGGCGCAGGTGCAGGCGGGCAAGCTGCGCGCGCTCGCCGTCAGCACGCCCGAGCGCCTGGCCATCCTGCCCAACGTGCCCACGCTGGACGAGGCCGGCGTGAAGGGCTATTCGTACGATGCCTGGATCTCGCTGATCGGGCCGGCGGGGCTGCCCGCCGATGTCGTGCAGAAGCTGCAAGCCGCCACGCGCAAGACCATGCAGGAGCCGGCGGTGCTCAAGGCGCTGTCACCGCAGGGCTTTGTGGCGCAGGGCACCACGTCGGAGCAGGCGGCGCAGACGCTGGCCGCCGAGATCACCAAGAGCCAGACGCTCGTCAAGGCGGCGGGCGTCACCATCGAATGACCGAATTGCCATGACTGCCGTATCTGTACTCGACGCCCCGGCCCGCCTGCTGTTTCTAACGCAGGACCCAATCCGGGTGGCCGCGCAACTGGGCGGCGCGGCGCTGACCCTGCCCGAGGTCGCGCCGTTGCGCGACGACATTTCCACCGACGAGATCACGCCGGTGCCGATCCTGACGCACTTCGACGAGAAACTGGGCCGGTATCCGTATACGGGCTATCGGGCAGGCGACACCCAGCCCATCGGCATCGACGCGATCCGGCAGGCAGGCATCAACGTCGTGGTCGCGGGCAAGCGGTATGGCAAGGGCTCGTCGCGCGAGCACAGCCCGATGGCCGAAAAGTCCGCCGGCGTGCGGCTGGTGATCGCCGAGAGCTTTGAACGCATCTACCGCCAGAACGCCGACAACATCGGGCTCTACACCAGCACCGACATGGGGCTGGTGGCCCGTCTGCAGGCGGGCGAATGCATCACGGTCGACGAGATCGTGGCGGGTCGCGACGCGCTGGCTGCGGCCATCGTCAAGGCGGGCGGTCTGCTGGCGTTTGGGCAGGCGCAGTTGCGCGATGTGTCGGTGGCGGCCGGCCCGGTTGCCGGGCATCCCGCGGCCGATCCCGCCGCGCCGGACGTCGGGCCGCCGCGCACCCTGTTTGAAAAGATCATCCTGCGCCATCTGCTGCAAACGCCCGCCACCGCCGCCGACCCCCGGCAAGGCGACGGCGTCTTCCTGCGCGCGGACTGGCGGTTCATCCATGAGTACTACACCGGCATGGCGGCCCATATGCTGCATGCGCGATTTGGCCGACCCCTGCGTTTGGTGGATCCGGATCGCATCGTGGTGTTCGAGGACCACACGTCCTACGTCGAGGAAAGCCCCAATCATGTGCGCGCCGGCATCGTGCCCAACGTGCGCGCCATGTGCCAGGCGCAGCGCGACTTCGCCGACGCCTACGGCCTGCGCCAGCACCGGACGCTGACCGAAGCCGAGGCGGCGCGCGACACCGGCGCCAACGTGGCGGGCATCTCGCACGCCATGATGGCCGAACACTACGCGCTGCCGGGGCAGGTCGTCGTGGGCACCGACTCGCACACGCCGCACAGCGGCGCGCTGGGCTGCGTGGCCTTCGGCGTGGGCACCACCGACATGGCCAACGCGTTCGTCACCGGCGCGGTGCGGCTGACGCTGCCCGCGTCCTTGCGCGTCGAGCTGGACGGCGCGCTGCCGGCCGGCGTCACGGCCAAGGACATCGTGCTGCATCTTTTGGCGCTGCCCGAGATCCGGGCGGGCGCGGGCGTGGGCAAGGTGTTCGAGTTTGCCGGCCAGGCCATCGCGGCCCTGTCCATCGACGAACGCGCCACGCTGACCAACATGACCGCCGAATTGGGCGGCCTGACGGGCATCGTCGCGCCCGACGCCGAGACGGCGCGCTTTCTGCGCGAACGCCGCGGCGTGGACGCCGGGATCGAACCATGGATGCGCAGCGATCCGGACGCCGGCTACGCCGCCGTCCTGCGCGTGGACTGCGCCACGCTGTCGCCGCTGGTAGCGTCGCCCGGAGACCCCGGCAACGGCGTACCCTTGTCCAGCCTGACCGCGCGGCCGCGCATCGACATCGCGTATGGCGGCTCCTGTACCGCCGGCAAGCGCGAGGATTTCGACTACTACCATCAGGTGCTGGCGTGGGCGGTGGCGCGCGGCGTGCGGCTGCCGGACGGCGTGACGCTATATCTGCAATACGGCACCACGGCCGTGCGCGACTACTGCGTGGCGCGGGGCTACGACAAAACCTTTGCCGCCGTGGGCGCGCGCATCCTGCAGCCGTCCTGCGGCGCGTGCGCCAACTGCGGACCGGGGTCATCCACCGACGACTCGCAGGTCACGATCAGCGCCATCAACCGGAATTTCCCCGGCCGCTCGGGCCCCGGCAGCGTCTGGCTGGCCAGTCCGCCCACCGTCATGGCCAGCGCGCTGGCCGGCGAGCTGGTGTCGTTTGCCGAGCTGCAGGCGCGGTACTAGGGTTCCCCCCACTTCGCCCGCCGCGAAGCCCAGCTTCACAAATCCTTAATTGGCAGCCAATCCGGGCTGCGTCAGAGTGCGCAACAGAGAAAACGGCCGCCAGATGCCGTTTCCGGCCACGCGCTGCGCGTGGCCCCGCCGCAAGGCGCCTTCGCACGGAAAACACCTGTCGACGATGTGAACCCGGGACACACCGGGAGCTTGCTGATCGGCCGCGCCGTCCGGGCTGCGGCTTCCCCCTGTTGGTCCGAGGAGACAACAATGCGCAAGAGCTGGAAGGCAATGGTTGGGGCGGTGGCGGTCATGGCGGGCGGATGGGCACACGCCGCCGACGCGCCGCCGGTGGACGTGAAGCTGATGCAGCTGTCGGTGGGCAAGATCGAGTTGGACAAGGGCTTCATGACCGCCATGGTGGACGTGGGCACCAAGATCAAGATTCCGGTGCCGGCCTATGTGATCCAGCACCCGCGCGGGCTGGTGCTGTTCGACACCGGCATGAACCAGGCCACGGCCGATGGCAACTGCGCCAATTACTGGGGGCAGGGGCTGTGCGGCGCCTTCAATTCCATCCAGGGCCGCGACGAGGTCATCGACCGCCAGCTCAAGGCCGCCGGCTTTGACGTCAGCGACGTGAAGTACGTCGTGTACTCGCACTTCCATCTGGACCACGCCGGCAACATCAAGATGTTCCCCAAGGCCAAGCACGTCGTGCAGAAGGCCGAGCTGCGCGCCGCCTGGTGGCCAGAAAAATTCCAGCGCGCCGCGTATGTCATGAAAGACTTCGACACCACGCGCGACTACGACTTCATCCAGGTGGAGGGCGACTTCGACCTGTTCGGCGACGGCACCATCGTATTGCTGGACACCAAGGGCCACACGCAGGGCCACCAGTCGCTGCAGGTCAGGCTGCCCAAGACCGGCACGGTGCTGCTGGCCGCGGACGCCATCTACACGGGTGAAAACGAGGCCGGCGTCATCCCCGGCATCACCTGGAACACGGCCGCGTCCATGCAGGCCATCGACCGGCTCAAGCAGATCCGCGATGCGCGCCAGGGCCAACTCTGGTACAGCCACGACGCGGCGCAGCACGCGCAAAACGCCAAGACCAAAGTCTTCGACTGAAGGCCCTCATGGAGCCCGCCGTCGCCTTGCATCAGGTCAGCAAGTCGTTCGGGTCCCGTCAGGTCCTGGAATCCCTGAGCCTGTCCGTCAGGCCCGGGGAAATCCTGGGCCTCCTGGGACCGAACGGCAGCGGCAAGACCACCACGCTGCGCCTGATGGCGGGCTTTTACACGCCCGACAGCGGGCGCATCGCCATCCGGGGCCGCGAGCCCGCGCCGGGACGCGGCAACGCCGACATCGGCTATCTGCCCGAGCGCGCGCCGCTTTATGACGCGCTGACGGTGACCCAGTATCTGGAGTTCGGCGCCGGCGTGAAGGTGCAGGGCGGCGCCCGCGCCCGCCGCCAGGCCATCGAACGCGCCATCGACGGCTTTGACCTGCAAGGCGTGGCGCGCTCGGTGATCGGCCGGCTGTCCAAGGGGCAGCGCCAGCGCGTGGGGCTGGCGCAGGCCGTGCTGAACGACCCGCCGGTGCTGCTGCTGGACGAAGCCACCAACGGGCTGGATCCCGTGCAGATCGTGGAAGCCCGCGCGATGATCCAGCGCTGCGCCGAGGGCCGCGCGGTGGTGTTCAGCAGCCATTTGATGCAGGAAGTCGAGGCGCTGTGTTCGCGCATCGCGATCCTGCGGCAGGGCCGGCTGGTCCAGGACCAGCCGCTGGGTGGATCGCAGGCGGCGCTGCAAATGCAGCTGTCCCTGCCCGCGGCCGGGCATGCCGCCTTGCACGCAGCGTTGTGCGCGTGCCCGGGCGTGAAGGCGGTGGACATCACGCCGCTGGATGCCGGCGCCAGCAAGTGGCGGGTTACGTGGGACCCGCCGGGAGCAAGCGCGACTTCCAACGCGACCCCCAACGCCGCTGCCTGCGACGCAGTCATGCGCACCGCGCTGGCGCATGCGGAACTGCGTGCCGTGCTGCCCGCGCAGGAAGCGGTCGAGGCCCGCCTGCTGGCGGCGCTGGCGCCCAACGATCCCCCATTACGGAGACGCGCATGAAGGGTTTCGCGGCCTTGTACCGCAAGGAACTGCGCACCGACTTCGGCTCGCCCGTGGCGCTGGCCGTGGTGGCGGTGTTCTGGGCCCTGTCGGGCTATCTGTTCAGCTTCAACCTGTTCTTTGTGAGCACCGGGCAGATGGTGACGGCGTTTCACAACATGACCATCCTGCTGATGCTGGTGATGCCGCTGGTCAGCATGCGCGCCTTCGCGGAAGAGGCGCGGCAGGGCACGCTGGAATTGCTGCTGACGCTGCCGTTGTCGGACTTCACGCTGGTCGCGGCCAAGTATGCGGCGGGGCTGACCATGCTGGCGCTGATGCTGGCGGGCACCATGTCGGCGGTGTTGCCGCTGGCCTGGTACGGCGAGCCCGACTACGGCCCCATCGTGGGCGGCTACATCGGCGTGTTCCTGTATGGCGCGCTGTTCCTGGCGATCGGCATTGCCGTGTCCAGCGCCTGCTCGAACCAGATCGTGGCCGCCAGCGCCACGTGGGGCATCCTGGTGCTGTTGTGGTTCATCGACTATCCCGCCGCGCTGGACGCGTTTCCGGCGCTGTCGCCGTTCTTTCAGGCGTTGTCGCTGTCGGCCCAGCATGTGGACTTCATCCGGGGCGTGCTGCCCGGACCGGCCACGGTGACGCTCGCCAGCGTCACCGTGCTGGCCCTGATGGTGGCCTCGGTCAACCTGAAGCGCTGGAGGCTGCGATGAGCCCCGCCGTGCGCCGTGCCGGGCGGCGGTTGTCGCTGTGGCTGCCGGTGCTGGCCGTGGCCGCGCTGCTGCTGGCGCTGAACCTGTGGGCGTCGCGCAATCTGGGACGCATCGACCTGACCGCGCAGCGGGTCTACAGCCTGGCCCCGGAAAGCCTGGAGGTCGCGCGGCAGATCCGTCAGCCCGTCGAGGTGACGTGGTTCTACGACCTGCGCAACAAGAGCATGGTCGACGCGTTGGAACTCCTGCGGCAGTACGAGCGCGAGAATCCGCTGATCCGCGTGCGCGGCGTGGACCCCGCGCTGCGGCCCGCCGAGGCGCGCGCCGCCGGCATCCAGTTCGCGGGCAGTGCGGTGCTGGCATCGGGCGCGCGGCGCACCACCATCAACGGCGGCACCGAAACGGACTTCACCAATGCGCTCATCCGCATCAGCCAGAATGGGGCGCAGACGGTCTGCTTCACACAGGGCCATCGCGAGGCGACGCTCGACAGTCTGACGTCGCTGGACGACCTGGAAGATCACAGCAGCGACGAAAACCTGGTGGCGCGCGTCGAGGTACACGAACAGCACGGCATGGCGATGGCGCGCAACGCCTTGCAGACGCTGGGGTTTTCCACGCGCGCGGTGGGTGCGGGCAGCCTGGCGCAAGCCTTGCCGGGCTGCGCCGTGCTGGTGGCGGCCGGTCCGCGCACGCCGTTCGGCGACGACGATGCGCAAGCGCTGCGCCGCTGGACCGGCGCGGGCGGCAAGACGCTGTTGCTGCTGGAACCCGACACGCGGCACGGGTTGGACGGCCTGCTGGCGGACTTCGGCATCTCGCTCGCGCCGGGCGCGCTGGCCGATCCGGGCAGCCACTACCGCAACGATCCCGGCAGTCCCGCGGTCAGCGACTACACGCGCCACAAGATGACGCGCGGCCTGCCGCTCAGCTTCTTTCCCGGCGCGGCGGGACTTGAGCCGGCGGCAGACGCCTTGCCGCCAGGCGTGGTGGTCACGCCGCTGGCGCAGACGTCAGCCGCAGCGCATCCCCCGGGGCAGCCTGCCTCGCGCTACACGCTGATGGCGCTGGCCACGCGCAACGCGCAGGCCGCCAGCGCGGAAGGCGCGGTCCATCCCACGCTGCTGGTGGCGGGCGACAGCGACTTCGCCATCAACCGGCATTTCGCCACGCTGGGCAATGGCGCGCTCTTCACCAACGCCGTCACGCTGCTGGCGGGTGAAGACGCCTTGCTGACGATCCGGCCCCGTCATTACGAGAACCGCCGCGTGGAACTGACCAACCGCCAGATGCGCGCCGTGTTCTGGACCAGTACGGTGGCCCTGCCGCTGCTTGCGCTGCTGACGGGACTGCTGCTGTGGTGGAGGCGGCGTTGAAGGCCGGGCGCCTGCTGTGGCCCGGGCTGCTCACGGCCGGCATCGCCCTGTCGGCGTGGCAATGGCAAGAGGCCGTGCATGCCCCGGCGCATCATCACGGCCATACCCATCTGCACGACGACAGCGGCAAGCCCGCCAGGCTCTATGCGTGGGAGGCCGGCAAGGCCGCGCTGGTCACCCTGGACGGTCCGGGAGGATCGGTCCGCCTGACACGGCAGGCGCAGGGCTGGGTCGCATCCCCGGAGGGAACGGCGGCAGGCTTTGATGCGGCGGGCTTTGTGGCGCTGTTTTCGCAGGCGCGCAGCGACCGCACGCTCACGCCCGAGGACGGCGAAACCTATGGTCTTACACCGCCGCAGTTGCGCATCGATGTGCGCGATGCCGCGGGCGCGAGGCTTGCACAGCTGGACGTCGGCGCGCTTGCGCCGGATGGGCTAGGCCGTTATGTACGCCTGCCGGACGAGGCGCAGATCCGGATTATCCCGGACTATCAAACACGGGCGCCGCTGGCGGCGTTGGGGCAATCTACACCCACTCCATCGCTTGTTAAACCCGCCTTGCACAAAGATAAATAGCAGGCCGATTCACCCCTACCTATACTTCGCACACATACACAGGCGGACGTGCCCACGCCGTAGCGGGGCGGGCCTCCAGCCTGCAATAAAAGGGCCTCCCGGCGGCTGGCGCTGTGCGCCAATCAGCACGGAAAGGTTGATAACGAGACAAGGGCGCGCCGGGCGCGCCCGGGCGCAAGCCCGCACGCCGCGCGTGGCATGTTGAAATCGCCGCCGCCGTGCTCAGCGTATTGGGAGAAGACGCTTGACCTTGGATCTATTGCCTCTCGCCTTGGTGGATGGCGTGGCATACGCCAGTCTGCTGTTCCTGGTATCGATGGGGTTAACCCTGGTGTTCGGGGTGATGGGCATCCTGAACGTCGCGCACGGCGCGTTCTACGCCTTTGGCGGCTATGCCGCGGCCAGCCTCGTCATGTTCCTGGCGCCCAAGACCGACTCGCCCATCCTCCTGTTCGCGGCCTTGTTCGTGGCCGCCATCGCCATCGGGCTACTGCTTGGCAGCATCATGGAATTCGTCCTGATCCGCCGCGCACAGAACTACGACCCCATCCTCAAGCTGCTGCTCACCTTCGGCGCCTTCCTGATGCTGGAAGACATCCAGCGCATGCTGTGGGGCGCGCAGCCCTATAGCGCCAGCGAAGTCGTCAATCGCCTGGGCAACATCGAGATCGGCGATATCACCTACACGACGTATCAACTGGTGGTGGTGCCCGCCACGGCGCTGCTGGCCTACGTGTGCCTGGAATTCTTCCTGCGTCACACCAAGCTGGGCAAGCAGACGGTGGCCACCACGCACAACCGCGAAGTCGCCACGTCGCTCGGCATCAACGCCAAGAAGATCGGCTACGTCACCTTCGTGATCGCGACCATCCTGGGCGCCCTGGGCGGCGCGCTGGCCTCGCCCACCACCTCGCTGGTGCCGGGGGCGGGCACGGACATGACGGTGCTGTCCTTTGCCGTGGTCGCCACCGCGGGCCTCGGCCAGATCACCGGCGCGCTGATCGCCGCGCTGCTCATCGGCATCATCCGCGCCATCGCCGTGTACGCCGCGCCGGAACTGGAAGTCGCCGTGCCCTACATCATCATGGTGCTGGTGCTGATCATCCGTCCGCACGGCCTGTTCACCGTTGCCCAAGCGAGGACGATCTGATGAAAGTCCCTGTCCTGAGCGTGCTGGCCGCGCTGTTCACGCTGTTTCTTGGCTACACCTATTCCTGGACCATCACGCCCATCGTCATCGGCCTGACCTACGCGATTGCCGCGTTGGGCGTGTCGGTGATGGCGCGCGCCGGCCAGATCTCGTTTGGCCATGCCATGTTTGCCTGCATCTCGGCGTACACGGTGGCGTTCCTGGCCAAAGCCATGCCCGGCCTGGATGCGCTCGTCCTGATCCTGGCCGGCGTCGTCGCCAGCTTTGTCGCCGCCGTCGTCATCGGCCTGTTCGTCGTGCGTTACCGCGGCATCTTCTTCGGCATGTTGAACCTGGCGCTCAGCATGGTGCTGTTCGCGCTCCTGGGCAAGCTCTACACGCTGACCGGCGGCTCGGACGGGATGCGCATCGTGCGCCCGACCATGGCCGGCATCGTGATGGAGCGCGAATCCTTCGAACGCGCGTTGCTGGTGCTGACGCTGGTCCTGTCGCTGGTGCTGGCCTGGTGGGTGCAGCGCTACTTCCGATCGGGCAGCGGCCAGGCGCTGTCGGCCATCAAGACCAACGAAACCCGCATCGAATACCTGGGCTTTTCCGCCTACTTCATCATGTGGAAGGGCTACCTGCTGTCTGCCGTGGTGGTCGGCTTCTCGGGCGCGATCCTGGCGCTGATGCAGGGGCTGGTCACGCCGGAAATCGGCTCGTGGCTGCGTTCCGGCGAGTTCGTCTTCATCACCATCCTGGGCGGCGCGGGCCATGCCGCCGGCGCGTTCCTGGGCGCGGTGGGCTTCGAATCCGTCAAGCTCGTGTCCGCCGCCTACTTCCCCGGCCTGTGGCAATTCCTGCTGGGCCTGACGCTGATCCTGGTCATCTTCATGTTCCCCACCGGCTTCGTCGGCCAGATCACCAAGCGCATCCGGTCGCGGGAACGCGCCCAGCGCCGCGCGCAGGCGCCCCTGCAGGCCGCGGCAAGGAACTGACGATGAAACCGCTCATTCAAACCACCGACCTCTATCTGGCCTTCGGCGGCGTGGTGGCCGCCGACAACATCAACTTCGAACTGCACGAAGGCGAACGGCTGGCCGTGATCGGCCAGAACGGCGCGGGCAAGACGACCTTCATCAACATCTGCACCGGCTACCTCACGCCATCAAAGGGCAAGGTCTATTTCGACGGCAAGGACGTCACGGCGATGGCCCCGCGCAAGATCGTGCGGCTGGGCATGGGGCGCTCGTTCCAGCTTCCGCAGCTTTTTACCGAACACACCGTGCGTCAGTGCGTGCAGATCGCGGCCGCCCGGCGCAACAAGGAACTGAGCTGGTTCCGGTCGCTGGAAAGCACCATCGACGCCCGCGAGGTGGACGCGACGCTGGACCTGGTGGGCCTCTTGCCCGATGCCGACGAAGCCTGCATCGAGCTGCCCGAAGGCAAGCGCAAGCTGCTGGACGTGGCGATGGCGCTGGCGTTGCAGCCCAAGTTGCTGATCATGGACGAACCCACCAGCGGCGTTGCATCGGAAGACAAGTTCGCGCTGATGGAAACCGTGATGCACGCGCTGGACGAGCGCCGCGTCACCAGCTGGTTCGTCGAGCACGACGTGGACATCGTGTCGCGCTACGCCACCCGCGTGGCGGCCTGGATCGCGGGCAAGGTGGCCGCGGACGGCTCGCCCGAGGACGTCTTGAACAATCCGCAGATCAGAAGCGAAGTGCTGGGGGCCTGAACCATGTTGAACCTATCGGCCATCAACGTCGACCTGGCGGGCAATCGCATCCTGCGCGACGTCAGCGCCAACTTTGAAGCGTCCCGCACCATCGGCATCGTGGGCCGCAACGGCGCGGGCAAGACCACGCTCCTGCGCACCATCATGGGCCTGACGCGCATTCGTTCCGGCAAGATCGCGTTCGACGGCACCGACCTGACGTCGCTGCCCGGGCACAAACGCGCCGCCATGAAGGTGGGCTACGCGCCCGAGGACCGTGTCATCTTCCCGACCATGACGGTCGAGGAAAACCTGCATCTGCCGTGCGAGGTGCAGGGCCAGTCCAAGGCCGAGATCCAGGCCCGCATGGACACGGTGCTGAAGGTGGTGCCGCAGCTGGAACCGATGCTCAAGCGCTCGGGCTCCGCGCTGTCGGGCGGGCAGGGCAAGATGGTGGCGCTGGCGCGCGCCGTCATGGTCGGCACGCGGCTCTTGATGCTGGACGAGCCCTTTCAGGGGCTCGCGCCCAAGCTGGCGCGCGATTACACCGAGGCGCTGGGCCGCCTGAAGGAAATGCAGCCTGACCTGTGCGTGGTCATCACGGAATCCAACGTGAAGCTGCTGGGCGACATCCCCGACCAGATATGGACGATCGAGCGCGGCTCGATCACGCTGAACTGATACCCCACGGAGACATTTCCATGACGCAGATGATTATCGGCGGCCGCCAGGTCGATGCCCAGGACGGGCGCACGATCGAGGTCGTTTCCCCCGTAGACGGCGAGGTCTTCACCACCATCCCGCGCGGTCAGCAGGCCGACGTGAACGCGGCAGTGCAGGCCGCGCGCGACGCGCTGGAAGGCGCGTGGGGCGACATGACCGCGCTGGAGCGCGGCCGCCTGCTGATGCGCCTGGGCGAAAGCGTGCTGGCGCACCACGAAGAGCTGGCGCAGCTGGAGTCGCGCGACACCGGCAAGCCCATGTCCACCGCGCGCGGCGACATCACGGTACTGGCCCGCTACTTCGAGTTCTACGGCGGCGCGGCCGACAAGGTCCACGGCCAGACCATCCCGTTCCAGAAAGACTATTCGGTGCAGCTCATCCGCGAGCCGCTGGGCGTTACCGCCCACATCATTCCGTGGAACTACCCCGCGCAGATGTTCGGGCGCAGCGTGGCGCCGGCGCTTGCCATGGGCAACGCCGCGGTGGTCAAACCCGCCGAGGACGCCTGCCTGTCGATCATCCGCGTGGCCGAACTGGCCCTGGAAGTCGGCTTTCCGCCGGGTGCGCTGAACATCGTGACGGGCCTGGGCGAAGAAGCCGGCGCCGCGCTGTCGCGCCATCCCGGCATCAATTTCATCACCTTCACCGGCTCCAACGAAGTCGGCGTGCTGGTCCAGCAGGCGGCCGCCCTCAATGCGGTCAAGTGCGTGCTGGAACTGGGCGGCAAGTCGGCGCACATCGTCTTTGACGACGCCAGCTACAAGCTCGCCATTCCGGCCATCGTCAAGGGCATCGTCCACAACACCGGCCAGACCTGCACGGCGGGCAGCCGCCTGCTGGTGCAAAAGGGCATCTACGCGGACTTCATGAAGGCGCTGGGCGAGGAATTTTCCAAGGTGCGCGCCGGCACGCCGGACATGGACCTGACCTGCGGACCGGTCGTCAACAAGGCGCAATACGAGCGCGTCAACCGCTACATCGCCAAGGGGCTGTCCGACGGCTTGAAAGTGGCTGCCGAGGGCGGCATCGCGGACGGCGTGCCCAAGGGCGGCTTCTTCGTCAAACCCACGCTCTTTGCTGCAGCCAATCACGACAGCGACCTGCTCACGCAAGAGATCTTCGGGCCCGTGCTGGTGGCGCTGCCCTTCGCGGACGAGGCCGAGGCCATCCGCCTGGCCAACGCCACGGACTACGGCCTGTTGGGCGCGGTCTGGACGGAGAACGGCGGGCGCCAGCAGCGCGTGGCACGCGGCATCAAGTGCGGCCAGGTCTACATCAATGGGTTTGGCGCGGGTGGCGGCGTGGAGCTGCCCTTCGGCGGCGTGAAGAAAAGCGGCCATGGCCGCGAGAAAGGCTTTATCGCGCTGGAAGAAATGAGCACGACCAAGACCCTGATTCAGTTCTATGGCGAGTGATCGCCGCGCACAATACGGAGACAGAAAATGAGCCAGTTGCAAGGCAAGGTTGCGATCGTCACGGGCGGGGGCAACGGTTTCGGCGAAGGCATCGTCAAGCTGTACGCCAAGGAAGGCGCCAAGGTCGTGATCGCCGACATCAATAAAGAGGCCGCCGACCGCGTGGCCTTTGATATCGGCGACGCCGCGCTGGCCGTGAAGGCCGACGTGTCCAGCCGCGCCGACATCGACAACGTGGTGCGCGCCGCGCTCGACAAATTCGGTACTGTGGACATCGTGGTCAACAACGCCGCCATCACCCACAAGAACCAGCCGATGCTGGACGTGGACGAGGCCACCTTCGATCGCATGTTCGACATCAACGTCAAGTCGATCTACCACATGGCGCAGGCCGTCGTGCCTGTCATGCGCAAGCAAAAGCGCGGCGTGATCCTGAACATCGGGTCGACGGCCGGCATCCGGCCGCGCCCCGGACTCAGCTGGTACAACGCGTCCAAAGGCGCGGTCAACGTGCTGTCCAAGTCGATGGCCGTGGAGCTGGGCGGCGAAGGCATCCGCGTCAACGCCATCTGCCCGGTCATGGGCGTGACCGGCATGTTCGAACTCTTCATGGGCCTGCCCGACACGCCCGAGAACCGCGCCAAATTCGTGTCTACCATTCCGCTCGGCCGCTTCTGCCAGCCGTCCGACGTGGCCGCGGCCGCGCTGTTCCTGGCCAGCGACGCCGCCGAGTTCATCACCGGCGTGGAGTTCCCTGTCGACGGCGGGCGCACGGTATAGGGTTGGGCGCCGGCTTGCCGGGGTCGCAAGACTCCGCTCGCGCCGGCACGCCGGATGCCGCGACCGCCCGCGGTCCGGATCACTTCTGTGGATGAAGACGCATGAAAATCAAAGCGGCGTTATTGCGGCAAGTGGGGGTCGAAGGACCGTACGCGCAGTCCCGGCCCCTGACCATTGCGGACATCGAGCTGGACCCGCCGGGCGTTGGCGAGGTGCTGGTCAGAATCCGTGCGGCAGGGCTGTGCCATTCGGACCTGTCCGTCATCAACGGCGACCGCCCGCGCGGCGTGCCGATCGTGCTGGGCCATGAATCGTCGGGCGAAGTCGTCGAGACCGGCCCCGGCGTCACGGACCTGAAGGCCGGCGATCACGTCGCCATGGTGTTCGTGCCCAGCTGCGGCTGCTGCAACCCCTGCATGGAAGGCCGGCCCGCGCTGTGCGAACCCGGCGCCGTGGCCAACACGAAAGGAACGCTGCTGGGCGGCGAGCGCCGGCTGCACATCGGCGGCGAATACATCAACCATCACACCGGCGTGTCCTGCTTTGCGGAATACGCCGTGGTGTCGCGGCGCTCGTGCGTCAAGGTGAATGTGGAACTCAGCCACCGCGAGGCCGCGCTGTTCGGCTGCGCCGTGCTGACCGGCGCCGGGGCCGTCATCAACCGCGCCCGCATCAAGATGGGCGACACGGCCGCGATCGTCGGGCTGGGTGGCGTGGGCCTGAGCGCACTGCTGGCGGCGGTGGCCGCCGGCGCGCGCCGGGTGGTCGCCATCGACCTCAGCGACGAGAAGCTGGCGCTGGCGAAAGAACTGGGCGCCACGCACCTCGTCAACCCAAAACAGATCAAGACCGACGACGACCTCGTGGATCTGGCCGGCGGCCGTGTGGACTTCGGCTTTGACATGGCCGGCGCCGTGCCGGCCTTCGAAACCGCCTACAAGCTCACGCGCCGCGGCGGGGCGACGGTCACCTCCGGCCTGCCCAATCCCAAGTTCAGCTTTCCGCTGTCGCTGTCGCAGATGGTGGGCGAAGAGCGCGAGATCCGGGGCAGCTACCTGGGCTCGGGCGTGCCCGCCATCGACATCAGCCGCTACATCGACCTGTACAAGGCCGGCCGCCTGCCGGTCGACAGGATGATGGGGCAATCGTTTTCGCTGGACCAGATCAACGAGGGGTTCGATCACCTCGCCACCGGCGGCAGCCTGCGCGACGCCATCGTTTTCTAAGGGCACAGACCCGATCAACAACACTGGAGACAACACCATGAAGACCTCAAGACTGGCGGCCTTGCTGGGCGCCACCCTGCTGTCGGGCCTGACCACGCTGGCCATCGCCGCCGACAAGCCCAAGGAACTGAACGTCGGCATCTCGACCTTCCTGTCGGGCTCGGCGTCCGTATTCGGCGTGCCGGCGCGCGATGCGGCCGACATCCTGATCGAAGAGATCAACGCCGGCGGCGGCATCGACGGCGTCAAGATCGTGCCCAGCTATATCGACGAAGGCGGCGGCGGCGAAAAGCTCTTGTCCGAATACCGCCGTCTGGCCGAAGGCGGCACGCGCGTGATGCTGTCGGCCATTTCCAGCGGCCACTGCAACATCGTCGCGCCCGTGGCCGAGGACCTGAAGGTGCTGAACGTGCTGTGGGACTGCGGCACGGAGAAGGCGCTGGAAGGAAAGAAGTACAAGTACGTAGTGCGTACGCAGGCCAACGCCACCACCGAAATGGTCGCGCAGGTGCTGTACCTGATGAAGGTCAAGCCCGACTTCAAGACCATCGCCATCGTGAACCAGGACTACGCCTGGGGCCGCGATTCGCGCGACATCTTCCTGGCCGCGCTCAAGAAGTTCAAGCCCGACGTCAAGGTCGTTGCCGAGATGTTCCCCAAGTTCGGCGCCGCCGACTTCTCCACCGAAATCAGCCGCTTGCAGGCGCTGCGCCCGGATGTCATCGTCTCCACATCGTGGGGCGGCGACCTGGACAACTTCGTGCGCCAGGCCTCGCAACGCAACCTGTTCAAGAACTCCACCTTCGTGCTGTCGCTGGCCGAAAGCTCGCTGGAACGCCTGGGCAATGCCCTGCCCGAAGGCGTCCTGGTCGGCGCGCGCGGCGATCACTACTTCCTGCACCCGGAAACCAAGGACGATCCCAAGCACCAGGCCTTCGTGAAGAAATTCCACGACAAGACCGGCGCCTATCCGATCTACTCGGTCTATCACATGGTGCAAGGCATCTACGGCCTGAAAGCCGGCTACGAAAAGGCCATCAAGGACAACGGCGGCAACTGGCCCACGCCTGAACAGGTGGCCGCCGCCATGCACGACGTCAGCTTCAAGGGCTACGGCCGCGAAGTGAAGATGCACCGCGCCGACGGCCAGGCCTTGGAAGCGCAACTGTTCGGCGTGACCAAGAAGAGCGACAAGTACCCGTTCAAGGTCCTGTCCGACATCACCATCGTGCCGGCTGAGCTGGTGACGCCCGGGGTGACGGATACGTCGATGGCGTGGATCGAAAAGAGCCTGACGCCTGAGGTGTTGAAAAGCGACCAGATCAAGGTGTTCCCGAACTGATCGGGATGGACTGAGCAAGCAGCAGTGTGTGTAGTGCAGGGATGGCCCCGGCGTGAGCGCCGGGGCGCTTTTTTTCTACAGCTCCAACACCACCTTCTTCCCCCCGCAAGACCGCGAGCAGCACGCCATCATCTTGTTGTTCGCCTCGCGTTCCGCCCGCGTCAGCACGACGTCGCGGTGGTCGATGTCGCCTTCCAGTACGCGTACCTCGCACGACCCGCACAACCCTTCCTCGCAGTCGCTCTGCACATCGATGTTGGCGCCACGCAATGCCGTCAACAGTGTCTGGTCCGCGGGCACGCTGATGACGATGCCCGAATCCTTCAGCACCGCCTCGAACGCCTGTTCCTTCGACGGATCCAGCGTCCCAAGCGTCGAATGGAAGTGCTCCACCCGCAGCGCATCCTCCGGCCAAGCCGCGCAGCATCCCGCCAGCGCGTCCAGCAGGACTTGCGGACCGCAGGCGTACACCTGGGTGCCGGGGCGCGGTTCTGCAAGCAGGGCGGTGTAGTCGGCGCGAGTGCCTTCGTCCTTGACGTGCAGATGCAGCCGGTCGCCGTGCAGCGCCGCCAGTTCGTCCGCCAGCGCCATGCAACCGCGCGAGCGTCCGCTGTAATGCAATTCATAATCCAGCCCCAGCTCACGCGCGCGCCGCGCCATCGCGCTGATCGGCGTGATGCCGATGCCGCCCGCGATCAGGATGAGCTTGGACGCCGACTCATCCATTCGAAAGTGATTGCGCGGACCACGGATGCGCAGGCGCGCGCCGGGCGTGGCGTTCGCGTGCATCCAGGCCGAGCCGCCGCGGCCATCCGCCTCGCGCAGCACGGCAATTTCAAACACGCCGGTTTCGGCCGGGTCGCCGCACAGCGAGTATTGGCGCGACAGGCCGGTGTCGCCGCATTCCACGTCGATATGCGAGCCGGGCGACCAGCGGGGCAGAGGCTTGCCGTCGGGTGACACCAGACGCAGCCGCAGGATGCCGTCCGCGGCCTGCTCAGCGCTTTGCACCACGACGGGCCGGGTGATGGCGTGCGATGAAGGCTCGCCGATGCGCACGGGATGCCTGTTTTCTAGCAGGGATGGGTTCGCGCGCTCCGGGTTCTGCGCCGGATCCCATTCCACCCACAGGTGTTCCGGCCCGCGGAAGGAGGTGTTGGGCACATAGGTGAAGGACTGCTCCGCCAACTTCAGATGCGGCAGCCGGCGCGTCAGTTCTTCCAGAAAGATCTGCATCTCCATGCGCGCCAGGTTCTTGCCCATGCACTGATGCGAGCCATACCCGAACGTGAGCTGATCGCTGGCATTTTCTCGGCGGATGTCAAAGAGGTCGGCGTCTTCGAACTGGCCTTCGTCATGGTTGGCCGACGAGGTCACGATCAGCAGTTTCGACCCGGCCGGAATCGCCACGCCCGCGATCTCGACGTCGCGCGTGGCCAGGCGGCGCCACGCGGCAACCGATCCGTTGTGACGCAGGCATTCCTCGACCGCGTTGGGGATCAGGTTCGGATCCTCGCAGATCTCGCGCCAGGCCTGCGGATGCTGCAACAGCAGCTTGATGGCATTGGCCGACGCATTGGCCGTGGTCTCGTGCGCCGCCACGATGCCGGCCATCATCATCGAATGCAGGTACGAATCGGTGACCACCTCCGGGTGCGTCTGCTGCTTGCGCAGGCCGTATTGCATCCAGCCGGGGCCCGAGGGGTCCTGCCGCATCTTGTCCAGGATCTTGCCGGCCAGCTGCCAGAAATTGCCCACCGCATGCGCGACGGCGACCTGCTCCTCGGGCTTGGGACGGCCCCAGGTGTTCACGGTGTGCGCGATGGAATATTGGCGCAGCAGGTCCATGTCTTCTTCGGGCACGCCCAGGAAGTGCAGCGCCACGGTCAGCGGCACTTCCCACAGCATCTGATCGACGAGATCGGCGCGGCCGTCGTCGATAAAGCGGTCCACGTATTCGCGCGTCAGGCGACGCACCATGGGTTCGTGATGCTTCAACTCCTCGGGCGTGAACGGGTCCATCAGCACGCGTCGGCGCGGCATGTGCGCGGGCTCGTCCTCGTTCACCAGCGTGCGGTTCATGGCGTAGCCATACGAGGCCAGCACCGCGTTGGCCTCCGGCCCCGTCGGCGTGATCTTCTCCAGCGCGATCGACGGGCTGAAGGTGATGTTGTCGCGGAAGATCGCCTTGATGTCGTCGTAGCGCGTCACGACCCAGTAGCCCAACTGCGGACTGTAGAACACCGGCTCCTGCTCGCGCGCCCAGCGCACGTATTCGGGCGGGTCCTGTTGATAGCCGTCGCCAAAGGGGTCGAACGCGGCGGCGCGCGCGCTGACCGGACAGCCCGTCGGGCTTTGCTCGGCGGACAGCGCAGCGTGATCGATGGGACAGCCCGAGGGGCGCGGCGTGGCGGATGCTTGGTTCATGAGGTCGTTCCGTGTGTTCGTCTTGCGGGCCCGCCGCGGGGTGCGGCACATGCTTGCGGCATATGCATGCGGCGGGCCGGTGATGCGGGGTTCAACGTGATGCGGTCGAGCGTGATGCCTAGGCCGGCATGACGCGCATTCCCGCGTAATGCTCAATCCAGCGTGATGCCCAGATCTTTGATCAGCTTTTGCCAGCGGGCGCGTTCGGCCGTCAGCATCTCGGCGTACTGTGCGGGCGTGTTGCCGATCGGCTCGATGCCGAACTCCACCAGGCGCTGGCGCGTGGCCGGGTCATTGATGGTCGCGACCACCTGCTTGTTCAGGGCGTCGATCACCGGCTTGGGGGTGGCGGCCGGCACCACCACGCCGACCTGCGCGGCGGCTTCCACGTTCTTCAGGCCGATCTCGGCGAACGTCGGCACGTCGGGCAATTGCGGCAGACGCGTCGGATTGGCGACTGCCAGCGCCTTGACCTTGCCGCCGTTGATGAAGCCGGCGCCGGCGGCCAGGTCCACCATCATCGCGGGCACCTGCCCGCCGGCGACATCCGCCAGCGCGGGCGAGGCGCCACGGTATGGCACGTGGGTCATCGTCAGGCCGGCCTCGACCTTCAGCAATTCCATCGCCAGGTGGTGCGGGCTGCCGGCGCCGGCCGAGGCGTAATCCAGGCCTTCCCTGCGTCCCTTGGCTTCGGCCAGGAATTCCTTGGCCGAGTTGACCTTCATGGCCGGACCGACCACCAGGATCATCGGGAACCGTCCCATCAGCGTGACCGGCGCCAGGTCCTTCGCCGGGTCATACGACAGCTTTTTGTAGAGGGCGGGGTTGAACACCAGCGTGCCGTTGTCGGCGGACAACATCGTGTAGCCGTCGGCCGGGGCGCGCGCCGTTTCCGACGCCGCAATTGCCGTGTTGCCGCCCGGCTTGTTCTCGATCACCACCGGCTGGCCCAGGCGTCCGGTCAGGCCTTGCCCGATGCTGCGCGCCAGGAAGTCCGACCCGCCGCCGGCGGCATACGGCACGATCCAGCGCACGGGCTTGGACGGGTAATCGGCAGCCGCCTGCTGCGCGGATGCGCTGGCACAAGCCAAGAGGGGCAGGGCCATCAGGCCGGCCAGGATGTGGTGTTTAACACTGCGCATGGACAAGTCTCCTCGTTGTGGAATGTCAAAAGTGCATTCCTTGTTTGCGTAAAGCATATACGCAATGCGTAATTTTTGAAGAAGGGTTAACCTTAGTGCCGCTCCAGGCTTTCGGTCCCTCGGTTGCCGGCGAGCCCGCTGTTACGGAGCCGTATTTCCCATGAGCAAAGCCGCCTTGCCGCCCGAATCCGACCTCGCGTCTGATCTTGAATCCGCCGAATCCCCGGCCGTCCGGCCTCGCGAACGCCGGCAGCGGGTCCAGGCCGCGGAAACCGGCATGTCCGTCCTGAAAGGGCTTGCCCGCCTGGGCGGCCGCGCCAGCCTCACGGCGCTGGCCGCCCACGTCGGCGAAAGCCCCGCCAAGGTGCATCGCTACCTGATGAGCCTCATCGCCGAGGGCCTGGTCGACCAGGAAGTGGCGACGCAGCAGTACCACCTGGGCCTCGAAGCGCTTTATGTAGGGGTAGCCGCCATGCGCCAGGCCGACCCCCTACGCATCGGCGAACCCGCGCTCGTTCGCCTGCGCGAAAGCCTGGCCGTCACGTGCTTCATCGCCGTCATGGGCAACAAGGGGCCGACCATTGTGCGATTTGAGGAACCCGGCCTGCCGGTCACGGTGAACGTGCGCGTGGGGTCGGTGCTGTCGATGCTGTGGTCGGCGACGGGGCGGGCTTTTCTTGGCTTGCTGAACGAGGCGCCCGTGCGGGCGCTGGCTGAGGCTGAATTGGCCGGCGCGCCTGCCGATCAGCGAGAGCTGCTGGATCGCGACGATCCCATCGGCGTCTTGCGTCGAGACGTGCGGGCGCTGGGGTGCGCCACGGTGAAGGACACGAACCTGCGCGGCATCAGCGCCGTCTCGGCGCCGCTGTATGACCATACCGGACGCGTCTGCGCGGTATTGACCGCGCTGGGCGCAACGGGCGGATTTGATGTGTCCGAGGGTGGGGCGGTGGTGGCCGCGGTAAAGCGCGAGGCGCTGGCGGCCAGTGTGGCGCTGGGGTATGTGGCGGGGTGATCCCCTACCGCCCCACCTCCAACTTCCCCAACGCATCCCGGAAATCCGGATACTCCTTCAGAAACGCCTGATTGCGCTCGAACCGCCTGACCAGCCGATCATCGATCGTCAGATTCAGGACCGTGTCCTTATCCCACACCCGCGGCCGACGTTTCACCGGAATCGGTACCTTCTCCGTGAATTCCTTATACGAATCATGCGGTTCGCACTGTTCGTAATCCGTCGAGATCCGCTGCACCGTCCCCGCCTCCAACCCCGCCTGCCGCGCCTTTTCCTGTAGCCACGACGCCGGTAGCGTCTGCAGGCTTCCATCCTGATATCCGCCGCCCACGTCGGAATGCGCGCCGATGAACCAGCGTTGCTCGACGGGCAGGTTTGCGGGGCGTGGCGGCGAGCCCGCGCGGCGGGTCCAGAGCGTGGGGAAGTACGGCTCGCGGTATTCGTTGGTGGCGATGGCGTGGTACGCGTTCAGGACGTGGTTGCTGAGTTCCGTGTCGTGAAAGTTGTAGAAGCTGGAAAAGCCGGGAAACGAGATGCCGCCCACGGGGATGCCCAGGCTGCCCACGGTGTCCCAGACGCCGACGAAGTGCAGATCGGTGTCGCGCGAGAAGCGGTCGCGGAAGGCGGCGGCTTCCAGGGATGACGGGGCGCAGTCGTCGCGGTACAGCGCGTAGGCCTCGGACACGTTGGCCTCGGTGGCTTCATTGAGCAGGCCGCATTTGCGCACCATGCCCGCGAGGCTGCGCGCGGAGTAGGCGCCGCGGCTGAAGCCGAAGAGGAAGATGCGGTCGCCGGGCTGGTGACGCTGGCAGAGCCACCGGTAGCCCTGCCGGATGTTGGCCGACAGGCCTGCGCCGAACGCGCCGCCCATGAATTTGTCGACGGCTGCCCACAGGCCCTGGCCCTGCGTGCCCACGCCCTCGATGTAGAGCGTTTCCTGCGTGCTGGTCTCGGGCGCGGCTTTGTAGAGCTCGTAGACATTGGTGCGGTCGTTAGGTTCGTTCCACGTGCCGTCGAAGAAAACGGCGAGGTTCTTCTTGACCATGATCGTCTCCCCACACACAGATAAAGGCTTGCGATACCTATGCCGCTGGCCGGGACAACGCCTGCGTGAGGCAAGCTAGCACGCGCGGCGATCGCAGCAGGGCACGGGGTTTCCCTGCTGCATGTCCGTACACCACCTTTTTGCCTAGCCCGAGGTGGGAGTCATCCTGAATCGCGCGGGAAAACAGCCGATCCGCCGATTGCTGGAGTACGCCGTCACTACCGCATCAGTAGCCATCCAAGACTGATATGGTTGGTATCCGGTCAGCGCAAAAAACGGCCCGTAGGCCGTTTTTCGGGGTGCTTGAAACCGGGTCAGGCGATCTGGAACTGCAAAGCCCCGTCATTGGCGGGCAAGGCTGCATTGGAGTATGTTGCGCGCTGGCGGCACGGGCCGCGCAACGCAACGATCACGGAAACACCACACATGGGACGTCTCGCCATTCTGGGCGCGCTGCACGAAGAGATCGCCGACCTGCTGGCGGCCATGGACCCCGGCGCGCAAACGCACCGCATCGCCATGCGCGATTTTCAGGTGGGCACGCTGTGGGGCACGCCGTGCGTCATCGCGCTCAGCCGCATCGGCAAGGTGGCCGCGGCGGCGACGGCGTCCATCGTCATCCAGGAATTTGGCGTGACCCGCGTGCTCTTCACGGGCCTGGCGGGCGGCCTGCATCCGCAGGTGCGCGTGGGCGACGTGGTCGTGGCCGACGCCCTGATGCAGCACGACATGGACGCGCGCCCCTTGTTCGGCCGCCATGAAATCCCGCTGTTGGGACGCGAACGCTTCGATACCGATGCCGCCCTGAGCGCGCTGCTGCTGGACAGCGCCCGCGACTTTGCGGGCAAGGGCGGCCTGCCGGCCGCAAGCGCCACGCCGCGCGTCCATCATGGTCTGATTGCGACGGGCGACATTTTCGTGAACGACAACGCCCTGGCGCACACGCTGCGCGAGCGTCTGCCCGATGCCCTGTGCCTGGAGATGGAAGGCGCGGCGATGGCGCAGGTGTGCCACGAGTTCGGCGTGCCGTTTGCCGTGATGCGCGTGATTTCCGACAGCGCCGATCACACGGCGAAGACGGATTTCACGGACTTTCTGGTGAATCTGGCGCGGCTGTACACCGCCGGCATCCTGAAGCCGCTGCTGCAATCCGGCGCGCTGCGCGACGCCTGACGGTCAATCCCCGCGCAAACCAGATATGCGATCCCGCGCATAGCCCCGGCCCGGTCCCGCGCCTACCATGCTGCAAACACAAGAACGAAGTTTGGAGACAGCATGAAAATCGCAAGTGCGCTGAGCACGGCCGGGCTTTGCCTTGGCATGGGGCTGATTTCCGCGGCGGAGGCCGCGTCCACCTATCCCGACCGGCCCGTGCGGCTGGTCGTTCCGTTTCCGGCGGGCGGGGCCACCGATCTGATGGCCCGCGCCCTGGCGCAGGGGCTGGGCGAGAAACTGGGCCAATCCATCGTGGTGGAGAACCGGGGCGGCGCCGGCGGTGCGATCGGCGCCGAGGCGGTGGCCAACGCCGCGCCGGATGGCTACACCTTGCTGTACTCGACCATGGGGGTGCTGACGATCAACCCCACGCTGTACGCCAAGCTGCGCTACGACCCGCAGAAGAGCTTTGCGCCGATCGCGATGACCAACCTGACCGCGAACCTGCTCGTGGTGAATCCGGCGCTGCAGGTGAACTCGGTCGCGGAGCTTGCGGAACTGGCCCGCAAAAAGCCGGGCGAGCTGACCTTCAGTTCCTCGGGCAGCGGCACCACCAGCCATCTGTCGGGCGAAATGTTCAAGTCCACGGCCGGCGTGGATATCCGCCATATTCCGTACAAGGGCACGTCGGGGGCGATCAACGACTTCATGGCCGGACGCATCTCGATGATGATCGACACCTCGTCCAATTTTGTCGAACAGGTCAAGCAGGGCAAGGTCAAGGCGTTGGGCGTGACCAGCCGCCAGCGTCTGGCGGCGTTGCCCGACGTGCCCGCCATCTCGGAGTCGCCGGGCTTCGAATCCTTCGAGGTCAGCTTGTGGTCAGGCGTGCTGGCGCCTGCGGGCACGCCGCGCCCGATCATCGACCGGCTGAACGCGGACATCAAAAGCGTGATGCTGGCGCCGCAGATGGTCGAGCGCATGGCCGGATACGGCATCCAGACAACCTACAGCACGCCCGAGGCGTTTGCCGAACGCATCCGCGCCGATACGCAGAAGTGGGCGCGGATCATCGAGGCCTCCGGCGCACGCGCCGACTGAGCGCCAGCCCGTCTCGCCGTCGCCTCTTTCACGCAAGGACCTGCCATGCCCTCGATGCTTCGAATCCTGCTGACGGCGGCGGCCGCGCTGTCCGCCGTCTCGCTGTCCGCGCCGGCCGCGGCGGCTTATCCCGACCACCCCATCACGCTCATCAATCCTTACGCCGCCGGCGGTCCGGCCGACGTGGTGGCGCGCAGCCTGGCGCGCGCCCTGGAAAAGCGGCTGGGCCAGCCCGTCGTGGTCGAGAACAAGCCGGGCGGGGGCGCGTCCATCGGCACGGGCTTCGTGGCCCGCGCCAAGCCTGACGGCTACACGCTGCTGCTCGGCACCTCGGCCGGCCACGTGGTGACGCCGTTGATGCAGAAGACCACGTACGACGGCATTCAGGCCTTCGAATTCTGTTCGGTGGT
Source organism: Achromobacter mucicolens (assembly GCF_029866465.1). NCBI lineage: Bacteria > Pseudomonadati > Pseudomonadota > Betaproteobacteria > Burkholderiales > Alcaligenaceae > Achromobacter > Achromobacter mucicolens. The sequence continues at coordinate 4,900,742 of NZ_CP123364.1, read as the reverse complement.
GGCAGTGCAGCCCATCATGCTGGTCGTCAACCCGTCGCGTGGCATCAAGACGGTGCAGGCGCTGATCGCCCGCGCCAAGGCCGAGCCCGGCAAGCTCAGTTATGGCTCGGCCGGCGTGGGCGGCGCCACGCACCTGGGCGCCGAACTGTTCCAGCAGGCCGCGCACGTGCAGCTCAATCACATTCCCTACGCGGGCGCGTCGCCGGCGATCAATGACGCCGTCGGCGGACAGATCGACCTGGCCATGCTGAACCTGTCGGCCAGCCTGCCGTTCATCCGCCAGGGCCGGCTGGTGCCGCTGGCGTACGCGGCCAGCGAGCGCTCGCCGTTGCTGCCCGACGTGCCGACGCTGGACGAGGCCGGGGTGCCGGGCGCGCAGGCCGCCACCTGGTACAGCCTGGCCGCGCCCGCTGGCACCCCCGCGGACATCGTGCAGACGCTGAGCGATACCGTCCGGCGCGTGAACGACGATCCCGACTACCGCCGCGTGATGCAGGATCAGGCGATATCGTTGATGGCGTTGTCGCCCCAGGACGCCGGCGCTTATGTCCGCAAGGACCGCGCAGACATGCAGCGGCTGCTCGGCACGCTGGGGCTGCTGGCCAAATGACGATGAACCCTCCCGCGCCATGAACTTCGATTTCAGCAAACTGGCCTCGGCCGACGCCTTCAAGCTGCTTTCCAGCGTGGTCGTGCCGCGGCCCATCGCCTGGGTGGTCAGCCAGTCGCCGCAAGGTGCGCGCAACGCCGCGCCGTTCTCGTTCTTCAATGTGGTCAGCAGCGATCCGCCCATCGTCGCGCTGGGCATCGGCCCGCGCGGCGGCCAGTTGAAGGACACCTCGCGCAACATCCTGCAGACGGGGCAGTTCGTGATCAACCTGGTGTCGGCGGAGCTGGCCGAGCAGATGAACCACACCAGCCTGGACTACGACGCCGGCATCGATGAATTGGTGCGCGCCGGCCTGTCCACCGAGCCGTCCCTGATGGTGGCGCCGCCGCGCATCGCGCAAAGTCCCGCGGCGCTGGAGTGCGAGGTCTGGCAGGTGCTGGATGCGGCGCCCCAGCGCGTGATCGTGCTGGCGCGCGTGGTGGCGCTGTACCTGCGAGACGACGCCTTGCTCAACGCCGAAAAGTTTTACGTGGACACGCCCGCGCTGCGCCTTCTGGGCCGCATGCACGGCGCGGGCTGGTACGCGCACACCAGCGATCTCTTTCAGATGCGCACGCCCGACGCGGCCAACGATCCCGCCGTGCGGCCTACGCAGGGGCATTGAATGCGCGAGAAGACCTTGAACCCTTTTGGAGCCTGTCGATGAAACTGCATTGGTCGCCGCGATCGCCCTTCGTGCGCAAGGTGATGATCGTCATTCACGAGGCCGGCATCGAGGACCGCGTGACGCTCGTGCGCACGCCGGTCGCGATGGATAAGCCCAACCTGGATCTGGTGCCCGACAATCCGCTCATCAAGTTGCCGACGCTGGTGCTGGACGATGGCCAGCCGCTGTACGACTCGCGCGTGATCTGCGCCTACCTGGACGCGCTGACGGGCTGCGGCCTGTTGCCGGCCGACCCGCAGACCCGCCTGACCGCCGAACGGCGCCAGGCGCTGGGCGACGGCTTTCTGGACGCGCTGCTGCTGTTCCGCCAGGAACGCAACAAGCCCGAGGCGCGGCAGACGCCCGCGTGGCTGGACGCCTTTGCGCTCAAGACCCGGGCGGTGCTGGCTGCGCTGGAGGCCGAAGCGCCCGCGCTGCAGGCAAGCCGCTTCGACCTGGGCCTGATCGCCATCGGCTGCGCGCTGTCGTACATGGACTATCGTTTCCCGGATATCGTCTGGCGCGACGGCCACCCGGCGCTGGCGGCCTGGCACGCGCGGTTTGCCGCGCGCCCGTCCGTGATGCGCACGCAGCCCGACGAAACCCCGTAACGAGAGGACGAAGATGAGCCGTATCCCGCTGCCCACGCCAGACACCATGACCGACGACCAGAAGCGCGTGTACGAGAAGATCGTCTCCGGTCCGCGCGGACGCCTTGTCGGCCCCTTGCGCGCCGCGCTGCACAGCCCGGAACTGGCCGAGCGCTGGCAGGCGCTGGGCGCGTTGCTGCGCTTTGGCACCAGCCTGGCGCCGCGCGTCAGCGAACTGGCCATTGTGGTGACGGCGCGCCGTTGGAACAGCCAGATCGAATGGCACATCCATGCGCAGGCGGCGCGCGCCGCCGGTATCTCGGACGCCGCACTGGACGCGATCCGGGCCCGCGAAACACCCGTGTTCGACAATCCCGACGACGCGGTGGTCTACGAGTTTGCGCGGCAGATCCAGGAGACCGGTCAGGTCGAACCGGACCTGTATGCGCAGGCCGTCGCGAGCTGGGACGCGGTGGGCGTGGTGGAACTGACCGCCGTGATCGGCTACTACACCATGGTGTCCATGACGCTGAACGCGCACGAAATTCCGATGCCCGACGACGCGCCGCCGCCGCTGGATACGCCGCGCCAGGATGGCGCGCCGGCGCTCAGCCGGCTTGCGCCCCTGACCGGGAGCCAGCCATGAGCGCCGCCGGAAGTCCGGCCGCAGGCGGGCAGGCCCGCGCCTATGTGCCGGACAGCGTGGAAACGCCCCGCATGCCGGTGACGCCGCGCCACGCCCTGCCGGCGGGCGCGTGCGACACGCATTGCCATGTCTTTGGTCCCTACGACCGTTTTCCCCTGCAGCATCCCTCGTCCTACGCCGCGCCGGACGCGCCGGCGTCGCGCTATCTGCGCATGCTGGACACGCTGGGCGCATCGCGCGGGGTGCTGGTGCAGCCGGCGCCCTATGGCACGAACCCGGATGCCTTGCTGGACGCGCTGCGCGAGGGCGCAGGCCGCCTGCGCGGGATCGCGGTGGCAGACCCGTCCGTCACGGATGCACAGCTGCAAGCCTTGCATGACGGCGGCGTGCGCGGCCTGCGCTTCGTCGAGGCGCGCGACCCCGCGGGAAACCTGTTTCCCGGCAGCGTGGGATTCGATCAGGTCGCGGCGCTTGCGCCCCGCATGAAGCAGTTTGGCCTGCACGCGCAGCTGTGGGCGCCGTGCGATACCTATTTGCGCCATCTGCCCGAGCTGGCAAAGCTGGACTTGGCGCTGGTCATCGACCACCTGGGCAGCCTGGTCCCGGCGCGCGGCGAGGCCGATCCGGTGTTCCAGCTGCTGCGCGGGCTGCTGGCCGACGGCAGGATCTGGATGAAGCTGACGGCGTGCCGGGTGGGGGCCGCGCCCGATTATGAAAACGCGCGCTTCATCCACGATGCCTTCACCGCCGCCAATCCGGATCAGGTGCTGTGGGGGTCGGACTGGCCCTTCGTGCGCATGGGGGCGGCGGCGCCGTCGGCCGACGCGCTGGTGGACCTGGCGCACGATTGGCTGGACAACGAGGCGCTGCGCAAGCGGGTCTGGGTGGTCAACCCCGAGCGTCTGTACGGCTTTGCATGAATACAAGCGGGGGTCGCTGAGCCCCCGCGCTGAACCCGCATCCTGAACCCACTGGTGGACGCCGCTTACGGGCTGGCGTGCCAGACGCCTTCGCCGCCGATCTCGCGCACCAGCGCCTCGATCTGCGTGGCAACTTCCGTGACCGTGCGTCCGGGTCCCTTCGAGCGCGAGAACGCCATCGAGATGATGCGGCTCATCGTGGGATCGCGCAGCGCGGCGATGCTCAGGCGCCCCTCCTGCACTTCCTGCCAGACGGCGTGCAGCGGCAGCACGGTGTACATCTTCTCGTGCTCGACGATGGACTTCATGAGCGGAAGCGAGTCGGCCTCGATGAGAGGCGCGATGGTGATCTTGCGCGCCCGCGCCAGGCCGTCCAGCGCGTTGCGCAGGCCATTGGGCGCGCCGGGCAGGATGAACGGCAGTCCGTCCAACTGATCAAACGTCACTTCGCCGGCCTGCGTGCGCGCGTCGCCCGCCGCGCCGACCAGGTAAGAGTCCACGGACGCCAACGCCTGCTCGCCGGGTGGGCATTTGTCGCCGTAGCGGTACAGGATGGCGATGTCCACGCGGCTGTCGGTCAGCCATTCCTCGATCTGGCCGCTGGAGCCTTCCAGAATTTTCAGATGCACCTTGGGAAACTGCTGGCGCAGCCGCGAAAACAGCCGGCGGATGAGCGGGTGCGCGGTCGATGGCAACAGGCCCAGCGTGACCTCGCCGGCAGGTTCGCGGGCCTCGCCGTTCAGTTCCAGCTCAAGCCGCTCGGCGTCGCCCAGCAGCGTTTGCACCAGCGGGAACAGGCGCTCGCCCACTTCCGACAGGTTCACGCCGCGCCCGGTGCGGTTAAAGAGCCGCGCATTGCACTCGCGTTCCAGCGCATTGATGCGGCGGCTCAGCACCGACTGGTCCTGGTCCAGATACAGCGCCGCGCGCGTGATGCTGCCCAGTTCCGCGATGGCCAGGAAGGCCCGCCATTTGTGAAGGTCGGCGGTCAGGTCCAGGCTCAGGCCCGTGGCTTTTGCGGATGGCATGGTCGATGGAGCAGGTCGGCAGTCGGTGGAATCGGCATAAGCGTACGGCAAAAGCGTGCGGGCATGGCGTTATTGCAAACCCAGCTTGCCGCGCTTGATGACCTCGCCCCATTTCTTCGACTCCGCTTCCATCAGGGCGCGATAGGCGTCCGGCGACGTCGCGACCGGGATGGCGCCCTGGTCGATCATTTTCTGACGCAGCACCGGGTCGGCCAGCGACTTGGCGATCGCGTCCGACATCTTGTCCACGATGTCCTTGGGCGTGCCGGTGGGCGCGATGACGCCGTAGTTCGACTCCACGACGATGCCGGGAAAGCCGGCCTCCTTGGTGGTGGGCACGTCGGGCAGGCCCTCGAAGCGTTCCGGGCTGGCCACGGCCAGCGCGCGCAGCTTGCCCGCCTTGATGAAGCCCAGCGCGGCCGAGGCATCGCCGGGGAACATCTGCACCTCGTTGGACAGCAGCGCGGTCACCGCGGGCGCGGCGCCTTTGTAGGGCACGTGCATGATGTCGATGCCGGTCTGCTGCTTGAGCAGTTCGCCGCCCAGGTGCGGGGTGGTGACATTGCCGGCCGAGCCGTAGTTGTATTTGCCGGGGTGCTTTTTGGCGCTGTCGACAAAGGCGGCCAGGGTGGTATCCGGCAACGACGGGTTGACCATGATGACCTGCGGAATGCGCGCGACCAGCGACACGTACTGGATCTTGGACACGTCGTACGGCACCTTCATGACGTGGGGCAGTCCGGTGATGGCGCCCGGCACGCCAAAGCCGAACGTGTTGCCGTCGGGCGTGGCGCGCACGGTGGCGTCCACGCCGATGGTGCCGCTGGCGCCGGCCTTGTTCTCGATCACGATGGTCTGGCCCAGGCGCTCGCCCAGCGACGGCGCAAGCAGGCGCGCCAGGTTGTCCACCGAGCCGCCGGGCGGGTAGGGCACGATCAGCCGGATCGGCTGGCTTGGCCACGGTTGGGCCGCGTGGGCGGCGGGCGCGGCGGCGCCGCCCAGGATCATTGCCGCCACCGCCAGTACGGTTGCTTTTTTCATGTGTCTCTCTCCGGTTGCGCCGGCTCGGGCCGGCGCGTTGTCATTGTCAGGCGCCTTGCAGGCCCAGAACCTGCTTGGCGTAGATGTTGCGCTGGATCTCGTTGGTGCCGCTGAAGATGGTGGCCGCGAGCGCATTGACGTAGGGCGCCAGCGCCTGCACGCCGCCATTGCCATAGCCCAGGCGCATCGCCGCGCCGCCGTATTCCTCGGCGATCTGGATCAGCAGGGCGCCCAGCCGCTCGTGCGTCTCGGTGGCCCAGATCTTGAGCAGCGACAGTTCCGGCGGCAGCGGGCGGCCGGCCTTGGCCATGTCCGCAAACACGCGGTACATCGCGGTCAGGTCGGCGCTGTCCAGCCGCAACTCGGCCAGCCGGTCGGTGAACGCCGGATCGGCCAGCAGGCCGCGCTGGCGCGCCAGGCTGAAGATCTGCTGCAGGGCGTGGCTGGCGTGCTTGGGGCTGCCGCTGAACAGGCGCTCAAACCCCAGCAGCGCCTTGGCGATGCCCCAGCCCGCGTTCAGTTCGCCGACCACATTGCCGCGCGGCACGCGGACCTGGTCGAAGAAGACCTCGCAGAACTCCTCGTGGCCCGACAGCGTGCGGATCGGCCGGCGGCTGACGCCCGGACTATTCATGTCCACCAGCAGGAAGCTGATGCCGGCCTGTTTCTTCACGGTCTTGTCGGTGCGCACCAGCATGAACATGTGCGTCGCGTCCTGCGCCAGCGTGGACCAGGTCTTCTGGCCCGTGACCACCAGGTCGTCGCCGTCGATCACCGCCTCGCAGCGCAGCGAGGCCAGGTCCGATCCAGCGTCCGGTTCGGAGTAGCCCTGCGCCCACACCGCCTCGCCGGACAGGATGCCCGGCAGAAACCGCGCGCGCTGCGCGTCGGTGCCGTAGCGGATGAGGATGGGGCCCAGCATGACCAGGCCCTGGTCCGGCGCGCGCGCCACGCCGTAGCGTTCGGCTTCTTCGATGAACGCGATCTGCCGGGCGGGCGACAGCGCCATGCCGCCATGCTCGCGCGGCCACGACGGCGCAATCCACCCTTGCCGCGACAAGGTGAAGTACCACGCCTTGATCTCGTCCCAATGCAGCCGCCACGGCACGTGCCGCAGGTGATCAGGGTAATGCGCGCGAAAGAACCGGCGCAGCAGCTTGCGGAACGCCGCTTCCGGCATGGCGTTCCAGTCTGCGTCGCGCGGGAACTCGGTGGCGTCGTTGCCGTCGGCGGCTTGCCCTGCCGTATCGTCCGCCTCCGGCGCCGGGTCGGCCGCCAGCACGCCATAACGCTGGCGATGCGCCGTGGCGTTGCCCAGCCAGGCGGCCAGGTGCAGGGCGCTGCGGAAATACAGGCTGACGTCGCATTCGTCGGTGTAGCCGATGGCGCCATGCAGCTGGATGGCCAGCCGCGCCGCGTCGGCGCCGGCGCGTGCGGCGCGGGCCTTGACCCGGCTAGCCGCCGCCTTGCGCGCCTTGACGTCGCCCGGCGCCGCGGCAATGGCGTTCAGCGCGTCCAGCAGGCTGTTGGACGCCAGCTCGACCTGCAGGGTCGCGTCCACCAGACGGTGCTGCAGCGCCTGGAACGACGAGAGCGTCTGGCCGAACTGCTTGCGCGTGTTCAGGTAGGCCACCGAATCGGCCAGCACCTGCCGCGCGATGCCCACGAGTTCCGCGGACTGCATCAGGCGGCCGTAGTCCAGCGCCTCGTCAACCGCGTCCAGCACGCCCTCGCGCGCCAGCAGCGCCTCGCCGCCAACCACCGCGGACTCGATCGTCAGATGGCAGGCCGGCGAGCCGTCCGCGCGTTCGTGCGTCTGCACCGTGACGCCGGGCGTGCCGGCGGGCAGATGGAAGAGCGCAGACCCGGTTTCGCCATCGGCCGTGACAAGCCAGCCGTCCACGTCCGCGCCGGGGACGACGTGGCGCTTTTCGCCGTTCAGCACATAGGCGCCTTCGCGCGCGGTGAACGTGACGCCGAACGCCCCGGCGGATTCGCCGGCCTCAAGCTGCCCTTCGGTTTCCTGCCAGGCCAGGCCCACCACTTTTTCACCGGCGCACAAGGCTTGCAGCATCGCGTCCCGAATGGCGGCATCGCCCGCCGGGGTGATGCGCGCCAACAGCGCCGTGCTGAGCACGCCCGCCCCGACGAGGGGCTCGGGCAACTGGGCGCGGCCTGCCTCTTCCAGCACGGCGGCCATGGCGTGCCAGCCCAGTCCCAGACCGCCCAGCGCTTCGGGCACGCTCATGCCCAGCCAGCCGACGGCGGCTATTTCCTGCCAGTACGCGCGGTCGCCGCCCGGGGTGCGGCGCTTGCGTTGCCGCTGGTCGCGGCGCTGCAGAAAGTCGCGCGCGCTGTCGCGGATTTCCTCGATCAGTTCGTGGTCGGCGGCGCTCATACGATGCCCTCGGCGTGCAGCTGCGCGATCGCCGCGTCGGTCAGGCCCAGCTCGGCGCGCAGGACGTCGGCCGTGTGCTCGCCCAGCATGGGGGGCGGCAATCCCAGTGCGATGGGCGTGCCGGAAAAATGAATGGGATTGCGCACAACCGGCATGCTGCCCAGCGCCGGATGCGTCACGCTGCCCAGCACTTCGCGATGCCGCACCTGCGGATCCTCGAACACCTGATCCATGGTGTAGATCGGCCCGCAGGGCACATTGGCGGCTGCCAGCGCCTGGTTCCAGTCCGCCACCGTGCGCGCCAGCATCGCCGGCTCGATCTGGCGGGACAGATCGGCCTGCGCCGCTGCGCGTTTGGGGTTGGTGTCAAAGCGCGGATCGGCGGCCAGGTCGGGCAGGCCGATCACGTTGCAGAAGCTGCGGAACTGGGAGTCGTTGCCCACCGCCACCATCAGGTGCCCATCGTGGCACTCGAAGGCGCGGAACGGCGCGGTGATCTGCGAGGCCGATCCCATGCGGGCGGGCAGCTGGCCGCTGGCCAGATAGTTCATGCCGATGTGCGAGATGGCCGCGATCTGCGCGTCCAGCAGCGCCAGGTCGATGTGCTGGCCCACGCCGGAGATCTGGTCGCGGTGCCGCAGCGCGGCAAGAATGGCCGCCACTGCATAAAAGCCCGCGGTCAGGTCCGACACGGAATAGCCCGCCTTGACCGGTCCCGCCCCGGGCTCGCCATCCGGCACGCCCGTCACGCTCATCAGGCCGCTCATGGACTGGAAGATCGGATCGTAGCCCGGCAGATGGCTGTAGGGGCCGGTCTGGCCGAAGCCGGTGATCGAGCAATACACCAGCCGCGGATTCACTTCCGACAGCGAGGCATAGTCCAGCCCGTAGCGCTTCAGGTCGCCCGCCTTGAAGTTCTCGATGACGATGTCGGCCTTCTGCGCAAGCTGGCGCACCAGCGCCTGGCCTTCGGGCCGCGAGATATCGAGCGTCACGGATTTCTTGCCGCGGTTCATCGCGACGAACGAAGAGGTCTCCCGGCTGGGCTTGCCGTCGCGGTCCGGCATGGGATAGCCCTGGTGCCGCACGTCGTCGCCGCGGCCGGGGCGCTCCACCTTGATGACCTCGGCGCCGAAGTCGGCCAGCATCTGCGCAGCCCACGGCCCGGAAAACACGCGGCTCAGGTCCAGGACCTTCACGCCTTCCAATGCACTGGTCATGGCGGCTCCCGTTATTTGCCCTGGAACACCGGCGCGCGCTTTTCCAGGAAGGCGCGGCGCGCCTCCTGCGCGTCCTCGGTCTTGGCGATGGCCGCCGTCATGTCCTGCTCGTAGCGGTAGCCGTCGCGCAGGCTCATGTCTTCGATGGCGTTGAGCGTCTGCTTGGCCAGCACGGACGCCAGCGGGCTCTTGCTGGCCAGCTCGCGCGCCAGTTCCATTGCGCGGTCCATCAGTGCTTCAGCGGGGACGCTGGCCTCGACGATGCCCAACCGGTAGAGTTCGTCGCCGTCCACGCGCAGCCCCGTCAGCATCATGCGGCGCAGGCGCGAGTGGCCAAAGAGCCGCATGCCATGGCGGCCGCCGCCCAGCAGTCCGACGTTGATTTCCGGCAGGCCCACGACTGCGGTGGAGGCGGCGATCAGGATGTCGCACGAGGCCACGATGGCCAGGCCCGCGCCCAGCGCCGCGCCGTTGATCGCGCCCACCACCGGCTTGGCGCACTCGCGGATCGCATGAAAGCATTCCCGCGTGCGGCGCGAGTGTTGCGGCAGGTCGCCCGGCCCCTTGATGGTGGCCGCGCGGTTCTTCAGGTCGGCGCCCGCGCAGAACGTCTTGCCCTGGCCCGACAGCACCACTGCGCGCACCTCAGGCGTTTCCGAAATGCGGTCCAGCACCCAGGACAGCTCGTTCATCATCTCGGTGCTGAGCGCGTTGACGGGCGGGTTGGCCAGCAGGATGGTGGCAACGCCGTCGGCGATCGCGACGTCCAGCGCCGTGTACGGCCCGGCCAGGTTCTCCGGCATGCTCATGTCTCTCTCCTTTGTTGTTCAGATGATCTTGCGGTCGCGATAGTCCTGGATCTGCTCGGCGGACAGGCCCAGTTCGGCCAGCACGTCGGCGGTGTGCTGGCCCAGCAGCGGCGGCGCGGCGTCGGCGCGCAGCGCCGAGCTTCCAAAGCGCAGCGGGTTCATCACCTGCGGCACTGAGCCTGCGGCCGGATGCGGCAGGCGGCGCAGCATGCCGCGGTGCACGACCTGCGGGTCTTCGAAGACCTCGGGCACGGTATTGATCGACCCCGCCGGCACGCCCGCCTTTTTCAGCGCGGCCAGCCAATGGGCGCGCGGCTGGCTGGCGAAGATGGCGTCCAGCACGGGATCCAGCGTGTCCTGATTGCGCACGCGCTGGCTGTTGGTGATGTAGCGCGGGTCCTGCGCCAGTTCGGGCTTGCCCAGCATCTCGCACAACGTGGCGAACTGCCCGTCGTTGCCCACCACGATGACGATGTCGCCGTCGGCGCAGGCAAACGTGCGCTGCGGCTGGATGTTCGGGTGCGCGGTGCCCGTGCGGCGCGGCACCTTGTTGCCCAGCAGGAAGTTCATGGCCTGGTTGGCCAGCAGGCCCACCTGCACGTCCAGCATGGCGACGTCGATGTACTCGCCCTTGCCGGTCTGCGCGCGGCGCAACAGCGCGGCCACGATGCCCAGCGCGGCGTACACGCCGGTGGTCAGGTCCACGATCGGCACGCCCACCTTCTGGGGGCCGCCGCCGGGGCGGTCGTCGCGTTCGCCCGTGACGCTCATCAGGCCGCCCATCGCCTGGATCAGGAAGTCGTAGGCGGGTTCGGCGGCGCGCGGTCCGGTCTGGCCGAAGCCGGTCACCGAGCAGTACACCAGGCGCGGATTGATCTTGGACAGCGACTCGTAGTCCAGCCCCATGCGCGCCAGCGTGCCGACCTTGTAGTTCTCCAGCACCACGTCCGCGTCGCGGCACAGGTCCTTGACCAGCGCCTGGCCTTCGGGCGTCTGCAGGTCCAGCGTGATGGAGCGCTTGCCGCGGTTGGTGGCAATGAAATAGGCGCCGTCCCGGGTGTCCTGGCCGTCTTCATCCTTCAGGAACGGCGGGCCCCAGGTGCGCGTGTCGTCGCCCTGGCCTGGCCGCTCGACCTTGATGACGTCAGCGCCCAGGTCGGCCAGGATCTGGCTGGCCCACGGACCGGCCAGGATGCGGCTCAGGTCCAGCACTTTGAGATTCGATAACAGCGGCTGCAAAGCCTTCTCCTTGACTGCGGTATGTGCAGGCAGTCTAGGAGTTGGCGGGCGCCGCGGGAGGGGCCCGCGGGCGCAAAGCTGTTATGCGGTTCGGGCCGTCACGGCGGCGGCAGGGGGGCCTGCACGCCGGGCGGGTGCGGCGGCGTCAGCGGCCGGTATCGGGATAGTTGGGCCCCGCGTCACGGAAGCCGCCAGTGCTGTAGGGATTGACCGCGCCGGGGTGGGGCGGTCCGCCGGGGCCGGCGCCGCAGCCGGCCAGGAGCAGTGCGGCGGCAACGAGAGAAAGCAGGCGCGTCGGGAAGGATTTCATAAAGGTCTCCTGCGGCTGCCCCTCAGCAGGCGCGTTACTTGCAGCGTATGGGCGGATTATAGGCCTGCCGTCTTCGCCTTGATCCGCGGTTTCGCGCAGTGTGCGCGATAGTCGTTCACCGCATCGGAATCCGCGGGCAGGAAGTACGGGTGCGGGTATCCCGCCTCCCGCAAGGCGGCGTGCATGCGCACGCCCCACACGCATTCGCGCTGCGCCTCGTCCCACAACCGCGTGGCCTGGTCCCGTTGCCCGCTACGCCACAGCGCAAGGCCGTAGTCGGCCACCATCTCCTCGTCGCGCGGCAGGTCGCGGTACGCCGTGTGCATCAGGCGCAGGCCATCGGCGGTCTGTCCGCGCAGGGCCAAAATCCACCCCAGCGTGCCCTGGTTGTACGGACGCGGGCCGACGCGGTCGAGCGAGCGGCGGGCCTGCTCCTCGGCTTGCGGCAGGTAGTCCGGGAAATCCGCCAGGTAATAGGCCGTGTTGTTCGCCAGGTCCACCGCGCCGGCGGCACGCGCGCCGCGTTTGCCGGCCGCACTGTCCTGCAGGACGTTCGACTCCTGCAACACCAGATCCGGCATGCCCAGCAGGCGCGCCACTTCCAGCCGCTTGCGCCGCTCGCCCGGGTCGACGGGCTTGAACATGTCCGGAAATGGCCGCTGGCGTGCCTGCAACAGCCAATGGCGCGCCAGGCCGGGCTGGCCGGCGGCCAGCAGCAGCCGCGCCAGGTCCAGCTTCTGGTCGGCGCTGCGGGTGCAGCGCATGCCGTCGATCAGGGCGTGGGCGCCCTCGGCGTCGTTCCGGGCGAACGCGCGGTTGACGGCGTCCAGCTCGGCAAAGCACGGCTCGTCGCGCGTGACCTGCGCGTCGATGTGCAGCGAGATCGCGCCGGCCGGCACGTCGTGGCTGAAGTAGGCCGTCGCGCCCTGGCGGTTGGTGTAGCCCAGGTCCACCCAGGCTTCGCCCCAGCGCTGGCGCATGGTCATGATGTACGGCCAGCCGGGCAAGGGCTCCGGGGAGCCGCTGCTGTGCAGCTGAAAGAAGTGGCCCCACGGGCCATCCCCGATGCGGCGGATCAGGGTGAAGTCGTCCTCCGCGTGCGGCAGCGTCGTGCGGATAGGCGCCGTGCGTCCTTCGCCATCGGTGACGCCGTGCAGGATGCCGTCGCCGGAAGGCGTATCAAGGATGGCGTCGTCCTTGCCGGTGACGAAGGCGCGGTACGGCGTGTGGGGCGCGGGGGCGGCGCGCCGCTTGCCATCCCACAGGGTCAGCGTCAGGCTGCGCGTGGTGCGCAGGGTGTCAGCCGCCGGCGCCGCCGGGGTGCCGGATACCGCTTGCGCGGTGTTCTGACCCGCGGCGTGCGCGGCCGGACCGGTCAGCCACGCTGCGGCGGCCAGGCATGACGCCGCGGCCCCCATGCGCCAATCTGCGCGGGCCGGGATGAGGCGGCGATGGAAAGTGGCGGGTTGTCCGGAACGTTGCTGCGGGTGCTTCATGGAGACTGCCAGTGGCGCCGGGCGCGGCGGGCGCCACGGCGGTATGGGGGTGACCTGCGGGGCAGGGCGCCGCCTTGCGGGCGCGAGGCGGATTGTGCATCACAAACCTGTTTCACGCCCCACCCGGCGCTGGGCAGGAACGTATGGCATTCTCCCGCCACGTCTTTGCCGCCATCCGCTCATGCCCAAACTCCTAGCGCGAACCCTCGACCTGCTTCTCCTGTCCTTCGCCGCCGCGCTGTTCGGCGCTTGCCTGACCTCCGTGCTGACGACCGGCGCCTATGGCTGGGTCGTCCCCGTCGCGCCTTATCTGTACGGTGTGCGCGACTTCTACGCCGAGGCCGTCCTGGCGGGGCTGGCGGGCGTCATCGTGCTGATCCTGGCCGAGCGCCCGGCCCGGCTGCGGCGATCCACGCCCTGGCGCCTGCTGGCGACCTTTGCCGCGGCCCTCGTTGCCCTGTATCTGGCGCCGCCGTCACCGCAAGTGTTTGGCAACACCTGGGCACCCGGCGAGGCGACACGCGAGCTGTTCCTGGCGCAATGGCCCATGGTGCTGCCCATTGCGGTGGCGGCAACCGCGCTGCGGTGGGGATTGCACCGGGTTTTGCGCTAGGATTGTCGTCACCCAACCCCCGCCTGCCCCGGAGAAACCCCGCATGTCCTCCCTAGACGACTTTGCCATCACCAAGAAGTGGCCCGCCCAGCACCCCGACCGCATCCAGCTTTATTCGCTGCCGACGCCCAACGGCGTGAAGGCGTCGATCATGCTGGAAGAGACGGGTCTGCCCTACGAGGTCCACCGTGTCGCCTTCGATACCAAGGATCAGTTCACGCCCGAGTTCCTGTCGCTCAGCCCGAACAACAAGATTCCGGCCATCCTCGACCCGAACGGGCCGGACGGCAAGCCGCTGGGCCTGTTCGAGTCCGGCGCGATCCTGGTGTACCTGGCCAGCAAGGCCGGCCAGTTCATTCCTGCCGACGCGGCCGGACGCTTTGAAACGCTGCAATGGGTGATGTTCCAGATGGGCGGCATCGGGCCGATGTTCGGCCAGCTGGGCTTTTTCCATCGGTTCGCGGGCAAGGACTACGAGGACAAGCGGCCGCGCGACCGGTACGTCGACGAGTCCAAGCGCCTGCTGACGGTGCTGGACCAGCGCCTGCAAGGGCGCGACTGGGTGATGGGCGACCAGTACACCATCGCCGATATCGCGATTTTTCCCTGGGTGCGCAACCTGGTGGGGTTCTACGACGCCGGCGATCTCGTCGGCTTTTCGTCGTTCAAGAACGTCGCGCGCGTGCTGGACGCCTTCGTTGCGCGCCCGGCGGTCGCCAAGGGACTGACCATCCCGGGCTGACCCATGGAACTGCGCCAGCTTCGTTACTTTGTGCGGGTGGTCGAGGCAGGCAGCATCGGCCGGGCGGCCATGTCGATCGGCATGGTCACCTCGGCGCTCAGCCAGCAGATCAGCCGCCTTGAAGGCGAGCTGTCCACGCGCCTCTTGCAGCGCAGCGCCAGCGGCGTCGTGCCCACGGACGCGGGGCTGGCGTTCTTCCGGCAGGCGCAACTGGCCCTGCGCCACGCCGACGACGCCGTCCAGGCGGCCCAGCAGGCGCGTCTGGCGGGCCACGTCAGCGTCGGCCTGCCGTCCACCACGGCCGCCGTGCTGGGGGCGCCGTTCCTGCAGGCCATGAACGAGCGCTACCCCGATATCCGGCTGCACCTGGTCGAGGCGTTGTCCGGGCATCTGACCGACATGCTCAACGGCCGCCTGCTGGACCTGGCCATCGTGTTCCACGCCGAATCCGCGCGCCGCTGGAGCGTGATGCCGCTGCTGGACGAACCCCTGTTCCTGTTCGCCCGGCCCGACATGCCCGGCGCGCCGTTTGGCGACACGACGCGGCTGGAGGCAATTGCCGACCTGCCGCTGGTGCTGCCCAGCGGCCGCCACGGCCTGCGGGCGTTGGTCAACAACGCGTTCCAGCAATTGGGGCGCACGCCCCGGGTGGTGGCCGAGGTCGACGGCCTGTCGCTGCTCATGGACGTGGTGCGGCAGGGCGGCGCGGCCACGATCCAGCCCAGCTCGGCCACCGCGCGCATCGCGCCCGGCCAGTTGCAGATGGCGCGCATCGACGATGCCCACCTGTTTCGCTCCAACCTGCTCGCCAGCCTGTCGGACGAGGAGCTGTCGCCCGCGGCGCTGGCCGCCCGCCTGGTCATGGCCGATGTCTCCCGCACCCTGGCGCGGGAGGGCAAATGGGCGGTGGTGACTCTTCACGAATCGTGAACACCCGTTGACGCCCGCCTGATATCGCAGCGCCGCGCCCCTGCGTAGAGTCTGCCCCTTGAACTGGGGAAGATGGCATGGTTGACGTCTTGGTGATTGGTGGGGGCAATGCGGCGCTGTGCGCGGCCCTGATGGCGCGCGAAGCCGGCGCCAGCGTGCTGCTGCTGGAAGCGGCGCCAAAGGAATGGCGGGGCGGAAACTCGCAGCACACGCGCAACCTGCGCTGCATGCACGATGCGCCGCAGGACGTGCTGATCGACGCGTATCCCGAAGAAGAATACTGGCAGGACCTGCTCAAGGTGACGGGCGGGCAGACCAACGAACACCTGGCGCGGCTGGTCATCCGCGAATCCTCCACCTGCCGCGACTGGATGCGCCGCCACGGCGTGAACTTCCAGCCGCCGCTGTCGGGCGCGCTGCACGTGGCCCGCACCAATGCGTTCTTCATGGGCGGCGGCAAGGCGCTGGTCAATGCCTATTACCGCAGCGCCGAAGCGCTGGGCGTACAGGTCCGCTACAACGCGCCGGTCGATTCGCTGGAGCTGGACAACGGCCGCTTCGTGGCCGCGCGCATCGGCGCCGAACGCATCGAGGCCCGCGCCTGTGTGCTGGCCGCGGGCGGCTTCGAGTCCAACCGCGAATGGCTGCGCGAGGCCTGGGGCCAGAACGAGCGCGGCGAGTGGCCGGCCGACAACTTCCTGATCCGCGGCACGCGCTTCAACATGGGCGTGCTGCTCAAGTTCATGCTGGATGCCGGCGCCGACGGCATCGGCGATCCTTCGCAATCGCACTGCGTGGCCATCGACGCCCGCGCGCCGCTGTACGATGGCGGCATCTGCACGCGCATCGATTGCGTGTCGCTGGGCGTGGTCGTCAACCGCGACGCCGAGCGCTTCTACGACGAAGGCGAGGACTTCTGGCCCAAGCGCTACGCGATCTGGGGCCGCCTGACCGCCATGCAGCCCGGCCAGATCGCCTATTCCATCATCGACGCCAAGGCAATCGGCCGCTTCATGCCGCCCGTGTTTCCGGGCGTGAAAGCCGACACGCTGCCCGAACTGGCCGAAAAACTGGGCCTGGATCCGGCCACCTTCGCCAAGACCATCGGCGACTACAACGCCGCCTGCCGCGTGGGCAAGTTCGACCACACGGCGCTGGACGACTGCCATACCGAAGGCGTGACGCCCGCCAAGACGCACTGGGCGCGGCCGATCGACACCGCGCCGTTCTACGGCTATGCGCTGCGCCCCGGCATCACCTTTACGTACCTGGGCCTGAAGGTGGACGACACCGCCGCGGTCCGGTTCAACGACACGCCCAGCGGCAACCTCTTTGTCGCCGGCGAAATGATGGCCGGCAACGTGCTGGGCAAGGGCTATACCGCCGGGGTGGGCATGTCCATCGGCACGGCATTTGGCCGCATTGCCGGCACCCGCGCCGCGGCGGCGGCGCTCAGCCAGAAACATGCGGGAGCACACCATGAAGCAGCTTGAAGCCCTGGCCCGCGAGGCGCAGTCCTTTTCCAGCAGTCAGACGGGTTCAACGCCTGCCCAGCCCGCGGCCCCGGCCGAGCAGCCGGTGCGCTTTCATGCCCGGGGCGCCAAGCCGCTGACCGAAACGCTGACCGGCGACGAAACCGAAGTGGCGCGCGTCATGCAGATCTGCAACGCCTGCCGCTACTGCGAAGGCTTCTGTGCGGTGTTTCCCGCCATGACCCGCCGCCTGGAATTCGGCAAGGCGGACCTGAACTACCTGGCCAACCTGTGCCACAACTGCGGCGCCTGTCTGCACGCGTGCCAGTACGCGCCGCCGCACGAATTCGCCGTCAACGTGCCGCAGGCCATGGCCAAGGTGCGGATGCAGACGTACACCGATTACGCGTGGCCCGCCGCGCTGGGCACGCTGTACAAGCGCAATGGCCTGGCGCTGTCGCTGGCCACGGCCGCTGGCCTGGCGCTGTTCCTGGTGCTGGCGGTGGTGATGGCGGGCGGTCTTTTCCATGAACCGATGGCCGGCAACTTCTACGCCGTCTTTCCGCACAACACGCTGGCGCTGATGTTCGGCGTGGTGTTCGGCTTTTCGATGCTGGCGCTGGCGGTGGGGGTGACCCGCTTCTGGCGCAACGTCAGCCCGGGGGCGGCCTCGGGCGCGGCGGTGGCCGAGGCGGCGCACGACGCGCTGCGGCTGCGCTATCTGGACGGCGGCCACGGCAAGGGCTGCAACAACGCCGACGATGCCTTCACGCTGTGGCGCCGGCGGTTCCACCATTTCACGTTCTACGGTTTCATGCTGTGCTTTGCGGCCACCTGTGTCGCCACGCTGTACCACTATCTGCTGGGCCAGCAGGCGCCGTACCCGATCCTGAGCGCGCCCGTGCTGCTGGGCACCGCGGGCGGCATAGGCCTTCTGATCGGACCGGCCGGGTTGCTGTGGCTGAACGTCAAGCGTCATCCGCTACAGGGCGACGCGGCGCAAAAGCCGATGGACCGTGGCTTCATCGTGCTGCTGTTCCTGACCAGCGCGACGGGCCTGGCGCTCTTGGCCGGCCGCGACGGCAGCGCAATGGCGCTGCTGCTGGCGATCCACCTGGGCGTCGTGATGGCGCTGTTTCTGACCTTGCCCTACGGCAAGTTCGCGCATGGCATCTACCGCTCGGCCGCGCTCTTGAAGTGGTCCATCGAGAAACGCCAGCCCAACAAGCTGCAGCTCGGTTCGGACTGACCGGACCGGCCTTATCGCCGGCCTGACGGCGCCCGCACGAGGCGCCGCAGCCGGCTACAACCCTGGAGACATCAATGTTCCGCACTCGTTTGCTGGCGCGCTGCGCGCTGGCCGCCTGTCTGACGTCCGCCCTGCCTGCGGCGATGGCGCAAACCTATCCCGCCAAGCCGATCACGCTGGTCGTGCCCCATTCGGCCGGCGGCACGTCCGACATTCTGGCGCGCACCGTCGCTGCCGAAGCCGCCAAGACGCTGGGCCAGACCATCGTGATCGACAACAAGGGCGGCGCCAACGGCACCATCGCCGCCAAGCAGGTGGCCTCGTCCGCGCCGGATGGCTACACGCTGCTGCTGGCCACCGCCAGCACGCACGGCATCAACCCGTCGCTCTATTCGCGCATTTCCTACGACGCGGTCAAGGACTTCACGCCCGTCACGCTGCTGGCCACCGTGCCCAACGTGCTGGTCGTCGGCCCCAACGTCAAGGCCGGCAACGTGCAGGAACTCATCGCCTTCATCCGGTCGCAAGGCGACAAGACCAACATGGGCTCGGCAGGCGCCGGCACGCCGGGACATCTGGCGGGCGAGATGTTCAAGAGCGAAGCCAAGCTCCAGTTCACGCACGTGCCCTACAAGGGCGGCAGCCCAGCCATCACCGATCTCATCGGCGGCCAGATCGATTTCATGTTCACCACCATTCCGGGCGTGCTGCCGCACGTAAAGGCAGGATCGCTGCGTGCCCTGGCCGTGACCTCGCCCGAGCGCTCGTCCGCGATGCCCGACGTGCCGACGATGGCCGAGTCCGGCCTGCCCGGCTTCCAGGCGGTGTCCTGGCACGGCATCGTCGCGCCGGCCGGCACGCCGGACGCGGTGGTGGCGCGGCTGAACCAGGCGCTGACCGGCGCGCTGGCGGCGCCCGAGGTCAAGCAGCGTCTGCTGGAAGAGGGCGCGCGCGCCTCCGGCGTGAACACGGCGGAATTCGGCAAATTCATCCAGACCGAGATGGCGGCCTGGGCCAAGGCGGTCAAGGATTCGGGCGCCACGGCCAACTGACCGGCAGGGCGGTCCCCGCGGGCCGCCTTTTTCCGGACGACGAGCATGCCGATCGGCACGCGGGCGCCATGCTAGGATGCCCCGCATGCTGATCGCCGCCCTGCTGACCTCGCTGGCTCTCACCCCGGGCCACGCCGTTGAATACGACCTCGCGTGCTTCTTTGCGGACAGGCAGGCGCAAGGCTCGCTGGAACACGTCGAGCACTGTGCCCGCGCCACGAAGGACAGCGTCGAGTTCCGGCCCGCCGTGCTGGCGCGCATGGATTTCGGCGACGATGGCCTGTCGCCCGCCACGGCCAACGGCTCGTGGCACTGGGTGCGGCCCGACGGACACGCCGTGGCCGTGGTCACGTTCGACAACAGCGCCGACGACTTCGAGGAAGGCCTCACGCGCGGGCCTTGGGCCGGCGGCATGGCCTACTACGACAAGCAGCTCAACCGCGTGCTGGCCACGCCCTACGATTGGGTCGACCGCTTCGAAGGCGGCCTGGCCGCGGTCTGCAAGGGCTGCCGCATCGAGCGCACGCGCGACGGCGAACACAGCGTCGTGACGGGCGGAGAATGGGGCGCCATCGACCGCCAGGGCCGGCTGGCGCTGCCCATGCGGCCGGATGCGATCTCGTTGCGGGCGCAGATGCAGGCGCAGCGCAAGGCGGCGCAACGCTGAAAGAACGCCCGCCGTCAGCCGGCCAGCAGTTTGCCCAAGGTCGCCATCCCTTGCTCCATGCCGTCGTTCCACGGATGGCCGTGATTCAGGCGCAGGAAGTTGCCGAACCCGCCCGTCGCGGAAAACAGCGGCCCCGGCGCAATGCTGATGCCCTGGTCCAGCGCGGCGCGGTGCACCCTCAGCGTGTCGATGTGCGCGGGCAATTCCACCCAGACGAAGTAGCCGCCGGCCGGCCGCGTGGCGCGCGTGCCCTTCGGGAAGTAGCGCGCCACCGCTTGCAGCAGTTCGCCCTGCTGCAGCGCCAGCGCCTGCCGGAACTGCCGCAGGTGGCGATCGAAACCGCCTTTTTCCAGATAGGCCGCAATGGCCGCCTGCGTGGGGGCGGGGGTGGCAAGGCTGGTGGTCAGCTTGTTGCGCATGATCTGGCGCGTGTAACGTCCACCCGCCACCCAGCCGACGCGGTACCCCGGCGCCAGGGTCTTCGAAAACGACGCGCAGTGCATCACGATGCCTTCGGTGTCGAAGGCCTTCGCGGGCCGCGGGCGGGACTCGCCGAAATAGAGTTCGCCGTACACATCGTCTTCGATCAGCGCCACGTCATGGCGCGTCAACAGCTTGACCAGCGCTTCCTTTTTCTCGTCGGGCATCAGGCTGCCCAGCGGATTCTGGAACGTCGTCATCAGCCAGCAGGCGCGCGGCCGGTGCTGCAGGATCGCGTCTTCCAGGGCGTCCAGATCGATGCCCACGCGCGGATGCGTAGCGACTTCGATGGCATGCAGGCCGTTGCGTTCCAGCGATTGCAGCGCGGCATAGAAGGTGGGGGACTCCACGATCACGGCATCGCCGGGGCGGGTCACCGCCGCCAGGCTCAGGTTCAGCGCGTCCAGCGCGCCGTTCGTGACGATGATCTCGTCCACGGGCACGGTCAGCCCGTCGGCCAGGTAGCGCAGCGCAATGGCGCGCCGCAGCGCCGCGTCGCCGGGGCTCAGGTCATCGATGGACCCCCACGGATCCAGCTTCTGCACCGTCGCCGCCATGAAGCGTGCCAGCCGGCTGTACGGCAGCAAGGACGGACTGGGAAACGCCGAGCCAAACGGCAGCATGTCGCGGCGCAGCGTGGCATTCAGCACGCGAAGCACGTTGTCGCTGACGTCCACCGGATGGCGGCCCGCAGTGGCGCTGGACACGCTGTCCAGTTCGGGCAATGCGGCGCGCGGCGCGCGCTGCACGTAATAGCCCGACCGGTCGCGCGCGCGGATGAGGCCGCGCGCTTCCAGCAGGTAGTAGGCCTTGAACACGGTGGACGGACTGACGCCGCGGCTGGCGCTGGTCTGCCGCACTGAAGGCAGGCGGTCGCCCACCTGCAGCAGGCCGGACAGGATCGAGGCGGTGATTTCTTCGGTCAGGCGTTCATAGCGCTTCATGTCGGCATCCGGATGCGTGAGGCGGGTTCAGGCGGACATGCCGATCGCGCGCATGACAAGCCGCAGCGCGCCGGCCGCCGCGCCCAGCGCCGCGACGCTGCACGCCCAGATCATCGCCAGCCACAGCAGGCGCGAGCGCCACGAGGAAGCGGGGGATGCGTTCATCAGTGAAAGGCCTCGCCAGTGCGCACCTTGCCGCGAAAGACGTAATACGACCAGGCGGTGTACATCAGAATAATCGGAATGATCGCCAGGGCGCCGACCAACGCGAAACCCTGGCTCTGCGGCGGCGCCGACGCCGCCCAGATGGACACGCCCGGCGGAATGATGGCCGGCCAGATGCTGATGCCCAGGCCGGTGTAGCCCAGAAACACCAGCGCCAACGACAGAACGAACGGGCCGGCCGCTGGGGCGCCTTTGACGCGGCGCATCAGTTCGAAGCTCGCGGCGGCCACCAGCAACGGCACCGGAAAGAACCAGTACATATTGGGCAGGCTGAACCAGCGCTGCGCGATGATCGGTTGCGCCAACGGCGTCCACGCGCTCAGCACGGCGATGACCGCCAGCAGCGCCAGCGTCAGCGGGCGCGCCAGGCGGCACATGTGGCGATGCAGCCGGCCTTCGGTCTTCATGATGAGCCAGGTGCAGCCCAGGAGCGCGTACGCCGCCACCAGGCCGGCGCCGGTGAAGACAGAGAACGGGCTGACCCAATCCCACGGGCCGCCGCTGTACGCGCGCCCCACCACCGGAATGCCTTCGATATACGCGCCCAGGGTGACGCCCTGGAAGAACGTGGCGCACACGGAGCCCAGGACGAAGGCCCTGTCCCACAGCGGGCGGTGATGCGCGTCGGCCTTGAAGCGGAACTCGAAAGCCACGCCGCGGAAAATCAGGCCCAGCAGCATGAACACCAGCGGCAGGTGCAGCGCGCTGAGGATCACCGAGTAGGCCAGCGGAAACGCCGCCATCAGGCCCGCGCCGCCCAGCACCAGCCAGGTCTCGTTGCCGTCCCAGACGGGGGCGACGGTGTTGACCATCGCGTCGCGTTCCTCGGGGTCGGTCACCAGCGGAAAGAGGATGCCGATGCCCAGGTCAAAGCCATCCATGATGACGTACATCATCACGCCGAACAGAATGACGACGGCCCATATCAATGCAAGATCCACACCCATGGCGTCAGGCTCCGGAATGCTTGGGTTGCGCGGGCGAGGCGCCCGCGAGGGTGGAGGCCGCCGACAGCGGCCGCGAAGGCTGGCGCGGCTCGCCGGGTCCGCCGGACAACGGCGCGTGGCCAGGCGCGGGAGTGGGGCCCAGGCGGATGAGGCGCAGCATGTACGAGACGCCCGCGCCAAACACGAACAGGTAGACGACCACAAACAGCGCCAGCGTCAGCGTCAGCTCGCCCAGTCCATGCGGCGTGGCGGCGTCGGCGGTGCGCATGACGCCATACACGATCCAGGGCTGGCGGCCGATCTCTGTGACATACCAGCCGGCCAGCATGGCGACGATCCCCGAAGGCCCCATCCACAAGGCGAAGCGATGCAGCCAGCGCGCTTCGTACAGGCGGCGGCGCCAGCGCGCCCATAGCGCCCACACCGCCAGGCCGATCATCAGCAAGCCCAGGCCCACCATGATGCGGAACGACCAGAACACCACCGTGGAATTGGGGCGGTCTTCGGGCGGATAGGACTTCAGGCCCGGAAACTGGCCGTCCCAACTGTGCGTGAGGATCAGGCTGCCCAGCCGCGGGATGTTCAGCGCATGGCGCGTTTCCTCGCGCGCCATGTCGGGGATGCCGAAGAGCGTCAGCGGCACGCCCGCGCCGGGCTCGTTCTCCCAATGACCTTCGATGGCGGCGATCTTGGCGGGTTGGTGCTTGAGCGTGTTCAAGCCATGAAAGTCGCCCACCACGGCCTGCAGCGGCGCCACCAGCAGCAGCATGCCCATTGCCATCGCAAACATCTTCTTCACGGCCGGGCTGCGGTCCCCGCGCAGCAGATGCCAGGCGCCGGACGCCCCGACCATTAGCGCGGTGGCCAGGAACGCCGCAATGCCCATGTGCGCCAGGCGGTAGGGAAATGACGGGTTAAAGATGACGGCCAGCCAGTCGGTCGGCACCACGCGCCCATCCAGGATCTCGTATCCGGCGGGCGTTTGCATCCAGCTGTTGGAGGCAAGAATCCAGGTCGCGGACACCAGCGTGCCCAGCGCCACCATGATGGTCGAGAAAAAGTGCAGCCCCGGCCCTACGCGCGACCAGCCGAACAGCATCACGCCCAGAAAGCCGGCTTCCAGGAAGAAGGCGGTCAGCACTTCGTAGGCCAGCAGCGGCCCGGTGACGCTGCCCGCGAAGTTGGAGAAAAAACTCCAGTTGGTCCCGAACTGATAGGCCATGACCAGGCCCGACACGACCCCCATGCCGAAATTGACGGCGAAGATCTTGGTCCAGAAGTGATAAAGGTCCCGGTAGACCGTCTTGCCGGTCCGCAGCCAGAATCCCTCTAGCACGGCCAGGTAGCTGGCCAGTCCGATGGTGATGGCGGGAAAGACGATGTGAAACGAGATGGTGAAGCCGAACTGTATTCGTGCGAGCAATAGCGCGTCGCTGTCCATGACGGTATTCCTGACTTTCATCGGCAGCACGGACGGATCGCCACGAGGCGGCGGGCGCTGACGGGTGTTTGAACTACCCCGCCAAGTTAGGCCTTGCGCAGCGAACAGTACAGATTCAGAGAGCGCGGAAAAAAGCGGATCAGTTTGCGCGCCGCGACGCGGGAAGCACACGTTTTCATGGGCAAACGTGCTGTGCCTGGATGGGAGGCAGGCGACCGCCGTTACAAAAAAAATAGCACAGCGTTCCCGGGGGGCGCGTCCGGCTCACCGCGCCGTGCGCGATGCCACGGGCGGGGAGATCGCGGTCAGGGATCGTTCGGCATCGCGGCGCATCAACGCGCATCAATACATATGCTGGCCGCCATTCATGGCCACGTTGCTGCCCGTCATGAAACCGGCCGCATCGCTGCAGATGAACGCGACAAGCGCGGCGATTTCATCGGGTTCGCCCAGCCGCCCCACCGGGATCTGCGGCAGGATCTTTTCCTGCATGACTTCCGGCGGCACGGCCTGCACCATCCGCGTGGCCAGATAGCCGGGCGACACCGTGTTCACCGTGACGCCCTTGCGGGCCATTTCCAGCGCCAGCGACTTCGTGAACCCATGAATGCCCGCCTTCGACGCAGCGTAGTTGGTCTGCCCGAATGCGCCCTTGCTGCCGTTCACCGACGAGATGTTGACGATGCGGCCCCAGCCCCGATCCGCCATCGGACCGCACAGCGGCTGGGTCATGTTGAACATGGAATCCAGGTTGCTGTGCATGACGTCCGCCCAATCCTGCGCGCTCATCTTGCGCAGGCTCGCGTCGCGCGTGATGCCCGCGTTGTTCACCAGGATGTCGATCTGGCGGCCGTCCTCTTCGAGCCGGCGGGCCAGCGCCTGGCAGGCGTCGAAGTCCGCCACGTCCACCTTGTACGAGGAAAAGGTTCGGCCTTTCGCCGCTTCCTCCTTGATCCAGTCGCGCGTGGCGGCCTCGCTGGAATGGTAGGTGACGATGACGTCGTGGCCCGCATCGTGCAGCGCTACGGCGATGGCGCGGCCCAGGCATCCGGTCCCGCCCGTGATGAGCGCCGTGCGCTTAGAGGTCATGGCGGCCTCCTTGCTGGTTGGCGTCCTGCATGGCGGCGCAGGCGGCCGCCATCTGCTTGGTCATCACGGACCACATCTGCGCGAGCGGTGAATTGTCGGCAGCCGCGCCGTTGGCCTGCTTGAACCATTCGCACATCGCTTCGCCCACGCCGGCGGCCAAGGTGGCCTGTTCCTGCAGCGCCGCGTGGGTGAGGGCCTGGCTGGCTTCCAGCTGGGCCTGCCAGCGCTTGCGCGCGAGTTCGCCCATGGCGGGCATGGCGTCCTGCCAGTTGGCGGTGGGGGGCATGGGGGAAAAGGCGGCGAGATACTGGCCGGAGCTGTCGCTGGCCAGCCGCTGGCCCATTTCGAGCCAGCGCTGCTGGCTTTCCTGCGCAAGCTGGGCCAGGCGCTGGCAGAAGGCGATATTGGCGCCGGTCAGGCCGTCGGGCAGGGAGGCATTTGCTTTCTTCATCATCCGTCCTTTTATGAAAGTGGTAAGGGGAAACGAATACACACGGGCCTCATGCCATCTGGCTGAGGGTCTTGCGAAAACGCGCCAGGGATAACGCAAACAGGACGGCGCCGATCAGCGCCAGCGCCATGAAGGGTTGCCATACGACGCTGATGCCCGCGCCGCGATAGAGGATGGCTTGGCCGAGTTCCACGAAATGCGTCGTGGGGGCGGCCAGCATGATGTTCTGCACGAACGCCGGCATGCTTTCGCGCGGCGTGGTGCCCCCGGACAGCATCTGCAGGGGCAACAGCACTAGTACGAGCAGCATGCCGAATTGCGGCATGCTGCGTGCAAGCGTAGCCATGAAAATGCCCATCGAGGTCGTGGCGAACAGGTGCAGCGCCACGCCGGCCAGAAACAGCGCGACCGATCCTTCGATCGGCACGTGCAGCAGGCCCCGCACCACGAACGTCAACGATAGCCCAGCGGACGCCAGTACGACCAGCCCCATCGACCAGACCTTCGCGACCATGATTTCGGTGGGCGTGACGGGCATGACCAGCAGGTGCTCGATGGTCCCGTGTTCGCGCTCGCGGATCAGCGCGGCGCCGGTCAGGATGATGGACAGCATCGTGACGTTATTGATGATCTCCATCAGCGCGCCGAACCACGACTGGGTGAGGTTCGGGTTGAATCGCATGCGCACCGCCAGTTCAACCGGCAGCTCGGTGGGCGCGCGATAGCGCCTGACGAATTCGTTGATCTCGTCGGTGATGATCTGCTGGATGTAGCTGCTGCCCGTGAACGCCTGGCTCATCCGGGTGGCGTCGACATTCAGCTGGATCTGCGCCGGCCGCCCCGCCAACACGTCGCGCTGGAAATTGGGCGGGATGTTGACGGTAAACGTTTGGCGGCCCGCGTCCATGTTGGCGTCCGCCTGCGCCGGGGTCACAAGCTGCGGCGGCGTGAAGTGCGGCGGATAGAAGGCCGAGACGATACGCGCGGACAGCGGCGACTGGTCTTCGTCCACGACGGCGATGGGCGCGTTGTGCAGCGTTTCGGGCACGGCGGTGGCCGCCGTGTAGATCATCAACGTGAACGACACGACGATCAGCACCAGCATCATCGGGTCGCGCGCCAGGCTCCAGAGCTCTTTCACGCCAAGGCGGTAGATGTTCGCCAGGTGCCGCATGTCAGGTCTCCTGCTTTTTCAACAGCAGCGCCGACGCACCCAGGATGATGGGAATGGAGATCAGCAGCGGCCAGAACGAGGCGTAAAGGTCATGCAGCCCCAGCGCCTTGCTGAACACGCCGCGGCTGATGATGAGCATATGGGTGGCGGGATAGACCTGTCCGATCAGCCGGCCCGCGCCTTCCAGCGACGACACGGGGTTGAGCAGCCCGGCAAACTGCACGGCCGGAACCAGGGTGCCGATCATCGTGAAGAACAGCGCGGCTATCTGGCTGCGCGTGAACGTGGAGGCCAACAGGCCAATGGCGGTGGCCACCACGTTGTAGATCAGCGCGGCGAGCAATAGCGTGCCGAAGCTGCCCTTGATGGGCACGCCGAAAAGCGTCACGGCAAGCAGGGCCATCAACAGGAAGTTCAGCATCGCCAGCGCGACATACGGCGCCTGCTTGCCCAGCAGGAATTCCAGCCGCGTCACCGGCGTGACGTAAAGATTGGTGATCGAGCCCAATTCCTTTTCGCGCACGACGGCCAGCGCCGTCAGCATGGCCGGCATCATCAGCAGCAGCAGCGGAATGACGGCAGGCACCATGGCGGGCAGGCTGCGCACATCGGGGTTGTAGCGAAACCGCGTCTCCACGCTGACAGGAAGCTGCGCGCTGGCGCCCAGCCGCTCGCGCGCCTGCTGCGCCAGCCAGCCCTGGTGCATGCCCAGCACATAGCCGCGAATGGTCTCGGCCCGTTGCGGCATGGCCCCGTCGATCCAGACGCCGATCTGCACGGGCTTGCCGCGCTCAATGTCGCGCGCGAAGCCCTGCGGAATCTCGATGGCCAGCGACAGCTCGCCGCTGCGCATGCGCGCGTCCAGGTCCGCGTAATCGGCAATGGGCGGATGTTCGATGAAGTAGCGGGATCCCGACAGATTCAGGCTGTAGTTCTGGCTCAGGCCCGTCTGGTCGCGGTCCATGACCGCATAGCGCAGGTCCTCGACGTCCAGGCTGATGCCGTAGCCCATCACGAACATCAGCAAGAGCGAG
Source organism: Achromobacter mucicolens (assembly GCF_029866465.1). Classification (NCBI taxonomy): domain Bacteria; kingdom Pseudomonadati; phylum Pseudomonadota; class Betaproteobacteria; order Burkholderiales; family Alcaligenaceae; genus Achromobacter; species Achromobacter mucicolens. Next base: position 4,873,219 of record NZ_CP123364.1, on the reverse strand, counting down.
CCCAGCAGCGCCAGCGTGGCGCGCACGGGGTCGCGCTGCAGTTCCAGCGATTCGCGCCACATGTAGCTGAACGCGCGATGCAGGCTGAACCCGCGCCGGGCCGGCTGGGCGGGCGGGGCGGCGTCCTCGATTGGCGGCGCCGTGCCCGTGTCGGCCGCAGTGCCGGCGCCTGCGTCGATCAGGTAGGCAATGAAGGCGGCTTCCAGCGAGCTTGCGCCGCGCAAGCGAATGATTTCGTCGGGCGCGGCGCTGACCAGCACCTTGCCCGCGTGCATCAGCGAAATGCGGTCGCATCGCTGGGCCTCGTTCATGAAGTGCGTGGAGATGAAGATCGTGACGTGATCCTTGCGGGCCAGTTCGATCAGCAGGTTCCAGAATCCGTCGCGCGCGACCGGATCCACCCCCGACGTTGGCTCGTCCAGGATGAGCAGCTCGGGCTTGTGCACCATGGCCACGGCAAGCGAAAGCCGCTGGCGCACGCCCATGGGCAGGTTCTGCGGCAGCGCGTCCAGCACGCCGTCCAGCCCGAAGCGCGTAACCATCTCCTGGACGCGCGCGGGGATGTCGGCCTCCGGCACGTGGAACAGCCGCGCGTGCAGCACCAGGTTCTGCCGCACGGTCAGTTCGCCGTACAGCGAAAAGGCCTGCGACATGTAGCCCACGCGCCGGCGCGTGTCGATGTTGCGCGGATCGACCTCCTCTCCGAATAAAAAGGCCTGGCCTTCGCTGGCGGGCAAGAGGCCCGTCAGCATCTTCATGGTGGTCGACTTGCCGCAGCCGTTCGAGCCCAGGAACCCGAAGATCTCGCCGCGCCGGATGCGGAAGTTGACGTGGTCCACGGCCACGAAGTCGCCAAAGCGCATGGTCAGGTCGCGCGCCTCGATGGCGATGCCGGCGTCCTCGTCCAGGGCCAGCGGCACGATCTCGACGGGTTTGTGGCCGCGCCGCTTTTGCTCGGGCAGCAGTGCAATGAAGGCCGCTTCCAGCGTCTGCGCGCCGGTGCGGTCCTGCAATTCGGCGGGCGTGCCGGTGGCCAGCACGCGGCCGTCGTCCATGGCGATCAGCCAATCGAAACGCTGCGCCTCGTCCATGTAGGCGGTCGCCACGATCACGCTCATGCCGCGCCGCTGCGCGCGAATCTCGTTGATCAGATCCCAGAACTGCGCGCGCGCCAGCGGGTCCACGCCGGTCGTGGGCTCGTCCAGGATGAGCAGGTCCGGATCGTGGATCAGCGCGCAGCACAGCCCCAGCTTCTGCTTCATGCCCCCGGACAGCTTGCCCGCGGGCCGGGACAGGAAGGCCGACAGGCCGGTGCTGCGGGTCAGGCTGTCGATGCGGCGGCGGCGCTCGGCCGCGTCATGGCCGAACAGGCGGCCAAAGAACTGCAGGTTTTCTTCCACGGACAAGGTGGGGTAGAGATTTTTGCCCAAGCCCTGCGGCATGTAGGCGATGCGCGGGCAGACGGTCTCGCGGTGCCTTCGGCTGGCCATGTCGCCGCCCAGCACCATAACCTTGCCCTGCTGCACGGCCCGCGCGCCCGCCACCAGCGCGAGCAGGCTGGACTTGCCCACGCCGTCCGGGCCGATCAGTCCCACCATGCGTCCGGCGGGAATATCCAGCGTGATGCCGTCCAGCGCCTGGGTCTTGCCATAGCGCAGGCCGACATCGGACAGCGAGGCGACGGGCGGGACGGCCGGGGACATCAGGGCACCTTGACGTCAAGATAGCCGGGCCATTGGGCATCCGGGTCCAGTTTCAGCCAGGCCACGCCGGGCAGCCCTGTCTTGACCTGCGTCAGGTGGCGGCGCAGCAGGTCGGGGCTGATCTGCGCCTTGACGCGGAACATCAGCTTCTGGCGTTCGCTGGCGGTCTCGACGGTCTTGGGCGTGAATTGCGCGGTGCTGGCCACGAACGACACCGTGGCGGGGATGACGTATTCCGGCGCGGCATCCAGGATGATGCGCACGTCCTGGCCCAGCGCGACGCGGCCCGCGGCCTGCTCGGGCAGGAAGAACGTCATGTAGACGTCGGCCAGGTCGACCATGTTCAGCACCTTGCCGCCCGCGCCCAGCACTTCGCCCGGCTGCGCCACGCGGTACTGCACGCGGCCGGCGCGCGGGGCCCGTAACTCGCTGTCGGCGATGTCGGCATCGATGCGCGCAACCGTGGCCTGCGCGGCCGCAATCGCCGATTGGGCGCCGACCTGGGCGGCGCGCGCGGCGTCGATGGCCGCGGCGGCCGCCGTGACTTGAGCACGGGCCGCGTTCACCGCCGCCTGCATGCTGCGCACCCGGGCGCGGTCATCGTCCAGTTCCTGGATCGACGAGGCGCCTTCCTTGGACAGCGTTTCCGAGCGGGCCAGGCGCCGGCGCGCCGCGTCCAGCTCGCTTTCCCGCTGCACCACGACGGCTTCGGCGGCCCGCTTGTCGCTCTCGCGCTGCGCCACCTGCGCCGCCGCGCTGGCCGCGCCATTGACCGCCTGCTGATGCTGCGCCCGCGCTTCCTCGCGCTGCGCCTGCAGCGTGTCGATCTGCATGCGCGCCAGCGGCTGGCCCGCCGCGACGAAGTCGCCCTCCGTGACCAGCACTTCCTGCACGCGGCCCGCCAGCTTCGTGGCCACGTCGATCTCGGTGGCTTCGATCCGGCCGTTGCCGCTGACAAAGCCAGGCCCCGGCCCGGTGTCCGCCAACATGCGCCAGCCGTAGTAGCCAGCGGCTGCGGCAACCACAAGGGCAATCAGCAAGACCAGTTTTCGTTTGGGTAGAGGCATGTCGGCGTGTCCTTGATCTTTGGGCTTTTCAGCGTCGGGCCCGTCAGCGTTGGGCCGTGCCGGCGTCAGGCGCTTCAGGCGCCAGCGACCCGCCGCCCAGCGCGGCATACAGGCCGATGCGGCTGGACAGGAGCGCGCGGCGCGTTTCCACCAGCTGCTGCTGCGCGGCCAGCAAATCGCGCTTGGCGTCGAGCACTTCCAGGTACGGAGAGGCGCCATGGTCGTAGCGCAACTGCGCCAGACGGGTCCGCTCGGCCTGCGCCGCCACGGTGGCGCGCAGCACGTCCACCTGTTCGGCCAGCCAGCGGCGCGACGCCAGCGAGTCGGACACGTCCCTGAATGCGCTTTGTATGGTTTGTTCGTAGCTGGCGACGGCCAGATCCCGGCGCGCTTCGGTCAGGTCCAGCGTGGACTGCCGGCGGCCGGCATCGAAGATCGGCAGGTTGATGCTGGGCGCGAAATTCCAGGCGCGGCTTCCCCCCGCGAACAGTCCGTCCAGTTCGGCGCTGGCGGTGCCGAAGGCCCCGGTCAGCGTAATGCTGGGCAGAAAGGCGGCGCGAGCCGCGCCGATGTTGGCGTTGGCGGCCTTTAGCCGATGCTCCGCGGCCAGGATGTCGGGCCGGTCGGTCAGCAGGTCGGACGGCAACCCCGCTGGCAGGTCGCGCATCACGGCCTCGTCATTGAGCCGCGCCGGACCGGCGGGCAGATCCAGCGGCGCACCCACCAGCAATTCCAGGGTGTGCGCCTGTGCGGCGCGCGAACGTTCCAGTTCCGTGCCCAACGCCTTGGCCTGCTGCCACAGCGTCTCGACCTGCGTCAGGTCCAGCTTCGAGATGGCGCCTTCCTCGAAGCGGCGGCGGAAGATGCGCAGCGATTCCGCGCGCGAGTCGATGGTCTCGCGGGTGAGCTCCAGGCGTTCGTCCAGTTCGCGCAGCCGCAGGTAGCCGTCCGCCACCTGGGCGATGAGGCTCAGCGTGGCCGCCTGCGCTGCCGCCTGCGTCGATAGATAGTTTTCCAGCGCCGCATCGCTGAGGCTGCGCACCCGTCCCCAGAAATCCAGTTCCCAGGTCGCCATGCCCAGGCCCACCTGATACTGGCTGGAAACCTGCGGCTGGCCCGTCACATTCAGGTCGCCCGGCACGCGCGCCCGCGAGCCTTGCGCCTGCACGCCCACGGTGGGGAACTGGTCGGACCGTTGGATGCCGTACAGCGCCTGCGCTTCCTCGACCCGCAGCAACGCCGCGCGCAGGTCGCGGCTGTTTTCCAACGCGGTGGCGATCAGGCCTTGCAGCGCGGGGTCGGGAAAGTAGGACTGCCAGGCGATGCGGGCGGCGGCGGGCGCGGCGATGGACGCGGGCGCCGCCGCGGGCTGGGCGGCGTCCAGCTGTCCGACTGGAGGCTGGCTGTCGCGGGGATATGCCTGCGGCACCGGCAAGGCAGGGCGTTGGTATTCGGGCGCGAGCGAGGTGCAGCCGGCGGCCATCAGCAGCGTCAGGGCGGCGGCGGCTAGACGAGGAGGTATCGAAGCGGAAAACGCGGTTGCTGTCATGCGGCGGGTCTCCGGCTCGGGGGGCGGAAGCGTCTCGCGCGCGGCAGGCTTTTGGCCTTGCGGCACGGACGGTTCCGGCGCCAGGGCGTGTGCCTATTGTGCCCATCCGGCCGCAAAATTCCTTGACGCGAATCAATTTAGCGACTGACTGGTCGGTATGTAATGGGCGCATCGTGACCCTGGAGCAATCAGACATGGACAGGCCGCGCACTCGCCTGCCGCCGCCGGTACGGATCGGCCAGATCCTGGACGCCGCGCTGCGGGAATTCTCGCGGGCGGGCTACTCGGGCACGCGCATGGACGACATCGCGTTGCGCGCCGGCGTGTCCAAGGGCGGGCTGTACGCGCATTTCGCAAGCAAGGAAGCCATCTTCGAGGCGCTGCTCGAACGCCACCTCGCGCCCGCGCCCCTCGATATCCCGGCCATCGTCGACAGCGCCACCTCGGTGCAGGCATTGGCCCAGCGCATTGCCGATCATCTGCATGAAAGCCTCGCCAATCCCGCCATGATCAGCACGCTGCGGCTGCTGCTTGCCGAAAGCGGCAGGGTGCCGCATCTGGCGGCGCGCTGGCGCCACGAAACCGCCGAGGCGCATCTTGCCGACCTGGGCCGTCTGCTGGCGCTGGCCCGCCGGCGGGGGCTGTGCCGCGACGGCGTTGCGCTGCGCGAACCCTGGCTGCTGCTGGCGCCGGTGGTGCACACCGTCGTCATGGCCGCGCTGCTTGGGCCGCACGACGAGCTCGGCCTCGCGGCGCGTCGCGAGGCCCACGTGGCGATGATCGTCGAACTGTTGGCCCCGGGGGCCCGGCAGCGGCGGGCTGCACGCAGTTCTTGACGCCGCGCCGCGCATGGTGTCCCATCGCATCGATGCACCCGCACTAATGGCCCCTTTACTGCCGCGGAGACCCCTTGCCGACATCAGGCCTGATGGAACGCGTACCGTCGTGGCGTTATCTGCCCGTGGCCCTGGCGTTGGTCTTGCCGGTGATCGCCTGCGTGGCCTGGACCTGGTGGCATGCGCAGAAGGAACAGCGCCATGACGCCGAGTCGGCCGCGCGCATCGTTCAAGTCCAGACGCAACTCATCCTGACGCAGTCCTGGGAACTTCTGGACCGCGTGGCGCCGCTGACCGCCCTTTCCTGCGACGAGGCACTGCCCGATCTGCAACGCTGGGGTTCGCTGAACCCGTATGTCCGGTCCCTGGTGCTGGTCCGCGGCGAGCGCATGTATTGTTCGTCGGCGGTCGGCAAGGTCGATTACGCGGTGTCGGAATTTCGCAGATGGTCGGTGGGCGGTTCCCCGGACCGCTGGCTCATCACGGTGGCCGGGACTCCGCTGGCGCCGGAACGTCCCGCCGTGCTGTTGGGCCGGCCCGGGGTCGAAGGCCACAGCGCGGTCGTGGTGGTCGACGGCCGGTACGTGCAGGATCTGTTGAACGCGCTATCCAATCTGCGCGATTACCAGATCGACGTGCAAGTGGGAGAGGGCGGCGTGCCCATCCACAACGATCGCAAGGGGGCAGCGGGCGCGCCCCGCGAAGTGATCTACACCGAGACGACGAACCCCGACTGCCGCGCGCCGGTCACCCTCAGTGTCAGCGCGCCGGCCGAAGCGGTCGTGCAGGCGTGGCAGCAACTGCTGATGACCTACCTGCCCGCCGCGGCGCTGCTTGGCCTCGGCCTGGCCGTGGCGGCGTTTCGCCAGCAGGTCAACCGCCAGTCCTTCAAGGAACAGTTGCGCCGCGCCATCGTTGCCGACGAATTCCGGGTGCATTACCAGCCGGTATACGGCCATGCGGTGGGCCAGTGCAGCGGGGTCGAGGCCTTGTTGCGCTGGGACCGGCCGGGCGTGGGCGCCGTGCGGCCCGACGTCTTCATCGCCGCCGCCGAAACCAATGGCATGATCGTCCCGCTGACGCGCCATCTGTTCGCGCTGATCGAACGGGACATGCGCGACTGGGATACGCCGCCCGGCTTTCATGTGGGCGTGAACATTGCCGCCGCGCATTTGTCCTGCCCCGAATTCACCGGCGACATCGAGCGCTTTGCCGCCAACATCGCCCAGCGTGAACCGACCCTGGTGCTGGAGATCACCGAGCGCAGTCTGGTCACCGACGACGGGCAGGCCCGGCGCAACATCGAGGCCCTGCGCGCGCAGGGCGTGCGCGTGGCCATCGACGATTTCGGCACCGGCCATTGTTCGCTGTCGTATCTGCAGCGGTTTCCGGTGGATTACCTGAAGATCGACAAGGGGTTCGTGCATGCCATCGAACCCACGGGCGAAGACGCGCCGGTGCTGGACGTCATCATCACACTCGCGCACCGGCTGGGTCTGGCGGTGCTGGCCGAAGGCGTCGAAACCGACCTGCAGTTCCGCTATCTCAGCGGCCGCGGCGTGGCGTTCATCCAGGGTTACCTGTTTGCGCGGCCCATGCCGTCGGATCAATTCGTGGCGTGGTATGCGCGGCACGCGCCGTTGGGCGAGCCGCAGCTGCGGTCAAGCGGGCTTGGCGTCGGTTGATGGCTTGGCGAAGAACAGGTCGGTGATGGCCTGGCTGTCCATTGGCTCGCCGTTGATCGCGCGGGTCAGCATTTCCGCGCCCAGCAGTTGCACCGAAAACACCAGGTCGGGCTGCACCCGGCGGATCTTTTCGAGGTGCTTGCTGGTATTGACCAGCGCCACGGTCTTGGCGCCGTCCGCGCCGGTTGCTTCCTTGGCGGCCAGCACGATGAACGCATTCTCGGCGTCGTCGTCGCGCAGCGCCAGCACATAGCGCGCCCGCGCCACGCCCGCTACGTGCAGCACGTCCACGCTCGAGGGGTCGCCTTCGATCAGGTCGGTGGCGGCCGGGTAGTCGTGCGCCACGCCGGTCGGGACGATGACGGTGACTTCTTCGTTGCGGCTGCGCAGGCCCTGGTAGACGCTCAACGCGAGGGGCGTGGCGCCGGCGATGATGATGTGGTTCTTTCTCATGGCCGAGGAAAACCTGCCTTTGACGAGCCGTTTCAGGTTGCCGCCGATCACCGGGCCGGCGATCGCGCTGACGGAGGTTGCGAAGACGGTGATGCCGAGGATGATAATCGACGCGGTGAACAGCCGCGCCGTGCCGCTGTGCGGCGTGATGTCGCCATAGCCCACCGTGGACATCGAGACGATCGAAAAGTAGAGCGCGGTGCCGGCATCCAGGATCGGCGGATTGAATTCATTGCCCAGATATAGCGTGCCGAACACGGCGTAGATCATCAGCGACAGCACGCTCACCAGGGCGAAGAGCGACCCGGCCGTCACGCTGGCGCGGTCGAAACGGCGCCAGTACGCCACCAGCGCGATCACCAGCACCAAGGTATAGATGCCCAGCCCCGCGCGGCCGCCATCGCCCAGGATGGCGAACGTGCCGATGCCGATCAGCAGCACCAGCGAGAACGCCCACGCAATGCGCGCTTTCAGGATCAGGCCCAGCGCAATCACCTGCAGGCCCACGCCAAGCACCAGGCGCGGAATCTCCAGCAACCCGACCACGCGCATGATCTCGTGCCAGTTGTCCAGCGCAAGCCAGAACGAATATTCGCGTGCGCGGACTTCGCGCAGCACCGGGTGCATGAAGGCGTATCCGTCCAGCGCCACCAGGAAGGCGAGGCACCAGTTCGGCGGGAAGAACGCCAGTATCTTACGGAGCCGATGGCGCAGGGGAGGCTGGGGCAGGGGCATCGAGGGCACAAGCTTCCTATATCAATATGGTATGGAAGACTATCAACAAAGAATTACTGCAAACGCGTCCGAGGTCATAAACTTTCCTCATCAGGCGGCTATCCGGAAGGAACCCCGCCGATATGGCAGTAAAGCCTACCAGTAGTCAGGGTGGACGAATTGCCAGGCGTTGATCACGTTGCAGCCAGTGCAGGGACTAGAGACCCGGCGCGGGCCACGGTTGGACCGTGCGTGAGTAGTATGAGGCACGAATGTTGGAATCGCGTGATCCAGGTAGAAGGCATCGGTGCCGGCCGATGACTCCGGGTTCACGTGTTGTTTTAGCGCGGCGTCTTACCCTTCGGGGGCAGCGCCGCGTTTTTTTCGCCCGGCGATTCGCGCCGGGCCACCCTTGCAGCCACGCGTGGCGCGTCCGCTGCTGCGGTTACACGGACGCGTTCGCGTCCGCTTCTTCGCTGCGCCAGGCGTCTCGCCCGTCGGCGCGCGGGGTCGGCGCCGTGACCCGGTATTCCAGATCCAGCGTGATGTCGGCCGCAAACATGTAGCCCCATCCGTGCACCGCGCGGATCGGCAGCGTCATCTGGTTGGCCGCGGCCTTGCGCCGCAATCGGCTGATCATCACATCCACGAAGCGCCGGCGCGTGATGCCGCTGTCGGCTTCGTCTGCCCCATCGGCAAGAAATGCGTCGCGGCTGACCTTGCGGTCCGGCGCGTTGACCAGTCTGGACAGGAAGTCGCGTTCCCCCGTCGTCAGCCCCAGCGTCCTGCCCTTGGGACTGATGAGTGTCCACCCCTTGTTCGCCAGCCGCCAGCCTTCCTGGGCCGACTCCTCGGCCGTGTGCGGATCCGCGCCCGTCTCCAGACCATCCAGCCCGACCGCGCGACGCACCAGCGCCTGCAGGACGGCTGCGAGTTCCAGCCCCGTGACATCCGGCGGCAGACACGCGTCCGCCCCGCACAACAGCGTGCGGATGCGGCTTTCGGCGTCGAGGAATGGAGCGATGGCCACGATGCCCAGGCTGCGGTCGATCGCGCGCAGGCGCACGGCGGCGTTGTGGACATCGGGAAGCGGCGCTTCCAGGACCACCAGCGGGCTGGGCCGGCGGGAAAATCTGTCGTAGACGTCCACCAGATCGGGGCAGCGGCGGACGTTGAATCCCAGATGGGACAGGGACTCGACCAGTCTGGCATGCCTGGCGTCGTCGCTGCCAAGAAAAATGACATCCAGCGTGTTGTTCATTGATGCTTCCAATGAGGCGGCGCGGGCAGGCCGTGGGCGCCAGGAAAATGCCGGACGCCTGGCTCATGCCATGCCGTTGCCGGCCGTTGTGGGCGCGAGTCCTCATGGGAGGCACGCCTGTGTTTCATTTAAACACGGGCGTGTTTTTTTGTGAAGATACGTTTCTATGGTTTCGGACAGTAACAGTCCGTCCGGGGAGGAATTCGCCTGCAGCCATTGAAACGGCGTTTGATCCCCAATTTGCATCAGAAAAGTATTATGTATTACCGATACATTATTTTCTCTTCCGCCAGCGGCTGCGCTCATAAACTCATGCGTCTTTTTTGCTCACTGCGCTTGTCGCGGGCTCGCTCATGGGGCCGGCGCGATGACTGGTGAAGTATTGCAAGCCGATGAAATATATGAATTTTTTAAGGGCTGCTTGCATCGGAAGGGGCGCGTACGCAGCAGCTTGTACGCGGGGCCAGGGGGGCCTCACGGCGATTTATGGATTAGCCCGGAAATAGGGGCCTAATCCGTTTATTTGGCCGCGGAACTGAAATGCTTTAATCAAATAAAACCAAACAATTAATGTCTCGGGTTGATCGATTGGACACGTTTAGCCATCGTCTGCGCAACGCAAGAATGCTTCAGGGATGGACTCAAAAAGACTTGGCGGTCGCAAGCAACCTGTCGCAAAGCGCCATCGGCAACTACGAAAGCGGGCAGCGCCAGCAGCCTTCCAGCGATGCGCTGATCAAGCTGACGCGCGCGCTGCGCGTCAATCCCATGTGGCTGAGTACCGGCGAAGGCCCCATGGTGGACACCCCGCACGGGCACACTGCCGCGGGTTCCGCCGCCGAGACCCCCAACCCTGCCGCCTGGCCTTTCGAGACGATCTCGTATTCGGCCTACGCCCGCCTCAGCCAACAGGAAAAGCGGCAGATCGAGCTGGTGCTCAGCGCCTACATCAAGGCACGCGGTGAATAGTCCCTATCGGCTGCGCGGGCGCTTGCGGGCGCCGCGAGGCGTCCGCGGGCGCGGTGCCGCCCGCCGGATCGGCACGTAGACGGCTGCGCAGGCGCTCCACCGGATCCGCGATCAGGTAGTTCAAGACGGCCGAGAATCCGATGCAACCCGTGATCGACATGGCCGCAAACAGCATGGGCTGGTGTTCCTGCACGTCGTGCATCAGCCAGCTGAACGCCATGATCACCAGCATGTGACAGATGTAGAGCGGATAGCTCAACTCGCCGATTGCCTTGTCCAGCCGGTGGCGCGACTGGAACAGGAACGCCAGCGGCAGCAGCGCCGCAAACAGCAGGACAGCCAGGCCATCGCGCACGGTCGGATTGATGCCGATCGAGAAATGTGCCACGACGTAGAGGAACAGGATGCCCGTGCCCAGCTCGGGCAGGCGCTTGACGCGCTGTGTCCACGCCTTCATTCGCGGCAACACCACCTGGTGCGACAGCGAGCCGATCAGGAACAGCGCCAGCTCGGTGGGGAAGAACCGGTAGGTCCAGGGATCGGAACGCCCGACCCCGGTCCAGATCAAGATGGCGCGCAGGGCGAGCGATGCCGCCAGCAACGCCAGCAGCTTGCGCGGCGACCGCAGGATGAACGGGGCCACCAGGTAGAAACTCATTTCGACGCCCAGCGTCCAGGCCTGCGGCACCAGCAGGCCCTTGTACAGCGGCACGTCGCTATTCGCGAAGCTGCCCGTGAAGGCCAGGGCCGAGTCGCGGATGCCGAAGAACATCAGCCAGTCCTGGCCGAAGATGAAAAGGTTCGACAGGAACAGGAAGACTTCGGCGCTGAAGGGCAGGGCTTCGTAGATGCGGAAGAACGAGCCGCCGCTCACGATGTGGGCCGTGAGCGTCAACGCCGCCACCGACAGGTAGATGGGGAAAAGCCGCAGGAAGCGGTTTGCGTAGAATTTGCCGGTGGCGCCCTGGTAGTGGTCCGTGGCCGTCAGCACGTACGAGATCAGGAAGCCGGAGATGACATAGAAGAGCTGCACGGCAAGCCTGCCGCCGACCAACTGGTCGGCGTAGCCGCCACCCAGATGGTCCAGCACCACTGACAGTGCCAGTAAGGTTCTCAAAAAGCCCATCGCGCATCTCCCCGGTGGATATTGTTCTCAGGCCCGATGGCCGGACACTGCGCATGCGGTCGTCGCGGGCTCCGCTCCTCTTTCCCTGTATTACTTTTTAGGCCGGAGTCATCAACTGTCATCGATTCTGCGCGTCGGCCTGACCCCCCGCCATGCGGCATTCGATGCAGAACCGGAGATCATCAGCGTTAGAACCTCCGGCTCAATCGTGCATCTTTTGGATACCGCTGTCGGACGGAGAAAATCGCGTCTCTGGGCGAGGCCGGTTACAGTACGACGGTACGAACCATTGGAGTCCCGTCCATGCCCACCATCCTGTCCCCGCACGGCAGATTGCTCTGCCTCGCGCTGCTTACTGCGGCGTTGGCCGGTTGCGCCGGCACCGGCGGTGCGCGCCCTGAAGGCGCCGCAGCCGCCAGCGCCGCCACCAGCAAGGATTCGCTGGCGCAGACGAGTTGGGAACTGGTCCGCTGGGCGCAGCCCGGCGGCGCGCTGCGCGACATTCCGCACGGCGACAACGGCGAACCCATTCGCCTGACCTTTCTCGCGCAGGGCAAGCAGTACCAGGTCAACGGATTCTCCGGCTGCAACCGTTACACCGGCACGTACAAGCTCGAGCGCAACAAGCTCGTCATCGACGCGCCTGCCTCCACGCGCATGGCGTGCGTGCCCGCCGAGCGCGCGAAGCTGGAAGCCGATTACCTGCGCGCGCTGCGCGCCATCGACACGTTCACGCTGGATAGCGGTGGCGCGCCCCGCCACCTGACGTTCAATCTGCGTGGCGGCGACGTGCTGGAGTTCGAGCGCCGCCAGGATCCGCCGACACCCTGACCCGACGCCCAGGCGCGATTCGAGAACCTGCATGCGCAACCCAACTTTTCTGCGCCGCCTGGCGCCCGGCCTGCTGTGCGCGAGTCTCGTGGCCTGCTCGTCGCCGCCGATGCGCGCGGCCGATGGCCAGGATCCACGGTTCCAGCCGGCCTCGGCATCCGACGTTCTGGTGCAGACGAACTGGGAGCTGGCGCGCTGGACGCTGCCTGGGGGCGCGCTGCGCCCCGTGCCGCATCCTTCGGCATCGCAACGCCCCATCACGGCCGCGTTCATCCATGACCAGGGCTCGCCGCGCCTCATGGGTTTTGCCGGCTGCAATACCTACAACGCTCCCTACACCATTGCCAACGGACTGTTGATCGTGCGCGCCGATGCCGTATCCACCCGGATGGTCTGCGCCCCAAACGTCATGCAGATCGAGCACGCGTATCTGGCGGCGCTCACCCGCATCACCGCCACGTCGTTCGATAACACCAATAACCCGCAGCGCATGACGTGGAAGCTCAGCACCGGCGACACGCTGGATTTCGGACGGCGCGTGGATCCGGTCGCGGGTGGCCAGCTGGGCGCCGCCAAACTGGTCTATGTGAACGCCGAGCGCGTGCCTTGCCAGACCGGCGCTGGCCGCGCCCTGTGCTATCAGGTCCGCGACAGCGCATCGCAACCCTGGCAGGTCTGGCACGGCGAGATCACCGGTTTCAACTTCCAGCCCGGGGTGCGCTATCGCCTGCGTGTGGTGGAAATCGAGGATCCGAATCCGCCGATGGGGGCGTCCCCCCTGCGCTGGGTGCTGGACGCCGTCGTGGAGCAGCAGGTCGTCAGCCCTTGAGTGCTGCGGCCGGGCAGCGGCCGGGAAGGCGTGCGCCGCCCAGCGATTACTATTACGGTCTTCATCGCCCATCTTCACTGCTTTGCCATGACTGCCGTCGTCAATATCGCCGCTTACAAATTCGTTTCGCTGGATGACCTGCCCGACCTTCGCGCACGCTTGCTCGCCGAGGCCGCCGCCGCCGGGCTCAAGGGAACGATCCTGCTGGCCGAGGAAGGCATCAACCTGTTCCTCGCGGGGGCGGCCAACGGCATCGACGCCTTTTTGCGGGGTCTGCGTGCCGATCCGCGCTTCGCGGACCTGGAGGTCAAGTTCAGCCACAGCACCGACGTTCCGTTCCGCAAGCTGCTGGTCAAGATCAAGCGCGAGATCATCCGCATGAACCACCCCGCCATCCGTCCGGCGGCGGGCCGCGCGCCCGGTGTCGACGCCCACACGCTGGCGCGCTGGCTGGAGGCCGGCGTGGACGACGAGGGCCGTCCCGTGGTCATGCTGGACACGCGCAACGCCTTCGAGGTGGACGAGGGCACGTTCAAGAACGCCATCGACTGGCGCATCGACCGATTCACGCAGTTTCCTGCGGCGGTGCAGGCGAACCGCGCCCAGCTCGAGGGCAAGACCGTCGTCAGTTTCTGCACGGGCGGCATCCGCTGCGAAAAGGCCGCCATCTTCATGAACGAGGCCGGTATCGAAAACGTCTACCAGCTCGACGGCGGCATTCTCAAGTATTTCGAGGAAACGGGCGGACCCGGCTACGAAGGCAAGTGCTTCGTTTTCGACGAGCGCATCTCGCTGGATCCGGCGCTGGCGCCCAGCAACGCCTGATCCGATCCGGCGCTGCAAGGAAAAAGAGCCCGCATTTGCGGGCTCTTTGCATGGGGGGCGCCGCTTAGCGCACGCGCATGCCGGGCTTCGCGCCGGGGAACGGTTCCAGCACGTAGATGCCGGCGTCCACGGCTTCATCCGCATGGCTGGCAGCCAGCACCATGCCTTCGGACACGCCGAACTTCATCTTGCGCGGGGCCAGGTTGGCGACCATGACGGTCAGCTTGCCAATCAGGTCTTCGGGCTTGTAGGCCGACTTGATGCCCGAGAACACGTTGCGGTGGCGGCCTTCGCCCACGTCCAGCGTCAGGCGCAACAGCTTGGTCGAGCCTTCGACGTGTTCGCAATTGACGATCTGCGCGATGCGCAGGTCGACGCGCGCGAAGTCGTCGATGGAGATGGTCTCGGCCACCGGCTCGCCGCCGGGCACCACGACGGGCGCGGCGGGCGGCTCGAACAGGTCTTCCAGCATCTGCGGCTCGACACGCTGCATCAGATGCTTGAACGGCGCGACGCGCTGCGGCAGCACCGCGGCATCGGCCCACGTGAACGGCGCCTGCGCGCCAAACAATTCCAGCGCAACGCGTTCGGCGAGCTGGGGCAGCACGGGGGCCAGCATCACCGACAGGGCCTTGAAGCCGGCCAGCGAGCGCGAGCAGATGTCCTGCAGCGCGGCCTTCTGCGCGTCTTCGGCCGTGGCCAGACCCTTGGCCAGCACCCACGGCTGCGCCGTGTCGAACGCCTGGTTGATGCGGTCAGCGTAGGCCATGATCTCGCGGATGGCGCGGTTGTATTCGCGAGCCTCGAACGCGGCGCGGATCGACTCGGCCTGCTCGGCGTATTCGGCGGACAGCGCGGCCGTGTCGCCCGAATAACCCAGCACGCCGTCAAAGTGCTTGGTGATGAAGCTGGCGGCGCGGCTGGCGATGTTGACGTACTTGCCGACCAGGTCGCTATTCACGCGCGCGATGAAGTCCTCGGGATTGAAGTCCACGTCTTCGACGCGCGCGTTCAGCTTGGCGGCGATGTAGTAGCGCATCCATTCGGCATTCATGCCGAGTTCCAGGTAGCGCAGCGGCGAAATGCCGGTGCCGCGGCTCTTGGACATCTTTTCGCCGCTGACGGTGATGAAGCCGTGCACGTTGACGGCGTCCGGCGTCTTGCGGCCGGCGAACTTCAGCATGGCGGGCCAGAACAGCGCGTGGAAGTACACGATGTCCTTGCCGATGAAGTGAACCTGTTCGGTGTCGCCGTTGGGGTCGAGCAGGGCGTCGAAGTCCATGCCCTTGACCGCGCAATACGACTTGAGCGACGCCAGGTAGCCCACCGGCGCGTCCAGCCAGACGTAGAAATACTTGCCCGGCGCGTCGGGGATCTCGATGCCGAAGTAGGGCGCATCGCGGGAAATATCCCAGTCGCCCAGCTTGGCCTCGCCGTCTTCGCCACCCAGCCACTCGCGCGTCTTCGCCAGCATTTCGGGCTGCAGATGCTTGCCGCCGTGCCGGTTCGCGCCCGTGGTCCACTGCTGCAGGAATTCAACGCAGCGCGGGTCGGATAGCTTGAAGAAGAAATGGTCGGACGACTTCAGGACGGGCGTGGCGCCCGTCAGCGCCGAGTACGGGTTGATCAGGTCGGTGGGCGCGTAAACCGCGCCGCAGACCTCGCAGGAGTCGCCGTACTGGTCCTTGGCGTGGCACTTGGGGCATTCGCCCTTGATGTAGCGGTCGGCCAGGAACATGCCCTTGACCGGATCGTAGAACTGCTCGATGGAGCGCGTTTCGATCAGGTCCTGGGCTTTCAGGGCGCGGTAGATGTCCTGCGACAGCGCAACGTTTTCCGCCGAGTCGGTCGAGTGCCAGTGGTCAAAGCGGATGTGAAAGCCGTTCAGATACTGGGGGCGCTCGGCCGCGTAGCGCGCAACCAGCGCCTGCGGCGTGATGCCTTCCTTTTCGGCCTTCAGCATGATCGGCGCGCCGTGCGCATCGTCCGCGCCCACAAAATGCACCGTGTGGCCCGCCATTCGCATCGAACGAACCCAGATATCGGCCTGGATGTACTCCATGATGTGGCCGATGTGGAAGGATCCGTTGGCGTAGGGCAGCGCAGTGGTGACAAAGAGGGTGCGAGACATGGTTGTCGACTGAGGTTGAGGGGAAAAGGGATTTGGCGGCCATTTTAGGGCAAGCGCGCAGGCCTGCCCGCGGCGGGGCCCCGGAAAGCACACAACCCGCCCATCGCATCGATGCGAATCAGGCGGGTTGAGGGAAGAGTGGCCGTGGCGTCTGGTGCGACCTTGCGCAACACGAAACGGCCAGCTTGCGCGCAATGACGCGCAAGCCAGTGGAAAACCGCCGTCAGCGGATTTCGCGGGCCTCGACGTCGATCACGTCGCCACGCGGTTGCGTGGCAAACGGAGCGGTGGCGGACTGGAAGGGTCCAGGGCGGGCGCCTTGGCGCTGGCTCCAATAGGCGCGAACGCCGAAGGGCTTGCCGCGCACCTTGGCGACCACATAAAGGATCGCCACGGCGAATGCCGTGGAAAGCATGAACACCAGCGCCATCGCCATGCCGATCAAGGCCAGGGCGGCGAATAGGACGGCACGAAAGAAGCGGATAAGTGTGTTGGTCATGAATGTCGGATGCAAAACGCAGCGAAAGGTTCCCGTGTATCCGCTATCCTTTAGGGGATGGCGGCCCGCAGACGCCGCGCTGCCTACGGAACCATAGTGACATGAGTATAACGATAGAAAACATCCGCGCCGCACTGCGCGCCGCGCAAGACCCGAATACCGGTTTGGATTTGGGCGTTTCTGTAAAAGATCGTGACATTCAATTGGCTGGCGGCCGTGTCGCGTTGACGCTCGAGCTGGGATATCCCGCCGACGCCGTCCGCGAACAGGTCCGCGACATCGCCGTGCGCGCGCTGGCGCAAGCCGGCGCGCCCGATGCGCAGGTCACCGTCACCTGGAAGGTAGCCGCCCACGCGGTGCAGAAGGGCCTGAAGCCGCTGCCCAACGTGCGCAACATTATTGCGGTCGCTTCCGGCAAGGGCGGCGTGGGCAAGAGCACCACCGCCGTGAACCTGGCCCTGGCCCTGGCGGCCGAGGGCGCAAAGGTCGGCCTGCTGGACGCCGATATCTACGGCCCCAGCGTGCCGACGATGCTGGGCATCTCCGGGCGTCCCGAAAGCCTGGACAACAAGAGCATGGAGCCCCTGACCGGTCACGGCCTGCAGGCCAACTCCATCGGTTTCCTGATCGACGCCGATTCCCCCGCCATCTGGCGCGGTCCGATGGTCACGCAGGCGCTGGAGCAACTGCTGCGCCAGACCAACTGGCGCGATCTGGATTACCTGATCGTCGACATGCCGCCCGGCACGGGCGACGTGGCCCTGACGCTGGCGCAGAAGGTGCCGGTCGTGGGCGCGGTCATCGTCACCACGCCGCAGGACGTGGCGCTGCTGGACGCGCGCAAGGGCCTGAAAATGTTCCAGAAGGTCGAAGTGCCGATTCTGGGCGTGGTCGAGAACATGGCCATTCATATCTGCTCGCAGTGCGGCCACGCCGAGCACATCTTCGGTGAAGGCGGCGGCCAGCGCATGGCTGAGCAATATCAGACGCCGTGGCTGGGCAGCCTGCCGCTGACGCTTGCGATTCGCGAGCAGACCGACGCCGGCACGCCGACGGTGGTGTCCGACGCCGGCAGCGAGGCCGCGTCTCTGTACCGCGCGATCGCTCGGAAGCTGGCCGCGGGCGTTGCGGCACTTCCGCGCGACATGGCCGGAAAGTTTCCTTCCATCGTCGTCCAGCAACCGACCTGAAGCATGCGGTGGGCTGCCCGCGCCTTTTTGGCAGGACTGTGCATGCTGGCGGGCGAGGCGTTGGCCAAGCGCCCCGAAGTCATTGTGGACCCGGGGGGTGTGCCCCCGGCCGCGCTGCAGGCGATCACCCAGGCGGTCGATGCGATTGCGCGGCTGGCCGAAGACCAGGACGGCGGTGAAATCAACCGCCTGCGCCGGCGCGCGCGCGATGCGACGCTGGCGGCGCTGGCCACCCAGGGCTATTTTTCGCCCAAGGTCACGCTCGAGGCCGGCACCGATATCGGCGGCGAAACCTGGGACATCGCCATCGTGCCCGGCAAGCGCACGACCGTCGAATCCGTGGACCTGGCGTTCACGGGCCGCATCACGCGTCCCGAGTACGCGCAGCGCGTGCAGCGGCTGCGCGACGACTGGAGCTTGCGCAAAGGGCAGCCCTTCATCAATAGCGACTGGAACCGCGCCAAGGCCACGCTGCTGGACGAAATTTCCACGCGCGATTTCCTGCTGGCGCGCATGACGTCCTCGCGCGCCGACATCGATGCCGACAACGCGGTCGCGCATCTGCATGTCACCATCGACAGCGGGCCGCAGGTGCGCATGGGCGAACTGAACACGCAGGGCTTGAAGCGGGTGCCCGAAACGCTGATCGATCGCTACGTCCGCTACAACGTGGGGGCCGCGTTCGACCAGAACCGGCTCGATCAGTGGCAGCAGGACCTGCAATCGACCGCCTTCTTCCGCGGCGCGTTCGTTTCGCTGCAGGAGCCGCCCAGCCAGACCGATCAGCCCACGGACCCGATCTCTGACCGCGCCCGCGGGCCGGGCGCCGAAGACGCCGCCGCGGCCGCGCCGGCAGGCGATCCCACGGTGTCGGGCGGCCTGCCCCCGCCGCCCGCGCAGTTCGATTCGGACGGCGAAATCACGCTGCCCGTGCAGGTGCGCGTGGTCGAGGCCCCGCCCAAGCGCTTTTCCGCGTCGATCGGCGTGGACGACGAGGCCGGCGTGCGGGTGGAGTCCCTGTATCGGCAGAACGTCGTGTTCGGCCAGCCGGTCACGATGGAAACCGGCTTTGGCGTGGACCGGCTGCGCCAGCGCGCCTTCATGGATATCCTGCTGCCGCCGTCCGAGCGCGGCTACCGCGATTCGTTCGGGATCCTGGCGGACCGCTCCGACATCCAGGGGCTGGAGGTGACCCGCTACGCGCTGGGCGCCACGCGAACGCAGGAGCGCAAGGGCGCGGGCGACAGCCGGGTCGAATACGAAACGCGCTACGGCGTGCTGCTGGCGCAGGACCACGTCAAGATCGACGGCGGCGACAGCTACACGCTGCCCACCGTGACCACCACGGCCGAATGGCTGCGGCGCGACGTGGACAACAAATACGATCCGCGCGAAGGCAACCTGATCGCCGTGGGTGGCGGCGTGGGTATTACGCTGGATACGGGCGAGCCCTACACGCGCCTGCGGCTGCGCGGCCAGAAGTGGTGGCCGATCGGCAAGCTGGACGTGCTGACGATCCGCGGCGAAGTCGGCCGCGTGTGGTCCAACGGCGACGTGCAGGTTCCGGACGACTTTGGCTTTCGGACGGGCGGGGCGCGCACTATCCGCGGCTACCGTTACCAGAGCATTGGCGTGCACCGCGACAACGCCGTGGTGGGCGCGCCCACGCTGCTGGTGGGCAGCATTGAATACGACCACTATTTTGACGAGCGCTGGGGCATGGGCGTGTTCGTGGATGCGGGCGATGCCGCCGAATCGTTCGGCGACATGAAGATGTCCGTGGGCTACGGCGTCGGCGCGCGCGTGCGCACGCCGGCCGGCCCGTTGTTCCTGGACGTGGCCTACGGCCAGCGCGAACGCGACCTGCGCCTGCATTTCTCGTTGGGGATCGCGTTTTGAAGTTCGTGCGTAAATTCCTGCGCCATGTGCTGGTGTGGTGGCTGCCCGGGCTTGCCATGCTGGCCGCATTGGCGGCCGGATTCATCTTCTGGCTCGTGGCCTCGCAGAACGGCACGCGCCTCTTGCTGACGACGGCCGCGCAGCAGCTGGACGGTCAGGCGCTGGACGTGAATGGCTCGCTCTTGCGCGGGGTGACCGTGGGCCAGTTGACGTTGACGGCCGGCGGCACGCACGTCGATATCCATGATCTGGACCTGGCCGTGCATTGGCGCGCCCTGGGCGACCGGCTGCTGCACGTGCGCAATCTGTCGGCCAGTTCTGTGCGCGTGGACATGGTGTCCTCGCCCGAGGCGCCGCCTGCCGAAGACAACGGCGAACCCTTCACCCTGCCCAAGCTGCCGGTGGCCATCGCCGTGGACCGGCTGGCGTTGGGCGATTTCCAGTTCACTCAGGATGGCCAGCCGCTGCCCGTCACCTTGAACGACCTGAACGCCACGTTCGCCGCGGGCCAGCAAGGCGCGCAGTTGCGTATCGCCAGCTTGCGGGTCGGACACGAAGTGGGCGAGGCCGACGTGACGGGCCAGGCCCAATTGCAGGACCTGGCCGACCCGTGGCCGTTCGCGGCGCGCCTGGACGTGACGGCGCGCGGCGCGGGCCCCGATTCCCCTTTGTGCCAGGCCGACCGGTTGAGCGGCGTGTTCGGGCCGGTGGCGGGGCCGGCGCAGCCCGGCGCCAAGGCCAGCGAACCGGTGAAAAAGGTGGAAGCGCCCAAGGCCCAGAACGGCGCGAAGCGCGCAGGCGCGCGTGCGGCGGAGGCGGGGGGCAAGGGCGCGAAGGGCGCAACTGCCGTCAAGCCGGCAGCGGCGGCCAAGTCCCCTGCCGACGCCGCGGAAGGCGACAAGGGCAACAAGGACAATACCGCGCCCGCGCCGCCGGCGATGGGCCCGCCCGCGCCCACGTGCCTTGTCGTGCTGCGCGCCGACGCCGCTGGATCGCTCGACGGCATTCAGGCGAAGGTGGACGGCACGGGTTCGAATTTGGTGCTGGATGTGGTGGCCGATCTGGCGCCGCGCACGGCGCTGGTGCTGCGCAGCGCCCGGGCGCGCGCGCAACTGCCGGACAAGTCCACGCTGGCCGCGCAGTTCGACCTGCAGGCGGGCGACGCGCCGGGGCGCAACCGGATCGTCGGCTCGCTGGACGCGCAGCGGCTGGACCTTGCGCCGTGGACGGGCCCTGCCATTCCGCCGGCGCTCCTTACCGTACGCGCCGATGTACAGGCCGATATCGAGAACCTGAGCGAACTGCGCCATGCTGCCGTCAGCCTGCGGTTTGAAGAAGGCAGCCGCTGGAACCGACAAGCGCTGAGCGGGAATCTGAAGGCGCAGGTGGACGTCGCTGCGGCAGCAGGTGCTGCGGCAGCCGGTGCTGCGGCGGCCGATACCGCGGCAGCCCCTGCTGCGACCAATGCCGCGGCGACAGGCGCCCCGCCGGCGCCTGCCCGCAGCGCCGCGCCGGATCCGTCGGTAGACCCGCTGGCCGGCCTGCGGATCCACGACCTGGACGTGGATTTGCGGCTGGGCCGCAACCGCGTGCGCGCGACGGGTGAATTGGGGGCGGCAAACGGCGCGATCACGCTGGACGCCCAGGCCCCGCAGCTAGACGCCTTCTGGCCGGATGTGCCGGGCGGTGCGGAGGTGCGCGCCCGCATCGACGGCACGGTGGCCGCGCACCGCGGCGAGATCACCGCCAGCTACACGCCGCCCCGGCCCCGGCCGGGCATCATCGGGCAATCGCGCGCGCAGGCCAACCTGACCTTCAACGGCGGTTGGGGCAGGGGACCTGCCGGCCAGCCGGATGCGGCGCTGGTGGGCTGGCGCGGCACGTTCTCGCGGCTGGGCGCGGATACCGCCGGGTTCGCCGTCTCCTTGGACCGGCCGGTTACGTTGTCCTTCCTGCCTGCGGCGGTGGCGCCGCAGTGGCAATGGCAGGTGGGCCAGACCGCGCTGAGCCTCGTCCTGCCGGGCAAGGAGCGCCTCACCGTGGCGCACCAGGGTTCGCGCGGCGGCGGCAAGCGCTGGGAAACCGCCGGGCAGTCCGACAATCTGGTCATCACCGCGACCGTGGCGCGCCAGGTGATCGGCGCATTCGACCCGGAAGCCGCGGCCAAGCTGGGCCGCAATGCCGGCCGCGTGAACGCGATGGTGCCCGACGGCCAGCGCCGCATTGCGCTCGACCTGCTGTGGGATCTGAAATTTGACGGGCGCCTGGCGGGCCGCGCCCGGATCGCGCGCCGTACGGGCGATCTGCTGATTCCGGGCGACCCGCCCATCCCCTTGGGAGTGAAGACGCTGGTCGTCGACGTGACAGCCACGCCCACGTCGGCCAACGCCAGCCGGCTGGATGCCCGCCTGGATCTGTCGACGGACAAGATGGGCTCGATCAACGGCACCGGCACGGCGGTATTGCTGGTGAACGCCCAAGGCGGTATGGCGCTGGATACGCGCCAGCCGCTGCGGGCGCGGCTGAACGCGGATATCGCTGACCTCGCCTGGGTGGGCCTCTTCGTGGGCGACGCCATGGAGGTCGGCGGCACGCTCAAGGCCAACATCGACGTGCAGGGCACGCTGGCGGGCCAATGGGGCGCGACGGGCACCATCCGGGGCGACAAGCTGCGGCTGGTCCGCATCGACGACGGCGTGCGGCTGATCGACGGCACGCTGTCCGCGCGTCTGGACGGCCAGCGGCTGATCCTGGACAGCCTGCGCTTTCCGGCGTCGCTGCGCGTCATGCCGGCCGAATGGCGCACCAAGGAATGGATCACCACGAACCCGGGCGCGAAGGGCGGGTACGCGGAAGCCAAGGGCGACTGGAACATCATGGACGGCGGCGGCGCCATCCGGCTGACGCTGTTCCGCTTCCCGGCATTGCAGCGCTCGGACCGCTACGCCATGGTGTCCGGCACGGTCGACGTGCGGGCGGCCATGCCGCGTCTGGAAATCGTGGGTGACCTGAGCGCCGATGCCGGCTGGTTCAGCCTGGAAATCCTGCAGGGCGTGCCCACGCTGGACGATGACGTGCGCGTGATCCGCGCGGGCGACGAACCCGGCAAGGTGTCCACGCCCCTGCAGACCAGCATGGACCTGAAGTTCGACATGGGGCCGCGCTTTTATATCACCGGCATGGGGCTGGACGCCGGTCTGCTCGGCTCCATCCAGATCCGCCTGAATGAGGGCCGGCTGACGGGCTGGGGCCAGTTGCGCACGCGCGGCGGCGGCATCGAGGCCTATGGCCAGCGGCTGCGACTGAGCCGCGGCACGCTGACCTTCCAGGGCCGGCTGGACAATCCCATCCTGGACATCGAGGCCCTGCGCACGGGCGAACTGGTCGAGGCCGGCGTGCGGGTGGTGGGCACGGCCCAGCGGCCGCGCATCGACCTGGTGTCCTATCCCGAAGTCAGCGACGTCGAAAAGCTGTCGTGGCTGCTACTGGGGCGGGGGCCGGACGAAAGCGGCGGCGACGCGGCCCTGCTCGTGTCGATCGGCACGGCGTTGCTGGGCGGCGGGCAGCCGTTCTACAAGCAGTTCGGCCTGGACGACGTGGCCGTGCGCACCGGCAACATGGGCAGCTCGGGCAGCATCCTGCCCGACCGCACGGTGGCCGGCAACGTGAACCGCGATATCGGCAGCGATCTGTCCACGCAATTCCTGGTGGCCAGCAAGAACTTCGCCAATGGCATCACGCTGAGCGTCGAGCAGGCGCTCTCGGGCAGCGACACCGTGGGCCGGGCAAGTTACCGGCTGGCGCGTGGTCTGTCCCTGGATTTGAAGGGCGGCTCGGTCAACGGGATTTCGCTGGTCTATCGCACGCTGTTTGGCAATTAAGCGGGTGCTTGCGCTTGAGGCGGGACAAGCCTGTCCCGCCTTGGGCCGGGGGATCCGGCGCGGTCGGGATAAAATGACGCCCATTCAAATCCCTAGCACCACACCCACCATGAGCATCAAAAGCGACCGCTGGATCCGCCGCCAGGCCGAAGCCGGCATGATCGAACCCTTCGAACCGGGTCAGGTCCGGACGGCCAATGGCGGGCGTATCGTCAGCTACGGCACCAGCAGCTACGGCTACGACGTGCGCTGCGCCGACGAATTCAAGATCTTCACCAACATCAATTCCACGATCGTCGATCCCAAGAATTTCGACGAAGGCTCGTTTGTGGATTTCAAGGGCGACGTCTGCATCATTCCGCCCAACTCGTTCGCGCTGGCGCGCACGGTGGAGTACTTTCGCATTCCGCGCAGCGTCCTGACGGTCTGCCTGGGCAAGAGCACCTACGCGCGCTGCGGCATCATCGTCAACGTGACGCCGCTGGAACCCGAATGGGAAGGCCACGTCACGCTCGAGTTCTCCAACACCACGCCGCTGCCTGCCAAGATCTACGCCGGCGAAGGCTGCGCGCAGATGCTGTTCCTGGAAAGCGACGAGGTCTGCGAGACCTCGTACCGCGATCGTGGCGGCAAGTATCAGGGCCAGCGCGGCGTCACGCTGCCGCGCACCTGATCCCTCAGCCTGCGGCCGGCGGCCGCAGGTATTCGATGTCCCATTCTCCTTCGCCGGTCTGCACGAAGCCGTGCCGGCGATAGAAGCGGTTTGAATCGCTGCCCCGCAACGCGCTCAGGGTCACTGCCTGGCGGTCGCGGTCGGCGTCCCGCAAGATCCGGCGCAGCACCTGGCCGCCCACGCCTCGTCCTTGCGCACAGGGATGCACGTACAGATGATCCAGCCGCAACCCTTCGCCGTCCGGGCGCAGGCAATAAAACCCGATGCGATCGCCGTCTGCCTCGATGTGCCAGGTGCACTCGGGGCGGAAGGTGCCGCGCAGCCGCTCACGCGCCCGGTCCGGATCGAAGCGGCCCAGCCGCTCCAGGCTGTCCCGCATGGCGGCAATCCTCAGCGCCAGCAGCGCCTCGAAATCCGCCTGCGTTGCGGGCGTAAAGCGCAGCGGGGCGGCGCCAGCCTGTGCTTCGCTGGCCAGTTCGTCGTAGCCGCGCCCCAGGAATTGCAGGATGCAGATGCCGTGGCCGTAAGGGTCCGCCAGATGCGCGATGCGGCCCCAGGCGTGCGTGGCGGGCGGATCCTCCAGGCGCGCGCCGGCGGCCACCGCGCGGGCGACCGCGCTGTCCACGTCGTCCACCACCACGTCCAGATGCACGGGCGTCCAGTGCCGCGCATAGTCGCGCGGCTGGCGCACTGCGCCGGCCGCCGGTGTGCCTGCGGCTTTCTCGAGCAGGTAGATGGGGGCGTCGGCGCCCAGCATTTCGGCGCCCGTCGCGCCCAGCCGGCGGTTCAGCGTCAAACCGAAGGCGGCCTGATAAAAGCCGATGGCGTGTTCGAGATCAGGAACATCGATATTGACCAGGATTCTCATGGAGGCCTTGTGATGGTGGAGCGCCGCGTCGTTACGCGGCCTGCGCTAAAGAACCTCCCGCCGCGTCCGTAAAAAGATTACATGTGTTTGCCGATTTGGCGACGTCATTTCTGCAAGCGTTAGCAAGGCCCAATCCGTGCGTTACCCCCACATCCCCTGGCTGCCCCTGTTGTTCTATCCCGCGTTGCCGGTGGCCGCCGCGATCGGACTGCTGTTCTGGCGGGAATGGCCGCCGGCGGTGAGCCTGATCGTGCCGTTCGTGCCGTGGGTGATGGCGCTGATCGGCTCGGCAATCTGCCTGATGTATCAGCGCTCTCAAACGATGGCGCTGATGCTGTGCGTGCTGGCCGTCACGGCGGCATGGCCCACGCTGGTTCGGGACGCGCCCTGGGCGATGGGGCCTGTGCTGGCCTGGTGGTCGCTCGTCTACACCATCAACGCCATGTGGTCCGAACGGTCCAGCATGCTGATCGACGTGGCGCTGCGCGTCGGCCTGATGGCCGCGGGCGCGGCGATCATCGCGCTGGCCGGCAAGGACGGCGTGGACGAGCTGTTCAGCACCATTGCGCTGCAGGGCACGCTGGCGCGCATGGGCGTGCCGGCCGAGGCGCTGATTGCGCTGCTGGCCACCGGCCTGACATTGACGCTGTTGCTGTTGCGCTATGGACGTCCGCAGCAGGCGGGGCAGTGGCTGGGCTTTGTCTGCATGGCGTGGGCGCTGCCCCGCGGGGCGGCCCAGCCGCTCGAACTGGCCCTCATGTCCGCCGCGGCGCTGACGTCCCTGTGCATCTCGCTGGCGCATGAAGGCTTTCACATGGCGTTTCGCGACGAGCTCACCGGCCTGCCGGGCCGACGCGCGCTGAACGAACGGCTGCAGCGCATGGGCCGCGTCTACACGCTGGCGATGGCCGACGTCGACCATTTCAAGGCGTTCAACGACACGCACGGCCACGACGTGGGCGACCAGGTGCTGCGCATGGTGGCCTCGCAGCTGCGGCGCGTGCCGGGCGGCGGCCAAGCCTATCGTTACGGCGGCGAGGAATTCACGCTGGTGTTTCCCGGCAAGACCGCGGCCGAAGCCATGCCGCATCTGGAAACGGTCCGGCGCGCCATCGAGGCCTACCAGATGCGCCTGCGCGACAAGCCGGCCCGTCCCAAGGCGGACCAGATCGGCCAGCGCCGGCGTGGCGGCCGGGCTGGGCGCGGCGCCCGGCCCCTGCGCGTCACGGTCAGCATCGGCGTGGCCGAGCGCAGCGATGCCCTGCGCGCGCCGGACGCCGTCATCAAGGCGGCCGACCAGGCGCTCTACAAGGCCAAGGACGGCGGGCGCAATCAGGTATGCGCGTTCGGCGCGCGGCGCCGGGCAGGCGCGGGCTGACCCGCCGGGTCAGCCGTCCGACAACGGCATCGCCATCAGCGTTTCATCGTAGAGCTGTCCGTTCACGCAAAGCGCGTCGGGTTCGTGGCCATATACCGTGAACCCCAGGCTGGCGTACAGCGCGGACGCCGCGGTGTTGTTGGCGGTCACGCTCAGCTGCACCTGCCGGATGCCGCGCATGGTTGCCGCGTGGTCGATCGCCGCGCGCATGAGCAGCCGGCCGAGCCCTTGTCCGCGATGGGCGGGCGCCACATACATGCTCCAGATGTGCGCCTTGTGGCGCAGCTTCAGCTTGCGCTGGCGGCTGACGCCGACGATGCCGGCCAGCGTGTCCCCCAGGAACACGCCATACATGGCGCCGTCGTCGGCCGGCGAGATCCACGCGCGGATGTCCGCCAATGTCAGCGTGTGTTCCTCTTCGTAACTCGATCCGAAGGACTCGGGCGTTTCGACCAACGCGTTCAGACGCAATTGCCGCAGGGCGGCGGCATCGGGGGCGGTCAGGCGGCGGACGGCAGGGGCGTTCATGGCGGAATCAAAGTGTTGGGAATAGGGAACGTTTGGGCAGTATAGGAGGACGGGCTTGCCTATAATGGCCCCATCGCCGCTTGCGGTTTTGAACAAGGGGCCACTGATGTTCGGTTTCCTCAAGACAAACCAGGATGCGACGCGCCATGAGGTGCAGGAAGAGTTCGTGGCACGTGTCGCGGGTGCCGCGCAGGACTTTGTAGAGGCAGCCGGTTCCACCGGCGCCGTGCTGGACTACTCCCCGTCCAGCGTCCATGCGCTGGACGACGCGCTGGAGGCCGCCCATCTGGGCACGCTGCCTCTGACCCCCATGCAAACCGTCGGCGCCGCCGCCTATCTCTACGAAGTCGGCCGCCGCGCGCACGGCGGACTGTACGAGGTCTGCGACGACGAAGATCCGGTGGTTCTCGTCTGCGGAGAACCGGGCTCGGAAGTCTGCTTTGGCGCCATCGCCAAGGTCGAACGGCGCATCCGCTACGGGGCCGCCGAAGCCATCCCCGCCTACTTTGAAATGTTCATGACAGCCCTGCAAACGGGCGAAGCCCGGACCATCCGATAGGCCGATCCGGCGCTTCTGGGGATTTCCCTTAGGGCTGTAAGAAAAACAGCCCTACAATTCCGCAATTCCCGCCGCCGGCGGGTGCTCGCGCCGTCTGACTTCGGACGGTTTTTTACTCGCAGTACATTCGCGCCGCGATACGCGTCCGATTCGCCATGCCCCCAGGAGCGCCTGCATGAAATTCCGCTTCCCCATTTTCATCATCGACGAGGACTACCGTTCCGAGAACGCGTCCGGTTTGGGTATCCGTGCCTTGTCCGCAGCAATCGAGGCCGAGGGCGTCGAGGTGATCGGGGTGACCAGTTACGGCGACCTGAGCTCGTTCGCGCAGCAGCAAAGCCGCGCCAGCGCCTTCATCCTGTCGATCGACGATGAAGAGTTCGACGTGGACTCGCCCGAGGACGTGGCCAGCGCGATCAAGAACCTGCGCGCCTTCATCGGCGAACTGCGCTTTCGCAACGCGGACATTCCCATCTACCTGTACGGCGAAACCCGCACGTCGGAACACATTCCGAACGACATCCTGCGCGAGCTGCACGGCTTCATCCACATGTTCGAGGACACGCCCGAGTTCGTGGCGCGCCACATCATCCGCGAGGCCCGCAGCTACGTCGACAGCCTGCCGCCGCCGTTCTTCCGCGAGCTGGTGAAGTACGCGCAAGATGGTTCGTATTCGTGGCACTGCCCGGGGCACTCGGGCGGGGTGGCGTTCCTGAAGAGCCCGGTCGGCCAGATGTTCCACCAGTTCTTTGGCGAGAACATGCTGCGCGCCGACGTCTGCAATGCCGTGGACGAACTGGGCCAGCTGCTGGACCACACCGGCCCGGTGGCCGAGTCCGAGCTGAACGCCGCGCGCATCTTCCACGCGGACCACTGTTTCTTCGTGACCAACGGCACGTCGACCTCGAACAAGGTTGTGTGGCACGCCAACGTTGCGGCCGGCGACGTGGTGGTGGTGGACCGCAACTGCCACAAGTCGATCCTGCACGCCATCACGATGACGGGCGCGATCCCCGTGTTCCTGCGCCCCACGCGCAACCACCTGGGCATCATCGGGCCGATCCCGCTGGAAGAGTTCCACCCGGACAACATCCGCAAGAAGATCGAAGCCAACCCCTTCGCGCGCGAAGCGGTCAACAAGAATCCGCGCATCCTGACGCTGACGCAAAGCACGTACGACGGCGTCATCTACAACGTCGAAATGATCAAGCAGCAGCTTGGCAGCTACGTCGACACGCTGCACTTTGACGAAGCCTGGCTGCCGCACGCGTCGTTCCACGAGTTTTATCAGGACATGCACGCCATCGGCCAGGATCGCCCGCGCAGCCAGGACGCCATGGTTTTCGCCACGCACTCCACGCACAAGCTGCTGGCCGGCATTTCGCAGGCCTCGCAAATCATCGTGCAGGAGTCCGAGACCCGCAAGCTGGACCGCAACGTCTTCAACGAGGCGTACCTGATGCACACGTCCACCTCGCCCCAGTACGCGATCATCGCGTCCTGCGACGTGGCGGCCGCCATGATGGAGCCGCCGGGCGGCACCGCGCTGGTCGAGGAAAGCATCCGCGAAGCCCTGGACTTCCGCCGTGCCATGCGCAAGGTGGAATCCGAGTTCGGCAAGAACGACTGGTGGTTCAAGGTCTGGGGCCCGAACCGCCTGGTGTCCGAAGGCATCGGCAACCGCGACGAATGGATCCTGGAAGCCAACGACCACTGGCACGGCTTCGGCGAAATGGCCGAAGGCTTCAACATGCTGGACCCGATCAAGGCCACGGTCATCACGCCGGGGCTGGACATGTCGGGCAGCTTCGGTGAAACCGGCATTCCCGCGGCGCTGGTCTCCAAGTACCTGACCGAGCACGGCGTGGTGGTTGAAAAGACCGGCCTGTATTCGTTCTTCATCCTGTTCACCATCGGCATCACCAAGGGCCGCTGGAACACGCTGTTGACCGCCTTGCAGCAATTCAAGGACGACTACGACCGCAACCAGCCGCTGTGGCGCATCCTGCCGGAGTTCTGCCGCGACCATCGCCGCTACGAGCGCATGGGCCTGCGTGACCTCTGCCAGCAGATCCACGAAGCCTACCGCGAGCGCGACGTGGCCCGCCTGACGACCGAGATGTACCTGAGCGACATGGTGCCCGCGCTCAAGCCGTCGGACGCGTTTGCCCGCATGGCGCACCGCGAGGTCGAGCGCGTCGACATCGACAAGCTCGAAGGCCGCGTGACGGGCGTGCTGCTGACGCCGTACCCCCCGGGCATTCCGCTGCTGATCCCGGGCGAACGCTTCAACCGCACCATCGTGCAGTACCTGCAGTTCGCGCGCGAGTTCAACGAACGCTTCCCCGGTTTCGAAACCTACATCCACGGCCTGGCCGACGAAGTGGGTCCGGACGGCGAAAAGCGTTACTACGTTGACTGCCTGATCGAAGAGTAAGCACGGGCGGGCCGGAAATCTTGATGTTCGATGTTGCAGTGCTTGGCGCGGGCGCCGCGGGCATGATGTGCGCGGCGGTCGCTGGTCAACGCGGCCTGCGCGTGGTGCTGGTCGACCACGCGCAGCGCCTGGCCGAGAAGATCCGCATCTCCGGCGGCGGGCGCTGCAACTTCACGAACATCGGCGCCGGCCCCGCCAATTTCCTGTCGGAAAACCCGCATTTTTGCCGTTCGGCGCTGTCGGCCTACACGCCGCAGGACTTCCTGGCGCTCATCAAGCGCCACCGCATCGCCTGGCACGAAAAACATCGCGGCCAGTTGTTCTGCGACGACTCCAGCGAAAACATCATCGACATGCTGCGCGCCGAGTGCGGCGCGGGCAATGTCCAATGGCGCATGGGCTGTTCGGTGGCCGAGATCGCGCAGGGCGAGGCCGGCTTCGAACTGCGAACCAGCCAGGGTGTCATCCGGGCCGCCAAGCTGGTCATTGCGACGGGCGGCATGGCGATTCCCCAGTTGGGCGCAACGGACTTCGGGCTGAAGATTGCCCGCCAGTTCGGCCTGAAGGTCGTTGAGCCGCGCCCGGCGCTCGTTCCGCTGACCTTCGACCCCGTGCAATGGCAGCCGCTGTCGGAACTGTCCGGCGTGGCGCTGGAAGTAAACCTGCAAACCGGGCAGGGCAAGGCGCGCGGCGAGTTCCTGGAAGACCTGTTGTTCACGCACCGGGGGCTGTCCGGTCCGGCGATCCTGCAGATCTCCAGCTACTGGAAGCCGGGCGAACCCATCGTGATCGACCTGGCGCCGGGACGCGACCTGGCGCAGGAACTGCTGGCCTCCAAGTCCGGCAACCGCCAGCAGTTGCACACGGTGCTGGGGGGATTGTGGCCCAAGCGACTGGCCGACAGCTGGCTGCACCTGACCGAGCAGGGCGGCAAGCCCGGCCTGGCGGCCCTGCGCCTGGCCGACGCGCCCGACAAGACGCTGCGCGCACTGGCGCAGGATATTCATCAGTGGACGCTCGTGCCCAGCGGCACGGCGGGCTACAAGAAGGCCGAAGTCATGCGCGGCGGCGTGGACACGCGCGGCCTCGATCAGAAGTCGATGCAGGCCAAGTCGGTTCCGGGGTTGTACTTCATCGGCGAAGCCGTGGACGTCACCGGCTGGCTGGGCGGCTACAACTTCCAATGGGCGTGGGCGTCGGGCGTCGCCTGCGGACAGGCGCTTTGATTTCGCGGCGCGCTTAGCGCCAATCTGCGACGCGCATTCCGCTTTTGCGGACACCGCTGCGGCACGCATCGCCAATCCGGCATTGTGATATCAAATAAAAATACATATCATTTATGTTTTGATCTTTATCAAGCTCGTCCCGCCCGGGACGGATCAGCCGGAGACTCGCATGGCCTACACCCTTCCTCCCTTGCCGTACGCCTATGACGCGCTGGAACCCCATATCGACGCGATGACGATGGAGATCCACTACACCAAGCATCACCAGACGTACGTCAACGGCCTGAACGCCGCGCTGGAAGGCGCCGGCATCAACACGGACGAGCCGGTCGAGGCGCTGGTCGCCCGCATCAAGGAATTGCCCGACGCCGTGCGCGGCGCGGTGCGCAACCATGGCGGCGGCCACGCCAACCACAGCCTTTTCTGGTCCGTCATGTCGCCGCAGGGTGGCGGCGAGCCGAACGGCGCGCTGGCCGCGGCCATCGACGCCGACCTGGGCGGACTGCCCGCCTTCAAGGAAGCCTTCACCAAGGCGGCCCTGACGCGCTTTGGCAGCGGGTGGGCCTGGCTGAGCGTGACGCCCGCGGGCAAGCTGGTGGTCGAGAGCAGCGCCAACCAGGACAGCCCGCTGATGGACGGCAACACGCCCATTCTGGGGCTGGATGTCTGGGAACACGCTTATTATCTGAAGTACCAGAACCGCCGGCCGGAATACATCGGCGCTTTCTACAACGTGGTGAACTGGGC
Source organism: Achromobacter mucicolens (assembly GCF_029866465.1). Lineage (NCBI taxonomy): Bacteria > Pseudomonadati > Pseudomonadota > Betaproteobacteria > Burkholderiales > Alcaligenaceae > Achromobacter > Achromobacter mucicolens. The sequence continues at coordinate 4,841,355 of NZ_CP123364.1, read as the reverse complement.
CGAGGTCTCGCGCCGCTACGCCGCAGCACGGGGCTGAGCGCATCTTCACGAAGGAGCGCAGCCGCCTATGAATACCTTCAGCCGTCATCGCGTACGGCCGGCAGCCACCAGCATCAGCGTCTGGACGCTGGCTGTGATGGTGTCCTGCCTGGCCCTGTACCAGCTCTGGGTTTACCTGGACGTGCGGGCGCCGCACGTGGCGGACGCGCTGCTTGGCGGGCTTGTCGCGGCCGGCGCCACCGCGCTCGGCACGTTGCCCATTCTCTTTGCCCGCACCATTCCGCAAAAGGCGCAGGACAGCATGTTCGGCTTTGGCGCCGGCGTCATGCTGGCCGCCAGCGCGTTTTCGCTGGTGGCGCCGGGCATCGCCGCGGGCGAGGACCTGGGTTACGGCCCGTGGGGCGCGGGCCTGACCGTGGGCGCCGCGATCCTGCTGGGCGCAGGCGTGCTGCTGCTCATGGACCGGACGTTGCCGCACGAGCATTTCATCAAGGGCAGGGAAGGGATGGAGGCGCACCGTCTGCGCCGCACCTGGCTGTTCGTGTTCGCGATCATGCTGCACAACCTGCCCGAGGGGCTGGCGATCGGCGTGGGCTATGCCGCGGGCGACCCAGTGCGCGGCACGGCGCTGGCCACCGGCATCGCCATCCAGGACATCCCCGAAGGACTGGTGGTGGCGGTCGCCTTGCTGGCCGCCGGCTACAAACGGACCTTCGCCGTGGCGCTGGGCATGCTGTCCGGGCTGATCGAGCCCGTGGGCGCGGTGCTGGGCGCCGCGGTCGTCGGGTGGTCCGCGCCGCTGCTGCCATGGGGGTTGGGCTTTGCCGCGGGCGCCATGCTGTTCGTCATCAGCCACGAGATCATCCCGGAATCGCACCGCAAGGGGCACGAGGTCTACGCCACCTGCGGGTTGATGCTGGGTTTCGTCCTGATGATGCTGCTGGACACGGCGCTGGGATAGCGCCGCCCCGCGCGCGACAGGCCTAGGCTTACCCCGGGCTTTCGTTGTATGCTTTCGGCGCTGTCACGCATGCTGCGGGAGAGAGTGGCCGAAGGCATCAAGCCCGGCCGCCGCCGAAGGCGCAATTCGCCCAGAATCGCTCAGGTAACCGATACCGCGCAGGCTTGCCCCGTCCCGCATTTGTTGCCTCATGGCCATGCGGATGCGGCAAAACAGTACTCTGGAGAGACCTGGCGCCGCCCCTGAAACAGGGACATGGCGAGCAGCCCAGGCGCCGAAGGTGCAAACCCGCCACGCGGGGCAACTCTCAGGCAAAAGGACAGAGGGGCGGAAGATTCAGCCGTTGCGCGGGCGCCATCCGCCCGCAATCAGCGGCATTCCGTAACCCTGGCATCACGCCGTCCCGGAGTTCCCCGCATGTCCGCACCCCTCAAACGCACCCCGCTGGCCGAAGAACACATCGCCGCCGGCGCCCGCATGGTCGATTTCGGCGGCTGGGACATGCCGCTTGCCTACGGCTCGCAGCTTGACGAGCATCACGCGGTGCGCCAGGACGCCGGCATGTTCGACGTGTCGCACATGCTCAACGTCGACGTGAAGGGTCCCGACGCGTTCGCCTTCCTGCAGCGCTTGGTCGCCAACGACGTGTCCAAGCTGACGGTGCCGGGCAAGGCCCTCTACAGCTGCATGCTGAATCCGCAGGGCGGCGTCATCGACGACCTCATCATCTATTTCTTCGCCGCCGACGAATGGCGCGTGGTGGTCAACGCCGGCACCGCGGACAAGGACGTGGCCTGGATGCAGCGCGTCAAGCAGGCCGGCGCGTTCGACGTCGCCATCACGCCGCGCCGCGATCTGGCCATGGTGGCCGTGCAAGGCCCCAACGCCCGCGCCAAAGTCTGGGCGGCCCGCCCGGCCTGGCAAGCCGCCACCGAACTGCTGACGCCCTTCGTCGCCGCCCGCCTGGGCGACGACACGCTGGTCGCCCGCACGGGCTATACCGGCGAGGACGGTTTCGAAATCGTCCTGCCCGCCGCCGACGTGGTCCAGCTCTGGCGCGACCTGACCGCCCAGGGCGTGCGTCCGGCAGGTCTGGGCGCGCGCGACACGCTGCGCCTGGAAGCCGGCATGAACCTGTACGGCCAGGACATGGACGAACTGACCCAGCCCGGCCAGGCCGGCCTGACCTGGACCGTGTCCTTCAAGAACGCCGAGCGCCGCTTCATCGGCCGCGATGCGCTTGAGCAATTCGCCACGCCCGCCACGTTCATTGGCTTGAAGCTCAAGGACCGTGGCGTCATGCGCGCGCACATGGCCGTGCGCACCCCGCAAGGGATGGGCGAACTCACCAGCGGCACCATGTCGCCCACGCTGGGCGTGTCGATCGGCTTTGCCCGCCTGCCGCAAGGCGTGGCCCCGGGCGATACGGTCGAGGTCGACATCCGCGGCAAGTGGGTGCCCGCCGTGGCGTGCAAGCTGCCCTTCGTGCGTAACGGCAAAGCCGTCGAACACTCGTAAACTCGAAGCTTCGCGCGTGCGCCGCCCCTGTCTGGGCGACGGCCGCCCGCGCGAGGCGCGCAACACCATTCATCTACCCGTATTCCCCTCAGGAGTTCCCATGAGTCTGCCCACCGATCGCAAGTACACCGAGTCCCATGAATGGGTCAAAGCCGAGGGCGACGTGTTCGTCGTCGGCATCACCGACACCGCCCAGGATCAGCTGGGCGATCTGGTCTTCGTCGGCGACGTGAACGTCGGCGCGAAGCTGAACGCGGGCGAAACCGCTGGCGTGGTCGAGTCGGTCAAGGCCGCCTCGGACATCTACGCGCCCGTGTCCGGCGAAATCGTTGCCTTCAACGAAGAACTGGAAAGCAACCCCAACCTGATCAACGAATCGGCCTTCACCGCCTGGATCTTCAAGATCAAGCCGGACAATGCGGCCGACGCCGACAAGCTGCTGGACGCCGCCGGCTACGAAGCCGTCGCCAACGGCTGATGCCGCCCGCGAGGGAGGCGGGCCGCCTCGGCGCCGCCGCCCTCGCCAGACGCAATACCGTCCGTCTCCAGGACGACACCCGCTACCCCGAGATCTCCCCATGTCGCGCGCCCTAGACACCCATACCGACTTCATTCCCCGCCACATCGGCCCCTCCGACGCCGACCAGGCCGCCATGCTTGCCGTGATCGGCAGCGACAGCCTGGACGCCCTGATCGAAGAAGTCGTGCCTCCCAAGATCCGCAGCCAGGCGCCGCTGGCGCTGCCCGCCTCGCGCAGCGAAGCCGACGTGCTGGCCGAACTGAAGCAGGTCGCGGGCCGCAACAAGGTCTACCGCAGCTACATCGGGCAGGGGTACTACGGCACGCAGACGCCCAACGTGGTGTTGCGCAACATTCTTGAAAATCCCGCCTGGTACACGGCCTACACGCCGTACCAGCCCGAGATCTCGCAGGGCCGCTTGGAGGCCCTGCTGAACTACCAGACCATGGTCGCCGACCTGACCGGCCTGGACATCTCCAACGCCTCGCTGCTGGACGAAAGCACGGCCGCCGCCGAAGCGATGACGCTCGCGCGCCGCAGCGCCAAGTCCAAGAGCCCGGTGTTCTTCATCTCGCGCCACGTGCATCCGCAGACCATCGAAGTCGTGCGCACGCGCGCCGAAGGCCTGGACATCGAGATCCGCATCGGCGACGAAGCCGAAGGCCTGCCCGAGTGCTTTGGCGTGCTGCTGCAATACCCGCACAGCACGGGCGCCGTGTCCGACTACCGCAAGCTGGCCGAAACCGCCCACGCGCAAGGCGCCGTGGTGGCGTGCGCGACGGACCTGCTGGCGCTGGCCGTGCTGGCCGCCCCGGGCGAGTGGGGCGCCGACATCGCCGTCGGTTCGGCCCAGCGCTTTGGCGTGCCGTTCGGCTTTGGCGGCCCGCACGCGGGCTTCATGGCCTGCAAGGACGCCTTCAAGCGCAACATGGCCGGCCGCCTGGTCGGCGTGTCCAAGGACGCGCAGGGCAACCCCGCGCTGCGCCTGGCGCTGCAGACGCGCGAACAGCACATCCGCCGCGAGAAGGCCACCTCCAACATCTGCACGGCGCAAGTGCTGCTGGCCGTGATGGCCGGCATGTACGCCGTGTGGCACGGTCCCGCCGGCATCCGCCGCATCGCCGAGCGCGTGCAGCGCGCCACCGCGATCCTGCGCGCCGAACTCATCAAGCTGGACATCAAGGTCGTCAACGACACCTTCTTCGACACGCTGCTGCTGGAAACCGGCGCCGCAACGCCTGCCATCCTGACGGCCGCCGACTGCGCCCACATCAACCTGCGCCGCGTCGACGGCGCGCGCCTTGCGGTTTCGTTGGACGAAACCGTGACCGTGGCCGACCTGCAGGCGCTGGTCAACGTCTTCGCCGCCGGCCTGGAGCGCGATGACGTCGAACTCGACATCGACGCGCTCGATGCCGCGGCCCCCAGTGGCATCCCCGCCGCGGTGGCCCGCGAAAGCGCCATCCTGACGCATCCCATCTTCTCCAGCGTCCAGTCCGAAACCGACATGCTGCGCTATCTGCGCAAGCTGGCCGACAAGGACCTAGCCCTGGACCGCACGATGATCCCGCTGGGTTCGTGCACCATGAAGCTGAACGCCACGGCCGAGATGATCCCCATCACCTGGCCCGAATTCGCGCTGATCCACCCGTTCGCGCCCGCCTCGCAAAGCCAGGGTTACGTCGAACTGATCGACCGCCTGTCGGCCGCGCTGTGCGAAATCACCGGCTACGACAACATCAGCCTGCAGCCCAACTCGGGCGCGCAGGGCGAATACGCCGGCCTGCTCGCCATTCGCGGTTACCACCAGGCCAACGGCCAGCACCAGCGCAACATCTGCCTGATCCCGTCGTCGGCGCACGGCACCAACCCCGCCTCGGCGCAGCTGGCCGGCATGGATGTGGTGGTGGTGGCCTCGGACGCCAATGGCAACGTGGACCTCACGGACCTGCGCGCCAAGATCGCGCACGTCGGCGACAAGCTGGCCGCGCTGATGATCACGTACCCGTCCACGCACGGCGTGTTCGAAGAAGCCGTGACCGAAATCTGCGATCTGGTGCATCAGGCCGGCGGCCAGGTTTACCTGGACGGCGCCAACATGAACGCAATGGTCGGCGTGGCCAAGCCCGGCAAGTTCGGCTCGGACGTGTCCCACCTGAACCTGCACAAGACCTTCTGCATTCCGCACGGCGGCGGCGGCCCCGGCGTGGGCCCCGTGGCGGTGCGCGCGCACCTGGCGCCGTATCTGCCGGGGGTCGTGAACGAACAGGGCAAGCTGCCCGGCGACGCCAAGGTCGGCCCGGTCTCGGCCGCCCCGTTCGGCTCGGCCGGCATCCTGCCGATCCCGTTCGTGTACATCGCGCTGATGGGCGCGGACGGCCTGCGCCGCGCCACCGAAGTCGCCATCCTGAACGCGAACTACATTGCTACCCGCCTGCGCGACCACTACCCGGTCCTGTACGCGGGCCGCAACGGCCGCGTGGCGCACGAGTGCATCCTGGACGTGCGCCCGCTCAAGGAAACCAGCGGCATCAGCGCCGAAGACATCGCCAAGCGCCTGATGGATTACGGCTTCCATGCGCCCACGATGAGCTTCCCGGTGGCCGGCACGCTGATGGTCGAGCCGACCGAATCCGAAGGCGTGGCCGAACTGGACCGCTTCATCGACGCGATGATCGCCATCCGCGAAGAGATCGCGCAGGTCGAACGCGGCGAACGCGACCGTGACGACAACGTCCTGAAGAACGCGCCGCACACCGCCCAGATGCTGCTGGCCGAGGAATGGCTGCACGACTACCCGCGCCAGCAGGCCGCCTACCCGGTGGCCACGCTGCGCGACGGCAAGTACTGGCCGCCGGTCGCCCGCGTCGACAACGCCTACGGCGATCGCAACCTGGTCTGCGCCTGCCTGCCGATCGAAGCGTACGCATAGTTTTTGGCAGCAGGATGAAAAAAGCCCCCGTCCTTCACAGGCGGGGGCTTTTGTCTGGGGCCGGCGTCAGGCCGGCCGCGCATTACTTCGCGGGCGCTTTCGCCGCTGCGCCGAAGTCTTCGGCGATGCTGATGAAGGTGTTGAGCAGGATTTGCAGGTTGTCCTTGCCCAGCCCGCCTTCGGCGTTCATGTCCATCTGCAGCACGGCCTGGTTCTTGTCATCCAGGTAGGCGCGGCTCCAGCGGTATTCCTGGTTCCAGGCGTTGATGGCCTTGAGCGACATCGGCTTCTTGGTGGCATACGTGGCGGTTGCCACGAGGTCCAGGCACTTTTCCGTGAAGTCGTTGCACAGGAACTCCAGGCGCAGATCCGTGGCGCCGGTGGTGCCCGGGTTCAGGACCAGCACGGGGCCGTCGGTGCCATCGGTGCGGGTGACGGTGTAGCCCATGTCGTCCAGCATGTTGGCGACGTCTTCCAGGTTGAAGTCCTGCATGACGCCCGCCACCGGTGCGGCGGCGGTGGATTCCTCGTCGGAATCCATGCCGATGCCCGACAGCTCATCGTCGTCGTCCATGCCGTTCATGCCGGTGGCGCCCAGCAGGCCGCTGAACAGTTCATCGGCGGGGATCTTCTGCCCGTTCAGGTCGCCCATGCCATCGGCGAACGTGAACTTGCCGACGATATTGTCGCCGTCGTTCTTGCCGACGTTCATCATTTCGGCCATGCCGGCCATCTGGCGGATGCTCTCATCGGCGTCGGCCGCGGCCTTCTCGGCGGTCAGGCCTTCCTTCTTCATGGCGTACTGCACCATCAGGTCCTGCACCATCGGCTTGGAGATCACCAGCGAGGCGTCGATCTTCTTGATCGCCTGCACCGCGATTTCCTGCGGGGTCAGGTCCTTGGCGTTGGCCGGGTTGGCCATTTCAAGCGTGAACGTCAGCTTGCTTTCGCCCTTGGCCGTTTTCCAGCTCAGCGGATCGATGCTGAACGACGGATTGCCGGCCAGCAGCTTGCCGGCGTTGTCCAGCAGGACGTCGAACTGTTCGTCCTTCAGGCCTTCGTCGCTGGCGCCCAGCATGTACTGGCGCATGAGCTGGTTGTAGGTGTCCGACAATTGCTTGACGGCCTGGCCGTCCAGGCGGGCAAGCTTCACCACGGCCTGGCCGTTGCCCAGCACGACGTCGTTCACGGTAAGGTCGCCCGTCTGATAGGCGGCCTGCACGTTGATCGCCTTGTCGTCCTCGGACAGCTTCACGCCATAGCTAAAGTTGTCCAGCGCCACCTTCATGTCGTCGGTGGGGCGCAGGACGTCCACGCGCTTGATCTTCAGGTCCGAATTGCCCATGGAAATGCCGAACTTGCCCATGCGGCTGTCGACGTCCATGGTCAGGCCCGCCACGGTCATCTTCACCGGGTCGCTGCTCTTGGTGCCGTCGACGGCCAGCTTGTCCATCACGCCGTGCGCGGTGACCGCCTGGGTGGCGCGGTCGAAGGTGCCTTCGATGCGCATGCCGCTGAAGTCGAGCGCGTTGCCGTCGTGCGTGACGGTAACGGGAGCGACCGCGGCGGTCGTCACCGCATTGCCGCTGTAGCTGACGATCGCGTCGCTCATCAGCGGGGACACGTCCTTGGTCAGCTCGAAGACGGGCTTGATGTTGTCCGTCTTGGCGATTTCGGTGTGGATGAACGCCAGCTTGGGCGCAATGGCGCCGCGCGCCAGGGCGCTCTTGGGGAAGGGGCCGTGCTCGACGTTTGCGTCGAACTCGATCATGCCGCCGGGCAGGTCGTCCAGGCCCTTGTCGTTCTTGATGAACGACACGCCATAGCGCGCCTGCGTGGAGAACAGGCCGCGCTCGTACTTGAGCTGGTCGATGCGCAGACCGAACAGGGGCGTGACCTTAGCCAGCTTCTCGTTGGCCTGCGCCAGGTAACGCTGCGCGTCTTCTTCGATGCGCTTGCCGGTGTACCACGTGGCGCCGACCCAGCTTCCCGCTCCCACTATGACCACGCCCAGGGTGATCGCTACGCTCTTTTTCATCGCTCTGCTTATATCGTTGATTGTCGAGTCATATCCGGCAGCGGCGGTCAACTGCGCCACTCGCGTCCGCGCGAGCGGAACCGTTCCTGGATACGCGTGTTCATCGGCCTGTCAGGCCCGCGGCGGAGTATACCGAGACACGTGTCCCGCCAAGCAGGCGCGCAGTTACCGAAGATTTCAAAATGAAAGCCGGCGCGGGTGCGCCGGCTTTTTTGTCGACAAAGTGCCTGGATTCAGATGGGGTCCAGCGGATAGATCGGTCGCCGAACGTGCTTGAAATCAAGCTGGGCATAGTCGGAGGTCGTGACGCCCACGCCGGTGCATTCGATGATCTCGGTGGCCATGTCCGAGAATCCCGCGCGCCAGTGGATGCGGCTCTTGAGCACCACATACCGCTTTTGCAGCGGATCGATGCCAGCCGACAGCAGGCAGTTGATGTCGAAGGGCTCCTGGTGGCGGGACACCACCACGATCTCCACCCGGCCGGTGTCGATGACCACCGTCAGCCCCGTGTCGTTGCGCACGCCGCGATACATGGGGCCCCGGTTCAGGTAGACGCCGTCGAACACCAGCTTGACGCGGCCGGTGACCTCCAGCGGTTCACTGGGCTGCTTGATGGCCGGCATGGGCAGCTTGCCGCCCAGCTTGAGCGTGATGGTGTTGCCCACGCCCGCGGCGGCGGCTTCGCGCGCGGCTTGCGGATCGCAGATGGCGTAGAAGACGACGTTGTCCAGTTCCTGGCGCAGGACCTCGGCCAGCACCGCCGTCGTGTCCATCGTGCCGCCCGAGCCCGTGTTGTCGTAGTGGTCCAGCAGCACGACCGGGCCCTGTTCGATGGCCTTGGCGCGCGCGATGGTGGGCGCCAGCGGCTCGGAATGGAACACCCAGTCGGCGCGGCCGCGCCACGCGCGGTCCAGCAATTCGTCGCGATGCTGTTCGGCTTCGGCCAGGTTGCCATCGGTACAGACGACGGCGCTCAGGCCCGCCTCGCGGATGTCCGCGTGGGGAAAGCCCACGAAAACCGAGGCCGCCAGCACGCCGCCGGCCTCCAGTTCCTTGCACCGCTCCTGCAGCGGCTTGTTGGGCGCGGCATGCGTGCCCTGGCACATGATGTGCGGCAGCATGGGCTTGTTGGCCCAGGTCATCACCGGCTTGATCTCGCCCTTGAGCGTGCGGACGATGACGTTCGCCGCGCGCACGCCCGCATCGCGGATGTCCACGTGCGGATACGTATGAAAGCCGCTGATCACCGTGGCGTTGCGCACGATGTCGTCGTAGATGTTGGCGTGCATGTCCAGAGTCACGGCGACGGGCGTCGTGGGATCGATCTCGCGCAGGCGGCGCAGCAGGTCGCCCTCGGCATCCTCGACGCCCTCGGCGACCATCGCGCCGTGCAGGTCCAGCAGGATGGCGTCGAAACCGCCGCGCTTGACCTCGTCCAGGATCAGCGTGCACAGGCGCTCATGCGTCTGCGCGCTGGCGGGACCGCTGGGCCAGGACTCGGCCGCGACCGGCACGACCATTTCCGCGCCTTCGCGGCGGGCGACCTCGATGTAGCCGCCCAGGCCGCTGTCGGTGTTCTCGTAGGCCTTGATGGCGCGCTCGCCGGCCAGGATTTCGGGGCTGCCGCGAAAGAAGCGCTCAAGGGGGGTGGGCACGGGCGAAAACGTGTTCGTCTCGTGCTTGATCATTGCCAAAAGCCAACGCATGGGATGTTCCTGTGGGTTGCCGTGGAAAGTCAGTGGGCCGACACCGGCTGCGGCCAGGGCCGCTGCGCGGGACGCATCCGTTCCCACGCGCGCGCCACGCGCAGCACGCCCAGATCGTCAAAGCGCGCGCCGGCGATCTGCAGGCCGATCGGCAGACCCGCCTTCGTGTAGCCGCAATTGACCGAAGCCGCGGGCTGTTCGCTCATGTTGAAGGGCAGCGTGAACCCGATGTGGTGCATCGTGGTGGCGACCTCGTTGGTGGGCGAGGGCCACTCGGCGTTGTAGGCCACCACCGGCGCCACCGGCGACAGCACGTAATCGAACGGCGCGCAGGCGGCGACCGTGCGCGCCCGCACGTTCAGCGTTTCGTAGTAGCTGCGAAACACGTCTTCACCGCTGTGGCCGCCGCCGCTTTCGGCCCAGGCGCGGATGAAGGGCAGAATCTTCGCGCGGCGTTCTTCGGACAGCGCAGCCAGGTCGATGGCCGAACGGGTGCGCCAGAAGCGGTCCACGCCGTCCAGCATGCCGGGCGTCATCCAGGGTTGCATGGGCGTGACGATGGCGCCCGCCGCTTCGAAGGCGCGCGCGGCGGCTTCGACCGCATCGCGGGTTTCCGGATCCAGCGGCAGTCCGCAGCCCGCGTCCAGCAAGAGGCCGATGCGCAGGCCGCGCACGTCCTGGTCCAGGTTCAACCAGTCGATCTCCTGGAAGGGCAGGCTCATGTGGTCGCGGGCGTCCGGCTGCGACAGCACGCCCATCATCAGGGCCGTGTCGGTGATGGTGCGCGTCATGGGGCCGGCGCAGCGGCCCATGAAGGGCGGATCGATGGGAATGCGGCCCAGGCTGGGCTTGAGCGTGGCGATGCCGCACCAGGCGGCGGGCAGGCGCACCGAGCCGCCGATGTCGGTGCCGATATGCAGGGGACCATAACCGGCGGCGGCCGCCGCCCCGGCGCCCGCGCTGGAGCCGCCCGGATTCTTGGTCAGGTCCCAGGGGTTGCGCGTCAGTTCATGAAAGCTCGACAGGCCGGAGGACAGCATGCCGTAGTCGGGCATGGTGGTCTTGCCCAGCAGGACGGCGCCCGCCTCGCGCATGCGCGCCGCCGGCGGGGCGTCGGCCGCCGCCGGGGTGAGGTCGGTGGCCGCGGTGCCCAGCGGCACGGGCACGCCGCGGGTGGCGATGTTTTCCTTGATGGTGGCGGGCACGCCATCGAGCGAAAACCCGCCGCAGGACTGCGGCTCGCCCTTCATCCAGCGGGCTTCCGAGGCACGGGCCATGGCCAGCGCGCCTTCCGGATCCAGCGCGTAGGTTGCGTGCAGCCGGGGCTCCCAGCGCTCGATGTGATCGAGCACGGCACGCGTGGCCTCGACGGGCGACAGGGTCTTGCTGCGATACGCCTGCAGGAGTTCCTGGGCGGACATTTCATGCGGTTGCGGCATCTCGGTTCCAGTGATGCGAAAAAGGCGTCAGGCGGCCGGGGAGTCGGCGGGGGGAGCGACGGGCAAGAGGCCAGGCGCGATCGGCCGGAAGTTGCGGAAGTCCCAGTCGCGCCCCGGGGCGGCATCGATCAGGGCGCGGGTATACGGGTGGCGGGGCTCGGTCAGCACGGTTTCGGCCGAGCCGGTTTCCACCACCTGCCCGCGCTGCATCACCATGATGGTGTCGCAGATCTGCGCGGCCACGCGCAGGTCGTGCGTGATGAACAGCACGCCCACGCCGGTGCGCTCGCGCACCTGTTCCAGCAGCTCCAGCACCTGGGCCTGCACCGACACGTCCAGCGCCGAGACGGCTTCGTCGGCCACCAGGATTTCCGGATCCATGACCAGGGCGCGCGCGATGCAGATGCGCTGGCGCTGGCCGCCGGAGAACTGGTGGGGATAGCGCCGCATCGCGTCGGGGCTCAGCCCCACCACGCTGAGGGTTTCGCTGGCGCGCTTTAGCGCCTCGTCGCGCGGCACGCCGAAATTCAGCAGGCCTTCGATGATGGACTCGCCGACCGTGCGGCGCGGATTGAGCGACCGGTACGGGTCCTGGAACACGATCTGGATGCGGCGGCGCACGGGACGCAGCGCCGATCCGGACAGCGTGCTGAGGTCTTCGCCGCCCATCATCATGTGGCCGGCGGTGGGCTCGATGAGCCGCACGATGCAGCGCGCGACCGTCGACTTTCCCGACCCCGATTCGCCGACGATGCCCAGGATCTCGCCCTTGCGCAATGTCAGGTTGACGTCGGTGGCGGCAATGACGTGCTGCGCCGCCTTGCGCGAGAACAGCGAGCCCTTGGCGCCATAAGTGCGGCCCAGACCCTTGACGTGCAGCACCGGCGTGCCGCCGGGCGGCTCGCGGCGCGAGGGCACCAGGCTGGGCACCGAGGACACCAGCCGGCGTGTGTAGGACTGCTTGGGTTCGGCCAGGATCTCGTGGCGCGAGCCGCTTTCGATCAGGTCGCCGCGGTTCATGACCACGATGCGGTCCGCGATCTCGGCCACCACGCCGAAGTCGTGCGTGATGAACAGCACTGCCGTCCGGTGCTTGACCTGCAGCTCCTTGATGAGCGCAAGAATCTGCTTTTGCGTGGTGACGTCCAGCGCCGTGGTCGGCTCGTCGGCGATCAGCAGCTTGGGTTCAAGGATCAGCGCCATCGCGATGACGATGCGCTGGCGCTGCCCGCCCGACAGCTGGTGCGGGTAGGCGTCGTAGATGCGCTCGATGTCGGGCAGGTGCACCGACTGGAACATGTCCAGCACCTTGGCCCGGCGCTCGGCCGCCGACATGTTCTTGCGGTGCAGGCGCAGCACCTCGTCGACCTGCTTGCCCACCGTGTGCACGGGATTCAGCGCGGTCATGGGTTCCTGAAAGACCATCGCCATGCGCGTGGCCCGCAGCTCGCGCAGCCGGCGTTGCGTGGCCGTGGCGACGTCCTCGCCTTCGACGCGGATCGAGCCCGCGCTGATGCCCAGGATGCCTTGCGGCAAGAGGCCCATGACGGCCAGCGACGTGACGGACTTGCCCGAACCGGACTCGCCGACCACGCACACCGTTTCGCCGGCATGCACGTCCAGGCTCAGGTTGCGCACGACGCGGTTGCCCGCGCCGGCGACTTCGACCGACAGATTGCGGATGGCCAGGATGGCGGACGAGGTATCGCCCGCGGGGGGATTGGGGGAATAGTTCATCGGCATCAGATCCTGCGCACCATTTTCGGGTCCAGCGCGTCGCGCAAGGCGTCGCCCAGGATGTTCACGCTGAGCACGGTCAGCGACAGGAACAGTCCGGGGAACAGGATCAGGCCCGGCAGCATGCGGAAGTACATGCGGCCTTCGGACATGATGTTGCCCCAGGACGCGATCTCGGGCGGGATGCCCGCGCCCAGGAAGCTCAGGATGGCCTCGGTCAGCATGGCGGACGCAAAGACGTAGGTGCCCTGCACCGTCAGCGGCGCGATCGTGCTGGGCACCATGTGCCGCCACAAGAGCAGCGGTAGCGGCGTGCCCAGCGCCAGCGCGGCCTCGACGTAGGGCTCGCCGCGCACGCTGAGGATCTGGCCGCGCACCAGGCGCACCACCCGCGGGATTTCCGGGATGGTGATGGCCACGAGCACGGTCGTGATGCTGGCGCCCGTGACCGACACCAGCGCGATCGCCAGCAGAATGCCGGGGATCGCCATGATGGCGTCCATGGTGCGCATGATCGGACCGTCCAGCGACCGGAACCAGCCGGCGATGACGCCGATGACCAGTCCGATGACCACGCTGACCACGGCGGCGCCCAGCCCCGCGATCAGCGAGATGCGCGCGCCGTAGGCGACGCGCGACCACACGTCGCGGCCGAACGCGTCCGTGCCCAGCAGATAGTCGGTGAAGGGCTGCTTCAGGCGCGCGCCCGGATTGAGGAGGGTGGGATCGACCGTGCCCAGGAGAGGCGCGAACACGGCGACGAAGACGATCGCCGCCAGCACCACCAGCGCGAGCATGACGGGCCAGCTCTTGAGCCCCTGGCGGATCTGCCGCCAGGCGGTGGTGTGCGGGGTGCCGCCTCCGGGGAGGTCGGCGGCCGCCTGCGCGGCGGCGTCGGTTGGCGTTTGCATGCTCATGGTGTCAGTACCTGATCCGCGGGTCGAACACCGTATAGGCGCAATCGACAACAAGATTGATGAACACGTAGACGAACGCGAAGAAAAGCGTCAGGCCCTGGATGACGGGGTAGTCGCGCGCCAGCACGGCTTCGACCACCAGCCGGCCGAGGCCCGGGATGTTGAACACCGACTCGGTGACGACGACGCCGCTGATCAGGAGCGCGATGCCCACGCCTACGACGGTGGCGATGGGCACGGCCGCGTTACGCAGCGCATGGCCAAGCAGCACCCCGGTTTCGCCCAGCCCCTTGGAGCGCGCCGTGCGGATGAAGTCCTCGCCCATGACCTCGATGACGCTGGTGCGCGTGATGCGCGCGATCAGCGCCACGTAGACCGTGGAGAGCGCCAGCGAAGGCAGGATGAGCCGGTGCAGGAACGGCCAGAATCCCTTTTCCAGGGGCACATAGCCCTGCACGTTGAACCAGCCCAGCTTGATGGCGAAGGCCCAGATCAGCAGGTAGCCGGTCACGAACACCGGCACGGAAAATCCCAGCACCGAGAAGCCCATGACGGCGCGGTCCAGCAGCTTGCCCTGGCGCCATGCCGCCAGCACGCCAAGCGGAATGGCGACGAGCAGCGTGAACACCAGCGTGAGCACGGCCAGGCTGAGCGACGGTTCAAGGCGTTGCGCGATGAGCTTGGTGACCGGCACGCCGGACATCAGCGAAGTGCCCAGGTCGCCCTGCAGGAGCTTGCCGCCCCAGATGAAGAACTGCTTGACCACCGGCTGGTCCAGGCCCATCGTCTGCCGTATCTGAACGATACGTTCGGGCGTGGCGCCGTCGCCCGCCATGATGATGGCCGGATCTCCGGGGCTGAAACGCAATATCGCAAAGACCACCACCGCGACCATCACCAGGACTGGGATGGTCGCGAGGAGCCGGCGTGAGACAAATGCCAGCATGTATTTCCCCCTGTACCAATTAGGCCTGCGCGGACTGCTTGCTGCGGCGCGCAGGCCCGGAGCCCATCAAGGGGCCTTTTTGACGTTCCAGAACGCGAAGACCGGCGCGTGCACCAGGCCCGACAGCTTGGTCGAGTAGACGGTGGGCACGGACATCTGGCCCAGCGGCACGTACAGGCCTTCGTCGATGCCGATGCGCTGCACTTCCTCGGAGATCTTCTTTTGTTCCGCCGGGTCCGAGGTCAGCGCCATCTTCGTGCGCAGTTCTTCGATCTGCGGGAAGTCGGGCCAGCCGAACCACGCGTTGTCGCCGTTGGCGGCCGCGGGGGCGGAGCGCACCGGGTCCATCACGTCGGTGGCGTACCAGTTGGTGTTGTGGATGTTCCAGCCGCCTTCGGCCGGTGCGGCCTTGGAGGCGCGGCGCGTGGCCACGCTTTGCCAGTCCATCGCCGCCAGGTTGACGTTGAAGCCCGCCTTGCGCAGCGCCGCGGCCATCACGACCGGTTGCGCCGACAGCGTGCCAACATCAGTGGCGTGCATGACCAGGATGGGCGTGTTGTCGTAACCCGCTTCCTTGAGCAGCGCCTTGGCCTTCTCGATGTTCGACGGGACGATCATGTCCTTGCCGATATCGCTTTCCAGCGGCGTGCCGCAGCCCCACAGCGAGGCGCAGGTCTTCCAGTACTTGGGATTGCCGACCAGCGCCTTCATCACGTCTTCCTGGCCGATCGCGTACATGGCGGCCTGGCGGATCTTCTTGTTGTTGAAGGGCGGGTACTTGAAGTTGAAGCGGTACATCGTGAAGTAGCCGACCGGGCTGAGCGACTCTTCCTTCAGGTCCGGGTTGCCTTCGATCATCGGCAAGAGGTCATACGGGAACTGCTCGACGAAATCGATCTCGCCGCCCAGCAGCGCGTTGGCGGTGGTCAGGGCGTCGGGCATCACGTCCCACTCGACCTTGTCCACGTGCACGACCTTGCCGCCAGCCAGGCCGCTGACGGGCTCCTTGCGCGGCACGTAATCGGTGTTCTTGACGTAGACGGTCTTTACGCCCGGCTTGAACTCGGCGACCTTGAACGGGCCAGAGCCCGTCATGTCGGTGATGGGCTTGCCGATGGCTTGTTCGGCGATGCGCTTGGGCATCATGAACGGCGCGGTGCCGGTGGGCTTGGACAGGGCGCGCAGCGCCAGGTCCGTGGGTTCCTTCATGACGATGCGAAAGCTCTTGTCGTCGATGACTTCGATCTTGTCGGTGAACTTGAGCAGCGTGCGGCCCATGCCGTCGCCGGCGGCCCAGCGCTTGATCGACGCCACGCAGTCCTCGGCGGTCACCGGCTGGCCGTCATGCCATTTTTGACCCGGGCGCAGCGTCATGGTGTAGGTCTTGCCGTCGGGCGAGACTTCCCACTTCTCAAGCATCTGCGGCTGCACCTTGTTGTCGGCGTCGGTGGCCAGCAAGGTGTCGTAGATCATGTAGCCGTGCCACGTCGTGATGTAGGCGGTGGTGGCGTGCGGATCGGTCAGGCGCAGTGGCGAGTGCATCACCGTCTTGATGACGGTCTCGGCGTAGGCGCCGTGAGCCATCGCGAGAGTGACGCCGGCCAGCGCGGCCGCTCGGACAAACTTGAGCATGTATTTCCCCTTGAAGCGTTGTGAGCGGCGCATGGGCCGCTACGTCGTTGACGCGTCGCGATGAAGCGGCGCGCGAGGGTCAGGCTGTCGCTGCAGACCGGCTGTCGAACACCGGCCCGCAAGGCGCCATTCTGATGCCGGGACGCAACCGTGTCCATGGTTGTTTTGCCGCATCCATCAGCATGGAACCGGGCGCCGCGCACACCAGGATCGTGTGCGCGATCGGGGTGAAATCGGCGCGAAAGTGCGCCGAACTCTTGACCCCAAGGATCGCGGCGCGCGTGGGTTCCACGCCGGCGAACCGGAACATCTCCTGGTCGGCCATTTGCACCTTGTTGGAGGCCAGAATGATGCGCACGCCGCCGATGCGCAGGCACGCGCTGGGGCCCAGATCCATGTGAAAGCCGCGATAGAACGCACCATGCGTATCGAAGCGTCCATCGGAAGTTTTCTCGACGATGAACTCGGTGTCCAGGGGTTCGTCGTGGGGAATACCCGAATGTCCACCCAGTGCAATCCGAATGGTATTTCCAGCGCCGGCGCGGTGCGCGGCCAGCGCGGCGGCCGGGTCCACAATCAGACCAATCGCCGTATCGCGCGCATCGTGGCGGATGAGCGCGCGCAGCACGCCGGTGGTGTCGGAACTGCCGCCCGCGCCCGGGTTGTCCTGCGCGTCGGCAATGACCACGGGCTTGGACGCATCGCGCGCCAGCCGCAACGCTTCCTGCACGGCTTCATCCGGGGTGTAGAGCTTGCCGCCGAAGTCCTGTTCCGCATTCTCGACGGCGCGCGCCATCTCGTCGGCAGCGGCATCGGCTTCGGCTTGCGTCATGCCGTAGGCCCAGACCGTGGGCGCGCATTCGGGAAAATCCGCGGCCGGGAACCCGGTCGCAAAGGAGATGCTGCTGGCCGCGCCGCGCGCCTCCAGATCGCCGAGCAGCTGGTACAGGCTGCGGGCCGGCTCGATGTCGGTGGACTGCCAGCACAGCGGAATCAGGAAGGGCAGGCTGCGCAGCGCCACGTAATGACGCGGCATGCCGCCCAGCCGCTGCGCCAGCAGGTTTGCGGCGCGCTGGCCGGTCTCGGCCATGTCGATGTGGGGATAGGTGCGATAGCAGACCAGTGCATCGGCATGGCGCACCATCGCGCGAGTCACGTTGGCGTGCAGGTCCAGGCTGGCGACGATGGGCACATTGGGGCCGACCAGTTCACGCACGCGCTTGAGCAATTCTCCTTCGCCGTCGTCCAGATGCTCGGTGACCATCGCGCCGTGCAGATCCAGATACACGCCGTCCAGCGGCATCGCCTGCGACAGCCCTTGCAGAATCATCGCGCTGATGCGCTCGAACGCATCCCGGGTCACATGCCCGGAGGGACTGGCCGCCGCCCACGTCGTGGGAATCAACGCATGCCCGCCCATCGCCTCGATAAATCCCGCCACCGGAATATTGGCCCCCGCCACCGCTTCGAACATCGCAGGGCCACTGACCAGCTTCGGCCACCCCCCACCCTTGTCCGCAAAATCCTCCCACGCCGCGCGCGACGGCGCGAACGTATTGGTCTCATGCTGAAAGCCGCCGATCCCGATGCGCATCAGGTTTCCCCCTGTCGTACAGATATTCGGAAGGCGCGGCGAGACGCCGCGCAGTGTCAGTGCTTCAAGCCAAGCCCCTCAATCCGAGGCAAGAACGACGCGCCCCGATTCAAGCAATCCCTTCCCAAGCGGGGTCGCGCGGATCCGGGCTCCGCCGGTCCGCTGCGACGCCCCTGGGGGAAGGCGCGAAGCGCCTCGGGGGGGCCATCTACTTCGCGACTGGCATCGTGAATTCGGCGCCCTTGGCGATGCTGTCGGGCCAGCGCTGCATCACGCTCTTGTAGCGCGAGTAAAAGCGGATGCCTTCCTCGCCATACGCATGGTGGTCGCCGAACAGCGAACGCTTCCAGCCGCCAAACGAATGCCATGCCATGGGCACCGGGATCGGCACGTTGATGCCCACCATCCCGACCTTGATCTGCCGCGCGAACGCGCGCGCCACGCCGCCGTCGGACGTGAAGCAGGCCACGCCGTTGCCGAACTCGTGCGCATTGATGAGGTCCACCGCGCTGGCGAAGTCCGGCACGCGCACGATGCACAGCACCGGCCCGAAAATCTCTTCGCGGTAGATGTTCATGGCCGGCTTGACGTTGTCGAACAGCGTGCCGCCCAGGAAGAAGCCCTTTTCGTTGCCCGGCACCGTGAGGTCGCGGCCGTCCACCACCAGGTCTGCGCCGCAGGCGATGCCGTCCTCGATGTAGCCCATCACCTTCTTGCGGTGCTGCGCGGTGACCAGCGGACCCATCTCGGCGTCCGATTGCATCCCGTCCTTGACCACCAGCGCCTTGACGCGCGGCGTCAGGCGTTCGACCACCTTGTCGGCCACGTCGCCCACCGCCACGGCCACCGAAATGGCCATGCAGCGCTCGCCCGCGGAACCATAGGCCGCGCCCATCAGTGCGTCGGTCACCTGATCCAGGTCCGCGTCGGGCATGACCACCAGGTGGTTCTTGGCGCCGCCCAGGGCCTGCACGCGCTTGCCGCGCTTGGTGCCTTCGGCGTAGATGTATTCGGCGATCGGCGTGGAGCCGACAAAGGACAGGGCTTCCACATCGGGGTGCGCGATCAGCGCGTCGACCGCCTGCTTGTCGCCATGGACCACGTTGAAGACGCCGGGCGGCAGGCCCGCTTCGGTAAGCAGCTCGGCCAGGCGCACGGACGCGGACGGATCGCGCTCGGAGGGCTTGAGCACGAAGGTGTTGCCGCAGGCGATGGCCACCGGGAACATCCAGCACGGCACCATCATCGGGAAGTTGAACGGCGTGACGCCGGCCACCACGCCCAGCGCCTGGCGCATGCTCCAGTTGTCGATGCCGCCGCCGATCTGGTCGGAGTACTGGCCCTTGAGCAGTTGCGGAATGCCGCAGGCGAACTCGACGATCTCGATGCCGCGCATCACTTCGCCCTTGGCGTCCGAGAACACCTTGCCGTGTTCGCGGGTGATGAGTTCGGCCAGTTCATCCTGGTGCTGGTCCAGCAGCGCCTTGAAGTTGAAGAGGATGCGGGCGCGCTTGAGCGCCGGGGTTTCCGACCAGGCGGGAAAGGCGGCCTTGGCGGCGGCCACGGCCATCGCCACGTCGTCGTTCGAGGCCAGCGGGATGGACGAGGCGATCTCGCCGGTGGCCGGGTTGAAGCCGTCGGCGTAGCGGCTGCTGCTGCCATCGTAGGGCTGGCCGTTGATGAAATGCGGAATCTTCTTCATGGGTGCAAGGCTCGATGCGGGAATACGTCAAAAAATGCAGCGGGGCGGCCGGTGGCCGCCCGTGTGCGGATGGCGCGCCGCCACGGGCGCGCAGGATGGCAACTCAGGCAACCTCTTTCAGAATCTTGCCGATCTGCTCGAAGATCTGGCCGATCTGGGCCTCGTCGATGATCAGCGGGGGCGAGACGGCGATGATGTCGCCGGTGTAGCGCACCATCAGGCCGCTGTCGAAGCAGCGCTGGAAGACTTCGGCGGCGCGTGCGCCCGGGGCGCCTGCGCGCGGCGCCAGTTCGATGCCGGACACCAGGCCCAGGTTGCGCACGTCGATGACGTTGGGCGCGCCCTTCAGGCTGTGCGCGGCTTCCTGGAATGCGCCCGACAGCTTGCGGGCGCGGCCGAACAGGTCTTCGCGGCGGTAGATGTCCAGCGTGGCCAGGATGGCGGCGGCCGCCAGCGGGTGCGCCGAATACGTGTAGCCGTGGAAGAACTCGATGCCGCCCGCCGGGCCGTTGACGATGGCGTCGTGCACCTCGCGTTTGACGGCGACCGCGCCGGCCGGCACGGCCGCGTTGCTGACGCCCTTGGCCATGGCGATGATGTCGGGCGTCACGCCGAAGAATTCGGATGCCGTGGCGGCGCCCAGGCGGCCGTAGGCGGTGATGACCTCATCGAAAATCAGCAGGATGCCGTGCTTGGCGGTAATTTCGCGCAGCTTTTCCAGATAGCCCTTGGGCGGAATCAGCACGCCCGTGGAGCCGGCCATCGGCTCGACGATCACGGCGGCGATGGTCGAGGCGTCGTGCAGGGCGATGATGCGCTCAAGTTCTTCGGCCAGGTGCGCGCCCCACGCGGGTTGGCCCTTCGAGTAGGCGTTCTGCTCAAGATTATGGGTGTGGGGCAGGTGGTCCACGGCGGGCAGCAGCGCACCGGAGAACGTCTTGCGGTTGGCCGAGATGCCGCCCACCGAGATGCCGCCAAAGCCCACGCCGTGATAGCCGCGTTCACGGCCGATGAGGCGCGTGCGCTGGCCTTCGCCGCGCGCGCGGTGATAGGCCAGGGCGATCTTGAGCGTGGTGTCGACGGATTCGGAGCCGGAATTGGTGAAGAACACGCGGTCCAGGCCCTGCGGCATCAGGCCTGCCACCGCGGTGGCGGCCTCGAAGGCGAGCGGGTGGCCCAGCTGGAAGCCCGGCGCGTAGTCCATGACGCCGGCCTGGCGGGCGATGGCCTCGACGATTTCCTCGCGGCCGTGCCCGGCATTGACGCACCACAGTCCGGCCGTGCCGTCCAGGATCTGGCGGCCGTCGGTGGACGTGTAATACATGCCTTTGGCCTTTGCCAGCATGCGCGGCTGGGCCTTGAACTGCTTGTTGGCAGTGAAGGGCATCCAGAGATGGGACAGGTCGGGCAACTGGGCGGGGGCGTTCATGGTGACTCCAGAAGAGGGACAACCGTGGCCGCCGCAACACGCGCGCGGCCAGCGGGATTCGGACGATTCTGGAACGTCCCGCCGGGAATGAAAATATACGATCCGCGCATTTGCCGCTAACTGTATAGTTGTCAGCACCACAACTGTACAGTTTGCTCGTGATCGACTTTCAACCCGTCCGCGGCCGCGGGGCCGCGCCCACCCTCGTCGAACAGCTGGTCGCGGCGATCCTGCGCGCCGTCGAGGCGCAGACCCTGCGTCCGGGTATGTCCCTACCCTCGGTCCGGGAGTTCGCGCGCCAGTACGGCGTCAGCACCTTCACCGTGGCCAGCGCCTACAGCCGGCTGGTGTCGCAGGGCTGGCTGGCTGCGCGGCCCGGCGCGGGCTACCGGGTGGCATCGCCCGACGCGCCCACGCGCCGCGCCGAACCGCTGTCCTGGGAGCCGCCGCGCCTGAACGCGGGGTGGCTGCTGTCGGACATCTTTGCCGACCACTCCATCCCCATCAAATCGGGGTGCGGGTGGCTCCCCGGCGAATGGCTGAACGAAGAAGGCCTGCACATGGCGCTGCGCCACATGGGGCGGGTGCCCGCGATGCGGATCGCCAATTATGGGCATCCCTATGGCTACGCGCCGCTGCGCGAGACCATCGCGGCCAGCCTGAGCGCGCAGGGCATGGAAGTCGAGGCGTCGCAGGTGCTGCTGACGCAGGGCGTGACCCATGGGCTGGACACGGTGATCCGCACGCTGCTGCGGCCGGGCGACACGGTGATCGTCGAGCAGCCGGCCTACGCCAATCTCTTGCAGATGCTGCGCCTGGCCGGCCTGCGCGTCATCGCGGTGCCCAGGACGGCCGACGGCCTGGACTGCGACGCCCTTGAGCAGGTGGCGACGCAGCACCGGCCGCGCGCGCTCTTCATCAACACCGCGCTGCAGAATCCGTCGGGCGCCAGCATCACCATGGCCAATGCGTTCCGCATCCTGCAAGCGGCCGAGCGGCACGGGCTGTGGGTGGTGGAAGACGACATCTCGCGCGAGCTGGCGCCGGGCGTCACGCCCATGCTGGCGGCGCTGGATGGTGCGCGCCGGGTCGTCTACCTGGGCGGCTACTCAAAGGTCATCAGTCCGTCCGTGCGTGTGGGCTATGTGGTGGCGCACCGCGATCTGGTGCGCGACATCGCCCGCACCAAGATGGCGGTGGGCCTGACCACGCCCGAGATCATGGAGCGCATCGTGCACCAGGTCATCCGGGAGGGCCGCTACCGCGCGCATATCGCGCGTACCCGCGAGCGGCTCGCCGAGGCGCATACGGAAGTGGCCGAGCAGATGCGTCAGCACGGCTTTGAAATCCATGGCAGGCCGCAGGGCGGCCTGTTTTTGTGGGCAAAGGTGGCGGGGCAGTGGCGCGAACGCGGCGCAAACGGCCTGGCGGAACTGGCGCTCAAGGACGGCATCTGGCTGGCGCCCGGCTCCTACTTCGAAGCGGACGAGGCCGACACGGCGTGGGTGCGCTTTAACGTGGCGTACTCGGCAGCGCCCGCGCTGTGGCGCTTCATGCGCAATGCGGGCGCGGCCTAGGGGGGAAGTCTTCAGGCGCGTTCGTACGTGACGAAGTCGTAGTCGTAGCCGTTTTCGGCGGGCTGCGGTTCGCGCGCCGTTTCCTTCCATTGGAACGCGGGCAGCAGCGGGAAGAACGCATCGCCCTCGACGTCGGCATGGACTTCGGTGGCCAGAACGCGCCTGGCCAGCGGCAGGGCCTGCGCGTAGATCTGCGCGCCGCCGATCACGAAGGCTTCGTCGATGTCGCCGCACGCGGCCACCGCCGCCTCAAGGGTGGGCGCAAGGATGGCGCCGGCGGCACTGAAATCGGGATTGCGGCTGATGACGATGTTGCTGCGGCCGGGCAGGGGACGGCCCAGCGAATCCCACGTCTTGCGGCCCATGATGATCGGATGGCCCAGCGTGCTGCGCTTGAAATGCGCCAGGTCGCCCGGCAGTTTCCAGGGCAGGGCGTTGTCGCGGCCGATGGCGCGGTTGGTGGAATAGGCGACGATCAGGGTAAGGCTGGCGGGCATGCGTGCTTTGAACGGGTAAGGATTTGGCCGGAAGAATGCCGTAAGCGTAGCAAATTGCGGCGCCGGCCCCGTCAGTTTTCCGCGTGTTCCAGGAACTCGGTGGCCGGCATGGGCTTGCCCAGCAGGAAGCCCTGCAGCGAGTCGCAGCCCAGCCCGGTCAGGAATTTCTGCTGCGCGGCGGTCTCGACGCCTTCGGCCACGATGCGCAGGTTCAGCTGCTGCGCCAGCGCGATGATGGCCGACACGACGGCCGCATCTTCGTTGTCGTTGTCCAGCTGGTTCACGAAGCCCCGATCGATCTTCAGCTCGGTCGCCGGCAGCCGCTTCAGGTAGAGCAGGCTGGAGTAACCCGTGCCGAAGTCGTCGATGGAGATCGTGACGCCCAGTTCGGACAGGCGCTTGAGCACCGTCAGGCTCGTCTCGGCGTCGCGCATGGCGGTCGATTCGGTCACTTCGATGGTCAGGCAGGCAGGCGGCACGTCATGGCGCGCCAGCGCCGACCGCACCGTTTCCACCAGGCTCGAATGCGAGAACTGCAGCGCCGAGATGTTCACGGCGATGGTCCAGTGCCCCTGGCCGACATCGATCCACTCGCGCATCTGGCGGCAGGCCTCGTTGATGACCCATTCGCCGATGGAGAGGATGAGGCCGGTCTTTTCCGCCGTCGGAATGAACTGGTCCGGGCCCACCAGGCCGCGCGTGGGATGGTTCCAGCGCAGCAGCGCCTCGGCGCCCATGATCGGGCCGGCCGGCGCCTCGTACTTGGGCTGGTAGTGCAGGACGAACTGGCCGCGCTCCTGCGCCAGGCGCAGGTCGTGCAGCAGCTCGATCTGCTCGTGCGCGTCCGCGTTCATGGACGGCTCGAAGAAGCTGTAGCCGGTGCCGCCCAGCCGTTTGGCGTGGTACATCGCCGCGTCGGCATTGGTCAGCAAGGAGTGGGTGTCCTCGCCATCGTTCGGGAAGACCGCGATGCCCACGCTGGAGGTCACCAGCACGTCGTGGCCGTACACCGTGACCGGACGGCCGATGGCCTCGATCAGCCGGTCCGCCACGTTGGCCGCGTCGGTCGGTTCAATGACTTCGCTCAGCACGATGAACTCGTCGCCGCCCAGCCGGGCGACGGTGTCCTGCGTGCGCAGCGCCTGGCGGATGCGCTGCGCCAGATCGATCAGCAGCGCGTCGCCGGTATGGTGGCCGTAGGCGTCGTTGACGGCCTTGAACCCGTCCAGGTCGAAGAACAGCACCGCGAAATGGCCGCGGCGGCGGGTCGCGCTTTCGATGGCCTGTTCCATCCGGTCTTCGAGCAGGATGCGGTTGGGCAGTTTGGTCAGGGTGTCGTGCAGCGCCAGTTGCACCAGTTCTTCATTGGCTTCGGCCAGGGACGAGGCCAGGGCGGACGTGCGCGCCTCAAGACGGTTGTCCAGCACGGCCACGACCAGGGCGATGGCCAGCACGCTTAGCGTGACCGCGGTCACGGCGATGGCCAGCCAGCCGGCCGAGATGCCGGCGTCGGCCGCCATGCAGATGCTGCCGGCCGGGAACCCCGCGGCTTCCATGCCCGTGTAGTGCATGCCGACGATCGCCAGCCCCATGACACCCGCGGCCGCCGGGCGCGACAGCGCCACGCGCGGCCCGTCCTGCCGAAGACGGTAGGTGATCCACAAGGCCGCGCCCGATGCGGCAACGGCAATCACCACGGACAGCGCGAACCATGTCGGGTCGTAATCGATGCCGGGCGACATGCGCATGGCCGCCATGCCGACGTAGTGCATCGCCGCGATGCCCGATCCCATCAGCAGCGCGCCGGCCGCCAGCCTGCGCCACGGCAGCTCGTCCTTGCAGACCATCCACAGCGCGAAGGCCGAGCAGGCGATCGCGATGGCGAGCGACAGCACGGTCAGCGGCAGGTCGTATCCCATCGGGATGGGCAGGCTGAAGGCCAGCATGCCCACAAAGTGCATGGACCAGATCCCGATGCCCATCGCGAACGCGCCACCCGCCAGCCAGAACTTCGCGGCAGGCAGGCCGCTCGATGCCTTCACGCGGTTGGCCATGCCCAGCGCCGTATACGACGCCAGGATGGCGACCCCTAAGGATACGAGGACGAGCGAAGGGTTATAAGTTCCAACGAGCATTTGTGGGGTCCTGTCCTAAGCGCATGCGGCGGCGGCGCGGGGCACGATTTTCAATTCAATTGGTAGTCAACAGTTGCATTACGGTCGCAAGGAGGATCCTGCTCTCGTCGCTGGCGATTCTCACACTCTCTTTATAGGGATGGGGGATTGGGCGGGGCAACGCCAGCGGTCGGCGCGGTTCGGGCGTTCGGCATGGCGCGCCGCGAGGGCCGGTCGATAGCGACGGGGCGCGCGGCATGCTGGACGCGCGTCCGAGGCTAAGGGATGGGTTATACCGAAATCACGCTTCCAGAAGCTCACCAATCTTCACCTGCTGCGGGACGTGCAAGGAATGGGGCGCCGGACGGTCGGCCGGCGGGTTGCGGATCAGCCCTGAAAGGCGGGCGCCGGGCCAGGCCGGCGCCGGGGTCAGACGGCCATTGCGGCCGTGAGGGGCGCGTGGTGCGTGTAGCCCGACAAAGAGAAATCGCCGGGTTCGACCTTCTCGAGCCACTCGGGCTCGTAGCGGCCGGTCACGGCGAAGTCGGGAATGCGGTCCGACAGCACGAGGCGGGGCGACTCATATGGCGTTCGCGTCAGTTGCTCGCGCAGCATCGGCAGGTGGTTCTCGTAGATGTGCGCATCGCCAATGAAATAGGTGAACCAGCGCGGGGTATAGCCGGTCAGGCGGCCGACCAGGTGCAGCAGCGCCGCGCCCTCGGTCAGGTTGAACGGCGTGCCCAGGCCCACGTCGTTGGAGCGGATGTACAGGCACAGCGAGATCTCGCGGGTCGTCGCGTTGGGCAGGAACTGATAGAGCAGGTGACAGGGGGGCAGCGCCATTTCCTCGATCTGCGCCCAGTTCCAGCCATGGAACAGGATCCGCCGGTCGCCCGGGCGTTCGTGGATGGTGTCCAGGCATTGCCGCAATTGGTCGACCGCCTTGTACAGCAGCACCTTCGGCTCGCCGTCCTGAACCAGATCGGCCACCTTGGCGTAGCCGCGCGACAACGCGTCCTCGATCTGCGCGGGGCGGTTGGCATCCAGCATCTTGTAGGCCGGCCATTGGCGCCATTGCACGCCGTAGACAGGCCCCAGGTCGTCCGGCCCTTCGCGATAGGGGTTCGCCAGCCACTGGGCGTTCTCGTTGGCATTCTGGTCCCAGACCTTGCAGCCCAGCTCGCGGAATTCCGCCGCGCTGCGCGAGGCGCGCAGAAAACCCACCATTTCGCCAATGGCCGACTTGAACGCCAACTTTTTGGTGGTGACGGCGGGAAAGCCCTGCTGCAGGTCAAAGCGCAGCGAGGCGCCCGGCATGCTGAGGGTGCGGATGCCGGTCCGGTTTTCCTGCCACGAGCCGGTATCGAGGATGGATTGAACGAGGTCCAGGTATTGTTTCATGGCGATCCTTGTGCCTGCTGTCCCGGGCCGGGAAGCAAGCGCGCCGCCACGAACGCGTCGCGGCGGCGCCTATATATAGTGAATGCCGAATTACACCACGGCCGCGCGAGGCGGCTCAGGCGGTGGCGGCGGCGTCCTGCGTGTCGACGATGTCGACGGAAAATGTCATGGCGGCCGTCTTTTCCAGCATGGCCGAGGCCGAGCAGTACTTTTCGTGGGAAAGCTGCACGGCGCGCTCGACGGCCGCGCGCGGCAGATTGCGGCCGGTAACGGTGAAGGCGAAGTGAATGCGGGTAAAGACCTTGGGGTCGGTGTCGGCGCGCTCGGCCTGCAGCTTGACGCTGCAACCGGTGACCGCGTGGCGGCCGCGCTTGAGGATCAGCACCACATCGTAGGCGGTGCAGCCGCCCGTGCCCGCCAGCAGCATTTCCATGGGGCGGGGCGCCAGATTGTGGCCGCCGCCGTCCACGGCGCCGTCCATCACGGCCACGTGGCCGCTACCCGTGCTGGCGGTAAAGAGCATGCCGCTTGGGCCGCCCCAGTCGATCGTGCATTCCATTTTGGTGAGTCCTTGAGCTTGAGCGCAGTCAATGGCTGATGATACCCGTTGCGTACAATCCCGGGCATGAGAACCCCGCCTCGCATCAGGGGTGCGGGGTGTCCGATTTGCCAGGAGATGCCATGTCCACCACGTTGTCCCAATCCGGTCCCGTTTCCCTGCGCCGCCGCCACGGCCCCCTGGATGCCCTGCTGGCCGAGACCGACCGGGCGTTGCGTGTGCTGTCCGGCAACGCCAGCGCCGGCCGGGCCTATCCCGCCACCGCAGAGGAATCGCCGCAAACCCTCTCGGCACAGGAAAAACGCCACGCCGCCGGGCTCATGCGGGTCAACCATGTCGGCGAGGTCTGCGCGCAGGCGCTCTACCGCGGCCAGGCGTCGGTCTGCAAAGAGCCCGCGCCGCGCGCGCTGCTGCTGAACGCCGCCGCCGAGGAAGTCGACCATCTGGTCTGGTGCAACGAGCGCCTGAACGAACTGGGCAGCCGGCCCAGCTTGCTCAATCCCGTCTGGTACGCAGGCTCGTTTGCCTTGGGCGTGATGGCCAGCGTGGCGGGTGTGCCCCGCAATCTGGGCTTTATGGCCGAAACCGAAAAGCAGGTCGAGGCCCATCTGGACGAACACCTGCGCACCTTGCCGGTGCAGGATGAGCGCTCGCGCCAGATCGTCCAGAAGATGAAGGACGACGAGGCCCAGCACCGCGCCAGCGCCGAGCAGGCAGGGGGCGTTCCGCTGCCCGCGCCCGTGAAAATGGCCATGCGCGCCATGTCCAAGGTCATGACGACCACCGCCTACTGGATCTGAAACCGCGCCTGCAAAAAATGTTGCAATGCGCAAATTCCGCCGCCTCATGGTGCCTGAGGCACCATTTTGGTGCGGCGGCCAGGGTGGGATTACCCGCGATGATTCAGGGTTATTCCGCAAGGGGTAAACCCGTTTCGCAAAAACCCGGTTTTGCACAAGGCCGTTGATTGGCGCGGCTTTGCGAGAGGGCTGCGAAAAATTTGCAGCAAAAAAGCAACGCGTCTCGGGCCGTCAAAAATAGATCAAAAAAAATCTTGCAACGCACAAAAAACGTAGGTACTATTCACACATCGGATGTTGAAACGCAGACGGCGCGGTGAAAACCCCGGAAGCGTAGCGAGCAGAAAGCCAGCTCCCAACATGCCACGGTTGTCTCCTCCACCCTCCTCCTTTGGTGGATTTAGCCCGAGATCTCACGATCTCGGGCTTTTTTTTGTCCCGAATCGTTGCGTCCCTATTTGTAAGCGATCGCGGCATTTTCCGTGGGTCGCGAGGTTGCGCGCGGGCCGTCAGGCCCCCGCGTTTTCCCTCGGATAATTCGCGTGCCCAGAGGCGGAACGCTCTACAATCTCCCACATGAAACCAGTACTGCCGGGCGCTCGCGCGCCAGCGCGTTCCAGTCACATGCGCGGCGGACGGATTGCCCGCCTGCGCGCGTTACGTTCTGTGCCGCGGAATTGCACTTCTTTATCCCTCCCATATATGGGCGTTACACCTGCCTCCGATAATGGCGGGCCTGTCTCGATAGACCAACCAGAGGTGATCCAGTGACCTGGCTGTACATATGCGTGGTCGCGTTCATGGTGGGGGGACTCATCGTGGCGTCCGAGCGCTGGCATGGCGCGTTTACCGGCGATAGCGACCTCAACAAGCCCCAAGCCAATCATTCCCGCGCGACGCCCCGCGTCGGCGGTCTGGCGGTGCTTGCCGGTACGCTGGCTGGCCTGCTGGTCCTCGGACCCAGCAACATGACCCTTACCTGGCTGTGGCCCGCGCTGTTCGTCGCGGCGTTGCCCGTTTTCGTGGCCGGCCTGCTTGAAGACATCACCAAGGACATCGGCGCCAGCAAGCGTTTGCTGGCCGCTTTTCTATCCGCGGCCATCGCGTGGTGGCTGCTGGGCGGCGTCAGCCGTGTCGGCATGGCCCCTGTGGATTACGTGCTTTCGTTCTGGCCAGTTTCGCTGCTGTTCACCATGTTCGCGGTGGGCGGCTGTACCCATGCCTTGAATATCGTGGACGGCATGAACGGCCTGGCCGGCATGGTCGCCACGCTGATGGCGGTGTCGATCAGCCTGGTGGCCCTGCAGGTCGGCGATGTGCCGATCTTCCTGGTCGCCGCGGCGCTGGCGTCGGCCACCCTGGGCTTTCTCGTGTGGAACTTCCCGTTTGGCCGGGTCTTCCTGGGCGATGGCGGCGCGTACTTCCTGGGCTTCATGCTGGCCGAACTGGCCGTGCTGCTGGTTGTGCGCAACCCGTCCGTGTCGCCGTTCTACGCGCTGGCGGTCCTGTTCTACCCCGTCTTCGAAACCGGTTTCTCGATCTGGCGCCGCCGCTTCAAGCGCGGCGTGCCGGTGGATCAGCCCGATGCGCTGCACTTGCACCAGCTCGTGTTCCGCCGGCTGGTCCGGGTCACCTTCAGCCGCGGCCGGCGCCACGCCGTCCCCGCGCTTTGCAATGCGCTGGCGTCCCCGTACATGTGGGTCCTGGCGCTGATCGGGCTGGTGCCAGCCACGATCTGGTGGGACAACGCCTGGGCCCTGAGCGCCAGCCTGGTTGTCTTTGCCAGCGTCTATATCTGGCTGTACGCGCGCCTGGTCTCCTGGCGCCGCCCGGGGTGGCTCTTGCTGCCGTCCGTGCTGCGAACCACCGATTAGTTTGAGTGCCCCGGCGATAGCCGCCGGGGGCTCGGTATCCATCACCAGACCATCTTTAAAATGCCGTAAACGTTCTACGGTGAAGGGAGAGTTATGTTGCGAATCCAGGATGTGAAACTCGCTGTCGTCGGCCTTGGCTACGTCGGTCTGCCCCTGGCCGTGGAATTCGGCAAGAAGCGCCCGGTCATTGGCTTTGACATCAACACGCGCCGCATCGACGCGCTGAAGGCGGGCCACGACCACACGCTGGAAGTCAGCGACGCCGAGCTGGCCGAGGCCAAGCAGCTGAGCTACACCGCCGATCGCGCCGAACTGGGCGAGGCCAACGTGTTCATCGTGACCGTGCCCACCCCCATCGACGAATACAAGCAGCCGGACCTGACCCCGCTGGTCAAGGCCAGCGAGACCATCGGCGCGGTGCTCAAGCGCGGCGACATCGTCATCTATGAATCCACCGTCTATCCCGGCGCGACCGAGGAAGACTGCGTGCCGGTGCTGGAGCGCGTGTCGGGCCTGAAGTTCAACGAGGACTTCTTCGCCGGCTACAGCCCCGAGCGCATCAACCCGGGCGACAAGGAACACCGCGTCAGCACGATCAAGAAGGTCACCTCGGGCTCGACCCCGGAAGTCGCCGACCTGGTCGACAAGCTCTACAAGGAAATCATCACCGCCGGCACGCACAAGGCGTCCAGCATCCGCGTGGCCGAAGCCGCCAAGGTGATCGAGAACACGCAGCGCGACGTGAACATCGCGCTCATCAACGAACTGGCCCTGATCTTCAACAAGATGGGCATCGATACCGAAGCCGTGCTGCAGGCCGCCGGCACCAAGTGGAACTTCCTGCCGTTCCGTCCGGGCCTGGTGGGCGGCCACTGCATTGGCGTGGACCCGTACTACCTGACGCACAAGGCGCAGTCCATCGGCTACCACCCCGAGATCATCCTGGCGGGCCGCCGCCTGAACGACTCCATGGGCAGCTACGTGGTGTCGCAGCTGGTCAAGTGCATGACCAAGCGCCGCATTCACGTGCAGGGCGCCCGCGTGCTGGTGATGGGCCTGGCCTTCAAGGAAAACTGCCCCGACCTGCGCAACACGCGCATCGTGGACATCGTCCGTGAACTGGGCGACTACAACGTCGACGTGGACATCTACGATCCGTGGGTGGACGCCGACGAAGCCATGCACGAATACGGCCTGACCCCGGTGGCCAAGCCCGAGGAAGGCAAGTACGACGCCGTGATCCTCGCCGTGGCGCACAACCAGTTCAAGGACATGGGCGCCGAAGGCATCCGCAAGCTTGGCAAGCCGCAACACATCCTGTACGACCTGAAGTACGTGCTGTCGCCCGCTGAATCCGACCTGCGTCTGTAAAGGATTTCGCCATGACCACACGATTCGAGACTGTCACCCAGGAACTGTCCGCCGCGCCGCGCAAGTGGCTGGTGACCGGCTGCGCCGGCTTCATCGGCTCGAACTTGCTGGAAACCTTGCTCAAGCTTGACCAGACCGTGACCGGCCTGGACAACTTCGCGACCGGCCACCAGCGCAATCTGGACGAAGTCCAGGCTTCGGTTTCGCCGCAGCAGTGGGCGCGCTTCACCTTCATCGAAGGCGACATCCGTGACCTGGACGCCTGCCGCCGCGCGGCCGAAGGCGTGGACTACGTGCTGCACCAGGCCGCGCTGGGCTCGGTGCCGCGCTCGCTCAATGACCCCATCACGACCAACGAAGTCAACATCGGCGGTTTCCTGAACATGCTGGTCGCGGCGCGCGACGCCAAGGTGAAGTCGTTCGTCTATGCGGCGTCCAGCTCCACTTATGGCGACCATCCGGCGCTGCCCAAGGTCGAGGAAAACATCGGCAAGCCGCTGTCGCCGTACGCCGTGACCAAGTACGTCAACGAGCTCTATGCCGACGTCTTCGCGCGCTCCTACGGCTTCGAGACGGTGGGTCTGCGTTACTTCAACGTGTTCGGCAAGCGGCAGGATCCGGACGGCGCCTACGCCGCCGTGATCCCGAAGTGGACCGCCGCGATGATCCAGGGCAAGGACGTCACCATCAATGGCGACGGCGAGACCAGCCGCGACTTCTGCTTTGTGGAAAACGCGGTGCAGGCCAACATCCTGGGCGCGCTGGCCGCACCCGAGGCCCGCAACCAGGTCTACAACGTGGCCGTCAGCGGCCGCAGCACCCTGAACCAGCTGTTCAGCTTCCTGGTGCAGGCCCTGGGCAATCAGGGCGTGAATTACACCAAGCAGCCGGTCTACGCTGACTTCCGCGCGGGCGATGTGCGCCACTCGCAGGCCGACATCGGCAAGGCCGGCCGCCTGCTGGGCTATGCGCCCACGCACACGGTGCTGCAAGGCCTGGAAGTCGCCATGCCCTGGTACACGCAGTTCCTGCGTTGAAAGCACTCGTCCGAAAACTCGGCAACATCCACCCGGATCATCAGCGCATCTTCAAAGGCGCGTTCCGGGTGGCGGTGTTTCTGCTGCTGGGCAAGGCTGCCGGCGCCATCAAGGAGATGGCGGTGGCGTACCGCTACGGCGTCAGCGACGCCGTAGACGCCTACCAGTTCACGATGACCATGGGCACCTGGCTGCCCGTCACGATCGTGGGCGTGCTGTCGGTGGTGCTGATCCCGGTGCTCGTGCGCCTGGCGCGCACCGGCGGGGCCGAGAAGGAACTCTTCATTCGCGAACTTCAGGGCTGGGTCGCCGCCGCCGGCGTCGCACTGGCCCTGTTGACGTGGTTCGCCTGGCCGTATGTGGTGGATTGGCTGGGGCAGGGCCTGTCGGCGCAAGTGCGCGCCATGACGGGTGACCTGCTGATCGCCTTTGCCCCCGTGGCGGCGTTGCTGCTGATCGCCGGCATCAGCGCCGCGCGGCTGCGCGCGCAGGAACGCCACGTCAACACGCTGTTGGACAGTGTGCCCGCCGTGGCAACGCTGGCCTGGGTCATGCTGGCCGCCAGCGCCGAGAGCGTGGGACCGCTGCTGTGGGGCACGCTGGTCGGATACGCCATCCAGACCGTCTGGCTGGCCTGGCTGGCCGCGCGCGCCGACGGCGGCTTCTGGGGCGCGCCGTCACTGACACTGAAGTCGCCGCATTGGCCTGAACTGATGGGCGCGGCCGGCGTGATGCTGATCGGCCAGGTCGCCATGAGCTTTGTGGGTCCGCTGGACCAGTACGCGGCCGCCAACCTGGGCGCCAATGCCAACGCCACGCTCGGCTATGCCAGCCGGCTGCTGTCCCTGCTGCTGGGCATCGGGGCCGTGTCCGTGGGCCGCGCCGCGCTTCCCGTGCTGGCCGACGTGCAGGCGCGCGGCGACACGGCGCGCGCGCGCAGCATGGCGCTCAAATGGTCGTTGCTGATGGTGGGCGCCGGCGCCGGCGCCGTGGCGCTAGGCTGGGTTTTGGCGCCCTGGGGCGTGTCGGTGCTGTTCCAGCGCGGCGCCTTTACCGCCGAAAACACCGAAGCCGTCGCGCACGTGCTGCGCTGGGGCCTGCTGCAGCTGCCGTTCTACTTCGGCGTGCTGATCCTGGTGCAACTCCTGGCCAGCCAGAACCGCTACCGCATCATGGCCGCCATCGCGGTCGCCAATTTTGCGCTGAAGGCCGTGCTGAACACCGTGCTGGCGCCCCGCATGGGCGCGGCCGGCATCATGCTGGCCACCAGCCTCATGTATGTGCTGTCCTTTGCCTGCTACCTGGCCGTGGCGATGCGCAAGGCCGAACCCAAGGAGGCCGATTGAATGTCCGTAGCCGACCCCGCCCGTCCGGCGCGCGTGTTGCTGTTCATCCATTCCCTGCACGGCGGGGGCGCTGAACGCGTCGCCGCCGACCTGAGCGCCCATTGGGCGTCCGAGGGCAGCGAGGTCATGGTGGTCACGCAGGCCAGCGCCGACGGCGATGTCTATGCGCTGCATCCCAAGGTGCGCCGCGAGGTCCTGCACACGGCGGGCGAGGGCGGCGGCCTGCGCGGCATTCTCAGCAACCTGCAGCGCGTGCGCGCGCTGCGCCGCGTGATCAAGTCGTTCCGGCCCGACATCGTGCTGGGCATGATGACCACGGCGTCGGTGCTGGCCGTGCTGGCTTCCGCGGGGCTGAACTGCCAGGTCATTGCAACCGAACACACCCATCCGCCGTCCCAGACGTTGTCGGGCTTCTGGCAGCGGCTGCGCCGGCTGACCTATCCGCGCGCCGCGCGCGTGGTCGCGCTGACCCGCGGCACCGCGCAGTGGCTGGAACAGCATGTGCCGGGCTCGCGGCTCGCAGTCATTCCCAACCCGGTACACTTCCCGCTGCCGCGCGCCGAACCTCTCTTGCAGCCGGCTCCCCGGGATGGCCGCAAGCGGCTCCTGGCGGTCGGGCGGCTGCACGGCGACAAGGGTTTCGACCTGCTGATCCAGGCGTTTGCGCAGCTGGCGCCGTCGCATCCCGGCTGGGATCTGGTTATTCTGGGCGAGGGCAGCGAGCGCCAGGCGCTTGAAGCGCAGGTGCGCGAGGCCGGGCTCGAATCGCGCATCTCGATGCCGGGGCGTGCCGGCAATGTCGGCGACTGGTACGACAGCGCCGATCTTTACGTGCTGACCTCGCGCTTCGAAGGGCTGTCCAACACGTTGCTCGAGTCCATGGCAAGCGGTCTGGCGGCGGTCTCGTTCGATTGCGACACGGGTCCGCGCGAGATCATCCGCCACGGCATCGATGGCGTGCTGGTGCGGCCCAACGGTGACGTGCCCGCGCTGTGCGAGGCGCTTGGCGTGGTCATGGGCGATGACAACGGCCGCGCGCGCCTGGCGCAGGCGGCAACCGACGTGCGCGACCGATTCTCGGCCGTGCGCGTGCTGCGGAAATGGCAGGAACTTTTTGACGGCGTGCGGGCGAAGGGCCGCTAGGGCCCCGCGCGCGCCGTTGCTACGGTGACCACGAGAATCTCATCATGTGTGGAATAGTCGGAATTTGGGGCCCCCTGGGGAACAAGGATCAGGTGCTGGCGGACAGCTGCCGGCGCATCCGCCACCGTGGGCCCGACAGCAATGGGTTCTGGGAAGATACTGACGCCGGCGTCGCGCTGGCGCACGTGCGCCTGGCGATCCTGGACCTGACCGAAGCCGGCCATCAGCCGATGACGTCCGCGTGCGGGCGCTACGTGATGGTGTTCAACGGCGAGGTCTACAACCATCTGGACATCCGCAAGCAGCTCGAGGACTCGGCGCGGGCGCCCGACTGGCGCGGCCATTCGGACACCGAGACCCTGCTCGCGGGCTTTTCCGCGCTGGGCATCGAAGCCACGTTGCAGGCCGCGGTCGGCATGTTCGCCATCGCGCTGTGGGACAAGGCCGCGCGCAAGCTCGTGCTGGCGCGCGATCGCATGGGCGAAAAGCCGCTCTACTACGGCTACTCCAATGCCGAACTGGTGTTCGCCTCGGAGCTCAAGGGCCTGATGCCGATTCCGGGGTTCGGGCGCAACCTGAACCGCAACGCGCTCGCATCGTTCATGCGGCACAACTACATCCCCGCGCCGCAGTCGATCTACGAAGGCATCGCCAAGCTGCCGCCCGGCACGTGGGTCGAGTTCTCGGCGGACGACACCCGCAGCCGCCGCATGCCGGAGCCGCGTGTGTACTGGTCGGCGCGCGAGGCCGCGGACACGGCTGCGCAGCACCGCCTGTCGTTCGATTCGGACGCGCAAGCCACCGATGCGCTGGAACGCGTGCTGTCCAAGGCCGTGGGCGGACAGATGCTGTCCGACGTGAGCCTGGGCGCCTTCCTGTCCGGCGGCATCGATTCGTCCACCATCGTGGCGTTGATGCAGGCGCAGAGCTCGCAGCCGGTGCGCACCTTTGCCATCGGCTTTCACGAGAAGGGCTACGACGAGGCGCAGCACGCGAAGGCCGTGGCCACGCACCTGGGCACCGATCACACCGAACTCTACGTCACCGCGGACGACGCGCTGGCGGTCGTGCCCACGCTGGCCGACATGTATGACGAACCCTTTGCCGACTCGTCGCAGATCCCCACGTCGCTCGTCACGCGCATGGCGCGCCAGCACGTCACGGTGGCCTTGTCCGGCGACGGCGGCGACGAACTCTTTGGCGGCTATTCGCGTTATTTCCGGGTGGACAACTGGTGGCGCCAGTTCGAACGCGTGCCCAGCCTGCTGCGAAAGCCGGCTGGCGCGATGCTCAGCGCCTCCACGCATCTGCCCGGCCGCGGCGCCTGGCGCGGCAAGGTCGGCAAGCTGGGCGAACTGCTGCGCGCGGACACGCAAGGCGAGTTCTACCGCCTGTTCGTGTCGTATTGGTCAGACCCCGCCCGTGTGGTCAAGGGCGGCGTGGAACCCGAGTCGGTGTTCGAACGCGCCATGCAGGGGTCGTTCTTCGAATCGATGATGAAGCTGGACACGGTGACCTACCTGCCCGACGACATCCTGGTCAAGGTGGACCGCGCGGCGATGGCCGTCAGCCTGGAAACCCGCGTGCCCCTCATCGACCACCGCGTCTATGAATTCGCCTGGAGCCTGCCGCACCAATACAAGGTGCGCGGCAATACGGGCAAGTGGCTGTTGCGGCAGGTCCTGCACCGCCACGTGCCGCAGGCGCTGGTCGACCGCCCCAAGCGCGGCTTTGCCGTGCCGCTGGCCGCGTGGTTGCGCGGTCCCTTGCGGGAATGGGCCGACGCGCTGCTGAATCCGTCGCGCCTGCGCCAGGAAGGGTGGTTCGAACCCGAGCCCATCCTGCGCAAATGGCGCGAGCACGCGTCGGGGCATCGCAATTGGGACAGCCATCTGTGGGGCGTGCTGATGATGCAGGCCTGGCTGGACCGCTACCGGGCGGGGATGGATCAAGGGGGACCGATTGAGGACCGTTGAGGAATGAAAATACTGATGCTGGTCAGCTCCATGCACGCCGGCGGCGCGGAACGCGTCGCGGCGACCCTGGTCAACGCATGGTCCGAGCGCGGAGACACCGTCATCCTGACGCCCACCTACTCATCCAAGGGCACCTGCTTTTATCCCCTGTCGGACAAGGTCCAGCTCGCGTGGCTGGCGGATCTGGCCGGCACCCGGGCGACGGGCGCGATGGCGGCGTTCAAGCGATTGCTGGTCCTGCGCAAGCATATCCGCGATTCCCGGCCCGACGTGGTCGTGTCCTTTCTCACCAACGTCAACGTGGCCGCCATCCTGGCCACGCGCGGCCTGAATGTGCCGCTCATCGTCTGCGAGCGCACCAATCCGATCGCCGATACCACCACGGGCTCTGTCTGGCGCAAGCTGCGCCGCGTGCTGTATCCGCGCGCCGACATGGTGACCGTGCAGGCGGAAGACACCGCGGGTCCTTTCGCGCGTCAGGTGCCCGGCATCCGGCGTCTGGCCGTCATTCCCAATCCGCTGCCCGCGCCGCTGCTGGATGCGCCGCTGGTGCAGCAGCGCCAGGACGCCGGCCCGCGCGAGCTGATCGCGATGGGACGGCTGGTGCCCGACAAGCAATTCAATCTGCTGATCGACATCTTCGCGCAGCTTGCGCCGGAGTTTCCGGACTGGAACCTGCGCATCTGGGGCGAAGGCCCCGAGCGCGGCGCGCTTGAACAACAGGTGGCGCGCCTGCGCCTGCAGACGCGCGTCAGCCTGCCCGGCCGCACGGAAGCGCCGTGGGAAGAACTGGCGCGCGGCCAGGCCTTCGTGCTCAGTTCGCTCGTCGAGGGCTTTCCCAATGTGTTGCTGGAAGCCATGTCGCTGGGGCTGCCGTGCGCGGCGTTCGATTGTCCCAGCGGTCCGCGCGAGATGACGCGCGACGGCCAGGATGCGCTGCTGGTGCCGGCGGGCGACCGGGTCGCAATGACCGATGCCTTGCATCGCCTGATGAGCGATGCGTCCCTGCGCGAGCAACTGGGTGCGCGCGCCGCCGCGGCCGTGCGCCAGCGCTACGCGCTTGCCAGCGTGCTGACCGAATGGGATGAACTGTTCGAAGCGGTGCGGGAGGGGCGATGAGCACCCGGCCGCTGCGCATTCTGCATGTCATCACCGGGCTGGGGCAGGGGGGCGCGGAATCCGTGCTGTTCCGCCTGACGACCTGGCCGCAGGCGGACGTCGAGCACACGGTCGTCTCGCTGACCGATGAAGGCCTGTATGGCGAACGCCTGCGCGCGGCGGGCGTCGCGGTGCACACGCTGGGCATGAAACGCGGGCGTGTCAGCCTGGGCGGTTTTCTGGCGCTTCGCCGTCTGATCGCCTCGACCCGTCCGGACGCCGTGCAGACCTGGATGTACCACGCCGACCTGATCGGCGGCCTGGCCGCCCGCCTGGCGGGCGTGCGCGCCATCGCCTGGGGCATCCGCAATTCCGGGGCACACCTTGAACGCAGCAGCCGCTCGGCGCGGCTGGTGCTGCGCGCATGCGCCATGCTGTCGGGCAGCGTGCCGCGCGCCATCGTGTGCGCCGCGCAAAATGCCGCGCAGCGCCACGCTGAAAAAGGCTACCGCCGCGACCGCATGGTCGTGATCGCCAACGGCTACGACCTGTCGCGCTACGCGCCGGATCCGCAGGCGCGGTCGCGCGTACGCGCCGCATGGGGACTGTCCGAGGACGTGCCCGTGATCGGCTGCGTGGCGCGCTGGGATCCGCTCAAGGACCACGCCAACCTGCTGCGCGCCGTGGCCGCGTTGGTGCGCGATGGCCGCGACGCGGGGCTGCGCTGCGTGCTGATCGGCCGCGACATGACCGAAGGCAACGCGCAGCTTGGCGCCTTGCTCGACAAACTGGATCTGCGCGACCGCGTGGTGCTCAATGGCCCCAGCGACGACGTGCCCGCCGTCATGAACGGACTGGACCTGCACGTGCTGTCCAGCTGCGCCGAAGGCTTTCCCAACGTGGTGGCCGAGGCCATGGCGTGCGGCGTGTATTGCGTGGTGACGGACGTGGGCGACGCCGCCTACATCGTCGGCGATACCGGCGTGGTAGTGCCGCCCGAGCAGGCCGAGGCCCTGGCCCGCGGCATCGAGTCCGCGCTGTGCGACGTGGCCGCGCGAGGCCGCGAGCGCGCGGGCGAGGCGGGACGCGCGCGCGTCCTCGAACATTTCGATCTTGCACGCATGGTGCAAAGCTATATCGCCGTCTGGCGCCGCATTTCTGGAGTCCAAGCATGAGCGCCGGACGCTGCCTGCTGTTTGTCGTCAACAACCCGGCGTTCTTCATGTCGCACCGCGTGCCGGTCGCGTTGGCCGCGCAGAAGGCGGGCTACGACGTCCACGTCGCGACGATGGACGGCCCCGCCGTGGCCGACATCCAGGCGCTGGGCATGACCCATCACGCCATTCCCATGACGCGCAGCGGCAAGCGCCCGCTGCAGGAACTGGGCACGTTGCTGGCGTTGGTCCGCCTGTTCCGCCGGCTGCGGCCCGACGTGGTGCACCTGGTCACCATCAAGCCCGTGCTGTACGGCGGCATCGCCGCGCGGCTGGCGCGTGTGCCGGGCATGGTGGCGGCGATTTCCGGATTGGGATTCGTGTTCCTGTCCAATTCGCTGAAGATGCGGCTGGTGCGCGCGGTGGTGGCGCGCCTGTATCGCATCGCGCTGGGCCATCCGAACAGCCGGGTGATCTTCCAGAACGCCAACGACCGCGACCTGCTCAAGTCGCTGGGCGCGGTACGCGATGAGCAGGTGGTCATCATCCGCGGCGCGGGGGTGGACCTTGACGCCTTCCGTCCCACGCCCGAGCCGCCTGCGCCGCCCGTCGTCGTCACGATGGTGGCGCGCCTGCTGCGCGACAAGGGCGTGCAGGAGTTCGTGCAGGCGGCAAGGCTGCTGCGCGAACGTGGCGTACCGGTGACGATGCAACTGGTGGGCGGCCTGGACGCCGGCAACCCGGCTTCCGCCACGCAGGCCGATGTCGACGCGTGGCAGCAGGACGGCTGCGTGCAGGCGCTGGGCGAGCGATCGGATGTGGCGGCGCTGTATGCAGCCGCGCACATCGCGGTGCTGCCGTCCTACCGCGAAGGCCTGCCGAAATCCTTGATCGAGGCCGCCGCCTGCGGACGCGCGGTCGTGACGACCGACGTGCCGGGCTGCCGTGACGCGATCGAGCCCAACGTCACCGGCCTCCTGGTGCCGGTGCGCGACGCCGCCGCCCTGGCCGACGCCATTGCCCGCCTGGCCAAGGACGCGGCATTGCGCCAGGCGATGGGCGCGGCGGGCAGGGCGCTCGCCGAGCGCGAGTTCGACATCAACCAGGTCGCGCGCATTCACGTCGCGCTGTACGACGCGCTTAGCGCCTGATCGCGTCGATCCAGAAGCGCGTGGACGGGTCTTGCTGGCTGGGCTGGGGCGCGTCCAGCTCGCGCATGATGTTCTTGGCCAACACCTTGCCAAACTCCACGCCCCACTGATCGAAGGGATTGATGCCCCAGATCACGCCTTGCGTGAACACCTTGTGCTCGTACAGGGCCAGCAGCGCGCCCAGCGTATAGGCTTCCAGGCGCGGCAGCACGATCAGCGACGACGGCCGTCCGCCCGGGTGCACGCGGTGTTGCGCCAGCAGGCGCGCGCGTGCCGGATCGCGTTCCGTGGCGGAGGTTTCCGCCAGGGCTTCTTCAAAGGTCTTGCCGCGCAAGAGCGCCGAACGCTGCGCCAGGCAGTTGGCGACCAGCAGTTCGTGGTGCCGGGCGTACGCATGGTCCGGCTGTTCGCACAGGATGAAATCCACCGGCGCGCCGGCCGCATCCTGATGCAGCCACTGGAAGAACGTGTGCTGGCAATCCGTGCCCGGCATCCCCCACACCGCGGGACCGGTCGGCACACCGGCGGGACTGCCGTCGGCCGTCGCGACTTTGCCCAGCGATTCCATTTCAAGCTGCTGGGCCCACGGCACGATGTGATGCAGCCGCGAATCGTAGGGCGCGATCACCAGCGAGTCATAGCCCAGCACGCTGCGGTTGGCCACGCCGGCCAGCGCCAGCTGCACGGGCGCGTTCTCGTCCGGGGGCGCGTTGCGGAAATGGTCGTCCATGGCCGCCGCGCCCGCCAGCAGCCGGTCGAAGGTGTCGTTGCCGAACGCCAGCGCGACCGGCAGGCCGATGGCGGACCATAGCGAATAGCGCCCGCCGACCCAGTCCCAGATCTGGAAGATGTGGTCGGGCAGGATGCCCAGGTTGAGCGCCGCCTCGACGTTGCAGGTGATCGCCACGACCTGTTTGATCGGATCGGCGACGCCGGCTTCGCGCAGCCAGTTCATCGCGACCTCGGCGTTGGCCAGCGGCTCGGTGGTGGTGAACGACTTGGAGGCGACGATGACCAGCGTGTTGTGCGGATCCAGGTGGCTCATCGCTTCGGCAACCGAATGCGAGTCCACGTTGGACGCAAAGCGCACGTCGCGGCGCGCGCCCTCGTGGCGCAGCGCGCGGGTGACCAGGCGCGGTCCCCAATCGCTGCCGCCAATGCCCAGATGCAGCACGCCGCTGTAGCGGCCGGCCGCGTCGGCGGTGCGCACGAATTCGCGCAGGCGTTCGCGCTCGGCAAGCACCGCCTTGGCCACCATTGCAGGCGGCTCGGCCGCGCGCAAGGCGGTGTGCCAGGCGGCGCGTCCTTCCGTCCAATTGGCTTGGCCGCCATCGAACAGGCGCGCACGCCAGGTATCGAAGTCCTGCTGCGCCAGCAGCGCCCGCGAGGCGGCCAGCAGTTCGGGCGATTGCGCCTGTGCGCTCAGGTCCAGGCGCAGCCCGGGAGCATTGATGACGCGCAGCTTCTGGCCATCCCGGGATGCCGTGCGTGTTGCGGCGGTGAACTGCTGCCACGCGGGGCTGTTGGCTAACGACATGAGCGGATCAGAATGGCAGTGTGGCGTTCGGGGCGAGCTTGCCCAGTTCGCGGCGGAAGTCGGCCTGGATGCGCGCGAGGGCCGCTTCGCTTTGCGCCTCGAATCGCAGCACGACGACCGGTGTGGTGTTGGACGGCCGCGCCAGACCGAAGCCGTCGGCGTACTCGGCACGCACGCCGTCGATCGTGATCACGCGCTTGGCGTTGGGAAACTGGCCTTGCTCCTGCAAGGACTTGACCAGCGTGAACGGCTGGCCTTCTTCCATTTCCAGCTTGAGCTCCGGCGTGGACACGTCTTGCGGCAGGGCCTCCAGCGGGGCGCAGGCGTCGGCTGCGCGCGACACGATTTCCAGCAGGCGGGCGCCGGTGTACAGACCGTCGTCAAACCCGTACCAGCGTTCCTTGAAGAAGATGTGGCCGCTCATTTCGCCGGCCAGCGGCGCGCCGGTCTCGGCCAGCTTGGCCTTGACCAGCGAATGTCCCGTCTTCCACATCAGCGCGGCGCCGCCGGCGGCCTCGACCGACAGGCCCACGTGGCGGCTGCACTTGACGTCATAGATGATGGTCGCGCCGGGATTGCGCTCGAGCACGTCGCGGGCAAAGAGGACGAGCTGGCGGTCGGGCCAGATGATCTGGCCGGATTTGGTGACCACGCCCAGGCGGTCGCCGTCGCCGTCGAAGGCCAGGCCGAGTTCGCAGTCGGTCTCGGCGACGTGCTTGATCAGGTCCTGCAGGTTCTTGGGTTCGGCCGGATCGGGGTGATGGTTGGGAAAGTTGCCGTCCACGTCGCAGAACAGTTCGTCGACCTCGCAGCCCAGCGCGCGAAAGAGCTGCGGCGCCACTGCGCCGGCCACGCCATTGCCGCAATCGATGGCGATCTTCATGGGACGCGCCAGTTTGACGCCCGAGGCCACGCGTGCGATGTAGGTCTGCGCCAGATCGAGCTGGCGGCGCGTGCCGGGTTCAGGGGCGGGGGCCGGGGCTTGCCCGTTCATGGTCTGCGCCAGCTGCTGGACGTCGTCGCCAAACAGCGCGCGGCCGCCCATCATCATCTTGAATCCGTTGTACTTGGGGGGATTGTGGCTGCCGGTAATGGCCACTCCCGAGCCGGTCTGCATGATGTTCGCGGCAAAGTAGACGAGCGGCGTGGGCACCATGCCAATGTCCAGCGTATCGACGCCGCCTTCCAGCATGCCTTCCTGCAGGGCCAGCGACAGCATGTCGCTGCTGAGGCGGCCGTCGCGCCCGACCACCAGCGTCTGCACGCCCTGCTCGCGGGCGCGGGCGGCAAGCGCCACGCCGAGCGAACGGGCAAAGGTTGCGTCGATCAGGTCCGGCACGGTGCCGCGAATGTCATATGCCTTGAAAACAGAGGCCGGAAATTGTGTATTGTTGCCCACGACGGTTCCTTGTTGAGGGGGACAGCGCGGCGGCTGCCGGGTAATGGTAAACCCGCACATCCAAGCCGCTATGGCAGGGGTCAAAGTTGGATTATCCCCCATCGGCGCGGGGGGCTTCATCCTTCGGGCGGAGTAGGGCATTTACCCGGTGCCGCCTGCCCCGCCGTGGTGCGGCGCCCGGCGCGCCGCCGCCTGTTTGCGGTGCACGGCGGCGGGCGCAAAGGCCCGCTCCCGGGCTGCCGCGCATGGCACAAAAGTTGCTCGTCATCCGAAGGTGATACGCTTGCCGGGCAAGCAGAAAGACCAGGAGGGGCCATGGGCGCCAAAGTATCCACAGTCATGTCATCGGGCGGCGCCACAAGCAGGCGGGGACCGCCCACGGACTTTGCCGGCCCGGCCGCGGGCCGCGAGCGCCGGCTTGATATCCACGTGTCTGCCGCCGCGACAGGCGAATTGGCCACCGGCCGCGCCTGGGAACGCAGCGTCTGGCGCGACGCGCGCGTCCTCATCGCGGAGTGCCCCGCGCCGCATCTGGCGGCCTCGATCGAAAGCGCGTTGCGCACGGTGGCCGCCAGCGTGGCGCGCGACCGCGGCTGGCAGGCCGCCGGCACCGTGTCGTTTTCGCTGGACGACCGCAGCGGCGTCTTCCGCGTCATCGACGCCCAGACGCAGGCCCGCGGGCACGACATGCCGCTTGCCGAACACGATCCCATTGCGCCGCACGTGCTGGAAGTGCGCATCGACGGTTGCGGCGACCG
The DNA here is from genome assembly GCF_029866465.1 of Achromobacter mucicolens. Classification (NCBI taxonomy): domain Bacteria; kingdom Pseudomonadati; phylum Pseudomonadota; class Betaproteobacteria; order Burkholderiales; family Alcaligenaceae; genus Achromobacter; species Achromobacter mucicolens. The sequence goes on along the minus strand of NZ_CP123364.1, from coordinate 4,797,489 downwards.
CCGCCTGCCGTGCACCCATTTGATGGTCTGCGGCGCCACCCGCGGCGAGGTCCTGCGCCGCGCCTATCGCGCCTTGTCCGAACTGCCCGGCCCCGCCGGCGTGGACCGCGCCTTCCTGATGGAGCGCATTGCCTCCCGCGCCTTCTGCTCGGGCATGACGGGCACGCGGCTGGATCAGGCGGTCGGCTGACCGCCCGGCTAAGCGGGGCTTCGGCGGGCGCCGTCCAGCCCCTACAATAGTCCGCACATCCGATGAACTGCGCCCGGCCCCAGCGGCCGGGCCGACTTCAAGTGCGGTATCCATGACATTGCTGAGCGATCTACAGGCCCTCCTGGGCGACTCCCACGTGCTGACGGGCGCGGACGCGGATTCCTATGTGCTGGATTGGCGCCGCCGCTATCGCGGCGCGGCGCTGGCGGTGATCCGCCCCGGCTCTACCGCCGACGTGGCGGCCGCCATCAAGGTGTGCGCCCAGCATGGCGTGCCGGTGGTGCCGCAAGGCGGCAACACGGGCCTGTGCGGCGGCGCCACGCCGGACGATTCCGGCACCGCGATCGTCCTGTCCACCGCCCGGCTCACCGCCGTGCGCGCGCTGGACACCGACAACGACACCATCACCGTGGAGGCCGGGTGCATCCTGCAGGCCGTGCAAGAGGCCGCGGCGGCCGCGAACCGCCTGTTCCCGCTGAGCCTGGCGGCCGAAGGCAGCTGCACCATCGGCGGCAACCTGGCCACCAACGCCGGCGGCACGCAGGTGCTGCGCTATGGCAACACGCGCGATCTCACGCTGGGCCTGGAGGTCGTGACCGCCGAAGGCGAGATCTGGGACGGCCTGCGCGGCCTGCGCAAGGACAACACCGGCTACGACCTTCGCGACCTGTACATCGGCAGCGAAGGCACGCTGGGCATCATCACCGCTGCCACCCTCAAGCTGTACCCGCGCCCGGTCGCGTCCTGCACGGCGCTGCTGACGCTGGACAGCATCGATAACGCCGTGGAAGTCCTGTCGCGCGCCCGCGCTGGGTTCGGCGCCTCGCTGACCGGTTTCGAACTCATGAGCGGCGCCTGCCTGCAAGGCGTGGTGCGCCTCTTTCCGCAGCAGCGCCTGCCCTTCGAAGGCGAATCAGCGGCCTCGCCGTGGTTCGCCCTGCTGGAGCTGTCCGACAGCGAGAGCGAAACCCACGCCCGCGAGCGTTTCGAGGCCGTGCTGGGCGAGGCCATCGAGGCGGGCCTGGTGAACGACGCGGCCATCGCCGCGAACGTCTCGCAGAGCAAGGCGCTGTGGCACCTGCGCGAAAGCATCCCGCTGGCCGAAGCGGAGCTTGGCAAGTCGGTCAAGCATGACGTCTCCATTCCCATCTCGTCCATCGCCGGATTCGTGCACAAGACCAACGCCTTGCTGCAGGCGCGCTTTCCGGGCGTGCGCCATGTGATCTTCGGCCATCTGGGCGACGGCAACCTGCACTACAACGTGGCGCATGCGCCGGGCCAGAGCGAAGCCGAGCTGCTGGGGTTGCAGGGCGAGATCTACGGCGTGGTGCATGACAGCGTGCACGCGCACAAGGGTTCCATCAGCGCCGAACACGGCGTGGGCCAGCTCAAGCGTGACGAGCTGCCGCGCTACAAGAATCCCGTGGAACTTGCGCTGATGCGCCGGATCAAGCGCGCGCTGGATCCGCAGGGGCTCATGAACCCCGGCAAGGTGCTTTCCACGTAACGCGGCCAGGATCGCATAACATGGCAACCCCTCCCGCAGCGGGCGCGAATCACCGGGTGCTGATCGTCGAGGACGACCATATCATCGCCGGCAACCTGTACAGCTTCCTGGAGGCGCGCGGCTTTCTTCCCGACGTGGCCTACAGCGGACCCGCCGCCTTGCAGCAGTTGCAGGCGCAACGCTTTGACGCCGTGCTGCTGGACATCGGCCTGCCCGGCATGGACGGCAACGCCGTGCTGCACGCCATGCGCACGGAACGGCGGCTGGCCGTGCCGGTGCTGATGCTGACCGCGCGCGACAGTCTCGAAGACAAGCTGGCGGGCTTTTCGCACGGCGCCGACGACTACCTGACCAAGCCGTTCGCGCTGCTCGAGGTCGAGGCCCGGCTGCTGGCGCTGATCCAGCGCGCCAAAGGGTCGACGGTGGACGCCGAGCGCACGTTCGGCCCGCTTCAGTTCGACGCGCGCAGCCGTGTCGTGTCGGTCAGCGGCGTGCCGGTCCACCTGACCCGCAAGGCAAGTCTCATCATCGAAGTGCTGCTGCGCGATCCGGGCCGCGTGGTCACGCGCGAGGAACTCGAATCCGTGTTGTGGGGCAACGAGCCTCCCTCGTCCGATGCGCTGCGCAGCCAGGTGCACCTCTTGCGCCGCGCGCTGGCCGACGCGGGCTTTGACGGCATCGAGACCGTGCACGGCACGGGTTGGCGCCTGGCTTTGCCCGGCGCCGCATCATGAGCCGCGCCGCCTCCGGCACCTTGACCCAGCGCGTCGTCTGGGCGCTGACGGGCGCGGTGGCGCTGTTTGTCACGGCGCTTGCGCTGCTGGCCTACCTGACGTTCGACCAGATGGAGGACGATCTGGTCAACGACATCCTCAACACCGAAATGGATCGCCTGGTCCAGCATGCGCGCAGCAGCGACGAATTCCTGCCGCGCCGGGGCGCGCGCGAGCTGGGCGGATCCATGCGCGCGTGGCTCAGCGTGGACGGCCAGCCGCCCGTCGGCATGCCGCCCGAACTGCTCTCGCTGGAAAACGGGCTGCACCTCATCGAACCAGGCGCGTACACGTGGCACGTGATGGTGGCCGAAACCGACCGCGGCAAGGTGTATCTGCTGTACGACGCCACCGATAACGAAGAGCGGGTGCACGACTTCGGTCTGATCGTGCTGGGCGTGGGCGCGCTGTGCGTGGTGTTGGCCTATGCGCTGTCGCGCCGCGTGGCGGCAGTCGCGGTCGGGCCGCTGCTGGACCTGACAGACCGGCTGTCGACATGGGCGCCCGGCTCTCCCGACATGGCGGTCACGCGCGACGACGAGGCCGGGCGGCTCATCGAAGCCTTCAACCGCGTGCAGGGCCAGGTCGACCGGTCGATCGCCCGCGAACGTGAGTTCGCCGGCAATCTCAGCCACGAAGTGCGTACGCCGCTGGCGGCGATCCGGTCCGACAGCGAACTCATGCTGCTGACGCAGGCGCTGACGCCGGACCAGCAGCAGCGACTGACGCGCGTGGTCGACAACGTGGACCACGTGATCGTCAGCCTGGAAAGCGCGCGCGCGATGGCGCGCGACCAGTTGCGCGAGCCGGAGCCCGTCGACATTGCCGCCTGCATGGAAGACGCCTGGCGCGGCTACGCCGCCCAAGCCGCGCTGGCAGACCTGCGCTTCGATAACCAGATTCCGGCCAGCCAGGTGCTGTCGCTGGACCGCTACGCCCTGCTGACCGTCCTGCGCAACCTCGTGCGCAACGCCATCGAGCACGCCGCGCCCGCCACGCTGACCGCGTCGCTGGATGCGCAGGGCGGGCTGGAACTGCGCGACGACGGCAAGGGCATCGCCGCCAGCGACCTGCCATTCCTGTTCCGCCGGTATTTCAGCGGCCGCATGCGCGATTCGGGCGCGGCGGGCAGCCACGAGGCGGCGCGCGGGTTGGGACTGGCGATCGCCAAGCGCGTATGCGACATGCAGGGCTGGTCGCTCACGGTCGAGTCCTCGCAAGAGGGGCCTGCGCGCGGCACCCGCTTTCTGTTGCGATTCCGGCAGGCCGAGACGGCAGCGCCTACCACGCGAATTTGACGAATTTTCGACTGTCGGCCGCGTAAAGTGCGCAGGCCCGAACCGTCCGGAGAATCCCGATCATGCCGTCCCCATTACTGCCGGCGCCGCACGCGCCGACGAGAGCCTTTTACCTGCTCACCCATGTCGGGGCCGTGACGCTGCTGCTTGCCTGCCTGGCGTGGTGGGCCAAGGAGTCGGGGCTGGACATGTACATCGCGCGTGCGCTCTTTGATCCGGTGATCGACGATTTTCCGCTGCACGGCAGCCGGTGGCTGGAGTTGCTGGGGCACCGCATCGTGCTCGCCCTGCCGATCGGCGTGGGCCTGGCCGCGGCCGGCATCGCCGCCGCCAGCTACCGCATCCCGGCATGGCGCCGCTGGCGCGGCGCGGCGATCGCCGTGGCGGCATCATGCCTGACCGGGCAAGTGCTCATCAATCAGCTCAAGCATCACACGACGCTGCCGCGTCCCTACGATCTGGAGACGCTGGGCGGCTACACGCCGTATCCGGTGCACTGGTGGACCTGGGCGCGTGCGCGCGCTGGCGGCGCCTTGCCCAGCGGCCATGCGGGCGCAGGCTACGCGCTGCTCAGCCTGTACTTCGCGGGATGGGCGCTGGGCCGGCCTGCGTGGCGCTGGAGCGGGCTGGCGATCGGGGTGGCGGCGGGCGTGGGCTTTTCCGTCGTGCGCATCCTGCAGGGCGCGCATTTTCTCAGCCAGACGCTGTGGTCCGCCGCCCTGATGTGGCTGCTGGCCGCCATCTTCTTCTATCCGGTGATCGTGGGACGGACCGCGCACGGCCCGTCCCGCGCGCCGCGCGTCAGTTGAGCAGCACGCCCGGCAGCCACAGCGAGAACGCCGGCACGTAGGTCACCAGCGCCAGCGCGGCCAGCAACGCGCCGTAGAACGGCCAGATGGTGCGCATCACAGTTCCCACCGATACCCCGCCGATGGCGCATCCCACGAACTGCGTGGTGCCCACCGGCGGCGTGTTCAGCCCCAGCGCGCAATTCAGCAGCAGCACCATCCCGAACTGCACGGGCCCCATGCCGTACTGCATGCAGATCGGCAGGAAGATCGGCGTGCAGATCAGGATGGTGGCGGCCATGTCCAGGAACGTGCCCAGCACGAACAGGATGATGTTGACCATCAGGAAGATGGCCCACGGCTCCGTCGAAATCGACGCCATCAGCTGCCCGGTCTTTTCGGCCACGCCATAGAAGCTGATCAGGTAGCCGAACGTGGCGGAGATGCCGATCAGCAGCAGCACCACGCCCGTGGTCTTCACCGCCTTGCTGGCCGCGCGGACGAACTGATCCCACGTCAGCGAGCGGTAGACGAAGATCGTCAGCGCCAGCGCATACAGCACCGCCACCGCCGCGGATTCCGTCGCGGTGAAGACGCCGCTCAGGATGCCCGCGATGATCAGCACCACCACGAACAGCCCCGGCGCCGCGGCCACCAGCGAGCGGAAAACGATGTGCCAGCCCGGGAAGGTGCCTGCCGGATAGCCCCGGCTGCGCGCCACGAAGTAGGCGGCCGCAAGGTTGCACGCGGTCAGGATCAGGGCGGGCACGACGCCTGCCGCGATCAGCGCCGCGATGGACACCTTGCCGCCCGCGGCCAACGTGTAGATGATGATGTTGTGGCTGGTCGGCATCAGCGCGCCCACCAGCGCCGCGTGGGTCGTGACGTTTACCGCGTAGTCGGCGTGGTAGCCCTCGCGCTTCATCATCGGGATCATCACCGACCCCATCGCCGACACGTCCGCCACGGGCGATCCCGACACCCCGCCGAACAGCGTGCAGGCCACCACGTTGGACATGCCCAGGCCGCCGCGCACATGGCCTACCAGCGACTTGGCGAACGCCACGATGCGGTCGGCAATGCCGCCGTACAGCATCAGTTCGCCGGTGAAGATGAAGAAGGGGATGGCCAGGAACGAAAACGCGTTCATGCCCGAGGTCATCTGCTGGAAGGCCACTGCCAGCGGCAGGTCTTCGTACATGATGGCCGTGATGGACGACAGGCCGATGGCGAAGGCCACCGGCACGCCGATCACGAGGAACCCCATGAAGGTGAAGGACAGCAGTGTCAGCGCCATGCCGGTACCACCTTCTGGTTGCGCAGGATCGCGATGATGTGCTCGACGGAAAAGAGCGCGATCAAGGTGCCCGACAGGGTTGCAGGAACGTACTTCCACGCGTTGGAGATGCCCAGGTTGGGAATCTTGTAGGCCGCGACGGATTCGGCCAGCACGCCGCAGTTCCAGGCCATCAGCACGCCGAACAGCAGGACGAGCAGATGGATGAAGATGCGCAGCCGCCGTTGCCCGGCGGCGGGCAGGGCGTCGAGCAGGGACTCGAAGCCGATGTGCCCGGCGTCGCGCACGCCAACCGCCGCGCCCAGCATGGTGACGTACAGCACCAGCAGGAGCGCCAGGCTTTCCGCCCAGGTCGGCGTGCTGTTCAGCACGTGGCGGCCGAAGATCTGCAGCGAGACGGCGACGATCAGGCAGATCAGCCCGAATACGCTCGTCCACATGCAGATCCGCGCCAATCGGGCGCAGGCGCGGGAGTAGGCATCCAGCGGGGCAGCCAGGGCTTCTTCCCGGCCCCCCGCGGCGACATCTGGTTCATTCGTGGGTGTGGCCAACATGATGTCCTCACTGCACGGCCTGGATCTTGGCGACCAGGTCCTTCATTTCAGGCGTGGTGACGAAGCGTTCGTACACCGGCTTCATCGCGCCCTGGAACGAGGGCTTGTCGACCTGCGAGATCTGCGAGCCCGCCTGCTCGACCACCGCGCGCGACTTCTGCTCGCGCTCGTCCCACAGCTTGCGCATGTAAGGCACCGATTCGCGCGCCGCTTCGCGCAGGATCTTCTGGTCGTCGGGCGGCAGCTTGTCCCACTGACGCCTGGAGAAGATCAGGATCTCGGGCGTCATCGTGTGCTCGGTCAGCGAATAGAACTTGGCGACCTCGTAGTGATGCGCGCTTTCGTAGCTGGGGAAGTTGTTCTCGGCCGCATCGACCAGCCCGGTCTTGAGCGACGTGTACACCTCGCCCATCGGCATCGGCGTGGCGTTGCCTCCCATCGCCTCGACCATCGCCACGGACAGGTCCGACTGCTGCACGCGGATCTTCAGGCCCTTGGCGTCGGCCAGCGTCTTGATCGGCTTCTTGGTCGTGTACATCGAGCGCGAACCGCTGTCGTACCAGGCCAGGCCCACAAAGCCGGCTCCCTCGCACGAGCGCAGGATCTGATCGCCGATCTCGCTGTCCAGCACCTTGTGCAGATGCTCCTTGGAACGGAACAGGAACGGCAGCGACGGCACGCGGGTGGTCTGGCAGATGTTGTGCATCGCCGCGCTCGACACGCGGGCCATGGCCAGCGCGCCCAGTTTCACCTGTTCGATCGAATCGTCTTCGTTGCCAAGCGCGCCGCCAGAGAACACCTTCACGGTGATGCGGCCGTTGGTCCGTTGCTTGACCAGATCGCCGAAGTGGCGCACGGCCTGCACAGTGGGGTAGTCGTCGGGATGGATGTCCGCGGAGCGCAGCTCGGCGGCGTGAGTGGCGGGAATCAGCGTCAGCAAGGCGGCCGCGGCCAGAACGGCGCGGCTCAGGTGAGGGTGCAGCATGTCTACCTCCGGATGGGGTACGGCGTTTCGTTGAGGACCGGGACGGCCCCGAAGCTCTTTGATATGCACTGACCTGCTCGGGGTGGGCGCAAAGGGGCGCGCCCGTCGGGTGCTAACCGGCGCTGGCGGTTTCCTCCAGGCCCTGCACGCCGGGGTGCAGGGCGAATACGGCGCCGTCCAGCGCGCCGGGCGCGGCATTGCCCGGGCGGATCGACGTCACGAAAAGCGTGTCCATGCGGGAGCCGCCGAAGGCGCACATGGCGACCTTGGCGGCGGGCACGTTCAGGGTGCGGTCCAGCCGGCCGTCGGGGGTGTAGCGATATACCTTGCCGGCGTCGTTGCCGCAAATCCAGTAGCAGCCCGCCGCGTCCACCGCGGCGCCGTCGGGACGGCCGGCGGGCAGGGCGTCAATGAAGACGCGGCGGTTGGCCGGCACACCCGTCTCGGTGTCGTAGTCGAACACCCACACAGTGGCGCGCGAGGGGTGCGAATCGGACAGGTACATCGTCCGGCCCTGCGGGCTGAACGCCAGTCCATTGGGCACGATCAGGCCGTCGAGCAGGACGGTCACGCCGCGCGCGTCATGCCGGTACAGCGCGCCGGCGGGCGAGGCCAGGGCCATGTCCATGACCATGGTGCCCGCCAGAAACCGGCCTTGCCGGTCGCAGCGGCCGTCGTTGAACCGCATGCCGGGCGCGGCATGGGCAACGGATGCGAGCGGGCGCGCAGCGCAGGCCTGGTCTTCACGCAGTGCGTCGCAAGCATAAAAACCATCTTCCATCGCCAGCAGCCAGCCGTCCCCCCGCATGGCGATGCTGCCCGCCATCTGCGGCAGCGCCCACTGCGCGAATGCGCCGGTCTCCGGCGTCCAGCGCCAAAGGGTCTTGCCGGGAATGTCGGTCCAGTAGAACGCCTGGTCGGCCCGGCGCCAGATTGGGCTTTCTCCGACGCCGCACAACACAGTTCCCAGACGTTCGGCGGTGGTGGACATGGGAGGCTTCAGGCGTTCGGGAAAGGGAAGGGGCCGGCCTTGACGAAAGCGCCACCCTGATACCGCGCGGCGGGGTCGTCCGCGGCCAGCGCGGGCTGCGCTTCGACCTTCGCGCGGAAGGGTTCCGACGAATCCCTGGGCGCAAAGCCCAGCACCGCCGCGCCGCTGTTGTCCCACCAGCTGTCGCGGTTGGCCGATGCGCCATACACGATGAGGTGGCCGACGTCCGGCGTGAACAGGGCGCGGACGACGAGGTCGGTCAGGTCGTCATGGCTGAGCCAGGTGACCAGCATGCGCCGGTCCTTGGGTTCGGGAAACGACGAACCGATGCGCAGGCACACGGTCTGGATGCCGTAGCGGTCGAAATAGAAGCGGGAGAGGTTTTCGCCATAGGCCTTGCTCAGGCCGTAATAGCCGTCGGGCCGCAGGGGCACGTCCGCGTCCAGCGTCTGGCCCTGCTCGTAGAAGCCGATGACGTGGTTGGAACTGGCGAACACCACGCGCTGCACGCCATGCAGGCGGGCGGCTTCGTAGACGTTGTAGACGCCCTGGATGTTGGCGGGAAGAATTTCCTCGAACGGGCGTTCCACCGAGACGCCGCCCAGATGCACGATGGCGTCCACGCCGCGCACCAGTTCCGACACGGCGGCGGCGTCGGCCAGGTTGCAGGGGACGACTTCCTCGCCCGGCTGCGCGGGCGCCATGGCGGCCACGTCCGACACGCGCAGAATGTCCGCATGGGCTTTCAATCGGGGACGCAGAACCAGACCCAGGTTGCCGGCGGCGCCGGTCAATAACAAACGATGACACCGGGAAGATGCAGGCATGTTGTTGACAGCTCGGCTCATGACGCAACGCTCTGTGAATGGCGCGGTGGAGTGGACTTGTCTGGTACGTTATCGTACAACTGTCGAGAAGTATAATGATCGCCATTTTCCAGCGTCAAGCGCTGCGCAACCGTCTTCGGATAATCCCTGATGAACGCTCCTGTCGATACCCCTGTCCTGCCGCAGCGTCGTCCCCGCAACCTGGCGCAAGGCCTGGTCGAGAACATTTCCGAACGCATCCGCAGCGGCGAAATCCGTCCCGGCGACAAGCTTCCCACCGAATCGGCCATCATGCGTCAGTTCGGCGTCAGCCGCACGGTCGTGCGCGAGGCGCTGTCGCGGTTGCAGGCCTCGGGCCTTGTTGAAACGCATCACGGTGTGGGCACGTATGCGCTGGAACCGAGCGGGGGCGGCGATTTCCGCGTGGACCCGGCTGACATCGCCACCGTGCGCGACGTGCTGGTCCTGCTGGAACTGCGTATCTGCCTGGAAAGTGAGGCCGCGGGCCTGGCGGCCATCCGCCGCAGCGAAGACCAGTTGCAGGCGATGCGGCGGGCGCTCGATGCCTTCAAGCTGGCGCTGGACAGCGGCGGCGACACCATCACGCCGGATTTCCAGTTCCATCTGCTGGTGGCCCAGTCCACCGACAATCGCTACTTCGCGGACCTCATGGCGCATCTGGGGTCCGCCATCATTCCCCGCACCCGCATCAACTCGGCCAAGTTTGCCCACGAAGACCGCGCGGCCTATCTGGCGCGCGTGAACCTCGAGCACGAAGACATCTACAGCGCGATCACGCGGCAGGACCCGGAAGCCGCGCGGGCGGCCATGCGCACGCACCTGAGCAACAGCCGCGAGCGCCTGCGCCGGGCGCAGTAGCGCTCGTGGCCTTGCTTGCTGCAAGTGCGATGTCGTACAACGTTTGAACATCACGGGCCGCCATCGATAAATCCAAAACCGCGTTACTCTTGGCGCGGTTATTTTTTTGATCATCGAAACGGCATGGTTTTGCGCGGCACACACGGCAGTACGCATTCTTCATGGGGGCAGGCATTGCCCCACGCGCGTGAGGGGCTGGCATGCGTCGCCTGACTCTTCGATTCATCGTTGCCATCCTGGCGCTCCTGACGCTGTCGCGCTTGGGGCTGGCCTTCTGGATGTGGGACCGCGTCGAAGCGGCCGGAGGCCTCGGCCCGCTTCTCTTTGGCGGACTGCGCATCGACGTGTGCCTCTTGTCGATGGTGATCGCGCTGCCGGCGGTGTTTTCGCCGTGGTTCGGTCACCGGCCGCTTGCCGTGCGCATCACCGCCTGGTGGTTCCGCGTCTGGTGGATGCTGTACGTGCTGCTGGAGGTATCGACCCCGCAGTTCATTGCCGAATACGACACGCGGCCCAACCGCCTCTACTTCATCTACCTGCTCAATCCGAAGGAAGTGGGCTCGATGCTGTGGCAGGGCTACAAGGGCGTGCTGCTTGCCGCGTTCGTGGTGCTGGTCCTTGCGGCGTGGCTGGCGGTCAAGTTCTTCCCGACGCGCTCGCGCGATTCCTTCATGGCGTGGTGGAAGCGGCCCATCGCGTCCTTCGTGATTCTGGCGCTGGTGTTCCTGGGCGCGCGCGGCACGCTGGAACACCGCCCCATCAATCCGGCCAAGGTGGCGTTCAGCTCGGACGCCATGGTGAATGCGCTGGCGCTCAATTCGCTCTACAGCGTGTTCGATGCGGCGTACCGCATGCGGGACGAGCGCTCGTCGGCCGCGATGTATCCCAAGATGGCCGTGGACGAGATGAACGCCATCGTGCGCGAGAAGGCCGGCATGACCGGCGCGCCCATGGACCCCAAGCTGCCCAGCCTGCATGAACAGAAGGCGACCGTGCGGCGGGACAAGCCGCTGAACGTGGTGATCATCCTGCAGGAAAGCCTGGGCGCGCAATACGTCGGCAGCCTGGGCGGGCGCGACCTCACCCCGAACATCGACCGGTTGGGCAAGGAAGGCTGGATGTTCCACCGCGCCTACGCCACCGGCACGCGCTCGGTGCGCGGCATCGAAGCCGTGACGGCGGGCTTCTTGCCCAGCGTGGCCGACGCCGTGGTCAAGCTGCCGCGTTCGCAGACAGGCTTTTTCACGCTGGCGCAGTTGCTGGGCAAGCATGGCTATCACTCGCGCTTCGTGTACGGCGGCGAGTCCCACTTCGACAACATGCGCGCCTTCTTCCTGGGCAACGGCTTTGACGAGATCGTGGACCGGCCCAAGTTCGTCGACCCCGTGTTCGAAGGATCGTGGGGCGCCTCGGACGAAGACATGTTCAATCAGGTCGACCGCCTGCTGCGCGCCGATGGCGACAAGCCGGTGTTCACGCTGGCGTTCTCGGTGACCAACCATTCGCCCTGGGAATATCCGTCCGGGCGCATCCAGCCCGTGGGCGATCCGGCCACGGTGGACAACACGGTGCGCTATGCAGACTGGGCGCTGGGCCAGTTCTTTGAGAAGGCGCGCAAGGCGCCGTATTGGGACAACACGGTTTTCCTCGTCATTGCCGACCACGATTCGCGCGTGTACGGGTCCATTCCCGTGCCGGTGCGGCATTTTCAGATCCCCGCGCTGATCCTGGGCGCGGGCATCGCGCCGCGGCAGGACGATCGCCTGGTCAGCCAGATCGACATGGCCCCGACGCTGCTGTCGTTGATCGGCCTGGACAATGTGAATCCCATGCTGGGCGTGGACCTGACGCAGCGCGATCCCGACCGCGCGATGATGCAGTACGCGGACAACTTCGGTTATCTGAAGGGCGATCAGCTGCTGGTGCTGGAGCCCGCCAAGGCGCCCCGGCAGTTCAGCTACAAGGCGGCGCCGGTGGGGCAGGATGAAACGTACGCGCCGGTCGAGCCTGCGGACCCGGCCTTGACCGAGGAGGCGCTGGCGCACGCGCTGTGGGCAAGCTGGGCATACCGCGAAGAGAAGTACCGCCTGCCTTGATCCTACTCAAGCCTCATTCCGCGGGCCGATAGCACACTGGCGGCCATGACAACGCCGAACCCCTCCACGGGAGCCTCCCGCGCCGCATCCCCGGCGCTTTCGCACGCCCAACCCGCGGCGCCGCAACCGCGGCGCCGCCTGGCCATCCCCGTGCCGCGCGGCCGGCTGGCGTGGATAACCGGCGTGCTCAGCACCCTCTGGCTGGCCGTCAACACACTGTTCTGGTGCCTGCTGCTGTTCCCGGTCTCGCTGCTGAAGCTGGCGTTGCCGTTTGCCGCGGTCAGGCGGCGCATCGATCCCATTCTCAACGGCATCGCCACGGCGTGGGTATCGTGCAATACGGGCTGGTTCATGCGCATTCAGCCCCAAGCCTGGGATATCCAGGGCAATCAGGGCCTGCGCTATGCGGACTGGTATCTGGTCAATTGCAACCATCAGTCGTGGGTCGACATCTTTGTGCTGCAGTACGCGCTTAACCGGCGCATCCCGCTGCTCAAGTTCTTCCTCAAGCAGCAGCTCATCTACGTTCCCGTCATCGGACTGGCGTGGTGGGCGCTGGACTTTCCCTTCATGAAACGGCACGGCAAGACGGCCCTGCGCAAGAACCCGGATCTGGGGCGCCAGGACCAGGAAGCCGCGCGCCGCGCCTGCGCCAAGTTTTCGCTGGTGCCCACCAGCGTGATGGTATTTGCCGAAGGCACGCGTTTCAGCCCAGCCAAGAGCGCGGCGCAGGGTTCCCCGTACCGCCATCTGCTCAAGCCCAAGGCGGGCGGGCTGGCGGTGTCGTTGAATGCGATGGGCGCGCGGTTCCGTTCGATGATCGACGCGACCATCGCCTATCCGGACGGCGTGCCCAGCTTCTGGGATTTTGCCTGCGGACGCGCAGGGCAGGTGGTGGTGCGGATGCGGCAATTGCCGGTGCCGCCGGCCTTCTGCGAAGCCGATTACTCGCGCGACAAGGCGTTTCGCACCACGTTCCACCAATGGCTCGGCCAGCAGTGGCAGGCCAAGGACGACGAGATCGAGGCGCTGGTCGCGCGGCCAGGATCGCCTGCCGCCGGACGGCCGGCCCCCGGATCGCCGGCCGCCGCAAACCCTTCCTCTAGCTAGCGGGTTTGCGGCGGGCGCAGCCTTAGACGCGCGCGGGCAGCACGATGCCCGAGCATTCCCCGAAGCCGATGCGCGGATAACCCGCCTTCACGCATTCGGCGCGGATGATGATCTGGTCACCGTCCTGCAGGAACGTGCGCTTCTCGCCCCACGGCAGTTCGATTGGCGCCTTGCCGCCATTGCTCAATTCCAGCAGCGAACCTGCTTCCGCCGGGCGCGGGCCGGACAGCGTGCCGGTGCCCAGCATGTCGCCCGGTTGCAGATTGCAGCCATTGACCGTGTGATGCGTGATGAGCTGCGCCACGTTCCAGTACGCATCGCGGAAGTTGCTGCTGGACAGCTGCACCGGCGGCGTGCTTGCGGCGCGGGATTGCTCGGTGGTCATCAGCACTTGCATCTGCACGTCATAGGCGCCCTTGGCGCGGTTGGCGTCCGACGACAGGTACGGCATCGGCTGGGGTTCGCCCGCGCCGCGGTTCCATTGCGTGCGGAACGGCTCCAGCGCTTCCATCGTGACGATCCACGGCGAGATCGTGGACGCGAAGTTCTTGGACAGGAAGGGGCCGAGCGGCTGGTATTCCCAAGCCTGGATGTCGCGCGCCGACCAGTCGTTCAGGATGCACAGGCCGAACACGTGCGAATCGGCATCGGCCAGTTCGATGCGTTCACCCTGGGCGTTGCCCGTGCCCACGAAAATCCCCAGTTCCAGTTCATAGTCCAGGCGCGCGCAGGGGCCGAACTGCGGCGTTTCGCCTTCGTTGGCGGGGCGGGTCTGGCCGACGGGACGCGGGAATTTCTGATTCACGCCGATGCTGGAGGCGCGGCCGTGATAGCCGATGGGCACCCACTTGTAGTTCGGCAGCAGGGGATTGTCGGGGCGGAACTGCTTGCCCACGGCGGTGGCGTGATGCACCGAGATATAGAAGTCGGTGTAGTCGCCGATGCGGGCGGGCGTGGTGTATTCGGCGTCGGCCTGCGCGACCAGCAGCGGCTCCACGGTGGCGCGCAGGGCGGCGCCTTCGCGCAGCGCGCGCGACAGGGCCAGGCGCAGCGCGCTCCAGTGCGATTGGCCCAGGGCCATCAACGCATTCAGGCTGTCGGTGGCGCAGGCGGCCAGGGCTTCAGCGGCCAGGCCTTCGAACGGCTGCTTGCCGGCCAGCGCGGCCAGGTCCAGGATCTGGTCGCCGATGGCCACGCCGGGCCGGAAGGATTCTTGCGTGCCCTTGCGGCGGAAAGCGCCGTAGGGCAGGTTCTGCACGGGGAAATCCGACGTGTCCGAATTGGCGCTGGCGACCCAGCTCTTCAAGGACGGGTCGTGGGTTTCGTTGATGGTGGTCATGGCTGCGTGTCTCGGTCAGTGTGGTTATGGGAGCCGGCCGGGCGCACGGGCCTGCCGCGCGCCGGATGCATGAAACGCCAAACGGCGATGCGCTCTTCGCGCATCGCCGCCGGCAATGAAGGCTGACGCGGGCGCGTCACGCCTTCTTGGGATCGAAGTGCTTTGCGATGCCCTGCCAGCACCGGTAGTAATCGCCCTGCAATTCTACCGACGCCAGCGCCTGCTCCGTCGGGCGGATCACGCGGCGGGTCTCGAACATGAACGCCATCGTGTCGCGGATGTAATGCGCCTTGCTGGTGTCCGCATGCGAGGCCTTCTCGAAGGTCTCGGCATCGGGGCCGTGGCCGCTCATGCAGTTGTGCAGGCTGGCGCCGCCCGGCGCGAAGCCATCGGCCTTGGCGTCGTACACGCCCTGGATCAGGCCCATGAATTCGCTGGCGATGTTGCGGTGGAACCAGGGCGGACGGAACGTGTTCTCCATGGCCAGGATGCGCGGCGGGAAGATCGCGAAGTCCATGTTGGCCGTGCCCGGGGTGTCCGACGGCGCCGTCAGCACCGTGAAGATCGACGGATCCGGATGGTCGAAGCTGATCGAGCCGACGGTGTTGAAGTTGCGCAGGTCGTATTTGTAGGGGGCGTGCGTGCCATGCCAGGCCACCACGTTCAGCGGCGAGTGGTCGATCGAGGCGCGCCAGAAGCCGCCGGTGAACTTGGCGATCAGTTCAAAGTCGCCGTCCACGTCTTCGTACCAGGCCACGGGCGTCTTGAAGTCGCGCGCGTTGGCCAGACAGTTCGAGCCGATCGGCCCCAGTTCCGGCAGACGCAGCGCCGCGCCAAAGTTCTCGAGCATGTAGCCGCGCGCCGTGCCGTCCAGCAGCTCCACGCGGAACCGCACGCCGCGCGGAATGACGGCAATCTCCAGCGGTTCCAGGTCGATCAGCCCCAGTTCGGTGGCCAGGCGCAGACGGCCCTGTTGCGGCACCAGCAGCAGCTCGCCGTCGGCGTTGTAGAAATAACGGCCCTGCATCGAGCGGTTGGCCGCGTACAGATGGATGCCCACGCCGCCCTGTTCGTCGGGGCCGCCATTGCCGCCCCACGTCTTTACGCCTTCCAGGAAATCCGTGGGCGCGTCAGGAATCGGCATCGGGCTCCAGCGCAGCTGGTTCGGCGTGACGGGGCCGTGGCCGAACGTGCTCAACCAACCGGTGGCGCCGTCGAAGGCTTCAAAGGGCTTGTGCTGCGCGCCCGGACGGATCCGGTACAGCCATGAGCGGCGGTTCTCGGCGCGGGGCGCGGTGAAGGCCGTGCCGGAAAGCTGCTCGGCGTACAGGCCGTAGGGACATTGCTGCGGCGAATTGCGGCCGATGGGCAGGGCGCCGGGCAAGGCCTCGGTGGCGCAATCGTTGCCGAAGCCGGTCTGGTATTGCAGTTCCATGGAATCCTCCTGGGGCGGCGGGCGCGGTGCTTGGCCGCGCGGCTTGGTGTGGTGGCCGGCGCGGGCGTTGCCCCAGCCGATGTGCCATTGTCGGAAAAAATCCCTGTTGCGGCTACGGGAATGCAAAAATAGCGACTATAAATTTTGTGAATAGTAGGGGGCCCCGATGGCCGAGTTGCGCGACGTCGACCTGAACCTGTTGCTGCTGTTTCAACACCTGCTCGAAGATCGCAACCTGTCGGCGGTGGCGCGGCGCATGGATCTGTCGCAGCCGGCGGTCAGCAATGCCCTGCGGCGCCTGCGCACGGCGTTCGGCGACGAACTCTTTGTGCGCACGGCGCAGGGCATGCTGCCCACGCCCCGGGCCCAGCGGCTGGCCGGACCCGTCAGCGAAGCGCTGGGCCTGCTGTCGCAGGCGTTGCAGGACCAGGACGTGTTCGATGCGGCCACCAGCAACCGGCGCTTTCGCGTGGCCATGACGGACGTCGGCGAAATCCACTTCATGCCGCGCCTCATGGAGGTCTGTGTCCAGAAGGCGCCGCAGGTCCGGATCGACTCCGTGCGCGTGCTGGGTCCGGACCTGCCGCGCGAGATGGAGTCGGGCCGGGTGGACCTCGCGATCGGGGCGTTCGATGAAATGGGGGCGGGCACGCTGCAGCGGATGCTGTTTCGCCAGGGCTACGCCACGCTCTTTCGCCAGGCGCATCCCACCGCGCATGCGGGCATGGGGATCAAGGCGTTCCGCGCAGAGCGTCACCTCATCGTGTCGCGCGCGGCGCCCTATGGGCAGGTCAACCAGTCGATGGAGCGGGCGGGGGTGGATCTGGCCGAGCATTTCAGCGTGCCGCATTTTTCCGCGGTGCCCTACATCGTCAGCGCCACCGACCTCTTGGCGACCGTGCCGGAAAAGCTGGCGGCCAGCGCCGCTGCGCCGTTTGGCTTGCGCTTCATGACGCCGCCGCTCAAGGTGCCGGCGCTGCAAACCAACATGTACTGGCAGCGCCGGGTGGACCGCGACGGCGGCAATCAGTGGCTGCGCGCCCTGATCGTCAACACCTTCGCGGTCGGTTCCTAGCGGCCCGCGTGGCGCCGCGCCGTGATGGCGGGGCCGGCCTCTCAGGCCGTCTGCGTCACGGAAGCGCGTGCGTGATGCAAGGCTTCCTTCAGCAGAGTCAGATCGCCCAGGTGGTTCGCCAAGAGCAGGATCAGCGCCGCATTCAGCTCCTGGCTCTGCTCGTTGGACAGGTCGCGGTGGGCGTCGATCAGCGCTTCGTAGAAGTCGTCCGGCGCGGCGAGGTTGGTGTCGGTGATAAGCATGGGGATAACCTCAGAAATCACGCGCGGCCCGTCGCGCGATGAACGGCGGCGGCGACGGCGTCGGGTTCGAAGGCGCGCCAGCGCGCGGCGATGTGCTGATCGGGGCGGATCAGGTAGGCGGTGCCCGCCTGCGCGTCGTAGCGCTTGGCCAGGCAGCCTTCGCTGTCCCGCACCACCGCCACCTCGGCGGGTAGCGCGGTCACGTCGCACTGCGCATCGGCCACCAGCACGGCCTTGACGGGCACCGGCGCCATGCGCAACGCCTGCAACGCGGCCAGCGTCTCGCGGGCGGGCAGCGTGGCGCCGCAGAACATCGCCAGCACAAACTCGCCATCCAGCTGCGACAACCACCAGCCCGGTTCGCCCTGCAATTGCACCGGCGCATCCAGCGCCACCGCGCCCGGCACCATGCGGCCGGTGAAGGCGTCGGCGTCCGGCGTGTTCAGCGGCGATCCGGCGTAGGTGGCCGGCAGCGACAGGCGGCCGCTGTTCACCAGGGACCGCGCGAACGGATGGTCCTTGGCCAGATTCAGCACCGCATTGCGGAAGCTCCGGCTGATCTCGCTCTTGGGCGTGATGAAGTCGGTGGCGCGCGACGAGTTCAGGATATTTTCGTCGGCGGCGAACTCGCGTTCGGCGCTGTAGGTGTCGATCAGCGTGTCGGGCGCAAGCCCCGCCAGCACCAGCTTGAGCTTCCAGGCCAGGTTCTCGGCGTCCTGCACGCCGCTGTTGGCGCCGCGCGCGCCGAACGGCGACACGCGATGCGCGGCGTCGCCCGCGAAGACGATGCGGCCGTGGCGGAACTTGTCCATGCGTTCGCACGCAAAGGTGTAGACGCTGACCCATTCCAGGTCGAACTGCGCGTCCGGCCCGAGCAGCGCCCGGATGCGGGGCAGCACGTTCTCCGGCTTGACGGCTTCGACGGGGTCCGCATTCCAGCCCAGCTGGAAGTCGATGCGCCAGACATTGTCGGGCTGCCGGTGCAGCAGCACGGATTGGTTGGGGTGAAAGGGCGGGTCGAACCAGAACCAGCGCTCGGACGGGAAATCCGCCGTCATCTTGACGTCGGCAATCAGGAACCGGTCGCGGAAGATGCGGCCGTGGCTTTCCTGGCCGATGAGCTTGCGCACGGGCGAGCGCGCGCCGTCGCAGGCGATCAGCCAATCGGCATGCAGCGAGTACGGGCCTTCCGGCGTTTCCACGGTCAGCGTCACGCCATCGTCGCCTTGCATGACGCCGGCGACCTTGTTCTTCCAGCGCAGCTCGATGTTGGGCTGCTGGCGGGCCGCTTCGTACAGATAGCCTTCGGCGTAGTACTGCTGCAGGTTGATGAACGCCGGACGCCGGTGGCCGGGCTCGGGCAGCAGGTCAAAACGCCACACTTCCTGCTCGCGGAAAAACACCTTACCCACGTTCCACGACACGCCCTTGTCGATCATGCGCTGGCCCACGCCCAGGCGGTCCCAGATTTCCAGCGTGCGCTTGGAAAAGCAGATGGCGCGCGATCCGGTGGACAGCCGGTAGTCGTCGTCCAGCACCACCACGTGCACGCCTTGACGCGCCAGGTCCAGCGCCGTGGTCAGGCCGACGGGGCCGGCGCCCACCACCACGACCTGATGGCGCGCCAGGCTGGCCGCCGTCTGGTCCGCGTGCTTTTCATAGGCGAACTCCATCGCCTGAAAGTCGATGTCTCCCACGGTTGTCTCCTGTGTGGGTCATTTTCTAGTTATGCGGACACGCTGCGCCGCAAGGGGTCGCGCGTGTCCGGTTCTTGCTTGTCGAGGCAGGGTGGGGGGATCAGCCTTCCAGCTGCGCCCACATTTCCAGGTCGCGCTTGTCGGTCCAGATGCGCGGGTGCGTGTGGCCCGTGGCTTCGTCGTAGGCGCGCGACACGTCGAACGGCATGCAGTGGTCGAAGATCACCCAGTCGCTGTAGCGCGGCTTCATGAAGTCGTAGACCTCGCGGTAGATCGTCTTCAGGTCCTTGCCTTCGGCCACGCCGCGGTTCACGGCGCCGTACAGGTCCGTCAGGAAGGCGCGCGTGCCGGCCAGGCCCTGGCGCACTTCGGTGGCGTTCTTGAGGGCGGGGCCGCGGCCCGGGACCATCTTTTCGGCTTCAAAGCCCGCCAGCGCGTCCAGCGTGGTGGGCCAATCGCGGAAGTAGGCGTCGCCGCAGTAGGGCGTGGACTGGTATTCGACCAGGTCGCCGGCGAACAGGATCTTCTGTTCGGGCAGCCAGGCAATGGTGTCGCCCTTGGTGTGGCCGCGGCCGACCTGCAGCAGCTTGACTTCCAGGTTGCCCAGGTTGACCGTCATCTCGCCCTTGAACGTCATGGTCGGCCAGACCAGGCCCGGCGGAATCGACTCGGCGTTGCGGAACAGGCGCGGAAAACGGCCGATCTCGCTGGCCTTGTCCTGCTCGCCGCGTTCGGCGATCAGGTCGTAGGTATCGCGGCTGGCCAGGATTTCCTGGGCGTTGTAGGCCGAGGCGCCGAACACGCGCACGGCGTGATAGTGCGACAGCAGGATGTACTTGATGGGCTTGTCCGTCACCTCGCGGATGCGGCGGATCACGTCTTCGGCCATCACCGGCGTGGCTTGGGTGTCGATCACCATGACGGCCTCGTCGCCGATGATCACGCCCGTGTTGGGGTCGCCTTCGGCCGTGTAGGCATAGGCGTTGTCGGACAGCTTTTCGAACGAGACGACCTTGTCGTCCATGTCCGCGTGCGAGGCGAATTGCTTGCTCATGGAGGCTCCTTCCACTTTTCTAGGAATAGGGTGTGTGGAAGGAAATATAGTCCTGCGTTAGTTTTCGTGCAATACGTTTGCTATAAACGAATTCCCGAGTTGTAACGGCGTTTTCGCCAGGCGCGTCGTCACGCCGCCCATCAGTTCCGTTGGCATTTTGGGCAGTAGTAGGTGGCGCGCTGGCCCTGGACAAAGCGGCGGATCGGCGTGCCGCAGACCCGGCAGGGCAGCCCTTCGCGCTCGTACACGGCCGCGTGGATCTCGAAGTAGGCGCCCGGTTCGCCGCTGGCGCCCACGTAGTCGCGCAGGGTGCTGCCGCCGGAGGTGAGGGCGTCTGCCAGCGTGGCCCGCACCATGTCGGCCAGGCGCTCGCAGCGGGCCAGCGACAGCTTGTTGGCCGGGGTCTTCGGGTTGATGCGCGCGCGAAAGAGGCTTTCCGACGCGTAGATGTTGCCCACCCCCACGACCGCCATGCCGGCCAGCAGCACCTGCTTGACGGCGGCGCCGTGGTTCTTGAAGTGCCGGTGCAGCCAGGCGCCGTCAAAGCGCGGGTCGAAGGGTTCGATGCCCAGCTTGGCCAGCAGCGGGTGGGCTTCGAGGGGGCCGTCGGCGTCGTCGTGCCACAGCACGGCGCCGAATCGGCGCGGGTCGTGCAGGCGCAGGACGGCGCCGTCGAAGATCCATTCGACATGGTCGTGCTTGCGCAGGAATTCACCGGGTGCCACGCTGCGCAGGGAGCCCGACATGCCCAGATGCACGATCTGGGTGCCATGTTCGAAGCGCAGGAGCAGGTACTTGCCGCGCCGCGCGCATTCCAGCACGGTGCGTCCGCCGATCAGGGACGGCAGCTCCGGCGGGATGGGCCAACGCATGCGGGGTTCGTGAACGACCAGTCGCGATAGCGTCTGGCCGGTGATGATGGCGTCGATTCCTCGGCGCGTGGTTTCGACTTCAGGCAGTTCCGGCATGAGCCAGTGTAAGATCATCAATTGCGTGTACGAAGATTGTGCCATCAACCGGACGGGCCGCGTGAAGTCGTCTTTTAAACAAATGAATATCGGGATCGCCGCGTTGGGGCTTGCGCTGGCAGCAATCATGGCCCCGCCGGCCCAGGCCGCCGACGGCCGGACGCGTGACGCGACGGGTCCACGGATGGCTCCCCAGAACCGCCAGCCTGAAACCGAAGTCATCCGCCTGCGCCCAGGTCAACTGCCTTATGTGTCGCTGACCGGCGATATCTTCTACCGCGTACTGGCTTCCGAGATCGCCGCCCAGCGGGGCATGTACGGCACCGCCGCCACCACCATGGTCGGTCTGGCCCGCGACACCGGCGATCCCCGCCTTGCTCGCCGCGGCCTCGAGTTCCAGCTTGCCGGGGGCAATCTGCCCGGAGCGCTGGATGCCGCCCGCGTCTGGGCCCGTCTGGCCCCCAACGACATCGAAGCCAGCTCCACCGAACTGGCGCTGGCCGCCGCCAATGGCCAGACCAAGGGCCTGGCCCAAGCGCTGCGCAAACGCATCGATTCCTCGCGCGACAAGCCGGCCGCCATCGGCCAGGCGCTTGCCGTGCTCAGCCGCCTGAACGACCGCCGCCTTGCACTGCGCATCCTGGACGAATCCCTGAGCGACAGCGTGCGCAAGCTGCCCGCCGCGCACCTTGCGCTGGCCGACGTGGCTTCCGCCGCCGGCGACTACGAGCGCGCCGCCCAGGAATCTCGCGCCGCGCTGGCCGCCGACCCCAAATCCGAAGGCGCCGCCCAGCGCGTGCTGGAGTACGGCTCCAAGGTCGATCCCAAGCGCGCTCAGACCGAGGCCCGCGCCTTCATCAACCGCAATCCCGGCGCGCGCAAGGTCCGCCTGATGCTGGCCGGCCAGCTGGCCGACAGCGGCGACTACGACGCCGCCCTGGCCGAGCTTCAGGCCATGTCGCGTCGTTCGCCCGAGGATTTCGACCTGCTCTTCATGCAGGCCCAACTGGCCTACAAGTCCGGACAACTCGCGCAGGCCAAGACCCTGCTGCAGCAGTATCTGGACGTCCAGAACCAGCGCCAGCGAGCCACGGTGCCCGGCGCCACCGACGCCGGAGCGGCTGCCGCCGATGCGCACGTGCTGCTCGCGCGCATCGCCGAAGACCAGGGCCGCTACGACGAAGCCATCGCCGAACTCGGCCGTATCGACGACCCCACGCTGCGCTATTCCGTGCGCATGCGCCAGGCCGCGCTGCGCGCCAAGAGCGGCCGCGTGGACGACGCGCTGGCCATGATCGACTCGGCCGGCCCGCAGGACGAAGAAGAACGCGCCCTGGGTTCGCTGACCAAGGCGCAGATCCTGCGCGATGCCGACCGCATCGGTCAGGCGGTCACTGCCCTGGAAGCCGCGGACCAGGCGCTGCCGGACACGGTTGAGATCAAATACGAACTGGCGATGCTGTACGAACGCCAGAACCGTCTGGCCGACCTGGAGCGCATGCTGCGCCAGGTCATCGCCCTGGATCCGGACCATGCCCACGCGTACAACGCGCTGGGCTACACGCTGGCCGACCACAACCAGCGCCTGCCCGAAGCCCTCGATCTCATCACGCAGGCGCTGGAGCTCTCGCCCAACGATCCGTTCATCCTCGATAGCATGGGCTGGGTCAAGTTCCGCATGGGCGACACCATTGCGGCGGCGGACTACCTGCGCCGCGCCTATAGTGTGCGTCCCGAAGCCGACATCGCGGCCCATCTGGCCGAGGTCCTTTGGGCGCAGGGCAAGCGCGATCAGGCCACGGACCTGCTGCGCGCCGCCTTGCAGAAGGATCCCAAGAACAAGACGGTCCAGGACGTCGTGAAGCGCCTGGGGGTCAATCTGTGACGGCAGTCTTTGCAGGATTTCGCGGCGCGGCGTCCGGCCTGCGCTGGGTGGCGCTGGCGCTGCTTGCCTTCACGCTTGCTGCCTGCACGTCCTTGCCCAAGCCCATCGAAGGGGCCGGCGACGACGCGTTCTCGCGCATTGGCCGCTTTGCCATCACCGTCAACGAAGAAGGCGGCAAGCAGAATGCCGTGCAGGGCGGCTTCTCGTGGTCCGACGATGGGCGCCGCTATGTGCTGGACCTGACCAACCCGCTGGGGTCGACCGAAGCCCGCGTGGAAGGCCGCCCCGGCGCTGCCAGCCTCACCAAGGCCGACGGCACCCGCCTGGTCGCCGACAACCCCGATGCGCTCGCCGAGGACGCCCTGGGCAGCAGCATGCCCGTGTCGGGCTTGCGCGACTGGCTGCGCGGCAAGCTGGCGGCAGATCCGCAGGCCTCTGACGTCAAGCGCGACGAATTGGGCCGCCCCATCGCCTTCGAGCAGGGCGGCTGGCGCGCCAACCTCTCCCGCTACGACGAAAAAGGGCCCCAGCTTCTCGTGCTGGAGCGCCTGGAGCCGGGCCGCCGGATCCTCGTCCGGCTGGTCGTCAATCAATCCTGATCCCGTGCGGCTTTACGGCCGCACGGTGCATCCGGCGTCATCGAACACGGGTTAACCCTTATCACATTGCTAGATTTCCAATCAAGCGAATAAGCGCCGCAAAACGGGGCGTGTTACCGCTTGAAATATATTGCCTTGACTGAATAATTCTCCCTGCCTTAGCGCGAGGTACATCCGCGCAGCAGCAATCGGGGTCGACGCGAGTCTGCCGCCCACCCTTTTGGAGAATGGCCATGTTCAGGAACACCCGCATCGCGACGGTGCTATTGGGAATCATCGCGATCTTTTTCACCTTCCAGCTGGTGATCGGCGCAATGGGCTTTGCCGCCCTGCGCCAGACCAACCAGGATGTCGCGCAGCTCTATCGCCTGTCGCAGCAGCAGGTCAACGCGGTGAACGCCGCTTCGCTGTCGCTGGTTGCGGCGCGTACCGACCTCAGCCGCTACGCCACCCGCGTCGCGCAAGGCAACACCGACGACAAGACCTCGCTCGTCGCGGCGCGCCAGCGCATCGTGTCGGCCGACCGCGCCTTCCAGGGCTTTTCCAGCGGCCTGACCGCCGAGGAAAAAGCGGAATCGGCCGCCATCATCGACGCCTACACCAAGCTCAGCACCAACCTGCAGAACGTGGGCCGCGTCCTTGAAGCGGGCGACATGGAGGCCTACTTCAAGCAAGGCACGCAGTCGGTGCAAGAGCGCCTGGTGAGTGAGCGCGATGCGTTCATCCAGCGCGCCGAGGCCACCGGCCAGGCGGTCATGGACGAAATCTCCATGTTCAACTCGCTCTTCACCGGGCTGCTCGCCGGCATTCTGGCGCTGGGTCTGCTGGTGGCCGTGGGCGCCCACGTACTGATCCGCCGCATGATCGTGCGTCCGCTAGTCGAGGCCGGCGAGGTCTTTCGCCGCATCGCCGAAGGCGACCTGACGCGCCGCGTCGCCGACTTCGGCAAGAACGAAATCGGCGCGCTGCTCAGCGCGCTCAAGGGCATGCAGGACAGCCTGGTGCGCACCGTGTCGGCCGTGCGCCGCGGCGTCGACGAAATCAACGTCGGCGCGCGCGAGATCTCCTCGGGCAACACCGATCTTTCCAGCCGCACCGAAGAGCAGGCCGCCTCGCTCGAGGAAACCGCGGCCAGCATGGAAGAGCTGGCCACCACCGTGAAGCAGAACGCCGACACCGCGCGTGAAGCCAACCGCATGGTCGCCGCCTCCGAGGCCGTCGCGCAGCGCGGCGGGCAAGCGGTCTCCAGCGTGGTCGAAACGATGCGCGCCATTTCGGGCAGCTCGTCGCGCATCGCCGACATCGTGGGCGTGATCGACGGCATCGCGTTCCAGACCAACATCCTGGCGCTCAACGCGGCGGTGGAAGCCGCACGCGCGGGCGAGCAGGGCAAGGGCTTTGCCGTCGTCGCCAGCGAAGTGCGCACGCTGGCGCAACGCAGCGCCGCGGCCGCCAAGGAAATCAAGCAGCTCATCGAAGACTCCGCGCAGAAGGTCGGGGTGGGTTCGGAGCAGGTTGAAAACGCAGGAGCCACGATGCGCGAGATCGTCGAGTCCGTGCAGCGCGTGACCAGCTTGATGGCCGAGATTTCGGCCGCTTCCGAAGAGCAGGCCACCGGCATCGACCAGGTCAACCGCGCTGTGTCGCAGATGGATAGCGTGACGCAGCAGAACGCCGCGCTCGTCGAAGAGGCGGCCGCCGCGGCCGGTGCGCTGGAAGAGCAGGCGCGCCAGCTGGCCGGCGCCGTGTCGGTCTTCAAGCTGCCCGACGGTCAGGTCATCGACGCGCCCGCAGCCAGGCTGGGCGCCAGCATGACGCCGCAACTCGCGTAACGTCACTTCGCAGTTCCGCCATCAGCGCGTGTCCGCACGCGTTGGGCGCACGGGCCGGCCCGCCAGTTTTCCTGGCGCGCCGGCCCGTCTCGCTAGAATGACGGAATCCTTTCGCACCGGTTATCTTTCGTGACTCTCTACGACGTTCCCGCTCCCGCCAAGCTGAATCTCTTTCTGCACGTCGTGGGCCGCCGCGCCGACGGCTATCACCTGCTGCAGACCGTGTTCCGCTTCATCGATCTGTGCGACACGCTGCACTTCGAGGTGCGCGCCGATGGCGTCATCAGCCGCGCCACCGACCTGCCAGGCGTCCCGGAAGATGAGGACCTCACCGTGCGCGCCGCGCGCGCGCTGCAAAAGGCCACGGGCACGCGGCAGGGCGCGCAGATCAGCCTTGAAAAACGCATCCCGCAAGGCGGCGGCCTGGGCGGCGGGTCCAGCGATGCGGCATCGGTCCTGATCGCATTGAACAAATTGTGGAACACGGGGCTGACGCGCCGCGAACTCATGGCGCTGGCGCTGCCGCTGGGCGCGGACGTGCCCGTCTTCGTCTTCGGCCAGTCGGCATTCGCGCAGGGAATTGGCGAAGATCTCACGGCCGTGACGCTGCCCGAACGCGCCTATCTGGTGGCGCAACCGGATGCCAGCGTGCCGACTGTTGGCATTTTTTCCGCACCCGATTTGACAAGGGATTCTTCTTACATCACAATAGCGGACTTTCTTGCTTCGCAAACATTTTTGCCTAGCGAATCTAGCAGTGAATTTGCCAGCGGTAAATTTGCCAAAGGATGCGCGCTTTACGGAAGAAATGATTTGGAGCCGGTGGTCTACCGTCTTTATCCTGAAGTACTTGGGGCATCGCGGTGGCTTGCTGAACGGGGTTTCCCTGTTCGCATGTCGGGATCAGGCGCATGTTTATTCGCCGAATTTTCCGAAACATCGCAGGCCGTTTTGGCAGAACAAGAAATAACCGCTATAATGCGCGGCGCTGATAAAGCATTCAGCCAAACGCATCCACGGTTTCGGTTAGTGCAGGCATGTACTGGGTTAGCTGAACATCCGTTGCGGAATTGGATTGCAAGATAGTTGGGGAGTCGCCAAGCTGGTTAAGGCACCGGATTTTGATTCCGGCATGCGAAGGTTCGAATCCTTCCTCCCCAGCCAACCGAATACATAAAAAAGCTGTTGAACACGCCTGTAAGACACTGGCCCGGGTTCAGCAGCTTTTTTATTTTCCGGATTCGCTGGTGCAAGTTGAATGTGCTGCACTAGGTCTCACCCGCAGGTACCACCCCGCATCACTCGTTAGTGTCTCAAACGACCATCGCATCATCCATCATGGCAAACGATAGCTTCATGATTTTCACGGGCACCGCCAACACTCGGCTGGCCGTGGACGTAGTCAACCACCTCGATATGTCCCTGGGAAAGATGACCGTCGGTCGTTTTTCGGACGGCGAGGTGATGGTCGAGATCAACGAGAATGTGCGCGGCAAGGACGTCTTCGTCCTGCAGCCCACCTGTGCGCCCACCAATGACAACCTGATGGAAATCATGGTGATGGTTGATGCCCTGCGCCGCGCGTCGGCCGGCCGCATCACCGCCGCGATTCCCTACTTTGGCTATGCCCGCCAGGACCGCCGCCCGCGTTCGGCGCGCGTGGCCATCTCGGCCAAGGTCGTGGCCAACATGCTGCAGGTCGCTGGCGTTGACCGCGTCCTGACCATGGACCTGCACGCCGACCAGATCCAGGGTTTCTTCGACATTCCCGTGGACAACATCTACGCCGGTCCGATCCTGCTGGGCGACATCTGGCGCCGCAATTTCTCGAACCTGGTCGTGGTGTCTCCGGACATCGGCGGCGTGGTTCGCGCCCGCGCGCTGGCCAAGCAGCTCGAAGCCGATCTGGCCATCATCGACAAGCGCCGTCCGCGCGCCAACGTGTCGGAAGTGATGAACATCATCGGTGAAGTCGACGGCCGCACCTGCATCATCATGGACGACATGGTCGACACCGCCGGTACGCTGTGCAAAGCGGCCCAGGCCCTGAAAGACCGCGGCGCCGGCGCCGTTTACGCCTATTGCACGCACCCCGTGCTGTCGGGCGGCGCCATCGACCGCATCGAAGCGTCGGAACTCGACGAACTCGTCGTGACCGACACCATTCCGCTCTCCGAGCAAGGCCAAGCCAGCAGCAAGATCCGCCAGCTGTCGTGCGCCGCGCTGCTGGGCGAGACCATCCTGCGTATTTCCAACGCCGAATCGGTCAGCTCGCTGTTTGTCGATTGACGCGTTCGCGTCGATCGGATCACAGCCCGAATTTCCAGTTATTTGCGCCTTGCTGGTCGCGGCAAGGTGCAAACAAGCACGGCGCGCCCTTTGCGCGCCGTGATTTCAACCGGTGAAGTCTCTTCACCTTTATTGTTTCGGAGTTATCCATGAAATTTACTGCCACTGCGCGTAGCGTCCAGGGTTCGAGTGCGAGCCGCCGCCTGCGCCGCGCGGGCCGCGTTCCCGCCATTGTTTATGGTGGTACGGCTGCCCCCCTGAACATCGAACTCGACCACAACGAGATCTACCACGCGCTGCGCAAGGAAGAATTCCACGCATCGATCCTGCAAATGCAGCTCGAAGGCGCCAAGGATGAGCAAGTTCTGCTGCGTTCGGTTCAATGGCACGCCTACAAGCCGCAAGTCCTGCACGTGGACTTCCAGCGCGTCGACGCCAACCAAGCCCTGCGCACCAAGGTGCCGCTGCACTTCGTGAACGCTGAAATCTCGCCGGCCGTGAAGCTGAGCGGTGCGATCATCAGCCACGTGACGACCGAACTGGAAATCACCTGCCTGCCGTCGGCGCTGCCCCAGTTCATCGAAGTGAACCTGGCTGACGTGCTGGCCGGCGGTTCGATCCACCTGGCCGACATCAAGCTGCCCATGGGCGTGACCTACGTCCCCCACGGCGGTGAAGACAACCCCCTGCTGGCCGCCGCGGTCACCAAGGGTGGCGCTGCCGCTGCCGACGAAGCCGAAGAAGCTGCTCCGGCCGCCTAAGTCCTGCCGGAAAGCCCTTGCGGCTTTCCCGCGGCTTACGCCCGAAACCCTGCGTGTGCATTTGCATGCGCAGGGTTTTTTGGTTTAAACACCCCCATCATGTCTACTCCCATACGCCTCATCGTGGGACTGGGTAATCCAGGTCCCGACTACGAAACCACCCGGCACAACGCCGGCTTCTGGCTGGCCGACCATCTGGCGGACGATCTGCGCACTTCTTTTGCGCTCGAGAAGTCTTTTTTCGGCATGGTGGCCAAATCACGCCAGGGCGCGGACAACATCCTGCTGCTCAAGCCCACCACCTACATGAACCGTTCCGGCCAGGCGGTCGGCGCGCTGGCCCGCTTTTACAAGCTGACGCCGGAAGAAGTGCTGGTGCTGCACGACGAACTGGACCTCATGCCCGGACAGGTCAAGCTCAAGCAGGGCGGCGGCCACGCCGGTCACAACGGCCTGAAGGACATCCAGGCCGCGCTGGGCAGCCCCAACTTCTGGCGCCTTCGCATCGGCATCGGCCATCCGCGCACGCTGGGCCTGGCCCAACAGGTCGCCGACTTCGTGCTGCACCCCCCGCGCCGCGAGGAACAAAAGGAAATCGAAGCCGTCATCGACCGCTGCCGCGCCGTCGTGCCCGCCATGCTGTCGGGCGACTTCGCGTTGGCCACGCGCCAGCTGCATAGCGGCAACGAGTCCTGATGAGCCAAGGCCAGCCCACCCGGAAGCTGCGCTTTCGCAGCGAGATCGCCGACTTCTGGCGCTTCGTCCGCCATCCGCATCCGGTGTCGCGGCTGCCGCGCCGCGCCTGCGGCAGCGGGCTCGCGGCCGACTGGTGGCCGGGCATCGGGCCGGGGCGCCTTCTGGCCTGGGCCGCCGTGCTGTGGGCGATCAACCTCTTCGCGCTGGGCCCCGTGGCCGTGGCCGCCGCCGGGCTGGGCGGCGTGACGCATCGGCTCGATCCGCACAACATTCCCTGGTTGACCGCGGTGCTGTGGGCGCCGCTGGTCGAGGAAATGCTGTTCCGCTACGGACTGCGCCGGCCGCGCCAGGCCTTGTGGTTGATACCTGCGCTGGTGCCTGTCGTGCTGTGGGGCCCCAAGCTCTGGACGGGGCTGCTGCTGGCCGCGTTCATTTTGCTGGCGGTGTGGGGGCTGCGCGCACGTCCTGAGCCGCTCAAAGGCTGGGACACCAACTGGCGCAGGTATTACCTGCAGCACTTCGGCGTCGTGTTCCATCTGGTCGCGCTGACGTTTGCCGCAGTGCATCTGACCAACTTTGTCTACAACAAGACGCCGTACTGGCTGCTGCCGCTGCTGGTGCTGCCGCAATGGCTGACCGGCCTCGTGCTGGGCTGGATGCGCGTGCGCCGCGGCATCGGAGCCGCGATCCTGCTGCATTCCGTGTTCAACGCCGGCCCCATCCTGATGATCTGGCTGGTCATGCGCTACGCGCCGGCCGCGGCCGGTTAAGGCTTCGGGCCGGGGCGCGCGGCCTGAAGGCAAGGGCGCATGTCCGGTAGCGATGTCAGCGTCGTTTCGCCGGCGGCGTCTTCGGGGCCGCATCACGTCCGCCAGGAAGGCGTCGTTTCACCCCGCCGGGGTAAACTACGCCGTTAACGCTCAATACCGTACTTACACAGGATTCCCATGGCTCTGCAATGCGGCATCGTCGGCCTGCCCAACGTTGGCAAATCGACACTCTTCAACGCTCTGACCCGCGCCGGCATCGCCGCCGAGAACTATCCGTTCTGCACCATCGAGCCCAACGTCGGCGTCGTCGAAGTGCCGGATCCGCGCCTGCAGAAGCTGGCCGAAATCGTCAAGCCCGAACGCATCCTGTCCGCCACCGTCGAATTCGTCGACATCGCGGGCCTGGTCGCCGGCGCGAGCAAGGGCGAAGGCCTGGGCAACCAGTTCCTCTCGCACATCCGCGAAACCGATGCCATCGTTAACGTCGTGCGCTGCTTCGAAGATCCCAACGTGATCCACGTCGCCGGCAAGGTCGACCCGATCGCCGACATCGAAGTCATCGAAACCGAGCTGGCCCTGGCCGACCTGCAGACCGCTGAAAAAGCCCTGCAACGCCATCAGAAGACCGCACGTTCGGGCGACAAGGAATCGCAACGCCTCGTGGCCGTGCTGGAAAAGTGCGTCGCCCAGCTCAACGAAGCCAAGCCCATCCGCTCGCTGGACCTGACGACCGAAGAAAAGGCCGACATCGCCCAGCTCTGCTTCATCACCGCCAAGCGCGCGATGTACGTGGGCAACGTCGCTGACGACGGCTTCACCAATAACCCGCTGCTCGACCGCCTGACCGAATTCGCCGCCGCCCGCAACGCGCCCGTCGTCGCGATCTGCGCCGCCATCGAATCCGAAATCGTCGACCTCGACGACGCCGACCGCGAAGCCTTCCTGAAGGACATGGGCATGGAAGAACCGGGCCTGAACCGCCTGATCCGCGCCGCCTTCAAGCTGCTGGGCCTGCAAACCTACTTCACCGCCGGCGTGAAGGAAGTGCGCGCCTGGACCGTGCCCATCGGCGCCACCGCGCCCCAGGCCGCCGGCGTCATCCACACCGACTTCGAACGCGGCTTCATCCGCGCGCAAACGATCTCGTACGAGGACTACATCACGTACAAGGGCGAGCAGGGCGCGAAGGAAGCCGGCAAGATGCGCGCGGAAGGCAAGGAATACATCGTGCAGGATGGCGATGTGATGAATTTCTTGTTTAACGTCTGACGCGCTGATGACAGGGACCCATCGCTTGCTACATCTGCGGCGCTGGGGCGCGATTGCCCACCCCACCCTGGTTGGAGCTTGGGGCTCGCGGTTAATCATTAGACAACGGGCGCCGTTCTGCGGCGTCCTGTTCATTTCGGCCTCCGGGTTATGGATGGCGTGTTGCGCTTGGCCATCGCCTAAAGCCTGGAACTGCTGCATACAAGAAGCTTGATCACCGTCGAGCACAAAAAATCTAGCGCAGACGGTAAGGAGAAAGTCGGTATGACGGGGAAGGTGCTCTATGAATAAGCATGCGCTTAGCGAACGCGATATCTGCACCAAGTTCATCACACCGGCTCTCGAGAAGTCCGGTTGGGACGTTCTGACACAGGTGCGCGAAGAGTTCCTGCTGACCAAGGGCCGAATCATCGTGCGTGGCAAGCTTCACACACGAGGTCAGCACAAGCGCGCCGATTATGTGCTGTTCCACAAGCCCAACCTGCCTATCGCCGTCATTGAGGCCAAGGACAACAAGCATGCCGTCGGTTCTGGCATGCAGCAGGCGCTAGGCTATGCCGAAATGTTGCAAGTGCCTTTCGTGTTCAGCAGTAATGGCGATGGCTTCCTGTTCCACAACAAGATCGCCAAGGATGGTGTCATCGAGCGCGAGTTGCGTCTGGATGAGTTCCCCAGTGCCGATACGCTGTGGCGATGGTGGGCAGAGCATCAGGGGCTGGACACCCAGCAGCAGGCCTTGGTGGCTCAGGATTACTACAGCGATGGTAGTAACAAGACGCCTCGGTACTACCAACTGCTTGCCATCAATAAAACCATCGAGGCGATTGCCAAGGAGCAAAAGCGCATCCTGTTGGTGATGGCAACGGGCACGGGCAAGACTTACACCGCCTTCCAGATCATCTGGCGGCTGTGGAAATCACGTGTCAAAAAGCGCATCCTGTTCCTTGCTGATCGCAACATCTTGGTCGATCAGACCATGACCAACGACTTCAAGCCGTTCGGCGCGGCAATGACCAAGATCCAGAAACGGCAGGCCGACAAGTCGTACGAGATCTACCTGTCTCTTTACCAGGCTGTCACCGGTAACGATGAAGAACGGAACATCTATAAGCAGTTCAGCCCGACTTTTTTTGATTTGATCGTCATTGATGAGTGCCATCGTGGGAGTGCCGCTGCGGATTCTGCCTGGCGCGACATCCTGGATTACTTCCATTCCGCTACCCAGATCGGCCTGACTGCGACGCCTAAGGAAACCAGGGTTGTTTCCAACATTGACTACTTTGGCGAACCCATCTATAGCTACTCGCTACGGCAGGGTATCGATGACGGCTTTCTTGCACCCTACAAGGTGGTGCGCATAGACCTGGACAAAGATCTGACGGGCTGGCGTCCTGACAGGGGCATGATCGACAAGCACGGCAACGAGATCGAAGACCGCATCTATAACCAACGTGATTTCGACAAGGCGCTGGTGTTGGAACAGCGTACGCAAGCGGTGGCGCGCAAGATCAGCGAATACCTGAAGGCCAGCAATCGTTTCGACAAGACCATCGTCTTCTGCGACAACATTGACCATGCTGAACGCATGCGCCAAGCGTTGGTCAACGAAAATTCTGACTTGGTGGCGCAGAACCATCGCTATGTCGTGCGCATCACTGGCGATAACGAAGAAGGCAAGATGGAGCTGGATAACTTCATCTTTCCGGAAAGCACGTACCCCGTCATCGCGACCACCTCCAAGCTAATGACCACGGGCGTTGATGCTCAGACCTGCAAACTTATCGTGCTTGATCAGCGTATTCAATCGATGACTGAGTTCAAGCAGATTATTGGTCGTGGAACGCGCATCAATGAAGACTTCGACAAGTACTGGTTCACCATTCTCGATTTCAAGAAGGCGACCGAGCTTTTTGCTGATCCGACTTTTGATGGAGACCCTGTTCAAATCTATGAGCCAGGCCCCGAAGATCCGCCGCTTCCTCCCGATGACGAGGGCGGGGAGGAGTCGCCGGACCATGATCTCACCGATTCCTCGCCCGATGATGAGCCGACTTCGCCGGGCGGCGTCGGTGATCCGCTGCCAGGCGAGGGCGGGGGCAACATACGCCGCTATGTTGTCGCCAATGTCGAGGTCAAGGTGGTGGCTGAACGAGTGCAGTACTTCGACGTCAACGGCAAACTGATCACCGAGTCCCTGAAGAGCTACACCCGCAATACTCTAGCCAAGGAGTTCGCGTCACTCGACGATTTCCTGCGCCATTGGAGCAAGGCCGACAAGAAGCAAGCCATCATCGACGAGTTGGCCCAGCAAGGCATATTTTTCGAGGCTTTGGCCGACGAGGTGGACAAGCAAGCGGGCAAAGATTTCGACCCATTCGATCTGCTATGCCACGTGGCATGGGATCAACCTCCTCTGACTCGCAAAGAGCGAGCCGAGCAGGTCAAGAAGCGCCATTATTTCGCCAAGTACGGCGAGCAGGCGCAAAAGGTGCTCGAAGCCCTTCTCGACAAGTATGCGGACGAGGGAGTGGCCGCCATCGAGGAAACACAGATCCTCGCCATCGCCCCTTTCAACCGCCTGGGCACACCGATCGAACTGGTGCGAGCCTTTGGTGGAAAGACTCAATATCAACAGGCCGTGGGCGAGCTCGAACGAGAGCTCTACCGGGCCTAATTCGCACTAGACTCAGGAAGTATTCATGTCACTTGCAACTCTCATTAAAGCCATTCAGGACATCATGCGCAAGGATGTCGGCGTCGATGGCGACGCCCAGCGCATCAGCCAGATCTGCTGGCTGCTGTTCCTGAAGATCTTTGACGATAAAGAACAGGAATGGGAACTGACCCAGTCCAACTACCGTTCGCCTATGCAAAGCCGCTTTCGCTGGAGCAACTGGGCCAAGGATTCGGAAGGCATGACCGGCGAGGAGCTGATTGACTTCGTCAACAACGATCTATTTCCTTCCTTGAAACAGCTTGCCACGAAGGCGGGCGTATCCGCGCAAGGTCGGGTGATCGGCTCGGTGTTCGAGGATGCGTACAACTACATGAAGTCAGGCACGCTTTTGCGCCAGGTGATCAACACCATTGAAGAGGACGTGGATTTCAACTCTTCCAGCGACCGGCACCTGTTTAACGACATTTACGAGAAAATCCTCGCCGACTTACAGTCGGCCGGCAACGCGGGAGAGTACTACACGCCGCGCGCGGTCACGCAGTTCATGGTCGATATCCTCGACCCGAAACTCGGCGAAAGCATCCTCGACCCGGCCTGCGGCACGGGTGGCTTCCTGACCTGCGCCATCGAGTACCTCAAGAAGCAGGTCAAGACGCCAGCTGACAACCAGCTCCTGCAAGAAAATATCCACGGCGTCGAGAAGAAGCCGCTGCCGCACATGCTGGCCATGACCAACATGATGCTGCACGGCATCGACGTGCCCACCCGCATCCGGCACGACAACACTCTCTCTCGCCCCTTCAAGGATTACGGCCCACGCGACCGGGTGGAGATCATCATCACCAACCCACCGTTCGGCGGCATGGAAGAGGATGGCATCGAAAAGAACTTCCTCGCCAAGCACCAGACCCGCGAAACTGCCGACCTGTTCATGGCGCTGATCATGCACCTGCTCAGGCACGACACCGGCCGCGCTGCAGTGGTGTTGCCGGATGGCTTCCTGTTCGGCGAGGGGGTGAAAACCACGCTCAAGCGCGAACTGCTGGAAGAGTTCAACCTGCACACCGTCGTGCGCTTGCCCAAAGGCGTGTTCGCCCCTTACACCGGCATCGCCACCAACATCCTGTTCTTCGAGAAGGGCGGCCCCACCAAGGACGTATGGTTCTTCGAGCACCCCTACCCGGCAGGCTACAAGAGCTATTCCCGCTCCAAGCCGCTGACCATTGAGGAATTCGATCTGGAGAAAACCTGGTGGGGCGGCCCGCAGCGTAAGGGGCGCAAGACCACCGAGCATGCCTGGAAGGTCTCTGCCAAGGATCTGGCTGCTCGCAACTACAACCTGGACTGCAAGAACCCGCACGAGGTGGCCGTCGAACTGGGTGATCCGGACGAACTGATGGCCGAATACCAGGACATCACCCGCCAGTTGCAGGCCGCTCAGCAAGCGCTGAAAACCGAACTGCTGGCCGCGCTCAAGGCCACCAGCGGGGAGGCGGGATGAGCGACAAGCCCGTGTCTCTCGTTACGGCCCCGGAAGGCTACGCCAACTGGTTGGGCGAGCTGAAGAGCCGCATCCACAGTGCCCAGCAGCGGGCCGCGCTGGCCGTCAACCGCGAACTGGTGCTGCTCTATTGGCAGATCGGCCGTGACATCCTGCAACGGCAGGCCGAGCAGGGCTGGGGGGCCAAGGTCATCGAGCGGCTAGCGCACGACCTCAGGACAGCCTTTCCCGAGATGAAGGGCTTTTCCCGCGCCAACCTGATGTACATGCGCTCCTTCGCCGACGCTTGGCCGGACGCGGCAATTGTCCAACAGGCTGTTGGACAATTGCCGTGGGGCCACAACCTGGTGTTGCTGGCCAGGCTGAAGCAGCCAGAACAACGCCTGGCCTATGCCCAGCGCGCCGTGGAACACGGCTGGTCTCGCGCCACACTGGAAATCCATATCGAATCCCGCTTGCTGGAGCGGGAAGGCCAGGCGATCACCAACTTCGCCGACCGTCTCCCTGCGCCGGGAACCGATCTGGCTCGGCAAGCCCTCAAGGATCCCTACCTGTTCGACTTCCTGGATGTCGGCCAAGAAGCCAACGAACGGGAAATCGAATCAGCGCTGGTCAAGCACATCACCCAGTTCTTGTTGGAACTGGGTGCGGGTTTCGCTTTCGTCGGCCGCCAGGTTCATCTGGAAGTCGGCGGTGACGACTTCTACATCGACCTGTTGTTCTACCACCTTAAGCTGCGCTGCTACGTGGTCATCGAGCTGAAAGCCGAGAAGTTCAAACCAGAACACCTCGGCCAGTTGGGCTTCTACCTTACTGCCGTCGATATGCAGGTCAAGGCCGAACAGGACCACCCCACCATCGGCCTGTTGCTGTGCAAGAGCAAGAACACCGTGGTGGCCGAATACGCATTGCGCGACAAGACCCAGCCCATCGGCGTGGCGGAATACCAAATGATCGAATCCCTGCCTGAAGAACTGCAAACCAGCCTACCCAGCATCGAACAAATCGAACGCGAACTGGGAGGCGAACATGAATAAGCACACCGCCGAACTCCTGGAGAAGCACTTCGACACTGCCTTTGCTGCACCCAACGGCATCAAGAAATTGCGCGAGCTGATCCTGGCGCTGGCCATGCAGGGCAAGCTGGTTCCGCAAGATCCGAATGACCAACCCGCCAGCGAGTTGCTGCAAGAGATTGAAGCCGAGAAACAGCGGCTGGTGAAGGAGGGTCAGATCAAGAAACCTAAGCCCCTACTGCCGGTGACAGAAGAAGAAAAGCCTTATTCGTTGCCACCAGGGTGGAGGTGGGTGCGTCTGGGAAATATTTCTACCAAATTAACAGATGGATCTCACAATCCCCCACGTGATGCTGGCTCTGGGATTCCAATGCTCAGTAGCCAAAACGTGGCAAATGAACAGATTGATTTTAATAATCCTTCCAGATATGTAAGCCAAAAGGATTTTGATCTTGAGAATAAAAGAACGGCCATTGAGGCAGGCGATGTACTGCTGACGATAGTAGCTTCACTGGGCAGATCGGCTGTCGTTCCGGAAGATGCGCCAAAATTTGTTTTACAGCGAAGTGTTGCTGTAGTGCGAACCGACATCGTTCCGTATTTTTTATGCAAGCTATTTCTATCACCTATTTGTACCGACTACTACGATGCGCATGCAAAGGGGACTGCGCAGAGAGGTATTTACCTTGGAAAACTTGGGGAAATGCCTATTCCGCTACCACCCCTGGTAGAACAACAACGTATCGTCGCCAAAATCGACGAGTTGATGGCGCGTTGCGACGAATTGGAAAAACTGCGTATTGCACAGCAGGGAGCACACCTGACCGTTCATGCCGCAGCCATCAAGCAACTGCTGAATATCGCCAAACCCGACCAGCACCAGCGCGCCCAGGCCTTCCTCGCCGAACACTTCGGCGAGCTCTACACCATCAAGGGAAACGTCGCCGAACTACGCAAGGCCATCCTGCAACTGGCGGTGATGGGCAAACTCGTCCCGCAAAACCCGGACGACCAGCCTGCCAGTGAACTGCTGAAAGAAATCGAAGCCGAGAAACAGCGGCTGGTGAAGGAAGGCAAGATCAAGAAGCCCAAGCCGGTACCTTCAATTGCTCAAACAGATAAGCCATTTCCTGTTCCTGATAATTGGCGGTGGGTGAGGATTGCCGAGCTTGCGGAGTCCGTAGATTACGGAACATCACAGAAAACTTGTGATGACTCCTCACTTGTTCCTGTTTATCGAATGGGAAATATTGTCGATGGTCGGTTGATAGACGAAGGATTCAAGTATATTTCGCCAAAAATCGACGAATTGCCTCGCCTTTTTCTTCAGCCAAACGATATTCTTTTTAACCGCACGAACAGCTATGAGTTGGTTGGAAAGTCGGCGCGATACACAGGCCATGCCGAGCAGGCGACATTTGCATCTTACCTGATAAGAGTCAGATTGCTTGATGCCTTGCTGAGTCCAGTTTTCATGAGCTTAGCCATGAATGCTCCCTATTTCAGATTAACTCAAATCGAACCTGAAATTGTTCAGCAGTGTGGACAAGCAAATTTTAACGGCACAAAGCTTTCCCTTTGTGTTGTTCCTCTTCCACCACTCGCTGAACAACATCGCATTGTCGCCCGCACCGATCAATTGATGGCTTTATGCGACTCACTAGAACAGCAGATCAACGCGACCACTGAAAAACAAACCGAATTGCTGAGCAATCTGATTCGTGCGCAATCGCAAGGCGGCGCAGCGGAAAGCCCCGAGCGAGCAACGCATACAAGAGCCCAAGTTATTGACCTCGCCATTTACCGCGCCAGCATCGGTTGCTATGCGATCAACAAGCTCGCCAACACCCAGTACTTCGGCCGAACTGCTGCTGCCAAGATAATGTACTTGGCTCAAGCTCATATTGGCCTAGCACTGGATATGAAACCCGAGCGTGAAGCTGCTGGGCCACTGGATACCTGGATTTATGATTTCGAGCGGCAAGGTCAAGGCAAGAGCTGGTTCGAGGTCAATGAAAAGACCTTGGCCAACGGCAGGAAAAAGACGGAGTACCGCGGTTTGTCGGCGTTGTCAGAACTTGCGGCCAAAGCTGAATCGCTGATGTCATCCGGGCAAAAGGCTGAATTTGATCGTTTGATTTATGCCCTGGCAAACAAGAAGACCGAAGAGGTCGAGATCCTCGCCACTCTTTTTGCCGTCTGGAACGATTTTCTGATCGATGGTGTTCAACCTACGGACGAGCAGATCATCGCCGATGTTCGCGAAAACTGGCACGAGCGCAAAGCACGCTTCACCCCAGCCGAGCTTGGCCGTTGGCTTGATTGGCTACGCAGAGAAAACATCATTCCTCAAGGACTGCCACCAAGAACCGTGCAGCAGTCAAGATTAGGCTTTGGTTAACGGTGAATTTTGCATGGCAATGAGAGGCACGTGCCCAAAAAAGACTCAAGCCGGTATTGAGATTATCAAATGACCAACCTGCAAGATCTCGGCCTCGCCTATCGCAAAGCGAAAGTAGATCTCTACTATTCGTCGCATGCTTCGTTGGATGCAATTGCGAGTTATGAAGAAAATTTGCACTCCAACCTTGCTGCGCTGCAGGACAAGATCAGTGGTGAGGATGAGGTCTGGGTGACATCGCCGGAGTTCATTGGTACTTGGGTGCTGGCCACCAAATCTGTCGAAATGGACTGCTGGGCGAAGCACAAGAAGGAAAATGGCAGTGGATTGATTTTCTCGTCACCTGCTGATGAGTGGGAACATGCGCTGAAAGCTTTGGCTGAGAAGGAACTGCCAGAAAAGCCCAAAGCCGAATTCCGAATAATGGCCCGATGCAGCCTGGACTTTCACGTGTTCTCCACCTTGTGGATGCTGGAAGTCGGGCAGTTATTCGACGCAAGATTAAGCGAGTGCGCATATGGCAACCGTTTGCGCCGTACTCAAGATGGCAAAGGGATCAATAAGCTGTCGCTTGGTTCGTTCCAGCCTTATCTGAAGCCTTTTCGCGACTGGCGTGACAAGGGCATTGCCGCCATGCGTACCGCGCTAGATGCCGACAAAAAGATTGTGGCATTAACGGCGGATGTCAGTTCCTTCTATCATGAACTGAATCCCGGCTTCATGCTTAACCCGGATTTTGTCACCGATGTACTGCAACTTGAGCTAACGGAATTCCAGGTCAAGCTCCATCGCTTGTTCATTCATGCCCTGCAAGCGTGGGCGGCGGCAACACCGTTGAAGAAGGGTTTACCCGTGGGGCTGCCAGCATCGGCCGTCGTGGCTAACATAGCGCTGGTTGAGCTGGATCGCTGTATAGAACAACAGGTTGCACCCATCTATTACGGGCGCTACGTCGATGATATCTTGCTGGTCATGGAAAACGGCGCGAACTTTGCTTCGACGGCGGTGCTGTGGGAATGGCTGTTTGAACGGTCGCAGGAGACGCTAGGCTGGGTGGATCAAGGCAAAAAGCATATTGGCTACAAGCCGACGTACCTCAGTGAAGGGGAAGGGAAAAGCCAGGTACATTTCGCCAATGGCAAGAACAAGGTATTCATTCTGGCCGGTGAGCCGGGCAAGACCTTGGTGGACGCCATCGCTCATCAGATTTACGAACGCGCCAGCGAGTGGCGAGCCATGCCGCGGTTGCCTCGGTCCGCCACGCATGTCGGCACGGATCTATTGGCCGCCA
This sequence comes from Achromobacter mucicolens, assembly GCF_029866465.1. Taxonomy (NCBI): domain Bacteria; kingdom Pseudomonadati; phylum Pseudomonadota; class Betaproteobacteria; order Burkholderiales; family Alcaligenaceae; genus Achromobacter; species Achromobacter mucicolens. The sequence goes on along the minus strand of NZ_CP123364.1, from coordinate 4,757,376 downwards.
CGCAAAGCGACGGCGAGGCCGCCGATAACCTGCGCAAGGCGGATGCGTTGACCATGCGTCGAGCTGGCTTCGCCATCAAATTGCGCGACTTCGAAGCCTATGAACGTGATCTGTTGCCCGAAGCCTGGACAGCCCATCGTCGTGCGTTCTTCCGTGCCTTCACCCAACACGTGCTCGTGTTACCGCAGTTTTTCGACCTGGCTGTCTATCTGCCCAGGGTCATTCGCCTCGCCACGGCCTGTGAAGACTTTGCGGATCTACGCCGGATCATCGAAGCGCTACAGAGACTCTGCGAGAAGGTACAGGAGCAATGTGACATCGGTGTAAAAGCGTGGCCCGAAGGGGGGGATAGACCGAACGCTGCGGAGATGCTGGGGCGCTGGAAAGCGCAGCTCGTTACCAGTATCCGAGAAAGCATCGCAGCCGCATTCCCACCTCGCTTGTCCAAAGCGGGCAAGCTGGCGTGGCAAACCTATATGGCCGACTATCATCCCTTCATCCACCGTGATGCCTTTCTGTCCTGGCCGTTGTCCGTCAAAGACTTTCAAACACAGCAGGCCCGCCTGTTCTCGCTTGACCTTGCGCATTTGCCATTCCGCTTCATCGGTCTGCCGAAGGAAATGGTGGCACAGCGCGGTATCCCTGCCAAAAAAACCGTTGTAGGTTGCGACAATGCTGCCGAGGTGTTGCCTAGCGCTGTACTTGAGGGCGCCCAGACACTTGCCCAGTGGATCGGCTTCAAGCATTTGCCACAGGGGCTCCCGTTCGCAACTCGGCCCTTCAATCTGCCTGAGCTGTTTATCCTGAATCGCCATGCCTATTTAGAAGGGGCACAGGTCGACATGCAGGCGGTGGTGATGTCGGTGCGTGGCTTCGACATGGGAGAGAAAGCGCCTCTATTCGACAAAAATAACGTACTGCAAATACCAGACAGTGTTACTCAACGGAAATACGGCATTGCTGTCTCTAGTTGGCAAACAAAGCTAGAGAGCTGGACAGCCAGCGTGATGTGCATGCCGGACCCTGATGCCGAACGCTATGTTCGCCTTTGCCGTCTGTTAGATGGCGTAATTGCCCAGCCCAGAGACAGCCGCTATCTGGTCCTGCCAGAGCTGGCACTGCCAGCGCACTGGTTCATCCGTATCGCTCGCAAGTTGCAAGGGCGAGGCATTTCGCTGATTACCGGCGTCGAATACCTGCACGCCAGCAAGTCACGAATCCGTAACCAGGTTTGGGCGGCGCTATGCCACGATGGTTTGGGCTTTCCCTCGCTGATGATCTACCGTCAGGATAAACAAAGGCCTGCGTTGCATGAAGAGCAGGAGTTGCAGCGCTTGGCAGGGTTGGAAATGAAGCCGGACAAAGCGTGGAAAACACCGCCCGTCATTCAGCATGGCGATTTGCGTTTCGCTATGCTGATTTGCAGCGAACTGACCAACATCCGTTATCGCGCTGATCTGCGTGGCAAGGTGGATGCGCTGTTCGTGCCTGAATGGAACCCAGACACTGAAACCTTCAATGCACTAGTTGAATCCGCCGCATTGGATATCCACGCCTACATCATTCAATGTAATGATAGACAGTACGGCGACAGCCGCATCCGCGCTCCCTACAAGGATAATTGGAAGCGCGATGTGTTACGGGTCAAGGGCGGCGTGACTGATTACTGTGTGATTGGTGAAATCGATGTGCAAGCCTTGCGCCAATTTCAGAGTAGCCACCGTTCACCTGGACACTCTTTTAAGCCGGTACCGGATGGATTTAACGATGCGATGAACTATCAACGCAGGGTATTGCCCACGAATAATGGTGGTTGACCCTGAGCTTTGGCTCATGCGGGAGGGGCGTCGAATTTGGAACGTTCTAACTGTGTGGCAGCGTCACGCCAATCACGGCGCAATGCGGCCCTTAGAAGCGCTTAACCGCCCCGATCCCCCGCCGCCCTTACAAAATTCTCCTCCAATACGCTCAACACCCGATTCAGCGTATCCACATCCGCCGCGGACAACCCCTTCAGCGACTCCTCAAAAAACTGCGCCCGCTTCGGCAGCGCCTCATTCACCACCGCCTGCCCTTCAGCCGTCAGCGTCGCATTCGTCAGCCGGTTGTCGTCGGCATCCACCGCCCGCGAAATCCATCCCAGCTTTTGCATCGCCTGCAATTGCCGCGTCAACGAAGCCGGATCCAACCGGCAACGCTCGGCCAGATGCTTTTGCGAGCATTGTCCGTTTTCATGCAGCGCCAGCAGAATCCGCCAGCGCGGCAGCGCGTGGCCAACCTTGCTGCTGAAGGCGCTTTGCATCACGCGGTAGGTTTGGCCCATGTGCTGGATGACTTGCAGGCCTTGTTGTTGTTTGGGCAAAAGCTACTCTCCGACGCCGGCGGGCTCCGGTTTGGATGGCCGGACCAGTTGCACCAGGGGCACGCGCCGCACGCACCAGATTGCGAAGACGGCGACGGCGAGGGCGATGAGTTGCCCTTCGTGGATGGCGCCCACCAGCGCGATGCGCGCGATTTCGATGAGCGACGTTCCGTCCTGGCCTTGATGGGCCAATTGTGCCAGGAACTCGGTCTGGGCCGCGGGGTTGACCAGCATCTGCGGGTCGTTGAGTTTCGGAAGCCATTGGGCGGACGCGCCGCGCAGCGTGGACTCCACGCCGTTGAAGTAGCTGTGGCTGACCATCGTGCCGACAACCGCGGTGCCCAGCATGCCGCCGATCATGCGCAGGGATTGCAGCAGCGCCGTGGCGATGCCCAGGTGGCTGCGGCCGGCGGTCTGTTGGGCGAAGACGGTGAGGTTGGGCATGATGAAGCCCATGCCCAGGCCGGCCATCAGCATGTAGCCGGCGATCAAGAGGTGCGAGGTGTAGTTGTGGGTGGTGACGATGCCCAGGCACGAGAACGCCATGAGGATGAAGCCGGCGTACAGCATGCGGTTGGGGTTGCGGATGCGGGTGATGATGCGGCCATTGACGATGCTGCCCACGGTGATGAAGACGACCATGGGCGTGATGAGCAGACCCGCCTGCTGGGGCGACAGCCCGAAGCCGCCTTGCAGGAGCAGCGGGGCGTAGAAGAGCAGGGAATACATCGTCACGCCGACCAGCAGGGCCAGGGTGAAGAGCGTGGCCAGGCCGCGGTTGCGGAACATGTCCAGGGGCAAAAGGGGATGCGGGCAGCGGCGCTCCCACCAGATCAGGGCGGCGAAGGCGGCGATGCTGCCGGCGCCCAGCAGCATGAGCGAGGGCGTGAAGCCGTCCTTGGGCAGGAGCTCGACGAGCAGTTGCAGGGCGCCCAATGCCACGGCAATCAGCAGCGCGCCCTGCCAATCCAGCCGGACCTTGCCGGGGTTTTGGTTGCGCAGGTGCGGCAGGTAGCGGGCGACGAACCACAGGCCCAGGATGCCGATGGGCAGGTTGACGTAGAAGACGGAGCGCCAGCCGTAGTGCTCCGTCAAGGCGCCGCCTAGGGTGGGGCCGACGGCGTTGGCGATGCCGAAGGCGGCGCTGAGCATTACCTGCCAGCGCAGGCGCACGTGGGGGTCGGGGAAGAGATCCGGGATACAGGCGAAGGCCGTGCCGACCAGCATGCCGCCGCCAATGCCTTGCAGTGCCCGCGCCAGCACCAGTTCGAGCATCGTGTCAGCCGCGCCGCACAGGACCGAGGCCAGCGTGAACAGCACGATGGCGGCCACGACGAAGGGTTTGCGTCCGTAGTAGTCGCCCAGCCTGCCGAAGATGGGCACGGTGATGACGGAGGTGAGGAGGTACGACGTCGCGACCCATGCGTAGAGTTCGAAGCCCCGCAGCTCCGCCACGATGGTGGGCAGCGCGGTGCCCACCACGGTCTGGTCGATGGCGACCAGCATCATCACGAAGCACATGCCCAGCATGGCCAGCAGGGTTTGCCGGAAGGGCAGGATCTGGCCGGGCGAGTGTGGAGAAGTGGGGGCGGGGGCGGTCATTGTTGGACGCATCAATAATTGATCGATCAATCATTCTAGTCCCACAATCCGCCCGACAGGAAGCCGTCAGCTTGGCCGATCCCGCTGACCGGCCTGATTTGTTACGATAGCGGTTATCTGCACGCTGGGTTACCGGCGTCTTCAGCAGGCCTTCCTCGGTAGCACCTTCCTTTGGCGCCCATGCCGCAGGCTCGGCAGGCGCGAGGACACGTCCTGAAAGGCAAGCCCTTCGTGGCAAGCCCTGGAATGCAGACAGTTCAATAGGCCGGCGGACTTCCGCTGGCAACGCACCTTCCCCCGCGCTTGGCGCGGTGGTCGGCATCAAGGATTTCCAGTCGAGGTACCGACGGGGCAGCAATGAAAACGTGGTTCAAGCGCATTTTGATAGGCCTGGTAGTGTTGGTTGTCGTGGCCGTCGTCGGCCTGGCCATCTTCTTGCTGACATTCGACCCCAACGCGTACAAGTACAAGCTGGAAGAGCTTGTCCAGGAACGCTATCAGCGCACGTTGACGATCGACGGCGAGATCGAGCTTTCGCTCTTCCCGCGGATCGGCCTGTCGGTGCAGGGCGTGTCCCTGTCCGAACCCAATAGCACGGACACCTTTGCCTCCATCGAGAGCACGCGGCTGGCCGTGGCCGTTTGGCCGCTGCTGTCCAACAGCTTCGTCGTGGACCACGTTGCCATCAGTGGGCTGAAGGCGCGCGTGGTGCGCGACAAGCAGGGCCAGTTCAATTTCAGCAATCTGGTGGGCGGCACGCCGCCTGTCACCGATGCCCCCGGCAACCCGGCCGAGGCCCTGGTGGGCGCGGCCCAGACCGCCGCGCAGGCGATTACCGGCGGCCCCGTGCCGACGCCGCGCAACAACATGCAGATCGACATCGCCGGCCTGGACCTGAAGGACGGCGAAGTGCAGATGCAGGACGCGATCACCGGCATGGCGGTCGCGGTGACCCGTATCAACGCCAATACCGGCCGCGTCACGTTCAACCAGCCTTTCGATGTGCGGATGTCGGCCCGGGTCGAAGGCGGCTATCCGCGCGTCGACGCCAACCTGACCGGCCAGGCGTTGCTGACGCTGGACCCCTCGGCCAAGCGCTACGCCGCGCAAAAGCTTGATTTGCGCATGGACGGCAAGTTGCCCGGCGCGGAGGCCAAGAGCCTCGTGATGCGCGGCAACCTTGCCTTCAATGGGCAGAAGTCCGCGCTGGACGTGGCTGGGCTGGAACTCCTGTTCCAGGGCGACGTGACCGAACCTTCGGCCAAGGCGACCAATGTGGAAGCCAGCGTGGCAATTCCCAAACTGGCGATCGACCCGCACAAGAGCCAGCTCCAGATCGAAAAACTGGCCGTGCGCGCCAAGGGCGGCGTGGCCGATGGTCCGTTTGAACTGGCGGTCGATGCGCCCGCGCTCAATATTTCGCCCGCGTCCGCCACCGGCGAGGCGCTGACCGGCCGCGTGCGCATCAGCGGCCTGGACGCCAGCTTCGGCCTGAACGGCATCAGCGGCAATGCCGGCGAACTGGACATCAAGGAAGCCAAACTGGACAGCACGTCCAAGAAGGGCGAACGGGTGGTGAAGCTGAATTTTGCGTCGCCGCTCAGCCTGAATCTCTTGATGCGCAGCGGCGCCATGTCCGCGCTGCGTGGCGACGTGAACATCACCGATCCGGGCCTGCCCAAGGGCAGCCTCCAGATCCCGGTGATCGGCAGCCTGACGGTGGACCTGCTCAAGGACCAGGCCACCAGCAAGATCAACGCGGTCCTGGAAGGCGGCAAGTTCGACCTGAGCGCCGACATCACCAAACTGTCCGACACGCCGCAGATGAAGTTTGCGCTGGCCGTGGACACGCTGGACCTGGACAAGCTGGTGCCGCCGGTCTTGGCCGCGCCGCCCAAGCCGCCCACGGACGGCAAGAAAGACGACAGCAAGCCCGCGCCGGCGCCCGCACCGGCAGCGCCCCCTGACGACACGATCAACCTGTCCGCGCTGGTGGGTCCCAGCGTGAACGGCACGCTGAAAGTGGGCAAGCTGGTCGTGCGCGGCCTGAAGGCCGACGACGTGTCGGCGGCGGTCAAGCTGGACAAGGGCAAGCTCGACATCTCCAACCTCGCGGCAGGGCTTTACGGCGGCAAGCTGGCCGGCGCCCTGTCGGTGGACGCGGCGCAGGGCAATCAGATCGCGACCAAGATGACGCTGGCCGATATCGCCATCGAGCCGCTGCTGATGGACCTGGCCAAACGGAACGTGCTGAGCGGCACGGGCAATCTGATGCTGGACCTGAAAACCGGGGGCGCCAACGTCTATGCCATGAAGAGCGGGCTGGCGGGCGCGTTGCAAGTGCGCCTGCGCGATGGCGCGGTCAAGGGCATCGACCTGACGCAGACGCTGCGCGACCTGAAGGCCCGGTTCTCGCCGGACGCGCAGAACGAGACCGTGGCTGCCGACACCAGCAAGCAGACGCAGTTCTCCGAAATGGATGCGGACCTGGCCATCGCCAAGGGCGTGGCAACGGTCAAGCGCCTGAGCTTCGTGTCGCCGCTGCTGCGCGTCACGCAGGGCGATCCGGCCACCATCGACTTCGTCAAGAGCGAGCTGGATCTGGTGGCGCGCGCGCGTGTCATCAACCCGGCGGCCAATCCCGACGGCAAAGAACTGATCGACCTGAAGGACGTGACCATTCCCGTCCATTTCAAGGGTCCGTTCGACAACCCTTCGTACACGCTGCTCTGGAAGGACGCCATCGGCGGCATCCTGAAGCGCAGCCTGGAGAACAAGCTCAAGGAAGCGGTCTCCGGGAAGGGCAAGAGCGGCGCCGCGGTGGACAAGGCCTTGAAGGGACTGCTTGGCAAATGAGCGACGACCAATTCCAGCCCATCGCCGAATGCGGCGTGACGACGCAGGCGCAGGCCGCCGCCTACCATCGCCAGTGGCTGGTCGCCAATGATTCCGGGCAGTGGCTGAACCGCGAGCTGTGCCCCAGGCTGGCCGACGTGTCGGTGGAACTGCGCCTGGGCTACCTGGTGTTGAAGGCGCCGGGCATGCTGCGCATGGATATTCCGCTGGACGTGATCGAAGACGACGACAGCGTGCGCTACAGCATGCTGGTGGGTGAGCAGAACATCGACGTCGTCGACGAAGGCGAGCTGGCCGCGGCCTGGATTTCGAACTTCGTGCAGGTGCCTTGCCGCATCATGAAGGTCCACCCGGATACACCCGTGACCCACTGGCCGGCCTGAAGGCGGCCAGCGCCGGTTTTCAAGCGCCCGCGCGGGTGCGCTTGTACTCGAAGGCGGTGTGGGCCACGAGGCCCGCCGCCAGGCCCCAGAAGGCCGAACCAATTCCCCAGAAACTGAATCCCGAGGCCGTCGCCAGCAGCGTGATGAGCGCGGCCTCGCGTCGTTGCGGGTTGGCCATGGCAGCGGCCATGCCGCCCATGATGGTGCCCAGCAGCGCCAGGCCGGCCAACGCTGCCAGCAGGGCGGCAGGTAGCGCCTGGAAGAAGACGGCGACCGCGCCCGCAACGATGCTGAGCGCGACGTAGCTGACGCCGTAGGTGGCGGCGGCGATGTAGCGCTTGGCCGGATCAGGATGGGCCTCGGGCCCCGTGCAGATGGCCGCGCTGATCGCGCCCATGGTGACGCTGTGCGCGCCGAAGGGGGCGGCCAGGAGGCCCAGCAGGCCCGTGGCGGCCACGAGGCGCGAGGCCGGCGGCCGGTAGCCGGCGGCCTGCAGAATGGCCAGGCCGGGCAGGTTCTGCGAGGCCATGGCGACGACAAAGAGGGGAATGCCCAGGCTGACCGCCGCCTGCGCGCTGAAGGCGGGCGTCGTCCACACGAATTCGGTCAGGCGCCAGTCCAGCTGGTCGACCTGCATGAGGCCCATTGCGGCCGCCATGGCCACTGCCACGGCCATCACCACCAGCACGGCGTAGCGCGGCGCCCAGCGGCGGCACAGCAGGTAGGCGGCGCACATGGCCAGCACCAGCGCGGGCTGCTTGTTGATGTTGCTGAAGATGCCCATGCCGAAATTGAGCAGCACGCCTGCCAGCATGGCGGCGGCGACCTCGCCGGGAATGCGGCGCAGGATGGGATCGATCCAGCCGAACAGTCCGCACGCGAGCGTCAGGCCGGCCGCCAGCACGAAGGCGCCCACGGCTTCATTGAAGGGAACGCCGGCCAGCGCGGTGACCAGCAGCGCCGCGCCGGGCGTGGACCACGCCATGACAACGGGCAGGCCCGTGCGCAGGCTGTAGAACGCGCCGCCCAGGCCCAGTACGAGGCTCAGCGAGCCGATCCATGAGCCGATGCGCGCCGCGTCCAGGCCGGCTGCATGGCCCGCCTGCACCATCAGCACGGCGGTGCCGCCGAAACTGACCAGGACGGCGACCAGCCCCGCAGCGACCGCGGACGCGGAGAGGTCGCGTCGGGCGTGGTGTGGGGAGGGGGAAAGGTTGATGCTTGGCGGCGCCGTGTCGCTCATGCGGCACCGGTCAGGCGTCGATACTTGGCCATGAGTTGCTCCTGGCCTTCATTCCATTGCGGGTGCAGCTCGATGCATTCCACCGGACAGACCACCTTGCACTGCGGCTCGTCGTGGTGGCCGACGCATTCCGTGCACCGGTCGGGGTCGATGACGTAGTAGTCCTCGCCCATGGAAATCGCTTCGTTCGGGCACTGGGGCTCGCAAACGTCGCAATTGATACATTCTTCGGTGATGGTCAGGGCCATGATGGGCTACGGAAAGGCGAGGGGCCCGGCCATTGTAGCGCCGGGCGGCCGGGGCCCGGAAAGCGCGAAAAGGGCGCCTTCGCACCCTTTGGGGATGGTGCGGGCGGGGCGCCTCAGCCCGGCCAGGACTGTTCGCGGCGTTCCTTGGCCTTTTCCTGGAGCCAGCGCTCGACGGAGGGGAACACGAACTTGCTGACGTCTCCGCCCAGTTGCGCGATTTCACGGACGATGGTGCCCGAGATGAACTGGTACTGGTCGGACGGCGTCATGAACAGCGTCTCGACGTCGGGCAGCAGATGGCGGTTCATGCCGGCCATCTGGAATTCGTATTCGAAGTCGGACACGGCGCGCAGCCCGCGCACGATGACGCGCCCATTCTGTTCGCGAACAAAGTCCTTCAACAGGCCGCCGAAGCTTTGCACTTCCACGTTGGGATAGTGCCCCAGCACTTCGCGCGCGATGTCCACGCGCTCGTCGATGCTGAAGAAGGGCTTCTTGTTGCGGCTAATGGCGATTCCCACCACGACTTTGTCAAAAAGCGTGGCTGCACGGCGAACCAGGTCCTCGTGGCCCCTGGTCAGCGGGTCGAAAGTGCCGGGATAAACAGCGATGATCATGCGAGCTCCGTACCGTTATTAGTGGTCTACACCATCCTCCGAAGCCGGATTATTGATCGATTTGCGCATCGCAGCAAATTCCAAAAGATGGAAGTGGACCGCGCCGGCCTTGTCCTGCCGCAGAATCTGGAATCCTTCGGGGGCTTCGATGGCGGATTCCGCCTCGACATAGACTAGCCCGTGATCGGTCAAAATGCCCGGCAGGATCGGCCACAGGCGCGGCAGCCAGCCCTGTCCAAAGGGCGGATCCAGCAGGATGAGGTCGAACCGCGAGGCATCCATCCGTTCGGCGACCTGCATCGCATCGCCCACATGGATGCGTATCATGTCGGCTTTGAGCTTGTCGCGCAGTGTCCGCAGCGCGGACGCGGCGGTCTTGTCCCGCTCGACCATCTGCACATGCGCCACGCCGCGCGAGGCCGCCTCGAAGCCCAGGGCGCCGCTGCCGGCAAAAAGATCCAGCACCTGCTTGTCGGCGAACTCGCCGCCCCACAGGTGCGTAAGCCAGTTGAACAGCGTCTCGCGGACCCGGTCGGGCGTGGGACGCAGCGTCTCCACGTCGGGCACGGCGATGGGGGTGCGCCTGTATTGGCCCCCGACGATACGAATATACTTGTTACCCATGTTTAGCCGCTTCTTCAAGAAAAAATCCCCTCCGCCCGCCACGCCGGCTCAGCCCGCGTCGCCGCCGGAGGTTGCCGACGCGCCAGTCGCGCCCGCGGAGCCGTCTTCTGCCCCGTCCAGCCCGTCGCCGGCGTCGTCTTCGCCGGCGCTTCGGCCGGAACCTGCGGAGCCGGTCGCCGCGCCGGTCAGCGCGCCTGTGACGGCGCCTGTGACCCCGACGGTGACCCCGCCCGCGGCGCCGCCAGCTCCGGCTGTGCCTGCGCCGACGTCTACGCCAGCGCCGTCGGTCTCATCCGCGCCTGGCCCAGTAGCGACGCCCGCGCAGCCTGCGCCGTCCTCGGCACCGGCCGCGCCGTCCCTCACGCGCACCGCGCCGGCTTCCGCGCCGGTCGCCGCGCCTGCAGCAGCTGCTTCCGCCGCGCCAGCGGTTGAGCCATTCCGCGCACCGCAGCCGCCCGCACCCGTCATCGCGCCCACGCCTGCACCCGTGGTCCCGGCGCCTGCGCCGGTATCAGCGCCTGCGCCAGTATCCACGCCTGCCCCTGTTGCAGCCCCCGCACCCGTCCCGGAACCCGCACCCGCCGAGGCGCCCAAGAAGGCCTCGTGGCTGTCGCGCCTGAAGCAGGGCTTGTCGCGCACCGGTCAGAGCATTGGCGGCATCTTCGTCGGCGTTAAGGTCGACGAGAACCTGTTCGAGGAACTCGAATCGGCCCTCATTATGGCCGATGCGGGCCTTGAGGCCACCGAGAAGCTCCTGACCGCGCTGCGCGCGCGCGTCAAGAAGGAACGCATCGAGGACCCGGCCAAGGTGAAGACGGCCCTGCGCCAGTTGCTGGCCGATCACCTGCGCCCACTGGAGCGCGCGTTTGACCTGAAGCGCACGCAACCGCTGGTGGTGATGATTGCCGGCGTGAACGGCGCGGGCAAGACGACTTCCATCGGCAAGCTGGCGCATACGTTCCAGCGCCAGGGCGCCAGCGTGCTGCTGGCCGCCGGCGACACCTTCCGTGCCGCCGCGCGCGAGCAACTGGTGGAATGGGGCAGCCGCAACAACGTCAGCGTGATTTCGCAGGACGGCGGCGATCCGGCCGCGGTGGCGTTCGACTCGGTCAACGCCGGCCGCGCACGCGGCATGGGCGTGGTGATGGTGGATACCGCCGGCCGCCTGCCCACGCAGCTGCACCTGATGGAAGAACTGAAGAAGATCCGCCGCGTCATCGGCAAGGCGGATGCGTCCGCGCCGCATGAGGTGCTGCTGGTGGTGGATGGCAACACGGGGCAGAATGCGCTGGCGCAGATCCGCGCGTTTGACGCTGCCATCAACCTGACCGGTCTGGTCGTGACCAAGCTGGACGGCACGGCCAAGGGCGGCACGCTGGCGGCCGTTGCTGCCGGCAGCCAGGGCGTGCGTCCGGTGCCGGTGTATTGGATTGGCGTGGGCGAAAGCCTGGAAGACCTGCAGCCCTTCGTGGCGGACGAGTTCGCGGCGGCATTGCTGGCGGATTGAAGCCGTTCATTCGGCGGGCTGAAACGCCCCTCTGAAGGCCCCTGGCGGGACGACGCGCAAGCGCCGTCCCGCAGTCGTTTGCGCGCCCGCCACACGGCCGGCGCACGATACGTGTCACTTCCAGAATGGCTTGCTGCGCGCCAGATCATCGAAGGCTTGCTGCGCCTCGATGACCAGTTCGTCCAGGCGCGCGCTGATCCAGCCCAGCGCAAACCACGCCTGCGGATGCGATGCCGTACACGACTGGTAGTAGTCCTTGGCCATCGCCAGATCATTGATCTCGCCCAACACGTCCTGCACGCGGGACAGCAGCTTGCGATAGCCGCGCAGCTTGCAGGCGGGCAGCAGCGATTCGGCGAAAGACAGGCCGTAGCGCAGGCGTTTGCCGCGCTTGCGCAGTTCGTGGCGGGTGGGGATGTCCAGCGAGGCGAAGTGCGTGCCTTGGTCGGCCACCTTGCCGTGCCAACGGTGCAGGCGGCGGGCCAGGAGCTTGTGCAGACGCTGCGGCTGCGGCTCCGGCGTCAGCATCGGGATGATGGTGGGCTTGACGACGGGACCGGCCACGCCGCCTTCCAGCCGGATGGCGGGTTCGGGCGCGGCGTCGCTGGGCGTGCCGTTGGCGATGGTCTGGCCATCCGCTTCCGGCTGGACCGCCGGCACGTCGAGCGACCATTCCAGCAGTTCCAGCAGCCAGGCCTGAAACGGCTGGCCTCCCGCAATGGTCTGCGCGTCCGCCTCGGGCGGCGCGGCTTCCATCGGGATCACGGGCATGCCGGCGCGCAGCAGCGCGGGGGCGACCGTTTCGTTCAGCACGTCCTGGTCGCGGTTGGCGCCGAACGCCGCAAAGTGGGTGCGCACGCCTTGCAGCAGGGAATCGGGCACCGGCGCGATCCAGCCATCGAACAGCTTCCAGGCCGACCGCAGCCGGCGCACGCCCACGCGCAATTGATGCACGTGTTCGGAATTACCCGCGCGGTACACGCCTTCGGTGTCGACTTCGGCCAGCACCGCGGCATTGCGGCAGATCTGGTCCAGGCATTCGGCCGCGATCGCGCCCATGGCCTGGGACGGCGTCATGTCATTGCGCAGCTTGACGGCGGCGGCGCCGCGTGGCGCCCAGAACTGGGCGATGGCCTGCGCACGCCGCGCTTCGTGATCTTCGCCGGCGGCGGCGTCCACCTCGGCCAGGCGCTGCGCAAGCTGGGCCAGGGCGTCGCCGCGTTCTGACTTGCTGCGCGGATCCAGGATCAGCGCATGCCGCTGCTGCCAGCCGCGCGCGGCGGCGAAGATGGCGGCGGGGCGTCCCGACACCAGTTCGAATTCCAGTTCGGAGATCGGCAGCTCCAGCGCGCCCGCGCGCAGGATGCCGGTGTCGTAGGCCAGCTCCACTGTGCCGTGACGCGTGCGGATCTTGCGCAAGAGGCGCTGCACGTCGGTTTCGTAACGCAGGCCCAGTTCGCCTTTGATGGCGGATAGCGGGCCTTCGACTTCGGTGCCGGCATAGACCGACAGGTCCAGCACGGGACCGGGGCGCGGATGGTTCATCTCGATGCGCGAGATCGCGTCGGCGCCGGGCATCTTCAGCGTCTGCACCCAGTCGGGCCCTTCCTGGCGCAGCCGGATGGCGATGCGCGCCCGCGCAAGCTCACGCTCTGGCGTGTCGAAATACATGGCATGCAGGCGAAGGCGCGTGGCCTCGCGCTGCTTGACTTCACGCAACACGGCCTGGCGCGAAGCCGTGGGCACGTGCAGTTTCAATTCCTGTTCCGACATGGCAGCGGGTGTCCAACGGCAAAAGCCGAGATCTTAATCAAGGCGCGGGTGCGATTTGATGACCGGTCATATTTTGTTCACATGGAGGATAGACGTGATCGCGCCGCAAAAACAAGGCGGCGGATCAAGGACGCTGACGCGCTTTTGCGTTGCTTGCGAACAGAAAGGAACCGTCCATAGAAAACGCCGCCCCACAGGGGGCGGCGAAGGAGCGCTGTCAGGGGAAACCGACAACCGTAAAGCGGGCTACAGGATGCGTTTGCGCGCCTGCGTGATGATGACTTCGGCCAGGACGACGACCACGAAGATGGCGGCCAGCACCAGGGCAACGCGGTCCCACTGGAACAGGTTCAGCGCGGTGTCCAGCGCCATGCCGATGCCGCCGGCGCCAACCAGGCCCAGCACCGCGGATTCGCGCACGTTGATGTCCCAGCGCAGCAGCACGATGGACCAGAACGCCGGGCGGATCTGCGGCCAGTAGGCGTACCAGATCACCGATGCCTTGCTGGCGCCGGTGGCCGTGACGGCTTCGATGGGCCCGCGCTGCGCTTCTTCGATGGCTTCGCCGACCAGCTTGCCGACAAAGCCGATCGAGCGGAAGGCGATGGCCAACGTGCCGGCCAGCGCGCCCGGTCCGAAGATGGCGATGAACAGCAGCGCCCAGACCAGCGAATTGACCGACCGGCTGGACACCAGGATCAGGCGGGCCAGCATGTTGATGGTCTTGCTGGGCGTGAGGTTGTTGGCCGCCAGCAGGCCCACCGGCACGGCCATGAACACCGACAGGATGGTGCCAAGCGTGGCGATGTGCAGCGTTTCGATCAGCGCCGCGTGCACGCCATCCGGGTAGTAGGCCCAGTCGATCGGCCACATCCGGCGAAAGAGATCGGCCATCTGCTCCGGCGCGTCATACAGGAACTCCGGAATGATCTCCACGCCGCGGATCGCTTGCACGACGGCTGCCACCAGCAGCAGGTACAGCGCAAAGCGCAGCAGGCGCTGGCCCATGCTGTAGCGTTGCCAGACACGCGGCTGGCCAGCGGGATTCAAGGGGGAAACGTGGGCGTTCATTCGTCCACCTCCGCCTTGCGCGCCGCTGCCGGCTTGCTGGTGCCAAGGCCCCGCGCGCCGGCAAAGCGGCTTTGCAAGATGCGGTCGAAACCCAGGTTGTCCAGGAACACCGCCCGCACGAAGCCAGCCAGGATTTCGCCCAGCATGATGATCGCGATCAGGGTCAGCAGGATCGCGCTGACGAAGTCGTAATCGAAGCGCTGGAAGGCCGAGAACAACGTGCCGCCCACGCCGCCCGCGCCCACGATCCCCACCATGGTGGAGTTGCGCAGGTTGGAGTCGAATTGGTAGGTGGCAAAGCCGATGAAGCGGGCGAACACCTGCGGCAGCACGCCAAAGACGATGACGTTGGAGAACGACGCGCCGGTGGCGCGCACGGCCTCGACCTGCTTGAGCGAGATTTCTTCGATAGCCTCGGTGAAGAGCTTGCCGATGAAGCCGATGGACGCCACGGTCAGCGCCAGGATGCCTGCCAGTGCGCCAAAGCCCACGGCCTTGACGAACAGGATGGCGACGATGACCGGGTGCAGCGCGCGGCACAACGCGACGATCGACCGCGCGGGCCACGAGATCCACGCGGGCATCAGGTTGCGCGCGCCCAAAAGGCCCACGGGCAGGGCAAGAAAGATGCCCAGCATCGACGCCAGGACCGCGATTTCAAGACTTTCCGCGATGCCCTTCCACAGGGTGGCGGGCTTCTCGAAATTGGGCGGGAACATGCGCGCGAGGAACGTCGAGGCGTGCCCCATGCCGGCCTCGAAACGCGACCAGCTGAAGTCGAGCTGCGCGGCCGCATAGACCGTGTAGAGCACCAGCAGCAGCAAGCCCAGCTTGGCGCGTCCGGACATGGCGAAGGGGCGGATGGCGCCCCGGGGTTGCGTCATTCCAGCCAAGACTCGCCTCCGTAGATGGTCTTGAGCATGGTGGCGTCCAGGCCCTGTCCGTTGCCGTCATAGACCACGTGGCCGCCCGACATGCCGACGATGCGCGTGGCATAGCGGCGGGCCAGTTCGACGTCGTGGATGTTGACGATGACGGGGATGCCCGTGGCGCTGCCCTGCGCGGACAGCAGTTCCATGATTTCGACGGAGGTCTTGGGATCGAGCGACGACGTCGGTTCGTCGGCCAGCAGCACCTGCGGGCGCTGCATCAGCGCGCGGGCGATGCCCACACGTTGGCGCTGGCCGCCCGACAGCGCATCGGCGCGCTGGTCGGCAAACCCGGCAAGGCCCACGGTATCGAGCAGCTTGTAGGCGTGCTCGATGTCCTCGGGCTCGAAGCGGCGCATCCAGGCCTTCATGGCCGAGGTATAGCCCAGCCGGCCGGTCAGCAGGTTTTCCATCACCGTCAGGCGTTCGACCAGGTTGTATTCCTGGAACACCATGCCGATGCGGCGGCGCGCGCGGCGCAGCGACGCGCCGCGCACTTGCGCCAGGTCGACGGTGCCGTCTTCGGACTGCAGGATGATCTCGCCCTTGGTGGGTTCGATCAGCCGGTTGATGCAGCGCAGGAGCGTGCTTTTACCGGTGCCCGACGGCCCGATGATGGCGGTGAGCCCCTGTCCGGCGATCTGCAGGTCGATGCCGTTCAGTACCGGCCGGCCGGCCCGGTATTCCTTGACCAGGCCGGAAATGCGTAGCGACGTCGTCATGCTGGATTACTTCTTGCTCTTGGCGGATTCGCGGTCGTAGGCCGCGCGGTTGAAGCTTTCGCCACCGGACTCGGCGACCTGGCGGACGATGGCCCAGTCCTTCTGGTAGGTCACCGGATAGAAGCGGTCAGCGTTGTCAAAGGCCTTGGACATCTCCGGCGGGAAGCGGTAGTCGTAGAAGCACTTGAGCATCTGGTCGCGGAACTTCGGCTCCAGGTCGTGCGCGTAGGCGAACGACGAGGTCGGGAATTTCTCGCTGGTGTAGATGATGCGGAAATCGGCTTCCTTGACCTGGCCGCGTTCGACCATGCGCTTGAAGACGTCGGACGCGACGGCCGCGGCGTCGTAGTCGCCGGAGTTCACGCCCATGACCGATTGGTCGTGCTTGCCCGAGAAGATGACCTTGTAGTCCTTGTCGGGCGTCAGGCCTTCCTTGGGGAACAGGGCAACGGGCGCCATGTGGCCGGAGTTCGACGAGGGGGCGGTGTGCGCGAGCTTCTTGCCCTTCAGGTCGGTCAGCTTCTGGTAGGGGCTGTCCTTCTTGACGATGACGATCAGGTTGTAGCCCTGGAAGCCGTCGGCGTAGCCCTTGACCGCGAACGGCACGGCGCCCGCGATGTTCACGGCGAAGGCGGTGGGGCCGGTCGAGAAGCCGCCGACGTGCAGGCGGCCCGAGCGCATGGCTTCGATTTCAGCCGCATTGCTCTGCACCTGATAGAACACGACGCGCTTGCCCGTGCACTCGGACAGGTGCTTGGTGAAGGGCTTGAAGATGTCTTCGTACACGGCCGGGTCTTCCACGGGCGTGTACGTGAACACCAGCGTGGAAGGCGTCTTGAGCTTGGACGGATCGGTCGGCGTGTCGGCCACCAGGTCCTTGTTCGAGTCGCAGTACATCTGGTCCAGGTCGCCGCGGTTGGAGCAGGTGTCGGCGGCCTGGGCGGCGGACGCTCCAAAAGCGAATGCGGCCAGGGCGGCCGCCTGCATAAGACGCAAGGCTTGCATCGTGTGTCTCCTCGTATGGGTATTAATTGAATGTTTGCTGAATTCAAACACACAACCGGGGACGGCACACTCGGGAAAGTCCCTGCCTTTCTTTTCGTCTTTTGTTCGTTTTGTTCGCTTTGTTTTCGTTTTTGCGCGAAAGCGCGCTCAGCCGCGGAAGCCCAATTTGCGGGAGATTTCCTGCGCGCAGGCCAGCAACGGCCGCGCGATCGCGCCGTCCCACGACACGTCGAACAGGCCCGTGGGGCCCAGGCTGGTCAGCGCCAGCACGATGCTGCCCGTGTTGTCGAAGACCGGCACGGACAGCGCGTCCACGCCCGGCAGCGGATTGCCCAGCGCGCGGGCCATGCCGTGCACGCGGATGTCCGCCAATTGCGCGTCGATGTTGGCGCGCGAGGCCTTGCGCGGGGGCGGCACGCTGGCGATGACGGCGGTGTCGCCTTCCTCGCGCGCGATGTAGTGTTCGCTGACCTTCGGGGGCAGCCAGGCCGCGAACACAAGCCCCGTGGCGGTGTGCAGCATGGACATCACCGTGCCTTTGCGCATGTTCACGTGAACCGGGTAGCTGGCTTCGGTCATGTGGATCATGGTGGGGCCGTGCGAGCCCAGCACCGCGATGCCCAGCGTGTGGCCGATCTCGGATTGCAGCTTGGCGATCTCGGGCATGGCCACCCGCACGGGGTCCAGACGCTGCAGACTGACCAGCCCCATCTGCAGGGCGAAGGGGCCCAATTCGTACTGGCCGGTGGTGGCGTCTTGCTGCACCAGTCCCACGCGGATGAAGCTGACGAGATAAGGATGGGCCTTGGCGGAGGTCATGCCCGCGCCCGCCGCGAGATCGCGCAAGGTCAGGGGCTTGCCGGCGTCGACCAGGGCGGCCAGCAGCGGCACGCCCACTTCGATGGACTGGATGCTGCGGCGGCCGTCATTGGCGGGCGCCGCGGTCTTGGAAGTTGCCACGGTGTGCTGACCTCAGGCCGGCTGGACTTGGGAGGGCTGGCGCGCGGCGAGCAGCCGGTCGGCCATTTCGACGAAACCGCCGCCGCCATGGAAGGCGGCCACGAAAGCGGGGCGGTGCGTCAGGCGATGCAACTGGGCCTGGATGTTGGCCACGCCGACCGAGATCGGGAAGTAGGCGAACATCGGCTCGTCGTTGGGCGAATCGCCAATGAACAGTGTGCTGTCCAGCGCGCCCGCCACGTCCTGGCCGAACTCGCGCTGGAACATGGTGCGTGTCATCGTGAGCTTGTCGTAGTCGCCGAACCAGCCATTGACGTGGATGGAGCTGACCTTGGCCTGCGCGCCCGCGTCCTGGAAGATCTGGACGATGCGGCTGATGGCGGCGTCGGGCAGGGCGGGCACGTCTTCGCAGAAATCGATGGCCAGGTCGGCCACGCGATAGTCCTGGTCGCTGGCGACGGCGCTGCCGTGCACCTCGGCCAGGACGCGGTCGCGGATGGCGTCCAGCCGCTTGCGGCTTTCCTGGCGCGAAGCGGCGTCGGTCCAGTAATGCGTGGTCATGCGGCGGGCCTTGCGGTCGTAGGCGTAGTAGAACGCGCCGTTCTCGCCGACCACGGCGCGCACGGGCCACATGCGCGCGATGTGGTCGCACCAGCCGGCCGGACGGCCGGTGATGGGCACGACCTGGATGCCGGCCTGTTCCAGGCGTTCAAGCGCGGCGTACGCGTCGGCCGGCAGGCGGCCTTCAGTGGTCAGCGTGTCGTCGATGTCGGTCAGGACGACGCGGACGGCTGCCGCGACGTTCAAAGGCATGGCCGCAAGGGCTTGCATGAGGTTTTTCCTTCGTTTTTCTGGGGGGATCTCCGGGCGAAAGTTTAACCGGACGGCCCCATCCGGACGGGCCCTCCAGACACGAATAGGGGTTCGGCCCGCAGGGGCGGTAAAATTCGGGCTTTCCCGCCTGGTTTACGCGTCACGCCATGTCCGTCCAGTTGTCCTCCCTGCCCGGCTCCGAGCCGGAATCCTTCGGCATCGCTTCGGTTGCCGAGATCATCGCCGAGCTGCGCGCCGGCCGCATCGTCATTTTGGTTGACGAAGAAGACCGCGAAAACGAGGGCGACCTCGTCATGGCCGCCGAATTCGTCACGCCCGAAGCCATCAACTTCATGGTCACCCACGGCCGCGGCCTGGTGTGCCTGACTCTGACCGAAGAACGCTGCCGCCAGCTCGAGCTGCCCATGATGGCCGCCCGCAACGGCACGCGTTACGGCACCAATTTCACGCAATCGATCGAAGCCGCCGTGGGCGTCGAGACCGGCATCTCGGCCGCCGACCGCGCCCGCACCATCCAGGTGGCGGTGGCGCGCGACGCCAAGCCGGCCGATCTGGTCCAGCCGGGCCACATCTTCCCGGTGCGCGCCGTGCCCGGCGGCGTGCTGGTGCGCGCTGGCCATACCGAGGCCGGCTGCGACCTGACCGCCATGGCGGGCCTGACGCCCGCCGCCGTGATCTGCGAAATCCTCAAACCCGACGGCACCATGGCCCGCCTGCCGGACCTGGTCGAATTCGCGCGCCAGCACGGCCTGAAGATCGGCACCATCGCCGATCTGATTCAGTACCGCAGCGAGCACGAGTCCATCGTCAAGCGCGTGGGCAAGCGCACCATGCAAACGGCCTGGGGCACGTTCGAGGCCGTGGCCTACAAAGACGCCGCCACCGGCTCCGCCCACTTGGCGCTGGTGCATGGTAATGTGACTCCCGACGCCGAGACGCTGGTGCGCGTGCACGAGCCCGCGTCCGTGCTGGATGTGCTGGATACCGGCGCAAGTCCGCATAGCTGGGGCGTGGCCCAGGCGCTCGAGGCCATCGCCGCCGCCCCGGCCGGCGTGCTGGTGCTGATGAACTGCCAGTCTTCCACGGAACACCTGTTTGGCCAGATTGCAGGCTGGAACGACCCGAAGGCCCAGGCCAATTCCGCCAACGCCGACCGCTTCGGCCTGCGCACTTACGGGATCGGCGCCCAGATTCTGCGCGACCTGAACGTGGGTCAAATGAGGCTCCTGGCCCGGCCGCGCAAGATGCCCAGCATGGCGGGCTTCTCGCTCACCATTACGGGTTACGATTGCGACCCGCAGAACACTCCCGCAACACACTGAAGGCCGACACATGAACCCTTACATCCTTACCCCCGACCTGAACGGCGAAGGGCTGCACATCGGCATCGTACGCGCCCGCTTCAACGAAGAAGTCGGCCAGGCCGAACTCGAAGCGTGCCTGAAGGAACTGGCCGAACTGGGCGTGGACGAGCGCGACGTGATGGTCGCCACCGTGCCCGGCGCGCTGGAACTGGGCGTGGCCCTGTCCCACATGGCCGAAACGTTTGAATTCGACGCCCTGATCGCGCTGGGCGCGGTCATCCGCGGCGAAACCTATCACTTTGAAGTGGTCAGCAATGAAATGGCCACGGCAATCACCCGCATCTCCCTCGAAACCGGCATCCCCGTCGCGAACGGCGTGCTGACCGTCGACACCGACGAGCAGGCGCAAGCCCGCGCCGCCGGCAAGGGTCGCGATTGCGCCCAGGTGGCCGTCGAAATGGCCAACCTGGTGGCAGCGCTGGAACCCGAGGAAGAAGACGAAGACGAAGACGACGAGGACGAAGATTTTGACGACGAAGAAGACGACGACCAGCGCTGATAGCGCGGCGCAGGCCCGCGCCAATGCGCGCAGCGCGCGCCGCCGTGCGCGCGAATTCGCGCTGCAGGGCGTGTACGCGTGGCTGCTGCGCGGCGGCGAAGGCACGCAGGACGCCGGCGAGATCGACGCCCATCTGCGCGACACCGAGGACTTTTCCGAGGCCGATGCGCAGTGGTTCAAGACCTTGCTGCACGGCGTGCTGCGCGAAGCGCCCGCGCTGCGCGAACGCTTCACGCCTTACGTCGACCGTCCGCTGGCCGAGTTGTCGCCCGTTGAGCACGGCATCCTGCTGATCGGCAGCTTCGAGCTGATCCATCACGTCGAAGTGCCGTACAAGGTCGCCATCAACGAAGCCGTGGAACTGGCCAAGTCGTTCGGCGGCACCGATGGCTTCAAGTTCGTCAACGGCGTGCTCGACAAGCTGGCTGCCGATGTCCGCGCGCACGAGGTCCAGGCCGCGGCGCAGCAACGGCGATAGCGAGCCCCCCCCCGCAGCGCTTTGCGCTTCCCCCCGGGGGGCGCCGCTGCGGACCGGCGGAGCCCGGATCCGCGCGGCCCCGATCTGAGCCGCACGGCGGCCATGCAGACAATGGCGACCATCGGGCGCCGCATAGTGGAGGCGCGGTGGCGTCCGAATTTGATCTGATTGCGCGCTATTTCACGCGTGCCGCGCCTGACGGCCTCTTGGGCGTTGGCGACGACTGCGCGCTCTTTCCTGTTCCTCCCGGTGAACAGGTGGCCACCAGCACGGATCTGCTGCTGGAAGGCCGGCATTTCTTTCCCGACGTAGACCCGAAATCGCTGGGCCACAAGGCGCTGGCGGTGAACCTGTCCGACCTCGCGGCCATGGGCGCGCGCCCGATCGGCTGCGTGCTCGGGTTGGCGTTGCCGCGCCTGGACGAGCCTTGGCTGGCGGCGTTTGCCGAAGGGTTTCACGCGCTGGCCGCAGCGCACGGCTGCCCGCTAGTCGGCGGCGACACCACGCGCAGCGCGCACGACCTGGCGATCAGCGTGACCGTTTTTGGCTCGGTGCCCCCCGGCCAGGCGCTGCGCCGCGATGGCGCGCGAAGCGGCGACGACATCTGGGTGTCCGGTGAACTGGGGGCAGCCGACGTGGCCTACCGGCTGCTCGACGGGCAATATCCGGCTAATGCCGCGCTGCTGGCCGCCACGCGCGGCGCGTTGGAATGGCCCGAGCCGCAAGTGGGGCTGGGCACGGCGCTGCGCGGCATCGCGAATGCAGCCATCGATCTTTCCGACGGCCTGGTGCAGGACCTGGGCCACATCCTGGCCGCCAGCCGCGTCGGCGCCTGCCTGCGGTTCGCGGACCTGCCGATGGCGCCCGCGCTGGCGGGCCTGGACGCGGCGCCGCAGCAACGCGCGCTGCTGGGCGGGGGTGATGTCTATCAACTGTGTTTCACCGCGCCGCCGTCCCGGCGCGACGCTGTGCTGGCGGCAGCCCGCAGGGCCGGCGCCCGCGTGACCCGGGTGGGAGAGATCCTGCCGCAGCCGGGAATCGCCGTTCTCGACTCGCACGGCCAGCCGCTTGCCGAGCTGCCCGCCGGCTTCGATCACTTCCCCGCGGACTGATCCGCGGCTTCCTTTTTGCAGGCCCTTCCCCCCATGTCTTCCGCTGATAAGCACTCCACCTCCATGCGCGACCGCCGCCGCGCCGCGTATCCGGCGCTCTCCTGGGTCTGCCGCGATCCGGGCCGGCTGATTGCGTTTGGCTTTGGCAGCGGACTGATCCGTCCGGCCTCGGGCACGTGGGGCACGCTGCTTGCTTGGGCCATCTGGGTGGCGGCGGCGCCTGCGGCGTCGGACCTGGCCATTGGCGTGTTCCTGGCGGTGGCATTTCTGTACGGATGCTGGGCCTGCCATCGCGTCGGCCGAGAACTCCAGCAGCCGGATCATGTCGGAATGGTCTGGGACGAGATGGTGGCGTTCTGGCTGGTGCTGTGGCTTACGCCGGCCGGCTGGGTCGCGCAGGCGCTGGCGTTCGTGCTGTTCCGCACGTTCGACATCGTCAAGCCGCCACCCATCAAGTTCTTCGACGCCCATATCAAGGGCGGTTTCGGAGTCATGTGGGACGATATCGTGGCTGCCGGCTATGCCTTGCTGGTAATGGCGCTGGTGGCCCGCACAGGAGTCTTGGGATGAACGATCAGCATGAAGGCGCGCGGACCAACATGACGGCCGCGCAGTTGTCGGAAGCGACGATCCTCGGCCTGTCCGAGCGGCTGGGCGATGTGCTGCGCCAGCAGGGGTGGATGCTTGGCACCGCCGAATCCTGCACGGGCGGCCTGCTGGCAGGCGCCGTCACCGCGGTGGCCGGTTCCAGCGAATGGTTCGAGCGCGGCTTCGTCACTTACAGCAACGACGCCAAGGTTACCGAGCTGGAGGTGTCGCCCGAAACGCTGCATCACTTTGGCGCAGTCAGCGAGCCCGTGGCGCTGGAAATGGCAAACGGGGTGCTGCTTGCCGTGCCCAATGCGCACGTGGCCATGTCGACCACCGGCATCGCCGGACCGGGCGGCGCCACGCCCGGCAAGCCGGTGGGCATGGTGTGCTTTGGCTTTGCCATGCGGGTGGGCGACGGCATCAGCAGCCGCGCGGTGACGCATGTGTTCCAGGGCGACCGGGGGCAGGTGCGGCAGGCGGCGGTGGAGTTCGCGCTGCGGGCCGTGCTGGAATTCGCGGGGGCGCCGATCAACCGGCGATGAATCCCGACGCGAAACGCCCGCGCTGAACTGGCGGGCGTTGAAATGAAAAAAGCCGCTGCACCGTGCATTCGCACATGGTGCAGCGGCTTTTGCGCAATGTGGCGTCAGCGCACCGCGTTGATCGCGTCGCGCAGGCCCTTGGCGGCCTCGGCGGCGGCTTGGCGCCAGTCGTCGCCGCCGCTGGCGTAGATAATGGCGCGCGACGAGTTGATCATCATGCCGTTGCGCGCCGCGTTGGCGCCGGCGTTGACCGTGGCGGTGATGTCGCCGCCCTGGGCGCCGATGCCCGGCACCAGCAGGGGCAGGGCGTCGCCGATGCGCTGGCGCACCGCGGCCAGTTCGTTGGGGAACGTGGCGCCCACCACCAGGCCGCACTGGCCATTGGCATTCCATTTGTCAGCCACCAGCCCTGCCACGTGCAGGTACAGCGGCTCGCCGTTGTCCATCTTCAGGAATTGCAGGTCCGAGCCGCCGGGGTTGGAGGTGCGGCACAGCACGATCACGCCGCGGTCGCGCCACGCCAGGTAGGGCTCGACCGAGTCCAGTCCCATGTAGGGGCTGACGGTGAGGGCGTGGGCCTGGTAGCGCTCGTAGGCTTCGCGGGCGTAGTTTTCGGCGGTCGAGCCGATGTCGCCGCGCTTGGCGTCCAGCACGATGGGCAGGTCGGGGTGGTTGTCGCGGATGTGCTGGCACAGCGCTTCCAGCTGGTCTTCGGCGCGGTGCGCGGCGAAGTACGCGATCTGCGGCTTGAAGCTGCAGGCGTACGGCGCGGTGGCGTCGACGATGTCGCGGCAGAACTGGAAGATGGCGTCCGGCTTGTCCTGCAATTCGCGCGGGAAGCGCTGCGGGTCGGGATCCAGCCCGACTTGCAGGAGCGAGTTGCTGGTGGTCCAGGCGTGTTCGAGTTTTTGCAGGAAATTCATGGGATTCAGTGCAGTTTGACCCGCGGGCGCGTGCGCCGCATGAGCAGGCGAGCCAGGGCGAGGGAGACGGTACGCGAGGCGCCCAGCACCGCGCGGTGGTGCATCAGGTGCAGGCTCATGTACATCAGGCGCGCCAGTGTACCGCTTACGAACAGTCCCCGTCCGGCAAGCTTGCCCATCAGGCTGCCCACCCCGGCGTCCTGGCCCAGCGACACCAGCGATCCGTGGTCCTGGTAGACGTAGGGCTCGGTGGGCTCGGGGTTGTTGCGCAGCCGGGCGGTCAGCTTCTTGGTCAGGTAATCGGCCTGCTGGTGCGCGGCCTGGGCGCGGGCGGGCACGGTGCGGCCGTCACGCCACGGCGCCGCGCAGCAGTCGCCCAGCGCCAGAATGTGCGGATCGGGCGTTTCGAGCCGCTCGTTGACTTCGATCTGCCCCAGCTTGTTCAGCGGCAATCCCAGGTCGGCCAAGAGCGCCGGGCCCTTGATGCCGGCGGCCCACATGCACAACTGCGCGGGAAACTCGCGGCCGTCGGCGGTGCGCACCGTGTTGTCCGTCACTTCGGACACACGGCATGAGGTCTCGACGCGGATCCCCAATTCGGTCAGGCGCTTGGTCGCCGCCACCGAGATCTTCTCGGGCAGCGCGGACAGGATGCGCGGGGCGCCTTCGACCAGCGTAATGGCCAGGTCGCGGTCGGCGCGGAAGTTGGGCAGGCCATAGGCGCTGACGACGTGGCTGGCTTCGGTCAGTTCCACCGCCAGCTCGACGCCGGTGGCGCCGCCGCCCACGATCACGAGATCCAGCCGCGCGGACGGATTGCGCACCTTGGCCTGATCTACCAGCGCCATGGCCTTGAGCATGGTCAGGCGAAATTGCTCGGCGTTTTCGGTGGTGTCCAGCGTGACGGCGTGCTCGGCCGCGCCCGGCGTGTTGAAGAAGTTGGAGGTGCTGCCCAGCGCCAGCACCAGCGTGTCGTACGCCAGTTCGCGGCGGGGCAGGACTTCCTGGCCCTGCGCGTCATTGACGGCGTCCACGGTGATGAGACGGCGTTCGCGGTCGACGCTTTCAAGCCGGCCCTGGGCGAACGAGAAGCCGTCCATGTGGGCCAGCATCAGGTAGGACAGGCCTTCCTGGTGAATATCCAGCGTGCCCGCCGCCGCTTCATGCAGCGAAGGCTTCCAGATGTGAAAAGGGCGGCTGTCGACCAGGGTGATGTATTGGCGGCCGTGGATCCGGCCCAGTTTGGCGGCCAGTTCAAGGCCGCCTGCGCCACCGCCGACGATGACGATGCGCTTGGAGGGTGCTGACGTCGATTGAGGCATCATGGCTCCCAGTATAAATAGAGTCGCATCCCCGTCGCGGTGCGAACCCGTATCAGTGCATGACGAAACGGCTGATGGCCACGCCCACCCATACCGTTCCGGCAAATATCAGCAGCAGCATCACCGCCGCGCTGCCCAGGTCCTTGGCCCGCCCCAAGAGGGGGTGGCGTTCGACCGACAACGCATCGGCAAGCGCTTCGATGGCGGAATTGAGCAGTTCTGCCGCCAGCACCATGACCACCACGCCCACCAGGAAAAACACCTCGACCGTGGTGCGGCCCAGAAAGAATGCCGCTGGAATCATCAGCACGGCCAGCGCCAGTTCCTGGCGGAAGGCCGCCTCGTATTGGACGGCCGCCTTCAGGCCCTGCCAGGAATAGCGCAGCGCGTTGAGGATACGGCGCGCGCCGCCGGTGCTCTTGAAGGGCGAGTGTTGCGGATCGTGGGTCATGGAATCGGATGAAAGCCGTGGTGGCCGCTTTTTAACAGATAAGGGTTGCCCGCGTGGCACATCCCGACGCGGATGGGCAAACCCTAATTGTGACCCAGCGTCGGGAGGCGCAGGATTCTGGTCAATTGGTAAGGCCACTTTACCTATATGCCGATTCAGACCATTGAACCTCGCCGCCTGTATCGCCAGATCGCCGATCAGCTTCGCCTGCTGATCGAGGCTGGCGAATTTCCGGCCGGCGCGCGCCTGCCGCCCGAGCGCGATCTAGCGCTGAAGCTGGGCGTGTCCCGGCCGTCGGTGCGGGAAGCGCTGATTGCGCTGGAGGTCGAAGGCTGGGTGGAAGTGCGCATGGGTTCGGGCGTGTACGTGCAGAGCCCGGGCGGCGCGCCGCGCGCCAGCCTGACCGCCGAAAGCCCGCTTGAAACCATCCGCGCCCGCCGCACCATCGAGAGCGAGCTGGCCGCGCAGGCGGCGCTCAATCCCGTGCCCGCGTTGGTGGAAGGCCTGCGCGAAGCCGTCGATGCGATGGAAGACGAGGCGCGGGCCGGCAGCGTGCCCATCCGCGGCGACCGGCTGTTCCATCTGCGCGTGGCGGAAATGGCCAACAACGCCGTGCTGGTGCGCGTCGTGGGCGAACTCTTTGACGAACGCCACAACCCGCTCTCCGTGAAGCTGGGCGATTACTTCGAAAACTCCGACAGCTGGGCCGTCGCCATCACCGAACACCGCCGCGTCATCGACGCCATCGCGGCCGGTGACGAACAGGGCGCGCGGGCCGCCATGCGTGAACATCTTTCCTGCTCGTACGACCGCCTGATGGCCAGCTGGCCCGGTGCGGCGGAAGCCTTGCGCGCTGAATAGCAACAGGCTGCCGGTCCCTCCCGGGAGGCCGGCGGCAACTCGCAGTCGCAGTTGGTAGGTGCAGCTCCAGTAGGTGAACTCCATATGTAAAACATGACGCGAGGCCGCCGAGCCCGCCACCTCAAAGAGAGGAGACAACATGAAGCCAGGCAACGCCATCAAAGTGCTCTTTGCCGCCGTCGCGATCGCCGTCAGCGGCTCCGCGCTGGCGCAGACCAAACTGAAGTGGGCGCACGTCTACGAGACGTCCGAACCGTTCCATACCTCGTCGGTGTGGGCCGCGCAGGAGATCGAGAAGCGCACCAACGGCCGCTATCACATCGACGTCTATCCGGCCTCGCAACTGGGCAAGGAAAACGACATCAACCAGGGGCTGACGCTCGGCACGGTCGACATGATCATCTCCGGGTCCAGCTTCGCGGCCAAGAGTTTTCCGCGCATCGGCGTCACGTACTACCCCTATACCTTCCGCAACCCCGAGCACCTGATCGCCTACACCAAGAGCGACATCTACAAGGAGCTCACGCAGGGCTACGACGAAAAGAGCGGCAACCACATCGTCGCGACCACCTACTACGGCACGCGCCAGACGACGTCCAACAAGCCGTTCACCAAGTGCAGCGAGATGAAGGGCCTGAAGATTCGCGTGCCGGACGTGGCCGCGTATCTGGCCATGCCGCGCGCCTGTGGCGCCAACACCGCGCCCATTGCCTTTGCCGAGGTCTATCTGGCCTTGCAGAACGGCACGGTCGAGGCCCAGGAAAACCCGCTGACCACCATCGAGGCCAAGAAGTTCTACGAGGTGCAGAAGAACATCATCCTCACCGGCCACATCGTCGATCACCTGAACACGGTGATCTCCGGCAAGCTCTGGAAGAGCCTGTCGGACGAGGACAAGAAGATCTTCGCCGAGGTCGCGCAGCAGGCCGCGGAAAAGGCGTCGGCCGAAGTGGCCGCGTCCGAGAAGAAGATGGTCGACGTCTTCAAACAGCGTGGCCTGACGGTGGCCGAGGTCAACATCGACGACTTCCGCAACACGGTGCTGGAGAAGGTGCCGTTCAAGCAATACGGTTACGAGAAGTCGGACTGGGAAAAGATCCAGGCGGTGAAGTGAACGCCGGCGCGGCGGGCCGCCACGCCGGTCCGCCGCGCCTGATCTGATCGCCATACCGATCCCGCACGAGGGTAGATTCCATGCACTCCAACGCGAAGGCCGCGCCGATGGCGGCCGTCAGCAATCCGCCGGACCAGCCGCCCGGTCCGCATCATGTCGCCTCGGTGGACGAGATCGTCCAGAGTTTCGAGGAAGCCGATCATCACGTGGTCAGCCTGTCCGGCTACCAGCCGGAAGACTGGATCTGCCTGGCCATGTTCTGGGCGATGGCGTTGCTGGTCTTCCTGCAGTTTTTTTCCCGCTACGTGCTGAACGACTCGTACGCCTGGACCGAGGAGCTGGCGGTGTATTGCCTGATCGGCGTGGTGTTCTTGGGATCCGCGATGTGCGTGCGCGCGTGCCGCCATATCCAGGTGGACTTCCTGTACCGCTACCTGCCCAAGCCAGCCGGCCGCGTGCTGTCCACGCTGATCGATATCCTGCGCACCGCGTTTTTCGGCTATGCCGTGTGGCTGACGTACCGCTACATCGTGCTGGTCGGCGACGAGCCCATGACGACGCTGTTCTGGAACAAGGCGTACGTCTACTGGGTGGCGCTGGCGGGCTTCGTCATGATGTTCTTGCGGTCTCTGCAGGTGTCCGTGCAGAACTGGCGGCAGGGCTACTCCATCCTGGAGAACCCCGCGGCCTATGAGTCGCTGGACTGAAGCGCTGGACTGAATTCCCGAATCCGCAGTGCCTTTGCCAGGAGCGAACATGGGCACCCTGATTGGAACCTTTCTGCTGTTGATGATCATGGGGCTGCCGGTGGCGGTCTCGATGGCGGGCGCATCCCTGCTGTTCATCCTGATTTCCGGCAGCGTGCCGGACGTCGTGATCGCGCAGCGCATGATTGCGGGCGTCGAGTCGTTTCCGCTGCTGGCCGTGCCGTTCTTCATCCTGGCCGGCAACCTGATGAACATCGCGGGCATCACGGGCCGCATCTACAACTTCGCCGTCGCGCTGGTGGGCTGGATGCGCGGCGGGCTGGGGCAGGTGAACATCATCGGCTCGGTGGTGTTTGCCGGCATGTCCGGCACCGCCATCGCCGACGCCGCGGGCCTGGGCACCATCGAGATCAAGGCCATGAAGGACCACGGCTACCAGACCGAGTTCGCGGTCGGGGTGACGGCCGCATCGGCCACGCTGGGCCCCATCATTCCGCCGTCGCTGCCGTTCGTCATCTACGGCATGATGGCCAACGTGTCGATCGGTTCGCTGTTCCTGGCAGGCCTGATTCCCGGCCTGGTGCTGACCATCCTGATGATGCTCACCGTGGCCTACTACGCGCGCCGCAACAATTGGGGCGGCGACGTTGCCTTCAACTGGAAGCGGCTGGGGGGCGCGGGGCTGGAAGTGCTGATCGTGCTGGCGTTTCCGATGTCGATCTGGCTGATGACGCTGGCGGGCGTGTCGCCCAACATCGCCACCGGCATCTCGTTCGCGGCCTTGCTGCTGCTGGACTGGAAGTTCAACTTTTCGGCCGTGATGGCGCTGATGGCGCCGGTGATCCTGATCGGCGGCATGACGCTGGGCTGGTTCACGCCCACGGAAGCTGCGGTGGCGGCCGTGATCTGGGCGCTCTTTTTGGGACTGGTGCGCTATCGCTCCATGACGCTGCGCACGCTGGCCAAGGCGTCGTTCGACACCATCGAGACCACCGCGTCGGTCCTGTTCATCGTGACGGCAGCCTCGGTGTTCGCCTGGCTGCTGACCACGACGCAGGCCGCGCAGGCGCTTACCGACGCCATCCTGAGCGTGACGCAGAACAAGTGGGTGTTCCTGCTGATGGCGAACGTGCTGATCCTGATCGTCGGCTGCTTCATCGACACCATCGCGGCCATCACCATCCTCGTGCCCATCCTGCTGCCCATCGTCCTGAAACTGGGCATTGACCCGATCCACTTCGGGCTCATCATGACGCTGAATCTGATGATCGGCCTTCTGCATCCGCCAATGGGCATGGTGCTCTTCGTGCTGGCGCGGGTGGCCAAGCTGTCGGTCGAGCGCACCACGATGGCCATCCTGCCGTGGCTTGTGCCGCTGTTCGTGGCGCTGATCGCCATCACCTACATTCCTTCGATCACCCTGTGGCTGCCCACCGTAATGGGCATGACCGGCAAATAAGGACGCACGCCCATGTCAGCAAGACTGCAAGGCAAGACCGCCATCGTCACCGCCGCAGGGCAGGGCATTGGCCGCGCCGTGGCCCTGGCCTACGCGCACCAGGGCGCCGATGTGCTGGCCGTGGACCTGAACGGCGCCGCGCTGGAGTCGCTGTCCGGCTGCCGCACCCACGTGCTGGACGTGACCGACGCCCGCGCCGTGCGCGCGTTGGCCCAGGATGCGGGCGGCGTCGACGTGCTGTTCAATGGCGCGGGCTTCGTGCATGCCGGCACCATCCTGGATTGCGACGAAGACGCCTGGGATTTCTCGTTCAACCTGAACGTGCGATCCATGTACCTGCTGATCCGTGCCTGCCTGCCGGCCATGCTGGCGCGCGGCGCGGGTTCCATCGTCAACATGGCGTCCGTGGCGGGCAGCATCAAGGGCGCGCCCAACCGCTGCGCCTACGGCGCCACCAAGGCAGCCGTCATCGGCCTGACCAAGGCGGTCGCCGCCGACTACGTGGGGCAGGGCATCCGCTGTAACGCGATCTGCCCCGGCACGGTGGAGTCGCCGTCCCTGCGCCAGCGCATCGACGCGCAGGCGCTGGCCAGCGGCCAGTCCGTCGCGGCGGTCGAAGCCGCCTTCACCGCGCGCCAGCCAATGGGCCGGATCGGCCGCGCCGAAGAGATCGCCGCGCTGGCGGTGTATCTTGCCAGCGACGAATCCGCCTTCACCACCGGCACCGCGCAGGTGATCGACGGCGGCTGGTCCAATTGAATTCTTCTTTTCCAGCAACCAGGAAACCGCTATGAAACTGATGCGCTATGGCGCCAAGGGCTCGGAAAAGCCCGCCTTGATCGACGCAGAGGGCCAGGTCCGCGACCTGTCGTCCGTCATTTCCGACATCACCGCCGAGTCGCTCGTGCCCGCCAAGCTGGCGCAGTTGCGCGCGCTGGATCCGGCGTCGCTGCCGCTTGTTGCGCAGCCCGGCCGCGTGGCGCCGCCGTGGCGCGGCATGGGCAAGTTCATCTGCATCGGCCTGAATTACGCCGACCATGCCGCCGAGTCCGGACTGCCGGTGCCGGCCGAACCTGTCGTCTTCATGAAGACGACGTCGGCCGTGGTGGGCTGCAACGATCCGGTCGTGCTGCCGCAGGAATCGGTCAAGACCGACTGGGAAGTCGAGCTGGGCGTGGTGATCGGCGAGAAGGCCCGCTATGTCAGCGAGGCCGACGCCATGAAGCACGTGGCCGGTTACTGCGTGGTGAACGACGTGTCCGAGCGCGAATACCAGATCGAACGCGGCGGCACGTGGGACAAGGGCAAGGGCTGCGATACCTTTGGCCCTGTCGGGCCGTGGCTGGTGACGGCCGACGAGATCCCCAATCCGCAGGACCTGGAGATGTGGCTGGAGGTCAACGGCAAGCGCTACCAGAATGGCAGCACCCGCACGATGGTGTTCGGCGTGGCGCAGCTGGTGTCGTACGTCAGCCGCTTCATGACGCTGTACCCGGGGGACCTCATCAGCACCGGCACGCCGCCCGGCGTGGGCATGGGCCAGAAGCCGTCGCCCGTTTATCTGAAAGCGGGCGACGAAATGAAACTGGGCATCGCGGGCCTGGGCGAACAGCGCCAGCGCGTCCATGCCTGGGATCCCGCCCTGATTGACGGCTGATCCGCAAGGCCCCCCTGGATTCCGGAGTTCTCATGTCGCAGACCAATACGGCAGTCATCCGCATTCACCCGGCGGACAACGTGGTGATCGCCAGACGCCAGCTTGTCAGCGGCACGAGGCTGGAAGGCGAGGGGGTGACTATCGTGGGGCTGGTGCCGCCGGGCCACAAGGTGGCGGTGCGCGCCATCGCGGCCGGCGAACCGGTGCGCCGCTACAACCAGATCATCGGCGTGGCGCGGCAGGACATTGCGCCCGGCCAGCACGTTCACACCCAGAATCTGGAATTCTCGGATTTCGAGCGCGACTATGCCGTGGGGCAAGATGCGCGGCCCACCGACTACGTGGGGGCGCCGGCCATGTTCGACGGCATCGTGCGCGCCGACGGCCGCATCGCCACGCGCAACTACATCGGCATCCTGACCAGCGTGAACTGTTCGGCCACGGTGGCGCGCGCCATCGCCGATCACTTCCGCCGCGACATCCGGCCCGAGGCCCTGGCAGCCTGTCCGAACGTGGACGGCGTCGTGGCGCTGACGCATGGCGCGGGCTGCGCCACCGGCAGCGACGGCGAACCATTGCGCGTGCTGCGGCGCACGCTGGGCGGTTACGCCCGGCATGCCAACTTTGGCGGGCTGATGGTCGTGGGGCTGGGCTGCGAGACCAACCAGATCGGCGGGCTGATGGAGCAGGAGCATTTGCGCGAAAGCGGCATGCTGCACACCTTCAACATCCAGGACACGGGCGGCACGCGCAAGACGGTGGCGCGCGGCATTGAATTGGTCGAGCGCATGCTGGACCAGGCCAATCGCGTCCAGCGCCAGCCCGTGCCCGCCAGCCACCTGACCGTGGGGTTGCAATGCGGCGGGTCGGACGGCTATTCCGGCATCAGCGCCAATCCGGCGCTGGGCGCCGCGGTGGACCTGCTGGTGCGCCACGGCGGCACGGCCATCCTGTCCGAGACGCCGGAAATCTACGGCGGCGAGCACCTGCTGACGCGCCGCGCGCAATCGCCCGCCGTGGCGGACAAGCTGCTGGCGCGGGTGCGCTGGTGGGAAGACTACTGCGCCCGCAACGATGCCGAGATGGACAACAACCCCTCGGCCGGCAACAAGGCGGGCGGGCTGACCACCATCCTGGAAAAATCGCTGGGCGCCATCGCCAAGAGCGGCACGACCAATCTCACCGACGTCTACGAGTACGCCGAGCCCGTGCATACGCGCGGGCTGGTCTTCATGGACACCCCGGGCTACGACCCGGTCTCGGCCACCGGGCAGGTGGCCGGGGGCGCCAATCTGATCTGCTTTACGACCGGCCGCGGGTCTGCGTATGGCTGCGCGCCCGCGCCGTCGCTCAAGCTGTCCACCAACACGGCGCTTTGGCAGCACCAGTCCGACGATATCGACATCAATTGCGGCGAAGTCGTCGACGGCGCGCAAAGCGTGGCGCAGATGGGCGAGCGAATTTTCCAGCTCATGCTGCAGACGGCGTCGGGCCGGCGCACCCGCAGCGAGACGCACGGCTACGGACAAAATGAATTCGTCCCGTGGCAACTGGGCGCGGTGATGTAGCGAAGACGGCTCGGGGCATGCTATACCCTGGCGTCTCCCCTTTTAGGCATAGCGCACCCATGCTTGAACGTTTGAATTCGGAGTCATTGCCGCGTCTGCCCGCCGACGTTGAAAAGCCCAGCTACGACCGTAGCCGGCTGACGCCGGGCATCGTCCATCTTGGGCTGGGCGCCTTTCATCGGGCGCATCAGGCGTTTGTGACCGATCAGGCCATGCAAGCCAGCGGCGACCTCACCTGGGGCATCCTGGGCGTCTCGCTGCGTCACCCCGCCACCCGCGATGCGCTCACGCCCCAGGACGGGCTGTACACGCTGGCCGTGCGCGACGCCGGTCCGGACGGCCAGGACCGCGAACACCTGCGTATCGTGGGATCCGTGCTGCGCGTGATGGTGGCCGAGGAAGACCCCAACGCCGTCCTCGAACGCATCGCGTATCCGCAGACCCGCATCGTCAGCCTGACCGTGACGGAAAAGGGCTACAGCCACGAACCGGCCACGGGGCATTTGCGCTGGGACGATCCGGACATCGTGCACGATCTGGAAAACCCCATCCGGCCCCGCAGCACCATCGGCATCCTGGTCTACGGCCTGGCGCTGCGCCGCGAACGCGACCTGCCGCCGATCACGCTGTTGTCGTGCGACAACCTGCGCGGCAACGGCGACACGCTGCGCAGCCTGGTGCTGGCCTTTGCGCTGCGCGTCGACGTGACCCTGGCCGACTGGATCGACCGCCACTGCACGTTTCCGAATTCCATGGTCGACCGCATCGTGCCGGCCACCGAAGACCAGGACCGCCGGCGGATCGCCGAACGCCTGGGCGTCGAGGATGCCTGGCCCGTGCTGGGCGAGCCCTATCTGAACTGGGTGATCGAAGACCGGTTCGCCGCCGGCCGCCCTGCCTGGGACGCGTACGGAGGCGCCACCTTCGTGCGCAATGCGGCGCCCTACGAGCGTCTGAAACTGCGCATGGTCAGCGGGCCGCATTCGGCGCTGGCCTACCTGGGCGCGACGCTGGGACTGCATACGGTGGCCGATGCCGCCAACACGCCCGCCCTGCGGGCGTTCGTCGACGCCATGATGCGCGAAGAGATCGCCCCGACCCTGCGCGGCATTCCCGACACGGGGCTGGTGGAATACCGTCTGCGGTTTCTGGAACGGATCTCCAACCCGGCGCTGCCGCATCCGCTGTCGCAGATCGCCATGGACGGATCGCAGAAGCTGCCCCAGCGCCTGCTGGACACCATCCGCGACCGGCTGCGTGCCGGCCACGGCATCGATCGTCTGTGCCTGGCGGTTGCCGCATGGCTGAACTACCTGCGCGGCGAAGACGAGCAGGGCAGCGCCTACCCCATCCAGGACCCCATTGCCGCGCGCCTTGACCGCCTGTTGGCGCGTGCCGAGGTGGCCGCGCATGCCGCCATGCCGTCGCAGGCGGCGCAGCGGCGCGCGACGGTGCTGGCGCGTTTCAAACCGGTGTTCGGCGACCTGGGCAATTCGGCCGAGTTCGTGGGCGCCCTGACCAAGCATCTGGAAGCGCTGCGCGAGCACGGTGTGATCCATGCCGTGCAGGCGGCCACCTAGGAGACAGGACATGAACGCCGACCGCCGCGTGACCGCCACCGACTGGGAACGCTGGGGCACGGCGTGCCTGCTGGCGCAGGATTTTCCGGCCGATGACGCGCGCTGTCTGGCGCAAAGCCTGGCGCAGACCAGCCTGTGGGGCATCGATTCGCACGGCATCGCGCGCCTGCCGCATTACCTGAACCGCGTGGCGCATGGCTCGATCCTGGCGCGCCCGGACATCCGCGTCGACCGGACGGGGCCGGGAGCCGCCCAGGTGCATGGCGGCCGGGGGCAGGGCATCGTGGTGGCCCATCGGGCGAACGCGCTGGCAATCGACCTGGCGCGCGAGGCTGGGGTGGCGGCGGTGGGCGTCAGCGATTCGTCTCACTGCGGGGCGATCGGCCTGTACAGCCGCGCGGCCGCCCGGCAGGGTCTCATCGGCATCGCCTTCACGCATTCCGATTCCATCGCCGCACCCTTCGGCGGCCATGCGCCCTTTTTCGGCACCAATCCCATTTCGCTCGCCTTCCCGCGTGCGGGCGGACAGCCGCTTTGCCTGGATATGGCGACAACCGCCATTCCGTGGAACCGCGTCATGAACGCGCGGCGCGACGGCGCGGCGCTGCCGCCGGGCGTGGCGCTGGACGGGCGGGGCGACGACTCCACCGATGCGCAGGCCGCGCGCGCCCTGCGTCCGCTGGGCGGCGAGGAATACGGCTACAAGGGCTATGGCTTGGCAATGATGATCGAGCTGCTGTGCGGACCGCTGAACGGCAACCCTCACGGCCCGCACATCTCGCCCATGTACGACGCCTTGGACCGGCCGCGCGAACTGGGCGCTTTCTTCATCGTCATCGATCCGGCGCGCTTCGCGGGGGGCGCGGCCCTGGCGTCCGTGGTGGCGGGAATGGCGATGGAGCTATCGGAAGCGCCCGGCAAGCCTCGCATGCCTGGCGATCCGGAGGCCACGCACGAAGCGGAACGCCAACGCCTCGGCTTGCCCGTGCCGCCGGCGCTTTGGCACGAGATGCAGGTCTGGAGCGACCGGCTTGGCGCGGCACTGCCACCCTTGCATCAGACGCGGCAGGCGTGAAGCCCGGAGGTCAGGCGTCGGTCGGGGGCGTCTGCACGGGCGATTGGGCGGGCGGCTGCGTGGGCGATTGCGTGGACGTTTGCGCGGGCGATTGCGCGGGCGATTGAACCGGCGGTTCGGCGGACGGCGTGCGCGGCCGCTCCACCTTGCCAAAGCGCAGCGCAAACTGGCGCGTGAAGACCGCGCCAAAGAAGAAGATCTGCGCCGAATACCAAATCCACAGCAACAGCGCGATCAGCGACCCGGCCGCGCCATAGGCCGACACCGCCGCGCCGCGGCTCAGGTACAGCCCGATCCCCCATTTGCCCAGCAAAAACAGCCCGGCCGTCACGATGGCCCCGGGGATCACGTCCTGCCACGAGATCTTGGCGCTGGGCAGCAGCTTGAAGATCACCGCAAATAGCGCCGCCACCACCGAAAACGAAAAAAGATTAGACGCCCAATCGGCCACGATCGAGAACGTCGAGTTGGCCCACAGCGAGCCATAGATGCCCCTGGCCGCCGCGAGCGCCGCGTTCACGGTCAGCGACACCAGCAGGAACAGCGCCAGCACCAGCACCAGGCCGAACGACAGCAGACGGCTGCGCACCAGTCCGTGCAGGCCGCTCTTCTGGTTGGCCCTCACGTCCCACAATTCGTCCAGGCTGGCCTGCAGCTCGGCAAAGGCCGTGGTCGCGCTGAAGATCAGCACGCAGATCGACACCAGCGCCGCCATCCAGCCGCCGCCCGATTCGTGGGCGCTGGCCAGCACGGTCTGGATCACCTCGGCCCCGCGATCGCCGATCAGGTCGCGCAATTGCGCAAAGAGCTCGGAGCGAACCGCTTCCTCCCCGAAGAAGGCGCCTGCCACCGCGATCACCAGCAGCAGCATCGGCGCCAACGAAAACACCATGTACAGCGCCAGCGCCGCACCCTTGCTGGACGCGCGATGACTGGACCACTGTTTGGCCGAGTCGACCAGCAGGCCGCTGATCTGGGAGGGGCGCAGGATACGCAGCACGGTTCGGGGCAGTCGCATGGGCGGATTCTCGGTGAGGCGAACCTTCATTGTAGGGACGCATGCAAGCCCCAGATACGGGCAGATTGTTGGCAAAAGTTTGCCAACCCCGGGAAATCCGGCGCCGCTGAAACAACACGCAAAGATATCCGGGCGGACAAAAGAAAAACCCCCGGGGCGAAGGACCGGGGGTTTTTGGATACTGCGTTCCCCGGCCGAAGCCGGGGAGGCCTTGCAAGAAGAGCGGGACTTAGAAGTCCATGCCGCCCATGCCGCCCATGCCGCCGGGCATGGCCGGAGCAGCGGGCTTGTCTTCAGCCAGTTCCACAACGGCGGCTTCGGCCGTCAGCAGCAGGCTGGCGACGGAGGCAGCGTTTTGCAGGGCGGTGCGGGTCACCTTGGTGGGATCCAGCACGCCTTGCTCGACCAGGTCGGTGTACTCGCCGGTCGCGGCGTTGTAGCCGTAGTTGCCCTTGCCGTTCAGCACGTTGCTGACCACGACGCTGGCTTCTTCGCCGGCGTTCGTGACGATGGTGCGCAGGGGCTCTTCCACAGCGCGCAGGATCAGCTTGATGCCGGCGTTCTGGTCAGGCGTGTCGCCCTTCAGGTCAGCGATGGCTTGCTTGGCGCGCAGCAGCGCAACGCCGCCACCAGCCACAACGCCTTCTTCCACTGCAGCGCGGGTGGCGTGCAGGGCGTCTTCGACGCGAGCCTTCTTTTCCTTCATTTCGACTTCGGTGGCAGCGCCAACGCGAATCACGGCAACGCCGCCGGCCAGCTTGGCCACGCGTTCTTGCAGCTTTTCACGGTCGTAGTCGGACGTGGCTTCTTCGATCTGCACGCGCACTTGCTTGACGCGGGCTTCGATGGACTTGCTGTCGCCAGCGCCGTCGATGACCGTGGTGTTTTCCTTGCCCACTTCGATGCGCTTGGCTTGGCCCAGCTCAGCCAGCGTGGCCTTTTCCAGCGACATGCCGGTTTCTTCGGAGATCACCGTGCCGCCCGTCAGGATGGCGATGTCTTCCAGCATGGCCTTGCGGCGGTCGCCGAAGCCAGGCGCCTTGACGGCGGTGGTCTTCAGGATGCCACGGATGTTGTTCACAACCAGGGTGGCCAGCGCTTCGCCTTCGACGTCTTCCGCGATGATCAGCAGGGGACGGCTCGACTTGGCGACTTGTTCCAGCACGGGCAGCAGGTCGCGGATGTTGCTGATCTTCTTGTCGAAGATCAGGACATACGGGTCTTCCAGGACGGCGACTTGCTTGTCCGGGTTGTTGATGAAGTAGGGCGACAGGTAGCCGCGGTCGAATTGCATACCTTCGACGACGTCCAGCTCGTTTTCCAGCGACTTGCCGTCTTCGACGGTGATGACGCCTTCCTTGCCAACCTTGTCCATCGCGTCAGCGATGATCTGGCCGATGGAGGAATCGCTGTTGGCCGAGATGGAACCGACTTGGGCGATTTCCTTGCTGGTCGTGACCGGCTTGGATTGCTTTTGCAGTTCGGCGACGGCAGCGGCGACAGCCTTGTCGATGCCGCGCTTCAGGTCGATGGGGTTGAAACCGGCGGCAACGTACTTCAGGCCTTCCTGAACGATGGCCTGGGCCAGCACGGTCGCGGTCGTGGTGCCGTCACCGGCGTTGTCGGAGGTCTTGGACGCGACGTCCTTGACGAGTTGGGCGCCGATGTTTTCGAACTTGTCCTTCAGTTCGATTTCCTTGGCGACGGACACACCGTCCTTGGTCACGGTCGGGGCGCCGAACGAGCGCTCCAGCACGACGTTGCGACCCTTGGGGCCCAGGGTGGTCTTGACAGCGTTGGCGAGAACGTTCACGCCACGGACGATGCGCACACGGGCGTCATCACCGAACAATACTTGCTTGGCAGCCATGTCTTAGCTTCCTTCGAAAATTCGTTTGAGGCAGGGTTTACTGGACCACGGCGAGGATTTCGTCCTCGCGGATGACGAGCAGTTCTTCGCCATCAACCTTCACGGACTGGCCGGCGTACTTGCCGAACAGAACCTTGTCACCAGCCTTCAGGTCAACCGGCAGGATCTTGCCGTCTTCGGTCTTCTTGCCGGGGCCGACGGCCACGACTTCACCCTGGTCGGGCTTTTCAGCGGCGCTGTCCGGGATGACGATGCCCGAGGCAGTCTTGCGCTCGTTTTCGAGGCGTTTGACGATCACGCGATCGCCCAGGGGACGCAAGGCCATGAGGAACTCCTGTTAACTAAAAGTAAGTGAATGGTCGGTTTGCCCCGGGAGGTGTTAGCACTCACCGGTGTCGAGTGCTAATTATAGGGATGATGTTTGGAGGTTCAAGGGGGGGAGGTGCGCTGTTACATCTTCGGGGAGAGCAGGGGCTCGGCATCCTGGTGAGAGCGACGCCTCGGAAAGATGTGATTGGATGCGGACAAACAGGGTGGAATCATGTCCCGCGTGAAACCCCGGCCGCTCCGCTTAGCAATCTGGAGCCTCGCCGATACCTGCGCTCCTGCTTGATAACGACTTTCGAACCTGTCTGATTCGAATGTGCAATCGATCTCTATATCGTATCGCCGCATCGCGGATGTGGCAGGCGCGTTGGCTTTAGCGGATGTGAGTTGGCGTTCTCCGATGTGCACTGGCAACTCTTGCAACGGAAGCTCAAACCCGGAGGATGAAATTATCGTGATGTTTGCACCCAGTATTAAAACTGTCCGGTTGACAAGTCGCCTTGCTGTCGTCGGCGCTTTGCTCACCGTCGTTGCCAATCTGGCTGGTTTTTACAACGTCACATACCGGCCGTGGAGCGATAACGAGATTCCGCCGTGGCTGAACTGGTTTGGAATCCAGTTGGCGCTAGCAGGCTGGCTCATCATGTTGCTTGGCGGCAAGAAGTGGCTCGGTTGGGGCGCAGTGGTGCTCTCCGTCATTCTGCTGAATATATTCTGGCCTGCACGAATGCACATCCACCTATCCAATGCGAGCAGTGAATCCGTTCATGGGTCTCCTTATCGCATCAGCTACGAGCCTTTTCGCAATTGGAGATGGCGAGTCACTCAAGCCGAGGGGCTGATGCCGGGAAGCAGTACGTTTTCCGGCCAAAGATTCATGTACAAGAAGGTGACTGCTGCGACGGCTGATGACGCGGGTGATATCTCGATTCGAGAGTTCAGATGCGAGGCCCGCAGGGAGGTCTATTGGGGGCCCATATCGATTACGTATGCGCGAGCCTTTCCCGAAAATCCTCTGAGCCCCTATCTCAACTTGCTGGAAGACTCTGCAGGTTTCAATTTCAAGGGATGTTCCGTAATCACGGAGAGAAATAGGTAGTGCTGTGACGCGGCCCGGAGTACCGGGCATTCGGTATTCCGACGCGCTAAAAGTCATAGAGCCGCGCCGCGTTATCCACCAGGATCGCCTGCTTTTCCTTTTCGCTCACCCAAGCGCAAAACGCCGACAGTTGTTCGCCGTCGTCGATGGGATGCAGCGGTTCGCTCCGATCCCGTGTGCGCGCCACACCCGGCCATGCTCCCGAATGCGGCCAGTCGGTGCCCCACAGCATGCGGTCGAGCCGCGTATCGATCAGGGCGCGTGCGATCTCGCGCGCCTGGATGGGCGGGCGGCCGTCCTGCCAGACCGTAAGGCGATACGGCGCGGAGAGCTTTACGTACACATTGCCCGTTGCCACCGTCTCCAGCAGCGCATCGAAGCCGGGCTGGCCCGTGCCGGCGACGGCGCTCGCCAATGCGAAGTGATCGATCACGATCGGCACGGGGCAGTCGCGCAGCGCGGGCGCCAGCGCGGCAACCACCGGCAGCGTGGTGTAGATCTGCACATGCCAACCCAGGTCGGCGACTTGCTCGGCGGTGCGCGTCAGCGCATCGCGCGCGATGGCCGGATCCTGCTGGCCGAACGATTGCAGGTTGACGCGCGCGCCTCTTACGCCTGCCGCATGCAGCGCGCGCAGGCCCTCGCGCGAGATATCGGGCGCCAGTACCGCGACGCCGCGCGACGCGTGGCCTGCCGCATTCAGGGTGGCTAGGGCATCGGTCATGCAGCGGTTGTCGGTGCCTTGAGGGCTGGCCTGCACAACCACTGCCCGGTCAACCCCAAGCGCCGCGTGCAGCGCCAGCAGATCATCGGTCGAGGCGAGGCCCGGCATGAACACGCGGTTTTCGGCAAGCGGATAGCGGTCGAAGGGGCCGAAGATGTGTACGTGGCAATCGCAGGCGCCGGGCGGAATCGTGCCGGCGACAGGGCTGTGATGGACGCCCAACACGGTGCGCGGGTCGTCGGAAGAAGCGGCGGACTGGGTACGGCTCATGGGATGCTCGAAAGGTTCGGGGTCGGGAAACGCATTCAAACGTCGGCGCTCAGGGGTTCTGCTTGATGCCGGCGGTCTGGATCAGCCGCACCCATTTGTCGCGATCGGCCTGGTAGTAGCGGGTGAACGCCGCCGGGCTGTCGTCCGACAGCGCATAGCCCTGCGCCTGCAGCTTCTCGCGCACATCCGGCAGGCGCAGCACGCGGCGCACTTCCGCGTTCAGTGCGTTGACGACGTCGGGCGGCGTGGCGGCGGGGGCAAGCAGGCCAAGCCAGGTCGCGACCTCGTAGTCCTTGAGGCCCGCTTCGGCCGTTGTAGGTAACTGCGGCGCGAAGCTGACGCGCGCGTTGCTCGTCACGGCCAGGGCGCGCAGGCGCTGGTCCTTCATGTAGGGCAGGGCCGTCGAGGCATTGGCGAACATGAACGGCAGGCGGCCTGCCAGCATTTCAGTGATGCAGGCTTGTTCGCCGGCAAACGGGATGCTGTGCAGTTCGATTCCCGCGGTCTGGGCAAACAGCACGGCCGCCATGGAGGGCGAGGTGCCGATGCCGCCCGAACAGAAATCGATCTCGCCCGGCGCGGCCTTGGCCTGCGCGATGAGTTCCTGGACGGAGTTGGCGCGCAGCTTCGGCCCGGCCAGCAGCACCTGCGGCGCGCTGCCCACCAACGCCACGCCCGTGAAATCCTTCATGGGGTCGAACGTCGTCACGTTCTGCAGCGTGGGCGCGACCGCGACCGTCGTCTGGCTGGCGAGCAAGAGGGTGTTGCCATCGGGCCGCGCGCGGGCCACATAGGCGGCCGCGATCATGGAGGCGGCGCCGTTCTTGTTTTCGACCATCACGGCACGGCCACCCACCTGCATGTGCTGCGCCACGATGCGGGCCACGGTGTCGGGCGCGCCACCCGGCGGGGCGCCGACGACGATCCGGATCGTGCCCCCGGCCGGGGTGTCGGACAGGGCGGGGGCCACGAAAGCCAGCAACGCGCTGCCAAGCAGCGGTGCAAGCAATCTGGCCAGCAGCCTGCGTGGGTGAGCGCCAGGTCTCGTCTGCATCGTTGTCTCCTCGCGGTATTGCCGTGCGCCGCATCGAAGCGGCGCCGGCTGTTGTGATGTGGAGCCAGTGTCCGGCAGGCGGATTGATATAGTCAAATATATATATTTAGTCATTTCATACATGAATATGTATGAGAAAAGAGGTTTGCATGAATAAACGCGAGATGGCGCTGTTTGAAGCGGTGGGGCGAACCGGTTCCGTCACCTTGGCGGCTGCGGCCACCGGGATGTCGCAGCCCGCGGCCAGCGCGATGCTGAAGTCGCTGGAAGACAAGTTGGGCTTTGCGCTGTTCAGCCGCGAGAAACGCCGGCTGGCGCTGACCGCCGAGGCCCGCATGTTGCTGCCGGAGATCGATCATGCGCTTGCTGCGATGGACAACGCCGAACGGGTGGCGGCCAGCATGCGGGGCGGGGCGCAGGCGAGGCTGGACGTGGGGGCGGTGGCGGCCGTGGGCGCGAGCATCCTGCCCGGTGCGATGGCGTGGTTGCAAGCCCGCGAGCCCGGCGTGCGCGTCAGCGTGCGTACGGACATGACGCTGGGCGTGGCGGGGCTGGCGGCCGATCAGCGTATCGATATCGGCATCGTGATCGGCTCGGCCGCGCTGCCGAACGTGGGTCAGCGCACGCTGGCGCGGTTGACCCTGCAGGCCGTGATGCCGGCCGGCCACGCGCTGGCGGACCGCCGTCAACTCGCCTTGTCCGATCTGGCGGACATCCCCTATATCTCGCTCAGTCGTCACTTGCAGGTGGGGGCGCTTACGGCGCGGCAGTTCGAGCGGGAGCGGTTGCCCTTTCTGCCCGTGATCGAGGTGAATCAGTACTCGGCCGCCTGCGC
This sequence comes from Achromobacter mucicolens, assembly GCF_029866465.1. Lineage (NCBI taxonomy): Bacteria > Pseudomonadati > Pseudomonadota > Betaproteobacteria > Burkholderiales > Alcaligenaceae > Achromobacter > Achromobacter mucicolens. The sequence goes on along the minus strand of NZ_CP123364.1, from coordinate 4,714,140 downwards.
CTTCGCGGAGCGGGGCCTGGGCGTGGCCATCCTCGATAGCATGAGCGGCCTGTACGCGCGTCGACATGGGCTGAACGTCGTACCCGTCGATGTGGAAGGCGGTCTTGACCTTTCCATCGTATGGCCCCTGAACCGGGGACTGGGGCGCGTGGCGCGGCAGCTGGAGTCCGGCCTGGAGCACGAACTGTCACAGACCACCGAATAGCGAAGCCTGGCCTGCCGCCGGCAAGCTAGGGTTATCAGGGATTCTTTATGCTTAAACTTTTGTGAAGAATGAGCGGCACATGCGGGGCCGCCGCCGCGATGCGCAATCAGGGCGGTTCACCGTGGTGCGGCGCGGGACGCACCGGGCGCATGATCTCGGGGTAGAGCCCCCTTAAGGAGAATTGCATGCTGCTGCGTAGACGTTGTCTGGCCGTGATGATGCTGGCGTTGGCGGGTTGGACGACGGGCAGCCATGCACAAACATCGTCTGCGGCGTGGCCCACCAAGCCCGTTCGTCTGGTCGTGGGGCTGGCGCCCGGCGGGCTGGTCGACGTGCTGGCCCGCACCGTGCAGCCGCACTTGGCCGAGGCCTTGAAGCAGACCGTCATCGTGGAGAATCGTGGCGGTGCGGGCGGCAACCTGGCGGGGGCCGAAGTGGTCCGCAATGGCCGCGACAACCATACTTTCCTGCTCAATCCGTCGACGACCGAATCGGTCAACCCGCTGATGTTCGCCAACATGCCGTTCGACCCGCAGCGGGATTTGCGGCCGGTTGCCCTGCTGGCCAACAGCCAGTTGTTCCTGTTTGTCCGGTCCTCGCTTGGCGTCAATACGCTCGAAGAGTTCGTGGAATACGCGCGCAAGCGGCCCGAGCCCCTGAATTACGGGTCGGCCGGCAACGGCACGACGCCGCATCTGGCCGGCGAGCTGCTCAAGCAGGCCACTGGCATGCAGGCCACCCACGCGCCGTATCGCGGCGTGGCGCCGGCGATACAAGACCTGGCCGCGGGCCAGATCGACTTCGCGTTTGGACCCGCCACGGTCTTTCCCATGGTGCAGGCGGGCAAATTGAAGGTGCTGGCAGTGGCAAGCCGGCAACGCGCGGCCGTGGCGCCCGACATCCGGACCTTTACCGAGGCCGGCATTGACGGCGTGTTCGCGGACAGCCTGTTCGGCGTGTATGCGGCCGCGGGCACCCGCGATGATGTGGTCGAACGCATGAACGCCGAGATCAACAAGGTGCTGGCGCGGCCGGATATCAAGGCGCGCTTCCTGGATGCGGGCGCCGAGGCGATCCCGCTGAGCGTGGCCGATTACGCCACGCGCGTGCAGGACGAAAAGAAACTGTTCGCGCCGTTGGTGAAATCGTTGGGGCTGAAGGAGCAGTAGACGGAACTGGCCCCAGTGCCCAGCACATCACGCAGGCTGGCCTTTCCGAATCACCACCGCGTCCAGCGCCACCGCGCCCTGTCCCTCGGGCAGCGCCAGCAAGGGATTGATCTCGACCGAGCTGAAATCCCCCGCTCGCGCATGCGCGAACCGGGATAGGGTGGCCAGCGCGTCGGCCAGGGCATCGACATCGCACGGGGGCGCCCCGCGCGCGCCCTGCAGCAGCGCGTATCCCTTAATCTCGCGAATCATGTCCAGGGCCTCATCGCGGCCAAAGGGCGCCAGCCGGAAGCTGACGTCTTTCAGCACCTCGACGAAAACGCCGCCCAGTCCGAACATGACCACGGGCCCGAACACCGGGTCGCAATGCACGCCCGCGATGCATTCCACGCCCTTGGGCGCCATGGGCGCGACGAGTACCCCCTCGACGCGGGCGTCGGGGCGATGCTGGCTTACCGCGGCCATGATGTCCGCATAAGCCCGTCGCACCGCGTCCTCGCCCCGGATGTTGAGCTTGACGCCGCCCACGTCGCTTTTGTGCGTGATATCTGGCGAGACCACTTTTAGGACGACAGGAATGTCCTGGCCTGCCGCGCGAAGGTCGCCGGCGGCGCGCACGGCCGCGTCGGCATCAACCGCCAGCGTGCTCGGGGAAGCCGGCATGCCGGCGTCGCGCAGCAGTTCCATGGCCTGGATTTCGGTATAGGTTTCGCGCAGCGGCGCACGGTTAGCCGTGTCCGGGGCGGGATCCGCTTGCGTCGTTCCGCGGCCGGAATGGGATGCCATGGCGGCCACCGCAGCGATCGTGCGGACGGCGGCGCTGGGATCCGGGAAGACCAGGCAGCCCAGACGCTCCAGTTCGCGCCGCCGCGCAGGCGGGAACAGGGCGCTAATTGCAAGCGGCACGTCGGGATGGCGCGCCTGCATCTGCCGCGCGAAGGCTTCGAAGGTGGGCCACAGCGCTTCGGACGAGCCCGCGGCGGCCAGGAAGACAGCCAGGGCATCGTAGCGGCCATCGGCCAGCATGTCGTCGGCGGTGGCCAGCAGCAGCCCAGGTTCGGAGACGGCCTGGCCGGTGACGTCGACCGGATTGCGGCCGCTGGCAAACGGCACGCGTTCCAGCAGCCTGGCCTGCGCGTCCGCGGCCGGTTCGGGCAGCGTCAGTCCGCTGTCGGCGGCGTCGTCGGCCATCAGCGCGCCCACGCCGCCGGAAATGGTGAAGATGCCCAGGCGGCGGCCTTGCGGCGGGCGCTTCCAGGTGTCCAGCGCATAGCCCAGGTTGAAGAATTCCTCGATGGTGCGCGCGCGCAGGGCGCCGTACTGGCGGAACAGCGCGTCGTACACGGCGTCGTCGCCGGCAAGTGCCGCGGTGTGCGAGGCCGCGGCCTGCGCGCCGGCCTGGGTGCGGCCGATCTTGGTCACGACCACGGGCTTGCCGGCAGCGCGCGCCGCGGACAGCGCGTGGCGTAGCTTGGCGCCGTCTCGGCAGCCTTCCATGTAGGCCATGATGACGCGGGTGTGTGTATCGTTGGCCAGCCATTCGATGCAGTCGGCAACGTCGATGTCGGCCTCGTTGCCGGTGCTGATCCAGTGCGACAGGCCCAGGCCGCGCTCGCGCGCCATGCTGTAGGCGTAGGCGCCGAACGCGCCGCTTTGCGTCACCATGCCGATGCCGCCGGCGGCGACGACACCGTTGGCGGGCGCGGGCGAGAACGTCGCGTAGACGTTGCGCCGCACATTCATGAAGCCCAGGCAATTCGGTCCCAGCAGGCGGATGCCGCGCTCGCGCGCGATGGCGCACAGCCGGTCCTGTTCGGCCGCGCCTTGCGCGCCGGTTTCGGAAAAGCCGGAGGTAAACACCACGGCCGCGCCTACCTGGCCCGGGCGGGCGCGTTCAAGTGCCTGCGCGGCGTGGGCGGCGGGCACCGCCAGAATGGCCAGGTCGATGTCCGCGTCGAGCGCGTCCAGGCCGGGCACGGCACGCAGGCCAGCGATGGTGTCCGCGCGCGGATTCACGGGGACGATGCGGCCGCCATAGCCGTGCTGCAGCAGCAGGCTGACGGGCATCGCGCCGATCTTGCCGGGCGTGGCCGACGCGCCGACGATGGCAATCCCTTGCGGATCGAAGAGGCGGGACAGGGAGGGGAGGGCAGACGGGTTCATGGATATCGGCGTTCAGGAGTAGCGGACGACACTGCGGCCGGTGCTGCCGCGTTCGAGCAGGGCGGCAAGCGCCTGCGGCAGCTGGCGGGGTTCGATGACGCGCGCGATCAGGTCCAGGTGCGCGGGGCGGTATTCACCGGCAAGCTTGTTCCAGACCTCGCGCCGCAACGGCATGGGGCTGTTGGCGTTGATGCCCAGCAGCTTGATGCCGCGAAGGATGAAGGGGATGACCGACGTGGGCAGCTCCGCGCCGCCCGCGTTGCCGAAGGCAGCGGCAACGCCGTCCGGTTTCACGCTGGCCAGCGCGTGGGCCAGCAGCGCGCCGCCCACGGCGTCGATCACGCCCGCCCAGCGCGCGCTCATCAGCGGCTTGATGCCGGCCGGCAGATCGGGCGGGGCGATCACTTCGTGGGCGCCGAGCGAGCTCAGATAGTCCGCGGCGTCCGGCTTGCCGGTCATGGCGCAGACGCGGTAGCCGCGCTGGCTCAGGATGTCGATCGCGACGCTGGCCACGCCGCCCGTGGCGCCGGTGACCAGCACGTCGCCGTGCGCGGGCGTCAGTCCGCAGTGTTCCATCCAGTGCAGCGACAGCGCGGCGGTGTAGCCGGCTGCGCCCAGCACGGCCGCGTCGCGCAGGCCGATGCCCGCGGGCAGCGGCAGCACCCAGTCATGGCGCACCCGCGCAAACTCGGCATAGCCGCCGTCGCAATCCACGCCGATGCCGAAGCCGTGCACGACGACCTCCTGGCCCGGCGAAAGCGCGGGGTCGGCGGAATGCACCACCGTGCCGGACAGGTCGATGCCGCCGATGCGGGGGTAGTCGCGCACGATGCCGCCGCGTCCGGCCTGCGCCAGCGCATCCTTGTAGTTCAGGCCGGCATACGCCACCTTGATGAGCGTGTCGCCCGCGGACAACTGGTCGGCGGTCAGCGTCTCGAAGCGGCCCTGCGGCGGCTCGCCCGCCGCGCCGGCGTGCAGGCGCCAGGCCTGGAATCGGGGATTGTCCATCGTTGTCTCCATTGAGGCTCAGGCTTGCGCCATCAGCCGGCGCGCCAGCGTGGCGCGGTGCAGTTCGTTGGCGCCGTCATAGATGCGGAAAGGGCGCATCTCCTGCCAGATCATCGACACGGGGGTGTCGTCGGACAGACCCAGGGCGCCCATCATTTGCACGGCGCGGTCGGCCACGCGGTTCACGGCGTCGGACACGAAAACCTTGGTCATGGCGCTGTGCTGCTTTACCGGCAGGCCCGCGTCCATGCGGGCCGCGCAGTCCAGCGTCATGAGGCGGCTGGCATGCAGGTCGATGTGCGAATCCGCGATCATCGCCTGCACCTGTTGCAGGTCCGCAAGACGCGCGCCGAAGGACTCGCGCTGCGCGACGTAGGCCTGCGCCGTCTCCAGCGCGCGGCGGGCGCGGCCGATGTATCGCATGCAGTGGGAAAGGCGTGCGGGCTCCAGCCTGAGTTGCGCATGGGCCAGGCCCTGGCCCGGTTCACCCAGCACGGCGTCGTCGCCCACCTCGCAGTCCTGCAGCAGGATCTCGGCATGTCCGCCGATCTGGTAGCCCGTGACCATGCCGATGTCGCGCACCACCCGGTAACCCGGGGTGTCGGCAGGCACCAGGAACAAGGTGGCGCCGGTCTCGCCGCGTGCCAGCACCAGGGCAAAGTCCGCGCCCACGCCGCCGCTGATGAACTGCTTGTGGCCGTTCAGCACCCAGTGCGAACCGCGCCGCTCGGCCCGTGTGCGCAGCATGGACGGGTCGGAGCCGGCGCCTGGCGCCGGTTCGGTCATGGCGAAGCAGGCCCGCTGCTCTCCCCGCACCAGCGGCGCCAGAAAGCGCTCCTGCTGGGCAGCGTTGCCCAGACGTAGCAGCGTCAGCATGTTGGGCTGGTCGGGCGCGGCGCAGTTAAGCGCCGCGGGGCCCAGAAAGCTCCGGCCGGCTTCTTCCAGCACCTCGGCCAGCGCGCGCCAGCCCAGCCCGAGTCCGCCCCATTGCACGGGCAACTGGGGCGCGTACAGACCGGCCTCTTTTGCCCGTGCGCGCAGTTGGGCGACACAACGGTCGAGTGCGGCCACGTCGCGCGCGATGGCCGGGGACTCGGCGGGTATCGCGACCTCGTCAACGAAGCGGCGCACCCGTGCGCACAGGTCCGGCAGGGCATCGCCCGCGTAGCGATCTTGCGTATCCTGCATGGCTTATTCCTCGATCTTGACGCCCGCCTGCTTGACGACGGCGCGCCATCTGCGGGTTTCGTCGGCGATGTGCTGCCCGAAGGCTTCGGGCGTGCCGCCGGTAGGCTGCATGCCAAGGCCGGTGAAATAGCTGCGCACTTCGGGGTCGGCCAGCACGGCGTTGATCTGGCGGTTGAGCTGGCCGATCACGTCCTTCGGTGTGTCGGCAGGCGCCATCACGCCCCACCACGACGAGGCCGACAGCGGCACGCCCAGCTCGGCCAGCGTGGGCACGTCGGGCAGATCGGGGTTGCGTTTCTGCGCCGCGATGGCAATGGGCCGCAGCCGCCGCGCCTTGACCTGCGCATACACCGGGGGCAGGTTGTCAAAGCTCATCTGGACCTGCCCGCCGACCAGTGCGGTGGCGGCCTCGCTGCTCCCCTTGTACGGAATGTGGCGCAGCGAAATGCCCGTCTCGTGCGCGAACTGCTCGCCTGCCAGATGCGGGATGCTGCCCGTGCCGGCGGTGGCGTAGGTCAGGCCCTGCTGCGCGGTGGCGGCACGCTTGATGTCTTCCAACGTCCGAAGCGGGCTGGCCGCCGGCAGCAGCAGGTACACGGGCACATCCGTGGCCCCGATCACCGGCGTCAGGTCCTTGTTCACGTCGTAGGGCAGCTTGGCGTACAGCACGCTGTTGGTCGCAAGATTGGCCGTGCCCATCAGCAGGGTGTAGCCGTCCGGCTGCGCGCTGGCCACGTAGGCGGTCCCGATCTGCGTGGCGCCGCCAGGCTTGTTTTCAACCACCACCGGCTGCCCGATCAGGGGCGCCAGTTTGCGCGCGATCATTCGCGCGGCGGTGTCGGTGCCGCCGCCGGCGGCGTAGGGCACGATCAGCCGCACCGGTTTATCCGGATAGGCGCCCGCCTGGGCGGCGCCCGCCGCGCTCAGCAGGACGGCGGCGCAAAGCGCGCGCAACGTTCGAAAGCAGGGTTGCATGGCGGTCTCCTGGCGTCGGCCTATTGGATGCGGGTGCCTGTGGACTTCACCAGCTTGGCCCACCAGGCGGTTTCGTCGGCGATCTGCTTGGCGAACTCGGCCGGCGTGCTGGCCAGCGGCTCGGCCCCCAGCTCCTGGAAGCGGGCGCGCAATTGCGGATCCTGCAGCGCCTTGACCACGGCTGCATGCAGGCGCTCGATCACCGCCGGGTCGGTGCCGGCGGGCGCCATCAAGCCTTTCCAGGCCATCACTACAAAGCCCTTCTGGCCGGCCTCGTCAAAGGTGGGAATGTCGGGCGCGGCGGTGGCGCGCTGGTCGCTGGGCACGGCCAGCGCGCGCAGGCCGCCCGCCTTCACCTGGGGCAAGAGGGCGGGCATGTTGTCGATCATGAAATCGATGTGCCCGGCCACGAGGTCGGTGATGGCGGGACCGCTGCCCTTGTACGGCACGTGCTCGGCCTGGATGCCTGTCTGCTGCTTGAGCAGCTCTCCGGCCAGTTGCGCGGGTGAGCCATTGCCCGGCGAGCCGAACGACAGCTTGCCCGGGTTGGCGCGGGCGTACTGCAGGAACTCCTGCAGCGTCTTCACCGGCATCGACTTTGTCACCACCATCAGGTTGTGCTCGCGTTCCAGGCAGGTGATGGGCGCCAGATCCTTGGCCGGATTGAACGGCATGTTGGCGTACAGGCTGGGATTGACGACGGTGGGCCCGGCGGCGGCCAGCAGCAGCGTATAGCCGTCGGGGGCCGCGCGCGCCACGAAGTCGCCGCCGATGTTGCCGCCCGCGCCCGGCTTGTTCTCGACGATGACGGGCTGACCCAGGATGGGGTGCAGGGCCTCGGCCAGCAGGCGGCCCAGGATGTCGGTCGAGCCGCCGGGGGCGAACGGCACGATCAGGCGGATGGGCTTGTCGGGGTAGGCAGCCGCGGCTTGCGGCGGCAACGCCGCGCAGGCGAGGGCGGCGGCCAGCGCGCCGATCCATTTGGGCAGGTGCTTGTGCAGCATGATGGGAGTCTCCTTTGGTTTGGCGGGCCGGCGGCTTCTGGTGGCCGTGGTCCCTGGGTGCCCTAGCGGCCGGGCGTGTAGCCCGCCTGGGTCAGCGTGTGGCGGGCGATGGTCAATTGATGGATCTGGCTGGTGCCCTCGTACAGACGGAACAGGCGCACGTCGCGGTAGAAGCGCTCGATGCCGTAATCGGCGATGTAGCCATAGCCGCCGTGCATCTGCACGCAGCGGTCGGCCACGCGGCCGCACATTTCAGAGGCGAAGTACTTGCAGATCGAGGCGTTCAACGTCACGTCCACGCCCGCGTCGCGTTCCCGGGCGGTTTGCAGCACCAGCGCGCGGGCGGCCTGGATCTCGGTCTGGCAGTCCGCCAGCATGGCCTGGATGAGCTGGAAGTCCATCAGGGGCTTGCCGAACTGCTGGCGTTCGGCCACAAAGCGCAGCGTGTCGTCCAGCATGCGGATGGCGGGACCGATGCACAGGGCCGCCAGATGGATGCGTTGCTTGTTCAGCACCTTCATCGCGGTCTTGAAACCCAGGCCTTCCTGGCCGCCGATGATGTTGGCCGCCGGCACCCGGCAGTCCTGGAAATGCACGGCCGACACGGGGGACCCGGCCTGGCCCATCTTGTCGTAAGGCTGGCCGGTGGTCAGTCCTGGCGTGCCGCGCTCCACGATGAATGCCGTGATGCCCTTGGCGCCGGGCGCGTCCGGATCGGTGCGCGCCATGACCGTGAAGAGGCCAGCTAGTGGCGCGTTCGTGATGAAGCACTTCTCGCCGTTCAAGACGTAATGGTCGCCGTCGCGCACGGCGGTGGTCCGCAGCGCGGTAGCGTCGGAGCCTGCCTGCGGCTCCGTCAGGGCAAAGCACCCGGTCAGTTCGCCCGCCGCCAGCAGCGGCAGGTAGTGCGCCTTCTGCGCCGGGGTGCCGTCGGCGACCAGCGCCTCGGACCCGATGCCGGTGTTGGTGCCGACGCGGGCGCGCAGCGCCACGGAACACTGGGACAGCTCCATCGCGGCCAGGATCAGCTCTTCGCTCGTCATGCCCGCTCCGCCATACTCCTGCGGAATGGAATAGCCGAACATCCCCTGTTCGGCCATGCTCTCGACCAGATCCTGCGGCACCTCATCCAAACGGGCGATCTCGGCCTCGCGGGGCGCGAGCTGATCGCGCACGTAGCGGCGCAGTGAATCGAGAAATTGCGGGAAACCTTCGGGGTCCCTGATCATGGCGAGTCTCCGTTTTATCGTGGGCGCTGATGCGTGCCGCGTCTTGTTCAAATCAGGCTAGCAAAAGGCCGCCGGATTTGAGACAAATGTTTCGATATCTTGAACGGCATGAAAGGGGGCGCGCAGGCTGGCTGCTCTATCATCTGCGGATACGCGGTGCGCGTCCCGAGCGCGCCGCACCAGGATCCCGCCCATGACCGCCCGCCCCGGTGAACACCATGCCGACCCCGCCTTCGCCACCACGCTGGCGCACGGCCTGTCGGTGCTGCAGGCTTTCCGGCATGGCGAGCCCGCGCTCAGCAACCGTGAACTCTCGGACCGCACGGGCCTGTCCAAGGCCACGATTTCCCGCCTGACGACGACGCTGATGCAGCGCGGCCTGTTGCGCTACGACGCGGGGCTGCGGCGCTACCGCCTTGGCACGGCCGTGCTCTCACTCAGCTATCCGCTTCTGGCCAGCATCAAGGTGCGTCAATTGGCGCGCCCGTTGATGAAGCGGCTGGCCGATGCGGCGGGCGGGTCCGCGTCGCTGGGCATGCACCACGGCTTGAGCATGGTCTACGTGGAAACTTGCCGCGGGCACGATGCCGTGTCGTTCCGACCGGACATCGGCGCTTTGCTGCCGCTGCTGCCTTCGGCGATGGGGCGGGCCTGGCTGGCGCAGGCGCCGCCCGGCGAGGCCGAACCCGTGCTGGCGGCGTTACGGCGGCACGATCCCGCCATCTGGCGGCGCCACGCGCCGGATCTGGCAGCGGCGCAACGTGATTACGCCGAACACGGGTATTGCGTGGGACAGGGGGATTGGCACTCGGACGTACATGCCGTGGCGGTGCCCATGCGCACGCGCGTGGATGGCCAGACGCTGGTCTTCAATTGCGGGGTGCCGGTGACGCGGCTGCGGCCCGGCGACCTGCGCGGCCGCATTGCGCCGCGCCTGGTGACGCTGGTCAAGCGTGTGGAGAAAATGCTGGAGCAGCGCAATGACGCGTGATCCGGACCGCGAACTGACCACCACGCTGGCGCGCGGGATCGACATCCTTACGTGCTTTCGTGCCGACAGGCCCGTGTTGGCCAACAAAGACTTCGCGCAGCAAACCGGCCTGTCGCGCAGCGCGGTGGCGCGTCTGACGCACACGCTGGTGGAACTGGGGTTCCTGCAGCGCGAGGGCGAGCCGGCACGCTACCGCCTGGGCGCGTCGGTGCTGGCGTTGAGTTACCCCTTGCTCGCCAGCATGCAGATCCGGCAACTGGCCCGGCCGTTGATGAAGCAGCTTGCCGACCACGCGCGCGGCGCGGTGTCGCTAGTTGTGCGAGACCGCTTGCAGATGGTGTACGTGGAAACGGCCCGCTCCAACGAGGCGCTGCAGACGCGGCCCGACATCGGCGCGTCGCTGCCGCTGCTGTCCAGCGCCGCGGGCAAGGCATGGCTTGCACGGGTGCCGGACGAGGAACGCGCCGTCGTGCTGAACCAGCTGCGCGTGGCCGACCCAAGGCATTACGCGGCGCATTTTCCCAATCTGGCCGCGGCGCGCCGCGATCTGGAACGCAAGGGTTTCTGTGGCAACAACCAGGAATGGCGGCCGGACGCCTACGGATTTGCAGCGCCGCTGGGGCGGCCGTATCAATCGTTGTTATATGTTTTCAATTGCGGCGTGCCCACGCAGGACGGCCCTTACCGCGAACGCGCGGCCGACATCGGCCCCCGGCTGGTTGCGTTGGCCAGAGAAACCGAAAGGCTGCTGGGGCTTGCCTGATTGGTGTGCGCTTGGTGTCCTTGGCCCATGCGGCCATGGCGGCGCCGGACGCATCGCCATCGGGGGCAACCATCGGGCAAAAGAGCCGGTATTCGTGACGGTCCTCTGTCTATTGCCCGTACCGGCCTGGTGGGCGCCATTCGCAGCGCTCGTGACGGCGCCAACTAGCCCTTTCGGTAGGCCAGCAATCTCAAAGCGTTAAACACGACGAGCAGCGTCGATCCTTCATGGACGGCAACTGCGGCACCCATACTCAGCCCCATGATCGTCGCAGGTACCAAGACGGCGACGATAGCGAGACTGACATACAGATTCTGACGAATGATTCGTCGAGTCTGGCGGCTCAGTCCGACCGCAAAAGGCAGATGACGCAGATCATCCGCCATCAAAGCGACATCGGCCGTTTCCAGCGCGACATCAGATCCGGCGGCGCCCATGGCGATACCCACGGTCGCATTTGCCATGGCGGGAGCATCGTTCACTCCGTCTCCAATCATCGCGATTTGAGCCTTAGCCCTAAGATCGCGAATCACTTGAACTTTGTCCTCCGGCATTAAATTGCCGCGCGCGTCCTCTATGCCCACTTCGTTTGCGATGGCGCGGGCGACGTTCTCATGGTCGCCAGAGATCATCACCATGTGGGAAATCCCCAGTTGTCGCAGGTCCTCTATCGTTTCGGCAGCTCCCTGCCGTGGCGTATCCATTAGCCCAATGGCACCGAGATCTCGGTCTCCCAGTCGCACGACCATTGTGGTTCGGCCATCCTCTCTCAACTCGTTGGCGGCAGCCGTCGTCGAGCTTTCGAGCAGAGGAATGCCAGCCGCGCCGAACATTTCAACCTTTCCGATCCATACGCTTTGCGAACCCACTTTGGCCGTGATCCCCTGGCCAACTAAATTCTCCACCTGGTAAGCCTCGGGGATCGGATACGTTCCCAGAATTTTGCGGCCATCTCGCACAATGGCCGCGGCTAGCGGATGATCACTCAGCGACTCTACTGCCACCGCGACCGCGACTAGCTCCTGTTCGGAGACTCCAGGTGCGGGCAAGAGGTCGGTGATTCGAGGGCGCCCTACGGTCAAGGTTCCGGTCTTGTCAAAAGCTAGCGCCTTCAGACTTCCCAGTTCCTCCAGCGGGGCGCCGCCCTTGATGAGTACGCCGCCCCGTGCCGCGCGAGCGATACCTGAAAGCACTGCGCTAGGGGTGGCGATGGCAAGTGCACAAGGGCTGGCTGCGACGAGTACTGCCATCGCGCGGTAGAAGCTATCGCGAAATGGCTCATCAACAATGACCCAAGCGAAAAGTAATAGGATCGCGAGGCTTAGGACAGTCGGCACAAAGATTCGCTCGAATCTGTCTGTGAACCGCTGGGTTGGTGACCTTCTGACGTCAGCCTGCTCGACCAGCGCTACAACGCGAGCAAGGGCGGAGTCGCTCGACTTACGAGTGACCTCGACCTCCATCAAACCTGACCCGTTAATCGTGCCGGCGAACACTTGAGATCTGGGCTCGATGCCAGCCGGACGGCTGCGCGCAATGGCAGCGTCTAACACTGGGGCTTTATCCACGGGGATGCTCTCGCCCGTTATGGGTGCTTGATCGACGCTCGATGTTCCCTTGACGACAAAGCCGTCAGCGGGAAGACGCGTGTTCGGCTTGACGATTACCTCGTCGCCCACCTCAATTTCTTCGACCGCAATTTCGAAAAGCTCACCGTTGCGACGAACCGTAGCCGTCTTTGGCGCAAGCTCTCCCAGGGCTTCGATTGCCCGCTTCGCCCGCCCCATCGCGAAATGCTCCAGCGCGTGCCCGAGGCTGAACAAGAAGAGGAGGAGAGCGCCTTCGGCCCATGCGCCGAGCGCTGCAGCACCAGCGGCGGCAATGAGCATCAAACTGTCGATTTCCAGACGCCGCTCCTTCCAGCTATTGACGGCGTCTCGCACGGTGAAGATTCCTCCAAACGCGTACGCAAAAACGTACATGGCGAGAGGGATCCATCCCGGGATAGACGGCCACCAGCGTTCAATCGCGGCCCCGGTGCCCAGCAGCGCGCCGCATGCTAAAGCAAAATAAATCTCCGCTGAGAGCGCTTTAATCGCTCTGGTGAAACTATTCATTTTTTTTCCTTGCTTTGGAAGCGACTTCCATTCACGCGAACAGCGACGCTTACTTTTTCCCAGTCAGAAGGCAAGACATAGAAGCCCATCTGGTGTTTTGTGGGAGGCGGGTCCTGCAGGGGCTATCCGGTACGCGTTAAGTTGTCTATGATGCGCGGCAATCTCTCGCGACCCGGTTTAGTCGAAAGTCTAAAAGCAGAACAGTCCAAGTGGCGCAGGATTACAGATTTGTAATGGTAATGACGGCAAACTGTCGAAACGGGATCCTTACATTATTAATTCAGTCGCATCTGCGCGACGACTTAACCAACGTGAGGATCACTGATATGAAAGTAGCTATTTCTAGCGCCGCCGTCGCAATCACTCTGGCTGTCCTGGGTTTGCCTGCCCAAGCCGACACAGTTCACAATACCAACACTGAGATTGGCTACGAAGTGCACGTCGGCGACAGCCAAAGTGGGAAAACCTCCGAGCAAGTTAGGCAGGAGCTTGTTGCCGCAAAATCCAACAAGCGGGAATGGTTCTTCACGAACCTCAATGCGGCAAAACCCGGATGGATGGTTCCCACTGAAAAAACCCGCGAGCAAGTCGCCAAAGAACGCGATTCAATCACTCCCGAAGAGCGTGCGCGCATAGACGAAATCTACAACACCGGTGCGTAAATGCCGCCGCTTTTGGGCAGGAGGTAGCGCTCATTCGTGTGGAGGTTCTACGCGTTTGGGTGCTCCTCCATGCATTGGCGAAACCAGCTTCGAAGGTTATGTATGAGGATTCGTCTCGCTATTGCGATTTCGGTGGTGTTACTTTCTGGCTGCGCGATAACGAGCAGTTCGCCGCCGTTGCCCGAGGGTGGGAAGACACGCGCGGAAGTACGGGCAGACTTGGCCATGTGGAAGCGAGCGGGAATGGACAAATTCTATAAAGGAAGGCGCACGCCCAATGTCTACAGCGCATCCTATCGTAAGAGCTATGCCAACTATTTGGAGCTCCGAAACGGTCAGGAATATCAGGAGGAACTTGCTCGTCTCACTAACGAAGAGCACTAACACTACGTTCCTCCATGCCGTGCGTGCGGCTCTGCCCGTAAGGGCGGCGGGACTGTCGCCTGTAATTTGTGCGCTGTCCAGAAATACCGAAGAAAATCGTTTGGCAACGCACCCTGGATGCGACGCTCGAGGCCACATTGGCGGTATGCGAGCGTCGCCCTCGCCGTTTTAACGGTCCATTCTCTCCACTCGCTCTGAGGCCGATCCGATGCGGAAACGACGGGGCCTCGATCTGATCATTTCATAAAAAAAAGGTGCACATTTCAATAGAATGTGCACCAAAAAAGACCTCTTCCCTTCGCGGTGGAGGAGGCCGCTCGCCGCTGGCGGAGATCGCCTTAGCGTTTGAGGCGTTCCAGCTCTTGTTGATACTCGGCGCCGCTGCGAAGGCGAACATATTCCGCATAAGCCATTTTATATTCGCGGCTATAAATGTCGGGAGTTTCGCTTTGATTCCAGAAGCGGTCCACTCCTGCACGTTTCCACATTGCCAGGTCTGCTCGTACTTCCGCTCGAGTAAGTCCCCGGTCAACTCCGCTAGAGTACGTCGAGGCTGCAGAGTTCGCCGATACAGCAGTCTGCGCCCCGGCGTACGCCACGGGGGTTGCGACCAGTACGATGGCCGAAAGCATCTTGAGGGAAATTTTCATCGCCAACTCCATTTGATTACCGGCGGTACGCATTAACGCCGGTCTTAATAAATCATCATCACTTAACGCGTATAGGAATTGTATCGAAGCCATCCGATCCAAACCGCGACCACAAAATTACGTTTTTGTCCGGATTTGGAAATGTGGGATCTGCGAGATTTCTACTTTGATGTCGCCAGGGATGTTGTGATCGTGCAACGGAAACTTTGCGTCCGCATCAGGATTGGCGGCGTACGTTCACCGGTCTGGATTCCTCTTTGCTACAGCAAAATCGAGAGGAAACATGGAGTTGCGTCCAAATGCGGCTATTCGCGGAAATTAATGACCGTACGCAGACATATATGTAATCGAATCGTTGGTTTTTTGTCGACGAACACTCTCCACACTTGCTTGGCACTTGCCGAATAGACACTGCGAAATGAGAAATGCGAAACGGACTTCGCAATTCTTCTATCGGCGAGGCCATCCAGTCCGCCTCTGTGATAAAGGAGCAATTTGTGAAGAAATCTCTATTGCTGGCAATTTCTGCGGCAACACTTTCCACGGCTGCGTACGCCGAGACGTCGGTCACGCTGTATGGAATTATTGATACCGGGATTGGCTACGCCAAGGTCGACGGGTCCTATATCGATCCTCAAACGGGCGTAAAGTCCGACTTCAAGGGAAGCCGCGTGGCGATGACCACTGGCCAAACCGCCGGCTCGCGGTGGGGCTTGCGCGGAAAGGAGGATTTGGGTGATGGCTTGTACGCGACCTTCCGCCTCGAGTCTGGTTACGATTCCGCTAACGGCTCGTCTTCCCAAAACAATCGCTTGTTTGGACGTGAAGCTACCATCGGGCTTGGCAGCGACCAGTGGGGTGAGTTTCGTCTTGGGCGCCAATACAACGTAGCGTCGCGTCTTATGGCTTCGATGTACGGTTCTGGATTCGGTGGGGGCTTCACGCAGCTCAATACCGGTGGGGGCCTTGGCTTTAGCGCCTCTTATTTTGTGCGGTATGACAACCTGGCGCTGTATGAAAGCCCTTCAATGGGCGGCTTCCGCGTATCGGCTGGCTATGCGTTTAACGCCGACGACCGCAACGCGGCCCAGACGGGCTTCCGAACGGCCGATAACACTCGCGCAATTACGACTGGCGTTAGCTACGCAAATGGTCCGCTCATGGCATTCTTCGCCTATGAGCAATTGAATGCATCGAACAAACTATCGTCAGCCCAAACTGCGGCGACTCCTCGCTCATTCACGCTGGGTGGCTCGTACGACTTTGAAGTCTTCAAGCTGGCGCTAGCGTACGAACGAGCCACGGATGGCTGGTTCGCTGGCAAGGGGCTCCCCTCGAGCGCCGCGATTGGAACGTTCCGCGGTACGCCGTCCAACACGTTCGTCGATGGTTTTAGTTCGAATTCCTACGTGATTGCAGCATCGGTCCCCCTGGGCGGCGCAAGCAGCATGTTTGGTTCGTGGCAACGAGTCGACCCGAACAACAGCGACCTGACGGGTGGTGACTCGACCAGCAACACGTTTGCGTTGGGTTACTCCCATACGCTGTCGAAGCGCACGACAATGTACGCGGCTGCCACATATACCAATAACTTTGCATTCCAAGATGATGCGAAAGCCACGGAAGCAGTGATCGGTTTGCGCCACGCATTCTGACACGTAGTGCGCATTTAACGAGTGGAGGACATAGGGGGGTGCCCATAACCCGCTATGTCCTCATTTTGTTGCGTGAATAGCCAGTTGGGCCACTATCGGCAGATCGGCAGTGGCAAGCCTATTCGGGCTCGCGATACTCGATGGTATAGCCCATTCCTCTGACGGTGTGCAGTAATTTTGTTTCGAACGGATCGTCGACCTTGGCGCGAAGGCGGCGGATCGCGACCTCCACCACATTCGTATTACTGTTGAAGTTTATGTCCCAAACTTGTTCCGCAAGGACGAGGCGCGACAATACTTCGCCTTGGCGCCGCATCAGGAAGGTCAGCAGCCCAAATTCCTTGGCAGTGAGGTCTATGCGAGCAGTGCCTCGCGCGACTCGTCGGCGAAGAAGGTCCAGTTCGAGGTCCGCTACGCGAAGAATATTTCCGCCGGATATGGTGTCGCCGGATGCCGCCCCGCGCCGTTTAAGCGCGAGCACTCTTGCCTGAAGCTCGGAGAGCGCAAACGGCTTGACTAAATAATCATCTGCCCCCTGCTCTAAACCGCGAACTCTATCCTCAAGACTTGATCGAGAGGTCAACATCATGACCGGCACATTGTCGTTTTTACGAATGCGTTGTAAAACCTCAAAACCATCCAAGCCGGGCAGACCGATGTCAAGAATGATCAGGTCGTATTGCGTTTCATAGGTAAGTTGAAGACCGCTGACGCCGTCCATTGCGATATCAACGATATAGCTGTTATCCGTAAGGCTGCGGCGCAACATTTCGGCCAGTTTTTGCTCATCTTCGATAACTAAAATTTTCATTTGTCGTTTGAGTACGTCATTCAAAATGACGTTGAAAAAAGCGAGGGGGATCGGTGATCGCTTCGCCGTTGCAGCCTGGTCAACGTAACACTACGCTGCTCGCCTTCCGGCTCCTGGCATCGCTTTACATGTAAAGCTAATGTAGCGGCCAGGCTTCGTCAGAACCCGAACTCGTCAATTACGAATCTGCAAACAAAAAAGCGGAAACCTGTAATTTCCCTGTCGCTATTTCCGGCGAGCACCTCTTTAGAAGGATCGCTGCCCAAGTTGACTCGCTAGATGTCAAATGATGCGCGACACGTTGCTGCTCTACAAACGACTTTGACGCCCACTGCATAACCATGCAGGAGCGCCAAAATCTCTAGCCTGGTTCTAGTTGGATGGATCGAACTCTGCAGCTATGCTGAAGCCGATGGTCGTGCCGGACAAGTCCGATCTGACAAAGGGAGTGCCGCCATGCATTCGTGCAATTGCGGCGACGATGGCCAAGCCGAGGCCGTGATGGTTCGCGTCGCTCGCACGAGCAGAGTCGGACCGGTAGAACCGGTAAAAGAGGCGCGGTAGGTGTTGCGGTTCGATTTGCTCGCCGAAATTGTGTACGGTGACGTGTATCTTCCCGTCGCTGGCCCTGCACAGCCTAACCGTCACACTTGAGTTTGGCTTGCTATAGCGAATGGCATTCGAAACCAAATTCGATATCGCACGTTGATAGAGCGAGCGGTCCACATTACCAGCCTGATCACCCAAGACGGTTAAGTTAACCCTCGCATCGAGTGCTTCGGCCTCGTGGTATTCAAGAACTTCCGTAGTAATCGCGCGTAGGCTCTCAACATGCTCGGCCCGCGCCCTTGCCCCGCGGTCAGCCTGTGAGAGAAAGAGCATATCGTTGACAATGGCGGTCATACGCTGGAGTTCTTCCAGATTTGACCCAAGCACGTCTCGCAAATCAACTGGCGACCGATTTGCTGCCAGCGCGAATTCCGTTTCTCCTATTAGCGTGGCGAGCGGAGTACGTAGTTCATGTGCGACGTCTGCATTGAAGCCTTCCATTTGTATATAGGCCCGCTCTAGCCGTTGTAGCAGCGCATTGAACTGCAGGACCAACGGTTTGATCTCTTGCGCTAACCCCGTTTCCTTCAGTCGTTCTCCGATGCGATCAGGCGATATCAACTCGGCCTGGCGCGCCACTTCGTGGAGAGGAAGCAGCGCGCGCCGGACAAGGACGTTGGCTATAAAGGAAACCACTATCGCTCCGATCACCGCGCACGAAAACAACGTCCACGCCAGCATCACTCGAAGCCGCACATCCGGTGTGGTGTCCAGAAACAGCTCAGCCGTCATCCTCCTGTCTGGCTGGCTGGGGGCAGGCAACGAAAATATCGTCTGTATCCGATTTGCGTCGTTCGCCGCTACGGCAGGCTCACCATACACGCTGGTTCTTTGATTGATGACAAGTCGCAATGAAAACTCAGACTTTCCATAAAAAAAATCATTCAGTTTATGCTCGAGTGCGGGTAGGTCGCCCTTGGCGGCGAATTCATCGGCAAGGTGCTCGATGACTTCGCGTTTTTGGTCCAGTAGTGCCTGTTGACGATGAGATAGATTCATATTCGTCGCCCAGTACACGACAAGGCAGACAACTCCCAGTGCGACAAATGTCTGGAGCGCGAGCCAGCGAGACAGCCATTGGCGCAGAGAACTGATCTCGCGAAATCCCATTACTCATCCCTCAGTTCGAGCACGTAGCCCATCCCGCGCACGGTATGAAGGATCTTGGTTTCAAAAGGGTCATCTACCTTTCCACGAAGGCGCCGTACAGCAACCTCCACCACATTGGTATTGCTATTGAAGTTGATGTCCCAAACTTGTTCCGCAAGATCCAGGCGAGACAGGACCTCCCCCTGCTTTCGCATCAGAAGGGCAAGTAGCGTAAATTCCTTGGCCGTTAAATCGAGGCGCGTACCGGCCCTACTAGCTTTGCGCCGCAGGAGATCAAGTTCGAGATCTCCTACTTTCAAGACATTCTGTCTGCTGGTCTCTGCGACGACATGCCCCCTGCGGCGCCCCAACGCGAGGACGCGCGCCAGCAATTCAGATAGCGCGAATGGCTTGACCAAGTAATCGTCTGCGCCGTCCTGCAGCCCCCTGACTCGATCCTCGACTTTGTCTCGCGCCGTGAGCATAAGGACCGGTACGCGATCGGATTTGCGCAGTTCGTGCAGGACGGCAAAACCATCCATCCCCGGAAGCATTACGTCCAGAAGAATGAGATCGTACTGAGTCTCTCGGGCAAGATGCAGTCCGCTGACGCCGTCCGATGCAACGTCGACCACATAATTGTGTTCTGAGAGTGCACGCTTTAGGTATTCAGCGAGCTTGCGCTCGTCTTCAACGACCAGAATCTTCATGTTCCGCAACCGTTCGAATCGTAATTGGCACCCTTGAGTGTTGAAGCCGGCGCCAAACGGGATTTGGTGGGCGAGCTTGTGCTCGCATGGCCACTAACGTTGCGTGTTCAGAAACGCGCACGTCTTGCACTTGAATGGAAGCACGCATTCTAGGGCAGGCTAGCCGTCAGTCTACCTTCACCGAGATTACGAATCTGTAATGCACGGCAACCTTACAAAATTGTCATCTGGGGGTCCGGATTCTGACGAAGGCGCTTGGATACAGTACGGGCGGTCATCCCTCTTGGCCGTTCCTATTGTGTCTCACGTGCGATAGCCCGGCTCAGGGAACAACATCTCCTCAGACACTAGCAAGGTTGAATGATGCGCCTCAAGTCGCTTCCATTGTTCCTGATGGTCGCCGCGCTGTGCGGCCCGCAGGCTCGGGCACAGACTACGCCAGAAAAGTACACCCGGGAAGACGCATCGATTGCGTCGGCAAACGTCCTCACGCTGTCCGAGGCCCTGGAGGCCGCGTACTCGTTGAACCCCCAATTGTCGGCAGCCAAGAATAATTTCGGGGCGTCCAAGGGACTGGTGGAGCAGGCAAGCCTGCTGCCCAATCCTTCCCTCGACGTCAGCATCGACGACCAACAGCGTTCGACGCGGACGACCACAGCAATGCTCAGCATGCCCATTGAGTTGGGCGGAAAGCGGCGAGCACGCACAGAAGCCGCTCAACTGAACAGTAATTTGGCCGGCCGTGACTATGAGATTGCGAGAGCGGAGATAAAGACGTCCGTCATGTCTCGATTTTTTGCAGTCGCAATCGCTCAGGAAACGGTGCGCGTCAATCGCGACATGGCCGAGGTAGCGGCTGGGGCATTGCGCGTGGCCCAAAAGCGGGTGGACTCAGGAAAGGCCGCGCCTTTGGAAAGAAACAAAGCAGACATCGAGCTTACCAAGGCGCAGATTGAAGTGCGTCAAGCAGAAAACGAACTCACCGTTGCCCGCAGGGAACTGTCATTACTGTGGAACGAGCCAGCTCCGAAATTCGCGACAGTGCGTGCGGAGATTGAGGATCTTCCGCCACGTCAAACGCTGGATGAGCTGCGAGGCGCTCTGTTGGCCTCTCCGAGATTGGCTGCCGGACGTCTCGCGTTGGAAGTGAGCAAGGCCGAATTGAATGTCGAGAAGAGTAAGCGGTATCCCGATATCACCGTAAGTGGTGGGCTGGCTCGCGACAATGAAATGGGGCGCAACAAGGCTCAACTTGGGGTCTCCTTGCCATTGCCGATTTTTGACAGAAATCAGGGGAATGTCTATGCCGCCACCATGCAAACGTACAAGGCGCAAGACACTTACCGAGAGCTCGAGGCACGACTGAGTGCTGACTTGGTGACCGCCGCCTCTACGTACGATCTTGCATTGTCTTCCGCGAGCGACTATCGCCAGTCCGTTATTCCTACGTCGCAGAAAGCATACGATGCCGCGCGTAAGGGCTTTGAGGCGGGCAAGGTCGGCTATCTGGAAGTCCTAGACGCGCAGCGGACTTTGTCGCAGGGGAACATTTCCTACCTGACGACGTTGTCGCGCGCGGCTTCGGCCCGCGCCGAAATCGATCGCATCCTTGGTCAATAAACAGAGATGAACATGAGCCCGTATCTCACGCTAGTTCGGCGTCGCACCGTCATTGCCGTCGCGCTTTCCCTCCAATTTTTAATCCCAGCTCCG
The DNA here is from genome assembly GCF_029866465.1 of Achromobacter mucicolens. Classification (NCBI taxonomy): domain Bacteria; kingdom Pseudomonadati; phylum Pseudomonadota; class Betaproteobacteria; order Burkholderiales; family Alcaligenaceae; genus Achromobacter; species Achromobacter mucicolens. The sequence continues at coordinate 4,693,045 of NZ_CP123364.1, read as the reverse complement.
AGTCTCGCCGAGCCATCTGACCACGCAGGGGAAAGTCATTCCGAAGTGGCAGTGGGCCCGAATAAGGGTGAAGTAACCACTAACGGAAACAACACGATCGAGGTGGGTCTGGTTGAGGAAGGCGAGGCGGCGCGGCTAAAGGTCTGGATAGCGGAGGCAGGCAAGCCAATGAATGCACGAGACCTGACGGCAACCGCGACTCTGAAAAGGCCGAATGGGGAGGAGAAGGTGCTTAAGCTCACCCCCGCCGCTGAAGGATTCGTCAGCGATCAGCTTATCGCCGAGCCGCACTTCTTCGAAGTGGAAATTAGCGTCTCCTTGCCAGGAAGGCCAGACCCTATCCGCGCAGAGTTGCACAAAGAGGAGGGGTTGCTGGCGCTCACGCCTGAACAAATTTCCGCGGCAGGAATTGGCACAAGTGAAGCCAAGGCTCAGAGCCTTGAGTCGAGCACGAGATTCCCCGGGGAGATCCGGTTTAATGCAGATCGCACTGCGCATGTCGTGCCGAAGGCCGCAGGAACCGTTCAACAGGTCTCGGCCGATCTGGGACAAGAGGTGAAAAAAGGACAGCTCTTGGCGGTCATATCAAGTGCATCGCTCTCCGAGCTCAGAAGCGAGTGGCTTGCTGCGACGAAGCGCCGGGCATTGGCTGCCGCCACGCACGCTCGAGAGCTGAAGTTGTGGCGCGAGCAAGTGTCGGCCCAACAGGACTATCAACAGGCGCAGACTGCGCTTCAAGAGGCGGATATCGCCGTGCAAAATGCGGCTCAGAAGCTCAGGGCAATTGGCGCGGAACCGTCCGCAAAAGACTTAAATCTTCTTGAGATTCGTGCGCCCTTTGATGGTGTCATCGTCGAGAAGCACATCGCTTTGGGCGAGGCGCTATCCGACACGTCAAGCATCTTCACAATCTCGGATCTGAGCACGGTATGGGCAGAATTCGTAATCGCGCCCAAAGATCTGCGGGATGTCAGGGTTGGTGAAGATGCAAAGGTCACCTCGACCGCCTTTTCGGAGGAGGCGGTCGGCACAGTGTCCTATATAGGTGCATTGCTTGGACAGCAAACCCGCACGGCAACTGCGAGGGTGACGCTGAAGAATCCCAACATGGCGTGGCGGCCTGGGCTGTTCGTCTCGGTCAATGTCGTGGTGGAGCGAAATGATGTTGGAGTAGCCGTGGAGAGCGACGCCATCCAGGATGTAAACGGACAACCTACGGTGTTCATCGAAGTTCCTGGGGGATTCCTCCCCCAGCCCGTCAAGTTAGGCGCGACGACAGATAAGAGTGCGGAGATTGTGTCAGGCCTCAGTGCCGGAACACGCTACGTCAGCTCCAATGCTTTCGTGCTGAAGTCCGAGTTGGGCAAGGCAACGGCAGATCACGCGCATTGAGTCGGAGCCCACATGTTTGAACGTCTAATTCGCTTTGCCATTGAGCAGCGTTGGCTTGTCTTGTTCATCGCTTTCGGAATGGCCGCCGTTGGCGTGTACAACTATTCGCGACTGGCCATTGACGCGGTTCCGGACATCACCAACGTCCAGGTCCAGATCAACGCGAGCGCCCCTGGATACTCTCCTTTGGAGACGGAGCAGCGCGTCACGTATCCGATCGAGACCGTGATGGCTGGTCTGCCGGGGCTGCAGCAAACTCGCTCGTTGTCTCGTTATGGCCTTTCTCAGACGACGGTGATTTTCGAAGATGGGACAGACATCTACTTCGCTCGTCAGCTCGTCAATCAGCGTCTGCAGGAGGCCAAGGAAAGCCTGCCGGAGGGGGTCACCCCTGTTATGGGGCCGATATCTACCGGATTGGGAGAGATCTTCCTGTGGACCGTCGAAGCAAAACCCGATGCAAAGAAGGCAGACGGTTCCCCCTATACGGCCACGGACCTGCGCGAGATTCAAGATTGGGTCATCAAGCCGCAACTGCGCAACGTCAAAGGCGTGACCGAGGTCAATTCAATCGGAGGCTACGCAAAGGAGTACCAGGTAGCGCCAGATACCGAGCGCTTGGCATCCTATGGACTCTCGCTCACCGACATCATCACCGCTCTAGAGCGAAACAACGCGAATGTTGGAGCCGGGTATATTGAAAGAAAGGGCGAGCAGTACTTGATTCGTGCTCCGGGCCAGGTTCGGTCGATAGCCGATATTCAGGATATTGTCCTGACCGCGAGAGATGGGCAAGCCATACGCGTTCGTGACGTTGCGGATGTTTCAATCGGGAAAGAGCTTCGCACGGGCGCCGCGACAGACAATGGCAAGGAGGTGGTCCTTGGTACCGTCTTCATGTTGATTGGCGAGAACAGCCGGGCTGTTTCGCAGGCTGTGTCGAAAAAGCTCGAAGAGATAAACAAGAATTTGCCCGACGGGGTAGAAGCGATCACCGTCTATGACCGCACCAATCTCGTAGACAAAGCTATCGCCACGGTAAAGAAGAATCTTCTTGAAGGCGCGATCTTGGTGATCGTGATCCTGTTCGTTTTTCTCGGAAACATTCGTGCTGCGATCATCACGGCGATGGTGATCCCGCTATCCATGCTGTTCACGTTTACGGGAATGGTGACCTACAAGGTCAGCGCAAACCTGATGAGTCTTGGGGCGCTTGATTTCGGGATCATTGTCGACGGGGCGGTAGTGATTGTGGAGAACTGCGTCAGACGGCTGAGTCATGCACAGCTGCATCACGGTCGTCCCCTCACTCGCTCCGAACGCTTCCACGAAGTATTCGCGGCCGCTCGCGAGGCGCGACGTCCGCTGCTGTACGGTCAGCTGATCATCATGGTTGTTTACCTTCCAATATTCGCGCTCAGCGGGGTGGAAGGGCGCATGTTCCACCCGATGGCTCTCACCGTGGTGATGGCATTGCTTGGCGCCATGATTTTGTCGGTCACGTTCGTGCCGGCGGCTGTGGCTATGTTCATCGGGAAGAAGGTTTCAGAGAAGGAAATTCGGGTAATGGCGTGGGCACGTCGACGCTACGAACCTCTGCTCGACCTGGCACTTCGCCGCACTCCTCTCATGCTCGGGGGGGCACTAGGGTTCTTGCTCGTGTGCGGTTTTATCGCCACTCGTTTGGGAAGCGAGTTTATTCCGAATCTCAACGAAGGAGACATGGCAATCCAAGCATTGCGCATTCCGGGCACAAGTCTGACGCAATCAGTCGCCATGCAGGTTCAGCTGGAAACCCGCTTGAAGGAGAAGTTCCCCGAGATCGAGCGTGTGTTCGCGCGGACCGGCACTGCCGAGATCGCATCGGACGCTATGCCCCCCAATATCTCCGATGGCTACATCATGCTTAAGCCCGAAAAGGACTGGCCGACCCCGAAGAAGTCCCATGCCGAGCTGCGTGAGGCGATTCAGCGTGAAGCACAGAACATTCCGGGGAACAACTACGAGTTCTCGCAGCCGATTCAGCTACGGTTCAACGAACTGATTTCTGGCGTTCGCAGCGATGTCGCGGTGAAGATATTCGGTGATGACAACGATGTGTTGAACAAGACTGCGGCTGAGGTGGCTGAAGTCCTCCAGAAGATTCCTGGCGCCTCGGAAGTCAAAGTGGAACAAACCACGGGTCTTCCCATGCTGAGCGTGTCGATCGATCGAGCTAAAGCAGCGCGCTATGGCCTTAGCCTGTCGGATATCCAGGACACTCTGACGATTGCCGCGGGGGGGCGTGAGGCGGGCACGTTCTTCCAGGGCGACCGCAGATTCGATATCGTCGTTCGACTTCCAGAAAAGGTCCGCGAGAACATCACGGCACTCAAAAATCTCCCGATTGCGCTGCCGAGAGGTGAGGGGCAGGTTCAGACGGCCTACATACCACTATCTGAAGTTGCGACATTTGATTTGGCGCCTGGTCCCAACCAGGTCTCCCGCGAGGATGGAAAGCGGAGGATTGTGGTCAGCGCCAACGTTCGCGGCAGAGACCTCGGATCATTCGTCGGCGAGGCGGAAGCGGCCATCGCTGAACAGGTCAAGGTACCGACGGGTTACTGGACAGCATTTGGGGGCACTTTCGAACAACTTGAATCGGCTACCAAGCGATTGCAGATTGTGGTCCCCGTTGCCCTGCTTCTGGTGTTCGTCTTGTTGTTCGCGATGTTTGGAAACGTTAAGGATGGCCTACTCGTCTTCACCGGTATTCCCTTCGCGTTGACAGGTGGAATCCTTGCGCTATGGATCAGGGGAATTCCGTTGTCAATTACCGCTGCAGTGGGATTCATTGCATTGTGTGGTGTGGCAGTTCTCAATGGTTTGGTTCTGTTGTCCTTTATTCGCTCCTTGAGAGATGAGGGCAAGCCGTTGTACACCGCGGTGCGAGAAGGAGCCTTGACTCGCTTGCGTCCCGTGCTGATGACCGCCCTGGTGGCTTCGCTTGGATTCGTACCTATGGCTATCGCTACGGGGACAGGAGCGGAGGTGCAGCGGCCGCTAGCCACAGTGGTTATTGGGGGAATCATCTCCTCCACCATCTTGACGCTGCTGATTCTGCCCGCGCTCTATCGCTTGGTACATCATGCAGACGCCGAGGAGGAGGAGCTAAACGGCTAGGAGCCTGAACTGTCGCGAGCCTGGAGGGGCCGGCCTCCTCCAAGCTTGCGGAAATGTAATTACAAGGTTCGACGATTGTCGAGCGCACTTTCGTAAATTGGCAGCCTTCGATAGCGAATGGTTAGATCCCATGGTTACATTGCCACCAGGCCCCGCAGAAGCCGAAAAGAAAGCGGAGAACGCAATTCAGATCTCGATTGTGATTCCGTTCTTGAATGAACAAGATGTCTTGCCAATTTGTCACTCGAAGCTGAAAGAGATTCTCGGTGAGCTGGCTCTGCCCTACGAGATCGTGTTCGTGGATGACGGTAGCACGGACAAAAGCGTAATGCTCTTGACTGCGCTGATGGAGCGGGATCCCACAGTTCGAGTGGTGCGCCTGAGTAGAAATTTTGGGAAAGAGGCCGCGATGAGCGCTGGCCTGGCGCATGCGCGGGGTGAGGCAGTGATCATGTTGGATGCCGACCTGCAGGACCCTCCGGAACTGATTCCGGAAATGGTCAAGGCATGGCAGGACGGCTTCGATGTCGTATCGATGCGCAGGCGCAAGCGTGAGGGTGAGGGTTTCGCGAAGCGCTTGTCTGCTTATGCGTTCTACCGAATCATGAGTCGCTTGAGCCGGTCGAGGATTCCCGCAGACACCGGCGATTTCAGACTTATGAGTCGTAGGGCCGTAGAGGCCTTGCTCCAGATGCCGGAGCGGTGCCGCTACATGAAAGGTCTCTATGCTTGGATCGGGTTCCCGACCAAAGTGATCGATTATGACCGCGCGCCCAGGGCCGCCGGCAAGACCAAATGGAACTACTTTGCGCTGTTCGGTCTCGCCCTTGAGGGCATTACCTCATTCTCAACTGCTCCGCTGCGCTGGGCCACTGGCGTAGGAGCGGTTGTCGCGTTGACAGGTGGCACGTTTGGCCTCTGGATAATTTTAAAAACTATCGTATTCGGTCACGACGTACCTGGCTATCCATCACTAACAGCCATGATCACCCTCCTAAGTGGAATACAGCTTCTGACGATTGGGCTGTTGGGCGAATACGTTGGAAAAGGATACATGGAGACGAAGCAGCGTCCGATCTTCATAGTGCGCGATGTGCTCGAAAAAGCCACGCAGATGGCCTCACATCACGCCGGGATTCAAACGAAAAATGCAGTTGAAGGCTAAGTGGTTTTTTTGGGGGCTGGCGGGCATCGCTATTGCTCGGCTTTTTTCAATGGCTGCGATGCCACTGATCGATACCTCGGAGCCGAGATATGCTGAGATAGCGAGACTGATGGTGGAAACCGGAGATTGGATCACTCCTTGGTTCGAACCTGGAGTTCCTTTTTGGGGAAAGCCTCCGCTCTCATTCTGGAGCCAAGCGATGGGGATAAGGATCCTTGGCGGGTCCGAATTCGCGGTCAGATTCCCTTCATTCCTGGCGATGGTTGCGCTCGCAGTAATCCTCTACCGAGCGACCGCTATCTTGGTTGATCGACAGGCTGCTCGATGGACCACGCTCATACTGTCTTCCATGCTGCTACCGCTCGCCGCGGCCGGCGCTGTGCTCACGGATTCCTTTTTTGCGCTAGGGATAACCTATTCAATGTTGGCGTTCCTTATCGCGCCAACAGCGCCGACACCATTCTGGCGTTATGGGCTCTTTGTGGGCATGGCAATTGGCCTGTTGTCGAAAGGGCCCCTCGCACTCGTCCTCGTGGCGATAGTCCTCGTTCCTTGGCTTGCGCTTCGCCGAGATCGTATGGTGCACCTGACCAATCTTCCTTGGTTAACAGGCACGTTGGTGATGCTCGCTCTGACTGTTCCCTGGTACATCTGCGCTGAGCTAAAGACCCCCGGATTCGTCCAGTACTTTTTAGTGGGTGAGCACTTCCTGCGATTCGTAGACGCGGGTTGGCAGGGAGATCTGTATGGTACTGCGCACGAGCGACCCTTTGGCAGCATTTGGATTGAGTGGCTACTGGCTTCGTTCCCATGGGGATGGGCCGGGATTCTGCTAGGGGTTTGGGTAGTGGCTAATGCCTCTCGCAGGGCACGGGCTCGTCAGGCGTGTCGGTCGCCGGTCGTCGGCTACTTGGCGCTGTGGGCCGTTGCCGCTCCGACCTTCTTCACCTTCTCTGGAAACATACTCTGGACGTACGTGTTGCCCAGTCTGCCAGCTTTTGCGCTGCTTCTTGCAATGCTCGCCAAAGAACTGTCGCCTGCGGAAGCGTTGCCGCGTCTAGTCCGGATCTTGGTAGTCACGGGTGCACTAGCGCCGATTGCGGCAATTAGTCTCGGGGTGGTCTCGCTCATGGCGCCCACAAAGCTCAAGACAGAGAAGCAATTAGTGGCCGTCGCGAAATCTCAGATGAGTGAAGGTCAGAGGCTTTACTTTGTGCATAGCCGCCCATTCTCCGCGCGCTTTTATTCGGGCGGCACTGCAGAGCTAATTGCGCCGGGTGAGTTGGAAAAGCTGTCCATGGAAAAGGGTGAAACTGCTTTCGTAGCAATTCCAAAGGGTAAAGAGTCCTCAATCGAGGAAAGCGTGAGAGAACGGTTGGTGCCGATCTATCAAAGTCGTCGCTATGCGCTCTACAGAGTAAATGGCTGAGCCTGTGTCAGCGCTAAAGAAGTATCAGCGTGCCTTCGCGCTTCTTGGTCGCGCGTCCGCTTGGAGGCATCCACGGTCTCTCCTGAGGGTTCTGCACGTTAGCCTGTCCAGCGGCTTCGGTGGCAAGGAGCTGCGTATCCTCAATGAGATGCTCGCCATGCGCGATCGTGGACATACGCTCGAGGTGGTTTGCGCGGCAAGATCTGCGCTAGGGCAGCGATCTCAAAATCACGGCTTTAAAACGCACTGCATTGAGGTGGAGGGGCTGATCGCTTCTGCAAGCATTCCATTTCGCATCGGCGGCATATTGCGTGGAGGAGACTTTGATGTAGTCAACACTCATTCGGTGGAAGATGATCTGCGCGCCGCGCTGGTCGCGCGTTTAGCGCGATCACGATTGGTGGTCAGAACACATCACCGGGAAAACAGACAGCACGTGGCGCGAATCCGCGGCGCGGCGAGCGGTAATGTGATAACCGTAAGCACTTATCAGCGTCAGCGATACCTCGAACGCGGTCATCTCGAGCAGCGTGTTCGGACTATTCCTACAGGCCTGGACATTCCGTATCCCAGGCCAGCGATGCCTTCGATGCGCGAAGAACTCGGCATTCCCGGCGATGCGATTGTCATTGGAAACGTTGCCGACGATCAGGATGCGCAAGGGCTTCGAATTCTCGTCGAGGCGATGTACCCGTTGATGGAGGTCCACCCACAAGTTCACTTGGTGCTTGGTGGCCTGCATGAGCCCCGACTCAACCAACTACGGAGACGTGCGGTCGAAATTGGGCTGACAGGAAGGATCCACTTTCCCGATTTTTTCTTATGCGGTGGTGACCTGTTAGACGCGGTTGATATTTACGCAATGGTGCCGGAGTGCGAAGTGTTGGGATCCACGTTTGTCGAAGCATGTGCGTCTGGTGTACCGGTGGTAGCCACGGCAGTTGGTTGTCTGCCGGAAGTTATAGAAAACGGGGTTACGGGTTATGTGGTGCTTCCTTTTGATCGGCTGATACTCCGTTCGGTAATCGGTAAGCTGATCGTAGACGGCAGACTGCGCGACCGGTTTGGCAATGCTGGACGAGCAAACTTTGCGCTCCGGGAAAGGTTCAGTGCGGCGACAATGGCTGAATCTATTGAGAATGCCTATCTTGGGTGGCTGAACCTGGAGTGGCGAGCGGCAAGGTAGATGCGCCAGTGATGCATATGGGCGTCGCGGCGAAGGACGCACACACATGAGATGGCAACTCCTGCTCGTTCACTTCTGGCCGGTTGCGGCCGTTGACCAACGTCCGCAACCGGCCAGAAGGACTCGAGGCCAACTCCGGGGAAAGAACGGGGAAGCCGTGCCCGATGCCGCCCCTACCTGGAAACGCCAAACCTCTCAGATTCGTCGGACTGCGGAGTTCACTTGGGTGTAGCAGTGCCCATCAATCCCAGATCCCCAAACACAGCGCGCACGATCTTCATGCGCGCAGCGGCATCCTGTTTTTTCTTGACGTCCACGTTAAGCGCGAAATAGAAAACCTTATCCTCGCGCTCCAGGTAGCCCGCCAGCCATCCCGTCTGCTGCGCACCAGGTTCGCCAAGTCCGGCCCAACCCGTCTTGCCGCTCAGACGGTAGTCAGGTGTCTCTTCCAGGACGAGGATGTCCTTGGTCATCTGCACCGTCCGCTCGGACAGGCCGAATTGATTGACATAGAACCGGCGCAGGAATTCCACCTGTTCGTTTGCGGAGATTCTGAGCCCACCGGTTAGCCAGAATTTGTCTATGCCACCAGAAATGTCTCGATTTCCGTAGTTGAACCGGTCGACATAAGCCTGCATACGTTCGGCGCCGATGCGCCTGGCAATTTCCTGGTAATACCAGACGGCGGAGTTCTGTAGCGCCGATTCAAGCGTATGGTTTTGCGCCCATGCCGCCGGCCACCATGGCTGGCGAGGGTTGCGCTTGCTGTCCCACTCGATTTCGAAGTCCTTGCCTTTCGCGACGCCTGTTTCCAGCGCGATAAGCGAGTTGGGAATCTTGTAGGTGGATGCGGGCAGATACCGCTTATCGGCCCTGGCCTCGTCGTAGCGCTGAAATGCTCCGGTCTGTCCGTCAAGCAGGACGAACGTGCCCTCAACTTGTTCCTCCCGGAATCTCGCGCCGATATCGACCTGCGGTAATTCGGCGTGCGCGCCGGCGGACGCGAGCAACGTCATCAGCAGCGGAAAGGCGGCTTTGGCAAACCGACGAAATTTCGAATTCATGTTATCTCCGTGATTGTCATGCGGGATGCATGCGGCCGCCAGAATATGCGTGGGGTTGATGAGCGCCAATCAAGGTGCCGTAACGCCTGTAACATGGCGGCATGACTCAGAACATCCAAATCGATTTGGACCGTCCACTGCTTGTGGACGGCAAGCCTGCGCGGTATCAGTCGGTTTGGCTGCTGCTAAGGGTCTGGTACGCGCAGCAGACGGGTGAGGGGGCTGTGCCCGGGTCGTCATTGCAGGCCCGATATCCGGGGAACGCCAACTTGCGCATGTTTGTTTCCCGCGCGTTTCGGGATTTCGCGGCGTGGGGCGTGGAGGTGGGGTGGGGAAGCGCCATTGACCTGCCGCCTGCGCTGCTCAATGCGTCACGGCGCAGCCAGGGACCCTTCTGGATGACGCAAGCGCAGGCAGATAGAGTGCTGTGCCGTCATGGTGCGGCGCCGGCAAGCCTGGACCTCGTGGCGAACTTTCTCGGACTGAGTGGGCAGGTGCCCCCGCGCGCAGATCTGCTGCAATACGTGACCCAGGAGGGGGATTACTGGAATCACCTTACCGAGGCCATGCGGCTGGCGCGAGATGGCATGGCGACAACGGGTATGAATTGGGCGGCGAGTTATCGGGCAGCCGACCGAACGGCGCTGGACGACTTTCAGCGAGCGTTGGCCATACTGAAAGAGAGTCTGGCATGGCGTCGTCACGGTAACGTAAGGCGTAGCGAGGCCGCGTTAAACCGGCTGGGAAAGATTCTCCAGTCGGAAGCCGTCGGTCCATCCATGCCGACCTTGTCGGCGATGGCGTCGGTTGCCACAGCCTGGAATAGCTATGCGCGCGGGGATATCCGGCAATCCCATGCCGGGCTGGACCGTCTGGCGGCAGACCAGTTTCTGGCGCCGGTCATTCGCTATAACCCCCGCGTACGATTTGAGTATCTGAATCTGCGTGCGCTGCTGCACAAAGGCAGCGCTCTGGAAGACAAAGGCGCGGATCGAGTTTTGAGAATGAACGAGGCGGAGAAGGCGATTAGCGCCTTGTCGGAAGCGCTGCAGGCCGCTTACGAGGCGGACTCTGTCGAGGCGGCTCAGGATGTGGCGGCAAACATCGGATGGACGTTGTGGCTGTTCTGGCAGCAGCGATTGCTGGCTGTCATCAACGACCAGGACGTTCATTCGGTACAAGGAACGTCGCTACGCTGGCTGGGGCTGTCGGAATGGATATGCGACCGCTTCGGCGTGGGCGGCAGTTCTGCCTGGAATACGGTATTCGTGCTCCGCATCGCGCGTGGCGGTTGCGACGACAGGAGCGGGGACGTAAAGCGCTTTCAATCGCAATCGCCCCTTCCGGTAGAAAAAATGCTGGAGGCGGTCAAGCCGTTTGAAGCCGCCTTCTCGCGCGCCAAGGGCTACGCAGACTGGTCGAATGTCGCGGCGTTTACGCTTGAGGAGAATGATGCGGGCCGGGTTTTCTATGGGGCTCATCAGGTGGCCAACCTGCTGCTTGAATTTGTGTGGTTTCGCACGCACAGCAAGGGGCTGAGTCGTGAGGTGTTTGCGGCGGTGGAGCGGCTGGCGCACATCGTCCAAGGGTTGGGTCCCGGCCAACGACGCTTTTTCAGGGAAAGCCTCAAGGCATTGCCGGAGCCGCTGCAGATCGCCGCAAAGGATGCGGCGGCTTCGCGCAACGGCAAGAAGCTGGCGTGATTGGCGTTCCTCGCATTACTCCTCGCGCAGGCACCCCAGAAATGCCGCCGTCAAACTTGACTCGGCCTGTTGCTGCGCGGCAAGGATATAGCGCGAGAACACGATCGTCGGCGAAAACGGCAAGCTGGTGACGCCGGGAATCTTCAAGGTCCGCATCACAAGCGGATTGACCACGCTTACCCCAAGCCCCATCGCCACCATGCGACAGATCGTGGCCGCGTAGGGCGTATCCAGGATGAGCTTGCGGCGATCGGGCGCAAATGCGGCATCGATCGCGGCACGCGTGCCGTCGCCCTGGGTCAGCGAGACAAACGGCTCATCATCAAGGTCGCCGGCATTTACCCGTCGCTTGCGTGCCAATCGATGCCCATTGGGTACGATGCAAACCCCTTCATCCTCCGCCCAGAGTTCGACGGCGACCCCGGGCGTATCGGCCAGATACGAGACCAGGCCCACGTCGCAATAGCGCGTTGCGGTCCACTTGGCGACGGTGGGCGAGTCGCCCGTGTGAATCGAGACCGGCACGTCGGGGTAGTGCTGCCGGAACTTGCGCATCACTTCCGGCATGACGCTCATGGCGATGGAAGGCACGGCGCCGATACGCAGCGTGCCGGGGCCCACTTGCCGAATCAGACGCGCAGCATCGGCCAACGCATCCATGCCAAGAAATGCGCGTTGCACTTCCCGGTAGAACGCTTCGGCTTCCGGCGTGGGAATCAGTCCGCCCGGCCGGCGTTCAAACAATCGAAATCCGGTGGCGGCTTCCAGTTGCCCGATGACCCGGCTGATATTGGATTGCGAGGTGTGGAGTTCACCCGCAGCCAGCGTCATGGAACGCGTCAGCATCACCACGCGAAACGTCTCGATGTGTTTGAACTTCATCCTTGAATCCCCCGTATGTGAGTCGCAGCATATCAAAACTGCATGCGTAAGCCGAATACTGTCATTTGACGTAATGTCGGTCGATTTTCATACTCCAGCCATACATCGGATCGGGCGCCTTGCACGGGCAACAGGAGCAGGAAGATCATGGAATCGAAGGTCAGTCGCAGATTGCAGCAAGCCACCGCGCAGGAAGTCTGCGACCACATATATCTGCCGCGGTTGAATCGCGAGTTCGGTAGTGGCTTTGATTACCTCTCGGATATCAATCAAGCGCATCTGCTGATGCTGTTGCGCGCGGGCCTGATGCCGCGAGAGCCGGCCATCAGCCTGGCCCGCGCGCTGCAGCGAATGGAGCGCGATGGCGCCGCTGCGGTGCCGCTGGACCCGCAGCGGGAGGATGCGTACTTCAATTATGAAGCCCACCTCATGGGCCTGGCGGGATCGGAAGTGGGCGGCCGCCTGCATGTGGCGCGCAGCCGCAATGACATCCTTGCCACGCATGACCGGTTGCGAGCGCGCGACGCCGGCTTGAACGTGCTTGACGCGCTCAATGCCGTGCGAGAGGTCGCGATATCCCGCGCCGAGCAGTATGCCGGCGTGGTCATGCCCGGCTACACCCATCTGCAATCCGCGCAACCCATCACCTATGGCCACTACCTGGCCGCCGCGGCCGATGCCATCGCCCGCGATGCGGCCCGCATCGAACAGGCGTTGGCGCATATCGACGCATGCCCGTTGGGCGCTGGTGCGCTGGCGGGAACAACGTTTCCCATCCAGCGCGAAGAGACCGCGCGTCTGCTGGGCTTTGACCGCTGCGTCGACAACTCATTGGATGCCGTGGCTTCGCGGGATTTTGCCTGGGAGCTGATGTCGGCGATGACCATCGCCTCGTTGACCTGGGGAAGAATCGCGCAGGATTTCTATGTGTGGGCTACCCCTGAGTTCGGGCTCATCAATTTTCCCGATCGTGTGGCCGGCACGTCCAGCATCATGCCGCAGAAGAAGAACCCGGTGGTGGTCGAGTATCTGAAAGGTAAAACCAGCCACCTGATCGCCCTGTTCACCGCGTCGATGACCGCCGTGAAGGGCACGCACTTCACGCATAGCGGCGATGGCAACAGGGAGAGCATGCGCAGCTTCTGGGAATCGGCCGACGAGTGCGTTCGCTGCCTGGCGCTTTTCCGGCTGGTGCTGGACGCCGCAGAGCCCGTCGAACAGACCATGCTGCGCAGAGCGAAGACCGACTTTTCCACGGCGACCGATCTGGCGGATGCGCTGGTGCGTGAATCGGGGCTGTCGTTCCGGGAAGCGCATCATGCGGTGGGCGCCGTGGTGTACCAAGCCATTGAAGCCAAGTTGTGTGCCGATGAAATTACCGTCGAGATGGTGAACGCCGCGGCGTCGGAACAGACGGGACGCGACATCCATCTTGATGCGGCAACCGTTCAACGTTGTCTGGATCCGCAGGCGAGCGTGCAGGCCCGTTCCGCCTATGGCGGCCCCGCGCCTGCGCAATTGTCGAAGCGCATTGAAGACCTGCGCCGTGCGCTGGCTGGCTCCCGGTCCCTGGCGGCGTCCCGGCGCGAGGCGATTGCCGCGGCAAGGTCCACGTTGAAGAAAGAGATCGCGGTGCTTGCGATGGCGCCGCTGGACTAAGGCCGAGCCGGGATCACGGCTTTCCTATTCTTATTACACAAGGGGTTCCACCATGAAGCTTGCCATCACGATTGCCGCCGTCTCGGCGCTGGCATTTTCTTCCGCTGCGATTGCGGATGCCTATCCGACAAAACCGATTCGGCTGATCATTCCATTCGCCGTGGGCGGCAGCACCGACAACCTGGGCCGCGTGCTGGCGGCGCGCCTGTCGGAGAAGCTTGGCCAGCAAGTGGTGGCCGACAACCGCCCGGGCGCGGGCGGCAACATTGGCACGGACCTGGTCGCCAAAGCGCCCGCCGACGGATACACGCTGTTGTTCGCCACCGAGGGCACGTTGGGGATCAATCCTTCCCTCTACAAGAAGCTGCCGTTCGACCCGGAGAAGGACTTCACGCCGATCGCGCAATTTGCCAGTGTGCCCAACATCCTGGTCGTCAATCCCAAGGTGCAGGCCAAGACAGTGGAAGAACTTGCGGCCTACGCCAAGAGCAAGCCGGCCAGTCTGAACATGGGCTCGGCTGGCAACGGTACGACCAACCATCTGTCGGGTGAGTTGTTCCAGTCGATGACGGGCACGTCCTTCACGCATGTGCCGTACAAAGGAAGCGGCCCCGCGATGGCGGATCTATTGGCCGATCAGATCCAGTTGATGTTTGACAATCTGCCCGGCTCGTTGCCGCACGTGAAGGCCGGCAGCCTGCGAGCGTTGGCCGTGACCAGCGCCAAGCGCTCGCCGCTGCTGCCGGACGTGCCGACCATGGCCGAGGCGGGCGTGCCGGGCTATGACGTGGAAGTGTGGTTCGGCGTGGCCGCGCCCAAAGGCCTGCCGGCGCAGACGTTGGCGACGCTCTCCAAGGCCATCACCGAGATCTCGCAGGAGCCGGCAACGATAGAAAAGATCCTGAACATTGGCGCCACGCCGCTTACGTCCACGCCCGCTGAGTTCGGCAGCCGGATCCAGGAGGCCCGGATCAAATGGGCGCCGATCGTGGCGCACTCTGGCGCCAAGATCGACTAGGACCCTTTGGCTACATCACCTTTACCGCCCGGCCGATGAACTGAATCGGACCGGTCGGCTTGCCGGTGGGCGAGCCATTGGGCGGTTCCAGCGTCAGTTCAAACAACTGGTTCGCCTCCAGCGGGGGCAGCTTGTCCAGGGGGATGCGCACCGGCTCGCCGGGTTTGATCAGGCCCAGCGACACCGGGCCGGCCCAGCCGTCCGCCTTGGTCCAGAATTCCAGCGCGCGATCGGCCGGCACCTGCATGGCCGCGATCGGCACCAGTTGCACCTCGCGCTGACCCGCGCTGGCCTGCACCACCCAGCCTGGCGTCTGCGATTGGGGCGCGACCAACACCACCATGTACTGCACGGGACCTGGCGTTTGCGCTGGCCGTAGCGCGAGCGTGCCAGCCAGGACCAATGCGGCGGCCAGGGCGCTGGCGGCTGCGCCGCGCCAGAAGAAGAGGCTATCCCACCAGCTTGGACGCGTGGACTGGCCGGCTTGCCGGGCCGCGTGCTGGCGGTCCAGCGTTTTGGCAATGCGCGGCCACAGGCCGGGCGAGGGCTCGATCGGCTCGGTCAGGCTGGTAAGCGGCAGCAGGCGCGCTTCCCAACGGTCGACGGCGGCGCGCAGGGCCGCATCGTGCGGCAGGCGGGCGTTGACTTCCTGACGGCGCGCGCCGGACAAGGTGCCAAGCACGTACTCGCCGGCCAGTTCGTCCAGGTTTTCGGGGGGGACTGTCGGGGCGCTCATGCCAGGCATTCCTTCAGCGCTTTCAGGCTGCGTTTGATCCAGGCTTTGACGGTGCCCAGCGGCGCGCCCAGGCGCTGGGCGATTTCGCTGTGCGACAGGCCGTCCACGTAGGCGTGCAGCACACAGTTGCGGCGCACGGGTTCCAGTTGTTCCAGGCAGGGGCCGATGCGGCCGGCGCTGTCGCGCCAGTCGAAGGCCTCGCGTGTGTCGTGCCAGGCGTCGATCGCTTCGCGTGCATCCAGCGCGGCGGCGGTGTCGTCGTCGACGGCGGTTTCATGGCGGCCGTCTCGCACGGCGTTCAGCGCCAGGTTGCGCGCCACGCTGTAAAGCCAGCCACGCGCCGAGCCGCGGGTGGCGTCGAAGCTGCCGGCCCGGTTCCAGATATTGACGAAGGCATCGTGCACGATGTCTTCAGCGCGGGCGCGGTCACGAACGATGCGCTGGGCGACGCCCAGCAGCCGCGGGCCTTCGTGGCGGTACAGGGCTTCCAGCGCCGAGCGGCGCCCTGCGGCGCACTGCTCGAGGGCTGCTTCGTAATCGAAATCCGGAACAGGTCGGTTTGGCATGCGCGCGGGGGCGGGGGGTGAGGGGCACGGACCGGGCTGGCAAGCCCCGGCAGCGGCGGCGGGTCCGGGCACATGTTACCGGACTCCCGCCGCCTTGGCCCGCCTGGTGTCAGTTCGCCTTCCAGAAGATGTAGTCGGCCTGGTACGACACCTGGCTGCGTTGGCCGGCCTGGGTGCAAGGCTTCTGAGGCGCCACGCCGCCCTTGAGCGCCGTGCGCTGGATGTAAGCGACGCCAGTCATGGCGCCGGCGCCCATGGCGGGATTGGCCTTGACCAGTTGATAGGGCAAATTGCCCGCGCCGGCCGGCGCCACGGCGACCTGCGTGCCGGTCAGCTTGGAGCCGTCCGCGGCCTCCCAGGTGGCGGGCGGGCCGTAATAGGTGCCGACCTGCTTGCCTTGGCGGTCTTTCAGGACCGCCTTCGGACCGGCGAACACCCATTCCATTTGATCCTTGGCGTCGGCCTTGGCGCGGCATTCGTAGGTAATTTCGCCGGTGCCCACGGTTTCCCAGGCCACTTTGTGGCCGGCGGGCACTTGGACGGCGGCGGGCAGGGCGTCTTGCGAGGCGGCCATGGCCGGGGCTTGCAGTATGCCGCAAGCAGCCAGCAGGGCGGCGGTGAAAAGGCCGGTGGCGGGGGTGGGGCGAGTCGTCATGAGCGGTCTCCTGCGCAAAAGGAATTTGCGGATACGGCGCACGGAATGTGCGCCGTTGCAGGTACTACACGCGGGAGACGCGATTGGATGCAGGGCGGCGGAAATTTTTTTCGGCGTGCATTGGGCGTCCATCAAGACCGGATCGCCCAACACGGCGGACCCTGCGCCCGGACTAGCGATCAGCAGCGCCCGGTATTCAAGTCTGAAATCAGGTTGTTGAAATCCTGGCGCAGGCTGTTGGCGTCGTTTTCGATCGTCGGGCGCATCATCTTGAACGCGCCGGTGCGGGCGGCGTCTTCCTTGTAGCGGCCGTTGTTGGTGTGCTCAAGAATCTGGCGGCCGGAGGCGAGGAAGCTGTTGACGTTCATCATCATGCCGCTGCAACCCTTGGGGTCGGCTTCGCGCGTTTTCTTGTCAAAGCCCAGCGCCATTTCGTTCATCTTGTCCAACTGCTGCTTGAACGCTTCCTGGTCGGCGCCCAGCCCCTGGCCGTCGAACACGCCCGAGGCCTTGTCCATCGTGGCCTTGCCGTAATACACCATGCCGGCGCGGTAGTAGGCGACCGTGTCTTTCTTGGCCTTTTCGAAGGCTTCCTTGGTGTTCGCGGTGTCCTTGATCGAGATGCCGCGGTAGAAAATGTTTTCGGCTTTTGCGACGTCCGTCAGCGCGGCGACATAGGCCGGGCTTTTGTCGCGGGCCAGCGCGCCGTTGTCCGACAGGAAGGTCTTGGCTGCCGAATAGTTTTGCAGTTCGGTGCTCAGCGGCGCCAGCTTGCCCAGCGCGTCCGAGAACGCCTTGGCCGGTGCGTCGATTTCGGCGATGGGCGTCGGCATTGCCAGCGCGCGGTCGAGTTTTTCTTTGGTGCGCAGGATTGCCGTGTCGTTGCTGATGACAAAGTCCTTGAGCGGCTTGCCGCTCTTGAGGGCCGGGACGGCATGGGTCTCGTAGCGGTCCAGCGCCTGCGCGAACGTCGTGGAGAGGCTGTTCGCGGTATCGACGTACAGGTTGTACTTGATGATCTCTGCCTGAGCGGTGGTCGCCTCGGGCGCCTTGGCTTCCTGTTTGGCGCTATCGTCGCCGCACGCGGCAAGCGCCAGCGTGAAGACCAGAACTGCGGACATGCGCAAGGGGCGCGGCATAAACATCTTTGTTTCCTGTTGGGGGTGATTGTGAAGGGGACGGATGATATTCCCTTCGATTTCCCAACGGGCTACAAAGTCATTCAAAGCTGTCACAAGATTTTGCAGGGTTTGGCCATCGTCCGGATTCAACGCCGCCACCTCAGCGCAGATGCCCCTGCCCCTTCAGCGGCTGAACCGTTCGGCCGCTTCCACGATGCGTTGCGCGAGCAGCGCGGCCACGGGCTGGCGGATGTCGGAAGGACGTTCAACCAGTCCGATCTCGCGAAAGAAGGTGGCGTCGCCCAGCGTCTTGACGACGACTCCCCGTGGCAGCGAAAGCGCTTTGCTTAGCGGAAGCAGCGCAACGCCCACGCCCTTGCGCACGAGTTGCGCGATGGCCTGCAGCTCGTCCAGTTCAATGGCTTCCTTCGGCGTGATGCGCGAGTGCCGCAGGAACTGATCGACGAGTCTGCCGCCGAAGGAACCGCGGTCGTACCGAATGAAGGGCTCGTTTTCCAGCAGATCGAGCCACTCGCGCTGCCCGTGCTTGCGGGGGGCCAGCAGCACGAACGGCTCGCTGAACAGCACGCGCCAGCGCAAGTCGGCGGGTAGGGCGAAGGGGGGCTTGATCATCACCGCAATGTCCACTTCGCCCGAGTCGACCTGTCCCAGCAGGTTCAGCGACAGGCCCGGGACCAGCCGGATGCGATAGCCGGGGTTGATGCGCCAGAACTCGGTCAGGGCATCGGTCAAAAACGTTGTTTGCGCCGACGCGATGGAGCCGACCCGGATCAGGCCGGTCTTGGGGCTGCTTACGTTCTTGCCGAACTTGGCGTAGACGGCCATCACCTCTTCGGCAATGGCCAAGGCTTCGCGGCCATTGCTGTTCAGGTTTGCCGAACGTCCCGTGCGGTCAAAGAGCGGATAGCCCAGTTCTTCTTCCAGGCGCTGGATCTGCGCGCTGACGGCGGACTGCGTCAGACCGATGTGAGCCGCCGCATTGGCGAATGTGCCGTAACGCACAACGGCCATGAAAGTCTGGAGTTCTCGCCGCATGGTGGCCCTTGGTCGCTGGGGTTGCCCCGATCAGCGCAGGTTGTCAGGACGCTGAATCGTCTGGACGAAGGCGCGTGCGATCCGGGCGCCCGCCGCATCGGCGTCGTCCGCGTGCAGGGCGCGGTCGGCATCGGCCTGGGATTCAAGCCAGCCGGGCGCGATGCGATCGACGCGTTCCTTGTTGCTGCGGGTCCAGCGCTGTACCACATCGCCGCTGGCTTCGAAGTGAAACTGCATGCCGTACGCGGCGCGGCCCACGCGAAAGCATTGATTCTTGACCAGGCGGCTCTCGGCAAGCAGCGCGGCGGAATCCGGCAGCGTGTAGGTGTCCACATGCCATTGAAAGCTGACGAAACCCGGATGCAACTCGGCAAACAACGGGTCCTTGCGCCCATCTTCCGTCACGGTAAGCGGCGTCCAGGAAAACTCCCGGGCCACCCCGAGCAGGTTGTCGGCCCCGTAAGCGCGGGCCAGCACCTGCGCCCCGAGGCAGATGCCCAGCACGGATTTGCCGGCATCGCCAAACTTGCGCATCAGCGCCACCAGTTTGGGCAGGTAGGGGTGAAGTTCGTCGTCTCGCGCGCTTGGCCAGCCGCCCGGCACGATCAACGCATCGAAGTCGTCCAGGCAGATGTCGCCCAGTCCATCGCGGTGCGCGCGGAACCAGGTGATTTCGGCATGGGCGCTTTGCAGCGCGCTCAACAGCAGCCCAAGCTGCGTGTCGTCCATGGTCTCGATGATTGCAACGCGTGGCGCCATAAGGGGGATCGAACGGTAGAGGTTGGACGCAAGGCGCCGGCAGCCCTTGCAGGTCAGACCGGCGAAAAGGGGGATAGTAACGGCACGCCTTGATATCGGGGAGGCCGCGCTGAATGGCTCAAGCCCCGCTTCGGCTCATTTCAGCGCGCTTTCTACGCATGGCAACGCCAAGGGCGGCGACGGACAGCGCCAGCGGAATGAATGACACCCACAGCACGGTGTTCCAACCGAACGCCGACAGCAGGCCCCCGGACGAGAACGAGCCGATCGCCATCAAGCCGAAGACGATGAAGTCGTTCAGGGACTGGACACGCGTTCTCTCCTCGGGCCGATGGCATTCCAGCACCAGCGCGGACGCGCCCAGAAACCCGAAGTTCCATCCCACGCCGAGCAGGACCAGTGACCACCAGAAGTGCGCGACATCGATACCGCCCAGGCCCACCGCGGCCGCGACCCCAATCAACATCAGGCCCATGGTCGCGACCCGTCCCGCACCAAAGCGCGATATCAGTCTGCCGGTGAAAAAGCTTGGCGCGTACATGGCAATGACATGCCACTGCAGTCCGAGGTTGGCGGACTCCTGCGAGTGGCCGCAGAGGTGCATTGCCAGCGGTGCGGCCGTCATGAGGAAGTTCATGAGCATGTAGGAGACGGCGCCGGCGATCACTGCGGCGATGAAGCGCGGCTGCAGCGCAATCTCGGAAAGCGGCCGCCCGCCTGCGACCTCCGCGGCAGTGGGGGCGGGCAACCTGACACCGATAAGAATGAACGCCGAAATTGCTGCAACCGCCGCTTGCGCCAGAAAGGTGGCGGCAAACATGTGCGGCGGCCATAGGTTCATCGTGCCGTTGACGAGCTGTGGCCCGACGATCCCGGCCGCGACGCCGCCCGCCATGACCAGGGATAGCGCGCGCGCCCGTCGCTTGGGCTCCACGCCGTCCGCGGCGGCGAAGCGGAACGACAGGACGACCGCAGCATAGACACCGCCGAAGAACGTAGCCAGGCTGAACAGCCAGAAGCTTCCGATCAAGACCGCCAGCATCGCCAGCAGGCCGGTGAGCACGCCAGCGCCGGTGCCCAGCAGAAAGGCCGCGCGCCTGCCGTGGCGCCTGGCGACGGCGCCCATGGGCAGCGTGCACGTCGCCATGCCCACCACAAAGATGGAAATCGGCAGCGTCGCGAGCATGGGCGTCGGGGCAAGCGTATTGCCGATGATGGAGCCCGTTGCATAGACGACCACCGAATTCGCGCCCGCCAGGGCTTGGGCTGCGGTCAGTCGCCAGATGTTGCCTTGTTGAACACCCTCGGGCAGAACAGCGGGGCGGTCATGCGCGGAAGCGGCGCTATTTTTTGTCATTATGGTCAATGGCGTTACGTTGAGGTGGCATTACAACTCAAAGTTACGAAGGCGATCTATCGACAGTCTGCCAAGTTATATAGAATCGGCGACATATGAAAGCGCTCGTGCCGTGGGAAGCCATTACCGCGCCGCCAGATGTCCTGCCGCCTTTGCCAATGACCATGAGGGTGCAGTCCATCGGCGCGCGGAATTATTTCGCCATATCTCCGAATCAGGCTGCGTGGATTCCGTCAGGAACCTTGCATAGCGTTGGGACCTTCCTTGGCGCCGAATATCGCAGTGTTTGGCTTGCCTGCGCCTTCGCCCTTCAAGGTTCCGTTCCCTCTCCTGGACTTGAACCGACTTAGAATCGGTCACCAACTTTCGACTGAGGGGAGCCAGCCATGGTGGGTAGTGCCAAAAAAGCCTTGCTTGCAGGCATCTCATGTGTGTTTATCGCGGCCAGCGCATTGGCGGCGCCGCCAGAGGGAAAGGGCAAACCCGATAACGCTGGCCAGGGGCAAGGGCAGAGCAAGGGACGCGGACAGGGCAGCAACGGAAATGCTTCCGGAAAGGGCAACGCCGGTCACGGAGATGCGCCTTCCAAGTCCAACGATGCCAGCGTCACGCTGCGTTATGCGGGCATAACCGTCTCCACCGCCAGATCGTACGCGCAGGAGTATGGCCTGTCGGGCTACGGTCAGCTGCCGCCGGGTGTCCGCAAGAACCTCGCCCGTGGCAAGCCGCTGCCTCCCGGAATTGCGAAGAAAATGGTCCCCGGTCCGATGTTGGCCCGGCTCCCCGCCTATCCCGGGTATGAGTGGAGGGTGGCCGGATCGGATCTCGTCCTGGTCGCGGTTGCAACCGCCGTGGTCGCCGATATCCTGATCGACGTGTTCGATTGAGGGGCCACATGCGCCGTTGCGGCGGGCCGGTGTCCACCACGCCCGCGCCCCGGACTTGCCTGTATCATCCGCTGCAAGACATCCGTCCCCCGAGCGCCGTATACCGCCGCGCGGCCTGATTGCCAGTGACCCCGGATAGCCGCCATGCCCGACCCGCTACGTCTGCAGGCTTTGATACAGGAGTGCGCCCGCGGCCAGGAGTCCGCGCTGGCGGAACTCTATCGTCAGACCTCCCCGCATCTGTTTGCGCTTGCCGTACGTATATTGCGGCGAAGCGACTGGGCGGAAGAAGTCCTCCAGGACAGCTTCATCAATATCTGGCGCAATGCCGCCCGCTATTCCTCGGAGCAGAGCCAAGTCATGACCTGGATGACGCGCATCGTGCGCAACCGCTGCATCGACCTGCTACGCAGGCCGGACCTGGAACGCCCCGACGCCGACGGCGCGTTGACGCAGGCCTGGGCCGATGACGCGCCCGGCCCGTTCGAGCGGCTGCAACGCGACCAGGACGGCCAGCGCCTGGCGGACTGCCTGAAACAGCTCGAGGGGCAGCAACGCACCGCCATTGCGCTGTCCTTTTTCGACGACCTCAGCCACAGCGAGATCGCCCGGCGCCTCCAGGCGCCGCTGGGCACGATCAAGAGCTGGGTGCGGCGCGGCATGGACCGGCTCAAGAGGTGCCTGTCATGAACTACAGCAATCCTCAACTGCGCGAGCGGCTTGCCGCCGACTACGTGGCCGGCGCCATGCGCGGTGGCGCGCGCCGCCGTTTCGAGGGCCTGATGGCCGCCGACGCCAACCTGCGCCGCCAGGTGCGCGACTGGGAAAACGATATCTATCCGCTGTTATGGTCGCTGCCGCCGCGGGTTCCCCCGCGCCGCGTGTGGCGCGCCATCGAAGCGCGCCTGAAACCCGGCGGCAGCCACGGCTGGCAGGGCCTGACGTTCTGGCGCGTGCTTAGCGGCGCGCTGGCGGCCATGCTGGTGGCCGGCATGGTGGTCTACCCAATGCAGGTCGACCGCGCCGCGCGCACTCAATTGATGGCGGTGCTGCAAAGCCCCGAGGCGCAGGCCATGCTGGTGGTGCGCGCCGACGAGCGCGGCGGCCTGCACGTGCATACCTTGCAGGATCTGGCCTCGCGCGCCGACGGCAAGGCGCTGGAGCTCTGGGTGATTCCCCCGGGTCAGGCGCCGATATCCGTCGGGGTGGTGGCGCCCGATGGCCAGACGGCGCTGCCGCGCGCTCAAGGGCTGGAAGGGGTGCAGACCCTGGCCATCACCCTGGAGCCGCCGGGCGGCTCGCCCTCGGGCAAGCCCACCGGACCGGTCATCATGAAGGGCGACGTGCTCAAGATCTGAGCTGCATCCAAACCGGGCCTGCCCGCGTATAGAGGGTGTTCCGTTGCGGAGTGCCCCATGTCTTCCTGGATTGCCGCTGGCCCGCGTGGCCTGCTTGCCATCGTGGCCGTGGCCGCGCTGGCCCTGGGCCTGCTGGCCGCCTGTTCGCCATTGACGCTGCTAAACGGTGCGGTGCCCGAGGACGGCAGCGACGTCACGGCGGGGCTGGCTTACGGCACCTTGCCGCGTCAGCACCTGGACGTCTACCGGCCGACGGACGCCACGGGGGCGCCCGTGGTGGTTTTTTTCTACGGTGGCGGCTGGCGCAGCGGGGAACGCGCCGACTACCGGTTCGTGGGCGACGCGCTGGCGGCGCGTGGCATGGTGGCGGTTGTCGCCGACTACCGTCTTTATCCCGAAGCCGGCTTTCCGGCTTTTTTGCGCGACGCCGCCCTGGCGGTGGCGTGGACCCAACGCCATATCGGCGACTACGGCGGCGACCCGGCGCGTGTCTTCGTCGCCGGCCACAGCGCCGGCGGCTACATCGCGGCCATGCTGGCGCTGGACAAGCGCTGGCTTGCCGCCGCCGGTTCCAGCCCGGCGTCGCTGGCCGGCTGGATCGGGCTGGCCGGCCCCTATGACTTCCTGCCCATCGAGGCGCGCGGCGTGCGGCCGGTGTTCGGCTATCCGGACACGCCCGCCGATTCCCAACCCATCCATCACGTCAGCCGCCACGCGCCGCCGGGCCTGCTGCTGACGGGCGCCGCCGACACCACGGTCGACCCGCGCCGCAACAGCGTCGGCCTGGCGGACGCCTTGCGGGAGGCGGGAGCGTGCGCGCGGCTGGTGCAGTACCCCGACCTGGGTCACAAGCTGCTGGTGGGCGCGCTGTCGCGGCCGCTGCGCTGGCGTGCGCCCGTGCTCGACGACGTCAGCGCGTTCGTCAGCCGTCCGTGCCCCTCCGCCGAAGGAGAGTGACCCTGCGATCGCTGGCGATGGCAACGCCGTCGGTCGCGTGTTGCGAATAAGGGTTTCCACCTATGCATCCGATGCCGCGCCGCGCCCGTATATCCCCACACGTTTCACACAGGACAGCATGATGCGCTCCGTTCTTACCGGCTGGACCGCCTCGATACGACGCTGGGTCGATACGCAGGCGCAGGATGCGCCAGGCGGCGACCCCGATCGCATCGACTGGACCCGCGCCTTGCCTTTCGCCTTGTTGCACGCCGGCTGCCTGGGCGTGCTGTGGACCGGCGTGTCCCCGGCCGCGCTGGCGCTTGCGGCGGCGTTGTATGCCGTGCGCATGTTCGCCCTGACCGGCTTCTACCACCGCTACTTCTCGCATCGCACGTTCCGTACCTCGCGCGGCATGCAATTGGTCTTCGCCGTGCTGGGGGCGTCGTGCGCGCAGCGTGGACCGTTGTGGTGGGCGGCCCACCATCGTCATCACCATCGTCATGCCGACGACGCCCAGGACCTGCATTCGCCGCGCCGCCATGGCTTCTGGTGGAGCCACATGGGCTGGTTCCTGACCCGCCGCGCCTTCGCCACCGACATGGCGCGGGTGCCCGACCTGCGCGGCTACCCCGAACTGCGCTGGCTCGACCGCTTCGACGCGGCGGTGCCGCTGGCGCTGGCGTTGGGGTGCTACGGGCTGGGCGCGCTGCTGGCGCGCGTGGCGCCGGGCCTGGGCACCGATGGGCCGCAGATGCTGGTGTGGGGCTTTTTCATTTCCACCGTGGCGCTGTTTCACGCCACCGTCACCATCAATTCGCTGGCGCACCGGTACGGCAGGCGGCGCTACGACACCGCCGACGACAGCCGCAATAACGCCTGGCTTGCGCTGCTGACGTTCGGCGAGGGTTGGCACAACAACCATCACTTTTATCCGGGCTCGGCGCGCCAGGGCTTTCGCGCCCGCGAGATCGACATCACCTGGTACGGCCTGCGCCTGCTGGCCGCCGCCGGCCTCATCTGGGATTTGAAGGGCGTACCGGCCTGGGCGCTGGCCGCCGCCAAGGAGTGAACATGCGCATCGCCATCATCGGTTCGGGCATCTCGGGACTGGTCTGCGCCTGGAAGCTGGGCCGCGATCACGAGGTCACGCTGTACGAGGCCAACGACTACCTGGGCGGGCACACGCATACGCACACGGTCGAACAGGACGGGCAACAGTACGCGGTTGATAGCGGATTCATCGTCCATAACCCGCTCAATTACCCGCATTTCACGGCGTTGCTGACGGAACTGGGCGTGGCGTCGCAGCCCACCACCATGAGCTTTTCGGTGCACAAGGAGGCCAATGACCTGGCCTACAACGCCACCTCGCTGGACACGCTGTTCTGCCAGCGGCGCAACCTGGTATCTCCACGCTTCCTGGGCATGGTGCGCGACCTGATGCGCTTTTACCGGGAGTCGCCCGCGCTGTTGCGCGCGCCGGAGCCAGGCCCCACGCTGGGCGAATACCTGGCGCAGCACCGCTATGGCGACGCCTTTCGCACCGATCACCTGATTCCGATGGCCTCGGCGCTGTGGTCGTCGCCGGCCTCGCGCATCCTGGAATTTCCGGCGCGCTACCTGGTGCGGTTCATGGCCAACCACCAGATGCTGCGCATCAGCGGCCGTCCGCAATGGCGCGTGGTGCAGGGCGGGTCGCGATCCTATATTGACGCGATGCGCCAGCGGTGGACGGTGCGCGAGCGGCTGAACTGCGCCGTGCGCGCCGTCAGGCGTCTGCCGGGCGGCGTGCAGGTGGCGACGCGCGAGGGCCTGGAACATCACGACGAAGTGATCTTCGCCTGCCACAGCGACCAGGCGCTGTCGCTGCTGGCCGACCCGACGCCGCAGGAACGCGAGGTTCTGGGCGCGATCACCTACCAGGACAACGACGTGGTGCTGCACACCGACGCGCGCCTCCTGCCGCGCCAGCGCAAGGCGTGGGCCGCCTGGAACGCCTACGTGCCGGCCGACCCCGAGGCACCTTGTTCGGTCAGCTACTGCATGAATCTGCTGCAGGGCATCACGTCGCCGCGGCCCTTTATCGTGACGCTGAACCGCAGCGATGCGATCGATCCCGCGGCGGTGCTGGCGCGCATGCGTTATCACCACCCTGTGTACACCCACGAATCGGTGGCCGCGCAGGCGCGCCGCGCCGAGATCTCGGGACAGCGGCGCAGCTGGTATGCGGGCGCCTATTGGGGATGGGGCTTTCACGAAGACGGGGTGGCGAGCGCGCTGGACGTGGTGCGCGGCATCCAGGAACAGCCGGGGGTCTGGGCGCGGGAGGCGGCATGAACCTGCAAAGCGCCGTCTACGAAGGCCGGGTCACCCACCGGCGCCACCACCCGCATGCGCACGGCTTCGGCTACCGCATGGCGCAGCTATACCTGGACCTGGACGAGATCGGCCAGGTGTTCCAGGACCGCTGGCTGTGGTCGGTGGAGCGGCCCAATCTGGCGCAGTGGCGCCGGGCCGATTATCTTGACGCCGCCGAGGGCCTGCCGCTGGCGCAGGCGGTGCGGCAGCGCCTGCGCACGCAGTTGGGCGACGTGCCGGCCGGGCCCATCCGCCTGCTCGCGCATCCGCGCTATGCCGGCTACGTCTTCAACCCCGTGAGCTTTTATTACTGCTTTGAAGCCGACGGCCGCACGCTGGCGGCGATCGTGGCGGAGATCACCAATACCCCTTGGAAGCAGCGCCATTGCGTGGTGCTGCCCGCCGCCGCCGCCGAGCGCGAGGGCGGCGTGCTGGCCTGGCGCTTTGACAAGCGCTTTCACGTGTCGCCCTTCATGCCCATGGACTGCGCCTACGACTGGCGCTTCAACCTGCCCGCCGACGACCTGCGTGTGCATATGCAGGTCAGCCGGGAAGGCGTGACGCAGTTCGACGCGCACCTGAGCCTGCAGCGCCGCGCGCTGGACGGCGCGGCGCTGGCGCGCGTGCTGTGGCGCTATCCGCTGATGACGCTGCAGGTCGTCGGCGCGATCCATTGGCAGGCGCTGCGCCTGTGGCTCAAGCGCAATCCCGTCTACGACCATCCCCGCACGCCCAACGGAGAACCGCAATGAAACCCATGACGTCCTCGGAACATGCCTCGATCGCGGCCAGCCGCCCCGCCACGGCGCTCGACCGCCTGTTGCGCCAGCGTCTGTTCGCCAGCCTGGCGGCGCTGGACCACGGTCAACTGCTGATCGAGGACTGCCTGGGCAGCGCCACGCTGGGCCGCGGCGAGCCGCTGGTGCGCCTGACCGTCAGCGACCTGGGGTTCTACCGGCTGGTGGCCGCGCAAGGCAGCGTGGGCGCGGGCGAGGCCTACGGCGATGGCCTGTGGCGCTGCGACGACCTGGTCGGGCTGGTGCGGCTGCTGGTGCGCAACCGCGACACGCTGGACGCCATGGAGTCGGGACTGGCGCGGCTGGCCGGCTGGGCGCTTCGGCGCTGGCATGCGCGCAATGCCAACACCCGCGAGGGCAGCCGCCGCAACATCGCCGCGCATTACGACCTGGGCAATCCGTTTTTCTCGCTGTTTCTTTCCGGCGACCTGATGTATTCGTCGGCACTGTGGGCCGACGGCGACGACACGCTGGAGGCGGCGTCCCATCGCAAGCTGGACGCAATCTGCCGCAAGCTGGCGTTGCAGCCGTCGGACCGCGTGGTCGAGATTGGCAGCGGCTGGGGCGGCCTGGCCATCCACGCCGCCCGTCATTACGGCTGCCATGTCACCACCGCCACGCTGTCGCGCGAGCAGCATGACCTGGCGGTCGAGCGGGTGCGGGCCGCCGGGCTGCAGGACCGCGTCAGCGTCGTGCTGCGGGACTATCGCGACCTGCAGGGCCAGTACGACAAGGTGGTGTCGGTGGAAATGATCGAGGCTGTCGGCGCGAATTTCCTGGAAGCGTATTTCGCCAAGGTCGCCAGCCTGCTCAGTCCGCATGGCCGCGCGCTGATCCAGGCCATCACCATCGAAGACCACCGCTACGAGCAGGCGCTGGGCTCGGTGGATTTCATCAAGCGCCACATCTTTCCGGGCAGCTTCATTCCGTCCATCGAGGCGATGCTGCGCGCCAAGACCCGCGCCTGCGACCTGGCGCTGGTGCACCTGGAGGACTTCGGCCTGTCGTACGCGCGCACGCTGCAAGCCTGGCGCGAGCGCTTCCTGGCGCGGCAGCCCGAGGTGCGGGCGCAAGGTTTCGATGCGCGCTTTTGCCGCTTGTGGGAGTTCTACCTGGCGTACTGCGAAGGCGGTTTTCGCGAGCGCTCCATCGGCGTCGCGCACCTGCTGCTGACGCATCCGCAGGCGCGCCCCGAGGGCGAACGCTGGCTGCGGGAGGATGCATGATGCGCTTCTGGGCCAACCTGATCGGCTACCAGCTCGTCTGGTTCAGCGCCGTCATCGGCGCCGGCCGCGGGCTGGCCTGGCCGGGCGTGGCCGCCGCCGTGGTGTTCGTCGCGGCGCAACTGGCGGTCTCGGCGACGGCGCGTGCCGACTTCAGACTGGCGGCCGCCGCCGTGCTGTGCGGCCTGGTGCTGGAGGGCACGCTGTCCGCGTTGGAATGGGCGCGGTACGCGGCCGACGCCTGGCCCGCGCCGCTGTGGATCCTGGCGTTGTGGGCCGCCTTTGCGCTGACGCTGAACCACTCGCTCGTTTACCTGCGTTCCCGGCCGTGGCTGGCCTGCGTGTTCGGCGCGGTGGGCGCGCCGCTCGCCTATTGGGGCGCCGCCCGCGGCTGGCAATCGGTGCAGTTCGAACCGCCCGCGTGGCGCGCGACCGCCGCGCTGGCGGCGGGCTGGGCGCTGGCGTTGCCCGCGCTGACGGCAGGGGCGCGGCGATGGACCCGGGAGGCATCATGACGATCTGGCAACAATGGTCCACCATCGCGATCGTCATGATCGCCGCCATGGCGCTGGCTTGGGGCTGGCAGCGCCGCCATGCCAATGCGGGCATCGTGGACGTGGTGTGGGCGCTGGGCATGGGCGCTTCGGCCTGGCTGATCGCGGCCACCGGCGCGGGCAGCGGTGCCGCGAGGCTGGCCCTTGCCGTGATGGCGGGCGTGTGGTCGCTGCGGCTGGCGTGGCACCTGTGGCGCCGCGTGCGCGAAGGCGAAGACGGCCGCTATCGCGCCTTGCGCGAACACTGGGACGGCCATCAGGGCAAATTCTTTGGCCTCTTCATGTTCCAGGCCGGGCTGGTGATGATGTTCTGCCTGCCGTTCCTCGCGGTGGGCGTCAGTCCCGCGCAGGGCTGGCCCGTGGCGCTGGGGCTGCTGATCTGGCTGGCCGCGCTGTCGGGCGAGGTGATCGCCGACCGCCAGCTCGACCGCTTCCGCGATAACCCCGCGAATCGCGGCAACACTTGCAGGCGGGGCCTGTGGCGCTACTCGCGGCATCCGAACTACTTCTTCGAGTGGTGCCATTGGTTCGGCTACGTCGCCCTGGCGTGGGGTTCTCCGCTGGCATGGCTGTCGTGGCTGGGGCCGGTGCTGATGTTTGTGTTCCTGCGCTGGATCAGCGGCATTCCGTTCACCGAGCAACAGGCGCTGCGCACGCGCGGCGACGACTATCGCGACTATCAACGCCGCACGCCGGCGTTCTTTCCCTGGTTTCCGAAACGCTGACGAGGCATACCATGACGACCGCCATCCTGAACGACTCTCCCTTGGCCTCCGACCGTCCGGCGCCAGGCCTGCTTGGCCTGGCCGAGCGAGGCCTGCTGCCCGATGCGCTCCTGCGCCTGGGCATGCGGCGCCTGTGCGCCCAGCGCCTGGCGCAGGAATACGCCGGCGGCATCGAGGCCTGGACCGAACGCGACCGCCAGCTGATCGCCAGCCTGCGCGCCAGCGCCGTCGCCATCCATACCGACGCCGCCAACGCGCAGCACTATGAGTTGCCCACTGCGTTCTTCCAGCTGTGCCTGGGCGCGCGCATGAAGTATTCGAGTTGCTATTACCCGACGGGCCGCGAAACGCTGGACCAGGCCGAAGACGCGATGCTGCGCCTGTATGGCGAGCGCGCCGGGCTGGCCGACGGCCAGGACATCCTGGAGCTGGGTTGCGGCTGGGGCTCGTTGACGCTGTGGATGGCCGAACAGTATCCCAACGCGCGCATCACCGCGGTGTCCAATTCGGCCACGCAACGCCAGCACATCGAGGCGCAGTGCCGCGCGCGCGGCTGGAACCACGTGCGCGTGGTGACCTGCGACGTCAATGTCCTGTCACTGCCCGGCGCCGCCTTCGACCGGTGCGTCTCGGTGGAAATGTTCGAGCACATGCGCAACTACCAGGACCTGCTGGCGCGCATCTCGCAGTGGCTGCGGCCCGGCGGCAAGCTCTTCGTGCACATCTTCGCGCACCGCGAGCGCGCCTATCCGTTCGAGACCGATGGGGCCGGCAACTGGATGGGACGGCACTTCTTCACGGGCGGCATCATGCCGTCGGCCGATACGCTGCTGCATTTCCAGCAAGACCTGACGCTTGAGGAACGCTGGTTTCTCGACGGCACGCATTACGCCCGCACCGCCAATCACTGGCTGGCTAACCAGGACGCCCGTGCGGAACCCGCGCGGGCGGCGTTGGCGCAGGCTTACGGCGCACCCTTGGCCGGCTTGTGGCATCAGCGCTGGCGCATGTTCTGGATGGCGTGCGCCGAACTCTTCGGCTACGACGACGGACAGCAATGGGGCGTGGCGCACTATCGATACACGCGGCCCTGAGGAGAAACGATCATGTTGCGAACCCTGTGTATCGGCGTGACGGCCCTCTTGGCCGGCTGCGCGTCGCCGCCGCCCATGCCGCCGGTGGCGCAGGTGGACCTGGACCGTTTCATGGGCGACTGGTATGTGATCGCGCACATTCCCAGCTGGCCTGAGCGCAACGCCTATGACGCCGTGGAAAGCTACCGGCTGTTGCCGGACGGCCGGGTGCAGACGGATTTCCGCTATCGCGATGGCAGCTTCGATGCGCCCATCGACACCATGCACCCCGTGGCGACGGTGCGGCCCGGCACCGGCAACGCGGTGTGGGGCATGCAGTTCATCTGGCCCATCAAGGCCGAGTACGTGATCGCCTATCTGGACGAGTCATACCAGACCACCATCATTGGCCGGTCCAAGCGCGACTACGTCTGGATCATGGCCAGGGTGCCATGCCTGGACGACGCGGTGTACGCCGACCTGCTGCGCAGGGTGACGGCGCTGGGCTATACGGAAGCGCCGCGCAAGGTGCCGCAGCGCTGCGACCGGTGAGGTGTCCTGCGCGGGGTCAACCGTATTCCAGCTGATAGAA
Source organism: Achromobacter mucicolens (assembly GCF_029866465.1). NCBI lineage: Bacteria > Pseudomonadati > Pseudomonadota > Betaproteobacteria > Burkholderiales > Alcaligenaceae > Achromobacter > Achromobacter mucicolens. The sequence continues at coordinate 4,661,629 of NZ_CP123364.1, read as the reverse complement.
ACTCTGGCTGGCGATGAGCGTGGCGCCGCAGGATGTGCGCATGCCTTCCAGGGCGGTCAGGCGGTCGGAGCCGACGTTCTGCACGCCTTCCACGATGGTGTGGTTGTCGCCGCATTTGGGGCAGGTGACGCGGTCGCCGACCCGTGCCATCGGTTGGCCAAAGATCACGACGGTTTCGTCGCCGGTGACGACGACGCCGCCGTGCGAGGTTTTATCGCCCTTGCGGATGACGGAACGTTGGGACATGGTGCGCGAGAGTCAGGTTTATAGATACGTGCCATCCGGCGCGAGCCGCGCGGGGCCGGCCACGAAGGTGCCGTCCGGCGCCATGCGCACCGGCCCGCCGCCGCCCTTGTAGCTGCCGTCGGGCGCGCGTTGGGGCTTGCCGGCCACATAGGTCCCGTCAGGCGCGCGGGTGATGGGGCCTTCTCCGCCCACGTACGATCCATCGGGCGCGCGGCGCGGCGTGCCGGCGATGAAGTGTCCGTCGGGCAACATACGAATGGTCTTCGACGTCATGAATGCTCCTTGGGGATGAGGGCAAATCATAACGAAGCATCGTGATGCGCCTTGTAATAGGACGTGTCATCTTTGAACGTTACACGTAAGCGGATGTGGCATGATTTGCGCCTACAACAGCCCTGACGCCTATGACCGACATCAACGCCCTGTTGCAACCCATTCCCGGCGACACGCCTTGCGGCGTGGACCTGGTGTTCTCGCCCGAGTTCGACGCGATACGCGAGGCCCGCCGGCATGACGACCCCCAGCTCGACCAAGGCGACTGGGTCATCGACCTGAAAGAGGCCGATTGGCCCGAGGTGACGCGCATCTGCACCACCGTGCTGCGCGACCGCAGCAAAGACATCCGCATCGCATCGTGGCTTGCCGAATCCTGGGCCAAGACCCGCGGCTTCGCGGGGCTGCGCGACGGCTACCTGCTGATCGACGGCCTGTGCCGCAACTATTGGGACGGGCTGCACCCGGTGCCCGAAGATGGCGATGTGCAGCAGCGCGTGGGCAATCTGGCGTGGCTGTTGTCGCGGTCGCAGCAACTGATTGGCGAGATCCCGCTGACGCAAGCCGACGGCGCCCGCTATGGCGCGGTGCTCTGGGAGGCGGCAAGCCAATTGGCCAATGCGGTCAAGCGCACGCCCGACAACGCCCACGAACTAACACGCGGCAAGCTCACGCTGGACCGCTTCGATGCCGCGCGGCGCGACACGCCGCCTTCTTTCTATTCGGAGCTGGACGCGCAGCTGCAAGGCTGCGCGCAGGCGCTGGATCAACTGGAACGCACCCTGGATGCGCAACTGGGCGATGAAAGCCCGGCGTTCTCCCGGGTGCGCGAGGCGCTGCGCAACGTGACCGAACTGGTGCACCGATTTGCGCGCGATGCGGGCCTTCTGGTCCGTAAGGACCTTGCCGCCGCACCGGCGCCGGCCGCGCCCGCCGCCCCTGTTCGTGTGGAGCCCACATTGACTGCCGCCGATCACTTCGATGACGCCGCTGCGTCGGGCGCTCCGGGCGCTGCCGCGCCGCTGCACGCCGTACCGACCGCCACCGCCCGCGGGCCCATCCAGACCCGCGAACAGGCGCTGGCGCAGTTGCGGGACGTGGCCGAGTTCTTCCGCCGCACCGAGCCGCACAGCCCGGTGGCCTACCTGGCCGACAAGGCGGCAAGCTGGGGCGAGATGTCGTTGCACCTGTGGCTGCGCACGGTGGTCAAGAACGACGAGACGCTGTCGGGCCTGGAAGAATTGCTGGGCATCAAGAAGGCCGGCGACGGCAACTGAGCGCACCGCCGCCACCCCTGACTACCGCGCCGCCCGGAACTCGATACGCCGGTTCTTGGCGCGGCCTTCCGCCGTGGCGTTCGTGGCCACCGGCTGATCCGGGCCCGCTCCCATCGCTTCGAAGCGCGACGCAGGCAACCCCTTGTCCACCAGATAGTCCCGAACCGCGTCCGCACGCGCCTGGCTGAGCGCCAGGTTGGTGCTGCGGCTGCCGGAGCTGTCGGTGTGGCCGATGATCTGGATCTTGTCGGCGCGCAGCTTGGGCACGGTGTCGGCCACGCGATCCAGCAATTCCCGGCCGCGCGTCGTCAAGCGGGTGCTGCCGGTCTCAAACTCCACCACGCGGTTGGTCAACAGGTTGTCCAGCACATCCTGCTCATCCTTGCCGGCCGACACGCGCAAGCCGTTGACGATCTTGTACGTCGGGTTCAGCGACGTGGCAAAGTTGCTGGCGATCTGTTGGCGCGAGGCTTCGTTGTCGACCTCGCCCCGCAGGCGGATCTGCGTGCCGTCGATTTCCAGCTGGCCGCGGTTGATCTGCTTGAGCGGGCTGTCCAGCAGCTTGCCCACGTGTTGGGACCAGTTCGGGGGGGCCACTACGCCGCCCACGTCGATGCGGTCGATGACGTTGCCCACGCCATAGACCTTTTGCAGCCGCGCCAGCACATCGGCCTTGGTGGCCTCGTCGGGCACCGCGCCGCTGGCCACCACCTGGCCGGGTTGGGGAATGACGTTGGCGGGCACGACCGTGGCGGCGTCCTGGGCGTGGGCCGAGAATGCCAGCGAGGCGGCCAGGACCAGAGTAAGCGTACGCATGTCCTAGGCTCCGATGAAAACTTCGCGGAACGTCTCCAGCGCCTGGCGCAAGGAGAGCCGCGGTTGATCCAGATAGCTCGCCAGCTTGGCCAGCCCGTGGCTGGCGCTGACGTGATCGCGCACCCACGGCGCGTCTTCCAGCACGATGTAATGCTGCGACAGCGCCTGCGGGGTGGATAGCAGCGTTGCCAGCGTGCGCGGCGAGGCGCCGCGAAAGCCCACCACCAGCCGATGCTTGCCGGCGATGCGCCCGATGAAAATGGCGATCTCGAAATCGGCGCGTGTCAGGAATGGCGCGATCAAGGTCATCCAGTAGCTGGCGACCAGATTGATGTAGAGCGGATCGTCCGGCAGCGGCAGCGCAAGCCCGGTGTCCAGCTGCGATGAGCCGCTGGACATCACGGGCGTGAGCAGGATGCCCAGCGCCAGGACGATGTCGTGCATGCTGGCCGCGTGTCCGTTGCCGCGCAGCATGGCCTCGACGCGTTCGATCGTCTGAAGGTCGATGAAGGCATCGAAGCCGTCGTCGGCGGCGGTGCGGATCTCGCCTTCCAGGTCGTTCAGCGTTTGCAGCGCGGGCGCGGGGTCGCCGTCGTGCATGAGCTGCGCCGCCGCCGTGCCCATGCGATTCCACATGCGGCTGAAGGCGAGCGGGCTGCGCGCGATGAAGTCCAGCGGACGGGTCACTTCCACCGACGTGGCGGTAATGAACGGAAAGCGCCGGCCCGATTGGTCGCGGCTGGGCTGCAGATGGCCGGCGATGGCCAGCTTGCCGCGCGAGCCCAGCACGGCAAAGGGAACGGGCTGCGCTTCGTCGTACAGCGTCTTCCAGTGCGGGTCCTGCGCCAGCACCTCCATGGTGTTGGCCACCCACGCATCCAGCGTCGCCATCAGCTGCGGGTGCGAGGTATTCTTGACGAAATCACCCCGGGACGGAATCTTGCCAAAGTAAGCCGTACGGAACATGGGAGACTGCGGATTGCTCATTGCTGCGCTCCGGCAGGCGTCGGGGCGACGGAGGGTTGAGGGGACGTGCCGGCCACCGTGGCGGGCAGGCGCAGGTTGCGCAGGCCCTGGCTGCCGGGCTCGGCGCCGCCGGCGCTGGCGGCTTGCGCGTTGCTGATGATGCGCAGACGGACGGGCACGGTGATGTTGGATTTGCTCCAGCTCATCTCGAAGCTGCCGTCCGGGTTGGGCTTGCGCTGCGCGCCCGAGATCAGGCGTTCCAGGCCGAAGCGGCCGGGTTCGTTGACCACTTCCACCACGGTGCCGTCAAAGGCGGTGGCCGTGATGCGCGCGCCCGGCGCGCCCTGCGCGTTGGGCCATACGAAGTTCACCCATTGCGCCGGCGTGTTGCGGTAGCGCAGCTGCTGGCCGTCGATCTCGATGGTGTATTCGGTCACGCCGCCGGCGGGCCTGGGCTGGATCTGGAACAGCGTCTGCGGCTGGCTTGCCGCGCCCGATCCGGCTGCGCCGCCGGACAGCGGCGCCACCCACTGGGCAAAGTTCGCCGTGAAGGACGGTTGCAGCTCGATGCCCATGTCGCCCCAGGTGCGCGCAGTCAGGATGTCGCCGCGACGCACGGTCAGCGGACCCAACGTCTCGTTGACGTACTTGGCGATGCTGCCCTGCGGGCCGAAGATCTGCCCGATTTCTTCACCGCTGGCCTCGATGCCGGCCTTGGTCGAGAACGGATACTTGTCGGCCAGCGTCTGCGTGAAGGGCTGGTACACCTGCGCGTTCCAGACCTTGTTCAACTCGGTCTGGGCAGGTTGCATCGCGACGGCGTAACCCTGGATCAGCGGGCGCACCAGCAGCGGACGGAGCGTCTCGCGCTGCGCGGGCGTCAATCCCGCCAGCATCTGCTCATCCACCAGCTTCAGCGCATCGGCCAGTTCCGAATCCTTGCCTTCCAGCGTCTGGCGCATCAGGAGCAGCGCGCCGGGGCCCGGATCGCCCTGGTTGTTGATGAGGTTAAAGCGCGTGCGGATCTTGGACAGCGCATTCATGTAGTTGCCCAGCAGCGACTGGTTGTCGCGCGTGACAACCAGTCGCGCCACGTCGGAGAACTCGCGGCCCACCGGTCCCATCGGCATCTGTTCGCCACCCGGCGCGACTTCCGTGGGCTTGGGCTGGCCCTGGCGCAGGATCACTCGCTTGAACCACGCGACCACGCCGGTCTGCGCCTGCGAAAGGCCGGTGTTGATCAGCGACGGGTTGTCCCAGGAGGTCTGCTCGTACGTCGTGTTGATGAGCTTGACCAGCGGCGAGTTCTGCGGATCGCCAAGGCGGTTCATGCCTTGCACCGCCTGTTCGAAGCTTGAGAAAGGCTTGATCGTGACGCCGCGCAGCATCTTCTGCCACTCCTGCGCGTACTCCGTCTTGTACATCGTGGCCAGGCTTTTCTGGATCTGCTCGGGGCTGCCTTCCAGCGTGAGGTCGTCGCGCGCGTTCACGCCCAGCACCCAATCGCTGGTCTGGACTTCCTTGCGGGCGGCTTCGCCGATGGCCGGTTCGATGTATTGCTCCCAGGCTTCCCGCGTGAACGTGCCCGGCACCGCGTAGCTGCCCGCGACCACGGCGGCGTCGGCCTCGCCCATGATGCGCGCCACCGTCATCGCGGGGAAGCGGGTCGCGGCGCGCGCCTTGAGCGTGGCGTAGGCGCGTTCGCGCGCCGGCATGCCCTGCATCACGCTGCGCAGGTTGCCGCGCGTGCGCTCGACCATGGCCAGGTTGGTTTCGATCTGCGGCCAGTCGCTGTCCGCCGCGCGCGCAACGTAGAACGAGATCAGCCGTTCGGCGCTGCGGATGAGCTGGTCGCGCGGCATCGCGCCCCGGTTGGTTTCCAGCCAGCCGCGCCAGAAACGCGTGATCTGATCCGACAGGTGCGTCGGATCCACGTGTTCGCGGTTGGCCATCATCAGGTACGTCTTGAGCGCGTTGTAGGCGTCGTCGACGTTCGTGGGCGAGGCGTCCTGGAACAGCGTGTCGCCCGCGTTCGCGCGCACGGGTTGCGCTTGCGCCGGCGCGGTGGCGGGGCGCTCGCCGGAAGCGGCCGCCTGCGATACGTCCACGCGTCCCAGATAGTCCTCCAGGCTGGCCTTGACGGGCGCCAGCATGAATTGACGCAGGCCGTTGTAGTACTCGGCAAGCAGGCGCTGCTTGAGCACATCGCCTTGATACAGCCCCAGGCCCAGCGACAGCGGCCGGCTGGCGGCATAGCGGTCCAGCTGTTCGATGCGGTCCTGCAGGATCTCCATCGCTTCCAGGCGGCTTTGCAGGTCCGTGCGCTCGCTCTGCAGGCGCACGACCTTGTCCAGGTCGGCCTGCACGTTGGTGGCCAGTTGCCGGTTGCCCAGGTAAGACCAGCTCCATCCGCCCAGCACCAGGCCCAGCGCCAGCACCAACCCGAAGAAGGTCAGGTAACGCATGCGGACCTTGTTCGGACTGGCGTGCTGGCGCACCAGCTTCTTGTCCGCAAAGATCACGTTGGAGAACAGGTCGCGCAGGAAGAAACCGTTGTGCGAACTGACGCCGCGCGCGGGCTCGCGGTTGGCCGGGCGCAGCGTGAAGCGTTCGGCCAGCTTGTCGGTGGACGTGCTGCGCGATGCGCCTTCCTGCAGCGCGCTGGTGAAGTAAAAGCCGCGGAACACGGGCTTGTACTGAAACGGATTGGTCTCGAACAGCGTCGACAGAAACGTGCGCAGCGCCGGCTTGATGCCCGCGAATTCCAGCGGGAACGTCAGCAGGCCCGGGGGCAGGGCGGCGCTGCGGCGCAGCGACATCTGCGCCGTGCCCATTTCCTTGAGCCCTTCGTACAGTTCGTCGAAGCGCTCGTCGAACAGCGTCAGGACGTCGCGGCTTTCATCGGCGCCATAGGGCAACGTGGCGCCCCAGACTCGATCGCGCTCGCGCGCATCCGCGTCGGCAAAGAACTCCGAAAAGCCGGCGATCAGGTCGGCCTTGGTGAAGATCACATACACCGGGGCAAACACTTCCAGCCGGTCGGTCAGTTCCTGAACGCGCTGGCGCAGATTCTTGGCCAGGTTGATCGCGAACTCGGGTCCGGCATCCGTCAGTTCACTGATGCTGGCGGCCACGATGATGCCGTTGATGGGCGCCTTGGGGCGATGGCGCTTGAGCAGGTCCAGAAAGCTCATCCATTCGTTGCGGTCTTCTTCGTGCACCGAGTAGCGGCCGGCGGTGTCCAGCAGGATGCCTTCCGTGGTGAAGAACCAGTCGCAGTTGCGCGTGCCGCCCACGCCGCGCACCGCTGCGCCGTTCTTGTCTGCAAAGGGGAACTGCAAGCCGGAATTGATCACGGCGCTGCTCTTGCCGGCGGCAGGGTTGCCGATGACGATGTACCAGGGCAGCTCGTACAGCGCTTCGTTGCCGGAGGTCTGGCCGATCTTCGATGTCTTGATGGTGCGCACGGCATGCGTCAGCCGGGTGCGCAGCGCCTCGATCTCATTGCGGTTGGCGGCGGGGCTGGCGGCCGCGCCCGTCTGCACCTGCTGTTCCAGCATGTCGCCCAGCTTCTGGTTGGCGCGCCGCGCCTTGCGGCGGCGCCACAGGTAGGTGCACAACCACAGAAACAGCAGCACGCCCAGCAAGGCCCCGGCCCACACCATGGCGATCTGCATCGTGTCGGCAAACAGGAACAGGAACACGATCAGCGCAATCAGGCCAATGGCCATGAAGGTGCGCGGGTTGGCGAACACGCGAGCGCTCCAGTAGCGGAAGTCGCTCATGGCGCTGGAAAATCGAGAAAACAATCCTGATGGGCTACGCATGGTTTTCGCTGTTGTTATGGGGTCAGGCGGTAGCGCTGGCGGCGGGCAGGGAAACCAGTGCCGCCGAGCGCAATACGGGGTCTTGCAGGGTAAGGGTCAGTACCGGCTGGGCGTACTGCATGCAGGCTTGCCCGGCCACGGCCAGCGTCAGCAGAGAGGCGGCCACGCCGGTATGGCCACAGGCAACGCCAACCGACTGGCAATCCTTGGCCGCGTCCAGGTGACTGAAAAGTTGTGACGCGATGTTGATCGGTTCTAGCGGGCGGCTGCCCCGGTGGTCGGCATCGCTGATGACGTGGATGACGCTGTCGGGCGCGACGTCCGCGCGTTGCAGCAGGTCTTGCACGGTCTGCGCCAGCGGGGCTTCGGCCTGCGCGCCGCGCGCGTCGGCCTGCTTCTGGCGGCGCAGCACGGGCGACAGGGCCACGCGCAGTGGGGCATCGGTGCCGGCCGGGCCCAGCAGCAGGCCGGCGGCCGCTTCGCCCGGCACGCGGCCTTGCGGATTGGCGGGGGTGAGCAGTGTCGACATGCCATCCCACATTGCCACTTGCTCGGGATCGATATAGCCGTCGCCAGCCAGCACGATGCGCCAGGGCTCGGGCGTCTGCGCGTCGTGCGGGGCCGTCGCCAGGTCGCGCAGCAGGCCGTCGGCTGCCATGGTGTCGCGCGCCTGGTGTTGCGCGACGCTGATGCGGCTATCAGGCCAGACGCCGGCCGCGGCCTGAATCTCCTGGCACGCGCGTTCACGCGCCGCGTCCGGCCAATCGGCCGGCAGGACGAGCTCCACGCGCAGCAGGGGCCAGTCCTCATCACGGGCGGGCACATCCAGCGCGGTGACGTGGCGATGCGCCTCGTTGGTGAGCGTGCGGGCGACGTCGGCCAGCAGGGACGTCACGCGCAGGGTTGCCGTGCCCGTCGCCTCGGGCGGCGCGCCGCGCTCGCGGGCGGCGGCGTACAGCGCAAGGTCGTTCACGCCGGGCACGCGCGCGGCGAAGATGGGATAGCCCTGCGGCGTTTTCAGTTCGGCATCCAGCTCGGGACGCTTTTGCGCCGCCAGCGCCTCGGCGATGGCGGCGGTGTCGTCGCCGGCGGCGGCACGCGCCGCCACGGCGGCCACGCGCAATTGGGCAAGTTGCGCGGGCGCGTGCGCCGGCGTTTGCGCCGTCGGCGTGGCGGGGTCCGCGGCAGGCTTGGGGGCGCGTGCGGCACGCACCGCGCGCGCCCCGAGCCACACGGCCGCCAGCATCGCCAGGGGCAGCGCGAAAAGATACAGGCCGATGTCCACGCCGGTCGGCAGCGTACGGGATTCCTGCCACCAGATGATGACGGCCAGCCACACCACGGCGAACAGCATCAGGACCAACAGGCCTTTTTTGACGACGCGGGCCATCACTTGGCGCCCTCGCGAGCGCGTTGCATGACCCCGGGACGGCGCAGCTCGACGTGGCCGAAGTCCATCATCTTCCAGCGGCCGCCCCACGTCAGGCCGACCAGTTCGGCGGTTTCGCCAAAGAGTTCATAGCCGCGCATGGCCCAGGGGTCTTTTTCAGAGATGACGATCTTGCCGTCGCGGAAGAATGCGCTGTCGGCGGCCAGGCCATATTGGTGATAGCTCTGGAACGCGCCCGCGTTCGTCACGTGCGTGCCCATGCCCGCCAGCTCTTCCTGCCGCTCGGGGCTGCGATAGCCCTCGATCAGCGCCATTTCGTACCCATGCTGTTCACGCATGATGCGATACGCCAAGAGCAGGCGCTGGCGGAAATCCGCGTCCAGCAGATCCCAGTTCCGGCTTGCGCCGCCCAGCTTCGGCCGCACCAATTCCACTTCGCGGGTGGTGAATGCGTCGGGGGGCAGCGGGGCGGGCGGCGCCAGCCTTTCGCCCTCCAGCAAAGCCTGTATCCGGCGGTCCGGACCGGCCGTTTGGGTGCTGTAAACGAATGTGTGATTGTGTCGCATGAAGAAAGCAAAAAGTGACGGAAGCATTACAACTGTCAGCCCGATTGCAACTTGCCAGCGATACCTTCCGACCCAATCCTTCGACGCGTTCATGCCGCTGCGCAGCACGCCCGCCGTCCCGCCAACTGCCCCGCCCGCGTGGGTCGCGCCACGCGTCGCACCCCGCGCCACGCCTTGTACGCAGGCGCGCAGACCCCGGGCTGCGCCGTGGCGCAACGCGGGAAAAAAAAGGAGAGCGGAGACGCCCACCGCCAGTAAAAAATACAGGGGCAGTAGCAGCAACAAAATAGGTCCCTCATGTGAAGGCGTAATCTTTTGTTCTATTCGCGCACGAGGCAAGTGCTCGGGCGTTGCAAGTAGCGTCCGACCCTTAGGAATCGTAACAAGGAGCGATGATCGAAACGGATCGATCGGGTATTCTCGGCGGGCTTGGTTACAGGGGGGCTGCACACGCCTCCTGCTGACACGGGAATCCGCATGGCAGAAGACAAACAAGAATCTCGCCCTACGAAGACCGCGCCGAGTTTGCTCAGCGCCACGGCGTCCTCGTCACGCGAGATCGAATCGGCGCGCATTCTTGCGGCGCTAGAGGGGCGCGTACCGCAAGCCGAGGTCAAACATCTTGCGCCGCCGCGCCGCCGCGCGGGGCGGTGGCTGGCGCTGGCGCTGTTGCTGGCCTTGCTGGCTGGCGGCGTCACCTGGTTCATTCATGAAGAGGGCGCGGCGCCCATGACGGCGCAAGCGCCGGCGCCCGCCGTGGCGTCGGCCGAGCGCCCCGTCTCCGCGCCGCCGCAAGCGTCTGGCGCGGCCTCCGCGGCAGAGACGTCGCTACCCTCTGTGTTGGACACGCCGCCGGCGGTCGCCGCCATCGTTGACGAAGCGCCGCCCGCGCGCGATGCGAACATCGGCCGAGGCGACCCGGACCCGCTGGGCGAACCGACTAATCCGCTGTCTGTGCTGGCCATGACGCCGCCGCCAGCGGCCGCGCCTGCGCCTGGACCCACGCGTCAGGCAGCCGAACAGCAACGCGCGCGCCAGTCTGGCGCGCCGCAAGCGGCCAAGCCCGCCAGCAACACGCCGCGCACTGCCGCCAAGCAGTCGGATACCGACGCCGCCTTGCTCTCGGCATTGATGAGCTACGGGCTGCCGCCCGCGTCTCCGCCGGGCACGCGCGTCTACAAGTCCGACGGCGTATTCATCCGCGAGATGCCCGGCTCGCCGCTGGCCGACCGGCTGAAGGCGTGCCGCAAACTCAGTTTCATCGAAGGCGAGCAATGCCGCCTGCGCGTGTGCGCGGGGCAGTGGGGCACGGCCCCGGAATGCCCAACGCCGCAAGCCAACGTCGAACCCTGAATTCGCATCGCCCGGAGCGGGCGAGTGTCGTCAACGTCTTCCAAGAGGTTTTTGTTCCATGGCTGTCAACGCAAGCAGCGGCAGTTTCAGCGCCGAGACCCGCCTTTTCCGGCTGGACGGCGAAGGGGCGATGTCGTCCTTGCAGGTGGAAGGCTGGGCCGCGCGCGAGGGGCTGTCGACGATTGGTCAGATGCGCGTGGTGGCGCTGGCCGAAGATGCCGGGCTGGACCTGAACGACATGATCTCGCGCCCGGCCACCTTGTGGACCACGTGTGCGGACGGCACCGAAACCGGGCGCAGCGGCGTCGTGCGCGAGGCCGAGATGCTGGGCGGCAATCCGGGCATGGCGCGGTATCGCCTGACCTTGGCGCCGTGGCTGTGGCTGGCGACGCAGCGGCGCGAAAGCCGCATCTATGAAAGCCAGCCCGTAATGGACATCGTGCGGCACGTGCTGGATACCTACCCGGGCTACACATACAAGGTGTCCGCCGAGGTAGAGACGCATCTGGCCGATCTGCCCGCGCGTCCCTACACCACGCAGTATCGCGAAACCGATTACGACTTCCTGTCGCGGCTGTTGGCCGAGTCCGGCCTGGGCTGGACCACCGTCGAAGACGACAGCGCGCCTGCGCGCCACGCGGTGCTGATCTTTGCCGACAGCCGCACGCTGGCCGAGGACGCCCAGTCCGCCGGCGTGGGCGTGCGCTTTCAGCGCGCGCACGCCACCGAATCGCAGGACGGCGTGCAGGTGTTTGCGCGGCGGCAACGCCGCGGCGTGGAACGCGTCACCGTGCTGGGATGGCATGCCAGCGGCAAGCATGCCATTTCGGGCCAGGCCCTGGCGGGCCCGGCCAGCGGGTCCGATGACGAGAGCGCCGGGCTGGAATGGTTCGAGCCGCTGGGCCACGGCGCCTTGCTGAATCAGGCGCATGCGCAGTTTCAGGCCACGCTGATGATGCAGGCGGTGCAGGCAAGCGCGGAAACGTTCGTGGGGCGCGGCAATGTGCGCACTTTCCGGTCGGGAACGCGGTTCACGCTGCAAGACATGTCGCCGCTCGGTCCGTCCGGCGAGGCGGGTTTTGAACCGGTCTTCGCGCTGGATCTGCTGGAGCAGGTGGGCGTGAACAATCTGCCTGGCCAGGCCGATGCCGGCATGGCGGCAATGCGGGGCGCGCTGGATGATTTTCTGCGCTTTGACGACGAGACCGTCGCGCATTCCGCCGACGGGGATGAGCCTGCGCGCAGCGACGCCTTTCTTGGCCAGGCGCAGCCCGACGCCGCCGTGCTGGCGCGCGCGCACGACGTCGGCTATGCAAACCGGTTTCGCGCCGTGCGCTGCGACCGGCCCTGGCGCGCCGCCTTCGCTGCGGGGCGCGGCGCACGGCTGGCGGGCGCGCCGTCGGTGGTGGGCGTGCACACGGCCATCGTCACCAACGCCGAAGGTTCCACCGAGGCCCGTGGCGAGGACGAGATCTACCGCAATGCACGCGGCGATGTGCGCGTGCGCTTTCATTGGCAGGCCGAAGGCGCGGGCCTGGCAAAAAGCCGATGGGCCCGCGTGGCGCAGCGCCAGGCAGGCGCGGGGATGGGCATGAGCTTCGTGCCGCGCGTCGGCCAGGAAGTGCTGGTGCGGTTTCTGGATGAAGACATCGACCAGCCCCTGGTGGTGGGCGCGCTGTACAACGGACGCGGCGAGGGCGGCATTCCCTCCACGCCCGGCGGCAGGGCCGGCGAACCGATGAACACCGACGTGTACGCCGCCGCCTTGGACGGCAAGCCCAGTGCGCAGGCCAACCTGGCCAGCGGCAATGCGCCTGCCTGGCATGGCGCGGCCGGTGGCGACGAACAGCATCGCAACGCGGCCGCGCTGAGCGGCTTCAAGAGCAAGGAATTCGGCGGCGACGGCTACAACCAGATCGTGTTCGACGACAGCGATGGCCAGCTGCGCATGCAGATCAAGACGACACAGGCCGCCACGGAGTTGAACCTGGGCCACTTGATTCACCAAAGCGGCAACTATCGCGGCAACGTGCGCGGCGTGGGCGCAGAGCTGCGCACGGATGCGTTCGGCGCGGTGCGCGGCGCAGGCGGCGTGTTGCTCACGACCTATAACGCGGGCGGCAGCGAGCCGGCGGGCGAGGCCGCGGCGCCTTTGACGCTGGCCGGGCAGGCCGACATCATGGCGCAGTCGTTCGATGGCGTGGTCGGCGCCCACCAGGGCGTGCGGCTGGCGTCCGCGCGCGGCACGACGTCCGAAGGCGCCAGCCGCCTGGATGGCGAACGCGCGCCGCTGGCCGCCATGACGCACGCCGTGTCCGGCACCGTGGCCGGCGAGGCGCTGGGCGGCGCGGCGGGCGATGCCTCGGCCAAACATACGGACGTGGTGGACGGCAAGGTGCCCCACCTGACGGACCCGCTGGTGCTGATGGCGGGCCGCGCGGGCCTGACGCAAGCGGCCGGACGCAACCTGCAGGTGGCGGCGGGCGAACTGGTGCATTGGTCTTCCGGGCAGGACCACAACCTGGCCGTCATCGGGTCGTTGCGCGTGCATACCGGGCAGGCGCTGGGAATCGTGGCCGGAGTGCAGCAGGGCGGCGCGGAATCGGGCCTGGATCTGATTGCGGGCACGGGCGATGTGGAGGTGCTGTCGCAGCACGATGTGCTGACAGTGCAGGCGCAGCAGGACCTGCGCATGGTGAGCGCCAACGCGGGCATTGAGTACGCGTCGCCCACACGAATCCGCATCGCCAACGCGGCGGGCGCCAGCATCGTGATCGAAGGCGGCAACATCACCGTCACCGCCCCGGGCCGTATCGACGTCAAGACCGGCAACAAGCAATTTGCCGGCCCGACGCAGATGCCGTATCCGCTCCCCCAATTCACCGTCTGCAAGACCTGCGTCCTGGACGCCCTGGAGAGCGTGCAGTCCATCACCGACAAGGCATGACGGCGATGCACTATTCCTGGCAGGACGCGCTGCTGTCCACATTCGCAGAATTGCCCCATCACCGGGGCCCGTATGGCGAGGCCGCGCGCGCGTATGTGATCGTCGACTTCCGCGGCCATCCGGATCTGCTGGCGCGGCTGACCGCGACCGAGGACCTGAGCTTCGGCTCGGTGTGGGCGCAGACCGGGCTGGACATATACGGCGACGTGGCGCCGCTGCTGATCGAAGTGGACGGCGCCTCGCAAGGCGTGCTGCGCGGACCGCGTCACGGGGATTTCAGCACCGTGCTTGTGCGCGTGCTGGAAGCGCTGCACGAGCGCGCCGCAGGCCGCTACGCGATGATGAGCTTCGCGTCGGCGGTGCCGCTGGAGAAGCTGATCGCGCACTTTGGCGCGTTCTGCGACTACGCCTTGCCGGATGCCAGCGAGTTCTTCCTGCATTGGTACGACAGCCGCATCCTCGCGCGCGTGGTCCAGGTCTGGACACCCGAGCAGCGCGCGCGTTTCGCGGCGCCGTTGATCACGTTGCGTTATGCGCTGCGAGATGGTTCGCAGGGCGAGCTGGCTGGCACGGGCCGGCTACCCGCGGCGCGGCCGGACGGCATCGAACGCTTCACGCCCGAGCAGCACCAGATGCTGTTCGATCTGGACTACCCGGACAAGCTGGCGGTGCAGTTGCGCCGGCTTTATCCGAACCTGCTGCCCGGCAACCCCGATCAGGACGCCCTGGTGCCGCGCGTGCAGGCGCAATTGGAACGCGCGCGCGCTCACGGCGTGGCGGGGGATAAGGACACGTTCGACTATGTTGCGTGGGGCGTGGCGATCTCGCCGCGCTTCGATGAGCATCCGGCGATCGCCGACGGGCTGCGTGCGTATCGGGCAAACGCAGAAGGCGGGCTGTCGAAAGCGCTGGAAGGCGTGCCGGACGCGGTGTGGGATGCGGTGCAGGCACGGCATCGGGCGGGCCGGGATGGCGGCGATGCGTAAAGCATTGGTCGGCATGCTGCTTTGGCTTGGCCTGTTGAGCGGGTGTAGCGCCGAACCGACTTATCGGGGGGTGAGCGTGATCACCTACAACTACACGCCCTGGGATCTGGAATCCGTTCAGATCGCTGATGCGTTTGGCGGGATGGCCGCGAGCGGGATGATTCCATCAGGTGGTGGCGAGGGAAGTGTCTCGTGTTGCTACTCGCTGAAAGGTACTGACTTCACGATCAAGTGGAAAGGTGGCGACGCAGATTTGATGCGCAAGCACATGTACGACGGAAGATTCGATGACGTGATCTTTACCAAAGAGACGCAGGCGCGCCTGCAAGATCAGGAGCTTCCTCCCGGCGATGGGCCCGTCATATTGGAATTGCACATCTATCCGGACGAGCACATGGAGTTGGCCCTCAGCCGTCAATTGTTGGGGCAAGTCAGAATTCCCATCGTTGAAACCGCGCGCTGGCTATACAAGCATCACAAAGAGGAACTGGAGAATTACAGAAGCATTCACGAGCTGAGATACGTGCTTGCGAAGGTGACAAAACAGGCTTGGATGCGTTATCGGATTGAAGACGAAGGGGACATGCGCGGCTATATGTATATGTACTTCGTCGTCGCTTCGGACTTCGACAAGGATTCGAAGCTTGCAGCGTTGTTGATGGATCCGAACAGAAAGCCGGGCGATCTGGGGCGGGCGGTGTCCAAGCTAACCATGGACAGGCTCGCGCAGATCAAGGCGGCGGGAACAGCGCCCGGAGGCAAGGGTGTCTGATGACAATTTGGGAGCAAGGAATGCGTAAGGGCTTGATCGGGGTACTGCTGTGGCTGGGCCTGTTGGCGGGGTGCAATGGCGAACCCACGTACCAGGGTGTCAGCTTCATCGCGTACAACTACACGCCCTGGAATCTGGAGCCGGTTAGGCTGAGTGACGCATCGGGCAACGTAGTCAGTTCAAGTACGTTGGTGCCGGGCGGAGGCGAGGGACGGGTTTCCTGCTGCTACACATTTAAGGGGACTGACTTTACGGTGAAGTGGAGCGGGGGGGACCCTGATTTGCTTCGCAAACATCTGTTCGACGACAAGTTCGACGATCTGTTGTTCAGGAAGGAAACAAAGGTGCATTTTCCCGCTACCAAGGCGCCCGACGGAGATGGCACGCTTTATCTCGAATTGCATATCTATCCTGACGAGCATATGGAGCTCGCGCTGAGTCGCAATCTGACCGGTCAAGTCAGAATTCCAATCGTGGAAACCACGCGATGGCTGTACGGGAAGTACGGCGCCGAGTTGACCGGCTACGAAAACGCGACCCAGTTGAAGCATGTTCTCGCAAAGGTCACCCGGCAGGCCTGGACGCGGTATCGCATTGAAGAGGCCGAGGACATGCGCGGCTACATGTATCTCTACTTTGTCGTGGCCTCGGATTTTGACAAGCAGGCCGAGATCGCGAAACTCTTGAAAGATCCGAATCGCAAACCGGGTGATTTTGGCCGTGCCGTGTTTGCCCTGCCGAGCGAAAAGATTGCACAGATCAAGGCGTCCGGCACGCCTCCTGGAGAGAAGAATGTCCAGTGATCAAATTCCTGAAGTCGACAGAACGCCCGCTTCAGTCTTGAAGGCCATGGCGGCTAATGAGGCCGCCTATCCCAAGGATTCCTGCACCGAGTGCGGTATCACTTTGCGGATGGGCTTCTTTTTCGATGGCTTCGGGCGGAACAAGGATATCGATAAGGAGAATCCGACGTTCCTGTCGAATGTGAGCAGGCTGTGGATGGCCCACTTCAGCGAAGACGACGAAAACAGGCCGAACAAGCAGCACTGGTTTCCGTTCTACTACTCGGGCCTTGGCGTCGAGCTGAACGAGAGCGCAAAGGCTGACGTCGTTGTCCGCGCGCTGACGATTGCTGGAGGAAAAGTGGCCGACAAGGCGATCTCCAGCGCGCAGGACGCGGCAAAGAACATCACGCGTCTTGATGAAATTCCGGATGTGGATGCCACGGGACGCGCAAAGAAGGCTGTCCAGCAATCCATCAAGGATGGGTCCTTCCACCCCATGGTGAAGGCATACAAGGACGTCGTGAAAGACGTCCAGTCGCTTCCCGAGAAGACGGTAAGAATCTGGAATGCGCTGGATCCCGAGCGAATCCGCAATCGCGCACAAGCCACCTTGCGCGGCTTCTGGTCGGATTTCAAGAAGAATCCGCTGAAGGTTGCCTGGACGGCGGGAAAGAACGCTGCCAAAGCTACATTGCTGGAGGGCGTGCCGGTCGTGCGGGACAATGCCGCCGTCGCCGAATTGATGGGAACCGGTGTTGACACGCGCCTGGACGCGGCCAGGCGTCAGTTCGAGGAAGCCTATCAGAAGGCAAACGCGGGTACGGAAAAGGTCGTGCGTATCGAGATCTGCGTTTTTGGCGCGGATCGTGGCGGGGTCATCGCCAAGCAATTCGTCAACGATATCGTCAAGAAGTACAAGCGCCGCCACGACACCGACCTGGCCATCATCGGAAAAGACGGTGCCCCGGACGCGAAGATTGTCATTCGATTCCTGGGACTGTTTGACAGTGTCGCTTCCATCATGGAAGAAAACTGGTTCCTTGAGTTAATTCCCTTCACGGACCTGATCAAACAGACGCACAAGGATCGCACGCTGACCATACCCGCAGCCGTGGAGAAGGCCGTGCATTTCGCCGCGGCGCATGAATTGCGCCGCAATCAGCGGCTGGACTCCCTGGAAAAGACGCGTGGCCTGCAGTATCTCTATCCGGGCTCGAGCGGTGACGTGACCGGCGTGGCCCCAATGGGATCGCTGGGCACTCGCGCGTCGCTATCCCGGGTTCCATTGCGCGAAATGATGAACCTGGCGCTCGCGCACGGCGCTGCGATGTATAGCATGGAGAGCATTGCGTCCCGGGATCAGGTGCTGTACCGGATGCTGAGCCTGGCCGGCTCGATCGAAGATGAAGGACAGACCTATCACGTCCAGGAACTGGTCGATGCCTACCGCGAGATCGTCAAATACGAACCCGGCTGCGATTTCGCACCGCACATGGAAGTTTTCCTGCGGTGGCTGGCGGTGCGTTATCAGGACCCCGTGTTTCGCGCCGGGATGTCGGATCCCGCAGAGGCGTGGATCAAGGACCGGGACTTCTTCACCCCGGAGCAGGAGCTCATCGAAGAGCGCAGGCGATTGAGCATGCTGCCGCGGGAGGAGCTTGCCAAGCCCGAGACGACGGCGCGCGCGCGCGAACTGGAGGCGCTGGCCAATGAGCGCCGCGAACGGGCCAATGCCAGCCGGGGCGAAGCGCCGCCGCAGCGCTTCCTGCCGCTGTGGGAGCGCCTGGAAGAAGAGTACAAGGGGCTGGAAGAAGCCGAGCGCCAGGATGCGGCGACGGAGCAGCGGCGTCAGGACATGGAACGCAACCAACCCGAGCAGCTTCGGGCCATGGAAAGATGGGAGCAGGAGGCGGTCGTCATGGAAAACATGCGCCTTGGCAGAAAGCCGGGCGACCCAGATTATGTGGAGAAGCTGCCGGACCCCTTCGCCGACATGAAGGCCGATCGCGCCATGCAGCGGCGTCTGCTGACCGCATGGCGCGATGCGCGGGACGGCAAAACGCAATTGCCGCCCAAGGTGATGACGCTGTTCGACTGGCTGGTGCACGACGCGATGCTGAGCAGCTGGCCAGACCATCTGCTGGCCAGCACCCGCATGTATTTCCGCGTGCGCGACAAGGATGTGTTCGCCAAGACCGACGCGAAGGCCGAGATGGAACAGCGCGCCAAGGATATGCGCAACGCTGAGAAAGTGGAGGCGATGGCTGCGCGCAACGAGCAGAACATCCGGCAGATGACGCCCGCGCGGCCCTGAGCGGCGGCTCGTTGTTGATGGAAAGACGGCCCTGCAGAGCAGGGCCGTCTTCATTTGACCGGTCCGTTCGTTTGGCAGCCGGAACTTCTGCTGGCCGGCGCTTTCCCTGGCCGGGTTTTACTTCTAGCCAAGTTTCACTTCTGGCCTTCTTCGACCTCGATGGTCACCGTGTTCGACTTCACGTCCTCGGCCTCGATGTAGACCTCATAGGTGGCCGGCGTGGCCGGCAGGTGCAGCACGCCGGCCATGTCGGTGGTGAAGCGCGTTTCCACGGTCATGCCCGGCGGCAGGGCGATCTTCGGGGGGCGGGGGCCGCCTTCCCGAGGGTCCACCGAGACATTGGGCAGCTTGGGACGCACGTAGTTGAACGCGACGCCGCGGTAGACCTTGCCGGTGCGCGTATCCTTCGCCACGAAGCGCGGCAGTTGCGGATTGTCGATGACGGGCAGGATGCCGCGTGCGCAGACCGGAATCGTCAGGGTGCTGCCGTCGCGGATCCTTACGCGCGAGGGCGCGGCGATGCGCATCTGCGCGTCGTAGCCTTGCAGCGGCGGCATGCAGGCGTGTTCCTGCTGCGAGTGCGTGGGCACCGAGGCAAAGGAGGCGGGCTCGATCCAGTCGGTAGTCATGATGGGCATGTCGATGTCGTTTCAGAGAGCGAAGGTGATCCGGGGCGCGTCGTCAGAATGAGGTCCAGCCTTCCGAGCAGTCCACCTTGCGCACGGCCTTGCTGCAACTCGGGCAGAAGTGGATGTTGGCGCAGGTGATGCCGTACATCACGCACTGCCCGATCTCATCGCTGTACTGGCCGTTCCGGTTGGGCAGGCCAAAGTAGCAGTGTCCTCCCATGTTGTAGTAGAAGTACTGCGGCGGATCCAGCTTGGAATCGTCGGCCGAGGAGTCTTCGTTGCGCAGGCCGGGCCAATCGGGGCCGCTGGGCACCATGCCGAGCAGGTGGCCCATTTCGTGGGCCAGCGTTTCCGTCAGGTACGCCTGCGAGTTAGGGACGTAGGGATCCAGGGTGGACACGAACAGCAGGTTGGTGCCGGTGATGGCCAGGCCAGCATAGCTGGCGGCGACCGTGTTGAACTGGATGTTGAGCACGCCGTTCAGGGGCGTGGACGAAATCTGGGTCAGGTCGACTTTCACGGAGAAGACGGCGCCGGAGCTTTCGCGCAGCGGCGTCATCAAATGGCGCGGAATGGGAATCGAACGTTCCGCGCCCGATGCGTCAGTGTAGAGGTACCGGGCGTGGACGAGCCAGTCGTCGCTGTCGTCGAACTCGTACCAGAGGCTGGCAAGGGTGCGGTCGTCGTTGACGATGGGCACCGTCATCACGCGTCCGCCCGGGCCGGCCGGCACGGGCAGGCGCATGTCGCCGCTGGTGCCGGGCGCGGCCAGCCGGTCGACGTGGCACACCACCAGCGTGTAAGGCTCGCGCTGCTTGCCGGGCGAGGTGGCGTACACGCGGCGCACGGCGTCCATGATGGCCTGCTGCGCGTCCACGTTGTCCGCCGCATCCACCGCCGAGCGGCCGCGGAATTGCAGGCGCGGCAGCTGGATCATGTCGATGCCGTGCAGCGCGAATTCCGCGGTGACCGGCGTCACGTCGGCCAGATGGTTCGCCGGGCGGGCGCTCATGCACATCACTTCCTGGATATACAGGCGGCGCGCGGTTTCGACGCGCTCCGTCTTGATGAGCTGGCCGCGTTCGTCGCGCACCTCGAACAGGTAGACGTTGCGGCCGGCGGCGGGCAGGTCGATGTCATCGACGATGCGGGTGCCGTCGGCGTCCGTGACGTAGCTGCGCGGATTGGCGTGCGGCTCCTGGTAGCTGGCGCGGCGGCCGCGCTCGCGGCTGGAGTAGGCGATGTTGCCGGCGTCGGCCTTGACGGTGATGGTGAAGCGGTGCGCGCCCGGACGGTTGAACTCCACGTGGATTCGCGGGCGTCGGGTCTGCCGCTCGGTGGTGGTCAACGCGTTGCCGTCGTTCCAGCGTTCGTCCGCGCGTTCCAGGTTGACGTATTGCAGGCGCGCGCCATCCTGGCGGCCGCGATACGTGGAGACGCTGGGCACCACACGCCCGGAGCCGGACGGGCCGGGCAGATTGGTGCCCTGCGTGCGGGCGACCGGGCCCAGTCCGATCGTGTCCAGCACGTCCCGCGCGATCTGCGGCAGCGGCGAGTCCGCCACGCCCGGGATCTTCATCAACACCTCGGCCACCTTGGGCAGCGTTTCGGTGGCGAGCGTGGGCGATTGCAGGATGGCGCCAATGACGCCCGGCACCGACGAGGACGACAGACCCGGCATGCTGAGAATGGCGCCGGCCACGGCGGGAATGTTGGCCTGCTTCACGTCGGGCAGCGAGAACAGCGTGTCCACGGCTGAACTCAGCGCTGCGGCGCGGTCGCCCGCCGCGTTCAGCGCTTGCGTCATGACGGGCACGATGGCTGCGCCAACGTTGGCGCTGACGCCGCCGCTGGCGAGCGTGCTGGCGCTAGATAGCACGGTGGAGGCGGTGCTGGCCTGCTGCGCGATGGCCGCCAGGGTGCCTCCGCCAGCCACGGCGGCAATGCCGGACGCCCCGGCTCCGCCACCTCCGCCCGCGGCAGCGCCGGCTGCACCGACTGCACCGCCTGCGGCTGACAGGTCCGTCGCGCGGGTTGCCGGTGTGCTGTCGGCCATGCCCGCCGCGCGCGCGGTCTCGGCGCCGAGCACGGTGTCCGGCGGGTCGGCGGGGGCAGTGGTTCCGGCCGGCGCAAAGGGCGGCGTGGCGCTTGCCGCGCCGGTGCTGGCGCTTGCCAAGGGCGGCGTTGCGCCGGTGGTGTTGCCGGCGGCGAGGGGAGGCGTTGGGCTGGCGCCGCCGCCAGCGATGGGGGCGGTGGTCTCGGCGGGTTGCGTCGAAGAGACGTCCGCCGGGGAGGGCGCGCCGGTAGTTTGCGTGGTGACGGTTGCCGGTGCGCTGCCATTGGCCGCTGCGGAACCGACCGGCGCGGCCGCGCCATTCGCGCCGATGGGAGCGGAGGCCGCCGAGGCGTTCGTTGAACTTGCGGTCGCGTCGGCGCCGGGGATTGCCCCTGCGCCTGCATCTGCTGGGCCAGCTCCAGCACCTATACCAGAACCTGCACCGGCACCTGTACCTGCTGCACCCGCAACTGCACCTGCATCGGCACCTGTACCTGCTGCACCAGCAACTGCACCTGCATCGGCACCTGTACCTGCTACACCGGCAACTGCACCAGCACCTGCATCCGCTGAGCCTGTCTCTATTCTGGCGCCGGCCGCCGTGCCTTCGCTGACGCCGGCACCTGCCAAACCGGGGGAAGCCCCCGCGGAACCTGCAACCGCGTCTGTTCCTGCGAGAGGGCCCGCGCTGGCGATGCCGCCCGTGGCTGTGGGAAGGGTCGAGGTCGCGGCGCCGCTTGTCGCGGCCGCGTCAACCGCCGCTCCCGCGCCCGCCGCGCCGACGGCAACGGACGGGCTGGGAGAGGCTTCGATGTTCGGAAGTCCGAAAGTGCTGTCCCCGGTCGCACCGGGCAGCCCGGTTCCCTGCGGCAAGCTCTCGCCGGGCGCAGGCACGAAGCCGGGCGTTTGCGGCGCCGCGCCAGACAAGGGCGGCGTGGTGAAAACACCGGCCGATTCGGGCAGCGACGGCGCGCCGGCCAAGGCAGCACCCGGGTCCGTGGCGCCGGAGGAGACCGGCAACCCGCTTATCGCCGCGTCAGACGCGACCGGCACGCTCGGCGCCGCAACGGATGGCGCGCCAGTCGGCAACGCCAATGCATCGGGCAGACTGCCCGGCGCGGCGGTCGAGCCGGACGCCGCTTGCGTGACGCTGCTGGCCGCGGCAGAGGTGGCGCCCAACAGACTGCCCGCGCCCGCCGCAATGGACGCGAGCAGCGCGGCATTCGCAGCCGGGCTGCGCCCCTTGGTCGTGTCGTCCTGCTGCGCGGCGTCAGCCGCGTCATGAGCGGAGGCGTTCATCGACCCGCGCGCAGCGGCCGTGCCGGTGGCCAAGGGGGCATCGGCCCGCTGGCTTGCGTGTACGCCGGACGCTATGTCGCTGCCGCCTACGCGGTGGGCGGACGTGCCGCGCGCAAGCCAGTCGCGCGCGTCGCGAGCGGTGTGTTCCGCGTGGGTGGTCTGCTCGTCCCGTTCCGCCGTGTGATCGAGATGCGGGGCTGGGCCGGTCGAGCGATGCGCGTCAGGCGACGCGCCCGGTTGCAGCACTGTCGATCCTTGCGTGAACGCGGGCGCCAATCCCGCGGCGGCGGCGCCGATACGTGTCGGGTCGACCTGCGCGTGCTGCGTGGTGTCTTCGCCGTCATTGGCGTGCTGGGTGGCGTCGTCGCCGTCATGCGCGTGCTGCGTGTCGTCATCGCCGTCCTGGGCGTGCGTACGACGCGACGTCGTCGCGGTCACGGTTCCGGCGACGGCGGCGAGCAGGCCGATGGCGGCTCCCGATCCCTCTGTCTGACGGGCTTGGCCCGGCGCGGCCATGGACGCGGACGGCGCTGCATCGTGGGTCGAGCCCGGCGCCGTCCTGGCGTCCGCCTCGATGCGGCCGGGCGCTTCCGTGCCTGAGCTGGCGGACAGATGCGAGCGGGCGGCAGCGTCGGATTGCGTAGCGGACGTGGACGCGACCGATGAGGACGAGCCGAAAGCGGGCTCGCCTGCCTTGGACGCTTGCGAGTCAAACGCCGATCCGGACCCCGATCCCGACTCCGATCCCGATCCCGATTGGGTCGCGATGGGCATCGCTGCGGACGCCGAACTGCTGCGGCCCGCCAACGAGGCAGCCAGCGCGCCCGTGGCCGGGATGCCGACTCCCGTTGCGCCAGCAGCAAAAGCGGCGGCGCCGCCAGCAGCCGACGCGATGGACGGGACGGCCGTGCGGGTGCTTGAGGCGGCGATGGCAGACGCAACGCCAGCGTCCGCGCCGGCAACAGATGCCGGCGAGGCGATGTTCGCATCCGCGCCAGCGGCCGCAGCGCCAGATGCCAGAAGGTCGTCCGCGCTTGCTGGGGACGCGGCGGACCCAACACCGGCGTCTGTGTTTGCGAGGGACGTGCCGGAGGCAATACCTGCGTCCGCGCTTGTGAAGGACGTGCCGGAGGCAATGCCCGGGCTCGCATCTGCCAGGAACATGCCGGAGGCGATGCCGGTGTCCGCACTGGCGAGCGACGCATTGGACGCGATGCTTGTGCCTGCCAGGGTTGCGCCCGATGCGACACCCGCACCAGCGACTGAAGCGATGCCCGCGCCCGCGCCAGAGCTAGCTCCCACGCCGGCGCTGGTACCTGCTTGGGAAGGAATTGCAGACGCGGCGCTGCTGCCGGCCGCTGCCGTGGCAAGCGTGGGCGTTTGTGTTGCGGCGTCGGATGCGGACGGCGCTTGCAGGGTGCCGTTGGCCGGATGCGCACTGTTGTCAGCCATGGCGCCTGCGGGCGATGCCGCGGGCGCCGCGGCGGCGGTGGCCGCTGAAGACGGAAGCGTTGCGGCCGCCGTGGCCTGCGCGGTGGGCGTCGCGGCGGATTCCGACGTTGCTGCCGATCCCAACGCCGTTTCCGAGGCCGGTTGCGAGACCGTTTGCGAGGCCGGTGACGAGGCCTGTGCCGACGCGGACGCCGAGGTTTCTGGAGCGGGGGAGGGGGCCGCGGATGCCGGTGTTGCCGTGGTCGCGGAAGCCGTGGCCTGCGTCGACGCACCTGCCGTTCCCGATGCACCTGCCGACGCACCTGCCGTTCCCGATGCACCTGCCGACGCACCTGCAGTAGCCGACGCACCTGCCGTTGCCGATGTCTCTGCTGTAGCCAATGCGCCTGCGCCTGCCGGATCGGCTGCTGGCGACGCACTCGCCGCAGTCATCGGGCTTGATGCCGACGCTGGCGTCGATCCTGCTGCCGCCGATTGCGCAGCGCCGGTCCCCGTCGGCGCGAAGGACGGCGTCGCGGCTGCGCCCGTCAGTCCTCCGTCGGCACCAAGCCCCGCGCCCGAACCTACCTCTGCACCCTTGCCCAGTCCCGCGATCGACGCGGCGCTCGTGATCATCTTGGACGCGCCTTCGGGCGCGGCCGAGGCCAGCATGTCGGTTGCGGCGGGCAGGGCGGCGGTGGGGTCCTTGACCCATTCAGCGGCCTTGGAGACCGTGCCAACGGCTGCCGTCGCGCCGTCGATCATGCCGCCCGCGCCGGGCGCGACGGACGCCAGCATGCCGGAGGCGGCGGGCAGCGCGGACATCGGGTTGGCGATCATGGCTTGCGCCTGCGACACCATGCCCATCGTTTTCTTGGCCGTGTTCAGCAAGCCTCCCACGGCAGAGGGCGTCGAACCCATGCCGCCGAGCAAGCCCGGCGCCTGCGACAACGCGCCCATGGGATTTTTCGCCAGCCCGGCCAATGTGTTCGCCTGGCCGGCAAATTGCGAGAGCTTGGCCGCCGCGCCGGCGGCCGTCTTGCCCAGATCGCCCAAGCCGCTGGGCGCGAGGTCGCCCAATCCGCTCAGGCCCCCGCCCGCACCCGCCGCACCCGCCGCGCCGCCAAAACCGGCCATCAGGCTGGTTCCGGCCTTTTTGGCGGCCGAGGCCAGGGCGCCGTCCTTGTGGATAAGCTCTGCGCTGACGATCAGCGGGTCGTCCACCGTGGTGCTGGGCAGCGCCGGCAGCGCGGCGGCATCGCTGCCGGGGCCGACGAAGTTGTGCGTGGCGCCCTTGACCGAAAACAGCCCCGGTCCCTTGAAGACGATATCGGCGCCGTCGAGGATGACGCTGCCGCCCGCTGCCTGCAAGGTGACGCGCTGCTGCCCCAGGATCTCGATGCCTTCTGCCGATGACGTGACGGTGATGTCTTGCCCCGCCAGGGCTTCCAGAATGTCGGTGTGGGCGTGCAGCGACACGGGCGCGTGTGCCGACACCGCGCGTATCGCCCCTTGCTGCGCGAACACGCTGGCCGACCGTGCCGACACGGCCGCATAGGTTTGCGTGGCGGCCACATGCGCATCGGACTGCGCCGTGGCGTGCAGGTGTTCGCCCGCGTGCAACACGGCGCTGGCCGGCGTGGCCAGGTTCAGCGAGTTCGGCGAATCGATCAGCAGATGCGGGCCGTTGATGCGCTCGACGGCGGCCTCGCCGGTGCGTTTCCCGTCGGCGGCCTTGCCTGCGGCCTGTCCGTTCACCTGGGCGGCGTAGCGGCCTTCCAGCTTGGGGTCCAGCGCCTTGAGCAGGTCCTCGTAGCCTTCGGACGCCGCCAGCGGGCGCGCCTTGTGCTGGCCCGCGCTGTCGTTCAACCGGCGCGACGCGTCCTGCGCGCCGCGCAGCAGCAGCAGGGCTTCCTGTGCATCGGCTTGCGTCGACTTGCCTTGTTCACGCGCAGTGGCCGACAACAGCATGCCCTGACCGGAACGCACGACCGTCCACGCGTCCGAGCGCAGTTCAAAGCCGGTGCCGCGCCATTGGCCGCGGCTGGCGTCGTCCAGCTCCTGTTCCACCAGATAGCCCAGCCCAAGTTGCGTGGCCGCGGTGGAGCTGGCCAGCCGTGTGCGCAGTTTGCCCTTGGTGTCGTCGAACAGCCATTGGTTGCGGCCCGCGCCATCCAGGCCCTGGCTGTGCCACCCGCTCAACACGCCGGCGTGATTGGCGTCGCCGTCTTCGCCGGCGGACCAGGGCGGCAAATCCGCATCGTTGTAGAGCTGCCCCGCGACAACGGGCTGGTTGATGTCGCCGTCGATGAATTCAACGATGACTTCGGTGCCGGCGCGCGGCAGGTGATGCGCGCCCCAGTTTGGGCCCGCCTGCGCGCTGGCCACGCGCAGCCACGTGCCCGAGCGGTCATCGCCGGGCGCATTGCCGCTGGCATCGCCATGCGTGCGATGCGGCAGGCCGCCCGGCAGCGGCTTTTCGCCGCGCTGCCACGGAAACTGCACCTTGACGCGCAGATCGCGGTCGGCGGTGATGGGCGCATCGGCCGCGCTGACGACCACCGCAGCCAGGCTTTCCGGGGCCGTGGGGCGCGCGCGCCACGCGGGCATCAACGCTGCCGCGTCGGGCTGCGCAACGAAGACATTGCGATATGTGCCGCGCTCCATGTCCGGGGTGTTCAACACCTGCGCGGCCTGGCTGCCCAGGTTGTTCGTGGCTTCGTGCGTCACGTCCAGCACCACGTAACGGTTGCCGCCCAGTTCGTCGGCGGCCTGTCCGCCGCCGCCTTCGGCGTAGCGTGCGTGCTGGCTCAGCGCGAACACGTGCCCTGCCGCCAGCGAGCGGGCGGTGCCCGCGCCCTCAAAGCGCACCACCTCGGATTCATGGGCGCGCAGCGCCCGCGCCGCGCTCTGCTCGGCCGCGTCGTCATCGCCATAGCGGCCATGGCCGGCGTAGTCGTAGTCTTCAAGGACGGGCAGGGATTCCACCTGCACCTGCGACTGGCTCTGCGCGGCGTGCGCGTTCAGCGTGCGCTCGTTCCAGGCGGCGCGCGCCACGCGGTTGGGCCGCACGGCCTGCCGGGCGGCAAACCGGGTGATGCTGTCGCTTGTTTCGGTCGCGTCGCTACGGTGAAAGCGCAAGGGCGAGGCCGGGTCCTGCGGACGCGCGGCGTCGGCGTCGAAGATCACCACGCGGTGGCGCGCGCCGCCGCTGGCGGACTGGCCGTCGTCCTGTTGGTGTTCGAAGCGATAGCTCAACCCCGCCTCGGTCAGGATGCGTTCGACGAACGCCAGGTCCGACTCTCGATACTGCGTGCAGACGGCAAGCGGCTCCAGCGCCTGGCTCAATTCAAAGGCGAACGCGGCCTGGGGATAATCCGAAAACACCTCGCTGACGATGTCCTGCACCGACAGGTCCTGGTAGATGAAGCTGTCGCGCCGCAACGCCAGCGCGGCCATCCACGGCGCGGCATGCAGGCGGAAACGCGCCAGCCCGCCGTCGGCGCCCAGCGCGTCCACCCCTTCCACCACCGCGTGCCACCGCCGCATCGCGCCATCGGCCTGCAGCAGGCTGACGCTGATCTCCTTGCCCAGCAACGCGCCCACGTCCACTTCGGCGCTGGCCGCCAGGCAGTCCAGCGTCAGCGAGAACAGGCGCGACACGCCTTCGCGCAGGTTCAGGTGTTCGACCACGAGCTCGGCGTTCAGCGGGGTGTCCAGGCGCAGCAGGCGCGCCTGCTGCGACAGCGTGGCGATGTTCAATGACGAGTAGGCCGGGGCGTTCGAAGGCAAGGCGTTCATAGGACGTGGCGAATGTCGTTCGGCGGAGCCGGGGCGCGGGGCACGCGCCGGGAGGGGGCGGGTGAAAGCAGGGCCGGGAGCCGGCCCGGACGCTATGGCAGCGAAATCGTCAGGTGCGCGGCGCGCGGACCCAGCTTGACGATGTCGTGGTACGGCGCCATCGCCGTCTGCATCTCGGTGTTCAGGAAGTGGCGCATCCCCAGAAACGCCAGCAGGCCGAGCAGCGCAAAGACAGCCATGATCGACCACAGCGGCACGTCGCGTTTCAGCGTGTGCGCCACCTTGTCGGGCAGCGGCCAGTGCGGCGCGAAACCGGTGCGCTTGCCGCGCAGCAGCGCGATCTCGTCGCCCAGCCGCGCAGTCAGATAGCCGAGTTTTTCCTGGCCCTCGATCAGGTACTTGCCCTGAAAGCCGAGCAACAGGCACATGTAGTAGATCTCAAGCGATTGCAGGCGCGGCGCGCCTTGGGCGCGCAGGTCTTCCAGCCGGGCAAAGAAATTCTCGCCAGCCAGCTGTTCGCCGAACAAGGTGAGCTGCAGGGGTTGCAGCATCCACGCATCGCGAATGGCGAACTGCGAATTCAGCACGGTCTCGTCTACCGCGGCGCAGAATGCATACTTGGTGGCATACACGTCTTCCGCGGGAATATCCATTTTCTTGGCGGCGCGTTCGTAGTCCGCCAGAAACTGCTGCACCCGCGCCGAGAACGCCGCGGCGTCGGTGGGCTCTTGTCCGCTCTTGAGCAGGAACAGCATCAGGAAGCCGTCATACAGCAAGTCCAGCAAGGACCTGGCCGGACGGCTGGCGTGGAACTCGGCGGCCCGGGGCGGCAGCGTGGCGCCGGGCATCAGGGAGGGAGCGTCTGCGGTCATGGAAGTACGTGTCCTGTCAGCGGGTGACTGCAATCAAATCCAGCTTGAGCTCAGGGATGCCGGCGGGCGCGTAGATGGCGATGCTGCGCGCTTGCAGCATGCGGTCATAGAGCGAACCCCGCGCCTGTAGCGCGAAATACACCGCCCCGGGCTTGACGGGCACCGCCGGCGGCACCTGCGGCGTGTAGGCCAGCGGCACGCCGGGCATGGCCGACAGCACCAGCTTATCCACGTCTTCCGGCGCGCCCACCTTGAAGCGCATGGGTACGCTTTCGGAAAGTTCCGAGGCAGGCATGGCGGCCTGCACCGCCAGATACAGCGACGTGGTTTCGTCGAGCTTTTCCGAATCCAGCCTGCCCATGTGGAACGACGGCCGCAACTCTTCCAGCACGATGGAGAAGTAGCGTGTGGAGATCACCGTTTCCAGCAGGTCGCGCAGGATTTCGTCCATGCGGGCGAACGCCGGGCCGGGCGCGTCATGCCGGTAGACGGGCAGGTCGGCCAGCGTATGCAGCTTGGAGAACGTCATCAGCGCGCCCGCCAGCCGCGCCAGTTCCTGGAACAGCCGTTCCGGGTGGAGCTGCGGATGGTGAAACAGATGCGACAGCGTGGCGTAGGCCTCGTTGGCCGTGTGCAGCAGCCAGAACGAGGCGACGTCGCCCGAGCGGAACTCGATGATGTTCTTGCTGGGTTCGCGGTGAAAGCCGTACAGCGCATTCACCTTGGCCTGCAGCGCGTCCAGCAGTCGGCGCAGCTGTTCATGCAGGGCGCCAGAGGCCGTCAACGACAGGCTCGGCGCAACGAAGGTGGTGTCCAGCTCATAGCCCGCGCTGGCGGTGCGGCGCACGCGCGCCACCGGAATGGCCAGCAGCGCGTCGCGCGGTTCGAATTCCGAGATCAGGCGCACGTCTTTGCGCAGGAACGCCAGCTCAGCCGTGGTGGCGCCCGTGTACAGGTCGGGGGCCGGCGCATTGTTGTGCGTGTAGCGTGAGTCGAAGCTGGCTGCCGATTGGCCATCGCGGTAATTGCCGCCAATCGCCTTGAGCGGATGGATGGCCAGGTAAAAGACCGCTTCGGTGACGCCATCCAGCGCGGTCAGCGCAACCGGCGGCGGCAGTTCATCGCCATGGGGCGCGTTGTAGAGTTCACCGTCCGGAAACACCGCGCTCATCTCTGTGGCGCGCAACATGCCGTTGGCCAGTGCCGATGCATCGAAGCGCGCGGCGCGCAGGCCCCACGCATAGGGATGCAAGGCGCGGGCCATCTCGGCCAGCCGGTCTTCGTGATAGGCATCCTGCCGCTGAAAATGTTGCGGCCGCAGAAACAACCCTTCGCCCCAAAGGACTTTGGCTGAGTGACTCAAGTTGGCGCTCCCTTTGCTTGTCTTTCCATGTCTTCATATAGAAGGCGGGCCTACGCGCAATGCGCGTCAACCGGGACACTGCACGCCGGAAAGGCGTGCCGGGTCGTAGGCTGGCAGGCCCGCCGGCAACGTGGGTTTGCCAGTGGCGACGGTGAGCGCACACGCGTGCGCGCCCAGCACAATGCCACTGTCTTCCACGTCGTCGACCTTGAATACATACTTCCAACGCATCGGCGCGGGCGCGTAGAACAACCCGGCGATCGCGATGTAATCGGCTTGCTTGGGGACCTTTTCGACGGCTTCGAACCGTTGGCCGGGTGTGAGCGTCAGCTCACGTATTCCCAGCACGGATTCCCCGAGCGTGGCTTTCTCGGCAGCAGTGTCTATCAATTGCGTGAGCGGCGCACGTTGGAATTGCTCAGGATTCTTCAGGTAGTATATTTTTGTAACTACAGCCATCGACTGTCCGCTGCTGGCATTCAAATTTTCTCCGGCATGGATCGTCAAATTCACCTCGACAGGCGCGTTTTCGGGCTTTTTCAGGCCCGCCATCTCCATCGCATTTCCGGTCAAGCCGGCCACCGCGCCGATGGCTGATACGGCCGCACATCCAGTAATGACGGTGCTTGCAAGCGAGCAAGCCGCGACTGCGAAGAAGCGTGATAAATGGATATGTTTGGACATGGCCCTTTATACCGGAAGTGTGTGAAGCAATACAGATCGCAGCACGTTAGGCGCAATTTCGACGCAAGTAACATGAAGACACTTGCTGTAGCGCTGGGCTAACAAAAGGTTGTTGAAATACGGCCCCTAGTTACAACCCCGCTAGGTGCTTAAAAATGCGCTTTCCCCGCCTCGTCGTTCTCGCAGGTGTCGTTGCCGTAATGGCCGGCTGCGCGTCGGTAAAACCGCAGTCGGAATCCGAATACAAACAATCCATGGCCGAAGCGGAAAAGGCGCTTGAGCAAAAGAGCGCCGACCAGGCCGTCGCGCAATTCGAGGAGATTGCAGTCCGCAATCCGTCCAAGGGATTGCCGTGGTCCTACATCGCGAAGATTCGTTTCGACGAACAGAAATATGGTCAAGCCATCGTCGCGGCCGACGAGGCGCTGAGCCGCGACCCGGATGATTTCGTGGCCAAGAGCGTGCGCGCCGTCGGCGGCCTGCGTGTAGCCATGCAGTCGCTGGCGGACCTGCGCGCCGATGCGTTGCTGGCAGGCAATGCGCGCGCAGACGCCGTGGCCCTGGCCGCGGCAATGCGCGAGACGCTGGGCCAGGATGTGCTGTTCCCGGAAGGCCGCCGCCCGCCGCCGCGTCCGCGTCAGCCGCCGCGCAAGGCCGACCCCGCCCCGGCGAGTGCGTCGCCTTCCAGCGCCGCACCGACGGGCGTTGCACCGACGGGTGCGGCACCCGCCGCATCGACGCCTGCCGCACCCAAGGTCACTCCCAGCGCCGCGCCGGGGGCCGCCTCCAATGCGTCGCCCGCCGCAACCCAGCCCGCCCAGCAGCCCAACCGCGCGCCGAACCCGTTCGGCGACCTGCTTACCAAGTGATTCGCCCAGGCAGCGCCGGCTAGCCCGGCGCGCCTGACCGACCGCCACGATCCTTTGCACGGAGCCATCCATGGCCAAGAAAGAAAGCGTTCAGAAACGATTGCAGAAAGTCCGTCCGCCGCGCGTTCAGCTCACGTATGACGTGGAGAAGGGCGACGCCATCGAACAGAAGGAGCTTCCCTTCGTCGTGGGCGTGGTGGGGGACTTTTCGGCGCAATCCGAAGCCGAGCTGCCGCGTCTGAAGGACCGCAAGTTCGTCAACATCGACGTCGACAACTTCGACGACGTGATGCGTGGGCTGGAGCCGCGCGCCGCGTACCGCGTCAAGAATGCGCTGACCGAGGAAGGCGGCACGTTCGGCGTGGACCTGAAGTTCCGTTCGATCGAGGATTTCCGCCCGGAAGCCGTGGTCCAGCAGGTGGAGCCGCTGCGCGAATTGCTCGACATACGCACCAAGCTAGCGGACCTGCGCAACAAGCTGGCGGGCAACGACAAGCTGGAAGACCTGCTGGGCGAAGTGCTGTCCAGCACCGAGAAGCTGCAACAGTTGACCAGCGAGACCGACAAGGGAGGCCGCAATGAGTAATTCCGCCGCTGCACAGAACACCGCTGCCGCCCCGGCCGACGCGCAAGGCGGCCTGCTGGACCAGATCGTCGAGCAAAGCCGGGTCGCCAAGTCGACCGCCGAGCACGATCGCGCCAAAGACATCATCGGTGAGCTGGTGCGTGAAGTCATGAAGGGCACCGTGGTGGTGTCCGACAATCTTTCCGCAATGCTGGATGCGCGCGTGGCCGAGCTGGACCGCCTGATTTCCGCGCAACTGAGCGAGGTGATGCACGCGCCGGAATTCCAGAACCTGGAGAGCACGTGGCGCGGCCTGCACTACCTGTGCCAGGAGACCGACACCAGCCCGATGCTGAAGATCAAGGTGTTGAACACCACCAAGCGTGACCTGGTTCGCGACTTCCAGACCGCCATCGACTTCGACCAGAGCCTGATGTTCAAGAAGGTCTACGAAGAAGAATTCGGCACGTTCGGCGGCGCGCCGTTCGGCGCATTGCTGGGCAACTTCGAGATCACGCGCCAGCCCGAGGACATGTACTTCATCGAGCAGATGTCGCATGTGGCCGCGGCTTCGCACGCGCCCTTCATCGCCTCGGCCTCGCCCGAACTGCTGGGCCTGGACAGCTTTGCCGACCTGGGCCGCCCGCGCGACCTGGCCAAGGTGTTCGACACCGTGGAATACACCAAGTGGCGCAGCTTCCGCGATTCGGAAGACTCCCGCTATGTGGGCCTGACCATGCCGCGCTTTCTGGGCCGCCTGCCCTACGATCCGGTGGAAGGCACCACGGTCGAAGGCTTCAACTTCGTTGAGGACGTGGACGGCACCGACCACTCGAAGTACCTGTGGTGCAACGCGGCGTGGGCGTTCGGCGCCCGCCTGACGGCCGCGTTTGCCGACTTTGGCTGGTGCGCCGCGATCCGCGGCGTGGAAGGCGGCGGTCTGGTCGAGAACCTGCCGACGCACACGTTCAAGACGGACGACGGCGAAATCGCGCTCAAGTGCCCGACCGAAATCGCCATCACGGACCGCCGGGAAAAGGAACTGAGCGATCAGGGCCTGATCCCGCTGGTGCATTGCAAGAATTCGGACTACGCGGCCTTCTTCGGCGCACAGTCGGTGCAGAAGGCCAAGAAATACAACACGGACAGCGCCAACGCCAATGCGGTGTTGTCGGCGCAGCTGCAGTACATCTTCTCGGTGTCGCGCGTGGCGCATTACCTGAAGGCGATGATGCGCGACAAGATCGGCAGCTTCGCGTCGGCGCAGTCCGTTGAGAGTTTCCTGAATCGCTGGGTGTCGCAGTACGTGCTGCTGGACGACAACGCGACGCAGGAACAAAAAGCGCAGTTTCCGCTGCGCGAAGCTTCGGTGCAGGTGGCCGAGGTCCCGGGACGTCCGGGCGTCTTCCGCGCCGTGGCGTTTTTGCGGCCGCATTTCCAGCTTGACGAACTCTCGATCTCGTTGCGCCTGGTTGCCGAACTGCCGGCTCAGGCTCAGAAATCCTGATCGTCATTGCACTGACCACTCATCCATTGAAAGAGGTTATCAACAATGAAGGACATCTACGTCAAGTTCGGCAATCCGGCGCTCAAGGGCGAATCGCAAGACAAGGACCACCCGGATTGGATCGAAGTCAGCTCGTGGCGCCATGAAATCATCCAGCCGCGTTCGGCCACCGCATCGACCTCGGGCGGCCATACCGCCGAGCGCACCGAACACGGCGAAATGGTCTTCACCAAGGATCTGGACGTGGTCAGCCCGCTGCTGTATCAGCACGCGTCCGGCGGCACGACGTTCGATGAAGTCACCATCGATTTTCTGCGCGCGGACGGTGAGGGCAATCGGGTCAAGTACCTGGAAATCAAGCTCAAGTACGTGATCATTGCGCGCGTGGCGCCGGAAGTGGTTGCCGAAGGCCTGCCGCACGAGTCGTTCTCGCTGAAGTACGCCGCCGTGCAGTGGAAGTACACGCAGCAGAAGGTCGGCGGCAACCAGGGCGGCAACGCCCAGGGCGCCTGGAGCCTGACCAAGAACGACAAGACCTACTCGGTCTGATCGCTGCCAGGTTGCCAAGAGACCGCGGCCCGAGCCGGGCCGCTGTCCATTTTTTTGCTGTTTCCGGATTGATCAGGCCCCGATGAAAGGATTCGAACCGAGTCTGTTCGACAAGCTGTTCGAGGCGGAGGGCCAATCGCCCTATGCGCTGCGCCGCCTGTCGATCGAAGAGATGAAGGAAACGGTGGCGCGCGACATCGAGGCCTTGCTGAACACCCGCATGGTGTTCACCGAGGAAGACCTGCGGCGCTTCCCCAACTGCCAGCGGTCGGTGCTGACGTACGGCCTGTCGGACTTTTCCGGATTGAGTCTTGCCAGCCACTACGACCGCGAATTCATCTGCCGGTCGCTGGAGCAGGCGATCGCGCGCCACGAGCCTCGCCTGACGCACGTGCGGGTGATGCTCCAGGTGGACAGCCGCGCGACATCGGTGCTGTATTTCGCGATCACGGCGATGCTGGACGTGGGACCCGCCCACGAGCCCGTCACCTTCGACGCCACGTTGCAGCCCTCGACGCTGCAGTACTCCGTGACCAAGGGCTGGGCCAAGAGCCCGGCCACGGTCTGAGGCCCCCACTCGTAACGCAGGTGCATTGGCGCGCTGGAAGGAAAGACAACAATGGAAGAATTGCTGCCTTATTACGAGCGCGAACTGGGCTTTCTGCGCACGTCGTCGCGCGACTTCGCCGAACGCTACCCGAAGATCGCCGCGCGGCTCGGCCTCTCGGGCGAGACCTGCGAAGATCCGCACGTTGAACGCATGATCGAGTCGTTCGCCTTGTTGAGCGCCCGCATCAACAAGAAGCTGGACGATGACTACCCGGAATTCACCGAAGCGTTGTTCGAGGTGATGTACCCGCATTACCTGCGGCCCTTTCCCTCTTGCAGCATCGCGCAGTTCGACCTTGGCGGCGCGGGCGCGCAACTGACCGCGCCGGTCCGGATTGCGCGCGGCACGGAACTGAAGTCGCACCCGGTCCGGGGCGTGTCGTGCCGCTTTCGCACCACTTATGACGTCACGCTGGCGCCCGTTGAAGTGCTGCGCGCCGGCTTTGAGTCCAGCGCCAATGCGCCCGCCACGGCCAAGCTGCCGGCCGGCGTGACCGGGCGTTTTTCCGTCACCCTGGGTTGCCAGGGCGAGAATCAGCATTTCGGGGCCCTGGGCGTGGACCGGCTTCGGGTGTACCTGCACGGTGAACCGTCATTCGTGGCGGCCTTGCGCGACGCGCTGTTCCTGCGCGCCGCCGCGGCCTACGTCGAGCTGCAACCGGGGCGCTGGGATCGTCTGCCCGCCATTCCGGTCGGGCAGGTGGGACTGGCGGAAGAAGACGCGCTGATCGACTTTCCGGCCAGTTCGCACCCGGCGTATCGCCTCCTGGCCGAGTACTTCGTGTTCTCGGAAAAATTCAACTTCGTGGACATCGACCTGGCCGCGCTGCGCCCCTATCTGGGCACGGTGCGCCAGTTCACGCTGCACCTGCCGGTCAGCGGCCTGCGCGCGGATTCCAATACCGCGCGGCTGCTGGAATCGACGTCCGCCGACAATCTGCGGCTCGGCTGCACGCCGGTGTCAAACCTGTTTTCGCAGCGCGCGGATCCCATCCGCGTCACGCATGCGTCGGCGTCGTACCCGGTGGTGGCGGACGCGCGGCGGGCCTATGGTTACGAGGTCTATTCGATCGACCGCGTGCGCCAGGTGCGTCAGAACGCGCAGGGCGATGCGGTCGTGGAATTCAGGCCCTTCTATTCGCTGCACCATGGCGAATCGCCCGACAAGGCGGGCCACTACTGGACGATGCGGCGCGATGCGTCGATGGCGCAGCGCAGTCCGGGCTACGAGACGGAGATTTCGATCGTCGATATCGACTTCGACCCGTCGGTGCCGCAGACCGAAACGCTGAGCCTGGATCTGACCTGCACCAATCGGGACTTGCCGTCGCAGATTGCGGTGGGGCAGGCGGGCGGCGATCTGTTTCTGGAAGGCGGCTCGGTGGCCCGCACGATCCGCATGCTGCGCCGCCCGACGCATTCGCACCGGTTCCAGCAGGGCCGTGCGGCGCATTGGCGCCTGATCTCGCATCTGGCGTTGAACCATCTGTCCCTGGTGCAGAGCGGGTTGCCGGCGCTCAAGGAAACGCTGCGCCTGTACGACCTGTCCGGCTCGGCCGTGGCCGCGCGCCAGATCGAAGGGCTGGTGGGACTGGACTACAAGCCCGCCACGCACTGGATGCCGGGCGAACCGTTCGCCACCTTCGTGCGCGGCATCGAAATCCGGTTGACCGTCAATGAAGACCACTTCGTGGGCACCAGCCTGCACACGTTCGTGGCGGTCATCAATCGCTTCTTCGGCCTGTATGTGCATGCGAACAGTTTCGTGCAGTTGGTTGTGTTGTCGCGCCGCGGCGCGGAGGAACTTCTACGATGCCCCCCTTGCAACGGCGACGCCATCCTAGCGTGATGGACGCGCTGCTGGCCGAGCCGCAGCGCTTCAAGTTTTTCCAGGCGGTGCGCCTGCTGGAGCAATGCTTTGCCCGGCAGGAGCGGGGTGCGACGCGTCATCCGGTGCCGGTGCACCTGCGCTTTCCCAACGCGCCGGGCCTGGGCTTTCCGCCCAGCGAGATCGTGGATGCGGTGGCGTACGACAAGAACGGCGAAGTGCTGGCGGACGAGGCCGCGCGGCAGGCCGCCGTGGCCGAAGGCCGGCTGGGCCGCGTGGACGTGACGCCCGCGTTCTTTGGACTCTTGGGCGGGCAGGGCGCATTGCCGCTGCATTACTCGGAAATGCTGGCCAACCGCGAAAGCCTGCGGCGCGACCGGGGCGCCCGCGCGTTCTTCGACATCTTTTCGAACCGGGCGGCGGCGCTCTTCTACGCGGCGTGGAAGAAATACCGCATGCCGCTGCGGCACGAAACCGAACCGGACCATCATTACCTGCCGCTCTTGCTGGCCTTGGGCGGCATCGGCCATCCGGCGCTGCGGGACCGCCTGCACAACGGCGCGGGGCGGGTCCATGACGAATCGATCGCGCACTACGCGGCGGCGGCGCGTCAGCGGCCGGTGTCGGCGCCGTACCTGCAGCGCGTGCTGCAGGATTACTTTGGCGTGCCGCTGCGCGTGGAACAGTTTGTCGGCCGCTGGTATGACGTCCCGCCGCAGAACCGCACGCAGCTTGGGCATCCTGGCGCCGTGCTTGGCGTGTCGGCGCTTGCTGGAGACCGCATCTGGCAGCGCGACCTGCGCATCCGGCTCTGGATCGGCCCCTTGTCGGGCCAGGCGTTCACCGACTTCCTGCCTGGCGGCGAGCGCGCGCAGGCGCTGGAGAAACTCCTGACGATGTTCGGCGGGATGACGTTCGAATACGAGGTGCGGCTGGTGCTGGCGCGCGAGAGCGTCACCCCCAGCCAGTTGGGCGCAGGCGCCGAGGTGCGCCTGGGCTGGAATTCGTTCCTGTGCACCGAGCCCGCCCGGCAAGACCGCGACGACGCCAGTTACGAACTGCACACCATCCATTGACCCCATCACCCTCAGACACTTATGGCCACACCGCTGAAGACCTTGATCGGAAAGCTCAACCAGACCTGCCGCCAGGCCGCCGAACGCGCCGCCAGCCTGTGCATGGCGCAAGGCCACTACGAAGTGGATCTGGAGCATCTGTTTCTGGCCTTGCTGGAAAGGCCGGCCAGCGACGTGAGCGTCATCGCGCAGCGTTGCCACATCAAGACCGACGCGTTGGAGGCGGACCTGAATGCGGAGATCGGCCGCTTCAAGAACGGCAATACGCGCACGCCGGTGTTTTCACCGCATCTGCCCAAGCTCTTTGAACATGCGTGGCTGATTGCGTCGCTTGATACCCAGACGACGCGCATCCGGTCCGGCCACCTGTTGCTGGCCCTGCTGACCGAGCCCGATCTGGCGCAACTGGCGCGGCGCGGCTCGACGCTGTTCGAATCGTTCCGGCTGGACGCGTTAAAGCATGACTTTGCCGCCTTGACGGCCGGTTCGGAAGAGGCCGGGCAAGCCGTGGGTTTTGCCGATGGCGCGGGGCCGCAGGGCGACGCTGGCCAGCCGGCGCCGGCGCTGTCGGCCACGCCGGCCCTGGACCAATACACCACGAACCTGACCGAACGCGCCCGCGAGGGCAAGATCGACCCGGTGATCGGACGGGACGCCGAAATCCGCCAGATGATCGACATCCTGACGCGGCGGCGGCAAAACAACCCCATCCTGACCGGCGAGGCGGGCGTGGGCAAGACGGCGGTGGTCGAGGGATTGGCGCTGCGGATTGTGTCGGGCGACGTGCCGCCCGCGCTGGCCGAGGTGACGCTGCGCACGCTGGACATGGGTCTGCTGCAGGCGGGCGCCAGCGTCAAGGGCGAGTTCGAGAACCGCTTGAAGAACGTCATCGACGAGGTCAAGAAGAGCCCGTCGCCCATCATCCTGTTCATCGACGAAGCCCACACCATGATCGGCGCGGGCGGGCAGGCGGGGCAGAACGACGCGGCCAACCTGCTCAAGCCGGCCCTGGCGCGCGGCGAACTGCGCACCATCGCCGCCACCACCTGGAGCGAATACAAAAAGTTCTTCGAGAAGGACGCCGCGCTGGCGCGCCGCTTCCAGGTGATCAAGGTGGAGGAACCGGACGAGACGCTGGCCGCATCGATGTTGCGCGGCATGGCGCCGCTGATGGAGCGCCATTTCGGTGTGCGCATCCTGGACGAGGCGATCAGCGCGGCGGCCAGGCTGTCGCATCGCTACATCACCGGCCGCCAGCTGCCCGATAAGGCGGTCAGCGTGCTGGATACGGCATGCGCGCGCGTGGCGCTGGGCCGCAGCGCCACGCCGGCCTTGATCGATGATGCGCGGCATCGCCTGACGCGCCTTGGCGCCGAACAGGCCGCGTTGCAGCGCGAAGCCGCCACGGGCGCGCCGCACGCGCGCCTGGACGAATTGCGCGACGAGATCGCGGCGGTCACGCAGACCTTGGCCGATGCCGAGTCGCGCCACGCGGCGGAAATGGACCTGGTGGCGCGGATACACGCCTTGCGGACGGAGCTGGAAACCGCGCCGCAGGAAACGGCCGCGGAGGCGTCCGCGGAGAAGGCGCCGCCGCCGTCCTCGTCGCGCCGCAAGGCCGCGCAGGCCGTGCCGCTGACGCCCGCGCAGCAGCGTCTGGCGGGCTTGATGGACGAGCTGCGGGCGTTGCAAGGCGAACAGCCCCTGGTGCCGGCCTGCGTGGACGCGCAGATCGTGGCCGAGATCATCTCGGCGTGGACCGGGATCCCGCTGGGCCGCATGGTCAACGACGAGATCCGCACGGTGCTGCAATTGCAGCCGCTGCTGGCCGAACGCGTGATCGGGCAGGACCACGCGCTGGAGGCCATCGCGCAGCGCGTTCGTACGGCGCGCGCCGGGCTGGAAGACCCGGACAAGCCCAAGGGCGTGTTCCTGTTCGTGGGCCCGTCGGGCGTGGGCAAGACCGAGACCGCGCTGGCGCTGGCCGACATTCTGTACGGCGGCGAGCGCAAGCTCGTCACGATCAACATGAGCGAGTACCAGGAGGCCCACAGCATTTCTGGCCTGAAGGGCTCGCCGCCGGGCTATGTGGGCTACGGCGAAGGCGGGGTGCTGACCGAGGCGGTGCGCCGCCAGCCCTATAGCGTGGTGCTGCTGGATGAAATCGAAAAGGCCCACCCCGATGTGCTGGAGCTGTTCTTCCAGGTTTTTGACAAGGGTGTGATGGACGACGCGGAGGGGCGCGAGATCGACTTCCGCAACACGCTGATCATCCTGACGTCGAACGTCGGCTCCAGCGCCATCATGCAGGCATGCCTGAACAAGCCGGCCGCGGAGCGCCCGACGCCGGACGCCTTGTCCGAGCTGTTGATGCCGCAGTTGTACAAGGCCTTCAAGCCGGCCTTCCTGGGCCGCATGAAGACCATTCCTTATTTCCCCGTGGACGATGACGCGCTGGCGCACATCATCGAACTGAAGCTGGGCCGCATCGCACGCCGCGTGGCGGCCACGCACCGCGCGGTGTTCGAATGGGATGAGGCGCTGGTCGAGGCGGTGCTGGCCCGCTGCACCGAAGTGGACACGGGGGCGCGCAATGTCGATCACATCCTCAATGGAACGCTGCTGCCCGAGATTGCCGGGCAGGTCCTCAGCCGCATGGCGCAAGGTGAGGCGATCGCCAAGATCCGTGTCAGTGCGGGCAAGAACGGCGAATTCCGCTTCCGCATGAGCTGATTCAAGACAGAGAGGTTACGCCAACATGGCTCAGACACATGCCGCCGCCAGCCCATTGGGCGCGGGCTTCACGCAGGCCGACCGCCTGCTCGACCTGTGCACGCCGCTGGGGCCGGACAAGCTGCTGGCCGAGCGTCTTCAGGGCACCGAGCAACTGAGCGATGGCGGCTTTGCGCTGATGGTCGATGCGCTGTCGGACGATGCGCATGTGCCGCTGAAGTCGCTGATCGGCCAGCCGGCGCAGGTAAAGCTGCAAACGGCCTTGGGCCGTGACGCGCACCGCGTGTGGTGCGGCCTGGTGACGGAGGCGCGCTTTGAGGGAGCCAACGGCGGCTTCGCGCGCTACCGGCTGCGCATCGAGCCGTGGCTGGCGCTGCTGCGCCAGCGCCGCGACAGCTTCGCCTTCCAGGACTTGTCGGTGATCGACATCGTGGACAGCGTGTTCGGCGACTACAACGGGCAGGGCGCGGTGGCGGCGCAGTGGCGCTGGGAAGTGAAGGACCGGGACGCTTACGCCAAGCGCAGCCTGACGATTCAGTACCGCGAGACGGACTTCGCCTTTGTCGAGCGGCTTCTGGCCGAAGAGGGACTCTTCTATTGGGTCGAGCACGAAGCCGGTGACGGCGCGGCGGGCGGCCATACCGTGGTCATTGCCGACCACAACGGCGCCTTCAAGGCCGGGCCGCAGGACAGCATCAAGTTCCAGCGCGCGGACGCGACCGAAACCGAAGACACCATCCAGGCGTGGCGCCAGCGCCGCGCGTGGCGCACCAACGCCGTGCGGCTGGCCACGTGGGATTACCGCGCGATGCAGGCGCGGCGGGTCAGCGCGCAGGTCGAGGACAAACTGGCCAACGCCGTGGAACTGGCGGATTCGGACTACCCCGGCCAGTATCTGTTCGAAGACGGCGCCCAGGGCGAGCGGCTTGCGCACAACGCGTTGGCCGCGCAGCGGGTGCGCCAGTCGTTGCAGGAAGGCGAGGGCACCGTGCGCACGCTGGCGCCGGGGCAGCGCTTTACGCTGACGGGGCATTTCGGGCCGTCGCAGGGGGCGGGCGCCGAATTCGTGGTGCTGCGCATCGCGCACGAGGCCCGCAACAATTTCGATGAAAGTCTGGGCCGCGCGGTGGCCGACGCCCTGGGCGCGGCAGGGGAAAACCAGGGCCCGGGCACCGCCGAAGACGCCGGAGCGGATTTCTATCGCAACCGTTTCGAGGCGATCGCCGCCACGCTGGAGTACCGTCCCAGCACGGTGGATGGCCACGGCGCACGCCTGCATCCCCGTCCCACCGTGCACGGCGCGCAGACGGCGCTGGTGGTTGGGGCGAATGATCCGGTCCATACGGACCGCGACCATCGCAT
The DNA here is from genome assembly GCF_029866465.1 of Achromobacter mucicolens. NCBI lineage: Bacteria > Pseudomonadati > Pseudomonadota > Betaproteobacteria > Burkholderiales > Alcaligenaceae > Achromobacter > Achromobacter mucicolens. Next base: position 4,619,878 of record NZ_CP123364.1, on the reverse strand, counting down.
CAAGATCCAATTCCATTGGCAGCGCGGCAGCGCGTCCAGCAATCGCCAGGATCATCCCGCGGGCGAAGACAACGCGCCGGCCAGCGACGCGCTGGGCACGTGGGTGCGCGTGGCCGAACCGGTGGCCGGGTCGGACTGGGGCGGTCACTTCGTGCCCCGCCTGGGACAGGAGGTGCTGGTGCAGTTCATGCACGGCGACATCGACCGGCCGGTGGTGGTGGGCGCGCTGTATAACGGCGCGGGCAGCGAGAACGCCGCGAACAACCAGGTGCAGGCCGGCGCGGCCAAGGCCACCGGCAACGCGCCGGCCTGGTTCGCGGGCAGCGAGGCCGGGCACGCGCACAACGTGGTGATGTCGGGCTTCAAGACACAGGCGCTGGCCGATAGCGGGCAGGGCATGGGCGGCTACAACCAGTTGGTGCAGGACGACACGCCGGGACAGTCGCGCCTGACGGCATCGACCACGCAGGCGGAGGCGCGGCTGAACCTGGGCCACCTGAAGCAGCAGCGCGACAACGAGCGTCTTTCGGACCTGGGACATGGCGCGGAACTGGCGACCAGCGAGGCAGTGGCGTTGCGCGCGGGCGAGGGCCTGCTGATCAGCGCGGACAAGCGCGAGGGCGCGACGGGCGGCCTGCTGGATAGCGAGCCGGCCATCCAGCAGATGGAAAAGGCCATCGAGCAGGCCAAAGCGCTGTCGGCCACGGCGGCGCGCCAGGAAGCGAAGCTGGACGGCGACGGCGACAAGACGCGTCCGCTGGATGAACTGGACGCCGTGCGCAAGATTATCGAGGGCGCCCGCGCCGAGGAAGGCGTGCAGGTGCCGGCGTACAGCCTGCCGCACATCCAGGTCAGCGCCCCGAAGGGCATTGGCCAGTACACGCCGAAAAATGCGTTTGCCGTGGCGGGCGCCACCTTGTGCCAAGTGGCGCCGGATGTGAACTGGGCCGCGGGCACGCACCTGTCTCTGTGCGTGGCGCAGGGCGTGGTCTTGTTCACCAAAGGCTTGGGCGGCGACGGCCGGGCCGTGCCGGAGAAAGGGATCCGGTTGCACGCGGCAGGCGGGCAGTTGCGGATGCAAAGCCAGAAGGCGCGCATGCGCCTGGCCGCCGAGAAGTCGGTGACGCTGGCCTCGGCCCAAGGCGCGGTGGACGTGAACGCATCGAAAAAGGTGCTGGCCACGGCGGCCGGCGCGTACATGCGGATCGAGGGCGGCGGGATTCAATTGCATGCGCCCGGCAAGGTGGAATTGAAGGCGGGTGTGCACAACTGGGTGGGACCGCAAAGCGGTACCGGCCCGGCGCAGCCGCCGCAGGGCGATATGGAAGGCTGCGCCGCGGCGCTTGAAGACGCGGCCGGCAGCGGCGCATTGGCGGCATGATGGCACCGTCAACGCCCCGCCTGGCGCAAGCGTCTCAAGCACGTTGGGAGCCGCCGCGCGCCGAGGACTGTGTCGAACGCGCCATCGCGGGCTTGCGGGCCGTGCTGGACGGCCGCGCCAGCCGGCGCGTGCTGCTCTTGTGCGATTCCACGTTGGCCGATCCGCTGGCCGACGACATCGCGGCTGCGGGATTGGCGCGGCGCGAGGTCGAGCTGATCTCGCAGGGTGCGGCCGCGCCGCCGCTGTATCTGGCAGAGGTGCCGGACGAGATTCGCCATGAGCGGCTGATCAACGCCAGCCTCCGCGTGGCGGTGGACGAAGCCTTGCGTCCCGCGCCCGCCGCCAGGCGGCCTCGGTCGATGGCGGCGTGGCTGGCCACGGACCTGCCGCTGGCCGAAGTGGCGCAGCGGCTCGCGCTGCGCGCCCGTTTGCGCGACGCGCAGGCGCGCGTGCGCATCCTGCGATTCTGGGACCCGCGCACCACGCAATACCAGAGCGAGCTGTACGCGGGCACGGCGCCCGCCTCATGGATACCGGGCGTCACGTGGATGACGGTGGACGGCTTTGCGCGCTGGCAGGTGCTGCCGGATGTGCCGGGTCCGATGCAGACCGTGACGCCTGACTGGCCGCGCCTTGCGCGGCTGGGGCGTATCAACGCGGTGCTGCAGCGCTTGAATGCGAAAGGCCTGTGCGTGGGGCCGTCCGTGCTGGACGCGGTTCGCCGAGCGCTGGACGCGGCCGCGGATTGTGGGATTGACGACGATGAGGACGCGGCGCTGTTCGCCGCCTGGCGAGTGCGCCTGGACGCGCCGCTGGAACGTGCGCCGTCGTTTGCGGCCTTGCTGCGCGAGGTGCAAGAAGAAGGCGGCCGCCTGCGCGGCGCCGCGCAGGACATGGACGACGAGGATTGGCAGCGGTTTGCGCAAGAGGCGCAGGCGCGGGAGGATCTGCAAGCATGACGACTGACTACGACGCGTTGCCCTGCAAGGGCAAGTTCTGCGGCCGGCCGGGGCTGCCCATCCTGCCGATGCGAATTGCGTACGTGCCGGGCGGCAAGAACGATTTGCCTGACGGCGTGTACACGGATCCCGAGCTGTACTACGAGACCATGCGCCAGGGCGCGTACATGCTGCGCGCCATCACGGCTGGCTACGTGTACCTTTGGGATCCGCGCCGCAGCTACGGCTGGCGCGCGTTCGCGGCCACGGCAACGGGGCAGATGAAGGAAGTGCCGGTTGACGACGACAACCGTCCGTCCGAGCAACCGACGTTCACGTGCACGCGCGAAGGCCACGGCCTGGAATCCGCGTTGATCAACGTCGAGGCGCCCGCAAACGCGTCGCGCAGCGTGTGGGTCGGCTATTCGCGCGTGTGGTGGACGCAGGATATCCGCCGCGAGCTGACGCGCAACGATCGCTGGCGCAAGAAGGTCATGGTGGAACTGGACGCCAAGGCCGTCTGGGCGGGGGGCTACCCCAAGCCCGAAACGGGCTTTCGCGTGGCGGAAGACGGCGCCAATCTGGCCAAGCATTCGATCGAGTTCCGGGACGCCGCCGGCGCGGCGACCTTGTTTGCCAACACGCTGACCCCCGGCGTCAGCCTGTTTGGCGGGCAGGCCGCGGCGATGGCCGGCAAGATGCGGCAGATGACGCCCAAGGGCGGCGTGGCGCTGGCGCTGCGCGACCCGGTGGGCGTGCTGGCCGACATTTCCACCTGGCGCAACAAGTGCATGGGCGAGCTGGCCGAACATCATCTGGAGCCGACCCGGCTGCGCGAAGTGGCGGTGGCGCAGATCATCGACGGGCTGGAAAAGCAGATGGAATCGTCCAGCGATGAGCGCCAGCGCTTGCGCGAGCGCATCGACACCGGCAAGGTCACCAGGACGCTCAGCGAAAACAAGGCGGCCATTGCCCGCATGCGCGACAAGATCGAGGGCGCGGGCAAGGACTGGGCCTGGTGGTATGGCCGAGATACGTTCTGGCTGGCGTGCAAGGCGTATTCGCCCAAGGACGCCGCCGCCGGCGAGCGCCTGGAAGACGACATGGCGATGTGCGTCGATGGCGCGGGCGCGGTGGCCAGCGAGCACAAGGCCATCGATGACTCGCTGAAAGACGAGGACATGGTCGACGGCACCTACGAGGCGATATGGCGGTCGCTGGCGGGCAACGACGGCGACTTGCTGGCCTTCCTGAACCGGGAAGGCAAAGGCAAGGTGATCTCCAAGCAGGTGTCCAACCTGCGCAAGATGGTCAAGAGCTACAACGATTGGATCAAGTTGCGGGCGGCCGACGGCAAGCTGCCGCCCATGCGGGCGGCGGGCTCGGCGATTGGCCGCTTCATGGCCACGCAGCTTCTGCGCCTGACCCTGTCGGGCGACCCCATCGCCGAACGGGTGGCGGCGCGCGTCACGTTGTCCGTGTCGGCGCGCATGAACATCGTGGTGGCGGTGCGCACGCATACGACGACGCTGCCGCGAATGATCGCGGACATGCACCAGATCGTCTGGGAGCCGAATCTGACGTCGGTCACGGTCGGTGGCGGCGGCGGGATCTACGCGAACAAGCACATGCAGTCCGGATGGATCGGCACGCAGGCCGAACGTTCCACCCCGCTGACCATCAACTACATCATTCCCGAGGAGGTCGACGCGCAGCTGAACGCGGCCGCCAACGCGCCGCCGCCTTCTCGCCCCGCGGCCTCGCCGCAGTTGTCCCTGCCGTCGCCGCCCAGGGTGCTGGCCTTGCCGGCGCCCACGATGTCGCCGCTGGCGGGGCTGGTCAAGTGGGCCAAGACGCGGGACGGCCAGAACGCAAGCGCGACGGGCGTGTTGACGCTGGTGGCGTTGTACACGTCTGTGTCGGACTTGAACAAGGCCGACGCCATCGGCGATGCGAAGGCGGCGCGCAAGGCCTGGTTCGGCATCACGTCGGGCGTGCTGGGCGTGGGCAGCGTGGCGATCGAAGCCACGGCGGGCGCGATCGGCGCGCGCGTGGGCACGAATACGGCGTATTCGATGAACCTGACGCTGAACATGCGTCTGGCTACCGTGCGCACGGCGGGCGCCGTGTTCGCGGCGGCGGCCACGTTTGTGGATGGCGCCAACAACGCGCTCAGCGCCGTGGACCAGTACGACGTCAAGAACTACGAGGCGGGCGGCGCGTATGCGACGTCCTCGATGTTCCTGTTGTTGTCCGGCCTGACCGGCGTGGCGACGGCGCTGGTCAGCCTGGGCGGCGCCTTCAGCGCGGCCGGCGTGGTGGCGGGGGCCGGCGGGTTTGGCAGCGCGATGGTCGGATTGACCAGCGGCGGCACGGTGCTGCTGGGGATTCCGGTCTGGGGCTGGATCGTGCTGGGCCTGTGCCTGCTCGCGGCCGGCCTGTACTTCAAGTTCTGGGGCGATAGTGCCAAGGACAGCGAACTGGAGATCTGGTTCACCCGATGCTGCATGCGCTCAGCGGCGTTTGAAAACGTGGAGGACCGCCCGCTGTACGAGAACCGCGAAGAGGAACTTTACGAGTTCAACCGCGCGGTGTTCGGCGTGCGTGTGACGCTGGACTGGAAGGGCCTGTGGCAAGGCGAAATTTTTGGCCGCGACCGGTTGGTGCTGGAAGTGATGATGCCCGGCTATACCGAGCACAGCGACTACGCCTACAGCCTGAAGCTGGTGGGCGAGGGTGTCAGCGCCGTGGTGTCCAGCAAGGGGTCGATGCGTTCGAATGACCCCGAATTGCAGCCGCGCGGTCCCTCCAATGCGCAGCTCGTGCAAGGCCGGCCCAAGCCGGAAACGTGGGCCGACCGCATGGACAAGTACGTGGACAACATGGCCTCGCGCCCGGGGTGGGCCGATGCGTGGCGCTGGATACGCAAGGACCGGAGCCAACCCATCGAGTTCACGAGCAAACCGTGGGAAGAGGTCGTGAAGTTCCACGTGAGTAATGGTTGCGCGGTGCTGCGCACCGAAGTGCTGGTCGATGACGACATCTTCCAGGAAGCGATCATCAAGATCGAATACTGGCCCGATCCGGACCGCATGCCCGACATCCGCTCGGTGCCGATGGGCGGCAACGGCTCCAATCTGATAAAAGCAAGCAATTGACCCGGCAACCTGCCGAATGATTTCGCAGACGACAGACCAGCATGGACGGCAAGCATGAAAAGCAGTGAAGGGATCCAGGCGGCGGTGTACACACGATGGCATCAGTTGTCGGTGCCATTGGCATTCGTGCTGGCGGCGGGCAGCTTCATGCTGGTGGTGCTGAACCGGGGGCCGATCGGGTTGGGCGCGGCGCTGGCCGTGCTGGGCCTGCTGGTGCCGCCGCTGGTGGCGTTCAAGGGCTTTCCCACGCGCAACGCCGTCAGGGTGACGCCGGATGGCCTGGAGTTTTCACGCCGGTCGCCCATCGCCTTTGCCGACCTGAGCAGTTGGGGCACGGACGACTACCTGAAACTGGTCCGTCCCGGCCTGCCCACGCTGCTGGTCAGCCCGGCGGACTTGCCCAGCCGCGAAAGGCTGCTGCGCGAATTTGAAGCGGCGTTGGCTGCGTGGCAGGCGCGGCAGCCGGCGGGCACGGCCGCCGCGCGCCGCACGCATTTCTACGGATCGACGGGCGGGCGTCTGGTGGGCGGCGTGATCACGGCCTTGGGCGCGGGCTCGGCGATCATGGCGCTGAACCTGCGCGAACCGTCGATCTCGCTGGCGGTGGTGGGCGGCCTTGGCGCGGTGTTCGGCCTGGCCCTGCTGTTCGGCAAGCGGGGCTGAGGGCGGCGGCAGACCGTTACGCGACCCCATGGCAACGACATTCCAGCTGGACACGCTCAAGATTCGGATGAGCGAGGCGGCGCTCCAGCGATTGGACCTGCATCAGCGCATTCAGCGGGCGCTGCGCGCGCTGATCCTGGACGGCGCGCTGGGCCCGGGGGTCAAGTTGCCCGCGACGCGTGGCCTGGCCAAGTCGCTGGGCGTGTCGCGCGACACCGTCGAAAACGCCTATGTGCAACTGCACCGCGACGGCTACATCGTGCGCCGCGAGGGCTCGGGCAGCTATGTGTCCGAGACGGTGGGCATCGAGCTGCGGGGCGCGACGCGCAAGCGGGCAACGCTTGCGCGCCAGCCGGTCGCGACGCAGCCCGGCACAGGCCTCAGCCTTCGCGGGCGAGCGATCCTGGAGAGCGGCGGCGTTTCCGACCAGCAGGTCATCAAGGCGTTCGCCACCGGACTGCCCGAGACGCGCACGTTTCCCACCGGCGTCTGGGAGCGCCTGCAGCGCCAGGTCATGAAGGACAACCGCGCCCACGTGCTGCTGCATGGTGACCCGCAGGGCGCCGAACCGCTGCGCCGCGCGATCGCGGCCTACCTGAACCTGGAGCGTGGCGCCAAGGTGTTGCCTGAGCAGGTGCTGGTGCTGAGCAGCACCCGGCAAGCGCTCTTTCTGTGCGCGCAACTGCTGGCTGACGCGGACACGCCCATCCTGATGGAGAATCCCGGCTACTTCGGCGCCCGCAAGGCGTTCGAAGCCGCCGAGACGCGGATCGTACCCATCGACGTCGATGCGCAGGGCATACGCACGGATCATTTGCACGCGGACCGCAGCGGCGCCAGTTGCGTGTACGTGACGCCGTCGCACCAGTATCCGACCGGTGTGACGTTGTCGCTGGAACGCCGGCTGGCGCTGATCGGTTGGGCCGCTAGCCATGGCAAGTGGATCATCGAGGACGACTACGACAGCGAATTCCATTACGACGGGTTGCCGACCGCTTGCGTGCAGGGCCTGGACCGGCATCAACGCACCTTGTACCTGGGCACGTTCAGCAAGACGCTGTATCCCGGCCTCAGGATGGGATACATGGCGCTGCCGCTGGAACTGGTCGAGGCCTTTTCGCGGGCGCGCAGCATCATGGACGGACACACGCCGCAGATACTGCAGCTGACGCTGGCCCGCTTCATGGAAGACGGTCATTACCACACGCACGTGCGGGCGATGCGCAAGCTGTACGCGGGACGACGCGAGGTGCTGCTGGCGTCGCTGGTAAAGCGGCTGGACGGCGTCGTGCAGGCCGTGCGTCCGCCGGGCGGCCTGCAGATTCCATGCCTGCTTCAGCCAGGCTGGACCGAGGAAAAGACCCTCCGTCTGGCAGAGCGCGCCGGTCTGCGCCTGCCCGGGCTGAGCCGCCTGTATGCCGGCGAGTTCAAGCAGCCGGGCTGGCTGTTGGGCTACGCGTCGCTGACGGCCTACGAGATCGAGGACGCCGTGCTGCGTCTGTCGAACGCGTTGTCAAGCGCCTGACCGGCCTTCACGGGGCAGAACGAAGGCCCGGCCGCCATGCATCAGCAGGTGCGCGGTCAGGCCGGCCACCAGCCCCCAGAATGCGCCGCCCACGCCCAGCAGGGTCACGTTCGCGGCGGTGGCCAGGAACGTGATGAGCGCCGTTTCCCGGGTGCGAGCGTCGGCCATGGCGTTGGCCAGGCTGCCGCCGATGGCGCCAAGCAGCGCAAGCCCGGCCAGCGTGGTGATGAAGGCCTTGGGCAGCACCATGAACAGCGTCGCCAACGTGACGCCGAACGTGCCCACCAGGATGTAGAACACACCGCAGGCCAGACCCGCGACGTATCGCTTGGCGGGATCCTCGTGGGCGTCCTTGCCGGTGCAGATGGCGGCGGTGATGGCCGCGACATTGAACGCGTGCGCGCCAAAGGGCGCCATGACGAGCGAACCCAGCCCGGTCACGGTCAGGATCGGATTCGCGCTGGTCCGGTAGCCGTCGTTGCGTAGCACCAGCATGCCGGGCATGTATTGGCCAGTCAGTGTGATGATGAAAAGGGGTAGCGCAACGCCCAGCAAGGCCTGCAACGAGAAGCTTGGCATTTCGAACACGGGCACCGCCAGGCGCAGATGGACGGCCGAGAAGTCGATGCGGCCTTGCACGACGAGTAGTCCCAGGCCGATGGCCAGGATGCCGACCACGGCAAAGCGTGAGGTAAAGCGCTTGAGCAGCGCGTAGGAGATCACCAGCACGATCACCAGCAGGGGGTCGGCGCTGGCGCCGCCGAAGGCATTGACGCCGAACTGCAGCAGGATGCCCGCCAGCAGGCCGGCGGCAATGCCGCCCGGGATCCTGCGCACAAGCTTTTCAAAAGCGCCCGACAGCCCCAGCGCGACGAAGCCCAGCGCCGAAAGCATGTACGCGCCGATGACTTCGCCATAAGGCGTGAAAGGCATGACGGTTGCCAGGAACGCGACGCCAGGCGTGGACCACGCCGTGATGATCGGCGCCTTGTAGCGCCAGCTCAGCAGCGCGCCGGTCACGCCCACCCCGACGGATACCGCCCATACCCAGGAGGTGGTTTGCGCCGGCGACAACCGGGCCAGCTCGGCCGCCTGGAACACCAGGACGAAGGTGCCGCCGTGGTTCACCAGGACCGAGATCAGGGCGGCGACGGTGGGGGATAGGAAGTCGGCGGGTCTGAGACCCGCCCGAGGTGCTGTCATGAGTGGCTCCGCATTCAAGAGGCGCCCGGCCGCAGGCCGGACTTGAACGGGGAGTCTATGAGGAACGCGGTATGTTGATACCAGCCACATGCGGTAAGACGGGCAGACCGCTTTGGGCCGTTCGGTGGGGACTACGCTATTCTGCGGCCGGTCGTTCCCTTGCCGGTAGGGGCGTCGCTTCAGTAGCGCAAGGCCAGGCTGACCAACGTGGTGCGCCCATTCCCCAGCGCGACGGCGTTGCGCACGCCGCCTGCGTAATACTGTTTGTCGAACAGGTTGTTCATCGTCAGGGCCGCCCGCCAACGCCCCGCGTCATACGCCACGCCCGCATCCGCCACCAGATATCCGGGAATGTCGTAGCCGTAGGTATACCGGCTTCCTTCCGCGCGAAGGCCGCCCGTCAGCTCCCAGCCGGCCAGGCTGCCCTGCATCCGATAGCGCGCCGTCACGTTGAAGCTGTGCCGCGGCACGCTGTTGAGGCGGGTGTTGTTGGTGGAGGGCACCTGGCCGCCATCGTCCACGACCACGGCCGATAGATAGGCATAACCGCCCATGAGGCTCAGACCATTGCCCAGGTCCGACGCCCATCCCAGTTCCGCGCCGCGCGTGCGCTGTTTGCCGACCGCGATGCTGTAGCCGTCATTCACCGGGTCCGCCTGCAGGACGTTGCGCCGCTCCAGGTCGAACGCGGCCACCGTGATGCTGGTGGCGCCATCGTCAAGATCGATCTTCACGCCGGCTTCCCATTGCCTGCCGCTTTCGGGCTTGAAGGTGTTGCCGTCGACGTTGGTGCCGCTGTTGGGATAGAACGACGTGGCGTAGCTGATATAGGGGCGCACGCCGGGCGCAATCTCGTACATCAGCGCGCCCGACCCGGTGATGGCGTTATCGCTGCTGTCCTCGCGGGATTGTGTGAGATGGTTGGTGGAATAGGTGCTGGCGGTGTCATGGCGCAGGCCGAACACCGCGTTCCACCGCTCGCCCAGCGCGATCTGATCCCGGGCATACACGCCGATCGCGCGCACGGTGGTGCTGCTGTCGGTGCGCGGATTGGCCGGGCAGTTGATGGGGCTGCCGTAAACCGGTTGGTAGACGTCCAGGTCCCGCACCGAGCAGTTGTACGACAGGCTGTTTTCGCGCGTGCGCAGGTAATCCACGCCGACCGTGATGTCGTGGGCGCCGAATCCCGTATCGAATCTGCGCTGCGCGTTGGTGTCCAGCGTGATCGTGTCGCCGTCCCAGTGCTGGTCCGTGGCGGTGCGCCGCAGCGTCCGATTGTCGGCGCGCAGCAAGCCATTGGCGACCAGTTGGCCATTGAGCGTGAACGATTGCCAACGCGCGTTCTGGTTGACCGTCCAGCCATTGTCGAAGCGGTGCGTCAGCGCGTAGCCCACCCGGCTCTGGTAGCCGCGATAGGGGTCCTGGCCGGGCTCGCCAGTGAAGCGGTCACGCGGGATGGCGCCATTGGGGTTGGACTGGACCGTCCCGACGATCGGCAGTCCCTGCTGGCGGATGTACTGACGTTCCTGGTAGCTGGTCAGGATAGTGAAATCCGTGCGCGGACCCAGATCCAGCGACAGCGAAGGGGCGATGAACCGATTCTTGAACCACACGTGGTCGGTCTCGTCATTCGAATTCATGGCCAGGGCATTGACACGAAACGCCGCTTTGCCGTTGTCCGACAGCGGGGTGCCCATGTCCAGCGTGGCCTGCCGGAATTCGTGGCTGCCCAGCGTGGTGGCCGCTTCGGCGAAGGTTTCGGCGCGCGGGCGCTTGCTGACCATGTTGACCAGGCCCCCGGGAAGGACCTGACCGTAAAGCAGCGAGGCCGGCCCCTTCAGCACTTCCACTTGTTCCACACCGAACAGCTGTTCGGCGACACGGTTGCTTGCCGCCGTGCGCAGCCCGTCCAGGAACAGGGAATCCGAGGCGACCTGCCCGCGGATGATGAGATCGTCCCAGCCGCGGCGGCCAAACTGATTGGCGACCACACCGGGCACGTTATGCAGCGCGTCGGCCAGGGTCTGCGCCTGCTGCGCGTCCAGAACCGCTCGCGGCACGACGGTGATCGACTGCGGGGTCTTGGACAGGGGTACGGACGACTTGTTGACGGCGGGCGGCGCGACCGGGTTGAAGAGTCCGTCCTGGCCGGCGTCATCGTCGCCGGTGACGCGCACGGCGGGCAGTTGCACGGGGGAATCGTCAGTCTGAGCGACAGCGGCAAAGGGGGCGGCCAGCACGATGGCGGCGGCCAGTGCCGAATAGGAATTCAAGGACATGGAAGGACGGCGGGCGCAGGAGAAGCGGTGGGTATGCATGCGCGGCGGCACGCTAGATCGATGATCAACGTGCTTTGCGAATGAGAATAACAACGATTAATTATAAGCACTACAATGCGCGTTGGGCGCGGCAATGCGCCCGAAAATTTCGTCCTTGTGTCGCTTTACATCACATTCATGTCTCATGCCGTCTTCGCTTGAATCTTCCGCCGGCTCGCTTGCCGCAGCCAAGACGCGTTCGTCCGCCCGCCGGCTTTGGTTCGATCTGCATAGCTGGATTGGCATGAAGTTGTGCATCCTGCTCAGCTTCATTTTCTGTACGGGGACGCTGGCGGTGGTGGCGACCGAGATCGATTGGCTGATCGAACCCGCCATGCGCGTGACACCCCAGGACCGCCAGGCCAGTTGGGGAGAAATGCTCGCGGCTGCGGAGCGGGCGCACCCCGGCTTGCGCCTGCGCAGCCTGGCCGCGCCGCACGGCGAGCGCTTTGCCGCCGAAGCGCTGATGCGTCAGGACAATGGTCAATTGCTGCGGGTGTGGGTGAATCCGCATACCGCGCAAGTGACCGGGCAATCGTCGTGGTGGAGCGCGCAGCGATGGCTGCGGGACACGCATCGCAACCTCATGCTGCCCCCGAAATATGGCGTGCCATTGGTCGCCCTTCTGTCGATCCCGCTCCTGTTGATGCTGGTCAGCAGCCTCTACATCTACAAGCGTTGGTGGCGCGGGTTCCTGGCCTGGCCACGCAAGGGCAAACCGCGGCTGACGTGGGGCGACGTGCATCGCCTGGCGGGCGTGTGGAGTCTCGGGTTCATGCTGCTCATCGGCGTGACCGCCTTTTGGTATCTGGCCGAGTCACTGGGGGCGAAGGCGCCCCTTCCGCCAACGATTGTGCAGCTCAAGGGCACGGCCACGCACGCGCCGCTGGCCGCCCAGGACGTGGACAGGGCGATTTCTGCCGCGCAGGCGGCCTGGCCCGATCTGAAAATCTCCAGCGTGCGGCCGAGCCCCAATGGAAAGGCGCTGCTGTTGGAAGGGCAGGCAAACGGATGGCTGTTGCGCGAGCGCGCCAACGTCATCGGCGTGGAGATCGCCTCGGGCGCCATCCTGGGACGCAACGACGGGCAGGACATGAATGTTCACCAGCGCATCGGCGAGGCGGCCGACCCCCTCCATTTCGGCACGTTTGGCGGTTGGCCGGTGCGGGCGTTGTGGTGCTGTTTCGGAATCTTGTTGACCACGCTATCCCTGACCGGCGCGTATCTCTACGGCATCCGCATCGCCGAGTCGGCGCGCGCCGCGCTCAAGCGCCGCGGTGCGCCAGCGGGCGCACCGCATTCCCGCGACCCGTCTGCCTGGGCGGCCGCGTGGCGGCGCATGGGCCGGTGGCGCTGGCTGGCCGGCGGCCTGCTCGGCATGTGGCTTGCGCTCGTGATCATCCAGGCGCTGAAATGACGCCGAGGTCCCCGCAGCAGGCCGCTCAGTAGGCGGCGCGGTAGATGTCCAGCGCCTGCGCCTCATCGATGGGCAGCGGGTTGTTCATCAGCAGGCGCTGCTGCGCCATGGCGGCGCTTGCCAGCGTGGGCAAGTCGGCTTCCGAGATGCCCACGGCGCGCAGCCCCTTCGGCAACTCGGCCTGGCGGATCAGGTCTTCCAGGAAGGCGATGAAGGCGGCTGCGCCGCTGGCGTCATCCGCGGCCGCCGGCAAGCCCACGGCCCGCCCAAGTTCGGCGTAGAGAGGCGCCGCGGCCTGCGCATTGAAGTGCAGCACGGCGGGAAGCACCAGCGCGTTCGACAGGCCATGCGGCACATGGAATATGCCGCCGATGGGGTAGGCCAGCGCGTGCACGCCACCCACGGGCGCATTGGCGAATGCCTGGCCGGCCAGCATCGCGCCCAGCAGCATGTCCGAGCGCGCCTGCAGATTGGCGCCGTTGCGGCAAACGGTGATCAGGTTGGCGGACAGCAGCTTCAACGCCAGGATGGCCAGATGATCGGACAGCGGATTCTTCAGGCGTTTGCTGGTGTAGGCCTCGATGGCGTGCACCATCGCGTCCACGCCGGTGGCGGCCGTAGCGGCGGGCGGCAGGCCGACCGTCAGTTCGGCATCCAGAAAGGCCGCGTCGGCATAGAGCTGCGTCGCGACCACGCCGCTCTTGGTGGTGGCGCCCGTGGTCACGATCGAGATCGGCGTGACTTCCGAGCCTGTGCCGGCCGTTGTCGGCACCTGAATCAGCGGCAAGCGCTGGCCTTGCACCTGGTTGACGCCGTACATGGCGGCCAGCGGCTGATCGCTCTTGCACAACAACGCCACCAGCTTGGCCACGTCCATGGACGAACCGCCGCCAAAGCCGATCACCACGTCGGCGTCGAATGCGCGGGCGCGTTCCGCGGCCGCCTGCACCACGGCTTCGGGCGGGTCGGCGACCACATCGTCGATCACCAGCGTTTGCCAGCCGCTGGCGGCCAGGCTGTCCAGCGCCGGTTGCAGCGCGCCGCTGCGGTTCAGAAAGTTGTCGGTGACGAGCACCGCGCGCGCGCCGGCATGGCGCTCGCGCAGCAGGGCGCCCAGGCGGCGTGCCAGGCCCGGTTCGACAAGAATGTGGGGGACGGTCTGAAATGAAAAGGCGGACATGGGATCAGGAGAATTCGTTGATGATGGTTTGCGCCACGTCTTCGAGCGACGATCGCGTGGCCATGGCGCGCCCCTGGATTCGGCGGTGCGCCTCGTTTTCGGTGATGCCTTCGCGCGCGATCAGCAGCGTCTTGGCGGTGGCGACCTTGCTGACCGCGGCGTATCGCCCTTCCAGCTTGCGCATGTGAGCCATCGTGGCGGCCTGCTGGCGCCAGGCGGTGCGCGCCAGCAGCAGCTGGGTCAGCAGGCCAAAAGGGCGGATCGGCCGCTCGATGACGCCGGTGCAGCCGCTATGCAGCACCAGTTGCAACGTGGCGGGGTTCTCGTACTCGACGATGCCGACTAGCGGCGGGCTCAACGCGTTCAGGCCGTCGGCCAGCTTCTGGATGGAGTCGCGATAGTCTTCTTCGATGGGCAGAACGACCACGTCGGTATCGGTGCAGAGCGTATCGGGCAGCGGCCATTGCTGGGTCGGCACGCAGCCGATGCGTTTCAGATGCGACATCAACAGACGCGATTCGGCATCCTGCGGGTGCAGGACCAGCACGCGCAGGCCGTTCAGTTCGCGCAGCGCCGTGGTGCTGCGGCCGGGCCGGGTCAGAGAGGCGGTCACGGTAGCGCCAGGGCCTCGGGGTCGAGCGCGTGGTCCACGAGGTACGGCACCGGCCGCACCGCGGCCCGCGCGGCGTAGATGATCTTGAACTGGCGTTGCGCGTCGATGCGCGCGATGCGCGGCCAGAGCGAGGTGTGCTGCGTATCGCCATCGATGGTGACCAGGCCTTGGGGCGCTTCGAACTGGGCGCCGTCCAGGGCCTGCACCAGGTCGGGCACGGCCAGACCGCCCGCGCGGCGCGCGGCGTCGGCCACGAGATGGACCTGGGAATAGGCGGCTTCGGCGCCTGCCGTGATCGGGCTGTCTTCGCCGAAGCGCGCATGGTAGGCCTGGGCGAACCGGCGGCTGGGCGCGGTGTTCAGGGACGCGAAGTAGGGCGCGGCCGTGATGTGGCCTTCGGCCTCTTCAGCGGTAAGCGCCGCAACGTCGGTCTCGTTGGTGGCCAGGCTGACGATGGGCATGCGCGCCGGGTCCAGGCCCAGCTCGCGGTAGGCGCGGTACAGCTTGACGATGTCCCGGCCGACCATGGTCGAGTAGATGGCGTCCGGACGCAACGCGACGGCGCGCTTCAGCACATCGGCCAGGTCTTCCTGCGGCGCGTTCAGCGGCAGGTAGACCTCGTCGACGACTTCGCCGCCCGCCTGCTCGTAGAGCTCGCGCATGATGCGGTTGGACTCGCGCGGGTAGACGTACTGGCCGCCAATGAAGAGCACGCGGTTGCCGAAGTGGCGGATCACGTAACTGGCCAGCTGCACCGAGTTCTGGTTGGGCACCGAGCCGCCGTAGAAGCAATAGGGCGAGTACTCGAAACCCTCGTAGAGCGTGGCGTAGAACAGCAGCGCGCGGCGGCTTTCGACGACCGGCAGCACGGCCTTGCGGGTGCTGGACATATGGGTGCCGAAGATCAGCGGCACGCGCTCGCGGTCGCAGAGCCATTCGGCGGCTTGGCGATAGTCGGCCGGCTGGGCGCCCACGCGCGCGCTGACAGGAACCAGCGGCACGCCGCCGATGCCGCCGGCGGCATTGACTTCGTCGATGGCCAGCAGCGTGGCGTTTTCCTGGGTGATCTCGGTGGCCGCTGTCAGGCTCTCGTGCGAGAACAGCAGGCCGACCCGATGGCCGGTGGTGGCGGTCACAGCGATGTCCAGTCGAGCGATTGCTCGAAAGCATGGGCGGCGCGATACAGCGTCGTTTCGTCGAAATGGCGGCCCACCAGCATCATGCCGACGGGCAGGCCGTCGCGCAGGGCGCAGGGCACGGAGATGGCCGGATGGCCGGTGACGTCGAAGGGCGCGGTGTTGGCGTTCATTTCAAGGGCGCGGGTCACGAAGAGGTCCGGGGCCGCGCCGGCATCGATGAGACGGGGCGCGCGCATGGGCACGGTCGGCATCAACAGCAGGTCGACGCGGTCCAAAGCCTGATCATAGGCCTGGCGCAGACGGCGCGCGAGGTTTTGCGCCTTGCCATAGTACTGGCCGCCGTAGCGCGCGTAGAAGTATTCGCCGGCCAGCAGGCAGGTCTTGACGTCGTGCGGGAACTCGTCGGCGTGGTCGCGCCAGTGGCGTTGCGCCTGCATCAGGCCGGTCACATACAGGCCCTTCCAGTTGGTGCCGTAATTGAAGCCCTTCATCTGCTGGGTGGTGCCCTCGACCGCGATCGGCGTCCAGATGGCATGGCCCTTGCGGTGCAGGGGCACCGGCAGCTCGACGACTTCGGCGCCCAGCGCGGCCATCTCCCGGGCCGCCTTGCGCACCGCTTCGTCCACCTCGCTTTCACTGTTTGCCCAGCCAAAGCCCTCGGGCACGACGCCAACGCGCAACCCCTTGAGCGGCATGTCCAACGCGTCCCGGTAGGACGGGCGCTCGGCGGGCAGGCCTTGCTGGCGCGGGTCCAGTCCGTCGGCGCCGGCGATGGCGTCCAGCAGCAAGGCGTTGTCGGCCACATTGGCCGTCATGATGCCGGCGTGGTCCAGCGTCATTTCGATCGGCATGATGCCGGTATAGGGAATGAGGCCGTGGGTGGGCTTCATGCCGTAGATGCCGGAGTAGGCCGCCGGAATGCGCACCGACCCGCCCTGGTCCGTGCCGATGGCCATGTCGGCTTCGCCGGCGCCGACCAGGGCCGCCGCGCCCGAGGACGAGCCGCCGGCCGAGTGCTCGGGATTGCGCGGGTTGCGCACCGGGCCCGCGGCATTGGTATGGCTGCTGCCGGACACGCAGAAATACTCGCAATGGGCCTTGCCGACAATGCGGCCGCCGGCATCCAGAATGCGCGTGGCGACGGTGGCGTCCTGATCGGGCACGTAGCCGCGCAGCGTGGCCGCGCCGTTCATCATGGGCACGCCGGCCAGGCAGACGTTGTCCTTGAGCACCACGCGCTTGCCCGCCAGCGGACCGCCCGGGCGGCCGTCGATCTCGGTGCGCACATACCAGGCGTTCAGCGGGTTGTCTTCGGGCTGCACGCCGGGCGTACGCGGATAGCGCACCACCGGCGGCTGATCGATCAGCGCATCGACCTGGTCGTAGTCGGCGAACGTGGCCTCCAGAATGCTGCCGTAGGCGCGCAGCGTGGCATCGTCCAGATTCAGGCCGATGCGGCGCGCGGCCTGGTCCAGCGCTTCCAGGGTGGGACGGGGAAGGGACATCTTGGATTCCGTATCAGGATTGCAGACCGCCGTAACGCCGGGCGATCTCTGGGGCAGTGGTGGTGGCGGTGGGAACGTCGGCGATCAGCTCGCCTTTTTCCAGCACCAGAATGCGGTCGGATAACGCGCACAGGAAGTCGATGTCCTGTTCGACCAGCAGGATCGCGATGCCATGCGAGGCGCGCAGCGTCTGCAAGGCCTCGACGATCTCATCGCAGATAGACGGCTGGATGCCTTCGGTGGGTTCGTCCAGCAGCATCAGCCTGGGCTCGCCGCACAGGCAGCGGGCCAGCGCCAGCAATTGCTGTTCGCCGCCCGACAGGCTGCCGCCGGGGCGATCGAGCAGACGTTGCAGACGCGGAAAGACCTTCAACACCGAGGCGATCATGGCATCGGCGCCGCGCAGATTCTTCACGCAGCCCATGCGCAGGTTTTCGGCCACGCTCAGCGCTGGGAAGATCTGCCGGCCTTGCGGCACGAAGCCCAGGCCCTGGCGGGCGCGCGCATGCGGGGCAAGCGCGCCGATCTTCCGGTCGGCCAGCGTCAGGTCGCCGCCGGTCAGGGGCAGCTCGCCCATCAAGGTGCGCAGCAACGTGGTCTTGCCCATGCCGTTGCGGCCCAGAATGCCGGTGAATTCCCCGGCGGCCATGCTGAAGCTCACGCCATGCAGCACCGGGATGCGGCCGTACCCGGCCTTCAGGTCACGCGCCTGGAGCATGTGTCTCTCCTTGCTTGCCCAGATAGGCGGCACGCACTTCGGCATGCGCCATGATGTCGTCGAAGCTGCCTTCGGCCAGCACTTCGCCCTGGTTGAATACCGTGATGCGGCCGGCGATCAGCCGGATAAAGGCCATGTCGTGCTCGACCACGACCACGGTGCTGTGGCGGTTGATGGCGCCAATCAGGTCGGCGGTCTTGCGCACCTCCTGGTGCGTCATGCCGGCTGCCGGTTCGTCCAGCAGCACCAGCTCGGGCCGCGACGCCAGGATCATGCCAAGCTCGACCCATTGCCGTTGGCCGTGGGCCAGCGCGTTGACCGGCGTGCCGGCCACAGCGTCCAGGCCGATTTCCGCCAGCACCTGGGCGGCAATCTCGGCCGGCACGCCCTGCGCGCGCCGCGCCGCGGCCAGGCGCAGGTTCTCGCGCACGTCCAGCCCTTCGAACACGCTGGGCACCTGGGTCTTGATGCCGATGCCCAAACGCGCCACTTCGTGCGTGGCCAGCCCGCGCAGGGGGCGCCCTTTGAAGCGGATCTCGCCGCGGCTGGGCTGCAACTGGCCCGACAGCATCTTGAAGAACGTGCTTTTGCCGGCGCCGTTGGGGCCGATCAGGCAGCGCACTTCACCGCGTTCCAGCCGGAAATCGACCTCCCTGACGGCGTGCACGCCACCGAAGCTCACGCCCAGGCCCTGGGTTTCCAACAGCAGCGTGCTCATGCTTGCTCCTTGGCCGGCCGCACCACGCGGCGGCACGCGTCGAGCACCGTCGGGGCCAGGCCGCGCGGGATCAACAGAACGAAGAGAATCAGGATGACGCCCAGCACCAGTCCGGTGTCGACGGTGTGCTGCGCGCCCAGTTGCGTGACCATGGCTTGCAGCGCCACGCAGGCGATGATGGGGCCGATCAGCGTGCCCCGGCCGCCGACGATCACCCAGATGATGATCTGCGCCGACTGCGACAGGCCGAACACGCCAGGGCTGACGAAGGCGCCCCAGTTGGCGTAGAGCATGCCGGCAAGGCCAGCCAGCGCGCCGCCCAGCGTGAACGCGGCCAGCTTGTACAGGCTGGCGTGGTAGCCCAGCAGCAGCGCGCGCTGCTCGTTTTCACGCACGGCGGCGACCACGCGGCCAAAGCGCGAGGCCATGACGACGCGCAGGCCGAAGTACGCCGCGATCAGAATCAGCGCGGCCAGCGTGAACGTGCCTTCGGGCGACAGGGGTTCGGCCGCGCCCGGCAGCGTCAGCGGGGGGATGGACGGAATGCCATTGAATCCGCCCAGCAGCGCCTCGCCGATGCGATAGCTGTCGCCCGAGGTCGAATTCATCAGGTTGAACAGGATCAAGGTCACGGCCAGCGTGATGACGCCCAGATAGACGTCGCTGATCTTGCCGTAGAACATGAAGTAGCCCAGCAGGGCGGCAAAGGCCGCCGGCACGGCGACCGCCACGGCCATCGCGGCCAGACCTGCGCCGAAGTTGAAGGCGCCGATCGCCCAGGCGTACGCGCCCAGGCCAAAGAAGGCGGCCTGCCCGAAGCACAGGATGCCGCCGTGCCCCCAGACGAACGCCAGGCTCAGGGCCAGCAACGCCATGACGAGGTAGACCGTCATGGACAAGAGGCTGAACATGTCGACGACGGTGGGCAACAGGATCGCGGCGGCGACGGCCGCGGCGCCCAGCGCCAGAGAAATCACAGGTACACGCATCAGATCGCTCGCTTGAAGAATCGGCCGGTGATGCCTTGCGGCAGCAGACGGATCAGCACGATGGCGGCCAGCAGCAAGGCCACCTGGCCGTAAACCGGCGTGGCAAGAAAGGTCACGCCCTGGCTGATGGCGCCGAAGAACCCCGATGCGCTTACCGTGCCGGCGATGACGGCGCTGCCGCCGCTGATGACGGTGATGAAGGCCTTGGCGATATAGGCCGCGCCAATGGTCGGGATGACGCCGGTCAGCGGGGCGAGCACGGCGCCCGCCAGACCGGACAGGGCGGCGCCCAGACCGAAGGTCATCTTGTAGACGCCATTGGGGTTCATGCCCAGCGCATTGGCCATCGCGGCGTTCTGCATGCAGGCGCGGGCGCGCAGGCCGAAATCGGTAAAGCGCAACAGGCACCACAGCGCCACCATGACGCCGGCGGCCAGCGCAATCAGAAAGAGCGTGTAGCCGCTTGCCTGGCGCGCGCCGATCGTGATGCCGCCCAGGGGCGACGAAATGCCGACCGTGGTGTTGCCAAAGACCATGGTGGCCAGGCCGATGACGGCCAGCGACAGTCCCCAGGTCGCCAGCATGGTGTCGATCATGCGGCCGTACAGGTGGCGCACCAGCAGGTGTTCGACCAGCACGCCGAAGACGCCGACGATCAAGGGAGCCAGCACCAGCATGGAGATCCAGATCGGCACGCCCCATTGATTGGTGGCAAGGATGGCGACATAGCCGCCCAGCATCATGAACTCGCCGTGGGCGAGGTTGATGATCTTCATCATCCCGAATACCACCGCCAACCCGACGCTCAACAGCGCCAGGATGGCGATCGCACCCAGGATATCGATGGCATAAATGGCAACGAGATCCATGGAACGCTCAGAACTTGATGGCGTATTGACGGTTGTCCGCCGGGTTCTTGATCAGGTCGCAGACGGCCGCGGTATCGCCGGGCTGCTGCTGCGGGAAGCTCTCGACCAGGTTGAGCTTGCGGTCGCGCACTTCGGCGATGTGCACGTCCAGCGTGCAGTGGTGGGTGGCCGGGTCCAGCGACACGCGGCCGCTCGGCGCATCGATGGCGATGCCGGATTCCAGCGCTTCGATGACCTTCATGCGGTCCAGCGAGCCGGCCTTGCGCACGCCTTCGGCCCACAGCATGAAGCCCTGATAGGCGCCCATGGCCAGTTCGGTGATGTAGGGATAGTCGGCGCCGTAGCGGGCATGGAAGCGCTTGACGAAGTCGGCGTTGGCCGCGCCAGGCAGCTCTTGCAGGTAGTTCTGGCAGACCAGGAAGCCGTTGCATTCCTCGGGCGACAGCACGATGTGTTCATTGCCGCCGGCAAAGGTGGTCGAGGCCAGCGGGATCTTGCCCGTCATGCCGGTGGCTTTCCATTGCCGGTAGAACGACATGTGCGCGCCGCCCACAAGACCCGACCAGATGAAGTCGGGCGAGGCGGCCTGGATCTTGGAAATGGCGGCGCCGAAATCGGTCACATCCAGCGGGAAGAATTCCGTGGCGACGGTCTTGCCGCCCACGTCGGCCGCGTATTTGCGCACCCAGTTGGACACGATCTGGCCGTAGTTGTAGTCGGCGGCCACGATGTACACCTTCTTGCCCCAGTGCTTGACGGCGTAGGGGGCGAGCTTTTGCACGGTCTGCGCAGGCGTCACGCCGGCCGCGAAGTAGTTGCGGTCGCAGACGCCGCCTTCGTACTGGTTGTTGTAGAAATACAGGGTCCGATAACGGTTGAGCACCGGGCGCACGACCTCGCGCGAGGCCGACGTGATGCCGGCGTGGACCACGGCGGCCTTGTCGCGCAGCGCGGCCTGCTGCGCGAACTGCGCATACAGCTGCATGTTCGATTGCGCGTCATAGGCGATGAAGTTGATCTGCCTGTCCAGCAGGCCGCCCTTGGCATTGATTTCCTCGGCTGCGAATCGCAGCGCGTCCATCACCGGCTTGCCGTAGATGTCCAGGCCCCCCGACAGATCGTAGATGGCGGCGACGTTGATTTTTTCCTCGCCAGCCGCAAAGGC
This sequence comes from Achromobacter mucicolens, assembly GCF_029866465.1. Lineage (NCBI taxonomy): Bacteria > Pseudomonadati > Pseudomonadota > Betaproteobacteria > Burkholderiales > Alcaligenaceae > Achromobacter > Achromobacter mucicolens. The sequence continues at coordinate 4,598,379 of NZ_CP123364.1, read as the reverse complement.
GCGCGAGCCCGCCAGCCCCATCAGGGTGGCGGAGGCGGCGGTGGCAGCGGTGGACGAGAGGAACTGGCGGCGGTTCATGCTCATGTTGATGGCCCCTTGAGCGCTCGCGGCGCGCACGGTCTGGCGCCCGGCGCAAAGTGCAGGGACGAGCAGAGGCCGACGCCGAAAGTCGCGTAGACGTGTATAGGTGTGTGGGTATGCCGAGAACCCGGCAGGATGTCGACGCCGTTGTCGACGAGAAAAACTGAGCGGCCTTGCGGGCAGTTGCGCCTTTGGAACTTGCCGAGCCGGCCTTCAATGCGTGAAGGCAGGGCAAATTCTAGGGGAAGGGCAAAGTCCAGGCTAGCCCCGGGATTTCCCTAGGGGCTAGCGCACGTTCGGCGTTTCGCGTTGCGTTGGGCCTGGCGTTAGCGGCGTCCCGGCAGCATGCGCGCCAGCGTATTGTCCTGCAGGATGTAGTGGTGAAACAGCGCCGCGGCGGCGTGCATGCCCACCAGAAAGTAGCCGGCCGTCGCCAGGGTTTCATGCAGTTCCTTCAGCTGGCTTGCCAGCGCCTTGTCCGCGCCCACCAAGGCGGGCACCTCAAGGCCAAAGAACGGAATGGTTTTACCGCCCGCGCTAAGCGTCAGCCACCCAAGAATGGGGGTGGCGATCATGAACGCATACAGGGCGTAGTGCATCAGCCGCGCGAGCACGTCCTGCCAACGCGGCATCGGCGGCCGGACGGCAGGCGCGGCGCCAGCGGCCACGCGGATGGCCAGCCGCAAGGCAACCAGCCCGATCACGCACAGCCCCAGCGAGAAATGCAGCGCCTTGACGTTGTTGTAGAGATCGGTGCCTTTCGTGGCCAGGCCGCGCAGTTCCATACAGGCGTAGACCAGCGCCAGCACGATGAGCATGAGCCAGTGCAGCGCAATGACGAGGCCGCCAAACTGTGTATCGGTGTTCTTGATTGCCATGAGGTTTCCTTATTTTCAGGACTGCTGCTGAATAGCGGGCGTGATGCCGGACGCACCTTGATCGGAACTTGCCGGCGCGCCGGTGCGCCGCCAGGGGTCGACGTGGGTCATCAGGTTCAATACACGGTGCCGCTGCATGACCCGGTGGCGGGCCTCGACCGCGATCTTGTGGCCTTCGTCCACGGTCAACGCCGCGTCGATTTCCAGGTGGGCATCGGCCAGGATCATGTCGCCCATTTTTCGGGTCCGCAGGTCATGCACGCCTTGAACGCCGGCGGTATCCAGCAAGGTCCGGCGTATGGCTGCGGTTTCGTCTTCGTCGGCCGCACGGTCCATCAGATCGTGCAGGGCATCCCAGCCAAAATTCCAGCCCATTCTTGCCACCATGAATCCCACGATGGCGGCGGCCACGGGATCCAGGATCGGGTAGCCGAGCAGGTTGCCGACGATGCCGATGCCGACCACCAACGAGGAAGCGGCATCCGAGCGCGCGTGCCAGGCATTGGCCACCAGCATGCTGGACTTCACGCGCTTGGCCACAGCCAGCATGTAGCGGAACAGGAGTTCCTTGGCGACCAGGGCGATGCCCACCACCCACAGGGCAATGCCATGCACCTGCGGGATCGCGCCGGGCTGCTCCAGTTTGCTGATTGCCGCCCAGAGCATGCCGCCGCCCACGAGCAGCAGCAAGATGCCCAGCGCGAACGACGCCGCGGTCTCGTAGCGGTAATGCCCATAGTGATGACCGGCATCGGCTTCCTTCTGGCTATGCCGGTTGGCAAGCAGCACGATGAAGTCTGCGACCAGATCGGACAAGGAGTGGATGCCGTCGGCGATCAACCCCTGGGATTTCGAGAATATGCCCAGGATGATCTGGGCGGTCGCAAGCGCCACATTGACGCCCACGCTGACCCATGTGCTGCGGGAGGCGGCGGCAGCGCGCTCTGCCGGCGTGTGTTCGTTATCTTCGGGGGCGTCGGGCGCGGGCCGAAGGGGTGTCATGGGTACAGCTCCGATGCTTGGTGTTTGCGATGGGGTATTTGGGCGCCCAGCATAGCGGCCCGACCTTAACGCAGGATGAATGCCGCCGGAATGATTCGCGCTCTGGCGTTAAGCCAGTCTTACAGGCCTTCCAGGCGCGTCAACGTCAGCGCCGCCTGCTCGCGCAACGCGGCCTGCGCTTCCTCGGGAAGGTCCTGCCATCGCCGGTACACCATGGCAAGTCGCCGGTTGTCCTCAAGCTGCGATTGGTGGCGAGCAAAAAAATCCCAGTACAGGGCGTTGAACGGACAGGCTCGCTCGCCCGTCTTCTGCTTCTTGTCGTACGGACACGCGTGGCAGTAGTCGCTCATCTTGTCGATGTATGACGCGCTGCTGACATAGGGTTTGGTGCCCAGCAAGCCCCCGTCGGCAAACTGGCTCATCCCCACCGTGTTGGGCAGCTCGACCCATTCGAACGCGTCGATGTAGACGCCCAGATACCAACGGTGCACCTCGGCAGGGTCCAGGCCGGCCAACAGCGCGAAGTTGCCGATGACCATCAGGCGCTGGATATGGTGCGCGTAGGCGTTCTCCAGCGAATTGCCGATGGCGTCGCTCATGCAGCGCATGCGGGTCTGCCCGGTCCAGAACCAGGCCGGCAGCGGGCGCGTGTGCCCCAACGCGTTGCGCGTCTCGTACCCCGGCATGTGCGCCCAATACACGCCACGAACATACTCGCGCCATCCCAGAATCTGCCGGATGAAGCCTTCAACGGCCGCCAAGGGAGCGTGTCCCGTTTCGTAGGCGGCCTGCGCCTGACGCACCAGCTCGCCGGGGTGCAGCATCTTGGTGTTCAGGGCGAACGACAACTGCGAGTGAAAAAGGCGCGGATTGCCCGCGCTCATGGCGTCTTCGTAGGCCCCGAAGTTGGGCAGCGTGTGCTGGATGAAATGGTCCAGCCATGCAAGCGCCTGCGCGCGATTCAGCGGCCAGCGGAACTGATCGGCCTGCGGATTTCCAAAGCTCTGCACGCCTGCCTGCTGCACCGTTTCCCACAGCGCGCGATGGTCGTGCACCGGCCGGACGTCGGGCGGCAGCGGCGGGGTGCCGGGCCAGGGCTTGCGGTTGTCGTGATCAAAGTTCCATCGCCCGCCCACTGGCTCGCCAGAGGCATCCATCAATACGCCGTGACGCCGGCGCATGTGGCGGTAGAACGTCTCCATGAGCCAGCTCTTGCGGGGGCCGAAGAACGTGGCCACTTCGTCCCGCGTGGTATGGAAATGCTCGCTGTCGGCCTGCTGCACGGAGAAGGCCTGCGTCGCACTCCAGGCGCCAAGGACTTGGCTGACCCGCCATTCGTCGGGCTGCTGGTAGACCAGTTCGCGGGCGCCGTAGTGCGCCATCAGCGCAGTCAGATTCTGGGTGATGTCCTGCCGGTTACTGGGGTTGTCGATCGCGATATACCTGACGCGATGTCCCGCCTGGCGCAGATGGCGCGCGAAATCGCGCATGGCGGCGAATATCGCCAGGATTTTTTGCGCGTGGTGCAGCACGTAGTCCGTCTCTTGACGCACTTCCATCAGCACATACACCACGTCCGGGTCGGTCCGGGCGAACCAGCTGTGCAGCGGGTTCAGCTGGTCGCCGAGAATCAAGCGCAGGGTGTGCGCGCCAGCGCCCTTGGATGTCATGGCGCGCGACGCGGCATCAGGAAGCCGGTTCCAGCGGCGGCTGTTCGCGGTCCTGGCTGACCCAGATGAACGCGTCTGTGTCCAGGCCCAACGCCTTGGCGCGGCTCAGGATGTCGTCGCGCGTCTGCGCATTCAGTGTCTTGTCGCGCGCGAGGATCCACGCATAGCTGCGATCCGGGCCCACCACCAGGGCCCAGCGATAATCCGGATCCAATGCGGCCACATGGTAGCCGCCATAGAAGGGGCCGAAGAACGACACCTTCAGCGATGCCACCGAGGGGTCTCCCGTGAAGCGGGCCAGCCCCTCTGCCGAACGCCAATCGCCATTCGACCCCTTGGCCGGGTCGAATCCGCGGTTCACGACGCGCACGGTGCCGTCATCCTTAAGCGTGTAGTGCGCGGTGACGTCCGTCATGCCGCGCTCGAAACGGTGGTCCAGCCGCGCGATTTCGAACCAGCGGCCTTCATAACGATGCACGTCGAAGGCGCCGACGGGCGTCACGCCTTTGGGCGGCGTGGTCGCCGCACAGCCATACAACGTCAAGCCCAATAGTCCCAGCGCCACCCACGGCGCGACGCGCCGCAACGGGTGGGTGAAACGACGACCGGCTTCTGCATGGCGCATGGCAAACCTCCGCTGAATTTGAGTCCTGGAAATTATATTTGCGCGGTTTTCGGGCCATGCTTGCGGTTCGGAAAAAATGGAAACAAATCTTGGTTCGCGAGTTTCGGCTCCGCTTCAGTGGGAAAGGTCGCGGCCATCGGCCGCTGAAGTTGAACGTGATTTCAGAACTGATACTCGAACCGCGCATACCCCGCTTGCGCCGACGCGTGACCGGTATTGATCAGCGCGTCGTAGCCCAACGAGATCGACGTGGCCTTTGAGGGGCGAAAACCGATGCTGGCGCCGCCCGTGACGTAGTTGCGTGGCAGCGCGACGCCGGGTGCGGCGAAGCGGGTGCCGTCCTGCGACAGGACGGTGACCTGCCGGCTTGTGCCCATCAGTTCGCGCGCATAGCCCACGCGCAACTGGGCATCGATGGCGCGTTCTCCCTCGCCGAACGTCTTGTCCAGCTTGAGCATCAGGTAGGGCTGAAGACTGCGCGCGGTGTCGGCATCGACGTCCAGGTTCTGCGCGGAGGCGCCGCTTTCGGTAAAGCTTGCGCCCCGGAAGAAGGCGTAGCGCAGCCCGGCGGCGGGCGTCAGCGTGACACTGCCTACGCGCATCGGCACGGCGGCCTGGGTGGCGGCCGAGATTTCGTGCCCGATGTGATCGCCTTGCGCGGTGCCAAACGCGCCAAACGGGCGCTTCTGCGACAGGAAGTCGAGTCCATAGCCGAGCGTTGCGGACACGATGACCGGTCCGAAGTCGCGGCCCCCATAGAGGGCCAGGCGCACGGTGTCGGTGGCGCCGGAGCTGCTTGTCTCGTCTTCGTTGATCGACGTATGCGCATAGCCGCCGGCCAGACCCACGGTGTAGTCGCCGACGCGCCGGTCGGTGCCCGCCAGAAAGCCGAACTGGTTTGCCTTGAAGCCCGGCTGCCCGTCGTCGGCGTGCAGGCGCGTGCTGGATCCGGTGGCCTCGATCCAGGCGCCGCGCGCGGCCGGCTGTGTCTGCGGCGAGGGCACGAAGCGGCCGAGCAGCGTCGCGTTGACCGATTGCGCGCGCATGATCGCCGCCGTGCCAAGCGCGGTGTAGATGCTGGTGTTGGTGGGAGCGACGACCACAGGGCCCGTGGCGTCGGGGGTGAACAACTGCAGGCCGACCTCGTTTGCGCCGTAGGTGACCGATGGCCTGAGCGTGGAAAGATCCGCGCCGGCGGACGTGGTGCTGGTTACCGTGGCAAAGGTGCCGTTGACGCCGTTGGCGGCCGAAAGCAGGGTATAGCGGCGCGCCGTGTAGGTGCCGGGCGCGTAGACGATCGATAGCCCGCCGTCCAGGGTGGCGGCGCCACCGACGCGTAGCAGCGAGCTTTCCAGCGGATTGACCTCGATGGACAGCGTGGCGTTGCTGGCCTGGGTGTAGTTGCCGCCGGCGCTCAACGTGCCGACCGACCCGCCTGGCATGACGATGCCTTGGTTCAAGAGGCTGCCGGCGATCGTGCCGTGACCCTTCAACGTGCCCTGGGCGCCCACGGCCACGTTGCCGCCGAGCAGCGCGGTGTCGTGGTTGGCATCGCCCACGGCCAGCGTGCCGCCGTCCACGCGCGTGAGGCCGGCGAAACCGCTGCTGTCGCCGTTCAGGGTCAGCATGCCGGCGCCTTGTTTGGCGAAGACGCCAGAGCCGTTCAATGCGCCGTCAAACGTGCTGTCGGCCGGCGAATCCAGCGTCAACGTGCTTGTGCCGAGTTGCAGGCGCGTGCCCGTCCCGCCCGCCAACGCGGTCACCCGCTGCGCGCCGGCGCCCGACACATCCAGCGCGGCGCCCGGGCCGGCCAGCACGATGTTCGACGCGGACGACAGGCTGCCCGTGACGGCAAGCGTGCCGCTGTTGATGGTGGTGGCGCCCGTGTAGCTGTTGGCGCCCGCCAGGACCTGCGTGCCGCCGTCAAGCGTCAGGCCGCCCGTGCCGGCAATGGATCCCGAGAAATTGCCGGCGGCGTTGGTCAGCGTAAGCGTGCGCGCGCCGAGCGCCACGTTCCCCGTTCCGCTCAGGCTCGTTGCCGACGCGCCCGCCGCCGTGCCCGAGATATCCAGCGTGCCTTGGTTCGTGATCCCACTGGAGGTTGCGATGCTGCCCGCGCCGTTGATGGCGAGGGTGGCGCCCGGGCTGATCGTGGTTGCGCCGGTATAGGTGTTTGCGCCGGTGAGCGTTTGCGTGCCGCCTCCCACCGTCAGGCCGCCCGTGCCGCCAATGCTGCCGCCGAAGGCGCTCGCCGCGTTGCTGATCGTCAGGGTGCGGCTGCCCAGCGCTACCGCGCCGCTGCCCGTCAACCCCGTGACCGAGGTGCCCGCCGTGGCGCCGGAAATATCGAAGGTGCCGTTGTTGATGACGACATTGGAGGCTGCGACGCTGCCGTTGCCCGTCAGCGCCAGCGTGCCGCCATTGATCGTGGTCGCGCCGCTGTACGTGTGGTTGCCGGTCAGCGTCTGCGTGCTGGCGTTCAGCGTGATCCCGCCCGTTCCGCCAATCGAACCCGCATAGGTGCCCGCCGCGTTCGTCAGCGTCAGGGTGCGCGAGCCAAGCGTGGTAACGCCTGCGCCAGTCAGGGCTTGGACGGAAGCACCCGCCGTGGTGCCGGAAATATCGAAGGTGCCGTTGTTGATGAGCCCGCTGGAGGCCGCGAGGCTGCCATTGCCGGCAAGCGCGAGGGTCGCGCCATTGCCGATGTCGGTCGCGCCGGTGTAGGTGTTGACGCCCGAAAGCGTCTGCGTGCCGCCCGCCACCGTGAAACCACCGGCGCCGCCGATCACGCCGCCGAAGTCGCCAGCGGCGCTGTTCACGGTCAGCGATTGGGAGCCCAGCTCGACGACGCCGGCGCCGGTCAGCGCCTTGACGGAAGCGCCTGCGGTGGTGACGGAGATATCGAACCGGCCATTGTTGATCAGCCCCGACGAGGCCGCGATGCTGCCGTTGCCCGTCAGCGCCAGCGTGCCGCCATTGATCGTGGTCGCGCCGCTGTACGTGTTGTTGCCGGTCAGCGTCTGCGTGCCGGCGTTCAGCGTGATTCCGCCCGTCCCGCCGATGGCGCCTGCATAGGTGCCCGCCGCGTTCGTCAGCGTCAGGGTGCGCGAGCCGAGGGTGGTGGCGCCAGCGCCAGTCAGGGCTTGGACGGAAGCACCCGCCGTGGTGCCGGAAATATCGAAGGTGCCGTTGTTGATGACGCCGCTGGAGGCCGCGAGGCTGCCATTGCCTGCCAGCGCGAGGGTCGCGCCATTGCCGATGTCGGTCGCGCCGGTATAGGTGTTGACGCCCGAGAGTGTCTGGGTGCCGCCCGCCACCGTGAAACCACCGGCGCCGCCGATCACGCCGCTGAAGGCGCCCGCGGCGCTGTTCACGGTCAGGGACTGGGCGCCCAGCGCGATGACGCCGGTGCCAGACAGCGCCTTGAGCGAAGCGCCTGCGGCGGTGGCCGAGATATCGAACCGGCCATTGTTGACCAGCCCCGACGAGGCCGCGATGCTGCCGTTGCCCGTCAGCGCCAGCGTGCCGCTTGTGATTGTCGTGGCGCCCGTGTAGTCGTGGACGGCCGACGTGGACAGCGTGCCGCCCATCGCGGTCATGCCGCCTAGTCCGGAAATGGTGCCTGTCAGCGTGAGGGGGGCCGTGCCGGTGTTGAAGGAGACGGCGGATGCGGCGTCGGTCAGGATTACGGCATTGCCGAGCGATAGACCCTGGTGTGCCGGGTTGATCTCGGCAGAGGCGCCGGCCTCGACGACCAGATCGCCCACCATCGTAGAGCCCGAGAGCAGCGTGAGTGTGTTCCCCGTGCCGCCAAACTGGATGGCAGCCGCGCGCGTGCCGTTGGCGACGCCGCCAACGATGGTGCCGGCATTTGTGATGTAGTTGGAACCGTGCGTGATTACGCCGGCGCCCGCCGCGCCGCCGTTGCTGCCGCCGCCGGTGATGGTTCCGACGTTGGCCAGCGAGCTGAAGGCGCCCACGAGATTGACGCCGGCGCCGCCGTTGCCGCTGCTTCCGTTGCCGCTGGCGCCGGCGCCCCCGTCACCGCCCGCGCCGCCGCCTATCGAGCCGAGGTTGATGACGCTGGAGCTGACGCCAAACATCGCCAGCCCATCGCCACCGCCTCCGCCGCCTCCGCCAAAGCCGCCCGTTCCGCCCGCGCCGCCGGCGCCGCCCTGGATCAACCCGTTCGACGTGATGTTCGTGCCGGTGGTGATCGATATCATCCCGGCGCCGCCACCGCCACCGGCGCCCGCATTGCCGACGACACCATTGGACGTGGCGCCCCCGGCACCTCCGGCGTCGCCGGAGAGGACGGCATTGACACCGATCGTCGCCGCGGTCCCGCCGTAGTACAGCCCGGTGCCCCCACCGCCGCCGCCGCCGCCGAAGTTGGTGCCGTCTGCGCCCACGTCGCCCGCGGTTCCGCCGAAGTTTGTATTTACGGAGACGTTGGTGGACGAGAGCGCCAGGCCGGTGGCACCGCCGGAAGCGTTGCCACCCGCGTCGCCCGCGGCGCCGCTGCCGCCGCTGCCGCTGGCGCCGGGCGCGCCGCCCGGAACCTGCACCGTGACGGTATTGGCATCGAGCTCGCTGGAGCCGCCGCCCTGGCCGTTGCCCGCGCCGCCGTTGCCGCTGCGTGCCGGGTAACCCGCGCCGCCGGACGCGCCGCAGGCGCTGGCATCGCTGGCGGCGCACCCGGCGGCCCACGCGGAAGGAAAGGCGCAAGTCAGGCCGAGCATCAAGGCAATCTGCCCGGCCTGGTGTGCGGCGCGGGGAAGGGAGCGCCGTGGTGTCCTGCAATGCGTCGCGCTGCCTGGGACTGAGGATCTGGATGTGGCGATTTCGGGCGCGACCTGCATCATTTGCAAGGTCTGATTCCAGACGAGCCGATAGCTGCGGTTCATCGTTGCTTTCCCTTTGCGCGCCCATTGGCCGGCCGGCCCGGAGCCGGCATTCGCTGACAACTGACGCAGCGCTTATTCAATCGTGGTGGTGGAGCCGGGCGGCGATCCTCCCGAGAGCTCGGGTACGACAGGTCGACATGCCGCCTACGGCATTCGCATGAGGCGGTCGGACTATATCACCGGGCCGCCGGCCGTCATTCGCGGAATTAAGCCGAATTCTTGAGGTAATTCCAGGCTGGCAGGTTCGCGATGGTCGCATGGCGGCGAGGCAACACGCGGGCGGACTGAAGTGCAACAGCGCTGTGCAAAGGCAAGCCTCACTGGTAAAAAACGTCCGGAGCAGAATAAATCAGAAAACTCATGCGGCCCGTTGTTACGGTTCGCGCCGAGGGGAAGACGATGGGAAAGCCGACCGCAAAGCGACCTTTGCGAGCCAGGGGCACCGCTGTTGGGACACTGGAACCGCGTCGTTCGCTGCCACGTCCCCCGGACTGGCGCGAGATGCTCTCCGTCACTGCCGTGGGGCTCGTCATGGCGCAGCCCGCTGTCGCGGCATTGAGTTGTCCTTCGGTCGACACCAATCCTTCCAACTCCACCACCTGCACCATTTCGTCCAGCCAGGGCGGGTCGGGTGCGCAGGTCAGTGTCGTCAACACTGCCAGCGCCGGCACCGGCGACAACATCGGCGGCTATGGCGGCAACTACACGGTGGTCAACAACGGCGCCGTGCTGCAGCCGAGCGTCCCGCAGGGCGGCATCTTCGTTCGCCTGACGGGCGGCATGGGGTCCAGCGACACCAGCAACAATGCGACGAACGGCGGCAACGGCGGCACCATCACCATCAACAACAACGGCGGGACGATCACCGTTCAGAACGCGCCGACCTCCAGCACCCAAGGCAGCGGACCTGGCATCTGGGCGGATTCGGGCGCGCAGTTCGGGATCTACGGCGTGTCGGTCGGGGGTATTGGCGCCAATGCCAACGAGACGGTGATTGACGGGGGCAACGGGGGCCAGGGGGGCGATGGCTCTGCCGTCACCATCACCAATAGCGGCAACGTCAGCGTCTTGAACCTGCCCTATGGCGGCGTGGGCCTCTATGGCGCCAGCATCGGCGCGACGGGCGGCAACCAGGACAATGCGGCGACGGGCGACCAGGTCGGCGGTAATGGCGGCGGAAGCAATATCGTCAATATCTCGAATTCCGGGGCAGTGTCGGTCACCGGTTCAACGTCGCGCTATGCATGGGGCATCGGCGCGGAATCCATCAGCGGCAGCGGCGGGTTGGACAACGGCAGCGGTTCCAGCGGCGGCGCGGTCAATTACTCCAATCCGACGATCATCACGAATACGGGCTCCGTGACGGTGAACGTCAGCGGGACGGCCCTGAGCAGCGTGCGCGGCCTGTATGTCCTGAGCCAGGGCGGCAACGGCACGACATCCGAGGACGGCAGCGACAACGGCGGCACCGGCGGCCAGTTTGGCGCGATGACGGTGGTGAACTCGGGTCAGGTGTCCGTGTCCAGCACCTCGACGGTGCAGCCCGCGAACCTGTCGAAGGTGTCCGGCGGGATCGTCGTGGTCGGCCTGGGCGGCAATGGCGGCATGGGTCCGCAGACGATCACCAACACCAGCGGCGAAATCGGCGGATACGGCGGCGGCAACGGCAATACGACCACCACGGTCACCCTGAACAGCGGGTCGTCGGTCACGACCTCGGGCGACTACCTGCCGGGCGTCAACGTGATCACGCAGGGCGGCAATGGTGGCGCGGGGCGCGAGGACAGCAACGGGGCGGCCGGCGGCAATGGCGGCACGGTGAACGTCACCCTGAGCGGCAATGCCACCATCAGCACCAATGGCGTGCAGTCCACCGGCATCTCGGCCAGCAGCCTGGGCGGCGCGGGCGGAGGGGTGGAGACCAGCAGCGGCATCATCGACTTCACGCCCGAAAACGCCGGCAGCGGCGGGGCCGGCGGCGCGGTGACGGTGACGACCACCGGCGGCTCCATCCAGACTTCCAACAACTATTCCATCGGCATCCTCGGCCAGTCGATGGGCGGCATTGGCGGCACGACCACGGCGAACTTCGAACTGTTCGGCAATGCCGGCGCGGATGCGGGGATTGGCGGGGCCAGCGGCTCGGTTTCCATCAACAGCCAGTCCTCGATCACGACTACCGGACAGTCCTCGCACGGCATATCGGCGCAGGCCATCGGCGGCGGCGGCGGCACGGCGGGCGTCAGCAGCGGCATCGTTGCATTGGGCGGGGCGGGCGGCACGGCGGTCGCCGGCGGCACGGTCACGATCAACCAGTCCGGCACGCTGACCACGGGCGGAACGTCGGCCATCGGGATGCTGGGCCAGTCCATCGGCGGCGGCGGCGGAGATGGCGGCGCGGCAAGCGGGGTTGCCGTGATCGGCGGGCAGGGCGGCGGCGGCGGCAACGGCGGCTCGTCCACCGTTGGCCTGAACGGCTACACCTTGACCACGGGCGGCGACCATGCGTACGGCATCGTGTCCCAGTCCATCGGCGGCGGCGGGGGAACCGGCGGGGCAGCCTCTTCCTACGACGCCGGCGTGGGCTTTGCCATGTCCGTCGCGGTGGGCGGCACGGGCGGCAACGGCGGCGCGGGCGGCAGCGCCGCGGGCAACGTGTCCAACGCCACCTTGACGACCGGTTCCTCGGGCACCACGAACGGCGATGCGCACGGCGTGGTCGTGCAGTCGATTGGCGGCGGCGGCGGGGCGGGCGGCGCGTCCGTCGCCAAGGCCCTGGCGATTGCGGTGCCAGACGAGGACGCGTCTTTTGGCGTCGCGGTCACGTTTGCCATGGGCGGGTCCGGGGCCTCGGGCGGCGCGGGCGGCACCGCGTCATCGGCCATCAACAATTCCATCCTGACCACGTATGGTCCCAATTCGCAAGGCGTCCTCGTGCAATCCATCGGCGGCGGCGGCGGGCTGGGCGGCAGCGCATCGGCCCTCTCGACGGTGGTCGGCACCGGCGATTCCGTCGGCGGCACGGTTCAGTCGTCGGTGGGGGGCAGCGGCGGATCGGGCAGCTACGGCGGCAACGCCACGCTCAGCCTGGCGGGCAGTTCCATCACCACGTGGGGAGACTCCGCGAATGCGCTGGTGCTGCAAAGCATTGGCGGCGGCGGCGGGGCGGGCGGCGTGGGTTCCGCCACGGGACGCAGCCCCAATGTGGATGCCAACGTGTCGATCACGGCCAACGTGGGCGGGATCGGCGGATCGGGCGGACAGGGCGGCACGGCATCGCTGACCGTCAATCCGGCCAGCACGATCATCACGCACGGCGATGGCGCGCGCGCCGTGCTGGTGCAGTCCATCGGCGGCGGCGGCGGGGCGTCGCAAGGCGGCCAGGTCGGGCTCGCCGTCAACAGCGAAAGCGAAGACAGCACGACCGACGTCAGGGCTACCGTGTCGGTTGGCCGCGGCGGCACCGGCGGCGGCTATGGCGGCGCCATCAACCTGAACAGCGATGGCAATGTCACCACCTATGGCGCCGATGCCGACGGCCTGCTTGTGCAGAGCATCGGCGGTTCGGGCGGGCTGGGCGGCGCGGTCGGCGGCACCAGCCAGAACAATTCCTCCGACGCGCTGGACGACTCCGGCACGACCTATCAGTTCAACGTCTCGATGGGCGGCAATGGCGGCGCGGGCGGCAATGGCGGCGCGATCGGAACGACGTCCAATGCCGCAAGCGTCGGGGCGTCCACGAATACGTACGGGGATTACGCGGACGCCGCCGTCCTGCAATCCATCGGCGGCGGCGGCGGCGCGGGTGGCGCGTCGACGGCGTCGTCCAGCATTTCGTCGTCGAACGTGTCGATTTCGGTGGGCGGCTCGGGCGGAAGCGGCGGGGCGGGCAACAGCATCGTCGCCTTCCTGAACGGCAACGGGACAAACAGCTTCAACACGGCCGGCTATGGCGCGATGGGCATCGTCTTGCAGTCGATCGGCGGCGGGGGCGGCATGGGCGCCACGGGATCGCCGCTGGCAAACGGCTCGCTGCGGGCCGGCGCGACCGGCGGCAGCGGTGGCGCGGGCGGCAGCATCACGGTCACGAGCGGCAGTTACGCGGCCATCCAGACCACCGGCGACAGCGCCTACGGCCTGGTGGCGCAGTCCATCGGCGGGGGCGGCGGCATTGCGATGGCGGGCAGCACGGCCTCGGCCGCGAATCCCGGCAGCCAGCGATTCAACCTGCATGCGGGCGGCGCGGGTGTGGCCGGCGCGGGCGGCACGCTCAATCTGTCCACCGGTCTCAATCTGAACACCCATGGCGATCGGGCCATCGGCGTCATCGCGCAATCGATCGGCGGGGGCGGCGGCATCGTGACGTCCGGCACGGCGACCGGCGTCGGCACGACGGTGCTGGGCGGCGGGAACGCCAATGCCAGCGCCGTGAACGTGGATCTGCGCTACACGCTGGCCACGCATGGCGCGGGCGCGCACGGGATCGTGGCGCAGTCCATCGCGGACGGCGGGGGCATCCTGGGCGACACGACCAAGCTGATCACCACCAGCGCGGCCGGATTCCTGCCGACCGCGTTCAGTTCAGGCACCGCCGGCAACGTGACGGTTTCCTTCGACGGCAATCTGACGACTGCGGGCGCCAACGCCTACGGCATCATCGCGCAGTCGATCGGCGGGGGCGGCGGGCTGGCTGGCGGACCGAACGCCGGCTTTGCCGGGTCGGTCAGCAGCGCCACGGGCAATTCCGGCAGCGTCACCGTGAACCAGAGCGGGACGCTCAGCGTGACGGGTCCGGATGCGACGGGCATCATGGCGCAAAGCCAGGGCGGACAAAGCGAGCAGGGCGCCACGGTCAACATCAACGGCAGCGTGTCGGGCGGCTCCAACTCCGGCAAAGGCGTGTGGATACTGAGCGGCCGGGACAACGTGGTCAACGTCAACGCAGGCGGTTCGCTCAGCGCGCTGTCCAGCACGGCGTTGACGTTCAACGGCGATTCGACCACGGCGGCGGGGTCGTTCCTCACCATCAACGACTACGGCACCATCTCCGGCAACGTCTATTGCGGCAACGGCGATTCCACCAATGCCTGCAACTACTACGTGCAGTCCGGCGGCGTGGCCAACGCGGCCACTGCGTACCAGGCCAACGTCATCAACTCGGGGCTGGTCGTGATCGGCTCGCCGGGCCAGTTCCAGACCCTGACCGTCAGCGGCAATTTCAGGCAGTCCGCCAGCGGCGTCCTGCGCGCCGACGTGGACTTCGATCAGATGCGCGCCTCGCAGATGGTGGTGCAAGGCAATGGCGACCTGAATGGCAATGTCGACGTGCTGGCCGCGACGCTGATGCCGAACCGCGAGCTGACGGTTCTGACGGTGCAGGGCGATTCGCAAGGCAGCGTGGGCGCCGTCGACAGTCCGGTCTTCGATTACGCCACGCGCCAGGTCGGCCCGTCCACGCGCATCCGCGTGGCGGGCGCCGACTTCAATGCGCCGTCGATGCAACTGAAGGCCAACCAGCGCCAGGTCGCCGATCAGCTTCAGCGTATCTGGGATGCAGGCGGCAATTCCGCCCTGGCGCCGCTTTTCGGGCAGCTGGACCAGGCTTCGCGCCAGGGGGCGGGCACGTATCGCGACCGCGTGTCCAGCCTGTCGCCGGGCGTGACGAGCGCGCCGGCGGCGCAATCGGCCGCAAACCTGGGGCATTTCACGGGCGCGATGATGTCCTGCCCCACGTTCACCGGGGTCGATGCCTTCTCGGGCGAGCAGAACTGCTACTGGGGCCAGGTCACGGGCCGCGCGACCAGCCAGGATGGCAGCAAAGGCACGGCTGGCTTTGACTACGACACGGTGACCTACCAGATTGGCGGGCAGCGCGAAGTCAGTCCAGGCTGGTTCGTCGGCGGCTCGGTGGCCTACGAAAGCAGCAAGGTGCGCGCCAACGACGGCAGCGTGCGCGGCGATGGCGACAGCGGCTACGCCGGCATGGTCGTCAAGCGCCAGGAAGGGCCGTGGGTGTTCTCGGCCGCGGTCGGCGGCGGCTATGGCGGTTATCGCATGGACCGCAACATCGACATCGCGGGATATCAGGACACCTTGACCAGCCGCCCCGACGTCTACGGCTTTAATGCACGTTTGCGCGCCGCCCGCACCTTCGCCTTCGAGAGCGTGTACGTGAAGCCGTACCTGGACTTCGACGCCAGCTATACCCGCATGCCGGGCTACAAGGAATCGGGCGCGAATCCGCTGGCCTTGTCGGTGGACGGCAGCGACCAGTTCATCCTGGGCCTGTCGCCCATGATCGAGTTCGGCGGACGCGCCAAGCTGTCCAACGGCGCGATGCTGCGGCCGTTCGTGTACGCCGGCGTGTCGTTCCTGTCCAAGGACGATTGGACGACCACCTCACGCCTGCGCGGGGCGCCCGCCGGCACGGGATCGTTCGATACGTCGCTGCCCATCGACGATGTGGTGGGCAAGGTGGGGGCGGGGCTGCACGTCATGCGCGCCGCGGGGGTCGACTTCCGGCTTCAGTACGACGGCCAGTTTTCCGAGAATGTGCGCAGCCACAGCGGCACGTTGAAGGTCATGGTGCCGTTCTGAGGCCTGCGCCAACGTCGGCTGCGTTCTGACGCTGGAAACTTCCGGGCAGAACGCGACTTGGCGCACGTTGTTCCAAAAAGAATAGGCCCACGCCATGGCGTGGGCCTATTTTCATTTACCGCGCTTTAGAACCGGTACGTCGCCTGCAGCTGGAACGTTTGTCCCGACACGTTGCCCGTGTCGAACAGCCGGTCGTAACTGGCCGTCAGATCCATGGCCTTGCTGACGGGCATCGTGAGACCCATGCCGGCAGAGAACATGCCGCGCGAGGGCGACACGCCGGGCAGCGTGAAGCCGGTGCCGTCGGTCGCCGTGGCGTGGAATGCGCGGTTGCTGTCCAGGGTTTCGTAGGCGTAGCCGACGCGGGCCTCGACGACGGCGGGCTTGTCCGGCTTCATGCTGAAGGGCAAGCCCACGACGAGCTGCGCATAGGGTTGCAGGCTGTTGAAGTCCTGCGAGCCGACATCCAGGTTCTGGCTGGTGGAGCCCGTTTCGCTGAAGCGTTCGGTGTGCAGGTACAGATAGCGCAGCCCGAGACGCGGCGTGATCGTGAGCGGGCCGGCGGCCAGCGGCAGGCTGGCTTGCAGGCCTGCCGTGATTTCCTGTGCGTCGGAGTCGCCGCGGGCCTTGCCCGGGCCGGGGAAGGACCGGCTCGTCTTGAGGAAGTCGTAGGCGGCGCCGACCGTCGCGGCGAGGGTCACGGCCCCCACGCGGCGGCTGCCATAGCCGGCGATGCGCAGGGTGTCGATTTTGCCGCTTGCCTCGTCTTCGGTCACATCGACGTGGCTATAGCCGCCCGCGACGCCCAGCGTCCAGGCGCCGACCTGCTGATCCAGGCCGGCCAGAAAGCCGTAATGGCGATCCTTGTAGCTGGGCGCGTCGTCGTTGCCGCGCACGTTGACGCTGTTGGAGACGATCTGGGCCCAGGCCTGGCGGCCGGGACGCGCGCAATTGGCGGGCGTCGCCGCGTCCGCGCAATCCTGACCCAGGCGCGCGAGCAGCGTGTCGTTCACGCGCTGGCCTTCGCGGATGGCGGCCGAGGCGACCGCGCCGAAGATCGTGGCGTTGGTGGGGGCAATGACGACAGTCCCGCCGCCAGTGTCCGTGCCGCCGCCGGTGTCGGTGCCGCCGCCGGTGTCCGTACCGCCGCCGGTATCCGTACCGCCGCCAGTATCTGTGCCGCCGCCGTTATCCGTGCCGCTGGCGGCCAGCGTGAGGGTGCTGCCGTCGGCCAGGTTCTGCACGCTTTGCGCCAGTTCGGCCGGCGCGTTGCTGGTCACGGACGCGAAACGGCCGGTGACGCTGGCCGCGTCGACGATGCGGAAGGACGTCGCGCTGTAGGTGCCCGGGCCGTACAGCACGTTCAGGGTGCCGGCCAGGGTGGCGGTGCCGCTCACCTTCAGTTGCGAAGCAGCCGTTGGGCTGACGTCGACGAACAGCGTGCCGGTCGGGGACTGCGTGTAATTGCCCAGGATCGTCAGCGTGCCGATGGAGCCGCCCGGACGCACGACGCCGTCGTTGGTCACATTGCCGCCAATGGAGCCGTGCCCGCGCAGCGTGCCGGCGCTGCCGACGGCCACGTCGCCCAGGATGCTGGCGGTGGGATGCGCGGCATCGCCGATCTCAAGCGTGCCCGCGGACACCGAGGTGCCGCCCGAGTAGGTGTTCACGCCGTTCAGTATCAGCATGCCGCTGCCGGTCTTGGCAAGCGCGCCGCTGCCGTTCAGCGTGGAATCGATGATGGCGGTGGTGTTGGCATCGACCTCGATGGCCGAGGTGGCCGCCGCCAGCCCGATGGCGTCGCCGGTGACGCGGTAGCCATCGGTGGAGAACTGCATGCCGTTCACGGCGATTGCGCCGTGGCTGGCGTCGACCGTCACGGTGCCCGCCGCGCCGCCGAACACCGGCCGCACGTCGGTCTGATCGAGCTTGCCGTTGGCGGTGCCGTCGGTCGAGGTCCAGTTCTTGCCGTTGGCCGTCCAGGTGCCGGAGCCGCCGGCAATTGTGCCGTCGGCCACGGTGTTGGCGCCGTCCCAATAGTGGGTCTGGGCATCGGGCGCGATGGTCACGGTCAGCGCGCCGTTCACGTCGCTCAGTTGGGCGAGCAGGCCGTTGTTGGTGGAAACGAAGGCCGTGTTGTTGGCATAGGTGCCGGAACCGGTTGCGCGCACGACCGTGTAGGACTGGCCATTGGCCAACCCCGTGCCGCCCAGGCTGATCGCCGCGCTGCTGATGGCCGCCGAGCCGTTCACGTCCAGGTAGCCATAGCTGCTGGTGTCGACGACATTGAAGGCCAGTCCGCCGCCGGTCTGCGAATAGTTGCCTGTGATGGTGATGGGGTTGTTGATCTGAAGGGTCGCGCCATAGTTGAGGACGGAACGGCCCACCGCAGCGATGTCGTTGTTCAGCAGCAGGTTTCCGCCCGAAAACACCAGGTTTGCGCCCGTCACCTTGATGAGGCCTTTATCGGCCACGCCCAGGCCGCCGCTCGCGCCGGTAAGGGTGCCGAAGACGTTGCCGCTGCCGCCTGCGATGGAAAGGGGGATGGCGCTGGCGGAGGTCAGGTCGCCCGCGATGAGGCCGCTGTTGGTGATCGTGCTGATATAGCTGTTGCTATCGAGCTGGATCGCCGCATTCCGGCCGGTGATGGTGCCGCTATTGGCGAGCAGGCTTACGCTGCTGGCGCGGGACAGGTAGATGCCTGCATCGAACGACCCGCCCATGGCGCTGCTGGGCGCACCCACGATCAGGCCCGTGTTGGTGATGGTGCCGGCCGTGCTGGCATCCATGAAGATGCCTGCGATGTCGCCAGAGAGGGTCCCGGAGTTCGTGAGCGTGCCTAACCGGGCGTTGTCCTGAGCCAGGATGCCTAGCTGGCCGACGATGGTCCCCTCGTTTTGCAGCGTTTCGATGGCGCCATTTTCGGTGACCACACCGAACCCCGTGAGGAAACTGCCGATCTTGGCGCTTTGCAAGGTGCCGGTGTTGGTCAGGTTGGTGATCGTTCCGCCGTCGTTCCAGATGGCTGCAATCGTGCCGCCGAAGGAACTGTTGCTGCTGATCATCCCGGCATTGCTGATCGTGGCGATGCTGCCCTCATTGAAGATCCCGGCGCGTGCGCCGGCGATGGAGCCGCCCGTGTTGTTGACCACGCTGGTGATGCTTCCAGACCCCGTATTCAGGATGCCGGCCACGGTGACGCCCGTTCCGGTGGACCAGATCAGGCCAGCGTTTTGCACCTGAGCCAGAACGGCGTCGTTCTGCATGCCCGCCAGTGTGCCAACGATGGTGCCGAGGTTCGTCAGCGTGCGGCCGGAAATGGTGCCGGAGGCGTGCAGACCGATGTCGGCGCCGGAGAGCGTGCCGGTCCCGGTGACCAAAAAGTTACCGCCCGTCCATTCGATGCAGTCGGTGGAGCCGAAGAGCGTCGTGTTGTTCCCAAATGTGAGGCACGCCGCGGCATGGACCACGCCGGGAAGCAGGCTGGCGGCCACGAGGGAAACACCCGACAGAATCTGCGTCGACCGGGCAAGCGCCGGCCTCGAGCCGGCTCGCGCGGATGCCACGGGGAAAGAGGGGGTACGTTTTTTTCGGTGTTTCAGCTTCAAGGCAAGCTCCCGCCTGGGGCGATGTCGGTTGGAATGTGCGGCAACCGTTGGAGCTATGGACTATCCGCGCGGCCGGTGCCAGGGTATGACGGCAGACAGGCGGCCTTTTGCTGGGGCGTACTATCTCACCCCGCACATTACTGGCGATGGCGCGGTCTCAAAGGCCGCAATAATGCCGAAATTCAGGCCTATTTCCGGTTGACACTGGGGGCGTGCCGGCTTGCGCGCCGGTTGCGCCCGCATGTTCAGGCCTGGCCGCGGTGAAACCGGCTTTCCAGCGCCTGGCCCACGTCGTGCATGACCGGCTTCCAATCGCCCGGCGCGGGCTGGCGAAACAATTGCAGCGACGGATACCAGGGGGAGTCGGACCGCTGCAGCAGCCAGCGCCAGTCGGGCAGGAAAGGCAGCAGCACCCAGGCGGGCCGATTCAATGCGCCGGCCAGATGCACGGGAGACGAATCGACCGAGACGAGCAGGTCGGCCAGGGACAGGATCGCGGCGGTGTCCTCGAAGTCGGCGATCTCGGCATCCAGCGGCACGATGTTCATGCCGGGCGGGGCCGTGGCGGCCTGGGCTGCGGCAGGCCCTTTCTGGATGGCCAGGTACGTGATGCCGGGCACGGCCAGGGGCGCCATGTCCGCCAAGGCAAGAGACCGGTTGGCGTCGTTCGAATGCGTGGGCCTGCCTGCCCAGGCCAGCGCCACCCATGGCCGTGGCAAGCCGGTCAGCCGCTTGCGCCATTTCTCGACGCGTGCCGCATCGGCTGACAGGTAGCCGACCTGGCCCGGCAGGTCGGCCATGCGCAGGCCGATCGCCATGGGCAGGGACATCAGTTCGCAGTGCTGGTCGAACGGCGGGGGGATCTGTCCGCGCGGGAAGGCGTCCGGGCCGACGAGGCGCCGGGCGAAGGACAGCAGGTCGGGATGGACTTCCAGCACGACGCGCGCGCCGCTGCGGGCACGGGCCGCGTCGATCAGGCGCATGAATTGCAGCGTGTCGCCGTACCCCTGCTCGTCATGAATGAGCAGCGTCTGACCCGCGATGCGGCTGCCGTCCCAGCGCGGCCGCTGCACCTTGCGGTCCATCGCCGCGGTATGGGAAAGGCTGTAGCGCCAACGGTATTCCGTCCAGCCGCGCTCGAAATCCCCTTGCAGCAAGCGCGTTTCGGCCAGGTCGAATCGGGCGGACAGGTTGCCGGGCATGGCGGTGGCGAGCATGGCCTGAATGTCAGCGGCTTCCTGAACGCGCCCTTGAAATTTCACTGCCAGACCGAGAAGGCGCCAAAGTACGGCGGGAGCGCCGCGCGGGTCCATGTTCTCGCGCAGTAGCCGCTCGGCTTCGGCGTTCTGTCGCTCAGTCAGCAGATCGCGGACGCGGCGTGCCAAGTCTTCCAAGTCTTGCGCTTCGGCTGTTGCAGCCTGCGAGCCGCATGCCGTCCGCAGGCGCGTGCGCAGTTCAAGCGCCTGCGGATGGCTGGGCGCGAAGGCCAGCAGCGCTTCGGTCCATTGCAGCGCTTGCGCGGGCCGCGACCGCGCCGCTTCGATTTCCGCCAGATTGATGTACGCGTTCGCCAGGCGCGGGTTGCATTCGATGGCGCGCTGCCCGGCGTTTGCCGCGGCCTCGTAATCGCCCAGTTCGCGCAGCACGAAGGCAAGGTTGCTGTGCGCCTCGGCGTAGTCGCCGCGCAATGCGAGCGCCTGGACGTAATGCTGACGCGCTTCGTCCAGGCGATTCACGCCCGTGTACGCGTTGCCGAGATTGTTGAGGGCCTCGGGGCTGTGCGGCTGAAGTTGCGCCACCCGTTCAAGACACTCGACGCTGTCGGCGTGGCGCCCGGATTCCTGCAGGATGATTCCCAGGTTGTTCCACGCCATGACCAGCCCGGGCTCTCGTTGCGTGGCATGGCGCGCGGCGGCCTCGCCTTCAGCGAGCAGGCCTTGCTGCCGGCAGATTTCAGCCAGGTTGCCGAAGTAGACCGCCGGCGCGGCGTCGGTCCGGCAAGCGTGCCGCAGCAGGTCGAGCGCCAGCGCGGGCTGGCCGTGCGTGTGCGCGATCAGGCCCAGCAGGTGGGAGGCATCGACCTGTCCTGGCGATGCGGCCAGAATGCGGCGGCACAGGATCTCTGCCTGGGCCGCCTGTCCGGCGTTCCAATGGGCGTGGGCCTGTTGCAGGGCTTCGCGCAGCGAAAGCTGCGTGCCTGTCGTTGGCGGTGGCGGTGCGGGCGTGGAGGCCATGGTCAGACCAGCGGCCGCCGTCCGGGCCGGCCTGAAGGGAAACGTGAAGCGCAGATTCTAGTGCCTTCGCGCGGGCTTGCCATCTACGCGCCGCGGCGTATCGTCACCCGCAGGCCCGGGCCGAAGTCGCTTTGCGCATCGCGCATGGCGAATGCGATGCGCATGCCGTGCGCATGGGCGATGCGGCGGGCGATGGAGACGCCCAGGCCGCTGCCGGCTTCCTCGTTGCCGGCCGCGCGAAGGAACCGGTCGCCCAGCCGTGGCAGCACCTCGGGCGCAACGCCCGGCCCCTGGTCGTCGACCGATATTTGCGAGGGCGAGAACGCCAGACGCACCCGGCCATGGCGCGGGCCGTACCGGATGGCGTTGTCCAGGATGTTTTTCAGCATGATGACCAGCGCGTCGGCATCGCCGGCCATGGGCAGCGGCAGCACGCCCGGCGCGGGCCATTCCACCGCGATGTCCACGTCCCGCCGGTTGGCGATCCAGAGGCAGTCGCTGACGGCCTGCTCGGCCACGCGGCCCCAGTCGACAGCACTGCCGAAGTCCGTGTGATTGGCATTGTCCAGTCGCGCCATCGTCAGCAGCTGCGAGACCAGCCGGTCCAGCCGCTCCATCCCGCGCGTCACGCTGGTTTGCGCCTGTTGCAGGGCCTGCGGGTCTTGCGTGCGCCGCATCACATCCCACTGCGCCCGCACGGCAGCCAGCGGCGTGCGCAGCTCGTGCGCCGCATCCGCGGTCAGCCGGCGCTCTTGTTCGATCAGCGTACCGACCCGCGCAAGCAGGCCATTCATGGACGTTATCAGCGGCGTGAGCTCGCCCGGCACGCCGGACAGCGGCAAGGGCTTGGCGTCGTCCGGGCTGCGCCGTTCCAGGTCGGACGACAGCCTGCGCACGGGGGCCATCGCCTGGCGCACCGCGTAGATCAGCAGTGCGATCAGCACCGGCAGGCCCAACAGCCACGGCAGGATCTGCCCGGCCACGTAGGCGATCACGAGGTCGTCGCGTTCTCCGATGCGCTGTCCCACGCCGACCCGCGTCTGGCCCGAGGGATCGTCCAGATAAAAGAGGCGCCAGCGTTCGCCGTTGACGATGCTTTCCGCAAACCCTTCGCGGTCTTCGTTGCGAGGAAACTGCAGGGCTTCGGGGTCGAGCACCAAGGGGGCTTGCGAGCCGCGCCATATCGCCACGGACAGGTCGCCAAGGCCCGCATCGCCGGCGCTGTCCGACGCGGGCAACTGGGCGCGCGCCGGCTGCGTCTGGGCGGAAGGCGGGATCAGCGCGGATATGGCGATGGTCTGCTGCGCCAGGCGCACCATGTCGGTGTCGTAGAGCTCGTTGATCTCGTGGGCGGCGCGCCAGTACGTGCCGGCGATGGTGATGAGCCACGCGACTGGCGCCGCCAGCAGCACGGCAATGATCAGGCGGCGTTGCAATGTCATGAGTCGGCTTCCACCTGGCCCAGCGCGTAGCCCGACCCCCGCACGGTGCGCACGATCTTCGGATGGATCTTCTTGCGCAGATGATGCACGAAAACCTCCAGCGCATTGCTTTCGAGTTCGGCTTCCCAGTCGTAGAGCTTGTCGCGGATAAAGTCGCGCGTCAGCACGCGATTCGGATGTGTCAGGAACAGTTCCAGCAGCAGCGCTTCGCGCGTCGTGAGGTCGACCTTCTGGCCTTTCCAGTGCACTTCGTGGAGAGCTGGGTGGTAGTCGAGATCGCCGTGGCGCCAGACGGGTTCGGGTTTGCCGGCCACGCGCCGCGTGACCGCCCGCAGGCGTGCCGCCAGTTCATCCAGGGTGATGGGCTTGATGAGGTAATCGTCCGCGCCGGCATCCAGGCCCGCGATGCGGCTAGAGACCGCTTCGCGCGCCGTCAGGATGACAACCGGCACGGTGCGCCCTTCGCGGCGCCAGCGGTTGAGCAGCGACACGCCGTCTTCGCCCGGCAGGCCAAGATCGAGGACTACGGCGTCGTAGTGCACAACGCTGATCGCCTGGTCGCCTTCCCGGCTGCTGGAGAACCAATCGACGGCATAGCCCAGAAGCCGTAAGCCGGATTTAATACCATCGCCAATGAGCGGGTCGTCTTCAATGATGAGAATTCTCATTTATCGTCTTCTCGCCGTGCAGGATTGAAATTAACACCGCCCGGGTGGTTAATTGCTCATTAAGGTTCCATGCCTAAGCTGCGCTCCATCGTATCGGGAAAATCAGTTCCTAAGCATGGAATACCGCATGCCCCACAACAAATGTTTCGCCCCGTCCGCCTGGACGGCGATGGCCGCGCGGCCTCGGGCCATGCCCGCCACGCTGCACATCCATCCCATCGAGGATCCGATGCGCGCGCGGATCGAGTCCTACATTCACCAACGTTATCAACAGCGCTTCGGCGCCCGGCTGACCGAGTGGCTGCCCACGCTGGTCAGCGTGCAGCGCGACGGCGAGATCCTGGCGGCGGCGGGCTATCGCAGCGCGAACGATCCGCTTTTTCTGGAACGCTACCTGTCCGCGCCCATCGAGCAATACGTGCGCGATCAAGGCGCGCCGGTTGCGCGCAGTCTCATCGTTGAAGCCGGGCAGTTCGCCGCCGTGCGTCCCGGCGGCGGCAGGTTGCTGGTGCCGCTTCTGGCACGGCATCTGCACGCCGAGGGCTTTGATTGGGCGGTCAGCACGCTCACCATCGAACTGCACCATCTGTTCCAGCGAATGGGGTTGGCGCATCAGCCGATCTCGGCGGCCACCTCGGACCACCTGAACGAAGCCGAACGCAAGGACTGGGGCAATTACTACGCGCATGCGCCGACGGTGTTCGCGGGGCGGCTCAATGCCATTCTTGGCCGCCTTCCGGAGCTGGACGTATGAACGTGTCCCGCTTTTTCTCGCTGTTGAGGGAACCTGCCCGCGCGCGTGCCGTTGCGGTCCAGACCCAGTCAGAGGGATTGGACTACGCGGCGCTGCTCGCCCGCGTGGACTCGCTTGCCGGCGACCTCGCGGCGCGCGGGGCGACGGTCGTGGCCTCGCTGATGGACAACGGTCTTGAGTGGATCGTGTTGGATCTGGCCTGTCTTCAAGCGGACGTGGTGCACGTGCCCCTGCCGCTGTTCTTCACGCCGGGCCAGTGGCGCGAGACCCTGGACGCCGCAGGCGTGAACGCCGTCGTCGGACCTGCGTCATTGCAGCCCATGTTGCAGGCCTTCGGTTTTGAGATCGCCGCGCAATGGCAGGGTCACACAGCGCTGTTCCGGCGCGCTTTCGCCAAGGTGCCATTGCCCGCCGGCACGGCGAAGATCACCTTTACGTCCGGGTCGACCGGCAGCCCGAAGGGCGTGTGCCTGGGCGCGGACCAGATGCTCGCGGTGGCGGGGGGGCTTGCAGCCGCCACGCGGCCGCTAGGCATCGTGCGCCATTTCACGGCGCTGCCCCTGCCCGTGCTGCTGGAGAACATCGCGGGCGTCTACGCGCCCCTGATCGAGGGCGCGGCGATCTGCGTCAATCCCTTGAAGGACATCGGGCTCCAGGGATCGTCGCGCTTCGATCCGGCCGTGTTTCACCAGGCCCTAGTGGCGGGCCGCGCGCAAAGCGTCATCGTGCTGCCGCAGATGTTGCGCGCTTATGCGGGCTGGCTGCGGGCGGCGGGCCTCGCAGGCCCCGGCACGCTGCGCTTCGTTGCGGTGGGCGGGGCGGCGGTGGGAACCGACCTGCTGGAATACGCCCGCTCGCTGGGGATACCCGCCTATGAAGGCTACGGGCTGTCGGAGGCCTGCTCGGTGCAGACCCTGAACCTGCCCGCCGCGGACTGTCCCGGCTCGGCGGGCCGCCCCTTGCCGCATGCGCGCGTGCGCGTCGCTGCCGACGGTGAAATCGAGGTGGCCGGCGCGCTGGCGCTGGGCTATCTGGGGCAGCCCGCGATGCCCTCGACATGGCTGCCGACAGGCGACCTGGGCCGCATCGACGATGCCGGATTCCTGCATATCCGCGGTCGAAAGAAGAATGTGCTGATTACCGGATACGGACGCAATGTGTCGCCCGAATGGGTCGAGCTGCGCCTGGCGAACCAGCCCGTCATCGCGCACTGCGTGGTGTTGGGCGAAGGCCAGGCAGCGCTGGGCGCCGTGATCTGGCCGCTGGGCGATCCCAGCGACAGCGCCATTCAAGCGTGCGTCGACCAGGTCAACCAGGGGCTGCCGGATTATGCCCGGATCGGATCCTGGATGCGCGCGCGGGCCGAGTTCTCTGCCACCAGCGGCCTGGCAACGGTGAACGGGCGTCCGCGCCGGCAGGCCGTCGCCGAATTGCACGCCGATCTCTTTTCCGCGGGTTACCGCTCACCTATCGATGTAGACCCATCATGACCTTTTTCGAACAGTTGCTTGATCAGACGCGCGAGGCCCGGGAGTCCCTGGTGGCCACGCCCATCATCCAGGATTGCCTGCGCGGCCAGGTCGCGCGGCCCGCCTATGCGGCGTTTCTGCGCGAGGCCTATCACCACGTCAGCCACACCGTGCCGCTGATGCACGCGTGCCGCGCGCGCATGCCGGCACGACTGGCATGGATGCTGCCCGCGATCGATGAATACATCGAGGAGGAGACCGGCCACGATGCCTGGATCCTCAATGACCTGCGTGCGCTGGGACACGATGCGGACGAGGTTCGCCGCGCCGGACCCGGGCCGGCCACCGAAATCATGGTGGCTTACGCCTACGACACCATCGCGCGCAAGAATCCGGTGGGATTCTTCGGCATGGTGCACGTGCTGGAGGGCACCAGCGTCACGCTGGCCTTGAACGCCGCGGACCAGATCCAGCGCGCGCTGGCGCTGCCGCCAAGCGCCTTCAGCTATCTGCGATCCCACGGCACGCTGGACCAGGAGCACACCGCGCATTTCGCCGATCTGGTCAACCGCCTGGACGACGACGCCGACCGCGCCGCCGTGGTCCATGCCGCCAACATGTTCTACGGGCTTTATGGGGCGATCTTCCGTTCCCTGCCGCGCTCGTCTTCGCAAGGACAAGGCGCATGAGCCCGCGCGATGCCTCCGTCGTGTTGACGGGCGCCGCGGGCGGCCTCGGAAGCGCGATTGCGCGCCGGCTCTTCGACGAAGGCGCGAGTCTGCTGCTGGTCGGCCGCAGCGAAGCGCCCTTGCTGGCGCTGGCGCAGTCGCTGAGCGCCGGGGCGCGCGACCGGTCGCGTGTGGACGCGCTGGTGGTGGACGTGACCACCGACGCCGGCCGCAACGCGGTCATCGATGCCGCCGGCGCCCGCAATGCCAACGTGCTCATCAACAATGCGGCGCTGGCCGCGTTCGGACCCGCGCAATCCCTGCAGACCGAAGCGCTGCGCCAGCTCATGGACACGAATGTCGTCGCGCCCATGATGCTGACCGCCGGCATGCTGCCGCAGTTGCTGGCGCAGCCGCGCGCACAGGTGCTGAACATCGGATCGACGCTGGGCAGTCTGGGCGTGCCGGGGTTCTCGGCCTATGCGGCAAGCAAGGCCGCGCTTCGGATGTACTCCGAAGCCTTGCGCCGCGAGCTGGCCGACTCGTCCGTCCGGGTGCAGTACTACGCGCCCCGGGCCATCGACACGCCGTTCAACTCGCCCGAAGTGCTGGCGTTCAACAAAGAAACCGATTCGGCCAGCGATAGCCCGGAAGAAATCGCAGAGGCGGTATCGCGCATGCTGCAAAGCGAATCGCGCCAACGCTTCGCGGGCGGAATCGAATCCGTGGCGGCACGGCTGAATGGTCTTTGCCCTGAATGGTTGGACGGCGCGTTTGCGAAGCATCGCCGCGCCTTGATGTCGTTGAAATTTCCTACTGGAGCCTAGTCATGAATCAGAATATCGGCCTGCGCAATGCGGCCGCCGGCTTGCTGGCGGGCGTGGCGTGCTTGTTTTCCACCTTTACCCTCGCGGCGCCCGCCGACATGGACCAGGGTATCCGCGAGCTGCAAAACGGCTGGGCGGACATTCAATACAAGACCCCGCCCAACGATCGCGCCAAGCGCTTCGAGGCACTGTCCAAGCAGGCCCACGACCTGACGCAGCGTTACGCCAACAAAGCCGAACCGCACATCTGGGAAGGCATCATCCTGAGCTCGTGGGCCGGCGCCAAGGGCGGCATGGGGGCGCTCAGCCTGGCGAAACAGGCCAAGGCCGAGTACGAAACCGCCATCCAGATCGACAGCAAGGCGCTGGACGGGTCCGCGCTGAACAGCCTGGGCGTGCTGTATTACAAGGTGCCCGGCTGGCCAGTGGGATTCGGCGACAACAAGCGCGCCGAGGCCTTGCTGCAGCAGGCGTTGACCATCAACCCGGACGGCATCGATCCGAACTACTTCTACGCGGATTATTTGGTGTACCGGAACCGCAAGTCCGAAGCGATTCCCTACCTGGAAAAGGCGCTGAAAGCGCCGCCCCGCCCCGGCCGCGAAGTGGCTGACGAGGGCCGGCGGGAGGAAGTCCGGACACTGATGAAGGAAGCGCGCTGAAGGCGAGGGCGGCTCACTTGCGCGGGTAGGAACCCAGCAACCGGAATTCGGGATGCGCCTTCAAAAGCCCGGCCAGGGGTTCCTGCGCGGCATGGCCCGCGACCTCGACGAGATACCGGTGCGTGTCCAGGGTCTTTTTGCTGGGACGCTCATAGATCGTCAGCACGGCAACGTTGGCCTGCACGAGGGCGCGCAGTGCATCATTAAGGTTGTCGTCCGCGGTCGAGAGCACCAGCGAGGTCTTGTCATGTCCCGTGGGCGCCGGCAGGTCGCGGCCCAGTACCCACCAGCGCGTCACATTGTGCGGTCCTTCCTCGATCCCATCGACCAGCGCGCTCAGCGCATACACGCTGGCGCCCACCTTCGGACCGAACGAGGCCTTGTCGAGGGTGGCGCTTTCCGCAACGGTCTTGGCCGCGGCGCCGCCACTTGCGGACTCGGTGCGCTTCACCGTGGGCATTTCCCGGTCCAGCCAGGGTTTCACTTCCTCGAATGCCACCGGGTGGGCGAACACTTCCTTGATGTCTTGCAGCTTCGCGCCGGGTCGCGCCAGCAGGCTGTAGCCCAGCATCTTGGGGTATTCGCCGACCACCACGGCATTGGGCAGATCCAGCACCGCGTCCAGATAGGGCGTGACGCCAACGACCGACGTCGTCACGGGGACGCACGCCTGGGTCAGCTTGCCCGATGCGTAGCCGGAAAACAGTTCATCGCGCGTGAGCGGGGCAAGCGCGTTGGGCCCGAACAGGTCCAGGCACGCCTGATGCGTCCAGGAGCCCGCGGGCCCCAGGTAACCAATGGAACCGGCAAAGCTGGGGGTCATCGTCATCATCCAGGTCATGAGGCCAACTGCCGCGCCAAGGTGTCTTTTTGCCATGGTGTCGCCTTCGAAGAGGGCCGCGCGACGGCCGCGCAATGTCATGAATCGCCAAGACGGTATGAAACACCAGGCGCGCCGATCTGTATAGAGGGATCCGCTTTCAGCGTGTGAGGTCTGGCCGCCACGCGTCGGCGGGCGCGATCCTTGGTTCAAAAAACATCAACCAAAACGCCGCTGTTACCCGATACACTGAGCCGCAAATGGGTCAAAGAAACATGTCGGATCAATAAAAGGTTGCAAGGCAAAGCCAAGCGCAACCTCGGGGGGAGACAAACGTGCTTGGTTCTGAGTTGATCATTCGCTCGCTGCGTCGGCGGGGCGTCAATACCATTTTCAGCCTCTCCGGCAACCAGATCATGCCGCTATACGATGCCTGTATCGACGCAGGCATCCGCATCATCCACGTCCGGCACGAAGCGGCCGCGGTCTTCATGGCCGATGCGTGGTCGCAGATTACCGGCGAACTCGGCGTGGCGTTGATCACCGCCGCGCCGGGCCTGACCAACGGACTCGCGCCGCTTTATTCGGCCTCGCAGGCGGAAAGCCCGGTGCTGCTCATCTCGGGCGACTCCTCGGTGTCGGAAGACGGCTCTGGCGCGTTCCAGGAACTGGACCAGGTCTCCATCACCCGTCCGCTGACCAAGTTGTCGGTCCGCCCGCGGTCCGCGGCAGAGCTTTGCCCTGCGCTTGAAGCGGCGATCTCGCAGGCGCTTGCGCCGCGTCGCGGCCCCGTCCACCTGGCGTTGCCCTTTGACCTGCTGACCGCCGAATCGGGCATGGCGGACCTTCCCGACGCGCCAGCCGTTCAGCCGGTTGCCTCGGTGGATACTTCCAGCGTGAACCAACTGGCAGACCTGTTGCATTCGGCGCAGCGTCCGCTGGTGCTGGCCGGCCCGACGAGCGCGCGGCCGCAAGGACGTTCCGCGCGCGCGGCAGCCGAAGCCGCGCTGGGGCTGCGCATCATCCCGATGGAAAGCCCCCGCGGGCTGAAAGATCCGTCGCTGGGGGCCTTGGCCGGCATCATCCCAAGCGCCGACCTGATCGTTCTGGCGGGAAAGTGCCTGGACTTCACGCTGGGATTCGGCAGCACCGGCGCCCTGGGGCAAGAGGCCCGCGTCGCGGTCATCGACCCGGACCCCGCGATGCTGGAACGCGCGGGCCGGCTGCTTGGCGCGCGTCTGGTCCTGGCATTGCAGGCCGACCCGGCGGCGGCGCTGGCGGCGGTGGCGGTGGCGCAACCGTCGGCCGAACGCCTTTCGTGGCGCGCCCAGGTCGATGAAGCGCTGCAAAGCCGGACGGTGAAGACGCCGTCCGCACCGACGCAGGGCGCATTGGATCCGCGCGCGCTGTGCGAGACCGTGCAGGCGTTTCTGGCGTCCGCGCCCGATCCGATCCTGATCTGCGACGGCGGCGAGTTCGGCCAATGGGCGCAAGCCTTCTGCCAGGCGCCGGTTCGCATCATCAACGGCATGTCCGGGGCGATCGGCGCAGGGGTCTGTTATGCGATCGCCGCGAAGATCGCGCGGCCCGGCGCCACGGTGGTCGTCATGATGGGCGACGGCACCGCCGGGTTCCACCTGATGGAGCTGGACACGGCGGTGCGCGAAGGCGCGGCGATCACGGCGGTGATCGGCAACGACTTGCGCTGGAACGCCGAGCACCTGATTCAAATGCGCACCTACGGCCCGCAGCGGCTGATCGGGTGCGAGCTTTCTCCGGCGGCTCGCTACCACGATGTCGCCTCGGCGCTGGGCGGCGCGGGGTTTGCGGCGCACGACGCCGCAGGCCTGGCCACCGCCTTGCGCCAGGCCGCCGCCAGCGGCCTGCCAGCCTGCATCAACGTGTCTCTCGCGGGCGAGGCCGCGCCGGTTTTCCACGCAGCATCAATGCAGTCCACGACCGGTCATTGAGCTCAAGGCATCGAGCGTTGCCGCAGTCCGGTTTCGTCCCGTAGAACGACCAGGAGACATCCCATGATCAGCCTCACCGGCATCCGCCCGGGCGGGTCCGCTCGCGCCGCGTTTTGCCTGCTTCTCGCCTGTCCCGGCCTGGCCGCTGCCCAGGCTTACCCTGCCAAACCGATTCAGCTCATCGTCCCTTTCAGCGTGGGCGGCGACGCCGACATGGCGGCCCGCAATCTGTCCGCCGCCGCGCAAGGCGTTCTTGGGCAGCCGGTGGTCGTGGTCAACAAGGCCGGGGCCAACGGCGCGATCGGATCGGCCGCGGTCAAGAATGCAGCGCCCGACGGGTACACGCTGCTGATGGGACGCATCGGTTCCCAGGTCCTCCTGCCCGCGTTGCAGCCCAAGACAACGCCCTATACCTCGAAGGATTTCACGTTCATCGGGCTGCTGGAGCTGAACCCCGTGGTCTGTGTGGTGCATCCGGATAGCACGTACCGGACCATCGGCGATCTGTCCCAGGCATTGAAGGCCAGGCCCGGCAAGCTGAACTACAGCCATTCCGGCCCCGCGACCGTGCAGAACCTTGCCCCGCAACTGTTGCTCAGCAGTCTGGGGCTGAAGCCGGACGCGGCCGTCAGCGTCCCGTACAAGGGCGGCAGCGAGGTGGCCATGGCGGTACTAAGCCGCGATGTGGACTTCGCCTGCAACAACTTGAGCTCGATGACCGGAATTCTTGCGGGTGGAAAGTTGCGCGCCTTGCTGACGACGACGCCGGAACGCCTTGCGCAGTTTCCGGGCATTCCGACCGCACGCGAATCGAATCTGCCGCAGCTCGAGGCCGTCATCGGCTGGAGCGGGCTGTTCGGGCCACCGGGCATGAGCGCCGAAGCGGTGGACAAGTGGGCCTCCGCGCTTCAGCAGATCTCGAAGGACCCGAAGTGGATCGAAGGCAACGCCAACTTCGGCGGCATTCCGCATGTGTTGTCGCCCGCCGATACGGCAAAGTATGTCGATCAGGGCGCCACCATTTATGCCGAGCTGGTGGCCAAGGCGGGGTTGCAGGTCAATTAGCCATGGGCATGCGGGGCGATGCCGGCCGCCAGGCCTTCGGCGGCCGGAATCGCCTGGCGCAGATACTGGACGAACGAGGTCACGGTCAGGGGCACGCGCGGCGTGTAGGGCCTGACGGCATAGAGCCGTTCGGCATAGTCGCCGACGACGCGCCATCCTGGCAGAACCTCGACCAGCGTGCCGCACTGCAGCGCCTGGCCCGCGCTGAAATCCGGAAGCAGCGCGATGCCGACCGAGCCGGCGGCCGCCTCGCGCAGGACTTCACTGTTGTTGGCCGTGAAGCTGCCGCGCACCGGCACGGCGATGCGCTTGTCCCCGTCCAGCGATTCGAACGACCAGGTCGCGCCGCCGCTGCGGCGCAGGTAGTGCAGGCAATTGTGGCCCTCCAGATCCGTGGGCGTGCGTGGCGTGCCATGTGCCGACAGATACTGCGGCGTGGCGACGAGCACCGAGCGCGTCTCGCAGATCAACGAGGCGACATGGGTGTCGGGCACGCCGGCGACATGCCGGATCGCCAGGTCGAATCCCTCGGTGGCCAGGGAAGCCAGGTGGTCGCTCAGCTCAAGCTGAATCCGGACGTCCGGAAAGCGCGCAAGGAAACCGGGTATCAGCGGCGCGATGACCTGGCGTCCCAAGGCGACGGGCGCCGTCACGGACAACACGCCGCGCGGGCCGTCGGACAAGTCGCGGACCGCGGAGAATCCCGCTTCGATGCGCTGGTAGGCCGACGCGGTGTGGTCGACCAGGCTTGCCCCCGCCTCGGTCAGGCTGACACTGCGCGTGGTTCGCCGCACGAGGGGAACGCCGGCCGCCTGCTCCAGTTCCACGATGCGCTGGCTGACCGACGCCTTGCTGATCTGCAGCCGGCGCGCGGCGGCCGTGAAGTTTCCCGTGTCGGCCAGCACGCCCAGGCAGTGAATGTGCGACCACAGGTCTTCCAGGCGTCTTGTCTTTGTCATGCCAATTTCCATTGTTCAGAACCGCAAACACTGATTCCAGCCTTCTGGTCTCGACGCGCGGTGGGCGAAACGACATAGTGCCAGCACCCGCACTTCACGCTTGAGCACAGGAGAACACCATGCATGCAACCCCGCGCAGCGCCGGCGAATCCATTGCCGGACACTTTATCGCCGGAAGCCGCGTCGATGGGACAGGCGCGCGCCAGCCCATCTTCAATCCGGCCACGGGCGCCGTCACCCGTCACGTCACGCTGGCCACGCCCGACGAGGTGCAGCGCGCGGTAGCCAGCGCGCAAGCCGCCTTTCCGGCGTGGGCCGACACGCCGCCGATCCGCCGTGCGCGCGTGTTGTTCAGATTTCTTGAACTGCTGAACCGCCACCGCGACGAGCTCGCTCACCTGATCACCGCCGAGCACGGCAAGGTGTTCAGCGATGCGCAAGGCGAAGTCGCGCGCGGCATCGACATTGTGGAGTTCGCTTGCGGCATTCCGCAACTGCTCAAGGGCGCGCATACCGAACAGGTTTCCACCGGCATCGACAACTGGACGTTGCGCCAGCCGCTGGGCGTCGTGGCCGGCATCACGCCTTTCAATTTTCCGGTGATGGTGCCGATGTGGATGTTTCCGGTTGCGATCGCCGCAGGCAACACGTTCGTGCTCAAGCCCAGCCCGACGGATCCCAGTGCGTCGCTGCGCATCGCCGAACTGCTGCGCGAGGCAGGTCTGCCCGATGGCGTGTTCAACGTGGTGCAGGGCGACAAGGTCGCCGTGGACGCGCTGCTCACGCATCCCGGCGTGAAGGCGGTTAGCTTTGTCGGATCCACGCCGATCGCCAACTACATCTATGAGACGGGCGCCCGCCTGGGCAAGCGCGTGCAGGCGCTGGGCGGCGCGAAGAACCATATGGTGGTGATGCCCGATGCCGATATCGACCAGGCCGTGGATGCCTTGATCGGCGCCGGCTACGGATCGGCGGGTGAGCGGTGCATGGCGATCAGCGTGGCCGTGCTGGTGGGCGACGTGGCCGACCGCCTGCTGCCCAGGCTGATCGAGCGCACGAAGGCCTTGAAGGTGCTGGACGGCGAGAACCCGGCCGCCGAAATGGGACCGATCGTGACCCGCGCCGCGCACGAGCGCATCAGCGGCTACATCGCGCAGGGAGAAGCGGAGGGCGCGAAGCTGCTGGTCGATGGCCGAGGCTTCAACGGCACGCAGGCAGGCGAGGGGTGCGGCGACGGCTTCTGGATGGGCGGCACGTTGTTCGACCACGTCACGCCCGACATGCGCATCTACAAGGAAGAAATCTTCGGTCCGGTCCTGGGCTGCGTGCGGGTCAAGGACCTGAAGGAAGCCGTGGATCTCATCAACGCGCATGAGTTCGGCAATGGCGTCGCGTGCTTTACGCGGGACGGCAACGTGGCGCGCGAATTCGGCCGGCGCATCGAGGTCGGCATGGTAGGCATCAATGTGCCCATTCCCGTCCCGATGGCCTGGCACGGCTTTGGCGGCTGGAAGCGCAGCCTTTTTGGCGACATGCATGCCTACGGCGAAGAAGGCGTGCGCTTCTACACCCGCCAGAAGTCGATCATGCAGCGCTGGCCGGAGAGCATCGGCAAGGGCGCGGAGTTCGCGATGCCGACGGCGAAGTGATCGTGGCGGCGGGCGGCGGGCACGCGGCCGCCCGCCCGCGCCGCGGGCCGCCTGCCCGCGCGGCGCAATGCCGCTCATGCGGGCGACATCCACCCGCGGTAGATCGCGCCGGCGCCCGCGATCGCAAGCAGCACGAAGATGGATCGCTTCAGCAGTTCGGGAGAGACGCGCGTTCTGAAGCGCGAGCCGGCGTACAGGCCGATGAGCGCGACGGGCAGGAGCACGGCGGCGGCGCGCAGGATGTCCGGATTGGAGTACATCCCCGCGGCCCCGAACGCGGCCGCCCGCACGATCCCGCTCAGCAGGATCACGACCGAAATGGTTGCCCGGAATTGCTCCAGCGCGTCCAGGCGTCGCGAGAGGTAGATCGTGTAAATGGGGCCGCCGGTGCCGAACAGCGCGCTGAAGACGCCGCCGAACACCCCGAACGGAAACGCCCAGAAGGGCTTGAGCGGCGGCTTGGCGCCGCCCCGGGCGCCTCGCAGGCCCTGGATGCACACGACCAGCACGAACGCGCCCAGAAGGATCAGGGGCCAGCGGGCCCCGGCGTCGCGCAGCAGCGTGACACCCAGCGCGATGCCCAGCAGCATCCAGGGCAGCAAACGCTTGAACTCGGCCAGGCTGACGCGTCTCCAGTTTCTGCCGCCGACCAATGCCGTGCAGGTCAGGTCAAACAGCACGACCAGCGGCACGGCCAGTTGCAGGGGAATGAATTGGACCAGCACGGGCACGGCGACCATGGCCGCGCCGAATCCCGTCATCCCGAAGACCGTGTAGGCGACGAAGATGACGGGGATGACAAACGCAAGCGATTCGGTGGGCATGGGGGGAAACAGCACCTCGATGGTCGAAGCAGGGCTGGCGCGCGACGAAGCCCTGCGGTGGGTCAGCTGGCGGTGATGCCTTTCTTTTGCACCAGAGCCTGCCATTTGGCGGACTCCGCGGCAATCTCCTTTTGCAGCGCCGCGCCAGGCACGATAGTGGGCGCCATGCCCTGGTCTTGAAGGTACCGCTTCAAGCCCGGTTGCTCAACAGCCTGGTTGGCCACCGCAAGCAGCCGGACTATCGCGGCCTGCGGCGTGCCGGCAGGGGCCATCAGCGCAAACCAGCCGGTGAACTCGAAGCCGGGCACGCCGTCCTCGGCGGTGGTCGGCACGCCGGGCAGCAAGGCCGCGCGCTCCTTGCCCGTGACGGAAAGCGCGCGCAGGCGGCCACCTTTGAGCAGCGGCGCAATCGCATTGATGTTGCCGACGGCCACCTGGATGACGCCTGCCATCAGGTCCGTGTAGCCCGGGCCTTCACCCTTGTACGGGACATGCATGAGTTCAATGCCGGCGGCGTCCGTGAAGGCTTCGCCGGCCATATGCGTCTGGCTGCCGACCCCTGCGGACGAAAAGCTGAGCTTGCCCGGCCGCGCCTTGGCGTAGGCAATGAGTTCCCGCGTGTTCTTGACAGGCAGTTCGGCATTGACGGTGATGACCATCGGTCCGCTTGCGACCTTGGCGATGAGGCTGAAGTCGTTGAGCGAGTAGGGCAGCTTGCTGTAGATGAACTGATTGACGGTGAACATGCTTCCCGAAGCGAGCAACAGCGTATAGCCGTCCGCGGGTGACCCGGCCACGGCCTGCGCGCCCACGCTGCCGCCGGCGCCCGCGCGGTTCTCGACGACGATGGTCTGGTTCAGGCCCTTGGCCATTTCGGAGGCGAGCGCGCGCCCCAGCAAATCGGTGGCGCCGCCCGCCGAGAACGGGATGACCATGCGGATGGCCTTGTCCGATGGCCAGTTCGCGCGCGCGGGCGCCGCCAGCCAGGGCGACAGCGCCAGCCCATACCCCATGGCCTTGATGAGACGGCGGCGTCCATTCACAGGTTGATGTTCGTCTTTCACGGTGTTGTCTCCTTCGTTCGCGGTAGGCGCGGCCCGCCGATCTGCGGGAAGGGCGGGGTTTGCCAGGCAGCAACTGTCCCTCGGGCCAGCCGGCTCGATTTTTTTGGGGCGTCGCGGTGATTGTTGGCGGACTACTGGACTGCTGGGTTACGCACTGCTGGACTGCTGAGCTACGTACTGCGGATCAGGTATGGGGATGCGCCTCGCGTCGTCATCGGGTCTGGCTGGCGCAGACCGACTTCAATGCGTCGAGCAGCAACTGCGAAAGATGCGATCGGGGATTCTCCTGGGGCGCCAGGATGCCCAGACGGCGCTTGATGGTCGGAGAGCCGAACGGCGTGACCCGGATTCCCGCCGGGAACTCGTTGCGGCCGCGCCTGGCCGGCACCACGGACGCGCCAAGGCCATTGGCCACCATCGCAATGACGCCTTCCAGGTTGTCGATTTCCATGGTCGACCGCACCGTGATGCGCCTGCGCACCATTTCTTCCTGCACCAGATGGCCGACGCGGGCAGAGCGGTTGAATCGCACGTACGGGGTCTGCTCCAGGATTTCCTGGTCGCTGGCGCCCTGCACCGACCGGTGCGCGATGACGACAAGCTCTTCCTCGACGAAAGGTAGGAAGTCCAGGCCGGAGCGCGGCGCATCTGGCTCGGTCACGATGGCGACATCGAGCTGGCGGTGGTAGATGGCCCGCTCCAGGTCATGCGTCAGCCCGGTGGTGACGTGAACCTCCAGCCCATGCCCCTGCTTTTGCAGGTGCCGCAGGGCCAGCGGCAGCACACCCGACACACAGGTGTGCACACTGCCCAGCTTGAGCAGGCCGGCCGACGTCCCCTTCTTGAGCGAGGCGCTCATGCTCTCCCAGTGCGTGATCAGGTCGCGCGCGCGGTGGACCAGCGCAAGGCCCGTGTCCGTCAGGATCGGCGGGCGGCGGCTGCGGTCGAAGATCGTGATGCCCAGTTCATCCTCCAGGGCGCGGACCTGCATGCTGACGGCAGACAACGACAGGCCGATCGTGTTGCCGGCCTCGGCGAAACTGCCGTGGTCTGCGATCGCTATCAGCGTGTAGAGGGTCCGGATGTCCATGCAAGAGTCGTCCTGGTAGGGGGCGCGTTGCGAAACGCGCGGGGTTCGGGCGCTACATCCCGAGCAGCCGCCGGGCGTTGCCTCCCATGACCTTCTTTAGGTTCTCCTCACGGATCGGCAAGCGCTCAAACCACTCTTTGTACCCTTGCACGGGACAGAAGGGAAACGAGCTGGCGTACAGCATCCGGTCGGACAGAAAGCTGTCGGCCGCCTTCACGTATTCCTCCCAGCCGGGCATGCGCGAAAAGTACATGTCTGGCGACAGCCATAGATTCGGCCGCCGGAAGCCCAGGTGCAGGATTTCGTTGACCCAGGGCCAGCCGCCGTGGGCGACCACGACATTGAGGTTGGGAAAATCGGTCAGGACGCGATCCGTCCGAATGGGATCGGAATAGCTCAAATCGGGTCCCGCGGTGCCGCCCACCATCATGATCACGGGCACGCCAACGTCTTCGCAATGGCCATAGATGGGATAAAGACGCCGGTCGTCCGCGTGCATGGGCACCGGATACGAGCCCGGTTCGATGTTGATGAGCCGGAAGCCGTCCTCGATGGCCTGATTGATGGTCTGGCAGGCCTTGCGCCGGTCGGTGGGGTCGATCGAGGCCGCGCCGATGAACCGGTCCGGGTGTGCGGCCACAATGCCGCGCACGTCGTCGTTGGACACGCTGCCCAGCACGCCGGCCAGCCTGCCCACCACCACGCCGCGATCGATGCGGGCCGCCTCCATCTCTTGCAGCAGCAGGTCCATCGACTGTTGCTGGGCCGCCTTCGAGGGTTCGAATCCCACCGTCCGAGTGAAGCCGTCGCGCCGTTCTCCCGCTGAGTACATCAGCGTGTTCAGGAAGCCGCCCACGGGCGGCCGAAGCCGAAAGTCGATGATCATCGCAGTCTCTTTGAATGGAATCCGATTGGGGGCACGGCAAGGCGGCGCCTACATCACTTCGTCCTTGCGGTCGTCGGTCTCGCCGTAGCGGTGCAATGCGGGCGGCTTCAACCCGGCATAGAGCTTTTCGATGCCGGCGTTGATCGTTTCCGCGTGCTGCGCGAAAAGCGAGTTCCCGTGCAAGTCGCTTTCGACGATGAAAGGCCCGAAGTCCTTGACTTCAAACAGCCACATGGCCTGCGCGATGCCCAGCTCATCCAGCCAATGCACCTCGCGAACCTGCTTGATGCCCCGTCCCAGCAGCGCACCCGTGCCGTAGCCGACCGTGGTCAGGTAGATGGCGCCGCCCGGCGCCAGTACCTGCTTGTAGTCATCGGCGGGCATGCCGCCCTTGCCGATCAGGATGCGGCACCCCGTTTCGCTGAGCCACCGGGGAATCCATTTGGAGAACCGGAACGATGCGGTGGCGGTGACCGCGCCCACGTTGTAGCCGCCGTGGCCGTCGGGTGCGGCGGCGGGCGAGCAGTGGAAGTTGACGTTACTGACGGACCGCAGATCCACCGGCAGCGGCAGGCCCTCGTCCAGCACCTTCTTGTAGACGCCCTCGCGAGCCGTGTACACCAAGCCATTCAAGTACACGGCCGATCCCAGTTCAAGCTTGGCGATGTCTTCCGTCTCGGCGGGCAGGTCCAGGTGAAAGACCTTGATGTCGTCGTCGTTGTTTACCATTCGACCGTCTCCCGGCGCATGTAGGGCGTGAACCATTGGGGATCCGTGCGGTACTGGATCTCTCCGTTGGCGTGAATTCGCGCGGTGGCGCGGCGCGAAGACAGACAGAACGTATGCAGGCTGATGGGCATGCCGCCGGTGTGCGTGTAGCCACATTCGATGTGGCAGTCGACCACCATGCCGGTGCCGACGAAGCCCATCGCGCCCATGCCGATCGAGTTGCCGAGCTTCATCAGTTCAAGCTCCAGTTCGGCCACCTTGGGATCGGGATTGCGGTCGCCTACCGTGCGCAGACAGGCCGCCTGCTTGCCGAGCTGCATGCACGTGTCCTTGGAGCCGCCCAGACCGATGCCGACGATGGCGGGCTGGCAGGCCAGCCCGCGCTTGCCGAATGCGATCAGGGTATCGAGCACGAAGCGCTTGATGCCGTCTATGCCGTCACCCGGAAACAGCATCCGGTAGTCGGTGCCGAAAAGCCCGCCCTTGTGCACGGTGGTGATCTCGATCCAGTCGGCGTCCGGTTCGAACGACCATTCGATCTCCGGCGCGTTGATGCCAACGTTGTTGTTGTGGTCGGTGCGCCAGAGCGGATGCACGCGGTTCGGCCGCAGCGGAATGGTGACGGTGCCTTCGGCCGTGGCGTGGCGCAGCGCGCGCTCCACGGCCACGAACCCGGCGTCCACGGATGCCTCGTTGCCGACCTTGACGTAATACCGCGGCAGGCCGGTATCGGCGCACATCGGGCGCCGGTCCTGGTCGGCGGCTTCCCAGTTGTCCATCATGGCGTGGATGACGAATCGCGGCAGCTTGCCGGTTTCCTTTTTCTGGAGCGCCTGGATCCCTTCCTTGTAGTCCTTGGGGATCTCGATTGCAGCGCGGCGCATGATTTCCAGCGCGGCTTGTTCAATCTTCTGGACGGGAATTCTCATGGTGGGTTGCCTTCAGCTTTGGGGGTTGCCTGCTTCGCCTTCGATCAGCGATTCGCCGGGCTTCACGATGTCAAAGGAAACCGGCACCATCTCCAGCTTCACGTCGCCGTCCCGCGCGCTGACGCGCGTGTAGCAGCTGGTGTGCAGGTCGCCCGGTTCGGAGAAGTCTTCGCGATAGTGCGCGCCGCGGCTGTTTTCACGCGCCAGCGCCGACACGGTGATGACCTTTGAGATGTCGACCAGGCTTTCAAGGTTGAGCCAGTCGTGCCAGGTCAGGTTAAAGCGCCGGTCGCCGTCCGCCACGCCGATATCGCGCAGGGCGGCGCGGTGGGCGGCAATGGCGTCAAGGCCATGTTCCATGGCATCCCGATTGCGCAGCACGCCCACGTCGTCCCACATCGTCTGCGACAGCGCATCGCGCAGTTCATGGATGCGTCCGGCGCGCCGCGAAAACGGGAACTCGGCGCGTTCGACACCGCGCGCGATGACCTGCTGGTCCGGATCGCGCCAGTGGCCTTCGCGGGCGACATAGGCGGCCATCGCATCGCCCGCGATGCCCCCGAAAACCGTGGAATTGGCGACGCCGTTTCCGCCCAGCCGGTTCGCGCCGTGCACGCCGCCGCAGTCTTCGCCCGCGGCATACAGGCCCGGCGAGGCGGTCGAGCCATCCACATTGAATTCAACGCCGCCCATCAGGTAATGCGCGGTCGGCACCACTTCGACCTTGCCACCGGCCAGGTCGAATCCGCAGTCCTTGCATCGATTGACCATGCCGGGAAAGGTCTTGGCGACTTTCTCCGGACCCAGATGGCTCATCTGGATGTAGACGCCGCCCATCGGACCGGTACGCCCCGCGCGCATCTCGGCGTAGATGCCGCGGCTGACCACGTCGCGCG
The DNA here is from genome assembly GCF_029866465.1 of Achromobacter mucicolens. Classification (NCBI taxonomy): domain Bacteria; kingdom Pseudomonadati; phylum Pseudomonadota; class Betaproteobacteria; order Burkholderiales; family Alcaligenaceae; genus Achromobacter; species Achromobacter mucicolens. The sequence goes on along the minus strand of NZ_CP123364.1, from coordinate 4,557,406 downwards.
TGGCCCGTTCGCCGCGCTTGTCGTAGTTCGTCATGAAGCGTTCGCCTTCGCCGTTGAGCAGATAGCCGCCGGCGCCGCGCAATCCTTCTTCCAGCACCGTGCCGGTCATGCGTGTATCCGGTCCGCCCAGCAGGCCGGTCGGATGAAATTGCACCATCTCCATGTCCCTGAGCTTCAGGCCATAGCGCAATGCCATGGCCAGGCCGTCGCACGTCTTGTCACCGGACGGCGTGTGGTAGCGGTACATCGTCGGGCCGGCACCGGTGGCCAGGAGGACGGCCTTGGCCTGCACGAAGCGATAGGTGCCCGCACGCATGTCGATGAAGAGCACGCCCGAGATGCCCGAACCGTCGGCGGCGGGAATGAGCTCGATGGCGCGGTGCTCCTCAAGTTCCTCCACGTCCAGCGCGCGAACCTGCTCCATCAGCCGGTTGATGATCTCGATGCCCGTCAGGTCCGCCTTGTGCACGGTCCGGTCAAAGCTCTGGCCGGCAAACGCCTTGGAGTGCAGCGATCCATCGGGATTGCGGTCGAAGAAGCAGCCGATCTCGTTTTCGAGTTCCCGCACGCGTTCGACCGCGCCTTCCACCAGCCGCCACGCCAGATCCTGGCGCGGCAGCCACTTGCCGCCTTCGATCGTGTCCATGAAGTGGCGCTCGACCGAGTCACCCGCGGCCAGCGCGACGTTGTAGCCGCCCTGAACCATGCGGGTACAGCCGCACTTGCCGAGCAGGCCTTTCACAGTCACCGTCACCTTCAACGAGGGGTTTGCCTTTTTCGCGTGCAACGCGGCAAAGAGGCCGGCCCCGCCGGTGCCCAGCACCAGAATGTCCGTCTTGTGGTTGTCGATACGCATGTCAGATCACTCCGGCGATGAACGCCAGTCCGGTGGCCATCGAGATCGCAAATCCCCATCCGATCCAGGCAACGCGCGCGTCGCGCGGAGAGCGCCACGGCAGAAGTTCCAGCGCAAGCAGGCGCAGGCCGAAGAACATGTGAAGCGTCAGCAGCAGGACCAGCCCCCATTCGCCGGCTTTCATCCACGGCATTTCCGCCAGCTTCAGGAAGGCGTCCAGCCTGGCTTCGTCCAGCGCCATTGCCAGCACGTAGAAGTGCACGGGAACGAACAGCGCCAGCGCCAGACCAGAGAGCCGATGTCCCAGGAACGCCCAGTACGCCCGGTGATTGCGTGCGGACCTCATCACGCCAGCCCTCCCACCGCGGCGACCGCGCGCATGCCCAGGACGAGGAGCACCGCGCCGAACGCCAGGCCGACGACGGAGGCGGCCGGCCGGCCAAGCTTGAGCCACTCGATCAGGATGTTGCGCAAGCCGATGGGGACGTGGACCGATACGCTGACCACGAACAGGCCGTAGAAGACGATCCACAGCCAGTTCCCGTCGGTGCGCGAGAGGATTTCGCCAGTGGTCAGGCCACCGCGGACCGCATAGATCACCAGGCCGACATGCACCAGGACGAAGGGCGCCATCACCATCGCCGTAAGGCGCTGGAGCGCGAACAGACGGGCCTCCATGTCAGTCTCCCTTGAGCAGGCTGAAGATGGCGCTGCGTTTCAGCCCGGCAATGCTGCCGGTCGGGCTCAGGCTGACCGGACAGTGCTTCATGCAGCTGCCCTGCGTGTGACAGGAATTGCAGCCGCTGCCGGAGGTGGCCTTGTGCAGGACGTCCTTGGGATCGGCGTGCCGTTCGTCGTTGTAGAGCGTCCACGCGCGGTTCAGCGCCGCCGGCCCCAGGTAGTCCTTGTCCCAGGAAACCACGTCACAGGCGGCGTAGCAGACGCCGCAGTTGATGCATTCGATGGCCGCGTCGGCCAGCTTGCGCTGCTTGCTTTGCGGCAACACCTGTGCCGGCGGATCGGCGCGCGTGGCGGTGCCGACAAAGGTATTTCCGGCGCGTGCCCACTTTTGAAAGAACTCGCGCATGTCGACGACCAGGTCCTTGATCCGCGGCATGTTGCGCAAGGGCTCGATGACGATCACGCCGGCTTCCTCGACGCGGCTCACATGCGTGCGGCACGTCCAGCGCGGCGTGCCGTTGACGGTCATCGCACAGGATCCGCACACGCCAACGCGACAGGCGTAGCGGTACGAGAGGCCGGGCTCCTGCGTACGCTGGACTTCCGTCACCACGTCCAGGACGGTCTGGTTGTCACGCCACGGGACCATGTAGGTGGAGAACTTGCCGTCCTCCGTGCCTCGCGAAATGCGAACCGTCAGTTGCTTCGGGTTCGCGGAGTGCTTCGTATCCATTTTCCGTCCTCAAGCGGCATGCTGCGCCCATGAACAGAATTCTGGAACTTGCGATTCCCTGTAGCAATACAGATTTGGTTGATATTTTTTGAACTTATTTTGGGCGGCCCGAGGGGCGTCGCGTGGCACTGCGGGGTTGCCGCGACGCGGTAGATTCAGCGGTTTGCGATGACGCAGTGCGTCAATGCCGCTTGCCGCGGCTTGTCATGGCGACGCGCGACGCGGCAACCACCGCCAGAACACCCCGGCCGCGACCAAGCCCAACGTCCCCACTCCAAAAGATGCGCCGCCCAGCGACAACAGCGCCGTCAGCGCCGACAACGCCACCGGCCCGCCGCTTGCGCCCAGATCGGCCATGAAGCGCCAGATGCCCAGGAATTGCGTGCGCGCGCCCGGGGGGGCGGCATCGGCGCCCAGCGTCATCACGATGCCAGAGCCGATGCCGTTGCCAAAGCCCAGCAGCAGCGACACCAGGATGAAGCTCGTCACGCCGCTAGTCAGCGGGATCGCCATCAGGCTCAGCCCCATCAGCAGGGTGCACGGCAGCGCCACCCACAGGCGGCCGCGCTGGTCCATCACCTTGCCCGCGGGATAGAACACGGACATGTCCACCGCGGCAACTAGCCCGTAGACGAGGGACGTGGTGGTGGCGTCCAGGCCGAGGTGGTCCGCCCAAAGCGGTATCACTACCTGACGCGATGCCCGCAGGGCGCTGATCAGCATCACGCCCACGCCCAGCGTGGCGTAAACGCTGCGATGATCGCGCGCGACCTCGCCGATGCGGGCGCGCGGCTTGCCAGCCGCCTTGACGTGAACGGGTTCGATGTCCGGCGCCTTGATGGCGATGAATCCCGCGCCGAGCATCGCGCAGACGGCGATCCAATACGCGCCATCCAGGCCCAGAAAGTGGATCAGCGCCGCGCCCGCGAAGGGGCCGATGAAAGTGCCGATCCGCGTCGTGCCGCCCAGCGTGGACAGAGCGCGCGCGCGGTAGGCCAGCGGCACGACCTCGATCATGTAGCTCTGCCGCGCCAGCTGGAACACCGATTGCGCGCATCCCTGCATCAGCATGGCCAGCGCCAGCACCCAGAGATGCGGCACGCCAATGACCAGCAGCAGTCCGGCCACGCTGAGCAGCGCGGCGCCGGCCATGGCGCGTTTTTCGCCGAATCGCTCGGTGATGAGCGCCGACGGAATGTTCGAGAGCAGCGAGCCGACGCCGATCAGGGCGGCGATGAGGCCGGCGGCCGCGAAGGACGCGCCTTGCTCCCGCGCGGTGAGCGCGATGACGGGAAGGATCGCGCCGTTGCTGATGCCGTAAAGCAGCGACGGACCGAACGCCGGCACGGCGATCTGCTTCAGATTGAACGATTCGGGATGCGACATGAGGGGGCGTGGGTGCGCCGGACGGCGCGGCGGTCATCGATGCGGAATCCCGTGAGTGTATCGAAAGGCCTTCGTGCCCGCCTATTAACGCTATCCGCCCACCGCCCGGCAGAACGCCTGCGCATCGCCGTCGATGATGACGCCGGACGGCAGATAGCCCTCGCGCTGCTTCGTGGCGCGAAGTTGCTGCGCCAGGGCCGCATCACCGCCGACCGCGTACGCGAAGACGCGCACGGATTGCGCGGCGGCGTCGCGCAGCAATTGGGGGTTAGCGGCCAGCGTCAGCGCGTCCACGTGCACGCCGACGGGGGCGCCGACGGTGGCGGACAGGTCGGCCAGCCACTGGCGCGTCAGTTTGGGCGCGGCGGCGCGCTGCGAAACGTATTTGCCTAGCGGATTCGCGCCCACCGACTCCGCGTGGCGCGGGTCGAACACGATCAGGCCCAGATAACCCTGCCGGTCGGTGCCGCGCACGCAGCGCAGCGCCTCGGGGAAGGCGGACGTGATCATCCAGTTGCCGTGCGGCAGCGCGGCCTTCATGCCGGCGACCAGCTTGGACACCGGCGCGCAATCGCGGTAGATGACCTTCAGTTCCGCATTGAAGGTCTTGGCGGGCTGCGCGGCCGCGACGCGTAGCGCATCAGTCAGGAACGGCGGGGGCGTCCCGCCACCCGCGCCCGTCAGCCTGGCGTCGCGCCATTGGTCGCTGGACAGTTGCAGCACGGCCTTGCGCCCAACGCCGCTCACCGTCCTGCCGGTCAGCAGATCGTGATGCAGCACCCAGGTGCCGTCCTTCAGGCGCTGCATGTCGATTTCGACGCCATCCCACGCGCCGGCGTAGGCCGCGCGAATCGAGGCCAGCGAATTCTCAGGCAGCGCGGGCGCGCCGCGATGCGCATGGACCTGCATGCCCAGGCAGGCGGCGCTGGCGCCGGACCAGGGCAGCGCGGCGGCCAGCACCGCGGCAATCAGACGGCTAGCTCGCATTGCCGTGATATCCAAACCGGAAGCCGCCCAGCACGTAGGTGCGCACGGCCTCGTTGAAGGGGTAGGTGTAGGCCTGCCCCACCACGATCACGTGCGCCACGTTGGCCAGCACGCGGCGGCGCAGCGCCTGGCCGATCGATTCGTCATCGCGGCCGCCTTCCACGCGCGACATTTGCTGGAAGAGGTCGCTTTGCGTGACGCCGTTCTGCATGAACGAGAACGCGGTCCAGACGCAGGCCAGCGTCAGGACCAGCGCCAGGCCCGCGGCCCGCGTCGCGGTGCGTCCCGGCTGCTGGCCGGCGGGCGTGCGCAGCCAGACGATGAGCTTGACGATCAGGTACAGCAGCTTGCCGAAGTGGCCCACCGCGCCCAGCAATGAAAACAGCAGCGCGACGGGCGGCACGATGGCCGCGCGCGCGGCGTCTTGGCCCAGCTGGTAATGCTGGCCGCCGCGCGAAAAATCCGCGCTGCTCGCCGAAAAGCGCGGCAGGGCTTCGTCCACCGCGCGGTCCAGCATGCCGTCGTACAGCCGCTTGAAGCCGGCGGCGTCGGTGTAGTTGGGCGCGACGTTCATGGTGGCCGGCACCATCAAGGTCTGGCGCAGCAGCTTCTGCACGCCGGGCCGCGCCACGAAATCTTCGTACGACAGACCCGGCGGGATGGCGTCTCCTTCGACGTGCACCGTGCGGCTGCGCATCGTTTTCCAGTATTGCTGCGCGACGGCTTCGTTGAAGGTGGCGCGGTCGTGCGGTTGCCAGCCCGCAGGCACGGGAATGCGCTTGCGCACGTCCTGCACCACGCGGCCCTGATAGCGGGCGGGCACGCTTTCCGGGGTCCAGCCGCGGCGCGACAGGTTGCGGCGGTAATCGCCCCAGGCGCGGTCCTGTTCGCGCGCAAGGCCGATGTCCGATGCCACCGGCACGCCCGCGTACTTCTTCCAGCGCTCGGCCACGGACTGCATCACGCTGGTGTAGACCTGGTGATACCCCCGAATGCCCGGCGCCGTCATGCGGACTTCGCGGTCATCGAAGGTGAAGGTCTTCATCTGGCGTTGCAGGTCGGTGCGGATGACCTGCCGCTTCTTGGGTTCGACCTTGTCGTCCAGGTTGTCGATGTTGGACAGCAGCACCTGGAACACCGCCAGGAACGCCTTGCCTTCGGGGCGCGCGTAGACGCCATCGTCGACCAGCCCATCCAGATGCAGGTCGCCCTGCACGAGCGATCGTTGCAGCAGTCCGGCGTTGGTGGCAACGCGGCGGAACTCGCCGTCGCGCGAGTCGACCAGCACGTTCACCATCATCTTGATGGCGCTGAAGACGAGCAGCGCCGTCACCACGCAGGCAATGGCAATCTTCAGGGACGACGGCCGGCCGCCGGTGGCAAGCCGCCGCGCCAGCATCAGTTGCAGCACGACCAGCGCCGCGGCGATGCCGGACAGGGTGCGGCCGAAGAATTCCAGTTCCTCGATGTCGTGCGGTGTCGCGCGGCTGCCCACCACATCGAGCAGCCGGGCGTTGAAGCCGAGTTCAAAACTCAGGTAGATGACCGTCAGGACGATCAGGAAGAGGATCTGGCGAATCTGGGCTTGGCGCACGTTCAATCCCTCAGATCCAGGCGGGTCGAGGTGATTTCCTCGTCGGGCAGATCCAGCTTGGCGGGCGTGCGCGATGCCGTGCCCGAGCGGGCCGGCGCGGGCGCGTCGCCCGCCGGCACGCGTTGCGGGGGCGGTGGCACGACGCGGCCTGCGCTGGCCGCGCCGCTGGCCGTCTGGGTTTGCACCGCTGCGGGAGCGTCGGGGGCGGTGCGCCGGTTCGGCCGGTTGCCGCTGGCGGGCTTTGCCGCCTTGCCCGGCCGGGCGGCCGGCGCGGCGGGCGTCGGATAGACGCCATGCAGCCGGATCGAATCCATGTACCCGGGCGGATACAGCGATTCGTCGGCGAACGGCTTGGCGCGCGGATTCAATCCGGCCACCGCCTTCACGTTGCCGCGGCGCATGCGGCCGTCCTGCGTGTAGACGAAGCGTTCGATCGACGAGCCCTTTGGGAAGTCGAAAGTCAGGGCGCTGCGGTCATCCTGGACCAGCACGACCGGCCGGTCGCGGCAATTGCCCACGTCCCACGACAGCACGTCGGACCCTTCGATGGCCAGCACGCTGTAGCGGTAATCGCAATTGCGGCGCTGGGTCTCGATCACGACCACCGTGCGCGAGCCGACGTTCTCGGTGCGCGCGATGCGCGCCGATTCCACGTTGTTGATCGGCACCACGCGCTGGTTGCCCGACAGCTTGACCGAGAAGTTCTTGCCTTCGCGCCGCAAGGTGCCCAGCCCGCCATCCTGCAAGGGAAACTGGCCGATCTCGGTGCCGAACAGGGCGGCGGTGTCCACGCCGTACACGAGGTTGCCCCGCGAATTGGTCTTGACGGCGCAGGCGGACAAGCCTGCAAGGAGCAGCACGCTGGCCGCAAGGCGAAGGAGCAACGAACGGGAATCGGACAGGCGCATCGACATCATGTTGGAGGCAGAAAAAATTGGCGCCTCTTGGGCGCCATTTTCATCAAAGCCCTGCAATGTATCGCAAAGTTACAACGCAGGGCCAGACTTGTTTCAATTGCGCGGCGCGGGCGCGCGTCAGTTGGCGGCCTGCTTGAACTCCATCGACAGCTTGACCAGTTCGTGCACGCCATGGCGCACGGCCGACACGCAGCGCGCCGCGATGCCGCGCAGCAGGGCGAGGTCGGGCAGGGTGTCGGGGGCGGCCACGAAGCTCTCCACCGACGCCGACACGCGTGCGGGGCGGTCGGCGCTTTCGGGCGCCAGCGTCAGCTTGATGGCCTTGCAGCGGTTGTTCACGACGTTGATGACCTCCAGGAACTGGTCGCGCGTCAGGTCCAGTTCGTCGGCCTGCACGAAGCTGGGGTAGACCAGGCGCAGGAACTCGGGGTCTGCGTCGCTCAGGCTGAAGTACATGATGCCCAGATCGGGATGCTTGAAGACCACGTCGCCTTGATCGTCCTGGCTGGCGACCAGGCCCAGTTCTTCTTGCACGAGGGTCTGGTACAGGGCGGACAGCGGGGTAGGGGTGGACATGTTTGAAGGCTCCGTTCTTGATGGTGGGAAATATCGGCAGGTGGAAGTGGCGGTTTGCGTTCCAGCAGGCGGGGCTGAAAAGGCGAGCCCTTGACCATGGCTACGCGCCGATTCGGAAAAGGTTCGAAAAAAGTTGGGGCGAAGCATAAACCGGAACCCGAAAGGGCAATCGCCAAAAAAGACCCAAAAAAAATCGAACCTTCTGTTCGGCCGCGCGTAGCGACAAGTACCGGCCTTCGCGCCTCACCCTCACAAGGAAAGACCATGCAGGACAAAGCACAAGACGTATTGGCGCAGGCCAGGACCCATGCGGCGCGTTGGACGGCGATCGCGGCGCGGCGCGTCAACCGCGGCGACGCGGCGGGCGCACTGCTGTTCCTGCTGGGCACGACGCTCTTTGCCGTCATTACCGTGCGCATGATGGGATCGGCCGCCAGCCTGAGCTTCTACGACATGCTTCGCCTGCAGAACGGCGCCAGCCTGCAAGGCGCAATCGCCGGGCAGGGGGCGGGCGCGGGCGTGTATGCCGTGTTGTGGCTGCTGGCCGTTGCCGGGCCGCTGCTGCCGTCGCTTCTGGAACATCGCGCGGCGCGCCTGGGCTATTTCGCGCCGCTGGCGTTGTGGGCCATTGCGCTGGCGGGCGTGGTTTCGCAAGTGCGGGAAGTCTTGGACGCGACGCGCCAGTTCGCGGGTTTCATGGGCAGTTCGCGCGCCAGCCGCAGCTTGGCTGGCGACATGGCGTCCAACCTGTGGAACAGCCTGTCGTTCGGATTCGGTTTCTATCTGTGCGCGGCCATCGCCATCGCCTTTACCGTCCGCGGCGTCGCCGCGATGCGCCGCCGCGCTTGATTTTCCGCCCCTGCGCGGCTAAGGTGCCGCAGCTCCCAGAATCCGAATCATGAATACGCTCGATTCCAAGCGTTACGTCATCAATAACGTCGACGCGCTGCTGCGCATCCTGCACGCCGACCCGCGCTACGCGCTGGCGTTTCGCAACAAGGCCGAGCAGCACATCACGCTGAAGCTGCGCAGGAAGTTCTTCAATGCACCGCCGGAAGGCGTGGTGGATGCGTTCAATAACGCGCTCATGAAGTTCCTGCAGACGCGCTCCTTCAAGGACGAAGCCCTGTTGCACGGCCAGCCCGAGGGCGGATGGACGGCGCACGAGCTGGCGGTCAGCAAGCTGGGCGGCTACCTGTACCGCGGATCGCTGCATGAATTGATCCAGATCCATCGCCGCACGCGGCACGAAGTGCACTTGACTGGCCCGCAGGGCAATGAGGAAGGGGAGGACGCGGCGCTCGGCGATGCGCGGCACGTGGCCGATCCTTCCGAGTTCAACGACCCGGCGCGCGCCTACGAGCACCTGTCGATCATCAAGCGCATGCGCGATTGCATCAACAAACTCAGCGACACGCTGCGTACCACCATGTTCCTGTATCTGGACGACATGCCGATGGAACAGATCGCGCGGCAGCAGGACCTGCACGTGCCCACCGTGAAGAGCCGCCTGCACGCCGCGCGCAAGCTGGTGACCGACTGCACGCGTAAAGGAATGGACTGATGATGCCCGAAGACCGAGTGCTGACCTATCTGTCGGGCGACATGGATCCGGATGCCCGCCGGTCCCTCGAAGCGGACCTCGCGCGCGATCCCGCGCTGCGGGCAGAGCTTGAGGCGTGGCGCAACCTTGCCCAAGCCCGCCAGCTGGCGCACAACGAGATCGGACAGGCCGAGCGCGATGCCGCCTTTCTGCGCGCGCTAGCGCAGCAGCGTCCCCGGAACGCGCCAGCCTCCCGCGCGCGCCGGCTGTGGCAGTGGCTGTGGCCCACGCCCGCCAGCCCCTTGATGTCATTGGGCTGGGCTCTGGCGATCGTGCTGTCCGTCGTGGTGGCGCAACAGGCGCCCGTCGGTCCGGACGTTGGCGGCGCGGCGCCCGATGCGGTGCTGACGCGCGGGGGCGCCTCGTGCCCGCGCCTGGTGGTGGACCTGCCCGACGCGTTGACCGCCCGGCAACTGCGCAACACCCTGTCCCAGTACGCCGTGTCCATCGTCGACGGCCCCGATGCGGACGGCCGGTACGTCCTGGCCGCCTCGCGCGAGTCGTCGCTGCGAGATGCCGCGGCGGCGCTGGGCGCGCTGTCCGCCACGGCAGCGCCGTCCGGCGCCTGCCCCACCCCTTAAAGCCCCCCCTTTGAAACCCCGTTCGCGAACCCTCATGAAGCGCATCGACCCACCCGCCCGTGCCGGCGCACCCATTTCGCGCGCACACCCCCTCGTGCGGCGGCGTCTGCTGACGGCGTTGCTTGGCGCCGCCCTGAGCGGCGGACCGGCGACCGCCGTGTGGGCGGCGGGCAGCAACGCCAGGGGGCTGAACAATCGGAACATGGTGGACGACGACCCGCCGCCTTCGGCCGCGCCGTCGCACCCGCCCGCCACGCCCGCGCCGGCGCCGGATGATGGCCCCGCCGCCAGCGCGGCGGCGTCCAACGCCGAATCCAATGCGCCCTCCCAGGCGGACCCCGAGGCGGCGTCCAATCCGACTGCTGTCCGGCGCCGTTACGCGCTGGTGATCGGCAACGCCCGCTACGCCGTGCCGGCCAACGCGCTCGTCAACCCGGTCAACGACGCGCGCCTGATCGCCGAGGCGCTGCGCCAGCGAAGCATCGATGTGACGCTGCTCACGGATCTGACCACCGCGCAGATGGAAGCCGCCGTCGACGAATTCGCCGATCGCGCCGCCGGCGGGGATCTGGCGCTGATGTACTTCGCCGGACACGCCGTCGCCGTGGACGACGTGAACTATCTGTTTGGCGTGGACCTGCCGTTGCCGCTGGGCGACGTGCGCATCCGCACGGCGCAGCAAAGTTCGCTAAGCCTGCGGCGCGTGTCGCAGGCGCTGCGGCGCGCCAACGTGCGCGCGCGCCTGATGGTGCTGGACGCTTGCCGCACCAACCTGACGCGCGGCACGCCTGCCGCCGGCCTGGTGCATGCCGTGCCCGCGGGCGGGGAGCTGATCGCGTTTTCGACGCAGCCCGGGGCGACCGCCGAGGACGGCTTCGGCAATCAAGGGCCGCGTCACAGCCCTTATGCGTACTACTTTGCGCAGGGCCTGCGCGCGCTGCCCGGCACGGCGCCCGTGGAGACCTTCTTCAAGCAGTTGACCGCCGACGTGCAGGTGGCCACCGCCTACCGGCAGATTCCGCACTACGCGAGCAGCCTGGTCGGCACGGTGACCTTCACGACGCTGGCGGACGGGCAGACGCCCGCGACGCCCGGCGGATCCGGCGGCCAAACCGCGCAGGGCCGCGGCCCGTCGCCCACCCTGGGCCGCGACCTGATCAAGGCGCGCATGAGCGCGTGGGAATACGAGATCGAGCGGGGCGCCCAGTATGTGGATGAACCTCGCCTCGCGTCGCTGCAGGCGCGCGCCAAGGCGGGCGACGTGGTCGCCATGACCACCTTGGGCCTGATCGCCGAGAACGGCGAGCACGTGCAACAGAACTACCCCGTCGCCGCCCGCTGGTACCAGCGCGCCGCCGACCAGGGCTTCGCACCCGCGCAGACCTACCTGGGCGAACTGACCGGCATGGGCCGCGGCGTGCCCAAGAACTACGCCGTGGCCGAACGCCTGTTCCGCGACGCGGCCGAGGCGGGACACCGGCGCGCGGCCCTGGACTTGCTGGACGTGCGCGCGCGCATGGGCGAACCGATCGACCCGCGCGAATGGGCGCGGGTGCTGCAAGACGCCGCGCTCAATCCCGTGGGCTTTCCGATGCCGGGCGGGGCGCCCATCCAGGGTCTGCCGGACATGCCGTGGATGCGCGCGCTGGGCGTGCGTCCCGGCCAGCCTTGACATCGCGGCCGCCGGTTAAAGGCTGGACCCCCCATCGACCACCATCAGGCTGCCCGTGACATACGCGGCTTCGTCGGACGCAAGAAAGAGCGCCGCATTCGCGATATCCCAGGGACTTCCCTGGCGGCCCATCGGGCATCGGGCGTCGCGCGCTTCATGGCCTTGCGCGGCAGCGTCCGCGGAGGAATAGAGCGCGTCCGCATGAGGCGTTCGGATCATGCCCGGGATGATGCAGTTGCAGCGGACCTGATCGGCTGCATACTGACGGGCGATGACCCGCGTCATGTGATTGACGGCCGCCTTGGCGGTGCTGTACGAAAGAAATTGCATCGGACTCCATTTCAGACTGGCCGTCGACGAGACATTGACGATAGAGCCCCCGCCGCGCGCTTTCATTTGCGGCAGAAAGGCGCGCGCCGTGGCCATGGAACCGCGTACATTGACCGTCATGACGCGATCCCATTCGTCATCCTGCACCGCAAGCAGGTCGCCCTGGATCTCGATGCCGACGTTGTTGTGCAGGATGTCGATGCCGCCAAAACGATGTGCGATGTCCTGCGCGGCGTGGCCGATCCGGGCCGAATCGGTGACGTCAAGTTCGATGGCATGTGCCGCACCGCCCTCCGACAGAATTCTCTCGACCGTCTCCTGGGCGGCCGGTAAGGACCGGTCTGCGCAGATGACCGTTGCCCCTTCCTGGGCAAACCGGATCGCACAGGCGGCGCCATTGCCGACCAGATCGGGTGACGAGAATGCGCTTCTCAATGTGCCTGCGCCGGCGACCAGGGCAATCTTGGATTTCAACCGCATGGCTGATGGTCTCCCGGCTCAATCTCGCGTGAACTCGGCGCCGCCCTTCGGACGAATGTACCGGGGCAGCGGCAAGCCGGCCTTCCTGGCTGCATCGATGATCGAGTCTTCGATGGCGCCCGCATCGCGAATGTTCGCGAACTGGCCATCAATGAAGTTGATGTTGGCGCCGAATACCACCATGAATCCCTCGGCAGGTTCCGTGGCGGTGTCGGGCACGGAAAAGGTGTGGACGGAGCCGCCGGGTTCGTACAGGTAACTGCCGGCTGTCTGCGGGTCGTTCGGATATTCGAGATAGTTCCACTGGCCCTTCGTCGTAAAGAAGTGGACGACACCGGTGTGGAAGTGAGTCGGAAGTCGAGTGCCCGGCGCAAACTTTCCGTACAGAACCCAGACGCCGTTTTCTCTATCGAGGAAGAGTGGAATGATCGAGGAGCCGGGTGCCGCGCCAGGAAGCTGCACGCCGTCTTCGATGTTGACGGTCAGCAGACGGTCTTGGTGGGTTTCGGTGTACGGAAGTGTCATGGAATTTTCCTTGGGTGAAGGGTCAACTGGGCGCCGCGGGAGCGCATGACTCACGCAGTATCAGTTGTGTTTTGATGACAATGCGATCGCCTTGCTCTGAAGAAGTCTGACGATCCAGTTGCTTGAGAACCTGCTGCGCCGCGCAAGTGCCCATCGCCTCCAGGTCCCAACTGAGCGAGGTGATGGAAGGGCTGAACAGCCGAGACAGGTCGGTATCGCCGATGCTGATGACGCTGATGTCATTCGGCACCGAGTCGCCGGTGTGTCGAAGGGCTTGAAGCACGCCGGACAGTATTCGCGTACCCAGGCAGACGAAGGCCGTGGGGCGGTTGGCATGCGACAGCAGCGACATGGCCTCGGCGAATGCAAACTGCATCGCCGACTGTTCGGCACGGATCAGTGCCGGGTCCGGCGAGATGCCGTGCACGTCGTAGGCATGACGAAAGCCCGCGATGCGCTCCTTTCCCGTACGCAAGTCGGTTCCTGGCGTAAGCAGGGCGATCCGCCGGTGACCCAGGTTGAGCAGATATTGCGTTGCCTGGAATGCTCCAGCCGCGTGATCCACATGGATACCAACGGAGGACGCACCGAACTCCCTATCCAGCGCCACGACCGGAATTTCCTGCGATAGCGCGTCGATGAGATCGGCTGACTCTCTTTCGCAGGGCCCGAGGATCAACGCGTCAACCCGGCGGCCGCGAAATATCTCGATCAATGACGCTTCACGCCGCCGCTCGTTATGAGTGCTGGCCACCAGTAGCGAGTAGCCCTCCGCCTGTAGCGCCGATTCCGTCGCGGTGATGATGCGTGCGTAGAGCGGATTGGCCAGATCTGACACCAGCAGCCCGATCACGCCTGAAGACTTTGTCCGCAGGCTTCTCGCGACGGCGTCCGGACGGTAGTCAAGACTGCGCGCGGCCTGTTCGACCGCAGCGATGGCTGACTCGCTGACGCGTCCTGTACGGTTGAGCGCGCGCGATGCCGTTCCCAGGGACACGCCGGCCTTCCTGGCAACATCGCGAATTGTGATCCGGTCATTCATGATTGCGTTCAGTCCGAGCCAAAAGTGGCTAACATACACCGTCTTTGGCGCACGGCTGGCTAGGTTCGCAGTCGGATCGGCGCGGACCCGTCCCACGATTCGCTGGCCTTTCTGATCTCTTCGAAATACTCGCCTTTTCCGCCTTTCATCTCGGAGATTTCGATCATGCCGCTGGGCAGGTCGGGGTGAACAAAGTACGAGAAGCGGCCGCGCGTTCCCATCCGGCCTCCATGGCCTTCCACATAGCCGCGAGCGCTCAGGTGGGCGCAAAAGTCGTCAAAGTGGTCCAGCGTCCAGAACGCCACGTGTTGAGCGCACTCTCCGCCTGTGCGCAGGGAGTCCAGATACAGCGACGGCGCGTCATCCCGTTGCTGTATCAGCTCAATCTGAAGTGGACCCGTATTGGCCAACGCGATGGAGAGGCGGGGAGGGCGGGATTCCTTGCCCTGGTAGCGGAACTCGGTGGTTCCCACTTCCTCCTTGTAGAACCAGGGTCCCACGCCCAGCACGTCAGACCAATGCTTCATGGCCTTCTCTATGTCGCGAACCACGTAGCCCACCTGCCGGACTCCCCCCAGGATCTTGCTCATGCTGTTTCCTTAATTCATGTGTGCGCCGCCGTTGATGTCCAACGTCGTGCCGGTGATGTAAGTTGAGAGGTCGCTCGCCAGGAAGAGACAGCCGCCGGCGATTTCGTGTGGCCGCCCCGCCCGCCGCAATGGCCAGCCTTGAGCGGCTTCGTCCTTGCTTTCATCCGAGCGGCCAGTCCGGGAAAAGTCGGTGGTGATGAGCCCGGGTGATATGGCGTTGACGCGGATCCTGTATTGGCCGAATTCCTTGGCCATGGCGCGCGTGATGCCCTGCACGCCGGCTTTGGCGGCGCAATAATGGGCGCCGCCAAAGATGCCGCCGCCGTTCTGGGCGGAAAGCGAGGAAATCGAGATGATGCTTCCTGCCTGCTGCCCGATCATCCGTGCAATGACCGCCTGACTCAGATTGAAGACGCCAGTCAGGTTCACCCGCAGGATCCGATCGAAGTCCGCGGGAGATATCTCCTGGAAAGCCGCCTTTTGCGTGACGGCGGCATTGTTCACCAGCACGTCGATTCGGCCGCCGGCCCATTGCGCAACCGAATCGATTGCCGCGCGGCATTGCTGCGTGTCGCCGACATCGCAGCCTAAAGCAATGAGTCGGGATTGCGGCGCGCCGAGGTCTTCGGCGGCCTCGCGTATGCGAGCCGCGTCAAGGTCAAGGATGGCCACGCGGGCGCCATGCTCGAGGAATAGCCTGGCGGTTGCCTTGCCGATCCCCTTGGGATGGGCGGCGCCGGATATGACGGCGACGCGGTCTTGGAGCAGGTTCATTGAGGTCTCGCGAAAGCGGCGACGAGCTCGCTCGTCGCCGTGGAGATGCAGTTACTGGGGCTTGATGCCGGCGTCGCGGGCCACGGCTCGCCAGGCTTCGATATCAGCGATGTTGGCCTTTTCGTGCGCCGGTCCGGGAACGTAATTTGCCGTAATGCCCAGTCCAAGCAGCTTGTCCTTGACGTCCGCTTCCTTGAGCACCTTTTCCAGCGTGTCGGACAGCTTGGCAACGATAGGCGCTGGCGTTCCGGCCGGAACGTACATGGCCCAGTTCAACTCGCGATCGAAGTCGATACCCTGTTCCTTGTAGCTCTGGATGTCCGGCACACTCGGCGATCGCTGGGTACAGACGGCCAAGCCCTTTACCTTGTGCTGCGTGACCATCGGGGTCGCCGTGGCCATATCGACGAATCCGACGTCGACATGACCGCCCATGATGTCGGTCATGATCTGGGTGGTTCCCTTGTAGGGAACATGTTGCAGCTTCAGGCCACCCTTCTGCACGAGCACCTCTCCGCAGAAGTGGCCCGTCGAACCGATCCCCCAACTGCCGTACTGCACTGGATCCTTGCGGGAGGCGGCCAGGTTTTTGAGTTCGGCGATGTTGTTGGCGGCGAAGTTGTTGTTAGCGACGACCATGATGGCTGAATTGCCAATGGCGCCGAGCGATGTGAAGCTCTTTATCGGGTCGTATTGCAGATCCTTGTAGACGGAAGGAGACAGGATATGTGTCGTCATGCCGCCGATCGTGATCGTGTAGCCGTCAGGCGCCGCGCGCGCGACCGAAGCAATGCCGATGGTGCCGCCCGCGCCAGGCTTGTTCTCCACGATCACGGGTTGCTTCAGTTCGACGGCAAAGCGCTCTGCCAGGATCCTGCCCAGCGTGTCGCCGCCGCCGCCCGCGGAGAAGGGCAAGAGCATGCGGATCGGGCGATTCGGATAATCGTCGGCGTGGGCAGTTCCCATGCCGAGTACAGCGAGCAGCACGGCCGCTGCGGCGGACAGCTTCATCATTGTTGTCTCCTCGAGTTGGATTCCTGGTGCAGCGCCGGATGGCCCGCCCTGGCTGTTATGTGCAGAACAACTTCATGCTTCGCGCCTTCCCGCCTCCTGAACGGGAAAGCCTGTACCTCTACAGCAACCCGAGCGAACGCAGCTTCGCGTTTTGACAGGTATAGGGGCGCTCGCAGATCACCTTGTCCGAGTTCGGCGCAAATTCGAAGGACGCGGCCATGCGCACGCGGAACTTGCGGCCGGTCGGCTCGTAGGTCTTGCCTTCGACGGTGAAGGGGCCGGCGTGCGTGCCGGACAGCCAGAACTCAACCAGCACGGTGTCCGTTCCGTCGGCGGCGGCCACCGCGATGATCTCGTTCTTCAAGTCCGGGAAGGACGCGCGCGATGACTGGAAATACCCCATGACTTCGTTTTCGCCGTCGAAAACGGCGCCGCTGGAGTGCATTTCATAGCGGGGGTGTTCGAAGGTGTCGATGACCTTGTCCCACTCCTGCGTGCATTCCAGCGCCATGTGATCCACCACCGTTTTGACCCGTGCAGCCTGCAAATCATCGCCCTTCATTTCTGCTCCTCGTGGAAACGTTTCCGCAAATTATCACGGGCTAGCATAGGCGAAAAAATTAGGGATTACGATAATTAGTGGAAACGATAACGCGCTTCGTGACGCGGAATAGGGGCGGTGCGATACAGCGCCGCGGCGCGATCCGGTTTCTTCGGGCAGTTATCGCGCAGGCTGCGCTTTTCAGCTTTGATGTCCGTGGTGGACGTGCCCGCCATGTCCCGGCTTGGAGTCGCAGGTCGTCGGCATTGGCCAGGGTGCTGCCTGAAGACGGCCCGGTGGCCGCCTTCAGGCGTCAGGTCTCATTACCTTGCGTAGGGAACTGAGGGGGGCGAGCGTAGGTTTGCCGCGTTGCCCCGCTTGCCGATCAGAAACTCTCCCAATCGTCATTCGACTGCGCAGGCTTGCTATCGCCCGGCACGCGCAGCGGCGCCTTGGGCTGCGCGGCCGGCTTCGCCTCGGCGCGGCGGGGCGACGCCGGTTTGCCAGCCGCAGCCGGCCGCGACGCGCTGGGCTTGGCCAGCGCGCGTTGCGGCTTGGCAGGCGGCGGCGCAGCTGGCTCGGGCTGCGTCTCGCGCGCCTGAACAATGTGCGCCTGAGCGGGGCGCGCCTGCGCAATCTGCGCGTGCGCCACGGGGCGCGGCGCTTCGTCTTCGGCCAGGCGGAACACGCTGACCAGCTTCACCAGCGTCGCGGCCTGGGCGTTCAGGCTGTGCGCGGCCGCGGCGGATTCTTCCACCAGCGACGCGTTCTGCTGCGTCGTCTGGTCTAGCTGGTTGATGGCGTCGCCCACCTGCGAGATGCCTTGTCCCTGCTCATGCGCGGCGGCGCCGATTTCGGCAATCAGGTCGGCCACGCGGCGCACCTGGGTGACGATGTCGTTCATCGTGCTGCCCGCCTCGCCCACCAGGTTGGAACCGGCTTCGACGTTGCCGACGCTGTCGCCGATCAGTTGCTTGATTTCCTTGGCGGCGCTGGCGCTGCGCTGGGCCAGTGCACGCACTTCGCTGGCCACGACGGCAAAGCCGCGGCCCTGTTCGCCGGCGCGGGCGGCTTCGACGGCCGCGTTCAGCGCGAGGATGTTGGTCTGGAACGCGATGGAATCGATGACGGCGATGATGTCGACGATCTTGCGCGAACTGGCGGAGATGGCGTCCATGGTGCTGACCACGTTGCCGACCACTTGGCCGCCGCGCGCGGCGGCTTCGCTGGCCGAGCCGGCCAGGCTGGCGGCCATCTGCACGGACTCCAGGTTCTGCTTGACCGCCGCGTTCATTTCTTCCATCGAGGCGGCGGTCTCTTCGACGTTGGCGGCCTGCTCTTCGGTGCGCTGGCTGAGATCGGTATTGCCGGTGGAGATCTGGGTGGCGCCCGTGGCGATCGATTCGCTGGACCGGCGCACCTGGCTGACCAGTTGCGCCAGGTTGGCGCGCATGGCGTCCATGTTGGCGAGCACGCTGGTCTGGTCGCCGTCGCGGCGCTGCACGCGCACGGCGAGGTTGCCCTTTGCGACTTCCTGCGCGATCTGGGCCGCGTAGGCGGGTTCGCCGCCCAGGCGGCGCATGACGGAACGCACGAGGCCCAGGCCCAGGGTGCTGCCGATCAGCGCGCACAGCACGATGAGCGCGGTCAGCGTCCAGAACGTGCGTTCGACTGCCGCGGCGGCGTCTTCGGTATCCAGGCGGGCCAGCTCTTCCTGGCGCTTGGCCGCTTCCATCAGGATATTGCGCGCGGCCACGTGCAGTTCGGCCGAGTCCTTGTGCAGCACGGTCATCGCGGTCGGATCGTTGCGGTCGGCCAGTCCCTTCACGTCGTTCACGGCCGCCTTGTAGCGGGTCCAGGTGTCGGCCAGCTTGCCGCCCAGGGCGCGCAGGGCAGGGTCCTGCTCCTGCTGTAGGCGGTCACGCGCTTGCAGCACCGATTTCTCGGAATCGTCGTTCAGGCGCAGTTCGTTCTGCCGGGCTTGCGGATCGGTGTTCCAGATGTAGACGTACATGCGCCGGAAGTGCGTGGCGCCTTGGCGGGCGGCGTCGACGACGACGCGCAGCGGCATGACGGTTTCCGTGTACATGGCGCGCTGCTTCTGGCTGATGCTCCAGAGCTGCTGCATGGCGATGGCGCCGACGGCCACCAGCATCAAGATGAAAAAAAGCACCAGTGCAGTCAGGCTGCTCCGGAGAGAGAGATTTCTGAGTTTGGACATGATGGGCACGCGACGGGGGCGCGGAATGCGCCCTCCACCCGGCCACTACAGCACGTTTTGCTGCACTGCAATACGGGGAACTACGGGTGAAAAAGGCGGATTGGCGCTATTGGCCCACCTGCACATGCTCCGCGCGGTTGCGCCCGTTGTTCTTGGCCAGGTACAGCGCCTGATCCACGCCCTTGATGAAGTCGGCCGCCGTCACCGGGCCGGCCGGCGACACCGTGCCCGCGCCGGCGCTGACCGTGACGCGCCTGCCGTGCGGCGACAGCGCGTGGACGATGGCCTTTTTCTGAAGCTGGCGCTGGCAGCGTTCGGCGACCTTGCGGGCGACCTCGGCGTCGGCCTCGGGCAGCAGCACCACGAATTCCTCTCCGCCGTAGCGCGCAACCAGGTCGCGCGGCCCGTCCAGCGCCAGGCTCAGCGTCTCGGCGATTTCGATAAGGCACTTGTCGCCCTGCGTGTGGCCATACAGGTCGTTGTACTGCTTGAAGAAATCGACGTCGAAGAGCAGTACCGACAGGGGCTGGCCCTCGCTGCGCGCACGCTCCCATTCCAGTTCGAAACTGCTGTCGAAGCGCCGCCGGTTCGCGATGTTGGTCAAGCCATCCTTGAAGGACAGGACCTCCAGCTCTTTCTGCAGGCTGAGCAGCTTTTCCTCGGTTTTCTTGCGTTCGGTGATGTCGAACATGAAGCCGATCAAGGCTTCGGGCTCTCCGGTTTCCGTGCGCACGACGTGAACCACGTCGCGGATCCAGACATAACCGTTGTCGCGAGTCAGCGCCCGGTAGTCGGCCTCGTGGTCGATGCCGGCCTGGGATTGCGAGACGCAGAAATTCACCACGTACTCGCGATCCTCGGGGTGCATGCGCATGGCCCAGTCCTCGACGGTGACCCAGCTGTCGGCGCGCCAGCCCAGCAACGCTTCGATCTGGGGGCCGATGTAGGCGAACTTCATGGTGGCCCAATCGATCTTCCAGGGAATCGCCTTGGTCGATTCCAGCAAAGTCCTGTACACCGCGTTGTCGTTGAGAAGCGTGCTGTCGTCGGCCATGCTCGATCCTTCGTGGATTCCGATGAACGGGCACTGTAGCCCGAAGCGTGTGGTGGCGGGAATGGGGGAACGCGATCCGGCGAATGTCGACATTCGACCCGCGCCCGCCCGCTTTACTTGCGGACCCAGCGCCCCAGCCCGGCGCCATCGTAATACTGGATGTCAAAGCCCTGGGCCCCCCCCTGGTCCATCTTGAAGACAATCGATGCGCGCGAGCCGATCATTTCGGCTTCGCCGGCCGGCGAAAAGGCGAACGTGTCGCCGTCCCAGTGGCTCACGGGAAAGCGCATGTCCTTGGGACCAAGAACCAGCGTCAGCGCGCCTTGCGCCTCCTCGATCCGGGCGGGGCCGTAATAGGGGTTGTCGAACGTGCCGGCGTATTGCGGCAAGGCTTTGGCCGCGGCGGGCTTGGCGGGGGCGGCTTTCCCGGTCAGATCGGCCTGCGGCTCGAACAGCACCTTCATGGCGCCGTGGTACGCCGCAAACCAGTCGCGGCTCGGCTGGCCGTACAGCGCGGTGTCGATGAATGTGGCCGCGACGGCTTCGGCCGCGCCCACCGGCGCGCCATTGGTCAGCACGACGATGCCGATGCCGGCGGAAGGCACGATGCGAAACGTCGTTCCCGTGCCCACCAGGAATGCGCCGGAATGTCCCATCGACGGCCGTCCGCCCGTCTCCGTGTTGACGTTGAATCCATAGCCATAAAAGCCGGAACGCGCATCCACATCGGGCGCGCGCGCACTGAAGGCCTGAGGCGACAGCGCTGGCAGCAATGCGCCGGGGGCGGCCAGCGGCTTGCCCTGGTGCTGCCCGTTGGCCAGCAGCAGCTTCAGCCACTGCGCCAGATCCACCACCGTCGAGGACACGCCGCCCGCGGGCGCCTGGGCATCGGCGTTGCGCTGGCCCGCCTGTACGAAGCGGCCGTTCTGGTAGGCATGCAGCAAGGCGCGATTGGCATGGGCCTCGAAGGCTGCATGGCGGTAACTCGTCGAAGCCATGCCCAGCGGCTTGAACAGCTGCTCGTCCGCAAGCTGCTCCCAGGGTCGTTCCGCAGCCTTGGCCACGGCCTCGGCGCCTATCGTGGTGCTGAAGTTGGCGTAGTGGTACGACGTGCGAAAAGGGGTGAGCGGCACGAGGCGCAGGCGCGCGATGACGTCGTTGCGGGAAAAGCCCAGGTCTTCCAGATCGTCTCCCGCCGTGCCCGGCAGCCCGGTGCGGTGCGCGAAAAAGTCGCCGATGGTGGCGTGTTCGGACACATAGGCGTTGCTGAGCGCAAAGCCGGGCAGGTGACGCGACACGGGGTCGTCCCACGCCACCTTGCCCCGCGTGATTTCGATGGCCGCGACGGTTGCCGACAACGACTTGGAGATGGACGCGATCTGGAACACGGTGTTGGCATCCACCGGCGCGTCCTTGCCGGCCTCGCGCGTGCCGTAGCCTTGCGCCAGCACGGTCTTGCCGTCGATGACGACGGCCACGGCAAGGCCGGGCACCTGGCTGCGTTTCATGATGTCCGTGACGATGCCGGGCAAGTCCCGCACGGCGCGTTCGCGGCTGCCGGCCGGGATGGCGACCGCGTCCGCCGGCGGGTAGTCGGCGCGGGTAATCGGCACCGGCTGCGACCCGGCCGGCATGATGCCGCCCAGGGCCAGAACGATCGTTGCGGTGATGCGCGTGATGGTGTTGTTCATGTCGGCCTCAGAATCCTGCCTGGTAAGCGATGCGGAAAACGCCCTGGTTGATGCGCAGGGCCTGGTCACGCTGATGCGTCAGCCCGGCCTGCACGATCAATCCCAAGGGCGTGACGTAGGTGACTGCGCCCGATACTCCCCAATCCGTGCCGTCCTGCAAGCCATGCCGCGCTAGTGTCTGGCTGCCGCCGGTCAGCTTGCGCGCGGCGGCCGTCGCGGTAACCTGCCAGCGGTCACGAGACAACGACACTGAGGTTACGCCATTGCCGTTGGCGACCGGCGCGCCGCGAAAGGCGCTGGAGTAGGTGACTTCGTTGAACCAGTTCAGGTGCCATGCGTTGCCCAGCGGCGTGTCGTAGCTCAGGCGGGCCGATACCGTGTTGGCGCTTTTTCCCTGGTCCGGATCCAGGTGCAGCCGGCCGGCGTCCACCCCGCCCGAGACGCCCGGCAATCCGGGCAGATCGCGAAAGTCGTACGACACGACGAATGACTTGAGCTGGTCGCTGAACAGGGGCGGTTCATCGGGCCCGAGCAGGCCGCCGTCCAGGCTGAACCGGCGGTTCATGGCAGTGTTGTCGCGCTTGAACAGGATGACGGCGACCGAGTGCGCGCCGCGGCCCGCGGTGTCCAGGGTGTAGCGTCCGCCCACACCGATCGAGCCGCGAAATTCCGAGTTCTCGTTGAATCCCGAATACAGGCCGTCCACGACGTGCCAGGCGTCGCCAAATCCCAGGTCCATCTTGCCGCCGTACAGCGCGTAGTTGTCGGCGGTGTAGGCGGCGAACAGGTTGTCCAGATTCGCGCCCAGATCGGAAAACGCGTTGTCCTTGGTGTCGTTGGTGGACGAGTTGAAGGTTGCCTTGGTCCGGAACGAGAACGCCCGCGTCAGTTGCAGCACCAGCGCCGCCTCGGCCGTCGGTTGCACGCTGCTCCAGTGCGAGCGAGGCAGCTGGCCGTTGTCGTCCCGCACGCCAAAAAAGCCCGTGTAGCCCGTCATTAGCAGAAATCTGCCGTTCAGGCGTGGATACGAGTCGTCGCCGTCCGACAGGTCGCTGTAGGGCGTGAGGAAGATTTCGGTCTTGAATATGTCTTGCGCCTGCTGCGCCCACGCGCCCTGCGCGGCCCACGCCAGCAGCAGCGCCGCCGCGGCCAGGCGCGGCGCACGAAGGCGCCGCATCACCGGCCCAGCTCGGCCGCCAGTTCGCGCACCTGCGCATGGATGTTGTTGAACATCCCGAAGTTCACCCGGCTGGCGACGACGAACACGCCCATGTCGCGGTTGGGCGACAGGACGGCGTAGGACATGAAGCCGCCGATGCCGCCGCTCTTGCCCAGCAGAAACGGCGTGCCGTTGCGCGGCAGGGTCACCACCCAGCCCAGCCCCATGCCGTCGCCATCCGTGACTTCCGTGCCCACGACGGACTTCAGCCCGTCGTACGGCAGCCACATCGTGTGGGCCAGGAGCGCGGCCTCGCGGGCTTGCCGGGCGCCATCCAGATGCCAACGCATCCAGCGCACCATGTCGTCCGCCGTGGCATAGATTCCCGCGCTGGCGTACATGATGTCGGGCGCAACGGCATTGGGATCCGGCTTGTCGAAGGGATCCAGACCGGTCATCAGGCGTTTTTTCTGCGCCTCGGTGAGCACGTTGGTGGCGTCGGTCATGCCGGCGGGCTTGAAGACTTCGTTGGCGAGCACGGTTGAATAGTCCGCGCCGCCCGCCTTGGCCAGCGCGTCGCCCAACAGGCCATAGCCCAGGTTGGAGTACAGCGTGGTGGTGGCCGGCGCATAGGCCGGCTTGTGGGTGCCCATCCACTTCCAGTAATAGGCGCGGTCGAAGGCGTTGAACGGGTTGTCGGAGGGCTTGGCGTCGGGATCGGGCAACTCGCGGGGCAGGCCGGCCGAATGCGTTGCCAGGTCCAGCAGCGTGATCGGCCGGCCGTTGGCGTCGACCTTGGCATGCTCGGGTGCGTATTTCGCAAGCGGATCGGTCAGCTTGAGCTTGCCCTTGGCCGCCAAGGACGCAAGCACATCGCCGGCAAACACCTTGGACACCGACGCGATGCGGAAGATGGACTGGCCGTCGGGTTCGACGCCGCTGCCGGGCGCGGTCTCGCCATAGCCCTGCACAACGACGTCATTGCCGCGCACCGCCGCGATGATCAGCGCGGGCGCGCCGGCGTTCAGGTAGAGCTGCATGCCGGCCATGGAAACGGCATCCTGCAGGGCAAGGTCGGTTGCCCGGGCGGGGCCCGCGCCCAGTGCGCAGACAGCGCTCAAGGCAAGAAGGGAGATGCGCGGCAGAAGGCGGGACGTCAGCATGCGGTTCTCTCGGAGCGGCGCGGCTGGGAGTGTCCCATCCGCATGCCGCGATGATCCCAAAAACCGCCGACGCAGCCATCTGCGCCAGGACGAAACAACATTCCCGCATGATGAATGGCATATTGGGCGGCGCCGCAACCGGCAAACCCGGGCTCAAAGCCCCATGCGTTCGCGCAGCGGCTTGCGATAGGCGCGGGACACGGGCCAGGTGTCGTCCACGGCCCGCATGCGGATCTGCCACTTGTCGACGCTTCTGCGGTCCACGTCCATGACATGCAACGCGTTCGCAATGGCGGTGCGGTGCACCCGGAAGAATGTCTGCTCGGGCAGCAGCGTCGACCAGACGCCGAGCGCGCGCGAGTCCAGCACCATCGAGCCGTCCTCGAGCCAGATTTCGCTGTAATTGCCGGCCGAGCGCACGCCGACGATGGCCTCTGGCTGCACGCCGCGGACCACGCCGCGCATGCTCAGGTACACCACTGATGCGGCAGGGTTGCCCAGCGGCGCACGGGTGCGGCCGCTGCCGTACTTGGCCTGACCGATGAGGTTCGCGCATTGGTACAGGGCGCCGACCTCGGCGGCGGACCAGTGCCGGTGGCGCAACGTGGTGTCAAAGCCGATGATGCCTTGCAGCTTGCCGTCATGGCAGACCGGTACGCTCAGTACGCTCTTGTTGCCCTGGCGCTGGAACTCGGCCTGGATGGTGCGCGCGGTGCGGGGCAGGTCGTTGACGTCGTGGATGGCGACTGCCTGGCCCTTGACCATGAAGCGGTGCAGCCAGGCGATCAGCGTGGTGGGCACATCCTGCAGCTCGGCGACGAAAGGGGCGGTCTGGCCACGGCACCATTCATGCGTATTGCGCAGCCGCAGCATGTCCGGGCGGTACTCGATCATCCAGGACCGGTCGATGTCCGAGGTTTCACCCATGTAGGCAAGCTGCTCGGAGATCGCATCGTCCGCGGGCAGCTTGAGCAGGCTCATTGCGCAGTGGTAGACCCATTGCGATGACGGGTCCGGCTGGAGCAGGGTGACGGGGTGAGTCTGGTATTGGCCAACATCATCCTTCACGGGCGGATCCTTTTGAGGCGGCGACGCGCTTCGGGGGCGCGCTGTCGGACGCGCGCGGCTCGGCGGAATTCTCCTACCGGCGGCGCGGCATGACAACTGCCTGCCGCGGCCAGGTGCCCAGCCAGGTGGCCCCTGGCTACGTTGCCGCACAGCCGCCCGTCGACTCGCGCTCGACGATCTGGAAACCCACGTCGATGATGCGCTCCTGCGTGCTCTCGCCGCGGCAGCGCGCCATCAGGATGCGCGCGGCCTGAGCGCCGATGTTCGCGCCGTCGACCTGCACGGTGGTCAGCGACGGCGCCAGGTGCGCGGCGAAGTCGGCGCCGCCGAACCCGCAGACCGCCAGGTCCTGCGGCACGCGCAGGCCGCGCACGCGCGCTTCGGTCAGCACGCCCTCGGCAAGCGCGTCGGCGCTACAGAAAATGGCCTGCAGGCCGGGCGCCTTGTCGAACAGTTCGGCGGCGGCGCGCCGGCCGGAAGCCACATTGCTGGGCGCCGGTACCACGGCCGTGGGCACGTCGTGGCCCAGGGTTTCCAGAAAGCCCGCGCGTCGCACGGCGGCACGCTGGTCGTCGCCGGTTGCCAGCCCCACGTTGCGCCATCCCTTGGACAGGAAGAATTCGGCCACGGCGTTACCCACCCTCCGGTGCGAAAAACCCACCAGCATGTCGAGCGGGTGCGCGGTCAGGTCCCAGGTCTCGACGACGGGGATGCCGATTTCGCGCAGGCGGTGCGCGGCCGGTATGTCGCTCAGCAGGCCGGCGACGACGACGCCGTCGACCCGGCGTCCCGCCATGGCATTGAGCAGGGCTTCTTCGCGGCCGCGGTCATAGCCCATCTGCCCCAGGATGAGCTGGTAGCCGTCGCGGTCGAGCTCGGCGGTCAAGGCTTCGATGGTGGGCAGGAACTGCGGCACCGAGATGATGGGGACCAGCGCCGCGACGGTGTGGCTGCGCCGCGACTTCAGGCCGCCGGCCAGCAAGTTCGGGATGTAGCCCGTTTCCGTCACGGCCTGCTGGACTTTCGCGATGGTGGCGTCGGAGACGCGCCCCGGGTTGCCGAGCGCGCGCGATGCGGTGATGAGCGACACGCCAGCGGCGCGGGCGACGTCATGCAGGGTGATGGACTTGGGCTTCATGGGATGGAAGGATAGTACGGGTATGTACGGATCGCGGCGCGGCTTGCCGTGAATTTTGGACAACGTTATCATGACCGCCAGCTGCCACGTTCTCATCGCCGCCGCCAGCAAGGCTCCGCATTCCGGCGCTTTTTATTTGGCCACGAATGACAACGTTGTCCATTAGCTGGGACATCCCGCGCCTGCTGGCCCCAATGCCCATTCAAGACACCTGGAGACTCCTATGACCGCCCCGATCCCCGCCGACCGCATCGCCTGGATGCGTATCTCGTCCTGCTATCTGCCGCTGGCCACCCCGATCAGCGACGCGAAAGTGCTGACCGGCCGCCAAAAGCCGATGACCGAGGTCGCGATGCTGTTCGTCGAAGTGCAGACCGAAAACGGCGACGAAGGTATCGGGCTCAGCTACTCCAAGCGCGCCGGCGGCCCGGGCCAGTTTGCCCACGCCAAGGAGATCGCGCCCGTCCTGATCGGCGAAGACCCCAGCGATATCGGCCGGCTCTGGACCAAGCTGTGCTGGGCGGGCGCGTCCGTGGGCCGCAGCGGCCTGTCCACGCAGGCCATCGCCGCGTTCGACGTGGCGCTTTACGACCTGAAGGCCCGCCGTGCCAAGCTGCCGCTTGCCAAGCTGCTGGGCGCCTATCGCGATTCGGTCGCTTGCTACAACACGTCGGGCGGATTTCTGCACACGCCGCTGGAACAACTGCTTGTGAACGCCAGCGCGTCGCGCGAGCGCGGCATTGGCGGCATCAAGTTGAAGGTCGGTCAGCCCGACCGCCAGCTCGATATCCGCCGCGTCGAAGCCGTGCGCAAGCACCTGGGCGACGACGTGCCGCTGATGGTCGATGCCAACCAGCAATGGGACCGCCCGACGGCTCAGCGCATGTGCCGCATCTTTGAACAATTCAACCTGGTGTGGATCGAAGAGCCGCTGGACGCCTACGACCACGAAGGCCACGCCGCGCTGGCCGCCCAGTTCGACACGCCGATCGCCACCGGCGAAATGCTGACCAGCGCGGCCGAGCACAGCGAGCTGATCCGCCACCGCGCCGCCGACTACGTGCAGCCCGACGCCCCGCGCGTGGGCGGCATCACGCCGTTCCTGAAGATTCTTTCGCAGGCCGAGCAGGCCGGCGCGATGCTGGCGCCGCACTTCGCGATGGAGCTGCACGTGCACCTGGCCGCCATCTATCCGACCGAGCCGTGGGTCGAGCACTTCGACTGGCTGGAGCCGCTTTTCAACGAGCGGCTGGAGATCCGGGACGGCCGCATGCTGGTGCCCAACCGGCCGGGCCTGGGCATCTCGCTCAGCGATCAGGCGCGCGCCTGGACGCGTGAAAGTGTCGAGGTCGGCAAGCGGATCTGATCCATTTCCTGTTCCCGCCGCGGGCCTTGCGGCGGGACGCATGCAACACCACCGGCGCGACAGACGCCATCCCAGAGGAGACTCGCATGAAAAAATGGTTCACCACGCTCGCACTTGGCCTGGCCGTCACGGCGTCGGCCCAGGCGCAGAACTGGCCGGCCAAGCCCGTCACGATGATCGTGCCGTTCCCGCCAGGCGGTTCGACGGACCTCATCGCCCGCACGGTGGCGCCCAAGCTGCAGGAAAAGTTTGGCGCCACCTTCGTGATCGAGAACAAGCCCGGCGCGGGCGGCACGCTGGGCGCCGGGCAGGCCAAGCGCGCCGCGCCCGACGGCTACACGATCCTGGTGTCGTCGCTTGGGCCCTTCGTGATCGGCCCGCATCTGGTCAAGGATCCCGGCTACGACGCGCTCAAGGATTTTGAATACATCACGGTGGCCGTGCAGGCGCCCAACGTGCTGGTGGTCAATGCCAACTCGCAGTTCCGCGACCTGAAGGGCGTGCTGGCGTACCTGAAGGCCAACCCGGGCCGCATGACGTTCGCCTCGGCGGGCAACGGCACCTCGGACCACCTGACTGCCGAACTGTTCTGGCAAGAGACCGGCACGCAGGCCACGCACGTGCCGTACAAGGGCGGCGCGCCCGCCATCGTGGACCTGCTGGGCGGCCAGGTCGACGCCAGCTTCAGCAACATCAACACCAGCCTCACGCACATCCAGTCGGGCAAGCTGCGCGCCCTGGCGGTCACGAGCGCGAAGCGTTCGCCCCTGCTGCCGGACGTGCCGACCATGGAAGAGTTGGGCCTGAAGGGCGTGACCGTGACGTCGTGGCAGGCGTTTGCCGGTCCCAGGAACATGCCCGCCGACGTTCGCGACAAGCTGCGCGGCGGCATCGTCGAGGCGCTGAACGACCCGTCGGTCAAACCGCGTTTGCTGGAACTGGGCTTTGAGATCGTCGGCAACACGCCGGCGGAATTCACCAAGTTCCAGGCGGACGAGTTTGCCCGGTGGAAGAAGGTGATCGAAGTGGGCAAGATCACGGCGAATTGATCTTGACGGGGGCGGGGGGAGAAGACTGCTTCGATCCCGATATAACCCGAAAAGTATCGGTATCCGGCCCCGTTCTCCTGAGGCGGGGCTTTTTATTTATGCCTTGAAGGTATCAATTCGGATTCTCAAAGTATTGGACGCGCAGAGTCGCCGGCTCTTATAAACGCCGTGTGACCACCTCTTCTACACCGCCGTCCATGCCCGCAGCCTTCATCGAACGCATCGAAACCTCTCTCGTCGACCTTCCCACCATCCGCCCGCACAAACTGTCGGTGGCCACGATGTATGGCCAGACGCTGATGCTGGTGAAGGTGTTCTGCAGCGACGGCGTGGTGGGCATTGGCGAAGGCACCACCATCGCAGGCATGGCGTACGGCCCGGAAAGCCCCGAGGCCATGAAGCTGTCGATCGACGCGTACTTCGCGCCGGCCATGATCGGCCAGGACGCCACGCGCATCCAGGCGCTGATGGCGCATCTGGGCAAGCTCGTCAAGGTCAATCACTTTGCCAAGAGCGCGCTGGAGACCGCGCTGCTGGATGCGCAGGGCAAGCGCCTGGGCGTGCCGGTCAGCGAACTGCTGGGCGGCCGCCGCCGGGACCGGCTGCCCGTGGCCTGGACGCTGGCGTCCGGCGACACCACGCGCGACATTGCGGAGGCCGAGCAGATGCTGCAAGAGCGCCGCCACCGCATCTTCAAGCTGAAGATCGGCGCGCGGGATCCGAAGACGGATATCGAGCACGTGGCCGCGATCAAGCGCGCGTTGGGCGACCGCGGTTCGGTGCGGGTCGACGTGAACATGGCGTGGAGCGAAACGCAGGCGGCCTGGGCGATTCCGGCCTTGGCGCAGGCGGGCTGCGAACTGGTGGAGCAGCCGGTGGCCAGCGCCGCGGCGCTGGCGCGGCTGGTGCGCCGGTTCCCGGTGGCGCTGATGGCCGACGAGGTCCTGCAAGGCCCGGACACCGCGTTCGAGATCGCGCGCCAGCACGGCGCCGATGTCTTCGCCATCAAGATCGAGCAGAACGGCGGCCTTTTTGCGGCGCAGCGCGTGGCGGCGATTGCCGACGCGGCGGGCATCGAACTCTACGGTGGCACGATGCTGGAAGGCGCGGTCAGCACGGTGGCGTCGGCCCAGCTGTTTGCGAGCTTTGCCCAACTGCAGTGGGGCACGGAGCTCTTCGGCCCCTTGCTGATCACCGAGGAAATCCTGACGCAGCCGCTGGACTACAGCGACTTCGAGCTGACCGTGCCCACCGGCCCGGGCCTGGGCATCACGCTGGACGACGACCGCGTCAAGCGCTTCACGCGCGAGGGACTGGTCAAGGTCACGAACAAGAAACACTGAACACACCAAACAAACAGACAACCCACTGGAGACAGACATGAGCCTCGACGTATTCAACTCGAAAGAAGTGCAGGACCTGCTGAAGGCCGCGACCAATCTGGACGGCAGCGAAGGCAACCCCCGCTTCAAGCAGATTCTGAACCGCCTGTTGAGCGACCTTTTCAAGGCCATCGACGATCTGGACATCACGCCCGATGAAGTGTGGGCGGGCGTCAATTACCTGAATCAGCTGGGCCGCGACGGGGAGGCCGCGCTGCTGGCCGCCGGACTGGGCCTGGAGAAGTACCTGGACATGCGCATGGACCACGAAGACAAGCTGGCCGGCCTGGATGGCGGCACGCCGCGCACCATCGAGGGCCCGCTCTACGTGGCCGGCGCGCCGGTGCGCGATGGCGTGTCGCGCATCGATGCCGATCCGGATGCCAACGCCGGTCCGCTGGTGATCCGCGGCATCGTGCGCGATACCCGCGGCGAGCCGCTGGCCAATGCGGTCGTCGAGTGCTGGCATGCCAATTCCAACGGCTTTTACTCGCACTTCGATCCGACGGGCGCGCAGACCGACTTCAACCTGCGCGGCGCGGTGCGTACCGGCCCGGACGGCAAGTATGAGTTCCGCACTCTGATGCCGGTCGGCTATGGCTGTCCGCCTCAGGGCGCCACCCAGCAGCTGCTGGACGCGCTGGGCCGCCACGGCAACCGCCCGGCGCACGTGCACCTTTTTGTCAGCGCGGATCAGCACCGCAAGCTGACGACGCAATTCAATATCGAGGGCGATCCCCTCATCTGGGACGATTTCGCTTACGCCACCCGCGAAGCGTTGATCCCGCCGGTGACCGACAAGACCGGCGGCGCCGAACTGGGCCTGAAGGCAGACGCGTACAAGGAAATCGTCTTCGACGTCGTGCTCACGGGCCTTGTGCAAGGCAAGGACAACCAGATCGTCAATCGCCTGCGCGCGTCCGCCCAGGCCTGATCCCGGCAGGCATCGCCGTGACGAGATGCCGCCACCACCCCCCACCTCATACCGATAACGCGCTCCGCGCGGAGCCGTGCCGCGAGGTGACCCCGGTGATGCGCAATCAGGGGCGGGGCGCCATTGTGAACGTGGGCTCAAACGCCACCCGTGGCATTTACCGCGTGCCGTATTCCGCGTCCAAGGGCGGCGTGCGCGCCATCCCGCGCAACACCGAAGCCCCTTCGGAGCAGGACCGCATCTGGCAGCGGGAAATGTATACGGATTGTCTGGCCGGCACGCCCATGCACCGCATGGGCAGCATGGAAGAGGTTGCCGCTGCGATCTGCTTTCTGGCGGCGCCCGAGGCGTCCTACATCACGGGTCAGGTGATGTACGTGGCGGGCGGGCACGTGGGGTGAGGACGCCGGTCACGCGGCGTCATGCCGCCTGAACGAGCCGCTCCGGGCTGGCGGCGCCCAAGCGGCTGAAAGAGGCCGTCAGCCGGCCCGAGCCCCCGCGCGCCGGCGACGGCGGCTGCGCCGCTTGCGTCAGGCGGCGCACCGCCTTCAGCACTTCATCCGGGTTGGCCGGCTTGCGCATCAGGACCGCGCGTTCGCCGCAGGCTTCCAGCATTTCATGTTCGGGGCGGCCGCTCAGGACCAGCACGGGCGTGTCGTGCAGGTAGGCGTTTTCCCGCATGGCGGTCAGGAGGGCGCCGCCATCCATGCCGGGCATGGAAAGATCGGTGATGACGAGGTCGGGGCGCAGCGCAATCATCTGCTGCAGCGCGGTGAGTCCGTCGGTATGCGTCGTTACGTCATAGCCTTCGCTGCTCAGGAACTCGCTCATCAGGGCGACCAACGTGGGTTGGTCGTCCACCAAAAGGATTTTCTTCATGATTGTCAGTGCCGCGGACGGCTGGGAATTCGGTTGTCTGCGCCATCGGCTGGCCGCGCGGTCACGCGGGCAGGGCCGGGGCATGCCGGGCTAGGCGGCAGCCGCGAGTAGGGGGCAGTGCGTGCAGGCGGAATCCTAGGGCATGCCCGGGCTGATAGGGTGTCGTAGTTGTATCCATACGCAACCATCTCGCTTCAGGTACCTGTATAGTTGCACAGTTCGAAAGATTTCTATGGCCTTGTTCGGTCCGCATAATCCTTCGGATCCTCGCATTGCGCGATTCGCGCGCCTTTCCTGATTTGGTAAATCGACCTCATGCTGAAATCGCCGCAGCCCGCCAGCCGCCTTGCCTTTCCTCGCACTTTGATGGCCGGATTCGTCTTGGCGGCAGTGGCCACGCTGGTCATTGCCTTCGTCAACGTCCGGTCCGCGGACACCCGGGCGCGGGCCGTCCAGGCCATGGACCGCGCCACCGAGTCACTGCGCCAGCTCAGCCTGTTCAATTCCGCCTTGAAAGACGCCGAGATCGGGCAGCGAGGCTATCTGCTGACGGGCGACCCGTCTTATCTGGAACCCTACGTGCGCTCCGTGCCGCTGATCGAGCAGCGGTTGGCGGTCGTGAAGGAAGCCGCGAATGACAATACCGCGCAGCGCCGGATCGCCAATGACATCGCCGGCATCACGCAGCAAAAGCTGAGCGAACTGAACAACACCATCGAAATGCGCAAGGCGGGCGACGCCGAGGGCGCGATGGCGGTGGTGCGGACCGATTCGGGCAAGGACGCCATGGACCGGCTGCGCGATCTGGTCGGCGAGCTTTACGCACTGCAGATGGATCAGATCCAGCGCGAGCGCAATGCGTGGAACCAGGCCTCGACGACGTCGACCTACTATTCGTGGGGCGGCGCGATGGTGCTTCTGGCCCTGATCCTGGCCTCGGCCGGCATGACCATCCGCGAATACCGCATCAAGGCGCGGCAGGCGTGGGTGACGACGGGCCTGACCGGTCTCAGCATGCGGCTGCGGGGCGACCTGCGCCTGGATGAAATCGGCAGGCGGGCGCTGGATTACCTGGCCGAGTACCTGCATGCCAGCGTCGGCGCGGGGTATGTCGTCAATGGTGACGATCTGGAGCTTTTTGGCGGCTACGCGCTGCCGCCCGAGCGGCTGCCGCAAAAGATCCCGCTGGCGCAGGGCCTGGCCGGCCAGTCGGCCACGTCGCGCAAGCTGCTGCACGTGCGCAACGTCCCTCCCGGCCACCTGGAAGTGTCGTCGGCCACGGGGCGCTCGACGCCGACCGAACTGGTGGTGGCGCCGGCCATGCAGTACGAGCGCGTGTATGCCGTCATCGAGCTGGGCTTCAATCATTCGGTCAGCGAGAGCGAGCGCAGCCTGCTTGAAGGCGCGTCGGAAATGCTGGCGTCGGCGATCCGGGCGGGCATGGACCGTTCGCGTCTGGAAGCGCTGCTGGCCGAGACGCAGCGCCAGTCCGAAGAGTTGCAGACCCAGCAGGAAGAGCTGCGCGTCAGCAACGAAGAGCTGGAGCAGCAAAGCCGCATCCTGCAGGAATCGCAGGCGCGCATGGAATTGCAGCAGACCGAGCTTGAGCAGACCAACCTTAATCTGGAATCCCAGACCGAACAGCTTCTGCGCGTGCAAAGCGCGCTGACGGACAAGGCGCGCCTGTTGACGCAGGCCAGCCAGTACAAGAGCGAGTTCCTGGCCAACATGAGCCACGAGCTGCGCACGCCGCTGAATTCGACGCTGATCCTGGCCAAGCTGCTGTCCGACAACAAGACGGGCAACCTGTCTGCCGACCAGGTGAAGTACGCCCAGACCATCCACGCGGCGGGACGCGACCTGCTGGCGCTCATCAACGACATCCTGGATCTGGCCAAGATCGAAGCTGGCCAGGCCACCGTGGAGGTCGAAGAGGTGGCCGTTGCTTCGACCCTCCAGCGCCTTTTGGAGCCGTTGCAGCCGCTGGCCCAAGAAAAGGGGCTGAAGCTGGAACTGGATATCGCGCGCGACGTGCCCGACACCCTGCGCACGGATCCGCAGCGCCTGGGGCAGGTGCTGAAAAACCTGCTGTCCAACGCCATCAAGTTCACCGACAAGGGATTCGTGGCGCTGCGCGTGGCGCGGGCGCCGGGCAGGATGGTGTCCTTTGCGGTGCACGATACCGGCATCGGCGTGCCCGCCGAACAGCACGAACTGATTTTCGAGGCGTTCCGCCAGGCCGACGGCAGCACGCACCGCAAGCACGGCGGCACCGGATTGGGCCTGTCGATTTCGCGCGATCTGGCCAAGCTGCTGGGCGGCACGCTGTCGCTGACCAGCACCCCCGGGCAGGGCAGCGTGTTCACGCTGCTGCTGCCGATGAACCTGCTGGTTGTTTCGCCCGCGCCGGCGGCCAAGGATCGGACCGATGCGCCTGCGATGCCCGCGATCCCGGCGCAACCGGCCCCGGCCACGCACGCCGTTCCCGCCACCTCGCAGGCCGACCCGCAAGCGTCGGCTGAGCCCGCCGAACCGGAACCCGCGCAAACGTATGCCCGCACCATCCTCGTCATCGAGGACGACGAGCGCTTTGCCGGCATCCTGTCCGATCTGGCGCACGAGATGGGCTTTGGCTGCCTGACCGCGCATACCGCGACGGATGGCCTGGCGCTGGCGTCCCAGCGGCGGCCCGATGCGATCGTGCTGGACGTGAACCTGCCCGACTTTTCCGGCCTGGGCGTGCTGGACCAGCTCAAGCGCAATCCGGCCACCCGGCACATCCCGGTCCACATCGTGTCGGTGGCAGACTACGCGCAGGAAGCGCTGGTCCGCGGCGCGGTGGGTTACGCGCTCAAGCCGGTCAAGCGCGAGGAACTGGTTCATGCGCTGCACCGGCTGGAAGCCAAGTTCACGCAGAACGTGCGTCGCGTGCTGGTCGTCGAGGACGATGACCGCCAACGCGACAGCGTGCGCGAACTGCTGGCGCGCGACGACGTCGAGATCGTGCTGGCCGCCACCGCCGGCGATGCGCTGACGCTGCTGCGCGACACCACCTACGACTGCGTGGTGATGGACCTGAACCTGCCCGACATGAGCGGTTACGAACTTCTGCGCGAAATGGCCGAGCAGGACAGCGTGTCGTTCCCGCCGGTGATCGTGTACACCGGCCGCGCGCTGTCGCGCGACGAAGAACAGCAGCTGCGCCGCTTCTCCAAGTCGATCATCATCAAGGACGCGCGCTCGCCCGAGCGCCTGCTGGACGAAGTGACGCTGTTCCTGCACCAGGTGGAAGCCGAGCTGCCGCCGCAGCAGCGCCAGATGCTGGAGCTGGCGCGCAGCCGCGACACCACGCTGGAAGGCCGCACCGTGCTGGTGGTGGAAGACGACGTGCGCAACGTGTTCGCGCTGTCCAGCATCCTGGAGCCCACCGGCCTGCACGTGGAGATCGCGCGCAACGGACGCGAGGCGCTGGATGCGCTGGGCCGCGCCGGCGCGAACGGCCATCGGGCGGTCGACCTGGTGCTGATGGACATCATGATGCCGGAGATGGACGGCTACACGGCCATGCGCGAGATCCGCGCGCGGCCCGAATGGCGCCGGCTGCCCATCATCGCCCTGACGGCCAAGGCCATGAAGGACGACCAGGAGAAATGCCTGGCCGCGGGAGCCAACGACTACATCTCCAAGCCGCTGGATGTCGAGCGCCTCTTGTCGCTGGTGCGCGTCTGGATGCGCAAGTAAGCCTGACCCGACCAGGACACAGCGATCACGCCCATGCCGACACAGAACAAGGCGCACATCGAAGACATCGAGCAGCGGCTGCTGCTCGATGCCATCTATCACCGGTATCACTATGACTTTCGCGAGTATGCGCAGGCCTCGCTGAAACGGCGCCTGCGCACCGCGCTGGGCGAGTTCGATTGCAAGACGCTGTCGCAACTGCAGGACCGCGTGCTGCACGATCCGTCCGTTTTCACTGGCCTTCTGCAATACCTGACGGTGCAGGTCAGCGACATGTTCCGCGACCCCAGCTACTTCCTGGCGCTGCGCCGCGAGGTCGTGCCCATTCTTCGCACCTATCCCTCGATCAAGGTGTGGGTGGCCGGGTGCAGCACCGGCGAAGAGGTCTATTCGCTGGCCATCCTGCTGCACGAGGAAGGCCTGCTGGACCGGTCGCTGATCTATGCCACCGATATCAATCCGCACGCGCTTCGCGCGGCCGAGCAGGGCGTCTTCGACCTGGACCGGGCGGCGGCCTTCACGGCCAACCACGCCCAGTCCGGCGGACGCAGCTCGCTGTCCGACTACTACACGGCGCGCTATGGCCGGGTGGTGTTCGACAAGTCGCTGCGCGAACACATGGTGTTCTCCGACCACAGCCTGTCCACGGACAGCGTGTTCGCCGAAGTGCATCTGGTGTCGTGCCGCAACGTGCTCATCTACTTCGAGCGCGACCTGCAGAACCGGGCGCTGGGACTGTTCCACGATGCGCTGGTGCATCGCGGATTCCTGGGACTGGGGTCCCGGGAATCGGTCCGGTTCTCGGCGCAGGCCGACGGTTTTGACGACTTCGTGCTGGTGGACCGCATCTACCGCAAGAAGGCTGACCTGTGACCGCGCGCGCACCGGACCCTCGTGCCGATGCGCAGGCCGCAGCCTCCTGGGATGCGATCGTCATCGGCGGGTCCTCGGGCGCGATCGACGCCCTGAATGTCTTGCTGCCGGCGCTTCCGGCCGGCCTGCGCGCCGGTGTGGTCGTGGTGCTGCATCTGCCGTGCGACCGGCGCAGCCTGCTGCCGGACATTTTTGGCTACCGCTGCGCGTTGACCGTGCTGGAAGCCCAGGACCAGCAGCCGATACAGCCCGGCAATGTGTATTTCGCGCCACCCGGCTACCACCTGCTGGTGGATCGGGGGCCGCGCCTGGCGCTGTCGATCGACCCGCCGGTGAATTTTTCGCGCCCGTCCATTGACGTGCTTTTCCAATCAGCGGCCGATTGTTATGGCGATCGGCTGCTGGGCGTGCTGCTGTCGGGCGCCAACGAGGACGGCGCCGAAGGCCTGGCCGCCATCCAGGCTGCCGGCGGCCGCACGCTGGTGCAGTCGCCCGAGTCGGCCCCCGTGCGCACCATGCCGGACGCCGCGCTGGCGCTGGTTCCGGCGGCGCGGGCCCTGACGCCCGACGAGATTGCCGCCGTTTTCGCGCAGTTGCCCACGAGGCGGCTGCCCTGACACCCAACCGCATTGACACCATGATCCCGACATCAGCCCCTTCCCACGACGACCGCATCAAATGCCTGCTGGTCGACGACATTCCGGAGAATCTGATTGCGCTCGAGGCGCTGCTTGCCAGCGACCGTGTCGAGGTGCTGAAGGCCGAATCCGGCCCGCAGGCGCTTGAGCTGTTGCTGCGCCACGGCGACGTCGCGCTGGCGTTGCTGGACGTGCAGATGCCCGACATGAACGGCTTTGATCTGGCCGAACTGATCCGGGGCAGCGAGCGCACGCGCCACATTCCGCTGATCTTCATCACCGCCGGCTCGCGCGAGCAAAACTGGCAGTTCCGCGGCTACGAGAGCGGCGCGGTGGACTTCCTGTACAAGCCGGTGGACCCGTACATGCTGCGCAGCAAGGCGAACGTGTTCTTCGAGCTGCACGAGCGCAAGCGTGCGCTGGCGCAGCAGCTGGAAGAACGCACCGAGGCGCTGCGGGTGAACGAAATGTTCATGGCGGTGCTGAGCCACGACCTGCGTACGCCGCTTCAGGCCATCATCATGGGCGCCACGGTGCTGCAGCGCCGCGGCGACGACGAGCGCGTGGCCAGCCTGGCGCGGCGCATGCTGCAAAGCAGCGAGCGCATGTCGTGCCTGATCGAAGACCTGCTCGATGTGACGCGCATCCGCCAGGCGGGCGGCCTTGCGCTGTCGCCGGAAGCCCTGCGCATGGATGCGCTGGTCGAGCGCACGCTGGACGAGGTGCGCACGGGCTTTCCCGAGCGCCACGTGGAATCGCTTAGCCGCGGCGACGCGGCCGGTTCATGGGACGGCGCGCGCATCTCCCAGGTCATCGCCAACCTGGTCGGCAACGCCTTGCATCATGGCAGCAAGACCGCGCCGGTTCGCGTCGAGGTCAATGGCGAGGCCCCGTGCGAGGTGGTCGTGACGGTGTCCAATGGCGGCACCATTCCGCCCGAGCTGCTCCCGCACCTGTTCAACCCGTTTCGCAGCGGCGCGCGCCGCCCCGGCGGTCATCACGGCCTGGGTCTGGGCCTGTTCATTGCGCAACAGATCGTGGCCTCTCATGGCGGGCGCATCAGCGTGGACTCGCGCGACGACGTGACGAGTTTCCGGGTGGCCCTGCCGCGTCATGCCGAGCCGGCCGGGGCGCCGGTGATCGGCCAGCGCGTCGGCAACGCGACGCCGGCCTGATTTCCGCTTTATTGGCTGTCGCTCCGCACAGCCGCCAGGTCGTCCGGCGTATCCACATCCGCGCATACGCCCGCGTCCTCGACCGCGAGTTCAGTCACGCCGTAACGCGCCAGCACGGCACGCGCGCCCACATCGCCCGACAGCGCCGCCAGCGCCGGCCAGATCGACCGCTGAAAGGCGACCGGATGGCCGCGCTGTCCGCGCCAGACCGGCGCCACGATCGGATGCAGCCGCGCCGCCTGCGCGACCCGCAGGCAGGTGTCCGGGCGGATCCACGGCATGTCGCCCAGGGCGACGAGGCAGGCGTGGATGTCCGCGCCGGCGGTCTGCATGACGTGGCGCGCGGCGGCAGCCAGGCTGTCGCCCATGCCGTCGGCGCGCGGATCGATCGTCACGACCTCGCATCCGGCCTGCGCCAGTAGCGCGGCGACGCGGTCGTTATCCGCGCGAGTGATCGCCACGACGCGCGTGGTGGCCGCGCGCAGCGTCGCCGCGGCGGCGGCCACCACGGGCACGCCGTCCGCAAGGGGCGCAAGCAATTTGTCCTGGCCCCCGGCGGCGCCGGCATAGCGCCGGCCGCGCCCGGCAGCAAGCAGAATGCCCAGGCAGCGCGGGGACGCTGCGTTGTCCGGATTGGTTTCGAGATCGAACATTTTCTTGTCAGGTTGGCGTGGCGGCCGGGCGATTGCCGTCGCTATCATCGATTGTTGACGACGATCTTATCGGGAATTCCAGGGGGCCATGCACGCGGGCGTGCGCATCGTTACGCCCGCGGCTCGCGGCCAGGCACACCGCTTGCTGGGAACCCGCCCTGGATGTCCGGGCTTCGGCCCGCCGGACGCTTACAGGAGTTCCAACCTTGGAAAATCCCACTGATATCAATATGTCGCGGCGCAACCTGCTCAAGGCGGGCGCCGCGTCCGCCACCGCACTCGGAACGCCTGCCATGTCCGCTGCCCAGAACACCGCGCCGCCGCAAAGCCTGAAGTCCACCGTCACGCTGACCGTGAACGGCAACACCCACGAATTGGCGTTGGACCTGCGCACGAGCCTGCTGGACGCGCTGCGCGAGCACCTGCACCTGACCGGCACCAAGAAGGGCTGCGATCACGGGCAATGCGGCGCCTGTACGGTGCTGCTGGACGGCAAGCGCATCAATTCCTGTCTGACGCTGGCCGTCATGCACGATGGCCAGCAGATCACCACCATCGAGGGGCTGGGCACGCCGGGCGCGCTGCATCCGCTGCAGGCTGCATTCGTCAAGCATGACGGTTACCAGTGCGGCTACTGTACGCCGGGGCAGATCTGTTCGGCGGTGGGCATGCTGGACGAGGCCGCGCGCGGCATGCCCAGCCACGTGACCGGATCGCTGAACGAACGCCCGCTGCTGTCCCCCGAGGAAATCCGCGAACGCATGAGCGGCAACATCTGCCGCTGCGGCGCCTACGCCAACATCCTGGATGCCATCGAAGACGTCGCGGAGGGCAAGGCATGAGAGCCTTCACGTACGAGCGTCCCCGGACCGACGCCGAGGCGGCGGCCAGCGCCGCGCGCGAGCCGCGCGCCCGGTTCATCGCCGGCGGCACCAATCTGCTGGACCTGATGAAGATCGAGGTGGAAACGCCTTCGCATCTGATCGATGTCAACGGCCTGGACCTGGACCGGATCGAACCGGCCGGCGACGGCGGTCTGCGCATTGGCGCGATGGTGCGTAATGCGGACCTGGCGGCTCACGAGACCGTGCGCCGCGATTACGAGGTGCTGGCGCGCGCCCTGCTGGCAGGCGCTTCGGCGCAGATCCGCAATCGCGCCACGACCGCCGGCAATCTGCTGCAACGCACGCGCTGCCCCTATTTCTACGACACCAATCAGCCCTGCAACAAACGCGTGCCCGGCAGCGGCTGTTCCGCAATCGGCGGCGTGACGCGGCAACTGGCCGTGGTCGGAGGCAGCCCGGCCTGCATCGCCACGCATCCCAGCGACATGGCGGTGGCGATGCGCGTTCTGGACGCGAAGGTCGAGACGGTGCGCCCGGATGCGACGCGGCGGGTCATTCCCATTGCCGACTTCTACCGGCTTCCCGGCGACACGCCGCACATCGAGACCCATCTGGACGCGGGCGAACTGATCACCGGGGTGGTGCTGCCCAAGCCCCTGGGCGGCAAGCACTTCTACCGCAAGGTGCGCGACCGCGCGTCATATGCGTTTGCGCTGGTGTCGGTAGCCGTCGTGGTGCAGGACGATGGCGCCGGGCGCGTGGCGCTGGGCGGCGTGGCGCCTGAACCGTGGCGCGATGCGTCGGCGGAAGCGCAGCTGCCGGATGGCGCGGCGCGCGTGACCGATGCGCTGTTGGCGGGCGCCGCGCCCACGCCAGACAACGCCTTCAAGCTGACCCTGGCGCGGCGCGCGCTTGGCGCCGTCTTGACGCAAGCGAGGACGTAAGGCCATGAAATTCGAGACTCCCGCGACACAGAATCCCATCGACCAGCTCAAGGTCGTGGGCCAGCCCGTCGATCGCATCGACGGTCCGCTCAAGACGAGCGGCCAGGCCCCGTATGCCTACGAGCATCACGACATCGCGCCGAATGCGGCGGTCGGCTATGTGGTGGGCGCGGCCATCGCGAAGGGCGCCATCACCGCCATGGACACCGATCTTGCGCGCCGCGCGCCGGGTGTCCTGGCCATCGTGACCGCGCAGAACGCCGGCAAGCTGGGCAAGGGCAAGATGAACACGGCCACGCTGCTGGGCGGCCCGGAAATCCAGCACTATCACCAGGCCATTGCGGTGGTGGTGGCCAACACGTTCGAGGAGGCGCGCGCGGCCGCCAAGCTCGTTCGCGTGCAGTATGCGCGGGCGCCGGGCGCGTACGACCTGGCGGCATTGCGGGACAACGGCGCCTCGGGCAAGCACATTCCCAAGACGGACACGGGCGACTTCGATGCCGCGTTTGCAGACGCGCCCGTCAAGATCGACTCCACCTACACCACGCCTGACCAGTCGCACGCCATGATGGAGCCGCACGCGTCGCTCGCCGTCTGGAAGGGCGACAAGCTTACGCTGTGGACGTCCAACCAGATGATTGCGTGGGGACGGTCGGACGTGGCGCGCACGCTGGGTATTCCCAAGGAAAACGTGCGCCTGATCTCGCCCTACATCGGCGGCGGTTTCGGCGGCAAGCTTTTCGTGCGCGCGGACGCCTTGCTGGCCGCGCTGGCCGCGCGCGAGGCGGGCAGGCCGGTCAAGGTGGCGTTGCCGCGTCCGCTGGTGATCAACAACACCACGCACCGGCCCGCCACGATCCAGCGCATCCGGCTGGGCGCGGGGCGGGACGGCAAGCTGACGGCGATTTCGCACGAAAGCTGGTCCGGTGACCTGCCGGACGGCCAGCCGGAAGAGGCCGTGCAGCAGACCAAGCTGCTGTATGCCGGCGCCAACCAGCACACCGCGCTGAACCTGATGACGCTGGACCTGCCCGAAGGCAACGCGATGCGCGCGCCCGGCGAGGCGCCGGGCATGATGGCCCTGGAGATCGCCATCGACGAGATGGCAGAGGCGCTGGACATGGATCCCGTGCAGTTCCGCGTGGTGAACGACACCCAGGTCGATCCCACCGATCCGTCGCGGCCGTTCTCGCGCCGGCGTTTTGTCGAATGCCTGCAGACCGGCGCCCGCCACTTCGGCTGGGACAAGCGGGATCCCAAACCCGGTGCGCGGCGGGAAGGGCAGTGGCTGATCGGGCTGGGCGTGGCCAGCGCCTTTCGCAACAACCTGGTGACCAAGTCGGCCGCGCGCGTGCGGCTGGACGCGACGGGCCGCGTGATCGTCGAGACCGACATGACCGACATCGGCACCGGCAGCTACACCATCATTGCGCAGACGGCGGCCGAAATGCTGGGCGTGCCGCTGTCGCGCGTGGTCGTGCGCCTGGGCGATTCGTCCTTTCCCGTGTCGGCGG
Source organism: Achromobacter mucicolens (assembly GCF_029866465.1). Classification (NCBI taxonomy): domain Bacteria; kingdom Pseudomonadati; phylum Pseudomonadota; class Betaproteobacteria; order Burkholderiales; family Alcaligenaceae; genus Achromobacter; species Achromobacter mucicolens. Next base: position 4,515,037 of record NZ_CP123364.1, on the reverse strand, counting down.
GCTCGGGCGGCCAATGGGGCGCGAACAGTTCCACGGCCGGCGTCTACGCGGCGTGCGAGAAGTTGCGCGCGCGGGTCGTTGAACAGTTGGGTTTCGATGCGGCGGGCGCGGTGTTTGCCGACGGGATGGTCACCGATGCCGGCGGACGCTCGGCGCCCCTGGTGCGCGCGGCGTCGGGCGGCGAGCTGGTCGCGGAAGACGCGATCGAGTTCGGCGACCTGGACAAGAAATTTCAGCAGTCCACCTTCGGCGCGCACTTCGTGGAAGTGGCCGTGGACGCCGCCACCGGCGAAACCCGCGTGCGCCGCATGCTGGCGGTCTGCGCCGCCGGCCGCATCCTCAATCCCAAGACCGCGCGCAGCCAGGTCATCGGCGCCATGACCATGGGCGTGGGCGCGGCGTTGATGGAGGAGCTGGCCGTCGACCATCGCCTGGGTTATTTCGTCAACCACGACCTGGCAAGCTACGAGGTTCCCGTTCATGCCGACATTCCACGTCAGGAGGTCATCTTCCTGGACGAGGACGATCCGGTGTCGTCGCCGATGAAGGCCAAGGGCGTCGGCGAGCTGGGCCTGTGCGGCGTGGCGGCGGCCATCGCCAATGCGGTGTACAACGCGACCGGCGTGCGCGTGCGGAACTATCCGGTGACGCTGGACAAGCTGCTGGACGGGATGCCCGTCGACGCGTGATGCCTTGCCGCCATGCGCTATGCTGGCGCGATGACGAAACACGATTATCAGGACGCGCTGCGCCGCGCGCTGGACGCGCACACGGCGGCCGCGCTGCACACGCTGGCCGGCATGTTCGCGCGATTGCCCGAGAAGGCGCGCGAGATCCAGTTCGGCATCTTTCCCGACCAGGGCGGCGAAGGGACCTTTTCGGTGGTGATCGGGCTGGAAGGGCCGGATCTGTATGTGCTCAATAAAGCCATCGAGGGCTTCCGCGATCTCTTTGACGTGGTGCACGGAGAAGCAGGACTGGAGCCGCCGGTGCCCATGTTTTCCACCGAGCCGGCGTTCTGCGTGCAGGACGCGATAGCCGACGTGGCGGCCGATTGGGTCGAAATGCTATGGGAACAAGGAGGCCGCGCCGTGTCGCCCCTGCCGGCGATGGTCTATGCCCATGACGACTACGGCACGGATCTGCCGCGGGCATTGAGCCGGGCATAGCGGCGAAGTTACTGGCGGACAAGGCGGGGCGGCGGAGCGTCGTCGAGCCCCAAGCGAAACATTCGAAACAACCCATTACGGCTGATTTTCCCGGAATGCGCTTTGTCGGCGCAGTTCTGCGTCACGTTGCCTGCCACCAACTGTTTCAGCGGCCAAACCGGATGTTGCGAACCGTTCCCAAGCCGGTAGGATGCGCGCACATTGCCGTCTTACCGACCCAAGGATCGATCCCATGTCCCTGCCGCGCCCGCGCCTTGCCCTGTCTGCCCTGACGCTTGCCCTGACCCTGTCGGGCTGCGTCACCATTCCGTCGTCCAACGGCGAGGGCACGGCGGACGATCCGCGATACGGCAAGCTGGTCGACCTGATCGGCGAGGCGATGAAGGCGAACATGGCCGTGGTGCTGGTCGCGGACCTGATGCCGCACGCCTCGCTGAAGGACGCCATGCTGATGACGACCTGGACCGGCAACACCGTCTGGATGTTCGAGGCGGACCCGCGCATCACCTTCGGGCGCAAGTTCCAGAACAATTCGCTGCAGCGGGACAAGGACACGACCTACCTGTTCAAGGCCTTTGAAGTCCACATCCTGCCGCCGGGCAAGTACCTGCTGACGGGTGGAGACGATTACAAGCTCAATGCCACGCTGAATCAGATCGGCGCGCGCCCCGGCGCGGAAGGGTCGGGCCGGGGCGCCAACGGCACCGCGTACCTGTCGCCCGAGCTGTACCGCGAGTTCTACAAGGAAACGAACTGGCACGAAGGCACCACGGGCTCGCGCACCAGCACGCAGAAGGTGTGCACGGCCGTGCATCGCGGGTCGGGCGCCTGCGTCGCCTGGGGCGAGCAGCAGGTCACCGAAACCACGCCGGGATCGCGCGCCGGTTACTACGAAGACACCACGTCGCGCGACATCCCGGCCATCAAGGTGCAGTCGCGTGTGCTGCCCAAGCTGGCGCTGGCCAGCTTCACGCTCAAGGGCGGGGATCTGGTGCTGAGCCAGCGCATGCACATGAAGACGCCCAGCTACACGTTCAAGCAGTCCGCCTGCCGCGCGGTGGACCCGAAGATGATCGAGTGCCCGCTGGAAGACTTCACGGTCTACACGTGGCCCGCGCCGATGGATTTTGCGCAGAAGTACTTCGCGCAGCGCACGAACCTGACCGACGCGCAGCGCGAATTGCTGTCCAAGCTCAAGCCGATGCAGATCACGCCCCTGGGCAAGCAGGGCATGCAGGATCCGGTGTGGGGCGTGCCCCTGTCGATCGGCAAGGGCAAATAGGGCAGCGGATTGCGACCAATGGCGGATGGTCGTAGTCATTCCGGCTACTTGAGCCGCTAAAAAACTGCGCATAGATTGACCGAAACCGCTTCGTCCTCGCGCGAGCCGGTCGAATGGATGGTCCGTAGCCCAGTTCCTTCAGTGGTGCGTTTGCTCTGATTTCTTCAGGGAGCCCATTCTTGGACGTCCACCCCGCCTTCCCCTCGCGTGCGCGCTCGCGCACCCGTGCTTTCCCCTTGGCCATGCGCACAAAGGCAGTCCGCCCTTCGGCGGCGCGCTGCCTGCCGTCTGCCGTGGTTTCCCTGACCCTGATCCTTGGAGCGTGCCCCGACACATCACCACCGAATGCGCATTAGCTTGAAAACACCGTCGTGCTTGTTGGAAGTCCCCGAAGTGACCTTCGTCAGACCCATCCATTGGAGCGATAACAATGAAGCTAACTCGCCGCAAACTGAACGCAGGGGGATTGGCCCTGCTGGCTGCAGGATCGCTGGGACCGGCGTTCCGGGCCTCGGCAGCCGCCTCCGAAGGGCTAGTGGCAAACCTGCCGGAAGCCGACGACCGTTTCGTCCTGGCCACCGAAGCCTACATCTACGCCTACCCGCTGGTGACCATGGAGATGACCCGCCGGGTGATCACCAACGTCGCCGAGCCTAAAGGCACGCGCGCCCCGATGGGCCAGCTCATCAAGCTGCGCGAGTATCCGGACGCCAAGTTCCGCGACGTGACGGCGCCGAACGCCGACACCCTGTACACCACCGCCTTTTTCGATGTCGGCGACGAGCCCTGGGTCATCAGCCTGCCCGACATGAACGGCCGCTACGCGCTGTTTCCGCTGCTGGATGGATGGACAACCGTGTTCGACGTGCCGGGCAAGCGCACGACGGGCACCGGCGCGCAGACCTTCGTCGTGACGGGGCCGGGCTGGGAAGGCGCCGTGCCGCAGGGCATGAAGCAATACAAGTCGCCCACGAGCATCGTCTGGCTGCTGGGCCGCATCTATTGCACGGGCACGCCGGAGGACTATGCAGAAGTGCACAAGCTGCAGGACCAGGTGAAGATCGCGCCGCTGAGCGGCTGGGGCAAGGCGTGGACAGCGCCGCAGGGCAAGGTGGATCCGGCCATCGACATGAAGACGCCGGTGCGCGACCAGGTCAACAACATGGATGCCCACGAGTACTTTGCGTTGTTTGCGCAGTTGCTCAAGCGCAATCCGCCGACCGCGGCGGACGCGCCCATGGTGGAAAAAATGGCCACCATCGGCATCGTGCCTGGGCAGGATTTCGACAAGTCCAAGTTGCCTGCCGATTTTGCCAGGCGGGTGCCCGAGACGGGATTCGCGCGGATCATGGCGCATTTCCGGTCCACCGATGGCGACATCCAGCATATCGACGGGTGGGGCTTTACGACCAAGACGGGGATCTACGGCACCAACTACCTGCAACGGGCCTTGGTCACCGCCATCGGGCTGGGTGCGAACCGGCCGCAAGACGCCATCTACCCGACCTCGTTGCGGTCGTCCAACGGGGCGATCCTGCGCGAATACAACGGGTCCGAAAAGTACGTGCTGACGTTCAAGAAAGGCCTGACGCCGCCCGTGTCGGGGTTCTGGTCATTGACCATGTATGACCAGAACTACTTCTTCGTTGATAACCCGCTGAATCGCTATTCCATCAGCGAACGCCAGCCGCTCAAGCGAAAACCCGACGGCACGATCGATCTGTTGATCCAGAACGAATCGCCGGGCCCCGAGCTGGAATCGAACTGGCTGCCGGCGCCCAAGGGCCGATTCATCCTGATGATGCGCCTGTATTGGCCCAACGAAAGCGACCCGTCGATCATCAACGGGTCGTGGACGGTGCCGCCGGTGCGGCGGGTGAGCTGACGCGGTCATGGCGGCATGACGCGCCCCGCGTTTGGGCGGGGCGCCGCGCCCTTTTTTTGACATGCCTTCGGGCCTCGGGGATCTCGCGATGAGAAAGCACATCACTGTCTGCCTGGCATGCGCGGCGTTGCCATTAGGGGCCGCCGACGCGGCCGAGACGACGCCAGCGCCCGTGCTGGACGCTGCGGTTTCCGACGAATGGCAATTCTCGGTCTCGCCGTATCTGTGGGCGCCGGCGCTGTCGGGAAAAGTCACGCATGGGCGCCTGCCGACGGTCGACATCAGCGCCAGCTTCGACAAGATCTTCGACAACCTGGACTTTGCCGCCATGCTGATGGGCGACGCGCGCAAGGGGCGCTATAGCATCATTGGCGACCTGCTGTACGTGAAGGTGGGCGCGCAAGGCGACACGCCGAGAGGCATCCTTGCCTCCGGTGCGGACGTGAAGAGCACGTCGTTCACCGGCCTGATCGGCGGGGGCTATTCCGTGCTGGACCGGTCCGAACACAGCCTGGACGTGGTCGCAGGGTTGCGGGTGTGGTCGGTGGACACGGACATCACGTTCAAGGGGCGGTTTGCTGACGGACGCAAGCGCAGCGACAGCGCGACGTGGGTGGATGCCATGGTGGGCGTGCGAGGCACCTACAACTTTCATCCCAAGGCCTATCTGACGGGCTGGGGCATGATCGGCGCCGGGGGCGCGCAGGCGGACTGGGACCTCGGTCTTGGCGTGGGCTACAGCTTCAACAAATCGGTGTCGGCGACGGTCGGGTACCGGGCAATGGGCGTGGACTACGAGCGCAACGGCTTCAAATACGACGTGGTGCTGCAGGGGCCAATTGCGGGGGTGACCATCCGCTTTTGACGGCAGCGCCGGGCAACCGGTTGCTCAGCGCAGGTCGGCCACGTTGACGGTGCGGGCGCCGCACGCCTGCACCAGTTCGGGGTCATGGCTGGCGAACAGCACGACGCGCGTCTGCGCCCAGGTTTTGAAGACGTCGGCCAACACGCCGCGCGCCTGGGCATCCAGCCCGTTGCTGGGACCGTCGGCCACGACAACCGCCGGGTCACCCAGCGCGGCGGCCGTCAGGTAGACCTTGCGCCGCGTGCCCGTGGACATCTGCTCGAAACGCTTGTCCAGATGCGGCTCCAATCCCAGCCGATGGGCCAGGTCCAGCACGGCGTCGTCCAGCGCAACGTGCTTGGCTGCCGCCACCTGCTGCAGCAGGCCGCGGCCCGTCTGCTCGGGAAATGCCATGCAGTTGTCCGGCACATAGGCCAGACGGGACTGCGCCGCAAGCGGCGCATCGCGCAGCGAGTGCCCGTCGATAAGGACGTCGCCGCTATCGGGCGCCAGCGCGCCGGCAATGATGGCGAGCAAGCTGGATTTTCCGGTGCTGTCTTCTTCGCAGAGCGCCACGCAGCCCGGCGCGAAGGCGTGCGAGAGGCCCTGGAACACGATATGGTCGCCGTAGCGCTTGCTGAGGTTGTCGATGCGTAGCATGCGGCAAGTGTACGAGAGGTTTATTGTCATCAAAAGCCGCCGGTAGCATCGACGGCAAACATTTCTAGCCGGAGACTTCATGACTGCGCCCATCCCCACGTTCCCCCACGCCCGCGTGACGCGCGATTCGCGCGGCGTCTACACCCTGCAGATCCACGACGCGAAGAGCCTGAACATCCTGGCCTCGGCCGTCACGCGTGGCCTGACCGAGGCCGCGCGCTGGATCGCCGCGCAGGACGACGCGCGCGCGGTGGTCATCCGCGGCACGGGCGACCGGGCCTTCGTGGGCGGGGCCAACATCCATGAGATGGCCGAGCTGGACCCGCCGACCGCGCGCGCGTTCATCACGCGGCTGCGTGACCTGTGCGACGCCGTGGCGGATATCCCGGTGCCGACCATCGCACGGTTGCCGGGTTTTTGCCTGGGCGCCGGCATGGAGCTGGCGGCCGCCTGCGACATCCGCCTGGGTTCGGCGGACGGCGTGTTCGGCATGCCCGAGGTGCGCGTCGGCATTCCGTCGGTGATCCATGCGGTGCTGCTGCCCGCGCTCATCGGTCAGGGTCCGACCAACTGGCTGCTGCTGACCGGCGAGACGGTGGACGCCGCGCAGGCGCGGGACTGGGGCTTTCTGGAATTTCTGTGCGAGGCCGGCGAGCTGGACGCGCTGGTCGAACGCACCGTGGCGGCGATCGCGGCCAGCGGGCCGGCCGCGGTGCGCTCGCAGAAGGCCTTGCTGCGCTATTGGACCGGGTCCTCGATCCAGGCCGGTCTGGACCGCAGCGTGGAGGCCTTCGGCGAGGCGTTCACCACCGATGAGCCTCGCCGCTACATGGCGCCGTTCCTGGCGCGCAAATCGCAACGGAAGGCCGGGTAATAGGCGGGAACGCTGCCGGCCCCCTGGATGTGCGCCCTTGCGGGAACGCCGTGTGCTGACCCGCAAGCATTGCCACCACGCAAGGAGCCGACATGACTGCCCAAATGAACGACATGGAACGCTGCATCGATAGTTGCCTGGCCTGCTATCGCATGTGCGTGAAGACCGCCATGAGCCATTGCCTGGAGGCCGGCGGCGAGCACGTCGAGCCTCACCACTTCAGGCTGATGATTGGGTGCAGCGAGATCTGCCGCACCGCAGCGCACGCGATGCTGGTGGGCGTTGAAAACCACAAGGTGGTGTGCGGCGCCTGCGCCGCAATTTGCGATGACTGCGCGGCCAGTTGCGAGGGCATGGACGGCATGGCCGACTGTGCGCGCACGTGCCGAGAATGCGCCGACATGTGCGGAAAGATGGCCGCTTGAGCGGCTATGTCCCGCGCGGCATCTGGCCGGATGGGCCGCGTGTGCCAATCACGGCGTGCCGGGGCCCGAGCACGGGCCCCGGGTCCGGCTATTTACCGAGATGTTCGCGCACCGCGGTAGCCGACGGTCCCACGGCCTTGACCGCCTCGCGCAGTTGGGCCTCGGTGACGCCAAGCGCCTGGGTCCAATAGCGCAGCTCGTGCGGCTCGTTCACGTTTATCCGGGAGCGGTCCTGCGGGCCGCGCTTGCTCAGGTCGTCTGACATGGTTGGGTCCTCCGGGTTGTAACGCCCGGAGGGCAGCAAGCGGCGTGCCTGCGGGTCGCGCCCGCCTTGTCACTGCACGCGTGTTGGCGTGGCCACGCGTGACGTTTGTGCGGGCATGCGCTCGACCGTCAGCGCATCCGGTTCCGACGCGGACGGGCGCACGACCACGGCCTTGCCGGCACTGGCCGCGCCCAGGTTGGGCAGGTCGGCCGGCCGTGCCGCCACGGACGCGAACGGGCCGCCGCCGGTGGCGGGCACGCCGTCCAGCGTCAGGCTGGCGGACCACGTGCCGCCGCGGCGCGAGAGCACCTCGTAGCGCTGCGGCGCGCCGGCGGCGCGGGCGACCACATACAGCGCGCCGTCGATGAGGCTGATGGCGGGCGGCGATGCCGCTTCGGCATCCATCTTGGCGAGCTTGCCGTGTTCGAGCAGCCAGAGGTGTCCCCCCGAGCGCTCCAGGATGGCAAGCACGACGTTGCCGGCGGTGTCGGCCTGGATGGCCGGTCGGCCGATGAAGGGCACGCCCAGGTCCGCCGGCGCGCTCCAGTCCATGTCCAGGTCGGTGGTGTCGCCCGCTTCCACCAGTTTGGTCAGGTGGTTGTTGGCGCGCTGCCGGAAATAAAGCTCGACCCGGTTTTCATGGTTGCGGATGGCAGCCAGGCCGCCCGCGGCTTGCGGCGCGGCCACGCGGCGCCAGCCTTGCCATTCCGACCGGTGGCTCTTGGCGGCTGGCAACTGGCGGGTATAGAAAAGCTCGCCCTTGGCGGCAATGGCGAAGACGACATAGCGCCCGTCGGCGCCGCGCGCGGCGGCCGGTGAACCGGTGACGCCCTCTAGTGGCGGAAGCGCCTGCCACGTGCTCCAGCTGCCGTCGATGCCGGACGGGGTGATCCAGTGCAGCAGCCCGTCGTAGCCCAGCGCGACGGCGGCGGCTTCGCCACGGGGCGCCACCGCCGGGATCTGCGTGACGCGCAAACCGCCCAGCGCCTGCCAGCCCTGCCACGTGCCGTCATGGCGCTGCTTGTTGGCCCATACGCCGCCCAGCGGATCGCGCGCCATCAGGCCGGCGGTGCCGTCGGCATGGGCAAACGAGACCACGGGGCCGGTGGTGCGTCCGCCCAGCGTGTGCCAGCGCTTTTCGGCCGAATCCCAGCTGTTGACGGCCGCATTGGTTTCGCCGGCGGCGAACACGACGAGTCCGCCGCGCCCGTCCGGGTACACCTGCGGCGCGACGTCCTGACGCGACACGTAGTAGGCGCGCTGGACCCACGCGGCGGCGGGGCCGGCCGGTTCCTTGCAGCCGGTGGGGCCGGCGCAATAGTGGTAGTCGTTCCAGGCGTAGTGCTGAAAGATCACGGACTTGCTGGCGATTTCCGCGTCGGCAAGATTGGTGGCGCGTTCCTGGCTGGGGTAATCGATGTATCCCGTCTCGGCGTAGTTGCCGGGCGCGCGCACCATGGCTTCGCGGGCGAGCCTCGCGCTGGCGATGTGGTCGGGGTGGCCGTGGCCGGCGCAGCGCCAGCACAGCTGGGTGTAGGGCACGCTGATCGTGTCGTCCAGGTGGCGCACCGTGGTGGGGCCGTACTGGCGGATCATCTCGGCCAGCGTGTCGACGAGTTGTTCGCGGGTATAGACCTCGGCGTGCGGTCCCAGTGTGTCCACGTTCTGGCCGGGTTCGGATTCGGTGCGGCTCAGCGGCGTCAGGCTGCCCCAGCCCTTGCCCAGCCACGGGTCTTTCAGCCGCATGTGCCAGAGCTGCACGCGCGGATTGCCCTGCAGCGTGAAGCGCGCGATCTGGCGGCCCGCGACGATGCCGGTGTCTTCCTTCCAGGCGTCGGGTTCGCGCGCCATGTAGGCGTAGGCGGCGCGCACGCCGCGCTCGCGGCCCAGCATGTAGCCTTCGCCTTCGCCCGCGTCGCTGGCGGTCAGATAGACGACGCGCACGCAGCCGCCCGCCTCGATGTTGGAGGCGACGTCCGGGTTCATGAAAAGCAGGTCGTCATCCAGATGGGCGACGAAGGCCAGGTCCTTGATCCCGTGGCACTGGGCTAGCGTCGGGGGAGCGGCCCAGGCCTGGTTGGAAAGGAGGGCTACGGCCAGGCAGCAGAGCACCTGGCACAGCGGGCGCAGCAAGGCAGTCAAAGCGGGCATAAAAAAAGCGCTGCATGTCGGTAGGTGCAGCGCGTCTTGAAGTGGTAAAGAGTGCGGAAAGTATAGCTGCGACGTGAACGCGGGCTGCAATAGGCGCTTGCCCGGTGTGGCGCGGGGCCGACGGTTTGTGACAGGCCAAATGGGGGACGTTTTAGGAAGGTGTCTGACACCCTTGAGACGACGTTGCAGGATGACGTCGTTCTCGTTGGGTGTCAGACACCTTCCGTGTCCCCCAATTTGTTCAGCGGGCCGATTCAGTGCTGACGACCAGCTTGTCCGCCCGCGCGGTGCGCGCCCGGCGTTCCAGCATCACGGCCCATAGCCACAGCGGCATGCTGGCTATGGCAAGCAGGCTGCCCACCCAGCCGGTGGAGGTCCAGCCGAACCCGGCCGCGATGGCAAGGCCGCCCAGGAACGGGCCCAGCGCGTTGGCGGTGTTGAAGGCCGAATGGTTGAGCGCGGCGGCCAGCCCCTGGGCGTCGCCCGAGACGTCCATTAGGCGTGTCTGAAGCACGGTGCCCAGCGCGCCACCGACCCCCACCAGGAACACGTTCAGCGTGATCAGCCAGACGTTGTGGGCCATCAGCGGAAAGAGGGCCAGCACCACGGCCGACCACAAGAGCAGCAGGCCGGCCGTGCGCATGACGGCGCGATCGGCAAAGACCGGCACGACCATGTTGCCCACGGTCAGGCCGACGCCGAAGGCGCTCAGCACCAGCGGCACGGTCGCGGGCGACACCTGGGTGACGGCGGTCAGCGTGTCCGCGAGGTAGGTGTAGATGGAAAACAGACCGCCGAATCCGACGGCGCCAATCGCCAGCGTGATCCAGACCTGGCCGCGGCCCAGCGCGCTCAGTTCGCGCAGCGGGCTGGCGTGCGGATCGGCGGCCGTGTCCGGGGCGTACGCGCGCACGCTCAGCATGGTCAGCACCGCCAGCAGCGACACCAGGCCGAAGCTCCAGCGCCAGCCGATGACCTGGCCCAGCCAGTTGGCCATCGGCACGCCGATGATGGTGGCCACCGTCAGGCCCAGGAACACGCGGCCCACGGCCACGGTGCGGCGGTTGGCCGGCACCATGGAACTGGCCACCAGCGAGGCGATGCCGAAGTAGGCGCCGTGCGGCAGGCCGCTCAGAAAGCGGAAGACCAGCATCCAGTGATAGTTGGGCGCGATGGCGCTCAGGCCGTTGCCGATGGCAAAGAGGCCCATCAGGGCGATCAGCAACCGGCGGCGCGGCATGCGCGCGCCCAGCACCGCAAGGATCGGCGCGCCGACCACCACGCCCAGCGCGTAGGCGCTGATCACGTGGCCGGCGGTGGGGGCATCGATGCCCAGCGACTGCGAGAAATACGGAAGCAGGCTCATCGTCGCGAATTCGGTGGTGCCGATCGCGAAACTGCCAATGGCAAGCGCCAGCAGCACCAGGGCGGGCCGGTGCTGCGCGGAAACGGTATGGGACATGGAGACTACAGAAGAGGAATGGCGGAATGCTGCGATGCAACAGCGGCATTGTAGAGGGCCGAACCTGTCATTTGCATGTCGGGTTATTGCGGCGCTCTGACGCGGCGCTATCTGCATTTCGTATATGGGAATGCGACGGCTTTGGGGATTATTGATATTTGTCGTAATGCTGTATCTCAATATAAGAAAACTTCGATGGTTCGGGTTTCGGTGGGTCGGTAGATTGAAAGAAAATTCGCTTATCTCTCAATGAGTTAGGTGGATTTCCTTGCGTTGAATATTTCATAACGACTGCGCGATTGCGCGGGATATACGCCATGAACCTCGATCTCTCCATCGCCTTCAAAGAAACCCACATCATTCTGGGGGGCGTGCAGCACGCCGCCCGTTTGCACCGTCGACGCTGCCACAGAAGCGGCAGGCGTCTCACCCTATCTGCGGTAGCGCTACTGCTGGCCGGCACCGTCAGCCTGGTTTGGGCGCCGGCCGTCCGCGCGGATGGGGAGTTGCAGCTGTGCAATCCCGTCACCGCGGCCGGGATCACCGTAAATGCGCATCAAAGCCCCGCAACCAGCCTGTTCTGTAGCAATCTCGGCGAGGCGTTCTCCCTGAACAACAGTCATACCCTCGGCACCGGGGCAGGCTTCGCCGGATCGACGGCCAGGATTACCGGGTACGACAATGGCACCCTGGAATTGAAGGGCGAGAACGGCATCTCCATGCTGAACACCGTCAACATGAACGGAAACCGGATCACCCAGGTGGGCGCGGGCGTGTTGTCTTCCACCAGCCTTGACGCCGTGAATGGCTCGCAGCTGTACGCGACCAATCTGCAAGTGCAGTCCAATAGCGCGACCATCACGACGTTGGGCACAGCGGTCGCGCAGAACACGGCCACGCTGAACACGCTGACCACCAGCCTCAACAACGGCGAGGTCGGCCTGGTCCGGCAGGACCCGGTCAGCGGCGCCATCACCGTGGCCGCCAGCAAGGGCGGCAATGTGATCGACATGGCTGGCACGGACGGCTCGCGCACCGTCACGGGCGTGGCCAATGGCGTCATCTCGGCAACCAGCACCGACGCCGTGAACGGCAGCCAGCTCTACGCAATTTCCCAACAGGTCGGTCAGCTCAATGCCGCCAACGCCTACGTGCGGGCGGATGGCGCCAACGATGGCAGCGACGACGCCGTGGTCGGCGCGGGCACATTGGGCGCAGCGGTCGGCGCCAACGCCACCGTCACCGCGTCCAACGGCGTGGCAATCGGCGCCAACGCCTCGGCCACCGCGGCAAATAGCGTCGCGCTGGGCGCGGGCTCGGTGGCCGACCGCGCAAACACGGTGTCCATGGGGGCGCAAGGCGCCGAACGGCAGGTCACCCACGTCGCCGCGGGTACGCAAGTCACCGATGCCGTGAATGTGGGACAACTCAATCCCGTCGTGGCCAGCCTGGGTGGCGGCGCGCATATCGATGCTGCCACCGGCGCCGTTACCGGTCCGTCGTATCAGCTTGACGGCCAGACGTATTACAACGTCGGCGACGCGCTGGGTTCGCTGGACACCGGCGTGCAGCGCAACCGCGAAGGCCTGGCCCGGCTGGACAACCGCATCGACCAGACCAACCGCGCCATTGACGAAGTGGCGCGCAATGCTTACTCGGGCATCGCCGCCACGACGGCGCTGACCATGGTGCCGGAAGTCGACCCCGGCAAGCGGTTCGCGCTCGGCATCGGCGCGGCCACGTATCGCGGCTACCAGGCCGTCGCGGTCGGCGCATCGGCGCGCGTCAATGACCGCGTCAAGGTCAAGGCCGGCGTGGGCATTGCCTCGGGCGGGCCCACGGCCGGGGTCGGCGCGTCGATGCAGTGGTGACGACGCCTCGGTCCACGCTCACACCGTCACCACGTTCAACCCGCCGTTCGCCAGGCTCTCCGGATTGGCGCCTGACACGAACAACCGGAAATCGTTGTGGGCGAAGTTGCCGATCACCTTGGCCTGCGTGGCGATAAGCGCGCCCGCGTCGCCGTTGGTCAGGAGGTTGTTGCCCGTCACCGCCGCGTCGAACGCCGGAAAGTGGCTGTAGGCCTCCAGCGCGTTGTCGGCGGCGCGCAGGCAGCGCCACGCGGCAAACTCGCCGCCGGTCTGGATGATGGTGAGCATGGCGCGCGCGGCTTCGGCACCCAGCCGCATGCTGGGCAGGTGATTGCTTTGCAGGGTCAGCGTGCCATCGCCTTCGGGCACCATCTTGCCGGTGCGGATGCCGCCGCCCAGCAGCTTCAATTGGTCCGTCGTCAATTCCGGAAAATCCCCTGATTCCGCAAAGAGCGCAATGCCGCCGCGCAGGCGGTTGTCGCGCACGGTGGTGTCGGCATCGTTGTCCAGCAGCGCCAGCGCGCACGACAGCGGATCGGCCAGCAGCGCGGCGGCCAGCGCGGCGATGGCCGGGCGCAGGCGCTTGGCCACCGGCGTCTCGCGGCCGACCTGCGTGGCCAGCGTGGTCAACGCCGCCTGGACGCGCGGCGTCATCGTCAGCGCATTGCCGGCCGTGCCCGCGCGTAGCAAGGCCGCGATCTCGGCGGTCATCGCCTTGCGCGCGTCCATGGGCTGGCGCGACAGCGCCAGGGCGGCGCGATTGTCGTCATCGTCCAGCAGCGCATCGGGCGCCAGCGCCCGCTTCAGCGCGGCCAGCGTGGGGGCGCGAGTGAATAGCTGATCAAGCCGTTCGGCGGCGCCGCGGCCGGCGGCATACAGGCGGCATGCCTCGATGTGCACGCGCCGGCTGCCGTCGACGCGCACCAGGCTGTTGCCGGGGCCAGCCGGACCCGTGCAATCGACGCGCGAAAGCCGCAGGTCGGCGCATTGGTTGAAGGCGATGGCGCCGGGCTGTCCGCGGCGCGCGATCGCGAGGTCGGCCACGGACACGCTGGCAAAGCCGTCCAGGCTGAAGAGGCGCTCGTCCAGCATCAGCCGGCTGGCCGGTCCGCAGCCATGCAGCATCAGGCGCACACGCGGCCCCTTGATGATGAGGTCGTCGTCCAGCTTGTGCTCGCCCGGCGTCAGGCACAGGCAGATATCCAGGCGGTCCTGGCCGATGAGCGTGCGCAGCGCCTTGTCCAGCGTTGGAAAATCGCCCGCCGGGCCCACGGTCAGGCAGCAGCCGCCGCCATGCGTGCGCCGGCACAGCGCGTCCAGCGCCTCCTGCACCGAGTAGGCCTGTTCCGCGAGCAGGTCCGCGCAATGGCTCGGGTCGTAGGCGACCTCGGCGGCGAGGGCGAGGGTGGCGGTGTAGCGCAGCGGCAGATAGTGGTCGGGCGCGGGTTGGCCCGCCCGCAGCAATTGCGCGGTGGCGCGTTGCACGGGACGGGCGGCGTCGCACGCAAGCGACCAGGCAATCGACGCGATGCCGTCGGCGCCCGTCGTCACGTCCTGGGTGGCGGCGCCATTCGGCAGCCGGCCAGCGTCCACGGTAAAGCGCACGACGGCGCCCGCCACCGGCAGGCTGCCATTGGCCACGCCCGCGCGCAGTTCCGACGGCAACGCCACCACGTCCGGCGTCATCGCGGGGTTGGGCTTGACGCTCTGGCCGTCGCCGCCCGCGTAGTAAAGCTGCGTCAGTTCCGTCAACGCGGGAAAGAGCGGGCGGCAGTCGCTGACGGCGGTCCACGCGCCGGCCTGCCAACGCAGCAGCGCCAATCGTGCGAACGCGCGCAGCACGCCCGCGGGCGCGTTGAAGGCGGGCTTGCCGTCGGGCAGTTGCGGCCATTCGATCGACGCGGTGGCCGTGCGCGCGGGAATGAGCCAATAGTCGCCCACGCGCAGGCGTCCGGGCGAAAACTTGATCTCAATGCCGTCCTGTTCCAGTTCCACCCAGCCGGCGTTGGCGCTGTTGATGGGCGCGGGCGTGATTTCCGCAACGCCGTCCCAGCGGCGTACGCGCGGGTTGGCCGGAAAGCGGGCGGCGTCCAGCGCGTGGCCGATCAGGCTGGCCGGATCGATCGTGACCGTGTTGCCGTCGGTGCGCACGACCTGCGCCAGCGGTCCCGGCTGTCCCAGCAGTTCGTGCGTGTCGTCCAGAAACTCCACCCAGCAGCCCGCGGTGATGGCCAGTACGTCGTCGCGGCCGATGCTGGCGACTTCGAACTCGTTGGCCACGGGATCGTCCAGCCAGCGCACGACGCGCGACAGGATGCTGCCGTTCTCGCGGGACCACTTGTAGCGCGCCTTGCCCGCGCCCGCGCCGTCCTGGTGGATCTCGATGCGGTACAGATGGTTTTCCAGCAGGCGGTAGCCGGCGTCGGGCGGCAGCTGGCAGGGCGTCTTGGGCGGCACGCTGGCCTCGGCGCGCGCCGCCATGCGGGCATCGGGCGCGGCGGTCAGGGCGTCCCACGCGGGCAGCGCGGACAGGCAGGTCAGGGCCGCGTCCGGTGCGCCCACCTGCATCAGCTTGACCTGCCATACCGTCTTTTCTCGGGTGGCGGTGTCGGGGCCGCCCAGCGCGACTTCGCGCATGCTGGTGTCGCCGGCCGGCAGGTCCAGCGTGCACAGGTGGCGCTGCCACGCTTCCAGATAGGCCAGGTACAGGCCTTCGGGCGGCGGGGCGGTCTGGCCGCCCGAGCCGAAGACGACGATGCCATCGATGTCGGCGGGTGTCAGCGCGGGGGGCGGCAGCGGCAGGACGGACGCGCCGGCGGGCAGCACGGGCGACGCCGTCGGGGGCATGTCGGACTGCTTGGCCACGGTGGCAGGCTGCGGGTTCTCGCAAAGCAGGCCGTCCAGATACAGGCGGCCTGCTGACAGCGACAGGTCCTTGCCGGCAGGCGCCAGCGCGAAGCCGGGCGCGGCCAGCGGCACGCCGACGTGGCCGATGGTGTCCGCCGTTTCGGTTTCGATGCGCCGGTTCAGGATGTCCTGCTGCTCATTCCAGTCCGAATCCATCTGCACGCGGCCCTGCTGCATGCGGACGGCCCGGTAGCGCCGGGCGGGGTCGAAGGTGAGGCGGCTGAGATCGGCTTTCATGATGTTGTTCCCGAAGACAGAGGGCTCAGTTCACAGGGATCAATCCCGCTTCGAGGCCGAAGCGCAGATACTCGTCCAGCGCCTGCCGCAGATTGGCTTCGCGCTGGGCCTGCAGCAGGAAATTCCAGGCGCCCATCTCGGCGCCGTTGTCCGCGCCCTCGCGGATCTCGGCTGCGCAACTGCGGGCCAGTTGGCCATACGACGGTGAGCCGAACGTGGTGGCGGTGAACGACGGGGCGACACGCGCGGCCGCCCGCTTGGCGGCCGCGCCGGTCAGGTCTTGCATGGCCAGATCGGGCTGGCAGCGGTAGCGGCGCGGCGTGACGGACGGCATGGGCACGTGGCAATAGCGCACGCAGCCCTCTTGCCGGCGGTTGATGGCAAGCGTGCCGCCGAACAACGTGTTGGACGCGTCCAGCCGTCCGGCGGCCACGCGCCCGAACAGCGTGCTGGCCAGGATGCGCAGGGCGCTGTCGTCCACGTCGACCGCGGCCGCGGCGCTGTCTTGCGCATCGATGAGGCTTGCGTCGATCTCCACCGACGCAAGCGGCGATGCGCAGCGCACGGGCCCGCAGATGCAGCGCGTCAACCGCAGTTCCAGTTCGGGCGCGGCGCCCGTGTGACGCACGCCGCCGCGCGCCGGCACCAGCGTGCAGTGACGCAGCGCAACGGCGCGCAGCGCGCCTTCCAGCCGCAGTCGGCCATCCAGAAGCAGCCCGTCGAGCCGGATGCGGGTGCTGGCGTTGCCGCGCACGCGCCAATCGCCTTGCAGCACGGGACGGCGCAGCGGCGCGGCCTCGATCGACAACCGCGTGTCGGGCAGCACGAGATCCGGGGCAATGGTCTCGGTGCCGTCGTGGTCGATCACGATGCGCACGCGCTGGCCCGCCAGCACCGCGGCCAGCGCCGCCGTCAGCGTGGGCGTGGCCGCCGAGGGCACGCGCAGGAGGGTGTAGAACGCGTTGTCGAACGTGCCAGCCGCGTCATCATCCGCGTCATCGCCATCGGTCGTGCTGCGGGCGTAGGGGCCCGCGCCGATGTCGCCGGGAAAGCCGTAGGCATAGCGCACCTGCACCGATTGCGCGGTGACGCCCGGCGGCAGGGCCAGCCGACCGCGGTGCGGATCCAGGCCCACCAGCACGCCGCCCGCGCCGGGAAAGCTGCGGTCCGGCCGCCCGGGCTTGCGCGCCTTGACGAGCAGGGCGGCGTCGGGCCGGCGCCATGCTTCGGGCGCGACGCCGGGAATGGGCGCAAGATTGCAGATCACCAGATGCTCGGCGGGAACCGGCTGGCCGTCCAGCCACACCTGCACGACGGGGCCAGCGGCGCTGTCGGCAAACCAGCCTTGCGGGGGCGCGTCGCCATCGGTCAGGGCCTGGCGGCGCGCTTGCAGTTCCGCATGCAGATCGCGCCAGGACAGCGGTTCGGGCACGTTGATCGGCTCGGCCAGGTGGTCGATGTCGGTCTCGGTGCGCGGCCGGTTGAAAAGGGGCTGGTCGCGGCCCAGCGGATCGATGGTGTAGAAGCCGTCGTGCGTGGTGGCGCGCGCCGCATCGCCGCGCTGCACGGTGTACGACTGCAACCGCCACAGAAAGAGCGCGACATTGGGCAGGTTGTAGCGTCCGGCCGGCAGCGCGCGCACGTGGGCGGTGTGCAGCTCGGCGCCGAAGGGGCCGTCCACGCGTTCCATCGCGCGCGAATTGCGCAGGTCGGGCGTGCGCAGCGCGTGCGCGCGCGGGTGATTGACGTGCTGCGTGGTGGCGACGCGCTCGAAGCTCTCGGACACGCGGCTTGGCCAGCCGGTGGCGTTGGCCGCCAGTTCTTCCAGCACCAGCGCCGTGCCTTTGCGGCGGCGCAGCCGCAGCGTGTTGGCCACCAGCGCCCGCGGCGAAAAGGCGGCGCCCACGGGATACAGCGCGCGCACGCCGAGCAGGTCGCCCAGATATGGCACCACCCAGTCCTCGCAGGTTTCGATGAACCAGTTGTCGTAGAGCCGGTCCACGTCGGCATCCACCAGCGCGCCCTGGCGCGCCAGCACGTCCAGCAGCGCGCGCAGCGGCCCGCCGGCGGCGGCGTCGCGTTCGCGGTAGAACGCCGGCAAGAGGGCCATCAGGGCATCGGCATCCAGGCGGGTGTTCATGTGCGCTCCGACAAGTCGATGCTGGCGGGATCCGGGCGCAGCAGTTCGGCAGGCTGCAGGGCGCCCTGTTGCCAACGCGCGGTGCGCGCCGGTAGCAGGGCGTCCGGACCGTTGCTGCGCCGCGCGCCCGCGCCGTCCAGGCCGGCGTTGAGCACCAGTGCGTCCAGATCGACCCACGCGACGCCCGGCACGTCCTGCAAGACGGCAAGCACCTCGGCGCCATGCACCGGCTGACCAAACGCCCGCGCGGCAAAGCCGAAGGCGTCCAGGACGCGCGCGCGGGCAGCGACCAAGACGGTCGCCGCTTCAAAGCGCGGATCGATGCCCAGGCCCGCCCGCAGGCCGAAGTCCAGGTAGCGGCACGGCGCCACCTTCAGCGGCTGGTAGGGCGGGCGCGCCGCGTCGATGGCCGCGAGCAGGTTGCGATACAACGCGCCGGCCGGATCCAGCGCGGCGCCATCTTCGCCCGCGACGGTCAGGTGCACGAGCCGTTGCTCGCCGTCCCACTGCCATACCGCCTGCGCCTTGCCGATACCGGTAAAGGCGGCGGCGAAATCCTCGAAGTCGCGCAGCGACACGATGCGGTCCAGCGTGCGTACCCGCAGCGGCGCATTGCGGCGGGCGGCGTCGCCCGCTTCGGGGTCCACGCCGCCGGTCGCGGGCGCGGGATTGACGACCGCCTTGACGCCGGGCGCGCGCGTGAGCAGCACGCTCAGCTGGCCGCGCGCGACATTGCCTTCGCGGCCCAGGCCCACGCGATAACGCGCCTGGACGTTGCCCGATCCGGACGGCAGACGCGCGCCATGCAGGCCGTCGCCGAACTGCACGGTGGCCCCGCCGCTGTCGTCCACCCGCAGCAGATACTCGCGGTCGTCCGGCGCCAGCGCGGTGATGCGCGGCGCCTCGTCCCACAGCAGGCCGTCCACGCGGACTTCCAGGCTGCTCGCCGCGCCGCTGGCGGTGGGCGCGGGCACGAACGTCAAGGGCTCTTGCTGCAGCGTGAAGCGCTGGAAGGCGCGGTTGCCGGCGCCGCTGCCCAGCACCTCCGGCTGGATGCGCATCTGGCGGCTGTCGCCGTGGCTGGCGGGCGCGACGTTGGCGTTGATGCGCACCGTGGCGGGCAGATAGGCGTGCGCCAGGTCGGCGTCCAGCACGAGCGTCGTGCGGCCGCCAGCGCTGTCGTTGCGTTGGATGCGCACGATGTCGCTGGCGTCGGCCAGCGTGACGGTGGCGCGCGCGCCATCCTCGAATTCCAGGTCGGCGCTTGCGCGGTCGCGCGCCACGCGCACGTTGGCCACGGCGTCGCCGCGCAGCAGCCGCTCGCGCGGCGCAACGTTGGCGGCATCGGTGTCGGTCAGGATCAGGCCCGACACCGCCAGCATGCGGTCTTGCGGCAGGTCGGGCTCATACGACGCCAGCACCAGCGTGTGGCCTTGCGTCAGCCCGGAGGCCGGGCGCACGCCCCAGTCCAGCGGGTCGGATTCGCCGTAGGCCGTGGTCTCGCGCAGGGCGTCGTTGAACTGCTCGCGCACGCGCTCGCCCCGCAGCGTGAGGCGCGTGGTCGGTCCCGCCAGCGCAAAGCCCGTGCGCGCGTCGGGGCCCGCGTCGGCAATGCGGTACAGCTCTTCATAGCCCGGCATCGACAGCACGGTCCAGCCGCCGGCCACCCATTTGGGATAGGAGGCGTCCAGGTGCACGCCGTGCACGTCGCCCGGGTACAGGCTGGCCGCGGGAATCGTCTGGCGCGCCAGGCCCGGTCCGGACCACGCCAGCACAAACGTGGCGTCGCCGCCCGCCTCGTAGTATTCGATGCGGATGTCGTGCTTGCGCCCCGCCGCGAGCCGCGCGCTGGCGCTGTATTCGGTGGGAGATTGTTCGCGCCACTGGTCGATGAGCAGGTTGCCGTCCACCCACAGCCGCACGCCATCGTCGGCCGTGACGTGAAAGGTGTAGCTGCCGCTGTCCGGGGCGCGCACCCAGCCCGTCCAGCGCACGCAGAAGTTGTCCGCGGGCACGCCGTCGCCGGGGCCGCCCGCGGCCCAATGAAAATCCAGTTGCGGATCGGTGCGGGTCATCACGCGCTGGCTGAAGGTGCGGCCACGGTAATACTCGCCGTACAGCCCGGCGCCGGGGCCGCTGGCGCCGGGCGGATCGGACACCTCGGCCAGCGTATAGCCCGGCCACTGCGGAAACTGGCTGAATGACGGCTTGGCGTCGTCGGGCATGCCCAGGTAAGCCGCGCGCAGCGTGGCGGGCATGGCGCGCCAATCGGGCGCGTTGTAGCCGAACAGGCGGGCCTGCGCGCGCAGCGCGAAGCAGCGCGGGTTGCGCCCCGCGGGCTGCACGTGCGGCGCGGCGCTGCCCAGGCCCCGCTCCAGCGAGATCAGCGTATAGGCGGGCGCGCCGTCTTCACCGGGACCGGGCACGTATTCGCGGACCTGTGTCAGGCGGCGGAAGTCCCAATTCTCGTTGCCCGGATCGCGCGCGCGCTCGTCGCCGACGACGAGCACGGCGTCGCCGGCCTTCAGGCGCGTGGCCGCGCCGGCCAGGCACAGCGTGCGCGCGCCAAAGCGCGGGGGCGCCGGTTCCAGCCACGCCAGTTCCAGCGCGTTCCAGGCGGCGCGCGCCTCGACGGCCTGCAGGGTTTCGAAGGTCTGCGCGCGTTCGTCCTGCGCGGGCACGCTTTGCGCGCGTGTCCAGGGCTCGATGCGGGCGCGCGGGGGCGCGCCCGGCGCGGTTTCCAGCGAGAACGCCAGCCACGTCGTCGCCGCCACGCCTGGCCGCAGTTCGTAGCCGATGGCCCGCGCCAGCGACTGCACCGACCGGCGCTCGGTCGCGGTCCGCAGGTAGCCCTCGTTGCCGATCCGCTCCTGATAGAACGCCAGCACGTCCAGCACCGCCGCCCAGGCGTCGAACAGGGCAATGACGGGGTCATCGCGGTCGCGCGTCGTCAGCGCCGCCAGGGCCGGCGAGCGCGCCAGGTCCGCCGTCAGGCTGGCAAGAAAGCGGCCATGCGTGCCGATGCGCAGGCGCAAGGCGGGCTGGCCGGGCGGATTGGCCAGGTCCGACGGCGTGAGCGCGGGCTGCCCGGCGCAGCAGCCGCAGTCGTCGCGAGTCGTCATGATCCGCCCTCCACGATGAAGTCGATGCGGCCGTTCTCCGGGAAATTCGGATCGCCGTCGGCGCGCAGCACTTCCAGCGGCGCGGCCAGCAGACGGCCAGTGTCCAGTTCGCCCGCCGGGTCGCGGCCCCAGCGCTGAAAGCGTTCTGCCCGCGCCGACGCCACGCCCGGCACGGCCATGACGGCGCGCATCAGCGCCGACAGCGCCAGCGGCGTGCCGAAGGTGTATCGGTCGGGATGAAAGAAGCCCGGCCGGCCCGCGCGGTCCAGGCCCGCGGTGAAAGCATCGCGCAGCGCCGCCTTGACGTCCGCGGCGAAGTGGCCGGGCGCGGCGCAGACGCGCACCAGGATGTCCAGCGGCACATGCACCGGGTCCGAAAACTCCAGGTCCTGGCCGGCCAGCCGGAAGCGTTCCATGAAGGCGCGCAGCGCGGCGCGAAACGGCGCATCGACGGCCAGCCCGCCGCGCCGGTCCACGGTCAGGAAGACGGTGTGCCAGCTGCCCGTCCAACGCAGGCGGGCCGCCGCGCGCTGCACCTGCGGATGGCGCTGCGCCAGCCGCGCATAGTCGTCGGCGGTGACCGCGCGCTCCTGCACCCGGAAGGCCTCGGGCGCGTTGAGATTGATCGCATCGGCCGGCTCCGGCGCCGCGCCGCCCTGCGCGGGCAGGGGATTGCGCACGCGCGCCACGCCCAGCATCAGGTCCGGATCGTCGGTGACCAGCGCGCCGATGGCTTCCGCGCCCACGTTGCCTTGCGGACCGCCGCCCAGCCGATAACGCGCCAGCAGGCGTTCGCCGGGCGCGGGCGCGGCGCCATAGCGGTTGTCGCCAAAGCGCAGCCACGCCGCGCCGTCGTGTTCCATCTCGACGACGAATTCGCGCGCGTCGCGCGCGCTGGCCAGCAGGCTGCGCTGGGGCGACCACGGCGGGCTGGCCGATGCAGGCACGTCGCCGGGCTGATCGGCGTCGTCGGCCTGCAGCGACATGCCGCTGGGCAGCGCGCGGCGCGGGTCCTGGGCCAGCGCCGCGCTGGCGGGCAGCGGCCCCGCCACGGCAAGCGCATGCCGGTAGGGCTCGGCGCAGGCGAGGCCGGCGTCTGGCAGGCGCGGCCGATAGGGCCGCGCGGCAAACGCATCGCGCGCCGTCGCGGTATCCGGCAGCAACGGCGTCCAATCGCGCTGCATGCCGTGATCGGCGAGGACCACGTTGCCGCGCGCTACCGATACCGCGCGCTTGACCAGCGCGCCGCCCTCGTCGAACTCCTGGCTCACGCACAGCGGGAACGGCAGCGCATCGTCCGGATGCCAGGCGATCAGCAGCAGGTCGGTGCCGGTCAGGTCGTCGCGGCCGGTGCGCGTTTCGGTCAGGCGCACGGCGTGGCGATGCGTGCGGTCCGCATCGGCCTTGCGGCCCGTCAACGGGTCTATCGTCTCTTCGAACACCAGCACGTCGCCGGGCGCAAGCGCCAGCGGCGGATCGTTCACCAGCGCCGCCTGCGTCTGGCCGCGCGGCAGGCAGTACGCCGGGTCGGCGAAGTCATGCAGAAAGATGCGGCTGTGCGCGGTGTGCAACAGCAGGTCGTGCAGCGTCTCGAATACTTCGATGCCGGGCGCGGGCAGCCCGTCCAGCGCGTCGCGGCGGCGCACGGGAGCCGCAAGCGCGGCTTCCGGGGAACTGGTCAATAGCGGCGTGCCGGCAGGGATGACCTTGCCTTCGCCCGCCGCGTGGGCTTGGACAGTGACGAAGACCCGCGCGTTGCAGCCGTCATGCAAGGGATAGTCCAAGAGGCGCGCATGACGGCGCAATGAGGTTCGGCGGCGCGCGGTGTCCAGGTACGCCTCGGTGGCGGCGGCGTCCTGCGCGTACGACAGGTGGTCGGCGGCATAGGCCAGCGTTTCCACCAGCGCCACGGTGAAATCCGCGGGATTGCGCTCGGTGAAGTCGGGCATGCTTTGCGACAGGCGGTCCAGCATCAGCCGCCGGAAGCTTTCGTAGTCCTTGGCCAGGTAATCGAGCAGCGGCTCGGGCGGGGCGGGCGCGTCGCACGCGCGCATATCGGCGCAGTCGAATTCCGACGGGCATCCGGCCTTGAAGTTGATCTCGATGGTGGACAGGCACAGGTCAAAGCCCGGCGCGGGCGCGTCGGGATCGGCGGGGTTCACCAGCGCCAGCGTGTACCACGAGAAGTCGCCGGCCTTGTCCACGCTCAGCCGGATCTCGTTGCCCGACAGCACCGGGTCAGCAGCCAGCGCAATGCCGCGGATGCGCGTGCCGCCTTCGATGCGCACGTGGGTGCGGCCGATGCCGGACACCGGATGCACGCACACCACGCGCAGCGTGCGCTGGTCGGCCGCATCGATCTCGACGAAGGCGATGCCGTTGTCGCCGGGCGGCTGCTGGGCGCGCAGCAGTTGCAGGCGGCGGGGGTTGGCGCTGCGGAACTGGCGGTTCATGGCACGTCCCGGGTAAAGCGCGCCAGCCGCCGTTGCTGGCCCCGGCGCAGCACGTACTGCACGTCCACCTGCAGGGTGGCATCGCGATGCGCGACGTTGACGGACTCCACCGCGATGCGCTCGCCCAGCCACTGCTGCAGCGCACCCTGCACGCTCATCTGCACGGCGGCGGCCAGCGTGTCGCTGTTGGGCGCGAACACCAGTTGCAGCAGACCGCAGCCGAAGTCCGGCCGGTTGACGCGTTCGCCGGGCACCGTGAACAGCACCTGTTCGATCATGTCGCGCACGTGCTCGGCGTCATCGGCATCGCGGCTGCGGCCGCGCGCGTCGGGCTCGAACGGAAAGCGCAGGATGACCATGGCGGTGCGCCTTACATGCCCACGACGCGTGCCTGCGCCTGCAGCGCCAGCATGGGCGTGCCGGTGGGCGTGCAGATCGACGCGCCGGCCTGCAGCGCGGCCGGCTGTCCGCCGATCAGCACACGTGTCGCGCCGCTTAACCACATGCCGGTGACGCAGGGGCCATTGCCCGAGGGCGGGGGCGGAAAGGCGCATCCCGCGATCGAATACGTCGACAGGATGGTCACGGCCGGCTGGCCCGACAACAGCACGCGCGGGTTGGGCGACAGGGGAACGGCCTGGCCGCCGTGCGAACACTGCACGGTGGCGCCTAGATGCAGCAAGGGTCCGGGCATGGCTGCGCCTCCTGTGATTCGAAGTCAGGTCACCGTCAGGGCGCCCTGGTTGATGTTGACGGCCGGACCGGCAAGCATCACGGTCGCGCCCTGGCCGTTGGACAGCGTGATGCCCACGTCGCTGATCGAGATCATCGCGCCGGTCTTGGTCTTGAGCAGGATGCCGCCCGTGGGGCCGGGCAGGTCGGAAATCATCAGCGTATTCTGTCCACCCGTCTGCAGCACGATGCTGGGCGACACCGGCAGCCCCGCCAGCGCCAGCGCGGGCACTTCGGCGGCCGAGCCCCAGAATCCGCCGACCCAGATCGGGTAGTCGGGCTTGCCCTGCTCGAACTCCACCCACACGCCCGAACTGACCTGCGGCACCACGAAGACGCCGCTCTGCTGGCCGGCGAACGGCACGCAGGGCATGGCCCAGCTTGAGACGCCCAGGCCCAGCACGTCGGGCACCTGCACCTGGATGCGGCCCATCTGCATGGGATCGACGTTGTTGATCACCACGCCGCGGAATTTGCCGTAGTGGCGTTGGGGGTCTGTCATGGCGGCACCAGAGGCAGGGTCGAGATCAGGCCGTTGCGGGCCAGCGAGAATTGCTGGCGGAACTCGCCCGCCTTGAGCGTGCTGTCCACCCGCTTGACGTAGTACAGGCCGTCGAACGCCAGGCCCGCGCCGCGCACGCCCACAAGCTGGCGCGACTTGAGCACGTGGCCGTAGCGCAGCACGTTCAGCGATCCATCGGCGGTGACCGCGTCGGCGGTGGTGCCGGCGGCCATGGCCAGGCCGCGTCCCAGCGCGGCGGCCGGCGACAGCTTGGCCGTGTCCTTGAGCAGCGTCAGCCCCTTGGCCAGCGGCGGCAAAAGACCCAGCGGCGGGCTGGCCAGGCTGATGTCGGGCACGGGCAGGGGGATCGGAAACTTGGTCAGGGGGTTCTGGATGAAGATGACGGGCAGCGCGGCGTCCGACTGGTTCACCGAGAACGACAGTGACTCGACGTTGCTGTGCACGTCCATGCCCAAATTGAGCGCCGGCTGCACCGGCCCCAGCCGGATCTCGGGGCCCCAGTACGCCACGTTGGCGCCGGGCAGCGGCCCGGGTTCGATGTAGAACACGTGGCCGACTTCCGCGGCCAGCTGGCGCACGTAGGCCAGGTCCGTGCCTTCATGCAGGGGAATGCGTTCGACGGGGATCGGCACATCGGTGAACGGCGACGGCACGACGAGCGGCAGCATGCCGTAGAGCGCGTAGCGGCCGATGATGGCTGCGACACGCGCGGGTGGCGGCATCGCCGGGTAGGGCAGGCCGCTCATGTCCTGCTTGTCCATCGCCACCGTCAGGTCCTCGCCCGTGACGGTCAGGCGCGATTGGCCGGGCGCGTTGCCGTCGGTGATTTCCTGGCGCGTGACCAGCCCGTCCATCAGCACGGTGGGCAGTCCGTTCAGCGTGGCGATCAGGATGACCCGCAGCCACGGCACCTGGCCGCCCGCGATCACCAGCAGCGTATGCAGCGGCGAGCGGTTGCTGACGGTGAACGACAGCTGAAAGCCCCCCGGGCCGTCGGCCGACGACGACACCTCGACGCGCTCCAGGCCGTCCATGATGGGCCGCGGCGCGGGCACGGGCAGGCCGGGCCCCACCAGCAGCGTCAGGTGCACGCCGCTAAGCATCGCCGCCTCCGAATTGGCCATTGAATGGCGCGCCCAGCGCGGCGGGCAGCGTCACGCGCAGGCTGCGGCCGGGCGCCTCCAGCGCGGCCGGGCGCGGCGCGTCATTGCCGTCCGCCAGACGCCAGTACTGCAGCGGATCGCCCAGCGCCGCCGCGGCCAGCCGGTCCAGCCGGTCGCCGGGGGCAACGGCCACCTCGCCGACCGCGGTAAGCGCCGCCGGGTCCGGCAGGAAGCGGCGGCGCAGGTAGACGAGCGGCCGGCCGTCGGGCCCCGGCATTTCAGCCGTGGGCACGCCGTGATAGCGGCTGTTGGCGGGAAAGCGCTCGACGCTCATGGCAGGGACTCCAATCCGACGGAGCCCAGGTCGCCCAGCCCTGCCAGCGCGGCCAGCCGCTCCTTGCGCTGCTGATACACCAGGTACAGATGGCCCCCCTTGTCGCCGAAGCCCAGGTCGCCGACATGCAGCACGCGCAGGCCCAGCGAGACTTTGGCGCGGATCGGGTTCAGGCGCGCGTCGAAGGCCTCTTCGGTGATCGAGAAATCGGTCACGCGCACGGGCACCACGCGTTCGCGGCTCCAGACGAAGAGACTCAGCGGCGCGACCGTGGGCGCGATCTCCAGCGTGCCCAGATTCGCGATCTGGTTGTTGCGGATGAGCGCGGCGCTGTCCGGGTAGACGATGGTTTCCAGTGCCGCCAGTTGCGCGTGGATGCCGGTGTCGCGCGCGTCGCGGTGTTCGTCCGGAAACTCCAGCTGGTCGGTCGCGTCCAGCTCGGCGTCCAGCCGGATCGTCTCGGCCGGCGGCCCCTTGAGCCGCAGCGGCTCGCCCGCCGCGCCGCCGTCATCCACGCTTTGCGGCTGCAGCGATCGCGTCAGCGTCTCGGGGTTGTACTGCAGCGAAATCAAGCGCTGCACCGCCCCGCTGGAGGGATCGATCAGGATGATGCCGCCGCGCAGCAGGCGGGGCGAAAGCGGTCCGCTCATGGGTAGGCCTGCGGCTCGGCGGCGTTGCGCACCGCGGTGATGCGCTGCGCGCCCACCAGCGATTCGGGCCAGTTGCGCGCCGCGCTGAACAGATCCGGGCGGTAGTCGAACTCCAGCACGAAGCGCGATACCGGCACGCGCGCCACGCAATCGATCTCGACGGCGCGCAGTTTGCCCGGCGGCTCGTCGACCATGGTGACGTCGGCATAGCGCGTCTGGCACAGGTCGAGCACCTCTCCCACGGTCTTGCCAATCCAGTCTTGCATGACGGCTCCTAGATGAGGCTCATGTTCTTGGGGACCGCGCTGGCGGCGTCGGGCCGGCAGGCGCGGTAAAAGCAGACGCCGCAACCGTCGATCGATGCCCGCACGGCGGTCTCGACCTTGGCCTGGAACGTGCCGGTGGCGGCGGCAAAGGCGTCGTTCCAGCGCGTCTTGAAGTCGACGTTGCGCTTGCGGCAGTCGTACACCGCTTCGTAGTCCTGGATGTTCAGCGCGTAATGGCAGCTACCCGCCCCGATGTACTTGACCCAGCCCTGGTTGCCGGCCATGAAGTTGGCCACGTCCGCGCCGGAAAACGCCACGCCCAGCTTGGATCCTTCCGAGCTGCTG
Source organism: Achromobacter mucicolens (assembly GCF_029866465.1). Lineage (NCBI taxonomy): Bacteria > Pseudomonadati > Pseudomonadota > Betaproteobacteria > Burkholderiales > Alcaligenaceae > Achromobacter > Achromobacter mucicolens. The sequence goes on along the minus strand of NZ_CP123364.1, from coordinate 4,487,337 downwards.
TAGGGATGCGTGTGGTACGTGCCGAGGGTGTAGTCGCCTTTTTGCTCGGCGGGCAGGCTGATGCTGCCGCCGCCGCCCGAGCCCGTGCGGATGACGCGCTTGCCGTCCTTGTCGGACACGATGCGGCCGCCGTGCTCCTGCACGGTGTCGCCGCCGTGCCCGGACTTGGACCAGGCGTCGTTGACCGCGTCGTACACGTCGTCCGGCATGGTGTGCGTGCCGGGGCATTTGCGTGCTTCGGCCTCGGCCACGCGCAGGTCGCCCATGCCGGCGCGCTGCACGGTTTGCGCCAGTCCTGGCGCGGCGATGGGCTGGGACAGGTTGTGCGCCGCGCGGTCGGCCTGCGCTTCAAGCGGCGAGTCGGCCGCGCCCAGTTCCAGCGGCAGCCCGGGGCGGTAGCGCGCCTGCTGCTGCACCACGTGCGCCAGCTCATGCGCCAGCAGTTCGCGGCCCTGCCGCGTGCGCGGCGCATAGCGTCCGGCGCCGAAGGCGACGTGCGGGCCGACGGTGTAGGCCTGCGCATGCAGCGCGCGCGCCGAGTCCGCGGCCCGGGCGTCGGCGTGGATGCGCACGCGGCCGAAGTCGTGGCCGTAGCGCTGCTCGAATTCCGCGCGGTCGGCGGCGGCCAGCGGCTCGCCGGGGCTGCGCAGCACGCCCTCGACCTGATCGGGCACCGCCGTCTTCGCGCGCCCGCCCAGCGGCAAGGCCGCGCAGCCGGACTTGCCGCCGTTCTTGCCGCCGTTCTTGCCACCGCATCCGCAGGCGCAGCGGCGCAGCACCAGGCGCGAGCGCGGCGGCGCGGTGTCAGGTTGCGGCGTGAACAAAGCCGTTCGCATGGCCAGGCTCAATGCTTGAGGTGGAACGTGTCGGCGATGGCGCGCCCCGCTTGCGCGCCGGTCTGCGCAGGCTGCGGTCCGTCCGCCATGGTGCGTACCTGATCGGCGCTGCCATCGGCGGCGGCGCCGTTGTGCTGTGCGGCGCGCCGCACCAGTTCGTGCACCAGCGCGGCCACGAACGCATTGCGCTGGGCGGCATCGTGGCTGGGCAGGCTGAGCGCGCGGATATGCAGATGGATTGCGGATTTCATGGCCATCCCCTTGTTTCAGCGTCGGCCAGGGGCCGTTCGCGTTTGGCGGCTTCGGCATGCGCGGCTTGCAGCACGTGAGCCATGGTGACGTCGGAGCCGGCGTCGGCGGCCAGGAAGGCCGCGTTCAGCGCGACGTTGCGGATGCTGCCGCCCGTCAGGTTGAGCCGCGCCAACTGGCGCGGATCGAGGTCGCGGGTGGGCGTGGCGGTCGGGAACACGCCGCGCCAGATGCGCGCGCGCAGGTCCTGGTCGGGAAACGGAAACTGCACGACAAAGCGCAGCCGCCGCAGGAATGCGCTGTCCAGGTTGGACTTCAGGTTGGTGGTCAGCACCGCCAGGCCGCGGTAGGACTCCATGCGTTGCAGCAGGTAGCTGATCTCGATGTTGGCGTAGCGGTCATGGCTGTCCTTGACCTCCGACCGCTTGCCGAACAGCGCGTCGGCTTCGTCAAAGAGCAGGATCGCGCCGCCGTCCTCGGCGGCTTCGAACAGGCGCCGCAGGTTCTTTTCGGTTTCGCCGATGTACTTGCTGACGACGGCGGACAGGTCGATGCGGTACAGGTCCAGTCCCGTCTCGCGCGCCAGCGCTTCGGCGGCCATGGTCTTGCCGGTGCCGCTTTCGCCGGTAAAGAGGGTGGCAAGGCCCAGGCCGCGCGACTGCGCGGCGGCAAATCCCCAATCCTGGTGGACGCGGTAGCGCTGGCGCAGATGCGCCGCGATCTGGCGCAATACCGCCAACTGCGGCTCGGGCAGCACCAGGTCGTTCCAGCCTGCCGCGGGCGTCAGGCGCTGCGCCAACCCGTCCAGCCGGCGGCGGCTGGCCTGCGCACAACCCTGCCACAGCACGGCGGCCGGATCGGCGCCGTCCGCCAGCAGCGCGGGCGCGAGCGCCGCGGCGGTGAGCTGCAAGGTGCGCGAGTCCAGTCCAAACTGGCTGGCTGCATGGTCCACCGCCTGGCCCGCACGCGCGGCTGCCTGCGGACCCAATGCCTGCCGCCACAAGGTTCGGCGGTCCGCCTCCTGCGGCCGGGTCACGGGGTAGTGACGCGACGCCGCGCGCAAGGCGACCGGCTCGCGCACCCCCACCAGGCACAGGCCGCCGGCCTGTTCCACCAGATGCCGCGCCGCGGGCGGCAGGCCGTCGGTCGCGTCGACATAGAGGCCGGCGCCCAGCAGCACGGCCTCGCGCTGCCAGAGCGTCAGCATGGCGTTGCGCTCGGCCGCGTCCGCCGGCACGTCTTCGGCGGCCAGCGCCAGGCACGCCAGCCCGGCGGCATGCGCGGCGCGCGCCGCCACGTCCTCGTGCGCGCCGGCATCGTCGCCTTCCAGCACGAACACCGGCAATGGCGTGCCTTGCGCGGCGGCCACCTGCGCGGCGATTTGCTCCGACGCCTCCGCGTGCGCGGGCGCGGCGTGGGGCAGGGGCAGCGCTGGACGCAACAGCGGGCGAAGGCGCGCGTCGGGTTCGTTCAACCCGGCCAGGTAGTGCAGCACGCGTTCGTCGATGCGCAACCGCGCCGTGCTCAAGTCGGCGGTGTCGTCCACGTCCAGCAGACGCCAGCGGCGCAGCGGGCGTTGCGGCGACAGCGCGCTCCAGTGCGCGCCTTCAAGCTCGGCCAGCGCCAGCGCGAAGCTGGCGTGGCGCTGGCCGCCGCTGCGGCCGTTGGCGTGGGCGCAAAGGTCCGCCAGCACCGCGTCCATCTCGATGCCGGCGCACAACAGCAGCAGGTCGCGCTCGAACGCCGACAGGCCGAAGATGGCCGTCAGCTGGTCGATGGCGGCGTCGCCGTCCATGGCGGCGCGCGCCTGGGCCAGCTGTTGCGCGCCGTGCCGGGGCGGCCGGCTGCCGGGCTTGCGCAGCCGAGTGCGCAGCCGCGTGAATTCCGCTGCCAGCAATTGCTGGTTGGCTTCGGTCCAGCCGGTGGGCGCGCGCGCGTTCATGGCAGCTCGATCTGGCGGTCAAGGTAGCGGACGGGGACCGACTCGCGGTCCACCAGCGGGCTTTCGATGCCGTCCACCCGCAGTCGCGCCAGAAAGCGCGTACCTGCCGGCGGCGCGTCGCGCCATTCGAAGATGAGCGCGCTGGCGGGCGCGGCGGCAGGTTCGGCGGGCAGTTCCCGGTTTCCCAACAGCAGGCTGGCGGCCTGGCCGGGCAAGAGCGGGGGCGCGATGCCCAGCGTCATGCGTACCGTGCCGCCGTTGCGCGTGGCCGAGACCGGCGGCAGCACGGGTTCGGGCGCCAGCACCAGCGCAAGCTGATTGCTGTCGCGCGGCAAGCCGGTATCGGCGGCCTGCACGTGGGCATGCACGCGGTACAGGCCGACAGGCAGGTCTGCCGGCATCGTCAGCCGCAGCCAGGTATCCGTGCCGGCCTCGACGGGCACGTCGCGCTCGGCGTCCAGCGTGGAATGGCGCAGCGTCACCCGCCGCGCCAGGCCGTCCAGATGATGCCCCACGAGCGTCACGGATCCGCCGGGCACGGCAACCGGTTGTCTGCCCGCCGGTTGCACGGACAAGAGCGTGGGCAGCGGCGGCGTCAGGCCGGGAAAGACCAGCACGCCCCGGTCGCGCGGCGTGCCGGGGATAGCCTCGCCGCGGGTCAGCACGGGCAGGGCGCCGCGCGCGGGCCGGCGCGATTCGATCAGCACTACCGACACCTGGAACGCCGCGGTCGGCCGGTAGTGGGCCTGTAGCGCAGACCACAGGCGCGACATCTCTTCGGCGCCCAGCGCCGCGGGCGTGATCTTCAACAGTTCGATCTGGCTGGCCAGGTCCGCGCCGCGCAGGCTTTGGTACACCGTGGGCAGGATGGCGCCGTCGACCACGTCCGGATCCAGCGCGCGGCGCACGGCCTCGCGCGGCAGCACGGCCGACTCGTGCAGCAGTTGCAGCGCGTACCCCAGCAGCACTTCGGCCTGCAGCTCGGCGCGGCCATAGGCTGTCAGCAGATAGTGCAGATCCAGGGCCAGCGGCGGATTGGCGATGCGATCGCCGGCGGCATCGCGCGATGGCAGCGCCGCATTGCGCCACGCGGCGTTGGGCGTGACCTGATGCAGGAACAGGTTCAGCTGCGGGTCTTCCTGGTTGTCCAGCGACACGGCGTCGGGGGCCAGCGCGGACACCTTGACGCCCGCGCCCAGCGTGTCCGTCACGGCATGGTCGATCATGCCCGAGTCGAGCAGGTCCTTGATGACGGCCGTGACCGCCGCGATGGCCAGCGCGTTGCTCATGGCAGCCCCGCGCGCCGCGCGGCCAGGTAGTCGCGCAATGAGAGCGCGGACGATCGCGGGGCCGCCGCCGCGCGCGGGGGCGGCGGGGGCGCGACCTCAAGGCGGTCGATGGTGATGTGCACGTCGGGCGCGGACGATTGCGCGGCGGGACGAGACGCTGGTGATGGGGCGTCGCGTCGTGCGGCAGGGAAGGGCAGCGATGCTGCGGCGGCCGCATTGGGGGCGGCCGCATTGAGGGCGGCCGATGTGTGGGCGGCCGATGCGTGGGCGGCATCGGTGACCGCCTGCGCGGCGACCACGGGTGTTGCGGACGCGGCGCCAGCGGGCGGCGCCACGCTTGCGGAAACGGGCCGCTGCGCCTCAAGGGAGATTGAATCCTGATCGCCCGGATCGGGCACGAGCGGGCTGCGTAATGGCGGGGGCGCCGCGTCCGTGCGCTGCGGCGCGCCGGACGTTCGCATACCGGCATCGGTTACTGGCGCGTTCGCAATGAAGTGCCTCTGCGGCATCGCCGCTTCGCGTCCGGTGGCGCGTGCATGCACGTCCGCCGCCTCGTCGGCATCTCCCAGTGCGTTGAAAGCCGCCCCTTGTGAAAACCGCTGCCCCAGACGGTTCCTGGTGTCCGCCAAGCCCCTGCCGGCCTGCGCGGCCGAATCGTGCCCGGCAAGGTGACCGTCCTGATCCTGCGCGTCGGCGCGCAACGGATCCCGCGGCACGACGCCATGCAGCGCCGCAGCCAGCGGCGAAGGCGCGCTGCGCAGACGCGGGGCGGTGCCCAGGCTGCGGCTGGCCAGCTGGCGCAGGAATCCGCTCATGGCATGGCCTCGCTGTCAGCCATCGCCAGGTAGGCGGCGCGCCGGGCCGGGCCCAGCGCCAGCACCTGCGGCTCGGTCCAGCCGTAGGCGCGCGCCAGGCGGTGCACGTCCCGCAACAGGCCGCGCGCGCACAGGCTGATGTCGTCCCACAGGCAGGTGTCGGCATCCAACGCCGCCGTCCAGGGGTGCGCGCAGTCGGCGCAGCGCAATGACAGCGCGATGTTGGCGGCGGGGTCCAGCGCCTCCATGCGCGCTTCGATGTCTTCCAGCGCCGCGCCTTGCGGCAGGCTGGCCTCGGGTGGTGCACCGACACGGCACGCGCGCAGCAACAGGGCGAGCGCGGCTTCGCTGTCGGCGGCCATCGCCGCGTGCGCCTGGTCCCGGCTGCTGGGCAGGCGCCAGGCGGCGCCGTGCGCGTCGAACATGGGCTCGGCGGACCCGCGCTCCGGCGGCGCGGGCAGGGTCTCGATCAGGGCGGCCAGATCCAGGTCAAACGCCATCGCCGCGCCGCACGCCGGGCAATCGGCGCAGGCCGGCAGCCGCGCGCCGAATGTCGCGCGCCGCAGGCGCAGCAATGACAGCGTCCGCCATCCGACCGGCCGTGACGCCACCTCCTCGCCGGGCATCGCCACGGCCAGCGCGCGCAGGCCACGATCTATCGGGTGGCGGTCACGGCCTACCTCCCACAGCGCAAGAATCTGCGATTCGATCAGGGCGTTCATCGCGGCGCTCCATCAAGCCGGCTCGACAAAGCTTGGTTCGGACGGCTCGGCAACTTCGTAGTCGCGCTCCCATCCTTCGTTTTCCAGCTTGATGGTCTGAATCGCGACGGCGTTGGCGTTGGCGTCCAGATCCGGGATGGCCTGGTATTCCGACACCCAGCAGCGGAACACCTTGTAGGCCAGCACCAGTTGCCCGGCTTCGTTGTAGACCTCGATGATGATGTCCTTGCGAAAGTTCTTCAGCGACACCTCGCTGCCCAGCCCCGAGCCAAAGTTCCACACCTTGTTGGCCCACTGCTCGAACTCGCGGTCGTGCGTGACGCCGCGCTCCAGCGTCACCGCCTCGTACTTGCTGCGGCCGGGGGACTTGCGCCCGCTGGACGGGTCGCCGCCTTCGCGGTGCTCGACCACTTCGGTGGTGCGCTTGAGCGCCGACACCTTGCTGATGCCGGCCACATAGCGGCCATCCCACTTCACCCGGAATTTGAAATTCTTGTACGGGTCGAAGCGCTGCGGATTGACGGTGAACTGCGCCATGGCAATCTCCTGGTAACCGTGGTCGGCGGGCGTGGCGGGCCGCAAGCGGCGCCGCCGCCCGCCGGGCTCAAGCCTGTATCTGGCCGGCCAGTTGCTGGATGCTGATGACGACGAACTCGGCGGGCTTGAGCGGCGCGAACCCCACCAGGATGTTGACCACGCCCCGATTGATATCGTCTTGCGTGGTGGTTTCCCGGTCGCACTTGACCAGATAGGCCTCGCGCGGCGAACTGCCTTGAAAGGCGCCCTGGCGGAACAACGTGTTCATGAACGCGCCGATGTTCAGGCGGATCTGCGCCCACAGCGGCTCGTCGTTGGGTTCGAACACCACCCACTGCGTGCCTCGGTAGAGCGATTCCTCCAGGTACAGGGCCAGGCGCCGCACGGGCACGTACTTGTACTCGGAGGTGAGCTGGTCGGCGCCGCGCAGCGTGCGCGCGCCCCAGCAGACCGCGCCGTACACCGGGAACGTGCGCAGGCAGTTGACCCCCAGCGGGTTCAGGCTGCCGTTCTCGCCATCGGTCAGCGTCGTGGCCAGCGAGACGACGCCGGTCAGGTTGGCGTCGGTGCCCGCGGGGGCCTTCCATACGCCCCGGTTGCCGTCCGTGCGCGCATACAGGCCGGCAACGGTGCCGCAGGGCGGCGCCAGGCGCGGCTTGCCGTTCTTGAGCGGATCGGACACGTACGTCCACGGGTAGTACACGGCCGCGTGATCGGACTTGGGCAGCGCGGTGCCATTGGCCACCGCCACCATCGAGGCGGGGTCGGTGGCCGTGGGCGGCGCGTCCACGATCATGAAGGCGCGCCGCTCTTCGCAGTACGACGCGGCGTCGGCCAGGACGCCGCCGTGCGTGATGGCGGGCAGGCAGAGCAGGTTGAAGATGTCAGCGTCTTCCAGCGCATACAGCCCCTGGCGCAGCGCACGGCTGCCGATGAACGCGGCATAGACGTCGTCCGGCCCGTAAGGCGTTTCGGTGCCGCCTTCCAGCAGCGCGTCGACCGGCGGGGGCGAGGCGACGGCGCCCGCCATCAGGTGCAGCGACGCCGCCAGATCGTTGGCCGGGGCCGCTGCCACCGCGATGGTGGAGCCCATGCCCCGCGAGCCGCTGGCCAGCACCAGCGTGCTGCCCTGCACCCGCGCCGTGAAGTCGCGGAAGGCGGGCGTGCCCGGGCGCAGCGCGCGCACCGCGGCCTGCAATCGCGCCGCCACGTCTTCCAGCTTGGCGGCCAGCGAGCCGCCCGCGGCGGCGGCGTCGCCCACGCTCACGAGTTCCGGGCCCAGGCCATCCAGGGTGATGCGCAGGCTGGTGTGTGTGGCGTCGGGCAGCGCGTCCAGATCGGTCGCGCCGAACGTGTCGCTGGTCAGCGTGGCCGCGTCGGGGGTGGGCGCCGGGCGGATGATGGCCGCGCCGTCGGTCTCGACGCCGCCTGCCAGCGATCCCAGCATCAGCACGCCCGCGGCGTTGTTGCGCGCGCCGGGCAGCACGCGCACGCTGGCGTTTTCGCCGCCCGCGCCGGACGTCATGACAAGGGTGTTGCCGCTGCGCGCCGCCGTGAAATTGGCCAGCGCCGGGCGGCCCATCGCCTGCGCCCGCACCTTGGCCTGGATCGCGGCGGCCAGTGCGGTCAGGCGCTGCGTCGCCGTGCCACCGGCAATGTCGCCGGGCAGCGCGATGCTGACGCCGACGGGCTCCAGCCCGTTCACTGCCACGCGGAAATCGGTGTGCGTCGCGTCCAGCAGCGTCTGCACGTCGCCCAGCGTGCCGCTGACGCTGGTGCCCGCCGGCAGCGCGTCCAGCGCGCCCTGCGACAGCATCCGTTCCAGTCTGACAAGCTGCGACACGCCCTGCACCAGGTCCAGTAGATAACGCGGATCCTTGGCGTTCAGGGAGACGTTGGCATAGCTTTCCGCCCGCCCGTCGCTGGCGCGGATGAACTGGATGTTGAAGGTGCTGGACGGCACGGCGGTGGCGTAGTCCACCCGCACCTGAATGCTGTTGCCGGACACGCCGGGGTCCAGCGCCCGGACCGTCAGCACGTCCACCGCCGTGGCGCTGCGCAGCACGCGCTGCGCGGGCGATGCTTCCTTGACCACACGCACGACCCAGGCGTCGGTGCCGCCGTTCACGAAGAACTGGCGGACGGCATAACCAAGCTCGGCGTCGTCGGCAAGCCCGCCAAAGGCGCGCTCATAGTCGGAGAAGCTGAATATCCGGACCGCCTTGTTGACGGGACCGCGCGGGGCCGCGCCCAGGAAGGCGGCAACCGAGGTCGCGACCCCGGCAATCGTGCGAACGCCGCTGGGAATTTCCTGGATGTAGACCCCGGGATGGGACAGGGTAAGGGCCATGAGCTGCTCCTTCGCGCGGCTGTCCGGACGAGAGGTCCATGCCGCAGGAGAGGCTTAGAGAGCCGCCAGCGCGCCGCTTGAGAGCGGCAGGAAGGGCTGGCGATTCGCGCGAGGCTTGCGCGGGGTGGCGGGCGTTGCGCCGCTCTAGTTGGATTGCAGCGGAAAGGCAATCGGGCAAAAGCAGCAAGCCCTGGTAGGAACGAGTTATAGAATTTCTGCCTGATGCGATCAATAGCTTTTTAGCGGCATTAACGATCTGTTTCTTATTCAGGGTGCGGTCAGCTCGGGTCTTCCGGCAATTGAATGCCGGGGCCCGCTGGCGTATAACCCGAAGCGGCGGCACCCGCTTTCTCGCTTTTTCATTTGCGCAGCGGGACACCCCGGCCGGCTGTGCAGGCGGTCCGAACCTCAAGGAGCGTGATATGCATTGCGTGTCCCGATTGCTGCACCTGCATGCCTGGTTTTTCCGCTTGCCCGCCGCGTCCCGCGCTACCGGCCGCCGCCGGCGCATCGCACGCCTGATGCTGGGCGTGGCGGCTGGAACGACGCTGGCCTTCGGCGCCGCCGCGCAGCCGCAAAGTCCCGGCCAGCCCGGCGCCTCGGTCGCGACCCCGCCGGGCGCGGTCCAGTCCACCGCCGCGCAGCCCGGCGCCGGCCAACCCCAATCCGACTCGTCCGCCGCGCGCGCGCTGCAATGGCCGCGCAGTTTTTCCGCGCCGGATGGCGCGCGGGTCGAGCTCTACCAGCCGCAGATCGACACCTGGACCGCCGACCGCCTGTCCGGCCGCATGGCCGTCGCCGTGGGGCCGGCCAAGGGCAATCCGACCTACGGCGTCGCGGAATTCTCCGCGCGCGCCGACGTGAACAAGCCCGCCGGGCTGGTGCGCCTGTCGGACATCCGCATCGAACGCGTGCAGGTGCCAACGGCGCCCCAAGAGGCCGCGCGGCTGCGCAGCGAGCTGGAGGCCCGCATTCCGCCCAAGGGCGTGGTCACGCCGCTGGACGGGTTGCAGCTGAGCTATGCGCTGTCGCAGAACAACCCGGCCACCCGGACGGTGCCCGTGGACAACACGCCGCCGCGCATCATCTATCGCACGGTCCCGGCGATCCTGGTGCTGGTCGATGGCCCGCCCGCGTGGACGGCGCTGCCCGGCACGCCGGGCTGGCGCCGGGTCGTCAACACCCGCGCCCTGATCCTGGGCGACAACGCCGGACGTCTGTACCTGCAGGCGGCAGGCCACTGGTATGACGCGGGCGACATCAACGGGCCCTGGCGCACCGTGGCGCAACCCCCGCCCGCGCTGCTGGCCGCCGCCGACGCCGCGCGGCGCGGCCCTGCGGCGGACCCCTTGATGCCGCATGACGGCAAGGCGCCGCATCGCGCGCCCGATATCGAAGTGTCCACGGTGCCGGCGGAGCTTCTGATCACGATCGGCCAGGCCGAGTTGCGGCCGGTGCCCGGGACCTCGCTGCTGTCGGTCACCAATGCCGACCACGCCGTGTTCATGAATCCGGGCGACAACCGCTATTACCTGCTTGTGTCGGGCCGCTGGTTCCGCGGCCCCCGGCTGGAAGGACCGTGGTCGTATGTGCCCGGCAAGGACCTGCCGCGCGACTTCGCGCGCATCCCGGCGCGCGATCCGCAGGGCGGGGTGCTGGTGTCGGTGCCCGGTACGCCGCAGGCCCGCGAAGCCGTCATCGCGTCGACCATTCCGCAGACCGCAACCGTGTCGCGCAGCGCTGCCCGGCTGCAGGTCGAATACGCCGGCGGCGCGCCGGTGCTGCGGCCCATCGAGGGCACCACGCTGCATTACGCGGCCAATTCGCAGGCGCCGGTCATCCAGGCCGAAGGCCGTTACTACGCGTTGTCGCAGGCGGTGTGGTTCGTGTCGGATTCGCCCACCGGACCGTGGCGCGTGGCCGACCATGTGCCCGCGGCCATCTACGCCATTCCCGCCACTTCGCCGTTGCATTACGTGACCTACGTGCAGGTCTATGGCTCGACGCCGCAGAGCGTGGTGTTCGGCTATTCGCCGGGCTACATGGGCGTGGTCGTCGCGCCCGATGGCACGGTTGTCTACGGCACGGGCTATTCCTACCCGCCCACGATCGTGCAAAACACCTGGGTCGGCTATCCGCCCAGCTACGGCTACAACGCCGCCTTCGATTCCGCGGCGGGCTTTGCCTTCGGGTTTGCCGCGGCCGAAGCCTGGGGCGGGGCGGCGCCTTACTGGGGCCCGTATTACGGCGCGCCCTATTGGGGCGGCGTCGACGTGAACAAGGTGGACGTCTACGGCGCGTGGGGCGGTTCCGGCACGGTCACCCACGCGGCCGGGTGGAATGGCTGGACGGGCACCGAATGGCAGGGTGCGCACGCGGAAGGCTACAACCCGCAAACCGGCGCCGCCTTCGAAGGCACGCGCGGCGCGGCCTACAACGAATACACGGGCAATGCCGCGGCGGGCCGCCGGGGCGCCTACACCGACCCGGTCACCGGCGCCTCGGGCGCGGGCCGGGCAGGCGCGGTCGAGAACGACGATGGCCAATGGGCCGCGGGCCGGCAGAACGTGAGCACCAATGCCGACACCGGCCGCACCACCTATTCCGCCGCCGGCGCGACCGGCACGGCGGGGCAGGGCGCGGACAGCGTCGACCGGCGCGGCGCCACCTACAACCGCGACACCGGCAGCGGCATGGCGTGGAACAACGGCAACGTGTACGCGGACCACAACGGCAACGTGTACGAACACAACGACAACGGCTGGCAGCAGCACACGTCCTCGGGCTGGCAGCCGGTTCAGCCGAACACGCAGTCCAACTACCTGAACGCGCAGCGTCAGGCGCGCGATTATTCGACGCAGCCGGCGGGCGGCATGAACGGCGGCTGGCAGAACCGCATGGGCGAATCCGCGGGCGGCTGGCAAGGCCGTGGCGAAGGCGGATGGCAGGGCCGCGGCATGGAGGGCCGCGGCTTTGGCGGCGGGTTTGGCGGATTCAGGGGCGGCGGCGGATTCAGGCGCTGAGCGTCTCGCTCAGTCCTGCACCAGATACGCCTCGCCGCCCGGCTTCAGGTACGGCGCGAGTTCGCCAAAAGGCACCTGCGCCAGCGTCCCCAGGCACACGCCCGACGCATGTCCCACGCCGGATACCGACAGGCTGAGCGCGCCGGGCGTCGTCGCGCCCAGCGCAAGGTAGGCCGGCCACAGGTCCCAGCAGCCTTCCTTGGAACGGTCCTCGGTCAGCCCGGCCTCGTCGCGCGCGGCCAGGGTTTTCTGCGCCTGGCCCACCAGCGCCGTCAGGGCGGGGCGGGGCTCGCGGCTGCCCGGTTTGTAGGCATCGAACACGCGGTTCCAATCCAGGATTTCGCCGTGCAGCAGGTCGAACGTGTAGGGATCGAAGTGGTTGTTGGGATGCGCGCCGCCGCAATCCAGGCTGCCGGATTCGGTCACCGTCATCATGGCGCGGGACAGCCAGGGCACGGCCACGACTTCTTCCTCGTAGTTGGCCAGTGTGCCGGCCGACGGATTGCCGCTGGTGTAGGCCGAGGCCTTGCAGGCCAGTGCGGCGTGGCTCATGCGCCAGTGGCGTTGCTCGAGCAGGTGATTGACGCGCGCCATGACCTGCGCGTCCGGATGGCGCGACAGCCGCGGATAGCTGAACTGGGTGCGCGGGTCGCGCCACATGCGATATGCCACGGTGGCGCTGCCCACGTCGGCGCCCACGGGCACGGCGTGACCGGCAAGCTTGAGCGTGTCGTAGGGGACGCGGGCCGCGTCGATGTCTTCGTCAACGCCGATGCTGCCATCGGGCGCCAACGCCCCGGCGTCGTATTGCGCGACCCGCTGCAGCGTGAAGGTGCGCTGCCTGCCCGTGCGCGTGTCGATCCACACGCCGTGATAGCCCTGCGCGTCGCGCTTGCCTTGCCAGGTGGCGGCCGGCTGCGCGCCGGGCGCCGTGGCGGCAGCAAAGGTCATCGGTTCTTGCAGCGCGGCTTCGCTGCCTTTGAGCGGGATGTCCACGCCATGTTCGGGATAGAAGTAGCGGCCCGTCAATTCGTTGCCGGCCGTGGCGCTGTCCAGTTCCATCACGATGTCGCCCACGCCTTGCAGCGTGCCGGTGTAGACGGTGCGCTCGGCGGCGCCGGCATGGCCTGCCTGCCACAGCATGGCCAGCGTCAGGACGCCAAACCGGAACGGGCGCGTGCGTGCAAAGGAAAAGGACATCTGCGTGGGGACCCTGAGACGTGGGCCGGTCAATATACCCGACGGGTCAGGGCTCCCGCGCCGCGGGTTGCCAATGGCCGCGCTCGGGGTCCACGCTGACGCGGCGGCCGCCCGCCCACACCGCTTCTTCGTCCAGCCGCGACGCCATTGCCGGCTCGATATCGAAGGCGATCCCCAGCGCCTGCGCCACCGCCGGGTCTTCGATGGGCAGTTCCCAGGTCAGAAAGAGTTGCGACAGATCCCGCGCTTGCGGGAAGTCCGCTTCGTCGTAGCCGCTGGCGTGGCGGGCGATGACGGCGTGGGGCTGGCAGGTGTCGAAGACGATGGCGACGCCGCGTGTAAGCGGGATGCGGTGCCCGGTGCCGGGAAAATGCACGTCCAGGCCTTTGTCGTCGGACAGGAACAGATTGCAGAACGCGGCGCCGCCGTATTGGCTGCCGTCGTGGTGATAGCGCGCGCCGCGGCAAGCCATGAGCGCCATGTCGCTGGCCGCCAGGACGTCGCCCAATCCCAGCGCGCGCGTCCAGTCGCGCATGGCCTGCACGCAAAGGCCGAACTCCGGCCAGCGGGCGCGGGTGCGCGACAGCGGCATCTGCTCGACGTCGCCCGGCTCCAGCGCCAGCCGGGTCCGGATCTCGCGGTCCCAATCGGCCGTAAGGCGCGCGGGCGGCGCAGGCACGTTCAGGTTCGCGGCCAGCAGGCGCGCGCTGACGCTGCGGCTGCGCAAGGCGTCATCGCGCGAAAAGAAAAGTGACGTCAATCGATCCTGCATGGGGTGATTCATGAGCCGCGCCTGCCGCGCCTAGCCTCCGCGTCCCTCGTAGGCGCCTTCGTCGCCGTCTTCGTCTTCCATTGCCGCCTGCGCGCGCTCCAGCAGATAGGCCTTCAGGCCTTCGAGTGCGTCGGGCGTCCAGCCGGACACGCCGGTCACCGCGACCCAGGCGTCGACATAATGCTGCGGCGCGTAGACGTGGCCATACCCCATCGGCGTCGCGGTGCCCACCGCCATGTCCAGCGCAAGCTGCAGCATGGTCACCACGGGATACCAGCGCAGTTCCGGCGACACGTCCGGGCCCATCGGCGCGTTCATCCACGCGGGCGGACGATACAGGTCGCGATAGTCGAAGAACGTGACCGGGTCGCTCGCGTATTGCAGGTAGACGACGCGCATCGGCCCCCACGGCGCGTCGGCCGGCACCGGCGAACCGTTCTGGTTCATGAAGCGCACGAAGGCGCCATCGCGCAGTTCGGGCAGCCAGGCGGGCGAGCCGGGATTGCGGGCATCGGTAATGGTGCGCCAGACGCGGCTTTCAAAGGGCGGGCCGCTCCAGAGCGCGCCCTGGATCGGGTCGCCGATCATCTCGAACAGTTCGGCCGACCCCGCGGAATTCTTCGCGCCCAGGCTCAGGCCGTGCAGGTACAGCCGCGGCCGCCGGTCCTTGGGCAGCGTGGTCCAGTAGCCATACACCGCCTGGAACAGGGCGCGCGCGGCTTCCGCGCCATATTCGGGTTGCGCCAGCAGCGACAGCGGGCTGGACAGGTACGAATACTGCATGGCCACGCTGGCCACGTCGCCGTTCAGCAGGTATTCCAGCGAGTCCGCGGCCGCGGGGTCGACCCACCCCGTGCCCGTGGGCGTGATCACGACCAGCACCGAGCGGTCAAAGGCGCCCACCCGCTTCATCTCGTCCAGCGCGAGCTGCGCGCGCGCCTGTGGGGTTGCCGCGCCGCGCAGGCCGACGTAGACGCGAATGGGCTCCAGCGCCATGCGTCCCGACTGCGTCTGGATTTCACTGGCGGTGGGGCCGGAGGCGATGTATTCGCGGCCGGCGCGGCCCAGTTCGTTCCAGCGGATCAACGAGGCGGGGCCGCCCGTCTTCAGGTCCGCGGTGGGCTGCGGGCGTTCGGGCTCGAGCAGCGCGTCGAACTCGCGGAACGAGGCGTCCAGCACGTGCAGCGCGCCGCGGAAGAATACGTCGGTCGCCAGCAGCCAGAAGATCAGGATGGCGATGAGCGCGCCCGTCACGTTGGCCACGCGCCGCGGCACGACGCGCCGCACCTGCCGGGAAAGATAGCGGGCGATCAGCTTGAACAGCCGCGCCAGCGCCAGCAGCACGGCAAAGGTGGCCAGGGCGATCAGGCTGACCTTGATGGGATGGGCGCTGGTCACGGGGTCCATCTGCATGAGGGCGCGGATGGTGTTTTGCCATTCGGCGGCGCGGCCCAGAAAGAGGATCGCCACCGCCACGCACAAGAGGCCGATGACGGCATTGATGACCCACGCGGCGCGGCCGCGGGGCGAGGGCAGTTCCAGGTAGGTCCACAGCCAATGCCACAGCACGCCCAGGCCATACCCGGCCGCAAGGCAGGCGCCCGCCAGGACGCCCTGGGTGACGTGCGTTCGGGGAATGAGGGTGGGCGTCAGTGCCGCGGCGAAGAACAGCGTGCCGAGCATGAGGCCGACGCCGGAGAGGGATTCCAGGTGCGACCGGAAGAAGGAAGGCAGGTGTCGATGCAAGGTCTGCTGCACGGTGCGTCCTCATCGGGGAGGGAATGGCGGGGATTCTCGCATGTTGCCGCGGGGGGCGCGGCGTTTTCAGTCGCGGTCGGGCGCGCCCAGCGGAAACAGCGGCCGGTACGGCCGGGCTTCATCGACCGCCCGCGCGAAAGACGGCCGCGCCAGCAGCCGGGCGCGGTAGGCCCGCAGGTGCGGATAGGCATCGGCGATCGGATGCGTCCAATCGGCGTAGAAGAGCGCGGGCGCCGCCGCGCAGTCCGCCAGGGTGAAGTCGTTGCCCGCAGCCCACGTGCGCGTGGCCAGGAGCGCGTCGATCCAGGCGTACGCCGGTTCCAGCTTCTGCGCGGTCAGCGCCAGCGCCTCGTCGCGCTTGGCGGCGTCGCCGGTCAGCGCGCCGTTGACCGCGTGCTGCATCCAGAACATGACGTGCAGGTCGAAGTAGCGGTCCAGAAAGCGCACGTCCAGCGCGGCCATCGGGTCGTCGGGAATCAGCCGGACAGGCCCGGGGTGGGCGAGCTGCAGGTATTCGATGATGATGCTGGATTCGGCGATGTTGCGGCCGCCGTCCACCAGCAGCGGAAACTTGCGCAGCGGCCAGCGCTGCAGCCAGTCGGCGCCATGCTGGGGCGAGTCCGGCCCGATGCCGCGAAATTCGAAGGGCGTCGCGTTTTCGTACAGCGCGACGAGCACCTTCTGGGTGTACGAGGAAAAGGGATGACCGTAAAGTGCAGGCAGCATGCTCGACGTCTCCTGGGTCGTGGCGCACAGGTTAATGGGTCCGAGGCTGTTTCACCAGACGGACGCGTGTCCCGCGCCCCGCTGCGCGTTGCGCGCGAAAAGGAATACAGTGCATGACGGATCCCGGGGCAGTGGCCTCGGGCAGACACCAACAATACGGAGACAGGATGGATACGGCAGGCAAGCAGGGCGCCAGCGTGCGCGAACAGGTCGGCGAAACGGAATGGCAGGTCCGCAAGGATCTGGCGGCGCTGTACCGGCTGGTGGCGCTTTTTGGGTGGGACGATCTGATCTTCACGCACATCACGGCCAAGGTGCCGGGCACGGAGCATTTCCTCATCAATCCCTACGGCATGATGTTCGACGAAATCACCGCGTCCAGCCTGGTCAAGATCGACCTGCACGGCAACAAGGTGATGGAGTCCGAATACGACATCAACCCCGCGGGCTTCACCATCCATAGCTGTATCCATGCGGCCCGCAAGGACGCGATGTGCGTGCTGCACACGCATTCGATCAACGGGGTGGCCGTGTCGGCGCAGAAGGCCGGCCTGTTGCCGCTATCGCAATTCGCGTTCATCGTGCTGCGCTCGCTCAGCTATCACGACTACGAGGGTCTGGCGCTCAACCCCGACGAGCAGCCGCGCCTGGTGCGCGACCTGGGCGCCAACAACTACCTCATCCTGCGCAATCACGGCCTCTTGACCGTCGGCCAGAGCATGGCGGAAGCCTTCCAGGCCATGCACCGCCTGGAAGCGGCCTGCATGGTGCAGGTGCGCGCGCAGGCGGGCGGCGAACTGACCCACATTCCGGCCGACATCCTGGCGCGCGCGGCGGTGGAATCGCCCGCCGACCGCGCCCGCAAGGCCCAACTTGCGTGGCCGGGCCTGCTGCGCCGGTTGGACCGGCGCAATCCGGGGTATGCCGAGTAAGCGCGACTATTTTTTCGCGGTCGGGTCGGCGGACAGGAATTCCGTGCAGTCAGGCAGCGGCTTGGACGGCTCGTAGGACGATGTGCCCGGTTGCCACGCGTAGGTCACGGTGTAGCTGCACTGGCTGTCGGTCTGCGGCGCAAGCTGGGCCTGGGTCAGCGCGGGGCGCGTGCTGGAGTCCTCGTAGCGGCTGGCGCCCGCCGGCGAGCGCGTCGCCTGCGTCTTGACCTGCAGATCGGGCAGTTCCTTGCCCGGCACGGCCTTCAGCGACGCCTTGAATGCGTAGATGTCGCTGCACTGGCCGGCCCGCTTTTGCGGGTCGGCCTCGGTGAAGCACGCGCGGATCGACGCGTCGGCCGTGTACGGCATGACGAGCACCAGGCTGGCGCCGGTCTGTTCGCCCAGGTTGACGTCGTACAGATACAGGTCGCGGCGCGAGAAGCCGCCGCCCGAGAACGGCGTGGACGCCTCGAAGTCCGGCACGGCCGGACCGATCACGCCCACCAGCGCCCGTTCTTCACTCAGCCGGATCAGTTCCGGCCACACGGTGAAATCCTTGAAGTCCGGGATCTCGGGCGAATCCCAGAACCGGTAGTCGGCGCGCAGGGTCCTGCTGGTGGCAAAGGGACCGTTTTCGCCGAACGCGCCATCGGTCTTGATGCCCACGCACCAGTCGGTCTGGGCGTTGCAGTACAGCTTGTTGTCCGCGTTGAGCTTCAAGGGCTCGGTATCGGGGGCGGCCATTGCCGCGGCGGGCAGGGCGGTGCAAAGCAGCAGGGCAAGCACTTTTGACACGATTCTTCCTTCTGGTGGGATGCGCGCGGGGCCGTATGTTACGGCCCCGCGCCACGCCCTCCGGGGGCGCGCCACATTTTGTAGGCAGTCGCACCGTTACGCGCGACCTGATGGTGTCAAAACATGAACAAACGTATCGGAGTGGACGCCGCCGCTGCGGCGGCGTCAGTCGCGCACGGGGCCGTCGGGCACATCGGACTCGACCAGCTGCGCCAGTTGCAGCAGCGATTCCTGCCAGCCCAGGTAGCACATCTCGGTCGGGATGACCTCAGGTATGCCTTCCTGCACGATGACCAGTTCCGTGCCGCACGACACTTGCCGCAAGGTGACGGTGGTGGTCATCTCGCCTGGCAGGTTGGGATCGTTGAAACGGTCCGTGTAGCGGATCTTCTCGCCCGGAACCAGCTCCAGATATTCACCGCCGAACGGCTCTTCATGGCCGGTGGCAAAGTTGTGGAAGGCCATCCTGTGGCGGCCGCCCACGCGCGCGTCCAGTTCCTGGACCGAGCAGGTGTAGCCATAGGGCGGAAGCCACTTGGCTATCGCATCGGGCTCGATGAAGGCGCGATAGACGCGTTCGGGGGTGGTGCGCAGGACGCGAAGGTGTCGTACGGTTCCGGTAGTCATGGTGTAGTCCGCCTTGAAGTGAGGGTGGGTGCATGACTACGACGAACCGCCAACACCCGGATCGACAAGCAATTTGCTGGGGATTTCCCTAGGTCGCGATGGGCTTTCCCATCAGGCCGGCGAACCACGCCCCTGTCAGGCCAGCACCAGCTTCCTGCCCAGATTGAAGGCATCCTGCAGGCCGGTGTTCAAGGGATGGCGGCCGCCAGCAAGTTCCAGGTCGATCACGCCCAGCTCGATCTTCGGTCTATTACTATTTGGACCATGAGCCAGCGCAAGACACCTTCGAAGCCGGGCCCCGATGCCTGCATCCGCGTGCGAGGCGCGCGGGAACACAATCTGAAGAACGTCGACGTCAGCATCCCGCGCGACGCGCTCGTCGTGTTCGCCGGCGTGTCCGGGTCGGGCAAATCCTCGCTCGCGTTCGGCACCCTGTATGCCGAAGCGCAGCGCCGCTACCTGGAATCGCTGTCGCCATACGCCCGCCGCCTGATCGATCAGGTGGGCGTGCCCGACGTCGACGCCATCGACGGCCTGCCGCCCGCGGTGGCATTGCAGCAGCAGCGCGGCACGCCCAACGTGCGCTCCACGGTGGGCAGCGTGACGACCCTGTCTAGCATGCTGCGCATGCTGTACTCGCGTGCCGGCACGTATCCCGCGCGCCAGCCCATGCTGTACGCCGAGGACTTTTCGCCGAACACGCCGCAGGGTGCCTGCCCGCACTGCCACGGCCTGGGCTATGTGTACGACGTGACCGAGGCGTCCATGGTGCCGGACCCGTCGCTGTCCATTCGCGAGCGGGCCATTGCCTCGTGGCCGCCCGCCTGGCACGGGCAGAACCTGCGCGACATCCTGGTGACGCTGGGCTACGACGTGGACAAGCCGTGGCGCGACCTGCCCAAGAAGGATCGCGACTGGATCCTGTACACCGACGAGCAGCCGACCGTGCCCGTCTACGCCGGCTTCACGCCCGCCGAGACGCGCGCCGCGCTGCGCCGCAAGGCCGAGCCCAGCTACATGGGTACCTACACCGGCGCGCGCCGGTACGTCATGCACACGTTCGCCACCACGCAAAGCGTCATGATGAAAAAGCGCGTGGCCCGCTTCATGACCGGCGCGCCCTGCCCGGAATGCGGCGGCCGGCGTCTGAAACGCGAGGCGTTGTCCGTGACCTTTGCGGGCCTGGACATCGGCAGCCTGTCGCAACTGCCGCTGGCCCGCATCGCCGAGATCCTGACGCCCGCCGCCGAAGGCCGCTTCGACGACGCGGCCGGGAAAGCCGGCACGACCCGCAGCAAGGCTGCCGGGGTGCGCGCCAACGCGCGCCGCGTGGCGGCGGGCGGGCTGTCGCATGCGGGCAGCAGCGACGTGCGCCGCACGCCGGACGCATCGCCCGAGAAACGCATTGCCGCGCAGCGCATCGCGCACGACCTGGTCGAGCGCATCGGCACGCTGCAGGCGCTGGGCCTGGGCTATCTGGCGATGGACCGGTCCACGCCGACGCTGTCGCCCGGCGAATTGCAGCGCTTGCGCCTGGCCACGCAGATCCGCTCCAACCTCTTTGGCGTGGTGTACGTGCTGGACGAGCCCTCGGCGGGCCTGCACCCCGCGGATGGCCAGGCGCTGCACCGCGCGCTGGACCAGCTCAAGGCGGGCGGCAACACGCTCTTCGTCGTGGAGCACGACCTGGATACGCTGCGCCGCGCCGATTGGCTGGTGGACGTGGGGCCCGGCGCGGGCCAGCATGGCGGACAGGTGCTGTACAGCGGTCCGCCAGACGGCCTGCGCAAGGTCAAGGAATCGGTCACGGCCAAGTATCTGTTCGATGCCCGGCCCGCCAGCCGGCGCACGCCGCGCGAGCCCACCGGGTGGCTTGAGTTGCGCGGCATCCACCGCAACAACCTGCATGGCGTGGACGCGCGCTTTCCGCTGGGGGCGTTCACGGCGGTGACGGGTGTGTCCGGGTCAGGCAAATCCAGTCTGGTCAGCCAGGCGCTGGTCGAACTGGTGGGCGAACATCTGGGCCAGGAGCTGCCCGCCGAGGAATCCGACAGCGACCTGCCGCAGCCCGGCAACCTGCCGCGCACGACGGGCCGCATCCATGCCGGCGCGCAAGCCATCAAGCGGCTGGTCAATGTGGACCAGAAGCCCATCGGCCGCACGCCGCGGTCCAACCTCGCCACGTATACCGGCCTCTTTGACCACGTGCGCAAGCTGTTTGCCGGCACCAAGGCCGCCCGGTCGCGGCGTTACGGCGCCGGCCGCTTTTCCTTCAACGTCGCGCAAGGGCGCTGCGAGACCTGCGAGGGCGAAGGCTTCGTCCACGTCGAATTGCTGTTCATGCCCAGCGTGTATGCGCCGTGCCCCACGTGCCACGGCAGCCGCTACAACGCCAAGACGCTCGAAGTCGAATGGAATGGCCGCAACATCGCGCAGGTGCTGGACATGACCGTGGACGAGGCGCGCGCGTTCTTCAAGGACGAGGCCGTCGTGTCGCGTCCCCTGACGCTGCTCTCTGAAATCGGACTGGGCTATTTGCGCCTGGGCCAGCCCGCCACGGAACTGTCCGGCGGCGAGGCGCAGCGCATCAAGCTGGCGACCGAGCTGCAGCGCAGCCAGCGCGGCAACACGCTGTACGTCCTGGACGAGCCCACCACGGGCCTGCACGCGGCGGATGTGGACAAACTGATGACGCAATTGCACGGCCTGGTCGACGCCGGCAACACCGTGGTCGTGGTGGAACACGACCTGCGCGTGGTGGCGGGCAGCGACTGGATGCTGGACGTCGGACCCGGCGCCGGCGAGGCAGGCGGCGCGATCGTGGCAGCCGGCACGCCGCAGGCGGTCAGCCGCGGCAACGCCGGCGTCACGGCGCAGTTTCTGCGGCCTTTCTTTGATTGAGGAAACATGGCGGTCATCGACCGGCCCTGAACGCGGCTAGGGCTGCTGCCGCATTTCGTCGGCCAGCGTGTCCCGCATGCGCTCCATGCTTTCCTGGCCGACCTCGATCAAGCCGCCGATCGGTTGGTCGATGTCCAGGATGAAGGTCAGCACCAGGGCGATCAGCGCGGCAAACATGCCGGTCGACACGGGCCGCCGCCGTCCGTACAGGCCAGTGCCGTAGGCGATGTAGGCCATCGAACCGGCGGCCACGATGAAGAGCAGGTAGTACACCGGCTCCGGCACGTGGTTTTCCAGCGCAACGCGCCGCTTTTCGTTGATCTGCGCCATCTCGTTGATGGCCTGGATGAACATGATGGTGGAGATGGTCGGCGGGTTCTCCGCCCGGGCCGCGACCGCCGCCCGGATCTGGCGTTCGATGCGGCGCGCGGTGGCGTTGGCGGCGGCAAAGCGCGGCGAATCCTGATCGGCCAGGTGGTAGTCCAGCGATGCCGAGGCGTATTCATGCAGCATCTTGGCCACCGCAGGCCGGTGTTCGGCGGGAATGAGCTGCGATCGCCAATAGGCGTTGCCGATGGCGTTGGCCTCTTCCAGCACCAGGTTCTTGCGCGTCTCGAAGCGCGTGACCGACATGGCGAACGTAAACCCCAGCAGCAAAGCCAACAGGCCCAGCAGCGCGGTCTGCAGCGCGGTGATGTGCGTCTTGGCGGCCTCATCGGCCGGCTTGCGCAGCCGGCGGCCGAGCCGGTAGGCAAGCTCGATGACGGCCAGGAAAATGATGAGCACGACGAAAAAGATGATGACTTCGTCAACTTCCCGCAGCATGCCGTCTCCCCCCGGTTTGGATGTGCGCATCAGCGTAAGCCGATTGCGCGGCGGCGGCAATCGGGCGTGGCCCTGACGCCCCGCCCGTCAGCGAAATGCCAACATCTTGGAGTAAGGTGTCGCTTCCCAACTTGAAGACCCCGCACGGAGCAGAACTTGAAATACCGCAAACTCGGCCGTACCGACCTGGACGTCAGCCTGATCGGGCTGGGCACCATGACCTGGGGCGAGCAGAACACCGAAGCTGACGCGCATCAGCAACTGGACTACGCGCTGGAGCGCGGCGTCAACCTGGTCGACGTGGCCGAAATGTACCCGGTGCCGCCCAAGCCCGAAACGCAGGGCCTGACCGAAACCTACATCGGCACGTGGCTGGCCAAGACGGGCCGCCGCAACGACATCGTGCTGGCCAGCAAGGTCGCCGGCCCCGTGCGCGACCCCAAGCGTCCCGGCCACATCCGCGACGGCAAGACCTTCCTGGACCGCAAGAACCTGACCGCGGCGCTGGACGCCAGCTTGAAGCGGCTGCAGACGAACTACCTGGACCTGTATCAGCTCCACTGGCCCGACCGCACCACGGCCACGTTCGGCCAGCTGAACTACCCGTGGGTCGAAGACGAGCACACCGTGCCGATCGAGGAAACCCTGTCGGTGCTGCAGGACTTCGTGCGCGCCGGCAAGGTGCGCCACGTGGGCGTGTCCAACGAAACGCCGTGGGGCGTCAGCCAGTTCCTGCGCCACGCCGAAAACCAGAACCTGCCGCGCATTGCCTCGATCCAGAACGCCTACAGCTTGCTGAACCGCGTGTTCGAGATCGGCCTGTCGGAATTCACGCACCACGAAGGCGTGGGCCTGCTTGCGTATTCGCCGCTGGCGATGGGCATGCTCTGCGGCAAGTACCTGGACGGCGCCAAGCCGGCCGGCGCCCGCCTGACGGTCTTCTCGCGCTTTACCCGCTACAGCAACCCCCAGGCAGAAGCCGCCACGCGCGAATACGTGGAACTGGCCCGCGCACACGGCATCTCGCCGACGCACCTGGCGCTCGCCTGGGTCAACCAGCGCCCCTTCGTCACCAGCAACCTGATCGGCGCGACGTCGCTGGAACAGCTCAAGGAGAACATCGACAGCGTCGACGTGACCTTGCCGGCGGACGTGCTGGACGCGATCAACCAGATTCACACGCGGCATCCGAATCCGGCGCCTTGAGACGAGCAAGGTGTGAAGGGCAGAAAGAATTCAATGCCCTGATCGGACGCTATTGATCTCCGTAGTGGTCTACGTGCAAAAGCTCACTTGCGAAAGCGGTGGGCTTTTTGCTTTGCATGAAGGGATGCCAATGCGTCAGGCCATTTTCGTGTTTATCTGATTCAAGCCGCTTTCTTCGGCGCTCAAACTCCGGTGCATCAGCAATTGCCAGGAGCCATGATGACAGGGCGCCCGATCATTCGTGTTGGCGACAAGACCACCCATGGCGGCACGGTGATGGAGGGGTTTTCGTCCTACATCCAGATTGGCTGCGCCACGGTGGCAGGATTGCTTTGCGCGCTGACGCTGTTTTGGTATTTCTGCCGACCGGTCGTGGTTATTCACTATTCGGCTGCGGGAGGTTCCCCGATCGGCTATGTCTACGATACCGACGTGTACCTCGCTAGAAGAACGCTACACCCCGGTGAGTCGGCGATGTATTACACCGATTGGCATCACGCTTCCGACTACTGGACCTCGGTCAGCTTGCCAGCGGAAAGCGGGGATCATGTGGAAGTAAACGGCCCGTTCAGCCGAGTGGATGTGTACGTGGGTCCGGATGCGAAGGTACAACGAACCACCATTCGACATGGCTTTTTTGCGCGGTTTAGCGAGCCAAGCGAACCCTGCGAGCCTACGGCGCACGAACCGAACGACAACGGTAGTCCGGGTAGATGAAGGCGATTAGCGCCGGTTACCCGGGGCGCGTTCTTCTGAAGCTATGTGCCGCCCTGTGTGCTTTATTGGCAACGCTATGCGCGAGTCTTATCCTTTGGGGTTTTCTGGCGCCTCCTGTTGTCGTTCACTACGCGCAAGACGCCGAAGCGCCGGTGCTGGTTTTCTTCAATGACAACGATCGCATCAGACGGGAGATCATGCATCCCGGCGAGTCAATCATCTTTCCGACCGCGATGTTCGCTTTGCCAAATTCATGGATTGATGTAAGCACGCCATCCGTCCATCTCAAAAGTCAGCAAATCCACGGCAAGTTCAGTCGCGTCGATGTGTGCATCGATGCGCAAGCACGGTTCAGCGCCCAGACAAGGCACGCGTATTTCGCGCGGTTCACGTCGCCAAGTGAGCCCTGCAAGGTTGCCGATCACGGCCGGCGATAGGCCGGCACTTCCCACAACTTCCCCGGCGCGAAGCCCTCCTGTTCCCCCTTCTTTGCATACCCCAGCGGATTCGCAATCACCCGGCAGCCGTCCTTCACGTAGTCCTGCGGACAGTGCAGATGTCCGTGTATCCACACGTCAGCCAGCGGCAGCAACCCGTCCAGCGCGTTGCAGAATCCCGCTGTCCCCGGCGTGACCCCGTAGCGCGGATCGGCGCTGGCTAGCGTGGGTGCAAAGTGCGTGATCGCTACCGTCGTGCCGTCGAAGGGCACGCGCAACGCGGCGTCCAGCCATTGTTGGCAGGCAAGGCCCTGCTCGCGCATCTGTTCGGCCATGAAGGGTGCGCCGTGGCGGCGCATTTCGGCCTTTTCCAGATAGAAGTCCGCGGCCCGGAACGCTTTGGCGCGTTTTTTCAGGACTTCTCCCAGCGCGTCGTCCGGCGCGGCAAGCGCGTCGAAGTCCGTCCACAGCGTCGTGCCCACGAAACGCACGCCGCCGATCACCGTGGTCTCCCGTTCCAGCCATAGGATGCCCAGGGTCTCGCACAGGTCGCGCAGGCGCGCATGGGTCTCGTCGAAATCCACGTTGTCGTATTCGTGATTGCCCGGTACGAAGAGAACAGGCGTGGGCCAGCCTTGGCGGGGCGAATAGTCGCCCAGGCCGAAATCGTCCCGCTCCAACCGTGAGCCCTGGCGGTATGAGCCGATGTCGCCGGCCAGCACCAGCAGGTCGGCCCCGGGCGAAGGTTGTGCCACGAAGGTGGGATCGGTTTCAAGATGCAAATCGGAAAGCAATTGGATCTTCATGGGCCCTATCTTAGGCGACGCGCGGGCGCGCTGCGTCCGACCGGCATCCATGCGACACTTTCCCCCAAGCATTTGCCGACCCCACGGCAATCACCCAAACCCATCACCCATCGGATACAGGAGGAACTCCCATGCGTATCGTGTTTGCCGCCGCAGCGCTTCTGCTTGCAGCGGGGGCGCAGGCCCAAGTGCTCAAGTGTGACCAGGCCTCGACCCAGACCGACATGAACCTGTGCGCGGACCAGGCCTATCGCAAGTCCGACGCCGACCTGAATGCCGCATACAAGGAAGTGACCGAGCGGCTGAAAGACAGCAAGGACGCGTTGACGCAATTGCAGGCCGCGCAGAAAGCGTGGCTGTTCTTTCGCGATGCCGAATGCGCGTTTTCGTCAGCAGGCGTTACGGGCGGCAGCGCGTATCCGATGGTGCTGAGCCAGTGCCTGGACAAGCTCACGCAGGCCCGCACCAAGGAATTGCGCGCGTACCTCGCGTGCGAGGAAGGCGACACCAGCTGCCCGGTGCCCCGCAAGCCATGAGCGCCGCCAGGCAGACTGGCGGGGATCCGCTCAAGCCAGACCCCGGCAGCCCGGACGCCGCTAGCCCGGACGCCGGCAGCCCGGACACCGGCAGCCTCGACCCTGGCCTGATCGTCGACGAGCACGGCGTGCCGCGCTGCTTCTGGCAGCCGTCCATGCCGGACTATCACGATCATGAATGGGGCCGGCCCGTGGCGGACGACCGGCGGCTGTTCGAAAAGATCTGCCTGGAAGGCTTTCAGGCCGGCATGGCGTGGATCACCATCCTGCGCAAGCGCGAGGCGTTTCGCGAGGCGTTCGACGATTTCGACATGGAACGCGTGGCGCGCTATACCGAGCGCGACGTGGAGCGCCTGATGGGCAATGCCGCCATCGTGCGCAACCGCGCCAAGATCGTGTCGGCCATCAACAACGCGCAGCGCGCGCGCGAACTGGCCGATGAAACCGGGTCGCTCGCCGGCTGGCTATGGTCGCACGAGCCGCCGCCGCAGGCGCGTCCGGCGGCCGTGGACCGGCACTACTGGGACAACAATCCCACCTCCAAGGCGTCGATCGAACTCTCGCGCGCGTTGAAGCGGCGCGGCTGGACGTTCGTCGGGCCAACCACCATCCACGCCTTCATGCAGGCCGTCGGGATGGTAAACGAGCACATGAGCGGCTGCGTCTGCCACGGGCAGATCGAGGCGGCTCGGGCGCGCTTCCGGCGCCCCGGCTGAATCAACGCGCCGCAACGCCGGCCCGCGCCCGCGCAAGCGCGCGGAGCACCGCAAAGGCGTCAGACCACGCTGATCCGCAGTTCAGCCAGCAGCGCCGCCGCCTGGGTCTTGGAGATGGTGGCGCCCGCCAGCCGCGCGGCGGCCGACAGGTCCAGACCGCCCAGATCGGCCTCGCGCAGGTCCGCGCCTTCGAAGTGCACGTTTTTCAGGGTGGCGTTGCGCAGGCTGCCGCCGTGAAAGACCGTCTCGCGGAAATCGCTGCCCGATAGGTCCGCGTCCGAGAAATCGAGCTGAAGCAGGTTGCACTTGCGAAACGACACGCCGCGCAGCAGGGCGCCGACCAGCCGGCATTCCTCGAGCGACCACCCCAGGCACGCGATGCCATCGAAATCCGAACCTGTCAGCTTGCATGCTCGCAAGCGCGCGCTGGCCAGCCGCGCACGGCGCCAGTTGGCATTGTTCAGGTCGCAGTTCTGGAAGGAGGCCTCGCTGGCGTCGGCCGAGGCGAAATTGGCCGACCCGCCCCGGCAGCGCAGCCATTGCGTGTCGGTCAGGTCTGCACCTTGGAACGAGGCGCCGGCGATCGCGCAGCCGCTGAATTGAAAGCCGCGCAGATCCAGGCGCGAAAAGTCCGCCTCCTGGAAGTCGCAATCGACGAATGACAGCGGGACGCCCGGGGCAGCCTCGATCAGGGCCAGCATCGCCTTGCGGTCGATATCCTGGCCCTCGATCGGTGGCGGTACGGTTTGCGTCATGCGGATCAGGCCGACGCGTCGGACTGCATGCGGCCCAGGATGAATCCGTCCACGGCGCTGGTGCGGCCGCGCCACAGGGTCGGCTGTCCCGCAATGGGCGTGCCGTCAGCGGTGAAGAACAGCGCGTCGGCCAGGTGGATGTAGTTGGGCAGCGGGTCGACGGGCTGCGGCAGGCGGAACACATCGCCCAGTTCGGCCAGCGAAGCGTGCACGGTCTGGCGCGTGTCATCGTCCATCGACGCCAGCGAGCCCGAAAAGCTGGCGGCGAAGGTGTCGAAGTACTCGGCGCCCGAAACGATCGAGCCGGACACCAGCATGCCGCCCATCTGCAAGGTCACGCCAATGCTCTCGATCTGGCTGCCGTTGTTGACCAGGTTGACCAGGAACTGCAGGAAGGCGTCCGCCGTGGGTGCGGCGGCAGCAGGCTGGCTGGCGGCGGAGGTGTCGATGCTCATGAGAGGGGTCTCTGAAAGGTTTGCAAGAGGCACAAGATACTCGAAGGACGCTGAAAATGGTCGCGCGGCAATCCCGCGAGAAGCGGGCCGATCGGGCGCCTGACCGGGCCTTCCGGCGGCGCGGGTGGGGAGTATGTTGGCACCCTGACCGCCATTCCCTTTGGAGCCTCCATGAACCGCGTGAATTTCCTGGGTATCAATGCCGGCGCCGGCCAACCCGCGTCCGCCCGCAACGCCAACGCCACTGCCGGCGAGGGCTTTCGCGCGGCGTTCGCCGACGCCACCGAGCGCAACCGTTCGGCCATGGGCCGTGGCGTCTCGGGCGCCTCGCAATCCGCGCCGTCGCAGGCCGAGCAGGAGTTCATGGACTACGCCGCGATGTCGATCGAGGACAAGATGTTCTACGCGGCCCTGGCAAGCCTGGGCATTTCCAAGGAAGAGTACGACGCCATGTCGGCCGCCGAACGCCTGGAAGTCGCCCAGAAGGTGTCCCTGGCAATGCAGCAGCTAGCCAAGGCCGAAAATACGAAGGAAGTGCTCTGAGGTCCTGACGGCCCAATGCGAAAAGGCCCGCTTGCGCGGGCCTTTTTCACATCACCATCCCCAGCAGGTGCCCGCCGCCGGCTTGCCGCAGGTGCGGTAGTTCACCGCGAACCACAGCTTGCCCGCGCCGCGCGGCGTGCCGTCTGACGTCTTGACGTCGTTGCGCGGCAGTTCTTCCAAGGTGTCGCGCGCGGTCTTGGTGGGCGAGCCGCTGGCCGCGTTGGGCGCCAGCACGATGCGGCCCAGGCTGGCGGCATCGCGGTCCTCGAACACGATATCCGTGTCGTTCAACGCGCTCATCTTCAAGGAGGCATCGCGCACGGCGGCGGCGTAGCTGTCGCTGGCGCCGGTCGGCAGGATGTCCTTGTTCAGCGTGCTGACCGCCAGGATCTCGGCGGGCGTGGCCGGCGCCTGCATCTTGTACTGATCCAACCCGGGCAGTTGGCCCGCCGCGGCCTGCCGGCGCAGCCAGTCGCCCCACAGGAATTCCGCGAACTCGGGCAGGTTGCCGTTGCTGTAGGCGATGTCGCGGGTGAAGTACACCAGCGAGCGATAGCGGTCTTCCTGCATGCCGCCGGGTTCCTGCGCATGGGACAGCCCCAGGCGCGTGGGCAGCTGGTCGACGGTGATGGGCTGATTCTGCCCGTCGCGCAGCCACGCTCGGCGCTCGTCCACCAGGCGTTGCCAGAAGGCGGACGCGGTCGTCAGATCGCTGTAGTTGGCGTCGACCTTCACCCACACCGGCAGCTTGGGGCCGCCGTCAAAGATCTCGCGCAGGGACGAGAACGTGTGGTGGCCGTCGGTCAGGTACAGATTGCCGTCCCAGCCCACCACCACCGTCTTCAGGTTGGCGGTGTGGGTGCCCGGCGCGTCCAGGCAGGCGAACGTGTCGGGCTGGTCCAGGCGGGCGGCGCGGGCTTCGGCGATGCTCTGGAACTTCTGCGCGCGCTCGGCGCCGCCCACGTCTTCGCAGTAATCGTCGAACTTCTTGCCGACCGTGCGGTTCAGGTAATCCAGCTGCAGCACCGGATCGGCCGCCCAGGTGGCGCGGTCGAAGTCGCCCTGCCAGCGGCCCAGCTTGTAATAGATCTGGTCATAGCCGATCGCGGCCTGCGTGGGGTGCAGTTCCTCGATGCGGACCTGGATCACGTCGCCCGGCTTGGTCTGCAGGTAGGCCGTATTGCGCGGGGGCGTTTCAGGTTGCGGTTCCGGAGCGGGCGTCTGCGGCGGCGCCGGGGTTTCGGCGACAGGCGGCTGGACGGCGTCATCGTCATCGTCGCCGCCGCCATTGCAGGCGGCCAGGACCAGCGGCAGCAACGCCAGGGACAGGGCGCGGGCAAGGCGCGTTCGCGGACGGAATACGGGCGAGAACTCGGAAGGGGAACGAGAAGGCATGACAGTTCGTGGGAGGCTGCGATCAGTAAGGGAGGCCGATCATGCCGGACGCGTGTTTCCTGCGCATTGCACGTCACCATGAATCTGACCGAGCATAGCTTGCGCGGCGCGCAGCAGGGAGATAATGGCAGCGCGCCCGGCGCGGGACCGTGGCGCGATACCGGAAAACCCAGGGAGGCTGCCGGCAATGGCTTACATCAACTTCTGGCGCGTCTGCTTCGCGCTGACGCTCAGCGCAATCGGCTTCGGTGCGGCGGCGGACGACCGGGGCGCGCAACTGCTGGAGGCGTCCGGCAAGGGCGACACGGCGCGGGTGCGCCAATTGCTGGCCGCAGGCGCGCCGCTCGAGGCGCGGGACGGGCAGGGCAACACGCCGCTCCTGCGCGCCACACAAGGCAACCACGCAGCGGCCGCGGCGGCGCTGATCCAGGCTGGCGCGGACGTGAACGCCAAGAACGGCATGCAGGACAGCGCCTATCTATTGGCGGGCGCGCAGGGGTATCGCGAGATTCTGGAACTGACGCTGACGCACGGCGCGGATCTGAAAAGCACCAACCGCTACGGCGGCACGGCGCTGATACCTGCTTGCGAGCGGGGTCATGTCGAGGTCGTCAAGCGTCTGCTTCAGGCTGGGGTGGATCCGAACCATGTCAACCGGTTGGGTTGGACCGGGCTGCTGGAAGCCATCATTCTGAGCGATGGCGGACCGCGTCATCAGGCCATCGTGGGGCTGCTGATCGAAGGGGGCGCGGACGTGAATCTGCCGGACAAGGACGGCCGCACGCCGTTGCAGCACGCCCGCCAGCGCGGGCAGACAGAGATCGTCCAGATGCTGGAGCGCGCCCGGGCGCGGTAGCGGCCCGGGCGGCGGGGTGGGCCGGCGCCGCGCAGGCGGACCGGCCCGGCACACGCTTAGAACTGGTGGCGGATGCCCACGCCGGCGGCGGTGCTCTTGACGCCGTCGATGAACGCGTAATCCGTGCCGTACGAACCGTAGGCGTACAGGTTGGTGCGCTTGGACAGGTCGTAGGTGTAGCCCACGCTGTAGACGTTCATGTTGGCGTCGCCGCCCGTCAGCTTGTCGTTGGACGGGGCCACGTGCTGCCACGATGTGAAAAGGCTGCCGGCCGCGCTGAGGGGGAACGTTGCGCCCAGCATGTAGGAATTGGCCTTGAAACCGTCCACGAAGCGGTTGATGCCGAATTCATCGCTGAAGGGCGTGCCGGCCGGCAGGTCCTGGCCAACGAACCAGCCGTCGGTAGTGCGGCCGTAAGCGGCGGCCAGCTTGACCACTTCCAGGTCGTACGACGCGCCGATGGCGTACTGGCGCGGCGTGGCGCCGTTGTCGATGGAACCGCGGTTGGAACCGTTCAGCTGGTCATACGTCAGCGTCACGTTCAGCGGACCTTGCACGTAGCGCAGGCCGGTCGTGATGCCGCGGGTGTTGTCGGCGGTCTTGAAGCCGGTCTGGTCCGTCGTCGTGTCGTCCACGCTGAACGAGTAGCCCACGGCGAATTCAAAGCCGTTCACCGACGGGGTGCGGTACATGACCATGTTGTCCCAGCGCATGGTGTTGGCCGCGCTGAACCCCAGGCCCAGGTTGGACTGGGTGTAGCTGGTGTAGAAGGGATCGATGTCGGCCAGGTAGTTGGAGCCGACCGTGGCCTGGCGGCCGAATTCGAGCGAGCCCCAGGCGTCGTTGGCCAGGCCGATGGTGGCTTGGCGGCCGAACAGGCGGCCCGACTGGCCGCGGCTGCCGTTGGCGGAGTCAAAGCCGCTTTCCAGCTTGAAGACGGCACGCAGGCCGTCGCCCAGATCTTCGGATCCGCGCAGGCCCCAGCGGGAGCCGGCCTGGATGCCGTTGATCATGCCGACTTTGGAACCACTGTAGCCATCGCCCTTGATCTTGTTGTAGCCGAGGCCGGTGTCGATGACACCATAGAGGGTGACTGACGGTTCTGCCTGGGCAACGCCTGCGAAAGAGGCCAGCATTGCCGCGGCGAGCAGCGTCTTTTTCATCCGGAAAACTCCTGTGTTGCAGTTGAAGAAAAAGCAAAAGGAACACGGCGCCAAGCATCAACCCGGCGGTGTTCCTCGGGGCATAGTGTAGAACAATGCGTTAATTGTCGTTATCCGCCGTCAATTTTTGCCAAAATTCGAAGTTGTTCTAGTGGCGCACGCGCCCGAAACCTGCGCAGGCGGATCGGGGCCGGATTGACCTGGATCCGTCATAGTGGCATCTTGCCCAAAACCCGAATCTTGGAACCCTCGTCTTGGAATTTCCCCAGCCGCTCGTCACGGTCGACGCCGTCCTTCTCACCCTGCGCGAATCCGGCCTGGAAGTCGCGCTGCACCAGCGCGACCGCGAGCCCTTCCAGGGCGCGATGGCGCTGCCTGGCGGCGTGGTGCACGCCGACGAGGACGCGTCCACCGAAGACAGCATCCGGCGCGTGTTGCGGGAAAAGACCGGTTTCGAGCCGCGCTACCTTGAGCAGCTGCAGGTGTTTTCGGGCATGGATCGCGACCCCCGGCAGTGGTCGCTGTCGGTGGCCTACGTGGCCCTGGTGCCCGCCGCCGAACTGGCCGCCGCCACGCGCGCCGAGTTCCGCTTTGTCAGCGTCGACGCGCTGCCGCCGCTGGCGTTCGATCACGCCGCCATCGTCCGGGCGGCCGTGGATCGCCTGCGCAGCAAGTCCACCTATTCCACGCTGCCGTTCTTTCTTTTGCCCGAGCGCTTCACGCTGACGCAGCTGCAGCACACCTACGAGGCGATCCTGCAGACCCGGCTCGAGAAGTCCAATTTCCGCCGCAAGATGGAAGCGTGGGGCGCGCTGGAGGCCACCGACGAACAGGTCGGCGGCGCGCAGCGGCCGGCGCGCCTGTACCGGCTGAAGGATTTCACGTTTTTCGACCGCAGCGTCGGATGAGGCGTGAGCGCGTCCAATCAAATGCAAAGATAGTTGCACAACGACAATAAGTAGGCTTATACTGGCGTCACTTAGTTTTGAAATGCCACTAAGGGACGATCATGTTCACCATCACTGCGGTCATTGAAGGACAACGCCTGACCGATACGCCGGCAGCGTTCCGGTTTCCGGGCGGCGAAATGCAGGTCACCATTCCGGCAGGGTTGCGCGAGCAGGCGGACGCCGCCCGCGAATTTCGCATCCATGCCTTGTTGAAGTCGGCCGACGACGTGATGCAGTTGTTGCTGTTGACCGATGCCCTGCGCCGCCTGAACCCCGCCGTGCCGGTGCACCTGGACATGCCCTACGTGCCGTACGCCCGCCAGGACCGCGTGTGCAATCCGGGCGAGGCGCTGGGCGCCGCGGTGTTCTGCAAGCTGATCAACGACCAGCAGTACGCCACCGTCACCATCGTCGAACCCCACAGCGACGTCACGCCCGCGCTGCTCGCGCGGGTTCGGATCGCCGATGCCGCCGCCTTCCTGAAAAAGGCGCTGGCCGCCCCGGCCTTTGCGCAGGGTGTCACGCTGATGGCGCCGGACGCCGGCGCCCGCAAGCGGGTGCAGGCGCTGGCCAAGGCGCTGGGCGTGGCGGATGTGCGCTACGCGGAAAAGGTCCGCGATCCGCAGACCGGCCGCATTACTGAAACCCGCGTGCCCGACGATATCCCGGCCCAGCCGGTGCTGGTGGTCGACGACATCTGCGACGGCGGACGCACGTTCCTGGAACTGGCCGCCGCCCTGCGCGGCAAGACCCGCCAGCCGCTCTACCTGTATGTCACGCACGGCATCTTCAGCAAGGGTCTGACCGAACTGAAGGCCAACTACGCCGAGATTTTCACCGCCTACGACTGGACTCGCACCGAAGACGCCCCTGTGCCGGGCGCCGCCGCAGCCGTCCTGGTCAACTAAGTAGCCAAGAAGGAAAACGCCATGAATGCCCCCGACACCCTGGCCCCCGCGCTCAAGAACGGCCTGAATCCCTTTCTGCAGGCGGATTTCTACAAGACCGGCCACCCGTTCCAGTACCCCAAGGGCACCAACAAGATCCTTGCCAACTTCACGCCGCGTTCCGCGCGCCTGGCGCCGGTGCTGCCCGAACTGTTCGACGAGAAGATCGTCTGGTTCGGCCTGCAGGGCTTCATCAAGGAAATCCTGATCGGTCTTTTCAACCGCGAGTTCTTCGGCAAGCCGGCCGCGACGGCGGTGCGCCAGTACCAGCGCCGCGTGGACAACGCGCTGGGCAAGGGCGCGGTCACGGTCGACCACCTGCAGGCGCTGCACGACCTGGGCTACCTGCCGCTGGAAATCCGCTCGGTGCCCGAAGGCGCCCGCGTCGACATCCGCGTGCCGCCCGTCACCTTCATCAACACCCAGCCGGAATTCGCCTGGCTGGTGACCTACATCGAAACCCTGTTCAGCTGCGAATCCTGGAAGCCGTCCACGGTCGCCACCATCGCCTTCGAATACCGCAAGCTGCTGACCTACTTCGCGCAGCTGACCGGCAGCCCGATGGCGTTCGTGGACTGGCAGGGCCACGACTTCTCGATGCGCGGCATGGCCGGCCTGTACGACGCGCGCAAGTGCGGCGCGGGCCACCTGTTGTCCTTCACCGGCACCGACACGATCCCGGCCATCGATTACCTCGAAGACCTCTACCTCGCGGATTCGGATCGGGAACTCATCGGCGGCTCGGTGCCGGCGACCGAACACTCCGTGATGTGCCTGGGCAGCAAGGAAGGCGAGATCGAAACCATCCGCCGCCTGGTCAAGCAGGTCTATCCGGCGGGCATCGTGTCCGTGGTGTCGGACACCTGGGACTTCTGGCAGGTGGTCACGGATTTTGCGGCGGCGCTCAAGTCCGAGATCATGAGCCGCGAGCCGGATGCGCTGGGCAACGCCAAGGTCGTGTTCCGCCCGGACTCGGGCGATCCCGTGAAGATCCTGACTGGCTACTTCTGCACCGATGTGCCGGGCGTAGACGACCGCGCTGCCCTGCAAGCGGCGCAAGCCGCCGGCTTTGAGGCCGTGCGCGATGCGGCCACCGGCAACTACTGGCTGCTGGGTGAAGACGCCAGCGCGCGGCAAGCCCTGCGCGCCGCCGAGGTGAAGGGCGCCGTGCAATGCCTGTGGGACACCTTTGGCGGGGTAGAGACCGAGCGCGGCTACAAGCTTCTGGATCCGCACGTCGGCCTGATCTACGGCGACTCCATCACGTTGACCCGGGCGCGCGACATCCTGGTGCGGCTGGAGCGCAAGGGCTTTGCCTCGGGCAACGTGGTGCTGGGCATCGGGTCATACACCTATCAGTACCTGACGCGCGACACCTTCGGCTGGGCGCTGAAGGCCACATACGCCGAAGTCAACGGCGAACCGCAGGAACTGGTCAAGGACCCGGTCACCGACTCCGGCGTGAAGAAGTCCGCCAAGGGACTGCTGCGCGTGGAAGAGACGCCAAGCGGCTACGTGCTGCACGATCAGCAGACGCCCGAGCAGGCGGCGGGCGGGGCGCTGGTGCCGGTGTTCCGCGACGGCGAGCTGCTGGTCGAACAAAGCTTGGCCCAGATCCGGGCGCGGCTGCAGGGATCGTGGGTGTGCCCCGATCCGGGCAGCATTCGCTGGCCGGCCTGCTGATGCCGCCGGCGTGAGCCGGCCGCCCAAGCGAAACGGCGCCCGAAAGGGCGCCGTTATTTTTACCGCATGAGGTTCAGGCCTGCCGGCGCGCGCGCTTTTCCTCGCGCACGAAGATCACCACGCCCACGATCACCATCAGCGCCAGCGCATACCAGGTGATGGCGTACGTCAGATGGTTGTTCGGAAAGTTGAGCATCGTCAGGCCGCCCACCGGTTCCCGCGCGGGATCCTTGCCGGGGCTGGACGCCGCATCCGCATCGATGAAGTAGGGCGCCACGTCGGTCAACCCGCGCGCCGCCGCGATGCCGGGCAGATCGCGCGAATACCAGAGGTTCGCGGCCGGGTCGTTGTTGCGCAGAAAGCCGCTGGCCGGCTCGCCCATGCGCAGCAGGCCCGTCACCTGGCCCGGGGCGGCGGGCTGGGCGGCATTGGCCGGGTCCTTGCGCCAAGCCGGCAGCACGAAGCCGCGGTTGACCAGCACGGTGCCGCCGTCCGCCAATTGCAGCGGCGTCATGACCCAATAGCCGCTGCCCAGTTCGGTCGCGGCCTGCACCAGCGTCTGCTTGTCGAAGTGGTACGTGCCGGCGGCGGTGACGTGGCGGTATTCCGCGTTGTCCGGGGTCAATTGCGCCCATTCGCTTTTGCCGGGGGCGGGCGTGGCGGGCGCGTGGGCCCGCTGATCCACCTGCGCGATCAAGGCGCGCTTCCAGGCCAGCCGGTGCACCTGCCAGGTGCCCAGGGCGCAAAGCCCGGCAAAGAGGGCGACCGCCAGCAACCCCAGGATGACCAGGGTTGCCTTGCTGCGCGGATGTCGGGAGGTGTCGCGTGAAGAAATGTCTTTGACTGCTGCCATCAGGGCATCTTGCGCATGTCATGCGGGGACATGGGCATCATGTTGGAGTTCAAGTGATACATGATCCAGATGGATCCGCTGAGCGTGATCACGACCAGCACCAGCGTGAATATTAACGCCAACATGTTCCAGCCGCTTTCGGACTTGGTGTCCATGTGCAGGAAGTAGACGATGTGCACCACGATCTGCACGACGGCGAACGCCAGGATCACCAGGCCCGTGACGCGCGAGCTGTCGATGACCCGGTCCATCACCAGCCAGAACGGGATCGCCGTCAGGATGGCCGCCAGCACGAAGCCGGTCATGTAGCTCTTGAAGGTGCCGTGGGCGGCGGCGTCGTCATCGTCATGGTGGCCATCGTGATGATCGTGGCCATGATGGCCGCCGTGGCCGGTGTCGGCCAGGTTATCCATGTGCGACGTCATGGCAGCACTCCCATCAGGTACACAAAGGTGAACACGCCCACCCAGATCAGGTCCAGGAAGTGCCAGAACATCGACAGGCACATCAGGCGGCGGCGGTTTTCCGGGATCAGGCCGTGCAGGCGGACCTGCAGCATCATCGTCACCAGCCAGACGATCCCGAAGGTGACGTGCAGCCCGTGCGTGCCGACCAGCGTAAAGAAGGCCGACAGGAAGGCGCTGCGCTGCGGGCCCGCACCCTGGTGGATGAGGTGCCAGAATTCGTAGATTTCTAGCGACAGAAAGCCCAGGCCCAGGATGCCGGTAACCGCCAGCCACAATTGCGTGGCGCCGATGCGGTTGCGCCGCATCTCCAGCATGGCAAAGCCATACGTGATCGAGGACAGCAGCAGCAGCGTCGTGTTCACCGCCACCAGCGGCAGGTCGAACAGGTCCGCGCCGGACGGCCCGGCCGCGAAGCTGCGGCCCAGCACGCCGTAGACCGCGAACAGGCACGCGAAGATGAGGCAGTCGCTCATCAGGTAGATCCAGAACCCGAGCAGCGTACCGTTCTTGGGATGGTGTTCGCCAGGAACGTAGAAGACCGGTTCCTGAGCCGGCGCGGCGCCGCCGGGCATGGGGTGGGCGAGGGTATCAGACATGTTGCGCTAGCAGCCTTGTGCGGGCGTCTTCCGTGGCGACGACCTGTTCGGCCGGCACGTAGTAGTCGCGCTTGTAGTTGAAGGTATGGATGATCGACACCAGGATCAGCGCGGCAAACGCCAGCACCACCAGCGGCCACATGTGCCAGATCAGCGCAAAGCCCAGCACCACGCTGATCCCGGCCAGCACGATGCCCGCCCACGTGTTCTTCGGCATGTGAATCGGAATGAAGCCCTGCTGCGGACGCTGGTAGCCGTGCTGCTTCATCTGCCACCAGGCGTCCAGGTCATGCACCCGCGGCGTGAACGCAAAGTTGTACACGGGCGGGGGCGACGACGTGGACCATTCGAGCGTGCGGCCATCCCACGGATCGCCGGTGGTGTCGCGCAACTGGTCGCGGCGGCGGTAGCTGACCACGAGCTGGATGATGAAGCTGGCGATGCCGCACGCGATCAGCAGCGCGCCAAAGGCCGCGATCTGGAACCAGATCTGCAGCGACATGTCCTCGAAGTGGTTCACGCGGCGCGTCACGCCCATCAGGCCCAGCACGTAAAGCGGCATGAAGGCCACGTAAAAGCCCACCAGCCAGAACCAGAACGAACACTTGCCCCAGAACGGATCAAGCTTGTAGCCGAACGCCTTGGGAAACCAATAGGTGATGCCGGCCATCAGTCCGAACAGCACGCCGCCGATGATCACGTTGTGAAAGTGCGCAATCAGGAACAGGCTGTTGTGCAGCGCAAAGTCGGCGGGCGGCACGGCCAGCAGCACGCCCGTCATGCCGCCGATCACGAACGTGACCATGAACCCGAGCGTCCACAGCATCGGCACTTCGAACCGGATGCGCCCGCGATACATGGTGAACAGCCAGTTGAAGATCTTGGCGCCGGTCGGGATCGAGATGATCATTGTCGTGATCCCGAAGAACGAGTTCACGCTGGCGCCGGACCCCATGGTGAAGAAGTGGTGCAGCCACACCAGGTACGACAGCACGGTGATCACGACCGTGGCGTACACCATGGACGCATAGCCGAAGAGGCGTTTGCGGCAATAGGTGGACACCACCTCGGAGAAGATGCCGAACGCCGGCAGGATCAGGATGTAGACCTCGGGGTGGCCCCAGATCCAGATCAGGTTCACGTACATCATGGCGTTGCCGCCAAAGTCCGCCGTGAAGAAATTGGTGCCGACATAGCGGTCCATGGACAGCAGGGCCAGCACCGCCGTCAACACCGGAAAGGCCGCCACGATCAGCACGTTGGTGCACAGCGCCGTCCACGTGAAGATGGGCATGCGCATCATCTTCATGCCGGGCGCGCGCATCTTCACGATGGTGACCAGCAGGTTCACCCCGGATAGCAGTGTTCCCACGCCCGCTATCTGCAAGGCCCATATGTAATAGTCCACGCCTACGTCCGGACTGTGCAGTATCCCCGATAACGGCGGATACGCCAGCCAGCCGGTGCGGGCAAATTCCCCGACGAACAGCGACATCATCACCAGGATCACGCCGCCGGCGGTCATCCAGAAGCTGAAGTTGTTCAGGAACGGAAACGCGACGTCGCGCGCGCCGATCTGCAGCGGCACGATGAAATTCATCAACCCCGTGACCAGCGGCATCGCCACGAAGAAGATCATGATGACGCCGTGCGCCGTGAAGATCTGGTCGTAATGGTGCGGCGGCAGATAGCCGGTGGAATCGCCAAAGGCCACGGCCTGCTGCGCCCGCATCATGATGGCGTCGGCAAAGCCCCGCAGCAGCATCACGATGCCCAGGATCACGTACATGATGCCGATCTTCTTGTGGTCGATGCTGGTGAACCATTCGTGCCACAGGTAGCCCCACTTCTTGTAGTAAGTGACGGAGCCCAGCACGACGATGCCGACGATCGCCACCACGAAGAACGTGACCAGCAGGATGGGCTCGTGGTAAGGAATGGCGTCCCAGGTCAGACGGCCGAAGATCAGCTTGGTGAGGTCAGGTTGATCAGGCATCTCGATTCCAGCAAAAAGACCGCGTTTACATGGCGCACGTGCCGAGCTGAAAAACCTGCCGCGCTACAGCAGCAATCCTTCGGTGGCCGTGCACATGGCGCCCACGTACTTGCGCGGCGGCGTGTCCGTGAGCCCCAGGCGCTCGCGCGTCTGGGGATCCAGGGTGGTCAGGTTATGCGCGCCCGGAATGCCGGCGCCGCCTTGCGAGTCGATCGCCATCGCGTCGCGCATGCAC
This sequence comes from Achromobacter mucicolens, assembly GCF_029866465.1. Taxonomy (NCBI): domain Bacteria; kingdom Pseudomonadati; phylum Pseudomonadota; class Betaproteobacteria; order Burkholderiales; family Alcaligenaceae; genus Achromobacter; species Achromobacter mucicolens. The sequence continues at coordinate 4,447,726 of NZ_CP123364.1, read as the reverse complement.
ATGCGGTTGGGCTCGACGCATCGGTTCACGATGGCGTCGAACAGGCCCGGCGCAACGGTGGCGTAACGCTGCACCGGGTTGCGCTCGCTGGGTTGTTCAAGTTTCAGGTACGCCGCGCGGTCCAGCGTGGCTTGCGACTTGCGCGCCTGCCCGACCCAGTCGTCAAAGCCTTTCTGGTCCAGGCCATGGAAGCGAAAGCGCATGCCGGAAAACCCCGAGCCGCTGTAGTTGGCGGACAGGCCCTCGTATTCGCCGGGGTGATTGATGACGGCGTGCAGCGTGGTCTGCATGCCGGGCATCGCGTAGATCTGGCCGGCCAACGCGGGCACGAAGAATGAATTCATCACCGATGACGAGGTGATCTTGAACTGGATGGGACGATCGACCGGCGCGGCCATTTCGTTCACTGCCGCCACGCCTTGCTCGGGATAGAGGAACAGCCACTTCCAGTCCAGCGCCACCACTTCGACCACCAGCGGCTTGGTGTTGGGCGGCACCTCGCGGCCTTCGGACAGGCGCGCCAGCGGTCGGTAGGGATCGAGCTGGTGGGTGCTGACCCACGTGAGTGCGCCGAGCGCGATGATGATGAGCAGCGGCGCGGCCCAGATCAGAAGCTCCAGCATGGTGGAGTGGTTCCAGTCGGGATCGTAGGCGGCGTCCTTGTTGCTGGCGCGATAGCGCCAGGCGAACAGCAAGGTCAGGATGATCACCGGCACGATGATGATGAGCATCAGGCCGGTGGAGATGATGATCAGGTTGCGTTGTTGCACGGCCACGTCGCCCGACGGCGAGAGCAAGACCGCATTGCACCCGGCGAGCAGCGGCAGGGCGGCAAACAGGATCAATCCGCGAAGCCTTGCGAAGGACGACATAGTCATACCCCGAAACGTAACCGTGCGAAGTAAACGAAACACTACGCTGGAAGCCGCGAAAAATCTAGGGTAAAAAGAGCAAAAGTATGCACGGCCGCGCATGCGGAGCCGTCCTGGGCCGTAAGGCTTGCGGGGTGCGGCATGATGCGCGTACTGTCATGCAGGTGTGTTGCAAGATCGTAGACAAGGCGTATTCAGATCCTTTTTTTGCGAGCGAATCCATGTCGACCACCACGCAATATCCTGGTCATCCCTCTCCCGTTTCCGGACCTGGGGCGATCAGCGGCGGGACCAGCCACGCCAAGGTGGCGCCTGGTGAGATCGCCGTGGGCGTGGTGGTGGGACGCGCCTCGGAATACTTCGACTTCTTCGTATTCGGCATCGCCTGCGTTCTGGTTTTTCCGAAGGTGTTCTTTCCCTTCGAAGCACCGCTGGAAGGCACGCTCTGGGCCTTCGTCATCTTCTCCTTTGCCTTCATCATGCGTCCCATCGGCACGGCCGTGTCGATGGCGATTCAGCGCCGATGGGGCCGCGCCACCAAGCTGACCGTTGCCTTGTTCGTATTGGGCACCGCGACCGTGGGCATGGCGTTTCTGCCGGGCTATGAATCCATCGGCGTGCATGCGATCACCTTGCTTGCCGTGTTCCGCTGCCTGCAGGGGCTGGCGTTCGGCGGATCGTGGGACGGCCTGCCATCGCTGCTGGCGCTGAATGCGCCGCCCAATCGCCGCGGCTGGTATTCGATGATGGGACAGCTGGGCGCGCCGGTCGGGTTCATGGTGGCCAGCGCGCTTTTTCTTTATCTGCACGTGACGCTCACGCAGTCGGACTTTCTGGAGTGGGGCTGGCGCTATCCGTTCTTCGTGGCGTTTGCCATCAACGTGGTGGCGCTCTTTGCGCGGCTGCGGCTGGTCGTGACCGAGGAATACACGCAGCTGCTTGAAGAAGGCGAACTCGAACCTATCAGCATCCGCGAGATCGTCAGCCAGCAAGGCTACAACCTCTTCATCGGCGCCTTCGCCGCGCTGGCGAGCTATGCGCTGTTTCACCTCGTCACCGTTTTTCCGCTGTCGTGGATCGCTGTCAGCGGCACGCAACAGATTTCGGATGTGCTGATCGTGCAGATCATTGGATCGGTGATTGGCATCCTGGGCACGATCGCCTCCGGATGGCTGGCCGACCGCATCGGCCGGCGCACGACGCTGGGGCTGCTGGCCATGCTGATCGGCGTGTTTGCGGTGGTGTCGCCCTGGCTGCTGGGCGGCGGGCCGAAGGCGCAGGACGCGTTCATTCTGATCGGCTTCGCGCTGCTGGGCCTGTCCTACGGCCAGGCGTCGGGCACGGTCACCGCCAACTTCACGCGCCGGTTCCGCTATACCGGCGCGGCGCTGACGTCCGACATGGCATGGCTGGTCGGGGCGGCCTTCGCGCCGGTGGTGGCACTGGGCCTGTCCGCGCGATTCGGGCTGGTGGCGGTCAGCGTGTACCTGCTGTCGGGTGTGGCGTGCACGCTGCTGGCGCTGCGGATCAACAAGGTGCTTGAGACGCGCGATTGAATGGGTGCTGCGGTTTTGCGGCGGTGTCTGACACCTTTCAGACCTTCCAGACGGTTCAGCCCAGATACCCTTCCAGCACATTCGCCACGTTGATGCCCACGTCCGCGACCGCATAGCCGCCTTCCATCGTGAACACCACGGGCAGCCCGAGCCCAGCCAGCATCTGACCGACCTGCAGATAGTCGGCGCTCTTCAATTTGAACTTCGAAATCGGATCGCCTTCGTAGGTGTCCACGCCCAGCGCGACGACCAGCGCGTCGGCCTTGAACGCGCGCACGGCGTCTATCCCCTGCTGCAAGGCGGCGGTCCAGGCCGTGAAGTCGCTGCCGGCGGGCAGCGGCAGGTTCAGGTTGCAGTCCTGGCCGGCGCCTTCGCCGCGCTCGTCTGCATAGCCCAGATAGAACGGATACTCGGTGGTCGGGTCGCCATGGACCGACACGGTGAGCACGTCGCCGCGGTCATAGAAGATGCTTTGCGTGCCGTTGCCATGGTGATAATCCACGTCCAGCACCGCGACGCGTTGTGCCCCCGCGTCGCGCAGCGCCTGCGCCGCCAGGGCCGCGTTGTTCAGGAAGCAATAGCCGCCAAAGAAGTCCGGACCGGCGTGATGGCCGGGCGGCCGGGTCAACGCCATTGCCGCGCGCAGGCCCTGGCCCTGGGATACGGCGCGCGCGGCGTCGATGGCGCAGGCGGCGCCCGCAGTGGCCGCCTCCCAGGTGCCGGCCGTCAGCGGACAGCCGCTATCGAACGAGAACAGGCCCACGCGCGCCGCGAAATTGGTGGGCTCGATGTCGTGGCGAAATCCGCGCACCGGCCAGATCGACGGCAGCACGTCGATATCGGCATTGGCCGGATCCAGCGCCACCCATTCGTTCCAGGCGCTTGCCAGAAAATCCACATAACGCGGCGTGTGCACCCGTTTGATGAGATCCATGTCCGGGCTACCGGGCACGCGCAGTTCGCCGATGCCGCGCTGGCGCAGCGCGTCCAGCACGAACGCCAGCCTTGCCGGCGTTTCATGGCAAGGCACCAGTTTGCCGCGGAACATTTCGTGGCGGCCGCTGTGTTTGTTGTGAACGGGGTTGTGGAAGATCAGCACGATGGGAAGTCCTGGATGGATCAGGCGGGCGGATGCGCCCTGATGGTTCGCCCTTATAGCGGCCGGAAAATATACAGCGCCACGGCGGGCAGCTCACGGAAAATGGAATAGAGGTCGCGAATTTCGAAGAATGGCGGATAGGCGCCGCTGACCTCGGCCACGCCCTGGCGCTTGAGCGCGAGCATCGTGCGCGGCACATGGAAATACTGCGTCACGGCCAGGGCCCGTGTGTAGCCGTGTTCGCGCATGTAGGCGCTGGCGTGACGGGCGGTGGCCCACGTGTCCACCCCCGCACTGTCGACGACGATTTGGTCCTCGGGCACGCCGCGCGCCAGCAGGTAGTCGCGCATGGCGGCGGCTTCGTCCGTGCCGGCCGGATCCACGCCGCCGCTGACGAACAGAATGCGGCATCGGGACGCGGCATAGCAGTCGTAGGCGCGGTCCAGCCGCGCGGCCAGGCGCGCAGAGGGTTGTCCGCCGGGTTGAACGGTGTTGCCCAGCACGACGGCCACGTCGGCGTCGCGGGCGCCGGTCAGCAGGCCCGTCGCCGCAAGCGCCACGGCCGCCACCAGCACGATCGCCGCCAGAACGATCAGGGCGCGGGTCACGATTCGGCGGGGTGAAAGTGTCATGGCGAAGGGCGAGTTCAGGGCGAGGGCAGAGCTTACGGCAAAAGGCGCGCCAGACGATGCCGGGGGTTGAACGATTACGGCTGCCTGGCCGGGAAGTCTGCGGCCCGCGCTAGCGGGGTAAACGCGCAGTGCGCGCCAGCAGGAGCTCCTTCATCCTGGTTAGAATGCCCAGATTGGCAACGCCCCGCGCCGTCGTGGCTGGCGCACCGTCCCCATGAACCTGCCGTTTCCCATCCGCCAAGAATGTCCTCCCGGCGCCTGTGTGTGCGACCGGGACCGGTTGCTGGCCAATCCGGCGTCCGACCTGCGCATCCTGCGGCTGACTCGGGAAGAAGAAAAGCGCCTCGTCGCGCGGCTGGAAAACATCACCAGCCTGGACGACCTGCGGGCCATGCAGGGCCGCATCCAGGCCCAGCTTGGCATCGTGATCCACATCACGCCCAGCGAAAACGAGGTGCGGACCTCGCGCGGCATCTCGATTCAATTGGAAGAATTGCCCGGCCTGTGCCGCAAGACGCGGGCATCGCTGCCCGCCGCGATTCGGCGCGGTTTCGACAACCGGCCCGAGATCGTCTATGCGCTCCTGAACGAGCGCGACCTCTTGAGCGGCACGTGATCGCGGTCAAGGACCGCGGTCAGTTTCCGCGAACGGCGGGGCAAGGCGCAAGCGGCACCACGTCCGCCGGCGCGCGCCCGGCGTCGGGTCGCGTGACGTCGCGTTTCTTGCCCGTGCGGGCGGGATAGATCAGCAGCACGGCGCTGCCGGGTTCCAGCTTGGGACTCTGCGCCGTGCCATAGGCCACCGTCCAGCCGCGCAAGGCCAGCGGCGCCAACGTGTATTGCAGGGCCGAGCCATGCGCGACATGGGCGACCTTGCCTGCGTACAGTTCCTGTTGGGGTGTGTCGACGCCGTCGATGGTCTGGTAGGTGGCGATGCTGACCAGCGCCGCGGACTCGCCAGGGCGCGCCAGCACGGCGGTCTTGTATTTGCCGGGCGGCACGTCCTGCAGGTTGACGGTGACCTGCGCGCCGCCCTGGCCGGCGGCATCCAGGTGCACGCCCACCACGTCGGCGTGCGAGAGCGTCCTGTCGCTGGTGTTGCGCACCCGCACGCTGTACTGCCCCGATGTTCCCGTCACGGTGCAGACCGCGACGCCGTGGGGAGACGCTGCCTGGGCGGACGCCGCGCCGGCGCAGGCCAGCAGCGCCGAAAACGGCAGGGTCAGGCAGCGGGTAGATCGAGACAGCACGGCACGCTCCGGGTAAGGGCAGCGTACCGGGCGGCGCGTTGCCTGCCCCCTTTTTACACCACTTGCCGCCCCGGGGCCTGCTGCTCGCGCTTGCCAGCCAGCCAGTGCAGGATCAGGGCAACCACCAGCAGGCCGGCCATGATGAAGCCCCAGAAGATCCAGCCGAGCACGGAGATCAGCGTGCCGAGGCTGCCTGCGAAGGGCAGCACCTGGTTAAGACCCTGCGCGGCCCAGACCAGGCCGCCCTGCAGCGATTCCAGCCATGCCGGATCCACCCAGGGGGCCGCCCAGGCCGGCGCAACCCATTGCGAGGTGTCGACGGCGGAGCCGGGCACCTGCGTCGTGGCAATGGTGGCCAGCACCCAGTCGGTCAGTTGCAGGGTCAGCGCCACCAGCCCGGTCCAGAGCGCCGCGAGGACGGCAAAAGCGAGCCAGATGATTTTCTTCATTGATGTGGTACTCCGATGACTCAAAAAGAACCGCCACGATAGCGGCGATTCTATTTCCGAAAAACCAGAGTGGATGTGACAAACATTAAGATAAAACCGAAGTTTTTGCCTGGGAAAGAATCTCGCGGACCAGGGGATGGTGCTGGCCGCGGCGGTTGCGGATGGCGTGGATTTCCTCGTGCACGTCCTCGCAGCGCGCCAGCGGCCGCAGACCGCGCAACAGCGCGACGTCGTCCCCGCCCAGGCGGCTCAGCGGAAACACCCCCAGGCCCCGGGCCGCGAATACCGACATGAGCGCGCTGTCCTCGAATTCGCCCACCACGTTCGGATACACGTTCTGTTCGGCAAACCAGCGGTCCAGCGTCTGTCGCAGCACCGAGTGACCCGTGGGCAGCAGCACCGGCAGCCGCTCCAGGCAGCGCGGAAAATCCAGCGTGTCCGACTTGCGCACCAGCTTGGCGGGGCCGTACCAGTCCACCGGCGAGGACACCAGGCGGTCGCTGGTCAGCCGCAGGTTGGGGTTGGCGGGGGCACCCTGGCCGGCCAGCACCAGATCCAGGTGATGCCGCGCCAGCTCGCCCAGCAGCTCCTCCACTTCGCCTTCATGGCAGGTCAGGTGCAGATCGGGCGTATGCAGCACGGGGCCCAGCAAGGCGTGGGCCGCCAGCTTGGAAATGCCGTCCGACAGGCCCACCGACAGCCGCACGACGGGCTTGGTGGCGGCCGCGCGCACCTCCTGCGGCAGCACTTGCCCGATCTGGAAGATTTCCTCGGCGCGGGCGAACGCCGCCTGGCCGGCATCGGTCAGCGCCACGCCGCGCCCGGCTGGCTTTAGCAACTGATGGCCCAGGTTTTTTTCAAGTTCCCGGACCTGGGCGCTGATCGTCTGGATGGCCATGTCCAGGCGCTCGGCGGCGCGGGAAAACCCGCCCTCCTTGGCAACCATCCAGAAGTAATACAGGTGGCGGTAGTTCAGCATGGGTGTCGGCTCACTTCGGTTTTTTCGAACCTTAACTCACTTTCAGGCTGATTTCTCCATTCCAGGCACAGCGGGATCATGGGCACCTTCGAATCTAGCGGGGTCAACCATGGACACTCTGATTACCTTCTTCAACGCCGATTTTCTCGGCACGCCGGCGTGGAGCTGGCTGCTCTTCGTCGGTATCGTCGTCAGCCTCCTGGCCTTTGACCTGGGCGTGCTGCACAAGGAAGACCGCGAGATCGGCGTGCGCGAAAGCCTGTTGCTGTCTGCCGGCTACATCACCGCGGCCGTGCTGTTCGGCGGCTGGGTCTGGTGGAACATGGGCGCGGAAAGCGGCATGGCCTACTACACGGGCTTCATGATCGAAAAATCGCTGTCCATGGACAACGTGTTCGTGATCGCGCTTATCTTCAGCTTCTTTGCGATCCCGCGCCAGTACCAGCACCGGGTGCTGTTCTGGGGCATCCTGGGCGTGATCGTGCTGCGTGCCACCATGATCGGCCTGGGCGCCGCCCTGGTCAGCAACTTCGGCTGGCTGCTGTATCTGTTCGGCGCGTTCCTGGTGTTCACGGGCATCAAGATGTGGATGATCGCGGACCAGACGCCTGACATCGCCACGAATCCGATCCTGAAGTTCCTGAAGCGTCACATGCGTGTCACGGACGACCTGCGCGGCAACGCGTTCATGGTGACCGAGGTCGATCCGGCCACGTCCAAGAAGGTGCGTTATGCGACGCCGCTGCTGCTGGCGCTGGTGCTGATCGAGTTTGTCGACCTGGTGTTTGCCGTGGACTCGGTGCCCGCGATCTTCGCCATCACGACCGACCCGTTCATCGTGTACACGAGCAACATCTTCGCGATCCTGGGCCTGCGTGCGCTGTACTTTGCCCTGGCGGCGATGATCCACCGCTTCCATTACCTGAAGTACGCGCTGGCTCTGGTCCTGGTGTTCATCGGCACGAAGATCTTCCTGGTCGGTTTCATCGGCAAGGTGCCTCCCGCGATTTCGCTGGGCGTGACCTTCAGCCTGATCCTTGGCGGCGTGCTGTTCTCGCTGTGGAAAACCCGCTCGGATGAACTGAAGCCGCAGTAACCCTGGCGTCCCGCCTTCCAACCGCCCGCCGGCGACAACCGGCGGGTTTTTTTATGGCGGCCTTTTTGTGCAGTCCATATGCAGCCGATATGGCAAGCGACGCCACTGTGAATTTGTCAGCGGAAAAGGCGAAGCGTACAGTCGGCGCTACCCCCATCGCCACGCAAGGAACGATCATGAACAGCTGGTCCGCCAAGCAGTATTCCGCCTTTGAAAACGAACGTACCCGCCCGGTGCGGGACCTGGTGGCGGCCCTGCCCAATCTGCTCGTCAAGCGCGCCGTGGACCTGGGCTGCGGGCCGGGAAATTCCACCGAAGTGCTGGCCAGCCGCTATCCGGACGCCGAGATCTCGGGCATGGACAGCTCGCAGGACATGATCGATGCGGCGCGCAAGCGCTTGCCGGCGCTGTCGTTCGAACTGGCCGACATCGCCACGTGGAATCCGCCGCAGCGCTATGACGTGATCCTTGCCAACGCCGCGCTGCAATGGGTGCCCGACCACGAGACGCTCTACCCCGCGCTGGTGGCCAAGCTGGCCCCCGGCGGTAGCCTGGCGGTGCAGACGCCCGACAACCTGGAAGAACCCGCGCATCGTCTGGCCAGGCAGGTGGCCGGCGAGGCGCCCTGGGAGGCCAAGATTGGCGGCGTCAAGCATCCGCCGCGTCACAGGGCGGCCTGGTATTACGAACTTCTCAAGCCGCATTGCGGCACGCTGGACGTATGGTGCACGACCTACCACCATCCGCTCGCGGGCGCCGCCGCCGTGGTCGAGTGGTTCAAGGGGACGGCCTTGCGGCCCTATCTGGACAAGCTGGATGCCGCCGAACAGGCCAGTTTCCTGGCGCGCTATCAGTCGTTGATCGAGCAGGCCTATCCGGCGCTGGCCGATGGCACCGTGCTGCTGCCGTTTCCGCGCCTGTTCATCGTGGCCGGTTCCAGACAGGCGTGACCCGCGCGCGCGTTCATGGCGGCGTGGCCTGCGGGTCGCTCTTGTCCGCGAAATAACGCGCGGGCGTCTTGCCCAGCGTCTTCTTGAACATCGTGATGAAGGCGCTGACCGACTCGTAGCCCAGGTCTTCGGCCGTGCGCTGCACCGACACGCCCGCCGACAGCCGTTGCAGCGCCAGGATGATGTGCAGCTGCTGACGCCAGCGGCCGAAGCTCATGCCGACCTCCTGCTGCACCAGCCGCGCCAGCGTGCGTTCGCTCATGGCGACGCGCTTGCCCCACTGTGCGACGGTGCTGCGGTCCGCCGGATCCGCGTTCAACGCGCCGGCGATTTCGCGCAGGCGCGGATGATCCGAGATGGGCAGGTGCAGGTGCTCGGTGGGCATCTGCGACAACTGGTCCATCAGCACGTCGGCCAGTCTGCGGTTGGCGGGCGCCGCCGCGTCGGCAGGCGCCAGGTTGGCCAGGTGCACGACCAGTTCGCGCACTAGCGGAGTGATAGCCAGCGTGCAGCATGCCGTGGGCAGGCGCGGCGCGTCGGCCGGCACGAACAGGAAGCAGACGCGGCCATTGGCCGTGACTCGGTTGCTGTGCGGCACGCCGCCGGGGATCCAGACGGCGCACTGCGGCGGCACCATCCACAGGCCTTGCGGCACCGAGCAGGTGACGCCGCCGCGCAGCGCCAGGACAAGCTGGCCCATGTGATGCCGGTGCGTCGGCGATTCGTTGTCCTGCTCGGCCGCATGCACGGGCATGGCGAACGCCCATTGCGTGGCGGAATCCGGATCGAAGGGGGCGGGCGGCGTGTCGGGCGTGCGCATGGGCGTCGGCGCTGCAAAAGGGGAATGTGGCCGAATTGCGGGAAAGGTTGTCATTATCTCGAAATTCGGTAAGGCGCGCGGCGCGTAAGCTGGTGGCCTTTCCGTCTCCCTTTGCCGACGCCCGAATGACCATGCACGTTTCCCGTCCTTCGACGCCACCCAGCCGCCCGGCGCTGCTGATCCTGGGCATTCTCTGCATTGCGATGGCCCTGCGCGCGCCGTTCACCGGCGTGCCGCCGCTGATCGGCCTGATCCGCGCCGAGCTGGACCTGTCGTCCGCGGCGGCCGGCATGCTCATCACGCTGCCGCTGCTGGCCTTCGCGGTGGTGTCGCTGTTCGCCGCGGGGCTTGCGCGCCGGTTTGGCCTGGAGCGCACGCTCTTTGCGGCGATGCTGCTCGTCGCTGGCGGTATCGTGATCCGCACGATGGGTGCGGCGGCGGGGCTGTACGCGGGCACGGCCATCATCGGCGCGGGCATTGCGTTGGGCAACGTGCTGCTGCCCAGCCTGTTGAAGCGCGACTTCCCGCAGCGCCTGGCGGGGCTGACGTCGGCCTACGTGCTGACGATGGGTCTTGCGGCGGGACTGGCCTCGGCCGTTGCGATTCCGCTTGCCAATCTGCCCCTGGGCGGCTGGCGGTTTTCGACGCTGTGCATGCTGGCGCTGCCGTTGATCAGCCTGCTGTTGTGGCTGCCCCAGCTTGCGGGCCACACGCCGCCCGCCGCGACCACCGCCCACGCGCCGCACGGCGTGCGTCTGTGGCGTTCGCCGCTGGCCTGGCAGGTCACCGTGTTCCTGGGCATCAATTCTTTCGTGTTCTATGTGGCGGTGAGCTGGCTGCCCGCCATTTTGCGCGACGCGGGTTACTCTGCCGAACGCGCCGGATCGCTGCATGGATTCATGCAGCTGGCGTCCGCGGCGCCCGCATTGTTCATGGCGCCGCTACTGCGCCGGTTGAGGGATCAGCGGGTTGCGGCGTTCTGCGCGGCGGGCGCGTCGTGCGTCGCGTTCGCGGGCCTGATCGCGGCGCCCTCGTGGGGCGCGTTGTGGATCGCGCTGCTGGGCCTGGGCACCGGCGCGGGCATCATCCTGGGCCTGGCGTTCGTGGGACTGCGCGCCAGCCATGCGCAGCAGGCCGCGGCGCTGTCGGGCATGGCGCAATGTGCCGGCTACCTGTTCGCCGCGACCGGCCCCGCGCTGGTGGGCGGCTTGCATGACAAGCTGGGCGGGTGGGGCGCCGCCTTGGGCGTGTGCGCGGCGTTGTGCGCCGTCATGGCGGTGACCGGGCTGTATGCGGGGCGTGCTATTCAGATTGGCCGGGCGGGCGCTTCCAAAGACGCACCAGCGTTTCCGGCGCATCGGCCTCCGGCACGTCAAAAGTGACCCGCGCGGTATCCGCGCCTTCGAATTCCACTTCCACGTGGAAGTAGCGCTGATCGCCGCCCGCGCCGGCGCTGCCGGGCATGGCTTTCGGGGCGGCATGCAGGATCGCGTCGCAGACCTCCTGCCGCACGCCAGGCGGGCAGGTGGCCATGTCGATACGGCGCGGCTGGGCAAGGCCGGGCAGGTATGCCAGGCCGCCCTCGCGGCTAAGGCGCACGAGCTGGGCAAGGTCGAGGGGCGGCAGTTCGATCATGGCAGCACGCCCACGGCCTTCCAGGCCTCGTCGATGGCGCGGCGCACGTCCGCTCCGTGTTTCTCGCCGGCGACCAGCAGCGTCAGGCCCGCAAAATCCTTGAACGCGGCATCGTGGCGCAGGCGCTTGTCGCACAGCGTGTCGTACCAGACGTGCCCCGCGCCGTTCCACGCATTGCCGTCCAGCGCCGTGGCGGCCAGATAGAACGCGCGGTTCGGAATCCCCGAGTTGATGTGCACGCCGCCGTTGTCGCGCGGCGTATCGACGTAGTCCCGCATGTGCGCGGGCTGGGGGTCCGTGCCCAGCACGGGATCGTCGTACGCGGTGCCCGGCTCGGCCATCGAGCGCAGCGCGCGCGCTTGCACGTTTTCCGTGAAGAGACCTTGGCCGACCAGCCAGTCCGCCTCCCGGGCCGTCTGCCCCAGCGAATACTGCTTGACCAGCGCGCCGAACACGTCGCACAGCGATTCGTTCAGCGCGCCGGGCTGGCCTTGGTAGAGGAGGGCGGCCTCGGTGTCGATCACGCCATGGGTGAGCTCGTGGCCGATGATGTCGACCGCGACGGTGAAGCGGTTGAAGATCTCGCCGTCGCCATCGCCGAACACCATCTGCGCGCCGTTCCAGAAGGCGTTTTCGTAGTCCTCGCCGTAATGCACCGTGCCGATCAGCGGCAAGCCATGCGCGTCAATGGAGTGCCGCTTGTACACATTCCAGAAAAGCTTGTAGGTCGAGCCCAGATGCGCGTAGGCCTCGTCCACCGCGGGATCGCCGCTCGGCCGTGCGCCTTCGGCGCGTACCAGCTTGCCGGGCAGCGTGGTGCCGTTGCCGGCGTCGTGCACGGCGCGGTCGGGCGTGCCCGCCGGCGCCACCTGGCGCGCCGGCGCCAGCGTCGCGCGAGGTGGCTGTCCCGCCATCTCGCGCAGGCTGCGCTGCTGCTGATCGATGATCATCGTCTTGACGGCAGGCATGCTGACGCGCGCATCGGTGTGCTGCGCAAGCCGGTCCAGCATGTATGGCGGGACCACTCCGATGAGGGGAGCGGACTCGGAAGGGCGGGGCATGGTCGATCTCCGACAAGCGCGCCGGATGGGCCCCGGCGCGGTCCTGTTTAACGTAGCAGATGGGTGAACAGGGAGCCGTAACAGGATGCGGCGCGATGCGCCCCGGCAACGGGCGCGCCTCGACAGCGCCGCGCCGATCCGGTAGGGTCTTGCGCTTTCCTGTCATGCCGGGCCCTTGCAATGCCGACTCCCGATTACCGCATCACTGCCCTGACGTTGACCGATACGCACGTGCTGTTGACGCTTGCCGACGGCCGCGAGGTCAGGGAGCCGATACGGCGGCATATCCGCCTGCATGAAGCCACGCCCGAGGCACGCCAGGCGTGGCAACTGGTGGATGACGGCCACGGCGTCGTGTGGCCCGCGCTGGCCGCGCCGGTGCCGCAGGGCATGCTCAACGTGCACGATCTGCTGTGGGACTTGCGATACGAGCAGGCCATGGCGGCGTTGCAGGCGGCCGGATGGAAGCTCGACCGCTTGTCCCCCACCGACCAGGAACTGGTTGCGCTGTGGCGCATGGAGGCGGACATCAATAACGGCGGCTTCATGCAGTTTCTGTGCAACTGGGGCGACGAGACCTGCCAGCTTGCCTTGAAGGCGCTGCGCAAGATCGGGGCCGTGCACATGCTGGACGTACTCTCGCGCATGCGCGCGCTGATCGACCGCTTCGAGGCGTCGCCCGAGGTGGTGCAGCTCAACGATATCTACGGCGCGATGACCGAGGCGGAGCAGGAAGAGCTGGAGACGCTGGACCACGCGTTCTGGGACTATCCCGATCCGCTGTCCCGGTTGGGGTTGCGCTGGTACGGGACGTAAAACCGCCGAAAACACCGCGTGTGAAACGTTCGGAAACGTATCGCCACATTACGTTGACACCCGCTTGCGGCAGCGCGTCCGCTGCGGGCTAGAATCCCGTCCTTCTTTCCCGGGGGGGGACGCTCGATGCGGTATTTCCTGATCTTGGTGGGGGCGGCGGTCATCGCCTATCTGCTCGCGCGCGGCATCGCAGCGGTGCTCTCGGACCGTAAACGCAAAAGAACAGACAGGGATTGGAAGTGAAGATGAAGCCGACAGATATCCAGATGGTCAAGACGATCGGCGCGGTCAAGCCGCGCAAACTGACATTCGCCATTGGCACCGCGCTCATCTTTCTGCTGATCCTGTTCATCGCGTTCGGCTCGTGGTTCCAGGTGGATCAGGGCGAGCGCGGCGTGGTGCTGCGCAACGGCAAGCTGGTGCGCGTGGCCGAACCCGGCCTGGATTTCAAGACGCCGTTCATCGACAACGTGATGACGGTGTCCGTGCGCGACCACACCTTCGTATTCGAAAAGCTCGAGGCCTATAGCTATGACCAGCAGCCGGCCACGCTGCGCGTGTCGGTGACCTACCGCGTGCCGTCCGAGCACGTCGCAGAGCTCTATTCCGAATACGGCACCATCGCCAATCTGCAGATGCGCGTGCTCGAGCGCAAGACGCCGGACGCGGTGAAGAACGTATTCGGCCAGTACACGGCCGTGCGCGCCATCCAGGAACGCCAGAAGCTCGGCCTGGATGTGAACAGCGCCGTCCTCAAGACGATGGAAGGCGCGCCGGTCCAGGTGGTGGGCGTTCAGATCGAGGAAGTGGGTTTCTCGCAGGCCTACGAGCATTCGATCGAACAGCGCATGCTGGCCCAGGTGCAGATCGAAACCACGCGCCAGCAAAAGGAAACGGCGATGATCACCGCCGAGATCCAGGTGGTCAAGGCCAAGGCCGAGGCCGACGCGCGCCGTCAGCAGTTCACCGCGGAAGCCGACGGCATCCGCATGCGCGGCGAAGCCGAGGCGGCCTCGATCCGCGCCAAGGCCGAGGCGCTGGCCGCCAACACCAACCTCGTCAGCCTGAACGCCGTGGAAAAATGGGATGGCGTGCTGCCGTCCACCCAGGTGCCGGGCGCGGCGCTGCCGTTCATCGGCATCAAATAGCCTTTGCTTCGGGCAGGTTCGCCGGCAGGGCAGGCCCTTCCTGCCGCCGGCGCGCGAAGTCCACGACATGCTCGCCGGACACCGCCTTGCTGTAGTACCAGCCCTGCACGATGATCTCCGCGCTGGACGCCAGCGCGGACAACTGACCATCGGTTTCCACACCCTCGACAATGATCTGCAGGTTCAATGCCTCGCAGAACCGCAAGAGGCCGCTCATCACCAGCGCGCCCCTTCACCGATACCTGGCCCCGCGTCTGGTCCAGCACCTTGGTCAACCTGTCCAGGTAAGCCGGCGATGACAACGAGGCACAGGCACAGCAACGCGGTGGGCAGGTGCGGCAGCCGGTGGCGGATCGACAGCATGTAGCCGATGGCCGTGCCGGCCAGGAGCGGCATGACGGCGGACAGCGCGCCGTGCAGGTCGGCCAGGGCATCGGCAATGCCGCCCGGCAGGCCCAGCAGCCGGGCGCAGACGGACAGCACCAGGAACAGCGCGGACACCAGCAGGCAGGGCATGGCCCAAAGCAGGCCTTCGCGGATGGCGCGCAGGGAATTGGCGCTTGCCAAAGCGGCCAGCCGATCCCTCGGGTACTGCGGGAAGATCGATTTCGGCATTGCCGTCGTAGGGCGCAGGGGGAGCGGGCGGCCCGTGTCCGTCCGGCGGGTAAAAATCCGTTGCCGCATGCTAGCGCCTGAATTCGGGCTTTAGCAATCCAAAAAAATGCGGTCGGCCTAGGGATTCCCCTCTGTCAATAATGCGTTGTCCCGGCTTTTTGACCGGGGACAAGTCTGGCCGGACGCTATACGATCGGAGAAACGCCGCTCTTTCGTAGACGGCGGCGCCTAGCGCACACGCTTCACCAGGAGGAGACCTGGATGTCTCAGTTGGATTGGACGCCCGGCGATACCGTGCCGGATCGTCAGGGTTATTACGAGACGCGGCTGGACACGGGCGGCACCGCGATTTCGCTGTACAGCGTATTGGGGTGGATGCCCGTGAAGACACCGGGCAACCTGGTGAGCTGGCGCGCCTTGCCCCCCGCCGTCGAGCGCCAGGAGGCCGAACGGCATCTGCAGGAGATCCGCGCCGCGCAGAGCCACGTGCCGATGGATTACTAGGCTGCGCGGCCAGACGGCTGCCGGCGGGCCACGCCTTGCAAAGACGAAAACCGCATTTATAATTGCGAATCATTTTCATCTTGTCTTTGCTCTCAGGCGGTGACGCCGGGCCGCACCGTCATGCCATCCTCCTCGTTTGCCTCTCATGCAGAGGTGCAGTCCGTTTACCAAGCCCATCACCAGTGGCTGCGTGGCGTGTTGCAACGCAAGCTGGGCAATGCGTCGGACGCGGCCGACCTGGCTCACGACACGTTCGAACGACTGATCCGCGCCAATGTCCGCGAACCGCTCAATGAGCCGCGCGCCTATCTGCGCACCATCGCCACGCGTTTGCTGATCGGCCGGGCACGCCGCGCCGCGCTGGAGGCCGCCTATGCCGAGACGCTGGCGCTGCAGCCCGTGGCGGTCGAGCCTTCGGTCGAGTCCCGCGCCCTGATTCTGGAGGCGCTTGCCGAGGTTTGCGAACTGCTGGACACCCTGCCCATGACCAGCCGCCGGATCTTCCTGATGGCGCAGATCGACGGCCTTTCCTATGCCGAGATCGGCAATGCCTTGGGCCTGACGCCCAACGCCGTGCAGAAGTCGCTGGCGCGCGCGCTGGTGCACTGCTACACGGCCGTGTACGGCTGAATCCCGGTTCCATGGACAACGCCAAGCTGCTGCGGCCGCACGCACCCGAGGCGGGCGCCATCGACCCCAAGGTGATCCGGCAAGCGGCGGACTGGTGGGCGCGTCTGCGCGAAGACGCCAGCGCCGTAGATCGGGATCGCTTCGAGCAATGGCGTCGGGCGGCGCCCGCCCACGAGCTGGCTTGGCAGCGGCTTGGCGCATTGACGCGCGACGTGGCGGCGGGCGTGGCGCAGGCCGGGCCGTCGGTGGCATCGCGCACCCTGGCGCAGGCGCCGCTGATCCAATCGCGGCGCACGGCGATTCGCCTGATGGTGGCGGCCGTTGGCATGGGCCTGGGCGCCTGGGCCGTCGGCGAGCGTGAAACGATTCGCCAGTTGTCCGCGGACCTGCGCACCGGCACCGGTGAACGCCGGTCGGTGATGCTGCCCGACGGCACGCAGGTGCAGTTGAACGCAGGCACGGCGGTCGACCTGCGCTATACCGCCAGCCAACGCGAACTGGTGCTGCTGCAAGGCGAGATCCTGATCGAAACTGCGCCCGACGCCAATGGCCGGCCGTTCAGCGTGCGCACACGTGGCGGCGTGCTGACGCCGGTGGGCACACGCTTTGTGGTGCGCGATCTGGAATTGGGCCGCGTGCGGGTGGCGGTGCTGCAAGGCGCGGTGGACGTTCGCGGCTTGGCGCCGGACGCGACGCCGCGGCGCGTGCGGGCGGGCGAACAGGCGGACTTCACCGTGGACGGCGGCTTTGCGGCGCGGACGCTGGAACCGGGCGTGTCCGCCTGGCTTGACGGCATGCTGATCGCGAATGAAATGCCCTTGTCGGAATTCCTGAATGAACTCGGACGCTACCGGCCGGGCCTGCTGCATTGCACCGGCGAGGCGGCCGGGCTGCGTGTGGTGGGCGCGTTCCCGCTGGCTGACACCGACAAGGTGCTGGCCATGCTTGAGGAAATCCTTCCGGTGCGGGTGCGCCGCTACACCCGCTACTGGGTGACGGTGAGCCGGACGTGAGCCACCTCGTTGCAGGCCGATTCCCGGTGGCAGCGGGTTTTTTTGTAACCGCAACGGCGGATATCCCGATCTCGCGCTTCATGTAGGAAAAGCAGCCCGTGTCTTGGGGCTGCGCCGATCCTTCATGAGCCTGGGAACCCTTTCATGTCACCTCGTCCTGTCCGCGCCGCGGCCCTTGTCCGTCCATCCCTGCGGCGCACGGCGCTGAGCATCGCATTGCGCCGTTTCGCGCCCTGGGTTGCGGCGGCCGTGTTGGCGCCAGCGCCGGTGCAGGCCCAGACCCAGGCCCCGGCGCCGCGCACCGTGGCATTCAGCATTCCCGCCGGTCCGCTGAGCGCGGCGCTCGGCACGTTTGGCGTGCAGGCGGGCGTGATGGTGGCGTCCGATCCCGGCCTGACGGCCGGCGCCATGACGGGGGGACTGACGGGCACGTATGGCGTGCAGGCCGCGTTGGAACGCCTGCTGGCGGGCACGGGACTGCAGGCGGTGGCCCGCGCCGAGGGCGGATACCGCCTGCGGCAGGCGCCCGCCGAGACGACCGCGACACTGGCGCCCGTGATGGTGACGGGCACCTACAACACCACGACGGACGGGACGGGTTCGTACACGTCGCCAGCGGTCACCATCGGCAAGACGGCGCAGGCGCTGAAGGACATTCCGCAATCCATCACCGTGCTGACGCGCCAGCGGATGGACGACCAGGACATGACCAGCCTGCCCGACGCCGTCAACAACACGGCGGGCATGGTGGGCGTGCAGGGCGTGGGCGCCGGCGTCGCGATCAATTCCCGCGGTTTTCCCGTTGACCTCTTGCAATACGATGGCGTGTCCCTGCTGCGCAACAGCTACAGCCTGGGCAACTGGGAGCAGGACTCGCTGGTGTTTTATGACCGCGTGGAAATCCTGCGCGGCGCAGCCGGCCTGTTGCAAGGCGCGGGCAGCCCGGGCGGGGCGATCAACCTGGTGCGCAAGCGGGGTGGCGCGGAGCCGTCGGTGGTTGTGACGGGCAAGGTTGGGTCGTGGGATCACTATGGCCTGACGCTGGATGCGGGCGGCCCGCTCAATGAATCGGGCACGCTGCGCGGGCGAGTCGTGCTGGACGAGGATCGCAGCCATTCGTACATCGACTACGTGTGGGACAAGACGCGCAACCTGTACGCCGCGCTGGATTTCGACGTTACCGAAGCCACGACGGTAGGCCTTGGGGTGAGCAACCGGTACAGCCGGTCGCGGCCGATGTTCGTCGGTTATCCGCGGTTCGAAGACGGTGGCAGCATCGACCTGCCGCGCTCGACGTTCACCGGCTCGACCTGGAACCGGGCCACCAACGACCAGACCATCTTCAATGCCGACGTCACGCATCGCTTGAACGCATCGTGGCGTTTCAGGCTTGCCGGCGTGGCGATGGACGAAGACAACACGACCGTGCACCAGCGTGTTGCGGGGGCCGTGCAGCGCGACGGCAGCGGTCTGAACTACGGCAACTTCGGCGTGGATTTCAAAAGCCGCCAGCGCGGGATGGACATGTCGGTGGCGGGCGACTTCGACGCTTGGGGCATGGCGCAGGAGGTGGTGGTGGGCGCCAACTATTCCAAGCTCACGACGAATGACCGGTTCACCCGTGCCTGGGAGAGCGGCGGCAATATCTTCGATCTTGATCATCACCGTCCGTGGCAGGACATGGACTCCATCGCCCAGGCCAGCGGCTACGATTCGCGCAGCGCCTACGACATCCGGCAGAAGGGCATCTATGGCACGTGGCGCGTCAAGCCCATCCAATCCCTGGCGCTGATCGGCGGCGGTCGCGTCGGCTGGTTCGATTACCGCTACAGCGGGGGCGGCGACACGACGACATCCACCACGTCTGGCCGTTTCATTCCCTACGCCGGGATCGTGTATTCGCTCACCGACAACTGGTCGGTCTACGGCAGCTACACCACGGTGTTCGAGCCCCAGACCCAGCGCACCGTATCGGGCAGCCTGCTCAAGCCGATCGAGGGCAACAACTACGAGGTCGGCGTCAAGGGCGAACTGGCGGACGGCCGGGTCAACGCCCTGCTTGCGCTGTTCCGCTACGACCACAAGAACCGCGCCGTCAACGATTACGACGCCGGATTTGCCTGCAATGGCTGGTATTGCTCGCGCGCGGCCGGCAAGGTCCGCAGCCAGGGCGTGGAAGCCGAAATTTCCGGCGAGGTGATCAAGGGGCTGGAACTGTATGCGGGCTATGCCTACAACACGACGAAGTTCCTGGAAGATCCGGACAACCAGGGCAAGATCTTCAGCACCTGGACGCCCAAGCACATGCTGCGACTGTGGGCCAATTACAGGCTGCCGGGCTCGTTGAACCGCCTGAGCGTGGGCGCCGGCGTGAATACGCAGACCGCCACGACCAGTTCGGACCGTGAGTTCAAGCTGGCGGGATTCACGATCTGGAATGCGCGTGTGGGTTATCAGGCCACGCCGGAACTGAGCTTCGGACTGAACGTGAACAACGTGTTCGACAAGAAGTACTACGTGCCGTCCTACAACACGCTATCCGGCAACAACTACTATGGCGAGCCGCGCAATGTGATGTTGACGGTTCGCTACGCGCCCAGGCTGTAAGGATGCTCTCGGCGGCTCGTGTATAACCGTCCTGGACGGCGCCACCGATGCGCGCTGTGCAAGGAGCTGATTTTGCGCGAGTTTGTTGCGACGTTCCTGGATGCCGGCCTGCTGGTGCTGGCGGTGCTGGCCTTCCTGTTGCCGGCGCTGTCGGCGCTGGCCCTGGTGCTGCGCGTAAAGGCCGGCAGGTTTCCCCGCCTGAACACGCCGGGCTGGCGCCGCGCAGGCATCGTGGTGCTGTGGCTGCCGTTCATCGTGATGGCCGTGTATGGCGGCACGGCATGGTGGGCGGCCAGCGTCTACGACCGCTACTATTTCTTCGGCCTGCTGATCTGCTTTGCGTATCTGCTGTGCGCCATGCTGTTGTCGGCGGCCGGCCTGTTCTGGATCCGCACGACGCGGGGCCGGCACCCCTGAACACTGCCCCATCAGCGCATCAACGCATGCACCTGGCTCGACAGGTCATCGAGCATGAAGGGTTTGAGCAGCACCGGCGCGTCGCTGGCCGGAACATTGGCGCCTTCGGCGCTTTCGCCGTAGCCGGTGATGAACAGCACCTTCATCCCGGGCCGCATCGTGCGGCCGGTTTCCGCCACGCGCCGGCCGTTCACGCCGCCCGGCAGCGCCAGGTCGCAGACCAGCAGATCGATCCGCGGCAGGGCGGTCAGTTGCCGCAGGGCGCTGGCGCCATCGGTGGCCTCGATCACGTCGTAGCCCATTTCCCTGAGCACTTCGGCCGTGACTTCGCGTACCGCGGGGTCGTCCTCGGCCAACAGGACAGTGCCCCCTTGGAGGACGCGGGGCGGCTGGCCCGCCGCCGCGACGGCCGATGCCATGTCGATCTCGGCGCCGCCGTGGCGCGGGAAAAACAGGTCGATGTCGGTGCCCTGGCCCGGCTGGGAGCGCACCTGCACATGGCCGCCCGATTGCCGGACGAAATCGTGCACCAGCGACAGGCCCAGACCCGTGCCGCGGTCGGCCGGCTTGGTGGTGTAGAAGGGCTCGAACATGCGTTGCACGGTTTCGGCCGTCATGCCGCAGCCTGTGTCGGAAACGCGCAGCAGCACGTGGTCGCCGGCCTGCAGGCCACGGTCGCTTGCGGCTTGCGCGTCCAGCGTGACGTTGCGCGTTTCGATGCGCAAGACGCCGCACGCGCCGAGGGCGTCGCGCGCGTTCAGGCACAGGTTCAGAAGGGCGTTCTCGAGCTGGTGCGAGTCGACCCATACGTGCCACAACCGGGGCGCGCAGTCCATTTCCAGCGTGACGGCGGATCCGGCGCTGCGCGCGATCAACGCTTCCATGCCGGCGATGACGCCATTGATGTCCACCACCGTGCGCTCGAGCGGGTGGGTGCGCGAGAAGGTCAGCAGGCGCCGCGTCAGGACGGCCGCCTTTTCGGCGCCGCTTTTTGCCACGGCGATGTGGCGGTCGAGGTCGTCGGTGAGGCCGCGCGCAAGACGTTGCGAAAGCAGTTCCAGGCTGCCTGAAATCCCCGTCAGCAGGTTGTTGAAGTCGTGCGCGACGCCACCGGTCATCTGGCCGATGGCTTCCATTTTCTGGCTTTGCCGCAGGGTCTCTTCCGCCAGGCGCAGCGCATCGGCCTGGGCCTTTTCGGCCTCGACCCGCGCGGTGGTCTCGATGACGGTGTCGATCATGCCGACGACCTTGCCATGTTCGTCGCGCACCGGGCTATAGCAGAACGTGAAGTGCGCCAGCTCCAGGCGGCCGTACCGAGCGAGCTCGACGGGATAGTCCTCGATGAAGGTGGCCTCGCCGGCAAAGGCGCGTTCGGCGATGGGGCCGATCTGGGACCAGGCTTCGCGCCAGATATCGCTGAACGGGCGGCCCAATGGGTCGGGCTTGGCGCCCAGGATGGGCACGAAGGCGTCGTTGTAGATGGAGATCAGGTCCGGGCCCCACACCAGACAGGCCGGAAACCGGGACGACAGCACCATGCTGACGGCGATGCGCAGGGAGGGGGACCAGTTGGAGAGGGGGCCGAGCGGGGTGGCCGACCAGTCATGGCTGGCGACCCGGGCGCCCATTTGCCCGCCGCTGGCAAGGAACTGAGGCATGGACGGGTCGTTCGGCATGGCACTCGTGGCTGTGGCGGGAAGGTGTCCGATTCTATCGCACCACCCCGAAGCACGCGCGGGGGCGGACGGCTCGTATAGAATAAAAACAATTCCTATTTGCATGAAAGCCGAGGTGCGCCTTGCCTGCGCCGCTAATTCCATCCGCCGACAACGTCACGAAGCTCTATCGCGAACACCACGGCTGGCTCTCGGCATGGCTGCGCAAGAAGCTGGGCAGTTCCTTCGATGCCGCCGACCTGGCGCACGACACTTTCGTGCGGCTGATGGCCGGCCGGCGCCGGGAAGACTGCGGCGCCGAGCCGCGCGCGCTGCTGGCCCACATCGCCAAGGGCCTGGTGGCGGACCACTGGCGCCGCCGGTCGGTGGAAGACGCCTACCTGGCCGCGGTGGCGCAAGTGCCGCCTGCCGAAGCCCCCTCGCCGGAGGCGCACGCACTGATCCTGGAAACGTTGCACGCCATCGACGCCGCTTTGCATTCGCTGCCGTCCCGCACGCGCGAGGTCTTCCTTCTGTCGCAGTTCGACGGCATGCGCTATGACGAGATCGCCCGGCAGCTTCGCGTGTCGCTCTCGACCGTAAAGCGCCACATGCAGGCTGCTTTTGCCGCCTGCCTGATCGCCTACCAGGCGGATGCGGCATGAACGCGGTCATCGACCCCGCCATCCTTAAAGAGGCGGCCGGCTGGCTGGTGCGCGTGCAGTCCGAGACGCTGTCGGCGGCGGATAGCGCGGCGCTGGACCGTTGGCGGGCCCGCAGCGCCGATCACGAAGCCGCGTGGCAACGCGTCGAGACGATGTTGCGCAGTTTCGGCCAGGTCCCGCCGCACATCGGCGGGCAGACGTTGCGCCAGGCGCACCGCGCCGGGCGCCGGCAGGCCGTGCGGGCGCTGGCCGGGTTGCTGGTGCTGGGACCGGCGGCCTGGATGGCTGCGCGCGAACTGCCCTGGCGAGAATGGCGCGCGGACTTGCGCACGGCCACGGGCGAGCTGCGCCGCATCGCGTTGGCCGACGGCACGCAACTGGTGCTGAACACGGCCAGCGCCGTGGACGTCGACTACACCCCTGCCCAACGCGTGCTGTGGCTGCGCGCGGGAGAAATCCTACTCACCACGGGGCAGGATCCCGCGCCCGTGCGGCGCCCCTTCCTTGTGCAGACGACCCAGGGTGTGCTGCGTGCGCTGGGAACGCGCTTCATGGTGCGCGACGAGGGCGCCCGCGTCCGCGTGGCGGTGTTTGAGGGCGCGGTCGAGGTCCGGCCTGCCCGGGAAGGCACAAATCCGTTGGTGCTGGCCGCGGGCGAACAGACCGTCTTTTCCGCCGAGGGGGCCGCCGCGCCCGTCTCCGCTGATCCGCTGGCGGCATCGTGGGCGGACGGCATGCTGGCCGCGCGCAACTGGCGGCTGGCCGATCTGGTGGCCGAGCTGGGCCGCTACCGCCACGGCGTGCTGCGCTGCGATCCCGCGGTGGCCGGCCTGCGGGTGTCGGGGGCGTTCCCGTTGAACGACATCGACGCCAGCCTGCGCATGCTGGAAAAGACGCTGCCGGTGCGGGTGAGCCGAGTGACGCCGTGGTGGATCACGGTCGCGCCGCGCGCCGCCGTTACACATTAATCGCCGATCGGCTGACACTTTTTTCCGCTTCGTCCGGTGTACCGGGTGAACCGCCGCGACATGCGCGCCACCCCATACCCACGAAGGATCGCTTGATGGTTTCCCGACTCTCCCGTCCGCCCCGCCTGCCGCGCGGCCTTGCCGTTCTATCGCCAGCGGTGTCGCTGGTCCGGGCCGCCGGCCTTGGGCTGGCGCTGATTGCGGCCACGGGAACGCTGGCGCCGGCACACGCGGCCGAGCCCGCCGCTGCCGCCGCGCGCAAGTCCTACGCCATCGCGGCCGGACCGCTGGGCGACGTGCTGGCGCAGTTTGCCGCCACCGCGGGGGTGCCGCTGTCGTTCGATCCCGCCTTGGTGGCGGGCCAGCATAGCGACGGGCTGCAGGGCGCGTACACCGTGCGCGAAGGGTTCGCCCGCCTGCTGTCGGGGTCCGGCTACGCCCTGTCGGAACAAGGCGGCGGCGCGTACTCGTTGCGCAAGCTGCCGGTGGCCGCTGGCGAGACTACTGTGCTGCCCGCGGTGACCGTGGCCGGGACAGGCGTGAGCCCGTCCGCGCTGCCCGCCGAATTTGCCGGCGGCCAGGTGGCGCGCGGGGCGCGTCTGGGCCTTCTGGGCAATCGCGACGTGATGGATACGCCGTTCAATGTCACCAGCTATACGTCGGAATTGCTGGCGAACCGTCAGGCCGTGACGCTGGCCGATGCGCTGACCGTCGAACCGTCGGTGCGCTTTACCGGCCAGATCGGCGGCGTGACCGACTCGTTCTACATCCGCGGCTTTCCAATCGGGGAAGGCAACCTCGGTGAAATCGCCTTCGACGGCGTCTACGGCGTGGCGCCCAACTACCACGTCTTCACCGACTACATCGAACGGGTGGAAGTGCTGAAAGGGCCCGCGGCGCTGCTGTACGGCATGTCGCCAAACAGCGGCGTGGGCGGTGTGATCAACATGGTGCCCAAACGCGCGCTGCCCGAGGACCTGACCCGCGTGTCGGCCGATTACGTCGGCGACTCGCAGTTTGGCGCCCGGGTCGACCTGAGCCGCCGGTTTGGCGACGCTGGCGAGTGGGGCGTGCGGGTCAACGGCATGCAACGGCAGGGCGATACGCCGCTGGACAACATGTCCTCGCGCACGACCATCGGCGCGCTGTCGCTGGATTACCAGGGCGAACGGCTGCGCGCCTCGCTGGACCTGCTGACGCAGCACGAGAAGATCGACGCCCCGACGCGGCCGTTCCTGGTGGCGCCCGGGATTGCCGTGCCCCGCGCGGCGGACGGCCGCCGCAATGCCACGCAGCCGTGGGGATGGTGGAAGTCCGACGGCCAGTCGGCGCTCTTGCGCGTGGAGTACGACATCAGCGACCGGCTGACCGTCTTTGCGGACGCGGGCGGTTCGGACACCGCGGTCTCGCGCCTGTCGGACCAGACGCCCACCATCGTGAACGAGGCCGGCGACACGGTGGTGACGCCCAACAACTTCCGCTTCCAGGTCGACCGCAGCACCTATAACGCCGGGCTGCGCGCCAAACTGGACACGGGGCCGGTGCGCCACGCCGTCAGCTTCATGGGCAGCCTGTACAGCGACCGCAACAGCCAGGCCAGCGTGAACGGCACGCCGCTCACGTCCAACATCTACCGTCCGATCACCCGTCCCGAGCAGCATATTCCCGCGCCGGCCAACGTGCCCAAGGTGTCCTCATCCGATCTGTCCGGGCTGGCGCTGGCCGACACGCTCAGCATCCTGGACGAGCGCGCGCAGCTGACGCTGGGCCTGCGCCACCAGCGCATCGAGTCGCGCAACTTCAATGGCGCGACGGGCGTGTGCACCGTCAGCTACGACGAAAGCGCGACCACGCCGCTGGCGGGCCTGGTCATCAAGCCCTGGCACAACGTGTCGCTTTACGCCAACTACATCGAAGGCCTGAGCAAGGGCGACGTGGCGCCCGCCACCGCCATCAATTCGGGAGAGGTCTTCAAGCCGTACAAGGCCAAGCAGAAGGAAGTGGGCATCAAGGTGGAGCTGGACAGCGCGATGGTGACGCTGAGCGCCTTCGAGATCACCAAGCCCAGCGGGCAGCTCACGAACGGGGTGTATGCCGCCGACAGCGAGCAGCGCAACCGCGGGCTGGAGCTGAATGTGGCCGGCGAGCCGTTGCGCGGCCTGCGCCTCTTGGGCGGCGTGACGCTGCTGGATGCCGAGCTGATGCGCACCAGCAGCGCGGCCACGCAGGGCAACCGGCCGGTGGGCGTGCCGACCGTCGCGGTCAATCTCGGCGCCGAATGGGATACGCCGTGGGTGACTGGGCTGACCTTGACGGGCGGCATGGTCTATACCGGCCGCGAATACATCAACCAGGCCAACACGCAGTCCGTGCCGTCGTGGACGACGTTCGACCTGGGCGCGCGCTATGCCTTGAAGGTGCAGGGCCGGGACGTCACGCTGCGCGCCAATGTGGTCAACGTGTTCAACCGCGCGTACTGGTCCGGCGTGGCGTCGTACGGCACGATCTCGCAAGGCGTGCCGCGCACCGTGATGCTGTCGGCGTCGATGGACTTCTAGGGGCCAGCGAACACCATGCATACCGGGCTGCCAACGGGCAGCGCGTAGTCGTCATGCGTCAGCGTGCCGCGCGCCGGATCGACGCGAAAGCGCTGCAGCGTGTCGCTGTCTTCGTTCAGCGCGAAGAGAAACCGGCCATCGGGCGACAGTGTGAAAAAGCGCGGCGTGCGGCCGTGGGTGCGGGCGTGCTGCACCGGTGCGAGCCGTCCGCTGGCCGGATCCACGCTGAACACCGCGATGCTGTCGCCGCCCCGGTTCGACGCATACAGATGCAGGCCGCCCGCGCCGAGCGCGATGCCGGCGGCGCGGCTGTTGCCGGTGTAGGTGTCGGGCAGGGTGGGCAGCACTTGAAAGGGTAGCAAGACCCCTTCCTGCACGGCGTACGCGGTGACGGTGTTGTCCAGTTCGTTGACGACATACAGCCATTGGCCGGAAGGATGAAAGACGGCGTGGCGCGGCCCCGCGCCCTCGCGCGTGGCGACGGCGCTGGCGGGCTGCGCGGCCAGGCCGCGCGCGTCCGCCGCATACAGAAAGACCCGGTCAAGTCCCTTGTCCGGCACCGCGACATACCGGCCCGAGGGGTCCAGCACGTTGAAATGCGGCTTGGAAAACGGCTGTTCCTTGCGGTGCGGGCCCGGCTCGCCGGCCAGCGGCACGGTCTGCGCCACGGCCTGCAACGCGCCGTCCGCCGCCACCGGCAGCACCGCCAGCGTGCCCGTCAGGTGGTTGGACACCATCAGGTAGCGGCCCGAGGGCCCCAACGCCAGATGCACGGGATTGCGGCCTTCGCATCCTTGCGTGTGCCACGGCGTCAGCGTGCCATCGCGCGGATCACGGCGCAGGGCGCTGACCTCGCTGCTGTCGCCATGCACGGTGTAGAGCACGGCAAGGGTGGGGTGCGGCAACAGATACGACGGGTTGTGCAACCCGCCCACGACCTGTTTGAGCGTCAGCGTTCCCGCGCTGGGCGCGTAGTCGTACACGCTGATGCCCTCGCCGCGGGCGTTGCGTTCCCGGGTGGTCCGGGAGCCGATGTAGACATGCATGGCGCGAGCCTCTTTTCTGCCAGTTGAAAGCGGCCGCGCCCCGCGCGGCCTACGAAGTCAGGATGCCGCTGATGCGGGCCAGGTTGTCGAGCGTGCTGCGCAGATGGGCGGCCAGCGCGTCGGCCGCTTCGTCGTTGCGCTCGCGTTCCAGCAGGTCCAGGATGGCCAGGTGCTGATCGCAATGCTGTTTGTAGCGGCTGCGGTCCTGCATCGAGCGGTACGACAGCAGGCGGCGCACGCGGTTGACACGTTTGATCGTGTCGATGAAGAACGGATTGCCCGAGGCTTCCACCAGCGACTCGTGGAATCGCACGCCGCGATCGTGCAACTGATCGGCCGTGTCGGTGGCGATGCCGCCCTCAAGCAGGTGCAGTTCGGCGGCGCGGCAGCGCGCCAGCACGGATTTGTCGATGTGAAAGCCCGGTTCGCGCAGCGCCGCCGGCTCCAGCGCCAGGCGCAGCCGGTAGGACTGCAGCAGGCTGTCGGGCGTGGTCATCATGGAAGAGAATTCCCACCCGTAGCCCGGCCGGCGCTGCGCCCAGCCTTCCTGCGAGATGCGGGCCAGCAGCGCCTGCGTCTGCGCCTGCGTAAGCGCGTAGCGCGTGCGCAGCAGCGCTTCGCTGCACTGCATGGGCAATTCGCCGCGCAGCAGTTCGTCGGCCAGCGCGAAGTACGTCTGCGTGACGATGTCGTCCGCCGACGGGGGCGTGATGTCCGCGGGGGCGTCGCCCGTCGCGTCGAAGTCGCGCAACAGGAAATACCCGCGGTTGGGCTTGCGCGCCACGACGCCGTGCTGCGCCAGGATGCCCAGCGCATCGTTGACCGGCGACCGCGACAGCCGCAGGCGGTCGGCGATTTGTTGCGCGCGCAGGTGCGCGCCCTCCAGCAGGCGGTCTTCCCGGATCAGGTCCAGGATTTTCGTGACGGTATTGGTTTGCGCGCTCATGGGTGGCGGACGGCCGATGACAGGGTGTCCGACAGGATAGCGGGAATGACGCCGCCCAACTGCAACAGGCGGATCTCCAGCCGCGTTTCGACAGCGGCGGTGGCGGTCAGCGGTTCGGTCCCGCCCTGTGCGCGCAGAATGCGCACCGGGATGGCGGCGCGGGGCGTCAGCGCGGCGGCGTCGGCATCGATGTCGATCCGGTCGCCCGGTTCCAGCCGCAGGGTGCCGGGCGTTACGCCGTCCGGCAGGCGCAGCGGCAGGATGCCCATGCCGATCAGGTTGGACCGGTGGATGCGTTCAAAGCTGACGGCCAGCACCGCACGGATGCCGAGCAGGCGCTGGCCCTTGGCCGCCCAGTCGCGCGACGAGCCCGTGCCGAAGCGCGCGCCCGCCACCAGCACCACCGGCTGTGAGGCCTCGGCGTAATGTGCGGCGGCCTCCCAGATGGGTTCCAGTCTGCCGCTGGGCGCATGCAGGGTGTGGCCCACGGGCGCCGGCGGACAGAGCAGATTCGTCAGGCTCTTGCTGTAAAACGCGGCGCGCATCATGACTTCCCAATTGCCGCGGCGCGAGGCGAATACATTCAGGTCATTGCGGTCGTCGCCGCGTTCGACCAGGAAGTCGGCGATCAGGCTGTCGGGCGGGATCGCGCTGGCGGGCGACAGATGGTCGGTCGTGACGTCGTCGCCCACTACCAGCAGCGGATACGCGGTGTAGCGCCCAAGCTGGCTGCCCCCCTCGGTGCTGGCAAACGGCGGCCGGCGCAGCGCGGTCGAGGCAGGGTCCCACGGAAACCGCGCCGATGCAGGCGATTGCAGGGCCTGCCAGGCGGGATTCGCGCTGGCGATCTTGAAGGCCGCGCGATAGTCCTCGGGACGCTGCCCCGCGGCCAGGGCCGCATCGATCTCCGCTTCCGTCGGCCACAGGTCCGCCAGATGCACCGCGCGGCCGTCGGGCGTCACCTGGACGGGGTCGCGGCTCAGGTCCCGTTCCGCGTCGCCCGCCAGCGCGAACGCGATGACCAGCGGCGGCGACATCAGAAAGCCCAGGTCCAGGTCGGGATGAATCCGCCCCGTGAAATTGCGGTTGCCGGACAGCACCGCGACGGGGTGGATCGCGCCGTCGGCCAGGGCATCGCGCACCACGGCCGGCAGCGGGCCCGAGTTGCCGATGCAGGTGGTGCAGCCGTAGCCGACGATGTCAAAACCCACGGCGGCCAGGTCGTCCAGGAGACCCGCGCGTGCCAGATAATCGGCGGCGGCCGGCGAGCCCGGACCGAGCGAGGTCTTGACCCACGCCGGCGGCCGCAAGCCGGCCTGGCGCGCCTTGCGGGCCAAGAGGCCGGCGGCGGTCAGCAGGCGCGGATCGGACGTGTTGGTGCAGCTGGTGATCGCGGCGATGGCGATGGCGTGGCGGGGCAGGGACGCGTGCGTGCGCGGCGTGAAATCCAGCGCGGCAAGAATCGCGCGGGTCTGGCCGTAGGGATGCAGGTCCTGCGGGCGCTTGGGGCCCGCCACGTGCATCTGCACGGCGTCCAGCGCAAGGTCGACCACGCGGGTATAGCGCGGCTCGGCGTTCGCATCCAGCGCGATGCCGGTGCATCGCGCGTAGGCCTCGATGCGCGCGATCTGCGCCTCGTCGCGGCCCGTCTGGCGCAGGTAGGCCAGCGTTTCCCCGTCGATCGGAAAGTAGCCCGTGGTGGCGCCGTACTCGGGCGCCATGTTGGCGACGACGCAGCGGCTGCCGGCGGGCAGCGTGGCCACGCCCGGTCCGAAGAATTCGACGAATTCGCCGGAGACGTGGATGGCGCGCAGGCGCTGCGTGACGGTCAGCGCCAGATCGGTGGCGGTCACGCCCGGCTGTAGCGCACCGGTCAGCCGCACGCCGATCACATCGGGAATGCGCAGCATCGTCGGCATGCCGAACATGACGGTCTGCGCCTCCAGCCCGCCCACGCCCCAGCCCAGCACGCCGATGCCGTTGATCATCGGCGTGTGGCTGTCGGTGCCGATCATCATGTCGGGATACAGCGCGATGCCGTCGGGGCCGGGTTGCTGGCAGACCACCGTGGCCAGCTGCTCCAGGTTGATGGTGTGCATGATGCCGGTGCCCGGCGGGTGGATGCGCACATTCGTCAGCGCCTTGGAGGCCCAGCGCAGGAAGCGGTAGCGCTCGGCATTGCGGCGCAGTTCAAGGTCAAGGTTGCATTGCGCCGCGTCGGCGCGCGCATAGGCCTCGACGGCCAGCGAGTGGTCGACCGACACGTCAACCGGCAGCATGGGGTTCAGGACCGCCGGATCGATGCCGGCCTCAGCCAGCGCATCGCGCATTGCGGCAATGTCGACCAGCGCGGGGGTGCTGGTCGTGTCGTGCATCAGGACGCGGCCGGGTTGGAAGGCGATCTCGGCTTCGCTGGTGCCGTGCGCCAGCCAGCCGAACAGGGCGGCCACGGCGGCGTCGCGCTCGGCGCCCTGCATGTTGCGCAGCGCGTTTTCTAGCAGCAGGCGCAGCACGACCGGCAACCGGAAATAGTCCGCGCCGAACGCAGCCGGCAGGTCCGGGCAGGTGTACCGGGTGCCGTCCAGGGTGAAGTGCGTGCGGCGCAGCGGGGCATTGGTGTTTTCCATAGCTGCCAGTTTTGCATATTGACTGCATAAAATGCAATTAAGGACAAACCCGGCCGCGCAATGACGCTGGCCCCTCAGGAGACAGACCATGCCCCCCATTCGCACCCTCGCCGCTGCCGCGGCCCTGGCGTTCGCCGCCTCATCCCCCGTGCACGCCGCCGACCTCCCGGCCAACCGGCCGATCACCTTGATCGTCCCCTTTGCGGCGGGCGGCGGCGTGGACGGCATGGGCCGTCTGCTGGCCGAGCGGCTGCGCAGCGAACTGCCGCAGGGCGTCGTCGTGGAGAACAAGCCCGGCGCCAGCGGCATGCTGGGCGCGGCGGCGGTCGTGCGCGCCGCGCCGGACGGCGCCACGCTGCTGCTGGGGTCGGCCGGCGAGACCGCCATCAATCCCCTCGTCTTCAAGACCAAGATGCAGTACCAGCCCGAAAAAGACCTGGCGCCCATTGCGCTGATCGCGCGTGTGCCCAACGTGCTGGTCGCCAATCCCAAGCTGCCGGTCGCCTCGGTCGAACAGTTGGTCGCCTATGGTCGCGCGCATCCCGACAAGCTGACGTATGCGACCAGCGGCGTGGGCAATCCGCAGCACCTGAACGGCGAGCTGCTGCAGTCGCTGGCGGGCATCAAGATGGTTCACGTGCCGTACAAGGGCGCCGCGGCGCAATTGGTGGACGTGGCCGCGGGCAGCGTGGACCTCACCTTTGTCAGCCTGGCGGGCGCCTTGCCCTTCATCAAGAGCGGCAAGGTCAAGCCGCTGGCGGTGACGTCGGCCAAGCGCGCGTCGTTTGCGCCGGACATTCCGGCGCTGGCCGAGTACGCGCCGCTCAAGGACTACGCGCTGGAAAACTGGTTCGGCGTTTTCGTCCCGGCGGGCACGCCGCCGCAGGTGCAGCAAAAGTTGGCAGCCGCCATCGACCGCGCGCTGAAAGATGAGAAATTCGTGGCCAGCATTCGCGAGTTGGGCGGCGAAGTGCAGCCCATGAGCCAGGATGCATTCCGGGCATTCATCAAGGCGCAGACAGCGGTGTTTGCCAAGGTCGTGGCCGACGGCAACATCACGGCCGAGAATTGATCGGGACGCGCGCCGGACCGCTGCGTGGTTTGCGGCTACGGCGCGTCGTGCAGCATCAGACTGAGGCTGACGTGTTCGCCGCTGCGCACGCGACTGATCGCCTGGCGCACCGTGACGCGGTAGATGCCCTGCGCGCCTTGCACGGGCCGGTGCGACGTTGCGATCACCGCCGCGTCGCCCAATCCCATCGGCAGCACCAGGGGACGGGACTGCATCCGAGGGCGCTGCTCGGTCATGACCAGTTCGCCGCCCGTGTGGTCAACACCGGGTTCGGACAGCAGGACGATCAGCCGCAGCGGAAATACGCAGGTTCCCTCGGCGTGCTGCAGCAGCGGCTGGTAGCCGTCCGTTGGCAGGCGCTGGATGGCGGACAGGTCGCGCGCTTGGCCCGCCAGGCGGTTCTCCTGGGTGTAGGCGGCCAGCGTGTCGGGATACAAGGTGTCCAGATCCAGCGCGGCCGCCCAGGCGCGCGCGATGGGAAGCAGGCGGTCGTAGAGGCCGGCGCGCAGGCGGGCAAGCGGCGCGGGCAACGGGTCGGGCAGGGGGCCGGACTGCGGCAAAGCGTGAGCCAGCGCGCGCGCGTCGTCCGGCGCGTAAAGCCCGGGCAGCATCGTCCAGCCCTGCGCGTTCAGGTCCTGGACAACGCAAGTCCAGTCGTAGTGGCCGAGCGGCCGGGAGGCGGGCATGGTCATGGTCAGTTGGTCGTCGAAACGACAGCTTAGCCACTCCCGCCCGCCCGGGCACTCCGCCGCTTGCTGCGTGGCGGCCCGGCCACCCGGGGAGGCAGTGGCCGTGCAGTATGCTTACCCGCTTCATGGACACTCCCTTCGCTGCCCCCAATGACTGATTTTCCCTTTGACGCCGTGCTGTTCGACTGCGACGGCGTGCTGGTCGATTCCGAACCCATCACCAGCCGCGTGCTGACCGAGATGCTCAATGAGCTGGGCTGGGGCATCACGCACGCCGAGACGATGCAGATCTTCACGGGCAAGGCGGTCAAGGACGAACTGCCGCTGATCCAGGCGCGTACCGGCGCCACGATCACGCCAGCGTGGTTCGACCAGTTCCGCCAGCGCCGCAACGACGCGCTGGACCGCGACCTGCTCGAGATTCCCGGCGCGCCGCATGCCGTGCGCGCGCTGCACGAGGCGCTGAGCGGACGCATTGCCGTGGCCTCGGGGGCAGACCGGCGCAAGGTCGAGCTGCAACTGGTCAAGGTCGGGATTGCAGACTGCTTCGAGGGCCGCGTCTTCAGCGGCCACGAAATGCCGCGCAGCAAACCCTTCCCGGATGTGTACTTGGCGGCCGCGCAGGCGCTTGGCGTGGATCCGAAGCGTTGCGCGATCGTGGAAGACACCGTTACCGGCGCGACGGCGGGCGTGGCCGCCGGCGCCACCGTGTTCGGTTACAGCCCGGGCGAACCCGGACACAGCGGCGCACAGGCGCTGCGCAGCGTGGGCGTGGCGCACGTCTTTACCGACATGCGCGCGCTGCCGGCGCTGCTGGCGGGTTGGCAAGCCGCCGCCTGACACGCAACGGCCGCGCCGCACGCGCGCGTCCGGGCGTGGCGGACTGCCCGCCGCCTGCTATGCTCGGTTTCTCCTCGGATCCAAGGACGCGTCGATGTCGCAAATCTGGCTGGAAATCTGGACTGCCGTGCGCACTGAATTTGCCGATATTCCCGATGTGGCAGAGGCAACGCGCATCGTGCTGCGCTTAAGCATGGCCGTCCTGTTGGGCGGCCTGCTGGGTTACGAACGGGAACGCAGCGGCAAGGCGGCCGGGTTGCGCACGCATATGCTGGTCGCGCTGGGCGCGGCCATTTTTGTGCTGGTGCCGTTGCAGGGCGGCATGGACGTCGGCGACCTGAGCCGCGTGCTGCAAGGCGTGATCGCGGGCATCGGCTTTCTGGGGGCGGGCGCCATCATCAAGCTGGGCGCCGAGCGCGAAATCCACGGTCTCACCACGTCGGCCAGCATCTGGATGACGGCCGCCATCGGCGTGGCTGCGGGCATGGGTCGCGAGGCCACGGCTGTCGTCAGCACCTTGATGGCGCTCTTCGTGCTGGCCGTGCTGCGGCGCGTCGAAGCGCGCATTTCCGAAAGCCAGGCAAAGTCCGTGATTTCCACGGACGACAAGTAGCCGTCCTGCATAGCAGGCCTGGCCGGATGCCGGTGCCGGTCCGGCACAAGCTTGCCGGGCCGCGCGTCAACTGCCTCCCGACACTTCGATGAACGATCCGCTGGTATAGCCCGCCTCGTCCGAAAACAGCCACATCACCGCCCCGGCCACTTCTTCGACCGTGCCGCCGCGGCGCAACGGAATGACGCTTTTCAGCCGGTCCACGCGGCCCGGTTCGCCGCCGCTGGCGTGCATCTCGGTGTAGATCGTGCCCGGGCGCACCCCATTCACACGGATGCCTTCGGGTGCAACTTCCTTGGACAGGCCGATGGTCAGCGTGTCCATCGCGCCCTTGGACGCGGCGTAGTCCACGTATTCGTTGGGCGATCCCAGACGGGCCGCGGCCGAGGACACGTTGACGATGGCGCCACCCTGGCCGCCGTGGCGCGGCGACATCCGCCGCACCGCTTCGCGCGCGCACAGGAATGCCCCGACCACGTTGGTGGAAAGCACCCGGTGCAGGCGGGCGGCGTCCATGTCTTCGACGCGCATCTGCTTTTCCAGGATGCCGGCGTTGTTGACCAACGCGTGGATGCGGCCCAGGCGCTCGTCCAGCGTGCGGAACATGCGCACCACCTGATCCTCGTCGGCCACGTCTGCCTGGATGGCAACCGCCTTGCCGCCGCCGCGCGCGATCTCGTCCACCACGGCTTGCGCGGCATCGGCATTGGCGTGGTAGTTGACGCCGACCGCGTAGCCGCGGCGGGCGGCCAGTTTGGCGATGGCGGCGCCGATGCCGCGGCTGCCGCCGGTGACCAGCATGACTTTGGACATGGTTTCCTCCTGTTGGGGCATCACGTTAGCAAAGCCGGACGCTCAGATCCATACGTCGTTGGGCGCGCGGCGTTCCTCTCCCGCGTCGCCCGTGTTGGCCACCCCGCGCGGCTCGATCAGCATGACTTGTGTTTCCTCCAGCGCACAGGGCTTGTGCTCGACGCCCTTGGGTATCACCGTCATTTCGCCAGAACCCAGGTCGATCTGGCCGTCCCGCAGCGCGATCCGCAGCCGGCCGGCGATGACGATGAACGTCTCGTCCGTGTCGGCGTGCGCGTGCCAGACGAAGTCGTCCTTCAGCTTGACGAGCTTGAACTGGTAGTCGTTCATCTCGGCGATGACCTTGGGCATCCAGTGGTCGTGGATGAGGGCCAGCTTGGCGGCCAGATTGATGGGGGCGGGAACGGACATGGCGTTGCCTCGGCATGGGAAAGCCCCACGATACGGCGGGGCCGGGCATCTCGTCTTGTACGATCGAGCAGGTTTGCCGGGTTCCTGCCGGCGCCGCGCCTCAGGCGTGCAGCATCCGCCGCCAGCGGTCGGGCGCCATGCCGTAGGCCTGCACGTGGCGGCGCGTCAGATGGCTTTGGTCGGTAAACCCGGCGTCGATGGCCGCCTGCGCCAGCGGATGGCCCGCGGCAATGAGCCGCCGCGCAAGGTCCAGGCGACGCAGCATCACGTAGCGGTACGGGCTGGTGCCGAACAGGGCGCGGAAATCGCGCGACAGGCTCCAGCGGTCCGTGTCCGCGGCGCGCGCCAGATCATCCAGGGTGATCGGCTGGTCCAGCGACGCAAGGATGTAATGCCGCGCGCGCTCGGCGGCAATGTAGTCAGGCGCGCGCCGGCCCGTCCTGCGCCCCGCGGCGGCGCACAATGCGTGCGCCAGTTCATACAGTGCGTCGTCTTCCTGCAGCGGGTCGATGGCCTGGCCCGTGGCCTGCAGCAGCGCGCCGCTTGCGGCGTATAGCCGCGGGTCGGCGCTGATGCCGTCGCGAATGAACGGCAGGGCTTGCCCGCCCAGGATCTGCTGGATGAGCGCCGGCTCGACGTAGATCATGCGGTAGTGAAAGCCCGCGTCCGTGCCCGCATGGCCGTCGTGGGCCTCGTCCGGATGCAGCACGATGGTGCCGCCCGGCAGGCTGTGCTGCATCCCGCGCCGGTAGTGAAAGCTCTGCACCCCGGCGAGCGTGCGGCCGATGGCGTAGGTGTCGTGGCGGTGCATGTCGTAGCCATGCCCCCCGAAATACGCTTCGATGCGCTCGAGGCGGCTGGTCGGCGCGGCGCGCCGGATCCAGTCGTTGCAGCGCGCATGGCGGGGCATGGCCGCGGGTCCGTGTTCAGGCCGGCTGCTTCAACTGCACCAGCACGAACTCGTTGCCGTACAGGTCGATGAAGTGCGCGTAGGCGGCGGTTTCCTCGTGCACGGGCTCGCGGGTAAAGCGCACGCCCTTGGCCGCGAAGTGCGCATGATCGCGCAGCACGTCGTCCGTGTAGAACACGCCGACCGGCTGGCCGCCGGTCTGGTCGCCCACGCGATCGCGCTGCGCCTGCGTCTGGGCTTGCAGCAGCCACACGCCCACCGAAGGCTGATCGTGCAGGCGCAGGTGCACATAGCGCTGCTGGCCGACAGGCATGTCGACAGACACCTCCATCCCGAGCTTGTCCCGGTAGAAGGCGATGGCGGTGTCGTAGTCGTTTACAAGCAGGACGAGACGGCCCAGCGTGTGCATGTCAGGTTTCTCTTCAAGTGGATCGTGCGGCCATGCTAACCCACCAGGCAGTCTTTTTCTTCAGTCGGCGACGTGGGCTTCGCGCACGAGGCGCACGCCGACCAGCGGATAGCGCGTTTCCTGCGTGTTCCAGTTGCGGTACGACGCGCGCGTGTACAGCGCCCAGGTGTGCCAGGAGCCGCCGCGCCGCACGCGCACGTTGCCGGTGTCCGGGCCCTGCGGGTCGTCCGTGGGGGACTTGGCGTAGTAGTCCTCGCCGTACCAGTCCGCCACCCATTCCCAGGCGTTGCCGTGCATGTCGTACAGGCCGAATGCATTGGGCGCGTAGCTGGCGACGGGCGCGGTGAAGGTGTTGCCGTCGTGGCGTGGCGAGGCGAAGGCCTGCCATTTCGGCCACAGCGGGCTGGCGTCGGCATCGAAGCCGTTGCCCACGTCCGGCATCGCGGCCGGGTCGTCGCCGTTCTGGTAGCGGGTGCGCGTGCCCGCGCGGCAGGCGTATTCCCATTCGGCCTCGGTGGGCAGGCGGTAAACGCGGCCCTCCGTCTTCGTCAGCCACTGCGCCAGCGCGGTGGCGTCGTTCCAGCTGATGTTCACGACCGGGTGATCGTCGCCTTGCGCGAAGCCGGGATTGCGCCACGAATACCGGCGGTCGCGGCCTTCGAAGGCGTCGCCCGAGGCAGACGTTTCCGGGTCGTAGGCGGCGTTGTAGCCGTAGCCGCCCGTGCCGTCGGCCTCGGACTCCGGCACGTAGCCGGACGCTTCGATGAACCGGCGGAACTGGCCCACCGTGACTTCGGTGCGTTCCAGGTAGAACGGCCGCGTGATGCGGACGGTGTGCACCGGCGCTTCGTCAAAGAGCTGGGCGTGGCGCTCCGGCGGATACTGCGGATAGGCGGCGGCCAGCGTGCGGGGGTCTTCGTCGCTGCCCATCTGGAACGTGCCCGCCGGCACGCGCACGAACGTCATGCCCAGCGAGTTCTCGATGATGTCGGGCGGCGTGGCCGCCAGGACGGGCGCGCAGGTCAGGGTGCAGATGAGGGCGATGGCGGTGCGGGTACGCATGGGTGTCCGACGGGTTGGGCCAGAGGGTGCGCCATAGTAGGGCCGCCGCGCAGCCGCCGCCAGACATGGTGAACCCTCATGTTGCGGGCATCGGACGGCCAGCATGCGCATCCTGCCAAGTCGCCGCAAGGCGTGCGGCCACGTCATGGCCGCCGCGCGCCTAACCCGCCTTGCGGATCGTGAAGTTGATGCGCTGGCTGCCCAGCCGCGGATGCGGCAGGTCCTTCAGCGGCATCACGCCATGAAACCGCAGGCGGTCCACGCCGCCCCACACGACGACGTCGCCGTGAAACAGCGGCACCCGCGCGGCCCGGTCCGCGCGGTCGTCGCCGCCGAACAGAAACATCGCCGGCATGCCGAGCGACACGGAGACAATCGGCGCGCCGTAATCGCGTTCGTTGCGGTCCTGATGCAGCGACAGGCGCGAGCCGGGCGCGTAACGGTTGACCAGGCACGCATCCGGCGCGAAGTCCGCAAAGCCGGCTTCCCGCGCCGCGTCTTCGGCCAGCTGCCTGAAGGCCTGCGGCATCGCCGGCCAGGGTTGGCCGGACAGGGGGTCGATGCGGCTATAGCGGTAACCGCGGGCATCCGTCGTCCAACCCAGCTCGCCGCAATTGGTCAGCGCCACCGACATCGTGTAGCCGCCGGGCGTCTCCATGTGGCGGAACGGTGCATGCGCGATCACGTCGTCCACGCCGGCCAGCAGCGCGTCCACGGCGGGTAGCGCAAACCCGCGCAACACCACCGATTGCGTACCGAGCGCCACGCGGCCGTGCTGGGCGGGATCGTCGCCGCCGAATAGGTCCAGGGTCGAGGTCATGTCACACCGCGTCGTGAAAGATGATGCCCAGCGTGTGGCGCCGGCCCGCGCGCAGTTCGCTCACGCCGTGGCGCATGGCCGCCTTGCGCCAGCCGCGCACGCCCGCGACGGGGCGCTGGTTCACCGTGAAGATCAGGGCATCGCCTTGCTGCAAGGGCAGCACGTCGGCGCGCTGCTCGCGGCTGCTGGTCTCGGTCATGACGAATTCTCCGCCCGTGAAGTCCACGCCGGGCGCCGACAGCAAGAGCGCCACCTGCAACGGAAAGACGTGTTCGCCGTACAGGTCCTGATGCAGGCAGTTGTAGTCGCCCGGCCCGTACCGCAGGATCAGCGGCGTCGGCCGGCGCTGTCCGGCCGCGTGGCACCGCGCCAGAAAGCCGGCGTGGTCTGCAGGGTACTGCACGTTGATGCCCATCTGGCGGTTCCAGCGGTTGGCGATGGGCGCCAGCCGGGCATACAGCGCGCCGCGCAGCCGGGCAATCGGGCCGGGCAAGGGGTAGCGGAAATACTTGTATTCGCCGCGTCCGAATCCGTGGCGCGCCATCACGACGCGGCTGCGGTAGCGGTCGTCCTGGTCGTACGCATTGGACAGCACATTGCATTGCGCGGGCGTCAGCAGGGCGGGCAGGATGGCATTACCGTGCGCGTCGAGGTCTGCGGCGGCGCGGGTCCAGTCTTGCTGCGCGAGCAAGGCGTCGGCGGGCGTCAGGGTCATGATCGGCAAAAAAAGGAATATCGCTGCGTCCAGTCTACGCCTTGCGCGTGCGCCGGCCACTCCGCTTGTTGCGGACGCCTAGAGCAGCGGTTCCAGCGGCAGCTTCGATGCAAACCACACGGTCGCGCGTTGCAGCAGGGTGGCGCCCGGCTCGCGGTCGTGCCGCACCGTCTGGCCGTCGCGTTCCTCCAGCCAATAGAGCTTGCCCATGTCGTCCAGCCGGACGCGGTAGGCGGTGCGGGGCAGCTCCTTGTCGAATGCGTTCTCGATGCCGCGGGCCAATGCGGGGCTGTCGATCACAAAGCCCAGCTCGGTGTTCAGCCGCGCCGAACGCGGGTCGAAATTGAACGAACCCACGAAGACGCGTTCACCGTCCACGGCGAAGGTCTTGGCGTGCAGGCTGGAGCCCGAACTGCCGAAGGGGCCCATGCTTCGGTTGCGTTCGACGCCGTGCGACGCGCGCTTCATTTCGTAGATCTCGACGCCGGCGGCCAGCAGATCCTTGCGGCGCTTGGCGTAGCCGGAATGCACCACCGCCACGTCGGTGGCTTCCAGGGCGTTGGTCAGCACCCGCACCCTGACGCCGTTGCGCGCCATCTTGGCGAACGCGCGCGTGCCGGCGGCGGTGGGCACGAAGTAGGGTGACACCAGCAGCAGATCCTTGGCCGGCGCGCCCACGATGTCGTGCAGCTGGTGCG
Organism: Achromobacter mucicolens; assembly: GCF_029866465.1. Classification (NCBI taxonomy): domain Bacteria; kingdom Pseudomonadati; phylum Pseudomonadota; class Betaproteobacteria; order Burkholderiales; family Alcaligenaceae; genus Achromobacter; species Achromobacter mucicolens. Next base: position 4,408,060 of record NZ_CP123364.1, on the reverse strand, counting down.
GCAGCATCGCCTCGGGCGGCGCGGTGCCCAGCGTCTTGCGGGGATCGTCGCTGACCATGCGTGTCGTCGACCATTCCAGGGGCAGCTCGCCCCTGAGCAACTGGCGGATGAACGGCAGGTCGCGCATGGCCTGGGCATAGGCCGCGGCCTGCGGCGATCGCTCGACCGTGGCGGCATCGGCTTCCAGTTCCTCCAGTTCGTTGGAGGCCGCCTTCTTGACCAGGCCTTCCACGGGATAAGCGGAATCGCTGCACCAGTAACGGTCGAAATCGGCCGACACGTCGCTGACCGTTTCCCCAATGGCCAGCACATCCATGTCCGTGAACACGACGCCGTCGGTGGCGCCAAAGTATTCGTCGCCGATGTTGCGGCCGCCGACGATGGTCACCTGGTTGTCGGCGGTGAACGACTTGTTGTGCATCCGGCGGTTCAACCGGTTGAAGTCCGTCAGGTAGCCGAGCGGCTTGGGCCAGCGCACCGCAAACGGGTTATAGAGGCGGACTTCGATGTTCGGATGCCCGTCCAGGGCGGACAGCGTCCGGTCCAGCCCTGCCGTGCCGTTGTCGTCCAGCAGCAGGCGCACGCGCACGCCGCGATCGGCGGCCTCGTGCAGTGCCTCGAACAACATGATGCCCGTCATGTCGTCGTGCCAGATGTAGTACTGCACGTCCAGGCTGCGCTCGGCCGCGCGCGCCAGCATGATGCGGGCGGCGAACGCGTCCAGGGGGTTGGCAAGGGCATGAATGCCGGATTTGCCGGGATGCGCGGCAGCCAGCGGCGCAATCGCCTGTCCCAGCGGCGTGGTCTGGGCCTGATCTTCGGGAAGCGCCTGCGACACGCTGCGCTTGTCGAGCGAGGGAAGGGAACAACCGGAGGTCAACGCGCAAAGGATGGTCATGTAGAGGAGTTTGCCCAGTTGCATGACCGCTATTGTGCCGAATCCTGCGCGGGTCCTCCGTAGTGTCCGGCGGCTGAACGAATCGCGCATTGGGGAAACCACGCAGTCGACAGTTTTTCATATACGGAATAAATTCCCAAATATGGAAAACACAAACGCTTCTGCCGACGCCGGGCTGGACCTTCGTCTTGCCGCCCGGCTCAAAACGCTGCGCCAGGAACGCGGCTGGTCCCTGGACGATCTTGCCGGCCGGGCCGGCATCAGCCGCGCCACGCTGTCCCGGCTGGAGAATGGCGAGGTCAGTCCCACCGCCAGCGTGCTCGGCAAGCTGTGCGCCGCCCATGGCATGACCATGTCGCGCCTCATGCTGATGGTCGAGGACGACTTTGCCGCCTGCGTGCCCGAAGCCGCGCAGTCCGTGTGGGTGGACGACAGCGTGGGCTTCACGCGCCGTTCCGTGTCGCCGCCCTCGCAACGCCTTGCCGGCGAGGTGCTGGCCTGCGAATTGGCTGCCGATGCCCGCATCCATTACGAGCAATCCCCCCGGCCCGGTCTTGAACACCATCTGCTGATGCTGGACGGCGAGCTGTCCGTCACGGTGGACGGGCAGGCGCACCGCCTGCTGCCGGGCGACTGTCTGCGCTACCAGCTATTCGGCGCCAGCACCTTCGTCACCCCGCCGCATCGCGGCGCCCGCTACCTGCTATTCATCGTCTGAGCCCCCATGACGCCTTCAAATCTTGAATTGACGCTGCTGCCGGCCGACGCCGCCGCAGCCGCCGTGTCCGACCTCGCCACCTTGCTGCACGCGTGCGTGCAGGGCGGCGCCAGCGTCAGCTTCGTGCTGCCGTACAGCCATGACGACGCGCAGGCGTTCTGGCGCCGCAAGGTGCTGCCGGCCGTGGAAAGCGGCGCGGTCAAGTTGTGGGTGGCGCGGGTGGACGGGCGGGTGGCCGGTTCCGTGCAGCTGGATGTGGACACGCCGCCGAATCAGCCGCACCGCGCCGAGGTGCGCAAGCTGCTGGTGCATCCGGATTTCCGGCGCCAGGGCATTGCGCGGCGCTTGATGGGCGAGGTCGAGGACATGGCGCGGCGGCTGCATCGCAGCCTGCTCACGCTGGACACGCGCACGGGCGACTCGGCCGAGCCGCTGTATGCGTCGCTGGGCTACCAGACTGTGGGGGTGATTCCGGGCTTTGCGCGCGATCCGCTCGACCCGGACAAGGTGGATGGAACGACGATCATGTACAAGCAGCTATGAGCGGCGTTCGGGGCGGGGCGATCAGGCCAGCGGCTTGATGCCCACGCTGTAGGGCGGCGCGTTGCCGCGGGCGGCGGCCTTGATCTTCAGCATGGAGCCGCCCGGCGTGAACTCGAATTCCTGGTAGGGCACTTCGAACCACTGGTGAAAACTGGTGCGCGAGAACTCCGGCACCCACACCTTTGCGCGCTTCGCATCGCAGTGGAATTCCACCAGGGTGCGGTCGATGCCCAGCGGGCGGGTATTGCCGATGCGGTAGCTGACGCGCAGTTCGGCGCGTTCGGCTTGGCCGGGCCGCCAGGTCAGGCCGATGGATTCCATGAAGTGTTCGATCGCCTCAATGCCGCGATACATAGCTGACTCCGAAAGCAGCGGGGGCGGTTGCCCCCGTGATGATCCGCCGCGCAAGGCGGCGGCAAACAGACGGATTATCCGCCATATCGCATTGCCGTAGAAATAGGCAGGTTTCACGCAAGATCCTGCCTGTACGCCCGCGCGGGCGATTCTTACTATCCTGTCCAGGGCCGCGCCGGCCGTGGTTTTGCCAAGGGCGGCGGCATCGGCCGGGCGGCACGGCATCTTGCCGGCCGCCGCAAGCAAGGGATGGGAATCGCATGAATACCGAAAAAATCTGGTTGGTGACGGACGTATCGGCCGGCCTGGGCATCACCCTGGTCAAAATGCTGCTGGACCAGGGACACAAGGTGGCCGCGACCTCAGGTGATGGCGATGCGATGCTGGAGGCGGTGGGCGCCAAGCTGGAAGGCCGGTTCCTGCCGCTGACGGTCAACCTGGCCGACGAGCGCGCGGCGCGGCGCGCGGTCGATGCCGCCGTCGCCGCGTTCGGCGGCATTGACGTGGTGGTGAATGGCGCCGGGCAAGGAGTGCAGGGCGCGCTCGACAGGTTGACCGATGCGCAGTTGCGCGGCACGTTCGATACCCACGTGTTCGGGGTGCTGAACGTCATCCGCGCCGTGATGCCGCGCCTGCGCGCGCAGCGCGGCGGGCATGTGTTCAACATTTCGTCCATCCTGGGCTTCGACGGGCGCACGACGCAATGGGGCGCCTACAGCGCCGCCAAGTTCGCCGTCAGCGGGCTGACCGAATCCTTGGCCGCCGAAGCCGCCCCGCTCGGCATCCGCGTTTCGCTCGTCTATCCGGGTGCGATGCGCGCCAGCGAATCCGAGGCATCGCCGGAACTGGCCGCGCGCGGCGCGCAGGGGTGGGATCAGAGCGGCGACCCGGCCAAGGCGGCGCAAGCGCTGATCGATGCCGCGCAGGCGCAGTACGCGCCGCTGCACCTGTTCCTGGGCCGCGATTCCTTCGACCAGGCGCGCAGCAAGATCCAGTCGGTGCAGCAGGAGCTGGCGCGCTGGCGCGAGATGTCGGTGTCGATCGGTGTTGCCGACGCACGTCGGCTTGCCGCCTAGAGGCCCAGCAGGCCGCGCCCGGCCTGATACGCGCCCAGCAGCGCCAGGCTGACCATGAAGCACAGCTTGAAGGTGCGCGCGGACATCCGGTTGCGCAGCCGTTGCCCCAAGGCCATGCCGGCCAGCGCGGGCAGCAGCATCAGAACGGACGCGCTTGCCGCGCCGGCTGTGTAGCCGCCGTTGAGCCACAGCCCCGCGGCAAGCGCGACGGTCGACACCGTGAACGAAATTCCCATGGCCTGGATGAGCGCGTTCTTGTCCAGGTTCAGCGCCTGCAGATACGGCACGGCGGGGATGACGAAGACGCCCGTGGCCGCCGTGATGACGCCAGTGACGGCGCCGGTGGCGATGCCCAGCCAGGGTCCGTGACGGGGCTGCACCGTGGGCGGCGTGCCAAACAGTCCCCACCCGGCATAGGCCACCAGCGCCAATCCCAGGCAGATGCCCGCCCACTCGCCCGAAGGCGGACCCAGCCACAGCGCGCCCGCCACCGTCCCGGCGCAGACGCCCGCCTGCATGCCCGCGATCCGGCGAAGCACCGCTCGCAGCGTGACCCACGGCCTCGCCTGCCACAGGTTGGTGATGAGCGACGGCACGATGAGCAGCGCCGCCGCCTGCGCGGGCGCCATCACCAGCGCCAACAGCGCCATGGAGATCGTGGGCAGGCCCAGGCCGACCACGCCCTTGACCACGCCCGCCAGGACGAAGACCGCGACAACGGCGGCCAGCAAAACCGGGTCCAAGAGATTCATGCGGGCTCGCAGTGCGCGGTCAGCGCATCCTTGGGGCGGCCGAACAAGGCATAGGCCACGTCTTGCGACGGGCCCTCCTTCTGGCGGGCGGCGCGCAGCAGCCACGCGCGTCCTTCGCACAGATCGGCGGGCAGCGATGGACCATATAACGCCGGGCCGGCGATCAGGACGACGCCCAGCATCCGTTGCGCGGGCGCGTGGTCCCCGCGCGCCGCGGCGCGCAGCCACGCCAGCATCGCGGCATGATCGCCCTGGGTCTGCGCTTCCAGCGCCAGCGCGTATTGTTGGGCGGGCGTGATGGCGCCGCCAAGACCGTTGTTCGCTTCGGCCACGCCTGAGGCCTGCAGCGCGAGTGCGATCGCGGCCGCGCCCGTCCAGCGCGCGGCGCGGATGCGCAAGGGTGCGAGGTACATGTTTTTCGCCTGTTCTGAAGGGGGGTGAACACATTCTGCCGATCGCGCCCCGCTACACCTATCGGGATCTGGCTTACCCAGCCTATGGATGCGCCTGAGGCTCGCGTGCTACGCTTTTTTCCATGCGTTTCGACCTGACCGACCTTCGCCTATTTCTGAATGTGCACGAAACCGGCTCCATCACGGCGGGCGCGGGGCGTTCGCACATGACGCTGGCCTCGGCCAGCGAGCGCATCCGCGGCATGGAAGACGCGCTGGGCGTGCCGCTGCTGGTGCGCGAGCCGCGCGGCGTGCAGGTCACACCCGCCGGGCGCACGCTGGTCCACCATGCCCGGCTGGTGCTGGGCCAGATCGACCGCATGCGCGGCGAACTCGACCACTATGGGGCTGGCCTGAAGGGGCACGTGCGCGTGCTGTGCAACACCACGGCGCTCAGTGAATACCTGCCGCCCGTGCTCGGCGCGTTCCTCAAGGACCACCCGCATATTTCCGTCGACCTGGAAGAGCGCCTCAGCCACGAGATCGCCGACGCGCTGCGGGCGGGCGCGTCCGACATTGGGGTGCTAGCGGACTCGGCCGATCTGCATGGCTTGCGCACGCGCATATTCCGGCACGATCCGCTGACGCTGATCGTGCCGCGCGGCCATCCGCTGGCGGCGCAGCCGCAGGTGCTGTTGCAGGACGTGGCCGGGCATGACTTCGTGGGGCTGGTGCAGGGCAGCGCGCTGCAGGAACACATTGCGCATCATGCGCGCCGCAGCGGCAGGCCCCTGTCCTATCGCGTGCGGCTGCGCAGCTTTGACGCCGTGAGCCGCATGGTGGGCCAGGGCGTGGGCGTGGCCATCGTGCCGCGGGCGGCGGCGCTGCGTTATGGCCGCGCGGCGGGCGTGAGCCGGGTGGCCCTGGCCGATCCCTGGGCCGCGCGCGACCTGGTGCTGTGCGTGCGCGACGATCTGCCTGCTTACGCGGACGAGCTGGTGGCGTATGCGTTGCGCGATGCGCCGGAAAATGCGCATGAAAATGCGCCGGAAAATGCGCCGGAAAATGCGCCGGCAGGCATCACCGCGCGAACAGCCGGCGCCCCGGCAGGTGCCCGGGGCCGTACCAGGACCCCGACGCGACGGCGGCCAGGATGACCAGGCCGTAGACGCACATTGCCACGGCCGCAATCACGAAGAACACGGTCAGCGACCCGGTCAGGTGCAGCGCAATGCCGCCCGCCCCGATGCCGATGAGCAGCCGCAGGAATCCCGCGGTCAACGGCCACTTCAGCCGTCCCGCGCCCTGCGACGCGAAGTACAGCGAAAAGCCGAGCGCAAAGAACCCGTACACCGGGCCCACCGTGCGCAAGTAGTCGGCGCCCGCCTGCAGCATGTGATCCTGCGCGCCAAAGAGACGCAGCCATGCCTCGGGAAAGCACGCCGCGGCCAGCCCGATCGCCTCGGCCAGCACGAAGGCCATCGCCCCGCCGGTCAAGGCGATGCGCATGGCGCGCTCGGGCTGCCCGGCGCCGATGTTGGAGCCCACCATCGCGACCATGGGGGCGCCCAGGCCGAATGCAATCGGCATCAGCAGGTATTCAAGCCGGACCGCCACCCCGTAACCCGCGACGGCCGCCTCGCCCGCGTAGGCGCCCACCAATGCGGCGGTCAGGGCCACCAGCGCGTTGGTCAGCAGCGGGTTGATGGTGGCCAGCGCACCCACGCTGAGGATGTTGCGCATCAGCGTCACGTGCAGCCGGCTGGCCACGAGCCGCGCCGCGTTGCGGCCGCTGGCGCAGTACGCGCCCAGGATGAGCGTGCCCACCGCGTAGTAGGTCACCAGCGCCCAGCCGCCGCCGGCCACGCCCAGCGCGGGGAAGGGACCCCAACCGAAGATGAGGCACGGCGACAGGGGAATCAGCAGCAGCGCGCCCCCGCAGATGACCGCGCCCGGCACCAGCATGTTGCCGGTGCCCCGGATGGCGCTGGCGAAGGCATTCATCAGCCACATCAGCACGATGCCGCCGAAGATGACGTTGGAATAGGCCAGCGCCGCATCGAGCGCCGCGCCCTCGGCGCCCAGCGCCCGGTACAGCGCCGGACCGAAGGCCAGCAGCAGCACGCAGAACAGGACCCCCAGCAAGGCGTTGAGCACGACCGCGTGCAGCACGAGCTGATCCGCCTCTTGCTGGCGGCCGCCGCCCAGCGCCCGCGCCACCGCCGCGGATATGCCGCCGCCCATCGCGCCCTGCGACATGTTCTGCATCAGCATCAGGACCGGCACGACCAGCGCCACGCCCGCCAGCACCGGCGTGCCCAGCCGCGCGAGAAACCAGGTTTCGATCAGGCCGGTGGACGACTGCGCCAGCATCATCAGGATGTTGGGCCACGCCAGCCGCGCGAGCGTGGGCGCGATGGGGGCGTGCAGCATGGCCTGCAAGCGCGCATTGGCGGGGCGAGGCGGAACGGTCGCGGTCATGGGACGGGCCGGTAAAAGGGGTCGGCAAAATTTACGTGCATATGCCAATATCTGTCAATATCGCGCTGGACGCGGGGCCTGCCCCGGCGTTAGCGTTATGTCCTTGCCCGCACACCTTCCTTAGCCGCTCGCCATGTCCGACGCCCCGCTCCCTGGCCCCGCCGTTCCTCCGGATCCGCTCATCTGCAACGGCGCGGCGTTGCGCAAGGCGACGCGCCGCGTGTCCCAGTTGTACGACACGGTGCTGGCGCCCTGCGGGCTGAAGGTGTCGCAGCATTCGATCCTGGTGCACATCGCGCGCGCAGGTTCGCCCTCGATGACGGATCTGGCCCGCGCAATGGTGCTGGACCGGTCCGCGCTGGCCCACAACCTCAAGCCCCTGCAGCGCGACGGCTACGTGCGCATGATGCGCGACCCGCTGGATGGCCGCAGCCGACGGGTCGAACTGACCGAGACCGGCCGCGCCAAGCTGGCCGAATCGCGCCGCCTGTGGAAAGACGCGCAGAACCGTTTCGAGGCCGCCTACGGCGCCGAGCGCGCCGCGGCGCTGCGGCACGCGCTGGCCGACATCTTTTCCGACGAGTTCGCGCTGGCCTTCAGCCGGGGGTAGCAGCCGCCCGCCGCGTGCCGCCCAGCATCACGACCGCGCCCAGCACGCAGCCCATGCCGGCGATATGCGCGGCCGACAGCGGCTCTTTCAGCATGCCTGCTGCCAGCAGCACGGCGGATACCGGCGCCAGCGCGGTGAACAGCGCCGCTTCCGATCCGGGCACGCGCGCCGCCCCGGCATACCAGAGCAGAAATCCCCCAACCGTGGGCACAAGCGCGTAGTACGCCACCGCCGCCACCGCGTCCTGCGTGAATGTCAGCGTCCAGGGCGCCTCCGCGAGGCTGGCCGCGGCCGAGAATACGAGACCAAACGCCGCCATCAGCGTCGACAGCGCCAGCGGCGCAACGGGCGTGCGCAGGCGCTTGTTCAACAGGATGAAGAGCCCCTCGCAGGCCACGGCGCCCAGGATCAGCGCATTGCCCGCCAGCGATCCTGCCTTGCCGGGTCCGGCCGCATGGCCCGACATCAGCCACACGCCGAATGCCGCCAGGCCGATCGCCGCCAAGGCCGCCTTGCCCGGCCGCTCGCCCAACAGCAGCACGGCAATCGCGGCGGTGACAAGCGGCAGCGTCCCCAGGATGACCCCGCCGTCCACCGCCGATGTGCGCTGCAACCCCGCGATGAGCAGCGTCGTGTACCCCACGCTGCCCGCCACGGCCTGCACGGTCAGCAGCAGCCAGTCGCGGCGGTCCAGCCGGGGCATGCGCGCGCCCGACGCGGCCATCAGCAGCGCGAAGCACGGCAGCGCAATGGCAAAGCGCAGCGCGGTCGCGGTGAAGGGCGGCAGGCCAGCGCCAATGATCTTGCTGGCGGTCACGGTGCTGCCCACCAGCACCATGGCCCCCGCCAGATAGAGATACCCGAGCCGTTGCTTGCTGATCGCCATCGCGCGCCTTCCCCCTTGTGGAAGAGCGCAGCGTAAGCGGGCGGGGCGGCGTCGGTCTTGAACGAAATTGCAGGGTCAGGCGCCGGCCGCCAAGGCATACCGGCGCGGCGATACGCCATAGGCTCGGGCGAAGGTGCGCGTCATGTGGCTCTGGTCGGCAAACCCGCCCAGCGCGGCCGCGTCGGCCAGGGCCACGCCCTGCCGGATCAGGCGGCGCACCAGCAGCAGGCGGCGCTGCGTCTGGTAGGCATGCGGGGTCAGTCCCGTCGCGCGCGTGAAGGCGCGCAGCACCTGGTAGCGTGAGAGCCCCGCGACGCCAGCCAGGTCGGCCAGCGACAGGGCGGCGGCCGGATCGTCGTCGATCAGCGACAGCGCATGGCGCAAGGACGCGGGCACGCCTTCCCGGCCGGACGCAGACACGGGCGCCCCGCGCGGCCCGCCGGCCTGCGCCAGCACGCGCAGCAGCAGCGCCTCGCACGCCAGCGCCGGCGCGCCGGAAGTCCCCCGCGCATACAGCGCCAGGACCGCGCGCGCGAGCGCCGGCTGTTCGCGGGCGGGGTGCTCGAATTCGTAGCGCGATGCGCCCGCGATCTCCTGGCTGCAGGCGTGGACCACGTCGGGGTCCAGATACAGCATCTGCCAGGCGCGCGCCCCGCCGCCCAGGGGCGCGCCATCGTGCACCTCGCCCGGATTGACCGTGATGACGTAGCCGGGTCCGGCCTCGACCTGGCCGCGCCCGCTGTGCGACACCTGTGCGCCCGCGCGCATCACGCCGATGCCGAACTGCTCGTGCGTGTGGCGCGCAAACGCGTGCCCGCTGCAGGCGGAAACGGCCTGCACGCCGGCGATGGCGCTGCGTTGCATGAGGAATTGGCCTGCGGGCATGGACGAACGGGGGCGGCGATGACGCGGGAGATTCCGGCCAGTATCGCCCGCCGCTTGCGCCGCGATCAAGCGGGCTATTGCAGCCCGTTCCAGCGCGCCACCGAGGGCTCGGCAGCGGCCCACTTCCATTGGCCGTCCGGGCGCTGGCAGATCGTGCTGGCGTAGGCCGGGGCGGCGCCTTCGACCTCGACCGTGAACAGCACTTCGCGGCAATGCGCCAGCGGCGTCTTGATATCGCGCACTGCCTGGATGCTGCCGCGCTCGTTGCCCACCGGCAGCGTGCGCTTGACCTGCCATTGCCGGACTTCGCCAATGGGCAGCGCGCCAACCGCGTTGGCCATCACGTTCTGCTGGTCGTTCTTCCACTCGCGCAATACGTACTTCACCGTGGCGTCGACCGCGGCCTGCACCGAAACGCCGATGGCGAAGCCGGCGACGGGATTGGCCGTGGCCGCGCCGCTCAGCGTGCCGACCACCGCGCCCGTGGCCGGACCGATGGACGAACTCTGGCAGCCCGCGAGCGCGAGGCTGGCGGCCAGCGCCAGCATCCCAAGCGCGCGCGTCACTGGAGCGAACCCCAGCGGGCGGTCGCCGGTTCGGCGCTGGCCCAGCGCCAGTGTTCGCCGTCGCGGCAGACGGTCGTGACGTAGAATTCGCGCTCGGGATCGGCGCCGGGCTTGTCGGCGGGGATGTCCACCGAGAACACCACTTCCTTGCATTGGAGATCGCCGCCGCCGATCAGCCGGCTGACGGTGACCTGGCCCCGGGCGTCGTCTTCGATGGGCAGCTTGTGCTTGACGTTCCAACTGGCGACCTTGCCCACCGCGAGCGGGCCGGCGGCCTTGGCGATGGCGTCCTGTTCTTCGCCGCGGGTCTGGCGCTGCGCATAGCCCAGCGCGGCCTTGGCGCCGGCCTGCACGCCCAGGCCGATGCCGGTGGCGACGGTGGCGTTGTCCGTGACTTTATTGGCGATGGCCGTGCCGGCGATACCTGCCGCGGCGCCCGTGCCTTCGCCCAGCATCGAGCTGCAGCCGGAAAGCGCGGTCAGCGCGGCGATGCCCACGGCGGTAAGCGCGCGGCGGCTCGCAAGGATTGGCGAGATGGTGAACACGCTGCGTGCCCTCCTGCGTGAAACTTGGCGGGCGCAAGTATAGGAGCGCACACGGCCTTGCGGCCGCGGGCTTTACATTTGTTGGCATTTTTGTGGGCGGGCGCCTTACCCTGCCGGACGCTTCACGCCGCCGTTCGCTGCGCCAGCGCCACGCGGTCGCGCCGCGCGCACCACATGCGCAGCACCAGCTTCTCGGCCTCGACCACGCAGAACAGGATGCCGGCGGCCACCAGCGTCAGCGTCCAGTACTCCGGCGGCAGCGGCACGGTGCCAAAGACGCGGTTCATCACGGGCAGGTAGATCAGCGCGCCTTGCAGCACGCCCAGCATGATCGTCACCAGCCACAGCGCCTTGTTGCGGAACATGCTGGGCGTGAGCGGAAAGCGGTCCTGCAGGCGGCAGTTGAACAGGTAGGTCCATTGCGCCGTCACCAGCGTCTGCAGGATGACCGTGCGGATGAAGTCCGGATCGCGGCCGGCGGCGATCAGGCTCTTTTCAATGACGAAGGCCGACGCCATGAACAGCAGCCCCACGAAGGCGATGCGCCAGATGGCGAAGGCGTCCAGGATGGATTTGGCCGGATCGCGCGGCGCGCGCTGCATCACCCCGGGCTCGGCCGGTTCGAACGCCAGGCCAAAGGCCAGCGTGATGGAGGTGGCCATGTTCATCCACAGGATCTGCAGCGGCGTCAGCGGCGCCTGCGCGCCCGCCAGCAGCGCCGCGATGACGAGCAGCCCTTGCGCCAGATTGGTCGGCAGGATGAAGAGGATGGTCTTTCTCAGGTTGTCGTAGACGCGGCGCCCTTCGCGCACCGCGTAGGCAATCGAGGCGAAGTTGTCGTCCGCCAGCACCATGTCGGCGGCTTCCTTGGTGACCTCGGTGCCCTTGATGCCCATGGCCACGCCCACGTCCGCCTGCTTGAGCGCGGGGGCGTCGTTGACGCCGTCGCCCGTCATGCCGACCACTTCGCCCATCGCCTGCAACGCGCGCACCAGGCGCAGCTTGTGCTCGGGACTGGTGCGGGCAAAGATGTCGTGGTCGCGCGCCAGCGCAGCCAGCGCTTCGTCGCTGGTCTGCTCCAGCTGCGCGCCGGTCACCGCCTCGCTGACGTGCGTCATGCCCAGCATCGTCCCGATGGCCAGCGCGGTTTCGGGATGGTCTCCGGTGATCATCTTCACGCGGATGCCGGCCTGGTTGCACTGCGCGATGGCCTCGATGGCTTCGGGCCGGGGCGGATCCATGATGCCGGCCACGCCCAGCAGTATCAGGCCGGTCTGGAAATCCGGATGGTCCAGCGCCGTGGCGCCGGCGGCGCCGGGCTTGTAGGCGGCGGCCAACGTGCGCAGGCCCTCGTGCGCAAAGGCCTGCAGCCCGCTTTCCCAATAGTCCAGCCGCAACGGCTGCGGTCCGTCTTCGCCCTGTTCCTGCGCGCACAACTGAAACAGCACGTCGGGCGCGCCGGTGACGTAGATGACGTTCTGGCCGTGGTCGTCGCACCGGCGCGCCATGTATTTGTAGCCCGAGTCGAATGGCACCTTGCCATGCTTGGCCACGCCATCCAGGCCCTGGCCCGCCTTGGCGGCCAGCACCATCATCGCGCCTTCGGTGGGGCCGCCCACGATGCGCCACTGCCCGTCGGCGTCTTCGTGCAGCTGGCTGTCGTTGCAGATGGCCGCCGCGCGCACGAAGCGCGTCAGCGCGTCCTCCTGGCTCCAGTCCACCGGCATGCCGTCGGACTCGCGGGTGACCTCGCCGACCGGGCGGTAGTTGTCGCCCGACACACGATAGACGCCCTGCGCCAGCAGCACATTCTTGGCGGTCATCTCGTTCAAGGTCAGCGTGCCGGTCTTGTCCGAGCAGATCACCGTCATCGCGCCCAGCGTTTCCACGGTGGGCAGCTTGCGGATGATGGCGCGATTGCGCGCCATGCGCTGCACGCCCAGCGACAGGATGATCGAGATGATGGCCGGCAGCCCTTCGGGCACCGAGGCCACCGCGATGCTGATCAGCGACAACAGCAGGTCGGGCAGGGGCATGTCCAGCACGTAGCGGCCCAGCACGAACAGCGCCGCCACCATCACCAGCACCACCTGGAAGATGCGCTTGCCCAGCAGCTGCATCTGCCGCAGCAGCGGCGTCTGCAGCGTCCGCACGTTGCTCATCATCCGGTTGATGTGGCCGATCTCGGTGTCGCTGCCGGTGGCCACGACAATGCCGCGCGCGTTGCCCGCGCTGACGTTCGTGCCCGAGAAGCCCAGATTCAGGCGGTCGCCCAGCGGCGCCTCGCCGGGCAGCGGCGCATCGTGCTTCTCGACGACGGTGGACTCGCCGGTCAGCATCGATTCCTCGACGCGGAAGTTGTGGGTGTCAAAGAGCCGCACGTCGGCGGGGATCTTGTCGCCGGGCCGCAGGATCACGATGTCGCCCGGCACCAGGTCGCGGGCGTCGATCTCTTCCTTCTGGCCGTCGCGCACCACGCGGGCGTGGTTCGACAGCATGTTGCGGATGCCGTCCAGCGAGCGTTCGGCGCGGCTTTCCTGCACGTAGCCGATGACCGCGTTGATGACGGCCACGGCCAGGATGACGATCGTGTCCAGCCAATGGGCCATCAACGCCGTCACCACGGCCGCGGCCAGCAGGATGTAGATCAGCACGTCGTTGAAGTGACCCAGAAAGCGCAGCCAGGCGCTGCGGCGGGCGGGCGGAGGCAGGGCATTCAGGCCGTGGGTTTCCTGCCTGCGCCGGATCTGGTCCTGCGTCAGGCCCGACGGGCTGGTCACCTGCGCGTCCAGCGTCTCGTCGACGGAGAGCTGGTGCCAGGGGCGAGGAGTTTGCGGAGCCTGCGTGTGCGCCTGCGTCATTGCGACGGCCTCCCGGGAGGACCGGCGCCGTGGCCGGGCCGGGGGTCGGGGGCCGCACGCGTCAGTCCGGCGTCCATGATACGACGGCCAACTGCCCGTGGACGATCAGAGCGGCGGGCGGGCGCCCTTCAGATAGACCTCGCGCAAGGCGGCGGCGAAAAGGGCTTCAACGTTGCGCCGCAAGCCATCGGACCGCGTGAAAAGCGAGATCGGCGGCAGCGTCCAATCGAACGAGTACGGCACGATGGCCGCGCCCGCGATGCGGACCAGCTCGTCCGCGATGTCGGCCGGCAGGATCGTGACGGCGCGGTCGCTGGCCACGATCATTTCGCCAATCAGCTTGGACGAGTCGCTTTGCACGGACGGCGGCGGCGGCGCCAGGCCGGCCCGCAGAAAGATGTCGGCCACCTGCTCGCGGATCGGGCTGCCCGGCGTGCCCAGGATCCAGTCCAGGTCGGCGAGCCGGTTCCATTCCAGGCGCGACCGGCCCAGACGCGCGGCCAGCCGGCGGCTGGCGATCAGGCGCGGCTGCTGGTGATACAGGACCTCGAAGCCGATATGGGTCAGGTCCACCGAAGGCGTGGCCCAGCCCACCACCACGTCCAGCGTGTGGTCACGCAGCTGGCGCAGCAGGGCCGGCCCCTGGCCTTCGTGGATGGTGGCCGTGAGCTGGCGGCCCTGCGGCAGCGTGCGGCCGATGGCCGCCGACAGCATCTGGCCCGACACGAAGGGGATGACGCCAATATGCAGGTGGGCGGCGTGCCCGGCCGCGACCGTTTCCATTTCCTGCACCAGATGCCCCAGGTCGTGCACCAGCCCGCGGGCGCGCGCCAGCACCACGGCGCCCATCGGCGTGGGCGTCATGCCCCGCACGGAACGGTCGAACAGCGGCACGCCGAACATGCTTTCCAGTTCGGCCAGTGCGTTGGTCACGGCCGGCTGGCTGGTCGCCATGTGTTCGGCCACCCGGGTCAGCGATCCGTGCTGCTCGATTTGCAGCAGCAGCATCAGGTGGCGCATCTTCAGGCGCGAGGTCAATTTCCGGAAGACGGCATCCGGGTCGAAGGCTGTCATAGACAAGGCATTAGGAAAACATAATGGGACGATATTAAATCCGAATGATCGCCTTATGTCTTAACGCCTAGAATTTTGCTCATTCAAGACAGCGAGGCCACAGCCCATGAACAACCCCTCCGACCGCCAGGCAGCCCTGGACTATCACGAGTTCCCCACCCCGGGAAAGATCTCCGTCGTGGCGTCCAAGCCGCTCGTCAACCAGCGCGACCTGGCGCTGGCGTATTCGCCCGGCGTGGCGGCGGCCTGCGAGGAAATCGTGGCCGATCCGTCCAACGTGTACCGCTACACGGCGCGCGGCAACCTGGTGGGCGTCATCACCAACGGCACCGCGGTGCTGGGCCTGGGCAACATCGGCGCGCTGGCCTCGAAGCCCGTCATGGAAGGCAAGGCGGTGCTGTTCAAGAAGTTCGCCGGCCTGGATGTCTTTGACATCGAAATCAACGAAACCGACCCGGACAAGCTGGTCGAGATCATTGCCGGCCTCGAAGCCACCTTCGGCGGCATCAACCTCGAAGACATCAAGGCGCCGGAATGCTTCACCGTCGAGCGCAAGCTGCGCGAGCGCATGAAGATCCCGGTCTTTCACGATGACCAGCACGGCACCGCCATTACCGTGTCGGCGGCCTTCATCAACGGCCTGAAGGTCGTGGGCAAGGACATCAAGCAGGTCAAGGTGGTCACGTCCGGCGCGGGCGCCGCGGCACTGGCGTGCCTGGACCTGATGGTGGACCTGGGCCTGCCGCTGGAAAACATCTGGGTCACCGATATCGAAGGCGTGGTCTATGAAGGCCGCACCACGCTGATGGACCCGGACAAGGCGCGCTTTGCGCAAAAGACCGACGCCCGCAAGCTGGCCGACGTGATCCAGGACGCCGACGTGTTCCTGGGCCTGTCGGCCGGCGGCGTACTCAAGCCGGAAATGGTGGCCGCCATGGGCCCGCGCCCGCTGATCCTGGCGCTGGCCAACCCCACGCCGGAAATCCTGCCGGAAGTGGCGCACGGCGTGCGCGACGACGTGGTGATGGCCACGGGCCGGTCGGACTATCCCAACCAGGTCAACAACGTGCTGTGCTTCCCGTACATCTTCCGCGGCGCGCTGGACGTGGGCGCCACGACCATCACGCGCGAGATGGAAATGGCGGCGGTGCATGCCATTGCCGACCTGGCCGAAGAAGAGCAGAACGAAGTCGTGGCCGCGGCCTACGGCACGTATGACATCTCGTTCGGCCCCGAATACCTGATCCCCAAGCCGTTCGATCCGCGCCTCATCGTGCGCATCGCGCCGGCGGTGGCCAAGGCCGCGATGGAAGGCGGCGTGGCCACGCGCCCGCTGGCCGACCTGGAAGCCTACGAGGAACAGCTGCAGCAGTTCGTGTATCACTCCGGCGCGTTCATGAAGCCGCTGTTCTCGGCGGCCAAGCGCATCGTGCGTTCGGGCGGTAAGGCGCGCATCGTCTTCACCGAAGGCGAAGACGAACGCGTGCTGCGCGCGGTCCAGGTCATCGTCGACGAAGGCCTGGCGCGTCCCATCCTGGTGGGCCGTCCCGCCGTGCTGCTCTCGCGCATCGAAAAATTCGGCCTGCGCCTGCGCCTGGGCGAGGACGTCGAAGTTACCAACCCCGAATACGACGAGCGCTTCCATCAGTACTGGACGACGTATTGGGAACTGATGAGCCGCCGCGGCATCACCAAGGAAATGGCACGCGTGGAAATGCGCCGCCGCCTGACGCTGATCGGCGCGATGATGGTGCACCTGGGCGATGCCGACGGCATGGTCTGCGGCACGGTGGGTGCGTACCACGACCACCTGCGTTTCGTGGACGAAGTGATCGGCCGCAGCCCCGGCCACAACGTGTATGCCGCCATGAACATCCTGCTGCTCGACGAGCGCACGGTGGTGCTGGTGGACACGCACGTGAACGACGATCCCACGGCCGAGCAGATCGCCGAATTCACCATCATGGCCGCCCAGGAAATGGCGCGCATGAACCTTGCGCCGAAGGTCGCGCTGCTGTCGCGTTCGAACTTCGGCTCGGGCAGTTCGGCCTCCGGCGAAAAGATGCGCCGCGCGCTGGAACTGGTCCGCGAATCCGCGCCCGAACTTGAAATTGACGGCGAAATGCACGGCGACTGCGCGCTGGACGAGGCACTGCGCATGCGCATCCTGCCGTCCTCCACGCTGAAAGGCGAAGCCAACCTGCTGGTCTGCCCGAACGTGGACTCGGGCAACATCGCCTACAACCTGCTCAAGACCGCCGCGGGCGGCAATGTGGCGGTGGGTCCGTTCCTGCTGGGCGCCAATGCCCCCGTGCACATCCTGACCAACAGCTCCACCGTGCGCCGCATCATCAACATGACGGCCATGACCGTGCTGGACGCCAACCGCGTCGAAGGCGCCTGATCGGCCTTCACCGGCCCGCGCGTCTTGCGCGGGCATGACAATGCGCGCCACCCCTTCCGGGGCTGGCGCGCATTTTTCTTCCGGGGGGCGCCGGGCGGCCTAGTTGGCGCTGGCCTTCCAGGTGCCGTCGGGCTGCTTGCAGAACCAGAACTGCCACGTTTCCGAGGTGCTGGTCCGCGCAAAGTTGCCTACCAGGAAGCGGCAAACCCGGTCGTTGCCGGCGCGGGTGGTCTGCTTGGGAGTCAGCTGCACCGTGATCGGCGCCGCACGCTTGGGCTGGTGCGCGCTTTTCCATTCGGTGCTCTGGCCGTCGGCCGAGCTGTTCAGCGCTTGCGCCACGGCTTCGTGGAACGAGGCGCGGTCGGCCTTGGATATCTGGGTGATGAGTGCGTCGTTGAGCATGACGGGCGGGGCGGCAACCGCCACCGACGCCATGCCGCCGGACAGCAGCAACGCGGCAAGAACGCGGGGGTATATCAAGATGGGCTCCCTGATGTGAACAGCCGGTTTGGCGGTAAGCGAGTCTGCATCATGAATCTGAGCCGATAGTACGCCAAAAAAAGGCCGCCCAACCGGGCGGCCAACATACAACAAGGGGAGGGTAAATCTGCGCCGCTTCAGTTGCCGCGATACACGCCCGCGAACGGCATGTCATTCGGTTCCACGTTCGACACCTGGCCCGCGGCTTTCGCGGTGGCCAGTTCGGCCTGGACTTCGGCGCGGGTCTTGCCCGTGTGCGGCGTGCCGTAGACACCCTGGAAGGGCGTGTTGTTCGGTTCGGCGTTGGTGTTGATCCCGGCGGCCTTGGCGGCGGCCTTCGCGGCGGCCAGTTCGGCCTGCACCTGGGCGCGGGTCGGACCTTCGTAGGGGGTGCCATAGACACCCTGGAAGGGCACGTTGTTGGGTTCGATGTTGGGCGAGGCGTAGGCGCCGGCGCTCAGTGCAGCCAGCGAAAACATCACAGCGGTCGCAAGGGTCTTCATGGTAAACCTCCGATTTCTAGAGCCTGGGAGCGAATCCGGCGGCCTTTCCGTCGTGGTTCGTTGCTGTTTCCCGATGGCTGAATCTTGCGCCGATCTAGAATGCGGATAAACCCGGATATCCGTAAAAGATAATTCCACCAATGGAAAATTCTGGCCGTATTTCAGGCTTTGATGCCGCTGATGGAACGTTTGGTCGTGAGATAGTGTCAGCGTCGCCGACGCGCCCCGCCAGCTTCGACGAGCCGTGGCCACGAACCCGATGGCCCCGCGCAGCGGGCACGATATTCGCTGCGGGCGCGGGCGCCCCTATGGCGGATGCGCCAGTCAGGGCCCTTGGGTAGGATGACCAGGCTGCAGCGCCTTCAGGCTTCGCAATCAGTAGTGCGGCGGCAGTTCGTCGCGCAGGCTGCGAAAAGGGGCTGCGCCCTCGGGCGCCTGCTGGCGCAGGTCGGCGACCTCGCGCATGAGCCGGTCGATCTGCTGTTGCTGGCGGACGATGATCTGGTTCAACTGCTCCAGAAGATCATCCGAGAAGCTGGCCTTGACCTCCAGGTCCAACAGCCGGCGTTCAATGTCTTGCGTATTTTCCATGGCGGGTATTAGAACCCATTCCCGCCCAGGCACAGGAGAGAAGTTTGGTACAGCGGCAATGGCGGGACAGCGGGACCTGGCGGTGGACGGCGGGCACAATACTGGCGCTTGCGCCGGCTGCCACCGTGCTGGCGCAGGCCGACACGCTGGCCCCGGTGGTGGTGACCGGCACACGGCTGGGCACCGAGGTGCTGGAGACGCCGGCTTCGGTCGACGTCGTCCAAGGCAGCGCCATGCGCTGGCAGCAGCCGGGCATCAACCTGTCTGAAGGGCTGGCAAGCGTGCCGGGCCTGCAGATCCAGAACCGCCAGAACTACGCGCAAGACCTGCAGATATCCAGCCGCGGCTTTGGCGCACGCTCCACGTTTGGCGTGCGGGGCGTGCGCCTCTACGTGGACGGCATTCCCGCAACGATGCCGGATGGCCAGGGGCAGACCTCCAATATCGACATCGGCTCCATCGACCGCGTCGAGGTGCTGCGCGGCCCGTTCTCGGCGCTGTACGGCAACTCTTCCGGCGGTGTCATCCAGGTCTTCACGCAGGACGGCGCCGACCCGCCCGAGATCACCGCCAGCGGCTGGGGCGGCAGCTATGGCACATGGCGCTATGGCGCGATGGCAAGCGGGGTGTCGGGCACGGGCGCCGGTCAACTGGACTATGTGCTGGACCTGTCGCGCTTCACCACCGACGGCTATCGCGACCACAGCGCCGCCCGCAAGAATCTGGGCAATGCAAAGCTCGGCCTGCAACTGAATGACGACAGCCGCCTGACGCTGGTCGTCAACAGCGTCGACCTGAAGGCGCAGGATCCGCTGGGCCTGACCTACCAGCAG
The DNA here is from genome assembly GCF_029866465.1 of Achromobacter mucicolens. Lineage (NCBI taxonomy): Bacteria > Pseudomonadati > Pseudomonadota > Betaproteobacteria > Burkholderiales > Alcaligenaceae > Achromobacter > Achromobacter mucicolens. Next base: position 4,388,608 of record NZ_CP123364.1, on the reverse strand, counting down.
TTCCAGGACGACCCGCGCAGCGCGCCGCTTGCCGAGCAATACAACACGCGCAAGACGGTAAAGCAGACGCAGGGCGGGCTGGTCTTCGACCACCAGGTCGACGGCCGCAACGCGCTGCGCGTGATGGTCTACTACGGCCAGCGCGACACGACGCAGTACCAGTCGATTCCTCCCGCGGTGCAAATCCCACCCACGCAAGCCGGCGGCGTCATCGACCTCAAACGCGAATACGGCGGCGCCGACGTGCGCTGGACGTCCGAGCTTGCCCTGGGCGGCCGGGCGCTGACCCTGATCGGCGGCTTTGCCTACGATGCCATGCAGGAAGACCGCAAGGGCTACCAGAACTTCACTGGCGCGGGCCCCAGCCGGCAACTCGGCGTGCAGGGCGCCCTGCGGCGCGACGAGACCAACCGCGTCTACAACGCCGACCCCTATGTCCAGGCGTCCTGGAACTTCGCGGACCGCTGGACGCTGGACGCCGGCCTGCGATACAGCACGGTCCGCTTCGATTCCGACGACCACTACATCACCCCCGGCAACGCCGACGACAGCGGCAGCGCCCGCTACCGCAAGGCCTTGCCCGTCGCCGCGCTGCGCTACGCCGTCAATGACGACGTCAGCGTCTACACCTCATATGGGCGCGGTTTCGAGACGCCGACGCTGAACGAAATCTCGTACCGGCCCGACGGCGACCCGGGCCTGAACTTCGGCTTGATGCCGTCGGTCAGCACCAACCTTGAAGCCGGCATCAAGGCGCGCATGGCAGGCGGCCTGCTGACGGCTGCAGTCTTTCATACCCGCACCGACGACGAGATCGTCTCCGCCGGCAGTTCAGGCGGCCGCACCAGTTACCAGAACGCCGGCCGCACTCGCCGCGATGGCCTGGAACTGAGCTGGTCCGGGGAATTCGCGCAGCACTGGCGCACGCAAGTGGCCTACACGCTGCTCAACGCCCGCTACGCCGACGACGGTTCGGGCAACATCCGCGCCGGCAACAAGATCCCGGGCATCGCACGCCAGGCGGCCTTCGCGTCCCTGGCCTGGGCGCCGCCCGAAGGCTGGCAAGCAGGCGTGGAAGGCCGCTACCTGTCCAAGATCTACGTCAACGATGCCAACAACGCGGACGCACCCGCCTACTTCGTGGCCGCTGCCAGCGTCGGCTACGTGAAGCAGGTGGGCCAATGGAAACTGAACGCCTATGCCCGCGTCGACAACCTGTTCGATCGCGACTACGCGGGATCGGTGATCGTCAACGAAGCGAACGGACGCTACTACGAACCGGCGCCCGGCCGGAATGCTGGCGTTGGGGTGGGGGCGACTTATCGGTTTTGATGCGCTCAGTCCACCAGCCACGCCGATTCTCCCTCGACCAATACTCCACCATGGCTCGTGGTGTCGCCCAGCCGGGCGATGGCCCGTCCCTCCAGCGTGGCAGTGGACGACCCGGTCACGATCACTGCCCCACAGCTGATCTTGTCCCCAACCCGCGCGATGGGCCGGCCGTTGACGTGGGCTTGCGCAGCGCCGGTAATGACAGTGCCGCTGCCGTGAGTGGGGCAGGCGTGGCGATGGCCGACTAGGACGATGGGTTGCATGGAGCTCCTTGCGAATTCACCAAGTCGAATCCTCGGCCGTTGAATCGGTGATACACGTGTTCATGGGTCTGCACGGGAGCCGTGTCGTAGCCGCTCAGATCGGCTCCTGGTGCACAAAGGCGTTCAACCTCGGCTGGCCACTGAGCGTCGGCAGCGCGCCGCAGCAGATAATGATCGATCAGCGGGCCGCCCGCCAATAAGTACGCCGGCAGCACTACAAATTTTGCGATGAGGAAGTCGATCAAACCGTCGTCTTTCAGCATGACGGGCGGTGTGAACCCGCTTGGCTGGGCGGAAACGCAATGCGGATCGGGCTGAATGGATGCAAGGCCCCCGGCCATGTAGCGACGAAGAAACTCGAGGCGGGTGAGGTTCGAGACGAGCGCTGACTCATCAGCCACATCGAAAGCGCCGGAGGTCATGGCGAGGCCGGAGGGCTCCGTCTTGAACACGAGTCGAAGGGTGAACTTACCGTCCGCGGACGCGCTGAATTCGGTAAACGCGTGGACGTCTCGCCAGGAGACCGTAGTTGCCTTGTTCTTTCCGTTGTAGATGTGAACGGCCTGAGCTTGGCGATTGAATCGGACGCAAGCAGGTGTAATTCTGCTCAGCGCATATCCTAAAACGAGGCAGAACAGTCCAAAGGCGCCCATGTCCCAGTGCAGCACCAGCCCCTCTGCCACAGACCCGCCGCCTGATATCCAGTCGAAAATAAGCCACACGAACGCGCTCGTCGTGAAGATGAATGCGCCGGATACGAGATAGAGAACAAAAGCCAGCTTTCCGACGAAGATCCGGCTCTCTATGTATCGCTCGTTAAACAGACTCCGATCTGAGAGATCGTCGGAAAAGCTTACCTGGCCAGGCCACATCGCGAGACGGATGTCAGGTAGCTGTTGCCAATCTGATCTCCGCTTCAAGTTTTTCAACATCTGGTCAAAGCTGTGGGTTGGCTGCAATTCGGTCATGAGTGGTTCATATTCAGTGGCGACACTGGCTCCGTGGAAGCCATAAGCCGAACAGAATCCGTTAGTGGCGATATGAGAAAGGCCGGCCGGCGGAAAATTGATTTTGGGGTGAGGTAACGCGTACTCAACCGATCACTTGCCTTGTAGATTTACCAAGTCGAATCCGCGGCCATTGAAGCGGTGAAAGACGTCCCTGCTCGCTTGCACGGGCGTGGCGTCATAACCGGTCACATCAGCGCCCGGCGAACACAAGCGCTCCACCTCCTCCGGCCACTCGACGTTCGCCGTGCGACGGACTAGATGGCGATCGATCAAGGGGCCGCCGGCGAGGTAGTAGGCGGGCTTCACCAGCAGGATCGCGAAGAGATAAGTGAGCAGCCCATCTTCCTTGAACGTGACTGCCTTGGAAAAGCCGCTGGGTCTGTACGGTGTACGTGCCGGATCAGGTTGGATCGCGCACAGGCCTTCGGCCATGTAGCGTCGCAGGAATTCGAGACGGGTGAGGTTGTCGACGAGCGCCGACTCGTCGCCGATGTCGAACGCTCCGGAAGCCATCGCGAGAGCGGTCGGCCCCGTTTGAAACACGAGGTTGATTGCAAACTTGCCGTCTGCGGACGGACTGAATTCGGTGAAAGGATGCACGTCTCTCCATGCAACCGTTGCTGCGTTTTTCCGCCCCTTGTAGATGTGGACGACCTGAGCTTGGCGATTAAAGCGCACGCATATCGGCTCCAGCTTCAGGAGCGCAATCGCCAAAACGCCTGTGAACGCGGCGAAAGTCAGCAATATCCAGCTCTTGGAAAGAAAGCTGTAGAGCGTGCTGCCCGCAGAATGGCTCAGCCATGCGTCATAGGCGAAGCAAACGAGCGAGGCCAATGTGGCACCACACAATAGGTAGAGAACGAACGCTGCCTTTCCTGCAAATAGGCGACTTTCAATGTACTGTTCGTTGAATAGCCGTTCGTCCGAGATGTCGTCGCAGAAGCTGACCTGCTGCGGCCACATGGCAACCCGTATGTCTGGAAGCGCCTGCCAATCCGGACGCGCCTTCAGGTTGGCCAGCATTTGTTGAAACGTGAGTAGGGGTTTTGGGTGCGGCATCAGTCTTTGCCCTCCAGTACGGCTAGCTTCCTGCGTTCACGCCGCGCTGAGACGCAACTAGTATGGCGCCACACGAAGTGCTGTCACCCTCGCGGGCAGGGGTCTTGCCGTTACTTTGGAAGCCGGCGCAACTAGCAATGATTGAAGTGGCACCGTGGAGGGGGCATTGAACGGCATCTCCATGCCCTGCCACGGGCGAGCCTCCTGCGGTGAAGCCGGTCGTCGCTGAGACCACCTTCCCGGCGTGTGTGGTCGAATCGCTCAACACAACAAATGGTTTGTTCATGGACGCCCCGTATGGGGATGAGGAGCGTTCGTCGGTGGGGGAACAGGTGGCCAGTCGGCTGCCACCGACAGGGGGGGGCACGGTTTTCCTGGCAGTCCCGCTTGGCGAATGATCTTGGGCCAGCGCGGCTCCCAGCACAGGAGCAGCGAAATCCAATGCCCTGCTGCGTGAATCAACATGACGGGAGATAGCAACACCGACAGCCAAACGACTAGCCGCCGCTGGCCAGCTCGCCAAAGCGGCTTAAGGAAGCTCCAGGGGGCCGCGAGCGACAGCCAAGGCCAAGGCAGCTTGGTCAGCAGTCTGCGGGGGCGAGGCACGGAATCGGGGCCTTCTTCCATGTATCGCCGAATGAACTCCCAGAGATTGATCAAATCGCTGGTCCCATCGGCCGTCTTGCCCACAAACATGAGGTGACTGTGAGGCAGTCCCGTCATGTCCTGCGTCCAGGCCAGCAAAAGCTGAGTGCCCGTGCCGGAAACCTCAGGCTTGCCCACCCCAGCTTCCGCCGAGACCTGTTCCCATGCGAGGACCGCAATTCCACCGGCGTATCGAGGACGGTGCAGATACACCTGGCGAGTAATGCGATTGAAGCGGATCAGCAGACGGCGTTGAACAAAGTTTTCGAGGCGTAGCCAGCGCCATGCAAATCGACGAAGCACGAGAATCAGCGCCAGCGTTATCAGGGGCAACGCAAGAGCGGCAATGTAGTCGCCCGCATCTGCCGGCCTGCTCGACCATGGATAGACGTGAGTCCACCACACTGTGCTGAAGATGGTACTCATCTCCAGCAGCGTCAACACTAGATAGAGCGCCGGCAAAGTGAATAGCGTAAGGAAACCACGCTTATCTTGAAGTGCGCCAGCTCGAAGCTCGATATAGATATCGTTAAACGCGTAGATCGAGCCTGTAGCACTGGGATGCTCGCTGACTTTCTCATCAATGCCGATCTCCCGTACAAATTCTTTTCCGATATTGGCCTTAAGCTCCTTTTCATCCGCTGTAGCTACCTTAATGGCATCCTCATACTCCCCACGTAATGTTGCCGTTGTCTGCATTGCCCAGGCCTGCGCTTCGATAAAATACATTCAGCTCACCGTCCTCAAAGCTTCATACAATTTCCGTAGTTCGGTCGCCTCGTCTACGAATGGCTTGGCAAAACTATCCTGCGAGCGCGAGCCGAAGCAGCAGTGGACGCACCATGTTTCCATCTCGTCTGGCTCTAACACCCAAATCGCCGCGGTGATCAACAGACCTATGGCTGTGCTCCATCCCAACGCTAAACCGAGCAATGCAGAAATGTGGACGGCTGCGAGGCTCTCTGCTTGGCGAATGAGTACGGGCAGGGCGGCTCGAAGGAGTTGCCGCTCCGTGTTTAGAAGGATCCAACGGAGTAGCGGGCCGGAGGTCGATAGCGATATGGACGCGGAGATTCCGGTAATGCCCATGGCTACAACGGCGTGCGCGACGTACGCTAAGCCCAACGTTGACTTGCCTTGGGCAAAGGCTCTCCGCACTTCTGCGACATCCAATGCGACCAGAATCCCCCCTCCAATGGTGGCTAATCCTCCGCCTGCCAGCTTGAGGCCGCCTAAGGCAATCCTTGCTCCCCTGCCGGCCACTGTATGCGCACCATACCTTGCAGCCACCGATCCCACGCTCATCGCAGCCAACTCGAAACCTGCGGCCGCCGTTGTCAGTCCTGCGGCAGTCAACTCCGCCCACTGCCGTGTGTCCTTGTCAGAGGCGCTACCCTTGGCCAGGAGCAAGACGGCCTCGATAAGCGCGATGATTGCCCCGCCTCGAATTTTGTAGAACTCGCTGTTACCTCCGGTCTGGAATTCGCGCGCAAGCGCTTCTCGGGCGCGTCCGATATGTGCATTCAACTGACCGGAAACGCGCGACGCGCTGGCAGCCTGACCCGCATGCGCCAGGTCTTGAAGCCGTATGTTCGTTGCTGCACGCCCCAATTGGGCGTGCATCAGGCCCATAAAGGGAACAAGTAATCGGCGGTCAACGGCGTTGCCTGGCACTTGCTTGAGCACGAACTGATTGAGCTGCGCGAAGAGCGTAAAAACGTGCCCCAGTGGCCTGCCGGTGAACCAAGCGTGAGTGCCTGCCTTTCTAGCCGCGTCGACTGCCGCATCCGACTTCGCAATAAGGTCAGCCACATTCTTAAAATGTTCCCCCGCCGTACCGAGCAGCAAGGCGGCGTTATCAACAGTCAAGACGTCGTCCGCTTTAGCCTTTGCCAGTGCCATCCTTGTTTCAACCTCGATGGCAATCTGATTGCGCGTCATCGCGCGCAGCCCCAAATTTCCCGGTCCAATCTCGGTGTCGGTCCACCAGCTTTCCAGATGTGAGTTGCCATCAGGGCATCCGTTCAGACCAATCACGCTCAGGCCGATCTGTTCAGCAAAGGCCATCCCCCACACTGGCTCGTCCCGGTCGTACAAGTCAAGCGCGGCGAGCATCGCCGGACTCGCAATCCAGGCCAGGTGATCCGCGCTACGCGCATCCATTTCTTGCTGGACCGCTTTGTCGCGTTGATGAAATTCGCGCTGTACACCTGCCTTGGCGGTATCCCAGTCCAAAAGCTTCTGATACCTATCGAAGGCAGTCGCCGATTCTTTGGCTGCGATCTCTCGTACGCGTTCGGGCGTGTAAAGATGCTGGTATTGACCTCCAAACTGCAACCCGGGTGGGTACCCAGCGTTGATTTTCGTGACCTGTTCCAATAGCCGCTCACCTCGCCGTGTCGCACGCGCCAGGTGACCTTTCTGCATTGCGGACTTGACGTTGTCCAGTGCCTGGGCCACGGCGTAACGGCGTTCGTTACTGATACCCTCGTGGTCTTTCGTTTCCAGCCAGGGGCGCATTTTTTCGACCGCGTCGTTGCGCCAAGTATTGAGCTCCTGCGCGATGCCGATTGCATCCTCCAGGACAAAGGCGAATCCTTCGTCTACGCACAGCTCCCGATGAACGCTGGTCAAGATCGAACCCATGTCGGCCGGGGCGGCACCGGGATTGAGTCCGCTCCGAAAAGGCGGAAACGCCTGATCTTCCAGCGCGTTTTGGGTAGCCGGATTGGAGCTTGTGAGATACTCGGCGACTCTGGCGGGGATCTCGTCTGGAGCAAGGACGTCGTGATAAACGCTGCATCCTTGAACGAGACCCCGAACGTCGAACTTTTGCAAGCGATTGCGGAAGGCGCTGATATCGCGATAGCGTGCCAAGATGACGGGGCTCAGTGGATCTCTCGAAAACAGGAATCGCGATTCCTCCACATCCTCGGGGTCTGGTAGGGTGATGGTCCATGATCCGAGCGCGGCAATGCCCGTCCGAGGTACACCGGGATTGTCGGGCCACACGGGATGCAGTAGGCCGCTCGCGTGTACCTGATAAGTCGCCTCGCACGTGAAGTGTCCACCAATCCGCTTGGTAAGCACGTATACATATCCCTCTCGGAGCCAGCGTATGGCGTAGCGCGGCGTGCTCAATTTGGGCACAAGCGCCTTTCCAAGGGTAGGGGGCCGATCTGGGGCCAGTATTTTCAGCGCAGACACATCCGTGCTGGCGATAACGCCGTATCGAAGCGGTAGTATCTTTACCGAGCGCTTGCATCCCACGCAGGGGCCCGTAGGCGTGTTTGCGGGATTCCGATTTGCAGCGTTGCCGCTTGATAAAAACAACCTCTCGATAGCGTCGATGGAGTTGGTCATAGAAATTGTCGAATCTTTTAAGGTTCAGGCTTTCTGACTGACAAGCGCCAGATACGCTGCGCCGAGCCTTTCGTTGCCCGATGCGGCCATTTGGAGCGCTAGTTGCCACTGCGAGTCATCCCTCAGCTGTTGAGCGGGCCGGCTCAATGCCATGAAGACGTAGTCATGGAGATCTTCAGACGATGACAAGCCCAGCATTTCTGCCGCTTTCAGGTGTGTTCGAACCCGCGCAAGCCTGACGTACCGGCAATCCGTGTCGAACAGGGACGGTTCGTGTGTTTGTGCTTCTCTGAGCAAGCGATGTGGAAATGGGTCTTCAGCCAACGCTTGCCACAGGTCGGCGTCCATGGTCAGCATCTCCAGCGGAAAGGTGTTGCCGGCTCGGGAGCCATGACCCGGAACACGACCCCACAGCCGGCGCTCCACGTTGGCCCCCGGCACCCACCAAGAAACAATCGGCGCGACAAAGGAGTTCCACCAGCCGGGATCCGCCCTCTGGTGAAGTATCGGCAGCACCAGAGGGTCGTAGTACCGCAGCAAGTACGTGCAACCGTCGGGCCCCCTCGCGAGCATCGCATCGCTAAGATGGGTTGCCAGTGCGTCGGCCGGTTGTGTGCTGATGATCCACCCCTGTAGAGCATTGAGAAGGCGGCCGTGAAACGCTTCCATCAGGTTGCCGCAATCTGCGAGAGTCGTGGAGCGAGCTGCAAGAAGAAGCGGCGAGTAGGGGCGCAGCGCAGCCCATTTCTCGTTTTGTAGTAGCGGATAACAGCGGCCGCCGAATAGATCGTTCACCGCATGGCGCATTGAATCGTCCAGTCCGGCGATGTCGCTTACCGCGATCAGGTGGCGCTGCGGCCCTGGTGCCGACAGCTCGGTGAAGAGTTTCCGACTCAGCTCGCTCATGTTTTCACCACCGGGCTGTGATCGACGGCAGCTTTGATCCAACACCCAACGCACACCGGTTCGCCCACGATGGGCATTCCGTCGAGGTTGAGGGGAACTCCGCCTTGCCCGCCCGACAGATCGATGTTGCCCGCATTGAAATTGACGGCCGCGCCATTGAACTTCAGACCTCCAGAATCCAACGAGAGAACGCCGCCGGGCGTGCTCCAGCGTATCGAGTCCGCATGGACTTCATGATGTTGTGTCGTGATAGAGGCCATCTGGGCGGCTCGAAGTCTATGATGTCCTTCGACGTCGATTTCGATGTGGCCTCCCACTGTCGTCTTGTAGTCCGCTGCGATCCGCTCCACTCGATGGTTACCAATTTCCTCTAGGTAATCCTTGGAGATCGACACCTGCTGGCTTCGTTCAACAACGATGATTTGATCGCGTTTGACGATCAGATGCCGGTCTTGGCCAACATCGATGCGCTCGTCGCGCATGATCCGGTCTTGCCTGTCCTGTCCGACTCTCAGCATTTCGTCACGACCGACGCTTTCGCTGCGGTCATTTCCCACAAACGTCGTCTCGTCGTGATTGACGTGAATGTTCTGGTCCTTCTGCGCATGAACGTAGATCTCTTCTTGATCCAGTTCATCCTCGAAACGCAGCTCGTTGTACCCGTCGCCTTTGTGCGATTTGCTCTTGATCGTCATCCGCGTCTTGTGCTGCGGTAATTCGTAGGGGGGCAGGTTGGTCGCGCGATACGTGCGTCCGATGATGATGGGCTGATCGCAATCTCCATCCAGAAAGTCCACGATCACTTCCTGTCCAATGCGCGGAATCGCCATGTGGCCCCACGCGGCGCCCGCCCAGTTTTGCGAGACGCGGATCCAGCAGGAACTGTGTTCGTCGTGCCTGCCCAGGCGGTCCCACGGGAACTGGACCTTCACGCGGCCGTAGTCGTCGCAGTAGATTTCTTCGTTGGCGGGACCCACCACCGACGCGATTTGCGGGCCGTCGATGCGGGGTTTGCGAGCGGGTTCCGGCTTCCAGTCCACGCGGTCCGGGATGATGTCGGCGGTGTAGCGGTACTGGGTTCCTTGCAAGGCTTCTGCAGCTTCTTCCTGCTGGCTCGTGTGCTGCACACCGTGATGGCGCATGCGCACCGGCCGCCAGCCGTGGTTCCAGTCCTCTCGCGGATGGCCGGTCAGGTCGAACGCGACGCCGGGCACGAGCCGGGCGTCGTCGCCCTCGACCGTGGCCATGCGCGCATCGCGGCGCAGGCCCAGCAGGCGGCTTTGGGTGAAGGGCTTGCCGGCTTCGTCGCGCTTGTAGCGGCCGGGATAGTCGTAGCGTTCGTAACGGGTGGAGTGATGGGGCATGTCGCGCGCGACCGAAGAGTGTTCCTGGTCGTACTGCGGATGCGTGTAGGTGTAGTCGCGGTGGGTCTGTCGCGCGGTGCGCACGTGCTCGGCGTAGGTGAAGCGGTGCAGTGCGGGTTCCGGCTGGTCGCCTCCGGGCGTCGGGTTGTAAGCCACGGGACCGCCGTCGATCGTCCCGTGCACGTAGATGCGGTCGCCGTGGATCAGGCGGTGGCCATGGTCCGAATGGACAAACCGGTAGAACAAGCCTTCTTCAGCGGCGAGTCGATCGAGAAACTGCAGGTCGGTATCGCCCGCCTGCACGCAGTACTCGCGCGCCAGGTGCTCGTTGGTAGCGACCTGTTCGTAGTCGGTGATGCCATGGGATTTGAGGATCTGTTCGAGGATCTCGGGCACGGATTGCTGCTGGAAAATGCGCCAGTCCGAGCAGAGCGCCGTGCGCGCCAAGGCTGGTTCGACGACCGCGCGGTAGCGTGTCCTTCGGAAACCGGTATCGCCTTGCTCGAAACCGGTGACGACGCCGTGCACGTGCCGCACGGGCGTGTCGCCGCGCCAGATCGTGAATAGCGCAGGCTGGTCCAGCAGCGCGCCAAAATCCACCGCGGGGTCAAAGCTGGACAGCTCCACGCGCAGTTGGTAGGTCGAGGAGAGCGCTTCGTCGAGCGTGAATTCGATCACTTCGAAGTTGGCGCTGGCAGCGATGGGGGCGAACGTGAACCGCATGTCGGATAAACGGGGCATCTCGGTATCCTGTGCGGCCATGACGATTGGGGCAATCGTTATGGCCGCAGATGGTCAAGAAGAGGACTGAGTTACCGGTGTGGCAACTCCGGCGCCTGTGAGGCGCGATGAGCGCGAAGGGGCCGGGCCGTGCGGCGATTGGCACGGCCCGTCGCGCCCGGCTTAGCTTTCCAGCGGCTTGCGCCAGTCGTCCGAAGCTTCCGTGCCGGCGATCGCATGCGTCCACGTGATCTTGCGATACGCCATGGCCACCTTGATGAGCTGGGTGTAGTCCGCCTTGCTGGGATCCTGCGCATGCGGCAGGACGCTGGTGATGTCCACGATCGTGGCGTCTTCCAGTTCGGTGGTGAAGAAGTGCTCCTGCTTGCCGTCAATGGAAGTGCGGTACCACTTCACTTCGACCTTGGGCAGCATTTCGCCGGCGGCCAGGGCCTGGTACAGCAGCGGCGTCGCCTTGTTCAGCGCGCTGGTGAAGGTAAAGGGTTTGTGCACGCGCTGGCCGGAGGGTTGGCCGCTTTGCGGGTCGGTCGGGGTGTTGACGCGGTGCTCGATCTCTTGCACCAGGATCTGGTCTTCGTGGCCTTCCACGTAGACGTTGCCGACCGAGTCGGCGGTGAAGGCGCCCTGGGTGATGTTGCCTTGGGTCTTGCCGGTGATGCTGATATAGGCGGGAGTAGGCATGACGGATTCCTGTGTCGTCGTTGGGCCCGGTGGGGCCAGAAGCATCCCGAAGGTGGGATGCAACGACATATGCGAAATCCGTGCCAGGTTTGGCTAAGCGAAAAATACTGCTGTGAAATCAACGCTCTACGAACAAAAAGCGCCGAATGCGCTGCACGCGGGCCGCCGTCTTTGTCCGGCCACGCGCGTGTTTGCGCGATGAGCCGGGCCAGTTTTGACCCGGTTCATCGTAAGCCGTTGATTCATAAGATAAGAGACCGGGCCATATTTGGCCCGGGCGGGTCAAATATGGCCCGCCCCGCTGCTTATGCCGCGGCCCGGTAGCAGAACTCGCTGTCCTCGCAGTCGCCGCATCCGGGCGCGGCCGCGGCCGGCAGGCCGGCGTGTTCGCAGGCGGAGTAGGCCAGGAATTTCTTCCAGCGCATGTTGTCGACGTTGCGGCTCACCAGCCCGGGGTAGTGGCGCGCGAGCAGCACGGTGACGTCTTCGCGTCCGGACAGGCCCAGGTCGCGCCACAAGTGATCGGGCCGCAGGCAGGCGTGCGCGAGGATGCTGCTGACCCATTGGGTCGACTCGGGGCCGGGCGCGCGGTAGGCGTCCAGCAGCACGCGCATCAGTAGCGTGAACCCGGGTTGCGGATCGCTGGCGCCCTTGCCCACATAGGCGGCGAACTGTTCGCGCAGCGCCGACAGGGACGTGTCGAATCCGGTCAGGGCGCCGGGGAACAGATAGTCCAGAAGGTCCTTCAGTTCGGCGGGCGACAAGCCGCTGCGGGCCAGGTCCTCGTGCGCGATGCTGGTACCCAGGACCGCGGCAAAAAAGCCGGCATCGGGATGGACGGGAGGCGCGTGACGCAACAAGGCGTCGGCAAACCGTTGGGCCCGATCGGCGATGCGGGGGTCGGGAGTAAAGGGCGGCACGGGCTCGGCGTCCATGATGATCTGTTGCGGAAACGGTTTGCTAAGGTGTTAACTAAACGATGTAGGGGCGACTATATAACGAATAATCGGCGGGTTTGTGCCATCTACGGGTCAATCCCCGTTGGGACATACCCGAGGGTGTCCAGCGGGGACAGGTATCATCGGCATCCCTTTCATTGCCGACGTCTCCGCTACATGCCGCGCCCGTTCCGCCCCGTTGTCACCCGTCTGTTTGGCGCCGTCGCGCTGACGCTGGCCGGCATGGCGGCAGCGCCGCCACCGGCCCTGGCATCCGACATCGGCGCGGTCATCGAATCGATCCGCCTGTCGCGCTACCCGCTGCGCGAACCCGAGCGCCGGGTCTGGGGTACCGAGAACGTCAAGGACGTGGTGCTTGTCGGGCAGATGGAGAACCGCCTGTACCTGTACCGCTATGTGCGCGAGGGGGGCAAGGACTTCCGGTTGGATTTCCGGTCGCAGCCGCTGGTGATCGACCCCGAAGGCTGGACGGCCTCGCGTGAGGAGAATGTGGCGGTCAGGTCGCCGCGCGCAGGCGAAGCCTTTTATTGGGTCGGCCTGGCCGATCGCCGCACCCCGGCCGGCAAGGCCACCGGGTTTCTGGTGGACGGCAAGGGCGAGGCTGCATCCGTGAATGCAGACGTGCAGCTTGCCGTGGTCACGAGCGGCCGGCCGTGGGATGAGGCGCGCCGGGCGCAGGCCATGACGACACTGCAGGCGGCGCTGCGCGAGTATCCGTCGCGGCTGGACGCGTTTCCCGCGCAGGTGCGCTTCGAGCACCAGACGGCGCCGGATGTGACGGCCACGTTCCGAACCCTGCATCAGGTGGCGCGCGCCATTCCGCGCGCCAAGACGGCCGACTTCCAGCGGGCGCTGGCCGATCTGCGCCGTTTTGTGATGGCGCAGGATTATCGCGAGATCGATCCGGACGGCAAGGACGCCGAGATGACGACCGCCTTGAACGACTACGGCTTCTGGCTGGCCGAGTCGGGCGACACGGCGCAAGCGGACCGCATCCTGACCGACGTGCTGCGGCGCGATCCGTCGCGCACCGCCGCCTACCTGAACCGCGCCGACGCCCGCTGGAAGCAGCGCGAGACGTCGCGCGAGGAACGCGCCTACTACGAGGCGCTGGCGCGCGAGGACTACCGGCTGTATTGCACGCGGCGCCTTGCGGCCAAGGAAGCCATTCCCGGCAACGTTGCCGCCCGCATCGGCGCCGCGCTGGAAACCCCGGCGCTTGATGCGACGGCCTGCCGTCCGCGCCTGGCGATCTTTCAGGCGATCCAGGCCGGTGATGTGAACGCGGTGCGCGCCGAGCTTGCCGGCGGTCAGGATCCGAACGGCGTGAACGAATACGGCAGGTCCGCGCTGGCCGTGGCCGTGTCGCGCAAACAGCTCGAGATGGTGCGCGCGCTGCTGGATGCGGGCGCGAAGGCGGATGGTCCTGACAACGGGTTCTCGCTGGTGGCCAGCGCATTGCCCGACGCCAAGGACACCCGCCCGGCCGCAGAGCGCTACGCGCTGGCCGACATGCTGATCGCCGCGGGCGCGCCGGTGGATGCATTGGACTCCAACGGCACACCGCTGCTGATGCGCCGCATCTCCTACTACAGCGACAGCAAGGACAACCTGGTCTACCTGCTGGAAAAGGGCGCCAATCCGAACGCGCGCGAAAAGAATGGGCGCTCGCTGCTGCACGCGGCGCTGCAAACCCCGAAGAACTTCTGGTTCGCCGAAAAGCTGCTCGCGCGCGGCGCGGACATCAATGCCGCCTATATCCGCATGTATTACGGAAACAGCCCCATGTGGGAAACGCCGCTGCTCTCGGCGTTGCGCGAATTTCCGGGCGGCGACCTGACGCCGGCCGCGACCTATCCCGTCCCCGAGCGCGTGACGTTTGCGCTGGCGCACGGGGCCGATCCCGCGGTGGGCGGCTACGGCGCGACGAAAGAGAAGCCGGACCGCAATGGACTGGACGAGGGCCTGTCGCTGGCGGCCCGCTATCTTCAGCCGGGTCTGATCGATCAATTGGTACAGGCCGCGCGCCCGCCTCAGGCGCCGCTGTCCACGGAGCCGCTGTCCAGCCTGTTGTCGGTGTGGAACCGCGCGGAGCAACGCGCGGCGGCCGACGGCAACAGCGCGGCATGGGACGGTCAGCGCGCGCGGCTGCGCGCCACCGCCGACCGCCTGGTGGCGGCGGGCGTGCCGCTTGCGGCCGCGGCGGACGCGGCGGTGCCACTGCGCAACCGGATCGCGCCGCTCGGCCTGCCGTGGCTGCCCGACGATCTGTACGAGGCCTGGTTGAAGGCGGGGGCGGACCCCACGGACCGGAGCGATCCGGACCTGCGGCTGGAAGGCGTTGCCGCGCCGGACGCGCTGCCGCTCGTGACCATGCTGAGCCTGGGCAAGGACAACAAGGTGCGCTTGTTGCTGGAATACGGCGGCACGCCCCGGACGCCGGCGCGTTGCGGCATGGCCGTGGCGGATGTGCTGGCCTGGCAGTTGGGCAATAGCGGTCCGGTGAGCCCGATGGGCGGACGCGCGGTCAAGCAGGTGCTCGATGCGGCCGCAGGCCCGGCGGGGTGCGATCTGAACCAGACCGCGCGCGTGCAGCCCTTCGTTGGCGTGACGGCCACGGAACTGGCGCGTCGCGCCGACGTGGCCCTTACGGCGGCCGGCCCGGCGCGCTGACCCACGCGGGCGCGCCGGCACGGCAGCCCGCCGCCGCCGTGTTGCCCGCCACGCGCGGTCGTGGCTTTCATTTGAGCGCAGCAAAAAAAACAGGCGCCCGAGGGCGCCTGTTCTGCTTGCCTGAACGGCAGGCCGTCTTACATGGCGTGGCCCATGTTGACGTTCATGTTGTACAGCACCCAGGCCGAACCACCGACGATGATGAAGATGATCATCACGGTGAAGACAAACGTGGCCAGGTTGTCGCGGGACGACTTCGATGCGCCCATGTGCAGGAAGTACACCAGCTGGACCAGCAGCTGGAGTATGCACAGCGCCACCACGCCAATGATGGTGGCGGTGTGGGACAGCGCGCCGTGCATCACCAGGCCGAACGAGCCGAAGGTGAGCAGCAGCGAGAGCACGAAACCGATGATGTAGGACTTCAGGCTGCCGTGATCGGCGGCGTGATCGTCGTGGCCGTGTGCGGCCGCAGCGGAGTGCGACATCAGAGGGCTCCCAGGAGGTAGACAAAGGTGAAGACGCAGATCCAGACGATGTCCAGGAAGTGCCAGAACAGGCTCAGGCACGCCAGACGACGCTTGTTGATCGAGTCCAGGCCATGGCGGCGGATCATGTCGAGCATGACGATGATCCAGATCAGGCCAAAGGTCACGTGCAGGCCGTGCGTACCGATCAGCGTGAAGAACGCGGACAGGTAGGCGCTGCGGCCCGGACCGGCGCCGATGCTGATCAGGTGATGGAATTCATAGATTTCCATCGCGATGAAGCCCGCGCCGAACAGGAACGTGACCATCAACCAGCCCATGGCACGGCTCTTGTTGTTGGCGTGCACGTTCAGGTTGGCCATGCCGAAGGTGAAGCTGGACACCAGCAGCAACAGCGTTTCGACCAGGACGAAGTTCAGGTCGAACAGTTCCTTGCCGGACGGTCCGCCCGCGGTGGCGTTGGACAACACCGCGAACGTGGCGAACAGCACCGAAAAGATCAGCAAGTCGCTCATCAGATAGACCCAGAAACCGAAAACGGTCTTGGATCCATCGTCGTGATGCGCGTGATCGTCGTGACCCGCGTGGGGGTGAGTGGCTACGGCTTGAATCATGGCTCAGGCGGCCTTCTGCATTTTGTCAAAGTGAGCGTTTTCGATGCGTTCGACTTCCGCGGCCGGGACCCAGTAGTCGACGTCGCGGTCATAGGCGCGAACGATGAACGAACCGATCATGCCCACGAGGCCGGCGATCGACAGCCACCAGATGTGCCAGATCAGCGCAAAGCACATGACCAGGCCAAAGGCGCCAATCCAGACACCAGCGGCGGTGTTCTTCGGCATGTGGATGTCTTCGTACTTGGCCGGGCGCTTGTAGGCCTTGCCGCTTTGCTTGTCTTCCCAGAACTGGTCCAGTTCATCGACGTGAGGAACGTGGGCGAAGTTGTAGAAAGGCGCGGGCGACGAGATCGACCATTCCAGGGTGCGGCCATCCCAGGGATCGCCGGTGACGTCCTGGTTCTGCTTGCGCTGACGCACGGAGACGAACACTTGCTGCAGCAGGAAGAAGATGCCCAGCATGATCAGCGCGGCGCCAGCCAGCGCGACCAGCAGGTACGGCTGCCATTCGGGGTTGTCGTAGTGGTTCAGGCGGCGCGTCATGCCCTTGAAGCCCAGGATGTACAGGGGCATGAAGGCCAGGAAGAAGCCGACGAACCAGCAGTAGAACGAGTAGCGGCCCAGACGTTCGTTCAGCGTGAAGCCGAACGCCTTCGGGAACCAGTAGATCATGCCGGCGATGCAGCCGAACACCACGCCACCGATGATGGTGTTGTGGAAGTGCGCGATCAGAAACAGGCTGTTGTGCAGCACGAACGACACGCCGGGGATGGCCAGCATCACGCCGGTCATGCCGCCGATGACGAAGACGATCATGAAGCCCAGCGTCCACAGCACCGGCGTCGTGATGCGCAGGCGGCCGCGGTAAATGGTGAACAGCCAGTTGAAGATCTTCGCCCCGGTCGGGATCGAGATGATCATTGTCGCTATGCCGAAGAAGGCATTGACGTTGGCCCCCGCACCCATGGTGAAGAAGTGGTGCAGCCAGACCAGGAACGACAGCACGCCGATGGCGGCCGTGGCGTAGACCATGGACTTGTAGCCGAACAGCGTCTTGCGGGCGAACGTGGCAACGATTTCCGAATACACGCCGAAAGCCGGGAGCACCAGGATGTAGACCTCGGGGTGGCCCCAGATCCAGATCAGGTTCACGTACATCATGACGTTGCCGCCACCGTCGTTCGTGAAGAAGTGCGTGCCCAGGTAGCGGTCCATCGTCAGCAGCGCCAGGGTCGCGGCCAGCACGGGGAAGGCGGCGACGATCAGGACGTTGGTGACCAGCGAGGTCCACGTGAAGATCGGCATCTTCATCAGGGTCATGCCAGGCGCGCGCATGCGCAGGATGGTGACGATGAAGTTGATGCCGCTAAGCGTTGTTCCCAGACCGGAGATCTGCAGCGCCCAGAGGTAGTAATCCACCCCCACGCTTGGACTGTAGTCCAGCCCGGACAGCGGCGGATACGCGAGCCAGCCGGTCGCGGCGAATTCGCCCACGAACAGCGAGATCATCATCAGCGCGACGCCGGCGCCGAACAGCCAGAAGCTCAGCGAGTTCAGGAACGGGTACGCCACGTCGCGGGCGCCGATCTGCAGCGGCACGACGATGTTCATCAGCCCGGTGATGAAGGGCATCGCCATGAAGAAAATCATGATGACGCCGTGGGCGGTGAAGATCTGGTCGTAGTGGTGCGGGGGCAGGAAGCCGGCCGAGTCTGCTGACGCGACGGCAAGCTGCGTGCGCATCATGATGGCGTCGGCAAAGCCGCGCAGCAGCATGATGAGCGCAACGATGATGTACATCACACCGATGCGCTTGTGGTCGACGGTGGTGAGCCACTCCGTCCAGAGGTACTTCCACTTCTTGAAGTAGGTGATGGCGCCGAAGACCGCTAGGCCTCCCAGGCACACGGCGGCCAGCGTAACCATGACGATGGGGTCATGGTACGGAATGGCCTCGAGGGTGAGTTTCCCGAGCATTGTTAGTTGATTCCTGCGATCAGATTATTCGACGTGGAGGTGCACGTGGCGGAGTCCACGCCGGCCATCTTGGTCATCGTGCTGCCCAGAATGAAATCAAACATGGCGGGCGGCGCCGACGAGTACTTCACGACCGGATTGCGCTCGCTGCGCTTGGTCAGTTCCGCGTAGACCTCGGGGGTCAGGGCGGTGGGAGAAGCCTTGGCTTCCTTGATCCAGTTGTCGAATCCTTCCTGCGACATGGCGTGGGCCTTGAAGCGCATGCCCGAGAAACCGCCGCCGCTGTAGTTGGCCGAAATGCCGGCGTAGGTGCCGATTTCGCGCGCGTTCAGGTGCAGCTTGGTTTCCATGCCGGCCATCGAGTAGATCTGGCTGCCGAGCTGGGGGATGAAGAAGGAATTCATCACCGATGCCGACGTGATCCGGAAGTTGACCGGAACGTCCACGGGGAACGCGATCTCGTTGACCGTGGCGATGTCGTACTCGGGGTAGATGAACAGCCACTTCCAATCCAGGGAGACCACCTCGATGGTCACCGGCTTGTGTTCGGACACGAGCGGCTTGTAGGGATCCAGCGCGTGCGTGGAGCGCCAGGTGATCACGGCCAGGATCGCCACGATGATGCAAGGGACGGTCCAGACGACGGCTTCGATTGCCGTGGAGTGAGCCCACTTGGGCTGGTAGTCGGCTTTGGTGTTGGAAGCGCGGTACTTCCACGCAAAAGCCACGATCATGATGAGGACGGGAATGACAACGATGAGCATGAGCCCGGTCGCCGTCAGCAGCAACGTCTTTTCCTGGATGCCGATATCTCCCTTGGGGGAGAGGATTTCCATGTTGCAGCCGCCAAGCAGCATGACCGCGCCGACGCCAAATATGCGCGTAAGGGTCGCAAGGAGGGGGTGTTTCACGTACAGCCTTGGATGGAAAGGTGGGAAATGCTGCAGAGCAGCAGACTGGAATGCTGCTAGGCAGCAACCTCCATCCTATCGGTTTGATTTTGGTCAAGCGTGCGACGAATGGTCGCATTGCCTGGGAGGAATCCGGCCCAAGGGCGTCGGATTCAGGGTTTTCCTAGGGGAGTAGACGCCCCGAGGGGAGGGGGGGGGGGTGCGACGATATGTCGCACCTGCACACGGGGGTGTTGTAAAGATGTGTCGCCCCGCAGCATTCAATCCGCGATGACTTCGCGTTCCGGCCCCGGTTTTTTTGCCAGCTTGCGCTGAAGCGAGCGCCGGTGCATGCCCAGGAGGCGCGCCGCGGCGGAAACATTGCCGCCGGTCTCGTGCAGGGCCTGATGAATGTGCTCCCATTCTAGGCGGTGCAATGGGGTCATGGTCGTTTCGATCGTAACCGTTTCTGGCTTCACCAGACCCAGCGTGCGCAGGATCATGGGCGCCGTGGCCGGCTTGGGCAGATAGTCGTCGGCGCCGCGCTTGATGGCTTCCACGGCGGTCGCCACGCTGGCGTAGCCCGTGACCAGCAGGATGCGCATGTCTTCGCGCAGCGCGCGCAGCGGCCGGATGAGGGTCAGGCCGGAGTCTTCGCCCAGGCGCAGGTCGACCAGGGCAAAGGCCGGACGGATTTCTTCGGCCACGCGCAGCGCCTCGGCGATGCCGGTGGCGGTGCGGGTTTCCAGACCGCGGCGCGACAGGCTGCGTTGCAGGGTGCGCACGTAGAGTTCGTCGTCGTCGATCAGCAGGCCAAGATCGTTTGCATTCATCACATTCAGGTCCCGGGGTTGCCGAGAGGTAAATAAAAGCGGATGCGGGTGCCGCCGCCTTCGGCCGCGGTCATCGTCATTTCGCCGCCCAACTGCTCCACCGTGGCATGCGAGAGGGCCAGGCCCACGCCCAGTCCTCCCGGCTTGCCGCTGTTGAACAGGCTGGTCGCCGGCAGCATGGCATGGTCGGGATCGAAACCCCGTCCGTAATCGCGGACTTCGCCACGCAGGGCGCCGTAGCCGTATTCCAGGTGCAGGTCCACGCGGGGCGCGTCGGCGGCCTCGCCCGCGTCGGCAGCGTTGTTCAGCAGCGCCTGCAAGAGGTGGGCGATGGCCGGATCGACGCGCAGGCTGGTGGGCAACGTGCCCGAGCGCTGCAGGTCGATGGTCGGGCGGATCAGGCGCCATTGCCCCACCACACGAACCAGATCCACGGCGGTTGGGACCGCCAGATTGCGGATCCGTTCCCGGCACAGGGCCAGAAGCTGGCTCAGGGTGGTGACGTCGGCCCGCAGGTCTTCGTCGTCCTGGACTTCGGCGGCAATCTCGTCAGTCAGCAGCGTCATGGTGGCGAGCGGCGTGTTCAGCTCGTGCGCCATGGCGGCCGCGTGCGTGGCCAGGGCGACGATGCCCTCGTTGCGGGTGAAGCGTTCGCGCAGGCGGGCAAGCTCACGCTCACGGGCGCGCATGTCGGCGGCCAGCCGGGTCGAAAACACCAGCACGACCACCACCGAAATCAGGAAATTGGCACCCAGGCCCCAGAGCAGCAGGCTATGGGGATCGACGTCGCCGCGCAGGGGCTGACCGAAGATCGCGGCGGCGCCATAGCCCAGCACGCCGGCCAGCGCGGCCGCAAGCGCCCAGTTGCGCGGCAGCGCCAGCGCGGCCAGGGCGGTCAGGATCAGGAACATCGTCCCGAACGGGTTGCTGATGCCGCCGCTCCAGCCCACCATCCAGGCGAGCACCGCCATGTCGACAAACAGATGGCCGAAGGCGGTGGCGTGGGAGAGGTCGCGCGGGTGGCGCAGGCGCAGGCTGGCGTAGACGTTGAAACCGATCAACAGGCCCACGCCCAGCCACAACGGTTCCAGCGGCAGATCCAGCCGCAGCAGGCTGCTGACGAGCAGGATGGTGGCGGCCTGGCCCGCGATGGCGAGCCAGCGCAGGCTGCAAAGGGTACGCAGGAATGAAAAGGCGGAACTACCGGGCATATCCAGATACAGAGGCGCCGGCCAGCCTGCCGGCAGTTACGGGCGCCCGGCTGCGCGGAACGCTGGCATCCTGAGCGCGGCGGCGGTGGCCGGCTGCCGCCTGGCCGGGTGGGCACGGGCGGCGGATGTGCAGGCATTGTATGGCGAATCGGAGCCAGCCGCCGGGCCATGCCCGGCGTTATGCGTCCCTGATATCACCGGTCTGACTGAATGGCGCCCGTGCCGCGTTGGGGCACGGGCCACTATATATAGATCAGTGGCCGTGGCTGGCCGCCGGCGCGGCGGTGGCGTTCAGCGGCCGCGCCACCGCGTCCACGGGAATGCGCCGCTGTTGCTTGGAGCCGTCTTCAACGATCAGCGTCAGCGCGACATGGTCGCCGGCCGCGATGGGCTTGGCCAGGTCGATCAGCATCACGTGGTAGCCGCCCGGTTTCAGTTCCACCGCCTTGCCGGCCGGCAGATCGATGCCCGCCACCTGGCGCATCTTCATGACGTTGTCCTGCATGGCCATCTCGTGCACTTCCACGTGCTTGGCAGCCTGGGACTCCACGCCGACCAGCCGGCCGGATTCGGCGGCGGTCAGGCGCATGAACGCGCCGGTCGCGTGCTGGTTGGGCACCGTGGCGCGCACCCATGCGTCCTCCACGGTCAGTCCGGCGGTCTGAGCCAGCGCCATCGGGCCAAAGCCGGCCAGCGCCAATGCGAGCGCGGCGGCCACGGGTTTGATCGAAATCTTCTTCATGAGCGTTTCCTTGGATATTGGGTCAGAGGACGGTGCGCAGGTCCTGCGCGCTGTCCTGGGCACTTTGTTCGTGGCGCAGCGCGATGCGCAGCTTGCCCTGGGCATCGATGACATAAGTCAGCGCGGTGTGGTCCATGGTGTAGGAGGAACCGGTGGGCACCTTCTGGAAGAACACCTTGAACGACTGGGCGGCGGCGCGGGTCTGTTCGGCCGTGCCGCGCAGGCCGATGAAGCCGGGATCGAAGGCCTGGGTGTACGCGCGCAGGATCTCGGGCGTGTCGCGCTCGGGGTCCACGGTGATGAACAGCACGCGCAGCTTGTCCGCGTCCGCGCCCAGCAGGGACTTGATCTCGACGGCGCGGGTCAGCGCGGTCGGGCAGACGTCCGGGCATTGCGTGAAGCCGAAGAACAGCATGATGGGGTGGCCCTGGTAATCGGCCAGCCGCCGCGTCTGGCCGTCGGTGTCCTGTAGCTGGAAGTCGCCGGTGGGCATGCCGGACAGATCCATGCCGTGCAGGGGCGGGGTGTCCTTGCCGCAGGCGGCCAGGGGCAGCAGGGCCAGGGTGGAAAGCAGCAGACGGCGCCGCGGATCGGGCGCGACGCCGCTCGGCGCGCCAGCGGACGCGCGGGTAAACAGCGAATTCATGGGTACCTCTGGATTGACGAGTCGGCCGCGCAGCCGGGGCGCGCGGCGGGGCAGTCCGTGCCCGTTGCGGATGCGCAAGGGGCACGGAAGATCCGGGACGGGGTCAGGCCAGCGGGGGTGGGGCGCGCGATCCGAGGGGTGGACCATGGGCGGGCTGCGCGGGCAGCGCGCGATGGGCGGAGAAGGGCGGGGCGTGCCCGGCTGCCGTCAGCAGCAGCGGCACCATGGGCGGTGCGGTGGCGGGCGTGACGTGGACGAGCAGTCCGAAGGGACATTGGGCGCCCGTATTGGCGGTGTCGTGCCCGGCCTTGCCGCCTTCGGCCGGGAGCGCCAGGCTGATCGCCGACAGGTTGCCCGCCGCCGAGCAGAAGGTGACTTCCAGGCGGCCGTCATGCAGGGCGCGGGTGTCCGGCATATAACCGGCCGGCACCAGCGCGCGCAGCGCCAGGGCCAGCAGCGCCAGCCACAGCACGCCGTCGGCGCGCAGGGCCCGCAGCGTGCAAAGGAGGCGGGTCGGGTAAGACCGGGTCGCGTAAGACATGAGAGGCATTCTATGCCAAGCGGTCCCGATTTCTTGGTACCCTTGAACGCACTTCTTTCCGACACGCGACCCCGTGCCCCAGGTTTCAGAGCTTTCCTTGTCCGTTTCGAGCGTGTCCGTTCCGACCTTGTCCGTTTCGACCGTGTCCGCTTCGACCTTGCCCATTTCCAACTTGTCCAGCAGTGTACCGCCCGCCGGACGGGGGCGTGCCGGGCCCTATACGCGCTTATGGTTGGGCGCGTTGATGGCGGCATTACTTGTGCTGCTGACCGCGTGCGGCACGGCCAAGGTCCAGCCAGGCTATTACCGGGTCCAGTCGGGCGACACCCTCTATCAGATTGCGCGCAAGGAAGGCACCACGGTCAGTAATCTGGTCCGGTGGAACAATCTGTCGAACTCCAATACGATCGAAGTCGGCCAGCTGCTGCGGGTCGAGCCGCCCGCCGGGCAGGCGCGCTCCGCGCCGCCCAGCAAGGCCAGCACCAAACCCAAACCCGCGCCGCGCGCCACCGCGTCGCCCGGCAAACGGCGGACGGCGCCGCCCGGCGCGATTTCGCTGGTCTGGCCCGCGCAGGGCAAGGTCACGCGCGGCTACGACGGTTCGGGCTCGAACGGCATCGTCATCAGCAACGCCGCCGGCACGCCGGTCGTCTCGGCGGCCCCGGGCACCGTGGCCTATTCGGGCAGCGGCCTGCGCGGTTACGGGCATCTGGTGATCGTCAAACACAACGCCAACTTCCTCAGCATCTACGCGCACAACAGCAAGCTGCTGGTCAAGGAAGGCCAGCGCGTGACGCAAGGACAGAAGATCGCCGAGATGGGCAACAGCGACAGCAAGCAGGTCGGGCTGTACTTCGAACTGCGCTACGACGGCCAGGCGGTCGACCCGGCGGGCTCGCTGCCGCCGAAGTAGGCTGCCATCTGCGCGTTGCGGCAGGTGTCTGACACCCTGGGGAGACGACCGTCAACTCGCGGTAGCCTCGCAGAGGGTGTCAGACACCGAGATCCACGAGCCCCCCGGATCTACGGCGCTTCCTGCGTCAGCGTCGAGATGAACGTGGCCGTGCGCGGATCCTGCGGTTGTGAGAACACCGTGCGGGAATCGCCGGCTTCGACCACCACGCCATCCAGCAGAAACACCACTTCCCGCGACACGCTGGCTGCCAGCCGCAAATCATGCGTGGCCATCAGCATCGTCATGCCTTCCGCGGCTAGCTGGCGCAGGACGTCCACGACTTCCGCCGCTAAACCCGGGTCCAGCGCCGACGTCGGCTCGTCGCAGAGCAGAACACGCGGCGCGGGTGCAAGCGCGCGGGCGATCGCCACGCGTTGTTGCTGGCCGCCGGACAGGTTTGCGGGCCACGCGTCGGCCTTTTCCAGCATCCCCACCTTGCGCAGCAATTCCTCCGCCCGCGCCCGCGCACGATCGGCAGGCCATTTCTGGACCGTCACCAACCCTTCCATCACATTGCCGATCACGGTCTGATGCGGAAAGAGCTGGAAGTTCTGGAACACCATGCCGGTCTGCATGCGCACGGCCTGGACTTGTTCACGCGTGAGCTTGCGGCCGGGTTCAAAGTCGACCGTTTCGGGTCCGATCTCCAGCCGCCCGCGATCCGGCACTTCCAGCAGGTTCACGCAGCGCAGCAGGGTGCTCTTGCCGCTGCCGGAAGGGCCGATCAGGGCGGTGACGCTGCCTTCGTCGATCTGCACATCCACCTGCTTGAGCACGGGATTGCCGCCGAAGGACTTTTCGATTTTTTCAAGCCGGATCATCGGGTCTTCTCGCTAAACATCGCGTGCTGGCCGAAACGCCGCTCCAGCCGCACCTGCGCCGCGGACAGGACGGAACTGAAGGCCAGATAGATCAGCGCGGCCTCGGTGTACAGGATCAGCGGCTCGTACGTGACCGCGGCGATGCGCTGGGCAGCCTGGAAAATCTCGGGCACCGTCAGCACGGCGGCGAGCGACGTGTCCTTGACGAGCGCGATGAAGGAATTGGACAGCGGCGGCACGGCCACGCGGGCCGCCTGCGGCAGGATCGTGCGGCGCAGGGCCTGGCCGCGCGTCATGCTGAGCGAATAGGCCGCTTCCCATTGGCCCTTGGTGATCGATTCGATCGCGCCGCGGATCACCTCGGAGTTATAGGCGCCGACGTTCAGCGTGAAGCCGATGAGCGCGGCGGGCAGCGGGTCCAGCACGATGCCCACGCTGGGCAGGCCATAGAAGATCACGAACAGCTGCACCAGCAGCGGCGTGCCGCGGATCAGCCAGACGTAAAAGCGCACCACGGCCACCAGCGGCGCCGGGCCGAACAGGCGGATGAGCGCCACCACGAACGCCAGCGCCAGGCCCAGCGCAAAGGACATCAGCGTGAGCGGCACCGTGAACACCAGCCCCGCGTGCAGCAGCGGCCAGAACGAATCCGCCATCAGCTGCACCCAGGCCGGCACCGACCATTCGCCTATTTTTGCCAGCAGCCAGTCCGGCAGGAAGGCGTGAAGCCAAGGAGGCAGCGTCATGGGCGCTCCAGAGGTTTACTGCGCGGACAGGTCCGTGCCGAAGTATTTGACCGAGATGGTCTTGTACGTGCCGTCCGCCTTGATGTCGGCCAGGGCCTTGTTGATGGCGGCCTGCAGCTCAGGATTGTTCTTGCGGATCAGGACGCCCGAGTTGCTGAACTCCGCCGTCTTGTCCGTGGCCGCGATCTTCACGCGGGCATTGGGCTTTTGCTTCTTGAAGTCCAGGAACGACAGGTTGTCGTTGACGGTGGCCTCGACACGGCCGGAGGTCAGCAGATCGATGGCTTCGTTAAAGCCCTGCACGGCGACAACTTCCGCGCCGTGGCTCTGCGCCAGCTTGCCGAAATTGCTGGTCAGCGTGTTGGCGGACTTCTTGCCCTTCAGGTCCGCGAAGGACTTGATGCTGGTGTTGTCGTCGCGCACGATCAGCACGGCGGCCGACGAGATGTACGGATCGGAGAAGTCGTACTTCGCGCGACGCGCATCGGTGATGCCCACCTGGTTGATGACGGCGTCGTAGCGCTTGGCATCCAGGCCGGCGATCAGGCCGTCCCACTTGCCTTCGATGAATTGCGCCTTCACGCCCAGGCGCTCGGCGATGGCGCGGCCGATGTCCACGTCAAAGCCGGTAAGCTTGCCGGATGCATCGTGGAAGGTGAACGGCGCGTAGGTGCCTTCGGTGCCAATCTTGAAGACGCCCGCGGATTTGATCTGGTCCAGTTCGGACTGGGCATGGGCGGCGGACAGGGCGGCGACCTGGACGAGGCCGGCGATGAAAAGCGTACGAAAGAGTTTCATGGCAATGCTCCACGGATGATCACTGTGGAGAGCATGTGGGCCTGCAATGCCCTCCGGCGTAGCGGCACTCTAACAACCGGCCTATTTTTCCACAAAGCATAAGGAATAGTAAAAATATAGCCACAGGTCATATAGCGTTACCAGACGCCCGGCGCAGTCGGCCCGGGATCCTTCAGGCATTACCTTGATGGAGACGGATGTGCAACAGCAATGGAACAGGCGCGCGTTCATGATGGCGGCCGCGGGCGCGGCGGCGGCGGGATCGATGCCAGCGCAAGGCGCCGGTGGCGCGGCGGCGCTGCCGGGCGGCGGCAGCATCACCGACGTGGCGGGCTTGCGGGTCGGGCATTACACGGAAACGCGTCGCCCTACCGGGTGCACGGTCATCATTGCCGACGCGGGCGCGACGGGCGGCGTGGACGTGCGCGGCGCGGCGCCGGGCACGCGCGAGACCGACCTGCTCAATCCGATCAACATGGTCGACAAGGTGCACGCGATCGTGCTGACGGGCGGCAGCGCGTTCGGGCTGGATGCAGCCTCGGGCGTGATGCGGTATCTGGAAGAAAAGAAGATCGGCTTTGATGTGGGCGTGGCCTTCGTGCCCATCGTGCCGAGCGCGGTGCTGTTCGACCTGGGCGTGGGCGACGCGTCGGTGCGGCCCGATGCCGCCGCAGGTTATCAGGCCTGCCGGGCCGCCACCGCCGACGCGGCCCAGGAAGGCAACGTGGGCGCGGGGGCGGGGGCGACGGTAGGCAAGCTATATGGTCCCCAGCGCGCCATGAAGGGCGGCATCGGCAGCGCGTCGCTGACCGTGGCGGGCGTGACGGTGGGAGCGATTGTCGCGGTCAACGCGGTGGGCGATGTGCTGGACCCCGCTACCGGGCGCATCCTGGCCGGCGCGCGCACGGCGGACGGCAGGACGCTGCACGACACCCGCGCGGCCATCCTGGCGGGCGATCTGCCCAAGTCCATGCGCGCGGGCGCGTCCACCACCATTGGCGCGGTGGCCACCGATGCGCGGCTCACCAAGGCCGAAGCCCAGAAGATCGCCGGCATGGCGCATGACGGCCTGGCTCGCACGATCAACCCCATCCACACCATGCTCGACGGCGACACGATCTTTGCGCTGGGCACGGGCGCGTCGGGCAATACGGCCAACGTGATGCTGCTGGGCGTCATGGCGGCCGAAGCGATGGCGATCGCGGTGCAGCGCGCAGTCCTGGCCGCGCGCGCCATCGAAGGCTATCCGGCCGCGGTGGATTTCGTGGGGTGATGCCGCTGTCCCGCCGCTGTCATATAAGCGCGCCATGATGACAGGCGCCGGCATGCCGCCGGCGCGGGGGCGCACATGCAGGAAGGCGAACGACTCAATGGCGTGACGCATCTGGCCGGGCTGGCGCTGGCGGTGCTGGCATCCGGCGCATTGATCACGCGCGCGGCCGAGCTGCGGGTGGACACGCGCCAGATCATCAGTTGCGCGGTGTTCGCGGCGTCGATGATCGCGGTGTATGCGTCGTCTTCGCTGTTTCATTGCTCGCGGGGGCGCCGCAAGGAAATGTGGGCCAAGGCGGACCACTGCGCCATCTATCTGCTGATCGCCGGCACGTACACGCCGCTGGCGTTTGGCCCCGTGGACCATCGTTGGGGCGCCGCGATGGGCGTGGCGATCTGGCTGCTGGCCTTCGTGGGCATCAGCCGCGAACTCTGGTGGGCGCGCAACGCGCCGCCCGCCTTGCCGCTGTACCTGGCGATGGGCTGGCTGGGCGTGGCCTTCGCCGCGCCAATCGCGGGGGCGCTGTCGACGGCGGGGCTGACGTGGCTGCTGGCGGGCGCGGCCATCTATACCTGCGGCACGCTGTTCTACGCCAACGACCAGCGCTGGCGGCATGCGCACGGCATCTGGCACCTTTTCGTCATGGCGGGCACGGCGTGCCACTTCGTGACGGTGTTCGGGTTTCTGGAGCACGCGCCGGCGTAGCGTGCCCAGGCGCCGACCCTCGGACGGAAGCGGCTATCGCCAAGCCGCCAGCGGCAGCATGCCTTCGCGGTTCTTCACCTTGCGCATGACGATGTGCGAGCACAGATCGCGCATGCCCGGGATCTTGCTGAGCTTGTCTTCGACAAAATTCGAAAACGCAGCCAGGTTGCGCGTGCGCACGGTCAGGATGTAGTTGGACGCGCCCGTGACGATGCAGGCTTCGGTGATCTCGTCGTGCAGCGCGATGCCCGCCATGAATTCCTCGTGCCAGCCGGCGCGCGACTGGTCCAGCGACACATGGACGATGGCCTCCAGCTCGAAGCCCAGTTTTTCGGCGTCCAGCACCGCGCGGTAGCCGCGGATGAGCCCGGCTTCTTCAAGCGCGCGCACGCGGCGCAGACAGGCGGACGGCGACAGCGCCACCTGTTCGGCCAGGTCCTGATTGCTGAGGTGTCCGTCCTCCTGCAGGCGGGCAAGTATGCGCTGGTCTATGGCGTCGATCTGCATGGCGCAATCCAGTTCAAAAAAATGATGGTGAATGCAATTTAATGCGGAAAATTCGGGTAAGTCACGACCGATTTTGCAATTTTTCGGACCGAGTGCGCTGATAGCATGTATCCCGAATCCAGTTGGAAGGAACGGAACATGAACACTCGTGAAGCCTGCGTCAACGCCGATCGCCAGGACCCCCTGGCCCGCGTGAAAGAACAATTCGATCTGCCGCCCGGCGTTCTCTACATGGACGGCAATTCCCTGGGCGTCCTGCCCAAGACCGCCGCCGCCCGCGCCGCGCAGGTCATCGCGGACGAATGGGGCAACGGCCTCATCCGCAGCTGGAACACGGCGGGGTGGTTCGACCTGCCGGCGCGCCTGGGCGACAAGCTGGGCCGCCTGCTGGGCGCGCGCGAGGGCGAACTGGTCGTCACCGACACCACGTCGCTCAACATCTTCAAGGCGCTGGCCGCCGCGCTGCGCATCCAGCAGCACAAACAACCCGCGCGCCGCGTCATCCTGTCCGAGCGCGACAACTTCCCCACCGACCTCTACATGATCCAGGGCATGATCGACCTGCTGCAGCAGGGCTACGAAATGCGCCTGATCGACGACGACCTGCCGCTGGACAAGGCGCTGGACGATTCCGTCGCCGTCATGCTGCTGTCCCACGTCAATTACCGCAGCGGCCAGATGCACGACATGGCCGCCGTGACGGCGAAGGCGCACGAGCGCGGCGCGCTGGCCATCTGGGACCTGGCGCATGCGGCCGGCGCGGTGCCCGTCGACCTGAATGGCGCCAACGCCGACTTCGCGGTGGGCTGCACGTACAAGTACCTGAACGGCGGCCCCGGTTCGCCCGCCTTCATCTGGGTTGCGCCACGGCACACCAAGGATTTCTGGCAGCCGCTGTCGGGCTGGTGGGGACACAGCCGCCCCTTTGACATGGCCGTGGCCTATGAGCCCGCGGGCGGCATCCGCCGCTACCTGTGCGGCACGCAGCCAATCGTGTCGCTGTCGCTGGTCGAGTGCGGCCTGGACGTGGCGCACGCCGCCGGCATGGACGAAGTCCGCAAGAAGTCGCTGGCGCTGGGCGACCTTTTCATCGACCTCGTTGAATCGCGTTGCGCCGGCCACCCGCTGACGCTGGTGACGCCGCGCACGCATGCCGATCGCGGCAGCCACGTGAGCTTTCGCCATCCCAACGGCTTTGAAGTCATGCAGGCATTGATCGCGCGCGGCGTGATCGGCGATTACCGCGAGCCCGAGGTCCTGCGTTTCGGCCTGACGCCGCTGTATTTCGGCTACGCCGACGTGTGGGACGCGGTCGACATCCTGAAGAACGTGCTGGACAACCGGGAATGGGACAAGCCCGAGTTCAAGCAGCGGTCCGCCGTGACCTGATCGCCGGAAATCAGGCCTCATCGCGCCGGCCCCGGAGGCCGTACATCCAACAAGAATGCGCAGTACAGGAGGAGACAATGCAACAACAGAAGGGGTTCGGCCAGATCGCCGAACGCGAACAGGGACTCAAGCGCCGGCTGACGTCCGGCCAGATGAGCATGATCGCCATCGGCGGGGCCATCGGAACAGGGCTGTTCCTGGGCAGCAAATTCGCCATCGGCTTTGCCGGTCCCAGCGTGCTTATCAGCTATGCCATCGGCGGCGTCATCACGCTGCTGCTCATGGCCTGCCTGGCGGAAATGACGGTCGCGCATTCCACGTCCGGCTCGTTCGGCGCTTACGCCGAGCACTACATCGGCCCGCTTGCGGGCTTTTTGGTGCGTTATGCGTACTGGTCCTGCGTGGTGCTGGCGGTGGGCACCGAGGTCACGGCGGTGGCCAAGTACATGGCCTTCTGGTTTCCCAGTGTGCCGGGATGGCAGTGGGTCTGCGTATTTTCGGCGGCGCTCATCCTCATCAATGCCCTGAGCGTCAAGGCGTTCGGCACGATCGAATACTGGTTCTCGACCATCAAGATCAGCGCTATCGTGGGTTTCATCATCCTGGGCGCCTATGTGGTCTGGGGCGATCCGCAGTACGGCACCGCGAACTACACCGCGCATGGCGGGTTTTTTCCGAACGGCGTGTGGGGCATGTGGATCGCGGTCGTGATCTCGATCTTCAGCTATCTGAGCGTCGAGATGATCGCCGTGGCGGCCGGCGAAGCCGAAGACCCGGAACGTGCGGTCAAGCAGGCGTTTCGCGCCACCATCGTCCGGCTGGTCGTGTTCTATCTGCTGACGCTGGCGCTGATCCTGGCCATCGTGCCCTGGAATGAAGCCGGCAAGGACGGCAGCCCCTTCGTGAAGGTGATGCAGGTGCTGGATATTCCGGGGGCGGCGGGCGTCATCAATTTCATCGTGCTGGTGGCTGCGCTGTCGGCCATGAACAGCCAGCTCTACATCACCACGCGCATGATGTTCAGCTTGTCGCGGGCGGGCCACGCGCCGTCGGCGATGGGCCGGCTGTCCCGCAACGGCACGCCGCTGAACGCGTTGCTGCTGTCCACTAGCGGCATCGCCATCGCCACGGTGTTGAATGTGCTGTATCCGGAAACGGCCTTCACGCTGATGATGGCCATCTCGATGTTCGGTGCGCTCTTTACCTGGATGATGATCTTTGTGACGCATTACTTCTTTCGCCGCCGCTGGGTGCGTGAGGGCGGCGCGAAGCTGTCATTCCGCATGCCGGGATTTCCGGTGCTGACGCTGCTGGGCGCGGGGGCGATGCTGGCGATTCTGGTGACCACGTACTTCACCAGCGTCTTCAAGCTGACGTTGGTGTTTGGCGTGCCGTTCCTTGTGCTGCTGGCCGCGGCGTATTATCTGCTGTTCAAGAAGCGCGGCGAAGCGGTGGCCATGAACGCGCGCCGGCAGCGTGCGTGATGCATCATTGACGGCCGCGCCCACGGGCGCGGCCGTTTGCCGCAAATACAGCCGTCAAATTGACGTCAAACCGTGGCCACCGCACGCGCTGTCTGGACGGCGTCCGGTTCCGGCGCGGGGGCGAATACCCGCAGGCGGTGGCCGTCGGGATCCAACGCCACAAAGGTGCGGCCAAAGTCCATGTCGGTAGGCGCCTGCAGGATGGGCAGGCCGCGCAGGCTCCAGTCCACATGACGCTGGTTGACCGCGTCGGCATCCGCCACGGTGAATGCCAGTTCGGACGCGCCGCCGCGCCCGGCCGCCGGGGGCGCCACGGTGTAGCGCGACCACAATCCCAGCATCAGTCCGGAAT
Source organism: Achromobacter mucicolens (assembly GCF_029866465.1). Classification (NCBI taxonomy): domain Bacteria; kingdom Pseudomonadati; phylum Pseudomonadota; class Betaproteobacteria; order Burkholderiales; family Alcaligenaceae; genus Achromobacter; species Achromobacter mucicolens. Next base: position 4,356,637 of record NZ_CP123364.1, on the reverse strand, counting down.
CGAGCGCAAACAGCGCGAACGTGGGCGAGGATTCGACGGGCGGGCGCTGCAGCAGCGCGCTGTAGAAGGCGGCGCTGGCCTGCGCCTTTTCCACATACAGAATGACGAAATTGGTGTCTGACATGATGCGCTCCAGGGGGGTGATGCGCTCATGATAGGCAGGGGTACTGTCAGATTTTGGCAGTAGTCGATATCAAGTCTTGCGGGCCTCGTGGTCGAGCGCGCGCCACTCCTTGAGCAGGATGTGGCGGCGCCTGGGATATCTGCCCGCAACTGTCAGCGTCGCGATGCGGTCGGTGCGGAAATGCCGGAAGTCCCCGCGCAATTCGCACCAGGCCATCACCAGCCGCACGCTGTCGAAAAAGCCCAGCGCGAACGGCCAGATGATGCGGTTGGAATCCGCTCCCTTGTCATCGCGGTACGTGATTTCCAGCTTCTGTTCGCCGCGGATCGCCTGGCGGATCAGCGACACGTCCACGCGATCCGTGACAGCCACGGCGCTGGGCGCGACCAGCAGCGGGATGGCGTCGAGCTCGTCGCGCAATTCCTGCGGCAGCACCGCGCCGATCTTGGCCAGCGCATTGCTGGCGGCCAGCCCCAGGCGCTCGTCCGAGCGGCGGGCCACCCAGCGCGTGCCCAGCACCAGCGCCTCGATCTCTTCGGTACTGAACATCAGCGGCGGCAGCATGAAGCCGGGCCGCAGCACGTAGCCCACGCCGGGTTCTCCCTCGATCTCGGCGCCCTGGCATTGCAGGGTGGCGATGTCGCGATACAGCGTGCGCAGGCTGACGCCCATTTCGGCCGCAAGCCGATGGCCGCTGACGGGCAGGCGGTGGCGGCGCAGGGTCTGGAGCAGGTCCAGGAGGCGTTCAGTGCGGGACATGGGGGCGGGCGCGGGGCGGACGGCGCAATACTGCCACGAAATGGCAGCAGGCGGGGACAGTCCGCCGCGGATCGTCCCCGACCTTCAACGCCGTTTGCCAGCCCTACCTGCGCGGCCTTAGTTGCGGACCGGCTTGCCCGACGCGACGTCCAGCACCGACCCGTCCTCCAGGCTGACGCGGTAGATCTCACGCAAGACGTTGCCGGCAAAGCCGATCTCCACGATCGAGACGTCCTTGAACGTGGTCTGGATGCCGTCGGGCAGCACGGCGTTGAACTTGTCCGATTCGGCCTTCATGGCTTCCTGCAGGCGCGCGTCGTAGGGCGTCATGCTGTAGACCAGCGTGGTGTGCGGGTTGTGCGCGCGCACTTCCTTGCCGTCCTGCACGGTGTTCACGCCGCTTACGCCCAGCGTCTTGACCAGCTCCTTGCCGGCGTCGCTCATCTTGGCGTAGACCGGGCCCGTCACGCGCGGCAGCGGGCCGTCGCGCAGGGGAGCAAGGGCGGCGGTGGCCACGGTGTTGTAGCGCATCATGTCCTCGAAGCCCTGGCCGCTCTTGACCACGCCCAGGTCCAGCCACCACGGATGGCCCGCGCCCTTGGCGGCCTCGGTGGGATAGAAGGTCTTCAGGGTCACGGGCAGCGGTCCGGGCGGCTTGGGCAGCGCCTTGAGCATGCGCGCGGGCGTCTGCGGATCGGCGTTATGGATGTGGACCACGGTCACGTGCGGCAGGTTGGGCGTGTCGGCCTCGGTCTTCAGGCCGAGCGCGATGAGGTCCTGCTTGAGGGTGCCGTTGACCTTGGCGTCCAGGATGGCGTTGACCTCGGCCGGCAGGCGGTAAACCACGCCGTAGGTGGCCTGGTGCGCGCGGAACCCGGGTTGGGCGAGGGCGCTGTTGTCGATGGGCTCGGCGTGGGCGGCGCCGGTGGTGGCGAGAAGGCCGATGGCGGCCAGATGCAATGCACGTTTGATCATGGGTGCTCCCTGTTGTTGTGGACGTGACCCGCGAGAGTCATCCGCAGTGTGGCCAACGGGGATGTACGGCGTATTGCACCAAGGCCAAGATTTCCGATGGCAACCGGCAATTGTCCGATCGGTCCGGGGGCGGCGCGCCCCTTCGCTAGCCCAGGAACATGACGCCCACGATGGCGATGCCCAGCAGCAGGTTCACGCCCACCCAGCGCCGGATGCCGGCCATCGCCCGGCCGCCCGCCGGCCAGTCGGACGCCGCCACGGCCGCGGCCAGCCGCTTGTACAGCGCGAAGCGGATATGGCCGAAGATCGCGATCATCACGATGCCGCCGCTGGCCATCAGCGTCCAGTTCCGGGGCATGAAGAACGCGCCGCCGGTCTGGGCGGCCTGGCTGGCCGACGCGCCGATCATCCAGGCGCCCGTCACCAGAATCAGAACAATGGCTCCCAGCACGGCGTTCAGAAACGGCCCCAGCACCGACGCCATGAGCGGCAACCGCACGGGAGGCTCCAGCTTGGCGGCCGCCGGCCGCAGAAAACAGTGGGCAAAGAGCATGCCGCCCACCCAAAGGATCACGGCCATGACGTGGACGAATTGCAGGACGGCGTAGAGCATGGGGATCAGCCTGTAGAAAGCGGCGCCACGGAAGGCGGCGCGTGTGGTTGGGATGATATATGGCGCGAAGCCGGCGCGCGGACTTGACCTGGATCATGGTTTTGCATTTAGAATGAGATTGATTTCTATTTGTAGTTGTGATTTTTGCAGTTGTGAGTCAGGGAGCCATCCGTGCCGAATTCCGTGCTCGCCTCGGGCGACGCCGTCAACCTGCTGTACCGCGCCCATCACGGATGGCTGCATGGCTGGCTGCGCGCCAAACTGGGCAACAGCTTCGATGCCGCCGATCTTGCGCAGGACACGTTCGTGCGCGTGTTGCGCCACCGGCACGAACTGGATGCGCTGCGTGAACCCCGCGCCTACCTGACCACCATCGCCAAGCGCCTGCTGCTGAACCACCATCGCCGCCGCTCGGTAGAGCAGGCGTACATGGAGGCGTTGGCGCTGATGCCCGAGGCGCTGGCGCCGTCCGCGGAGCAGCGTCTCATCATCCTGGAAACGCTGCAGGAGATCGAAGAAATGCTGGCCGGCCTGTCGCTGCCCGCTCGCCAGGCGTTCCTGATGGCGCAACTGGAGGGGCTGAGCCACGCCGAGATCGCCAGCCGGCTCGATGTGTCGCTACGCACCGTGCACCGCTACATCACCAAGGGGCTTGAGCAATGCATCATGGCGGTGATGTGAGCGCGCAGGCCGATCCGGCGGGCGAGCTGCCCGCCGTCGAGCGCAACGTCGCGCGCGAGGCCGCGCGCTGGCTGTTGCGCCTGAGCTCGGAACGCGCCACGGACGCCGACGTCCATGCCTGCGCCCAATGGCGCGCCAGCAAGGCCGAGCACGAACATGCCTGGGAGCGGGCGCAACGCGTGAATGCGCGCTTCGGGCTGATTCCGTCGGCGCTGGGCATGGCGGCGCTGAATCGCCCGGATCTGAAGTCCCGCCGCGCCGCCGTCAAGACGCTGGTCGCCCTGATCGTGGCGGGGCCGGCAGGCTGGGCCGCATGGCGGGCCGATCCCCTGGACTGGCGCGCGGACTACCGCAGCGCCGCGGGCGAGCGGCGCGACGTGATGCTGGCCGACGGGTCGACGCTGCACCTGAACACCTCCAGCGCCGTCGACGTGCTGTTCGACGACGCGACGCGGCTATTGCGCTTGCGCGGCGGCGAGATCGCCGTGCACGCGGTGGCCGATCCCGCCAGCCATCCGCGCCCGTTCATCGTGCGCACGCGGCTGGGCGATATCGAAGCCCAGGCCTCGCGCTTTTGCGTGCGCCAGGAGGGTGGACGCTGTCAGCTCAGCGTGCAGGAAGGGCGCGTGCGCGTCGCCAGCAGCGGGCAGCCAGGGCATTACGTCGACGTGTCGGCCGGCGAGCAGAGCCAGCTGTCGCCCGGGTCCGTGGCCGTGGCCACGCCCGCGGACCCGCACGCCAGCGACTGGCTGCGCGGCGTGCTGTACGCCAGCGCGCTGCGGCTGGATGCCTTTGCGGCCGAACTGGGCCGCTACCGCCAGGGCATCGTGCGCTGCGATCCCGACATCGCGCACCTGCGCATTTCTGGCGCCTTCCAATTGCACGACACCGATGCGGTGCTCGCTGCGCTCCCCGCGACCCTGCCCGTGCAGGTGCGTTACCGCACGCCGTATTGGGTGACGATCCTGCCGCGCGACGCCGCGGCATGAGGCCGGGCGAAGACATGACAGGCCGCTCGCGGGTCGTGTTGGCGGGCGCGATTTTCAGCGCACCGAAATTTTTTCGCACATTGTTGTCCGGTTTTGAATTCACGAGGGTCATGGTCTGTATGGGCACACAGATGCCGATACCTGTTGGATCGAAAGGACGACCATGGCTTACTACCCCGCCGGCCGCGCAAGCGGCTCCCGTTCAGCCCGAGGCGCGCAATGCCGGCTGACCCGTCTGACCGCCGCCGTGCACGCGGCGCTGGCCTTGTGCGCGGCATCCGCCGCGATGCTGCCGATGTCCGCCGCGCAGGCGCAGGGGGCCGCGGCGGCGCAGGCCGGCATGCGCGGCTACAGCATCCCGGCCGGGGCGCTGGCGGATGCGTTGCCGCGTTTTGCGGACAGCGCCGGCGTGACCGTGCTGTTCGACGCGGCGCTGGTGGGGCAACGGCGCACTGCGGGATTGCAGGGGGCCTATTCCGTGCATGAGGGGTTTTCGCGTCTGCTGGCAGGCAGCGGATTGGGCGTGCAGGAACGCAGCGCGGGCGTCTTCGTGTTGCAAGCGCTGCCGCAGGGCGGCGTGACGCAGCTTGCGCCGGTGCGGATCGACGGCGAGGCCGCCGTCGTCACGCCGGCCTGGGACACCAGCACCGACCGCCGCCGCATGGACGATCTGCAGATCCGGAACTGGACCGACCTGGGCCGGCGCGCCGAACCGGGCGTGAACTTCAATCGCACGACCAACAGCATCAACATCCGCGGTCTGGACCAGGACCGCGTGCTGACCCGCGTGGACGGCATCCGCCTGCCGTGGCTGGACGACGGCGCGCGCGGCGTGAAGGGCGGCCTGGAGGCCGTGGACTTCAACAGCCTGTCGCGCCTGGACATCGTGCGCGGCGCGGACGCGACCGGCGGCGGCTCCGGCGCCATCTCGGGCATCGCCGACCTGCACACGCTGAACCCCGCGGACTTGCTGAGCGGCGGCAAAACCTTCGGCGCGCTGGCCAAGACCGACTTCGACTCCGCGGACAACAGCTGGGGCGCCAACGCCGCGCTGGCCGGGCAGATCCACAGCAACACGTTCTGGCTGGTGCAGGCGGGTGTGCGCAACGGTCACGAGCTGGATAACCGGGGCGACGTCGGCGGCTACGGCGCCACCCGCAGCGAGCCCAGCCCCGAAGATTACGACCAGCGCAGCTTCCTGATGAAGCTGCAGCAACGGGTGGACGGCGCGCATCTGTTCGGCCTGACGGGCGAATACTTCAAGCGCAATGCCGACATCGACAACCTGTGGGAGCAAGGCCCCGGCACCAGCTACCTCATCGGCGAAAACAGCACGCGCAAGGAAACCGAACGCGAGCGGGTGTCGTTCGACTACACGTACACGGCGCCGGACTCGGGCGGCCTCATCGACACGGCCCACGCCGTCGTGTACTGGCAGCGCGTGCGCCTGGACAACTCGCTCACCGGCATCCGCGGCGTCGACGCGCGTGCTCGCATTATTCCGGGCGATCCGTTCCGCTACGGCTTTCCCAACGGGCCGTATGGCCGCAGCAACTCGATCCAGCAGACGCTCTTTGGCGCCAGCACGGAATTGACCAAGCGCATCGCGGGCGCGTCGGTGTCGCAACTGTGGTCGTTCGGCGGCGAGTGGTACGGCAACAAGACCGAGCAGAACTCCAGCGGCTATGACAATTGCCCGGTGATTCGTCCGGGCACATCCGCGCCGTTCGGTCCGCGTGCGTGCGACATGCTGCACACCAACCAGGCCGACGTGCCGCAGTCCAAGGGCGACCAGTGGGCGCTGTGGGTGCAGGACGAGTTCAGCTTTGCCGACGGGCGCTACACGCTGGCACCCGCCTTGCGCTATGACCATTACGAGCAACGGCCGCAGTCCACGGCCGGCTACGAAAGCAATCCCAACGCGGGCGCGCTGCCGCCCAGCAACAGCGGCAGCCGCTTCTCGCCCAAGCTGCTGGGCACCTGGCGGGCGGCCGAGCAGCTCAGCCTCTATGCGCAGTACGCCTACGGCTTCAAGGCGCCCAGCGCCACGCAGCTCTACACCAACTATGGCGGCCCGGGCACCTATCTGCGCGTGGGCAATCCGTACCTGAAACCGGAGACCAGCAAGGGCTGGGAGTTGGGCGCCAAGCTCGGTTCCGACGACCTGGGCGGTGCAGTATCGTTCTTTGATAATCGCTATCAGAACTTCATCGATGGCGATGTGCCGCTGAACGCCAGTTCGCCGCAGTGGCAGGCGGGCTGGGCAGGCCAGTATCCGCTGGGTGTGACGGGCAACGTCAACCGCGCCAAGGTCCGCATCTACGGCGCCGAGGCAAGCGCGCACTGGAAGTTCGCGCCGGGCTGGCGCACGTGGGGTTCGCTGGCGTGGGCAGTGGGCAAGGACGAGGGCACGGGGCAGTACCTGAATTCCGTGGCGCCGCTGAAGGCGGTGCTGGGCTTGGGGTATGGCCGCGACGTGTGGGGCGTGGACGCCATGCTGACCACGGCGATGCAGCGCAACAAGGTCGAGTACCCCGAGGCGTCGGCCGACGCGCCCAATCCCGACTTCAAGGCGCCGGGCTACGGCGTGGTCGACCTGATGGGCTACTGGCGTCCGGCCGCGGTGAAGGGCTTGCAGGTGCAGGCGGGCGTTTTCAACCTGTTCGACAAGAAGTACTGGGAGGCCATCAACGTGCCGACCGCCGGCGCCACCGCGATTCCGCGCCCGGTGGACTGGTACACGGAACCGGGACGCAGCGTGCGCGTTTCGCTGACGTATCAATATTGAGTTCGGTCCGCCGCCATTCGGCGCTGACCGGATCCGGCGGCGGTTTTCAGCAATGTGTTTTGCACTGGCCGGAGGGCCTACGATGACGACTACCGATTTCACCACCCGCGCGCAAGCACTGCGCGCTCGCAACGAGGCGCTCGCCGCCTCGCAACCCGGGCTGCGCGCCCGCAATCTGGCGCAAGCCCTGGGCGTGTCCGAGGCCGAATGGGTGGCCGCGGGCTGTGGCGGCGTGCAGGCGACGGCGCTCATTGGCACGCCGCAGGAGATCTTCCGCGAGCTGGGCACGCTGGGCGAGGTCATGGCGCTGACGCGCAACGACTGGTGTGTGCACGAGCGCCACGGCCGGTATGAGGACATCCAGGCCGACGGTCCGGTAGGCCTGGTGCTGGGGCCGGACATCGACCTGCGCGTTTTCTTTACCGCCTGGAAGTCGGCCTGGTCGGTCGAGCAGGACGGCCGCCGCAGCCTGCAGTTCTTCGACGGCGCGGGCGTGGCGGTGCACAAGGTCTACCGCACCGACGGCACGGATGCCGCCGCGTGGGACGCGCTGGTTGCGCGATTTGCGGGCCAGGCGCAGTGGCCCGTCACGGAAACCTACGCGCCGCCTTCGGACGCCGCGCAGGTCGAGGACGCCCAAGCGTGGCGCGAGGCCTGGCTGGCCATGAAGGACACGCACGAGTTCTTCCCGCTCCTGCGCAAGTTCAAGGTGTCGCGCCTGGCGGCGCTGTCGGCGGCGGGTGAAGACCTGGCGCAGCCGGTGCCGGCCGATGCCGTCGAGCGCATGCTGCAGGCCGCCTCGGAATCGGGCCTGCGCATCATGTGCTTCGTGGGCAACCGCGGCATGATCCAGATCCATTCCGGACCGGTGCAGTCGCTGCACCGCACGGGGCCGTGGTTCAACGTGCTGGATCCCAGGTTCAACCTGCACCTGGACACCACCGCGATCGCCTCGGCGTGGGTGGTCAACAAGCCCACGACGGACGGTTGGGTCACCTCGCTGGAGGTGTATGCCAGCACGGGCGACCTGATCGTGCAGTTCTTTGGCGAACGCAAGCCCGGCCAGCCGGAAATCCCGCAATGGCGCGAACTGATGGTCAGCCTGTGCAGCGCGCCGCTGGCCGCCTGAGCCCCGAGCGCATAAGGAAACGAAAGCGATGAAGAAATGGTTGGCAGTGGCGGCCTGGTTACTGGCGGCGGGCGCGCACGCGGCGCCGCCCGAACGGGTGGCGACGCGGGTGGTGACGCTGGGCGGCAGTGTGACCGAGATCGTGTATCAGCTCGGGCAGGGCGGCAAGCTGGTGGGGGACGATCTGTCCAGCCTGTACCCCGAGGCCGCGACCAAGCTGCCGCGCGTCGGCTATTACCGCGCGGTGCCGGTGGAAGGCGTGCTGGCGCTCAAGCCGGATCTGGTCCTTGCGTCCGAGCAGGCCGGCCCGCCCGATGCGCTCAAGCGTCTGGGCGACGTCGGCGTGCGCATCGTCACGGTGCCGGACGCGCCGTCTGTGGACTCGCTGAAGGCCCGCATCCGCAACATCGCCGAGGCGCTGGACGTGGCCCCGGCCGGCGACGCGCTGGTGACCGAGATCACGCGCGACCTGAAGGCGGTCGAGGCGATTCCGGCTACCGGCGCCCGCGCGATCCTGGTCATCAACCGCACGGGCACGCTGCAAGGCGCCGGGGGCGGCACGGCGGCCAACGAGGTCATGACGATGGCGGGCCTGGCCAATGTGCTCAAGGACCAGCACGGCTACAAGCCGCTCTCGGCCGAGGCCGTCAGCGCGCTGGCGCCGGAGATCATCGTGGTGACGCGGACGTCGCTGGAAGCGTCCGGCGGTGTGGATAAGCTGCTGGCGCTGCCCGGCCTGGCTTCCACGCCCGCCGCGGCGCGCAAGCGCGTGATCGTCATGGACGACCTGCTCCTCTTGGGCATGGGCCCGCGCCTGCCGCTGGCGCTGACCGAACTCAAGCGGGAGGCGGCCGGTGTCATGGGGCGCTAGCGCAAGGCGTGTCTCGGCACCGCTGGCGCTGGCCGTGCTGGGCGCCGTGCTGTTGGGGGTGGCACTGGCCGCCAGCGCCAGCGGCGCAGTGCAGATTCCGCTGCGCGACATGCCCGCGCTGCTGTTTGGCAATCCCGCGCCGGACGATGCGCTGTGGCGCAATGTCCTGATCGACATCCGGCTGCCGCGGGTGCTGTTTGCCATGGTGGCGGGCGCCGCGCTGGCCATTTCAGGCGCGGCGATGCAGGCGCTCTTTCGCAATCCGCTGGCCGAGCCCGGCCTCATCGGCATTTCGGCGGGCGGATCGCTGGGCGCGGTGGCCGCGATCGTGCTGACCGCGGGCGGCTTCTGGGTGCTGGCGCCGGCGGCCTTTGCGGGCAGTCTGCTCGCCACCTTCTGCGCGTACACGCTGGGTCGGCGCGTGCCCGGCATGGCGGGACTGCTGCTGGCGGGCATCGCCATCAACGCGGTGGCGGGCGCGATGATCGGCCTCTTCACGTTCGTGGCCAATGACGCGCAACTGCGCGACCTCACGTTCTGGACCATGGGCAGCCTGGCCGGCGCCAACTGGACGCTGCTGGCCTTTCTTGGGCCGTGGGTGCTGGCGATGTCCTGGTGGCTGATGCGCCAGTGGCGGGTGATGAACGCGTTGCTGCTGGGCGAACGTGAGGCGCAGCACCTGGGCTATGCGCTCAAGCGGGTCAGGGCGCAACTGGTGCTGGCGTGCGCGCTGATCGTGGGCCCGCTGGTGGCCGCAACCGGCGGCATCGGCTTCGTGGGCCTGGTCGTGCCGCATCTGGTGCGCATGACGCTGGGCGCCAACCACCGCTGGCTGCTGCCCGCGTGCGTGCTGGGCGGCGCGCTGGCGTTGACGCTGGCTGATTGGCTGGCGCGCGTGGCCGTCGTGCCGGCCGAGCTGCCGATCGGACTGGTGACCAGCCTGGTGGGCGGACCCTTTTTCTTGTGGCTGCTGGCGCGCGGCCGGAGGCATGGATGATGCTCGCGGCCGATGAGTTGGTGCTGACGCGCGGGGCCAGCCGCATCCTGGACAAGGTGTCGCTGGCGGTGCGGCCCGGCGAAGTGGTGGGCCTGCTGGGCGCCAACGGCGCGGGCAAGTCGACGCTGCTGGGGGCAATGTCGTCCGAACTGGCGCCCGATTCGGGCACGGTCCGGCTGGGCGATGCCGACGTGCGGCGGCTGGCGCACCGCCAGCAGGCCCGCTTGCGCGCGGTGCTGCCGCAAAAGCCCGGGCTCAGTTTCGATCTGGACGTACGCGAGGTGGTGGGGATGGGCGCCTATCCGTTTCCGGAGCTGTCGCCCGCGCAGGTGGACGCGCTGGTGGAGCAGGCGCTGGGCTGGGCCGACGTGGCGCATCTGTGCGCGCGCCGTTACCCCGAGCTGTCCGGCGGCGAGCAGCAGCGCGTGCAATTCGCCCGGGTGCTGGTGCAGTGCAAGGCGGCGCGCGGGCAGGGCGAACCGCGCTATCTGCTGCTGGACGAGCCCACCGCCAGCCTGGACCCCAAGCACCAGGGCGATCTACTGCGCGTGGCGGCGGGTCTGGCCCACGATGGCGATACGGGGGTACTGGTGATCCTGCACGACATGAATCTGGCGGCGCGCTGGTGCGACCGCCTGTTGCTGCTGTGCGGCGGCCGCGCCATTGCGGCGGGCACGCCGGCGCAGGTGCTGACCCCGCGGAACCTGTTCCTGGCCTACGGTATCGACGCCCACGTCATGCCGCATCCCTTGCAACCCGAGCGCCTGCTGGTGGTGATGGCATGACGGCGTGACGCCGCGCGCGAGGCCGGTAAAATGGCGGGCATTGCATTTTTCCGCCAATTTTCACAGGATCCCGTGTCATGCCTACTTTTGACGTCGTCTCCGAAGTCGACAAACACGAACTGGCCAACGCCGTCGACCAGGCCAACCGCGAACTGGCCACGCGCTTCGATTTCAAGGGCACGGACGCCAAGTTCGAACTCGAAGGCTTCGTCGTGACCCAGGTCGCGTCCAGCGCGTTCCAGCTCAAGCAGATGCTGGACATCCTGCGCGGCCGCCTGTCTGCGCGCGGCATCGACGTGCGCTGCCTGGATGTGGCCGACCCGCTCGAAAACCTGGGCGGCGCCCGCCAGAAGGTCACGATCAAGCAGGGCATCGAGCAGCCCGTGGCCAAGAAGCTCATCGCTGCCATCAAGAACGCCAAGCTCAAGGTCGAATCGCAGATCAACGGCGACAAGCTGCGCATCTCCGGCAAGAAGCGCGACGACCTGCAGACCGCCATCGCGCTGCTGAAAAAGACCGACGTCGACCTGCCGCTGCAGTTCGAGAACTTCCGCGACTGAGCGGCCGGTCCACGCCGATGGGCCATTCCGGCGAGCTGCTTCTTGTCGTGGAACTTGCGCGCGCGGGTGGCATGTCGGCCGCGGCGCGCGAGCTTGACGTCACGCCCGCCGCGGTCAGCAAGCGCCTCGCGCAGATCGAGGCGCGGCTGGGCGTGCGGCTGTTCAACCGCAGCACGCGGCGCCTGAGCCTTACCGCAGAGGGCGAGGTCTACCTGGAAAACGCCCGCCGCATCCTGGGTGAAATCGACGATCTGGATGCGCTCATCGCCAGCCGGCAGGCCGCGCCGCGCGGGCTGCTCAAGGTCAATGCGCCGCTCGGTTTCGGGCGCAGCTACATCGCGCCCGCCATCGCGGAATTCGCGCAGAAGTACCCCGAGGTCTCGCTGCAATTGCAGCTGACCGACCGGCCCGCCGACTTCGTGCGCGAGGCCTTCGACGTCGCCGTGCGCTTCGGCGATCTACCCGACACCAGCCTGATCGCGCGCAAGATTGCGCCCAACCGCCGCCTGGTCTGCGCGTCGCCCGGCTATCTGAAAAAGCACGGCACGCCGGCCACGCCGCACGACTTGGCGCGGCATCAGTGCATCGTGCTGCGCCAGAACGAGGCGGCCTATGGCCTGTGGCGGTTCACCCGCGGCCGGCGTAGCGAAACCGTGAAGGTGCGCGGCAATCTCAGCAGCAACGACGGCGAGGTCACGCTGACCTGGGGGCTGGCGGGCCTGGGCATCCTGCAACGCGCCGAATGGGATCTGGCCCGCTACCTGCGCAGCGGCCGGCTGGTGCAGGTGCTGGAAGACTATGCGCTGCCGCAGGCGGACATCTACGCGGTGTTCCCCGAACGCCATCACCTGTCCGCCAAGGTGCGCGTGTTTGTGGACTTTCTGGTGGCGTATTTTGGCGAAGGCTCGGAGGGTCGTTGGTGAAGGCCGGCCGCCCGAGCGCTGGTCAGGCCGTCCAAAGGTGCTGCGCCGCATAGGCGCGCCATGGCCGCCAGGCCTCGGACCGCGCCAGCAGCTGTGCGGGCGTGTAGGGCCGGGATTCCAGCTTTTCCAGCGCGCGGATCAGGCCGATGTCCGCATGCGGAAACGCATCCGGTTCGCGCAGTTGCCGTAGCGCGATGTACTGCGCCGTCCATTCCCCCACGCCGCGTATCGTGCGCAGCCGCCGCACCGCGTTTTCCAGATCGACGGCGGCGTCAAAGAGATGCGGGTCCGCGACGGCGGCTGCGGCCACCGCCGACAACGTCGCCGCGCGGCTGCGCGGCATGCCCAGCGATGCCAGCTCGGCGGCGGCCACCGTTGCGGGCTCGGGGAACACATGGGTCAGCGCACCGTCCGGTTGCGTCAGCGGCGCGCCGTGCGCCGCCACCAGCTTGCCGGCCAGCCGGATGGCCGCGGCCACCGTGATCTGTTGGCCCAGCACCGCGCGCATGGCGAGTTCAAACCCGTCCCACGCGCCCGGCACGCGCAAGCCCGGCCGCGCCTGCATCAGCCCCGTCATGACCGGATCGGCGGCAAACTGCGCGGCAATGGCCGTGGGGTCGCTGGCCAGATCAAAGACGCGGCGCAGGCGCGCAATGATCGCGGGCAGCGATTGCAGGCGGGGAAAGCGCACCGTCACGTGCAGTGCGTCGCCGGCGCCCGGCCGGACCGTGACCGTGCCCTGCGCGCCGTCCAGGCTGATGGTGCGCGCATAGGTGTCGCTGGTCACGGATTCCACCCCCGGGATGGCGCGCAGCCGCAGGAAGGCCAGCATGGCTTCCCAGTCGTAGGGCGGGCGATAACGCAGCAACAGCTTGATTTCTCCGTCCCGACCCGCGGGCACTTCCGGCTTGCCTGAACGCCGCAATTCGCCGGGTGCGCGGCCGAACAGGTCCAGGAACACCTCGTTGAAGCGGCGGATGCTGCCGAAGCCGGCGGCGAACGCGATCTCGGCCATGGGAAGTTGCGTTTCGTGGATGAGCTGCTTGGCCAGCAGCACGCGGCGCGTCTGTGCGAATGCGACGGGCGAGGCCCCCAGATGCTGGCGGAATTGGCGGCGCAACTGCCGTTCGCCGATGCCAAGGCGCTGCGCCAGCACGTCGACGCCGGCCTCGTCCAGCGCGCCCAGTTCGATGCGCTGCAGCGCGCGCGTCACGCTGGCCGGCAGTTCCTGGCCAGGGCCCAGTTCGGGCGCCGTTTCCGGACGGCACCGCAGGCACGGGTGGAAACCCGCCTCTTGCGCGGCCGCGGCGGTCGAGAAGAACGTGACGTTCTTGGACAGGGGCGTGCGCGCCGGACAGACCGGCCGGCAGTAGATGCGCGTGGTTTTCACGGCCGTGAAGAAGCGGCCGTCGTAGCGGGCGTCACGCACCTGTATGGCGCTGTAGCAGGCATCGTGGTTCAGGTTCATGAGGCGATGCTAACGCCGCCGGGCGGACAAGATCTAGCGGATTTCGGACGGGGATGTGAATGTCACACAGCTGTCCGAAAACCGCCAGCGCACGGTCTGGCGGCAGGTCTATATTGGCGGCTTGCACACCTTTGCGGAGCGGCATCATGCCGGTACACACCTTTCTGCTCGAACGCGTGTCCACGCCCATCGGCCGGATGCTCGTGCTGACGGATGCGCAGGACCACCTGCGCGCTGTGGACTGGGAAGACTACGAGTCCCGCATGCACCTGCTGTTGCAGCGCCAGTATGGCCGGGGCGCGGTGCAACTGCAGAGCGCCGCGCAGCCCTCGCAGGCTAGCCGCGCGCTGCAAGCGTATTTCGACGGCGATGTGGACGCCATCTCGGCGCTTCCGGTCGCCTTTGGCGGCACGCCGTTCCAGCAGCAGGTCTGGCGCGCGCTGCGCGGCATCGACGGCGGCTGCACCATCAGCTACGGCACGCTTGCGGCGCGGATCGCGCGGCCCACGGCGGTGCGCGCGGTCGGGCTGGCCAATGGCGCCAATCCGGTGGGCATCGTGATTCCGTGCCACCGCGTGATCGGTGCCAACGCCGCGCTGACCGGGTACGGCGGCGGCCTGGCCCGCAAGCGCTGGCTGCTGGCGCACGAGGCCGGCTGGCGCAGCGCGCAACCGTCGGCCGCGGCCGCGTGGGCACTTTCAACTTCAGGTTGAAAATGTTGTGAATCTGGGCGCGTGCGCCACGCGCCGCGCTCGGTAAAGTGCCAGCAGCATTCACCCCGCACGGAGCGCTGGCACCATGAAGACCTATCGCATTGCAACCATCCCCGGCGACGGCATCGGCAAGGAAGTGATTCCCGCCGGGCAGCGCGTCATGCAGGAACTGGCGGCCCAGGGCGGGCTGCGTTTCGAGTTCCAGGATTTCGACTGGGGCGGGGACTATTACCGCAAGCATGGCGTCATGATGCCGGCCGACGGGCTGGACGCGCTGCGCGACAAGGACGCGATCCTGTTCGGTTCGGCGGGCGACCCGGACATCGCCGATCACATCACGCTGTGGGGCCTGCGCCTGAAGATCTGCCAGGGCTTTGATCAGTACGCGAACGTGCGTCCCACGCGCATCCTGCCGGGCATCGACGCGCCGCTCAAGCGCTGCACGCCCGAACAGCTGAACTGGGTGATCGTGCGCGAGAACTCCGAAGGCGAATACTCCGGCGTGGGCGGCCGCGTGCATCAGGGCCATCCCATCGAGGCCGCGACCGACGTATCGATCATGACGCGCGCCGGCGTCGAGCGCATCCTGCGCTTTGCGTTCAAGCTGGCGCAGTCGCGGCCGCGCAAGCTGTTGACCGTCGTCACCAAGTCCAATGCGCAGCGCCATGCCATGGTGATGTGGGACGAGATCGCCGTGCAGGTCAGCCGCGAGTTTCCGGACGTGACCTGGGACAAGGAGCTGGTCGATGCGGCCACCGCGCGCATGGTCAACCGACCTGCGTCGCTGGACACCATCGTTGCCACCAACCTGCACGCCGACATCCTGAGCGACCTGGCGGCGGCGCTGGCCGGCAGCCTGGGCATCGCGCCCACCGGCAACATCGATCCCGAACGCCGCTATCCGTCCATGTTCGAACCCATCCACGGCTCGGCCTTCGACATCATGGGCAAGGGCCTGGCCAATCCGGTCGGAACCTTCTGGTCGGTGGTGATGCTGCTGGAGCACCTGGGCGAAACCGAAGCGGCTGCACGGCTGATGCAGGCCATCGAAAGCGTCACCGCCGATCCCGCGCTGCACACCGGCGACCTGGGCGGCCGCGCGACGACCGAGCAGGTGACCAAGGCGGTCTGCAAAAAGCTGTCCGAATCGGCACAGGCCAAGGCGGCGTAGCGGGATTCCGGGTGCAGGTACGAGGACATCAGATCCGACGCCCGCACCGGGCAACACAACAACAAGCGAAGCTCATTCGTAGTCAGGAGACAACTCATGCAAAAGAAAGCGATGACGGCGCGCGCCTTGGCGTTCGCCTGCCTGATCGGCGTTTCATTCGCGGGCGGCGCGCAGGCGCAGTCCTATCCGACGCGCCCGGTGAACCTCGTCGTGCCGTTTCCGGCCGGCGGCACGACGGATGTGCTGGCGCGCGCACTGGGGCAGGAGCTAGCCAAAAGTCTGGGTCAGCCGGTGGTGGTGGAGAACAAGCCGGGGGCGGGGTCGACGCTGGGCGCCGACTACGTGGCCAAGGCCGCGCCGGACGGCTACACGCTGCTGATGGGCGCGGTGCATCACACCATCGCCACCAGCGTGTACAAGAACCTGAACTACGACTTCCAGAAGGACTTCGCACCGGTCACCACCGTGGCGCTCGTGCCGAATGTGCTGGTCGTCAATCCCAAACTGCCGGCCAAGGACGTGGCTTCGCTGCTGAAGCTGGCGCAGGCCTCGCCCGGCAAGCTGACCTACGGGTCCAACGGCATGGGCACGGGCCAGCACCTGATCGGCGCGCAATTCGAGCGCGCGGGCAACGTGCAGCTGTTGCATGTGCCGTACAAGGGCAGCGGGCCGCTGACGACCGACCTGCTGGGCGGACAGATCGACATGTCGTTCGACACCATCACCCCGGTACTTGCGCACATCCAGAGCGGCAAGCTGCGCGCGCTGGCCGTGACCACCAACCAGCGTTCGGCCGCCCTGCCGGACGTGCCGACAATGGAAGAGGCGGGCTTGAAGCCGTTCAACATGGGCACGTGGTTCGGCGTGCTGGCGCCCGCGGCGGCGCCCAAGGACGTGGTAGACCGGCTCAATGCCGAGATGGTGAAGATCATCCATTCGCCGGACTTCACGCGGCGCATGGCCGAGATCGGCGCGGTGCCGATCGGCGACACGCCCGCCGAAATGAAGGCGCGCATCGGCGCCGACACCACCAATTACGCGAAGCTGGTCAAGGAAGCCAAGGTCGCGATCAATTAAGCGGCAGGGGGGCCGCGACGGCTGTCGCGGCCCCCGTTACGCCCGGATCCATCCGCGCGCAATCGGCAGGGCCAGCACCTTGCGGTACACCACCTGCGCCACGCCCGTCAGCGGTTCGCCCGCGCGTTGCCACACCGGCACCGTGATGGCCGCCGCCAGGGGCGCCAGCAGCATCCCGCCCACGATATCCAGCGGGAAATGCACACCGAGATACACGCGCGACGTCCCCACCAGCAAGGCGCCCGCCAACGCGAGCCAGCCCCATCCCGCCCAGCGCCGGTCCAGGATCAGCGCGAAGGCGAAGGCGGCGATGATGATCGTGTGATTGCTGGGGAACGACGATGTGGGCTTGTGGGCGAAGAAGACGTGGCCCAGGCCGATCACGAAGGGACGCGGATGCGGCCATAGCGCGCCGCACACGTAGCTGAGCCCCAGGGCCACGGCGACGCTGGCCAGCGCCTTGAGCATCAGGCTGCGCTGGGCTTGTCTGCCCCACAGCCACACGGCGGCCATGACGCCCGGAACCAGCAGGATGAGCTTGTTTGCCAAAAACATAGCGGCGTGGATCCGCCACGCGGGCGTGGCGGGGTCGGCATTGATCGAAAGAAAAAGGGACTGATTGAGGCTTTCCAGGAAGTCCATGACACGTCATCGCGGCGTAATAATTCGGTTGCCGCGATGGTAATGACCGTACCCGTCAGATCCCTTGCAAAGCGCTTCGATGCGGCCGTTTTTACTTCTGGATGCGATTGCCTTGCGCGTCGATGACGGGCTCGCCGCTTTCCTTGGCGAACGCGCCTTGTTGCGGGGACGGAAGAATGTCCAACACCCCTTCGCACGGCCGGCACAGCTTGGCGCCCAGCGGCGTCGACACGAAGGGGCGGTTCAAAAGAATGGGATGCTGTTCGATCGCATCGAGCAGCGCGTCATCCGACAGCGACGTGTCGTCCAGACCCAGTTCCGCATACGGCGTGCCCTTTTCGCGCAGCGCATCGCGCACGCTGATGCCAGCCTGCTTGAACAGCGCCTTGAGCGTGTCGCGCGAAGGCGGCGTTTCCAGGTACAGCACGACCTGCGGCTCGATGCCTGCGTTGCGGATCAGGCCCAGCGTGTTGCGCGAGGTGCCGCACTTGGGGTTGTGGTAGATGGTGACGTCGGACATGAGAGCTCCTGTTCGGGTGTTGCGTAATGCCAATGCGCGATGCCAATGCGTGATGCAAATGCGCACTGGCAGACCCGGAGCATAGTCCATCCGCGGCGCCAAACGATGAGCGCCGCGACGCCCCTCAAACCGATAGATGCCGCCGCACGTCCTCGCCGTCGATCGTGTCGCGCCCGCCGCGGGCCACCACCTCGCCGCGCGACAGCACCACGAACTGGTCGGCCAATTCGCGCGCGAAGTCGAAATACTGTTCGCACAGCAGGATCGCGATGTCGCCGCGCTGGCGCAGCATGTGGATAACGCGCGCGATGTCCTTGATGATGGATGGCTGGATGCCTTCCGTGGGCTCGTCCAGGATGATGAGCTTGGGCTCGGCCACCAGCGCCCGCGCGATGGCCAGCTGCTGCTGTTGCCCGCCCGACAGGTCGCCGCCCCGCCGCGACAGCATGCTTTTCAGCACGGGAAACAGCTCGAAGATTTCTTCCTTGATGCGGCGGGCCCGGGCCGCGGGCTTGGTCGCCATGCCCATCAGGATGTTCTCTTCCACCGTCAGCCGCGCAAAGATGTCGCGGCCCTGCGGCACATACGCCATGCCGCGCGCGGCGCGCTGGTGCGGCGCCAGGCGGGTAATGTCGGCGCCGTCGAACGTGATGCCGCCGCGCGCCACGGGCAGCACGCCCATCACGCACTTGAGCAGTGTCGTCTTGCCCACGCCATTGCGGCCCAGCAGCGCCAGGCATTCGCCTTGGCGCACCGCCAGCGACACGCCGCGCAGGGTGTGGCTGCCGCCGTAGTATTGGTCGATCGTGCTTACGTCCAGCATTTTCAGCGCCCCAGATAGACTTCGATCACGCGCGGGTCGGCC
This sequence comes from Achromobacter mucicolens, assembly GCF_029866465.1. Classification (NCBI taxonomy): domain Bacteria; kingdom Pseudomonadati; phylum Pseudomonadota; class Betaproteobacteria; order Burkholderiales; family Alcaligenaceae; genus Achromobacter; species Achromobacter mucicolens. Next base: position 4,337,987 of record NZ_CP123364.1, on the reverse strand, counting down.
TGCACGCGGCTCATCGGCCCCTCGGCCAGCACGGACCCTTCGTGCAGCACGGTGACCTTGCCGTCGCCGGCGATCTGGTTGACGAAGTCCATGTCGTGTTCCACCACCATCAGGGAATGGCGGCCCCGCAGTTCGTTCAAGAGTTCGCCGGTGCGTTCGGTTTCGGCGTCGGTCATGCCCGCCACGGGTTCGTCCAGCAGCAGCAGCTGCGGTTCCTGCATCAGCAGCATGCCGATCTCCAGCCACTGCTTCTGCCCGTGCGACAGCAGGCCCGCGGGGCGCCAGACCTCGGGCCGCAGCCGGATCAGGTCCAGTGTCTCGCCGATCCGGTCGGCCTGTTCGCTGGTCAGCCGCGAGAACAGGGTGGGGCGCACGCGCTTGTCCGTCTTCATGGCCAGCTCCAGGTTCTCGAACACGGTGTGCTGCTCGAACACCGTGGGGCGCTGGAACTTGCGGCCGATGCCGGCGTGCGCGATCTGCGCCTCGCTCAGCGTGGTCAGGTCGATGCTCTGGCCAAAATAGGCCGTGCCGGACGTGGGCCGGGTCTTGCCGGTGATCACGTCCATCATCGTGGTCTTGCCCGCGCCATTGGGACCGATGATGCAGCGCAGCTCGCCCACGCCGATGTCCAGCGTCAGGTCGTTCAGCGCCTTGAAGCCGTCGAAGCTGACCGTGATGCCTTCCAGGTACAGGATCGCGCCGTGGCTGGTGTCCAGGCCCTTGGGGCTGACGCGGCCGTAGCCGGCGTCGCCGCTGGGGCCGCCGTCCAGCATGGCCGATTCGGTGTGCGTGGTGGTCATGCCTTCTTCTCCTGGATGCGGGCCGCGATGCGGCGGGCAAGACCGACGATGCCGGTGGGCAGGAACAGGGTCACCAGCACGAAGATGAGACCCAGCGCGTACAACCAATATTCCGGCAGCACGCTGGTGAACCAGGTCTTCAGTCCGTTGACGGCGCCCGCGCCGATGATGGGACCGATCAGCGTGCCGCGTCCGCCCGTGGCCACCCAGATCACCATTTCGATGGAGTTCTCGGTGGACATTTCGCCCGGGTTGATGATGCCCACCTGCGGCACGTACAGCGCGCCCGCGATGCCGCACAGCACGGCCGACAGCGTCCACACGAACAGCTTGAAGCCCAGCGGGTCGTAGCCGATGAACCGCACGCGGCTCTCGGCGTCGCGCACGGCGGTCAGCACGCGCCCCAGCTTGCTTTGCGTGACCGCGCGCGCCAGGATCAGCGCGCCGGCCAGCGCGGCAAGCGTCACCCAGTAAAGCGTGGCGCGCGTGCCCGGCGCGGTGATGTCAAAGCCCAGGATGCGCTTGAAGTCGGTAAAGCCGTTGTTGCCGCCAAATCCCGTGTCGTTTCGAAAGAACAGCAGCATCGCGGCAAAGGTCAGCGCCTGCGTGATGATCGAGAAGTACACGCCCTTGATGCGCGAACGGAACGCAAAGTAGCCGAACACGAACGCCAGCACGCCGGGCACCAGCACCACCAGCAGCATCGCGTACCAGAAGTGCTCGGTGAAGGACCAATACCAGGGGTAGGTCTTCCAGTCCAGGAACACCATGAAGTCGGGCAGGTCGCTCTGGTAGACGCCGTCGCGGCCGATGGCGCGCATCAGGTACATGCCGTGCGCATAGCCGCCCAGCGCGAAGAACAGGCCATGACCCAGCGACAGAATGCCCGCATAGCCCCACACCAGGTCCAGCGCCAGCGCCGCCATGGCGTAGCACATGAACTTGCCCAGCAACGCCACGGCATAGGCCGACACGTGCAGCGTATGGCCCGGCGGAAACCACAGATTCATCAGCGGCAGGAGGGCCAGCAGGACAACACCCGCAGCCAGCGCGGCCCACACCCGGCTCGAGAAGAGCGGGCGGCGCGCCAGCAGGTTCAGGTCGGTCAGCGCGGTCTGTTTCATTCGACGCTCCGGCCCTTGGGGGCGAACAGGCCTTGCGGCCGCTTTTGGACGAACAGCACGATGAGCACCAGGATGGTGATCTTGGCCATGACAGCTCCCGCGTAAGGCTCCAGGAATTTATTCACGCCGCCCAGGCCCAGCGCGGCGATGACCGTGCCGGCCAGCTGGCCCACGCCGCCCAGCACCACCACCATGAACGAGTCCACGATGTAGCCGCGGCCCAGGTCGGGCCCCACGTTGCCCAGCTGCGAGAGCGCCACGCCCGCCAGCCCGGCGATGCCCGAGCCCAGGCCGAAGGCCAGCATGTCGATGCGGCCGGTCGGCACGCCCACGCAGTCAGCCATCCGCCGGTTCTGCGTGATGGCGCGCACAAAGAGGCCCAGCCGCGTGTGGTTCAAGAGCGCCCACACCAGAAAGACCACAAAGAATGCGAAGCCGATGATGACGATCCGGTTGTACGTCAGCACCAGCCCGCCCAGCACGGTCACGCCGCCCGACATCCAGCTGGGATTGCCGACCTCCACGTTCTGCGCGCCGAAGAGCGACCGCACGCCCTGCATCAGCATCAGACTGATGCCCCAGGTGGCCAGCAGCGTCTCCAGCGGACGGCCATACAGCCAGCGGATCACGGTGCGCTCCAGCGCCATGCCAACCAGCGCCGTCACGACGAACGCGAGCGGCAGTGCGGCCACCACATACCAGTCCAGCCAGCCCGGCAGCCACGCGCGAAAGAGCGTCTGCACCACATACGTCACGTAGGCGCCGATCATCAGCAGCTCGCCGTGCGCCATGTTGATGACGCCCATCAGGCCGAAGGTGATGGCAAGACCCAGCGCCGCCAGCAGCAGCACGCTGCCCAGGCTGACGCCGTAAAACAGATTGCCCGCCCATTCGATCGTGGCCAGGTGCCGGTCGATCTGCTTGACCGCGTTGGCCGCCGCCTCGCGCACGCCGGCATCGGGTTCTGCGTACGTGCCATCGCGCTCCTGCGTCAGGGCGGCCAGCGTGGGCCGGAACGCGGCGTTCTGGGTGTCGCCCAGCACTTGCACGGCGTGGCGGCGCTTGGCGGGGTCTTCGCTTTTCAGTTCCAGATTGGCCTGCGCGATCAGCAGCGCAGCGCGCACGGCCTCGTTCTTTTCCGCCGTCAGCGCCTTTTCCAGCATGGGCAGGCGCGCGGGGTCACCCGTCTGCTGCAGCCGCCGGGCCGCGGCGAGCCGTTCGTTGGCGTCGTCGGAGAACAGACGCGATCCCGCCAACGCGGCCTCGATGGCGCGGCGCAGGCGATTATTGATGGAAATCGTGCCCGCATCCGCAGGCAGGTCCACGGCCGTGCCCGTGGACGGATCGGTGGCGCGCGTGCCGCTCGTGCCGATCAGCACGCGGCCGTCGGCGGTGGCGTAGAGCTGGTCGCTACCCAGCGCCTGCAGCACCGCCGCGGCGCCCGGATCGGGCAGTTGGCCCAGCGCGGCAATCGCTTGCAGCCTGGCGTCGGTGTCGTCGCCGGCCAGCGGCGCAAGCAGGGCGGGGTCCACGCCGGCGGCGGCCGCGGGTGCGGCCAGCGCCGGCACGGCCAGCAGCCATGCCAGAAGGAAACGACGCAAGAAGTGTGCGATTGCCGCGATGCGCATGGCTGCCTTTTCCTTGATGTTGAGACTACAGGCCTTGCTTGCCTTCGTTGCCCGGGATGTACGGGCTCCACGGCTGGGCACGGATCGGGCCCTTGCTCTTCCAGACCACGCTGAACTGGCCGTCCGCCTTGATCTCACCGATGTAGACGGGCTTGTGCAGGTGGTGGTTGGTCTTGTCCATCTCGATGGTGTAGCCGTCCGGCGCGTTGAACTTCTGGCCGCCCATCGCCGCGATCACCTTGTCGACGTCGGTCGTCTTGGCCTGTTCGACGGCCTGCTTCCACATGTGGATGCCGATGTAGGTGGCTTCCATCGGATCGTTCGTCACGACGGTGTTGGCGTTGGGCAGGTTCTTGGCCTTGGCGTAGGCCTTCCACTTGGCAATGAACGCGTCGTTGACGGGGTTCTTGACGGACTGGAAGTAGTTCCAGGCGGCCAGGTGGCCGACCAGCGGCTTGGTGTCCACGCCGCGCAATTCCTCTTCGCCCACCGAGAACGCGACGACCGGCACATCGGTGGCCTTCAGCCCCGCGTTGCCCAGTTCCTTGTAGAAGGGCACGTTCGAGTCGCCGTTGATCGTGGAGATGACCGCGGTCTTGCCGCCGGTGGCGAACTTCTTGATGTTGGCGACGATGGTCTGGTAGTCGGAATGGCCGAACGGGGTGTAGACCTCGTCGATGTCGCTGTCCTTCACGCCCTTGGAATGCAGGAAGGCGCGCAGGATCTTGTTGGTGGTGCGGGGGTAGACGTAGTCGGTGCCCAGCAGCACGAAGCGCTTGGCGCCGCCGCCGTCTTCGCTCATCACGTATTCGACGGCGGGAATGGCTTGCTGGTTGGGCGCGGCGCCCGTGTAGAACACGTTCTTTTCCAGCTCTTCGCCTTCGTATTGCACGGGGTAGAACAGCAGGCCGTTCAGTTCCTTGAACACCGGCAGCACCGACTTGCGCGATACCGAGGTCCAGCAGCCGAAGACCACGGCCACCTTGTCCTGCGACAGGAGCTGGCGCGACTTCTCGGCGAACAGCGGCCAGTTCGACGCGGGGTCGACGACCACGGCTTCGAGCTTCTTGCCCATCACGCCGCCGTTGGCGTTGATCTCGTCGATGGTCATCAGGGCCACGTCCTTGAGCGACGTTTCCGAGATGGCCATGGTGCCCGAGAGCGAATGCAGGATGCCGACCTTGATGGTGTCCTCGGCGGCGTGAACCTGCGGCATCCATCCGGTCATGGCCAACAGGCTCACGGCGGTCAGTTGCTTAAGGGCTAGTCTGCGTTTCATGGTGACTCCTGGATGGAATAGGCCGGCCGGGCCGGCGAGAACGTTCAGAAAAAGCAGTCGCACAGGAGTCAAAAGCAAAACGTGTGCCAAGTGCTGGCAACGCTTCCCGCTGCTGTATGAAGGGGGTGGGTTTACGCGAAGGCGCGTGGCGGCCGGGGCGTGGCGCGCGTGCGTTCAGAACGGTGCCGTCTGCACAAAACCGGTGCGCGATGCGCCCGATCCCGGTGCGGCGCACGGGCCGATGCGGGGACCGGCATCGGCGGCTTGCGTGCGGTCTGGCCGCGCGTCAGAGGGAAAGCGCCACGCGCCGCCAACATGGCACGCAGATTGCTTGGGAATCCGTACTTGTATACAAGAAAGGATTCCAGCATGAATGCCGCAGCAACGCAGAAGCAACCCGCCGGTTGGACCATCGCGCAATGGCAGGCCGCCTATCGCGGCGGGGCGCAGCCCGAGGCGCTGTTGGCCAGCTACGCCGCCGAGCCCTGCGATAACACAGACAAGGACAACGCCTGGATCCGGCGCGTGGACCGCGTCCAGCTCGATGAGCAGCTCGACGGCCTGCGTCTCTTGCTGGCCGCGGCGGGCGGCGACATCTCGCGCCTGCCGCTGTATGGCGTGCCGTTTGCCATCAAGGACAACATCGATGCGGCGGGCTGGCCCACCACCGCGGCGTGCCCCGCGTTCGCCTACACGCCGCAAGAAGACGCGACCGTCGTGCGCCGCCTGCGCGCAGCCGGCGCCATCCTTATCGGCAAGACCAATCTGGACCAGTTTGCGACCGGCCTGGTGGGAACGCGCTCGCCGCACGGCGCCGTGGCCAACACGTTCAATCCCGATTACGTAAGCGGCGGCTCCAGTTCCGGCTCCGCGTCGGTGGTCGCGCGCGGCATCGCGGCGTTCTCGTTGGGCACGGATACGGCGGGCTCGGGCCGCGTGCCGGCGGGCTTCAACAATATCGTCGGGCTCAAGCCCACCAAGGGCTGGCTCAGCACCGCGGGCGTGGTGCCGGCATGCCGCACGCTGGACTGCGTGTCGATCTTCGCACTGACCGTGGACGACGCCGACAAGGTCGCGCAGGTGGCGGGCGGGTATGACGACGCCGATCCCTATTCGCGCAGCGTGCCGGCGGGCGCGGCGCGCCCGTGGCCCAAGGCGCCGCGGCTGGCCGTGCCGGCGTCGCTGGAATTCTTTGGCGACACGCAAGCCGCCGCCGTGTTCGACGACGCCGTGCGCGCGCTGCGCGCCGATGGCGCCCAGGTCGAAGCCATCGACTTCGCGCCGTTCAGCGAACTGGCGGCATTGCTGTACCAGGGACCGTGGGTGGCCGAGCGCTTTGCCGCGGTCCAGGCGTTGTGGAACGAGAACCCCGACGCCATCAATCCGGTCGTGCGCGGCATCGTCGAGCAGGCCGCGAACTACAGCGCGCTGGACGCGTTCAAGGCCGAGTACCGCCGCGCCGAGCTGACCCGCCAGATTCACCGCGCGCTCGAAGGCTTTGACGCGCTGGTCGTGCCGACCTCGCCTTCTATCTACACGATCGCCCAGCTGGAAGCGGACCCCGTCACGCTCAATTCCCGCCTGGGTGTCTATACCAACTTCGCCAACCTGGCCGACCTGTCCGCGCTGGCGGTGCCCGCCGGCATGCGCGCCGATGGCCTGCCCTCGGGCATCACGCTGATCGGATTGGCGTGGCAGGACCGCGCGCTGGCGCAGTTCGGCAGGCAATGGCAGGCGCGCCGCGGACTGCCGCTGGGCGCGACGGGCGCGCCGCTGCCCGCGCTGGCGGCCGATGGCGCGCCGTCCGCGGACACCGTGCGCGTCGCGGTGGTGGGCGCCCACCTGACCGGCATGCCGCTGAATCATCAGCTCACCTCGCGCCACGCGGTGTTCGTGGAGAAGACCTTAACGGCTGGAGACTACCGGCTCTTCGCGCTGGCCAACACCACGCCGCCCAAGCCGGGTCTGGTGAAGATGGACAGCGGCGCCGCCATCGAAGTCGAGCTGTGGGACGTGCCCGTGACGGCCTTTGGCGCGTTCGTGGCCGAGGTTCCCGCGCCGCTGGGCATCGGCACGCTGGAGCTGGCCGACGGGCGCCTGGTCAAGGGCTTCATCTGCGAACCGCGCGGCCTGGACGGGGCGCGGGACATCACCGAATTCGGCGGCTGGCGCGCCTACCTGGCCAGCCTGAACGCCGCCACCCGATAACCCGCCTCACCCCAGGGAGTCGCATCGTGTTCGATACCGTTCTGATTGCAAACCGCGGCGAGATCGCCGTCCGCGCCATCCGCACCCTCAAGCGGCTGGGCATCCGCAGCGTGGCCGTCTATTCCGATCCGGACCGCAATGCCGCGCATGTGCGCGAGGCCGACGTGGCCGTGGCGCTGGGCGGTGAGAAGGCCGCCGACAGCTACCTGCGCAAGGATCTGTTGCTGGAGGCGGCGCGCGCGCACGGCGCGCAGGCGATCTACCCCGGCTACGGCTTTCTGTCCGAGAGCGCCGACTTCGCCGAAGCCTGCGAGGCCGCCGGCATTGCCTTCGTCGGCCCCACGCCGCTGCAGATTCGCGAATTCGGCCTGAAGCACCGATCGCGCGAACTGGCGGCTGACGCGGGCGTGCCGATGACGCCGGGCACCGGTCTCTTGTCCAGCCTGGGCGAGGCGCTGTCGCAGGCCGAACGCATCGGCTATCCGGTCATGCTGAAAAGCACGGCGGGCGGCGGCGGCATCGGCTTGTCGCGCTGCGAGAACGAGGCGGAACTGACCGTTGCCTTCGACAGCGTGCAGCGCATGGGCGAACACTTCTTTCGCGACGGCGGTGCGTTCATCGAACGCTATGTGGACAACGCGCGGCATGTGGAGGTGCAGATCTTTGGCGACGGCGCGGGCCGCGTGCTGGCGCTGGGCGAACGCGACTGCTCGGTGCAGCGCCGCAACCAGAAGGTCATCGAGGAAACCCCGGCGCCGTTGCTGCCTGCCGCCACGCGCGCCGCGCTGCTGGATGCCGCCGTCAAGCTGGGTGAATCCGTGAACTACCGTTCGGCCGGCACGGTGGAGTTCATCTACGATCCGGCGCGCGACAGCTTCTACTTCCTTGAGGTCAATACGCGGCTGCAGGTCGAGCACCCGGTGACCGAGGCCGTGACCGGTCTGGACCTGGTGGAGTGCATGCTGCGCGTTGCCGCGGGCGAGCCGCTGGATTACGCCGCCATGTCGCGCGCCCCGCAAGGCGCGTCGATTGAAGTGCGCCTGTACGCCGAGGATCCGCTGCGCCAGTTCCAGCCATCGCCCGGCGTGCTGACCGACGTGTCGTTCCCGGACGGCGTGCGGGTCGATGGCTGGGTCGAGACCGGCACCGACGTGCCCGCGTTCTACGACCCGATGCTGGCCAAGCTGATCGTGCATGCGGAAACGCGCGAGGCCGCGCTGGACAAGCTGGCCGACGCGCTGGCGCGCACGCGCCTGCACGGCATTGCGACCAACCTGGATTACCTGCGCCAGATCGTGGCCGATGCGCGCTTTCGCGCCGGCCAGCTGTCCACGCGGTTTCTGGAAGGCTTTGCGTACCGCCCCGCGGCCATCGAGGTCCTGGAAGCCGGCACCTACACCAGCGTGCAGGACTATCCCGGCCGCGCGGGCTACTGGGACATCGGCGTGCCGCCCTCCGGTCCCATGGACGATTACGCGTTTCGCGTGGCCAACCGCATCGTCGGCAACGCGCCGGACGCAGCCGGCATCGAGACCACGCTGATCGGCCCGACGCTGCGCTTTCACGGCGATGCCGTCGTGGCGCTGACGGGCGCGGCGTGCGCGGCCACGCTGGATGGCGAGCCGGTGCCGATGTGGCAGCCCATCTTTGTCACTTCCGGACAGGTGCTGGCCACCGGCCGCGCGCTGTCCGGCTGCCGCAGCTACCTGGCGGTGCGCAACGGGCTGGACGTGCCGGTGTATTTGGGCAGCCGGTCCACCTTTGCGCTGGGCCAGTTTGGCGGCCATGCCGGCCGCACGCTGCGCGTGGGCGACATGCTGCCCGTCGTGCGTCCCGAACTGGCGGGCGCCACGGCCGCGCCGCCCGAGACGCTGCCGCAGGCCGCACCCGCCGCGCTGATCCCCGAATACGGCAACACCTGGGAGATCGGCGTGCTGTACGGCCCGCATGGCGCGCCCGACTTTTTTCAGCCCGACGCCATCGACGCCTTCTTTGCGGCCGACTGGGAGGTGCACTACAACTCCAATCGCCTGGGTGTCCGGCTGATCGGTCCCAAGCCCACGTGGGCGCGGGAAAACGGCGGCGAGGCCGGCCTGCATCCGTCCAACATCCACGATTGCGAATACGCAATTGGCAGCATCAATTTCACCGGCGACAGTCCCGTGATCCTGACGCGCGACGGCCCCAGCCTGGGCGGCTTCGTGTGTCCCGTCACCATCGCGCGTGCCGAGCTGTGGAAGGTGGGGCAGGTCAAGCCCGGCGACCGCATCCGCTTCGTGCGCATCGATTACCCGCAGGCCGTGGCACTGGAAGCCGCGCAGGACCGCCGCATCGCCGAACTGGCGCCCGCGGCGCCCGCCGCGACCGAGCCCGCACCCGTGCCGGCGACGGTCTCGGAGACCATCATCGCCGCGCTGCCCGCCGACGGGGCGCGCCCGTCGGTGTCGTACCGGCAAGCCGGCGACGGCTATCTGCTGCTGGAATACGGCGACAACGTGCTGGACCTGGCGCTGCGCATGCGCATCCACCTGCTGATGGAAGCGCTCAATGCGGATCCGGTTGACGGCGTGCTGGAGCTGTCGCCCGGCGTGCGCTCGCTGCAGATCCGCTACGACAGCCGCGTCATCCTGCAGGGCGCGCTGATTGCGAAGCTGCTGGAGATCGAACAAGGGCTGGCCGATGTGGCCACGCTGAAGGTGCCCACGCGCGTCGTGTACCTGCCGATGGCCTTCGAGGATTCCGCCACGCTGGGCGCGGTGCAGCGCTATCAGGAAACGGTGCGCGCCAGCGCGCCCTGGCTGCCGAACAACGTCGACTTCATCCAGCGCATCAACGGGCTGGACGCGCGCGACGAGGTGCGCCGCATTGTTTTTGACGCCAGCTATCTCATCATGGGCCTGGGCGACGTGTATCTGGGCGCGCCGTGCGCGGTGCCCATCGACCCGCGTCACCGCCTGCTGACGTCCAAGTACAACCCCGCGCGCACCTTCACCGCCGAAGGCACGGTGGGCATCGGCGGGGTGTACATGTGCATCTACGGCATGGATTCGCCCGGGGGCTATCAGCTTGTGGGCCGCACGCTGCCCATCTGGAACAAGTTCCTGAAGAACCCGGTATTCCAGGACGGCAAGCCGTGGCTGCTGCGGTTCTTCGATCAGGTGCGCTTCTATCCCGTCACCGAGGCGGAACTGGATGTCCTGCGCGAGGACTTCCGCGAAGGCCGCGCCACGGTCCGCATCGAGGAGGAAGTGTTCGACTTTGCCGCGCATCGGTGTTTCCTGGCCGAGCAGGCGGACAGCATCGCCGCCTTCCAGGCGCGTCAGAAGACGGCGTTCGATGCCGAAGTGGCGCTCTGGAAGACCGAGGACGTGGCGGCCGAACCGCCTGCCGCCGAACCCGAGGCCGAGACCGTGCTGCGCGACGGCGAGCGGCTGGTCAGCGCCGACATGTGCGGCAACATCTGGAAGATTCCGGTCCAGGTGGGGCAGAGCGTGTCGGCCGGCGACACGCTGGTGGTGGTCGAGGCCATGAAGATGGAGCTGTCCGTCATCGCGCCGGCGTCGGGCACGGTGTCCGCCATCCGCTGCGTGCCCGGCAAGCCCGTCAACGCGGGCGATCCGCTGGTCGTGATCACCGAAGACGCCACGTGCGTCGTGACCGGATGATGCGGCTGGAAGCCGTCCAGGCCGGGCCCGCCATCCGCCAGTCGCCGGCGCTTGCCGGCTCGCTGGCCGATCAGGTCTACCAGCGCATCAAGGATGACCTGTTCGGCTTTCGCATGCTGCCCGGCGAGCGCTTCACCGAGGCGGACCTGGTGGCGCGGCTGGGCGTGAGCCGCACGCCCGTGCGGCTGGGCCTGGCGCGGCTGGAACGCGAAGGCTTCGTGCTGGCCCGGCCGCGCAGCGGGTGGCAGGTGCGGCCGTTCGACTTCGAACGTTTCGAGGCGCTGTACGACGTGCGCGTGGTGCTGGAGCAGGCGGCGGTGGAAAAGCTGTGCGCCCGCGAGCACATGGATCCGGCCGGCATCCTGGGCGCGCTGACGGACGTCTGGCTGGTGCCGCCGCCGCAGCGCATCCTGGACGGCCGGCTGGTGGCGCAGCTGGATGAAGCCTTCCACTGCTCGCTGGTGGCCGCGGCAGGCAATCCGGAGATGGCGCAGATCCACCGCGACGTCACGGAAAAGATCCGCATCGTCAGGCGGCTGGACTTCACCAAGGACTTCCGCGTGGACGCCACGTACGACGAACACGCGGCCATCCTGCGGGCGATCCTGGCGCGCCGGGCAGAGGAGGCCGCGCGCATGCTGCGGTCCCACATCGAGATGAGCAAGGCCGAGGTGCGCAAGATCACGCTGCACATGCTGCACGAGGCGCGCGCCAGCGCGGGCTGAGCGGCAGCCCGCAGGTCACCGCTCGCCGCTCGCAGCGGGTGTGCCTAGCCCTGCAGCTGGCGGTAGACCTCTTGCGACACGCGCTGCAGCTCGTCGCGGCTGACGGCGCCAGAGAGGGCGTAGCCGAACTCGCCTTCGACCCAATAGAACACCCGCACGGGGCCTTCCTGCGTGAACTGGAAGGCAGTCTGTCCGCCGGCGGCTTCGCGGGTGACGTACAGCGTCAGGCGCTGGCCATCGGCCGCGCCATACATGAACTGCGCCACCGGACCGGCGCCGCCCGGCAGCAGCCGCCCGCCGATGAGTTCATAACCCGTTTTCGACAGCGACGGCGCACGCATCGGCGCGCCCATGCGCTTGGTCAGCCACGTCACCAGCGCCTTCTCGTTTTCGCCGCTGACCTCGACGGGCCGGCCCATGTCGGGCGCATACACCGCGTGGGCGATGGCGGCGCGCTGGGCATAGCCGCCTGCAGCCCGCTCCGGGCTGGCGGTGGCCAGCACCGTCTGCAGATGGCGCGCATCCAGGGCGCCGCGCAGCATCCAGGCCGCGCTGGCGCTGACCACGGCAACGGCCACGCTGGCCGCCAACGCGCGCCAGGGCCAGGTCCGTGCCGGCGCGCGCAGGGGCAAGCGCAAGGGAAGGGGTTCGTCCAGCACGGGGTCCAGCAGGGCGTGCAGCGCGCGGCGCTGCGCCTGCCATTCGTCCACCCGGATCTGGTCCTGCGGATGCGCGGCCAGGAATGCGGCCACTTCCGCGCGGCGCGTGGCGGACAACTGGCCGTCGGCATAGCCATGCAGGTCGGCTTCCGTGATGGGCGTGCCCGCGGCGGGAACCGGATGGAGGCGTTTGTCGGTCATGGCATTTCACGCGGGGAGGGAACAGGCCGCAGCCGTCTGGCGGGTTCGCGGCCCTGCATCAGCGCGCCGAGCTTTTCGCGGGCGCGCGAGAGCCGCGACATGACGGTGCCGATCGGCACCGACAGGATGCGTGCGGTCTCCTGGTAGGACAGGTCTTCGACGGCGATCAGCAAGAGGACCTCGCGCTGCTCCGCCGGCAGGGCAAGCAGGCAGCGGTCCAGGTCCCGCACATCGAGCTGGTCGGTCTGGGTGGCGCGCACTGGCGCATCGGGCAGGTCGCCGGGCGCCGTCTGGTCGCTACGCCGGCCCGCAGCGCGCACGCCGTCGATGAAATGGTTGTGCATGATGCCGAACATCCAGGCACGCAGCTCGCCGCGCTTCTGCCAGCGGGAATAGCGGCTCCATGCGCGCTCCAGCGTGTCCTGCACCAGATCGTCGGCGCGATCCGGGTCGCCCGTCAGCCCGCGCGCATAGCGGCGCAGGCTGGGGATGCAGGCCAGGATCTGGGCTTCGTCTTCGGCGCGCATGGGCTGATCAGGCAGGTGTCCGGATCAGGGTTTGACGACGTGCCAGATTTCCTTGAAGTTGTCGCCAGTCTTGTCGCCCGGCTTGGTGTCCTTGGCGAACAGATACAGCGGCTTGCCCTTGAAGGCCCATTGCTTGCTGCCGTCGTCGCGGGTGATAACCGTCAGGTCGCCCATCGGCTTGGCGTCGGCGGCGGCCATGGCGGGCGGCCAGGCCTTCGCGCATGCGTCGACGCAGACGCTCTTGCCCGCGGAGTCCTTGTCGAAGGTGTACAGCGTCATGCCGGCGCTATTGACCAGGATGCCGTCCTGGGTCTTGACGGCCTGGGCGTGGGCGCCGGCCGAGAACAGGGCGGCGCAGGCGAGAGCCAGGGCCGCGGCGGTGTGTTTGCGCATGGTGTGCCTCGTAGGTGGGGAGGATTGTGGGGGACTGCCCTCTACGGACGCCGGCCGGCGCAGCTTTATTCCGCGGTCCGGAAAAAAAATGTGCCGCAAAGGGCTCAACCACCCGGCCGGACGGCGCCGGGGTCATACCGCATTTCATGTTCCAGCTCGGTCTCCATGACAGGGGTAAAGCCCAACGCCTCGTACAGCCGCCGGGCGGGATTGCCTTTCAGGACGCTCAACGTGACGGGCGCCCCTTCCTGGTCCGCGCGGTCCAGCACGCCGGCCACCAGCCGGCGGCCCAGCCCCTGGCCCTGAAAATCCGGATCGATCTGGATCTGCACGATGCGCCAGCCGGCGGCATCGCGGTAATGCTTGAACAGCCCCGCGGGCCGCCCGCCCAGCCAGACGATCAGGGCGTCATCGAAGTGGTACTGGATGCGCGCCAGGTGCGCGGCATCGTCCAGCGACACGCCTGCACGCTCCAGATGTTCCGTCATGGTGCGCTTGCGCAGGGCCAGCAGGAACGGCACGTCGTCTTCGGTGGCGGGCTGGAGCGCTAGATCGGGAGGCAGGTTCATGTTGCGATGCGGAAAGGACCGTGGAAACGCGCGCGCCGCCGGATGGCGGAGCGGGGTGTCTGAGGTTATAGATCGGAAGTGGGGGGGACGCTAGTGCCTACCCCTTCAACATCCCCAACGGCTCCGGCCCGAAGTGCCGCAGGTTCGGAAACACCGTCCGCAGATCGTCCCGGCTGGCGCCGAACCAGGCGCCCAAATCCGCGCCCAGCTGATCCACTGCTGTCGTGGGCAGCAGGCGGCCGTTGTCCACGAACCCTGGGCCGTTCAGTGCGATTTCCGGGTGGGCGCCGTAGCAGCGCCCGCCCTTGACCGCGCCGCCCAGCACGAAGTGGTGCCCGCCCCAGCCGTGGTCCGAGCCGTTGCCGTTGGATCCCAGCGTGCGGCCGAACTCGGAGGCGGTGAAGGTGGTGACCTGATCGGCCACGCCCATGTCCGACAGGGCGTTCTGGAATGCCGCCAGCGCCTGGCCCAGTTCCTTCAGCAAGGCCGGGTGCGTATCGGACAGGCCAGTGTGGTTGTCATAGCCGTTCTGCGAGACGAAGAACACCTGCCGCCGCGCGCCCAGCGTGTCGCGGGCCGCGATGATGCGCGCCACGATGCGCAACTGCTGCGCGAGCGGCGACGAAAAGTCGCCGGGCACGGCGACGTCGGCCAAGGCGGCGCGTAGGCGCGTGTCGGCTGAGATGGACTGGGCGGCAATGCGCGACATCTCGCGTTCCATCAGGTGTTCGCGCGGCTCGGTGATCAGTTCGCGCAGCAGGGCGGTGCAGGCGCTGGAGCCATACATATCGCGGTGCAGCAGGTCGATCTGCGTGGAACCATTGATGCCCACGCGATAGCCCGCCACCTTGCGGCCGGCCAGCAGCACCGTGCTGCCGCCCGCCGTGATGCCGGTGAAGGTGCGGTGTGCGTTCGCGCCCGCGAAAAGATCGGTCAGCCGGCCCGCCCAGCCCGAGGACGCGCCCTCGGGCGCCAGCGCCTGCCAGACCGACTGCTGGTCGTTGTGCGAGAACAGCTTGGGCGGCAGCGGCACGCGCGCGCCGATGTATTCGGCCTTGGTGGTGGGCACGATCAGCGGACCGACGTTCAACAGCGCGGCCAGCTCGCCGCGTTCGTACAGCGGGGCCAGCGGCGCCAGCGCGGGGGCCAGGGCGAACTGCATGCCGCCCTGCGTGTCCGCCTTGCCGCGCAGCACGGTGGCGCGCAGCGCGTCGCGCGCGAGCGCGATGTCGCCGCGCGCGGCGGCGTAGGCGCGATACGACGACGGATCGTAGGGGACGAGCGTGTTGTACGGATCGTTGCCGCCGTACAGGAAGACGCAGACCAGCGCCTTGTATGCGGGCGGGGCGGATTGCGCCGCGGCGGCGCCGATCGCGGCCAGGTTCAGCGCCAGCGGAGCGGCGCCGCGGGTGGCGCCCAGCGCCATGGCGCGCAGGAGAAAGTTGCGGCGGTCGAGGCCTTGGCGGTCTGTCATTTCTGCACCAGGTATTCCGGGGTGGCGGCCACCAGCATGATGGCGGCGCGGACCCGGTCGCGCGGGCGGTCCGGCGGCAACGTGGCCACGGCCTTGGCGATGGCGGCCGCGGTGCGCGCGCTGAAGGCGTCGCCCGCCAGCAGCAGCACCACGCGCGCCACCAGCGCCTCCGGGTCCTTGGCCAGCGCGAGCTCGGGCGTGTAGGCGGTCTGCAGGTCCTCCCAACCGCGGTCCACGTAAATGGCCAGGAAATTCAAATAGCCCGCGATGCTGGTCTCGTCGGTGATCTGCAGCTCCGGCGCAACCAGGTGGCGGCGCGCAAGCTCGGTGACGGGCGGCACGTAGCGGGGCCGGAAGAAGTTGAACACCGACGGCGACCGCATCGGGCTCTGCGCCAGCCGGATCGTGTTGTCGGTGGTGTCGGGCATGGCCCATTCGCCGTTGGTCGAATCCGCCCCGAAGGCGCGGGCCCATCCCGAAAAGCGCAGGATCGGTTCGCGCACCTTGCCCCAATAGGGCGAGCTCAGGTCCGGCTGGCGCGCCTCCGGGTCCAGCAGGATCGCGCGCACCACGGCCTTCAGGTTGCCGCGCTGGCCCTTCCCGTCGTCATTGAACACGGCTGACACGCGGCCCACGTACGCCGGACTGGGATTGCTGGTCACCATGCGCTGGATGAGCTGCATGCCGATGAAGGGCCCCACGTTGGGATGGGCGCTGATGACCTCCATGGCGCGCTTGAGCGACAGGTGGCCATCCGTGCCGGGCGGGATGACCGCGCCCAGGAAGCGCTTCTCCGACATCGAGTGCAGCGCGTTGTTCAGCGCCATGGGGCGGCGGTGAAACTCCACGTCTGTTTCCGGGCCGTTGATATCCCAGCCCGTGAAGACCTTGGCTAGCCCCTGCACGTCGGCATTGGTGTAGGTTTCCACGGGCGCGCCGTTGACGAGCTTGACCGTGCCGTCCTGCTCCAGCGCCAGCAGGCCGATGCTGAACAGCTGCATCACCTCGCGCGCGTAATTTTCGTCGGGATGGCGGCCTGTCCTGGGGTCTTCCTTGCGGTTGCCGCGATAGGTCAGCATGCAGCCCATCGACAGGTTCTGCGTCACCGCGGTCAGCAGGTCCTGGTAATTGCCCAGGGCGTGCTTGGCCAGCAGATCCATGAAACCGGCCGCGCCGAAGAGCGGCCACGACGCCGTGATGGCGGACACGCCGACGACGAAGATCTCCGACAGCGAAAACGCGACCCGCGTGCGTACCTGATCGGGCGCGCTGATGAACTTGCGCCACAGCGTGGATTCCAGCGGCGCATTGATGCCGTTGCCCTTGAAAGCCTCGGTGTTGCGGTTCGTCTGGAGCAGCCAGTCGAAATGCGTCTGCGATGGCGGCATGTCGAGCTGGGCGTCCAGCCAGGCGGCATAGCCGACCCGCACGACGGCGTCGATGTCGGCCGGCGTGGGGCCGAAGGTGGCCTGCGCCAGAAAGCGCGAAGCCTGGCCGGGAGTCGGGGGGGCGGACTGCGGCGCAGCCGCTGACGATGTAGCGGACATGCGCCAAACACCTCGTCGAATGTGAAAACCTACGGTACTAAAAGCCCGCCGGGGCCTTCAATACCGTCATTCGGACGAGGGACTACGCCAAACGCATGAGGCCGGCGATCCCGCGCGCGTCACACGGAGCGCGTGATGCCGCCGTCGATGCGGATGTTCTGGCCGGTGATGTAGGACGATGCGCTCGACGCCAGGAACGCGATCAGGTCCGCCACTTCCTGCGCCGTACCGTAGCGGCCCATCGGGATGCGCACGCGGCGGTCTTCCTTTTCGGGCAGGCTGTCGATGAAGCCCGGGAGCACGTTGTTCATGCGCACGTTGTACTGCGCGTACTCGTCCGTGAACACCTTGGTGAAGGCGGCCAGCCCGGCGCGGAACACGCCCGACGTCGGAAACAGCGCTTCCGGCTCGAAGGTGGCATAGGTGGAGATATTGACGATGGCGCCGGATTGCTGCTGCTTCATCACCGGCGCCACCAGGCGCGTGATGCGCACCACGTTCAGCAGGTAGAACTCCATGCCCAGGTGCCAGTCGTCGTCGCTCAGTTCCAGCAGCGGGCCCTTGGGGCCGTGGCCGGCGCTATTGACCACCGCGTCGACGCGGCCCCACTTTTGCAGGGTGGCGTCCACCAGGCGCGACAGGTCTTCCGGCGAGCGGTTCGACCCGGTGACGCCCAGGCCGCCCAGTTCCTGCGCCAGCGCCGCGCCCTTGCCGGACGACGACAGGATGGCCACGCGGTATCCGTCCGCCGCCAGCTTGCGCGCCGCCGCCGCACCCATGCCGCTGCCGGCCGCCGTGAGGATCGCCACTTTTTCCGTGCTCATGCTCGCTCCAGTCTGGAATTCGGGATCGGCCATTGTAGGGGCGGGCAGGTGCTGCGCGCAGCACCTGCGCGGGGGCGCGTCTACGGTTTGGCGGCCACGCGCCAGACGACATTGCCAACGTCGTCCGCCACCAGCAGGCCGCCCTGCTTGTCGATCGCCACGCCCACCGGCCGGCCCTGCGCCTGGCCGTTCTCGTCCAGAAAGCCGGTGAGTACGTCCCTGGCCGGCCCGCCGGGCTGGTTCTGATCGAAGGGCACGAAGATCACCTTGTAGCCGCTGCGCGGATCGCGGTTCCACGAGCCGTGCTGGCCCACGAACATGCCGTGGTCATAGGGCTCGGGCAACGTGGTCCCGCCCGACCACGCCAGGCCGAGCGATGCGGTGTGCGGGCCCAGCGCGTAATCGGGCACGATGGCCTGCGCGACGAGATCGGGCCGCGGCGGCTGCACGCGCGTATCGACGTGCTGGCCGAAGTAGCTGTACGGCCAGCCATAGAAGCCGCCGTCGCGCACCGAGGTCATGTAGTCCGGCACGAGGTCGCTGCCCAGCTCGTCGCGCTCGTTGACGGCCGTCCACAGCGTCTTGCCGTCCGGCGCCCAGGCCATGCCGACCGGATTGCGCAGCCCCGTGGCGTACAGCCGCTTTTGCAAGCTGGCCACGTCCAGCTCCCAGATGGCGGCGCGGCCTTCCTCGATGTCCATGCCGTTCTCGCCCACGTTGCTGTTGGACCCCACGGACACATACAGGCGGGAACCGTCCGGGCTGGCGATGAGGTTCTTGGTCCAGTGGTGGTTCAGGCCGGCGGGCAGGTCGGTGACCTTGACGGCCGGCGCCGTGCTGCGCGTCTGGCCCGGTTCGAAGGGAAAGCGCACGACGGCGTCGGCATTCGCCACGTACAGCTGGTTGCCGACGAGCGCCATGCCGAACGGCGAATTCAATCCTTCCAGCAGCGTCGTGCGCGTTTCCGCCACGCCGTCGTGATCGGCGTCGCGCAGCAGCGTGATGCGGTTGGCGCTGTCGGTCTTGGCGCCCGCGCGTTTCATCACCAGGCCGGCGGCCCATTGCTTGATGCCGCCCGGCGCGTCTTCGGGCTTGGGCGGCGCGTTGGTCTCGGCGACCAGCACGTCGCCATTGGGCAGCACGTACAGCCAGCGCGGATGATCCAGCCCGGCGGCGAACGCCGTCACGGTCAGGCCGTCCGCGGGCTGCGGCTGCGCGCCCGGCTTCCAGCCCACGGCCTTGGCCGTGTTCACCGTGGGAATGAGCGTGGTGTTGGGGGGCGGCAGCTGAGGCGCGGGCCCCATGCCGGCTTCGACGGGCAGCTTGGCGACCTCGCCGCAGGCGCTGAGCAACGTCAGCGCCAGGGCGGCCGCCAGCGCGAAACGCAGGTTGACCATGATGGGGACTCCAGGGCTTGCAAGTCGCCCCATCATACCCAGGCGGGCTTACTTCACCAGCGTGACCGGCACCTGCGCCAGCTGCACCACCTGATTGGCCACCGAGCCGATCAGGATGTTGGTCAGCTTGCCGTTGCCGCGCGTGCCCATGACGATGCGGGCGCAGCGGTGGTCCTGCGCATAGCCGGCGATTTCGGCGGGCGCGTTGCCAAAGATCACGTGGCTGACGTAGTCCACGCCGGCCGTGTCCAGCAGCTTGCGCGCGGCTTCGGTGGCTTCGCGGCCTTCGCGGGCGTAAAAATCGTCGATCATGTCCTGCGTGATCAGGCGCGACAACCCGGCGCGCCCGCGCGGCGGCGTCTGGATGTTGATGAGGTGGATGCGCGCGGATGTTGCGCCCTGCGCCAGGCGGCGGGCATAGTCGACGGCGCGGTCCGCGTTGTCGGAGCCGTCGACGGGAACGAGAATGTTCAGCATGGAGGCTCCTTACTTGACCAGCGTGACGGGCAGTTCGGTCAGGGACAGCACGCCCGTGGCGACCGACCCCATGAAAAGCGCCGACACCGAACCCAGGCCGCGCGTCCCCATGAAGATCTCGTGGGCGCCGGTTTCATCGGCCACGCGCGTAATGGTCTCGGCAGCCGCGCCGGCCTCGATGTGTACGTCGAACGGCACGCCGGCCTGCGTCAGCAGCGCGCTGGCGGCCTGCACGGCGGCCTCGCCTTCCTCGTGGTGATAGGCATCGATCTCTTCCTGCGACAGGCCGCTGCCGAACGCGCCGGCCTTCAAGGGCATCTGGACCGTCAGCAGGTCCACGCGTTCGACCGGGTCGTAGCGGCGCGCATCGAGCAGCGCCTTGACCGCGTTCAGGGAAGTTTCCGAACCATCGACGGGAATCAGGATGCGTTTCATGGCGTCTCCTTGCGGGCCGTGGGGGCGTGCGTTCCACTGTATCTCACATTCGCCCCGCCGGCGCCTCCCGGCGCTGCGGCAGATCAAGCGGGGCGCAGTCCCCGCCACGCGTCGGGCACCGTGCCGGCCGGCATGGGCGTACCCAGCAGGCGGCTTGCCAGCTGCGCCAGCGCGTCGGCGTCGCCCGTGGTCTGCAACTGCAGGGCGCCCGGACCTTGGGTCGCCAGCAGGCCGCGTTCATGCAGCTGGTGGCGCAGCCAGCGCGCCACCGGGGCGCCCGTCTCCAAGAGC
Organism: Achromobacter mucicolens; assembly: GCF_029866465.1. NCBI lineage: Bacteria > Pseudomonadati > Pseudomonadota > Betaproteobacteria > Burkholderiales > Alcaligenaceae > Achromobacter > Achromobacter mucicolens. The sequence goes on along the minus strand of NZ_CP123364.1, from coordinate 4,317,764 downwards.
GGCACGCCGGGGCCGGCGGCGTCCTGGATCACGTCGCGCAGGAAGGGAAAGTGCGTGCAGCCCAACACCAGGACGTCCGCCCCGGCCTCGCGCAGTTCGGCGACCGGCCCGCGCACGGCCTCGGCGGCTTCGGGGCCCGAGAGCACGCCTTGCTCGACCAGCCGCACCCATTGCGGGCAGGGCCGCAGCACGATGCGAACCTCGGGCGCCTCGCGTTGTACCAGCGCGGCGAACTTGGGGCTGGCCAGCGTCCCGGTCGTGGCGAAGACGCCCACCACGCCCGTGTGCGTCAGGTGCGCGGCGGGCTTGATGGCCGGTTCGACGCCGATGATGATGAGCGCCGGATGGCGCTGGCGCAGCAGCGCGATGGCCGCGGCCGTGGCGGTGTTGCAGGCCACCACCATGGCGCGGGCGCGCTGCGACACGAAGTAGTCGGCGATGGCGCAGGCGCGTTGCTCGACGAAGGCCTGGGTCTTTTCCCCGTAGGGCACATGGGCGGAGTCCGCGACGTAGCGCAGCGGCTCGTGGGGCAGCAGGTCGCGGATGGCCCGGACGACGCTCAGCCCGCCGACGCCGGAGTCGTACACGCCGATGGGAGATTCGGAAAGCATGGAAAGCCGTGGGTCATTGCAGGATGCGGTGGCGGCAAGTGTAGCGCCGGGGCAGGGGTGGCCAAAGGGGCGGACCATAGGCGGCCCCGCGTCAGGGGCTCTCGCCCGCCCCGGGTTCGTCGCGCTGGCGCCGCGCTTCGTCGATCAGCTTGCGGGCGGCGCCGGACAGGGGCGCGTCGCGCCAGATCAGGTTCAGCGGCGCGCGCAGCGTCGCCGGATGGGTGACGCTGACATACACCACGCCCTCGATGTTCACGCGTCGCAGCGACGCGGGCACCAGCGACACGCCCAGTCCCGCGGCGACGAAACTCAGGGTGGACAGCATGCGTGGCGCTTCCTGCGTGACGCGGGGGCTGAAACCTTCGGCGCGGCATGCGCTGATGATGGCGTCGTACAGCCCCGGGCCGCTGTGACGCCGGTACAGGATCAGCGATTCGTCCGCCAGCTCCGACAGCGAGATGCGCTTGCGCGCGCGGCCCCTGACGGCCGGGTGGTCGGCCGGAAAGGCCGCCAGCATGGCTTCCTCGAGCACGGTTTCCATTTGCACGCCGGGGTCCGCGCCATGCGCGCCGCGGATGAACGCGACATCGATGCGCCCCTCGGCGACCGCCTCGCGCAGCTCGCCCGTGCTGCTTTCTTCGAGCACCAGATGCACGTGCGGCGCGCTTTCGCGGAAACGCCGGATGACCGACGGCACGAACGGATGAAACGCCGCCGAGCCCGTGAATCCCACCGTCAAGCGGCCCGCCTCGCCCTGCGACACGCGCCGCACGCCGTCCACGGCCTGGTCCACCAGGGCGATGATGTTGCGCGCGTCTTCCAGCAGCGCGCGCCCGCTTTCGGTGAGCTCCATGCCGCGCGGCAGCCGGTGAAAGAGCGTCACGCCCAGCTCCGCCTCCAGCACGCGGATCTGCTGGCTGAGCGGCGGCTGGCGGATGCCCAGCCGGGCCGCCGCCTTGGTCAGATGGGATTCCTCGGCGACGGCCAGGAAGTACCGCAACAGCCGCAAATCAACGCTTGCCATATTCTGTAGATATGAGTATTTGACGAGTCATATATTAGACATTATCTGACGCGAGGAGTAGCCTGCAATCTCGTGATCCACCCCTGGCGCGTTCCCCGCGCCAGCTCCCTTAGCCGGTTCCGCGCCGGCCACAACAATGACGAACGCAGCACTCTCCACCGACGAGGCCGATTTACGGCCTCCCCCCACTTGCGGCCAGCTGTTCCACGGTTTTCTGATGCTGGGCCTGACCGCCTTCGGCGGCGCCTTGCCCCTGGCGCGGCGCATGGTCGTCGAAAAGCACCGCTGGCTGACCGGCGCCGAGTTCACCGAACTGCTGGGCCTGTGCCAATTCCTGCCGGGCGGCAACATCATCAACCTGTCCGTCGCCCTGGGCATGAAATTCCGCGGCCCGCGCGGCGCGTTCGCCGCGCTGATGGGCCTGATCCTCGCGCCGTCCATCATCGTCGTCATGCTAGGCATGGTCTATGACCGTTTCCAGAACGATCCCGACATCCAGCATCTGTTCGCCGGCCTGGCGGCGGCCGCCGCCGGGCTGCTGATCTCCATGGCGGTCAAGATCGGCATGCCGGTCGTCAAGCGCCGCGACTGGCTTGCGGGTGTGGTCGCCACCGCCTGTTTCATCGCCATCGCCGTCCTGCGCATTCCGCTTCTGCCCACGATGCTGGTGCTGACGCCGCTCAGCATCCTGATGGTCTGGAGGCAACGCCGATGATCCATACCCTTGTCGCCCTTGTCCTCATTTTTTCCGAACTGTCCGTGCTGGCCTTCGGCGGAGGCAACACCATCCTGCCCGAGATGCAGCGCCAGGTCGTCGAGGTCCACGGCTGGATGACGGCCGCCGACTTCTCCGCGCTCTTTGCGCTGGGCCAGGCTGCGCCGGGGCCCAACCTGATGGTCGTCACGCTGGTCGGCTGGCACGTCGCCGGCCTGCCGGGCCTGCTGGCCACGACCATCGCCAAGTTCGGCCCGTCGTCGCTCATCACCGTCTTCGCGCTGGGCCTCTGGGAAAAATTCAAGGACCGCCCGTGGCGCGGCGTCATCCAGGCGGGCATCTTCCCCATGACCGTGGGGCTGGTCGCCGCCAGCGCCTCGCTCATCACCGAGGCGTCCGTGCACACCTGGCTGCTGGGCGCGATCACCGCCGTCGTCGCCATCCTGGGTAGCGGCACGCGCATACATCCGCTGTGGCTGCTGTTCGGCGGCGCGCTGGCCGGTTTGCTGGGTATCGGTTAGCGTAGGGACCTATCGCGGGACTGCCACGGGCAACACGCCCCGGCCCCGCGGCGCAGACAGGAGCCCGCCATGCAGCCGCTCAAAGATGACAGCGCCGGAAACGCCTCGAATGCCGACCGGCTGCCGTTCTTCCATGCCCATCGCCGGCTGATGCTGTGCGCCGGCCTGCTGCTCGCGGTCGCGGGCGGGCTGTACGCAGCCGGCCTGCCGCCCAGTCTAGCCATCCTGCTGGGCTTTGACGCCGGGGCGCTGATCTTCCTGATCCTGACCGCCCGTGTGTTCGGACGCACCAGCGCCGCCGCCATGCGCCGGCACGCCCGCCAGCACGACGTCGGGCGCGGCGGCGTCCTCTGGAGCAGCGTCGCGCTGTCCTGCATGGTGCTGGTCGCGTTGTGGGTGGAAATGCGCGCGCAAAACAATGTGGGCGCGGTGCTCGACATGCTGGCCGCGGCGGTGACCATCGTGCTGTCGTGGCTCTACATGAACATGATCTTCGCGCTGCACTATGCCCACGGGTACTACGGCCATGAGAACGCCATGCACAAGGGCCTGGATTTTCCGGGCACGGACGAGCCCGACTACTGGGACTTCGCGTATTTCTCGCTGGTGCTGGGCATGACCTTCCAGGTGTCGGACGTGCAGATCGTCAACCGCCGGCTTCGCCGCATGGCGATGACGCACGGCGTCATCGCGTTCTTCTTCAACGTGTTCATCATCGCGATCAGCGTGAACGTGGCGGCGGGGCGGGCGTAGGATCGAGGGGTGCTGCGTCCTGCCCCGGAATCTGGCGGCGCTTATCCCACACAAACGCCGCGGCCTGCGCCATCGCGGCCACCAGTCCAATTGCCCAAATTGCACCGGCGCCAAGGATGGCGGCGCCCAGCCCGCTGCCCACCGAAAAGCCGAAATACATCGTCGACGTATTCAACGCCAGTGCAACCGGCGCCTGTCCCGGGGCCCCCGCGCCGATAAGGCGTGCCATCTGCGCGGGAAAGAATGACCAGACTGTGAAGCCCCACAGGAACACGGCGATCAACACGGGGGCTCGCGCGGCGGACGCAGGCAGCGCCGTTGCCAGCGACAATCCCAGGAACGCCAGTCCCAGCATGGTCAGCGACACCTGTACCACGCGATTTGCGCCCAGCCTGTCGGTCAGCGCACCGCCCGTTGTCACGCCGAGCGCGGCCGCCACGCCCCAGAGCGATATCGTCGCGCTGATGGCGGCGTCTCGAAATCCCAGCACGCTTGCCAAGTACGGTGCGAGGAACGGGTATGCAGTGAACGCGCCAATCGCCCAGAAAAGGCTGACCGACAGCAATCGCAGTATCGACGGTTGGCGCACGACTGCAAGACGCTGCCGAAACGTTGCGACCGCAATACCTGTTCCTGCATCGGCGGCGATGCCCACCCCGATGCCGGCGATGGCCACCAGGCTCATCACCGCGACGATGGAGAATGTGGCGCGCCAGCCCAGAAAGTGACCGGCCACCGCGCCCAGCGGCAGGCCTAGCGCAATGGCCAACGTCATGCCGGCGCTGACGATGGCCAGCGCCTTGCCCCGCCTTTCAGGCGCTACGATTACGCCGGCCAGCGCATTTGCGCCGGGCACGTACAAGCCAGCTGCCACCGCCATGACGACCCGCGCCGTCATCAGCGTCCAGAAGGTGGGCGACCAGGCAGCAAGCACGTTGCCCAGAGCGAACAATCCCATGGCGAGCTGCAGGGCCGCGCGGCGATTCCAACGTGCGGTCAGGACGGTTATGATGGGCGAGCTGACCGCCAGCGTCAGCGTGAACACCACGATGAGCGACGCCATCTGCGGGACCGTCATACGGAAATCCGCCGCCATCGTCGGCAAAAGCGGTGCAATCATGAAACCTTCCGTGCCGATGGCGAAGGTGCCGAGCGCCAGAAAGCCGGCCGGCAGCAGTTCTGCGCTGCGGCTCGCTGCCGCGGCTGTGCCCGCCGGCCCGGAGCTTGCGATATCCAATTTTGTTGTCATGGGATCTTTCCAGAGGGGGCGGCGCCCACGGGGGCGCCGCGTGCCGGCCGCGTCAGACCGGAATCGGTTCGTCCACCAGGCTTTGGTTGAACGCATGCACGAAGGCGTGCTCATTCGACCCAGGGTTGTCGCGCAGCGGGCGAATGGCCTGGACCAGCACCTCCGGCGCGTCGGACCCCAGCCCTTGCATCGTCTCGGCGATGAACGCATCCAGCGGCATGGCGCGCGGATCGCCGCTTTTCTTGATGAGGTCCGTATCGACCCACGGCGGCGCAATTTCCTGCACCGTCACGCGGGTGTCGCGCAGCATGAACCGTTGCGACAGCGCGTAGGAATGCAGCGCAGCCTTGGAGGCGGAATACACCGCGTTCGAGGCGATCGGCACGTACGCGAGGATCGACGTGTTGTGGATGATCGTCGCGCGCGGCTGGGCCTTCAGATGCTCGATGAGGGCGGACGTGAGGCGGATCGGCCCCAGCAGGTTTGTGTCCAGGATCCGTTGCGACACGGCGTCGTCGATCGTGGACGAGGGGTCGTCGAACGGCATGATGCCGGCGTTGTTGATCAGTACGTTGAGCGTCGGGTATTTTGCGATCAGCGTCTTGGCGACGCGTTCGATGTCCTGGGCGTTGGAGATATCCAGGGCGATGCCTTCGATGCCCGGATGCGCTGCGGCGATGTCGTCCAGCAGCGCCTGCCGGCGGCCGGCGACGATGACCTTGTTGCCCAGGTCGTGAAGGGCGACGGCCAGTGCGCGGCCGATGCCGGAGGTGCCGCCGGTGATGAAGATGGTGTTTTGGGTCAGTTGCATGTGCGTGCCTCGGTGGAGTGGATGAGCGTCTGCAATCAGTGCAGATCGCGGTTCAGGCACTATGCGGCAGATCGTGAATGTCTCAAATGTCAATAAAGCGTCGATTTAAGACATGGTGCAGCGGTTGGCGGATTTTGCCGAGTGAATTGCGTGCCTGGGCCTGCATAAGCATTTCACCCATTGACGCCGGCTGGTGGCTTCAATAGCCTATATCCGTCATTTACGGACATGGATACACAGATGCGCCAGATCGGCCTCATCCTCGAAGACGGTTTCCAGGTCATGGGCCTTGCCGCGCTCGCGGCCTTCGAGTTCGCCAACATCGCGCTGGAGCGCGACGGGTACCGCGTGACCATCCTGTCGGAAGGCGGCGGCATCATCCGCTCGACCATGAACGCGGGCATCGAGACAGTTGCCCTGGGTGTCATGCCCGACACCCTGATCGTGGCGGGCGAACTGATGCCCCGGCCTGTCACGCCGGGCCTGGCGCGCTATGTGGCGCGCGCCGCCACCGAAGCGCGGCGTGTCGCGGGCGTGTGCACGGGCGCCTTTGTTCTGGCCGAGGCCGGTCTCTTGAACGGCCGCGCGGCCACCACCCATTGGGCGCATGCGCGCACTCTTCAGGACCGTTTTCCCGAGGTGCGCGTCGACCCCGACCGCATTTTCGTGCGTGACGGCAACATCTGGACGTCCGCCGGCATGTCGGCCGCCATCGATCTCGCCCTGGCGCTGATCGAAGACGACCACGGCGCGGCGCTAGCCCGCGATGTGGCACGGCGGCTGGTCGTCTATCACCGGCGCCCGGGCGGCCAATCCCAGTTTTCCGCCTTGCTGGAACTGGAACCGCGTTCCGACCGGATCCAACGGGCGCTGGTCTATGCCAAGGAACACCTGCGAAATCCCTTGACGGTGGACGAACTGGCCGAGGCGGCACGCCTGTCGCCGCGGCAGTTCAGCCGCGTGTTCCGCGAGGAGACCGGGCATTCCCCGGCCAAGGTGGTGGAGCTGCTGCGGCTGGAAGCGGCCCGCGCCATGCTCGAAGCCGGGCGGCATTCGCTGGACATCGTGGCGCGGGACACCGGCTTTGCCGACCGCAACCGCATGCGGCGGGCGTTCCTGCGCGCCTATGGCCAGCCGCCCAGCGGGGTGCGGCGCGCGGGACGAATGACCGCGCCGGATGACGCGCCGCCGCCGTGAAACTGTCACTGAGTTGAACGCGCGGGCGCCGTAGCGCAATGTCGCTGACTCCCGGATCGTTGTGATCTAACATGCGCCATTCCCGCTAGCCGCGCATGCGGTATCCACGTTCACACGGTTGCCTTGCACTCTCCATCACCCGCGACGCGTCCTCTCGATTGGCTGAATTTTTTCGTGGCCGATGTGCGGGATGGACTTGGGCCTTACCTGGCAATCTACCTGCTCGCCGTCCACCATTGGCGGCCTGACAGCATCGGGCGTGTCATGACGATCTCCGGGCTGGCCGCGCTGGCGGCGCAGACGCCGGCGGGCGCGCTGGTGGATCGTGCGTCGAACAAGCGTGCGCTGCTGATCGCCGCCGCCGTGCTGGTGACGGTGGCGTGCATGGCCGTCCTGGCCAGCCCGAACTTCGCCTGGGTCACGCTGACGCAGGCGGTCGCGGGCGTTGCGTCGTCGGTCTTCGCACCCGCCATCGCGGGCATCACGCTCGGCCTGACCACGGCCCACGCCTTCACGGCGCGCATCGCGCGCAACGAATCGTTCAATCACGCCGGCAACGGATTCGCGGCGCTGCTGGCGGGCGGACTGGCGTACGTCTGGGGGCCGGTCGCGGTGTTCTACCTGATGGCAGCGATGGCGCTGGCCAGCCTGGCGGCCACCCTGCGCATCCCCGCGCATATCGACCCGGACAAGGCGCGCGGGCTGGCCGAGCGCGCCAATGCGGGGGCGCATGCGCAGCCCGTGCCGCTGCGCCAGTTGCTGTCGAACCGGCCGCTCCTGCTGCTGGCCTTGAGCTGCGCGCTGTTTCACCTGGCCAATGCGGCCATGCTGCCGCTGGTCGGGCAAAAGCTCGCCCTGGCAAACCCGGCGCTCGCCACGCCGCTGACCGCCGTCTGCATCGTCGCGGCGCAGTTCGTGATGATTCCCGCCGCGATGGCCGTCGGGCGGTACGCAGACCAATGGGGACGCAAGCCGCTGCTGCTGATCGGGTTTCTCATCCTGCCGCTGCGTGGCGTGCTGTACACGTTTTCCGACGACACCGCGTGGCTGGTGGGCGTGCAGTTGCTCGACGGCATTGGCGCGGGCATCTTCGGCGCCGTCCTGCCCTTGATGGTGCTGGACCTGACGCAGGGCTCGGGCCGCTTCAACGCCAGCCTGGGCGCCGTCACCACAGTGTTCGGCATCGGGGCCGCGCTGAGCAACGGGCTGGCTGGCGTGATCGTGCAGCACGCGGGTTACAGTGCAGCGTTTCTTGCGCTGGCCGGCATTGCCGCGCTGGCCTGCGTGACCCTGCTGGTCTTGCCGGAGACGCGCGCGTCCGCCGCATCGGCCCCCGCGCCGGCTTCCTCTTCCCTTCCTTGATGCATTCCTGAACGCATGTCGCTATCCAATGCCGTGATCTGGTTGATTGCCGCCGCGACCACCATGGCCATTCTCTTTCGTCCCTGGCGGCTGCCCGAGTACGTGTGGGCAACGGCCGGCGCGGTCGCCTTGGTGGTGCTAGGCTTGCTGACCGCGCGGCAGGCCGGCGGCGCCATTCTGGAAGGCACCGACGTCTATCTGTTCCTGATCGGCATGATGCTGGTGGCGGAGGTCGCCCGGCAGGCAGGCCTGTTCGACTGGGTGGCTGTGCTGGCGGCCGACCACGCCGCCGGGTCGGCGCGGCGGCTGTTCGACCTGGTGTTCCTGGTGGGCACCGGGGTCACCGTGCTGCTGTCCAACGACGCCACGGCCGTCGTGCTGACGCCTGCCGTCTACGCGGTGACGCGTGTCGTCGGCGCGCCGCCGTTGCCGTATCTGTACGTCTGCGCCTTCATCGCCAACGCGGCCAGCTTCGTGCTGCCGATCTCGAATCCGGCCAACCTGGTCGTTTTCGGCGACCGCATGCCTGCGTTGGGGCCGTGGCTGGCGCACTTTGCCCTGCCGTCCGCCCTGGCCATCGGCGCCACCTACGTGACGTTGCGGCTGGTGTTTCGCCACGACCTGCGCCAGCCCTTGAAGCCGTCGCCGCCGCTGCCGCCCATGACCTTGCCGCTGCGCATGGCCGCGCTGGGCGTGGCCATCACCGCGGGCACGCTGCTCATCACCTCGGCGCTTGGCCAGCGTCTGGGCCTGCCCACGCTGATCGCCGGTTGCGTGTCGGCGGCGCTGGTGCTGGCGGTCACGCGATCCAGCCCGATTCGCCTCATCAAAGGGGTGGCGTGGGGCGTGCTGCCGTTGGTGGCGGGCCTGTTCGTGCTGGTCGAGGGCATGGCCGCCAGCGGCGTGCTGCAAGACCTGGCGAACCTGATGCGCAGCCTGTCCGCCGACGCGGCGCTATGGGCGGGCGGGGTGGGGGCCGCGCTGTCGGGCAACGTCATCAACAATCTGCCGGCCGGGCTGATGGCGGGCACGCTGGCGCGCATGGCCGACCTGCCCAGCGCCACCACCGCGGCGCTGCTGATCGGGATCGACCTGGGCCCCAACCTGTCCGTCAGCGGATCGCTTGCGACCCTGCTGTGGCTGCTGGCCGTGCGCCGCGAAGGCATGCACATCAGCGCGCTCAGTTTCCTGCGGCTGGGCATCGTGGTCATGCCGCCGGCGCTGATCCTGGCGCTGGGCGCGCTGCACGTGTTCAGCTGACCCCGCGCAGGCGCGCGCCCATTTCAGAATGTCCCGCGCACCGTCAGGGTGGCGTTGCGCGGATCGCCGTAGAAGCTGCCCCAGCCCGGCGCGCCGATGGTCTGGTAGTAGGTCTTGTCGAAGAGGTTGTTCACGTTCAACGCGGCCGACCAGTTCTTGTTGATCTGATACCCGACGCGCGCATTCCACACCGCGTAAGCCCCTTGCGAGACGCGCACCGACCGCGTTTCCGTGTAGCTGCCCGTCTGGTAGTTCACGCCCGCGCCCAGCGACCACGCCGACAGTTCGCCCGGCAGCCGGTAGTCGGACCACAGGCGCAGGATGTGCTTGGGCGTGACCGTGCGGGCGAAGTTGGTGTTGGTGACCTGCGTGTCGTCCAGGAACTTCAGCGTATTGAAGGTGTAGCCCGCGAACAGCTGCCAGCCCGGCGCCACTTCGCCGCTGATCTCGGCGTCCAGGCCCTGGCTGCGCACCTTGCCGCTCGACAGGTAGCAGATGTCGCCCGTCGCGCACACGCTGGTCAGATCCTCTTGCGCGCGGTTCTTCTGGTCGACGCGAAAGAGCGCGATGGACGTGTTCACGCGGCCGTCCATCAGCTCGCCCTTAAGGCCGATCTCGTAGTTCTTGCCCACGATGGGATCTAGCACCTTGCCGGATGCGTCCACCGCGTTCTGGGGCTCGAAGATCTGCGCGTAGCTGACGTAGCCGGACCATTGGGGATTGAACGCGTAGATCAGGCCGCCGTAGGGGGTGACGACGCCGTTGTCCTTGTACGGATCGACGTATTGCTCGCCGCTGTCGCGATAGCGGCTGGTGTTTTCGTACCAGCTCATCCGCGCGCCCGCCACCAGCGTCAGCGGGTCGGCCAGGCTGAAGCGGCCGACGCCGTAGACGCCCGTCTGCTTCATCTTCACGATGGTGGCCGCGCTGCGGTAGGCGTTATCGCGCATCCAGTCATCGGTGGGCTCCGGCACATGATGATCCGGGTTCCACACGTTCACGGCGCGATTCAGGCGATTCAACGCAAAATCGTTCTTGCTGGTGAGCTCGTTGATGCTGGCGCCGACGCTCACCGAATGCTTGCGGCCCAGCGCTTCGAAGGCGCCGTCCACATCCAGATTCAGCGCCTTGTTGCGCGTGGACATGTCGAACAGGCCCGCGTACAGCATGGGACCCAGGCCCGTCTCCGGGTTCACGGCGCCTTCCGTGAACGCGTACTTCGAGTCGTTGGATTCCTGCGAGGACGTGCCCGTCAGCTTGAACGACCAGTCCTTGTTGAAGCGGTGCGCCAGTTCGGCAAAGACGGTGGTCTGCTTGCCATTCCAGCGGTTCCAGTCCTGGCCCAGCGAGGTCGGCCGCTTCAGGCCGATGTCGTCGCCATTGCTGTAGTGGGGCAGGCCGTGGAAGAAGGGGGTGGAACGCAGTTCCTCGTAGCTGACGCCGCCGGTCAGCGTGGTGTCCGGGCTGAAGTCATAGCTGAGCACGCCGTACAGCACGCCGGTGCGGCTTTGCGCTTCGTCGTAGAAGTAGTCACGGTCGTTGTAGCTGGCCACGCCGCGGGCGCGCAGGGTGCCGGCCTCGTTCAGCGGCGCGCTGGCGTCGATGTCGGCGCGGTAGTTGTTCCACGAGCCGCCGCTGGCCAGCATCTGCACCTGGGGCTCGGCGAGCGGGCGCTTGCGCACCAGGTTGACGGCCGCGCTGGGCGAGCCGGCGCCTTGCAACAGGCCCGTGGCGCCGCGGATGATTTCCACGCGGTCCAGCGTCACGGTCTCGGTGGTGAAGCTGTTGGCCTGGGGGTAGTAGAACGCGCGGTTCACGCCGTCGAACTGATAGCTGTCCACGCGAAAACCGCGCGAATACACGTAGCTGCCGCCCATCGGGCTCTTGTAGAGCGTCATACCGGTGCTGTTGGCCAGCACGTCGTCCAGCGTGTTGGCGTTCTGGTCGTCCATGCGCTGGCGCGTGACCACGCTGACCGACTGCGGAATTTCCTTGAGCGTCTGGCGGCCCTTGCCGATGGTCACCACGCGGCTCGTGTAGCTGCCCGTGCCCTCGGTGACCGGATCGTCGGTCATGCCGGTCACGGTCACCGGCGCCAGCGTGGACACCCCCGGCGCGTCCTGCGGCACGCGCCGCAATTGATAGCCTTCGCCGTTGGCGTTGGCCACTGCCTGCAGGCCCGTGCCCGCAAGCAGCCGGGCAAGTCCCTGCTCGGGCGTGTACCGGCCCGTCAATCCCTGCGTCCGCACGCCGCGCGTCAGCGCTGGCGAGGCCGCCACCGTGACCTTGGCAGCAACGCCAAACTGACCCAGCGCCACGTCCAGCGTGGCGGGTGCGATGGCGAAGGCAATCTCGCCGGCGGGCGCGGCCTGCGCCCACGACGCGGCCGGGGCGGCCAGCGAGGCGGCTGCCGTCAGGGCAAGGTGGACGGCAAGGCGCAAACGCATGCGCGGTGACGATGACAAGGCAAGGGGAGAGCGGGACTGGCGTCGTGCCATGACTGGAGTTTCCTGATTCGTCGATTGAAAAGCGCGGCCCTCGGGCGCCTCGGGGCCTTCTCTTCGTCTAACGAACCAGAACTGAAAATCTGCGGCGCGGTTACAAAATAGTCGGAATGGGCGGGGTGGGGGCCTGCGGTGACCGGCTGGCTCACGCCCGGCCCACGGTGACCCAGTAGCGCGTGCGATAGCGCAGCCTCAGGTCCAGCACGCTGGCCAGCACCTCCAGCGCCTTGTCCGTGTCGTCGATACGGAATGCGCCCGTGACCTCCCGGTGTGCCACGTCGGCGTCGCAGCGCACGATGCCCGCGCGGTAGCGGCCCAGCTCTTGCACGAACCGGTCCAGCCGCATGCGGTTCGCCACCAGCATGCCTTCGGTCCAGGCCGGCGCCGCGCCGTCCACCGCGGTCACTGGCGACAGGGCGTTGCGGTCGAATTCGGCTTGCTCGCCCGCATGCACCACACGGGCCGGCTGCACGCGCGAGTCCGGCTCCACGCGCACCGCGCCTTCAAAGACCGCGACGTGCGTGGCCCCTTGGCCGTCATCCTTTTGCCGCACCGAAAAGCGGGTGCCCAGCGGCGTCAGCAGGCCATTGGGTGTGCTGACGGCAAACGGCCGGCCCGCGTCGTCGTGGCCCGTGGCGATCAGAATTTCGCCGCTGCGCAGTGTGATCCGGCGTTGCCGCGCGTCGTAGCGCATCGCCACGGCGGAATCGGTGTTCAGCGTCAGCACGGTGCCGTCGGGCAAGCGCACGACGCGCTGCTCGCCCGTAGCGGTCCGGTACACGGTGCTGCCGTCCCACACGCCTTCGCGCGCGCCCAACCAGCCCATGGCGCCCAGACCGACGCCGGCCGCCATCCACTTCAGCGCGCCGCGGCGCGAACGCTGGTCGCAATAGCGCAAGATCGTCTGGCCCGCGGCGGCGCCGGCCAGGTTGGCGGAGGTGGCGGATTTCAGGTCCTGGCTGATGCCCTGCAGGCGCTGCCAGGCGAGTTCGTGGCGCGCGTCGGCCTCGCGCCATTGCGTACAGGCGGCTTGCGTGGCGGCGTCGGGCGCATCCCCGGTGCGCATCATCCACTGCGCCGCCTGCCGGATGATGTCCGGGTGCACCCGTTCGGCGGGGGCAGCGCTCATGCGTACAGCGCCGCGTAGCAGTGTTCCCACGCCTTGATCATGTCGCGCTGCACGGCCGCCACCGAAATGCCCAGCTCGCGGGCGACGTCCAGATACGGCAGGCCTTCCACCTGCGCCAGCACGAAAACCCGGCGCACGCGCGCTGGCAACTGCTCCATCATGCGGCAGACGGCGTCCAGCGCCTCGACCACTAGCGCATGCGTCTCGGGGCTGGGCTCGACCGCTTCACTGCGCGCGGCAAGCGTCTCAAGATAAGCCTGCTCGATCGCCCGCCGCCGCGACTGGTCGATCAACAGGCGCTTGGCCACCGTGGTCAAAAAACCGCGCGGCTCGGCAAACGCGGCGCGCGATTCGCTGCGCATGACCCGTTCGAACGTGTCGTGCGCCAGATCGGCGGCGTTGTCGGCATTGCCGGCAAGCCGTCGGCGCAGCATCTGCACGAGCCAGCCGTGGTGCTCGCGGTACAGGCTGACGAATTCGGCGGAGGACGCAAAGTGGGCGGGCGGCACGGGTCGGCTTGGCAGATGCTAATGGGAATGATTGCTAATTGTAGCCAATCAGCGGCGCGTGGCGAATACTTTTCACGCGCCGTTGCGGTCCCGCCCTCCGTGGTCCGCGATGGCGGGCCCATGCAACCGCCAGGTTCATGCGGCGCCCGCTCCGGGGGGGCCGCAAACCTCTCATCGTTGTCCGTATGCCTTCAAACCGCGCCCAATCGCCACAGCGACGTCATCTCCCGGGACCGCGCCGCATGCAGCGGATCGTTCGCGTCCCGCGCCTTGCCGTGCATCGGCCGCGTGTCCAACTTCTCGATCACGCGCAGGCCGGCGGCCTCGATCATCGCGAGCAGTTGCTCGCGTGTGCGCAGCCCCAGATGTTCGGCCAGATCCGACAGGATCAGCCATCCTTCGCCGTTCGGCGTCAGATGGTCCTTCAATCCATTCAGGAAGCCACGCAGCATGCGGCTGTCCGGGTCGTACACGGCATGTTCCAGCGGCGAGCTGGGCCGCGCGGGCAGCCAGGGCGGGTTGCAGACGATGAGCGACACGCGGCCTTCGGGGAAGAGGTCGGTCTGTTCGACCTCGACCTGCCCGGACAACCCCAGGCGTTCCAGGTTCTCGCGCGCGCAGGCAATCGCGCGGGGATCCATGTCGGTGGCGATGACGCGCTTGCCGCCGCGGCGGGCGATGACGGCGGCAAGCACGCCCGTGCCCGTGCCGATATCGAAAGCCACGCTGCCGCGCGGCATCGGCGTGTTGGCGACCAGGTCCACGTATTCGCCGCGCACCGGCGAGAACACGCCGTAGTGCGGGTGGATGCGGTTGTTCAGGGCCGGAATCTCCACGCCCTTCCTGCGCCATTCGTAGGCGCCGATCAGGCCCAGCAGTTCGCGCAGCGACGCGACGTAGGGCGTATCGCCCGGCACGTTCGCGGCTTCGCAGGCCAGATGCGCGTCGGGCGCGCGGCGCAGGGGGATGGTATGGCCGGCGTCGAAGGGAATCAGCAGCATGCCCAGGATGCGGGCGCGCTGCGATTGGACCTGACGATGCTGGTTGAAGGCCTCAAGTTGGGTTTCCACCGGTTTGCGCGGACGCTTGTCGACGCGGCGGGTGATGGCCTGCAACAGCTGGCGCGCGTTCTGGAAGTCGCCGCGCCACAGCAGGCCCACGCCTTCGCACGCGTGGCGGTAGGCCATGTCCGCGGTCAGGGTGTCGTCGGCGACGATGACGCGTTTGGGCGGCGTGGCGCCGGTTTCCGAGTGCCAGCGCGCCGAGCGGGCGACGCCGTTTTCTTCCCACTGCAGTTCGGGCGCGTTCAAGAGGTCGCTCCGGCGGGGAATGGGGGGAAGGGCAGGATCATGGGGAAAGGCACATAAAAGAGAAGGGCGCGGGCTGCCAATGTAGCAGCTTCGCGCCCTGGGGCCGTCGCGCGGCGCACCGGGCGCCGCGGCATGGCGGGGTCAGTGGAACAGCACGACGGCCTTTTGCAGCGTGATCCAGATGCCCCAGGCCAGCGGAATGCCGACGCAGGCCCACGCAAAGGCGATCAGCGCGGGCGGCGTGCGGAAGTTCGACCTGCCCACGCCGTGGGTTTCGGCGGCCACGGCGCGCTCGTGCGCCAACGCCTTTTCCTTGGCCAGTTCCTCGTCGGTCATGAAGTACTTGGCGTTGACCGGGCGGATGGCAAGGTTGCACAGGAAGCCCACGACCAACATGCCGGCCAGGATGTACATGGTGATGTCATACACCTGGGCGCGCGGCACGCCGATGGACAGCTGGTATTCGCGGATGTAGTTGACGAGAACCGGCCCGAAGATGCCCGCCGCGGACCACGCGGTCAGCAACCGGCCGTGGATGGCGCCGACCATCTGGGTGCCAAACAGGTCGGCCAGGTAGGCGGGTACCGTGGCAAAGCCGCCGCCGTACATCGACAGGATCACGCAGAACGCGGCCACAAAGAGCGCCAGGGCGCCCATGTGCGCGGTCCACGGAATGGCGGCGTACAGCACGAAGCCCAGGACGAAGAAGACGAAGTACGTCATCTTGCGGCCCAGCTTGTCGGACAGGCTGGCCCAGAAGAAGCGGCCGCCGATGTTGAACAGGCTGAGCAGGCCGGTAAAGCCGGCGGCAATCGCGGCGATGGCCGCGAGCTGGTCCTTGTCGAGCTGGCCAAAGCCCAGCTCGGGTTTGTCGATCAGCCCGCCGCCAAACACTTCCTGCAGCAGCGGCGAAGCCATCCCCAGGATGCCGATGCCCGCCGTGACGTTCAGGCACAGCGCCCACCACACCAGCCAGAACTGCGGCACGCCCCAGACGCGCTTCACGTGCACGTGTCGCTGCGTGATCATGACGTTGTTGACCTGCTTGGCGGGCGGCGTCCAGCCGGCGGGCTTCCAGCCGGTGGGCGGCACGCGGTAGCCCAGCGCGCCGGACATCATGAAGATGAAGTACACCAGCGCCATGGTCAGGAAGGTCTGCCAGACGCCCGGTGAGGTCGGCGTGGCAAAGTGGCGCATCAGCATGTCGGCCAGCGGCGCGCCGATCATGGCGCCGCCGCCAAAGCCCATGATGGCCATGCCCGTTGCCATGCCGCGGCGGTCCGGAAACCACTTGATCAGCGTGCTCACCGGCGAGATATACCCCAGGCCCAGCCCGATCCCGCCGATGACGCCTGACCCCAGCCACAGCATCCACATCTGGTGCAGGTAGATGCCGATGGCCGAGATGACCAGGCCGCCGCACCAGCACAGCGCCGACACGACGCCGGCCTTGCGCGGGCCGGCCCGTTCCAGCCAGCCGCCCCACAAGGCGGCCGAACACCCCAGCAGCACGAAGAACAGGGTGTACATCCACCCCATGGTCGAGATCTTCCAGTCGCAGCTCGTGGTGAACAGTTCGGCCACGAGGCTCATGTCGGGCGGGCAGGCCAGCGGCTTGGCCCCGCCCACCACCTTGGACAGGGGCAGCCAGAACACCGAAAAGCCGTAGGCCATGCCGATGCAAAGGTGGATGGCCAGCGCGGCGGGGGGCACCAGCCAGCGCGAGAAGCCCGGTCCCGCGATGGTGCGTTCTTTGTCGAGAAATCCCGGCCGGGAGCCCGGCAGGTCCAGGGTGGCGCTACTTTCCATGATGTCTCCTCAGGGGTGCGGCTTTATAGCGTGCGTAGGCCGGAAGTGCCCGGTCCCGCCGCCTCTTTTATGGATCTGTTGCTGTCCTGCCACTGCGGGGGGACCGCCGCGCGGGCGGTCCGGGTGCGCTATGCGACGCGCGCGCGCGGCGTCAGCCGCTCGCGATGCTGGGTGACCGCCTGCAGCACCAGCGGGTGCAGCTGTTCCTCGCCGGCGTCGCCGTCCGGGCTGCGCGCCAGGAAATCCAGCAGCTCGGTGCGCATGCGCGGTTCCCAGAACTTCTGGATGTGGTTGGTGACGCTTTCCAGCGCCTCGGGCCGGTCCGGCATGGCGTCGAAGAACTGGCCGATGCGGTTGGCCATGCGGATCAGGTTGACGATTTCCATTGCTGTCTTGCGTCCGGTTCAGGTAAGGATGCGTTCGGGGTGGGTGTAGATGGCGGCGTCGCCATCGCGCGTGAAGCCCAGCAGGGTGACGTTGGCGTCGGTGGCCAGACGGATGGCCAGCGCGGTGGGCGCGGACACCGAAGCCAACACCGCAACGCCGGCCGCGGCCGTCTTCTGCACCATCTCGAAGCTGGCGCGGCTGGACACCACGACGATGCCGTCGGCGCCGTTGACCGCCTGGCGCGCCAGCGCGCCGGCCAGCTTGTCCAGCGCGTTGTGGCGGCCCACGTCTTCGCGGACCAGCGCCACGGCGCCGTCGGCGCCCGACCAGCCCGCGGCGTGCGTGGCGCCCGTGATGTCGTGCAGCGTCTGGCGGGCGCGCATGTCGCGCATGGCGGCCAGCACCGACTTGATGCGCACCGGCGCCCCATTGGCGACCGGCGCCACGGGCCGCAGCACCTCGGGCAGGGTTTCCACGCCGCACAGGCCGCAGCCGGTGCGACCAGCCATGGCGCGGCGCCGCGTCTTCAGGCGCATTTCACAGGCGGACGAGATCTCCAGCTGCACGACGATGCCGCCGCATTGCGGCAGCAGATCGATGCCGCGCACGTCGCTCACGCTGCCGATGATGCCTTCGGACAGCGAGAACCCGACGGCAAAGTCCTCCAGGTCTGCGGGCGTGGCCAGCATGGTGGCGTGACTGATGCCGTTGAATTCCAGCGCCACCGGCGTTTCCTCGGCCACGTAATCGGTCTCGGCGTCGGTGGCGATGACCCCCGAGCGCACGCGGATGACCTGGGTCGGCGTGCAGTCGGGGCGGGCGGTGGTCGGCGTAGGCATGGGATCCCTGGCTGGCTGTCGGTTACTTCCCGGTCAGCGCCGCCTCGCTCTCGCGCGAGCGTTCGCGCAGGAGCTTTTGCTGGATGTCCGCAAATCGCGACCATTGCCGCTGCCATTCCGACGGTTGCGACACGCGCGTCACCTGCACGGCCGTGACCTTGTATTCGGGGCAGTTGGTCGCCCAGTCGGAGCTGTCGGTGGTGACGACGTTGGCGCCGGACTCGGGAAAGTGGAACGTGGTGTATACCACGCCCGGCTGCACGCGGTCGGTCAGCGTCGCGCGCAGCACGGTTTCCCCGGCGCGGCTCTGGATGCCCACCCAGTCGCCTTCGGCCACGCCGCGGTCCTCGGCGTCCTGCGGATGAATTTCCAGCACGTCCTCGCCGTGCCACATCACGTTGGGCGTGCGGCGGGTCTGCGCGCCCACGTTGTATTGCGACAGGATGCGGCCCGTGGTCAAGAGCAGCGGGAAGCGGCGCGTGCTGCGCTCGTCGGTGGGCACGTACTTGGTGATCATGAAGCGGCCCTTGCCACGCACGAACTGGTCGATGTGCATGATCGGCGTGCCTTCCGGCGCGTCGTCGTTGCACGGCCATTGCAGGCTGCCCAGCTTGTCGAGCTTGTCGTACGTGACGCCGGCAAACGTGGGCGTCAGCCGCGCGATCTCTTCCATGATTTCGCGCGGGTGCTTGTAGTTCATCGGGTAGCCCAGCGCGTTGGACAGCGCCACCGTCACTTCCCAGTCCGACTTGCCGTTCTTGGGTTCCATCACCTTGCGCACGCGCGAGATGCGGCGCTCGGCGTTGGTGAAGGTGCCGTCCTTTTCCAGGAACGAGGAACCCGGCAGGAACACGTGCGCGTACTTGGCGGTCTCGTTCAGGAACAGGTCCTGCACGACGATGCACTCCATGGCCGCCAGCGATGCCGCCACGTGCTGCGTGTTGGGATCGGACTGCACGATGTCTTCGCCCTGGCAGTACAGGCCCTTGAAGGACCCGCCCAGCGCGGCCTCGAACATGTTGGGGATGCGCAGGCCGGGCTCGGGTTGCAGCGTGACGCCCCAGTCCTTTTCAAACTGGGCGCGCACGGTGTTGTCCGAGATGTGGCGGTAGCCGGGCAGTTCGTGCGGGAACGAGCCCATGTCGCACGACCCCTGCACGTTGTTCTGGCCGCGCAGCGGATTCACCCCCACGCCTTCGCGGCCGATGTTGCCGGTGGCCATCGCCAGGTTGGCAATGGCCATGACGGTGGTCGAGCCCTGGCTGTGCTCGGTGACGCCCAGGCCGTAGTAGATGGAGCCATTGCCGCCGGTGGCAAACAGGCGCGCTGCGCCGCGCACCGCCTGCGCGGGCACGCCGGTGATTTCTTCCATGGCTTCCGGCGAGTTCTCGGGCAGCGACACGAAGTCGCGCCATTCCTTGAAGGCCTTTTCTTCGCAGCGCTCGGCCACGAAATCCTCGGCGATCAGGCCCTCGGTGGCGATGACATGCGCCAGCGAGGACAGCAGCGCCGTGTTGGTGCCCGGCCGCACCTGCAGGTGGAAGTCGGCCTTGATGTGCGGCGAGCTGACCAGTTCGATGCGGCGCGGGTCGATGACGATCAGCCGCGCGCCTTCGCGCAGCCGGCGCTTCAGGCGCGAAGCAAAGACGGGATGGCCGCTGCTGGGGTTGGCCCCCATCACGATGACCACGTCGGTGTGCATGACGGAGTCAAACGTCTGCGTGCCGGCCGATTCGCCCAGCGTCTGCTTCAGCCCGTAGCCGGTGGGCGAATGGCACACGCGCGCGCAGGTATCGACGTTGTTGGTGCCGAAGGCGGCGCGCACCAGCTTCTGCACCAGCCAGGTTTCTTCGTTGGTGCAGCGCGAGGACGTGATGCCGCCGACCGCATCGCGCCCGTACTGGCTCTGGATGCGGCGGAATTCGGAAGCCGCGTAGTTGATCGCCTCGTCCCAGGACACTTCCTTCCAGGAATCGGTGATGTGCTTGCGGATCATGGGTTTGAGCACGCGTTCCTTGTGCGTGGCGTAGCCCCAGGCAAAACGTCCCTTCACGCAGGAATGGCCGCGGTTGGCCTGGCCGTCCTTCCACGGCACCATGCGCACGACTTCCTGGCCCTTCATTTCGGCCTTGAAGCCGCAACCCACGCCGCAGTAGGCGCAGGTCGTCACGACCGAGTGCTCGGCCTGGCCCATCATGATGACGGTCTTTTCCTGCAGGGTGGACGTGGGGCAGGCCTGCACGCAGGCGCCGCAGGACACGCATTCGCTATCCAGGAAGGGCTGGTCCTGGCCGGCCGATACGTGCGAGTCGAAACCCTTGCCGGAGATCGTCAGGGCAAACGTGCCTTGCGTTTCCTCGCAGGCGCGCACGCAGCGGTTGCAGACGATGCACTTGGATGCGTCGAACGTGAAGTAGGGGTTGGACTCGTCCTTCTCGGCCTTCAGATGGTTGGCGCCGTCCTGGCCGTAGCGCACGTTGCGCAGGCCCACGACGCCGGCCATGTCT
Source organism: Achromobacter mucicolens (assembly GCF_029866465.1). NCBI lineage: Bacteria > Pseudomonadati > Pseudomonadota > Betaproteobacteria > Burkholderiales > Alcaligenaceae > Achromobacter > Achromobacter mucicolens. The sequence continues at coordinate 4,297,267 of NZ_CP123364.1, read as the reverse complement.
TGCAGCTCGCAATCGCCGTTGGCCGGGCAGGTCAGGCAATCGAGCGGATGGTCCGAAATGTACAGCTCCATCACGCCGCGGCGCAGGTCGTGCAGCTTTGGCGTTTCGGTATAGACGACCATGCCGTTCTCGGCCGGCGTCGTACAGGACGCGGGATAGCCGCGGCGGCCTTCGATCTGCACAAGGCACAGGCGGCACGATCCGAACGGTTCAAGGCTGTCGGTGGCGCAGAGCTTGGGGATGTTGATGCCGGCGTCCGCGGCCGCGCGCATCAGCGACGTGCCTTCGGGAACGGTGACTTCCTGGCCGTCGATGGTCAGGGTGACGGTCTTTTCGGACACGCGCGCCGGCGTGCCCATGTCGCGATCGCGCTTGATGACGGTTTCTAGCATGGCGGTCTCGGGTTCAGGCCGCGTGGGCGGCAGACTGGGAGGACTCGATGCCGAAGTCCTGCGGAAAATGGTTCAGCGCGGACAGCACCGGGTAGGGCGCCATGCCCCCCAGCGCGCACAGCGAACCGCCAAGCATCGTGTCGCACAGGTCGCGCAGCAGATGCACATGCTGTTCGCGCTGTTCGCGGCTCTGGCTGCCGGCCGCGATCTTGTCGATGGTTTCCATGCCGCGCGTGGAGCCGATGCGGCACGGCGTGCACTTGCCACAGGACTCGATGGCGCAGAACTCCATGGCGTAACGCGCCATGCGCGCCATGTCCACGGTGTCGTCGAAGGCGACGAGTCCGCCGTGGCCGATCATGGCCGAGATCTGGACGTAGGCTTCGTAGTCCAGCGGCACGTCCCATTGCGATTCGGGCAGGTAGGCGCCCAGCGGTCCGCCCACCTGCACCGCGCGCAGCGGCCGGCCGGACGCGCTGCCGCCGCCGAATTCGTAGAGCAGGTCGCGCAGGCTGAGCCCAAAGGCCTTCTCCACCAGCCCGCCTTGCTTGAGATTGCCGGCCAGCTGGAAGGGCAGCGTGCCGTGCGAACGGCCCACGCCGTAGTCGCGGTAATACGCCGCGCCCTTGGCCAGGATGATCGGCACGGTGGCCAGCGAGATGACGTTGTTGATGACGGTCGGTTTGCCGAACAGGCCCGAGATGGCGGGCAGCGGCGGCTTGGCGCGCACCACGCCGCGCTTGCCCTCCAGGCTTTCCAGCAGCGAGGTTTCTTCGCCGCAGATGTAGGCGCCCGCGCCCTTGCGCACTTCCAGGTCGAAGCGGCGGCCGCTGCCGTGCACGTCGTCGCCCAGCCAGCCGACGCTGCGGGCACGCGCGATCGCGGCTTCAAGCGTGGCGATGGCGTGGGGGTATTCGGAGCGGACGTAGATGTAGCCGTAGGACGCGCCAACCGCCAGGCCTGCAATCGTCATGCCTTCGATCAGGACGTACGGGTCGCCTTCCATCAGCAGGCGGTCGGCAAAGGTGCCCGAGTCGCCTTCGTCGGCGTTGCAGACAATGTATTTGGTGTCGCCGGGCGTGCCCGCCACGGTCTTCCATTTGATGCCGGTGGGAAACGCCGCGCCGCCGCGGCCGCGCAGGCCGGATTCCACCATTTCGTCGACGATCTGCGCCGGCGCCATGGCCAGCGCGCGCTTCAAGCCTTGCAACCCGCCATGCGCGGCGTAGTCCTGCAGGGACAGCGGATCGATCACGCCGACGCGGGCGAAGGTCAGGCGCTCCTGGTGCTTGAGGTAGGGGATTTCCTCGGTCAGGCCCAGGCGCAACGCGTGTTCGCCGCCCGTCAGCCAGCCGGCGTCGAACAGCGAGGCCACGTCTTCAGGCTGCACGGGCCCATAGGCGATGCGGCCTTGCGGCGTGGCGATCTCAACCAGGGGTTCCAGCCACAGCAGGCCGCGCGAACCATTGCGCACCACCTGCACGGACAGGCCGCGCTGATCGGCCATGCGCTCGATGTCGCGGGCAACGGTATCGGCGTCCATGGCCAGCGCCGCGGCGTCGCGCGGCACGTAGATGACGACGGGGGCGCTCATGGCGTGTCCTCCAGCGTGCGGGCCAGCAGGCGGTCCAGCTTGGCTTCGGTAACGCGGGCGTGGGGCTGGCCGTCGATCATGACAGCGGGCGACTGCGCGCACAGGCCCAGGCAATACACGGGCTCCAGCGTGAAGTTGCCGTCCGGGGTGCTGGCGTGGAAATCACAGCCCAGCGCGGCGCGCGCATGGGCGGCCAGGCGTTCGCCGCCCATGGATTGGCAGGCCTCGGCCCGGCAGACCTCCAGCGTGTGGCGCGCGGCAGGCTCGGTGCGGAAATGGGGGTAGAACGTGATGACGCCGTGGACTTCGGCGCGGGAGAGGTTCAGGGCCTCGGCGATGGTCTGCACCGCCTCGGCCGGAATACAGCCCAGTTCGTGCTGCACCGCATGCAGCACCGGCAGCAGCGGGCCGGGCTGGTCTTTCAGCCGGGCAAGGATGCGGGCCGTGGCCGCGATGGCCGGGGTGGCGGATGCCTGAGCGGCGTCCAGGGCCAGCTTGCCGCCCCGGGCGCCACCGCTGGATGCCAGATCGGATTTTGCCTCGCGCAGGTGCACGTCGGTCTCCTCCTGTGTTGCGTGACCCCATCAACGGGGGCTTATGTGGCGGGTGGATCACGGTCAATTAATATGTTTAAAAAAACATATAAACCGCGCGTCCGCCGCGTTATTTGTGTACTCTAACGAGGTACTTGAACGCCTTCAATAAGAAATAAATGACATATAAGTTCCGAATCGGCCTGCGGCCGCAATGGACATTGGGCGGAGACGACGAGGCGACGCCCGTGCCGTTGCAAGACATGCTTGCGCTCCTGGCGGCCATCGACGCCACCGGCAACATCGCGGGCGCCTGCCGCGCCTGCGGCCTGTCCTACCGGCACGCGTGGGGCGTGTTGCGGCGCTTCGAGTCCATCTTCGGCACGCAACTGCTCATCACCAACCGCCGCCAGGGCACGCAGTTGTCGCCCTTTGCGCAGCGGCTGCTATGGGCCAACCGCCGCATCGAGGCGCGGCTGATGCCCACGCTGGACAGCATGGCCTCCGAATTGCAGGAAGAGCTTGAACGCCTGCTGCCCGAAAGCGGCCCGCACCTGCGCCTGCACGCCAGCCACGGTTTTGCCGTGGAATCCCTGATGCAGCACATGGGCAACCGCACCCCCGGCCTGGAACTGCGTTATCGCACGGCAATCGAGGCCCTGGCGTCGCTGGAACGGCACGAATGCGACCTCGCGGGCTTTCAGGTGCCGCTGGGCGATTTCGAATCCCCCATCATGGAACGCTATGCGCAGTGGCTCAACGCCGACGAATACATGCTCATCCACCTGGCCGTGCGCAATACGGGGTTGTTCGTCACGGCCGGCAATCCCAAGCAGATCCGCGGCATGGCGGACCTGGCCCGCAGCGACGTGCGCTTCGTGAACCGGCAGATCGGCTCCAGCACGCGTTATCTGGTCGGCCTGATGTTGCAGCGCGCCGGCGTGTCCATCGGCGAAGTGCAGGGCTACGAAACCAACGAATTCACCCACATGGCGATCGCGGCGCACATTGCCAGCGGCATGGCGGACACAGGGGTCGGCGTGGAGACGGCGGCCTGCCGCTTCGGGCTGGACTTCATTCCGCTGGTGCGCGAGCGCTATTTCTTTGCCATCCGCAAGGCGTCGCTGGACACGCCGGCCATGCAGGACCTGCTGTCCATCATGCGCGGCCCGGACTATGTCGGTTACGTGGGCCAGCTTGTCGGCTACGACGCCCGCGACACCGGCCGGCTGCAGACCCTGGAAGAGGCCTTTCCGCGAGAACGCGCACCGCGATCCGCCGGGATATGATGTGCCAATGAGCAAAGTGATAATCCTTGCCGATCACCGGAGTTCGCCACGGGCTTCCCTCGCGTCCGGCGAACTTCCGCCGCACGGGCAGCCCGCGCTGGACCAGCGCGCGCGTCCGCTGCGCGACCTGCGCATTTCCGTCACTGACCGCTGCAACTTCCGCTGCACCTATTGCATGCCGCGCGAGGTCTTTGACAGCAGCTACAGCTTCATGCCGCATTCGGCGCTGCTGTCGTTCGAAGAAATCAGCCGGCTGGCCGGCATCTTCACGCAGTTGGGCGTCGAAAAGATCCGCCTGACCGGCGGCGAGCCGCTGCTGCGCAAGCACATCGAAAACCTGGTCGGCATGCTGGCCGAACTGCGCACGCCGCAGGGCCGGCCGCTTGATCTCACCCTTACCACCAACGGCAGCGTCCTCGCGCGCAAGGCCGCCGCGCTGAAAAGCGCCGGGCTCACGCGCGTGACGGTCAGCCTGGATGCGCTGGACGCCGCCATGTTCCAGGGCATGAGCGACAGCGGCTTCACGCCGGACGACGTGCTGCGCGGCATCGACGCCGCGGCGGACGCGGGCCTGGCGCCCGTCAAGGTCAACATGGTGGTGCGCAAGGGCCTGAACGACGGGCAGATCCTGCCCATGGCCGAACGCTTCCGCCACAGCGGCCACGTCCTGCGCTTCATCGAATACATGGACGTGGGCAACAGCAACGGCTGGAATCTCGCCGAAGTGGTGCCATCGCGCGAAGTGCTGGACCGCATCGGCGCCGTGCATCCGCTGGAACCCGTGGAATCGGTCGAAATGGGCCGTGTGGCCGAACGCTGGCGCTACGTGGACGGCGGCGGCGAGATCGGCGTCATCTCCAGCGTTACGCACGCCTTCTGCGGCGGCTGTACGCGGGCGCGCCTGTCGCCCGAAGGCAAGCTCTACCTGTGCCTCTTCGCCCACGAAGGCCACGACCTGCGCGCGCCGCTACGCGATGGCGCGACGGACGAGGAACTGGCGCGCATCCTGGCGGGCATCTGGTCGGCGCGCGGCGACAACTATTCCGAACTGCGCGGCCAGAACATGGCGGACCCATCTCGCAAGATCGAGATGAGCTACATCGGTGGCTGAGTTTCAACGCGACGGGCTTGCCGGCCTGATCCTCGCCGGCGGGCAGGGTTCCCGCATGAATCATCAGGACAAGGGACTGGTCGCGCTGCACGGCGAACCCATGGTCGCGCACATCGCGCGCCGGCTTGCGCCGCAGGTCGGCCGCCTTATCATCAGCGCCAACCGGCACCCGGAACGTTACGCGCAGTATGGCGACGTCGTTGCCGATGGCGAACGCGAACTGGGCGCCTGGCAGGGTCCGCTGGTGGGTATTGCGACGGCGCTGCAGACGCTGCAGGCGTCGGCTGCTGCGCCGCCCGAATCCGCCGCGCAGTGGCTGGTGGTGGTGCCCTGCGATACGCCCTTCCTGCCGGAAGATCTGGCCGCGCGCCTGATCGCCGCGGCTGCCGCGGCCGATGCGCCGCTGGCCTATGCCGCAGCCAACGGCCAGCGCCATTCGGCCTGCATGGCGCTGCGCACGTCGTTGCTGCCGAACCTGCGGGAATATCTGCGGTCAGGCGACCGCAAGGTGGGTCTCTGGCAGGCGAGGGCGGGCGCGGTCGAAGCGGTGTTCGACGATTGCCCGCCGCATGCCTTCATGAACGTCAATACGCCAGAAGACCTGGCACTGGCCGAGCGCTACGCCAGCCAGTGACGCAGGTCGTAATACGAAACCGTGTCCCTGTCCTGCACCAGCACGTCGGCCGGCAGGCGCGCCAAGCCGGTGGACCAGGGCAATGAGCTGATCACGCCCGATCCCTGATGGCCGTACGGCACGAGTTCGCTGCCGCCTTCGTCGGCCACGCGGCATTGCACCCGCAGGAATTCCTCGCGGCTGTCCTGGCGCGGCTGCGCGGTGCGCAGCGGCAACTGGCTGACCGGCGGGAAGATGTCTTCGCGGCCCTGCATGCGGCGCATCAGCGGCGTCACCAGCGTGGCGAACACGGCATAGGCCGACACCGGATTGCCAGGCAGGCTGACCACCGGCTTGCCGTCGATCTGCGCCAGGGCCACCGGCTTGCCGGGCTTCATGCGCACCTTCCACAGCGATAGTTCGCCGCCCAGCGCGGCCAGCGCCGGTTTGACGAGGTCACGCTCGCCCACCGACACACCGCCCACGCTCAGCACGAGGTCGCAATCGGCCAGCAGGGTCTTGAAGGCGTCCAGCAGATCGGCTTCGGTATCGCGGGCGTGCAGCACGTGAACGGGCAGGGCGCCCATGCCGCGCACCATCGCGGCCAGCATCGGCCCGTTGGAGTTGTAGATCTGTTCCGTGGCGCGCGGCTGGCCCGGCAGGACGAGCTCGTCGCCCGTGGTCAAGATGCCGACGCGAAGCTGACCGTAGACGGGAATCGTTGCCATGCCTTGCGAGGCCAGCAGCGCGACGTGCGCGGCCTGCAGCAGCGTGCCCGCCGGCAGCAGCGCGGCGCCCGCCATCGTGTCTTCGCCGCGGCGGCGAATGTGCTGGCCCAGCCGGGGTTCGCGCGAAATCTGGACGTGGTTGTCGGCTTCGGTGGTGTCTTCCTGCATGACGACCACATCGGCGCCCGCCGGTATCACGCTGCCGGTAAATAGACGAATGGCCTGGCCTGGCTTGAGCGGTTCGGGCACGTCGCCCGCGTAGCAGCGCTGCTGAATCGGCAGGCGCGCTTGCGGGTTCCAGTCGGCCAGGCGCAGGGCATAGCCGTCCATGGCGCTGTTGTCGGCCGGCGGAATGTCCACCGTGGCGTCAAGGTGCGCGGCCAGAACGCGGCCGCTGGCCTGTGCCAGTTCGACGTGCTCGGTGCGTTGAAGGGGGGCGGCGGCGTTGGCCAGCAGGGTCTGGGCTTGATCGAAATCCAGCATGGGTCAGGCTTCTTGTTCGCGTTTCGTAAATTGCGAGGCGAAATTGCAGGGGCCGTGGCCGCTGTCGAGCTGCTCGCGCAGAATCTTGGTCCAGGCGGTCTCGCACGCGTTGTTCGAGCCCGGCAGGCAGAAGATCAGGGTCTGGTTGGCCGACCCGGCAGACGCGCGCGACTGGATCGTGGAGCTGCCGATCTCGGTGTAGGAAATCTGGCGGAAGAGTTCGCCGAAACCCGGAATCTCGCGATCCAGCAGCGGCAGGATGGCCTGCGGCGTGTGGTCGCGATGCGAGAAGCCCGTGCCGCCGGTAGTCAGGATGACCTGCACCTCGGGGTCGGCGATCCAGTCGCTGATGACGCGGCGGATCTGGTAGATGTCGTCGCGCACGATGTCGCGGCGCACGCACTGATGGCCGGCATGCGCCAGGCTGTGCGCCAGCAGATTGCCGGACGTGTCGTCACCTGCGCTGCGGGTGTCGCTGATGGTCAGTACGCCGCAGCCCAGCGGGACCGGGGTGGCTTCGCTCATGGATTTTCCTTATTGTCGGCAGTGTCTTCATCCCAGGCGTCCGTGCGGTCCTGGTCGGATTGGCGCTGTTCCACCCAGAAGCTGTCGCCGCCGGCGAGGGTCTCGCGCTTCCAGAAGGGCGCGCGCGTCTTGAGCGCGTCGATGATGTATTCGCAGCCGCGGAAGGCGTCGCCGCGATGGGCGCTGGCTGCCGCCACGAAGACGATCTGCGCGTTGCGGTGCAGCGCGCCGACGCGGTGCACGATGACCGTGCCAGCCAGATTCCAGCGCGCGCGGGCCGTGGCGGCGATGTCTTCGAGCTCGCGCTCGCACATGCCCGGATAGTGTTCGAGAAAAAGCGTGTCGGTGGGGGTATCGGGCGCGTAGTCGCGCACGTAACCCACGAACGTCACGATGCCGCCCACGCCGGGGCCGGCGGATTCCCGCAGCGCGGCGGTCAGCGCCGCGCCGTCGAAGTCGGCTTCCTGGACGCGGATCATGGCGTCAGCCTCCGGTGACCGGTTCGAACACCGCGACCTCGTCGCCCGCGCGGATCGGGGCGGTGGGCTTGGCATGCGTCTGGTTGATGGCCAGCTTCAGGCGCGTGGCCGGTTCCAATTGGGGATAGCGTTCGCCCAGTGCGGCCAGCAACTGCGCGCCGGTGGATTCGCCCGCGAGGGGCCAGGTTTCGGTGCGCTTGCCGACCAGTTCGGCAACGCGCGCGAAGTACAGAAGATTAATCGTTGCGCCATTCACCGCTTTTACCTCCCGCCTTGTACTTGAGGCGAACTTGTTCGATCACGATACCTTTGTCGGCAGCTTTGCACATGTCGTAGATGGTCAGTGCGGCCACGCTGCACGCCATCATGGCTTCCATTTCGACGCCCGTCTTGTAGCTGGTGCGGCAGGTGGCCAGGATGTCGATGCGATGCTCGGCGTCGTTCAAGGCGAATTCCACGCCGACGAACGCGAGCGGCAGGCTGTGGCACAGGGGGATCATGTCGGCGCAGCGCTTGGCGGCCAGGATCGCGGCCACGCGCGCCGTGTTGAGCACCTCTCCCTTGCCCTGGCCGGGTTGGGTCAAGAGGCCATAGGCGACGGCGTTCATGCGGATGCTGCCGGCGGCAACCGCCACGCGCTCGGTGTCCGTCTTGGCGATGACGTCGACCATGCGGACCTGGCCGGCTTCGTCCAGGTGACTCAAGGTGGGGGTGGTCTCGGACATGGAAATCGGGATCAAGAATTGTTAATGAATGAAAAGAGCGGGGCCGGGCTGGCCGGCGGGGTCCGCTGTTCCGCCTATGATAGACGAGCAGTTAAGGGGGCGCGATAATCGCGCCAGCAGTCAGAGGAAGGTTGGATCGCCTTCAATGTGTATCAGGAGACTTTCAATGCCCGTGCGGATGCCCAAGCTACGGTTCACCCGACGCGCCGGCAAGATTCTCCTGGGTATTGTGGCGTTCGTGCTGATTCTGTTTGGCGTGGCAGCGTGGCAGGTGCCGAAAGTGCTGCACGGCGTGCTGACCGATGACGTCGCAAAGATGATCGGGCGCGACGTTTCCGTCGGCAAGATCACCTTCAATCCGTTCACGCTGACCGTCCGCGCGCAAGACCTGACCGTGGCGCAGCCTGGCTCGCAGACGCCGCTGTTGACCTTGGCTGAACTGGATGCCAGCGCGTCGTGGACATCGCTGTTCTGGTTCGCGCCGGTGGTCGACCGTCTGACGCTTCGGCAGCCTAACATCGCCATCGTCCGCGAAGACGTCCTGCGCTTCAATTTCTCTGACATAGAACAACGCGTGGCCGAATTGGCCGCCGCCAAGCCCCAAGAGCCGCCCAAGCCGGACGAAGGATTGCCGCGCTTTTCGCTCAACAACATGGTGATCGAGGACGGCGCCATCACGCTGGACGACAAGGTCACCGGCCGCAAGCAGGTCGTGGACGAGTTCACCATCGGGGTGCCGTTCATCTCGACCTTCGGCTACGCCACCGATATCGACGTGCAGCCGCGCCTGCACCTGCGCATCAACGGCAGCCCTTTCGACCTGACCGGCGTGGCGCGGCCGTTCGATGTGGTCCCCTCGTCCACGCTGCGCGTGGCCTTCGACGGCCTGCAGCTCGAGAAGTGGGCCGACGTCTGGCCCATGCCGCTTCCCTTCAAGGTCGAGCGCGCGCTGCTCGACTCGAATCTGCAGGTCGTCTTCGAGCAGCCCAAGGACGCGCCGCCCAAGATCCGCATCGTCGGCGACCTGGGGTTGCGCCGCCTGGACGTGCGCGACCCGTCCGGCGGCAATCTGGCCGCCTGGAGCGCATTGACCGTCAGCCGGCTGGAACTGGAGCCGATTGCGCGGCAGGTGTATATCGGCGAGGTCGGCCTCTGGGCGCCGCAAATCCATGTGCGTCGTCACGCCAACGAACACCTGAACTGGCAGGACGTCGTCGCGGGATTGAAGGCGCTGGGCGGCGTGGAACCGACGGCCACGCCCGTGCGGGACGAGATGCGCAAGGCCAGCGGCCTGAAGCCGCTTTCCCCAAGCGGGCCGCAGGTTGCGCCGGGCGCGGCCGGCGCGCCTGCGCCGGTTCCTGCGCCGGCCGGTCACGCGCCCGCCGCGCCGGCCGCTCAAGCTCCGGCACCGCGCCCAGACCAAGCAGCCACGGCGCCCGCCGGTCAAGCGCCCGCCACGCCGGCCCCCGCGCCCGCCACGCCGGCCCCCGCGCCCGCCGAATGGAAGGTCGTGCTCGACGCCTTCAACCTGCATGAAGGCGAGGTCTACGTCACCGATGCGGTCAGCAAGCTGGACTATGTGATGACCGGCCTGGCCGCCACCGTCGAAGGCGTGGCGCTGCCGCAGCCGCCGGACCAGCCCATCAACCTGTGGCTGACCATGGACAACAGCACCGACGGCGGCTGGCTGCGCGCCAAGGGGCCGCTGGTCATCAAGCCGCTGTCGCTCGACATGAACGTGCGTCTGGGCAACATCGCGCTGGCGCCCTTGGCGCCGGCCGTGCGCTCCGCCGCGCCCATCACCCTGCTCGACGGCCGGCTGGGCGCCACCGCGCAACTGCACGTGCGCGAGAAGGGCGGTGCGATCGATGCGTCCGCCACCGCCGTGCAGGCCGACCTGACGCAGTTCAAGGCCCGCGACGAATCGCTCAAGCCGGTGCTGGACATCGCCATGCAGTCCCTTCGCATCACGGCCGACCGTCTAGCCCTGGGACCGGGCCCCAGCAACTTCACGGTGGCCGCAGCCGGCGTCCAGGGCGACGGCAAGCTGGACCTCAAAGGGGTCTTCACGCCGCAGCCGCTCACGCTCAAGACCGCGGTCGACCTGTCCAACCTGAACGTCGCCAGCTTCGCGCCGTACTTCGCCTCCAGCCTGAACGCCACCGTCCGCGCCGTCACGCTAAGCGCCAAGGGCAACGCCGAATTCACCGCCGCCGCCGGCAATGCGCCGATGAAGGCCGGCTGGAAGGGCGGCGTCGACATCACCGACCTGGACCTGCAGGACCGCGTCAACAAGGACGACTTCCTGAACTGGAAGCGCCTGGGCTTTACCGGCATGGACATCTCCGTGGCGGGCGACAAGATCGGCGCGCGGTTGGGCGATATCGCCCTTGAAGATTTCTACGGCCGCATCCTGCTCAACGCGCAGGGCCGGCTCAACGTCATGGATCTGGTGGCCGCGCCCGGGCAGGCCGGCGGCTCGATCACGCAAGACACCCAGACACCCGGCCGCAGCGCCGAGCCCCCGGCCCCGCCGCCCGCGCCGCCCGCGGCCACTGCGCCGGCCAAGGGCAGCGGCGCGGCCGCCATGCCGGACATTTCGGTCAACAGCGTCACGCTGACCCGCGGCCGCATGACCTTCACCGACCGTTTCGTCAAGCCGAACTACGTCGCTGAACTGTCCAGCATCGAGGGCGACATCACCGCCGTTTCGTCCACCAATCCCCAGCCCGCCAAGGTCAAGGTCACGGGCCGCGTCTACACGACCGCGCCGCTCTCGATCAGCGGCATCGTGCAGCCTTTCGCCAAGTACCTGACGCTGGACCTGAAGGCCTCGGCCAAGGGCGTCGACCTGCCGCGCTTCAACACCTATTCGGCCAAGTACGTGGGCTATCCGATCAAACGCGGCAAGCTGTCGGTCGACCTGGAATACAAGATCAAGAACCGGGCCTTGCAGGCGACCAATCACGTCGTGCTCAACCAGCTCACCTTCGGCGACAAGACCAACAGCCCGGACGCCACCAAACTGCCCGTGCTGCTGGCCGTTGCGCTGCTGAAGGACTCGCGCGGCAACATCGACATCAATCTGCCGATCTCCGGCTCGCTGGACGACCCCGAGTTCTCGGTCGGCGGCATCGTCGTGCGCGTGCTGATGAACCTGGTGGTCAAGGCGGTGACCTCGCCCTTCAGCCTGCTCGCGTCCGCGTTCGGCGGCGGCGAAGAGCTGTCCTATGTCGAATTCGCGCCGGGCAGCGCCGTGCTGACCGAAGACTCGCTCCAGCGCATCGAGACCCTTACCAAGGCGCTTGCCGACCGTCCGGCCCTGAAGCTGGACATCAGCGGCCGCGCCGATCCCAAGACCGACACGGAAGGCCTGCGCCAGGCCTGGGTCGACGCCAAGATCCGCGCCGCCAAGGCCGCGGACGTCGCGCCGCGCGGCAAGAAGCCCGATCCCAAGGGCGTTGAGGTCTCCGGGACGGAACGTGCCAAATACCTCGAAGCCGTCTACGATGACACCGACCTCAAGGACAAGCCGCGCAATTTCATCGGCATGGCCAAATCCATTCCGGCCGCGCAGATGGAAGCGATGCTGCGCGCGGCGGCCCCCGTCGGCGAGGATCAGCTGCGCCAATTGGCCGATGCCCGCGCGCAGGCGGTTTATGAGAAGTTGCAAGCCCAGGAAGGACTCGCGGATCGCGTGTTCATCGTCGCGTCGCAGCTGGACGCCGATGGCATCAAGGACGAGGGGCAACCCTCGCGCGTGGACTTCTCCCTGAAGTGAACTTGGCAGGCCCCGGCAGGGACGCGAGGCGCGTCCCGCCGTGCCCGTCTTTTACCCGGAGATTTTTCGATGAAAGACCAGGACGCGCACTTCGACAGCCTGCTCCCGCCCTTGCGGCTGGACCGCCGAGGCTTTCTCGCTACCACCGCGGCGGCGGGTTTCTCGCTGGCGGCAGGCCCGGTGGCGGCACAGACTGCCATCGCCACGGACGCCAAGGGCCTCGTGGCCGGCAAGGTCGAGATCCCCACTTCCGACGGCAAGATCCCCGCTTACCGCGCCGCGCCGGAAGGCAAGAAGAACCTGCCCACGATCCTCGTCGTCCAGGAAATCTTCGGCGTGCACGAATACATCCAGGACGTCTGCCGGCGCCTGGCGCACCTGGGCTACCTCGCCGTCGCGCCGGAACTCTACGTGCGCCAGGGCGACCCGTCCAAGTACACCGAAATCCCCAAACTGCAGGCCGAGGTCGTCAGCAAGGTCCCGGATAAACAGGTCACCGCCGACCTGGACGCCACCGCCGCCTGGGCGGCGGCGCATGGCGGCAACCCGGACCGCTTGGGCATCGTCGGCTTCTGCTGGGGCGGCCGCCAGGTCTGGCTCTACGCCGCCCACAACCCCAAACTCAAGGCCGGCGCCGCCTGGTACGGCCAACTGGCGGGCGACCCCTCCGAACTCAAACCCAAGTCGGCCCTGGCTATCGTCAATGACCTGAAGGCCCCGGTCCTGGGCGCCTACGGCGGCAAGGACGCCGGCATCTCGCAAACCGACGTCGACCGCATGCGCGTGGAACTGGCCAAGGGCTCCGCCGCCGCCAAGGCCTCCCGCATCGACATCTACCCCGAAGCGGGCCACGCCTTTCACGCCGACTACCGCCCGTCGTACCGCAAGGCAGAAGCGGAGCAGGCGTGGACGCGGATGCTGGATTGGTTCAAGCAGAACGGGTTGTAAGGCGTCGACCTTCCTGAAGGCTCGATGATCGGGCCAACTGATCGGGCCAACTTTGACCTGCCTGGGTCAAAGTTGGCCCGATTTTCTTTGTTTGTTTTCAGGGGGTTGAGCGCTGTCGGGCCACCGTTGGCCTGAAAAGCCACCGAAAAAAACACTTTCGCGGTTTCGGGCGATTCGAGCGCGGCAGGCGTCGCGGCAAGGGATCGCTAAGCGTCTGATAAGAAAGAAAAAGTTGCTACATGCGGCCAAGCTGGCACGGAGATTGCATCAGCCCCGTGGTGCTCCGGAGCTTGCCATGCCAACCCAATCCAATCTGCGCTTCACATTTGCTGTCGGCGACGAGTCCTTTGATGTCGTCGGGTTTTCGCTGGAAGAAGGTTTGTCCGAGACCTTCAAACTTGAGGTGGACCTGGCCAGTGCGAAGGCCGCCATCGATTTCGGCAGCGTTCTGGACCGTGCCTCGCTGCTCACGATCTGGCATGGCGACACGCCCGTGCGCTACGTGCACGGCGCTGTTTCCTCCTTCGTCCAGGGCGACACGGGATTTCGCCGAACACGCTATTCAGCCGTCGTCGAGCCGCGTCTTGCGCGCTTAAAGCTCAGTTCCGACTGGCGTATTTTCCAGTCACTCACCGTCCCGCAGATCACCGATTCCGTGCTCAAGGCGCATGGGCTCACGCTTGTCTACGAGCAGCGCAACACCACCGAGCACCAGTCACGCGAATACTGCGTGCAAGCCGGCGACACCGACTACCACTTCATTGAGCGCATCATGCGCGAGGAAGGGTTCTTCTATTCCTTCCGGCATAGCGCGGAGGGCCACCAGCTCGTCCACAGCGATCGCCTGTTTATTCATGGCCGCGTGGGCGATCGGCCGGTGCAGTACAACCCCACGCCCGGTGGCGATCAGCCCCAACCCGCGCTGCGCCGCTTTGCCTATGGCGAGAGCGTGCGCACTGCGCGTCAGACGCAGCGCGACTACACCTTTCACCATCCCCGCTACACCCACGAGCACACCCGCTACGGACGGGATCTGGATCATCAGGGGCGCCGGTATGAGCGCTACGATTATCCTGCCCGCGCCAAGTTTGACGAGGCCGGCAAGCCCTTCGCCGATAACCGCCTGCGCGGGCATCGCCGCGATGCGCGCGTTGCCTTGGCCGAAGGCGATGATCCGCGATTGCAGCCGGGCATCTCCTTCACGCTGGCCGGCCACCCGCGGGAAGACATGAACCGCGGCTGGCGCCCGGTCCGCATCGTTCACCGCGGTACGCAGCACGCGAGCCAGGCCGAGGACAGCGCGCAGGCGCAGTCGGGTACGCATTACGCCTACGAGGCCGAACTGGTGCCAGACGATGCCGAGTGGCGCGCCGAGCCGTTGCCAAGACCCCGCATCGACGGACCGCAGAACGCTGTCGTGGTCGGACCGCCCAACGAAGAAATCTTCACCGACGCGTACGGGCGGGTGAAGGTCCAGTTCCCCTGGGACCGTGAAGGCAGACAGGACGAACACAGCTCCTGCTGGATCCGTGTTTCGCAAGACATCGCCGGCGCCACATGGGGCCACATGACCATCCCAAGGATCGGCCAGGAGGTCATCGTTTCCCATTTCGACGGCGACCCAGACCAGCCCGTGATCACAGGCCGGGCATACAACCGCCTGCAATTGCCCCCCTACGAACTGCCGCGCCACAAGACGCGGATGACGATCAAAAGCAACACGCACAAGGGCGAGGGGTACAACGAACTGCGATTCGAAGACGAAAAGGACCAGGAAGAAATCTACGTCCACGCGCAGAAGGACCAGAACATCCACGTCAACCACAACGAAACCACCTTCGTGGGCCACGACCGCGGCGAACAAGTGGAACACGACGAATCCATCACCATCGGCCACGACCGCAAGGAAACCGTGGGTAATGACGAACAGGTGAATATCGGCCTGGATCGGCGGCATGAAATCGGCCAGGACGACTTCCTGACGGTGGGGCGCAACCACACGATCTACACCGCCAAGGACCGCACCGAAGAGGTCGGCAACAACCGCCGCGACAAGACTGCGGCAAATCATCGCGTGAGTATCGGCGGACACCAGGAACAGACGGTGGAGGGGCACGCGGAACTGCAGGCGGGGCAGGCGATTCGGCAGCGCACCAAGGTCTATGAGATCCATGCGGGGGAAAACCTATCTCTTAAAGGCCCCGGAGGAACCATTCGAATCGACGGATCAGGCATCACGCTCGAGGGACTCGCGATTCAGGTGAAGGGACCGATGCGCCAACAGAGCGGCAGTGCGAGCCCGGTCTCGGCCCCTGTGGGGGTTCCCGCTCCGGGCCTGCCATTCGACGTGCTGTGCAGGAAGCGCAGCGACGGCAGTTGTCCGCGGTCGGACTGTCCGTGCGGCAACTTCCACGAGCGTTGATATGTTGATCGCCCTGGATCAGATGACGCAGCCCCAATTGCATCCGCCTTCGCTGGCGACGTTTTTGCTGCTCGAAACCGAAATACTTGACGAGTGGCTGGTGCGCCAACCGGACTCGCCGGAGCGCGCCGCCATCGGTGACTTCGTGCGCAAAGTCGACTATGCCACTTCCCTGCGGTGGGTTTGGGGCGACACCGAGTACGACAACCATCACGCGGACGGGCCGGTGCTGGTGCAGTACCAATCCGATTCGCGTCTGTCGGGATTTTTCATCGACCCCTGGGCGTCAACCGGTGGGGCGGTCTTTCTCGCGTCCTCCCGCTCGATCGACGAGGTAATAGCCCAGTTGCGAGCGGTCCTGTTCGTGCTGATGCCCAATGGCAACAAGGCTCGCTTCCGGATTCAGGAAACAACCGCGCTTGCGAGCGTGCTGCGAGCCCTTGCGCCTTTCCGGGCCGCTGCGCTGCTGGGGCCCATTCAGGAACTGATCTGGCGGGAAAGCCTCGGGCCAGCGCATCAGTGGTGGCGCTATCGCCAACCGGATGGTCCGCACCCGGTGCAAGGCGGCTTCCAATTCAACCACGCAGAAATGAGCGCCATCGATGCGGGGTTGACTGACCAGCACCTTCTCAAGCACATCGCGATCACCCGGCAGGCCCCTCACAGCTTTCGCGACGACCCGCGTCAGCAAACCCGGGTGTGGATGGAGCAGCTCAATAGCTGGGGGTTCAAGGAGTTCTCTCATCTTGATTCCGCCCTGGATGCCTTCCGTCACCCCGCTTACCGCCGATGCGCGGCCAAGGTGATTGAGTTTCTTGAGGACCCCGCGATGACACCGGGCGCCCGCGCCGCACGGGCATTGAATTACCTGATGACCGAAGGACATTGATCATGGCAGCAAGTACTGGCCATCGCAGCGCCAACGAAGGCTGCAAGGCCCGAATCCCCTTGTTTCCGCTGCGCTATTCCGCCCATCCTCGGCCCAAGGGTGGCGCCGACTATGCCTATGATGCGCCGTCCCTGGAAACTGGCTTTCAGACGTTGGACCACGCGCAGTATGGATTGCGTTGCGTGGGCGAGGGATTCGTCTATCTGTTCGATGAGACCGAAGGGACGGTATTCGTCTGGCGGGTTAACGAAGAGACCGGTCAATTCATCGAGCTTCTGTCCAGACATCGCTCACTGGAAGCGGCGCTCGGAGGCTACAAACCGGGACGCTCTCTGCCCCACATCTGGGCGAATGAGCGTTCAGTGGTCCACCTTTTATTGACGGACACGTTGCTTACCGAGCGAAAAATCCGCGAAATCGAATCGGACTTGGACGGCATCCGGGCAAAGTTGGCAACGACCGTTGACATGAAGGCTTGGACGGAAAGCGCGCCAGCCAGACATACCTTTCCGGCAAGTCGGTTGGGCGAGCTGGTGGAGGAGTTCAAGGGCTCCGACCTCAGCTTTTCGCCCTGGCGCATCAAACAGTCGACTCCTTCTGCTCAGTCCTTGGTGACGGGCATGAGAGCGGTAGCGTCCGCCAAGCAGATCGCTGTCGTCATGCATGACAACATTGCCTTGGTGCAGGATCTGGGTGGGATATTCCATGAATCTCGCACGGATATCGAGACTTACACCTCGGCGCCTGATGCCGCAAGCAAGGGCGACGATATCCAGCGCTATCGCAAGACGATCATCGCCCAGTTGATTGGACGGATCTACGAGGCTGCCTATGCCAACGGCAAGGGAATTGATCTGCAGACTGAGGCGGGTCAGGGGAAGCTCGACAAGGCCTTGAAGCGCGACGTCTACGAGTACGAGTACAAGCGCAAGTGGTTTGAAGACAATCTTGCAGTTCAGGAGCGCGAGCCGCCGAGGCATCGTCCATCTTCGTACCCCAGCGCCAAAGCGCAGCTGGAAGCCATGCCCAAAGACCCGGCAGGCCAGCGGATGGCAGTTCTGGCGCTCAATGCCGAGCGCTATTCCAGGCATGTGAAGGAAGACGAGCGGGTCGCCTATTTGAAGAATTTCGAGCGAGAGCTGGAAAAGCGGCACATTGCCGTGCTGGACCATAAGAATGACCGATGCGTCTGGTTGAAAGGCTACCGTCAGCG
This sequence comes from Achromobacter mucicolens, assembly GCF_029866465.1. Classification (NCBI taxonomy): domain Bacteria; kingdom Pseudomonadati; phylum Pseudomonadota; class Betaproteobacteria; order Burkholderiales; family Alcaligenaceae; genus Achromobacter; species Achromobacter mucicolens. The sequence continues at coordinate 4,279,542 of NZ_CP123364.1, read as the reverse complement.
TGCGAAACCTGGGGACTTTGGCGCAACCTTTCTGCGCTACGACCTCACCGACCCAGTGGCTTCAACCAGCCATGCCACGGCCTTCAGCCATTGCATCGAAGGCATGATCTGGGGCACTGCGACGACGCCCGTCGGCAAGAAGGACCATGAAAGAGCGTTGTTCGGAGAATGGTGGGCGTTGCCATGGAAGGAAAACCCAATCCTCGAGAACCTTGGGCATGACAAAGGCTTCGGGGACACGCTTGTGGAGAACAAGGCCGACGTGCTCGTGGATACGGCAGCCGGCAAGGCGTTTGCCGGCCTCGTTAGATTCGTGGCCGTTCAATATCTGATGGAACAGGTCGGGGTTTTTACCTTGACCCGTGCTCCGAATTGGCGTGGCGCGGTCCGAAATAATGTGGATGCTCTTATTCATCGGTTGGCAGGCACAGGCAGTGAGGCCGACGCCGCGCATTTGCGTGGCCTGCTCGAAGAACGCTACGAAGATCGAATCGTCGGACGCAGCCTGACGCTCGAAGAGGGCTACGCCAGGCTGGGACAAGTACCGGGTGTTCGAGGGTTCACTGCTGAAGGATCGATTGCCCAACGTGCTGGCAATGAAATTGTCCTTCTGGAATGGGAGCGTTTGACGCCGCTTACCCGTTATGCGAATCCCTTTTTGCAGGTGTTCGAAGGAGGGGCGGCAAGCGGTGTTGCAGTGCTCAGCATCTGGAATCTCATGAAAGCTGTTGAGAATTTTCGGATCAGCTCAGACCTCGACGACATCGCGACAGTGTCGAACTTGGCTGCAGCCGCACTCGGTACGGCGAGCGCAGTGAACGGTGCGTTGGTAGCAACGCGGGCGCTGGCACCGGCCATGTTTGAGAATGCATCGGTTTTGAGTTCCGCACTTCGCGCGGTGGCGAGTGCAGGCGCATTGCGCATATTTGGTTATGGAGGCGCTTTAGCTGATGCTATTACCAATTGGTTTAAAGCGTACAAGCAATATCAGATCGGAAATGCAAGCACTGCTACTTACTATGCACTGGCGGGAGCTGGAATGCTTTTCGGCGGAATTGCATTGACACATGCTGGTGCCGGAGCAATGACAACGGGGATCGGACTGGCCGGTTCCGTCATGGGCATTCCCGTTTGGGGCTGGATTGTGGCGGGTGTCATTCTTCTTGGATTGGGTCTCTGGTGGCTGTTCAAAGGGGACGACAGCCGGTATTCCGCTCTCGAGTTTTGGCTGAACGACGGCACATTCGGCAAGCGCGCATTGCTGGGACGCGAATCTGGAGCCGCTTATGCCTCGCTCGCGGCAGAGAACAAGGCCTATGTCGAAATAAACTATGCGCCCAAAAAGTCCGACAGCGAATGGAAAGTTTTCGCACTTGATACTTTGGTGAGCCCAGTTGGCACGGTGGGGGTAACGACGACTTATTCGCCCCGGCTAGTTGTTGAAGTTGCGTACCCACTAGAGGGGGATATTCTGCCCATGCAACCAGCTTCTGTGACGGGCGAGATGTCTCCCAATGCTTCGGATGGCTCCGAGACGGATTTGAAGATCAGGCAGGAGCGCCGGAAGCAACTGGCTTCCGGCGGGTCGCTGATCACCTACGTTATTACCGGCCTGCAAAACGATATCGACTTTGGTTTGTCACTGACCGCCAAATATGTACCGAAATTATTGGGCGAACCTTTGACTGCCATGTATTCCTTTGCCAAAGAGGATGTGCCTTGGTACTACCGATCGAAGTGAGAGAAATGAGATGTTGGATCAATGCGCGTGCAAAGGATGAGGTTTCTTGTTTGCGAGCATTGATCCGACGGTCAGGTGGTTTCCACGGAGCATTCAAATGACAAGTGAACGGAAGCGGCGCACCGTGCCGAAGACGGAAAAAAGCTGGTTATACAACCGCGTGGACGCGCTGCGAATTGATGACCCGCCTCTGGGCGTCGCCCCTGCGGCGGATAAAAATTTCATGAAAATGACGGAATGTTGTCTGTTTATGCGGACAGCTTCTGGTTCCCTTTATGGTGGACGAGGAAGCATGAGTTGGTGGGCGGTCCTTCTCGCGGTTTTTTTTTGGGCGATATTTTCTTTGTATGAGTTTGCAGTTTATAAAAAGTCGTTGTCACAAACGGGGTTTGCAAGTAATTTTTTCGAGTTTTACTTGCATTATTCGTATATACCATTCGGCGTAAGTCTATTTGTGTTTATTGCGTGTTCCTGGATCTTTGTCCCGTGGCGCCGCCAGCTACCCATCGTATTTAACCGAAAAACAAAAGCTGTCAGTTTTTTTCATGAGGGAAAAGTCGTTTCTGAGGATTGGAGCAAGATCGAGGTCTACATTAAGGACGTCACTACCGCTTCAGCCGGCGGAGTTCCCATCAATGAGGGAATCCTCTGTTTGGTTTTTCCTCGTTGGGGGTTCGACGGAAAGCAACTGCGCACTGTCATCATGGGTACCCAGGACGCGCCGGCAGCCATGTCGAAGCGAGGTATTTACGGTGCTGCAATGATCTGGGAGTACATCCGACTGTTCATGCGGGAGGGCGCGGCCTCCGTTCCCGCTGCGGCTCCGCATCTGGAGTATCGGCTGCAGCGGCCCCTTGACGCGTTCCGGCATTTCAACCCGCTGAAGATGCTGCGCGTGAAGATCTGGTGGTATCCGGTTGCCGTGCCCTTTTTTCTTTTTGTCGCATTGCCGCTGGCGCCCGTTGCGATCATCGGAGACTTGCTCTACTACGCACTTGACCGCGTTCTGCCTCGCCGGAAGTGGCCACAGGGGCTGATCGAGGCGTGCGAGGGCGCTTGGGACGGCCGAGGAGACTGAGGCTTGCAGAGCCTCCTTCCGGACACCGTCATTCACTCGTTAGCGCGCCTTCTCCCCCGGCAGCCCGTCGCTGACCTCTGCCAGCGCGCGCTTCATATCTTCGTACTTCATTACCCGTTCGCTCTGAAACCCGCCCAGCACGCCCCGGCAGCCATCGACGCCGGACCGCTTCATGTCTTCCATCATTGTCTTGCCTTCGGCCTGCCCCTTGGCAAACTCGGCGTCATACCCGCTGGCGGCAAACCCATACTCCTCGGCATAGCGCGTGAGATTCTTGCGCGCCGTGTCCTGGTGCTGCGCCAGGTCGGGTTCGGACGCGCCGCACGCGCGCGCGGCGCCGTTTGACGCGCCGGCGGCCACGACAAACGAATCGTATTGGGCCTGCTCGGCGGCGTCGGGGGCCGCCATCACGGGGGCGGCGGCCGCCAGGCTCAAGGTCAGGGCGGTCAGGAATCTGCGCATCGAAATCTCCCTGTAAGGCCCGCTTCGCGGCGCGGTGCCTCTCACGACCGCGGCGGGCGATGTCTTTACCACGGCATTATGGCAAGCGCGCGTTTCCTCTCCGTGAAGCTGCCGTGTGGAGTCGTTTCGAACTGTTCATCTTCTTTTCGTGCTTAGGCCAAAGGCAGCAAGCCGGCCGCGCACGAACTATGATGGGGGCTGTGAGGCGATCCTGCCTCAATGCATTGCCCCCTTTCATCCTGGAGATCTACATGACGATCAAAGTCGGCGACCGCGTGCCCGATGGCACGTTGACCGAATTCATCGAAACCGAAACCGCCGGCTGCTCGCTCGGCCCCAACGCGTTTCAGGTCGCCGACCTGACCCGCGGCAAGACCATTGCGCTGTTTGCCGTGCCGGGCGCCTTCACGCCCACCTGCTCGGCCAAGCACCTGCCGGGCTACGTCGAACAGGCCGCCGCCCTCAAGGCCAAGGGCATCGATGAAATCTGGTGCGTGTCCGTCAACGACGCCTTCGTCATGGGCGCCTGGGGCCGCGAACAGAAGACCGATGGCAAGGTCCGCATGCTGGCCGACGGCTCCGCGCTGTGGACCAAGGAACTCGGCCTCGAACTGGACCTGGTCCAGCGCGGCATGGGCGTGCGCTCGCAGCGCTACTCCGCCCTGATCGTCGACGGCGTCGTGAAGCAACTGAACGTGGAAGCGCCTGGCAAGTTTGAAGTCAGCGACGCGGCCACCATGCTCTCGCAAGCCTGATCCCCGCAGGTTCCTGTTTTACCGCCAGTGTTGCGGGCCGCCCCGGCGGCCCGCGGCGCTGAAAGCCAGCAGCGGTTGTCCACGCCATGCTCTCCACGATCTCATCGTTCTCGTCGCTCTATTTCGCGACCTTGCTGATGCTCATCGGCACGGGTCTGTTCAATACCTACATGGGCCTGCGCCTGACTGCGCAGTCCGTCAGCGAAGTGTGGATCGGCACCTTGATCGCCGGCTACTACCTGGGTCTTGTCTGCGGCGCGCGGCTGGGACACAAGCTCATCATCCGCGTCGGTCATATCCGCGCCTTCGTTGCCTGTGCCGCCATCGCCACCAGCATGATCCTGGCGCAGACGCTGGTCGATTCCATGCCGCTGTGGCTGGTGTTCCGTGTCATCTCAGGCATCGTGATGGTGACCGAGTTCATGGTGATCGAGAGCTGGCTCAATGAGCAGACCGAAAACCACCAGCGCGGCCGCGTGTTCTCCGTGTATATGGTCGTTTCCGGCCTGGGCACCGTGCTCGGCCAATTGGCGCTCACCGCCTACGCCACGCTCGATCTGCGTCCGCTCACCCTGGTTGCGATGTGCCTGGTGCTGTGCCTGGTGCCGCTCGCGGTCACGGCGCGCTCGCACCCGCCCACGCCGCTGCCTGCGCCGCTGGACGTGCGGTTCTTCATGCGGCGCGTGCCGCTGTCCATGACTGTCCTTTTCGTGGCGGGCAACCTGTCCGGCGCGTTCTATGGCTTGGCGGCGGTCTACGGCGCCAAGAACGGCCTGTCCACCTCGCAGGCCGCCATCTTCGTTGCCGCCGCCGTCACGGCGGGCCTCTTGTCGCAATGGCCGATGGGCTGGCTGTCCGACCGCATCAATCGCGCCGGTCTCATCCGGTTCAACGCCTTGCTGCTGGTCCTGCTGCCCGCCGTCATGTGGGGCTGGATCGCGTTGCCGTTCTGGGCGCTGGTCGCCATGTCCTGCATCTTCGGGATCCTGCAGTTCACGCTGTATCCGCTGGGCGCGGCGTTTGCCAACGACCACGTGGAGTCCGAGCGCCGCGTCAGCCTGTCGGCGGTGCTGCTCATGACGTACGGCCTGGGCGCCTGCGTCGGGCCCATGATCGCCGGCTGGATGATGTCGCTGGGCGGCCCCGCCATGTATTACGTGTTCATCTCGGCGTGCGCCGTGATTCTGGTCTGGCAGGTGCGGCCAACGCGCGTCACGGGCGCGCACCAGGTCGACGAGGCGCCGACGCATTTCGTGCCGATGCCCGATACGCTGCAAAGCTCGCCGGCGGCGGCGGTGCTGGATCCGCGGGTGGACCCCGAGAACGACATCGCCATGGAAATGGTGCAGCCCGATCCGTCCGCGGCGCCGGCGCCGCCCGAGGCCGCGGCGGAACCCGCCCCAGCCGACCCCCTTGCTGCCGACGCGCCAATGGGCGCCTTTGCAGATCCGGTGGCGGGACCGGACGCCGGGGCGAATGCCGGGCAGGATTCGGCAGTAGATTCCGCCCCGGATGTCACCCCTGAGGCCGAGCCCGAACGCCAGCGGCGCACGGGCACCTGAATCCCGCCTACCAGGGCGTCATCAGCACGATGGCGGACAGCGCCAGCGCGATGCCCAGCAGGTTCAGACGCGTGAGCGGTTCACGAAACGCCAGGGCGCCCACCAGGGTGCCCAGCGTGATCACCCCCATGTTCATGGACGCGAACACCAGCGCGGGATGCTCGGGCAGGGACTGGTGTGCGCGCACGTAGGTCAGGATGTTGCCGAAGTTGGCCATCCCCAATGCCACGCCCGCGGCCAGATGCCGCGCCTGCCAGCGCACGCGGCGCCACAGCAGATACGCCAGCATCAGCGCGCCCGCCATCAGGAAGGCGAGCAGCAGGCCGCCCGCAAACGCGGTGCCGGTGCGTGCAACCTGCTTGAACAGGATGTCGATCACGCCATAGCCCGCCCACACCACCAGCGGCCAGAGCCACATGGCGCGGTTGTCGCCCGCAGCCGTGCCCTCGGACAGGCGGATGCGCGGCGGCTGGCGCAACAGGCAGAAGAGGGCGGTGAACGCCAGCAGGATCGCGGCCAGCTTGCGGCCCGTGACTGGCTCGCCAAACAGCACGAACGCGGCCAGCAGCGGAATGAAGAGCGACAGGCGCTGCGCGGCATCGCTGCGCACGATGCCCGCATGCCGCAGCGCCGCGGCCATCGCCAGAAAGACACTGGGCAACAGCACGCCCAGCGCCGCCAGCACCAGCCACGGCGTTTGCGGCGCCAGCAGGCGCGCCGGGTCGGGGCGCAGCACCAGCCAGCAGAGCAGGGCGGCCACGGCGTAGTTCATGGCGATCGCCTGGCGCACGTCCACCTGCCAACGCCGCGCCAGTTTCAGCATGACGGCCACCGTGACGCTGCAGGCGACGCTGGCCGCGAGATAGAGAAGGCCTGGGGTCAGGGGCATGCCGGCCCCTCGTGGTGGGCGTGCGCGTCCGCGTCGACCCGCATGCCCAAGCGATCGAGCAGGCGCTGATCCGCGGCCATCTGCGGGTTGGCGGTGGTCAGCAGCGCGTCGCCGTAGAACATGGAATTGGCGCCCGCCAGAAAACACAGCGCCTGCAGCGCATCGTCCATGGCCTCGCGTCCGGCCGACAGGCGCACTGCGGCGCGCGGCATTGAAATGCGCGCCACCGCGATGGTGCGTACGAACTCGAACGGATCCAGCGCCTCTACGGCGGCCAGCGGCGTGCCTTCGACCTGAACCAGGTTATTGATCGGCACGGACTCGGGGTAGGGCTCCATGCTGGCGAGCTGGGCGATCAGGCCGGCGCGCTCGCGGCGCGATTCGCCCATGCCGACGATGCCGCCGCAGCATACGCTGATGCCGGCGTCTCGAACGCGGTCCAGCGTGTCCAGGCGGTCCTGGTAGGTGCGCGTGGAGATGATCTTGCCGTAGAACGCCGGCGAGGTATCCAGGTTGTGGTTGTAGTAGTCCAGACCGGCGTCCTTCAGTTGCTCGGCCTGACCGTCTTTCAGCATGCCCAACGTCACGCAGGTCTCCAGGCCCAGCGCCTTGACGGCGCTGACCATCTCGGCCACGGCATCCAGGTGATGCGGCTTGGGACTGCGCCACGCGGCACCCATGCAGAACCGCTGCGCGCCGCCCGCCTGCGCCGCGCGCGCCGCGGCGACCACGTCCTCAAGGGGCATCAGCTTGTCGGCGTCCACGCCGGTGTCGTAGTGCGAGGACTGAGGGCAATACGCGCAATCCTCGGGACAGCCGCCGGTCTTGATCGACAGCAGGCTGGACAGCTGGATGACGTTCGGATCGAAATGGGCGCGGTGCGTCTGCTGCGCCCGGTGCATCAAATCCATGAACGGCAGCTCGTAGAGCGCCATGATGGCGTCGGTGCTCCATGCCGAGGCGGGAGGGCGTTTGGGCACCGTTGGAACGGGAATGGTCGCAGTCTGCATGATCGGGGGCTCCTTCGTTCGTGGCCGGATCTCGCCCCGGTGGCCAGTGGGCCAGGGGCTGGATCGGCGGATCGTAAGAAGGGGCGGCCGATTTACGCAATGCGGGTGATAAGCGCGGATTTAAGGGTGCGTTGCCCGGACGATCAATGAAAATGGCCGCTTTTGGGCGGCCACGAGTTCTAAAGCGATGGCATCTTCGGGGACGCCGAAGGGCTGAATATTTTGATTCAAATTGTAAATCCAACCCCGCCGGTCTCAGGACTTCGACTGCTTATCGCGGTTGCGAGCGCTTTCGTGGCCGGTGATGCCGCGGTCGCGTGCCCAGACAATGGCGGCGCTGCGCCGATGCACGCCGATCTTGCTGTAGATCGTGGCGACGTGATTGCGCACGGTGTTGCGCGACAGCTTGAGCGCCTTGGCGATGCCGTCGTCGTCATGCCCCTGGCACAACAGCCCAAGGACTTCGCGCTCGCGCGAGGTGAGCTGCGCCAGTTCGGCCACGTCGCGCGTGGCGGGGGCGGGCTGGCGTAGTTGCGCCAGTTTCTCGATGATGCCGCGGCTGAACCAGGAAGTGTCCTGCATCACCGCCTCGATCGCGGTCAGCAGTTCGGTCTCGGATCGCTTGCGCTCGGTGATGTCCTGCATGACGATCAGCACGCGGCGCAGCCCGCCGATCATGACCGGTTCGGCCGACACCAGGCAGTCCAGCTCGCCGCCGTCGCGCGCAATCATCACGGCTTCGCGGTTCCGGACGCTTTCGCCGCGCTTCAGGCCGGCCAGCATGCCTTCGTACGGACGCAGTCCCAGTTCGACAAGGTCCTGTTCCGCCTTGTCGTCCAGCGACAGGCCGGTGGCCGCCGCAAAGGCGTCATTCAGGTTCAGCACGTTCAGGGTGTCGCCGTCACAGACCGCCATCGGCACGGGCGCCAGCTGGAACGCCTTGGAAAAGCGCTCTTCGCTTTCCCGCAAGGCTTCTTCGGTACGCTTGCGGCCTTCCAGGTCGATGAAGGTGAACAGCATGCACGGTTCGTCGTGCATGTCGATGGGCTGGCCCGCCACCACGACGAACTTGCTGGTGCCATCCGGCAGTTTCAGCACGCCCTCGCGCTGCGGAATGGTCTGGCCTTCGTTAAGCCGCGCCACGGCGGTTTCCTTGTCGTCGCTGCCGTCCAGCACGTCCAGTTCGTAGGCCGATTTGCCCAGCACCGTGTCTCGCGAATAGCCCGTCATCTCCAGGAACCCCTGGTTCACCTTGACGTAGCGCAGGTCTGAAAGCCGGCAGATCAGCGCAGGCGCCGGATTGGCGGAGAAGGTGCGCTCGAAGCGTTCCTCGGCATTGACCTGGGCCGTCTGGTCGTGAAGGATAAGCACGCGGTACGGAATGGGACCGCCATCGTCCAGGTCCAGCCCGCGCGCCATCAGGTTGCGCGTGAATTCGTCGTCGTCCTTGCGGCCCAGATCCAGCAGCAGGTCTTCGAACTCTTCACCCGCAGAAAGCCGGTCCATTGGATACTGGCGGGCCGGCACGCGGTGATGATTGCGGTAGGTAAGCGTATACCGCTTGCGGTAGCCGGCGGGCGTGCCGCCCAGCTCTTCGATGGCGTTGGCGCCGTGCAGCGCGAGTGCGCTGGCGTTGGCCCAGGCGATCGAGCCGTCGGCCTCAAGCAGGATGATGCCCTCGTTCAGGCCCGCAATGATGCTTTGCAGGTGTTGGCGATGTGCTTGGGGTGCGGCGTCGTTGGGGGTCACGTAGGCCTCTTTTCTCTTCGCATGGCGTGTACGCGCAAGCATGAAGCCGCGCGCCGGTACTGTCCAGAGGTCAAAACGGACGAGTCTCGCGGAAGGGGTACAGCGGGAGGGGATTGCATCGCGAACGCGTCGCCTTGAGTCAGATCCGCAAAAGCAAAAAGCTCCGGAATCCGGAGCTTTCGATGCGTGCTGCGAGCAGCGTTTGGTAAGCGCAATGTGCTTGGCGGAGCGGACGGGGCTCGAACCCGCGACCCCCGGCGTGACAGGCCGGTATTCTAACCAACTGAACTACCGCTCCGCAGCGGCTTACTGATGTCTTCAAACTTCTTTACTGCGGCTGTGGTGTCAAGACAGCTTGTACTGCTTGCCAGCGGAAGCTGGCGTCCCCTAGGGGATTCGAACCCCTGTACTCACCGTGAAAGGGTGATGTCCTAGGCCTCTAGACGAAGGGGACCCGGAACTAACAGCTTTACTACTGTACTGCGTTACTACCGTACTGCGACTGGTGGAGGTAAGCGGGATCGAACCGCTGACCTCTTGCATGCCATGCAAGCGCTCTCCCAGCTGAGCTATACCCCCCAGGGCGTCCTGCTGTCCCAAACTTCAAACAACAAGGTCTCACACTTATAAAACAAAAAAGCCCCGAAAACGGAGCTCTTGAAAGACTCTGAGCGAGAGAGCTTTTGGCGGAGCGGACGGGGCTCGAACCCGCGACCCCCGGCGTGACAGGCCGGTATTCTAACCAACTGAACTACCGCTCCGCAGCGGCTTAACTCAACTACATTGTCACTTCAACTGCATCACTTCTACTGCATGCCAGAAGACTGGCGTCCCCTAGGGGATTCGAACCCCTGTACTCACCGTGAAAGGGTGATGTCCTAGGCCTCTAGACGAAGGGGACTTGGACTTGCTGTACTACTCTTCGCTTTGGACTGGTGGAGGTAAGCGGGATCGAACCGCTGACCTCTTGCATGCCATGCAAGCGCTCTCCCAGCTGAGCTATACCCCCGTTCCGCTAATCAATCCGTTCAACGTTTTTGCTAGAAACTTGCTGTTTACAGCGCGTTTTTTGCTGTTTCGTTGCCGGTTTTGTTTAGTGCCGTTGGCGAAGAAACGAGATTATGCACGAACTAAATTTGGTGTGCAAGTCGCTTCATGGCAAAAAACAAAAAAGTTGCGAAAAAAGAGGGATGGATAGCCGTTGGAAGGGCATTGTTTTGCGCGAAAACCACGCGGCAAGCCGTGGTCGATTGGGGCAGAAATCAATAAAATCAACGGCTTGTGCAAGGGCTATCGTACACGGCTGATTTTTTTGCGAGGCGCGCGTTTTTTACACGTGCTCGCCCTATGGCGAGCCGCACGGAAAGCTGCCGCAGACCGGCAAGGACATCGACACATGAGCACTTCTCCATGAGCAGCACCGCCTTTCCCACCGTCGCGCTGGGCCGCACGGACATGGAGATCACGCGCATCGGCCTGGGGGCCTGGGCGATGGGCGGCAATGGATGGGCGGTGGGCTGGGGGCCGCAGGAAGACGCCGAATCCATCAAGGCGATCCGGCATGCGGTCGACCGCGGCATCAACTGGATCGATACCGCCGCGGTGTATGGGCTGGGCCATTCCGAGGAGATCGTGCGCCAGGCGCTGGCCCAGATGCCTGCCGCCGAGCGCCCTTATGTCTTCACGAAGTGCGGCCTGACGTGGTCGGCTGCGCAGCCGCAGGCCATGCCGCGGCGCACGGGCGCCCCTTCCAGTATCCGGCGCGAGCTGGAGGGGTCGCTGCGGCGGCTGGGCGTCGAGCGCATCGACCTCTACCAGATGCACTGGCCTGCGGGCGACGGCACACCGCTGGAGGCGTACTGGCAGGAGTTGCTGGACCTCAAGCAGGCGGGCAAGGTCCGCGCTGTCGGTCTGTCGAATCACAATCTGGCGCAGTTGCGCGCCGCCGAATACCTGGGCCACGTGGACACGCTGCAACCCCCGTTTTCGGCGATCCAGCGTACTGCGGCCAGCGACCTGATTCCCTGGTGCGCGTCACACGGCACGGGTGTGATCGTGTACAGCCCCATGCATTCGGGCCTGCTGACCGGCAAGTTCAGCGCCGAGCGTGCACGGGCCTTGCCGCCGGACGATTGGCGGTCGCGGCACGCGGATTTCCGCTCACCGGACCTGGAACGCAATCTGGCGCTGGCCGATGCCTTCAAGCCGATCGCGGAACGGCATGGCGCCACCGTCGCTGCCGCGGCGGCGGCCTGGACGTTGGCGTGGTCGGGTGTGACAGGCGCCATTGTGGGGGCGCGCAGCGCGTCGCAGGTGGATGGCGTGATCGGCGCGGCCGAGCTGGAACTGGACGCCGAGGACATGCAGGCCATTGCCGAGGCGATCGAAAACACGGGAGCGGGAAGCGGACCGTTGGCGCCGCCCGACGAAACAGGCTCGCTGCCCGCGAACCTGTTTGCGTGAGCCGGGATCAGCCGCGGCGCGGGCGGCGGGCGCTGCCGACGGCGGCGATGAGCGCCAGGCCGATCAGCGCGAGCGCGGTCTTGTCCCCAAAACGCGCGTAGGGCGTCAGCCCCGTCATGCCTTGGACGGAGACGGGCAGCACGCCCGCCTGCAGCGGCGCGAGCTGGGCGGCAACATGGCCTTTCGCATCGATGGCCGCGGTGATGCCCGTATTGGTGGCGGTCAGCATCGGACGCGCGGTTTCGATGGTGCGCAGCCGGCCGATCTGCAAGTGTTGACGCAGCGCCCAGCTGTCGCCGAACCAGCCCAGGTTGCTGACGTTAACCAGGATGGTCGCACCCGGCTCGCCGTTGGGGCCGGGCTGCAAGGCGGGCAGCAGGTCGGGGCCGAAGAGGTCTTCGTAGCAGATGTTGAAGGCAATGTGCTGGCCGCCGACGGCAAAGGGCGTCTGGCGTTCGCCGCCCCGGTCGAAGTCGCCCAGCGGAATGTTGAGCATCTCGACGAACCAGTGAAAGCCGGGGGGCACGTACTCGCCCCAGGGCACGAGATGGCGTTTGTCGTAGCGCATGGCGGTATTGCCGCCCAGCAGCTGTTCGACCGGCGTGGCGCCGTCAAAGCCGATGACGCTGTTGGTGTAGCGTTCGCGGCCGTCCACGCGATCGTGCAGCGGCACGCCCATCGCGATGACGGTGTTGTGCTGGCGGGCCAGGTCGCGCCAGACCTCCCAGACCCGCGGATCGAGCTGATCCTGGAAGATGGGCAGCACGGTCTCGGGCAGGATCACCAGTTGCGGCGCGGGCACGCCGGGCGCGGGCGGCATGGCCGTCAGATCAAGGTGGCGCCGCACGCTCTGCTCGAGAAGCGCCGGATCGAATTTCTGGGATTGTCCGATGTTGCCCTGCACGAGGCGCACGTTCAGCGGGTCGCCCACGGGCGCCGACCAGTCGATGCGCGACAGCGGCCAGCCCGTCCCGGCCAGGGCCAGCGCGATGCCGGCGGCCAGCGCGTGGCGCGGGGCCACGCCGGCCTTGCGTGAGGGCTGCCAGAGGCTCGCGGCGGCGGCCGCGACAAACGCGGCCAGGAACGCCATGCCGTGCACGCCGACGAGCGGCGCCCAGCCCGCGATGGGGCTGTCGACCTGCGCGTAGCCGATGTTCAGCCACGGAAAGCCGGTCAGGAGCACCGCGCGTAGCCATTCGAACGCGGCCCACATCGCGGCCCAGGCCAGTGTGGCGGTCAGGATGCGGGACGGCGTGGCGTCCGGGGCCAGCGGCGCGTAGCGGCGCGCCAACGCGTTGGCGGTGGCGGGAAACAGGGCCAGGAAGGCCGACAGCGCCAGCACCGCGGCAACCGCCAGCGGCGCGGCCAGATCGCCGTAGCGGTGCAGGCTGATGAAGATCCAGTACAGCCCCAGCGCGTAGCTGGCGAAGCTGAATAGCCAGCCGCGCAGCCAAGCCTGACGGGCAGACGGGGCGTACAGCGTGACGCGGGCCAGCACCGCCAGCGCGGCGATCTGGGTGAACGCCAGCGCCCATCCGGGCAGCGGGCCGGGGGCAAAGGTCAGGGCGTGGACGGCGCCCGCCAGCACGAGGCCGGCGGCGCCGCGCAGGAGTCGGCTGCGCGCAGTGCTGGTCATGCGTCGTTGGCGGGTGCTGCGGACTGCGGAGCGGCAAGGCGCTTGACGCGCAGCCAGATGGCCCGGCGGGCATCGCCGCGCGCCACTTCCAGGCGCAGGCCTTCGATGTCGGCGTGGTCGCCGCGGCGCGGGATGCGGCCGAGCTGACCGCCCATCCAGCCGCCGACGCTGTCGTACTCGTCGTCGGGCAACTGGCAGCCGAATACTTCATTGAAGTGCGAGATGTCGGTGGCCGCGAGCACGCGCCACTGGTTTTCGCCTTCAGGGAAGATGGAGTCTTCCTCGGTTTCGTCGAACTCGTCTTCGATGTCGCCGACGATCTGTTCCAGCACGTCTTCCATCGTGACCAGCCCGGAAATGCCGCCGTGCTCGTCGATGACGATGGCCTGGTGGTTGCGGCTGGCGCGGAACTCATGCAGCAGCACGTTCAGGCGCTTGGATTCCGGAATGAACACGGCCGGGCGGACCAGCGAGCGCACGTCGATGTTGGGTTCCAGCATGCAGCGCAGCAGATCCTTGGCGAGCAGGATGCCGATGATGTTGTCGCGATCGCCCTCGTAGACGGGGAACCGCGAATGCGCGGTTTCGATCACCGAGGCCACCAGGTAGGGAATGGGCTGCGTGACATCGAGCAGATCCATGCGCGAGCGCGGGACCATGATGTCGCCGACAGTGCCCTCGGACACGGCTAGCGCGCCCTTGATCATCTTGTACGACTCCGCGTCGAGCAGATCGCGCTCGTGCGCGGCTTCGAGGACGGCCTTGATGCCTTCGCGGTCCTCGGGCTCTCGGCGCACAAGGGAAAGCAGGCGGTCTAGGAGGGATTTGGTGGCGGGTTTGGCAGAGCGAGCGGAAGTCGCTTCGGGAGCAGGGTAAGGGTCAGACATCGTCCGGGAGGACAAGTTATGGAGGAGCCAGCATAACCGATACTGGCCCATCGTTTGTAACGCCAACCGGGAAAATGGGTGCATTGGACGCGATCTGCGCCTTGCTGCACGCCATTTTCCGGCAATTTCTCAGGGTTGACCCGGAGCCGCCGCGCTCAGGCTGCGACGTAGGGGTCGGCAATGCCCATTTGCGCAAGGGTGGCGGTTTCCAGGGCTTCCATGCGCTTGGCCTCGCGCGCCTTGATGTGGTCGTAGCCCAGCGAATGCAGCACGCCGTGGATGGTGAGGTGGGCGGCGTGGTCCAGCAAGGGCTTGCGCTGTTCGCGGGCCTCGCGCACCAGCACGGGCACGCACATGACGATGTCGCCGCGGGCCACGCCCAGCGGGTCGACGCCGTATTCGAAGGTCAGCACGTTGGTGGCGTAGTCGCGGCCGCGGAAATCGCGGTTCAGGCGGCGGCCCTCGGCCGCGCCGACCAGCCGCAGGCTGAGTTCGGCGGCCGAGAACGCGACCAGGCCGTCTTCATGGGCGGCGCCCAGCGCGCGTTCTGCCCAGCGGCGCAGGCGCCAGCGGGGCAGGCGAGCTTCCTCGACCCCATACTGCACGGACAGGGACAGCTCAGGCTTCATCTTCGGCAGCGCGGTCGTAGGCGTCGACGATGCGGGCGACCAGGGGGTGGCGCACGACATCGCGGCTGGTGAATTTGGTGGTGGCGATGCCCTGGACGTCATGCAGCACTTTCACCGCATGCGCCAGCCCGCTGACCTGACCGCGCGGCAGGTCGACCTGCGAGGGGTCGCCGGTGATGACCGCCTTGCTGCCAAAGCCGATGCGTGTAAGGAACATCTTCATCTGCTCGGGCGTCGTGTTCTGCGCCTCGTCCAGGATGACGAAGGCGTGGTTCAGCGTGCGCCCGCGCATGTAGGCCAGCGGCGCGATCTCGATGGTCTGCTTTTCGAACAGGCGCTGCACCTTTTCGAAGCCCATCAGGTCGTACAGCGCGTCATACAGCGGGCGCAGGTACGGGTCGACCTTCTGCGCCAGGTCGCCGGGCAGAAAGCCCAGGCGTTCGCCGGCTTCGACGGCGGGGCGGGTCAGCACCAGGCGCTGCACCGTGTCGCGTTCCATGGCGTCGATGGCGCAGGCCACGGCCAGCCAGGTCTTGCCCGTGCCGGCAGGGCCGACGCCGAACGTGATGTCGTGCTTGAGGATGTTGTTCAGGTAGTCGCGCTGGCGCGGCGTGCGCGGACGCAGGTCGCTGCGCTTGGTGCGCAGTGCGATGCCGTCGCTTTCGTCGTCCAGGGCGGGCAGGGCATCGAGTTCCTGGGCCTGCTCTTCCTTGAGCTTGTCTTCCTGGCGGCCCACGCCGATCTCGACCAATCCCAGCTGGATGTCGTCGATGGACAGGGCGCGGTGCACGGCCTGTTCGTGGAACCGGCGCAGGATGCGGCCGGCCAGTTCGGCCCGCTCGCCTTCGATGGTGACGCGGCTGCCGCGGCGCGACAGCTTGACCGTCATGCCGTCGGCGAGCTGCCGCAGGTTTTCGTCCAGGGGGCCGCAGAGGTTGGCCAGGTGGGTGTTGTCGCCGTCCAGGGTGACGATGACGGGCATGCTGCGACGCGCGCGGGAGCGGGGAGTGGTCATTCAGCCTCTTGCGATGTGCGGTCCACGTCGGCAACCCGGGCGCGCAGGGAGTTCGTGTGCGCCTCGGTGATGATGACGTCGACCATTTGTCCGATGAGCCGCGCGGGCGCGGGGAAATTGACGATGCGGTTGTTTTCGGTGCGGCCCATGAGTTCGTTCGGGTCGCGGCGCGAGGGACCTTCCACCAGCAGGCGCTGGCGCGTGCCCACCATGTTGCGGGCAATCGTTGCCGCCTGTTCGTTGATGAGCGCCTGCAGGCGCTGCAGGCGGCGCAGCTTCACGTCCTGGGGCGTGTCGTCCGTCAGGTCGGCGGCGGGGGTGCCCGGGCGGCGCGAATACACGAACGAGAACGACGTATCGAAGCCGACGTCCTCGATCAGCTTGAGCGTCTTTTCGAAGTCTTCCTCGGTCTCGCCGGGAAAGCCCACGATGAAGTCGGAGGACAGCGTGAGATTCGGGCGGGCAGCGCGCAGGCGGCGCACGACGGACTTGAATTCCAGCGTGGTGTAGCCGCGCTTCATGCTGGCCAGCACGCGGTCGCTGCCGGCTTGCACTGGCAGGTGCAGGAACGAGACCAGCTTGGGCAGGCGGGCGTAGGCGTCAACCATGCGCTGGGTCATTTCCTTGGGGTGAGAGGTCGTGTAGCGGATGCGCTCGATGCCGGGGATCTCGTGCACGTATTCCAGCAGCATCGCAAAGTCCGCGATCTCGTCGGAATCGGTCATGCGGCCGCGGTAGGCGTTCACGTTCTGGCCCAGCAACGTCACTTCCTTGACGCCCTGGTCGGCCAGGTCGGCCACTTCGATCAGCACGTCGTCGAACGGACGCGAGACCTCTTCGCCGCGCGTGTAAGGCACGACGCAGAAGCTGCAGTACTTGCTACAGCCTTCCATGATGGACACGAACGCCGTGGCGCCGTCGACGCGCGGCGGCGGCATGTTGTCGAATTTCTCGATTTCGGGAAAGCTGATGTCGACCTGCGAGCGGCCTTCGTCGCGGCGGCGCTTGATCAGGTCGGGCAGGCGGTGCAGCGTCTGCGGGCCGAACACCACGTCGACGTACGGCGCGCGCTTGACGATGGCTTCGCCTTCCTGGCTGGCCACGCAGCCGCCCACGCCGATGACCAGGTTCGGATTGGTCTTCTTCAGGTGCTGCACGCGGCCCAGGTCCGAAAACACCTTTTCCTGCGCCTTTTCGCGCACCGAACAGGTGTTGAACAGGATGACGTCCGCCTCTTCGGGGTTGTCGGTCAGTTCGAGCCCGCCCTGGTCCTCGCGCAGCACGTCTGCCATCTTGTCCGAGTCGTACTCGTTCATCTGGCAGCCGAAGGTGCGGATGTACAGCTTGCGGGGGGAGCCGGCGCCGGGAACGGCCGAAGGCAGGACGGGGGAGCCGCCGTCGCGGGTTTCGCCGGGGACATTGCCCGCGCGCTTGAGAGAAGTTTCTTGCATGATGATCGCCGTGACGGGTGTAGATCCCGGGGGCTGGAAAGAGGGGAAAGGCGGAATTTTAACCCTTGCCCAAAAATTGTTTCTTGGTCGGGCGCGCGTTGGCCGTTACGATAGCGGTCCGAGCGCCGGGTGGCGCCGGCAAGATCTCCTTTTTATGCTCGTGCGGAACCGATGAATTCCAATCGCCTCACGCCTGCGGCAGCCGTTCCGTCCCTCGATGGCGGTGCCGGTTCCGCCGTCCAGGACGAATACCGAAATCCCTATCCCGCGTCCGTGTGGGCGCTGCTGGCAGGCGCGCTGGCGCTGGCCGCGGCGGCCTGCGCGCTGTGGGTCGACCTGCCGCTCGCGATCTGGATCCAGCAATCGGTGTCGGCTGGCGTGGACCAGTCGTTTGAATGGGTGGGCGAGCTGGGCGAAAGCGGCCATTACATCGTCATGGCGCTGGCGTTTTACGTGATCGGCCTGGTGGGTCTGGCGCGCGGATGGCGCAATCCGCTGCGTGTCAGCTACGCCGCCATGGCGCGCGGCAGCCTGCTGATGCTGTCGACGATGGCGGTGGGCGGGCTGGTGGTGCTGGTGCTCAAGCGCACCGTGGCCCGCGCGCGTCCCGAGCTGTATTTCGAACAAGGCATCTACGGCCTGGGCGAATCGTTTTCCCGCGCCCAGCAGTTCAATTCCTTTCCTTCCAGCCACACCTACGCCGCCTTTGCCGTGGCAGTGGTGCTGGGCATCCTGGCGCCCCGCTGGCGCTGGATTTTCCTGCTGCTGGCGGCGCTGGTGGCGATCAGCCGGCTGGTGAACCTGGATCACTATCTGTCGGACGTGATGACGGCCGGCGGCATCGCCGTGCTGGTCGGCCACTATCTGGCCCCCCGGGTGCTTGGCAGTAAGTACCAATGGCCGCTGCGCGCCCCGTGGCGCTGGTGGAAGAAGGCCTGAGGCAGGGCTTGGGAAGCAGGCAAGGCCGCGGAATCCGCGGCCTTTTTTTCGTCCGGTGACGGCGTCCGGGGACGGAATGCCGGCTTAAAACGGGGCCGGCGCGTGGGTGTCAGGCCAGCACTTTGACCCCGGTCGGCGTTTCGATCTGCGCACGCAGGCGGGGCGGGCCGTCGGCCTGCTCGACGTCGATCAGGCTGTCCGCGCCCATCCAGGCCAACCCCTGGCGCAGCAGCGAGGCGCGGGGATGGCAGCCGGTCAGGCGGAGCAAGCGCAGCGGCTGGCGCGGCAGGGTCGCACCGGGCGGATTCTCGACGTCCCATTGGATCAGCGTGGGCAGCAGGCCTTCGCCGGCTTCGTAGCCGGCCTCGCGCCACGCCGGCAGGCTGCCGTCTTCCGGCACGGTCAGGCGCCAGCGCAGGTCGCCGCGCGTCATGGCAATGGCGGGCGGCAGCCGGTCGGGGTGCTCGGCCTGCATGCGCGTCAGGTCCAGCGGCGCCTCGACACGCGCGGCCCAGTGCGCTAAAAACGGTCCCTGTTCGAGACGCGCGCGCACGTCGCCCTGGTCCAGCCCGAACCAGCGGGGGCGCTCGGGCGCCGGCGCGTCGGGATCGATCGCGATGACTTCCAGATACACGCCGTCCGCCATGCCCAGCACCCGGTTATGGGTGCCCATGCGCGGATGCGCGCCGCCGCCCTGCGGCGTGATGCCCAGCAGTCCGGCGACATATTCGGTACCGCTGGCGAGGTCCGCGGCGGCGATGACGAGGTGGTCGATGGTGAGTTTCATGAGGGGCATGGTAACGAATGGGCGCTCGTTCGTCCGGTTCGGTGTTGGTGTCAAGCCGCGACGGAGATGCCGGCCGCGTCAGACCGGCGGGCTTTGCGCACACGGATTTCAACATGCTGATCCAGCGATACCAGCGCCTGCATCACCCGTTCCAAGGAAATGTTCTGGAGCTTGTACCGCCGCATTTGAGAGATTTTGGGTTGCGTCATTCCGGTCAGCGCAGCGACCTCCCGCTGGCTCAGGGCACGCTGATCGATCAAATCGTTGAACCTGATGGCCAGTTGGACCTTTGCGGTCAACTCGGCCGCGTCGTCAAAGCCAAGGTCATAGAGCACATTTTGCGTGCCGGGATGGGGCGTGCGGGTCATGGAGCGCTCCGGTGGGGATGTTGCCGAACCATTGCACGCTTCAGCCGGCTTGATATGAGATCAAGGTCGGCCTGGGGCGTGCTGATGCCCGACTTGGATTTTTTCTGAAATGCATGCAGTACATGGATGGCGGTGTCGATCTTCATTGCGTAGGCAGTCCGATACGCATTGCCTCGCTCGGTTTCGGCAAGCTGATAAACGCCCGGCCCCAGCCCTTTCATGGCTTTTGCAGCATCGGGCCAACGGCCGCATTGCAGGGTGTACAGCGACATTCCCATTCGCTTTTGCACGGGGAGCGGGAACGCCTTGAAGTCCTTTCTGGAAGATCCTTCCCAGTAGAGAAGCTTGGGTTTTTCTGTCCACACGATATACCTGTTCGGATATATAAATCAACCGCCGTGGCGGGGGATCGGACAAACTAACCAAAAACGGTGGGGTGGACTATTCGTGCTCGCCGCACCTGCCCGTGCCCCAAAAGAAAAACCCGTCGCAAGCGACGGGTTCTTGGTGTCAGGGCCGTGGCAATCAGGCGACTTCGCCTTCCTCGCCTTCCTTCTTGACCGGCTTGATCAGGTCTTCGCGCTTGACGCCCATCCACATGGCCAGCGCGGCGGCGACGAACACCGACGAGTAGATGCCGAACCAGATGCCGATGGTCAGGGCCATGGCGAAGTAGTGCAGGGTGGGGCCGCCGAAGAACAGCATGGCCAGCACCATCATCTGGGTCGAACCGTGGGTGATGATGGTCCGCGAGATAGTCTGCGTGATGGCGCTGTTGATGACTTCGTGCACGTCCGCCTTGCGGTACTTGCGGAAGTTTTCGCGGATCCGGTCCATGATGACCACGGATTCGTTCACGGAGTAGCCCAGCACGGCCAGCACGCCGGCCAGCACCGCCAGCGAGAACTCCCACTGGAAGAACGCGAAGAAGCCCAGGATGATGACCACGTCGTGCAGGTTGGCGATCACGCCGGCCACCGCGAACTTCCATTCGAAGCGGAAGCCCAGGTAGACCATGATGCCGATCACCACGACCAGCAGCGCCATGAGGCCGTTGTGCAGCAGTTCCTGGCCGACCTGCGGGCCCACGAATTCGACACGGCGCAATTCCACGCCCGAATCGGCGGCCTTCAGCGCGGCCATGACGGTTTCGCTTTGCGTGGCGGACGTCTGGCCTTCCTGCAGGGGCAGGCGGATCATGACGTCATGCGACGTGCCGAAGTTCTGGACCTGGAAGTCGGTGTAGCCCAGCTTGGACACCACGCCGCGCACGTTTTCAAGCTGCGCCGTCTGGGCGTAGTTGACTTCCATGACCGTGCCGCCGGTGAACTCGATCGACAGGTGAAAGCCGCGGGTGACGATGAAAAAGACCGCCAGCAGGAAGGTGACGAGACTGATGATGTTCAGCACCAGGGCATGGCGCATGAACGGGATGGTGCGGTGAATCCGGAAAAATTCCATTTTTCGCCTTCGGTTCTTTTCTGTGGCGGACGGCTGGGGCCGTCCGCCTTATTTTCAGTTTGCCTTCGGCTTCCAGACTTCGCCGATGGAGATCGAGGTGAGCTTCTTCTTGCGGCCGTAGTACAGATTGGCCAGCGCGCGCACGCCCACGACCGACGAGAACATCGAGGTCAGGATGCCCAGGCAGTGAACCACCGCGAAGCCCCGGATCGGGCCCGAACCGAACGCCAGCAGCGCCAGGCCCACGATCAGCGTGGTCAGGTTCGAGTCGAGAATGGTGCCCCACGCGCGTTCGAAACCGTGATGGATGGCCTGCTGGGGGGTGGCCCCCGCGCGCAGTTCTTCGCGTATGCGCTCGTTGATCAGCACGTTCGAGTCAATAGCCATGCCCAGTGTCAGCGCAATGGCCGCGATGCCGGGCAGCGTCAGCGTGGCCTGCAGCATGGACAGGAGCGCCAGCAGCAGCAGCACGTTGAGCGTCAGGCCGATCGTGGAGAACACGCCGAACAGGTGGTAGTAGATGATGATGAACGCGGCGATCGCCAGGAAGCCGTACAGCGTCGAGTAAAAGCCCTTGGAAATGTTGTCGGCGCCAAGGCTCGGGCCGATGGTGCGTTCCTCGATGATGGACATCGGCGCGGCCAGCGCGCCGGCGCGCAGCAGCAGGGCGGTGTCGGCGGCTTCCTCGGAGGTCATGCTGCCCGAGATCTGCACCTGGCCGCCCGCGATTTCGCCGCGGATGACGGGCGCGGTGACCACTTCGCCCTTGCCGTTTTCGAACAGCAGAATGGCCATGCGCTTGTTGATGTTGTCGCGGGTGACGTCGCGGAAGATGCGGGCGCCCTTGGAGTCCAGCGTCAGGTGGACGGCGGCCTGCTGGGTCTGCGAATCGCGGCCGGGCTGGGCGTCCTGCAGGTTTTCACCGGTCAGGATGACCTGGCGGCGGACCAGGATCGGACGGCCGTCACGGTCGTTGTAGCGTTCAAGACCAAACGGGACGCTGCCGCCCAGCAACGCGGCCTGCGCGGCGGGGGAGTCGTCGACCATGCGGATTTCCAGCGTGGCGGTGCGGCCCAGCAGTTCCTTGGCCTTGGCCACGTCCTGCACGCCGGGCAACTGCACCACGATGCGGTCTGAACCCTGCTGCTGGATGACCGGTTCGGCCACGCCCAGCTCGTTGATGCGGTTGTGCAGCGTGTTGATGTTCTGCTTGAGCGCGGAATCCTGCACGCGGGTGACGGCGGCCGGGTTCAGGGCGGCCATCAGCAGCTGCTTGCCGTTTTCTTCGCGTTCGGTGAATTCCAGGTCAGGCAGGCGCGAGCGCAGCGTCGAGATGGCGCGGTCGCGGTCGTCGGAATTGGCGAAGGTGGCGGCAATGCCCATGCCGGAGCGTTCGACGCCGGCCACGGGGATCTTCTGATCGCGCAGCACCGAGCGCACGTCGGCGGCCAGGGAATCATAGCGGGCGGTCAGGGCGCCTTGCATGTCGACCTGCAGCAGGAAGTGCACGCCGCCGCGCAGGTCCAGGCCCAGGTACATGGGCTTGGGCGCGAACCAGCCCAGGGCGCGCATCCAGGGCGGCGAGGCGGGCAAGAGGTTCAGCGCCACGGTGTATTGCGGGTCGCCGGGAACGGTGTTGAGCGATTTTTCGATCAGGTCGCGGGCCTGCAGCTGCACGTCGGTCGACGGGAAGCGGGCGCGAACCGTGCCGAGCGTGCCGTTCAGTTCGAAATAGGCGCCGTCGTTGGGAATCTTGGCATCGGCCAGGATCTGTTCCACGCGCGCCAACACGGCGGTGTCGACCTTGACCGTGGCCTTGGCGCTGGACACCTGAACGGCGGGGGACTCGCCGTAGAAATTGGGCAGCGTGTACAGCAGGCCAATGAGGACCGCGACCAGGACCGTAATGTACTTCCAGAGGGGATAGCGGTTCATTGCCGGCTACTTCATTGAAAGAGATGAAAGGGCCGCCCGGGCGAGACGCGGCGGGCGGCGGTAGGCGCCTTCTAGGACAAGAGCCCCGATGGGGCTCTTTTGGGACGCTTACAGGGCCTTGATGGTTCCCTTGGGCAGGACGGTCGACACCGACGACTTCTGCATGATGACTTCGACGGGCTTGTCGGCCAGTTCGGAGACTTCGACGGTGACGTAGCTGTCGTTGACCTTGGTGACCTTGCCGAGCAGGCCGCCGGCCGTGACGACTTCGTCGCCCTTGGCCAGGGCCGCGATCAGGTTGCGGTGTTCCTTCTGGCGCTTCATCTGCGGACGGATCATCAGGAAGTAGAGGATCACGAACATCAGGATGATGGGCAGCATGCCCATCAGCGCATTGCCTTCGGGAGCGGCGGCCTGGGCCACGACGAGGCTGGCGGTATCGATAACGGACATTGAATTCTCCTGCGTTTGAGTCTGTTTGGGTTTATCGCTATGTTTTTAATGCGCCCATCCCCGCGCGAGCCATGGATAGGGCAAGCCGACTATTGTATATAGGTTATCGCCAGCCTTTAACTAGGGTGTCATCCCAGGCGACAAGGCGGCTTCCGCTTGCAGCGGCGGCTGCCCGGTCAAATGGGGGCGAAACCCGCCGGCAAAAGCCCCTGGCGGGGCTTTTTTATCCGGCTACTCGATGCCGCGGGCACGGTCCGCGGCGAACTGGGCGCGCCAGGCGTCAAAACGGCCTTCCGCAATGGCCTCGCGCATTTCCTTCATGATAGTCAGATAGAAGTGCAGGTTGTGCAGCGTGTTCAGGCGCGCGCCGGTGATTTCATTGGCGCGTTGCAGATGGTGCAGGTACGCGCGCGAGAAATTGCCGCAAGTGTGGCAGCTGCAGCTCGGGTCCAGCGGACGGGTATCGTCGCGGTATTTGGCATTGCGGATCTTGACATCGCCAAAGCGCGTGAACAGCCAGCCGTTGCGCGCATTGCGAGTCGGCATCACGCAGTCGAACATGTCGACGCCGCGGCTCACGCCCTCGACGAGGTCTTCGGGGGTGCCGACGCCCATCAGGTAACGCGGCGCCTGCGCGGGCAGCTTGGGCGTGACATGCGCCAGGATGCGCATCATGTCTTCCTTGGGCTCGCCTACCGACAGCCCGCCGATCGCGTAGCCGTGAAAGCCGATGTCCTGCAGTCCGGCCAGGGATTCGTCGCGCAGCGACTCGTACATGCCGCCCTGCACGATGCCAAAGAGCGCGTTCGGGTTGCCCAGACGGTCGAATTCGTCGCGCGAGCGGCGCGCCCAGCGCAGCGACATGCGCATCGAGCGGGCCGCCTCTTCGACGGTGGCGGGGCGGCCGTCGATTTCATAGGGCGTGCACTCGTCGAACACCATGACGATGTCGGAGTTGAGCGAGCGCTGGATGCGCATCGATTCTTCAGGCGTGAGGAACAGGCGCGCGCCGTCGATGGGAGAGGCGAACTTGACGCCTTCCTCGGTGATCTTGCGCATGCCCTGCAGGCTGAACACCTGGAAGCCGCCCGAGTCGGTCAGGATGGGCTTGTCCCACTGCATGAAGCCATGCAGGCCGCCATGCTTTTCCATGATTTCGGTGCCCGGGCGCAACCACAGGTGGAAGGTGTTGCCCAGCACGATCTGCGAGCCGATTTCCTTGAGCTCGTGCGGCATCATCGCCTTGACGCTGCCGTAGGTGCCCACCGGCATGAAGATGGGGGTCTCGACCACGCCGTGGTTCAGCGTGATGCGGCCGCGGCGGGCGCCGCCGTCGGTGGCGAGCAGTTCGAAGTTGAGTCCGGTCATGAGGCAGGGGTTTCGATGAACATGGCGTCGCCATAGCTGAAGAAGCGGTAGCGCGCGGCGACGGCGTGGGCGTAGGCGCGGCGGATGGGCTCGACGCCGGCCAGCGCCGACACCAGCATCAGCAGGGTCGACTGGGGAAGATGGAAGTTGGTGACCAGCGCGTCCACCACACGGTACGCGTAGCCCGGGGTGATGAACAGGCGCGTGTCGCCCTGGGCGGTGGCCAGCGGGACGCCGGGGGCGGTTTGGCCCTCGGTCTGCGCGGCGGCCGATTCCAGGGCGCGCACGCTGGTGGTGCCGACGGCGATCACGCGTCCGCCCTGGGCGCGGGCCGCGGCAATGGCGTCCACGGTGGCTTGGGGCACCGTGAACCATTCCGCGTGCATGACGTGGTCGGCCAGATTGTCCACGCGCACTGGCTGGAAGGTGCCGGCGCCCACGTGCAGCGTGACGAAGGCGCGGGCCACGCCCAGCCCGGCCAGGCGATCCAGCGTCGGCTGGTCAAAGTGCAGGCCGGCCGTGGGCGCGGCGACCGCGCCGGGTTCGCGCGCGTAGACCGTCTGATAGCGGTCGTCGTCGCCCGCGTCCGCCGCATGCGTGATGTAGGGCGGCAGCGGCGTGGCGCCGTGCGCGTCCAGCAGGTCGAGCACGGGGCCCGGAAAGCGGATGTCGAAAAGTTCGCCCTCGCGGCCCAGCACGGTGGCCTCGAAGGCGTCGGCCAGGCGCAGCACCATGCCGGGGCCCGGCGACTTGCTGGCGCGCACGTGCGCCAGGACGCGGTCGGGCTCGGTGATGCGTTCGACCAGCACCTCGATCTTGCCGCCGGTGATCTTGTGGCCGGGCAGGCGCGCCTTGATGACGCGGGTGTCGTTGAACACCAGCAGGTCGTTCGGACGCAGCAGGGAGGTCAGGTCGGCGAACTGGCGGTCATGGAGCTGGCTGGCGGCATCCAGGTGCAGCAGGCGGCTGCCCGTGCGCTGGGCGGCGGGCGTCTGCGCAATGAGCTCGGGCGGCAGTTCGTAGTCGAAATCGGAAACGGTGAAGGACTGGGTCACGCGGATATCGGGATGAGTGGGGCCCGCCTGGCGGGCTTGGGGCAACCCGCTATTGTAAAGGGGACGGTTAATAGGGGCGGAACAGCGGCGTGCGCAGTTAAATGCGTCTGCGCTGGCGCTCGGGGCGGCCTCGCGCCGCCCGCAATCCGTCCAGGTTTTGTATGCTCTCGGTTTTGCTGGACGAGCAACCGGGTGGGCGTGCAATGACGGGACAAGTGATCAGGCGGGTGGGCGGACTGAAGCAATGGCTGGCCGGCGGTGTCCTGGCCCTGGCCGCGCACGCCGCCTTTGCGCAGGTTCCGGGACTGCCGCCCGACGTGGTCAAGGCCTGGAAGGCGAGCAAGCTGCCGGAAAGTTCGCTGTCGCTGGTGGTCCAGGAGGTCGGCGGCCCGCGGCTCGTGGCGCTCAACGCGAAGGAAGCCCGCAATCCGGCCTCGGTGATGAAACTGGTCACGACCTGGGCGGCGCTGTCCGAGCTGGGTCCCAATTACGTCTGGCGCACCGAATTCATGACGGCGCCCGGCGCGCGTCCCGACGCCAAGGGCGTGCTGGCCGGGCCGCTGTACCTGCGGGCTGGCGGCGATCCCCAATTCCTGATGCAGGACCTGTGGACGCTGCTGCGCGAACTGCGGCTGCGCGGGGTCAAGCAGATCAACGATCTCGTGATCGACCGCAGCATCTTCGGCCAGGTCACGACCGACCCGGGCGCGTTCGACGGCGCGCCCGACCGGGCGTACAACGCCAGCCCGGACGCGCTGATGGTGGGCTTTGGCGCGCTGCGGCTGCTGTTCACGCCGGACCCGGTCGCCAACAAGTGGGTGCCACTGATCGATCCGCCGCTGCCCGGCCTGAAGATCGAGGGCCAGGTCGAATGGAGCGACGTGCGCTGTCCCGGCCCCCCGGTGGTCACGACCGACCCGCTCATTACCCAGCAGGGCGTCACCATCCGCGTCAACGGCAAGGTGGCCGGTTCCTGCGGCGAGTTCAGCCTGTATCGCCTGGCGCTGTCCCAGCCCGAATACGCCACCGAAGTCTTCCGCATGCTCTGGAAGGAGCTGGGCGGCACGTTCAAGGGACAGGTCCGGTCCGGCATGGTGCCGGCCGACGCCGTTGTGCTGGCCTCGCACGACTCGCCCACGCTGGCCGAAGCGATCCGCCAGATCAACAAGCGCAGCAACAACGTCATGGCGCGCACCCTGCTGCTGACGCTGGGCGCCGAGCGGGGCCGCCGTCCGGCCACCGTCGGCAGCAGCGAGGAAGTGGCCAAGCAGCTACTGGCCAAGCAGGGGCTGGACATGCCGGAACTGGTCATCGACAACGGCGCCGGCCTGTCGCGCGACGCCCGCGTGTCGGCGGACAGCCTGGCGTCGATGCTGACCGTGGCCTGGAATTCGCCGGTGATGCCGGAATACATTTCGTCCTTCGCCATCGCCGGCGTGGACGGCACCGTGCGCCGCCGCCTGAAGGGCAACGGCACGCTGGGCATGGCTCACCTGAAGACCGGCTCGCTGCGCGATGTGCGCTCGATCGCCGGTTACGTGCTGGGCGCCAGCGGCAAGCGCTACGTGGTCGTCAGCATCGTGAACCACGAGCAGGCAGGCGCCGTCCGCGCCTTTGACGACGCCTTGATCTCCTGGCTCGCCGAACAATGAACGTGAGCCCCCACGCCGCGCGCATTTCATGCGCTAGCTGCCCCCCAAGGGGGCTGCCCCGCCTTGGGGCGGCCCTGAGGAAAGGCCCCCACGCCACGCGCATTTCATGCGCTAGCTGCCCCCCAGGGGGGCTGCCCCGCCTTGGGGCGGCCCTGCGGCGGGGCGGGCCCAAAACGATTACGATCCTCTCGTGTGGCTCGCGAGCGGGCGGCGCAGGTGCGCTGCGCCGCGCCGGGTCCGCCTGAGGCCCAAAGCATTCTGACCAACAAATACTCTGGAGAGTTACGCACATGCCCGTGCACGAAATCCGCCATCCGCTGATCCGCCACAAGCTCGGGATCATGCGGCGCGCCGACCTCAGTACCAAGAGCTTCCGTGAACTGTCGCAGGAAGTGGGCGCACTGCTGACGTACGAAGCGTCCAAGGACCTGCCGCTGGCGCCCGCCACGGTCGAGGGCTGGTGCGGGCAGGTCGAAGTCGAGAAGATCGCCGGCAAGAAAGTCACCGTGGTGCCCATCCTGCGCGCCGGCATCGGCATGCTGGACGGCGTGCTGAGCCTGATCCCGGGCGCGAAGGTCAGCGTTGTGGGCGTGGCTCGCAATGAAGAGACGCTGGAAGCCCACACTTATCTGGAACGCCTGGTGGGCGAACTCGACCAGCGCCTGGCGCTGATCGTCGATCCCATGCTGGCCACGGGCGGTTCGATGGTTGCTGCCATCGACCTGCTCAAGCGCGCCGGCTGCAAGGAGATCCGCGCGCTGGTGCTGGTGGCGGCGCCCGTGGGCATCGACGCGGTGCTCAACAAGCACCCGGACGTGCATATCTACACGGCGTCCATCGACGAGGGTCTGAATGAGCACGGCTACATCATGCCGGGCCTGGGCGACGCCGGCGACCGCATCTTCGGCACGCAGCAAAAGGGCTGAAGACCCATCCGGCCGTGCCCGGCAGGGATGTCGGCCGTGAAGAACCGGCGCCGCGCCGATGCCGCGCCGGACAGCGGTTCTAGGCCGTCAGCGCCTGCTGCCCCAGATGCTGGCCAAACCAGTGCAATTGGGGCGCCAGGCCGGCGACCTCGCCCACGATCAGCAGGGCGGGAGAGCGGACGGCATGGTCGCGGGCCAGTTCCGGCAGTTCCGCGAGCCGTCCCGACACCACGCGCTGTTCGGGCCGGCTGCCGTTCTCGATCAGTGCGAACGGCGTGTCTGGCGAGCGGCCGTGGCGCAGCAGGCGCTGCGTCAGCAGATCAAGCTGGCCAACCCCCATGTAGAACGCCAAGGTCTGCTTTTCGCGCGCCAGGGCGGGCCAATCCAGGTTGTCTTCGTCTTCGCGGCAATGCGCGGTGATGAGGCGCACCGATTGGGCGTGTTCGCGGTGCGTCAGCGGAATGCCGGCATAGGCCGCACAGGCCAGCGCCGCGGTGATGCCGGGCACCACCTCATAGCGCACGCCATGCGCGCGCAAAAACTCCAGTTCCTCGCCGCCGCGCCCAAAAATGAAGGCGTCGCCGCCCTTGAGCCGCACCACGCGGCGGCCCGCCTGCGCGTATTCCACCAGCAGACCATGGATGCGCGCCTGCGTGGCGTGATGGTTTTCGCCCGGCAGCTTGCCCACGGGCACGCGTTCGGCGTCGCGCCGGGCCAGCGACAGGACCTCGTCGCTGACCAGACGGTCGTAAAGAATGACATCGGCTTCGTTCAGCGCGCGCAAGGCCTTGAGCGTCAAGAGGCCCGGATCGCCCGGCCCCGCGCCCACCAGCACGACGCTGCCCTCGGCGGGCGCAATCGGCGCGGCTAACGCGTCGGCCAGCGCGGCCTCGGCCTGCGCCGGCTGCTGCTGGCGCAGAAAGCCCGCCACCGGGCCGTCCAGCAGCCAGTCGTAGAAGCGTCGGCGCGCACCCAGGTCCGGGAGGCTGGCGCGAATGCGCTTGCGGTAGACGGCGGCCAGGCCGGCCAGCTGGCCCAGCGTGTGGTCGAACAGCGACTCGATGCGTTCGCGGATGCGGCGCGCCAGCACGGGCGCCACGCCCGACGACGAAATGGCGACGATGACGGGGGAGCGGTCGACGATAGACGGCACCTGGAAGGACGACAGTTCGGGGTCGTCCACCACGTTGCTGAAAATACGGCGCGCCTCGGCGGCCTGCGACACCGCGGCATTGACCGTCCGATCGTCGGTGGCGGCCACCACCAGCCAGACGTCTTGCAGCCAATCGGCGTTGAACGTCCCGGGCAGGTGGCGCACGCGGCCCTCGGTCACAAGCGCCGCCAGCGCGGGCGTCAGTGCCGGCGCGCCCACGACCACGTTTGCGCTGGCTTCCAGCAGGGCCAGGGTCTTGCGCTCGGCGACCGCGCCGCCGCCAACAACGAGTACCAGCCGGTCTGTCAGATCGGCAAAAATCGGGAAAAGCTTCATGTATGCCAGCCTCGGGCGCACCCGGCTCAATGTGGGTCGATGATAGGGACCGGCTCTCATCCCCACAACTTTTGATTTCTTTAATTCATATAGCCATAACTTATTTGGCGGCCCGTCAGGCGCTGCCCAGCCATTGGCTCATCTCGACGACCTCGCGGGCGACCTCGCCCAGCCGCTTCTGGCTCTGCATGGCGCGCTCGCGCAGCAGCCGGTGGGCCTCGTCCTCGGTCACGGCGCGCGTCTTCATCAGAATACCCTTGGCTTTTTCCACCCACTGCCGGTCCGCCAGCCGCAGTTGCGCCTCGCGCAATTCCTCGCGCCGGGTTTTCTCCATGGCGAAGCGCTCGATCGCCACGGTCAGCAGGGGCTCGATGCGGGCGGCCGGCACGTCCCCGACCACGTAGGCGGCAACGCCTGCGCGCAAGGCCGTGCGGATGGTTTCGCGATTGCCGTCGTCGGTGAACATCACGACCGGGCGGTCGCTGTGCGAACTGGCCACACAGATGTTCTCCAGCGTGTCGCGGCCGGGGGCGTCGCTGTCGATCAGCACCACGTCGGCGGCGGACTGCGCGATGCTGGCGGCCAGGTCCGTGCCGGGCGCCACCTCGGCCACGACGTGCACGCCCGCCGCGGCAAGCGTTTGCCGCAGCGACGCCGCGCGTCCCTCGCCATCGTTGAGCAGCATGACCTTCAACATGAAACACCCCCTGTGCGATGACTGATGCAAGTTCCATGCCATCGTCGCCGCGCGCGGCGCGGGGCGCGCGCGCACGATGGCGGGGCGCGCGCCGCACAGCGATGGTGCGGTGCGGCATCGTACTGCGCACCAAGTTGGCTCCGCCCCTGATTCAGCCCGGCGACGCCAGACCCGCGCGGGTTGGGCGCATCGCAAGCGCTGGCGCGGGCTGCGGCGCGGTTTGCGCAGACCGCCAGAAATCTGGCACGGCGATTGCTTGAGTGAAGTCGGGGCGGCCAACGGCGGTCGCCCGACGCAACGCGCCGCATCACGCGGCCAGGGACAACGACGTTCCGCTGCGCCACTGGATAGAGATCCGTGGCGCGCGGAACGTTTTTTTTTGCCGCCACCCGCAAGGAGCCTCGCATGACGCCTATGACCCGCAGTCCCTCGACCGACGCCGCCCGCGCCGACATGACCGCCAATGCCGGCCGCCGCAAATGGCTCAGCGGCACGGCGCGCGCGGTGGCTGGCGCCGGTCTGCTTTCATTGGTCGACCCGCTGGTGCGCGCCGGCGCGTGGGCGGCGGGCACCGACGCGCCGGAAAAGACCGAGGTGAAGATCGGCTTCATCCCGCTGACCGACTGCGCATCGGTGGTGATGGCGTCGGTGCTGGGTATCGACAAGAAATACGGCGTCAAGATCACGCCCTCCAAGGAAGCCTCGTGGGCCGCCGTGCGCGACAAGCTCATGAACGGCGAGCTGGACATGGCGCACGTGCTGTATGGCCTGGTCTACGGCGTGCACCTGGGCATCGGCGGACCGAAGAAGGACATGGCCGTGCTGATGAGCCTGAACCAGAACGGACAGGCCATCACCCTATCGAACAAGCTGCTGGAAGCCGGGGCGCGCGACGGCGAATCGCTCGCCAAGCTGATGGCCGCGGACAAGCGCGAATACACGTTCGCGCAGACCTTTCCGACCGGCACGCACGCGATGTGGCTGTATTACTGGCTGGCGGCACATGGCATCAATCCCATGAAGGACGCCAAGGTGATCACCGTGCCGCCGCCGCAGATGGTGGCCAACATGCGGGTGGGCAACATGGATGGCTACTGCGTGGGCGAGCCGTGGGGCGCGCGCGCCATCATGGACAAGATCGGCTTCACCACGGTGACGTCGCAGGGCATCTGGACGGACCATCCCGAGAAGGTCCTGGGCGCCAGCGCCGATTTCGTGAACCGCAACCCGAACACCGCGCGCGCCGTCACGGCCGCGATCCTGGAAGCCGGCAAGTGGATCGACGCGTCGCCCGAAAACCGCCGCAAGACGGCCGAGACCATCGCCGCCAAGTCCTACGTCAACACGGACGCCAGCGGCATCGTGGACCGCATGTTGGGGCAGTACGACGACGGCCTGGGCAAGAAATGGTCGGACGCGCACGCCATGCGCTTTTACGCAGACGGCGCCGCCAACTTTCCGTACCTGAGCGATGGCATGTGGTTCCTGACGCAGCACAAGCGTTGGGGCTTGCTCAAGGAACACCCGGACTACCAGGCGGTCGCCACGCAGATCAACCGCATCGACGTCTACAAGCAGGCGGCGCAGGCCGCGGGCGTGGCGCTGCCTGCCAGTGAATCGCGCACGTCCACGCTGATCGACGGCGTGGTGTGGGACGGCAGCAATCCCGCGGCCTATGCCGACGGTTTCAAGGTCAAGGCCTGACGGCCGCTACGAGAAGGGGACTGGCGATGTCTACCGTAACGATGACAAGCCGCGGCACCGAATTTGCCGCGCTGTGGCGGGAACGCCTGGAATCGGCGTTGAAGGCCGTGGTGGGGCCGGTTGCCGGCTTTGCGCTCTTTGTGCTGGTCTGGCAGGTGGTGGCGATGCGCATCCCGGAGATTCCGACGCCCGGGGTCACGTGGCATGCGGCCGTGGAACTGTTCGCCGATCCGTTCTATGACAACGGCCCGAACGACAAGGGCATCGGCTGGAACCTGCTGGCCTCGCTGGAACGCGTGGCGGCGGGATTCGGGCTGGCGGCGCTGGTCGGCATTCCCGTGGGCTTTGCGATCGGCCGCTACGCCGCGGTGCGCGCGATGTTCTCGCCCATCGTCAGCCTTTTGCGGCCGGTGTCGCCGCTGGCGTGGCTGCCGCTCGGGCTGCTGCTGTTCAAGGCGGCCAATCCGGCCGCGATCTGGGCCATCTTCATCTGTTCGATCTGGCCGATGATCATCAACACCGCGGTGGGCGTGTCGCGCGTGCCGCAGGATTACCTGAACGTGGCGCGCGTCCTGAACCTGTCCGAATGGAAGGTCACGACCAAGGTGCTTTTGCCCGCGGTGCTGCCCTACATGCTGACCGGCGTGCGGCTGTCCATCGGCACGGCATGGCTGGTGATCGTGGCCGCCGAGATGCTGACGGGCGGCACGGGCATCGGCTTCTGGTTGTGGGACGAGTGGAACAACCTGAAGGTCGAGCACATCGTCATCGCCATTTTCGTGATCGGCATCGTGGGGCTGCTGCTGGAGACCCTGCTGGTCGCGCTGGCCCGCCGTTTCACCTACACCGAGGAATAGCGCCATGAAGAAATTCGTACGCATCGAGCGCGTGGGACAGACCTTTGACACCCGCAAGGGCGCCTTCGTGGCGCTGCGCGACATCGACCTGACGGTCGAGCAGGGCGAGTTCATCACGCTGATCGGCCACTCCGGCTGCGGCAAGTCCACCCTGCTCAACCTGATCGCCGGCCTGACCCGGCCGACGAGCGGCGTGCTGCTGTGCGCCGAACGCGAGATAACCGGCCCGGGTCCGGACCGGGCGGTGGTGTTCCAGAACCATTCGCTGCTGCCTTGGCTGACGTGTTTCCAGAACGTGCACCTGGCGGTCGAGCGGGTGTTCGGCGCCACGGAAAAGCGCGCCCAGCTGGCCGAGCGCACGCGCGCCGCGCTGGACCTGGTGGGCCTGCTGCCGGCGCAGAACAAGCTGCCGCGCGAGATCTCCGGCGGCATGAAGCAGCGCGTGGGCATCGCGCGCGCGCTGGCGATCGAACCCGGCGTGCTGCTGATGGACGAGCCGTTCGGCGCGCTGGATGCGCTGACGCGCGCGCATCTGCAGGACGAGCTGCTCAAGATCGTGGCCAAGACCCGCACGACCACCATCATGGTCACGCACGACGTGGACGAGGCCGTGCTGCTGTCGGACCGCATCGTCATGCTGACCAATGGACCGGCCGCGACCATCGGCGAGATCCTGCCGGTGCCGCTGCCCCGGCCGCGCGACCGCGTGCGGCTGGCCAACGATCCGACATACCTGGCGTGCCGCGCGGGCGTGGTGGACTTCCTGCATCGCCGGCACGGCAATCCGGAGCGTTCCCAGGTCGCGGTCCAGGCCAACGCCGCGCTTGCCGTCGTGACCGCGCCGTTGCAGGAAGCCGGCGCAGCAGCGGCGCGCGCCGCCGCGTAAGGGGGCGGTCATGCAAGCCAGGCAGAAGCTGGTCGTGGTCGGCAACGGCATGGCCGGCATCCGGACCGTGGAGGAGCTGCTCAAGCTCGCGCCCGATCTTTACGACATCACGGTGTTCGGCGCCGAGCCGCACACCAACTACAACCGCATCCTGCTGTCGCCGGTGCTGACCGGCGAGCGCACGCTGCAGGACATCGTGCTGAACGACGAGGCTTGGTATGCCAGCCACGGCATCCGCCTGCGGCGCCAGTGCACGGTGACCGGCATCGACCGCGCGCGGCGGATGGTCGTGGCCGACGACGGCACCCGCACGCCGTACGATCGGCTGTTGCTGGCCACCGGGTCCAAGCCTTTCATCCTGCCGGTGCCGGGTCACGACCTGGAGGGCGTGGTGGCGTTTCGCGACATTGGCGACGTCAACCTGATGATCGACGCCGCCTCGCGATACCGCCACGCCGTGGTGATCGGGGGCGGCTTGCTGGGGCTTGAGGCCGCCAACGGCCTGGCGGCGCGTGGGATGGCCGTGTCGGTGGTGCATCTGGGCGCGGCGTTGCTGGACCGCCAACTGGACGGCGAAGCCGCCGCGCTGCTGCGCGAAAGCCTGGAGGCCCGCGGCCTGACGTTCCTGCTTCAGCACCAGACCGAGGCGATCCTCGGCGGGCCGGACGGGCGCGTGCGCGCGGTGCGCTTCGCGGATGGCTCCGAAGTCCCCGCCGACCTGGTGGTGATGGCCGCGGGCGTGCGGCCCAACACCGAGCTGGCGCAACGCTGCGGCCTGCATGTGGATCGCGGCGTCGTGGTCAGCGACACCTTGCAGACGTTTGACCCTCGCATCTATGCGGTGGGCGAATGCGTCAGCCATCGCGGCACGGCATACGGCCTGGTGGCGCCGCTTTTCGAGCAGGCCAAGGTCGCGGCCAATCACCTTGCGCAACATGGCATCGGCCGATACGAAGGCAGCGTCACGTCGACCAAGCTCAAGGTCACCGGCATCGACCTGTTTTCCGCGGGCGATTTCGCGGGCGGCGCGCAGACCGAGACCATCACGCTGGCCGACATGCCGGGCGGCGTCTACAAGAAGCTGGTGATACAGAACGACCGGCTGGTGGGCGCCTGCCTGTACGGCGATACGGCGGACAGCGCGTGGTACATGCGGCTCATCCGTGAAGGAGCCGGCATCGGCGTGCTGCGCGAGCAGCTCATGCTTGGCGAAGGCGCGGCAAGGGAGTAGGACATGGACATGCCGATGGCGCGACGGATTGAAATCGTCAGTGAGGCGGCGCATGAGGTCGCGTCCATCTGCTGCTATTGCGGCACGGGCTGCGGGGTGCGCGTGCAGGTGCGCGGCGGCGCGGTGGCGGGCGTGCGCGGCGACGACTCGCATCCGGCGAATCGCGGGCGCCTGTGCAGCAAGGGCCTGGCGCTTGGCGACACCGTGCGGCTTGATGGCGCGCGCGTGCTGTCGGCACAGTGGCGCGAGGCCCGTGGCGAGCCGCTGCGGGAAATCGGGCTGACGCACGCGCTGGACATGGCCGCGGACCGGCTGGCCGAAGCGATCGCCAAGCATGGGCCCGATTCGGTGGGTTTTTATCTGTCGGGCCAATTGCTGACGGAAGACTACGCGGTCTTCAACAAGGTGGCGCGCGCGCTGGCGGGCACCAACAACATCGACACCAATTCCCGGCTCTGCATGTCGAGCGCGGTGTCGGGCTACAAGCGCACGCTGGGCGCGGATGCGCCGCCCGCCTGCTATGAAGACCTGGAGCTGGCCGACACGGTGCTGATCGCCGGGTCCAACATGGCCTACGCGCATCCGGTGCTGTTCCGGCGGCTGGAAGCCGCACGCGCGCAGCGTCCGGACATGAAGGTGATCGTGGCCGATCCGCGCCGCACGGACACAGCCGCGTTTGCCGACCTGCATCTGCCGATTGCGCCGGGGTCGGACGTGGCGCTCTTCAATGCCATGCTGCACGTGATGCTGCGCGAAGGCTTGGCCGACGAGGACTACATCGCGCGCCATACCGAGGGCTTCGAGGCGCTGCGGGCGCGCGTGCAGACCGTCACGCCCGAGGCGGCGCAACGCCTCTGCGGCGTGCCGGCAGACGACATCGTCCAGGCGGCGCGCTGGTTCGGCCAGGCGGGCGCGGCGTTGTCGCTGTACACGATGGGCTTGAACCAGTCGGTCGCGGGCACCGACAAGAACGCGGCGCTGATTCACCTGCATCTGGCCACGGGGCAGATCGGGCGTCCCGGCGCGGGGCCGTTTTCGCTGACCGGACAGCCCAATGCCATGGGCGGCCGAGAGGCCGGCGGCATGGCGACGCTGCTGCCGGGCCATCGCGATCCGGCGTCCGCCGCGCACCGCGCCGAGGTCGCGCGGCTGTGGGGGGTGGACAGCCTGCCCGACGTGCCGGGCGCCACGGCGCTCGATATGTTCGACGCGGTGGCGGACGGGCGCATCAAGGTCCTGTGGATCGCCGCCACCAACCCGGCGCAGTCGCTGCCCGACCAAGCGCGCGTGCGGGCCGCGTTGGCGCGCGCCGAGTTCGTGATCGTGCAGGAGGCGTACGCCGGCACCGAGACGCTGGCCCATGCCGATCTGGTGTTGCCGGCGGCGACCTGGCCCGAGAAATCCGGCACCGTGACCAATTCCGAGCGGCGCATCAGCCGCGTCCGCGCCGCGGTCGCGCCGCCCGGCGACGCGCAACCGGATTGGCGGCTGGCGCAGGCGGTCGCCCTACGGCTGGCCGCGCGCATCGCGCCGCACAAGACGGTCCTCTTCGATTATCGCGATGAAAGCGAGGTCTTTGCCGAGCACGCGCGCATGACGGCCGGCCGGGACTTGGACTACAGCGCGCTGGACTACGCCGCGCTGGAAGCGGGCGGACCGCAGCAGTGGCCGTATCGCGCCGGGCAGGGCACGCCGCGGCTCTATGCCGACGGCGTCTTTCCCACGGCGAGCGGCCGGGCCCGATTCTGCGACGTGTCGTGGCGGCCGACGGCCGAAACGGTCTCGGAAGACTATCCGCTGCAGCTTACCACCGGCCGGTTGCGCGATCACTGGCATACCATGGCGCGCACCTCGCTTGCCCGGGCGCTGATCCAGCACGTCGAGGAGCCCTGGGTGTCGCTGCATCCGGACGACATGCGCCGCCTTGGCCTTGCGGCCGGCGACCTGGCCCGGCTGGACTCGCGGCGCGGCGGTCTGGTGCTGCCGGTGCAGGCGGACGACACGCTGCGGCCGGGGCACGCTTTTGTGCCGATGCACTGGGGCAGCGCCTTCATGGCCGGGTTGGGCGTGAACGCCCTGACCAACCCGGCGTCCGATCCCGTCTCGCGCCAGCCTGAGCTCAAGTTCACCGCATTGCGCGCGGCGCCGGCCGGGCTTGCGTGGCAGGCCGCGGCCTGGCGGCAGGGCGACGCCGTGGCGTTGCGGGCCCGGCTTGCGCCCTGGCTGCGCCGTTTCGACTACGCCGTCGTGCTGCCGGCGGGCGCCGGGGGCGTGCGGCTGCGGCTGGCGAGCCACGTCGCGCCGGATGCCGCCGTGCTGCACGAACTGGCCGACGCGCTTGACCTGCGGCGCCCGGAGGTCGCGTACGACGATCCCGCGCGCGGCTGCCTGCGCCGGGTCGCGGCCGGGCAGGGCGTGTTGCGCGCCTTTTTGCTGACGGGCGACCTGCGCGCGCAGGAGGCGTTGCTGGCCTGGGCGGCAGGCGGTGAGGCGCCGGCAAGCGCCGCGGCGCTGCTGATGGGACGCGTCGCGGGCGCGGCGCGCTCCCGGACGGTTTGCGTCTGCAACGGCGTGAGCGAAACGGCCATCTTGAAGGGCATCGAGCAGGGTTGCGATCTGGCGGCGCTGAAGGACACGCTGGGCTGCGGCACCGGTTGCGGCTCGTGTGTGCCGGAGATCAGGTCGCTGATGACGCGCGCCCCGGCGGCGGCGCTTGCGTGACGACACGTTCGGACATACGCCGCGCGCGGCAACCGGTGTAGTATCAAGCCAGCCGTCCCTCAAGGCGGGGACGGCATTTTCCGTTTTCTGGAGTGGCTTGTGACGACGATGCGAAAAATGGCATCCCTGGTTCTAGCGGCCGGCGCGTTGGGCGCGGCCGCCTCGGTGCAGGCCGGCGTGTGCGACGCGCAATTCATGCACGACGGCGGCGCGGTCCAACTGACCGGCACGGGCAATCTGGCGCTGGGCGCCGACCTGACTTTTGCCGAGGTTACAAAAAGCAATGGCGACAACTGCCGCGCGCGCGTGCAGGGCCTGGCCACGTTCAGCTACGCAGGCCTGCCGCCCGGCAAATCCAAGCTCGATTACCTGATGACGGTCAAGGGCGGCCAGGCCACCTTCCTGCGCTACGCCACCGCCGGCGAAGCGCCCAAACCCTCGGAAGGCCAGTTCGACCTGCGCATGCTCGGCCTCTTTGCCTACGACGGCAAACTGGCTTCGGGTCAGAAGCTGCCCGGCTCGTCGTTTCGCCTGAAGATCGGCAAGGAAGCGCCCGTTGGCGGCCAGCCCAGCACCACGGTGCGCATCGGCGAAAAAACCGTCGGCCAAAAGACTGCGCTGACCACGGCGCTGGGCAAGCAGTCCTGCCACCCGATCACCTATACCCGCAATTCGGATCCCACGATGGCCACGTTCCAGGGCCTGACCATTCCCATTCCCGGCATGAACACGACGGTCACGGACTGGTATTGCCCGGCCGTGAATCTGGTGATGAAGCAGGACATCGACCAGGGCGGCGTGAAGTCCGCCGTTGAGATTACGCAGATCAAGTAGCACCCGGTAGCAAGCGGGCGTTTGCGCCCGCTTGGCCGCTGGTATCATCGTCTCGTCATGGACACACAACAGGAGCTCAGAAAATGGCAACGAGAAAATCCGAAGACGTCGCAAAAGAAAAACTGATCGACAGTGTCAAGACCAGCCTGAACGACGCCGAAAGCCTGCTGCGCGAAGCCGCCAGCAGCACCGGCGACAAGGCCAACGAACTGCGCGACCGCGCCCTGACGTCGCTGCGGCGCACGCGTGAGGCGCTGTACGAAGCGCAGGATGCCGTTCTCGAACGCGGCCGCAAGGCTGCCCGCGCGACGGATGACTACGTGCACGACAATCCCTGGCAAGCCATCGGGGTGGCAGGCGTGACCGGCCTGCTGCTCGGCTTGCTGATCAGCCGCCGCTGACAGGGCAGGATGTCCGGGCGGCAGGCACGGCGACATGCCGCTGCCTGCCGCCCGGCGTTCTTTCAGCCATGGGTCTAAGAAAAACTGTATTCGGTGTTGCCTCCAGCCTGGTCGGGCTGATGCGCACGCGGTTGGAGCTGCTGGCTCTTGAAGCCGCGGACGAAAAGGCGCGCCTGCTCAAGCTGCTGGGCCTGGCGTTTGCGGCCCTGCTATTTCTGACGCTGGCGGTGCTGGTGGCCACCATCACCATCGCCGTGGCGTTCTGGCCCACGGAAGACCGCTATCTGGCCCTTGGCCTGCTGGCGGGGTTCTATGGTGTTGCTGGCGTGGTGCTGCTGCTGGTGGTGCGCCACGGACTCGTCTACGGACCGGCGCCGTTCTCGGCCACGCTCGAAGAGCTGGGCCGCGATGCGGAGTTGCTGGACAGGGTGCGCGAAGCCCAAGCCGACGACGAGACGGCGGTGCGCCGTCGCGAGGGGTTCTGAGTCATGCACAAACGATCTCCCACCGTCGACCGCGCCGTGCGCATCGAACTCTTGCGCGCCCGCGCGGCAATCGAGCGCGAGTCGCTGGCGCAGAACATCGTGTCGGCCGGGCGCAGGCTGGAACCCAGCGCGCTCATCCGCGGCATGCTGCCGGGCCTGGCATCGGGCGGCGCGTCCCGCTGGGCCTTGCAGGCCATCACGCTGGCGCGGCGCTATCCCATCATCAGTTCGTCGCTGTCCGCCATGTTCATGCGTGGCGGCAAGCGCGGCAAACTGCTCAAACTTGCCGGCGGCGCGTTCGTGGGCTGGCAGATCCTGAAGGCCGTGCGCGGCATGCGCCAGGATGATGATCCGGAACGCGATTGAACTGACGCCAGCTGAAAAGACAAAGCCCCGTTGACGGGGCTTTGTTATTTGCGCGCGGTGCAGTTGGCTACAGCCCCAACTGCCCCCACATGTCGTCCACGCGTTTCTTGACGTCGGCGTCCATCGTGATGGGCGTGCCCCATTCCCGGTTGGTTTCGCCCGGCCACTTGTTGGTGGCGTCCAGACCCATCTTGCCGCCCAGGCCGGACACCGGCGAGGCGAAATCCAGATAGTCGATCGGCGTGTTCTCCACCAGCAGCGTGTCGCGCACCGGGTCCATGCGGGTGGTCATCGCCCAGACCACTTCCTTCCAGTCGCGCGGGTTGATGTCTTCGTCCACGACCACGATGAACTTGGTGTACATGAACTGGCGCAGGATGCTCCACAGGCCGAACATGACGCGCTTGGCGTGGCCCGCGTATTGTTT
The DNA here is from genome assembly GCF_029866465.1 of Achromobacter mucicolens. Taxonomy (NCBI): domain Bacteria; kingdom Pseudomonadati; phylum Pseudomonadota; class Betaproteobacteria; order Burkholderiales; family Alcaligenaceae; genus Achromobacter; species Achromobacter mucicolens. The sequence goes on along the minus strand of NZ_CP123364.1, from coordinate 4,239,173 downwards.
ACGGATCGACACCACGGCCAGGCGGTAGCTGCAGCCTTCGGGCGGCAGATAGAAGTCCACGATTTCCGGCAGCTGGCGGCGCAGCAGCGGCACGAAGACCTCGTTCAACGCCACGCCCAGCACGGCGGGCTCGTCGGGCGGCTTGCCGGTGTAGGTGGAGTGATAGATGGGATTGCGGCGCATCGTGATGCGCTCGACCGTGAAGACCGGGAACCAATCCTGCTCGTTGTAGTAACCGGTATGGTCACCGTACGGGCCTTCCAGCGCCATTTCGTAGCCGGTGTCGGGCGGCGGATTGACGCCTTCGGGGACGACGGGCTTGTTGGCGCGCGGGTCCGAGGAGGGCAGCAGATGGCCTTCCAGCACGATCTCGGCCCAGGCCGGCACGGACAGGTTGCTGCCCAGCGCCTGCGCGACTTCGGTGCGCGAGCCGCGCAGCAGGCCCGCGAACTGGTATTCGGACAGGCTGTCCGGCACCGGCGTGACGGCGCCCAGCGTGGTGGCCGGATCGGCGCCCAACGCCACGGCGATGGGAAAGGGCGTGCCGGGGTTGGCGATCGCGTGGTCGCGGAAATCCAGCGCGCCGCCGCGATGCGACAGCCAGCGCATGATGAGCTTGTTCGGCCCCAGCAGCTGCTGGCGGTAGATGCCCAGGTTCTGGCGCTTGGCGTTGGGGCCGCGCGTGATCACCAGGCCCCAGGTCAAGAGCGGCGCCACGTCGCCCGGCCAGCAGGTCTGGATGGGCAGGCGCGTCAAGTCCACGTCCTTGCCTTCCCAGACGATTTCCTGGCAGGCGGGGCTCTTGACGTTCTTGGGGCTCATGTCCCACAGCGCGGACTTCAGCATCGACACCTTGGCCAGCGCATCGCGCAGGCCCTTGGGCGCTTCGGGCTCGCGCAGCGAGGCCAGCAGCTCTCCGATGTCGCGCAGCGCGCTGACGTCGTCGGCGCCCATACCGCGCGCCACGCGCGCGGGGGTGCCGAACAGATTGGCCAGCACCGGCATCTGCGCGGGCTGGCCGTTGTGGCGGGCGTTTTCGAACAGCAGGGCGGGGCCTTCGGCCCGCAGCACGCGGTCGGAAATCTCCGTCATTTCAAGCTGCGTCGACACCGGCGCGGCAATGCGTTTGAGCTCGCCCATGCGTTCAAGTTGGGCGATGAAGTCTCTAAGGTCGCGGTATTTCACTACAGATCCCAGCGATTTGGTTACATTTCAGGTTCAAAGAGAGGTTAACATTGACTCCCTCTTTTTTACGCAGGAGGTTTTATGCCCGATGCGTCAGTGGCCAGCCTGTTCAGGAACATGGCCCAAGGAGTGCACCAATATCTTGCCGAATCCCTGCGCATTTGCTCTGTCTATCTGGGCATTGCGGTCATTGTGACGGTAAGCATGGGATTCGCCCTGCCTGGTTTGCGCGACCAGGCATTGCAAGTGCACAAAGCCTTGTTGACCGCCCTCGCGCCTTCATCCATGCAGGCCAGCTCCGAATCCGAAGCCGGCTCCGAACTGGGTGCCGACACGTCGTCGGCAATTGCCATGGCCGTACCCGCCGCCCCTATCAGCAACGCCACCGGCATGCTGGGGCCGGCCCGACTCGCGCCGCCCGCGCCCAAGAAGACCGCTTCGGCGGCCACGGGGCCACAGGCGGAAGCACTGCGCAACTATATCTCGCGCAAATACAAGGTCGCGTATGACGCGACCGGCCCGCTGTTGAACACCGTGTACAAGGTCAGCCGCGACAAGCAGCTTGACCCCTTGCTGGTCCTGGCCGTGATCGCCATCGAATCGCGCTACAACCCCCTGGCCGAAAGCCACGTGGGCGCGCAGGGCCTGATGCAGGTCATGACCAGCGTGCACCAGGACAAGTTTGACGCGGTCGGCAAGAACCCGCTGGACCCGGCCGCCAACATCGGCGTGGGCGCCACGATCCTGCGCGACTGCATCAACCGCCGCGGTTCCGTGGACGGCGGCTTGGCGTGTTACGTGGGGTCCACCGGTCCGGACGACAACGGCTACGGGGCAAAGGTGCAAGCGGAACGCCGCCGCCTGGCGCTCGCCTCGGGCATCGCGCTGGCGCGCGACTGATCCTGCGTCCTGCTCCGGCAACAGGCGCGCCCCATTGGGGCGCGCTTTTTTTCGTCAGGTCAGCGTTGCAGCAGCACGCCCATCCGGGCCACCGCCTCTTCCAGGCGATCCAGGCCGGTGGCGTAGGAAAAACGCATGGTGTGGGCGGCGTGCGCCGGTCCGAAGTCCAGGCCCGGCACCGCGGCCACGCCGGCTTCCAGCAACAGGCGTTGCGAGAACGCGGCGCTGTCCATGCCCAGGCTGCTGATATCCGCATAGATATAGAAGGCGCCGTCCGGCTTGACCGGCACGTTAATGCCCAGGCGTTCGAATTGCGGCAGCAGGTAGTCGCGGCGCTGCTTGAAGGCCTCGCGCCGGTGCTCGAAGATCTTTAGCGCGGCGGGGGTAAAGCAGGCGAGCGCGGCGTGCTGGGCCAACGTGGGCGCGCAGATCGCCAGGCTGGAGGCAATCTTTTCCACCGGCGCGACCATGTCGTCCGGCACGATCATCCAGCCCAGGCGCCAGCCCGTCATGTGGAAGTACTTGGAAAAGCTGTTGATGACGATGACGTCGTCGTCCAGCGTCAGGGCCGAGCGCGGCTGGCCGTCGTAGGACAGACCCAGATAGATTTCGTCGACGATGGCAAAGCCGTCTCGGGCGCGCACCTGCGCCAGCAGCTCGGCCAGTTCGCCGTGGGCGATCGAGGTGCCGGTGGGATTGCTGGGCGAGGCCACCATCACGCCCTGTGTGGCGGGCGTCCAGTGGCGCGCGACGTCGTCGGCGGACAACTGGAAGCGCTTGTCGGCCGTGCTGGGAATCAGGCGGGGCACGCCGCCCGCGGCCAGCACGAAATTGCTGTTGGCGGGATAGGACGGATCGGGCATCAGCACTTCGCCGCCCGTGTTGACCAGCGCCGCGCAAGCCAGCGTCAGGGCGCCGGAGGCGCCCGCGGTGACGATGACGCGGCGTGGATCGATGGCGGCGCCGAACTGGTCGCGGTAGAACTGCGCGATGGCTTCGCGCAGCGGGGCGATCCCCGCGCCCGGGCTGTAGCCGCTCAGGCCTGCGCGCGCGGCACGGTCCAGCGCTTCCACGACCTGAGGGGGCGCGGTAAAGTCCGGTTCGCCGATGCCCAGGCTGATAATGTCTCTTCCGGCCGCCTGCAGCGCCTGCGCCTGCTTGAACAGTTCCATCACCTGGAACGTCAGGAAATCGTGAGTGCGGGTGGCAAGGCGGGGCATCGGAATCTCGAAAGCGTCATCTAGCAAAAAAGGAATTGTAGTCATGCAGCCATCCCGGCGCGCCTTCCTCCTGGGACGTCGGCCCGTCCAGACGCCATGGGCGGCCTTCGTGCAACGCCTGGCGCTGGTGTGCCAGGGCAAGGTCCGCGACCTGGGCGAGGGCGGCGCAGACGGCACGTGCGCCGTCTTGACGCCCGTCCGCGGCGCCGACGTCGTGCAGGCCCGCAAATTGTGCGCCGAATACCGGGTGGTCCTGGAACTGGAGGGCGCGGCGGGACCGTTCGCGCCCTCGGCCCGGCCTCGCCTGCGGGTCGATCCCGTGCTGCTGACCGGGTTGACGCGGCTGGCGGGCGGCACGCCCCGCTGGCACGCGCAGCCGGGCGTGACCTTGGCCGAGCTGGCCAGCGCCGGCCTGCGGCAATTTGCCGGGTTGCCGGGCGACATGACGCTGGCTCAATGGGTGGCGGCGCCGGCTGCCTGGCCGGCGGGCCATTGCGCGGCCTCGGGCCTTGCGGCGGCGGACGTGCTGCTGGCCGATGGCGTCGAGGAAACGCTGGGGGCGTTTGGCGAGGCCGATGTCCAGCCCCTGCGCTCGGCCACCGTCCAGCGCCTGGTGCCCGCGCTGTTCCAGCTGGCCTCCGGCGGCGACGCGTTCGCCACCAACGACGGCTATCACTGGCTGGGCCGCTACCGGCTGGATGCGCTCAAGCCCGAGGCGCCGGCCACCGTCAACCTGGCGCAATTGCTGTTGGGCCACGGCGGCACGCTCGCCTGGTTGCAGGCTGCGGAGTTGACCGACGTGCCGCCTGGCAACGACGTTCAGGCCGTGGACGAGCCGGCTTCCCGCCCCGGGCCAGCGGCCCCCGGGCTGGCCACCGTGCGGCTGGACGGACGGGTCAAGACGTTGTTCGACCCGGACGGCTGCTTCCCGGAATTCCAGTGGCCGGAAGTCTGAAAAAAATTCAGCTTACTGTAAGATTTCGGCGCTCGACCTCAAGAAAGCGCGAGGCCCGCGTATCGCGCCGCCCGGCATGGGAATAGAATTCCTCCCTCTTTCGTGTCACACACTCTAGCCAGTAGCCGCCCTATGGATGCCAACCTTCGCAAAGCCGCCCTTGAATATCACGAGCACGGGCGCCCCGGCAAAATCTCGGTCACGCCGACCAAGCAACTGACGAACCAGCGCGATCTGGCGCTGGCGTATTCGCCCGGCGTCGCGGCGGCCTGTGAGGAAATCGTGGCCGACCCGGCCAACGTGTACCGCTACACCGCCCGCGGCAATCTGGTGGGCGTCATCACCAACGGCACCGCCGTGCTGGGCCTGGGCAACATCGGCGCGCTGGCGTCCAAGCCGGTCATGGAAGGCAAGGCCGTGCTGTTCAAGAAGTTCGCCGGCCTGGATGTCTTTGACATCGAAATCAACGAAACCGACCCGGACAAGCTGGTCGAGATCATCGCCGGCCTGGAAGCCACCTTTGGCGGCATCAACCTTGAAGACATCAAGGCGCCGGAATGTTTTACCGTCGAACGCAAGCTGCGCGAGCGCATGAACATTCCGGTCTTTCACGACGACCAGCACGGCACGGCGATCTGCGTGTCGGCGGCCTTCATCAACGGCCTGAAGGTCGTGGGCAAGGACATCAAGCAGGTCAAGGTGGTCACGTCCGGCGCGGGCGCCGCGGCGCTGGCGTGCCTGGACCTGATGGTGGACCTGGGCCTGCCCCTGGAAAACATCTGGGTCACCGACATCGAAGGCGTGGTCTATGAAGGCCGCACCACGCTGATGGACCCGGACAAGGCGCGTTTTGCGCAAAAGACCGACGCCCGCAAGCTGGCCGAAGTGATCCAGGACGCCGACGTGTTCCTGGGCCTGTCGGCCGGCGGCGTACTCAAGCCGGAAATGGTGGCCGCCATGGGCCCGCGTCCGCTGATCCTGGCGCTGGCCAACCCCACGCCGGAAATCCTGCCGGAAGTGGCGCACGGCGTGCGCGACGACGTGGTGATGGCCACGGGTCGGTCGGACTACCCGAACCAGGTCAACAACGTGCTGTGCTTTCCGTACATCTTCCGCGGCGCGCTGGACGTGGGCGCCACGACCATCACGCGTGAGATGGAAATGGCGGCGGTGCATGCCATTGCCGACCTGGCCGAAGAAGAGCAGAACGAAGTCGTGGCCGCGGCCTACGGCACGTTCGACATTTCGTTCGGCCCTGAATACCTGATCCCCAAGCCGTTCGATCCGCGTCTCATCGTGCGCATCGCGCCCGCCGTGGCCAAGGCCGCGATGGATGGCGGCGTGGCCACGCGTCCGCTGGCCGACCTGGAAGCCTACGAGGAACAGCTGCAGCAGTTCGTGTACCACTCGGGCGCGTTCATGAAGCCGCTGTTCTCGGCGGCCAAGCGCATCGTGCGCGAAGGCGGCCCCGCCCGCATCGTGTTCGCCGAAGGCGAAGACGAGCGCGTGCTGCGCGCCGTGCAGGTGGTGGTGGATGAGGGCCTGGCCCGTCCGATCCTGGTGGGCCGCCCTTCGGTGCTCTTGACCCGCATCGAAAAGCTGGGCCTTCGCCTGCGCCTGGGCGAGGACGTCGAAGTCACCAACCCCGAATACGACGAGCGCTTCCACCAATACTGGACGACGTATTGGGAACGCATGTGCCGCCGCGGCATCACCAAGGAAATGGCGCGCGTGGAAATGCGCCGCCGCATGACACTGATCGGCGCGATGATGGTGCACCTGGGCGATGCCGACGGCATGGTCTGCGGGTCCGTCGGCGCGTATCACGACCATCTGCGTTTCGTGGACGAAGTGATCGGCCGCCGTCCCGGCCACAACGTGTACGCCGCCATGAACATCCTGCTGCTCAACGAGCGCACGGTGGTGCTGGTGGACACGCACGTGAACGACGAACCGACGGCCGAGCAGATCGCCGAGTTCACCGTGGCGGCTGCGCGCGAGATGCGCCGCATGTACCTGGCGCCCAAGGCCGCGCTGCTGTCGCGCAGTAATTTCGGGTCGGGCAGTTCGGCATCGGGCGCCAAGATGCGCCGCGCACTGGAGCTGGTGCGCCAGATGGATCCCGACCTGGAAATCGACGGCGAAATGCACGGCGACTGCGCGCTGGACGAGGCGCTGCGCATGCGCATCCTGCCGTCCTCCACGCTCAAGGGCGAAGCCAACCTGCTGGTGTGCCCGAACGTGGACTCGGGCAACATCGCGTACAACCTGCTCAAGACGGCTGCGGGCGGCAACGTGGCGGTGGGGCCCTTCCTGCTGGGCGCCAACGCGCCCGTGCACATTCTGACCTCCAGCTCCACCGTGCGCCGCATCGTCAACATGACCGCGATGACGGTGGTCGATGTCAATACACCGCGTTGAAGTCAAGCCGGCCGGTCGGTCGTGCCCGCGCACGCCCACCGGCCTGGTCCTGACGGGCGGCGGCGCACGCGCCGCGTACCAGGTGGGGGTGCTCAGCGCCATCATGGAGCTGCTGGACCCCGACTGGCACTCCCGTTTTCAGAACCCCTTCGACATCATTTGCGGCACCTCGGCCGGCGCGATCAACGCCGCCGCGCTGGCCTGCCGCGCCGACCGGCCGCATCTGGGTGTTCGGCGCATTCGCCGCCTGTGGTCGTCGCTGAACACCGACATGATCTACCGGGCCGACGCGCCGGGCCTCATCCGCACCGGCGTGCGATGGCTGGGCCTCTTGTCGCTGGGCTGGATGTATTCGGGCCTGACGCGCAAGCGTCCGCATTCGCTGCTGGACAATGCCCCCATGCAAGGGCTGCTGGAGCGGGTGCTCGACTTTCACAACCTGCGCGCCAACCTGGAAGGCGGGTCGCTGTCCGCGCTGGCCATCACCGCGTCGGGCTACACCAGCGGCGAGCACCTGACGTTCTATCAGGCGCACACCCCCATCGACCCCTGGCACCGCTACCTGCGGCTGGCGATCCCCACGCCCATCGGCATCGAGCACCTGATGGCGTCGTCGGCCATTCCCTTCGTCTTTCCGGCGCGTCAGGTGCAGGTGCATGGCAAGGGCGAATGGTGCGGCGACGGCTCGATGCGCCAGTTGGCGCCGATCAGTCCGGCGATCCACCTGGGCGCGCACCGTGTGCTGGTGATCGGCACCGGCTACCGCGACGACACCCATCCCGAAAATCGCGAGGATTCGCCCCCGTATCCGTCGCTGGCGCAGGTGGGCGGACATGCGTTGTCCAGCATCTTCCTTGACGGCCTGTCGGCGGATGTCGAGCGCCTGGAACGCATCAACTACCTGATGGACCACGCGGACCCGAAGGGCGTGCCGCCCGCCGTGCGCCGCATCGAGGTGCTGACCATCACTCCCAGCCAGTCGCTGGATCTGATGGCGCTTGAGCATTTGCACGACATGCCGGCACAGGCGCGTGCGCTTTTCCGCGTACTCGGTGTATCGTCCGATCCACACCGTCCGGGGGGAGGGGCGCTGATGTCCTACCTGCTGTTCGAAGCCGGCTACACCAAGCGATTGATCGAACTGGGTTATGCCGATACGATGCGACGTAACGACGAAGTGATCGCCTTTTTCAGGGAGGCTCAGGCATGACGCGCAATGGCCAATCGAGTTTGCAGCGGCAGCTGATGCGCGGCGGAGCGCTGGCTCACGACGGGCTGGACAAGAAGGCCGTGGTGGACGCCGCGCATGAGCTTGGCCTGTCCTTGTTTGTTGCCAATTGCGACCCCTGCCGCAGCCGCTCGGCGGTCTTGCGCGCCATCGTCAAGGCGGTGGATTTCCCAGAGTACTTCGGCGGCAACCTGGACGCCCTGTACGACTGCCTGTGCGACACGGTGCTGGACCACAAATCCGGCGTGGTGCTGTGGCTGTATCGGCTGCATTCCGGCGACCCGGCGTTGGCGGAAGACGCCGGCCGCATCGAAACCGTCTGCTCCGACGCGGCGGATTTCGCGCACGAAAACGGCCGCGTGTTTGCGTATGTGATCGAGCACGCCGGCAAGCATCCCGATCCCGAGCCCGGCGTGGCCGCGGCGCCCTACGGCGAAAACGACTGATCTACCAACCGCGCAGGGCGCTGACCGCCGACAGCAGCGCCAGGCCGGCCGTCTCGGTGCGCAGCACCCGGGGGCCGAAGCGCACGGCGCGCACGCCGGCCTTGCGGGCCGCTTCCAGTTCCTTGTCCGACCAGCCGCCTTCCGGGCCGACCAGCAGGGTGATGGACGTCTGATCCGATACGCCTTGCAGCGCCGTGGCCAGGTCGTCGGTGGCTTCCGGGTGGCACAGCACGCGCAATCCGTCAGCGGGTTGGCCCAGCCAATCGTCCAGCGACTGCGGCGCATCCACGGCCATCAGGCGGTTGCGGCCGCATTGTTCGGCGGCCGATTGCGCGATGCGCTGCCAGTGCCCGACACGCTTTTCCAGCCTCGCGCCCGACAACTGCAGCACGCTGCGCTGCGCCGCGATCGGGCTGACCCGGGCCGCGCCCAGTTCCACGGCCTTTTCCACCACCCAATCCATCTTGTCGCCCGAGGGCAGGCCCTGGGCCAGCGTGATGCGTCCGCCCAGTTCGGCTTCGCGAGGGTTGAAGTCGCCCAGTTGGGCAAAGCCGGCCTTGCCCTCGACCTCCAGCACCGCGGGGTATTCGCCGCCCTGGCCATTGAACAGCGTGACGGTTTCGCCGGCGCGCAGGCGCAGCACGCGCAGCGCGTGATGGGCAAGCGCTTCCGGCAGGGCGATGCGGGCGCCGGCGGCCAGCGGGGCGTCGCAGTAGAAACGGGGGGCGGGCATGGGGAAGGGGACTCGAAATGACAGGGGACTGACGGAGTACGCGTAGCCTACCATTGCTTGCCGATCGCCCTGAAACCCGCGATTACATAGGGCATCCGGCCGATGGCCTCCGGGAAATCCCCTGATGCTAAAATCACCTGCTTCGCAACCTACTCAACTGGCCCTATTTCTTCCTTAGGCGCGCCAGTTTCAAAGAGCCTTCCGAATGAGCAATCCGACCGCCCCTAAACTTGCCTTGGCGGATGCCATCCGCGCCCTCGCGATGGATGCCGTGCAACAAGCGAACTCCGGGCATCCGGGTGCTCCCATGGGCATGGCGGAAATCGCCCAAGCCTTGTGGGCCGGCAACCTGCGCCACAATCCCAAGGATCCCGCCTGGGCCAACCGCGACCGCTTCGTGCTGTCCAACGGCCACGGTTCGATGCTGATCTACGCCCTGCTGCACCTGACGGGCTACGACCTGCCGATCGAAGAACTCAAGAATTTCCGCCAGTTGCATTCCAAGACGCCGGGTCACCCCGAAGTGGGCATCACCCCGGGCGTGGAAACGACCACCGGTCCGCTGGGCCAGGGTCTGGGCAACGCCGTGGGCATGGCGCTCGCCGAAGCGCTGCTCGCCGCCGAATTCAACAAGCCGGGCCACACGCTCGTCGATCACCACACCTACGCGTTCACCGGCGACGGCTGCCTGATGGAAGGCATCTCGCATGAAGTGTGCTCGCTGGCCGGCACGCTCAAGCTGGGCAAGCTGGTCGTGCTGTACGACGACAACGGCATTTCCATCGACGGCCACGTCGAACACTGGTTCGCCGACGACACCGCCAAGCGTTTCGAAGGCTACGGCTGGAACGTCATCCGCGGCGTGGACGGCCATGACGTCGCTGCCGTGGACGCCGCCATCAAGGCCGCACGTGCGCAGTCGGACAAGCCTACGCTGATCGTCTGCCGCACCGTGATCGGCAAGGGTTCGCCCAACATGGCCGGCACGCACAACGTGCACGGCGCGCCGCTCGGCAAGGACGAAATCGCCGCCACGCGCGCCGCGCTGGGCTGGTCGTCCGAACCCTTCCAGATTCCGCAAGACGTCTACGACGGCTGGGACGGCCGCAAGCAGGGCGCCGAAGCCCAGGGCGAATGGCAGAAGCGCTTTGATGCCTACGCCGCCGAATTCCCCGCCGAAGCCGCCGAATTCACGCGCCGCATGAAGGGCGAGATGCCCGAAGGCTACGCGGACCAGTTCAAGGCCTTCCTGTCGGCCACGCTGGAAAAGGGCGAGACCGTCGCCACCCGCAAGGCCTCGCAATTCGCCATCGCCGCGTTGGCGCCGATGCTGCCGGAAATGCTGGGCGGCTCGGCCGACCTGACCGGCTCGAACTTCACCGACTGGAAGGGCGTTGGCGCCGTCCGCGCTGGCGACAAGGGCATCCAGTTCGGCCGCCACATCAACTACGGCGTGCGCGAATTCGGCATGGCCGCCATCATGAACGGCATCGCGCTGCATGGCGGCTACCTGCCGTTCGGCGGCACGTTCCTCACGTTCTCGGACTACTCGCGCAACGCCATCCGCATGGCCGCGCTGATGAAGCAGCGCGTCGTCCACGTGTTCACGCACGACTCCATCGGCCTGGGCGAAGACGGCCCGACCCACCAGTCGATCGAGCACGCGGCCAGCCTGCGCCTCATCCCCAACCTGTCGCTGTGGCGTCCGTGCGATACGGCCGAGACCGCCGTGGCCTGGAACGCCGCCGTGACGCGTCCGGCCAGCATCGGCATGGACGTGCATGACGGCGGCCCGACGGCCCTCTTGCTGTCGCGCCAGAACCTGCCCTTCGTGCAGCGCGACGCGGCCACCGTCGACGCCATCGCCCGCGGCGGCTACGTGCTGCGGGACGCCGAAGGCGCCCGCGCCGTCATCATCGCCACCGGCTCTGAAGTCGCCATCGCGCTGGACGCGCAGGCGCAGCTGGCCAAGGAAGGCATCGCCGTGCGCGTGGTCTCCATGCCCAGCACCGACGTCTTCGACAAGCAGGACGCCGCCTGGAAGCAATCCGTGCTGCCCAAGGGCCTGCCGCGCGTGGCCGTCGAGGCCGGCGTCACCGCCTTCTGGCACAAGTACGTGGGCCTGGAAGGCGCCGTGGTCGGCATCGACCGCTACGGCGAGTCCGCGCCGGCCGGCGCCCTGTTCAACTTCTTCGGGCTGACCGCCGACAAGGTGGCCGAGACCGTCAAGCAAGTTTTGTAAAAAAGGAGCTTAGTCATGACCATTCGCGTCGCCATCAACGGTTACGGTCGCATCGGCCGCAACATCCTGCGTGCCCACTACGAAGGTGGCAAGAAGCACGATATCGAAATCGTCGCCATCAACGATCTGGGCGATCCCAAGACGAACGCGCACCTGACGCGCTACGACACCGCCCACGGCAAGTTCCCGGGCACCGTCGAAGTCGACGGCGAGTTCATGGTCGTCAACGGCGACAAGATCCGCGTGCTGGCCAACCGCAACCCGGCCGAACTGCCGTGGGGCGACCTGAAGGTCGACGTCGTCCTGGAATGCACGGGCTTTTTCACCACCAAGGAAAAGGCCGGCGCGCACATCAAGGGCGGCGCCAAGAAAGTCATCATCTCGGCCCCCGGCGGCAAGGATGTCGACGCCACCATCGTCTACGGCGTCAACCACGGCGTGCTGAAGTCGACCGACACCGTCATCTCCAACGCGTCGTGCACCACCAACTGCCTGGCCCCCCTGGTCAAGCCGCTGAACGACAAGCTGGGTCTGGAAAACGGCCTGATGACCACCGTTCACGCCTACACGAACGACCAGGTCCTGACCGACGTCTACCACGAAGACCTGCGCCGCGCCCGTTCGGCCACGATGAGCATGATCCCCACCAAGACCGGCGCCGCCGCCGCCGTGGGCCTGGTCCTGCCGGAACTGAACGGCAAGCTGGACGGCTACGCCATCCGCGTCCCGACCATCAACGTGTCGCTGGTCGACCTGTCGTTCGTGGCCAGCCGCGACACGACCGCCGAAGAAGTGAACGGCATCCTGAAGGCCGCCTCGGAAGGCGAGCTCAAGGGCATCCTGGACTACAACACCGAACCCCTGGTCTCGGTCGACTACAACCACAACCCGGCCTCCAGCACCGTTGATGCGTCGCTGACCAAGGTCTCGGGCCGTCTGGTCAAGGTGTCGTCCTGGTACGACAACGAGTGGGGCTTCTCGAACCGCATGCTCGACACCACCGTCGCGCTGATGTCGGCCAAGTAAGCACGCCGCCAGTCCAAAAGGGGACGGATTTGTTTTCCGCCATTGCGGAAAATGGGTTCGTCCCCTTTGTTCGCCTACCGAAGGAATCCAACTATGTCCAAGGTCCAAACCCTGTCCGCGCTGGCCAAGGCCGGCGCCCTGTCCGGCAAGCGTGTGTTCATCCGCGCCGACCTGAACGTCCCGTTCGATGACGCCGGCCGCATCAGCGAAGACACCCGCATCCGCGCCTCGGTGCCCGGCATCCGCCTGGCGCTGGACGCCGGCGCCGCCGTGATGGTCACGTCCCACCTGGGCCGCCCCAAAGAAGGCGTCTTGACCGACGCCGATTCGCTTGCCAAGGTCGGCCAGCGCCTGTCCGAACTGCTGGGCATGCCCGTGCCGCTGGTGCGCGACTGGGTCGACGGCGTGAAGGTCGATCACGGCCAGGTCGTGCTGCTGGAAAACTGCCGCGTGAACGTCGGCGAAAAGAAGGACGACGAGGCGCTTGCCAAGCAGATGGCCGCGCTGTGCGACGTGTACGTCAACGACGCCTTCGGCACGGCGCATCGCGCCGAAGCCACCACGCACGGCATCGCGCGCTTTGCCCCCGTGGCCTGCGCCGGCCCGCTGCTGGAAGCCGAACTGGATGCCCTGGGCCGTGCGCTGCACGAACCGAAGCGTCCGCTGGTCGCGATCGTGGGCGGCTCCAAGGTGTCGACCAAGTTGTCGATCCTGCAATCGCTGGCCGACAAGGTTGACCAGTTGGTCGTGGGCGGTGGCATCGCCAACACGTTCATGCTGGCCGCCGGCCTGTCCATCGGCAAGTCGCTGGCCGAGCCCGACCAGGTGGAGCAGGCCCGCGCCGTCATCGACATCATGAAAAAGCGCGGCGCGGCCGTGCCGATTCCCGTTGACGTGGTGTGCGCCAAGTCGTTCGGCGCCGACGCCGAGGCCACCGTGAAGGCGGCCACCGACGTGGCCGACGACGACATGATCCTGGACATCGGCCCGCAGACCGCGGCGCAACTGGCCGAGATCCTCAAGAAGGCCGGCACCATCGTCTGGAACGGCCCGGTGGGCGTGTTCGAATTCGACCAGTTCGCCCATGGCACGGAAATGGTCGCCCGCGCGATCGCCGACTCCGAAGGCTTCTCGATCGCTGGCGGCGGCGACACCCTGGCCGCCATCGCCAAGTACAAGATCGGCGAGCAGGTCGGCTACATCTCCACCGGCGGCGGCGCCTTCCTGGAATTCCTGGAAGGCAAGACCCTGCCCGCCGTGGCGGTGCTGCAAGCGCGCGCCGCGGGTTGATCCGGCGGTGTGACGGGTGTCTGACGGCAGGCAGGTGTCAGACACCCGGATTGATTTACCTTGCACCGCCCTGGAGTGAGTTGGTTTAGGCTTGGTGGTCGTCCCGCGTCGTGCGGGAGTCCTTTTTTCAGGTCGTCCTGCTGCACCATGAACCTTCGCGTCATTCCTGGCCTGGCCAACTTCCAGGGCATCACCCGCGACTCGGCCCGGCGCGACATCGCGGCGGGCTTTAGCGTGGCCGCGGTGGCGCTGCCGGTGGGGCTGGCCTATTCCGCCATGATGGGAGTGCCGCCCGTTGCCGGGCTGTGGGCCGCCATTGCGGGCATGCTTGCCTACGCGTTCTTCGGCTCGTCGCGCACCCTCATCGTCGGTCCCGACACCGCTACCTGCACCCTCATTGCCGCCACCTTGACCGGCATGGCGCTGACCACACCCGAGGCCCGGCTGCAGGCCGCCACCAGCATCGCGCTCACCGTTGGCGTGGGTTGCCTCATCGCCCGGGTCCTGCGGCTGGGCGTGCTTGCGAACCTGCTGTCGCGGCCGGTGCTGATCGGGTACATGGCCGGCGTGGCGGTCACGCTGGCGACGTCGCAACTGAGCGGCCTGACGGGCGTGGGCCTGCGCAACAGCGGCCTGATCCACCCGTTCATGGAACTGTCCCACCGGCTGTCCGAAATCCGGCTGCCGACGCTGTTCCTGGGGCTGGCCTCGTGCATCTTCCTGGTGGCGATCAAACGCTGGCGGCCTTCGTGGCCAGGCCCCATTTTGCTGGTGGTCGCGACCTGCCTGCTTTCCTGGCTCTTCAATTTCCCCGCGATGGGCATTGCGGTGGTGGGCGACGTGCCGGCCGGGCTGCCGGCCTTCCATCTGCCCGTCAGTCTGGAAGGCGTGGACGGCATCCTGCTGGGCGCGGCGGGGGTGCTGGTCGTCAGTTTTTCCAGTGGCATCGTGACGGCGCGCAGCTTTGCGGCGCGCACGGGCGACCACGTCGACCCGAACCGCGAACTGGTGGGGTTTGGCGCGGCCAATGTGGCCGCGGGCTTGTTCCAGGGCTACGTCGTGACGGGCGCCGATTCGCGCACGGCGGTCGGGCTGGTGGCTGGCGGGTCGTCGCCGCTCGTCAGCATCAGTGCAGCGGCCGCGCTGGCCGTCGTGGTGGGCCTGTTGAGCGAGCCGCTGTTTTGGCTGCCGCAGTTTGCGCTGTCGGCCATCCTGCTGCTCGCCGCGGCCAGCCTGTTCGACTGGCAGGCCTTCAAGCGGCTGGCGCGGATCTCCCGGATCGAACTCGCGTTCGGCATCCTGGCGGCCGTGGGCGTGGTGGGATTCGGCGTGCTGCAGGGCGTCGCGGTTTCCGTGGGCGCGACGCTGCTCTATGCCATGTACGTGTCCGGCAATCCCCGCGATGCGCTGCTGGGCCGCTTGCCGGGCGAAACCGTGCTGGGCAAGATGCACCTGAATCCGCAGGCCCAGCCCGTGCCGGGCGCCGTGATCTGGCTGTTCGAGTCCTCGGTCTGGTTCTTCAATGCGGACGCGTTCCGCCGCCGCGCGCGCGAAGTCATCGAACAGGCGGGCGACGTGCGCTGGTTCGTGCTGGACGCCGAAGCCATGACCCAGGCCGACGCCGACGCCGTCGAGGCGTTGTATGAACTCAAACGCATCCTGGACGAACGCGGCATCTTATTGCTGGTCGCGGGCGGCCACGGCAAGTTCCGCGAGGCGCTGCAGCGCTCGGGGCTGGTCAAGAAGATCGGGCCGGACAGGATCTTCGTCAGTCCTGAACAGGCGGTGGAAGCCATCGAGCGCTGGCGCCAGGGCGGGCCGGCGACGCTGGGCTGACCTGCGAATGGCCAGGGTGGCTGACACCCTGGAGAAATGACCTGCGCGCCTGAATGTCGCACGCAGGGTGTCTGACACCTTGCAAGCCAGCGACCCGCCTCAATCGATGATGTGATACCCGCCGTCGATGTACAGCGTCTGCCCCGTCATCAGCCGCGCCGCATCGGTGGCCAGCCAGGCCGTCGCTTCGCCAACGTCGTCAATCGACACCAGGCTGCGCGCGGGCGCCTTGGCCTGGGCACGGTCCAGCATGGTGTCGAATTCCGCAATGCCCGACGCGGCGCGCGTTTTCAGCGGTCCCGGCGAAATCGCGTGCACGCGGATGCCTTGCGGGCCCAGTTCGGCGGCTAGGTAGCGCGTGGCCGATTCCAGCGCGGCCTTGACCGGACCCATCATGTTGTAGTGTTCGACCACCATCTGCGAGCCGTAATAGCTCATGCAGAAGAGGGCGCCGCCATTGCGCATCAGCGGCTCGGCCAGCTTGGCCATGCGGATGAAGGACCAGCATGACACGTCCATCGCCTGCAGAAAGCCCGCCCGCGAGCAGTCCGTGACACGGCCGTGCAGGTCCTCGCGCGGCGCGTAGGCCACCGAGTGCAGCACGAAATCCAGCGCGCCCCATTCGTCCGTGATGCGGGCAAAGACGGCCTCCAGCTCGCCGTCGTTCAAGAGGTTCAGCGGCATCAGCAAGGGCGCGTCCACCTGTTGCGCCAGCGGCGCCACGTGCGGCAGGGCCTTGTCGTTCAGGTAGGTCACCGCCAGTTCGGCGCCCATCGCGCGAAACGCCTTGGCGCAGCCCCACGCGATGGAGTCGGCGTTCGCGATGCCGGTCACGAGCCCGCGCTTGCCGGCCAGCGGCAGGTGCGCGCTCATTGCTGCCTCACCAGGGCAAGCGTGTGTTGGGCAATGATGAGCTCTTCGTTCGTGCGCACCACGTAGACGCCGATGCGGCTGTCGTCAGTCGAGATGCGCGGCCCGTGGCGGGCGTTGCGCTCGGGGTCCAGCTTGATGCCCAGCCAGCCCCAGTGTTCGCTGATCGCCTGGCGGATTTCGGCGGAGTTTTCGCCCACGCCGGCGGTGAAGACGATGCCGTCGATGCCGTTCATCGCGCAGCCCAGGCCGATCATGCCTTCGGCCACGCGCCAGGCGAAGTACTTCAACGCCAGCTTGGCCGCCGGCGCATTGCTGGCCAGGAGTTCGCGCATGTCGTTGCTGATGCCCGACAGGCCCTTCATGCCGCAGTCGTGATACAGCATGTGCTCGATCTCGTCGTGGCTCATGCCCTGTTCCATCATCCACAGCACCACGCCGGGGTCCAGGCGGCCAGGACGTGTGCCCATCGGCAGGCCTTCCAGCGCCGTGAAACCCATGGTGCTGTCCACGCTCTTGCCCTGGTGGATCGCGCAGGCCGACACGCCGGACCCCAAGTGGGCGGCGACGATCTTGCCCATGGCGATGTCCGGCAGCGCCTGTTTCAGGCGCTGCGCGATGTATTCGTAGGACAGTCCATGAAAACCGTAACGGCGCACGCCCTCCAGGTACAGGCGCTCGGGCAGCGCGTAGCGGTCGGCCACGTCGCTATGGCTGCGATGAAACGCCGTATCGAAGCAGGCCACCTGCGGAATCCAGGGCCGGCGTTCGCGGATGACGCGGATCGGCGCCAGGTTGTTGGGCTGATGCAGCGGCGCAAGCGGCGTGAACGTGTCCAGCTTGGCCAGGATGTCGTCATCGATCAGCACCGGCTCGGACAGGTCCGGCCCGCCGTGCACCACGCGGTGGCCGACGGCCAGTGGCGCGCCGCCCAGGTGGCCGCTCAACCACGTGCCCACCACCTCCTGCGCGTTGGGCACGTCGGGCGCGTGGCTGGGCGCAATGTCGCGCTCGACCAGCGTCTCGCCCGCCGCGTCGCGCACCCGCAGGCGCGGATGCGTGGTGCCGATGCCTTCGAGCTGGCCGCCCAGCCGGGGCGCGAGCTGGTGGCTGGCATCGATGTCATACAGGTAGAACTTGATGCTGGAACTGCCGGCGTTGATGACGAGGATGGTGTCGCTCATGGCGGTGTGCTTCCATGTTGGGACAAATCGCGCGAAAGCCCGCGGCGGCGGGCCGGGGGCAGGGAGCTGGCGTCAGGCCAGCGGTTTGGCCTGCTGCTGGGCAAGATGGTGGGCGTAGATTGCCGCCACCGCGCACGAGGCAAGACGCGAGCGCGGGCTGTCGGCGCGGCTGGTCAGGATGATCGGCACGCGCGCCCCGAGCACGATGCCGGCGGCTTCGGCATTGGCGAGAAACGTCAGGTTCTTGGCCAGCATGTTGCCGGCTTCCAGGTCGGGCACCATCAGCACCTGCGCCACGCCCGCCACGGGCGAACGGATGCCCTTGATGCGTGCGGCTTCCGGGCTGATGGCGTTGTCCAGCGCCAGCGGGCCGTCCAGCACGCCGCCGGTGATCTGCCCGCGGTCGGCCATCTTGCACAGCGCGGCCGCCTCGATCGTGCTGGGGATGCTGGGCGTGACCTGTTCCACCGCCGACAGGATCGCCACGCGCGGTTCGCCCAGTCCCAATCCCAGATGCAGGTCGATCACGTTGCGGATGATGTCGGCCTTGGTTTCCAGGTCCGGAAAGATGTTGATGGCCGCGTCCGTGATGAAGAGCGGCTCGGGATAGGTCGGCACCTCCATGATGAACACATGGCTGATGCGCCGGCCGCTGCGCAGGCCCGTCGTGCGCGCCACGACCTCATGCATCAGTTCGTCGGTGTGCAGGCTGCCCTTCATCAGCAGCGACGCCTCGCCGCTGCGCACCAGCGCGACCGCCTTTTCCGCGGCGGCATGGCTGTGCGGCGCGTCCACGATGCGGGCATCGCCCAGGTGCAGGTTGAACTGTGCGGCCGTGTCGCGGATCTTGCCTTCCGGCCCGACCAGGATGGGCCGCAAGAGGCCCAGGTCGCGCGCTTCCAGCGCCGCGGACAACGAGGGCTCGTCGCACGGGTGGGCGATGGCGCACGCGGCCGGTTCAAGCGTCTGCGCGCGTGCGATGAGTTTGTCGTAGTGCGTGGACGTCGGGAGGCTCATGGTTGTCAGGCCTTGGCGGGTTGACGGGCGGCAGCCGCGCGCTTGGCGGGCGACTTGGCGGCGTTGGACGCGGCTTTCGTGGCGGGAGCGGCCGGCTTGGTAGCCTGCTTGGCGGGCGTCCTGGCGGTTTGAGTGGCGGCCTTAGGGGCGGTTTTAGGGGCGGCTTTTGCGGCGGTCTTTGCGACGGTCTTGCCCGCTGCCTTGGGCGCGGACGCCGCATTCACGGCCTTGCGCGCGGCGTCGGGATGCGGCCGGGCGGTCTTGCCGGGCACCTGCGCGGCCTTGTCGACCAGGTCGGTGACCGGATCATCCAGCTTCGCGTCTTCGGCGCCGCGCGAGGGCTCGGCCTTCTGGCCCTGTTCGCGGCGCTGTGCGCGGCGCTCGGCCGCTTCGAAGATGCGCTCCATTTCGTTCAGGCTTTCGCGCGCCGCGTCGCTCATCGGTTCGGCCGCTTCCAGCACGCCCTTCATGGCGTCCAGACCGGCGCGGATTTCGGCAGCCGACGAGCCGTCAAGCAAGTGCGGCATGGCCTGGATGGCAGCGGTCGAATCCAGCGTCATCATCAGCGCCTGCTCGCGGATGACGTCCTTGAATTCCTCCAGCGACAGGGCGTTGTCGGCCTCGGCGCGCATCTTGCGGATCAGCGCGAAGCTGCGCTCGTCCAGGCCGCCCTCGGCGCCCGACACGTACAGCAGCATCCGGATCGCCGCCACGCGCAGTCCGCCTTCCTGCAGCATCGAGCGCAGTTCCGCGGCGCGTTCTTCCATGAAGCGGCGATGCTCCGGCGAGACGCCCGGATGCCTGCGCGGCGGGCCGGACTTGGCGCCCAGGCCGGCCAGGTCCTGTACCACGGGCGAACCGTAGACGCTCATGAAGGTGCGTTCGTCGGCCGAATCGCGCAGCTCCTGCCAGATGTTCAGGCTGGTCTCGATCATGTTCGAGAACATCTCCTGCGCGACCAGGAACGGATTCGTGGGCGAGGCCTGCTTGCGGTTCTCGCGCACCTGTTCGGCTACCTTGGCGATGGGCGCGATGACCGGGTTGCGGTCGGAAATCAGTTCGTAGGGCAGGCGCAGCGGGTGCATGCGCTGCATCCATTCGGCAGACTGCGGCGTGACCAGGGCGCGCAGCCAGGGCTGCACGAAGCTGCGGTACATGCCCAGGTTGATGTCGGAGATTCGGGCCACCGCGGCAAAGCGCTGGTCGTCCTCTTCCTTGCGGTCGACGATGGCGCGCACGTCGTCCAGCTTGCGCTGTTCGAACGACAGCACGTAGTTGCCGTAAGCCAGGTCGGCGTTGGGCGTGTCCGGCGTCTTGTCGGCGATTTCGGCCTGGTAGATGCCGGGCGGCAGCACATCGATCATGTCGATGTTGGAGGTGA
This sequence comes from Achromobacter mucicolens, assembly GCF_029866465.1. NCBI lineage: Bacteria > Pseudomonadati > Pseudomonadota > Betaproteobacteria > Burkholderiales > Alcaligenaceae > Achromobacter > Achromobacter mucicolens. The sequence goes on along the minus strand of NZ_CP123364.1, from coordinate 4,219,239 downwards.
ACTCCTGGTGCTCCTTGCGGGCCACGCTGCCGGACACGAAGATGCCCAGGTGGCCGATGCTTTCGTGGATGGCGTAGACGATGGTCTGGCCGTGGGCCAGGACTTCGGCCTCGTTCTGGTACAGGTCGGGAATCCAGCCCAGCGCCTGCGGCGGCGGGGTGATGTTGTCGCCCTTCGAGCAGAACACCACGATGGGCGAGCGGATGTTGCGCAGGTCGATGCGGATGCCGTCGGAGGTCACCAGACCCGCGGTCGCCAGGCGGTTGCCCACGAAGAGGTTGTCGACGATGTACTGGATCTCGGGGCCATTCAGGAACACGTGGCCGCCCCACCATTTTTCGAAGCTCAGGTAGCGGCTGGCCTCGGTGTCGACGTTGGCGTAGAGGTTGTACTGCTTGGACCACAGGGTGTTGGCCGGATTCAGGTTCTCGAAGTTCTGCACCAGCCAGGCGCCGTCGAACTTGCCGTTGCCCAGATCGCTGGTCATGGCCGTGAGCCAACTGCCGCCCAACAGGCCGCCGGCATAACGCATGGGATTCATGCCGCGCCAGCCCGCCCAGTACGACAGGGGCGCGCCCGCGACGATGATGGGGCCGAAGAGCTCAGGGCGCACCGCCGCGGTCATCATGATCTGCCAGCCCGCCTGGCAATTGGCCACGACGACGGGCTTGCCCTCGGCATCCGGGTGCAGCGCGATGATCTCTTCCAGGAAGCGGGCCTCGGCCATCATCACGTCTTCGACGGTCTGCGTGGGCATGGGTTGCGGCAGGAAGGTCGCGAAGTAGCACGGGTGCCCGGCACGCACGGCCACGCCGATCTCGCTTTCCGGCTTGAAACCGCCAATGCCCGGCCCGTGGCCGGCGCGCGGATCCACCACCAGGAAGGGGCGTTTGATCGGGTCCGTTTCGACGCCGGCCGGCGGCTTGATCCGCAAGAGGCCGTAATTGACCGGCCGGGGCAGCTCGCGGCCATCGAGCACCAGTTCGAATTCCATGCTGAGCACGTTGGGCGCGCGCTTGGCCATGTGATCGTGGTACTGGTTGCCGCGCTGGCGCATCACATCGGCGTAAAGCACGCCGCGCTGCCAGGCATCGACGGCGTATTCATAGGCGGCCGTCCAGGGGTTCAAGGACGGGGCAAGCGTGTGATCGGTGCCGGATCCGGCCATGGCGATCTCCTGTAAATAGCTGCCGGCGGCAAATGGCCGCCAAGCCGGTCCCCAGTGGAACCGGCGGCGTTGACCTCCTCATTACACCGCAATGGATGGTGCGGTGCAACATCGGAGCGTTTGCGGCAGGTCAACCGGGGCAGCAGGACGAAGCGCCGCCCTGGGGCAGGGATCAGTTCAACGCGCGGCGGCGTTGTGTTCCAGCCATTTCTGGACGGCGGGCCGCTGCCACTGCGCATCGGCGTAGGCGCGCAGCGTGTCGGGCAGATCGTCGTGCGCAAGGCGCTTGAGCATGACCGCCAGATCGGTATCGGCGATGCACCACGCATCGAACAGCGTCGTCTGGTCAACGCCGATCAGGTGATTGGCCACCTGGATCAGCTTGGCGGCGGCGGCATGGGCGGCGTCGGAAAGCGGCTGGCCCGTTTCGCCGTAGAACACGGTTTCGGTGGGGCGTTCCTGGCGCAGGGCGGCCAGGTCGCTGCGTAGCCAGGCCTGCAATTGGCGGGCGCGCGCGCGCTCATGGATGCCGGACGGAAACAGGGCTGCGTGGCCGGGCGCGGGGAAGGCTTCGTCCAGGTATTCGGCGATGACGCTGGATTCGGTCAGGTTGAAGTCCGCATGCGTCAAGGCCGGCACCCGGGCCGTGAGCGCGCGGCACTGGAAGGGCTGCATGCGCTGTTCGCCGGCGCTCAGGTCGATGGGGCGCACTTCGAAAGGCAACTGCTTTTCGGTCAGCGCCACGTAGACCGACATGGCGTACGGGCTGAGAAACAGGGAATCGACGTATAGCGTAATCGGGGCGCCCAAAGCTTGTCTCCGGTCAGGCGGGGTAACGAATGGTCAGGCTGCGCGCGGCTTCTGGTTTGCAAAGCGTAACGCAAGTGCAATACAGGCGTGTCGCGCGGGCGCGTCAGTCGACGATGAAGAGCTTGGCGCCGGTTGCGGTGGACGAGCGGTGCGGTTCGGCCTGATCGGCGACCTGATAGCTCATGCCGGGCGTCAGGACGAACTGGCGGCCGTCTTCCAGTTCGGTGTGCAGTTCGCCTTCCAGGCAGAACAGAATGTGGCCCTTGGTGCACCAGTGGTCAGCCAGGTATCCGGGGGTGTATTCCACCATGCGCACGCGCAGGTCGCCGAAATGGCGGGTCCGCCAGTAAGCCATGCCGGTATCGCCGGCGTGTTCGGTGCGTTCCACTTCGGACCAGTCGGTGGTACCGAAGGGGATGTTGCTCATCTTCATCGTGATTCCTGCAGGGTCGGTCCGCCCCCGAATCCGGGGCGAAAAACACATACTACGCCATTCAGGCGGCCAGCTTTTTCTGCCAGAACATGGCGCGGCCGGTCGCATCGTCCAGCGCATAGCCCTCGAAGCCCAGCTTGCGGTAAAGGCCCTGGGCGACGGTGTTGCCCTCCAGCACTTCCAGCGTGATCTTGCAGCAATCCATCTGGCGGGCGCGATCCTCCAGCGCCGCAAGCAGCGCCTTGCCCACGCCCTGGCCCTGAAACCGCGGCGACACCGCCAGGTCGTGCAGGTTCAGCAGCGGGCGGCAGGCAAAGGTGGAGAAGCCTTCCACGTAGATTGCGACGCCGGCGGCCTGGCCGTCGATGCGCGCCAGCAACGCGCGCACGGTCGGGCGGCGGGCAAGCTCGGGGATCAGGTTGGCCTGCGCATGGGCCGGCAAGGGCGTATTGCCGCCCATGGGGCCGCTGGCGTATTCGTTCAGCATGGCCAGCACCTGGCGGCCGTGGTCAGGGTCGTTGAAGTCGGCGTCGATGATTTCCAGCACGATCGGTCCTTTGGGGTAAGCCGCGCAAACCGACCATTATGCGCCTGGCCGCCAACTGCGCAATCGCATTGAAAAATCGGTCCATAACCCCTATCTTCTGGCTATTCAAGGCCGGATCCGGCTGTGCCGGACGCGGCCTCAACCCTCTACGTGAGCTGGACTATGGAGTTCAAGGACTACTACAGCATTCTCGGGGTGGAACAGGGCGCGTCCGACGACGACATCCGCAAGGCGTACCGCAAGCTCGCCCGCAAATATCACCCCGACGTCAGCAAGGAAAGCGACGCCGAAACCCGCATGCGCGACGTGAACGAAGCGTACGACGTGCTGCGCGACGCCGAAAAGCGCCAGGCCTACGACAATCTCGCGGCAGGCGTGTCGCCCGGCGGCGGCTTCCAGCCTCCGCCCGGCTGGGACGAAGGCTTCGAGTTCCACCGCGGCGCGGCGCCCGGCGACGAGGCGCAATTCAGCGAGTTCTTTTCGTCGCTCTTTGGCGGGCGGGGCGGCCGGCATGGCGCGCGGCAACAGGAATTCCGCGCGCGCGGCGAGGACCACCACGCCGCGATCGAGGTCGATCTGGAAGACGCGATCAAGGGCGCCACGCGCGACATCAGCCTGCGTTCCATGCAGATGGACGACCAGGGCCGCCCGCACATGCAAAGCCGCACGCTCAGCGTCAAGATTCCGGCAGGCGTGCGCGAAGGCCAGTACATCCGGCTGGCGGGGCAGGGCATGCCGGGCTACGGCGGCGGCGACAACGGCGACCTGTATCTGGAGGTGCGCTTCAAGCCGCATCCGCGCTACCGCGCCGAAGGACGCGATCTTTACATGACGCTGCCGGTTGCGCCCTGGGAAGCCGCCCTGGGCGCCAGTGTCAAGGCGCCCACGCCGGGCGGCACGGTCGAAGTGTCCGTGCCGCCCGGTTCCGGCAACGGCCGCAAGCTGCGGCTGCGCGGACGCGGCATCCCGGGCGACCCGCCGGGCGACCTGTACCTGGTCCTTGACCTGGTGCTGCCGCCCGCCGACAGCGACGCCGCCAAGGCCGCCTACCGCAAGCTGCAGCAGGACCTGCCCTTCAACCCGCGCCGCAACCTGGGGGTCTGAGCATGAAAAAGATAGTGATCACCAGCGCCACCGTCGTGGGCAAGTCGCAGCCGCTCAGCGCCGACGACCTGGCCCGCGCCTGCGGCGCCGAAGTGGAATGGGTGGCCCAGCTGGTCGAGGTCGGCATCGTCAACGCCAGCGGCAGCGGCCCCTCGGAATGGCGCTTCTACAGCGTGGACCTGCAGCGTGCTCTGCACGCGCGCCGGCTGGAGCACGACTTTGGCGCGGGCCTGGACGCCGTGGCCCTCATCCTGGACCTGAGCCAGGAGGTGCGCCGGCTGAAGTCGCAACTGCGGGCGTTGGGGGCGATGCCCTGAGCTCGCGGGCCACGCGGGCCACGCGATAGCGCGCGTGCGGCGATAGGTAAAATGGGCGCCCGCCGCACTACGTAGAAGCAATGAGCGCCTTGGAGACTCCCCCCAACGCCGCGCGCGCCCGGTCCGGCAGCGCGCGCATCGATGGACTGAAATCGTGTCTGCCGGTCATGATCGGCTACTTTCCGGTGGCCGTGACCTTCGGTATTGCCGGCGTCGCGGCCGGCCTGACGCCGCTGCAGGTCGTCCTGATTTCCGTGCTGGTCTACGCCGGCGCCAGCCAATTCCTGTTGCTGGCCTCCATCAAGGCGGGAACGCCCTGGCTCTGGGTGGTGGCGCTGTGCTCGCTGCTGAACGCGCGGCACCTGCTCTACGGCCCGCTGCTGTCCCGCTTCCTGCCCGCGGCGCTGCGCGATCGCCTGAAGGTCGCCTTCCTGCTGACCGACGAAGTCTTTGCCACCGCCTTCAACCGCCTGCAGGCCGTCGAACCCGGCCGCCGCCAGGGGTGGATGATTGCGCTGGGACTGGGCGCATGGCTGACCTGGATCGCCGGCACGGCCGTGGGTGTGTACGCCGGCGATGGCCTGGAGAAACACTATCCGATGCTGTCGCAGGTCATGCGTTTTGCGCTGCCGGCGCTGTTCATGGCGCTGGTGTGCCAGAGCGCGCGGCGCGGCATGGGATGGCCCATCCTGGCCGCCGTGGGCGGGGCCGGGCTGATTGCCGCGCTGGGATATACCAGCCTTGCCATCCTGGCCGGCGCGGTCATCGGCTGCGCCGCCTATCGCATGAAGAGGCCCGCATGAACACCCATGGCTTGGAATTCTGGGGCGCCGTCATCGCGATGGCGGTCATCACATACCTCACGCGCGCGCTGCCCTTCATGCTGTCCGAACGCAGCCGGCTGCTGCGGCGGCTGTCCCGCGAGGGCTCGGCTCTGTCTGCGCTGGGGCCGTCGCTGCTCGCGGGCATCGCGGCTGCCGTCATCGTGCCCGATCTGCTGGGCGCGGCGGACGACGCGGCCCGCATCGCGCCGTACGTGGGCGGGCTGGTCGTCACCGGCGTTGCCGCGCGCCTGGTCAGCAATACGGGGGTCGCGGTACTGCTTGGCATGGGCGGGTACGGGGTATTGCTGGCCTTGGCGGCCTAGCAAGCGCGCGAGGCGTCAGGCGGCGCCCTGGATGCGCGTTTGCAGATAATCGCGCCATGCGTCGGGGCGGCCCAGATAGCGGCTGGGTTCGAGCAACGTGAAAACGCCATCGCGCTCCAGCGCCAGCGTCGGAAAACCCGTGCCGCCCACCTGCGCCAGCAATCGGCGGCTGGCGGCAATATGTGCGGCCGTCTCGTCGCCCTCGGCCTTGCCGTAGGCGGCGTCGAAGGCGCCGGCGTCCAGTCCGATATCGGCAGCCAACTCGCGCAGCACGGCGGGGTCGGCGATGCGCAGGCCTTGAACGTAATGCGCGCGTTGGAGGCGGCGCAGCAGGTCCAGGCCGCGGCCCGCCAAGGTTTGCGCGGCCAGGATGGCGGTGGTGGGCGGTTCCGAATCGAACACGGCGCCGGTGTCGCGTAGCAGACCGTCGACGTAGTCCTTGCCGAACGGCTGGCCCGTCAGGCCGGCGATGCGTTCGTCGTGCGGCATGACATAGCGGCGCAAGGCGTCGGTGACCGGCTGGCGGTTGCTGCCCGTCATCATGCCGCCGCCATGGGGCTCGATGTGAAGGCCCGCAATGCCGCGGGCGGCCTCCACCAGCGGCGCGGCGCCATAGCACCAGCCACAAAGCGGATCGAAGATGTAATGCAGGGTGGGGGAAGCGGTAGTCATGGCGCCATCGTAGACGGCGCGGGGCGCGGGCGCATAGGCCTGCGCAGTACCCAGAGTGTTGCAGCGGCCGTGCAGATTGCCTGCACGGCCGGATTTCATCAGCCGGTGAACTGCACGCCGATCCAGAAAAGGCCGGCGGCCAGCAGCATCGAGGCGGGCAGGGTCAGCACCCACGCCAGCAGAATGTTGCGCACGGTGTTGCCCTGCAGTCCGGACTTGTTGGCGATCATGGTGCCCGCCACGCCGGAGGACAGCACGTGGGTCGTCGACACCGGCAGGCTGAAGACGTTGGCCAGCCCGATGGCGCCCACGGCGGTCAGCTGCGCCGACATGCCTTGCGCGTACGTCATGCCTTGCTTGCCGATCTTTTCTCCCACGGTCAGCACCACGCGGCGCCAGCCGACCATGGTGCCCGCGCCGAGCGCCAGCGCCACGGCCACGATTACCCACAGGGGCGCGTATTCGGTGGTGGCGGTCAGGTCCGCGCGCAGCCGTTGCAGGTCGGCGGCCTCGCGGGCGGGCAGCCCTTCCAGGCGGGCCACCTTCTTGGCGGTGTCGTCCAGGCACAGCAGGTAACGGCGCACGTCGATGCGCTTCTGCGCGGACAGGTCGGCGTAGTTGGACACGCCGTGCAGGTCTTTTTGCAGCGCCATGATGGTCGGCACCGTCAGCGTGGGATCGCAGCGGAAATTGGCCGGCAGTTGTTCCTGCATGTCGACGCGGCGCAGCGACAGGTAGTCGCCCAGCAGGGCCTCGTTGCGCTGGTAGAACACCAGCAGGTGGTTGGCCGCGTCGCGCGTGCGTTCGATCTGGTAGGTGGTGCTGTGGGTGTCCAGCACGAAATTGGCGGGCACGATGCCGATCAGCACCAGCATGATGAGGCCGATGCCCTTCTGCCCGTCGTTCGAGCCGTGCACGAAGCTCACGCCCATGGCCGACAGGACCAGCACCAGGCGGTTCCAGAATGGCGGGTGCTTCTTGTTGTCGATGGCGCGGCGCTGTTCGGGCGTCTTGTGCATCTTGGACAGCGGCAGCCAGCGCTTGAGCGCCAGCAGCAGCAACCCGGCCACGGCAAAGCCGGCGATGGGCGAGGCGACCAGCGACATGCCGATGTCGATGGCCTTGCCCCAGTTCACCCCTTCGCCCAGCGGCAGGTCGGTGATGAGCGCATTGGCCAGGCCCACGCCCAGGATCGAGCCGATCAGCGTATGCGAACTGGAGGCGGGAATGCCGAAGTACCAGGTGCCCAGGTTCCAGGCGATGGCCGCCGCCAGCATGGCGAACACCATCGCAAGCCCGCGGCCGGTATCGACATTGATCAGCAGTTCGACGGGCAGCAGATGGACGATGGCGTAGGCGACACCCACGCCGCCCAGCAACACGCCCAGAAAGTTGAAGATGCCGGACAGGACCACCGCCAGGTGGGGCGGCATGGCCTTGGTGTAGATGACGGTTGCCACGGCGTTCGCCGTGTCATGAAAGCCGTTGATGAATTCGAAGGCCAGGACGAATGTCAGGGCCAGCACAAGACTGAGGCCAACCCAAAGGTCTAGGCCGTGGAAGAGGTCGAACATGGGGGAGGGGGCGAGGTTCCGGCGAGAATGCCCCGATTATTGCAGATTTATGACCTGTCCCTGAATGAAGCGGCCCCCAAATCTTAGAACTTCGAATATTGGAATTCGATCTCCATGGGTTTGCCCAGATTGGCGGAGGTATCCGCCTGGATGACCATCACGGCCAGGATCCCGAGATACAGCAGGCAGAGCCAGAGTGTCCGTTTCATGGGCGGAATACCTCGGCGATCTTCTGATTGACGCGCAGCCACCCCAGCTCGCCCAGATGCTGCACGTCGCGCAGCGTGCCCACCTCGAAGGGCGCGTCATACATATCCATGCAGGTCATCGCGTAAGTCTGGCACAGGCCCGCGACCTGACGCTGGATCGGGTCGAACCGGTCCAGGTCCTTGAAGACCATGGGGTGCAGGGGCTGCATGACGAACAGCGCATTGACCTCGTGCTGGCGCAGCAGCGCCATCAGGGCGGCCAGTTCGCGCAGTTCGTCGCGCCCGGTCAGGGCTTGCGGCTGGTAGGCGGTCTTGCCGCCGGCGGGGATGGTGCGCAAATATTTGTTGAAAAATTCGTCGCGCACGGCATAGCGGTTGTCCGTCATCAGCGCCTGTTCGGCGGCCTGGGCTTCGGCGGCCAGCGCGTCCCAATCCACGACGCGGGCCGCCATCGCCGGGCCCTCGCGCTCCGGTTCGGGGGCGGGCGCGGCGTACGCCGGCGCCCACAGGCCCGCCAGGCGTTGGCGGAACACATACGCCTGTTCGGCCGCCATCGACCAGTACACGCCCGCGTCCGCCTTGGCGTCCAGCCAGCGCATGACCTCGGTCCGGCCATCGGGCTGGCGCAGCAGGCGCGGCAACAACGGGTTGGCGTGTTCCTTGAATTCGTCCGGTCCCAGTCCGCCGTCGCCATCAAACCAGCCGGGCGACAACATCACCACCACGCGCGAGGCCGGCGACAGGTCGTCGGCCAGCGCCGCCAGCACGAACTGCATGCCCAGCGACTGAAAACCCGAATGACCGTATGCCAGTACGGGCATCTGCAGTTCATCGGCCAGGAAGCGGTATGGCACGAAGCGCAGGTCGTTGCTGGTGAGCTCCGACGAGCCCAGGATCACCAGCCGGTCGCCCGTGCGCAGTGCCTGGCTGAGCCGCGACAGGTTGCGCGTCTGCTCGTCCAGCGTATTGCCCAGGTTGGGAATGTAGAGGCCCGGCGCGGCGGCGGGCACCGGTTCGGTCTTCAAGGCCAGCGTGTGCAGGGCCGCCCAGCCGGCCACGGCCGCGGCGGACAGGGCCAGCGCCGCGGCAAGCGCGTGCTGCCGGAGAGTGCGTTTAAACATGGAAAACCTGAAAATGCGCCGCGCCGCGATATTGGGCCGGGATTGTTAGCGGATGTTATCCAGCGTCCATGACGCGAACAAGCGCGGGAAACCCTGGGCGTCGGGCGGTTTCCCCTTTTTGCGACACTTGGAGCCGCCGCCCTCGCCGCATGCCGCCCTACAGAATGCGATAGCATCGTTGTCGCGCGGCCGTCCGGCAAGCCACGGCGGCCGCGCTGCCTGCCGCCGCCGCGGCGCTTCATTGCCGGATTCCCCGCTACGCCATGACCCACATTGCCCGCATCGCCCGCAGCCACCCCGACGAACTCATCGTGGGCCTGGTGTCCATTTCCGACCGCGCCTCCACCGGCGCCTACCAGGACCAAGGACTGCCCGCGCTGCGCGAGTGGCTGGGCGGGGCGCTGGCCTCGCCGTGGCAGGCGGTCGACCGGCTGATTCCCGACGAGCCGGCCCGCATCTCCGAGACCCTGATCGAGCTGGTCGACGGCTGCGGCTGCGATCTCGTCCTGACGACCGGCGGCACCGGCCCGGCGCGGCGCGACGTCACGCCCGAGGCCACGCTGGCCGTCGGCACCAAGGAAATGCCCGGTTTTGGCGAACAGATGCGCCAGATCAGCCTGCGCTTCGTGCCCACGGCCATCCTGTCGCGTCAGGTGGCCGTCATCCGCGAAACGGAAGGCCATGCCGCCCTGATCGTGAACCTTCCCGGCCAGCCCAAGTCCATCCGCGAGACACTGGAAGGCTTGAAGGGCGATGACGGCGCCGTGCTGGTGCCCGGCATCTTCGCCGCCATCCCGTACTGCATCGACCTCATCGGCGGTCCCTACGCCGAGACGCGTCCCGAGGTCATCGCGGCGTTCCGCCCCAAGTCCGCCCGCCGCCCGCAGAAGGCGTGACGCCGCCTCGGCCGGGCGTTGCCGGGCCAAGGCGTCAAAAGACCGTGCGGTATAGTTGGCCGCCCCGATCAATCCCTACCGACCGAGAGTTTCCATCGTCATGAAGGCTCGTATCATCCTGTCCCTTACCGTCCTGGCTGCCCTGTCCGCCTGCGCGAACGTCAAAGACGTCCGCGACCGCGAGCCCGTCTTTTACGGCTCGACCGCGCGCACCGCCCAGGACTACACGCAATGCGTGGCGGACGCCTGGAAGGGGCTGGGCGTCAACTTCGAACAGAAGCCGGTGCGCAATGGTTACGAGCTCATCCTGCACGGCAGCCTGGGCGTCGAGGCCGTCATGACGACGACCCACTGGCAGGGCAAGACCGAGACCCGCCTGTCCACGCGCATCGCCCGCCGCGACCAGACCATCATCGAACCGGCCAACCTGTGCCTGTAAGCCCCATGTTCGAACGCCGCGACGTCCTGCGCGCCGGGCTGGCCGCGGCCAGCCTGTGCCTGGCCTGGCCCGCGAGGGCGCAGCAGGGCAGCTACATCAGCCGCAAGCTCGACGCCCGAGTGCCGGGCGGGGTGGCCGTCCTGACGCTGGGCGACGCGGCTAGCGCGCCCGAGGTCACCTACCAGGACCGGCGCGTGCTGGTCGTGCGGGAACAGGGCAAGCAGTGGATCGCCGTGGTCGGCATTCCGCTCAGCGTGAAGCCGGGCCAGGAACATGTCCAGGTCAAGGACGCCGCCGGCACGCGCCAGGTGGCCTTCTCGGTGGGCGCCAAGGATTACGTCGCCCAGCACATCACGCTCAAGAACCGGCGCCAGGTGGATCCGAACCCGGACGATCTCAAGCGCATCGAACGCGAGCTGGCCGAGCAGATCGAGGCCTACCGCGGCTTTCGTGCCGGCGTCACGCCCAGCAACCTGATCCTGGACCGGCCCGTCAACGGCGGACGCCTGTCCAGCCCGTTCGGCCTGCGCCGCTTCTTCAACGGCCAGGAACGCAATCCCCATTCAGGCCTGGATTTCGCCGTGCCGGCCGGAACGCCCATCAAGGCGCCGGCTGCCGGGGTGGTGGTGCTGGTGGGGGATTACTTCTTCAATGGCAAGACGGTGTTCCTGGATCATGGCCAGGGATTGATCAGCATGTTCTGCCACATGTCGGCCGTCGACGTGAAAGTCGGCGACGAGGTGCCGCGCGGCGGCGTGGTGGGCAAGGTGGGCGCGACCGGGCGGGCGACAGGCCCGCACCTGCACTGGAACGTCAGCCTGAACGATGCGCGCATCGATCCGGCGATCTTCATTGGGGCGTTCAAGCCCTGACCAACGATGGGATTGGGGGGCAGGCCGGGTTCAGGCCTGCTCTGCCGCCAGCGCGATGCGCTTGAGCACGTATTGGTGCATGCGCTCGGCGTATTCCATCTGCTGCTGCACGCTGCGTTGGCCGGCTTCCTGGTCGTCCAGGCAGTTGTCGTATTTGGTCTTGGCTTCGGCGTAGGTCAGGCCGGTGTTGCGCAGGCTGTTGATGAAGGCCTCGCGCGACTGGCGCAGCAGGCGCAGGCCTTCCTCGCCCTTCGCGAATCTTCTTCGCGCAAGGGCAAGCTGGTCTGCGGCGGCTTGCAATTCTTCTTTCAGGTCCATCGTGCTTCGTGCGTATCCGGCCTGGCGTTGCGCCAGGCGAGGGAGCGCCATTCTTTCATGAACGGGCGTTCCACGCATTACGGCAGAACGCGAATCGGGCTTTAGGATTCGCGAAAAGTAGGTGCCGGGCGCCGGCATGAAGCCGGCCCGGGCGGCCGGCTTAGCGGCGGTACTGCTGAGGACGATGCGGGGCGGGAGCGCGTTCGTCCTTGTGGCGGAAGTTGATCCGGCCCTTGGTCAGGTCATACGGCGACATTTCCAGGGTGACGCGATCGCCCGCGAGGATGCGGATGCGGTGCTTGCGGATACGGCCGGATGCGTAGGCGCCGACTTCGATGCCGTTGTCCAGTTTGACGCGGTAGCGGCTATCGGGCAGCACTTCGTCAACGATGCCATCCAATTCGATGAGTTCTTCTTTAGCCATGCTCTACTCCTTGATCAAAACGCGCAGCCATGCCGGCGGCATGAGGCGCCGCGCAAGGCGGCAAGCGCGTCGGACTCGGATAAACCGGTCCAGCGGTTTGAACGCAAAAAAACGTTCGGGCAAGCGTGGGTATGGGCCACGGCATCCGAAGGGATGTCTGAAATGGCGGATACTCGCGCCCTGAGGTAAGTGCGCGCGGTGCGCGCCGGGGTCGCGGCGTGGGTGCTGCGGGCACCTGGCCGGAAGAAGCGGGGTTGCAGCGGTTGCGGCAACGCCTGGCGCCACGAGGACTGCAGCGGCGTGCTGGGCAGTGACGGGGGGCGCCCAATAAAAAACCGGATCTCGTTCGCGTCGCTGACGTTCATTCAGTAGCGCCCTTTGGTGGGCGCTACAGGTTGGCACGCAGGATGACCGAAGTCCGGTTTTTGCGGAAAAATCACGCTCTTATGTTACTGCAAAGCGGGCGGTTTAGCCAGCTTTTATGCTAGATCGGCCCGTGATAGTTGCGCTTGAACGACTCTAGCGCCGGGGGATGCGGCGCTGGTATTCGGCCTCCCAGGCGGCATTGGCCGACCAGAACGGGCCCGGATCGCGGCCGGCCAGCCGGGCCGCGAGCACGTTCAGATGCGTGTGCCAGCCGCCCGCCACGTCGACCATGTCGTCCCGGGTGGCAAGTTTGCGGTGGGTGAGGACGAGCAGGGCGGAATCCGCTTTTGGGGACAGTTCGAACATCACCTCGGATGGCGCGCCCGCGGATCCGCCCCAGGTGTAACTCAAGAGGTGCGGCGGTTCGCACCGGGTGATGAGGCCTTGCGTGGTGAGGCCTTCTTCGTAGGGCTTGTAGGCCTCGGGCGTCGGTTCGCGCACGGAGGACAGGTCGGCATGCAGGAACCGCAGCGTGACGCCGCCCCCTTCCATCAGGTCCATGTCGCCTGAAGCCAGCCACTGGCCGCGCTTGTCGGATTCGGTCAGCCAGGCCCACACCTCGTCCACGCTGGCCGGCAGCGTGCGCGTGAAACGCAGGGTGGTGGGGTCCAGTACGACGCCAAAGTCGCTCATATCAGTCTCCTGTGAAGTCCGGAGCCGGACGTGGGTTCATCTTCCGTGTGAAAAGGTCAGTGGCGGCACCTGCGGATCGTGCTCGGGCGCTTCGTCCATGGCGCCGGGATGCTGGGGCAGCGCATCCGTGATGTCGTACCACGGCGCCTTGCTGGCGACGTGGTAATGCGCCTCGGGCTTGACGCCCGGATCGTCGTCCAGCGGGCCCAGCGGCAGGCCGTAGACGTCGGGCGTCTGGTCAAAGCGGCTGAGCAGGGGCGTGCCGCAGGCCTCGCAGAAGCCCCGGTAGTTGCCGGGCGACGAGGCGTACCAGGTCACGTGGTCTTCCCCCTGGGTCCACGCAAAATCCTTGGACTGGACCGTTGCACGGCTGCGGAAGGCCGCGCCATGCGTCTTGCGGCACATCACGCAATGGCAGTTCAGGGCATCGGTGAGCGGACCGTTGATCTCGTAGGCGACACGGCCGCAGAGGCAGGAACCTTTGATCATGATGAGCGCCAGGCAGGTTGGGGGAATAACCCCAATATACCCGCGGCGCCGGGCGTCGGCTCCCGCTTTTGCGCCGGATGTCTTTCAGATCGTTGCTGCGTCGGGGTTCCCGCCGGATGCCGGGCAACGCGCGGCATCTGGGCCGGGCAGCGGTCAGGCGGCGCGCTGTGCCGCCTGCAGCGCCTGGAACGCGGGCAGGGCCAGGAGGGCCGCCAGCCGTGCCGCGTCAATGTCCGCCTGCGTCACCGCGGCGCGCGGCATCAGGAAGTTGACGGTGCCCAGGCACGCGCCGCCATAGACGACGGGCACGTTGATGACGGATTTCAAGCCCAGTTCGCGGATGGCGTCGTGGTCGTTGAAGAACTCGCGGATGGCGTCCTCGCCCTGGCCGACGAACACCTGCTGCTCCAGCAGGACGTGCCGGCCCCAGGCCGTGCCGGTCTTGTCCTTGCTCCCGCCCGGCGGGTAGGCCTGCGGGTTCGAGCTATACAGCCGCACCACGCGCATGGCGCTGGCGTCGTAACGATTCACGGTGCACAGCGTGTGCGCGAGGGCGAGGCCGGCGTAGGCATCGATGGCCTGAAAGGCCGCCTGCGCATTGCCCTGCGCGTACGCCTGGCCGATGGCTTGCACGCCCGTGGCGGCCGGGCTGAGGGCGCTGTCCGTCATTCCGCGGTGATGCCCAGTTCTTTGATCAACTTGCCGTACTTGTCGGCGTCGCGCGCCAGGATCTGGCCGAACTGCTCGGGCGTGGTGTCGGTCAGCAGCACGCCCATGTCGCCCATCTTCTTGATGACATCGGGCCGCTTCAGAATCACGTTGATCTCGCGGTTCAGCCGGGCCGTCAGTTCGGGCGGCATGCCGGCCGGGCCAAACGCGCCATACCAGACCGCCAATTCATAGCCCGGCAGCGTTTCGGCCACGGTGGGCACATCGGGCAGCAGCGGCGAGCGCTGTTCTTCCGTGACGGCCAGCAGCTTGAGCTTGCCCGACTGCACGTGCGGCAGCGTCTGCGTGCCGGCGCTGAAGAGCACCTGCGTGCGCCCGGCCACGGTGTCCAGCACCGCAGGCGCGCCGCCGCGGTAGGGGATGTGCATCATCTTCACGCCGGCGGCCTTCTCGAACAGGACGGCGCTCAGGTGGTTGGTGGAGCCCTGGCCCGCCGAGGCGTAGGCCACGTTGTCGGGATTGGCCTTCGCGTAGGCGATGAATTCCTTCAGGTTCGAGGCCGGCACCGACGGATGCACCACCATCGTGTTGGTCACGAGGGCCAGCTCGGCGATCGGCGTGAAGTCCTTCACGCCGTCGAACGGCATGTTGGAATAGAGCGCCTGGTTCATCGTGTGGGTGCTCATCGAGCCCACCAGGAGCGTGTAGCCGTCCGGCTTGGCGCGGGCGACGAACGCCGTGCCGATGTTGCCGGACGCGCCCGAACGGTTTTCGACGATCACGGGCTGGCCCAGCGACTGCGTCAGTCCTTCGGACAACACGCGCGCCAGGATGTCCGTGGAGCCGCCGGCAGCCCACGGCACGACCAGCGTGATGGGCTTTTCGGGCCACGCGGCCTGCGAAAGCGCGGGCGCGGCGATCGCCAGTCCCAGCGCGAACGTGCGCAGCAGTCGTTTGAGTTGCAGTGTCATGGTGTTTACCCCTTGCGTAGTGTCCGGCTTCTGAGAGCCGGTCGAAAGAAAAAGTGATTTAGCGGCCGACGGCGTATCCCTGCATGCCACGGGGATTGGCGGCGGCGCGCAGCAGCAGGCGTCCGCCCGCGGCGGGTTCGCGCGTGCAGGCGCTGATGCGGCCTTCGGACCAGTCCGGTCCTACCTTGACGTCGTGACCGGCCTCGCGCAGCGCATCCAGCGTGGCCGCGGGCATGCGCGACTCCACCGTCAGCCGGTTCAGCGTCAGCGCGCGCGGCCAGAACGAGCCTGGAAAGTGATCGATATGCCAGGACGGCGCCTCGATCGCCGCCTGCAGGTTCATGCCCATGGCGTGCCGCAGGAAGAACGCGACGGTCCATTGGTCCTGCTGGTCGCCGCCCGGCGTGCCGAACGCCATGTAAGGCTGGCCGTCGCGCAGCGCAAGGCCGGGCGACAGCGTGGTGCAGGGGCGCTTGCCCGGCTGCAACTGGCCCGGCACGCCATCGTCCAGCCAGGTCATCTGCAGGCGCGTCGTGAGCGAAAAGCCCAGCGCGGGCACCACGGGACTTGACGACAGCCAGCCGCCCGACGGCGTGGCGGCCACCATGTTGCCGTCGCGGTCGATGACGTCGATCTGGCAGGTGTCGCCCACGAACAATTCGCGCGAGGCCCATTCGTCGACGGGCGGCAACGCCGCGAAGGTCGGTTCGCCCACGCCGTAGCGCGTGTCCGAGGCGGCCAGTGTGCGGATGGCGGCGTCCAGGTCGGGCAGGCGCGGCGGCAGGCCGCCCGGACTGCCGGGTTGCAGGGTGTGGCAGGCGCGGTCGCCGATGGTGGCGGCGCGCGCCCGCGCGTAGTCGTCGCTCAGCAGCGCCGCCAGCGGCACCTGCGCGTGATCGGGATCGCCATACCAGGCGGTGCGGTCGGCAAACGCCAGCTTGGCGGCTTCGGCCACGCGGTGCACGAACTGCGGGGACAGCGGGTCCAGCTTGTCCACGTCCAGGTGGCGCAGCATCGCCAGCTGTTGCAGATGCACCGGGCCTTGCGACCAGACGCCGCATTTGGCGACCGTGTAGCGGCCATATTGCGTGGTCAGCGGTTCGTCGTAGGTGGCGCGCCAATCGGCCAGGTCGGCCGTGCGCAGCAGCCCGCGGTTGCGCTGGCCGGTGGTGTCCAGCGCGGCCTCGTTGGTGTAGAAACTGTCGATCGCATCGGCGACGAACCCCCGGTACCACACGTCCAGCGCCGCATCGATGCGGCCGCGCCGGTCGGTGCTGGCGGCGTGCGCTTCGTCCAGGATGCGGGTGTAGGTGGCCGCGATGGCCGGCGTGCGGAACAGCGCGTCGGGGGCGGGCACGCGGCCGCCGGGCAGCCAGACCTCGCCCGAGCTTTTCCATTCGTCGCGAAACAGCGCCTGCACGGCCAGGATCGCCTGCGAGATCCGCGGGACCAGCGGAAAGCCGTCGCGCGCATAGTCGATGGCTGGCCGCAGCACGTCCGCCAGCTCCCATGTGCCGTAATCGCGCAGCAGCGTCAGCCAGGCGCCGAACGCGCCCGGCACCGTGGCGGGCAGCAGGCCGATTCCGGGTACGAGGTCCACACCCAGCTCGCGGAAGTAGGCGGGGGTCGCCAGCGCGGGCGCCGGGCCTTGGCCGCACAGCGCGCGCATGCGCTGCTCGCGTTCGCTCCAGATCAGGATGGGGACTTCACCGCCCGGCCCGTTCAGGTGCGGCTCCACGATCTGCAGCATGAATCCGCCGGCCACGGCCGCGTCGTACGCGTTGCCCCCGCGCTCCAGCACGCTCATGGCCACTTGCGAGGCCAGCCAGTGCGTGGACGAAACCACGCCGTACGTGCCGCGTATTTCAGGTCGGGTGGTGAAGGACGGATTCATCGCGGGATACCGGGAGGGCAGGAAATGATGCGTGCAGTATAGGACCCAGAAATAACTGGTTTTATCTTTGTGGGCATAATTGCATAACCAAATGGTTATCTGGGAAACGCCATGAGCCGCGACGCCGTCCGACTTGCCAACCGCCTGAAGCACCGGCACCTGATGCTGCTGGTCAATATCGACCGCCATAAATCGCTGACGCGGGTCGCCGCGCAGACGGGCATCAGCCAGCCCGCGGTCACCAAGTCCCTGGCCGAGCTGGAGGACATCTTCGGCGCGCCCCTGTTCCTGCGCACGGGCAGCGGCCTGCAGCCCACCCAGCTGGGCAATCTGGCGCTGGTGCGGGCGCGTCACATGCTCAGCGATCTGGATCTGTGGGAGCGCGAAGTCGAGGCCTTGCAGGCCGGGCGCTCCGCGCACCTGCACGTGGGCGTGGTGCCGTACGTGTCCAGCGCCTTGCTCACCGCCGCCATCAGCCAATTGCACCAGCGCCACGGCGTAACCCTTAGCCTGCACCGCGCCACGACCGATCATCTGGTGCCGATGCTGCGCCAGCACGAGCTGGACTGCATCATCAGCCGCGCCACGTCCACGGTGATGCACGAAGACCTGATTCATCGCGTGCTGTACCGCCAACGGCCCCGCCTGGTCGCGCACGGGCGGCTGGCCCAGCGGCTGGCGCGGCGCAAGCCCGACTGGGCCGCGGTGGCGGCGCTGGATTGGGTGCTGCCGGCGGCCAATACGCCCACGCGGCAACTGATCGTCGAACACTTCATCCGTGCCGGGCTGCAGCCGCCGTCGCCCGTGCTGGAGGCCTATTCGACGGATGTGATCGAGGGCATCCTGTCGCAGAACGAATCGTCGATTTCGGTGGTGCCCGAAGACATCGCGCGCGAACTTTGCCAGCGGGGCAGGCTGGGCATGGTGCCGTGGGAGTTTGGCTGGGAGCTGCCGCCGATCAACCTGATCCGGAGGAAGCGCGAACAGGCGTTGACGGCCGAGTCGCAGTTTTCCGACATCCTGCTGGACCTCTGCGCAAACGCGGCAGCACCCGTGCCTGCGCAGGCCTGACCTGCATGGGCGGCGCAAGCCTGTCTGGCAAGACATGCACATGTCCTAGGCGCAAAAACGTCGCTTCCCGCCACAGACGAAGTAGCCGGCATCTGGTTAAATGGCTGAAAGGCCACACGGCCCCGGGCAAGCCGCTGCCTTTTGCCGCTTGCCCTTCCAATTCACGGAGCCCCAGATGGCACGATTCAATTTCACCCAGGACCTCGAAGAACCCGATCTGTGGGCGGCGGAAAACGTCCCCGCCGGCGAGGGCCGGCCCCCCATCCACGTCATGATCCAGACTGACGGTGAAGAGCCCGATGCGGGCGCATCCAAGGTGGTCAAGGGCATCCTGGACAACCTGGACGACCAGATTCTGGCCGCGGCCGACTTCCTGCTCGACAACTATTCGTACGAGCACTGCAAAAAGCTGGGCATCGAAGACGACCAGCTCCTGGCCGAAGAAACGGCCGAAGCCATGGCGGAAAAAGCCGTGCTGCGCGCGCTGTGGCTGTTCGACGAAGACGGCGACGGCTACGAACTCTGGTTCACGCTGCCCTGGGACCCGGTGCACACCTACGACGTCGAGTTCGAGGACGGCGCGCCCGTGTCCTGCTCGGTAAACGACTGACTAAACGACTGACGCCACCCGGCCAGCCGGGGCAAGGTCAGCGCGGCAGTTCGTACCGCGTCGCCAGGCTTTGCCCCAGCGATTCGTCGTACTTGTAGCGCACCTTCAACGGCTTGCCCCGCAAGATGGTTCGCGCTGGCACGTTCTCCAGCGCCACCTCCACCTCCTTGTCCACGAACTCGCCGCAGTCCGTGTCGGCCCTTTCGCCGTCGGGAATGTCGGCGGCTTTGACTTTCAGCTTGAACAGCACCTGCGTCAGCGCCGTGCCGTCGGTCCGGAACTGCCGGTAGGTGGTGGGAAAGGTGGAGACCGTGCCCGTCAGGTCGCAGGAAATGCGGGTCCAGGCATGCGCAGGGGGGATGCAGGCGAACAGGCCGGCGGCAAGCGCCGCTGCCGCGCGGGGCGAGAACAGAAGATTCATGGCGTGCGGGGCCGGGCGAGGCGCCCATGCGCGCCTCGCCGGTGCGTGACGAAAAGGGCTTTTATGTTGCGCCCGGCACTCGCGCCGGTCAAGCGGGCGCGCACCATTGAAAACGGGCCGTTACGGCCCGTTTTTTCATGCGTTCTGGCTGGCGGTCCGCGCCGGTTGCGGGGTCGCGTCCACGGTTCCGGAAACCGTCTCGCCGGCAATCTCGGCGTCCGTATCCGCGGGCAGATCCTCCTCGTTGCCTTCCAGCTTGGCGATCACGGCCGTGGCCAAACTGTTGCCTACCACGTTCGTGGCGGTGCGGCCCATGTCGAAGAACTGGTCGATGCCCATGATGAGCAGCAGGCCGGCTTCGGGCAGGTGGAACATCGGCAGCGTCGCGGCCACCACCACCAGCGAGGCGCGCGCCACGCCGGCCATGCCCTTGCTCGTCACCATCAGCACCAGCAGCAGGGTGAGCTGCTGCGTGAAACTCATCTCGATGTTGTAGGCCTGGGCGATGAACAGCACCGCGAACGACTGGTACATCATCGAGCCGTCAAGGTTGAACGAGTAACCCAGCGGCAGCACGAATCCGGAAATGCGCTTGGACACGCCGAACCGCGCCAGCGCCTCGATCGTCTTGGGGTAGGCCGATTCGCTGCTCGCGGTCGAGAACGCCAGCAGGGTCGGCTCCTTGATGAGGCCGCCCAGACGGAACGTGGACTTGCCCAGGAACAGGTAACCGACGCCGAACAGAATCGCCCACAAAAGGGCCAGGCCCAGATAGAACTCACCGATCAGCTTGCCGTAGCTGATCAGTACGCCCAGGCCTTCGGTCGTGATGGCGGCGGCCATCGCGGCGAACACGCCCAGCGGCGCAAAACGCATCACGTAGTCGGTGACGCGGAACATGATCTTGGCCAGCTCGTCGATCATGTTGTAGATCGTGTTGTGGCCCTTGCCGCGGATGAACGACAGTGCGGCGCCGAAGAACAGCGAGAACACCAGGATCTGCAGGATCTCGTTGTTGGCCATCGCTTCGGCGATGCTCTTGGGAAAGACGTGCGCAATGAACGCCTTGAGCGTGAAATCGCCCGTCTTCAGGCCCGATGTCAGCCCCGCGTCTGGAATCGCCAGGTTCATGTGCGCGCCGGGCTGGAAGATGTTGACCAGCGCGAGGCCCAGCAACAGCGAGATCGCCGAGGCGGCGATGAACCAGATCATGGCGCGCATGCCGATGCGGCCCACCGCACTGGCGTCGCTCATGCTGGCCAGGCCGGTCACCAGGGTGGCGAACACGAGCGGCGCGATGATCATCTTGATCATGCGCAGGAAGATGTCGGTGACAAGGCTGAAGTACGAGGCGATGTGCGCCGCCTCTTGCTGGTTCTGCGCGAACTTGTTGCAGAAGTAGCCCACCACGATGCCCAGCACCATGGCGATGCCGATATAACGCGTCAGCTTCTTAGTGTTCATGTTGAATACGGGAAAACGGGAGCCGCCGCTTGGGCCGTGGGGCCAGGTCCGCCGGCATGAAGGCGGGGGCAGGCGGTCCGGTAACGGACATGCCAGGGCTCCGGGTGCTGCTCGGGTTAACCCTGGGGCGCGATGTTAACGCCGCCAACCTGACAGTCAGTTGTCAGTTTAGGGACGGATCAGCCATGCCAGAATGCCCCTTCCGGTCTCATCAAGACAGGCCGGGCGCCACCTGGGAACCCGCCCCGAGCGGGGCGACATGGGAGACAAAGCAATGCCGAATCGCGAATTGTCCGTACTGGCTTCCGGCTACACCTATCTGGAAGGACTGCGCTGGCACGAAAACCGGCTGTGGGCCTCGGACTTCTATACCGGGCAGGTCATCACGGTGACGCTGCAAGGCGCCGTGGACCGTGTCTGCCTGGTGCCCCAGCAGCCCTCCGGCCTGGGCTGGCTGCCCGATGGCCGCCTGCTGATCGCCTCCATGAAAGACCGCAAGCTGCTACGCCGCGAGGCGGACGGCACGCTATCGGTCCACGCGGACCTCTCCGCGTTGACCGGCGGCCCCATCAACGACATGGTGGTGGACGCGCAGGGCAGGGCGTATGTGGGCAACTTCGGGTTCGACATCATGGCGGGCGAACCGGTCCGCACGACCACGCTGGTGCGCGTGGACCCGGACGGCGTGGCGCAGGTGGTGGCGGACGGGCTGTGCTTTCCCAACGGGTCGTTCATTACGCCCGACGGCAAGACGCTGATCGTCAACGAGACCTTCGCAAACCGCATTTCCGAATTCGACATCGAGCCCAATGGCGTGCTGGGCCCGCGCCGCGACTGGGCCAACTTCGGCGAGCTGCCGGCGAGCGACGACCTGGCCACGCTGATCGCCGCGTCAAAGATCGCCCCGGACGGCGGCGCACTGGACGAAGAAGGCGCGCTGTGGGTGGGCGATGCCATCGGCAAGCGCATCGTGCGGGTCGAACGGGGCGGCAGGATCCTGGAACAGATCGACACCGGCGAGTTCGGCATCTTCGCGGCCGCGCTGGGTGGTCCCGACGGCAGGACGCTCTTCATGGCGGCAGCGCCGGATTTCGTCGAAGCCAATCGCCGGGCCAAACCCCAGGCCCGCATCCTGATGACCCAGGTGGATGTGCCGCACGCGGGCAGGCCGTAGGCCACAGCCCTAGGGCACAAGCGGGGCGGAAAAGGCCTGGCGTGCCGGACTTCTGGTCCGCATGGACGAGATCGCAAGGCGGGATATCAGCCGTCCCGCCCCTTGCGGTATCACCTGAATGGATAGGATACCGGCCGTTGCAAGACCTTTCTTCGATTCCCCCGTAAAATCACGCCATTCAGCAAGGCTTCAACCATCTCTCAATAGACAGTACCTAAGGAGGACCACTCATGGCCCTAGTCTCCATGCGCCAGTTGCTCGACCACGCCGCCGAGCACGGCTACGGCATTCCGGCTTTCAACGTCAACAACCTGGAACAGGTCCAGGCCATCATGGAAGCCGCGGCGGAGACCGACAGCCCGGTGATCATGCAGGCCTCGGCCGGCGCGCGCAAATATGCGGGCGAAGGCTTCCTCAAGTACCTGATCCAGGCCGCCGTTGAGTCCTACCCGCACATTCCCGTGGTCATGCACCAGGATCACGGCCAGTCGCCCAAGATCTGCCAGGGCGCGATCGACCTGGGCTTCTCCAGCGTCATGATGGACGGCTCGCTGAAGGAAGACGGCAAGACCATCGCCGACTACGACTACAACGTCGAAGTCACCAAGAAGGTGGTCGACATCGCGCACAAGCTGGGCGTGACCGTCGAAGGCGAACTGGGCTGCCTGGGCTCGCTGGAAACCATGGAAGGCGACAAGGAAGACGGCCACGGCGCCGACGGCAAGCTGACCATGGATCAGCTGCTGACCGACCCGGAACAAGCCGCCGACTTCGTGCGCCGCACGCAACTGGACGCCCTGGCGATTGCCATCGGCACCAGCCACGGCGCCTACAAGTTCACGCGCAAGCCCACTGGCGACATCCTGTCGATCTCCCGCATCAAGGAAATCCACGCCCGCCTGCCCAACACCCACCTGGTGATGCACGGCAGCTCCAGCGTGCCGCAGGAACTGCTGGCCGAAATCCGTGAATTCGGCGGCAACATGAAGGAAACCTACGGCGTGCCCGTCGAGGAAATCCAGGAAGCCATCAAGTACGGCGTGCGCAAGATCAATATCGACACCGATATCCGTCTGGCCATGACCGGCGCGATCCGCCGCTTCTTCGCCGAGAACCCCGAAAAATTCGACCCGCGCGAATACCTCAAGCCCGCCCGCGCCGCCGCCAAGGCAATCTGTGTCGCTCGCTACACGGAATTCGGCACCGCCGGCAACGCCAGCAAGATCAAGCCGCTGCCGCTGACCGAAATTGCCGCGCAATACGCGTCGGGCAAGCTGTCGCAAGTGGTGCAGTAAGGTCCCCGCCGGCGCCGCCTTCCCTGTGAAGGCGGCTCAGGCAAAAAAGGGCTGGTCCGCGAGGGCCAGCCCTTTTGTTTTGTGGACGTGTTGCGCGCCGCTTATGCCGGGGAATTGCGCCCAAAGCTCGGCACCGTCCGGTCCACGTGGTGCCACGATGGCGCCGAGTCCGTCCACAGGCTCACCTTGGAATGAAAGGCCTCGGGATCGTCCAGCGACCCCGCGCGGACCACCTCATAGCCCATGCCTTCCGAGCCGCCGAACAGCGGCGTCCCACAGGACGGGCAGAAGCTGCGCATGACGGTGTGGCCGGAGTCGCCCTGGTAGCGGTGCTCCTTGGGTTGGCCGCGCAGCAGCGTGACGGCGCCGGCGGGAAAGATCAGGGCGTGGGCTGGAGCGCCGCCGCTGGAATACTGGCAGTCCCGGCAATGGCAGGTCGCCGCGGTGATGGGCTCGTCCGTGAGGGCGTAGCGGATGGCGCCGCACTGGCAGCCGCCTGTCATGTGCACCTGCGCGTCGGCGTGGGGCATGCGCTTGGGGGAAGCATCCTGCATACGACTCTGTCTCCGGACGGGTTGCGCCGTGACGCCCGGGGGCGGCCGGCGCGAATTATGGATGGGGATCAAAGCCTAACCCGGGGTCTGGCCTGCGGCAAGGTGAACTTATTTGCAGTAATCTATGCGCTTTGCAGGAGCCGCCGCGCGGCGCCGCTCCTGCCCGGTATCCGATTTCGTTCCACTTCCCGCCCTGGCGCCCGCCCGTGGCGGGAATGTTCATTTTTGCCATAGGCCATTCCCGTGACTTCTGCTTTGCATGAATCCAGCATCAAGTCCCTGCCGCTGCTGGGACGCGGCAAGGTGCGCGATATGTACGCCGTCGGCGACGACAAGTTGCTGATCGTCGCGTCGGATCGCATTTCCGCCTTCGATGTGATCCTTGACGACCCCATTCCCGGCAAGGGACAGGTGCTGACCGAACTGACCGAATTCTGGTTGCAGAAGCTGGCGCACATCCTGCCCAACCACTCCACCGGCGTGAGACCCGAGGACGTGGTGGCGCCCGATGAGGTCGACCAGGTGCGTGGCCGCGCCGTGGTGGTCAAGCGTCTGAAGCCGATCCTGGTCGAAGCGGTGGCCCGCGGTTACCTGATCGGTTCCGGCTGGAAGGACTACCAGGCGACCGGCGCCGTGTGCGGCATCAAGCTGCCGGCGGGCTTGCAACAAGCGAGCAAGCTGCCCGAGCCCATCTTCACGCCCGCAGCCAAGGCCGAATTCGGCATGCACGACGAGAACGTGGACTTCGCGCACGTGGTCAAGGAAGTCGGCCAGGAAATGGCCGAGCGCATCCGCGACGTCACGCTCAAGCTGTACGCCGAGGCCGCCGCC
This sequence comes from Achromobacter mucicolens, assembly GCF_029866465.1. NCBI lineage: Bacteria > Pseudomonadati > Pseudomonadota > Betaproteobacteria > Burkholderiales > Alcaligenaceae > Achromobacter > Achromobacter mucicolens. Next base: position 4,194,686 of record NZ_CP123364.1, on the reverse strand, counting down.
TTTGCCGCGACCAAGGGCATCATCATCGCCGACACCAAGTTCGAATTCGGCCTGGACGACGATGGCACGCTGCACTTGATGGACGAAGTGCTGACGCCCGATTCGTCGCGCTTCTGGCCCGCCGACGGCTACCGCGTGGGCATCAGCCCGCCGTCCTTCGACAAGCAGTTCGTGCGCGACTGGCTTGAAACGCAAACGTGGGACAAGACGCCGCCCGCGCCGCGCCTGCCGCAGGACGTGCTGGAAAAGACCGCCGCCAAATACCGCGAAGCGCTTGACCGCCTGATCGCCTGATCGGCCTGCTTTCCAAAAAACCGCTCCTTGCCGAGCGGTTTTTTTTTGCCCGCAGCGGTGCAACCGGCGCCTTGATACACATGCCGGGCACCCGGGCAAACCCGCAGTCTTCGCATGAAATTATTTCGGATTGTTACGCTATACTCGTGCGCTGCTTGGTTCGGGAATTCCGAGAAAAGGAGCGCTGCATGGTGATGATGCTGCCCTTTGTGACGGGGACGCTGGCAGTATGGTTTGGGCTCGTGGGCCGGCGCCGCCCCTGCGTGACGTTCTGGCTGCTGACCCTGGTCATCTTTGCCGCCTGGTGCAATTACCACATGACCAGTCCGCTGGCGTTGTCCCTGTGAAGCGCCGGCAATGATCTTTTCACGCAACCCGGCGCGCGGTTCACGCATCCTCAACGGTCTGGCCCTGCTCGGGGTCACCGCCATCCTCTGCATGGCCTTTGTCTGGCAATTCGCCTACGACGAACTGCCATGTCCGCTATGCCTGCTGCAGCGCGTCGCGCTGATGCTTGCGGGCGTGGGATTCCTCTTGAACATGCGGCTCGGCCCGTCGCCGATGCACTACGCGATGAGCATTGCGGGCGCGCTGGCCGGGATGCTTGCGTCGGGGCGTCAGGTGCTGCTGCATATTGCGCCGGGCGATGCGGGCTACGGCACGCCCTTTCTTGGCCTGCATTTCTATACGTGGGCGTTCGTCGCCTTCACGGCGATCATCGTGTTCTGCGTCGTGATGCTGTGTGTGGACCGCAAATGGGGCGACAGCATGCTCAAGAAGCCCGTGTCGGCGCTGGGCATGGTGGTCATGGCCCTGTTTTTCATCGTCGCGCTGGCCAACGCCGGCAGCACCACGCTGCAGTGCGGCTTTGGCCCGTGCCCCGACGATCCGGTCAGCTACCTTTGGCTGCAAACGGCGGCCACGCCGTAGGGGCCGCCGCGCCGGGTAAAATAGCGGGCTTTCGCGGGCAGGTCCCGCGGTTTCCTGACATTTCGCGGCGCGTGCGCCGTGGTCTCAACTACTAGACACCGGTTATGACAGACCAGACTTCCGCAGCGGCGCAAGCCTCCCCCGTGGTGGGCGTGATTATGGGATCTTCCAGCGATTGGGAGGTCATGAAGCACGCGGTGACGATGCTGGAGGATTTTGGCGTTGCCTACGAGGCGCGCGTGATCTCCGCGCACCGCATGCCGCAGGATATGGCCGAATACGGCGCCGCCGCGCACCAGCGCGGTCTGCGCGGCATCATCGCCGGCGCTGGCGGCGCGGCGCACCTGCCGGGCATGATGGCCGCCCTGACCGAGGTGCCGGTGTTCGGTGTGCCGGTCCCGTCCAAGTACCTGCGCGGCGAAGACTCGCTGCTGTCCATCGTGCAGATGCCCAAGGGCGTGCCGGTCGCCACCTTTGCCATCGGCGAAGCCGGCGCCGCCAACGCCGCGCTGCACGTGATCGCCACGCTGGCGGGCACCGACGCCGGCCTGCACGCAAAGCTGCTGGCGTTCCGCGCCCGCCAGACGCAGGCCGCGCGCGACATGAAAGTTCCGCCCGAGGCCTGACGCGTATGACTCAATCGACTTCTTTCATGATTGCGCCCGGCGGTTGGCTGGGCATGCTGGGCGGCGGGCAGTTGGGCCGCATGTTCTGTCACGCCGCGCAAAGCCTCGGCTACAAGGTGGCGGTGCTGGATCCGGCCGCCGAGTGCCCGGCCGGCATGGTCGCCGACCTGCACATCCAGGCCGCCTATGACGACGAGGCCGGCCTGGCCCGCCTGGCGCAGACCTGCCAGGCCGTCACCACCGAATTCGAAAACGTGCCCGCCGACAGCCTGCGCGCGCTGGCGACCCGCTGCCGCGTCAGCCCGGCGGGCGACGCCGTGGCGATCGTGCAGGACCGTATCGCGGAAAAGACCTTCATCGCCGCGCAAGGCATCCCGGTTGCGCCGCACGCCGCCATCCGCAGCGAGGCGGACTTGCACGCCGCGTCCGACGCCCTGTTCCCCGGCATTCTCAAGGTTGCCCGCCTGGGTTACGACGGCAAGGGCCAGGCCCGCATCGACACCCGCGAAGAAGCCATCGCGGCCTTCGCCGAGTTCGGGGGCGTGGCCTGCGTGCTGGAAGCGCTGATGCCGCTGGATTACGAAATCTCGGTGGTGCTGGCGCGCGGCTTTGACGGCGCCAGCGTGGTGTTTCCCGTGGCGCGCAACGTGCACCGCGACGGCATCCTGGCGGTGTCCACCGCCGCGCCCGTGCAGCAGGACGCCGCCCACGCCGAACGCCAGGCGCGCGCCACCGAGGCCGCGCAAGCCATCGCGCAGGGCCTGGGCTACCACGGCGTGCTGTGCGTGGAATTTTTCGTGCTCAATGACGGCAGCCTCATCGTCAACGAGATCGCGCCGCGCCCGCACAACAGCGGCCACTACACGATCGATGCCTGCGTCACCAGCCAGTTCGAGCAGCAGGCGCGCGCCATGGCCGGCCTGCCGCTGGGCGGCACCGACCTCCTGGCCCCGGCCGTCATGCTGAACATCCTGGGCGACATCTGGTACGCCAACGACAGCGACACCGCGCAACGCGAGCCCGACTGGGCCGCGGCGCTGGCGGTGCCGTCCGCCAAGCTGCATCTGTACGGCAAGCACGAGGCGCGACGGGGCCGCAAGATGGGGCACGTCACCATCGTGGCGGCCACCCTGCAGCAGGCCCGTGACGATGCCGCCCGCGTGGCGGCCGCGCTGGGCATGCAGGCGCCCGAATAAAGCGGCGAACCGATGTCCTCCTCCACGCCCGCCACCGCCAGCGCCGCGCAAATCGCCCACGCCGCCCAGCGCATGCTGGACGGCGAACTGGCCGCCTTTCCGACCGAGACCGTCTACGGGCTGGGCGCGGATGCCGAAAATCCGCAGGCGGTTGCCAAGATCTACGCGGCCAAGGGCCGGCCGTCGAACCATCCCGTCATCGTGCATATCGCGCCCGACGGCGATGTGTCGTATTGGGCGGCGCACGTGCCGCCCGAGGCGCGTCTGCTGATCAACGCGTTCTGGCCGGGTCCGCTGACCCTGATCCTCAAGCGCGCGCCGCATATCGTGGACACGGTGAGCGGCGGCCAGGACAGCATCGGCATTCGCTGTCCCTCGCATCCGGTGGCGCAGGCGCTGCTGACGGCTTTTGCCGCCGGCAAGCCGAACGGGCAGGGCGGCGTCGCTGCCCCGTCCGCCAACAAGTTCGGGCAAGTGTCGCCCACGCGCGCCGAGCATGTGCGCAGCGAGTTCCCGGACGAAGTCGCGGCCGGCATGCCCGTGCTGGAAGGCGGCGCGTCGGAGGTGGGCATCGAGTCCACGATCCTGGATCTGTCGCGCCTGGACACGGGCGCGGGGCCCGTGCTGCTGCGGCCCGGCCACATCAGCGCCGCGCAGATCGAAGCCGTGCTGGGCGTGCAGGTCTTTGCGCCCGACGCCGCGGCGCCGCGCGCCTCGGGCACGCTGAAGGCGCATTACGCGCCGCGCACGCCGCTGGAACTGGCAAGCGACGCGCGCATGCAGGAAGTGGTGCTGGGACGCAACCTGCCAGAAGGGCGCGTCGTGCTGGTGGCCTACGGCCCGCAGCCCGCCGCCGTCGATGCGCGCGTGCAATGGCAAGCGGTGCCGGCGGACCCGGCCCGTTACGCGCAGGCGCTGTATGGCCTGCTGCGCGATCTGGACGGGCAGGGCTATGCGCGCATCATCGTGCAGGCGCCGCCCGCCACCGACGACTGGCACGCGGTCAACGACCGCATCGGCCGTGCCGCCGCCGCCTTCACGCTGGACACCACCGGCCTGTAGCCTGGCCGCTCAGGCGGCCAGGAATTCCCCGATCCGTTCAACAGCCTGCCGCAAGGGCGGCAGGAATTCTTCCTGCAAGCGCTCGAGCGGCACGCGCGCGGCCTTCACGCTGACGTTCACGGCGCCGCACGCCTTGCCGCTGGCCGAGCGCACGACCACCGAAATCGCGCGCACATTCAATTCCAGTTCCTGGTCGACCACCGCGTATCCCTGCTCGCGGATGCGCGCCAGTTCCGCACGCAGTTTTGCCTCGGTGGTCAACGTGAATTCGGTGTAGGGCTGCAGGTCGGTTGCCGCGAAATACCTTGCCAGCGCGGGCTCGGGCAACTCTGCCAGCAACACGCGCCCGATGGACGTGCAATACGCCGGCAAGCGGCTTCCCAGACCCATCGACGTGGCCAGCAGGCGGTTCACCTCCGAACGCGCCAGGTACAGCATCTCGTGGCCTTCCATGATGGCGAGCGCGCAGGTCTCGTTCACGGTGGCGCTCAGTTCCTCCAGCACGGGCTGCGCCAGCGAGACGAACGGCGTGGACGAAAAATACGCGTAGCCCAGCCCCAGGATGCGCGGCGTCAGCACGTACAGCCGGCCATGCTGTTCGGCCATGCCCAGCAGGATCAGCGTGTGCAGGCAGCGCTGCACCACCGCGCGCGGCAAGTTGGCGCGCCGGCTCAGTTCGGCGGCGGTCTGGGGATGGCGGGGGTGCCGAACGCGCGTATGACGTGCAGGCCGCGCGCCAGCGTCAGCATGTAGTCCGGATCGCCGCGCAGCTGGTCGGGATGGTCTTCGGCCGCGGGCGGCGCGGCGTAGCCCGGCGGAGGCAGGTTCGGCAGCATCAGCCGGCACGCAGCGGCGCGCCGGTGCGCGCCTGCAATTCGGTCAGGGTCATGCCGTCGATCATATCCCGGACGACAAGCCCGTCCGGCGTCACGTCGATGACCGCGAGGTCGGTGTAGATGCGGTCCACCACGCCGGCGCCGGTAAGCGGATAGGTGCAGCGCTCGACGATCTTGGGATCGCCGTTCCTGCTGTTGTGCTCCATCATGATGAACACGCTGCGTGCGCCGACGGCCAGGTCCATCGCGCCGCCCACGGCCGGCGCTTCGTCCGGCTTGTTGAGCGACCAGTTGGCCAGGTCGCCGTTGGCGGCGACCTGCATGCCGCCCATGACACAGATGTCCAGGTGGCCGCCGCGCATCATCGCGAACGAGTCCGCATGATGGAAATACGACCCGCCCGTCAACAGCGTCACGGGCTGCTTGCCCGCGTTGATGAGGTCCAGGTTGATGTCGGCCTCGGCCGGGGGCGGGCCCATGCCAAGAATGCCGTTCTCGCTGTGCAGCACGATCTCGCGGCCTTCGGGCAGGTGGGCGGCCACCAGCACGGGCATGCCGATGCCCAGGTTCACGTAGCTGCCGTCGGGGATGTCCAGGGCCAGGCGGCGCGCCATGGCTTCGCGGGTCAGGGGACGAAACATGCGGACTCCTGCTTGAAGGATTGCGTCAGCTGGAAAAGGCGGCGTTGGGCACTTCGGTGACGCGCTTGACGAAGATGCCCGGCGTCACCACCGCCTCGGGCGGCAGTTCGCCCAGTTCGGCCTTGGCGCGCACCTGCACGATGGTCGTCCGGGCGGCCATGCACATGATGGGACCGAAGTTGCGCGCGCTCATGTTGTAGGTGAGGTTGCCCCAGCGGTCGCCACGGTCGGCCTTGACCAGCGCGAAGTCGCCGTGCAAGGGTTCTTCGAACACATGGCCGCGGCCGTTGATGATGCGGGTCTCCTTGCCGCGCGCAAGCTCGGTGCCGTACGCGGTGGGCGTGAAAAAGCCGCCCAGCCCGGCGCCGGCCGCGCGCAGGCGTTCGGCGATGGTGCCTTGCGGCACGCATTCCAGTTCGATGCGGCCTTCGCGGTAGAGCGCGTCGAAGACCCAGGAGTGAGACGCCTTCGGAAACGAGCAGATGACCTTGCGCACGCGCCCGGCCTTGACCAGCGCGGCCAGGCCCGTTTCGTGGTTGCCCGCATTGTTGCTGACCACGGTCAGGTCGCGCGCGCCCTGGTCGATGAGCGCATGGATCAGTTCGGTGGGCATGCCGGCGCCGCCGAACCCGCTGATCAGCACGGTGGCGCCATCGTGGATGTCCGCCACGGCGGCCGCGGGGGTGTCGATGAACTTGTCGATCATGGAGGGCTCCGATGGGGCGGGCGCCGCGGCGCCCGCCCCGCTCAGTTCACGGTGATGTTGGCCTGCTTGATGATCTCGGCGTAGCGCGCCGAGTCCTTCTTCATCAATTCGGCAAACTGCGCCGGCGTGCCGCCCACCGGCAAGAAGCCCGCATCCACGAACTTCTGCCGCACGTCGGGTTCCTTGACGATTTCGCTGATCTCACGCGCCATGCGTTCGATGATCGGCTTGGGCGTATTGGCGGGCGCCATCAGTCCGGCCCACGAGCCGGTGACGAAACCCGGCATGCCGGCTTCTTCCATCGTGGGAATGTCAGGTTCCGTGGGCCAACGTTCCTTGCCCGTGAACGCCAGCGCCTTCAGGCGGTTCTGCTTGACGTACTGCATCGGCACCAGCACGGGATCGAACACCATGGACACGCGATTGCCCAGCAGGTCCGTCAGGATCGGCGCGCTGCCCTTGTAGGCCACGTGGGTCATCGTGATCTTGTTCTGCAGCGCGAAGTCGGCGCCGGTCAGATGCGCGCTGGAACCGTTGCCGCTGGACGCGTAGGTGAGCTTGTCGGGATTCTTGCGCGCATAGGCGACCAGTTCGGCCACGTTCTTGACCGGCAGCTCGTTCGCCACGAACAGAAACAGCGGCAGGTCCGCCATCTGCACGACCGGCGTCAGGTCCGCGGGCGTGTAACCCAGCTTGTAGAGGTGGAAGTTGATGATGTAGGCCGGCAGCATCGACAGGAACGTGTAGCCGTCGGGCTCGGCCTTGGCGGCAAGCGCCGATCCCAGGCTGCTGTTGGCGCCGGGACGGTTCTCGACGACGATGGTCTGGTTCAGCCGCGGCCCCAGTTTTTCCATCACGATGCGCGTCACGATGTCGGTGGATCCGCCCGGCGTGTACGGCACGATGATCTTGATGGGCTTGCTGGGCCAGTTGTCGGCCGCGAGGGCGGGGCCGGCGGCCAGACCGCTCGCGGCCAGCGCGGCGACGAGCAGGTTTCTGAGAGCCTGGCGGCGGTCAGTGGCCGCCGGGCGAAGGGGCTGCGACTTGCTTGCTTTTGCCATGGACTTGTCTCCTCCATGAATCGGCCGATTAGCGGTGCGCGTCCGGGTTTTTGTGTGACGCGACCGGCTTTTTTAAAGGGCTGCGGCTTTGCTGACTATCGGACAAAGACGCAAAAAAAGTATGGCACGCGGGGATGTGCGGGGCGGCGGGGCGCCGTGGCAATAAAGTTCGATCACCGGACAGAGCGGGGTCGTTCGCGGACGACGCGTCTTACGGGTTTTCACTAGGGATTCGTGCGTTGTTCACGGTGTGGACATGCCTTAATCTGGCGGCCGGTCCAGTAAGGCGGGACCCGGTTTCAGCCGCTCCCGGTTACGAGCCCAGAGCGGCCATCTATCTCAGGAGAAGCAGAACATGAAGCGGAAATTGATGGTTGCGGCCGGCGCGATTGCCCTGGCCTGCGCGTCCCAGGCGGCGATGGCCGGTCCCACGCTGGACGCGGTGAAAAAGAAGGGATTCGTGCAGTGCGGCCTGACGGACGGCGTCTCCGGATTCTCCGCGACGAACAGCAAGGGCGAATGGGAAGGCATGGACGTGGACATCTGCCGTGCCGTGGCGGCGGCGGTGTTTGGCGATGCCTCCAAGTTCAAGGGCACCGCGCTCTCCACCCAGCAGCGCTTCACGGCGCTGCAGTCGGGCGAAGTCGACGTGCTGCTGCGCACCGTGACGCTGACGCAGACGCGCGACACGTCGCTCGGCCTGTCCGCCGTGGCCGCCAGCTTCTATGACGGCCAGGGCATCCTGGTCAGCAAGAAACTGGGCGTCAAGAGCGCCAAGGAACTGAACGGCGCCACCGTCTGCGTGCAGCCCGGGACAACCACCGAACTGAACCTGGCCGACTGGTTCCGCGCCAACAACATCGAGTTCAAGCCGGTCGTGATCGACAAGGTGACCGAAGTCGTGCGCGCCTTTGAATCCGGCCGCTGCGACGCCTTCACGGACGACGCCTCGCAACTGGCCGCCGTGCGCGCCACGCAGGTCGCCAACCCCAACGACTACGAAATCCTGCCCGAGCGCTTTTCCAAGGAGCCGCTGGGTCCCATGGTCCGCCAGGGCGACGAAAACTGGCTGGGCATCGTGCGCTGGACGCTGTTCGCGCTGCTGGAAGCCGAGGAATACGGCATCACGCAAAAGAACGTGGATGAAATGCTCAAGAGCAAGAATCCCAACGTCCTGCGCATCCTGGGCGTGACGCCGGGCGCCGGCAAGAACATGGGCCTGGATGAAAAATGGGCCTACAACGCCATCAAGGCGGTGGGCAACTACAGCGAAATCTTCGAGCGCAACGTGGGCAAGGACAGCAAGCTGGGCCTGCAGCGCGGCACGAACGCGCTGTGGAACCAGGGCGGCGCGATGTATCCGTGGCCGATCCGTTGAAGCGTGAACACGCATAGCGGACGGATTTACCGGTCCATTTGATCCGCGCAAGGCCTCCCTCGGGAGGCCTTGCCGTTTTTGGGCGCGCCCCGCGGGTGGATATTGCTCCTGCCGGAAAGGGGACGCCTCGGCACGTCTGCGATAGAATGCGAGCGATTCCCATTTGCAGATACCGCCCGCCGCGCCATGCTTCCGCCTTCCACGATTACCTCGGACCATCCTCTGCTGGCCCGGATCTACACCGAAGACAGGCCATGGCTGCTGGGCAGGCTCTACACCCGGCTGCGCAACCTCGAAGACGCCGAAGACGTCGCCGGCGACACGTTCGTCCAGCTCATCCAGACGCCGCGGCTCGACTCCGTGCGCGAGCCGCGCGCCCTCATCATCACCATCGCCAAACGCCTCGTCTGGAAACTGTGGCGCCGCCGCGAGCTGGAAGCCGCGTGGCTGGAAAGCCTGTTCCTCCAGGGCGAGCAGTTTGCCCCGTCGCCGCAGGAGCAGCTTGCGATCCTGCAGACCCTGCAGCAGGTGGACCAGATGCTCGACGGCCTGTCGGCGAAGGCGCGCGCCGCGTTTCTATACAGCCAACTCGATGGCCTGACCCACAAGGAGATCGCCGCCGCGCTGGGCGTGTCGGTCAGCATGGTGCGCCAGTACATCGCGCAGGCGCTGCAGCGCTGCTACGCGCTGGCGGACGCGCCATGAGTCGCGAGCAAACCGTGGCCGAGGCCGGGGACCGGGCGATCGGCTTCTGGGTCAAGCTGACCTCGGGCGAGGCGACGGATGCCGATCACGCCGCCTGTGCCGCCTGGCGCGCGGCCGATCCGGCCCATGAACATGCCTGGGCGCGGCTGCAGCAGGGCCTTAGCCAGTCCGTGGGGCGGCTGGAATCGGTCATGAAGAACGAGCGCCACGCGCTGCGTCGCACGCTGGTGCGCCCGGCGCGGCGTCGCGTGCTGCTTAACGCGGCCGCCTTGGCCGGCGCCGCGGCGGCGGGCGGCTGGGTGGCCAATCGCATCACGCCGCTGGGCAATCTTACGGCCGATCTCGGCACGGCCACGGGCGAACGTCGGACCTACACGCTGCCGGACGGCAGCCTGCTGACCCTGGACGCGCGCAGCCGCGTGGATCTGGATTTCACGGCGGACGCGCGCAACGTGCGGTTGCTGGAAGGGGCGTTGGTGGTGCAGCCGCGCACCGGTCTTTCCGCGATGTTTGCGGTGCATACGGCGCACGGGCAGGTCCGCAGCGCGGGCGCGGGCTGCATGGTGCGGCTGGAAGAGGAAGCCAGCCTGGCCGTGGCGTTGCAGAGCAGCGTCGAAGTCCTTCCGCGCGATGCGTCCCCGCTGATGCTGGCGATGGGGCAGGGCGCGCGTTTTGGCGCCGCCTGGGCGGAACGCCCGCAAGCGATGGAAGACGCCGCGTCGTGGCGCGAGGGATGGCTGAAGGTGCGCGACCAGCCGCTCGGCGAGATTGCCGCGGCGCTGGCCAGCTACCGCACAGGCGTGCTGCGCGTCAGCCCGCAGGCCGCCCGCCTGGCGGTGTCCGGTCTCTATCCGCTGGACGACACCGACCGCGCGCTGAGCGCGCTGGAACACACGCTGCCGATCACGGTCAGCCGCTATACGCGCTGGCTCACTTTGATCGACGCCCGGCCGGCCTGACCCGTTTCTTTCACTTTTTTCGCACGAGCACTGTCACTTTTCCGATCTCGCGGCACATACCCACATATCACTGTGCGCAACGTATCGGAGACCCTCATGCGCGTTTTGCCTGTTCCCCGCGTCCTTAGCCTTGCCGTGGTCCTGGCGGCATCCAGCCTGGGCCAGCCGGCCCACGCCCAGCCCCGGGCGCCCATCGCATTCGACCTGCCCGCCGGCAGCCTGGACGCCACGCTGACCGAGATTGCGCGGCTGACCCGGACCGTGGTGTCCTACGACCCGCACCTCGTGCGCGGCCTGAATGCCCCGGCCGTGCAGGGCGTCTACACGATGGATGCGGCGCTGCGTGTGGCACTGGCCGGCAGCGGCCTGGAATCCGCGCGCGCGGCAGATGGCACGCTGACCTTGCGGCGCGCGCCGGCTGCACAGACCACGACCCTCGCGCCGGTCACTGTATCCGGCATGCTGCCGCCGGTGGACACCAGCGGCACGTACGTGGTGCTGGTCACCAACAGCGCCACGCGCCTGAACCTGTCGCCGCGCGAAACGCCGCAATCCGTGACAGTGGTGACGCGCCAGCGCATGGACGACCAGTCCATGCAGAATCTGGACGACGTGCTGCAGGCGACCACCGGCATTTCAGTGGTGCAGAACGGCTCGGAGCGTTCGGTGTATCAGGCGCGCGGCCAGCTCATCGACAACCTGCAGATCGACGGCGTGCCGGCCAACATCAGCAACGCGTACTCGTTCGACGCCATCAACAAGCCCACCACCGAGATCTATGACCGCGTGGAAGTCGTGCGCGGCGCCACGGGCTTGCTGGAGGGCGCAGGCAATCCGGCGGCCGCCATCAACCTGGTGCGCAAGCGGCCCGGCTACGAGACCACAGGCGTCATGACGCTGTCGGCGGGGTCGTGGGACGACTACCGCACGATGCTGGACGTGTCCTCGCCCTTGAATGAGGCCAAGACGCTGCGCGGCCGCGCCGTGATGGCCTACACCAACGCGGGCGACTTCCAGCAACGGGCGGGCAAGGAAAACTCGCTCTTCTACGGCATCCTGGAGGCCGACATCACGCCCGCCACCACGGTGACGGCCGGCCTGACGTACCAGAAGGACCGCAACCAGGGTTATGACTGGTCCGGATTGCCGACGCGGGCTGACGGCTCGTTCTACCCGATGTCGCGCAAGACCGCCCTGGTCGGCGACTGGAATTACCTGAACAAGCGCAACACCAACCTGTTCGCCGACATCAAGCACGAATTCGGCAATGGCTGGAAACTGACCGTGGCCGGGAACTGGCTGTCCGCCAAGTCGGACTTCCTGGGCAACTACACACAACGCACGACGGGCGACACCTTCACGCTGAACCCGCGCCTGTTCCAGTACGACGACACGCAATGGGGCGTGGACGCCTACGCGTCCGGCCCGTTCCAGCTGCTGGGCCGCCAGCATGAGCTGGTGGTGGGCGCCACCACCCGCCAGGACGACTTCGACTATCACGGCGGGCGCGACGCCAGCTATCGCTACCTCGTCGACATGAACGACCTGGGAGCCTTCAATCCGCCCGCGCCGACCGGGCTGGACGCGCACATGTGGCAGTACAACATCACGCAGAAGCAACAAGGCATCTACACCGCCGGCCGCTTCAGCCTGACCGACAGCACGACCTTCATCCTGGGCGCGCGCAGGAGCTGGTTCGAATTCGACCGCTTTGCGCAGACCACCGTGCGCACCGAAAGCCGCTATGAGCAGCGCGGCAAGGTCACGCCGTATGCGGGCGTGGTGCAGGACCTGAACGAAAACCTGTCGGCCTACGCCAGCTATACCGAAATCTTCAAGCCGCAGGAAAACATCGGCGTCGACGGCGGCGTGCTGCCGCCGATGACGGGGCAGAACTACGAGATCGGCCTGAAGGGCGAGTTCATGGACCGCCGGGTGAACGCCGCGTTGGCGCTGTTCCAGACGGACCAGAAGGGCCTGGCCGACCTGATCGACCACAGCGACCTGTGCCCGCCAGGCATCTTTTCCTGCTACCGCCCCGCCGAGAAGGTGCGCAACCGCGGGGTGGACTTCGAGATCAATGGCGCGATCACGCCGGCCTGGAACGTCAGCCTGGGCTATACCTACACGCAGTCGAAGTACGCGCAGGGACCGCAGTCGGGCCAGACGTTCGCCAGCACCTACCCGCGCCATCTGCTGAAGGTGTCCACCGACTACCGTCTGCCCGACCAATGGAACAAGCTGCGCGTGGGCGGCTCGGTCTACGCGCAAAGCGGCATCTTCAACGCCAGCGGTCCGGATGAGGACGAATACCGAATCTCGCAGGGCGCGTACACGCTGGTCGGCCTGCATGCGGTCTACGACGTCAACAAGAACCTGGCGGTGCAGTTCAACGTGGACAACCTCTTTGACCGGAATTATTACCAGTCCGTGGGCAACACCAACTACTGGAATTACTTCGGTCAGCCGCGCACCTTCCGCCTCGCGCTGCGCGCCACGTTCTGACGGCGCCCGAACCCGGCGCGGCCGTCCGCTCCCCGGACGCCGCCCTGGTCTGTTCCGCCAAACGGAACCCCGTCCGGAATGGTTCCATGCGCCCGATCGTAAATGGCTCTATCGCGAATCCGCCAGGCTCCCTATGATGTCCGTTGCGCGGGTGGCCATGCCACCCGCACTGCCATTGATAACTACCAGGGAAACAACGATGAACGGCGCCGACAGCCTCTGCGACACCTTGCTTGCCAATGATGTGGACGTTTGCTTTGCAAATCCGGGCACATCCGAGATGCACTTTGTGGCGGCCCTGGATCGCAAGCCCAAGATGCGCTGCGTGCTGGGCCTGTTTGAAGGCGTGGTGACTGGCGCCGCCGACGGCTACGCCCGCATGGCCGACAAGCCGGCGGCGACGTTGCTGCATCTGGGCCCGGGCTTGGGCAATGGCCTTGCCAACCTGCACAACGCCAAGCGCGCGCGCACACCCATGGTCAACATCGTGGGCGACCACGCCACGTATCACGTCCAGTACGACGCGCCGCTGACCAGCGACGTGGAGGGCGTGGCCCGGCCGATGTCGCACTGGGTCAAGCGCACCATGACGGCCTCGGCCCTGTCCGCGGATGCCGCCGAGGCCGTCGCCGTGGCGCGCCGCGCGCCGGGCAACATCGCCACCCTGATCCTGCCGGCCGACACGGCCTGGACCGAACTGCCCGATAACGCGCCCGCGCCCATCGTGGCCAAGGACGACGCGCTGGCGCAGACCACCGCCGATGCCGTGCGCGCCGCCGCGGCGGCCATCCGCTCGGGCGAAGTCACCGTGCTGATGCTGGGCGGCGCCGCGTTGCGCGAGCGCGCATTGAACGCGGCGGGGCGCATTGCACGCGCGACCGGCGTGCGTCTGGTATCGGAGACGTCGAACCGCCGCATCGAGCGCGGCGGCTCGCGCACCCCGGTGGACCGTCTGCCGTATCCGATCGATCTGGCCGTCGCCAAGCTCAAGGACGTCAAGCACCTGGTGCTGGCGGGCGCCAAGTCGCCGGTCGGCTTCTTTGCCTATCCCGGCAAGCCCAGCCTGCTGGCGCCGCAGGACAGCAACCAGGTGGTGCTGGCCACGGCCGACCAGGACCTGCCGCACGCGCTGGAGTGGCTGGCCGACGAACTGGGCATCGCCGCCGATGCGCCGCGTTTGACGGCGCCCGCCGCCAGTTATGAAGTGCCCGCGTCCGGCAAGCTGACCGGCGCCGCCGTCAACATCCTGGTCGCGCATCATCTGCCCGAGCAGGCCATCGTCTGCGACGAGTCCATCACGCAAGGCCGCGAGTTTCCGCTGTACAGCGTCAGCAGCGCGCCGCACGACTGGCTGATGCTGACGGGCGGCGCGATCGGCATCGGCCTGCCGCTGGCGACGGGCGCGGCAGTGGCGTGCCCCGACCGCAAGGTGGTGACCTTGCAGGCGGACGGCAGCGGCATGTACACGCTGCAAGCCTTGTGGACGCAGGCGCGCGAAAATCTGGATTGCCTCACCATCATCCTGGCCAACCGTTCGTACGCCACGCTGCATGGCGAGATGAAGAACGTGGGCGTGCAGGAACCCGGCCGCAATGCGCGCCGCATGCTGGACCTGCAGGACCCGCATCTTGAATGGACCCATCTGGCCCGCGGCATGGGCGTGGAAGCGGTCAGCGTGGATACGGTTGAAGGCTTCGCGCGCGCGCTGGCCGAGGGCCTGAAGCGGCGCGGTCCTTTCCTGATCGAAGCCGTGATCTGACGGTTGCCCCGGCGGCGCGGGCGTTCTCCCCACGCGCCGCGCCGCTACACCCCCAGATAGCGCGTCAACTGCTCGGGCTGCCGGGCCAGCGACGCGCTGTCGCCATCCTGCACGATCAATCCCTTTTCCATCACCAGGCACCGGTCGGTGTGTTCCAGCACCGCGCGGTAGTTGCGGTCCACGATCAGCGTGGACATGCCGGTGGCGCGGATCTCGCGGATGATGCGCCAGATCTCCGCCACGATCAGCGGCGCCAGGCCCTCGGTGGCTTCGTCCAGAATCAGGAGGTCGGGGTTGGTCATCAGCGCGCGGCCGATGGCCAGCATCTGCTGTTCGCCGCCCGACAACTGCTGGCCGCCGTGGGCGAGGCGTTCGCGCAGCCGGGGAAACGTGTCCAGCACACGCGCATAGGTCCAGTCCTGGCCCGCGCGCTTGCCCGGGCGCGCCGCCACCTGCAGGTTCTCGCGCACGTTCAGGTTGGGAAAGATGCCGCGGCCCTCGGGCACATAGGCCACCCCCATCCGCGCGATCGCATAGGGCTGCGCGTGGGTACAGTCGCTGCCGCGCACGCGCACGTTGCCTTGGGCGCTTTTCACGTGGCCCATCAGGCTGCGGATGAGCGTGGTTTTGCCCATGCCATTGCGGCCCACCAGTCCCACGGATTCGCCCGGCGCGATGTGCATGTCCACGCCCCGCAGCACATGGCTGGCGCCGTAGTACACGTGCAGGCCGTCTGCTTCGATCAGGGCGTGCATCAATGTGCTCCTTGTCCGTCTTCGCCCAGGTAGGCGGTGCGCACCTCCGGATTGGCGCGAATCTGCGCGGGGGCGCCGCTGGCGATGGCGCTGCCGTTGACCATGACGGTGATGGTTTCGGCGATGCGGAACACGGCGTCCATGTCGTGCTCGACCAGCAGGATGGCGTGGCCGGCCTTCAGTGTCTGCAGCAGAGCCAGGATGCGGTCGGTTTCCTCCGGGCCCATGCCCGCCAGCGGTTCGTCCAGCAGCAGCACCTGCGGCTCGCCCGCCAGGCACATGGCGATCTCAAGTTGGCGCTTGCGGCCGTGCGGCAGCAGGCCGGCCGGTTGCCGCGCGTCGCCGGTCAGGCCCGTGCGGTGCAGCGCCGCGCCCGCCAATTCGGCGCTGCGCCGGCAGCTGGCGGCATCGCGCCACCAGTGCCAGAAGCGCTGCCGGCTGGCCTGCGCGGCCAGCCGGCAGTTTTCAAACACACTCAGTTCAGGAAAGATCGTGGATCGCTGGTAGCTGCGGCCCAGCCCTGCGCGCGCCCGTTCGGGCTGAGGCCAGGCGGTGATGTCGCGGCTGCCCAGCGTGACCTGGCCGCTGCTGGCCGCCAGTTCACCCGACAGGATGTTGATGAGCGTGGACTTGCCCGCGCCGTTGGTGCCGATCACGGCATGCACCTGGCCGCGCAGCAGATCGAGCGACACGCCGTTGACCGCGGTAAGACCGCCGAAGCGGCGCGTGACCGCGGCGGCCGAGAGCAGGACATCAGACATGGCGTTCTCCCTGGATGGGCAGGCGCGCGGCCGCCGGTTTGCTTTCCGCGCGGGCCGGGGGCGCCGCGTCTTTGCGAACGTCCGCGGCGCGCGCCTGGCGGCGTTCGCGCCATTGGGCCGGCAAACCTGCCAGCCCGTTCGGCAACAGCGCCACCAGCGCGATGATCGTCAGGCCCAGCGGCAGGTGCCAATGGCGCGCGTAATCGCCAAACAGGTCCTGCGACTGGAACAGCTCTTGCAGCATCACCATCGTCACCGTGCCCAGCACCGCGCCGCCCAGGCTGCCCATGCCGCCCAGGATGACCATCAGGAGCACCAGCCCCGACTGTTCCCAGGCCAACAGCTCCGGCGTGACGAAGCCATCTTTCAGCGCGAACAGAAAGCCCGCCAGGCCGGCCAGCGTGGCACCGACGACATAGGCGGCGAGCTTGTACGGATAGGTCGAATAGCCTGCCGCGCGCATGCGCTGTTCGTTGATGCGGATGCCGGCAAGCGCCGCGCCGAATGGCGAGCGGCGCAGCAACGCCAGAAAGCCCCACGTCAGCGCCAGGCAGGCAAGGACAAAGAAATAGAACGTGCCGGCGTTGCCCAGATCGAACGGCATCCAGCCGCCCAATGAGAGTTCCGGCCGGAAATACAGGTAGATGCCGTCGCTGCCGCCGCCGATCTTGGTGTCGTGGAACACGTAATACGCCATCTGCGAAAACGCCAGCGTGACCATGATGAAGTACACGCCGCGCGTGCGCAGGGCCAGTGCCCCGGTCACCAGGGCATACGCGGCGGCTGCCAGAAGGGCGGCGGGCAGCAGCCACCACAGGCTGGCCGCTTCCGATTCGGGCGACAACAGCGCCGCCACGTAGGCGCCGATGCCGAAGAACGCCGCGTGTCCCAGGCTCACCAACCCCGCGCCGCCCACCAGCAGTTGCAGGCTGAGCGCGAAGATCGCGTAGATCATGATCTTCACCGCCAGGCCGGTGTAATAATCGCTGGCGCTGAAGGAAAAGGCCGCCAGCGCCAGTAGCGTGGCGATGGGCAAAAGTCGGTTGAGCAGAGGCGCGCGCATGCGTGGGTCCTTTTGAGGTCGACAGGACCTAGCCCTGTTTGAACAGCCCTTCGGGCTTGCAAAGCAGAATGAAGGCCATCAGCAGATAGACCAGCACACCCGCGGCAGATGGGAACAGCACCTGGCCGAAGGTTTCGGCAAAGCCGACCAGCATCGCGGCCAGGAAGGCGCCGCGAATCGACCCGATGCCGCCGATCACCACCACCACGAAACAGATGATGAGCACGCCGTTGCCCATGCCGGGATACACGGACGACACGGGCGCGGCGATGCTGCCGGCCAGCGCCGCCAGCGCCACGCCCGCGGCGAACACGACGCGGTAGAGCTTGTTGATGTCGATGCCCAGCGAGCTGATCATTTCGCGGTTGCTGGCGCCGGCGCGCAGCATCATGCCCAGCCGTGTGCGCGAGATCATCCAGTACAGCAGCAGCGCGACGACAATGCCCACGGCGGAAATGAAAAGGCGGTAGACGGGATAGGTCATCACGTCGCCCAGCGCAATGCTGCCGCGCAGCCATTCGGGCAGCGGCACGCCATGCACGTCGTTGCCCACCAGAATGCTGCGCAGTTCCTCGAACACCAGGATCAGGCCGTACGTCATCAGCACCTGCTGCAGGTGATTGCGCTTGTACAGGTAGCTGAAGAACGCGGCTTCCAGCAGGTATCCCATCACGCCGGCCGCCAGCACGCAGACGGCCAGCGTGGTGAGAAACCCGCCGCCCAGCCAGCGGTCGACCAGCGGGCCCAGCGCGAACGCCATGTACGCGCCGATCATGTAGAAGCTGCCGTGCGCCAGGTTGATGATGCCCATGATCCCGAAGATCAGCGTCAAGCCGCTGGCCACCAGGAACAGCAGCAAGCCGTACTGGAATGCGTTCAGGCTCTGGATGAGCAGGATGCTGATGTCCATGGGGCCTCCCGTGGCGGACGCGTTCGGCGGGCTACAGCTTGCAGCCGCGGGCGGGGTCGGCCAGCTTCTGCACCGCGACCTCGACGACCTTGTTTTCCAGACCGTCGACGCGGCGCAGGTAGATGTCCTGCACCGGGTTGCCGGCCTTGGACAACGTGAATGTGCCGCGCGGGCTGTCCACGGTGGCCGTGCGCATCGCGCTGCGGAAGTCGTCCTTCTTCGTGAAGTCGCCCTTCACGGCGGCAAGGCCCGACTGCATGAGCTGCGCGGCGTCATAGCCTTGCACCGCGTAGACGTCCGGCTGCATCTTGTACGCCTTGGAATAATCGGCGCGGAACGCGTTGTCGCGCGGCGTGTTCAGGCCGTCGGCGTAATGCAGCGTGGTCAAGAGCCCCTGCGCCGATGCGCCCTGCGCCTGCAGCGTGCCGTCCGTCAAAAAGCCCGAGCCGTACAGCGGGATCGTCTTGTCCAGGCCGGCCGCGTGGTAGTCCTGCACGAACTTCACGGCGCCGCCGCCGGCAAAAAAGGTGAACACCATGTCGGGCTTGAGCGCGGCGATCTCTGTCAGGAGCGACTGGAATTCCACGTTGGGAAACGGCAGGCTCAGTTCGCGCACGACCTTGCCGCCGGCCTTCTCGAAACCTTCCTTGAAGCCGCCGATGGCCTCGTCGCCCGCGGCGTACTTCCAGGTGATGGTCACGGCGGTCTTGTGGCCCTTGGCGTACGCCACCGGGCCCATGGCGTAGGCCGGCTGCCAGTTGGTGAACGAGGTGCGGAAGATGCCCGGGCCGCACAGCGGACCGGTGATCGCGTTGGCGCCCGCGTTGGTGACGATCAGCGTGGTGTCGGCGTCCTTGGCCGCCTTGGCCAGCGCCATCGCCACGCCCGAATGCACGGTGCCGATCAGCACGTCGACCTGATCGCGCTTGATGAGGCGGTTGGCGTTCTCGGCGGCCTTGGCCGGATTGGATTCGTCGTCCACCTTGAAGTATTCGATCTCGCGTCCGCCCAGCTTGCCGCCTTGCTCGGCAACGTAGAGCTTGAAGCCGTTCTCGATGGCGTTGCCCAGCGCGGCAAACGTGCCGCTGTAGGGCAGCATGAAGCCGACCTTGAGCTTGTCGTCGGCATGCGCGCCGCTTGCGGCGATCGTCAGGGCGGCGGCTAGCGCGGCCCGGGTCAGGACGTGGTTCATGGTTTGTCTCCGTGCTTGTTATGGGCGGACGCCTGGGCCGGCAGCAGGGCCTGGGTCAACCGGGTTTTTCCAGCGCGCCGACAAAGCGTGCGACGGCCTGGATAACGGTGGCGGGCTGATCCCGGTGCGGCGAATGGCCGCAATCCGGAATCTCCAGCAGTTCGGTTTGCGGCGCGCGCCGGCGGATGCCGTGCACCTGCGCCAGCGTGCCGTATTCGTCGCCGGTGCCCTGAATGGCCAGCACGGGACAGGTGATGCGGCTCAGATCGTCCTCGATGTTCCAGGCGCGAAATTCCGGGTTCAGCCAGATGTCGTTCCAGCCCCAGAACGCGGAGTCGACATCCTGGTGATGGCGGCCCAGCCGCGCGCGCAGATCCGATTCCAGATAGGCGCGGCGCGCGGCCGCGATGCTGGTGACGGACACCTCTTCGACAAGGATGTGGGGGGCTGCCGCGATCACACCGGCGACCGCGTCCGGATACCGGGCGGCGTAAAGCAACGCGATCGAGCCGCCGTCGCTGTGGCCGAACAGCACCGGCTTGTCGCGGCGCGCGTTCACGCCCAGGACCTCCAGCAAGGCCGGCAGGACGTCGTGCGCCTCACGGTGCATGAAGTCCACGGGCCACGCATCCTCCTGCGGGCGAGCGGTGGACCGGCCGTATCCGTAGCGCGAATACACCAGCCCGCGGCAGCCGGCCGCCTCGCACACCTGCGTGGGCCAGTCCTTCCACATCGATATCGATCCCAACCCTTCATGCAGAAAGACGATGAGCGGGGCATCGGTGCGCTGCGGCGCGATCCAGCGGCATTCCAGCCGCAGGTCGCGGCCGCGCGCGTGGACGCCGGCAAAGACCGTATCCGAGTCGGCGGCCGCCGTCATAGCGATGCCTCTTCCAGCGCCCGCAGGCGAAAGCGCTGGATCTTGCCGGTGGCGGTCTTGGGCAGTTCCTCCAGGAAATCGATCTGGCGCGGATACTTGAAGGGCGCCAGGTGTTGCTTCACGTAATGCTGCAAGGCGGCGCCCGTCTGCGCGTCCGGTTCGAAGCCGTCGCGCAGCACCACATAGGCCTTGGTCTTGACCAGCCCGTCGTGGTCCGGGACCCCGATCACGGCCGCTTCCAGCACCGCCTCGTGCTGGATCAGGATGTTCTCGACCTCTACCGGCGACACGTACTGGCCGCTGACCTTGATCATGTCGTCGCTGCGACCGGCATAGGTGTAGTAGCCATCCGGATCGCAAACGTATTTGTCGCCGCTCTTTAACCAGTCGCCGAGAAAGCACTGGCGCGTCTTGTCGCGGTTGTTCCAGTACATCAGCGCGGCGCTGGGCCCCTTGATGTATAGATCGCCGATGGCCCCGGGCGCGACGGGCGCGCCGTTGTCGTCGCGCAGCTGCACCTCATAGCCCGGCACGGGCTTGCCCGTGGTGCCGTAGCGCAATTGCCCCGAGCGGTTGGAAATGAAGATGTGCAGCATCTCGGTCGAGCCGATGCCGTCCAGGATTTCACAGCCGAAATGGCGCGTGAAGCGCTCGCCGATATCGCGCGGCAAGGCTTCGCCGGCGGATGTGCAGACGCGCATCGCCACCTGCTCGCGGGGCGGCAGGTCGGGCGAGGCCAGCATGCTGGCATACAGGGTCGGCACACCGTAGAACACGGTGGGGCGATGCCGCACCAGCCGCTGGAACACGGCCTGCGGGGTGGGGCGCTCGGCCATCAGCACGACCGTGGCGCCCACCGACAGCGGAAAGGTCAGGCCGTTGCCCAGGCCGTATGCGAAGAACAGCTTCGCGGCGGAGAACACCACGTCGCTTTCGCGGATGCCGAGCACGGGCTTGGCATACAGTTCCGCCGTGTGCCAGAGGTTGCCGTGGGTGTGGACCACGCCTTTGGGCTTGCCCGTCGAGCCGGACGAATACAGCCAGAATGCGATTTCGTCCGACAGCGTGCGTGCGGCGGGAGACAGCGGGGCGGCGGCCAGCAGCGTGTCGAACGCGTGGGCGCCCTCGGGCAAGGCCGCGCCGGGCTGCGACACCACCAGATGTTCGACATCCGCCGGCGCCTGAGCCAGCGCCGCTTGCAGCACCGGCAGCAGGGCGCCGGACACGAACACGGCCCGCACGCGGCTGTGCGCAATGATGTAGGCGTAATCGTCCGCGGTGAGCAGGGTATTGACGGCCACGGGCACCACGCCGGCGTGCAGGGCGCCCAGAAACGCCACCGGCCAGTCGGCCGTGTCCTGCATCAGCACCAGGATGCGTTCCTCGCGGCGCAGGCCCAGGTTGCGCAGTGCGCCCGCCATGCGGGCTACCCGCTCGGCCAGCTCGCCATACGTGAGCTGGCGCGTGTCGTCGATGTAGGCCGGCTTGGCGGCGCGCGGTGCGTTCAGCGCGGCAAGATGGCTGGCGAAATTCAGTTCGGCGGGGCAGGTATTCACGGTTGTCTCCTGGTGTCCTGGTGGATGGACGCCGTGCCTGTGGTTGTTGTTGGCGGCACGGTTGCGGCGTCCGGGCCGGTTTTCAGCCGGGGCGCGTGAATTCGATGGCCCCGCCGGGCAGCAGATACAGCACGAGGGCCCGGCCGCGCGTGACGGTGGGGCGGTGGGCCGAGCCCGGTCCGTAGACCAGCCAGCCCGCGCCGTGGCCGTCAAAGCGCGCGTCTTCGGTAAGCGGCATGATCATGTCGATCTCGCCGTTGGGATGGGCGTGGTGCGGGCCGGCCAGGTCATTCATGTCGACGACGTCCACCGAGCAGCCGCCCAGGTCGTCGGCGGGCTTGATGACCCGGCCGTACTTGATGCCGCCGCCTTCGCGGTTGCACATCCAGCCGTCGGCCACGCCCTGCCTACAGGTGGCAAAGATGTCCTGGAACAGGGCGCTCTCTGGGCCGGCCGCCTGGTTGAGCCGGGCCTGCAGCGCCGCGTCCAGCGGCTGGCCGGCCGTCAGGCGCGTCACATCGCGCATCAGGGCGTGGAATTGGTCGGGCGTACTCACCAAGCGGCTCCTTTACACTGTCGGCGCTCAGGCAGTCCGCATTTGGACTGCTGTTTTTTTACACCGGATCGGCTGTGGACTCGTTGGATGGAAAAATAGTGCTTCCGTTGATGTCGGTCAAGCACTATAGTGCATAAAAGAGCGGTAATCAGGGTTTTTGCGGAGTCAGTCGAACCATGAATCAAGCGCTAGACACGGCGCCCATCGAACCCCGGCGCGAGCCCTTCCTGATCGCCTTGGGCGAGCGCGTGCGCCGCCTGCGCGCCATCCGCGGCATGACGCGCAAGGGCTTGTCGCAGGCAACCGGCGTATCCGAACGCCATCTCGCCAACCTGGAGCACGGCGTCGGCAATGCGTCGATCCTGGTGCTGCTGCAGATTGCCCGGGCGTTCAATTGCGCGCTGGCCGAACTGGTCGGCGACGTGACCACGGAATCGCCCGACTGGCTGCTGATCCGGGAGTTGCTGAGCGGACGCACCGAGTCCGATCTGCAGCGCGCGCGCGAGGCGCTGACGCAGCTGTTCGGCGTGGGGGCGGGCGCGCAGCGGCCCAACCGCACCCAGCGCGTGGCGCTCATCGGCCTGCGCGGCGCGGGCAAGTCGACGCTGGGCCAGATGCTGGCCGACGACCTGGGCTATCCGTTCGTGGAACTGAACCGCGAGATCGAGCGGGTGGCCGGCTGCGGCATCCTGGAAATCCATAACCTGTATGGTCCAAACGCCTATCGACGCTACGAACGGCGCGCGCTCGAAGAGGCGGTGCAGATCTATCCGGAAATGGTGCTGGCCACGCCGGGCGGGCTGGTGTCCGAACCCGCCACGCTCAACCTTCTGCTGACCCATTGCTATACGGTCTGGCTGCGCGCCACGCCCGAAGAGCACATGGAACGCGTCATGGCGCAGGGCGACTTCCGCCCCATGTCCGGCAACAACGAAGCCATGTCCGACTTGAAGCGCATCCTGGCCGGGCGCGAAGCGTTCTACGCCAAAGCCGACCTGACCTGGGTGACCAGCAACCTGGAAGTGGCCGAAAGCTTCGCCGGCCTACGCACGCAGGTGCGCAAGGCTTGCGGGTTGCCGTTGTAGCGCCGCCGGCCTGCCGCCTTCGTCTCCGAGGCCGCCCCATTCGGTGCGGCCTTTTTGCTGCGCGCCTGACACGCATCGCGACATGCACTTTCCTGCATATTCCGCTTGACGCTCCAAAACGCCTGCACTAATCTGCATAATAATTCATGTAGTGCAGTATTTTTCCTGTCAACGAACAGGGCGTACGAGGAGACACACGATGAGCAGTCCCATCAACCGGGTCGATTTCCGGACCGATCCCGCCCAGTACCGGCACTGGCGCCTGACGTTCGACGGTGCCGTCGCGACCCTGGCCATGGACGTGGCCGAAGACGGCGGCCTGCGCCCCGGCTACAAGCTCAAGCTCAATTCGTACGACCTGGGCGTCGACATCGAACTGCACGACGCTCTGCAACGCATCCGCTTCGAACACCCCGAGGTGCGCAGCGTGGTCGTCACCAGCATGAAAGACCGCATCTTCTGCTCCGGCGCCAACATTTTCATGCTGGGGTTGTCCACCCACGCCTGGAAGGTCAACTTCTGCAAGTTCACCAATGAAACCCGTAACGGCATCGAAGACTCCAGCCGCCACGGCGGGCTGAAGTTCATTGCGGCGTTGAACGGCGCGTGCGCGGGGGGCGGCTATGAATTGGCCCTGGCCTGCGATGAGATCCTGCTGATCGACGACCGTTCGTCGTCCGTGGCCCTGCCCGAAGTGCCGCTGCTGGGCGTGCTGCCCGGCACGGGCGGCCTGACCCGCGTCACCGACAAGCGGCGCGTGCGGCACGATCATGCCGACATCTTCTGCACGCTGGTCGAGGGCGTGCGCGGGCAACGCGCCAAGGACTGGCGGCTGGTGGACGACGTGGTCAAGCCAGCCCGCTTCGAGGAAGAAGTCCGTGCCCGCGCCCTGGCGCTGGCGCAGGACAGCCACCGCCCGGCGGACGAGCAGGGCGTGT
This sequence comes from Achromobacter mucicolens, assembly GCF_029866465.1. NCBI lineage: Bacteria > Pseudomonadati > Pseudomonadota > Betaproteobacteria > Burkholderiales > Alcaligenaceae > Achromobacter > Achromobacter mucicolens. The sequence continues at coordinate 4,170,332 of NZ_CP123364.1, read as the reverse complement.
CGCTGACGCCGCTGCACCGCACCGAGACCGAGACCAGCCTGTCCTACCGCTACGTCGACGTGCAGCTCGACCGCGAAAAGCGTCAGGCGACATGGACGGTGCGTGCGCCGCAAGGCCGCGTCGAAACGGAATTGCCGGACATCGTTGCCGCGGGCGCCGCCTGGTGGCCGCTGCAGATGGCGCGCGAACTGGATGACGCCATCCTGTCGATGCGCACCAACGAGCTGGACATCGGCACCTGGATCCTGAAGACGGAGGGCGACGCCGAGGCGGTGCTTGCGGCCGACGCGGCGCTGGAACGGCACGCCGACCACTGGTTCGTGCGCGAGACCGCCGGCATGCTGCGCCGCACCCTGGCGCGGCTGGACGTGACGTCGCGCAGCCTGTTCGCGCTGATTGAACCGGGTTCATGCTTTGCCGGCACGCTGCTGGAACTGGCGCTGGCCGCGGACCGCAGCTACATGCTGGACGTTGAGGACGACGAAGCCATCGACGGCCCGCCGCCGCAGATCGTGGTGGGCGAGCGCAATTTCGGCGCGTACCCCATGGTGAACGGCCAGAGCCGCCTGCAACGGCGCTTTTACGGCGAGACGCAGCCGCTGGAGGCGGTGCGCGCGCAGGCCGGTCGCAGCCTGCCCGCATCCGCCGCGCTGGAACTGGGCCTCATTACCTATGCGCCCGACAGCATCGATTGGGACGACGAAGTGCGGCTGGCGCTGGAAGAGCGCCGCGCGCTGTCGCCCGATGCCTTGACCGGTCTGGAAGCCAACTTGCGCTTCGGCGGGCAGGAAACCATGGAAACCCGCATCTTCGGCCGGCTGACCGCCTGGCAGAACTGGATCTTCAACCGCCCCAATGCGGCGGGCGACAAGGGCGCGCTCAAGCTGTACGGCAAGGGCGAGCAGGCGGCATTCGACTGGAACCGCGTCTGAGCGCCGCGCGGCTGGCGGCCCATCTTAAAAAAATCAGGAGAGAGACATGTCCGGCATCAACTACAGCGACAAGATTCCCAACAACGTCAACCTGTCCGGCGACCGCGCGTTGCAGCGCGCGCTGGAACACTGGCAGCCCAACTACCTGCAATGGTGGCAGGACATGGGCCCCGACGGTTCGCACGGCTTTGACGTCTACCTGCGCACGGCGGTCAGCGTCGAGCCCGATGGCTGGGCCCACTTCAATCACGTGCGCATGCCCGACTACCGCTGGGGCATCTTCCTGGCGCCGCAGGACGGCCAGCGCAAGATCCATTTTGGCGAGAACATCGGCCGCGACGTGTGGCAGGACGTGCCGGGCGAGCACCGCGCCAACCTGCGCCGCATCATCGTCACGCAGGGCGACACGGAACCGGCGTCGATCGAGCAGCAGCGGCACCTGGGCCTGACCGCGCCATCGCAGTACGACCTGCGCAACCTGTTCCAGATCAACGTCGAAGAAGGGCGGCACCTGTGGGCAATGGTGTACCTGCTGCACCGCTATTTCGGCCGTGACGGGCGCGAGGAAGCCGATGCGCTGCTGCAACGCAGCTCGGGCGATTCGGACAATCCGCGCATCCTGGGCGCCTTCAACGAGAAGACGCCGGACTGGCTGGCGTTCTACATGTTCACCTACTTCACGGATCGCGACGGCAAGTTCCAGCTGTGCGCGCTGGCCGAATCCAGCTTCGACCCGCTGGCGCGCACCACCAAGTTCATGCTGACCGAGGAAGCGCATCACATGTTCGTGGGCGAGTCCGGCATTTCGCGCGTCATCCAGCGCACCTGCGAAGTGATGAAGGAACTGAAAACCGACGACCCGCAAGCCGTGCGCGCGGCGGGCGTGATCGACCTGCCTACCATCCAGCGCTACCTGAACTTTCACTACAGCGTGACCATTGATCTGTTCGGCGCGGACCAGTCGTCCAACGCCGCCATCTTCTATGGATCGGGCTTGAAGGGACGGTACGAAGAGAGCAAGCGCACCGACGACCATCAACTGAAGAACGACACCTACCGGGTGCTCAACGTCAGCAACGGCAAGCTGTCCGAGACCGAAGTGCCGATGCTCAATGCGCTGAACGAAGTGCTGCGCGACGACTTCATCCGCGATTCGGTGGCCGGCATCGGCCGCTGGAACAAGGTGATCGAAAAGAGCGGCCTGGCGTTTCGCCTGCAGGTGCCGCACAAGGCGTTCAACCGCCAGATCGGCACCCTGGCCGGCATCCGCATGTCGCCCGAAGGCGAGATCCTGTCCGAGTCGCAGTGGCAGGCCAACCAGCACAAGTGGCTGCCCACGCCGGAAGATCGCGCGTTCGTCGCGTCGCTGATGGGCCGCGTCACCGAGCCGGGCAAGTTTGCCCACTGGATCGCGCCGCCCGTCATGGGCATCAACCGCCAGCCGGTGAACTTCGAGTACGTGCGTTTCAACTAAAGGCCGCGCGGGCCGCGTGCCCGCGCGTAGGGAGGACGGCGATGAACGCCCCATTACCGGTGGAAGTCCTGAAGCAGCATCTGATCGATCCCGAGATCTGCATCCGCTGCAACACCTGCGAAGAGACCTGTCCGGTCGATGCGATCACCCACGATGCGAACAGCTACGTGGTGGATCCCGAAATCTGCAATGGCTGCATGGCCTGCGTGCCGCCGTGCCCGACGGGCTCGATCGACAACTGGCGGCTGGTCGTGCGGGCCGAGGCCTATTCGGTGCAGGACCAGTTAGGCTGGGAAGAGCTGCCGCAGGAAAAGCCGCTGCCGGTAGATGCGGCGGCGGCGGGCGAGGGCGGTCAGCCCATGCCGGCGCCGCAGGCCGAAGCGGGCCTCGCGCAGACGGCGGCGGCCGTGACGGCCGCCACGCCCGGCGCCGCGGTGCCGCCGTGGTCGGCCGCGCACCCTTACGTGAATCTCTACACGCACAAGACGCCGATCACCGCGACCGTGGTGGGCAACTATCGCGTCACCGGCGCCGACACGGAAAGCGACATTCACCACATCGTGCTGGACTTCGGCGAGCAGCCGTTCCCGGTGCTGGAGGGCCAGTCCATCGGCATCCTGCCGCCGGGCGTGGATGCGCTGGGCCGGCCGCATCATGCGCGCCAGTATTCGCTGGCCAGTCCGCGCGACGGTGAACGGGCGGGATACAACAACCTGTCGCTGACGGTCAAACGCGTCACCCAGGACCACGGCGGCGCGGCCGCGCATGGGGTGTGTTCCAACTACCTGTGCGACCTGGCCAAGAACGACACCGTGCAGGTGATCGGCCCCTTCGGCCACACCTTCCTGATGCCGAACCACCCGCAGGCCAATCTCATCATGATCTGCACGGGCACGGGTTCGGCCCCGATGCGCGCGATGACCGAGCGCAGCCGCCGCCTGATCGGCACGGCGGACATCGGCAAGCTCATGCTTTTCTTCGGTGCGCGCACCGAACGTGAGCTGCCGTACTTTGGCCCGTTGATGAAGCTGCCGCGCGATTTCATCGACATCAACCTGGCGCTGTCGCGCGAACCCGGCCAGCCCAAGCGCTACGTGCAGGACCTGATCCGCGAACGGGCCGCGCACGTGCGCGGGCTGCTGGCCGACCGCAATACCTGCATCTATGTCTGCGGGCTGAAGGGCATGGAAGTCGGCGTGCTGGACGCCCTGCGCGACGTGGTGGTGCAGTCGGGCGAGGATTGGTCTATCCTGCATGATGCGCTGCGCCGTGAAGGCCGGCTGCACTTCGAGACGTACTGATTCCAACAACAGTTGCGTGACGAACGGCGCGCCTGGGCGCGCCGTTTTCGTTGGCAGGGGGAAAACACAACATGAAGTTCGCCGAATTCAAGGACGGCATGGTGATCAAGGCGGGGCCGGTCACCGTGACGGAAGCGGAGATCCTGGAGTTCGCCCGCAAGTACGATCCCCAGTGGTTCCATACCGATCCGCAGCGCGCCGCGGAAGGCCGCTGGGGCGGGCTGATCGCCAGCGGCTGGCACACCTGCGCGATGGCCATGCGCATGGCGGTCGACGCCGCCCTGCATGATTCCGAATCCTTCGGTTCGCCCGGCCTGGGCGAAGTCCGCTGGCGCACGCCGGTACGCCCCGGCGACACCCTGCGCCTGCACGCGCGCGTGCAGGGCGCGCGGCACTCGTCCTCGCGCCCCGATTTGGGCATCATCAACTGGGCATGGACGGTCGTGAACCAGCACGACGAAAGCGTGCTGGAAATGGACGCGACCAGCCTGTTCGACCTGTCCGGCAACAACTAGGCGCAGCGGCTACCGCTTGCTTGCCTGCTTGAGAATGGCGGCCGCCTCCGGGCCGGCCGCCGCCTTCCACGCGTTGATCGATTCGGCGGAAGCGTCCTTCAACGCCTTCTTCACCGCCGGGGGCACGGCGGTGTTGATCGCGACGCCGTTCTTGCGCATGTTCGCGTAGTTCTGCTGCAGGCGGCCCTCGATGCGTTTCCACTGCTCGGCCTCGGTCTGCGCGGCTGCCTGGTCGATGGCCTTGCGCGAGCGCGCATCCAGCGCCTCGTAGGCCTTCAGATTCATCGTCGCCACCGAGACCGGCATGGCGTAGTTGATCTCGGCAAAATTCGGCAGGTGTTCCCACAGCTTGCGGCCCGCGCCGCCATCGCCGGAAGACAGCACCGCGTTCACCTCGCCCGATGCGATGCGCGCCATGGCGTCCGCGAACGAAATGTTCTGCGCCTTTGCGCCGGCCCGCTGCATGACGTCCTGCGAGGTCGCATCGTAGGTGCGGATGGAGAGCCGCTTGAGCGCCGCCACGCTGTCCAGCTTTTGCTTGGACCAGATGCCCGACGCGGGCCACGGCGTGGTGTAGAGCAGCTTCTGGCCATGCGCGGCCAGCAGCTTCTCGTACGCCGGGCGCGCCGCCTTGTTCAGATTGCGCGCCTTGGACAGCGAGTCGGCCAGAAAGGGCAGGGACGAGACGCCAAAGATCGGATACTTCGTGGCCAGCGCGCCGGCAAAGGCGTCGCCCGCATCCACCTTGCGCGTCTGCACGGCCTCGATCATGTCGCCTGACTTGATGCCCTTGGCGGCGTCGAAGCTCGCGTCGATGACGACATTGCCGGCCGACTTGGCCCGCACCAGTTCGGCGAACGTGGACACGCCTTGACCCGGCATGGAGGTGGCCGGGTACTCGGTGGTCATGGTGAGCGTCGTGGCGGCCTGAGCGCCTTGGGCGATGAACGCCATGGCGACGACTGCCGCCAGGCGCAGGGGGGTGATGCCGTGCATGCGCGACTCCTCGTGAAGGGACCCGTGAAGCGTAAGAGGTATACAGGCGTACGCCTAGTCGGGCTTTCGGCAATGCGCAGGCGGGGAGGGATCGGACGTATGGCGTAGTCCAATACGGTCGGTGTCTGACACCCTGGGGAGGTGGCCGTCAGCTTGTAGCGGCGGCGCAGAGGGTGTCAGACACCTTGTATCTTGGCCACTGTAGTGATTAGCTATCGCTACAAGCGGACCGATGAGCGTGTTCAGACACCTAGAGCCTGGACTTTGTGGTTCAGATTACGCCTCGGTTCCGCACCTCTGAGCCGGCTGGACACTGGACGGTAGCCTAGGGCATTGGACCCTGTATGTACAAGGCAAGTGGGCGCAGCGGGCTTCTTTGGTATTGGCAAGGGAGCTTAGGTTTATGTTTTTTCTCGGAATTGACGTTTCTAAGGCGAAGCTGGATTGCGCGCTGCTTGGCAGCGATGCCAACAAACGCAAGACCAAGGTCGTACCCAACTCGATAGCGGGCGTGCAGACGCTGCTGCAGTGGTGCGCCAAGCAGGGAGCCGAGCCGGCGCAGTTGCATGCCGTGCTCGAGCCCACAGGGCAATATCACGAGCAGGCTGCCACGGCCCTGCATGACGCTTCGGTCAGTGTCTCGTTGGTCAACCCTGCCCAGGTGCGCGACTTCGCCGGGGCGCTGGCGGTGCGCTCCAAAACCGATGGGATCGATAGCTACGTGCTGGCCCGCTACGGTCAGGCGCTCAAGCCTGGGCTGTGGCGCCCCGCACCGCTGCATGCCCGTCAACTACGGGCCTTGTTGGCTCGGCGCGACGCGCTGGCCAAGGATCTGCAGCGCGAACTCAATCGCCAGGAGAAGACGCAGTTCAGTGATCCACCCGTGCTGGTCGAGGGATCCATCGCCAAAACGATCGCGTTCCTGCGTGAAGAGATCAAACGCCTGGATCATGCGATCAATGACCACATCGACCGCCACCCGGACCTGAAGGAGGATCGGGAACTGCTGACCAGCATCCCCGGCATCGGGGATCGAGCGGGGAACTCGATCCTGTCGATCATGCATAACCGGCCCATCGAGTCAGCCGAGGGCTTGGCCTCCTACCTGGGGGTGGTGCCGGTGCAACGCCAGTCCGGCACCAGTCTGAACAGCCGGCCGCGGCTATCTAAAACGGGTCCCAGCACAGTACGTGCCACCCTCTACATGGCCGCTATCGTCAGCAAGCGCTTCAACCCACACGTTGGTGCGCTTTACGCGCGACTCTTAGCAGCTGGAAAGAGCAAAATGGCCGCGCTAGGCGCGGCCATGAGAAAGCTGGTACATCTATGCTTCGGCGTGCTTAAAACTCGGACACCGTATCGGCCCGACTACGCCTGAGCGCTTGACGGTCAAGACGGTATCTGGCGCTGCCGCAACGCGCCAAAAAAAAGGCCGCCCCATGGGCGGCCTCCTTTGCTACACCAGGCAGGCGATCAATAGAACGCCTGGATGCCGGTCTGGGCGCGGCCCAGGATCAGGGCGTGCACGTCGTGGGTGCCTTCGTAGGTGTTGACCACTTCCAGGTTCACCAGGTGGCGGGCCACGCCGAATTCGTCGGAGATGCCGTTGCCGCCCAGCATGTCGCGGGCCAGGCGGGCGATGTCCAGCGCCTTGCCGCACGAGTTGCGCTTCATGATCGAGGTGATTTCGACGGCGGCGGTGCCTTCGTCCTTCATGCGGCCCAAGCGCAGGCAGCCTTGCAGCGCCAGCGTGATTTCGGTCTGCATGTCGGCCAGCTTCTTCTGGATCAGCTGGTTGGCGGCGAGCGGGCGGCCGAACTGCTTGCGGTCCAGGGTGTATTGGCGGGCGGTGTGCCAGCAGGCTTCGGCGGCGCCGACAGCGCCCCAGGCGATGCCGTAACGGGCGGAGTTCAGGCAGGTGAACGGACCCTTCAGGCCGGACACGCCGGGCATCATCTGGTCGGCGGACACTTCCACCTCGTCCATGACGATTTCACCGGTGATCGACGCGCGCAGGCCAACCTTGCCGTGAATGGCGGGGGCGGACAGGCCCTTCATGCCCTTTTCCAGGATGAAGCCGCGGATCTTGCCGTCGAAGTCGCCGCCGACGCACTTGGCCCACACCACGAACACGTCCGCGATCGGCGAGTTGGTGATCCACATCTTGTTGCCGCTCAGCTTGTAGCCGTCGGCGGTCTTGACGGCGCGGGTTTCCATGCCGTTGGGGTCGGAGCCGTGATTGGGTTCGGTCAGGCCGAAGCAGCCGATCCATTCGCCGCGCGCCAGCTTGGGCAGGTACTTCTTCTTTTGTTCTTCGCTGCCGAATTCGTTGATCGGCACCATGACCAGCGAGGACTGCACGCTCATCATCGAGCGGTAGCCGGAGTCGACGCGTTCGACTTCACGGGCGATCAGGCCGTAGCTGACGTAGTTCAGGCCAGCGCCGCCGTATTCGACGGGGATGGTGGCGCCCAGCAGGCCGAGCTCGCCCATTTCGGAGAAGATCTCGGGATCGGTCTTCTCGTTGCGGAAAGCGTTGAGCACGCGCGGCGCCAGCTTGTCCTGCGAGTAGGCGTAGGCGGCGTCGCGCACCATACGCTCTTCTTCGGTCAGCTGCTGATCCAGCAACAGGGGGTCTTGCCAGTGGAAGGAGGGATTCGAGGACATGCTGGGTCTCCGCTATGGATTTCCGTGATCGGAATCTAGAAAGTTTAAACTTAAAATAATTCGGGCGGCAAGTTGGGGTTTGCACGGCGGTGCGCCTGGGCGCGCCGCCGGTCTTGACGCCCGTGCAGGGTTCAGTGCTGGGCCTTCAGCGCCGCCTCGCGGATCTTTTCGAGGGTCGTGGACGGGCTGATGGTTTCCGGATCGATGAAGCAGTGCAGGATCGCCGGCTTGCCGCTGGCCAATGCACGTTCAAATGCCGGACCGAACTGTTCGGTGGTCTCCACGCGTTCGCCGTGGCCGCCAAAGGCGCGCGCGTAGTCGGCGAAATCGGGGTTCTTCAACTGGGTCGCGGAAATGCGGCCCGGATAGTGCTTTTCCTGGTGCATGCGGATCGTGCCGTACATGCCGTTGTCCACCAGCACCACGATGATGGGCAGGTCGTATTGCACGGCCGTCGCAAATTCCTGGCCGTGCATCAGGAAGCAGCCGTCGCCCGCAAAGCAGACGACGGTCTTGTCCGGCCATACGCGCTTGGCGCCCACCGCTGCCGGCAGGCCGTAGCCCATCGAGCCGGAAGTCGGCGCAAGCTGCGTGCCAAAGCGGGTGAAGCGGTGAAAGCGGTGCAGCCAGGTGGCGTAGTTGCCCGCGCCATTGGTCATGATCGCGTCGGCGGGCAGGGTCTTTTCCAGATACGCCATGACCTGGCCCAGCTGCAGCGCGCCCGGTGTGGTGATGGCGTCGGGGTCGCTCCATTTCAGGTACGACTCGCGCATCGCCTTCGTGCCGTCGGCCCAAGCGGGGGCGGCAGGCGCCTTCAGGCCGGCCAGCGTCGCGGCGAAGGCGGACGGCGAGGTGTTGATGGCGAGGGTGGGGCGGTACACCCGACCCAGTTCGGCGGCGTCGGGATGCACGTGCACCAGCTTTTGCTTGGGCACGGGAATGTCCAGCAGCGTGTAGGCCTGGCTGGGGTTTTCCGACATGCGGCCGCCCACCAGCAGGATCAGGTCGGCATCGGCCACGCGCTTGAGCAGCGCCGGGTTGATGCCCAGGCCCACGTCGCCGATGAAGCAAGGATGGTCCGCGGGAAACAGCATCTGGCGGCGGAACGACACGGCGGTCGGCAGCGAATGCAGTTGCGCGAAATCGGCGAACTGCTGCACGGCGCGGGCGTCCCAACGCGTGCCGCCCAGAATGGCGACGGGGTTCTTCGCGTCAGCCAGCAGCTTTTCCAGATCGGCCAGCTGGCCAGCCGTGGGGGCCGCATCGATGACTTCGTAACGCGGGGCGTCGGCCACTTTGGCGGCCTCGACCAGCATGTCTTCCGGCAGCGCGATCACCACCGGACCGGGGCGGCCCGAGGTCGCGATGTGAAACGCGCGCGAGATCAGTTCGGGAATGCGTTCGACCTGATCGATCTCGGTCACCCACTTGGCCTGCGTGCCGAACACGGCGCGGTAGTCCATTTCCTGGAAGGCCTCGCGCTCGCGCATGCCGCGCTCGATCTGGCCGACAAACAGGATCATCGGCGTGGAGTCCTGCTTGGAGATGTGCACGCCGGCCAGCGCGTTGGCGGCGCCGGGGCCGCGCGTCACCATGCAGATGCCGGGTTCGCCCGTCAGCTTGCCGTGCGCGTCGGCCATCATGGCCGCGCCGCCTTCCTGGCGGCACACCGTGACCTTGATGTCGGCATCGTGCAGGCCGTCCAGCACCGCCAGATAGCTTTCGCCGGGGACACAAAATACATGTTTGACGCCCTGGGCGACCAGTTGGTCGACCAGAATGTGACCGCCAAGGCGGGAATCTTGCTGAGGCATGGTGGTGTCGTGGTTAGCCTAGGGTAGAACTGCCGAGCATATGTTCCCTGAGCGCACAACGCAATTGATAAAATTGCACATTCTGTTGATCCCCCGGCACGTCCCGCCTGGTGCGCCGCAACATGCGCGCGCGCCGCGACGGGCCGCATTTCAGGCGGCATTCCCTCCATGAGAAACGGCATTCCCAATCTGAGCGCCCTGCAGGCATTCGAGGCCTCGGCCCGGCTGGGCAGTTTTTCGCGCGCCGCCGAGGAGCTGTCGCTGACCCACAGCGCGGTCTACCGGCAGGTGGCCAGCCTGGAGGCGCGGCTGGGCGTGCAGCTTTTCACCCGGGTGCGCCGCCGCATCGTGCTGACCGACCACGGCGCCGAATACGCTGGCCGCATCCGTCACCATTTGGACCAGATCGAAAAAGACACCTTCGGGCTTGTCAGCCGGACCGGCATGGGGCGCAGCATCCACATTGCCGTCGTGCCCACCCTGGCCACCACCTGGCTGATCCCGCGCCTCGCGGATTTCCAGCGCGAGCACGGCGATATCACCGTCAGCCTGTCCGTGCGCACGCTGCCGTTCCAGTTCAAGGACCAGCCGTTCGACGGCGCGCTGTATCACGGGGACGGGCTCTGGCCGGGCACGCAGGGCGGGCTGCTGTTCCCTGAGCGCGAGCTGGTGCCGGTCTGCGCGCCCGAATTGGCCGATCGCGTGGCGCAAGCGGGGGGCGCCGCGCTGACCGGCATGACGCACCTGCATCTGGCCTCGCGGCCGGACGCCTGGCGCCAGTGGTACGCGGCCAATGGCCATCTGTACGGACCGCAGGCAGCCGGCGGTCCGCGCTACGAGCTTTTCACCATGGTGATGGCGGCGGTGCAGGCCGGGCTGGGCGTCGGGCTGATGCCGCGCTTTCTGGCGCAACCGGCGCTGGACCAGGGCGCCCTCGTCATGCCCGTGCCGCAGTCGCTGGCGGTCAGCCAGGGGTATTACTTCGGCTATCCGCAGCGCAGCGAGCGCTCCGAGGCGCTGAAGGTGTTCGAGTCCTGGCTCAAGTCCGCCGCCGCCGGCGTGGGCGAGCGCCTGCCCAACCGCGCCGCGCCGTAGAATCCCGCCATGTCCACCGCCCGCCAGCCGCTGGCCTCCCAGGCCGATATCGACGCCTTCATCGACGCCGTCTGGCTCGAGGACGGCCTTTCCGCCAATACCCTGGCCGCCTATCGCCGCGACCTGACCGGTTTTGCCCGCTGGCTCGAAGACCCCGAGGCCTACGCCCGGGAGCTGGCCGACCGGCACGGTGAACCCGAGCGTGCGCAGACCATGCCCGTCGGGCCGGCCAAGCCGATCCGCGACGCGCAGAAGGCGGATATCGAGGCCTGGTTCGCGTTCCGCCACGAAGAAACCCGTGCCACCACCGCCAACCGCCGGCTGGCGGCGCTGCGCCGCTTCTACGCCTGGGCGCTGCGCGAACACCGCGCCGAACGCGATCCGTGCCTGACGCTGGTGGCCGCCAAGCAACCGCCGCGCATGCCCAAGACGCTGTCCGAGCAGCAGGTGGACGCCCTGTTGCGGGCGCCCGACCTCGGCCAGCCGCGCGGCCTGCGCGACCGCGCCATGCTCGAGACCTTGTACGCCACCGGCCTGCGCGTGTCCGAGCTGGTGGGCGTGCGCTCGCTGGACGTCAGCCTGAACGAAGGCGTGGTGCGGGTGGTGCTGGGCAAGGGCGGCAAGGATCGTCTGGTGCCGCTGGGCGCCGAAGCCGCGCACTGGATTGCGCAGTATCTGAATACTGCCCGCCCGGAATTGGCGGCGGGCCGCGTCAGCGATGCGCTTTTCATCACCAGCCGCGCCGAGGCGATGTCGCGGCAGGCGTTCTGGCAACTGGTCAAGAAATACGCCGTGATCGCGGGCGTGCATGCGCCCCTGTCGCCGCACGTGCTGCGCCACGCCTTTGCCACGCACCTTCTGAATCACGGCGCGGACCTGCGCGTGGTGCAGATGCTGCTGGGCCACGCAGACATCTCCACCACGCAGATCTACACCCACGTGGCGCGCGAACGCCTGAAGGCATTGCACGCGGCCCATCACCCGCGCGGCTAGCCGCCGCCCACCATTCCCTTTTCAACCGGCACACCCATGAGCAAAGCCCGCCACGTTTCCGAAACACCCGCCACCCAGTTCCTCAAGCAGCACAAGGTGGCCTACACCGAGCACACCTACGACTACGTCGACCACGGCGGTGCAGGCGAAGCCGCGCGCCAGCTTGGCCTGGACCCGCACGCGGTGGTCAAGACGCTGGTGATGGAGGACGAATCAGCCAAGCCGCTGATCGTGGTCATGCACGGGGACCGCGAAGTCTCCACCAAGAACCTGGCGCGGCAGGCCGGCCTGAAGAAGGTCGAACCCTGCAAGCCCGAGGTCGCGCAGCGCCACTCCGGCTACCAGGTGGGCGGCACGTCGCCCTTCGGCACCCGCAAGAAGATGCCGGTGTGGGTGGAGGCCGAGGTGCTGACGTATCCGGCGGTCTACATCAACGGCGGGCGGCGCGGGTATCTGGTAGGCATCGATCCCAAGGTGCTGGTGGATTTGCTGGGCGCGCGGCCCGTGACGGTGGCGTTGGAGTAGGGGGCGTTCCGCGGTCGTATCCCGCGCCGGTGGTATCCCATTACCACCCGCCCCGCCGGCGCGGCGCGCACAATGGGACGAGAAGACCAGGAACTGGCCCCCACCCTCATCCCAAGGAGACAATCATGAGCAAACGACTGCTGATGCTGGTCGGCGACTACGCCGAAGACTACGAAACCATGGTGCCGTTCCAGACGCTGCTGACCGTGGGGCACACGGTGCACGCGGTCTGCCCGGACAAGAAGGCTGGCGACACGGTGGCCACGTCCATCCATGACTTCGAAGGCGCGCAGACCTACACGGAAAAGCGCGGCCACAACTTCACGCTGAATTACGACTTCGACCGCGTCGAGCCCTCGTCCTACGACGGGCTGGTGATCCCCGGCGGACGCGCGCCCGAATACCTGCGCCTGAATGAAAAGGTGCTGGATATCGTGCGTGAATTCGACAAGGCCAACAAGCCCATCGCCGCGGTGTGCCACGGCGCGCAGATCCTGGCCGCGGCCGGCGTGCTGAAGGGCCGCACCTGCTCGGCGTACCCGGCATGCGCGCCCGAGGTCCGGCTGGCCGGCGGCACCTATGCCGAGATCGCCGTCGACCAGGCCTACACCGACGGCAACCTGGTGTCGGCGCCCGCCTGGCCTGCCCATCCGGCGTGGATGGCGCAGTTTCTGGCGGTGTTGGGCACGAAGATCACGCCCTGACCGCTCGCGCGGGGCGGGGTTAGATCGGTCACTGCGCCGCGATCACCCGCCCCGGGTTGAACAGATTCAACGGATCGAACAGGTGCTTGATGCCCGCCATCATCGCCATCTCGGCGGCCGGTTTGTAGCGGGCGATCGAAGCCACCCGCAACTGCCCCACGCCATGCTCGGCTGAGATCGACCCGTTCATGCGCGCCACGACCTCGTACACCGCCGCCGACACGGCCTTCTCCGACGCGCGCATGGCCTGATAGGCCTGAGCATCCGCGCCGGGCGGCGTCGACACGTTGTAGTGCAGGTTGCCGTCGCCGACGTGGCCGAACACGAAAATGCGCGCGCCCGGCAGCACGCCATGCACGGCCACCTGGGCGGCGTCGATGAATTCCCCGATGCGCGAGATCGGCAGCGAGATGTCGTGCTTGATGTTCTCGCCGTCGATGGCCTGCGCTTCGGGCAGGTGATGCCGAATCTGCCAGAACGAGGCCGATTGCGCCAAGGTGGACGCAATGGCCGCATCGGTGACGATGCCGGCCTCAAAGGCGGCCTCCATCAGCGCCTGGAAGCGCTCCGTGGCATGCGCCTCGCTTTCGGCATCGCTGGATTCCAGCAGCACGTAATACGGCGCCTTCGCGGGCAGGGGAATGCGCATGCCCGGCGTGTGTTGCAGCACCAGCTCCACCGCCGGGCCGCTGATCAATTCAAAGGCCGTCAGGCTGGCCGGCAGATACGACTGCGCCAGGGACAGCAGGCGCACCGCGCTCTGCGGGTCCGGCACGGCGGCAAAGGCGGTCATCTGCGCGGCGGGACGCGGGTACAGCTTGACGGTGGCCGCCGTGATGATGCCCAGCGTTCCTTCCGCGCCGATGAACAGCTGCTTGAGGTCGTACCCGGTATTGTCCTTGCGCAGGCCGCGCAATCCGTTCCAGATCTGCCCGTCGGGGGTCACCACTTCCAGGCCCAGGCACAGATCGCGTGCGTTGCCATAGCGCAGCACCTGTATGCCCCCGGCATTGGTGGCAAGATTGCCGCCCAGCGTGCAGCTGCCTTCCGCGCCCAGGCTCAGCGGAAACAACCGGTCCGCCTGGGCGGCGGCCTCCTGCACCGTGGCCAGCACGGCGCCCGCCTGCGCCGTCAGCGTGTTGTTGTAGCGGTCTACCTCCAGGATGGCGTTCATGCGGGCCAGCGACAGCACGATGCTGCGCCCGCCGCCGTCCGGCACGCTGCCGCCGACCAGACCCGTATTGCCCCCTTGCGGATAGATGGCGACGCGCCGCTCGCGGCACCAGCGCACCAGCTTGGCGACGTCCTCGGTGCTGTCGGGCTGCGCAAGGGCCAGGGTGCGGCCCGTCCACCGCTTGCGGTAGTCGGTCAGGTGCGGCGCCAGCGCGTCGGCGTCGTCCAGCACGCGCCCCTGGAAGGCGGCGCGCAAAGAGGCTTTGAGGTCATCGTCGGACATGGCCGGCTCGCTAGGCGTCAATGTAGGGTGTCAGTTGGCGGAAGCGCCGGCGGCTTTCACCACGGCTTTCCATTTTTCGATTTCGGTGCCGATGAAGGCGTTGAATTCCGCGGGCCCCTTGACCGTGGGCACGGCGCCCAGTTCCACGACGCGCTTTTGCATCTCGGGGTCGGCCATGGCCTTCTCGATGGCTTGATCGATCTTGTTCACGATGGGCGCCGGTGTTCCGGCCGGGGCCAGTACGCCAAACCATGAGCCCGCCTCGAAATCGGGCACACCCGCCTCGGCCATGGTGGGCACGTCGGGCAGGTTGGTGCTGCGTTCGGCGCTGGTCACCGCCAGCGCGCGCAGCGTGCCGTTCTTGATGAAGGGCAGGGAGGTCGGCAGGTTGTCGAACATCAGATGCACCTGGCCGCCAACGAGGTCCGTCACCGCGGCGGCGCTGCCCTTGTACGGCACATGCACCATGTCCACGCCGGTGCGCGACTTGAACATTTCTCCCGACAGATGAATCGAGCTGCCCGCGCCGCTGGAGGCAAAGCTCAGCTTGCCCGGGTTCTTCTTGCCGTACGCGATCAGTTCCTGCACCGACTTGACCGGCAGGCTGGCCGTCACCGCCAGCACGTTCGGCACGGAAGCCACCAGGGTGATCGGCGCAAAATCCGCCGGCTTGAACCGGATGTCCTTGTAGATGCTGTAGTTGATGGCCTGCGTGCCCACCGTGCCCATCAACAGCGTGTAGCCGTCGGCATCGGCGCGCGCCACGAAGTCCGCGGCAATGTTGCCCGCCGCGCCCGGCCGGTTTTCCACCACCACGGGCTGGCCCACCGCCTTCTCGATGTGCGGGGCAATCAGCCGGGCCACGACGTCGGTGTTGCCGCCCGCCGAAAACGGAATGACCATGCGGATGGGTTTGGTCGGCCAGTTTTCAGCCGCGCCCGCGCCCGCCGATGCCGCCATCGCGACCAGACCCGCACATGCATATGCAATGCCCTGCTTGGTGCTCTTGAACATGTTGTCTCCTTGCTTATGGTTTTTTGATGTTCGGTACTGCGGTGGATAACCGAATCGCCGCGCGGGGCGCGGCGATTCGGGAATGACGGTTATTGCGCGTCTGCCAGGCTGCGCTTGAGGCGATCGAGCAGCAGATCGATCTCGGCATGGTCGGTGGCGTCCAGCTTGGGACCCGGCCGGCGCATGCCCGCATGCTTGATGGCGCCTCGGCGCTTCATGATCTCCTTGCGCACGGCCACGCCCCACTGGCTCTGGTTCTCGTAGCTGAGCAAAGGCAGGTAACGGTCGAACACCGCATGGGCCTCGTCGACACGGCCCGCCGTGTAGAGCGTGTAGACCTGGCTCAGCATCTCGGGATGCGAGAACCCGGCCATCGGCCCGTCGATGCCGCGGCCCATCTCCAGCGGCAGGAACATCGCGTTGTTGCCGGTCAGGATGGCGACCCGGCGGCCGGGCAGGGCGCGCAGCTTGGTGATCTTGGTGATGCTGGGCAGGTCCTCTTCCTTGACCGCCTGGATCTGCGGATGCCGCTCGATTAATTGGCCCATCACCGGCACCGACATCCAGGTGCCCGTGGAAAACGGAAAATCCTGCAGGACCGTCGGCACGTTGCCAATCCGGTCAAAGACGGCCTCGAAGTACCCCAGCACTTCCTGCTCTGTCCGCAGACCGCCCGGCGGCGCGATCATCACGCCCGCTGCCCCCGCGTCCATTACCTGGCTGGTCAGTTCGGCCATCTGGGCCACGCTGCTGTTGCTGACGCCCACCACCACCGGCTTGCCCTTGGCGCGCGTGATGTAGCGGGAGGCCACTGCCAGCGATTCCTCGGGCGTGAGCTTGTTGGCTTCGCCAGCCACGCCCAGCACGGTCAAGCCGTTGGCGCCATGCGAAAAATAGAAGTCGCTCAGCGTATCGACGCTGTCCAGGTCAATCGCGCCGTTTTCCTGAAACGGCGTCTGCGCAACGATGTACACGCCGCGGGCTTGGTCAAGCATGTTGTCTCCTGATCTTGGTCTGGGTATGCGCCAAATATTAGCGCTAATATTTTATTAGCGCTAATATTTGGCGTAAGGACATACCCCAAGGTCAAGCGATTTCAAACCGCTTCTGATTGCGCGGGAGAACGGGCGGCCTCAGGCGCTCTGGCGCCGCATCAAGGTAAAGCCCACATCGACCCGCATTCCCTCGTTGGCCAGTCCGTCCAGCCGGTCGATGATGGCGCGCGCGGCCTGTCCGCCGATCAGCGAGCCGTCGATGCGCACGGTCGTCAAGGGCGGGGTGGTGGCGGCGGCGTAGGCCTGGTCGCCAAATCCCACGACGGCCAGGTCGCCCGGCACCTGTCTGCCCAGTGCGGCGGCTTCGAGCAGGACCCCCATCGCAATCATGTCGGTGCTGCACACGACGGCGTCGGCATCGGGCACGCGTGCCAAGAGTTCCGCCAGGCCGCTGCGGCCGGCGCCCATCGTGGCTGGCGCGGGAATCAGCACGTGCGGTGTATCCGAATCCGGGGCGATCAAGCGCAATTCGCGCGCCGCCGCCGTGAAACCTTGCAAGCGGCGTCCGGCGCGCGGATCGTCGCCGATGACGGCGACAGGCCGGCGCCGTCCCGTCTCGGCCAAGAACTGCGCCACGCAGCCGCCCGCCGCCTCGTGCGAAAAACCGATCAGCATGTCCACCGGGTCGTCCGTCCAATCCCAGGCTTCCACGACGGGAATACGGGCGGCGCGCAATTGGGTGCGCCCCGTCGGGGTGAGCACGGTGCGCATCATGACCACGCCGTCGGGCCGCCGGCCCAGGATCGCTTGCAGGGCCGCGACTTCCTGCTCGGGGTCGTATCCGCTTTCGGTCAGCATCATCTGATAGCCATGCCGGGACAAATGCAGGCTGAGCGTCTGCAGCGCTTCCAGAAACACGGGGCTGCCCAGCGTTGGCACCGTCACCGCCACCAGACGGCTGCGGCCGCTTGCCAGGCCGCCCGCCACCAGATCCTGGACATAACCCGTCTGGGCGATGGCCTCGTGGATCAGTTTGACGGTGCGCTCGGGCACGTTCTCGGGGGCGTTCAACACCCGCGATACCGTGTGCATCGACATCCCCGCCACGCGCGCGACGTCGGCAATGGTCACCCGGCCCGACCCGCGCCGTGGCGCGCGGGGGGTGGCAGGCTTGCGGCGACGCTCAGTCGGTTGCGTGGGCATGCGGCTTCTCTGGGAATCGGGACAGGCCGGAATTGTACCGAGCCGCCACCCTGCAAAACGCCACGGGGTGCGGCAAATGCCGCACCCCGTGGCGAGTATGGGCGCAAAGCGATCAGGCGAAGTCGAGCACGATGCGGCCTTCGATCTGGCCCTTCTTCATGCGGTCGAACACGCTGTTGATGTTGTCCAGGCTTTCGGTGGCGACGGTGGCGTGGACCTTGCCTTCTTCGGCAAACTGCAGCGATTCCTGCAGATCCAGCCGGGAGCCCACGATGGAACCGCGCACCGTCACGCCATTGAGCACCATGTCGAAGATCGACAGCGGGAAGTCTCCTGGCGGCAGGCCGTTCAGCGAAATCGTGCCGCCCCGGCGCACCATCCCCAGCGCCTGTTCGAAGGCCTTGGGCGATACCGCCGTGATCAGCGCGCCATGCGCGCCGCCGATTTCCCGCTTCAGGTAGGCGGCCGGATCGGTGTTCATCGCGTTGACGGTGACTTCCGCGCCCAACCGGCGCGCGAAGTCCAGCTTGGCGTCATCGATGTCCACGGCCGCCACGTTCAGGCCCATCGCCTTGGCGTACTGGACCGCCATGTGACCCAGGCCGCCAATGCCCGAAATGACCACCCAGTTGCCCGGCCGGGTGTCCGTCATCTTCAGGCCCTTATAAACCGTGACGCCGGCGCACAGCACCGGCGCCACGTCGACAAAGCCGACGTTCTTGGGCAGCAGGCCCACGTAGTCGGCTGCCGCCAGCGCGTATTCGGCAAAGCCGCCGTTGACGGAGTAACCCGTGTTCTGCTGCTGCTCGCAAAGGGTTTCCCAGCCGCCCAGGCAGTGTTCGCAATGTCCGCAGGCGGAATACAGCCAGGGGATCCCGACCCGGTCGCCTTCCTTGACGTGGGTGACGCCGGCGCCCACGGCCACGACGTGGCCAACGCCCTCGTGGCCGGGAATGAAAGGGGGATTGGGTTTGACGGGCCAGTCGCCTTCCACGGCGTGCAGGTCCGTGTGGCAGACGCCGCAGGCTTCGATCTTCACCAGGAGCTCGCCCGGGCCCGGGCGCGGCACGGCGACTTCCTCGATCACCAGGGGTTTGCCAAATGCGCGTGCAACTGCGGCCTTCATGGTTTTTTCCATCGCTACCTCCGAAGTCTGATCAGTTTCACTATGCTCGAACGCTTGCGCGCTCAAATCCATGATGTACATCAATCGGCGCGGGAAGGTCGAGATCGTTACAGGTTCGGGGCCGTATTGCCCCTGGAGAGGGAGTCGTCGTACAGTCGATCGCAGGCGCGCCGGTCCCGGCAGCGTGTCGCCGATGCCCAGGAGCTCCCATGTGTGAAATCTTCATCCGCGCCACCGAGCATTCGTATGCGTGCGAAACCCGGTCCTTGCGCCTGCACGGCGTGGCGACCAGCCTGCGGCTCGAGCACCTGTTCTGGCAGGTCCTCGAAGAAATCGCCGGCCGTGACGGCCTGCGGGTCACCCAACTGATCGAACGCCTGTACGACGAACTGGTCGAGTACCGCGGCGAGGCCGCCAACTTCACCTCGTTCCTGCGCGTGTGCTGCCTGCGGTATCAGCTGTTGCAGGCCGAGGGCCGGATCCCGCGCGATGCCAGCGTGCCGATCCGTTCGCTCAACGCGCAAGCCGTCCTGGAAGGGCTGCCGCCTTCGCTCTGCGACGCCCAGCCCGTCCCCGCGAAGCGCCGCGCGGCGTGACCCGCTTTGCCGCACCATGCAAAAGGGCCCGATTAGATCGGGCCCTTCGTTTTGCCGTGTGAAGCGGTCAGGCTGGCATCAGCCGCCCGAGGCAATCGACGCCATGGCCACTTCGCTTTGCACGATGCGGCGGATGCGCACGGCATCGCCGATGCGCGAAAGCTTGCCCTGCGAATCCAGCAGCACGATGGCCAGATCGCGGCCGTTGATGCGCGCCAGCATCACCAGGCATTCGCCCGCTTCATTGATGTAACCCGTCTTGGACACCTTGATGTCCCAGTCAGGCTTGCGCACCAGCAGGTTGGTGTTGCGGAAGGTCTGCGTGCGGTTGTTGATCTCGACCTCGTACTCGGTATCGGTGGAGTAGCGATGGATCAGCGGGCGCTGCGACGCGGCGCGCAAGAGGCGGGCCAGGTCATGCGGCGACGACACGTTGTTGCTGGACAGGCCCGTCGGCTCGATGAACCGCGTGCTGGTCATGCCCAGCGACTGCGCCTTGGCGTTCATGGCGGCCACGAAGGCGCGCAGCCCGCCCGGATAGTGGCGGCCCAGCGCGTTGGCGGCGCGGTTCTCGGAAGACATCAGCGCCAGATGCAGCATGTCGCCGCGCGACAGCTTGGTGCCCACCCGCAGCCGCGACGTCGTGTGCTTGAGCTCGTCGACGTCCTCGTCGGTGATCTCCAGCATTTCGTCCATCGGCAGGTTGGCGTCCACCACGACGACGGCCGTCATCAGCTTCGAGATGGAAGCGATGGGGCGCACGACGTTTTCATTCTTGGCGAAGATGACCGTGGAAGTTTCAAGGTCTTGCACGTAAGCGGTGCTGGACCGCAGCGCGGCGGCTTCAGCGCGCGCCGAGGCGGCGGGTGGCGGCATGGCTGCGCTGGCTGCACCGGCGGCGGCTACGCGCCGGCCGCGTGCGGCCTTGTCCGTCTTGCTGCCCTTGCCGGCAGCGCCCGATTTCTTGGGCGGCGTGCCTTTCGCGGCCACCTGCTTGCCGCTCTTGGGCGGCGCCTTCTTGGCCGACGAGGATTTGGGCGGCGCCTTCTTGGCGGACGGCGCCGCCTGCTTGGCGGCGGCGCTCTTGCCGGAGCCCGCCTTGGGCGCCGGCGCTTTTTTGGCTTGTTGCGCCTTGCAGGCCGCCGACTTGGCGTTGGTCTTGCAAGGGTCGGAATTTTTGGCTGCTTGCGCCGCTGGGGGCAGGAGCGCGCACACCGCCAGCGCGGCAGGCGCTATGGCGTTCGCAATTGCACGTTTCCAGGAAAAGGCCATGGTTGGGCAGGCTTGTGGTCTGTGAGCAAATATTTCTTAAGCCGGCGTTTCGTCGGATCAGAAAAAGTCCAGATGAATTATGGGCTTACGCGTCGAATTTAAACAGCAATTTCAAGTAGTGCGCAAGGCGATTTGCAGGTTTTTCAGAAAAAAACACCGTGACGGATTGTGGCCGCATCAATTAGTCACAAGTCGGAAGCCGCAAAGCTAACCGCGCGGCGCGCAAGAGCGTAGCCCGGATTAACCCTCATCTGGCTGAACAGGTGGACTTTTTTGAGAAGAATCTGCGCGCGCAGCCGAGGCCGAAGCTGGCCTCGCCGGGTGGAATCGAACCACCAATTGACCCTTAGGAGGGGCCGGTTATATCCATTTAACTACGGCGAGCGAGGAGGGGGGCGCAAGGCAGTGCCGTCGCCATCGACGGAAAAGGGCCGCCAGAACTGGGGGCACTTCGCACTAAGGCCTTGAAATTGCTGCGGAACTTGCGAGCCGAAGTTTAGCACTGCAGACGCGGGCTTCGAAGCAGGACGCAAGTCTATCAGCAGGCGCGGCAACGCCCAAATCACCGCGCCGGGCGCTCGCCCGGGATGGCCTCTCGGGGGAAGCTTGTTGCGGCAACGCGGGTATTCACGGACCCGCATGCCGACTTGTATATGATGTTCGCGTCCCACCGCTGCGTGGGGCCGCCCCGAGGAGGGGGCGCAAACCCAAAAAACAACCAGACACGGGTTTCATGTCTAGCCAAACCGATACGATTTCCGCACGCACCATTGTCTTGGGCACCCTGGTCGTGCTGCTTGCCATGGGGGTGCGCGCCACCTTCGGCCTGTTCATGCAGCCGATGGGCCTGACGCACGGCTGGAGCCGTGAAGTATTTTCGATGGCGTTTGCCCTGCAGAACCTCGTGTGGGGCGTCGCCTGTATCTTCATGGGCATGCTGGCCGACCGTTACGGCTCTGGCCGCACCATTGCGCTGGGCGCCGTGCTGTACATGCTGGGCCTGATCGGCACGCGCTTTGCCACCGACGAGGCCACGCTTTACCTGACCGCCGGCGTGCTGGTCGGACTGGGACAGGCGGGCACCACGTTCCCCGTCATCCTACCCGTCGTCGCGCGCGCCGTGCCGCCCGCCTACCGCAGCACGGCGATGGGCATCGCCAGCGCGGGCGGGTCGCTCGGCCAGTTTGCCGTGGTGCCGACCGGGCAGCTGCTCATCAGCGGGCTGGACTGGACGGGCGCGCTCTGGGTGCTGTCGCTGTTCGTGGCTTGCGGCGCGCCTTTGGCGTATTTCCTGCGCGGCCGCCCCCAAGCGCACGCAGGTCCGCATCAGTCGCTGGGCACCGCCATCAAGCAGGCCGTGCGCCATCCGTCGTTCCACTTCCTGTTCTGGAGCTACTTCGTCTGCGGCTTTCACACCGCGTTCATCACGCTGCACTTGCCGGCCTATGTGACCGACGGCGGGCTGACGGCCGGGCAGGGCGCCACCGCGATCGCGCTCATCGGCCTGTTCAACGTCCTGGGTTCGTTCTACGCCGGCAAGCTGGGCGGCAAATACAGCAAGAAGCGGCTGCTGGCGGTGGTGTACTTCATGCGCGCGTTCGGCATCCTGTTGCTGCTGTCGGTGCCGCTGACGCCGTGGGTGCTCTATGCCTTCGCGGCTTGGATGGGATTGTTCTGGCTGGGTACGGTGCCGTTGACGCAAGGGCTCATTGGCCAGATCTACGGCTTGCGTTATGCGGCCACGCTCTCGGGCATCGTGTTTCTCGGCCATCAGTTGGGCAGTTTCATTGGCGTGTGGCTGGGCGGATACGCGTATGCCAAGACCGGCAGCTACGATCTGGTCTGGTGGCTGGGCGTGGCGCTGGCCGTCATCGCGGCGCTGCTCTGCCTGCCCGTGCGCGAGCAGCCGGTCGCGCCGGCGCAGCCCGCCACGGCCTGACCGCGACCTGCCGGAGCCCCGCAATGACCCTCGGACCGCATTCCCAAACCCGTCGCCGCAAAGGCTGGCGAGCGGTGGGCGTGCTGGCGCTGGCCGCGGTGCTGGGGCTGGCGTTCTGGGGATACACCACGCCCGAGATGCAGATTCACTGGGAAAACCTGGCCGCACTCTGCGGGTTTTGACAGGGCTCGGCTTACCGCAACCGGCGCGTCGCGGCGGCCGCCTCGCGGTATCCTACGGCGGAGATTTTCTCCGCCTTTTTCATTGCTCTTCGTCGCGCGGCGGCCCGCCGCGCGCGCCCTTGGATGACCATGCAGGACGCAGCGCCTTCCTACTCCGATCTCTCGTTGCCGGACATCGCCAGTCTGCCCGCGGCAGACACACTCGTGCTCACGGTGAACAACCGCCTGTCGCGCCGCCTCACGCTAGAGCTCGCCGGATTGCTGCGCCAGGAACGCCAGGTCAGCGAGCTGCCGCGCATCCTGCCGCTGTCCGCGTGGCTCGCTGAGTCCGCCAACGAACTCGCATTCGAATCCGACGAAGACGTGCCCGCCTACCGGCTGGACAGTTTTGCCACGCAGCTCGTCTGGACCGAAGCCATCCGCCTCGAAGAAGCCGAGCGCGTCCTGCTGGATGCCAGTCAGGCGGCGCGGCTTTCCATGGATGCGGACCTGCTCATGGACGAATGGGCGCTGCAGGTGCCGTCCGGCGCGGACACCGACGAATACCGCGGCTTTGCGCGCTGGCGCGAGCGCTATCGCCACACGCTGGCCGGCATCGATGCCGAAGACGCCAACCAGGGTTACGCGCGCGTCGTGCGCGCCCTCGAAGCCGGACGCCTTGCCACGCCGCGGCAACTGGTGCTTGCCGGGTTTACCGACATCTCGCCCCGCTTTCAGCGCCTGCTGCACGCATTCGAGGCCCAGGGCACGTGCGTGGCGCAATGGCGCGATACCCAGCGTGTGGCGGTAGTGGCGCAGCGCTTCGAGGCCGCGGATCAGGGCGCCGAATGGCGCGCCGCCGCCGACTGGGCGGCCAGCCGTTTGAAGGCCGATCCCGCCGGGCGTTATGCCATCGTGTCGCCGCAACTGGAAGCCGAGTCCCCCTTCGCGCGCCGCGTCCTCAGCCAGGCGCTGGCCGGGCGCGACGGCGCGCCAGCGTTTGCGTTCAACGTTGCCGTGGGCCGGCCGCTCGACGAATGGCCCATGGCCCGCGCCGCGCTGGCCTGGCTGCGGGCGCTGGCCGAATGCGCGCAGGGCAAGGGCTGCGGCGTGGGCGTCCTGGGCGCCGCGTTGCTTGCAGGCCATTGCGCCGGCGACGTGCGCGACCGCGCGCGGCTTGCCGCCATCGACGCGCGCTGGCGGCGCCAGGGGCAATTACATGTCGCCCCGCAAGCATGGCGCAAGTTGCTTGCCGATCTGCCGGCGTTGGCGCAGGCCTGGAACCACGCCACCGAAATCTGGACGCAAGGCGGCCGCCAGGCCACGTGCGACGTCTGGATGCTGCGCATGAAGGCCGCCTTGACGGCACTGGGCTTTCCCGGCGATGCCCCGCTCGACAGCGTGGGTTATCAGGTCATGGGCGCGCTGGGCGATGCGCTCGGCAGCTTTTCGGCGCTGGCGCCGGCCGCGGGCCGCCTTGGTGGCGTGGCCGCCGTGAACCTGCTGGAAAGCGTGGCGCGGTCCTCCTCGTTCCAGCCGCAGCGCGATCCGCTCGCGCGGCTGGACGTCCTTGGGTTGCTGGAAGCCGAAGGCGGTTACTGGGATGGCGTCTGGCTGCTGGGCCTGACAGACGACGTGTTGCCCGCTTCGCCCAAACCGAACCCGCTGCTGCCGCTTGCCGTGCTGCGCCAGGCCCGGGCGCCGCGCGCCACGCCCGAGCGCGAACGCGAATGGGCCGAAGGCATGTTTGCCGCGCTGTGCCGCTGCGCGCCCGACATCATCGTCAGCCACGCCCACATGGACGGCGAGCGCGAGCTGCGTCCTTCGCCACTGATCGCGGCGCTCTCCCTTACCGAGTGGACTCCTGCGCGCACCGAGGCGCAGGCCGTCTTGCCGCAGGAATCGCTCGACGATTCGCAGGGGCCTCCATTGGCGGCCGGCAATCGCGGCGGGGGCGGGCTGGATGTGCTGGACACGCAGGCGCGCAATCCGCTTTGGGCGTTCGTGCGCCATCGCCTCGGCGGCCGGGAGCTCGCGCCCTATGCCGACGCCGCCACCGTCAACGTGCGTGGCCAGTTCCTGCACAAGGCGCTTGAAGTGGTGTGGGGCATGATGCCCGACCAGGACGCGCTGCACGAGCAGCTTTCGGCTGGCCGTCTGCCGGCGTTACTGGAGCAGGCCGTGGCGCAGGCCGCCGACGAAGAACTCAAGGAATACGCGCCAGCCTTGCGCGCGCTGGAATGCCAGCGCGCCCAGGCCGTGCTGGCCTCATGGCTCGACCTCGAAGCGCAGCGCCTGCCGTTCGCGGTGGCGCAGGTCGAAAAAAATCATCAGTGGCAGCGTGGTGCGCTGAACCTGAAGCTGCGGTTGGACCGCATCGATCGCCTTCCCGACGGCCGTAACGTCATCGTCGACTACAAAACCGGCGTGGCGGCGGCCAAGCCCGAGCCCGACTGGTCCCGCAGCCGTCCCGTGAACGTTCAGTTGCCGTTCTATGCATCGGTGCTGGCCGACGCGGCCGGCGGCGAAGCCGCGGGTCTGGTGCTGGCGCAGATCCACGCGCGGCAGGTCGCCGCGCAAGGATTGGCCGACGAAGACCTGGGCATGCCCGGCGTCACGCTTGCCAGCGAAAGCAAATACTTCGACGGCCTGTCCTGGCCCGAGATCCGCCAACGCTGGCGTGTGGCGATCGAATCCCTGGCCGACGAATACGTGGCGGGGTACGCGGCCAACGTCGCCTACCGGCGCGACGATCTGAAATACTGCGATGCCTTGCCGTTCCTGCGCTTGCATCTTGACGACGAGGACGCATGAACATGGCCGAACCCGATCGCCTTCCGCATGACCACGCCGCTCGCGCGGCGGCGCTTGACCCCGCGCGGTCCTTCCTCGTCCAGGCGCCCGCAGGCTCAGGCAAGACCGAACTCCTCACCGACCGCATCCTGGCCTTGCTGGCCACGGTGAACCGGCCCGAAGAAATCGTCGCCATCACCTTCACGCGCAAGGCCGCGTCCGAGATGCACGCCCGCGTGCTGAGCAAGCTGCGGCGCGGCCTGGATGCGCCCCCCGAGGCCGCGCACGAACGCCGCAGCTGGGACCTCGCCCGCGCGGCGCTGGCGCGCAATGCCGAACAGGGCTGGCATCTGCTCGAGCATCCCGCGCGTCTCGCCATCCGCACCATCGACTCGTTCTGCGCGGGGCTGGTGCGCAGCATGCCGTGGCTGTCGGAGCTGGGCGGCATGCCGGACATCACGGACGATGCGCGCTCGCACTACGAGGCCGCCGCGCGCGCCACGCTGGATCTCGCGGACGACTACGAGGCCGTGCGCATTTTGCTGCGCCACCTGGACGTCGACGTCCAGGCCGCCAAGGACGCCATCGCCGACATGCTGGGCCAGCGCGATCAATGGCTGCCGCTGCTGCGCCACGGCTCCGACCGCGAGGCCATGGAGGCCATGTTGGCCGAGGCCATCGGCGAAGACCTCGATGCCTTGTGCGCCGCCATGCCCTACGGCTGGTCCGAATCGCTTTGCGGCCCGGCGCGCCTGGCCGCCGCGCACCTGCAGGATGGCGAAGACGACAACAAGCTGGCTGCGTTGCTGGACTGGACCGAAGCACTGCAACCCGACGCCGAACTGCTGGATGCCTGGCGCGCCGTCGCGCACCTGCTGCTGACCAGCACCGGCTCCCTGCGCAAGACCGTCAACAAGAACCTGGGGTTCCCGGCCAAGTGCGCGCACAAGGAACCCTTCGTCGCCTGGCTGGAAGGCGCCGACGCGCAAGCCGCCTGGGTGCGCCGCTTGCACGCCGTGCGCGATATTCCGGCGCCGCATTTCACCGATGCCCAATGGGAAGTGCTGGGCGCGCAGCTCATGACGCTTGCCCTGGCCGTGGCGCAGTTGCGGCTGCGCTTTGCCGAAAAAGGCGAGGTCGACTTCATCGAGATCGCCCAGCGGGCCGCGGCCGCGCTGGGTAGTGCCGACGACCCGGGCGAACTGCTGCTCAAACTTGACGCCTCGATCCGGCATCTGCTCATCGACGAATTCCAGGACACCAGCCAGACGCAGCTCGACTTGCTGCGCACCCTCACGGCAGGCTGGCAGTCCGGCGATGGCCGCAGCCTGTTCCTCGTGGGCGATCCCATGCAGTCGATCTACCGCTTCCGCAAGGCAGAGGTCGGCCTGTTTCTCGAAGTCGCCGACATCGGCGTGGGCGAGGTCAAGCCCGACTTCCTGAACCTCACGGACAATTTCCGTTCGCAGGCCGGCATTGTCGACTGGGTGAACCAGTCGTTCGTCGACCTGCTGCCCCGGCGTAGCGACGCCGCCGCCGGCGCCATCGCGTACAGCCCGTCCACGGCCTTCCACCCGGCGCTGCCCGACCCCGCAGTGCGCTTTCATCCGGCGTGGTCGCGCGAGGGCGCGCCACCCGCCGAAGAACAGGCCGAAGACATTGCCGTGGGACTGGTGCGCCAGGCGCTGATCGATCACAAGGGCGCCAAGCACCCCGTCGCGATTCTCGTGCGCGCCCGCAGTCACCTGGGCAACCTCACGCGCCGGCTCGCACAGGAAGGCATACGCTCGCGCGCCGTCGACCTGGTGCCGCTGGCGCTGCGGCCGGTGGTGGCCGACCTGGTGCAACTCGTGCGCGCCGTGTCGCATCCGGCCGACCGCCTCGCTTGGCTGTCCGTGCTGCGCGCGCCCTACTGCGGCTTGACGCTCACCTCGTTGCAGCGGCTCTTTGGCGACGACCACATCACGCCGGTGCCCGTGCTGCTGGAACGCGCCTTGCGCATCGCCCCGCAGCCCATTGCAACGGCAGCGCCCGAGGCATCCGGCCCGCAAGGCTCGCTCTTTGACGCACCCGCCCCAGAACCGCAAGCCCCCTCGGCGCAAGCAATACTCAGCCCCGACGAATTCGCGCGCCTGCGCCAAGTCGCGTCGGTCCTCCTGGACAAACGCAACGCATCGGGCGCCATCCCGTTCGCCGCGTGGGTGGAATCGCTGTGGCGCCGCCTGGGCGGCCCCGGCTTGTACGCCGGCCTGTCGGTCGCCAACGACGCCGAAAGCCTGTTCCAACTGGTCGAACGCCTTGCCCCGCACGGCAACATCGACGTGGCCGCCTTGGACGCCGGCATCTCCCGACTCTTCGCCGCGCCCGACGCCGCGGATGAAGACGAAGGCGCGGTCGAGATCATGACCATGCACAAGTCCAAGGGCCTGCAGTTCGAAACCGTGATCCTGTACGCCCTGCACCGCGCGCCGCGCGGCGATCAGGCTCCCCTGGTGCGCTTCGAACAAAGCGGCGGCCGCGTCCTCTTCGGCCCGGTCAAGCCTCGCGCCGAAACAGAAGCAGACCCGGTCTCGCGCTACCTGGGCGCCCGCGAAGCCCGCCGCGCCTCCTACGAAATAGACCGTCTCCTCTACGTCGCCGCCACCCGCGCCCGCAAACGTCTGCATCTGGTCGGACACGTATCGATCGACGAAGCCTCTGGCCAAATCAAGACCCCGCCCGCAGCCAGCCTGCTGGGCCGCCTGTGGCCGTGCCTGACCCCGCCCATTCCACCTTCGCTGAATGGCGAAACGGTGCAAGAAGAAACCGACGCCCCCGAATGGCAAGGCGAACCCCTGCGACGCATCGACAACGCTGGCCTCGCGCAACTGCAACGCCAATCCAGCATCACCATGAGCGCCGGCTTCGCCACGGCCACCCGAGGCGCCTGGGGCGAAGCCGCCGAACATCCCGCCTGGCAACTCGAAGCCGGCTACGACGCCGCCATCGGCACCTTGGCCCACGCCTGGCTGGCCCGCATCGGCCAGGACGGCATACAAGCCTGGCCCCCCGAGGCCCTCACGCCCCGCCTGCCCGCCATGCGCCGCCAACTCACCCGAGCCGGCATCCCCGCCAGCCAGGCAGACGCCGCCGCCGAGGCCGTCCTGGAAACGCTGCAAGCCACCCTGGCAGACGAACGCGGCCTCTGGCTCCTATCCCAATCCGGCGCCCGCCGCGAATGGCCCCTCATCGACGCGGCCGGAAAAGTCTCGGTCATCGACCTGGCGCTCAGCACCGAAGACGGCTGGCTGATCGTCGACTACAAAACCGGCCGCCCCCACCCCGGAGAATCCCCCGCCGCCTTCGCAATCCGCATGCGCCAACGCCACGGCGAACAATTGCAGCGCTACTGCACGCAAGTCACCGCCCTGGACGGCCGCAGCGCCCGAGCCGCGTTGTACTTCCCACGCGCAAAGGCGTGGATAGATCTGCTGGAGTAACGCGCAACAGGGCAAGCACAACGGCGAGCGAAGTAACGCGCCAAGCAAAAAGGAACTGCGGCAGTCGAGGCAACCACGCGAAGCGAGTAAAAGGGGCAAGCGAAGCAACGCCTCCGTCAAAAGCAGCCCCGCATAGAAAGCAAGACAAAGCGAAGCGAGCCAAAAGGGCAAGCGAAGCAACGCCCCCGCGCCAAGAAAGTGCCCCATGCAAAGCAGCCAAGCAAGGCAAAGCGAAGCGAGCCGAAGGGGCAAGCGAAGCAAAGCCCCCACCCCCTCCCCCTCGGGGGGAGGGCCGGGGAGGGGGCCCACATATTGCCCCTCGGGGCCCGCCAGCCGAGATTCGAGCGAGCGCGCGAAGCGCAGCTCTGCTAGAATCTCGGCTGGCGGGCCCCTTCGCATGGTTCGACGGTGAACCTGGTCAGGTCGGGAACGAAGCAGCCATAGTCGTTTAGGGTCAGTGCCGGAGTAAGGCTCGCCAACCGGATTCTTCAAGGCAGTAGCGTTTGCTACATCGCTTTCACAGGGGACGGGGTTATTTTCCAAGGATTCGTTCCACGGGAATAAGCCCGTCCCCTTTGCATTCCAGCCCGCTCGATCAACGGGTTCAACAATCAGGCTCTACAATCCAACCATGACTTATCTGGTATTGGCCCGCAAGTGGCGGCCGCGATCGTTCGATACCCTGGTGGGACAGGATCACGTGGTGCGCGCGCTCACCCATGCGCTCGACACGCAACGCCTGCATCACGCCTGGCTGTTCACCGGAACCCGGGGCGTTGGCAAGACCACGCTCTCGCGCATCCTGGCCAAATCGCTCAACTGCGAAACCGGCATCACCTCCAAGCCTTGTGGCGTCTGCCGCGCCTGCACCGAGATCGATGCCGGCCGCTTCGTCGACTACCTTGAGCTGGACGCCGCGTCCAACCGCGGTGTCGAGGAAATGACGCAGCTCCTGGAGCAGGCGGTCTATGCGCCCGGCGCGGGACGCTTCAAGGTCTACATGATCGACGAAGTCCACATGCTGACCGGGCACGCGTTCAACGCCATGCTCAAGACGCTGGAAGAGCCGCCCCCGCACGTCAAGTTCATCCTGGCCACCACCGATCCGCAGAAGATTCCGGTGACGGTTTTGTCGCGCTGCCTGCAATTCAATCTGAAGCAGATGCCGGCCGACTCCATCGTCGGCCATTTGCAGGCCGTGCTTGGCCAGGAAGACGTGGGCTTTGAGATCCCGGCCCTGCGGCTGATCGGGCAGGCCGCGTCGGGTTCGATGCGCGACGCCTTGTCGCTCACCGACCAGGCCATTGCCTACAGCGCGGGCAACCTGACCGAGGACGCCGTGCGCGGCATGCTCGGCACCATCGACCAGCGCCATCTCGTCCGCCTGCTCGACGCCTTGTCCTCGGGCGACGCCAAGGGCGTGCTGGCCGTGGCCGATGAACTCGCGATCCGCGGGCTGTCGTATGCCGGCGCGCTGGCCGACTTGGCCGTGCTGCTGTCGCGCGTCGCGATCGAGCAGCGTGTCACCGGCGTCACCGCCGCCGAAGATCCGCTGGCCGCCGACATCGCCCGTCTGGCGCAGGCGCTCCATCCGGACGCCGTGCAACTCTTCTATTCCGTCGCGGTGCACAGCCGCGGCGAATTGACGCTGGCGCCTGACGAATACGCAGGCTTCATCATGGCGTGCCTGCGCATGCTGGCGCTCAATGGCGATGCTGGCCCGCAGACGGCGCTGGAAGCGCCCGCCGCACCCGCCCGCCAGACGGCAGCGCCCGCCGCATCTGCGGCCATCGCCGCGCCCACGGGCGCCGAGGCCGGCGCTTCTCACCCAGCTGCTGCGTCAACGGCCGCTTCGTCGACGGCGGCTGTGTCGACTCCGGCGGTATCGACCGCCGCGGTGTCGACCGCCGCTGTGCCGGCATCCGCGCAGGCGGCAGACGCTCCTTCGGCAGACTCTCCTTCGGCAGCGGCTCAGCCTGCAGCCGCCGGGCAACCCATTGCCGCTAGACCCGACGCCGGCCCGTCCGGCCCCACGGCAGCTTCCGCGCCGGCTTACAATGCGGCAGCGGACGATGCTCCGGCTGGAAACGCGTCGGCCACTGCCAATGGGGCAGCCACTGACGCTGCCTTCACCTCAGTACCCAACGGCGCCGCCGCGCCGACAGCCGATCCGGTGACGACCGGCGCGAGCACAGCCCACACGGCAATGCCCGGCGCCCCGGCCGCCAACGCCAGCGCACCATTCGATGGCGCAGCCGCCGCCACGCCGGCAAACGGCTCCGCGTCCTCGCCCGACGCCGCCCATACCGCCTCGGCATCCTCGGCAAACGATGCGGCAGCCCCCGCGCAACCGGCCCCGCCGGCCGCAGCGGCGCCGGCGCAATCGTCCGCCGCGTCCGCCCCGCAATCCGCGGATCCCAACAGTGTCCCGCCTTGGGAAGACCTCCCCGCCGACGCCGCTTCGCCGAACCCGGCCTCCGCCAAAGCGCAAAATTCCGCCGCCCTGGCCGTGACGCCCGCTGCGGCGGCGATCGCCCCGGCCGTGGACGATGCCGACGGTCCTCCGGCGTGGGTCGATGAAGAAATTCCTTTCGAAGCCGAAGGCGGGTTCATGCCTGACAGCGGCTTCACGTCCGACCCCGACGACGATTTTGAAACGCTGGCCACGGCGCCGTCGCCCGCACCCGCACCGACCGCCGCCCGCCGCGATGGCCCCGCGCCCGCACGCAAGCGCCAATCGCGCGCGCCGCGCCTGGCAGACATGGACGCGGCGTCCTGGCCCGAACTGGCCGCACGGCTGCCGGTGACCGGCCTGGCCTCGGAACTGGCGCGCCAGAGCGAATGGGCCGGTGTGCAGGGCGATGCCATCATCCTGCGCGTGGCCGTCAAGACCCTGGCCGAAAGCGAAAGCCGCGTGCGGCTGCAGACCGTCCTGTGCGAACATTTCGGGCAGGGCATCCGGCTGGACGTGCGGGTCGGCGTCACCGGCGATGCCACGGCGTATGCCGTGGCGCAGGCCGAGAGCGCGGCGCGCCAGCTGGCGGCCGAAAACGCCGTGGCCGACGATCCCTTTGTGCAAGCGCTGTTGGCGGATTTCGGAGGCCATGTCGTGCCTGGCTCGATCCGCCACGTTGATTCATCGGCCGCCGCCTGACGGCGGCCAACCTCATTCCCCTCGTTCAAGGAAGCTCCCATCATGATGAAAGGACAACTCGCCGGCCTGATGCGCCAAGCGCAGCAGATGCAGGAAAACATGAAGAAGGCGCAGGACGCGCTGGCCGACATCCAGGTCGAAGGCGCCTCGGGCGGCGGCCTGGTGAAGGTCACGATGACCTGCCGTCACGACGTCAAGCGCGTCGAGATCGATCCGTCGCTGCTGGCCGACGACAAGGACATGCTGGAAGACCTGGTCGCCGCCGCGTTCAACGACGCGCTGCGCAAGGCCGAAGCCACCTCCCAGGAGAAGATGGCGTCGGTGACCGCCGGCATGCCGCTGCCCCCGGGCATGAAGCTGCCGTTCTGATAGCCGCTGCCATAGGCTGCAATGGATCCCTTACTGCCTGAACCCGAGCCGCTGGTCTCGCTGATTGAAGCGCTGCGTCGCCTGCCCGGCGTGGGCGTGCGATCGGCCAGACGCATGGCCTACCACCTGTTGCAGCATGATCCGCAAGGCGCGGATATGCTGGGGCGGGCGCTTGCCGGCGCGGTGCGGGATCTGAAGCACTGCGCGCGCTGCAATAGCTTTTCCGAAGACGAGGTCTGCGCGACCTGCTCCAACGCCAAGCGTGATCCCTCGCTGCTGTGCATCGTGGAAACGCCGGCCGACCAGAACATGATCGAGTCCAGTCACGGCTATCGCGGCCTGTACTACGTGCTCATGGGCCGCGTCGCGCCGCTGGAAGGCATCGGCCCGCGCGAGCTGGATTTCGACCGCGTGATCAAACGCGCCACCGACGGCGTGGTGCAGGAGGTCATCCTGGCCACCAACTTCACGGCCGAAGGCGAGACCACCGCGCACTTCCTGGGCGAGGCGCTTGGCGAGCGCGGCCTGCGGGTCACGCGCCTGGCGCGTGGTGTGCCGGCCGGCAGCGAGCTCGAATACGTCGACGCCGGCACCATCGCCTGGGCCCTGATGGAGCGCAAGACCACCTGACGCTCGCGGTACCAGAACGCCCGCCGGCAACGCATCGGCAGGGCAACCAATGTGAGGAAGACAAACCATGTCAGCGCTGACCGGACTCAAAGTCCTGGAACTCGGCACGCTTATCGCCGGCCCGTTCGCCGCGCGCATCTTCGGCGAATTCGGCGCCGACGTCATCAAGGTGGAAACCCCGCACGGGCCTGACGGCACGGGCGGCGGCGATCCCATCCGCAGCTGGCGCCATCTGCACGAGGGCAATTCCTTGTGGTGGACGGTGCAGGCCCGCAACAAGCAATCCATCGCGCTCAACCTGAAAGACCCCCGCGCCCAGGAGATCGCCCGCAAGCTGGCGCTGGACGCCGATGTGGTGGTCGAAAACTACCGCCCCGGCGTCCTGGAAAAGTGGGGGCTAGGCTACGAACAGCTACGAGCCATCAATCCCGCCCTCATCATGGTCCGCCTGTCCGGCTATGGGCAGACCGGTCCCATGAAGGATCAGCCCGGCTTTGGCGCCATCGGCGAATCGATGGGCGGCCTGCGCTACGTGTCCGGCCACCCGGACCGTCCGCCGCTGCGCGTGGGCATCTCCATCGGCGACTCCATCGCGGCGCTGCATGGCGTGATCGGCGCGATGATGGCGCTGCGCCATCGCGACGCCACCGGCGGCCGCTGGAACGGCAAGACGGGCGATGAATGCCAGGCAGGGCAGGGCCAGATGGTTGACGTGGCCCTGTACGAAGCCGTGTTCAACATGATGGAAAGCCTGGTCCCCGAATACGACGTGGCCGGCGTGGTGCGCGAGCGCACGGGCGGCGCGCTGCCCGGCATCGTGCCGTCCAACACCTATACCACCCGCGACGGCCAGAACATCGTCATCGCCGGCAATGGCGACGCGATCTTTCATCGCCTGATGCGGGCCATCGGCCGCGACGATCTGGCCGAGGATCCGGACCTGGTGCGCAACGATGGTCGCGCGCGGCGTGTCCAGGAGATCGACGGGGCCATCCAGCAATGGTGCGACGGACGCGGCATCGAATCGGCACTTGAGGCGCTCAAGCGCGCCGACGTGCCGGTCGGCAAGATCTACAGCGTGGCCGATATGTTCAGCGACCCGCAGTTCCTTGCGCGCCGCATGATCGAGCAGCATCGCCTTGCCGACGGCAGCCCCGTCAAGCTGCCCGGCGTGGTTCCCAAGCTCTCGGAAACGCCCGGCCAGACGCGCTGGGTAGGCCCGAAATTAGGGGAACATACCGAGGAAGTCCTGAAATCGCTGGGGTATGATTCAGCGGCTATCGACGAGCTGGCGAAGACCGGCGCTATCGGAAAATCCGACAACCAGGAGACAAACCAATGACAGTCACCCGCCGTGAACTGCTCAAGATGGCCGGCGCTGCCGGCGTCATGGGCATGGCCCCTGCCATCGTGCGCGCGCAGAAACTCGAAAAGACCAAGGTTCAGATCGCAGTCGGCGGCAAGCCGCTGATCTACTACCTCCCGCTGACGATTGCCGAGGTGCGCGGCTACTTCAAGGACGAAGGGCTGGACGTCAGCATCGCCGACTTCGCCGGCGGCTCCAAGGCCTTGCAGGCCGTGGTGGGCGGCAGCGCCGACGTGGTCTCGGGCGCCTTCGAGCACACGCTGTCCATGCATTCCAAGGGCCAGGCCTATCGCGCCTTCGTGCTGCAAGGCCGCGCGCCGATGATCGGCGTGGGCGTGTCCAAGAAGAACATCCCGGGCTACAAGGGCCCGGCCGACCTGAAGGGCAAGAAGATCGGCGTGACCGCGCCGGGTTCGTCCACCAACATGGTCGTCAGCTTCTTCCTGGCCAAACATGGACTGAAGGCCTCGGACGTTTCCTTCATCGGCGTGGGCGCCGGCGCGGGCGCCGTGACCGCCGTTCGCAGCGGCCAGATCGACGCCATCTCCAACACGGACCCGGTGGTCTCGATGCTGGAAATGCCCGGCGAGATCCAGATCATCGTCGACACGCGCACGCTCAAGGACACGCAGGAAATTTTCGGCGGCAACATGCCGGCCGGTTGCCTGTACGCGCCGCAGGCGTTCATCGACGCCAACCCCAACACTGTCCAGGCGCTGACCAACGCAATCGTGCGCGCCGACAAGTGGGTCCAGAAGGCCGGCCCCGACGAAATCGCCAAGGTCGTGCCGGAAACCTATCTGCTCGGCGATCCGGCCGTGTACAAGGCCGCGCTCGGCAAGAGCATGGAAGGCCTGTCGCCTGACGGCATGATTCCGGAAGATGGCGCGGCCACCGCGCTCAAGGCGCTGGCCGCCTATCAGACTGACTTCGACAGCGCGAAGGTCGATCCGTCGAAGGTATGGACCAACGATTTCGCGCGCCGCGCCAACGAGAAGTATGCCAATGGCTGAAGCTGCACTGTCGCTGGAAAACATAAGTTGCACCTTTGTCTCGCGTGACGACCGGTCGCAGCGTTACACCGCGGTCAGCGACACGACCCTGGCCATTGCGCCAGGTGAGTTCGTGTCCGTGGTGGGCCCGACCGGTTGCGGCAAGTCCACGCTGCTCAACGTCAGCGCCGGTTTATTGGCGCCGTCGTCGGGGCAGGTGAAGGTATTCGGCCAGCCCCTTGTCGGCATCAACGAACGCGCCGGCTACATGTTCCAGGGCGAGGCGCTGTTGCCCTGGCGCAGCGCGCTGGACAACGTCATCGCCGGCCTGGAGTTCGCCGGCGTGGCCCGATCCGAAGCGCTGGATCGCGGACGCGAATGGATGCGCCGCGTCGGCCTGGGCGGCTTCGAGGGCCGCTACCCGCACCAGATGTCGGGCGGCATGCGCAAGCGCGCCATGCTGGCGCAGACGCTGATCCGCGACCCGGACATCATCCTCATGGATGAACCGTTCTCCGCGCTGGACATCCAGACGCGCCAGCTCATGGAGAACGAGGTCCTGGATCTGTGGATGGCCAAGCGCAAGGCGGTGCTGTTCATCACCCATGACCTGGACGAAGCCATCGCCATGAGCGATCGCGTGATCGTGCTGTCGGCCGGTCCGGGCACCCATCCCATCGGAGAATTTGCCATCGATCTGCCGCGTCCTCGCGATGTGGCTGAAGTGCGCATCGACCCGCGTTTCGTCGAGCTGCATGCCGCCATCTGGGGTGTGCTGCGCGAGGAAGTGCTCAAGGGCTATGCCCAACAGAAGCGAGCCTGAACCATGCCCAAACTGAATAAATCCGGTTCCGGCAGCCTGCGCATCTGGCAATTGCTGCTTCTCGTCATCATCCTGGCCGTCTGGCATTTCGCGTCGCGCGATCCCAAGGTCGCCTTCTTCTTTGGCGAGCCGCTGAAGGTCTGGGGGCGGATCTGGGCGTGGTTCGTCACCAATGCCGACATCTACACCCACTTGGCCGTCACGCTGACCGAGACGGTGCTGGCGTTTTTCATCGGCACGATCGCGGGTCTGGGCTTTGGTCTGTGGCTGGGGCTGTCGCCGCGCGCCAGTGCCATCCTCGACCCGTACATCAAGGCGGCCAACTCGATGCCGCGCGTCATCCTGGCACCCATTTTCGGCATGTGGTTCGGCCTGGGCATCTGGTCCAAGGTGGCGTTGGCCGTGACGCTGGTGTTCTTCATCGTGTTCTTCAACGTCTACCAGGGCGTGCGCGAAGTCAGTCCCACCTTGCTGGACAACGCCCGCATGCTGGGGGCGCGCAAGCGCCAGTTGCTGCGCCATGTGTATCTGCCGTCGGCCACAAGCTGGGTGTTCTCCAGCCTGCATACGTCGGTGGGGCTTGCTTTCGTGGGCGCGGTCGTGGGCGAATACCTCGGGTCGGCAAGCGGCGTGGGCTACCTGATCCTGCAGGCCGAGGGCACGTTCGACGTGAACACCGTGTTTGCCGGCATCATCGTGCTGACGGCCTTTGCCCTGATCCTGGACACTATCGTCGGGGTCGGCGAAAAGCGCCTGATGAAGTGGCAGCCCAAGTCGGGCGAAACCGAAAAGCTATAGATGCCTTGCCGGTGCGCTGCCGGGCTCAGGCCCGCAGCGCACCCTGGCTGCGCAGCCAGCCGGTCAGGCTGTCAAACGCGTCACGGGCGCCTTGCAGCGCTTGCGCCTCGCGGTCCCGCGCGCCAGCCTCGCTGTCCAGATACAGCAAGAACGCCTTCCACAGTGGTCCCACCTCTTCTTCATAGCCGCGCAGGTACCGCCGGGGCAGGTCGGGCGCCGCCGCCTGCAGCCGCTTGGCCAGGAACCGGCCGCCCAACTGCGAACCTTCCACGACGTACGCGACGCCCAAAGCGTAGGCGTCGGGCGCCGCCACCTGCGGCGGATGCGCGCAATGAACGATGGGCGCGGTATCGCCGGCCGCCTGCAGGTCTTCGTACAGCCAGGTGGTCTTGCCGGCGCGTTCCGGCGCACGCAGTTCCCGCGGCCAATCCAGTTGCCAGAGCCGCTCTTCCAACGGTTCCAGCCATCCCAGAAGCGCACGCAGATAAGCCAGATAGTTGCCCCGGTCCACATCGCCGTCGGCCAGCGCCAGGCCATGATCCAGCGTTTCGTGACGGTCGCGGGTGCCCTCGCGCAGCACCTGGTGGACGGGAGAAATCATGGCGTTCTTGAAGTGAAGGGTCTTGACGAGACGAGTCTCGATGGAATCGGTTAAACGGGCAGGTGCAGCGACCAGCAGCGGTCCTGGCGTTCCAGCCGCCAGCCCGCAGCCGTCGCAAGCAGCTCGACTTCCTGGGCGTCGAACGCGGGCGGCCGTTCAGAGGCCGCTTCGCCTTCGGGGACGCGGGCGCGCCAGACGCCGGGTTCGGAGGCATCCAGTTCAAGGTGGGTGTCGGCCGGCACCAGCGGCAACAGGCACAACAACCACGCCAGCACCAGGTAACGGGTGCTGAACAGCGGCACGTCGGCGTGGGCGACTTGCTCCGGCCAGCGAATGCCGTGGTGCGACAACAGCAGGTGCGAAAACATCAGCTTGCGGCAGTCCTGCAGCAGGTCGCCGCACGCCACGTTGGCGCCGCCGTCGCTCAGCCATCCTTCCAGGTCGCGCACCACGTTCACGCTTTCGTCGAGCATGTCGGAAAGGTCGCCGGCGAGGCGTTCGCAGCGTTGTTGCACGGCTTCGTCGCTGGCGCCTTCAGGGGCCTGGCGCAGCATGGCGGCCGCGAGAGAGGCGCTGGACAGCGGGCCCAGGACTTCGTGGCGCAGCACCGGAAAGATCTGGCTGAGCACCTTGAGCTGCACGCCCTTCACGGCCAGTCGGCCAAGGGTGTCGGATTGCATCATGAAAGAACCGTCAGGTGGCCTCGTGCAGAATGGCCAGGAGCGCGTCGGGGTCCGCCGGCTTTTCGATCCATCCGGTGAAGATGCCATTGATGGCATCGCGTCGTTCGTGCCGCGCCAGGCCGCTCAGCGCGTAGATGCGCGGCGGATTGGCGCGTTCGCGCAGGCGCTTGGCGAGCTCGTAGCCGTCCATGTCGGGCAGCAGGATATCGAGCAGCACGGCATCCGGCGCAAACGTGCCGACCAGCTCCAGGGCTTCGGCGCCGGTGGCGGCGCACCGCGTTTCCAGGTTTGAAAGCGCCAGGAACTCGGCCAGCAGTTCCGATCCCATTTCGTTGTCGTCCACCAGCAGGACGCGCATGGCGCGCACTTCGTTCAAGTTATGTCTCCCAGGTTCAAGAGGGGGTTGATTCCGGCAAGGCGCGGGGCAACGAGACTGTGAAGATCACGAGTCCGTCGCGGCATTGGACCGAGATGTCGCCGCCGTGGTCGCGCACGACCTGCTCGGCGATGTACAGGCCAAGGCCGAGGCCGGTGCGGTTGCGCGACTGGCCCACGGACTCCGGCTTGAAGGGCGAGAACAGATGCGCAAGCACGTCATCGGCGATCGGTTCGCCATGATTGATGACGCTGAGCGTGACACCGTCGCCGGACGCCGACGCGTTCACCACAATGGGCTGACGCGGCGCGCCGTGCTGGCGCGCGTTGCTCATCAGGTTGGTCACCACCTGCGCGATGCGGTCGGTATCGGCCATGAGCGTCAGGCCGTCCGGCACATCGGTTTCAATGCGCAGGCCAGGGTAGGCCTGGCGCTTTTCCTCGATGAGGCCGTTGACCAATGCCGACAGGTCGCACAGCCGCTTTTCGATGCCCAATCCCAGCCCGCCCTGCAGGCGCGACAGGTCCAGCACCTGCGAAATCAGGCGCTGCATCCGGCCGCTGGAATAGCGGATGCGCTCGCCCATGCGCGCCCCGGTATCGGTGCGCGACAAGAGCGTTGCGGCCATGGAGATCGATTGCAGCGGATCGCGCAGATCGTGGCCCAGCATGGCCAGCAGCGCGGTGCGGGCGCGGTCGACGTCGGCGGCGCGGCTGGTCGAAATGTGTGAGAGCTCGTCGCGCAGATTGTCCACGGCTTCCAGTTCGGAGGGCAGCCAGGGCAGACAGACCCCGCGCACGACCTCGCGCCACGCCTCGAACGAGCCGCGCGGAGTCAGGCGCGGGCCGAGGCTGCCGACGGCGTACTGCTTTTCCGGCTTGCCGCCCCATACAAGGGTCTCGATCTGTTCCTTGCGCAGCCAGATCAGCCAGCCATTGTTCATGGGGTCGAACTTGCAGGCAAGCAGCCCCGCGTACGGGACGATTTCGGTCTGCAATTCAGGGAAATCGCGCGCGATGTTGGTGGTGTGCACCACGCGCTGCCCGCTCTGGTCCAGCGCGTTCAGAATGCCCGCCAGTTCGCCGCGCGGCGCAATGCCGCCAAACACGGTGACGCTGTTGCTCCAGAGGCAAAGCGCGGCGTCGTTCGGGACCAGCGAGGCGGGCGTTTCGCCGCCCTGCGACAGCGCCTGATGCACGTTTTCAGAGGCCGACACGCGCTCGACCAGCTTGCTGACCAGCGCGGCGTTCTGGCGGGATTGTTCAGCCCGTTCGTTCGCTTCGATGCCAGACACGGTGGCGGCAACGACCTGCGCCATGGCTTCGCACGCCAGGCGGGCAGGGTACGGCAAGGCCCGCGGCGTGTGGTGGTGGCACGCGATCATGCCCCACAGGCGGCCGCCGATCACCAGCGACAGGCTCATCGACGCCCGCACGCCCATGTTCGCCATGTATTCCAGATGGATGGGCGACACGCTGCGCAAGACCGAAAAGCTCATGTCCAGCGCGCGCGGCTCCGGCGACGGGCCGCTCAGCACGCGCACGGGGTGGTAGGTCGCGTCGGCGATCAGGCGCAGGGTGTTTACCGTATAGAGCCGGCGCGCCTGCGCCGGGATGTCGCCGGCGGGGTAACGGCGGCCCACCCAGTCGTCCAGGTCGGCGCGGCGCTGTTCGGCCACGATCTCGCCGCTGTCGTCGGGATGGAAGCGATACGCCATCACCCGGTCAAAGCCCGTGGCGCGCTGCACTTCGCGCACCATGCTGTCCAGAAGCGAGGGAATGTCGCGCTGCCGGCGCACGCGCTCGATGCTGCGGTAGATGCGCTCGGGCGCGGCAATGCCGACGCCGTCGGCGCGGCGCTCGAGTTCGACGATGGTCAGACCGTCGGCATTGCGATGGCCAATGACGTCATACGTGGCGCGATCCAGCGTGATGGTCAGCGGATCGAAAATGGGGTCAGGGTTGCCGATCCACGTGGACAGGCAATATGCCAGGCCGGGCGGCAGCGCCTCGGGCGCGCAGGGCTGGTCCAGCGTCAGACACGTGTCGAGCAGCTGGGCGGCATTTTCGCTGGCGTAGCGCAGCGTGCCGTCCATGTCGAACGCGAGCAGCGCCCCCAGCGGCTGGATGGCGCCCGGTATATGTATCGGTTCGCTATCGCAATTGGCGAGAGTGAATTGGGGGTAGGATTCTGTGGGCGCATTCATGCGAGTGAGTAACCGTGGACGCGCGGAGGTAGTGCCATTATGTCAAAGATATTGTGAGAATGTGTGCATTTGCTGCCCTTAACCATCCGGAGTTCGCATGGCCCGTTTGCCCTACGCTGATTTGACTCATCCCGAAGCGCGGCCCCTGGTGGAACGCATCGTCGCGCAGCGGGGCAGTGTGCTGCATCTGTATCAGATGCTGCTGCACAGTCCCGCCGTGGCCGACGGCTGGCTGAACTACCTGACGTCGATCCGGCAGCTCAGCACGTTGCCGGGCGATCTGCGCGAGCTCGTCATCATGCGGGTGGCGGCCATCAACGGTGCGCCCTACGAGGCCGACCAGCATGCGCCGATCGCATTGAAGGAAGGCGTGTCCCAGGCGCAGCTCGATGCGCTGGATGCGTGGGAAACCTCGGGTCTGTTCAGCGAACGCGAACGGGCGGTGCTGGCCTACACGGACGCCATGACGCGTCACGTGCAGGTTCCCGAAGCGGTGTTCGACGCCGTCCGGGCGGCCATGGGGTCGGAAAAACTGGTGGTCGAGCTGACGGCGACAATCGCCGCGTACAACATGGTATCGCGGTTCCTGGAAGCGCTGCAGGTGCACTCCCACGATCACCGGTAGGAAAGGGGCGCGCGGACGGGCGCCGCGCGCCACGCTGGCTCAGCCTCGCTGCGCGTCGATCAGGGCGTCCAGCTTGATGGCATCGGCCACAAACAGGCGGATCCCCTCGGACAGTTTTTCGCTGGCCATCGCATCTTCATTGAGCAGGGTGCGGAACGTGACTTCATCCGCGCCGATGC
This sequence comes from Achromobacter mucicolens, assembly GCF_029866465.1. Taxonomy (NCBI): domain Bacteria; kingdom Pseudomonadati; phylum Pseudomonadota; class Betaproteobacteria; order Burkholderiales; family Alcaligenaceae; genus Achromobacter; species Achromobacter mucicolens. Next base: position 4,128,480 of record NZ_CP123364.1, on the reverse strand, counting down.
GTTCGATGCCGCCGCGCGCGTCGCTGACGCGAAGCTGCGCCGGGGCGTCGCCCTCGGTGGAGGCCAGCTTGTTCAGCAGGTCCGGGCTGATCGTCAGCAGGTCGCAGCCGGACAAGGCAAGGATCTGCCCGACATTGCGAAAGCTCGCGCCCATGATCTCCGTGGGAATCCCGAAGTGCTTGTAGTAACGGTAGATATTGGTGACGGATTGGACGCCGGGATCGCGCGCGCCGGCATTGTCCTCTTCGACCCACGACGCCCCGGCCGATTTCTTGTGCCAGTCGTAGATGCGGCCCACAAACGGGGAGATGAGCTGCACGTGCGCATCGGCGCAGGCGACGGCCTGCGGCAGCGAGAACAGCAGGGTCAGGTTGCAGCGGATGCCTTCGGACTGCAGGACGCGGGCGGCCTGGATGCCTTCCCAGGTCGAGGCAATCTTGATCAGCACACGCTCGCGCGGGATGCCGGCGGCCTCGTACAGGGCGATCAGGCCGCGCGCGCGCTCGATGGTGGCACGGGTGTCGAACGACAGGCGGGCGTCCACCTCGGTGGACACGCGGCCCGGCACGATGTCCAGAATCGCGCGGCCGAAGGCGACCAGCAGGCGATCCATGAGCTCGGCGGTGGACGCGCCGCGGTGTTCGCGCGCGGTCTTTTCCAGCAGCGGACGGTAGGCGTCCTGCTGCACGGCCTTCAGAATCAGGGACGGGTTGGTGGTCGCGTCGGTGGGACGCAACGCCTTCATGGCTTCGAAATCGCCGGTATCGGCGACAACGGTGGTGTGATCACGCAGGGCGTCAAGTTGGCTGGGCATGGACTTATACGACTCGCAGCAGGCTAGGGTTGAAGGTGCTGCTAGCGTATCACCGACGCCGCCACGCCGCTGTCCGCCGCAAGGCCGAGGGCGGTCATGGAATGCCGCGCAACGACGCGGCAAAACAGCCGAAAACACCGATTTCGGCCTTATTTGGCGCGGTTCTCCGGGAAAAACGGCCGGTCAAGGTATAATCCGAAGGTTTGATTATCGATTCTAAAACCGGGGTTTACTGTGCTGCCGCAACTCTTTCCCGAGGGGATCAACCGCTTCCCTCCTGCAATTCTGGCTCTGGCGGACGGTACCATTTTTCGAGGCGTGTCGATCGGTGCGCCTGGCCATACCGTCGCCGAAGTGGTGTTCAACACCGCGATGACCGGGTACCAGGAAATTCTCACCGATCCCAGCTATAGCGGCCAGATCGTCACGCTGACCTATCCGCATATCGGCAACACCGGCGTCAACGCCGAAGACGTGGAATCCAATCGCGTCTATGCCGCCGGCCTGGTGGTACGCGACTGCCCCGCGCGCGTGTCGAACTTCCGTTCCACGCAATCCTTGCCTGACTACCTGAACGAGCAGGGCATCGTTGCCATTTCCGGCATCGACACCCGCAAGCTCACGCGCATCCTGCGCGAAAAGGGCGCCCAGGGCGCGTGCATCCTCGTGGGTTCCGACGCCGAGCGCGCCGTTGAACTCGCCCGCGGCTTTCCCGGCATGGCCGGCCAGGATCTGGCCAAGGTCGTGTCCATCAAGGAAAGCACCGGCTGGACGCAAGGCACCTGGCAGCTCGAAGGCGGATACACGTCGCCCGACCAGTCCAAGTTCCACGTGGTCGCCTATGACTACGGCGTGAAGAGCAACATCCTGCGCCTGCTGGCCGACCGCGGCTGCCGCATCACGCTGGTGCCCGCCCAGACCTCCGCCGAAGAGGTCTTCAAGCTCAATCCCGACGGCGTGTTCCTGTCCAACGGCCCCGGCGACCCCGAGCCCTGCGACTACGCCATCGACGCCACGCGTGCCTTCCTGGACAAGAAGCTGCCCGTGTTCGGCATCTGCCTTGGCCACCAGATCATGGGCCTGGCGGTGGGCGGCAAGACCGTCAAGATGAAGACGGGCCATCACGGCGCCAACCACCCTGTGCAGGACCTGGCGTCCAAGCGCGTGTTCATCACCAGCCAGAACCACGGTTTCGGCGTCGACGCGGCCAGCCTGCCCGCCAACGCGCGCGTGACGCACGTGTCGCTGTTCGACGGCACGCTGCAAGGCTTCGAGCTCACCGACCGCCCGGCCTTCTGCTTCCAGGGTCACCCCGAAGCCAGCCCGGGTCCGCACGACATCCTCGAGCTGTTCGACAAGTTCATCAGCCTGATGTCCGGCCAAAAGTAAAGATTGCATCATGCCCAAGCGTACAGACCTAAAAAGCATTCTCATCATCGGCGCCGGCCCCATCATCATCGGGCAGGCCTGCGAATTCGACTACTCCGGCGCGCAAGCTTGCAAGGCGCTCAAGGCCGAGGGCTACCGCACCATCCTGGTGAACAGCAACCCGGCCACGATCATGACGGACCCGGAAACGGCCGACGTCACCTACATCGAGCCCATCACCTGGCAAGCCGTCGAAAAGATCATCGAGCGTGAAAAGCCCGATGCGCTCTTGCCCACGATGGGCGGCCAGACCGCGCTGAACTGCGCGCTGGACCTGGCCCACCACGGCGTGCTCAAGAAGCACAACGTCGAACTCATCGGCGCCAACGAACACGCCATCGAAAAGGCCGAAGACCGCCAGAAGTTCAAGCAGGCCATGACCGACATCGGCCTGGAATCGGCCAAGTCGGGCGTGGCCCACAGCATGGACGAGGCCTGGGAAGTGCAGCGCCGCATCGCGGCCGAAGTCGGCACCTCGGGCTTTCCCGCCGTCATTCGCCCCAGCTTCACGATGGGCGGCTCGGGCGGCGGTATCGCCTACAACGCCGAAGAATTCGAAACCATCTGCCGCCGCGGCCTGGAAGCCTCGCCCACCAGCGAACTCCTGATCGAAGAATCGCTGCTCGGCTGGAAGGAATTCGAGATGGAAGTGGTCCGCGACAAGGCGGACAACTGCATCATCGTCTGCTCCATCGAAAACCTGGATCCGATGGGCGTCCACACGGGCGACTCCATCACCGTCGCGCCGGCCCAGACGCTGACCGACAAGGAATACCAGATCATGCGTAACGCATCGATCGCGGTGTTGCGCGAGATCGGCGTGGATACGGGCGGCTCGAACGTGCAGTTCGCCGTCAATCCCAAGAACGGCCGCATGATCGTCATCGAGATGAACCCGCGCGTGTCGCGTTCGTCGGCGCTGGCCTCCAAGGCCACGGGTTTCCCCATCGCCAAGGTCGCCGCGCGCCTGGCCGTCGGCTACACGCTCGACGAGCTGCGCAACGAAATCACCGGCGGCGCAACGCCCGCTTCGTTCGAGCCGACGATCGACTACGTGGTCACCAAGGTGCCGCGTTTCGCCTTCGAAAAATTCCCCACCGCCGACGCGCGCCTGACTACCCAGATGAAGTCCGTGGGTGAAGTCATGGCCATCGGCCGCACCTTCCAGGAATCGTTCCAGAAGGCGCTGCGTGGCCTGGAAGTGGGCGTCGACGGCCTGAACCAGAAGACCACCGACCGCGAAAAGCTGCAGGTCGAACTGGGCGAACCCGGTCCGGAACGCATCTGGTACGTGGGCGACGCCTTCGCGCAAGGTTTCACGCTGGACGAAGTGCACAACATCACGCACATCGACCCGTGGTTCCTTTCGCAGATCAAGGAAATCGTCGACATCGAGCTGGCGCTCGAGCAAAAGACGCTGGCCGACCTGGACTACGCCACGCTGTTCGAACTGAAGCGCCGCGGTTTCTCGGACCGCCGCCTTGCGTTCCTGCTGGATTCCTCGGAATCCGAAGTGCGCAAGCTGCGCCACCAGCTCAACGTGCGCCCGGTCTACAAGCGCGTCGACACCTGCGCCGCCGAATTCGCCACCCGCACCGCCTACATGTACTCCACGTACGAGGAAGAGTGCGAATCCGCGCCCACCGATCGCAAGAAGATCGTGGTGCTGGGCGGCGGCCCGAACCGGATCGGCCAGGGCATCGAGTTCGACTACTGCTGCGTGCATGCCGCGCTGGCGCTGCGCGATGACGGGTACGAGACCATCATGGTCAACTGCAACCCGGAAACCGTGTCCACCGACTACGACACCTCCGACCGTCTGTACTTCGAGCCGCTGACGCTGGAAGACGTGCTGGAAATCGTCCACAAGGAAAACCCGGTCGGCATGATCGTCCAGTATGGCGGCCAGACCCCGCTGAAGCTGGCGCGCGCCCTGGAAGCCAACGGCGTGCCCATCATCGGCACCAGCCCCGAATCCATCGACGTCGCCGAAGACCGCGAGCGCTTCCAGAAGCTGCTCAACAAGCTTGGCCTGCGTCAGCCGCCCAACCGCACCGCGCGCACCGAAGGCGAGGCCCTGGCCCACGCCGCCGAAATCGGCTATCCGCTCGTCGTGCGTCCCAGCTACGTGCTGGGCGGCCGCGCGATGGAAATCGTGCACGAGCAGCAGGACCTCGAGCGCTACATGCGCGAAGCCGTGAAGGTCAGCAATGACTCGCCCGTGCTGCTGGACCGCTTCCTGAACAACGCCACCGAAGTCGACGTGGACTGCCTGGCCGACGGCGAAACCGTCTTCATCGGCGGCGTCATGGAACACATCGAGCAGGCCGGCGTGCACTCGGGCGACTCGGCGTGCAGCCTGCCGCCGTACTCGCTGTCGGCGGAAGTCATCGCCGAGATCAAGCGCCAGACCACGATGATGGCCAAGGCCCTGAACGTCAGCGGCCTGATGAACGTGCAGTTCGCCATCCAGGGCGGTGACGTCTACGTGCTGGAAGTGAACCCGCGCGCCTCGCGCACGGTGCCTTACGTCTCCAAGGCCACGGGCCTGCAGCTTGCCAAGATCGCCGCGCGCGCCATGGCCGGCCAGACTCTCGCCGCGCAAGGCATCACGAAGGAAGTCGTGCCGCCTTACTTCTCGGTCAAGGAAGCCGTCTTCCCGTTCGTGAAGTTCCCGGGCGTGGACACCATCCTTGGACCGGAAATGAAGTCGACCGGCGAAGTGATGGGCGTGGGCATGAGCTTCGGCGAAGCCTTCGTGAAATCGCAGCTGGCAGCCAGCGTGCGTCTGCCGGAATCCGGCACGGTGTTCATCAGCGTGAAGAACCAGGACAAGCCCCGCGCCGTCGAAGTGGCGCGCGGCCTGCACACCCTGGGCTTCAAGCTGGTCGCCACGCGCGGCACGGCCGCCGAGATCGAAGCCGCCGGCATTCCGGTGCAAGTGGTGAACAAGGTCAACGAAGGCCGTCCGCACATCGTCGACATGGTCAAGAACGGCGAAATCTCGCTGGTCATCAACACCGTCGAAGAACGCCGCAACGCCATCGCCGACTCGCGCACCATCCGCACCCAGGCGCTGGCCGCCCGCGTGACCTTCTTCACGACCATCGCCGGCGCCCGCGCCGCGGTCGAAGGCATGCAGTATCTGCGCCAGGGCCTCGGCCTGCAGGTGTACCCGCTGCAAGAGCTTCACGCTTCCCTGCACGGCTAAGCCGGTAGTCAACGTTAGGGCACGCGAGAGCGTGCCCTAATTCTTTGCAACGCCAACACAGCGACGGGCACACATGGTCAACGTCTTCATCACCGGCGCCAGCAGCGGGCTGGGCCGCGCGCTGGCGCAGCAATACGCCGCATCGGGCGCCACGCTGGGCCTGCTGGGCCGGCGCGAGGACGCGCTGCAGGAACTGGCCGGCAGTCTGCCTGGCGTCCACCGCTGCTATGCCGTCGACGTGCGCGACCGCCAGGCGCTGCATGCCGCGGCGCAGGACTTCATCGCGTTCTGCCAGGGCAGGGTGGACGTGGTCATCGCCAGCGCGGGCATCAGTGCCGGCACGCTGACCGATCATGGCGAGGATTTCGACGTGTTCAAGGCCATCGTCGACACCAACCTGCTGGCCACGGTCTCCACCTTCGAGCCCTTCATCGGACCAATGCGCGCGGCGGGGGCGGGGCGGCTGGTCGGCATCGCCAGCGTGGCCGGTGTGCGCGGCCTGCCCGGGGCGGGCGCCTACAGCGCGTCCAAGTCGGCGGTGGTGACGTATTGCGAGAGCCTGCGACTTGAACTGGCCGCCCAGGGCATTGGCGTGGTGACGATCGCGCCCGGCTACATCAAAACCGCCATGACGGCGCACAACCCGTACTCGATGCCCTTCCTGATGGAAGCCGACGCCTTCGCATCGCGCGCCCGCGCGGCAATCGACAAGGGCACGAGCTACACGGTGATTCCGTGGCAGATGGGTGTGGTGGCCAAGCTGATGCGCCTGCTGCCCAACGCCGTGTACGACAGGCTCGCCCGCAACGCCCCGCGCAAGCCGCGCAAGACGGCCTGAGTCTGGCTGCGTTGTTCTCCGGTGTCTGACACCCGGCGGAAACGACCTTCAACTGCCGCACCTGTTTCAGGGGTGTCAGACACCCACAGACTCCCGGGTCCGATTCAAGGCACCACGTCGTCGCCGACCTCGGCTGCCACGTGGCTGACATCGCCCCAGTCCAACACTTCCCATTTGCGGCCATCAACGCCGACGCGGTTGATGCTGACATTGAGCAGCGCGGCGTCGCGCGGCGCGTTCAGGGGCACGCCCGAGGCATGGCGCCAGATGATGTCCAGCACGCCGCCATGAGTGAACAGCAGGATGCGCTCGCCTTCATGGCGGCTGGCGATATCGTCGACCGTGCTGATGACGCGCGACTGGAACTGGCCCAGCGTTTCGCCGCCGTCCAGCGGGCGCAGCGGATCGCGGCTCTTCCAGGCGGCCGCGGCCTCGGGCGCCAGCACGTCGATGCGCTCATGGTCCAGGCCTTCCAGCACACCGAAACCCCGTTCGCGGATGCCGGGCTCCACGCGCACGCGCAGGCCTAGCTGCTCGGAGACCGGCACGGCGGTCGCGTGCGCGCGCTGCAGATCGCTGCTGTAGATCGCGTGGATGGGTGTGTGCCTGGCCTCGTCGTGCAGGCGCGAGGCCAGCAGGCTGGCCTGGTTGACGCCAAATTCGTTCAGGGGGATGTCTTGCCAGCCTTGCAGGCGCCGCTGGCGATTCCAGTCGGTTTCGCCGTGGCGGATGAACCAGATTTCAGTCATTGCAGTCTTGTTGCGGGAATTGAGCCTTAAGCCTGGGCGGGCGCGATGGGCGCGCGCGGTTTCCAGATGGCTTGAATGATCGAGCTTAACGCGACCAGCGCGGGCTCGCTAGCGCGTTCGTAAGGCAGCATAAAGCCCAGCACGGCGTCCACGCGCGCCTGGCCCCACACGATGAAGTCGTTGGACGCCGCGCCCGCCAGCGCGGTTTCCTCGCGCAGCAGCGCGCAGCCCGCACCCGCCCGCACCAGCGCGTCCATGTTGGCCTGGTCGTCGTTCTGCATCACGATGCGCGGCGACAGGCCGTGCCGTTCGAACATATCGCGCAGCAGCAGATGCGTGTGACTGCCGGACTGCCCGTCCAGCCACGGCAGTTGCGCCACTTCGCGCCAGCCGCCGCGTTTGAGCACCGCCGCGTGTTCGCCGGGCATGGCGATGCGGTACCGCACACTGCGCAGCGGTTGCCACAGCACGCCACGCGGCGCGTTGGCCGCGATGGTCAATGCGGCAGGCAGACGGCCCGTGCTCACCTGTTCGGCCAGCGTCGCCGCGGGCTGCGTCTGCGTCTTTAACTCAACCAGCGGCAAGCGCTGCGTCACGGCCGAGGCCAACTCGCCCAGGCGCAGGAAATCGGGCTTTTCGCTGGGGACGCCCAGCTCGACAATGCCGTGCAGATTGCCCTGCAGCTGCTGCGCCTCGGACTTGAACTGCGCGCCCAGCACCAGCAGCGATTCCGCCGTTGGCAGCAATACTTCGCCTGCCTTGGCCAGGGCCAGGCGGCCGCCGCTGCGATCGAACAGCGCCACGCCCAGGCTCTGCTCCAGCGCCTTGATCTGTGCCGTCACAGCGGGCTGCGTCAGCGACAGCGCCTCGGCCGCCTTCGTCAGGTTGCCCAGCCGGGCGACCGTGACGAAGGCGCGGATCTGGTAGATTTCCATGGCCGCGAGTGTAGGTCAGGCCGCCAGCAACCGCACCTGTGTCGGCTCCAGCCCCACGGACACCGGCGCGCCCGCCGGAAACGGCGACAGGCCGGCCAGATGCGCCTGGTCCGCGGTCAGGCGCTGTTCGCCGACCTGCACCTGATAGCGCGTGAATTCGCCCAGGAATTCGCTGCTTTCCACAATGCCGGGCAGCCAGACGTAGCGCGCATCGCCCAGGCCGTCCGCCATCTCGATCTGCACCGTGTGGGGCCGGAAACTTGCCGCCAGCCGCGTGGCCGCGGGCGCGTCGCCCGCCAGCGGCAGATGCAGGTCGCCCACGCCGTCCACCGCCAGCGTCACGCTGCTGCTGGTGCGCTCGCGCACATTGCCTTCCAGCACATTCATCGTGCCCACGAAGTTCGCCACGAAGCGGTTCACCGGGTAGTCAAACAGCGTGCTGGGCGCGCCGATCTGCTGCACCACGCCGTGGTCCAGCACCGCCATGCGGTCGGCGGTCGTCATCGCTTCTTCCTGGTCGTGCGTGACGAAGATCGTCGTGATCCCCAGGCGGCGCTGCAGGCTCAGGAGGTCCTGGCGCATCTGCACGCGCAGCTTCTTGTCCAGGTTGGACAGGGGTTCATCCAGCAGCAGCACCTGCGGTTCGATCACGATGGTGCGCGCCAGCGCCACCCGCTGCTGCTGGCCGCCGGACAGTTGGTTTGGACGCCGCTTGGCATATTGGGACAGGCCGACCAGATCGAGCGCGGCTTCGACCTTGGTGCGGATCTCGGCGCGCGGCAGCTTGCGCTCGACCAGCCCGAACGCCACGTTGTCCCACACCGTCATGTGTGGCCACAGCGCGTAGTTCTGGAACACCATGCCGATGTTGCGGTGCCAGGGCGGGGTGCCGCTGATGTCCTTGCCGTCCACCAGCAACTGGCCGGCGCTATGCCGGTTGAACCCCGCAATCAGCCGCAGCAACGTGGACTTGCCGGACCCCGACGGCCCGAGCAGTGCGAAGAACTCGCCCGGCTCGATGCTGATGCTGACGTCCTTGAGCACTTCGGTGTTGCCGTAGGAAAGCTGAATGTTGCGGCATTCGACGCTGACTTTCTTCATGCGGATTCCCCTTCATTGCGCGCCGGCTGCTGGCGTTTGGACGCGCGGTCCACCAGCAGGTGCGAGATGTATGTGCCGATGCCCACGGCGACCACCGCCAGGACGCCGAGCGCGGCGCCCGGGCCCCGGCCCGCCGCGCTTTGCATGTAGAGATAGATGCCATAGCTCATGGGCGCCTGGCTGTCCTTGGTCACCAGCATGATGGTGGCCGACAGTTCCACGGCCGCGGTGACGAAGCTGGTCACAAAGCCCGCCAGCATGCCGCCCGCCATCAGCGGCACCACCACGCGGCGGATCGTGCTCATGCGCGTGGCGCCCAGGGACTGGGCGGCTTCTTCCAGCGACACGTGGATCTGCTGCAGCGCCGCCACGCACGAGCGCAGCGCATATGGCAACCGCCGCACGGAATACGCCAGCATGATGATGATCCAGGACGAGGTCAGCAGGGTGCCCGTGCCCGGCAGCTCGATGCCGCGGAACGTGCGCAGAAAGCCGATCGCCAGCACGATTCCCGGAATCGCCAGCGCCGCGGAGGCAAGAAAATCCAGCCATTGGCGCGCGGGCAGCCGGGTGCGCAGCATCAGGTATGCGATCGCGGTGCCCAGGATCACGTCGATCCCGGCGGCCAGCCCGCAGTACAGCAACGTGTTGGCGATCATGCCCTGCGACTCGGAGAACACCGCGGAATAATGCGCCAGCGTGTACCCGTCCGGCAGCGGCGCGTAGCTCCAGACGCTGGCCAGCGACAGCAGCAACACGCCGATGTGCGGCGACAGCACCAGCAGCAGCACCAGCACGATCCAGCCATACGCCAGCACGCTTTCCACCGGTCCCAGCTTGCGCTTCTGGATCGAATTGCCGCCCTTCTGCAGCGTGGAGTAGTCGCGCCCCTTGAGCACCCGCGCCGACAGCCACAGCGCCAGGATCGAGAAGCCCACCATGATGACGCTGATCACGTAGCCCAGCGGGTCTTCCAATCCGACCTGCGTGATGCGCAAGTAAGCCTGCGGCGCCAGCATGTTGGTGGTGCCCAGCACCAGCGGCGTGCCCAGGTCGTCGAACACCTTCACGAACACCAGCGACGCGCCGGCCACGTAGCCGGGCAGGGCAAGCGGAAAGATCACGCGGCGAAACAGCCGGAAGCCGCGCGAGCCCAGGTTGAAGGCCGCTTCCTCCATGGCCCCGTCGATGTTGCGCAGCGCCACGACCAGGTTCATCAGGATGAAGGGGAAATAATGGATGGCCTCCACGAAGATCACGCCATTCAGCCCTTCCATGAACGGAATCGTGAAGCCGAACCAATCGTTCAGCAGCAGGTTCACGCTGCCCGAGCGGCCGAAGATCAGCTGCATGGCCACCGCGCCCACGAAGGGCGGCATGATGAGCGGCAGCACGCCCAGGGTCTGGATCAGCAGGGCGCCCCGGAAATCGAAGCGCACCGTGAAGTACGCCAGCGGCACCGCGATCAGCGAGGCCAGCAGCGCCGACCAGCCCGCCACGTACAGGCTGTTGAAGAACGCCTCCCGCATCAACGGCTGGTTGAAGAAGGCGCCGAAGTGCCCGGTCGTGAAGCTGCCGTCGGCGTTGACGAAGGCGCTGTGAAAGACCGTGCCCACCGGCACGATCAGGAACAGCAGCAGAAAGCCCAACACCAGCAGCGCCGCCAGGACGGGGCCGGGGGGCAGGCGCAAATGGCCCGAATGATTCATCGAGATTCCCGAAAATCGTTGCCAGAAGACAAGCGCTGCCCGCGGCGGGCAGGTCAGGCCCGCTCGCCGCGTTCAGTGCGTCCTGCGTATCAGAGCGCGGCGGCTTGCCGCGCCAGCTTGACGGCTTCTTCGTAGTTGGCGCGCGCGCGGCCGTTCCACTCGCCTTCGAGCTGCGTGATCTGCTGATTGACGGCCGCGTCCTTCTTGTTGCCCGCGAAGATCGCCAGGAAGGCAGGGTCGGCCGCCTTCTTGCTGTCCACCAACGGCGCCCAGGCCAGCTTGCGCGCCTGGTCCAGCAGTTCCGCCGCCTTGCCGCTCTTGGCCTTGTCGCCCAGCTTGGCCTCGGCGTCGTAGATGGCCTTGGTGGCCGCTTGCAGCTCTTTCAGCCGGAACGTCACGGTCTGGTCGTACAGCGATTGCACGACGTAGTAGCGCGTCTGCGACAGGTCCGCATCGAAATGCACCTTGCTGCGCTTGGCGATTTCCGCCGGATCGGGATAGCCCGGCGGAATCTTTCCGGCCAGCGCGGAGTAGGGCAGCACCGGCAACCGCGAGATCTTCGGCTCCAGCAGCAGCTCCTGGCCTGCCTGGCTCAGCGTGAAGGCGATGAACTTCTTGCCTTCCTCGGTATTCTTTGCGCCCTCGATCAGCGCGATGTTGGCCGGGACGATGGCCGTCTCGGAGGGATAGACGAACTCGACCGGGAACTTGGAATACTTGCTCGACAGTCCGAAGAAGTCGATGACCGGGCCTGCGCCGAACTGGCCGTTGTTCACGCCGTCCGGCACGCCGAACGAGCGCTCGGTCACGGCGCTGCTGTTGCCCGACATGCGAAGCAGCGTGCTCCAGCCGTCATCCCAGCCTTCGCCCTGCAGGATGGTCTCCACCGTCAGGTGCATCGTGCCCGAGCGCGACGGCGAGGTGATGCCCACGTGGCCGAACCACTTGGGCGACAGCAGATCCTTCCATTCCACCGGAGCCGGAATCTTGTGCGCCGCGATGTACCGGGTGTTGTAGATGATGCCGTAGCCCGCCAGCGCCTGGCCCAGATACATCCCGCCCGGATCGTTGATGGGGTAGCTGCCGATCTTGTCGGGGACGTCCTTGTTGGCGATGTCGGCCGACTTGGCCAGCAGCTTGTCACGCCCCAGCACCTCGAACGCATCGGGCGCACTCGCCCAGAAGACCTCGGGGCGTTGGCCTGCCGGCGTCTCGCGCACGAAGGCGATGCCCGACACGGTGTTCTTGTTCAGGATTTCCAGGGTGATGCCTGGGTTCGCTTTTTCGAACGCGGTCTTGTAGGCCTGGGTCAGGTCCTTGGGGAACGACGTGATCACCGTAACGGTGCCGGCCAGGGCCGGCGCCGCGCAAACGGCCAGCAACGCCCCGGCCAGGGCTGTGCGCATAGCGTGCATGGTTTGTCTCCGTGGTTTTAGATTTGTCTGGAGACAGTACCGGCACGCCCGAGGAGCGTCCAATCAGAAATTTTGATGCGCGCCATCAGCGACGGCGCCACATCGCTTGCCCCGAATCAGGCCTGGGCCGACACGCCGGCCTGTTTGGCAGCCTGCGCCTGTTTTGCCAGGAGATGGGAAATCTGGCCTTGGATCTGCACGGCCTGGGCATTGAGCGCCATGATCTGCTGCGCCTTCATTTCGGCCGACATGCCGCTCGCCTTCACTTTGGCGATCTGATCCATGATGCGCTTGAGCTGCTTTTGCAACTCCTTGATCTGGCGGGTGTATTCGTCGTCGTTGTCGGTTTCTTCGGTGGCCTGCGCGTTGCCGACCTTGGTGGCGCCCGGATTGTTGACGCGGATCTTGCCTTCCGCAGTCACCGACACCGCATCCTGCCCCGAAGCGTTCTTCGCTTCCTTGTTGGCCTGGATCTTCTCGGCCCACAGATCTGCAAGGCTGCTGATCCGGGAGGTGCCGCTGATGCTGTTGATCGCCATGACTGTTCCTTTGCCTGGGATTTCGGGGTTTCCACTAATACGGCAATCGGCCGGCAAAACTTAAACGTTGCCCCCGCTTGATGGCCCCCTTTACACTGGCGCCCGCTCGCAGTTTGAAACCCTCTCGTACCACCCCGGGGAATCCATGTCCAACTCCTACTTTCCGCGCTGGCGCCTGGCGGACGACGCCGAGCCCGGCGTCATCATCGCGCCCGACGAACGGCTGTCCTGGCCCAAGAACGTCGCCATGGGCGCACAGCACGTCGTCGCGATGTTCGGCTCGACCGTCCTGGCGCCGTTGCTCATGGGGTTCGATCCCAACGTCGCCATCCTGATGTCGGGCATCGGCACGCTGATCTTCTTTCTGTTCGTGGGCGGCCGGGTGCCCAGCTACCTGGGTTCCAGCTTCGCGTTCATCGGCGGCGTCATCGCGGTGACCGGCTATGGCGGCGGCGGGGCCAACGCCAACATCGGTGTCGCGCTGGGCGCCATCATTGCCTGCGGTCTGGCTTACACGCTGATCGGCGTCATCGTCTGGATCGTCAATGCCCGGGCAGGCGGCGGCGCCAACTGGATCGATACCCTCATGCCGCCCGTCGTCACGGGCGCGGTGGTGGCGGTGATCGGCCTGAATCTCGCGCCCATCGCCGCCAAGGGCGCGATGGGGGCGTCGGGCTTCGATAGCGCCATGGCGATCGTCACGATCGTCTGCGTGGGCGGCATCGCCGTCTACACGCGGGGCATGGTGCAGCGCCTGCTCATCCTGGTCGGCCTGATCCTTGCCTGCGTGGTGTACGCGGTGCTGGCCAACGGCCTGGGCCTGGGCAAGCCCATCGATTTCTCCGCGGTGTCCGCCGCCGCCTGGTTCGGCCTGCCGCAGTTCTCGGCGCCGGTCTTCAAGGCCGAGGCCATGGGCCTGATCGTTCCGGTCGCCATCATCCTGGTGGCCGAAAACCTGGGGCACGTGAAGGCCGTCAGCGCCATGACGGGGCGTGACCTGGACCGCTACCTGGGCCGGGCCTTCGTCGGCGACGGCGTGGCGACGATGGTGTCGGGCGCTGTCGGCGGCACGGGCGTCACCACCTACGCCGAGAACATCGGCGTCATGGCGGTCACGCGCATCTATTCCACGCTGGTGTTCGTGATTGCTGCGGTGATTGCGATCGTCCTGGGCTTCTCGCCCAAGTTCGGCGCACTGATCCAGACGATCCCGGGGCCCGTGCTGGGCGGGATGTCGGTGGTCGTATTCGGCCTGATTGCCATCGCCGGCGCCCGCATCTGGGTCGTCAATCAGGTGGATTTCACCGACAACCGCAATCTCATCGTGGCCGCTGTCACGCTGGTGTTGGGCGCGGGCGACTTCACCATCAAGCTGGGCGACTTCACGCTGGGCGGCATCGGTACCGCCACCTTCGGCGCCATCATCCTGTATGCGCTGTTGCGACGCACCAAGTAAACGCGGCGGGCCGGGGCGCCCTGGCGCCCCCGTTTCAAGCCGCACAGGCAATCTTTCAGGTGTTTTTCAGCGGTAGCCGATCCCGGAAAACCGGCAGTCCGCGTCACGGTTCGCCGCTACGGTCGGCATCGCCAGCGTTTTTGGGCCGAAATCGCCGTTTTTAGCGGGTTACAGCGGCGAAATGCGCCGAAAAGGCCGTTTTCTCCGGCGGCTTGCATTTCCCACCAAGTTTGACCACAATATGAACTTGATTGCCCCGGTTCCGACCCGAGCCGGGGTTTTGTTTTGGTCGCCCGCGCCGCTCGCCAGGTTTTTTTCAAGCATCAGATGGCAAGCGCGCCGGTTCAGCGGCCTTCACCGAGAACGCTCCTTCGGGGCGTTTTTCTACTTTTTGTTTGGGAAACGACATGTCTGCCATTCCTTTGACCGTGCGCGGGGCCGAGCGCTTGCAAGAAGAGCTCCAACGGCTGAAAACCGTCGAACGTCCTGCTGTGATCAACGCGATCGCCGAGGCTCGCGCGCAGGGTGATCTGTCGGAAAATGCCGAGTACGATGCCGCTCGCGAGCGCCAGGGTTTCATCGAGGGCCGGATTGCCGAGCTTGAAGGCACGCTTTCCAATGCCCACATCATCGATCCGTCCTCGCTCGAGGCCGAAGGCCGCGCCGTGTTTGGCGCCACCGTCGACATCGAAGACCTGGATTCGGGCGATCGCGTCACCTATCAGATCGTCGGCGACGTCGAAGCTGATATCAAGTCCAACCTGATTTCCGTGTCCAGCCCCGTGGCTCGCGCGCTGATCGGCAAGAGCGAAGGCGACGTGGTCGAGGTCATGGCCCCGGCTGGCGTTCGCGAGTATGAAGTCCTGGGTGTGCGTTACATCTGACGCAAACCCGTCAAGCAGTAAAAATGTCAAACCACCCTGGCCCTGACGCAACGTTCGTCTGAATTCCGCGGTACATTGCGGATCGCTATGGTGGACCGGGCGCGTAAAGCGCCCGTTTTTGTGCCTGGACTTACCGTTTTGCAGTCTTGCGGCTGGTGCCGCTGCGGGCCCCGGCGCGCAGGCTCAGCGCGCTGCCGGCGCGGCGCGGAATGCCGTGGCCGCTGGTGGTGGCGCGTTTGTTGGACGGCCGCATGGGCTTGCCCTTCTTGTTGAGTTCGTCCTGGGGGACGTAACGCTTCTTGGCGGGCGCGGGCTCTTCGGACTCGCTGCGGCGCGGGCGCTTGGCAAGGGTCCGGCCTTCGGCGGCCAGCTTCTTGGGCGTGTACGGCTCCGAGGCGCGGCGCTTGGCGGGGGCTTCGGGCTCCTGGGCGGCCAGCGCGGCGGGCTTGATGTTGCCGGGCAGCGGGCGGAACAGGATCAGGGTCTTGCCCAGGTGATGCACGGGCGCGCACGATAGCGTGTCGCAGATCGTGGCAAGCATGGCGTCACGGGCCTCGCGGTCGTCGCCGCCGGCGCGAACCTTGATGAGGCCATGTGACGTCAGCGCCCGGTCGATTTCCTTCAGCACGGCGTCGGTCAGGCCGTTGTCGCCAATCAGGACGACAGGGCGCAGAGGGTGAGCGGCGGACCGCAGGTCGCTGCGCTCACGAGAGGTAAGTTCTAATATAGGCATGCGTGGAATTGTACGGTAATGGCCAAGAATAAATTCTCTAAAGACTGGATTCACCAGCACATCAACGATCCCTATGTGAAGCTGGCGCAACAGAAGGGCTATCGCGCCCGCGCCGCCTTCAAGCTGATCGAGATTCTCGACACCGAAAAGCTGCTGCGCCGCGGCGACCTGGTCGTCGACCTGGGCTCCGCGCCCGGCAGCTGGTCACAGGTGGCGCGCGAACGGCTCGCGGGGCCGGGCGGCGTCGTGGACGGCCGCATTATCGCGCTGGACATCCTGCCCATGGAACCCGTGGCAGGCGTGGAATTCATCCAGGGCGACTTCCGCGAAGACGAAGTCTTGAAACAATTGGAAGACATGGTCGGAACCCGTGCGGTGGACCTTGTTATTTCCGACATGGCCCCCAACTTGTCCGGGGTGGGTATTGCCGATGCCGCGCGCATCCAGCATGTGTGCGAATTGGCGATGGAATTTTCCTGCGCCCACCTCAAGCCCAACGGGGCGCTGATCGTCAAGGCATTCCACGGCACTGGCTTTTCGCAGATCGTCGAATCCTTCAAAAAGCGCTTTCGCCGGGTGGTTGAACGCAAACCGAAGGCGTCACGGGACAAGTCCTCTGAAACCTTTCTGGTGGCGCGCGATCTGAAGTAACCCTTCCGTATCCATCCGGGGCAAGGTGCCCTGGCCAAGAAAACCCCGTCCCGCCGAGACAACGACCAGAAAACTCAAGAATCAAATGTAATTAAATGGGCCCCACGGCTGCCGGGACGCAACTCCGTCCTACAGGTTAGAATGGGCTATTGACATACTTGTGACTGTGCCATACGCGGGTGCACAGTCGCCGGTCGGAATCGAAAGCAGGAGATCGACCTTGAACAATTCATTTTCCAAAGTCGCTGTCTGGATGGTGATAGCCCTGGTGCTGTTCACCGTCTTCAAACAGTTCGACGGACGCGCTCAGACTCAGGACGGCGTGACCTACACGCAGTTCATGGACGACGCCAAGGCGGGACGCATCCGCAAGGTCGACGTTCAAGGCGACGTGCTGTACGTCACCCCGGACGCGGGCCGCGCCTATACGCTGACTTCGCCCGGTGATCTCTGGATGGTTTCCGACCTGCTGAAGTACGGCGTGCAGGTGTCCGGCAAGCCGCGTGAAGAGCAGTCGCTGCTGATGAGCATCTTCGTGTCGTGGTTCCCCATGCTGCTGCTGATCGGCGTCTGGGTGTTCTTCATGCGCCAGATGCAGGGCGGTGGCAGGGGCGGCGCGTTCAGCTTCGGCAAATCGCGCGCCAGGATGCTCGACGAGAACACCAACCAGATCACCTTCGCCGATGTCGCCGGCTGCGACGAAGCCAAGGAAGACGTCCAGGAACTGGTCGACTTCCTGCGCGACCCCAGCAAGTTCCAGAAGCTGGGCGGCCGCATTCCGCGCGGCGTGCTGATGGTGGGCTCGCCCGGTACCGGCAAGACGCTGCTGGCCAAGGCCATCGCCGGCGAAGCCAAGGTGCCGTTCTTCAGCATCTCCGGCTCGGACTTCGTTGAAATGTTCGTCGGCGTGGGCGCGGCCCGTGTCCGCGACATGTTCGAAAACGCCAAGAAGCACGCGCCTTGCATCATCTTCATCGACGAAATCGATGCGGTCGGCCGCCAGCGTGGCGCCGGTCTGGGTGGCGGCAACGACGAGCGCGAACAGACGCTGAACCAGATGCTGGTTGAAATGGACGGCTTCGAATCCGGCCAGGGCGTCATCGTGATCGCCGCGACCAACCGTCCCGACGTGCTGGATCCGGCGCTGCTGCGTCCGGGCCGTTTCGACCGCCAGGTTGTCGTGCCGCTGCCCGATATCCGTGGCCGCGAGCAGATCCTGAAGGTTCACATGCGCAAGGTTCCGCTGTCGCCCAACGTCGACGCGACCATCCTGGCGCGCGGCTGCCCGGGCTTCTCCGGCGCCGACCTGGCCAACCTGGTCAACGAAGCCGCGCTGTTCGCCGCCCGCCGCAATGGCCGCACGGTGGATATGTCCGACTTTGAAAAGGCCAAGGACAAGATCATCATGGGCGCCGAGCGCCGCTCCATCGTGATGCCCGAAGAGGAACGCAAGAACACCGCGTACCACGAGTCCGGCCACGCGATCGTCGCGCGCATGCTCCCCAAGACCGACCCCGTCCACAAGGTCACCATCATCCCGCGCGGCCGTGCGCTGGGCGTGACCATGCAGCTTCCGGAAACCGACCGCTACAGCATGGACAAGGGCCGCCTGCTGTCCACGATCGCCGTGCTGTTCGGTGGCCGTATCGCGGAAGAGATCTTCATGGACCAGATGACGACGGGCGCCTCGAACGACTTCGAACGCGCCACCGCCATCGCCCGAGACATCGTCACGCGCTACGGCATGACCGACGAACTGGGTCCCATGGTCTACGCCGAGAACGAAGGCGAAGTCTTCCTGGGCCGCAGCGTCACCAAGACCACGCACATGTCCGAAGCCACCATGCAGAAGGTGGACACCGAGATCCGCCGCATCATCGACGAGCAGTACGGCGTTGCGCGCAAGATCCTGGAAGACAACCGCGACAAGGTTGAAGTGATGACCGCCGCGCTGCTCGAATGGGAAACCATCGACGCCGACCAGATCAACGACATCATGGAGGGCCGCCCCCCGCGTCCCCCGAAGACGCCGCAAGGCCCGTCGGATACGTCCGATACGCCGCCGACCGGCCTGGCTGCAGGTGGTAACACGGCAGCTGCGGTCTGAGGTCCTTCGTTCTGGGTTATGGCAAATAACTTCCTTTGCGGGCGCTTCGAGTTTGATCTCGAGCGCCCGCTTGTCATGGGCATCGTCAATGTCACGCCGGACTCGTTTTCCGACGGCGGCCAGCACGACGATACCGATTCCGCGGTGGCGCATGCGCGCCGGCTGATCGACGAAGGCGCGCAGATCCTGGATCTGGGCGGCGAGTCCACGCGGCCCGGCGCAGACCCCGTGTCCGTGTCCGACGAACTGAACCGGCTGCTGCCGGTGGTCGAGGCGCTTCGCGACTGCGGCGTGCCGCTGTCCATCGACACCTTCAAGCCGGAAGTCATGCGCGCCACGCTGGACGCGGGTGCGGACATGATCAACGACATCTATGGTTTCAGGCAGCCGGGCGCGATCGAGGCCGTCTCGCAATCGCGCTGCGGCCTGTGCGTCATGCACATGAAAGGCGAGCCGCGCACCATGCAGGCGGCGCCGCCCGAGTACACCGACCTGATCGGTGAAATTGGCCTCTTCCTGGGGGCACGCGCGCAAAAGCTGCGCGCGGCCTGGATCGATCCTCGGCGCATCGTGCTGGACCCGGGTTTCGGGTTCGGCAAGACGGCCGACCAGAACTTTCAACTGCTGCGCCGGCTGTCCAGCCTGCGCAGCACCGGTTATCCATTGCTGATCGGCCTGTCGCGCAAGAACATGATCGGCCAGGCCACAGGCCGGCCGGTCGGCGACCGGCTGCCCGGCAGCATTGCCGCCGCGCTTGCCTGCGTCGCGCGTGGCGCCTCCATCGTGCGCGTGCACGATGTTGCGGCCACCGTGGATGCGCTTAAGGTATGGCAGGCGGCTGAACAAGGAGCTATCAGTTCATGATTCGACGCAAATATTTCGGTACCGATGGCGTACGCGGTGAAGTCGGCGGTCCGGTGATCAACGCCGAATTCGCGCTGCGGCTGGGCTACGCGGCCGGCCGCGTGCTGGCGCGCGCGCACGCGGTGCGCGGCGCGACGCGCCCGCAGGTCGTCATCGGCAAGGACACCCGGATTTCCGGCTACATGCTGGAATCCGCGCTGGAGGCGGGGCTGTCCGCCGCCGGCATCGACGTGCTGCTGGCCGGCCCGATCCCTACGCCCGCCGTCGCCTACCTGACCCGCGCCCTGCGCCTGGTCGCCGGCATCGTCATCAGCGCATCGCACAATCCCTACCAGGACAACGGCATCAAGTTCTTCTCGGCGCAGGGCATGAAGCTGCCCGACGACATCGAGGCCGAGATCGAGGCCGCGCTGGACGAGCCGCTGGGCTGCGTCAGCTCCGAAGGCCTGGGGCGCGCGCGCCGTATGGGCGATGCCCAGGGCCGCTACATCGAGTTCTGCAAGAGCACGTTTCCCAACGATCTGGACCTGAACGGCATGACCATCGTGGTCGACGCCGCGCACGGCGCCGCCTACAACATCGCCCCGCACGTCTTCCGTGAGCTGGGCGCCGAAGTCCACGCGATCGGCGTGAACCCGGACGGTTTCAACATCAACAAGGGCGTGGGCGCGCTGCACCCCGAGCTGCTGGCCAAGGAAGTCAAGGCGCGCGGCGCCCAGCTTGGCATTGCGCTGGACGGCGACGCCGACCGCCTGCAGATGGTCGACGGCGAGGGCCGCATCTACAACGGCGACGAGCTGATGTACGCCATCGTGCGCGAGCGCATGCAGCGCGGCAAGGTCGAAGGCGTCGTGGGCACGCTGATGACCAATTTCGGCTTCGAGCGCGAAATGAAGCGACTGGGCGTGGGCTTTGACCGCGCCAACGTCGGCGACCGCTACGTCCTGGAACAGATGCAGTCGCGCGGCTGGCTGTACGGCGGCGAAAGCTCCGGCCACCTGCTGTGCCTGGACTGCCACTCCACGGGCGATGGCATCGTGGCCGCGTTGCAGGTCCTGACGGCGCTGCGCCGCAATTCGGCTGCGCTGGGCGATTGGGTCAGCGATCTGCGGATGTATCCGCAGAAAATGATCAATGTGCCACTCACGCCCGGCATGGACTGGAAGACGCACCCCGGTCTGACGGCGGCGCGCC
This sequence comes from Achromobacter mucicolens, assembly GCF_029866465.1. NCBI lineage: Bacteria > Pseudomonadati > Pseudomonadota > Betaproteobacteria > Burkholderiales > Alcaligenaceae > Achromobacter > Achromobacter mucicolens. The sequence continues at coordinate 4,107,852 of NZ_CP123364.1, read as the reverse complement.
AGGCTGTCGAAGCCGAACTGGACGGCCGCGGCCGGATCCTGATCCGCGCTTCGGGGACGGAACCCAAGCTGCGTCTGATGGTCGAAGCCGAAGACGAGGCGCTGGCGACCAATTCCGCCGAGAAGCTTGCGCAAAGCTTGGGGTAAACCCGGAGTTTTCGTTTTAATATGTGGGCCACGCGTCGAAAATCGGCGCGTGGCCTTTGTTTATGTGCACTTTCTGTACCGGCCTAATCTTCATAGTCACGTAACATATTGGTCAAGTCATTGACATACAGGGCGTCCACACTGGCTGGACTCTCTAGGAGCTTCGCGCAATGCTGGAATTAGCACGCATCAACCCGAGCCGCAGTACCGCAGAACCCTGGACGGGCGCCGCCCCCAAAGTCCTGGCGGTCGGCCTGGCGCGTACCGCCGAAGAAATAGAGCAGATTCAACGCCTGCGCTATGACGTCTTCACGGAAGACATGGGCGCCGTCTTTCCAGATGCGCAAGACGGCATCGAACAAGACCGCTTCGATCCGTTCTGCGAACACCTGATGGTGCGCGAGCTCGACACGGACCGCGTCGTCGGCACCTATCGGATCCTGACCCCCGAAAAAGCCCTCGAAGCCGGCGGCTATTACTCGCAATCGGAGTTCGACCTGTCGGGTCTGGGCGCCATCCGCGACGAAGTCGTCGAGGTCGGCCGCTCGTGCACCCACGCGGATTACCGGGGCGGGGCGGTCATCATGCTGCTGTGGTCCGGCCTGGCCGAATACCTGCGCCGCGGCGGTTACGAATACGTGCTGGGTTGCGCCAGCGTCAGCCTGCGCGACGACGGCGTCACCGCCGCCGAAGTCTGGCGCACGGTTGCCAAGCAGATGCCCCAGGGCAACGAGCCGCGCGTCACGCCGCTGCACCGCTACCCGGTCGAAAAGCTCAACAGCACCCTGCCGGCCCGCGTGCCGCCGCTGATCAAGGGTTACCTGAAGCTGGGCGCCAAGGTTTGCGGCGAACCCGCCTGGGATCCGGATTTCAACGCCGCCGACTTTCCGGTCCTCTTGAAGATGGAGCGCATGGACGAGCGCTACCGCCGCCACTTCGGCCTGGATCAGCCGGCCGTCCTCAATACTCAGCGCTAGACGCCACTCCCATGCGCCGCCTGCTCCGCCGAATGACTATCAGACTGATACGGCGGGCCACCCGGCCGCTGCGCATGGAACTCAGGCGGCTCGATCGGGAAACCGATCTGTCGCCATTTTGAAGCGCCGGGGCGGCCAGGCCGCCCCGCGAGGCCGCTTCAGAACTCCAGCAGTTCGAACGAAAACCCGACCTTGTTCCACTCGGCTTCTTCCGCGCGCAGCGTGAAGTCGCTGAGCGGATGTTCGGCCAGCCATTCGCGGTTGACGCGCACCACGATGGAGTTGTCGCGGACCGAGGCGGTCAGCGGCAGGGGCTCGATCTCGCCGCGGCGGCGGAACAGCAGCACGGCCAGACGCAGGGCCAGAATGGCTTTCCACTGCGGGCGCGATCGCACCAGGGGTTCCAGCTTGACGAGCTTGCCCTGGTGACCCAGCGCCAGCAGGGCCAGCAGTTGCTGGTCCGCGCGCGAGAAACCGGGCATGTCCGCGTTTTCGAGCACGTAGGCGGTGTGCTTGTGATACGCGTTATGCGCGATCGACAGGCCCACTTCGTGCAGGTCTGCCGCCCAGCCGAGCGCGGGCCGCAGTTCGGCGCGCTCCTGGCCTTCCGGGAACATCGCATCGAACAGGGTGAGGGCGGCGTGGCGCACGCGGCGCGCCTGGTTCACATCGACGTGATAGCGCTTCATGAACTGGCGCACCGATTCATCGCGCTTGTCGTGTTCGTCGTCGCGGCCCAGCAGGTCGTACAGCACGCCCAGCCGCAGCGCGCCGTCGCCGGTGTGCATGACGTCGATGCCCAGTTCGTCGAACAACGCGCTCATGATGGCCAGGCCACCCGGGAGCACGTCGGCGCGCTCGATCTTGATGCCGGGCAGCTCGGACGGAATGACGCGGCCCGAGCGCACGAGGCGGTCTTTCAGCTTGTTCAAGCCGACGCGCGTGATGCCGCGGTTGGAATAGCCGCCTTCGGTCAGGATGGCAAAGAGCGCCTTGGCTGTGCCGGAAGAACCATACACTTCTTTCCAGCCCGTCTTGCGATACTGCTTGGCGATGACTTCGATTTCGCGGCGCGCGGCCAGTTCGGCCTGTTTCATCTGGTGGGCGTCCACCACGCCGTCCGAGAAGAACTGGCGGCTGTAACTGACGCACCCCATGTAAAGCGAGGACATCAGACCGGGTTCGAGCCCCTTGCCGATGATGACTTCGGTGGAACCGCCGCCGATGTCGATGACCAGGCGCTTGTTGGGGGAGGGGGGCAGGGTGTTGACCACGCCCGTGAAGATCAGGCGGGCCTCTTCGCGGCCGGCGATGACTTCAATCGGAAAACCCAGCGCGGCTTCGGCCCGGGGCAGGAAGTCCCGCGTGTTGCGGGCGACGCGAAAAGTGTTGGTGGCAACCGCGCGCACCCGATTGGGGTGAAAGCTGCGAAGCCGTTCGCCAAAGCGTTCCAGCACGGCGATGGCGCGGTCGATGGCGTCGTCGCTAAGCCGTTTATCGGCATCCAGGCCGGCGGCCAGCCGGACGGTTTCCTTGAGGCGGTCGATCTGGTAAATCTGGGGCGTACCGTCCTGCTGAACGATGCGTCCGATGGAGAGGCGAAAGCTGTTGGACCCGAGGTCCACCGCGGCCAGAAGTTGATCCATGCGGCTCGTGATATTGGCTGTGAGGTGGACCGATTATAGAGACCCCATGTGACAACGCCTTCGGCTTCGGGTTTTTGCTTATGGAACAGGCGCTTGCAAGCGTCAGGCCGATGCGCCATACGTCCCGTATTTGACGTACCCTTAGCGAATGGGCGCTGTCATAGAACCGTCACTCTTTTGCAGTAAAACTTCACGCTCTCTTTTCGTATGGAATCCGGTATGCCCACACGTCCGCCAGGCGAGCCTCTGCTCATGAATCGCGAATTGTCGCTGCTCAAGTTCAATGAACGGGTGCTGGCGATGGCGGAGAACCCCAAGACGCCGCTGCTCGAGCGGCTGCGCTACGTGTGCATCGTCAGTTCCAACCTGGACGAGTTCTTCGAGATCCGGATTTCCAGTCTGAAAGAGCAGCAGCGCCAGTCGCCCAACCTGGTCGGACCGGACGGCATGACGCCGGACGAGGCTTTCGACTGCGTGCAGCAGGCCGTGCATGAACTGGTGGGCCGCCAGTACAACCTGCTCAACGACGACATCCTGCCGGCGATGCACGCCGAGGGCATCGCGCTGCATCACGCTTCCGAATGGAACGCCGCGCAGCAGGAATGGGCGCGCGACGTGTTCCATCGCGACGTGATGCCGCTCTTGACGCCCATCGGGCTGGATCCCGCGCATCCGTTTCCGCGCGTCTACAACAAGAGCCTGAATTTCATCGTGTCGCTGGCGGGCGCCGATGCCTTCGGCCGTCAGGCATCGATCGCCATCGTCCAGGCGCCCCGGGCCCTGCCGCGTCTGATCAAGATGCCCCAGGAACTGTCGGGGCAGCCCGAAGGCTACATCCTGCTGACGTCGCTGCTGCGCGCCTTCGTGGGCGAGCTGTTTCCGGGCCTGGAAATGCTGGGCTGCTATCAGTGGCGCGTCACCCGCAACAGCGATCTCTTCGTGGACGAGGAAGAAGTCACCAACCTGCGCCATGCGCTGCAAGGCGAGCTGTCGCAGCGCAACTTCGGGGCGGCCGTCCGGCTGGAGATCGACAAGCTGACGCCAGTTGAACTCGAAACGTTCCTGCAGCGCGAGTTCTCGCTCAAGGCGGACGACACCTATCGTGTGCCGGGGCCGGTGAACCTGTCGCGCCTCATGCAGCTGTGCAATTCCGCGGCGCGCCCGGACCTGCTGTTTCCCGACTATCGCGCCCCGGTGCCCGCGCCCTTTGACCGGGTCGGCGACAAGCCGGCTGATCTCTTCGAAGCGGTGGCCGAGTGCGACCGCCTGCTGCACCACCCCTACCAGTCGTTCCAGCCCGTCATCGATTTCCTGACCGCGGCCGCGCTGGATCCCGACGTGATGGCCATCAAGCAGACCATCTACCGTACCGGCGAGGACTCCGAGCTGATGAAGATCCTGCTGGCGGCCGCGCGCGCCGGCAAGGAAGTGACGGTGGTCGTGGAGCTGATGGCGCGATTCGACGAACAGACCAACATCAACTGGGCCTCCAAGCTCGAAGAGGTGGGGGCGCATGTCGTCTACGGCGTGGTGGCGCACAAGACGCACGCCAAGATGGCGGTCGTGCTGCGCCGGGAAAAAGGGCGTCTGCGCCGCTACGCCCACCTGGGCACCGGCAACTACCATCCCCGCACGGCGCGGCTGTACACCGATTTCGGACTGCTGACCGCCGATCCCAAGCTGTGCGAGGACATGGACAAGGTCTTCGCCCAGTTGACCGGCCTGGGCGCGCGGCGGGCATTGAAGTCGCTGATGCAGTCGCCGTTCACCCTGCACGAGGGCATGGTGTCGCTGATCCGCGCCGAGGCGCGCGCCGCCAAGGCGGGCAAGCGGTCGCGCATCATGGCCAAGATGAATTCGCTGCTCGAAGAGCAGATCATCGCCGAGCTCTACAAGGCCAGCCAGGCGGGCGTGAAGATCGACCTGATCGTGCGCGGCGTATGCGCCCTGCGCGCCGGGGTGCCGGGCTTGTCGGAGAACATCCGTGTGCGTTCCATCGTGGGCCGCTTCCTGGAGCACTCCCGCGTCTTCTATTTCTATGCCGAGGGCGAAGAGACGGTGTACCTGTCGTCGGCCGACTGGATGGACCGCAATTTCTTCCGGCGCGTGGAAATCGCTTTCCCGATCTATGACAAGACGCTCAAGAAGCGCGTCATCGACGAAGCATTCACCTACGCCCTGCGCGACAACCAGCTCGCCTGGCAGCAGCAACCCAGCGGCGACTACGCGCGCGTCAAAAGCCGCCGCGAGCCCTTCAACCTGCACCAGTTCCTGATGCAGAAGCTGGGCGTGTAGCACCGGCACGGCGGCAAACCGTCCCTGATATTTCACCAGGTGACGAGCGCCGCTCCCTGCCAGTCCCCGAGCTTGAGCATGGCCCCGTCCAGCCCATTTCCCCAGTGGAAATGGGCTTTTTTCATTCGGGGACGGGCTTGCCAATGCAGCCGAACGGATCTGGCTCTGCCGGTCGGCCACTGGGGATCATGACTGTCATGGTCTTGTCACGTTGGGCTCCTAAGATGCGAGGGTCGCTGAAAGACAGGCAGCTAAAAAGCCTGCCAAGACTCCTTTAACGAGCACAGAAGGAACCCAGATGTTCAAACGTGTCTTCAAGCAAGTTTCCGTGGGCGTCGCGCTGAGCGCCGCCGTTTTCGCAGTCCAGGCCGCCAACGTGACCGGCGCCGGCGCATCGTTCCCGTACCCGATCTACGCCAAGTGGGCGTCCGACTACAAGGCTGCGACCAACAACGCGGTCAACTACCAGTCCATCGGTTCGGGCGGCGGCCAGCAGCAGATCATTGCAAAGACCGTCGACTTCGGCGCCTCGGATGACCCGATGAAGGCTGCCGACCTGGAAAAGCACGGCCTGCTGCAATTCCCCGCCGTGATCGGCGGCACCGTGGCCGTCGTGAACGTCGACGGCATCGAGCCGGGCAAGCTGAAGCTGTCGGGCAAGGTCCTGGCCGACATCTTCCTGGGCAAGGTCAAGAAGTGGGACGACGCCGCCATCAAGGCGCTGAACCCCGACCTGAAGCTGCCGTCGGCCGACATCATCGTCGTGCACCGTTCGGACGGCTCGGGCACCACCTTCGGCTGGACGAACTACCTGTCCAAGGTGTCGCCGGAGTGGAAGTCGCAAGTCGGTGAAGGCAAGGCCGTCAAGTGGCCCACCGGCCAGGGCGGCAAGGGCAACGAAGGCGTCGCCGCCTACGTCGGCCAGCTGAAGAACTCGATCGGCTACGTCGAATACGCCTACGCCAAGCAGAACAAGCTGGCCTGGACGCAACTGCAGAACAAGGACGGCAAGTTCGTCCAGCCCGAGCAAAAGGCGTTCGCCGCCGCGGCCGCCAACGCAGACTGGAAGAGCGCGCCGGGCATGGGCGTGGTCCTGACCGACGAGCCGGGCGCCGATTCGTGGCCCGTCACCGCCGCTACCTTCATCCTGATCCACAAGTCGCAAGACAAGCCGGCTCAGGGCAAGGCGGTGCTGGAATTCTTCGACTGGGCCTTCAAGAACGGCGCCAAGTCGGCTGAAGCCATGGACTACGTGCCGCTGCCGGAAGCCGTGACCAAGGAAATCCGCGCCGCCTGGGGCGAAGTGAAGTCCGCCGACGGCCAGGCTGTCTGGAAGTAAATCAGTAACGCGCGGCCCCGACGCCACCTGGCGGGCGGGGCCGCCGCCTGTAATTCGACCTACCTGCTGTTCCCCCCAGGTTTCCTAAGGAAAGTCCATCCATGAGCGCGGTAATGGATAATAGTGTGCCGCTTCCGCCCAGCGTGGCGGATTCCGTGACTACCGGCACGCCTTCGCCTATGAAGCAAACAAAAAACGCGCTGATGGATGCGCTGTTCAAGAATCTGACCCGCCTGTTCGCCTTCCTGGTGTTCATTCTGCTGGCGGCAATTCTCATCTCCCTCATCTACGGCAGCCGCGAATCGCTGGCCAAATACGGCCTGTCGTTCCTGTGGCTCAATGACTGGGATCCGGTCAATTCCAATTACGGTGCGGTCGTGCCGATCATCGGCACGTTGCTGACATCCGCGATCGCGCTGATCATCGCCGTGCCGGTGTCCTTCGGCATCGCCATCTTCCTGACCGAACTGTCGCCGACCTGGCTGCGCCGCCCGCTGGGCACCGCCATCGAAATGCTGGCGGCCATCCCGTCCATCATCTACGGCATGTGGGGCCTGTTCGTCTTCGTGCCCGTGTTCCAGCAGTACGTGCAGCCATTCCTGATCGCAACCTTGGGCAGTCTTCCCGTCATCGGCGGACTGTTCGCGGGTCCGCCGTTCGGCATTGGCATCTTCACCGCCGGCCTGATCCTCTCGATCATGATCATCCCGTTCATCGCCGCCGTGATGCGCGACGTGTTCGAACTGGTCCCCGCGATGCTCAAGGAATCGGCTTACGGCCTGGGCAGCACGACCTGGGAAGTGATGTGGCGCGTGGTCCTGCCCTTCACCAAGTCGGGTGTCATCGGCGGCATCATGCTCGGCCTGGGCCGCGCGCTCGGCGAAACCATGGCCGTGACCTTCGTCATCGGCAATGCGTTCAAGTGGTCCGGCTCGCTGTTTTCGCCCGGCAACTCCATCGCCTCGGCGCTCGCCAACGAATTCAACGAGGCGGGCGGCATCCAGAAGGCGGCGTTGCTGGAACTGGGCCTGATCCTGTTCCTCATCACGACCATCGTGCTGGCCCTGGCCAAGGCGCTGCTGGTCCGCCTGTCCGCCAGCGAAGGCAAGAAGACCTGACGCCCGGAAGCACAAGGAAAAACCATGGCTGAATCCGTACTCAACATGCAGAACGGCATCTATCGCCGGCGCCGCGTGGTCAATCGCATCATGCTCGCCGTGTCGATGACGACATTGCTGTTCGGCCTGTTCTGGCTGTTTTGGATCATTCTGACGCTGTTGATGAAGGGCGCGCCCGCGCTGTCGTACACGCTCTTCACCGAAATCACGCCGCCGCCGGGTCAGGCGGGCGGTCTGCTCAATGCCATTCTCGGCAGCGTGATGATGGCGGGCGTCGGCACGCTGATCGGCACGCCGGTGGGCATTCTGGCCGGCACCTATCTGGCGGAATACGGCCAGCGTGGCTGGCTGGCGCCCGCCACGCGATTCCTGAACGACGTGCTGCTGTCGGCGCCGTCCATCATCATCGGTCTGTTCATCTACGCTGTGTACGTGGCGCAGGTGGGGCATTACTCCGGTTGGGCCGGCGCGGTTGCGCTGTCCATCCTGGTGATTCCCGTCGTGGTCCGCACCACCGACAACATGTTGCTGCTGGTGCCCAACAGCCTGCGTGAAGCGACCGCCGCGCTGGGTTGCCCGAAGTGGCGCATGATCACCATGGTGTGCTATCGCGCCGCCAAGTCCGGCATCATCACCGGCGTGCTGCTCGCCATCGCCCGCATCTCCGGCGAAACCGCGCCGCTGCTGTTCACCGCGCTGTCGAACCAGTTCATGTCGCTGAACATGAATGGGCCGATGGCCAACCTGCCGGTCGTCATCTACCAATACGCCGCCAGCCCCTTCAAAGACTGGAACAACCTGGCCTGGGCCGGCGCGACGCTGATCACGCTGCTGGTGTTGGGCATCAACATCATCGCCCGCAACTTGTTCCGCAAGTAAAGATCGCTATTTCGGCGCGCTGGCCGCGCCGACAGCCAAGGGAAATGCAATGGAAAACACCGCTACCGCAGTCAAGAACAAGCTCGAGGTCAAGGACCTGAACTTCTACTACGGCAAGTTCCACGCGATTCGCAACGTGAACATGTCGATCCAGGAGAAGAAGGTCACCGCCTTCATCGGCCCGTCGGGCTGCGGCAAATCGACCCTGCTGCGCACCTTTAACCGCATGTTCGAGCTCTACCCCGGCCAGCGCGCCGAGGGCGAAATCCTCCTGGATGGCGAAAACCTGCTGACGGCCAAGACCGACATCTCGCTGATCCGCGCCAAGGTCGGCATGGTCTTCCAGAAGCCTACGCCGTTCCCCATGAGCATCTATGACAACATCGCCTTCGGCGTGCGCTTGTTCGAACGCCTGTCCAAGGGCGAGATGGACGAGCGCGTGGAATGGGCGCTGAGCAAGGCCGCGCTGTGGAACGAAGTGAAGGACAAGCTGCACCAAAGCGGCAACAGCCTGTCCGGCGGCCAGCAGCAGCGCCTGTGCATCGCCCGCGGCGTCGCGATCAAGCCCGAAGTCCTGCTGCTCGACGAGCCATGCTCGGCGCTGGATCCCATTTCCACCGCCAAGATCGAAGAGCTGATCGCCGAACTGAAGAACGACTACACCGTCGTGATCGTGACGCACAACATGCAACAGGCCGCGCGGTGTTCGGACTACACGGCGTATATGTACCTGGGTGAACTGATGGAATTCGGTCAGACCGACCAGATTTTTGTTAAGCCCTCGCGCAAGGAAACCGAGGACTACATCACGGGCCGCTTCGGCTGACCGCAGGGTCGGGCGCAGCGGACGCCAGACACCAGTTTCTGGTATAGTCTCCACCCTTCGGGGCGTAGCGCAGCCTGGTAGCGCATCTGCTTTGGGAGCAGAGGGTCGTGAGTTCGAATCCCACCGCCCCGACCAATATTCATGCGGGTCTCCGGATTTCCGCAGTGCAAGAAAAGACGATTGGTGGCCCATCCTGTGGACCACCAATCGGTAGGACGAAAAAATGGCCCCAAGCTCACAAAGCTTGGGGCCATTTTGTTGTGTCCCTTCCTCCTACTGCCGCGGGATCTTCGCGTCTTCGATCAGCTTTTGCCATTGCGCATCGCTGCTCGCCACGAACTGCCCAAACGCCGTGGGCGAGGTGGGCGGGCTGACCTTTACGCCCAATTCCTTGAACCGTGCCTGGATCTCCGGCTTGGCCATGACGCGGCTGAACGCGGCGTTCAATGTCTGGACGATGGGTTCCGGCGTATTCGACGGTGCAAAAATTCCGGTCCAGAAGTAATAGTCCATCCCGTTGAGTTCCGGTGTTTCACCCGCCGACGCCAAGTCCGGGTTGCCGATATCGCGGTCGCGGCTCATGACGCCCACGCCCGTCACACGCCCGCTTTTGATCAGTTCAAGCAGGGCGGGCAACCCGGACACCGCGATATCCACATTCCCGCCGATGACATCGGTCGCGATCTTCGAGGCGCTTGCATAGGGAATAAAGGTGATGTCCGTACCGGTGGTGAGCTTGAAGCTCTCCATGGCGATGGCCGGCAGCGAGCCGACGCCCGTGGCGCCGTAGGTCAGCTTGCCCGGGTTGGCCTTGGCGCGCGCAATCAGGTCGCCGAACGATTTCACGCCCAGGTTCGGATTCGCCACCACGCCGACGCCGCTTGTGCCCAGCGGCGCGACGGCGGCCAGGTCGCGGTAGGTGTATTTGGCCGACGACTGAAGAATGGGTGCGATCACGACGTCGGACACGATGCCCATCAGTACCGTGTACCCGTCGGGCTTGGCGTTGACGGCGCGCGTGACGCCGATGATGCCGCCGGCTCCCGCGACGTTCTCGATGACGACGGTCTGGCCCAGCTCGCGGCCCAGTTCGGGGGCGATGATGCGAGCGAACGTGTCCACCGAGCCTGCCGGCGCGTAGCCCACGATGAGCTTGATGGGATGGGCGGGGTAGGCCTGCGCATGCGCCGCGCTCGTTCCTCCCAACACAAGGGCTCCCAGCAGCGCCGCGCTGGAAAGGGTTCGGATGTTCATGGTTGTCTCCCGTTGTTGTCGTTTGTATTGCTTCAGCTTTGCAGCCAGTTCAGGACGCGTTGGAATACCTCGTCGCTATTGCGGTCCATCATCGGCAGGTGCGAATTGCCCGCGATGCCGCTTTCGGGCAGGTCCAGCACCGTTACGTCGGCGCACCCCCGTATGGAATCCAGGTAACGCTCGGCTTGTTGGCGGTAGCCGACCCAGTGCGACCCCGATGGTTCGATGAAGTCGCCCCACACAACAAGATGCGGCGGCAGCGCATCAATCGGCGCCGCTTGCGGCATGCCGCCGGGCTCGACGCCCACCACCCGGCGCACCGCGCGTGGCCGGCGGCGCGCAATTTCGGCTGCAAAGCCCGCACCTTGGCTGTGGGCCACGATATGGCAATGTCCCACCCGGTCGATCAACGCTTCATAGGCTGCCAGGATCATGGACTCGTGGCCCGGCCAGCGCGGCACCCATTGATTGGCGAACGCGTCGAACGCCTCGGTGGGAAACTGTTGCCCTGCATAGGCTTCGCGCCGCGCAGGGTCCGGGTCATAGACAGGCCCGATGCGAAACGTCGTCCAGGCCTCGCGCTTGGTGCGAAAGACGGGCGCCTCGCGATACACCTGCGGGAACCGTGCCCATGACGAACGGCCCCGTTCCACCGCATCGCTGACCAGCACGTCGTAACCGGCGTCCAGGAATTTCCACAGCCAGCCGTTGCGGCCATCCGGAGTTGTTTCCCAGGTGCAGCCGGTCATGCCCCCGCCATGCCACAGCAGCACCGGATCCGGATGGCGGGGCTGCGCCAGGCGGTACTCCTGGACATACATCTGCCCATAGACCTGTTCTCCGTTCGGGTTGACCTCGCGCGGCGATCCGTTCAGGACCATGCTGCGATATTCGACCGGCAGGCCTTCCAGCACGGCGGTCGCGCCGCCCACGAAGAAGCTGCTCATCGATTTCAGGAAAATGCCCTTGCCTTGTGAATTCATGATGGCTCGTCGAAGTAATGCCGGCATGTTCGGCCAGCGCGTATAGTTACGTCTATCGAAAAAATTTCAACCATTATTGATCCATGCGAATCAATTACGATCTGGAAGACATCCGCGCGTTCTGCTGCGTGGCGCGCATGGGTCAATACACGTCGGCCGCCGCGTTGCTGTGCGTCACGACGTCGGCCTTGAGCCGGCGCGTCGCGAAGCTGGAATCGGATATTGGCGGGCGTTTGTTCGAACGCACGACGCGCAGCGTGGTGCTGACGTCGGTGGGCCGCGCGCTCTACGAGCGCGTGCTGCCTATCGTGACGCAGATGGATGCCAGCCTGACCGAGGCAGCCCGCCGCGCGCGGGGGCACGAAGGCACACTGATGGTGAGCACGGTGGCCTCGGTAGGCTATTCGGTGCTGCCCAAGGTGCTGCCCGAGTTCTATGCACGGCATCCGCAGGTGTACCTGTCGATCCGCGACGGCAACGCCACCGTCACGACGGGCCTGGTCGAAGAACGCGAGGTGGAATTCGGCATCACCACGCCGGTGTCATTCGGCCCCACCCTGGAGGCCGAGCGCATCGCCACCTATGGCTTCAACCTGGTGTACGCCGAGCGTTCTGCGCTGGCGCCACGCAGCCGCAAGCTGTCGTGGAAAAAGTTGCCCGGCCTGCCGGTGGTGGGACTGAATCCGGTCAGTTCCACCCGCCTGCAGATCGACAGCGTCCTCAATGCCCGCGGGCTGGAGTTGCCCTGGACCATCGAAGTGGATCAGCTGGCCACCATGATCGGACTGGTGCAGTCGGGCAATTTCGTGACCATCATGCCGGCATTGTTCGAGGCGCATGGTTATGGCCTGAAGTCGATTCCGGTGCTGGATCCCGACATTACGCGGGATGTGTACATCGTGCGCCGGCGTGACAGCACGCCGACGCCCCAAGGCCAGTATCTGATGGAACTCGTGCGCGCCTATCTTGCGCGTTGAGTCACGCCAATTGATTCGGCGGTTGCCTGCCGGCAAGCCACAGCGCAAGCGCACCATCAGCCCACGGTGAGCTTGTCTTCCACGCTGATGACGCTTGGCGCGCTCCATGCGGCCTGCTCGGCGACGCGCCTGTCGGCCAGGCAATTCACTTTTCCCATCAGCGTGACGTGCCTGTCGTGCACAGCCACTTGGATATCGTGTGCTTCCAGCGCGGCGCTTCGTTTCAACGCGTCCTGAATCCGCTGTTTCACATCGCTGATCTGCGCGTTGTTCGACAACTTGATCTGGTTCGCGACGCCCTTGACGCCGGATAGGCGGCGAATGGCGCTTTCGGCCGCCACGCGTTGGAAGTTCCAACTGACCTCTCCGGTCAAGGTCACCCAGCCGTGTTGCACCTTGACCTGCACCTTGTTGTCGGGGATGGACACGTTCCAGCCGATGCTGGTGATCGCGCGTTTGGCCAGCTCTTCGTCCGAGTTTCCTTGCTCGTAGCCGGTCCGGACTTCGAGCTCCTGCGCGATGCCTTTGACGCCTTTCACGTGTGCGGCAATCTTCTCTGCGTCGTACTTTTCGCTGAACGTGCTGACATGCCCCGTCAGCGTTACGACCCCTTGGGAAGCCGCGACCCCGATGCCGGTTGCATCGACGCGGGGATCGAACTCCAAGGCGTCCAGCACGTGACGGCGAAGTTCTTCGTCTTTCATGATGGCTCTCCTGTCGGAATAAGGGACGAGTTAAGGGGTACGCGTGTTCCGTCGCGCACCCCGGATTCGGCGCTCTTCGCATCGATTTTCCCGGGGCAGGGCGAGTCAGTATTGACGATCGTCAATGGAAAAATGGGGTGCGTTGTATGCCGGGCGTTCGTGGGACGGCGCGTTCAAGCCAGCCAAGCGGGGCGCGTCTGTGCCCCTGGCAAAGATTCGATGAACGGGTGGTTGGAAAATTCGTGATTTTCGTCAACAAGGCGCGGTGGCGCCGGTTCATGATGGGCTATCCCGCCGCGTCGGGCGGCGAACGTCCAGGAGGACATCATGCAGCAACCCGCCAAAACTCCCCCGCCGAAAGCCAGAAAAGAAGAGGCGCGCCAGAAGGAAGACGCCGTGGCACAGCGGCAGAAGGCCGAAATGGCCGAGTCGCTGGGACGGCACAAAAATACTGGCCAGAAGGATCACAAGGGCGCGCGTTGATATCCGCGCGGGTCACGGCCTGGCAACACAACTGGCTGGGGGCGCAAGAGATCATGAACATTCTCTTCAGAAACCGGCGCGAGGCCGGCCTGTTGCTCGCGCGGCAATTGGCCAGCTATGCGGGACGGCCGGATGTGATCGTGCTGGCGTTGCCGCGAGGCGGCGTGCCGGTGGGATTCGAAGTCGCGGCCGAGCTGGATGCCCCCCTGGACATCAAGGTGGTGCGAAAGATCGGCATGCCGGGGCATCCCGAATACGCCATCGGCGCGATCAGCAGCGATCAGTCACTATTCCAGACCAGGGAAATTGAGGCCTACGGCGTCGATCCAAAAGCGATCGAGTCCATCGTGTCGCGTGAACGGAAAGAAATCGAGCGCCGTGAATCGGTCTATCGCGCGGGGCGGCCACCGCTTCCATTGCAGGGAAAGGTCGTCATCGTGGTGGATGACGGCCTTGCGACGGGTTCGACCATGCGCGTGGCGCTTCAGTCCGTACGCAAGAATAATCCTGCATGGGTTGTTGCCGCCGTGCCGGTTGCCGCAGCCGAAACCAGGCAAGCGCTTGAGGGCGAAGCGGACGAAGTCGCGTGCCTGCATACGCCTACGCCGTTCTATGGCGTCGGGCAATGGTATGCGGATTTTGAACAGACCGCGGACGACGAGGTCCTGCATCTGCTGCACGAAGCGCAGCACCGGCATCCGCCCACCGCGTCGACGACGACTTCTTCGTCGCGCAACGGCTGATGCCCCCTGGTCCAGCCTTTGGAGTGCACATGGAAACCGCCATCGATGCTCACGCCGCCACGCTTGCCCAACTGTCTGCGGCCGCGCGGCCGCTTACGGGAGCAATGACGGACTATGACGCGCTGCTTGAACATATCGGCGGCGCGCGCTTCGTGCTGATCGGCGAAGCCAGTCATGGCACGCACGAATTCTACGAAGAACGGGCTCGCATTACGCAGCGGCTGATCGCCGAAAGGCGATTCTCTGCAGTTGCGGTCGAGGCGGATTGGCCCGATGCCTATCGCGTCAACCGATACCTGCGCGGGCAAGGCGACGACAATGCCGGCGAGCAGGCCTTGGCGGGGTTCAAGCGATTTCCAACGTGGATGTGGCGCAATACCGAGGTCGTCCGGTTCGTGGAGTGGCTTCGGTCTTTCAACCAATCGTTGCCCGCACACGCGGCGCCCGTCGGCTTTTATGGGCTCGATCTATACAGCCTGTTCACGTCCATTGCCGAAGTGCTGAAGTACCTGGATGAGGTCGACCCGGAGGCTGCGCGTGATGCGCGTCAGCGTTACGCCTGCTTCGATCATTTCGGCAGCAGTAGCGAGCGCTATGGCTACTTGGCGCACCATGGCCTGTCGGCGTCGTGCAGAGACGCCGTGATCGCGCAAATGCAGGATCTCAATGCCCGTGCGGCCGAATACATGAGGCGCGATGGCCAGGCGGCAAGCGATGCGCTTTTTTACGTGCAGCAGAACGCTCGCCTGATCGCAAACGCCGAGCAGTATTACCGAACCATGTTCGACCAGCGCGTTTCGTCCTGGAATCTGCGGGATCGGCACATGATGCAAACGCTTGATGCGCTCGCCAGGCACTTGCCTCGGACGGAAGACGGCCTGCCACCTAAGATCGTGGTGTGGGAACACAATTCTCATGTGGGCGACGCGCGCGCCACCCAAGTGGGCCAGGCCGGCGAGTTGACCGTGGGACAGTTGGCGCGTGAATCCTATGGCAAGCAGGCGTTTCTGATCGGACTGACGACCTACCAGGGCAGCGTGACGGCGGCGGCCGATTGGGACTTGCCCGCCGAGCGCATGCGGGTGCGCCCTGGCCTGCCGGGAAGCTACGAATCGCTGTTTCATGAGACGGGCCTTAGCCGCTTCATGTTGCCGCTCAACAGCGATCAAGAGTTGATGCGGGCGCTGTCGACGTCCCGCCTGGAGCGCGCCATTGGGGTCGTCTACCGTCCGGAAACGGAACGAGGCAGCCATTATTTTTACGCCTGCCTGCCACGTCAGTTCGACTGCGTGCTGCATCTTGACGAGACGCGAGCAGTTGAACCTCTTGAATGGGGCGATACCTGGAAATTGGATGAGGCGCCAGAAACCTTCCCGGCAGGTGTCTAGTGGCGCCGGCACGCCAGACGGAGCGGTATTGCGATGCGAGACGGACCAGCATGAACCGGACAGATGAACACGTGGACCCGGATGCGCGGTGCCAGGCCGCCACGCTGGAATTCTTGACCCGTCCTGATGTTCACGGCGTGCCTGCGGGCGACATCGTCACGATACGCACCCATATCTCCGTTATTGTCCTTGCCGGGATTCGCGCCTTCAAACTGAAAAGGGCGGTGCGTTTTCCCTATGCCGATTTTTCCACTGCTGCGCTGCGCTTGGCGGCCTGCTTGCGTGAACTTGAGCTCAACCGGCGAACCGCGCCCGATCTGTATGTGGCAGTGCGGGAAATCAGGCGGGACGAAAAAGGCAATCTGAATTTCGACGGCTCCGGAGAATTGATCGACGCCGTCGTGGAAATGCGGCGCTTCCCGGACGATGCGCTGCTGGAAGCCGTCGCGCAGCGGGAGGGGCTGACCGACGCGCTGGCGGAGCGCATTGCGGGAGAGATTGCCAAGTCTCATGACAACGCGCCGGTTGTGGGTGGCGTGGATGTGCCTTCCAGGCTGACCCACGTGCTGGCCGCGGCCGAGAAACTTCTTGCCGCGGCCGGCGTGCTGCCCGGACCGAAGATCGAGGTGCTCTGCGCCGCGATTCGTGACGAGTTGGACAAGCAGGCGCCGCTGCTGGCCGCGCGGGCGGCGGCGGGGCATGTGCGCCATTGTCACGGGGACCTGCACTTGCGCAATATCTGCGTGATCGATGGCGCGCCGATGCTGTTCGACTGCCTCGAGTTCGATGATGCCCTTGCCACCATCGATGTCCTCTACGACCTGGCATTTCTGATCATGGATCTTTGCTCCCAGGGGTTCTTGCGGCAGGCCAACGTCGTGCTGAACCGATACCTGGATCTCCGCCACGATGACGCGGGCATGGCGCTGATGCCGTTGTTCCTGGCCATCAGAGCCGTCATCCGCGCCCACGTCCTGGTCGCACAGGCCGAAGAAGCCATCGACACCACGCGAACGACTCCGCTGGGAAAGGCCCAGCGCTATATCGATACCGCGCTTGCCTGCCTGTCGCCGCGCGTTGGGCGTCTGGTTGCCATTGGCGGGCTCAGCGGCTCGGGAAAATCCTCGTTGGCCGTCGCGATCGCGCATGCGCTTGGCCCGATGCCGGGCGCTCGGATACTGTCCAGCGACCGTATTCGCAAGCAGATGTGGGGAGTGCCCGCCTCATCGAAGCTGCCCGAAACGGCTTATCAAACCGACTTTTCCGAAAACGTCTACGCGGCACAGGCCGATTGCGCGCAGAAACTGGTCCAGGCCGGTTGCGCAGTGATCGCCGATGCAGTGTTTGAGCGGGAGGCGTGCCGTCAGCGTATTGAACAGTGCGCGGCGCGCGCAGGGGTTCCCTTCAGCGGATTTTGGCTTGATGCGTCACCGGCCGCGTTGTCGGCACGCGTGAATCAGCGTACGAACGACCCTTCGGACGCCACTGAGAACGTGGTGCGCGCCCAATTGGCGCGGCAACGCGACGTCAAAGGCTGGACGCATGTCGATGCGCAACGCCCGCTGGAATGTGTCGCCGCATCCGTCCTTGCACACCTGGACGGGCATCGGGCCTGACACATCGCGTTACTGCGTTCGTGGCGGCCGTCGATTGCCGCATGGTAGATATATCGGCGGGAGTTGCCGCGCGGCGCCTCGCCGGGCGCATCCCCCTTTTTCCAAGGAGCCGACCATGAATGCTGTTCACAAGATGAATGCTGTTCAAGTGTCCCTGAAAAGCTTTTCCGCGATTCTTTGCCTGGCGGGTCTGGCGTGGACGGCCGGCGCGGCCCATGCTGCCGACACTAGCGCTACCTCGCAAGCGCAGCATCAGCAGGACGTCGCGACCTGCAAGAGTGGTGCCTCTGGCCAACCGCTGGAGACGTGCCTGCGCGAAGCGGCTGCGGCACGGCAAGAGCGTGATCGTCAGAACCTGAATGCGCAGAGCCCGGAACAGCTCCGCCAGAACGAGCTGGCGCGCTGCAACCGTCTGCCGGAATCGCAGCGGCAGACCTGCGTGGCGAAGATGAACTCGCCCACCAGTGTGCAAGGCAGCGTGCAGGGTGGAGGCGTACTGCGCAAGAAAGAGATCCAGGTGCCCGCTACCCCGGCCACCCCCGCCACGCCGGCCGGCAGTGCTCCGGCTCCCGCGCGTTGAACGGGTCGCTTCCGAACGTATGAAACGCGGTGTTTCGCTGCCATGCGGCACCTGCTTGCGTGGCAGCGTTTGTCCAATGGGCGACGCTGCCTAAAACCGCTGATCCTTGTCGAACGGCACCTCGGAATCGCTAGGTGCTTCGAACGTCGGCGCTTCGCCATTCAGATCCGCGACGTGAATCTGCGCGAGGCGGGTGGCCTCGGCAATTGCGCCATGGGCGGAATGAAACCGTTCATCGATGGCAATGCGCTCGGACGGCACGCCGGCGATGGGAGAGATCAGCGTATAGCCAATGCGCCAATCATCGCCGTCCTGCTCCGGCTGCGCGATCTGAAAGTCCCATTTTGCGGTCTGCATAATTTCCTCCAGTCGGTCGGTGCATCCTACTGCACTCGTCGCGCCGTTGAAAGCACTGATGTCCTGCGCGGTGCCAGCCGGTCGGTGCAAACGATTGCGTCTCACGCGGGCATGGGAGTTGCTGCGTGCAGTGGCTCATCCTCGCAGACTCAACGCCATGTCCAAACCGAAGCTTGAAATCCGAACGGGTCAATACGCGGACAAGCTGCCGCGAGACACCTTCCGCTTGCGTTTCATGCGCCGCTTCTACGATCCCGCGTTCAAGGTGGAAGCGCAAGCCTTGGACCGGCTGGAGGCCATTGCGTGGGACGCATACGAAAATGGGCGCAAGGCGCCCGTCACCGCCAAAGCCGGGCAAGGCTACGCCGATCCCGATTACGACTTGTCGGTGGAATGGAAGGATGCGCACGACCGGCTTGCGCGTTCTGCCCAGGTGCAGCGCGATCCGGCCACGCGGTCGCGCGTCCTGGTGGTCGTCGGCGCGGCGCGCAATGACGGTACCTGTCCAGGCGAGGTTTCCAAGACGTGGCGGCTGTCTCGGATCGTGCGTGAAGAACTGGAGTCTGCGGGCGTCCACGCCGACATGCTCGATCTCAGCCGGCTCACGTCGGAATATCAATACCTCATCCATCCCTGCAAAGGCTGCGTGTCCACGGCGATGCCGCTCTGCCATTGGCCCTGTAGCTGCTATCCCAATCATTCGCTCGGGCAGGACAACGATGCGATGAACGATATCTACGAGCAGTGGGTGGCGGCGCATGGCGTGATCCTGCTGGCGCCCACCTATTGGTATCAGTCGCCCAGCGTGTTGAAGCTGATGATCGACCGGCTGGTCTGTGCGGACGGCGGCAACCCCGATCCGACGACAACGTCGGGCAAGGACGCAATGAAGGCCAAGCAGATCGAAATGGACGGCTGGCCGTATCCCAAGCATCTTGCTGGCCGGGCCTACGGCGTGGTGGTCCATGGCGACGTGGCCGGCATCGAGGGGCAACGGCGGGCGTTGTGCGATTGGCTGGACTGGATGGGGATGGTGGATGCGGGCGCGTCGACGCGGCTCGATCGCTACATTGGCTACTACGAGCCCTATGCCACCAGCCATGCGGATCTGGATACGGACACGGCGGTGCAGGAAGAGGTGCGCAATGTGGCCAAGGCGATGATCCTGTGCCTGCCGCGCCTGCGGGCAGGTGAGTGGCCAGCCGTCGATCAGGGGCTGTCATCTCCTCGGCCGAAATAGCCGCTAGTGGCAATTGCCATGCGAGGTCGAAACGGGACTGTCGAGGCAATAACCTAACGGCGGCCGTCCTGCTCCATCGTCAAGGCTTCGACGTTGGCAGCAGTTGCATACCGGTGCGCCGTGCGAATTCCTCATAGCTGATGGGCGCGCCCGCCGTGGTGCTGGGGCTGTTGGCCTGCCAGTGCACCCACGAGCGTCCGGTGGACGCATCGTAGACGACCTTGAATAGATGGCTTGGCACGGCCACGCCCGAGCCGATCTGTTTGGGCTTGTCGCCGTAGTAGGGGCCGGTGAAGACATACACGTCGCCCGAGGCGCGCATGACGTACTTGCGCGTGTCCTGTTCGATCTGGCTCCATGGGCCGCCGTTGTGACGCTGGTCTTGAGGCACCATGTTGGCCAGCGAAAAGCTCTGCGCCATCGCTTCGGGCGTGGACATGTCGCCCGCCGGAGCCATGTGCCCGCGGGAATAGCCCGAGCCGCGGTAGTCCGTCAGTTCGGCACGTTCGGCGCGGGGCACGCGCGCTTCGGCATAGAACTTGTCGGACCGCTGCATGTCCTGCGCCTGCGTCAATATCTTGCGGTTCAGGCGCTCTGCCACGAATACCGGCGTCTTGGTCTGGCCGTTGTGCAAGATGGCGAAGTTGGAAAAGCACAGCTCGCGCAGGGCTTGGCTGGCCGGAACGACCGGCGGGCGTTGCTGCGGGAAGAACTGCGGACACTCGGCAAAGCGCGTGTGCGCCATGCCGCCTGCTGGCGCCGCCGCGGGCGCGAACTTTTCGTGGGTCGGCCAGCCGACGCGCGCAAGAATGTCGTCAAGCGAAAACTGAGGGCGCCACTGCGGATTCAGCGCATAGGTGGCTGCGCCGAAGGCGGCCACCGAGGTCAGCGCGAATGTGCGCAGGAACCGGAAGATGCGGCCGCCGCTTGCGGCCTTGCTTCTGCTGGCTGGGGCTTTCTTTCTGGGTGCTGATTTCTTCGCGCGGGTCATGCTGCCTGTTTGTTGCGGGCCGGCGCCACTTCGCGCTCGGCAACTGGCGGCATTGTAGATGACCGCAACATGACAGGCGCAGACCGGGCAATCGGGCCGACGCCGACAACGGCAAGATCGTTGGTCGGGGTATTCTTATGCTCGTTCCAAATTCATAACCACAACGTCATCACCACAACGGCCGCACATGCCGGCCGTCAGGATTGGGGAAATTCAATGAGATCGTCCGTGCTTTTCGTGGCCGCGCTCGTGGCGGGTTGCGCCTCGCCCGCGCCGGGAGACCTGGTCACGCAATCGAAGGTGCAAGCCATCAAGATCAACGTCACGACGTTCGATGAGATGGTTCGCGACTTTGGCCCGCCCCGCACGCAGAGCGTCAATAAGCAGGGGCTGCGCACGGCGTCGTGGTTCTACTTCAACAACAGCGAGTTCGGCGCCATGCAGGATCAGCGCACGCTGACCGTGACTTACAACAAGGACGGCACGGTCAAGGAATACGTGAATTCGTCCGCTGGCGAGAAGGACGGCGCCCGGACGCGATAGCACGCAGTTTCACCAGGCGTCGCGTCGCAGGGCAATGCCTCACTGCGCCGGCGCCGCCTTCGAGGCGTTCGCCCGAATCTGTTCCGACCGCTGGCGCTGCTCGGCGCGAATCGGGATGCAGTCGACGACCAGCACTTCTTCGCCTGTGCGCAGGTCGATCACCTTGGTCGCTCGGTACAGGTTGCTGGGCGGGCCGCGATCCAGGCACGCGCGCTTGGCGCCGGAACTGGCGCGAAAGAGCTCGGGCACGCCTTCGTATTGCGGGTTGGGCACGCTCCACTTGCCGCTCATGTCCTGGGTGCGCACCACATACTGGGCAAAGGCCGGACCGCCGCACAACAGCATGGCCAATGCGCACGCGACGCCAACTGCGGTTCTCATGGCGGACGTTCCTTGATGGACGACGGTAGGGCAGCGTAGCAGCGCACTGCCGCCTTCGCCGTCCGCCAGAAGGATGAGGGATTACCTCACAAGCCGAGGGACGCGGTTCACGGATTGTCATTGGCGCCGGCCGCCACCAGATGCTCCAGCAGCAACGCGGCTGCGGCGGGCAGCGCTGATGCGCTGCGCATGCAAATGGCAAAGCGGCGCCGGCTCCAGGTGTCCTTCAGCGGCAAGACCCGCAGGCCGTGCGCCAGCGCATACGGCGTGGCCACTTCAATGGGCGCCACGCTGATCGCCAACCCCGCCAGCACGACGCGAAAGGCCGAGTCGAAGTTGCTGACCGTGACGCGGTGCCGCAGCGTCTTGCCGCTGTCGTTGGCGGCCGTCTGCAGCATGCGCAGCACGGCGCCCGCGGCCGGCATGCTGACATGCTCGTATGCCAGCGCCTCTTCAAAAAAAACGGCGTCGCGCTCGGCGAGCGGGTGGCCTGGGGCGGTGACGACAGCCAGGCGGTCGCCCCGGTATGGGCGCTGTTCCAACCCATGAAAGTCGGCGGCGTCCCAACAGATGCCAAGGCTGGCGATGCCTTCCCGGACACCGCGCACAACTTCGTGGCTGACCCGTTCTTCCATGTCGACGCGGATATTGCGGTGCGGCGCGGCCTGGAGAAAGGCGGCGATGTCCTCGGCCAGGGACTCGGCCAGGACGGACGCGGTGGCCAGGATCCGGACCTGCCCCTTCACGCCGCTGGCGTAGGCCGACATGTCGCGCTCGATGCGCTCGGAGCTGGCCAGGATGGCGCGTGCGTGCTCCAGCAGCGTTTCCCCCGCCTCGGTGGGCTCGACACCGCGGCGCCTGCGCATCAGGAGTTTCGCGCCCACGGTGTCTTCCAGCTGTGCGAGCCGCTTGCTGATCGCCGACCCCACGATGTTGGCACGCTGGCCGACGCGGGCAATGTTGCCGGTCTCGCAGACGGAGATGAAGAGCCGTAGGGTGGTGATGTCCAGGTCGCGCATGGGATGTTGTCCGGTGTGATATTCCGAAGTGGAATTTTAGTCGTTCCAAAATACCGCTTGTGACGCTATTGAGAATATCTAAAACTGGAATTTCTCCATTCGAGCCGCTTGCCATGTCCAACCAAGAATCTTCCCGTCGTCCCCAGGCCGTGTCGATCCGGGAGGTCGGCCTGCGCGACGGCCTGCAGAGCCTTTCCGTGGTGATGCCCACGCAGACCAAACTCGACTGGATCGATGCGGCCTACGCCGCCGGCCAGCGCGAGATCGAAGTCGGCTCCTTTGTGCCCGCGCGCCTCTTGCCCCAATTGGCGGACACGGCCGAACTGATCGCCCATGCCACGCAGCTTCCTGGCCTGTCCGTGTCCGTCCTGGTCCCCAACCTGAAGGGCGCGGAACTTGCGTTGGCCACCGGCGCGCACCTGATGCTGGTGCCGCTGTCGGCCAGCCACGCGCACAGCCTGGCCAACCTGCGCAAGACGCCCGACGACGTGGTGGCGATGGTTGGTCAGATGCGCGCCGCGCGCGACGCGGCGGGGTCGAGCATGCTGATCGAAGGGGGCGTTGGCACGGCCTTTGGCTGCACGTTGCAGGGTGAAGTGCGGCAGGACGAAGTGCTGCGCCTGATGCAGGCGTTGCTGGACGCCGGGGCTGACCGCGTCAGCCTGGCCGATACGGTGGGATATGCCGACCCCGCGTCCGTGGGCCGACTGTTCGATGCGGCGCGCCGCATCGCGGGCGATCGCTTGTGTTGCGCGCACTTTCACGACACGCGAGGGCTGGGACTGGCAAACGTGCTGGCCGCGCTGGACACCGGGGTGGCGCGCTTCGACGCTTGCCTGGCTGGCATCGGCGGGTGCCCGCACGCGCCCGGCGCGAGCGGCAATGTCAGCACCGAGGATCTGGTGTTCATGCTGCAGCGCATGGGCATCGAGACCGGCGTTGACCTGGAGCGCCTGGTGGCCTTGCGCGCGGCCGTGGCCGGCTGGCTGCCGGATCAGCCCTTGCACGGCGCCCTGTGGCGCGCCGGCCTGCCCAAGACTTTACCCGCACGTCACGGCCAGTTGGCCTGACCGTGCGCATCGACGAATCCTCATCGAGCCTTGCCATGCAACCCGTTTCCGACACAGAAGTTCCCCAATCGTCCCGCCCGCTGCCGCTCGCCGGCCTGCGCGTCGTGGAGTTCACGCACATGGTCATGGGCCCGACTTGCGGCATGGTGCTGGCCGATCTGGGCGCCGAGGTCATCAAGGTCGAGCCGGTGCGCGGCGACCGGACGCGCCATCTGCTGGGCGTGGGCGCGGGGTTTTTTCCCATGTTCAACCGGAACAAGAAGAGCATTGCGCTGGACATCCAAAGCCCGGCGGGCGCCGAGGCCGCGCGCAGACTGGCCGCCAGCGCCGACGTGGTGGCGGAGAACTTCCGGCCCGGCACGATGGCGAAATTCGGCTTGGACCATGCCTCGCTGTCCAAGGAAAATCCGCGCCTCATCTATGTCAGCCACAAGGGATTCCTGCCGGGGCCCTACGCGATGCGCACCGCGTTGGACGAAGTCGTGCAGATGATGGGCGGGTTGGCCTACATGACGGGCCGGCCAGGCGACCCCGTGCGCGCCGGCACCAGCGTGAACGACATCATGGGCGGCATGTTCGGCGCCATCGGCGCGATGGCGGCGCTGATTCAGCGCGGCATCACCGGCCGAGGCCAGGAAGTGCAGTCGGCACTGTTCGAGAACAACGTGTTTCTGGTCGGTCAGCACATGCTGCAATACGCGATCACCGGCCAGCCGTCGGCGCCGATGCCTGATCGGGTGTCGGCCTGGGCGCTTTACGACGTCTTTACCGTCAAGGACGGCGAGCAGATCTTCCTGGCCGCGGTCAGCGACGCGCAATGGGTGACGTTCTGCGATGCCTTTGGCTTTGACGACCTGAAGAACGACCCGGCGATGGCCACGAACAACGACCGTGTCAGGCTGCGCCCCACCTTGCTGGCGGATCTGCGCAAGCGGTTGGCGAATTTCCGCGCAGCCGAACTGGCGGCGGTATTTGAACGCATAGGGCTGCCGTTTGCGCCCATCGTCAAACCGGAGGAGCTGTATGACGATCCGCACCTGCGCGCCACGGGCGGACTGGCCGAGATTCGGCTGCCCGACGGCGAGCGGGCAGGGCAGACGGCCGGGGCGGCGTTGTTTCCGCTGATGATGGACGGCCAGCGGCTCGGCGTGCGGCGCGATCCGCCCGTGCTGGGGGCGGACACCGACGCGCTATTGCAGGGGTTGGGATACGACGCCGGACAGATCGAGGCATTGCGCGCACAGGGTGCGGCGGCGTGAAGCGGGTACGGGCATCGCGCCCGTTCTGTGGAAGGGACGCCGCACAACCGTTGTAGTAAACGGCCGCACAAGTCGGCCGGCATATAACACCATCAGGAGACAGACATGAGCAATCAACGTGCGGGCGGGCGCTGGAGCCGCCGCCAGGTCCTCGGTGCGCTGGGCGCCGCCGTGCTGGGCGTGCCCGGCCTGGCCCGGGCGCAGTCGGACAGGCCGGTGAAATTCATCTTGCCGGTGGGCGTGGGTTCCGGCGTGGACACGATCACGCGCGCCGCGGGGCCGGCGCTGTCCGCCGCGCTGGGGCACACGGTCGTGGTCGAGAACCAGCCCGGCGCGGGCGGCATCGTGGGCACGTCCGCGCTCGTGCGCTCGGCGCCCGATGGCTACACGCTCAGCATGCTGTCGAACAACCACGTCATTTTTCCCAGCGTTTATAAGAACCTGCCCTTCGACCCGCTCGCCGACATCACGCCGATCAGCATGATCGGCATGACGCCCTTCCTGCTGGTGGCCAATCCGCAGAAGATAAGTGCAAACGATATCCAGGGGCTGACGGCGCTCTTGAAAAGCGAGCCGGGCCGCTTCAACTACGCGTCGTCGGGCAATGGCACGATTCTGCACCTTGCCGCCGAGATGTATGTGCAGCAGGCGGGCGTGAAAGCGCGGCACATCCCGTACAAGGGCGTGGGCCCGATGATGGCCGATCTGATCGGCGGACAGGTCGACTTCGGCGTGCTGTCGCTGCCTTCGGTGCTGCCGCAGATCAAGAGTGGCGCGCTCAAGGCGCTGGGGGCCTGTGGCGGCGAGCGCATGGCGGCGCTGCCCGATCTGCCCACGCTTCGAGAGCAAGGGATGGCGGACTACGAAATCGGCGGGTGGTTCGCGGCCGCCGGACCGGCAAAGCTGCCGCAGGCGGACGTGCGCCGCATCTTTGATGCGCTCGCGCGCGCGTTCAACTCGCCGGAGGTCAAGCAGTCGATGGCGACTCAGAACAACCGTATCGTCCTGATGCCGCCTGAGCAGACGGTGGCGTACTTTCGGTCCGAAATGGCGAAGTACGCCGCCGTCGTCAAGGGCGCGGGCCTGGAACTGATGTAGCCCGCATGGGGCGGCAGGTCAGCTGCCGTTGCGCTTGTCGTGACCGTTCTGGTCGGCTGCGCGGAGCAGTCCGTAGAGCTTGTCCTTGAGGTGCAGTTTTTCTTTTTTTAGCACCTCGATCGCGGTGCCCGAGGACGGCGTGATGCCGTCCTCCATGTTCTGGATTTCCTGGTCCAGATCGTTGTGCCGCTGGAACAGCGCCGAAAAGTGAGCGTTTTCGGATTTCAGTTGGGTAATGAGCTCGCGGTATTCAGGGAACATAAAGGCCTCTTGAGGAACCGGTTGACGGGACCGACGATGCGCCTGGCTCGACGCCTTCATCAGCGTCAAGCCCATGACACGCCAACGCCAACGGCTTGTCAACCTCAGGGGCTGCGGCGTGCCTCCCGCCCGTTGATGGGGCGCAAGGGCTCCCTCAAAATGAGTCATTCTGTCGCGTACGTTCACCTTTCATTACAGGACGCCCTGTCCCCGGCGATACACTCGCTTCCCTTTGGACTGTCCCAGAACACCCATGAAAGAGCGCGCCCCGGTCTACCGCAGAGTGATGGACCTTTTCAAACAGGATGGCCGGATCCACCCCGGCACCGGCATGATGAGCGGCGTGATCGCGCTTTTCCTGGCGATCCTTTCGGTGCTGGGCGTGCTGGCGTTCCACTTTCCCGCCTACCTCACCACGCCGGAGCTGCGCAGCTTCTATTCGGTGGAGGCGATGCGCACGCTGCTGTTCAGCGCGCTGCTGGTGTCGGGCTCGATCGCGCTGGCCAATACCGTGCTTGGCCGCCAGCGCTGGCTGAATATCTCGGCCTTCGTGCTGGTCTGCTGCGCGGTGGCCGCGGGCGGCAGCCAAGTCGCCGTCACGGCCTCGAACGCAGGCGGCCATCCGTATCTGGGACTCGATTGGTTCATCCTGGACCTCTTGGCGTCCAGCACCGTCTTTATCATTTTCGAAAAGCTGACACCGCTCTATCCTGGCCAGCCCGTATTCCGGGGCGAGTGGCAGGTGGACATGAAGCACTTCCTCTTCAATCACCTGTCGGTGGGGGCCGTGCTGCTGTGCATCAACTTCTTCATTCACCGCCTGTTCTCCTGGGCGGCCTATGAGCCGCTGCAGCAGGCCATCCAGTCCATGCCGTATCTGCTCGAGCTATTCGTGGCGGTGCTGGTGGCGGACTTGGCGCAGTACGCCGCGCACCGTATCTATCACGAGGTGCCGTTCATGTGGCGCTTCCATGCGGTTCACCACAGCACGCGCACGCTGGATTGGCTGGCCGGCTCGCGGCTGCACATCGTGGAACTGCTGATCACGCGCGTGGCTGTGCTGGGCGTGCTGTTCGTGCTGGGGTTTTCCAAGGCGGTGCTCGACGCCTACATCATCATCGTGGGTTTCCAGGCGGTGCTGATCCATTCCAACGTGAAGCTGCCATGGGGTTGGCTGCGCTACATCATCGTCACGCCGGACTTTCACCACTGGCACCATTCGTCCGATACCGAGGCGATCGACAAGAACTACGCGGCGCACTTTTCCTTCATCGACTACCTGTTCGGCACCGCGGTGCGCGGGGTGGGCAACCGGTTGCCGCAGCACTACGGCATTCTGGACAACGACATGCCAGGAACCTTCCTGGCGCAACAGGCATATCCCTTCGCCCGCAAGGCGAAATGACGAAGGCCCAGGCATATCGCCTGGGCCTTTTTTTCATTGCCGTCTCAGCGGGTTACGGCCGGCAGCCCTGCCGCGCGCCTTACTTGGCCGACTTGAAGGCCGAATACGAAGCCATCAGGTTGCGGTAGTCGGGAATGTGGTTGGCGAACAGGGTGCCCAGGCCTTCCACGTCGTTGCGCCAGTCGCGGTGCAGTTCGCACGCCACGCCGAACCACGACATCAGCTGTGCGCCGGCCTGTTCCATGCGTCGCCACGCCGCATCGCGGGTGACTTCGTTGAAGGTGCCCGACGCATCGGTCACGACGAACACGTCAAAACCCTCTTCGATGGCCGACAGCACGGGGAAGGCGACGCAGACTTCGGTCACGACGCCGGCGATGATCAGTTGCTTCTTGCCGGTTGCCTTGACCGCCTTGACGAAGTCTTCGTTGTCCCAGGCATTGATGTTGCCGGGGCGGGCGATGTACGGCGCGTCGGGAAATTTGTCCTTCAGCTCCTGGACCAGCGGGCCGTTGGGGCCGTCTTCGAAACTGGTCGTCAGGATGGTGGGGAGCTTGAAGTATTCGGCCAGGTCGGCCAAGGCCAGCACGTTGTTCTTGAATTGATCGGGTTGGAAGTCGCGCACCAGGGACAGCAGGCCCGCCTGGTGATCCACCAGCAGAACGGCGGCTTGGGACTTGTCGAGCTTAACGTAGGGCTTGGTCATGGCTGATTCCTTTGGTCGATTCAGTTTTGCGCGGTGGTGCGCGGTGTTGTGAACAACGCTGAGTGCGTAGAAGGAATACTAATTTCAGGACGATACAGCCGGTAGTCCGGTGATTTGCACCTCAGCGTTCTATAAATTGAACGCCGGCGATAGCGCGTTCAGCGTGGGAATGCCGTGGCGCGCCTGGGTTTCAGCCTCTCGGCGCGCGTTTTCACGATACTCCGCGCCCATGAAATCCAACAGTTCGCGCACGGCCGGCAGCAGGCCGCGGCGCGACGGAAAGACGGCATGCACGCTGCCCGGCTCGGGTTGCCAGGGGGCGCCCACGGTCACGAGCGTGCCCGCGTCAAGTTCCTCGCGGATCATCAGAAGGGGCAGGGCCACGACGCCCACACCGCGCAGCGCGGCCTGCTTGAGCGCCAGCATGTCGTCCGTGACCAGCCTGGGCATGAAGGGAACGGCAAGGCGCGCGTTGCCGGGGCCCAGCAGGCGCCATTGGCATTCGCGCTGTTCGGTCCCAAGCGCCAGGGTGGGTTGCCGGCTGATCGTCTGCAAGTCGGCGGGGTCGGGCAACGAGCGGGCCAGCGCGGGGCTGGCGACCAGGCTCTGGCAGCTCATGCCCAGGTTCTTCATCACGAGATCGCTGCTTTCGATGGCGCCAAAGCGCACCCGCACGGCCAAGTCAAAGCCTTCACGCAGCACATCCACGGGCCGGCTGAAGCTCTTCAGGTAGACGTTCACCTTCGGGCACTTTTCCATGTAACGGGCCACCACGTTGCCCAGGAAGTAGTAGATGAGCGCGGGCGGCGCGGCGATGCGGATGGTGCCTTGCGGTTCAGCGTGGGTGCGGTCGATGACATCCTGCGCCGCTTCGGCGCCCGCCAGCATTGCCAGGCACTGGTCGTAGTATTCCTGTCCAAGTTCGGTCACGGCGAACGTCCGCGTGGACCGCTGGATCAGGCGCACGCCAAGGCGCTCTTCCAGTTGGGCAATGCGCCGGCTCAGGCGCGATTTCGGGATGTTCAGCGCCCGGCCGGCCGGCGCGAATCCGCCATGCTTGACGACCTCCACGAAGAAATAAAGGTCATTCAGGTCGTGCATGCAAAATCCTCTCAGGTCGTCGGTGGGCCGCCGAGCATATTAAGGCGCGCGGCGCCGATTCCCTAGAAATGCGGCATTACGCGGGCAAATCCCGGTCGTCTTCGAGGCTTGGGGGGAGATCGGCTTGGGACCCGCGGGTCGAGGCAGCGCTCAGGCGGCCAGCGCGGTCTCGTCCTTCCAGCGCTGCTTGTCGCGCAGCGGCGGCGCACCGAAAAGGCGGCTGTACTCGCGGCTGAACTGCGAGGAACTCTCGTAGCCCACGGCATGCGCGGCCAGCGCCACGCCGGCATCGTCCGTCAGCATCAGCCGCCGCGCTTCCTGCAGCCGCAGGTGCTTCTGATATTGCAGCGGGCTCATGGCGGTGGCCTGCTTGAAATGATGATGCAGCGACGACACGCTCATGTGCACGTCGCGCGCAATCTCTTCCACCCGTAACGGTTGCGCGAAATTGTCTCGCAGGATGCGGATCGCCTTGGCCACGCGGTTGAGCTGGCTGTCTTGCAGCACCGTCTGGCGCAGCACGACACCCTGGCCATTCATGAGCAGGCGGTACAGCAGTTCGCGCTTGATCATCGGCGCCAGAATCGGAATGTCCCGGGGTGTGTCCAGCAGCCGCAGCAGACGCAGCACGACGTCCAGCAGGGTGCTGCCCAGCGGGTTGACGCACAGCGCGCGCGAGGCTTCCAAAGAAACCAGCGGCGGCAGGTTTTCATCGCTGATGAGCGCGGTGATCTCCTCGGGGTTCAGGTCTACCCGCAAGCCCAGATAGGGCAGGGTGGGACTGGCGACGGACACCTTGGCCACCACGGGCAGGTCCACCGACGAGATCAGGAAATGGAAGGGATCGTATTCATAGGTCTCCTCGCCGATGAGCAGGCGTTTCGACCCCTGGGCAATGACCGCCAGCGCCGCCTTCTGCAGGACCGGCTTCGCCCCGGACGGTTGCGACAGCCGGTGCAGGTACAAGCCTTCGATCGGCGTGTCCAGCGCGCCTTCCAGATTGCCGGTCATGCGCTCCAGCATGCAAAGCAACTCGGACCGCGCCAGTTCGCAGGCGGTGTCGTGACCGGCGCCGATGGGGGCGAGCGATCGGGCAGGATTCAGGGACATTGACGGGCTCTCGCAGGCGCACCGTTCGTCACCTTGAGAGGCGACGACGGCGGAGGATTGGGTGTCCGCCAGTGTATTGCCATCTCGGGCCTCAGGTGGTGGGTCCCCGTGGGGGAATGGAGAATCAGGCAGGAATCCCGGAGAAAACGACGGGTCGGTCCGGCCTGGCTGCCGTGCCGGAGAATCAGGCAAAAAAAGGGCAGGATCAAGCAGCGCGCGCCGGGCCCGCTGGTCGCATACTGTCCGCACCCCGGCAGGCTGCCGCAGCGGCGTTCCGTCCCGGAACCCAGCGCGCCCGCCAGCCCCTGAAGGAGCAAACATGCGATACAAGAAATTCGGCAGCACGGGCCTGTTCGTCTCGGAGCTGTGCCTGGGCACCATGACCTTTGGCGGCGAAGGCGAGCTCTGGAGCAAGATCGGCAGCCTGCAGCAGGAGGACGCCAACCGGCTGGTGGGACGCGCGCTCGACGCAGGCATCAATTTCATCGACACGGCGGACGTCTACTCCGAAGGACGTTCTGAAATCATCACGGGCCAGGCCCTGCGCGATCTGAACATCCCGCGCGAAGATGTGGTGATTGCCACCAAGGTCTTCGGACCGACCGGCGCGGGCGTGAACGCGCGGGGCAATTCGCGCGTGCACATCCTGGACGGCGTGAAGAAAAGCCTGTCGCGCTTGCAGCTCGACCATATCGACCTCTATCAGATCCACGGCTTTGACCCGGCCACACCCATCGAGGAAACCCTGCGCGCGCTGGACACGCTGGTGCAGCATGGCCATGTGCGCTATATCGGCGTGTCGAACTGGGCCGCCTGGCAGATCATGAAGGCGCTTGGCATTTCCGAACGCCTGGGGCTGGCGCGCTTCGAGTCGCTGCAGGCCTATTACACGGTCGCCGGGCGCGATCTGGAGCGCGAGCTCGTCCCCATGCTGCAAAGCGAGGGCGTCGGGCTGATGGTGTGGAGCCCGCTGGCCGGGGGCCTGCTCAGCGGCAAGTACGGCCGGGACGGCGAAGCCGAGGCGGGCAGCCGCCGCGTGGCGTTCGATTTCCCGCCCGTGAACCGCGAACGCGCCTACGACAGCATCGACGCGCTGCGGCTGATTGCGGATGCGCGCGGCGTGTCGGTGGCGCAGGTTGCGCTGGCCTGGCTGCTGCACCAGCCGGTCGTCACCAGCGTCATCATCGGCGCCAAGCGCGTGGATCAGCTCGAGGACAACCTCGCGGCCACGGACATCCGGCTGACCGGGGAGGAACTGGCCGCGCTGGACAAGGTCAGCGCGCTGCCGCCGGAATACCCGGGCTGGATGCATGTGCGGCAGGGCGAATACCGGCGCCAGCAGTTGCGCGAATCGGGCGAGGCCTGACCCGCGCCGCGCTAGGGAAATCCTCGCGGACCGGCGTCCTGCCGCCGGTCCGCGCCGGAGGGATGCCGCGCAGCCTCATGGAGAAGGCCCAGGACAAACGCCGTAAATCAACGGCGGTCGGCCATCTTGGCCCGGCGACGATTCACCGCTCGCTAGTAGAATCGGACCAGTCCCTTTTTCCTTGAAGCATCACCATGAGCGAGTTTTTCACGTCGGCCGAACTGCAGGCCTTGCGCGAGCACGGCATCGCGGTGTTCGCGGACCGCCTGCTGATCGATGTGCAGCCGCCATTGCCCGACGCCCGTATCGCCGAGATCCAGGCCCTGTGCGAAGGGCCGCTCCCGCCCGCGCTGCTCGACTTGTGGCGGCTCACCGCCGGGGGCGAACTGGCGTACGACCTGCGCGCTCAGATGGATGGCAATGAAGAGGCCTTGAGCTGGTCCGAACTCTTCTATGACGGCAGCGATCACTATCGTGACCTGCAAGGCTGGATCGAGCACGAACAGGAGTGCGCGCAGGACGCCGCCGCCGAGGACGGCGCCACCTGGAACGGGAAGTTGCGCTATCTGCCTATTGGCGGCTTCGAATACTGCGATCGCATTTACGTCGCCGTGGAGCCGGGCCCGCAAGCCGGCAGTGTGGTCGCGTGGAAGCAGGGCCTGCCGGGCTGGACGCACGCCTTGCAGCAGGACGGCATCGCCACGATCGCCCCAGACCTGCACGCGGCCTTTGCCGCGCTCCGCCTGGAAACCGACCCCGACGAAGACGAGAACAGCACCGGCCTGCGCGTGCTGGAGTATCTGGATGAGCGCGTGTCCGACCATGGGATGCCGCAGGCGCTTGCCGACCGCGTGGCCGCCTTCCACCGGCGGGCGCTGGTGGACTGGCGCGGCCCGCTCGAGGCCGGCACGCTGGCCGGCACCCCCAGTCTAGCCACGCTGGCCTTGCAGCACGCGTTGTCGCACGATGACGCCGGGCTCGTGCGTCGCCTGGCGGCGCAGGGCATGCGCTTCGATGCGCCGCTGCGCGGCAGCGCCCAACCGCTGGACGTGGCCTTGATGCAGCATGCGTTCGCCGCAGCCCAGGCGCTGCTGGACGCGGGTGCGCCGGTCAGCCCGACGGCGCTGCACCGGTTCGACCGGCAGCCGCCCGTCGCGTTGGTCGCCGCGCTGCTGGCCCACGGCGCCGTGGCCGATGCGCTGGGGGTCGCGCGCTGCGCCGCCTGCGGATCCCCGGAGGCCGCGCGTCTGATCGCGCAGGCGTGCGGGGATGGGCTTGCCGACGCCTATGCCCAGGTCCGCGATTCGATGGCCAGCCGCTACCAGGAAGACCTCAAGCGCGTGCGCGCGGGCTCGCTGGGGCACTACCTGGGCGCGGAAGGCCTGGCTGAGCGGGTAGCCAACCTGCGGGAATTTGCCCTATGAATCGCCGCCTGGCCGCGCTGGCGCTGTGCCTCTCGCTGGGCAATGCGGCGGCGTGGGCGGCCGGCACGGCCTCCTTCGATTGCGCCAAGGCGCGCACCGAGGTCGAAAAGGCGATCTGCGCCGATGGCGCGCTGGCCGGGCAGGATGCCAGCATTGCCAGACACTTCGGCAAGGCCAGGATGACCTTCGATGCCGCGACGGGCAAGGCGCTGACGCAAGACCAGCGCTGGTTCGTTCAGGTGCGCGACGAGGCGTTTGCGTCGCCGCCTGGCAACGATCCGCCGGAAAAGGAACTTGCCGACCGGCTGAAGTACCGCGATGCCTTTCTTGCATCGCTGGTGCTCAAGCGGCGGCAGGGCTTCGAGGGAGACTGGGAGAACCTCGCGGGCGGCGTCTCGATCAAGCGGCAGCCCGATGGCAGCCTGTCGTTCGACGGCTCCGCGGCGCATCCGGAAAACGGCCGTTGGGTGTGCGATGTCCGGGGCACGGGCGCCATCAAGAACAAGGTGCTGGTCGTCGAGACCGCCGATGCCGAGGGCTGGACGCTGACGTTGTCGCGCAAAGGGTACGGCCTTGTGGTGTCGGAAATCCCGCCGGCGGGGGCGGCCGATGCCGCGGGCCGGCCGTACTGCGGTCTGAACGGCGCGCTGGGCGGCGTTTACTATCCCGTATCCAGGCCTTGATCGACCCTACCCCGGCGCGTCTAGAATGGTTTCCGAATCGCAGTGAATACGCTCTTTTGTTGAAAGGACTGGCGTGACCATCCCGTATCTGCGCCGGTTGACCGCCGTCAGCCGAAGCCCGCAAGCCAACCGCCATCTCGCCTATCTGCTGACCTTTACCGCCGGCGCCGTCAACGCGGGCGGTTTCCTGGCGGTCCAGCAATACACCTCGCACATGTCCGGCATCGTGTCCCTGATGGCGGATCACATGGCGCTCGGCGGCGTGATCGTGGTGCTGCAAGGCTTGGCGGCGCTCTTGTCGTTCATGGCCGGCGCCGCCAGCTCGGCCTTCCTGATCAACTTTGGCCGCAGGTCCCGGCTGGCCAGCGAATATGCGTTGCCGCTGCTGCTCGAGGCCGTGCTGCTGCTCGTCTTCGGCCTGTTGGGCGCCAATCTCGAAACGCTGCGCTGGTTCTACGTGCCCGGCACGGTGATGCTGCTGTGCTACATCATGGGCCTGCAAAACGCGATGATCACCAAGGTGTCGCGGTCCGAGATCCGCACGACGCATGTCACGGGCATGGTGACCGACATCGGCATCGAGCTTGGCAAGCTGTTCTACTGGAACGTCGCCAAAGGCGATCCGCAGACGATGCCGCGGGTGCTGGCCGACCGCGGCAAGCTCATCGTCCTGAGCCTGATGGTGACCCTGTTCTTCGTGGGCGGCGTGACCGGCGCGTATTCGTTCTACAACTTCGGTTTTGGATCGACCTGGCCGCTGGCGCTGTTGCTGATGCTGCTGGCCGCGGTGCCGATCCTGGACGACATCCGCAGCTTCATGCACCGCGCAAAGGGCGCCTAATGCTGCCGCTTCGGCTTGGCGGCAGTGGAATGGCGCAGGAACACCTGCAGCGCGGCAAGCGTTTCGGCATGCAGCCGTGCCAGGCGGGCGTCCTTGGCGGGTTCGGTGACCGCATAGCCCCTGGCATCCAGCGGATAAGGCTCTTTGAGCAACCGCGCCATGTCGATCTGATAGAAGCTCGCGCCGCCGTACGGCCGCTTGCCATCGATGTAGGGCATGGGCCAGAAGCGATCGCCTTCGCGCAGCACGGCCCGTAACGCCGGCCCCTCGGCTTCGCGCCAGTCGGCGGCGCGCAGCAGGATCAGGTGCGCATCGCGCAGTGCAAACGTGCCGTCCGCGCCCACGCCGCTTTCCGGAAAGTCGAAGGCCTCGCGCATTTCAACCGGCACGTCATAACGGCCCGGCGACAGCTTGCCGATCGCGCGCACATAGCGCGGCACCAGCCGGCAGACTTCGGCCATCCTGCGCACCGCCAGGGCATCGTCGGCGGTATCGAGCGTGCGGCGGACGATGGCCAGCGTATCGTCGCCGCCCAGCAGGGGCTGTTCGAAATCGATGGCGGGCGCCCCGGACTCCACCGGCATCCACTGCACGCGCAACAGGCGCATCAGCGCGGCGTGCTGCGCGGTGTAGGGCAATCCGTCTGCCGGTGCCGAAAACACGCCGCGGATGATGGCGTCTCGGCTGGGCGATGCCAGGGCGTGCAACGGTGCGGCGATCAGGCTGGCCAAGGTCAGGAGCAGGGGGCGGCGTTGCATGGGGGTCAGAGAAGTGAACGCGAGGGGACATAAGATACCGAAAAGCGCGGCGCGCGGGGAAAAGCGCGGTGGTGCCGGGCCGGGAATACAATCCAGCGATCGTCCTGCGCGCAACGTGTGCGACACGGATCCTTTGGAGGAGCAGACAAGTCATGGACGCGGAATTCTGGCTGGAACGGTGGCGCGAAGGGCGCACGCATTTTCATCAGACGCGGGTCACGCCGTTATTGCAGAAATATTGGCCGTCGCTGGACGTGCCCAAGGGCGGCAAGGTGCTCGTGCCGCTTTGCGGCAAGTCGCTGGACATGGTGTGGCTGGCTGCCCAAGGCCATCAGGTGCTGGGCGCGGAATTGTCCAAGCTTGCCGTCGAGCAATTCTTTGACGAGAACGAGCTGCGGCCGGTGATTCACGATTCGGTATACGGGACCCATTATGTGGCCGGCAACATCGAGATCGTCTGCGGCGACATTTTCAAGCTGGATGCCCAGGTGCTGTCGCATTGCGTGGGCGTCTATGACCGCGCGGCGCTCGTTGCGCTGCCCGACGCGATGCGTGCCGACTACGTGCGGCACGTCTACGGTCAGCTGTCGCCGTCTTACCGGGGCCTGCTCATCACGCTGGACTATCCCCAAGAAGAGATGGCCGGCCCCCCGTTTTCCGTGGTGGACAGCGAGGTGCAGGCGATCTTTTCCGGCGTTTCGCCCGCGGTCATCATCGACCGCCGCGACATCCTCGATAAGGAACCCAAGTTCCAGTCGGCGGGCGTAAGCCGCCTGGACACCGTGGTCTACCGGCTGGGCGTGCAGGCCTGAACCTGTGCGCCCCGGCAAAAGGCCCGTTCGATTCGAACGGGCCTTTTGCTAGGTCATGAGCCAGCCGCCGGCCACGTCCAGCACCTGGCCGGTCACGAAACGGGCCTGATCTGACGCGAAGAACAGGCACGCGTCCGCCACTTCCTCGGGCGTGCCCAGCCGCCGCAGCGCGGTCACGGACGCCACGGCGTCGTTGATTTCCTGCGGCACGCTTTTCAGCAAGGGCGTGCTGATGCGGCCCGGCGCCAGCGCATTCACCGTCACCTGGTGCTCGCCAAGCTCCGCCGCCCAGTGGCGCGTCAGCCCGATCAGACCGGCCTTGGTGGCCGCATAATGCGCCGCCACGATATCGCAATACGCCTTGCCGGCCACCGACGACATGTTGATGACGCGCCCCTGCCGCGCCTGCACCATGTGCGGCGTGGCCAGATGCGTCATGTAGAACACGCTGTTCAGGTTCACCGAGACGACGTTGTTCCACTCTGCCGGCGGCATTTCCCAGACCTTGAGCGCGCGGCCGTTGGTTTTGGGCGAGATGCCGACGTTGTTGACCAGGATGGTCGCGGGGCCAAGATCGCGCGTGATGCGATCATAGGCCGCCTGGCACTGATCGAAATGCGCGACATCGGCCGGCACGAAGCACACGTCGTGGCCGCGCTGGCGAAGTTCCTTTTCGTACGCCTGGCCCGCCTGCGCGTTGAAGTCGACAAGACCGATACGCCCGCCTTCGGCCAGGAATGCCTCGACGATGGCCGAGCCGATGCCTCCCACGGCGCCCGTGACGATGGCGGTCTGGTCCGCAAAGCGTGCGCTCATGGCTTCACCTGCAGCATGATCTTGCCAATGTGCTTGCTGCTTTCCATCAGTTCGTGCGCGCGCGCGGCCTCGGCCAGCGGGAAGACTTCGTGGATCAGGGGCAGGCACTGTCCTGCCTCCATGAGCGGCAGCACCTTCTGTATCAGCGATTGTGCGATGGCGGCCTTGTCCTCGTCCGAGCGCGGGCGCAGCGTGGATCCCGTGAACTGCAGGCGCTTGGTCATGATGGGCAGCGCGTCGATCTCGGCCTTGCTGCCTTCCAGGAAGGCGATCTGCACCAGCCGGCCATTCAGCGCCAGCAGCCGCAGATTCTTGTTGATGTAGGCGCCGCCCACCATGTCCAGGATCACATCGACGCCGGCGTTGCCGGTGCCCTCGCGCACGGCGGACTCGAAGTCCGCGTCGCGGTACAGCACGGCATGATGCGCCCCGGCCTTGACGCACGCCTGCGCCTTTTGCGCGTTGCCCACGGTGGTCCAGACTTCGGCGCCGAACGCGCGCGCGAGCTGGATGGCGGTCAGGCCGATGCCGCTGGAGCCGCCGTGAACCAGGAATTTCTCGCCCTGCGCCAGGCGCGCTCGGTCGAACACGTTGGTCCAGACGGTGAAATAGTTCTCCGGAATGGCCGCGGCTGTCAGCAGGTCGATGCCGCGCGGCACCGGCAGGCAGTGCCGCTCGTCGGCCAGGCAGAATTGCGCATAGCCGCCACCCGGCGTCAGTGCGCAGACCTGGTCGCCCACCTTCCAGTCACGCGCCTCGGGCCCGGTCGCGACGATGGTGCCGGACACTTCCAGGCCAAGATACGGAGAAGCGCCCGGAGGCGGGGGATACGAGCCGGAGCGTTGCAACACGTCGGGGCGGTTCACGCCCGCGTAGGCGACTTCGATCAGCACCTGGCGTCCCGTGGGCGCTTCCATGTCGCGTTCGGCGACGCGCATGCAATCGGGCGCGCCGCCCTTGCCATGGTCGATGAATGTGCAGCGTTGTGACATGAGACGATGGTCCTTGGATTTCAGTGGCCTAGATAGGCCTTCTTGACGTGGGGATCGCTGAGCAGCTCGGCGCCGGTGCCCGTGCGCACGATCGCGCCGTTCTCAAGCACGTAGCCGCGATCGGCCAGGCGCAGCGTGCGAAACACGTTCTGCTCCACCAGCAGCACCGTGACGCCATGCGAGGTGACATCGCGGATGATGTCGAACATCTGCTGCACCAGTAGCGGCGACAGGCCCAGCGACGGCTCGTCGAACACCAGCAGTTTCGGATCGGCCATCATGCCGCGCGCGATGGCGACCATCTGCTGTTCGCCGCCCGACAGCGATCCGGCGTACTGGCTCAGTCGTTCCTTCACGCGCGGGAAGATGCGCAGCACCTCCTCCAGCTTGCGCTCGACGATCGGGCGGGCCGCCCGCTTGTACGAGCCCATCAGCAGGTTGTCGCGCACCGTGAAATGGGGAAAGAGCTGGCGGCCTTCGGGAATCATCGTGATGCCGGCATCCACGATGTCGTAGGGCTGGAGGTTGGTCAGATCCCGGCCTTCGAATTCCACCTTGCCCTGCGTGGCGGCGATCACCCCGCACAGCGTCTTGAGCGTGGTGGTCTTGCCCGCGCCATTGGCGCCAATAAGCGTGACGATCTCGCCCGCGTGCACCTCGAAATTCAGGCCGTTGAGCACCTGGCTCTTGCCATAGCCCGACGTCAGATTCGACACCTTAAGCATCCTGATACTCCTTGCCCAGATAGGCTTCGATGACGGCCGGATTCTCGACCACGTCCTTCGGGGCGCCGCTGACCAGCACGCCGCCTTCGTTCAGGACGATGATGCGGTCGGACAGCGCCATCGTCGCCTGCATCATGTGTTCGATCAGCAGCACCGAGACGCCGGAATCGCGGATGCGCCGGATCATCTGGATCGATTTCTCGATGTCCGTGGGATTCAGGCCCGCCATCACTTCATCCAGCAGCAGGATGCGCGGCTTGATCGCCAGCGCCCGCGCCACCTCCAGCCGCTTCATGCCGCCCACCGTGAGGCTGCGCGCCTCGGTGTTCAAGTACTTCACCAGGTCGGTCTGCTCGGCCACCTTCAGCGCGATCTGCTCGGCTTCGTCGCGGTCGGACGTGTGAATGAAGGCGCCCAGCATGATGTTCTCCAGCACCGTCAAACCCGTGAACGGTTTGGCGATCTGGAACGTGCGGCCCAAGCCCTTGTGTGCAAAGTCGTCGGGCGTCTTGCAGCTGACCCAGTTGCCATGCTGGTCGCGCATCGTGATGTCGCCCTTGTCCGGCGACAGAAAGCCCGACAGCAGGTTGAACACCGTGGTCTTGCCGGCGCCGTTGGGACCGATCATGCCCAGGATCTCGTGCTGGTTGAGCGTCAGCGACACGTCGTTGGTGGCGCGCAGGCCGCCAAAGCTCTTGAACAGGCCCTCCGCTTTCAGCACGGGCTGCTCGCTGCGCGTGGCGTTGCGGATGCGGATCTCGTCGGCGAGCTTGCGCTTGGCCGGGGGCGTGCCCAGGTACGGCAGGCGCGCCAGCATGCGCTCGATGAAGGGCCCGAACGCGCCGGCCAGACCGCGCGGAATCGTCAGCACCACTGCCACCAGGATCAGGCCGTAGATCAACCCGTGCATGCCGTTGCCCACGCTGCTGAGCCAGCCGCGCGCCAGTTCCGCGATGGGCAGCACCAGGAAGGTGCCCGCGATGGGGCCGGACACGGTGCCCAGTCCGCCGATCAGCGCAAACATCGCGACCTGGATGGACAGCTCGAGCGAGAACGCGGAGCTGGGGTCGACGAAGGTCAGATACGTGATGTGGAAAGTGCCGATGATGCTGGTCAGCACGGCCGACGCAACGGCGGCGATGATCTTCACGCGCACGGTGTGGATGCCCACCGCCAGCGCCGCATCCTCGCGTTCGCGGATCGCGATCAGGTAATGCCCGATGCGTGACTTGCGGATGTACCACGAGACCCAGGTCACCAGCACGAACAGGCCGAACGCGATGATGACGTAGTTGATCTTCTCGCGGAACACGATCCAGGCCCAGCCGATGTTCAAGGGCAGGCTGATGCCGCTGGAACCGCCCGTCCAGCTTTCCTCGTGGATGACCAGGAGGCGCACGACTTCCAGGATGGCGATGGTCGCCAGCGCGAAGAAGGGACCCCGCAGGCGCAGCGTGGGATAGCTGATCAGGATGGCGACGGCGGCGGAAATGGCCGCGCCCGCAAACATGCCTATCCACGGCGAGATGCCGAAGTTCTGCGTCAGCAGGGTGGCCGTGTAGCCGCCGATGCCGTAGAACACTGCGTGGCCAAGGGACAACTGGCCGGCATAGCCGCCCACGATGTTCCAGGCGACCGACAGCGCGGAAAACACGAACAGCAGGACAAAAAGGTTGGTCCAGAAAGGCGTGCCCATGACGACGG
Organism: Achromobacter mucicolens; assembly: GCF_029866465.1. Taxonomy (NCBI): domain Bacteria; kingdom Pseudomonadati; phylum Pseudomonadota; class Betaproteobacteria; order Burkholderiales; family Alcaligenaceae; genus Achromobacter; species Achromobacter mucicolens. The sequence continues at coordinate 4,067,236 of NZ_CP123364.1, read as the reverse complement.
GCACGAGGAACATCGTGATCAGCAGAATGAGGCTGACGTAGGCTTTGGGATGTCGAAAGTCGGGAAACACGTCTTGCTCCTTGTTGTTCTGGTCACTCTGTGCCGATGCCGAACAGACCGTTCGGCTTCAGGACAAGGATCAAGAGGAAGATCCCGAAATAGACGACTTCCTTCAGGTCGGGCGCGATGTAGAAACCCGCCAGCGTGTCGACGATGCCGATGATCATGGAGCCGGCGACCGCGCCGTACAGGCTGCCCAGGCCGCCCAGCACCACGATGACGAACGCGGTCAGCACGAAATACGTGCCCACCGTCGGGAACACAGGATATTGCGGCGCCAGCAGGCCCGCAGCAATGCCTACGAATGCGGTGCCCAGGCCAAAGGCGATGGCGTACACGTTGTTGACGTTCACGCCCATCAGCGTGGCGGCATAGCGGTGCTGCGCCACGGCGCGCAGCGCGCGGCCAAGATAGGTGCGGTGCATGAACAGGTGCAGCAGCACGGCCAGGGTTAGGCCGATGACGAAGGTGACGAGCTGGCCGGTGACCATCGAGAACGGGCCGACGTCGATGGCGTTGGTGCCCAGCTCCACCGGCGCGCGGTACACGTTGGCCCCGAAAATCACGAGCGCCAGGTTCAGCAGGATGGTGGATACCCCCACTGTGGCGAAGATCTGGATGTGCTGGTCGGCGTGCAGCAACGGCTGGATGATGCCCTTCTGCGTCAGTGCGCCCAGCGCGAACAGGATCACGGCGACAGGAATCAGGCCGGCGTAGGGGTGGATGCCGAACTGCGCCGCGATCAGATAGACCATGTACATGCCGATCATCAGGAACTCGCCGTGCGCGAAGTTCACGACGCGCACGACGCCGAAGATGAGTGTCAGCCCCAGGCTGATGATCGTGTATGCGCCGCCCAGCAACAGGCCATTGATGACCAGTTGAATGAATAATTCCATTGTGCAACCTCTAAGTGCGGGAGGCGCCCCGTCCCCGTCCCGCAGCGTCCAGGGACGGGGCGCTCGAACCCCGGGTAATGCCGGACGCGCACCGGGGCTGCAAGCCCCCAGCGTCCGGCCGCTGGCATCGCGCTTTATTTCTTGAAGATGGGCTTGCCGAGAGCGAGGTTGTCAGGACCGATGGTGACGAGCTTGCCGTCCTGCCACTGCATGACGTAGAAGGTGGACGCGTTGTTCTGTCCGTCTTCGCCGAAGTCGAATCCCCAGCCATTGGCCGTCTGGCCCGCGGGCTTCTTGTAGGCCAGCACCGCGGCGCGGATCTTGTCCTTGTCAGTCGACTTGGCGTTGCCGATCGCTTCAAAGAAGGCCTTGGCGCCGACGTAGTTGGTCAGGCTGTGGCCGGATTGCGGATCGCTCTTGTACGTGTCCTTGTAGGCCTTCAGGAACTTGTCCAGCCCCGGCGCGCCGGCCGGATTGATGGACGCTTGCGGGAAGTCCAGGTCGAACACGCCGTTCATGTCGGCGCCGACAGCCTTGGCGGTGTCGGCAAGCGAATAGCCGCCGCCCGCGCCGATCACGACCTTGGGCTTGAAGCCCGCCGCGCGCGCCTGGCTGAAGAACAGGATGGCGTCGTTCTGGTAGGCCGTCTGCAGCACCACGTCGGCCTTGGCGCCCTTCAGGCGCAAGATCAGCGAAGACAGGTCAACGGTCTTGGCCGAGTAGGGCAGAACCTCCACGACGTTGTAGCCAAGTTCCTGCGCGCGCTTCTTTTCGGTGGCCGCCACGTCGGTCCCATACGGGCCGTCTTCGTGAATGATGCCAATCTTGATGTCCTTGGGGTTCAGGCCCATGCCGGGCGCGATGGTCTCGTGCAGCGCATTCACGACCGACACGCCGTACAGCGCGGTGTTGGGATTGCTGCGGAACAGGTACTTGTAGCCGCGCGTGGTGATCTTGTGCGCGGTGGCGCCCAACTCGAAGTAGGGCACGCCGGCCAGCTCGGTCACGGGCGAGGCGGCGTACGAAATGCCCGACGCGTAGCTGCCGAAGACGCCGACCACGTTGGCCGAGATCAGACGCTTGGTTTCCGACACGGCCTGCGTGGGATCCACGGCGTCGGCCTTGATGATTTCGATCTTTTCGCCGTTCACTCCCCCCGCGGCGTTGATCTCGTTCACGGCCAGTTCCAGTCCGCGATAGCTTTCCTGTCCAAGCAGCGCAAGCGCACCGCTGAACGGGAACAGGGCGCCTACCTTCATGTCGGCCGCTGCGGTGCCGCTTGCCAGCGCGCCGCACACACCCAGCGCCAAAACAATTTTGTTGAACTTGAACACTGTCTACGCTCCTTTGTCGGTATGGGATGCGGACTGGATCCTGAGGTCCGTCCGTCTTTTGCTATATATGATATATGTGCCGGCGGGGCGTGAAACCCTCGCCTTGGATTCTAGTGGCGGTCGCTGCATGCCGAATCAGGGAATTCCCTGAAACCGCATGAATAAAGCCTCAGCGGCCGATATACAAGAGAAAACCACACTTGATTCCGCCTGGCGGACCACGCCTTTTGCACGAGATGAGGGCCGCTTGGCGGATCACAGCATAGCCGGTTTCATCATATATCGTATATGATGATTCGCGCTCATAAGAACGATCCGAGGAGACAAGAGCATGTTCGAGGAAGTCGATTTCAACGGCAAGAAAGTGCTTATCACCGCCGGCGCCGATGGACTGGGTCTGGAAATGGCCAAGGTCTTTCATCATGCCGGCGCCACCGTGTTCGTGTGCGACGTCAATGAAGCGCGGCTGGCAGCCTTGCCCACCGAATTGCCCGGCGTGCACGTGGCGCATGCCGATGTGTCTGACGAGGCCAGCGTCGAGCAGCTCTTCGCGGCGGTCCGCCAGACGCTGGGCGGCCTGGACATCCTGATCAACAACGCCGGCGTCGCCGGTCCCACGGGCTTTGTGGAAACGCTTTCCAAAGCGGACTGGGATCGCACCCTTGCCGTCAACATCACGGGCCAGTTTCTGTGCGCGCGCCAGGCCATTGCGCTGCTCAAGGAATCGAAGGCGGGCGTGATGATCAATCTGTCGTCGGCGGCGGGGCACCTCGGGTTCGCCGGCCGGTCGGTGTATTCGGCATCCAAGTGGGCGGTGATCGGTTTCACCAAGTCGCTCGCCATCGAGCTGGGTCCCCATAACATCCGCGTCAACGCCATTCTGCCCGGCGCGGTCGAAGGTCCCCGCATTCGCGCGGTGATCGCCGCCAAGGCCGGCACACTGGGCCGGCCGGTTCAAGAGATCGCGGCCCAATACGAAAACCAGGCCGTGCTTGGCCGCATGGTCACCGCGCGCGATATCGCCAACATGGTCCTGTTCAACGCAAGCGAAGCCGCCCGCAGCGTCACCGGGCAGGCCATCGTGGTGGACGGCTTTACCCAGAAGCTCTACTGATGGGCACGGAGAACGCCGTGCGGCGCGCCGCCATCATTGGAACGGGATTGATCGGGCAGGGGTGGGCCATTGTCTTTGCGCGCATGGGCTGGGAAGTGCGGCTTCACGACGTCAATGCCGCCATGCTCGCCGAGGCGCGCACCCTGATCCTGCAGCAGCTGCGCGTGCTGCAAGCGCAGGGCTTGCTGGACGACGCCGATGCCATCGTCGATCGTGTGCAGGTGTCTTCCAGCCTGCAGGAAGCCCTGGCCGGCGCCAGCTACGTCCAGGAGAACTCACCGGAAAAAGTGGAGATCAAGCGTGCGCTCTTTTCCGAACTGGATGCCTTGGCCGAACCGCACGCCATCATCGGCAGTTCCACGTCCAGCATCCCGGCAAGCCAGTTCACCGAGCATCTGGCCGGCAGGCGCCGGTGCCTCGTCGCTCATCCCGTCAATCCGCCTTACCTGATTCCTGTGGTCGAACTGTGTCCGGCGCCCTGGACCAGTCCCGAAGCGCTGGCGGGTGCGCGCGAAGTCATGACGGGCATCGGCCAGAAGCCCGTGCTGGTGCGGCGCGAAATCGAAGGCTTCATCCTGAACCGCCTGCAGGGCGCGTTGCTGCAAGAGGCCTTCCGTCTTGCAAGCCAGGGCATCGCCAGCGCGCAAGACATCGACACCACGGTCAAGGACGGACTTGGCCTGCGCTGGTCCTTCATGGGCCCCTTTGAAACCATCGATCTGAATGCGCCGGGCGGCATCGCGGATTACTGCCGGCGTTACGGCGGCCTGTACCAATCCATCGGCGCCACGCAAGGCGATTGCGTGGCCTGGGAAGGCGCGCTGGTCGACTCACTGTCCGACGAGCGGCGCGCCTTGCTGCCCGAAGAGGATCTTGCCGCACGCCGCTTCTGGCGCGACGAAAAGCTGATGCGCCTCATGCGTCACAAACAATGCAACGGAGACAACAATGGCTAAGCCCAAATCGAAAGTCGTCATCACCTGCGCCGTGACGGGCGCCATCCACACGCCCAGCATGTCGCCGCACCTGCCGGTCACGGCCGACGAGATCGCCGAGGCCGCCATTGGCGCCGCCAAGGCCGGCGCTGCAGTGCTGCACCTGCATGCGCGCGATCCCCAGACCGGCAAGCCTTCGCAGGACCCGGCGCTGTTCAAGCCCTTCCTGGAACGCATCAAGCGCGAGACCGACGCCATCATCAACATCACCACGGGCGGCAGCCCGCATATGACGGTAGAAGAGCGCATGCGGCCCGCCACCACGTTCCAGCCGGAGCTGGCGTCGTTGAACATGGGTTCCATGAACTTCGGCCTCTTTCCCATGCTGGACCGCTTCTCGGAGTTCAAGCACGACTGGGAGCGCGAGCATCTGGAAAACAGCCGCTCGCTGATCTTTCGCAACACGTACCAGGACATCGAATCCATCCTGACGCTGGGCAATGCCAACGGCACGCGGTTCGAATTCGAGTGCTATGACATCAGCCATCTCTACAACCTGGCCCATTTCGTGGACCGCGGCCTGGTCAAGTCGCCGCCTTTCATCCAGTCCGTGTTCGGCATCCTGGGCGGCATCGGTCCGCATCCGGAAGACCTGATGCACATGAAGCGCACGGCGGACCGCCTGTTTGGCAACGACTACGAGTGGTCGATCCTGGGCGCCGGACGCAACCAGATGCCGCTGGCGACCATCGGCGCGGCCATGGGCTCGAACGTGCGGGTGGGGCTGGAGGATTCGCTATGGATCGGGCCGGGTCAGCTGGCCGAATCCAACCGCGTTCAGGTCGAACGCATTCGCGGCATTCTCGAAGCCTTGAACCTCGATGTCGCCACGCCGGACGAGGCGCGGGCCAAGCTGGGATTGAAAGGAAAGGACAACGTCGCGTTCTGACCGGGCAAGCGGCGCGGATCGGCGGTCAGCGCCGCCCGCTTTTTTGCGCTAAGCCGGATCAGGCGTGGCGCCGCAAGGCCTCAGCCAGCGTGCTCACATCCAGCGTGCGATCGAAGTTGGCGGCATGCCTGGCTTTCAGGCTGAGGTCCGCGGCCAACGTCAGTTCCGCGTCGGTCGGCTGGCCGGCCGCGCCGAGTTCGCGCAGCGTGGTCGGCAGGCCGACCTGGGCGTACCACTGTTGCAGATCGGCCAACATCCCATCGCCGCGGCTTTCCAGGTCCAGCTGCACCAGCAGGCCCACCGCGACCTGCAGGCCATGCAGCGCCGTCGCGATGCCGTTGATCTTAGGCAGCCCGCGCGTCAGGGCGTGGGCAATGGACAGGCCGCCGCTTTCGAAACCGAGACCGCTCATGAGGATCATCGCTTCCACCACGCGCTCGAATGCGGGCGTGGGCTGGCCGGTTCCCACCACGGCCACGGCGTCAGCGCCGTCCGCCATCAGCGTGCGCAGGCAGCCGTCCGCGATGAGCTGGGCCGTGAGCAGCGGCGCCGCGTCATACATGTTCTTGCCGCCATTGCGCTGGCATTGCTCGGCTTCGAACTTCTTGGAAATCGCATCGCCCAGTCCGGCGCGAAAGAAATGCACCGGCGCGGTCGCGATGATCGCGGTGTCGACCAGCACGATGGTGGGATTGAACAGCATGTGCTCGACGGCAAGGAGATTGTGATGCGCGTCGTAAAGCACGTAGTTCTTGCTGGTGGGCGCGTCGTTGGACGCCACCGTGGGAACGGTGATCAGGTGACAGTGGGACGACTTCGCAACGGCCTTGCCCGCATCCAGCGACTTGCCGCCGCCCACCGCAATGACCATGTCGATGCCCGCGGGCGCGGCCAGGGCGCGCAAGCCGTCAATGACCTCGGGCGTCAGGTCGCCTTCCACGATCAGCGGCACAAGCGTCACGCCGTGCCCGGCGCACAACGCCTCGATTCTTGGACCCAGCACGCCATGGACATAGCTGTCGATGACGAGCGCGGCGCGTCTTCCGAACAGCGCCGCATATTGTCCCAACGTTTCCAGGGCGCCCGATCCCTGGATGTAGCGGCTGGGTGCTCCAAAAATCTTCAGCATGGCGTCTTCCTATTTGCGGGCCCCGGGGGGGCGGTAGTCGAGTTCTTTTTCCCGTTCGACCAGCCAATCGATCATGATCTTTCCGCCCCATACCAGGTCGGCCTGAATCGCTTCCCGCGCCGCTTCCGAATCGCGCGCCTCAAGGGCCTCGATCACGGCCTCGTGGCGGTGTTCGTTCTGCGAGTAATCCAGCCCCGCCGTCTTGACGTGAAACACCTTGAGGATGGGGCCGGTGATGACCCAGAACGACTCGACCGTGCTGCGCAGGATGGGCTTGTTGCTGGCTTCCAGGATGGCGAAGTGGAACTTGCGGTTCAGGTAGCTGGCGCGTTTGGGATCGGTGGAGGTGCACGAGATGAAATCGCGCTGCAGCGCGATCAGGTTGTCGAGCTGCTTGCGCGTGATGTGCTGCGCGGCTTCGGCGGCGCCCATGCCTTCCAGGTGAAAGCGGATCTGCTGGATCTCGCGCAGCTTTTCCGAGTTGACGTACGGAACATACACCGCGGTGGCCGCCTGCATCTCCAGGCCTTGCTCGCTGATCAGCCGGAAGATGGCTTCGCGAACCGGCGTGATGGACACGCCCATTTCCTGCGCCAGTTCGCCAATGATCAGGCGCTCGCCAGGTTCGTATTGCCCATTGATCAGGGCATTGCGAATTTCGTTGTAGACCCTGACGGAAAGGTTCTCTTTTTTTACCGGTTTGAGGCTGGGCATGGCGTTTCTGGCTTGCTGTATAGGGGATGCGGGACGAACCCAGGAGCGATTCTAGCCCGGCATAGCCAATTCGAGCGCAATGGGTATATTATATATCATATATCCATACAACATGAGGAGGCGCGATGCGCAAGGAGCAGGGGACCCCTACCGCGGGGGAAATCGCGATGCTGCGGGAAAAGGCCCGCCATATCAGGCTTGAGACGATCCGCCTCATTGAAATTGCCAAGGTCGGTCATTACAGCTCCGTGTTCTCGTGCGCCGAGATATTCGCGGCGCTCTACTACGATGTGATGCGCCTGCGACAAGGCGAGCCGCAATGGCCGGATCGCGATCGCTTCCTCATGGGCAAGGGCCACGCCGCGGTGGGCTTGTTCCCGGTACTGGCCGATCTGGGCTTCATCGACCGTGAGCTGCTCGACGGCTACACGCGGCTGGGCAGTCCCCTGGGCGATCACCCCGACATGAGCAAGGTGCCCGGCGTGGACTTCAGCTCCGGTTCCATCGGCCACGCCTTGTCCAACGGCGTGGGCATGGCGGTGGGCGGGCGCATGAACGGACGCGGCTTCAACGTATTCGTGATGCTGGGCGATGGCGAAATGCAGGAAGGGCAGGTCTGGGAAGCCGCGCTCTTCGCGGCGCACAATCGCTTGTCCCGCCTGATTGCTATCGTCGATCGCAACGGCTATCAGCTCGACGGCAAGGTCGACGACGTCATGGGCGTGGAATCGCTGAAGGAGAAATGGCAGGCGTTCGGCTGGGAGGTCCACGAGGTCGACGGGCACAATCTTGCCGACCTGACGGCGTTGCTGCGCCGCCTGCGCGACGACGACTCGCGCGCCCGGCCGGCCTGCGTGATCGCCCGCACCGTCAAGGGCAAGGGCGTGACCTACATGGAAACCGAACCGGGCTGGCACCTGGGCTACCTGGCTCCTCAAGATGCGCAAAGCGCTGTCGAAGAAATCCTCTCCCGCGAGATCTGAATGGCACAGGCACAAGTCCTCTCTCCCGATTCCTGGCAGTACCGCGCCCTCAATGCGGTGAACCCCGGGCTGTCTTATCTCTCTGATGCGCTGATCGATCTGGCGAAGGCGGGGCATCCGGTCGTGGCCGGGTCGGCCGACCTGCAGTACTCGAACGGCTTGAACCGTTTCGCCCAGGCCTACCCCGATCGCTATGTGCAGTTCGGCATCTCCGAGCAGAACATGGTGTCGGCGGCGGCCGGGCTTGCGACGACCGGCATGATGCCGTTCGTCGCCACCTTTGCCTCGTTCCTCGGCCTGTTGTGCTGCGAGCAGATCCGGATGGATGTCGCCTACACGCGGCTGCCGGTGCGCCTGATAGGCCATCACACCGGAATCAGCCTGGGCTTCTATGGCACCTCACACCACGCCACCGAAGACATCTCCACCATGCGCGCGCTCGCGGGACTGACGGTGGTGTCGCCTGCCGACGGGCCGCAACTCGCGTCCGCCATCAGGGCATCCGCGGACTGGCCCGAGCCCATCTACTTCCGTATCGGACGCGGGCGCGATCCGCAGGTCTATGAAGACGGCACGCCGTTCCAGTTTGGTCGTGCGATTGTCCACGATGTTGGTAGCGACCTGACGCTGATCGCGTGCGGCATCACGCTGCACGGCGCGCTGGCCGCCGCCCGGCAGTTGCGCGAAGAGGGCCTGTCGGTGGGCGTGATCGACATGCCCACGATCAAGCCGCTGGACCGCGACGCCATCCTGAAGGCTGCGGGCCAATCCCGCCTGATGATGACGGTCGAAGAGCACAATGTGCTGGGCGGCCTCGGATCGGCGGTCGCCGAGGTGCTGGCCGACGCAGGCACCGGTACCCGACTGCGCCGTCATGGCATCTATGACGAATACAGCCTCATTGCGCCGCCCACCACCCTGTACGCCCATTACAAGCTCGACGCCGAAGGCATTGCCGGCGTCGCGCGGGAATTCATCAAGCTTTGATCCGGAGACACCCATGAACGAAATCAGCGGCAACACGCGCCTGTTCGGCATCCTGGCCGACCCCATTCACCATGTGAAGACGCCGCAGCGCATGAACGAGCATTTCGCCAAGATCGGCTATGACGGGGTTTGCGTGCCGTTTCACGCGCGGCCGGACAACCTTGCTGCCGTGGTTGAAGGCCTGCGCCGGCTGGAAAACCTGGGAGGCGTGATCGTCACGGTGCCGCACAAGACGGCCATCCTGGAATTGGCCGACGACGCCACGCCTGTCGCTCGCAAGATCGGCGCGGCCAACGTCCTGCGGCGCGAGGCCGATGGGCGTCTGGTGGCCCATATGCTGGACGGCGAAGGTTTTGTCCGTGGTCTGCGCAGTTGCGGCGTCTCGCCGGAAGGCAAGAGCGTCTATCTGGCCGGCGCGGGCGGCGCGGCCAACGCGATCGGCTTTGCACTCGTGCAGGCTGGCGTGTCGCGCCTGACCATCGCCAACCGCACGCCGGCCAAGGCCGAGGACCTCAAGGCCCGCATCCTGTCGCTGCATCCAGACGCGCAGATTTCAGTGGGCAACGCCGATCCGTCCGGCCATGACCTGGTCGTCAACGGCACGTCGTTGGGCATGAAGGAAGGCGATCCGCTGCCGCTGGACGCCAGCCGCCTGACGGCGGATCAACTGGTCTGCGAGGTCATCATGCAGCCCAAGGACACCGCGTTGCTCGTCGCGGCGCAGGCGCGCGGCTGCAAGGTCCATTACGGCGCGCCGATGCTGGCCTGCCAGATCGAATTGATGGTGGAAACGCTGGGCGTGACGGCCGCGCGCTAGGCGCGCGGCGCATATCCGGAACTCGGTGGAAAAAGATGGGCGACTACGATTTCATCATCGCGGGCGGCGGAACGGCCGGCTGCATCCTGGCCAACCGCCTCAGTGCGGATGGCAGGTATCGCGTACTGCTGCTGGAAGCCGGCCACGAGGCGCGCAGCATGTGGATTCCGATTCCAGCGGGCTTTTCCAAGCTGCTGGTCGATCCGCAATACAACTGGCGCTTTGCGACCGAGCCCGAGGACAACGTCCACGGCCGGGTCATCGCCGTGCCGCGTGGCAAGGGTTTGGGTGGATCGACGCTCATCAACGGCATGATCTACGTGCGTGGCCAGCCCCAGGATTACGACGGCTGGGTGGCGGCCGGCGCGGCAGGTTGGGGCCGCGACGTGGCCGAGCGCTTCTACCGCAAGATCGAGAACTACGCGCCGGGGGGCGAGCACCGCGGCAAGGAGGGGCCGATGCACCTCGAAGAGGTCGCCGAGCGCTTTCCCGTGTCGGATGCCTTCCTGCAGGCCGCGCGCGAAGACGGCCAGCCGTTCAACCCGGATTACAACAGCGGCGACCAGGAAGGCGTGGGCTATTACCAGGTGCTCCAGCACCGTGGCCGGCGCTGGAGCGTCGTGGACGGCTACCTGAAACCGGCGGCCGGCCGGCGCAATCTCAGCGTCGAATGCGGCGCCCATGTCACGAGGCTGGTATTCGAAGGAAAGCGCTGCGTCGGTGTGGCCTATCGGAAGAACGGTCAGGAGCACACGGTGCGCGCGCGCCGCGAAACGTTGCTTTGCATGGGCGCGGTGCAGTCGCCGCAATTGCTCGAATTGTCCGGCGTGGGCAACCCGGCTCTGTTGAAGACGCATGGCATCGACCTCGTGCACGCGCAGCCGTCGGTGGGCGAAAACTACATCGACCACTTCGCCACGCGCATGAACTGGCGCGTCAAGAACACGGTGACCTTGAACGAGATGTCGCGCGGCTGGCGGCTGGCGCAGCAGGTGGCGCGCTATTACCTGAGCCGCAAAGGCATCCTGACGCTCGGCACGGGATTGGTGCATGGCTTCGTGAAAAGCCGTCCCGGCCTGCCCACGCCGGACGTGCAGTTTTTCTTTGTGCACGCCAGTTACGCCAACGCGGCCGAACGCATTCTGGATCGCCACCCGGGCATGACCATCGGCGTGGCCCAGCTGCGTCCCGAGTCGGTCGGGTCCATTCACATCAAGTCGCCCGACCCCATGGCCGGACCTGCCATCCGGCCCAACTTCCTGTCCGCGCAGGTCGACCGCGATAGCCTGGTGGGCGGCATGCAGGTGGCCCGGCGCATCGTGGGCCGGCCCGCCATGCAGCGCTATGTGCAAGCGGAAATCAGCCCGGGGCCGGATGTGGACACCGACGACGAATGGCTGGATTTCGCCCGGCGCAACGGTCAGACCATCTATCACCCCATCGGCACCTGCCGCATGGGGACGGATGCGGCGGCCGTCACCGACGTGCGTTTGCGGGTCAATGGGCTGACGGGCCTGCGCGTGGTGGATGCGTCGGTCATGCCGCAAATGGTTTCCGGCAACACGCAGGCCGCTGTCATGATGGTGGCCGAACGCGGCGCCGAATTGATTCTCGAAGACGCGGCGCAGGGGTAAGCACACGCCCTCCCACGAAAACGCGCAGGCCGCCGTCTGCGCGTTTTTTTATCGCCGCGTTTTTCCGCGTCTGCGGCATGCGCCTTGCTAACAGCCGGTCGCGGCTGCAGACTGCAGATTCGGCTGCGCCAACTGAAAGGAGACCGTATGACTTACGACCTTTGGTATTGGGATGGCATTCCCGGACGGGGAGAATTCGTGCGCCTGGCGCTTGAAGCGGGCGGCATTCCTTATCGGGAGCGGGCGCGTGATCCGGGCGCCGACGAAGGCACGTTGATCGAGGACATGCGATCCGCCCGCAAGCATCCGCCGTTTGCCCCGCCTTATCTGGTGGCCGGAAAAATGACGCTGGGGCAGACGGCCAACATCCTGCTTTTCCTTGGCGAGAAACATGGCCTTGCCCCTGAATCGCTCGAAGGACGATTGTGGGTAAACCAGCTGCAACTCACGATCGCCGACATGGTGGCCGAAGCGCACGACACCCATCACCCCATTTCCGCCAGCGATTATTACGAAGACCAGAAGGAAGAGGCTGCTCGTCGCGCCCGGGTTTTTCGCGAAGAGCGTATTCCGAAGTTTTTGGGATACTTCGAGCGGCTGCTGGACGGGACGGATGCCTGGCTGGCGGGAGGCGGCAAATGGACATATGTCGACCTGTCCTTGTATCACCTGGTCGACGGGCTGTTGTACGCCTTTCCCAAACGCATGGCCACGGTGGCGGCGGATTATCCCAATGTGTTTGCGCTGCACGAACGCGTGACTGCGCTGCCCGAATTGCAGGCGTATTTTGCAAGCGGACGCCGTCTTCCATTTGGCGAAGGGATTTTCCGTCAATATCGCGAGCTGGATGCGGCTTGAACCCGGGATTACCCGGGTGTGCGTCATCACGACGATTTGGATTTATTTTGGACCGATCCCAAAAAACGCGATGAGTCGTGATAATTTGGGATTAATAGTATCTATTAGATACACGTGTACCAGGCACGCCGGCAAACTCACCCCTGGAGGTCACCATGCTTTGGCATACTCTTGGCCGCTTCATCCGTGGATACCGCAGTACCGACAAAGCAGATCTGCTCGGACAAATCGACGCGATCCATAAATCGCAGGCGGTCATCGAGTTTGATCTGAACGGCCACATCCTGACGGCCAACCAGAATTTCCTGGACACCATGGGCTATGTGCTCGACGAGATCCAGGGACAACACCATCGCATGTTCATCGCGCCGCAAGAGCGCGGGTCGGCGCAGTATGCGGCCTTCTGGGAAAGGCTGGGGCAGGGCGCCCATGATTCCGGCCGCTACCGGCGAATTCGCAAAGACGGATCGGATGTCTGGCTGCAGGCGTCCTACAACCCCATCTTTGACAAGCGCGGGCAGCCACTGAAGGTCATCAAGTACGCCACGGACATCACCGAGCAGCAACACCGGCAGGCGGATTCCGAAGGCCAGCTCGCAGCGATCTCCAAGGTCCAGGCGATCATCGAGTTCGAACTGGACGGCACCATCATGCGCGCCAACGACTTGTTCCTCAATGCGGTGGGCTATCGCGCGGACGAGGTGCTGGGCCGGCACCACAGCATGTTCGTACCTGCCGACGAGGCAAGAAGCACGGCCTACAAGGATTTCTGGCGCAGACTGCGCAATGGCGAACATGACACGGGTCAGTACATGCGCCTGGGCAAGGGCGGCCGCCAGGTGTGGATCGAAGCCAGCTACAACCCGATCTTCGACGCGCAGGGCCGGCCCTTCAAGGTCGTGAAATTTGCCACCGACATTACCAAGCGGTTTACGGCGGCGCAGACGTTGCAGGTCGCCGTGCAAGGCCTGACGGAGAACGCCGAACGGGCGCGGCAGGCCAACAGCCTTGCGCAGGACGCAAGCCGCGTCGCGGAAACCGGTGGCGACACGATGCGCGAGGTGGTGGCCACGATGGAAGCCATCACCGGCAGTTCGCGCCGAATTTCCGAAATCATCGGGGTCATGGACGGCATCGCATTCCAGACCAACATCCGGGCGCTGAACGCCGCGGTCGAAGCGGCGCGCGCGGGCGAACACGGCAAGGGGTTCGCGGTCGTCGCGTCCGAAGTCCGCAACCTGGCGCAGAGCAGCGCCGCCGCCGCCAAGGAAATCAAGGCGCTCATCACGACGTCGGTCGCGCAGGTCGAAGGCGGCGCGGTGCACGTCCAGTCAGCAGGAGGAACAGTGGAGGGAATAGTCGCCTCATCGCGCCGCGTCACCGAAATCATGGGTCAGGTCGTTGATGTGTCGCTCGCGCAATCGGCCAAGCTGGCCGGCGTCACCGAAGACCTGACCGAAACCCGCGTCGAGGCCACGGCACGTCTGCGCGCCGCGTGACGAGGCCGCGCCCGCGCGAAGCGGGTCCCGATTGCGCTATAAAGACGGCATTGCCGATCCTCCGGGGCCCGCGCGGGCAGTTTCCGCCGCGGGCCACGCCATTTGCCGCCGATGTCCATGACCGAATCCGAAGCCCTGGCACTTGCCACGCACCGCCACTACAAGGGCGGCCTGTATCGCTATGTTGGCACTGCCCGCCATTCCGAGACCGAGGAATCGATGGTGGTGTACGAACATCTTTGGCCGCATGCGCGCGGTCTGTGGGTGCGACCGGCCGAGCTGTTCTTTGGCAAGCTTGCCGACGGTTCGGACCGCTTCGCCGCGCTGCACCCCGCGGAGTAGGCCCGTGAGCTTTTTCTATCGGCGCGCGCCTTCGAGCGGCGCATCACCGGCACGCCCCTCCCGGCCGGCGGCCCGAGCTCAGGCCGCGGTCACGCAAGCCCTTGACGCGTTGGGCGGCCCGTTCATCGTGGCCGACCTTGAAACGACCGGCCTGTCCACTGCCAGTTGCGAAATCCTTGAATTCGCGGCGGTCAGGGTTGGCGAGGGCGGCGCCGTGGTGAACGAGTACACACAGGTCGTGCAGACCTGCGCACGCGTGCCCTCCTTCATTTCGCGCCTTACCGGCATCACGCAGGCCGAAGTCGATCGCGACGGCATACCGGTCGCGCAGGCCTTTTCTTCGTTCCTGGCGTTTGTCGAGGACCTGCCGGTGTTTTTCCACAATGCCTCGTTCGATCGGCGCTTCCTCAGCGCGGCGGCAGACCAGACGGGGATGCCTTTCTCGAACGCCACCCACTGCACGTTGGCGCTGGCGCGCCGCGCGTGGCCCGAGCTGACGTCGCACAAGCTCGACATCCTGGCGCGGCACGTGGGCGCTTCGCAGCCCACCCACCGGGCGTTGGCCGACGTGCGCACGACGGTTGCGGTTGCGCTGGCGGCCAGCGCTCGCCTGGCATCGGTGTAGCAAGGCGCCATTCCTGGGGGAGTGCTCATGTCAGACCTGGAAAAGATCCGGCTTGCCTTGCGCCAGTTCACGGCCGAACGCGAATGGCAGCAATTCCATTCGCCCAAGAATCTGGCCATGGCCCTGGCGGGCGAAACCGGCGAGCTGGTTTCGCTGTTTCAGTGGCTAAGTGAAGACGAGTCCCGAAATCTGCCTGCTGCCCGACTTGCGGATGCCGCTGACGAGATCGCCGATGTGCAGATGTACCTGGTGGCGTTGGCGGATCAACTGGGCATCGATATCTCGCAGGCGGTTGCCGGCAAGATGGTGAAGAACGCCAGCAAGTACCCTGCCGACGCGTTCCGGCGCAGCGCGCGAAAATACGACGAGCCGCCGCAAGATTAGCGCCGGGCGGTGCTGCCGCCCGGCCCGCCGCAGAGGCGTTCAGATCACTTTCTGTTCGTGGTGCACCTGGGGCGGCTCGACGAAAAAGCCGCCCACCAGCTTGCGCCATTCCTGGAAATCGGGCGACTCGCGGAAATCCACCATGTGGTTTTCGACCGTTTCCCAGTCCACCACCAGCGTGTAACGCTGCGGCTGCTCGATGCTGCGGTACAGTTCCATGCCATGGCAACCCTTGGCGCGCAGAAAAAGCGGCTTCGCCTGAGTCACACCGGCTTCGAACAGCGCTTCCTGTCCTTCGCGGACGTGGATGCTGGCAATCTCCTGAATCATGGTTTTGTCTCCGATTGAAGGGGGAGGGGGGGCAAGGCCGGGAGTAGTATGGCCGAAATTTCCGCTTCCAGTCCGATTGATGAATCACCGAGCCGTTACCTTGACTCGTCTCATTTCCCTTCGCCTGCTCTGGTATGTGGGCGTCGGCATGATCGTATTGATGTCCCTGTTCCTGCATACCCAGTTCGCGGTCGACGTGCTGCTGTCGGCCATCGCCATTTACATCCCTCTGTCGATGCTGAGCCTGCCGCTGGTGGCGTGGTTGTGCCTGTCGCGCCGCCCGCGAGCCGTCGCGTCCGGGGTGCCGCCCGCTTGGCCCGCATATCTTGCCGGCGTCACCGGCATCGCCCTGCTGGCGACCTATCAAGTTGTCGCCAATCTGAATCTGGCCGAGTGCGGGTTCCTGCTGGTCATGGTGGCCGTGGACCTGATGCTGGCGCGGCGCGAGACCGGCTGGTGGCTGCGCCTGGCGCAAGAGGGGGCTCGCCCTCTTGCGCGCTAGATATCATGCGCGAGCCGCCCGCGCGCACACCCATCCTTTGAGCTGACAGCCGGCCCGACGGCGGGTCTTCGCGCACGCTTGGCGTCATCCATACGCATGGCTGCATGGGGCCGGCATCTCCTCTTTCAGGTTTGTGTAATTCGCGCGTCCATCGGCCAGAAAGACCCGATCGTTCGTTTAACCGATACCGACCTGCCTAGGACGGCGCAATCATTCCGTACCAATACGAAAGTCCCACGCCCTGGCCCTGGACGGGCGCAGTACCTGGGGGAGTAACGGTCCGCGCCGGTCGGTCTCCGGCACCTGTGCATCCGTGCAGACGGATCAGGAGGAGCTCAAATGAAAAAGCTCGCAGCAGTCGCCGCGTTGTCATTGTTCGCCGCATCGGCTTACGCCACTGGCCCGGGCCAGGCCGGAGGTTCGGTAACCGGCCACGCCGGCGCCATCAACGGCACCGCGTCATCCATCTCCACCGGCAGTTCGGTGGTCGCCACCCAGATCAACGGCTACGGCTCATCGAGCCAGACGTCGTTCGGCAGCACGGGCGGCATCGCGGAGGTCGGCGGCACGTTCAGCCGCGACGGCACGCAAGTCGTCACCAGCACACGGCAATACGCCAATAGCGAGTCTTACGGGCATGTGTCGGGCAACGCGCCGATCATGGTCGGCGACAGCATCGCGAACGGCGGCGCCACATTCGGCAAGACGGAAACGAGCGCATCGGCGACGGGGACGTTCCATGCAGCGAACATCGGCGCTTTCGGGTCGATACACGGCATCGGCGCGGTGGGCCATGTCGGCGGGTTCAATCGCTGACCGAATTATCCGGACGGCTTCGGCCGTCCGGGCGAGGGGACATCATGAAGACCATAGTTCTAGCCATTTCCCTGTCGCTTGCCGCCATGTCGGCGGGGGCGCAGACCAGCACGTCCAGCTCCTCGACCTCGGCATCGTCCGGGTCGACCAATGCGGGCAACAACCAGGGCATCACGCTCAATTCCAGCAATAGCGGCACCAGCACGTTGCGCAGCGCGCCGCCGGTCGGCGGCCAGAGCTTCTACGGCTCGTTCTCGTCCGACAGCTGCATGGTGTCGGCGGGCGGCGGCGGTTCCGTCGTGGGATTCGGGATGAACGTTGCGATTCCGATCGAAGACCAAAAATGCAGCCTTCGCCGCAACTTCGAGCGCACGATGCAGGCGGCGGCGTCGACCAAGGACGCGGACCGCTCGCGGCGTCTGGAAACGGCAGCCATCGATATCCTGTGCCAGACCGACGACCGCACCAAGGCGGCACTGGTGGCGCAGGGACTGTGCACCAATCCGGCCTTGACGACGGCGGATCACCGGTTCGACAGCGGCGCGGTGGCGCAGGTCGCGCCGCAAACGCCCGTCCAGACCGCGGGCGCCGTGCCCGTCGCGCCCCAGGCGCAGGCGCCGCAAGGCTATCCCGTGATGTCGGCTCGCAGCGCGGCATTTACCGCGCCGCCGCTGCGCAATCCCCGCCTGGAGCGTCAGCAGTTTGCCGACCTGTATTCGCCCGGCTGAGACGGCGGGGCCGAGGCCGGGCGGCCGTGCGGGCAATCAGGGTGAAGCGGGCGGGGCTACCGCGATGGGCGCAGGCGCCTGTGCGGGCTCCGGTGCCGCCGCAATCAGCATCGTCGGCGGCGACGACACTTCGAGCTTGGCCTCGTCCAGCCGCTTGAGCACCGTGAACAGCAGCGCGCTTCGCACGCCGTACGCCGCACGGGGCGAGGACACGTAGCCCCTCGCGTTGAAGATCAGGTGGCCAGCATCGATCCCGTCCAGGAATACGTTGGGCGCAGGCGACTCCAACACGTCCTCGTGATCGGCAAAGGCCTGCAGCATCAGTTCGCGCACCTTTTCGGCATCCGTCGACAGCGGCATGGGCAGCTTGATCTGCACCAGCCCAAGCGGGTTGGACCGCGTCACGTTGCGCACCGTCTTCGTCACGAATTCGGAATTGGGCACGATCACCGTGGACCGGTCGCCCATCTGGATCTCGGTGGCGCGCACGTTGATGCGCAGGATGTCGCCTTCCACGCCGCCGAGCGACACCCAGTCGCCCACCTTCACCGGCCGCTCGGCAAGCAGGATCAGACCCGACACGAAATTCTGCACGACGGCCTGAAGGCCGAAACCGATACCCACCGATAGCGCGCTCGCAATCCACGCGACCCGTTCCAGACCGATCCCGGCCGCGGACAGCGACAACGCCACAGCCAGCACGAAACCGCCGTAGCCGAAGAGCGTCGCGGCAGACAACTGCATGCCGGGATCCAGTTCGGTCGTGGGTAGGTAGCGGTTCGAGAGCCAGCGCTTGAGCATCTTGACGCTCAGCAACGACAGCGCCAGCACGATCAGCGCCTGCAGCACCGCGCCCGGGCGGATCTGTGCCTCACCGATGGCCAGACCTTTACGCAGCTGGTCAAAGCGCTGCACCAGATCCATCGGCGCCTCGCCGAACGGCGCCAGCACCAGAATGATGGCGAGCAGCGCGATCGCCACGCGGCCAAGGCCCGACAGCAGCACCGCGGCCTGATCGCGCATGCTTGGCCCTTCGCCTTCGCCACCCTCGCGGTGCGCCGTCCCCAGCAGTGTGCTGAAACCGTCCTCGATCAGCGTGGAGGCCAGGTAGGCCGAGGCCAGCACGATCAGCACCCACAACACCTGCTTGACCAGGAAGCTGCCAAACGCCACGTAACCCGCCAGCAGGCTGGCAAGGCTGACGATCAGCACCGTCCAGATGGCGGCCAGCATCAGCGAGACCCACAGCGGGATCGGCGCTTCGCTGTCCTGCATGACCTGCCGGCGCAAGCGACGGCTGATCGCCAATACGGCGGCCAGCATCGCCATGCTCAGCACGCCCACGATGCCCGTCAGCGTAATGGTCGTCGTCAGGCTGGCGTCGAGCAGCACGGGCAACCTTTCGGCGAGCCAGATCAGGACCACCAGCACGCCCAGCGTGCCGGGGAGCCAGCGCAGGCGGTTCGCCACGATGTCGCTGACCGGGGGCAGGCGCCAGGAAGGACGCTTGGTCGACAGCAGCGCGAAGCCCAGCCCCGAAACGAACCCGCCAAAACACACGGTCGCCACCAGGTTGGTCAGGAGTGACGCGGTGCGGTCCGAAAGTTGCGACCGCCAGTCCAGGCCGGCCTGGATCAGCAAGGCGATCACGCCGGGCGTCGCGACCGACAGCGCGACGAGGGCCACGGCCAGGAAAGAACGGCGCAACCGGCCAGGCGGCACGCGCGTTGCCGTCAACTGCAGCAGGTAACGGCCAACCCAGACGCGCAGTGCAATCGCCAGACCGGCGACGACGGCGAGCAGCAGCCAGCCCCACTTGGGCGTTTGTCCGACGGCGGTGGTGAGGTCATCGCGCAGGGCTTCCAGCCGCTCCAGATCCCGGGGGAATTCCTGGCGGAATTCGGTCCAGAACTGGCCAGACAGGAAGGAATCGCGACGCTCACCCAGGCGCGCCTGGAACTGCTTGCGCCGCTGGGCCGATATCTGTTCGGCGGTCTGTCCGGCGTCTACCGACAGTAGCCGCGCCAGCTTGAGTTGCGCGTCCAGGGCGCGGCTGTTTTTCTCGAGCTGTGTGCGTTGTGCCGCCACATCGGGCGCTTCCTTGGCGCCGTCCGGCGGCGTGCCCAGTTCGCTCAGGCGCGCCGTCACGCTGGCCAGCTGCGGCGTTAGCGCCTCCGTGGCGGCATCCGCCTTCGATTGAATGTCCAGCGCCTCGCCACGCTGTTTGAGCAGCACGGCGTCGTCCGTTTGGTCGGGGATCTGCTTGCGGATCTCGTCGATCTGTTTACGCGCGGCGGCCAACACGGCTTCGGTGTCGGCTGGGGTGGCGGGCGGCGCCGCAAAGGCGGGCAGCAAGCTGAACACCAGCAGCAGCGCGGCAAGCAGCGCCGCCAGGTTGGGCGCGCGAACGAGGCGGGCGCGCATGAGCAAAGGGTACGTGGTGGAGATCATGTTCTAAGGGCGAGTTGCTCGCGTCGAGGCGGCAGCATAACAAGCCGCCCAGCTGGCCGTTGCAACAAAAATGCTGTTACGTCCCTAAATTTCAGAGTTCATGCCTGCGCGGTGAATATCGCCGTTGGCGGGCATAAAAACGGGGCCGGATTTGGGGCGCTTGGGCGTCGCCCGCGGGCGGCCATGGCCCCCTAGCAACCCCTGTTTACGAGCCGAACGTTTGGATTCAACTCCCAGAGCCGTGGGGGGCGCGCGCCGCCCGGCTCCGAGGCTTGCCCAGCACGGCATCGCACACCTCCAGCCAGGCGCGGGCGGCGAACGACAGATAGCCGGATTGCAGCCAGATATGCCCAACTTCCCACTGCATGCCGGACTTCGCCAGCTTGGCGGTGCTAAGGCCCCGCGTCTTCATCCGCTGCATCAGGGGTTCGGGAAGCAGGGCCACCCCCAGCCCTGCCGACGCCATCGCCACCAGGAAATCCCAGTGAGCGCTCTGCGCCGCGATGCTGGGCTGCAGTCCCGCATCGGCAAACGCCTGGCGCAACCGCCGGGTGATCGCGAAGTCGTCGGTGGGAATCAGCAGCCGCGCGTCGCGCAACGCGCTCAGCGGCAACGAGGTTTTTCCGGACCATGGCGCGTCGGGCGGTCCAATCACCCAAATCGGATAGCTGCCAAACGCTTGTGCAACCAGGCCGCCGTCGGGGGCGACCGGCAGGATGGTGGCTCCGACCTCCAGTTCGCCGCTGGCCACCAGGCCTTCCACGGCCTGGCCGGTCCCTTCGCGAAGTGTCAGATGAATGCCGGGATGCAATTCACGAAACCGCTTGACCACCGGCGTGAACAGCAGATTGATCATCGGAGGAATGCCCACCTCCAGCGCGCCGCGCCTCAGGTCCGCGGTTTGCCGCAGTTCTTCCGACAGCTGGCGCATGGTCTCCAGCACCTGCAGACCGCGCTGGTACATGACCCGGCCTGTATCGGTGGGGCGGGCCGTATGCCCATCGCGAATCAGTAGCGGCGTGCCGGCTTCTTCTTCCAGCTGCCGGATCATCTTGCTCACCGTGGACTGCGTGACGAACAGCGCCTTGGCTGCCTGCGTGAAGCTGGCATGGCGGACGGTTTCCACGAAATACCGCAAAGCGCGCACGTCCATGGGAAAGCTGGCCCCTTCGCGCGATGCGCGACAAAAACGCAAATGATGAAAAAAACGACTGAATGGGATGATTTTAAGTCATTACGAGATTTCCGCCCGCGTTCCTATACTGCCGAAAAATCGTTCCATCGCCCGCATCCGCGGCCCTTGGAACCTCGGGAAACGCCGCGTCAGACGGTGCCCGGGCGCTGAAGATCCTTCGCCGCGCCCGGCCCTAAGCCGCAAGCCTTTGAATTTGGAGACAACATGCCTTTCGACCGGATCCGCAACCCAGAACTGCACGCCCGGATCACCACAGCCGAACAGGCCGCCTTACTGATTCAGGACGGAATGACCGTCGGAATGAGCGGATTTACCCGGGCGGGCGACTGTAAGTCGGTGCCCGCCGCGCTGGCCGCGCGAGCCGAACGCGAGCCGCTCTCCATCACCTTGATCACCGGCGCATCGCTCGGGCACGACACTGACAAGATGCTGGCGCAGGCCAATGCGCTCGCACGGCGCCTGCCGTTCCAGGTCGACACGACCCTGCGCCGCAAGATCAATCAAGGCGAAATCGCCTTCATCGACCAGCACCTGTCCGAAACGGTGGAACAATTGCGGGCCGGTCACCTGGGCCCCATCAACGTGGCCATCATCGAGGCCGCCGCCATCACCGAAACCGGCGCGATCGTGCCGACGATGTCGGTGGGCAATTCGGCGTCGTTCGTGCAACAGGCCGACAAGATCATCGTCGAACTGAACACGAGCGTGCCCGCGGCCATCGAAGGTCTGCACGACATCTACATCCCCGGCGGTCGTCCCGCCCGCCAGCCCATCGGCCTGGTGTCGGCAGACCAGCGCATCGGCCAGCCCTTCATCGAAGTGGATCCTTCCCGCATCGCCGCCATCGTCATCACGCAAGAGCCCGACAGCCCCTCCAACGCGCTGCCGCCCGATGCAGAAACCAGCGCGATCGCGGGCCACATCAACCAATTCCTGCGCGGCGAAGTCAACGCCGGCCGTCTGACCAATTCGCTGCTGCCGCTGCAGGCTGGCATCGGCACCATCGCCAATGCGGTATTGCACGGCTTCGAGTCATCAGACTTCGAGAACCTGGTCATGTACTCCGAGGTGCTGCAGGACAGCGCCATCGAGCTCCTCGACCAGGGCAAGCTCGCATTCGCATCGGCGTCCTCCATCACCGTGTCCAAGCCGGTGTATGAAAAGATCCTCGCCAACATGGAACACTACCGCCAGCGCATCGTGCTGCGCCCGCAAGAGATCAGCAACGCGCCTGAAATCGTGCGGCGCCTTGGCATCATTGCCATCAATACGGCGCTGGAATTCGACATTTACGGCAACGTGAATTCCACGCACGTGGGCGGCACGCACATGATGAACGGCATTGGCGGCTCAGGCGACTTCGCCCGCAACGCGCATATCTCGATCTTCGTGTCCAAGTCGATGGCCAAGAGTGGCGACATCTCCAGCGTGGTCCCGATGGTGTCCCACGTCGATCACACCGAGCACGATGTCGATGTGCTGGTCACGGAATGCGGTCTGGCCGACCTGCGCGGTCTCGCCCCGCGCGAGCGCGCGCGGGCCATCATCCAGAACTGCGTGCATCCGTCTTACCGCGACGCGCTGCAAGACTACTTCGACCGCGCCTGCGAACGCGGCGGCCAGACGCCGCATCTGCTCGAAGAAGCGTTCTCGTGGCACCAGCGGTTCAACGAAACCGACTCGATGCAGCCGGTCGCCGCATCCGCCCGCAAGGTCGCCTGATGCGGGACTGAAGATTGACTGCCGCCGTCGCGGCGTCCGCCTGGGTTTCGAGCGAAGCGAACCCAGGCTGTTTGAGGCTAGGTCCTGCCGGACGCCGTGTTTTGGTCAAGGTAAAGCGGCTGCACGCTGCTTTACCTTTTTTTTTATTAGGCCTCGTCCTCGGACTTGGAGGTCACCAGAGTCTGGCGCGAAATTTCCAGTTCGTCGCGCAGCCACTGCTTGAACTCGGCCAGGGGCGCCCAGTCCCGCAAGCTTGGCCGATAGACCAGGTGATAGGTCTGCGCCAATTCGTAGTGCACGCGCACCGGCGACACCTGCACAAGCCGCCCCGCGCACAGCGCATCCGCCGCCAGCAGTTCTCGGCCCAACGTAATTCCCAGCCCCTGCTCAGCTGCTTGCAGCATCATCCCCGCATCGTTGAATGACGCCACAGGCGTGACCTGCGTCGGAAATCCGGCTGCAGCAAACCAATGCTGCCATAGCTCACGTTCGCCCAGCAGCGGTTGGCGCGCCAACGTTTGGGGGGAGTTGTCGGGCAGGGCGGCCATCGTCTCGGGCGAAGCAAGCACGATGAGCGGCAAGGGCACATCGAACAGCGGCTCCGATTCCACCCCGGGCCAGGGCCCTTGCCCGATTCGAAGCGCGGCATGAAAGCCGTCGCGCAACAAGTCGACCAATTGCTGGGACGTCTCGATCTCCAACGCCAGGCCGGGATGCCGTGCGCGCCAACGCGCCATGCGCGGAAGCAACCACCGCTGGGCAAACGAAGGCAGCACGGACACCCGCAGCCTTTGCTCGCTGCCGGACGCAGCCGCGCTCGCAGCCATGAGCCCTTCATCGAGCAGCGCCATGGCGCCTTGCACGCTGCACAGAAGTGCCGCGCCCGCGGAGTTGAGGACGATGCCGCGCCCGCTGCGCTCGAAGAGCGGAAAACCAATCTGCTCTTCCAGCACCTTGATCTGCTGGCTGACCGCGCTATGTGTAAGGTGAAGGCGCTCCGCCGCAGCGCGAAGATTCTGCAATTCCGCGACAACGCGAAACGCAGGAAGCGTATTGAGGGGCAATCGCATGGCAGATCCAGGCTGGAATTCGACTGGTCATCTTAGCTTACCGATCATGCCAAAACAATTCGATTTTCAGGCGGAAATTGGGCGACTACGCTTACCAAAACGGATAAGCAAAAGGAGCCCGTGATGACCGCTCAGCCTTTCATGCCGCCTGTCACCTTGGCCGGTGCACCCCCCAAAGCCAAACTGGCCAACGCCGAACCGGTCGCCGTGCTGGAAAGCGCCCAGGCGCCAGACCGCAGTTTCATGACCCGCCTGTGGAACGCGTACTGTGCTCGCCGCAACGAGCGGCGTATGCGCAACCTCGCACAAGACATGGATACCCACCTGCTCAATGACGTGGGCGCGCCCCAATGGCTGGTGAACGAAGTCGCCCTGAGCCGCGATCTCGCACGGTTGCGCAACAATCATCACCTGCGCTGGTAAGTGGTCCCGCCCGCCGCGTCCGCCGCCTACCACCCACGGGCTTCGCACTGGTTCGCTATATATATAGAGAGAGAGAGACAGCGAATCGCGTTACCCGTGGTCGGCGGCTTCTCGCCACCGACGACACACCCAAAATTTTGCGTCACTGGCATGACAGTCCAAAATTCTGTGCTATAGTCTCGCTCCTTCGCCGCTCAGACAGTTTTGAGACGCGAAGCCAAGCAAGTGCAACAGGTAACGGGGCAACCCACTTTCACCTGCCGCAGCGGCAATCAGTAATGAGCGCCAAGCGGTTATTGCAAGGATCGACGCAAATCAGGCAGAAGCCAGTTGCAAGATCTGCATAAATTGTGCTATAGTTTTGGGCTTGGCAGTTACTGAAAACTTAGGGTTTACCCTGACGTTTCAATAACTGCTAGGGCAGGACGAAAGTCCTGGCGAGACCTGAAGAGGTCGCCGCAAGTAAGTGACGCAACGGCGTAAAGCAAAAAGCGAAGCTGACTTGACAAGCGATAAAAACTTCTTCATAATCTCGTTTCTCTGCTGCAACGACGGCGACGACGCAAACGCGAAGTTAGTCGAAGTTGAGAGCAGAAACCTGTAGTACAGAATTTAGCAGTACCGCTCTTTAACAATTAAACAACCGATAAGTGTGGGCGCTTGATGCGAGTGCAGCGATTGGGTTTCGGCCTTATCGCAAGCACAAGAAATCAAGTGCTCACTAGAAGTGAAGTACCTTAGACGTCAAGTTTAAGAACATACCTCACTTCCTTTGAGTAGCGACGTATGACCTGGTTTGGATTTATTCAGACCAAGAATACGAAACAAATACAGAGATTAAACTGAAGAGTTTGATCCTGGCTCAGATTGAACGCTAGCGGGATGCCTTACACATGCAAGTCGAACGGCAGCACGGACTTCGGTCTGGTGGCGAGTGGCGAACGGGTGAGTAATGTATCGGAACGTGCCTAGTAGCGGGGGATAACTACGCGAAAGCGTAGCTAATACCGCATACGCCCTACGGGGGAAAGCAGGGGATCGCAAGACCTTGCACTATTAGAGCGGCCGATATCGGATTAGCTAGTTGGTGGGGTAACGGCTCACCAAGGCGACGATCCGTAGCTGGTTTGAGAGGACGACCAGCCACACTGGGACTGAGACACGGCCCAGACTCCTACGGGAGGCAGCAGTGGGGAATTTTGGACAATGGGGGAAACCCTGATCCAGCCATCCCGCGTGTGCGATGAAGGCCTTCGGGTTGTAAAGCACTTTTGGCAGGAAAGAAACGTTCCGGGTTAATACCCCGGGAAACTGACGGTACCTGCAGAATAAGCACCGGCTAACTACGTGCCAGCAGCCGCGGTAATACGTAGGGTGCAAGCGTTAATCGGAATTACTGGGCGTAAAGCGTGCGCAGGCGGTTCGGAAAGAAAGATGTGAAATCCCAGAGCTTAACTTTGGAACTGCATTTTTAACTACCGAGCTAGAGTGTGTCAGAGGGAGGTGGAATTCCGCGTGTAGCAGTGAAATGCGTAGATATGCGGAGGAACACCG
Organism: Achromobacter mucicolens; assembly: GCF_029866465.1. Lineage (NCBI taxonomy): Bacteria > Pseudomonadati > Pseudomonadota > Betaproteobacteria > Burkholderiales > Alcaligenaceae > Achromobacter > Achromobacter mucicolens. The sequence continues at coordinate 4,041,182 of NZ_CP123364.1, read as the reverse complement.
ATGGCGAAGGCAGCCTCCTGGGATAACACTGACGCTCATGCACGAAAGCGTGGGGAGCAAACAGGATTAGATACCCTGGTAGTCCACGCCCTAAACGATGTCAACTAGCTGTTGGGGCCTTCGGGCCTTGGTAGCGCAGCTAACGCGTGAAGTTGACCGCCTGGGGAGTACGGTCGCAAGATTAAAACTCAAAGGAATTGACGGGGACCCGCACAAGCGGTGGATGATGTGGATTAATTCGATGCAACGCGAAAAACCTTACCTACCCTTGACATGTCTGGAATGCCGAAGAGATTTGGTAGTGCTCGCAAGAGAACCGGAACACAGGTGCTGCATGGCTGTCGTCAGCTCGTGTCGTGAGATGTTGGGTTAAGTCCCGCAACGAGCGCAACCCTTGTCATTAGTTGCTACGAAAGGGCACTCTAATGAGACTGCCGGTGACAAACCGGAGGAAGGTGGGGATGACGTCAAGTCCTCATGGCCCTTATGGGTAGGGCTTCACACGTCATACAATGGTCGGGACAGAGGGTCGCCAACCCGCGAGGGGGAGCCAATCCCAGAAACCCGATCGTAGTCCGGATCGCAGTCTGCAACTCGACTGCGTGAAGTCGGAATCGCTAGTAATCGCGGATCAGCATGTCGCGGTGAATACGTTCCCGGGTCTTGTACACACCGCCCGTCACACCATGGGAGTGGGTTTTACCAGAAGTAGTTAGCCTAACCGTAAGGAGGGCGATTACCACGGTAGGATTCATGACTGGGGTGAAGTCGTAACAAGGTAGCCGTATCGGAAGGTGCGGCTGGATCACCTCCTTTCAGAGCTTATGTGCTCGTGTTAAGCGTCCACTCTTATCGGTTGTTTGTTGTAGCTGGCGTCAAGGTTTGGCGCAGCGTAGAAACTAACTGATAGCGCTGCTTGCAGCGCTATCAGTTGGGTTTTACCCAACAGCTACATTTGTTCTTTAACAATCTGGAAGAAGCACAACGAAAATGTGTTCATCAAGTAATCAGCGTTGCTGATGAAGATGGGCACGGGTTGTGATTGCATTATTTTTTGTTCCAAGTTCTCAAGACTGAGGTGATAAGCCTCAGACTGCTTTGAAACTTATGAACGGCACAAACGCTAATACTCAGGTCCTATAGCCTACAGCGTTATAGGATCAAGCGACTAAGTGCATATGGTGGATGCCTTGGCGATCACAGGCGATGAAGGACGTAGTAGCCTGCGAAAAGCTGCGGGGAGCTGGCAAACAAGCTTTGATCCGCAGATGTCCGAATGGGGAAACCCACTGCAGCAATGCAGTATCCCTAGCTGAATACATAGGCTAGTGGAAGCGAACCGGGTGAACTGAAACATCTCAGTAGCTCGAGGAAAAGAAATCAACCGAGATTCCGAAAGTAGTGGCGAGCGAAATCGGATGAGCCTTTACGTTTTAGCACGCAGGATAGTCGAACGGAATGGAAAGTCCGGCCGTAGCAGGTGATAGCCCTGTAGACGAAATTCTGTGTGTGGAACTAAGCGTAAGACAAGTAGGGCGGGACACGTGAAATCCTGTTTGAAGATGGGGGGACCATCCTCCAAGGCTAAATACTCGTGATCGACCGATAGTGAACCAGTACCGTGAGGGAAAGGCGAAAAGAACCCCGGAAGGGGAGTGAAATAGATCCTGAAACCGTATGCATACAAACAGTAGGAGCCTCCTTGTGGGGTGACTGCGTACCTTTTGTATAATGGGTCAGCGACTTACATTCAGTGGCAAGGTTAACCGAATAGGGAAGCCGTAGCGAAAGCGAGTCCGAATAGGGCGATTCAGTCGCTGGGTGTAGACCCGAAACCAGATGATCTATCCATGGCCAGGTTGAAGGCACGGTAACACGTGCTGGAGGACCGAACCCACTAATGTTGAAAAATTAGGGGATGAGCTGTGGATAGGGGTGAAAGGCTAAACAAATCTGGAAATAGCTGGTTCTCTCCGAAAACTATTTAGGTAGTGCCTCAAGTATTACTGCGGGGGGTAGAGCACTGTTATAGCTAGGGGGTCATGGCGACTTACCAAACTATGGCAAACTCCGAATACCCGCAAGTACAGCTTGGGAGACAGAGCACCGGGTGCTAACGTCCGGACTCAAGAGGGAAACAACCCAGACCGCCAGCTAAGGTCCCGAATTATCGCTAAGTGGGAAACGAAGTGGGAAGGCATAGACAGTCAGGAGGTTGGCTTAGAAGCAGCCATCCTTTAAAGAAAGCGTAATAGCTCACTGATCGAGTCGTCCTGCGCGGAAGATGTAACGGGGCTAAGCGATAAACCGAAGCTGCGGGTGTGCACTTTTAGTGCACGCGGTAGGAGAGCGTTCTGTAAGCCTGCGAAGGTGGCTTGTAAAGGCTGCTGGAGGTATCAGAAGTGCGAATGCTGACATGAGTAGCGATAAAGGGGGTGAAAAGCCCCCTCGCCGTAAGTCCAAGGTTTCCTGCGCAACGTTCATCGGCGCAGGGTGAGTCGGCCCCTAAGGCGAGGCAGAGATGCGTAGCTGATGGGAAGCTGGTTAATATTCCAGCACCGTCGTACAGTGCGATGGGGGGACGGATCGCGGAAAATCATCAGGGTGTTGGATGTCCCTGTTGCTGCATCGAAGATGGCGCTTAGGCAAATCCGGGCGCGTAAATCAAGGGTGTGGCACGAGCGAGCATTGCTTGCGAAGTGATCGGAAGTGGTTCCAAGAAAAGCCTCTAAGCTTCAGCTGTACGAGACCGTACCGCAAACCGACACAGGTGGACGGGATGAATATTCCAAGGCGCTTGAGAGAACTCAGGAGAAGGAACTCGGCAAATTGATACCGTAACTTCGGGAGAAGGTATACCCCGGTAGTGTGAAGCGCCTGCGCGCTTAGCATGATGGGGTCGCAGAGAATCGGTGGCTGCGACTGTTTATTAAAAACACAGCACTCTGCAAAGACGAAAGTCGACGTATAGGGTGTGACGCCTGCCCGGTGCCGGAAGGTTAAGTGATGGGGTGCAAGCTCTTGATCGAAGCCCCGGTAAACGGCGGCCGTAACTATAACGGTCCTAAGGTAGCGAAATTCCTTGTCGGGTAAGTTCCGACCTGCACGAATGGCGTAACGATGGCCACACTGTCTCCTCCTGAGACTCAGCGAAGTTGAAGTGTTTGTGATGATGCAATCTACCCGCGGCTAGACGGAAAGACCCCATGAACCTTTACTGTAGCTTTGCATTGGACTGTGAACCGGCCTGTGTAGGATAGGTGGGAGGCTTTGAAGCGTGGTCGCTAGATCACGTGGAGCCATCCTTGAAATACCACCCTGGTTTGTTTGCGGTTCTAACCTTGGTCCGTTATCCGGATCGGGGACAGTGCATGGTGGGCAGTTTGACTGGGGCGGTCTCCTCCCAAAGTGTAACGGAGGAGTTCGAAGGTACGCTAGGTACGGTCGGAAATCGTGCTGATAGTGCAATGGCATAAGCGTGCTTGACTGTGAGACTGACAAGTCGAACAGGTGCGAAAGCAGGACATAGTGATCCGGTGGTTCTGAATGGAAGGGCCATCGCTCAACGGATAAAAGGTACTCTGGGGATAACAGGCTGATACCGCCCAAGAGTTCATATCGACGGCGGTGTTTGGCACCTCGATGTCGGCTCATCTCATCCTGGGGCTGTAGCCGGTCCCAAGGGTATGGCTGTTCGCCATTTAAAGAGGTACGTGAGCTGGGTTTAAAACGTCGTGAGACAGTTTGGTCCCTATCTGCCGTGGGCGTTGGATACTTGACGGAGCCTGCTCCTAGTACGAGAGGACCGGAGTGGACGTACCTCTGGTGTACCGGTTGTCATGCCAATGGCATTGCCGGGTAGCTAAGTACGGAAGAGATAACCGCTGAAGGCATCTAAGCGGGAAACTCGTCTGAAGATTAGGTATCCCGGGGACTTGATCCCCCTGAAGGGTCGTTCGAGACCAGGACGTTGATAGGTCGGGTGTGGAAGCGCAGTAATGCGTTAAGCTAACCGATACTAATTGCCCGTGAGGCTTGATCCTATAACACTGATGGTTATTGACCTGGTGATATAGCGTTCCAAGTGTCGTTCAATACAAAATACTGGCTGCACCGTCAGCAGCCAGCCAACACAATTACACCCCACCGTGCGCTGATCATCGAGCCCCAGGCTCTGATCGCCACGCGTTGCGCTTCTTCCAAGATTGGAGCCGTTGCCTAACCCGCAGCTGCTCAACCAGTTACGCCTGACGACCATAGCAAGGTGGTCCCACTCCTTCCCATCCCGAACAGGACAGTGAAACGCCTTTGCGCCGATGATAGTGGACGGACGTCTGTGAAAGTAGGTCATCGTCAGGCTTTTATTGCTCAAAACCCCGCAGGTATTCCCTGCGGGGTTTTGTCTTTGTGGCGTCGGGATTACTGTAGCGATTCCCGTATCGAAAATGCGGTATCAGGATGCAGCAAAGGGAATGCTGCAAAGGGAATGCAGGATCGGAATTTATTAAAAACCCCCTCGCGGCTGGCGCCGCGAGGGGGTTTGTTTTTGGCTGGATCGGATGCTCTGCTGTTTGAGTCGGATGTTCTTCTGACTACGGTAGCTGGCGACGCAGCGCTGCGAAAAATAGCTCGGATTGCAGGCGTTCGCTTTGAATCTGGGCCGCAACCTTGGCGGCGAGGTCGGCGTTGACGGGAACCAGGGGACGGCCGGTGGATTGTGCCAAGACCTGGGCGGTACAGGCCCGCTCGAGGAAGAAGAGATCGTCGTAGGCGTAGTCGAGACGTTCGCCGCAGACAACGACGCCGTGGTTGCCGAGGAAAACGATGTCCGCGCCTTGCATGGCGTGCGCGATGCGTTCGCCTTCGGACACGTCCAACGCCAGTCCGTTATAGGCGTGGTCGATGGCGAGGCGGCCGTGAAAGCGCATGGCGTTTTGGGACAGGGTGGTGTCCAAGCCGCGATCCGTGGTGAGCGTGAGTGCCGTGGCGTAGGGCATGTGGGTGTGCAGCACGCAGGCCTTGCCGGCGATGCGGTGGATGGCGGCGTGGATGAACATGGCGGTGGGCTCGACTTCGTGGCGGCCGGCAAGCTTTTTGCCGTGCGCGTCGACCAGCACGATGTCGTCCGCCTGCACCTCGTTCCACATGAGGCCACGTGGGTTCAGAAGGAAATGATCGGGATCGCCCGGCAATGTCACGCTGAAATGATTGCAGACGCCTTCGCCAAGTCCGTGGGCTGCGGCCGCACGTAGGGCCAGCGCCAGGTCCGTGCGTAGAGCGGTGACGGGATCTGCATGGAAGAGTGCTTTCGCAAAACCGGGTTCCTGGTTCATGACAACCTTCAAGGGATGGGTTGGGGATCAGAGCCAGCCGGCTTTACTGAAAACGTCCAGCACGCGATCCAGAGTTGCTACGGTAGCGTCAGGCCGATAGTCAGGCAAGGGTTGGCGGCCGGTGCCGCGGTCGATCCAGATGCAGCGAAAGCCAATGTCGCGTGCTGCAGCGAGATCCAGGTGAGGGCTGGCGCAGATATGCACGACGTCTGCCGGGGTGACGCCAAGCTTTTGATGCGCGTGGGCGAAGATGGCGGGCGAGGGTTTGTACGCGCGGGCCTGTTCAGCTGAAATGACGCGGTCGATATGGCCACCCATTTGTGCCACGTTGCCCGCGATGATGTTGTCATCGGTGTTGGAGATGATGCACAGGCTAAATCCGGCTTGGTTGAGCCTGCCGAGTGTGTCGACGACTTCCGGGAATGGCGGCATGCGGGAAATGCTGCCTGTGAGTGTCTCCGCGTCTTCGGGCCGGTACTCAAGGCCGAAATGCGCCATGGTGAGGCGTAACGATTCGCGGGTGACCTCGGCGAAGTTGCGGTAGGGCAGCGTCTGTTCAAGGTGGTGCTCGTGCCCATCGTATATATGCAGGAACTGCGCAGCGGTCGGCCGGTCCATTGCGGCCTCGCGGCCCGCTAGGATCTTTTCCACTGCGGCGTGCAAGCCTTCGTCCCATTGAATGAGCGTGCCGTAGCAGTCGAAGGTTAGCCATTGCGGGCGGGGAGCTTGGTTAGAAGGCATGTCGGTGCTCGGAGAGAGTTCGGAGCTTCAGCGTAAGGCCCACCGCTCTAAGTTGTAAAATTAATTAATACGTTTACCTTAGTTGCAGAGTCAATGAGCTGCGGTATGCTTAACGAGCGCCTTAGTGCACGGGCGGCTCCGCTAGCGAGAAGGGCCGGCCCATCCAGCTGATGAGCGGCACGCCGCCGCCGCGAGTGCGCAAACGGCGCTGGGGGAAGCGCCCCGCGCCGACATACAAGCGCGCCGCGCCCGACCTTCTTTGTTGTCAGGTGTAGAGGTTAGATGCCAGGGCTAGCCGAGCCGGTCAGGGCGGGAAGATTTGGAAGCGATCCAGCTCGCTCGTGAGCGGCACGTCAACATCAATCAATCAAAGCCGATGCTCGATCTTGAACTATTGAAGACGCTGGTTTGCGTCGTGGACGAAGGCAGTTTCACGCGGGCGGCCAGCCGTGTTCATCGCACGCAGTCGACGGTTAGCCAGCAAGTGCGCAAGCTTGAACAGAGCGTGGGCAAGACCTTGCTGCTGCGCGACCGCGCGGGCGGCAATGTGTCTGCGACCGAGGACGGTGAAGTCATGTTGGCCTACGCGCGGCGCTTGCTTGCGATTGCGGGGGAGGCCGAGCATGTCCTGTCCGCGCCGAGAAGCGCTCGCGTGATTCGATTGGGCGTGCCCGAGGACTTCGATGTGACGCGGCTGACGGTGCTGTTGGCGGAGTTTGCCGCGCGGCATGCGCAGGTACGGCTGGAAACCTTAAGCGGCATGAGCACGGATCTTCTGGCGGGGCTGGCGGCCGGCGAGTTCGATCTGGCGCTGGTCAAGCGGGATCCGGGTGAAGGGCCTTGCCTTGCGGCGTGGCCGGAACGGCTGGTGTGGGTGGGCGGACAAGCGCGCAATCAAGCGGCGGCCGTCGTTCCGCTGGTTCTATTTCCGCAGGGATGCGTCTATCGCAAGCGGATGATCTATGCGCTGGAGAGCGCCGGGCGGCCGTGGCATGTCGCCTACCACAGCCACAGTCTGGCTGGCGTGCAGGCGGCCGTGGCAGCGGGGTTGGGCGTCAGTCTGTTGCCGGCTTCGGCGCGCCTTGATACGCATGTCGAACTGGGCGCCGCGGACGGATTTGCCGATGTGCCGCCGACCGAGCTGGCGATCGTGGGAGACGCGCGCGCCCTCGGCAGCGTTGGCCAGGATCTGGTGGGTGCGCTGAAGCAGGCGATTGGTGGGGAGATGAAGCAGCCGGTCCGGTAGCAGGGACGTTTTGGCTGGTCGGGCTAAGCGGGAAAGGCCGCGCGGTGCAGAGTCAAATCTACGCCGTGGTGACGGCCGCAGCACAAGCGACAGTCATGGTGGCGGTAACGGCGGCAGTCATGGATACAGTCGCGGCAGCGGTAGTGGTGGCAGTCACGGGCACCATCATGGCCACAGTCTTGGTCCCAATCCTGGACCCGATCGCGGCCTCACATGCTGCGATACTCGCGGCAACATCGCGGCTTCAAGTACGGCGTCAATCGTGATCTCATCGCAGCCTCGTCGCGGCGTCAAATTCGGCGTCAATTACGGCCGCGATCGTGGCCGGAGGTTTCCCTTCAGCGTACGTCGCCGTCTAGGTAGAACCACTGTCCGTTTTCTCGCAGGAAGCGGCTGGTCTCGTGCATGCGGCTGGCGCGGCCGTCAAGGCGGCTTCTGGCCACGAACTCGACGGTTGCGTGTTCTGCGTCCTGATCTGCCACGGCCTTGATTTGCAAGCCCAGCCATTTCAGGCCGGGCGGGTTGGGCTCGAGTGACGCAGGGCGCGTGCGCGGGTGCCACGTTGCCAACAGATAAGGCAGGTTGTCCAGCACAAAGGCGCTGTATCGTGAGCGCATGAGGGCTTCGGCCGTAGGGGCTTGCAGCGCCTGCGGGCCGTCGTGCCAGCGGGCGCAGCACTCGGGGTAGGAACGGGAGCTGCCGCAGGGGCAGGAGGGAGTGGAGGGGCTTGATTGCTTTGGCACGGCTTGGGGCAATGGAATCCGGACGCGGATCAGAGAATCAGAAGTGTTCAAGCGGTCAGCATAACGGATCGAGGGAGCCGGCAGATAAAACCAATTTGGGCGTGAGGCCGAAAGCCCGCTCGATTCGTGAAATCTAGGCTTCTGACGATACTGCAGAACAAAAAACAAGGGGTCGCTTCACCTGGACCCCGCGAGGCTAAGGCGATTGATCTGGCCGCTAGACAGGGCATCAGATCGAGGCAAGGAATCGAGGCAACGCGGCTCGAGGCGACGGATCGAGGCAACGCAATCGCGCGACAAAAGCTCGCGGCGGATCACCGCAACAAATTACTGCAATCGCGCGGGACGACAGGCAAACCTGCCAAACCGAGCGCCGCTATGACTACAACAAAGACATGGCGCAGGCGGAGGGCGCTCCGCATTAGCGCCAGGTCCGGGCAAACGGCACTTGCAGGTAAAGGCGGAGAACGGATTGGGAGATCGCGTCAGGCCAGCAGGTCGGCGTATTCGGGATGGCGTCTGATGTAGGCGTCGGCGTAGGAACAATAGGGTTTGACCTTCCAGCCGTTCTCGCGCGCGGTGAGCAGGGCTTGCTGGGTCAGTTCGGCGGCGATGCCGCGGCCGCCGACCGCGCTGGGTACGCCTGTGTGCGTGATTGCCATGGCGCCGTTTTGCAGTTCATAGTCCAGCACGCACAGCACGCCGTCGACGGTGGCGGTGAAGCGGGAGCGGTCGGTGTCGTGTATTACGGAAATCATTCAAGAAACTCCTTGGGTGGCGGTGGAGCGGGCGTTACTGAGGCCTGCGCCGCATTCACAAACAACGCGCTAGTTGAGGATCGCGCCGGGCATAAATCGTGCACCGCGTGCGAGTCACACCGGGCAGCCCCGCTCCGCTTCGAACGCGTTTCAAACCCCTCTCGTGGGCAGAACGGCAACCCCCGCTCTGTAAACCGGGAAAGGGACGGACTTCAGTTCAGCGAGCAAGTTTCGAGCCCGCGGCCTGGGTTGCCGACTCGGAAATCTGCCGTCGTGGCGCCAGGCGCTTGCCGTCGTATACACGACGCCGTCAACAAGCCGCGCCTGGAGTCGGTTCGCCGGGTGCGGCCCGGGGATCAGCGGGCGATGGCGGATGGCTATAACAATGACGGGTTACCGATATTAGCGCCGACGGCGCGCAGCTGCGGCTCAACGCTGAGGCCTTTACCGGTGCAGCACCTTGATTAACGCGGTGAGTTGCGCGTCGCGGGTTTCGACGAGGTCGGCGATGTTGCGGTGGCCGGCCTCGGCGTTGACGCCTTCGATCAGGCGTTGCTGCAGCGCTGGCGTGACCTCGGGTGCGCCTAGGTCGTCCCACCAGGTTTGCACGGGGCCCAGGAGGTGGTGCATGAAATGCGCCAGACCGCCTTCGCCGCCGCCCAGGTTGAACGTCATGTGCGGGCCGAAGAGCGCCCAGCGCAGGCCGGGGCCTTGCGATACCGCGGCGTCGATGTCCGCGACGCTGGCGACGTTTTCGGCGGCAAGGTGGATGGCCTCGCGCCACAGGGCGGCTTGCAGGCGGTTGGCGATGTGGCCGGGGACTTCCTTGTTCAGGCGGATGGGGTATTTGCCCATGCTGCGATAGAAGTCGATGGCGCGGTCCATGGTGTCGGCGGACGTCTGGTCGCCGCCGACGACTTCGACCAGTGGAATGAGGTGCGGCGGATTGAAGGGATGGCCGATCACGAACCGTTGGGGATGGCGGCAGCGCGATTGCAGCCGGCTCATGATGAGGCCCGATGAGCTCGATGCGACGATGACGTGCGGGGGCAGGACGGCGTCGATGCGGGCAAACAGGTCCGTCTTGAAGTCTTCGCGTTCGGGCGCGTTCTCTTGCACGAAATCCACGCCGGTCAACGCCTTTTCGAGGTCGGGTTCGAAGCGTAGCGCGTCGGCGGTGCCGCCGGAGCGCACGTGGCCAAGTTCGGCCAGGACCGGCCATGCCGCCTGTACGCGGGCGATGGTTTGAGCTTCGGCATGCGGGCTGGGATCGCTGACCACGACTTCAAGTCCGTGCGCGAGAAACAGCGCTGCCCAACTGGCGCCGATCGTGCCGGCGCCGACGATGGCGACGCGGCGGATGGGGATGGCGGTGGAGGAAGCGGAGCCGTGCAAGCCAGACGGCGACGACGGCGGGTTTGACGAAGCAGAGCTGGACGAAGCAAGGCTGGACATGCAGGTCTCCGTTGTTGGGTTTGCTTCATTGTGAAGCAAAGCCGATGCCGTTGCCATGCAAGCTGAGCGGCGGCAAGATAGGGCTTTTCGAAATCGCCAGGAGGCTTGCATGCGTCCGACGCCTGCGCGCGCGACCGTACCGTATTTCTGCCAATGGGAATCCGCGCATCGGGCGGGCGAGATCATTCGCGGGGAACTGGCGCTGGCTGACGACCCCGCGTGGCGCAATTCCGGGGCGCAGGATCTGGACGAGTACGTGCGCTGGGCCAGCCATGTGTGCGGGATGGCGTGTCTGAAGATGGTGCTTGCGGCGCGCACCGGCCACGCCTATCCGACCCTGGAGCTGGCGCGGGGCAGCTTGTCTTACGGGGCGTACGTCGAGGAACCGGACGGAAGCATCAGGGGCCTGATCTACGCACCGTTCGTGCAATACGTCGCAGACGTGTTTGGCATGCGTGCGCAGGTGCGCGTGGACTTGCCGGCGTCAGGCCTGCCTGAGCTGATGGCGCGGGCGGATTACTTCATGGCCTCGGCACATCCGTCGATTCGCTGGCCCGCTGTGCAGCCGCCGAAAAAGGGCGGACATCTGGTGCTGGTGACGCGCGCCACGCCCGACGCCGTGACGTTTCATAACCCGTCGGGCGAGCCGGGCTCGCAGGCGGACGTGGTGCTGCCGCTGGCCGACTTCGACAGGTTCTATGCCGGCCGCGGCGTGGAAATCCCGCCCGCCGGATGACGAGGCTTACATGCCGGCTCAGGCGTTGAGGGTACGGCGCAGATAGCGCCATGCGAGCACAACCGTGATGCCATAGCTGGCGGTGATGACGCCGTAGGCGGCGGGCAACGTGGCATGCCAGTCGGGCAGCAGATGCAGAAGGGTGCCCATCACCGCGACGCCGACCAGCGCGCCGGATTGGCGATTGGCATTCAGGGCGGCGGCCGCGCTGTTGGCGTGCTGGCGGCCCGATACCTGCATGACGATGCTGGTCATCGCCGGCACGGCGATCCCCACGCCCAGATTGGCCAGCGCGACGACGATGGCAAATGGCCAGTACGCGACGCCGGGAGTGAACGCGGCGATGCCGACGGCGCTCATTGCGGCCGCGAGCGAGACGCCGCCCAACAGCGATGCCGACACGTTCCACCGCGCCGACACGCGCCCCGAGATGAGGTTGCCGATGGAGAATACCGCCAGCATCGGCACCAGCTCGATGCCGGTCTGCAACGCATCGGCGCCGCGTGCATGCTGCAGGAACAGGCTGAGCAAGAACAGTTGGCCATACGACGCGAGGTTGATGAGAAACCCCACCGCGTTGGCCGCGGAGAATTGCGGGGTGGCGAAGAGCGTCCGCGGGAGAATGGGTTCGGCGTGCTGCCGTTCGCGGTGCACCAGAAGCGCGGCGGCGGCCAGGCCCAGAAGCATCGTCGCTGCGATGGCCGGGGAGGTCCAGCCATAGGCGTTGCCCTGGATCAGCACGAAGCACAGACTGGACAGCGCCACGACGCCGAGCACGTGGCTCATGGGGTTGAGCGCGCGGGCGCGACGTGGCGCGGACGCGATGCGGCGGCGGGCGAGCCACAGGCCTGCCAGACCCAGCGGGATGTTGATGAGGAAGATGCCGCGCCATCCAAATTGGTGGATCAGCGCGCCGCCCAGCAACGGTCTCGATGCGCCAGCGACCGCCACGATGGCGGACCAGGCGGCCAGCATGCGGTTGCGGACGCTTTCGTCGTCATAGGCGTGCGTGAGCAGGCTGAGCGAGCTTGGCATGAAAAGCGCCGCGCCGACGCCTTGCAGCATGCGGGCCGCGATCAGGGTGTCGGCGTTTGGCGCCAGGCCGCAGAGCAGTGACGCGGCGGTGAACACCCCCAAGCCGGCAAGGTAGAGGGTCTTGGCGCCGTAGCGGTCGGCCAGCGCGCCGGCGACCAGCAGCAGGGCGGCGAACGTCAGCGTGTAGCCGTCGACGATCCACACCAGGTCGGTCAGTGGGACGGCGAACTGGAGCGCGATACTGGGAATCGCCACATTGACCACGGTTACGTCGAGCATGGCCATGACGAATCCGATGGCCAGGGTGACAAGCGGCACCCATCCCGTGGCGGCGACGGGCAGCGCGTCTTGGGCGGCGATGGGGCGGCAGGCGGATGACATGGTGGGACTCTTTTCGAGGGGGCGGGGGGCGGGAGGTGCAAAGCTTAGGCGCTTGTTGTGATGCAAAAAAGCCGTATTACTGCTTTATAGTCATGCAAAAGTGCATCACGGACGTCAAATGGATTGGGACAACGCGAGGATATTTCTGGCCATCTACCGTGTGGGAACGCTGCGCGGGGCGGCGGCGGTACTGCAGATCGACCAGGCCACCGCTGGACGGCGCCTAGCCGCGCTGGAGGCGTCGCTGGATGCGCGCCTGTTCTTGCGCACGCCCGGTGGCTACGTCCCGACTTCGGCGGGCGAGCTTGCGTTTGCGGCCGCCGAACGCATGGAGCAGGCGGCGGACCAGCTGCAGCGCCAGATGCAGGGGCTGGATCACCGGCTGTCGGGGGTGGTTCGCGTGGCAGCCTCGGAGACGGTTGCCCGTTATTTCGTGATGGAGGCCATCAAGCGGGTCCACGCCGAACACCCTGACATTCGCGTGGTGCTGACGACCGGCATCCAGATCAGCAATCTGACGCGCCGTGAGGCCGATCTGGCCATCCGCAACATCAAGCCCGACAACCCCGATCTGATCCACCGTCACTTGGCGCGCAAGGAGGTGGGCTTGTATGCATCGCGCGCGTACCTGGACGCGCACGGCGAGCCCAAGCCCGGCACCGCGTTCGCGGGGCACACCTTGATCGCCTATCAGCAAGCCGTGCTGCCGGGCTGGTCCGATTCCCTTTGCGGCGAGCCCACCCGCAATGGCCGCATCGGTGTCGAGGTGAATTCGGGGTTGATGATCATCGACGCGGTCGTGGCGGGTCTTGGCATCGGCGAGCTGCCCACGCACATGGCGCCCGACTTCCCGGACCTGGTGCGCATCTGGCCAGCGCGCGCCGAGGCGTATGACCTGTGGCTGGTGATGCATGGCGACCTGAACCGCACCGCGCGCGTGCGGGCCGTGGCCGACGCGATTGTCGAGGTCTTTGAAGAGAGCAATTAGCGGCAAACCGAGGCTTGTCGCGCGGCGCGACTGGCGCTAAGGTTTGCTGGCCCGCAGGAAAACCCACGACCTCAGGAGTTGCGCGTGTCCGATCTTTGGCGTTTGTCCGCAGTTGAGCTTGCCGCCCTTGTCCGCAAGCGTGAAGTGTCCGCCGTGCAGGCCGCGCAAAGCGCGCTGCAGCGGCTCGATGCCGTCAATCCCGCGATCAACGCGGTGGTGGATCATCGGCCGGAAGACGTGCTGGCGCAGGCGGCCGAGGTAGATGCGGCAACCGCGCGCGGAGAAGATCCCGGCCTCTTGGCCGGCGTGCCCGTGACCGTGAAGGTCAACGTGGATCAGGCGGGCTTTGCCACGACCAACGGCGTGCGGTTGCAGAAGGACTTGATTGCCGAACGGAACAGCCCCGTCGTCGACAACTTGCGGCGGGCCGGCGCGGTGATTGTGGGCCGCACGAACACGCCGGCGTTTTCGCTGCGCTGGTTTACCGGCAACGTGTTGCATGGCGACACGCGCAATCCGCGGAATCCGGCGCTGACGCCCGGCGGTTCGTCGGGCGGCGCCGCGTCTGCCGTGGCGGCAGGCATTGGGCATCTGGCGCATGGCACCGACATCGCCGGGTCGATCCGTTACCCCGCCTATGCGTGCGGCGTGCATGGCCTGCGTCCATCGCTGGGCAGGGTGGCGGCCTACAACGCCTCGCTGCCGGAGCGTTCGATCGGCGGGCAGATCACCGCCGTGTCGGGACCGCTGGGCCGCACGATTGCCGATGTGCGGCTGGGTCTGGCCGCGCTGGCTGCGCCGGATCCGCGCGATCCGTGGTGGGTGCCGGCGCCGCTGACCGGACCGGAGGCGCCGCGGCGCGTTGCGCTGTGTCTGAACCCGGAAGGCATGGATACCGATCCCGCAGTGGTGAAGGCGTTGCAGGAAGCGGCGCGGCGGCTGAGCGAGGCGGGTTGGACAGTCGATACGCTGGAAGCGCTGCCGCCGATGCAGGAGGCAGCCGACCTGCAGATCCGCATGTGGATGGCCGACGGCTACGACGCCATGCTGGCGGCGGCGGAAAAAGAAGGCGACCCGGGCGCGTTGGTGGCGCTGGCAGGGCAACGCGACAAGGCGGCGGGCGCGGATCTGGCGACCTTTTCGGCGGTGCTGACGCGTCGCGCCACGCTCACGCGTTTGTGGGAGATGTTCTTTGCCGAGTATCCCGTGCTGCTTTTGCCGGTGTCGGCCGAACTGCCATTTCCCGACAACCTGGATCTGCAAGGCGACGCGGCCTATGCGCGCGTGTGGCGCGCGCAGATGACCCAGATCGGTCTGCCGTTCATGGGCTTGCCGGGACTGTCCGTGGCGATGGGCAGCGCCATGAGTAGCGCGGGCCCGAGTCCGGTGGGCGTGCAGGTGGTGGCGGGGCGGTACCGCGAGGACCTGTGCCTGGCGACCGGCGAAATCATTGAGGCGGCCGGCGAGCCGATCAGCATCGCCGAGCCTGCGCCGAAGTAATTGGCGGTTGGGGGAAAACGGCGGCGCTGCCCGAAGGTGGGGCGGCCAGAAGGCGGCCCCGCCTGAAAGTGAGGCGGCGTGAAGGTGGCTGCCTGTGCGACCTTAGCCGCCGAAGCGCACCTTCAGCACGCCCAGATCGCCGTACGCCAATTCGATGTCTTGATTGGCGGGCACGTCCAGAAAGCCCGCGTATGAGCCGGTGATGACGTGCTGACCGGCCGTCAGCCCCAGGCCTTGCTCGCGCAGGAAATTGGCCAGCCAGTACAGGCCGGCCTTGGGGCGGTCGTTCGGGTGGATGCCTGCGTGCTGCTCGACTTCAACGCCATCGACCATCAACGTGATCGTCATGCAGCCGGGGGCTGCGTCTGGCGATGAAATCCGCGGGCCCAGGACGAGGCCCTGGTTGAACATGTGGTCCGCCAGCAACTCGGGCAGGCTTGCATGTTCGGGGGCGGCGTAGCGGCAGCCCAGGACTTCGAGCGCCAGGCGGGCGCCGCCCACGGCGGCGTCGATCTCGGCTTCGGTGTAGGGCGTGTCGCGCGGCGGCAGGTCGCGGGCGATTTCGAACGCGATTTCGGGTTCGATGCGAACGAGGGCATCGCGGGTGGCGACCAGCCCGGCCGTGGCGTCAGCCGTGCCCGAGGCATAGATGGGCGCCACGACGGTTTTTTCGGGCGAGGGTAGGGCGCTTTTCCAGGCCGCGATGGTGTCCTGGCGCGTTTCGCGAAGCAGTTCAGCGGTGCGCTGCTGCACGGCGAAGGCCTGGCCCAGGGACTGCGGCCGGCATTCCGCGGGCAGGCGGGGGCCGGCCACGCCGGTCTGGCGCGCGGCGATCAGAAAGCGCGCGGCGTCGATGCTGCCGGGATAGTCTTCAAATCTGATCTGCATGCGTTCAGGCTCCGAGGAACAGCATGATCCACAAGACGATCATGGCGATCAGGCCCAGCCAGCAAGATCCCCAGAAGCCGACGATCGGCCATTTGAGGGACAGCGGAACCTTCTTGGGATCGACGTGGGCAAGCAGGTCGTTGGCATTGCCGATCAACCACATGCGCGTGCCGGGAAACATCAGGCGGAAGAAATAATCGAGCATGATCGCGGCCTGGATCGCCAGCGGGAATTGCTTGAACGGCCGATGCTGCAGATAGGGGTGCTTGAGGGCCGCATTGACCTGCTGGGTCTTGAAGAAGAACAGCACGATGCCGCTGATCGTGCAGGTGATGAAACACAGCACAAACAGGCTGAAGGCCATTGCCATGACGGGTGAATGCATGGGGGATCTCAACGATGCGCGGCCGGACCGCGTGGGATGGACAAATTCAGGCAAAAAAAGCTGGCCCTATTGTAGAGGGCTTGGCGCGGCCCTGTGTTCAGGGCCGCGTCAGTAGCGCCGGTCGGGCGCTTGGGCTGGGTCAGCCGCGGGTCTGGCCTTCGCCGTTCAAGACCCACTTGAGCGTGGTCAGGCCTTCCAGACCGACCGGGCCGCGCGCGTGCAGGCGATTGGTGGAAATGCCGATTTCCGCGCCCAGCCCGTATTCGAAGCCGTCTGCAAAGCAGGTGGGAAGGTTGACGTAGACGGAGCTGGAGTCGACTTCACGCTGGAAGCGCTGGGCCGCAGACAGGTCTTGCGTGACGATCGCGTCGGTGTGGCCCGAGCCATAGCGCGCGATATGTTCGATGGCGTCGTCCAGCGTGTCGACGATGCGCACGGCCAGGATGGGCGCCAGGTATTCGGTGGCCCAGTCTTCCTCGGTGGCGGGTGTGGCATGCGGCAGCAGCGCCAGCGTGCGCGGGCAGCCGCGCAGTTCGACGCCGTGTTCGGCGAAGGCGGCGGCCAGGCTGGGCAAGATGGACACGGCGGCCACGGCGTCGATCAGCAGCGTTTCCATGGCGCCGCAGATGCCATAGCGGTAGGTCTTGGCGTTCAGGGCGATGGCGTGGGCCTTGTCGGGGTCTGCCGCCGCGTCGATGTAGATGTGGCAGTTGCCGTCCAGATGCTTGATGAGCGGCACGCGGGCTTCCTGGGACAGCCGTGCGATGAGGCCCTTGCCGCCACGCGGCACGATGACGTCGATGTGCTCGGTCATGGTGATGAGCGCGCCCACGGCCGCGCGGTCGGTCGTGGCGACGACCTGCACGGCATCCTGCGGCAGGCCGGCGGCGGCCAGGCCGGTCTGCACGATGCGGCCGAGCGCCACGTTCGAGTGCAGGGCTTCGCTGCCGCCGCGCAGGATGGCGGCGTTGCCGGACTTCAGGCACAGGGCCGCGGCGTCGATGGTGACGTTGGGGCGCGATTCATAAATGATGCCGATCACGCCCAATGGCACGCGCATCTGGGCGACACGCATGCCGTTGGGCCGCACGGTGGTGGCCGTGATGCTGCCGATCGGGTCGGGCAGGGCGGCGATCTGGCGCAGGCCTTCGGCCATGTGCGCCAGCGTCTTGTCCGACAGGGTCAGGCGGTCGAGCAGGGCGGGCTCCAGGCCATTGGCCCGGGCGGCGGCCACGTCCTTTTCGTTCGCGGCTTTCAGTTCGTCGTGGCTGGCGGCCAGCGCGTCGGCCATGGCGATCAGCGCCCGGTTCTTGGCGGCGCTGTCGGCGCGCATCATGGCGCGCGAGGCGCGGCGGGCGTTTTCGCCCAGGGTCAGCATGGCTTGTTCGATGGAGGACGAGGACATGGCGGCGTCGATCTTGTGGAGAAGGCGGCGCGGGCGCCGCCTGGAGAGTCAGTGTATATCCGGCGGGAGGGCCGGGCGAGATCCGGTCGGCGGACCGGATGGGGGGCGGGAGGCAGGCGGCGAAGCCGCCTTCACGGTCGGCCGCCGGCGGCGGCCACGCGCAGGGCCAGCCGGGTCATTTCTTCCCAGGGGTCCGACAGGCGTCCGGGCACCGACAGGCCCTTGATCAGGCGGTCGACTTCGTGGGCGTGCTGCACGGCGGCGGGCCAGACGTTGGGCTGCACCCGGTTCAGGGCCTGCAGCGCAAGGCGTTCATGCGCGCCGAAAATGCGCAGGCGGCGCATGAGGCCGCCCGCGTCCTGGCCCAGCGCGCGTGCCTCGGCAATGCGCGCCAGCAAGCGGATTTCTTCGCCGACTGCCCACAGCACCAGCGGCAGCGCCTCGCCTTCGGCGCGCAGGCCGTCGATCATGCGGATGGTGCGGCCGATGTCACCGGCCAGCATGGCATCGCGCAAACCGAAGACGTCGTAGCGGGCGACGTTCAGCACGGCGCGCTCCACGTCCTCGGGGGCAAGCTGGCCTTCGGGGTAGAGCAGGCCCAGCTTCTGGATTTCCTGGTGGGCGGCGAGCAGGTTGCCTTCGACCTTGTCCGCCATCCATTGCAGGGTGGCGCTGTCGGCGCGCTGGTTCTGGCGCGCCAGACGCATGCCGACCCAGGCGGGCAGGCGGCCGCGCTCGATATTGGCGATATCGACAGACATGCCGGCGCGGGCAAGCGCCTGCATCCAGCGGCTTTCGCGGGTGGCCTTGTCCAGACGGGGCAGCGCGATCAGCACCAGCGTGTCGGCGTTTGGCTGCTTTTCGGCCTGTTCGGCCAGCTTGGTCAGGGTGTCGGCGCCGGATTTGCCCGGCTTGCCGGTGGGTATCTTGATTTCAAGGATGCGGCGGTCGCCAAAGAGCGACACGCTCTGGGTGGCGGCAATGACCGCGCTCCAGTCGCTGCGCGCGTCCATCACCATGGACAGGCGCTCGGTGTAGCCGGCGTTGCGCGCGGCGGCGCGAAGGGAGTCGACGGCTTCGGTCACCAGCAGCGGCTCGTCGCCCGACACCGTGTACAGCGGCGCCAGGCGGTTGCCGGGCCGCTGCAGGTGTTCGGCCAGCCGATCCGCGTCCAGAGGCTGTGCCATGGACTAGCGGACGATGGCCGGATCGGTGACGGACGGCGTCTGCCAGGGCGTGGGCACGCGCGGTCGTTGCTGCTCGTTGGGGTCGAACAGCGGCGTGTTTGCGTCGTCGCCGCCCGCTTGCGCGGCTTCGAATGCCTTGTGCACGTCCGGCGCGGTGATGCGGCGCAGCACGCGCGAGACGAGGTCCCGCTGCATGGCCTTGTACAGCGTTTCGATCTGGCCCTGCTTGGCCTGCACGACCTGGTCGTCGTACGGCATTTCGCGGTAGATGGACAGCGTCGTGTCGGGGACCAGGGCGCGGCCCTTGGCGTCGATCAGGCGGAACGTGTAGTTGATGCCGAGTTCGTAGGATTCGACACGGCCTTGCGCGTTCAGCGAGACCTCACGCAGCGTGCGCGTGTCGCTGACCTGCTGGAGGATCGCCTGGGCTTCCTTGCGCGAATCCACCAGTCTGGTGTTGGGCGAGGCCGCGCGCAGCGCGCGGCGCAGGTCTGCGCCGAACTGGATGTTGTCGGGAATGCCCACGTACAGTGTGTCGAAGGGCATCGGGGTGGTGCCGCGCAGCGCGAAGCCGCAGGCGGAGAGCAGCATGAACAGCGCCAGGCAGGCGCCGCGCAGCAGCCAGGTTTGGCGGGAGACTTGCGATTGTTGCCCGGCGAAGTGCATGCTTGACCTCATCAGCCTACGACGTTGACCAGTTTGCCCGGAACCACGATGACGCGTTTGGGCGGACGGCCTTCCAGGAATCGGGCGACCTCTTCCTGGCTGGCTGCCAGTTTCTCGATATCTTCCTTGGCCGCCTTGGCCGCCACGCGGATCGAGCCGCGCAGCTTGCCATTGACCTGCAGCATCAACTCGATCTCGTCGGCGACGAGGGCGGCTTCGTCGACATGCGGCCACGGGGCGTCGAGCAGGTCGCCGAGTTCCTTGGCGTAGCCCAGATCCTGCCACAGGTGCCAGGTGATGTGCGGCACGACCGGGTAGAGCACGCGCAGCAGGACGCCGACGGTTTCGGCATAGGCGGCATCGGCCTCGGCGCCTTCGGGCAGCTTGGCATCGTCGATGGCGTTCAGCATCTTCATGCAGGCGGACACGACGGTGTTGTACTGGATGCGCTGGTAGTCGTAGTCGGCCTGCTTGAGCAGACCGTAGACCTCGCGGCGCAGGTCCTTGACCGCGGCGGGCGCTTGCGCCCAGTCCGCGCCGTGGGCCAGGCCGCGAGCGATGGCTTCGCGGCGGTTGTAGCTGATGGACCAGAGACGGCGCAGGAAGCGGTTGGAGCCTTCGACGCCGGAATCGGACCATTCGAGGGTCTGCTCGGGCGGGCTGGCGAACATGACGAACAGGCGGGCCGTGTCGGCGCCCAGCGTGTCGATCAGCGATTGCGGATCGACGCCGTTGTTCTTGGACTTGGACATCGTGCCCACGCCGCCGTAGTTGATGGCCGAACCGTCCGACTTCAGCTTGGCGCCAACGATGGCGCCGCGGTCGTCATAGACGTTGTCGACGTCTTCGGGCCAGAAGTACTCGATGCCGCCCTGGGGCGTCTTGCGGGAATAGATGTGGTTCAGCACCATGCCCTGGCACAGCAGCTTGGTGAAGGGCTCGTCGAAGTTGAGCAGGCCCATGTCGCGCATGACCTTGGTCCAGAAGCGCGCGTACAGCAGGTGCAGCACGGCGTGCTCGATGCCGCCGATGTACTGGTCCATCGGCATCCAGTAGTCATTGCGCTGGTCGACCATGGCATTGTCGTTGCCGGGCGAGGTGTAGCGCATGAAGTACCAGGACGAGTCCACGAACGTGTCCATCGTGTCCGTTTCGCGGCGGGCGGGCTTGCCGCACTTGGGGCACGCGCAGGACAGGAAGGCTTCGTTCTTGGCCAGCGGGTTGCCGCTGCCGTCGGGGATGAGGTCGTCGGGCAGGACGACGGGCAGGTCCTTTTCGGGCACTGGCACCGGGCCGCAGTCGGCGCAGTGGATGATCGGGATCGGGGTGCCCCAGTAGCGCTGGCGCGAAATGCCCCAGTCGCGCAGGCGCCAGGTGGTCTGCTTTTCGCCCAGGCCCTTTTCGCCCAGGTCGGCCGCGATGGCGTCCACGGCTTCCTTGTAGGACAGGCCGTCGTACTTGCCGGAATTGATGGTGCGGCCCGACTGCTTGTCGCCGTACCATTCCTGCCAGGCGTCGGTGGAGTAGTCTTTGCCGGGCACTTCCACGACTTGCACGATGGGCAGGCCGTATTTCTTGGCGAAGGCGAAGTCGCGCTCGTCGTGCGACGGCACGCCCATGACGGCGCCGTCGCCGTAGGTCATGAGCACGTAGTTGCCGACCCAGACTTCAACCTGCGCGCCGGTGATGGGGTGCGTGACGAACAGGCCCGTGGGCATGCCTTCTTTTTCGCGCGTGGCCATTTCGGCTTCGGTCGTGCCGCCGAGCTTGCACTGCTCGATGAACGCGGCCAGCGGCGCATTGGTGGCGGCGGCGTGCGTGGCCAGGGGGTGTTCCGGCGCCACGGCGCAGAAAGTCACGCCCATGATCGTGTCGGCGCGGGTGGTGAAGACGTACAGCTTGCCGTCCTGGATCAGTTGGCCGTCCTGGCCGGCGATCTGGTGCGGGAAGGCAAAGCGCAGGCCCTCGGACTTGCCGATCCAGTTTTCCTGCATCAGGCGAACGCGCTCGGGCCAGCCGGGCAGGTCGTTCTGGACCGCGCCCAGCAGTTCGTCGGCGTAGTCGGTGATGCGCAGGTAGTAACCCGGGATTTCGCGCTTTTCGACAAGCGCACCCGAACGCCAGCCGCGGCCGTCGATGACCTGTTCGTTGGCCAGCACGGTCTGGTCGACCGGGTCCCAGTTGACGACCTGGGTCTTGCGGTAGGCGACGCCCTTTTCGAGCATCTTCAGGAACAGCCACTGGTTCCACTTGTAATACTGCGGATCGCAGGCGCACATTTCGCGCGTCCAGTCGATTGCCAGGCCCATCGCCTTCATCTGCTTCTTCATGTAGGCGATGTTGTCGTAGGTCCACTTGGCGGGCGGGACCTTGGACTTGATGGCCGCGTTTTCCGCCGGCATGCCGAACGCGTCCCAGCCCATGGGCATCAGGACGTTGTAGCCGCGCATGCGCAGCTGGCGGGCCATCATGTCGTTGATGGTGTAGTTGCGCACGTGGCCCATGTGCAGCTTGCCGCTGGGATAGGGCAGCATGGAGCAGGCGTAGAACTTGGGCTTTTCGGAGCCGTCGGGGTTCTTTGCGTGTTCTTGGACCAGATAGACGTCGCGGGCCTGCCAGTCTTGTTGGGCGGCCGCTTCGACGGTAGTGGGGAGGTAGCGTTCCTGCATGGGCTCGTGCGCGGTGGCGAAAAAGGGGTGAGCCGCCCCATCGCGCCGGGGCGCGGTGGCGGTCAAAACCCCTGATTATAGGAGGTGCTAGGCGCGGGCAGGGGGCGAGGGCATTTCCGGGATGCGCGCACTGGGCGCAAGGGCGCCATAAGCCAGCGTAAGGGCCGCCAGGACGGCGCCCGCCGTGACCACCGCCGGCCAGCCGAAATGGGCGTACAGCCAGGACGATACCAGCGAACCCGAGGCGCCGCCGATGAAGTAGCAGGTGACGTAACCGGCGGTCAGGCGGCTGCGCGCTTCGGGCCGCAGGCGGTAGATGGAGCTGGTATTGGTGACGTGGACGCCCTGAATCGCCAGATCCTGCACCAGGATGCCCGCCAGCAGCGCAACGACCGACACCTGGCCGAACGCCATCAGTCCCCAGGAACCCAGAAGCAGCAGCAGGCCCACGCGGGTGGCGAGGTTGCCCAGTCCGCGGTCGGCAAGGCGGCCGAAGCGGTTGGCGGCGTAGGCCCCGGCGGCGCCGGCCAGGCCGAAAAGGCCAATGGTGGTGTTGCTGTATTCATAGGGCGGGCCGGCCAAAAGGAAGGTCAGCGGAGTCCACAGCATGCTGAAGGCGGCAAACAGCAGTCCGCCAATCAGGGACCGGGCGCGGAACAGGGGTTCCTCGACGAACATGCGCAGGATCGACCCCAGCAGGCGCGGGTAGCTCATTGCCGTGGGGATTTGGTAGCGGGGCAGCACGCGCCACAGGACGGCGGACATGCACAGCATCAGGATGGCGGCCACCCAGTACACCGTGCGCCAGCTGCCCACGTCGGCCAGCGCGCCGGCCGCGGTGCGGGCCAGCAGGATGCCCAGCAGCAGTCCGCTCATGACGGTGCCGACGGCCTTGCCGCGCTCGTGGGGCGCGGCAAGCGTGGCGGCGAAGGGCACGAGGATCTGGGCAACGACGGACAGCATGCCGGTCAGGGCTGTGCCCAGGATCAGCACCGCGATGTTGCTGGCAAAGGCCGAGATCAGCAGGCCGCCCGCGGCCAGCAGGTTCATCAGCACGATCAGCGCGCGGCGCTCGAACATGTCGCCCAGCGGCACCAGCAGCATCAGGCCCACTGCGTAGCTGAGCTGCGCCGTTGTGACGATGGTGCCGGCGGCAGCATTCGAAATCGAGAACTGCTGACCGATCGTGTGCAGCAGGGGTTGCGCGTAGTAGTTGCTGGCGACTGCCAGACCGGTCGCCACGGACATCAGGAGGATGATGGGCGCGGTGAGCGTGGGCGTGGATTGCGTAGGAGAAGTCACTGATCTGAGGCTGAAAAGGGTGATGACGGTGGGCGGCAGGCAGCTCAGGCGTCGACGCTGCCGGGCGTTTCCTGGTCCTGCTTGATCAGTAGCTTTTTCAGAAGGCCCGCCAATTGGCGGCGTTCCGCGGCGGACAGCGGTTCCAGCAGGTCGTTCAGGTCGCTTAGATAGTCCTTGAGCAGGATCTTGATCGTGCGCAGCCCGTCGGCGGTGAGCGACACGATGACGCCGCGCCGGTCGTCGGGATTGGGACTGCGCACGAGCAGCCCGGCCTCTTCCAGCCGGTCCAGGCGGTTGGTCATGGCGCCGGACGTCAGCAGAAGGGCTTGCACGAGTTTTTGCGGATTCATCGCATACGGCGCGCCGGTGCGGTAGAGCGTGGCGAGCACGTCGAATTCGCCCTGATGCAGGTTGTACTGGCGAAAGGTGCGATTGACGTTGCGGGCGGCGAATGCGTTCAGGCGGAAGAGGCGGGCGACCACCGACATGGCGGCGAAGTCCTGCGCAGGGCATTCCTGCGTCCATTGCGAGATCACGAGATCGACAAGGTCATTCATGGCGGCGGGCTGGTGTGTCAATGTGAAGTATCTTCACGTAAAGACAAAATTCTAGCAGCGGCTTGCCGCCGATGCAAAGCGCGCGCCACCTGCCGAGCCAAAGACCGCGCGCAAATGAAGAAGGGCCCGCCTCTTGCGAGGCGGGCCCTTCCCGGCTTGACCGGATACTGCGCGTAATGAAATTACTGCGCGGCGTCCTTCAGCTTCTTGAGCGGGCGAACCTTGACCTTGACCGAAGCCGGCTTGGCGGGGAACCAACGCTCTTCGCCCGTGAACGGATCCTTGCCGAAGCGCTTGGCCTTGGCGGGAACCTTCTGCACGGCGACCTTGAACAGGCCGGGCATCGTGAATTCGCCAGCGCCCTTCTTGTCCACGGAGCCCAGCACCGAGGTTTCCAGGCTGGCCAGGACGGCCTTGACCGACTTGGCTTCGACGCCGGATTGCTCAACGATGTAGGCGATGAGCTGGGTCTTGTTCATCGCAGCCTTGATGGCCTTGGGGGCGGCAGCGACCTTCTTGGCGGCGACGGCCTTCTTGGCAGCCGGCTTCACGGCGGGCTTGGCGGCAGTTGCCTTCTTTGCGGGCGCCTTGACGGCGGTCTTGGTGACTTTCTTGGCAGGAGCTTTAGCTTTCGTGGCCATGGTCAAAATCCGTATGTTGAGGACATGGAGCAGCGCGTGCCGGATATCGGCATTTGACGCTACGCGCCCGATGATAGCGGAAGAGTGGCGGTAAAAGCGGCTTTGCGGCGGGTTTTAAGCCACTGTTTGTTGTTTCCACGCAGAAAAGTGCCTTCTGCAAGGGGTTTCGCAAGAAGTCGTGACGTTCGCTGACGTTCTGACGGCTCGCGTTTGCGGGGCGCGCGCGTGGGCCAATCGACGGCGCAACGTGCGCGCTAAGGGGCCCTTGCCGCGCATGCGGATGAACCTATCTTGTGGCGCATGTTCCAATTGCGGGCGGCGCGCGCGGCGGGCATGGGCGGAACGTCCCGTGATTCGGACTTGTCCCAAGCGCGTTGCGCGCGCCCGAAGAAAACAGAACATGGAAGTGAAGCAGCTATATGTTGATGAAGAAGTTGGCGGCGAGCCTGCTCGTTGCGACCGCCTGTATATCCAGCGCCATGGCGCAATCGATGCCGGCGCCGGCGCTTTCGGCCAAGGCGTGGCTGCTGCTGGATGAGACCAGCGGCCAGGTCATCGCGTCGCACGCGGCCACCACGCGCATCGAGCCGGCGTCCCTGACCAAGATCATGACGGCCTACGTCGTGTTCGATGCGATGACGAAGAAGGAGCTGACCGCTAGCCAGCTGGTCACCATCTCGACGCGGGCCTGGAAGGTGCCGGCAGGCAGCTCCAAGATGTTCCTGGAGCCCAACTCCAAGGTGTCGGTGGACGACCTGCTGCGCGGCCTGATGATCCAGTCAGGCAATGACGCGGCGGTTGCGCTGGCCGAGGCGGTGTCTGGCAGCGTCGAAGCCTTTGTCGCGCGGATGAACGACACCGCCGCCCGGCTGGGCTTGCACGCCACGCACTTTGCCAGCCCGCACGGGCTGCCGGATCCGAACACGTATTCCACCGCCAGCGACCTGTCGATCCTGGCCACGCGGTTCATCCGTGACTTTCCGCAGCTCTACAAGACCTACGATTCGGCCAGGCAGTTCACGTTCAACAAGATCACTCAGCCCAACCGGAACCGGCTGCTTTGGCTGGATCCCAGTGTGGACGGGCTGAAGACGGGCCATACGGCATCGGCCGGCTATTGCATCATTGCCACGGCGCAGCGGCCCAATGGCAAGGATCAGCGGCGGCTGATCACGGTGGTGGTGGGCACGGCGTCGGACAAGCTGCGCACGCAGGAAAGCCGCGAGTTGCTGGAATGGGGCTTCCAGGGGTTCAATACCATCAAGCTGTATGCGCGCGGACAGGCCGTGGCCACGCCCGAGGTCTGGAAGGGCGAGACCGACAGCCTGAAGGTGGGATTCTCGCGCGACGCCTACGTGACGGTGCCGGCCGGCGCGAAGGTCGAATCGGCCTGGGCGCCGCAAGCGCCGTTGATCGCGCCCATTGCCGCGCAGTCGACGGTGGGCGAACTGAAGGTGACGGTGGACGGCAAGCCCGCCATGCACTTTCCGGTGGTGGCGCTGGAGCCCGTGGCCGAGGCGGGCATCGCCGGGCGCGCATGGGATTCCATCCGTTTGTGGTGGCGAGGCACAGCGGGTTAACGCAACACGATTCGGAGGCAGGCGATGGCAGTGAGTTTTCCAGGCGGTCCGGCTGCGGCGCCGGGCCCGGACGATCCGCTGGCGCTGCTGTCGGCCTGTCATGGGCGCATCGCACGCCAATGCGCGACGCTGGCGCGGCTGGCGGCGCACCTGCCATCGCACGGCAGCGACACGGCGGCGCAAACCGCCGCCACCAGCGTTCGCCGGTATTTCGACACCGCGGCCGCGCATCATCATGAAGACGAAGAAGAAGACCTCTTTCCAGCCTTGATCGACTCGATGGCGGGGTCGGACGCGGTGTGCCTGCACGCGCTGGTGGACGGCCTGATGGCCGATCATCGCCGCTTGGCGGGCCTGTGGGAACCCTTGCGCCAGACGCTGTCCGAGATCGCGGCGGGGCGGCCGGCGCAATTGCCGCCGGAGCAGGTCCAAACCTTCACCGAGGCCTACGAAGCGCACATCCGGCGCGAAGAGGACGAGTTGCTGCCGATGGCGGCGCGGCTGATACCGGACGACGCGCTGGCTGCGATCGGTCAGGCCATGAAAGCGCGGCGCGGCGGCGAGGCCGGCTGAAAAGGCGCGTTGCGCGGGCGGGGGCGAGCGTTTACCCTTGCCGGACCGGCGGGAACGCCGATGCCAGGGAACAAGACAGGATGATGCTGGGGGGAATGAACGTCGCGCGCCGGCTGTTCGGTTCGTGGGTCGAGGATGTCAACCGGGTGACGCTGCGCGCCGACCTGGCGGCGGGGTTGTTGGGCGCGTTGCTGGTGCTGCCGCAGGGCGTCGCGTTCGCGACGCTGGCGGGCCTGCCTCCTGAATACGGCCTGTATTCGGCCATCGTGCCCTGTATCGTGGCGGCGTTGTTCGGCTCCAGCCGCCATGTGATGTCCGGACCGACCAACGCCAATTCGCTGGCGCTGTTTGCGGTGTTGGCGCCGCTGGCGGCCGCGGGCACCCCCGCCTACATTCAGCTTGCCCTTGCCGTGACCGTGCTGGTCGGGATCATGCAGTGGCTGGTGGGCACCTTGCGGCTGGGATCGCTGGCGCACTTTATTTCGCCGTCGGCGTTGTTTGGTTTTACCAGCGGTGCGGCCGTGCTGATCGCCGTGCATGCGCTCAAGGACGCGCTGGGTTTGCCCTCGACAGAGGCGCATGGTGCGGGCGCGGTGCTGGAAAGCATCGCCACGCATATCGGCCAGGCGCATCCTGGCGCCTTGCTGGTGACGCTGGTCACGCTGGGCACCGCGCTGCTGGCGCGCAGGCTGGACAAGCGCAAGCCATACATGCTGCTGGGCCTGGCGGCGGGGACATTCGCGGCGTGGGCCTTCAATTCGGTGGTCCCGCCGCAGGCAGGCACGCCGGTGCCTGTGCTGGGCGCAATCGCCCAACCGTGGCCGCCTTTTCATGTGCCCAGCGTCGACTGGCGCGCGCTGCCCGATCTCTTGAGCCTGGCATTTGCGTTGACCATCGTCGCATTGGCGCAATCCATCTCGATTGCCAAGGCGGTTGCGACGCGATCTGGCCAGCGCATCGACGCGAACCGGGAGTTCGTGGGACAGGGCCTGTCCAACATCGTGGGCGGCTTCTTTTCGTGCTACCTGTCCTGCGGCTCGCTCAATCGTTCCATTCCAAACTTCGAGGCGGGCGCGAAAACGCCGCTGGCGTCGGTGTTTTCCGCGCTGCTGCTGATGCTGCTGGTGGCGGTGTCCGCGCCGCTCCTGGCGTTGATCCCGCATGCGGCGATCTCGGGGCTGCTGTTGCTGGTGGCCTGGACGCTGCTGGACATTCCCCGCTGGCGTCACCTGTTGCGCACGCAACGCGGCGAATGCGCAATCGCCGCGGCCACGCTGGCCGCCACGATCGCCATCCGCATGGAGGTCGCGATCTTGCTGGGCACGGTGCTGTCGCTCATGGTGTACCTGCACCGCACGTCGCGGCCGGCGATGCGCACGATGGGCTTTGATTCGCGCGGGCCGGATCGCCGATTCGTCGTCCTGGAGCATCACCCGGACGCCTTGCCGGAATGCCCGCAGCTCAAGCTGCTGCGCATGGAGGGGTCAGTCTATTTCGGGGCGGCCGCGCACGTGGCGCAGCGGCTGCACGATCTGCGTTCGGCGCCGGGCGCGCCGCG
Source organism: Achromobacter mucicolens (assembly GCF_029866465.1). Lineage (NCBI taxonomy): Bacteria > Pseudomonadati > Pseudomonadota > Betaproteobacteria > Burkholderiales > Alcaligenaceae > Achromobacter > Achromobacter mucicolens. Next base: position 4,012,855 of record NZ_CP123364.1, on the reverse strand, counting down.
CCATTTGCTGGTGATGGCCAAGAGCATGAACTTCATCGACCTGGCCGGCGCGCAGGTCTGGGACGACGAGTTGGCGGCGCGGCGCGCGATGGGCGGAGATCTGTATTTCCATCGGCCGCGGCCCGAGGTGATGGACATGTGGCGCCGCACCGGATTTCTGGCCCGGCTGGGCGAGGACCACATCTTTCCGGACAAGGCGACGGCGTTGCGCGAGATCTACGCCAAGCTGGACCGGAACATCTGCGCAGGGTGCACGGCCCGGATTTTTTGGGAATGCCAGCCGGACCGCTCGCAGCCCGACGGTTGAGGCGTTTGGCGGGTCAGGCTTTCTGCGGCGTCTCGGTGCCCAGATAAGCGGCCTTGACCCGCTCGTCGGCCGCGATGGCGGCCGGCGCGCCTTCGGCCAGCAGGCCGCCCCGCACCAGCACCGCGATGCGGTCCGCGTGCTTGAACACGACGTCCAGGCTGTGTTCCGTGAAAAGCACCGCAATGCGTTGCGTGTCCGCCAACTGGCGGGTCAGGCGCATCAGCGCGTGGCGTTCGTTGGTGGCCATGCCGGCGGTGGGCTCGTCCATCAAGAGCAGACGCGGCTGGTGCGCCAGCGCCATCGCAAGCTCCACCCGCTTGACGTCGCCATAGGCCAGCGTGCCGCACGCCTCGTTGGCCTTGTCCGCCATCTGCACTTGCGACAGCAGGGTCTTCGCTTCTTCAACCGCATGGCGGCCGGCGCGCCGCCATGGGTTGAACAGCAACCGGTCGCGCGAGAGCAGGGCGGTCTGAACGTTTTCCAGCACGGTCATCGAGCGGAAGGTGGCGGCGGTCTGGAAGCTGCGGCCCACGCCCAGCCGGCAGATCTTGCCGGCGGACAGGCCAACCAGTTCGCGCCCGTCCAGCCGCACCGAACCCGAGTCCGGGCGCAACTGGCCGCCCAACACATTGAAGCAGGTCGACTTGCCCGCGCCGTTCGGGCCGATCAGGGCCAGCATGTGGCCGGCTTCCAGGTCGAACGACACATCGGCCAGCGCGTCGATGCCGCCGAAGGATTTGCGCAGGTTGCGCACCTGCAGCAGGGGGGCGGCCGGGGTCATGCGGACCTCCTGCGCAGCCGGGCGGCAGCGCCTGCCAGGCCTTCGGGGAAGGCCATGACGAGCGCCAGGATCGCCAGGCCCAGCACCGCGTGCCAGTACTCGGTGCTGCGCGCCGCGGCATCCTGCAGCCAAGTGTAGGATGCCGCGCCGACGAGCGGGCCGGCCAGCGTCTGGATGCCGCCCAGCAGCACCATCACCAGTCCATCGACCGAGCGGCTGACGGCCAGCACGTCGGGCGCGATGCTGCCCTTGGAAAATGCGTACAGGGAGCCCGCCAGGCCCGCGGCGAACGAGGCGGCCACGAATCCGGCCCATTGGATGCGGCGCGTGTCCATGCCCAGCGCTTCGGCGCGCAAGGCCGAATCGCGCACGCCGCGCAGCGCGAACCCCAGCGGCGAAAACGCCAGCCGGCGCAGCCACCAGACGCCGGCCGCGCACAGCGCCAGCGTGAGGTAGTAGAACCAGGGCCCCTGCGCCAGCCAGGCCGACGGCCACAAGCCCGTCAGGCCGTTGCTGCCGCCGGTCACGTCATCCCATTGATAGGTCAGGGCCCACAGAATCTGCGCGACCGCCAGCGTCAGCATCGCCAGATACACGCCGGACAGACGCACGCAGAACCACCCGAACACCAGGGCGCCGAACGCGGCGGCAAACGGGCCCAGCAGCAGCGCCGCCTCCATGGGGATGGCGGCCAGTTTCAGGAGCAGCGCCGCGCCGTAGGCGCCCAGTCCGAACCAGGCGGCGTGGCCGAACGAGGTCATGCCCGCCAGCCCGGTCAGAAAGTGCAGGCTGGCGGCGAACAGGGCGGCGATGAGGATCTCGGTCATGAGGATGCTGAGGTAGGGCCAGGTCAGCGTCGCGACGGGCACCAGCGCCAGCAAGGCCAGCAGTACGCCGTAGGCCAGACGCAGGCGCGGACCCGCCGGGGATATGGGGCGCTCCGGCATGCCCGGGTGCGAAGTAGGGGCGGGGGGCTTACCCATCAGGCCCCACGGCCGCACGACCAGCACCACGGCCATCACGGCGAATTCGGCCAGCAGGGTGAGCTTGGACAGGTTGAAGACCCACGGGCCGATGGCGACCTGGCCCAGGAAGACGAACAGCGCCTTGACCGAACAGATCAGCACGGCCGCCAGGAACGCGCCAGGCACCGATCCCAAGCCGCCCACGACCACCACGACAAAGGCGCTGGCGATGATTTCAAGGTCCAGGCCGAGGGTGGCGGGCACGCGCGGCGCGGCCAGCGCGCCGCCCAGTCCGGCGAGGAACGCGCCCAGCGTGAAGGCGGACGTGAACAGCCAGGCCTGATTCACGCCCAGCGCCGCCAGCATGGTGCGGTTTTCAGCGGCGGCGCGCAGCAGCCGGCCCCAGCGGGTGCGCATGAGCAGCAGCCACAAGAGGCCCAGCACGATGGGGCCGGCGGCAATCAGCAGGAGGTCGTATTCAGGGTAACGGCGGCCCAGGATCTGCACGGCGCCCGACAGGCCCGGGGCGCGGGCCGAGAACAGGTCTTCGGGGCCCCAGATGGCCAGGGCCGCGTCGCCGATGATGAGGACGAGGGCGAAGGTCGCCAGCAGCTGGAAGAGTTCGGGGGCGCGGTAAAGGCGCTTGAGCACCAGCAGCTCGGCCGCCGCACCGATCAGGCCGGTCGCCAGCGCCGCCAGCAGCAGGCCGAACCAGTAGCCCGCGCCGCTGCCGAAATGGCTGGTGAAGGTCCAGGCCAGGTAGATGCCCAGCATGTAGAACGAGCCGTGCGCGAAGTTGACCACGCGGGTCACGCCAAAGATCAGCGACAGGCCCGCGGCGACCAGGAACAGCGCGCTGGCGTCGGCCAGGCCATTGAGCAGCTGCAGCAGCAGCCCGGACACATTCATCAGTGCGCCGGCCGCATCTTGCGCACCTGTTCGTCAGGCGGCTGCAGCCGCGCGCCGTCGATGTAGGCAAAGTCCTTCATGATGCCCTTGCCGTCCTCGACCGCGGTCACGCCCACGTAGACGCCCATCGTGGATTGATGGTCGATCTTGCGGTACTGGATCGGGCCGTAGGGCGTGTCCACCTTCAGGCCGGCAAAGGCGTCGACGAGCTTTTCCGTGTCCACGGAACCGGCGGCCTTCAGGCCCTGCGCGATCGACATCAGCGAGGCATAGCCGACCACCGACCCGACCTTGGGCGTTTCGTTGAAGCGCTTCTTGTAGGCCTCGACAAACGTCTTGTTGGCCGGCGTGTCGATGGCGTACCAGGGATAGCCGGTGACGATCCAGCCGGTGGGCGTGTCGGCGCCCAGCGGCTCCAGGTATTCGGGTTCGCCGGACAGCAGCGAGACGACCGGCATGTTTTCAAAGAGGCCGCGCGTGTTGCCCTCGCGCACGAAGCGCGTCAGGTCGGCGGCAAACAGCACGTTGAAAATGGCGTCGGGTTTGGCGTCGGCCAACGCCTGCACCACCGCGCCGGCATCCACCTTGCCCAGCGGCACGGCCTGTTCCGCGACGAATTCCACGTCGGACTGGAACGACTGCATCATGGCCTTGAACGTGGCCACGGCGGATTGCCCGTATTCGTAATTGGGGTAGACGATGGCCCAGCGCTTCTTGCGCAGGGCCAGCGCCTTGGGCGCCACCGCCGCCACGTGCATCCACGTGGACGGACGCAGGCGGTAGGTGTAGCGGTTGCCTTCCTGCCAGGTGATCTTGTCGGTCAGCGGTTCGGCGGCCAGGAAGAACACCTCTTGCTGCTTGGCGAAATCGGTCAGTGCCAGGCCGGTGTTGGAAAGGAACCCGCCGAACAGCAGCTCGACTTTTTCGCGCGCCAGCAGTTCCTGTGCGGCACGGACCGAGTCACCCGGATTGCCGTTGTCGTCGCGCGAGATGACTTCGAGTTTGCGGCCCAGCACGCCACCCGCGGCGTTGACCTCCTCAAGCGCCAGCTGCCAACCCTTTTTGTACGGGCCCAGGAAGGCGGGAATGGCCTTGTAGCTGTTGATCTCGCCGATGCGGATGGGCGGCTCCTTGTCTTTGGAGGCGGCGGGGGCGGCCGGAGCCAGGGCCAGGGCCAGGATCGCGGGCGCAAGCGCGCGGCGCAGCAAAGTGAGGCAGGGACGGATCATGGTGGAGTAATCGCAGGCTGAAGATGAGTCGGGCCTCGCGCGCGCCTGGGGCGCCGCCGGTGCGGCCTAATTGAAACATGGGCCTCGGCGTAGCGGCAAATTAATGGCAATAAAAAGCCGGCAAAAAAAGCGGGCAACAAAAAGCCGGCAATAAAAATGGCCGGCAATAAAAAAGGCCCTGCATGACAGGGCCTCTTTTGCGGGATACCGGCTGAATTACTTCAGCTTGGTTTCCTTGTAGTCGACGTGCTTGCGAGCGACCGGATCAAATTTCTTGATCAGCATCTTCTCGGGCATGTTGCGCTTGTTCTTGGTGGTCGTGTAGAAATGACCCGTGCCGGCGGTCGACTCGAGCTTGATCTTTTCGCGGATACCTTTGGCCATGTCGTGCTCCTAGTATGTAGATTGGCGGGGCGGCCGATTAGGCCATTTCGCCGCGGGCACGCATTTCGGCCAGCACGGCTTCGATGCCGTTCTTGTCGATCGTGCGGATGGCCTTGGCGGAAACACGCAGGCGGACCCAGCGGTTTTCGCTTTCAACCCAGAACCGGCGCGATTGCAGGTTGGGCAGGAAGCGACGCTTGGTCTTGTTGTTTGCGTGCGAAACATTGTTGCCCACCATCGGGCCTTTGCCGGTCACTTGGCATACGCGTGCCATGGATGCACCTCTTTAGTGTCGTTCTTGCCGCGCATCGCTTCGGGGGAGTAGACAGGTGTTTAGCCGCCGGGCTGTGAAGGCTGCTGTACGCTGCCTTGGCCGGCCACCCAGTCTTAGTGGATGAGGGGGAAAGTGATTTCACCCCAGTGCTTATACCCGCTGCCTGCCGCCCGCTTGCATTCACAACACGCGGTTGGGGGTCAGAGTGCTGAACTACAAAGCATAGTAGTCCTGCACGGGAAACTTCATGTGAAGACCGCGATTCTAATACGAAAATCTTAAGTAAATCAAGCTGCAGGGCTACGCGGTGTGCGAACGCGCCACACGCCCGGCCGTCCAGGACAGGCACGCGCAGGCCGCCAGGGTGGTGGTCAGCGGCAGGGCGGTGTCGGATTGCCAGGCGCTGACGGCGAAACCCGCGAGGGCGCCGCACGACAACTGAAGCGTCCCCAATAGCGCGGACGCCGCGCCCAGCCGCTTGCCCTGGTCGGCCAGCGCAAGCGCCGCCGAGTTGGGGTTCACGAAGCCCTGGCTGCCCATGTAGCAGATCAGGCACAGCATCAGCAGCGGCAGCGTCAGCAGCCCGGCCAGCGTCAGCGCGACGGCGGCGAGGCTGGCGCACGCCAGCGTGACCAGCGCGCGGCTTTGCAGCTGGCGCGGGGTGTAGGTGCGCAGCAGCCGTGCGCTGATTTGCGAGCAGATGATGAGCGACAGTGCATTGGTGCCGAACAGCAGGCCGTAGTATTGCGGCGGCACGCCGTAGAGTTCGATGAAGACGCGGGGCGAGCCGATGATGTAGGCGAACATGCCGGCCTGGCCAAAACCGCCCGCCAGGCTGTGCGACATGAAGCCGCGATGCGCGAACAGGCCGCGATAGTTGTGCAGGATGGTGCTCCAGCGCAGCGGCACCACGCGCTCGGGCGTGAGCGATTCCTTCATGATGAGGATGACTGCCGTCATCAGCATCGCGCCGCCCGCGAGCATCACCCAGAAGAGGCTGCGCCACGATGTGATGGCCAGCAACTGGCCCCCGATCAGCGGCGCGAGGATCGGCGCCAAGCCCATGATGAGCATCAGCAGCGACATGGCGCGCGCCGCTTCGTGGGTCTCGTAGTGATCGCGGATGACCGCGCGCGGAATCACGATGCCGGCCGCGCCGCCCATTGCCTGCACGACGCGCCAGCCGGTCAGGGCTTCGACCGATCCCGACAGCGCGCACCCCAGCGAAGCGATCATGAACAGGGTCAGGCCCACCAGCAGCGGCGGCTTGCGGCCGTAGCGGTCGGCCATCGGGCCGTAGAACACCTGCGCCATCGCCAGGCCGATCAGGTACGCCGCCAGCGTGCGCTCGACATCGCCGCGGGAGACACCGAGATTGGCCGCGATCGTGGGAAACGCGGGCAAGTACATATCGATGGCGAACGGGCCGATGGCCGTCAGCGCGCCCATGAGGATGAGCCAACCGGGCAGGCTGCTGCGGGATGTCTGTGATGGGGGCATGTAGATCGCGATGAAGCGCAGGGACAGGGCGCGTGGCGGTGCAGGGGCTGTACTGGCCGCGCCAAGCCGGGGACTTTATCATGGGCGGGCTTACAGGAAAATTGCGGGTGCTTTCCGAAAGCGTCCCTGGCGCCGCTACGCATCCGGAGGAGAAGCCGTGAATCCTTTGCTATCTGTCGTGGAACGCAAACTTCAGGCCCTGCCTGTCCCGGTGCAGCTCGTGCTGCCCGATGGCGCCGTGCTCGGCGCGCCGGCCCCCCGCGTGCGGTTCGTGACGCACGACAAGAGCGCGCTGGCCCATCTTGCCGAAGGGGCCGTCGGCGTGCTGGGCCAGGATTACGTCGAAGGCCGTATCGATATCGAAGGGCGCATGCGCGACGTCATGGCGGCCGCGGCAAAGCTTCTGCCCGGTTCGCCGATGGACGCCGCGCGGGGCGGATGGCTGACCGAGCTGGTGCGCAAGGTGATGTCGGTGTGGCGGCATTCGGTCGAGCGCGACGCCAAACAGATTCAGTTCCACTACGACCTGTCCGACGACTTCTACGCACTGTGGCTGGATCCGCGCCGCGTCTATTCGTGCGCCTACTACCGCGAGCCAGGCATGACGCTGGCGCAGGCGCAGGAGGCCAAGCTCGATCACATTTGCCGCAAGCTGCGTCTGTCGGCCGGCGAGCGGTTCCTGGACGTGGGCGCGGGGTGGGGCGGCCTGCTGCTGTGGGCCGCCGAAAATTATGGCGTCGACGCCACCGGCATCACGCTGTCACGCAACCAGCATGCGCACGTCAGCCGGCTGATCGAAGAGAAGGGGCTGTCCGGGCGGGTCCGCATGATGCTGCTGGATTACCGCCAACTGGACGAATCGCAGCCCTACGACAAGATCGCATCGGTCGGCATGTTCGAGCACGTGGGGCGCGCGCAGCTGGAAAGCTACTTCGCCAAGCTGCGGCGCTTGCTCAGGCCGGGCGGGCTGATCATGAATCACGGCATCACCGCGGCCGGCGTGTACAACGCCGAACTGGGCAACGGGATGGGCGAGTTCATCGAGAAGTACATCTTCCCGGGCGGGGAGCTGACGCACGTCAGCGTGGTGATGCAGGCGCTGGCCAATGGCGGGCTGGAAGACCTGGACGTGGAGAACCTGCGGCCGCACTATGCGCGCACGCTGTGGGCCTGGAGCGATGGACTGGAGGCGCGCTTGCCCGAAGCGGCCCGCATCCTGGGCGGGGACCAGGGCGAGCGGTCGCTGCGGGCGTACCGGCTGTATCTGGCCGGGTGCGCCATGGCCTTCGAGCATGGGTGGATCGCGCTGCATCAGATTCTTGTCCAGCATCCGGCGTCGGGCCGCGCGGACGAACTGGATGGGCCTGCGGATATGTCTTATCCGTGGCGGCGGGACTATATGTATGGATCGCGGTCCGGAGAGTGAGGGGGCCACCGGTGTCAATTGGAACCCTCTTAATAGCGTGAATGTTCGCGATTTCTGGAACCAATTGCTGTGTTGCAGTGCACTCTGGAACGCGCTGAACGTATTAATAGGCACATAATATTAACTAAATGTATCTGCCTTTTTGGGTTTGGTCTCCCTAGGAGAAATCCGCCGTTCCCCCCTGATCTACTGGGGTTTTCCCGGAGCAATTTGGCCGAGAATGTATCTGTTTCATTCACCCTTGGGGTTGGGCGGCGCAGCAATTTCGTTTAAGATGCTGCCTTCTTCGTTCAGTTTGTTCTCTTTCTGTGAGTATTCAAAAACTCGTTTTTGAAGCTCCCTGTCTTGCAAGACGCCGCATCCCTCGCGGGCAGTCTTGTTGCTAGTGTCGGTTTGTATTGGCGGTTCAGCCCGTCTTCCGCACAACCCCCTTAGCTCCACGGTGCCGCCCCAGGCTTTCATCCTGGCGTGAGTGCCTGAACCTATGGAGGCAAAAGCCAATGCGTTTTACCCCTGTCAAGTCCCTGGCCGCCGCGGCCGTTTTGTTTGCGTTTGCTGGTTCGGCTCAAGCCGCCGACGCCCCGCAATGTGAACTCAAGCGTCCGGTCACGTTCGGCGCCATGAACTGGGAATCCAACCTGGTCCTGGTCGACGTCGAGCGATTCATCATGGAAAAGGGCTACGGTTGCAAGACCGAAACCCTGCCCACCGAGACCTTGCCCGCCCTGGCCGCGCTTGAGCGCGGCGATCTGGACATCAACACCGAGATCTGGCTGAACAGCGTGGCCGATCCCTGGGCCCGCGCCGAGAAGACCGGCAAGGTCAAGCGCATTGGCGACCTGTACATGGGCGCCGAAGGCTGGTACATCCCCAAGTACACGGCCGAGCGTCTGCCCGAGCTGAAGTCGGCGGCGGACCTGCCCAAGTTCAAGGATGAATTCAAGGATCCGGAAGAACCCGGCAAAGGCCGTTTCTATGGCTGCCCGGCCGGCTGGGGTTGCGAAGTCACCAGCAACAACCTGTTCCACGCCTTGAAGCTGGACGACACCTACACGCTGTACTCGCCCGGCACGGGCGCTGCGCAGAAGGCGGCCCTGATGTCGGCCTACAAGCGCAAGCAGAACGTGGTCTTCTATTACTGGTCGCCCACGCCGCTGGTCGGCGCCATGGATCTGGTCAAGCTGGACCTGCCGGCCTACGATGCTGAAAAGCACAAGTGCCTGACGTCGCCCAAGTGCGCCAAGCCCGAGCCCAGCGCCTACCCCGACAACCCTGTCTTTACCGCGGTGAACACCAAGTTCTCCGAAGATGCGCCCAAGCTGACCGAATTCCTGTCCAAGGTTTCGGTGCCGCTGCCGGTCATCAATGAAACCCTGGCCCACATGGAAGAGTCCGGCGATGAGTCCAACGCCGTGGCCAAGTGGTTCCTGAAGAACAAACCCGACGTCTGGACCAAGTGGGTCCCCGCCGACGTCGCCGGGCGCGTCCAAAGCGCGCTGTAAAGCACTGTGATCCTGGCTGCGCGCCGCGGTGGCGCGTACCGGTCCGTCAAGGGGCCGGAACTCTTTGCCGGGATGGCCGCCGGCCGGGCGCATGCGTCCGGCCCGGCAAGCGTGCTTGTGCCGCCACCCGCGGTGGCAGTGATTCCGGTGCCGGGCACCGATGCGGAATGGATTTGCGCAATCAGCGGTCCTTCCGGGTGCCTGGCGCCAGTCTCAGTCTCGATGTCTTGTCCTGCGCCAGCGTGCCCGGTGGCGACACGGGCGGCGAGCGCGCCAGAATGGAGTCGAATGTATGTTTCCTGAACTTATTCCCGCCCGTCAGGTACGGGGGGCGATCGACGGTTTCGTCGATCACCTGGTCACCAACTACGCGGACACGCTGGAAAAGATGTCCCAGCCCGTGCTGCACGCGTTGGTGTGGCTGGAGCAACTGCTGCGCAATTCGCCCTGGTGGGCGGTGGTCGCGGTGACCATCGCGATCGCCTACGGCGTGAGCCGCCGCATCGGCCTGAGCCTGGCGATGGGCGCGCTGCTGTGCGTCATCGGGGTGCTGGGCTTGTGGGACGCCGGCATGCAGACGCTGGCGCTGATGATCATGGCCGCCGGCCTGTCGGTGCTGATCGGCATTCCGCTGGGCGTGCTGATGGCACGGGTGAACTGGCTGCGCTCGGGCATGCTGCCCGTGCTGGACGTGATGCAGACGATGCCCAGTTTCGTGTATCTGATTCCTGTCGTGATGCTGTTCGGCCTGGGCAAGATTCCCGCCATCATCGCAACCGTCATCTACGCCGTGCCGCCGCTCATCCGCCTGACCGACCTGGGCATCCGCCTGGTCGACCGCGAAGTGCTGGAAGCGTCGCGCGCCTTTGGCGCCAACCCGCGCCAGCAGCTGTTCGGCGTGCAGTTGCCGCTGGCGCTACCCAACATCATGGCCGGCATCAACCAGACCACGATGATGGCGCTGTCGATGGTGGTGATTGCGTCGATGATCGGCGCGCGCGGCCTGGGTTATGAAGTGCTTCTGGGCATCAACCGCCTGGAAGTGGGCCGGGGCCTGCTCGCCGGCCTGGGTATCGTGGTGCTGGCCGTGCTGTTCGACCGGATCACGCAATCGTATGGACAGCGCATGCGCACGGGAGGCCAGCGATGAGCAAGATCGAAGTCAAGAACATCTACAAGATTTTCGGTGCGCATCCGAAGAAATGGCTGCAAGCCGCGCAGGGCGGCATGAGCAAGGAAGAGCTGCTGGCCAAGAGCGGCCACACGCTCGGCCTGCGCGACATCAGCCTGTCCATTGAAGAAGGCAGCATCTACGTCATCATGGGGCTGTCCGGGTCGGGCAAGTCCACGCTGATCCGCCACTTCAACCGCCTGATCGAGCCCAGCTCGGGACACATCCTGGTCGACGGCGTGGACGTGGTCAGCCTGAACAAGCGCGACCTGGAAATCTTCCGCCAAAAGAAGATGAGCATGGTGTTCCAGCGCTTTGGCCTGTTTCCGCACCGCACCGTGCTGGACAACGCCGCGTACGGCCTGACCGTGCAAGGCGTTGGCAAGGCCGAACGCGAGAAGCGCGCCCGCGAATGGCTTGAACAGGTGGGCCTGTCGGGCTTCGAGAACCAGTATCCGCATCAATTGTCGGGCGGCATGCAGCAGCGTGTCGGCCTGGCGCGCGCGCTGGCCACCGATGCCGAGATCCTGCTGATGGACGAAGCGTTTTCCGCGCTGGATCCGCTGATTCGCCGCGAAATGCAGGATCAGCTCCTGCAGCTTCAGGCCAAGCTGAACAAGACCATCGTCTTCATCACGCACGATCTGGACGAAGCGCTGCGCCTGGGCAACCGCATCGCCATCCTGAAGGACGGCGAACTGGTGCAGGAGGGCACGCCGGAAGACATCCTGCTGAACCCGGCCAACGACTACGTGCAGTCGTTCCTGCAGGACGTGAACCGCACCAAGGTACTCAACGCCACGCACGCCGTGAATCCGGCGCGCCTGACGCTGACGATGCGCTCGCGCCCGGCGCACGCCGTGGACCGCATGAAGGCGTTGAACTACGAGTACGCGCCGGTGCTGGATGGCAAGCGTCTGGCTGGCGTGCTGACCGCCGAGGCCGCCGAGAAGGCGATGCAGGAAGGCGTGCGCGACGTGTCCCGCTTCGTCGAGGACCTGGCGTCGGTGCCGGCCACGGCTGGCCTGGGCGAGGTGCTGGCGCAACTGGTGCACAGCGACCAGCCGGTCGCCGTGACGGGTGAGGACGACGAGTTCCTGGGCATGCTGTCGCGCAAGAAGGTCGTCGAGCTGGTGACGCCGGCCCTGACCGAGACGCAGGTGGCGGGCGACGCCGCCACGCCCGATGCGGCTGCGTTGACGGCCCAGCCCGAGCAGGAAAGCGAGGGCAAGGCCGCCGCCTGATCCCCGCATCGTCGGCATGACCCCATGCGCCCGCGTGCACCCGCTTGCACGCGGGCGCAGTCACGATATGATGGCTGGCCGGCCGGCTTGGCCGGCTTTCCTCGTCATGCACCCTCGGAACCTGTCATGCCCCTCTTGAACGTCCAGATCATGCAAGGCCACTCGGCCGCCCAGAAAGCCGCCCTCTTGAAGGCGGCGTCCAACGCGGTGGTCGAAAGCATCGCGGCCCCGGTGCCCAGCGTGCGCGCCGTGCTGCACGAAATCCCGGCGGAACACGTGATCGTGGCGGGCGAGATCGGCAAGCGCATGGCGCGCGTGGACGTGGACCTGATCGAAGGGCGCGACGAGGCCAAGAAGGCCGCGCTGATCGCGGCGCTGAATCAGGCCGTGTGCGCCAGCCTCGACATGTCGGGCGAAGACGTGCGCGTGATCCTGCGCGACGTGCCCAAGACCGACATGGGCGTGGCCAATGGACTGAGCGCCAAGGCCGCCGGACGCTGATCCGTCCCGCCGGCAGAAAAGAAGACGCCCGCTTGCCGCGGGCGTTTCCGTTTGGGCGAATACCTGGGCGGCGCAGTCAGTCCAGCTTCACGTTTGCCGCCTTCACTACCTCGCCCCACCGCGCGATCTCGCTCTTGATGTAGGCGGCGTATTCCTGCGGTGTCGACCCCAGCGCCTGCGCGCCCTGCACCTTGAGCTGCTTCTGCATTTCCGGGGATTTGAGCGCGCGCAGGATCTCGGCGTTCAGCTTGTCGATGATGGGCGCGGGCGTGCCTGCCGGCACGACGACGCCTTGCCAGGCGCCCATGCCAAAGCCCGGCGCCACCGTTTCCGCCACCGTCGGCACGTTGGGCAACTGGTCGCTGCGGGTCTCGCTGGTCACCGCCAGGGCGCGCAGCTTGCCTTCGCGGATGAATCCCAGCGAGTCGTTCAGCGTGTTGGTCATCACCTGGACCTGGCCGCCGACCAGGTCGGTCATGGCCGGAGCGCTGCCGCGATAGGGCACGTGGACCGCGTCGATGTTTAGCGACTTCAGGAGCAGCAACGCGCCCAGGTGCGTGACGTTGCCCGCGCCCGCCGATCCATACGACAGCTTGCCGGGATGCTTGCGGGCGTAATCGACAAATGCGGATGCGGTGTCGGCGGGCACCGAGGGATGCACCAGGAGGACGAGTGGAATGACGGCCGTGCTGGAGACGGGTGCAAAATCCTTGACCGGGTCGAACGCCAGCGAGCGGTACAGGTTGGGGCTGAGCGCGATGGACGAGGTGTTGTACAGCACCGTGTAGCCGTCCGGCTTGGCCGCGGCTGCGTATTGCATGCCGATGTTGCCGTTGGCGCCGCCCTTGTTTTCGACGACGACGGTCTGGCCGAGCTGGTCGGTAAGCTGTTTGGCCAGCACGCGCGCCACCAGGTCGGTCGGCCCGCCGGGCGGGAAGGGCACCACCATCGTGATCGGGCGGTCGGGCCATGCGGCCTGGGCGCTTGCGGCGCCTCCCAGCGCCAGAATGGCCAGCGTCGCGGCCAGCATTGCTTTTTTCATGGTTGTCTCCTTGTGCTGTTATGGGTACTGCGAACTGGCGGCCGCGTCCTCTGGCGGGACCCGTGCCGCCGCAGGGGCATTCAGCCGGGTCTGCCGGCCAGCATGCGCACGGCCGTGTAGGCCATCACCGGCTTGCCATGCTGGTTGCGGACGTCGATCGCGGACGTGACCACCGCGCGGTTGTGCTGCGAGGTGGGGCGCACGCCGGTCACTTCGATCTCGGCCCAGATCGTGTCGCCGGCGACCACGGGCGCGATCATTTTCTTGTGGACTTCCAGCAGCGCCAGGCCCGTTCCCTGCACCATGCCCTGCATGATCAGCCCTTCGATCAGGCCGTAGGTCAGCGCGCCGGGGGCGGGCCGGCCCTTTATCGCGCCGTGGCTGTAGGTGGCGTCGATGAAGATGGTCTCCAGCATGCCCGTGACGCTGATGAAGTTGACGATGTCGGTCTCGGTGACCGTGCGGCGAAACGTCTGGAAGCGCTGGCCGACGGTAAGGTCCTGCCAGTAGTAGCCCTGGCCCAGTTGGGCGGCGGGCGTGGCGTTGCGGTCTTGGGTCATGCGGTGTCCTTGGCGTTGTCGGAAGAGGGGGAGGGTGCTTGGCCGGCGACGCCCGCTTGCAGCAGGGCGTCGATGACGGCCGGTGCAAGGCCGGCCTGGCGCAGCACTTCGTGGGTGTGCTCGCCCAGGCGCGGCGGCATGGCGGGCGGCACGTGGGACTGCTGCAGGCGCACCGGATTGCGGGGAAAGCGGTATTGGCTGCCGGACGCGCTTTGCAGCGGCACGAAGAAACCGACGCTCTCCAGGTGCGGATCGGTCTCCAGGTCTTCCAGGCGGTTCACGGGCGCGGCCGGAATCTCCAGCCGCTCGCACAGGGCAAGCCAGTACGCGGTGTCGTGGGCCGCGACGATGCCCGCCTGCAGTTCGTACAGCGTCTCTATGTGCCGGGTCCGCGCCGAGATGTCGGCAAAGCGCGCGTCCCGCGCCAGGTCGGGGCGGCCGGCGGCGTTGAAGAAATCGCGCCAATGGGCGTCCGTGTAGGGCATCAGGCAGACGTGTCCGTCGGCGGTCTGGCAGGGCCGGCGCCACGGCGTCAGCACCCGCGGATAACCGGCCTGGCCGGGCGCATCGGCCAGGTGGCGGCCGTAGTAATGCTCCACCAGCGCAAACGACGCCATGCTTTCGAACATGGGCACTTCCAGCTGCTGGCCCCGGCCCGTGCGCTCGCGCTGGAACAACGCGGCCAGGATGGCGTGCGCGGCGATCAGGCCGCAAGTCTTGTCGGCCGCGACGGTGGGCAGGTAGCGCGGCGCGCCGGTCTGGCGGCCCACCAGGTCGGCAAATCCGGACAGGCCCTGGATGATGTCGTCGTAGGCCGGACGGCCGTCATAGGCGCCGCCTTCGCCAAAACCATACAGGCCGGCATACACCAGCCGCGGATGGCGCGCGCACAGCGTGGCGGGGTCCAGTCCCAGCGCCGCCATCTTGGCCGGCCGCATGCTGTGCATCAGCACGTCGGCCTGGTCCACCAGCGTCAGCAGCGCCTCGCGCGCGGCCGGCTGCTTCAGGTCCAGCACGATGCTGCGCTTGTTGCGGTTCAGCCCCAGAAAGATCGCGGACAGGCCGGCCTCCTGCGCGGGGCCGGTGTGCCGGGTGGAATCGCCGCCGGGCGCTTCGACCTTGATGACGTCCGCCCCGTAGTCGGCCAGGATCTGCGAGGCATAGGGGCCGAACACGACGGAGGTCAGGTCCAGGATGCGGATGCCGTCCAGCGCGGAGACGGTCGGGGAGGGAGGCGTGGTCATGGCGGAAATCCTATCGGCGCCGCACATACGCGTCTAATATGGCTTCGGTATTGCTTGATACGGAATCTGTTATGGCTATAGATTTGCGCCAGCTTCGGCAGTTCGTCACGATTGCCGAACTGGGCAGTTACCGCCGCGCGGCCGACGCGCTGCACATCGCGCAGCCGGCGCTGTCGGTGTCGATCCAGAAACTGGAGCACGCGGTGGGCGTGCCGCTGCTGGTGCGGGGCGCCAAGGGCGTCTCGACGACGCCGGCGGGCGACGCGCTGATGGCGGACGCGCGCCGCGCGCTGTTTCATACCGACCAGGCGCGCCAGGCCGCCCGCCGGGTGGCGCTGGGCGAATGGGGCACGCTGCGGCTGGGCTTCGTGGGCTCGGCCACCTACATGCTGCTGCCGCGTTGCCTGCCCGCCTTTCGGACGCAATACCCGGACGTGCAGCTGGATCTGCGCGAGGACAGCACGGTCGGCCTGGTGGCGATGCTGCGCGCCAACGAAATTGACGCCGGCCTGGTGCGCGGGCCGCTGGCCGAAGACAACGAACTGGATTCCTGGGTGGTCGAGCGCGACGACCTGATCCTGGCCGTGCCCGCCGGGCATCCGCTGGCCGGCGCCGGCCCGATCGCGCTGGAACGCATGCGGTCCGAGAACTTCGTGCTGTATTCGCCAGCCAAGGTGCCGGGGCTGAACGGGGTGACGCTGGCGCTATGCCACAAGGCGGGGTTTTCGCCCCGCATCAGCCAGGAAGCGATCCAGGTGCAGACGCTGGTCAGCCTGGTCGCCAGCGGCCTGGGTGTGGCGCTGGTGCCCGGCGTGACCCGCGCCTATTCGACGCCGCATGTGGCCTTTGTGCCTTTGACCGACGCGGACGCGCAGGGTGCGTTGTCCCTGTCTCTGGTGACGCATCGCGACACCTCCTGCGCGTCCGTGCTGCGGCTGCGGGACAGCATGCTGGCGCCGGCCCCAGCCTGACCGGCGCTACACCGCGTAGACGACGCGGTGCGCCTCGGTCGGCAGCGGAAGGTCCCAGCGGTGCAGCATGCCCGTCAGCGTCTTGTTGGACAACGACGTGTCGCGCCGGGCATTGCGCCGCAGCAGCTCGGCGCGCGGCTTTTCCAGATACACCAGCTCAACGTCGGCCTGATACGCGTACAGCAGGTCCAGCGTCTTCTTGCGCATCAGTTCGCTGAGGTTGGTGGCGTTCCACACGAAGGGCGCGCGGGCGCGCAGCAGGGCCTTCGCGCGGTCGACGGCCAGGTGCGCCACCATGCCCTCGTTCTTGCCGTGGCGCAGCCCCAGTTCCTCGCGCGCATCGTCGAACGACACCACCGGCAGGTCGGGATGATGCGCCGCCACCCAGGTGTTCTTGCCGGAAGCGGGCAGGCCCGACATCACGATGACGCGCGAACCGGGCTCCTGGAACAAGGCGTAGTCCGGATGCACGTCCGCGCCGCGGAAATAGCTGACGGCGGTGTGCGCATCGGCAAAGGCGCGGGGCTGGCCAAAGCACGCTTCGTCGCGCGCCAGTTCGCAAAAGAGGGCGATGTTGTCCAGCACGCGGCCCGCGTCCGCGCAGAGGCGGCCGCGCATGTCGGCCTCGGCCAGCATGGCAAGCAGCGGAAGGGACACTTGCCAGGACAGCTCGCGCACGATGAATTCGGGCGAGCGGCCGCGGCGCGAGCCTTCCAGCGCAAAAAACGGCACCTGGTGCGTGGCAATCAGCCGGCAGATGGCTTCGCGCACCGCGAAGGGGACGCCGGCGTCCCACAAGGCGATGCGCGCATCGATCGCGCCCTTGCGCGAATGGCCGGGCTGGCCGATGGCGCCCGTCACCGGGTCGACCACCGTGGTGCTGTGCTTGGCCACGTCGTGCAGCAGCGCCGCCAGGAACACGATCTCCTGGTCGGCGCGAGACGCAGCCTGGTACTGCGGCAGCGCGAGCAGCGCGTCCACGACCATCTGCGTGTGCGTCCATACGTCGCCCTCGCCGTGATAGCGCGGGTCCTGCGGCGTGGTCTTGGCCAGCTCCAGCGCGGGAAAGGCCGCCAGGCACGCGGCATAGTCCGCGCCGCGCGTGGGCGTGGGAACCAGTGCCCGGATCTGTTCGTAATTCATGATGTCTCTCCGGCGCGGGTGGCGCCGCGCAAGGTGTCCCAGTCCACCGCGAGGCGCGGCGCGTACAGGTCGACGCCGTCGGCGAGCAGATTGGGGATGTAGGGCTGCTCCGAATGGTGCATGTCCGAATCCAGGATGGCCTGCACGAAGTCGCGGCGCACCCACTTGTAACGGGCGAGTGTCTTGCCGTCGGCTTCGGCCTTGATGTAGAGGCCTTCGGACAGATCCGACTTGTCGCACTGCTTCCAGGCGCGCGCCAGGTCCAGGCCTTCGCGCAGCACGGTGGCCTCGAACGCGTCGCGCCAGCCGGCCGTCTTGGCAAGCGAGGGCTTTAGCAGGGCCTTCAGATCGGCCAGCCGCGCGGGCGCCGGGCCTTCGTACAGCACCGGCACGGACAGCACCGGGCCGCCGGCCAGCAGCGCGCGGCGCGCGCCGGTCGACAGGAATTGGCCGGTGCGGCGGTCCAGTACATCGAATTCAAAGAAGTGATGCGGCAGCGCGTCGTAGAACACGGAGTGCTTTTTCGACAGGGTTTCGCCGTACATCACGTATCGGTCTTCCAGCCGGTCCAGCAGCCAGTCCGCATGCGCGGCGGCCCAGGCCTTGATGAAGCTGAACTGCCGTTCGCGCCCGCCGCCCACCAGATAGTGGCCGCGCGATTGCAGCAGCAGTTCGCCCGACGGGCTGAAACTGATGCCCGTGTTGGCGCCGTCGAGCTTTTCTTCAACGACAAGGGTCTGGCCCGCCAGCGTGCGATAGGGCACGTGGCCGTGGCCTTCGTCGCCTTCCTGCAGGCGCGAGCCTTCCAGGTGGGGCGTTCGGGGATATCGGAACAGGTCCAGCGATTGCGCGTAGGCGCAGAAATCCAGCGTCATGGGTCTTCTCCAGCAGATGGGAAAAGCCGACAACGCAGTCTTTACGGGAGGGGAAGCAGAGATGGGGTGGTGTTGCGCTTCCTGGATCCGCGCCTGCCGGGCGGGGTGTGCTCATGACATGGCGTTGAGCAGCGAATGCGGGCAGGCTGACCGCGGTACCAGGACGGTACTCGTCGGCGTTCAGGCGAATTGACGAATGGCAGACACGGTTGCACCCAGAAAATGGCAGGGGTTGAAAAAGCAGGGCCGAATGCTAAGTCAGCGCGGCGGCGCTTGTCAATGCGCCGCCGACATGGCCCGCTCGCCAGCGTCAGGCGGGCGGCGCGGCGCGCAGCACGATCTGCGTGATCTCCGACGGCCGTCCGAGCCGGATGGGAAAGCCCGGCCACAGGCCCGCGCCGTTGCTCACGTAAAGGTGCATGCCGCCGACCTGATACATCCCGGACACATAGCCCTCGTTGGCCAGTTGCGTGATGAGGTGCGGGCCCAGGATCTGGCCGCCGTGCGTGTGGCCCGACAACTGCAGGCCGGCGCCTGCCTGCGCGTGGCGCTTGGCGCCGACCGGCCGGTGGCTCAGCAGGATGACCGCCGACGACGGCGGCACGCCCTTCATGGCCGCGTCGATATCCGGCAGCGGCTGGCCGACGCGCGCGGCCACACTGTCGGTGATGCCCGCCAGCACGAGCGGCTGACCGTCGCGGTCAAGGACCATGTGTTCGTTCAGCAGCATGCGCAGGCCCAGCTTCTCGAAGGCCTGCAGCCAGCCCAGGTATTCGGCGTAATACTCGTGGTTGCCGGGGATCGCCACCACGCCATGCGGCGCGCGCAGATCGGCCAGCGGTTGCACGTCTGCGGCGCGGGCTGCGGGCGTGCCGTCGACCAGGTCGCCGGTGATAAGCGTCAGGTCCGGTTCAAGCGCATTGGCGCGCGCCACGACGGCCTGCATCCAGTCGCGTTGCAGCAAGCGGCTGGCGTGCAGGTCGGTCAGATGCACGATGCGAAAGCCGTCGTAGGCGCGCGGCAGATTGGGCAGGGCGACTTCGATGGTTTCGACTTGCGGCACGCGCACCGCCTGCCAGACACCCAGCGCGGACAGCGCCAGCGCGGCCACGGCGGACACGGCGCGCAGGCGCGGGCAGCCCAGCAGCGCGCGGCCGCGGCGGCGCGAAAACAACGACACGGCAAGACCCGCCACGTCCGAGACGAACAGGAAGACGGCCAGCAGAATCAGCGCGCCAAACGCCCAGCCCAGCGCCATCAGGACGGCGGCGGGCACCTCGGGCGAGGCCATGGTGCCGAAGAAGGTGCGGGTGATGAGGTGATGTTCGGCGGCAAGCAGCACCAATGCCGACAGCAACAGCTTGCCGGCGGCCGGCCAGCGCAGACGCCAGACGAAGCGCCAGATGACGTAGAGCGCGATAAACGCGGTGATGACATGAAACACGTGCGACATCCTGAATCTTGTTGTTGGAATCGCCGGGGCCAGCCTATTGCAGCCGCCCCGGTGAAGTGTCCCGCGAGGGATCGCCGATTAAACAACGGATTGCGCGGAGGGGATTGAAACATGGCGCGGCGTAGAATCGCTGGCGCCTGCATTTGGAGATTCCTGCGCCCCATGTCGATCCGTTTCGCTCGTCCCGAAGATGCCGTCCTCTTGCCCGCCATCGAACGATCCGCGGCGGCAGTGTTTCGCGCCGCGCCCGGGCTGGCGTGGATCGCGGACGATGCGGTCATGTCCGAATCCGAGCATCGGCGCCTGATCGCGCAGGGCACGGCGTGGGTGGCGCAGGACGCCGAGCGCGTGTGCGGATTTCTAGGCGCGGAGCGCTTTGACGACGACCTGCATGTGTGGGAACTGGCGGTCGATGCCGAACATCAGCGGATGGGGCTCGGTCAGCGTCTGGTGCAGGCCGCGTGCGGCCATGCGGCGGCGGCGGGGCTGTCCGCGGTCACGCTGACGACCTTTCGCGATCTGGCCTGGAACGCGCCGTGGTATGCGCGGCTGGGGTTTCGCGAGGAGACCGCGCTGCCCGGAACGCGGCTTTACGCGGTGCTGCAAGCGGAAGCCCGGCACGGGCTGCCCGCGCAGCGGCGTATGGCGATGCGCCTGCCGGTTGCCGGCGGCGCGTGACTGGCCGGGGCAGCCGCCTAGCGCCCAGCGCCCGTCAGCCCCGCAAAAAAACGCGTCGCATTCGATTCCAGCCCATCGATGTAATAGCCCCCTTCCTGCACGATCAGTGTGGGCAGGCTCAGGCCGCCGACCTCGCGGCCCAGGCGCTCGAAGCCGTCTTCCGTCACGCTCACCATGGCCTGGGGATCCTTCTCGAAAATGTCAAAGCCCAGCGACAGCACCAGGGCGTTGGGCTGGAACAATGCGATCGCACGGCGCGCCTGCGACAGCCGCTCGAAGAACACGGATTCCGGCGAGCCGTGCGGCATGGGCAGGTTGATGTTGTAGCCATAGCCCGCGCCGGCGCCGCGTTCGTCCTCGAAGCCCGCCACCACAGGGTAGAAGTTCTCGGGATCGCCATGGATGGAGACGTACAGCACGTCGCTTCGTTCGTAGAAGATTTCCTGGATGCCCTGGCCGTGGTGCATGTCGGTGTCCAGGATGGCGACGCGGGGAAACCGGCGGGTCAGCCGCTGGGCGGCGATGGCGGCGTTGTTCAGGTAGCAGAAGCCGCCCGCGGCATCGCGCCGCGCATGGTGGCCGGGCGGGCGGCAGATGGCGTAGGCGCTGCGGTCGCCGGCCAGCAGCGCATCGGCGCCGGCGATGGCGCATTGCGCCGACCAGTAGGCCGAATGCCAGGTCTTCGGGCCAACCGGGCAACTGCCGTCGGCCAGGTACCGCCCGGCCTTGGCCAGCACGCCACGCAGCGCGTTGGGCTCGCGCACGAAGACGTTCGACACGACCTCGCCGCCCCAGTCTCCGGGCAGCTTCATCCAGTCTTCATGCGCATCCTGCAGAAAGCGCAGGTAATCCAGGCTGTGCACCGCCGCGATTGCGCCCGCCCCGTCGTCGGCCGGCGCCTGGACGTCGAAGCCCAGCTTGCGCGCCGCCTGCACCAGGCCGTCCAGCCGCGACGGCACCTCCTGCGGCGTGCGCATCTTGCCGCGCGAAAAATAGGTCTGCGGATGGTGAAGCTTTTGATCGTCGTGAAAGAACGCCTTCATGCCTGGGACCTCTGGACTGGTTGGCTCGCAAACCATGAATTCTTATCCAGCGGCGCGGCGCTGCTTATGGGGGATTACCCGCGCCGCGCGTGCCCGCGTCCGGTCCGAAGGTCTTTGCGGCCCGCCTTTCCCACTACTGCGGCTTGATTTGCGCCGCCTTGACGATGTCCCGCCACTTTTCGCCTTCCGACACGTTGAATCGGGCAAACGTCGCGGGGTCCGATCCCACCGGCTTGGCGCCCAGGCCCGCATACTGCGTCACGACATTGGGCTGGCTAAGCGCCCGGGCCGCGTGTTCGGACAGCTTGGCCACGATGGCCGGTGGCGTGCCTTTGGGCGCCCACAGGCCGTACCAGGTGCTGATGTCAAAGCCCGGAAATCCGGACTCGGCCATCGTGGGCACGTCGGGCAGCTCATCCACGCGCCGGCTTGTCGTGACCGCCACCGCGCGCAGCTTGCCGGACTTGATGAAGGGCATGGCCGACGGCATGGAATCGAACATCAGCTGAATCTGTCCGCCCACCAGATCCGTCAGCGCGGGCGCGCTGCCTTTGTAGGGCACGTGCTGCATCGGCAGGCCGGTGCGCACCTTGAAGGACTCGCCCGCAAGCTGCTGCGCAGACGCCGAACCGGCCGAACCGAAGTTCAGCGGCTGGGTCTTACCCTGCGCCACCAGGTCCTGCACGGTCCGCACCTTGGACGTCTGCGGCACCACCAGCACCAGCGGCACGTCCGCCAGCTGCGTGATGGGCACGAAATCCTTGAAGGCGTCATAGCGCATCGACGCGTAGATGTACGGGTTGATGACATGCAGCGAGGCGTTGGCCAGGAACGTGTAGCCGTCGGGCGCGGCGCGCGCCACCAGGTCCGCGCCGATCATGCCGCTGGCGCCCGGCTTGTTGTCGACGACGATGCTCTGGCCGATGGTCTTGGACATTTCCGCGGCCACCAGCCGCGCCACGATATCGGTCGGGCCGCCCGGCGGGTAGGGCACCACCATGGTGATGGGCTTGCTGGGGTAGGCATCGGCAGCCTGCGCCGCGACCGTAAAGCAGGCGCAACTGGCCGCCAGGGCCAAGGCAGCAAGCTGGCGAATGCGGGGCGCTACATCGATCGCTGCGCGGGCGCGGCGCGGCCAGGCGGCGCGCCGGAAGTCGTGGGTACGCATGGGGTTGTCTCCGTCGTTATTGTGATCGCCACCTTGCCGACGACTTGTCGGCTTTCCAGGGCGGCGAGTGCTGCGGCAAGACCGGTGATCGGATAGATCGCCGTTACAGCCGGCCGGATCCGCTGGCGGCGGGCCCAGTCGAAGAGGGTGGACATGGTCCGCTGCACGGCGGGCGCGTGGACGATGCGTTCGTCCGCGGGCGTCCAGCCGATGTAGCGGCCAAAGAAAAACCCATGCAGGGCAATGTTCTTCACAAGCAGCAGGTTCAGCGGCACGTCGGGAATGCGGCCGCTGGCGAAACCCACCGACACCATGCGCGCGTTGGCCGCCGCGGCGCGCACGCTGTGTTCGAAAGCGTCGCCGCCCACGGCGTCCAGCACCACGTCCGCGCCATGCCCTTGGCTGGCTGCCTTGACGGCCTGCGGCATGTGCGCGTCGGCGGCGAACGCATGGGCCGCGCCGGCGTCCAGCGCGGCCTGGCGCTTTTCCGGCGTGCTGGCGCAGGCGATCACGTTCGCGCCCAGTGCCGACGCAATCTCGACGGCCGCCAGCCCCACGCCGGAGCCGGCGCCCAGCACCAGCACCGTCTCGCCGGGCTGCATGGCGGCGCGCCAGAGCAGCGCTGTCCAGGCGGTGCCGTACGAAATCGGGATGGGCAGCGCGGTCAGGAGCGGCAAGTCCTCGGGCACCGGATAGACGGTGTATTCGGGCACGGTCAGGCGTTCGGCGTAGCAGCCCCAGCGCGCCAGCGCCACCACCCTGTCGCCGGGCTTGAGGCGCGTGACCTTGGCGCCGCAGGCGATGACGCGGCCGGCGGCCTCCGTGCCGGGCGCAAAGGGCAGGGGCGGGCGGCTTTGATAGCGCCCCTCGATCAGCAGCTTGGTTGCATGGCTGACGCTCGCATGCTCGATGGCGATGGTGACCTCGTCGGGGGCGGGGGCGGGCGCGTCGGCAAGCTCGCCGGGCACGACGTCCTCGACCGGACCGTGGCGATGGCAGACCAGGGCGCGCATCAGACGGCCTCCTTGCTGCAAGCAGCCTGGCGCAGCACGCCGGCCTCAAGCAGGGCCTGGATCTGCCCGCGCGGCACGCCCCAATCGGTCAGCGCCTCGACCGTGTGCTCACCGACCGCGGGCGCGGCGGCAAGGGGCCGGCGCGACAAGGCGCCGGCTGCGCGCGCATAGGGCAGCGGCTCGCCGCCCGGCTGCGCCAGCGGTTCCAGCAATCCCAGGTGCGCGGCCTGCGGATGCGCGGCCAGACCGTCGTAATCGCGCACGCGAGCATGCAGCACGTCTTCGCGCGTCAGGCGTTCCACCCAGTGCGCGGCGGGATGCAGCGCCAGTTGCTCGGCCATTTCCCGATGCAGGCGATCGCGCTGCGCCATGCGCCCCGCGTTGGTGGACAGGGCCGGATCGGCAAGCCAATCGGTCCGCTCCAGCGCGCGGCACAAGCGCGCGAACTGATCGTTGTTCAGCGCCAGCACCGACAGGCGCGCGTCGGCGGTGTCGAACACGCCATTGGGCGCGCTGACCGCCACCGCCTCGCGCTGCCCCGCGATGCCGTAGGCAAGAATGTCGTTCACCTGCAAGGCCGCGCAGGCGGCAAGCAGACTGAGCTGCACATGCTGGCCGCGGCCGCTGCGCGCCTGTTGGTAGAGCGCCGCACTGGCGGCCTGCACGGCGTACAGCGCGGTGGCGATGTCTGCCATCAAGAGGCCGATGCGGCGGGGCTCGCCCGCGGGCGTCTGGTTGGCGAACATCAGGCCGCTGTCGGCCTGCATCACCGAATCCGAAGCCGGCGCGTTGGCATAGGGGCCGTCCGGTCCGTAACCGCTGATGGACACGTAGACGAGACCGGGGCAACGCGCCGCGAGGCTGTCGTAGCCCACCCCCATGCGCTCGGCCACGCCCGGCCGGAAGTTCTGGATCACCAGGTCCGCGCGTTGCGCCAGCTCCGCCAGAAGCGCCTTGCCGCGCGGCTGGCGCGCGTCCACGCACACGCCGCGCTTGCCGGCGTTGTAGGCGATGGACAGCGCGCTCTGGTCGTCGCGCACAACGCCCACGTGCCGGCCCCAGTCGCCGTCCGGCGGCTCCACCTTCATGACGTCGGCGCCTTGCTGCCACAGGATCTGCGCGCAGTATGGGCCCGCGATGCCCTGGCTCAGGTCCAGCACACGCAGCCCGGCGTAGGGGCCGCAAGAAGCGTCAATGGGCGGGGTCGGCATGGGGATCGGGCGCTCCTCGGCAAGGGGTCTTGGGCAATGAAGACGATGCTAGACTCGGCCGACGCATTGGACAATCCATCGGTTTGTGCCGGGAATGGTGAATCATGATTGACAATATGCCGGACCTGAACCTCGTCAGGCTTTTTGTCGCGATGGTCGAGTCGCGCAATCTCAGCGCGGCCGCCCAGCGTTGCGGCATGACGCGGTCGAACATGTCGCATCGGCTAAAGCGGCTGGAACTCGATCTGGGCGCGCAACTGTTCCGGCGCACCACCCGCCATGTCGAACTGACGCAGGCGGGGCAGTTGCTGTACCAGCACGGCATCCGGCTGCTGGACGAGATGCGCGCGGTGCAGGCGGCCATCGACAGCCTCGATGGCGCGGTGCGCGGCGACGTGCGCATCCGCCTGCCCACGGGACTGGGCCATCTTTATCTGGCGCCGGTGCTGCTGGAATTCGCGCGCGCCCATCCCGACATCGCGCTGCGCGTGCACATCAACGACGGCATCGGCGACCTGATCTCCGCCGAGGTCGACATTGCGCTCAAGATCACCTCGTCTCCGCCCGAGGATCACGTGGCGCGGCGGCTATGCGGCATCCAGTGGTGCCTGTGCGCATCGCCCGGCTTCCTGGCGCGCAACGGGCCGGTGCAGCACATCGAACAGTTGGGCCGTTGCGACCTCATCGCGCCGCAATCGCTGGGCCGGCGCTTCGATCTGCGGCTCAAGCAGGCGCACGGCGATCCGTTGATCCTGCGTGTGGCGCCGCGGCTGCAGTCGGGCGATTATCCGTTCCTGCGCGACGCGGTGCTGGCGGGCCTGGGCGTGGCGCTGCTGCCGCGCTACGCCGTGTGGGAAATGCTGCGCGATCAGACGCTGGTTCAGGTGTTGCCCACGTTCGAGCCCGAGGGCGTGGGCGATGCCATCTATCTGCTGACTGCACCGAACCGCTTTCCGTCGATGGCCACGCGCGTGCTTGCCGACTTCATCCGCGAGCACATCGAGCGGCATGCGCGGGACTGGGGCGGGACGCTTCCCGCCGCGAGCGATCAGGCTTTTACGCCGTCCTGACCCAACCGCGCGATGGCCGCCTCAAGATCGTCGGCATGCACCATCAACGCCCGCACCTGCTGCAAGCACGGAAACTGATTGAGCACGGGGCTCCAGCGTGGCTGCGCAAGCAGTTGATGGCATAGCGGCGCAAGCGTCTGCGAATCTGGCGCTTCGCCCGCAATCGTCTGGCTGGCATAGTCCAGACTTTCTTGCGCGGACAGCAGCTGCATGCGGCTCGCGGCGCTGAGCAGCCGGGGCGCGGTTTCTGCGGGCGCGTCCGAGAAATACAGGATCTTGCTGGCCAGTTCGTCCGGGTCCGCCGGCAGCGCGGCCAGCGCCGCGCCGCGCAGCCGCAGGGGCCCCTGATGGCTGTCGAACACATAAGTGGTCTGCGCATCGGCATGCTTGAGCAGCCGCAGGCCCCGCAGCAACCGCGGCAGATCCGTGGTGGCGGCATCCGTGGAAGCCTTGGCCTCCACCAGCAGACACACGTCCCAGACCGGGTCCGCCGCATCGCCACCCGACTGGCGCAGCAGGGCCACGTCCCATTCGCTCTTGGCGCGGTCGGCATTGCCGGGTATCGATGCCGGCACGCGCAGGCACGTCGCCACCCGATAGGTCTCGCCAGCCGCCTGCGCAAGGTGTTGGGCCAGCGCGGCAATTGACGCTTGCGCGCGCGCCTCGACGGCCACACCGCGGCGCCGCGCGTCCAGCCCCTGGGCGGCGGCCTCGGCCGTGCCGGTGCGCGGGCCTTGGCGCTGCCACAGGGATTGATAGCGTTGAACTTGCGGATCGGACGCCAAGTCGTCCTGCCGCCGCAGACGCGCCAAGGCGGGGTCGCGAAGCAACGCCTCCAGTTGACCGGCAAGCGCCGCGTCCGCCTCTTCATCGGACGCCAGTGCGCAATGCAGGGCTTGCACGCCTTGCGTCAGAACGCGCCAATCGCCGGCGGCGCAGGCGCCATCCAAGTCCGCGAGCGCATCGGCCAACGGCCCGGCGGGCATCCGGCGACGCTTGCCGGCATGCGCAAACGCAGCCACCGCCGTGCGCACGGCGCGCCGGTCCGCGCCCGCGTGCGCCGATAGCGAAGCATGTTCGCGCACCTGCGAACTTTGATGGCGCAGGACCATGGCCTGGAAAACGGGATCTCCGCCCGGGTCCCGCAGGGCATCACGGATCAACCGCGACAGCGCAATGACAAAGAGATGCTGATGTTCGCGCCGCGGCTCGGCGCCGGAAGTCAGCGCCGTGCGGCCTGCTTCGATGGCGGCGGCAAGCGCCGCCGCCGGGTCGGAATCTTCAAGCCCGCGCGTGGGTGCGGACATCGCCGCAACGTGGTAACGGCGCGCCACGGCGCGCAGCGTCTGTTCGATCAAGGCGGGCGGTAAGGCAGCGGGCATGAAGGTTCCGTGGCATGCCCGGCCTCGTCGCTAGCTACCTACCAGGGTACGACCGACACGGCGATCGAAACCACGACGACCAGGGCAATGATGGTGAGGATGTGATTTGTACGCATATTTTCTCCTTTGAGCCACCGCTACACACTACTTGCTGGCGACGCCCCTCGTCTGCAACTGAAGTTTTAAATTCTCATCGGATGTTAGCGGCGCGCGTTTGGCGCGGATTTCCCGCGGCGGCGCGGGGTATAACCAAGGCAAGCGGCCGCGAACCCTTTGCGCCGCGCCGATCGGGAGGTGCCATGCGCGACATCGTGCAATTGCGTCCGGAAGGGCTGTACTGTCCGGCCGGCGGCTTTCATATCGATCCCTGGCGGCCGGTGGACGTGGCCGTGCTGACGCATGGTCACGGCGATCATGCGCGTTCGGGCATGGGCCGCTATCACACCAGCGCCGAAGGCTTGCCCATTCTGCAATGGCGTCTGGGCGACCAGGATTACCGGGTCCATGCGTACGGCGAGACCTTCACGTTGGGCGACGCGCGCGTGTCACTGCATCCGGCCGGCCACGTGCTGGGATCGGCGCAAGTGCGCATCGAAGTCGGTGGCGAAGTCTGGGTCGTGTCCGGCGATTACAAGCGCCAGCCCGATCCCACATGCAGCCCCTTTGAAGTCGTGCCGTGCGACACCTTCATCACCGAGGCCACCTTTGGATTGCCCATCTACCGCTGGCCCAGCGCCTCGGACGTGGCGCGCGACATCGTGCAGTGGCGTGACCACTGCGCCGCGCGCGGCGAGGCGGCCATTCTGTATTGCTATGCGTTAGGCAAAGCGCAGCGCGTGCTTGCGGAATTGATCCCGTTCATCGACCGCCCGGTCTACCTGCATGGCGCGATCGCCGCGGGCGTGGACGTATACCGCAAGGCGGGCGTGCCGCTGGCCGAGACGCGGCTGGTCATCGACGCGGACGGCCCCGCCGCCTCGGGCACGGGATTTGCTGGGGAGCTGATCCTTGCGCCGCCGTCAGCTGCCGGCAGCCCGTGGCTGCGGCGCTTTCGCAAGGCGCAGCACGGGTTTGCGTCCGGGTGGATGCGGCTGCGGGGCAATCGGCGGCGGCGCAACATGGATCGGGGTTTCGTGGTGTCGGACCATGCGGATTGGCCCGATCTGGTGCGCACGATCCGCGACACCGGCGCCAAGCGGGTCATCGCCACGCACGGCGATACCGAGGCGCTGGTGCGGACGCTGAATGATTCGGGCATCGCCGCGGAGACGCTGGCGACGCAGTACGGAGAAGACGACTAGGACGGACACGAACATCCTGGATCATCGACAGGGGAACGGACGCAGGCATGAAGCGATTCGCGGGGTTGTATCAGGAGCTTGACCGCAGCACCGCCACCTTGGACAAGCGCGCGGCGCTGGTGGCGTACTTCCGCGATGCGCCGCCGCGCGACGCGGTCTGGGCGCTGTATCTGCTGGCGGGCGGCAAGATCACCAGCGCGCGCAAGAAGATTGCCGGCGTGGGCGAGCTGCGCGCCTGGGCGGCCGACGCCTCCGGCACGGCGCCGTGGCTGCTGGACGCCTGCTATGACCAGGTCGGCGATCTGGCCGAAACGTTGGCGTTGCTGGTGCCGGATCCGGTACAGGCCGCGCCCGATCGCGGGCTGGCCGATTGGATCGAAGAGGTCTTGCTGCCCGTGGCCAATCGCGACGAGATCGAGCGGCGCGAGGTCGTCGTGTCGGCGTGGCTGGGCCTGCCCTATGCCGAACGTCTCGTGTTCAACAAGTTGCTGACCGGCGCGCTGCGCGTCGGGGTGTCGCAGCGCATGGTGCAGCAGGCGCTGGCCGAGATGTCGGGGGTGCCCATCGCCCGCATCGCGCAGCGCATGCTCGGCGCGTGGTCCCCCAGCCCGGCGTTCCTGCGCGACTTGCTCAGCGTCGAAGAGCTGCCCGGGGATCGCCAGCAGCCTTACCCCTTCTTCCTGGCCTCGCCGCTTGAAGGCGAGCCGGCCATTCTGGGACCCATCGACGAGTGGCTGCTGGAATGGAAGTGGGATGGGATCCGCGCGCAGCTGATCCGGCGCCACGGCGAAGTGTCGCTGTGGTCGCGCGGCGAAGAGCGGCTGGACGGGCGTTTTCCGGAAGTGGAAGCGGCCGCCGCCGCGCTGAACGTGGACTGCGTCATCGATGGCGAGTTGCTGGCCTGGCAGGATGGCCAGGCGGACCCCATGCCGTTTTCAGCACTGCAAACCCGTATCCAGCGCTTAAAGCCCGGCCCCAAGTGGCTGGCCGAGGCGCCCGTGCAGATGCTGGCGTACGACCTGCTTGAACTGGAAGGCGAGGACCTGCGCGAATTGCCGCAGGCAGAGCGGCGTGAGCGTCTGGAAGCGCTGCTGCGCCGCCACCCCGATCCGAGGTTGCGCATGTCGCCGGCCGTGGCGCCCACGGACTGGGACGAGGCCCACGCACTGCGCGCGGAATCGCGCGAGCGCGGTGTCGAGGGCTTCATGCTCAAGCGCCGCAGCGCGCCCTATCAAAGCGGGCGGCGGCGCGGTGACTGGTGGAAGTGGAAGATCGATCCGCTCACCATCGACGCCGTGCTGTTGTACGCGCAATCCGGTCATGGCCGGCGCAGCACGCTCTACACCGACTACACCTTCGGGCTGTGGGATGGCGATGCGCTGGTGCCGATCGCCAAGGCCTATTCCGGCCTGGACGACAAAGAGATCCTGGAACTGGATCGCTGGCTGCGCGCCCACACGCGCGAGCGCTTCGGGCCGGTGCGCTCGGTCGAGCCGGTGCAGGTCTTCGAACTGGGCTTTGAGGGTGTCAACCTGTCCAAACGGCACAAGTCCGGCGTGGCGGTGCGCTTTCCGCGCATCCTGCGCTGGCGGCACGACAAGCCTGCGGGCGAGGCCGATCAGCTTGACACCCTGAAGGCGCTGGCGCGATGAGTGGCGGGGCCCGGGGCAGGGACGCGCCGCTGATCGCGTGGTTCAAGACACGGGGCTGGAAGCCCGCGCCTTTTCAGCGCGAAACATGGCGCCGTTATCTGGATGGCGAGTCGGGGTTGCTGCACACGCCGACGGGCAGCGGCAAGACATTGGCGGCATTTGGCGGCCCGCTGCTCGAAGCGCTTGAAGACGACACACCGGTGCGCGCGGCAGCGGGCGAGGGACCACGCGTGCTGTGGGTGACGCCGCTGCGCGCGCTGGCCGCCGATACCACGCGGGCATTGACGCAGACGGCGAGCGAATTGGGCATCGACTGGACGGTCGCGTTGCGCACCGGCGACGCCAGCGCGCGTGACAAGCGGCTGGCGCGGCAGGGCAAGGCGCACGTGCTGGTCATCACGCCCGAATCGCTGGCGTTGCTGCTGTCGTACGCCGATGCGTCGCTGCGCTTTCGCGCGTTGCGCTGCATTGTGGTGGACGAATGGCACGAGCTCCTGGGCAACAAGCGGGGCGTGCTGTTGCAGCTATGCCTGGCGCGCGTTCGGAAGCTGTCGCCGGCCGCCAGGACGTGGGGGCTGTCCGCCACGCTGGGCAATCTGGAGCAGGCGCGAGCGGTGCTGCTGCCGCAGGCGCTGGACAGCGCGCTGGTGGCGGGCGCCAAGCCGCGCAAGATCCAGATCTCGACCTTGCTCCCGGAACGCAGCCGCGCCCTGCCTTGGGCGGGCCACCTGGGGCTGTCGCAGCTCGAACGCGTCTTCAAGCGCCTGTTCGACGTGCGCGCGACGCTGCTGTTCACGAACACCCGGGCGCAGGCCGAGCTGTGGCATCGCGCGCTGGAATCGATCTGGCCGGAAGCCCCGGCCACGCTGGCCCTGCATCACGGGTCGCTGGATCCCAAGCTGCGCGCCGGGGTCGAGCAAGGGCTGCGCGACGGCACGGTGCGCTGCGTGGTCGCGACGTCCAGCCTGGACCTGGGCGTGGATTTCCCCGCGGTGGATCAGGTGCTGCAGATCGGCAGCCCCAAGGGTGTTGCGCGCCTGCTGCAGCGCGCCGGCCGCGCCAAGCATCGGCCGGGCGAATCGGGCAACGTCGTCTGTGTGCCCGCGCAGGCGCTGGAATTGATCGAGTATGCCGCGGCCCGCCAGGCGATTGCGCGCGGCGAGATCGAATCGCGCATGCCACCCATCGGCAGCCTGGACGTGCTGGCCCAGCACGCCGTGACGCTGGCGCTGGGCGGCGGGTTCGACGCCGCCGAACTGTACGAGGAAGTTCGCGGCACGCATGCCTACGCCACGCTTGACGCTGCAACGTGGCAGGCCGTGCTGGACTTCATCGTGCAAGGAGGGCGCGCGCTGGCAAAGTACCCGGACTACCACCGCGTGGTGCGCGACGAGGATGGCTGCTACCGCGTGCACGACCGGCGCATCGCCTTCCGGCATCGGTTGTCCATCGGCACAATTACGTCCGACGGCGCGGTGGCGGTGAAGTATCTGCGGGGCGGCAGCCTGGGGTCCGTCGAGGAAGGGTTCCTGGCGCGTCTGCGGCGCGGCGACCGCTTCCAGTTCGCCGGCCGCACGCTGGAGCTGGTGCGGCTGGAGGGCATGGTCGCCTACGTGCGCCGCGCAAAGGCCGGCGACGGGCCCGTCGCGACGTGGCAGGGCGGCCGCATGCCCTTGTCGACGCAGTTGGCGAGCGAAGTGGAAAGCCTGTATTCCCATCCCGGCGACCATCCGGAAATGCGTGCGGTCGGGCCGCTGCTGCGGATTCAGGAAGCGGCCAGCGCGCTGCCCGACCACGGCCGGCTGGTGGCCGAGCGCATCAAGACGCGGCGCGGCACGCATCTGTTCCTGTTTCCGTTTGCCGGGCGCGCCGTGCACGAGGGCATCGCCGCAATGGTCGCGCTGCGCTGGGGCCGGCGACAGCCCAACACGATTTCCTACACCGTCAATGACTACGGCCTGATGCTGACCTTGGCCGAACCTGCCGCGCTGGACGACGCGCTGCTGCGCGCGCTGCTCAGTCCCGACAACATGGCCGAGGACCTGCGCGACGGCGTGAATCTTGGCGAAATGGCGCGCCGCCAGTTCCGGGAGATTGCCCGCGTTGCCGGCCTGCTGACGCCGTCGTTGCCGGGGCAGGCGGCGCGCTCGCTGCGGCAGGTGCAGGCGTCCAGCGGTCTGCTCTACGACGTGCTGCGCCGCTACGATCCCGATCACCTTCTGCTGGCGCAGGCGGAGCGCGAAGTCTTTGAATTGCAACTGGAGGCGCCGCGCCTGCTGGCGGCGCTGCAAGACTGCCAGCGCCGCGAACTGGCCTTGTGCGAACCGCGCGCGCTCACGCCGCTGTCGTTTCCGCTGTGGACCGAAAGCCTGCGCGGACAGCTCAGCACCGAGACGTGGCAGGCGCGTGTCAAGCGCGCCGCCGAGCAACTGGAGAAGCGTTATGCACGCGTCGCCTGACGCAGGCCTGGCGATGGCGCTGGCGGGCGAGCGCGTCGTCCTGCTGGGCGCGCGCGCCATGCACTGGCCGGCGCGGTCCCGGCTGGTGATTGCCGACTTGCATCTGGGCAAGAGCCATGTGTTTCGCCAGGCGGGCATCGCCGTGCCGCGCGGCGCGACGATGGATGACTTGAATCGCTTGTCGGCGCTGATCGCGGCGACGCAGGCAACCGAGCTGGTGATCGTGGGCGACGTGCTGCACGGTCCCGCCGCGCAGGCGGCCTGGCGCGATGCGTGGATCGCGTGGCGCGAGGCGCATGCGGGCGTGGACGTGGCGGTGCTGGCCGGCAACCACGACCGGGCCCTGGACGCTCCGGCGCTGGGCATGCGCCAGCTTGGGCAGGCGTGGGCCGACGGCCCATTTCTTTTCCGGCATCTGCCAACGCCGGACACGCAGGGCCGGCATGTCATTGCCGGCCACGTGCATCCGAAGACGCGCGTGCCGGGCGTGCCGCGCAGCTGGCCGGCCTTCTGGCTGCGCCCCGGCATCACCGTGCTGCCGGCGTTTTCCGACTTCACGGGCGGACATCCGGTGCAAGGCGGGCAGGGCGCGTCGTTAGTCGCATGCGTGGAAGGCGATGCGCTGGCGCTGGGGTGGTCGCCACCCCCTCCGTGACGCCCCGCCGTGACGGGCACGACGTTTGCTGAACAGCGCGCATCTTCTTGCGCACCTTGTGCCCCAATCTTCATGACAGACCATCGCGGCCTTGCCGCTCAGCCGTCCTGCCTGGACATCCTCGATCAGGCACTTTCAGATGCCCATGCGCCGCTCGATCCCGGGCGGTGGCTGCGGATTCTTGTCGACCAGGGTTGCGACCGGTTGCCGCTGCCCGCCTCGGGCCGCACGCGCGAACGGTGGCAGGCGTTGGCCCGCGTGGCGGCAGCGGATCTCAGCCTGGCCAAGCTTTTCGAGGGCCACACCGATGCGCTCGCCATTCTGGCGGAGTTGCAGGCGTCGCCCGCGCCCTTGATGGCGAATAGCCGCTGGGCCGTGTGGTGCGCCGAACCCCCGGATCACCGCGTCCAGATCACGCAGCGCGCCGATGGTTCGGCGCTACTGCACGGCGTCAAGGCCTGGTGTTCCGGCGCGGCATCCGTGACGCACGCGCTCGTCAGCGGCTGGAATCCGGCCGGAGAACCCTGTCTGGTCGCGGTGGCAATGGATCAGGATGGCGTCAAGGTGACCGACGCCGGCTGGCACGCGGTGGGCATGCGCGCGTCGGCCAGCGTCGACGTGGCCTTCAGCCACGTGCCGTGCACGCTGGTGGGCAAGTCGGGCGCCTACGTGGATCGCCCCGGTTTCCTGCACGGCGGCGCCGGTGTCGCGGCGTGCTGGTATGGCGGGCTGGTGCACATTGCACAGTCGCTGCGCGCGGCGTTGCCCGTGACGTCCGCCGATCCGCATCGCCTGGCGCATCTGGGCGCCGTCGACGTCGCCCTGGCGCAGGCGCGGGCAGTGCTGCGCGAGACCGCTGCCGAGATCGATGCGCATCCGCGCCAGTCGTGCGCGATGGCTTGCGCGCGAGCCCGCTTGGCCGTGGAGGCCGCGGCGGCCGTGGTGGTGGAACGGGCGGCGCGCGCGCTGGGCGCGGGGCCGTTGTGCCGCGACGCCGGCTTTGCGCAGGTGATGGCCGATCTGCCCGTCTTCATCCGTCAGAGCCATGCCGAACGCGACCAGGCGGCGCATGGACAAGCGGTGCTTAACCACGAGGGCGCGCCATGGGCGCTGTAGCCGCGGATCACTTCGAACGGCTGTACCGCGCCGACCCCGACCCGTGGCGCGTGGCAAGCGCGTGGTACGAACGCCGCAAGCGCGGCCTGCTGCTTGCGGCGCTCGGCCGCGAACACTATCGCCATGCCTTCGAGCCGGGTTGCGGCACGGGGGAGTTGACCCGATGCCTGGCGCTGCGGTGCGCGCAGGTCTGCGCCGTCGACGTCGCGCCGGCGGCAGCCGCGCGTTGCGGCGAGCGCATGGCGGGCGAGGGCCTGGACCACGTCGCGGTGCTGGCGCTGGACCTGCCGCGGCAGTGGCCAGACGTGCCGCCAGACGGCTTTGACCTCATCGTGCTGTCGGAAGTGGCGTATTACCTGGACGACGCCGCGCTTCGCGCTTTTCTGCATGGCGTGGACGCGTCGCTGGGTGCCGGCGGCGAACTGGTGGCCTGCCACTGGCGCCCGGACTTCGATGACCGTCTCCAACCCACGGATGCGATGCATGCCGCCCTCGGCGCGCTGCCCGGCCTGGTGTGCACGGCGCGGCACGAAGAGCCCGAGTTCCGCCTGGATGTATGGCGCAGACAACCCCAAGGAAGCGATTCATGATCGGCGTGTGTATTCCGGCGCACAACGAAGAGCGCCATATCGAGGACTGCCTGCGCGCCGTACTGCGCGCCTCGCGCCATGCGCGGCTGGGCGGCGAAGCGGTGCGGATCGCGGTGGTGCTGGATCACTGCGTGGATCGCACCGCGGGAATCGTCGCCGGCTGGCCGGTGGATCTGCTGACGGTCCACGCGCGCAACGTGGGCGTCGCGCGTGCCGCCGGCGCGCATCATCTGCTGGATGCCGGCGCGCGTTGGCTGGCCTTCACCGATGCCGACACGAACGTGTCGCCCGATTGGCTGGCCGACCAGCTTTCCCTGAACGCGGAGGTGGTGTGCGGCACGATATCGGTCGCGGGATGGGAAGCGCACGGCGCGTTTGCGCAGCGGGCGCGCGGTGCGTTCGCCGCGCATTACCAGGACCGCGATGGCCACCGGCACGTGCACGGGGCGAACCTGGGCGTCGCGGCGCACGTGTACCGGCGCATCGGCGGCTTTGCGGCGTTGACCTGCAGCGAGGACCAGGCCCTGGTCGACAAGCTGGAAGCCGGCGGCGCGCACATCGCATGGTCCTGCCTGCCGCGCGTGACCACCAGCGCCCGGCCGTACTCACGCGTCGAAGGCGGATTCGCGACCGCGCTGCGCAGAGGGTGGGACGCGGCGGCAGTCAGCGAGGGCGCTCAGCCGGACCCGGAGCCGGACGGGGAGGCCGGGGCGCCGTTCTGCCACTGCTCGTGATAGGCAATCATCCGGGCCAGCGCGTGCTGCGCGCTGGCCCGCCGGATCGCGTTGCGGTCGCCTTCGAAACGCGTCGTCTCGGTGTATGCGGCGGGCGCGCCATCGGCGGGGCCGGCCTTGAATACCCATGCGTAACACTGCGTGCCGGCGGGAATGTCGGGGTCGGTGCCGTCGGTGACGCCCGTGTTTGAAATTGCGACGTTCGCCGGACTGTTGCGGGCGGCGCCCAGCGCCATTTCCCTGGCCACCGCTTCACTGGTCAGATTGTGGCGCTGCAGCGTACGCGCCGCCACGCCCAGGCACTTCTGCTTGGCCTGCGGCGAGTAGGTCACGAACGCGCAGTCCAGCAACGCGCCCGCGCCCGGTATGTCGGCAAGCGTGGCGGCAATCAGCCCAGCCGTGCACGACTCGGCCGTCACCAGTTGCAGCGAGTGCTCGTGCATGTACGCGGCGACCCGTTCGATGGCATTCATTCGCGTCCCTCCTGGCGTGAATGCCCGGGCGGCCAGCAAGCTGCGTGCCGCCCGCGTGCCGACTGCCTGCCCCGTCACCTGTCAGGCGGTTTGTGCGCCACCGCCACCCCCACCGATCCGCACGGCAGCCGGTATTTGCCTCCCCCCAGCCACGTGACGGGTTCGCCGGTCGGAAGGGTGCAGACGTAGATGGGGACACCGGATGCTTCTTGCGTTCTCCTTGCGATCAAACGCCGTTCTACGCGGCAGGTGGAGCGATCGGGGAGTTTTACGATTACATCGGACAGCCTGGATCCTGAAGCCATATTTCATCTCCTGAATGTCGTGTGTCGTGTTGCCGGATGCGGTTGTTGGGCCTTGCCACGGCGTTCTGACCGCATGACCCATTCTTAGCACCGCGACCGCCTTTGGCCTATCGGCCATACAGCGTGGACCTTGTGCGGTCCGGCCGGCCGCCTCCGTCCGGCACAGCACTTGCTGCCCTGGCGAGGCGGGCAGGCGAGGGCGCGCAGCTGTCCCCGAACCCGGCCCGCTTGATGTGCAACTTGCAACGGGAGAGACGATATGAGTAGAGACCCGAGGAACACGCCGGCATTTCGAGGCGAGCGGGAACCGTGGCAGGATCCCGCGCCTTCGTTCGGATACCAGAGCGAAGGCACCCGCCCGGCAGGCACGCGCGAGACGCGAGAGCCTGTGCGCAGCCGCAGCGCGGATCCTGGCCAGAGCAGCTACGGCGGATTCTCGAACGAAGATCCCTCGTTCCAGCGTCAACAGGTGGTCGAGGGGCAGGACCGCGGGCGTGGCAGCGATGACCGCCACCATGACGCGCGCGGCCGATATGGCGATCAGGGCCGCGGCACGGGCGGCCAGGGCCGATATCCGGGCGGGCGCGACCGCGCCTACGGGCGCGATCAGTCCTACGACGGCCCCACGTCCTTTGGCGACGACGAAGGCGGCTATTACGGCGACCGTCCGGCCTGGCGCGAGGAATCCATGTCCTTCGAAACCGCCGAGCGCGGCGGCTACAACCGCGGCCCGACGGCATGGCGCGACCGCGCATCGCGCAGGACCGATCCCAAGGGCTACATCCGTTCGGACGACCGGATTCGCGAGAACGTCTGCGAGGCGCTCGCCCATAGCGGCCTGGACGTGAGCGACGTGTCGGTTTCGGTCACCGATGGCCGGGTCGTGCTGGAGGGCACCGTCCCCAACCGCCGCATCAAGCATCACATCGAGGATTGCACCGTGGAATGCGCCGGCGTCAACGACGTCGACAACCGGATCCGCGTCAGTGAAAGGAGCAAATCATGACCAAGCAGAAGGACGACAAGCACAACGAGACCGGCGCGGACCGCACCCAGGACGATACGCCCCGGCAATCGCAGGCGAGCCACGGCGACACGCAGAACCGCACCAAAAAGGAGGGCCATACCACGCAGATCGGCACTGGCCAGGACCAGCAGAGCCAGCGCAACCGCGGGCAGGGCGCCCGGTCCAAGCCTTGATCCTGTCCTGTGCATTGAGCAGGAACCGTAGCCGATGACGCTGGACGCGTTGTGGGACTTCCTGCAGTGGCCGGCCATGGCGGCGTCGCTTGCCGCCGCCTGGCTGGTCGCCTCGCGCAGCCCTGCCCGGCGCACGGCCGGTTTCTGGGTATTTCTTGCCAGCAACGTGTTGTGGGTGGCCTGGGGGCTACACGACGACGCGTGGGCGCTTATTGCGCTGCAACTAGGATTGGCCGTGCTCAACGTGCGCGGCGTCCTGAAAAACGATTCTTAGGGCGCCTGCCGGCAGGGCCAAAGGCCTATACTTTTTCCATCACGCACGCTCCGGCGCACGACACAGGGCGTCTGCCGCCTTCCCCCCGCGCGGCGTTCGCCGGGCATTCATGTGCACAGGGTCATGGCCCCTTTTCCAAGGAGGCAATTCCCATGTCGCGCCCCAGCAGATAGACGGCTTTACACGCTGTTTGTAAAGACATCGCCATCAAGGAGATGTGTGATGAACAACCTGTCCAGCAGTAGTTTGGACGATCTGCGGGCGGCGGCCCGGGGTCAGATCCTGTCGGCCGGCGATGCCGGTTACGACGAGGCCCGAAAAATCTGGAACGCCACGGTGGACCGGCGGCCTGCCGTCATCGCGCGATGCGCCGGGCCGGCCGACGTGCGCCGTGCCGTGGACTACGCGCGCGAACACGGCCTGGTGATTTCCGTGCGGGGCGGCGGCCACAATATCGCGGGCACCGCCGTCTGCGACGGCGGCATGATGATCGACCTGTCGCCCATGAAATCGGTGCGCATCGATCCGGCGCGCGCCAGGGCCTACGTGGAACCGGGCGCTACCTTGTCCGACCTCGATCACGAAGCGCAGGCGTTCGGCCTGGCGGTGCCCTTGGGCATCAATTCCACCACCGGCGTTGCCGGCCTGACGTTGGGAGGCGGTTTTGGCTGGCTGACGCGCAGGTTCGGCATGACCATCGACAATCTGGTGTCTGCGGATGTCGTCACCGCCGACGGCCAGATGCTGCGCGCCAGTGAATCGGAGAACCCGGATCTGTTCTGGGCGCTGCGCGGGGGCGGCGGCAATTTCGGTGTGGTCACGATGTTCGAATTCCAGCTGCATCCGGTGGGCCCCGAGGTCTACGGCGGTCTGGTGGTGTTGCCGCTCGAACAGGGCCGCGAGGCGCTGGCGCGCTACCGCGACGCATTGCCATCGATGCCGCCGGAGCTGACCGTGTGGGCCGTGCTGCGCCAGGCGCCGCCGCTGCCGTTCTTGCCGGCGTCCGTGCACGGAAAGCCCATCGTCGCCTTCGCCGCGTGCTACACGGGCGGGGTGGACAAGGGGCCGCAGGCGCTGGAGGCGGTGCGGGCCTTGGGCGAACCCTATGGCGAGCACCTCGGGCCGATGCCTTATGCGGCCTGGCAGAAGGCGTTCGATCCCTTGCTGACGCCCGGCGCGCGCAACTACTGGAAGTCTCACAACATCGGTGAGCTGCAGGACGGGCTGATCGACGCCGTCGTGTCGGCGGTCCAGAACGTGCCGTCACCGCAATGCGAGATTTTCTTCGGCCACATTGCCGGCGCGGCGATGCGAGTGCCCGTTTCCGCCACGGCCTATCCGCACCGGTCCGCGCAGTTCGCCATGAATGTGCACGGACGCTGGGACGATCCTGGGGACGATGCGCGGTGCATCGCCTGGACGCGCGACATTTTCAAGGCCACAGAGCCCTGGTCGCAGGGCGGTGTGTACGTCAACTTCCTGACGCAGGACGAGTCGGCAAGGGTGGGCGCGGCCTATGGTGAAAACTTCGACCGGCTGGTGCAGGTAAAGACCCGCTACGATCCGCACAACCTCTTCCGGCACAACCAGAACATCAGGCCGTCCGCGCCTTGAGGCATGCGGGGCGGCGTGTCAGCCGGGCCGGCGCAATGCGGCATGCGACCGGCCCCGCTGCTTGCGCCGCCAGATCAGCACGCCGGTCACGGACAGCATGACGACGATCAGCCCGAGCAGGCACGCAAAGATCCGGTAGGGCAGGCCGAAGACGTGCGCCATGTGCAGCGCGCCCAGCCAGTTGCTGAACGTATCGCCCCATGCGCCGCGCGTGGGCAGGTACATGCCGCGCCGCTCGCCCGTGTTGGCGTCGATCAGGATGGCGGTGTTGCCCACATGGCGGCGCAGGTCGGCGTCGCTGTGCGCCAGGTACGCGTACAGGCCGCGCCGCCGGTCCAGCATCAGCGACTCCTCGCCATCCACGGTAAAACCACGTTCTTTTGCCAATTCGTCCATCGCGCGGCGCGCGGCTACCAGGGCGGCCGGGCCTTCCAGCGCGGGCGTGGCCAGCGGCTGCGGCAGGACGGGCGCGCCGCGCCACGATGTGTCGAACGGCATGATGACCGACATCACCGGCTGGTAGACCTGGGCCCGCAGGTTGAACATGACGCTGGACCACGCATACACCAGCAGCAGGACCCACAGCCAGAGGCCGAAGGCGCGGTGCAGATCCAGCGTGACGCGCGCGGCCGCCGCGCCTTGCTTGATCGACCAGGCGGGCCGCCACGCGCGCCAGAATCCCGCGCGCTTCGCACCCTTGGACGGCAGGGTCAGGTAAAAGCCGATAACACAGTCCAGCGTCCAGATGAGCGCGATCACGCCATACAGCAAGCGGCCCCAGACGCCGGGCAGCGTCAGATCCAGATGCAGCCGGTAGATGAAGGGCAGCAGGTTCTCGCGCGCGAGCGACACCGCACCCTCGTTGCGCCAGCCCAGCACCTTGCCGCTGTAGGGATCCGCGAAGGCATGCGTGGCGGGCAGCGGCAGCATGCGCTCGGCGGCCGCATCCTGCCGCGGCGTCAGTCGAAAGACCACGGCCCGGTCCGCCTCGCGCCGCAGCGGCACCTGCTCGATGCCGGCCCACGGCAACTGTGCGCGAACCGCGTCGCGCAGGACGAAGGGATCCAGCGGCGCGCGTCCCTCGGCGGGCGCCAGGAACAGCTGCGGATTCAACCAGGCGTCCAGGTCTTCCTTGAAGGCCAGGATGCTGCCCGTCAGCCCGGCCACGCACAGGAACAGGGCGGTGGCCAGCCCCGCCCATCGGTGCACGCGGACCCAGAACGGGCGCGCTGCGATTGCCATGCCGCGCTCAGTACTTGGCGCGCAGCGTCAGCAGGAAGGCCTGCGGCTCGCCAAAGATGTTCTGCGAGCGCGGCGAGCTGATGGTCGCGTAGTACTTGCGGTCGAACAGGTTGGTGACGTTGAGCGCCACATCCAGGTTGCGGTTGATCTCGTAGCCGATCTTCATGTCGACCGTCGCATAACCGCCTTGCTCCAGCCGTGCGCCGTTGTACTGCGGCAGGGCAACATAGGTGCCGCTTTGCACGTTGACGCCGCCGCCGATGGTCCACCGGTTTGCCACGCCGGGCAGCCGGTAGTCCGTCCACAGCCGCAGCAGATGGCGCGGCGCGACGGCGGTCACGTTCGAGTCGTACGAGGCGCTTTGGTCCACGCGCGTCTGCAGCCACGTGTAGCCGGCGTAGATGTTCCAGCCCGGCTGGATCTCGCCGTTGACCTGCAGTTCGAAACCGCGGTTGCGCGTCTTGCCGTTGGCCGTGTAGACCGTGGTGGAATCCGGCGAGAGCGTGGCGCGGTTCTCGTCGCGGATCTCGAAGACTGCAAACGAGGCATTGAGCGCGCCGTCCAGGTATTCGCCCTTGATGCCGGCCTCGATCTGCTTGCCTTCCAGGGGCTTGAGCATGCTGCCGTCCGCCGTGGTGTATCCGTTCTGCGGCAGGAAGATCTCGGAATAGCTGGTATAGACCGAATAGGTGTCGTTCAGGTCATAGATCAGGCCCAGGTTGGGCGTGAACTTGCCATCGTAGTTGGCCTGCTGCGCCTTTTCCGCGGTGAGCGTGCGCTGATTGGACGTCAGGTCCCACCAGCTGAAGCGCCCGCCCGCCACCAGCGTCAGCGGCTCGGCCAGACGCAGGCGCAGGTTGCTGTAGAGGCCCCATTGCTTGGTGCGCGCGTGGTTGCTGTTGTTGAAGGCATAGTCCAGGCGGTCGAAGTCCGAACGCGGGTTCGTGATGTCGATGCGCGGCGCCCAGTTCGGCGTCGGATAGTTCCACGCGTTATCAAAGCGCGAGTCGGTGTAGTTGGCGCCCAGCGTCAGATTGTGCTGACGGCCGAACAGCTGGAAGGGGCCGTCGGCATAGGCGTCGTAGGACGTCTGCGCCTGCCGCGTCGGACCCTTGGCCGACAGCAGCTGGATCAGGTTGTTCGAGGTATTGGCCGGCCCCCAGCCGTACGCCTGTTCGCGGTCCAGCTTGTTTTCGGCGTAGCGGCCGGACAGCTTGGCGGTCCAGCCATTGTCCAGTCGGTGCTCCACGTCGGCGAAGGCTTCGGTGGACGTGAACTGGTCACGGTTCCAGTCGGCGCCGATGAAGGTGGAGCGCTTGATGTCAGCCAGCGAAAAACTGGGCTGGCCGCCGGGGCCCACGGTCATGAGCGCCGGGATCGACCACATCGACGCGTGGATGTCGCGCTCCTGGCGGCCGCCGCCCACCGTCAGCGTCGT
This sequence comes from Achromobacter mucicolens, assembly GCF_029866465.1. Classification (NCBI taxonomy): domain Bacteria; kingdom Pseudomonadati; phylum Pseudomonadota; class Betaproteobacteria; order Burkholderiales; family Alcaligenaceae; genus Achromobacter; species Achromobacter mucicolens. The sequence continues at coordinate 3,970,756 of NZ_CP123364.1, read as the reverse complement.
GCGCGGCGTGAAGTCATACGCCAGCGCGCCGTATAGCACGGAATGTTGCTCGTTGGTCTTGTCGTAGAAGAAGCGGCGGTCCTGGTAGACGCCGACCAGCCGTCCGCGCAGCGAGCCATCCGCGTTCAGGCCGCCGGTCAGGTCGACCTCGGAGCGGTAGTTGTCCCACGAGCCGGCCGAGACGCTGCCTTCGAAGCCGAATTCCTTTTGCGGGCGCTTGTGGACCAGGTTGATCGCGCCGCCCAGCCCGCCCGCGCCGTTGTACAGGCCCGCCGGGCCTTTCAGGACCTCGACGCGGTCGTAGATGGCCAGGTCCGTCGAGGACAGCATGCGCCAGTCGTATTGCGTGGGAATGCCGTCGATCTGATACGACGTCATGTCAAAGCCGCGCGAATGGAAGATCGAGCGGCTGTTGTCGCGGCGTTCGACGGTGACGCCCGCCGTGTTGCGCATCGCGTCGTCCAGCGTCTGCATGGCCTGCTGGCGCATGCGCTCCTGCGTGACCACGCTGATCGACTGGGGAATCTGGCGCTGCGTGAGCGGCGTCTTGGAACCCACCGTGGTCGGCGGGTTGTAGCGTTCGGCCGCCGAGTCGCCCGTCACCGTGACGGGGGCCAGCGTGCTGACCGCCGGTGCGGCCGGCCGGATGACGAAGTGGCGTTCGCCCGTCTGCTCGGCGATCAGGCCGCTGCCTGCCAGCAGCGCCGCAAAGCCCTCGGCGATGGCGTAGGGCCCGCGCAGCGCCGGCGCCTGCCGGCCCGTGGTGAGCGACGGATCGAACGACAGCGTCACCCGCGCCGACGCGGCGTACTGGTTCAAGGCGGTCTCAAGTGGCGCGGCGGCCTGTTCGATCGTCACGCGCGCGGACTGGGCATGAACGGCGGGGGCAAGCGCCAGCGCGGCGCATAGCGGAAGCAGGCGCAGAAGGCGCGTCGGGGTGGGGCGGGCAGAGCGGGACATGACGTAGGCGATCCTGGTTCAAACGAGGGTTGTCATTCCCTATGTCGAACGAGGACGCCAAAACCCGTAAACGGAATCGCCAAAAAGTTGTAACGGCATTCAGGCGGGCAGCACGCGGGTCCACACGCCCGCGTAGCGCTCGATCCGCGTGGGCAGCGCGCGGGACAGCGTATTGAGCGCGCCCGGCAGGTCGTCCAGCAGGAAGACGCCCGACACCCGCAGATCGGCCACGGCGGGATCGCAGCTGATCCAGCCGCGCTGATAACGCGACAGTTCCTGCAGAAAATCCGCGAGCCGCATGCCGCGCACGGTCAGCACGCCGTCGGCCCAGCTATCGGCGTCAAACGGCGCGGCGGGTTCGCGCCGTGCATCGCGGTCCGTCACGCGGTAGCGCCCGCCGGGTTCGGCGCGCGATTCGGCGCCGTGCACGGGGGCAATGCGCAAGTCGCCGCGCTGCATGTCCAGCAGCGTGGCGTCTTCGATCGTGCGCAGCAGAAAGCGCGCCTGCGTGGCGGTGAAACGCGCCTGGCGCGTGCGCACTTCCCACGGGGCGGGCGCCGCGCCCGTGTCCATGCGCAGCTCGCCGGCCAGCAGGGTAAGGCGCCGGCCGCCCGGGTCGGTCCGCACGGCGCTGCCCGTGTTCAGCCACAGTTCGGCCCCGCCCTCCAGCGCGAACCGGCGACGCTCGCCGACGCCGCTGCGGTAGTCGGCGGTCATGCGATCCCAGGCGCCGTCGCGCCACGCCAGTGTCGCGCCAGCGCCCACCGTTCCCAACGCCAGCATGGCAAGGACGCGGCGGCGGCCGCGGGCGGGGGCGGCGCGCAGCGCGGACGCCGCCGCCGAGCCGGACACCGTGCGCAGATCCGTCTCGATCGCCTGCAACTGGCGCCAGACCCGTTCGTGCTCGGCGTCGGCCTCGCGCCAGCGGCGGCAGGCCTCGTGCTCGGCGGCATCGGCGTGGCCCGAGTTCAGGCGCACCGCAAAGGAAATGGCGCGATCCAGCACCACGGCGCGATCAGCCATAGCGCAGCTCGTAGCAATGACGGATGGCGGCGGCCATGTATTTTTCGATGGAGCTCACCGACACGCGCAAGGTTGCCGCGATGTCGGGATAGGTCATGCCGTCCAGCCGGGACATCAGGAACGCCGCCTTCGCCTTGGCGTTCAGGCCGTCCAGCATGCGGTCGATGCGCACCAGGGTTTCGAGCAGCAGGGCGCGGGTTTCGGGAGAAGGGGCCTGGGCTTCTGGCAGCAGGGCCAGCTCGTCGAGATAGGCCCGCTCCAGCTTGCGCCGGCGGATGTGGTCCACGGCCAGGCCGTGCGCCAGCGTCGTCAGGTAGGCGCGCGGCTCTTGCAGGCCGCGGGCGCGCTCGGGCGCGGCCAACAGCCGATGAAAGGTGTCTTGCGCGATATCGGCGGCGTCAAAGCCGCACCCCAGCTTTCTGCGCAGCCAGTTCACCAGCCAGCGGTGATGGTCCACATAGAGTGCGCCCACATGATGGTGATCCGGCGCCAGGCTGCGAGTCATGGAAGTGCGGCGAAAGGGGAGACGTTGGCAATCCCGGACGGAAGGTGTCGAGATTGAGAATGGTTCTTATTGTATCAGCGGTTTGCGGGGGGCGGCATCAGGGAATCCGAGGGGGGCAGGTGTCAGGCGGGACGCTGGCTTTCCAGCTCGTGCTCGATGCCCGCTTTCAGCGCCAGCAGATCCGGGGCATGCCGCTGCGCCACCGCGGACGGCGCGTCGTCGGTGGTGAGGCTGATGTTCAGCGCCATTGCCGGGCCGCCCAGCGGGCGTAGCGGCGTGGACAGCGCCACCACGCCCGGCTGCCACGACGCCACGCAATATCCGCGCGCCGTCACCTTGGCGATGGCGCTGTCGATGTCCGCGCGGATCGGCTTCCAGGTGGCGCTGCGATAGCCCCGCCGGATCTGGTCCAGCAGGGCGTCGCGCGTGTCGGCGTCCAGCGTCGCCAGGTAGGCGCGGCCCAGCGACGTCAGCTCGATCGGAACCCGCTGGCCCGCAACGATGGTGCGCAGGGACGCCTTGCGGTTGTAGCGGATGGATTCCAGGTAGACCATGTCGGCCCGGTCGGCGCTGGCCAGGCCCACGTTCAGGCGCTGCTTGACGGACACCTCGCGCATCAGCGGCGTGGCCGCGCGCAGCACCGGCGACGAGGCGTGCATGGCGTGTCCCAGGCTGAGCACCGGCGCGGCCAGGCGATAGGCGCGCGCGCGCCGGTCGTGTTCCAGAAAGCCGCTGGTCACGAGGGTCTGCGTCAGCCTGCTGACCGTTGCCGCCGACAGGCCCGTGCGTTCGGCCAGATCGCCATTGCCCAGCAGGTCCGTGCCCGGCTTGAACGCGCGAAGGATCTCCAGGCCGCGTTCCAACGAGCGGTTCTGGCTGACGCCGGTGAAGCGGCGGCTGGCGGCGGTAGCGGATTCGGAGGCGGCGGGCATGGCAGTGTAATTCCACTAGCTGGAAATAGGGCGGTGCATTTGCACACTGTAGCGCCTACCTTGTCGGTGTTGCCAGCCCGGCAGACGTTGTGGATTCCGGGGCTGGCCCTGGAAACGACGGAGCACGGAAATGGCTGACTACGAATTCATCAGACTGCAGACGCGGGACGGCGTGGCGACGCTGACACTGAACCGCCCCGACAAACGCAACGCGATCAGCGACGCCATGCGCAGCGAATTGATCCAGGCGCTGGAGCACGTCGCACAGGACCGCGCGATCCGCGCGCTGGTGCTGACAGGCGAAGGCAAGGGATTCTGCGCGGGCGGCGACATCGCGGGCATGCAGCGCAGGATGGACGCGCCGGCGGGCGAGGTCGGATTCAACGGATGGTCGCGCCAGCAGCGCGTGCACCACGCGCAAGGGCTGCTGTTCAACATGCCCAAGCCGACGATCGCGGCGGTGAACGGCGCGGCGGCGGGGCTGGGGGCGGACGCGGCGCTTAGCTGCGATTTCATCGTGGCGTCCGAAAGCGCCTCGTTCACGTGGAGCTACATTGCGCGCGGCCTGATCCCGGACGGTGGCGGCATGTATTTCCTGCCGCGCCGCGTCGGCCTGGCGCGCGCGAAGGAATTGATCTATTCCGGGCGCAAGGTGGCGGCGCAGGAGGCCCTGCAACTGGGCATCGCCGACCGGCTCGTGCCGGCCGGTACAGAAGTGGAGGCGGCCCAGGCGTGGGCGGCCGAATTGAGCCAGGGCTCGGCCACGGCGTTGGCGCTGGGCAAGTCGATCCTGGACCAGACGTTCGAACTGACGGCCGACCAGGTGTTCGCCATGGGCAGTCAGGCGCAAGGCATTTGCTACACCAGCGCCGAGCACCGCGACGCCGTGGCCGCGTTTCTGAAAAAGATGGCGCAGGCGCAGGCGGCCCGCGCCCAGGGAGAGAAGCCGTGAGCGCGCTGGACAAGCTGCTGCGGCCCCGCAGCGTGGCAGTGGTCGGGGCGTCGGCCGACCCCGCCAAGACCTCGGGCCGGCCCGTGGCCTACCTGCGCAAGCACGGGTTTCAGGGCAGCATCTACCCCGTCAACCCGAAGGCGTCCGAGATCGACGGCTTGCGTTGCTACCCCGATATCCGCTCGCTGCCGCAGGCGCCCGACGTCGCCATCGTGGTGCTGGGCGCCGAGCGCACGCAGCAGGCCGTCCGCGAGCTGTCCGCCATCGGCACGGGCGCGGCCATCGTGCTGGCAAGCGGATACTCGGAAAGCGGCGAGGAGGGCGCTCGCCGCCAGCAAGCGCTGCGCGAGGCCGCTGGCGCCATGCGCATTCTGGGGCCGAACACCATCGGCCTGGTCAACCTGACCGACCGGGTCACGTTGTCGGCCAGCGGCGCCCTGGAAATCGACGACCTGCAGCCCGGCGCGGTGGGGCTCGTCTCGCAGAGCGGCGGCATCCTGGGGGCGCTGCTGTCGCGCGCCGCCGCCCGCGGCGTGGGCCTGTCCAAGCTGATTTCGACCAGCAACGAGGCCGATCTGGAAGTGGCCGACTTCGTGGACGCGCTGGCCGACGACCCCGCTACGCAGGTCATCGCGCTGTACCTCGAGAGCCTTCGCCATCCCGCCAAGTTCCGCGCCGCCGCGCGCAAGGCGCGGACCGCCGGTAAACCGGTGGTGGCGTTCAAGATTGGGCGTTCGGAATCGGGCGCGCGGGCGGCAGCGTCGCACACCGGGGCGCTGGCCGGCGCCGACGCCATGTACGACGCGCTTTTCGAGGATGCGGGCATCATCCGGGCGCAGACCTTCTCGGACCTGCTGGATATTCCGGCTGCGCTGGCGCACGCACGCAAGCTCCCCGGACGCCGCGTTGCGATCCTGACATCGACAGGCGGCGCCGGCACGCTGGTGGCGGACTGCCTGGGCCTCGCGGGGTTCGAGCTGCCGGCGCCTGACGGCGCCACCGGCGCGGCGCTGCGCGCCCTGCAACCCGGCACGCCCGCCGCGCTGGACCGCAATCCCATCGACGTCACGCTGGCGGGCCTGCAGCCCGAACTGCTGCGCGGCGCCATCCGCATCCTGCTCGACAGCAGCAGCTATGACGCGCTGGTGGTGATCGTCGGTTCGTCCGGCGTGGCGCAGCCCGAACTGATGGCCGGCGCTTTGAAGGACACGTTGGCTGGCGCCGCCAAGCCCGTGATGGCCTACATCAGCCCGCACGCGCCCCGCGCCGCCGAGGTGCTTGGCCGCTACGGCATACCGGCGTTTCACACGCCCGAAGGCGTCAGCGCGGCCATGGCGGCGATGTGGCAGGCACAGGCGCGCGTCGAGGCTGACAACGCGGTGCCGCCGGACGCAGCGTTGCCGGGCGGCCTGGATCTAGGGGACGGCGGCTCGCTGGACGAGGCGCAGGCCAAGGCGCTCTTTGCCCGGTTCGGCGTGCCTGGCGTCAAGGAAATCGTCGTGCGCGACGAGGCGCAGGCCGCGCAAGCCGCGGCCGCGCTGGGCCCAAGGGTCGTCCTCAAGCTGCTGTCGCGCCACATCACGCATAAGAGCGACGTGGGCGGCGTAGCCGTGAACGTGGCGCAGGAGGACGTGCCCGCACGGCTGCAGCAGATGCGCGAGGAAGTTCTGCGTCATACCGGCGGCGAACCCCGCGCCTTCCTGGTCCAGGAGATGGTGAGCGGCGCGGCGGAAGTGATCGTCGGCCTGCATCGGGATCCCCTGGGGTCGGCCATCCTGCTCGGCATGGGGGGCGTGGTCGCCGAACTGGTCCGGGATACGACGCTCTTGATGCTGCCCGAAGACGGGACCGGCCTGTCGCCGACGCAGGTGATGGCCGGACTGCGGCGGCTCAAGACCTGGCCCTTGCTGGACGGCTACCGCGGGCGCGAGCGCGCCGACGTGCCGGCGTTGGTCGCCGCCGTCGTCGCGTTCTCACGCATGGCGGGCGCGTTGGGAGATGTCCTCGTCGAAGCCGAAATCAATCCGCTCTTCGTTCGGCCGGCGGGCCAGGGCGTTTGCGCGGCGGACGGCGTGGCCGTCCTGCAAAACCGCCCGAACTAGTTCAGGCGGGTGGATAAAAACAGGAGACAACCATGAAACAGCAAACTTTCTTCACGCGTGGCGGCATCGCCTTGGCCGCGGCGGTCCTGGCGCTGGGCGCACTGTCCGCGCCGCAGGCACGCGCGGCCTACCCCGACAGGCCCTTGCGCATCGTCGTGCCGTTTACGCCGGGCGGCGGCACCGATCTGATCGCGCGCCAGTTGGCCAAGGGCCTGACGCAGGAATTGGGCCAGACCGTGGTAGTGGAAAACCGCCCGGGCGGCAGCACCATCATCGGCACGGAGAACGTGGCCAAGAGTCCGCCTGACGGCTACACCTTGCTGATGGCCACGTTTGCTCATGCGGTGAATCCGGCGATCCACAAGAAGCTGCCCTACGATACCGAGCGGGCCTTCGCGCCGGTCGCGATGATCGGCAAATCGCCCAACGTGCTGGTGGTGTCGCCGAACTCGCCGTTCAAGAGCGTGCAGGAGGTCCTTAGCTACGCGCGCGCGCATCCGGGCAAGCTGACGTTTGGATCTTATGGCAATGGCACCTCGGCCCATCTGGCGGGCGAGCTCTTCAAGAGCCTGGGCAAGGTGGACATCCTGCACGTGCCCTACAAGGGCGCCGGCCCCGGCATCAACGACCTGATCGGCGGGCAGATCGACATGATCTTCTCGACCTCGGCCAGCGTCAGCGGCCACATCAAGAGCGGCCAGCTGCGCGCACTGGCCGTGACCACGAAGCAGCGTTCGCTGGCCTATCCCGATGTGCCGACCGTCGCGGAAGCGGGCGAGGCGGGATATTTCGTGGATAGCTGGTATGGCGTGTTCGTGCCGAACGGCACGCCGCCCGCCGTCATCGACACGTTGAACGCGGCAATCAGGAAGGCGTCCGGCGATCCGGATTTCCGCGCGGCGCTGGAGCTGGAAGGCCTGGCGCCCGATGTGGGCACGCCCGCCGCGCTGGGCGAGTACGTCAAGGAGGAAGAGGCGCGCTGGAGCCGGATCATCCAGGACGCCGGAATCACGGACAAGCCCTGAGCGGGCCTGCCCCGTGTTCGCGGGCGTGCGTTCAATGCAGCTGGTCGGACCCTTCCGGCTGCAATTCCGACAGCGCCTTCCAGTCCGGATCCTGGAACATGCGCAATTGAATCGGATACACGGGGTGCCCTGCCAGGCACTTGTTGAACGCATCCAGAAACGCCTCGACATTCGGCGTGTAGTAGCGCCATTCTTTCTGATGATTGCCCGTCAGGCAAGCCACCTGCACGCCGGCGTCCGAATTCTCGAAGCCCTGCTCGACGGCTTCTTCGAAGCTGTTGGTGCGCTGCTTGTCTTCATCATTGGGCATGCCCGATTCGATGCCCTCGTACGGCCACGTGATGATGATCAGGTTCTCGTTGATCTGGCGGTCGGCCTCGGCCGGCAGACCGGTGCGAAAGCGGATGACGACCGGCAGTCCGTTGACGCGGGCTTCGCCCACCGCCCAAAGATCGCCTGGAAAAATGCTGGGCATTGCTTGAACTCCTTTTCACTACTTCGTCGAAACAGGCCACGAGTCTATCGCAAGCGGTCCAGACGGGCCGCGGGGCCCTTGCAGCGGCCCTGCGCAGGGGCCTCGGGGATGTTGACGATTGTCAATTTCGGGGTTTCTGGCCGATCTATGCTGGCGCTGCGCAGGCGTTGCGCGCAGTGAACCTTGTGCGATTGGCAATCGGGTGGAGATCGATCATGAACATGAAGACTGCGGCCATTGCCGCGATGCTTGCCTTGTCGGCCCCTGGCCTGGCGCTTGCCGCGCCGCCCTCTGACGCGCCCGCGCGCCCAGCCCAGCCTGCCTCGCCGGGCGGCAATGTCCAGGACTTCGACAAACAGGCTGCGCAAGTCAGGGATAACCTGGAAAACATGCAAAAGCAGATGGATGAGATCCAGAAGACCACCGATCCGGATGCGCGGCAGAAGCTCATGCTTGAGCATCGGCAGCTCATGCAGAACACCATGGGCATGATGCGCCAGATGTGGACGGGCGGCATGGGACCTTGCTGCGCGCAGGGTGGCGGCGGCCCCCATCATCGGGGAGGCCCGATGATGGGATGGAACGCCATGAGAGGCAATTACTCCGGACTGACGCCTGAACAGGTCCGGGAGCATCAATACATGCGCGACCAATACATGGGAATGCAGCAGCGGATGATGGAGCAGATGCTGCAGCAGCAACTCAATTCGGCCACGCCACAACGGTGACCGCCGCGGTGGGTGTGCGCCTGGCAGCGGCGACGCCAGTCGCGTCGCGGCGTTATCGAGCGGCCCCGCATGGCAGCGCGCCTGCCGCGCTCAGCGGCTGGCCCAGCGGCCGCAGTCCTCGCGCCACCGGCCACACCGTCACCGCGGCCAGCAGTGCCGCCGTCCATTCCCGGATGCCCAGCGGGCCGAATTCGAACAGCCCGCGCAGGGCAGGCCATTGCAACGTCAGGGCCAGCAGCGCCAGCGTCGCCGCGACCGCCAGCCGGGTGGCGCCGTCCCACGTGCCGGCATGCCGCTGGTGGGGCGAGCGGTTGTTGACCATCAAGGTCAGATTGCCCAGCACCAGCGCACAGAAGGCGGTGGCGCGCGCGGTATCCGCGGGCGTCTGGGTCTGCTGCAGCCAGGCGTAAAGAACGCCGGCGGATGCCAACAGCGCCAGCCCCAGGGCCAGGCCAATCAGGAAGGTTCGTAGTGAAAACAGCGGCTTCTCGACGGGCAGGGGAGGGCGGCGCATCAGGTCCGGCTCTGCCGCGACGGACTCGAAAGCCAGTCCGCACAGGGGGCCGATGACGATCTCCAGGAACGCCACATGGGCCGGGCGCAGCAGTTCCGGCCAGCCAAAGAGCAGTGGCAGGATCACCAGCCCGGCGATCGGCACATGCGCCGCGACGATGTAGACGATTGCCTTGGACAGGTTGTCGAACAGGCGGCGGCTTTGCCGGACCGCGTTCAAGATGTCCGAGAAGTCGTCGCGGGTCAGGACCAGGTCGGCGGCTTCGCGCGCGACATCGGTGCCACGCGCGCCCATGGCGATGCCGACGTGGGCCGCGCGCAATGCGGGCGCGTCGTTGACGCCGTCTCCCGTCATCGCAACGATGGCGCCTTGCCGCTTGAGCATCTGGACCAGGCGCAGCTTCTGTTCCGGCTTTACGCGCGCGTAAACGCAGGTGCGGCCCACCAGTTCGGCCAGATGCTCGCCGCCTTCCCGCGCCAGCACATCGCCTTCAGCCACGTAGTCCGCCGGAATGCCCGCCTGGCGGGCAATGGCGCGGGCAGTCTCCGGATGGTCGCCCGTCAGCATCAGCACGCGTATGCCCGCCGCATCGCACGCGGCGACCGACTCGGCCACGCCTTCCTTCAGCGGATTTTCCAGGCCCACCAAGCCCGCGAACTGCAGCGGCAGGTCGTCGGGCTGATCGGGAAGCCGCCCGTTCGGCCAGCGCCCGCTGGCCGCCGCCAACACCCTCAGCCCCGCCGCGGCCATGCGCTGGACCTCGGCCTGCAGTTGCGCCGTGCGCGCCGGGGACAGCTGGCAAAGCTTGAACACCGCCTCCGGCGCGCCCTTGCACGCGAGACGGGCGTCATCCGCTTGCGCCGTAGCCCAGACGTGGATCACAGCCAACCGTGCGGACGAGAAGGGATAGGCTTTAACCAGGGCAAGACCGCCCGCTGGTGGATGTCCGCCAAGCGACGCGGCAAAAATGCGAAAGGCGTCCTCCATCGCGTCGCCGGAATCGGGCACGCTCGCCAGCGCAAGCGTTTCGGCCAAGGTCATGGCCTCGGCCGCGCAATCCGCCGCCGCCGCGCCCGCGAGATCGGCGGCATCGATGCGCACTGAGCCAGCGTAAAGCGCGCGAACGACCATGGTGTTTGTCGTCATGGTGCCCGTCTTGTCGGCGCACAACACAGTGGTCTTGCCCATGGTTTCGACCACGCTCAGCTTGCGGACAAGCACGCCTTCGCCCGCGATGCGCCGGGCTTCCAGCGCGGAGAAGATGGTCACGATGACGGGGAAATCCTGCGGAAGCAGACTCATCGCCAACGCGATGCCCGCCAGCATTCCTTCGAACCATCCTCCCCGCATGTAGACGTACAGGGCCCAGGTGGCCAGCGACAGGAAGAACCCCACCCACATGAACCGCAGAATGAAATGGCGGGTCTGCAATTCCAGGGGCGCGCGTTCCGGCGTCAGTTGCCGCATCGACTGGCCCAGCGCGCCCAACCGCGTGTCGTCTCCCACGGCAAGAACGCGCAGGGTGCCGGTTCCCGACAGCACCAGCGTCCCGCTCAGCACCTCGGCATCGCCCTCAACCGTGCCCGATGGCCGCTTGTACACGGGCTGGAACTCGCCGGTAAGCGGCGACTCGTCTACCAGCAGACCCTCGCCGTCCGTCAACCGGCCGTCCGCGGGGACGCGGTTGCCTTCGGCAAGCAGCACCGCATCGCCAGGCTTCAGGTCGGCCGACGGCACCCAGTGGCGCTTGCCGTCGCGCAGCAGCAGGGCGCGGGGCGCGGCCAGACGATCCAATGCGTCAAGGGCGCGTGCGGTACGTAATGACTGCGCCACCGTCAGCGCAAAAATGACCAGTACAAAAAGCAGCAGCAGCGCCGCTTCCTGCCAGGCGCCCAGAAGTGTGTACAGGCCGCCGCCGGCCAGCAGCAATGCGAACATCGGATCCTTGACCAGATCCAGGCTGATCGAGGCCAGGGTGCGCTGATGGTCCGGCGAAGGCATGGCGCGTCGGCCTAGGTGATCAGCACCACCGGAATGTGAACGGTGTGCAGCACCTTCAGCGTGGTCGATCCCAGAAACAGGCTGCCGGCCGCGCCCAGCCCTCGCGACCCCATGACGATATGGTCGCAACCTTGTTCGGTGGCGTGTGCCTTGATGCATTCGGCAATGTTGCCCACCCGCGTCGCCTTTTGATAGATGATGCCCGAGCGATCCAGCAAGGCCTCCGACTCCGCGAGGGCGGCCTTGGCTTCGTCCTCATAGAATTCCTCGATGGCATCCGGCTCAAAGAACGCCAGTATCGTGCCGGAAGCAATGGGCGGCTGCACATTCAGCAGGTGGATGGCGCACGGGCCATGTTCGCGAACCTGGTCGACCACATAGTGCACGGCGCGCAGGGAATTGCCCGATCCGTCAACGGGGATAAGCACGTTTTTCACGACCCCTCCGATAGCAGTATCTGCCCGGGCCGCATGGCTCGGGCGTGATGCCATCATCGCGCCGATGCGGTCGTGGAAGTTGACGTCAGTCAAGCTTTCGCCCGATCGCGTGGGCGAGCGCGGCCAGGCCTGCGCGGGGCCCGACGTTTGTCCCCGATTTCTGCATGACAAAGGTCAATTTGGCGATTCCGGACGGGGGCAACATGGAGAGGCGGGCGAACCTCCCGCGTCTCATCCTCACGAAAAGGAGATAGCCATGTCGCGCTTGACGCAATACAGCCCATTTTCGAGCGAACCCTTCGCGGACGTCTTCCAGGCGTTCCTGCGGCCGATCCGGCAGAACGGGGAGGATCAGGCCCCCCGGATGGACATCGATGTCACCGAGGCAGGCGACAAGTACGTCCTGAAGGCCGACGTGCCCGGGATCGACAAGAAGGACATCACCGTGCAGATCGATGGCAACACGGTGATGATCTCGGCCAACAAGGAAAAGCACAGTGAAACGAAAGAGGCGGGAAACGTCATCCGCCAGGAGCGTTTCTGGGGCCAGGTTCAACGCTCCGTGTCGCTGGCCAGCCCCATCGATGAAGCGGCCGCCAAGGCGGTCTGCGAGAACGGCGTCCTGACCCTGACACTACCCAAATCGGCGGGAAGCCGGAACAAGACGCTGCAGATCGAATGACGGCGGTTTACAGCCATGTCCCTGTATAGACGGATCCTCATTCCCATCGACGGCAGCCAGACCGCCGAACTGGGGCTGGACGAAGCCATGCGTCTGGCCGTGTGCAACGGCGCTCGCATTCGATTGATCTGCGTGGTCGGGGAACTGCCCCTGTCCTCGCGGATCGGCGCGGATTGCTATTCCCCAAAAGAGGTGCGCATGCTGTCGCGCGAGCTTGGCGTTCAAGTGCTGCGCAACGCCGCGCGCCGGGTGCGCGCACGTTGCATCCCGGTCGATAGCGCGCTGTTCGAGGCAGGCGAACAATCCTTCGAGGAGCGCGTGGCCCAGGAGGCCGACGCGTGGGGCGCGGATCTGATCGTCATAGGCGCTCGCGGGGGGGACGGCTTTAATGCCATCCCCCGGGGCGCCGGGACCAGGAACGCCCGCCGCGCCGCGCCCATGCTGCTGGTGCACGAATCCGCGCGAAAAGCGCAACGCCGCTCAGTGCACGGCGGGCGTCAGGCCGAAATCGCCTCTAGTCTCGCGTATCTCGTCGACTCGTTCTGAATCCACCAGGCAGGCGGATCGGCCCGGTCAATCAATGTGCGGCAGCGCGCGCCGGCACGGCCCAGTCCGGCCGGCTCTCGCGTTCGGTGTCGACGATGATCAGATAGCGTCCGGCGCCATCGGCGGGCGTCCTGCCGGGTTGCAGCACCCACGGCGGCGCGACCAGATCGGCCGCGAGCTCGTAGTCGGCGTCCAGCAATCCGTAGCTGTCGAGCAAGCGGTTCAGGGTTGTCGGAATGCGGATGCAGCCTTTGGATTGCGGCGTTCCCAGCTTGGATTCCAGCAGGACGGGATCCGTCGCGTGCATCTGCAGCCGCATCGTGCTCACGCCGCCATTGCCCCATCCCCGCAATGCCTGCTGCCAGCCGAAGTCATAGACCCGCATGCCCTTGGCGCCGTAGCCCAGGATGCCATTCGCGTTCTTCGTGCCCTGGGCGCGGAAGTCCGGATTGGCCAAGGTATGCGGGTACACGCCCGTGGGCGTTTCAAAGTGATCGAACTGGCCGATCCTGCCGGTCGACACCGGCGCCGCGCCCACATGGACGGGCATGCCGATGGCGGGCAGCCAAAAGAGGAAGACCGCCTGCACCTTGGGATTGCGGTCGACCACGAGGGCGTACTGCGGGCCCAACAGGCCGAGCCCCGCTTCCTTGAGCATCCCCAGCGCCAGGCTTGCATAGCGGATCTGCTCGTCGGCCGGAACCGTCAGCGCGGGCGCAACGCGCAGCGCAAAGGTCTGCATGACGTCCTGCGGCGTGACCTGGGCCGGTACCGGGCTGGTCATCATCGCCGACAGGACGGCGCACCACACTGCAGCCCGCGCGGTGGCGGGGCCATGGCCCGATCCCCCCACGGAACTCGGCTTGTTTTTCATGGTGTCTCCGGCGCTTTCGCGTGCCAGGCCGCGGGGCCTGGCCATGCAATCATGATCGCGCGGCTGCCGCGGACGCGATTGACGCCGGTCAATCTCTCTTCCGATTGCGGCGTGCGTGCCGGCCAGGATGCGGCACGCGTGCGAAGGATCGTTCGACCAAGCCCCAGCGCAAGGGCCGCCGGTCAGCGTCGAATTCGTGATTTTGGTCAACAAGCGCTTGCCAGACAGGTTCAAGATGAAATCCATGAAGACAAGCGTCCTCGCCGTGTTGCTTCACCTGATTCTGGCCCTGCTGCCGGCTGGCCCCGCGTTCGCACAGCCGGCGGATTCATTGATGCCGGTACCGCCCGCCCTGTTGAACCGCGTTGATCAGGAAGCCGAGGCCACGCTGTTGCGCCTCTATCGTCTGTCGCCCGCGGCCAAGGCGCTGGTTGGCCGGTCATTTGGCGTGCTGGTGGTGCCCGCCTTGCACGCCGACGGAAGCATCCTGGGGATGGCCTATGGACGCGGTGTACTGATCGACGCCGCCGAGGGGCGCAATTACTACAACGTCATCGCCAGTCCGCCGGGCTCGGTGCTTGGGCTGAACGACAAGTCGCTGATCCTGGTCTTTTCGTCCTACCCGGCCCTGCGCGGGTTCCAGGTCGGGCCGGGGTGGGAAGAGGGCGCCAGCGGAACCATCCAGATCCTGGACGAAACCGCCATGGCCGCGCGCGAGCTGGTCGTTGAACCGATCGCGGGCTTCATCCTGTCGGAAACCGAAATGGTTCGAGGCCTGTCGCTCGAGGGCATGCTGTTCGTCAAGGTCCCGGTTTACATGTGCGCCGATCAAACCGATGCCTGCCGTGGAAAAACCGCAATCCCCTTCCCCCCTTGATGCTCGCGGCCATGTATAGACGGATTCTCATACCGATTGACGGCAGCTCGACCTCTGAATCGGGGTTGGATGAGGCAATACGCCTGGCCTTTCTCCATGACGGGGTCATTCGGCTGATCTGTATCGTCCAGCCTCAGCCGTCGTCCGGCGCGCCAGGCGCAAATTGCTATTTCCCGGCGGAAATTCAGGCGCTATTGTTTGAGCATGCCGCCGAACTGCTGCGCAATGCGGCAACAAAGGTGCGCGCCAACTGCATTGCCGTCGATAGCGCGCTCGTCGAAGCAGGCGAACGCTCGTTCGAGGAATGCCTGGCGGCCGAGGCCCGGGCCTGGGAGGCCGATCTGATCGTGATCGGGGCGCACCGGTCGCGCGACGTGCGCAGGATGCCGATGTCCAGCCCGGCCCCGAACCTGCCGCGCGGCGTGGCCGTCCCCTTGCTGCTTGTGCGCGAGGCTGCGCCAAAGGCCGTTCAACCACTCGTCAACAGTTGGAGGTAGGGCATGAATACCACCATGAAAGCAGTCGTCTTTGCCAGCCCGGGCCGCATTGAAATACGCGAAAAGCGCATTCCGGACGTCGGGCCCAATGACGCGTTGATCAAGATCACCACCACCACCATTTGCGGCACGGATATTCACATTCTCAAGGGCGAGTATCCGGTGCAGCCGGGCCTGACGATCGGCCATGAACCCGTCGGCGTCATCGAAAAGCTGGGAAGCGCCGTGACGGGTTATTCCGAGGGCCAGCGCGTGATTGCCGGCGCGATCTGCCCGAATTTCAATTCCTACGCCGCGCAGGACGGTGCGCCTTCGCAGGACGGCAGCTATCTGGTGGCCAGTGGCATGTGTGGA
Organism: Achromobacter mucicolens; assembly: GCF_029866465.1. NCBI lineage: Bacteria > Pseudomonadati > Pseudomonadota > Betaproteobacteria > Burkholderiales > Alcaligenaceae > Achromobacter > Achromobacter mucicolens. Next base: position 3,955,272 of record NZ_CP123364.1, on the reverse strand, counting down.
TGTCACGGCTACCGCGCCACCGCGGGGTGGCGCTTCGGCAACATGATCGATGGCGCCCAAGCCGAATACCTGCTGGTTCCCGACGCGCAGGCCAATCTCGCGCCCGTGCCAGACGGCCTGAGCGACGAGCAGGTGCTGATGTGCCCGGACATCATGTCCACCGGGTTCAAGGGCGCCGAAAACGCCAACATCCGCATTGGCGACACGGTCGCCGTGTTTGCGCAGGGCCCGATCGGACTGTGCGCGGCGGCCGGCGCCCGGTTGCTGGGCGCCACCACGGTCATCGGCGTGGACGGCAATGCGCGGCGTCTGGAAATATCTCGCCAGTGGGGCGCCGATATCGTCCTGAATTTCCATGATTGCGACGTCGTCGAGGAAATCCTGCGTCTCACCGGCGGCAAGGGCGTGGACTCGGCCATTGAAGCGCTGGGCCAGCAAAGCACCTTTGAATCCGCCCTGCGCGTCTTGAAGCCGGGAGGCACGTTGTCCAGCCTGGGCGTCTATTCCGCCGACTTGAAGATCCCGGTATCCGCGTTTGCCGCCGGGCTGGGCGACCACAAGATCAACACGGCGCTCTGCCCGGGCGGCAAAGAGCGCATGCGCCGGCTGATGAACGTGTTGCAGTCGGGCCGCCTGGATCTCGCAAAAATGGTCACGCACCGCTTTGCGCTGGACCAGATCGAAGACGCGTACGACCTGTTCGCCAATCAGCGGGATAACGTGCTGAAGGTTGCGATCCGGCCGGGGGCCTGATTCCTCTACAACCAGCCCCGGCGCCGTGGCGCGCCAGGGCGGCCGTCGTGGCGGGCCGCATCATCGGCTGGCCTGGTCAGGTGCTGGTTGCGCGCGCAGTTCAACGTAAACGCCAACCCACGGAAAATTCGCAGCAGCTTTCCGCCAGTTCGGCCACGCTCTCGCAAAACGCCACGTCCGCGTCCCGGCGGAACATCGCGCTGTACACCGATTGCGGCGGCGCCACGCTGGTGCGCGCAATGACGAGCTGCCGCGTGCTGACCATCTCGGCGAAGTAGTCGCGCGGCAGGCAGCTCACGCCAAACCCCGCGGCGGTCAACCCGGCCATCGCGATCAGGCTGTTGATGGTGAAAATGTTGCTTTGCGCCGTGTGGGGACGCAGCCATTCGTCATAGATCATGTTCAGGCCGGACTCGCGGCTCTGGCGCAGCAGCGGCAGGCGGGCGATGTCGGCCGGGGTGTAGACGTGGCTCGTGTCGATCAGGTCGGGACTGCCCATCCACGCAAATTCCAGGCGCTGCAACGCCACAACCTGCAGGTTCGGCTCGGCGAATTCGCCATGCAGAAAGGCCATGTCCAGCTGCCCGGCCAGCAGCCGCTTGTGCAGGTCACCGCCCAGATCGATATGCGGCTCCAGCGTGATGCGGGGATAGTGGGCGCGCAGCAGACGGATGAGCGCGGGAAGCCAGGTCATCGCGGTGATCTCCGTGATGCCGAAGCGGAAGGTGCCCGTCAGGGTGTGCTGCCCCTTCAGGCGCGCCAGCAGGCGGTCGCGGTGCCCCAGCATCTGTTCGGCCAGCGCGTAGATCTCGTGCCCCCGGGCCGTCAGCTCGGCGCGGTGGCCCGACCGGTCAAAGAGCGCGATGTCGAAATCGGCTTCCAGCTCCTGGATGCGCTTGGTGATTGCCGATTGCGTGGTGTGCAGCTTCTGCGCAGACGCGGAAAACGTGCCTAGCCGCACCGTCCAATACAGCGCCTCGATTTGCTTGAAAGTCAGCATGCGGCGCCCATGAGATCGGTAGAGTTCATTCCGAATTTTCCCTTAAGGGGTAACCCCTATATTCTGAAAAGTGATGAAGTTCGCTGAAATTTAATCCCTTTTTCGGAATCGCAAAAGCTCGCACCATTCGCTCTGACTCAATTCCTGCCGACCGGATCCGCTTCATAAAGCCGGAGATCGAGCGGCCTTCGATTCAGGACAAGCAGATCGTCATGGCTACCATTTCCACCGGCGCACGCATACTGCCGGCATCTCCCGTCGCGCCCGCCGCCATCCTGCAAGCGCTTGCAGGCATCGTCACGCCGCATCTGAGCGACAATCTTGCGCGGCGCGAGGGCATCACCGGGCTGCGGCGCTACAACCGAGCGGGCAAGCTCGTGGGCACGGCGCTGACCGTCAAGACCCGCCCCGGCGACAACCTCATGATCTACAAGGCCATGCTGCAGATCCAGCCGGGCCACGTGCTGGTGGTGGACGCCGGCGGCGATCTGTCCAACGCCGTGCTCGGCGAGATCATGAAGCGCTATCTGCAGATCCACGGCTGCGCGGGCGTGGTCGTCGACGGCGCCATCCGCGACGTGGCAGCCTTCGAAGCCGACAGCTTCCCTTGCTACGCGCGCGGCCACATCCACCGCGGTCCCTACAAAGACGGTCCCGGCGAAGTCAATGTGCCCGTGTCGATCGGCGGTCAGGTCATCAATCCCGGCGATATCCTGGTGGGCGACGAAGATGGGCTGGTCAGCTTTGCCGTGTCGGACGCCGACGCGCTGATTGCCGCAGCCCATGCGCACGCCGACAAGGAAGCGCGCATCATGGCCGAAATCGCCACCGGCGAGAAAACGCAGAGCTGGATGCAGGCCGCGTTTGCGGCAAAGGGGCTGGCATGAACGCCGTCACCCCCGAATTCCTGGCCGAACGCGCGCGCGCCATCAAGCCTTCGCCCAGCATGATGGCCAAGAGCCGCGTGGATCAACTACGCGCTCAGGGCCGCGACATCATCGATTTCACGGTGGGCGAGCCGGATCTGCCCACACCTGCCCACATCGTGCAGGCCGGCATCGACGCGCTGAACAGCGGCGACATCCGCTACACCGCGTCGGTCGGCGCCAAGCCCCTGCTTGAAGCGGTGCGCGCCAAGTTCCGCCACGAGAACGGACTGGACTACGGCCTGGATGAACTGATCGTCGGCGTGGGCGCCAAGCAATTGATCTTCACCGCGCTGGCCGCCACCGTGCAGGCCGGCGACCAAGTCATCATTCCGGCGCCGTACTGGGTGTCCTATCCCGATATGGTCCTGGTCAACGACGGCACGCCGGTCGTGGTGGCCTGCACGGAGGCCGACGGATTCAAGCTGACCCCCGACGCGCTCGAGCGCGCCATCACGCCGCGCACCAAGTGGCTGCTGTTGAACACGCCCAGCAATCCGACCGGCGCGATGTACGGCGCCGACGAGCTGCGCGCTTTGGCGCAGGTGCTGGCGCGTCATCCGCAGGTCTGGCTCCTCACCGACGAAATCTACGAGCACCTGGCCTATGGCGGCGAGGGCCACGCGTCGCCCGCGGCCGTCGAGCCGGCGTTGGCCGCGCGCACGTTGACGATCAACGGCGTCTCCAAAGCCTATGCAATGACGGGCTGGCGCCTGGGGTACGCAGGCGGTCCGAAGGCGTTGATCAAAGCCATGGCCACCCTGATTTCGCAGAGCACCAGCTGCGTCAGCGCCATCAGCCAGTCGGCCGCGCGGGTCGCGCTGACGGCCGACCAGCAATGCGTGCGCGATGCCGCGGCCCTGTTCCACGACCGGCGCGACCGCATCGTGGCGCTGCTCAACGAGGTGCCTGGCATCCGTTGCCCGGTTCCCCAAGGCGCGTTCTACGTGTATCCGTCGGTCGAAGGCCTGCTCGGCAAGACGACGCCCAACGGCCGCAAGCTGGAAAGCGACCTGGACGTGGTGATGTTCCTGCTGGACGAGGCCGGCGTCGCGGGCCTGGACGGCGCGGCCTATGGACTGTCGCCTTACCTGCGGCTCAGTTTCGCGACGTCGATGGAAAACATCGAAGAAGGCTGCCGCCGCATCCGCGAAGCCTGCGCCCGGCTGGCCTGATATCGGATTTTTAAGTAGCACCCATACCTACACATCAAGGGAATCCCATGAAGACGTTCATCTCCTCCTTCGTTGCCATTGTCGGCCTGGCGGCCACGCTGGCGCCCGCCGCCAATGCCGACACGCTGCAGGACATCAAGGCCCGCGGCAAATTCATCTGCGGCACCATGGGCACGGCCGAGCCGTTCAGCTTCCAGGATCCCAAGACGCGCGGCATCGTCGGCTACGAAGTGGATGTCTGCCAGGCGCTGGCCGACAGCCTGGGCGTGCCGCTGGAGCTCAAGCTGATCGCCGTCGAGGCCCGCATCCCCGAGCTGATTGCCGGCCGTGTGGACGTCGTGGCCGCCAACCTGGGGTGGTCGCCCGAACGCGCCAAGCAGATCGATTACTCGCACCAGCACTTCGTGAGCCCGCAGAAGATCCTGTCGCGCGAGTCGGACAAGGACCTGAAGGCGCCGGCCGATCTGGCGGGCAAGCGGGTCAGCGCGGTGCGTGGATCGTCCTCGGAGCAAGGCGCGCGCAAGAACATCCCGAACGTCGATCCCGTGACGTTCAAGGATCCCAGCGGTGCGTTCCTGGCGCTGCAGCAGGGCAAGGTGAGCGGCTTTGTCGGGTCCGAACTGATGCTGGTCAAGCTGCAACACCAGGCCGCATCCAGCGCGGTGCCCGTCAAGATCCTGGAGCCGGCGCTGTTCATCGAACCGTGGGGTGTCGGTGTGCGCAAGGGCGACACGGCGATGCTGAACCAGGTGAACAAGGTGCTGGACGGCATGGAGGCGTCCGGACAGGCCGCCAAGACCTTCGACAAGTGGTTCGGCCCCGGCACGCAATTCAACATCAAGCGCGACTTCCGCATCGAAGAAATCAAGGGTTGACGCACCAAGCGTCCTGGAGCCTGGTTCGATGCACTACATCTTCGACTTTGGCGCCATTTTTCAGGGCGAGTATCCGGACTGGCTGCTCAGGGGGTTGATCACCACCCTGGCGCTGGCCGGGCTTGCCTGGATCCTGGCGTTCTTTGTGGGCAGCCTGTTGGCGGTGATCCGCCTGACGGGCTCGCCCATTGCCAATGGATTGATCGCGACGTACGTCGCGTTCCACCGCAACGTGCCCATGCTGGTGCACATCCTGTTCTGGTATTTCGGTGTGCCGGCCTTGCTGCCGGCCCCCGTCACGGACTGGCTCAACAGCCACGGCAGCGAATTCATCCTGTCGTGCATCGCGATAGGGCTGGTGATGTCCGCGTATGTCTGCGAAGACCTGCGCAGTGCGGTGCGCGGCATTCCGCCCGGCCAGGTCGAGGCCGCGCGCGCGCTGGGCCTGAGTTTTCTGAAGACCATGCGCAAAGTCGTGCTGCCTCAGGCTTTTCGCATCGCCATTCCGCCGCTCTTGAATCAGACCCTGCTGCTGCTCAAGAACACCAGCCTGGCGATGGCCATCGGCGTCACCGAGCTGACGGCGGCCGCACGCGAGATCGAGAACAACACGTTCCGCACGTTCGAGGCCTACGCGGTCGTGACGGTGATCTACCTCGTGCTCTCGTTCGTCATCATGGGCGGGGGCGCAATGCTGCAACGACGCTATCGTCCGCTGGGAGTCCGCTGACATGTGGGACATACTCAAAGACAATTGGCTGCTGCTTCTGATCGGCCAATATCCGCATGGACCTATCGGCGGACTGGTGGCCACGCTGGGCCTGGCCGCGATCAGTCTTGCCTTGGCGCTGCCGTGCGGGGTGCTGCTGGCGCTGGGCCGCATCAGCCCCTATCGCATCTTTTATTGGCCTTCGTCGGCCGTGGTCTACCTGGTGCGCGGCCTGCCGCTGCTGATGTTCATCTTCTGGGCGTATTTCTTCGTGCCTCTGATCATCGGCCGTCCCGTGGCGGGCACGACCACCATGGTGGTCGCGCTGGTCTGCTACGAAAGCGCCTATCTGGCCGAGATCATCCGCGCCGGCATTCAGGCGCTGCCGCCCGGCCAGCAGGAAGCCAGCCGCGCGCTGGGCTTGTCCTACATGCAGACGATGCGCCGGGTGATTCTGCCGCAGGCGCTCTACAACATGCTGCCCAGCATGCTGAGCCAGTTCGTGTCCACGGTAAAGGAGACCTCGTTGGCCTACGTGATCAGCGTGCAAGAGCTGACCTACGCCGCCAACCAGATCAACAGCGTCCTGCTGACCAAGCCCTTTGAAGTCTTCGGGCTGCTTGCGCTGACCTATTTCGTCCTGAATTTTGGCCTGAGTCTATTGGTGCTCCTGACCGAACGCCGCATCGGCCGCCGGCGCGCCGGACCTGCGCCTACCCAGAAAGTGGTGCCCACATGATCCGATTTTCCGAAGTGCAGAAGTGGTATGGCGATTATCAGGCGCTGGCCGACGTGACCGCGCAGGTCGCCCGGGGCGAGGTCGTCGTGGTGTGCGGACCCTCCGGGTCCGGCAAGTCCACGCTGATCCGCACCGTCAATCGGCTGGAGCCCATCCAGAAAGGGGTGATCGAAGTCGACGGCAAGGACATCTACGGCAAGGACGTGCATCTGGACGCACTGCGCAGCCATATCGGCTTTGTGTTCCAGCAGTTCAATCTCTTCCCGCATCTGTCCGTGATGGAAAACCTGATGCTGGCGCCGCTGCAACTGAAGCGCGCCCGCCGCCCAGAAGCGCGCGAGCGTGCGATGCAACTGCTGGAACGCGTTGGCCTTGCGCACAAGGCCGATGCCTTCCCCGCGCAATTGTCCGGCGGCCAGCAGCAGCGCGTCGCCATTGCGCGCGCCCTGGCCATGAGCCCGCCCGTCATGCTGTTTGACGAGCCCACCAGCGCGCTCGACCCGGAAATGGTGGGTGAAGTGCTGCAGGTGATGAAGGGCTTGGCAAAGGACGGCATGACGATGGTCTGCGTGACGCACGAGATGGGCTTCGCCCGGGAAGTTGCCGATCGCGTCTGGTTCATGGACGCCGGCCGCATCGTCGAAACCGGCACCCCGGACGCGTTCTTCAACCGGCCGCAGACGGCCCGGGCGCAGAAATTCCTGGCGGAAATCCGGCATTGAAGCTGCGCCAAGCCAATGGCAGACCTGCCACATCATGCTGGAACGGGACGCAAGCAGCCTTGGCAAGCACGCTTGCCTTCAGGCGGCAGACAACGTTTTCGCTTTAAGGTGTCGTTTGCAAGCCATTAAGGAGGCCATGCCATGACACCCGAAACAGAGACCGCAATCGCCATCGTTGGTCCAGGCGCCATCGGCACCACGGTTGCCGCCGCGCTGCATCAGGCCGGCCGCACACCGCTCTTGTGCGGCCGCACGCCCCGGGACCGGCTGACGCTCCTGGATGGCGATCGCCGCGTCGACGTTCCCGGCCCTGTGCTGACGGATCCGGACCAGGCCGGCCGCAAGATGGACCTCGTTTTCCTCGCGGTCAAGGCGACGCAGACCGAGGCTGCATCGGGATGGCTCGCGGCATTGTGCCGGCCGGATACCGTGGTCTGCGCGTTGCAGAATGGCGTCGAGCAATTGGAAGCGGTTGCAACGCATGCGCCGCCCGCGCGGATCATCCCCGCTGTCGTGTGGTTCCCCGCGCAGGCGCAAGCCGACGGCTCGGTGCGTTTGCGCGGGAATGCGCGCCTGAGCCTGCCCGACATGCCGGCAGCTCACGTGGTTGCCGAGGCGCTGCAGGGGACTCAGTGTGCGGTGGAAATCACCGAAGATTTCCAGTCTGTGGCTTGGCGCAAGCTGCTGCAAAACGCAGTCGCTGGCCTCATGGCCCTCACGCATCGCCGCGCGGGCATGTTTGCGCGGCCGGACATCGCCAAGCTCTCCTTGGCGTATTTGCAAGAGTGCCTGTCTGTCGCGCGCGCGGAAGGCGCAAAACTTGGAGACGAGGTCCCGCAGGAAATCCTCGCCAAGTTTCAGGCCGCTTCCCCCGACCTGAGCACGTCCATCCTGACGGACCGCGAAGCCGGCCGGCCACTGGAATGGGATATACGAAACGGCGTGATCTCGCGTCGTGCACAGGCCCATGGCCTATCCACGCCGATCAGCGACATCATCGTGCCCTTGCTGGCTGCGGCGAGCGACGGGCCGGGCTGAACGCGACGACGCTGGCATTTCCAAGCGAACGACCGATTTCCTCGAGCAACGCCCTGAACGACGCCTTGAGGGCGACGCTTGTTCAAGTCATCCCGCATACTCGTTGCGTTGGTTCGTGTATCGTCGCGTCAACGTAAGACTCTTACTGCCATGGCCCGCCGCGATCTACTTCCGCCACTGAATCCCGCCCGAGCGTTCGAAGCCACTGGACGCCTGCTTAGCGTTTCCAAGGCAGCCGATGAATTGTGCGTGACGCCTGCGGCGGTCAGCAGGCAGGTGCGTGCGCTGGAAAGCTATCTGGGCACGCCGCTGCTTTTACGCATACGCGGCCGCCTGGAGTTGACGCCGGCGGGCGCACGTTACCTGTCGGACTTGATTCCGTTGTTCGCAACCCTGCGCGAAGCCACGCAGGCGGTTTCCGGCAGCAAAGTGGGCCGGGACACCTTGCGTATCAGGTCGCCCGCCACCTTTGCCGTACGATGGCTCATCCCGCGACTGGCGAGTTTTCATCAGAAGCATAAAGACATCGACGTTCAAGTCATGACGTCGTTCGCACCACTGGATTTCCAGCGCGAAGACATCGACGCAGGCATACAGCTGGGCGATGGCCGCTGGCCGGGGATGCGCACCCTGCAGCTTGTGCGCAACGAGTTGATTGCTGTGGTGGCCCCCACGCTTCGGCTGTCGCAAAGGAAACAACTGGCGACGCAAACCTTGCTGCATTCGATGGCCCGGCCCGACGATTGGATGCTATGGCTGCGTGCCGCAGGTTTGCGCAACGTGAACCCCGCGCAAGGCATGAAGTACGAAACCTCCTTGCTTGCCTATCAGGCAGCCATTGAAGGTCATGGCGTTGCCATTGCCCAAAAGGCCCTGATCGAGAAAGAGCTGGCGGACGGGACCTTGGTGGCGCCGTTGGATCGCATGCTGGATCGTGAGGATTACACGTATTACTTCGCGTGGCCTACGGGCAAGCCCCAATCCAGGGCGTTGCGTCTATTCCGCGATTGGCTGGTCACCCTCGTCGCCCTCTGAACCGCGCGCGCCTGCACTGACCTCTTTACAAAAAGTCAAAGCGTCCTGCCGATAAAGTCGTTTGCCGGCTAGATCGGCCCTGCCTATTCTGCCCGCATGACAAGTGATCACGACCACCTATCAGGCCGTGTCGCGCAGGAGCCAGGATATGTTCAAACGCAGCTTGCAAGGTGTGCGAGTCGTGGATTTCTCGCACGTACTCGCGGGGCCCGTCTGCACCATGATGCTCGCAGATATGGGTGCGGAAGTAATCAAAATCGAGCCGCCGGGCGGGGAACTCGGGCGGCAGATCGGGCCTCCCTGGATCGCGGGAGAAAGCGCCGTCTATTTGAGCGTGAATCGCAACAAGCGCGGCATGGCGCTGGATCTGAAGTCCGACGGCGGCCGAGAAGTCGCCCGTCGCTTGATCAACCGTGCGGACGTGGTGGTCGAAAACTACCGGCCGGGCGTCATGCAATCGTTTGGGCTGGACTACGACACGCTGGCCGACAGCCACCGCGGATTGGTGTACTGCTCGATCTCCGCGTATGGCCAAAGCGGCCCGCTGCGAGGCCGGCCTGGTGTGGATGGCATCATCCAGGCCGCCAGCGGCTTGATGAGCACCTTGGGCATCGCGGGCGGAGAGCCGGTTAAAGTCGCAACGCCCGTCGCCGACATGGTCACTGCCTATATCGCGACGATTGCGATTCTGGCGGCGTGTAACGCGGCACAGCGCAGCGGCCAAGGCGAATACCTGGACATCAGCCTCTACAACGCGACGCTGATGCTGCAGCAGATCGGGTACGCATCGTTCTTCGCCTCGGACGCTGTACCCGCCAAGGCTGGCAGCGCCGCTCCCTACGCCGCACCCAATGAAGCCTACCAGACCCTCGACGGATGGATCATGGTGGCCGCCTACCATCCCCAGCGCTGGCAGGCGCTGTGCGCCGCCTTGGGGGCGGGCGAGCTGGAACATGATCCGCGCTTTGCCAGTAATGAGTGCCGTGTCGCGCATCGCGAAGAACTGCGCCGGGTACTGACGCCGTTGTTTCGGCAGCGTGCCACCGAAGCGTGGGTAAGTCGGCTGTCCGGACTGGACATCCTGTGTGCGCCGGTAGCGAACTACGACGATGTCGTCCGCTCGCAGGAATACGCCGCTAGCGGAATCGACAGTTGGGTTGACCATCCTGTTGCTGGAAAAGTGCGCGTGCCGGGCTTTGCGCCCGGGCCTGCTCACGCAGCAAGCGCGCATGACCCCATCACGGCCGCGCCAACGCTGGGCCAGCACAGCCGCCAAATCTTGAACGAATGCGGCTATGACACAGCCGAGATAGACGCCATGTTCAGTAGCGGCGTGCTGGGTAAGCACGAACGATTTTCTACATAAGCCAAGGAGACACCGATGAAAACCAATGAATCCAGCGTCTCGGGAAGTGCCTGCGTCCCGGGTGATGTGCTGATCCGGCAAGATGTCGCCGACGGCGTTCTCACATTGAGCCTGAATGACCCGGATTCAGGCAATGTCATGTCGGTGCGCATGGCTGAGGCCCTTGCCGAGGCACTGGAGCAGGCCAATACGCTGCCAGACGTTCATTGCGTATTGCTGCGCGCCAATGGCAAGTACTTCTGCACGGGCGGCAATGTGAAAGACATGGCTCGAGGATCCGACTTGATGCAGGGGTCGGTCACAGAGCTACGCGCCCGGCTGAAATCGACGCTGCACCGAATCACGCATGCAATGCAAGCACTGCAGGTGCCGTCCATTGCCGCGGTCAATGGCGCCGCGGTCGGAGCCGGCTGCGACTTGGCGCTCATGTGCGACCTGCGTGTGGCCAGCGAACGCGCGACGTTTGCCGAGAGCTTCCTGCGGCTCGGCCTGGTTTCCGGAATCGGCGGCGCCTGGTTCTTGACGCGCATCGTGGGGAGGGCGAAGGCGTTGGAGCTGACACTGACCAGCGAGTTCATCGATGCCCAGACCGCGCTGCAATTAGGCATGGTTTCCCGTGTCGTGGCACCGGAAGAGCTGGACGAGACAAGCGCCGCGTTGGGTCGCCGCATTGCATCGAACCCCCCCCATGCCTTGCGCATGGCCAAGCGCCTGGTATTGGATGCCGCCGAATCCACCTTGCCGATGGCGCTGGAGGCTGCTGCCGCCATGCAAGCGATTTTGCTCTGCGGCGATGAACACAAGACCGTGGTGCGCGAGTTTCTGGCAAAACGCGCCCGACGCGATCTCCAGGCTCAACCCGCTGGAGTGCGTTGACAGCGCAACCGCGGGCGGTGGCATACACAACGTGCGGGTCCTCGACGCCGGCACGGACAAATCACAGGAGACAAAAATCATGATCCGCATCACTGCTTTTATGATCCGCGTGGCGGCGTCGTTGTCGGCCGCCCTTGGTATGGCCTGGGCCGTATCGGCGCAAGCGGCTGATTACCCTGCGAAGCCCCTGACGTTTGTCGTGCCCTTCGGCGCGGGCAGCGCGACCGATTTGCTGGCACGCGCATTGTCAGCGTCGCTGACGCAACAAACGGGGCAGGCTGTCGTCGTGGAGAACCGACCTGGCGCGAGCGGCATGATCGCCGCGCAGCATGTTGCCCGAGCTGCCCCCGACGGCTATACGGTGTTAATCACCAGCAATACGACGCAAGCCGCCAATCCGCACCTTTTCAAGAAGCTCCCCTATGACCCGGTGGGGGATTTCACGCCGTTGACAGGATTGGGACGCGGCGGCCAGATTCTGGTGGTGAAAGTCGATTCTCCGTATCGCACCGCCGATGAGTTGATTCGCGCGGCACGGCAAGCCCCAGGAAAGTTGAGCTTCGGCAGCGGAAATTCGTCCAGCCGCATGGCTGGCGAAATGCTCAAGCAACTGACCGGCACCGATATCGTCTGGGTCGGCTACAACAGCAATCCCAATGCGCTCAACGATCTGCTGGGTGGTCACATCGACATGATGGTGATTGACACCGTGACGGGCTTGTCGCAGATCGAAGCTGGCAAACTGCGTCCGCTCGGCGCGTCAACCCTTGAACGCCTGCCTCAGCTTCCAGAGTTGCCCACCCTGAACGAGGCCGGCATCAAAGGCTATGACATGGGCTATTGGTTCGCCGCCTACGTACCGGCCGGCACACCCGCGCCGGTGGCAGCGACGCTTAGACAGCTACTGGTCAAGGCGGTCGGCAGCGACGGCGCGCAGACGTTCTTTCGGAACTCGGCAACCCAGGCGTGGACGACGACCCCCGACGGGTTGAGACAGTTTCAGGCTGCAGAGATTCAAAAATGGGGCAATGTCATCAAGGCGGCTGGAATCGAGCCGGAATGAGCTGCCCCTCCAACGCCTTACCGCGTCTGCGTCCGCCTTGTTAGTCCATCCGCACGCCGGCCTGCTGCGCCAGCTTGCCCCATTTCTGGCTCTCGTTCCGAATGAAGATGGCGAACTCCTCGGGCGTGCCTCCCATCGGATCGGCGCCTTGTCCTTTGATAAACGCGTCGACCTCGGGTGTGCGCAACACGCGGCCCAGCGCGGCGTTGATCTTCTCCACCACATCTCGGGGCAGCTTGGCGGGCCCCATGATGCCGTACCAAGTCCCACTGATCACATCTGGCAGGCTTTCCTCGGCCGTAGTGGGTATCTGAGGCAGAGTGGAGATGCGATTGGAGGATGTGACCGCCAGAGCGCGTAACCGGTCGTCGGCAATGAAGGCGGACACGGCGGGCGCGTCCGCGACCATCATGTCCACGGTGCCGCCGATTACGTCGGCAATGGCGGGCGCGGCGCCACGGTAGGGGATATGTGTGATGGACACGCCCGCGGAACGCTTAAGCAATTCCGCGCCGAGTTGCGTGGTGGTGCCATTGCCCGCCGACGCGAAGTTCAGCGTATCGGGCTTTGCCTTGGCTGCCCTGAGCAGGCTTGAAAGCGATGTGTAGGGGCTTTTGGAGGCCACCACCACGACCTGCGGCGTGTTCACCGCCAAGCCGATGGCGACGAGATCCCGGTCTGGGTTGTAGCTCACGTTCTTCGTGATGGCGGGAATGATCACCAGTGCGCCCGTCGACGAGAAGAGGATGGTGTGGCCGTCGGAGGCCTTGGCCACTTCGGCGGCTCCAAGTGTGCCGCCCGCGCCGGCGCGATTCTCCACGATCACCGTCTGTCCCAGCTCGGGGCCCAGGCGCGCGGCGATAAAGCGGGCCAGCGCGTCGGCGGGGCCTCCCGGCGCGAACGGGACGATCAAACGAATCGGTTGTCTTGGCCAAGACGCCGGTTGGGCTTGAGCAGGCGAAGAGAGCAGCAGTCCGCCGCAGGCGATCAGACTGGCCAATATGGCCGAGACGGCGCGGCGCCGAGCTGGAATCCGGGGATTTGTCATGTTGTCTCCTGTTATTGATCTATTTGGCCGCCGTGACGCCGGCAGCCAGGTCCTTGCTGATTTAGCTTTCGGGCGGCTTGCGCATGCGCGCCAGCTCCGCCAGGATGTCGGGAAGTCTCTGCCGAGCGCTGCGGCGGACATCCTCGTACAGACTGTTGCCGTGGGCGTCGATCCCCACCGTGGTCGGCCCCAGCCCTTCGACGCGCAGGCGCACGATGCGGTAATGGGTCAGCATGTCCGGCCATCCCACTTCGAGCACTTCCTTTACGGCCTGGGTGAGCGGCGTGCACCCGCCGCCGAGGAATGACAGGTAGACGCCGCCCGTTTGCCGCAGCGCCTGGACACTCGCGGAATCGAGGCCGCCCTTGCCGCCGACGGCGTGCAGGCCCAATTCCCGGATCAGCGTGGGCATGTAGGGGTTGAAGCGGGTGCTGGTCGTCGGGTTGATGTAACGCACGTCGAAATGGTGGCCGCGTTGTTCGCTGTAACTGCCGATATGGAACAGGCTTTGATCCTTCATCGCCAGCGGCAGCGGTTCATGCCCCTCCAGCGCGCGCAGTAGCCGTTGATGAGTGGGCAGCCCAGCCGTTACCAGAATTTCTCCGTCCAGCACCACAAGGTCGCCTGCGCGAAGCTTGAGCGCGGCCTCGGCGGAAAGCGGGAAGCGCAATCGGTGCAGGGATGGCGTCATTCGATCACCTCAACGCGACCGTCGTTATGCAGGCGAGCCCGGGTGCGGCGGTTTATCCAGCAATTAAAGGCGACCGCTACTGGGATAAATCCGTGCCCGGCAGCGTAGTTGACGTGCACGGCATAGGCTGTGCTCGTTCCGCCCGTACCCATGGGGCCAAACCCGGTCTGGTTCACTGCCGCTGCCAGCCGGCGCTCCATGTCCGCCACGAATGGCTCGGGATGAACCTGTCCGATCGGACGCAGCGTGGCTTCCTTGGCCAATTTGGCGGCGTAGTCAAAGGTTCCCCCAATCCCCACGCCCACAACCACTGGCGGGCAGGGCTGAGTACCGGCTTCCATCACGGCCTCCATGATGAAGGCTTCGATGGTCGCCTGGTCGGGAAAACTGAATATCTTTAGCGCTGCCCACCGCCCGGAGCCGAGTGCCTTGGGACTGCAGGTGATGTCCAGGCAATCGCTGCCGTCGACGACGTCGAACGTAATGATGGGCATGCCCGGCCCGGTGTGGCCGCGCTGCAGTGTCAGCGGATGGGTGACATGGGGAAGCAGTGGCGGGTTGATGGTGTCCACCAGCGCTTCGTAACCGTCGACGATCGCCCGGCGCAGGTCGCCATCCAACTTTGCCTGCGTACCCACGCGCACGAAGTAGACGGGTATCCCTGCGTCGGAGCAGACGAAATGATTGGATTGTTTGGCTGCATCGGCGCTCTGCAGCATGATCCGCAACGTGTGCCTGGCGGTTTGATCTGATTCGCGTTGTTCCGCTTGCGCGAGCGCCAGGCGGGTGTCATCAGGAATGCCGCGCAGGGATCGGTCATACAGTTGCGCGCACACGGCGGCGATCAGTTCAGCGGAAATTGCCATGGGGCGTCTCCGTGTTGGATGCCGCGGCCAGCGACCGGGCTCGAAGCGCCGCCAATGCGTGAACCGTGCGGCAGTGGGGCATGTCCACGCCAGTCTGCGCGGCCAACTCGATCGCCGCGCCCAGAATGGCAGCCAGTTCGACTGGACGTCCTGCCTCGGCGTCCTGAAGCATGGACGTTTTGACGTGGCCAAGGCGCCTCGTCGTTGCGATACGTTCCGCGGGCGACACCGCCGGTGCGATACCCAGGCTCCGCCCAAGCGCCAGTAACTCGCACATCATCTGCGTGAAGACGCCACGTACGCCTGGATCGTCGATCATGACGTCGGTAGCGGAATCGGTCAGTAAGCTGACGGGGTTGAAGCATGCGTTGCCGAGCAGTTTGCTCCAGACTTCCGTGCGGATGTCTTCCGTCGTATGGGCGTCCAGCCCGCAATGACGTAGCAGCGTCACCCACTGCGATAGCCGTTCTTTGTCGGCAGTTTGCACGACATTGCCGAAAACCAGCCGAGAACCCGCACCGTGCCGGGTGATGCCGGGCTCGGGACTGGAACAGGACGGGTACACGACCGCGCCGATGATCCGATCTGGCGGAACCGCGTGGCCGAGTTCGCCATGCGGATCCGTGCTGGTCAGCGGCGCTGCCAGCGAAGATTTGCCCGCACCAAACCACCACGGAACACCATTTATCGCTGGCACGACGATGGTTTCCGGGCCGACCAGGCGCGCGAGCAGCGGGGCCAGCGATGGCAGGGAATGGGCTTTGACGGCCAACAGGACGACGTCCGGCATCCATGGATCATCCTGCTCGAATCCGCTGCCGATCTCGGTGTCGAAGGCGAGAACGCTTGCGCCAATACGCTGGCCACCGATATCGAGCCGCCAGCCGTGCTGCCTGATGGCGGCCAGGGTCTGGCCACGTGCGAAGACGCGGACATCCACACCGGAGCGCGCCATTTGAACGCCAAGAAAGCCGCCGATGGCGCCCGCGCCGATGACGCAGACCCGCGTTGGCGGGATGGGTCGCAGGTCAATAGAACGCTTTTCCATGCTTCGATCCTTCGGGAAAGTACTGAATTGAATCCGTTGCCCGGGCGCGAGATAAATGAATTCTTCGGCTAGACTCATAAGTTCCACTTATAAATATCGCGCCATGCATGTCACTTTGCGTCAGTTGCGGGTCTTGCTCGCGGTAGCCGAGACGGGCAGTTTCAGCGCTGCGGCGCGGGTAGTGGGGTTGTCCCAGCCGGCAGTCAGCCAGAGCATCCGGGCCGTCGAGCAGGCGCTTGGGGTGTCGCTGCTGCAAAGGACTACGCGCCATGTCGTGCTGACGCAGGCTGGCGAACAACTGGTCTTGCCGTTGCGGGACGCGCTGAAGACGCTGGAAGACGTCCTGACACAAGCGCAGCAGGCTGGTGAGCGCCTGCTGCACGTGGTGCGTGTGGCCGCTACGCCTTCGCTGTCCGGCAGGCTATTGCCGCGCTGTCTGGCAGACGTCGCACGGCAATTCCCTGGCGTTGCGGTGCAATTGAAAGAGCAGGCGCAAGACGCCGCGCTGGCATCCGTCAGGCAAGGGACGGTGGATTTTGCGTTGGCAGTCGGTGATTTTGGGCCGTGTGAGTTGCAGCGCACCTCGTTGCTAAAGGATCGCTTCGTGCTGGTCTGCCGCGGCGATCATCCATTTGCCCGTCGTGACAAGGTCTCGATTGGACATCTTGCCCTTGAGCGTCTGATCGTGCTTGACGCGGCGAACGGCGGACGCCGGGGGCTGGACCGTGTGCTGGTCGCGCACGGTGTCTCGGTCGACGTATTGCAGGAAGTCGCGTCGGCCTCGACCGCGTTTGAAATGGTGAAGGAGCGGTTGGGCGTGGCACTGCTTCCGGCCAGTTGTGTGCCGACGTTCTCAATGAAGCAATTGCGCTCGGTCAGCCTGGAGCCGGACGTCTTGCGTGACGTGTCACTGTTCAGTCGCCGGCATGAGGACTTGTCCGAGGATGCACGCGCGGTACACGACATCATTCTTGCTCGGGCGCAAGGCGGTACGCGAGGCGTGCCGCGGCCGCTCACTGTCCTCGTTCCGTTTCCGAAGCGAGGACCGGTGGATAGCTACGGCAGAGCGTTCGCCAAGCTGCTGGCTGCGCGCCTGGGCAAGGATGTGGTGGTGACCAACACGGTCGGCTTGGGTGGCGCGCAAGGCGTTCACGCCGTCACGCGCTCGCGGGCGGACGGCTACACCATCGGTATCGCGGGCAATGGTGCGACCGTATTTACGCCAGCCAGTGGGCGGCAACCGTTGTTCGACGTCTTCGAGGACCTCACGTTTCTCAGCGGTCTGGTGCGTGTGGCTGCCGTGCTGGTGGTAGGGGCACATACCGCCGCCCGCGATTTTGCGCAGTTGTGTGCCCTTGCCCGACTGCATCCTAAGCGTTTCGTTGTTGGCGCGGCGGGAACGGGTTCGAGCCGGATGCTTGCCGAACTTCTGGGGCGCTTGACCGGCATCGAGCTGACACATAAATCCTATGACGGGCTGGCACCGGCGCTGGACGACCTCGCCAAAGGCAAACTTGACATGGTCTTCGGGGAGCCGGCCGGCGTGCTTCCGCTGGTGCGAGCCGGAAAGGCATTTGCGCTGCTCACGACCGGCGATGAGCGTTGCTCTTTGTTGAACGAAGTGCCGAGCGCGGCTGAGGCCGGCTTGCCGGATCTTGCGACTGACGGGGGATACTGCCTGGTGGCGCCGCCATCATTGCCGGCCAGCGTCCTTGAGCGGCTGTCAGGCGCGATCGCGGAAGTTCTGCAGTCCGACGAACTGAATCGGACTTTCGCCGCGCTGGGTGTTCGGCCCGATTTTCGAAGCGGCCCATACTACGAGAATTTCGTCAGGGGAGAGCAGTCTCGTTGGCAAGCATTTCTCGAGAGAGATTGATTCCAGTCATCTCGTTAGCCGCGATGCCCAGATCAGCCGCACAGTGTGCAAGCTGCTCCCTCACATGAAGCTTCAGCGCGTTGGGGTGGGGCACGCATGCGTTGGCGCCGCAGTCGTTCCGCGAGGCCACATGGCTGGTCGAAGCCGGCAAGCTCATGCCGTATCTCGCTCCCCGGCGGTTCGACCTGCGATCCGCGGAAGTTGCCTACGAAAGCTATCTCGACCGCAACCGCGAGGGGGGAAATCGTGGCGGATGTCGCATGATGCTCGCACCCCGCATTGCGGGTGGCGGCATCGGTTGGCGATTTGCTGCCGACTCAATAGATCATTCTTTGCACGGCGCTATGGTTCCGAGCCCCGGGACTTTGCGTGCCGCGCCGCAATCCATGACAAGGTGCCGACGTCGGCCCCTCCAGACTCGATGACGGTGGTGCCGGCCATCATCAATCCGTAACCGTGTTCCTCCTCCCAGGCGCAGCGGAAGTCCAGGCCGATATAAGGCCCGCCTGCGACAGGATGGAGCGTGATGTTGTTCAGACGGATCAGTTTCAGCAAGGCTGGGCCATCCCAGTGCTGCGGCAGGCGGAAGGCATCATCGTCCAAAACGATGCCATCCTGCTCGGCGCGCAGGCGCGGCAGATCCGCCAGCATCGCCTTCATCACCGCCTGGTAGAACGCCTCGTCATGGTCCAGCAGCCAGCGCGCCGCCTCGATCATCATTGACGCCGGCGCTTCACCGGAGCCATCGTCATTTTCAAACAAAGCGATGACCTCCCCGGCTTGTGCGATCGCGTCGTCGCGCGCGTAGCCCTTTGAAGCGGGAAGGGCATCGGCGCCGCGCAATCGCGACGTTGCGGGCAGTGGCAACGCGGTGATCCAGACGCACCACGCGCTTTTCGGCCCATAGAGCGTAGGCAGGCCCGTTACCGAAAGCGGCACATAGTCTGATGGAATCTGGCCGGTATTCATTGAATCGCTCCTTGAATCTTTGTTGAGGCGACGCCAACCTCAATCTCCGGTCGTGGCTGCCGTCAGGGCCGTCAGCGCCGCCAGCAACGCCGTGTCGGCACCTCCAGGCGCGGAGGCCACCGCCGCGCGCACCCGTTGCGCCAAAGCGCCGTTGAAATCGGCCGCAATCTCGGCGCGCAGTGTGACCCGCCGGCCGGTCTTGTCCAGAAGCATGTCTGGCGCCACCCCCACCGAGTCCAACCGCGCGCCATCGGCGCGGTGGACGCGGGCGGTGGTGATCACCAACGCGCGCTGGTCGCCGGGCAGGGCGCGCACGGTCTGGATCGTGCCCGCACCCAGGGTTGCCGTGCCGATCAGCAAGGCACGGCCGTGGTCCTGCAGTGCGGCCGCCACGATCTCTGCGCCGGCGCCCGTTCGGTGATCGATCAGCACCACTACCGGAACCAACTGCGGCACGAGGGGGGCGCGGGCGTGCAAGGTGCGCGCATTGTCCGGCGTGCGACCGCGCAGGCTGCCGACCTCGGATCCTTCGGGCAACACCATGCCGGCGACTTGTTCGGCTGCGTCGAGCAGCCCGCCGGCGTTGCCGCGCAGGTCCAGCACCAGTCCCGACAGCGGCGCTTCGGCATGCGCGGACGCTGCGTCGAGCGCATCTTTCAACTGGCGGCCCGTTCGGCTGTCGAAAGCGGAGATCCGGATCACCGCAAGCGCGCCATCCAGGTCCCAACGTACCGTGGGAGGCGCCTGTACGGGTCCGCGCACAGGCTGCGCCGTGATCGCGCTGACCGAACCCGGCCGCCGCAGGGTGAGCGTGGCGCGGGTGCCTGCCGTGCCGCGCAGCAATGCAACGGCTTCTGGCAAGGGCAGGCCCGCGGTGGCACGGCCGTCCACGTGGGTCACGATGTCGCCGGCCTGGACGCCGGCGCGCTCGCCCGGGCTGCCGGGCAGGGGCCGCACGACGGTCAGGGCACCGTCCCGGATCGACAGCTCCAGGCCGACGGATGCCGGCGGGGCTGCCAGTTCAGCGGGCGTCGCGACGCGGCTGTAGGGGTCCAGACCCGCCATCATGCCGCGCAGGGCCGCGTCCAGCGCCATCTCGCGCGGTGTGCCGTCGGCAAAACGCAGGATCTCGCCGGTCAGGATGCGGATCTGGGGTGTCATGCCTTCCGTCTGATGGCCGGTCAGGACGGCCTGTTCGATCGCGGCCTTGCGCGATGGATCTTGAGCGTCTGGCAGCGCCTTGAGCGCGCTCAGGCCGTTCACCACGAGTACACGTGAATCGAGGGGATCGACGTACTGGTTTACAACCTGGGTCATGGCAGCCGCGAGCGTGGCTTCGATCTCCTGGCGCGTCATGGCGGCGGCAGACGCGTGCACGATGGTGCCCGCCCACAGCAGGGCGCAAAACGATTGTCGCAGCGCGCACCCACGCCCGGCGAACGATGCCTGGCTTTTTGCGGGCGCCGGCCCCGCCCCGCGCGAAGGCCGCGATCGAAAGGGCGCGCAGACGAGGGCGGTTCGGAACGCTTCAGCCCAAAAGGCAAAGGAAAGTTTCGTCATCCTGCGGAATGCGCCGCGTGCGCGTCGAATTGTCGAGTGCGCTGATGTTAGCAGCCATGAAAGCATCGCCAATTTGCGGTGCGAGTGTCGGGTCCGAGCTGCCTGCGCCTGGGGATCGCTAGGCAGACAGTATGACAACCACTGCTGCGCGTCGCCGCAGACCTGGTCTCAAAGACGGTCGAGTTGTTCTCGCGGGTGAAACTCCGGGTCGTCTTTGCCGTCCAGCATCGCGTCCACCATGCGCTCGAATGCGCCAGCGGCATTACCGAACGCATCGGAAGCCAGAAACTCGGATCTGCCTATTCCGTCCAGTCCAAGCGCAGCAACGGTTTCCCGTTCGCCTTCCTCGCCCCAGATGTAATCGTGAACCACCGCAAGGCCTCGACCATCCGCCTCGAAAAAATCGGCCGCGCCACGCGCTACCGTCAGAAAAACGATGAGGTCGTAGAGATTTTCAGAATAGGTCAGCGACCCTGCAACGAAGTGCGTCTCCGAAGAATCGTAGGCCGCAACCTTGATGTGGTCGGCCTCGGCGGATTGCAGAATGGCTCGCAGCGCCGCGCGATTGTCCGAATGGCGAGCCAGCATGGCGTCGCATTCCGAAACAAGCTTGCCCAAATCCTGATCGCTGGAGGCAGCCAAATCCTTGCCTCCCGACAGATACCACTGCCCGCCAATGGTGCGCCAATCCGACCATCTTGATGCGGTCGGCACAGGGGCAGCGAGCCATCTGGCTAGATTCTCGCGGGGCATCTGGAATTTGAGAAAGGCGGAATAGGGTTCGGACATGGCAGCTATCGATCCTCAGGTGCTCAGCAACTTTGCTTTTATCAAAATGGCGCTGCAAATTCTACGGTTGCGTCTTCAGCGCGGCCTGCCGCAGGATGTCGTAGACCGACAGGCCCGGAAGCCGCGAGAAGAACGTGTTCCTATCGGAGGAAGCTGTCCACGCAGACCACAGCGTCAGCACGGAAAGCTGGCCATGCTTCCATGCGACGAGCGCCTCGATATCGCCCGCGTCGCGGCCGTTCTTGTCTTCGACGGAAAACCGGAAGGTGCGCGCGGAAAACCCCTGGTCCGCCAACGCACTATCCACCAAAGGAGCATGCGCACGACTGCTGATCAACTGATTTCCCTACTGATGAAGTCTTATTTAACACCCGCCCTTGGCGCCCTGTGCTTCGTAGACCGTGGCAGCACCCAACTAGCGCAAGGTGGCAGGCAGATCGGTCATGTCAGTCCACCTTCGCGCCAGTACGTTTCACCAGCGATTCCCAGTACGGTAGTTCTTTGGCTATAAAGCTCGCGAACTGTTCGGGCGTTCCGGCCACGTCATCGGAGCCCATCTCGTCCAGGTTCTTGGCCAGCGTCGGACTCTTCAGCGCCTTGACCACCCCCAGGTTGAGGCGCTGGATCAGTGCCGCGGGTGTTTTTGCTGGAGCAAAGATTCCATACCAGTTGTCGATCACGAAATTGGCATGGCCCAGTTCTTTCATCGTCGGCACGTCGGGCAGGATCCTGGAACGGACTGTGCCAGTAGTGGCCAACGCGCGGATGCGGCCCGAGCTGAGCTGCGGGGCGATGGCTGTAGTGGTTTCAAACGCGATGGGCACCTGGCCTGCAATTACGTCGGCCAGCGCCGGCCCCTGTCCGCGATAGGGGATGTGGATCATGTCGAGCTTCATATCAAGTTTGAGCATTTCACCCATCAGGTGTTGCGGGCTGCCACTGCCACCCGATGCGAAATTGAATTCGCCGGGCTTGCTGCGAATCAGGGTGAACAGCTCATCGGCGGTCCTGGCAGGCACGGAGGCGTTGACGTAAAGCACCAGTGGGACTGCAGCCACTTCAGCGACCGGCGCCAATGTGCTGACCGGGTCGTTGCGCAGTGTGTACAAGTTGCGGTTGATGACGACCCCGGTGTTGTTGCCCAAAAGCAGTGTGCAGCCGTCTGGCGCTGCCGTGGTGACGTACTGAGTTCCGATGTTGCTGCTTGCGCCACCCTTGTTCTCCACGATGACGTTGGTGCCCAGTTCTGCGGCCAGTCCCGGCGCGATCAGACGCGCCAGAATGTCGGTGGTGCCGCCCGGCGGGTAGGGTGAGATGATCTTCACCAGCTGGCAGGGATAAGGCTCCTGGGCCAAAGCTGGCGCGGCGATTGCGGCAGTGACCGCGCACAGGGCTCCTGCACTCAAAATGCGGATTATTGACATCATGTCTCCTTGGATTATGTAGTTGTTATCAGCGCAGAATCAGGTCGGATCGGTCGGTCTATCCGGAGAACGCTGCAGTTTGTGATAGCCGAACTGCCTGCGCGCTTCGGCCAGCGGCACGCCGTTCAACGCCGCTGCCAATATCTGGCTTTCCAGCGCGCGTGTTTCCAGCGCCTTATGGAGCACTTCCCGTATGCGCGCCTGCGGCACCACCACCACTCCATCGGCATCGCCAATCACAAGATCTTTCGGACACACGCGCACGTCACCCAGTGCGACGGGCTCCTCGTAAGCCTGTACCTGCACCCGATCCTTGCCGGTGCGCATGAAGGCGCCTCGGGCATATAGCGGATAGCCAGCATCGTCGGCTTCAGCTGTGTCGCGGCATACCCCGTGCACGACCGTACCGGCAATGTTTTTTTTCGCAGCCAAGCGGCTGAGAATGCCGCCCCACACAGTGCAGTCCATCCGGCCGCCATTGTCCAAGACGGCTACGGTGCCGGGGACGAGCCGGTCGATGAAGTCGCCCACTGTCCCAGGCTGGGCGTCGTCGATTGGCGCGAATCGGACCGTATAGGCATGTCCGAACAGCCTGTCCGGCCCGGCGACCGGCCGTATGCCCAGGACACAACCAGCCAGCTTGTAGTAGTCGAGGGCGTCGGATACCTCGGCAGTGGAAAGGCCGCGGGCAAGACTCAGCCATTCGGGCTCGTTCAAATCAGGCATCAACAGGGTCTCCAAGTTTGGCGCGTGAATGGGGGCTTTCAATCTGGGTGCTTTCAATCCCATGTTCAGCTAAAGAAATGTAGAGAGCAATCAAGCATTTTTGAGCGTAAGATCAATTTCCATGAACCTAAAACCCCTGCAGTTCTTTTGCGAAGTGGTCGAAACCCGCAATGCCAACTTGGCGGCCCAGCGGTTGCACGTCGTGCCTACGGCGGTCAGCATGCAGCTGGCACAGTTGGAAGCCCGGTTGGGAGCGAAGGTGTTCGACCGTTCGAAACGGCCCATGACGCTTACGCCGCTGGGCAGTTTCATCTATCCCAAAGCCAAGGCGCTGCTGGCCGACGCCCAACGTCTGTTCGACGAGGCGCAGGACATGGCCTCGGGCCATTTTGGTTGGTTGAGTATTGGCTTCACGCGTTCGACCATTTTTTCGGTGCTGCCCGATGCTGTACGCAAGATGAAGGCTGACCTACCCAAGGTGCGAATCGATCTAACCGAAATCCTCAGCGAGCACCAGGGCGAGGCCCTGCGCAGCGGGCTTATCCATGTGGGCCTGTCGCGCACCATCGGGCGGTGCATCGAGGAGGAGGACCTGGACTACTTTCCGCTGTTCGAGGACGCGCTGGTTGCGGCCGTGCCGTGTACGGATGCGGTTGCCAAGCGCAAGCGACTCACGCCCAATGACCTGGCCGACATGGCCTTCATCAGCTATCCAAAGGATCCGGGTAGTAGCTTCGCCCGCTCGACCATCGAGGCGTTGGAACAAGCGGGAGCCAAGGTCCGTGTGGGATACGAGGCGAAAGAAATCCACACCGCGCTGGGTCTGGTGGCGGCCGGCCTGGGCTTTGCCTTGGTTGGAAGGTCGGTTGCCGACCACAGCCGCAGCGATATCCTGTTCTTGCCCGTCCAGGGGCTGACGGCCAGGGCACAGGTATATGCGGTGCGCGCCAAAGGCGTCTCACATCAATTGGTTGACGGCTTCATGAAGATCGTCGCGGCGCAGTCGGGCGCGCGATGATTTGGTAAATTGTGTCGCGAAGAAACGATTAAGACCGCGAACTCCCATTCCCCCGCCCCAGGTTTGAGCGCACGGAATAAAGTTCGCTTTTTTTTTGACGGGCGAGCTCGCAAAATTTGTACCAGCCAAGTTCGCATTTTTTTGCAAGGGACGCAGGACAAGGATGGATTTATACGAAAGTTCGCCTTTTCTTGGGCAAGTAGCAAATCGGTGCGCTTCTTGGCGCGAGTGGGTTCCAAGCCACCGTGCCGGGAATGTGTCTTAGGGCCAAACCGTGATGCAAATTTAACCCGCGACGCCACTGATATAGCCTTCGTTATACCTCCTGAAAACCGCCTCGGGGGCCGTAGGGTCCAGCTAGATTGCGCGGGGTTTTCGGCTCGGGCCGGCGCGGTTCGAGCCTCTTCAGGTTCAGAAGCCGTAGGCACGTCGGGCAGTTCAGACGAACCAATTTTCGTCTTTTAACCAATGTGCACCGCAGGGAAGGCACGTGAGCTGACAGGCCGACTCTGTCACCAACATGCGTCCGTTCGGAATGAACGGCGCCGAGCCGAGAGGAGTCTTGGCCATTCAGAAAGCCTAGAAAAGGGCCAAGAAGCGGTGGCAGGGATATCCACCTTGGCAAGCCCCGTGGAGAAGCACGGACATCTTGATCCCAAGGCGCATGAACTGATCGCGCTGGCCGTCGCAGTTACCACGCGTTGCGACGGTCGATGAGATATCGGAGGCGCTTTTGGTGGGGATGGGTGCGGGTAGTCTGCAGTTGCCGGAATTTATGAAAAGGCGAACTTCAGTGAAATAGGCGGACTATATTCCCCCGCCCCAGGTTTCCCCTAATCAAATTCCCCTTGCGGAAAATCAATGCTCTATAGGACACTTTGTGTCATAGCGCCGCGATGGCGCATACAAGGGGAATGGCATGAAGGTCTTGGGCATGGTGGCAGCGTTGGCGATGACGGCGGGATTGGCGGGGCACGCGCAGGCGGCGTTTCCGGAGCGGCCGATCCGGCTGGTGGTGCCGTTTGGCGCCGGCGGCATCACGGACATCGTGGCGCGGCAGGTGGGCAAGGGAATGGGGGACGTGTTGGGGCAGGGGATCGTCATCGAGAACCGGCCGGGCGCGGGCGGCGTGATCGCGGCGCAGGTGGCGGCGACGGCGCCGGCCGATGGGTACACGATATTCATGGGGACAGTGGGCACGCAGGTCGTGAACCCGTTGATCTACGCCAAGCTCAGCTATGACGCGGACAAGTTTGCGCCGGTCGGCATGGTGTCCGGGTCGCCCTATTTGCTGGCCGTGCGTTCGGGTTTGCCCGGCGCGTCGTTCGCCGAGTTCGTCAAGTATGCCAAGGCCAATCCCGCCAAGCTGAATTTCGGCTCGGCCGGTAACGCCAGTTCGCCGCACCTGGGCCTGGAGCTTCTGAAGCTGACTGCGGGCGTGGACATTGTGCATGTGCCGTTCAAGAGCGGCAGCGAGGCCGTGAATGCGGCGATCGGCGAGCAGGTGGATGTGGTGATGGACGCCAGTCCGGTCATCATGCCGCACGTCGCGTCGGGCAAGTTGCGGGCGCTGGCGGTGGCGTCGGACAAGCGGCTGCCGTCTGCGCCCGCGGTGCCAACCAGCGTCGAGGCGGGCGATGCGGGCCTGCAGATCAGTTCGTGGAATGCGTTCTTTGCACCCGCCGGCACGCCGCCGGACGTGGTGGCTGCGTTGAGCGCGGCCTTGCAAAAGACGCTGGCCTTGCCCGACCTGAAGGAACGGCTGGCGGCGCAGGGCACGCAGCTCTACACGGGCACGCCCGAGGAATATCAGCGCTTCATCGGCGGCGAAAAGACCAAGTGGGCCGAGATCGTGAAGCGCGCCAATATCAAGATGGATTAGGAAACACGCATATGGAAAGGAGCTACGCATGAATACCGGGGCGTCCCACCCGCTGGCGGGCAAGCCGCTGGAACTGGCCGATACGCTGCGGTCGGGCAACGCGTGGAAGATCCGCTTGGCCTGCGGGCTGATGGGTCTGCCACTCAAGCGGCGCACGTTCGACATCGTTCAGGGCGACCTGGAGACCGAGGCGTTCGCGCGCATCAATCCGTGGCGGCAGGTGCCGGCGCTGTTGACGCCGGAAGGGCAGTGGCTGGCGGAGTCGCAGGCGATCCTGTGGTATCTGGGCATGGGCACGTCGTGGCTGCCCGAAGACCGGCTGGCGCAGGCGCAGGTGTCGAGCTGGTTGAGTTTCGAGCAGACCCAGCACATGCACGCGTTCGCGCAGCCGCGCCTCTTGATCCACCTGCGGCAGACCGCCAAGACGGACGATCCTGACATGGTGGCGTGGCGCGCGGTGGGCATGAAGGCCGCCGCGCTGATGGACGGCCACCTCGCGGGCCGCGAGTTTCTGGTGGGCGCCTCGCCCACCATCGCGGACATCGCGTTGTACCCCTACACGAGCATGGCGGGCGAGGGCGGTTACGACCTGTCCGGCTTTGCGAACCTCACTGCCTGGCTGGCTCGCATGCGCGCCTTGCCGGGATTTACGCCGTTGATGGAAACGGCATGACGGAGACATGATGGCCGATACGATGCACCTGGGAAAGGACGAACTGATCGCGCGCGCACAGGCCGAGATGCAGCGCCAGTTCGACACCCCGCAATGGACCTTGCGCGAGCGGCTGGCGCTGACCTGCCGCATCCTCTTTGACGGCGGGCATGATTCGGGCCTGGCGGGCCAGATCACGGCGCGCGCCGATGCGCCCGACCGCTATTTCACGCAGCGTTTGGGGTTGGGCTTCGACGAGATCACGGCCAGCAACCTGCTGCTGGTGGACGAAGACCTGCGCGTGCAGGAAGGCGGCGGCATGCCCAATCCGGCGAACCGCTTTCACTCGTGGATCTACCGCGCGCGGCCGGACGTGAACTGCATCATCCACACGCATCCGCTGCATGTGGCGTCGCTGTCGATGCTGGAGGTTCCGCTTGAGGTCTCGCACATGGACAACTGCCCGCTCTACGGCGACGTGGCGTTCCTGAAGGACTGGCCGGGCGTGCCGGTGGGCAACGAGGAAGGCGAAATCATTTCCAAGGCGCTGGGTTCCAAGCGCGCCATCCTGTTGTCGCATCACGGCATGCTGGTTGCGGCCGGGTCGGTGGAAGAAGCCTGCGTGCTGGCGCTGCAGTTCGAGCGTGCCGCCCGGATGCAGCTGCTGGCGATGGCCGCGGGCAAGATCCAGCCGATTCCGCCGGAACTGGGCCGCGAGGCGCACGACTGGATTCTGACGCCCAAGCGGTCGCAGGTGGGGTTCTCGTACTATGCGCGCCGCGCCCTGCGGGCGCACCCTGATGTGCTGAGCTAGGCGAAGCAGGGCGGGGCGGCTCGACGGCGGCGGGCTTTTGGGGCATTCTTGCCGGTTGTATTTGCGCCTTCCCCGCCCATGATCGACCTGCCGCACCGCCTTCGCACCCTGCGCCGCCAGCAAACCCTGTCCTTGGAACAGCTGGCGCAGCGCACGGGATTGACCAAAAGCTATCTCTCCAAGCTGGAGCGGGGCTTGAGCGAGCCGTCGATTTCCACCGTGCTGCGCCTGGCCGAGGCCTATGGCGTGGGCGTGTCCCAACTGGTCGGGGACGACGGCGCCGCGCAAGACGAAGTGGTCAGCGTGGTGCGCGTGGCTGACCGGGAGGCCCTGCAGCGGCGCGGCCTGGGCAGCGAGTACCATTACGAGTCGCTGGCGGGGCGGCGCAAGGTCAAGGCGATGGAGCCTTTCGTGGTGCATCCGCCGCGCGAATTTCCGGACGCCGCCGCGGTGTTTCCGCATCCGGGCGAGGAATTCCTGCTGGTGCTCAAGGGCGCCATCGAGGTCCACGTGGGCGAACGCCAGTTCCGCCTGGAAACCGGCGATTCCGTCTACTTCGACTCTGAATTGCCGCACCGCATGCGCACCGTCAGCCGGGCCATGGCCGAGGTGCTGGTGGTGGCGGCGCACTGAACGCCCGGGGCCGGCGCACTGACTCGCTATTGAAAGACACAGGATCAACCATGAAAAACGATCAATCGCGGCTTGTCCGCATCGATGCCGGCCCGATGAAGAACCCGGTGCCCGGCAAGCCGCGCCGCCCGATTTCGGGCGATGCCGCGTTTCGTACCGTGACTGCCTTTGAAGGCAACGCGGGCAAGGCCGAGGCCGGCGTGTGGGAAAGCACGGCGGGCTCGTTCCAGTCCAACACCACCGGCTACATCGAATTCGGCTATATCGTCGAAGGCGCCGCGCGTCTGGTGGACCCGGACGGCACGGTGCACGAGCTGACCGTGGGCGAAGCCTTTGTCATGCCCGAAGGCTACACGGGCCGCTGGGAAGTCGACCACTTCGTCAAGAAGATCTATTTCATCACCCGCATGAGCTGAGCCGCTCGTCTACACCCCGTCCACACCCCGGAGCAATCCTCATGACCGCAATTCCCGCTGCCCCCACGCCGGGCGCAGCGCTGCCCGCCCGCACCGCGCAGGTGGATGTCGTCTCGATCCAGTCCCAGGTCGTCTACGGCTATGTCGGCAACAACGCCGCCATGCCGGTGTTCCGCAAGGCGGGCCTGCGCGCGATTGCGCTGCCCACCGTCATCCTCAGCAATACGCCGCACTATCCCACGCTGCACGGCGGCGCGGTGCCGCTGGACTGGTTCGAGGGCTTGCTGCAAGGATTGGACGAGCGGCGCGTGAGCCAGGTGGCGCGCGCGGTGGTCTGCGGATATCTGGGGCAGCCGGGGCAGGCCGGATTGCTGGCGCGATGGCTGTCGGCCGTGCGGGCCTCGCGGCCCGAGCTGCGGGTGTTCATCGACCCGGTGATGGGCGATCGCAATGACGGACTCTACGTGGACGAGGGGCTGGTCGCGCAGTATCGCGATTTGCTAGTGCCGCTGGCCGAGGGCATGACGCCCAATCA
The DNA here is from genome assembly GCF_029866465.1 of Achromobacter mucicolens. NCBI lineage: Bacteria > Pseudomonadati > Pseudomonadota > Betaproteobacteria > Burkholderiales > Alcaligenaceae > Achromobacter > Achromobacter mucicolens. The sequence continues at coordinate 3,926,048 of NZ_CP123364.1, read as the reverse complement.
TTTCGAGCTGGAATTGCTGGTGGGCCGTGCGCTGTCGTCGGTCGATGATGTGGTGACCGCCGCCCGCGAGTTGATCGCGCGCGGGCCGCAGTGGATCGTCGCGACCAGCGCCGCGCCGATGACGGCGGCGCCCGGCACGTTGCAATTGGTGGTGCTCACGCGGGACGACGTCACGGTGGTGACCCACCCCGAGATCGCCATTCCGCCGTCGGTGCATGGCACGGGCGACGTGTTCATGGCGGGCGTGTCGTCGCGATTGCTGAACGGCGTGACGCTGGTTCAGGCGGTACGCGAAGCGGCGGCCCAGGTCACGGTGACGCTGCAGCGCACCCGCGAACTGGGCTGGGAAGAACTGGCCGCCGAGGGCTAACCGCAGGCGGGGCCCGCCCCGCCTGGCGCGCCTTCAGTACGTCTTGTACGGCAGGAACTTGCCGCTCATCACGATCTGCACGCGGTCGCCCTTGGGGTCGGCCTCGCGCGACAGATCCATCTTGAAGTCGATGGCGCTCATGATGCCGTCGCCAAACTCTTCGTTGATCAGCGCCTTGAACGTGGTGCCGTAGACGTTGATCAGTTCATAGAAGCGGTAGATCAGCGGATCGGTGGGCACGGTGCTGGGCAGCGAGCCCTTGTAGGGCACGACCTGCAGTTGCACGACGGCGTCAGCGGGCAGGTCCAGCACGCGGGCGGCGGCCTGCGCCTGTTCCTCGGTCATGGTCATCTGGCCTAGCAGCGCAGCGGTGGTCCATTCCTTGCTCTGACCGACGGCTTCGGCGATGGCGCCCCACGAGAGCTTTTTTTCCAGCTTGCGGGTGACGACGAGTTCAGTGACTTCAGCGCGGGACATCATGGTGGTTCACTCCTTGTGGATGGCCTTGTCGACCAGGAAGTCGACGAGATGGTTTCGGATGTCGTAATAGCGGGGTTCGTGATGCAGGCTGGCGCGCGTGCGGTCGCGCGGCAGGTCCACGGTGACGGATTCGGCGATGCGGGCGTAGGGCCCCGCGCTCATGAGCAGGATGCGGTCCGACAGCAGGATGGCCTCGTCGACATCGTGCGTGATCATGAAGACGGTCTGGCGGGTTTCCTGGACGATGGCGCGCAGCTCGTCCTGGATGGCGCCGCGGGTCAGCGCGTCCAGCGCGCCAAAGGGCTCGTCCAGCAGCAGCATCTTGGGCTGGATCGCAAAGGCGCGGGCGATGCCCACGCGCTGCTTCATGCCGCCGGACAGTTCGCAGGGCTTCTTGCCGGCGGCGTGGCCCAGCCCGACCATGTCGAGGTAACGCTGGCTGTGCGCGCGCACCTGTTCGCGGCTGTAGGCCGGCCAGCGCGAACGCACGCCGAATTCCACGTTTTGCAGCGCCGTCAGCCACGGCAAGAGCGCGTGCGCCTGAAAGACGACGCCGCGTTCCAGCGACGGCCCCGAAATCTGGCGGCCGTCCATGATGACGATGCCTTCGTTGCTGTCGTCGATGCCGGCCAGCACGTTCAGGATGGTGGTCTTGCCGCAGCCGGAGTGGCCGATGACGCAGACGAACTGGCCCTTGTCGATCTGGAAATCGATGTTCTCGAAAACGGGTGGCTGCGGGCGGCCATCGCGCCCCGGGTAGCGCTTGCCCAGCCCTTGGACCTGCAGGAAAGATTGGCTCATGCGCGTTACTCCCGATAGCTCACCAGCCGCGCGGCACGCGCCAGCAGGTTGTCCAGCAGCATGCCGATCAGGCCAATGAAGACGATGGCGCAGATGATGTTGGAGATGGACAGGTTGTTCCATTCATTCCAGACGAAGTAGCCGATGCCCGTGCCGCCGATCAGCATTTCGGCGGCGACGATCACCAGCCACGCGATGCCGACCGAGATGCGCATGCCGGTCATGATGGTGGGCGCGGCGGCGGGCAGGATGACCTGCAGCGCGGTGCGCAGCCGCGACACCTCAAGCGTGCGCGCCACGTTCAGCCAGTCCTGCCGCACGGCGCCCACGCCGAACGCGGTGTTCACCAGCATGGGCCACAACGAGCAGATGAAGATCACGAAGACGGCGGAAGTGTTGGCGTCCTTGATGGTGTAGAGCGCCAGCGGCATCCACGCCAAGGGCGAGATCGGCTTGAGCACCTGGATGAAGGGATCGAACGCGCGATACACCGTGCGCGACATGCCGATCAAAAATCCAAGCGGGATGGCCACCAGCGCGGCCAGGCCGAAGCCCGTCAGCACCCGCGCCACGGAGTAGCCGAGCTGGATGCCGATGCCCTTGTCGTTTGGGCCGCGGTCGTAGAAGGGATCCTTCAGGTGCTGCCACAGCTGCGCGCCAACTTCGGCGGGACCGGGGAACGGCGTCTTGGACCCGCTGGCCGCGGCATTGCCGACCAGCGCGGCGTAGGCCGGGTCCACCGTCGCCTCGCCCGCATCGGGGCGGGTGGCGGCGTGCCAGAGCAGCAGGAACGCCAGGAACAGGGCGATGGACAGGAACGTGGCCCGCCAGTGTTGCACCGACCCCATCAGGTCCTCCGGATCTTGAAGCTGGCGAGGTAAGCCTCGGGCTGGCTGGGGTCAAACGGCTTGCCCATGACGCTGAAGGTCTTGGCGGTTTCGGCGGGCGGGGTGAGGCCCGCTTCGCGCATCAGGCGAACGGCGTCGGTCGCCAGGAAGACGTCGCTTGCGACCTTCTGATAGTCGATATCGCCCTTGACCTGGCCCCAGCGCTTCATCTGCGTCAGGATCCACACGGCAAACGACTGCCAGGGCATGGGGTCGAAGTCGATGCGGTTGGGATCAGTGAGCACCTTGCCCAGGCCGTCGGCGTAGGTGCCGGTCAGCACCTGCTCGACCACCGTGACGGGCTGGTTCAGGTAGTTGGGCGCGGCGATGGCGGTGGCGATTTCCTTGCGGTTGGCCGGATTGCGGGCATAGGCGGTGGCCTCGATGATGGCTTTCAGCAGGGCCTGATAGGTGTTGGGCATGGTGGTGACGAACTCCTTGCTGGCGGAGAACGCGCAGCAGGGGTGGCCGTCCCAGATGGCCTTGGACAAGGTGTGGATGAAGCCCACGCCGTCGTACACGGCGCGCTGGTTGACGGGATCGGGCGCCAGGAATCCGTCGATGTTGTCGGCGCGCAGGTTGGCCACCATTTCGGGCGGCGGCACGGAGCGGATCTGCACGTCGGTGTCGGGATCCAGGCCGTGTTCGGCCAGGTAGTAGCGCAACAGATAGTTGTGCATGGAGTAGTCGAAGGGGACGGCGAACTTGAAGCCCTTCCAGTCCTTCGGGTCGCGGCGGTCCTTGTGCTTCATGGACAGCGTGATGGCCTGGCCGTTGATGTTCTCGACGGCGGGCATGGTCCACGGCACGGCGCGGCTGGCGCCCACGCCCATCGAGATGGCGAGCGGCATGGGCGACAGCATGTGGGCGGCGTCATACTCGCCGGACATGGCCTTGTCGCGGATGAGCGCCCAGCCGGCGGTCTTGACGACTTCGACGTCCAGCCCCTGTTTGCCGTAAAAGCCCATGGGGTGCGCCATGATGATGGGCGTGGCGCAGGTGATGGGGATGAAGCCGACCTTGAGCTTCTGTTTTTCCAGCGGGCCGGCGGTCTGCGCGAAGGCTTCCTTGGCGGCGGCCAGCGGAAAGATCGACGCGATGGCGGCCATGGCGGTGCCGCTGCCGACGGCACGCAGGAAGCGGCGGCGCAGCGCATCCTGCGGGAACAGGGCGCGCATGACGGCCTGTTCGACGGCGCTGCCGGCGGCGTCGCCCTGCGAGATGGCCTGCGTGGCGCGCTCGTGTTCGGCCTGCGAGGCGTGGCGTCCGCAGCCGCATGCCAGGCGGCTGTTGGCGTCAAACGGGTTGCTGAAAAGGGACATGGTGGCTCCTTCGGTCGGGAATGGAGCCATCATGGGGCTGGCCGGCGGCGGCCGGTATCGCCGGTTCAACGATACGCGTGTAGGGGGCTTACTACGTGGTGCGCGGGTTGCGCCGGGATAGTGCGGCAGGCGCTCAGATCGCACCCAACTGGTGCGTGTTGGCGTAGGCGACCAATTCCACCAGCGTGCGGACGTTGAGCTTTTCGAAGATGCGGCTGCGATAGGTGGAGATGGTGTTGACGGACAGGGCAAGCTGTTCGCCGATGGCCGAGACGGAGCGGCCGGCCACCAGCAGCTGCAAAACCTGGAATTCGCGGTTGGACAGCAATTCGTGGGGCGGGCGGGAGCTGTCCTGGCGCACGGTGTGGGCGAGCAGTTCGGCGACGGTGGGCGTGACGTACATCTTGCCGGCGGCGGCGTTGGTCAGGGCGGCCAGCAGTTCTTCGGGCTCGCAGCCCTTATTCAGATACGCATGGGCGCCGGCGCGCAGGGCGCGGACGGCGAACTGGGATTCGGGGTAGACGGAGAGCATGACGACGCCCAATCCCGGATGATCGGCGCGCACGCTTTTCAGTACATCCAGCCCGTCGCGCTCGCCAAGGGCGACGTCCAGGACGATGGCGTCGTAGTGGGCCTGGCGCAGGGCGCGCAGGGCGGCGGGGCCGTCGGCGGCTTCGTGGACAAGGGCGACGCGCGGATCTTCTTCCAGGATGCGGGCGAGGCCGCGGCGGATGATGAGGTGGTCGTCGACGATAAGCAGGTTCAGGGGCATGGCGCGGTTTCCTTCAAGCAGCCAGCGGGTTCAGGCGCAGGCGGGCGCGCATGCCGGCGCCGGGGGCGCTGTCCAGTGCAAGATCGCCGCCAATGGCGCGGGCACGCTCGCGCATGCCAAGGATGCCGAAGGTGTGGCGGTCTTCGGGCAGTTGCATGCCGACGCCGTCGTCTTCGACGGTGAGCACAAGGCCGTCGGCGCCACAGACGGCGCTGACGCTGACGCTGCGGGCGCGAGCATGCCGCTGCACGTTGGTGAGCAGTTCCTGGACGATGCGGTAGATGGCGATTTCGGCGTTGCGGTCCAGGCGCAGGCTTTCGGTGTCGGGCGGGCAAAGGTAGCGGCACTGCAGGCCGCTGCGGGTCTGCAGGTCCTGCAGCAGGGCTTCAAGGGCGGCCCAGAGGCCAAGGTGGTCGAGGACGACGGGGCGCAGGTCGTTGAGGATGCGGCGGGTGGCGCCCATGGCGGTCTGGGTGACTTCGAGCATGCGGTCAAGGTGCGCCTGGAGGTCGGGCGCGGCGCTGAGCTGGCGGCGCAGCCAGTTCAGGTCGAGCTGCAGGGCGGTGAATGAGGCGCCCAGATCGTCATGGATGTTGCGGGCGATGTGGGCGCGTTCCTCTTCGCGCAGGGTGCTCAGGTGCGAGGACAGGCGGCGCAGGGATTCGTGGGCGGCGCTGAGTTCGGCGGTGCGTTCGCCGACGCGGCGTTCTAGCAACGCTTGGGTGCTTTGGAGTTCGCGCTCGATCTGTTTGCGGGCGGTGATGTCTGAGAAAGTGACGACGGCGCCGACGACTTCCTGGTCGTTGCGGATGGGGTATGAGGCGTACTGAGCGTCAAAGCAGGTACCGTCGCGGCGCCAGAGCACTTCGTCGTCGGCGCGTTCGCCGCGGCCGTCGCGGAAGGCTTTGAAGATGCGGCAGTCGTGGACGGGCATCAGGGTGCGGTTGGCGTGGGAGTGATGGATGAGGTAGTGCATGTTGCGGCCTACCAGTTCATCGGGGGTGTAGCCGAGCATGTCGGCGCCGGCGCTGTTGATGAAGATGCAGCGGCCGCGCAGGTCGATGCCGTAGATGCCTTCGCCGGCGGATTCGAGCAGCATTTCAAGCTGGCGGCGCCAGGCGGCGTGGTGCGAGAGGTGCTTAAGGTCGGCGAACATGAATGGCTTTGCTTGTGCTTTATCTGTCCGGGGCTAGCGGCCCGGATCCCCTTGGTGCGCGGTGTTTTTGGGTGCGCTTTGGGGCGGAGTTTACGGGACGGGGTTGGAGTTTCGGGGGGATTGAGGGAAATCCCTTTGTTGGATTCTTTGTTGGTTTCTTTGGTGGTTTCTTTCGGTGGTTGTTTCGGTGGTTGTTTCGGTGTTCTTGCGGCGGCTGGGGCGGGTTTGGTGCGGGTTCTTGAGACGCCCTGCACGGCGGCGGCCTGGGTGCGCGGGGCTACGATTGCGGTCCGGAGCCTTCGCTCCGGACTTCCCCGTCGTCATCGTCGTTGTCGCCTTCGGCGACTGCCTTCCGATTCCCTCGGGCGCATCTACACGCCCCGCGCACCCAGGCCGCCGCCGCGCCGGGCTGCGTCGTAAAAGGTCGGGCGGCCGTTGGGGAGGGTGGCTTGCTTGACCTTTTTCTACAGGTCTGTTCGGGTTCGGAAGATCTTGCGGGGCTGCCAGATGTCGGCCGCGCTGGCGGCCTTATCTGGCGTTCGGGTGTCTTGCGTCGGCGTTCTATACCAAGGTGTCTGACACCCGTTGAATTGCCGTCACGGGCTGACGCCCCTCTCTCCCGGGTGTCTGACACCGTCCCGCCAATAGAGGTAGCCCCCCCAATCGCGCGCGCAAAGCAAATCGCCGGCATTTCAAGCCGGCGATTTTCATTCAACGATTCCGTGCCGCGTTAAGGCCTTACGGAATCAGCGACAGGCCCACGCGGAACTGGCTTTCGTTGCGCTGGTTGTAGCCAAGCAGCGTTTCGCCGTAGCCGTTGAAGTACTGCAGGTGCAGGTAGCCGTTCCAGTTCAGGAACGTGCGTTGCAGCGGCCAGGCGAAGTCCAGTTGGGTGGTGCGGCGGCGTTGGTCGCCCTGGCGGTACATGGCGGTGACGACCGCGCCGTTGTCCTGGGCCCAGCGCAGTTGCCAGTCGACGTGGCCGGCGTAGGCGGAGTAGTCGCTGTTTTCGTTGGCGACGGCGAAGTAGGCCTTGACCTTGGGGGCGAAGGTGAGGGTGCTGCCGCCGTCGAAGCGGTAGTGGAAGCGCGGTTCGATGTAGCCGTCGTTCAGGGAGCGCGAGTCGTCGCCGTCCTTGCCGTTGGAGGCATGTTCGACGCCGACGTTCATGCCGATGCGCCAGTTCTGGTTGTCGGATTTCCAGACGTCGTCGGAGAGCCAGAAGACGCTGGGGTTGAAGGTGGTGTCGATGAAGGGCTTGGAGTCGCTTTCCAGGTCCCAGAGCGAGGTCTGGGTGTAGCCCAGGTAGAAGTCGTCGTGCCAGGTGTCTGCGCTGCCGCGCGGGCTGATGAGGCGGTATTTGGCGCTGATCTGGAAGCGGGCGGTGGTCAGGCCCCGGGTGCCGACGGCGAAGTAGACGGGTTTGTAGGCCGAAAAGGCGCTGCGGAATTTGTCGAAGGCGGCCTGTTCGACGGTCTGTTCGACGGCGGCGGCGGGGGCGGGGCCGGCTTCGGGCGAGGCGCCTGCCGCGGCGACGGCGGCGGGCGGGACGGGCTGGCCGCTGCGGGCGTCGACGACGGGGGTTTGGGCGGGCGTGGTGGCCAGGGTGCCGCTATCGCGGCCGGTGGCGTCCAGCGCCATCATGGACGGTTGGCCTTCGATGGAGACGGCTTGCAGGCCGCGCGCGGTGGCGGGCACTTCGGCGGTCCAGGACATGCGGGCGAAGTTGTTGACGGGCACGCTGTAGTTGTCGCGGCCGCTTTTCAGTTTGGCCAGGCTGCGCACGATCTGGCCGTTGGGGCTGCGCCACTGGAGGACGAGTTCAGGCGGGGCCTGCCAGTCCACGCGCGAGCCCCCTTCGTTGAAGAACACGGCCTCGATGGTGACGGTTTCGCCGGGCGCCGCAGAGGGGCGGTCCAGCCGGTAAGACACGCCTGCCGCGGCGGAGCCGGCCGCGCTCAGGGCCAGGATGGCGGCGGCGAGGCGGGTAGTGGGAGAGCGATGAAAGGGACGGCTGGAGGTCATTGAGGACGTGTATGGTTTTTGTGATGAGGCAATGTAGCACCGTCCCCGGCAACAGTTTGTAAGTCAGGCTAATTGGTTGTATGGGCTGTAAGCAATGCGAAAACCCCGCGCATTGTCGACAATGCGCGGGGCTTGGAGAAAGGTGTTGGGCGAAGGCGCTGCGCGGCGGATCCGGCAGGCCTTGCGGCAGGGTGATCGGCGGTTATTCGCCGAATTTGATGCCTTGGGCCAGCGGCAGGTTGCGCGAGTAGTTGATGGTGTTGGTGGCGCGGCGCATGTAGTTGCGCCAGGCGTCTGAACCGGACTCGCGGCCGCCGCCGGTTTCCTTTTCGCCGCCGAAGGCGCCGCCGATTTCGGCGCCGGAGGTGCCGATGTTGACGTTGGCGATGCCGCAGTCGGAGCCGGCGGCCGACAGGAAGGTTTCGGCTTCGCGCAGGTCGTTGGTGAAGATGGCGGACGACAGGCCTTGCGGCACGCCGTTCTGCATGGCGAGCGCGTCGTTGAAGTCCTTGTAGCGCATCACGTAGAGGATGGGGGCGAAGGTTTCGTGGCAGACGACGTCGGTCTGGCCGGGCATTTCGGCGATGGCGGGGCGCACGTACCAGGCGTCAGGGTATTGGTCGGCCAGCACGCGTTCACCGCCGGTGACCTTGCCGCCTTGTTCGCGTGCGGCGGTCAGGGCTGCCTGCATGGCGTCGAAGGAGGCGCGGTCGATCAGGGGGCCGACCAGGTTGCCGCTGTCGAGGGGGTTGCCGATGGGGGCGCTGGCATAGGCCTTGTGCAGGCGCTGGACCAGTTCGTCGGCGATGCTTTCGTGAACGATGAGGCGGCGGGTGGTGGTGCAGCGCTGGCCAGCGGTGCCGATGGCGCCGAAGACGATGCCGCGCGCGGCCATGTCCAGGTCGGCGGTGGGGCCGACGATGATGGCGTTGTTGCCGCCCAGTTCCAGCAGGACGCGGCCGAAGCGCTGCGCGACGCGCGGTCCGACCTGGCGGCCCATGCGGGTGGAGCCGGTGGCGGACACCAGGGCCACGGTGTGCGAGTCGACCAAGGTCTCGCCGACTTCGCGGCCGCCGATCAGGACTTCGGACAGGCCGGCGGGGGCGTCGCCAAAGCGTTGCACGGCTTGCGCGAAGAGGGCCTGGCAGGCGAGGGCCGTGAGCGGCGTCTTTTCCGACGGCTTCCAGACGACGGCGTTGCCGCAAACCATCGCCAGCGCGGCGTTCCAGGACCAGACGGCGACGGGGAAGTTGAAGGCGCTGATGACGCCGACGACACCGAGCGGATGCCACGTTTCCATCATGCGGTGGCCGGGACGCTCGGACGCGATGGTCAGGCCGTAGAGCTGGCGCGACAGGCCGACGGCGAAGTCGCAGATGTCGATCATTTCCTGCACTTCGCCTTCGCCTTCGGCAACGATCTTGCCGGCTTCCAGGCTGACCAGGCGGCCGAGCTCCTGCTTGTGCTGGCGCAGGGTCTCACCGAACAGGCGGATCAGCTCGCCGCGGCGGGGGGCGGGGACGTCGCGCCATGCCAGGCTGGCTTGGCGGGCGCGGGTGATGGCGGCGTGGGCCTGGGCCACCGTGTGCTCATGCACCTGCGCCAGCTCGGCGCCGTCGATCGGGCTGCGGGCGATCAGGGTGCCGCCGGTGAGCGCATTGGAATTGAGTCCGAGATTGCGCAGGATGTCTTGAGGAGTGTCCATGCCGGTTCCTTCGATGCCTTGCGAAGTCAGCGTCTTCGCTTAAGGGTTATGCCTAAGTGGCGATTCTGGAAAAAAATTTACTATACGAAACTATGACGTGAAATGCGAAATATTTTTGAGGTGCACTGCACCTGAAGGTGAATTCGTGGCCGAACCCTTGCTCGTAGTTCAGGCAGTCAGAAAGACCTATCAGCGCGACGGGCATCCCCCGCATCTGGCGCTGGATGGCATCGATTGCCAGCTCGAACGCGGCGAGGTGATGGTGGTGGTGGGGCCGTCCGGCTCGGGCAAGAGCACCTTGCTGCGCACCTTGAACGGCCTGGAAAGCATCGACAGCGGCAGCATCCGCGTGAACGGCGTGTCGCTCACGGACCCGGCCACGGACGTCAACCGCTGGCGCACCGACGTGGGCATGGTGTTCCAGCACTTCAACCTGTTCCAGCACCGTACTGCGCTCGACAACGTGGCGCTACCCCAGCGCGTCGTGCGCGGGCGCAGCCGCGCCGATGCCGAGCGCTACGCCCGCGAGCTGCTGGGCCGCGTCGGCATGGCGGAATTTGGCGATCGCTATCCCAGCCAGCTGTCCGGGGGCCAGCAGCAGCGTGTGGCCATTGCACGCGCGCTGGCGATGGACCCGCAACTGATGCTGTTCGACGAAGCCACGTCGGCGCTCGATCCCGAGACGGTGGGCGGCATTCTTGAATTGATGCGCGCACTGGCGCGCGACGGCATGACGATGGCGGTTGTGACGCACGAAATGGGGTTTGCCCGCGACGTGGGCGACCGCGCGCTCTTCATGGATGCCGGCCGCATCGTGGAGATGGGCACGCCCGACGAAGTGTTCGGCCACCCCAAAGAGGCGCGCACCCGCGCTTTCCTGGAAAAGATTCTGTAGTCCCGCCGGTCCGGCTTATCCGGGCGCTGCCGGCGCGATGTGCCTTGCCCGGAACGATATGGGTCCAATCACCAAAGGGGTTAGAAATGCTGAAGATCAAACAATGGCTGGGCGTGGCCAGCGTCGCCCTGGCGGCCGCCACCGTGGCCCTGCCGGCACAGGCGGACGAACTTTCCGACATCATCAAGCGCGGCGAACTGCGCGTGGCGGTGCAGACATCCGGGCCGCTCATGAGCTTCATGGACAAGTCGGGCAAGCGCACGGGGCTGGCAGTGGAAGTGGCCAAGCGCATGGCGGACGACCTGGGCGTGAAGCTGGTGCTGCAGGATTATGAATGGAAGGGCCTGTTGCCCGCGCTGCTGTCGGGCAAGGCCGACATGGTGGCCGCGGACATGACACCCACGCCGCAGCGCGCCGCGCAGGTGCTGTTCTCGCTGCCCATGTTCTACGCCGACACCGTCGCCGTGGTGCCCAAGGATTCCCCGTACAAGAACTTTGCCGAACTGAACAAGTCCGGCGTCACCGTCGGCGCGCTGGGCGCCAGCACCTATGCCGAAGTCGGCAAGAAGATGCTGCCCTCGGCCACGCTGAAGGAGTTCTCGGGCGGCAGCGCTCCGGTCGGCCAGGCGCTGTCCAGCGGCCGGCTGGACGCGGGGATCATGTCGCTGTCCACCGCCAACCAGTTCCTCGTGGACTTCGGCAACCTGCGCGTGCTGGAAGGCGTCATGGTGCGCGAGCCGCTGGCGTTCGCCGTCGGCCCCAACGCCTTCCATCTGAAGTTCTGGCTGGACAACTGGCAGACGCTGAAGACCGCCGACAACTCGCTGCCGGAGCTTGTGCAGTACTGGTACTCGACCGATTGGAAGAAAGACCACTGATCGGAGACGGGACCGCCCATGGACTGGCTGATCGATTTCTATAACTGGCGCATCGTCAGCCAGTACACGGGCCAATTCGCCGAAGGCCTGGCCAATACGCTGATCGCGGCGGGCGCAAGCCTGGTGCTGTCGGTGCTGGCCGGGGTGCCGCTGGCGCTTGCCCATATGTCGTCGCGCGGCGCGGTGTGGCGCCCGGTGGCGGCCTATGTGCAATTCGTGCGCTCCACGCCGCTGCTCGTGCAGATCTACCTGGTCTATTACGCGGTGCCGTACCTGGTGCCCGGCGCCAAGGGCTGGAGCGAGATGGTGCTGGGCATCATCGCCATGACCGTGCACCACGCGGCCTACATGAGCGAAATCATCCGCGTCGGCATCGAGTCCGTGCCGCGCGGCCAGATCGAAGGGGCCAAGGCCTGCGGCATGAACTACCACCAGCGTCTGCGTTATGTGGTGCTGCCGCAAGCCTTCGCCAATACGTTGCCGCCGCTGCTGGGCCAGACCGCCGTGCTGATCAAGGACACCTCGCTGCTGTCGCTGATCACGGTGTTTGAACTGGTGGCCGCCGGCGTGCAGATGAACAGCGAACGCATCGTGCCCAACGAAGCCTTCCTGACCATCGCCGCAGGCTATCTGCTGATCTACTGCGTCATGCTGCTGCTGTCCAAGGGCGTAAGCCTGTGGCTGGCCGGCCCGGCCTGGAACGCGAGGTAACCATGCTGGAATCCTATCTTTCCACCGCCGGCGTCGTCCTGCCCTTTCTGCTCAAGGGTTTTTGGGAGACGCTGAAGATCTCCTTCGTGGCCATCATCGCGGGGTCGCTGCTGGGCTTTGTCATCGGCGTGATCCGCAGCTACCGCATTCGCGGCGTGCATCAGATCCTGGGTCTCTACATCCACATCCTGCGCGGCACGCCATTCCTGGTGCAGCTCTACATTTTCTACTTCGTGCTGCCCAGCTCCGGCATTGAGATGCTGCACTGGGATTCCGGCACGGCGGCCTTCGTGGCGCTGTCGGTCTACACGTCCTGCTACGTGGCGGAAATTGTCATGGGCGCCATCCAGGCCGTGCCGCGCGGCCAGACCGAGGGCGCGATGACGCTGGGACTGCGACCGCTGCAGATCCTGTGGCTGGTCATCCTGCCGCAGGCCATGCGCCTGATCGTGCAGCCCATGAGCGGCGTCTACGTCATGCTGATCAAAAGCACCGCCATCCTTTCGGTCGTCGGCATCACCGAGCTGACCCGCCAGGGCGAAGTCTTCATCATCACCTTCCCGGCGAAATCCCTGTTCATCTACGGCATGATCGCCGCCATCTACTTCATCTACTGCTACCCGCTCCTGCGCCTGGCCAACTGGCTGGAAAAGCGCCTGACCGGGGGCCTGCAAGGCGCGGGCCTGCACTGAGCGGACACCATGGTCTCCGAGTACATCGACACGTATTACAAGCGCACGCTCGCCGACAGCGAAACCTACTATCGGCCGCTGGCGGGCGCGGCCAGCGCCGACGTCTGCGTGATCGGCGCGGGCCTGGCAGGCCTGTCCACCGCGCTGGAACTGGCCCGGCGCGGCCGCAACGTCACCTTGCTGGAGGCGCGGCGCATTGCCTGGGGGGCGTCGGGCCGCAACGGCGGCTCGGTGTCGCCGGCCTTTTCGGCCGGCGCCGATGCCATCCGCAAGCACGTCGACGAAGACCACTACCGCCAGCTTTACCGGCTGTCGATGGAAGGCGTCGAGATCATCCGCAACAACATCCGCGATCTGCGTATCGCCGACGCCCACAAGGTGGACGGTCGCCTGCGCGTCGTGCGCTACGAGGCGACCGACGCGCTGCGCCGGTGGTGCGACAGCCAGCAGCGCGACTTCGGGCGCGACGTGCGGCTGCTGTCGCGCAGCGAAGTCCGGGAGCGTCTCGTGTCCGATGTCTATTTCCAGGGCATCGAAGACCCGTCGTCCTTTCACTTCCACCCGCTGAACTACGCCCGCGCGCTGGCCCGCGAGTGCGTCCGGCTGGGCGTGCGCATCCATGAAGACTCGCCGGTCGTGCACGCCACGCTCGACGGCGCGGTCAAGCACCTGAAGACCGAACAAGGGCAGATCGACGCCGCCACTGTCGTGCTGGCCACCGGCGGCTACACCGGCGACGTCGTGCCCGCCTTGCGGCGCGCCATGCTGCCCATCGCCACCTACATCATGCTGACCGAACCGCTCGGCGACCGCGTCCGCGGAGCCATCCGCAGCACCGCCGCCATCGGCGACGACCGGCGCGCCGGCAACTATTACCGCGTCCTCGATGGCGGCCGCATCGGCTGGGGCAGTAGAATCACCACCCGTGTCGACGACCCGCCCGATCTGGCCGAGTCCCTGCGCCGCGAATTGCTTGGCGTCTACCCGCAATTACAGGGGGTGCGCGTTGAGGCGGCGTGGTCGGGACGCATGGCTTACGCGCGGCACCTGATGCCGCAGATCGGGCTGCTGGGCCCGGGCGTCTGGTACTGCACGGCGTTCGGCGGCCACGGCATGAACACCACCTCCATAGGCGGACGCGTCGTGGCCGAGGGGATCACCGGCGACTCGCAGCGCTACAAGCTCTTCGAACCGTTCGGGTTGGCCTGGAATGGCGGGAGCCTGGGCACGGCGGCGGTTCAACTGACTTATTGGTCTTACCAGGCGCGCGATTGGTGGCGTGAACGTCAATCGCGGGGCTGATTATTGCGGGCCTGATTGTTCAGGCCCGACTACTGCGGGCATGACAGGGTGTAGAGAATGCAAGGCAACAAACAGAGCGCATTGGCACAACGGCTGCGAGCCTTGCGCCAGGCGCGCGCGTGGACCCTGAAGCAGGCGGCCGAGGCCACCGGCGTGTCCGCGTCGACCCTGTCAAAGATCGAGAACAGCCTGCTGTCCCCCACCTATGACAACCTGATCAAGATCGCCGCGGGCCTGGACCTGGACGTCGCCGAACTCTTCACCGCGTCCGACGCCCACATGGGCACCGGCCGCCGCAGCCTCAGCCGCCAGGGCGAAGGCCGCCAATACGAAACCCCGTATTACGACCACCGCCTGCTGTGCACCGCGTTGTCCCACAAGCGCATGATGCCGTTCCACACGCGCGTCAAGGCCCGCTCCTTCGACGAGTTTCAGGACTGGAGCCGCCATGGGGGAGAGGAATTTGTCTATGTGCTGGAGGGAGAGGTGCAGCTCTATACCGAGTTCTACGAACCCGCGCGGTTGAAGGCGGGGGAGAGCTTCTATATAGACAGCCGCATGGGGCACCGGGTGATCAGCCTGAGCCCGGAGGATGCGATCGTGCTGTGGGTGTCCACGCATACGGACATTGGCGAGGAGTAGGGGGGCGCCTAGCCAGGGGGGGGCCCTCGGCTAGAGGCGACCGGCTTAGGGGCGACGAACTTTTTTCCGCAACAGGGTAAAATGCGCGGCCCGGACAGGTTCCGGGCGTCTTCACACCGCGCGGCAGTAGCTCAGCTGGATAGAGCACGGGCCTTCTAAGCCTGAGGTCGGGGGTTCGAGCCCCTCCTGCCGCGCCAGAATAGCCCAATCAAATCAGCCGATTGGGTGCTGTAAGTCGTAAACGAGGCAATCATCAGAATAATCGCGCCTCTGACGACGCCGCTATCCCGGACCGGGGCTCGGCCATCGAGCCGACAGACTCCCGCTTTCATCTCTCGACAGATAACGTGAAGTGACCTTCCCGCGCCGGGCATGCCTGTTCAAGGGGCGTGCGCGCGCCCTGGCTATTGCTCAGACACGTTTGATCTCCGCCCCGACCCCCGCGAACGATTCGACTCACCCCGTCCCCCTCTATCGATGCCTCAGTGACAGCCCAACCCAACACGGCCTCCTCACAAAAATATAGTGGATTAAATCAACTAATGGGCCTATAGTCGCTCCGTGGCCGCGGCTTCTTGCGGTGACAGCAACCGAACGATCAGGAGCAGGCATGACCCGGACTTATCACACGATTCTGTTTGACGTGCAGGACCATGTCGCCACGGTGACGTTGAACCGGCCCGAGAGTCGTAACGCGCTCAGTTCGCAGATGTGCGCGGAGCTTGTGCATGTCATGGAGGCGATCGCTGCCGACCCCGGCGTGCATGTGGCGCTGATCATGGGCAACGGCCCGGCGTTTTGCGCGGGCGCTGACCTTAAAGAGCGCAAGACCATGAACAGCCAGGAGATGACGGCGCGGCGTGTGCAGGGTTTTGCCGCCTATGCCGCCATTGAGCGGCTGCCGCAGCCTGTGGTGGCCGTGGTCCACGGCCCGGCGTTTGGTTCGGGTTGCGAGATCGCGGGCGCTTGTGACTTTGTGTTGGCCTCCAGCGAGGCCGTGTTCTGCTACCCCGAAGTGGGTTGGGGAACGGTGGGCGCGACGCAGCGTCTGCCGCGTATTGCCGGCCCTCGCAAGGCCAAAGAGCTGTTGTTTACCGGCCGCCGTTTCGACGCCGCCGAGGCGCGCGAGATCGGGCTGGTCAACCATGTGTATGCGCCCGATGCGCTGCGTCAGGAAGCGCTGGCGATGGCGGCGGCCATGGCCCGGGCCCAGCCGCTGACGATGCGCCTGACCAAACGCAGCATCGACCAGGGCCTTGCCACGACGCGCGAAGGCGCGATGGCCATCGAACTGCTGGCGATCGAGGAAAACCTGCGCGGCACGGATTGGCAAGGCGCCATCGCCGGCTTTGGCAAGGAGCCGCAGGCATGAAGACGATGACGCTGGCGGCCGTATTGGCGCAGACGGTGGCGGCGCGAGGCCGGCAAGAGGCCTTTGTCGCCCCGGGCGAACGTTTCAGCTGGGATGAACTGGCCGCCGGGGCGCGGCTGCGCGCGCAGGCGCTGTATGCGGCCGGTGTGCGCCGGGGCGACCATGTCGGCATCTTTCTCGGCAATGGCGGCGACTGGCTGCAGCTGTTTTACGCGTGCGCCCTGATAGGCGCGGTGACGGTGCCGGTCAATACCCGGTTCAAGACGGAAGAGCTGGCGTTCTGCCTGCAACAGGCAGACGTCAAGCTGCTGCTGACCGCCGATACGTTTCTGGGCATCGACTTCCTGGATCTGCTGCAAACGGTGGAGCCCGCTCTGGCTGAAAGCCTGCCAGGCGCGGTGCTGCCGAGGCTGGAGAAAGTGGTGGTGCTGGGCGATCGCGGGCTGCCGGGCACGACCGCCTGGGCAGACTTCATCAAAGGCGCAACCCGGGCCGATGCCGCCGGCTTTGATGCCGCCATGCGAGCCGTCAGCAGCGACGATGTGCTGCTGATTCAATACACGTCGGGCACGACGTCCTTTCCGAAGGGCGTCATGCTCACCCATGCCAATATGCTGGGCAACGCGGCGGCAGTGGCGCAGCGCATGGGCGTGCAGCCGGAAGATCGCTATTTCAGTATCCGCCCGTACTTCCACGTGGCCGGCACCACGCTGTCCATTCTGGTGAGTCTGGTGACGGGATGCTGCCTGCTGACCTTGCCGCGTTTTGAAGTGGGCGACGCCTTGCGCATGCTGGACGAGGAGCGTTGCACGCTGACGTCCGGCAACGACACCATCTTCCTGATGCTGATGGGGCACCCGGATTTTGACCGGCAGCGGATCCATTTGCGAGGCGGTTGGGCCGCGGCTGGTCCCGAGGTGATGCAGAAGATCCGCGATGTCATGGGCGTGCCCTCGGTGTGCAATGCCTATGGGCAATCAGAAGCGTCGCCCAATATCGTCATGTCGGCCTGGGATGATGCTTTTTCGCTGCGCGCGCAGGGCTGGGCCTTGCCGCATCCCGGCATGGAAATCCGTCTGGTCGATCCGGCCACCGGCGCGGTGGTGGCGCCTGGCGGGCAAGGCGAGATCCAGGCGCGTGGCTGGAGCGTGATGAAGGGCTATTACAAGATGCCCGAGGCAACCGCTCGCGCACTGAGCGCGGATGGTTGGCTTAGCACCGGCGACCTGGGAGAAATGGATGCCGAGGGCCGCTTGCGCATGGTGGGACGCTTGAAGGACATGTTCCGGGTCGGGGGCGAAAACGTGGCGCCCGCCGAGGTTGAAGAGGTGCTGCACGGTCATCCGGCCGTGCGCATGGCGCAGGTGGTGGGCGTGCCCGACGCGCGGCTGGGCGAAGTGCCGGCCGCCTTTGTGCTGCTACGTGAAGACCAGCAGGCCGAGACCGCCGAGCTCATCGCCTGGTGCAAAAGCCGTTGCGCCAATTTCAAGGTGCCGCGCTATTTGGAAATCGTCGATACCTTTGAGAACATCGGCATGACCGGGAGCTCCAAGGTGCAGAAGAACAAGTTGCGCGCCCACGCGGTCAGCCTGTTCGGCTTGGGAGAAAAGTTATGACCCGCGATGTGGTGCTATGCGAGTGTTTTGCCCGCGATGGCCTGCAGCATGAGCCGGATTTCATTGCGACAGGCGTCAAGACCGAACTGGTCGACGCATTTGCGGCGCTGGGCTTTGAGCGGGTGGAGGCAACCTCGTATTCCAATCCGAAGGTGGTGCCGCAGTTTGCCGACGCCAGCGAGATGCTGGCCGCGCTGCCGCGGCGGGACGGCGTCTGGTACAAGGCGACCTGCGCCAATGAGCGCGCCGTGCAGCGGGCGCTGGCCGATCTGGAGCAGGGGCAGGGCGCCAACGAGATCAGCTTGCTGGTGTCGGCCAGCGAGTCGCATTCCGAGCGCAACCTGAAGCGCAGCCGTGCGGATCAGTGGGACAACATCGCCGGCATGGCCGCGCTGGCCAGTGGCCAATTTCGCATGATCGGCACGATCTCGGTGGCGTTCGGATGCCCCTTCGAGGGTGCGGTCTCGGCCGATAGCGTGCTGCGCGACGCCGAGCGTTATGCCGCGCTGGGGGTGAACATCGTCACGCTGGGCGACACCACCGGCATGGCCACGCCGCAAGCCGTGCGCCAGTTGTATGGCGCCCTGCAACGCGAATTCCCGCAACTCACGCTGGTGGCGCATTTTCATGACACCCGCGCAACCGGCCTGGTGAATTATGTGGCGGCGTTGGACGCCGGCGTACGCTGGTTCGATTGCGCCGTGGGCGGCGTGGGCGGCCATCCGGCCAAGGTGAAGTATGGCGGGGGCCATACCGGCAATGTGGCAACCGAAGACCTGGTCAATCTGTTTGAATCCATGGGGGTGCGCACGGGTCTGGACCTGGACGCACTGGCTGTCGTGTCACAGCGTTGCCGCGCGGTGCTGGGGCGCGACCTGCACAGCCGCGTCGCCGACAGCGGCTTCAATCCGCTGATCCGCGCCGGCGCTTGAGCGGCGTTTGTATATCATGCCCTCGTCACCGCAACCGCTCCAAGAGAACTCCATGGCAACTCGAAGCAAGCTTTCCTCGGGCCGTACCGCGCCCGCCGCGCTCAAGGAGCTGTTTTCCTATCGCTTGAACCGGCTGGCCTATGTGTCCAGCCGCATTGCGGCGGGCCTGAACGAAAGCCGCTATGGCGTGGGCCCGCGTGAGTGGCGGATCCTGGCCTTGCTGGGCGCCGCGCCCAATATGTCGTTGAACGCACTGGCTCGGGAAGCCAACATCGACAAAAGCCAGGCGAGCCGCACGGTGTCCGACCTGATCGAGCGCGGCCTGATCGAGCGCTGCGCGGATGCCCAGGATGCGCGCGGCGTCAACCTGGACCTGACGCGCGCCGGGAAGAAGCTCTATCAAGAGATGTTTCCCGCTGCCGTTGAGCGTAACGAGGAGATGCTGGCCGTGCTGAGCGAAGATGAGCGCGAGGTGCTGGAGCGTGCCCTGGAAAAGATGACGACGCACATGCTGGACATGCTCAATGACTTGAAGGCCGAAGTGCCGGCCCGCCGCGGCCGCGGCGTCCAGCCGCGCTGAGACGATTGCCTGTCCAAGACAGGCTTTCTTTTATTCATAAAGTTGATTAAATCAATTAAATAGAGGCAAAACGATGGCTGAAATGATTGTCGAGAACCAAGGCGCGGTGCGCGTGCTTCGGCTGAATCGCCCGGAGAAGCACAATGCGCTGAACACCGCCTTGACCGCCGGGTTGCTGGCCGCGCTGCGCGAGGCCGACCAGGATCCCGCGGTACGCACCATCGTGCTGACCGGCAATGGCAAGTCCTTTTGCGCCGGCGCGGATACGACGGAGTTCTCGGCGCTGACGCCCGAGCATCCCGAGGCCGTGCTGGCGCGCGCCAGCCTGACCACCGATCTGCATCTGGTCTTCTCGCGGATGAGCAAACCTGTCATTGCCGCCGTGCATGGCAATGCGCTGGGCGGCGGCGCAGGACTTGCGCTGGCGTGCGACATGGTGGTGATGGCCGAGGACACGCGTTTTGGCTATCCCGAACTGCGTCACGGCATCGTGGCGGCCGTGGTGATGGCCAATCTGGTGCGGCAGTTGGGCCGCAAGCAGGCCTTCGAGCTGGTGGCCATGGCCGAGCCCATCGACGGCCATCGGGCGGTGGCGTTGGGGTTGGCCAACCGGGCCGTGCCCGCCGCCGACGTCATGCCGCAGGCGCTGGCCTTTGCCGAGCGTCTTGCCGGGTGGGAAGCCGCGGCCATGGGCCTGACCAAGCGCGCGTTCCATCGGTGCGCGGACCTGGGGCTGGAAGACGCGCTGGGGGTGGGCCGCGATGCCAACGTCATCATGCGCGGTTTTCGTCAGGGGGCGTCGCGATGAAGCCGCTTGATGGCATCACCATCCTGGATTTGTCGCGGGTGCTGGCGTGCCCTTTTGCGTCGATGATCCTGGCCGAATTGGGCGCCACGGTGATCAAGGTCGAGCAGCCCGATGGCGGCGACGAGACGCGCGGATTCGAACCCAAGGTGCACGGCGAGGACGGGGACGAGTCGGCCTACTACCTGGCCTTCAACCGCAGCAAGCAGTCGATCACCGTCAATTTCCGCAAGCCCGAGGGCCAGGAGGTGATACGCCGGTTGGCGCAGGATGCCGATGTGGTGGTCGAGAATTTTCCGGTGGGCACCCTGGCGCGTTACGGCCTGGACAAGGCCCACATCGCGCCGGGAAACCCGGACTTGATCTATTTCTCGTGCACCGGCTTTGGGATGACTGGGCCGTACGCCCCGCGCAAGGGCTACGACACGGTGTTCCAGGCGATGGGCGGGATCATGAGTCTGACCGGCGAGCGCGATGGCGGACCGGTGAAGCCGGGATTGCCGGTGGCCGACCTGACCTCCGGCCTGTGGGCGGCGATTGGCATCTTGTCCGCCCTTGTCGGCCGCGAGCGTAGCGGGCGCGGGTGCCATATCGATTTCTCGATGCTGGACGGGCAGGTGGGTCTGTTGTCGCTGGCGGCGGCGCGCTATTTCGCCTTGGGAGAGGTTCCGGCGCGCATGGGCACGGAACATCCTGGCCGGGTGCCGTCGGCGGCCTTTGAATGCAGCGATGGCAAATGGGTGCAGATCACCGGCAGTGATCAACACTGGAAACCGCTGTGCGACCTTCTGGATCTGCCTCAATGGGGCGCGGATGCCGAATTGGCGCGCAATGCCGTGCGGGTAGCCCGCCGGGAGGAAGTCATGGCCGGTTTGCAGGCTGCCGTGGCCCGGCTGGATCGCGACGAGCTTTGCCGCCGTTGCGATGCCGCAGGCGTGCCGGCCGGGCCGATTCTGGATGTCGGCGAAATCCTGAATAACGAGCATGTCCGCGCGCGCGGCATGGTCTCGAGCTATGACCATCCCCGCATCGGCCGTTTTGGCGCGGTGCCGGTGCCCTTCAAATTCGAAGGGTATGAAGATCCGCAGGTCGAACGGCCGCCATTGCTGGGCGAGCATACCGACGAGGTATTGCGCGCAAGGCTGGGGCTGTCGGCCGAGGAAATCACGGCGTTAAGGCAGCTTGGCGCCATTTAGCAATACAAAAAAAGCATCCCGATGAGGATCAGGAGACAACGATGAAAACCTTGAAGCGATTGCTGTGCGGCCTGGGTGTCAGCATGATTTGCAGCGGTGCGAGCCTGGCGGCGGACGCCTACCCAACCCAGCCGATCACGCTGGTCAATCCTTATGCCGCCGGCGGCCCTGCCGATGTGCTGGGACGCGCGCTGGCGCGCGAGCTGGAAAAGCAGTTGGGCAAGCCGGTCATCGTGGAGAACAAGGCCGGCGGCGGGGCGGCGATCGGCGCAAATTTCGTGGCGCGGGCCAAGCCGGACGGCTACACCCTGCTGCTGGGGACGTCGGCCGCGCATGTCGTGACGCCCCTGATGCAGCGGACGGCCTACGACGGCATCAAGGATTTTGCCTTTGTGACCATCGTGGCCAACCAGCCCAATATGCTGGTTGTGCGTTCGTCCTTGCCGGTATCCACCTTGCCGGAACTGATCGCGCTGGCACGCAAGGAGCCGGGCAAGATCAACTACGCGTCGGCCGGTCCCGGAAGTTCTCCGCATCTGGGTGGCGAGCTGTTCCGTCAGCAGGCCAAGGTCGACATCATGCACATCCCCTATAGCGGCGCCGCGCCGGCCATCAATGATCTGGTGGGCGGCCAGGTCGATATGGCCGTCCTGAACCTGGCGGCCAGCGTGCAGTTCATCCGCAGCGGCAAACTGAAGGCCCTGGCGTATGCCAACCCCAAGCGTTCCGCGCTGTTTCCCGATGTGCCCACCTTGGCTGAAGCAGGGGTGAGCGGCGCCGAATCGGCGTCCTGGTACAGCCTGGCTGCACCCAAGGGCACGCCGCAAGCGGTGCTTGAGAAATTGAACAAGGCCGTGCAGGCCGTGAACCAGTCGCCGGAGTATCGCAAGCTGATGGATGCCCAGGGTGTGGAGCTCTGGACCCTGACGCCGCAGGAAGCCACCCAATACGTGGAAAAAGACCAGCTTGCGATGCGCAAGCTGGTGGACAGTGCTGGCCTGACGAAGAAATAAGGCGCGCGGGGGGGGGCGCAGTTGCGCTTCACCCCAGCGCGCTAAGCCGCCGGATCGCAACCAGCGTCTCTTGAACCAGGCGCTGCATCAATTCGGCGGCCGGCACCAAGTCGCCGATCAGTCCCGCGCTTTGACCGGCTTCCACCTTGCCGAGGTCGACATTGCCTTCCAGCGCGGCCTGCTTCAACGTGCTTTGCGCGAACAAGCCGTCCAGTGCTTCGTCGCTGCTGGTGCGTTCGGCGTTCAGGTACTGCTGGGCAAAAGCGTTGCGCAGCATGCGTACCGGCGAGCGGCCGCGGCCGACCAAGGTGGTGTCGCTGATGCCGGCGGCCATCACGGCCGCCTTGTAATCGGCGTGCACGCTCGCCTCGGGTGTCAGCAGGAAGCGCGTTCCCAGTTGCGCGCCAGCCGCGCCCAGGCACAGCGCCGCGGCAATGCCGGCGCCATCCGCGATGCCGCCTGCGGCGACGACGGGCAGGTCCACGCGCTGCACCGTTGCACGCAGCAGCACCTGTGTGGTGATCTCGTCCGGGCCAGGGTGCCCGCCCGCTTCCAGGCCCACCGCGATCACGCCATCCACGCCGGCCGCTTGGGCTTTCTCGGCGTGGACGGGGCTGGCAATGACCTGCAGCCATTTCATCCCGGCATCATGCACGCGGGCCAGATGCTCTCGCGGCCCGCCTTGCGAGGCAATGATGATCGGTGCGCCTTCGGCGATGGCGATGTCCAGATGTTCGCGCGCGCGCTTGTTGTACAGCGGGATGTTGACCGCGTAGGGCGCGTCGGTCAGGGTGCGCAGCTTGCGCAGCGCGGCTTGCAACGCCTCCGGGTACATCGGGCCGGATGCCACCACGCCCAGGCCACCGGCGGCCGACACGGCGGCAGCCAGTTCCGCGTTGGAAGACGCCCAGCTCATGCCGGCTTGAATGATGGGGTATCGGATACCCAGAAGATGGGTCAGCGGGGTTTGCAAGGTCATGATGGCGTCTCGTCCGAAAGCAACCATTCTCGGACAAGTCGTTGATTTAATCAACTAAATCGCAACGTCAGCCCGTCAAATTCACCGTCGCCCCATGCCGTACCACGCGCTTGGCCAAATCCCCGCCCACCCAGTAAGCCAGCTCTGCCGGATGCGCAATATCCCAAACGACAAAATCCGCCACCTTGCCCGCCTCCAGCGTCCCGCGCGTCGCTGACAAGCCCAACGCCCGGGCCCCATTCGCCGTCACGCCCGCCAGCGCTTCCTCCGGCGTCATCCGGAACAACGTGCACGCCATGCTCAGCATCAAGCGCAGCGACAGCACGGGCGACGTTCCGGGATTCAGATCCGTCGAAATGGCGATGGGTACACCGTGTTGGCGCAGCAGATCCAGCGGCGGCAGTTGTGTCTCGCGCAGCGCGTAGAAGGCTCCAGGCAACAGCACCGCCACCGTCCCCGCTTTGGCCATCGCCCGCACATCCGATTCGGTCAGGTATTCGAGATGATCCGCTGACAGCGCCCCATGGCGCGCCGCCAGGCTTGCGCCGTGCAGCGAAGACAGTTGCTCGGCATGCAGCTTCACGGGCAGGTTCAGCCGTGCCGCGGCCTGAAACACGCGCTCCACCTGAGCGGGCGTGAACGCCAGATGTTCGCAGAAGGCGTCGACGGCATCGACCAGGCCCTCGGCCGCCAGGGCGGGCAGCATGCGCTGAGTGACTTCATCAATGTAGTCGTCGGGGCGGCCTTGGAACTCGGGCGGCAGCGCGTGCGCGGCCAGGCAGGTTGCCT
Source organism: Achromobacter mucicolens (assembly GCF_029866465.1). Taxonomy (NCBI): domain Bacteria; kingdom Pseudomonadati; phylum Pseudomonadota; class Betaproteobacteria; order Burkholderiales; family Alcaligenaceae; genus Achromobacter; species Achromobacter mucicolens. The sequence goes on along the minus strand of NZ_CP123364.1, from coordinate 3,902,128 downwards.
GCACGGTCAGGGGCAGCGTCTGGCCCAGGTGACGGGCCACGCGCAGCATCTTGCGTTCGTTTTCCAGATCGAGCCCGTAGCCGGATTTGATCTCCAGCGTGGTGACGCCATCGCGCAGCAGTTGCACGGCGCGGCGGCGGGCGCTGGCGTAGAGCTCGTCTTCGGTGGCCGCGCGCGTGGCGCGGACGGTGCTGGCGATGCCGCCGCCCTGGGCGGCGATGGTGGCGTAGTCGACGCCTTGCAGGCGTTGCTCGAACTCCCGGCTGCGGTCGCCGCCGAACACCAGATGAGTGTGGCAGTCGATGAGGCCTGGCGTGACCCACGCGCCGCCCAGGTCATGCACGTGCGCGGCGTCGACGTTGGGCAATTCGGCCTCGGGACCGATCCACTCGATGTGCTCGGCACGGGTCACGATGGCTGCGTGTTCGATGAGGGAATACGCGCCACCCGCCATCGTGGCCGCGTGGCAATGTCGCCAGACTTGTCTCATGCACTTCTCCTTCAGGCAGCTGCCTGCCAGGGGATTGCCCTGGCAGGCGCCGCGTCGATCAATCCGAGCCCTGCGTGGCCAGCACCGGGGCGCCGCCGCCGGGGCGTTTGGGATGCACCCAGAAACGATACGCCACGCAAAGCAGCGCGATCCACACCGCGCCCACGCCCAGCGCCGTCTGCGTGCCGGGGAAATAGCCCAGCACGGCGATCACGAAAACCATGAAGGCAATGGCCAGCAAGGGACCCAGCGGCCAGAACGGAACCGGGAACTTCAATGCGGCGACGTCTTCGGCGTGCATCTTGCGGCGCATCGCCACCTGCGAGAGCAGAATCATCAGCCACACCCATACGGTGGCGAAGGTGGCGATGGAAGCGATGAGCAGGAACACATTCTCCGGGATCAGATAGTTCAGCAACACGCCGACCAGCAACGCCACGGACATGACCACCACCGTCATCCACGGCACGCCGTTGCCCGAGACCGAGGCAAAGCCGCGCGGCGCCTGACCTTGCTGCGCCATGCCGTACAGCATGCGGCCCGCGCCGAAGATGTCGCTGTTGATGGCCGACACTGCTGCGGAGATGACGACGACATTCAGGATGGTGGCCGCCGAGCCGATGCCCAGGCTGTCGAAGATCTGCACGAACGGACTGCCTTTGCTGCCGATCTGCGTCCACGGGAAGATGGACATCAGCACGAATAGCGTCAGCACGTAGAAGAGCAGGATGCGCATGGGGACGGCGTTGATGGCGCGGGGAATGGTGCGGCCCGGGTCCTTGGCTTCGCCGGCGGTGATGCCGATGATCTCGATGCCGCCAAACGCGAACACCACCACGGCCAGCGACGCAATCAGCCCGCCCACGCCATTGGGCATGAAGCCGCCGTGCGCCCAGAGGTTGTGCACGCCGGTCGCAGCGCTGTCCGCGCCCAGTCCCAGGCCAAACAGCATGATGCCCAGGCCGCCCGCAATCATCGCGACGATGGCGCTGACTTTCAGCAGCGACAGCCAGAACTCCAGTTCGCCGAACACCTTGACGGACAGCAGGTTGATGGCGCCGATGAAGCAGACGATGGAAAGCACCCAGATCCAGCGCGGCACGTCGGGATACCAGAAGCCCATGTACAGCCCGAACGCGGTGATGTCGGCCAGACAGACGATGATCATCTCGAACGCATAGGTCCAACCGGTAAGAAAGCCCGCGAGCGGGCCCAGGTATTGCGTGGCGTAGTGGCCGAACGAGCCGGATACCGGATTGCGGACCGCCATTTCGCCGAGGGCGCGCATCACCATGTACACGGCGGCGCCGGCGATCAGGTACGCCAGCAGCACTGACGGTCCGGCTGCCTGGATCGCCTTGGCCGATCCGTAGAAGAGCCCCGTGCCGATGGCCGATCCCAATGCCATGAAGCGGATGTGCCGGGCATTCAGGCCCCGTGTGAGCGCCTGCGCGGGGGGCGGTGCGTCGGACTGCTTGGTTGCTTGCATTGTGTCTCTCTCGTGTTCCCTTGGACGTTCGGCATCAGCCGCCGCGAGGGGCGCCTTCTGGTGGGCGCGTGCACGCGGCGTGGCAATGGCGGCCGGCGTCATCCGGCCGCCACGGACGGCATCACAGGCTGGGCAAAAGGCCCGGGGGCATCAGGCCGTTCATGACCTGCGCGGCGAGCAGGCCGCTGGCCGCAGCGATGTCGGGCGCGAAGAAGCGGTCTTCTTCGTAGTGGGGCACTTTGTCGCGCAGGGCGCGGCGCGCCTGTTCCAGTTGCGGAGAGGTCTTGAGCCCCTCGCGGAAATCCAGCCCCTGGCACGCGCCCAGCCATTCGATGGCCAGGATGTCGCGCACGTTGTCGGCCATGGCCCACAGACGCTTGCCCGCGTTGGGCGCCATCGAGACGTGGTCTTCCTGGTTGGCTGACGTGGGCATGCTGTCCACGCTGGCCGGATGCGCCAAGGCCTTGTTGTCGCTGGCCAGTGCCGCGGCCGTCACCTGGGCGATCATGAAGCCGGAGTTCACGCCGCCCTTGCGGACCAGGAACGGCGGCAATTGCGACATGTGCTTGTCCATCATCAGCGCGATGCGCCGTTCCGACAGGGCGCCGATCTCGGCCAGCGCCAGCGCCAGGTTGTCGGCGACCAGGGCGACGGGCTCCGCATGGAAGTTGCCGCCCGAGATGACGTCGCCTTGTTCGACGAACACGAGGGGGTTGTCGGACACGGCGTTGGCTTCGATCTGGAGCACCTGCGCCGCTTGGCGGATCTGCGTGAGGCAGGCGCCCATGACCTGGGGCTGGCAACGCAGGGAGTACGGGTCTTGCACCTTGCCGCAGTCGGCGTGGGAATGGCCGACTTCGCTGTCCTCGCCCAGCAGGCTGCGGTAGACGGCGGCCACGTCGATCTGGCCGGTCTGGCCGCGCGCGGCGTGAATGCGGGCATCGAACGGCGTGCGCGAGCCCAGCATGGCTTCGACGCTGAGGCTGCCGCAAACGAGGCCAGCCGCCATCATGTCTTCGGCTTCGAACAGACCGCGCAGGGCAAACGCAGTGGACACCTGGGTGCCGTTCAGAAGCGCCAGGCCTTCCTTGGCGGCAAGCGTCAACGGCGTCAGGCCGGCGCGCGCCAAGGCGTCGCGCGCGGGCAGCCATTCGCCCTGATGGCGCGCCTGGCTTTCGCCCAGCAGCACCATTGACATGTGGGCAAGCGGGGCGAGGTCGCCCGAGGCGCCCACCGAACCCTTGAGAGGAATGTGGGGATAGACGCCCGCGTTGACCAGGGCAATCAGGCTGTCGATGACTTTGCGGCGCACACCGGAATAGCCGCGGGCCAGGCTGTTGATCTTCAGCACCATGATGAGGCGCACCATCGCGTCGTCCAGCGCCTCGCCCACGCCGGCGGCATGCGAACGCACCAGCGAAGTCTGCAAGGCCTGCAGGTCCTCGCGCGCAATCTTGGTGGAGGCCAACAGGCCAAAGCCGGTATTGATGCCGTAGACCGTGCGGCCTTCGGCGATGATGCGTTCAACCGTGGCCACGCTGGCGTCGATGCCCTGCGCGGCGCCGGGATCCAGCGTCAGGCTGACGGGCTGCCGGTAGGCGCGCCGCAGGTCGGCCAGCGTCAGGTGGCCCGGTTTCACATGCAATTCCATTTCCACTTCTCCCACGCCGGTTGCCCGGCTGCTTGCGATCATTGTTGTGCGGTCAGTCGTGCTTGCCGGTCACCATGGGCAGGTTCAAGCCCTGCTCGCGGGCGCAATCGATGGCGATCTGATACCCGGCGTCGGCGTGCCGCATCACGCCCGTGGCCGGATCGTTGGTCAGCACCCGGGCGATGCGCTCGGCGGCCGCGTCGGTGCCGTCGCACACGATGACCATGCCGGAATGCTGCGAGAAGCCCATGCCGACGCCGCCGCCGTGATGCAGCGAAACCCAGGTCGCGCCGCTGGCGGTGTTGAGCAGGGCGTTGAGCAGCGGCCAGTCGGACACGGCGTCCGAGCCGTCGCGCATGGACTCGGTTTCGCGGTTGGGGCTGGCGACGGAGCCGGAATCCAGGTGGTCCCGGCCAATGACGATGGGCGCCGACAGCTCGCCCGACCGGACCATCTCGTTGAATGCCAGGCCCAGCTTGGCGCGCGCGCCCAGGCCCACCCAGCAGATTCGGGCGGGCAGCCCCTGGAAGCTGATGCGTTCGCGCGCCATGCTGAGCCAGCGGTGCAGGTGGGCGTCGTCGGGAATCAGTTCCTTGACCTTGGCGTCGGTCTTGTAGATGTCCTGGGGGTCGCCGGACAGCGCGGCCCAGCGGAACGGCCCCACGCCCCGGCAGAACAGCGGCCGGATGTAGGCCGGCACAAAGCCGGGGAAGTCGAACGCGTCGGCAACGCCTTCCTCCTTGGCCATCTGCCGGATGTTGTTGCCGTAGTCGAAGGTGGGGATGCCCTGCCGCTGGAATGCCAGCATGGCCTGCACATGCACGGCCATCGACTGCTTGGCCGCCTTGATGACCGCCGCCGGTTCGCGCTGCGCGCGATCGCGGTATTCCTGCCAGGTCCAGCCGGCGGGCAGGTAGCCGTTCAAGGGGTCGTGCGCACTGGTCTGGTCGGTGACCATGTCGGGCCTGACGCCCCGGCGCACGAGCTCGGGCAGGATCTCGGCGGCGTTGCCGCAGAGCGCGACGGACACCGCGCGGCCTGCTTGCGTGTGTTTGGCGATGCGGGCCAGCGCGTCGTCCAGGTTGGCGGCCTGTTCGTCCACATACCGCGTGCGCAGGCGGAAGTCGATCCGGCTTTGCTGGCATTCGATGTTGAGCGAGCACGCGCCGGCCAGCGTGGCCGCCAGGGGCTGCGCGCCGCCCATGCCGCCCAGGCCGGCGGTCAGGACCCAACGACCGGCCAGGTTGCCGCCGTAGTGCTGGCGGCCCGCTTCGACGAAGGTTTCGTACGTGCCCTGCACGATGCCCTGGCTGCCGATGTAGATCCAGCTGCCGGCGGTCATCTGGCCGTACATGGCCAGACCCTTGGCGTCCAGTTCGTTGAAGTGTTCCCACGTGGCCCAATGCGGGACGAGGTTCGAGTTGGCGATCAGCACGCGGGGCGCGTTGGCGTGCGTCTTGAACACGCCCACCGGCTTGCCCGATTGCACCAGCAGCGTTTCGTCGTCGTTCAGGGTCGTGAGGGATTCAACGATCTTGTCGTAGCAATCCCAGTCGCGGGCTGCGCGGCCGATGCCGCCGTAGACGACGAGCTCGTTCGGGTTCTCGGCCACGTCGGGGTCGAGGTTGTTCATGAGCATGCGCAAGGGCGCTTCGGTCAGCCAGCTCTTGGCCGTGAGTTGGCTGCCGCGCGGTGCGCGAATGAGGGCGTCGCGGAATCGTGTCGAAGGCTTCAAGTGTGTCTCCTGGATCGGGTCGAGGCGCGCGGTGATCCAGCGCCAAGGTCATCGAATCTTATGATGCCTATGGTTGTATAGACAAGAGTAGATGACTTGTTTTCGAATCAGGGATTACCCCAATGAAAAATGCCGAAACCCGTGGGGATTCGGCATTGGCGAAAGAACCAGGGGGCGCCGCAATGGCGCGGATGTCACGTCGTGAACTTGCCTTCCAGGCGGTGGCGCGAGCCGGGGTGGATCAGGCGGGCCAGGGTCACCGCGCGGTCGCCGGACCAGGTGCGCCGGCTGATGAGCAGGCATGGCTCATCGCGTTCGATCTGCAGCAATTGGCACTCGCGCGGCTTGGCCAGGATCGCCTCGACCACGTGCTCGCCCGCGCTCAGCGGCGCCACGCGGGTCAGGTATTCATAGGGCGTGCTTTGGGTGAAGTCCTGCTTCAGGTAGTCGGGCGCAAGGCGAACGTTGACGTAGCGGTCTTCCAACTGAATCGGCACGTCGTCCTCGTAGTGGACGATAAGCGAATGAAAGACCGGCTGCCCGGCGCGGATTTCCAGCGCCTGGGCTTGTTCGGCGCCAGCCGGCTCTTCAGCCAGCCGCACCACGCGGCTGTGGTGGCGGTGGTTGCGCGCCGCGATCTCGTCGGCGATGTTGTTCACGGCAAACAAGGCCGAACGCGCCTTGGGCTGGGCAACGAAGGTGCCGACGCCTTGCATCCGCACAAGCAGGCCTTCCGACGTCAATTCGCGCAGCGCGCGGTTGATCGTCATGCGGCTGAACCCCAGTTCCTCGACCAGTTCGGCTTCCGACGGCACGCGGTAATGCGCGGGCCAGGCGCCGCTGCGGATCTGCTGCGCAATCATCTGCTTGACCTGCGCGTACAGCGGCGCGGGCGGGGCATTGGCTGGGACAGGCAATCGGGGAGGGGAGGCAGCCACGAGGGATCCTGGGTATGCAACGTGTGAGCGGTGAAAATGCGGGCTCTAGTATAGACAGGTACACCTCGCCAGCGGGCGCCCTGCCTTAGCTGCGCGCCGGCCTGCTGACCCGAAGCGCGGCGACCACCAGCGAAAACGCCGGCGACGGTTGCCGCCGGCTGGGGTAGTAAAGATGGTATCCCTCGAAGCTGGGGCACCAGTCCTCCAGCACCCGGACCAGTTGGCCGGATTCCAGATAGGGCATCAGTTCGTCCTCCGGCAACAGCGACAGGCCAAGTCCCGCCAGCGCCGCGTCGATCTGGGGCTGGGTGGTATTGAAGATCAACGGGCCGTCCACGCGGACGTTGACCTGGCGGCCGCGGCGCTCGAAGTCCCACACATACAGGCCGCCTGAACTTTGCATGCGCTGATTGATGCAGGCATGCTGCATCAGATCCTGGGGCACCTTCGGGACGGGCCGCGATTCGAAGTAGCCGGGCGACCCCACCACGGCCAGGCGCATTGGCGGACCAATGGGTACGGCGATCATGTCCTTGTCGATGGTCTTGCCCATGCGCACACCGGCGTCGAACCGGTCCGCCACGATGTCGCGGAATCCGTAGTTCACGTCGAACTCTAGCTTGATGTCCGGATACTCGCGCATCAACGGCGTCAGCTTGGGCAGCAGGATACTGTGCAGCACGTAGTCGCCACAGGTGATGCGCACGGTTCCCGCCGGCTTGTCGCGCAGTTCGGTCAGCTCGTCCAGCTCTGCCTCGATCTCGTCGAAGCGGTTGCCGATGGCGTTGAGCAGCCGCTCGCCCGCCGCGGTGGGTGAAACACTGCGCGTGGTGCGCCTGAGCAGCCGGACGGCGGGCGGCGCCTGCGAGCGGCGCCGGGTCTTACCGGGCCGTGACCCCATTCTTGACCGCCAGGATGTGCGCCATGACGCTCACCGCGATCTCGGCGGGCGTCTTGCTGCCGATGTGCAGTCCGACCGGCGAGTGCAGCCGTTGCAGCGACGCTTCCGTTTCATCGAAGTGTTCCATGAACCGCTCGCGGCGGCTGGCGGCGTTGCGGCGTGAGCCGATGGCGCCCACGTAGAAGGCGGGGCTGTGCAGCGCTTCCAGCAAGGCCATGTCGTCCAGCTTGGGGTCATGGCTGAGCGCCACGATGCAGGTTCGGGAATCGGGGGCGAGCGCGCGCACGGCGTCGTCGGGCATTTCGGTGGTGAAGGCCACGCCGTCCACGGACCATGTGCCCAGGTGCTCGATGCGCGGGTCGCATACGGTCACCGCGAAGTCATTGAACAGCGCCATGGTGGCGACGTATTCGGCCAGCGATCCGGCGCCGATGAGCAGCAGCCGGTATTGGGGTCCAAGCGTGCTGGACAGCGTGACGCCATCGAAATGCAGGGCCTCGGGCGCCGATGCGTCGCCAAGCGTCACGGCCCCGGACGCGCAATCCACGGTCCGCTGCACGAGGTGGCCCGCCTCAAGCCGGCGGACCAATGCGTCAAGCGCCGCGCCGTCGGGTTCGAATTCAAGCAGCAGCTCAAGCGTGCCGCCGCAAGGCAGCCCGAAGCGGTGCGCCTCGTCGGCCGTGACGCCATAGCGCACGAGTTCGGGCGCCGACTGCGGAATGACCCCGTCGCCGTAGGCCCGCGTGTAGCGGTGGATCAGGTCGTCCTCGATGCAGCCGCCCGAGACCGATCCGATGCAGCGGCCGTCCTCGCGCAGCACCATCATCGCGCCGACGGGCCGCGGCGACGACCCCCACGTCTTGACGACGGTGGCCAGCATCAGGCGATGACCGGCCACCTGCCAATCGCGCGCCGCGCGCAGCACGCGCACATCAACACTTTCCATCATGCCACCTTGCGCACCGGCAGGCTGCGGATCCGCTTGCCGGTCGCGGCGAAGATGGCGTTGCACAGGGCGGGGGCTACGGGCGGCACCGGGGGCTCGCCTACGCCGCCCGGCGGCAACGCGTGATCGTCATTGACCAGGTGCGTGCGGATCACGCGCGGCGAGGCGTTATGGCGCAGGACTTCGTAGTCATGGAAGTTGCTTTGCTTCACGCGGCCTTTTTCGAACGTGATTTCGCTGGTCAGCGCCAGGCCAAGGCCCATGATGGCGCCGCCTTCCATTTGCGCGCGGATGCGTTCGGGGTTGATCTGGGGGCCGCAGTCCATCGCCATGTCCACGGCGACGATGCGGACCTCGCCCTTGTCGTCCACGGCCACCTCGACGACCGTGGCCGTGTAGCTCATGAAGCTGTAGCAAAAGGCCAAACCCAGGCCATGGCCCTTGGGCAAGGTGCGGCCCCAGCCCGCGCCCTTGCAGGCGGCCTCGATCACGCCGCGCAGGCGGCCGGTGTCGTAGGGGTAGCGTTCGGGCGACTCGGTGTAGTTCCACGTGTCGGCCATCGTGCCGGGGTCGATCTGGCGGGCCGGGCCGATGAGGTCCAGCGCGAAGGCTTTCGGATCCTTGCCCGCGCGGTGGGCCAGTTCGTCGATGAAGCACTGGGCCGCGAAGGCATGGGGAATGTTGGCGACGGACCGGAACCAGCCGATGCGGGCGTGGGCGTCGACTTCGGCGGTCTCCACGCGCACGTTCGGAATGCGGTACGGCATGTTGATCGCCGACATGGCCGATTCGAACATCTGCTGTCCCTTGGCGCCTTGCGCGAACAGCGAGGCGATGGTGGGGGCGGCGCTGCGGTGCAGCCAGGACTGGACTTGCCCCTGCGCGTCCATGACGGCTTCCAGGCGCTCGACCGACACGGTATGCAGATAATCGTGATGAATATCGTCCTCGCGCGTCCAGACCAGCTTGACCGGCGTGCCGTCGGGCATGGCGCGGGCCACGATGGCGGCTTCGTCCACGAAGTCGGGCTTGGACTTGCGCCCGAAGCCGCCGCCCAGCAGCAGCACGTTGACCTTGACGTTGGCCGGTTCCAGCTTCAGTCGCGTGGCGACTGCGTTTTTAGCGGCGGCCGGATTCTGCACGGACGTCCAGACCTCGGCGCTGTTGCCCTTGATCTGCACGGTGGCGACTGGCGGTTCCATCGATGCGTGCGCCAGATGCGGCACGTAGTATTCCGCGGCCACGCGCTCGGCTTCGGGCGCCTTGGCCCAGGCATTGGCGGCGTCGCCCTGGTTGCGCATCGTCTTGCCGGGTGCGCGCGCCGCCGCCTGCAGGGTTTGCCGGTAGGCGGCCGAGTCATAGCTGCCGTTCGGGCCATCGTCCCATTCGATCTCCAACGCGTCGCGTCCCTGGCGAGCGGCCCAGGTGTTGCGCGCCACGACGGCCACGCCGCCCAGCGGCTGGAACGCGGGGGCGCCCTGCATGGGGGGAATCTCGACGACCTTCAGCACGCCGGGCACGGCCAGCGCCTTGGCGCTGTCGAAACGCCGCAGCCGGCCGCCCACGACGGGAGGACGCGCCACGACGGCATAGACCATGCCGGGCAGGCGCATGTCCATGCCGTAGGTGGCTTGCCCTTTGCCGATGGCTTCGACGTCCACGAGGCGAACCTGGTCCTTGCCGATGTACCGGAATTCTGACCGGTCCTTGAGCTTGAGCGTGTCGCCTGCAGGCACGGGCTGCTTGGCCGCGTCCGCCGCCAGGTCGCCATATGACAGACGCCGGCCGGTGGACGCATGCAGCACTTCATGCTGTTCGGCCTTGACCTCGGCAACGGGCACGGCCCAACGTGCGGCGGCGGCGGCTTCCAGCATCTGCCGGGCCGCGGCGCCCACGCGCCGCATCGGCATCAGGAAGTGCCGCATGCTGCGCGAGCCGTCCACGTTCTGATTGCCGTAGCGCGCTTCGTCGCCGGGCGCCTGCACGACCTTCACGCGTTCCCAGCGGGCTTCCATCTCGTCGGCCACCACCATCGGCAGGCTGGTGCGCACGCCCGTGCCCATTTCCGCGCGGTGCGCCACGATGGTGACCGCGCCGTCGGCGGCGATGCTGACAAAAACCAGCGGATCGTCCACGGTGCCGCCAGGCATGCTGTCGGCGCCATACGCCTTGGCGGCCGGCTCGGCGGCCACCGCGGTCGTGACCCACCCCCTGACCGTGACGGCAAGCGTCAAGACGCCCAGGCTGCCCTGCAGGAAAGCGCGGCGCGAAAGTTGAGCGGCGGCGGTCATTGCTTGCCTCCTTGGGCGAGGCGGCTGGCTGCCTGTTGAATGGCGGCCAGGATGCGCGGGTAAGTGCCGCAGCGGCAGATGTTGCCGCTCATGGCGTCTGCGATCTCCTGTTCGGTGGGAGTGGGGTTGGCCTTCAGCAGGCTCACCGCCGTCATGATCTGGCCCGCCTGGCAGTAGCCGCACTGCGCGACGTTGTTGTCGACCCAGGCCGTCTGAACCGCCCGGCCGACCGGATCGGCATCCATGCCTTCAATGGTCGACAGCTGGCGGCCGGAAGCCACCGAGACGGGGGTAAGACAGGCGCGCACGGGCGTGCCGTCGATATGCACCGTACAGGCGCCGCACAGCGCCATGCCGCAGCCGAACTTGGTGCCGGTCATGCCCAGTTCGTCGCGCAGAACCCATAGGATCGGCATGTCGTCCGGGACGTTGACGTCCTGAGCCTGGCCGTTGATTTGCAGTTGCGTCATGGGGGCAATTCCTGAGAAGCACGGCACAGTCGCCTTGCCTCGGGTGGGGGGATAACTTCTTGAGTCCGGAATTTTGCCGAAAAAATCCCGGTTTTATTCATTAGCCCTACTAATAGGCCTGTTAAGGACCGGTTATGCCTGCGCGGAAACCAGCCCCTGATTGGGCTATGACGCGTCCGGCCGGTAAAGCACGGCGCGCATGTCGGATGAAGCGCCCAACCGGCGCGACAGGTCGTCGGCGCGTTCCAGGATCATGGCCTCGAATGCCTTGGCATCGACGGTCTTGAGACGTGCCGAGGGGCCGGCAATGGTCAGCGCGCCGACGAAGCGGTCTTCCTGGCCGATGACCGGAACAGACCAGGACGACGTATACGGATCGCGCGCGCCGCACGAGAAGATCGGCAGGCGGACCTGATCGCGCCGTTCGCCTTGCGCCCAGATCGCAAAGACCTGGCCCGTGGAGGATTTGTCGGGCGGCATCACGCTGCCGGCAATGACCTGGCTGTGCAGGCCTTCGTGCGGCTGATGCCGGAAAAGGCACAGGCGCTGGCCCGGTTCTCCGCCTTCGACGTAATACGCCGCGCTTTCACCGGTGTCTGCCGACAGCCGCTCCAGCACCGGCATGACGACGGCCTCCAGGTCGAAGCCGCGCTCGTAGACCCGCGCCAGGAACAGCACGCGCGGGCCCAGCCCATAGCGGCCGTCGGGCTCGCGCACCACATAGCCGCAGCGCGCCAGCGAATTGAGCAGGCGAAAGATCGTCGTCTTGTGCAAGGGAAGACGGGCCGCGAAATCGGCCAGCGACAGGTGCTCCGCGCCGGGACGAAAGCAGTCCAGCACGCTGAGCGCGCGTTCAACGGCCACGACGCCATCATTGCTCATGAATTCTCCAAGATGTGCTTTTTTGCTGGATGATTGTACGTAATACAACGTCATTTCGTAAATTTAAAATGCACTCAGTCTGTTGATTCGGGAGGCCGGGATGGCAAATTCGATGGTGGTGGTAACTGCCCATGTGGGCGATTTCGTCTGGCGTTGTGGCGGCGCGATGGCCCTGCACGCGCAGCGTGGCGTAGAGGTGCATCTGGTCTGCCTGAGCTATGGCGAAAACGGAGAGTCCAACGCGGCGTGGAAAGGGGATACGCAGCGCGAGGCGGTTAAAGCGCAACGCCACGCCGAAGCGCAGGCCGCCGCGCAGATCCTGGGCGTGAGCAGCGTGGATTTTCACGACCTGGGCGACTATCCGCTGCCCGACTCGCCGGACGCCGTGCGCCGCATCTCCGAGACGCTGCGCCGCACGAAGCCGTCGGTGGTGCTCACCCACCCCGAGCACGATCCTTCCAACCTCGATCACTGCCGCACGTTCGAAATGACGCTGCGCGCCCGCATGCAGGCGATGGCGCCAGGGCATGGGGCCGATTTCGTGGTGCCGCCGCAAGTGTTGTGCTTTGAGCCGCATCAGACCGAGTTGTGCGGCTTCAAGCCCAATGTGCTGCTGGACATCACGGAGGTGTGGGAACGCAAGTGGCAGGCCATGCAGGCCATGCCGACGCAAAGCAACCTGTGGGCGTACTACGAGCGTGTCGCGCTGCAACGCGGCGCGCAGGCCGGGCGCCGGGGCAAGACGGCGGGCACGCGCTATGGCGAGGCCTATCAGAGCATTTTCCCGGCCGTGGTTACGGCCTTGATGGAGTGACCCCATGCGCGACATCCACGAATCCGGCTTGACCAGCACATTGCTGGCGGACGTCGGCGCTCGCTATCTGCGCGCGGCGATCAAACCCCTGCGTGCGGGATGGACCGTGCGCGGCCGCGCGGTGACGGTGTCGGTCCCGGCGGGCGACAACCTGGCGATCCATGCAGCGCTCGCGCTTGCGCAACCTGGCGATGTGCTGGTGGTGGATGCGCAGGGCTACACCGAACGCGCGGTGATGGGCGGAATCATGTGCGCGCAGGCCGCAGGAAGCGGCATCGCCGGCGTGGTGATCGACGGTGCGGTGCGCGACGCGGCAGAGCTGCGCCAGGGCCAGCTGCCCGTGTTCGCCGCTGCGATATCGCCAGCGGGGCCCGCCAAGGCCGGCGGCGGCACTGTGAACCGCCAGATCCAGTGCGGCGGTGTGCGCGTCGATCCGGGCGACTGGATCCTGGGCGATGACGACGGGTTGGTCGTGGTCGCCCCGGCGGAAATGGACGCGATGGTTGCGGCAGCCTTGACCAAGGCCGGCGCCGAAGCCCGCCGCATGGCCGCCATCGCGCGCGGCGAACTGCGGCCCGTGTGGCTTGACGACGCGCTGGCCAAGGCCACGCTGGACATTGGGCCGTCGCTGCCTGCGTCCGAATAACAGCTATTCAATACAACAGGAGGAAGACAATGAACTTCAAGCACACGCTGGGCGCGATCGCCCTGATGGCGGGCCTTGCGCCCTTTGCCGCAGCCCACGCCGACTATCCCGAAAGGCCGATACGCATGATCGTGCCGTTTGCGGCAGGCGGCCCCGCGGACATGGTCGGACGCGAATTCGCCAAGCTGTTTGGCGAAAAGCTGGGGCAGCCCGTGGTGGTTGTGAATGCGGGCGGCGGTCACGGCGTGCCGGCGTTGAACCAGGTGCTGGGGGCCGAAGCGGACGGCTACACGATGCTCATGCCTGCCTCGGGCAACATGACGGTGCCGTCCAAGGCCATGCAGGGCAAGAAGGTGCTGGAAGTGCTGGCGCCCATCAGTCTCTTGACCGAAAGCCCGCACGTCCTGGTGGTGAACGCGCAGTTGCCGGTGAATTCGGTGCCGGAACTCGTCGATTACGCGCGCGCCCATCCCGGCAAGGTCAATTTCGGGTCGGCAGGCGTGGGGGGCGTGGCGCATCTGGGCATGGAGCTTTTCAAGAGCAAGGCCAAGGTGGACGTGGTGCACGTGCCTTACCGGGGTACCTCGCAGGTGCTGACCGACCTGGCGTCGGGTCAGGTTCAGGCGCTGTTCAGCAGCATGCCGTCGCTCAAGCCCATGATCGACAAGGGGGCCGTGAAGGCGCTGGCGATGAGCGCGCCGAGCAAGGGCGCGGATACCGCGAAGCTGCCCCTGATTTCCCAGACCTTGCCGGGCGTGTCGTACACCACCTGGTACGCGCTCTTTGCCAAGGCGGGCACGCCGCCCGAGGTGCTGGCCAAGCTGAACGCGGCGGTGGTCGACACACTGAAGAATCCCGAGCTGAATCAGAAGTTCGAGTCGCAGGGCGTGGAGTTCGTCTCCAGCACGCCGCAGCAGCTTGCCGACACGGTGCGGCGCGACACCGCGCAGTGGACGGCGCTGATTGACGAAGCCGGCATCGAAATCGAGTAGGCATCGCGTGGCAAAGCGGGGAGGGCGGCCGCCTTACCCGCTTTTGCTACGACTTAACACGTCTTTTCCGGCCAGGCTTTGCTATAAAAGCGCCTACAGCATTTCTGTAGGGCCGGGAAAATGTCGATTCGTACGATCAGCCGCTGCGGCGCGGCCTTGTTCTTCGTCGCGCTGGTGGCCGGTTGCTCGTCCACCAAGCCGACGGCAGAGGAAAAGGCCAGCGCGACCACTACCACGCCCGCTCGGGCCAGCAACGAGTGCAAGTCCAATCGCAAGCAGTGCCTGCACGAAGGCTCTTACGATGTCGGCGAGCGGGCATACGCGGAAGACGAGGCCAAGCGCCTGAACCTGGCCGAGTCCCAGCGCCTGCGCCGCCTGTTCGATAAATAGTCCACCGTTAATGTCTTGCCCAACGCCGTAGAACCGTCGTCGATGACCCGAAAACCGCTCGCCATCATCCAGATGGGCCGCCCGCCCGAAGACCTGCGGCAGGCGCAAGGCGAACAGTCCGACTGGATGCTGGCCGCGCTGGCCGACCCCGACCTGCCGGTGCGCGTTTGCAAACCCCACGATGATGAGGCGCTGCCCGCGTGGGACGAGCTGGCCGGGGCCGTGCTGACCGGATCCTGGTCCATGGTGACGGATCGCGAACCCTGGAGCGAACGCACTGCCGAATGGTTGCGCGGCGCGCATCGCGCGCAGCTGCCGCTGCTGGGCATCTGCTACGGCCATCAGTTGATGGCGCACGCGCTGGGCGGCGTGGTCGATTTCCATCCCAAAGGCCGCGAGATCGGCCAACATGCCATCGACTTTTGCGCGGACGTCGCCGGCGATGCGTTGTTTGGCGCGCTGCCGCCGCGCTTTCTTGCCAATCTCACGCATGAGCAGAGCGTGCTGACGCCGCCGCCGGGCGCCGAGGTGCTGGCGCGGTCGCGGCACGATCCGCACCAGGTCCTGCGCTATGGACCGAACGCATGGTCCGTCCAGTTCCACCCCGAGTTCTCGCCCACATTGATGTCGGCCTGCCTGGCGCGCCGGGCGCCGGTCTTCGAGGCAGAGGGCTACGATGTGGCGGCGATGGTCGCCGGGCTGGGACTCACGCACGATGCGCGCCAACTGCTGCGCACCTTTGCGCGGCGATTCGCCTAGCCGAATCGGATAGCCGCTTTACATGGCGGCTTCAAATAGCGGCTTCAAACAGTGGCTCGAATTAGCGGCTTCCTGCCTTCATATCACACGCGCGTGACACGCCTGCCGGTGTGGCGCGCGCGTGCGCCGCTGTCGGTCTCGCGCCACAAAAAGGCGATTGATTTGCGCTTCTTTGCGCCACATCCCTTGCGTCCCCAGAACTGACATATTGCGTCCCTAGAATTCGTTCCTGCCATGCGCCGTGTGCATCACTGTGCCGCCCGCAACGCGGGTCTGGCTACCTGCGCATGTCTGTTCACATCAATGGGAATCTGTAATGAAAAAGACTCTGTTCGCCACCGCCATCTTCGCCGCGCTGTCCGGCATGGCGCAGGCGGAAACCTCGGTGACGCTGTATGGCCTGATCGATACGGGCGTGGGCTATCAGCGGATCAAGGGCGATGGCTTCCACGAATCCAAGGTCGGCATGAGCAATGGCGTTTCCAGCGGTTCGCGTTGGGGCCTGCGTGGTTCGGAAGATCTGGGCGACGGCCTCTCCGCCGTGTTCACGCTTGAAAGCGGCTTCAATTCGGCCAACGGCCAATCGGGCCAGAGCAGCCGCCTGTTCGGCCGCCAAGCCACCATCGGCCTGAAGAGCTCGTCCTGGGGCCTGTTGGAATTCGGTCGTCAGACCAACATCGCCTCCAAGTACCTGGGCGCGATCGATCCGTTCGGCGCCAGCTACGGCCAGGCCAACATCGGCAACGCGTTCAGCGCCGCCAACACCGTCCGTTACGACAACATGGTCCAGTACTCGACCCCGTCGTTCGGCGGCTTCCAGGCTGGCATCGGCTACTCGTTCAACGTCGCTGACACGACCGCGGCGCAGACGGGCTTTCGCACCGCCAACAACACCCGCGCCATCACGGCCGGCGTGCGCTACGTGAATGGCCCCCTGAACGTCGCCCTGACGTACGACCAGCTGAACCCCGCCAACCAGCTTGGCAACGATGCCACGCCCAAGTCGTGGAACGTCGGCGCCTCGTACGACTTCGAAGTCGTCAAGCTGGCGGCCGCCTTCGGCCAGACGCGTGACGGCTGGTTCACCGGCCAGAGCATCAACGCCTTCGGCAGCACCGAAACCATCGCCGATGGCTTCCGTTCGAACGTTGGCGTCGAAGACTTCAAGGCCAATTCGTACATGGTCGGCCTGACCGTGCCGCTCGGCGCCAGCTCGATCCTGGCTTCGTGGCAACGTGCCGATCCGGACAGCGATCTGCTGACCGGTGGCGATTCGGCCATGAACGTGTACAGCATCGGCTACACGTACAACCTGTCCAAGCGTACGAACGTGTACGCGCTGGGTTCCTACGCCACAGACTTCGCGTTCATCGACGGCGTCAAGAGCACGGTCGGCATGGTTGGTATCCGTCATCGCTTCTAAGCGGCAGACGTGATGAGCGGCGCGCCCGGCGCGCGCCGCTTGCGCCCTGCACCGCGGTTGCACTGAGCGGATTGGGCGTCTTACCCGGCCACAGACGCGAAAAAAGCGGCCACCTCCCTAGCTCCACTCTCAGTCCGCTCACCCGAACTTCGATCATGGCAAACCGAAGGCCCGCGCATTCTGGCGCGGGCTTTGCCATTTCTGGCTGACCACCGGCCAAGCCTTCCCACAATCCCTCATTGCGCGGCCGCGGCCCAAAAGGGCCGCGCGGGCGTTGTAGTATTGGAAGCTCAGCCTAAACATCGGATAGCTATGCAAACGCACAACGCTCGGCTCGCGGAAATGACTTTGGCGTTGGCGCTGGCCCTGACCGCAACGGCCGCGCCTGCGCAGACCCCGGATGCCTCGCCGGCTGGCGCCAAGCCGGCTGAAGCGAAGCCTGCCGAATCGAAGCCTGCCGAAGCCAAGCCTGCAGACGCTAAGCCAGCAGAAGCCAAACCAGCAGACGCTAAGGCAGCAGAAGCCAAACCAGCAGACGCTAAGCCAGCAGACGCTAAGCCAGCAGACGCTAAGCCGGCCGAGGTCAAGCCGCCCGAAGCGAAGCCCGCGCAAACCAAGCCGGCCGAAGCCAAGCCGGCTGGAACGAAGTCAGCAGAAGCCAAGCCCGCCGATGCCAAAGCGTCGGGCGACCCCGCCGCTGCGCAGGATCCGAATGGCGCACCCGTGGACGCCGCGGTGGCGCCGCCGCCACCTCCACCTCCGCTGCAGGTCCTGGACGGCAAGCTCCATGTCGCCATCCCCGCGGGTTTCGCCGAAACCGAATTTCCGTCCGATCCGGCCACGCCCGAGGTCTCGGGCAAGATCTACCTGAACCGAGCGACCATGCAGGCCATCATCGTGATCGATGTGCCGGTTGAACAGGCTGTTGGCGATGACGACGCATTCACGCTGGGGGCGATGGCCGCGGGCTTCCAATCGCAGCAGCAGGCCGCGGTGCCCACGTTCAAGAAGACGGGCGACGGCGCGTTCAAGGTCGGCAGCATCGGCGTCTTTCAACTTGATGCAACCAGCAGGCTGTCCGGCCGCCCCGCCGACCTGACGGCGCTGTTCGCGGCGTCGGGCAAAAAGGTCGTGACCTTTTCGGTCTATACGTTGGCGCAAGAAAAAGCCCGGCATCCCGGGCTGGTCGAAGAACTGAAAAAGGGCATGTCGGTAACGCCGTAACGGGCGCGACGGGCCAGAGCGCCCGTCATGCCGGCGGGAATCAGTTCGGCTTCCAGAACACGTAATCGGCCTGGTATGCCACCTGCGTTTTCTGGCCCTTGTTGGCCGGCGAGCAGGGCGTTTGCGGCACGCCGCCGCCTGCGCGAACCAGCCGCTGAATGTACGTGACGCCGGTCAGCACGCCCACGCCTGCCGAAGGATTGGCCAGCACGAGCTGGTCGTACAGCCGGTCCGGTCCGGCATATGCGCGTACGGTTTCCATCCCCGTCAATGTCGAGCCGTCGGCGGCCCGCCAGCTTTCAGGCGGACTCTTGTACGTGCCGCGCGGCTCCGATGATCCCGCCTGGCCTGCGCCCAGCGTGGCGCTGGCGCCCGCGATGACCCAGGCGTAGCGCGCGCCGTCGGTCTGGATCATCCGGCATTCGTAGGTGATGACGCCTTCAGCCGGCGCGCGCCATGCGACGCTATTGTCTGCCGGCACCTGCATGATCTGCGGCACGTTGTCCTGGGCCGCCGCGGCGGAGGCGGCCAGGCTGGCCGCCAGGAACAGTCCGGCCAACGCCGGGCGAGGGTGAGTCGGAATGCGGTTCATCCATGCTCCTTCGGGCGGGCAGGGCGCCCGCGATGGCAGTTGCGGGCGCGCTTGGCCCAAGGTCCGGCTGAGCCGGAGTCGGGCCATTCTGCCACGATTCCCCGCCGGCGCTGGTCTCAATTGATTTGCAGCGTGTAGGCGGCTTTACCGCGCAGCAGCGTCAACACCAGCGGCTGCGCGCCCGAGCCGCTCAAGAGGTCGCGCAGGTCCGCCAGCTTGCTGACGGGTCGCTGGTTCACGCCGATGACGATGTCGCCGCGCTGCAGGCGCGCAGCCACCGGGCCCCGGTCCGGATAGGTGGCGCTGACTGCCGCGCCGTCATTGCCCTGCACGCGCTGCGCGCGTCCCACCTCGGTGAACTCGACGCCATTCAAGCGCGCGTCCAGCGAGCCGCCATGCAGGCGCTCGTTTTGTTCGGGTTCGATGCGCAGCACGACGTCCCGCTTTGCGCCCGCGCGCAACAGCCCCAGGCGCACCTGGCGGCCCACCGGCAGCAGGCCTTCGGCGTTGCGCAACTGCGCGCTGGAACCGATGGCCTTGCCGTCGATCGACAGGATCTGATCGCGGGCCTGGATGCCGGCCTTCTGCGCGGGAGACCCATCCGCCACGCGGGCAACGGCCACACCCATCGATCCCGCCGCCAGGCCAAGCTGGCGCGCATTGCGTGGCGTGATGTCCAGCGTGTCCAGACCCAGCCCCCCGCGTTGCACCTGCCCGTGCTGCAGCAACTGGCGCATGACCTCGCCCGCCAGGTTGGACGGAATGGCAAAGCCGATGCCCACGTTGCCGCCCGACGGCGTGTAGATCATCGTGTTGATGCCCACCAGTTCGCCGTTCAGATTGACCAGCGCGCCGCCCGAGTTGCCCGGATTTATGGAAGCATCGGTCTGGATGAAGTTCTGGTAGCCGGCGGCGCGGAGGCTGGACCGGTCCAGCGCGGACACGATGCCCGACGATGCGGATTGGCCCAGGCCGTAGGGATCGCCGATGGCGACCACGAAGTCGCCCACGCGCAAATCGCTGGAATCGGACAACGCCAGCGCTTGCAGGTTTTGCGCGGGGATGCGCAGCACCGCCAGATCCGTGTCCGGATCGCTGCCCACGACGGTGGCGTTGAAGCTTCGGCCGTCCTGCAACGACACGCGGATGGTGGCGGCGCCGCGAATGACGTGGTGATTGGTCAGCACGTTGCCTTGGCTGGCGTCCACGATGACGCCCGATCCGACGTTCTGGCGCACGCCGCCGGGCGCGCGCGCCGGGTTGGCCGCTTGTCCGTCCGATTGCGCCGAGATGTTCACGACTGCGGGCGTGACGCGCTCGAGCATGGGGGCCAGCGAGGGCAAGGGCTGTCCGTCGACAGCCAGCGGAAGCGCGGCGCGCGCCGGCGGTAGCGGCGCGGCCAGCAGCAGGGCGCAGCAGGCCGCGGAAAGGAATGCGGGTAGGCGTCGCGCGCGGCGCAATGCGCTACGCGCGACACAACGGGGTTCAAGAGGAGGCAAGGCCAGGCGGGGCATATCGATCCTTCCGGCAACGAGGCGGCAGAATCTGCCGTCCCCGCTGCACGCGTGTGACGACGCGCGCGGCTTGCGGCCGGCGCGCGAGCGGTCACGGATTGTCGCCGAACTTTGGCGCCCGGTCCGGCGCGCCCCGCGTGGTCAGAACCCGACGGCCTGGCCGTCGCGCCGCGAGTCGGACGCGGCGACGTAGCCACCCTGCGGCAGGCGGCAGATGAGCTGGGCCGAGCCGAACTCCAGGCTGTCCACCGGCGCGACCGCCACGTTGTGGCCACGCGCGCGCAGCGTATCGACCACGTCGGCCGGCAGGTGCGACTCCACGTTCACGACTGGGCCGTTCTCGACGCGGAAACGCGGCGCGTCGCTCATGGCCTGCGGGTTCTGGCCGAACGCCGCCAGACGCGTGACCATCTGCAGATGGCCCTGCGCCTGCATCGACCCGCCCATCACGCCGAACGACATGAGAGGTTGGCCGCGGCGCGTCACGAACGCCGGGATGATGGTGTGCATCGGCTTCTTGCGCGGCGCAACCTGGTTTGCGTGACCCGGCTTGAGCACGAAGTTCAGGCCGCGATTGTGCAGGCTGATGCCGGTGCCGGGCACGACCACGCCCGAGCCAAAACCGTGATAGTTGGACTGGATGAAGGACACCATCGTGCCGCTGGCGTCGGCGGCGGTCAGGTAGACCGTGCCGCCGGTAGCCGGGGTGCCTGCGGTGGGCACGCTGGCGCGGTCCATGGAAATCAGGCGGGCCCGTTCGGCAAGATAGGCGCGGTCGAGCAGCGCGTTGGCGTCGGTGCGCATGTGGCGCGGATCGGCAACGTGGTGGTGCAGGTCCGCAAACGCCAGCTTCATGGCCTCGATGCTGACGTGGTAGTAGTCGGCGCTGTCGCGGCCCATGCCTTCCAGGTCGAATTGCTCAAGCATGCCCAGCGCCATCAGCGCCGAGATGCCCTGGCCATTGGGCGGGATCTCGTGCAGCTCGTAGTCGCGGAACGATTGCGAGATGGGCTTGACCCATTCCGGCCGGTGCTCGGCGAGGTCCACCGCGCTCAGGGCGCCGCCCGTCTTGCTGGCAAAGTCCGCGATCTTGCGGGCCAGTTCGCCGCGGTAGAAGCTTTCACCACCGGTCTCGGCGATGTCACGCAGCGTCTTGGCCTGGTCCGGAAAGCGCCACCATTCGCCGGCTTGGGGCGCACGGCCTTGCGGCAGGAAGGCGTCGGCAAAGCCGGGTTCGGCGGCAAGCTTGGGTGCCTGGTTGGCCCATTGGCGCGCAATGGTCGGCGACACCGCGAAGCCTTCTTCGGCGTAGGCGATCGCCGGTTCAAACAGCTTGGCGAAGGGCAGCTTGCCGAAGCGGTCGGACAAGGCCTTCCAGCCGGCGACCTGGCCCGGCACGGTGACCGTGCCCCAGCCGGTGCCCGGCATCGCGTCGCGGCCGTTGAAGTATTCGGGTGTCCACGCGGCCGGCGCGCAGCCGCTGGAATTCAAGCCGTGGAGCTGGCCGTCGTGCCAGACCAGGGCGAACATGTCGCCGCCGATCCCGTTCATCACAGGTTCGACGACGGTCAGGGCGATCGCGGTGGCAATGGCGCTGTCAACGGCATTGCCACCGGCCAGCAGCATGCGTAGTCCCGCCTGCGCAGCCAGGGGCTGGCTGGTCGCGACCGCGTTGGCGGCCAGGACCGGCATTTTTCGGGAAGCGTACGGGAAAGACCAATCGAAGGGGGAGGACATGGATGCTGGAACTCGTTGGAAAAATTACTGCGGGGTGATGCCGGCCTGGTCGATCAGCTGCTTGGTGCGCGGAATCTCGGCCTTGATGAAGGCGGCGAATTCCTCGCGGCTGCCGCCACGCGGCTCGGCGCCGGCTTCGGCGAGCTTACCGCGCAATGCGGGATCGGCGAGCACTTTGTTGACGGCGCGGTTGAGCTTGTCGAGGATCGGTGCGGGCGTGCCCTGCGGCGCGACAAGGCCGTACCACGGCGCGATGTCGTAGCCCGAAAAACCTTGCTCCGCGATCGTGGGAATGTCCGGCGCCAGCGCCGAGCGCTGCGAGTTGGACATGCCCAGCGCCAGCAGCGCGCCGCTCTTGGCCTGGGGCAGGCCGGTCATGATGGTGTCGAAGTACATCGACACCTGGCCGCTCAGGAGGGCGGGGATGGCTTCGCCCGCGCCCTTGTACGGCACGTGCAGGATGTCGATGCCGGCAACAGACTTGAGCATTTCGCCTGCCATGTGCGAGGTCGTGCCCGTGCCGAACGAGGCATAGGTCAGCTTGCCGGGGTTGGCGCGCGCATAGGCGACCATTTCGGGCAGCGTCTTGAAGGGTTGCTTGGGGTTGGCCAGCAGGATGTTCGGGGTGTAGGCCACCAGCGAGACCAACTCGAACGCGTCCGGATCGTAGGCCAGGCGCTTTTGCAGGAAGCGGTTGGTGACGACGGCGGCCGGGCCGCCCATCAGCAGCGTGTAGCCGTCCGCCGCGGACCGTGCGACAGACGCGCTGCCGATGGCGGCGGCGGCGCCGGGACGGGCTTCGATGACGAAGGGCTGACCCAGTTCGGCGGACAGCGCCGCGCCAAGCTGGCGCGAGATCAGGTCCGTGGCGGAACCGGCCTGGAAGGGCACGACGATGCGCACGGGATGCTGCGGCCAGTCCGTGGCTTGCGCGCCGGCCTGCGCCGCGAAGGCCACGGCGGCAGCGCCTGCCAGCGCCCGGATGAGACGAAATTTCATGGATTCCCCTTGATCGCGTTATGGAAAGCGTATGGGCCGGGCGGGTCTCTTGCCCCTTCCGGCCGAGCGGGCGCGGCATGCCGCGTCCTGCCCTGGATTAAACGCAAGCGGCGCGCATCCGGCCATTAGGATTTGTATTCATGGATCATTGGATCCAATTTGTGTTATTTTCGCCGTTATCTATCATGGCGGCTTTCCAAGCCCGGGGACGAAAGTGCTGCAATTCCAGAAGACAGCCATCAGCGCCGAAGACGAGGCGTACCTGCATTTGCAGCGTGAAATCCGCCTGGGCCACTATGCGCCCGGCCAGCGGCTGGTGCCGGACGTCGTGGCGGCTGAAATCGGCACCAGCCGCATGCCGGTGCGCGGCGCGCTGCGCCGTCTGGCCTCGGAGGGCCTGGTCGAGATCCGCGCCAACCGCGGCGCCGTGGTGCGCGGCCTGAACCAGCAGGAAATGCTGGAGGTCTTTGAAATGCGCTCGGTGCTCGAAGGGCTGGCGACGCGCAACGCCGTGGCCAACATGGGGCCCGAACACATCCGCCGGCTGGTCAACATGCTCGCGCAGCTGGACCAGGGCGCGAACGAAGACCTGGACTGGACGGCTGCCCACCGCGAATTCCACGAATACCTGTGCAGCTTCTGCAAGCAGCCGCGCCTGTTGAACCAGATCTCGGAACTGCACTCGGTCGTCGAACCCTACATGCGCCTGTGGGCCGCCCAACCCGGCCGCGTGCTGCGCGTACGCGAATCGCATCAGGAATTGATCGACGCCCTGCAAACCCGCGACGCCGCCCGCTGCGAGGCCGCCATGCGCCAACACGTCCTGAATACCGTCCCGGCGCTGCAGGCGTTTCTCGAACAGGCGGGCTGATCCACGCCGCCGCGCCGGTTGTCCGACACCCGGCCGCCACGGCGCCATCCGCGCCTGCCAAACGGCTTCAATGCGCTGACCGCTCACCGGACAGGATTTCCATTTCCCCGTCCCGCTCGCATATAGCCAGGAGTAATATGTGACGCGTCCGGCGGCGCACGTCCGCCGGCGCAAGCAAGCCGAATCACGCCTGGTCCTTCCCACCCCCTGTCGACAGCGGAGCCCCCTCCGTGCCTGCCCTCGGTGTCTGCAAGTCCTGGCGCGCAACCGGCCATAAAAAAGACACCGAGGAGAAGAGGAATTGGATAAGCAAGAGTCGGGCGGCTGGTATTTCGGCTGGAACATCGTTGGCGCCGCCACGGTACTCACGCTGTTTACGGTCGGCCTGCGCATGGGGATCGGACCGTTCTTTCTGCCCATGGCCGAAGGCTTGGGTTTTTCGCGTAGCCTGCTGTCGGGCATCGTGGCGATCGGCATGCTGTGCTATGGCCTGGGCATGCCGCTCGCCGGCTATCTGGTCAGTATCCGCGGCACGCGCTTCGTGCTCCTGACCGGCACGGCCATCGTCGTCGCCGCCTCCATCTGGACCGTCTTCGCGCGCAGCCCCCTCGAATTCCTGCTCGCCTTCGGTGTCGCGCTGTCCATCGGCCTCGCCTTCACCAGCCCCGTCGCGCTGACGCCGGTGATCAGCCGCTGGTTCACGCGCCAGCGCGGCATGGCGCTCTTCTTCCTGTCCACGGGCTCGATGGCCGGCATTGCGCTAATGACCCCGACGCTCACCTACGCCATTTCGGCGGTGGGCTGGCAGGAAACGCTGCTGGGCTTTGCCGTACTGTTCGCCGTGCTGACCATCCCCATTGCGCTTTTCGTGATGCGCGACGAGGCGCCCGAGCACACCGACCTGCTGCCGCATCAGATCATCGAGAAATCAAGTTCGGCCAAGCCGGCCGCCAAGACGCCCGCGCCGCAGCTGGGCGAGGCGCTGCGCACGTTGCCGTTCTGGCAGGTTGCGCTGGGTCTGTTTGCCTGCGGGTTCAGCATGAACCTGCTGGGCACGCATGGGATGCCCATGCTGATGGACCACGGCTTTGACCCCACCACCAGTTCGCTGGGCATCGGTCTGATCGGCCTGGTCGCCATCTTCAGCACGCTGGTGCTGGGCCGCATGTCCGACCAGGTCGAACGCCGCAACATTCTCGCCGCCATTTATCTGGTGCGAGGCCTGGGATTCTTTGCGCTCGTCATGGTGGGCGCGCATTGGGAACTGTACCTGGCCGCCACCATCGGCGGCATCGTCTGGGCCGGCAGCATCGCGCTGTCGTCGGCCATCCTGGCCGACGTGTACGGCATCCGGCTGGTCGGCGTGCTGTATGGGCTGACTTATCTGGGCCACCAGGTGGGCGGCATGATCAGCTCGTGGCTGGGCGGCTGGGCCTTCGAAACCTTCGGCACGCACTGGGTCGCGTTCGGGTCGGCCGGGGTGTTGCTGTTGCTGGCGGCGCTGATTTCGCTGCGCCTGCCGCCGCGCGGGGTCCTGCGGGCGCCGCGCGTGGCGGCCGCTGCCGGACGCTGAACCCGCCGCGCCGCGGCAACCGGCCAGGGATGCGGCGCATCCCTGGCGCGCGGGACGGCTAGCGGTCTTTCAGCAGCGACACCAGTTCGGGCACATAACGCTCGCCGCCGCCTTGCGTGACGGCCTGGTCGAACGTGTGCTGCACGGCGGCGCCGATCTCGCGCACGGCGCCGGCTTCGGCGGCCATGGTGTTGTAGTACGAAAGGTCCTTCTGCGCATTCGACATGAAAAAGCGCAGCGACGACGGATCCTGTTCCAGCAGATACGGCTTGATGCGCTCCAGCGCCACGCCGCCGCCGCCGCCCTTTGCCAGGACCTCGGTGAAGACGGCCGGGTCGATGTCCGAGCGCAGCGCGCACGCCGCGGCTTCGGACAGCAGCGCCACCACGCCCAACGACACATAGTTGTGCAGCAGCTTCATCCGGTGGCCCGCGCCCACCGGCCCGGCATGGGTGATGTTTTCGGCAAAGCAGGCCAGCAGCGGCTTGCATTCCTCGAACAGCGCGGCATCGCCGCCCACCAGCAGGTTCAGCCGGCCTTCGGCGGCTTCCTTGGGCGTGCGCGTCATGGGCGCGTCCAGGAAGCGCCCGCCGCTCTCGGTGACCGCCTGGGCGACCTTCACGGTGGACGAGGGGATGGCGGTCGAGCAGTCGATGATGACGGTGCCCGGACGCAGTCCCTCGAGCACGCCGCCCGGCGACAGCAGCACGGCTTCGACCTGCGGGCTGCCGGTCACGCACAGGATGATCACATCCGACTGCGCGGCAAGCTCGGCGCCGCTGGCCACGCTGACCGCACCAGCAGCCTTGAGCGCGTCCAGGGGCTGATTGCCCGGATGCTCAAGCACGGTCAGAGTGTGACCGTGCTTGACCAGGTTGCTTGCAATACCGTGGCCCATGAGGCCGATTCCAACCATGCCGACTTTTGCCATCTTCCACTGCTCCTGCCATGTAGGGTGATTGTTGTGCCGTAAATCTTACCCGCAGAAGCCGCAAGCGGGGCCAACGGGCACCCGCGTCCGCTGATCTGGCGTCCGCGCGCCGATCACCGCGCTATGCCAGGGCGGGCGCGTCTGCAATACTTTCGAGGATCGTCCATCGGGACTCTTGCAGCGGCAGCCATGACAGACTCCATCCCCGCCGGTTTCACGCCCTGGTATCCCAGCAGCCAGTTCATGCGCCACCTGAACGATCTTGGCCCGTTCTACCGCCGCAAGGCCGACAACGTGCTGGGGCTGCGTGTCACCACGGCGCACGGCAACATGCACGGCATGGCGCACGGGGGATTCCTGGCAACGTTTGCCGACAGCGCGCTGGGGCTTGTCATCTCGGAAGACGCCCACGTCTCCGTCGTTACGGCGCAGATGTCCGTTGAATTCCTGAACGCCGTGAACCCCGGCGACTGGCTTGAGGCGCACGTGCAGATCGACAAGCAGGGCAAGCGCCTGATCTATGCGACCTGCCGCCTGCAGGTGGACGGCCGCGCCATGCTCAAGGCCAGCGCCGTGTTCGCGGTCCGCCACGCCGCCGTGCCCGCCTCGGACGGCTAGCCACGGCGAGCCGCGTGCGTGATCAATGCCGGTGATCACCGCCGGGGCAGGGGGGCGCTACAGATAAGGCGTGGCCAGCCAGATCACCTTGTTGCGCAGGCGCTTGGCAAAGGGCGCCTGCAGCAGGTCCTCGAGCGTCACGCGGTGCGCGTTGGCGACCAACGCATCGAAGCGCGCATCGAGCCACCGCGCCACGTCGCGGTCGTAGATCTCGGTGTCCAGCTCGAAATTCAATCGCAGGCTGCGCGGGTCCAGATTCGACGAGCCGGCATACGTCCAGGCCCCGTCCACCGTCATCAGCTTTGAGTGGTCGAACGCGCCGCTCGAGCGCCAGACGCGGCAGCCCGTGCGCACCACCTGGTCCAGCTGCGCCGTCATCGCGTAATCGACCAGCCGCAGGTTGTTCTTGCCCGGGATCACGATGTCCACAATGATCCCGCGGCGCGCCGCCGTGGCCAGCGCCCCGATCAGCGTCTGGTCCGGCAGGAAGTACGGCGACTGGATCCGCACGTGATGCCGCGCCACGGCCAGGGCGCCCAGCAGCATGTTGTGCGTGCTGCCCAGCGCACGGTCGGGCCCTGACGGCACGCAGCGGATCGGCACGCGGCCAGACGGCGGCATGAAGTCGGGATCGAACCAGGGCTTGGCGGGCAGCGACTCGTGCGTCGTGAAATTCCAGTCATGCGCAAACACCGACATCAGTTGCGTCACGATCGGTCCTTCCACTCGGAAATGCGTATCGTGATTGGTGGCATCGCCCGCCAGCGCGCTGACAAACGCCGCCCGCACGTTCATGCCGCCCGTGAAGCCCACCCGGCCGTCCACCACCAGCACCTTGCGGTGGCTGCGCAGATTGGCATAGGGCATGCGCAGCACTCCCA
Organism: Achromobacter mucicolens; assembly: GCF_029866465.1. NCBI lineage: Bacteria > Pseudomonadati > Pseudomonadota > Betaproteobacteria > Burkholderiales > Alcaligenaceae > Achromobacter > Achromobacter mucicolens. The sequence continues at coordinate 3,874,371 of NZ_CP123364.1, read as the reverse complement.
TCGGATTGGTCATGAACCGCGCCACCGGCACGCCCGCCCGCGCCAGCATGCGCACGATCGGCGGACGAGAGTACTTGGACCCCACCGCGTCGATCAGCACCCGCACCTGCACGCCCCGCGCCTGCGCCTCGATCAGCGCCTCGGCCAATTCGCGCCCGATCGGATCGTTGTCGAAGATATAGCTCTGCATCGCCACCGTGTGACGGGCCTCGCGAATGGCCTGCAGCATGGCCGGATACGTCTCGTCGCCACCGGCCAGCGGCCGGACCTCGTTGCCGGCCAGCAGCTGAAACCGGCTGACCCGGTCACCCAGCACCTTCAGCGACGCGAACTGCTCCCCCGAGATCGCCACCACATCGACCGGCGCAGTCTCGACCTGCTCGGCATCTTCCAGCATGGCGTCGTCGCGCTGCTGCGACACCCGCGTCTTGCGGATACGGTTGATCCCGGCGACGAAATAGAAGAGCGCCCCAAGGATCGGCGAGAACATCGCCACCCCCACCCAGCCGATGGCCGCCCGCACATCCTGCTTGGTCATCGCGGCATGCACCGCCGCGCCCGTGCCCGCCACGATGCTGATGGCAAAGGCAATATGAGGCCAATATTCGATCAAAAATGCGTGTATGCGATCCATGGCGAGGGCTTGAGACGCGGCCTCCATTGGTTAACCAAGCGCAAGGATAGCAAGGCAGCCGCGGGTGGCAAACGTGCGACTTCGGGGCGATTTCACACGCTTTAAAAAAACGTGCTAGAATTCGGCCTCTTCGTTGTTGAGCTTCCTTCGAAACACGTTTCAGAGAAGTTTGCGGCGAAAGCGCTGTAGAAGTTAAGCAGTGCTTAGCAGTACCAGTGGTGGCTGTAGCTCAGTTGGTAGAGTCCCGGATTGTGATTCCGGTTGTCGTGGGTTCGAGTCCCATCAGCCACCCCAAGAATTCCTTAGAAATCAGCCGCCTAGAGCGGCTTTTTTCTTTTGTGCGGCCTGCAAAATGGTGGCAAGCATTAAGCGCTGCCCTCGATTTCGGCCACCCGGCGCCCATCATCAACGCGGTGTGTCGTTGCCGGAGTCGCGTGCGTTTCCGGGTTCTCGTCCCTGCCTACCAGCACTATCGCAAAGTAGGCGTGCAGGCCGTGAAAGGTGAACCGCTCGCGGCCAGGCGTCTTAACCCAATCTCCCCTGATTTTGGAACATAGCGCCCCGAAGCCCTGTTCGGCGCATAGTTGCTGGCCATTCTGACCAGGTACACGGATTCCCGAATGGCCAATTTAACGCCCCGCGTTATTTGGTCCAACTGAGCAAGGTCGGCAAACAGTTGGCGCAGGGCCGCGTCCATTCGATCGGATTGCTAGCCGAGCCGAGATGTTCTCAAAGCCTGCACTGAGGAATATTGCAATGCTGGCACGAGATATTCCGATTGAGCTAGAGAGACGCCTGAAAGCTCCTGCAGAATCCCGCCCGTAACAGGGCCGGCAGAAAATCGGTGACTATAATCGCCCCGGGCCAAAAGCAGCGGCCGCCCGATTATCACATCAAGCAGATTAGAAGAACAATGCGAATGTCAGACGTGCATCTGAAGTACCGGCCTGAAATCGACGGACTACGCGCTATTGCAGTGTTGGCGGTCATTCTGTTTCACGCGAAAATTCCCGGGGTGGCGGGTGGTTTTGTCGGCGTTGATATTTTCTTCGTCATAAGCGGCTACCTGATCACGACGATCATCGCGCGCGAACTGGATGCCGGGTCGTTTTCGTTTGGCAGCTTTTATGAACGGCGCGCGCGGCGTATTCTTCCCGCGCTCTTGGCCGTCCTGATCGGCACCACCATTGCCGCCTGGTTTTTGCAGGGGCCGTATGCACTGGTTCGTCTTGGACAGGGGCTGGTCGCGGTGACCACTTTCGTCTCCAATATCTTCTTTTGGAATACGACGAACTATTTCACCGCAGGTCTGGACAACCCGCTGCTCCACACATGGAGCCTCAGCGTCGAAGAGCAGTTCTATGTGCTATTCCCGCTGCTCATGATCGCCATTTGGCGTTTTGCGCGCAGATCCGTTGTCTGGGTCTTGTTGCTTTGCGCGCTTGCATCGTTGGCGGTGAGCGAGGCGGCGGTACAAACTGGGCGTTCTCTCGCCGCGTTCTATTGGCTTCCGACCCGCGCTTATGAGCTGTTGATCGGCTCCCTCGCCGCGGTGTCTCCCTTCGGAAGATTCCTGGCTGCTCGGCCAAATATCCGCACCCTGGTTGGGTGGATCGGGGCCGCCGGCGTGTTTGGCGCCATCCTGACTTTCGACAGCGCCGTGTTCTTCCCGGGCCTGTCCGCGCTGATTCCAGCCGTGGGTTCGGCGTTCGTTCTCTTGGGCGCCACGCGGACCAATTCGCTGGGGCGGATTCTGTCGGTGCGGCCGCTGGTGTGGGTCGGGCTAATCTCATACAGCGCTTATCTGGTCCACCAGCCTTTGTTCACGTTCGCGCACATTATCCGGCCCGGCTTCGGGATTCGGGGCAGCTTGATCTTGACCGGACTGGCGCTGGTGCTGGGCTGGATCAGTTGGCGTGTGGTCGAAAAGCCATTTCGTGACCGTGCAAAATTCAAAACCCGGCCGGCCATGTGGACCCTAGGGCTTGGATCGTTGGCCGTCTTTGGAATCGGCATGGCGCTGTGGGTCTGGCAGGGCGCCATTGTTCGTCACAACGAGGAACAGAAGCGCTGGCAGGAGTACGACAACGTCCAGGCGCAGACGCCCTACGTCATCACTCGCTTTAACGCGCTTGAGAAGGACTTCGACGAAGTCGGCAAGCGCCGCGTGCTGGTGATCGGAGACAGCCAGGCGCAGGACTTCGTGAATATGGCTGCCGAGGCCGGCGCCTGGAAGGCCGACGAGGTCCGGACTATTTACGTGCCTGCGCAATGTCAGATTGTCTGGACGGATGACGATGTGTCGGCGCACATTCCTGCAGCCGAGCGGCACATGTGTGCGAACGCCCGCTCCTTGAAGAAGTCCACGGCTCAGGTTGCGAAGGCTGACGTGATTTTCCTGGTCGCAAACTGGCATCTATGGTCCGCATCCAGGCTGCGGGAGACGATTCAACGCATGAATTTGCGTTCGGATCAGCGCTTGTTTGTGGTCGGCACGAAGGAGTTTGCGCCACCGGACATTCGCAACATGATGAGAATGACGGCGAAGCAGCGTGCCGAGGTGCGGTCTTTCCCCAACGCTGGCCACCTGGAACTCGGCCGAACGCTGCAAGAGGGCGTTGCGGGCTTTGGGACATACGTGGACTTCTTCAATGCGGTATGCGCAGATAATGGCTGCCCTGCCGTAACCCTGGACGATGAGCTGATTTCTTACGATCGCATCCATCTGACAGAAGGCGGTGCGCGCTATCTTGGCCCGATCCTTTTCAGAAACAACACACTGCGTGAATTCGCGGGAGCCGAATGAGTCGGGCGTGGCGGCCCCTTACCCTGATTGCCGTGCATCCCATCGGAACGGTATTTCAGTTCGGCCGTCCGGTGCCGTTATCTGAATATGACGATGCCTTGTCGGAGCGCAAGTAGATGAACCACATGGAAAAGTTGACCGGCGCCGATTGGGCGCTGTTTGGGCTGGCGCTTCTGTTGCTGGCCCCTCCCGTGGTGGTGATCATGTTTCTGAACGACGCCGACGCTGCTTCGTTTTTCACTTCCTCGGACGGACGGGCGTACTTTCTTTCCTATTGCTCGTTCTGGCTTGCCGCCATGGCTGGGTTGACGGCGGGCCGTGGCGTCGTCCGGCATCAGCGGGGAACGCCCAAGGCAGAGCTGGCCATTGCGTCGATCCAGGATTACATCGAAAGCGGCATGTTGCTGGTCAGTTCCGCCTGCGCGCTGGCGCTGACGGCGCATGACGATCTGCTGCCGCATCGCACCTTTTTGAATCTGTTGATTGCGTATCCCCTCGTTTATGCCGGCTACCTGCTGGTCCTGAAGATTTGGGAGAAAGGGCGGCTTAAGGGGAAAAAGGCGGTTTCATTGCCATCGGCGGGACTTCGGAATGCCAGGCGTGCCTTTTTGGTAATTGCCTCGGTTGCGGCTGTCGTGATCTGGATCATGGACCGATCTGCTGTCCTGACCCTGGTAGGGTAAATGCAGGATCAAAACAACAGCCAGACGATCACCGTGCCCCATGTCGTGATCAGAATATGTCCGAAGGCCACGGTGCCGGAATAGCCGATGACCGCAACGGGGCTATCGGATTTTTCTTGCACCGCGGCAAGGCCGGCGGTCATGGTTTGCACGCCGGCCAATGCGCCCAACAATAAAAGCGGCTCAAGCTTCAACAAATATCGGCCCACCAGCAAGCCAACGAACAAGGGCACCAACGTCACGACGATGCCCGCCAGAAAGATCGTCAGTCCAACTTCTTTCAGCGCGTCGACAAAAAGAGGCCCGGCTTTCAATCCGATCATGGCGACGAAGCCGGCCAGCCCGATCGACTTCATGAATTCCAGGGAAGCGTGGGATATTCGGCCGAACAACGGCTTGCCAGCGTTGCGCCAGCCAACCAAAAGGCCCAGCACCAACGTTCCGACGCTGCTTCCGATGGCGATCGGCATGCCGCCGATGGGCAATACGAGCGAGGTGCCGATCACCGCGCCAAGAAAGACGCCGAAGCCCAGCGCGACGAAATCGGTGGAATCCGCTTCCTGTACCACGCTCCCCACAAGCGCCGCCACGCGCTCCACCGCCGTTTCCTGTCCGACGATGGTCAGGACATCGCCACGTTGGAGCACCGTGCCGGGGCCAATCGGGATCTTTTCACTTCCGCGCCGGATATCTCGCAGGAATACGCCTCGCACTTCCTCGGCTCGATCAGCAATTTGAGCGACCGTTTTACCGACAAACTCTCGCTTGGACAGCACGACATCAAACATGGCGCTTGGAATGTCGAGCAGCTCTCGATCGGCTTGTTCGATGGCGTTACGATCCAGCACTCTGAGAAGGACTTCGCTTTTGCCGGAGACCGCGATGACGTCGCCCGGTAGCAGGCGGGTTTCGGGTGTAGAGACAAGCAGACTGCCGTTACGTCTGATTCGCTCTATGAACAGGCGCTCCGGCGCGAAAAGTGATTCGGCCTGAGCGACCGATTTTCCGGCGATCGCGTGATTGTCCTGGACCAGATACGCGCGCAGGTCGAATCGTCGCCATGCGGAGGTCACGCCGGCTTTCTCGCGTTCGATGCCATAGACCTGTTCAAGCCTCGCGCCTTCAGCTTTCAAATCAATGCGCAACAGCTTTGGTGCCAGGCTCGAGCAGAACCAGATAACGCCGAACGTACCGAAGATGTAGCACAGCGCGTCGGCCACGGCGATTTGGCTGATAAGGCGATTTTGTTCGTCGGCGCTGATCGGCAGGTGCCGGATCGCTTCGCTGCCTGTTCCGATGACCGGAGATTCGGTCAGTCCGCCTGAGATGAGGCCTACCGCATAGCCGATCTCGAGCTTCAGCAAGGTGGCAAGCGCCCACGCCGTAACTAACCCTGCAACCGGCACGACAACGCCCAGCACCGCCCATCGCCACCCGCCGTCCTTCATTCCCCGGAAGAAGCTTGGGCTCACGGAGTATCAGATTCCGAACATGAATAGCAGAAACAGCACCTGCTTTGCGGTATCCGATATCGGAACTTGAACGAAGTATCCGATCAGCAGCCCGGCCAGCAACGAACCCGTTACAGGTCCAAAGCCGACGCCGCGAATCTTGAATCCCCCCACCCAATAGCCGATCCCGATGGCAAGGAAAACCGCCAGTTCCGGGTTGCGCTGCAGCATGTTGCTAAAGAAGTCCATGGCATTTGTCTCCCCGTAAGAGGAAGCTCCAGCGCTTCGAGCAGGTCCGGCTTCGAGCCGGCACCGCACGTTGATTTTGATTGTGCAGATGGCAGCGATTTGCGTCCCAAACAGTTTCAGACATGGGCCGTTGGGTATGTTGACCAATGTCAATTTCGTTGATGCGGGCTGCTCTACTCTGGCGCTGCTCATCCGCGCTGCGCGGGCGTCGCACAGGATTTCCGAACCTGCATGACTCAGTGCTTTCCATTCAGGAACAGTCAAGGAGAGAATCATGAGTTGGTTTGTGGACACGCTTAAAGCCTATCCGGAAATCGCCATCTTCCTGGCGCTGGGCTTCGGATACTGGATAGGCGGCAAAAGCTTCAAGGGCTTCAGTCTGGGCGCCGTGACCTCGACGCTGCTCGTCGCAATCGTCATCGGCATACTGGGCGTCAAGATATCCCCCAACGTGAAGTCGGTCTTCTTCCTGATGTTCCTGTTTGCGGTGGGATACGGGGTGGGGCCGCAATTTGTGCGCGGCATCGCGAAGGATGGACTACCCCAGGCGATTTTTGCCGTCGTCATGGCGCTGTTGTCCCTGGGCGCGGCCGTCGTTGCCGCAATCCTTGCCGGTTACGACCTGGGTTCTGCGGCCGGCCTCTTCGCGGGATCGCAGACCATCTCCGCGTCCATGGGGCTGGCGACCGATGCGATCGGACGTCTTGGGCGCCCGCCCGAAGATACCCAGGCGCTGCTGGACGCCATGCCGATCGCCTATGCGGTCACGTACATTTTCGGCACCGTGGGCTCGGCGATCATCCTGGCGCAGATCGGGCCGAAGCTTCTTGGCATCGACCTGGTGGCCGCCTGCAAGGCCTACGAGGTGAAACTGGGAGCCGGGCAGGGCGGGGCGGACGCGACCAACTGGTACGAGTTCGACGTCCGTGCCTACTCGGTGGCACAGAACAGCCCGTTCATCGGCAGGACCGTCAGCGAGATCGAGGCCGGCGTGCAGCCCGGATTCCGCGCGTTTGTCGAGCGGATCCGGCGAGGCGGAAAGATCATCGAGGCAGATCCGGCCCCCGTCATCCAGGCGGGGGACGTGGTCGCGATCGGCGGCAAGCGCAACCAGATGATCGAACGGCTTGGCCCCAGCGGGCGTGAAGTCGAGGACGCCGAGCTGCTCGACATCAAGACCGAGGGCGTCGACATCTACATCTCGAACAAGAATGTGGATGGCAAACCGCTGGAAGAACTGGCGCATTGGCCGGGCGCCCGCGGCGTGTTCCTGAAAAAGATCCGGCGCGGTCCGACCGAGACGGTGATACCCATCCTGCCAAAGACCCAGTTGTTCCGGGGCGACGTCATCACCGTCGTCGGGCGCACTCAGGACATCAATGCCACCGCCAAGAATCTCGGATACGTTGACCGGCCGACCACGGTGACGGATGTTGCGTTCATGTCGTTGGCCATCACGATCGGCGCGCTTGTCGGCGCCGTCGTGATCAACGTCAGCGGCATCCCGCTCACGCTCTCCACCGCGGGCGGTGCGCTGATTGCCGGCATCGTCTTCGGGTGGTTCCGCGCCATCCATCCCACGTTTGGCCGCATTCCCGAGCCCACGCTGTGGTTCATGAACTCCGTCGGGCTCAATGTGTTCATCGCCGTGGTGGGTATATCGGCCGGCCCGGGCTTCGTCGCCGGGCTGCAGAAGTTGGGCATCAGCCTCTTTCTGTGGGGCATATTCGCGACCGCCGTTCCGCTCGTGCTGGGGATGCTGATCGCCAAGTTCATTTTTCGCTTCGACCCGGCCCTGATCCTGGGCATCTGCGCCGGAGCGCGCACCACCACCGCGGCGCTCGGCATGGTCTGCGAGGCCGCGAAAAGCCAGGTTCCCGGCTTGGGATACACGGTGACCTACGCCGTCGGCAATACCCTGCTGACGATCTGGGGCATGGTGGTGATCATGATTCTTTCCTAACGACACCCACGCGCCTCGGCGGGTTGCCTGCCGGGGCTTATGCCGGCCATCTGGGGACTGCAATGACATCCGACATGAACGAACACCGCCAACTTGACCACCTGCTCTCGAACTCGGCCGCGCGCCTGGACCGGTGGCGCGACCTGAATGCCAAGGCGCAAGCCTGGGCCGCCGAGGTCCGGTGCGCCAGGACCGGCGCGGGCGCGGGACCCGTGCAGGACGCGCTGGCGGACCTGCGTCCGATGGAGAGCTACTTCGCCTACCCGGGCGTGCGGTTGCTCCATGCGCTGGACGAGCGGATTGCGGACGGCGACGGCATGGGCGCAGCGCGTCTCATCTTGCGCATGAGCAACTCCCTGCTATCGGGCAGTTATCGCTACGACGAGGGCGAATGGCAGGCGACAGAGGAATTCTGCGCCGAAGGGCCCGACCGCACCCCGCCCGGCCTGGCGGGAAGCCACGCCAGCCGGCCGTACTTCGAGGCACTGTTCGTGAGCCCGGCGCCCGCGGCCCGCGCGGCGGCGATTACCCGAGAAATCCGTGAACTGCGGCGCCACGACGACCCGCTGATCTATGAGCCCGTCTTGGTTGGAAGCGTCGAAGATGCCTTGCTTGCCACGATTCTCAACGGCAAGCTGGAGGCCGTCGTCATCTATGACGGCATCCCCATCCCTTCCAAGCACGATGCCCCGCTGCTGCGGGATTTTCTGAGCGTCTACGAGCACCTGGACATGACGGTCGACGCGCCGCGCGAGATCGGCGTGCGGCTGGCCCACATGATCGCCCGCATCCGGCCGGAGCTCGACATTTACCTGCTTACCGACAGGAACGTGGAACAACTGGCGGGCGACCCCAGCGCCTCGGCGATCCGCCGCGTCTTCTATGAGGTCGAAGAGCCCATGGAGGTGCACCTGAACATTCTGGAGGGCGTGCGCGATCGGCAATCCACGCCCCACTTCGACAATCTCAAGCAGTATGCCGCCAAGCCAATCAGCACCTTTCATGCGCTGCCCATCGCGCGGGGCAAGTCGATCATCAAGTCCAACTGGATTCGCGACTTCGGCGAATTCTACGGGTTGAACCTCTTCCTGGCGGAGACGTCCGCCACGACAGGCGGCCTGGACAGCATGCTGGAGCCCACGGGCAACATCAAGGTCGCCCAGGAGAAGTTCGCGCGCGCAGTCGGCGCGGACCACGTGTTCTTCGTGACCAATGGCACGTCCACGTCGAACAAGATGGTCTACCAGGCAGTGACCAAACCGGGCGACATCGTGATCGTGGACCGCAACTGCCACAAGTCGCACCACTACGGGATGGTTCTGTCGGGCGCGCAGCCGCTTTATGTGGAAGCCTTTCCGATGACGGAGTATTCGATGTATGGCGCGGTTCCGCTGCGCACGGTCAAAGAGGCGCTGCTGGCGCTGAAGTCGGCGGGGCGGCTGGACAAGGTGGCCATGGTCACGCTGACCAATTGCACCTTCGACGGGCACATCTACAACACCCAGCGCGTCATGGCCGAGTGCCTGGCCATCAAGCCCGACCTGATTTTCCTGTGGGACGAGGCGTGGTTCGGGTTTGCGCGTTGGTCGCCATTCTTGCGCATGCGCACGGCGATGGGCGCCGCGGCCTCGCTGCAGGCATGGCGCGACGACCCCAAGGCGCTCGAGGCCTGGCAGGCACAGTGCCGCGAACTTGGCGAGGATCTGGACCCCCAGGATCCGAGGCTGCTGGATCGCGTCCTGGTTCCCAATCCGCGGGCCATGCGCGTACGCGTCTACGAGACGGATTCGGTGCACAAATCCATGTCCAGCCTAAGACAGGGATCGATCATCGCCGTGCGCGATGAAGACTATGAGCACCATGTGTCGGCATTCCACGAGGCGGTGTTCATCCATGCATCGACCTCGCCCAACGCGCAGATCATTGCCTCGCTGGATGTGGCGCGCCGTCAGATGGAGCTGGAGGGCTACGAGCTGGTCATGCGCGCCATCGAGGTCGCGTTGGCCATCCGCCGTGAGGTCGCGAATCATCCCCTGATTTCGCGCTACTTCAGCGTGCTGGGGGCCGACAAGATGATCCCCGAGGAATTTCGCGCTTCGGGATTTGCCGACTATCTGGCGCCGGGCATGAACTGGCTGACGGCCGTGAAGTCGTTCAAGGAAGACGAGTTCTGCCTGGATCCGACCCGGTTGACGCTGGTGTGCGGCACTGCGGGATACGACGGCACCACGTTCAAGAACCTGCTGGCGTCCCGCTACAACATCCAACTCAACAAGACCTCGCGCAATAGCGTCTTGCTTCAGAGCAATATCAACAACACACGCAGTGACGTCGCGATGCTTATCAAGGTGCTGCTGGAAATTTCCGAGGAAATCGAATCAGGATTCAAGGAAAGCGGCGAAGCGGGCAGGGCAGAGTTCGCCGAGAAAGTCAGGAGCCTGATGGAAGATGTGCCCAGCCTTCCCAATTTCAGCCGCTTTCATGACGGCTACTGGGATGACCCGCGCAGCCCCACGCAGGAAGGCAACATGCGAGACGCCTTCTTCGCGGCCTACAACGAAGCGGACTGTGAATACCTGCCGCTGTCCAGTCAAGACATTGACAAGCGCCTGGAGGCGGGCCCCCCGCTGGTGTCAGCGAATTTCGTCATCCCGTATCCGCCGGGCTTCCCGATCATGGTGCCAGGCCAGATCATCGACGCGCACACCATTGAGTTCATGCGCAAGCTCGATGTCAAAGAAATTCATGGCTACAACGGGGCGCGCGGCATCAAGCTGATAAAGCCGTCGGTCTTCAGAGGCGCCGAAGGAAATTGAGCATGAGCAGATTCTTCGCGACGCTGTTCAAGACGCTTTTTGCAGGAAGGGGGCGCCTTGACGCTGCGTTCGGCCTAGCCCTGATCACGGCGGCCGGGCTGTTTCTTCAAGGGTGCACCGCGACGCCTGCCAGGCTGCAGGCGGTGCCGCACGGCTTGGTCGACCAGGTTGAAGTTCCTGGAATGCCTGGTGTGCGCTATCTGGTTGTGGCCGACTCGCCAAAAATCATTCAGGCGGCCTACGAGTCGTTGAAAAGGGAACAGGATTACCTTGCGAGGCAGGGATATTCGGGCAAGCTGGGATCCGCTGTATTCCTTGCGATTTCTGGGGGTGGCGACAACGGGGCGTTTGCTGCGGGGTTGTTGAACGCATGGACGGAAACAGGCACCCGGCCGGAGTTCAAGCTTGTGACCGGCATCAGCACGGGGGCACTGATTGCCCCTTTCGCTTTTGCCGGCAAGAAATACGACGCGACGCTGAAGGAAGTCTATACAACGACTTCGCCAGACGACGTGATGGTCAAGCGCAGTTTGCTTGGCGGCGTGTTGAGCGACGCGATGGCGGACAACCGGCCGCTCCTGGCCCTGACCCGAAAGTTCGTCACCCAGGAATTCCTTGAGGAGATCGCCGCCGAGCACGCCAAGGGGCGCATGCTGTTGATCGGCACCACGGACCTCGATACCGGCCGTGGCGTCATCTGGGATATGGGCAAGATTGCCACTTACGGCGGTCCTGCGGCATTGGATCTGTTCGTAAAGGTCATGGTCGCCTCAACGTCGATTCCGGGCGCTTTTCCTCCGATGATGATTGACGTGGAAGCCGGTGGACGAAGCTACCAGGAGATGCACGTTGATGGCGGTGTCGTGGCGCAAGTGTTTGCCTATCCGGTGACCCTGCGCTTGGCGGAGGAAGCGACGATGCGTGGCGCCAACCGCGAGCGAGAGCTCTATATCATCCGCAACGCCCGGCTGGACGCGGACTGGATTGAGGTGCAGCGCGCCACAATGAGCATTGCTGCGCGCGCGGTGGCGTCCATGATTCAAAGCCAGGGTATCGGCGATCTTTACCGCATCTACACGACAGCGCACCGTGATGGCGTCCAGTTCAACCTTGCGTTCATCCCCTCGAGCTTTCGGGCGCCGCATCGAGAGGAGTTCGACACGGAATACATGCGATCGCTCTACGACACCGCCTATGACATGGCGTTGAAGGGCTTCCCGTGGACCCATTCGCCGCCGGGCTTCGCTTTGCCGACCGTTGATTCACCCGGCAAATAGATCGCGGGCGGCGTCGCGCGTGTCAGGGCTTGGGTCTTACGTCCGGAGACGCAGGCGCGGAGTACCAATGTTCCGGCGGGACGACCTTGGGCTGTTCGGGGTCTCCCTCGTAGGCAGGCGTCATGATTTGCACCTGGTATTCGTTGAAGACATCAATGATGTGGCGGTGCAGTTCGGCGTAGCGTTTGCCGATCATCTCTGTGTCGCGCACATAAACGTTCAGTTCGTATGAAACCGAAAAATCTCCCAGTTTGGTCAGGAGAATGAAGGGGTTCGGATCTGAAAGCACACCGGCGGTGCGCGCGGCGGCGGTGAGCATCATCGCCTCGACCTGCCGCCACGGCACCTCGTAGCCAATCCCGACCGTGGTGTGAAGAATCAAACCTTTGGTGCCGGCAAGGGAACTGTAATTCGTGACGTCGCTGTTCAGAATCTGGGAGTTCGGTATGGTCACCTCTTCGTTTTTATTCGTGCGCAAATGCGTCACCTGAAGGCGGACGGCCACAACTTCGCCGACGACATCGCCCACCTTCACCCGATCCCCAACCTTGAAAACCCGCCGGTAGGTCATCAGGTAGCCCGCGATAAGGTTGGATATTGCCGTTGAAGAGCCTAACGACAGCACGAGCCCGATGAAGATCGAGATGCCCTTGAAGGCTGCGGTTTCGGAGCCCGGAATGTAGGGGTATGCAACGACAATCGCAAACGCCAGGATCAGCACCCGGAGCAGCTTGTAGGTCGGCATGGCCCAATCCGGTTCGAACTGCGTGAAGACGACGCGCTTTTGTTCCACGGCGGCGAAGAATTTCCGGGCCCGGGCTAGCGTAAAGCGGGTCAGGAAATAGATGATGGTCAGGATCAGGACGTCGGGAATGATCTCGGCGGTGGACTTCCCAAGTCTGCGGGCAGCACGGGTCGACAGGTCGAGCAGGTCGTTCGAGACGGAACGGGTCCAGGGAAAGAGCGCAAGCACATATTGCAGGTATACGTAGATCGACACGACGATGGTCATGATCCCGACCGCCAGGATTACGCCATGCAACGCTTTCCAGATCGTGTCCGACCGCACGACCTCGAACGACTGGATGTCCACGTCGTGAACGCGACGCTTCAGAACCCTGGAGGCGGCCTTGTCCAGCCAGCGGTTGAGCAGAAGCAAGACCGCAATGCCGGCCGCCAGCAGGATGGTGGCCCCGGCAGCATGAAGCGCCGCCTTGATCAGGTAGTCCGTGCTGCGGGTCAGCCGGTATTCATCGATGGCCTGGCGAATGCGCGCCAGGTGCAAGGCCGCGAGGTTCTCGCGCGTGGTTTGCTCGAGCTGGGCGTCCGCATCCGTGACGACCATCAATGCCGTCTTGCCTGCCAGGATGACCGTGCCGGTTTCGAGGGTGTCCACTTTCAGTCCGGCGCTCGCGAAGGCGGCATCGCCGGCCGCTTCCTCGATTCTTCGCCCAATGGATTGCGCCCGTTTCTCGGCCGGAAACGATGACAGCCCACGGACCGTGAACAGCACCTGGCCGTCGATCTCGACGGGAGCTGTCTCCAGCGTCAATTCAAGGGCAGGGGCCGTGGAACGCGCCTCGTCGCCAGCGGCCCCGAACGCGAGCAGGGGCGCCAACAACACGGCGGCCAGGATGAACGACTTGAGTCTGCGGGCCATTTGTGTCTCCCACGCTCACCGCATCGTTGAGTCGCGCTTCACCGGCGAGCGTGGGCGCGAGGCTCGTTTCGCACGATTTATCCGGCATGACGACCATCCGGACAGAATTGCGGATTAGGCCAGCGTCGATGTTGACTTCCATCATGAAAACGCCGGCAGCAGTGAATGCCGTGGCCACGCGAGGCGCCTGCGAGACGGATGGCCCAAAGAATCGAATATTTCTGATGGGAACGCTTGTGGACGCGTTCCTATACTTCGTCACTTGCGCGCAGTGCTGCCCAGATTGCCGGGATGCGCGATTTTGCGTTCTTGCCATAACAGACGATGCCGTATTCCGAACAGTCGCTGCATTGGGGGCAGTATCACCCTCGGATTATCCATGACGCGTTCCATGCGCCGCGCGGGGTGGCGGTGCGGGCGGCCCACGCGGACCCATTTCCCATCGGCGCCAAGGCCTACATCGTCGACGAGGACGAGTCATCGGAATGGGCCGTTCGACGGATTCTGGCCAATTTTTCCATCGACGTCATACAGAGCCGGACAGTGCGTGATTTCCTGTCCATTTATTCCGAAGGCGAGTGCGACTGCCTGATCATGGACTTTGGAAAATTGACCGCAGATAGGGCTGTCGATCGCGATTTGGCCCAGGCAAACGCCGCCCTGCCGATGATCTTCATCAAGTCCGAGCCTGAATTCGGCGACGCCGTCGAGGCCATGCGGCGTGGTGCGGTGGACTTCTTTGCCAAGCCGCTCAATTCCAGCCGTCTATCCCATGCCATTCACTTTGCGCTGCGCCTGAGCCGCCGCGCGCATCTGAATCGCGTGCGGGCGGAACAGGAAGAAGCGCGAAAGGCGCTGCTGACGCAGCGTGAGCTTGTGATCGTCCAAGGCGTGATTGCGGGGCATTCCAGCAAGGAAATCGCGGAACATCTGCATATCTCCGTGCGAACCGTGGACAACCACAAGGCGCGTGTTTATTCCAAGCTGAATATCAATTCTTCGCTTGCGTTGGCCCGGCTGTTCATCGGTCTGATAAAGCCTGGCATTGACTGGCGCTCGAGCGAGGGGCAATCCGATTATGTGCTGGCAAAAGGGTAGTTTTACTCTCCATTCCAGCCTCTTGTTCTTGAAATAATGTCTCGCCCAGTCTTCCGATACGTCAGTGCTGATCGTGGCCTGCAGCCTTGCGCGGTTCTGCGATGTAAATGCAAAGAGACATGGCGGAGCGTCAAGTTTGTCTGAGGCGCACGCGGTTATTGGGTCTCGCAGGCCGAGCGTTTTTACGCTCGGCCTGTTGAGTGATATTTAACGCGCAGAGCGCATCGTTGATTGAGTCACAAGGACTGTTATGAATAAAAAAATAATCTCCCGATTCGCGTGCTTGGGAGTCGCTGTTGGACTGATCGCAGTCAAGCCAGGCCAAGCCATCGCTGCCGAAGACTTCAAACCGCCCGTGGGCAAAATCTCGCAACGCGCCGCGCCCGTCAAGGGCACGCCTGCCGCCTCCCCGACGTCCACGGGCGGTCAGGAAATTGCCCGGTCCCGCGGCACGGCCATTGCTCCCGACAAGGGGCTGTCCATCACGTCGGGCGCAACGCTTAATTCCCAGTTGATCCGTGTGCGTACCTCCGGCGGAACCGGCACCTTGAACTTCCGGTTGCTCGACACCAGCGGCAAGCCCGCCGAACTGCCCGCCGGCCTGGTGTTCGGATCCGACGGCTCGCTCTCGGGCGCCGCACCCTCCGTCGCCAGCCCCAAGACGCTGACCTATCTGATCCAAGTCGAAGATAGCGGTGGCGGCAAGGCCAGCCGGGCGGTGCAACTGACTATCAACCCGCCTTTGAATGTCGAAGGCGGTTCCATTCAAGCGACGGCGGGCGGCCGGATCAAGAGCCCCGTCAAGTTCATCAACGTCAGCGGCGGCACCGGGAACTACGCCGTGTCCTATTCAAACGCTGATGGCAGCGCCATGCGTATCCCGTCCGGCTTGGTGCTCGACGGCAGCGGCCGCGTCAGTGGCGCGGTGCCCAAGTCTCTGGAAAAAATGGCAGGTCTTACCGCCACCATCAGCGACGAAGGCGGCGCCCGCGTTTCGGTTCCGGTCGACTTCAACCTGGCGCCCGCGCTCGAAATCTCGACCAACCCGATCGAACTTACGGCCGGCGCCACGATGCCGACGGCATTGCCGGTGGTGAACGCCACGGGCGGTAGCGGCGCGGTGCGCTACGCGCTCTTCGACAAGGACGGCACGACGCCTGCCCGACTTCCCGAAGGCCTGAAGTTTGACGAGGCCACCGGCACGCTGCGCGGTCTGGTGCCGCCCACGCCGCAAGAGGGCCGTTACGTGGTGCTGGCCCAAGACGCCGGTGGCGGCGAGGCAAGTGCCCGCTTCGAATGGAAGATCAATCCCCAGCTTCAGATTTCGTTCGAGTAAATCGAAGTATTAAGTAAAAATAAAAAACCCGCCTTCCACATTCTGGAAGGCGGGTTTTTATTTTTTGGGGACATATTGGACCCTCGTCCGGCGGCGCTGCGCCCTGGGTTTTCCTTTTATTGCACAGCCGCTTGTGGCCCGGCGCAGCGATTCAGTACGTAACATCTCTTTCCGTCTGAGCGGCTGATCCCATTTGACGATGGCGATATGCTTGGTGCTTCACTCGTATTCACGGGAAAGCCATGAGCGCATCGATTGAAGAACAGACTGCGGCTTTCAAGCCTGACCCCCGCATTTCGACCGGTAATCCCGGGATCGACGATATTCTGGGCGGCGGTTTGGATCCCAACAGGATGTATCTCTGCGAAGGGCGGCCAGGCACTGGCAAGACCACCATGGGCATGCAGTTTCTGCTGGAGGGTGTCCGCCAGGGCGAGGGCGCGCTGTATGTCGCGCTGTCGGAAAGTCCGGCTGAGCTCAACCTTGTCGCGCACCGTCATGGATGGTCGTTGGATGGCGTCGAGATCCTGGAAATCGTGTCGGAAGACGTGCTGGACCCCGAGCGGGAGCTCACGGTCTTGCACCCCGCCGAGATGGAGCTGACCGAAACCACGCGGCTCATTCTGGACAAGGTGGAATCGCTGAATCCGTCGCGGGTCGTCGTTGACAGCCTCTCTGAACTTCGACTGCTGGCGCAGGGCTCGCTGCGCTATCGCCGCCAGATCCTGGCATTGAAGCACTTTTTCGCGAATCGCCAATGCACCGTGATTCTGTTGGACGACCAGGCGGCCAAAGAGGACGACCTGCAGTTGCACTCCATCTCGCACGGCGTCATCGCCCTTGAGCAGATGGCCGTGGATTTCGGTGCCCAGCGGCGGCGGCTGCGCATTCTCAAAATGCGCGGCGTGGACTTTCGGGGCGGTTATCACGACTTCACGATCAAGCGGGGCGGGCTGGAGGTCTATCCGCGGCTCGTCGCGGCCGAGCATCACAAGGAGTTTCATCCGACGCCCACCCCCAGCGGCAACGCGGAGCTGGACAGCCTGTTGGGCGGTGGCCTGGACCGTGGCACCAACGCCCTGCTGATTGGCGCGGCCGGCGTGGGCAAGTCCTCGTTGGCTGCCACCTACGCGGCATCTGCAACGCAGCGAGGCGAGCATGCTGCAATTTTTGCGTTTGACGAATCCCGGGCCACATTTTTTGCGCGTTCCCGCGCGCTGGGGATGGAACTGGATACCGCGCTGGATGCCGGATTGCTGAACTTCAAGCAAATCGATCCGGCCGAAATGTCCCCTGGCGAATTTACGGCGTTGGTGCGGCGCGCTGTCGAGCAGGGCGGGGCGCGCATCGTGGTTTTCGACAGCCTGAACGGGTATATGAATGCCATGCCCGACGGACGGTTTCTGATTCTGCAGATGCACGAACTTCTCAGTTACCTTGGCCAGCAGGGGGTGACGACCGTGATGGTGCTTGCCGAGCATGGGCTGGTGGGCCCGATGGAAACGCCGCTGGACATCAGTTATCTCAGCGATACGGTAATCATGTTGCGTTACTTCGAATACGGCGGACGCGTGCGTCGTGCGATTTCGGTCGTCAAGAAACGCAGCGGCGCGCACGAACACGTGATGCGCGAATTCACCATGTCGTCGGCAGGTCTGACCCTGGGGCCGCCCTTGACCGCCTTTCATGGACTGTTTTCGGGCACCCCGCAGTACACGGGTGAAGACCTGCGACTATTGAGCGTACCCGATGCTTCGTCCTGAGGATGCCGAAGCGCGTGTTCTGGTGTATGCCCCGATCGGTCGCGATGGCACGGCCGGCGCGCGGCTGCTGCAGCGCGCCGGCTTCTCTACATACGTGTGCAAGGATGCGGAAGACCTGCTGATGCAGGCGGAAACCGGCGCCCTGACGGCTTGCATCACCGAGGAAGGGCTGTTCGGCAAGAATCTGGACTTGGTGAGCGAATGGCTGAAGGCGCAGCCCGCCTGGTCCGGACTGCCGTTTGTCGTGCTGACCGGCAAGTCGCAGAGCGGACCCGTCGTGCGGTGGCGCAAGAAGATGACGGAGCTGCTGGGCAACGTGTCGCTGCTGGAGCGGCCGACCCAAAGCCTTGCGCTGACCACGATGGTGCAGACGGCGGCGCGCGCAAGGATGCGCCAGTATGAAATCCGTTCTCTGCTGTTGGCAGAGAAGCAGGCGGCCCAGGCGCTCGAGTCCATGGTGGCAAGCCGGACCCGGGAGCTGGAAATGGCCAATGCCGAACTTCAGCAACAGATGCTCGAGCGCAGCCGGATTGAAGAGTCGCTGCGCCAGGCCCAGAAGCTTGAGGCGCTGGGACAACTGACGGGGGGCGTGGCCCACGATTTCAATAACCTGCTGATGGTCATTTCGGGGGGACTGCAAATGCTGCAGCGTCCCATCGACGACGCGCGGCGCACACGCCTGTATGCGTCGATGCGGCAGGCGGTGGACCGGGGCGCCTCGTTGTCGCGGCAGTTGCTGACGTTTGCCCGCCGCCAGGCCTTGCGCCCACAGGTGGTGGACCTGAACACAGTCGTTCGCGACATGCTGGACATGCTGGAGCGCAGTCTGCGCGGCGACATTGTCGTGTCGCTGGCGTTGGCCGACGGCCTGTGGCCGGTGGAGGTCGATCCGGGCGAGCTTGAACTCGTCATCCTGAATTTGGCGGTCAACGCGCGCGATGCCATGCCCAACGGCGGCGTGATTGAAATCCGGACCGAGAACGTGGCCGCGCCGGGGCAGGGCGAGTTGACGGTCGACCACGTTGCGTTGCGCGTGACGGATACCGGCACGGGCATGTCCGCAGAGGTGGCGGCGCGCGTGTTCGAGCCATTCTTCACCACCAAGGATGTTGGCAAGGGATCGGGCCTGGGGCTGCCGCAAGCGTATGGATTTGCCAAGCAGTCGGGCGGCGCCATCGAGCTTTCCACACAGCCGGACATGGGAACCACCGTCTCGGTGTGTCTGCCCCGGTCGGCAAAACAAGCCGCCACGCGCGGCCGCCCGGCCGATGTGCGTGCGGTTCGGGAACGCGCCTCGACGTTGAATGTCTTGCTGGTTGAAGATGACGCCGAAGTGGCCGCGTTGACGGCCAGCATGCTGCAAGAGCTGGGTTATGCGGTCACGCCCGCTTCCAGTGCCGCCGAGGCGTTGGAAGTGCTGAACGGCGATGGCCGCGTTGACGTCATGTTGACGGATGCCATGATGCCGGGCGGTAAGAACGGCATCCAATTGGCCCGGGAAGTGCGTATCCGGAACCCGGGGCTGCCGGTGGCGCTGATGACCGGATTCATGGGCGAGGAAGTGAAAAAGGCTGGGCAGGAAGGCATTCCGCTTCTGCCCAAGCCTTACCGGCTCGAGCAACTGGCGGGCCTATTGATCCGATTGACTGGCGGGCGCGCGTCGGGGCGGACGTAGCCGTCCTGGCGCGGGAATGGCAATTGCTGCGCGAGCCCTGCCCGCCAGGCTTGACAGCCACGCGCCAAGGAGACGCCATGATTGCAGAACGATTGCGTAGATTGCGCCGCATCGCGGCCTTTGCCGCCGAACGCTCGGGGGACTATGTGGAGTTGGTGGGGATCGAGTTGTCCCTTTACCGCTCGGCGCTGGTGGCCACCGTGATCAGCAGCGTGGCCCTTGTGTTTTGCGGGTTGGGCACGCTGGGGTTTATCTCGGTGGCCGCGATTGTGAGCTTTTGGGATACCGAGCATCGCAAGCTGGCCGCGTGGCTGGTGGCCGGCGCCTGGCTGCTGATCACGCTGATTTCGCTGGTCATTTCGACACGGAGCGCGCCGAAAGCGTCGCCCTTCGCGGAACTGAGTCATCAGGTGCGCCTGGATACCGCTGCTGCACGGAGCCACTATGCCCAAGACGACCACACTGGCTGATAAAGAGGCCCTGCTGGCCAAGATGGAGCGCGACCGCCAGGCGCTCGATGTTCCCATGCCGCGACGTTTACCGCTCAACAGAGCGGGCGGGGCGTGGGCCCGGACGGCCGCGCTGGCCGCCGGTGCGACGCTGGGATGGCCGCGCTTTTTGCGCCAGCCGCTGCGCGCCATGGCAGCGGTGGCCATGCGCGACCGGGTTGCGGAACTGATGGGCCGCATGCAGGTGCGGCGCGTCAGCGATCCGATGTCGGACCCGGAACTGGCCCGGTTGGAGAAGATGATGGCGGACGTGCGCGCCGCTGCCGCCAGGTCGGCCGACGACGCGGAGATCGAGCGGCTTCGGGCTCTTTTGGATCTTCAAGTGGCGCGGCTGCGCAAATTGCGTGTGCAGCAAGGTCAGCGCGCCCAGCACGTCCAGCAGTCTCAAGTCATGCAGACCATTCCGCCCACTCCGCGAACCCGGCAGACCCCTCCCGTGCCGTCCGCGCCGGCGGGCCGTGACGTTTCATCGATTCCATAGCGCAAGGCAAACGCGAGGCGCGACCGCGCCTGCTGCACGGGCGGACCCTCGCGGGTCCAATCCCCGGGCGGATCATGGCCGGTCCAAGAGCGCCCACGGACCCGCACCCCATCACTGCCGGCGGCGACTGCGTGCGCGTTGCCGATGCTGTTTCCGCGCCCGGCTGGTCAGCGCGGACGCCAGGGCAAGCAGCTTTTCCTCGTCCAGCCGTTCAGCGTCGACCAGTTGCTCGTCGGCGCCTTTCACCGCAATCAGCAGTTCGTCCAGCTTCAGGTGCAGCGCCTCGCTGTCCTTGTTCTGGCTTTGCTGAATCAGGAAGACCATGAGAAACGTGATGATGGTGGTGCCGGTGTTGATGACAAGCTGCCATGTCTCGGAAAACCCGAAGGCCGGGCCCGAGAACGCCCACACGACTACAGCGATCAGCGCGATGCCGAATGCGACAGGCGATCCCGCTCTCTTCGTGACTTGCGATGCGAAGCGGTCAAAAAAGTGGGAGATGGGGTTCACTTTTCCGGCCTTCCCGGGCCGGGATTTCGGCTCGCACTTTGCTCGCCGCTTTGCTGCATTTCTCTTCGGCATGGCGCTCCATTCCTACACGCTCGGACCTGCGTGACGTAAAACCCGACAGCAAGCCTCATGCCCGATTGCTTGCGCGCCACGCGGCACGGCACGTGCTAGGCCCACGGTGTTTTTCGCCCGCCATATCGCAATGAAATCCCTACTGCAGTCTGAAATGTTCCTGCTGCTGGCCTGCGGGCTTGCGGTCGCGGGGCTCTTTGTTGAGCCGCATCTGGAAGGGCTAGGCCAAGCCGGTAGCCTCGTTGAAACGGTCGTGCTGATCGCCGCGATTCTTGCCGCGTCGCTCAGTGTTGCCCGCCATGCCGAACGTATCGCGCAGAAGCTGGGCGACCCCTACGGCAGCATGATCCTGACTTTGTCCGCCGTGCTGGTCGAAGTGATCGTGCTGGTGATCGTGTCGGCGAAGGCGGGCTCGCCGACGCTGGTGCGCGACAGCATCTATTCGGCGGTGATGCTGGACATCAACGGGATCCTTGGCGTGGCCGCGCTGATCGGCGGCTTCAAGCACGGCGAGCAGGCCTACAACGACGATTCGGCGCGCACGTACAGCGTGATGATCCTGACCGCCGTCACGGTGTCGATGATCATCCCCGAGTTCGTTCCGCAGCCAAGCTGGCGGGCCTACAGCGCTTTCACGGTGGTGTCGATGCTGCTGATGTACGGCGTGTTCGTGCGCATGCAGACCGGGCCCCACAGCTATTTTTTCAGCTACAGCTATCCGGACAAGAAGACGCGCAAGCCCGCGCCGGCGGGCGCGCAGCCAAATTGGCGCCAGTCGGCAGTCGTGATGGCGGTGGGCATTGTGGCGGTGGGCGCGCTGGCCGAACTGATGTCGCACTCGCTGAACCGCGGCCTGAAAGGGATGGACGTACCCGTCGGCCTGATCGCGCTGGTCGTGGCGGGCATCTCGGCGGCGCCAGAGATGTTGACGGCGTTTCGCGCGGCGCTCGCCAATCGCATGCAGTCGGTGGTCAACATTGCACTAGGTGCGTCCCTGTCCACGGTGATTCTGACCGTGCCGGCGATGGAGGCGATGGCCTTGATCACTGGTCAGCGGATCAACATGGCGATGACGCCGCTGCAGACGCTGATGATGCTGGTCACATTGGTTGTCGCGGCCATCAACCTGAACGACGGGCAGACGAACGCCATCGAGGGCCTCACGCACTTTGTGCTGTTTGGCGCGTTCCTGATGCTGCTGTCGCTGGGGTTATAGGGCGGCTCCTCAACCGCAAGCATTCGCGGTAAGCGCCTGAATCGAATCGGGGAAACTGCGTGCGCCAGAGGCTGCGGGAAAGGGGGGCGCTAAGGCAAGCCCCCGAAGCCTGAGCCTCAGGGGCGTCAATACATTTACTTTTTCAGACCCGCCAAGGCGTCGCGCAGCATGAGCTTGGGGTTTTCGTTGCACTGCTTGACCAGCATCGGCGTGCGGGTGCTGATGCCCTCTACGTCGACCACGGCCTCTTCGGGCTTGCCTTTGTTGTTCAGCGCTTCTGCATAGCTGACGACGACGGGACGAAAGCTCTCTTGGACGTCGAGGAAGTCCTGGCATTGCCACATGCCGAGAGGCTTTTTCGCATCAGCTGCCTGGCCGGTGACCGAAAAGGTCAGCGAGCCAATGAGACCAATCATCAGTAGGTGCTTCTTCATGTTCGAGCTCCTGGGGTTGGCTTGCAGATGGAATGGCTTACAGGGAAAAAGTGAGCCGCCAGGCTCACCGATTTACATTACTGAAATCGGATGGGCGTCGTCAACGCGGCCGACATCCAATGGCGGAGGGGGATCCGCTTATACCGGTCACGCCGCAACGTCCGGCGAAATCATTGCAGCGCCGTGTCCAGCAGCATCATGAGCACGAATCCCAGCATGAGGCCGCAGGTCGCGGGAACCTCGTGGCCTTTTCGATGGGTCTCGGGAATGATTTCGTGGCTGATGACGAACAGCATGGCGCCAGCCGCAAAGCCCAATCCCCAGGGCAAGAGCGAGGCCGACCAGCCCACAATGGCCGCGCCAAGCACGGCGCCCAGCGGTTCCACCAACCCCGATGCCATCCCGAAGCCAACGGCAAATGCGCGCCGATAGCCCGCGGCGAGCAGGGCAATGGCCACCACCAGTCCCTCGGGAACGTCCTGGATTGAAATGCCCATGGCGAGCGAACCCGCCTGCACGGGATCGGCGCCGGCGTAGCCGACGCCGATCGCCAGGCCTTCCGGAAAGTTGTGCAGCGTGATGGCGAACACAAACAGCCAGGTGCGGCGCAGGTTGCGTGCCGGCTTGCCTTCCTTGCCCTTGATGAAATGCTCGTGGGGCAGCACGCGGTCCAAGAGCAGCAGCGCCAGTGCCCCGAGCAGGATGGCGCCCGCGATGGTCAGACCCGCGCCCCAGGGGCCGCTCCCGAGTTGCCGGGCCGCGTCCAGGCCCGGAATGATCAACGAGAACGCGCAGGCGGCCAGCATGATGCCCGCGCCGAATCCCAACAGGGTGTCCTGCACCCGCTCGGGCACGCGTTGCGAGAACGCGACCGGCAACGCGCCCAGCGCGGTCGCGCCCGCCGCGAGCAAGCCGCCCAACAACGCGGCGCCAACAGCGGGATGGCCGGCGTCCAGGTATCGCCATAACGCGAACACGCTCAGCCCGCACACGATGAGCAGACCCGTTCCCATCAGACCCCTCAGCATCGAGGTCCGCGGGTCCGGCAGCGCCTGGCCGGCTGGGGAGGTCTGGCGGGGCACTTACGGCGATCCCGAAAAGAGGCCGCGCGCTGCCGCAAGACTTGCAAGCGCAGAGAACGTCAGCGGTGAATCCGCTTGTGTGCGGCGTGGCCGATCCATGGATACCCCCTGTGTGAAGGCCGGCAGCGTCCTTCACGACGCCGGCCGGCCGGATGTGGCGGTCGAGCCACAGCAATGCGCGTGCCCGAGGGGGGCAGTACGGCCCATGAAAAGAGCGCCCGAAGGCGCTCCATGGGACCGCGCGCGTTGCGCGTCAGGTCAGGCAGAACTGCGGCGTGCCGCTGGGGTCGACGCGCCGGATGCCCTTGAGAATCCACTTCGCGTGCCGCTCGGCTTCATGCTGGGCCGAAAACAGCTTGCCGCTCGGAATGGGCCAGACGGCCTGCTGGTCATTAAGGTCGCCGTCACGCCGGGTCGTGACGTTCAACCGGTATTTGCCGCTGGGCAACTCAATGACGTCGCAGTGGACTTTGAATCCATCTACGCAAATACCTTGTTCAGTATTCATCGTGCGCTCCAGTGAGTGGATAGAAATCGTTGTGCCCCGGGATTTTCCAAAATCGGGGCTCCATGCTGTGCAACAAAGTGCAAGAATTCTCGACCAACCGCCCAGGGCTATTTGCACCTGCAGAATGGCCTCTCGGGCGACCCAAACGAAGCGGGCCCTGGACATGGTCCAGGGCCCGGTGTGGCGCGCAAAGCAGGGCGATGCTACCTGCGTATGCTCATGAAGGGGGATGAAGGCGTCCGGCTCACTGCCCGAGATTTGACGCCGTCTTTCCAGCCGGCTTTCCACATCTCGACGCGGCTGCGCCATTCATTGACGGATTCGCCGGTCTGCGCAGGCATGGCTGCGGTGCGAAGGTAGGGGCAATCCAATAGGGTCAACCCCTGGCGCGCGGCGTCTGCTCCCAGCTTCTGGATATCCACTTGCATGGCAACTCTCCCAAAAGATGTGAGCGCTTAGTTTGCCCAGCGCAAAACCGTCGTGCAACGCAGCGCGTGTAACTTCGCGTTTCTGTGTTACATAGCCGTAAAACCCGCGCGTTGCGCCGCGAAAAAGTGCCGTGCGTCGTGGGGCGAACACGCCCCGCCCAAGTGAAAGCAAGGTCACAGCGACGAGGCGAGGCCGTGCCAGCCACCAGGCTCCCCAACCAGAACCCGATGACCGCGTCGCTGTGACACCCCAAAGTCCGCAACTAACGTTCCCGTGTTGCGCTGGCGTGCCACCAACGTAGACGTGCGAGGGGATGCCATGCGGGCACTCCACCGGGCATGACGTTTGCTGAAGCTTGGCTGTTCGTCAGACGGCAACGCGCCGTCATCCGGCGACGCTATTCCTACTGGAGGTCCGAATGAAAAACCGTCTTTTGAAGGCAGGGCTTGGCGCTGCAATTGTTCTCAGCATGGGTTCGGTTGCGCTCGCGCAGACGCCCGCCACCCCTGGCGGGCAGGTGCCCGCCGCAACGAACAAGCTTGACAGCGAGGCCCGTGGCTTTCTGACCGACGCGGCCGAGTCCGGCCATCTCGAGATTGCTGGCAGCAAGATGGCGCTGGAAAAGTCGCAGAACGCCGAGGTCAAGAAGTTCGCGCAGATGATGATCGACGATCACACCAAGGTGGGGCAGAAGCTTGAGGCATTGGCCAAGAGCAAGGGCTTCGAGCCGCCCAAGGATCCGTCGATGATGCAATCTGCCAAGCTCAAGGCGCTGGGCCTGCGCAAGGAAGGATTCGACAAGGCTTACGCCGACGAGATCGGCGTGGACGCGCACGAGGACGCCGTCAAGCTGTTCGAAAAGGCCTCGAAGGAAGTGAAGGATCCCGAGGTCAAGCAATTTGCGATCGAAACGTTGCCCAGTCTCCAGCAGCATCTGCAGGCCGCCAAGGCGCTGCAGCAAAGCGTGTCCGCCAAGAAGTAGCGCACACGCGTGCGCCGGCGCCCTGTCCGGCGCCGGGCCGTTCAAGCGGGCCTGCCCGCCACGCGTTGCACCAAGGCTCACCGGCATGGGCCTTGCTGTGCAGGGGCTGGGCAAGGCCCGCTTTTCAATCGATCCACCGACAGGAGTGATCATGAGCCAGAAAACCTTGAAGGACCTGTTTGTACACGAGCTATCGGATATCTACAGCGCCGAAAAACAACTCACGCGAGCCTTGCCGAAGATGGCCCGGGCAGCCAGCGATCCCGCACTGGCCGACGCGTTCACCGCCCACCTTGAAGAGACCCGTGGCCAGGTCGAACGCATCGACAAGATCGTGGAAGGGGCGGACTTCCGCCTCAAGCGCATCAAATGCGCCGCGATGGAAGGGCTGGTCGAAGAAGGCCGGGACGTCATTGAAGACGTTGAAGAAGGTCCGGTGCGCGATGCCGCGCTGATCGCGGCTGCGCAGAAGGTCGAGCATTACGAGATCGCCAGCTACGGCACGCTGTGCACGTTTGCCAAGCAACTGGGCGAGACCGAAGCGCTGAAGCTGTTGAAGGAGACACTGGCCGAAGAAAAGGCCACCGACGAGAAGCTGAGCATGCTGGCGCTCCAGCAGACCAACGCCGAGGCTGCCAAGGCGGGCAAGGCCAAGTAGTGAAGTACGCAGCGCGCCCGCCAAGGCGATGACGGCCCTTTGCAGTACTTGCGCGTGCAGGGCCGTCATTCGTACTATGCGCTGAAATGGGCGCCCTGGAGAGCCATCATGAAACCAGCAGACGAGTCACCTTCGCGCGGCCGGCCCGCGCGGCGCGGGGCCAGGACCGGCCGCGGACCCTGGCTGATGCTTGCTTTCTGGATAGGCGCGGTGGCCGTCCTGTTTCTGGTCGGCGTATTGATCCGCGGGATGTAGCGACTTACTGGCACAACCTGGACGCCACCATGGTGACGACGGTGCCATCCGGAAGTTTGTAGTGTCCATCGCCTTCCCAGGTCACGAGTTGGCCGTCGGGAAGGCAGCAGTAGGCACGGGGCGTTTCATCGCCCATTGGCTGCGAGGAGTATCTGTCGATGCGGTAGGTGCTACCGTCGGCAGCAGCGGCAACGACTTCCATGACACGCTTGTATGTTGGGTTTGACATTTCTGCCTCCTGTTCACACTGTCGGGGTATTGGTGCATGTTGCCCCTGCACGGTCAATACGCATCGCAGCATGGGCGTCGTGTGAGCCGTAGTACGTCCGTTGCGTCAACTTGCCGCTCCGGCCTTCAGCCATGCCGAACACCCCGCCGGCGCAACCGACCCGCTGACGTACATCGCGTCGGCTGCAAATAGGCGCAGTTTTTGTGCGGTGGGGACGGCGGTCATGACCCAGACGGATCCTTGCGGATCCGACCAGACGATGCGTGCATCGGTTGCGGCCAGCGTCTGGAACATCGCGGCGGGGGACGCGCCCGGGCGCAGCGCGACCACCGTGGTGTCCGCGTCGGCACGCAAGGGAAAAAGGTTCAGCATCCCGCCCGCCAGCACCGCTGCCGCGAGCAGGCCGACGAGCGATTTGCCGGTGCGGCCGGTGGGCGGCGGGCGGCGAGGATTGCGGGTCGTCCAGCCGGCCAGCAGCGGCGCCAGGCCGAATACGACAAACCACGCGATGTCCCAGATGAGCGGCTGTTCCGCGTCCATCTTGATGCGATGAATGCCGGTGATCCAGTGCGAGAGCAGCGCATCGATGATGTGCCAGGAGCCGAAGCCGATCCAGAAGTGGCCCCAGCGCGGGCGGATCGGCGTGCCCGGCGACGCGGCTGACCGGGCGCGAAACAACTCCATGAGCCCGGCGGCGGCGATGACGTACATGATGGCGTGAAAGACGCCATCAGCGGCGACCTGGGCGCCCAGCGACCCCAGCGGTCCAACCTGCACGTTCGATAGCAGGTGGTGCCATTGCAAGATCTGATGCAGCAGGATGCCGTCAAAGAAGCCGCCCATGGCGAAACCCAGCAGAAAGCTGGCGCGCCGCAGACGGCGAGGGGCGGCAGGGTCAACAGGTGTGCGGACGAGTTCCATGGCGTTTTCCTTGAATGGCATCGCAAGCGCGCCGTCGGCGGCGCGGTCCGCATGTCCTGTTCCCATCTGCGCCAAGGCGAAGATCCGCACGGAGTTGGTCGGCGCAGGGGCGGCTGCCGGGGTGTGGATCGGCGACGGCATGGCAGTTGCTGCGCCAGGCCCGATCGCGTGTTGCGGTCACGTCAAAGGAGATTCCAATGAAAGCACTTTGCTGGCACGGCAAACACGACATCCGCTACGACACGGTGCCCGATCCGATCCTGGAGCATCCGCGCGACGCGATCATCAAGGTGAGCGCGTGCGCGATATGCGGGTCGGACCTGCATCTGTTCGATGGGTTCATGCCCGGCATGAAGTCCGGGGACGTGATGGGTCACGAGTTCATGGGTGAGGTCGTGGAAGTCGGCGCGCAGGCGCAGAACCTGAAGGTGGGGGACCGGGTCGTGATTCCGTTCACCATCACCTGCGGCGAATGCGACCAATGCAAGAAGGGCAACTTTTCGGTCTGCGAGCGCACGAACCGCAACGCGGACCAGGCGGCCAAGATGTTCGGGCATACGACGGCGGGGCTGTTCGGCTACACCCATCTGACCGGCGGCTATGCGGGCGGCCAGGCGGAATACGTGCGCGTGCCGTTCGCCGATTCGACGCATGTGCAGGTGCCCGACGCGCTGTCGGATGAACAGGTTCTTTTCCTGGGTGACATTCTGCCCACCGGGTGGCAGGCGGCCAAGCAGTGCGACATCGAATCGACCGACACCGTCGCCGTGTGGGGCGGCGGACCCGTGGGCCAGATGGCGATCCAGAGCGCCATCCTGTTGGGCGCGCGCCAGGTGATCTGCATCGAATCCGTGCCGGAGCGGCTGAAAATGGCGCGCGACTGCGGCGCGGTCACGATCAACTTCCAGGACGAGGATGTGGTGGAGCGGCTCAAGGAGCTGACCCACGGCAAGGGCCCGGAGAAATGCATCGACGCGGTCGGCATGGAGTCGCACGCCAGCAGCTCGATGGAGCACCTTTACGACCGGGTGAAGCAGGCAGTGGGCGCCGAGACCGACCGGCCGCACGTGCTGCGCGAGATGATGTATGTGTGCCGGCCCGCCGGCATCCTGTCGGTCCCCGGCGTCTACGGGGGACTGATCGACAAGATTCCCTTTGGCGCGTCGATGAACAAGGGACTGACGTGGCGCATGGGTCAGACCCACGTGCGGCGCTGGACGGACGAGTTGCTCGACCTGATTGTGCAGGGCAGGATCGATCCGTCGTTTGTCATCACGCACCGCGCAAAGCTTGAGGCCGGACCCGATATGTACAAGACCTTCCGAGACAAGGAGGATCGGTGCATCAAGGTGGTGCTCACGCCTTGACGCCTGGCGCGCGTCAGGCCCCGGCCTGGGATGGGGTCTGTTGCGCAGCAGGCTGCACGGTGTCGCACAGGGCATCCAATTCCCGCGTGACCTCGTGCCAGGACCAGCGGATCAGATCCACCGCCACCCGTTCGTCACACGTGAAGCCGCCGCCGCTGGCGGCTTCCTGCACCACGGCGTCCAGCTGAGCAAATTGTTGACGGGTGCAACACAGGGGCGCGTCGGCGCCCCGTTCGCGAATGGCGCGCGCCAGGCCGTCGATCTGCCGTTGCGCTGCCTGCGCAACCGCATGCAGGGCAGGGCCCAGACGGCGTGAGACGTTCTCGGTGACTTGCACGCCGCCCACGCGCTCCATCAGCGGGACGGTAAGCCATAGCTCCTCGATCCGGTCCTGCAGCCGCTGCGCCTGCGTGTCGCGGCCCACAAAATCGATCGGCAGCGATCGGGACTGGCGTGCCATGTCGATCGCCCGCCAGTGCGCGCGTTCCAGGGCGGGCTTGTCTCGCGGCCGCGGGCGTTCTCTGCCTTCGTTCAGGGCGGCGGCCCATTCGACCAGCAATTCCCCGTACAGCTGCAACGAGGCGGCAAGGTTGTAGCGCATGCTGTGACGGGCCGATAGCGGCAGCACGGCAAAGGCGGCCAGGATACCGGCGGCCGAGCCCACGACGATCGCAAGTGTCTTGTTGACGGCGCCTGCAACGAGGTCGGCGTCCGGGGTCACGGTCAGGATGGTCGCCGTGACGAGACTGTAGTTCAAGGAGGGCCAGCGTAACGTCAGGCAAGCGGCGGCGCCTACGCCGACGACGATGCTCCACGGCGCCGGCAGGCCGGTGACGGCGGCAAGTGGCACGAAGGCAATGCCCAGCGCCACCCCGATCATTGCGCCCAGGATGCGCGCGGCTGCTTCGCCGACCGTGCCCTCCACCGTGGCCCGCACTACAAATAGCGCGGAAAAGGCGCCCCATGCCAGATCCGGCATCTGCTGCCACCGCATCCAGCCATAGGCCAGCAAGA
Source organism: Achromobacter mucicolens (assembly GCF_029866465.1). NCBI lineage: Bacteria > Pseudomonadati > Pseudomonadota > Betaproteobacteria > Burkholderiales > Alcaligenaceae > Achromobacter > Achromobacter mucicolens. The sequence goes on along the minus strand of NZ_CP123364.1, from coordinate 3,844,293 downwards.
CGGCGGTAATGGTTTGCAGGGGTAGGCGGACATTGTCCTGTCCGATCGCGTCGCGATAGGCGGCGGCGCGTTTGAGAAATTGGGCGTAAAGAGGAAACATCTGAACTTTGGCCAACTGTGCGCAGATCAGGCGTCTGCGTCGGCCGGAAACGGAAGGAAGATGGCGTCGCGATGGCCCAAGAAACCGCAGCGCCTATGCGCGGTGGTCTCCTGGGCAGGGCGGTCAGTTATGGTCAGGACTCGGATTTCTTGGGGCGTCCGTACGGATCCTTGCCCGCAGGCGCCTGGGACCCGCCGGCGGGATACCCCGAATTGGTGTCGGGGTTCTGATTGACGTCCCCCGTGGGCGGACCGTCCTCGGTCGGTTGACCCGTATAGCCGGTCTCTGCGCGATCCACGTGAGGCGACGGCGGCGGATTGGGGGGCGGGGCGGGTTTCGAATCGGTCATGAGGTAGCTTCCTTTGTAAAGATTGGAGCGGGCCGCGCTTTCAACCCAGGTTGTGGTACTTGCGCCCAATTTCCATCGTGGCGCGATAGAAGCCTTCCTTGCTGCCGCAGTCGTAGCGCACGCCCTCGTATTCAAACCCGAAGACGTTACGGGCCTTGAGCAGGGCGGCGATGCCGTCGGTGAGCTGGATTTCTCCACCCACGCCCGCCTGGGTGCTCTCCAGCAGCGCGAAAATTTCGGGCTCCAGGATGTAGCGCCCGACGACCGCCAGGTCGGTCGGCGCATCCTCGGGCTTGGGCTTTTCCACGATGCCCGTCAGGCTCATCACGCCGTGTGCCTTGCGGCTGCCGGAGACGATCCCGTACTGGTGGGTGTTGGCTTTGGGCACCTGCTGGATCGCCAGGACGCTGCCGTCGAACTCCCGGGCTACCTTCGCCATTTCGCCGATGACGGGGGCATCCGCGTCTATCATGTCGTCCGCCAGCAGCACGGCAAACGGTTCGTTGCCTACAATGGGCGCCGCGCAGAGCACCGCATGGCCCAGCCCCAGGGCAGCCGGCTGGCGGGTGTACACGCATTTGACGTTGTTCGGAATGACGTTGCGGACGGTTTCCAGCAGGGCGTTCTTGTTTTTCGCTTCCAGGTCGTATTCCAGTTCTGGCACGCGGTCGAAATGATCCTCGATGGCGCGCTTGTTTCGGCCCGTGACGAAAATCAGTTCAGTGATGCCCGCGGCGACCGCTTCCTCGACGGCATACTGGATTAGCGGCCGGTCGACGATGGGAAGCATCTCCTTGGGCATGGCCTTGGTGGCGGGAAGAAACCGCGTGCCGAGGCCCGCGACGGGAAATACAGCTTTACGAATGGGTTGCATTGCTAAGGCCCTCTATGCCCGGACGGCGCCAGGAATGCGCCGCCTACTGATCGCTGTTAGAGCAAATTTTGTGCCCGTGGGCTGGCGGCTGTAACAGAGTTTTCGGGATGGCACGCCGTTTGCTGACGGGGCTTGAGCATGAATAGACACGCAGGTGGGGACATTGCATGACTTCTTTACCGGATTTTCCGTCCGAGGATCGCTATCGTCTGCTGGTAGGGGCAGTACGGGACTACGCCATCTACCTTTTGGACGCCAACGGCCGCGTCAGCAGCTGGAATCCGGGCGCTGAACGTTTCAAGGGCTATGGCGCGGACGAGATCATCGGGCAGCACTTCTCCGTTTTTTACACGCCCGAGGACCGGAATGCCGGCGTACCCGAGCGCGCGCTGGAAACGGCACGGCGCGAGGGGCGCTTCGAGGCCGAGGGCTGGCACATGCGCAAGGACGGCAGCAGGTTCTGGTGCAGCGTGGTGATCGACCCGGTCGTTGACGATCGCGGCGAACTGGTCGGCTTCGCGAAGATCACGCGCGACATTACCGAGCAGAAAGAGCGGCACGAGCAGCTCCAGGAAGCCCGCGATTCGATGCACCATGCCCAGCGCAACGAGGCCATTGGCCGGCTGACGGGGGGCGTGGCGCATGACTTCAACAATTTCCTGACGGCGATCCGGTTCTCCGCGGAATTCATCAAGCGCTATCCCGACCTGCCTGCTTCGCTGATGCGTTATGTGGGCATCATCATCGACACGACGGAAAAAGCGGCCCAGCTTACCCGGCAGCTGCTTGCCTACGCCAAGCGCCAGCCGCTGCAGCCGCACGCGTTCGACGTGCGCGATAGCCTGGCTTCGATGCGGCAGCTCTTCGAAACCACGGTGGGGTCGTCCGTGGCGGTCAGCTACGAGTTCGGGCCGGGCGACTGTACGATCTTCGCCGATCCCACCCAGCTTGAGTCGGCGCTGCTCAACCTGGTCATCAACGCGCGCGACGCGATGCCCTCGGGCGGCCAATTGAAGATATCGGCCCAGATCGTGCCCGACACCGCGACGCTGGGCGGCTTGGCGAGGCTCAATGGGCCGCAGGTGGCGCTGTCGGTGCAGGATTCCGGCGCCGGGATCGAGCCGGAGGTGCTGGCGCATGTCTTCGAACCCTTCTTCACGACCAAGGGCCAGCATGAAAACTCCGGCCTGGGGCTAAGCCAGGTGCAAGGCTTTGTCCGGCAATCGGGCGGCGACGTGACCGTCGACAGCACGGTAGGCACGGGCACGACGTTCACGCTTTACCTGCCGGCCGCCAAGGCGTCGGGCGCCACGGCCGAATCGCCCGTCTCCGGTGAGCTGGCCAACGTGCCGGTGCGCCGCGAGGTGCTGCTGGTGGAAGACAACCGCATGGTCGGTGAAGTGGTATCGGCATGGCTGGAAGAGCTGGGTCAACAGCTCACCTGGACCGTTGACGCCGAAAAGGCCCTGAAGGAACTTGAACAGCGCGACGGCGGGTTCGACCTGGCCATTCTTGACCTGGTGCTGCCCGGCATGAACGGCATGGATCTGGCCTATCGGATCCGGGAGCGCTGGCCCGGCATCCGAATCGTGCTGGCCAGCGGTTACAGCGAGGCGATGGCAGGGCCCCGGGCGCTGGGCTTTCCAGTCATGCAAAAGCCTTATTCCGTCGAAGCCCTGATGCAGGTGCTGACCGAGGACGCGCATACGATGCCCTGAGCGCCGGACGCCGGGGATTCCGGCCGCTCAGTTGCCGCTACGGCCGGGCACACGGATTGCTGCGGATATCCGCGAGAAGCGGATAGGAGTGAACATGCAACCCCAAAACACGGCATTGCGCCCGCAGGACGCCATCGCGCGCGAGCTCGGCGTCACCAAGGACTTTGACGCGGCCGTCGAACTGGAAGCGCGGGTCGCATTCCTGGCCGATTACCTCGCCCGCTCGGGGCGCGCGGGCTATGTGCTGGGCATCAGCGGCGGGGTGGACTCCACGGTGGCCGCGCGAATGGCGCAGCTTGCCGTCGAGCGGGTGCGATCCCAAGGCAGGCCGGCCACGTTTATCGCGGTGCGCCTGCCCTATGGCGAGCAGCGCGACGAGGAAGATGCGGCGCAGGCGGTGAACTTCATCGCGCCCGACCGCCGGATGCGCATCGACATCAAGCCGGCGGTGGACGCGCAGCGCGAGGCGCTACGCGCGGCGGGCCTCGCCTACGCGAACGAGGCGGCCGAGGACTTCGGCGCAGGCAACATCAAGGCGCGGCAGCGCATGATCGCGCAGTACGCAATAGCCGGCGCGCTGGATTGCCTGGTCATCGGCACGGACCAGGCGGCCGAGGCGTTGATGGGTTTCTTCACGAAACACGGGGATGGGGCGGCGGATGTGCTGCCGCTGCGTGGGCTGACCAAGCGGCGGGTCCGGGCGTTGGGAACGTTGCTTGGAGCGCCGGAGCGGCTGGTGCAAAAGGTGCCCACTGCCGACCTCGAGTCCTTGAGGCCGTTGCGCCCGGATGAGGACGCGTACGGCGTCACGTATGCCCAGATCGATGGATTTCTGGAAGGAGAGGAAATTGCGCCGGACGCCGTGGCGGTGATCGAGCGCCAGTTCAACGCCACCGCGCACAAGCGCGCACTGCCTCCGGGGCCTGCACCGTGACGTGAGGCCGCCGCGCTTTTCGCGACCTGTATCATTGCCGATACCCTTCAGCCCGTCACCACAGGCAAAAAATGTCCAATTCGCCGTCCGTTCCAAACAACAAGCCCGGCGTCGTCCGTAGTGACCTCAGCTTTCCTGTGGTCGGCCTGGGCGCCTCAGCTGGGGGGATCGACGCGCTTAAAACATTTTTTTCGCATATGCCGGCCAAGCCCGGCATGGCCTTCGTCGTGGTGGTGCACCTGTCCGCGGACCACGAAAGCGTCCTTGACAGGATTTTGCAGTCCAGCACCGCCATCCCGGTCGCGCAGGTCACCAAGCCGGTCCCGATCCAGCGTGATCACATCTATGTGATACCCCCGGGCGCGACGCTGGCGATGAACGACGGGTATCTGCGCGTGACCGCTGGCACGGCCAGACCGGAAGGCCGCCACATCGCCATCGACACGTTTTTCCGGACGTTGGCCGACGTGCACACAACGCGCGCCGTCGGCATCGTCCTGTCCGGCGGCGGATCGGACGGGTCGGTCGGCCTTGCCCGTATCAAGGAGCAGGGCGGCGTGACGTTCGCGCAATCGCCCCAGGACGCCGAGCACGACACCATGCCGCGAAGCGCGATCGCAACCGGCGCGGTGGACATCGTGCTGCCGGTGTCGATCATGCCGGATCGCCTCAGGAAAATCGCGGAGAACATGGGCAGCATCCACCTGCCGCCGCTGACCGAGGAGGAAGCCGCGGGCGCGGCCGACGCCGAGCAGGCGGCGGATGAGTCCAAGCACGATCGCAACACGTTGCGCGAGATCCTTGCCTTGCTGCGCGCCCGCACGGCGCACGACTTTCGTCACTACAAGAAAGCCACGGTGCTGCGCCGGATCGAGCGCCGCATGCAGATCACGGGCGCCGCCACCCTGGCGGACTATGGAAAGCTGCTTCAGGAACGCAGCGACGAAACCCCCAGGCTGCTATCCGACATGCTGATCGGCGTGACGCAGTTCTTCCGTGACCGGGACGCCTTTGCCAATCTGGATGAATTCGTGCTGCCCAAGCTGTTCAAGGCACTCAGTCATGCGCCGGATTCCGCGTTGCGCGCATGGGTGGCGGGTTGTTCGACGGGCGAAGAGGCTTATTCGCTCGCCATGTTGATGAGCGCGCGGGCTGCGGCGATGCCTCAGCCGCCCAGGATCCAGATCTTTGCCACCGACATCGACGAAACGGCGCTGACGGTGGGCCGGACGGCGGCATATCCCATGGCGATCAAGGCCGATGTGCCCGAGGCAATGCTGCAAAGCTTCTTCAGCCGCAAGGACGACGAATACCGCATCAAGAAAGACGTGCGCGAGCGTGTTCTGTTTGCCGTGCACAACATCCTGCGCGACCCGCCTTTTTCTCGGCTGGATCTGGTCAGCTGCCGCAATCTGCTGATCTACCTGGATCGCGAGGTGCAACGCGATGTGCTGCGCATGTTCCATTTTGCGTTGAAACCGGGCGGCTTCCTTTTTCTGGGCAGCTCCGAATCGGCCGATGCATGCCCGCAGCTGTTCCAGGTGGTGGACAAGCGCTATCGCATCTACGCCGCGCGCGAGACCCCGGCGCAGCTGAGCGGCATGCCCGAACTGACGGACGGCGGTTTCAGTCACGTGCGGCCCATCCACGCCTCCACCGCGCCGGTGCGTGAGACCAAGGTGTCGTACGCCGCGGTGCACCAGCGCGCGCTTGAAATGTACGCGCCACCCAGCGTCATCGTCGATGCCAACAGCGACATCGTGCATATCTCGGATGGCGCAGGCCGTTTCCTGCGCCATCCGGGCGGCGAGCCCTCCCGGAATCTCCCGGCGTCGGTGCATCCCGAACTTCGCACCGAACTGCGCACGGCAATGTTCCAGGCGCTGCATTCGCGCAAGAGCGTTGAGGCGCGGCGGGTCAAGATGACCTTCGGCGACCGCCAGGCCTACATCAACATGGTGGTGCGGCCGTTCCGGCACGAGGAGTCCGCCAGCGACTACATGCTGGTGCTGTTCGACGAAGTCGAAGACGTCATGAGCGCCGATGGCAGCCAGGGCCCGACGAGCGGCTCTGCCGCCGTGCTGACACAGCTGGAGGCAGAGCTGCAGCGCACCAAGGATCAGTTGCAGGCCACCATCGAGCAGGCCGAGACCTCGACGGAGGAACTGAAGGCCTCCAACGAGGAGCTGCAGGCCATCAACGAAGAGCTGCGTTCGACCACCGAAGAGCTGGAAACCGGCAAGGAAGAACTGCAGTCCGTCAACGAAGAGCTTATTACCGTCAATGCGGAACTCAAGACCAAGGTCGACGAAACCGCCAAGATCAATGACGACTTGCAGAACCTGATCGCGTCCACCGACATCGCCACGGTGTTCGTGGACCGCATGATGCGCATTCAGTGGTTCACGCCGCGCGCCTCCGATATCTTCAATGTGATTCCCAGCGACGCCGGCCGTTCGGTGCTGGACATCACGCATCGGCTGGAATATCCGGACCTGGCCAAGGATGCCGCGGGCGTGTTCGAATCGCTGCGGCCGCTTGAGCGCGAGGTGCGCAGCGCCACCGACCGTTGGTATCTGGCGCGGCTGCTGCCCTACCGCAGTGCCGAACACCGCATCGAAGGCGCGGTCCTGACGTTCATCGACATCACCGACCGGCGCAAGGCGGAAGACCGGGTTCGTCTGGGCGAAGCCCACCTGAAGCTGATGACGGAAAGCGCCCGCGACTTCGGCATCATGACGCTGGATAACCAGGGCATCATCACCAACTGGAACATCGGCGCCGAGCTGATGTTCGGATACACCAGCGCCGAAGCCGAAGGCAAGTCGATATCCATCATCTTCACCGACGAGGACATTGCCGCCGGCCGGCCGGAATACGAACTCGATCGTGCCCGGCAGATCGGTTACGCGCCGGACGAGCGGTGGCACAAGCGCAAGGATGGCAGCCTGGTGTACTGCACCGGGGGCGTGAACCGCATGGACGACCCGGTCTATCAAGGGTTCGCGAAGATCGTGCGCGACGTGACGGAATTGAAGCTGCGCGATGCCGAGCAGGAATCGCGGCTGGATCGCGCGCGTGCCGACAGCATGCTCAAGGACGAATTCTTCGCGGTCGTGTCGCACGAACTCAAGCACCCGCTCAATCTGATTCAGCTCAATGCCGAGCTGCTGGCCCGCGCGCCAGCCGTGCGCAACCTGGCGCCGGCAGCGCGTGCCATCGATCTGATCCAGCGGTCGGTCAGGGGCCAGGCCCGCATCATCGACGACCTGCTGGACCTGTCGCGCGTGCGCACTGGAAAGCTGGCGCTGAACAAATCGATCATCGACGTCGTGGCCATCGCGAAGAATATCCTCGATGTGCTCAGGCCCGCCGCCGCCGCCGCCGGCGTCGACCTGCGGGCGGACTTCGATCCCGCCCTGGCGATCTACCTGGATGCCGACCCCGTGCGCATCGAGCAGGTGATCTGGAATCTGCTGAACAACGGGATCAAGTTCACACCGGAAGGAGGGCGGGTCGCGCTCAAGCTCGCCGTTCAAGACAACCGGTTGAGGCTGGACGTGGCCGATACGGGCCAGGGCATCGACCCGATGTTTGTCGGCCGGGTCTTCGACATGTTCAGCCAGGGTGACGTGCGTCAGAAGGCCGGCACCAGCCCGGGGCTGGGTATCGGACTGGCGGTCGTCAGCGAACTCGTTGGCGCCCATGGAGGCACGATCGAGGTGCACTCGGACGGCCTGGGCGCCGGCGCGCGATTCACGGTGTGGCTGGACCTGGCCGGGGCGCGCGAAGAACAGGACGCGCCACAAACCAATGGCGACATGCCGCTCGACGGGTTGAATGTGCTGCTGGTCGACGATTCCGAGGACGTCCTGCAGGTCATGCGCGAACTGCTGGATCTCGAAGGGGCCATCGTGACGGCTGTCTCCAGCGGCCGCGAGGCCTTGGAACGGCTGGATCAGTCCCCGTTCGATCTGCTGCTGTCGGACATCGGCATGCCCGACATGGACGGCTATGCGCTGATGCGGGCCATCCGCGAGCGGGAGGACGGCGTCGATCTGCCGTCCATCGCGCTTACCGGGTTTGGCGCCAAGGAAGACATGCGAGAAGCCGTCAGCGCCGGCTTCTCGGCGCACATCAGCAAGCCCGTGTCATTGGACGATCTGCTGGAAGTCGTGCGCAAGATTCGTCCCCGCAGTTGAACGTCGCTGGCGGCCGCGCGCAGCGGCCGCCGCACCCCCCGCCATCGCGAAGTTTCAATTAGTGCCAATTTTACGCTTCTGGAAATAATTAGCCTGCGTTGGCGTAGGGCGTGATTGCGCCTGTTTTGGGTTGCGCGCAAAGCATGCTGCGAAAATTCGCATATTTGCGACCACCAATCCGGGCACGCATGCGCCAAGATTTCGCTGCAAGGCGTGAAAAATGCTGCCATGCGGTCGATTGACACCATCGAGAAAAGCTTGCGCTAAGCGTCGCCGCTACTTAAGCTGTCCCGAAACGCCGCGCCCCAGCACGTAACGTGCCAGCGCCGGTAAGCGGATCGCAGCGCAATGTCCGCAGAATGACCACGCAACACTTTGTCAGCCAGTTTCCCTTGTCCCGGACATAAAGGATCCTTGTGCGAAAGTCGATGGTCTTGTTGGTATCACGATGCGGCCGGCGCACGCCTGGCACGTATCGGCCTTGCCCAGTTGGGCAGGTTCTTCCTGGATCGGATGTTTCCCGATCGGGCCCTCCTCCCTTTTCCGGCGCCGTCTTCCCTTTGCGCCGCGTCGCGCCCGCAATCCACAAAAAATACGCTGAACCGGCGCACCCGCCGCGCCATTGAGCTGTCCGAGCTGGGCCCTTTCCACCGGTGGGGGGAGAGGGAAGTGGGACCTTGAGTCCGACCGCCTGGGAGTAGGGGATGATGCAAGCGAGCAGCAATGTCCGTCGTGTCGTGTTGTATGCGTTGAGTGCTTGGATGATGGTGTTGGCGGGGTGCGGGGACCGGAACGATGCGGCTGCCGTCCCCCTGGCGCCAGTAAAGGTCTTCGTGATGACCGTGGGGAGCCAGCCGGTCGACCTGAACGTGGATCTGCCGGGCCGGATCGAGCCCATTCGCACGGCCGAAGTGCGCGCGCGCGTGGATGGCATCGTGGAGAAGCTGCTCTACACCGAGGGCAGCGACGTAGAGGCCGGCGACCCGCTGTTCCAGATCGATCCGAGCGACTACAAGGCGCAGCTGGCGCAGGCCAATGCCATGCTGCAGCGCGCGCAGGCCGTGCAGAAGAATGCGCGCTCGGTCACCGAGCGGTTCCGTCCGCTGGTGCAGCGCCAGGCGGTCAGCGCCCAGGAATACGAGGCGGCGTTGGCGGCGCTGGGCCAGGCGCAGGCCAATGTCGCCGATGCGCAGGCAGCGGTCACGCTGGCGCAGTTGCGCCTGGACCGTTGCACGGTCCGGGCGCCCATCGCGGGGCGGGTGGGACGCGCGCTGGTCACCGAAGGGGCGCTGGTCAGCGCATCGGGCGCAACGCTGCTGGCGCAAGTCAACCAGCTTTCGCCGATCAGCGCCACGTTCACCAAATCCAACACCGCCATCATGGACCTGACCGACTACGCGCGCTCGGGCGCGCTGGCCACGGCAGGCAACACATTTCCGGTGCGTCTCATGCTGGCCAATGGCCGCGAGTTCGGCGAAACGGGCGTCGTCGACTTTGCGGACCTGAGCGTGGACCGGACGACCGGCGCTCAGACCATACGCGCCCGCTTTGACAATGCGAAGCGGGAACTGCTGCCGGGTCAGTTCGTGACCGGGCAGATCCTGGTTGGCGTGCGCAAGGAGGGCATCCTGATCCCCGCGCGGGCCGCGCGGTTGAACGGCGACACGGCCACCGTGTTCGTCATCGGGCCGGGCGACACGGCGGTGCCTAAACAAATCCAGGTCGGCGAGCAGGTCGCCGGCAACTGGCTGGTGCGTAGCGGCCTTGAACCCGGAGAGCGGGTGGTGGTGGACGGCTGGCATAGAATCAGGCCCGGCCAGCAGGTCGATCCTGTTGAACAGCAAGCCGCGAAACCCTGACGGAGTCGGCCATGGGCTCATTCTTCGTGTTGCGGCCAGTATTCGCCTGGGTAGTGGCGCTTTTCGTCCTGTTGTTCGGCCTGATCTCGGTGGTGCTGCTGCCCGTCGAGCAGTACCCGAATATCGCGCCGCCGTCGATCACCATCCAGGCGACCTTCCGGGGCGCCGATACCACCACCATCGATCGCACGGTCACCTCCATCATCGAGGAGGAAATGAACGGGGTCGACAACTTCCTGTACATGGCGTCGGTCAGCCGCGCCAACGGCACGGCGCAGATTACGGTGACGCTGGAGCCCGGCACGGACCTGGACGTGGCGCGCAGCCAGGTGCAGGACCGCTTGAGCCGGGTCGAGCCGCGGCTGCCGCAAGAGGTGCGCCAATTGGGCGTGGCCGTGACCAAGGCGTCATCCGGCTTCCTGATGCTGCTGGCATTGCAGTCCGAAAGCGGCAACGTCAGCGCCGTCGAGATGGGCAATTTCGCGTCCAACAACATCCTGAATGAGCTGCGCCGCATCCGTGGCGTGGGCGATGTGCAGCTGTTTGGCTCGTCTTACGCCATGCGGATCTGGCTGGATGAGCGCAAGCTGGCGAGTTTTCAGATGTCGGCCAGCGACGCGATGCGCGCGGTGCAGGAGCAGAACGCGCAGACGATCGGCGGTTCGCTGGGCGACCTGCCGCTGGCGCGCGGCGCGGACTTCAACGCGCAGATCGTCGCGCAGAGCCGTTTCTCCACGCCCGAGCAGTTCCGCCAGGTCATCTTGCGCGTGAACAACGACGGCTCGCTCGTGCGGTTGGGCGACGTGGCGCGGGTGGAGCTGGGCAACGAAAGCTACAACTTCCGCCTCAGCGTCAACGGCAAGGAGGCAGCCGGCATCGCCATCCAGCTGGCCAATGACGCGAATGCGCTGGATGTCGCACGCCAAGTCCGCCAGCGCATGACGGAGCTGGAATCGGTCTTTCCGGCGGGCGTCGGCTGGACGGTGCCGTTCGACACCACGCCCTTCATCACGACCTCGATCAGTTCGGTGCTCGTCACCATGGTGGAGGCGCTGCTGCTGGTCACGGCAATGGTGTTCCTGTTCCTGCAAAGCTGGCGCAGCACGCTGATCCCGACGCTGATCGTGCCGATTGCGCTGATCGGCACCTGCGCGGGCCTGTTCCTGTTTGGCGCGTCCATCAACCTGCTGTCGCTGTTTGGCATGGTGGTGGCGATCGGGGTGTTGAACGACGACGCGATCGTGGTGTCCGAGAACGTCGCCCGCATCATGCAGGACGAAAAGCTCTCCGCGCCGGAAGCCACGCGCAAGGCGGTCGGCCAGGTGTGGGGACCGATCATCGCCAGCACGCTGGTGCTGGTGGCGGTGTTCGTGCCGATGGCGATGTTTCCGGGGTCCAGCGGCGCGATCTACCGCCAGTTCTCCATCACCCTGTCGGTCGCCATCGTCGTGTCCACCGTGCTGGCGCTGTCGCTGGGCGCCGCGTTGTGCGCAACGCTGCTCAAGCTGCCGGACGGCAAACCGCCGAAGGGACGGGTGTCCAAGGCCAAGCAATGGGTGTTCGACAAGTTCAACGCGGGCTTTGACGCCATGACGCGCCAGTATGTGCGGGCGGTAGAGCACATGCTGGTGCGGCCGCTGCGCTGGATGCTGATCTTCCTGGGCGTGTGCGGCCTGACGATCTTTCTGTTCTCGCGCTTGCCGGGCGGCTACCTGCCGCTGGAAGACCAGGGCTATTTCTTCGTGTCGTACACCGGCGCGCCTGGCACCACGGCCGACCAGACCGAGGTGGCCGTGCAACAGGCCGAAAGCCTGCTGCGTGAGCAGCCTGCCGTGCGCAACGTGGCGTCGGTGGTCGGGTTCAACTTCTTCGGCCAGGGGCAGACGGCCGCGCTGTCGTTCGTGGACCTGTACCCGTGGAGCGAGCGCACGGATCGCAGCAAGGCGGTCGATGCGCTGGTCGGGCGCAGCAACCTGGCCTTCCGCCAGATCCCCCAGGCGATGATCTTTGCGCTGAACCCGCCGCCGATCCCGTCGATGGGCAACGCGTCGGGCTTTTCCATGAAAGTGCAGGACCGCACGGCGCAGGGCGGCGCGGGTCTTGCCGCGACGGGCGCGGCGATGATTGCGGCCGCCGCCGCCAGTCCGCTGCTGACCGGCGTGCGGCTGGACGGCATGCCGCCGGGACCGCGGTTGTATGTCGAGATCGACCGCGTGCATGCCCGCGCGCTGGGGTTGCAGGTGGCGCAGGTCAATCAGGCGCTGACGCTGGCGTTCGGCTCGAACTACGTCAACGACTTCCTGCACGATGGGTCGGTGCAGCGGGTGTTCATCCAGGCTGAGGCCGATCAGCGCATGCAGCCGCAGGACATCGCCGCCTTGCAGTTGCCGAACAACCGGGGCGAGATGGTGCCGTTCTCGGCGTTTTCGCGAATGCGCTGGATCGATGGTCCGCAGCAGCTGGAACGCTATAACGGCTTTCCCTCCATCACCATTTCAGGCGAGGCCGCCGCAGGCCGCTCCAGCGGCGTGGCGCTGGCCGAAATGGAGGCCATCGCCGCGCGGGTCCTGCCGCAGGGCATCACCTACGAATGGACCGGGACGGCGTACGAGGAACAGCAGGCGGGCAACCAGGTGGCGTTGCTGCTGGCCCTGTCGCTGGTCGTGGTGTTCCTGCTGCTGTCCGCGCTGTACGAAAGCTGGTCCGTGCCGGTGTCGGTGCTGCTGATCCTGCCCTTCGGCATCCTGGGCGCTGCCGCATTCACGTTGGGGCGCGGCATGTCGGCGGACATTTATTTCAATATCGGGCTGGTGACCATCATCGGGCTGGCCGCCAAGAACGGCATCCTGATCGTGGAGTTCGCGCTGAAGGAGGAACTTGAAGGCCGCGACCGCAAGGAAGCGGTGGTCGATGCGGCCCGCCAGCGCCTGCGCCCCATCATCATGACCAGCGTCACGTTCGTGCTGGGCATGCTGCCGCTGGTGCTGGCGACCGGCGCGGGCGCCGCCAGCCGGCAGGCGGTGGGCACCAGCGTGATGGGCAGCATGCTGACCGCCACGCTGTTCGGGGTGTTCTTCACGCCGCTTTTCTACATGGTGGCGCGGCGCTGGTCCGGGCCCCGGAAATCGGCGCCCAAGCCTGGCGATAGCGGTCCGGCCAAGGCCGAAGAGCGGGGAGAAAACCCATGACCCCCGCCCGCATTGCCGCCGCCGCGCTGCTTATCGGTGGGCTGTCCGCGTGCAATTTTGCGCCCGAGCACCGCCGGCCCGAAGTGGCCACGCCCGCCATGTTCCCGGGCGAGGTCCCCCCGGATGCCAAGGCGGCGCAGGACGTGACCTGGGAGCAGTTCTTTGGCGATGCGCAGCTCAAGCGCCTGATTGCGCGGTCGCTGGAGCTGAACCAGGACCTGGCAGCGGCCACGGCCCGGATCGAGCAGGCCCGCGCGTTCTACCGCATCGAGCGCGCCAATCAGCTGCCGCAACTGGACGCCGGCGCGGCGGCGTCGCGCAACCAGCAGCCGCTGACCGTGCTGGACCCGGCGCTGGCCGGGTCACGGCAGACCGTGCAATTCAATCAGTTCAACGCGCAGGTGATGGTCTCTTCGTTTGAGCTGGACTTCTGGGGGCGGGTGCGCAATATGACCGCCTCGGCGTTGCAGCAGTACCTGGCGACGGTGGAGGGCCGGCGTGCGTTCCGCCTGTCGCTGATCGCGAACGTGGCCTCGACCTATTACGACGCCCAGGCAGGTGAAGAGGGCATCGCGCTGGCGCAGCGCACGGTGGAGACGCGCAGCTATGCGCTTCGCGTGGCCAAGGACCGCCTGGACGCCGGGGTCACGTCGCGCGTCGACTTCGAGCAGTCGGCCATCCTGCTGACCCAGGCTCAGACCCAGCTTGCCGAATGGCAGCGCGCCACGGCGGGGCATTGGAACCGGTTGTGGGTGCTGGTCGGCGAAGACCTGCAGCACGAGATGGCCCCCGGTCAGCCCATCGAGGCCGCAGGGCAGTTCGATGCGCTGAGCCCCGGATTGCCGTCTTCGCTGCTGGCGGTCAGGCCGGACATCCGGCAGGCGGAGAACCGCCTGCGCAGCGCCAATGCCAACATCGGCGCGGCGCGCGCGGCACTCTTTCCGCGCATTGCGCTGACCGGATCGCTGGGCTACGCGTCCACCGAGCTGTCGGACCTGTTCTCCTCGCCCAGCCAGATCTGGAACATCGGCGCGGGGATCGGGTGGCCGATCTTCGACTACGGGCAGCGGCGGGCGGCGGTGGACCTGGCCACGGCGCAGCGCGACGAGCTGGTCGCCAACTACCGCAAGACAGTGCAGACCGCGTTCAGCGAAGTGGCGACCGCGCTGGAGAACCGCAAGCGCTTTCAGGAGCAGGTCACCGCGCAGGAGACGGCGATCCAGGCGCAGCGCCGGCTGGCTGAAACCGCCGAGTTGCGCTACATGAACGGCATCTCCATCTATCTGGAAGTCGTCGATGCGCGGCGCGGCCTCTTCAACGCGGAGCAGCAGATGCTGACGCTGCGGGCCTCGCAATTGCAGAACGGCGTGTCGCTGTACGTGGCGCTGGGCGGCGGGGACGAGCAGCCGGAAGTGGTCATGGCCGACGCGCCGCCTGCGGCGGGAGCCGCGCAGTGAACACCGGCAAGCCCACCGACGCCATCCAGCGCCCGCGGTGGCGCCGGCTGCGCAAGGCCTTGTTCATCGTGGCCGGGGTGGCGCTGCTGATTGTCTTCACGCTCATGGGCGTGCGCCTGTACGACATCCAGCAGGGGCCGCCGCTGGCTGCGTGGCACACGTATGTGCCGCAGGAACTGGACGCCGAGCGGCTGGACCGCAGCACCTGGGACGATTACCTGGCGCATGAGGATCAGCTTTTTGCGCTGGTCAGGCAGAACGTGGGCGACAAGCTGCTGCCGGAGGACAAGGTGGACAGCAACCGCTACTTCGCAGACGCGAAGGTGTACCCCGAGCATTTCGCGCATGACTGGAACCGGTCGTTCATGCTGCTGCCGGCGGGTGAACCGCGGGGCGTGGCCGTGCTGCTGCATGGCCTGACGGATTCGCCCTACAGTCTGCGCCACGTCGCCGCCCATTACCAATCCGTCGGCTACGTGGCGATCGCCATCCGGATGCCGGGCCACGGCACGGTGCCTGGCGGGCTGACGGACGCGCATTGGGAAGACTGGGCGGCGGCCACGCGCCTGGCCGTGCGCGAAGCCCGCCGCCGCGTGCCGGCGCCCAAACCGCTGCACATGGTGGGCTTTTCCAACGGCAGGGCGTTGGCGCTGATGCACGCGCTGGATGCGCTGGACAACCCCAAACTCGACAAGCCCGACCGCCTGGTGCTGATCTCGCCGATGGTCGGCATCACGTCGTTTGCGCGCTTCGCGGGCTTGGCGGGCCTGCCGGCCATCCTGCCCGCGTTTGCCAAGGCCGCGTGGCTGAGCATCGTGCCGGAGTTCAATCCCTTCAAGTACAACTCTTTCCCCGTCCACGCGGCCCGCCAGTCGTTCGAGCTGACGCAGACGCTGCAGGACAGGCTGGTCGCGCAGCAGCGCGCGGGCGGCCTGGAACGGTTGCCGCCCATCATCACGTTCCACTCCGTGCTGGATTTCACCGTCAGCACGCGCGCGCTGATCAACGCGCTGTATGCGCGGCTGCCGGCCAACGGCAGCGACCTGGTGCTGTTCGACCTGAACCGGGCCACCAAGCTTGGGCCGCTGTTCCGGCGCGGTGTCGCCTGGCAACTGGCGGGCACGCTGCCCGGCGAAAAGCGCAACTATCGCCTGACGCTCGTCACCAACGCCAGCCCCACGTCAAGCGCCATGATCGAGCGCGTCATTGAGCCGAACGCCACCGCCGTCGTGGAACGGGCCATCGGCATGGACTATCCGCGCGAGGTCTATTCGCTGTCGCACGTTGCGCTGCCGTTCCCGACCGACGACGCGCTGTACGGCACGCATCCGGACAACATCGAAGAATTTGGCATCAGCCTGGGCGCCATGTCCATGCGCGGCGAAGTCGGCGCCTTCGTGATCGGCATGGACACGTTGACCCGGCTGACCTCCAATCCGTTCTATGCCTATCTGGTCAAGCGCGTTGATGGGGTGATACCACGATGACGTCCTTCGCAATGTCCGGCATCTTTGCCCTCCTGCTGCTCGGCCTGCTGTACCTGGCCAGCCCGATCTTCGTGCCGTTGGCGTTTGCGCTGTTCGTCATCTGCCTGGTTGCGCCGCTGCGCCAGTACCTGGGCCGCAGGATGCCGGCGCCGCTGGCCGCGATCCTGGCGCTGGTGGTCACGGTGGTCGTGTCGGTGGTGTTCCTGTCGTTGGCGGCCTGGGGCTTCAGCCTGGTCGCGCAGTGGGTCATGGCCAATGCCGCGCGCTTCCAGCGCCTGTTCACGCTGGAGACCGAAACGCTGCATCCGCACGGCGCGATGGCGATCCAGATGTTCCAGGACAGCTTCAACGTGTCGTGGCTGGTGCGGGCGATCCAGGAGGTGGCGCTGCGGATCAACAGCATGCTGGGCATGATTTTCATCGCGTTTGTCTTCATTGCGCTGGGGCTGTTCGAGCTTGACGAGGCGCCGGGGCGGCTGATCCGCCTGCTGGGTGAGGCCAGGGCGCAGCGCTGGATGGCGATCGGGCGCGAGGTTGCCGCCAAGCTGCGTTGGTACATGGTGATCCGCACGATCGCAAGCGTGCTGACGGGCGTGACGGTCTGGCTGTTTGCGATCTATGCCGGGCTGGAGCTGGCGACCGCCTGGGGCGGGCTCGCGTTCCTGCTGAACTACATCCCGTTTCTCGGGCCGCTGGTGGCGACGGTGTTTCCGGCGTTCTTCGCATTCGTGCAGGTGGGATCCCTGCAGACCAGCATTGCGGTGCTCGTCGTCCTGAACTGCATCCAGATCGTGTACGGCTGCTATCTGGAACCCAGGCTTGCCGGCAGCGCGTTTGCGCTGTCGCCGCTGATGGTGATGTTTGCTGTTTTTTTCTGGGGGTTTGTGTGGGGCATTCCGGGCACGTTCATTGGCGTGCCCCTACTTATCACGATGACCACCGTGTACGGCGCAGGCCGCAGTTCACGCGTTGCCCGCAGCTGAGCCGGCCGGTCCGGGGCATGCCCGGCAAGCTGGCCGACCCGCTCACGTCTTTGCTCAATATTGGAGGTGCATGATGGAAAGCAGTACTCCCAAGAAGCTTGGATTGCTTGCCTTGACCGGCATGGTGGTGGGGTCGATGATCGGCGCCGGGATTTTCTCGCTGCCCAGGACCTTTGGCGGGGCGACGGGCGTCGTCGGCGCGGTGATCGCGTGGATCATCGCGGGGGCGGGCATGTACACGCTGGCGCGCGTGTTCCAGGCGCTGGCCGAGCGCAAACCCGACATGGACGCGGGCGTCTTTGCGTACGCCAAGGCGGGCTTTGGCAACTATATGGGCTTTCTGTCCGCGTTCGGCTACTGGATCGGCAGTTGCATCGGCAACGTGTCGTACTGGGTGCTGATCAAGTCCACGCTCGGCGCCTTCTTTCCCGTTTTCGGCGACGGCAACACGGTCATCGCAATCGCGGTGGCATCGGTGGGGATCTGGCTGTTTCACTTCATGATCCTGCGCGGCGTGCAGCAGGCGGCGTTCATCAACGCGGTCGTGACGGTCGCCAAGATCATTCCGATCCTGGTGTTCATCGTCGTGCTGTTCGTGGCATTCAAGGTCGACCTGTTCCGCATCAACTTCTGGGGCGAAATGAGCGGCTACAGCCTGTTCGAGCAGGTGCGCAGAACCATGCTGGTGACCGTCTTCGTATTCCTGGGGATCGAGGGCGCAAGCGTGTACTCGCGGTTCGCGTCCAAGCGCTCGGACGTGGGGGTGGCCACGCTGATCGGCTTTGTCACGGCGCTGCTGCTGATGGTGCTGGTGTCGCTGCTGCCCTATGCGGTCATGCAGCAGAGCGACATCGCCGGGCTGCGCCAGCCGTCGATGGCCGGCGTGCTGGAATCGGTGGTGGGTCCGTGGGGCGCGGTGTTCGTCAGCGTGGGCCTGTTGATCTCGGTGCTGGGCGCCTATCTGGCCTGGTCGCTGATCTGCGCGGAAGTGATGCACGCGGCTTCCAAGAACGAAGACATGCCGCGCGCGTTCGCCCGCGAGAACAAGAACGGCGTGCCGGTCGTGGCCCTGTGGGTGACCAACATCATCGTGCAGCTCTTCGTCATCAGTACGTACTGGTCGCGCGACGCCTTTGCGCTGATGCTGAGCCTGACCAGCGCGATGTCGTTGATCCCCTATCTGCTGGTCGCCGGTTTTGGCTGGCAGCTTGCCAAGCGCGGCGAGACGTATGTCGACGGCAAGGACCGCAAGCGCGATCTGACGCTCGCTAGCATCGCGGCCATCTACACCATATTCATGATCTTCGCCGGCGGATTGAAGTTCCTGCTGCTGTCGGCGCTGTTGTACGCGCCCGGGTCTGTCCTGTACTTCTGGGCCCGGCGCGAGCAGGGCAGGTCGCTGTTCACCGGTTGGGAGTTGGTCGTATTCATCGTGGCATGCGTCGGAGCTCTGGCCGCCATTGTCGGCCTGATCTACGGCTGGATCGCCATTTAACGTCTGGGAGCTAGTCATGGCTGATACCGAGGAATTTGGAGTCCATTCAGAAGTCGGGCAATTGCGCACGGTGATGGTCTGCGCGCCGGGACGCGCCCACGAAAGATTGACGCCCTCCAATTGCGATGCGTTGCTGTTCGACGACGTCATGTGGGTCGACAACGCCAAGCGGGACCATTTCGACTTCATGACCAAGATGCGGGACCGCGGCGTGGACGTGCTGGAAATGCACAACCTGCTGGCCGAAACGGTCGCGTTACCCGAAGCAAAGAAGTGGATCCTGGATAACCAGGTCGTGGCGAACCAGGTCGGGCTGGGATTGCTCGATGAGATCCGAAGCTACCTGGACGGGCTGGCGCCGCGCAAGCTGGCCGAGACGCTGATCGGGGGGCTGTCGACCGACGAGTTTCCCGAGTCGGTGGGCGGCGAACAGCTCATGCTGATCAAGGAGGCCGCGGGCGTCACGGAATACCTGCTGCCGCCGCTGCCCAACACGCTGTACACGCGCGACACGACCTGCTGGATCTACGGCGGCGTGACGCTCAATCCGCTTTACTGGCCTGCGCGGCACGAAGAGACGATCCTGACGTCGTCCATCTACAAGTTCCATCCGCGCTTTGCCGGCAAGGTGAACGTCTGGTGGGGCGATCCCACGGCCGACCACGGGCTGGCCACGCTGGAAGGCGGCGACGTCATGCCGATCGGCAACCGCACGGTGATGATCGGCATGAGCGAACGCACGTCGCGCCAGGCCATCAGCCAGCTGGCGGCCACGCTCTTTTCCAAGAACGCGGCCGACCGGGTGATCGTGGCTGCCATGCCCAAGCTGCGGGCGGCCATGCACCTGGATACCGTGCTGACCTTCGCGGACCGCGACTGCGTGCTGATGTATCCCGACATCGTCAACAACGTCCAGGCGTTCTCGTACCGGCCGGGCAACACGCCGGGCTCGCTGGAGTTGCACAAGGACAAGGGCTCGCTCGTGGACGTGATCGGCGAGGCGCTGGGCGTCAAGAAGATGCGCGTCGTCGAGACCGGCGGCAACGCCTATGTCCGCGAGCGCACGCAGTGGGACAGCGGCGCCAATCTGGTCTGCATCTCGCCCGGGGTGGTGCTGGCCTATGACCGGAACGTCTACACCAACACGCTGTTGCGCAAGGCGGGCATCGAGGTCATCACCTTCGTCGGCGCGGAACTGGGCCGGGGCCGCGGCGGCGGGCATTGCATGACGTGCCCGATCTCGCGGGATGCCGCCTAGCGGGGGATCGGCGCGCGCGGCCGTCCCGGCGGGGGACGGCCGCGCGGGCAGGGCAAGCACTGGGTCTTTTTCAGGAGAAGATCGTGAGCGGGGAAACTGCCAAACTTTCTCGCATGGCGCTTGCCGCCATGGTGGTGGGCTCGATGGTGGGGGCGGGGATCTTTTCGCTGCCCAGCGTGTTTGCGCGCAATACCGGTCCGGTGGGCGGCATGGTGGCCTGGGCCATCGCCGGCACGGGCATGTTGACGCTGGCCATGGTCTTCCAGTTCCTGGCGCGCCGGCGTCCGGACCTGGACACCGGCATCTTTGCGTACGCCAAGGCCGGATTCGGGCTGTATCTGGGGTTTCTGGCGGCGCTGGGCTACTGGACGGCCGCCTGCCTGGGCAACGTCAGCTACTTCGTCATCTTCAAGGGAACGCTGGGTGCCGTGCTGCCATTCTTCGGCGACGGCGATACCGTGCCGGCCGTGCTGGTGTCTTCGGTGCTGTTGTGGTCCACCCATTTCCTGATCCTGCGCGGCATCCGTCAGGCCGCCGGCATGAACACGGTCGTCACCATCGCCAAGGTCGTGCCGATCGCGATCTTCATCGTCTTTGCCGCCTTTGCCGTCGACCTGGACGTGCTGCGCGCGAACATCGCCGAGGGGCTCAGCGGTGAAGGCAAGGGCAGTCTTTTCGAGCAGGTGCGCAACACGATGCTGGTCACGGTGTTCGTGTTCCTGGGGGTGGAGGGCGCCAGCGTCTATTCGCGCTATGCCAAGCGGCGCGAGGACGTGGCGGTTGCGACCATTGTGGGTTTTCTGCTGGTGCTGGCGCTGCTGGTGATGGTGACGATGCTGTCGTACGGCGTGCTGCCGCGCGCGGAGATCGCGGCGCTGCGCAACCCGTCCATGGCGGGCGTGTTGCGCGCGGTGGTCGGGCCGTGGGGCAGCATGCTGGTCAGCGTGGGGCTGATGGTCTCGGTGGCGGGCGCCTATCTGGCGTGGATCCTGCTGGCGGCCGAAGTGCTGCGCGCCGCGGCGGGCGCTGGCATCATGCCGTCGTTCCTGGGCCGCGAAAACCGGCACGGCGTGCCGGCAGCCGCGCTCTGGCTCAGCAACGGCATCGTGCAGCTCTTTCTGATCGTCACGCTCTTTACCGAAGACACCTTCGTGCTGCTCAAGAACATGGCCAGTTCAATGAGCCTGATGCCGTACTTCTTCGTGGCCGCGTTTGGGCTGATGCTGACCGTGCGCGGCGAAACCTATAACGGCTGGAGCGGGCGGCGCAAGGTCGAACTGGCGCTGGCGGCGGCCGCCACGGTCTATGCCGCCGGGCTGGTGTATGCGGGCGGCTTCCGGTATTTCATCCTGTCGTGCGTCATTTACGCGCCCGGCACCATCCTCTTTCTGATTTCCCGCCGGGAGCAGCGGGGCAACATCTTTGCCCCGTATGAATGGCCGATCCTGATTCTGGTGCTGGTGTCGTGCGGCATCGGCGTGTGGGCGATCAGCACGGGCAACACGGCGTTCTAGGGACGCGCGAAGGAGCCGCACGGCAATGGTCAGCGAACTGGCAGTCGTCCTCACCATCCTCTGCGCGGCTGTCGTGCTGTTTGTCATCGGGCGGCCCCGGTCCGATGCCGTGGCGCTGCTGGTCATGCTGCTGCTGCCCCTGAGCGGCACGGTGACCTACCGCGAGGCGCTGGATGGATTCTCCAATCCCAACATCATCCTCATCGCCTGCCTGTTCGTCGTGGGCGAGGGGCTGGTGCGCACGGGCGTTGCGCAGGCCGTGGGCGACCTGCTGCTAAAGCACGGCGGCAAGAGCGAGGGATGGCTGGTGCTGCTGGTGATGGGGGCCGTCGGCTCGATGGGCGCGGTGATGAGCTCCACGGCCGTGGTCGCCATCTTCATTCCCATCGTCCTGCGGATCGCGCGCAAGTCCGGCATGGCCAGCCGCCGGATCCTGATGCCCATGGGCGCGGCGGCAGCCATGAGCGGCATGCTGACGCTGGTGGCAACCACGCCGAACCTGGTGCTCAACAGCGCGCTGGGCTATGCGGGCTACGAGGGCTTTCGCTTCTTTGACTTCACGCCGATCGGCATTGTGGTCTTGGCCGGCGGCATCGCCTACATGCTGTTTGCGCGCAATCTGATCGACGCGGGCCAGGGGCCGCGCGCCGCGAACCGGCCCAGCTTCGGCGACTGGGCCACCAAGTATTCCCTGCAGAACCGGGCCTGCCGCCTGCTGGTGCAGGACGACTCCGATCTGGCCGGACGTCAGCTTGGCATGTGGGCGGGCGAACTGGGCAAGGCGGCGTTCGTCATCGCGATCGAACGCCATTCGCGCTTCGCCCGGGCCGTGATGCGCCCCACGGCGGACGACGTGCTGGAAGCGGGCGACATCCTGTTGCTGGACATGGACGCCGAGGGTTTCGACATCGACGGATTCTGCGCCCGGCATCAGGTCAAGCGGTTGGCGATGTCCGGGGTGTACTTCACCGATCAGGCGCGCGACGTGGGCATGGTGGAGGTCATCATCCCCTCGGAGTCGCGGCTGGAGGGCGCAAATGCCCGCGAGTCCGTGGTGCTGGCGCGGCACGGGCTCTTTGTTGTCGGCCTGTGGCGCGGCAAGGAGGCCATGCGCGACCTGCCGAATGTAAAGATGCGCGTGGGCGACACGCTACTGGTGGTCGGCCCGTGGACAGGCATTTTCTCGCTGCAGGCCGAAGAGCACGATCTGGTCAGCCTGGCCATGCCGGTCGAAGCCGATTCGCTGGTGCCGGTGCCCAATCGCGCCCTTCACGCGCTGTTCTCGCTGGCGACGGTCGTGTTCCTGATGCTGACCGACTGGGTGCCCAACGTGATGGCGGGACTGATCGGCGGCCTGATGATGGGCCTGTTCGGCTGTGTGACGCTGGACGTGGCGTACCGGTCGATCAACTGGCGCGCGCTGATCCTGATCGTGGGCATGCTGCCCTTTGCGCTGGCGCTCAAGCGCAGCGGCGGCGTCGATATGGCCGCGCAGTTCCTGCTGCACTATTCGGGCGATTGGGGCATCTACGGGCAGCTGGCGCTGGTGTTCGTGGCGACCGTCACGCTGGGCGTGGTGGTGTCGGGCACGGCCACTGCCGTGCTGATGGGCCCCGTGGCGATCAGCATCGCCGAAAGCCTGCATGCTTCGCCCTACGCGTTTGCGATGACGGTGGCCATCGCGTCGTCCGCGGCGTTCATGTCGCCGGTGTCCACGCCTTCCAATGCGCTGGTCAGCGTGGCGGGGGGCTTTGGCTTTGCCGACTATCTGAAGATCGGAACGCCATTGACCTTGTTTTCCCTGGTGGTCAGCGTGCTGCTGATCCCGATCCTGTTTCCGTCCTGAAGGCGGATGACTCACCCAGAGGCGCGATCATGGTTGTCAGGACTGGTATTGCATTCACGGCGGCATTGCTGATTTTCGGGGCTGGGTCGGCGCATTCCCATTCCTTGCCCGCGGCCCAGGCGGCGGCGCCGCCGGGCGCGCAGGCCGCGGCCGACTCCCGGGTCCTCTTCGAAAATGTCCGCATCTTCGACGGCGTGTCGGGCGAGCTGAGTCCGGCGAGCAGCGTGCTGGTCCACGGCAACGTCATTGAAAAGGTGTCGCGCGACAAGGTGCCGGCCGACGGCGCGCGGGTCATCGACGGCGGCGGGCGCACGTTGATGCCTGGGCTGATCGACATGCACTGGCACAGCATGTTCGTCGGCGTGCCGCTGGCCGTGGCGATGACCCAGGATCCGACCTACCTGAACATTGTCGCGGGCGTGGAGGCGGGCAAGACGCTGATGCGCGGCTTCACCACGGTGCGGGACCTGGGCGGCTCGGCGTTCAGCCTGAAGCAGGCGGTGGACCAGGGCGTGATCCCGGGCCCACGCATCTACCCGTCCGGCGCGATGATCAGCGTGACCAGCGGGCATGGCGATTTCCGTTCGATGGCGGACCTGCCGCGCACGCTAGGGGCGCCAGCGTCGCGGCACGATCTGGCCGGCGACAGCACCATTGCCGACAGCCCCGACGAAGTGCGCCTGCGCACGCGCGAGCAACTCATGCAGGGCGCGACGCAGATCAAGCTGACCGGCGGCGGAGGCGTGTCGTCGCCGCACAGCCCGCTGGACGTCGTGACGTTCACCGAGCCCGAGCTTCGCGCGGCGGTGGAGGCCGCGACGGATTGGGGCACCTACGTGGCGGTGCACGCCTACACGCCCACCGCCATCCAGCGGGCCGTCAAGGCGGGCGTGCAGAGCATCGAGCACGGCAGCATGATGGAC
Organism: Achromobacter mucicolens; assembly: GCF_029866465.1. NCBI lineage: Bacteria > Pseudomonadati > Pseudomonadota > Betaproteobacteria > Burkholderiales > Alcaligenaceae > Achromobacter > Achromobacter mucicolens. The sequence continues at coordinate 3,820,106 of NZ_CP123364.1, read as the reverse complement.
GAGGAAACGGCGCAGCTGATGGCCCGATCGGGCGCATGGCTCAGCACGCAGCCCTTTCCGGACGAACTGGCGGACGCCTTTCCCCGCGGCTCGGACCAATGGCAAAAAGCGCAGGAGGTCTTTGCCGGCACCGATCGGACCTATCAGCTGGCAATCAAGTACAAGCTGAAAACGGCGTTCGGCACCGACATCCTTTTTTCCAGCCAGCTGGCGGCGCAGCAGGGCAGGATCCTCGCCAGCCTCACGCGGTGGTACACGCCGGCACAGACGCTCATGATGGCGACCGGCACGAACGCCGAATTGCTCAAGTTATCGGGCAAGCGCAATCCTTACCGCGGCGACCTGGGCGTGGTGCGCGAGGGGGCGCTTGCCGATCTGCTGCTGGTCGATGGCAACCCCATTGAAGACATCTCGCTGATCGGTGACCCGGAGAAAAACTTCCTGATCATCATGAAGGACGGGGTGCTCTACAAGGACACCGTGCCGGTACGCTGAGCGTTTCAGGTGGGGCGGTGCAGGCATGATGCCCCACGGCGCGCGCCGTTATCAGCGCGGCGCGCCGCCGTCAGAAGGTGCCGACGGTCACCAGTTGGTCCGACGCGAACATGGCGGCCGGCGAGATGATGGGTTCTTCCCAGGGAATGCGCTTGCCGTAGCGTTCCTGCATCTTGGCCTGCACGGCGGGCGAGGCCAGATCGAAGCTTTTCAGCGGGGCCAGCGCGCCAATCTGCACGCCGAGGACGCGCTCGTAGATCTTCCAGACCAGTTCGGAGCAATAGATCTGGTCGTCCGACCAGGCGAACACCAGATCGTAGGGCTTGCCTACATAGGCGGCGCCCGCCTTGGCCAGGCGGGCGCGCGCGTCGGGCGTGAGCTGCGATGCGTCGCGCAGCCGCTTCACGACGTAATGGCCGCGCTCGCCTTGCGCGATCCATTGCGAGAGGGGGGTGTAGCTGACGCGCGCCGCGGCCTCGAGCACGTAGGCCTGGCCTTGGCGCGTCACGATCATGCCCATGTGGCTATAGGGCGAATGCGTGGCCTGTTGGATGGCCAGGCTTTGCGCCGATCGCGACTGCTGGAAAACCATGTCGCCCGTCTGCAGGTCGGGCGTTGCGGCGGCGGCCATGGACAGCGCGCAAAGCGCTGCCCCGGCGGCCGCACAGACCTTTGCCGCCAGCCTCACGGGCGAGCCCGTCCTGTCGCAGGCGTCTGCTTTTTGGCGCGCGGTTTGGCCGCGGGTTTTTCTTCCTTGGGCGGCGTGTCGAACTCTTGTTTGTTGCGCTCGCCGCGTGGCGTGTTTTCGGGGTGGGGTTTGGGAAATGCCCAGGGCTTTGTTTTCTGATCCATTGCATGTACTCCTTGCACAGGCGGAACAGTAGCATTAGCCGTGGTCCCTGGGTAAGTGAGGGTTGACGTCAATATTCATCACATCGTGATATGCAGCGGAAAATGGTCACCCGCGCATCACGGCGTTTTGGGAATTTCCGCGACCCAGATGCGGTCGAATTGCTCGCGAACCCGGCGCGCCCAGTCGTCGATGGCGCCTTGCACGTCGGCCGCCGTGGGCTTGCGGCTCTCGGGCAGGTTGCTGCCCGTGACGGCGCCCATCGAGGCGATCAGCAGCTGGTTGGTGGTGGCATCGCGCGCCGAGGCTTCGATCAACAGCCGCGCCGATTGATCGCGCAGGCCCGCGGCCTTGGCCGTCTGGCCCAGTACGTAGCCGATCGGCACGTATTCGCCCGGGCGCGGATCGCGATCGTTGCGGAAGGTGCCCGTGATGGCGGCCCGCAGCCGCACCGAGCGCGGCGCGGGCGCCGATATCAACTGATAGCCGGCCTGCGAAAACTCCCGGCGCAAAGCGGCGTTCATGTAGTCCAGCACGCGCTGCCGCAGTTCGGCATTGTCGCGAAAGTCCAACTCGTCAGGCCGGTCGCCGGGAATGTAGGTCACATTCTCCAAGAGCAGCTTCTTGTCGAACTGGCTGCCGATCGGCGGCCCCGGCCGGACCCAGATGCGGCCGCCGCTCCAGTTTGGGTCCTGCTGGAGCTGGCTCTGGGGTTCGCCAAGCGCGGTGGAATAGTCCTTGGCCTTGGGCAGATTGGTGCAACCGGCCAGTCCGATGAGTGCGCAGCAGGCCGCGCACAGTGCGAGGTTGGGCTTCATGGGGGCTTTCCTTTTCAGGCAACGGCGTCCGCGGCGGCGGACTCACGACCGGCACGATTCATGCTGGCAATTATCTGCCCGAAACTCGCGCTGCCGCGGCTATTTTTTTGGCTGCGGGCATCGGCTGCGCGCCTGGCCGCATCATCCTTCTGGCCATGCGAAAACGCTGTCTTGCCGGCTGTGGCCAGCGCTACGATGGGCATGTGCACATAGAAGGAGACATCTATGGACACCGCCAACGAATGGTATGCCGCCGTCAAGGAATGGCAGCGGGCCCGCGATGAACTGACCGAAGCGATCGCCGCGATCCAATGGCCCAGTCCCACGCCCGGCTGCCTTGAAAACTACGACCGCGCCTTTGCGCATGAAACCGAGGCCCGCGAACGCATGAACGCCGCCTACGCGCGATCCCGACGATAGCAGCGAGACGCATTGGCGGCGCCAGTTGGCGCACGAGGTGCTTGGCTCCATGAAACGCGGAAGGTGTGGCTCTTTCAGTGGGGCCACGCGCGCGGTATGTTGTCGCTTTCCTGACCTTTTCATCGCGCCGCCATCATGTACCTGCCGTCCGCCTTTCGCGAAGATTCGCTGGATATCCAGCACGAGTTCATCCGCGCCCACCCGCTGGGCGTCGTCTGCACCAGCGGCGACGGCGGGCTGATGGCCAATCACATTCCCTGTCTGCTTTATCCCGAAGGCCCGCATGGCGTCCTGCGCCTGCACGTGGCGCGCGCCAATCCGCAGCTTGCCGAGCTGGCTTCGGGACGCGAGTGCCTGGTGGCCTTTCACGGGGCGCAGGCCTACATCACGCCGTCCTGGTACGCGACCAAGGCGGAGACGCACAAGGTGGTGCCCACCTGGAATTTCGTGGCTGTCCACGTGTGGGGCACGCCTGTCATCCAGGACGATCCGGCGTGGCTGCGCGCCCAACTGGAGGCCCTGACCGACAGCCAGGAGCGTGCGCGCGCCCGGCCGTGGCGCGTGGACGAGGCGCCCGCCGATTTCATCGCCGCGCAGATGCGCGCCATCATCGGCGTGGAAATTCCCATCGCGCGCATCGAAGGCAAATGGAAGGTCAGCCAGAACCGCAACGCGGCCGATCGCGAGGGCGTGGCAGAGGGGCTGGTCAACGAACGCGGCGACGCGGTCATGGCCGGCCTGGTGGCGCGGCGCGGCGGCGCCTGAGGCGTCAGAGCGCGCCGCGCCTGGCGTGGGCGCCACGACCCGCGGCAAAGCACAGGATGGCGGCCAACTGCAATACGGCGGCGGCGGCCAGGAAACCCGGCAGCGCCAGCCCCGTCGGCTGCAACAGGGTCCGCAGCGCCCCGAAGGCGGCCGGCGCAAAGGCATAGGCGCCTTGCGACAGCGCCACGATCAGGGGCACCACCCGGGCCGCGTCCTCGCGCGCGAACTCCGCCTGCGCGATCAGGGGCGGCAGGGACGTGGCATTGCCGATGCCCGACCCGAAGAGCACCACGCCCGCCCACACCGCCCACGCGTGGTCCCCGGCCAACATCAGCACCAGCGACCCGGCGATCTGCACGGCATAGGCCGCGCAGGCGATCCGGCGGCGGTCGGCCGCCGGAGGCATCAGCCAGCCGACGAGCGAGCGTCCGGCGATGGCGCTGGCGGTGGCAAGTCCCATTGCCAGTCCCGCCGTCTGCGCGCCCAGCAGCGGCGCCAGCAGAGACAGCAGGTGCGCGATCAGGCCGATCTGGGCGAACAGGCCCAGCGCCATGCCTGCGGCCAGCGTCACGAACGCGCGGTCGCGGCGCAGCGGGCCGGCGGCCGCCGGCGCGGTTTGAGTGGCGGTGGGCGGCTTGCCCCCCGCGTCGCCGTCCGGGGCCTGGCCAAGCTGTCGCGGCGTCACCGAAAACACCTTGCGCGACAGTACGCCGATGACAACGACCATCGCCAGCCCGACCCACAGCGCCGCGTGCGCAAAGCCGGCATGCGCGATCAGGAACACCCATAGCGGTGAAAAGACGACGCCGCCGACGCTGGCGCCGTTGTAGGCCATGCCCAGGGCGGCCGGACGCCGCCGCACGAACCAGGGGGCGATCAGGGCGTTGACGGCGGCGGCGCCCAACGTCACCCAGCCCATCCCGCTGCACGCCGCGGCGGCGTACAGCTGCGCGGGCGTCTGCGCCACCGCCCATCCGGCCACGCCCACGGCCAGCAGCGCCGCGCCGCCGGCGGTCGTGCGGGCGACGCCGATGCGGCGGTAAAGGCGTGGCAGGTTGGCCACCACCACCGTGCCGGCCAAAAAGTGCAGCGTGACCGCGCCCGATACCAGTGCGACGCTCCAGCCGGTGCGCTGGACGACGGCGTGCAGGAATACCGGCGGACCGTAAAAACCCACGCCCCAACCGAAGACGGCGAGCACGAAGGTGGCGCAAAGGACTTTCCAGCCAAAAAAGGGAGGGGAGGCGGACATGGTCTCGGTGATTGATGCGAGTTTCGATGCGGCGAAGTATGCTTACGCCCTGCACACAACACTTTGGCCGATATCGAATCATGGATTCCGAGTTCGCCGACATCAACCTGTCCGCCGTGGCAGGCGCCATCGCCGATCCCGCGCGCGCACGCATGCTGTGCCTGTTGCTGGACGGCCGCGCGCGCACCGCCACGGAACTGGCCGCGGCCGCCGACATCGGCGCGTCCACGGCCAGCAGCCATTTCCAGCGCCTGCGCGATCAGGGCCTGGTGGAAATGGCCGTGCAGGGCAAGCACCGCTACTACCGCCTGGCCAGCGGCGAGGTCGGCCACGCGCTGGAGGCGCTGCTGGTGGTGGCGGGCGCCGAGCGCGCGCCGTTCAAGCCGACCACGCCGTCCGCGCTGCGCGACAGCCGCACCTGCTACGACCACATGGCCGGCACACTGGCCGTGCGCATCCATGACGCGATGCTGGGCCGGCATTGGCTGACGCCGGACGGGCGCGACTATGTGCTCACGCCGCTGGGCGAAGCGTCGCTCGCGCAAGTGGGCGTCGACGTGGCCCAGGCGCGCCAGCGCCGCCGCCGCTTCGCCTGCGCGTGCCTGGACTGGAGCGAACGGCGTTCCCATCTGGGCGGCGCCTTGGGCGCGGCGCTGCTCGACGCGCTGCTCGCGCGCGGCTGGGTCGCAAAGGACCTGGACTCGCGTGCATTGCGCATCACGGCCAAGGGCGAGCGGCAATTCCCGGCATTTTTTGGCCTGGCGGGCGACCAGCCCGCAGCCCAAAGGGACGCGCATGCAGCAGCGTGATCGATTCCTCGCCTGGCCCCATTCACCGCCCTGACCGGCGGTGCATCCGCACACAACTTTTCAAGCCGCGGATGCGGCTTTTTTTACGTCTCCCGTCCCTCGCGGACCGTTCTTCAACCCTGTACAGGAGGTGGCCTTGCCTACGCTGGCCTTGCACGCGTTCCGTCACGTCATGTCGATCGTGACGGAATTGCGCATCGACGTTAACCATAGTCCCCAAGAAGTGGACAAGGAGCTCGATGCCATCCACAACCGCATGAATCGTCCGATGGACCGCCTGCATGGATTGCCGGAGGTCAAGACCGACATTCCTGGCATCGTGCTTCGCTATCGCGAGGCCGACGGCGAGTATTACGTGTATGTGGTGGACGTGCGGCGGGACCGGCTGGCGGGCTATACGGTGTTCAACCGGCTGATCGAAGTGGGCCGTCGCGCCGATCCCTACGTGCGCGCGCCGCATTCGAAGTACGCAGCGCCGTACCAAGGCATGGGCCTGGCCACCGCGGTGTACCGGTGGGCGCTGGACGCGGGCCTGTGCATTCTTAGCGGCGCCCGCCAGTCCGTCGGGGCGCACCGCCTGTGGATGGGACTGTCGCGCCACTACGCGCTGGGTTACGTGGACCTGCGCTGCAAGCAGCTCACCTATCTGGGGCGCGAGGTGGCGCCCCGCGTGCGCGATGACCTGCATACCCGCATGATCCTGCTCGGCAAGGGCTGGCGGTTGGACGACTACATGCGCGTGACAGGGATGAATATGTCCGAGGATGCGCTTTCGCAACAGACCCTAGGGTAATCCCCCGGAATTGGCGGCGGGCGCCGGTGCGTGCAGCGCCGGCGCCGGCTCGCAAGCCGCGCCGGCGCTACCTTTCAGGCTTGAAAGCTGATGCGCTTCTCAACATTTGAGAAATGGGGACGCGCCTGCGTTGGCGCAACAGTGTTTCTATTTTCTGCTTGAGTTACAAAACTTATCCGGATTGTCATGAAATCACGGAGTATGCTCGACGGCAGATAGAGGACTACCGAAGTGCATCAGAACAACTTGATCTACAAGGGATACCGCCTCACGGCCAAGGTGTCCCGGGGCGGCGGCGCTATCGTGCCCCCGCCCGAAGCCAGCGGCCCTGTCTTCACTGCCTCGGTGATGGTTGTCCAGGCAGGCGCCATACTCGAAGGCGGCGACGAATACCCCGTGCCCCAGTTTGCGGGCGGCGGCTTCGTCTACAGTCCGCGCGAGGCCGTGCATGCGGCCATCGTGCACGGCCGCGAAATCGTCGACGGCCTGACCAACACGCCGTCCTGAGACGGCTAGGCCGAAAACACCTCTCGCCAGTCACGGGTCTTGGCCAGCGTCTGCACGGTGGCGGACTGCTCCAGGATCGTCACGGCCTTCTTGAATTCCTCGGCCGATGCGCCGTCTTCCAGAATCACCATGCGCGAGTTGCGCGCATCGGCCATCTTCACATCCGACATCTTGCCGTGGGTCTGGTAGACCTGCGTCCAGTCCATTTTCTTGCCCGCCTTCAGGGCGATCGGCTCGATGTAGGTGAGGGCGGTGCTGCCCGCCGCGCGCACCGCGTACGCGAAGTCCGCCGTGTGACCGCTGCTGCCCTTGGCGCGCGCGCCCTTGACCATGCGGTTCACGCCCACGCCTTCGGCCAGCGCGCGGCCCACCTGCGCGCGGAATCGCAGCTGGCTGAATCGCGGCATCCATTTCGCGCATTGGAACGACAGGGCCATCGCCAGCTTCACCGCGTCCCACAGCGCTTCCTGTAACTGCTCGATCGGACCTTCGGCCACGATGGCGCCCGACCGGTCGAAGTGGGCGAGCGTGACGCCCGGCGTCTCGTTCAGGATGTCGATGCGCTTGGCCGCCACGTCGATGCCAAAGCTGGACGCATGCATGGCGGTCTCACAGGCGTCGGTCAGGTAGAACGACGACTCATCGGGATGCGCGATGAAAAAGGCGGCGTGCTGGCCATCCAGGCCCAACGTCATGGGAGAGACGGCGCGAATGGCGTGTTCGCCCGCCGGCAGGACGGTCCAGCCGGAGGCTTCCAGAAAATTGCTCATAGGATCAGTTCGATTTGGCGGCCTTTGAGGGGATGCGCAAAGCCGCCGGCCAGCGTCAGGTTCGCTCGCGGCAGGAAATACTGCATCAGCGCGCCGATGGTGTCCAGCGCGGGCACGATGGGCTCGGCATAGCCTTCGCCTTCCTCGACCCAGATGTGTTCATGGCTGCGGTCGGCAAGCGGCTTGCGGTATTGCGGCCGGTCCGCGCCCACCAGGCTGGTGTGGAACGAATCGTCGGTATCGACGCCATACACCCGGTGCGGGCCCACAAAGAGACTGGCGCAGAACGCCTCGGTCAGGAAGATGGTGGCCTGCCCATGCACCGCCGTGCGCGCGCCCCGGTACATGACGCGGAAGATCACGTCTTCGCGCACCTCGCCCTTGATCTTGCATGGACAGCTGAACTCCATCCACTGGGCATTGCCCGCGGCGGGTTTCGGCAGCCAGAGGATCGGCTTGGCGGTTTCCTTGGGTTCGGCAAGAATCTCTTGCACCTCATCAACGGTGATTAGCGGTTCGAACTTGTTGGCCATGGAAACGAATCTAGGGTCTGGGGGCGCGCGAAGCAAAACGTGCATGCGGCATGCGCTGCGCCCCGCCGCGCCGCGGTGAAGACACGCGCGCGCAGCATTGCGAGGGGGCGTAATCTTACAAGATGAAGACGGCCGGGGTCTGTGGCCTGGATGGATATACAGGTGTTGGCGCCGTGCGGCCCGGAGCGGGCGAGGGCCGCGCAGCGCCGGGCGTCACAGAGACGTCGCGCCAAACGTGTCGCACTGCTTGATGCTGCCGCTTTCCAGGCCGCGCTTGAACCAGCGCACGCGCTGCGCGGAGCTGCCGTGCGTGAAGGCATCGGGCACGACGTATCCCTGGCTCTGCTTCTGCAGGCGGTCATCGCCGATCGCGGTGGCGGCCGCCAGCGCTTCTTCGACGTCGCCGCCTTCCAGGATGTTGCGCGCGGCATCCGCGCGCTGCGCCCAGAGGCCGGCAAAGCAATCCGCCTGCAGTTCCAGCCGAACCGACAACGCATTGGCCTGCGACGGGTTGCGCCGGCGCAGTTGGTCGACCTGGTCCGAGATGCCGAGCAGGTGCTGCACATGATGGCCGACTTCATGCGCAATCACGTACGCCTGCGCGAAATCGCCGGGGGCCTTGAACCGGTTCTGCAGTTCGTCGAAGAACGACAGGTCTATATAGACCTTGCTGTCGCCCGGACAGTAGAAGGGGCCCATGGCGGATTGGCCGGTGCCGCAGGCCGTGGGCGTGGCGCCGCGAAACAGCACCAGCTTGGGCTCGACGTACTGGCGGTTCAGTTCCTTCTGGAAGATGCCGGTCCACACGTCTTCGGTTTCGCCCAGGACCTTGGACACGAAGACGGCCTGGGGATCGTTGGCCGGCGGGGCCGAGGCGGGCGCCTGCTCCTGCACGGCCGGGCCTTCCGCCATGTCCAGGACCACGCGCGGATCGACGCCGAAGTACATCGCCACCAAGGCAAGTACTATCGTGCCTATGCCAATGGTCCCGCGGCCGCCGATTCGTGGGCCGCTGGAACGGCGGTCTTCCACATTGTCGCTCTGGCGCGAATTATCGAGGCGCATACTGGTTCTCCGGGCGGATCGTCATTACCGCCATTTTGCATCGCCGCGCTATTGGGCGGCCTTCAAGGATGTTAGGATAAACCCATGGCTTTGTATTTCTCTGTCCACCCAGCAAATCCCCAGCCGCGGCTGCTCAAGCAAGCCGCGCAATGGCTCAATGACGGGGGCCTGGTGGCCGTGCCCACCGACTCCAGTTACGCTGTCGTCGCCCGCCTGGACGACAAAAGCGCCGCCGACGGGCTGCGCCGCCTGCGCGGACTGGACGAACGTCATCACCTCACCCTCCTGTGCCGCGACCTGGCCGAAATTGGCCACTTCGCCCGCGTCGACAACAAGCAATACCGGCTGCTGAAAGCCGCGACGCCCGGCCCGTGGACCTTCATCCTCGAAGCCACCAAGGAAGTGCCGCGGCGCGTGTCGCACCCCTCGCGCAAGACCATCGGCATCCGCGTGCCGGATCACGCCGTCCTGTTGGGCTTGCTGGAACAGGCGGGTTCGCCGCTGCTGTCCACCACGCTCATCCCCAAGGATGAAACCGAGGCGCTGAACGACGCCGAGGAAATCCGCGAGCGCTACGACCACGATCTGGCCGCCATTATCGATGCGGGCGCCTGCCCGCAAGCGCCCACCACCGTGATCGACCTGACCGGCGACGAGCCGGTCGTCGTGCGCCTGGGCCGCGGCGATCCCGCTACCCTCGGACTTGTCTGATATTCCCCCTCGCCACGATGCATGAGACGCGCCGCGCTGGCGCGCGGCTCATCTACAATCCGGTTCGCCATGAATGACATCATCCAAACCATTGCGGTCTACGCGATACCGGTTATCTTCGCCATCACCCTGCATGAGGCGGCGCACGGCTACGTGGCGCGCATGCTGGGCGATCCGACCGCCTACCAGGCCGGACGGGTCAGCCTGAATCCCGCACGCCACATCGACCCCGTCGGCACGCTGCTGGTGCCGGTCGCCATCCTGCTGGCCTCCAAGCTCATGGGCAGTCCCGGCTTGCTCTTCGGTTGGGCCAAGCCGGTGCCCGTGGACTTTGGCCGCCTGCGCCGTCCCAAGAAGGACATGGCCTGGGTCGCGCTGGCCGGACCGGCCGCCAACCTGTTCATGGCCATTTTGTGGGCGCTGTCGCTGCGTCTCTTCATGGAAAGCGGCCTGCACGAAAGCTTCTGGTTCGAAATGGCGGTGGCGGGCGTCAACGTCAACCTGGTGCTGATGGCGCTGAACCTGCTGCCCATCCTGCCGCTGGACGGCGGACGCGTTCTCTTCAGCCTGCTGCCCAATCGCCTGGCCTGGCAATACTCGAAAATCGAGCCGTATGGATTGATCATCGTCATTGTCCTGCTGGTCACCGATGTGCTCTGGTTATTGATGCAACCGGTGCTCGGGCTGGGAACGACGATCGTTCAGTGGTTTCTGTAAGATTCCACCCAATATCCGTTAAACTCAGCGGTTTCACTGAATCAGGCCCTGGGGCAATCCCGCCGCGGGGTTTTGGAGCCCGACATCTATGGCATCCCCTGCTACCGCCGCAGGCGTTAATTTCCAGGGCAGCATGGTGGCCTTGGTCACCCCAATGCAACCCGATGGCAGCCTGGACTACGCTGCCTACCGGTCGCTGATCGACTGGCACGTCCAGGAAGGCACCGACGCGCTGGTGGTGGTGGGCACCACCGGGGAGTCGCCCACGGTCTCCATGGAAGAACACGCGGAACTCATCCGCGTTGCCGTCGAACATGCCGCCGGCCGCATCCCGGTCATTGCCGGCGTGGGCGCCAACTCCACCGATGAAGCCATCCACCTGACCCGCCACGCCAAGGCAGTGGGCGCGCACGCTGGCCTGTCGGTCGTTCCGTACTACAACAAGCCGTCGCAGGAAGGCCTGTACCGCCACTTCCGCACCATCGCCGAAGCCGTCGACCTGCCCACCATTCTTTACAACGTGCCGGGCCGCACCGTTGCCGACATGAGCAACGAGACGATCCTGCGCCTGGCGCAGGTGCCGGGCATCATCGGCATCAAGGACGCCACCGGCGACATCGCCCGCGGCGGCCTCTTGCTGCGCGAAGCGCCTGCCAGCTTCCAGGTCTTCAGCGGCGACGATCCCACCGCTGCGGCCCTGATCCTGCTGGGCGCGCGCGGCAACATTTCCGTCACGGCCAACGTGGCGCCCAAGCTCATGCGCGACCTCTGTGCCGCCGCCCTCGCGGGCGATGTGCCCAAGGTCCGTGAACTTAACGCGTTCCTGGCGCGTCTGAACAAGGTTTTGTTCGTCGAAGCCAACCCCATCCCCGTCAAGTGGGCGTTGGCCCAAATGGGCCGCAGCGCGCTGGGCTACCGGCTGCCGCTGGTCGAACTGAGCGCGCAGCATCACGCAACGGTGCGCAATGCGCTCCAGGAAACGGGACTGCTCTAAATATCGTGAGGAAACGTATGAACAAACGTCATGCCGGTTTGTCGGCATTGATGTCTCTGGTGTTGCTGGCCGGGTGCTCCGAGGTCAACCAATTCCTGGGCAATGAAGAATCGGTCGACTACAAGAGCGCGGTAAACCAGCGTGGAGAGCCTCTCAGCATTCCGCCCGACCTGACGCAGGCCAATAGCGATCCCCGCTACCGCGCGCCGGCCTCGGGTTCCACCACCTTCTCTGAATTCCAGCAACAGGGTGTGGCCCAGGCCAGCGCCCCGAAGACCAGCAACGTGCTTCCCAACCGTTCGGACATGCGCGTCGAACGCGACGGCGATCTGCGCTGGCTCGTCGTGGACCGTCCGCCCGAGCAGGTTTTCCCCCGCCTGATCGACTTCTGGACCGAAAGCGGCTTTACCGTCGCCACCAACAATCCCGGTGCCGGCCTGATCGAAACCGACTGGGCCGAGAACCGCGCCAAGATCCCCGAAAGCTGGCTGCGCCAGGCGCTGGGGGCGGTGCTGGAATCGGCGTGGGATAGCGGCGAGCGCGAGAAATTCCGCACCCGCGTCGAACGCGTCAACGGTCACACCGAAATCTACGTCAGCCACCGCCAGATGCTCGAAAAGCGTGTCGGTTCCGACGGCGGCCAGGTGCAGTGGCAGAACGGCAAGGAAGACCCGGGCCTGAACGCCGCCATGCTGGCGCGCATGATGGTCTTCCTGGGTACCGACGTCGACAACGCCCGCAAGCTGGTGCAGCAGGCCGAGGCCTCGCCGCAGCGTCCCGCCGTGCAGCAGGACGTTCGTGCCCAGGGCGCGTCGCTCATCGTCAGCGAGTCCTTCGACCGCGCCTGGCGTCGTGTCGGCGTGGCGCTCGATGGCGGCGGCTTCGCAGTCGATGACCGCGATCGTTCCTCCGGCGACTACTTCGTCCGCTATGTCGACACCGACACCGGCGAAAAGATGGAACAGCCCGGCTTCTTCAGCCGCATGTTCTCTGGCGACAAGAAGGCGCAGGCAGCTCAGTACCGCATCCACCTGGTGGGCAACGGCGAACAGACGACCGTCTCGGTCTTGGACGCCAACGGTACGCCGGACAGCAGCCCGACCGCGCAGCGCCTGCTGAGCGTCCTGAAGGACAAGATGTAATAGAACCGCCGGGCCGCGCGCTCACGCGCAGCGGCCGCCGGCAGGGCCCCCGGTCGGGTGCCCATGGCCGGCCGGCGGCAAGCGCGGACTTCCGTCGCTTACGTTCCGGCAAGGCACAAAAAAAACCCTGGCATCACATGCCAGGGTTTTTTTTGCGTCTTCAGTGCGGGGGTTCGTGCCTGAAGGATTACGACGCGGGGGTGGTCGAGCCGCCCGGCGTGGTCGAACCGGTGCCGGGCGTCGTGCCCGGGGCCGCCGGTGCGGGCGAGGCCGGCGGCGTGCCGCCAGGTGCGGGCGTGGTGGCGCCGGGAGTCGGGCTGGTCGCCGGCGCCGGGGCATCTTCCTTCTTGTTGCAAGCGCTGAGCGCGACGGCCAGCACCGAGGCAATAATCAAGGTTTTGCTCATCATTATTTGAACTCCTGTAGATGACGACTCTTGAAACCCCGTTAGGGGAAACCAGAACTCAGGCTACAGGAAGGTTCAGGCCGATCGCGTAGGAAAGTTAAATCGTTCGCATCCCAACGGCAACAAACCTTTCAGCTTGGTGTTATGTCTTTCTTGATGTGACCCGGTTTACAGACCTGATTTCTTTCTGTGTGACACGGATACGCGAACGTTTCCAAATACTACTCGGCTCGGTAATGAATCCAGCCCGAGTCCAGCCAATCGGCTAAACATGCCCGTGCTTCGTCGGAAAGACGGGCGCAGGCGGGATGCGCACAATCCAGGCTACGTGAATCGGCCAGCAGGCGCAACGCCGCATCCGCGGGCGTCATGGCGGTTTCTCCGTTGATGAACAGCTGTTTGCCGCGATAGAGCATGCGGCTGCGGCGGTCCAGCGCCAGGCGCCCGGATGCAGGCCAGTCCTCTTCCAGATCCACGTCCATGCCCTCCGGCGCATCGAACACGCTGAGGTTGCTGGGCTCGGTCAGCCAGCAACCCAGAAAGCGCGACGCCAGCGCGTCGTCAAAGCGCAGCTTTTCCACCGTTTCCAGCGTGGCGGCCACCAGTGCGTCGGGCAGCGCCGCAGGCGTGTCCACGGCCGGCTGGGCCGGATCGCGGTAGACGGCCGACAGCTTCGGGCCGGGCAGGGCGGGTTCGCCGTAGGGACCACCCAGAAGGCCCACGCGGGCCATGACCTGGTCCGCGGCCGCTTCCAGCAGGCCACGCGCCAGCGTCGCCTGCGTCGGCGCCCGGAAACCGATGGAGATCGTCATGCAGCCATCGCCCATGGCAATGCCGTCGTGGGCTGCCTGCGGCGGCAGGTACAGCATGTCGCCGGGCGCCAGCACCGCCTTTTCCTCGGGCTGGAAGTTGCTCAGGATCTTGAGCGGCAAGTCCGGTTCCAGCGACAGGTCCTTCTGGCGGCCATAGCGCCATTCGCGCTCGCCCGCGGCCTGCAGCAGGAACACGTCGTAGCTGTCGAAATGCGGGCCGACGCCGCCGCCGTGGCTGGCGATGCTGATCATCACGTCGTCCAGGCGGGCGTCCGGAATGAACCGGAACTGGGCCATCAGCTCGGCGGCCGCATCGCTGTGCAGGTCCACGCTCTGCAGCAGCAGCGTCCAGTCGCCCTCGTTGTCCTTGGGCAGACGCGCAAAGGGGCCGTTTTCCATCTGCCATTCGCCGTTCTCGCGCCAGATGAGGCGCGACTCCACGTCGTCGCGGCGCGCGAGTTTCTTGATGGCCGCGATGGTGACGGGCGGCTTGAACGCCGGAATGGCCTGGCGGATTAGCAGCGGCTTCTTCTGCCAGTAACGGCGCATGAAGTCGTTGGGGCTTTGATTGCCCAGGAGCGCAAGCGGATGATCGAGGTTCATTGGAGGTGCTTCTTCAAGCGGTAAAGGGCATCCAGCGCTTCGCGCGGGGTGAGGCTGTCGGGGTCGATGGCGGAAAGCTCCTCGCGCAGGGAGTCGAGCGCCTCGATGGTGTCTGCACGTTCGGCCTGCGCATACGCCTGGGCGTCGGCCTCGGCAGCAGCCGAGAACAACCCCAGCTGCGGCGTGGGGGCGCCTTGCGCTTCCAGGCGTTCGAGTTCGCGCGTCGCCTGCCGGATGACGGCGGCGGGCACGCCGGCGCGCTGGGCCACCTGAATGCCGTAGCTGCGGCTGGCGGGGCCTTCGCGCACTTCGTGCAGGAAGACGATGCCGCCCGCCGACTCGGCCGCGGCCAAGTGGACGTTGGCGGCCGTGGGCTGCTCGGCGGGCAGGCGGGTCAGCTCAAAGTAGTGCGTGGCAAACAGCGTCAGCGCGCGATTGTGCGACAGCAGGCGGCACGCAATGGCCCACGCAAGCGCCAGGCCGTCGTACGTGGACGTGCCGCGTCCGATTTCGTCCATCAGCACCAGGCTGTTGGGCGTGCTGGCCGACAGGATGGCCGCGGCCTCCGTCATTTCCATCATGAAGGTCGAGCGTCCACCCGCCAGGTCGTCGGCAGCGCCGATGCGGGTGAAGATACGGTCGATCTTGCCGATCCGGGCGCGCGAGGCCGGCACGAAGCTGCCAATGCGCGCCAGCAGCGCGATCAGCGCCACCTGCCGCATGTACGTCGACTTACCGCCCATGTTCGGGCCGGTGATGAGCAGCATGCGCCGCGCGGGATCCAGACGGCAGCCGTTGGGGGTGAAGCGTTCGATGGCGCGTTCCACCACCGGATGGCGGCCGGCCTCGATGTCGATGTCGGCCTGCTCGGACAGCTCGGGCGCGATCCAGTCGTGGCGCTGCGCGTGTTCGGCCAGCGCGGCCAGCGTATCCAGCTCGGCCAGCGCCGCGGCGCAGTCGGACAGCGGACGCACGTGCTCGGCCAATACGTCGAGCAATTGCTCGAACAGCCATTTTTCGCGGGCCAGCGAGCGGTCCTGCGCGGACAGCACTTTGTCCTCCCAGGTCTTGAGCTCGGGTGTGATGTAGCGCTCGGCATTCTTGAGCGTCTGGCGGCGGCGGTAGTCTTCGGGCACCTTCGCCGCCTGGCCCTTGGTGACTTCAATATAGAAGCCATGCACGCGGTTGAACTCCACGCGCAGGTTGCTGATGCCGGTGCGCTCGCGCTCGCGCGCTTCGAGCTGGACAAGGAAGTCTCCGCCGTCGGCGGCCAATGCGCGCAGCTCGTCGAGTTCGGCGTCAAAGCCGGCTGCCAGCACGCCGCCATCGCGGATGGCCACGGCAGGCTCAGGCGCGATGGCGCGCACCAGCAGGGCGGCCAGGGCAGGATCCACGGACAGATGCGAGATCAGTTCGCCGATGCGCGGCGAGGCCGACATCGGTTCGACCAGATCGGCCAGCGCGGGCAAGGCCTGCAGCGCGTCGCGCAGGCTGGCGAGCTCGCGCGGGCGCACGGAGCGCAGCGCCAAACGCGCAGCGATTCGCTCGATATCGGGAAAGGCGTTCAGCGCGGCGCGCAGGGCTTCGAGCAGGCCCGCCGAGCCGAAGGTCTGCTCGACGTCCATGCGCCCGGCCAGCAGCGCCGAAATGGTCTGCTGGCGCGCCAGCGCCTGGTCGTTTTCGCGCAAGGGGTGATGCAGCCACCGGCGCAAGAGGCGGCTGCCCATCGGCGTGCGGCAACCGTCCAGCAGCGAGAACAGCGTGGGCGAGTCTTCGCCCGACAGCGTCTGCGTCAGTTCCAGGTTGCGCCGTGTGACCGGGTCCAGCAGGACGAACTGCCCGGGCCGCTCGGCCGACAGGCTTTGCACGTGCGCCAGTGCCTGCGACTGCGTGCGCGCGGCATAGCGCAGCAACGCGCCGGCCGCGCAGATGCCGGCGGGCATGTCTTCGATGTCAAAGCCCGCCAGCGTGTCCGTCTTGAAATGCGCCAGCAGGTGCGCTCGCGCGCCGTCGCTTTCGAAGTGCCAGTCCGGCACGCGGGAGCGGGCACCCTCGAACGGAAAGTCGAACTCCGCGGTGTCGGCGCAAACGATCTCCGCCGGCGCAATGCGGTGCAATTCCGATTCCAGCTGCGCGGGCGCGCATTCGGTCACCCGGAATTCGCCGCTGGCCAGATTCAGCCACGCCAGCCCCGCGCGCGGCGCGCGAGCGCTGCCGCTGACGCAGATGGCCGCCAGCGCGCGATCCGCCTTGGCGGGCAGCAGGGCGTCGTCGGTCAAGGTGCCGGGCGTCACGATGCGCACGATGCGGCGCTCGACCGGCCCCTTCGAGGCGGCCGGATCGCCGATCTGCTCGCAGATGGCGACGGACTCGCCCATCGCCACCAGCCGGGCCAGGTATTGCTCCATGGCATGCACCGGCAGGCCAGCCATGGGGATGGGCACGCCGTTGGACGAGCCCCGCTTGGTCAGTGTCAGATTGAGCAGCCGCGCGCCGCGCTCGGCGTCTTCGTAGAACATTTCATAGAAATCGCCC
The DNA here is from genome assembly GCF_029866465.1 of Achromobacter mucicolens. Classification (NCBI taxonomy): domain Bacteria; kingdom Pseudomonadati; phylum Pseudomonadota; class Betaproteobacteria; order Burkholderiales; family Alcaligenaceae; genus Achromobacter; species Achromobacter mucicolens. The sequence goes on along the minus strand of NZ_CP123364.1, from coordinate 3,803,109 downwards.
ATGCGATAGAACAACAGCAACGGCCCGGCCTCGGCTTTGAGGCGCAGGTATTGTTGCATCATGGGGGTGTGGCCCGGGTGGGCGTCGGCGGCGGTATTTTGCAGTGCAGAATTCATGCCCGTGATTGTATCGGGGCGGACAAGGCGCCGCCGAGCCGGGGCGTGGCGATTTGGCGGTGGGTTGCGATTTTTCGCATGACTGCGCACCTGGACGAATGGTGCGCATACGAAACAGGCTGAATCGCGCCGAAATCGGCTGAAATAACCTTCGGAAATGGACGCGCAGTTGCCCGCGACAAATGTCGCTATGGTAGTTGCCTGGCCGCATAACAACGCGGTGAGATGACACCGACCTCCACGCCATTGGGAACAAAATGAAAGTCAAATCCATGCTGTCTTTCGTCGTGCTTTCCTTGCTCACCGCCGCAGGCGCCCAGGCAGACAGCTGCCGGGCCAATTACCAAGGCGGGGAAGATTGCCGGTACGACGATGGCACCACGTCGTCGAGCCGCTCCAACTACCAAGGCGGCTTCGATACGACCTATAGCGACGGCAGGACCTCCACCAGCCGGAAAAACTACACTGGCGGTTTTGACACCCGCTACAGCGATGGCAGCAACTCCACCAGCCGGTCAAACTATACCGGCGGCTACGATACGCGTTATAGCGACGGCTCGTCCTCGTCCAGCCGGAAAAACCACACGGGCGGTTATGACACCCGCTATAGCGATGGCTCATCGTCTTCCAGCCGGAAAAACTACAACGGCGCCCTGGACACCCATGCCCGGCGTGACAAAGACAGCAAGGCCGATACCCGCCGCCCGGCCGGCGGCCGCTGACTGATGCTGGGGTTTGACACATGCGGACAAGTTGGCGTCGGACACCCTAAAGGGATGGCGGCTCTTACAATCGGCCTCCCAAACGAATAGGCTGCCCAGCCGTGAACACAAGCGAAAAGTTGAAGGCTTGGGCCAGGAGAATCAAGCGTGACGGTGTGACGCTGTGGTTCGCGGGCAAGCACCCTCGAACGCCTTGGTACGCAAAGGCGCTTGGCGTGTTCGTGGTGGCTTATGCCTTGAGCCCGATCGACCTGATTCCCGACTTCATCCCGGTGCTGGGATATGTCGATGACGTCCTGCTGCTTCCCGTCCTGATCTGGCTGACGATCAAGTTGCTTCCTGCGGATGTCGTTGCCGAATGCCGCCTGCGCGCGGACGAATGGATGCGGGAAAAGGGTGCGAAGCCCAGAAGCCGCCTTGGCGCGATATTGATCGTGGCGATCTGGATATCCTTTGGTGTGGCGGCCTGGTTGTGGTGGGGTGCCCGAGGCGCGTGAGCGGCGCCCCGGCTACGCCAACTTGCAGCCCCAACGCGCCGCCGGGCACAATCGTCCCGACGTGGCGCGTGTGGACGCCGCGGGAGTTTCAACGCCATGCCCGATATTGCCGTTCCTGACGTGCTGGATGCCAGCGAGCGCGTTTCCATTTCAAGCGGCGACCACCAGGCCGAGTTCGCGCCCGGCGGGGGCGGCCGGCTGACGCGGCTCTCCACCGGCGGACACGACTGGATCGTGCCGCTGACCGCCACCGAATGGCCGGCGGGCCGATGGCCGCGTGCCGGATCCTATCCGCTGGCGCCGTATTCCAACAGGATCCGCGACGGCGTCTTCACGTTCAATGGCGCCCGCTACGCATTGCAATCCGTGCCCAACCGGCCGCAGGCGATTCATGGCTCGGGGCTGTTCCAGTCCTGGCTGGTCCGCAATCTGACGCCCGACAGTGTCGATCTGGTGCTGGATCAGCCGGCCGGCGTGCTGGGCTGGCCCTGGCCGTTTGAATGCGTGCAGCGCTGGCGGCTGGACAGCCGCGGGCTGAGCCTGAAGATGGCCATCACCAATCGAGGCGACACGCCCATGCCGTGCGGGATGGGCATCCATCCGTATTTCACGGCGCAGCGCGTCACGCTGCACGCCCGGCGCATCTGGCCGTCGGACGAGAAAGGCTTGCCCACGGGCAGCAAGACGACGACGGTGCGAGAGCTGCGCCAGTCCGCCGAAGGCTGCGACACGTACCTGTCGCAATGGCAGGGCCGCGCGACGCTGCACTGGCCCGACGGCCACGAACTGGCGCTGCATGCCGACCCGGCGTTCGCGCATCTGGTGGTGTACACGGCCCCGGGTGCGGATTTTCTTTGCGTGGAACCGGTCAGCAACGTGGCCGATGCGTTCAATCTGGCGGCGGCGGGCGAGACCCGAACCGGCATGCAGGTGCTGGAACCTGGAGAGCGTTTTGCCGCCACGCTTCTGCTGGGGCTTGCGCCAGCGCGGAAAAAGTGAATGGCAGCTTGGTAAGCGCCGCACCCTGCGGCGATAATCCGCTCAAACCAGAATCAGGAGTCGTTACGTGAAAAAGCTCAGCACCGAACAATTGCAGGCTGCGGTCGAGACGCTTCGCCGGACGCAGGCCAAGCTGGCTCGCGCCGGCAACCTGCCGCTTGAGCCCACCATCTACGCCAGCGCCAAGGGTTTTCGCCGCAACGTGCCCGATTATGTGTGGTCCTGGCTGTCCGGCCTGCTGGCGCCGCACAAGAGCCTGTCGGCCTGGATGGACACGCACCAGCCGGGCTGGCGCGAAGGCAAGACGCCGGCGGCCGCCGTCTATGCCCGCACGGAAAACGGCTGGTTCCAGTGGCTGATCGCCGAACTGGAAGCCGAAATCAACGACCCGCACGCGCGCGCCAAGCGCGAAGGCCGAGGCTGATTGGCCTGATCGCGCCCGGCGCGGCGCGCCGGCGCACGCGATCCCGTTCGGGATCGCCGCGTTTCTAGAACCCCTCCAGCACGATCTTGCCGCGCGCCTTGCCGCTTTCGATGAAGGCGTGGGCGCGGCGCAGGTTTTCGGCGTTGATCTTGCCGTAGTGCTCGCCCAGCGTGGTGCGCAGCGTGCCGTTGTCGATCAGGCGGGCAGCCTGGTTCAGCAACTCGTGCTGCGCGATGAGGTCGGGCGTGTTGTGCAGCGGCCGGGCAAACATGAATTCCCAATGCAGCGAGGCTGACTTGCCCTTGAGCAGCCGCACATCGATCGCGGCCGGGTCGTCGATCAGGGCAATCTTGCCCTGCGGCGCAATCGCTTCGGCCATCTGCGGGAAATGCGTGTCCGTGTGCGTCAGGCCGGCGATATAGCTCACATTGTCAAAGCCGATGCGCTTGAGTTCGCCGGCCAGCGGTTGGGTGTGATCGATGACGTGATGCGCGCCCAGGTCGCGTACCCAAGCCTGGGTCTCGGGTCGCGAAGCCGTGCCGATCACGGTCAGGCCCGTGAGCTGTCGCGCCAACTGCACCAGGATCGAGCCAACCCCGCCTGCCGCCCCGATGACGAGCAGGCTGCGCTGGCTGGGCGCGGCGTTGTCCAGCACCCGCAGGCGGTCGAACAACAGTTCCCAGGCGGTGATCGTGGTCAGGGGCAGGGCGGCCGCCTGCGCAAAATCCAGGCTCTTGGGCATGTGGCCGACGATGCGCTCGTCCACGACATGGCGTTCGCTGTTGGCGCCCGGACGGGTCAGGGCGCCGGCATACCAGACGCGGTCGCCCGGCTTGAAAAGGCTGGTGCGCGCGCCGACCGCGCGCACGATGCCGGCGGCGTCCCAGCCGATGATTTCGGGCTGGCCGTCCTTGGGCTTGCGGTTGGCGCGGATCTTGACGTCCACGGGGTTGACCGAGATGGCATGCACGTCCACCAGCAGGTCGTGGTCGCCCGGCACGGGTTCGGGGGCGGTGATGTCCTGCAGGGCATCGGCGTTGTCGGCGGGCAGGTTCTTGAAGTAGGCAATGGCTTTCATGGCGGGAGCGTCCGGCGGTTCAGGGGTTCAGATGATGGAGCGGACCACGCCGCCGTCCACGCGCAGGGCCGCGCCGTTGGTGGCCGACGCTTGGGTCGAGCAGGCGTAGACGACCATGTTGGCCACTTCTTGCACGGTGGCCAGCCGGCGCAGCAGCGAGGTGGGGCGATGCTGGGCGATGAAGTCCTGCTCCATCTGCGCTTGCGAGACGCCTTGCTCCTTGGCCATTTGCGCGAAGAAGTCGGCGACCCCGTCGGAACGCGTGGGGCCGGGCAGCACGGCGTTGACGGTGACGTTGGTGCCGGCGGTCAGCTCGGCCAGGCCGCGCGAGACCGCGAGCTGGGCGGTCTTGCTGACGCCGTAGTGGATCATCTCGGCCGGGATCTGCACGGCGGATTCGCTGGAAATGAACACGATTCGGCCCCAGTTGGCGGCCAGCATGCGCGGCAGGTAGTAGCGCGACAGCCGGATGCCGCTCATGACGTTGGTGTCCATCATGGACTGCCAGTCGTCGTCGGTGATTTCGGTGAAGGACTTGGGCGTGAAGGTGCCGGCATTGTTGACCAGGATGTCCACGTCGGGATGCGCGGCGCATACCGAGGCGGCGCCGTCCGCGGTGGCCAGGTCCGCCTGCACGGTCGTGACCTGGGCGCCTGCAACTTGCTGCGCGACGGCCTGGGCGGCCTGCGCAAGCTTGGTTGCGTTTCGGCCATGAAGGACGACCTGCGCGCCGGCCTCGGCCAGTCCAATGGCAATCGCCAGCCCAATGCCACCGGACGATCCGGTGACAAGCGCCTTCTTGCCGATCAGTTCGATTTTCATGCGGGGACTCCTTGCGTGTCGGGGGAATGAATGCATGATTACCCACTCCGCACCGGTGAAAAACGGGCTAGCATCGCAGGCAGTTTCAATAAATTTTTGAAAATGAGGCCGAATTGGTCCGATTCGAGGATTTGAAGATCTTTGTCGCCGCGTCGGATCTGGGCAGCTTCTCCGCCGCCTCGCGTGAGCTCGACCTGACGCCGGCGGTGGCCAGCGCCGCGCTCAAGCGGCTGGAAGAGGCGTTGGAAACGCGGCTTTTCGTGCGCTCGACACGTAGCCTGCGTTTGACCAGCGATGGCGAACGCTACCTGGAATATGCGCGCTCGGCGCTATCCACCCTGGAAGCCGGCAAGAACGCAATGGCGCGCGACAAGACGGACATTGCCGGCACCTTGTCGGTATCGATCCCGTCCGACCTGGGCCGCCACGTGCTGCTGCCGTGGCTGGACGAGTTCCAGCGCCAGCACCCGCGCGTCAACTTCCAGCTACGCATCAGCGACCGGCTGGCGGACCTGTACCGGCAACCGGTCGACATCGCCGTGCGTTACGGCACGCCGAACGATTCCAGCCTGGTCGCACTGCCGCTATCCGAACACAACCGGCGTGTCGTATGCGCGGCGCCCGCGTACCTTGCGCGGCACGGCGTGCCGCAAACGCCGGCGGACCTGCGCCGCCACAACTGCCTGTCGTTCGTGCTGGGCGAAACGCTGCACGATCGCTGGACTTTCGAGCATGAGGGGACCAGCCTCACCATTCCCGTCAAAGGCGATCGCGTGGGCGACGACGGTGACCTGGTGCGGCGTTGGGCGCTGGCTGGGCACGGCATCGCGTACAAATCGCGCTACGACGTGCTGAGCGACTTGCGCGCGGGCCGGCTGGTCGAGCTGCTTGCCGGCTATGGCAGCGAGCCGTCGCCGCTCTATCTGCTGTGCGTGCATCGCATGCTGCTATCGCCCGCGGTGCGGCGCTTGCGGGAATTTCTGCAGGAACGGTTCAAGGCGTTCGAGGCGGGCTAGCCGCACGTTTAGGAATTGCTGCGGTATCGCCACGCCGCATCCGTTGGCCTTGTCAGTGCGCCATATCAATGCGCCGCATGATGCCCGCCTGCGGCCTGCTTGTTCGCTGCACGCGTGCGTGCCGCCTTCTTGGCAGCGGCTGAGCGGCCAGCCGCACCCTTGGTTGCTGCTGCCTTGCGCGCGGCGGCCGAGCGGTCGGCAGCCGTGCGCTTGCTGGCCGTCTTGGTCGCGTTGCGTGACAGCGCGGACTTCGACGCGGGCTTGGTGCTTTCCTTCTTCAGGGCGTTGGTCGTGGCCTTGGAGCGCGTGCTCGACTTGGCATGGCCGTCGTGCGCCGCGCGGGTGTCCTGCGCTGCCTTGCGTTTGGTCTCGGCGCTGGCGTTCTTGGGCGTACCCAGCTTCACCCCGGCGCGGCGTGCCTTGGACAGGCCAATTGCGATCGCCTGCTTGCTGGATCGCACGCCATGCTTGCCCTCGCGCACATTGTCGATTTCCTCGCGCACGAATTCGCCGGCTTGGGTCGATGCTGATTTGCCTTCGCGCTTGTCCCGCTTCGCGCGCTCGATGGTCTTTCGTTCAGGCATGGTGGTCTCCTTTGCTTCGTATTGCAAAAGCGATTCCGTCGCCGGTCGAGACCGCGCGACGGAACTCGTAACACTAGGCTATCGCTGCGCAGGTATCCTGTGTGTTCGAATGGATTGCCGGTCGTAAGCGCCGGAACACGGCGAAAGCACCGACGATTCACGACTCACCCCCTATGCGGAGACGAGCTATGTCGAATCATGTCTACAAGCAGATCGAGTTGGTGGGCTCTTCCACCAAGTCCACCGACGATGCGATCGCGAAAGCCATCGAGCGCGCGTCCGAAACCTTGCGCAACCTGGATTGGTTCGAGGTGACCGAAGTGCGCGGCCACATCAAGGACGGCAAGGTGGCGCACTGGCAGGTAGGGTTGAAGATCGGCATGCGGCTGGAAGGCGATTCCTGATCCCGCCGCTGGTCATTGCTTGACCACGCCTCGCAAGTCACTGTCGCATAACGAGTTTCTGTACTTGTTGTGCGACTGTTCATAGGCTTGTCCACATTCCATGGGGACAAGCCTGTCCGCTTGTCCACCGTCCCATCTCATCCTCATCCCGCGCGCTGCGGCGGCGGCACGGTGAGCGATTCTTGCCCGCACCCTGCAAGTCGATGATCTGCAAGGCTTTTGGCAGAGTACCCGCAGACTGTCCTCAGGCTTATCCACATTTGGCGGGGACAACCCCGGCACGGTTAAACCGCGTTTGGGCCTTTCTTGACCACGCTCTGCAGGGCATTGATATGAAACAGGATTTTCCACCTGCCCTCATACTGTCCTCATCCTTGTCCACAGAAGGCGGGGACAAATCCACACTGGGGCGTGCGCCGTCGCCATGACGGTCCCCACAGCGCCGAAAACCGGGGATAACTCCGCCAGAAATCGTCCATAAGGATGATTGCGCATTTATTGATCGCGCATCGCAAGTGCTTGGCGAGACAGGGAATTTTTGATCTGCCCCAAGGCTGTCCTCACCTTTCTCCACAGTTGGAGGGGATAAGTGGGGGCGAGCCGGAAGATGCGATGGTGGCTGGCACCCAACCATAAAAAAGCCCCTCGACGCATCGAGGGGCTTGATCGCCCGGAGGTAGATCGGGCGATCGGCGCCGGCACGCGCGGGGCGTGGCCGGCGTCGGCGGCAGATCAGGCGTTCATTTTCTTGATCCAGTCGACGTAGCGGTCCACCCAGCCCTGCAGGAACTTGCGGGTGCCTTCGTTGGTGATGGTGAACTGGTCGTCGACGAGGCCTTCGGAATACTGCAGGAAGACTTCCGGTGTGGTGAGCGCGTTGGCGCCTTCGGCGGCCAGGATGTTGCGCAGGTGTTGCTGCATCATGGCCGTGCCCGCGGCGCTGGGCGATGCGCCCAGGATGCCGACGGCCTTGCCGGTCCACGAGTTCTGGCCCCACGGGCGCGAACCCCAGTCGATGGCGTTCTTGATGGCGGCCGGGACCGAGCGGTTGTGCTCAGGAGACACGAACAGGATGCCCTGCGCGTCGGCGATCTGCTGCTTGAGCTTGGCGGCGGGGGCGGGCAGGTTGTTTTCGTTGTCCTGGTTGTAGAGCGGGATGTCGCCCAGGCTCACATACTCGAACTTGAAGTCGGCCGGAACCAGCTTTTCCAGCGCACGCGCCACGCGCAGATTGATCGAGGCGGCGCGCAGGCTTCCGACGAAAACCGCAATCTTGTATGTGCTCATGAGCAGGGGCTCCAACAAGGAAAAGGGAACGGCCAGTGTAGACCTGCAGAAGTCCGGGCTCAATGCCGTTTGCGAATATTCACATGGCGTTTGGCAATGTCGGCCTGATGCCCGCAGGGCCCACGCGTCTTGACGGTACGCGGGCGATCGACGATGTCACGTCATCAGGCTGACATGGGCGGCCACGACGCGCCAGCCTTCGGGGGTACGCATCCATGTCTGGCTCTGGCGTCCGGTGCGGGTGCTGCCGTCGCGCTGGAATTCCAGGTTGGCGGTGGCGAAGTCCCGGCCATAGGTGGTGATGGCGGTGCGCAGGACCTGTCTTGCCAGGCCTTGCGGCGAACGCTGTGCGCGGAAGGCGCGAATCTCGTCGTAACCGTAGAGGTTTTCGCCGGCGCCGTAACGCAGGGTATGCGGACTGTTCCAGAATAAGGCGTCCAGCACCTCCACGTCGTTGGAAACCAGCGCCACTTCGTAGCGTTCGACAACCGCGGTGACCTCGGCCACGACGTCGGGCAGATTGATGTCCATTGCTGCTTATCTCCGGTATGCACCAGCTTGGTGCGTGAAGTAGGGGTAATCACCAATATGGGGTGTGTTGCGGTGCGCAAATATCCACGCGCCAGACCGCGGAAGCCCTCGCAAGGCGGGATTGCTGCGCTGCAAGGCTGGCACGCCGTTTGCTAGGGTTAACGTGCATAACACGCTGCACGCTGCCCCAGGAGTATCACCATGTCCGCATCCGCCGTTTCCGTTCCGGTCACCATGATGGTGACGCGGCACATCGCGCCCGAACGCTATAGCGATTTCCTGTCCTGGATGCGCCAGGGCGAAATCCTGGCGGCGGGCTTCCCGGGGTTTCTGGGATCTGGCGTGCTGCAGCCGCCCGAAGGCGGCGACGAATATCAGATCTTGCTGCGCTTCACGGACGAGGCGAGCCTGAACCGGTGGGAGAAATCCCTGCCACGCCGCATGTGGCTGGAGCGCGGCGCGAGCCTGGTGCGGGCGAGCCACGAGCATCGCGTGAAGGGCACGGAAGGCTGGTTTGCGCCCAAGGCCAGCACGCCGCCGCGCTGGAAGCAGGCGATCAGCATCTGGCTGGCCTACTTTCCGGTGCTGCTGGTGTTCTCGATGCTGGTGAGCGAACACTTGAACATCCTGCCGGTGTTCTGGCGCGTTCTGATCACGAGCGTGATACTTACGCCCATCATGGTGTTCTTCTGTATTCCATTCATCTCGCGCGTGCTGCATCGCTGGCTGCGCGCCGGCTGAGGCTGCGGGGGCGCTGAGCCGTGCGCCGGGCGCGGCGGCGTTCTTCAGCTTCACGCGGCCTTGGCGCGGCGGGTCGAGTACAGCCGGTGCAGCGTGATCTTGCGCACGGCGTTCTGGCTGTCCTGGATATGCGCGCGCAACAGGTCTGCCGCGCCTGCGGCATCGCGCGCCAGGATGGCCGACAAGATCGCGGCGTGTTCCCGGTACGTGGTGCCGATGCGGTCGGGCTGGGTGAAATCCAGCCGCCGCACGATGCGGATTCGCTCGGTGGCGGCGCGGTGCACGCGCGCGATCTCCGGGTTGCCGGCGGCCGCCACCAGCTCGACGTGAAAGCGCTCATCCAGATCCGCCAGCCATTCGCAATCGCTCGAACGCTCGCTTTCGTCCACCAGCCACGTCTCGGCAAGCGGGCGCAGCGCCAGCAGCGGATCGGGCGACTGGTCCGGCGCGCACAGCGCATGCACCGCGGCCGCTTCCAGCACGCTGCGCAGCTCATAGAAATGATCCAGCGTTTCGAAATCCAGCGGCTTGACCAGCCATCCATTGCGCTGGCGCACCTCTAGATAGCCTTCCCGCTCCAGCCGGAACAACGCCTCGCGCACGGGCGTGCGGCTGACCTGCAGGCGGTCGGCGATCTCGGTCTCGGTGAAGCGGTCGCCCGGGGCCAGGCGGAAATCCAGGATGTCGCGCTTGAGCGTGGTGTACGCGGAGTCGGCCAGCGTGCGCGGCATGTCGATGGCGGCGAAGGCGGTGTCCATGTCGAGGCTCCAGGCGTTGCGGGTGGTGGGGCGGAATGGGCGTCAGACTGGCCGGACGCGAGCTGCGCCGGCTTGTTCCAGCGCATGGGCTGCGCGCAGGCAGTCGATCTCGCGCCACGGGGCGGCGATAAGCTGCACACCCAGCGGCAGATGGCCGTCCTCGTCCTGCTCCGGCCATGTGGGCGCGGTGCAGACCGGCAGGCCGATGGCGGAAATCGGTTGCGTCAGCAGGCCCATGCTGGCGCGGGCCGGCAGTTGCTTGCCCGCCAGCGTCAGCCAGTCCGCGCCGATGGGCGTGGCGCTGACGGGCGTGGCCGGGGCGATGAGGACGTCGTAGTGTTTGAAAAGCGCCAGCGCTTCGAGATAGGCGCGATGGCGCACGCGCTGCGCCTGTTGCACCCAGGCCGCAGGGATGAGGCTGCCGGCCACCAGGCGGTCGCGCGAATGCGGTTCGTAGTAGTCGTAGTGCGTGACGAGCCGGCGGCGGTGCAGCGCTCCGCCTTCGGCCGCGGTGATGACGAAGGCGGCGGCGCGGGCCTGCGCCGCGGCGGCAAAGTCGACCTCATCGGTGGCGCCCAGCGCGCGCGCGGCAATCTCAACGGCGCGGCGCGCCTGTGGCCCCGCCCATTCCGAAAAGTGGCCGCCCAGCACTCCGACGCGCAGCTCGCCCGCGCTCTCGGAGAGGGCCGGCAACGCGGGCGTGGCGGGGCGCTGCGCGCAGGCGACGTCGGACTCGTCCGGGCCTTGCAACGCGTCGTAGGCCGCGGCCAGATCGCTGACGCTGGCCGCGAAGGGCCCCAGGTGATCCAGGCTGCCGACAAAGGGGAAGGAACCGGTGCGCGGCAGGCGGCCGAAGGTGGGCTTCAGGCCGAAGACGCCGCATAGCGAAGCCGGCACGCGGATCGAGCCGTTGGTGTCCGACCCCAGGGTCAGCGGCACCAGACCGCCGGCCACGGCAGCAGCGCTGCCGCCGGACGAGCCGCCCGCGATGCGGGCCGTGTCGTGCGGGTTGCGGCACGCGCCGTAATGCGTGTTTTCCGTGGTGAAGCCGTAGGCGTGCTCATCCATGTTGAGCGCGCCGATCAGCACGGCGCCCGCCTCGCGCATCCGCGCCACCAGCACCGCATCGCGGCTGGCAGGGGGATTGGACGCGTTGACGCGTCCGCCGGCCAGCGTGACCTCGTCGGCGACATCAAAGAGGTTCTTCACGGCGTAAGGCACCCCGGCCAGCGGCGGCAGCGTGTCGCCGCGCGCCCGGCGCGCATCGATGGCCAGCGCTTCCTGCCGCGCGCGGCTTTCCGTCAGGGCCGTGAAGCAGTTGTAGCGGGGATCGCGCTCGCGCACGCGGGCGAGGGTGGCGTCCAGCACCGCCACGGCGCTGCGTTCGCCGCTGCGCACCTGGCGGGCGATATCGTGAGCGGGGCCGGTCACGGGCGGAACACCGAGGCCGATTCCAGTTCCACCGGCAGCGGCTCGTCGGCAAACGCGGCGGCGATGTCGTGGATGCGGGCGAACTGCTGTGCCACCTGCTCGGTGGCGGACTCGCGCAGCGCATACCCCGACAGCGCCAGCGCGCTGCGCACGTATTGGTCGATGGTTTCCTGTGTCATGGCGGATGCTCCCGGTGATGGCGTGGGTTACTTGCGCACTTCGCGCTGGAAGATCTCCAGGCTCAGTTTCTTCATCTGGATGAAGCTGGGCTCGGACAGCGTCTCGACCGTGCGAGGGCGCGCATCCGTGTAGTCCAGGATCTCGGCGACCCGCGTGGGGCGCTTGGTCAGGAGCAGCACCTGGTCGGCCAGGTACACGGCTTCCTCCAGGTCATGCGAGACCAGCAGCATGGTGGTGCCGGTCTGCAAGAAGACTTCCTGCAGCTTCTCGCGGATGAACAGCGTCATCTCGAAGTCGAGCGCCGAAAACGGTTCGTCCAGGAACAGCACCTCGGGCCCGGGCGCCAGCGCGCGCATGATCGAGGCGGTCTGCTGCTGGCCGCCGGAAAGTTCGTAGGGATAGCGGTTCAGATCGAACTTCACGTCGAACGAGGCCACCAGTTCCTCGACGCGCGCGTCGACCTGGGCCTTGCTGCGGCCCTCCAGCCGCAGCGGATAGGCGATGTTGTCGATGGTGCGCAGCCACGGGAACATGGCTTCACGGTAGTTCTGGAACACGTAGCCGATCTTGGTCTGCGCCAGCGATTTGCCGTCGAACAGGATCTCGCCGGCATCGATCGGGATGAGGCCCGCGATCATGTTGATCAGCGTGGACTTGCCGCAGCCGTTGGGACCGAAGACCGAGACGATCTTGCCCTTGGGAATGTCCAGGTTGAAGTCTTCATACAGCGGCCAGCCGGCGAAATACTTGGTCAGGCCGCGGATGGTGATGTGCGTGCCCAGCGGGCCCGGTTGAAAAGGCGCGGCGGCCGGTCCGGGGGCGATGGCGGGATTGATGACGGTGGACATTATCGGCCGCTCCAGTGAACCACGCGCTTTTCCAGCACGAGAAAGAGAATGTTGAGCACATAGCCCAGCGCGCCGGCCGCCAGGATCGCGGCGTACATCTCGCGCACGTTCAGCACCTGCTGCGCATTGATGATCCGGTTGCCCAGGCCGCTGTCCGAGCCGATGAACATCTCGGCCACGATCACGATGACCAGCGCCATCGACACGCCGCTGCGCAGGCCGACGAAGGTGGGCTGCAGGCTTTCCCAGATCAGCACGTCCTTGAAGATCTGCCAGCGCGATGCGCCCATCACGCGCGCGGCCATCACCCGCTGCTTGCGGGCGTTGATGACGCCGTAGGCGCTGTTGAACAGGATCACCAGCACGGCCGCGAAGGCGGCGATGGCGATCTTGTTCATGTCGGTCACGCCGAAGATCATCAGGAACAGCGGGATCAGCGCGGAGGACGGTGTGGAGCGGAAGAAGTCCACCAGGAACTCGACGCTGCGGTAGGCCTTTTCATTGCTGCCCAGCAGCACGCCCAGCGGCACGCCAATCACGCCGGCGATCAGAAAGGCCTGGACCGTGCGGTTTAGCGAGGACAGGAAGTCGGCCAGCAGCGGGCCGCCCGCCATGCCCTTGACCAGCGCCACGATGGTGGCGCTGGGCGTGGGCAGCAGCACGGGGCTGACCAGCTGCAGCCGTACCACCAGGTCCCACACGATGAACAGCGCAAGCGGGCCGATCAGGGGAAGCAGGCGCGCGCTGTTGAACTTGCGCGGCGGTTTGGACATGCCCGGCTGCGCCTTGGGCGGCGCGGTGCTGGAGGCCGTGGAAGGGGCGGGCGTGGCGCCCGTAGCCGTGGTCGCGGTCATGGATCAGCCCTTGTAAAGCATGGTCGAGACGTCGACCTTTTGCGCGAAGATGCCCTTGTCGGTGAAGAGGTCGAAGAACTTCTGGAAGTACTGCACGTCGCTGGGCGTGAACTCGTTATGCAGCGTGTAGGCGGCCAGCGGCACTTCCTCGGTCATCGGACCTTCGATGGCGGTGTAGCCCTTCAGGAAGGGGCGCGCCTCGGCGGGGTTGGTGCGGATCAGTTCGATGCCGCGCGCGTACGCGGCGATGAATTTCTTGCTTTCCTCGGGATGCTTTTTCAGGAAGGCGGTGGTGAGCGAGGCCGAGCCGCCGAACCACGGCGCCATGGGATCGCCCAGCACGTATTTGGCGATCACGCCCGTTTCCAGCACGCGGGTCGTGCCGTTCAGGCGGCCCACCGTGCCCGTGGGTTCAAGCGTGTAGCACGCATCCAACTGGCCGGCGGCAACCGCGGCGACGTGCTGGCTGATCGCCAACTCGACCACGGTTGCTCCGGTTGCGCCGGCGCGCTCCAGTACTGCCTTGGCCAGCGTGGAATTCTGGATGCCGGGACCAGAACCGACCTTTTTCCCCTTGAGGTCTGCGATGGATTTGATGGGACTGTCTTTCGCGACGATGAACTCGTCCAGCACGTTCTTTACGTTGCTGGGGTTGGACGCAAAAATCTTGAACAGGCCGGGCGAGGCGATCTCGCCGATGGCCAGGTTGGCCGAACCCGTGCCGTTGGCGCTGCCGTCGGCACGGCCCGCGAGCATGGCTTCCATGACCTGCTGCGCGCCGGCGAACTTCAGCGCCTCGACGTTCAGGCCCGCTTCCTTGAAGTAGCCTTTCTCGATGGCGGCGTAGAACGGCAGGCCGGCGGCCACGGGCCAGAAGCCGATGCGAATGACCGGGCCCGATTGCGCGCGCACCAGCGCCGGGGCGGCGAGCGCCGCGGCACCCATGGCGGCGCCCTGGATCAGGCGGCGGCGGGTGGCGTTGAAGGCGTAGGGTGCGTTGCGATTGATCATGTGGGGCTCCTGGGCTGCTTGAGAGGGGGCGCTTGTAGACAAGCTTGCATACCAGTCATCAAGCAATACCCGTGCCAGGTTGTGCGCCGGAAGGTTTGCCCCGTGGCGCGCCCGCTTGCCGCTTCAGGCTGGTGCCCGCCGTGAACCAAGATGGTGCAAGGCGCACCACATAAGGGGACATAGCGGCTTGCCGCGCGGGCGGGCATGCGCGCGCCCGCCGGGATGGCAGTAGCATCTGGCCCATGAACACGCGTTTTGTCGAAGCCTTTCTGTGGTCCGCCCGGCTGGGCAGTTTCCGCGCCGCCAGCGACCGCCTGCACATCACGCAGGCGGCGGTGGCAAACCGCGTCGCGTCGCTGGAAGAAGACATCGGCGCGCGCCTGTTCGAACGCGACGCCAAGGAGCTGAAGCTGACCGCGGTCGGCACACGGCTGCTGGACTACGGCGAGCGCCTGCTCGAGATCCGCCAGCAGATCCTGTCGCTGGGCAAGCGGGGCGACGAGGTCGCCGGTCTGGTGCGCATCGGTGCGATCGAAACCGTCGTGCATACGTGGCTGATCGGTTTTCTGACGAACCTGCGATCGACGTATCCGGGCATCGAGGTGCAGCTCACGTCGGAAACCACGCGCGCCCTGCATCGCGGCCTGCGCGAAGGCACGCTGGACATCGCGTTCCAGACGGATGTGCTGAACGACACGGGCATCATCAGCATGCCGTGCCTGCCCATGGAAATGGGCTGGGTCGGGCCGGCGGGGGGTGAAGACGCCATGACGGTGCATGACCTGCTGGGCGAGCCGGTTTTGACGATGAGCCCGGGCTCGCAGCCGCACGAGGCGCTCAAGGCGCTGTACCGCGAGGTGGGCATGCCGCAAGGCAAGGTGCATTTCGTCAGCTCGATCTCGGCGCTGGCGCGGCTGGTGCGCAGCGGGTTCGGCCGCGCGCTTGTGCCGTTGCCGCCCATCTACGAATACGTCGCGCGCGGCGAGATCCAGGTGATCCGCACCGATCTGCCGGCGCCGCCGCAGCTGCTGGTGGTGAGCTACCTGGAAAGCGGCGGGTCCGACGCCATCCGGCTGGTTGCCGAGCTGGCCTGCCGCGCGTCGGATCAGTTCACGGCCGCGGTGGTGGCCCCGCAGGCCGAACCGGCCCGTTGGCAAGGGTGAAAACCCCGGATCGCTTTCAGTAATTCTGTTGCCGGGCGCAAGATTTATTGGTTTGCCGCGCGGCGGCCTGCGCCCGAAGATGAGGCCTTGCTCATCCCGACCCTCTGACGCCATGACGCCTGATTCCGAATTCCCGCTTGTGCCCAACGGGCTGCTTTTCGTCGCAACCGACGTCGATCCCGCCGATGAACCCGATTTCAACCGCTGGTACGACCGCGAGCATGTCGAGGAACGCGTGCGTATTCCCGGCTTCCTGTCGGGCGCGCGCTATGTGTCCGTGCAGGGTGGGCGCAAGTATCTGGGCCTGTACCGCACCCAGTCGCTGGGCGCGTTCACCACGGCGGATTACCGCGCCGCGTTCGAGCGCCAGACCGCCTGGTCGGTGACCAACCTGGACCGCATGCGCGATCCGATGCGTCGCGTGTGCGCGGTGGAAGCGGTGACCGGCGCGGGCAGCGGCAGCCAGCTTGTGGTGCTGCCCTTGCCGGTGGGCAGTGCGGGTGCGCCGGTGGCACGGGCGCGTAATGCCGGCGCCGAATTGCGTGAGGTCGACGGCTTCGTGCGGTCTTGTCTGCTGGTGCCCGACGCGGCGCTCAGCACCCCGCTGCCGCGAGAGTCCGCCAGCGGCCGCGTGCTGTCTCCCCCTGTTTGTTGTCGAGGCCAGCACGCCAGCCGCGGCGCGAACCTTGCGCGATGGCGCCGCCGCGGCGTTTGATGCCGATCCCGCCACAGCGTGGTGGTACGCGCTGGGGTGGAAGCTGGAGGCGGCGGACCTCGCCTAGCGGCTTGCCGCTTGCGGCCCAGCGCGTCAATGCGCCTGCGGATCGAACTTCTTGACCAGCACGGCCCACTTGTCGTGTTCGCGCTTGATGAAGGTGGCGAACTGCGCCGGCGTGCCGCCGACCGGCTCGGCGCCTTCACGCAGCATCTGCTCGTTCAAGGCGGGCAGCGTCGCGTTGACTTCGCGGTTGACCAGATCGACCACCTGCTGCGGCGTGCCCTTGGGGGCGAAGAAGCCGAACCACGAACCCGCGTCAAAACCCGGATAGCCGGACTCGGCGATGGTCGGCAGCTCGGGCAAGGTGGCGGACCGTTGCTGCGTGCTGACCGCCAGCGCGCGCAGCTTGCCGGCGCGGATGTGCCCGATCACCGACGGAATGGTTGCGAACATGAAGTCGATGCGGCCGGCCAGCAGGTCGTTCACGGCGTCCGCGCCCTTGTACGGCACGTGGGTGGCGTTGACCTTCAGTTCGTCCATCAGCATGTAGCTGGACAGGTGCGACGAGGTGCCCACGCCGGTGGAGCTGTAGTTCAGATCGCGCGCGGACTTCACGTATTTCAGAAAGCCCTGGATGTCCTTGGCGGGCGAGGACGGCGGCACGACCAGCACGTTGGGAACGGTCGCGATCTGCACCATCGGCACCAGGTCGGTGAGCGGATCGTAGGACAGCTTGTTCAGCGACGGATTGACGGCGATGGGACCGACCGAGTTCACGATCAGCGTGTGGCCGTCGGGCGCGGCGCGCACCACGTACTCGGTGCCGATGTTGCCGCCCGCGCCGGGTTTGTTTTCCACGACGAAGGGCTGGCCCAGCTTCTGCGTGAGCGTGTTCGTGACGCTGCGGGTGAGCGTGTCGGTGGTCCCGCCGGGCGAGAAGGCCACGATGACCTTGACCGGCCGGTCGGGATAGCCGGCGGCGCTGGCGGCGGGCGCGGTACAGGCGCCCGCCAGCGCCGCGCAAGCGAGCAGGGCTTGGGCAGTTTTCATGATGTCTCCTCGCGTGGTCGTTGTCGTGTGATGAGGGCCCCGTGCCGCCACGCCGGCCGGGACGCTGAAAAATCGGATGGTCAGTCGCGGTAACCGGGATCGATCCGGTCCAGCTTGCGCAAGAGCGCGGGCCACTCCATGACGCCGTAGGGGCGCCGGGTGCCAGGCTGGTAGTTGTTCCAGGTTTCTTCCAGCACCGGTTGCGGCACGGGCTGAAGCCGAGCGCCCGTTGCCATGGCCGCCAGTTGCGAACGGCAGGCCAGTTCCAGGCGGTGCATCCAGTTGAAGGCCTCGCCCACGGTGCGGCCCACGGTCAGCGCGCCGTGATTGCGCAGGATCAGCGCCTCGCCCTGGCCCAGATCGGCCAGCAGCGAGGCCTGCTCGTCGGTGCCCAGCACCACGCCCTGGTAATCGTGGTAGCAGATCTTCAGAAATCGCATGGCGGTCTGCGTCAGCGGCAACAGGCCGCATTCCAGCGACGACACGGCCATCGACGCCCAACTGTGGGTGTGGATGACGCAGTCCACCTCGTGGCGGTGGGCATGCACCGCGCTGTGGATCACATAGCCGGCCTTGTTGATGCCGTAGTTCAGATCGCCGAAGTCGGGCTTGGACAGGATGGTGCCGTCCAGGTCGACCTTGATGAGGCTGGAGGCCGTGATCTCCTCGTACATCATGCCGTAGGGGTTGATGAGGAACGCGTTGTCCTCGCCGGGCACGCGGGCCGAGATGTGGTTGGCCATCATGTCGGCCATGCCGTAAAGCTCGACCAGCCGGTAACAGGCCGCCAGGTCCACGCGGGCTTGCCACTCGGCGTCGGAGCAGTGGGGGCGCATGGAGGAAATGCCCAGCCGGCCGGGGCGATTCGGAGTAGTGGTCATCGGATTTCGTGAAGGTAAATCGCCGCGGCACGCTGCCGCGACTTGATGTGGATCAATTTATCTTCTAGAAAACCGACCGCCTAGGGATCCTAAGCGTATGGGGGCATCACGAATCGAGAAGGGTGGCGCCTGGCCAGCCGCCGTGCCGGACCAGGGCGCGCATGGCGTCCAGCAGCACCACGCGCGCGGCCAGGGCCGCGGGCGATAGTTCGTCGTCGCTGATGCAGTAGATCTGGTTGCGGCGAAAAAGATATGGGTCGTCGATGGGGTGCATGCTGAGCAGCCCGGTTTCGACGCGGGCCACGGCAGCGCCGGGCTGGATCGTCGCGATCGGATGGGCCTGAACCAGGTCCATCAACGTGGTCAGGCCGTCGACCTCGACGCCGATCCAGGGCTCGATGCCGGCCCGCTCGAAAGCCGCCTCGACCCACGCGCGCAGCCCGTGCGCCTTGCTGGTGACGGCCAGCGGCAGCCCCGCCAGATCGGCCATGCGGACGGGTTCGCCATCGGGACGCTCCATCATGCCGCGCGGGGCCAGCAGGAACAGGCGTTCGTCCAGCACCGGCACCACGCTGCGGCCTTGCGCGCTGTCGTTCTGAAATAGGACGGCCAGATCCAGCCGGCGGGCGTTGAGCAGGTCGCCCAGGTTGCCCGACAGGCCCTCGACCAGATGCAGCCGCACGTTGGGATAGCGCTCGGTCATGGCGGCATAGAACGGACGCGCCAGCAGCGACGCGGTGGTGGGCGCGAAACCGACGCTGACCGTGCCGGCCAACCGCGCCTCGCGCGCGGCCGCAATGGCGCTTTCCGCATGCCGCAGCGTCAGCTGCGCCTGCCGCAGGAAGGCCGCGCCGGCGGGCGTGGTGGTCACGCCCGTGGTGCTGCGCGTGAGCAGCCGCGTGGCCAGCTCGCTTTCCAGCCGGCTGATCTGCTGGCTGAGCGCCGAGGCCACCACGCCCAGGTCTCGCGCGGCCCGGCCAATGCTGCCCAGTTCGGCGACGCGGACGAAGTAACGGAGTTGGCGCAATTCCATGGGGCGAATTCCAGAGTGAAAAAGCAGGGCCGGCAAGACCATTTGCGGCCTGCCGCAGCATACTTTTTTTGTTCAAAAAGTTGTCAGCTATCTGAACAGGGCCTGAATAACAAACGAAAATTGTTTACACTCGCATCCACAAAATTCAAGCCGGAACGGTCCGCCGCGGGGGCGAGCCGTCCGGATTACGGGAGAGATTCGATGCGCAAGTTGCTTTTGGGGGCGGTGCTGGCTGCTGCGGTGTATGGCGGAACGGCGATGGCCGCCGTCGAACCCAAGGCCGTGGTCGCCACGTATTCCGATCTGGCGCTGGCTGGCTACGAGGATTCGCTCACGGCAGCCAAGAAGCTGCGCGAGGCCATCAATGCGCTGGTCGCCAAGCCCAGCGCCGACACCCTGAAGGCCGCGCGCGAAGCGTGGATCGTGGCGCGCGTGCCCTACCAGCAGACCGAGGCCTACCGTTTCGGCAACCCCATCGTCGACGACTGGGAAGGCCGCGTGAACGCTTGGCCGCTGGATGAAGGCCTGATCGACTATGTCGACGCGTCCTACGGCACCGAGAATGACGAGAACGCCTTCTACGCCGTCAACGTCATCGCCAATTCCAAGATCTCGGTGGGCGGCAAGACGGTCGACGTCAGCAAGATCACGCCCGAACTGCTGTCCGAAGTGCTGCACGAGGCCGACGGCAACGAAGCCAACGTGGCCACGGGTTATCACGCGATCGAATTCCTGCTGTGGGGCCAGGACCTGAACGGCACCGGCGCCGCGCCCAAGGACCGCAAGGGCACGCCGCAGGAGCGCCATTCCGGCAACCGCCCGCACACCGACTTCGATCCCAAGCAGTGCACCGGCGGCCACTGCGAACGCCGCATCGAATTCCTGAAGGCCGTGACGGACCTGCTGGTGACCGACCTGGAAGAAATGGTGGGCAACTGGAAGAAGGACGGCGCCGCGCGCAAGGCCGTAGAAGAGGATCCGAAGGCGGGCCTGATCGCCATGCTGACCGGGCTGGGCAGCCTGTCGTACGGCGAACTGGCGGGCGAGCGCATGAAGCTGGGCCTGATGCTGCACGATCCCGAGGAAGAGCACGATTGCTTCTCGGACAACACGCACAACTCGCACTATTACGACCAGATCGGCATCCGCAATGTCTATCTGGGTTCGTACACCCGCATCGACGGCAAGACCGTGTCGGGCGCGAGCCTGTCGGAACTGGTCAAGGCCAAGGATCCCAAGCTGGACGCCGAGGTGCGCGCCAAGCTGGACGCCACGGTCGCGGCCATGCAGGCCATGAAGACCCGCGCCGAGACGGTCGAGACCTATGACCAGATGATCGCGGACGGCAACAAGGAGGGCAACGCGGTGGTGCAGGCAGCCATCGACAGCCTGGTGGCGCAGACGCGCAGCCTGGAGCGCGTGATTACGTTGCTGGAACTGGGCAAGGTTGCCATCGAAGGTTCCGACAGCCTGGACAAACCTGACGCCGTATTCAAGTGAAACTCGTATTAGCCGCCGTACTGGCGGCGTCGGCCCATGCCGGCGCCGCCGCCGCGCCCGCCGCCTCCGGCGGGCGTGACGACCTGACGCCCGAAGACCAGAAGCGCGTCACTGCCATCACGGCGCCCACGCAGGATTTCTCGAAGATCGAATCGTTCGAGACCATGCAGGCCGGCGCCGCCACCACCAACAAGCTCATCAACGCCGACATCTTTTCTCAGCCGTCGGCCAACATGAGCTTTGAAGGCCGCCAGGAATTCCAGGTCGGCAACGGTCTGTTCCGCAAGGACTGGGTGTCCGCGCCCGCGTCCACGCAGGCGTCCGACGGGCTGGGACCGCTCTTCAATGCGCGCTCCTGTCAGGCCTGTCACACCAAGGACGGCCGCGGCACGGTGCCGGGCTTCGATCCGCTGGAACGCACCGACGCCGTCGCCTTGCTGCTGCGCCTGGCCGTGCCGCAAGGCGCGGACCGGGGACATCCCAAGCTGGGCGCCAGCGAGATCGCGGCCTTGCCGGAACCCGTCTACGGCGTGCAGCTTCAGAATTTCGCGGTCGCGGGCCTGCCCGCCGAGGGCCGCATGGAGATCGAGTACGAACCCGTGCCGGTCGCGCTGCGCGGCGGCGAGACCGCCACGCTGATGAAGCCCACCTACCGCATCGAGAACCTGGGCTACGGGCCCATGCGCGCGGACACGCAGATCTCGCCGCGGCTGGCGCCGCCGATGATCGGCCTGGGCCTGCTGGAATCGATCCACGAGGCCGACATCCTGGCGAACATCGGCGCGGACAAGCGCGACGGCATCGTCGGCAAGGCCAACTGGGTCACCGACGCGCGCACCGGCGCGCGGGCGCTAGGCCGCTTCAACCTGAAAGCCGGACAGCCGACGGTCGAGCAGCAAAGCGCCGCGGCGTTCTCCAATGACATGGGCCTGTCCACGCCGATGTTCCCCAAGCATTCCGGCGACTGCACCGCCGCGCAGCCGCAATGCCTGGACATGCCGCATGGCGCGCAGCCGCGCTTCGGCCCGGAGGAAGTGCCGGCCAAGCTGATGGACTTCATCACCACCTATTCGACGAACCTGGCGGTGCCGCAGCGGCGCGATGCGGACGACGCGCGCGTGCTGGCCGGCAAGAAACTCTTCTATGAGGCCAATTGTGTGGCTTGCCACGTGCCCAAGTACGTGACCAGCCGCAATGCCAAGCAGCCGGAACACCGCTTCCAGCTCATCTGGCCGTACACCGACATGCTGGTGCACGACATGGGCGACGACCTTGCCGACGGCGTGAGCGACGGCATGGCCACCGGCCGAGAATGGCGCACGCCGCCGCTGTGGGGCATCGGCCTGACCAAGACCGTCAATCCCAACGCCACCTGGCTGCATGACGGGCGCGCCCGCACGCTGCTGGAAGCCGTGCTGTGGCACGGCGGCGCGGCTAAGCCCGCGCGCGACCGCGTCGTGAACATGACGCCCGACGAACGCGCGGACCTGATCCGCTTCCTGGAGTCGCTGTGATGGCCCGTTCTGTCCGCCTTCCGTTCAAGCGCGCCGCGGCCGTGGCGCTGATGCTGGCGGCACCGCTGTCTGCGCCGATTGCCGCGCAGGCCGCCTTGCCCGCCGACCTGGGTGAACGCCTGGCGCGCGATTACGCGCGGCCCGCGGTGGCCAAGATGACGGATGCCGCCGCGGCCCTGGAAGGGGCGCTGGGCGGCTGGTGCTCCAAGCCTGACGCGGCAGGCGCCAAGCGCGTCGGCGATGCCTTCGGCACGCTGGCGCACGCGTGGTCCGGTGTCGAGATCCTGCGCTTCGGCCCGCTGGTGCAGGCCAACCGCTTCGAACGGCTGGCGTTCTGGCCCGATACGCGTGGCGTGATGCCCCGCCAGGTGCAGGCGCTGATCGCGGCCCAGGACGACGCGCTGCTCCAGCCCGGCGCGCTGGCCGGACGCAGCGTGGCGGTGCAAGGCCTGCCCGCGCTGGAATATGTGCTCTATGGCGAACCGGATCTGCTCAAGCAGACCGGCGCGCCTGGTTTTGCCTACGCCTGCGGCTATGCCACGGCCATCGCGTCCAACGTGGCGAGCATCTCGCGCGATGTGGGCGAGGCCTGGAGCCCGCAGGGCGCGTTCGGCCGCCAGTTCGCCGCGCCCAAGCCGGGCAACGACCTGTACCGCAGTTCGCAGGAGGTGGCGGCCGAGGCCATGAAGGCCTTGTCGACCGGCCTGCAGTTCGCGCGCGACGTCAAGATCGTACCGGTGCTGGGCGATTCGCCGCAGGCCGCTCGGCCCAAGCGGGCGGCGTTCTGGCGCAGCAATCTGTCGACCAGCCTCTTGGCCGCCAACGTGGATGCGCTCAAGGCGTTCTATGTGGCGGGCGCGTACCCGCTGCCGGCGGGCGAGGGCTGGATGGATGCGTCGGTGCGGAGCGAGTTGTCCAGCGCGGCGCAGACGCTGCGCGAGGTGCCGGTGCCGCTGGATGCGGCGCTGGCCAGTGAAGAGGGACGCCGTCTGCTCATGCTGGCATCGCTGACGCTCAAGAACGCCAAGGCCATCGTTGACGAGAACCTGGCGCCTGCGCTGGGCGTGACCATTGGGTTCAATGCGCTCGATGGTGATTGACCGGCGCCGGTTCCTGGCGCTGGCCGCCGCGCTGGGCTTGCCGCCCGCCGCCGCGCGCGCCGCAATGCCAGCCGATGGCGGGCCGCTGTACCTGACCGCGCGCAAGCGCGGCGGGCGCGACGAGGCCGTGGTGCTGGACGAGACCGGCCGCGACCGCCTGGCCATCCCGATGCCTGCCCGCGGGCACAGTTTTGCGATCGATGGCGCCGCTGGGCGCGCGGTCGTGTTCGGCCGCCAGCCGGGCTTTTTCGCGCTGGGGTTTTCGCTGACCGGAGGCGAGCCGGTGGCGCTGGCGCTGCCCGACGACCGTCACTTCTTCGGCCACGGCGCGTTCGTGCAAGGCGGGCGGCTTCTGGCCGCCACGGAAAACGACTTCGAGGCCGGGCGCGGCGTGCTGGGTCTGTACGACGCCACGCCGGGCGGCGATTACCGGCGCGTGGGCGAGTTCGACGCCGGCGGCATCGGTCCGCACGAAGTCGTGCTGCTGCCTGACGGCAAGACGCTATGCGTGGCCAATGGCGGCATCCTGACGCATCCAGACTACGGCAAGCTGGAATTGAACCTGGACACCATGCGGCCGTCGCTCGCGTATATCGACGCGGCCACCGGCCAGCTGCTGGAAAAGGTGGAGCTCGCGCCATCGCTGCATCGGCTGTCGATCCGGCATCTGGCGCAGGCGGCCGATGGCGCGGTGTGGTTCGGTTGCCAATACATGGGGCCGGCGGCCGACCGGCCCGCGCTGGTCGGACGGCACCGCCGCGGCGCGGCGCTTGAACTGTTCGAAGGACCGCCCGAGACGCTGCGCAACATGCGCAACTACGTCGGCTCCGTCGCGGTCGATGCCGCAGGCGGCATCGTGGCCACGTCCAGCCCGGTTGGCGGGCAGGTGATCTACTGGGATGCCGCCAGCGGCAAATGCCTGGGGACCACCGCGCTTGCCGACGGCTGCGGCGTCGCGCCCGCCGCGCAAGACGGCTTTCTGGTCACGAGCGGTTTGGGCGCGATGATCCGCACCGACGCTCAAGGCAGGGAAAAGCCGGTCCTGCCGCCGTCGCGCGATGTCTCCTGGGACAACCACTTTCGCATCGTGCCTGCGTAACGCGGCTTTGCCTGCCGGCGCCGGAAGACCTATGCTGCAGGTCGGTTCTCTTTACAAAGCCTGACACTCCCGCCAGGCGCCGCGCCGTTTTGCGCAAGCCGCTTCTGATACATTCTTCCGTCGATTTTTTTTCGCAGGAGGTTCCTCCATGGATGAGGCCGTAAAAGAGTTCTATCTGTGGGCGCCCAGGCTGATGGACATGGGCATCAATCTGCTGGTTGCCTTGCTTATCCTGGGCATCGGCTGGTGGGTGTCTTCGTTGCTGGGCGGTTGGGTCCGCCGGGCCGCCACGCGGTCGCCCAAGATCGATCCCACGATCGTTCCCATGTTCTCCACGACCGTGATCTGGGCGGTACGCATCTTCACGGTGATCGCGGTGCTGGCGCGCTTTGGCGTGCAGACGGCCAGCCTGATCGCGGTGCTGGGCGCCGCCGGTCTTGCCGTCGGCCTGGCCTTGCAGGGCACGCTGCAGAACATCGCGGCCGGCATCATGCTGCTGATCCTGCGTCCCATCCGCGCCGGCGAATACATCGCCCTCAGTTCGGGCGCCGACGGCACGGTCGAGGAGGTGGGCCTGTTTCTCACGCGTCTCGTGCAGGGCGATGGCATTCATCTCACGCTGCCCAACAGCACGGTATGGAACGCCACCATCACCAACTACAGCCGCAACAAGACGCGCCGTCTGGATATCCCCGTGCCGGTGCGTTATGGCGACGATCTGGATGCGGTGGTCGCCAAGCTGCAGCAGATAGTGGATGCGCGTCCCGATGCGTTGAAGGATCCGGCGCCTCAGGTCAAGGTGTTCGACTACAAGGAAAACGGCGTCACCGTGAACGTGCGCGTGTGGGCCGAGTCGGGCAAGTACTGGGAATTGCGCTGGAGCCTGTACCAGGAAATCCGCCGCGCGCTCGAAGAGGCCGGCTTCCAGGCCCCGATCCCGCTTCGCGAGATCCAGAACCCCAAAACCGGCGCCGCCGCTTCCTGAACGAGGCGCGCAGGGCGTCAGGCATGAAAATGGGAGCCTCGCGGGGCTCCCATTTTTTTACGTCTCGGCTTCGTGGCTTTTTTCAGTGCATGAATGCGACGCGGCCGATCCCCGGTTCAGGCCGGCATCGCCAGCCGGGCCAGTTCCGTCTTGATCCAGCCTGCGATCTCGCGCTGGCGTTGCGCGGGCATGCGGTCGATGATGGCCGTGACGCTGACCGCCAACAGGGGCGCGCCCTGCGCGTCCAGCAGCGCGCAACCCACGCCCAGGGCGCCGCGTACCGCATGGTTGCCCACCACGGAATAGCCGCGCGCACGGGTGTTTTCGATGAGGCGGAACATCTCTTGCGGCGTCATGCCGCCGTACTCGTCCAACCGGCCTGAGTTGCGCTCGACGATGCCGCGCGCCACGTCGTCGGGCAGGGCCGCCAGCAGCGCCATGCCGCCCGATCCCACGCCCAGCGGCTGGCGCTTGCCCGCGTACGTGGCCAGGATCTGTACGGGATAGCTGCCGATCTCGCGATGCAGGCTGATGGAATCGTCTTCTTCGCGCACCACCAGGAACACGGCGTCGCCGGTGCGGTCGGCCAGGCGGCGCAGCACGGGCAGCAGCTGGCGCACGCGCGGGTCGCGCGAACGCGTGTCCGGGTCCACGGCGAGCTGAGCGCGGTACTTCTTGGTGCCCGTGACCGGCAACACCAGGCCGGCGTCCAGCAGCGCTGCCAGCAACCGATAGATGGTGGGACGCTGAATGCCGGTCAACCGGGCAATGTCGGTCACGCTCAGGCCGTCCGGGCCTTGGTCACGCAGGGCGGCCAGCACGGCCAACCCACGGCGTAGCGTGCGTGGGCCGGCGGACGCGGCATCGCTGTCTTGCATGCAAATCTCTGAAAACTAAGGGTTATCAACGAACGGACGAGGGAAAACCATTGTCCGTAGGGTGGACTCTACCTTGATGCCATCCGCATGTATAGCGCAGAATGCGTTCATCCAATAATTCAAATCGTCCATCTAATGGACAGTACCTGCACGGAGACACTATGACTACAGGTCACAAGCCTGGCATGCGGCGTCTGGCCGCCACCCTTCTGGCCACCGCCGCAAGCGCATTTGCAATGGGTTCCGCCCACGCTGCCTATCCCGACAAGCCCGTCCGTATCGTGGTCGGTTTCTCGGCCGGCGGCACCACCGACGTGATCGCCCGGATCATGGCCAAGGAACTGACCGAGTCCCTCGGCCAGTCGTTCGTGGTTGAAAACAAGCCGGGTGCTGGCAGCAATATCGCCACCGACCAGGTCATGCGCGCCACGCCCGACGGCTACACGCTGCTGTTCGTGGCGGTGACCAGCGCGATCAACCAGACCCTGTACAAGAACGTCTCGTTCGACCTGACGAAGGACTTCGCACCGGTCGCAGTGGGCGCCAAGGTGCCGAACATCCTGGTGGTCAATCCCCAGGTCCCGGTCAAGTCCGTGAAGGAATTGGTCGACTACGCCAAGAAGAATCCGGGCAAGCTGGCTTTCGCCTCGTCCGGCAGCGGCACCTCCATCCACATGGCGGGCGAGCTGTTCAAGATGAAGGCGGGCATCGACGTCCTGCACGTGCCGTACAAGGGCAGCGCCCCGGCCATGACCGACCTGATCGGCGGCCAGGTGCAATTCATGTTCGACAACATGCCGTCGGCCTGGCCGCACGCCCAGTCGGGCAAGCTGAACGCGCTGGCCGTGACCACCCGTGAGCGCTCCAAGAGCGCGCCGGACCTGCCGACCATGCAGGAATCGGGCTTTGCGGACTTCGACGTGTCGTCCTGGTTCGGCCTGCTGGCCCCGGCCGGCACGCCGCCGGAAGTGATCAACAAGCTCAACGCCGCCATGCAGCAGGCGCTGGACAAGCCCTCTGTGCAGACCAGCTTTGAAAAGCTGGGCGCCGTGGGCGTGAAGACCACGCCGGCCGAATTCGGCCAGTTCATCAAGTCGGAAGTCGACGGCTGGGCCCCCGTGGTCAAGGCCTCGGGCGCCAAGGTGGACTGATCGGCATGACCGCCGGCGATCTGCCGGCGGACGGGCCAAACAAGAAGGGACGGGCAATGCCCGTCCCTTTTTTATTCGTGCGTTTGGCAATGCCGTTGCCGGCCTGCCGGTTTCGGCCGCTATTTCTTCTTGGCCGCGTTCAGCATCGCCGTGCAGACGCCACGCATCATGTCCACCTCGTCGCGGGTGAGCGACAGGCGCGAATACAGATGGCGCATGCGCGGCATCAGCTTCTTGGGGTGGGCGGGGTCCAGGAATTGCACGCCGACCAACGCTTCTTCCCAGTGGGCAAGAAAGGCCTGCACCGCCTCGCTGGAAGCCGGAGCCGCGCCGCGCGAGGGCTCCTGGGCGGTCGAGCGGGGCAGCAGCTCGGCTCCTTGGTCCACCAGCAGGGCGTAACGCAGCTCCCAGGCGGCCAATTGCAGCGCCTGGGCAACGTTCAGCGAGCTGTACTCGGGATTGGCCGGGATATGGCAGATACGGTGGCACAGCGCGATCTGCGCGTTCGTCAGGCCGGCGCGCTCGGTGCCCAGCACCACGGCGGCCACGCCCTCGGCCGTGTCCGCCAGATGCGCGCAGGCCAGGTCGGCCGCCTGCCGGATGTCGCAAGGCGGAGGGCCCAGGTCCCGGACCCGGGCAGTCAGCGCAAACGCCAGCGTGACGGGCGCCAGGGCTTCTTCCAGCGTCGGATAGATGCGGGCGTTTTCAAGCACGTCCAGCGCGCCGCTGGCCAGCGCCACGGCCTCCGGCTGGCTTGTTACATCCGGGAATTTGGGGTCCACCAGGACCAGTTCCGAGAAGCCCATCGTCTTGATTGCGCGGGCCGCGGAACCGACGTTTCCGGGGTGGCTGGGGTTCACCATTACGAAGCGAACACGTGAAAATGCTTGAGTCATTTAAAATGGCACGTTTGGCTTCGTGCCTTCCTGGTTTTTTGGGTCGATTTCCCCGTGGGGGCGACGGCGCGGCGGGGGGCGGCAAGCGGCCTATCATCAAGCCAACTCATCGCATACGTACGGAATTTTATGCACCCGATGCTCAACATCGCCATCAAGGCGGCCCGGCGTGCCGGCACCATTATCAACCGTGCCAGCATGGATTTGGAACGACTCAGCGTGGCTCGCAAGGGTCCGCGCGATTATGTCACGGAAGTCGATCGGGCCGCCGAAGAGTCCATCGTCGAAACGCTGCACGCGGCCTATCCTGACCACGCCGTTCTGGGCGAGGAGTTCGGCCTGCAGGGTCCTGACCAGGCGGAATTCCAATGGATCATCGATCCGCTGGACGGCACCACGAACTTCATCCACGGCCTGCCCAACTATGCCGTGTCGATCGCGCTGACGCAGCGCGGGCAGGTCACGCAAGCGGTCATCTATGATCCCTCGCGCAACGAACTCTTCACGGCCAGCCGCGGCAGCGGCACGTTCCTGAACGACCGCCGCGTGCGCGTATCGGGCCGTACCCGCTACCACGATGCGCTCTTGGGCGCGCACTGGCCCAACGCCGGCGACCCCGAACAGGGTTCGCAGCGTTTCCGCCAGATGGCCGAAGGCGCCACGGGCGTGCGCCGCCTGGGTTCCACCGTGCTGGATCTGGCCTACGTGGCCACCGGCCGCCTGGACGGTTTCTGCGGCGTGGGTCTGAAGCCCTGGGACCTGGCTGCGGGCAGCTTGATGGTCCTGGAAGCCGGCGGCCTGGTCGCCGATTTCGACGGCGAACAAGGCTGGATGGACAGCGGCAACGTGCTGGCCGCCAGCCCCAAGATCTTCACGCAGATGCTTGCCACGCTGAACCCGCCGTCTGCCGCCTGATCGGCGCGGCGCAATGAAAAACCGGCCCTCGTGGCCGGTTTTCTTTTATCAGACGGGTGGATCAGGCGTCGCCGGTCTGCGTAATCAATTGCCCGTCGGGCAGCACCATCCACGCTTGCACACCCAGGCGTCGCACCAGCTGCGCGGTGCGATCTAGCGGCATGTTCGAGAACGCGGTCGACAACGCATCGGCCGCGGTTGCCGTGGACGCCATGACCGACACGCTGCGGTACAGCGGCCGCGCCTGGCCGCTGTGCGGATCGAAGAGATGCGAATACCGCCCCTCGGCGTCGAACGGCGTGCCGTAGCCGCCGGACGTGGCAAGCGCCTGGTTGCTGACCGACACCTGCGTCAGGATCTGGTCCGGTGACAACGGGTCGGCCAGCCCGACGCGCCAGCCCGTTGCGCCGGCCGATTCATCCAGGCCGCGGATTTCGCCCATATCGACCAGCGCGCGCTCCAGCCCGGCATGGCGAAGCAGGTCCGTCACACGGTCCGTGATGTAGCCCTGGGCGATGCCGTTCAGCGTAAGCGCCATGCCTGGCTGCAGGCGGATGCGTTGCGGGTCGACCTCGATGCCTTGGTAAGACACGCGCTGCAGGGCCGCGGCAATGTCGGCCTTCGCCGGCCCGGCCGCCGATGCCCCCGGCCGCGCGAAGTGATCGGCGTACACACGCCACAACGGCTGCACGGAGGGATCGAAGAGGCCGCCGGTCAGTTCGGCGTAGTGCTGGCTTTCGCTCAGCAGCCGGACAAGATCGGACGGCGGATCGGCCAGATACCCCTGGCGGTTCAGGACCGACAGCGCGCTGTCGTCGCGATACAGGCTGAATACCCCTTCCAGCCGCCGAAGTTCTTGCCGCGCCTGTTCGATCAGCCGTTCGGCCGCCTGGCGGTCGGGATGGTACAGCCGCAGTTCCGCATCGGCGCCCAGCGCCACGCCTTGCCAGCGCGTGGGGGCGATGGCCGCTTGCGCGCGGCGCCATAAGCTGGGGGCGAGGGCCAGCGCGGATGACGCGGCGACGATACCGAGGAAGCGGCGGCGGGTGGGACGGTTCATGGCGTTATCTACTGAAAGGGCGCGAGGGGCAGGGAGGCTTCGAGGCAGGGCGGCGGCCGATCGCTATTGGGCAAACACGTAGTCCTCGGGCACGTCGGCAAAGCGCACGACGCGGCCGCCGTGGGCCTGGGCGAAGGCAATCGCCCGGGTTTGATCCGAAAACGGCATGGCGTCTTCGGCGCCCATGCCGCCAAGAAAGCTGGAACCAATGACATAGAACGCCTCGCGGGCGTCCACCCAGGCTTTCGGGTCGGCGGCGCCGTCGGGCCCCGCGGCCGCCATGTCGTTGACGTAGATAGCGGCAAGCCCCTTGGGTTCCTCGGGCAGCCGGGTGTAGGCAAAGACCTGTTTGATCGAAGAGAACCACACCGGCGCCGCGCGGCCCTTGACGAATATCTGGCCTTTCGGCCCCGCATGGTCCTTGAGCATCATCCCGCAGTAGTGGCCGACGGCGTCGGCGGACACCGCCTGGGGCGCGGGCGGCGGCGCGGCGGGTTCGTCGCCGCCGCAGGCTGAAATCGCCAGCATGATGGCCGAGAAGGCCGTTATTGCGGCCCAACGTTGCAGCGTCATAGTTGTTTCCTCCGGAAGCAGAAGGCCGCCAGAAGGAACGGCACCGCGATCCACAGCAATTGCGCCGCCACCAGCAACGGCACGGGCATCTGGGCCTGGTCGCTGACGCCCGCCATGCCGGCGTACATGGAGATGTTCTCGAAGCCCGTCAGGTTCAGCAGGCGGTACACGTCGGACGGGTTGGCCAGCAGCAGCGCGTTGAGCATGCCCGGCGTGACGTGACGGCCCTGGTCCGCCGCCAGCACGCCCAGCAGGCCCATGTCGTAGATGACGACAAAGAACAGCCACACGCCCAGCGCGATGCCCGCCGCCGTCGCGCGTTCTCGCACCAGCGTGCTGATGAGGTAGCCCATCGCCAGAAAGCTCGCGCCCAGCAGCACGCTGGCCCCGATCAGCATGGCAAAGGGCCGCCACGCGCCGGCATCCATGCCGCCATAGACCCATTGCAGCGCCAGTCCTGCCGACCCGTAGCCCGCGCCGGTGGCAATGGCCAGGATGGCCAGGTGGCCGATGAACTTGCCCATGATGACCTGCCATCGCGACACCGGATAGCTGAGCAGCAGGGCCATGGTGCCGCGGTCGACCTCGCCGACGATCGCGTCATAGGCCAGCAGCATGGCGATGAGCGGCACCAGGAAGATGGAAAGACTGGACAGGCTGACCACCGTCACGGTCAGGGGATCGACCTTGACTGCGCCAGTGGGAGCGCTGCCCAAGAGGCCCAGCGCCAGCGCCAACGCGGCCAGGAGGACAGAGGTGGCAAGGACCCAGCGGTTGCGCAGGCCGTCGCGGATTTCCTTGCCGATGATTGTGCTTACGGCGTTCATGCGTCTTCCCGTTCAAGCAGGTGGGCGTAGATGTCGTCCAGCCCGGGAACCTGGATGTCCAGGTCGCCGATGGGCGCCCGGATGGCGCCGATGCTGCGGATGGCCTCGACTTTGTCCGATTCGTGGCACAGCCGCTCATAGCGGCCGGCCTCGATCTGCCGCCAGGCCGAGGAGGGCGGCGGGGCGGCCGCATCGTCCGGCCCAAGCGTCACGCTGATGCGGATCGGCAGGCCGGTATCGCGCCGCAACGCGGACATGCCGCCGTCGGCGATCTTCACGCCCGCCTTCATGACGACGATGCGGTCGGCATGGCCAGCCAGTTCCGACAAGGCGTGCGTGCTGAGCAGGATGGTCGCGCCGCTGGCGCGCAATTCATGCACGATCTCGTAGAACTTGAGCCGCGACGCGGGGTCCAGACCGGTGGTGGGCTCGTCGAACAGCAGGATGCGCGGTTCGCCCAGCAGCGCCTGCGCCAGCGCCAGCCGTTGGCGCATGCCTTTGGAATAGCCGCCCACGCGGCGGTGCGCCGCGCCGGAAATGCCCACCTTTTCAAGCAGTTCCGCGTTGCGCTTCAGTGGTTGGCGCTTCAGGCGCGCATAGAACGCCAGGGTTTCGGCGCCCGTCATCGCGGGATGCAGCGCCACGGTTTCAGGCAGGTAGCCGATCCGGTCCCGCAGTCGCGCGGCAGCCGGGCTGTGCGCGTCCTGGCCAAACAGCGTGACGCGCCCGTGCGTGGGGCGGATCAGGCCCAGGATCAGCTTGATCAGCGTGCTTTTGCCTGCGCCGTTGTGACCGGCCAGCGCCACGCATTCGCCTTCGCGCAGGTCCAGGTCCAGGACGCTGATGGCCCGGTGGTCGCCATAGTGTTTGCTGACGCCCGAAAGCGTCACCAGTGGAGTGCTCATTGGATGTCCTCGGCGCGTTTCGCGCCGGTTTTTGCGCCGCGCGGCCTGGCGGGCTTCATCAGCGGCGCGCTATCGATCACGCCGCCCGGCAGGATCGCGGGAAACTGCGATTGCGCCCAGCGCACCACCGAGATGGCGGGGCTGTTGAGCAGGATGCGCGCGGCCGGGGCGCGCCACAGCAGCTGGTCCACCACGTCGTTAGGGCGGTAGGCCGTGTCGGCGATGCCGTCGCCGTCCAGGTCGAAGGCGGTGTTGTCGCTCCAGTAGTTGCCGCGGCCACCGTCCGACCATTCCATCACCCGCGTGCCCACGTACTTGACCTGGTTGCGGTTGTTGATGAAGGCGTTGCCCGAGATGCGGTTGCCTTCGGAGCCCGCGGTGAAATGGATGCCGATGCCGCAGTTGGAAAAATGGTTGTCCGCAAAGCGGTTCTTGTTGGCGTTGTAGATGAACACGCACTTGGCCGAGCCATCGACGGTGTTGCCCGAGATGTCCGAGTCGTTGGCGTAGTTCATCATCAGGCCCTGCTCGACGTTGTTCACGGCCTCGTTGCCGGTGACGATCAGGCGGTGCGAATACATGATGGCAAAGCCGATGTCGTTGCCGGTGGACACGTTGCCGCTGATCTCGCTGTCGTTCGTGTACATGTAGTGCACGCCGTAGCGCAGGTCGTGGAAGCGGTTGCCGGTGAAGCGGTTCTGCTTGCTGGTGTTCACGAAGATGCCGTCGCGGCCGGCGGAAATGTCGTTGTCCACCACCGCGCTGCCGGGCGTGTTCCACAGGGACACCCCGTTGCCACGCTCGGCCACGCGCAGTTCCTGGTTGCCCACGATGCGGTTGCCCCGCACCATCGCATCCTGCGGACCCCACACATACACGCCGAACAGGTTGTCCAGGATGTCGTTGTGTTCCACCACGGCGCGATGCGCGGTGCGGTCCAGGAAGATGCCCGCGTCCATGGCGGGCAGATCCAGCCCCGAGCGCGTGACGGTCAGATGGCGCAACGATACGTCCGCGGCCTTGACCCACAGCGTGCGTCCTTGGCGCGTGCCGGCGATGATGGCGGATCGGTCCTGCGGTCCTTCAAGGGTGAGCGGCTTGTCGATGACGACGGCGCCCGCGTAGGACCCCGGCGCCAGACGCAGCGTGTCGCCCGGTTGCGCCTCGGCGACGGCCTGCGCCAGGTCCGCGCCCGCCGCCACGTCCAGCGTGGCGGCCGCGGCGGCCCCGTGCAGGGCCGGGCCGAAGCCGGCCAGCACGATGCCGGCCGCGGCCCATGCCGCGAGTCGCAAGGTTGCGATGGCAGCCATGGATCGTTACGCGGACTTCTTGGGGTGCACGATCATCTGGCCGGACATTTCCATGTGCAGCGCGTGGCAGAACCACTGGCAGTAGTACCAGTAGATGCCTGGGCGGTCTGCCTTGAACGTCACGGACGACGTGGCCTGGGGTCCGATTTCCATTGCGATGCCGTGGCCTTCCAGCGTGAAGCCGTGCGTCAGGTCTTCGATCACTTCCATGTTGGTCACGAACACCGTGACTTCGTCGCCCTGGTTGACCTCGAACTGCTTCAGGCTGAACATGGGCGCGACCGCCATCATGTACACGCGCACCTTGTTGCCGTCGCGCACCACCTTGGCGGCGTCCTCCAGCGACACGCCGTCCTTCTTGGCGATCTGGCGGGCGTCTTCCCACATGGGGTCGTCGCGCTTCCAGACGCTGATCGGGTTGATCTTGGAGCGGTGCACCAGGCACATGTCGTGCGGCTCGGCAAAGCTGGGGCCGTCATGCACAAGCTTCATTTCGTCGCCGGAAATGTCGATGAGCTGGTCGTTCTCGGGCTTGAGCGGGCCCACGTTCAGGAACCGGTCCTTGGAGAACTTGTTCAGCGACACCAGCCACTTGCCGTCGGCTTCCTTGGTTTCGCCCATGGTCGAGTGGTTGTGGCCGGGCTGGTAGTGCACGTCCAGCTTCTGGATGATCGGGTCGACCTTTTCGCCCTTGTAGGCGCGCTTGGCCTTGTCGATGTTCCACTTGACCATCTGGCTGTCGATGAACAGCGTGGTGTAGGCATTGCCGCGGCCGTCGAACGCGGTGTGCAGCGGGCCCAGGCCAAGCTGCGGTTCGGCCACGACGCAGTCGCGCGGCTTGATCTTGTCGGCGAACAGATCGTCCAGCTTGCGCACGTCGATCACCGTCACGGTGGGCGACAGCTTGCCGTTCAGCATGAGGTGGATGCCGTCGGGCGCGGCGTTGCAGCCGTGGGGCGAGTTGGGCACCGGGATGTAGCGCGTGTACTTGGAACCGTGCCGGCCATCGACGACCGGCACGCCGCCCATCGTCTTGAAGTCGCCGTCCTTGACGGCCTGCTCGATGCGCTTGATGTTGAAGACCACGACCCAGTCCTGCTCGTTGGCCGACATCTCTTCGACGGTGACGCCTTTCTCGGAGTTGTAGCAGGTGGCAAACGAATACTTGCCCTGGTAGTCGGCATCGCCGTTGTCCAGGTTGCCGTCGACCAGCACCTGCCACGCCACCTTCATGGTGTCGCCGTCCAGCGCCGTGTAGACGGAGAAGAAGTTCTTCTTCGGGTCGTCCAGCACCTTGCCGTCGTTGGGCAGGGGAATGATGTGCTCGCCGTTGGCAAACACGTAACCGGTGCGCGGATAGCGCTGCGGACGCAGGCCGTGCACGCCCGATACGTTGGGCAGCTCGGTGATCTTGTCGGTCTTCATCACGTCAAGGCGGATGCGCGCGACGCGGTTGTTGGCCTTGTCGTTGATGAAGAGGTAGCGGCCGTCGTAGGTCTGGTCGGTGAACGACAGGTGCGGGTGGTGGGCGTCGCCGTTGGGGAACACGCCGCCCTTGTCCTTCAGGAACTCGCGGGTTTCGGGCGTGAGGCCGTCGGTCAGGATCTTGCGGCTTTCGTTGGTGCGGCCCCAGCCCGTGGCGCTGCATTGATTGAAGACGGGGATGCGCACCAGTTCGCGCATCGACGGCAGGCCCAGCACGCGGACTTCGCCCGACTGGCCGCTGGAGTTGAACGCGTAGTATTCGTCCAGTTCACCCGGCGCGACGTGCCCGAGCACGCCGCCGTTGCCGGACTTGGCGTCCTTGCCGTGCGCGGTGGACATCTGCGCCCCGGCAACGAGGCCGGCCGCGCCGGTGATGGCTGCGGTGCCCAGGAAGCTGCGGCGGGTAAGGCCGGCTTTTTCGGGGGTCTTGTCGGACATGGATAACTCCTAGGTAGTGGCGGCGCGGTGCGCCGCGGTACGAAAATCGTGTTTCACGATTCCGGGTTGGGGCGATTCGCCGGGGTGGGGCTGGGCATGCGGTGCAGAACGACTTCGTGCACCGCCGGCTCCGGGGGCGGCGCCGGGCGCCGTTCGCGCTTGGCCTGCTTCTGGATCAGGTGAGGGCACTTCTGCTTGTGGTGGTACAGCATCTGGCAATGCAGGCACTGGATGCACTCGTTCGGGTTGATTTCGCCGGAGGGGTCGATGGCCTGGACGGGGCATTCGATGTTGCAGCGCTGACAGGGGTTGCCGCAGTCGCGGTAGCGCTTGAGCCAGTTGAAGATGCGCAGCCGGGCGGGGATGGCGAGGGCGGCGCCCAGCGGGCACAGGTAGCGGCAGAAGAAGCGCTCGATGAACAGGCCCGCGACAAGCAGCGCCACGGCGAACAGCACGAAGGGCCAATGACGCACGAAGTGCAGGATGATCGCGGTCTTGAAGGGCTCGACTTCGGCGAGCTGCTCGGCGACCGCCAGGTCATACAGCGAGAAGCCGAAAAGCAGCAGGAAGATCACATACTTGAACGTGGACAGCCGCTGCGCCACACCGTGGCGGATCTTCAGCTGACGCACGCCCAGCCGCCGCGCGATGCGGTTGGTCAGTTCCTGCAGCGCGCCAAACGGGCACAGCCAGCCGCAGAACGCGCCGCGGTTCCAGAACACCATGGAGATGGCGGTGGCGCACCACAGGATGAACACCAGCGGGTCCATCAGGAAGTATTCCCAGCGGAAATCGGTGCGCAGGGCAGAGAAGAACGTCAGCACGTTCACGATAGACAGCTGCGCCTGGCCGTACCAGCCGATCCAGAACAGCGCGAAGGCAAGGAACGCCAGGCGCAGGCGGTCGTGCAGCAGCGGGCGCGACGTGAGCTGGTCCTGGAAGAAGAAGATGCCGACGAGCACCGTCAGGGCAACGGTCAGGATGGCGATCTGGCCGGCCTTGCCCTGCCAGATCTGCTTCCACAGCGCGGGCGCGGAATCGGCCTCGGGCGCGGTCGCGGGCGAAGCTTGCGCCGGGCTGGGCGCGGAGGCGGCCGGGGGCGCGACGGAGCGGGTGTAGGCCTGGGGCAGTTCGTAGGGCAGATCGAACGTGACAAATGCCTTGTCCGACACGCTGAGCACGCGCTGCACCATCAGTTGCAGGCGCCACGGCTTGACTGGGTCGAGGGACGCGTCTTCAGGCACCACAAAGAGGGCGACTTCGCGCAGCGCCGGCGCGCCCTTGGCGTTGACGTCGGCCAGACGCTGGTGGTTGCGGTCGCGAAAGCGAAAGGCGCTTTCGTCCTGGATGACTTCGATGCGGTCGAAGATGCCGCCGCGCACGTAGCCCGATCCCTTGAAGGAATACAGGCCGTTGCCCGCCACCAGCACGGCCTGCTGGCCGGGCTTCAAGCGTTCTTTCAGGCGCTGCCAGCCGATGTCGCCCAGCAGGCTGCGGCCGATGGACGGCGCGCTGACCAGCGCCGCATACAGATCGATGAAGGTGTCGTCGGGGCCGCCTTCGCCGTGTTCGGCGGCGTCTTTGCGGCCGGATCGCAGGAACGCCTGATTGACGTCGTCGGGCGTCAGGCGCAGGTTCTTCACGGCGCCCGCGTCGAGCAGTTCCTGCCAGCTCTGCACCGTGTCCTTGTCCTCGTCCAGGACGCGCGTGGCGGCCGGTTGCGCCGCCGGGCGCGCCGCGCCGGACTTGTCGATGCCGTGCGCGCGCGCCACCGCGATGGCCGATCGGGTGATGGTGTCGCCGATCACCATCAGCGTGACGGTGGCGCCGCTGACGATGTCCACGGGCGGCGGCGCGCCGTGGCGGGGCGGGGACTCGACGAAGTTCAGGCCGACGTAGCCCTGGATGAAGTGGTCGACCTTGGACTGGGGAATGCCGATCAGCACGATGGGCTCGTGGTGCTCGACGAGCTTTGCGCCCATGATGCGGCCGTTGTCCGAAAGCCCCACCAGCACGTCGATCGGCTTGCTGGAGTATCCGCGGGTGTTGACTACGTCGGTGGTGAGATAGACCAGACCCAGTTGTTTGCCGCCCGCATAGACGCGGGCGACGGCGGGCTTGCCTTCGACGGGCCCGGTGCGGTCGGCGCCGGGAAAGATATCGGTGATGGGCGTGGCGGCCAGGAATTCAGGCAGGCGTTGCGCCTGCGCCGCTGGCGCCAGGAACAGACAGGAAAGCCAAAATGCAATCAACGCGGCTTGAACGTATCGTGCGACCCGGTGGTGAACTTCGGTACTGCCGCGCATGCTGAACTCTATTCGTCGTGTTTGCTTACAGGCATCCTACGAACATGCACCCGGCACCGGATTGCGGTTTGTCAATTTGGCCCTTTGAATGCTTAATAGCCCTACGAAATGTAGGGGAAGTTCCTTAGTTTTGGGGGGTATGCGGGGTAGGGCTTGATGGATGTCAAGCGATCGATGGGAAGGCGGTCCTACACTGGTCCGCGGCGGCAACGGCGTCTGCATATGGCTGGCGTACGTGCATCGACCGCTGTGTCATCGGAGAATTTCATGCTGGCAAAAGCCACCCTCGCCATCCTTCTTTCCGCCACCAGCCTGCCCGTGCTGGCCGCGCAATGTGAAGCCACCGTCGAAAGCAACGACGCCATGCAGTTCAACGTCAAGGAAATCGTCGTCGACAAGAGCTGCAAGGAATTCACGGTCACCCTCAAGCACGTCGGCAAGATGGCCAAGGTCGCCATGGGCCACAACTGGGTGCTCACCAAGGAAGCCGACAAGCAGGGCGTCGCCACCGACGGAATGGGCGCCGGCCTCGCACAGGATTACGTCAAGGCGGGCGACACCCGCGTCATCGCCCACACCAAGGTCATCGGCGGCGGCGAATCCGACTCCGTCAAGATCGACGTCTCCAAGCTCGCCGCGGGCGAAAACTACGCATTCTTCTGCTCCTTCCCCGGCCACTGGGCCATGATGAAGGGCACGCTGAAAGTCGGCGGCTGATACGCCGACGGGTCTGTTGAGACAAGCAAGAGCCGGCCGGGGGGCCGGCTTTTTCATTGCCGGGCCGCTCCGTTCAGGCGCTTGCAAGCCTTAGTCCTTTCGGGCCAAAGCCTCTGTCCATCAGGCTTACGGAGGGGATACGTCACCGGCATGTCACGGATTTTCCATGTACGATTACCGGTCGTGTAACTTCTGGAGCTCCTGATGGAGTGGCTGCTGGACCCCGCTGCGTGGGTCGGCTTGCTTACCCTGGTCGTCCTAGAGATCGTCCTGGGCATTGATAACCTGATTTTCATCGCCATCCTGGCGGACAAGCTGCCGCCCGCGCAGCGCGATCGCGCACGCATCATGGGCCTGAGCCTCGCGCTGATCATGCGCCTGGGCCTGCTGTCCGTCATGTCCTGGCTGGTCACCCTGACCACCCCGCTGTTCAATATTGGTCCCCTGTCGCCCTCGGGGCGCGACCTGATCCTGATGGTGGGCGGCCTGTTCCTGTTGTTCAAAGGCACCATGGAACTGCACGAGCGCCTGGAAGGCAGCGGGCACGCTGGCGCTTCCGGCCCGCGCGTCTATGCCAGCTTCTGGGTGATCGTCACGCAGATCGTGGTGCTGGATGCGGTGTTCTCGCTGGACTCGGTCATTACCGCCGTCGGCATGGTGGATCACCTGGCCATCATGATGATCGCGGTCATCATCGCCATCGGCATCATGCTGATCGCGTCCAAGCCGCTGACGCGCTTTGTCAACGCCCACCCCACGGTGGTGGTGCTGTGCCTGGGCTTTTTGCTGATGATCGGCTTTTCGCTCCTGGCCGAAGCCTTCGGCTTCAAGGTGCCCAAGGGGTATTTGTACGCGGCCATCGGCTTTTCGGTCGCCATCGAGGCGCTGAACCAGGTCGCCCGCCGCAATCTGCTCAAGCTGGATGCGCGCCGTCCGATGCGCGAACGCACGGCGTCGGCCGTGCTGCGCATGCTGGGCAAGCGGCCGCCCGCCAGCGACGAACCCGATCTGCCGCACGCCGACGGCCCGTCCGTCCAGGCGTTCGGGGTCGAGGAACGCAACATGGTCAGCGGGGTACTGACCCTGGCCGAGCGCTCCATCCGGTCCATCATGACGCCGCGCACCGACGTGTCCTGGATCAACATCGACGACGATCCCGAGAACATCCGCCGCCAGCTCACCGAGGCGCCCCACAGCTTTTTCCCGGTGTGCCGCGGCTCGTTCGACGAAGTGCTGGGCATCGGCCGCGCCAAGGACCTGATCGCCGACCTGATCACCGAGGGCAGGGTGCGCCGCAACCGCCTGCGCGATCCCATCATCGTGCACGAGTCGATCGGCATCCTGCGTCTCATGGACACCCTCAAGCGCTCGCGCGGCCAGCTCGTGCTGGTGGCCGACGAATTCGGCGCCATCGAAGGCTTGGTGACGCCCATCGACGTCTTCGAGGCCATTGCCGGCGAATTCCCCGACGAGGACGAACTGCCCGACATCGTGGCGGATGGCGAAAACACCTGGAAGATCGATGGGGCGGCCGACCTGCACCACGTCGAACAGGTGCTGGAAACCGAAGGCCTGGTCGACGACGCCCAGGACTTCTCCACGCTTGCGGGCTACCTGCTCTCGCGCTTCGGACATCTGCCCAAGCCGGGCGACGTCTGCGAATACCAGATCCACCACCAGCATTTCCGTTTCGAAGTCCTGGAAATGGACGGCCGCCGCATCGCGCTCGTGCGCGTCGAAAAGCGCCCGCAAGAGCATTTCCCTGACGAATCCTCCCTAGCCAACGACTAACAGAAAGAGACCCCAGCCCGTGACCGAGAACACGCTCTATCTGATCAAAGCATTCATCCTGGGCATCCTGGAAGGCCTGACGGAATTCATTCCCGTGTCCAGCACGGGCCACCTCATCCTGGTCGGCGACTGGCTGAATTTCGATTCGGGCGACGGCAAGGTGTTCGAGGTGGTCATCCAGCTGGGATCCATCCTTGCCGTGATGTGGGTCTTCCGGGCCCGACTGCTCCAGCTCATTCGCGGCACGCTGACCGGCGTGCCCAGCGAGGTGGCCTTCACCCGCAACCTGATCCTGGCCTTCCTGCCCGCTGCGGTGATCGGCGCGATCTTCATCAAGACCATCAAATCGGTGTTCTACCACCCGGCAGTGGTGGTGGTGACGCTCGTGCTGGGCGGGCTGATCATGCTGTACGTCGAACGCCGCACGCGCCATACGCCGGGCGACGCGCCGGGCGCGGCGGACGACACCGCGTCCGACGAACGCGCATCGGCCCACACGCTGGAGCAGATCACCTGGAAGCAGGCGCTGGGCGTGGGCGTGGCCCAGTGCTTCGCCATGATTCCCGGCACCTCGCGCTCGGGCGCCACCATCATCGGCGGCATGATCGCGGGCATCCAGCGCAAGACGGCCACCGAGTTCTCGTTCTTCCTGGCCATGCCGACCATGCTGGGCGCGGCGGCCTACGACATGTACAAGAACTTCGGCCTGCTGACCCAGCACGACCTGTCCGGCATCGCCGTGGGCTTCGTCGCCGCATTCCTGAGCGCGATGGTGGTGGTGCGCGCCGTGTTGCGGTTCGTGGCCAACCACACGTACCGCGTTTTCGCCTGGTACCGGATCATCTTCGGCGGCGTCGTGGCCGCCTGGATCTTCACACGTTGATGCCTTCCCCGCCACGGCGGGGCGCAGAATACACAAGGGCCGCTTTTTCAAGCGGCCCTTGTGTTTGACTTGCGCGGTACGGCAGCGGCTACGCTTCTGTTTCCAGATCATAGAACTGCAATCCGTCTCGGTCGATGACCAGCCAGCCGCCGCGCGGGGGCGACACGTGGTCGCAGTCCCAGTCGGGCAGCACCCAGCGTTCGCGTTTTTCGCCGTCGACCTCCAGCACGTGGCGCGCGGGGCGATGCGTGTGGCCATGCACCAGCACGCGCACGCCCGATTCGCGGAAGATCGATTCGATGGCGCCCGCGTTGACGTCCATGATCTCCATGGACTTCGTCTGGTTGGCCGCCTGGCTTTCGCCGCGCGCCTGCTGCGCCATGGCCAGCCGCTCGGGGATGGTCTTGGCCAAAAATTCGGCCTGCCATTGCGGATTGCGGACCATCTGGCGGAATTGCTGATAGGCGGCGTCGTCCGTACAGAATTCGTCGCCGTGCGTCAGCAGGATCGAGCCGAAATCGGTTTCCAGCAGCGCCGGCTCGGGCAGCAGTTGCGCGCCTACGGCCTTTGCCAGTTCCTCGCCGATGAGGAAATCGCGGTTGCCGCGTCCCAGCCAGACCGGGATGCGGGCTGCCGTGGTCTTCAACGCCGCCAGCACCGTGGCAAGCCACGGCGGGGCGGCGCGGATCACGTCGTCGCCGATCCAGGCGTCGAAGATGTCGCCGGGCAGCAGCAGGGCTGCCGCCTCTTCTTGCGCAACCTGCAGAAAGGCCAGGAAGGCCTCCGAGGTGGCCGGCGTGGCCTGCCCCAGGTGCAGGTCCGATGCCAGCCAGACCGGGCCGGGCAGCGTGATCTTATTCAAGAACTTCGGCCTTCTCGATGATGACGTCTTCGTTCGGCACGTTCTGGTGGAAGCCCTTGTTGCCGGTCTTCACGCCCTTGATCTTGTCGACCACGTCCTGGCCTTCGGTGACGGCGCCGAACACGGCATAGCCCCAGCCGTTCGGCGTGGGCGACGTGAAGTTCAGGAAGTCGTTGTTGGACACGTTGATGAAGAACTGGGCGGTGGCCGAGTGCGGGTCGCTGGTGCGGGCCATGGCCAGGGTGTACTTGTCGTTCTTCAGGCCGTTGTTGGCCTCGTTTTCGATCGGGGCGTGGGTTTGCTTTTGCTTCATGCCGGGCTCGAAGCCGCCGCCCTGGATCATGAAGCCGTCGATCACGCGATGGAACACCGTGCCGTTGTAGAAGCCTTCCTTGACGTAGGTCAGGAAGTTTTCGACGGACTTGGGCGCCTTGGCGGCGTCCAGGGTGATGACCATGTCGCCTTGGTTCGTTTGAAGCTTGACGCGGGGATTGGTGCTCATGGTTTTGGTGCCTTCGGAGGTGGAGGGGGAAGAAGAGGCTGCCGGGGCGGCGCTGACCAGCGCCGGTGCGAATGCAGCCAGCGCGAACGAGCACGCCGTCAGGCGCAGCAGGTGTAGAGGGGAGTAACGGGACATCATTTGCCTTGTTTATCCTTCAACATTGTTTCAACTTCGCGGACCTTTTCGCGCATGCCGGGCACGCCGTCGCCGGCGGCTTCCTTGTAGGTGCGCAGGGCCTGCAGCAACTGCAGGTCGCCCAGGTTGGCGCGGGCTGCCGCGTAGTTCGGGTCGGCGCGCAGGGCCATCTGCAAGGCATCCTGCGCCCGGTCGAGTTCACCGCGGCTTGCATATAGAGCCGCCAGGTTGTTCCAGGGTTCCGGCAATTCGGGGAACCGCGTCGTCATGTCGTTGTAGATGTCGATGGCTTCGTTCGTGCGCTTGAGCGCCGCCAGGGCGCGCGCATGCTGGAACATGAGCTGGACATCGGTGCCGCGCTGGTCCTTGATCTCGGCCTCGCGCTTTTCGATCATCGCCAGCGCCTTCTCGTTATCGCCGCGGTTCAAGAGAAGCTCGATGTGCGTCGTGATCTGGGAGGCGGACGGGGTCAGGCGCGTATCCACGCTGGGCTTGGCGGCCTCCAGCAGCTTGGCCAGGGCGTCCCAGCCGCCTTCGGGCGGGATGGGGTCCAGGGTGGTGCGAGTGGCGTTGGGGTTTTCGCCCGCGCCACCGCTCATCGACTGGGCGATGGCGACGCCCGCGGGCGAGCTGGCCAGGGCCAGGGCGAGCAGGGCAACGCAAAAACGCGGCTTGATAGTCACGTGTGGGTTCCGTTAAAAGTCTTGGCCGGCCGGCGCTTACGCGCTCGACCGGGCCGCTTGCTATACTTGACGACCACCATTTTAGCCCCGGTTGGGTTTTGGCTCGACCATCGCGTTCAGGGCAGGAAGGGAAAGCAGGTCGCGAAGTCATTCTTTTTACGCGAACCCGCCTGCCGAAGTGCAATGGGACGACCCTGAACAAAGTGCAATGGGACGACCCTGAACAAGGGAAGCCCCCTGCAAACGGGTCGGCACTGTAAATGGGGCGGCACGCGTCGGCGGATCTTCCGCCGATTGCAATTTTCCGAACCGCCACGGAACACTAATCGAAGCCTATCGCGCCATGCTGCAAATCTACAACACGTTATCGCGTACCAAAGAACCGTTCAAACCGGCCCAGGCCGGCCAGGTGCGCATGTACGTGTGTGGCATGACCGTCTACGACTTCTGCCATCTGGGCCACGCTCGCATGCTGGTGTCGTTCGACGTCGTGCAGCGCTGGCTGCGCGCCAGCGGCCTGGCTGTCGACTACGTGCGCAACATCACGGACATCGACGACAAGATCATCCGCCGCGCGGTCGAGACCGGCCGCCGCATTGGCGAAGTCACCGAGTTCTATATCGACGCGATGCACGCCGACGAGCGCGCGCTGGGCGTCGAATCCCCCGACCGCGAGCCGCGCGCCACGCAATACGTGGGCGAGATGCTCGACATCATCGGCAAGCTCGAACAAAACGGCCTGGCCTATCAAGCCGAAGACGGCGATGTGAACTACGCCGTGCGCGGGTTTGCCGGCTACGGCAAGCTGTCCGGCAAGACGCTGGATGACCTGCGCGCCGGCGAGCGCGTGGCCGTCGGCTCCGGTAAGCGCGACCCGTTGGATTTCGTCCTCTGGAAGTCCGCCAAGGCCGAGGAACCGGCCGACACCAAATGGGAATCGCCCTACGGCCTGGGCCGGCCGGGCTGGCACATCGAGTGCTCGGCCATGAGCAAGTCGCTGCTGGGCCTGCCCCTGGATATCCACGGCGGCGGTCCGGACCTGAAATTCCCGCACCATGAAAACGAGATCGCGCAGACCGAAGGCGCGTTCGGCGGCACGCTGGCCAACATCTGGATG
The DNA here is from genome assembly GCF_029866465.1 of Achromobacter mucicolens. NCBI lineage: Bacteria > Pseudomonadati > Pseudomonadota > Betaproteobacteria > Burkholderiales > Alcaligenaceae > Achromobacter > Achromobacter mucicolens. The sequence goes on along the minus strand of NZ_CP123364.1, from coordinate 3,758,329 downwards.
CACTGCGGCCCGCTCATGGTCGATTCGGACAAGATGTCCAAGTCGCTCGGCAACTTCCGGACCATCCGCCAGACCATTGCCCAAAGCGATCCGGCAGCCGACCAGTCCGATTACGCGGTGAACCCGCGCGAAGCCGAAATGGTGCGCTTTTTCATCGTGCGCAACCACTACCGCAGCCCGCAGAACTACACGCCGGATAACCTCGTCGACGCGCAGAACGCGCTGGATCGCCTGTACCAGGCCTTGCAGAACGTGCCGGCCGACGACCAGGGCATCGACTGGAACGAGCCGCAGGCGCAAGCCTTCAAGGCGGCCATGGACGACGACTTCAACAGCTCGGGCGCCGTGGCTGCGCTATTCGAACTGGCCTCCGAGGCCAACCGTACCAAGAGCGCGCGCAGCGCCGGGCAGATGAAGGCGCTTGCCTCGCTGCTGGGTCTGCTGCAGCAAGCCCCGGCCGCCTACTTCCAGTCCGCCACCCGCTACTCGGCGGCCGCCATGGAGCAGGGCGCGCGCAGCACGCTCGACGCCGACGCCATCCAGGCCCTGATCGACGCGCGCGCGGCCGCCAAGGCCGCCCGGAACTTTGCCGAGGCCGACCGCATCCGCGCCGAACTACGCGATGCCGGCATCGAGCTGGACGACAAACCGGGTGGCCTCACGCAATGGCGCCGCGCGTGACCAAGCAGGATACGCCGGCCATGTCCACCGCAGATCTCGACATTCCCAAGCCTGAATATTGGGAAGCCGCCGTCGCGCACTTGATGCGCCGCGACCGCATCCTGAAAAAGATCATCCCTCAGCACCCCGAGGTCTGGCTGACCTCGCGGGGCACGCCGTTCATCACGCTGGCGCGGGCGATCATCGGGCAGCAGATTTCCCCCAAGGCGGCCGATGCCGTCTGGACCAAGTTCATCGACGCCGTGGGCAAGCGCCCCACGCCCGTCGCCGTGCTGCGCGTGGGCGTGGACGGCCTGCGCAAGGCCGGACTGTCCCAACGCAAGGCCGAATACGTGCTCGACCTGGCCGTGCATTTCGGCGAACGCCGGGTCCATCCCGAGAAATGGGCGGCCATGGACGACGAGGCCGTCATTTCTGAACTGGTCGCCATCCGCGGCATTGGACGCTGGACGGCGGAGATGTTTTTGATTTTCAATCTACAGCGGCCTGATGTCCTGCCGCTGGATGATCCTGGGTTGCTCAAGGCAATCTCGCTACACTATTTCAGCGGCGAGCCTGTCTCTCGCTTCGAGGCTCGCGAAGTCTCGTTGGCGTGGCAACCCTGGCGTACCGTGGCAACCTGGTATCTGTGGCGCAGTCTGGAACCGACGCCGGTCCAATACTGACGCAAACCAGGCAGCCCATCTACGGAACCACACTACATGCGCAATACATTTCTGGAATTTGAACAGCCGCTCGCCGAGCTTGAGAACAAGATCGAGCAGCTGCGCTATGTGCAGGCCGATTCGGCGGTAGACATCTCCGATGAAATCGGACGTCTGCAGCAGAAGAGCCAGACGCTCGCCAAGGAGATCTACGCCAAGCTCACGCCCTGGCAGACGGCGCTGGTCGCGCGCCACCCCCAGCGTCCCTACACGCTGGACTACGTGCGCGAAATGTTCACCGACTTCCATGAACTGCATGGCGATCGCATGTATGCCGACGACCAGTCCATCGTGGGCGGCCTGGCGCGCTTTAACGGCACGCCTTGCATGGTCATCGGCCACCAGAAGGGCCGCGACACCAAAGAGCGCGCCGCGCGCAACTTCGGCATGCCGCGTCCCGAGGGCTATCGCAAAGCCCTGCGCCTGATGCGCCTGGCCGAAAAATTCGGCATTCCCGTCTTCACGTTCGTGGACACCCCCGGCGCCTACCCCGGCATCGGCGCCGAAGAGCGCGGCCAGTCCGAAGCCATCGGCCACAACCTGTACGCCATGGCTGAACTCAAGGTGCCGGTGATCTGCACGATCATCGGCGAAGGCGGTTCGGGCGGCGCGCTGGCCATTGCCGTGGGCAATGCCGTGCTGATGCTGCAATACGCCACCTATGCCGTGATTTCGCCCGAAGGCTGCGCCTCGATCCTCTGGCGTAGCGCCGACAAGGCCCCCGAGGCCGCCGATGCGCTGGCCATCATCGCACCGCGCCTCAAGGACCTGGGCCTGGTGGATCGCGTCGTCAACGAACCCGTGGGCGGCGCCCACCGCGACCCCCGCGTCATGGCGCGCCTCTTGCGCCGCGCGCTCGGCGACGCCCTGCGCCAGCTTCAGGGCCTGACGCCCGAACAGCTCGTCGAGCAGCGCGTGCAGCGCGTGCTCTCGTACGGCGCCTTCCAGGAAGTGCGCGCGTAAAGCGGGCAGGGCGCCGGCCCCCCAGTGCCGGCGCCGCGGCCCCCGCGCCCTCTGCCATGACCGACGTCCCGCCGCCCGGCATCTCCCCTCGGGCCGACGCGGGCGGCAGCTTCTCCTTGCCTCTTTGCGCCGCGCTTGCCGCGGCGTTGCGTCAGGCGCTCACGGCATTGCCCGAGCGTCCGCGCCGCATCGCCGTCGCCTTCAGCGGCGGGGCGGACTCGGCCATGCTTGCCGTGCATGCAGCCGCGGTTGCGCCGGCGCTTGGCATCGAGGTGCTGCTATTCCATGTGCATCACGGCCTGCAGGCGCAGGCGGACGCATGGGCGCGGCATGGCCAGGACCTGGCCGCACGGCTTGCGCTGCCGCTGCATGAAGCGCGCGTCCAGGTGGAGCCGGCCGCCGGCAAGGGCATCGAAGCCGCCGCACGCGACGCGCGCTATGCCGCACTGGCCGGGTTGGCGCGTCAGCACGAAGTCCATCACATCCTCCTTGCCCACCACCGCAACGACCAGGCTGAAACCGTGCTGCTTCGCCTGCTGCGCGGCACCGGACTGGCCGGCATGGCCGCCATGGCGCCGGTAGCGCAGCGCGATGGCGTGACTTATTTACGGCCGTGGCTGGAGCGGGATCGCAGCGAGATCCTGGGCGCGGCGAACGACCTCGAAGCCGCCATCGGCTGGCGCGCCGTGCAGGACCCCACCAACGCCGATCCGCGCTACACCCGCGCCGCGCTGCGCGAATTGCTGGCGCCTGTGCTGGATGCGCGCTGGCCCGGCTGGCGCGCCATCGTCGCGCGCCATGCGCGGCACATGGCAGAGGCGGCCGAGATCCTGGACGAAGTCGCGGCCGAGGATTTTGCGCGGCTGGACCCCAGCCCTGATGGCGTGAGCTTTTCGCTACAGGCATGGCGCGGTCTGTCGCCCGCCCGGCAGGCGCACGTGCTGCGCCATTGGCTGGCGCGCAACGGCGCCCGCATGCCGACCGATGCGCGCATGGCCGATCTGTTGCGGCAGTTGCGGGGGCTGCACAGCCTGGGCCACGACCGCCAGTTGCGGGTGGAGCAGGCCGGCCATGTGGTCCGGTGCCATCGCGGCCGCGTGTGGGTCGAGCCCCGGGACGGTTCGGATTCGTAATCGGGGCGCGGCGATGCGGTATCGCCGGTTTCAACGTGCCTGCCAGCGATTTTGCGCGCGGAATGGACATAAATTTGCGCAATCTGCGCAAATTTTTACCGTCGCGCTAGAATATATGGTTTTGCCCGTCAACACTTGCGGCGGGTGTCCAGCCAGAGTACGAGATGTCCCTGATCGTTCACAAATATGGCGGTACTTCGATGGGCTCGGTCGAGCGCATCAGAAACGTGGCGCGTCGCGTCGCAAAGTGGCACGCCGCCGGCCACCAAGTTGTTGTTGTCCCGTCCGCCATGGCGGGCGAGACCAATCGTCTGCTGGGTCTGGCGCGCGAGATTTCGCCCCAGCCCGACGGCCGCGAGCTCGACATGATTGCCGCCACCGGCGAGCAAGCCAGCAGCGGCCTTCTGGCCATTGCGTTGCAGGCCGAAGGCGTGCCCGCGCGCAGCTATGCCGGTTGGCAAGTGCCCGTGCGCACCGATTCGTCGTTCACGAAAGCCCGCATCACGTCCATCGACGACGCCCGCGTGCGCGCCGACCTGGACGCCGGCCGCGTGGTCATCGTGACGGGCTTTCAGGGCATCGACCCCGACGGCCACATCACCACGCTGGGCCGCGGCGGCTCCGACACCTCGGCCGTGGCCGTGGCGGCTGCCATCAAGGCCGACGAATGCCTGATCTACACCGACGTGGACGGCGTCTACACGACCGATCCGCGCGTGGTGCCCGAAGCGCGCCGCATGGCCGTCGTTTCCTTCGAGGAAATGCTGGAAATGGCTTCGCTGGGCTCCAAGGTCCTGCAGATCCGCTCGGTCGAATTCGCCGGCAAGTATCGTGTTCCGGTCCGGGTCCTGTCCTCGCTGACCGACCCCCTTATCCCGCTCGAGGAAGAAATGGTCTCGGGCACGCTGATTACTTTTGAGGAAGACGAAAAAATGGAAGCCGCCGTTGTCTCCGGCATCGCCTTCAGCCGCGACGAAGCCAAAATCACCCTGCTGGGCGTTCCCGACAAACCCGGCATCGCATTCTCCATCCTGGGCCCCGTCGCCGCCGCCAACATCGACGTCGACATGATCGTGCAGAACCAGTCCGTCGCCGGCACGACCGACTTCTCGTTCACCGTGAACCGCAACGAATTTGCGCGCGCCGTGGACTTGCTCAAGCGCGAAGTCATCCCCGCGGTGGGCGCGCGTGAACTGTCCACCGACGAAAAGGTCGCCAAGGTCTCCATCGTCGGCATCGGCATGCGCTCGCACGTCGGCGTTGCCAGCCTGATGTTCCAGACGCTCTCGCAAGAGGGCATCAACATCCAGATGATCAGCACGAGCGAAATCAAGACCTCGGTCATCATCGACGACAAGTACATGGAACTGGGCGTGCGCGCGCTGCACAAGGCCTTCGGTCTGGACCAGGCGCCCGCCACCAAGGTCTGACGAATCAGGTCCGGCACGATTTTTTTGCGTGAATGCCCGAAACGCGGGCGAGAGCCAAAAAAATCGTGCTAGAATCTCGTTCTCTTTTCGGAGACGTGCCCGAGAGGCTGAAGGGGCTCCCCTGCTAAGGGAGTATGTGGCTAAAAACTGCATCGTGGGTTCGAATCCCACCGTCTCCGCCAAAGACACTTGCACCAGTGACACAAGGTTGCCTCAAGACCCGCATAGCTTATTGCTCTGCGGGTTTTTTGTTTTGTGCGGTCCACTGCGGTCCACTGCGGGCCGCAGTTGTGCCGACGCAAAGCAAGGCGCGCTGCGATTCACCCCAGCCTGTCGATCAGCGTTTGTGCCTGCTCGATCACATCGGCGTCATTCGGCCGGAAATCCAGCCGCTGGGCCCGTGGCAGATTCACGAAGTGCGACTGCGAGCTGCGCGCGTATGCCGGGTCGTAGTGGCGGTCGATGAGTTCGCGCGCGAGGTCTTCGCGGCGGCCTTCGTCCACCAATGTCATCCAGCCCTTGATGGTGTCGCGGCTGTGCAGCCCGACCATGCGCTGCAATTGCGCCTTTAGCCAATCCGGCGTGTCAAAGAGCTGCGCATAATCCTGTTGCAGGAAGCGCGCGCGGTCTTCGCGGCTGGCGCGTACGTCAATGCATTGGCCGTGATGCATGGCACGCAGCAGCGATGCGGGAATTTCCACCGCGCCGATCTTGCGGCTTTCGGCTTCGATGAACACCGGCTGGCTGGCATCGAGTTCGCGCAGTCGCACCGCAAGCAGCGTGTCGAAGCGCTTTTGCGTGGGCTGCTCAGCGTGCGGCCATGCGCCCAGCAGCGAGCCGCGGTGCGAGGCAAGCGCTTCCAGATCCAAGGTCTGCGCGCCTGCTTCGCGCAAGGCGTGCAATAGCCGCGTCTTGCCGCTGCCGGTGGGGCCGGTCAGCACGACAAGGCGCAGTGGTTGCGGCAGCGTTTGCAGGTCGTCCAGCGTGGCGCGGCGGTAGGTCTTGTAGCCGCCGTCCAGTTGCCGGGCGCGCCAGCCGATCATATTGAACATCAGCGTCATCGATCCCGAACGCTTGCCGCCGCGCCAGCAATACACGAGCGGACGCCATCCTTGCGGGCGGTCCGCGAAGGTGGTCTCCAGATGGCGGGCGATGTTGCGCGCGACGAGGGCCGCGCCTGCGCGGGAGGCTTCGAACGGCGAAACCTGCTTGTACATCGTGCCGATCAGCGCGCGTTCTTCGTTGTTCAGCACCGGTGCGTTGCAGGCGCCAGGAATGTGGTCGTCGGCGTATTCAAGCGGCGTGCGCACATCGATGATTTCGTCGAAATCATGCAGCCTTTCCAGGCTGACAAGCAGGTGTTTCACGAAGACCGCCTCGGTGGAAGAATCGGAAGATTTTCGCACGCGGTGCGTGGGCGATGGGTTGGAGGGCAACTGAAGGTGCACAGACAAGCGGACTCGGGATAGACAGGCCAGCGTGCCATCCGACTTGCGCAACCTTCGAAACAACGCTATTATTCAAGGCTTGCTTTTTCAAGCGCCCGTAGCTCAGCTGGATAGAGTACCTGGCTACGAACCAGGGGGTCGTAGGTTCGAATCCTGCCGGGCGCGCCAAGTTATTTCGCGATTGTTTGCGCTATGCGCAATGTCTGCGAGACCGATGAAAAAGCAGGGTCTGTAGTGAAGAGAAGTTATGCGTCACTACAAACATGGCACGATTATTCTGATATAATTTTGCCTCTTTGCCGGAGCGCCCGTAGCTCAGCTGGATAGAGTACCTGGCTACGAACCAGGGGGTCGTAGGTTCGAATCCTGCCGGGCGCGCCAAACCATCACGGTTTAAACATCGCGATGTGAATGCGGCAAAGAAAATTGCAGTAAAGAAAGTGCAGTAAACAAAATGGAAAGGCCTTTGATCTTGCATCGAAGGCCTTTTTGTTTTGGTGCGCGGTTTTTTATGCGTGGGTCGGTAGTGCCGGTTGCCGATAATGCTTGTGCTTGCTACTTGCCCCGCACGGCAACATCGCAAACGTGCAGGGCGGCAGTGCCGGGCTTCCTGCCCGATCAATGCCGATCAATGCGCGGCGCTTTCTTCCGCGTTTTCTTTCTCTGCATCCTTCGATTTTTCGTCCGCGTCGTCGAAGCCCCAATCTCCGAACAGATACCAATCTTCGCCCAGCGATTCCGCCGGGTGCATGGTGCGGCCAGAGCCGTTGCCGCAGGCCATGGAGTCGGTGGAACAGTAGCGGTCGCAGCCCCAGCAGATGCGTTCGGGGTGCTTGGGGTGGAGGGGAAACTTCTTGGCCATGCTGTCTGCCTGATGTTCTTGTTGAACTCAGCGTACTGCTGCCGGGGCCTGCGATTCATTGACATCGCGCAAATGCGGGGTCGCCACGTGTGCCGAGTCCCGGTTTAAACGGGGTCGATTTGCATGGTGTGATTCTTTCGTGTTATAAACACGCCTCTTTCGGGGCGCCCGTAGCTCAGCTGGATAGAGTACCTGGCTACGAACCAGGGGGTCGTAGGTTCGAATCCTGCCGGGCGCGCCAACTTATTCGAGATCATGCTGCACAGCGTGGTTTCCGCAGGAAAACCGCAGCAATGCGGACGCGAAAAGCGGCTTGATGAATTCATCAAGCCGCTTTTTTTTCGTGGCGCGGATCACTGGCGCGGATCACTGGCGCGGCTCACCACACGCGGTACACGCGTCCCGTCTGCGCGCCTTCGACGCTGCGGCTGAAGGCCAGCGCCACGCGGCTGGCCGGGGCCGCCTCGAAGCCCTGGAAGTAGGGGCCGTAGCTGTCCAGCGACTCCTGCAGCACGGTAGGGCTGACCGCGTTGATGCGGATCCCTTGCAGTTCGACTGCCGCGCCGCGCACGAAGCCGTCGATGGCGCTGTTCACGGCGGCGGCGTTGGCGCCATTGCGAATGGGCTCGTCGCTCAGGATGCCGCTGGTCAGGGTGATCGAGCCGCCCGCGTTGACGTAGTGCTGGCCGATGAGGGCCAAGTCGACCTGTCCCAGCAATTTGTCATGCAGGCCAATCTTGAACTGTTCCGCCGTCATGTCGGCAAGCGGGCCGAAGTGCAGGCTGCCGGCGGCGGACACGATGGCGTCGACCTTGCCAACCCGTTCGAAGAGGTCGCGAATGCTGTCGCTGCGGGTCATGTCGACCTGATATTGGCCGCGGCGCTTGCCCACCGCGATGATGTCGTGACGTTGGCCCAGTTCGCGGGCGACTGCGCTGCCGAGCGTGCCATTTGCGCCGATGAGGATGATCTTCATGTAGTTCTCCGTGGAATGCCGTTTGGGGTGGCCGCCGGCGGGTCCGCCAGCGCATGAACGCATTCTGCGCGTCGCATTCCGCAAGAAAAATCCTAGAATTGTCGGATCAGTCAACACTCAGGGTACGGAATCCATGGATCGGCTGCTTAGCATGGAAGTCTTCGTGGCGGTGGTCGAGCTGGGCAGCCTGACGGCCGCCGCGGCGCAGCTGGACATGTCGCCCGCGATGGCCGCCAAGCACGTCAAGGGGCTGGAAGACCGGCTGGGACTGCGGCTGATGAACCGCACGACGCGCCGCCAGAGCCTGACCGAGGCGGGACAGGCGTACTTTGCGCGGTGCAAGGCGATCCTGGCGGACATTCGCGATGCGGAGCAGGGCGCCGAGGCGCTGCGGTCGGCCCCGCGCGGCCATTTGCGCATCACGTCGTCGGTGTCGTTCGGGTCATTCGCGCTGGCGCCGGTGATCGCCGATTACCTGTCGATCTATCCGGACGTGAGCGTGGAACTGTCGTTGAGCGATAACGTGGAAAACGTGGTGGCATCCCGCTTTGACGTGGCGCTGCGCATTGGCGAGCCCGCGGATTCGGGTCTGGTGGCGCGGCGTATCGGGCTTTATCAGATGATCGTCTGCGCCGCGCCGGCGTATCTGGCGCGCTACGGCACGCCCGCCACGCCTGGCGATCTGGCCCGGCATCAGTGCCTGGATTTTTCGCATTGGAGCCGGCGCACGGGCTGGCGGCTGGGCACGGATGAGGGCGGGGAAATGGGGTATCCCACGGGGCGGTTCGTGTCGAACAATGGGCAGGCGCTGCGGCAGGCGGCGCTGGCCGGCTTTGGTATCGTGCTGCAGCCCGAACTGCTGCTGACTGACGACGTGCGCGCCGGCCGCCTGGTGCCGATCCTGCAGCCTTATTGGCCGGTCGCCCGGCCCATCATGCTGTTGTATGCGAAGGATCGCCAGGCGCCGCCCAAACTCACGACCTTCGTGGATTTCGTGGTGACGCGATTTGCGCGGTAGCGGTAGGGCATCAGGCGCGTCGTCGGTCCACCGCCGTCAGGGATGTGCCGCTTTTGAGAAGCTGATAGGTCTGGCCGCCCAGCCACGCGACCTTTTCACCGGAGCTGGTGCGGCAGACGCAATGCGTCTTCGGGTCAAAGCGTGGCGTGCCCAGCGCGGAATACGCATCGGGATCGGAAACGAAACGTTCGATGCGATACAACGTGCCATCCGGCGATGTGGCGAGCACATCGGTCAATCGTCTTGCGGTGCCGAGCATATTCAATACCTCCATGCGCGGGCCGTCAGGTGTCGGCGCCAAAGTCGTCTGAACAATTCACGGCGGGAGCGCAAGGCAATGCCTTGCGCGCGACGCTAATGAAACTGTCCTCCTAACAATGAATCATCGAGTTGGTCTGGCGATACGCCCAGGGCCGCCGACACGCGGTCAAGTATGACCTGCCGGGGCCGCGGGCGCGGCCGTTCCAACTCGATATAGATGGAGTGATCGACGCCAAGCCGGGCAGCCATGTCAGCAGTGCTGATGTTCAGATGCTCGCGCCAGGCGCGTATCAAGCTCCAATCGTTGCCGGTTTTTAGATTGACTACAGCTGGCGGCAGGCGCGCCTTGGCCCCTGCAACTTTCTTGCGAGAGGCGCGCGGCGCGGATGCCGCCTTTTCATCGCCCGGGACCGCGCCGCTGTGCCGCGATTCGCCCCGGGGTGTGGTGTGTGCCGTGACGGCAAGAAAGATGGCGCCGCCGTTCAGTTGGCGATACTTGTCGTTGCCCATCCAGCACAGCGTTTCGCCGTTGTCGAGCTTGCATTCGCAATCCAGGTGGGTATTGCTGGGCATGCCTTCGAGCTTGGCGATGGTTTCCGTGGTCGTGGCGTGACGCACCACACGGTGCAGCACACCGTCCGGCGAACGTACGAAGACGTCAGGAAGTCTCCAGGAAAACGGAATGATCATCTCCACAAACGAAGCCCATTACACCACTGTATAGCGCCGATGTAATGGTGAATTTGAGGGTTTTCCTGGAAGTGTCGCGCAAGTGTCATAGGCGTGTGGTTGGACGCCACGGATGCTCACAAAACCTCGCGGCCGCCCGGTGTTGCCGGCGTGGCCGGCAGGCCTGGCGTGAATTGCGCCGCCGCCAGCACGGCGGGCATGATCTGGGCCGCGGCGCCGCGCAGGTTGTGATGGGCGATCGCGTCCAGCGGCGTTGCGGCCGGGTTGACCTGCACGACCGTGGCGCCGCCCGCGACGGCCAGCCGCGGCAGTTCGGCCGCGGGATATACGAGGGACGAGGTGCCGATGCTGAAAAGCAGGTCGCACTGCTGCACGGCAAGGGTGGCGTCACGCCAGGCCTGCGCGGGCAGGCTTTCGCCGAACCAGACGACGCCGGGCCGTACCGGCGCGCCGCACTCCGTGCACGGCGGCGGCGCCAGGCGCCGGCCGGCGTCGGGCTCTTGCGGCAGGCCGGTGGCAAACGCTTGCGGAGCGCCGCAGCGCGAACAACGCGGCGCATGCAGGCTGCCGTGCAGATGCGTGACCGCGCGGCTGCCCGCGCGCTCGTGCAGGTCGTCCACGTTCTGCGTGATGACGGCCAACGCCGGGACATGGCGCGCCAGCGCCGCAATGGCGTGGTGTGCGGCGTTGGGCGCGGCGCGCAGGACCTGCGCGCGCCGCCATTCGTACCAGCCCCATACCAGGTCGGGATGTTCGCGAAATGCTTCGGGCGTGGCCAGCGCCTGGGCGTCAAAGCGCGACCAGAGCCCGGTCAGGGCATCGCGGAACGTGGCGATGCCGCTTTCGGCGGACACCCCGGCGCCCGTGAATACGACGACGCGGCGCGCGCTGCGCAGGGCCTGCGCCAGCGCGGGCGGAATATCGTGATGCGTGTTTTTCATTTCCAACCTTGCAGACAGTTCGATACGCTGCACGCGCCGGCAAGGCGCTGTCAAGGGCGCGCACGCGGCGCTGCGCGGGGCGGCAAGCGGGACGCGCGTGCGTCCGCGTCCTGAATCGTGGATACTGTTTTTTCAATCTGGGATTTCATCCCGCCTTGGAGAGCTGAGAATGCCTGAATCGAACACCGGCCTGGAACGGCTGCGCCGTTTTATTGCCACTGCGACGCGGCTGGCTTCGCCGCAGGGGCTGGACCAGGGCCCCGAGCTGGCGGCGGCGTTCGGGGACCTGGTGGGGCACGACGATTGGCTGCCCCACGCCTGTACCGCCCCGCATCCGCAGTTCTACCAGCAGTACCTGCTGCATTGCGATCCGCTGGAGCGATTCTCGCTGGTGAGCTTCGTGTGGGGGCCGGGCCAGTCCACGCCCGTGCACGATCACGAGGTCTGGGGCTATGTGGGCATGCTGCGCGGCGCGGAGATCAATCAGCGGTTCACGCGTAATGCGGACGGCCGGTTGGCGTTGGCGGGCGAGGCGACGACGCTTCGCCCGGGCGACGTCGAGCGCCTGTCGCCGGCCGAGGGCGACATCCATCGCGTGTCCAATGCCTATCCGGATCGGGTGTCCATCAGCGTGCACCTGTATGGCGGCAATATCGGCGCGGTGTCGCGTCACGTGTATGACCCCGATACCGGCCAGGCCAAGCCGTTCGTCTCGGGCTATTCGTCGCCTAGCCTGCCCAATCTGTGGGATCGGTCCGCCGCCGTGCGCGCCACGCTGGGCTAGCGTATCCGCCGGGCGGAATTTGCTGTTCCCGCACCGCGTCCCGTGCTATGTTCCCGTCCTAAATATTAGGAAAAATCACGAATGGACAAGACGCTGCTCAAAGGGCTGATGGTGTTGGAAGCCGTGACCGATGTGGACAATCCGCCGCGCACCATCGACGCGCTGGCGGCCCGCGTGGGTCTGACCCGCAGCAATACGCATCGCACCTTGCAGACGCTGATACACGCCGGCTACGTGATCAAGGACGACGACGGCGGCGGTTACCGCGGGGCCGTGCGCCTTTTCGAACTGGCGGCGCGGCAACTGGCGCAACTGGACGTGCGCAAACTGGCCGCGCCCCACATGCGCACGCTGGCGGACCAGACGGGCGAGACCGTGCACCTGTCGGTGCTGGATGGCTTTGACGTGGTGTATGTGGACAAGATCGACAGCCCGCAACCCATTCGCGCGTACTCGATGGTGGGCGGCCGCGCGCCTGCCTATGCGGTGGCGACCGGCAAGGCGCTGCTTGCGTATCAGCCCGAGGGTTACGTCGAACGCTACGCGGAGCAGATGTTGCGGCACACCCCGTCCACCATCGTGTCCATGCCGCTTTTGAAAGACGAGCTGCGCAAGATCGCGCGCGCCGGTTACGCGGTGAACCGCGGAGAGTGGCGCGAAGGGGTGGGCGGGCTGGCGGTGACGGTGTTCAACAGTCTGGACCAGCCCGTGGCCGCGGTGGGCATCTCTGGCCCCCTGGATCGCCTGAGCGCCGCTAGGATGAAGCAGCTTGCGCCGGATGTGGCGGCCTGTGCGCAGTCCATCTCTCAGGGAATGGGCTATCGCCGCGGGTTTCTGGATCAGTGAGGGGCGTGGCGCGCAGGGTGGCCGCGATCCGCTCGGCCTGATCGCGCGCCAGGCGGGCATTGACGTCCATGGACGTGGTCCAGAAGTAGGTGCCTCCGGCCAGGCTTCCCAGCACCGAGACGCCAGCCACGTGCTGGCCGGCGCCATTTATCAGGCAGCCCGTGTCGTAGTCCAGCGTGAGTCCGCCGTGCGGATCGGCCTGCGCGTGGCCCTCGCGCAGCAGTTCAGACACCAGCGGATCGTCCGTGCGCGCTGCGTCCACCGAGAAGCTCGTGGCGTTGATCAGATGATGGCTCAGGTGTTCGATCTGGCCGTCCGCCGTGCGCAGCCGCGTGCGGAACAGGCCCCTGGCCGGATCGTGTTCGCAGCCGGCAAAGCCCGCCGCAACGCTGAGCTGATTCGCGCCAAACAGTGCCTGCAATTTCAAGGCGTTGCGCATGGGAAAGGTTGCGCGCCGGGCCATCCATAGCGATCGCCATTGCGACTGGAAGCGGCGCCGTTCGGTATCGGGCAGCAAGTGCCAGATCTGATCGACCGCCGCGTTGGTGGCCGCGGCCACCGCCTGCCACGGGCGCGGGGCGGCGGACGACCGGCGGATCTCGTCTTCCAGCGCGGATCGCGCGTCGCCGTCCATGCCCAGCACCTCGTCGGGGTCCAGAGACCCCTGCAACGCCAGCACTTCGTCGCGCAGGGCTTGCCAGATGATGTCCAGCGTAAGCGTTCCCCCGTGCTGAGCGGCCAGGGCGAGGGCGCCGTCTCGGCTCAGGCGTTGCAGCGTGTCCGGGGGACGGTTGTGCGGGCTGCGCACGGACGGCAAGCGGCCGTTGCGCGACACGCACAGGATCGGGCCTTGGTGTCCGGCCTGTTGCAGTGCGGCCACGGCGTCCACCGCGCTCAGGCTGGTGCCGACGATGCACACGGACGCATCGGGTGCGATGTCCTGCGCAAGCGCCGACACTGGATACGGGCTGTTGAAGAAACCGGCCACGCCTTCCAGCGAGGGGAACGCCTGCGAGGGCAGGTTGCCGTTGCACAGCACGGCGTGGCGCGCGTGGCGCAGCGGGCCGTGTGCGAGCTGGATGATCGCGCCGCCGTCCGGCTGGGGCGCCACGCGGTGCACGCGGCTGCGCACGTGTTCCAGCGTCACGCCAAGGGACCGGGCGAGCTGGCGGCAGCGTTCGTAGACCGCGCCCATGTAGGCGCCGAAGAGCGGACGCGGCAGAAAGTCGGCCGGATCGATCGCGGTGACGCCGTAGCCGCCGAGCCAGCCGGCATCCTGAGCGCGCAGCCAGTCGACAAAGTCCAGCCGATGGTCGGCGCGCGCCGACATGTTGCCGGCGGGGATGTTGAGCAGGTTGCTGCGCAGGTCGTCCTGGTATGCGCCGCCCGGGCCGGGCACAGCCTGCGGTTCGAACAGATGGATCACCGGCGGCCGCGCCTCCCGCACGGGGGGCGCGGCCTGCAGCGCCAGCAGGAACTGATACAGGAAGCTGACGCCGACCGAGCCGCCGCCGACGATGGCCAGGTCGATTGCGGCCGGCCGGCCCGATGCGGGGGCGGGCGTCATTTCGCCACCGACAGGCGCACCACGTCGGCCCAGCGCGAGGTTTCCTGCTTGAGCATCCGGCTGGTGTCGGCCGGGGTCGTGGCGATGGCGTCGGCGCCGAGCTTCAAGGCGGCCTGCTGCACGGAGGGCATCGCGGCGGCGCGGCGCATCCCGTCCGACAGCTTCTCGACGACCGCGGGCGGCGTGCCCGCCGGCGCGAGCAGGGCGTACGTGGTGGCGACCGAATAGTCTTTCACTCCCTGTTCCATCAGCGTCGGCAGGTCGGGCAGCGCCGTTGCGCGCTTGGCGGTCGTGACGCCCAAGAGGCGGATCTTGCCGCTGGCAACCTGCGGCAAGAGGGCGGGCAGGGTTTCGATGACCATGTCGATCTGGCCGCCCAGCAGATCCGTGATGGCCGGTCCGCTGCCACGGTAAGGCACGTGCATCAGCCGCGTGCCGGTCACCGCCTGGAAGAGTTCGCCCGCCATGTGCTGCGAGGTGCCCGGGCCGGCCGATCCGAACGTGATCGTGCCGGGTTTGCTTTTGGCCAGCGCAATCAATTCCTGCACGTTCTTGGCGGAGATCTTGCTGCTGTTGACCGCCACCGCCATCGGCATGCTGGTGGCCATCGACACGCCGACGAAGGCCGTGCCGAAATCGTAGCCCGGCTTGTCGGGCATGGCCGCGTGGATGGCGTGGCTGCCCACGGCGCCCATCAGCAGCGTGTAGCCGTCGCCCGCGGACTTGGCGACGAACTCCGCGCCGATCTCGCCACCCGCGCCCGCCTTGTTTTCCACGACCACGCTCTGGCCGAGAAAGTCTCCCAGATGCTGCGCATAGATGCGCGCGGCGGCGTCCGTTGCACCACCCGGCGGAAACGGCACCACCATGCGCACGGGTTTCGTTGGCCAGTTGTCCGCGGAAGCGGGATTGGCCGACAGCGCCAGCACCGTGCTGGCCAAGGCAATACGCCACAACAGTCTCATGCAAGTCTCCTCGGTGGATGGGCCAGCATGCGACAGGCGCCGTGCGTATCGCCGGCGACTTGACCGCTGCAGTCCTCTTTTACTAAATCCTAAAATATAGGATCGACGTTCCAATAAATGGTTTACGTAGAATTCCACACGGTGCTATGCTGGTCAACAATTAACCGCGACACCTAGGGATTGCACTAGGCTTAGCCAGGAAATCAACGACTTCCCGTCTTTGTCGGACTGGATGATGCCACCGTTGAAAGCCGCGTCTTATACTGTTTTTCTTATCCCAAATATTGAATTTTCATAACGAGAGGTCAGGCATGACACCCAGTTCGGCGCTAACCGGCATCACAGTGCTGGAGATTTGCAACGTCGCGGCGGGACCTTTTTGCGGCATGTTGTTGGCGGACATGGGCGCGGACGTCATCAAGGTGGAGCACCCCGAAGGCGGCGATACGCTGCGCAGCTGGCCGCCCATCTCCGATGGCTACAGCGAGAACTTCGCTTCGCTCAACCGCAACAAGCGCTCGGTGACGCTGAACCTGAAGGATCCCGGCGACGTGGCCTTGGCGCGCGAGCTGGCGCTGCGCGCCGACGTGCTCATCGAAAACAACCGGCCGGGCGTGATGGATCGGTTGGGCCTGGGATACATGCAGCTGCGCGAGGCCAATCCGCGCCTGGTCTATTGCTCGATCTCCGCCTATGGCCAGTCCGGACCGCGCTCGCAGGAAGGCGGCTTTGACCTCACCATCCAGGCCATGAGCGGGATCATGAGCGTGACGGGCGAGGCCGGCGGCGAACCCGTCAAATGCGGCGTGCCGCTGGCCGACTTTTCGGCCGGGCTGTATGGCGCGTTCGCCATCGCGTCTGCGCTGCGCGCGGCGCAGGCAAGCGGGCAGGGCACGCACATCGACGTGCCGATGCTGGGCGCGACGCTGGGCATTGCTGCGTTGCAGACGTCCGAGTTCTTCGGCAGCGGCAAGGATCCCGTCAAGCTGGGGTCGGCGCACCCGCGCAACGCGCCGTATCAGGCATTTCGCTGCAAGAACGGGTATTTCGGCATGGCCGCCGGCAACCAGGCGCTGTGGAAAGCCGTGTGCGCCACGGTGGGGCGCGACGACCTGCTGGCCGATCCGCGCTTTACCGACACCAGCGCACGCGCGCGCAACCAGACCGCGCTGCGCGACATCCTGGAAGCGATCTTTGCGGAACACGAGGCGCAGGAATGGCTGGCGCGTTTCCGCGCGGCCGGCGTGCCGTGCGCGCCCATCAACACGTATTCCGAGGTGCTGGACGATCCGCAGGTCGCGCACATGGGCTGGGTCCAGCCGCTTGAGCTGCCCAACGGCGTGCAGACGCGCACGTTCGGGCTGCCGGTGCGGTTCGACGGCGAGACGACGGCGCTGCGGCGCAGGCCCCCGGCGCTGGGCGAACACAACGACGAAGTGCTGGGGCCGCTGCGTGCGGGCGGCAAAGGGAGCGCGGCATGAGCGTCCTGCGTATCGACAGACAAGGGCCGCGCCACGTGCTGACGCTGGCGCGCCCCGAAAAGATGAATGCGCTGTCGGCCGACCTGGTCGAGGCGCTGATCGCGGCGCTTGACGAGGCCGAAGGCCAGGGCGCCAAGGTCATCGTGCTGCAAGGCGAAGGCAAGAATTTCAGCGCGGGCTTTGACTTCGGCGATTGGCAGACGCAGAGCGAAGGCGATCTGCTGCTGCGCTTCGTGCGGATCGAAACCCTGCTGCAGCGGCTGGCGGCCTCGCCGTGCCTGACCGTCGCGCTGGCGCACGGGCGCAATTTCGGCGCGGGCGTGGATGTGTTCGGGGCTTGCAAATGGCGCGTCAGCGCGCCGGACGCCACGTTCCGGATGCCCGGCCTGAAGTTTGGACTGGTGCTGGGCACGCGGCGGTTTGCGTCGCTGGTGGGCGCCGAGCGCGCGCGCACGGTGCTTGAACAGGCCGCCACGTTCAATGCCGAAGACGCCTTGCGCGACGGCTTTGCCAGCCGGCTTGCGGCGCCGGCCGACTGGACGCGGATCGGCGACGAGGCGCTGGAAACCGCCGGCGCGCTCACGGACGACAGCCGCGTGCAGCTTTACGCCGCGCTGTCGCAGGAGACGCCGGACACGGACCTGGCACGGCTGGTGCGCTCGGCATCGGCGCCGGGGCTGAAGGACCGCGTGGCGGCATATCTGCAGGCGCGCTAGGCGCGCCCCATCAAGCAGGGAGGAAGACAATGGCTTCAGGATTCAATCAGAAGAACAAGCAGTGCAGCTTGCAGGAACTGGCGGCGCTGGTGCCTAACGGGGCATCGATCGCGCTGGGCGGCAGCTTCCTGCATCGCGGTCCGTTCGCGTTCGTGCGTGAACTGATCCGCCAGGAAAAGCGCGATCTCGAACTCATCAAGCAGTCGCCGGGCTACGACGTCGACATCCTGTGCCGGGAGGGCGTGCTGCGCCGCGTGCGCGCGGGCATCGTCGCGATGGAGGGCAACTTTGGTCTGGCGCCCTGGTACCGGCGCGCCGTGGAACGCCACGAGATCGAGCTGGAGGAACATGCCTGCGCCAGCCTGACTGCCGGCCTGCGCGCGGCGGCCTTCGGCGTGCCGTTTCAGCCCTGCGGCGGCCTGCACGGCAGCGGCCTGCCGGAACTGAACGGCTGGAAATGCCTGGAAGACCCGTACGGCAGCGGCGAGAAGACCTGGGTGGTGCCCGCGATCCGGCCGGACTTCGCAGTGATCCAGGCGTCGGAGGTGGATGCGCAGGGCAATGTGCGCGTGCATGGCACCGCGCATTGGGACCGGATCATGTCGCGTGCCGCCGGCAGCGTGCTGGTGGTGGCCGAAAAGCAGGTGGATAGCGCGGTGTTCGAGGCGCAGCCCGAATCCACGCTGGTGCCGTATTTCATGGTGCAGGCCTATGCGGTCGTGCCGCGGGGCGCGTGGCCGGGATCGTGCTGGCCCGATTACGCCATCGACTATCCCGCGGTGGAAACCTACATGGACAAGAACAGCGATCTGCGCGCGCACCTGGCTGCGGCGCCCGAAGCGCGGGAGGGAAATCATGGCTGAGCAATGGTCGGGCTTTTCGTACATCGTCACCAACCTGGCGCGCTTCATCCGCCCCGATGAAATTACGTTCAGCGGCGTCAATTCCACGATGCCCATGCTGGCCTGCCTGCTGGCCAAGCGCGCGTATGACTGGGACTTCGTCTATATCAATGTGGCCGGCGGCGTGAACCCGCGGCCTTCGCACATTCCGTTGTCCAGCTCCGATCCGGTGCTGGCCGAGCACACGGCGTCGATCTTCTCGAACGAAGACTTCTACGATCTGTGCACGCGCGGCCGCATGGACCTGACGTTTCTGGGCGCCGCGCAGATCGACGGCGCGGGCTGCGCCAACAACTCGTGCATTGGCGACTGGCACGAACCCAAGGTCCGCCTGCCCGGCGGCGGCGGCGGCGCGGTGATGCTGCCCACGGCGCGGCGCGCCTGCACCTGGCGCACCGAGCATTCGCGCCGCACGTTCGTGCCCAAGCTGGACTTCATGACGTCGTGGGGCGGCTTTCACGGAGTGGTCACGCCGATTGCCGTGTTCATCAAACGCGACGGCCGGCTGGCGCTGCAATCGTGGCATCCAGAATCCAGCCTGTCCGAGGTGCGCGAGCGCACGGGCTTTGAGTTCGACGCCGCCGGCGCGGGTCCGACCGAACCGCCGACCGAGCGCGAAGCCCTTGCCTTGCGCGAACTGGACGCGGACGGGCAATTCGAACGCGACGCCGCCGTCACGCTGCGCTGATCGCGCATCCACCCATCACATCGAGCCCGGTACAGGGGGAATCAGTCATGTCGATTGCCGATGCCACGGTCGTGGCGGCGTTTGCACGCTTGTGGGACCAGCCGGAATGGGCCGCGCGCCACGCGCTCGTGACCGCCGAGGAAAGCGTCACCTACGCGGACCTGCGCCGCCGGGTGGGGCAGGCCGCGGGCGGCCTGAGGGCTGCCGGCGTTGCGCCCGGCGACTACGTTGGCGTGGCGATGGAGCGCTCGCTGGCGCAGGTGCTGGCCATTCTGGGCGTCATGGCGGCGGGTGCTTGCCCGTGCCCGCTGGAGCCGCGGCTGTCGGTTGAGGAAACCGCGCGGCGCGTGGCGGCTGTGGGGCTGACGTGGATGCTGGTCGATAGCGACAACGCTGCCACCGCGCGCGGCTGCGGCCTGCCGGCGGCGCGCGTGCTCGATGCGGCAAAGACCGCGCAGGGCGGGCAGGACTGGTCCGGCGCGGATGTCGCGCCAGAGGCCCCGGGGCTGCTGCTTTTTACGTCCGGCAGCACCGGCAATCCGAAGGGCGTGCTGCTCAGCCATCGGGGGCTCGTGAACAACGCGCGCGGCGTTCTGGCGCATACGGGTCTGACGCCCGGCGATCGCCTGCTGCACGTCATGCCGCTGCACCACACCAACGCGCTCAACAATCAGATCTTCACGCCGCTGCTGGCGGGGGCGAGCGTGGCGCTGGCCGGCCGGTTCCGCGCGCAGGACATGCCGGGTCTGCTGGCCGCCTTCCGGCCCACGATCATCACCGGCGTGCCGACCATGTATGCGCGGATGCTGGAATTGACGTTCGATCCGGACAGCCTGGCCGGCCTGCGCTTTGCCCGTTGCGGCTCGGCGCCCATCACCGAGGCCTTGCACCGCCGGATCGAAGCCTTCCTCGGGTGTCCGCTGGTCGTGTCCTATGGCCTGTCGGAGGCCACGTGCACGTCCACCATGAATCCGCCCGCGGCGCGGCGCGTGGGATCGGTGGGCACGGTGCTTGAAGGGCAGGACGTGAGCCTGCGCCTGCCCGACGGCAGCCTGGCGCCGGCAGGCGCCGAAGGCGAGATCTGCATCGCGGGCGACAGCCTGATGCTGGGCTATCTTGGCGTGGACAGTGCGGACGCGGGCGCGCCGCGGCTGCTGCGCACGGGCGACCTGGGCCGCTTCGACGCACAGGGTTATCTAATGATCACCGGCCGCATCAAGGACGTCATCATCCGCGGCGGCGAGAACATTTCGCCCGCGCTCATCGAAGGCGTGGTGACGGGTATGCCCGGCATCGCCGCCTGCTGCGTGGTGGGGGCGCCGGACGAGGATCTGGGCGAGACGCCGGTTATCTTCGTGCAGGGCAATGGCGACGCCGCGCCCGACGCGGCCGCGATACAGGCCGAGGTGCTGGCGCGGTTGGGCCGGATCTACGTGCCGCGTGACGTGATCTGGATCGACCGGTTGCCGGAGAACGCGGTGGGCAAGGTGGACCGCAAGGCGCTGGCCCGGCAGGCGGCGGGGCGCGAAACGGTGCAATGAAAAAAGGGGGCGCGAAGCCCCCCATAGACGCTACGGTCTAGTTCGTCATTCCACCTTGCCGATCCGCTTGACCGCCACTTCCAGCGACGCGGAGTCCTTTTTCCAATAGTCGTCGAACGCCGGCGCGTCCAGGTACTGCACCGGGCTGCCGGTGCCGGCGATGCGCGCCTGCACCGCGGGATCGTCCGCGATCTGCTTGACGGCATCGCGCAGCTTGGCGATGACGGCGGGCGGCGTGCCGGCCAGCGCGAAGATGCCGGACCACTGCACGAAGCTGGCGTCAAACCCCTTGGACTTGAGCGATGGCACCTGCGGCAGGCTCTCCAGCTTGCCATCGCCCCAATGCGCCAGTGGGCGGACACGTCCAGCTTGAATGAGCTGCATGACGCTGGACGGGCCGGTGGCCAGGGCGTCGACCTGCCCGCCGACCAGCGCCTGCACCGCAGGACCCGCGCCGGTGAAGGGCACGTGCATCATCTTGATGCCGGCGGCGCTCTGCAGCATTTCCATCGGCACGTGCATCGTGCCGTAGATGCCCGAGCTGCCGTAGCTCAGCTTGCCGCCCTGTTTCCTGGCCGCCTCAAGGAATTCGTCCAGCGTCTTGTAGGGCGCGTCCGCGCGCACCACCAGCACGGTGGGATCGGCCGTGATACGGGCGATCGGCACGAACTGGTCCAGCTGATAGGCGGGTTTGCGCTCCAGCAGCCGGTCGGCTGCGGGCAGGATGGAAATCGACGACAGGCTCATCAGCAACGTGTAGCCATCGGGCTTGGCGCGGCCCGCTTGGCCGATGCCGATGGCCCCGCCCGCGCCGCCCTTGTTTTCGATGACGATGGGTTGGCCCAGCTTGTCCCCCAAGGCCTGGGCAATGGGGCGGGCGATGGTGTCGGCCACGCCGCCGGGCGGGAAGGGCACCATCAGCGTGACGGGGCGTTCGGGATAGCCGGCGGCCAGCACGGTCATCGTGGCCGTCGCACTCAGGCATAGCAAGGCAGCCGCGGCCACCTGTTTGCAGCGCAGTTTCATGTCTCACTCCTTATGGGCTTGCGTGCTGCGCGGCGCCGGTTTCATTGACCGGCGCTCATTGGCGCGGGCGTCAGACGAATCGGTTCTCGATCCTTCCAATGCCGTCGATTTCAATGCGGACGGTGTCCCCGCTCTTGAGGAACTGGGGCGGATTCAGGCCCTGGCCGACGCCAGCGGGCGTGCCGGTGGCAATGACGTCGCCGGGGTACAGCGTGATGCCGCGCGAGCAGGTTTCGATGAGCGTGGGAATGTCGAAGATCAGGTCTTCCGTGTTGCCGTCCTGGCGAAGCTCGCCGTTCACCCAGCAGCGTACGCGCGTGTTGCGTCCGTCCAGCTCGTCGGCGGTGACCAGCCACGGACCCATCGGGCAGAAGGTGTCGAAGGATTTGCCCAGGTCCCATTGCTGGTGGCGCATCTGTACGTCGCGTGCGGTGACGTCATTGACCACGGTGTAGGCGATGACGTGGCTCATGGCTTCGGCGCGGGAGATGTTGCGACCGCCCTTGCCGATCACCACCGCCAGTTCGGCTTCGTAGTCGATCTTGTCGGAGATGCCCGTGGGCAGCGTCACGTCGGACCAGGGGCCCACCACGGTTTGCGGCACCTTGGTGAAGACGATGGGCCAGGATTCCGGGTTGGCGTCGTTGTCCTTGAAGACGGAGTCGCGCAGTTCCTTGGCATGGGCGTGATAGTTGCGGCCCACGCAGAACAGGTTGCGCGGCTGCGCCGGCAGGGGCGCTTCGTGCTCGACCTGATCCCAGCGGTAGGACGGTCCCGTCTGGGCGGGCAGGGCGCGGCCCTCTGCCAGCCACCGCACCGCCGTCAGTGCGCCGGCCGCGGCCAGTTCGGGCGCGAAATCCAGCGCGGTAACCGTGCTGCCGTCGTCCGCGACCACGCCCACGCGCCGTTCACCATTGACTCGAAATACCGCGATTTTCATGCTTGCTCCTACGGGGCTTACGCCGCCCGTTGATGAGATACCAAAAAATACCAATTTGGATAATTTAGGCCCAATTGGTGCTGTTCGGCAGGATAAACCAAAATTCTCCACAGGCGAATCCGTTTATTTCCGGATAAGCAGGAATTTATTGGACTGATTTGGTATCATCGCGGCATTCATCCGGGAGTCCTCATGGACAAAGCCTCCGCCATGCGGGCGGTCATCATCGAAAACCTGCAGTCGGGTATCTGGCCCGCCGGCCATCGCCTGCCGACCGAGCGCGCGTTAAGCGAGGAATTCGGCCTCAGCCGGTCTACCGTGCGCCGCACGCTGGCGCAGTTGAAGGACGACGGACTGATCTCGCAGCGCGTGGGCAGCGGCACCTACGCCAACCCGCCGTCGACGCTGGCGCAGACCGAGGCGTTCTTGCGCGGCGAGGTGCTGTCCACGAGCCCTGCCGAACTGATGGCCGCGCGCCTGGTGCTGGAACCGGCTATTGCGGCGTTGGTGGTGCAGCACGGCACGCCGGCCGATTTCGCGGCCATGCAGCATGCGTGCGACGAGGCGGAGGCCGCCGCCAGCTTTGAAGCGTTCGAGGTGTGGGATGCGAAACTGCACGAGCTGATGGCCACGGCCACGCACAATCTCTTCATCGAAAAGGTCTTCGCGCTGATGACTGCGGCGCGCTCGCAGGCTACCTGGGGGGCGCTCAAGCGCAAGAGCCTCACCCCTGAACGGCGCGCGGCCTACCAGGCTGAACACCGCGAGATCGTCGAGGCGCTACATGACCGCGACGCAGACCGCGCCATGGCGGCGGTGCGCCGGCATCTGGTGCACGTCAGGGAAAACTTGCTGGGGTGAGCCAGGGCGTGCGCCCGGGATGCAGGCGACTAGTTCACGCGCAGATGCCGTTGCAGCGTATCCAGAAACACCTTCGCCCGCGCCGGCGTCACGCGGTTGTCGGAGAGCGCGTAGATGGTCGCGGGGGGTAGTTTCCAGTCTGGCAGGATCTGTTCCAGATCCAGTTCCCGCAGTGTTTGCGACAGCGCCAGGTGGCTGGGCATCCAGGCAATGCCCAGCCCGGCGATGGCAAGCTGCACACCCAGCGCCGAGCTGTTGGTACCGATGTGGGTGGGGCCGCGGACGTTCAGCAGGCTCTCGCCTTCGCCCAGTGTCCAGTCCTGCAGGTCGCCGGTGATGATGCGCTCGTGCAGGCCCAGGTCTTCCGGGCAGGTCGGCCGGCCGAATCGGTCCAGGTAGCTGCTGGCCGCGACCAGCACCCACTGCACCTGCGCGACGTGCTTCTGGATGAGCGCCGAATCCGCCAGCTCGCCCGAGCGCAACATCAGGTCGAAGTGCTGGCCATTGCGGCCCGTGTCGGCCAAGCCAAGCTCCACCTCGAACGAGATCTGCGGATAGGTTTCGCGCAGCTCTTTCAGCACCGCCGGCAGGATCGTCGTCAGGCCGGGCATGACCGACACGCGCAGCGTGCCCGCCAGGTGGTTCAGCCGTGAGTTGATGATTTCGTGCGCCGACAGGGCGCCTTCGACGTGTTCCGCGCAATGATCGAAGTACTGCTGTCCGATGGCCGTCAGGCTGACGCTGCGCGTCGTGCGGTTCAGGAGCTTGTAGCCCAGCGCCTGTTCCAGCTGCGTGAGCCGCCGCGACAGCGTGGCGACGGGGATGCCGAGCGCGGCGGCGGTGGCGGACAGCTTTCCACGCTTGGCGACTTCGACGAAGTAATGGATGTCCTGCATCGAGATATCGTTTCTGTTCATGATGAGTTCCGGGCGCGAGCCTTGATTGCCTGCCTATTGTCGGCGTGACCGCGCCTGCCGATTGTTGCCATTGCGGCAACATCATGGTCCCCGCGCCGGGGCTACTGCGGTCCGGCGGGTCGGCCTACGATTTGGGCGTCGAACAAGCAAGCGCCGCGCCCGGCAACCCGACCGGGAAGCGCCCAACCCACCCAGGAGCCATCATGAGCCAACGTCTCAACGCCTTTGCCCAATCGCCGGAACTGTTCAAGAAGTTTGTCGAGTTCACCATGCTGGCCAAATCCGGCACCATCGAAAAGTCGATCCTTGACCTGGTCGACATCCGCGCCTCGCAGATCAACGGCTGCGGCTTCTGCCTGGACATGCACATCAAGCAGGCCAAGCTTGCCGGCGAGCGCGAACTGCGCCTGCACCATGTCGCCATCTGGCGCGAATCCAATCAATTCTCGGCGCGCGAGCGCGCCTGCCTGGCCTGGACCGAAGCGCTGACCACGCTGGGCGTGCATGGCGTGCCGACCGAGGTGTACGAGCGCGTGCGCGGCGAACTGTCCGAAAAGGAAATCTCGGACCTCAGCTTTGCCGTCATGGCCATCAATGGCTGGAACCGGCTGAACGTGGGATTCCAGACCGTGCCCGGCTCGGCCGACAAGGCGTATGGGCTGGACAAGGCCCAATTCAACTAAGGATCGATCATGAAAATCCTCGTCATCGGCGGCACGGGCCTGATCGGCTCCAAGCTCGTCAAACTGCTTGCCGAACGCGGCCATGAGGCCATCGCCGCCTCGCCCGCCACCGGCGTGAACACGATCACCGGCGAAGGCCTGGACGCGGCCCTGGACGGGGTCGACGTCGTGGTCGACGTGGCCAACTCGCCGTCCTTCGAAGACAAGGCCGTCCTGGAATTCTTCCAGACCTCCGGCCGCAACCTGCTGGCCGCCGAAAAGCGCGCGGGCGTGCGCCATCATGTCGCGCTGTCGGTGGTGGGCACCCGCCGCCTCGCCGAAAGCGGCTACTTCCGCGGCAAGATCGCGCAGGAAGACCTGATCGAAGCCGCCGGCATTCCGTACACCATCGTGCACAGCACGCAGTTCTTCGAGTTCCTGGGCGGCATCGTGCAGTCCGGCACGCAGGGCGAAGAGGTACGGTTGTCCTCCGCCTACGTGCAGCCCATCGCCTCGGACGACGTGGCGCTGGCCATGGCCGACGCCACGTTGGGCGCGCCCGTGAACGGCATTGTCGAGATCGCTGGTCCGGAGAAGGTCAGGTTGTCCGAACTGGCCCAACGCTACATGCGTAGAATCGGGGACTCCCGCACCGTGCACGCGGACGCCGGCGTGCGCTATTTCGGCGCGCTGCTGGACGACAGCACACTGGTGCCCGGATCCCGCCCGCGCCTGGGCAAGATCGACTTTGACACCTGGTTCAGCCACTCGGGTGCAAGCAAGTAGCGGCGGTCACAAGGACCCACATGAGCAAACTGCGGCCTCCTCCCCAAAGCCTCCTGGACAAGTACCGGGGCGGCGACTTCCGGCCCCTGTACACCACCAGCGTGACGGTGCGGGGCGGGGAGGCCGCGCATGGCCGCGCCTCGGGCATCGCCATGTCGGACGACGGCGAACTGCTTGTGGAATTACGGTTGCCCGTCGAACTGGGCGGCACGGGCGGCGGAACCAACCCCGAGCAGCTCTTTGCCGCCGGTTACGCGGCCTGCTTTCACGGTGCGCTCAGCATGCTGGCCCAGCGGTCCGGGCTGTCCATTCCCGACGCCTCGGTCACCGCCACGATCGCGTTCGGGCGTGACCCCGTCGATGGCCTGTTCGCGCTGAAGGCGGACGTCAACATCCACCTGCCCGGCCTGGACAAGGCCATTGCCGAAGAACTGGTGCGCAACACCGAGCGCCTCTGTCCTTATTCCAAGATGGCGCAGGGCGGCATCGAAAGCGTCGTCGCACTGACGCAGTAGCGCCGCTTGCCGGGGCGCCTTTCCACGCGCCTTGCTGCCTTGCGCTTCACGCCGGCTTGACCAGCAGGCTGTCCAGTATCTGCAGGTCCATCGCGCGGATGTTCTCCGTCATGTAATCGATGAACACGCGCATGCGCGCCGGCAGGTGCTGGCGGCTGAGAAAGCACAGGTAATGCCCGCGGTCGTCCGGCGCATATTGCGGCAGGCAGGCCACCAGCCGGCCCGCCCGCAGATGGTCGCAGACCTGATAGGCCGCCATCTGCGCGATGCCGTGTCCGTCCAGCACCGATTGCAGCACCAGGTCCGCGTCGTTGAAGGTCAGCATGCCGGGCGGCGCCACCTTGCGCATCTGTCCGCCCACCTTGAACTCCCATTCGAACACGCGGCCGGACGCCAGCTTGAAATTCACGCAGGCATGGTCCGCGATGTCCTCGACGCTGGCGGGCAGTCCGTGGCGCGCGGCATAGGCCGGCGACGCGCACAGCATCATCTGCATCGGGATCACCTTCTTGGCGATCACCTGGCTGTCTTCCATGCGCCCGTTGCGAAAGGACACGTCCACGCGGTCGGTGGTGAAGTCGGTAGGGCCGTCGTCCAGCAGCAACTCCACCGAGATGCCCGGATTGGCCTCGCGAAATCCCTTCAACAGCGGCGCGACGACCTTGCGGCCCAAGCCCACGGTGGCGCACACGCGCAACTGGCCCGACGGCGGGCCCTCGCGAAGGTCGCGCATATCGTCCAGCGCCTGGATGATGCGTTCAACGCCCGGGTGGCATTGCTCGTAGAAGCGCTGGCCCTCGGGCGTGAGCGACGTGCTGCGCGTGGTGCGCACGAACAGTCGCGTGCCGAGCTGATCTTCAAGCTTCTGCACGCTGCGGCTGACGGCCGAGCGGCCGATGCCAAGCCGGTCGCCCGCCTTGGCGAAATTGCCTTCAGCGGCGACCGCGATAAAGGCCATGACACCGGCATAGCTGGTGGCAAAGCTGTCGGCCAGGGAATCCGGTCCGGCCGAAGCAGGGGTATCCGAAGGGGCAGGGTAGGGTGTCGACATGGTGGCGGCGCCGCAAGTGGGTTGATCCTACAGCTAAGACGGCGCAGCCTGCAATCTTGTGACATCACGCGCAAAAAAAATCTATGGTCAGCCCGATTTTTGCAAGCGGGTTTGTGTTGGCGTAAATTGGGCTTTGCTCAAATCTATTCGGAGTCGTTTGGGGACAGGTCCCCCGCTCCATGATGAGAGTCGCGCCCGGCAAACCTCAAAAGGGCCTCAGCATCCAGGTGCTGAATTTTTTACCAGGTTTCTTGCCAGGCCGTTGAGCCGTTTATGTCTTCACGTACTCGCGTCGCAAAACCAGGAAGTGACTGCGTAAAACGGTGATGAATGTCAGGTTGCGCTAACAGCCTGCTCACTTCGGTAGTTCGTTCCATTGGCGAGGATGGCCCAGGCTATCCTCGCCAATTTATTGGCCAGCGCGCAGGCCACCACGTTCGAGTGGCGTCGTGCCAGCAGCTCGCGTACCCAGACGCCCAGCCGATCCGTGCGCCGCTCTACGCGTTGCATGATCGCTCGTGCGCCCTGCACCAACAGCCGCCTGAGATTCTTGTCGCCACGCTTGCTGATTCCCAGCAGCTTAGGCGTACCGCCAGTGCTGTATTGGCGTGGCACCAGACCCACAGAGGCGGCGAACTGGCGGGCCGAACCGAATTGCTGCGCATCGCCCAATTCTGTCATCAGCACGCTCGCGGTGATCGGCCCGATGCCGGGGATCTCCAGAAGCCGCTGGCTGCGTTCATCCTCGCGCAGTTGCTGGCACAAATCGCGTTCGATTTCGCCGATCTGCTCGTCCAAATACTTGAAGTGCGCCTGCAGCCGTTCAAGCAATGCCGCCAGTCGGGGCGGCAGCTCATGCTCGGCCAACACCGCTGGCAGGCGCCGCAGGATCGCCTGGCCGCGCGGCAGGCTGATGCCGAACTCCAGCAAAAAGGCGTGGACTTGGTTGATCACGCCGGTGCGCTCGCGCACCAGCGACTCTCGGACGCGGTGCAGCGCCGAGACGGTCTGCTGAGCCTCGTTGCGCACGCACACGAACCGCATGCTCGGGCGCGAGGCGGCTTCGCAGATCGCCTGCGCATCGGCAAAGTCGTTCTTGTTGCCCTGCACGAAAGGGCGCACGAACTGTGGGGAGATCAGCTTGGGTTGGTGGCCTAGCGCCTGGATGCGGCGCGCCATCCAATGGGCTCCTGCGCAGGCCTCCATCACCACCGTGCTGCACGGGCTATTACCCAGCAACGTGAACACTTGCTGGCGAGAGCACTTCTTGCGAAACACCATCCTGCCGGCAGAATCCTGCCCGTGCAGATGGAAGCTATGCTTACCCAGATCGATGCCAATCAGCGTGACGGTGCTCATGAGAGGTCTCCCAGAAAGAACAATCCCCACTCAGCGTACCGCTTCGTGGGGATCGGGCTGACCATCTCATTAAGGCCCTGCCCCGAGGGGAAGGCCTGGCGGGCCGACGAAAGGCCCCCGCCGCGTGCCGGGCAACCTTATTTGACCGGGGTCAGGGCGGGCGCGCCTTGCTTCTTGATGAGGACGACCAGGAACTTGGCCGGCTGGGTCTGGCTGGCATTGCGCCCCACCGTGTGAACGTCGTCCGGCCCTTCATAGAAGGTTTGCCCGGGCGTCAACGTGACTTCCTTGCCGCCCTTGACCTGCATGACGATGCTGCCTTCCAGCACATAGACAAAACCATACGCATCATGGCGGTGAATGGGATCGGCCCCGCCGGGCGGATAGTCGACGATGAGCATCAGCGCGTCCTTGCCGGGAATGTCCGGCAGGGCCTTGGTCATCAGTTCGGTGACGATGGGATCGGCGGCCGTGGCGCCGGACGATGCGTGATGGGAGGCGGCGTAAGCGGGCTGGCCGAGCAGCGCCGCCGCGGCGATGAAGGGCAATCCGAACTTGGTGGTCTTAGACATGGCCTGTCCTTGCGTGTGTGAGTGATGACAGGTCCATCGTAGAAGCGCGGCCCGCGAGGCGGTAGGCACGCACAAGGGATCACCGTGTTGCCTGCCAGGCACCAACGCATCAGGCCGCCAGCGGCGGCGCGTAGCCGGGGGCGACGGTAGCCGGTGTCTGACACCCTTGGTAGATGAACTTGGTGTGAAGCGAATCTCACAAGGGTGTCAGACACCAGGAGCGGAAGCAGCCACATGCGAAGCGCCATCGCGACGACGCAAGACGCCGCGTAAGCCCACGAAGGCCGCCCGCGCGGCCGCCCGGGGGCGGGCCCCGCAAGACGCTTCTCTTCCAAACGACTGCGTGCAAGAACCTCAAGAACCCGACTCGCCCCGGCACCCGTAAAGATTCAACGGCAGAGCCCGGTGTGGCGTGGGCCTGGGGTGGCGGGGCGTTTAGATGCGCCCGGCGGAAACCGAAGGGAGCCGAAGGCGGACGAGGTTGAGCGCGGGGCAGTCCGGAGCGAAGGCTCCGGACCGCAATCGGAGCCCCGCCCGCCCCAGGCCCACGCCGCACCGGGCGCCTAAAGAACCCAGCCGAATCCCATGCAAACTCCCCCACTCCCAAACCCGATGCAGCGCAATCCCCCTTCCAACGACACGCCACCCGCGCGCATCACGAGCGCTTGAGCGCCGCGGCAACGCCCGCAAGCTTGTCCGGATTTCGCTGCACCAGCACCCGCGTCAGCCGTTCGCCATCGGTCTCGTAAGACTGCACGGATTCCAGATCGCCGTCGATGAAGCGCAAGAGGGTCCATTGCCCGTTCACCTGCACCACCCGGACATCCAGCGCGTCGCGATACCGGCGCTTGCCCGCATAAAAGAGCTGCGCCAGCCGCTTGCCGCCCACCAGACTGGCAAACGCGGTCACCTTGTCGCCGCCGTCGCCGATCAGTTCGGCGTCGTCGCTCAGGAGCGCAAGCAGTCCGTTGAAATCGCTGCGCTGCATCGCGTCGGCAAACGCCTGCAACAGGCGCTGCAGCGTCGCGCGCGGCACGGCCTCGCGCGGCGCGCCCTGGCGCAGTTGCTGGCGCGCGCGCCGCACCATCTGGCGCACGGCCGCCGGGTTCTTGTCCAGCGTTTGCGCGATGTCTTCGTAGTCCGCATCGAACACGTCGCGCATGAGAAACGCCGCGCGGGCATCGGGCGACAGGCGTTCCAGCATGAACAGAAACGCCACCGACACATCGTCCGCCTGCTCATGGATCTGCTCCGGCGTGGAGGGCGCCGCCATCAGCATGGGTTCCGGCAGCCAGACCCCAACGTAGTGTTCGCGTTCAGCCTTGACAGCGCGCAACCGGTCGATCGACAGGCGCGTGGTCACCGTGACGAGCCATGCTTCGGGGTTCTGGATGGCCGCGCGGTCAGCCTCATGCCACCGCAGCCACGCTTCCTGCACGACATCTTCGGCCTCTGCCACGGCCCCCAGCATGCGATAGGCAATGCCATAAAGGCGGGAACGGTGCTGGTCGAAGAGGGCGGAGTCGGTCATGGAAAGGGCCAGCGCCGGGGCGAGGCGCAAGGAAGGCAAACATTTTGCCGTAGCGGCCAAGCTGCGACAAGCGCGCGCGACGTGCGCGCGGTTCTCATGTCGTGCCCGGTGCGCCGGCGCAAACCTGATCGGTGGTTGCGTGTCCGTGGCCGCCGCGCCTTGCTGCGCGCCGCCTACGCGCTCTCGCGCGTCACGATGCGAAAACCGATTTCCACCACCGACTGCGCGGGACGCTGGCCGTTGGCGCGCAAGCCGATCATCTCGGCCGCCTGCGCGCCGATCGCGGCGCCGTCCACGTGCACGGACGTGATGGCAGGAGACATCGACGCAGCGATGTCCATGTCGCCAAAGCCCATCACGGCCAGTTGCCCAGGCACGTCCAGCCCTTGCGCCGCGGCCTCGGTCAGCACGCCGGCCGCCATCATGTCGGAACTGCAAAACACCGCGTCGATGCCTTGGCCCGAACGCTGCAGGGCGCGCAGGCCTTCGCGGCCTTGCGCGTGCGTCGTCGGCGCGGGCATGTAGTGCACCAACGGTTCGGGCAGGCCCGATTCCAGCGCCGCGCGAACCAGGCTTTCGGCGCGCAGCCGGGCGCGGTGGTCGTCGCCGCTCAGCACCGCCTGCCGCGTCTTGCCCGCATCGCGCAGGTAGTGGCTGACGGCCGTGCCGATGGCGTCGTGCGACAGGCTGAGCAGCATGTCGATGGGGGCGTCTGTGGCATCCCATGTTTCGACGATGGGGATACCCGATGCCTTGAGCAGCTGCCGCCCCTGCGGCGAGTGCATCACGCCCGTCAGCACGATGCCGTCCGGGCGCCGTCCGATGATGGCGCGCAGCAGCGCGTCCTCGCGGGGCGAGTCGTAGCCGCTCTGGCCAACCATGAGCTGAAAGCCCTTGGCTTCGAGCGACTGCGTCAGCGCGGTCAGCATCCCGCCAAAGAGCGAACCGGCGATCGAGGGCACCAGCACCATCACCAGGTTGCTGCGCGACAGGCGCAGGCTGCCGGCCATCAGGTTGGGCACATAGCCCAGCGCCTGGATTGCGGCGTTGACCTTGTCCAGCGTGGCGGGCGAGACCTGCTGCGGCGTGTTGATGGCGCGCGAAACGGTAATCATCGACACCCCGGCCGCTTGCGCCACCTCGCGCACGGTGACGTTGGCGCGCTCCGGGGAGCGGGAAGGGGAGTCGGCGGACGGCATGCGGGGCGGGTGCATCAAAGAGGGAGTCGTAAACGGCGGGGTGCAATTGGCGTCAAGCCTAACCGCAGACGCGCGCCTTGCGGGCCGGATGGTGTCAGGGTTTGTCCGGATGGCGAACCGTCTGCGCGCCGAAATACTCTAAAAAAGCCGTCATGTTAACGTTAACAAAAGAAATGTTAACGTTAACGTAATTAAAAGAACCCAATCCGGAGACAGTAATGAAGACCAATGCGCGCAAGTGGATGCTTGGATTGACCCTGATGGCCGCCGCGGGCGCGGCGCAGGCCTGGCCTGACAAGGCCGTCACCGTCGTCGTCCCATTCCCGCCCGGCGGCGCAACCGACTCGGTGGCGCGCGCGCTGTCCAACAAGCTGGGCGAACAGCTCAAGCAATCCTTCGTCGTGGAAAACAAGGCGGGCGCCACCGGCACCATCGGCGCGTCGCAGGTGGCCCGCGCCGCGCCGGACGGCTACACCCTGATGGTCACCTCGCTGGCCCCGCTGGTCGTGGCCCCGCACCTGATGAAGGGCATCACCTACGATCCGGCCAAGGACTTCACGTATCTCACCGTGGCCGTGCAGACGCCCAATGTGCTGGTGGTCAGCCCCAAGCTGGCGCCTCAGATCAACAGCGTGCAGGACGTGCTGAAGCTGCTGAAGGACAAGCCGGGCGCGATCAGTTTCGCGACCTCCGGCGCGGGCTCGTCCGACCACCTGACCGCCGAACTGTTCTGGCAGAAGACCGGCACCAAGGGCCTGCATGTGCCCTACAAGGGCGGCGCGCCCGCCATTTCCGATCTGCTGGGCAACCAGGTGGACATGTCGTTCCAGAACGTGAACGCCGTGCTGCCGCATATCAAGTCCGGTAAGCTCAAGGCCATCGCCGTCACCGGTTCCAAGCGCTCGCCCGTGCTGCCGGACGTGCCCACGTTCGCCGAAGTCTCGGTGCCCGGCGTCGACGTCTATGCCTGGCAGGCCGTCGTGGCCCCCAAGAACCTGCCCGCCGACGTGCGCGACAAGCTGTCCGCCGCCCTGACCGCCGCGCTGAAGGATCCGGCGCTCAGCAAGCCCTTCACTGACATCGGCCTGGAGGTCGTCGCAAACTCGCCCGAAGCGTTCACCAAGTTCCAGCAGCAGGAAAGCGCCCGCTGGAAGCAGGTCATCGAGACCGGCGGCATCTCCGTGCAATGACGCAACGCGCCCGGCCCCGCCGGCCGGGCATTTTCAAGAAGCAATCATGACTCTTCACGCATCGCAAGCCTCCCAGACGCCCACGATTACCGGCATGCGCGTCGTGCCGGTCGCCGGCCAGGACTCCATGCTGCTCAACCTGAGCGGCGCCCACGCGCCTTATTTCACGCGCAACCTGGTCATCCTGACCGACAGTGCGGGCAACACCGGCGTCGGCGAAGTGCCTGGCGGCGAAAAGATCCGCGCCACGCTGGAAGACGCGCGCGCCCTTATCGCGGGCAGCTCCATCGGCAACTACCAGCACACGCTGAACCAGATGCGCCAGGCCTTCGCCGGTCTGGATAGCGCGGGCCGCGGCGCCCAGACCTTCGACCTGCGCGTGGCGATCCATGCCGTGACGGCGGTGGAATCGGCGTTGCTGGACCTGCTGGGCCAGCACCTGGGCGTTCCCGTGGCCGCGCTGCTGGGCGAAGGCGTGCAGCGCACCTCCGTGCAGATGCTGGGATACCTGTTCTACGTGGGCGACTCGTCGCTTACGCCGCTGCCTTACCAGACGGCGCCCGACGCCGACGGCTGGCTGCGCGTGCGGCACGAAAAGGCCATGACGCCCGAGGCCATCGTCCGCTTGGCCGAAGCCGCTCATGACCGCTATGGCTTTCAGGACTTCAAGTTGAAGGGCGGCGTTTTGCGCGGCGAGGAAGAGGTCGAAGCCATCCGCGCCCTGCACGAGCGCTTCCCCGACGCGCGCGTCACGCTCGACCCGAACGGCGGCTGGCTGCTCAAGGACGCCGTGCGGCTGTGCCGCGACCTGCACGGCGTGATGGCCTATGCCGAAGACCCGTGCGGCGCCGAAGGCGTGTTTTCCGGCCGCGAGGTCATGGCCGAGTTCCGCCGCGCCACGGGCCTGCCCACCGCCACCAACATGGTTGCCACCGACTGGCGCGAAATGGCGCATGCGCTGTCGCTGCAGTCGGTCGACATTCCGCTGGCCGACCCGCATTTCTGGACCCTGCAAGGTTCGGTGCGTGTGGCCCAGACGTGCCAGGCGTTCGGCCTGACGTGGGGTTCGCATTCCAACAATCACTTCGATGTGTCGCTGGCGATGTTCACGCATGTGGGCGCCGCCGCGCCGGGCCGCGTCACCGCGATCGACACGCACTGGATCTGGCAGGACGGCCAGCATCTGACCCGCAACCCGCTGCAGATCCGCAACGGCTACGTCGAACTGCCGCAGACCGGCGGACTGGGCATCGAGCTGGACATGGACGCGATTGAACGCGCGCATCAGCTCTACCTGCAGCATGGCCTGGGCGCGCGCGACGATGCCACGGCGATGCAGTACCTGGTGCCGGGTTGGAAGTTCGACAACAAGCGGCCTTGCATGGTGCGCTGAGCGCATCAAAAAAAATCGGGGCGGCAATATGCCGCCCCGATTTGCTTGCAGCCCGCGTTCCGCGGTTCAGGACTGCCCGCGCAAGCGTTCCAGTTCCGCCGACAGCTCCGCCACCAGCGCCTGCGCGCGCGCCAGCGGATCGTGTCCGTTGACCGGCGGCTGCGGTTCCGGGGCGGGGTCATGCAGCCGCGGCTGCACGCTTTCGTGTCCCATGCTGACGTCCACGTCGAACACCAGTTGTTCGGCGCGGTGCCAGGTGGTGAACCATTCCAGCGGCTTGCCGTGCTGGTCCATGCCCTGGCCTTGCAGCATCAGCAGCGGCGTGCCGGTCTGTGTGTCGAGCAGCCTGGCGAGCTTGTCGTCGGCCGCGACGGCGCGGATCTGGTTGCGCCCCGCGCCGGGGCGCAGGCCGAACTGCCGCGTCAGCACGCCGTGCAGGGAGGCGTCGGCCAGATGGTCGGCGACGAGGCCCGGCACCGCGTCGGCGGGCAGCCAGGTGCGCACGTAGGCCAGCGGCGCTTCG
The DNA here is from genome assembly GCF_029866465.1 of Achromobacter mucicolens. Taxonomy (NCBI): domain Bacteria; kingdom Pseudomonadati; phylum Pseudomonadota; class Betaproteobacteria; order Burkholderiales; family Alcaligenaceae; genus Achromobacter; species Achromobacter mucicolens. The sequence goes on along the minus strand of NZ_CP123364.1, from coordinate 3,723,207 downwards.
GCCACGTGGCGCAGGCGCTCCAGCAATAACAGGCGGGTGGTGCCGAAGAACTCGGCCACGTCGGCGGGCGGCTCGGCCGGGCCCAGCGCCAGCACGCGCGTGCGCAGCGCAACACCCGATTGGGCAAACTGTTCGTAAAGGCCGGTGGACCGCTGCACCAGGCGGCGGTGTTCCTGCGGCGCCGCCACGGTGGCGGGACGGCCGGTCTCGCGTTGAATGAGACCTTCGGCGGCCAGCGCCGCCAGTGCCTGGCGCACCACGCTGCGCGCCACGCCGAAGCGGTCGCACAGCGCCGCCTCGCTGGGCAGCACGGCGCCCGCCGCGAGCTTGTTCGTGCGGATGTATCCGCGCAACCGCGACGCCACCTGGGCGTGCAGCGGGATGTCTCCCGCGCGGTCAAGATCGGGCAATGCGTCGTGCGTGGCGGGCGCCATGGGAATCAACCTCCGGTTTGTGCCCGCGCAGTTTCCCATACATGCGTCCAGCCCGGGGCCAGATGCGCGGCGCGCTCGGCGGCCAGGATCAGGCTGTCTTCGCGCGCGATGCCCTTGCCGGCAATGTCGAACGCGGTGCCGTGGTCCACGGACACGCGCACGACCGGCAGGCCCACGGTGATGTTGACGCCGTCGTCGCCGTACACGGACTTGAAGGGCGCGTGGCCCTGGTCGTGGTAACAGGCGATCACGAACTTCCACTTGCCGCGCACGGCCTGCGGGAACAGCGCGTCGGCCGGGATGGGACCCGCGGCCAGGATGCCGGCGGCGTTGGCTTCGGCCACGGCGGGCGCCAGGATGTCGGCGTCTTCGCTGCCGAAGATGCCGTTCTCACCGGCGTGCGGGTTCAGGCCCGCGACCGCCACGGGTTCGTCGGCACGGCCCAGCGCGGTGGCGAACGAGCCGGCCAGCCGCAGCACGGCGCGCATGCGGGCAGGGTTCACGTCTTCGATGGCCTGGCGCAGCGACACGTGCGTCGTGGCGTGGAAGATGTAGAGGTCGCCGGCCGACAGCACCAGCGAGAACGTCTTGACGCCGAACTCATGCGCCAGCAGTTCGGTGTGGCCGGGCCACTTGTGGCCGGCGGCGTGCATGGCGGCCTTGTTCAGCGGGGCGGTGACGATGCCGTCGATTTCGCCGGCGCGCGCCAAGGCGCAGGCCGTCGTGACAAATCGGACCGAGCCGTCGCCGGCGTCCGCGCTGATCTCGCCCAACTTCACGTGCGCCAGCGACGGGCCGGCCTGCAGCACTTCGATCAGGCCCGGGGTGTTGGTCGCATCGGCCGGGCGCTCGATCTTGCGCACGATGGAAGGGTCGGCGCCCAGATTGCGCACCGCATTGGCCATGACGTCTGCATCGCCGACCACGAAGAGGCGCGCCTTCTGGCGCAGTTCGTCGTGGCCCATGAGCATCTTGGCCGTGATTTCCGGCCCGATGCCCGCTACGTCGCCCAAGGTCACAGCCAAGAGGGGCAGCTTCGCGGGAGGGGTTTGTGTCATCGCTTGAATCTCCTGTCGCGGATCGCGCGAACCGCGCGAACCAGTACGTCTTCGGTGCCAAAGCCGCCGGCCTTGGTCACCACGGGCAGGCCTGCGGCCGTGCCTCCGGTCAGCGTGCCCAGCGGCACGCCGCCCATCACTTCGTCCACCAGCGCGATGCCGTTGGCTTGCAGCGCCAACAGCACGCTGCGCGCGCCGTCGCCGCCGGTGGCGACCACGCCGGCCGCGCGCGAGGCGGCAATCAATTGCGCGGCCAGGCTGCCGAGCCGGTCGGCGACTTTGTCGGAATCCAGGCCGGCGCGCTGGCCTTCGGGAGCCAGCAGCAGAATCGTGCCGGCTTCCAGCGGGGCCTGCGCGTGCGCCTGCAGCAGCGGCTGGCTCCAGGCCTGCCATTGCACGTCGTCGGCCAGCTGCTCGAGCGACGGGCGCCAGGTGTCCGCGCCCGCAGCCTGCAGCGCGGCGGCCTGGCCGCGCGCGGCGCTGTGCTGCGAGGTCACCACGACCACGACAGGCGCGGTCTGGTCGGCGCCTGCCCACACGCGGGCAAGCGGCACGGCCAGTCCGCCCGCGCCCACGGGCAGGGCGCGCTCGCCCAGCAGCCCGACGGCGCGCGCCAGCCGTTCCAGGTCGTCATCGGTGGCGGCGTCGACCACCACGGTGGCGCCGGCCTGCGCGATGCGCGCGGCCAGCGTTTCAGGCGTGTCGTCCGCCAGCGGCGCCACGTGGGCGCTGCCGAGCAAGGTGGGGATATGGCTTTCGGTTACCGGCGTCACGGGGTCGGTGGCCGCCGAGGTCTCGGTGACCGGTTTGCCGTTCACATACAGAATGCCTTGCTCGACCGTGCGGCCCGTGGCCGGAAAGGCGGGGCAGACCACCGCGATGGCGTCGTCGCGCCAGGCGTCGCGCGCCGCGTCGATCTCGGCCTTGAAGGCGCCGCGCAGGGTCGAATCGACCTTCTTGTACAGGCGCGACACGCCGGCTTCACGCAATTGCCGCACGTTGCGGCCGATGACGTCGGTGGCATCGGCGGCGCTGAGCGCCCGGCTGTTGGTCGTGACGGCCAGCACCTCGACGTCGTCGTGCGCGGGACCGGCCAGGGCCTCGTCCGCGCCGCCGATGGACAGGTGCGTGCACCAGCCAGCCCGCACGAATTGCACGGCGGTGTCGCCGGATCCGGTCAGGTCGTCGGCGACGATGGCGATGGCGGGTTTCACAAGGCCTCTCCGCGGGCTTCGGTCAGGGGCGGGGCAACGGTGGCATCGGCGTCCTCGGATTTGAGCTCACCGGCGCGCTTGAGGAACCAGGATGCCAGCACCGGAGCCAGAATGGAACTGATCAGCACGCACGCGGCGACCTGCGCGGTGGCGGCCGACACATATTGCTGGAAGTTGGGATCGGCGGCCGCGACCACGGCGGGCGTGGCGATGGCGTTGCCGGCGGTGGTGCCGGCCGCAAAGCCCAGGCCGCTCTTGCCGCCGCGGCGCAGGATCAGGCGGTAGCCCAGGTAGACCAGACCGCCGGTGATGGGGCTGATGATCAGGCCCAGGATCAGACCGCTGATGCCGCCGCTGACGACCGCGCCCAGATTGATGCCGGTGCCCAGCGCAAAGGCGAAGAACGGGATGACGATATTTGGCACGGGCTTGAGCACGTCGCGCCACTTCGGGTCCAGGTTGCCCACGACCACGCCCAGCAGGAAGGGCACCAGCGCGGCGACCAGGGCGATCATCGGAATGTCGGCAAGGCCCGACGCGCCCAGGAACAGCAGGCTGAAGAAGGGGCCGTCGTTGACCGCGCTGGCCACGTAGGCGCCGCGATCGCGGGCATCGCCGTACTGGCCGGTGTAGGCCAGCCACAGGCCGCCGTTGCTATTGTCGAAGGCGGCGAGCATCGCCAGGATCGACACACCCCACAGGCCGTCAAGACCGACGTAGCTGCCCAGGATGATGATGAGGGTGGCGGGCACCAGCGTCTTCATCAGCAGGATGGTGCCGGCGGTGGCCAGAATGGGACCGCCCGTGCGGGCGTTGACGTGCGTGCCGGTGGCGAAGATCAGCAGCGCGATCAGCGGCAGTGCGCTGTTCTTGAAAAGCGCAGTGGTGAAGCCGCCAATGGCGAGCGCATCGGGGGCAAAGGTGCCGATCAGGGAACCCAGGATCAGCGGCACCAGCATCAATCCACCGGGGATTTTCTGCATCGTGCCAAAAAAGGGCGAGCGGGTAGTTGCGGTCGACACTATCGGGGTCTCCAGGACGATTTTTCTGGGTTGCAGACGTTCATGCGCGCGTCTGTCGGACGGTTGAAAAAATCGTAGTGTACACCTGTACGTACAGCATGTACGTACAGGTTGACCCGCGGTATACGTCCCGGATATGGGGACGGTTTGGACGTCAGAAGCGGTAGGCGCCGCTCAACATGACCGTGCGGCGCGCGCCGTAGAAGCAGTCTCCGCGGTCCAGGCACACCACTTCGTACGTGCGGTCCGCGATGTTGTTGACGTTCAGGGCGTAGCGCCACGGTCCGTTCGTGTAGCTGACCATCGCATCGAACAGCGTCACCGACGGCGTTTCCGGCGCGCCGCCGTCGCGGAACTTGGACAGGAACCGGGTGCCGGCGCCGACCGCGAAGCCGGGCTGGCCCGCAAGCGTGAAGCGGTATTTGCCCCACAGCGACGCCATGTGCTTGGGCATGCCCTCAAGCTGCGGATCGATGTCGGTGTAGATGTAGTTGGCGATCACGTCCACGTTCTGGGTGACGCGGCCGCGCATCTCCAGTTCGACGCCGCGCGTGCGCGTCTTGCCTGCCTGGATCTGGTTGTTGGGGTTGTCCGGATCGTTGGTCTGGCGGTTGCTTTCGCGCAGGTCGTACGCCGCCGCCGTGAATTCCAGGTCGGCGCCGGGCGGCATGTACTTCAGGCCCACTTCCCACTGCTTGCCGCGCATGGGCTTCCAGCGCTGGTTGTAGAAGTCCGCGCCCGCGATGGGGGTGAAGGACTCGCTGTAGCTCACGTAGGGCGACCAGCCGTTGTCGGCCGCGTACATCAGGCCGAAGCGCTTGGTGGTGGCCTGGTCGGTTTCCTTGTCCTGGCCCTCGGTCGTGCTTTCGACGCGATCGCGGCGGATCCCCGCCAGCAGGATCCAGTTCTTGTCGAACTTGATCTGGTCCTGCGCGTAGAAGCCTATTTGCTGCTGGCGCTGCTTGGGCGTGTCGGTCAGCGTGTAGTCCGGCGCGTTGCCGTATACCGGGTGGTACAGGTTCAGCGGCGATCCCAGCCCGCTGTCGGACTGGCTGGTTTCGCGGTAGCGCGTGTAGTCCATCCCCACGATCACGGTGTGCTGCGTGCGGCCCCAGTTCAGCTTGCCTTCCAGATTCTGGTCGGCCAGCAGCGTGCGCATGCGGGGCTTGTTGATGTAGTAGTAGCGGTCGACGGTGGTCTGCGCGTCGTCGATGTACGAATCGCCGCGGCGGTCGCCATAGACGTTCGGATAGAGCGACTTGTAGTCGACGCTGCTGACCGTATTGCGAAAGCTCTGGCGGACCTTCCAGGTGTCGTTGAACTGGTGTTCGAACAGCCAGCCCACGTTGAATTGCTCGGTGTCGTAGGCGTCAAAGCCCGGCTCGCTGGCGAAGCGGCGCGTGGGGATGCGGCCGTTCGGATTGTGGTCGACGGTGCCGCTCCAGGGCAGGAACGACTGCGTCGTGCCGGACCGGTCCTTCTGCCACGAGGCCAGCAGCGTGAGCGAGGTGGCCGCGCTGGGCTGCCACGTGAGCGACGGGGCGAGGAACATCCGGTCGTCCTGCGCGTACTGCACCTGCGTGTCGCTGTCGCGGCCCAGGGCCACCACGCGGTACAGCCACTGGCCGTCCTCGGTCAGCGGGCCGGTGATGTCCGCCTGGATTTCGCGGCGGTTGAAGTTGCCCAGCTGCACGCCGATTTCGCCCTGCTGTTCTGCCTGCGGGCGCTTGCTGACCAGGTTGACGATGCCGCCCGTGCTGCCCTGTCCGTACAGCATCGACGCCGGGCCGCGCAGCACCTCGACGCGTTCCAGGCCGTAGACCTCGGTGCGCGGGTTGTTGTAGTTGAAGAACTGGCGCAGGCCGTCCAGATACTGCACGGGCTCCACGCCGCGCACGCGCACGTAATCGCCGCGGTTGTCCACGCCGTAGGCGTTCGGACGCACGCCCGCCGCGTAGTTCATCGTGTCCTGCACGTTCTGCGAGCCCTGGTCGATGATCTGCTCGCGCGGGATCACGGTGATCGCTTGCGGCGTCTCGGATAGCGGCGTGTCGGTCTTGGTGCCGGTGGCGCTGCGCCGGGCGACGTAGCCGTCGACGGGGCCGGTGGCGGTCTCGCCGGTGCCAAGGACCTGCACGGCGGGCAGCGTGGCGGGCTGCTCGGGTTGCGCGTGCGCGGCACCCGCGCCCAGGCAGGCGGCCAGCGCGGCGGCGGCGGGAACACGGGGGCGCAGCCGCGCGCGCAGGGCGGCCGGAGTGTGATGGCGTTTCAAAAGGATCTCCCCACTGGCGCGGCTAAGGGCGCGTCCAGTTAGTCATAGAAATAACAACGATAACGATTATTAATTGTGTTGATGGACACAGCCAATAGCGGACGTCGGGGAAGATGTAAAAAAGCCCTGCTGCAGCGCGGGGCTTTGGGAATTGCCGAAGAAAAGCCTTGCGAATTCAGCGGGTTGACGCGCAGGACCGCGCCCGGGGACGGCGCGGGCGCTGTTGCCCGCGTGCGACAGTGCCGCGTGGGCGGAAAGGCGGCGCGCCCGCGGCGATCAGTCCTGGCCGGTCGCCTCGCGGGTGATGGCGGAAGCGGGAGCGGCGGCGTTGCCGATGGCGTCGCTCGCCGCGTGGGGCGCATTGGCCGGCGCCGCGCCTTGCGCGTCCGGACGCAGTTCGCGCCGCAGGATCTTGCCCACGGTGGTTCGCGGCAGGTCGTCGCGGAATTCGATATACCGAGGCACCTTGTACCCCGTGAGCTGCGTGCGGCAATGCGCGATCAACGTGTCCGCGTCCAGCGTGGGATCCTTGCGGATGACGTAGAGCTTGACGGCTTCGCCGGAGCGCTCGTCGGGCACGCCCACCGCCGCCACCTCGCGCACGCCCGGGTGCAGCGCGGCCACGTCCTCGACTTCGTTCGGGTACACGTTAAAGCCCGACACCAGGATCATGTCCTTCTTGCGGTCGACCAGATAGACATAGCCCGTCTCGTCGACGTAGCCGATGTCGCCCGTGCGCAGGAAGCCGTCCGGGTACATGACCAGCGCCGTCTCGTCCGGCCGGTTCCAATAGCCCTCTGTGACCTGCGGGCCGCGCACGCAGATCTCGCCGGTTTCCCCGACGCCCAGTTCACGGCCGGCGTCGTCGCGGATCGACAGGTCGGTGGAGGGCACGGGCAAGCCTATGGACCCGTTGAAGATCTTGGTGTCCAGGGGATTGATGGTGACGGCGGGCGACGTTTCCGTGAGCCCGTAAGCCTGCGCGATCGACACGCCCGTCGCGGCGCGCCAGCGGTCTGCGACCGAGCGCTGCACCGCCATGCCGCCGCCCATCGTCAAGCGCAGCCGCGAGAAATCCAGGTGGGCAAAATCCGGGTGGTTGAGCAGCGCGTTAAAGAGCGTGTTCACGCCTGTGAACGCCGAGAACGGCACCTTGCCCATCTCTTTTATCAGCCCCGGAATATCGCGCGGATTGATGATGAGCAGGTTGCTTGCGCCCAGTTTCATGAACGTCAGGCAGTTCGCCGTCAGCGCAAAGATGTGATACAGCGGCAGGGCTGTGACGATGCATTCCTCGCCGTCTTTCACCAGGGGCCTGACCCAGGCGTAGGCCTGGCTGACGTTTGCCACCAGGTTGCCGTGCGACAGCATGGCGGCTTTGGCGACGCCGGTCGTGCCGCCCGTGTACTGCAGGAACGCCAGGTCGGCAGCCGTGAGCGGCACGTCGGCGAACGGCAGGTCGCGGGCTTGGCGCAGCGCATCGCCCAGTTTCTGCGATCCGGGCAGCGACCACGCCGGCACCATGCGCTTGACGCGCCGCACGGCAAAGTCCACAAGACGACCCTTGATGGGACCCAGCATCTCGCCGATGGACGTCACCAGCACGCGTTCGATTTGCGTGGCGGGCAACGCCTTTTGCAGTGTGGCCGCAAAGTTGTCCGCGACCACGATGGCGCGCGCGCCCGCATCGGCAAGCTGGTGTTCAAGCTCGTGCGCGGTGTAGAGCGGGTTGCAGTTCACCACGATGCAGCCGGCGCGCAGGGCGCCGAAGAGGCAGACGGGATACTGCAGCAGATTGGGCATCATCAGCGCGACGCGGTCGCCGCGGCCAAGGCCGTTCGCGTGCAGCCATGCGGCGAAGCGTCGCGTCAGCGCGTCCAGTTCGGCATAGGTGATCGATTTGCCCATGCTGATGTAGGCCGTCTTGCCGGGAAAGCGCCGGAAGCTTTCCTGGATGATCGTCACCAGGGTGGTCGCGCTGTCGGTCCCGATCTCCGCGGGCACACCGTAGGGATAGCTCTTGTGCCAGATTCGTTCCATGTCTTGCGGTTCCGTTGGGGCGCAAGGCCCTAGTTGCCCAGCAGGGCTTTCTTCAGGGAGGCCTGCGCGGGGCTGTCGCCCAGCCAGACGCGAAGCAGGGCGCGGGCGAAGGCGGGATCGTCGATGCGGCCGCGCGGCTTGCCGTTGCTGGCAATGGCGACGCCGCGGGCATCGAAGTCCAGATCGATGACATCGCCCTCGCGGGCGGCGCCGATGTCGCTCATCAAGCGTGACAGGCGCTCGGCGGGCGCTTTCAGCGCGGCAAGTTCCTGCGAGCTCGTATTGTCTCGCAATCCGTCCTGCAGCGCGCCGTCCAGGCTTTTGCTGTCCACGTCGCGCAGCATCCGCAGCCGCATGCGGCGCGGCTGCGTGCTGTCAATGAGTGCCGCGGGGTCGTGGCTTTTCGTGGTGACGTACAGCGCGGCCACGTAGACCTTCACGACGAAACGCGTGCGCAGGCCCGCGCCGTTCAGCGTCAGCGCCTGGCTGCCTTCGGCAAGCTGTTCGGGCACGCGCACGCCGGCAACGTCCACGTCGGCAAAGGCGGGCGCGCCCGCCAGGCAGGCCGCGAGAATCAGGCTCAGGGCGGCGGTGCGCCCTCCGGGGTTGAAACGCATTTGTCACCTCCAGTGTTCTTCTGCTTGTAGAACTTCTTGTCTGCGATGTAGATCGTGCGTTCCACGACGGCGTACACGACGTCGTCCTTGTCCTTCAGTTCGACCGTGTAGGTGCGGGTCGTTTCGTGGTGCGTGGCGAGCAAGCGCCGGATTTCGGCGATCTCGCCCGGCGGCAGCCGGAAGTCGACATACAGCGTGGTGTAGGCGGGCTTGCGGAAACGGATGCTGGCCGCCTTGTCCCAGACGATGTGATCCGGGCCCAACGCCGACATCAGCATTGTCGGGTGGGCGCCGTCGGTTACCGCAAAGAGCGAGCCGCCGTACATCGACCCCACGATGTTGCGGGTGCGGCGCAAGAGCGGCAGCTTGATGCGGATGTGCTGGAAGTCCGGCGACACGTGCAGCACGCGGCCGCCGGTGGCGCGAAAGGCCGGATGCAGGTTGAAGCCCACCCGCATCAGCCGCGCGCGCCACTCGGGCGACAGGTTCTTGAACCAGTAGGGCTTCACGCTGGCCGCCGTTTGGCTACATGGCCTCGAACAGGCCGGCCGCGCCCATGCCGGTGCCGATGCACATCGTGACCAGCCCGTACTTGCCGCCGGTGCGGCGCAGCCCGTGCGTGATCGTCGCGGTGCGGATCGCGCCCGTGGCCCCCAGCGGGTGGCCCAGCGCAATGGCGCCGCCTAGCGGATTGACCTTGGCAGGATCCAGGTTCAGCTCGCGGATCACGGCCAGCGACTGGGCCGCGAACGCTTCGTTGAGCTCGATCCAGTCCAGCGCGTCCTGCTTGATGCCGGCGCGTTCCAGCACCTTCGGGATGGCGGCGACGGGGCCGATGCCCATGACCTCGGGCGGCACGCCGGCCACGGCAAAGCCCACGAAGCGGGCCAGCGGGCTCAGGTTGAATTCGCGCAGGATGCGATCGGACACCAGGATCACGGCCGCCGCGCCGTCCGACATCTGCGAGCTGTTGCCCGCCGTGACGCTGCCACGCGTGGAGAAGACCGGCTTGAGCCGCGCCAGCGCTTCCAGGCTGCTGTCGGGACGCGGGCCTTCGTCAACCTCGACGAGGCGGCGCGCGAAGCGCACCGCGCCGCTGGCGCCGTCTGGCAGGTGCGTGACGACCTCAAAAGGCGTGGTCTCGGCGCGGAAGTGGCCGGCGGCAATCGCCGCGCAGGCCTTCTGGTGCGAGGCCAGCGCAAAGGCGTCCTGATCCTCGCGCGACACCTTCCAGCGCTCGGCGACCTTTTCGCCGGTCAGGCCCATGCCAAATGCCATGCCGATGTTTTCTTCGTGAGCGAAGATGGCTGGGTTCATGGACACCTTGTTGCCCATGATCTGCGGCATGGCGCTCATGGATTCGGTGCCCGCGCCGATCATGATGTCGGCCTCGCCCAGCCGAATGCGGGCGGCGGCGTCCGCCACGGCCTGCAGTCCCGACGCGCAGAAGCGGTTGACGGTGACGCCCGCCACGCTTTGCGGCAGGCCGGCCAGCAGCAGGCTGATGCGGGCCACGTTCATGCCCTGTTCGGCCTCGGGCATGGCGCATCCGGCGATCACGTCGTCGATGCGGGCGGCGTCCAGCCCGGGCGCCTGCGCCAGCGCGCCGTTCAGCGCGGCGGCCAGCATGTCGTCGGGCCGGGTGGTGATGTAGGCGCCATTGCGCTTGCCCACCGGCAGGCGCGTGGCGGCAACGATGTAGGCGTCTTGGATCTGCGTGCTCATATCCATTTCCATTAGGCTAGTTCCGCAAGGGTTTGCCGGTTTCCAGGGTGTGGCGGATGCGCGCCTGGGTCTCGGGCGTGCGCAGCAGCGCCACGAATTCCTTGCGCTCCACGGCCAGCAGCCATTCTTCGTCGACCTTGGTGCCGGTCTCGACCTCGCCGCCGCACAGCGCGACGGCCGCGCTGCGGGCCACGCGGTAGTCGTGCGCGCTGATCATGCCGCCTTCGCGCATGTTGACCAGCACCATCTCGAAATTGGCGATGCCGTTGCGGCCGGCCACCGGGACGTTCTGCAGGCGGGCGGGCGGCGTGTAGCCGGCCTGCGCCGCGGCGCGCGCCTGGCCGATGGCCACGTACAACAGTTCGCCGGGATGGAACAGCACGATGTCGTGCTCGCGGGCAAAGCCGGCCTCGATGGCTTCCAGTGCGCTCTTGGCAACCTGGGCCATGGCAATGGTCTGGAAGACCGGTTGGAGGTAGGGGAAGACTTCGCCGGGCGTGGCCGTCTTGGCCGCCAGCGCCGCGGCGCGCGCGGCGAACTCCTTGCTGCCGCCGCCCGCCGGAATGAGGCCGACGCCGGCCTCGACCAGCCCGATGTAGCTTTCCAGCGCCAGCACGCGGTGCGAGGCGTGCATCAGGAATTCGCAGCCGCCGCCCAGCGCCATGCCCTGCACCGCGGCAACGGTCGGGATCTGCGCGTACTTGAACGACTGCGAAGCCCGCTGGAATTTTTCGACCGTGGCCTCCAGCATGTCCCACTGGCCCGCCGCGCAGGCTTCGACCACCTGCTGCAGGTTGGCGCCCACCGCAAACGGCGCGTCGTGCCAGATGACCAGGCCGTCGAATTCACGTTCGGCCATGGCCACCGCCTGCAGCACGCCTTCCAGCACCTCGGCGCCCAGCGTGTGGTTGCGCGACGTGACGGACAGGATGGCGATGCCGGCGTCGACCTGCGGCAGATTCCACAGGCGCACGCCTTCGTTTTCCCAGACCGTGACGCCGCGGTCGTCGGCGGCTTCGCCCACGACGCGTTCCGGAAACAGCTGGCGCGCGTACACCGGCAACGTCGAGCGCGGATGCAGCTTGCCCGTGCGGGCGGAATACGAGCCTTGCGGCGCATGCACGCCCTGGCGGTCCGGTTCCAGCACCCAGGCGGGCAGGGGCGTGTCGCTCATGGCGCGGCCGGCGGCGATGTCCTCGGCCACGGCGGCGGCGATGGCCTGCCAGCCCGCGGCCTGCCAGGTTTCGAACGGGCCTTGCAACCAGCCGAAGCCCCAGCGCATGGCCAGGTCCAGGTCGCGCGCGTTGTCGGCCACGTGCTCGAGCTGCACGGCGCTGTAGTGGAAGATGTCGCGGAACAGGCTCCACAGGAATTGCGCCTGCGGATGCTCGCTGGCGCGCAGGGCGGCAAAGCGCTTGGCCGGGTCGCGTTCCTTGAGCAGCGCGGCGACTTCATCGGCCAGCTTGCCCGTGCCCGGCGCGTAGTCCTGCTTTTTCAGATCCAGCACCTGGATCTCGCGGCCCTGTTTGCGGTAGACGCCCGCGCCGCTCTTCTGGCCCAGCGCGCCCTTGGAGATCAGCGCCGACAGCCAGTCCGGTAGCGCGAAGTACCGGTGCCACGGATCGTCGGGCAGGTTCTTTTCCATGGTGCCCACCACGTGGGCCAGCGTGTCCAGCCCCACCACGTCGGCGGTGCGGTACGTGGCGCTCTTGGGGCGGCCGATCTTGGGGCCGGTCAGCGCGTCGACTTCGTCGAAGGCCAGGCCCAGCCGCGCGGTGTGGTGCATGGCGGCCAGGATCGAGAACACGCCGATGCGGTTGGCAACGAAGTTCGGGGTGTCCAGCGCGCGGATCACGCCCTTGCCCAGCGCGGAGGTCAGCCAGGTTTCCAGCTGGTCCAGCACGTCCGGTTGCGTGTGCGAGGTGGCAATGATCTCCACCAGGCGCATATAGCGCGGCGGATTGAAGAAATGGATGCCGCAGAAGCGGTCGCGCAGCCCGACGGGCAGCGCGTTGGCCAGCGCGTCGATGGACAGGCCGGAGGTATTGGATGCGACGATGGCGCCGGGCGCCACGTGCGGCGCGATGCGCTCGTACAGTGCCGTCTTCCAATCCATGCGCTCGGCGATGGCTTCGATGACGAGATCGCAGCCGCTCAGGCGGGCGAGGTCGTCATCGTAATTGGCGGGCGCGATGAGCGCCAGGCGCGAGGCGCCGGCCAGCGGCGCAGGTTCCAGTTTTTTCAGGCCGGCCAGCGCCTTCTTGACGGTGCCGTTGCGGTCGCCTTCGCGGGCGGCCAGGTCGAACAGCGTGACCGGCACGCCGGCATTGGCCAGGTGGGCGGCGATCTGCGCGCCCATGACGCCGGCACCCAGCACGGCGACGTTTTTGACGACGAACTTGCTCAAGGGAGTCTCCTGAAAAAGCGGGGGACGGCGCGCGGCCGTCCCCCGTTCACGGCTAGAAGCGGGACGAGAGTTGCAGGCCGAAGATGTGGCCGTTGCTGTCGTAGGTGCCCGCGACGCGGCCCTTGGTGGCTGCGCTGCCGGACGTGGTGTCGATGTCCGTCTTGCGCAGGTACAGATAGGTATAGCCCACGTCGATCGTGGTGTCCTTCGTGGCGGCCCATTGCAAGCCGGTGGAGAACCAGTAGCGATCGTTGTCGGGCAGGGACGTCGGGCGGTCGGCGGCTTTGTACACAGGCGACTGGTCGAACGCCAGACCGAACTTCCACTTCCAGGCCGGCGCGAACTTGTAGTTCGCGCCCACCGCGACGCGCCATGAGTCGCGGAAATTCAGCGGCAGTTCATCGTCGCGGGCGCCCGGGCCCGAATTCTTGATCTTCAGCTCGGGGATGCTGCTCCATCCGGTCCAGGATACGTCGCCCAGCAGTTCCCACTTTTCGTTGAGCTGGTGCGTGGCGCTAAGAATCAACGTATCGGGCAGGTCGACGTTGGCCTTGGCGTCGAACGACACGGACTGGCCGGTGGGGCCGATGTTGTCGATGTCGGTGTCGCCCTTGGCCGAGTGCTTGATCTTCGAGCGGTACGACAGGCCGATGCGCGTGTCTTCGGTGGGTTGCAGCATGAAGCCGACGTTCCAGCCCCACGCATCGCCCTTCAGGTTCAGGTCGGCGTCGCCATTGGTGGCCAGCGGCAGCCCCGCGATGGGCACCACGGTTTTTTTCTTGTAGGTGGCGTCGATGTGTTGCCAGTTCACGCCGAAGCCCATCGAGAATTTCTCGTTGACCTTGTAGGCGATGGACGGGTTGACGTTGATCGTCTTGATGTCGAACTTGTTCGAGTGGTATTGACCGACCCAGCCGTCGTCGTATTCGGTCATCAGGCCGAACGGTGCGCCCACGCCCAGACCGATGTACCACTGCTCGTTCAGTTGCCAGGAGGCGTAGAGGTTGGGCACGACGCCCAGATGGCCCGCGTCCCCGCCATTGCCGCCGGTGGGAACCGAACCGTTCAAGCCCGATCCGGCAATGCCCGGCGCGCTGGGGTTGCGGCTGTTGCCGTTGTCCGAAAACTTGAACGACGGTTTGATCAGGTTTACCCCGCCGGAGAAATTAAGGCCCGGCAGATAGGTCAAGCCTGCCGGGTTGAAATACATGATGCTGGCATTCTCCGGGTTTGCCGCCGAGCCCGCATACGCGTTGCCCAGGCCGCTGGCGTTCTGCTCCAAGAGCTGAAAACCGGCGCCGTAGGACGTTGCGGATGCGCCCAGGCCGACCAGGATGGCCGACAGGGTGCTCAGGGACAATGGACGTCTGCGCATGGTACTGCCTCCTCGAGTTGGATGTGTGTCTCTCTTTCCACTGCCGGCCTGGTTTCGCCGGTCTAATCGGCGCGAGCCGCTGTGCTGCGGTCCTGCTTGGTGCTGCCTGCTTCGTAATGCAAGGGGCCTCCCGTGAATGGCGCGAAGCCCGTCCCAAAAATCACGCCGGCATCGGCCAGATCGGCGTCGGCCACGATGCCGCCCGCGACACGTTCACGCGTGGCGTCGATGAGCGGCTGGATCAGGCGCTGGGCCAGGCCGGCGGGCGCGGCGGCGGGATCCGCGCCGCGCTGCTTGACCGGCTTGCCATCGCGCCAGGTGTAAAAGCCCTTGCCGCTCTTTTTGCCCAGCTCGTTGCGCGCCAGGCGCTCGGCCAGGCAACGTGGCGGCTCGGCGCCGCCGGCCAGTTGCGCGCCGGCGTCGCGTGCGATGTCCAGGCCTACGGTGTCTGCCAGCTCCAGCGGCCCCATCGGCATGCCGAAGGCCACCATCGCGGCGTCCACGGTTTCCGGCGCGACGCCTTCGTCCACGCTGCGCATGGCCTGCAGCATGTAAGGCGCAAGCACCGCATTCACCAGGAAGCCGGGCGCGCTCTTGACCGGCAGCGCCAGCTTGTCGATCTGCCCGACAAAGGCGCAGGCGCGGATCTGGGCGTCGGGGTCGCCGCCTTGCGCGTGCACGACCTCCACGAGCGGCATCTTGGCCACGGGATTGAAGAAATGAATGCCCACCAGGCGCTCCGGCCGCGCCAGGCCTTCGCGCAGCGTTTCAAGCGACAGGCTGGACGTGTTGGTGGCCAGCAGCGCATCCGGCTTCATGCGCGGTTCCAGCGACCGGTACAGCGCGCGTTTGGCGTCGGGCTGCTCGCTGATGGCCTCGATGATGACGTCTGCCAGCGGCACGCCGTTGCCTTCCGGATCGGGCACCAGCCGGTCAAAGGCGGCGCGCGCCAGGCGCGGGTCCTTCAAACGCCGCGTATAAAGCGCTGCGGCGCGCTTGATTGCCGGCGCGATGCGGGACATCTCCTGGTCCTGCAGGGTCACGGTCATGCCCTTGTATGCGCACCAGGCGGCGATGTCGCCGCCCATTACGCCGGCGCCCACCACGTGCACATGGCGCGCGGGCGCAACGCCGGGCTGCTTGCCGTTGGCCTTCAGACGCTCTTGCAGGCGGAACACGCGAAGCAGGTTGCGCGCCGTGCCGGACGAAATGATGCGGTCGATGAGGTCGGGCGCCTTGAGCGCATTGCCGCCATGCTTTTCCCAGATTTCCACGATGGCGGGCGCGGCCGGGTAATGGCCTAGCGGATCCTTGGCGGCAATCTGCTTGCGGGCGCGGTTGGCAACGATGGCTTTCAGCGGCCAGCGGTTCAGCAACGCGCCCAGGCCGCGCGCGCGCCGGGCGGGCTTGCGCGACAGGACCGTCTGGCGCGCCGCGGCCAGCAGCAGGCGTGGCGGCACGCGCGCGTCCACCAGCCCCAACGCGGCCGCGCGGCGGGCATCGGCGCCGCGGCCGGTCAGCATCATGTCCAGCGCGGCCGGCGCGCCGATCACCTGCGGCAGGCGCAGCATGCCGCCCCAGCCTGGAAAGATGCCAAGCATGACTTCGGGCAGCGCCAGGGAGGCGCCGGGCTGGTCCGCCACCAGCCGGTAGCGGCAAGCCAGCGCCAGTTCCAGGCCGCCGCCCAGGCAATGCCCCTGGATCAGCGCCAGCGTCGGATAGCGCACGCCAGCCAGGCGGTTCATGAGATTCCAGCCGCGCGACACCAGCCCGCGGGCCTGCTCAGGCGTGTCCAGTGTGGCGAATTCGTTGACGTCGGCGCCCACGATGAAGCCCGTCGCCTTGCCGGACTGGATGATGAGGCCCTGGGGCGGATCGCGGTCTAGCGCGTCAAGCACCACCGAGAGTTCGGCCATGGTATCGGCCGACAGGGCGTTGACCGCGCTGCCCGCGCGGTCGAAGGTCAGCCAGGCGAGCCCGTCGGGGTCGCGGTCCAGGCGCCAGTGGGAAAGCGTATCCAATGTCGTCATGGGCGGTCCTCGTCCAGGGTTTCGACCAGCATCGCGCCGCCTTGGCCGCCGCCGATGCAGATGGCCGCCATGCCGCGCCGGGCGCCCCGGCGCTTGAGCGCATGCAGCAGATGCAGCACGATGCGTGCCCCCGAGGCGCCCACCGGGTGCCCGATGGCAATGGCCCCGCCGTCGACGTTGAGCCGCGCGGGGTCCAGTTCGCCCCAGGCTGGCGTGCCGAAGTTTTCCTGGCAGTAGGCCTCGTCCCGCCACGCGGCCAGGCAGCCTAGCACTTGCGCCGCGAAGGCTTCGTTGATCTCCCACAAGTCCAGGTCATTCAAGCCCAGCCCATGGCGCTGCAGGATCGGCGTGGCCGCATGCACGGGACCTAGGCCCATGATCGCGGGATCCAGCCCGGCCCATTGCGAATCGATGATGCGGCCCAGCGGACGCAGGTTCCATTTGCGCACGGCCTCTTCCGAAGCCAGCACCAGCATGGCCGCGCCGTCGGTGACCTGCGAACTGTTGCCTGCGGTGATGTTGCCCCACGGCTTGTCAAACACCGGCTTGAGCTTGGCCAGCTTGTCGGGCGTGGAGTCTTCGCGTACACCGTCGTCCGCGGCGTGCAGCGTGCCCTGCATGTCGATGACCGGTGTGACCTCGGGCATGCCGGCGGCGCGGGCCGCCAGCGCGCGCTGGTGGCTGCGCGCCGCGTACGCATCCATGGCGGCGCGGTCGATATTGAACAGCGTGGCGACGTTCTCGGCGGTCTGACCCATCGACAGGCCCACGACCGGGTCCGTCAGGCCCTTGAGCAGGCCGATCACGGGCGCCAGGTGCTTGGGCCGGAAACCGCCCAGCGCCTTGAGCTTGGCGCCCACGCCGCGCGCGGCGTACCAGCGCGACAGCCAGCGCACCATGCCGTCCGAAAACAGCACCGGCGCGCGCGACAGCGCATCGGTGCCGCCGGCCAGCACCAGGTGCGACCGGCCGTTCTGGATGTTTGCAATGGCCGAATCCAGCGCCTGCATGCCCGATGCGCAGTTGCGCATGACGGTCCAGCCGGGCACCCGATCGTCGCAACCGAGCCGCAGCGAAATCACGCGGCCGATGTTGACTTCTTCGGGCGAGGGCGCCGCGCAACCCACGATGACCTCGTCCAGGTCGGTGGGCGCGTAGGGCTGGCGCAGGAGCAGGGCGCGGCCGGCCTGCACCGCCAGATCCCCGGCGGAGAAGGGGCCCGGGCCCGTGCGGGCCTTCAAAAAGGGCGTGCGTGAACCGTCGACGACGTAAACCGGTTTGAATGCCATCCGCTACCTCCCTCAGGCGACCTTGCGTTCGGCCGTGGGCCGGTCCGCGTCGGCGGCGCCGAGGTCAAAGGGGAAATCATCCACTTTCACCACGGTGTCGCGCAAGCGGTTGCGGCGCTTGACCACCGCGTACTCTTCCGCGGTGATGCCGCCGATGGCCACCGCCGCGTCGGCGATGTCGCGCACATTCGCTTGCGGATTTCCGTCCAGCACGCCGCGCTTTTCCAGTTCGCGGATCTTGGCTTCGATCGGCTCGGCGTCCAGCGTGGCGGCCAGCGCCTGCTCGATCGCGCCCACGGGCTCGTCCGCGGTGGCGGGCAGATGGCAGCCGGCGGTCAGGCGGTCGCGCGTGGCGCTGGGGCTGATGAGCAGCCGGGCCACGTCCTGGCCAAGCTGGTCCGACGGCGGGATCTGGCCGTGGCCCCACGGAAACACGATGCGGCGAATGATCCAGGCCACCGCACGGTTCGGGAAGTTGTCCAGCACGCCGTCAAAGGCGTCCTGCAATTTGCACAACGCGTCCTGGATGGACCAGTGCGCCAGCGGCGCGTCGGCGGCCTGCCGGCCTTCGTCCTCGAAACGCTTGAGCGTGGCGCTGATCAGGTACATCTGCGACAGCACGTCGCCCAGCCGCGCCGACAGGCGCTCGCGCCGCTTCAGGCTGCCGCCCAGCACCAGCATCGAGGTGTCGGCCAGCATCGCGAATGCCGCGGAATAACGGCCCAGCAGCTGGTAGTAGCGCTTCATGGCGGGCGAGACGTCGGCGTTCACGGCGGCAAACCGCGCGCCGGTCAGCGACGTGCCCAGCGCACGGAAGGTGTTGCGCACCACAAAGCCCGCGTGGCCCCAGAACGCGGCGTCGAAATCATCCAGCCCCCGCTTGCGGTCCGGCGATTGCGCAGCCTGCATTTCCGCAAGCACGTAGGGGTGGCAGCGGATCGCGCCCTGGCCGAAGATGATGAGACTGCGCGTCAGGATATTGGCGCCTTCGACCGTGATGCCGATGGGGATCTGCTGGTAGGCGCGGCCCAGGAAGTTGGACGGTCCCAGGCAGATGCCCTTGCCGCCGATCACGTCCATGCCGTCGTTGACGACCTGGCGCGCGCGCTCCGTGACGTGGTATTTGACGATGGCCGACACGACAGAAGGCTTTTCGCCCAGGTCCACCGCGCCGGCCGTCATGGTGCGCGCCGCGTCCATCATGTAGGTGTGTCCGCCAATGCGCGCCAGCGCCTCTTCGACGCCTTCGAACTTGCCGACCGGCATGCGGAACTGGCTGCGCACGCGCGCATAGCCGCCCACGGCGCGCGCCGTCAGCTTGGACATGCCGGTGTTCGAGGAAGGCAGCGAGATCGAGCGGCCGGCGGCCAGGCATTCCATCAGCATGCGCCAGCCCTGGCCGGCCATGGCGGGACCGCCGATGATGAAGTCCAGCGGCATGAAGACGTCGGCGCCGCGCGTCGGGCCGTTCATGAACATGGCGTTCAGCGGGAAGTGGCGCCGGCCGGTGTCCACGCCGGGGTGGTCGTGCGGCACGAGCGCGCAGGTGATGCCCAGGTCCTTCTTGCCGCCCAGCAGGCCGTCCGGGTCGTACAGGCGGAACGCCAGGCCCAGCAACGTGCAGACGGGCGCGAGCGTGATGTAACGCTTGTCCCAGGTGACGCGCATGCCGATCACCTCGCGGCCCTGCCATTCGCCCTTGCAGACGATGCCGCTGTCGGGAATGGCGGCCGCATCCGAACCCGCCCACGGGCTGGTCAGCGCAAACGCCGGCACTTCCTCGCCGCGGGCCAGGCGCGGCAGATAGTGGTTCTTCTGTTCCTCGGTGCCGTAATGCAGCAACAGTTCGGCCGGACCCAGCGAGTTCGGCACCATGACCGACACGGCCAGCGCGGAAGAACGCGTGGATAGCTTGGTCACGATTTCGGAATGGGCGTAGGCGGAGAACGCAAGGCCGCCGTACTGCTTGGGAATGATCATGCCGAGGAAACCCTCGGTCTTCAGATAGTTCCAGACGCCGGCGGGCAGGTCGAAGCGCTCTTGCGTGACGTGCCAGTCGTTGACCATGCGGCACGCGGTCTCGGCCTGGTTGTCCAGAAAGCGCTGCTCTTCGTCGGTCAGCTGCGGGCGGGGATAGGCCAGCAGACGGCTCCAGTCGGGCCGGCCGCGAAAGAGCTCGCCTTCCCACCAGACGGTGCCTGCCTCGAGCGCATCGCGCTCGGTGTCCGACATCTGCGGCAACACCTTGCGATACAGGTTGAAGATCGGCGCGGACAACAGCGCCCGCCGGATGGGGCGCACGCCCAGCAACACGGCGGCCAGGAGCGCAATGACAACCAGCGCGACGATGACTGCGTACATTTTCTTGTCTCCTCGTTGTTCTTCAGGTGCGTGGCGGCCTTCAAAGGAGGGCGCGCCGGCCGGGCGGGCGGTGGACGGCGGTCAGGCGCCTCCGGGGCTTGCGTTTACGTGCGGCAAGGGCGAACGCAGCCCGCCCAGCAGAAAACTCATCAGGCGCGGCAGAAGCAGTTCGCGGTCGTTGGGCTGTTCGGCTTCGTCGCCGGCCAAGCCGGTGACCGAGCGCAGCAGGTCGGTGCCCATGATCGCGTACGACGTCGCGCCCAGCATGAACTGGAAACGCCAGATGATCTCGGCGCGGGGCACGTCCGGCAGGGCGGCGAACAGCGCGTTGCGGTAGCGCGCGAGCACGTCGGCGTATTCCTCGGCGAACAGTGCCCGGATGAAATCCGTGGGATCGGTCATCGTGCGTTCCAGCAGCGGCAGGAACGTGCTGCCGGCCTGCGCGGGATCGGCGGCCAGGCGCAGCAGCGTGCCGAAGAACGCATCGACGATCTGCGAGGGCTTCAGGGGTTTGCCGCCGGATTGCGCCTCCAGTTCGTCCAGAAGGCGCATGCGCTCGCGATTCAGCACTTCCAGGCGGCGTTTGAGCACCGCCTGCACGAGTGACTCCTTGGAGCCGAAGTGATAGTTCACCGACGCGAGGTTCACACCGGCCGCGCCGGTGATCTGGCGCATCGACGTCGCTTCGTGTCCTTGCTGCGCGAACAGGGACTCGGCGGTGTCCAGGATGGCTTCTCTCGTGGGTGTGGAGCGGATTTCTTGCATAAGGTTGAATTCAAACGTTTGTTTCAATGCATTATGCGGGAGCCTTGGATGAGAGGCGAGCCTCTGCTATCCCCAATAGGGTTTACCCCTAAGCGCTAGCGGCCGTGGTGTTGTTTTTGCCGCGAGCGCGCTTCGCATCGTGCGTACGGACGAGGCCCTGCCGCGAAGAAGCATGAGGCGCGGCCCGCGCGGGAGGTTGAGATTTAGCCGAATGTCCTCGGACACCAGTCCTAGGATGAATGCGCTCTGGAACGCACGCTAAAAAGCCCGCAGTATCAGCGCGAGAACATAAAAGCATTGCCCCGGGTGTGTGCCGGGCGAGGCCCTGCGCAGTCACGGCGCGGCAGGCCAATCGCCCTGATACAGGAGCACGAGAAATGACGACGTACAAGGTGGGATTGCTGGTTGACGGGTATGAGCAACCCGGCTGGATGCACGAGATGGTTGAGTGGCTACTCCACAGCCAGGAGTTCGAGCTCACGGCGTTGCTGGTGATGAACGGTGAGGTCGCCGACAGTGCACCGAGGCTGAGCGTGAAGGCACTGTTCGGCACGCTGTCGCGCCTGGAAGGCAAGCTGCTGCCGCAGAAGCAGCGCGACATGCTGGCCTGCCGCGACATGCGTGACAGCCTGCAGCAGGCCGGCACGGCGGTGATTCCGCTGGCGCCCGGCGATGAGGATCCGCAGGCGCGCCGCGAGGTGCAGGCGCTGGGGCTGGACCTGGTGATCACGCTGGGCGCGTCGCTCGCCACACGCTCGCAACTTTCCAGCTGGTCGCGGCTGGGCGTGTGGCAATTGAGCTATTCGGATATTGCGGTGGCAACCAGCCGTTATGCCGGCTTCTGGGAGGTCTTTCAGCGCGAAGATCACACCACCGTGAAACTCTGGCGCATCGGCGCGCGGCAGGAAGACGACGAACTCCTGGACCAGCGCAGTTTCAACACGGAAGTGTTCTGGCTGAAGAATCAGGCCCGCGCTTTCAGTTTGGGAAACTTCATGGTCTATGACGCCTTGCAGGCGCTGGCCCACGACCGGCCGGGCGTCGCGCCGCCTGCCATGCAGATCATGAGCGGTCCGCGCCGCGCCGACCCGGCAGAGTGGGACAGCGCGGCATATATTGCGCGCCAGGCGTGGTTAATGTCGGATCTGGTTGTGCGGCGCATCATGAAACGCAATGTCCGGTGGCGGATCGGTATGTTTCCCTCCGCGCGACAGCAGGCGGTGGTATCGGAGGCGATGGTATTGCAGCCGCCCAAGGGGCGGTTTTTCGCGGACCCCTTCGTTTATACGCACGACAAAAAACCATATATATTTTTCGAGGACTATGATTTTACGTCCCGCAAGGGCACGATCTCCGTCGCGACCTACTCCGACGGGGCTTTCCGGCTGTTGGGCACCGCGCTGAACCTGCCTTATCACCTTTCATTTCCGTATATTTTTGAACACGAAGGCGTGACATACATGGTTCCGGAAACGTGTGGAAATCGCAGTATCGAGCTATGGAAATGTACGGAATTTCCGCTGAAATGGGAGCTGGATGTTAATCTGATGACCAATATTTCTGCCGTGGATACCATTATTTTTAAACACGGCGAATACTGGTGGCTATTGACAAATATCGACCGGACTGACGGCCAGAGCCACTGCGACGAGCTGTTCGCGTTCTTCTCGGATTCGCCCCGCTCGATGTCCTGGACGCCCCACGCCTGCAACCCGATCGTGCGCAACCCGATGCGCGCCCGCAACGCCGGAATCGTTGTCTCGCCTGGCGGAGACGTGATCCGGTGCGCCCAGTACCAAGGCTTCTGTCACTACGGCAAGGGCGTTTCGCTGAACAAGATCGAGGAGCTTTCGCCTTCCACTTATGTCGAAACCGATGGCGAGATCCACTACGCCAACTTCCTGAGAAAACGCCATGCTTCAATGCACCATTGGCATCATCAGGGCGGACATACGGTATTTGACTTCGCCTATATGGAGTAAATACGCCTGCGGGCGTAAAAATAAAAATGTTACCGTTATTTCGATTGAAGGGATCGCTCACCGGCGTGATGTGTCGACAGATACAAGTTGACAGCTTTCCCTCCCCATCCGGCACCCCAAGGCCGCGTCAGGCAGATGCCCCGACGTGGCTTTTTTTCGTCTGTAACACGGGCATTCCGGGCGTGGCCGGCCGGCAAACCGCGGCCGTTTCATAGGGAGAACCGCAGGTGCAACGGGGCGATGCTGGTGAAAACCCTAGCGGTAAAAAGGACGAGATGGGGTTCCTCATCCGTATTTAGGAACATGATTAAGGCTAACGATTGATTTCTGATTTTGTCGGATTATATCGCCCTGAAACGTCTTGATTTTGACAAATCCGAACCATAAGATGGGTTCCATGCCATCCGTTATGTTGGCTACCAAAGTCGACCAGCCTAAACGTCCCGGTTCAGCTTCATTAGATATTCCGGGATATGCGGACCACCCCCGCAGGGCTGGATAAATAATATCTTCAGCACAGCGAAGATCCCTTCTAGGCCCGTCGAAAAACCGGGAGGACACCATGGCCAAGATGGTCCTGATTGAAGCCCATCCGCTACTGCGGTTGGGGTTGTGGCAAATTCTTAGCAAGTTGGATGATGTGTGGGAGATCGAGGGGATGGGCCTTGCGGACGTGTCCAAGGCCGACGGCGTGCACGCGGGCGCCGATCTTCTGATCTATGGATTGCCAGTGGATACCGATGAAGCATGGAGCGCCTTGCACGAGATTCAGCGCGTGCTGACGCCCAAGCGGATTCTGCTTCTGACGGACGTCATGCCCTTGCCCATGCCGGTGCAAGGCCTGCCTGGCGCCAGTGTGTACGGTTGCCTGATGAAGACGGCTTCGGTCGAGATCCTCGAGGCCGCCATCCGCCTGGTGATGGCGGGCGGGCAATGCTTCCCGAGCGAACAGGCGCTGCAGGCTCCGGCCTCCACCGTATGCGCCTTGCCGTCGCGGGATGCGGAAGAAGGCGGTGCGAAGGGCGCCATGCCGGTCAGCGCGGGCGCACAGCTCCTGCAGATCACGCCGCGCCAGTACGAAGTGTTGGTGTTGCTTGCAAGGGGCTATCCCATCAAGACCGTCAGCCGGATGTTGAACATCTCGGTGGCAACCGCGAAGACGCACGCGTGCACGCTGTACCAACGCCTGCATGTCAAGAACAAGGGCGAAGCCGTGTACGCGGCGCTGCAACGCGGCGCGACCCTTGAATGGCATGAACCGAATGGTCGCGAAGTGGATGCCGGGCAGATCTATGGGCGCAAGCTCGGTTAAGCAAGGTTTGCGCTGCCTGCCCGGCAGCAGGAACGCCCGTTCCAACGCTGCCGGGACCGCGCATAGCCAATACGGCTAAGGCATAGAAAGCAGGTGTTCACGTCGCTGTCGCCTCGCTTTCCGCCACCAATCATCCTCCTGAACGAGATTCAGCGAACGTAGCCGCTGATAGCATGAGTTGTGTCCGCAAGCATGGATTGATAGGGCGAATCACTTAGTCTCGCCACTGCAATCCCAAGGCTGCGGGCAGGATTCCCCTGAACCTGGCGACGCGCGTGAACCCGCGCATTGCGCGGCGTCGCGCCAGCGTCATGGGAACCGTAATGGGCCATGCGTCACAAGGTTCTTCCCGGGATGACAACCGTACTGATCGAAGACTACGCTCTGCTTCGTGTCGCAATTCAGCATGTGCTGGAACGTGTGCGCAACGCCGACGATATCCTGGCCATCTCGCCAGCCCACCTCCTTAATATGTCCAGCTCGATCAACAAGCCAGTGGAGTTGCTAGTGATCGGTTGCAGCGGCACCGCGGAAGAGGACATCGGCCTTCTATCGCAGGCCATGGCCTTTTTCATGCCCAGGCTGGTGCTGGTGCTGTATTCAGCGCTGGACCAGAGCGTGATGGCCGCGTGTGCGCGCGCCGGGGTCGCGGGCTATCTGCCCAAGGCTTCCAGCCCCGATGCGCTGGCCGCGGCAGTCAGCCTGGTGATTGCGGGCGGCGAATGCTACCCGCAACCCGCCGGCCGGCCGCCCAGCACCGCGCACGCTTCCGTGCAAGAGCTGCGCGAGCTCACGCAGCGGCAGGAGGAAATCCTGCAGCTGCTCGTGCAAGGCAAGACCATGCGCGAGATCGGCCAGCAGGTCGGCATCTCGGTCGCCACTGTCAAGAGCCACGCGCGCACGCTCTATTGGAAGCTGAACGCACGCAACCAGGCCGAGGCCGCGTACATCGCGGTGCAGATGGGACTGGTGCGCAGCTCGAATGGGCAGCCTGCGCCGGCCAAAGGCGACGCGAGCTGAAACGAGGAAGTGAGTCAGGGCCTGTGCGGGTGGCGCTGCCGCCCGCACAGGCCCTGGCTTTTTTGCGCGCCTGACAGTTGTCGCAATAGAAGCTGACGAATTTCAAAATCGTACTTGTCTGATACCCAAGCCTGGGCATGCGTGCCGTAATGGGCGCGCGCAGGCTGGGCACGCATTGGTGGTGTGGAAAGCCTGTGGTTTCCGGGAGCCCGACATTCCTATCCAGTCCGATTTCGCTTCGCATTTGCCATCGACGACAAGTCCTTCGACGTCGTCGTGTACACCTTGCGGGAAGGTCTGTCCAAGGCCTTCGTGTTGCCTGTGGGCCATGAGGCCCCCGCTATGACAACGCCCCACAAGAAAGCGCTGAGTCCCGACCGCCCTAATGAAAAACAACTGGGCAAGGCCATCTCACCGCCATCGTGTCAGCGGTGTGTGCCCATCTACCCTTTGCGCTACGGCGTTGCTGAGCGCACCTGGGATAAAGGCGTGTTTCCCACACTCAGCGCTGAGGGCTATCCCGCGCTGACCGCCGGCAAGGCGTACGGTCTGCGCGTGCTGCGTCCAGGCACCTACGTTTACCTG
Source organism: Achromobacter mucicolens (assembly GCF_029866465.1). Classification (NCBI taxonomy): domain Bacteria; kingdom Pseudomonadati; phylum Pseudomonadota; class Betaproteobacteria; order Burkholderiales; family Alcaligenaceae; genus Achromobacter; species Achromobacter mucicolens. The sequence goes on along the minus strand of NZ_CP123364.1, from coordinate 3,697,699 downwards.
TGCTACTTCCAGAACGGCCGGATGTGGACGCAGCACTATCAAGTCACCGACGACATGCGATTTGCGCGCATCTGGTGGACTCCTGCAGACGAAGACGATGCCATCCCCGGGCGGCTCGCTCGCCCCGAAACGGTCAGCGCCAAACCTTATCTATCTGCCCCAGCGACCCAAGAAGGAGACGTCGTCTACCTGCTGACCAGCGAAACGATGCTGACCCATGCCAGACTCTGGAGCATCGAGAACGATAGCGGTGGCAGCCGCTCCAGGTTGGCGACAAGGGTCAGGCACGCTGGTGGTGTTGAGCAACCCCATGTGTTCAACATCGCGTTGCTTGCTTACGCGACGCCGGAACTGCGACGACCCGACTTGAGTGGCAGGTCGGGGTACTACACGTGGAGCGAGATATCAGCGCCGGAGTCGTTCCCCACCTACGAAACCGTCATCCCGGGCGCTTACGTCGAGCTTGTTCCGATCAAGGATATCGTTCCTCTGGCGGTCGTGCTGCACGACCCGATCGGCGTCATGAGTGAACTGGCGCATCTTGTCGCAGTTGCGGCGGCAGATCGGCAAGCTTATGAAATCGATAACAATCACGCTTACACAAGCGCCACCGTCATAAAGCAGTACTTGCAGAGCGTTCAAAAGCGTGCGACTCCAGAAGCCTATGCCAAAAGGCGAGATCTGGTTCGCTTTGACGCGAACGATGACGCGGACCGCTTCCATGGCAATGCTGTTCCATACATGCGCTCGTATGAACAGACAGTCAGGCGGAAACAGGCCGACATTGACACACTGGTGAAGGACCTTGAAGGCTGGATCAGGACTGGCGGCAGCGCCATCGCCAAGGATTGGCAGGATGGATGGTTTGGCAAGGCGCTGTCCTGTTTTGACTTGGGTGCAAAAAAGAATGCACAGGACTACGAGCGCGTTGTTGCACACTGCGTGGGTAACCTGACTCACAGCGAAAGTGGTCGATCGACGTACCGGAGTTTGTTGCTGGCCCCACCAGAAAGAAGTCCTGTCTGGTTGGCGCTAGCGCACGGCATCCCTGAGTTGCACGCCGATTTCGCCAACCCTGCGCCGCTGAAGAACGTGCTGGATGTTGGGATTGCGGCCTTTGCGCCCATCTTTCAACTGAACGTCTCCTATCCAGCGACCCAGTCCTCAGATGTACTTGTAAGCCAGATGCTTTCTGAGCTTGGTGATACGCGTTTGCCCGAGGCCACAGCCAGCAGCATCGTCCGGCGATTACGCCTGTACGCAGAAGTCCGCGTTGGCAACACCATTGTCACGTACCGCGTGTCTAGCGCCGAGGCGAATTTCCAATACTCCCAGTTCCACGGTGAACGAAGCATGAACACCGAACAACTAAGGAAGTGGGGTATTACCGTCAAGCAGCCATTGCGCAATCAGCCAGCGACGGTGCTCCTTTACGAAACCGTGCGCATCGGTGATCAAGCAACCCGTATTTCATCTGCCCAACCGTCTGTGCACAATCCGCAGCCGTTCCAACTTGAAGGAAATGTGTTCAAGCGGATGCTGGATCAGGTTCGTCAAAGTAAAGCCTACGGCGCCGCGCAGACTGGAATCGTGCGCGGGGAATATGGGTTCACAGGCCTGGCCGCCATTTCCGCCATCATGGCACTTCGGTCGTCGATCAAAGATCTCGCGAACGGGAAGATTGATCGATCAGTTTCTGGGTTCGCCAACGGGGCTAGCGCGTTGGCGGCAGTATCAGCCGTAATTAGCTCGGGCTCTTTCGTCAAGGCCGACGTGCTCCAACTACATGCGTTGGCCAAAGGCGAATCACTTGCCGCAGCTCGAAAGGCCGTTCTGCCTGCTCGAACATTAGCTGCGAAAGCTGGCGCCTTGACTGCTGCATTAGGAGCCATCGCGGACGGGGTTCGTGCCTCACACGCGCTCACAACTCAACAAAACTCCGAGGCTGGCCGACTATATCTCGCGTCCGCTGGGTTTGGAGCGTTGGCGGCTGCAGGGTTGTTCTTGGGTGCCGCAGGCGTCTTCCTTGGCGTGGTCGGCCCAGTCGGCTGGCTGGTGCTGGCCTTCATTGCCACTGTAGGAGTGATTTACTTCAGCATCCAGGCCGCTCTCGCCAAATTTCAGCCTGACGAAGTCTGGTTGGCACACAGCTATTGGAGTCGGGGCGGGCGAGCATATCGTTATAAATCTCTAGACGAGGAACTTACCGCATTTCACGGTGCGGTTTACGGCGTCCGCGCGGTAGCAAATTGGGAAACTCCCTCGATGTCGGTGCGCGATATTGCAATCCGCAGCATTCCTATTTACGGACTCTGGCAAGACAGCGTTGCTCTACAGCGCGTTGTCGGCAAGGAAGGCATAGGAACTCTTTCGCTGTCTATAGTCCTCCCTGGCTACCCCTCTTTAGGCGAAGAATCGCCGCCTACACAACACGCCGATGTTTTCCAATACACGCTCAAAGCGATGCGGAATGGCCAAATCCTAAATATGGTGCGGGGCCCACTCGCTGTGGCACCGGGGTACCAATTCCCTTTTGACGCGGAATGCATAGTCAGTGGTAAGGACTTCATTCGAGAGGGTACTCGCCAGTTGAGTTGGCAGATAACGATGCGTGAAGATACGGAGGTCATGCTGGACTACTGTTATCGGCCAGACATTTTGAACCAGCCCAGTCTCGCGTTGTTCCCACAGCAGGAGCCGCTCATCTTCACGCGCGGTACGTGGCTCACAGATCCCATTGACGAAAAATTGGTCGCTCCAGTCCAGGAGCCCAAATAATGCGGACTGCTAAAAAAATGGGGCAGTCCCGCCCATCGTTCGATGAGATCCAGAGCAAGTGGCGGCTGTTTCGCTTCGCGAGCACGTTGTTGCCAGCGCTGCCCGATACGCAGGAACCCGCTGCCATCGTAGCAACACGGTTGAACGACCATTGCGTCGAGGTCGTTTCCAATACGTTGCAGACTGAAGGCGCGGGATTTTTACTTCGACTTTTCACCTTCTTTGGACTGCTTTCATTTTTTTTTGGCAGTGATCGGTGTATTCGGTGGCTGGTCTGCAGGTGTGCTCATACTTTCACTCGGTCTACCTTGCATGGGGCTTATATGGTTCTTTTTGCCATGCCTTTTGGCGCCACGTTATCGATACCTTTGTTCGAAAGTACGTTTTGACCGCCGTAGCCGTCGCGTCTACTACGTTCCATATCCTGAGGAAAGCTCGGATGCAATATGGGAACTCGAGTGGGATCGGCTTCAGGGCATCAGCTGGTCCACAGGTCAAGCGCAAGCGTATCTTTACCTTGTGGTCTATACGTGCAACCTGCCTGAGTCTCAATTGGTCAAGATACCCATAATGTTTAATGAGAAAATTTTCGCAAGCCACATATGGGCTTGGCTTCACGGTTTTATGGACAAGGTCGAAGCCTTGCCCGCACCCAAAATTATCGCGTTCCCTCAAAATTCGCGTGATGTGCTGATGCGCTACGGTGGTCGTTGGATCACATGGTCCCTCACCACAAAGAAGGGACGGCTATGGTTGCCTTTGATGATCTGGGTGGATTTGGTGGTTCTGCTGATGTTCATGCCCGTCCTGGCGTTGCCGCAACTGATCGTTCTTCTGTATCCGGAGATCCGATTCCCGAAAGAGAACGATCGACATTGTGGTTTTTCTACGGATTGAATATGAATGGCAGGTAAGGGCGACGAATCGCATGCTGTCCCGCGACCGCCAACGCCTGCAAAAACCCGGCCCACGCCATTTCAAGTGTTTCCCATCCCTCGCCCAGAAGCCTGAGTAATGCAAGCCACCAAGCACGCCCGACAGCCGCGCCCGTCGTTTAGAAAGATCCAGGAAAAGTGGCGGCTATTTCGCTTCGCAAGTACGTTATTGCCTTTGGATCCTGCCGCTCACGAAGTACCAGCTATCGAAGCAACGCGTTTAAATGAAAATTGCATCGAAGTGGTTTCCGATACGCTACAAGGGGAACTTGAGGGAGTGGGTCTTCGACTGCTCACTTTATTCGGGCTAGTTGTTTTTTATATTGCATTAATCGCGGGCGTCGACGATGGGTTTGGACTGATTTGGGTGCCTATTCTAGGTCTGCCGATCCTAGGGCTTTTGGGGTTTTGCCTTCCGCGCGTGTTGCTGCTGCGATATAAATACCGATCTTCGAAAGTACGTTTTGACCGCCGTTCCCGGCGCGTGTACTACGTCCCTTATCCAGAGGAAAGCTTGGACGCAATATGGGAACTGGATTGGGACCAGTTGCAGGGCATTGATTGGACAACAGGTAGATCGCAACCGTATCTCTACCTTGTTGGTTATACCTGCAACTTGCCGGAGCCTCAGTTGGTGAAGATACCCGTAATGTATAACGGTGAGATTTGGGCGAGCCATATCTGGGCTTGGCTTCATCGTTTCATGGATAACGTTGAAGCCCTACCTCCACCAAAGATCATCACGCTTCCTGAAAGGCCGAGTGATGTGCTGATGCGTTATGGGGGCCGCTGGATCAAATGGTCCCTGACTACAAAGCAGGGGCGGCGATGGTTGCCTTTGATGATCTGGGTTGATCTCGCGGTTCTGCTGTTGTACATGCCGTCATGGAGCTTGCCGCAACTGATTGTTCTTCTGTATCCGGAGATCGAATTTCCGGAAGAGAACAGTCGACATTGTGGTTTTTCAACGGGTAAATAAAAAGAATGCATCAAAGTAATGCGAACCACCAAACAATTTCGGCAGCCGCGCCCATCGTTTAGTGAAATTCAGAACAAGTGGCGACTGTTTCGTTTCGCAAGTACTTTGCTGCCATTGCGGCTCGATATGCATGAGACCGCCGCCATCGAAGCAACACGATTCAATGACAATTGCATCGAAGTGGTTTCCGATACCTTGCAAAATGACCATGAGGGGGTGATCCTTCAGGCATTTACTTTCTCAGGGCTTTTTTCGTTGCTGTTTGCGGTGATGGGGGGCTTTGGCGGCTGGTCTGTAGGCGTTTTAATTTTTTCTCTCGGCCTGCCCGGCTTGGGAGTTGTGTTGTTTTTCCTTTCTTGTGTCTTGAGGCCGCGCTATCGATACCGATGTTCGAAAGTACGTTTCGATCGCCGTAGCCGTCGTGTTTATTACGTCCCGTATCCCGAGGAAAGCTTGGACGCGATATGGGAACTTGATTGGGATCGGCTCCAGGGCATTAGGTGGATGACGGGGCGAGCGCAATCGTATCTTTACCTGGTGGGCTACACCTGCAATCTGCCCGAGCCGAAACTGGTAAAGATACCCATAATGGCGAATCACGAATTTTTCGCAAGCCATATTTGGGCATGGCTTCAGCGTTTCATGGCCGGGCAGGTTGGAGGCTTGCCCGCACCAAAAATCATCAATCTTCCTCAAAAGCCGAGCGATGTGCTGATGCGTTACGGGGGGCGCTTGGTCATGTGGTCCATCACCACAAGGAAAGGGCGACGATTTTTGCCTCTAATGATCTGGGTTGATCTCGCGATTCTGCTGCTATACCTGCCATCCCGGGCCTTGCCGCAACTGATCATTCTCCAGTATCCGGAGATCCAATTTCCGGAAGAGAACAATCGACATTGTGGTTTTTCAACGGGCTAAGCAAAACGCGCGGGGCAAGTCGCTCTCCATGCCGCCCCGCACCCGCCAACACCTGCGCCAATTCCCTCACACCCCCCCCTTCAAACATCCCCCTCACTCGCTCGCGTTCCCGCCGGCGTCGCGCGGCCCTTGTTTTTCGCAATTGCCATGAACTCCCGCTCCGCCGCGCCCAGCACCGCATCCACATGCAGGTGCGCCATCGCATACTGACGTGCGGCGGCGCCCAGGGTTTCGCGGATCTGTGCGTTGTAGCTGAGTTTGCGCACGGCTTCGGCCATCGCTGCGGCGTCTTCGGGCGGGGTCAGCAGGCCGCAGCGCGACACCACGTTGGCGAGCTCGGTGCCGCGCGCCGCGCCGCAGACGACGGGGCGGCCGGTGGCCAGCATGCCGGTCAGTTTGGACGGCATGACCAGGTCAGCCGCGCCGGCGCGTTGCGGCAGCAGGTGGATGTCGGCCGTACCCAGAAGCGCGCCCAGGCGTTCTGCCGGTTGCAAGTCCAGGAAGATGACGCGCGTCAGGCCGCGGCACTTTTCCTCCAGCGCCGCGCGCTCGGGGCCCTGGCCGCAGAACAGGAACCACAGGCGGTCTTCGCGGTTCAGGCGGCGTGCCACGTCGGCGAGGATCTGCAGGCCCTGCTTGCCGCCCATGTTGCCCGAATACAGCGCGACGATGGCGTTGTCCGGAATGCCGAGCTGCGCGCGATAGTCGCCGCCTTCGGCCAAGGGCGTGATGGCATTGACGTCGATCCAGTTGGGCAGCAGCACGGCGCGGGCGGGGTCGATGCCTTTGGACAGCGCCAGATCCAGCATGCGGTTTGAAATCGTGGACACGCGGTCAAACCTGCGCATCAGCCAGCGTTCGGCGCGCTTGACCATCGATCGCAGGACGCCGCCCTTGAGCAGCCCGAGTTCGAACGCCGCGTCGACTTCGAAGTCCTGGATGTGCAGCCAGGCGCGGGCGCCGGTCAGGCGGGCGGTCAGCCAGGCGGCCGGGGCGCAGAAGAGGGCGGGTTCGACGACCAGGATGATGTCCGGCCGCCGCATTGCCGCGCGCAGCAGCGACGGCAGGCTGAACAGCGCAAAGCTGGCCAGATGCACCAGCCGCTTGGCGCCGCCCGGTCTTTCGGGGACCCACAAGGGCGCGCGCCGCACGGTCACGCCCCGGCGCGTTTCCTTGGTGTAGCGTGTGCCGCGGTAGCCGTCGTGGACCCGCCATTGCGGGTAGTAGGGCGGGGCGGTGACCACGCCGACCTCGTGCCCGCGCGCCGCCAGCCACTCGGCCAGTTCGGCGGTGTATTTGCCAGTGCCGGTCAGTTCGGGCGTGTAGTTGATGCCATAGATGAGTATTTTCATGTTGGCGTGGCGGTGCGTGGCCGGATGGGGCGGCACGGGTTGCCGTGGCACACCATCGCGGCGGGCATGTTGCGAAACACCGAGCTGCGCGCGCCAATCACGGCCTCACGTCCGATGGTCACGCCCGGACCGACGAACACGTCCGTGGCCACCCATGCGCCGTCTTCGACACGCACGGCGCGTTCGCGCAGCGGAAAGTCGGGCCGGCCGGCATCGTGATCGGCTGCGCACAGATAGCTGCGCTGCGACACCACGGCGTGCGCGCCGATGTGGATGGGGCCCAGGCTGTAGATCACGGCGTCGTCGCCGATCCAGGCGTAGTCGCCGATTTCCACTTTCCAGGGATAGGTGACCGTGGCCGTGGGCCGGATCAGCACCTTGTGCCCGACGCGCGCGCCGAAGCGGCGCAGCAGCCAGCGGCGAAAGCCGTAGGCTACCTGCGGCGACCAGCGGAACAGGGTGCCCTGCACCATCCACCACAACTGCACGGTCAGCGCCGACCGTCCGCGCTGACCCGGCGCCAGCGCGAACTGGTCCAGGCGTTGCAAGGTGCTCATTTGGCCGCTCCCGCAACGGCATCGCGCCGCGATGCGGCCTCGCTGGCCTGGCGCGCCTTCTGGATCTCTTCGGTCTTGATGCGGATCTGCCAGTAATACATGGCGCGCGCGACCGCATAGTCGTAGCCGGCCTTTCCATCCAGGAATCCCAGTTTGAAGACATAGGAGTGCAGGAACGAGATCGGCGCCTTGAATGGCATGGCCTGGAAGATGCGCTTGAGCAACGCGCGGCCGCCGACGTTGGCCTCTCGCGGATCGTTCATCAGGCCCTTGGTGCGCAGGTTCGCTTCCCAGTCCGAATAGCGGTTGTGCTTGTCGAAGTAGTGATACAGCGAATCGTGGTCGTTGTGCACCATGCGCTGGCGCAGCGCAAAGGTCTCGCCCTGGACCTGCGGCTGGTAGTGACCCTCGACCTCCCACATATTGGCCACGTCCAGGTCGTCGTAGTCCAGAAAGCGCGAGCGGTCGCGCGCCAGGAGCGCCAGCTTGTAGACGCGATGGCCATGTTCCAGCTTCTTGCCGCAGAACACGTAGTCGAAGGGCACGAACGCGCCGCCTGCCCCCGCGGCAAAGCGCGGCAGAACTTCGCGGATCTCGGCCGCCAAACCGGGAGTCATTTCTTCGTCGGCGTCCACGTACAGCACGACGGGGTGCGTGAAGGGAAGCTGCTCCAGGCACCACTGCTTTTTCTTCGGATACTTGCCGTCCCACTGGAAATTCGAAACACGCGCGCCCATCGCCGTGGCGATCGAGCAGGTCGCGTCCGTACTGTTGGAGTCCACGACGAAGACTTCGTCGAACTCCACCAGCGCCTTCAGGCACTTCGCGATGTTGCGTTCCTCGTTCTTGGTCATCACCACGACGGATACCGGTATCTTCTGCATGATGCTGTCCTGTTCAGGGCGTTCCGCGCTGCATGAGCGGGCGGAAGAGATCGATGACGTTGCGGCAGTGCCGCTCGAGGGAAAAGGCGTCCGCGCGCTCGGGGCCCTGGGCCGCAAGCTTCTCGCGCATCTCGCCGTCGTAGGCCAGTCGACGCACCGCCTCGGCCAGCGCCTCGGCGTCGCCTACCGGCACCAGCAGCCCGTAGCGGCCGGCATCCAGGATCTCGGCGGGGCCGTGCGGGCAGTCGGTGGAGATGACGGGCACGCCCAGGCACAGGGCCTCGACCAGCACGTTGCCGAAGCTCTCGCGCACGGAGGTGAGCGCGAAGGCGCCGGCGCCGGCAATGACCGGAAACGGATTGTCGATGTGGCCGGCCAGCGTGACCTGCGTGCGGGACGGCCGGTCGTCGATGCGCTTTTGCAGGGCGGCGTGCTCGGAGCCTTCGCCCAGGATCGTGAACGCAATGCGCGGGTCGTCGAGCAGCGCGGCCGCGTCGATCAGCGTGGCGTAGTCCTTGACGGCTTCGAGCCGGCCCACGGCCACCACGTGATAGGGCGAGTCGCCGCCATCGGCCGTCTTCGGCTGGGCGCCCTGGCGCCGCACGTTGTCCAGCGGCACGCCGTTGTAGATGGTGTGCACCTTGCCGCGCAGCGGCGGAAACATGCTGACCAGGTCTTCCTTCACGCCGCGCGACACGCCGACCACCGCATCGTGCCGCCGATAGGTCTGGCTGACCAGCCAGCACTTCAGGCGGCGCATCTTGGAGGCGCCGTAGTGGATGGCCGGGCTGCTGTGTTCGAAGGCCACCGTGCGGAAGTTACCGCGCAGGATCTTTCTGGCCAGCACGACCAGCATGTTGCACAAAAGGCCGTGCGAGCAGACGATGGCGGGCTTTTCGCGGCGTATGTGCTGCAGCAGCTTGAAGAACGCCACGGGCAGCGCCAGCCGCAGCTTGGTGGGAGACTCGATGATCGGAAATGCGCGGGTGACCTTGGGATTGGCGATGGGATACTCGCGGTTGCGCGAGCGCAGCAGGAACAGGGCGGAGTCCACCCCCTGTTCCGGCAACGCATCCACAATGAAGGCGACGCATCTTCCGACGCCGCCATGCAAGTCCGGTGCGACAAACAAGACATCAGACATGGGGTATTACTCGCGTGGGTGGCGCCCGGCGCACGATATCCGGGCGGGGGCTGGGAGCGGGAGATTCTTGGCGAGGCACGGGCATGATCTGGGCATTTCGCATCAGCGAAAGGCAGTAACACAGCAGAAAGCCGGTAAACGCGGTCTTGGGCGCATAGGCCAGGCCGCCGGACATCGAGTCGATGAAGATGTAGATGGGCGCGGTGGCGAGCAGGTATCGCCGGTGCATCTCCAGCCCGGGATGGGCGTAGCGCCGAAAAAGCGAGAACAGCAGGATGAGCAGCGGCGGCAGCATGATCATGATCGTGCCGACCACCCCGAATTTCATCAGGTAGAACGCCCAGGAGTTGTGCGCGAACGTGCTGAGTTCAAAGCCGTTCTCGCCCATCACCCAGCTGCGAAAGCCCGCACCCTTGCCAAAGACGGGGCTTTCGGCAAAGAACTGCATCTGGCCTTCCATTTCCTGCACCCGCGCGCCGTAGCTGGAGTCTTCGTCCAGGCGCTCGACGCTGAAGATGCGCTGGGTCAGCACGTCCAGGTACCCGATGCTGGCAAAGATCAGCACGCCGGCCACGGCGGCCGGCGCGAAGATCATGACGGCGCGGCGGCGGATGTCGGCATTGCCTGCCAGCAGCACGGCGATGACCACGGAAATGGCAAGCTGCAGGTATTGGCTGCGGTTCAGCGAGAACACCAGCGCCATCACCATGTACAGCGTCAGCGCATAGGCTTTGGGGCCCGACACGTTCAGCGTGCGCCTGAAGTACAGCAACGACACCACGCCCATCGGAATCGCCCAGACGCCCAGGCGCACGTTGCGCAGCGGATTGGCGACGCTGAAGCCGGTCGCCTGTTCCAGCAGCATCAGCGTGGCGACCGCCAGGCTGGCCGCCACGATGTATTTCTGCAGGATGGCATAGGCGTGGGGACTGTCGATGTCCTTGTAGCAAAGGAACGGCGTGCACAGGAAATAGAAGACGATGCGCAGATCGCGCGCCACGTCGCCGGTCTCGATCCCGGGATGGTGGGCCGAGACCAGCAGCAGGTAGATCACCGAGATGGCCTGGATGCCGAGCAACACGCCCAGCGCGCCGCGTGGCAGCGCGTAGGCGCGCGGGTCGGCCAGGCGCAGCGCCTTGACCCCCAGCATGGCCACGAACAGCAGATCGAAGGGCGACAGCTTGAAGCTGCCCACCCCCACGATGAACTTGTCGTCGTTCAGCGCCAGCGCGGTGAAGACGAACAGGCCCAGGAGATGCAGGGTGGAAAGGCGGCGCGTGGTCATTGCGGTTCCGTATCAGTGAGGGCCGCCTAGTGCGCGGCCCAGTCGTCCCGGCCGAAGATCTTGGTGGTCAGCTTTTCCAGCAGGTAGGTCAGGTCGCCCTGCCGGGCATGCGCGGCCACCTTCGAGGCGCGGCAGGACAGCTCGAACAGCTTTCCCAACCCCGGCTCGGTCCGGCGGATGCGGCTGACGATCTGTTCGCGCTCTTCAAGCAGCACGTCCTGCATTAGGGCGGTCTTGGTCTCGTCGTGGGCGGTGTACACGCCCAGCGCGTCGGGAACGATCAGGTTCTTGCCCTCGCGCAGCAGCCGGCTCCACAGTTCGAGGTCCATGCAGTACCGCATGCTTTCCTGCAGCAGGCCGTACTTGCGCAGCAGGTCGCGCCGGAAGATGGCGGACTGGTTCGGGATGGAGGCCTTTACCACCGTCAGCGTGCCTCGGTTGACGGGCGTGTAGTGGATCTTGCGGAAGATGCGGTTGTCGGCATCCGCCACGAAGAGGTTGCCGCTGACGATCGGCGCGCGGCCCTTGGCCGCGGCGGCCCCCAGTTTGCGCAGCGCGCCCGGGAAGTACAGGTCGTCCGAGTTCTGCCAGCCGACGTAGTCGCCCGTGGCGCGTTCGAACCCCTTGTTGATCGCGTGCGACTGGCCCCGGTCCGGGGTGCTTTCCCAATAAGACAGGTAGCGCTCGTATTTCTTGATGATGTCCACGCTGCCGTCGGTGGAGCCGCCGTCGATGATGATGTATTCCAGCCGCGGATACCCCTGGTTCAGCACGGACAGGATGGTGCGCTCCAGGAACTTGGCCTGGTTGAACGAGGGCGTCACGATCGTCACCTTGGGCAGCAGCCCGCTGGCGATGGGCGCCGGCGGACGAAGCTCGCGGACGAAGTCGATGAGCTGGCGTGAATACTCGTTATGGCGCTTGCGCATGTAGGACCTCAGCATGTTGGTTATCGGGTGGCCGCAGGCATGGCGCCCGGAAAGTCGGGGCGGGATTGACGGATGGCGAGGGCCACGCCGGCCAGCGTGATCGCCGCATAGGCCATGCGGCCCCAGGCTGCGGCGTGTTCCCCCGCCACGTGAACCAGTCCCGCCATGACGCACAGCATCGCCAGGCCGCCCAGTCCGTTCAGGATTGCGACAGCGCGGGAATTGCCGAGCCCCAGGAGGGAGAAGTGCGCCGCGGCGTTCAGGGACAACAGGCCCGACGCCACGATCAGCAACTGGAAGGTGCCCAGATGGCCGCTGGCGACGTTCTCGCCCAGCAGCACGTTCAGAAGCGGCTTGCTGACCGCCAGCACGGCCAGCGTGGCGCTGGCGGACAGCGCCAGGTTCCACAGCATCATGCGGCGGATTTCGCGTTCCGCGGCGCCGGGGTAGGGCGGCGAGACGGACAGGCGTGTCACGCGCGGCATCGCCTTCTGGAAGATGGCGACGGACGCCGTATGGATGATCTGGCCGACCTGCACGCCGACGGTGTAGATCGCCAGCGCCGCTGGTCCCATCAGGCTGCCGACCAGCACCCGGTCGACCGAGCCGAAAGCCAGCGCGCTCAGGCTGTTCAGCCACGACCAGCGCGAGAAGCGGAAGGCGGCCATCATGGCGCCGCGGTCGCGCACGGGCCGCACGATGAATCGGTCATAGGCGCGCGAGAACACGCGCATCTTGACGCTGCCCGCGATGAGCAGGCCGAGGGCCTGCGCCAAGCCGGTCCAGGTGGGCGAGGCGGTGTACCAGGCGGCCGCGCACGCCAGCGCCATCGTGCCGGTGCGGCTGAAGACCTCGCACAGCGCGGTGGCGCGAAAGTCCTCGCGTCCCTTCAGGCAGCCGGAAAAGAGCTGGTCATACTGCTGCGTGAGGTAGATGGCCAGGGCGGGCATGGCCAGCATCGTGACGGCCACGCCGCCAAACGTGGCGTCCGGCCAGCCCAGCCCCACCACGCCCCACAGCAGCACGGCGGCCAAGGTGACGACGGCCAGCGCACAGCCGATCAGCGACATGCTGACGCCGGCCGCGCGATAGGCGCCGCCGGGCTCGTGCATGCTCTCGGAGACGAGCTTGGTCGCGGTCACCGCCGCGCCCAGGTTCGCCGCGTTGCCGAACCCGGCCAGCGCGATGATCATGGAATATTGGCCGAAGCCGACCGTGCCGAGCTGGCGAAAGAGGATCGGCAGCGCCACCAGCGCCGCGACGGGACCGATGCCGTATTCCACCAGCCCCCAGAAGGAAGCATTGCCGGCGATGTGTTTCTTCACGAATCCAAGCATCGGTAACCCTGTCTGTCATGCTGGCGCGGCCGTCAGGCGACCGGCAGCGCCTGTTGCGTGCGCTCGCGCAGGAAATGGCCATAGGCCAGCGTGATGCCGTGCGTCAGGGAGATTTCCGGCCGCCAGCCCAGCGCCTGCACGCGCGACGAGTCCATCAGCTTGCGCGGCGTGCCGTCGGGCTTGGAGGTGTCGTAGACGATCTTGCCCTCGTAGCCGATCACGCGCGCCACCAGCCGCGCCAGGTCCGCAATGGAGATGTCTTGGCCGGCGCCGATGTTGTAGATGCCCTCGGCGTCCGGATGCTCCATCAGCATGACGCTGGCCTGCGCCAGGTCGTCCACATACAGAAACTCGCGCAGCGGCGCCCCGGTGCCCCAGATCGTCACGCTTTCCGCACCGGCCTCGCGGCCCTCGTGGAATTTGCGGATCAGGGCTGGCAGCACGTGGCTGCTGTGCAGGTCGTAGTTGTCGTGCGGGCCGTACAGGTTGGTCGGCATGGCGCAGATGAAGCGCGCGCCGAACTCGCGCTGGTAGGCCTCGCACAGCTTCAGGCCGGCGATCTTGGCGATGGCGTAGGGCTCGTTGGTGGATTCCAGCGGACCGGTCAGCAGCGCGTCCTCGCGGATGGGCTGCGGCGCCTCGCGCGGATAGATGCATGACGAACCCAGAAACAGCAGCTTGCGTACCCCGGCCGCATACGCGGCGCGGATCACGTTGCACTGGATCATCAGGTTCTTGTACAGAAAGTCTACCGGATGCGTCTGGTTGGCCAGGATGCCGCCCACCTTGGCGGCGGCCAGGTACACCACATCGACCGGCGTGGTCGAAAAGAAGCGGTGCACCTGGTTCTGGTTTTCCAGGTCCAGTTCGGCGCGGCTGCGGGTCAGCACGTTCTCGTAGCCGCGCCGGTGCAGTTCGCGGGTGATCGCCGCGCCCACCATCCCGCGGTGGCCGGCGACGAACACGCGTTGGTCCAGGTTCGTCATGGCGGGCTACTCCTTGTACGCGTAGATTTCGTAGCCGTTCTGTTCGACCAGCGCATCGCGCCGCGCTTCCCTCAGGTCGCTCTCGACCATTTCCTTGACGAGCTGCGCGAACGAGGTGCGGGGCGTCCAGCCGAGCTTCTCGCGGGCCTTGGTGGGATCGCCCAGCAGGGTTTCGACCTCGGTCGGACGGAAGTAGCGCGGATCGACGCGCACGATCACCTGGCCCGCCTTGACGTCGTGCACCGGCGAGAACAGCACGGTCGCCGTCTCTTCCAGGCCTTCGCCTTCCCACGCCAGCAGAATGCCCAGCTCGCGCGCCGCGGTGTTGATGAACTCGCGCACGCTGTACTGCATGCCGGTCGCGATGACGTAGTCCTCGGGCGTGTCCTGTTGCAGCATCAGCCACTGCATCTCGACGTAGTCGCGGGCGTGGCCCCAGTCGCGCAGCGCGGACAGGTTGCCCAGGTACAGGCATTCCTGCAGCCCCAGCACGATGCGCGCCAGGCCGCGGGTGATCTTGCGGGTCACAAACGTTTCGCCGCGCTTGGGCGATTCGTGGTTGAACAGGATGCCGTTGCAGGCATACATGCCATAGGCTTCGCGGTAGTTGACGCTGATCCAGTAGGCGTACAGCTTGGCGGCGGCATAGGGACTGCGCGGATAGAAGGGGGTGGTTTCCTTCTGCGGCGTTTCCTGCACCAGGCCGTAAAGCTCGGACGTGGACGCCTGGTAGAAGCGCGTCTTGTTTTCCAGCTTCAGGATGCGGATGGCTTCCAAGAGGCGCAGGGTGCCCAGGCCGTCGGCGTTGGCCGTGTATTCCGGTTCCTCGAACGAGACGCCCACGTGGCTTTGCGCGGCCAGGTTGTAGATCTCGTCGGGCTGCACCGACTGCACGATGCGGATGAGGCTGCACGAATCCGTCATGTCGCCGTGGTGCAGCACGAAATTACGGGGCTGGTCGTGCGGATCCTGGTACAGGTGGTCGATCCGCGCGGTATTGAACAGCGAAGCGCGCCGCTTGATGCCGTGGACCTCATAGCCCTTGGCCAGCAGAAGCTCCGCCAGATAGGCCCCGTCTTGGCCAGTTACGCCGGTAATCAGTGCCCGTTTTGGCATGGTTGTGTCCTTAAGACTTAGTGACTGCACGAAAGGAGCCGATGGCTGCGTTACCAATGTGCAAAGAGATTACTGTTGCACCAGCCGCTGAGATATCGGCCAAAAGGTCTAAGAGATCCGCCTGCCGGTAGGGAAAAAAGGATTGGATTGATTCATCCAGCGCGCCCAACGCGGTAACCGCCAGCATGGCCACCAGTGCGGGACGCCGGTTCACCGACAGGTAGATCAGCGCGGTCAGGCAGGCGTAGGCGGCCAGGTGCAGCCGCTTGTCGCCAAAGGCATCGGACATGTCCGCCGCCAGCCCTGGCAGGTTGCCCACCGTGACCAGCACGATGAAAAACAGGGCCGCCGCGGGCAGGCAAATCCTTGCCACGCCCGGGCGCCAGAAGGGAACTGAAACCTGCTCAGACACGACCGTACATATCCTGGAATCGCACGATGTCGTCTTCGCCCAGGTAAGCGCCCGATTGCACCTCGATGATCTCCAGCGGAATCTTCCCGGGGTTCTCCAGGCTGTGGATCTCGCCCAGCGGGATGTAGGTCGACTGGTTCTCGGTCAGCAGGTACTGCTTGTCGCCGTTGTAGATGCGGGCCGTTCCGGACACCACGATCCAGTGCTCGGCACGGTGATGGTGCATCTGCGAGGACAGGCGCGCGCCGGGTTTGACGGTGATGCGCTTGACCTGGTAGCGCGGTCCCTGGCCAACGGAGTCGTACGACCCCCAGGGCCGCTGGACCTCGCGGTGGTGGTTGAGCTCGCTGCGGTGCTGCGCCTTGAAGACCTCGACCAGGCGCTTGACGTCCTGCGAGCGCGACTTGTGCGCCACCAGGACCGCGTCGGCCGTCTCGATGACGACGATGTCGTCCAGGCCCACCGAGGCGACCAGCCGGCTGGTCGAATGGATGAGGCAGTTGCGCGAATCCTCCACCATGACATCGCCCGTGGTGGAGTTGCCTTCCACCGACTTCTGGGCGATGCCCCAGACGGCGTCCCACGCGCCCACGTCGCTCCACGAGGCCGCCAGCGGGATGACCACCGCGCTGTCGGTGCGCTCCATGATGGCGTAGTCCATCGAATCGCTGGGGCAGGCCTCGAACGCCGGGCCGTCCAGGTGAAAGAGCCCGTTGTCGCCATGCCCGGTGAGCACGGCGGCCTCGGCCTGCTCCAGGATCTTGGGCGCCAGCCGCCCCAGTTCGGCCAGGAAGACCGAGGCCTGGAAGGCGAACATGCCGCTGTTCCAGTAATAGCCGCCGTCGTCGATGAAGCGCTGGGCGACCTCGGGCGACGGCTTTTCCACGAACCGGCGCACGCGGCGCGCGGGCGCCATGGCGCCGGGCTCGTCGGCCTGGATGTAGCCGTATCCGCTGAGCGGCGCGGTCGGCTTGATGCCGAATGTCACCAGCGCGCCCTGACGGGCGGCGTCGTACGCCTGGGCGAAGGCCGCGCTCAGCACTTCGCCATCCTCCAGCACGTGGTCCGACGGCATGATGAGCATGATCGGGTCTTCGCCATCCTGCATCGCCCGCAGCGTGGCGGCGGCGATGGCCGGCGCGGTGTTGCGCGCGAACGGCTCCAGGATGACCTCGGCGTCCTTGATGCCCAGCTCCTCGGCCTGTTCCGCCGCAATGTAGCGGTGCGCTTCGTTGCAGACCAGGATGGGACGGGCCTGCGCGCCGGCCGAGTCCAGCCGCCGCAGGGTGTTCTGCAACAGGCTGCGGTCATCGGTCAAACGGATGAACTGCTTCGGCAGCAGTTCGCGCGACAGCGGCCACAGGCGCGAGCCTGAACCGCCGCAAAGAATCACAGCCCGGTACGGGGGACGGGGGTTGGTCATGGCTCTCACTCCTTGAAGTAGGCCTGGGTGTACGGATGCACGCCGGGATCGGCGGCGATCACTTCCCCGGGCAGCCAGCGGTAGCCGCTGTGCTGCGCCAAGGGAAGGCTTGCGGTATCCAGAGAAAGCTCGGCCTCGTAGGCGAGGACGACGTAGTGGGTGGAGCGACCCGCCTCACCCGCGAAATTCGTGCCATAGAAGTGTTCGTACACGCCGCGCGGCGTCCAGGCGAGATCGGGCAGCGAGAGGCCCAGCTCGTCCTGGACGATGCGGCGCAGCGCGCTCTGCAGGGATTCGTTCTTGCGGATCCGGCCGCCGGGCACGAACCACGCGCCCTGCGCGGGCGGATTGGCGCGCAGCCCGGTCAGGTAGTTGCCGGCGCCGTCGCGCAGCAGCAGGTCGATCGACACCAGCGGCAGCATCTCCACCGCCTGGCGGAAGTCCGCGCGGGCCAGCACTCCGCCCCGCGGCGCCGGCGCTTCGCGCACAGGCCATCCCAACGGTTTAGTAGACATTGCGGCCCGTCCAACCCGATACCGCCGTGCGCGCGATGATCAGCAGATCCATCCGGAACGTCCAATGCTGGATGTAGTAGATGTCGTGTTCGACGCGGTCGCTCATCTTGCGCAGCGTGTCGGTCTGCCCGCGAAAGCCGTTGACCTGCGCCCAGCCGGTGATGCCCGGCTTGACGCGATGGCGCATCATGTAGCGTTGCACCAGGTCCTTGTACATTTCGTTGTGCTCCAGCGCATGCGGGCGCGGGCCCACCACCGACATGTCGCCCATCAGCACGTTCAGGAACTGCGGCAGCTCGTCCAGGCTGGTGCGGCGCAGGAAACCGCCGATGCGCGTGACGCGGCTGTCGTTGCGCGTGGCTTGCGTGACCACGCCCTGTTCCTGGTGCACGGTCATGGTGCGGAACTTGTAGACGTGGAACACCTTGCCGTCCACGCCCAGACGCGGCTGCGTGAAAAAGACCGGGCCGCGCGAGGTCAGCTTGATCAGCAAGGCCACGGTCAGCATCACGGGCGCCAGGCCAATCAGCGCGCACAGCGCAAAGCTGCGGTCGAAGGCCTCCTTGGCCCAGCCGCGCACGCCGGCGGCTGGCAGACTGTTCAACTGGATGGCGGGCAGCCCCAGGAATTCGCCGATGCGATGGCCCAGCAGCTGAATGGACATGACATCGGGAATCCAGCGGATGTCCACCAGGTCGTTGCGCAGGTGATAGAGCACCTCTCGCAGCTCCTGGCCGGCTTCCATCGGCAGCACGATCCAGATTTCGCGCACGTTGTTTTCGCGCACGAAGGTGGTCAGGTTGTCCAGGTCATGCAGACGGCGGACCTGCGGGGGCAGGATCTCATGCGGTTCGGCGTAGATCCCCGATATCTGGTAGCCAGCCTCGCGGTACTTTTCCACGCGGCGCCACATGTCGTGGCCCAACGCGCCAAAGCCCACCAGCAGCACGCGCTTCTTGTCCATGCCGCGATCGCGCGCCGCGCCCAGCGCCGCATAGACGGCGATGCGCACGCCGGCCAGCGCCAGCGCCGTCATGCCGAACCAGGTTGCAGCCCATAAGCGGGATATCGCGCCGGTCTGGTGCATGAGAAAACTGACGAAGATGCCCAACGCGAACACGGTGGCCCACGCAGCCAGGCTGCGCACCACCAGATCGGTCAGGAGGCGTCCGCGCCACGACACATACAGGCGGAAGGCCGGGAAGATCGCGATCGCACCCAGGCCGCAAAGGTAGATCAGGAACAGATGAATCTGCGGAGGATCCGTCAAGGCCTCTTCCGAGAATTTCAAACCGGTGGCAGTCAGGCCGCAGGTGATGACGATCGCGGCGTCGAGCAAGCGATACAGATAGCTTGCTCCGCTGAACCTTGCCGACGTGTCCGTTTGGGACGGGTCCATCGCGCACTCCTGTTCGGGGGAAGCGCCCTGCGGCAAGCAACGACTGTGCAGTGCCGCAAAGCATGTGGCTACCGACAAAATCTTATTGAGAGCGCAACGCACCCGAAACCTCCAAACGATGTAGGAGAAGGCTTAGGGCATCCGTCGAATGTGCGGGACTAGGAAAAGCGTGTGGAATGTCTCAACCCGTTACGCATCGGGCTCCTTTCCAAGCAACGAAGTCATTCACAGTGGATTCGCCATGACTACACTTTTCGGAACGTTGAGCCGAGCCATAGCCGCTATCGCGCTCGTGTCCTCGCTGAGCGCTTGCGCCTTGTCTCCCGGCATGACGTTCAGCGCCAATCAACTCGCGGATCCGCTGGACCCGAACTCCAAGGCTGTCATCAAGGAAATCACGCCGTCGCTGGTGCTTGATGAGCAGCGCGCGCGTGAAGCGCTGCTGGACAACGAAGGCATTGGCCACCTGGTTGGCAAGCCCGGTCCCTACCTCATCGGACCGGGAGACATCCTGTCGATCGTCGTGTGGGATCACCCCGAGCTCGTGCTTCCGACGCAAACCTACGCCATCGGATCAGGGGCAACGGAATTAGCCATCGGGGATACCGCCTCGGGCATTCCGGGCTATACGGTCTCATCCACGGGATATATCCAGTTTCCGTATACGGGACTGCTGAAAGTGGCGGGGTTGACTGAACTTCAGGCGCGCAATCTCATAGTCAACAGTTCTAGCAAGTACATACAGGACCCGCAGATCACCGTACGCGTTCTGGGATTTCGCAGCAAGCGCATCTTCGTCGATGGCGAGGTAACGACGCCGGGCACGGTTGCGATCAACGATGTTCCCATGACCCTGTTGGAAGCGCTCAACAGGGCCGGAGGCATTCTGCCTACCGGCGATCGCAGTGCGGTTTATGTGATCCGCGATGGCCGTCGTACTCGCGTGAACCTTCCCGCGCTGATCGAGCGCGGCCAGGATCTGAACCAGGTCATGCTCAAGGCAGGGGACATCGTGAGAGTCACGCCGCGCGACGACAGCAAGGTGTTCGTGATGGGCGAAGTCTTCCTGCCCGGCGCCTCGGTCATGCGCGATGGCCGCATGTCGCTGACCGAAGCACTGGGCCTGGCGGGCGGGCCGAACCAGCTCACGGCCGACCCTTCGCAAATTTTCGTCGTGCGCGCCACGGAGGAGGCAAAGCCTTTGGTCTACCACTTGAACGCCGCATCGCCGCAAGCCCTTGCGGTCGGCGCGAAGTTTGAATTGCAACCCAAAGACGTCGTGTTCGTGGATACGGCCAGCCTGGTGCGGTGGAACCGCTTCATCAGCAACCTGTTCCCGAGCGCGCAAACCGTACAGACCGTCAAGTCCATCGATTAGTCCGCCTGAAAAACCCGCCTTTGGGGGCGCCGCTACCGCGGCGGCGCCCTCTCCTGGAGAGCTGCATGTCGTTGCCCATCGAATCGTTCGAGCCGTCAGTACCGGCCCGTCAGCAGGAAACCCCCTTGTCGTCCCACGTGGACGCCATTTTTTCCAACCGCTGGATGATCATTGCGATCACCCTGTTTGCGTTTCTCGGCGCGCTGGCCTACGTGATGGTGACGCCGTCGGTCTATTCGGCTGACATCATCGTGCAGGTCGAGGAGGAGCTTCCGAACGGGCAGGCGCGAAGCCTGCTGGGCGATGTGTCGTCGATGTTCGATACCAAGGCGGAAACGTCCGGCGAAATGGAAGTGCTGCGTTCGCGCATGGTCGTCGGTCCCGCGGTCGACAAATTCCTGCTCTACATCCACGCCAAGCCGCGCTATTTCCCCGTGGTGGGCGAGTGGCTTGCGCAGCGCTATGAAAGCCTGCCGTATCCGTCCGGCTTGCCGCGCGGCGGCTATGCGTGGGGCGGCGAGACCATCGCGATCTCGCAGCTGGACGTGCCCAACGAATGGCTGGGCAAGCCGTTTCGCCTGACCACGCTGGGCGAAGGCCGCTACACGCTCAGCGACAAGCTGACCGGCGCAACGTTCACCGGCACGGTGGGCAAGCCCGAACGCTTCCTGCTGCCGGGCGGCGGCGCCATGGACGTGCATGTGGACGCGTTGTCGGGCCGTCCGGGCACCGAGTTCACCGTGTCGCGCAGCTCGCGCCTGGCGGCCATCGAGAACGTGCAGTCGCACCTGGGCATCTTTGAGCGCGGGCGTACGTCGGGCGTGATCGGCGTCACCCTGGAGGGCAACGATCCGGCGCTGACGACCGCGGTGCTGAACCAGATCGGCCAGGAATACGTGCAGCAGAACGTGAACCGCAAGTCGGCCCAGGCCGAGAAGTCGCTGGTGTTCCTGGAGCAGCAGCTGCCGCAGCTGAAGGCCGAGCTGGACGCCGCGGAAACCAAGTACAACCAGTTGCGCAACAAGCGCGGCACGATCGACCTGAGCGAAGAGGCCAAGCTGATCCTCGGGCAGTCGGTGGATGCGCAGACTCGCGTGATGGAACTGCGCCAGAAGCGCCAGGAACTGATCACGCGTTTTGCGCCGACGCACCCGAGCATCGTGGGCATCGACCGTCAGATCGCGTCCTTGACCGGCGACGTCAACCGCCTGGGCAACAACATCAAGCAGCTGCCCGATCTGGAACAGGACGTGGTGCGCCTGGTGCGTGACGTGCGCGTCAACACCGAGCTGTACACGGCGCTGCTCAACAACACGCAACAGCTCAAGCTGATCCGCGCCGGCAAGGTGGGCAACGTGCGCATCCTGGATGCAGCCGTGCAGCCCGACAAGCCGGTGCGTCCGAAGGCCGCGATCATCATTGGCGTGGCCACCGCGGCCGGCCTGATCTTCGCCATCCTGTGCGCGTTCGTGCGCAACGCCCTGTTCGGCGGCCTGTCCGAGCCGGAAGACGTCGAGCGCCATACCGGCCTGCCGGTGCTGGCGGCCATTCCGTACAGCGACGTGCAGGACAAGCTCTGGCGCCGCAGCCGGCGCAAGAACGCCACCGTGCCCGCGCTGCTGGCCCAGAGCCAGGGCAACTCGCCACCCATCGAAAGCTTGCGGTCGTTCCGCAACGTGCTGCAGGCCTCGCTGCGCCAGTCGGCCAACAACATGGTCATGTTCACGGGGCCGGTGGCGGGCGTGGGTAAATCCTTCCTGTCTGCAAATTTTGCCTTCATCCAGGGCGGCGTCGGCAAGCGCGTGCTGCTGATCGATGCCGACTTCCGCAAGGGCCAGCTCAACCGGTATTTCGGCGTGCCCAAGGAAGATGGCCTGTTCGAAGTGCTGACCGGCACGATCCCGCTCAGCCGCGTCAGAAAGCACAGCGTGTCCGAGGGCGTGGACTTCATCGCCACGGGCGCCGTCACCTTCGATCCGTCCGAGCTGCTGGCGTCGCCCGTCTTCGGCGAAACCCTGCGGGAACTGGCCACGCAGTACGACATGGTGATCCTGGACACCGCGCCCGTGCTGTCCTCGCCCGACGCGGCTGTGGTCGGCACGCACGCCGCGGCCGTCATGGTGGTGGTGCGGTCCGGCATGAACACCGTGGGCGAGATCCGCGAGACGGCCAAGCGCCTGATCCAGGCGGGCGCCCCGGTGGACGGCGTGCTCTTCAATGGCTTGAAGCTGATGCCGGAACGCTTTGGCTTCCGGTCCAAGTACGGCGGTTATCGCTACTCCCGTGCGGCGTACTACGGTGATTTCAAACACAACGGTCCCAAGTGAACGCCACCCGGAGAAACTGGCATGCACGGAACTTTTGGCTGGGACACGCCGCAGATTCTGGATGCGGTTTTCAAGGCCTACGACATACGGGGAACAGTACCGGACGAATTGGATGCAAGGTTTGCCCACAGCCTGGGGATGGCGGTGGGCGCCAAGGCCCACGAGCAGGGCGTGCGGTCGATCGTGGTGGGCCGCGATGGCAGGCTGAGCAGCGTCGAACTGTCCGCGGCGTTGCAGGCGGGGCTGCGTTCGGCGGGCATGCACGTCATCGATATCGGCATGGCGACCACGCCGATGGTGTATTTCACGACCCGGCTGATGGACACCGGCACCGGCATTGCGGTGACGGGCAGCCATAACCCGCCCACGCACAACGGCTTCAAGATCGTGATGGAGGGCGGTTCGTTGTACGGCGACGGGCTGACGGCGCTGCGCGATGCGATGCGCCAGCCGATCGATTCGGCGCCCGTGGCGGGCGGGCGCACGCAGATGCAGATCACCCCGTGCTACGCGGCGCGCCTGGTGGGCGACATCCGCATGGCGCGGCCCATGAAGATCGCCATCGATTGCGGCAGTGGCGTGGCGGGCGCGGTGGCGCCGGGGCTATTTCGGGCGCTTGGCTGCGAGGTCACCGAACTGTTCTGCGAAGTGGATGGCTCTTTTCCGGGGCATCACCCGGATCCGGCCGATCCCCACAACCTGCAGGACCTGATCTATTGCCTGCGCTATTCGGATTGCGAGGTGGGCCTGGCGTTCGACGGCGACGGCGACCGGCTGGGCGTGGTCACAAAATCGGGACAGATCATCTGGCCGGATCGCCAGCTGATCCTGTTCGCCCGCGACGTGCTGGCGCGCAACCCGGGCGCCGAGGTGATCTACGACGTGAAATGCAGCCGCCATGTGGCCCGCGCCATCACCGAGGCGGGCGGCAAGGCGACCATGTGGAAGACAGGGCATTCCCTGATAAAGGCCAAGATGCGGGAGTCGGGAGCGCTACTTGCTGGAGAGATGAGCGGCCACATTTTCTTCAAGGAGCGCTGGTATGGCTTTGACGACGGTATCTACGCCGCCGCCCGCCTGCTGGAAATCCTCTCGTCGGCGCCGGACCCCTCGGCTTTGCTGGAAAGCTTGCCGCAGTCCTGCGCCACCCCCGAATTGAAACTGGAGACCACGGAAGGCGTCGAGCTTGTGCAGGCGCTGCGCGATCAAGGGGAGTTCCCCGGCGCAGTGTCGATCAACGAGCTCGACGGGATCCGTGTGGATTACGCGGATGGCTTCGGCCTTGCGCGACCGTCCAACACCACGCCAACGGTGGTACTCCGGTTCGAAGGAGACAACGTGGCCGCGCTGGCTCGTATCGAGGAGGACTTTCGCAAGGCGTTCAAGCGCATTGCACCTCACATTCGTTTACCGTTCTAAGGAGCATCACGCGATGGGAAAGGCTCAACAGGCGATTGAGGCG
This sequence comes from Achromobacter mucicolens, assembly GCF_029866465.1. Taxonomy (NCBI): domain Bacteria; kingdom Pseudomonadati; phylum Pseudomonadota; class Betaproteobacteria; order Burkholderiales; family Alcaligenaceae; genus Achromobacter; species Achromobacter mucicolens. The sequence goes on along the minus strand of NZ_CP123364.1, from coordinate 3,673,583 downwards.
TTAAGGGCAGACTCCGGACTGGCAAACAGCCCCGAGTGGATGGCTTTCGCGCAGGCTGCGCAGAACGCCGAACTGGACGCCAGTGCGCTCAAGGTGATCGAGGCGGCAGGCTTGTGCGTGGACCTGACCATGCAGCGCCAGTCGCCGTCGCTGGACGGCGCCGGCATGGCGCTGCTGCAGGCGCGCGGACTGGAAGAGGCGCGCCGCGCGCTGTTTGCCGGGGAACCGGTCAACTGGACTGAAAACCGCGCGGCATGGCATACCGCGCTGCGCGCGGGACGCACGCGCGAACAGCCCGAAGGGCAGGACGCGGATTCCGTCTGCGAGTATTCGCGCATGACCGACTTTGTGCGGCGCGTGGACCAGACGGCGGACTTCTCCACCGTCCTGCACATCGGCATCGGCGGCAGCGACTGGGGCCCGCGCCTGGCGGTGCAGGCCTTCGGCGGACCGCTGCAGCGCCGGCAGATCCGCTTTGTCTCCAACATCTGCGGCCATGCGTTCCATGACGCCGTGGCCGGGCTGGACCCGCGCCGCACGCTGGTGGTGGTGTCGTCCAAATCCTTCACCACGACGGAAACGCTGCACAACGCCCGCGCCGCCATTGCATGGCTCAAGCAGGGCGGGGTGGCCGACGTGTCCGACCATCTGGCGGCGGTCACCGCCAATGCGCCGGCCGCGCGCGCGCTGGGCGTGCCGTCCAGCCAGGTCTTCAAGATGTGCGACTGGGTGGGCGGGCGCTATTCCGTCTGGTCGGTCGCCGGCTTGTCGATCGCGCTGACGGTGGGCGTGGACGTGCTGATCGGCATGCGCGCGGGCGCCGAGGCGATGGACCAGCATTTCCTGCAGACGCCGTTCGCAGCCAACGCGCCGGTGCAACTGGCGCTGGCCGGGCTGGTCAATTGCAGCGTGCTGGGATTCAACTCGCTGAACGTCGCGGCCTATAGCGGGCGCCTCTTGCACCTGGTGACCTATCTGCAGCAGCTGGAGATGGAATCGCTGGGCAAGCGGGTCGCGGGCGATGGCTCGGCAGTCGGCGTGCCGACGGCCCCCATCATCTGGGGCATGCCGGGCACCGACGGCCAGCACACGTTCTTCCAGTGGCTGCATCAAAGCGAGGAAGGCGCGCCGGTCGACTTCATCGCCAGCCTGCAAGGGCATGCCGACAGCCCCGATGCGCATCGCATGCTGCTGGCCAACTGCCTCGCGCAGCGCCAGGCGCTGTTGCGCGGCAAGAGCCTGGAGCAGGCGATGCTGGACGTGGCGCACATCGACAACCAGGAGCGCGCGCTGACGTTGGCGCAGCACATGGTGCATCCGGGCGGCCGGCCGTCGACGCTGATCGTCCTGCGCCAGCTCGATCCGCGCAGCCTGGGCGCGCTGCTGGCCCTGTACGAGCACAAGGTGTTCGTGCAGAGCGTGGTCTGGGGCATCAACCCCTTCGACCAGTACGGCGTGGAACTGGGCAAGCGGCTTGCCAGCGGCATCGAGCGCGAGCTGGCGGTGCCGGTGTCGGCGGGCGTGGTCGACTGGGGCCATGATGCCTCCACGTCGTACTGGATCGACCGCTACCGCAGCCATGCGCAGGCCCCGCGTCCCCGCCATGCGTGGGTGCCGGGCATGGCGGCCCATCTCTGACGGAGCATCGACATGCCGGACACGCACGTGCTGGTGACGGGCGGCGCAGGGTATATCGGCACCCACACGCTGGTGGCGATGATCGCCGCCGGCCTGCGGCCGCTGGTGCTGGACAACTTCAGCAACGGCAGCCGCGAGGCCGTGCGCCGCGTGGAGCAGCTTTGCGGCACGCCGATCCCGCTGGTCGAAGGCGACATCCGTTCGCCCGGGCTGGTGGCCGGCGTGCTGGCGCAGGCGGCGGCACGCGGCATGCCCGTGCAGTCGGTGCTGCACCTGGCCGGGTGCAAGGCGGTGGGCGAATCGGTGGCGAACCCGCTCAAGTATTACGACAACAACGTGCAGGGTTCGCTCGTTCTCTTGCGCACCATGCGTGAGGCGGGCGTGTCGCGGCTGGTGTTCAGCTCGTCGGCCACGGTGTACGGCGAACCGCAATACCTGCCGTTCACCGAGGCCCATCCGCTGGCGCCGGCCAATCCGTATGGCCGCACCAAGCTGATGGTCGAGGAAATGCTGAAGGACGTCTGCGTGGCCGATCCCGCCTTCAGCGCCGTCACGCTGCGCTACTTCAATCCCATCGGCGCGCATCCCAGCGGATTGATCGGCGAGAGCCCGCGCGACCTGCCCAACAATCTCTTTCCGTTCATCACGCAGGTGGCGGTGGGGCGCCAGCCGTTTTTGCGCGTGTTCGGCGACGACTACGACACGCCCGACGGCACCGGCGTGCGCGATTACCTGCACGTCATGGATCTGGCGCGCGGCCATGTGCAGGCGCTGACCTATGCGGAAACCCATCCGGGGTTCGTGGCGGTCAACCTGGGAACGGGGCAGGGCACCAGCGTGATGGAACTGGTCCACGCGTTCGAGCGTGTCAATGGCTGCAAGATTCCGCTGCGCGTCCTGCCGCGGCGGCCGGGCGATGTCGAGCGCATGTGGGCCGATCCGGCGCTGGCGGCGTCGCTGTTGGGCTGGTCCAGCACGCACGGCGTGGACGCCATGTGCGCGGACGGGTGGCGCTGGCAGCAGGGCAATCCGCAGGGCTACGAGGTCGAGCCGGCAACGGCATAACCCCAACGCCATATCGGATGACTTTCGGCCTGCGCGCCAGAGCGGTTACAGTTGACGGAATTATTGCGAAGCAGCATTGCCCGGAGCCTTGCCCCGGGGGCTTCGCACCGTCAGCGAGGCAAACCCATGTTCGTTATTCATCCGACTGCCGGAACCGCCGGCTCCCTGTCCGGAGTCCGGCAATGAGCGGCCCCACCCATTTCCCCACCGCGCACTGGAACCTGGACGGCATCGTGTCCGGCCTGCGTGAGGCCCGCGTCGCCTGGCGCGGCCCGCGCGGCCGCCTGCGCGACGATGCCGGGTTGCGCGAGTTCCCTTCTCAAGAGAGCCTGCGCCAGATCGTCAAGGATCTCTGTGGCGCCTTGTTCCCGATGCGCCTGGGTCCCATCGACCTGCGCGAGGAAGTCGAGGACTTCTACGTCGGCCACACCATTGGCGCCGCGCTCGATGCGCTGCTGCATCAGGTCTGTCTGGAACTGCAATACGAAGGCCGGCATGACCCAGCCCTGCAGGCCGACACGCAACAGCGTGCCACGGAGATCGTGCGCCAGTTCGGCGCCCAACTGCCGGCCGTGCGCGCCGCGCTCGACCTGGATGTGATGGCCGCCTATCAGGGCGACCCGGCCGCGCACAACGTGGACGAAGTGCTGCTGTGCTATCCCGGCGTGGCGGCAATGATCCATCATCGTCTTGCCAATGTCCTGTATCGCCTGGGCGTGCCGATGCTGGCGCGTATCGTGGCCGAGATCGCTCACGCCGACACCGGCATCGACATTCATCCGGGCGCGACCATCGGCCGCAGCTTTTTCATCGACCACGGCACGGGCGTCGTGATTGGCGAAACCGCCATCATTGGCGACCGCGTGCGGCTCTACCAGATGGTCACGCTGGGCGCCAAGCGCTTCCCGCCTGGCGAAAACGGCGAACTCAAGAAGGGCCTGGCGCGCCACCCGCTGATCGAGGACGATGTCGTGATCTACGCGGGCGCCACGATCCTGGGCCGCGTGACGATCGGCAAGGGATCGACCATTGGCGGCAATGTGTGGCTCACGCGCAGCGTGCCGCCGGGCAGCAATGTGACGCAGGCAAGCCTGGTCAGCGACATGCCCGATTGCGGGCTGGGCGGCTGAGGGCCGCGGCTCGCGCGGCGCGAGCTGCGGCGCGCGGGTGTGGCCATCGCGGGTGCGTCAATTCGAGGAGCGAGGATTGGATACAGCAGTTCCGGAGCTGGCCGCGCTGCGCGGCTTCATCGACCGCCATCCGCGGCTCTTCGTCCTGACCGGGGCCGGCGTCAGCACCGACTCGGGCATCCCTGACTATCGCGACACCGAAGGCGAATGGAAACGCCAGCCGCCCATGACGCTGCAGATGTTCATGGGCGGCGAACTGGCCCGCGCGCGCTATTGGGCGCGCAGCATGGTGGGCTGGCGCCGCTTCGGGCACGTTCGGCCCAACGCGTCGCATCTGGCGCTGGCGCGTCTGCAGGCGCGCGGCAACGTCGACATCCTGGTGACCCAGAACGTGGACGGCCTGCACGAGGCCGCGGGCAGCCGCGATGTCGTGGACCTGCACGGCCGCCTGGACGCCGTGCGCTGCATGAACTGCGACTGGCGGGGCGGCCGCCACGACTGGCAGGAAAAACTGCACGCGCTGAATCCGGACTGGATGCAGCTGGAGGCCAGCGATGCGCCCGACGGCGACGCCGACCTGGACGGCCACGACTTCTCGCGGTTCGCGGTGCCGCCCTGTCCGCGCTGCGGCGGCATCGTCAAGCCCGACGTGGTGTTCTTCGGCGAGACGGTCCCGCGCGAGCGCGTGGAGCGCGCCAATGCGGGCCTGGAAAGCGCCGACGCGGTGCTGGTGGTGGGCTCGTCCCTGATGGTGTATTCGGGCTATCGCTTCGTCACCGCCGCGTCGCGTAACGGCTTGCCCATCGCCGCCATCAATCTGGGACGCACCCGCGCCGACAGCCTGCTGACCCTGAAAGTGGAACTGCCCTGCGCGGTGGCGCTGGAAGCGCTTTAAGAAGAAGCGGGTCGGCCGGTTTTTGAGCGGTCTAAGCAAGTGCTTGCCCGGCAACGCTTTTTTCGGCCGGTTACAGACCTTTCCATAGGGTTGTCCACAGGAACTGGGGATAACTCCTAGGGATAACCCCAGTTTTTCGGGGTGGTTTCAAGCGCGCTGTCAAGTCTCGATGGATTCCAATGCGTCCCCCAGCAGCGCCTTGCGCGCCGCATGCCAGCTTCCGGCGTCAGGGGCGTAGAGCAATCCGCCCGTGCGGTGGGTGGGCTTGTAGGGCGAGCCGTCGAAATGCGCCGCATAGCCGCCCGCTTCCCGATGCAGCAGCCAGCCGGCAGCGTGATCCCACGCGGTCAGCTGGTTGTACAGCGCCACATGGCAATGGCCCGCGGCAAGCATGCGGTATTCGTGCGCGGCGCAGCGCAGCGAGGCTGTGCTGCCCAGCTGCGAGAGGTTGCCATTGACGGTGGTACGCAGCGGCTCGGGCAGGGCGCCGGTGGAGATCATGCCGTCCATGTCATGCGGGGGCGCGGGGCTGGCAACCGCCAGCGGCGCCCGCTTGCCGTTTTCGAATTCCAGCCAGGCGCCTTCGCCGCGCACCGCCAGCGCGCTGTCGCGGCTGACCGGGTCGTAGATCACGCCAGCGATCACGTCGCCGCGATGGCAGGCCGCGATCATCATGCCGAACAGCGGCAGGCCCGCGACGTAGTTGCGCGTGCCGTCGATGGGGTCGATGAGGAATGCGAGGTCGGCGTCGACCAGCATGTTCAAGAGGGCGGGATTGCGCGCCGAGGCTTCTTCGCCGATCAGCACGGCGCCGGGATGCAGCTTGGCCAGTCGCGCGGCGATCAGGCGTTCGGCGGCCTCGTCGGCGTCGGTGACCAGATCGCGCGGGGAGGTCTTGCCGCGCACGGCGCCTTCTGGCAGGTTGCGAAACCGCGGCATGACTTCCGCCTGCGCGGTTTCCGCCAGGATGGCCGCCAGCCTGCGGGTGTCCTCAAGGGTGAAGGTTCTGCTCATACGGACTCTTCCAGGGAACGCGCAAATCTAACACGCCTGGATGGTATCGGAATGAACACGGCGCGCACATCGGCCACGCGGTCGACAGGCGCGCGCGGCGGGCCGCCGCGCGCGCCTGATTTCATGCGCCGAGGTCGACGCAGAGGTACTTGATCTCCAGGTACTCTTCGATGCCGTACTTGGAGCCTTCGCGGCCAAGGCCCGACTGCTTGACGCCGCCGAACGGGCCGACCTCGTTGGAGATGAGGCCGGTGTTGATGCCGACGATGCCGTATTCCAGCGCTTCGGACACGCGCCAGATGCGGGCATAGTCGCGCGTGAAGAAGTACGCGGCCAGGCCGAAGATGGTGTCGTTGGCCATGCCGATGACTTCGTCCTCGGACTCGAAGCGGAACAGCGGCGCGACCGGCCCGAAGGTTTCCTCGCTGGCAAAGCGCATCGATTGCGTCACGTCGCGCACCACGGTGGGTTCGAAGAACGTGCCGCCCTTCGCGTGCGGCTTGCCGCCCGCGATGACCTTGGCGCCGTGCGCGGTGGCGTCGGCGATGTGCTCCTGCACCTTCTCGACCGCGTTGCGGTCGATCAGCGGACCCTGCGTCACGCCGTCTTCAAAGCCGTCGCCCACCTTCATGGCGTTGACCTTGTCGACCAGGCGCTTGGCGACTTCCTCGTACACGCCGGCCTGCACGTAGATGCGGTTGGCGCACACGCAGGTCTGGCCGGCATTGCGGTACTTCGAGGCCAGAATGCCGTCGACCGCGCGGTCCAGGTCGGCGTCGTCGAACACGATGAAGGGCGCGTTTCCGCCCAGTTCGAGCGACAGCTTCTTGATGGTGGGCGCGCATTGCTCCATCAGCGTGCGGCCGACTTCAGTCGAGCCGGTGAAGCTCAGCTTGCGCACCACGTCGCTTTCGCACAGGGCCGCGCCGATGTCGCGCGAGCTGCCGGTGATGACGTGAAAGACGCCGGCCGGCACGCCGGCCTCTTCGGCCAGCACGGCCAGCGCCAGCGCGGTCAGCGGCGTCTGCTGGGCGGGCTTGACGATCATGGTGCAGCCGGCGGCCAGGGCCGGGCCGGCCTTTCGGGTGATCATCGCGGCCGGGAAGTTCCAGGGCGTGATCGCGGCGGTGACGCCGATGGGCTGCTTGAGCGCCATCAGGCGTTGGCCGGCCTTGGGGCTTTGCAGGATGTCGCCGTCGACGCGCTTGGCTTCCTCGGCAAACCACTCCAGGAACGAGGCCGCGTAGGCGATTTCGCCGGCCGCCTCGGTGACGGGCTTGCCCTGTTCGGACGTCATGATGGCAGCCAGGTCTTTCTGGTTCTGCATCATCAGTTGCGCCCACTTCAGCAGGATCGCGGCGCGTTCCTTGCCGGTCTTGGCGGCCCAGGCGGGCAGCGCGGCCTGGGCGCTGGCGATGGCCTGTTCGGTTTCCTTGCGGCCCAGCTTGGGCACCGACACGATGGTCTTGCCGGTGGACGGATTGTCGACGGGGATCGATGCGCCTTCGCCGGCGCCAACCCACTTGCCGTTGATGTAGCAGGCGTCGCGCAGCAGGTCGGGACGGGCGAGGGGATGGGACAGTGCTGTCATTTGGGAGTCTCCTTGATGGGTGCGGCGGGCCAAGCGACGACGGGCGCGGCAGGGTTCAGGCTTGAGATCCAAGCCGGGAACCTGCTACGCCCGCAATCGTTATGCCCGCCGGCCGAATAACCGGTTAGTCAGGGCTCGCGCCTCAAGCGGCAAGCGCCTCGGACAGGATGTCCAGCGCGCGTGCGAACTGGGCGTCGGGAATGGTCAAGGGATACAGGAAGCGCAGGACGTTTCCGTATACACCGCAGCTTAGCAAAATCAGGCCGGCGTCGAGGGCGCGCTTCTGCACGCGCTTGACCGCTTCGGCGTCGGGCTTGCCCGCCGCGTCGTTCAGTTCCAGCGCGACCATCGAACCCAGGCCGCGCACGTCGGCGATGCCGGGCACCTTGCCGCGCAGGCCTTCCAGGTGGGCGCGCAGCTTGTCGCCCAATTTGGTGGCGCGTTCGCACAGCTTTTCCTCGGCGATGACGTCCAGCACGGCGTGCGCCGCGGCCACGGCCAGCGGATTGCCGGCGTACGTGCCGCCCAGGCCGCCCGCGGCAGGGCCGTCCATGATCTCGGCGCGGCCGACGATGCCGGAGATGGGGAAGCCGCCGCCCAGGCTCTTGGCCATCGTGATGATGTCGGCCTGCACGGTGTGATGCTCCATCGCGAACAGCTTGCCGGTGCGGCCAAAGCCCGTCTGGACTTCGTCGGCGATCAGCAAGATGCCGTGCTCGTCGCAGACCTTGCGCAGCGCCGTCATCAGTTCGGGCGGCGTGATGTTGAAGCCGCCTTCGCCCTGCACGGGCTCGATGATGATGGCCGCGACGCGCTTCGGATCGATGTCGACCTTGAACAGCAGGTCCAGCGCCTTGAGCGAATCGGCCACGCTGATCGATTGCGTGGCGTTGGGGAACGGCACGTGATAGATGTCGCCGGGCATGGGGCCGAACGACAGCTTGTAGGGGGCGACCTTGCCGGTCAGCGCCATGCCCAGCATCGTGCGGCCATGGAACGAGCCGGAGAAGGCAATGACGCCCGAGCGGCCGGTGGCCGAGCGTGCGATCTTCACGGCGTTCTCGACGGCTTCGACGCCGGTCGTGAAGAAGGCGGTCTTCTTCAGGCCATCGATGGGGGCCACGCGGTTGATGCGCTCGGCGAGCGAGATGTAGCCTTCGTACGGCACGATCTGATAGGCCGTGTGCGTGAAGTTGTCCAGCTGCGCGGCGACCGCGGCCTTGACCTTCGGGTGCAGGTGGCCCGTGTTCAGCACGGCGATGCCGCCTGCGAAGTCGATGTATTCCTTGCCTTCGGCATCCCACAGCGTGGCGTTTTCCGCGCGCACGGCATAGAAGTCGCACATGACGCCGACGCCGCGGGGCGTGGCCAGGGAACGGCGGGTATTCAGATCCTGATTCTTCATCTCGGTCTCGATGAGAGTGATGGGCGGTAAAGCACTTATTTAATGCTACGATGGCCCCACTTGTGGGAACCACTTTAATAATTCAGGTAGAACCAATTGCGGTCCATCGTCGGTGACTTGCTGCTGCTGCGCCTGGCCGATGGCGCCAGCGAGCCCATGAACAAGCGGCTCTACCGCGGCATCCGTGAAGCCATCCTGGATGGATCCATAGCCGCGGACTCGCGCCTGCCCGCCACGCGGGACTTGGCGGCTGAGCTGGGCATTGCACGCAACACGGTCGTGCACGTCTACAGCCAGCTGCTCGCCGAGGGCTATACCCGCAGCCGGCAGGGCAATGGCACTTTCGTCAATGCGTCGGTGCCGGACTCCTATCTGGCCAGCGGCCGCCGCGCGCGCCAGGCGCACGAGGCGGCTTCGCGTCCCTCGCTGTCGCCGCGCGGCGCGGCCATCGTCGATGGCGTGTCGGCCTCGCCCTACCAGTGGGGGGCGTTCATGCCGGGGGTGCCCGACCTGACCGAGTTTCCGCACAAGAAGTTTGGCCGCATCTTCAGCGCGCTATGGCGCAACCCCGCGCCGGACCTGCTGACGTATTCCTACGGCGGCGGGCTGCCGGCGCTGCGCGAGGCGCTGGCGCAGCACCTGGCGTTGACCCGGTCGATCGACTGCGATCCCGAACAGATCATCATCACCGAAGGCTCGCACCAGGCCATCGACCTGACCACGCGCATCCTGGGCGAGGCGGGCGAAACGGCTTGGGTCGAGGACCCCGGCTACTGGGGCGCGCGCACCATCCTGCAGGCCAACGGACTGCGCACGGTGCACCTGCCCGTGGACGAAGAAGGCATGCGGCTGCCAGACACCGTGGGCACGCCGCCGCGGTTCATCTTCGTCACGCCTTCGCACCAGTATCCGCTGGGGCCGGTCATGTCGCTGGCCCGCCGGCGGCAACTGCTGGCGGTGGCGCGGCAATGCGGCAGCTGGATCATCGAAGACGACTACGACAGCGAATTCCGCTTCTCGGGCAGGCCGATCGCGTCGCTGCTGGGCCTGGAGTCCGATGCGCCGGTGATCTACATGGGCACGTTCAGCAAGACGCTGTATCCCGGTCTGCGCGTGGGCTATCTGGTGCTGCCCAAGCCGCTGACCGCGGCATTCCAGGCCGCGCACGCGGAGCTGTACCGCGAGGGTCACCTGATGACGCACGCGGCGCTGGCAACGTTCATTTCCGAAGGCCATTACGCGGCGCACATCCGCCGCATGCGCATGCTGTACGGCCGCCGCCGCGCCATGCTCGTGAACCTGATCGAGCGGCGGCTGGGACCGGACTGGCTGCATCGCGACGCCAGCATGGCCGGCCTGCATCTGGTGCTGACCCTGCCGCCCGACATGGACGACCTGCGCGTGGTCGAGGTGGCCCGCAGCAAGGGCGTGCTGACGCGGGCGCTATCGCGCTACTACGTAAACGACGAAGGACGCCGGCCGGGGCTGTTGCTGGGCTACGCCTGCGTGCCGGAGCACGACATCGCACGCAAGTTCGAGGTGCTGCTGGAGAGTCTGGCCGAAGTGGCGCGGCCCTTGGCGCGGCCTGCCGCCAAGGCGGGAGCCTGATACCCGTTTACACGCCCGGCAGCGTCAGCGCCGAGGCGAAGGCGGCGGCGTTGCGCATGCCCTGGTCTTCGAAGTTGGTGTTGAACACCGCGTGGGCCTGTCCCGATTGCGAGGCCAGCCGGGTGAAGCGGGCGACCAGTTCGGCCAGTTCCGCTTCCGAGTACTCGTACTGGAACCTTCCCGACGACGCGGCGCCCGAGGCGTTCCAGGTAGCCGCGTTGCGCCCGTGCAGGCGCAGCAGCGTCAGGTCCGGATGGGTGCTTTCCCAGACCGCAGGCACCGTGTTGTCAAAGCCTTGCGGCGCGTCCACGACGGTGTGCACCACGCCCAGATCGCGCTCGAAGGCCAGCGTGTTCGCCGTCGCGCTGGCGGTCTCGAACCAGCTGCGGTGGCGGAATTCCACGGACACCAGGTGTTCCTCCATGCGCCGCGCGCAGTCGGCCACGCGCGCCATGCCCCGGGCGTCCCGCCGTATCCAGGGCGGAAACTGGAAATGCACCGCACCCAGCTTGCCCGGCATCCGCAAGGGCTCGATGGCCAACTGGTAGCGCCGCCAGAGTTCGTCGCGCAGGTCGGCGGGCATTCGGTCGTGGTAGATGACCGGATCCGGCCAGTCGGCCAATTCGCGCTGGATGTCGCCGGGCAGGGCGGCGAGCGGCGTCTGGTGGCCGGTAAACAGCCGGAAGGCCTTGATGTTGAAGACGAAATTGTCCGGCGTGCGGGTGGCCCACCGGTGCGCGTTGTCGGGCGTGGGCATCGCGTAGAAGCTGGAGTCGACCTCGGCCAGCGAAAAGCGCGACGCGTAAAAGCGCAGCCGGGATTCGGCGCTGCGGGCGTCGGGCGGATAAAAGCGGCCGCAGGCCAGCAGGGTGGGGTCGGTCCAGGAGGCGGTGCCGGTCAGGATGCGGGGGAAATCGGGCATGGCGCCGGGGCGGTTCAGACGGATTCGCAAAAATTCTGTATAAATATACAGTGTTCATCCGGAGCCAGCCTTGGCTCCTTCCTTTTTGCGGCCGCAGCGCTGCGGCTCCGCGACATGCCAGACCAAGATCCTCTTTCGCATACTCCCGACAACGACAGCGCCGCCGCGCGAGCTGCCGAGCGGCCCGATCCGTTGGCCGACCTGAATCCCGCCCAGCGCGAAGCGGCCGAATTCGGCGTGGCCGGCGCGCCCGGCAACGATGGCCCATTGCTGGTCATCGCGGGGGCAGGGTCGGGCAAGACCAACACGCTTGCGCATCGCGTGGCCCACCTGATCCTGAACGGGGCGGACCCCCAGCGCATGCTGCTGCTGACGTTTTCGCGCCGCGCGGCGCTGGAAATGGAGCGGCGCGTGGGATCGGTGCTGCAGCGGGTGATGAACTTGCGTGCGTCGCAGCAGGCGCCGTCGCTGCCGTGGGCGGGCACCTTCCATGCGATCGGCGCGCGGCTCTTGCGCGACTGCGCCCAGCGCATCGGGTTGTCCGAGGCCTTCACCATCCACGACCGCGGCGATGCCGAGGACCTGATGGGCATGGTGCGCCATGAACTTGGCCTGTCCTCCACCAAATCGCGCTTTCCGCTCAAAGGGACATGCCTGGCGATCTATTCGCGCGTGGTCAACAGCCAGACGCCCGTGGGCGACGTGCTCAAGACCTCGTTTCCGTGGTGCGCCCAATGGGAGGACGAGCTCAAGAACCTGTTCCGCGCGTACGTCGCGGCCAAGCAGGATCAGCAGGTGCTGGACTACGACGACCTGCTGCTGTACTGGTCCGAGATGATGTCGGACGAGGAAATCGCGGCCGACGTGGGTGCGCGATTCGATCACGTGCTGGTTGACGAATACCAGGACACGAACCGGCTGCAATCGGCAATCCTCCTGGCCATGAAACCGGACGGCCGGGGCTTGACGGTGGTGGGCGACGACGCGCAGTCCATCTATTCGTTCCGCGCGGCCACGGTGCGCAACATCCTGGACTTTCCGAATCTCTTTCCAACGCCTGCGCGCGTCATCACGCTGGACCGCAACTACCGGTCCTCGCAACCCATCCTGAACGCCTCGAACGCGGTGATCGCGCAGGCGACCGAACGCTATGCCAAGGACCTCTGGACCGATCGCAAGTCCTCGCAGATGCCCGAGCTGGTGACGGTCAGCGACGAAGCCGGCCAGGCGCGTTGGGTGGCTGACCAGGTGCTTGCGCAGCGCGAGGGCGGCGCGACGCTCAAGTCGCAGGCGGCGCTGTTTCGCACGGCCAGCCACAGCGCCGCGCTGGAACTGGAGCTGACCCGCCGCAACATTCCGTTCGTCAAATTCGGCGGGCTGCGCTTTCTGGAAGCGGCGCACGTGAAGGATCTACTGTCGATCCTGCGATGGGCCGAGAATCCGCGCGGACGCATGGCGGGTTTCCGGGTTGCGCAGCTGATGCCGGGCATCGGGCCGGCGACGGCGGGCAAGCTGATGGACGCCATGTCCGCCTCGGCCGAGCCGCTGCGCACGCTGCGCGAATTCAAGCCCGGCGCGGCGGCCCAGGAAGAGTGGGGCGCTTTTGCAGACACCTACGCCGCGTTGTGCGACCCCACCCTGAAGTGGCCGGCCGACGTGGACCTGGCGCTGCGCTGGTACAACGGCCAGCTCGAGCGCCTGTACGACGATGCGCGCGTGCGCAAGACCGACCTGGACCAGCTGGTGCGCATCGCGTCGGGCTACCCGTCGCGCGAGCGCTTCCTGACCGAGCTGACGCTGGACCCGCCCGACGCCACCAGTGATGAATCTGGCGCGCCGCTGCGCGACGAGGACTACATGATCCTGTCCACCATCCATTCGGCCAAGGGCCAGGAATGGAAGGCGGTGTATGTGCTGAACGTCGTGGATGGCTGCATTCCGTCGGACATGAGCACGGGCACCGCCGAAGAGATCGAGGAAGAGCGCCGGCTGCTATACGTGGCCATGACGCGGGCCAAGGAACGGCTTCAACTCGTCGTGCCGCAGCGCTTTTACGTGCACCAGCAGACGGGCATGGGCGACCGGCACGTTTATGGCTCGCGCACGCGGTTCATCACCAATGCGATGCTGCCGCTCTTTGATCACCTGCCCAAGCTGCCCGACCTGCCGCCCGGACGGGCCGAGCCGCGCGAGCCGCAGGCCCCGCGCATCGACGTGGCCAAGCGGGTGCGCAGCCTTTTCTGAGCCAGCGGCCCGTCAGCGGGCTGGGCTATCATCGGCCGATAACCACACGCTGCGCGGCAGGGATCGATTTGTCCGAGGAAGTCTATGTCTACTGAAGCACAAGCCGCCGACGCGCCCAAGGGCGAGGTCGTGGCATCGATCGCCTACGTGAACGGACGGCGGGACCGCGAGGTCCCCCTTGCAGAAGCCGGCCAGTACGTCGCCCAGCGCCAGGGTCAGAGCATGTTGTGGATCGGCCTGCGCAACCCCAGCCCCGAAACGCTTGCCAAGGTGGCGCGCGAACTGGGCGCCTGCGACAAGAACCAGGAAGAGATGTTGGAAACCCACCGGCGTCCCAAGATCATCGACTACGGCAACATGATCCTGATCGTCGCCATCACGGTCGAGGTCGAGGCTGAACGTCCCATCTTTGGCGAGACGCAGTTCCTGATCGGCGACGGCTTTCTGGTCACGGTGCGGCGCGGCGCCACGGCGGGCCACAGCCCGCTGCGCGAGCGCCTGGAGGCCTCGCCCGACCTGCTCAAGCGCGGCAGCGATTATGTGGCGTCCGAACTGCTGGATTGGCTGGTGGACCGTTATGTCTCGGCGGCCGTCAAGATCGAGAGCGTCGTCGAAGGCGCGGAGCAAAAGCTCCTGATCCGCGGCGCCAAGGACTCGGATATCCGCAGGCTGTACCGTCAACGCCGCGACCTGCTGCGCATCCATACGGTGGTCTCGCCGCTGGCCGAGATCTGCCGCCGGCTGGCGCGGGTCGAAATGTCCGCCGTCGACGAGCACGCGCGGCCCTACTTCGGCGAAGTGGCCGACCGGGTGTTGCGGGTGGATGAACTGTTCAATTCACTGCGCGAGTCGCTGGCGTTCGCCTTTGAAGCCAGCCTGATGATCGGGCAGGCGGCGCAGAACGACACCACGCGCAAACTGGCCTCCTGGGCCGCCATCCTGGCCGTGCCTACCGCCATCGCCGGCATCTACGGCATGAACTTCGAATTCATGCCCGAACTGAAGTCTCCGTGGGGGTATCCGATCACGCTGGGCGTCATCGCGTCCATTTGCTCGGTGCTGTACTGGCGGTTCCGCAAGTCCGGCTGGTTGTGATGCGCCCCAAATCTCCCTTTCGTGGCGGCAGCAAGCTGACCGCCCTTGTCGTTGCCCTGGTTCTGGCGGTGGCGGGTGCCATCGTGAACTGGCTTGAACCGCAGGATTCGGCGCCGCAGCGCCCGGGGCCGACGGCAAGCGGCAAGCCCTCGGCGCCGGCCGCAGGCAAACCGTCGGCCGTGGCGCCTGCGGGTGGTGTGCCACCGGGGAGCTTCACGCTGACCGGCACGATTGTGAACGTGGCGGACGGCGACACCGTGACGCTGCGCGCGCCTGACGGCCAGCGGCGTATCCGGATGGACAGCATCGACGCGCCGGAGGAAGGCCATGGCACGGACCAGCCCGGCCAGCCCGACGCCGAGGCGTCGCGCAAGCACCTGGCAGATCTGGTGGCCGGCAAGACGCTCACGGCGCAGTGCTACGAGCAGGACCAATATGGCCGCGATGTCTGCGCGCTGATCCTGGCCGACGGCCGCTCGGCCAACCGCGTGCAGGTCGAAGCCGGCTACGCCTGGGCCTACACGGCCCGCAAGGGCGATTACCTGCGCGACAAGGCCATGCCGGACCTGCAGCGCCAGGCCAAGGCGGCTGGCCGCGGGCTGTGGGCGCGTCCGGACCCCGTGCAGCCCTGGAAGTGGCGCTACGACTGCTGGCGCCAGCGCCAGTGCGGCTGAAGGCCGCCACCCCCGCATTTCGTCCCTAGGGGGATGCCGGGGTACTTCCCGGGCCCCCCATTTGCTATCCTCTGTCGCTACGAAACGACGGGAAGGTTTCCATGGGTGTACTGAAGCGGCTCTGGGCGTCGGCCATGCTGCTGTCGCTGGCGTTGGCGGGCTGCTCGCAGGAAAGCCCCATCAACAGCCCCTATCCATCCGGCGCCGAAAGCCAGAACACGCTGTATTCCGCTTTCGTCAAACGCTCGCCCAAATACCTGGACCCGGCCAGCTCCTATTCCGGCGACGAGACGCCCTACACCTACAACATCTATGAGCCGCTTTACGGGTATCACTACCTGAAGCGGCCCTACGAGCTGGTGCCGCGCGCGGCGGCGTCGATCGATCCGCCGGTCTACCTGGACAAGGCGGGCAACCCGCTGCCCGAGGACGCGCCCGGCGAGCAGATCGCGCAAAGCGTCTACGACATCAAGATCCGTCCCGGCATACGCTTTGCGCCGCACCCGGCCTTTGCCCGCAAGCAGGATGGCAGCTACGCCTACTATCCGCTCGCCCCGGGCGAACTGGACGACAAGTTCTACATCCCCGATTTCCCCCTTACGGGCACCCGCGAGCTCACGGCCCACGACTACGCCTATGCCTTCCGGCGCCTGGCCAGCCCGCGGGTCGTGTCGCCCATCTATTCGCTCATGGCCGAGCACGTGCAGGGCCTGAAGGACTACGGCGACCGGCTGCGCCAGCGCGACCAGGATCTGCGGCGCGACGTGCCGGGCGGCAGCGGCACGCTGCCGTGGCTGGATCTGCGGGAGGACGACGGCTTTACGGGCGTCGAGGCGCTGGATGACCACACGCTGCGCATTCGCGTCGATGGCAAGTATCCGCAGTTCAAATACTGGCTGGCCATGACCTTCACCGCGCCCATTCCTTGGGAGGCGGACCGCTTCTACAGTCAGCCCGGCATGGCCGCGCACGACCTGTCGCTGAATACCTGGCCGGTCGGCACCGGCCCGTACATGCTGGTCGAGTCGCTGCAGAACCGCCGCCACGTGCTGGGCCGCAACCCCAATTACCACGGCGAGCCCTATCCCTGCGAAGGCGAGCCCGGCGACAAGGCCGCCGGCCTGCTGGCAGACTGCGGCAAGCCCACGCCCTTCATCGACCGCGCCGAGTTCAGCGTCGAAAAAGAAGCCATTCCGCTGACCGGCAAGTTCATGCAGGGCTATTACGACGTGCCGCAGATCGAGCGCGGCGAATACGGCGTGGCGATGCTGGTGGCGGCCGGCGACAGCCAGGACAAGGCCCGCAAATATCAGGAACACGGCATCAAGCTGCCCACCACGGTCGAGACCGCGAACTGGTACATGGGGTTTAACTGGCTGGATCCGGTGGTGGGCAAGGGCGACACGCCCGAACAACAGGAGCGCAACCGCAAGCTGCGCCAGGCGATCAGCATTGCCTTCGACTGGGAAGAATACGTGGCCGTGTTCGAGAACAGCCAGGCGTCCGTCGCATACGGCCCGGTGCCGCCCGGCGTGCTGGGCTATCGCGACCCGCCCGAAGGCATCAATCCGGTGGTGTATGACCTGGTCGATGGCAAGCCCGTGCGCAAGTCCATCGACGTGGCCAAGCGGCTGCTGGCCGAGGCGGGCTACCCCGATGGCCGCAACGCGCAGACGGGCGCGCCGCTGGTGCTGTATTTCGACTCGATGAGCGGCGGCGGGTCCAACCCGCAGTTCGACTGGATGCGGCGCCAATTGGCCAAGATCGGCGTGCAGCTCGACGTGCGCGCCACCGACTACAACCGCTTCCAGGACAAGATGCTGCGCGGCGCCGCGCAGATCTTCCTGTGGGGCTGGAACGCCGACTACCCCGACGCCGAAAACTTCCTCTTCCTGCTCTACGGCCCGAACGCCAAGGCCAAGGGCGGCGGCGAAAACGCGGCCAACTACGCCAGCCCCGAGTTCGACAAACTGTTCGAGCAGATGAAATTCCTGGACGACGGCCCCGAAAAGGCCGAACTGATCGCCCAGATGATCGCCGTCGTCCAGCGCGATGCGCCGTGGATGTTCGGCTACTTCCCGATGTCGGGCGGGGCCTACCAGCAGTGGGTCGGCAACGCCAAGCCCACGCAGATGGTGCGCAACACGCTGCAGTACATGAAGATCGATCCGGCCTTGCGCCAGCAGAAGATCGACGAATGGAATTCGCCCATCTGGTGGCCCATCGGCGTTTTCATTCTGCTGCTGGCGCTGGCGATCTGGCCTTCGTACGTGGCGCTCAAGCGGCGTGAACGCCAGACGGCATTCGTGCCGCCCGAACGCAAGGAGCATCAATCATGATCGGCTATGTGATCCGCCGGCTGCTGTATGGCGTGCTGATTCTGATCGGCGTCAATCTCTTTACCTTCATCCTGTTCTTCGCCGTGAACACGCCGGACGACATGGCGCGGCTGGCCATCGGCGGACAGCGTGTCAGCCAGGACGCCGTCGAAAAATGGAAGGCCGAGCGCGGCTACGACAAGCCGCTCTTCTTCAATGCCCAGGCCCAGGGCACGGCACAGTTGACGGACACGGTGTTCTACCGGCGCTCGGTGCCGCTGCTGGTCATGGACTTTGGCGCCTCCGACGGCGGCCGCGACATCGGCCGCGAGATCAAGACGCGCATGGGGCCCAGCCTGGCGCTGGCGGTGCCCACGTTCTTTCTGGGCCTGTTCGCCAGCATCGTGTTTTCGCTCACGCTGGTGTACTTTCGGGCGACGCGGCTGGATTTCTGGGGCGTCGTGCTGTGCGTGATGCTGCTGTCGATATCCAGCCTGTTCTACATCATTGCGGGCCAATGGCTGTTCGCCAAGCTCTTGCGGCTGGTGCCGTTCTCGGGCTATTCGGGCGGCCTGGACGTGATCAAGTTCCTGGCGCTGCCGGTGCTGGTGGCGATCGTCTCGCGGTTGGGGCCGGAGGCGCGCTTTTACCGCACGCTGTTTCTTGAAGAAATCGGCAAGGATTACGTGCGCACCGCGCGTTCCAAGGGGCTGGCCGAACGCGTGGTGCTGTTCCGCCATGTGCTGCGCAACGCGATGCTGCCCATCCTGACCAGCACCGTCGCCGCGCTGCCGCTGCTGTTCATGGGCAGCCTGATCGCCGAGTCGTTCTTCGGCATTCCCGGCCTGGGCAGCTACACCATCGACGCCATCAATGCGCAGGATTTCTCGATCGTGCGCGCCATGGTGTTCCTGGGCGCGGCCCTGTACATCGTGGGACTGATCCTGGCCGACATTTCCTACACGCTGGCCGATCCCCGCGTGCGTTTCGAGTAGCCGCCATGCCCAAGTTCGTCTTTCTCTGGACCGATATCGCGCTGTGGCTGATGGTGGCCGGCGCGCTGGCCTATGTGTGGCACGTGCGCCGCAGTCCCAACCTGCGCGCCACCTGGGCACGCGTGGCGCGCGATACCCCCGCCATGTGCTCGGCCGTCATTCTGGTCGCGTTTTCGGTGATCGGCCTGCTGGATTCCGTGCACTACCGTCCGCTGCTGCCGCCCGCGCCGGGCGCGGCCGCCGATGCCCCGCCGGTGTATGCGCCGGCGGTGCGGTCGGCGCTGGACGGCCTGTTGGCCGGCACCGTGCTGACCCGCCCCGAAAAAACCTATTCCGAGCCGCTGGCCGCGCATCAGTTCACCAAAGAGACCATGCTGATCGACGACAAGCCGGTGCGCGACTTTCCGCGGCTGCGCGGCGCCGCGCTGCACCTGACCGATCCGGAGAAGGAACGCGGGGGCGACATCGCCATGCGGCTGGGTTGGGGCCTGGCCGCCGGGCTGGCCGTGGCGCTGGCGGGCGCGGTCCTCTTGTTCGCGTGCCTGGCGCGCGCCACCGGGTCGGCGTCCCACGCCGCCGAGGAACTGCTGGCCGGCCGGGCCGACATCCCGTGGCGCGCCATGACGATCACCTTTGCGCTGTTGTGCCTGGCCGTGGGCGCGCTGGCCGGCCTGTCCAGCGGCTACCACGCGCTGGGCACCGACCGCATCGGCAACGACGTGCTGTGGCAGGCGCTGAAAAGCATCCGCACGGCGCTCGTCATCGGCAGCCTCACCACGCTGGCGATGCTGCCGCCCGCCATCGTCTTCGGCATCGCGGCCGGGTATTTCAAGGGCAAGGTCGACGACGCCATCCAATACCTCTACACCACCATCACGTCGATTCCCGGCGTGCTGCTGGTGGCCGCCTGCGCGCTGATGATGCAGGTCTACATAGACAACCATTCCGATCTCTTCGACACGTCCGCCGCGCGCGCCGACCTTCGGCTGTTCCTCTTGTGCATGATTCTTGGGCTGACGGGCTGGGCGGGGCTGTGCCGCCTGCTGCGCGCCGAGACCCTCAAGCTGCGCGAGCTGGAATACGTGCAGGCCGCGCGCGCGTTTGGGGTTTCGCACTGGCGCGTCATGACGCGCCACCTGCTGCCCAACGTCGCGCATCTGGTGCTGATCACCGTGGTGCTGGAATTCTCGGGGCTCGTTCTGTATGAAGCCGTGCTGTCCTATCTGGGCATCGGCGTGGATCCCAGCATGAATTCCTTCGGCTCGATGATCGACGGCGCGCGGCTGGAAATGTCGCGCGATCCCATGATCTGGTGGAACCTGATGACCGCTTTCATCTTCATGCTGGCGCTGGTGCTGGCCGCCAACCTGTTTGCGGACGCGGTGCGCGATGCCTTCGATCCGCGCACGCGCCGCTACAAGCCCAGCCGCCTCGCGCGCCTGGGCTTTATGGGCCGCCGTCCGGAAGCCATGCTGGCGGCCGACGGCCGCGCCTCCAAGACCGGGGAGGCGCCATGAGCGAAGGCACCCCTTTGCTGACCGTGCAGGGCCTGGATGTCGACGTCGCGGGCGAAGCCGGCATCACCCACGCGGTCAAGCGCCTGGCGCTGGCCATCTCCCAACGCGAGACCTTCGCGCTGGTGGGCGAATCGGGCTGCGGCAAGAGCATGACCGCGCTGGCGCTTTTGCGGCTGCTGCCGGATGCCGGACGCATCGTGGGCGGGCAGATCGACCTGGACGGCGAAGACCTCAACCGCCTGCCCGAGAGCGCCATGCGCGGCGTGCGCGGCGGACGCATCGGCATCATCTTCCAGGAACCCGCCACCAGCCTGAATCCGGTCATGCGGGTGGGCGACCAGATCATCGAAACGCTGACCGCGCACACGCCCCTGCGCGGGGCGGCTGCGCGCGCGCGGGCCATCGACTGGCTGCGCCGGGTCGGCATCCCCGAGCCCGAGCGCCGCATCGACGACTATCCCTTCCAGTTTTCCGGCGGCCAGAAGCAGCGCGTCATGATCGCCATCGCACTGGCGGCCGAGCCGCTGCTGCTGATCGCGGACGAGCCCACCACTGCGCTGGACGTGACGGTGCAGGCGCAGGTGCTGGACCTGCTGGCCACCATCCAGCAGGAAATGGGCATGGCCGTGCTGCTAATCACGCATGACCTGGCCGTGGTCAAGAACGTGGCGCACCACGTCGCCTTGATGCGCGGCGGCGAGATCGTCGAGAGCGCCAGCGCCGAGGAATTCTTCCGCGCGCCGCGTCATCCCTACGCCAAACAGCTCTTCGAAGCCATCCCCACGTTCGACAAGCGCGGCGTGCCGCTGACCGAACACGGTCGCGCCGCGGCCGCGCAGGAGCGCGCGCGGGGCGAACCGGCCAAGGCCGGCGGCGTGGTGCTGGACGTGCAGGACCTGAAAGTTCATTACCCGGTGCGCAAGGGGCCGCTGCGCCGCATCGTGTCGTGGGTCAAGGCCGTGGACGGCGTGACCTTCACCTTGCGCGCGGGCGAAACCCTGGCCCTGCTGGGCGAGTCCGGCTGCGGCAAGACCACCACCGGCAAGGCGCTGCTGCGGCTGATCGACGGCGCGCGGGTGTCGGGCCGCGCCATGCTGCAAGGCCAGGACCTGCTGACCGCCGACCGGCGCCAGTTGCAGCGCCTGCGCCAGGACATCCAGATCGTGTTCCAGGACCCGTATGCGTCGCTGGACCCGCGCATGCGCATCGGCGAGATCCTGGACGAGGGGCTGGCGTCGCTCAAGCGCGGCATGAGCCGTCCGGACCGCGAGAAGCACGCCGCGCAGCTCATCGAGCGGGTCGGGTTGCCGGCCAACACGCTGACGCGTTATCCGCACGAGTTCTCGGGCGGGCAGCGCCAGCGCATCGCGATTGCCCGCGCGCTGGCCGTCGAACCCAAGGTGCTGATCTGCGACGAGCCCACATCGGCGCTGGACGTGTCGGTGCAGGCACAGATCCTGGACCTGCTGCGCGAACTGCAGGCCGAACTGGGCATCGCCTATCTGTTCATCACCCACAATTTCGGGGTGGTCGAATACCTGGCGGATCGCATCGCGGTCATGGACAAGGGCCGCATCGTCGAACTGGGACAGGCCGAGGCGGTGTTGCTGGCGCCGCGCCAGGAAGTCACCCGCCGCCTCTTGGCCGCGGTGCCGCGCCTGCACTTCGGGCCGCCCGAAGCGGCCTGATCCGGTCATCAAGGCGTCCCGACAGAAGTGGGGACGTCTTGCAGCGCTGGCCGATCAAATCTTGTATTCTGCGTGCGGAACTCCATATACCCGCCATGGCACTGAAAGTTTTTGACCTCGAGTGCGACCACAGCCACATTTTTGAAGGCTGGTTCGGTTCGCACGAAGACTACGATGCGCAGCAGGCGCGTGGCCTCGTCACGTGTCCGGTCTGCGGGTCGGCCACCATCACCAAGCGCCTGTCCGCGCCCCGCCTGAACGTCGCGCACCTGCATGCGCCTGCCGCTCAGCCCCTGGTGCCGCCCGGCGCGTCCGACGCCGAAAAGATGGCCGCCCTGCAGGCCGCCGTCATGCGTCAGGTCCGGGCGCTGGTGCGCAGCACTGAAAACGTCGGCCCGCGCTTTGCCGAAGAAGCGCGCCGCATCCACGAAGGCGATGCCGACGACCGCCCGATCCGCGGCACCGCCACCGTCGAAGAACGCGCAGCCCTCGCCGAAGACGGCATTGAAGTCATGGCCGTGCCCGACTTCCTGGACGACGAACGGCTGCAGTAATAAAAAAAGCCAGACCGCGAGGTCTGGCTTTTTTGACGCTGGGCCGGATCAGTTGTTGACGCGGCTGCGGTATTCGTTCGTGCGGGTGTCGATTTCGATCTTGTCGCCGATGGCGCAGAACAGCGGCACGTTCAGTTCGTAGCCGGTGTTGATCTTGGCCGGCTTGGTCACCTTGCCCGACGTATCGCCACGGACGGCGGGTTCGGTGTAGGTGATTTCGCGCACGAGCGTGGTGGGCAGTTCAACCGAGATGGCGCGGCCGTCGTAGAAGACCACTTCCACGGGCATCGCTTCTTCCAGGTAGTTCAGGGCGTCGCCCATGCTTTCGGCTTCGATTTCGTACTGGTTGTACTCTTCGTCCATGAAGACGTACATCGGGTCGCCGAAGTAGGAATACGTGCATTCCTTGCGATCCAGTTGAACGACTTCGAACTTTTCGTCGGCCTTGTAGACCGATTCGCTGGCCGAGGCGGTCAGCAGGTTCTTGAACTTCAGCTTGACGACGGCGGCGTTACGGCCCGACTTGTTGTATTCGGCCTTCTGGACCACGAGGGGATCCTTGCCGACCATGACCACGTTGCCGACTCGCAATTCCTGAGCGGTTTTCATCGATAAAACTCCGGGGGTGATGGGTGCACTCGCCGTGCTTGCATAAGCCGCATCAGGCTTTTGCACACCCCGGGAGGCGTCATAGTTGAGGCCCGACACATTCAGGGCGACTCAGAAAACTCTCTATTCTAGCGTTTCTTGGCCAACTCTGCGCAAAATGCGGCCAGATTTTCCGCCAGACCGGGTAGCGCGGACTGGCTGGCGTTCCAGGCGTGCGCCGCGTCCACCCATGCCGGCCAGGCGTCGGGCGCCAGCGCGGCCGTGATGGCCGGGGCCGTGCGGCCTGGTTCGGACTGGTTCCAGGCGCGGATCAGCGCGTGAGCGGACTCGGGGGCCGGATAGCGCGCCAGCCAGGCCTCGAGTTTTTCCAGATGGACGTTTTCGTCCTGCGGATAGATCTGCCAGACCAGCGGGCGCGCGGCCCAGGCGGCGCGCACGAAGGAATCTTCGCCGCGCACGAAATTGAGGTCGGCGCACCACAGCAGGCGGTCGTAATCGGGCTGGGCAAGAAAGGGCAGGCGGACGACGCGTGGCGATCCTGCAGTCTGGCAGGCGGCTTCCAGCGCCGGCGCGACGCCTTGCGGAACCAGCAGCACGGTCGGACGCGCATCGGCCGCCAACGCCTGCGCCAGTTCACCCGCCGGCGCGGACGGGTAGCAGAACAGGGACACGGTACGGGCGCCATCGCGCCGCAGGGCCAGCGCATCGTCCGGCACCCCGGCCGATCGCAGGAAGGCCTCCTGCAAGCCGGCCGACCCTTGCAGCGCTTCGCGTTCCGCGGCCAGGGCCGGCTCGCGCAGCAGGCCGCCGGTGGCGGCAGTGAAGCCGGGGAAGAAAAAGTGCTTCACCAGACCGTCCGGCCGCTGCGACGGCAGGCCGTGGCAGCTTTCGACCCAGGCTTCGGCGCTCAGGTATTCCAGGTTGATCCAGACGGGATGGGTGCGGCGCATGGACGCGATGAATGCCTCGGGCGGGTCGCACGCGAACGCTTCGATCACGACGTCGCGCGCCTGCAGCGCGGCGTCGGGCGTTTCCCGCCAGTGCACGATGTCGACGCCTGCCAGTTGCTGGCGCGCGGCGCCCGGCACGATGCCGGGCTGGATGTGCGCGAAACTGGCCAGGTCATCGACCCACAGGCGGACATCCCAGTGGAAATCGCGCGCAAGCTGGCGCGCCAGGCGCCAGCACACGCCGATGTCGCCGTAGTTGTCGACGACCCGGCAGAAGATGTCCGCTTGCATGGCAGGCCTAGTGGAACTGGGCGGGCGCGGCCTCGGCGTCCTCGGGCAGCTCGGCGTGCACCAGTTCGCCCAGGGGATTGGGGAAGTAGGGCGCGCCGCAGTCCTCGCAGTATTCGGGCGGCAGCACGCCGGGGATGCGGCGCACGTCGGTCACGCCGTATTCCTTCAGCAGCGCCGCGATCTCGTCGACCACGTCGGGCTGGCCCTCGTCCATGACCAGGTCTTCCTCGCGGCCGTACAGCGGCCAGACGCAGCCGTAGTACACGTCGTTGCTGTTGCGCGCGGTAAAGCCGATGCGGTATTCGTCGATGCGGCCTTCGCCGCAGCCGGCCACGACGGCCCGCAATTGCGCGGCTTCGAGGTTGACGGCGCCTTCGAGCCAGCTGACCGCCGCGCGCAGCGACAGCGGACGAACCTGGCGATCAGCTTCGCGATTGCTGACGTAGTAGGCATCGGGCAGCAGGGCTTCAAAA
Source organism: Achromobacter mucicolens (assembly GCF_029866465.1). Classification (NCBI taxonomy): domain Bacteria; kingdom Pseudomonadati; phylum Pseudomonadota; class Betaproteobacteria; order Burkholderiales; family Alcaligenaceae; genus Achromobacter; species Achromobacter mucicolens. Next base: position 3,648,907 of record NZ_CP123364.1, on the reverse strand, counting down.
CCGCAGCCGGGCAGCAGCGCGGCCAGGGTGGGCTGCGCTTGCGCCGCCCATTGCGCCAGGCACGCATCGCGGCTGGCGTCGGCATCGCCCACGTGTTCCTGCCAGCGGAAGATCGGCTCGCCCTCGGGCACGGCCACCGTGCCGACGATGTAGCGCGTGTCGGCCAGCATGTTGGCCGTTTCGGTGTCGGTATTGAGCGCCGGCTTGGTGGTTTCGGCGCCCAGCGCTTGTGCGCCCAGGCGTTGCAGCCACTGCCAGGTCTCGGAGAACGTGCGCGGCATCTGGTCCACGCTGACCAGCATGGGCATCAGCGCGGTGCGCGCGTTGCTGGAAAGGACGTGCCCATGAAGCTGCGCCAGCAGGGCCTGCTGCGCGCTGGCGGAAATCGGGCCGGTCGGAATGGCATAGCGGGTCCAGGCGACGATGGGCGCGACGATCAGCAGCACGTCGTACCGAACGCCGTTTTTCTCGATCTTCATCGATTCGGACAGGGTTTCGGCCTGTTCGATCAGGACCTCGTAGGCGCCCACGTCGCTTTGGGCAAGGTGGTCCAGCGCCGCTTCAAGCGGCGCATCCTGACCGGCCTTGAGCAGCTTCGGGATCGCTTCGCCAAGCTGGGTCTCCCAAAAGACGTCTTCGACGCGGCTGCCCGAGCGATTCAGCGACTGGGCAAGCGCGACCAGCCGGGTGGCGTCACGGGTCATGCGGGGAGCGGATTGGCTGCGGGATCGGGCCATAACTTCGGGGGACGTCCATTCAGTGTGTAACGACGTAGTTTAACGCCCGCCACTCGCGGCGGGGGCGCGAGGTTCGCCCTGCGCCGGCCGCCGCCGCCGGGGCGGCCGGCAGTATCTGCAAGATGACGGATTGATGCCGATCGGGCAACAGATAATCCCCATGAAGGGGGTTTATTGCGCATTTGAATCGGCTGACAATGTGAGCATCGTTAATTGCTTCTGGAGGCATCGCCATGCGTTGGCCTACGCTTTTCGTTTCCCACGGTTCTCCCATGCTGGCCGTCGAGCCCGGCCGGACCGGCCCCGCGCTGGCCGATTGGAGCGCCGCGCAGGGCCGCAAGCCGCGCGGCATTCTGGTGGTTTCGCCGCACTGGATGGGCGAAGGCCTGGCGCTGTCGACCCGTGACCAGCAGGTTGCCTGGCACGATTTTGGCGGATTCCCGGCCGAGCTCTATGCGCTGCAATACGCCGCGCCCGGATCGCCCGAACTGGCCGCGCGCGTGCAGGCGCTGCTGGCGGAATCGGGCATCACCGCCGACCGCGATCCGCGCCGTCCGCTGGACCACGGCGCCTGGGTGCCGCTGCGCTATCTGTATCCCGACGTGGACGTGCCCGTCGTGCAACTGTCGCTGGACATGGGCCGCGACGCGGCCGGGCAGATGGAACTGGGCCGCGCGCTGACGCGCCTGCGCGACGAAGATATCCTGATCATCGGCTCGGGGTCGCTGACGCACAACCTGCGCCATGTCCGCATGCCGCAGAACGCGCCCGCGGCGGACTATGTGCCGGGATTTCAAGCGTGGTACGCAGACAAGCTGGCGCACCACGACGTGCCCGCGCTGCTGGACTGGCAGGCGCAGGCGCCCGGCGCGATGCAGGCGCACCCGCACGACGACCACCTGATGCCGCTGTACGTGGCGCTGGGCGCGGGCGGAGAAAAGGCAAAGCGCCTGAACGACGAAGTGTCGTATGGCGCGCTGGCGATGGACGCCTATCAGTTCGATTAAAGATGACCAGGTGTCTGACACCCGCTGAAAAATAGCGGCAAGCCCAAGACCATCTCCGGGGGGTGTCAGACACCTGCCGATTCATGGCGCAGGGCCAATGAAAAACGCCCCGGAACCGCAAGGTCCCGGGGCGTTCTGCAGAAGAATTGCCGCCCCGCCGCCCGGCCGCCCGAAGGCGGGGCCGCCCCCTTGGGGGGCAGCAAGCGAGCGAAGCAAGTGCGGCGTGGGGGCCTTTTACGCCGCCAGCAGTTGGCGCAACACGAACGGCAGGATGCCGCCGTGCTGGTAGTAATCCACCTCGATCGGCGTATCGATACGCAGCAGCACGGTCACGTCCTGCTTGGAACCGTCCTTGCGCGTGATCGTCAGCGTCACGTCCTGCATCGGCTTGATGCCGTTTTCCAGGCCGGAGATGTCGTACGTTTCTTCACCCGTGATGCCCAGCGATTGCACGCTGTCGTTGCCCTTGAACTGCAGGGGCAGCACGCCCATGCCCACCAGGTTGCTGCGGTGGATGCGTTCGAAGCTGCGGGTGATGACCGCCTTGACGCCCAGCAGCTGGGTGCCCTTGGCGGCCCAGTCGCGCGACGAGCCGGTGCCGTACTCTTCGCCGCCGAACACCACGGTGGGCGTGCCGGCTGCGACGTACTTCATGGCGGCGTCATAGATCGACATCTGTTCGCCGGTGGGCTGGAACAGCGTTTCGCCGCCTTCGAAGCGGCTGCCGTCGGGCAGCGCCGGAATCATGAGGTTCTTGATCCGCACGTTGGCGAACGTGCCGCGCATCATGATTTCGTGGTTGCCGCGGCGCGAGCCGTAGCTGTTGAAGTCGGCCTTCATGACGCCGTGTTCCTTCAGCCACTTGCCCGCGGGCGAGCTTTCCTTGATGGAACCGGCGGGCGAGATGTGGTCGGTGGTGACCGAATCGCCAAACACCCCCAGCGCGCGCGCACCCATGACCGTGGGCATCGCGCCCGGGGTCATGCCGAAGCCCTCGAAGAAGGGCGGTTCGGCAATGTAGGTGGAATCGGGCCAGTTGTAGGTGTCGCCGGTGACGCCCTTGATGTTTTCCCAGAGCTTGCCGGGATTGCTCTTGACCTGGCCGTAGTTGGCTTCGAAGGCCTCCGGGTCCAGCGCGTACTTGAGCAGCGCGTCGATTTCCTCGGTGGTCGGCCAGATGTTGCCCAGCCACACGTCGCCGTTCTTGCCGCGGCCCACGGGCTCGGTCATCAGGTCGCGCGTCACGGTGCCGGCCAGCGCATAGGCCACGACCAGCGGGGGCGAGGCCAGGAAGTTGGCCTTGATGTTCGGGTGAATGCGCGCCTCGAAGTTGCGGTTGCCCGAGAGCACGGCCGAACACACCAGGTCGTTGCTGGTGATGGCTTCGTTCAAGTCCGGGGTCAGGTCGCCGGCGTTGCCGATGCAGGTCGTGCAGCCGTAGGCGGCCACGTCGAACCCGAGCTTTTCCAGGTAGGGCAAGAGGCCCGTCTTGGTCAGGTATTCAGTGACGACGCGGGATCCGGGGGCGAGCGAGGTCTTGATGTGCTTGGGCACGGTCAGGCCGGCTTCCACTGCCTTCTTGGCCAACAGGCCCGCCGCCAGCAGCACGCTGGGGTTGGACGTGTTGGTGCAGGACGTGATGGCCGCGATCAGGATGTCGCCGTTCTTGATCTTGGTGCCGGCGCTGGTCGTGAAGGTCTGGTCGAGCTTTTCGGCGGGCTGGTTGAAGCCGTTTTCGGCCACCGGCTTGGAGAACAGGTCGATGAACGTGTTCTTGACGTTGCCGATCTCGATGCGGTCTTGCGGGCGCTTCGGGCCCGCCAGCGACGGCGCGACGGTGGACAGGTCCAGCGTCAGCAGCTTGGTGAAATTGATGTCCTTGGACGCGGGCACGCCGAACATCTTCTGCGCTTTGAAATAGGCCTCGAAGGCGGCGATTTCCTCTTCGGTGCGGCCGGTGCCGCGGAAATAGTCGATGGTGCGTTCGTCGACTGGGAAAAAGCCCATGGTGGCCCCGTATTCCGGCGCCATGTTGCCGATGGTGGCGCGTTCGGCCACGGTCAGGCTGGCGGTGCCTTCGCCGCAGAATTCGACGAACTTGCCCACCACCTTTTCACGGCGGAGCATTTCAGTGATGGTCAGCACCAGGTCGGTGGCGGTGACGCCGCCGCGCAGCTGGCCCTTGAGCTCGACGCCCACCACGTCTGGCGTCAGGAAGTACACGGGCTGGCCCAGCATGCCGGCTTCGGCCTCGATGCCGCCCACGCCCCAGCCGACCACGCCGATGCCGTTGATCATCGTGGTGTGGCTGTCGGTGCCCACCAGCGAGTCGGGGTAAAAGACGTTGTTTTTCTTGTCCTGGTGCACGCCGCGCGCCAGGTATTCCAGGTTGACCTGGTGAACGATGCCAAAGCCCGGGGGCACGACGCCAAAGGTGTCGAACGCCTGCATGCCCCACTTCATGAACTGGTAGCGCTCTTGATTGCGCTTGAACTCCAGCTTCATGTTCAGGTCCAGCGCGTTCTTGGTGCCGAAGTAGTCGATCATGACCGAGTGGTCCACCACCAGGTCCACGGGCACCAGGGGCTCGATGCTCTTGGGGCTCTTGCCCATCTTGTCGGCAACCGAACGCATGGCGGCGATATCGGCCAGCAGCGGCACGCCGGTGAAGTCCTGCAGCACGACGCGGGCGACCACAAACGGAATTTCATCTTCGCGCTTGGCGTTGGCTTGCCAGTTGGCCAGCTGACGGACGTGTTCTTCGGTGACCTTCTTGCCGTCGCAGTTGCGCAGCACGGATTCCAGCACGATGCGGATGGAGACCGGCAGCCGCTGCACATCGATGCCAAGCGACTTGCCCAGCGCCGGCAGCGAATAGAACTGACAGGACTTGTTGCCGATCTTGAAATTCTTGAGTGTGTCTAGGGTGTTGTGCGGCATGATGGACTCCGTGGTTTTGCCCAGGCTGAAGGCGGCATTTTCAGGCGTTTCGGCGAGTTTGTCATTGTCTCTTGGACAAGTTTGCCGAGGGTCTATATCTTGGTTTGTGTCTTATATCTTATATAAGACTTGAACGGCACGTCAAAGTTCCGGCCCCGTATCGCGCCAGACCGGTTCGGATTCGGCGAAACCCTTACTTTGGCGGACGCACGCCAAGCCTGCAAGGCCCTGTGCTCCGGAAGGCGCGCTTCAGGTCAGGTACGCGGGCAATTCAGCCGCCGTGAATTCAAGAAAGCGCTTCAAGGCCAGCGGCTCGCCGCAACGTGCCGGCATGACGGCGTAGATGCGGGCGGGCGCGGGCGTCCAGTCGGGCAGGAGACGCGCCAGCCGGCCTTGATCGAGATCGTCGCCGCACAGATAGCGCGGCACCAGCGCCAGACCCAGGCCCGCCACCGCCATGGCGCGCAGCGTGTCCATATTGCTGCTCAGGCTGCGGGGCTGGAATTCCACCGCTTCCATTTCGCCGCCCGGGCCGGTCAAGCGCCAGGTGTGCAGGCCGTCCTGCGTGCCGTGGGCAAGCAGGGGCAGGGTGGCCAGGTCGCGCGGGTGACGCGGCGGGGATTTGGCCATCGCCGGGCTGCACACCAACGCCATCGGCACGGCGGAGATTTCGATCGCATTCAACCGGGCGTCGGTCAGCGACGATGACTGGGCGCGAAAGCCCAGGTCGTACCCTTCGCCGACCAGGTCGATGATCTGGTCGCGCGTGTCCAGCAGCACGCGCACGCGGGGGTGCTCCGCGCAAAAGCGGGCGACCAGGCCGCTCAGAATCCGGGTCGCAAGCGGCGAGGGCGCGGTGATGCGCAGCATCCCGGCGGGCGCATCGCCCATGGACGCGGCCAGGTCGAAGACACTGCGCGCTTCGCGGGCCAGCGCTTTGGCGTGGGCATGAATCTGTTCGCCCATCGGGGTGAGCGACACGCGCCGCGTATTGCGCTGAAGCAGCCGCACGCCCAGGCGCGCTTCCAGCTCGGCGACTCGGCGGCTCAGCTTGGAACGTTGCATATTCAACACACGTGCGGCCGCCGAGAAGCCGCCTTTTTCAACGACTTCGCTGAAAAGCAGCAGGTCTTCAAGGCGGTGAGCGTAGTTAGGCATACAGCGTTTTGATAGGAGAATTCGGAATATTGGCTGGCATTGTCCTGACAGCCGGGACAATTATTCCTGAAATTGGCCCCTACTGTCCGGCGGTCCGAACTCATAAGCTGTCGCGGCAATACATGTTCAGCAACCAGCAAGGCAGCATTTTTTGACTCTTCACCTTAGCGCCGTCGTTCCGGGTTCCAGCCGCTACATGGGCGACGCCTGCACCATCCGCCAGTTTCGCCATACCGATTTCTCGCGATGCATCTCGCCCGTGGTGCTGGTGGATCACTTCGTCATGACCGGGCCAACCTTCGAACCGCATACGCACGCGGGCATCAGCGCCGCGACCCTGATGCTGGAAGACAGCACCGGCGTCATGCAAAGCCTGGACGGCATCGAGAACAACCAGGACATTCACGCGGGCGACCTGCACTGGACGCAGGCCGGGCGCGGCATCGTGCACGCGCAGCGGCCAGTAGGCGAGGCCCGGCTGCATGGCCTGCAGATCTTCATCGATCATCCGGCGCACCTGAAATCCTTGCCGCCCATGACCTCGATGCTGCGCGCCGCGGACATGCCTGCCATCCAGGCGCCTTCGGGCAAGGTCCGGGTCGTGTCCGGCAGCTTCGGGGGGCTGGAGTCGCCCTTGCGCACGCCCGAACCGTTGCTGATCCTGGACGGCTGGCTACGGCCCGGCGCAACCACCCTGGTGCCCATGCCGCCCGGCTGGAACGCCTGGTTTTACGCCATCCAGGGCGACCTGGGCGTGCGCGCCAGGCATTGCAGCAAGGGGGCGGGGCCGCTGCCCAAGGTGGCGGGCGGCGATCCGGACTTTGCGGTCGTGCCCGCCGGCAGCGCCGCGGTAGCGGGCGCCACGCGGGACGGTGAAGAAGGGGTCCTGTTGCTGATGGCCGGCAAGAAGCCCGTGCATTTCGTGCTGGTGGCGGGATCGGCGGTGGGGGAAGTGCGGCAGCAGGGCGACGCGGCGTTGCCCGACGCGGACGGGCCGCTTGCCGAGGCGTTGGCGGCGTATGGGGAAACCGAACCGGCCGATGCGCTGACGACCTGCTGAATCGTTGCGGAATATGTTGCTTGGCTGCAACACCGAGCCTCAATTCTGTTTGAGAGAATCAATGAGAACGATTCTCTTTTGTTAACATCGTCGCGGTCAGACCTCAAGACCCCAATCGCGAATGTGCTTGGATGGCGCCGGTCACCCCGGATAGCCACGCGATTCGAATCGGGTTTTTGCGGATCTCCCCACCGCAACGCGGACCCGCTTCCGCTTTACCAGCGCCCCGATATGAAAATCAGAACTCTCGCTTGCATGGCCGCCGCCTTGCCGTGCTTTGGCGCCGTCCACGCCCAGACCGCTCCCCAGACCGCTCCTCAGACCCAGCCCGCCTCCACCAGCGGCTCCGTGACCTCGATGGACGCCATCCGGGTCGAGGCCAGTGCAGACGCCTCGGCAGGCGGTCTGTCTGCGCCGTTCGCGGGCGGGCAGGTGGCCCGCGGCGGCCGTGTCGGCATCCTCGGCACCGAGGACTTCATGAACACGCCGTTCAGCGTCACCAGCTACACCAACGAGCTGATCCAGGACCGCCAGGCCAAGAGCGTGGGCGACGTGCTGCAGAACGACTCGGGCGTGCGCGTGGCGCGCGGTTTTGGCAACTTCCAGGAGTCTTACTTCATTCGCGGCTTCATTCTGAGTTCGGATGATGTTGCCTACAACGGCCTGTACAGCCTGCTGCCCCGGCAATACATCGCCACGGAGCTCTTCGAGCGCGTGGAAGTGCTGCGCGGGGCGACAGCCTTCTTGACCGGTGCGACGCCCGGTGGCGGCGGTATCGGCGGCGTCATCAACCTGGTGCCCAAGCGCGCGCCGAACGAGCCGTTGACGCGGGTTACGACGGGTGTTTCCAGCGGCGGCCAGTTCCAGTTGTCCACCGACATTGCCCGCCGCTTCGGCCCGGACGACAGCACCGGCATCCGCTTGAACGCGGCGCAGCGTAGCGGCGACACGGCCATCGACGACGAACATAGCCGCACCAGCGTGGTCTCCTTGGGCCTGGACTGGCGGTCCGCCGACACGCGCCTGTCCGCCGACATCGGCTGGCAGGAAAACAAGCTCAAGCGCCCGCGCCCCAACGTGACGCTGGGCGCCGGCGTCACGACCGTGCCCGATGCGCCGGACGCCAGCTCCAACTACGCGCAGCCGTGGACGTATTCCAACGAGCGCGACGTCTTCGGCACGCTCCGCGCGGAACATGACTTCAGCGACAAGCTGACGGCGTACGGCGCGTTCGGCATGCGTCGCAGCGACGAAGCCAACTCCCTGGGCAACATCACGCTTACCAACGGCAGCACCGGCGCCGGCAACTTCTACCGCTTCGACAACACGCGTGAAGACAGCGTCAACACGGGCGAAATCGGCCTGCGCGGCAAGTTGCGCACGGGTCCCGTGGGGCACGAGTTCGTCGTGTCGGCGTCGTGGTTCGATCTGAAGAAAAAGAACGCGTACGTGATGGACTTCCGCAACACGTTCCCCACGAACATTTACGATCCCATCTCGTACGACAAGCCTGCCTTCAGCGCCGGCGCGCTGCGCGGCAATGATCTGGACAACCCCGCGCTGCAGGGCCGTACCCGCCTGAGCAGTTACGCCATCGGCGACACGATGTCCTTTCTGGACGACAAGGTGCTGTTCACGGCCGGCATCCGCCATCAGCGCATGTCGCAGCGCGATTACGCGTACAACACCGGCAACGAAAGCGGCGCCTACGACGCCAGCCACAATTCGCCCGCCTTCGGTCTGGTGGTCAAGGTTGCGCCCAGCGTATCGCTGTATGCCAACTACATCGAAGCCCTGGTTGCCGGCCCGACCGCGCCCGCAACCGCAGGCGGCCGCCCGGTGCCGAACGTGGGCCAGAGCCTGCCGCCCTTCGTGTCCAAGCAGAAGGAAGTAGGCGTGAAGTACGAAGGCGACAGCCTGGGTGGCGGCCTGGCGTTCTTCTCGACGGAAAAGCCGCGCGCGGCCTACAACGCCGCCAACGAGCTGACCAATTCAGGCAAGGACCGCCACCAAGGCGTCGAGCTGACCGTATTCGGCGAACCCGTGCGCAGCGTGCGCCTGCTGGGCGGCCTGACCTGGCTCGACGCCAAGCAGGTGTCGACGGGCAACGCCTCGCTGAACGGCAACCGCGTGATCGGCGTGCCGCGCTTCCAGGCCAACATGGGCGTGGAATGGGACATCCCGGGCGTCGAAGGCTTGGCCGTCGACGGCCGCGTGGTCTACACCGGCTCGTCGTATGCCGATGACGCCAACACGCTCAAGGTTCCGGGCTGGACGCGCTTTGACGCCGGCCTGCGCTACATGATGGACGTGGACGGCCACGTCCTGACGCTGCGCGCCCGCGTGGACAACATCGCCAACCGCAACTACTGGTCGTCGGTGGGCGGCTATCCGGGCAATGGCTACCTCGTCCTGGGCGGCCCGCGCACGTTCTCGCTGTCGGCCAGCATGGACTTCTGATCGCGGCGGGCGACCGCCCACGCAGAAAAAATCCCGGCCCGCCGGGATTTTTTTTCGTTCATGCAGCGCGAGGCGGGTTGACGGTGTCTGACACCCCGGGGAGATGATCTTCAGCCTGCGGTGACGTCTCAGCGGGTGTCAGACACCGGGGCAATTCAGCGGGTCTCAGACACCCAGGCGATTCAGCGGCCCTTCACCAAAACCAGCCGCCCCGCGACAGGCTCGATTCGCAGCTCTTGTACTGCGCCGTGAACTTCTCGGCGCGCGCCTGCACTTTCTGCGAGACGGTTTTCAACCATGCCTTGCGGTCGTAACTGCGGTTGCGGTAGCCGGTCCAGCCCTCGTGGTAGTTCAGATACTGCCCATACGCATCCCACTTCGAGATGCCGTTGATACGCTGCGTCTTGTTCATGTACCAGCCCATGAAGTCCAGCGCGTCGGCGAAGTTGTCGCGGCTGGAGGTCCAGCCGCCCGCTTCGCGTTTGTAGTCGGCCCAGGTCTCGTCCTTGGCCTGCGCATAACCGTACGCCGAGCTCACGCGGCCCCACGGGATGAAGCCCAGGAAGTAGTAGCGCGGCGGCAGCGCGTCGTGCTTGAAGGAAGACTCCTGGTACATCATCGCGATCGGCACCGGCACCGGGGCGCCCCATTTCTTCTGCACCTCCAGCGCCGCGTCGTGCCATTCCGGCTTCTCGCGGAAGATTGCGCAGATGTTGTCGGGATTCGAGGGCGGCGCGGTGGCGCAGCCGGCTAGCGTCAGCAACAGCGTCGGCGGCAATAGCCGGATCATTGGCAGGCTTCCTCCAGGAAAAATGCGCCGGGGCTTTCCCGGCGATGGCGGCCGACGTCTCACCGGCATGCCTGGATTGTATTGAAACGTTTCGTTATACAGGCTGCCTGCTGATCCCAATCGCTCGGACAAAGGCAAAAAAAAACGGCCCCGGGCGATTGCACGGGGCCGTTGTTCAGGCCGCGAGGCCTGGCTGGGGGATCAGGATCAGACCTCGATCACGTCCGCCACGTCCTTGTAGTCGGGGATCTTGTCGAAGTTCAGGTACTGGTAGATCTGGTCGCCGCTCTTGTTGATGACGCCCATGTCGGCCATGTACTCGTCCTTGGTCGGGATGCGGCCAAGCTTCGAGCAGATCGCGGCCAGTTCGGCCGAGCCCAGATACACGTTGGTGTTCTTGCCCAGGCGGTTCGGGAAGTTGCGGGTGCTGGTCGACATGACCGTCGCGCCTTCGCGGACCTGCGCCTGGTTGCCCATGCACAGCGAGCAGCCCGGCATTTCGGTGCGGGCGCCGGCCGTGCCGAACACGCCGTAGTGGCCTTCCTCGGTCAGTTGCGTGGCGTCCATCTTGGTCGGAGGAGCGACCCACAGCTTGACCGGGATGTCGCGCTTGCCTTCCAGCAGCTTGGACGCCGCGCGGAAGTGGCCGATGTTGGTCATGCAGCTGCCGATGAACACTTCGTCGATCTTGGCGCCGGCGACTTCCGACAGCGTCTTCACGTCGTCGGGGTCGTTCGGGCAGGCGACGATGGGTTCATGCACGTCGGCCAGGTCGATCTCGATGACCGCGGCGTATTCGGCGTCGGCATCCGGCTCCAGCAGCTTGGGGTCGGCCAGCCAGGCTTCCATCGCCTTGATGCGGCGGCCCAGCGTGCGCTCGTCTTCGTAGCCGTTGGCGATCATCCACTTGAGCATCACGATGTTGCTGTTGATGTACTCGATGATCGGTTCCTTGTTCAGGCGCACCGAGCAGCCGGCGGCCGAACGTTCGGCAGAAGCGTCCGACAGTTCAAAGGCTTGTTCGACCTTCAGGTCGGGCAGGCCTTCGATTTCCAGGATGCGGCCGGAGAAGATGTTCTTCTTGCCTTGCTTGGCAACCGTCAGCAGACCTTGCTTGATGGCGTACAGCGGAATGGCGTTGACCAGGTCGCGCAGGGTGACGCCGGGCTGCAGCTTGCCCTTGAAGCGCACCAGCACCGATTCCGGCATGTCCAGCGGCATGACGCCCGTGGCGGCGGCAAAGGCCACCAGGCCCGAGCCGGCCGGGAACGAGATACCGATGGGAAAGCGCGTGTGCGAGTCGCCGCCGGTGCCGACGGTGTCGGGCAGCAGCATGCGGTTCAGCCACGAGTGGATGACGCCGTCGCCCGGACGCAGCGACACGCCGCCACGGGTGCTGATGAATTCCGGCAGCGTGTGGTGCGTCTTGACGTCCACGGGCTTGGGGTACGCGGCGGTGTGGCAGAACGACTGCATCACCAGGTCGGACGAGAAGCCCAGGCAGGCCAGGTCCTTCAGTTCGTCGCGGGTCATGGGGCCGGTGGTGTCCTGGCTGCCGACCGAGGTCATCTTCGGTTCGCAGTAGGTGCCCGGACGAATGCCGCGGCCTTCCGGCAGACCGCAGGCGCGGCCGACCATCTTCTGGGCCAGCGTGAAGCCGCGGCCGGAGTCGACCGGATCCTTGGGCAGGCGGAACAGCGTCGAGGGCGGCAGACCCAGGGCTTCACGGGCCTTGGCGGTCAGGCCGCGGCCGATGATCAGCGGAATGCGGCCGCCGGCGCGCACTTCGTCGAACAGCACGTCGGACTTGACTTCGAATTCGGCGATGACCTCACCGTTCTTGATCGCCTTGCCTTCGTAGGGGCGCAGCTCGACCACGTCGCCCATTTCCATCTTGGACACGTCCAGCTCGATCGGCAGGGCGCCGGCGTCTTCCATCGTGTTGTAGAAGATCGGGGCGATCTTGTTGCCCAGGCACACGCCGCCAAAGCGCTTGTTCGGCACGAAGGGGATGTCTTCGCCCGTGAACCACAGCACCGAGTTGGTGGCCGACTTGCGCGACGAACCCGTGCCGACCACGTCGCCCACGTAGGCGACCAGGTGGCCCTTTTCCTTCAGGGATTCGATGAACTTGACCGGGCCGCGCTTGCCGTCTTCTTCCGGCTCGAACGCGGCGCCGTCGCGCTTGTTCTTGAGCATCGCCAGGGCGTGCATCGGGATGTCGGGGCGGGTGGTGGCGTCGGGGGCGGGCGACAGGTCGTCGGTGTTGGTTTCGCCCGGGACCTTGAAGACCGTGATGGTCAGGCTTTCCGGCAGTTCCGGACGGCTGGTAAACCATTCGGCATCGGCCCAGCTTTGCATCACGGACTTGGCGTTGGCGTTGCCCTTGTCGGCCTTTTCCTTCACGTCGTGGAAGGCGTCGAACATCAACAGGGTCTTCTTGAGCGCATCGGCGGCGATGGTGCCGATTTCCGCATCATCCAGCAGGTCGACCAGCGGGCCAATGTTGTAGCCGCCGAGCATCGTGCCCAGCAGTTGCGTCGCCTTGGCACGGCTGATCAGCGCACAAGCTTCCTTGCCCAGGGCCACGGCGGCCAGATAGGAGGCTTTGACCTTGGCGGCGTCGTCCACGCCGGCCGGCACGCGGTGCGTCAGCAGCTCGACCAGATTCTGCTCCTCGCCAGCGGGCGGATTCTTCAGCAGTTCGATCAGTTCAGCGGTTTGTTTGGCCGTAAGGGGCAGCGGGGGAATCCCCAGAGCCGCGCGTTCGGCAACGTGTTGGCGGTAAGTATCCAGCATGTGAGGCCTGCTCAAAGTCGGGTTGGAAGAAGGGTTGTCGGCCGGAATTGTAGAAGCAAGTGGGGGCAGGTAGCAAATGTCTTATATCTTATATAAGACTTGACCCGATAGCCTGTTGCTCGGCGGCGACGTCCGGGAGGGCGGGGCGGCGCTGACCGGCGGATATCAGGCCAGGCGCCATGAAAAAGGGCGGCCGCATGGCCGCCCCGGGGAAACGTCTTTCAGTCGGGAGATCAGGGCGCGGTGGCGTCGTAGACCACCCCGACCCGGGTGAAATTGCCGCCGTACTGCTTGACCTCGACCTCGAAGGGCGCGCTGTCGCCAGGCGGCAGGCGCGGCACGCGCAATTCCTTGAAGGTGGCGCCGGTAAGCTGGTCCTGGGCATCGTACAGGCTGACCCAGACGCGCACCTTCTCGACCTCGCGCTCGCTGTCGTTGCGCACCCGGCCATGCACCGTCACGTACTTGTAACGGAAGCGGTAGGTGAAGTTCAGCGTGCCGGTGCCAATGGCGGCTTCGGTGTTTTCCACGGTCACGGCAAGCTGCGGCCGCGGGCCGGGCAGGGCGGCGCGCTTGGCGGGCAGCCAGTTCGTCTTGACCTCGGAAAAGCGTTCCACGCGACCGGTCAGCGCCACGGGCACGCGCTCGCCGGGATACAGATACGCCGGCAGGCTCCAGGACTGGCGCAGATCGAGCGGGCGCGAACCGTCGAACACCGCGATCTCGGCGCGCGGCGACAGCGCCACGTATTCCTTGCTGGTGTTGACCAGTTCCGCATACAGCACGGGCCGTTCGATCTCGTCGAGCAGGCGGCGCGGCGCCGACAGCTTCAGCGCCCCGGCGTCGAACAGCGCGAAGTCCGGGTCCAGCAATTCCTCGGTGGTCAGACGGACATGGTCGATCACCCGCGTGTTGGCCGGGCTGACGCGCACGATGCGGCTGGCGGGCGGTTCGGCCGCGGCCGGCGCGGCCTTGGCGGCGGTTTGCGCGGGGGGCTGGCTGCGCGGCCCGAGGGCGGTGAACTTCCAGGCGGCGTAGGCGCCCGCCGCAAACAGGATCAGCGCCAGCGCGGCCAGGGCCGGTCGCGTCAGGCGCCGGGAGGGGGAGCGATCAGCTTTCACTTTGCACCATGTAATCGTAGGCGGCGACCTCGCCGTCGCGCAGCATCTCGCAGCGCACGTCAAAGGACGTCAACGCATCCGGGGCCAGCGGGCTGGCGGTGGCGTAGCCGTTGCCGGTGCCGATCAGCCTGCCGTCGGCGCCGTACAGCATGACCGTGATCTGCGTGCTGCTGACCGGCTGGACGCCCTGGTTGCGGATCAGGCCAACCAGTCGGTAGGTGCCGTCGTTGCGGACGAGCTGCACCTTGCTGGCGGCCACGTCGTTGTTCTTGCCACGCGCCGGCGACGGCGTGGCAACCTGCAGGTCATAGCGGCTGAACGCCTTGTCCGGCGCCGAGATCTTCAGGGGCGTGTATTCCCCCGGTTGCAGCGAGCGCGCGGGCGCCGAGCCCGACACGGTGGCCAGCGACAGGTCGCCCTGGAAGAACGATGCCGACACACGCGGCACGTCGATCTTGCGGCCCGTTTCGTTGCGCACGATCATGACGAGTTCGGTGCGCCCGCGAGTCTTGATTTCCTGCACGTCGGTCAGCTTGACCAGCGAAGCGTCGATGGGCGGCTCGGCAATGCGGGTGGGCGCGGATGACGGGCGCGAACCCAGCGTGGAGACGACCAGGGGGACGATCACCGCGGCCAGGACCGCCACCGAGATCGCCACGAGCGCCACGGGCTTGATGGGCGCCGGCTGAGGCTTCTGGATGTTGCGCAGGATTTTTTCCAGGCGCTGCGCCACGTTGTCCTCGACCAGCGTGACGGCGTGGCAGTGGCTGCACTGGTATTCGTTGGTGTCCAGCTTGGTGAACTGGGCGCTGCCGCAGGTGGAGCAGGTCAGCGTCACCGTATTGATGGTGGTCTGTTTGGGCGTCATTCTCGGTACGCAGGCCCGCGCGATCCAGGTCGGGGTGGCGGGCGGCAGGGGATAGCCGGGCGGCAAGGATAGCGGTCGCGCGGCGTGCCCGGGGTGCATGAGCGCATCAGATTGTGACCAACTGTGTGCATTCGGCGCGGCGGGGGCCGGATCACCGCGTTTCCCCGGTGCTATCATTCCCGCCGAAAAGCATTAGCCCGTTAACTCGTTAACCTGTTACCACGCCGTTTCCCGTCGATCCGCTCACTGCCGCCCTGGCGCGCAGCCGGGCAGAGCCGAGGTCTGGCTCCACCCGTCGCATGAGCATCGATCAACACCTGCTGTTTTTGGCCTGCGTGGCGCTTGCCACCTATGCCCAGACGATGACGGGCTTTGCGTTTGGGCTGGTGCTGCTGGGCCTGTCGGGCGTGTTTCAGCTGGCCTCGGTCGCCGAGGTCGCCAACGTGGTCAGCGTGCTGTCGCTGGTCAACGCAGGTGTCACGTTGCTGCGCGCCAGACCGCAGGTGAACTGGTCCCTGCTGACGCCCGCCGCGGTCAGCAGCCTGGCCGGCGTGGGGGTGGGCGTGGCCGCGCTGACGTGGATCAGCGGATCCATGGCGGTGCTGTTGCAACTGCTGCTTGGCGTCACCATCCTGGCCTGCGCCATCTTGCTGGTGACGCGCACCCAGCCGCTGGCGCAGTTGTCATCGCGCACGTCCAGCGTGTTTTTCGGCGGGGTGTCGGGCGTGCTGGGCGGCCTGTTTTCCAGCGCCGGTCCGCCCATGGTCTATCACCTGTACCGCCAGCCGCTGCCGCTGGCCACCATCCGCAACAGCCTCTTGATCCTCTTTTCCCTCAACGCCACGGTGCGGCTTGCGCTCGTGACCGGACAGGGCGCCTTCATGGCGTCATCGTTCTGGATGAGCGTGCAGGCGCTGCCGGTCGTGATTGGCGTGACGTGGTTCGCGCGCCGCTACAGCACCGAGAATTCGATGAAGACGGTCAAGCGCATGGTGTTCGTGCTGCTGCTGGCCGCCGGCCTGGGCCTGATCGTCCCCGCGTCGAGAATGTTGGCGGCCGGCTAGGTGCGGCCGGCTAGGCGCGGCCGGCCACGCCTTGCGTCTTTAACCCCGTTCGCCCGTGATGTAGCGTTCCAGTTCGTGGATGATGAACTTCTGCTCGCTCATCACGTCCTTGACCAGGTCGCCGATGGACAGCAGGCCGATGAGCTTGTCGTTGTCGATGACGGGCAGGTGGCGGAAATGCCGTTCGGTCATCATCGCCATGCAGTGTTCCCGCGTGTCGGCGGGACCGACGTAGTAGACCGAGTCCGTCATGATGTCGCGCACCTTGGTCGTGCGCGATGAGCGGTCCTGCAGGACGATCTTGCGCGCGTAGTCGCGTTCGGTCAGCATGCCCAGCACCACGTCGCCTTCCACCACCACCACCGCGCCGATGCCGCGGTCGGCCATCGTCTTGATCGCGTCAAAGACCGACGAATCCGGAGAAACCGTCACGACGGCGTGATTGGCCTTTTCCCTGAGAAGCTCAGCAACTGTCTTCACGATGTGCTCCCGAAACGAACCATGCTCCATCCTAAGCCTGCCTGCGGGATTGCCGCAAGCGCGACGCGTGGTTTCGCGTTGTTGTCGCGAAACGCATGGCGGGGCTAGGCGGCTGGCCGGGCGTACAACGCCGTGCGCAGGTAGGTCAGCGCATCGGCCCCGCTGGCGATCGCGTCCGCCCCGATGCGCTCGTGCCAGTGGGCTTCCGATCCCGCCGCCAGCCGCCAATCGCGCAGCCGGCGGGTGTAAAGCTGCAAGTCGTATTCCTCGGTGACGCCGATGGCGCCGTGCACCGCGTGCGCGATGTCGGCCACCTGCGGCACGGCCTGGCTTGCGCGGGCCTTGCCCAACGCGGCAAGCAAGGGGCGGGGCAGGCCGTCGTCGCCTTGAAAGGCCAGCTCTGCCGCCATGCGGGCGGCCCACACCTGTTCGGCCATCACGCTGATCTGCTGTTGCACCGCCTGAAAGCGGCCGATGGGCTTGCCGAACTGCGCGCGCTGGTTGGCGTACGCCAGCGTCATCGCCAGCACCCGGTCCATCGCGCCGGCGATCAGGCCGGCATAGGCGGCGGCTGCCAGCGTGTCCAGCGGCGCGGGCCCCTCGATACGTTCGGCGTCGCCAAGCGCCCACGACGCGCCGCCGTCCAGGCTGCCGTGCACGCCGTTTGGTTCGACGCGCGCCGCCTGCATGGGCAGCAGCCAGGTCTGGCCGCCGATGCCCGCCAGCACGTAGTCGGCGCTGCGCGCCCAGGCCACACTGACGCCGGCGATGCGTCCGCCATCGATGGCAAGGCCATGCGGCGCAAGCGCGATCGACCCGGCCGCTTGCGGGCGCTGCGCGCGGCTTAGCCAGGCGCGCGCGAGCAGGGTGTGGGCAATGGGGTAGGGGCACAGGTGCCGGCCCGCCGCCAGCACGACCGGCAGCGCGTCTGCGAGGCCCAGGCCCGCGCCGCCGTGCGCTTCCAGAACCAGCGCGTCCGCAAAGCCCGCGTCCTCGCAGGCCTGCCACGCGGCGGCGGGCGGCTGGCCCTGTTCGGTCCGGCGGATTACCTCGGGCGTGCAGGTCTGGGAAAAAAGGCGTTCGGCGGCATCGCCAAAAATGTTGTCCATGGCGGTCGTCCTTATCGAAGGCCAAGTCCGCGGGCGATGATCCCGCGCAGGATTTCACGGGTGCCGCCGCGCAGCGAAAAGGTGGGCGCAACCTGTTCCAGATACGCCAGCGTACGCAGCAGCGGCAGGGGCACGGGCCGGTCCGGATGCCGGCCCAGCGTATCGCCGATAATGCGCGGGATGGCCTGTTCAAGCTCGGTGCCCAGGTCCTTGACCAGCGACGCCTCCGTGGCGGGACTCAGGCCGGCGGCCAGCTTGCCGGCAACCGCCAGCGACATGGCGCGCAGCACCGCCATCTGCGACAGGATGGCGCCCAGCGTGGCGCGGCTTGCGGCGTCGGCGTCGTGCTCGCGGCAGTGCGCCAGCCAGCATTCCAGCAGCGCGATGCTGGAGTACAAGCGCTCGGGGCCGCTGCGCTCGAAGGCCAGTTCCGCATTGACCTGCGCCCAGCCCGCGCCTTCCTCGCCGATCAGCGCATCGGCCGGCAAGGCCACGTTGTCGAAGAACACTTCCGAAAAATGCGCGTCGCCCGCCAGATCTTCGATCGGCCGCACCGACACGCCGGGCAGCGACAGGTCCACGATGACCTGCGACAGCCCCTGATGCCGATCGTCCACGGTGCCCGAGGTGCGCACCAACGCGATCATGTAGTGCGAGCGGTGCGCGTTGGTCGTCCAGATCTTGCTGCCGTTCAGGCGCCATCCGCCGCCATCGGGCTCGGCCCGCGTGCGGATGCTGGCCAGATCCGAACCGGAGCCCGGTTCGCTCATGCCGATGCAGAAGAAGGCCTGCGCGGCGCAGATGCGCGGCAGGTAGAAATCCCGTTGCGCCGGCGTGCCGTACTTCAGGATGAGGGGCGCGCTCTGGCGGTCCGCGATCCAGTGCGCAGACACGGGCGCGCCCGCGCCCAGCAATTCTTCGGACAGCACGAACCGCGCGAATTGGCCGCGCGCCGCGCCGCCGTATTCGCGCGGCAACGTCAGACCCAGCCAGCCGCGTTCGGCAAGCTGGCGGCTGAATCCGGCGTCAAACCCCATCCAGGAGCGCGCGCGCTCATCGGGCTCCAGCCCGTCCAGCGCATCGGCCAGGAAGGCGCGCACCTCGGCGCGCAAGGCTTCGTCCTCGGGGGGAATGGCAGTCAGTTCCAGCGTATCGATCATCGGGCGCTCCGGGTCGGACAAAGGCGCCGCAAGGGGCGCCGGTGGCCACTATCGGGGAACGCGTCGAACGCTGTCCAATAGTATTTTTTGCCTTTCCGATACGGCTTCGGTATCGGCGGCCGAAACGCGGGCGCCGCGGCCCGGCAGTATGATGGACCGCACTTCAAGCAACGCATCGCGCGACTCAAAACGCACCACAAGGAGGAAACACCATGAATGAAGTCATCGTCGCTTCGGCCGTCCGCACCGCCATCGGAGATTTCGGCGGCGCGCTCAAGGATGTGCCGCCCTGCGATCTGGGCGCCACCGTCATCCGCGCCGCGCTGGAACGCGCGGGCGTCTCGGGCGACGAAGTGGGCCATGTGGCCGTCGGCCACGTCATCAACACCGAGCCGCGCGACATGTACCTGTCGCGCGTGGCCGCCATGAATGCCGGCATCTCCAAGGAAACGCCCGCTTTCAACGTCAACCGGCTGTGCGGCTCGGGCCTGCAGGCCATCGTGTCGGCCGCGCAGTCGATCATGCTGGGTGACGCCGACATCGCCGTGGGCGCTGGCGCCGAAAGCATGAGCCGCGCGCCGTACATCGCCCCGGCTCAGCGCTGGGGCGCGCGCATGGGCGACAGCGTCATGCTGGACATGATGACCGGCGCGCTGTCCGACCCGTTCGGCAAGATGCACATGGGCGTCACGGCGGAAAACGTGGCCGCAAAGTTCGGCATCAACCGTCAGGACCAGGACGCCTTGGCCGCGGAATCGCACCGCCGCGCCGCGGCCGCGATCGATGCTGGCCACTTCCGCGACCAGATCGTGCCCGTGAAGATCAAGTCGCGCAAAGGCGAGATCGTGTTCGACACCGACGAACACGTGCGCCGCGACGTCACGGCCGACAGCCTGGCCAGCCTGAAGCCGGTGTTCCAGAAGGAAAACGGCACGGTCACCGCGGGCAACGCGTCCGGCCTGAACGACGGCGCGGGCGCGCTGGTGCTGATGAACGCATCGGTCGCGGCCAAGCGCGGCATCAAGCCGCTGGCGCGCCTGGTCGCCTACGCCCACGCCGGTGTGGACCCGGACATCATGGGCATCGGCCCGGTGCCCGCCACCCAGGCGGCGCTCAAGCGCGCGGGCCTGACGGTCGACCAGCTGGACGTCATCGAGGCGAACGAGGCATTTGCCGCCCAGGCTTGCGCGGTGTCGCGCGAGCTGAAGCTGGACGCGGCCAAGGTGAACCCGAACGGCAGCGGCATCGGCCTGGGCCACCCCATCGGCGCAACCGGCGCCATCATCGCCACCAAGGCCTTGCATGAGCTGCAGCGCGTGCAAGGCCGCTATGCGCTGGTCACCATGTGCATCGGCGGCGGCCAGGGGATCGCAGCGATCTTCGAACGGATCTGATTCTTTTCGCGCCGCAAGCCCGCAACGTCCCGGTAGCGCCGGGGCGTTGCGGGCTTTTTACTTGGCGTCCTGACCCAGGTAGTCCTTGGCCCACGCCTGGCACTCGGCGTGCAGCAGGGCGCCCATCTGCGCGCGCCGGGGCGCGTCGAGCCGGCTGCTGATGGCGCCAAAGCTGAACGCCACCCACGTCAGCTCGGACACGGGAAACGCCACGCCCACGCCCGACACGCCCGGCGTGATGGTGTCCACGATCTCGGCGTAACCCGCGGCCCGGGTCTGCCTGACCGCCTTCATCAGCGCGGTGCTGGACACGCGGATGTGCGCGTAGCTGGCGGCGTGCCGGACATACAGCGCTGCGATCTCCTCGTCGGGCAGTGCCGCCATCAGCGCCAGGCCGCCCGCGCCCACGCCAAGAAGGCGGCGCTCGCCCTGGTCGATGGTGAAAACCTTGACCGGGAACGAGCCGGCCTCGCGCAGCAGGCATAGCGCGTAGTCGCCCTGGCGGATTACCAGAAAGACCGTGTCGCCCGACAGGCGGGCGAGCTTCTGCGCGAAGGGTCGCAGCGCGTCCAGCAGCGGCGTGCGGCGCAAGGCGGCAAACCCCAGTTGCATCGAATCCACGCCCAGCCGATAACGGCGGGTGGCGCGGTCGCGTTCGGCGAATTGTTCTTCCAGCAGGCAACTGAGCAGGCGGTGGGCGGTGGAGCGCTCCAGGCCGGTCGCGGTCATCACACCCTGCAGATCGATGCCGTCCTCCTGATGCTGCGCCAGCACGCGCAGCAGGCCGAGCGCGCGGCGCATGCTCTGGGTTCCCCCGGTTGATCCTGTCGTGTTCATATTGTGGGAATAATTGATTGAATATTTTGTATTTTAGGATTCGTGGTGCGTTAATTCAATCCAGCCGATCGCGCCGCATTCGATGGCGCGGCATTACAAGGACGAGGAGACCATGGAATACGCCACCCTGGCCGTCGAACGGTTTGACGCGGTATGCCGCATCAGCCTGGCCCGCGAATCCGCGCGCAACGCGCAAAGCCAGCAGATGCTGGACGAGCTGGACCACGCGCTGGCGCGTGCTGAAGAGGACGACGACATCCGGGTGGTGATCCTGGCCGGCCGTGGCGCGCATTTCTCGGCCGGGCACGACCTGAAGGAAGCGCAGGCCAAGCGCGCGGACTTTACCGTCGAGGAACGCTGGGCGTACGAGTCGCGCCGCTACTACGGCTATTGCCTGCGCATCTGGGACTTTCCCAAGCCCGTCGTGGCGCAGGTGCAGGGCGCGTGCGTGGCCGGCGGCTTCATGATCGCCAACATGTGCGACCTGGTGGTGTGCGCCGACACTGCGTACTTTTCTGACCCGGTGGGGCATACCCTGGCCGCGGCCGCCACCGAGGTGCTGATCCATCCCTGGGTGATGGGGCTGCGCAAGGCCAAGGAAATGCTCTACACCGGCGAAAAGGTCGGCGCCGAGGAAGCGCTGCGCATCGGCATGGTCAACCGGGTGGTGCCCGAGGCGGATCTGGAGGCTGCGACATTTGAACTGGCGCAGCGCATTGCGCAGGCACCGCCCTTCGGGCTGCGCCTCCTGAAGCGTTCGCTCAATCGCACGGCCGACGCGCAGGGCTTTCGCACGGCCTTGTCGGCGCATTTCGACACGCATCAGCTCTCTCACCTTACCGAGGAATTCCAGGCGGTGCGCCAGCGAGGCCTGGCCCAGGCCATCCAGCGCAACAAGGACCTGCCTGCCCGCGATGCGCGCGAGGCGGCCGGACAGTCCGGCGCGGTCTCGGGAAAGACGGGTGAAACCGCATGACGTCCCGCCTTGAACCGTTGCTTAATCCCCGTTCGATCGCCATGATCGGCGCCAGCGGCAATCCGGGCAGGATCGGCGGCATGCCGCTCGAATTGCTGACCCGCTTTGGCTTTGAAGGCGGCATCTATCCCGTCAACCCGAAGTACCAGGAAGTCTTTGGCCTGCGTTGCTGGCCTGACATCGAAGCCGTGCCCGAGCCGGTGGACCTGGCGGTGCTGGCCATCGCGGCGGCGGAGGTAACGCCCATGCTGCGCCGCTGTCACGCCAAGGGCATTCCCGCTGCCATCGTCTATGCCGCGGGATTTGCCGAGGCGGGCGGCGAGGGCGCCCGCCTGCAGGCCGAGCTGGAAGCCTTTGTGGCGGAAAGCGGCATGGCGGTTGCCGGCCCGAACTGCATGGGGTTTGCGAACCTGAATACGCAGGCGCACACCGCCTTTGCCTCGGTTTTCAAGACTGCGCCCGCGCAGGACGGGCCGGGGTCGGTCAGCCTGCTGACGCAGAGCGGCAACGTGTGCGCCGCGGTGTACGCCATCGCGCGCCGTGTGGGGCTGCCGTTCTCGCACTTCATCAACACGGGCAACGAGGCCTGCCTGGATTTTTCGCAGTATCTGGAATATCTGGCGGCCGATCCGCAGACCGAGATCGTGCTGGGCTACATCGAACAGCTGCGCGATGGGGGCCGCTTCGTGCAGGCGTGCCGCGAACTCGAACGGCGCGGCAAGCTGCTGATTGCGCTGAAGGCGGGCGCCACCGACAAAGGCGCGCAGGCGGTGCAGTCGCACACGTCTGCGCTGGCCGGCGATCGCCGCGTGTATGCGGCGGCGTTCCGGCAACTGAACGTCATCGAGGCCACGGACTTCGCGCAGATGGCGCATCTGGCCAGCCTGGCGACGCTGCGGCACCGCGCGGCAGGCAAGCGCGTGGCCGTCTTGACGATGTCGGGTGCGCTGGGCGCCATCCTGGCCGACAAGTTCATCGGTGCGGGGCTGTCGCTGCCCGATTTGCCGCCGGACCTGCAGGAGGTGCTGCGCGGGGGAATTCCCGACTACGGCATGGTGGGCAATCCGGTGGACGTCACCGGCAATGTGGTCAACGATCCGGCGTTCGTGCGCACCGTGCTCCAGGCGCTGGGAACGTCGGACGCCATCGACGTGGTGGTCGTGTATGCGCCCGGCTACATGCTTGACCGCATGGCCGACGCGCTGGCCGAGGCATCGCGCCAGCACCGGCGTTTGTTCGTGGCCATCGACACGGGCCTGGCGCAAAGCCGTGCGGCGCTGCGCGAGGCCGAAGTGGCGGTGTTCGAGGACCTTGGGCTGGCCGTGGCCGCGCTGGCGCCCTATCTGTTGTGGTGCGAAGCCCGCGCCATCCGGCGCCAGGCGGATCAACCAGTATTGGACACGGTGGCCGTGCCGGCCTTGCCGTGCAACGAGGCGCAGGCGCGCGCCTACGTGGCCGCGTTCGGTGTGCCCGAGGCCGCCAGCGGGGTGGCGCGCAGCGCGGACGAGGCGGTGCGCGATGCGCGCCGAGTGGGCTATCCCGTCGCCGTGAAAGTCCTGAGTCCCGACATTGCCCACAAGACCGAGGCTGGCGGCGTTGCGCTGAACCTGGCGGACGACGAGGCAGTGCGCGCGGCCTGGGCGGACGTAACGCAGGCGGCCGCCCGCGCGCAGCCGGGCGCGCGCATCGACGGCGTGATGGTCCAGAAGATGGAACGTGGCGTCGCCGAGATCATCGTCGGCGCCACGCGCGATCCGGTCTTCGGGCCGGTGCTGACCGTTGGGCTGGGTGGCGTGCTGACCGAAATCTACCAGGACACCAGCCACCGCCTCTTGCCTGTGGACGAGGACATCGCCTTGCAGATGTTGCGCGAACTCAAGGCGTTTGCGTTGCTGGACGGCTTTCGCGGCAAGCCGCGCGGCGACGTGGCGGCGGCGTGCCAGCGCATCGTGGCGATCGGCAACGCCTTGCTGGCCGCGCCCGCGCACGTGTCTCAGATCGAAGTGAACCCACTGCTTATCAAAGAGGCAGGGCAGGGCGTCGCGGTGCTGGACGCCCTGATCCTGCCCGCAACCCCGTAGCGCGATCGCGCACCCCCCAGGAGGAGACAAGCATGATCAAGAAAGCATTGGCCGGCGTCGCACTGGCTTGCATGGGCATCACCGGCGCCGCCCACGCCCAGGACAACTACCCCAGCCGCCCCGTGCGCATCGTGGTGCCGTTCTCGCCTGGCGGCGCGACCGACATCATGAGCCGCCTGCTGGCGGAAAAACTGAGCGGCAGGCTGGGCCAGCCGGTGATCGTGGAGAACAAGCCGGGCGGCGGCACGATGATCGCCTCCGACTATGTCTCGCGCGCAGAACCGGACGGCTACACGTTGCTGATGGCCGCGTCCTCGCTGGGAATCGCGCCCAGCATCTACGCCAAGGTCAACTACGACCCGATCAAGGACTTTGCGCCGATCTCGCAGGTGGCGTCGGTGGTGCACGTGCTGGGCGTTCATCCGTCGGTGCCGGCCAAGAACGTTGGCGAGCTCATCGCCTACCTGAAGGCCAATCCGGGCAAGGTCAGCTACGGCTCGGTCGGCACGGGCAGTTCAACGCACCTGGAGGCCGAGCTTTTCAACAGCATGGCCGGGGTCCAGATGGCGCACATTCCTTACAAGGGCAGCGCGCCGGCGCTTAACGATCTGGTGGCCGGACGCCTGCAGGTGATGTTCGACGCGTGGGCCTCGTCCGGCCCCTTCGTCAAGGACGGCAAGCTGCGCGCCCTGGCGGTTACGACCGCCAAGCCGTCGGCCTCGGTGCCCGAGCTGCCGACGGTGGACGCCTCCGGCCTGCCCGGCTATTCGGCCATGCCGTGGCTGGGCCTGGTGGCGCCGGCGCGCACGCCGCAGCCGGTGATCGACAAGCTCTACCAGAACATCGCGCAGATCCTGCAGCAGCCCGAGGTCAAAAAACAGTTCGTGGATCTGGGGCTGGACATCATCGGCAGCGACCCCAAGGCCTTCGGCGCGTTCATCCAGCAGGATGTGGCGACGTGGGCCAAGGTCGCGCGCGACTCGAACATCCGGCTGGAGTGACCGCATGACGAGGCTGGAAACCGCCGCGCAGGACGGCGCGGCGCAGGAAGACGAAGCGTTCCGGCGCGACCTGCGCCGCTGGCTCGACGCGGCCTACGCCGGCTTTGCGCAGTCGTGGCCCGGGGGCGCCGATCCGCGCAACCTGGACTACCGGCGCGCCTGGGAAGACACGCTGTGCGCAAACGGCTGGTCCGGGCTGGGCTGGCCGCAGGCTTACGGCGGGAAGGCGCTGCCCTTGTCGCGCCAGGCGGTCTTTCATGAAGAGCACGCCCGTTGCGGCGCGCCGCTGGGTGTGAACCTGATCGGCCACGGCATCCTGGCGCCCACCGTGCTGCATTTTGGCACCGAGGCGCAGAAACAGCGCTTTCTGCCTGGCATCCTGACAAATCGCGAGGTGTGGTGCCAGGGCTATTCGGAGCCGGGCGCGGGGTCCGACCTGGCTGCCGTGCGCACGCGGGCGCAGGCCGAGCCGGGCGGCTTTCGCCTGAACGGCCACAAGATCTGGACGTCGTTCGCGGACCGGGCGCAGTGGTGCTTCGTGCTGGCGCGCACCGATCCCGACGCGCCCAGGCACAAGGGGTTGAGCTTCCTGCTGGTGGACATGCGCAGCGCGGGCGTGCGCGTGGAACCCATCCGGCAGATCACGGGCGAGGCCGAATTCTGCGAGGTGTTCTTCGATGACGTCTTTGTGCCGCAGGACGCGCTGCTGGGCGAATTGAACCAGGGCTGGCGAATCGCCATGGCCGCCGCCAGCTTCGAGCGCGGCACGTATTTCATTCCTCGGCTCGTGCGCTTTGCGCAGGAACTGCGGCAGGTGCGCGAGCTGGCCTTGCAGCCCGACGCTCATGGGCGCACGCCCGCCTCGTCGGCGCCGGTGCGCCACCGGTGGGCGCGGCTGGCCGCCGACAGCCATGTGCTGGCGCTCAAGTCACAGCGCGCGCTGGCGGGCGCGATGCGCGGCGATCCTCCTGGACCGGAAGGGTCGTCCACCAAGATCCACTGGAGCGAGGCGCACCAGCGTCTGCTCGAGCTGTCCCTGCAACTGCTGGGCGAAGACGCCAGCCTGGGCGTGGACGCCGCCGATGCGCGCGCCGCGCAACTGACGCACGCTTATCTGTGGTCGCGCGCCGAAACCATCCTGGCCGGCACGTCCGAGATCCAGCGCAACATCATTGCCGAGCAGATGCTCGGCCTGCCCAAGGCCTGACGCCTCATGAATCTGCATCTCAGTGAAGACCAGCGCATGTTGCGCGATGCCGCGCAACGTTTCCTGTCGCAGCGCCATCCCGTGGCCGTGGCGCGCGCCGCAATCGGGCAGGACACGGCGGCGCGCCATGCCCTGTGGCGCGACCTGGCGGAGCAGGGCTGGCCGGCCTTGCTTGCGCCCGATACCCACGGCGGGCTGGGGTTGGGCATGCGCGAGGCCTGGATCGTGGCCGAGGAGGCGGGCCGTCATCTGCTGAGCCTGCCGCTCGTGGCCAACATGGCGTTGCTGCCCACGCTGTGCCACGCACGGGGCGTGCCCGCCGGGTGGACCGGCGGCATGATGGCGGGTGACACCTGGTATGCCGACGCGGCCCTGCGTCCCGACGGGTCGGCCTTCATCGAAGGCGCGTGCGACGACGTGCGCGCACTGGCCGTGCGTAAGACGGGCGCGGCGTCATTGCGCCTGATGCTGCTGTCGCCCGTGCGCGGCGTGGGCGGCCTGGATCCCACGATGCCCGTCGCGGTCGCGGCCAACCCGCACGTCGTGGCCAGCGCGGATATCGAAACCGATCCCGGCACGTGGGAGGTTCTGCGCACGCGCTTGCGCGTGCTGCGCGCTGCCGAAATGCTGGGCGCGGCGTCGGCGGCGCTGGATATCGCCACGGCATATGCCCGCGAACGCCAGCAGTTCGGCCGCGCCATCGGCGCCAATCAGGCAATCAAGCATCGTCTGGCCGAGGACTGGATGGCGCTGGACGACGCGCGGCTTGCGGGGTGGGCAGCCGCGGCCGCGTTGGATACCGGCGCGGCGTCCGCGCCGCGCGATTGCCTGTTCGCGCCGCTGCTGGCCGGGCAGGCCAGCCGGCGCGTCGCGCAAAACGCCATACAGGTCCACGGCGCGCTGGGAGTCACGTGGGAATGCGATGCGCATCTTTACCTAAAGCGCGTGTTGCGGCTGGATGCCAGCCTGGAGGCCGAGGTGCCGGGCCCCGATCTGCTGGAACGCATCTGGGAAGCGGCGGCGTAGCCGAAGAGGCTGGCCGCGGGCCTACAATCGCGCCCATGCACAAATCCAACTTTCCCTCCGAACTCGACCAGCCGACGCTTTCCGAAGTGGACGGCGTGCGCTATCTGCACTTCAACACCGAATGGGTGCAGGGCGCGATGCACATCAAGAATCCGTCTGCGCTGGTGCTGGAGTACACCGCGCAGATGATGGCGTGGCTGCTGTTCCTGGAGCCGCCGAAGGAAGAGGCCATCGGCATGCTGGGCCTGGGCGCAGGCTCGCTGGCGCGCTTTTGCGCCAAGCACACGCGCAGCCCGCTGCTGGCCGTGGAATGGAACCCGCGCGTGACTGCTGCCTGCCACATGTTCTTCCGCCTGCCGGGCGCCAACCGGCTGCAGGTCGAACACACCGACGCCGGCGCCTGGGTAGCCGACCCGCTGAATGCCGGACGCTGCCCCGTGCTGATGGTGGACCTGTACGACGCCGCCGCCGAAGGGCCGGTGCGCGACAGCGTGAAGTTTTACCGCGACTGCCGCCGCGTGCTGGGCGAGGTCGGCATCCTGGCGGTGAACCTTTTTGGCCGGCACGAAAGCTTCGGCAAGAACATCGACAACCTGTCCAAGGCGTTCGATGACCGCATCGTGCTGCTGCCCGAAGTCGAGGCCGGCAATCAGATCGTTTTGGCTTTTTCCGGCCCCAGCCTGGCGATCACGCCCGCTGACTTGCTGGCCCGCGCCGAGGTGGTGGAAGGCAAGTACGGGCTACCCGCTCGCCGCTGGGCGCGCTCGCTGACGCGGCATGCGGTGGACGGCGTTTTGCATTTTTGAAGTCAGGGATGCAGCGTCCTGAGTGGCCGGCGGGCAAGTTTGATCTTCAAGTCCTGTCGGCTATCGCAGATAAGGTGGATATACACCTTGTCCGCGACAACTTCA
Organism: Achromobacter mucicolens; assembly: GCF_029866465.1. Lineage (NCBI taxonomy): Bacteria > Pseudomonadati > Pseudomonadota > Betaproteobacteria > Burkholderiales > Alcaligenaceae > Achromobacter > Achromobacter mucicolens. The sequence continues at coordinate 3,620,721 of NZ_CP123364.1, read as the reverse complement.
TAAATGACCCGGTTCTTGACCGCGATAATTTGCAGGAAATGTGTTGCGGGCAGCTCCGGGAGGGAGTGTCCGGCGTGCGGGAATTGTTCGAGATTCAGAATGGCATTTTTGATCCGGGCGTATGAGTCGAGCCAGACCTGCTGAGAAAAGTTTTTTCTGATATAGCGGCGGATCTCGTAAAGATCTTCTGCGGCCGTCTTCAGAAAAACCACCGTTCGGTTCATTCCGAATCATCCCGATCCATCGCTTCAATCTGCGCAAATACGTCCGTGGCCGGAATGACGCGTCCTTCTTCGATGTCTTTTCGGCCGCCCGCCAGCAGTTGCAGGAGGGCCATGGCTTGCTCCTGCTCCTCGAAGCTGCGTACATCCATGACGACGAGTTTGGCCTCTCCGTTCTGCGTGATGAGCATGGGCTCACGAGTTTCGGTCAGCGTGGTCACGATCTCCGCAGTGTGACTTTTGAGGTACGAGATAGGCTTCACTTGAGTGGAGTATTTCATGAGTTGCACTCCGAAATCGTAGACGCGATCGGACTGATTGTAGGCTTAATTCAGTCCTATTTCGGTTCGGTTGCGGTGTTCCGTGGTGGCGTGGCAGCTTTTACCTTCCGAGTCGCGCTTTGTTAGGGAAGGTCCCGAGTCTCCCGGGGGTTTACCTTTCTCCGATCCCGGGTCTATCATCGGCTTATTCATAATTATGAATTACGGCGTTTCCCGCGCCGCCTGCCCATGAACCATCCCATCGTCCGGCAAGCCTTGTATCTGGAAGTCGCGGACCGCCTGCGCGGCATGATCCACGCGCGGTCACTGCGCAACGGAGAGTGGATCGACGAATTGCGGCTGGCCGGCGAAATGGGCATTTCGCGCACGCCGCTGCGCGAGGCGCTGAAAGTGCTGGCAACGGAAGGGCTGGTTCGGCTGGAGCCGCGCCGCGGCTGCTTCGTGAACGAGCTGTCGGCGCAAGATCTGGAAGACATCTTCCCGCTGATGGCGATGCTGGAAGGGCGCTGCGCCTTCGAGGCCGCGCGCAAGGCCACCGATGCCCAACTGGCCGAGCTGGAACCGCTGCACGCCGCGCTGGCCGGTCATGCCAAGGCCGGCCGCATCGACGCCTACTACAAGACCAATTACCTCATTCACGAAGCCGTCCAGGCACTGGCCGGCAACCAATGGCTGTCCGACATGGTCGGCAACCTGCGCAAGGTCCTGAGCCTGTCGCGCCATCGCAGCCTGTCCCGGCCCGGCCGCATCGACCAGTCCTGCGCCGAACACCTTGCCATTTTCGAGGCCCTGAAGGCCCACGATTCCGACGCCGCGCAGGCGCTGGCGCACACCCATTTGATGCGTCAGCTTGAAGCGCTGCGCGTTCTCAGCAACGAAGACGCCGCCGATGCGGCGCCGTCCGATCCCATCGTCATCGAGGAGCCCGCCCATGTCCGCACCCGCCAATCTCGCGCCCGCGCGCGGCGCACGCACGCCTGAGCCCGAGGCCGATGTCGTCGACGCCGCCGCCGCGGCCGAAAGCGCCAGCCTGATCACCCGGCTGGGCCGGCTGTGGGATCGCGGCCGCCTGCCCAGCGAGTCGGAAGTCCGCCGCCTGTTCGAGGCGCGTCTGACCGACGTCGCCGCCAACAAGCTGGCGCGCCGCTGGTGCGAGCAGTACTCGGCGGCCGACGGCAAGGACCGCCGCCTGATGCTGGCCGCGCTGGCGCAGATCCGCGCCACTTACGCGGGTGAGGGCGGCGAAGGCGTGCGGCTCTTCAAACGATTCAACGCCCAGCCGCAGGGCCTGCGCTTCCTGGTTGAATTGCGCGCCGACATGCTGCGCTGGCGCAAGCAGGTGGCGGGCATCCAGTCGCTGGACAAGGAACTGGAGGGCCTCTTGTCGGCCTGGTTCGACGTGGGTCTGCTGGAACTGCGCCCGCTGACCTGGGACTCTCCCGCATCGCTGCTGGAAAAGCTGATCCTTTACGAGGCCGTCCACGAGATCAAGTCCTGGGACGACCTGCGCCACCGCGTCGCGCCCGATCGCCGTTGTTACGCCTATTTCCATCCGCAGATGCCGGGCGTGCCGCTGATCTTCGTGGAAGTGGCCTTTGCCAGCCAGATGGCCGACAACGTGCAGGTGTTGCTGGACAGCACGCTGCCGCCGCAAGACCTGGACAAGGCGCGCTGGGCGATCTTCTATTCGATCTCGAACACGCAGCCCGGCCTGAAGGGCATCAGTTTCGGCAACTTCCTGCTCAAGCGGGTGGTCGAGCAGCTGCTGGAAGAGCTGCCCAAGCTGAAGGCCTTTGCCACGCTGTCGCCCATCCCGGGCTTCACCGACTGGCTGGGCAAGCAGGACGCACAGGCGGTCGAGGCCATCGTGCGCGAAGACAAGACCCGCGCCAAGGACCGCAACCGCGAGGGCGTGCCGGACGGTCAGCGGTGGGTCGCGCGGCTGGCCAAGGCCGCGCAGGGCAAGGCGCCCGACGTCGTCAAGCGCGCCGGATTCCGGCTGGCGGCCTGCTATCTGCAATCCATGAAGAACGGCCTGCCGGTGGACCCGGTGGCGCGGTTTCACCTGGGCAACGGCGCGCGCATCGAGCGGTTGAATTGGGCGGCGGATACGTCTCCCAAGGGCCTGAAGCAATCGTGCGCCATGATGGTCAATTATTTGTATGACCTGGACGAACTGGACACCAACCTTCAGCGCCTGAACGACGGCAAGCCGCAGATCAGCCGCGGCGTGGGGCGCGTGGCCTGACCGCCGGAAACACGGCGGCGGATTCCATCAACAACAACAACGAGGGCAGGGGACATGACTGAGAACGTGGCTGGCCATGGCCAAGGCCAAGACCGTGTGCGGCTTGAGCGCGAAGGGCATCTGGCCTGGGTGACGCTGTCGCATCCGGGACGCCTGAACGCGATCACGGTCGGCATGTGGCGCGAACTGCGCGAGGTCTTCACGCGCATCGCGCAGGACGATGCCGTGCGCTGCGTGATCCTGCGCGGCGAGGGCGGCAATTTCGCGGCCGGCGCCGACATCCGCGAGTTTCCCGCCGAGCGCGCCGATCTGGCCGGTGTGCAGCGCTATCACCGCGAGATCCTGGCCCCCGCCCTGCAGGCCGTTGCCCAATGCCCGCAACCCGTGATCGCCCAGATCGAGGGCGTGTGCGTGGGCGGCGGGCTGGAAATCGCCTGCCAATGCGACCTGCGCATCGCCGGCGCATCGGCCCGCTTCGGCGTGCCGATCAACCGCTTGGGCTTTCCGATGGCCCCGGACGAAATGCGCGGCCTGCTGGCATTGGCCGGCCGGGCGGCGACGCTGGCCATCCTGCTGGAAGGCCGTGTGTTCGGCGCCGACGAGGCGCGCGGCCTGGGCCTGTTGACCCGCATCGTCGACGATGGCGAGGTCGCGGCAGCGGCCCGTCGCAGCGCCGACCGCATCGCCCAGGGCGCGCCGCTGGCCGCCCGCATTAATAAGCGCTTGTCCGCCAGGCTCGCCACGGGCGCGGCCTTGACCGAGGACGAGTACCAGGATTATTTCTCCTATGCCGAAAGCCGGGACCACAGAGAAGGCGTGCGTGCCTTCCTGGCCGGCGAAGACCCTTCCTTTTCCGGAGACTAGACAGGTGAGCAACGCCAACCTATACGCTGTCCTGCAAGGCGGCTTTCCCAAAGACCGCAGCAAAGTCGCGCTGGAAACGCCCGACCTCCAATACACCTGGGACGACATCGAACGCGCGACCGCGTGCCTGGCGAACCTGCTGCAATCGCTGGACCTGCCCGACGGCGCGCGTGTGGCCGTGCAGGTCGAGAAGTCGCCCGAGGCGCTGCTGTTGTACCTGGCCACGCTGCGCGCGGGCCTGGTGTACCTGCCGCTGAACACCGCCTACCGCGAATCCGAGATCGAATACTTCCTGGGCAACGCCGAGCCGTCCGTCGTCGTGTGCGCCAGCAAGAACCTGGACTGGGTCAAGCGCGCCGCCGACAAGGCCGGCTGCCCGCACGTCTTCACGCTGGACGAGGACCGCACCGGCACGCTGCTGGACGCCGCCGGCAGCCTGCCGCAAACCTTCAAGACGGTTCAACGCAAGCCGGACGACCTGGCCGCGATCCTGTACACCTCGGGCACCACGGGCCGCAGCAAGGGCGCGATGCTCTCGCACGGCAACCTGGCGGCCAATGCGCGCACCCTGCATGAATACTGGGGCTGGCGCGAGGACGACGTGCTGCTGCACATGCTGCCGATCTTCCATGTGCACGGCTTGTTCGTGGCCTCGCATGGCGCGCTGCTGGCGGGCGCCCGGATGATCTGGCTGCCCAAGCTGGACGCCGACCAGGCGCTGCATTACCTGCCGCAGAGCACCGTGATGATGGGCGTGCCGACGTACTACGTGCGCCTGTTGGCCGATCCGCGGTTCAACCGCGACGTGTGCGCCAACATGCGCCTCTTTATCTCGGGCTCGGCGCCGCTGCTGGCCGAGACGTTCTCGGACTTCAAGGAACGCAGCGGCCACCCCATTCTTGAGCGCTACGGCATGAGCGAGACCGTCATGCTGACGTCCAATCCCTACGACCCCGCGCTGGGCGAGCGTCTGGCCGGCACCGTCGGGCGCGCCTTGCCCGGCGTGCAGGTCCGCGTGGTCGACGATGCCGGCAAGCCGCTTGCGGCGGGCGAGATCGGCAACGTGCAGGTGCGCGGCCCCAATGTGTTCTCGGGCTACTGGCGCATGCCCGAAAAGACCCGCGAGGAATTCACGGGAGACGGCTGGTTCAAGACGGGCGACGTGGGCCGTTGGGGCGGCGAGTCCGCCGGCCGCGCCGCGCCCGACGACTACCTGTCGATCGTCGGCCGCAGCAAGGACCTCATCATCTCGGGCGGCTACAACGTGTACCCCAAGGAGATCGAGACGCTGATCGACGACATGCCGGGCGTGTCGGAATCCGCCGTGATCGGCGTGCCGCATCCCGACTTCGGCGAGGCTGTGGTGGCGGTGGTGGTGCCCAAGGACGGCGCGTCGCTGGACGCCTCGGCGATGCAGGCGGAATTGAAATCGCGCATTGCCAACTTCAAGGTGCCCAAGCGCGTGCATATCATCGACCAGCTGCCTCGCAACACCATGGGCAAGGTGCAGAAGAACGTGCTGCGCGACACCTACAAGGCGCTATAACCCCACCTCGTGCCGGTCCCCCGCGGGACCGGCATTTTTTTACCGCATCCAAGGAGACGCATCCCCATCCAATGCCCCGAGAAGACCTGCCCTCAGCATTCAGAAGAAAAAGATATTCCAGCGACGAGACGCCAAAAAACAGGCGCCGTCCCCCGATGCAGCAAGAGGAGACAAAATGAACTATCGCACCACCGCCGCGGCCGTGTTTGCCGTGGCAGCCCTGGGTTTTGGCGGCGTTGCCGCCGCGCAATGGCCCGAACGCCCCATCACGCTGATCGTTCCGTTCCCCGCCGGTGGCGGCACGGACACGTTCGCCCGTCCGCTGGCCGCGCAGCTCACGACGCAGCTCGGCCAGACGGTGGTCATCGACAACAAGGGCGGCGCGGGTGGCACCGTGGGCGCCGGCGTTGCCGCCAAGGCCAAGCCCGACGGCTACACGTTCTTCATGGGCGGGGCGCACCATGCGTTGGCGCCGTCCCTGTACAAGAGCCTGAGCTACAACATCCAGAAGGACTTCGTGCCGGTCGCCCTGGTGGCGCAGCCGCCGCAGGTCGTCGTCATCAATGCCGGCAAGTTGCCGGTCAAGACCTTGCAGGAGTTCATCGACTACGCCAAGAAGCGTCCGGGCGAAATCAACTTCGGCACCGCGGGCAAGGGCAGCACGCACCACCTGGCCGGCGAGCTGTTCGCCATGCAGACCGGGGTCAAGCTGGTGGACGTGCCGTACCAGGGGGCGGGCCCGATGCTGTCGGCGCTGATCGGCGGGCAGGTGGATCTGGCCTTTGACGGACTGGGCTCGTCGGCCGGGCACATCCGCGCCGGGGCGATCAAGCCGCTGGCCGTGGCCGCCACGGAGCGTTCGCTGTCGCTGCCCGACGTGCCGACTGCCGCCGAGGCCGGCGTGCCGAACTACGTCGTGTCGACGTGGTACGCGATCTGGGCGCCCGCCGGCACGCCCAAGGAGGCCACGGAAAGGATGGCCGCCGAGATCACCAAGGCGCTGAACACGCCCAAGCTGAAGGAAACCTGGGCGGGCAATGGCACCGGCGTGCCCACGCTGACCGGCGCCGAGTTCGGCAAGTTCGTCGACAGCGAAGTCCAGCGCTGGGCCAAGGTCGTCAAGGACTCCGGCGTCACGCTGGACTAGCGCCTTACCGCCAATCGCTGGCCTGGCTGAGCCGGGCCAGCTGGTCGTGCGTCAGCGTCAGGCTGGCGGCCTTGACCAGTTCGTCCAGCTGGGCGAGCGAGGTGGCGCTGACAATGGGCGCGGTGATACCGGGCTGCGCGATCTGCCAGGCCAGCGCGGCCTGCGCGGGCGTGCAGCCGGCGTCCTCGGACACCTCGTCCAGCGCCTTCAGGATGCGGTAGCCGCGGTCGTTCAGGTAGGTCTCGACGATCTTCTTGCCGCGCGCGCTCTTGCCCGCATCGCCGGGGCTGCGGTATTTGCCGCTAAGAAAGCCGCTGGCCAGCGCGAAATAGTTGATCGTGCCCATCTGCTGCGTCTTCACCAGGCTTTGCAGCCCGGATTCGAAGGGTTCGCGCGTGTACAGGTTGTACTCGGGCTGGATGCTTTCATAGCGCGGCAGGCTGTGCCGCTCGCTGGCGATCAGCGCTTCGGACAGCCGCACCGCCGTGTAGTTGGACGCGCCGATCGAACGCACCTTGCCGGCCTCGATCTGCTTGGCGTATTCGCCCAGGGTGTCGGTCAGCGGCGTGTCCGGGTCATCCTGGTGGGATTGGTACAGGTCCACGTAGTCGGTCTGCAGGCGCGCCAGCGACGCCTCCAGCGAGCGCCGGATGTAGGCGGGCGACAGCCCCTTCTGGCCAGGCCCCATTTCCATCCCAACCTTGGTGGCGATCAGGACCTGATCGCGCTTGCCCGTTCGCTTGAGCCACTTGCCGATCAGGGTTTCGGACTCGCCGCCCTGGTTGCCCGGCACCCAGCGCGAATACATATCCGCCGTGTCGATGAAGTTCAGGCCGGCGTCCAGCAACGCGTCCAGCAGCGAAAAGGTGCCGGCCTCGTCGACGGTCCAGCCGAAGACGTTGCCGCCGAATGTGAGCGGGGGAACCTGCAGGCCGGATCGGCCCAATGCGCGTTTGATCATGGCTGGCCTCGGGATGCCGTCGCCGGGCGCGCGGAACGGGATGAACGGCGTTCGCCCGGCGGTGGTCAGTATATTCACGCCGCTGCCCCGTGGCGGGACATGCCGTTATGGATGCACCATTACAGGGATTCCCCCCAACTCCATTTGGTGGGCGGCACGTTAGACTATACGGCTTTATGGCTGGCCGAACGGGTGGCAAACCCGGGTGGCAAATCCCGCGGCGGCCATGAAGACACCGGCAACTTCAACAAGCAATACCACGGGTTCAAGGAGCAAACATATGCTGATCGGAAAACACCATTTTCTGACGGTTGGCGCGATGGCGCTGGCAATGGCTATCGCCGCGCCGGCCGCCGCGCAGCAAAAGTCTGTCGCGGTGACCGCCATCGTCGAGCATCCGGCGCTGGACGCCGTGCGTGACGGGGTGCAGGACGCCCTCAAGCAAGCCGGCTACGAGCCGGGCAAGAACCTGAAGTGGCAGTATCAAAGCGCGCAGGGCAACAACGGCACCGCCGCCCAGATCGCCCGCAAGTTCGTCGGCGACCGCCCGGACGCCATCGTCGCGATCGCCACGCCGTCGGCGCAGGCTGTCGTGGCCGCCACCAAGGACGTGCCGGTGATGTATTCCGCCGTGACCGATCCGGTCGCCGCGCAACTCGTGTCCAGCATGGACGCCTCGGGCACCAACGTGACCGGCGTGTCGGATCTGCTGGCCCTGGACAAGCAAGTCGAACTCATCAAGAAGATCCTGCCCAACGCCAAGCGCGTGGGCATCGTCTACAACCCGGGCGAGGCCAACTCGGTCGTGGTCGTCAAGAAGCTCCAGGAAATCCTGCCCAAGTCCGGCATGAGCCTGGTCGAAGCCGCCGCCCCGCGCTCGGTGGACGTGGCTTCGGCGGCTCGCAGCCTGATCGGCAAGGTCGACGTCATCTACACCAACACCGACAACAACGTCGTGTCGGCGTATGAATCGCTGGTCAAGGTGGGCAACGACGCCAAGATCCCGCTGATCGCGTCGGACACCGACAGCGTCAAGCGCGGCGGCATTGCCGCCCTGGGCATCAACTACCGCGATCTGGGCGTCCAGACCGGCAAGATCGTCGTGCGCATCCTGAAGGGCGAGAAGCCCGGCGCGATTCCGTCTGAAACCAGCTCCAAGCTTGAGCTCTACGTGAATCCGGGCGCGGCCGCCAAGCAGGGCGTGACCCTGTCCGACGCGCTGATCAAGTCGGCCGCGGTGGTCGTGAAATAATACGGCGCGATATCGGCCCCGCCATGCCTATCCGGCGTGCGCGGGGTTTTTCTTGCGTTTTTCGTGGTGTCTGGCTTACCCGATGTTCCATAGGGCGGCAGCGTTCACAAGACGTTCGCGGCCCGGCGTTGTTGCTTCCTTGACAGGTCTCGCACGTCCGCTGGCTCCGCCGGCGGGGAAGACACGTGGGCGGGAAACGAGAGAAAATCCATGCCGGGAAACGTTTATTGCGAAAGCTCGGGTAAAACTGACCCGTGAACGCAAGAAATCGCGCGTTTCACTTCTTTAATATGCTCGTTTCTTATCTTGATTGGATCTGACCCATGTCATTGTTCTCGTTGTTAGGCGCACTGGAGATCGGGCTGATCTTCAGCCTGGTGGCCTTGGGCGTGTTCATCTCCTTTCGCCTGCTGCGCTTCCCCGACCTGACCGTGGACGGCAGCTTTCCGCTGGGCGGCGCAGTCTGTGCGACGCTGATCGCATCGGGCACCGATCCGTTTTCCGCCACCATCATCGCCACCATCGCGGGCGCGGCGGCCGGGCTGGTCACGGGCTGGCTGAACGTCAAGCTCAAGATCATGGATCTCTTGGCCAGCATCCTGATGATGATCGCCCTGTATTCGATCAACCTGCGCATCATGGGCAAGCCCAACGTGCCGCTGATCACCGAACCCACCGTCTTCACGATCCTGCAGCCGGCGTGGATTTCCGACTACGTCGCGCGCCCGCTGATCCTGATCGTGATCGTCATCCTGTGCAAGCTGGCGCTGGACTGGTTCTTCGCCACGCAGACCGGCCTGGCGGTGCGCGCCACCGGCTCGAACGGCCGCATGGCCCGCGCGCAAGGCGTGAACACCGGCCGCATGATCCTGGGCGGCATGGCGCTGTCCAACGCGCTGGTCGCGCTGGCCGGCGCGCTGTTTGCGCAGACGCAGGGCGGATCGGACATCTCGATGGGCATCGGCACCATCGTGATCGGCCTGGCCGCCGTCATCGTCGGCGAAAGCATCCTGCCGTCGCGCAAGCTGGTGCTGGCCACGCTGGCCGTCATCATCGGCGCCATCGTCTACCGCTTCTTCATCGCCCTGGCGCTCAATAGCGATTTCATCGGCCTGAAGGCGCAGGACCTGAACCTCGTTACCGCGGTGCTCGTCACGATCGCCCTGGTCATCCCCATGCTCAAGCGCCGCCTGGTCGGCAAGAAGGGGCGCTGATATGTTGTCCGCAAAAGACCTGAAAATCACCTTCAACGCGGGGACGCCCATCGAGACCCGCGCGCTGCGCGGCCTGACGCTGGAAATCCCGTCGGGCCAGTTCGTGACCGTGATCGGTTCCAACGGCGCGGGCAAGTCCACGTTCCTGAACGCCGTGTCGGGCGACCTGCCAGTCGATTCCGGCCGCATCGACATCAATGGCGTGGACGTGACGCGCCAGCCCGTGTGGGCGCGCGCCGGCAGCGTGGCCCGCGTGTTCCAGGACCCCATGGCGGGCACCTGCGAAGACCTGACCATCGAGGAAAACATGGCGCTGGCGCAGATGCGCGGCGCATCGCGTGGCTACAGCCGCGCCGTGAAGGCCTCGATGAAAGCCGGCTTTCGCGAGCGTCTGGCCACACTGGGGCTGGGCCTGGAAAACCGCCTGACCGACCGCATCGGCCTGTTGTCCGGCGGCCAGCGTCAGGCGGTCAGCCTGTTGATGGCGGCGCTGCAACCGTCGCGCATCCTGCTGCTGGACGAGCACACCGCCGCGCTCGACCCGCGCACCGCGGACTTCGTGCTGCAACTGACGGCGCGCATCGTGGCCGAAAACAAGCTCACCACCATGATGGTCACGCACAGCATGCGCCAGGCGCTGGATGTCGGCGACCGCACGGTCATGCTGCACCAGGGCCAGGTGGTGCTGGACGTGTCCGGCGACGAACGCCGCGGCATGGACGTGCCGGACCTGCTTGCCATGTTCGAGCGGGTGCGGGGCGAGAAGCTGTCGGATGACGCCCTGTTGCTGGGCTGATGGCGAAGAAAGCGCGGTCTGCAAGGACCGCGTTTTTGTTCGCCCCGAATTTCTGCCCGGGATTTTTCCCGGACTGTTGCCCAGCACAGGGCCAGACCTCTGCTACCATCGCCGCCTCTTGAAAAACGATAAGCAGAGCAGCAGCGATGGAAGTCAGCCAGGCGTCGATTGACGGCATGTACAGCAAGATGGCGCAGAACGGTTGGGATACGTTCGGCCGCTTGAAATGGAGCTATTGCTTCATGGCCTCGCAGGAACACGCGCTGGAACTGATCTTCCGCAAGATCGCCGACAGCAAGTACCTGTTGGAAAGCCTCGAACAGGCCGATGACGAAGACGGCGGCTGGACGATGTGCGTGAGCAAGATCGAGATCCTGCCCGCGGACAAGCTTTTCCGGCGCTGCGACGCCTTCAATGACCTGGCCGACGAGTACGGCGCGCTGTTTGACGGCTGGGACGTGGCACAGGTGGCGTAAACGCTAGATGAAGCGGCCGGGCCGGAAGGCCGGATGGCGCGCCGCGGCGCTGCCATCCACCATCTGATCGGCCAGAATCTTCGCGGTGCCCGGCGCGGTGCTGAATCCGATGTGCTGGTGTCCCAGCGCCAGCCACAGGCCCGGATGACGCGGCGCCTCGCCGATCATCGGGCGGCTGTCGGGCAGGGTGGGGCGGCGGCCCAGCCAGGCGGCCGCATCCAGCCGGTCGCCTAACGGAAAGGCCTCGCGCGCGCGCTGTTCGGCCAGCGCAAGCTGATCCGGCCGCGCGGGCGCGTCGCAGGCGTCCAGCTCCACGCCCGTGGACAGGCGCAGCCCGCGCGCCATCGGCGACAGCACGTAGCCGCCGCCCGTGTCGTACACGGGTCGCGTCACGCGCGCGCCGTCGCGGCCGCTGTAGTGCATGTGATAGCCGCGTTCAAACGCCATCGGCAGGTCGATGCCGGTGGTCTTCAAGAGCGCCTTGGACCACGGACCCAGCGCCACCACGAGCCGGCCGGCCGACAGGGATTCGGACGCCGTCGCCCCGTTCACGATCCACGACGCGCCATCGCGGCGGATGCCGCGGGCGTCCAGCCGCCGGAATTGGCCGCCTTCGCGCCGGTAGAGATCTGCGTAGGCGGCCACGACCTCGTGCGGATCGTCGACCGAATACGATCCCTGGATCCACAACGCGCGGTGAAAGATCGGCGACAGCGCGGGCTCGGCTTCGGCCAGTGCCGCGGGGTCCAGTTCCTGCGTGGGCACGTCATACTGCGCGAACGTGCGGCGCGCCAGCGCGCCGGCCTGCCACGCCTGCGCCGAGCGGTACAGGAAGATCCATCCGGTGTCGCGCAGCCGATGGCGCGCGCCGCTTTGGTCCAGCAGCTTCAGGTGCTCGGGCGCGGATAGCCGGATCAGGCCGTCCAGCGCCCGCGCGGTTTCCTGGAAGACGGCCGGCCGCGCGCTCATCAGAAAGCGCGCCGCCCAGCCCAGGTTCGCCGCCAGATACGGCCAGCGGTAGCGGAACTGGACCGTGTCGTTCTTCAAGAGGCGCGGCAGTTGCTTCCACAGCCCCGGATGATTGAAGGGCATCAAGGAGCTGCGGGCCAGCACGCCGGCGTTGCCCAGCGACGTTTCCATGCCCGGTTCCTGGCGGTCGACGAGCAGGACCGTCATGCCGCGCCGGCGCAGTTCCAGCGCGCAGCAGACGCCGACGATGCCCGCGCCCAGCACGATGACGTGATTGCCCATGTCGATTTTCATCCTTGTTCGTGGTGGCCCAGGATACGCCCTGCCGCCTTGACGCCCCACCATGAGGCCTCTTCGAAGACCGAATACCCTGACAGGTCGGCGTGCGCGAACAGCACCGGTCCGTCCACCGCACGCAGGGCAGCCAGGCCCGGATTGGACAGGTAGCCGCAGACCGGCGAGGCCATCGCGTGGCCGCGCACCGTGATCTCAAGCTGGCGGGCGTTGCGCCAGAATTCCTTGCCGTACGCCGCAACCAGATCCGCCGCCGCGATGTCGCGCAGGTCCTGCGGGCTGGCGCGCGTCAGCCAGTCGCGCGCCGCTTGCGGCGTCTGGCCGCTTAGCGCGTGATACGCCGTGAACACGCTGCGCGGCGTGCGCGCCACGCGCAGCAGCTGGTGCGTGGACACGACGTAACCCAGCGCTTGGCCTTCGTAGACGACGTTGTCCCACGACAGGGGCTCGCCGGGGGCTTCGAGCGGGTAGCCGTCCATGACGAAGTTCGACACCATCCAGGCCGCATGCGGCGCGGTGTGCACGGCCGGGTCGTAGCCATACGCCCGCAGGTCGGGCAGCAGGCGCTGCGCGACGAAAAGCGGCATGGCGCACACCGTGCGGCGCGTCTGCACGGCATAGGCGCTGGCGGCGCCGTCCGGCGAGTCCTTCACGCACAGGACGCGCGGGCCGGCGGGCAGTTCGTCGATGCGCATCGCCGTGCCTTGCAGCAGCCAGCCGGTGTGGCCGAGCTGCTTGGTGATGGCGTCGCGCATGCGGTCGGCCAGCACGGCCAGCCCGCCCGGCCACGTCAGCACGGCGCCTTCGCCGGCGTTGGCGGCATGGCCGTCGCGGCTGGCAAAGTAGTGCAGGCCTGCCCACGCCGACACTTCGTCGTGCCGCGCGCCGTAGTCGTCGCGGCAGCAGTAGTTCAGATACCAGTGCAGCGCGGGCGAGGTATAGCCCTCTTGCGTCAGCCACGCCTTGAACGTCAGGCCATCCAGCGCGCGCCAGGCCGGATCGCGCGAGGACAGTTCCAGCGGGATGCAGAACACCTTGCGGCCGTCGTTGCCAACCTGCGTGCGCAGTTGATCGATCAGCGCCAGAAAGCGCCGGTGCTGCGCGGCGTCGGCGTCCGGCACGCCCGTCATGGGCAACAGGCCTTCTTCCCAGCGCCCGTTGCGCAGCAGTCTTTCCTGCGGCGAATGCACGAGAACCGCTTCGTCGTAGTAGGGGCGGGCGTCGCCCGCGCCGTGTTCGAGGATGCCAAAGTCGGCCAGCATCTCGCGCACGTGGGTCGAAGCCAGCGACGGCAGGGGCAGGTAATGCGCGCCAGTTGGGTAGTCCAGGCTGTCGCGCTGGCTTGCCGCGGCATTGCCCGCGAATTCGGGGCCCTGCACCACGACGAAATCGGTGAAGCCCTCGCGCGCCAGCTTCCAGGCGCAGGACAGGCCGGCGACGCCAGCGCCCAGGATGGCGACCTGGTGCTGCCGGGTGCCCGACGGATGCGGCAGGGCCGCCTTGTCGCGCAACGCGTGGCCGGCCTGCATGCCCGGGTAGAGCACGTCCGGCGTCGTCTCAACGACGCGCGATCGCCAGTACCCGACCGAACCTGCGGCGGCGGCCGTGGCAGCGCCCAGAAGGAAGCTGCGCCGGCGCATCAGCGGATGACCTTGCGCCAGTCCTCGTCGAAATAGCGCACGAGCGATTGTTCGTTCAGGCGGTTCGGCGGCATGGCCAGCGCCGGCATGTCGGCGGGAAAATGAAAGAGCTCGCGCACGGTGACGGGGTCCAGGTAGCGCGTGGCCACCGTGATCTTCTCGGGCGGCGCGTAGTCGCGCCGCTTGCTGGCCAGGATGAAGCCCCAGTCGCCGAACGACGGCACGTAGGTGTGATACGGCCAGGTGTTCAGGCCGGCTTCCTTGAGCGTCGCGTCCACGCTCCAGAACGAGCGCGGGGCAAAGTAGGGCGAGGTGGACTGCACGACCATGTAGCCGTTTTCGGCCAGGTGCCGCGCCATCAGGTGGTAGACCGGCACGGAATACAGCCGGCCCAGGCCGAAGTTGGACGGGTCGGGAAAGTCCACCACGATGAAGTCGTACACCTGCGCGTGGGATTCCAGCCAGCGGCCGGCGTCGTCATTGATGACGGTGACGCGCGGGTCCTTGAGCGAACCTTCGTTCAGCTTGACCAGCGGCTCGGAACGCGAAAACAGGTTCGTCATGGCCGGGTCCAGGTCCACCAGCGTGACGTGCTCGACGTGTTTGTACTTGAGGATCTCGCGCACGGCCAGGCCGTCGCCGCCGCCCAGCACCAGCACGTTTCGCGCCCACGGCAGCGCCTGCAGCCCCGGATGCACCAGCGATTCGTGATAGCGGTGTTCGTCGCGCGACGAGAACTGCAGGTTGCCGTTGATGTACAGGCGCAGGTCGTCGTGCCAGCGCGTCACTGCCAGGCGCTGGTACTGCGTGGTCTCCGCATGGATCACGTCGTCGCCGTACAGGCCTTTTTCGGCCCAGGCGGTCATGCTGCCGGAGTAGACGAACCCCAGCCCCAGGATGCCGATCACCACGCCCGCGCGCACGGCCTTTTCGCCGGGCCGGCTGACTTCGGCACGGAACAGCCACGTGGTCCAGAGCGCCACGCTGGCGTTCAGGATGCCAAAGAGAAAGCTGGTGCGCAGCAACCCCAGCTTGGGCGCGAGCAGCAACGGAAACACCAGCGACACCGCCAGCGCGCCCAGATAGTCAAAGGTCAAGACGCGGCTGACAATTTCACGGAATTCCGCCTTGCGCTGGTTGAACACGCGCATCACGAGCGGGATTTCCATGCCCACCATCAACCCGATGATGAAGACGCCCACATACAGGGCCGCGCGAAAGGGCGCGGACAGCCACGCGAACACCAGGAACAGCACCGCGGCCGAGACGCCGCCCAGCAGCGCCACCAGCAGCTCGACGTCGATGAAGCGATTCAGAACGTCTTCGTCTCTTACATATTTTGACAACCACGAACCGATGCCCATGGCGAAGAGATAGCAGCCGATCACCGACGAGAACTGGAGGATCGAATCCCCAAGCAAATAGCTGGCGAGCGCGCTGCTGATGAGCTCGTAGCCCAAGCCGCAGGACGCGACGATCAGTACCGAAAGAATGAGAACGCGGTCGCGCATAGGGTGTCCGAGCCAAAAAATGCGTTCGCAGTATATCGAACGCGACGTATATACTGCGCGCAATTGGGAGGCTGGCAATGGGAGAAGCAATGCATCCGGCGGTGACCTATCTGATCTACATCGTTTCAGCGCTCATCATGCTGGGCGTTTTCACGGCGGTCTACACCGCCGTCACGCACTACAAGGAATTCGACCTCATCCGCGAGGGCAACATTGCCGCCGCCCTGTCCTATGGCGGCGCGCTGGTCGGTTTCAGCCTCACCCTGTGTTCCAGCATCGCGGTCCACGCCAGCTTCTTCATGTTCGTGGTGTGGGGCGTGGCGGCGATGATCGTGCAGATCGTCGTGTACGCCGTCGTGTCCAAGGCCATAAAGGGCATGACCGACGCCATCGCGGAAAACAACATCGCCATGGGCGGCCTGATCGGCGCGATCTCGCTGGCGGCCGGCATCGTCAACGCCGCCTGCCTGACCTGAGCGCGGCGCGCAATCCCCGATCTGACAGGAGGACTTTCCATGAGTCTCGGTTCATTCATTCGCAAGCAGTTCATCGACATCCTGCAATGGAACGAGGATCGCGACGGCGTGCTCGCCTGGCGCCATCCGATGCAGGATTTCGAAATCCAGTACGGCGCCAGCCTGACCGTGCGGGAATCGCAGATGGCGGTGTTCGTCAACGAAGGCAAGGTGGCCGACGTGTTCGGCCCCGGCATGTACAAGCTGACGACGCAGACGCTGCCGATCCTGACCTACCTGAAGAACTGGGACAAGCTGTTCGAGTCGCCCTTCAAGTCGGACGTCATCTTCTTCAGCACGCGCCTGCAACTGGGCCGGCGCTGGGGCACGGCCCAGCCGGTCACGCTGCGCGACAGCGAGTTCGGCATGGTGCGCCTGCGCGCGTTCGGCGTGTATTCGTACCAGATCTCCGATCCCGGCAAGTTCTATCGCGAAATCAGCGGCACGCGCGACGTGTACACGGTGGACGACCTGGAGGCGCAGCTGCGCAACATGGTCGTGGCCGCCATGACGACCGCCCTGGGCAGTTCGAAGGTGCCGTTCCTGGATATCGCCGGCAACCAGGGGCTGATGTCGCAGAGCATTGCCGAGCAGCTGGCGCCCGTGTTCGACCGCTATGGCGTCAAGCTGGACAACTTCACGGTCGAGAACGTGTCGCTGCCCGAAGAACTGCAAAAGGCGCTGGACACCCGGATCTCGATGGGCATGGCTGGCGACCTGGGCAAATTCACGCAGTACCAGACCGCGACGTCGATCCCGCTGGCGGCCCAGAACGAGGGCGGCATCGCGGGCATCGGCGCGGGCCTGGCCGCGGGCGCGGCGCTTGGCCAGACGATGGCGCAGGGCCTGGGCGCGGCGCAAGGCCAGCCGCAGCAACCCCCGCAGCAACCCGCCACGCAGCAGGCGCAGCAGCCGGCCCAACCCGCGCAGGCCGATCCGGTCCAGCGCCTGCAGCAATTGAAAGACCTGCTGGACAAGGGCCTCATCACGGCGGCGGATTACGATTCGGCCAAGGCCGAAGTGCTGAAGAAACTCACCAGTTAAGGCGCCATGCAGCAGGTTCTGTGTCCGCAGTGCGGCGCCCCAGTCAAGTTCACGTCCGCAGCCTCCGTCATGGCGGTCTGCGGCGCCTGCCGCAGCACCTTGCTCAAGGATGCCGAGTCGGTCAAGCGCATCGGCGAGGCGGCGGAGGTCCTGGAGGACTATTCTCCGCTGTGCCTGGGCGCGGCGGGCGCGCACGACGGCAAGCGCTTTGACGTCATCGGCCGCATCCAGATGCGCTTTGACGAGGGCTTCTGGAACGAGTGGTACCTGTGGTTCGAGGACGGCACGGACGGCTGGCTGTCGGACGCATCCGGCCAGTACGCCGTCACGCGGCGGCGCAAGGCCAAGACCGCACAGGAAATGCCGGCGTTCGACAGCATTTCTCCCGGCGACGAATTCAAGCTGGACGGCCAGCGCTTCGTGGCGGCGGACGTGCGCGTGAGCCAGGCCGGCGGCGCCCAGGGCGAGTTGCCTTTCGTGCCGGGTGACGGCTGGCAGGCCAAGGTGGCCGACTACCGGAGCCTGGACGCCTTTCTCACGCTCGACTATTCCGACGGCCCGCAGCCCGAGCTCTACATCGGCAAGGCATTCGACCTGTCCGCCATGCAGGCGGGGTCGCTGCGCACCGCAGAGCAGGTCGAGGAAACGGCGGGGCGCTTTCGCGGCCAGATCAAGGCGTTGGACTGCCCCAACTGCGGCGCGCCGATCTCGTTTGTGGCTGCCATGGCCACGAATGTGGTTTGCCCGTCATGCGCGGCGGCCGTCGATTGTTCCGGTCCCACCGCCGAGGTCATCGAAAAGGCGCGGCGCGTCGAGAAGATCCGCGCCACGCTCCCGCTGGGATCGGTCGCCAAGATGGAAGGCGTGGACTACACGCTGATCGGCCTTATGAAATGCGCCGATCCCGACCCCGAAGAACCGTCCAGCTGGACCGAGTACCTGCTGTTCAACGCCGCCAAGGGGTTTGTGTGGCTGGTGGAGTCGGACGAAGGCTGGGAACGCGTGCAGGTCTGCGACACCTGGCCCAGCCATAACAACGCCTCCAGCGTGCGCTGGCGCAACCGCGAATACAAAAAGCTGTACGACTACACCTCGCGCGTGGAAATGGCGCTGGGCGCCTTCAACTGGCGCGTGAAGGTGGGCGACAGCACGCAGATCACCGATTACAAGGTCGGCACGCTGAAGCTGACCCGAGAACTGGGCGACAAGGAATTGGGCTGGTCGGCGTCGGCGCCGGTGTCGCCGGCGCAGCTGGCGCAGTGGTTCGACCGGCCGGAACTCAACCGCCAGAAGGCCATGCGCATGTCGTCCGGCAAGGCCGCCGGGGGCTACCGCAAGTGGGCCAAGGGCGCGCTGATCGCGATGCTGTTCCTGAACTTCGGCAACATCTTTGACGGCCGCTTCATTCCGGTGCTGATCGGGATGGTGTTTCTCTGGCTTCCGGCCCTCCTGGCCGACACGCTGATGGGCGAGGACGAATAGATGAAAGGCAAGTTGTTGTATGCCATCTACGCGGTGGTGGTCGTGCTGGCCACCACCAGCGCCAGTGCGCCGGGCACGCGCCTGGCCGGCGGCAGCAGTAGCAGCAGCTGGGGCAGCAGCTATTCGGGCGGATCGGGTTGGTCATCGGGCGGATCCCACAAGTGACCGTCCACGCAACACCCGGCCGCCACGTGCTGGCCGACTTTCGCGGCGTGGCGCCCGGTCTGCTGACCGACGCGCAGGCGCTGGAACGCCAGATGACCGCCGCAGCCCACGCGGCCGGCGCGCAAGTGCTGAGCGCGCATTTCCATCATTTCGGGGCAGGGGCGGGGGTCACCGGCGTCATCCTGCTCAGCGAATCCCACATCAGCATCCATTCCTGGCCCGAGCATCGCTTCGCGGCCCTGGACATTTTCATGTGCGGGGCCGCCCGGCCCGAAGACGCGCTCGATTTCCTGCGCGCCGCCCTGGCGCCCGAATCCGTCGACGTCACGACGGTTGCCCGCGGCTAGAAGGCAGCCCGTCAGGCTGGCCTGGATTATTCCTTGATATTTCATAAATGCGGCCTGGGCCAAAATTGACGAGCGTTATATACCTGGATATATTTCGATGCCGAATCGTTGGTTTCCACAGGAGAAGGACATGCTTCACAAACGCCCGCTCATCGCGCTGACCCTGGCGCTCGCCGCCGCGTGGGGCGCCAATGCCAGCGCGGGGGAACTGGTGGTGTCGGCCGCCGCCAGCCTGACCAACGCATTCAAGGACGTCGCGCAAGGCTTTGAAAAGGAACACCCCGGCACCAAGGTGATCCTGAATTTCGGCGCCTCCGATGTGCTGCTTCAGCAGATCGTGAAGGGCGCGCCCGCCGACGTGTTTGCGTCGGCCGACCAAAAGGCCATGGACAAGGCGGTCGAGGAAAAGGCCGTCAAGCCCGCGTCGCGGGTCGATTTCGCGGCCAATGAGATCGTGCTGATCGTCCCGACCGACAGCAAGGCCGGCATCAAGACGCTCAAGGACCTGGAGCGTCCCGAGATCAAGCGCATTGCCTACGGCAATCCGTCCTCGGTGCCGGTGGGCCGCTACACGCAGGCTGCACTCCAGGCCCAGGGCCTGTGGGATGCCGTGCAGGCCAAGAGCGTGCTGGCGCAGAACGTGCGCCAGAGCCTGGACTACGTGGCGCGCGGCGAGGTCGATGCGGGCTTTGTGTTCGCCACCGACGCGGCCGTCATGCCGGGCAAGGTCAACGTGGCCGTGCGCGTGCCGTCGCAGACGCCCGTGACCTATCCGATTGCGCTGACCACGCGCGAGGCCGCCGCCAACGAAGCCGAAAGCTTCGTCAAGTATGTGCTGTCGCCGGCCGGGCAGGCGATACTGTCGCGCTATGGATTCCAAAAGCCCTGAGTGTCCGTTCAATCGTAGTGAATACCGATGAGTGATCCGGTCTGGGTCCCGCTGCTGCTTTCGTTGAAAGTGGCAGGCTGGGCGACGCTATTGGCGACCGTGGCCGGCACGGCCGCGGCGTATTGCCTATCCCGCTGGCGCTGGCCAGGCCGCGACCTGCTGGACGCCATCCTGACCTTGCCGCTGGTGCTGCCGCCGACCGTGCTGGGCTACTACCTGCTGGTGCTGCTGGGCCGGCGCGGCATCATCGGCGAAACGCTGGCGGGCTGGGGCATCGAACTCGTCTTCACCTGGCAGGGCGCCGTGGTCGCGGCGTCCGTGGTGGCTTTTCCGCTGGTGTTCAAGTCGGCCCGCGCCGCCTTCGAAAGCGTGGATGGCCAGCTTGAAAACGCGGCGCGCGTGCTGGGCGTGGGCGAGGCGGGCGTGTTCTTTCGCGTCACCTTGCCGCTGGCCGCGCGCGGGATCGCCGCGGGCGTGCTGCTGGCCTTTGCGCGGGCGCTGGGCGAGTTCGGCGCCACGCTGATGATCGCGGGCAACCTGCCGGGCCGCACGCAGACGTTGTCGGTCGCCATCTACGAAGCCGTGCAGGCCGGCGACGACGCCACCGCCAACATGCTGGTGCTGGTCACGTCCGTGACCTGCATCGTCGTGCTGCTGGCCGCCGGCAAGCTGGTGCCTATTGGCGCCGGCCAGCGCAACGGAGGCGGGCGATGAGCATCGACCTTTCCGTGCGCAAGCACATGGTGTCGGGCGATCGGAAGTTCGAACTCGACGTGCAATTCAAGTCGGCCGCCAAGCGCATCGCGCTGTTTGGCCCGTCCGGCGCGGGGAAAAGCCTGACCCTGCGCGCGGTGGCCGGACTGCTGCGCCCGGATGCCGGCCGCATCGAGGTCAACGGACGGGTGCTGTTCGACAGCCAGGCAAGCATCTGCCTGCCCGCGCGGACCCGCCGCGTGGCCTACCTGTTCCAGGACTATGCGCTGTTTCCCCACCTGACCGTGGCGCAGAACATCGCCTTCGGCCTGCGCCGCGGGTGGTTCAATCCGCCCCGGCGCGAGGTGACGCGTGAGGCCCGGCGCTGGGTCGACGCGTTCGAGCTGGGCGCCATCGTCGGCAGCTACCCCCACGAAATTTCAGGCGGGCAAAAGCAGCGCGTCGCCCTGGCGCGGGCCCTGATGCTGCAGCCCGACATCCTGCTGCTGGACGAACCGTTTTCCGCGCTGGACTCGCAGCTGCGCGGCAAGATGCGGCAAGAGCTGGATACGCTGCAACGCCAGCTGGATGTGCCGATGCTGCTGATCACGCACGATCCCGCGGACGTCGAGGCGCTAGCCGACGAGGTCTTTGAAGTGCGCGAGGGCAGGGTGGGGCGCCACGACGAGGACGTCGGGCTCTAGTGCGCCGGGGTGGCGGCCGCCTACGCCGGCGGCTGCGCGTCAGTCGAGCACGCCGAGGATCACGCTGGACGCCTTGAAAATCGCCACGGCTTCGGCGCCAACGTCCAGTTTCAGGTCGGCCGCGCTTTCGTTCGTGACGATGGCGGCCAGCGTCGTGCCGCCGTCCATCGCGATCAGGATCTCGCTGTTGACGGCGCCCGGCCGCAGGTCGGTGATGCGCCCCTGCAACTGGTTGCGCGCCGACAGGCGCAGGCCCGGGCCCGGCGCGCCCACGATGACCGACGACGCCTTGACCAGCGCGATGGCTTCCTTGCCGGGAGCCAGGCCCAGTTCTTTCGTGCTTTCACGCGTGATCGTGGCTGTAACGGTATGACCGCCGGCAATACGCAGGAGCACTTCGTCGTTGACGGCGCCCGCGCGGATCTCGATGACGGTCCCCAGGAATTTATTGCGTGCGCTGGTCTTGAGCATGAATCGCCTCATCAGGTCGATGTCGCCGCTGGCATCCAGCCCCGCGCGCGTCAGGTTGTCCATGAACTTGCGGTGTTCGACTTCAAGCGCCCGGAAGGTCGCGATCAGGCCGCGCGCCCGATCGGTAAGCTGCGTGCCGCCGCCGCCCTTGCCGCCCGCCGCGCGCAGCACCAGCGGTTCACCGGCCAGGTTGTTCATGGCGTCGATGGCGTCCCAGGCCCCCTTGTAGCTCATGCCCACGGCGCGTGCCGCCGCCGTGATCGATCCGGTGGCGTCGATCTGCGCCAGGAGGTCGATGCGGTTCTTGCCGCCCCAGGTCTGGGCGCCGGAGCGAAACCAAATGGAGCCGTCGAGTTCAAGCATGCGCGTGTCGGTAGGAGTGGCCGGGAGCGACGGGAAGTGTAACGGACCGGGCGCGGGGCGCAATGCGGCCGCGACGATTCCGGGCGAAGGTCTGGTGGTTGCGAATGAGATTCTGTTGAAACTTTGGTGGCTTCGCGGCACTATGTTGTCGCCTTGAACTCACGGAGAGATCGACATGAAAGCGTTGAAAATGCTGACGGCGGGTTCCATGACGGCATTGCTGGCGGCCTGCGCCTCCGGTCCAACGGTCAAGAGCGACTATGACCACCAGGCCAATTTCGCGCAGTATCAGACCTTCGGCTACATGTCTCCGCTGGGTACGGACAAGGCCGGCTACAACACGCTGCTGACTGAACGCCTGAAGAGCGCGGCGCGCGGCCAGATGGAAATGCGCGGGTATACCTACAGCGCCACCAATCCCGACCTGTTGTTGAACTTTGGCGCCAAGCTCCAGCAGCAGACCGAAGTCACGCCCGGCTTCGCGCCCATGGGTCCGTATTACGGCTACCGCACCGGTTTTTACGGCGGCTGGCCCGGCTATGGGTGGGGCGACGACGTCTATCAATACACCGAGGGCACGCTCAGCGTTGACCTGGTCGATGCGCGGCGGCGGCAACTGGTCTGGGAGGGCGTCGCCGTCGGCGAAGTCCAGGATCCGGGCAGCGCCGGTTCGCAGCAGAACGTGGACAAGGTGGTGGCGGAGATCTTCGCCAAGTATCCGTTCCGGGCCGGCGTCGGCACGCCGCAGGTGCCGGACAAGACCAAGCGCTAGAGGACGCCGCATGACTGCAAGCCGCGAGGCCCTGGCCGAAGACACCGGCGACACGCCGCCCTACGACACCGTCGCGCTCGTGCTGCAGGGGGGCGGGGCGTTGGGTTCGTACCAGGCAGGGGTGTACCAGGGCCTGCACGAAGCCGGCATCCGGCCCAACTGGATTTCCGGCATTTCCATCGGTTCGATCAACGCGGCCATCATCGCCGGGTCCCCGGAAGACGAGCGCGTCGAGCGCCTGCGCGGCTTCTGGGAAAGCATCTGCAGGCCTACGGGCTTTGCCGCGCTGCCGTGGGGCGACACCTTGGACGGCATGTTCGAAGGGGTGCCGTTCGGGTTTGGCTCGCCCGCCATGAACGGACAGGTCTCCGCGCTGCAAGCCCTGTTGACCGGCCAGCCGGGCTTTTTCAAGCCGCGCTTTCCGCCGCCTTACCTGGTGCGCGGGCGCGGCGCCGCCTCCACCAGCTTCTACGACACGACGCCTCTGGCCGCCACCCTGCGCCAGTTCGTGGACTTCGACCTGCTCAACAGCGGCGCGGTGCGGGCCAGCTTCGGCGCCGTCAACGTGCGTTCGGGCAATTTTGCGTATTTCGACAGCCTGCACGACACCCTGCGGCCCGAGCACATCATGGCGTCGGGCGCCTTGCCGCCCGGCTTTCCGTCGGTGGAGATCGATGGCGAGCATTACTGGGACGGCGGCATCGTCTCCAACACGCCGCTTGCGCAGGTGCTGACCACGGACAACCTGCGCGACACGCTGGCGTTCCAGGTCGACCTGTGGCCCGCGCGCGGCCCGCTGCCGACGTCGCTGGAAGAGGTGGCCGAGCGGCAAAAGGACATCCAGTATTCCAGCCGCACCCGGTTGGTCACCGACCAGCTGCGGCGCGTCCTGAAACTGCGGCACGGCTTGCAGCGCCTCTTGGAACGCCTGCCGGAAAGCGAGCGCAGCGCGCCCGACCTGGCGGACATCCGCAAGCTTTCGCACACGCCGGCCACCAACATCGTCAACCTCATCTACGAAGCCAAGCACCGCGAGCGCTACTCCAAGGATTACGAGTTCGGCACCGAAGCCATGCGTGAGCACTGGGAGTCGGGCCTGGCGGACATCCGCCATACGCTGGAAAAACCCGGCATCCTGGCCCGGCCCACGCAGGACAGCTGCTTTGTCACGCACGATATCCATCGCAACGGGACCCATCATTCGTAGCACGGCGGCGGCTTACCGTGGTTGGCGGGGTGTGCAGGTCGGATTGGTCTGATAGATGCGCGGCGACGGGCTGAAATCCGCGCCGCGCAGGTAGGCTTCAAGGACATTCCGCAACCTTGTTCCGGGACGGGCCGCCCCTTGCATGCCGGCGGCCATCCTGGTGGAGATCCGCCTTGAATGCTCCTGTGCCCGCTCCCTTCCTTGCCAAGCCCGGCACGCGCAAGCCCGCGCGTACGTCCGCCAGCAACGCCGCATGCAGCCCTCCATGCAGCCCCGCGCGGACGCAACCGCCCGCCGGCTGGGCGCCGGGCCTGCCCCAAGACCCCGTGGACGGGTGGTGGAGCCTGCTCTACTGGGGCTGGACGCTGCAATTGCCCAACGGCGCGCGCTTGGACCTCACCGAAGTCGAGCGCGCCTGCTTCGCGTGCCTGGTCAGGAATCCGCAGCGTGAATTGGTCCGCGAGGAAGTGAAACACCTGCGTGGCGGCATGAACATGCGGTCGCTGAATGTCGCGATCTGCCGGCTGCGCACCAAGGTCCGCCAAGCGGGTGCGCGGCTGCCCCTGCACACCGTGCATGGCGTCGGCTATGCGTTCCTGGGCAATCTCCGAGAGCTCGCCAGCAGCAAATAACTGTTGCGCGATTGCGCCTGAAAGTTCCCCCGCACCCCCCAAAAGTACGTGATTTCCCCAATATCTGAGTTACATTACTGGGCTATTCACGTGTCGTTGGTGACGCTTGGTCATGATTTGATCGCTGCTCTTCGGCACGTTCGAATTGCTGCGGTTCCTGACGCGATTTCACGATGCGATTCATTACGCTACGCGGGGGTTTCAATGCGGTTTTCGCCTAAACGAATTTCGGGTCTGGCTGTTTCCGGCGGCGTCCTCGCGCTGATATTGGCCGGTTGCGGGGAAAAGCCCCAAATGAATCCCGGCATGCCCCAGGTCAGCGTGGTCACGGTGCAGCCGCAGCGCGCGCCCATCGTCTCGGAATTGCCGGGCCGCGTGGATGCCGTGCGCGACGCGCAGATCCGCGCCCGGGTCACCGGCATCGTGCAGCGCATCACCTTCGAGCAGGGCGGCGACGTCAAGGAAAACCAGCTGCTGTTCAAGATCGATCCGGCGCCCTACAAGGCCGCCTACGATCAGGCGACGGCGCAGTTGAAGCAGGCGCAGGCCAACCTGTTCAGCGCCAAGCTCCTGGCCGACCGCTACGCGCCGCTGGTCAAGGCCAACGCCGTCAGCAAGCAGGAATACGACAACGCCGTGGCGTCCTTCCGTCAGGCAGACGCCACCGTGGCCGCCGCGAAGGCCGCGCAGGACAACGCCGCCATCAACCTGAGCTACACGGACGTCACCTCGCCGATCACCGGCCGTATCGGCAAGCCGCTGGTCACCGAGGGCGCGCTGGTCGAATCCACGTCCGCCACGCAAATGGCCACGGTGCAGCAGCTCGATCCCATCTACGTCGACTTCACGCAGTCCACCGCCGACCTTGCCGCCCTGCGCCGCGCCTTTGCCAGCGGCCGTCTGCAGCAAGTGGGCAAGGACGCCGCCCGCGCCACCGTCGTGCTCGAAGACGGCTCCGAATACGAACATCCCGGCAAGCTGCTGTTCACCGGCATCACGGTGGATCCCAGCACCGGCCAGGTGAACCTGCGCGCCGAGGTCCCCAATCCCGATGGCATCCTGCTGCCCGGCATGTACGTGCGGGTCCGCCTGGAGCAGGGCTTTGACGATGTTGCCCTGCTGGTTCCCCAGCAGGCGCTGCAGCGCACGGCCGACGGCAAGCAGAGCCTGATGCTGGTGCGCGACAACAAGATCGCGCAGGCGCCGGTCACCACTGGCGGCGCGTACGAAAACAACTGGCTGGTCACCAGCGGCCTGAAGGCAGGCGACGTGGTCGTGGTCGAAGGCTTCCAGAAGATCCGCCCCGGTGCGCCGGTGCAGGTCAGCCAATGGAACCGGGGCGGCACGCCCGCGCAGGGCGGCGCGCCCGCCGCGCAGCCCGGCGCCAAGCCCGCCGAACCTGGCGCGCAGCCCGGCGCCAAACCGGCCGAACCCGCCCAGCAGCCCGGCGCCAAGCCGGCCGAGCCGGCCCCGCAGGACAAGGCCGCCGGCCAGAAATCGTAAGCGGCACGCGGCGCAGCAAGCGCCGCGTTCCTCTTTGGTGAGCATCGCTTTCAGAGTCAGCCCACATGCCGCAATTTTTTATCGATCGACCAATCTTCGCCTGGGTAGTTGCCCTTTTCATTCTGCTGGCAGGGGTGTTGGCCATCCCGAACATGCCGGTTGCGCAGTACCCCGATGTGGCCCCGCCGGCCATTACGATCACCGCGACCTACCCCGGCGCGTCGGCCCCCGAAGTGGCCGAGTCGGTCACCAGCATCATCGAAGACCAGCTCAACGGCGCCAAGGGCCTGATCTACTACGAGTCCGTCAGCGACTCCTACGGCACCTCGACCATCACCGCGACCTTCGCGCCGGGCACCAATCCTGACCTGGCGCAGGTGGACGTGCAGAACCGCGTGTCCAACGTGATCGCCCAGCTGCCCAGCGCGGTGCAGCAGCAGGGCCTGCAGTACGAGCAGACGAGTACCGGCTTTCTGATGATCGTGACGCTGTCGTCCACCGATGGCTCGCTGGACCAGACGGCGCTGGCCGACTACATCACCCGCAACGTGAAGAACCCGGTTTCGCGGGTGCCGGGCGTGGGCCAGTTCCAGTTGTTCGCCGCGCCTCGGGCGATGCGCGTCTGGCTGGACCCGGCCAAGCTGGTCGGCTTCAATCTCAGCATGGCCGAGGTCAACAACGCCATCGCCAGCCAGAACGTGCTGATCTCCGGCGGCAGCATCGGCGCGCCGCCCAACCCGGAATCGCAGCGCATCACCGCCACGGTCACGGCCAACGGCCAGTTGAGCACGGTCGACGGCTTTGGCCGTATCGTCCTGCGTGCCAACACCGACGGCTCCAAGGTGCTGCTGCGCGACGTCGCCCGCATCGAGGTCGGCGCCGATAACTACCAGTTCGGCGCGCGCCTGAACGGCAAGCCCACGGCGGCCTTCGCCATTGTGCTCTCGCCCAACGCCAACGCGCTGGCCACGGCGCAGGGCGTGCGCAACCAGATGCAGGAACTGTCCAAGTACTTCCCGGGCAACATCCAGTATTCGGTGCCGTACGACACCGCGCCCTACGTCAAGGTCTCCATCGAGCAGGTGCTCCATACCCTGGCCGAAGCCATGGTGCTGGTGTTCCTGGTCATGTACCTGTTCCTGCAGAACGTGCGCTACACGCTGATCCCGGCGCTCGTGGTCCCGGTGGCCATGCTGGGGGCGTTCGCCGTGATGCTGGCGCTGGGCTTCTCGATCAACGTGCTGACCATGTTCGCGATGGTGCTTGCCATCGGGATTCTCGTGGACGACGCCATCGTGGTCGTCGAAAACGTCGAGCGGATCATGGCGACCGAGGGCCTGCCGCCCAAAGAGGCCACCAAAAAAGCCATGCCGCAGATCAGCGGCGCCATCATCGGGATCACGCTGGTGCTGGTGACCGTGTTCCTGCCGCTGGCCTTCATGAGCGGGTCGGTGGGCGTGATCTACCGCCAGTTCTCGGTGGCCATGGCCGTGTCCATCTTCTTTTCGGCGCTCTTGGCGCTGACCTTCACGCCGGCGCTGTGCGCCACGATCCTCAAGCCGGTGGCCAAGGGCCACCACGAGGACAAGAAGGGCTTTTTCGGCTGGTTCAACCGCAAGTTCGACGCCACCACGCACGGCTACCAGAACTGGGTGTCGCGCATCCTGCACAAGGGCGGCCGGATGATGCTGGCGTTCCTGGTGCTGGTCCTGCTGCTGGGCTGGCTCTACCTGCGCCTGCCGTCGTCGTTCCTGCCCGAGGAAGACCAGGGCTACGTGGTCAGCAACATCGAGCTGCCCACCGGCGCCAGCGCCAACCGTACCGTCGAGGTCATCGAGCAGGTCGAAAAATACTTCCAGGGCATTCCCGCCGTCGAGAACATCATTGCCGTGCAGGGCTACAGCTTCAACGGCAACGGTCTGAACGCGGCCATCGCCTTCACGACGCTCAAGGACTTCAAGGACCGCAAGGAACGCCAGGATTCGGCCGGCGCGATCGCCTTCACGGCGTTCGAAAAGCAGCTCATGGGCATCCATGACGCGCAGGTCTTCACGCTGGTTCCGCCGGCCATCTCGTCGCTGGGCAACGCCACCGGTTTCGACTTGCGCCTGCAGGATCGCGGCGCCGCCGGCACCGAGGCCCTGGCGGCTGCCACCGCGCAACTGATGGGCGAGGCCATGAAGAGCCCCGTGCTGTCGCAAGTCCGTATCACGGGCCTGTCGGCGGGCACGCAGCTCAGCCTGAACATCGACCGCGACAAGGCGGCCGCGCTGGGCGTGGACTTCAACGAAGCCGCATCGCTCATCTCGACCGCGGTCGGCTCGGCGTACCTGAGCAAGTTCCCCAACCTGGGCCGGATGCAGAACATCTGGGTCCAGGCCGATGCGCCGTACCGCATGCAATTGTCCGACGTGCTCAAGCTGAACGCCCGCAACGCGCAGGGCGGCATGGTGCCGCTGTCCACGTTCGTCACGGGCGAATGGGTGCAGGGACCGGTGCAGGTCGTGCGCTACAACAGCTACGAGTCGATGCGTATCGGCGGCAGCTCGGCGCCGGGCTACTCCACCGGCGAGGCCATGGAAGAAATGCAGCGGCTGGTCGCTCAGCTGCCGCAAGGCTTCGGCTACGAGTGGACGGGGTTGTCGTACCAGGAATTGCAGGCCGGCAACCAGGCCCCCATCCTGATGGGCCTGTCGCTCCTCGTCGTGTTCCTGGTGCTGGCCGCGCTGTATGAAAGCTGGGCCATCCCCATCTCCGTCATGCTGGTGGTGCCCCTGGGCATGCTGGGCGCGGTGGCGCTGGTCAGTGCGCTGGGCATGTCCAACGACGTGTACTTCCAGGTCGGCATGGTCACCGTGATCGGGCTGGCGGCCAAGAACGCCATTCTTATCGTGGAATTCGCCAAGGACCAGTACGCGCGCGGCATGGGCCTGTACGAGGCCGCAGTGGAGGCCGCGCGATTGCGCTTCCGGCCCATTCTGATGACGTCGCTGGCGTTCATCCTGGGCGTGATTCCGCTGGCGTTGGCCACCGGCGCGGGCGCGGCCAGCCAGCGCGCGGTGGGCCTGGGCGTGCTGGGCGGCATGCTGGCCGCCACGCCGTTCGCCGTGATCTTCGTTCCGACATTCTTCGTGGTGGTGCTGGGCCTGTTCAAGACCCGCCCGCGTCTGCTCGGCGCCGAACTGCGCGCCTTCGAGCAGGAGCAGGCCGAAAAGAAGGCGGCGGCCGAAAAGGGCGCTGCCCCGGCAACGCCGCAGACCGCACAACCCACTGGTGGCCAGGAGGGCAAGGAATGAAAGCCCTGATGTTCAGACAGACCGCCTTGTCCGCCTTTGTGGCGGTGGCGTTGGCCGGCTGCTCGCTGGCGCCCGATTACAAGCGTCCCGACGCGCCGGTCAGCCCGGCGTGGCCGGATCAGCCCAAGGTGCAATACGGCGCGTACTCGCGCGCCACCACGCTGGGCTCGCAGCCCGCCGCCGACGTCGTGCCGCAGGCCGGCACACCTGCGGCGGACCTGGGCTGGCGCGAATTCTTCCGCGATCCGCGCCTGCAGGCCCTCATCGAGCTTGCGCTGGTCAACAACCGCGACCTGCGCGTCGCGGTCCAGCGCGTCGAAGAGGCCCGGGCGCAATACGGCATCCAGCGCGGCGCGCAGTGGCCCAGCATCGGCGCCGGCATCCAGGGCCAGCGCCAGCACCTGCCGGCCAACATGCGGCCCGGCGGTCCGGATTCCAGCTCGATCAGCAGTTCCTATCAGGCCGGCATCGGCCTGACCACGTTCGAAATCGACCTGTTCGGCCGCCTGCGCAACTTGTCCGAAGCCGCGTACCAGCAGTACCTGTCGACCGAGCAGGCGCAAAAGACCGTTCACATCACCTTGGTGGGTTCGGTCGCGCAGTCGTATTTCAACCTGCGCGCCGCTGAAGTCCAGTTGGACCTGACGCAGCGCACGCTGGCCTCGCGCCAGGAATCGTATGACCTGGTCAAGCGCCGCTTCGACGGCGGCGTGGCCTCCGAACTGGACCTGAACCAGTCCAAGTCGCTGCTGGACACGGCCTCTGCCGACCTGGCGCAACTGGCCCGCGCCCGCGCGCAGGCCATGAACGCGCTGGTCCTGGTGGTGGGCACGCCGCTGCCCGACACGCTGCCCCCGCCGGCCACGTTCGGCCGCGACCAGGTGCTGGCCGCGGTGCCGTCGGGCCTGCCGTCCGATCTGCTGGAGCGCCGGCCCGACATCGCCGCCGCCGAAAACCAGCTGCTGTCCGCCAACGCCAACATCGGCGCGGCGCGTGCGGCGTTCTTCCCGACCATCTCGCTGACTGGCCTCTTGGGCGTGGCCAGCCCGTCGTTGGGGGATCTGTTCAAGGGCGGGCAGGGGTATTGGAGCTTCTCGCCGTCGATCACGACCCCGCTGTTTGCGGGCGGCAGTATCCGCGAAGGACTGAACCTGGCCAAGGCGCGCGACAATATCGCCGTGGCGCAGTACGAGCAGACCATCCAGCAGGCGTTCCGCGAAGTCTCGGACGCGCTGGCGGGCGAGGCCACCTACGGGGCGCAGCTCGATGCCCAGCGCGCGCTGCAGGATTCGTCGGCGCGGACGCTGGAGTTGTCGAATTTGCGTTATACCAACGGTATCGACAGCTACCTGCAGGTGCAGACCGCGCAGGTGGACTTTTTCAACGCCCAGCTCGCATTGGTGCAAACCGGCCTGGCCGCGCTGATCAACCGCGTGGAGCTGTACAAGGCGCTGGGCGGCGGCTGGGAAGAAACAACGAAAGTGCAATGATAGAACTTGGTGTAAATATCGATCACGTCGCCACGTTGCGGCAGCAGCGCCACACGGCGTACCCCGACCCGATCGCCGCGGCGCTGCGCGCCGAGGACGCCGGCGCCGACCTGATCACGCTGCATCTGCGCGAAGACCGGCGGCACATCCAGGATGCCGATGTCTACGCGATCCGCCCGCAGTTGCGCACCCGCATGAACCTGGAATGCGCGGTCACGCCGGAAATGCTTGAGATCGCCTGCGCGGTCAAGCCCAGCGACGTGTGCCTGGTGCCCGAAAAGCGCACCGAGCTCACGACGGAAGGCGGGCTGGAAGTGGCCGGCGCGATGGGCCCGGTGTCCGACGCGGTGGCGCTTCTGACCGAAGCCGGCATTCGCGTTTCGCTCTTCATCGATCCGGACCCGGTTCAGATCGCCGCCGCCGCCAAGGCCGGCGCGCCCGTGATCGAACTGCACACCGGCGCCTATGCCGAGGCCGAGGGCGAGGCCGCCCACGCCGAACTGCAGCGCATCCGCCTGGCCGTGACCGAAGGGCTGCGCCACGGGCTGCGCGTGAACGCCGGACATGGCCTGCATTACGGCAACGTCAAGCCGGTGGCCGCGCTGGACGGCATTTCCGAACTCAACATCGGCCACGCCATCGTGGCGCAGGCGATCTTCGACGGCTGGGAAAAAGCCGTGCGCGACATGAAGGCGCTGATGGTGCAGGCGCGGTTGCACGCGCTGCGCGGGCTTTGAACGCGGGCCGATGACGCGTTTTGACCGCTAGCCAGGCGATGCCGATGTCCGACTCTTCTTCCGCCACGCCCGCCGGCGCCATTGCCGGCATCGGCATGGACCTCCTGCGCATCGACCGGATCGAGCGCGCGCTGGCGCGCCACGGCGACCGGTTCGCCGAAAAGATCCTGGGACCCGAAGAACTCGTCAAATTCCATGCCCGCCGCGCGCGCGACCCGGTCCGCGGGCTGCGATTCCTTGCCACGCGCTTTGCGGCCAAGGAAGCCTTTTCCAAGGCGATCGGCCTGGGCATGCGCATGCCGATGACGTGGCGGCGCGTGCAGACGCTGAATGCGCCGGGCGGCCGCCCGGTGCTGGTGATCGCGCCCGAATTGCAGGCCTGGTATGCCGAACGGTTCGGCGCGGCCCACGTTTCCATTACCGATGAATCCGACATGGCCGCCGCGTACGTGGTGGTCGAGCGCAAGCCCTGAGCCCGGGATGTTTCCCGCCGGCTTGCCGCACATCTACAAGGACACCTCCATGGCCAAAAAGAAATCCAAGGCGGTCCTGCCCCCCGGCCCCGTGATGGTCGATGTGGCGGGATACACGCTTACGAAGGCGGAAAAGAAGCGCCTGCGCCACCCGCTGGTGGGCGGCGTCATCCTCTTTGCCCGCAACTTCGAGAACCGCGCCCAGCTCACCGCGCTGACGCGTCAGATCCACAGGGCGCGCAAGGAGCCGCTGCTGATCCTGGTGGACCACGAAGGCGGCCGTGTGCAGCGGTTCCGCGAAGACGGTTTCACGCCGTTGCCTCCGATGCGCGCGCTGGGCCAGTTGTGGGATCAGGATCCGCTGCAGGCGATGCGCCTGGCCACCGAGGCCGGGTACGTCCTGGCGGCCGAACTGCGCGCCTGCGGCGTGGACATGAGCTTCACGCCGGTGCTGGACCTGGATTACGGCGTCAGCAAGGTCATCGGCAACCGCGCCTTCCACGCCGATCCCCGCGTCGTGACCATGCTGTCGCGCGCGCTGGTGCAAGGCCTGGCGTTGGCTGGCATGTCGGCCTGCGGCAAGCATTTCCCCGGCCACGGTTACGTCGAGGCCGACTCGCACCACGAGATCCCCGTCGATCCGCGCACGCTGGACGAGATCATGAAGGACGACGCCGCGCCCTACGCGTGGCTGGGCGATGCGGTCCTGCCGTCCGTCATGCCCGCGCACGTGATCTATCCCAAGGTGGACAAGCACCCGGCCGGATTTTCCAAGCGCTGGGTGCAGGACATCCTGCGCAAGCGCCTGGGCTACGATGGCGTGGTGTTCTCGGATGACCTGACCATGGAAGGCGCCGCGGTCGCGGGCGACATCCTGGACCGGGCCAACGCCGCGCTGCGCGCCGGTTGCGACATGGTGCTGGTGTGCAACCGCCCGGACCTGGCCGACGACCTGCTGTCGCGCCTTGAGTTCGACCATGCGCCCGAGTCCGTTGCGCGCATCCGGCGCCTGATGCCGCGTTTCGATGCGCCCGATTGGGATACCTTGCAGGCCGAAAGCCGTTACCAGAATGCCCGACGACTTCAATCTCAAATCGTTCCTGTCTGACCTGCCGCATCTGCCGGGTGTCTACCGGCACCTGGATGCGGCCGGCGAGGTCATGTATGTCGGCAAGGCGCGCGACCTGAAGAAGCGCGTCTCGTCGTATTTCCAGAAGACGCTGTCCAGCCCGCGCATCGCGCAGATGGTGGCCAAGGTGGCGCGGCTGGAGGTCACGGTGACGCGCTCCGAGGCCGAAGCGCTGATCCTGGAAAACAACCTCATCAAGAGCCTGAAGCCGCGCTACAACATCCTGTTTCGCGACGACAAGTCCTATCCGTACCTGCACATCACGGGGCATGACTGGCCCCGCATCGCGTACTACCGCGGCGCCACCAACAAGCGCGGCCAGTTCTTCGGCCCGTTTCCCAATGCCTGGGCCGTGCGCGAAACCATCCAGATCCTGCAAAAGGTCTTTCGCCTGCGCACGTGCGAAGACAGCGTGTTCGCCAACCGCTCGCGCCCCTGTCTGCTGCATCAGATCGGGCGCTGCTCGGCGCCTTGCGTGGGCGCCATCGAAGCGGCCGAATACGACCGCGACGTGCATCGCGCCGTCCGCTTTCTGAACGGCGAGGCCAAGGACGTCATGGGCGAGATCGAGGCCCGCATGCAGCAGGCTTCCATGGAGTTGCGCTTCGAAGAAGCCGCGGCGCTGCGCGACCAGATGGGATCGCTGGCGCGCGTGCTGCACCAGCAGACCATGGAAAACGTCAGCGGCGAAGACACCGACATCATTGCGGTGGCCATTGCCGGCGGCAAGGTCTGCGTGAATCTGGCGATGGTGCGCGGCGGCCGCCATCTGGGCGACAAGCCGTTCTTTCCTTCGCACGCCGAAGGCGAGGCCGCGCCGCAGGTGCTGGAAGCCTTCGTGGCCCAGCATTACACCGAGAACGCGATGCCGCCGATCCTGGTGTGTTCGCACACCTTGCCCGATCCCGAACTGATCGCGCTGCTGGTCGAGCAGTCGGGCGGCCGGCCGACGCGGGTGCTGTCGCGGCCGCAGGGCACGCGCCGGTCGTGGCTGGAGCAAGCGGCAAAGAACGCCGAAATGGCGCTTGCCCGCGCGCTGACCGAATCCGGCGCCCGGGCGGCCCGCACGCTGGCGCTGGCTGAAGCGCTGGACCTGGACACCGACGAAGCCGCGCTTGACGCGCTGCGCATCGAGTGTTTCGACATCAGCCACACCGCTGGCGAAGCCACCCAGGCTTCCTGTGTGGTGTTCGAGCACCACGACATGCAGCCTTCGCTGTACCGCCGCTACAACATCGCCGGCATCACGCCCGGCGACGACTACGCGGCCATGCGCCAGGTCCTGACCCGGCGTTTTGCCAAGGTGGCCGACGGCGACGCGCAGATGCCCGGCCTTGTCCTCATCGACGGCGGCAAGGGCCAGGTCGAGGTCGCGCGCAAGGTCTTCGCGGAACTGGGGCTGGACATCCAGACGCTGGTGGGCGTGGCCAAGGGGGAAGGGCGCAAGGTCGGCCTGGAAACCCTGGTCTTCGCCGACGGCCGTCCGCCGGTCGCCCTGGGCGGCGAATCCGCCGCGCTGATGCTGATCGCCCAGGTGCGCGACGAGGCCCACCGCTTCGCCATCACCGGCATGCGCGCCCGCCGCGCCAAGACACGCAACGTCTCGCGCCTGGAAGAAATCGAAGGCGTGGGCGCCCGCCGCCGCCAGCGCCTCCTGGCCCGCTTCGGCGGCTTCTCCGGCGTTGCCCGCGCCAGCATCGAGGACCTGGCCTCGGTAGACGGCATCTCGCAAGACTTGGCAATCCGCATCTACGAGGCGCTGCGCTGACACCCTGGAATCGCCCAGATGTCACGAACTTGTGTCACCCTCGCCGCCGACCACCGATATGCCAAACCCCAAATTTCAACCACTCCACCCGACGAGCAATCCGGGCCGCGCGGATCCGGCTCCGCCGGTCCGCAGAGGCGCCCCCTTGAGGGGGAAGCGCCAAAGGCGCTTCGGGGGTGGGCTCTAGCTGTTAGGATACGGACACTATGCCAATTAACGTTCCCATTATTCTGACGTGGCTGCGTATCGCCATGATTCCGCTGGTGGTCGGGCTGTTCTATCTGCCCGAAAGCTGGATGTCTGTTCCCACGCGCGATACGCTGGCGGCATGGGCCTTCATCATCGCCGCGCTGACCGACTGGTTCGACGGCTGGCTCGCCCGGCGCTGGAACCAGACATCGGCATTTGGCGCATTTCTGGACCCGGTGGCCGACAAGCTCATGGTCTGCGCCGCGCTCATCGTGCTGCTTGACCTGAGCCGGGTCGACGCCTTCATCTCGCTCATCATCATCGGCCGTGAAATCACGATTTCCGCGCTGCGCGAATGGATGGCCAAGATCGGCGCCAGCGCCAGCGTGGCCGTGCACCGGCTGGGCAAGTTCAAGACGGCGGCGCAGATGATCGCCATTCCGTGCCTGCTGTATAACCAGACAATCTACGGCGTCAGCACCAAGCTGCTGGGCGACGTGCTGATCATCGTGGCCGCGGTGCTGACGGTGTGGTCGATGCTGTACTACCTGCAACGCGCCTGGCCCGCGATCCGCGAAAAAGCCATGTAGTATCGATTTTCCGGGCCGGCTGAATAAGCCGGCCCGGCGCAGTTGCAGACCCTGCAGTCGCAAAAAAATTAGGCCCGGGCAAGTACCCGCGCGCCGCCGGAGACAACCCGCGAACCGCCACGGGCGGAACGCATCCTGCCGCCTTCGCGGCCTTGTGCAATGAACACCGCTACCGCCGCCACCCCCTTGCTCTCGGACGCCGACGTACGCCGGCGCGACTGGAAAATCATCCTGCTCATCGGCGTCGCGCACGCGTCGTCCCACTTCTTCCAGCTTGTGCTGCCGTCGCTGTACGGCGCGCTGGGCCTTCAGTTCGGGCTGGACTTCGCGCGGCTGGGCCTGCTGGTCTCGACGTTCTATGTGGTTTCCGGCATCGGCCAGGCATCCTCGGGTTTCGTGGTGGACCGCATCGGCGCGCGCCCCGTGCTCTGGTTCGGGCTGGGCTGCTTCGTGCTGTCGGGCGTGCTGATCGGATCGGCCACCGGCTACGTCATGCTGATGGCCGCCGCCGTCATCGGCGGCATCGGCAATTCAGTGTTTCATCCGGCCGATTACTCCCTCATCAACCACCGCGTCACCGCGCCGCGGCTCGGCCATGCGTTCTCGACGCACGGCCTGACTGGCAACCTGGGGTGGGCGCTCACGCCCGTGTTCATCACCACCATCACGCTGTTGGCCAACTGGCGCGTGGCAGCCTATAGCGCCGCCGGCCTCGTGGCGCTGGTGCTGCTGCTGACGGTGCTGGGACGCGACCTGCTGGGTGGCCCGTCGCCCGTCGAGGCCGGCGGCGACGCCAAGGATGCCGCCAACGCGCCCAAGCCCGCCGCCAAACCGCAAGAGGGCGTTCTGGCCACGCTGTCCGCGCTCTTGTCCAAGCCCGCGCTGTGGGGCGCTTTCCTCTTCTTTGCCTGCACTTCCATCGCGCTTTCGTCGGTGCAGAACTACACCATTCCCTTGCTGGGCCAGCTTTACGACCTGTCCAAGGTCACGGCCAGTTCCGCGCTGTCCGGATACATGGTCGCCTCGGCGGTGGGCATGGCGGCCGGCGGCTTCCTGGTGTCGGCCAACCCGCGCACCGAGCGCACCGTCATGGTGGCGCTGATCCTGGCTGGCCTGACGCTGGTCGTGCTGGCGCTGGGGCTAGTGCCCGCCGTGCTGGCCGCGCCCGTCGTGGGCCTGGCCGGTTTCTGCTCGGGCGTGGCCGCACCGTCGCGCGACATGCTGATCCGCCGCGTGACGCCCAAGGGCTCGACCGGCTCGGTCTACGGCCTGGTGTATTCGGGCATGGACGTGGGCTCGGCGCTGGGGCCGCTCGCTTTCGGTCTGCTCCTGGATGCCGGCCTGCGGCAAGGCCCGTGGGTGGGTGCGGGCGTGGCGTTCGCCGTGGCCGCTTTCCTGGCGCAGTGGATCGCGGTGCAGGCGCGCCGCGCCGAACCGCCCGCGGCGGCGGCAGCAGCGCGGCCGTAATGCGGTGAGACCGCGGGCGCCGTAACCGCAGGGCGCCCCAACCCCTTTGATCGCCCCGCACGGCGCCAGCGCTGCCTTGCGCGCCATCAAGCACGGCATCGCCGCGTGCGCCCCGGCCGGCGCCGCTTGATGCCTCGCAAGGCCAGAGCATGGCTTCCCCGATGTAATAACCATGTGGTTGATCTGGTTATTCACAGGAGAAGCAAATGAGAAAGACAAATACGCTGCTGGCCGTGGGACTCGTACTGGGACTGTGGGCAAATCAGGCGTGGAGCGCGTCGCAGGAACCCATCCAGCCGATCGCGCCCGCCGTCATCAAGGAACCCGCCAAGGTCGAACTGGGCAAGAAGCTCTTCTTCGATCCGCGTCTGTCCCGCTCCGGCGCGATCTCCTGTAATTCCTGCCACAACCTCGCGATGGGCGGGTCCGACAACCTGAAGGCCTCCATCGGCCACAAATGGCAGCAGGGCGGCATCAATTCGCCGACCGTGCTCAATTCCAGCCTGAACATCGCCCAGTTCTGGGATGGCCGCGCCAAGGACCTGCGCGAACAGGCGGGCGGCCCGATCGAGAACCCCATGGAAATGGCGTCCACCCACGAGCTGGCGGTGCAGGTGCTCAATTCCATTCCGGGCTACCGCGCCGAATTCAAGCAGGTCTTCGGCAAGGACACGATCACCATCGGCGAGGTGACCAGCGCGCTGGCCGCGTTTGAAGAAACCCTGGTCACGCCGAATTCGCGTTTCGACCAGTGGCTCAAGGGCGACAAGAAAGCGCTGACCGTCCGGGAACTGGCCGGGTACGAGCTTTTCAAGAACAGCGGCTGCGTCGCTTGCCACAACGGCGTGGCGGTGGGCGGCAACTCGTTCCAGAAGATGGGGCTGGTCACCCCCTATATCACCGAGAACAAGGCCGAAGGCCGCGCCGCGGTCACGGGCAAGGACGCGGACCGCTTCAACTTCAAGGTGCCGACGCTGCGCAACGTCGCGCTGACCTACCCGTACTTCCATGACGGCGAAGCGGCCACGCTGACGCAGGCCGTCGACGTGATGGGCCGCCTGCAACTGGGCCGCACGTTCACGCCCGATGAAAACGGCCAGATCGTGGCATTCCTGAAGACACTCACGGGCGACCAGCCAGTCATCCAGTACCCGGTGCTGCCGCCGTCCGAAGACGACACGCCGCGGCCTGAGCCGTTCGTGAAGTGAACATAGACCGGTATCGCTGGACAGTAAACGTAGAACGGCCGCCCTCGGGCGGCCGTTTCTCGTGGCAGGCGGGCTACTGGCGGACGGTTCGTCTATCGGCCGGCGGCGCCGCCTCGAAGTTGCTGCGCCAGGGATTGATGTCCAGTCCGCCGCGGCGCGTGTAGCGCGCATACACCGTCAAGTGCTCCGGGCCGCACGCCTGCATGATGTCGCTGAAGATGCGCTCGACACAGTGCTCGTGGAATTCGGCGTGCTGGCGGAACGACACCACATAGCGCAGCAGCGACTCGCGATCGATCGGCTTGCCGCGGTAGCGGATCTGCACCGTGGCCCAATCGGGTTGGCCGGTCACGGGGCAGTTCGACTTCAAGAGGCGCGACGCCAGCGTTTCCTCGACCACGTCGCCCGGCCGGGTGCGCAGCAGCTCGGGGGCGGGCTCATAGGTGTCGATCTCGATATCCAGCTTGTCGATGTAGATGCCGTCCAGCTCGCCCATCTGCAGCTCGGAAAAGCGCTGCGGCAAGAAGAAGTCCAGGCCCACCGGCGCGCCCGCGGCGGCGCTCAGGTCGCGTTCCAGCCGGCCGCGCAGGGCCGCTGAATTGACCAGTCGGGTCTGGTTGAACGAGTTCAGGTACAGCTTGAACGACTTGGATTCGATGATGTTGGGGCTGTCGGCCGGCACCGAGAACGTCGCCATCGCCACCCGCGGCTTGCCCTTGGCGTCCAGCCACGACAGCTCGTAGGCGTTCCACAGGTCCACCCCGGTAAAGGGCAGGTTGCCGTCATTCAGATTGAGCGCCGCGCGGTTGTGCGAGCGCGCAATGGGGAACAGCAGCGAGGGATCGTATTGCGAGGCGTAGGCCACGCTCTGCCCGAGAGGGCCGTGAGACAGGGTCATAGCAGGAATTCAAAAACGGGATGACGGCATTGTAGGCGTTGAGAGGGGCCCGATTTTCCACAACGTGAAATGTAACTCTCGGCATGTGAAAGCCCGTGTTGCGCAGCAGCGGGGCGGCATTTCATAAACGACAATCGCATTTCATTATACAAAATAGTCTTCATAACTCATTGATTTAAATGGCTAACATTTTTCGTCTTGTATAAGACCTGCCTTCACATTGCTCCGCAGCACAGGCATAGACTTTCTCCAACGATTCACGCAATGCACGACGCGAATCCTTTGAAGTTCTCTCACTACTGACCAGGAGCATCACCATGAGCAATCGCGAAACCGAAATCCGCAACCTGCAGAAAGATTGGGCCGAAAACAGCCGGTGGCAGGGCATCAAGCGCGACTACAGCGCCGAAGACGTCATCCGCCTGCGCGGCTCGATCAGCGTCGAACACACGCTTGCCCGCCGCGGCGCCACGCGCCTCTGGGAACTCCTGCACAGCGAGCCGTTCGTCAATTCGCTGGGTGCCCTGACCGGCAACCAGGCCATGCAGCAGGTCAAGGCCGGCCTGAAGGCTATCTATCTGTCGGGCTGGCAGGTCGCCGGCGACGCCAACCTGGCCGGCGAAATGTATCCCGACCAGTCGCTCTATCCCGCCAACTCCGTGCCGCAGGTGGTTCGCCGCATCAACAATTCGTTGACGCGCTGCGACCAGATCCAGTGGATGGAAGGCAAGAACCCCGGCGATGAAGGCTACATCGACTTCTTCGCGCCCATCGTGGCGGACGCCGAAGCCGGTTTCGGCGGCGTGCTCAACGCCTATGAACTGATGAAGGCCATGATCGAGGCGGGCGCGTCGGGCGTCCACTTCGAAGACCAGCTCGCTTCCGTGAAGAAGTGCGGCCACATGGGCGGCAAGGTGCTGGTGCCCACCCGCGAGGCCGTGTCCAAGCTGGTGTCGGCCCGCCTGGCCGCCGACACGATGGGCACGCCGACGTTGCTGCTGGCCCGTACCGATGCCGACGCCGCCGACCTGGTCACCAGCGACGTCGATGAAAACGATCGTCCGTTCATCACCGGCGAGCGCACGGTGGAAGGTTTCTTCCGCACCCGCGCCGGCATCGACCAAGCCATTTCCCGCGGTCTGGCCTACGCGCCGTACGCCGACCTGATCTGGTGCGAAACGTCCACGCCCAACCTGGAATACGCCCGCAAGTTCGCGGACGCCATCCATCGCCAATTCCCGGGCAAGCTGCTGGCCTACAACTGCTCGCCGTCGTTCAACTGGAAGAAGAACCTGGACGACGGCACCATCGCCAAGTTCCAGCGAGAGCTGGGCGCCATGGGCTACAAATTCCAGTTCATCACGCTGGCCGGCTTCCACGCGCTGAACTACGGCATGTTCGAGCTGGCCCACGGCTACGCCCGCCGCCAGATGAGCGCCTTCGTGGAACTGCAGCAGAAGGAATTTGCCGCCGCCGAAATGGGCTTTACCGCCGTGAAGCACCAGCGCGAAGTGGGCACCGGTTACTTCGACGCCGTGACCCAGACGATCGAGGGCGGCAAGTCGTCCACGACCGCGCTGACCGGCTCGACCGAAGAGGCGCAGTTCGAACACGGCAAGGCGCAGAAGGCTGCGTAAGCCGGCAGCGCCCGGCCAGTCCCGCGGGACGCCGGGCGCCGCATGCAGGTGTGTAGTCGCAGGTGCTGTTGTAGGGTGGATTCAAGGGTGCCTGCGGGCACCCTCTTTTTTTGTTTCGCGATGGCGCGATTCCCGCAGTACGCTGGACGGTGCGAAGGCCGAGGCGCCGGAACGGTCTTCTCCTTTTCACCGTCAGGAGCCATCCATGAACGCGTCCACGCAAACCATCATTCGTGAAACCGCGGAGGCATCCGCCCAAGGCCGCATCCACTTCGGCCAAGTCATCAGTCAACTGGCGGGCGCAGGGGTCGAATCCTATGTGGTCGACTACCGGTCCCGCCGCAACGCCTAGAAGGCCCTCGGGGAAGCAGGCTTACGCGGCAGCGCGCGTTTCCTTCAGCGACGCCATGTCGATCACGAAGCGATACTTCACATCGTTCTTCACCAGCCG
The DNA here is from genome assembly GCF_029866465.1 of Achromobacter mucicolens. Classification (NCBI taxonomy): domain Bacteria; kingdom Pseudomonadati; phylum Pseudomonadota; class Betaproteobacteria; order Burkholderiales; family Alcaligenaceae; genus Achromobacter; species Achromobacter mucicolens. Next base: position 3,579,181 of record NZ_CP123364.1, on the reverse strand, counting down.
CTCGTAGGCCTCGTTCACGGCCTGGATCGGCACGATTTCCACGTCGCTGACGATGTTGTGCTCGGCGCAGAAATCCATCATTTCCTGCGTCTCCTGCATCCCGCCGATCGCCGAGCCGGCCAGCGACTTGCGGCCCATGATGAGGTTGGCGCCGGGGATCGGATCCAGCGGCGTCAGCGCGCCCACCAGCGCCATGGTGCCGTCAAGCGCCAGCAGGGCCATGTAGGGATTGACGTCGTGGCTGACGGGAACCGTGTTCAGCAGGAAGTCGAACGTGCCGGCGTGCGCCGCCATGGCGTCGGCATCGCGCGAGACCAGCACCTCGTCCGCGCCCAGGCGCTTGGCATCGCGGGCCTTGTCGGCCGAAGTCGTGATCATCACCACATGCGCGCCCATTGCATGCGCAAACTTCACGCCCATGTGGCCCAGGCCACCCAGCCCGATGACGCCGACCTTCTTGCCCGGCCCCACCTTCCAGTGGCGCAGCGGGGAATAGGTGGTGATGCCGGCGCACAGCAGCGGCGCGACGGCCTTGAGGTCGAGCTTGTCGGACACCTTCACGACGAAGTGCTCGGTCACCACGATGCGATCGGAGTAGCCGCCGAACGTCAGCTGGTCGCTGCCGCGCTCCCTGTCGTTGTAGGTGAGCGTGGCGTTCTCTTCGCAATATTGTTCGAGGTTCAGACGGCACGCCTTGCAATGGCGGCACGAGTCCACCATGCAGCCCACGCCGGCGTAGTCGCCGACCTTGAATCGCGTCACGTTCTTGCCCACTTGCGCGACGCGGCCAATGATTTCGTGGCCGGGCACCATCGGGTACATGGAATTGCCCCAGTCGCCGCGCGCCTGGTGCAGGTCGGAGTGGCAGATGCCGCTGTACAGGATGTCGATCAGCACGTCATCGTCGCCCGGTTCACGGCGGGTGAAGCTGAAGGGAACCAGCGGAGTGTCGGCGCTGTGCGCGGCGTAGCCTTGGGCTTGGATCATGACGGCCTCTTGGGATGTTTATTGAGCAGGCGTTCACAATAAGCCCGCCGTCAACCCACTTCAAGCTAGAATTTCGGCATGATTTATTGAATAAATTTGCATAATCATGTCGCTCGACAACTTATCCCATCTTGCCGCGTTCTCGGCGGTTGCCCGTCTGGGCAGCTTCCGCAAGGCGGGCGAAGAGCTCAGCCTGTCCACCTCGGCGGTCAGCTACGCCATCCGCAACCTGGAAGAGCGGCTTGAGGTGAACCTGTTCAACCGCACCACGCGCAGCGTGGCCCTGACCGAAGCCGGCCACCGCCTGGCCGAGCGCCTGCAGCCGGTGCTGCATGGCCTGGGCGACGCACTGGACGAAATGAACCACTTTCGCGGTTCCGCCGCCGGCACGCTGCGCATCAACACGTCGCGCGCGGCCTCGTACCTGGTGCTGATGCCCATGGCGGCCCGTTTTCTGGCTGCTTATCCGGACATCCGCCTGGAAATAGGGGAAGACGACAGTTTTGTGGACATCGTGAAATCCGGCTTCGACGCGGGCGTGCGTTTGCTTGAAGCCGTGCCCGAGGACATGGTCGCGGTTCCCATCGGCCCGCCGCTGCGCGCGGTGGTGGTGGCGTCGCCCGCCTATCTGCAGGGGCGCGAGGCGCCCCGGACGCCGGCCGACCTGCTGCGGCACGACTGCGTGCGCTACCGGTTTCCCAGCGGCCGCTATTTCAAATGGGAGTTCGAGAAAGACGGCGAAAAGGTGGAAATCGACGTGCCGGGCCGCATAGCCCTGAGCGACGTGCACGCCGAAGTGCGCGCGGCCTGCGATGGCATCGGCATCGGCTACGTTCCCGAAAGCTACGTGGCGGACCTGCTTGCATCGGGCAGGCTGGTGCGGCTGCTGGAGGATTGGTGTCCCGTGATTCCGGGTTTCATGCTGTATTACCCCCGGCAGCGCCGCGTCTCATCGGCGCTGCGGGCGTTCATCGACATGGCCCGGCAGTGATGCCGGGCGCGGCGGACTGGCGTCTGGGCTAGTCCGCTTCGGTTTCGGCGTCATACAGCGCCGCCAGGCATTCGGCCAGCGGCGCGATGCCCTGGGCCAATGCATCGACGGCCGCGGCGTCCACGCGCGGCAGCGGCGGGATCTCCGCCAGCACGCGCACGCCGCCAAAGCGCTCGATGGCTTCCTTGTTGCCCGCGGACGGCGGGCCGCTCATGACCACGCCCAGCACGGGGATGCCGCGCCGCTGCAACGCCTTCAGGCTCAGCAAGGTGTGGTTGATGGTGCCCAGTCCGCTGCGCGCCGCCAGCACCACCGGCATGTCCAGTCGCGCGATCAGGTCGATCATCATGTGCGTGTCGTCGATCGGCACATACAGGCCGCCCGCGCCTTCCACAATCAGCGGTGACCGCGTCGCGGGCGGCACGATGGTCGTGGCGTCGACGACCGTGTCTTCCAGCGTGGCGGCCGCCCACGGCGACAGCGGCGCCTGCAGCACGTAGGCAGGCAGGTGCAGGCGCTCGGGCGGCAACCGCGCCAGGTGGGCGACGGTGTCGGTGTCGCCGGGCTCTTCGGCCACGCCCGTCTGCACCGGCTTCCAGTAATCGGCATTCCAGGCACGGGCCAGGATGGCCGACACCAGGGTTTTGCCGATGCCGGTATCGGTGCCCGTCACAAAAACGCCATTAGGCCGCTGCATGGTCTTTCTCCACATACCGTACGCCAGGTGATACGTCACCGTGGCGCCTTGTTCGTCAAACTCGGCCAGCACCCGGCGCAGTTGCGCCGCGCCCAGCGGCGGGCGGCCGGGCGCATGGGTGGTCGCGCCGATGCCCTTCAGGCCGCGCAGAACATGCAGGCCGTCAGGATGATCTTGTATCAGGCGTTCGCCGCGCACGCCACCGGCCATATCGGCCATGGCCGGACGGATGGCGTGGGCGGGCGGATGGGGGGCGGACAGGGGGGGGGCGGACAGGGGGACGGACAGGGGTACGGACAGGGGGACGGACAGGGGGGGACGGACAGGGGGGGACGGACAGGGGGGGACGGACAGGGGGGGACGGACAGGGGGGGACGGACAGGGGGCGGCCGGTGCGGCGGCAAATCGCCACGACGGCCTTGATTCAGATCAAGGCGGCCGGGGGCGGGCCTGATTACCATCGCCATCATGCGTGCCAAATCCATTTTCGCCGTCCCGGCCAGCCTGCCCGACGCCGACCGCCAGCAACGCCGCCACGCGCTGGTGCGGCTGTCGCTCGCGTGGCTGGCGATGATGCAGGTCATGATGTTCGCGTGGCCCGGCTATCTGCGCCACGAATCCATGCCCGCCGACGCGCTCGAAACCCTGGATTGGGCCATCGTCCTCATGAACTGGGCCAGCTTCGCGCTGACCGTGCCCGTTGTCCTGTATTCGGCATGGCCCATCTGGCGCCATGCCGGCGCCAACCTGCGGCAGGGGCGCGCCGGCATGGACGTGCCCGTGGCGCTTGGCATCGTCGCCGCCTTCATCCCCAGCGTGCACGCCACCTACACCGGCCACGGCGAAGTCTATTTCGACTCGGTCACGATGTTCGTGGCGTTCCTGCTCACCGCGCGCTACCTCGAACTGTGCGCCCGCCAATCGTTCGGCGGCGCGGGTTCCGCCGGCCGCCGCCATGCCCGCGTCGAAGACCAGCGTCTGCTATTGGGGGCGCGCGCCGACCGCGTGGCGTCCCGGTTCGTCCTGGCGCAGGTGGCGCTGGCGCTGGCCGCCGCCGCCGGCTGGGCCTACATCGATCCCGCCCACAGCATTCCCGTCATGGTGGCGCTGCTGGTCATGAGCTGCCCCTGCGCCATGTCCATGGCCGTGCCCACCGCCATGGCGTCCGCGCACAGCGCCCTGGCGGCGCACCCCGACATGCCCGAGTCCGCGCTGGACGCGCTGCTTGCCGAGGCGCGGCGCAAGGCGCGGCAGAACCTTTACGGCTCGCTCGTCTGGCACCTGCTGATGACGCCGCTGGCCCTGGTCGGCTGGGTCACGCCCTGGCTGGCTGCCATCACCATGCTGCTGTCGTCGCTAGCGGTGGCCTACAACTCGTGGCGCCTGTGCCGCCGCGACTGGTCGGGCGCCACGGCGGCCGGCAGCGCGCTCGGGGCGGCATCATGACCATCCTCTACCTTCTGCTGCCGCTCTCGCTGCTCTTTGTCCTGGCCATCGGCGTATCGCTGTGGTGGGCCGTTTTCAATGGCCAGTACGACGACACCGACAACGCCGGCACGGCCATCCTGCGCGACGACGACAGCGGCGCCGCCGGCCGCCGCTGACGGTCGCGTGCCGCTCGCCGCGGCCGCCGGCCAGGTCTTTTCACGGCCAGATACCCCTAAGAGCGTTGCGGTTATGCAGCGATGTCCAAGGCGTCGCACCCCGGTTGATCCAAATCAACGCCGACTCCTGTGACTAGTCCCATCATCGAAGCCTGGAAGTTCTTGTTACTTTAGGGGATGGGTGATGAACGATTGCCCCGCAATCGCAAGCAAGTCCGATACCTTCAACTACAAGGTCGTGAGGCAGTTCGCAATCATGACCGTGGTCTGGGGCATTGTCGGCATGGCTGTCGGTGTGTTTCTTGCCGCGCAGCTAATTTGGCCTCAGTTGAATTTCGACACCGCATGGCTCAGCTACGGCCGCCTGCGCCCGCTGCACACCAACGCCGTGATCTTCGCCTTCGGCGGCAGCGCTCTTTTCGCGACGTCCTACTACGTCGTGCAGCGCACCTGTCAGGCGCGCCTGTTCGGCGACAAACTCGCCGCCTTCACGTTCTGGGGCTGGCAGGTCGTCATCGTCGCGGCCGCGATTACCTTGCCCATGGGTTTTACCAGCAGCAAGGAATACGCCGAACTCGAATGGCCCATCGACATCCTGATCACGCTGGTCTGGGTCGCCTACGCCATCGTGTTCTTCGGCACCATCATCAAGCGCCGGTCCAAGCACATCTACGTCGCCAACTGGTTCTTCGGCTCGTACATCCTCACCATCGCCATCCTGCACATCTTCAACAACATTGAAATGCCGGTGTCGATGTGGAAGTCCTACTCCGCCTACGCCGGCGTGCAGGACGCCATGGTGCAGTGGTGGTACGGCCACAACGCGGTGGGCTTCTTCCTGACCACCAGCTTCCTGGGCATGATGTATTACTTCGTGCCCAAGCAGGCCGGCCGTCCCATCTACTCGTATCGCCTGTCCATCGTCCACTTCTGGGCGCTGGCCTTCACGTACATGTGGGCGGGCCCGCACCACCTGCTGTACACGTCGCTGCCCGACTGGACCCAGTCGCTGGGCATGACCTTCTCGCTGATCCTGCTGGCGCCTTCCTGGGGCGGCATGATCAACGGCATCATGACCCTGCAGGGCGCCTGGTACAAGCTGCGCACCGATCCGATCCTGAAGTTCATGGTCACCGCGCTGTCGTTCTACGGCATGTCCACGTTCGAAGGCTCGATGATGTCGATCCGCACCGTGAACGCGCTGTCGCACTACACGGACTGGACCATCGGCCACGTGCACTCCGGCGCGCTGGGCTGGGTCGCCATGATTTCGTTCGGCTCGCTCTACTACCTGATCCCGCGCCTGTACGGCCGCGAAAAGATGTACAGCGTCAAGGCCATCGAACTGCACTTCTGGATCGCGACCATCGGCGTGGTGCTGTACATCGCCGCCATGTGGATCGCCGGCGTGCAGCAAGGCCTGATGTGGCGCGACACGGCGCCGGACGGCACCCTGGTCTACAGCTTCGTCGAAGAACTGAAGACGCGCGTTCCGTACTACCTGATCCGTTTGCTGGGTGGAACCCTGTTCTTGTGCGGTGTGTTCGTCATGGCCTGGAACGTATGGAAGACGGTGAGCGGCGCCACGGCGGTCAATCCCGCCATTCCGCAAGACGATCCCCATGCCGCCCGTCCGACGGTCCCCGCGACCGCCGTGCCGGCCACTGTTTGACGAGGACATCATGGCCAACAAGAATCACGGCTTCTTTTCTCACCAGACCCTCGAGAAGAACATCGGCTGGATGATCATCGCCAGCATCCTGGTGGTCTCCTTCGCGGGCCTGGTCCAGATCATCCCGCTGTTCTTCCAGCACAGCACCACCCAGCCCGTGGCGGGCGTCGAACCCTACAGCCCGCTGCGGCTGATGGGCCGCGACGTCTACATCCGCGAAGGCTGCGTCGGCTGCCACTCGCAGCAGGTCCGCGTGCTCGCCGCCGAGGTCCAGCGCTACGGGTCGTACTCCGTGGCGGCTGAATCGGTCTTCGACCACCCGTTCCTGTGGGGCTCCAAGCGTACCGGCCCCGACCTGGCCCGCGTGGGCGAGCGTTACTCCGACGACTGGCACCGCATCCACCTGCGCGATCCGCGCAAGGTGGTGCCGGAATCCAACATGCCCGCCTATCCGTGGCTTGAAAAGACGGTCATCACCGGCCAGAACGTCGACCAGCGCATGCGCGCCCTGCGCGCCCTGGGCGTGCCCTACACCGACGAGGAAATCGCCGCCGCGCCGAAGGCCATCGAAGGCAAGACCGAAGAAGACGCGCTGGTGGCCTACCTGCAAGGGTTGGGCGTAGGCGTTCGCAAGGCGCAGCTGGCCAAGCAGGCTGAAGAAGCCAAGAAGGCCGAAGAAGCCAAGAAGTCCCAGCAGTCCTCGGCGCAGCCGGCCGCTCAAGCGGCCTCGGGAGGCTGATCATGGTCGGCTATATCAGCGCAATCGTCACCGCCATCTCGATGGCGACCTTTTTCGGCATCGTCTGGTGGGCCTGCTCGCGCGGCCGCCAGAGCGCCAACCGCGAATCGGCCATGCTGCCGTTCGCACTGCCCGATGAATTCGGGCAGGCACAACAAGATGGAGCGAATCGGTCATGAGCGATTTCGTCAATGGCTTCTGGGGGTATTTCATCTCGATCGTCGCCGTGGGCGGGGTGGTGTGGTGCGTGTGGCTGCTGTACACGCAACGCCGCTGGCTCAGCGCCAAGCCGGCCAGTGGCCAGGTCGAGGACACCGGTCACGTCTGGGACGGCGACCTGACCGAGCTCAACAACCCGGTCCCCACCTGGTGGACGTGGATGTATCTGCTGGCCTGCGCCTTTGCGCTGGGTTACCTGTTCCTGATGCCGGGCCTGGGCGAGTACAAGGGCAAGCTGGGATACAGCAGCACCGAGGAAGTGGCGCAGCAGCAGGCCAAGATGGCCGAGGCCGTGCGTCCCATCTACGCACGCTTCGAAACCATGACCGTGCCGCAGATCGCACAGGATCCGGGCGCCCGCGAAATCGGCCAGCGCCTTTTCCTGAACACCTGCGCGCAGTGCCACGGTTCCGACGCCAAGGGCGCGCCCAGCTTCCCCAACCTGACCGACGGCGACTGGCTGCACGGCGGCTCGCCCGAAGCCATCATGCAAACCATCAAGCAAGGCCGCCACGGCATCATGCCGCCCTGGAAGGACTCGATCGATCCCAAGATGGCCGGCGACATCGCGCAGTACGTGCGTTCGCTGTCGGGCCTGACCGCCGATCCGGTCCGCGTGTTCCGCGGCAAGCGCGAGTTCGCCAACTTCTGCGTCGCCTGTCACGGTGTCGATGGCAAGGGCAACCAGCTCGTCGGCGCGCCGAACCTGACCGACGACGTCTGGCTCTACGGCAGCTCGGAAGCCAGCATCGTCAAGACCATTCTTGAAGGCCGCGACAACCGCATGCCGGCACACGAACACATCCTGAGCCCCGAGCAGATCAAGATCCTGACTGCCTGGGTCTGGGGTCTGTCGAACAAGCCCGATGCGCAGAAGCAGGCCGCCGCATCGCCCGCCGAATCCGGCGCGGCCAAGCAGTGAGCCGGCAGCACGTAAATGGACGGCCGCGCAGCGGCCTTCCATATCACTAAGCACTAACCAGCACGGAGCAGCAAATGGAAGATGGGTCAACCGCAAGCGTCAGCAGTTCGCCTGGCGGTGACCCGCCGCCTTGGCGGCCGCATACGCGGCCGCCGCGTCCTGGCCAGGAAACCCTGGAACAGACGCTGGCGGGGGTGCGAAGCAAGATCTACCCGCGGTCCGTCAGCGGCATATTTGCCCGCTGGCGCATCGCGTTCGTCTTCATCACGCAGATCATCTTCTACGGTTTGCCCTGGCTGCAATGGAACGGGCGACAGGCCGTGCTGTTCGACCTGGGCGCGCGCAAGTTCTATTTGTTCGGACTGGTGCTCTGGCCGCAGGACGTCGTCTATCTTGCCGTGCTGCTGGTCATCTCGGCATTGGCGCTGTTTCTTTTCACGGCGGTGGCCGGGCGCCTGTTCTGCGGCTACGCCTGTCCGCAAACCGTCTACACCGAAATCTTCATGTGGATCGAGCGCAAGGTCGAAGGCGACCGCATTGCGCGCATCCGCCTGGACGAATCGCCCTGGACCTGGCGCAAGTTCCGCCTGAAATTCACCAAGCACTTCCTGTGGATCGCGCTGGCGTGGTGGACGGGATCCACGTTCATCGGCTACTTCGCGCCCATCCGCGAACTCGGCCACGAACTGTTCGCGCTCCAGCTCGGGCCGTGGCAATGGTTCTGGATGCTGTTCTACGGCTTTGCCACCTGGGGCAATGCCGGCTTCATGCGCGAATCGGTGTGCAAGTACATGTGCCCTTACGCTCGCTTCCAGAGCGTGATGGTCGATCCGGACACGTTCGTCGTCACGTACGACAAGCGCCGGGGCGACCCGCGCGGCGGCCGCTCGCGCAAGGTCGACCACAAGGCGCAAGGGCTGGGCGACTGTGTCGACTGCAGTCTCTGCGTGCAGGTCTGTCCGACGGGCATCGACATCCGTGACGGCCTGCAATACATGTGCATCGGCTGCGGCGCGTGCATCGACGCCTGTGAGCAGGTGATGGACAAGATGCAGTACGAACCCGGTCTTATCCGCTACACGTCCGAGCGCGCCATGCTGGACGGCCTGTCCACCAAGAGCGCGCGGTCGCATCTGCTGCGGCCTCGCGTGCTGATCTACGGCACGTTGATCCTGATTCTGGCGGTGGCCTTCGTGGCCTCGCTGGTGGTCCGCAACCCGTTGCGCGTCGACGTCATCCGAGACCGCGGCGTGCTGGGCCGCGAGGTGGCGGGCGGCATGATCGAAAACGTTTACCGCTTGCAGATCATCAACACCTCGGACGCGCCAATGCGCCTGCGCCTGACGGCCGAAGGCATGCCCGACCTGGCGGTGATGGCGGGACAGCAGGGATCGGACGTGGTCGAGGTCGAGCCCGCCGCCAACAAGCTGGTGCCGATGGTCATCCGCGCCCCGGCGGGGGCCACGCCCGGCGCGCATGCCATCACGCTGCGCGCCAAGGGGCAGGACGGCGAGAACCGCCAGGTCGAAACTGATGAAGCCGCCAGTTTCTACGTGCCCGAGTAGGGCTGACACTCGCCCTGGGCACAACAAGGACATTTCATGAACGCTGCACACATCACCCTCGAATCCGCCGACCCGGCGCATCCCGTCAAGCCCTGGTACCGCGAGCCCTGGCCGTGGATCCTGATGGCGGGTCCGTTTGCCGCCATGATAGGCTGCTTCATCACGATCTACTTTGCGATGACCCAGTTTGCCAGCCAGCCCATCCAGGAGGGCGTGGTCAAGCGGGGGCTGGTCATCGAACAGACCGCGCCTGCCGCGGCCGGGACGCAGTCGCCGGCGGCTGCCAGCCCGGCAGCCGCCAAACCTTGATCGGGGGAGTGCACGCATGGGATTGCGATCGCTGATGTGGATCCTGTGGCCATCGTTTTTGGCCGCCGCAGCGGGAAGCGCGCTGATCTTCGCCCTGATCGACCCGCTGGACGTGACCATTTTTGGATACGTTCCCACGGGCCGCATGGGCTTTTACACCGTATCGTTTTTCGTCTTGTGGGTGATGGCCGGCTTTTCCAGCGCGTTGACGGCCTACCTGATGCCAAAGGTGGAAGAGGACGAAGACTTCTAAGGCCAGTGTTTCCAAAAATCAAACACACCGTTCCGCCACGCTGAACAAGCAGGGTCTGCGCGGCGGGTAAAATCCTCCGGCTATGGTCAAGTTGGGGGCTCGCGTGCAGCCAGTCATTTCAGTACAAGGCTTATCCAAGCAATATGCGTCCGGATTCCAGGCGCTCAAGAACGTCAACCTGGACATCCAGCGCGGCGAGATTTTTGCGTTGCTCGGGCCGAACGGCGCGGGCAAGACCACGCTGATCAGCATCATCTGCGGCATCGTGAATCCCACCCAGGGCAAGGTGCTGGCCGACGGTCACGATATCGTGACGGACTTTCGCGCCGCGCGGTCCAAGATCGGATTGGTGCCGCAGGAAATTTCCACTGACGCCTTTGAAAGCGTGTGGAACACCGTCACCTTCAGCCGCGGGCTGTTCGGCAAGCCGGCGGATCCCGCCTATATTGAAAAGGTCCTGCGCGAGCTGTCGCTGTGGGACAAGAAAGACAGCCGCATCATGGCGCTGTCCGGCGGCATGAAGCGGCGAGTCATGATCGCCAAGGCGCTGTCGCACGAACCGGCCATCCTGTTCCTGGACGAGCCCACCGCGGGCGTCGACGTCGAATTGCGGCGCGGCATGTGGGAAATGGTGCGTCGGCTGCGCGAAAGCGGCGTCACCATCATCCTCACCACGCACTACATCGAAGAAGCCCAGGAAATGGCGGACCGCATCGGCGTCATCCGCAAGGGCGAGATCATCCTGGTCGAGGAAAAGAACGCGCTCATGGCCAAGCTGGGCAAGCGCCAGCTTGCGCTGACGTTGAAGGCGCCGCTGCCGGGCATCCCCACGGCGCTGGACGCCTATCAGCTTGAGCTGTCCGCCGATGGCTACAAGCTGGTCTATACCTATGACAACGAACGGGGCGGCGACATCTCGCGTCTGCTGCAGGACCTGAGCCGCCTGCAGATCGAATTTGCGGACCTGAATACCTCGGAAAGCTCGCTCGAGGACATCTTTGTCAGCCTGGTGCACGGTCAATCATGAACTTCTACGCCATACGCGCCATCTACCTCTTCGAAATGGCCCGCGCCTGGCGCACGCTGATGCAAAGCGTGCTGTCGCCGGTGATTTCGACCTCGCTTTATTTTGTCGTGTTCGGCTCGGCCATCGGATCGCACATGGTCGAAATCGACGGTGTAAGCTACGGCGCGTTCATCGTGCCCGGCATGATCATGCTGTCGCTGCTGACGCAAAGCGTCGCCAACGCCTCGTTCGGCATCTACATGCCGCGATTCTCCGGCACGATCTACGAGATCCATTCGGCGCCTATCTCCTACGTGGAGATCCTGATGGGCTACGTGGGAGCGGCCGCCAGCAAATCCATCATCCTGGGCCTCATCATGCTGGCCACCGCGCGTCTGTTCGTGACGTTCGACGTGGCGCACCCGTTCTGGATGCTGTCCTTCCTGGTGTTGACCGCGGTGACGTTCAGCCTGTTCGGCTTCATCATCGGCATCTGGGCCGACGGCTTTGAAAAGCTGCAGATCATTCCGCTGATGATCATCACGCCCCTGACGTTCCTGGGCGGCACGTTCTATTCCATCAACATGCTGCCGCCGTTCTGGCAGACCGTCACGCTGTTCAATCCCGTGGTCTACCTGGTCAGCGGTTTCCGCTGGGCGTTTTTCGGGGTGTCGGACGTCAGTATCGAAATCAGCGTGGGCATGACACTGGTCTTCCTGGTGGCGTGCCTGATTGGCGTGCGTTGGATCTTCAAGACGGGTTATCGCCTGAAGACCTGACAGGTCCAGTGAACAAGGCGCCGCGGCCCCAGCAGGGAGCGCGGCGCCGAGTCATCGAATTAGCCGCGTCGTACGCGAGCGGAATCCGATGTGGTGTCCGTTTGGGATGCCGTTGCAGGTCAGCGCTGCGCCGGCGCCATCTTCATCAGACGGTCGCGAAGCTGGGGATCTTGCTGCACGGCTTGGCCAATACCGTTGAATTCCTCGACCGACAGCCCATCGGCGCGGACAAGTTTGACCATCTTGGCGTCCGCTTCCTGAACGACCTTCTGCTTGGCGTCATCGGTCTTGGCGGCATCGACCTTGGGACGGTATTCGTCAACGACGCCCGAAATCTTCTGCGAAGCCGAAGCGAACTTCTGCAATTGTTGATCCGTCGGTTTCTGGATGGCGGGAGCCATGCCGGGCTGGGCCTGCGTCTGCGCCGGGGCCTGCGCGCTTTGTTGAGCCAGGGCGGGTGCACCGGACAGCGCCGTCGTCAGCACGGCGGCGGATAGGAATGCAAAAGTGGAACGCTGCATGAAAACTCCTTGTTCCGGTTGATAGTCCGACCATGATGACGATCCGGGCGGCCAGGGGACAAGTTTCGCGATGTGTTTTCCTGTTTCGGCAGGCCACGAGACGACCGAGCCTGTGCGGGGGGCACCCCGGGGCTGCGTCCGAAACGTTTTGCGCGGTTTCGTAGTCGCTGCTGGCCGCGATGTTTCCTTAGGTTTGCCGAAAATCGAGGGTTAGAGCGCGATCATGCTCAACATGACGAGAATCAGCAGCAGCACGTAGACGCGGGCGTGCACACGGTCGGGGATGCGCGGGATCAGCGGGGCGGCAAGGTGAATCCCGGCCAGCGACCCCATCGCAAGCACCGCGAAGGCCAATATGTCCACATACCCCACAATCCACGGCGCCAGCGCGTGGGGCAGGTCGCGCGCGGCGGCCAGGTAGGCCAGCGTGCCCGCCAGCGCGACCGGCAGCGATAGCGGATTGGCCATGGCGGCGGCCTTGGCCATGGGCAGGCCCCGCCGGCGCAGCAGCGGCACGGTCATGACGCTGCCTCCCACCCCTAGAAACGCGGCAATCATTCCGATGACGACGCCGCCGCCCATCGCAGTGATGCGGTCCAGCCCGCGCGGCCCCGCACCGTCTCGCCCAGACATGAAGCCCTGGCGCAGCACGCAATCCAGGACAGTCGCCGCCAGATAGACGATGAATGCATGGCGCACGAAGTCGCCGCCGGCGTGCATGGCGGCAAGCGCGCCCAGCAGTGCGCCCGCCGCGATATAACCCGCCAGCGGCCAGACGTATTCACCGATAAGGTTGCCGGCGCGCCAATGCTTGCGCGTGGCCGAGACCGAGTTGACGATCATCACGCACGTGGAAGTGGCCACCGCGATGTGCATCGCCGACTGGCGCATCGCGTCGTCCGCGCCATGCAGCGACGTCAACACCCCATATAGGGCCGGCACCACCACGAAACCCCCGCCAAAGCCGAACAGCACCGTCGTGACGCCGCTCAGACCGCCAAACAGCGCCAACACCAGATAAATCATGTCGTTGCCCAATCAGGAAAAGCGCCACGATAGGACGCCGGCGATTGGCCCGCTTTCGAGGGTGGGACAATGACGTTTTCGTTTCGGCCAACGCCTTGCGCCGTGGACGCGTCGCATCCAGGCTGGCGCCTCGCTCCCGGCAGATCCCCATGCGCAGTACCCATATCGACCGCTACGACAACCTGGACCGCCCGGTGGTGGCCATCGGCAACGACTATCCGCCCGGCGGTCTGCTGCCGGCGCATGCGCATCGGCGCGCGCAGTTGCTGTACGGGGCGACGGGCGTCATGCACGTCGTGACGCGCGACGGCAACTGGGTGGTGCCGCCGCAACGCGCCGTCTGGATTCCGGCGGGTGTGACGCATCAGGTCCGCATGCTGGGCGTCAGCACGCGAAGCGCGTACATCGAGCCGGGCGCGGTACGCGCGGACCGCACGGTCTGCGAGGTGATTGAAGTGTCCGCGCTGATGCGCGAGTTGTTGCTGGAGGCGGTGGACATGCCCGCCGCCTATGATCCGCGCGGCCGGGATGGGGCACTGGCGGCCTTGTTGCTGCACGAGATCGAGCGCGCGGCGGTTCTGCCCCTGCATATTCCGTTGCCGCGCGACAGGCGCCTGGCGCCGCTATGCCGCGCCTTCATTGCCGCGCCGGATGCGCGGATGCCGCCGCAGGCATGGGCCGACCGGCTGCACGTAAGCCTGCGCACGTTCAGCCGGGTTTTCCGGCAGCATACGGGCATGTCGTATCTGGCCTGGCGGCAGCGCGCTTGTGTGGTGCTGGCGCTGGCGCGCCTGGCCGAGGGCGACCCCGTCACGGCCATTGCGCTGGATTTCGGGTATCAAAGCCCTGCGGCGTTTTCAACGATGTTCCGTCGCGTGCTGGGCCATCCCCCTACGGCATATTTGCGGCAGGCGCCCGCGGCTGCCCGGGCGCCGCTGCGGCGTTAGGCGGCGTACCAGAACACGGCAAAGAAGTGGCAGACGGTGCCGGCCAGCACGAACAGATGCCAGATGAAATGGCTGTAGCGCCAGCGGTTGTCGAAGACGAAAAACACCACGCCGCCGGTGTACGCCAGGCCGCCCGCCACGAGCCACCACAGCCCCCCCGACGGCACCAGCTCAAGCAGCGGTTTGACCGCGATGACGACGATCCAGCCCATTGCCAGGTACAGGCCGGTGGACAGCGCGGGCCGGTTGAGCCGCTTGCTCGCCTTCAGGCCCACGCCCAGCAGCGCCAGGCCCCAGACGAGTCCAAAGAGGGTCCAGCCCCACGGTCCGCGCAGCGCGCCCAGCGCGAACGGCGTGTAGGTGCCGGCGATGAGCAGGTAGATGGCCGAATGGTCCAGTACGTTGAAGATCTGCTTGGCGCGGCACCGCGGCAGCGCGTGATAGATGGTGGACGCGAGGTACAGCAGGCACATCGACGCCGCGAATACGGCGGCGCCGGCAATGAAGGCCGCATCGCCCTGGCGCACTGCGGCGGCGATCAGGAGCGGTGCGCCAGCCAGCGCGCCTGCGGCGCCAAGTCCGTGGCTGATGCTGTTGGCGATTTCTTCGCCCAGGGTCTGGGGTCGGTCGTTGGGAAACATGGGGGACCTGTTTGTGACAAGTTGCCCACCATAGGCCTTTTGGTTCGGGCGCTCAAGCGCAAGGGTTCAGTTCGGCCGGCCGATACCGGAAAGATTTGATCTGGTGCAAGGTTGAGACCCAGGGAGGCGATCCCGGCGAGTGGGGCGAACAGGACGAGCCGCGCAGGCAAGGTGGTTAGTTACTCTGTGATACATTTAACGCGCGAATTTGACGCGAACGAACTGCCCGGCAGAGGCGGCGCGCGTTCTTCACTTTGGGCTTGCACGTCGGCCGCGCGTGGCGCGGCCGTGATCGACACTCTTAGGAGAAGCACCCATGAATCCGGCACTCGGCGTCACGGTTGGAAAGTTCTCATCACGCGCCAGGCATCTGTCTTGCGAAGCGGCATAGCCGCGGCGACCGCCGTCTGGCGCTGACGCCCTCGGCTCCTCCGGATGGCGCGGCAAACAGGAACTTCCGAACAGGCCCACTCAATGGCGCGCAGTTTCAGCAGTCTGTTTTTCAAAGCGGCAAAGAAGATCACCCGGCTCCAACGCGCGGCGATGCGCCTGGCGGCACCAAAACCCGCCCGCAAGCGCGCGGCCCCGGCCCGCAAGAAGGCTGCCGGCGTCACGACCGGACGCGCAGCGAAAACGGCGCGGCCCGCTGGCGCCGCGGGCGCGGGCAGGGCGGCAGCGGCCGAGACGGCGCCGCTGGGCGCCGGGCGCTGGGAAGCCTTGCGCCAATTCTCTGACAAGACGGGTCGCAGGCTGGCCTTTTCGCGCTACACCCCGGCCACCGCCCCGCCCGCGGGAATGCCGCTGGTCGTGATGCTGCACGGCTGCCGGCAGACCTCAGTGGCTTTCGCGCGCGGGTCGCGCATGAACCAGTGGGCCGATGCCGGCGGCTTCATGGTGTTGTATCCGCAGCAATCGCTGGCGCGTCAGGTGCAGCGCTGCTGGCGCTGGTTTCAGCCCGACGACGACCATGGCGGCGCCGAGGCCGACCTGATCGCGGCGCTGATCCGATCCGAAGTGGCGCGCCACGGCGTCGATCCCGAACGCATCTATGTGGCGGGCCTGTCGGCGGGCGCGGGCATGGCGGCGCTGGTTGCGTTGCGGCATCCGCGCCTGATCGCCGCCGTGGCCATGCATTCGGGACCGGTCGTGGGCGACGCGCACAACGCGGGCCACGGCCTGGGCACCATGCGGCGCGGCAGCATCAAGCCGCTTGCCCCGCTGCTGGAGTCGGTCTCGGATCCCGCCGTCTTCGAACTGGGGATGCCGGCGCTGATTCTGCATGGCCAGCTCGATCCCGCCGTGGCGCCCCGCAACGCCAAGCAGCTCTTCGAACAATTCCGCACGTTAAATACCGCCGATCCGCATGCGTTGCCGGTCGAACGCGTGCTGGGCCTGGGCACCGAAAAGGCCTACCGCCGGGTGGACGTGCTGCGGGGCCGCAAGACCGTGTTGCGCCTGTGTGAAATCACGCGGCTGGAACATGCCTGGAGCGGGGGCGATCCGTCCATCCGTTATCACGCGCGCAGTGGCCCGGATGCCTCGGCGCTGGTGTGGCGGTTCTTTCAGGGGCAGCGGCGCACGGGGGCGATTGCCGGGGCGCAGTGAGCGCGCGGGATCGCTGGGCAATTGCGGACTGGCAGGATTGTTCAGGCGCAAGGAACGGTGATGTCGCGGCTACCGGCGGCTTGCGGGGCGGGCGCGGCGTAACATCGCGGATGCATACTCACACCCTTACGGAAATCTCCGCCATGCCCTTGTCCATGTACCAGGCGTCCGTGCCTGTCTTCATTCGCGGCCTGAACGTGCTGGCCGCGCTGCTCGAAAAGGCCGCCGCGCATGCGCAGGCCGCCGGCATCGACCCTGCCGATCTCGTGAACGCGCGGCTCGCGCCCGATATGTATCCGCTGTCGGGTCAGGTGCAGCGCGCAAGCGATGCCTCGAAGTTCGCGGCGCAGCGGTTGTCGCAAGGCGAAGCCCCGAAATTCGCCGACACCGAAAGCACACTTGAGCAATTGCAGCAGCGCGTGGCGGACACGATCGCGTATCTGCAGAGTGTGAAGCCCGAGCAGATTGACGGCGCCGAAGGGCGCCGGATCACGTTGAGCTTCGGCGATTTCAAGCCCGAGTTCCAGGGCGATGAATATCTGCTGTCCTTCGCGCTGCCCAACTTCTATTTCCACGTGACCACCGCGTACGGCATCCTGCGCCAGGCAGGCGTGCCGATCGGCAAGCTGGACTTCCTGGGGCCTTATCCGCAACTGGCCCCTTGATGGCGCGGGACGCGGCCCGTCGCGAGCCGCGTCTGCCTTGCCATCACTGCTTCGATGGATCGCCGCAGCCGTCCATCGGGCCCATCTTTGCCATGTTCTGCAGGATTTCGTCGGGCGTGAGGTCCTGGATGTGCGTGGCGATGGACCAGCGGTGGCCGAACGGGTCGACCACCTGGCCGTAGCGGTCGCCCCAGAACATATCGGCGGCAGGCATCGTGACCTGCGCACCTGCTGCCACCGCCTGCTCGATCGCGGCATCCGCGTCGGTCACGTACAGGTGCAGCACGGCAGGGGTGCCCTTGAGCGCCTTCGGTCCCAGGCTGCCCCATTCCGGAAAATCATCCATCAGCATGAGCACCGAATCGCCGATGCGGATGGCCGCATGCATGATCTTGCCGTTGGGGCCGGGAAGGCGCATCAGTTCCTCGGCATTGAAGGCTTTCTTGTAGAAGGCGAGGGCGTCGGACGCGCCTTCGCAGATGATGTGCGGCGTCAGCGTGTGCATGCCGTCGGGAATGGGCTTGGCTGCTTGGGTGGCCATGGTGGGTCTCCAGGGTGGTTGAACGACGGCGCAAAAGTGCGCGGCCGCGTTGACTAGTTGCCGACCAGTGTGGCGAAACCGCCCCAGCACATGCGCTTGACGTCGAATACGCCCTCGCAGCACATGTCCGCCAGGCGCGGGTCGGACATCACCTTGGCGTTGATGCTGTTGCGCGCTTCCTTGCTGGGATACAGGATCCAGGCGAAGACGACGACCTCGCCCTCGCGCGCGCCGGCTGCCGCGCTGAAGGACGCGAACCCTTCCCCGTCGATATCGTCGGCCACGCCTTCGCGGTAATCCAGCGCGCCGTGCTCGCGCCAGATGCCTTCGGCGTGCGTCGCCATTTTCTTGTAGGTCTCCAGGTTTGCCTTGGGTACGCACAGCAGGAAACCATCTATGTACTTGTCCATCGATCACTCCTCACGTCCGTGTTGTTCTGGTTTGGCCGGGCGTCTGCAATCCGTCCCGGCCGCCGTCCGGATTTCTGGGTCGGCAGGAGTGACTGTATCGGGATCCGCGCGGGTTTCAGATAGGCGATTGCGACAATCTTGCGGGTGGATTGCGTCAGCGTGCAGGCGTATGCTTGGCAACATGAAAAACGTCGCGTTCCTGCTGCCCAAGGGGGCCAATATTGCGTCCCTGGAAACCGCGCGCCACGGGTTCATGGTGGCCAACGAATATCTGCGCGCGCATGGCCGCGAGCCGCGTTTTCATGTGCGCACGCTGGCCCTCACGCGCGAGGTCAGCCTGGACGATGGACGCATCAAGGTACAGGCCGACATGGTGCTGGCCGACGCCACCGATATCGATATCTGCATCGCGCCGCCGCTGCTGGGATCGGTGTCGGACGCGGTGCTGTCCAACCGCGAACTGATCGAATGGCTGTCGCGCCACCACCGCGAGGGCGGCGAGGTGGCCAGCCTGTGCATGGGCGCGGCGCTGCTGGCCGCGGGCGGCGTCCTGGACGGACAGCAGGCGGTCGTGCATTGGGTGGCGCAAAACCTTTACGCCAGCCTCTTTCCGACGGTGCAGTGGACCAGCGATCGCGTCGTCATGGCGGAAAACGGGGTGTATACGAGCGGGGGCGCATTCTCGGCCGCGCATCTCGTGCTGCACCTGATCGAGAAATACACGGATCGCGACACCGCCATCTGGTGCGCCAAGTATTTTCAGCTGGACTGGAGCCGGCAAAGCCAGCTGCCGTTTTCCGTCTTCATGGGACAGAAGTCGCACGCGGACGACATCGTGCGGGCGGTGCAGGAATACATCGAAGGTCGCTACCGCGAGAAGATCACCGTCGAGGAACTGGCCGGCCGCCACGCGCTTGGCCGCCGCACGCTGGAGCGGCGGTTCCGCCAGGCCACGGGCAACAGCATCGTCGAATACGTGCAGCGTGTGCGCGTCGAAGCCGCCAAGCAGCGTCTGGAAACGTCGCGCAAGAGCGTCGCCGAGGTGATGTACGAAGTCGGCTACAACGACACCAAGGCTTTTCGCGACATCTTCAACAAGTACTGCGGCATGTCGCCCGTCGGGTACCGCGAGCGCTATCAATAGCGCCGGGGCGTTCAGCCCTGATACCGGTAGACGCGCGTGTCGCGCATCGCAAAGCCGGCCGACTCGTACAGATGGTACGCGGACATGCGCCCTGGGCTGGACGTCAGGTCCAAGGTGCGGGCCTTTAACTCGCGGCTCTTTGCGATGGCCGCACGCGTCAGCGCCATGCCGACCTTCAAGCCGCGCGCCTGTTCGTCCACCACCACGTCCTCGATCCACGCGCGGATGCCGGTGGGCACGCGAAAGTGCACAAGGGTGAGAGTGCCCACGATGCGCTGATCGGGCGCCATCCTGGCGATGAATACGTGATTGCCCGGCGCGTGGATGATCTCGTCCAGATCCGCCTTCGACAGCGCCGCCGCGTTTGCGGACATCTGGGGCAACAGGCGCGCGAAGGCCTGCACCAACGCGTCATTGGCCGTCGTCGCCAGCGAGACGGTCACGCTGTTTTCCAAGGGTTTCATCGGAAGCTCCCCAAAGCCTGCGTGCGCCATATAAAGCGCCTGAATACTGTAGTACGTCAAGTTGATGTCAATAACGTTGCTGCTGCGCAGCATAAGTGCGTTGTCTTTGTTCAATCGCAAATTATTGAACGGATAAATACTTGCGAAATGTGACATCAAACCTAGACTGGGGTTTTCCCCCTGTTCGATGTTCCATGAAATTTCCGTGTGTTAACGCTGCACCTGATTGCATGGCAATGGCTGAAGATCGACACCCCTGCAAGAGACCCTCATGAAGACGCTTCGCATCCATTTCGGCAATCTCTCCATTGGCGCCCGGCTGAGCCTGGGCTTTGGCGCTGTGCTGGCCCTGCTGCTGGCCCTGGCTGGCCTGTCGCACTACGAGTTGACGCGCATAGGCGGCATCAACCGCATGATCACTCAGGAGACCTGGGCGAAAGCCAACGCGATATCGGTGGTCGACGTGACAACGCGCGCCAACGCGCGCGCCAATCTGGAACTGATCGTCAACCCGGACCCGGCCGCAACGCAGCGGCTGTTCGAGCAGATCGAGGCCAACCGCAAGCGCATCGATGGGGCCCTGGCCACGATGCGGCCGTTGATGAAGACCGCGGACGCCGCCGCGCGGCTGCGCACGCTGGAAGAAGCGCGCGGCCGTTACGTAAAGTCATTCCAGTCGGTTGGCGCCGTGCTCAAAAGCGGCGACCGCGAGGGCGCCCGCCAGCGGCTCTTGCAGGAGACGCTGCCCATCCTGGACAGCCTGCAGGATCACATCATTGCGCTTTCCCGGCAGCAGGCGGCCGAGATGGACGAAGCGGGAACCGCAAGCCAGGCGGTCATCGACGAGGCCGAGCGCCTGAACGCGGGCCTGTCGGCGCTGGCGCTGGCGGTGGGGGCCCTGCTGGCCTGGCGGGTCAGCCGCTCGATCACGCGTCCGCTCGCCCGGGCGGTCAAGGCTGCCGAGACGGTGGCAAGCGGCGACCTGGGCCAGCGTATCGAAGCCGCGTCCCGGGACGAGACCGGACGGCTGCTTCAAGCCCTGCAAGACATGCAGGACAGGCTTGCGGGCGCGGTCCGCGCGATCCGGCAGGGATCGGAGACCATCTCCAGCGCGTCGGGCCAGATCGCCGCTGGCAATACGGACCTGTCCAGCCGCACCGAAGAGCAGGCCGCATCGCTGGAGGAAACCGCGGCGTCCATGGAAGAGCTGGCCTCCACCGTGAAGCAGAACGCCGACAACGCGCGCCAGGCCAACCAGCTTGCGGCCAGCGCATCGGAGATTGCGCTGCGCGGCGGCGCGGCGGTGTCCGCGGTGGTGGGCACCATGCAGGACATCTCGGCCAGTTCGCACAAGATTTCCGATATTGTGTCCGTGATCGACGGCATCGCTTTCCAGACGAACATCCTGGCGCTGAACGCGGCGGTCGAAGCGGCCCGCGCGGGCGAGCAGGGCAAGGGTTTTGCCGTCGTGGCGGGCGAGGTGCGCTCGCTGGCCCAGCGCAGCGCGCAGGCGGCGCGGGAGGTAAAGGCCTTGATCGAGGATTCCGTCGGCAAGGTCGGCTCGGGCGCCCGGCAGGCCGAAAGCGCGGGCGCAACCATGCAGGAGATGGTCACGGCGGTGCAGCACGTCACGGACATCATGGGCGAGATCGCCGCGGCCTCCCACGAACAGGCCAGCGGTATCGATCAGGTGAACCGGGCCGTGGCGCAGATGGACGAAGTCACGCAACAGAATGCGGCGCTGGTCGAGGAAGCTGCGGCCGCCGCGGGGTCGATGCAGGATCAGGCGCGCGAGCTGGTGCGGGCGGTGGGCGTGTTCCGGCTGGCCGAGGACAGCGCGCGGCGCGGCCAGGATCCGGCGCCGGCGCAAGCGCGCGGGGCGCTGATGCTGGCGTAGCCCCTACTTGCCGCAGGCGGCCTGCAAAGCCTTCATTTGCGGGCTGCCTGGCGCAAAACGCACGAACTGCACCTGGCTTTCGTCCAAGGTCTCGTCCTTGATGGCGGCCACCAGGTTGTCGCGCAGGTAGTAGGTGGTGGACGGCAGGAAACCGACCTGCGCCCGCCGGCAATCGAACAGCACGTCCGTGACCGCCCGGTCATAGCTTGCGCGTTGCTTGTCCCCGCCCGGGATCGTCTGGGCGGCGGTGTAGCGCATTTCCATCTTCCCCTTGGCGGTCCCCGAGGCCTGCCGCGTTTCCGGCAGGCCACCGATCCGAATGGACACGTTCGGGTGATCTGGCCGCGGCGGCACCTCGAACCATTGCTGCGCGTGGGCGGCCGAGCCGGCAAAAAGCGCGGCCAGGACGGCCATGGGCGTCAGTATCCGCAAACGAAGAAAGCCCGGGGAGGGGGCGGGGCGTGCAGAAACAGCAAACGGTGGGCGCATGGTCTGTCCGTGGACGCAATAAGCGGGCGTTCAAATGTAGCAAAATGCGGTCTTGGCGCCGCACGATTTATCTCCAAGCCGCCGGCGCTTGCCAGGACACGCACTCACATGAATTCCTTCGAACACATCCGGGCGCAGTTCGCCCGGTTTGGCGAACTGCGCCCGCAGCCGCGCGAACAGTGGCAAGGCAGCCTTGCGCTGCCGCAGGGGTTGGCCGACTTTTACGAACAGGTGGGCCCGTGGGGCGCCACCCGTCACCAGAACGTGGGACCGGTCGGCATCACGCTGTCCGAAACCAATATCAGCTTTGCACCCTTGCATAAGCTGTGGGACCGGCAGGCCGGCTATCGCTGGGATGCCGTGAGCGGAAAACGGGTCGACGATTGGCGGGACAACTGGCTGATGATCGCCGACCAGAACGCGGACCCCTTCATCCTGGATACGGGCACCGGCCAGATCCTCCACGCCCGGCACGGCGCGGGCGCCTGGGACGCCGGGATGGTGGCCCCCGACCTGCCGACGTTCGCCGCCGCCGCTGCCGCGGTGGGTCTTGTCTGCCTGGAGGCCGACGAAGATCTGCGCAACGATGACTGGGAGATCAAGTCCGAGCACCGGGCGCGTGCCTTGCAGGCGCTGACCGCCGTCCTTGGGGACGCGGACGAGGCCGAGGGCTTTCTGGATGTGCTCGAGTTTTAACGAAAGGATCAACGAATGACGGCTCTTGCCGAACTGGCCGAAGACTGCGGCATTGCGCTGCCTGCGATGCTGCGTCAACTGATCGACGCCGGACACACCAGCTATGGCGACATCGCGGCATGGCGCGCGGATTGGAAGGGCAACACGCTCGCCGCCCGGCCCGTGCTGTCCTGCATGGACGACCTGGAATGGATCGACGCGGGGCAGGCGCGCGAAACGGCCGAGGAATGGCTCAATCCCGCGTATCAGCATGGCAGGCGCTTTCTCCCGTTCGCGGAGTCTGGCGCGGGCGATGCCTATTGCCTGACGCCCACCGCCGACGGCGGTTTGGGCGTGGCGCTGGTGTGGCATGACAGCGACGAGGCCCGCGTGGTGTGGGCGTCGTTCGAGGCATTTGTCTTCGATGCGCTGGTGCGCAGCGCGGCGGACATCGGCCATCTGGTCGAAGAGGGGTTCACGCCGGCCGAGGCCGTGGCCTGCGTCAGGGCGAATGTCGAAATCCTGAAGGCATGTCTGCCTCAGGCCATGCAGGCGGAATTGGACCGGCTGATGGCCGGGACGCCGCCGGTGCCGGTGGAAGGGTCGACGGCGTGGATCGATGCAGCGTGCGCGAACGCGGCATTGACGCTGTTGCCGCCCATGGCGGACAAGCCATTCGACGTGGTGCCGCGCTGGGAGTGCGGCGAATAATGACCCGGCGCCGTTGAATTCATCGCGGCGCATCCTTCATCCATCCAGGACTATCCATGCATCCCCGTAGACACTTTTGCGCCGGCCTCCTTGCCGTTGGGCTTTTTGCCGCCGTGTCAGCGCCCGCCGCGGGACGCTCCGAGCTGCCCTACATCGACAGCGTCGTGAACGAGGCGGCCCGCGCGGTTATCCGCCAGCACGACATCGCGGGCATGGTGATAGCCGTGACGCACCAAGGCCGCCAGCGTTTCTACACCTATGGCGTCGAATCATTGCAGACGCGGCGCGCCGTCAATCGGGACACGATCTTTGAAGTGGGCTCGATCAGCAAGACCTTCACCGTGACGCTTGCCGCGTATGCGCAGGCGAAGGGCTTGTTGCAGTTGACCGACAGTCCGGCGCGTTTTTTGCCCGAGCTGGCCGGCACTGAATTCGCCAAACTGTCCTTGCTGAACCTGGCGACGCACACGACGGGCGGTTTTCCGTTGCAGGTGCCTGACGAGGTGCGCGACAACGCGCAATTGATGCAATACCTGAAGGCCTGGAAGCCGGAGCATGCGCCCGGCACGTATCGCTCGTATGCCAATCCCAGCATTGGCATGCTGGGCGTCGTGGCGGCTGTCAGCTTGAAGCAGCCGTTTGCCCAGGCGATGGAAAAGGACCTTTTTCCGAAGCTGGGGCTGTCCAGCACGTTCATCGACGTGCCCGCCGCCAAGGCGTCGCGCTACGCGCAGGGCTACAACAAGCAGGGCGCGCCGGTGCGCGTGAATCCAGGCGTGCTGGCAGCCGAGGCCTATGGCGTGAAAACCAGCGCGCGCGACCTGCTGCGCTTCGTCGAGGCCAGCATGGACATGGACGTGCTGGACAAGGACATCCGCCGCGCCATTGCGGACACCCACGTGGGCTATTACCAGGTGGGCGCAATGACGCAGGACATGGTGTGGGAGCAGTTCCCGTATCCCGTGCCGCTGGATTCGCTGCTGACGGCCAACGCCGGCACGCTGAACAGCCAGAGCCATCCGGCCCAGGCGCTGCAGCCGCCGCTGGCGCCGCAGGCCCAGACCTGGATCAACAAGACGGGGTCCACCAACGGCTTCGGGGCCTACGTGGCGTTTGTGCCCGCGCGCAAGCTCGGCATCGTCATTCTGGCCAACCGCAATTACCCGAACGACGCGCGCGTGCGTCTGGCGGCGGAAATTCTGGGGGCGGTGGAGAAGCAGCCTATGGCGCCCGCCGGCGCGCGTTGATGGCGCTGTCGTCGTTGCTGCCGTAGTCGCTGTCGCTGGGGGGGCAACCCTGTTGCATGCTGGCCATGGACCGCGCATCGAATTCGATACGAATTACGACGCCTGATGTTCCCTGAGGCGGCCTCGCATATAGGGACACGGCCATTGGCCCGGAAACGGCGGAATGCGAACCTGTTTCAACATATCTCCGATCAATTCCGTCCCCAATAAACGGCCGGATTTCTTATCGGATAATGCACGTCGTTGCTCCACGCCGGACCTCTCATGCCACGCGCCACCCGCCGTATCGTTTTTCCCCTGTTCGCCACCCTGACCGCCGTCCTGGCAGGATGTTCTTCCCCCAAGCCCGTCTACGAGCGAGAGGACTTCGCGCAAAGCGACACCTACTCGCGCAGCGTTCCGGCGGCCAGCAGCGCCGCCTGCGACGCGGGCCGGCGCGCCTTGCTCAGCCAGGGGTACAACATCGACAAGTACGAACCGTCACGCGTGACCGGCCACAAGAACTTCGAGGGCGAGGACGGGCAGCATACGCAGATCAGTTTCAACGTGGAGTGCGCGCCCGACGGCAGCGCGAACGAAGGCGCGACTGTGTTCGCCAATGCCGTGCAGGACCGCTATTCGATCAAGCGCACCGGCAACTCGGCCAGCGTGGGGGTCAGTGTGCTGGGGCAGGTCTCGATGCCGTTTGGCGGCAGCGACGACTCGCTGGTCAAGACGGCAAGCCAGACGGTGACGCGCCCCAAGTTCTATGACGGGTTCTTCCAGCTGTTGGAACGATACCTGCCCGACGCCAAGGCGGCCGCCGCGCCGCGCGAGCCGTCCGCGCGGCCGAAGGGAGCGGCGTCAAAGTCGGCGGCTTCTCCCGCCACAGCCCCGGCCCAGGCGCCGGCCGATCCGGTCGTGGCGCCGGATGCGCCGGCCGACACGCTGAATCCGGCCGCGGCCGGCGGCGACAAGCCGGCGCCCGCCACAGCGCCCGCCACGTCTGCGCCGGCGGCAAAGACGCCCGCCTCGGGGGAGCCCGCCGCCGCGGGATCGCCCGCCGCAGAATCGCCCGCGGCCGCACCTGCCGCCGCGGGATCGCCCGCCGAAGGGGCGCCTGCTCCCGCGCCGGCTTCGCAAACCGGCAATTGACGCCGTTGCCGCCGGCGCATCCACCGCCGGCGCGTTTGCCGTAGCGCAAACACTGCAGGCCAGCGCGCCGCATCGCGCCGGCCGCGAGCGGCGATAATGCCGCCCATGACATACCAACTCCTGAAAATGGCCCATGTGGCGGCCGCCGTGACGTGGCTGGTGGGCTCGCTCTTCGTGTCGCTTTTTCTCCTGACGTCGCAGCCCGAGCATGGCGACGACGCGCCCAAGGAGCGCCGGATGCTCCACGTCCTGCGCCGCTGGACGCTGTTCGTCACCACGCCGGCCATGGTCATCACCTGGTTGATCGGACTGCACCTGGCCATGACATTCGGCTGGTTTGCGATGAACTGGATCTGGATCAAGGTCGCCTTCGCGATCAGCCTGTCCGGCTTGCTGGGCATGCAGAGCGCATCGCTGCGGCGCATGGCCGGCGGCAGCGGCAAGCGGCCGCCCCTGATCGACCTGCAGGCGCCGTTCATCGTGCTGGCGGCAGCGGCCATCGTGACGCTGGTCGTGGTCAAACCGTTCTGAACGGGCACACCTGACCGCCGGTCCCGCGCATGGCGGGGGCGCCATGCCTGCACTGCGATATGACAACGCGCCATATCGAATCAACCGCGTAATAACGACTCAACGAACAAGTCGTTCGCGCGCACAAGCCCCGTCCCTAGAATCGTCTCCTCTCATAACTGCACGGGTTCAGAGGCGATTCCATCATGACTATTCGTACTTTTGCGGCCGAGGCCGCGGCGGACGCGTCCGTTTCCGGCGGCGCGCAGCCCGCGCGTTTCGCATGGGCGCCGATCTTCAAGCGCTTGCTGGGTGCGGTGCTGGCGTCCGCCGCCATGTTTCACGGCCCCGCCTTCTCGGCCGACCCCAAGCCGCTCAAAGTGGGTGTGCGCGGGGGCGTTGACGAGCAGATCTGGGAAGTGGTGGCGCAGGTGGCCAAGAAAAATGGCCTGGCCGTCGAGCCCGTCGTCATCACCGGCACCGCCAGCCCGAACGAGGCGCTGAATAACGGCGATCTCGAGGCCAACGCCTTCCAGCACATTCCCTTCCTGAACGACCAGATCAAGCAGCGCGGCTACAAGCTGGTGCCGGTGGCCAACACGTTGATCTCGCCCATCGCGTTCTATAGCAAGAAGTACAAGTCGCTCAAGGACTTGCCGGACGGCGCAAAGGTGGGCATTCCCAACGATCCCAGCAATCAGACGCGCGCGCTGGTCATCCTGCGCGACCAGGGTCTCATCACGCTGAAAGATGGCTTTGATCCGGCGACCGGGACAGCCACGCTGGCCGACGTGACGTCCAATCCCAAGAAGCTCGACTTCGTGGAAAGCGCATCGGTGGTGCTGGCGCGCTCGCTGCCGGACGTGGACACCGCCGCCATCGTCAACAGCTTTGCGTACCAGGCCGGGCTGATCGCCACGCGCGACGGCATCGCGGTCGAGAAGAAGGAAAACAACCCCTACGTGAACATCATTGTGGTGCGCGAGCAGGACAAGGACGCGCCGTGGGTGCCCGAGCTGGTCAAGGCGTATCACTCCGAAGCAGTGCGCCAGTTCATCCTGACGAAGTTCGAAGGGTCGGTGATCCCGGTCTTCTAGGCAATCATGCAACGTGAACTTTCCCTGCCCCAGGACGCCATGCGCGCCACGCAAGCGCCGGCGCGCGACGCGCACATCGTGTTCGAGGGCCTGCAGAAGCAGTACCAAGGCCCAGCGGGCCCGGTTGCGGCGCTGTCGGACGTGTCGTTTTCGATTGCGCGCGGCGAGGTGTTCGGCATCATCGGCCGCAGCGGAGCGGGCAAGTCCACGCTGCTGCGGTCGATCAACATGCTGGAGCGGCCCAGCGCGGGCCGCGTGTGCGTGGACGGCGTGGACGTGGGCAGCCTGGACGAGGATGCGCTCGTGAGCCTGCGCCGCCGCATCGGCATGATCTTCCAGCACTTCAATCTGCTGTCGGCAAAGACGGTGGCCGAAAACGTCGCGCTGCCGCTGCGCGTGGCGGGCGTGAAGCCGGCTGCCGCGCGGGCACGGGTGGAGGCGCTGCTTGAGATGGTGGGCCTGCGGGACAAGGCCGATGTTTACCCGTCAAAGCTGTCCGGCGGACAGAAGCAGCGCGTGGGCATTGCGCGCGCGCTGGTCCACGAGCCCGAGATCCTGCTGTGCGACGAGGCGACGTCCGCGCTCGACCCCGAGACCACGCAATCCATCCTGGCGCTCCTTTTGGACATCAACCGCACGCTGGGCCTGACCGTCGTGCTGATCACGCATGACATGGCCGTGATCCGCGAGGTCTGCCACAACGTGCTGGTGCTGGATGGCGGCCGCAAGGTCGAGCTGGGCGAGGTGTGGCGCGTGTTCGGCAACCCCCAGGCGGATGCCACGCGCGCGCTGCTGCGGCCGTTGCAGCACGATCTGCCGGCGGACCTGGCGGCACGGCTGGTGCCCGATCTGCACGGGCGTCCTGGCGTTGCGGTGCTGCGGTTGCGCTTTACCGGCCAGGGCAGGCCCGACGGCGTGTCGCTGCAGGCGCTGGCTGCGATGGGGCCAGGCGCGACGCTGCTGCACGGCGGACTGGACCGGCTGCGGGGCCACGCGCAAGGCAGCCTGCTGGTGTCGGTGCCCGCGGGCGCATTACAGGAAGAGGCCGCGCGCGCCGGGCTGGTGGCCGATCAGATCAAGGTGCTTGGCTATGTCGCTACCGATGCTTGATAAATACCTGCAGGCATTTCTGCAGACGCTGACGATGGTGAGCATTTCGGCGGCCATCGCCATAGGCGCCGGCCTGGCGCTGGCGGTGGTGCTGACCGTGACCGCGCCGGGCAGTCTGTACCCGCGTCCGCGCTTGAACAAGGCGTTGTCGGTCACGGTGAATACCTTCCGCGCCATCCCCTTCATCATCCTGCTGGTCGCGATGCTGCCCTTCACGCGCTTCCTGGTGGGCACGACGCTGGGCACGTGGGCGGCCATCGTGCCGCTGTCGGCGAACCTGATTCCGTTCTTTGCGCGCATTGCGCAGGTCAGCCTGAACGACGTGGACCACGGCCTGGTCGAGGCGGCGCGCGCCATGGGCTGCCGCCGGTGGCACATCGTGCGCCATGTGCTGCTGCCCGAAGCCTTGCCGGGCATCATCGGCGGCATGACGGTCAGCGTGATCGCCATGATCAACGCGTCTGCCATGGCGGGCGCCGTGGGCGCGGGCGGGTTGGGGGATCTGGCGATCCGCTACGGCTACGAACGCTACGAGACGCGGGTGATGTTCGAGGTGATCGTCATCCTGATCGCGCTGGTGTCGATCGTGCAGTTCACCGGCGAGTGGCTGTCGCGCCGCGCCGACCACAAACGCTAGCGCATGCGTGGCGTGATGGAACGCTTATCCGGTTCAGCGCAGCGGCGCCTGCGGCATGGCCGCCAGGGATTGCGTCGCCAGCCGTTCCTGCTCGCGGGCCAGCCGGTTGACGGTGTCCTGGTGCTGGTGAAAGCGCGTCAGGTCGGCGTTGCGGCCGAACTTCAATTCGTTGCGGTCCGCGTACCAGAACTGACGGTTGTCATCGAGCAGCGTGATCATCAGCCCGAACTCGTGCAGGATCTGCGTTTCCAGGTCCCAGACGCGCCGCAGTTTCTGGTTGCTTGCCGCCCGCGAGTCCGTCAGCGCCTGCAGGATCTTTGCCTTTTCAGGTTCGGAGATGGTCAGCGAGCGCACCAGCGCGGGCATCCCGTCCAGCACGTCCAGGCTTTGCTGCCGGTAGGCGGGCACCAGCTTTTCGGCCTGTTCCAGAATCAGGCGGCTTTCGATCAGGCCCGAGTCGCGCGCCAGCCGGCCGGCGTCAAAGAGCCGGGGCAGGCCGATTTCCTTGAGTTCCTGCAGGTAGGCGCGATGCTGCGCAAGCCGTTCGCCGGCCACGGTTTTCATGGCCCGTTCCATTTCGCCGTACGGACCCGTGGCCTTGGGCGAGGGATCGATGGCCGCCACGTCTTCGGGCACGCCGGAGCCGCCGCCGGCCTGCATGCGCAGCGCGTCGATGGCCTTGCGGATTTCGGTGTTGGCGATGTCGCGCTGGCGGTTGTCGTGGCTGCGTTCGGCAAGCGGCACGGCCACGGCGGCCAGCAGGAACACCCCCGCGCCCAGCATGATGCGCACGCGGTTGCGCGGCGTGCGAAAGCGTTTCCAGAGGGAAAAGACGCCCAGGACGACGAGCAGCAGGGCGCCCAGGAGCATGGCGCCACCGAAGGCCAGTTGCGCAACCTCCAGCATCGTTTCCGGACGGCTGCTGTAGACGGTCCACGCCAGCATCGCGGAATAGACCAGACAGGTGGCGGCCTTCAGGAGCCAGCCGGGTTCGGGCGGAGCCGTGGCCAGCGCGGCCGGGCCGGCAGCCGTGGCGGGCGCTTGCGGGTCGTTCATGTGGCGCGTGAAAACGGGGATACGGCGTTTGACTGTAAAGACTCGCTTGGGCCCCGTCAATGCCGCGGGCCGGCGGCGCGAACCAATTTCAGGGCAGGCGCGATGCGCGTCTGCATCTACCGATGACAGGAGTGAATGACATGACCGACCACCCGCAACACGGTTTTGCGACGCGCGCCATCCACCTGGGCTACGACCCGCTGGACGAACAGGGCGCGCTGTCGCCACCGCTGTATCTGACGTCCACCTACACGCAGGACAGCATCGAGGCCTTTGACCGGATCCGGCTTGGCGAAGCCCAAGGCTATGTCTACGGCCGTACGCGCAATCCCACGCAGGCGCTGCTGGAGGAACGCCTGGCGTCGCTGGAAGGCGCCGAGGCCGGCGTGGTGACGGCCTCGGGCATGGCGGCCATCTCGGCCACCCTGTTTTCGCTGTTGCAAAGCGGCGACGAGATCGTGGTCGACCAGATTGTCTACGGCACGGCTTTCACGCTGTTCACGCAGGGGCTGGCCCGCTTTGGCGTGCGGGCCGTGTTCGCGGACTTCACCAAGCCGCAGACGGTGGCCGCCGCCGTCGGGCCCAAGACCCGGGCCGTGTACTTCGAGACCCCCGCCAATCCGAACCTGCGGCTGGTGGACATTGCGGCCATCTCCGCCATCGCGCGAGGCAAGGGCCTGCTGACGATCGTCGACAACACCTTCGCGACGCCGGTGTTGCAGCGGCCGCTCGAGCACGGCGCGGACATCGTGCTGCATTCGGCCACCAAGTATCTGGGCGGGCACGGCGACCTGCTGGCGGGCGCGGTGCTGGGACGCAAGCCACATATCGACGCCATCCGGTTGCAGGGCTTGCGCTACTTCACGGGCGCGACGCTGTCGCCGTTCACGGCTTTTCTGGTGCTGCGCGGGATCAAGACGCTGGAGCTGCGCGTGCAGCGGCACAGCGAAACCGCGTTGAAGGTGGCCAAGCTGCTGCGCGAGCACCCGGCAGTGGCCGACGTGTTCTATCCGGGCCTGTCCGGCACGGCGGGCGCGGACATCGCGGCGCGCCAGCAGGCGGCGGGTGGCGGACTGGTGGCCTTCGAGCTGAAGGGCGGGTTGTCCGCCGGCAAGACGCTCTTGAACAGCCTGAAGCTGGCGCGCATTGCGGTCAGCCTGGGCGATCCCGAAACCCTGATCCAGCATCCGGCGTCGATGACCCACGCCAGCTATTCGGCCGAGGACCGCGAGCGCTACGGTTTGTCCGAAGGATTGCTGCGGCTGTCCGTGGGGCTGGAAACGCCCGAGGACATTCTGGCGGACCTCAAGCAGGGTCTGGATCGCGTGTAGCGGCGGGCAGGTCGGCAGAGGCGGCGTCCGTGCGCCGCCAGGCCACCCACTCGCCTTCGCCCTCGAAATGGCGGAGGCCCCGCGCGGCGGTCGCCAGGCCCGCGCGCAACACTTCCATGTCCAGGCCGGGCAGGTTGCGGAGCAGGGCGGGGGGCAACTGATTGATGTCCAGCACGCGCGCGTCGAAGTCCATCCGCATCAGCCCGCCGCCGTCGGTGGGCACGCGGACGAACCACAGGCTTTCCATGTAGTCGCCGAACCACGGGTCCGGATAAATCGCCTGCGTGAAAACGAACCCGAATTCATGAATGTCGCGCCAGGGCCAGAATTCCTGCAGGCCCATCGCTCGGGCCAGTTCGCCCGAGCGCGTCAGCCCGGCGTCATCAAAGCGCACGAATTCCTGCAAGGGGTCTTCGGCTGCCGGGGGGCCGGCGAACCATCGCTTGATGAATGACCACATGGGTGTCGCAATCGAGGGGAACAGGGAGGTGCAGTGTAAAGGGGCCGGGGTAGTGTAAAAATGTTACAACCTTTGATCCCAATCAATTTCGCGCACCCTGGCGCAAGCTAGGGTTGAAGTTTTTGGCGCAGCAAGGACAGGACGAATGACCGACAAGATATCGCAGGCTCCCGATCAAGACGAAGCCGCCCCGGCGGCGCCGGTCAAGCGCCCCGCCGCGGCCAGGGGCGCGGCCAAGCGCACGGCGAATGCCCGCCCGGCGGCCGCATCTGCCCCCGAGCCCGCCATCGAGCCCGCCGTCGAACTGAGCAAGCGCGTGACGGCGCGGCAGGATGCGGCGCGGCAGGAGACCGCGGCGGTGCTGGCCGATATCGCCGGCCGCTACCAGGTGGGCGAACCGGGCGAGGCGCGCGCGGCCCTGCGCACCGTCATCGATGCGCTGTCGGCCGATGACGCGCAGGCCGTGCATCGCGCGCTGCTCGACGCCAACCGGCAGGCGCCGGGGGCGCGCCGCAATCCCGACGAAGAACTGGCAGGAGATTGGCGCGAGGGCGTCTATCCCTACCGCCACCGCATGCTGCGCCGCAATTACGAAAAGCAGAAGTACAAGCTGCAGGTCGAACTGCTGAAGCTGCAGGCGTGGGTCAAGGCGACCGGCCAGCGCGTTGTGATCCTGTTCGAAGGGCGCGATGCGGCAGGCAAGGGCGGCACCATCAAGCGCATGATGGAACACCTGAATCCGCGCGGCGCGCGCGTGGTCGCCCTGGAAAAGCCGTCCGACACCGAGAAGGGCCAGTGGTACTTCCAGCGCTACGTGCAGCACCTGCCCACCGCGGGCGAGATCGTCATGTTCGATCGGTCCTGGTACAACCGCGCCGGCGTCGAGCGCGTGATGGGATTCTGCTCGCAGGACGAATACCTGGCGTTTCTGCGCCAGACGCCCGATTTCGAGCGCCACCTCGTCAGCAGCGGCATCACGCTGATCAAGCTGTGGTTTTCGGTCAGCCAGGAAGAACAGCGCCGCCGTTTCCAGCAGCGCAAGGTGCATCCGCTCAAGCAATGGAAGCTGAGCCCGGTGGACCTGGCGTCGCTGGACAAGTGGGACGATTACACGCGCGCCAAGGAAGCCATGTTCGCGCACACCGACACCGCCGATGCGCCGTGGATCGTGGTCAAGTCCGACTGCAAGAAGCGCGCGCGCCTGAACGCCATGCGCTATGTGCTAAGCCGCCTGCCTTACGAGGGCAAGAGCGACGACGCGCAGATGGCGATCGATTCGCTGATCGTGGGTCGCGCGCTGTAGGGGATCAACCGCCCAGCGCAGCCAGGTTCAACACGTGGCTGCGCCCGATCCACACGGCGCAGTCGCGGTGGTCGCGCAGCGAATTGCCGGTGTTCGGATGCATGAACACATCCAGCGCGCCGTGGTTCAGTGTCAGCCAGGTGGCGATCTCGGCCAGATGCTGCGGACCGAACGCGATCTGGTAGCTCCATTGCGGATGCGGGCCCACGGGGCGCTCATGGAAGCGCCCCATTTCCATCTTGCCGTCGAACGTCGCGACGATCCGCTCGCGCAGGGCGAACGCGGCATCGCGGGTTGCCGCGTCGAAGTACACATGGGCGTGCCAGCTCGCGACGTCCGTCACGGGAATTTCCATCGTTCTGTCCTGATCCGGTTCAGCCGCCCGCGCGCTTGGCGCGGTGGCCTTGTTTCGTGAGCGCGTCGATGATGCGGTCGCAGTGGTCGCCCTGCACCTCGATCACGCCGTCCTTGACGGTGCCGCCCGAACCGCACGCGGTCCGCAGCTGCTTGCCCAACGCGGCCAGGGCGTCGGGCCCCAGCGCCAGACCGCGCACCAGCGTCACGCTCTTGCCGCCGCGGCCCTTGGTCTCGCGGGAAACGCGCGCCACGCCGTCGCCCGCCGGGGCCGCGCGGCTGGCCGCGTGGCACTGGCATTGCGCCACAGGCTGGCGGCATTGCGGGCACATGCGCCCGGACTCGGTGGAATAGACCAGGCCGCCCGAGCCGCCGCGCTTCACCAAGACTTGCCCCGCATCTGGTCGATGAGACGCCGATCGCGCTTGGTGGGGCGTCCCGCGTCGATGCCCAGCGCCGGTTCCGGCGCAAGACGCCGCATTTCGGCGGCGCGCTCGCGGGCGGCCACGCTTTCGGGCGTTTCTTCATACAGCAGGCGCGCCACCGGCGCGGGGCCTCGCACGCCGCTCACGGCCACGACGCGCACCTGCAGCGCGGGGTCTTCCTTGCGGACCGCGACGACGTCGCCGGCGCCGACCTCACGCGCGGGTTTGGCCGGCTGTCCGTTCACGAACACGCGGCCCTTGCCGATTTCCTGCGAGGCCAGGCTGCGCGTCTTGTAGAAGCGCGCGGCCCACAGCCATTTGTCGAGTCGGATCTTGTCCATCCAGCGGGTTCCTGCGGTAAAGCTGTCCAAGGCGTCATGATAGCCCCGCCCGCGCGGCAAAAAAAAACGGCGCCCAGCATGAGCGCCGCAAACCGGCTACGCGGTGTCCGGGCCCATCAGGCCCGGCAGTACTCAATCCAGTTTCAGGCCCGCTTCCTTGACGACGCGCTGCCACTTTTCGATCTCGGCGCGGCGGAACGTGTCCAGTTCGGCAGGCGTGGAGCCGATGGGTTCGGCGCCGATGCCGGCAAGCTGTTCGGCGATCGCGGGATCCTTCAGCACCTTGGCCAGCGCCTGCGACACCTGTTCCACGATGGCGGGCGGCGTGCCGGCCGGGGCGAACACGGCGTTCCATTCGTAGGTTTCGTAGCCCGGCACGCCCGATTCGGCGATGGTGGGCAGGTCGGGCGCGGTCTTCGAACGCTCCAGTCCGCCAACGGCAACGGCGCGCAGCTTGCCGTTCTTCACGTGCTGCCAGGCAGAACCCATGCTGGCGAACATGACGGGCACCTGGCCCGACATCACGTCGATCATGGCCGGGCCGCCGCCCTTGTACGCGACGTGCTGCAACTGGGTCTTGGCCAGCAGGTTGAACAGTTCACC
This sequence comes from Achromobacter mucicolens, assembly GCF_029866465.1. Classification (NCBI taxonomy): domain Bacteria; kingdom Pseudomonadati; phylum Pseudomonadota; class Betaproteobacteria; order Burkholderiales; family Alcaligenaceae; genus Achromobacter; species Achromobacter mucicolens. The sequence goes on along the minus strand of NZ_CP123364.1, from coordinate 3,544,094 downwards.
CGCCAGGTGCTGGGCCGAACCGGGACCGGCCGAGGCAAAGTACACCGGCTCCTTGGCATCGGGCTGGCCGAGTTTGATGAGGTCGGCGACCGACTTCACTTCGTACGACGGGGTCACGACCAGCACGTTGGGCACGCGCAGCAGCAGCGACACCGGCGCGAAGGCCGATAGCGTGTCGAACTGCATCTTGCTGTGCAGCGCGGGATTCTGCGCGTGATTGGAGGCGTCCAGCATCAGCGTGTAGCCGTCGGGATTGGCCTTGGCGACGACGGCGCCGCCGATCATGCCGCCCGCGCCGCCGCGGTTTTCGATGACGACGGGCTGGCCCAGCTCGGCCGCAAGCTTCGGGCCGATCAGGCGGGCGACCACGTCCACGGTGCCGCCGGGCGGATAGGTCACCACCAGCGTGACCGCGCGCTCGGGGTAGGCGGCGTGTGCGACGCCGGCGGCGCCAGCCAGCAGGCCGGCGGCGGCAAACAGCGCGCTACGTTGCGCCAGGCGTTTGATGAGAGGGGTCATGGAGCGTCTCCTTTGAATTGGAATAGCTGCAACGGCGTGTCGGCAAGCACGGCGCGCCGTTGCGCGGGGTCGTCGATCCAGGCGTCCAGCCACTGCGTGGCCGCGGCATAGGACGCCAGGTGGCGATGTTCGGTATGGGGCCAGTCGCTGCCCCACATCAGGCGTTCGGGGGTATAGGCGTCCAGCAGTTGCTGCGTGGCCAACCGACCGGAGGCCGCGCAGGCGGCAGCGCCCCAGTTGCGGTAGGGCGCGGCCAGCTTCACCCACACGCGGCCGCTGTCCGCCTGGCGCAGCAGATATTGGAATCCGGGGTCCGAAACGCCGAGCGCGGGATCCGGGCGGCCAAAATGATCCACCACGATCCGGCAGTCCGCGGCCAGCAACGCCGGCATCACGCCGTCCAGGCGCGCGGCCTGCAGATGGATTTCCACATGCCACCCCAGCGCATTCACGCGGGCAAGCAACGACTGCCAGGCGGGCGTCTGCAATGCGGGGCTGTCCAGCCCGACAAGGTTCAGGCGGATGCCGACCACGCCCGCGCCGGCCAGGTCCTGCAATTCGGTGTCAGCGATGTCCTGCGCCACCACGGCCACGCCGCGCAGCCGGGCGGGCGCCGCGCGCAGCGCTTGAACCAGATGGCTGTTGTCCGTGCCCAGGAAGCTGGGCTGCACCAGCACGCCGTGGCGCATGCCGTGCGCGTCCAGCAAGTCCAGATACTCGGCCAGCGTGGCATCGTAGTCCGGCGTGTGGCGGCGCGTGTCGGCCAGGGCGAGACCTTGGTGGAACACGTGGGCGTGGGTGTCGACGGCGGCGCCTGGAAGCGGCGAGGGCAAAGCAGTCTCCTGGTTCGGCACGGCGTTCGCGGGAACGACATGGCCAGTATGTAATGTTCTGTAAGTCGGGATTCTAGGAAGTCGAGGTATAGTTTTCCATTGTGGAAAAGCGCTTTATATATATTGGATCAATATGGAAACCCGGCACCTTCGGTACTTCCTGGCGGTGGTGGACCACGGCAGCGTCAGCCGCGCCTCGGACTGGCTGGGCATTGCTCAGCCTGCGTTGAGCCAGGCGCTGACGCGCATGGAAAAAGACCTGGGCGTGCGGCTGTTCGAACGGTCGCGTCAGGGCACGACGCCTACCCCCGCCGCGCAGGCCATCCTGGAAGACGTACGCGCCAGCGTGGCGCGCATCGACGCCGCGGCGCGCCGTGCGCGCGAGATCGGGCGGGGGAGCGCTGGGCAACTGACGGTCGGTCTGGTGTCCTCCGCCCTCTTTGACACGTTGCCGCGCGCGCTGCGCCAGATGCGCCAGCAGGCGCCGGGCGTGCGCATCATCCTGCGTGAAATGAGCAACGCCGAACAGGCCGAGGCCTTGCAGACGGGCGAGATCGATATCGGCCTGATGCATACACCCGTGGCCGTGGGCGGCCGCATGCGCGAGCGCCAGTTGCTGCGGGACCGGCTGGTGGCCGCCGTGCCCGACGAGTTCGAGGTGCCGCCCGACGGTCAGGTGTCGATGGCGCAGATCGCGCAGGCCGGTCTGATCATGTACCCGCAGTCACAGTTGCCGGCATTTTATGCGGATATCCTGGATGCCATGCGCAAGGGCGGGCACGATGCGCACGTGAACCAGGAGGCCAGCCGCACGTTGACGGTGCTGTCGTGCGTGGCGGGCGGCTGCGGCGTGGCCTTGCTGCCCAGCTGGATACGGTCCATGGATTTTCGCGGCGTGCGCTTTTGCGAGGTGCGCGATGGCGAGCGCCTGCCCAGTTTCGACCTGAGCGCGATCTGGCCCGCGCGCAGCGTGCCCACGCTGGCGGACCTGTTCGCCAACCTGGACCTCGGTCCAACTTGATGAAATCGCCTCTCGACTTTCAACGTGCCGTCAATGTCCTTGGAAGTGGCTTAAGCCAGGCTTAAAGCGACAGTTTTGCCGGAACTGCGCCGGATCCGGACGTCTAACCAGGAACGTCATTGCGAGGTTCCGGGCTCATGGATCTGAATTGGCAGCAGCAACTTGCAGAAAGTGCCCTGTGGCTTGCGCGCGCGTTCGGCATTTCCGCCGTGGCGCTGGCGGTGGTCACCCTGATCCTGACGCGCACCACGGTCTGGGGCCGGAAGTTCTGGCGGCTGGCCTGGCCGTACCTGACGCCCCGGCGCAGTTGGCGCCCGATGCTCACCCTGGCCTTGCTGCTGTTCCTGGCGATGTTCGCGGTGCGCATGACCGTGCTGTTTTCGTTCTGGTACAACGGCTTCTACAGTGCCTTGCAGGCGCTGGACCAGTCGGTGTTCTGGCACTTCCTGGGGATTTTCGCGGTGCTGGCCACCGTGCATGTGGTGCGCAGCCTGGCCGATAGCTACGTGGGCCAGGCCTTCGACATTCATTGGCGCGTGTGGTTGAACGAACGGCTGACGCGCGACTGGCTGGGCGCGGGCGCCTACTACCGCGGTCACTTCCTGGCCGAACCCGTCGACAACCCCGACCAACGCATCGAACAGGACATCGCGCAATTCGTGACAGGGTCGCGCACGCTGGCGATCGGCGCCATCAGTGCGATCGTGTCGCTGGTGGCCTTCACGGCGATCCTGTGGGGGTTATCGGGTCCGCTGACGCTGGGCGGCGTGGAGATTCCGCGCGCCATGGTGTTCGTGGTTTATCTGTATGTCATTGTCGCGACGTGGCTGGCCTTCAAGATCGGCCGCCCGCTCATCAAGCTGAATTTCCTGTCCGAGCGCCTGACGGCCAACTTCCGTTATGCGCTGGTCCGACTGCGCGAGAACGCCGAGAACGTCGCGTTCTATCAGGGCGAGGAAGTGGAGAGGGCGACGCTGTGGACGCGCTTCACGTCCTACATCGCCAATCTGTGGGCGCGCGTGTACCGGGGCCTGAAGTTCGACGGCTTCAACCTGTCGGTCAGCCAGATCGCGGTCGTGTTTCCGTTCATCCTGCAGGCGCCGCGCTTTTTCAGCGGGGCGATCAAGCTGGGCGATGTCATGCAGACTTCGCAGGCTTTCGGGCAGGTGCAGGAATCGCTGTCGTTCTTTCGCAGTTCCTACGACACGTTCGCCCAGTACCGCGCGACGCTGGATCGTCTGAATGGATTCCTGGATGCCAACGAGGCGGCGCGTGCGCTGCCGCAGGTGCAGACCCAGACGCTGCCCGATGGCCTGGAGATCGAGGGCCTGGATGTGTCGCGCCCGGATGGCGCCTGTCTGCTGGACAACCTGAATCTGCGCCTGCATCCCGGACAAGCCCTGCTGATCAAAGGGCCGTCGGGCAGCGGCAAGACCACCTTGCTGCGCGCGTTGGCCGGTCTGTGGCCGTACGCCCACGGCGTGGTGCGGCGGCCGCAGGGCGCGTCTGCGCTGTTCCTGTCGCAGCGTCCGTATCTGCCGCTGGGCGACCTGCGCGGCGCGGTGGCGTATCCGGGGCTGGCGCAACCGACCGACGACGCGCGGCTGGCCGATGCGTTACGGCAGGTCAACCTGGGGCATCTGGCCGGCCGGCTCGATGAGGTGCACGACTGGTCACGCGTGCTGTCGTTGGGCGAGCAGCAGCGCATTGCGTTTGCCCGCGCGCTGTACAACCGGCCCGCGCTGGTGTTTCTGGACGAGGCCACGTCGGCCACGGACGAAGGGCTGGAGCACATGCTGTACAGCCTGCTGCGCGAGGCGCTGCCGGACAGCATGCTGGTCAGCGTGGGCCATCGCAGCACGTTGGATGCGTTCCATACCCAACGGCTGGATCTGGACGGAACGGGACGCTGGCAGGTCGGGTCCATGCCGGCGTCGCGCCACGGCGACGCGTTGCGGCGGGCGGCGGCCTGAAGGAGAATGCCGCCCTCAGGTGCCGACGCGCAGCGGTCCGGTGAGCTTACGCAGTGCGGCGATCACGCTTTGCGCGGTGATGCGTCCGGTCTTGGGATTGGCCGACGGGATGTTCTGGATTTCCATCGAGAACGACGCGGAGTCGGACACGACCTCGACGCGGTGCAGGTTGCGATCGAGCGAGGGATCGGCCCAGATTTCCAGCGTGGTGCGATCCGGGCCGATGCCCGCCAGCGACACGCTGACGGCCACGTTGAGGTTGGCCGGAAAGCCCACGGCGGCCTCGCGCGGCGAGCCGCGGAAGATGAGGCGCGGCTCGGTGATGCCTTCGATGTCGATGTTGTTGTCGGTCAGGTAGGGCGCGCCCAGCAGGCCGCGCACCGGCTTGCGGGTGATCATCGTGACGGAATGGATGACGCCTTCGGACGCGGCGGTGATGGCGTCCAGCCCCAGAATGGCGCCCGACGGCACGATGACCTGGCCGCCGTGCTGGCGCGCGATGTCGATGAGGTCTTCGTGGCGCAGCAAGGCGCCCGAACTGAGCACCACCATCTTCTTGCCGGCGCGCAATACTGGTTCGGCGATGTTGCGGAACACGGCCGCGGGCGCGCATTCCACGACCACGTCGCAATGGTCGGCAAGGCCGTCGATGGTGGTGAAGGCGGGCGCGCCGTCTTTCCACGAGAAGGCGGGCGGGGCGCTGGGATCGCGCACGGCGACGGCGGCGAGCGTCAGGCCGGGCAGGCCGGCATCGAGGGATTGCGCCACGGCCTGGCCGATGGCGCCGAAGCCGGCGATGCCGACGCGGTAGCTGTTCATGGGTATCCGAAAAAGTTGGACCCGCGGCAGGACCGCGGGTGGTTCGGGAATGCGGCCGGCAGCGCGCCGCAAGGCTGCCGGCCACTGTAGCCACCGGCTGGCGACGCGTCAATGCGGGATGCCCGCAAGGCCGCGCAACCACGCCGGCCCCGCGCCCCACGCAAGCCGCCGCGGCTTTGCCCGCGCTATTGCAGCTTGATCCCCAGCTCCTTGATGAGCGGTCCCATCTCGGCGCGGTCGGCCTGGATTGTCGCGGCCAGTTCGTCGGGCGTGCTGCCGATGGGGATCATGCCCAGGGTCTGCATCTGGGCCTGCATGGCGGGATCCTTCAGGATGTCGCTGACCGCCTTCTGGATCTGCGCGACACGGTCCTTCGGCATGCCGGCCGGCCCCATCAGGCCGATCCACGGCTGCGGCGCGTAGTCCAGGCCGGACTCCTTCAGTGTGGGCGTGTCCGGCAGACCGCCGAAGCGTTGCGGGCTGGTGATCGCCAGCGCCCGCAACCGTCCGCTGTCGATCAGCCCCTTCGAACTGGACGGTGCGTCCAGGCCCACGTCCAGCTGTCCGCCGATCAGGTCGTTCTGGGTCTTGCCGGACGATGACGAGGGAACGTACAGCGCCTTGATGCCCGCGCGCCGCGCCGTCTGTTCCCAGACCAGGTGGAATGCGGTGCCGATCGAGAACGATCCCACGCTCAGGCTGCGCGCGCGGCTTTCGCGCACAAAGTCTTCCCAGGTTTTGAGCGGGCTGTCTTTGGGCACGATGAAGATGAACGGCGTGCGCGCCACCAGCGAAATGGGCTGCAGGTCCTTTTGCGTGTCGAACGGCAGGCTATCGACGGCAAACGGCACGATGGTCACCGAAGAGGCGACCACCATGCCCAACGTGTAGCCGTCGGGAGCGGACTTGACCAGCGCGCCCGTGCTGATGATGCCCGAGGCGCCCGGCTTGTTCTCCACGACGACGGGCTGGCCCCAGGCCGCGCCCAGCTTGCTCGCCAGGACGCGCAGCATGACGTCGACCGGACCGCCCGGCGGATTGGAAACGATGATCTTGACCGGTTTTTCGGGATAGGCGGCGGTGGCGGCAAGCGGCAGCGCGAGCGCCATCGCAAGAAGGCATTGCTTGAACATGGAATTCCCCTTGTGTTGTTGGTATGCAAGGCGCGGGGGGCAAGCCCGGCGCCAGATGCGGCATGGCCGGTGGCGTGGCGGGCTCAGGCCAGGATTTGCATGTGCGGCGCTTGCGGCCAGCCCGGCGCATCGCCCCGGATGAAGGCCAGCCAGGCGTTCTGCGTCTGGCGGGCAAGCTGCTCTGCATGCGCGGCAGGCAGACCGGCCAGCATGGGTGCACCGGCAAAGGCTTGCAGGGTGTCGAACACGAAAGGCAGCTCGATGCAATGGCACGCGCCAAAGCGGTCCGTCGGTGCGACGTCAAAGCGCGCCAGCCAGGCGTCGCGGCCTTGCGCGGCGGCGTTCCCGGCCCACTGCCGCGATGGCGCGCCGAACACGGCGTCGCCCATCTGCTGGCTGGCAGCGTCGGTGCCGTGGTCTGGAAAGGCGGCCATCTCGTCACGCGTGTAGCAGACCAGCACGTCTGCGCGGCCCGCGGCGGTCGTCAGTGCGGGCGCCATGTCCAGCGGCAGCACCTGGCCATCGAGCACCGGCGAAAACAGGCTTCGGCTGCTGCCTTCGGCCCGTAGCGCCTGCACCACCTGGGGCGCCTGTTGGGCAGCCAGCAGCGCGGACACCGGCAATTTTCGGGCCTCGGAAAGCGATTCGGCCCCAGCCGCGCGCAGATAGACCTGTCCCAGGGCTTCGCCCTGCGCGGCGCTGCGAAAACCGCGGCCCAGCGCGGCGCTCTGCAGGATGGCGCGCGAGAAGCGCGGCTGGCGCGTCAGCATCGCGCAGATCGACGAGGCGCCCGCCGATTGCCCCATCACTGTGACGCGCTCGGGGTCGCCGCCCAGGTCTTCGATATTGGCCAGCACCCAGTCGATCGCCATCTCCTGGTCCAGCAGCCCGGCATTGGCCGTCTGCCCAGGCACGAACAGCCAGCCAAGCGCGGCCAACCGGTAGTTGACGGCCACGACGACCACGTCGCCCCGTTGCGCCAGGCTCGAGCCGTCGTACCAATCCAGCGCGCCGCCGCCGCTTTGCCAGGCGCCGCCGTGCAGCCAGACCACGACGGGACGGCGCTTGCCGTCCGCGGCCGGGGTCCAAACCGTCAGGTGCAGGCAGTCTTCGGATTGTTCGGCATCGAAGTCGCCCATGGCGCCGCGCAGGCGCGAGGGCAATTGCGGCGCCACGGCGCCCATTCCCGTGGCGTCGAATTCACCCCGCCAGCTGGCCGGCTGCGGCGGTGCAAATCGCAGTTCGCCCACGGGCGCCTGCGCATAGGGAATGGCGCCGAAGCGGCACACGCCGCCGTCGCGCACACCGGCAAGCGTGCCGCTGCGCAGCGCCGCCTTTACGCGTTCACTCATATCCTGCCCCTTGTCTCGTTGTTCATCGTCCAGCGGCGGCAAGCGTTGCTGCCGCCGGACTATGGTAGGGAGGAAAGTGCCGCGCCGGGCATGCCGGTTTTGAACAGAGCCATGAGCAACCCGCATGGCTGGAAGGCGCTACCTGGCGATGCGCGCGTCCAGGCTGTTGTCCGCCAGGGCCTGCGCCTGCTCGCGCGTCATGCCCAGGTGCTCGTAGAGCGCGTGGAAGTTCTCGTTCACATAGCCGCCGAAGTAGGCCGGATCGTCGGAGTTGACGGTGACCTTCACGCCGGCATCAAGCAGCGACAGGATGTTGTGCTCGCGCATGTGGCCGAACACGCGCAGCCGGGTGTTGGACAGCGGACAGACGGTCAGCGGAATCTGCTCGTCGATCAGGCGGGCGATCAGTTCGGGATCCTCGGCCGCGCGCACGCCGTGGTCGATGCGCAGCACCTTGAGCAGATCCAGCGCCTCCCAGATGTATTCGGGCGGGCCTTCCTCGCCGGCATGCGCCACGGCGGGCAGGCCTTCGGCGCGCGCGCGGTCGAACACGCGTTGAAAGAGGCGCGGCGGAAAGCCTTGCTCGCTGCTGTCCAGACCCACGGCGATGAACGCATCGCGGTAGGGCAGCGCCTGCTCCAGCGTGCGCATGGCCTGTTCTTCGGGCAGGTGGCGCAGGAAGCTCAGGATCAGGCCGCTGGTCACGCCCAGCTGCTTCTCGCCGTCGGCCAGCGCCTGGCTGATGCCGTTCAGCACGGTCTCGAAGGGCACGCCGCGGTCGGTGTGCGTCTGCGGATCGAAGAAGGGTTCCGTGTGCACCACGTTCTGCTCGCGGCATTTGAGCAGGTAAGCCCAGGTCAGGTCGTAGAAGTCCTGCTCGGTGCGCAGCACGTCCGCGCCGAGGTAATAGAGATCCAGGAATTCCTGGAGGTTGTTGTAGTCGTAGGCGCCGCGCAGGGCGTCGATGTCGGGCCAGGGCAGCGCCACGCCGTTGCGTTGCGCCAGCTTGAACAGCAGCTCGGGTTCAAGCGTGCCCTCCAGATGCAGGTGCAATTCCGCCTTGGGCAATGCGTTGAGCCATTCGTACATGGGTGCTCCGGTATGAAAAAGGGGCGTGTTCGGGATGCGCGCGCGGGTCAGGCGGCCAGCGCAATGCCATCGGCCTGGATGGTGCGTTCGAGCTGGGCCGCGAAGGCGCGCGCCTGACGTGTGCTGGGACGGTCGCGGCGCCAGATGGCGGCAAGCGGAGACTTGCGCAAGGCGGGGCGGGCGGGCAGCACGGTGAGTTCGCCGCGTGCCTGCCGGACAGCCGCAACGCTGCCGGGCAGCATCCACAGATACTGACCGTCCAGCAGCAGTTCGCGGCCGAATTCCAGCGACAGGACGCCGATCATATCCGGAATCGCCAAACCGGCCTGGCGCAGCGACAATTCCAGCTCGCCGCGGATGCGGCTGCCAGGCAGCGCAGTGATCCACGGATACGCGACATAATCGGCCAGCGTGGCCCCCGGCAGACGGGTCAGCGGATGATGCGGGGCGCAGGCCAGCACGACGGCGTCTTCCAGCAACGTGGTCGAACGGTAGATCTGCGGATTGACGGTGCTGGAGAAACGGCTGATCAGCACATCCAGCGCGCCGGCGTCCAGGTCCTCGATCAGCCGTTCGTGTGTGCCGATCTCGATGGTGAGCGTGATGCGGGGGTGCGCCTCGCGGTAGTCGCGCGCAGCCTGCGCCACCGGCCAGCCCGCAAACATCGAAAAGCAGCCCACCGTCAGGCTGCCTTCCTCGCCGCGCGAGACTGCGGCCAGGTCGACCTCGGCCTTGCGAAAGCCCGTCAGCAACTGGCGCGCGTGGCGGCACATGGCGTCGCCCAGCGGCGTGCAGGTGGTGCCCTTTGCGGTGCGCTCGAAGAGCCGCGCGCCCACCAATTCCTCGATCTCCGCAATGGCGCGCGACAGACCCGATTGCGTGCTGTGCAATTGGGCCGCCGCCTTGGACAGGTTGCCCAATTCTGAGACGGTCAGCACGATTTCCAGGTGCCGGATGCGGAGTTTGCCTCGGAACGGTGTCATGGCGCGGGGAAGCGGAAGCGATTTGCCGATTATTCTCCCGCGTTGGCCGCTTGGCAACGCGCGCGAGGATTCGGGATATAGTTCGACGCCTGACGGCGCGGGGGCGGCGAATGGCGCCCCGCTGCGCGCGCGGGGGCCTGCAACGGCTTCGGCTTGCAACGGGAGAAGCGGCATTGATGTTGAAAAGACGCGGCGGCCAGTGCGGCGGCCAGTGCGGCGGCCAGTGCGTAGGGCAGTGCGAAGGGCTATGCGCCGGCAACGGCAGCCGCCCCTGCGGCGGCAGGCGCACGGCGATGATTGCCGCGGTCACGCTGCTGACCGCGGTGCTGGCCGGTTGCAGCGTGTCACGCGTCGACGACGTGGCCGTCAAATGGCCGCCCTTCAAGCAAGGCACGCCGGTCGTGCTGGCGTCGGATCCGGCTCAATGCCCCGACCTGGCCGGCGTCTATCGCGCGCAGGGCGAACGGCGCGCCGGCGGTGCCGATGCGTTCCTGCTGGAGGACCTGCGCGGCTTTCTGACGTATCCGTTGGATCTGCCGGGCATGCGCGATGCCCCCTTGCCGGCATGGAAATCGTCGCCCCGCGCAACCGTCTCGTTCGTCCCGGATGCTCTCGGGTGGCGGATAGAGGCGCGCGATGAGCACGGCGCGCGCCAGGTGTCGCAGCTTGTCCTGCAAGAGGAAGGCGCCGATACGGCAGCCGTGGGCGAACGCCCGCATCCCGGCAATGCCATCTGGCGGGCTGCCGGATGCACGCAAGGCCGGCTGTGGGTCAGCGTGCGCCATGACTGGCGCCAGCATGAGTCCATGGGCGTGCGGCGTCACGTGGCCATCCTGCGCAAGGACGCGGGCGGGCTGCTGCTGACGGTGGCGCGAGAGTCCGACAGCATCGGCATGCTGCTGCCCTGGTACACCAATGACGGCGATTTGTTCCAATACTGGTTTGCGCCCGCCACCGATCATCCCTGAAGTCCGCGGGCGCAAGCCTGCCCATTATCTGAGAGAAACATGACCGCTAAACGGATCGTCACCTGGACCATTTTCTTCGCGCTGTTCGTTGTGCTCGTGGCGCTGTTCTGGCGTCAGCTCTTCGATCAGACCCCGCCGTCGATGCGCGAACTGGGTGGCACCATCGAGGGCGGCAACGCCCACATCTATGGCGAATCGCCGCGTCAGGACGGCATGGCCGACCGGGCGATGCTGGCTGCTGCCCAGCGTGGCGATCCCGGCGCGCAATACCTGCAGGGCCTCGTCATGGAACACTTCGACATGAAAGAGGCGCTGCGCTGGTACGAGGCCGCCGCGGCTCAAGGATATGAAATGGCCGCGCAACGCCTGGCGCAATTGCGTGAGGCGCCGCCCGCCCCGCAATGATCGGCCAGTGTCCGCAGGCAGGGCAGGGGCCGCGTTCGATTTCGGCCGCTGGTCGCGGTACGATCCCGGCTGACCTCGATTTTTCAGGAAAGCCATGCGCCAGAGTTTCTCCCGTCCTCGAATCGACAGCTTTTCGCGCGTGCTGCTGGCCGCGGCCCTGACCGCCGCTGCCGCCGGCGCCGCGCAGGCGCAGTCGCCCGGATCTGCCACCGGATCGCGCATCCAGACGCCCGCGCCCGAACAGCCGCAACCCGCGCTCAAACCCAAGCGCAGCTTCGACGACACGCCCGCGCCGGCTGCCCATGCCGCGCCGGCCACTGCGCCCGCTACTGCGCCGGCGGCAGCACCTGCTGCTTCCGCTGCGCCCGCCGCCGCGCCCGCTGCCTCCGCAGCCCCGGCCGCCGCGCCCGCCGCCCCGACGGTCATCGTCCCCACCGAACTCGACACCAAGGCCTGCATCGACAAGCTGCGCAAGGGCGCCACGGCCAACGGCCTGACCGTTGCCGACTGGAACAAGTACACGGCCAACGCCACGCTGCTGCCCACCACCGTCGCGTCGGCCAAGGGACAGCCCGAGGGCCGCGAAAGCTGGTGGGACTACATCGCCAAGACGGTCGACGACGAGCGCGTGCAGGACGGCAAGGCCGTGCTCGGCAAGTACGGCGCGCAGCTGGGCGCCATCAGCCAGCAGTATCAGGTCGATCCCGCGTCGCTGGTCGCCATCTTCGGCATCGAAACCAACTATGGCCGCCAGGTCGGCAAGACCGACGTGCTCAACGCCTGGCTGACGCGCGCCTGCACCGAAAACAAGACGCTCTGGGAAAAGAACGCCTACGCGTCCGTGCGCCTCTTGCGCGACGGCGTCGTGCCCGCCGACAAGTTTGTCGGGTCGTGGAGCGGCGCGTTCGGCATGACGCAATTCATCCCCACGTCGTTCTACGAACTGGCCGCCGACGGCGATGGCGACGGCCGCATCGACCTCTACAACTCGCTGCCCGACGCGCTGGCTTCCACCGCCAACCACCTGCGCAAGCGCCGCGCGCAATGGACGCATGGTCTGCCCGCCGTGGTGGAAGTGCGCGTGCCAGCCGAGCTGGCCGCCGCGATTCCCGCCGAGCCCGACGCCGAGTACGTGGGGTCGCAGGATCGCCGCACGATCGCCCAGTGGGCGCAGGCCGGCGTCAAGCAGGGCGACGGCTCGGTGCTGAAGCTGCCCTCGGGCAATGACCAGCAGGCGTACCTTTTTGCGCCGACCGGCGCACGCGGCCCGGTGTTCCTGGCCACCGTGAATTTCGACGCCATCCTGCACTACAACCAGTCGCGCCGTTACGGCCTGGCGGTGTCGCTGCTGCTGAACCGCCTGCAAGGCGGTCCGGCGCTCGTCACGGCGTGGCCGACCGACGACCCAGGCCTGTCGCGTGCGCAGATCAAGGAACTGCAGAAGCAGCTGTACGGACGCGGTCATGACATCGGCGTGGCCGACGGCATCCCGGGCGGAAAGACCCGCGACGCCGTGCGCGAGGAGCAGGCGCGCCTGAACCTGCCGCAGGACGGCCGCGTGGGCAAGCGCATCCTGGATGCGCTCAAGGCCGATCAACCGGCCGCCATGCGGGCTTATCCGGAATAATGAGCGAGCCTGCCATGCCGTCCACCGAATTTCCCGACGATTTCCAGACCCGGCGTCTTTACGCGCGCCGCATGTCGCAGGCGCATCTGCCGTTCATGATCGAGATGCACGCCAATGCCGATCTGATGCAATCGATGGGTGGAACGCGCGACGCGGCGGCCAGCCGAAGCTACGTGGCGCAGAACATCGTCCACTGGACCGAGCACGGCTACGGTATGTATGTGCTGCAGGACCGCGAGACGGGCCTGCCCGCTGGCCGTGCCGGGCTGAAGGCGACGGCGTCGCCCGGCCGGGCCAGCGTGGAGCTTGCCTATGCGCTGCATCCCGACTGTTGGGGCAAGGGCTTTGCAGCGGAGATTTCCCGCGCGCTGATCGGGCTGGGGTTTCGCCTGTTGCCGGTGGACGTGCTGGGCGCCGTGGCGCTGCGCTCAAACCTGGCGTCGCAGCGCGTCATGGAAAAGACGGGGCTGCGTTACGTCGGCATGACGGGCGACGCGCCGGAACCCAAGGTCTGCTACGAAATCCGCCGCGCGGATTGGCGAAAGCGCGAAGGCCTGTGAACGCCGGCGCCGTGCCGGCGCATGACGCGCAGCGCTAACATGGCGCCATGAGCAAGAAGAAATCCCCGGACGACGATCCGCCGCCCGTTCCGCCTGAACGCCCCGAGCCCGGCGAATGCTGCAACAGCGGTTGCATTCCCTGCGTCTACGACCTCTATGACGAGGCCATGGACCGCTATCGCGAGGCCTTGAAAGCGTGGCGCGCCCGGCACGAAGCGGGCGGCGCCTGAACGCGGTGCCTTAGCCGGCCAGCTTCATGTGAATGATGGGAAAAGGGCGGCCAGCGTCGTCGTGGGCCGAGCGTCCCACGTCTTGAAATCCGTAGTGCTTGTAGAAGCCGTGCGCCTGCGGATTCTGCTCGTTCACGTCGACCAGCAGCGTGCCATGCAGCGAGCGCGCAAAGTTAAGCAGCCGGCGGCCGGCTCCCTTGCCGCGCTTGTTGGCATCCACGAACAGCATTTCGACCTTGTTGCCGCTCAGGCCCATGAAGCCGGCGACTTCGCCGGCATCGTCCTCACAGACCCAGACCCTTACCGACGGCAGGTAGGTGTTCAGCACCTTCGGGTACATGGCCTGGATTTCCTTTTCCGTCAGGAAAGTGTGGGTGGCGCGCACCGAACGAAGCCAGATGTCCACCAGGGCCAGATCGTCGCCGTGGTTGCGTTCTCGGATGTTCATTTTTTTTATTGCGGGTTCAAGCAGCGGGATCCAGACGTCTAAAGCCCCGCGCGATACAGATCGGTGGCCGCCAGGACGGTTTCCATCTGCACAGTATGCGCGAAAACGAAACGGTCTCCGTAGACCGTTTCATCCGGAAACTCCGAGATGAGCGCCATTGGCAATTCTTCACGATCGGTTTCCGTGACCTGCACGGGAATGCCGTTGAGCACGTCGAATCCCTTTTCCAGCGCGTGCGCGTGAAAGAGTTCCAGTTGCCGCGCGTTGAATTCCACCAGCCCCGGCACGTTGCGGGCAAGCCGCGCGGTGACGCCTTCGATCAGATGCCGGGCGCGCTCGCCCCAGCCCGGATGATGGCGCAGCACCAGGAAGAACCCCTTGGGGATGGTCCACAGTTCAAAGTGGCGCGGCAGGTAGCCCGACAGCGGACGCGTCCATTCGTGCGCGGGATAGCCGTGCAGGTTGATGTGCAGCTGCGCGCCGCTGATCGCATGCGCCTGATGGCGGCCTTCGCGTTCGAAGAACGGCGCGCGCTCGCGGTAGGCGATATCGTCGCCCAGCGCGCTGTAGCGCGAGGCGTGCAGCATGTGGCGCGGATGCTGCTCTCGCAGCCGGTTGAACAGCGCGTAGCCATCGGGATTTTCCGAGGCGATCAGCGCGAAATGCGCATCGCCGCGCGCGGCCAGCGTCTGCGCTGCGCGCAGGGCGCCCACCACGCCGGACGTTTCGTTGGCGTGCTGCGCGCCCGAAATGAAGACGGCTGGACCCGGGCCGCGCACATAGGTGCCCAGCACCGGACGGCCCTGCCGGGACACGGCCTGGAAAGTGTCGCCGCCAAAGGCCGCCATGCACCCGGCGATCTGCGCGGCCGACAGCGGCTCGCGCACCTGCGCCAGCGGACCGGCAGGCGACGCCGGCGTCACGGGCGCGACGGGTGCAAAGGGCTCCACCGAGATCTGCACGCGCGGCGCGCCATCGTGGCGGCGGATGTCGGGAATGATCTGGCCGGGTTGCAGGCCCCGGTCGCCGGAAGGGCGGCCGGAGTGCTGCTGGAAGTGCTCGAGCAGCGAGAAATAAATGTCTTCGTGCAGCGCCTCGAAGGTGCTGACGATTTCCTCGTCCACCGGCAGCGCGAAATCGATGCCGGGCAGGTCGACGCGGATTTCCAGCCGGTCGAAATACGGCTCGTGCGCGCCCCAGGTGTGGGTGCGCACCGAGTCCATGATGCTGCGAAAGAGCAACTGGTATTCGGTGGCCTGCGCGGCGTCGGTCTGCACCGCGCCGCTCGCGTCGCGCACCCGCAGCCAGCCGGTGGGCGACAGCTCGGGCGTGCCGTCCGGCGCGTGCCCCAACTGATTGGGTGCGAAGACGCGGGCGTCGAGCGTGCGGCCGTCGGCATAGCCCAGGGTAACGTCGTAGTGCAGGTCGTTCACGCCGGGCAGCATCGTCACGCGCACGTCCTTCAGCAGCGCGACGAGGGGGTAGGCTTCGAGCGTGAAGCGCTTGGCCTGCGCGTGCTCGTGCAAGGGGTAGCGGATCTCGGCCGAGACCAGCCCGTCGTGCTCGACCTCTTCAAGGAAATAGTGCAGCAGCGGCTTGTAGGCGCTGCGAAAGCGCGCCGTCACGCCGGCCTGTTGCAGCCGGTCTTGCGCG
Organism: Achromobacter mucicolens; assembly: GCF_029866465.1. Lineage (NCBI taxonomy): Bacteria > Pseudomonadati > Pseudomonadota > Betaproteobacteria > Burkholderiales > Alcaligenaceae > Achromobacter > Achromobacter mucicolens. Next base: position 3,528,481 of record NZ_CP123364.1, on the reverse strand, counting down.
GCGCGGCGGGCTTGGGCGCTCTCGAACAGCCAGCCTTCCACGACCGCGCCGCGCCAGGCCGGCGCCATGTAGGCGTGCGTCCAGGCGTCCAGCGTGCGATCGAAACTCTTGTCCAGCAACGACATACTCAATATTCCTTCCGCGCCCAGGGTGCGGATCGATTCATCAGACCTTGCCGGTCGGATCCAGGCGGTCGCGCAGCCAGTCGCCCAGCAGGTTCAGGCCCAGCACCGTCAGCATGATGGCCAGGCCAGGAAAGACGCTGACCCACCAGGCCGTCTGCATGTACGTGCGGCCATCGGCAAGCATACCGCCCCAGCTCGGGATCATGGGATCGACGCCCAGGCCCAGGAAGGTCAGGCTGCTTTCCAGCAGGATGTTGTTGGCCACGTTCAGGGTCATCAGGATCACCAGCGGACCCAGCAGGTTGGGCACGATGTGGTGACGGATCATGGCCAGGTCGCGCACGCCGAAGGCGCGCGCCGCCAGCACGAATTCACGCTCGCGCAGCGCCAGCACCTGCGCACGCACCAGACGAGCGTACTGCACCCATTGCGACACGATCATGAAAAAGATGACGTTGAACAGGCCGCCGCCCAGGATGGCAATGAAGGTGATGGCGACCAGGATGAAGGGCAGCGCCAGTTGCACGTCGGCAAAGCGCATGACGATCATGTCCCAGAAGCCGCGGTAGTAGCCGGCAATGAGACCCATGATGATGCCCAGCAGCGCGCCGCCCAGCACCGAGGCAAAGCCCACCAGCAACGAGATCTTGCCGCCGACGATCACGCGCGCCAGCACGTCGCGGCCCAGCGGGTCCGTGCCGAACGGGTGGGCGGCCGACGCGAAGGGCGCCATCAGGCGCGCGGCCAGATCCATGGATTCGCCGCCGTCCGGAAACAGCCAGCCGGACGCCAGCACGAGCAGGACCATGACGCCGGTCAGAAGCGCGCCCAGCACGAATTCCAGCGACCGATAGCGGCTGCGCGGCTTCATGGCCTTCGGGGCGGCGGGGGAAGTGGTTGTCTGCATGATGCTCAACGCGTGCGGATACGGGGATCGACGATGCCGTAGGCGATGTCGACGATCAGGTTGACCAGGACGATGACGGTGGCCAGCACGGTGACCGTGCCTTGCAGCACCGGATAGTCGCGGCCGGAAATGGCGTCGAATGCCAGCGTGCCCAGCCCGGGCCAGTTGAAGACCATCTCGATCACCACGATGCCGCCGATCAGGCCGCCGAACTGCAGGCCCAGGTATGTGATCAGCGGAATGGCGCAATTGCGCAGCGCGTGCTTGTACAGCACGATGCGTTCTTTCAGGCCCTTGCTGCGCGCCACCATGATGTATTGCGCGGACAGCGTTTCCAGCATCGTCGTGCGCACCAGGCGGATATTGGTGGCGCTAAGGATGATCGCCATCGTCAGCGACGGCAGCACCAGGCTGGCCGGACCGCTCCAGCCAGACGGCGGCAGCAGCGGGAAAGTAATCGACAGCAGCAGCACCAGCATCAGCGCCAGCCAGAAGTTGGGAAACGACAACCCCACCAGCGACAGGATGCGGATGGCCTGATCGGTGGGCTTGCCGCGCTTGATGGCCGCCTGGATGCCCAGCGGCAGCGAAATCAGGATGGACACGATAAGCGACGTGAAGGCCAGCATCAGCGTGGCCGGCAGGGCATCGCCGATCAGCTTGGCGACCGAGGTGCCGCCCATGAAGCTGCGCCCGAAATCGCCGTGCAGCAGGCCTTGCATGTACGACAGGTACTGCTCGTGGAACGGCCGGTTCAATCCGAGCGCCTGCCGGATGTTGGCCAGATCCTGTTCGGTCACGCTGCCGGACCCTTGGCTGAGCATCAGCGCAGGGTCGCCGGTCAGGCGCACGGCATAAGAGACAAGCAGCGTCACGGCCACGATCACGAAGACCGCCTGCAACACGCGTTTGATGAGAAATCCGGTCATAAGGCGCCGCACCGGCTTGCGCCGTGGCGGGAAAAGGGTGTTAACGCGGCATCGGTTCGCACCAATGCCTCAACGAGGCACACCCCCAGCGGGATGCCGCGGATCCGGCTCTGCCGGTCCGCAGGCATGCCCCTGGGGGAGGCGCGAAGCGCTCGGGGGGGACTTACTCTACGGCCGTATCCAGGAAACGGAAGCGGATGTCGCCCGGAACTTCCAGGTTCTTCACGCGCTTGTTCACGCCCACGATCGTGTTCAGGCTGTACAGCGGCAGTTCCAGCGCCTGGTCGGCCACGTACGCGGCGATCTCGTGCAGCATCGCTTCGCGCTTTTTCACGTCGTAGACCGTGCGCTGCGCTTCCAGCATCGCGTTCAGCTTGGGATCGTTGTCGTACGGATTCCACTTCTGACCCGAGTGGTACATCAGGTACGCCGTGTTGTCGTAGTCGTACGTCCAGCCGCCCCACTGGTTCTGCCACATCTCGCCGGTCTTGCCGCCGGGAATGATGTCGTTGAGCAGCACGCCGGTTTCATACGGCTTGATGGTGGCGCGCACGCCCACGCCTTGCAGGTAGCCGGACACGGCCTGCGCCACTTCGCGGAAGTTAGAGTCGCTGCCGCGCACGTCGATCTGCACCGTGGCGCCCGGCTTCACGCCGGCGGCCGCCAGCAGCTTCTTGGCTTCGGCAGGATTGAAGGGCAGGGGCTTTTGCTCGGGGTTGTAGCCGAACGACTGCGGACCCTGGAAGCTGGCGATGGTCTTGGCCTGGCCCAGCAGGAGCTGCTTGACGATGGCGTCGCGATCGACCGCCATGATCAGCGCACGGCGCACGTCGCGGTGCTGCGTGATGCCGTTCTTGGTGTTGTAGCGCAGCGCGAAGGCCACCGGGCCGCCCGTGGAGATGACGTCGGCGTTGCCCGACTTCTTCACGGTTTCGATCAGGCCCAGCGGGATCAGCGTGGCGATGTCGATGCGGCCGGCCTGCAATTCGGCGACCTGCGTGCCGGGTTCGCCGATGAAGCGATACACCACCTTGTCCAGCTTGGGCTTGCCGCCCCAGTATTCGTCGTTACGCGCCAGCGTCACGTTGACCTTGGGCTGGTAGCTGTCGAACTTGAACGGACCGGTGCCGACCGGATGCGTATTGAAGTTGTCCTCGCCCTTTTCCGTGATGTACTTGGGCGGCACGATCATCGCGCCGTAGCCCGCCAGCTTCGTCAACAGCACGGGATCCGGCTGCTTCAGGATGAAGTCGACCGTGTACGGGTCCACCACCTTGACCTCGCCGATCGAGTCGTAGTTCGACTTCTGCGGGCCCTTGGCGCCTTCCGCGCCCAGCAGGCGGTCGAACGTGAACTTGACGGCGTCGGCATTGAAAGGCTCGCCGTTATGGAACTTGACGCCTTCGCGCAGCTTGAAGCGCAGGCGCTTGTTGTCGTCCAGGTATTCCCAGCTGGTGGCAAGGCCCGGCTGCAGCTTCAGGTCGGCGCCGCGCATGGTCAGGCCGTCGTACAGGTTGCTGCCGACCGAACCCCAGAAGGTCACGAACGTGTCGATCGGATCCCAGCTTCCCGGATCCTGGTTGATGGCCACATTGAGCGTGCCGGCGGCGTGCGCCGTCGACACGGGCAGCGCGGCGGCAAGGGCCAGCGTCAGCGCGGTGGCGGAGAGGGTGGTGCGAAGGAATTGCATGGTCGCCTCCAGGGACGGGAAATCGGGTCGGACCGACGGATAAAAGGGGTTTCAGGCGGCGCGGGCGACCTGATGGCCGGGCGCGAACTCAAAGAGAGGAACGATCGCGGGCTCATCGCCCACGCGGCGCACCGGGCTGGGGATCTCGCCCTCGATCAGGGAAGTGTCGATGTGGCGGCCGGGCTCGGCCACCGGCACCGCCGCAAGCAGCTTGCGCGTGTAGGCGTGCTGCGGGGATTCGAAGATCTGGCGGCGCGTGCCCAGTTCGACGATCTGGCCCAGGTACAGCACCGCGACGCGGTGGCTCACCTTTTCCACCACCGCCATGTCGTGCGTAATGAACAGGTACGACAGTCCGCGATCCTTTTGCAGATCCATCAGCAGGTTCAGGATCTGCGCCTGAATCGACACGTCCAGCGCCGACACGGACTCGTCCGCGATGATCAGTTTGGGATTGCTGGCCAGCGCGCGCGCGATGCACACCCGCTGGCGCTGGCCGCCCGAGAACTCATGCGGATAGCGCGTGGCGTGCTCGGGCTTCAGGCCCACCTGTTCCAGCAGCTCGCCCACGCGCCGCGCGATGGCGTCTTCGCCGCTCAGCAGGCCATGCGTGCGGATCGGCTCGGCGATGCTGAAGGCCACGGTCTTGCGCGGATCCAGCGACGCATACGGATCCTGGAAGATGTACTGGATCTCCTGGCGCAGGCGCTGGCGTCCCGCGCTGTCCATCGAGAAAATGTCCTGCCCGTTGTAGCGCACCGCGCCGGACGTGGGCGCCACGAGCTGCTGCAAGGTCTTGCCAATGGTGGACTTGCCGCTGCCCGATTCGCCCACCAGCGCCAGCGTCTCGCCGGGATAGACGTCAAAACTGACCTGCTCGACCGCATGCACCCGGTGCGTGACGCGGCCGAACAGGTTGTGGCCCACGTCAAAGCGCGTGGTCAGCTTGTCCACGCGTAGCACCGGTTCGTCGTAGCGTGCGGTGTCCTGTTCGCGGGTCTCGCCAACTTCGCGCAGCGTGTCGCCTTCCAGCACGGTCTGCGGCGTGCGCAGCGGCAGGTCGCTGCCCGTCAGGCTGCCCAGGCGCGGCACGGCGGCCAGCAGCGCGCGCGTGTAAGGATGCTTGGGCGCGTTGAAGATTTCCTGCACCGTGCCTTGCTCGACCTTCTTGCCGCGAAGCATGACGACCACGTCGTCCGCCATCTCGGCCACCACGCCCATGTCGTGGGTAATGAAGATCACCGCGGTGCCCAGGTCGCGCTGCAGTTCGCGGATGGTGTTCAGAATCTGCGCCTGGATCGTGACGTCAAGCGCCGTCGTCGGCTCGTCGGCGATCAACAGGCGCGGCTGGCACGACAGCGCCATCGCGATCATCACGCGCTGGCGCATGCCGCCCGACAACTGGTGCGGATAGCGGTCCAGCAGCTGTTCGGCATCGGGCAGGCGCACCTTTTCCAGCAGCTTGCGCGCCGACTGGCGCGCCGCCGAACGCGACAGCTGCTGGTGCAGCATGATCGCCTCTACGATCTGGTCGCCGATGGTGAACACGGGATTGAGCGACGTCATCGGCTCCTGGAAGATCATTGCGATGTCGTTGCCGCGGATCGCGCGCATCTGTTCGTCGCTGGCTTGGGTCAGGTCGACCTCGCGATCATCGCTGCCACGGAACAGGATCTGGCCGGTCGAAATGCGGCCGCCGCTGTAGTCAGTCAGGCGCATGATCGCCATCGACGTGACGGACTTGCCCGAACCGGACTCGCCCACGATCGCCAGCGTGCGGCCGGGCCGCACGTCGAAATCCAGGTTGTCGACGGCGCGAAACCCGCCGGTGTCGGTATTGAAATCGACCGATACGCCGCGCACGGACAGCAGCGGGGCAGGGGCGGAGACAGGAATGCTAGACAACGTGGATTCTCACAGCGAGGTGGCGGCGCGGGCGGCCTGGTCGTACAGGCCCGAAAGGGCACGCAAGGTATTGGCCAGTTGATGACTGGCGTTGTCGGCGGCGGGGGAGTCGATGAACGGTTTGACGAGGCACTGCTCGCGCACTTCGGCGTAGCGCTGGATGGCGGCCGCGCCAGCGTCGGTGGTGGTGTAGATCACTTCCTTGCCCGTCTTGGCGCTTTGGACGACGCCCAGGCGCTCCAGCTTCTTGAGCGAGTAATTCACCAGGTGGGTGTCTTCGACATTGAGCGTGAAGCAGATGTCGGCCAGTTTCTTGCCCCGGCCCCGATGGAATACGTGGTTGAGCACCAGGATATCCAGCGACGTCAGTTCGGGCAGCCCCGCACAGGCCATGCAACGCACCATCCAGCGGTTGAACGCATGCGACACAATGATCAGGCCGAATTCGACCTCGGACAGCTCAGGCGCGGAAGACGCGAGGTGGGAAGACGAAACGATGGCATCCCGAACGGATACAGACATGGGCAAGGCAGGCAAAGGGACGGATCAATGACAAAACGTTGGCGAATTATTGACGATTTGTAGATATGCCGGCATTCGGGTTAACCCGGCCCGATATTTCAGAGTTCTCTGATTTCTGCGGCTTGGCGAGCGTTTTACAAATTCACTCCCATCGATCAACAGGAGACGACGCTCGGCGCTTGGCCGAAAGCGTCCAGACGTATGAGCGGATCGCAGCACTTTCACGGAGCATGGTTGATCTGGGTGGCGCTTTGCGCCGGCGCGGGCATCGGTTCGGCGTGGGCGCAACCCGCTCCTGAGGCAGCACAGCGCGCCACAGAAATCCAGCGCCGGCAGGAGCAGGAAATCGATGCTCAACGCGCCCGGGCGGCAGAGCGTCCCGACGTGCTGTCAGCGCCCTCTGTGGCCCAGCCGGGCGGGCTGACCCTTCCCCCCGAAACCCCGTGCTTCGTCTTGCGGGAAGTCATCTGGGAAGGCGCCGAACCGCCGGATCTCCTGGCGCGCGCCACGGCCATCGTGCTGGGCGAATGCGTGGGCGGCCGCGGATTGCGGGCGCTTCAAGAACACCTGATCGGCTTGCTGATCGACGACGGCCTGGTCACCGCGCGCGTCGTGGTGCCCGAGCAGTCGCTTGCGGAGGGGTCGCTGACGCTGCGTTATCTGCCAGGCCGCATTTCCGCTGTTCAAAGCCAGGACGGCATCGGTTGGTGGCGCACGGCGTTGCCGACCGGCCCGGGCGGCGAACTGAATCAGCGTGATCTGGACCAGGCGCTTGAAAACATCCGCCGTCTTGGCAGCCAGGCCGACGCGGCCATCGATATCGCGCCGGGCCCCGAACTGGGCGACTCGGACATTCTCATCAAGCCCGGCACCGGCAAGCGCTGGCATGGCTACCTGGGTGGCGACAACGGCGGCATGGATACGGTGGGCAAGTACCAACTCAATGCCGGCCTGACCCTGGATTCCCCGCTGTTCCTTTACGACCAGTTGTCGGTCTCGTGGAACAGCAATGCGCACTGGCGCGACGCCGACTCCCACACGCGCGCCGCTTCCATCAACTACAACGTGCCGTTTGGCTACTGGACCGTCTTCGCGGGCGCCAGCAAATCCACATACCGCCAGACGGTCGCCGGCTTCGAAGAACCCATCGTCTACGGCGGCACCACCAAGCAGATCCAGGCAGGCGTATCGGTCGTGCCGTACCGGCGCACCTCCTACAAGGGCAACCTTTCGCTTACCTTGCTGCGCAAGCGCACCGACAGCACCCTGAACGACGTGGCCATCGACGTCCAGCGCCGCGACGTCACGGGCTACGAGATCGGCTACTGGCATCGCCACTACGTTGGCCGGGCCGTGCTGGACATCGGCGGCGGCGTGCGCGGCACGCTGCCTCAGTTCTCCGACGAGCCCGGCTACATCTATGGCGACCCGGACTGGAACGGGCGCAGCACGATTCTTACCGCCAGCGCGGGCGCTTATCTGCCGTTCCAGGTTGCCGGGCAAACGCTTGCCTATCAGGCCAACTGGCAGATCCAGCACGCCAAGACGGCCATTGTGCCGGCTGACTACTTCACGATCGGCAACCGCTACGCCGTGCGCGGCTTCGATGGCCAGATGACGCTCGCCGCCGAAGACGGCTGGACACTGCGCAACGATCTGTCGTTCAACCTGGACGATCTGACCGGCCTTGCCGGCCAGCAGCTCTATACCGGCTTGGACGTCGGGCGGGTGGGCGGCCCGTCCGCCGAGTACCTGTCCGGCCGCACGCTGGTCGGCGCGGTCGCAGGCCTGCGCGGCCGTCTGTCCATTCCCCATGTCAGCGCCAGCTACGACCTTTCGGCCGGCTGGCCGCTCAAGAAACCCGAATCGCTCAAAACCGCGTCCACCGTCTTCGCGATGGCCGTGATGCTCGAGTTCTAAATCCGCTGTTCCCCGTCAGGTGCGCATGATGTCCAAGCTTCGTTCGTTGATTGTCTGGTCCATCGTCTTCACGCAGGTCTGGACGCCCGTGCTGGCGCAGACGCTGCCGATCTCCGTCGACAAGAACGTGGCCGGGCAAAAGCCGACCGTGGGCGTCACCAACGGCGTGCCGGTCGTCAACATCGCGCCGCCGTCGGCGGGCGGCGTGTCCAACAACCGCTACACGCAGTTCAACGTGGGACCGTCCGGCGTGGTGCTGAACAACAGCGGCGGCGCCAGCCAGACGCAACTGGCCGGCCAGGTGGCCGGCAATGTCATGTTGGGCAACCAGCGCGCCACCACCATCCTGAACCAGGTCACCGCGCCCAACCCGTCGCAACTGATGGGCACGCTTGAAGTCGCGGGCAACCGCGCCAACGTCATCGTCGCCAATCCGGCAGGCATCACCTGCAACGGTTGCGGCTTTCTGAACGCCGATCGCGCCACGCTGACCACGGGCCGTCCGCAGGTGGGGCCTGACGGCAACATCGCGCTGGAAGTGGCTGGCGGCAAGCTGCGCGTCGAGGGCCAGGGGCTGAACGGCACCGCCGCCAGCCAGGTCGACCTCATCGCGCGGACGCTGGAAATCAACGCCGGCGTCTGGGCCGACCGGCTCAACGTCACGGCGGGTGCGGCGCGCGTGGACTACGCCACCGGCAACGCGACCGCTGGCCCAGGCGAGGGCCCGGCGCCCGTCGTGGCGCTGGACACCGCGGCGCTGGGCGGCATGTACGCCAACAGCATCCGGCTGATCGGCACCGAGGCGGGCGTCGGCGTGAACGTGGGCGGCAACCTGGTTGCACTGACCGGCGACCTGGAAGTCAGCGCATCGGGCGACGTTCGTATCGCGCCCAGCGCCGCCGTGCAGGCGGCGCGGGATCTGCGGCTGGCGTCCGGGCGCGACGTGGCGGTGGACGGCGCCGCGCAAGCTGCGGGCAACGTGGCGCTGGCCGCTGGCCGCAATGCCGCGATTACGGGGGCGGTGGGCGCGGGCGGTTCGATCGATGTGAACGCGGCAGGCAACGTAAGCGTCGCCGCGCAGGCCGCGGTGCAGACGCAGGGCGCGCTGCGGGTCGCGGCCGGGCAGGATCTGTCGTTGGGCGGATCGGTGCTGATGGGCGGACAAGACGTACGGGTTGAATCCGCGCGGGATGTGCGGATCGGCGGCGACATCGCGCCGGGAGGGATGCCGCCGGGCGGTGGCGCAGGCACGGGGAACGCGGGCTCCGGTGGTTCGAGTTCCGGTTCGGGGTCCGGCTCCGGGTCGGCGGCGGGCGGTTCGAACGCGGGCAACGGCGGCACGGCGGGCACCGCCACCGGCGCGGCGCAAGTCGGCACGAATTCCAGCGGTCTGGTCACAGCAGCAGGCGCGGTAGCGCTCAAGGCGGGCCGCGACATGGTGCTGCCAGGCCAAGTCACCGCCGCGGGCGCGTTGCATGCGCAGGCTGGCGGCGACCTGACGACGGGGGCGACCGCTCAGATTCAATCAGGGGGACCCGCCCAGATACGTGCGAGCGCGGACCTGAACCTGGGCGGACTTGTCGGCGCGCGCGGCGACTTGTCGCTGATGGCCGGGCGCGACGCACGGGTGACGGGCAAGGGGTCCGCCACCGGCCGCATCGGCATCGACGCGGCGCGCGATCTGCGCATGGACGCACCCGCGCAATGGGACGCCGAAGGCGAGATTGCCGCCAAGGCGGGCGCCAGCATGACGCTGGCTGGCACGCTCCGCGCCAACGGCAACACTGCGCTGACGGCGGGCCAGACGCTGGCGGTCGACGGCACGATCACGGCCGCGTCCGGCAGCATGACCGTCTTGACCGACGGCGACGTCGCTCTCGGCGCGAATGCACAGTTGGCGGCGGCCGGTCCCGTTGGCCTGACGGCTGGCGGCAGCCTGCAAAGCCTGGGCAAGGTCACGTCGCTGAAAGACCTGTCGATGCAGGCGGCGCGCGACATGACGCTTGATGGCGCAACGCTCGCGACTGGCGATCTGCAGGTGCAGGCGGGCGAAACGCTTGCGACATCTTCCGCCTCACGCCAGCAAGCGGACGGCTCGGTGACGGCCATGGCAGGCGACGCGTCGCTGGCGGGCGCCCTCATCGCGGGCCAATCCGCGCAGATCACTACGCAAGGCAGTCTGCGGGTGGACGGCACGCTACTGGCCGACGCTGGCACGCTTCAGGCCGCCAGCGGCGGCGACATAACGCTCGGGTTGGCCAGCACCCTGCAGGCCGCCCAGCAACTCACGGCCCAGGCTGGCGGCAACCTGCTCGCAAATGGCGCCGTCTCCGGTGAGGCCGACATTCATCTTTCCGCAGATTCCCGCGCCGAACTGAACGGCAAGACGGTCGCCAACGGCACCCTGCGCGCCGAAGCGGGCACGGACCTGACGGTGGGCCAGGGCGGGCTGGCGCAAGGCAACGCCAATCTTTTCCTCGTTGCAGGCCAGGACCTGCGCGTCGCTGGCACCGCAGGCACCGCGGAGCCAGCCGCGGGTCAGGCAGGGCTGCTGCAAGCCCAGGCCACCCGGGATCTCTTTGTGACCGGCCTCGTCACGGCGGGCACGCCCGCGAGCCTGACGGCCCAGCGCAATCTGGGCGTCGACGGCACCGTGGCGGCGCTTGCCGGCAACCTGACCGCCGACGCGGGCGGGCAATTGCGCGTCGGCGCCACCGGCCGCATGCAGGCCGCGCAGAACCTCATCGCGCAATCGGGCGCCGACCTGGCGTCCGACGGCGTCATCGTCGCGGGCGGCGGCCTGACGCTGGCGGCGACCGGCGATGCGCGTCTGGGCGGCACGGCTGCTGCGCTGGGCGAGGCGGGCGCGGGCAATTTGCTGGTTACCGGGCGCGATGTGATCGCCAAGCAGGGCGCGCAGTTGCAGGCGGCGGGCACCCTCACGGCGCAAGCCCAACGCGACGTCAGCGCCGCCGGAGCGTTGGCGTCCGTGGGCGACATGATGCTGTCGGCCGCGCGCGATGCGCGCGTGGACGGCACCGCCGCCAGCGATGCGAACCTGACCCTGACCGGCCGCAACGTCGCGGTCGGTGCGGCAGGCCTGGCGCAAGCCGCCGGCACGCTCACGTCCACCGCGCAAGGCACATTGCTTGCCGCCGGCAGCATGCTGGCAGGCATCACGCAAACCCTCAGCGCGGGCAGTGGCATGACCCTCAACGGCACCGTGGCCGCGTTGGAAGGCGACCTGAAGCTGGAGACGCAACACGGCAATCTCGACACGGGTTCTGCGTCCAGCCTGCAAGCGGGCGCAGCGCTGACCGCCACCGCGGGCGGCGCGCTGAACCTCATGGGTTCGGCTGCCGCCGGACAAGCCATGACGCTGCGCGCGGGCGGCGACGCCACGCTGGGCGGCGTCGCGGCCACCCAGGCCGGCAACGTCACCATCGTTGCCCAGGGCGCGCTCTCAACCACGGCCGACGGCCGCATCCAATCCGCCGCGGATATCGGCCTCCGGTCCGGCAGCCTCTTGAAGAACGCAGGCATTGTGTCCGCGGCAGGCGCAGCCTCCCTGTTGTCAGACACCGGCCTGACCAACACCGGCTCGGTGCTCGCGGGTAGCGACGTCACCGCCACGGCAAAAAACGCGCTGAACAACAGCGGCCGCTTCATCGCCGGTGTCGGCGAGGACGGCACGCTCAGCCTGCCCGGCAGCGTCAACTTGACCGCAGCCTTCATCACCCACCCGGGCATCAGCGCGGCCGGCAAGGACATGACCCTGGTGGCAGGCGGTATGGATCTGTCCGGCGGCAACGTCTCGGCCGTCGGCAAGCTCGGGCTCACAACCGCTGGCGACATCACCACGCGCAATGCCGTCCTGCACGGCGGCAGGGTCGATATCGCCGCCGCCAACTTGCGCAATCAAGACGGCAAGATCACGTCTGCCAGTAAGGCCGTCGTCAAACTGGGCGGCGAACTGGATAACACCGCCGGCCTGATCGCCGCTGCGGGCGATGCACGCATCGATGCCTCGCGTATCGGCAATGCCGGCGGCACGCTGGCGGGCGCGAATCTCACCTTGGTTGCGACCGGCGCCGTCGACAACCAGGGCGGCCTGATTCAGGCCGACGACACCGTGACCCTGAACGCCGCCAGCCTGGACAACCGCGCCACGCTGACCGCATCCGGATCGCCGCCCAAAGGCGTGCTGGCCAAAACGGCCACCATCGTCGCCGGCGGCATCAACAACCAGTCCGGCGCCATCAGCGCGGGCCAAGACCTGACGCTGGATACCGGCGAGCTGGACAACACCGGCGGCAACATCGCCGCTGAGCGCTACGCGACCATCAAGGCCGCAATGCTGAAGAACCACCAGGGCAAGTTGCTGGCCGGCGAACGCCTCGCGGTCACGATCCAGGCGCTGCAAGGCCTGGGCCTGCTGCAATCCGCGCAGGACCTGTCCTTCACCTACACCGGATCGCTCAACCAGACCGGCGACCTCGCCGCCGGCCGCGACCTGACGATGTCGGTCGGCGGCAACATGGACAACAGCGCCACCGTCAGCGCCGGCCGTGACCTGACCATCACGGCCAACGCGCTCAACAACCAGGCCAGCGGCGAACTGCTGGCCGGACGCAACAACACCATCAACGTCACCAACGGCCTCACGAACTCGGGCCTTATCGACGGCGGCGCGACCCACATCAACGCAGGCCGCGTCGACAACTTCGGCCGCATCTACGGCAACACCATCGCCATCCGTGCGGGAGAAATCGTCAACGGAGCAGGGCCCGGCGGCGGCGCGGTCATCGCGTCCCGCGGCGATCTGGATATCGGCGTGGGTTCACTCGTGAATCGCGAACATGCGCTGATCTACGCGGCCGGGGATATGCGCATCGGGAGCGCGCTGGACGCGAATCGCAAGGCGATCGGGCAGGCTGCGTCGCTCGTCAATGCGTCGGCGACGATTGAGGCTGCGGGCAACGCGGTGATTTCCGCGGTGTCGCTGCAGAACATCAATACGAATTACGCCAGCGAGGTGGTGCCGGTTCAGAAGGCCCCCAAAATCTACGTGACCCCGGCTGGCACGACCGACATGTACGACATGGAAACGCATTGGTTGTGCGACAAGGTCACCGCGCTTTGCGGCAAAACGCCAGATTGGCTGGACGACGATCCTGAGCGCAGGTTTCTGCTTCCATCCACAAGGTATCCCTACGAACGTTACGGTCCGCCGTTCGACTACACGCGCGGCGGCAGGGGCCAGTCCGGTGTCAATACGCCCATTTCCTTGGCCTACAAACCGGCCGTCTATACGTGCAATGGTGGTGATGCCGGTGAGTGCTATGACGTTCCAGAGGATTTCCTCTACAGCCTGGACGCGCGAGTGTGGTCTGTTTTCGGCGTGACACCTCCGGCGCCACTTCCCTACTGGAGAGAGCCCGCAAATCCTTGCTACGGCAATCAACCCCGGTGTGTTCAAGAGGCGGAGCAGCGCCTCGCATACGAGAATGCGTACGCTGCATACAAGGCCGCGTATTTGGAACTGGATCAGCGCATTCGCGAGTTCAATGCCGATTTCCGTACGCGCTTGGTCGGCACGTTCACGTATTACGTCGTCGAAGAGACCATCACCGAGACCCGCACCCTTTCTTCCGATCCTGGCCAGATTCTGTCTGGCGGCTCGATGACGCTGGTTGGAACCGTTACGAATGACAAGAGCCAGATTGCGGCCGGCGGCACCCTGTCGGTCAGTGGTCCGGCCATCAACAACATCGGCGCTGGCGGCCAGCGGGTCATCACACGCGTCGGCACGGCCACCGTCACCCAGCCTCGCGACAGCGACCGCAAGGAATACTCCGAAGCCTACAATCGCACCCTCGCCGCCGGATCCATCGAGCTGCCCGTCGGTACCTCCGGTGGCAACCTGTCGGTCTCACTCAGCGGCGCGGCGCCTGGCGCCAACGGCGCCACCGCAACCGGTCCCGTACTGGTTGCCAGCCTTGGTCTGCCCGGCGGCAACGTCGTGCGCACGGTCTCCAACCCGGCCACGATTCCCGACAGCCAGCTCTTCGCCGTCAGCGGCACACCCGATGCCCCTTATGTCGTCGCCACCGACCCGCGCTTCATCGGCAACCACGAGTCCGTTTCCAGCGACTACCTGTTCGGCCTCCTGCAACAGCCCGGCGCACCCGTCGGCAACGCGGGCGCATCCGGCGCCATCAAGACGGGCTTGGGCAATACCCCCGGAGGTCTTAATGCGCTGATTCCTGCTGGCGCAAAATTCCTCACGCCGTCCGGCGAACCCCGCCGCCTGGGCGACGGCTTCTACGAACAGAAACTCGTCTCCGACCAGATCCTGGCCACCACCGGCCAGCGCTTCCTAGACGGCTTTGGCGACAACGACAGCCAGTACAAACAACTGCTCGCCAATGGCGCACAGTTCGCCCTGACCAACGGCATCAAACTCGGCGCCGCGCTCACCGACGCCCAGCAGCGCCAGCTCACCACCGACCTGGTCTGGCTGGTCGAGCAGACCATCACGCTGCCCGATGGCACCACCGAGACTGTGCTGGTTCCGCAGGTCTACCTGCTGGTGCGCGAAGGCGACCTGAAGGGCGACGGCACGCTCATGGCCGGCCGAGACGTCAAGCTCGCCGCCGACGGCGACATCACCAACAGCGGCACCATCGGCGCGCGCGACGCCACCGTCATGACCGCCGCCAACATCGTCAACCAGGCCGGCGGCCAGATCCAGGGCGCCATCGTCGACCTCGCCGCACGCGAAGACCTGATCAACCTGGTCTCGCTCATCAAGGGCGACAACGTCGCCCTGTCGGCCGGCCGCGACATCGCGCTAACGTCCACCTCCGCCTCGGAGAACAACGGCGCCACCTGGGGTTCGTACGTCTCAGGCGTGTCCCGCGTCGACGCCGGCAACCTCAGCATGCAAGCCGGCCGCGACATCAACCTGACGGCCGCGCAAGTCACCGCCACAGAAGACGTGCGCCTGCAAGCGGGCCGCGACATCAACCTGGCCACACTGCAGGAAAGCCACGGTGAATCGCTGGTCCGCAACAAGAAGAACCGTCACGACCTGAGTACGAGCTCGGAAGTGGGTTCGTCCATTGCGGCGGATGGCAACCTTACGCTGATTGCCGGGCAGGACGTCAATGCGCGTGCCGCGGACGTGACGGCGGGCGAACAGCTGGCCGTGGGGGCCGGACGAGATATCAACCTGATGGCGGGCGTGCAAACCGGCTCGGCGTATGACGAAAGTCACTACACGAAAAAAGGGTTCATGTCGTCGAAGACGACGCACATCAAAAAGGCAGTTGACTGGGAGCAGTCCCTGGCCACTACCTTCACCGGCGACTCCGCCGTCCTGATGGCAGGGCGCGACCTCAACGTATCGGGCTCGAACGTCGGCGCGCAAATGGACTTGGTGCTGTCCGCGGAGCGCGACGTCAACATCCTGGCCGGTCAGAACGCCCAGGACAGCTACGACTACAAGATGGTCAAGAAGTCCGGCTTTGGCGCCATGGGTGGTCTTAGCTACGGTTCCAGAAAACAGACGGACTCGCTCGACAGCAAAAAGGTATTCCACAACGCCAGCACCGTTGGCAGCGTTGAAGGCGATGTCCTGATCAACGCCGGCAACGCGCTGAACATCACGGGCAGCAACGTCATTGCACGCCAGGGCGATATCACCTTGATCGGAAAAGAGGTGAACATCGGAGCGGCATTTGACACCACGCAGGAAAGGGAATTTCACGAGATCAAGCAGTCTGGGCTGACCCTTACTGCCAGCACTCCAATCGCCGATGCCGTGCAGACGGGCGTGCGCATGGCTGACGCTGCGGGTAAAACGGACAACTCCGTGATAAAGGGGCTGGCGGGCGCGACGACTGCATTGGCAGCCGTCAACGCGTACGATGCCGTCCAGCAAGCGGCCAATGTGAAGGACGCCAATGCGGTCCAGCAAGCCGGCGGCGTCAGCATCAAGCTCAGCGTAGGCAGCAGCAAGAGCAGCAGCACAACCGACCGCAACGCCTCAAGCGCCTTTGGGTCGACCGTTGCCGCAGGCAAGGATCTGACCGTCGTTGCGCAAGGCGCGGGCAAGGACTCGAACATCACGGTCACCGGCTCCACGCTGTCGGCTGGCAACAACGCGGTGCTCAAAGCCGAAGGCGACATCGTGCTGGAGGCCGCGCGCAACGTCTTCGAGCAAAAGACCACCAGCAAGAGCAGCAGCGCCAGTATCGGTATCGGGTACTCCTCCGGCGGGCAGCAAAACGGCTTCACGCTTGAACTTGGCGCTTCGGTGGGTCGAGGCAACGCCAACGGCAAGGACGAAAGCTGGACCAACACCAACGTGACCGCCGGCAATGTCCTGGCGATCCAGTCCGGCGGCGACACCACGCTAAAGGGTGCGGCCGCCAAGGCAGATCAGATCATCGCGTCGGTTGGCGGCAATCTCTTGCTGGAGAGTTTGCAAGACAGCAGCAAGTACGACTCGAAAAACAAGAGCGCGGGTTTTGGCATAAGTCTGTGCATTCCGCCGTACTGCTACGGCTCAAGCAATGCTTGGGCGAACGCTGGCGCCGGCAAGATAAACAGCAACTTCAAGACCGTGACTGAGCAAACGGGGTTATGGGCGGGCGACGGCGGTTTCCTGATTGACGTCAAGAACAACACCACGCTCATCGGCAGCGTCATTGCCAGCAGCGACAAGGCGGTCGCCGACGGCCTTAACAAGCTGACCACGGGAACACTGGTCACTGAAGATCTCAAGAACACGGCGCGCTACAGCGGCAGCCAGGTGTCCATCGGGGGCGGGTTCGGGTTTGGCGGGACGTCAGGCGACTCCGGCTTGGGCACCACCAAGGGCGGCCAGGTCGCAGGAGGCGCGTCCAAAGATGCGGGTACGTCCGTTTCGACGGGTAGTAGCGGCTTTGGAATGGGCACCCCGATCGTGGTCGCGGCAAGCGGCAACAGCAGTTCCACGACACAAAGCGGCATCAGCGGCGGGACGATCGTCATTCGTGATGAAGCGGGGCAACTGGCGCTGACCGGTGAGACGGCTGCCGAAAAAATCGCAGGGTTGAACCGGGATACGTCGGACACGTTGAATGCGCTCAAGCCGATCTTTGACAAGGAGAAGATCGAGGCGGGGTTTGAGATTGCTTCTGAAGCCCAGCGGCAGATGGGGCAGTTTTTGACGAATCGGGCGAAGGAGGCGGATGCGCTTGAAAAGGCGATGAAATCCGAGGCCGATCCTACAAAGTATGCGGAACTGAAGAACCAGTACGACGACGCCAAGCCTTGGCTGCCGGGCGGGACGTACCGTCAAATTGCAAACGCAGTCATGGCGGCGACGGGCAGCAACGTAACCGGCGCTGCTTCCGACATCGCTCAAAAGGCTGTCGTCAGCTACGTGCAACAGTTGGGTGCTGCTCAGGTGGGCGAATGGGTCAGCAAGGGATGGATCCGTGACGGATCTGCGGAACATGCTGCCTTGCAGGGGATAGTAGGTTGCGCGGGAGCCGCAGCAAGTGGGCAAAGGTGCGGTGCTGGTGCGACCGGCGGCGCAGCGGCGGTGGTCATCAATGCTCTGCTCGACAGTACTGCAGGTGGTACCAACGAAGAACGTGAGTCGCGTCGAAACCTGGTCGCGACGATTATCGCGGGCGCGGCAGTTGTGGCAGGGGCGGACGGTCTGGCCACGATCACGAACGCGGCCGTGGCTGAGTTGGACAACAATTCGCTGGATCCGAAGCTGCATCAAAGCCTGATCAACCGTCTTGCGCAGGCTGACCGACTGGAGCCGGAAGAGTACGACGATTTGATCCGTCGAATCAAAGCCGCGCATGCAGAAGGCACGCAGCAGGCGATGGACCAAATGAAGAGCGTTTTTGGCCCGGAGGCAATCGCAGAAACACGTGCCGCTCTGGAGGCGATGCTGGGAAGTGGTTCGGCCTGCGGGATGGTACCGAGTTGTGCACTGCAATTGACCAACTCAATCAAGGAGCTGGATAGTCTTCTGAGCCAGTATGAAACTCAGAAGTTGTTGACGCCGAAGATCGATGCGGGGCTGCTGATCTTCGATCTGGCCACAAGCGGGATTCTGGGAACGGTACGAAACGCCGGTACAACTACGCTGCGTATGATCCTGACGCGCGCTGCTGGCGACTCCTTGGAGGGCGCTGCAGCGAAGTTGGCATACGCCGACGGTGCGAAATGGGTTGTTCATAATGGGGAGGTCCTTGGTCATGACGGGACGGTTCTGGCTCGCCAAAACTCGGTTACCGGGAAGTATGAGTCCGTTGGCCCTCTTGAGCTTCCGCCCTTAGCTGTTACCTCAGGAGGTACCGCTAACGCAGCTACTGGTGGCAAGTTGGCGGATGACCTGATCGCAAGAATGACAAAGCCGAAAGTCGAGGATGTGGGACTTGCCCAACTAATGGACGAACTATATCGAGACGGTGCGAAAATTGGGTCTGGAAGCACCGCAGACGCGGTGCGATTTGAACTTGCGACCGGCGGCTCCGTGGGCGGCAAGCACCATGTGCAGAAAGCAGAAAACTACTCTGTGTCGCTGCAGAGGTGGTTAAATGCCAATCCGAATGCGTCTTTTAGTGATCGTTCGGCGGCAGAACATGTTCTGCGCGACATGCAAAATGCACTAATGGGGAAGTGATGGATGTATTAAGTGAGTTTGTGGATAAATTTCGCCGGTACGAATTTATTCGGCGCGGATTGGATGAGGAAATAAATTATTGGGGAGAGGACGTTCCCATAATGTTGTTGTTCTCAAGAATAGGAAGGGAAATAGCCGAAAATTTCGACTCAATTCCCCCCGCTGAGCGGATAGATATTCTTTCTCTCATAGAAGACGGAGTTTCTAGTGGCGACTTAATACTTCCTGATTATGTTGCAACAGGTCTATTAGAGGCGCTGGACGGTGCAGTGAGGAGAATAGGAGGCGGGCGAAGAAGCAAAATTTTTGTCCTTTTGGGTGAGCAGTCGAGGCACTATTTACTTGAGTGGGATAAATTATGGGGTGCCTCTGACAATTAGCTGCGGAAATTGGCCGCGGAGACCTGCTCCGAGATTTAGTGCGGCGTCGCATAGGGTCCGGCGTTAAAAGAGTTTCTTTTTGATTGGCCTATGGGAACTGCGCTGGGAGTTAACTGCAATGGGGGCGCTCGGTGTTGTACTCGACCGAATAATGAAAAATTCTCTTAGGGTGAATTATCAACGCCAGCTAATTTATGCTGGGCTTGATGACTTTTCACCAAATTCAGTATTTCCAGAGTACCTGGGCGGGGAAGTTGGGGAGGATCCCTTTCTATGGAGCCTTGAGGTGGCAAATTTTCTTGATCTCGGAGTGCGCCGCGGACTCCTGGAAGTGATGAATTGGGAATATTTGTTTTTAGAGTCACCGTTGGTAAGTGTGAGTGAGGTTTTGTTGCCTCGATATCCCTCGGGCGGTCGTGCGGTGCAGATGGAGATAATCTGGAATTCCTTATACTTTACCGGGACGGTTAGCTTGCTTGAAGATTTGGATAGATTTGGATTTCGAGTATGGAGTGCGCTGTCGGCGTCGGAGAATTTGGAATTCTTGCAGTGCATTCAACGTCGATATCAGTTCGAGCTCGGCCTTTAAGCTAAGTAGAACGGAACAGTCGCATAGGATCGGTCATGGGTCGGTTCTCGATCTACGAGTGCGGCCAGAAGGTGCGATTTCAGCGAGTTCGCTGATCGAGCTTGGTCGCATATACGGTGTTGTTTCAATATCGGCTACAGCAAGCAAGCCAGGACCGATTGGATGAAGGGAGAGAGCGGCGGTTTCTCCGCGTGTACCGTAGGAAGCGTCGGCGGCAACATGACCATCGATGCGAGACGCGACGTCGGTGTGTTCGCCAGCAGCGTGCTGGCGCAGGATGGCGATATCTCAATCGCCGGCAGGAACGTGGCCATCGTTGCAGGCGTGGGCGAAGCTCGCCAGCACGAGTATCACGAGTTCAAGCAATAGGGAATCACTATCGGCGTGGCGGGCGGCATGCTGGGTGCGGCCCAACAAATCCATGGCACGCTCCAACAGGCTGGAGAAGCCAGGAGTGGGCGTCTTGCTGCGGTCAAGGTTGGGCAGGCAGCGTACCAGGCAGTACAGGCCGACAGGATGATGGACGCTGCGAAGGGCGCGGAGGCCACCACCGCGCAGAAGGAAGCCGCAAGCGCGCAGATCCAAATCAGCGTGGGCTCCAGCAAATCCGTCAGCGAGACGAAACGCAGCCAGGAAACCGCATTTGGGTCGTCCATCATGGCCGGCGGCAACGTTTCGATCATTGCGTTGGGCGAGAAGGGTGTCGCCGGCTCTGGCAATCTGTCGATCATTGGAAGCGATGTCACCGGCAATGTTCCGTTGGTTGGAGTAGATAAAACTACGCAGACCGGTATTTCATCAGGTGTGAGGAATGGTTTGACTCATTTTAAAAATTCTGATTAAGTGAAATAGGTGGCGACGCACATGAGGATGCAACGATCGTTCTTCTGGGTGGAAGGTTGTGACGCGAAATTGACGCTCTCCGGATTGGTTTCCGAATGGCTGTTCTCGTCAGGATTCTGGAAAAATATTAATGCCATCCACGGCACTATTTTTGATCAGTATGAAGAAGACGAAGTTGATGTTTCTACACTGGAGGTGGTGATCCGTGCTCTCGAAAAGCATATCTCAGGCCTTCGTGCTCTCCCTGCAAAGAATGTGGAATTTGTGAGTGGCTGGACAGAGGGCCGCGTAGCTATACAGTCTTGTGTGTCTAAAGACGTTGCATTGTCAGAGTTGAACGATCTTCGAGCTTTTTTGATTAAGGCTGTCGCCAATAAATCAAAGATGATTTTCTCGCTTTAAGGCAGAGGGATGCGGCGAGCGGCGACGGGTGAGCAGCGTCCGCATTGTAGGCGGTTGAAATGAATAGTTTGTTGACAACGGCGGAAGCCTTTCGCGCAATGCTGATATTCGTGGATCGCTACTACGAGAGGGGGTCGCCAAAGCGAAGATATCGCCACTCTTTTGAACGGTATCTCGACCACTATATGGGCCGACGGAAACACTAATGATCCAGCTCAGTGGGGCGATTGGTTAGCCGCTGTTGAGGCTTCAAAAAATCACCATTCAGGCTAGGTCGTCTTGCCACGGGACGAAGTCGCTGCACGGGCGGTAGTCAGGTGCTGACGAGAAAACAAGGTGTCAGACACCGAGGTTCGGCCGGGCTTTCGTACGCCCTGACGCCGAAACGCGTCGATCCAATGGATCGCTTTGGGCTTCCGTTTTTGCAGCACTCCCCGATGGCTCGATATTGCGTAACAGGTGATTGTGCCGCCGGGCTTCAAAGAAACATGACGGCAGCCGACTTTCTCGATAAGCGGAACGAGAATGCGGACGTCCTGGCGTATCTGGCGAGCGGAATGGGACGAATAGGCGCCGGCATAGAGTCTGCAAGCTGTTATTCTGGGACCGCGTCCCCCGCTGTCCGCCTAGTGGGCAGCGGGACAGTCGTTGCGGGCTGGGCGTTTGGAGGACTAGAGCAAATTATGAGGCCTAATTCGCATGCCTACGGAATTTCGGGGTTAATAGATATTGGTGTTCAAACGGCGGGAAAAGCCGCGCCAGGCGGAACCTTTCTGCTCAACGAACTCGGAGAATACCTAAAATCAAGGTACGCGAAATGAGGCATGAACTTCAGAAATTGTTTAAACGGCATGCCGTCCGCGATGGACATATGCGTTATGGATATATTGTTTTTTTTGTTGTTTTGGGGGGGGCGCTGGTTTTGGCTGATCTGTATCGATGGCATACGGAGTGGTTATATATCGTCGGGCTGGGAATTGCGGCTTTTGGTGGTTATTCCGCGCAGGCTTATCTTCTTAAGATTCGTCCCTTTGAGGATCCACCGTATCCTCCGAAATGGTTGGATAAACGAAAAGATGAGGGAGAAAAATAAAATTCATCTTTTTTTTGGCTTGAATATCGGGCCTACGCCGACCTAACTTACCCGATATCGCTGCATTTATTTTCCGACCGGGTGCCGTCCAAGGCGCAGATCATTGTAGTAAATATTGCGAACAAGTTGGCGCGAACCATGCTAAAGGTGTTGACGGAAGAGTATCCAAACCAGTGCGAAAATTTTTGGGAAGATGCGCTGGCTGACCCCGGGGATGCGTACGGTAAGTAATGCGACATCCTAGTGCCGTTTGGCCGCCAAGAATGCCTAGGACGCAGTGGCAAAAGACCCATCCATAGTCGGCGGCGTCAATAACGACGTCGACGTTGCCCTCAGCAGCGCCAGCCAGATCAGCAGCGGGCATATAGCAGCACCGCAAGCGGCGCGGCCATTTCCGCTGGCCGCGATATGACGATCATCTTCTCGGGCAAGGCCATCAATCCGGCATCATCGTTTCCAGATCTGACCTTGCCGCGAACCACGACATGGCGCTGGATGTGCAAGGCGAAATTTTCCGCCAGTCGGGGTTCCGCCAAGTGACGGTGTCGGAAATATTCAGGTTACACAGTTGCCAAGTCAAGCTGGGCAACTATCCAACGTTAGCGGGATGCCTGGGTAAGATAATTATGGGCCTTCGGTTGGGATAATGATGTCACCGCCGCTGCCGGAACAGCAGGACTTGAAAATCATCCTCAGTGAAATCGAGAATGATGCGTGGGGATTTGTAATAAATATATCGCGTCCCGTCTGGTAGGGGGAATCGATGTGACCCCAGGCGTTCTGCCGAGCTCGATGAAGGGGAATGTGAAGTCGGTTTCTGGGATAAAGGTTGATTATACGGATTGGGGAAATGAATGATTGTTCTTATTTATCAGACTGGTGAAACGTTGAAGTTGGATCTAGATACCATGGTAGGCGCAAATTTTGAAGGAGAGAATCTGCACCGAATAATTTTCGATGGCAAGGTACTTCACGACTGTAATTTTTCCAATTCATTATTAAGAAATGCTGCATTTATAGGTGCCGACCTTTCTCGTGCAAAATTTCGATTCGCTAAGTTAATTAATGCGTACTTTAGGTGCGCCACATTAAAAGACTGCGATCTACAAGGCGCTGTGCTTGTGGGGGCCGATTTGACATCCGCTGATTTGACACGAGCAAATCTTTCAAACGTCGATGTTCGATTCTGCAGTTTTAAAGGGGCTATCATAAAGCGCGCCAATATGGACGTCGTTAATGCGAAAAGTGCTGATTGGGATGGCGCGATTTATGATGCGGGAACGATATGGCCAATTTATTTCGACCCTGGAGCGTTCGGGCTTGTGAGTGAGTAACTTGAAGTTTAAGAGAGGACGAATGTTATTGATTTTATGATTTGTCAGGTAAGGTTTTCCTTCATTGTGGCCTTCAGTGCCGTCGGCTCTAATGGATCCGTCATCGGCCAATGCGTCATTCCGCAGTGATCCGCCAGCCTTGAAGCTCCCAAACCATTTCATGCGTAGGCGCAATCCCCTCCAAAAACGCCTCATCATGCGACACCACGACCATCGCCCCGGGATACCCTCGCAGCGCCTTCTCCATCGCCTCCGCCGACTCAATATCCACATGATTCGTCGGCTCATCCAGCAATAGCAACTGCGCAGGCGCTTTTCGCCACAATGCGCATGCCAGGCCAGCCTTGAGGCGTTCCCCGCCGCTCAAGGTCCCCGCGGGCGCATTGACCTGCTCAGATCCCAGGCCCAGCAACGCCAACCGACTGCGAAGTTCACCTTCCGATAACGGGGCGCCCAGCGCATGCAGCGTCTCCAGCAGGGACTTATCTTCCGGAATGACAGACGCCCGCTGGTCCAGCATGGCGGTCGGGACCCGTACGTCGCAGATGCCTCCGTGCGGAATCAACTCCCCCGCCAACATCGATAGCAACGCGCTCTTGCCGCAGCCGTTCGGCCCGCGAATTGCCAAGCGGAAAGGGCCCGACAGTGTCATCGTCAGCGCGCAAGCGTCCGCTGGATACGGCGGTCTCGCATGCTCCAGATGCAGAACGCGGCGCCCCTGCGGCACCGCGGTTTCGGGCAAAGCCAGTGCAACGTGGGCCGATTGATCAATCTGTGCGGCTGCCTGCCTTACCGCGTCATCCAGCGCGGCAACCGCATCCTGCCGCCGCACGTTCTCTCTGCCCGCATGAGCTTGGGCATTCGCCTTCTTCATCCCCAGCAGGATCGGCGCCTGGTTCGCATCCCGGGCCTTGCGGGTGTCGCGGGCGGTGCGTTGTTGTTGGGCGTCGTGTTGCTGGCGCAGCGCGCGCAGGGTGGCGGCCCGTTCGTTGCGGGCGTGTGCGAGGGACGCTTCATTCGCGGCGGTCAAGCGGTCGCGGTGGTCGCGGTATGCGGAGTAGTGGCCGGAATGGGCGTTGAGGTTGCCGCGATCCAATTCGATGATGGAGGACATGGCATCGAGCAGCGTCCTGTCATGGCTGACGACAATCAAGCCGCCGCGCCAGGTGGTGATCTGATCCATGAGCCAGCGGCGGGCGCCTGCGTCCAGGTGGTTGCTGGGTTCGTCCAGCAGCAAGGCGTCGGGGGTTTGCATCAGGGCGCCGGCGAGCGCGACGCGGGTCAGTTCGCCTCCACTGGCGGCCGATGCGGGACGTTCGGGCTGCCACGAAGGCAAGCCCGCGTCGGCAAGCATGCGGGTCCATTCATCCCGAATGCGCCAATGGCCTTCGGCAAGGTCGTAATCCGCTTGGCGGGTGCTGCCGGATTCGATGCTGGACAGGGCGTCAAGAATCGGCGCGATGCCGGCGACTTGGGCCAAGGTGGTGCGGACGGATCGTGGTTGTTCCTGCGGGACATAGGCGATACGGCCGCGACGCACGATGCGGCCGCTTTGTGTGGCGATAACGCCTTGCGCCAATTGCAGCAGCACGGACTTGCCCGCGCCGTTGCGGCCGATGAGGCCGTGGCGGATGGGGGCAAAGTCGTGGCTGACGTCGCGAAGCAGGACGCGGCCGTCTGGCAGCGCGTGGCTAACGTGACGCAGGCTGAGGAAAGGCGCCGACGCGGGCGGCTGAGGATGCGCCGGTGCGGGCGCGTGAGAAGACTGGGCCATGGAAAGCTCTCCGGAATCGACAAGGCGCGTTGCGCGTAGCGCAAGCGGTGATCTAGGGGAGGGCTTAGAGGGTCATGGCCGGACGAGTCTCCGCGATGAGGGAATAAGCGAGGTTCGAGTAGGGTGCCGCGGGAAAGTTCCGGGCTGCACGCTGCGAAGCATTTTAACGGGCAGGCGGCACCGTAGACGCAGTGCCGGTTTTACACCGGCAGCTGGCAAGCGAAGCGCTGGGCCGTTTTGAAAGGGCGGCTGGCATTCAAACCTGTGGACGGTTGAGCCTACGCAGCCGGTATTGAAACACATGACCGTTAAGGCTCAAGCAGCCAGTTGAAGAACCTTGCGGCCCTCAGCCACGCCGCCCGATCCTTCTCAATCCTCCAGCAGCCGCAAATCCGGCGGCCGGTTTTCGATAATGGCTTCCATGCTGAAAAATCCTGTCACCGTGGACAGCTCAAAATCCGTGATCAGCTTTTGGTAGAACCGGTCGTATCCTGCCATGCCGCGGCAGACGACTTTGATCAGGTAGTCCCAATCGCCGCCGATGCGATAGAACTCGGTGACTTCGGGCAGCCGTTCGACGTGGTGGCGGAATCCGTCGGCCCAGGCCTTGGCATGGTGGCTGGTGCGGATCATGACGAAGACCGTGAGATCCAGGCCCAGGGCGACCAAGCTGACCTCTGCGCGCGTGCCGCGGATGATGCCGCAGGCGTTCAAGCGTTGAAGCCTGCGCCAGCACGCGTTCTGGGAGAGGCCGACCCGATCGGCTAGCTCGCGCTGCGACAAGGAACCGTCTTTTTGCAGGCAGTTGATGATGCTTAGATCAAGCTTGTCTATTTTTTCCATGGATTCGATCATATGACCCGTTTGTGCGAAAAAACAGCAAAAAAACGGTGATGTTTCATCTGGGCATCCATCGTATGATATTTCCGAACTTTTCGGATCTATTGCCTCATGAACACGACCCTCGCCGGTGCGCCCGCAGGCGCCCCGGCTTCGCCTTTGCAGCAGTTCCAAGACAGCTTGAAGACTTCCGATATTGCGGCCGCGCTTGCCGACGGGCTTATCGGAAAGGACGCCTGCATTGACGGACCGTTTGGCTCCAAGCCGCTTGTCTATGCAGATTACGTGGCGTCGGGCCGGGCGCTGATGCAGGTCGAGCGCTTTGTGCTGGAACAGGTGCTTCCGTATTACGCCAATTCGCACACAGAAGCCTCGTTCTGCGGCGGCTTCATTACCCGTCTGCGGCGCGAGGCGCGTGCGGCGATTGGCCGCGGTTGCGGGGCGGGCGATGAACACGCGGTGATTTTCTCGGGTTCGGGCGCAACGGCGGGCATCAACCGGCTGGTGAATCTGTTTGGTGTGAAGGCGGCGGTGGCGGCTGGCCGGAAGGTCCGGGTCATTATCGGACCCTACGAGCATCATTCGAACATCCTGCCATGGCGCGAATGCGGCGCTGACATCGTCGAACTGGAAGAAAGCCCCGAAGGCGGGCCGGATCTGGCGCAACTGGCTCAAGCGCTGGACGCGCCGGCGGGCTCGCTGGTCGTGTGCGCGCTGTCGGCGGCGTCGAATGTGACGGGTATCGTCGCGGACGTCGAAGGCATCACGCGGCGGGTGAAGGCAGCCGGCGCGAAAATGCTGTGGGACTATGCAGGCGGCGCGCCGTACCTGCCGATTCGGATGTCGCCGGCGCCTGATGCGCAGATCGACGCCATCGTGTTTTCGCCGCACAAGTTCATTGGTGGTCCGGGTGCCTCGGGCGTCCTGATCGTGCGCCGCGATGCGGTGCTGGATACGACGCCGACGTGGCCGGGTGGCGGCACGGTGAAGTTCGTGTCGCCCGTGGGCCATGACTACAGCGGCAGCCTGGAGTCGCGTGAGGAAGCAGGTACGCCGAACGTGGTGGGGGACATCCGCGCCGCGTTGGTGGTGCTGGTCAAGGAAGCATTGGGCGCGGATTTCATGCAGCAGCGCCATGCGCATTTCGTGCAGCGGGCACTGGCGGCGTGGAAGGGCGCCGAGCGCCTGGAACTGTTGGGGTCGCTGACCGCAAAGCGCCTGCCGATCTATTCTTTCCGGGTGCGCGACGGCAAGGGCGGGTTCGTGCATCAGCAGTTGGTGACGCGGATGCTGAGCGACCGTTTTGGCATTCAGGCTCGTGGCGGATGTGCATGCGCGGGTCCGTACGTGCATCGTCTGCTGGAAATCGACGATGCGCAGTCTTTGCAGATGCGGCAGGCCATTCTGGATGGCCGAGAAATCGAAAAGCCCGGCTTTGTGCGCTTGAACTTCAGTGCGTTGCTGTCGGACGCGAAGGCGGATTTCATTCTGGAATCGGTGTTGGCGCTGGCGGCCGACGCCACGGAATACGCGCACCTTTATGGCTTTGATCCCAGCCGCGCCATTTTCTTTCCGCACGACGCGCAAAAGAAGGCGGCTTGACGTGCGCTAGCGGATGACTGCGGTTGCGGCGCTTGAACGGCCGCAATCGCAGGCCCGCGTTCAATTCTTCATGTGCAGGCCGCAGGTCCGGATCCACGACGCCTTCATGTCCGTGAGATCGTCGGACGCGCCCGTCAGCGTGCGCGTGACCTGATCCGAAAACTGCACGCCGTCGCGGCGGCATGCTTCAAAGTCGTCGCTGAGCGCAAAGCGCGCGTCCAGCAGGTCCAGCCGGCCCTGGCAAAGCTCCCGATTCAATTCCAGATTATTGGCGGCCTCGCGCGTGCGTTGGACGTCTTGCGCCTGTTTGATGCGGGCCAGCTCCGCATCGACGCGCGCGATGCAGCCGTCGTCGGCCAAGGCGGGCGCGCTGGCGCACGCGGTGATGAGTAGAACGGTGGCGAGGAATGGGCGATGCGGTACGGCCATGCTGGAAAACCTTGATGTAGCGCGATGATTGGCTTGCATCATAACTGCAGCCCGCACCCCGGGGACGCTTAAGTTTCAGGCCCTTTAACCGTTAAGGTCGATACAGCGCCCACCGGCCGTCAGGAATTCTTCTCCATGTTCAATATCATTTCGCTCGTCGTCACCATCATCGCGCTGATCGCCTGGGCCGTGCATCGCCAGCAGCAGCGGCACAAGGCGTTGTTGGCGAAATTTCGCGAACACAATCAACGGTTGGGCACGGCGTTTCCGGAAGACAGTGTCGACAGCGAGTTGATTCTGAGCGACAAGGGCAAGAAGGTCGTCATCGCATTCGACCCGCAAAGCCAGAAGCTGTGCATGGTCGATGGAGCAAAGGATCCGGGCGAAGTCCTGGACTTTTCTTACATCCGCAAGTGGCAGCTCAAATGGACCGAGAAGTCCGGCAGCGGAAATCTGTCGTTCCTGAACGTTCACTTCGACTTTTCCACTAACGATCTGAAGCGGCCATTGATCCGTATCCCGGTCGCTGGCAAGGGCTATGGCGACATGTGGAATAGCCGGTTGGGAATTCTTCTGCAGGGCTGAAACGCCATTGCGTTAACGCGGCAATGCCGCGGGCCGAAAATTGGCGGCCCGCTGCGCGGCATGTGCCGGTCCGCAGGCGCCGTTTTCGGTGCACCCTCGTCCGGGCGTCCCCAGCAGGGGACCCTGCCTATGGCGTAATTCTCGGCGCGCTGCGCAATGCAGCTGCGGCACAGGGTCGGTCACTGTGCAAAAAGCCAGTTTACCGCTCTCGTAATCTGTCCTACCGTCGTTAACAGATCAATGGCTTGCGAAGCCTGAGTTGCGGCTTCTTTTCAGACAGCCGGCGGTCAACCTTTCTGTTTTATCAACGCTTTACGACGGAGATGAAAGAGAATGACGCTGACGCATGGGTTCGACTCTACCCTGCCGCAGTCGAGCGCCCATTGGAACGTCAAATTCAGGACGGTGAGAAGCCGGTTGGCACGCCCGTAGGCGTGGGCGAACGCATCCATCGTCTGAACGACGTGTCCGTGCTTGATCTAGTCGAGTAGGAAGTTGGCAAAGACCTCCTTGAGGGTCTCCGCCGCAGGCCTATAGAGACGTTGTGTGGCGGGGGAAATATCCTTGAGAAGGGGGGTTAGCGCCGCATCTATCAGTGTCGTCATGCCTTCTTGGGGGACTAAGATGATCCGTGCGTATTCAACCAGTGCACTATGCAGGTCCGTCCCAATCTTGCGCCATTTACCGCCCTTGACGTACCAGAACGCCCCGTGCTTCCGGTAAACGCGGGCTGAGAGATGACGGTCTTTGGTTCTTGGTCGCATGGCCTAATGCTGCCTGCATAGAGGCCCGGAGAACCACGGTGGGTCCATCAGGGTGGATTTTGAACGGGATGCCAAGGAATTTCAGGGAGTCAACCTGCCCGTTCTTCCTGGCCTTCCCGGTAAGTTCGATCAGCTCCTGTTGGGAGAGCGTGAGCACATCGCCTCCAAAACAAAGCCTGCACGGAGCGGGCTGAATCAATAATGAATCGATGACGCGTATTTTCTGCGTCATAAACGTGGCAATTCGTCCAGCAGTGACACCGTGTCCGCATAGGCCCGCATGGCGCGCTGCGCGTCGATCTGCTCGGCCCCGAGGGTTTCGGCGCACTCGCGGACCTGGGCGGCGCTCGACGGGGGGCGGCGAGCTGCCCCACGACCAAGGGGCTAGCGGCTTCGATGAACTCGCGGACGCCAGGTGCCATGTTCACGTCGGATGCCCAATGGATCGCAGATCGGTGCCATGCAAAGCGCTGCCATCGCGCCGCTGTGGCCCGTCTTCAAACGTCAGACGCCGGAACGAGCAGGAATCCCACCATTTCCAGTCGCAGTTGCCGAGCGCCGCGGCGAGCTGCTTGAGGCGGCCGACTTCCGGTCGGGCGGCGTGCGCAGCGCACGGCCACCGTAGGGATCCGTCGCCGCTGGGGCAGGAGTATTGCGCCTCGCTGGCCTGGGGCGCGGCATCATTCGCCCGGCCCATCTGTTCGCCAATCGCAGAGAGATTGACGTCCGGCTCCCCGTCGTTGGGGTCCAGGCCCAGCCTTTCGCTGATGGCGGCGAGCGCTTCGCGGGCAGCCGCCACGAACAACTGCTGGTACTTGGTCTCCCATTGCGCCTCCTCGGCTATAGGGGAACTTGCCAGCCGGACCGCCTCGCGCCGCAAGATGGTCGCAGCAAGCGCGGCGTTCTCGTTGCCCTTGATATCCTCGAGGCCATCGGCCAGAGCCACCAGGGCGTTTGGGTCGGCAATCAGGTCGTTTAGTTCGTCGGCGGACAACTGGGCCGCGTCCGAGGGTTCATCTGCTCCAGGAGCGGGTAGCTTGGAAAGCAAAGCGGATTTGATCAGACCGGATATGATCGCGCCGACGGTCTGCGCCTGGTTCTGCACTCGCTGCTTGAGCGAAGCCGAGGTCAGTCAAGATCTTGGACGCCAAATCGGCGGCTGTGGGGCAAGGAGTTATATATTCAACGTCCAAAATTGTGTTAGTCGCGCCTCAATGCTTTCTGATTGGCATGTGACCTCGCGACACTGAAATGAGACGATCAGTCGAGTAGCATCTGAGGCTGCCCAGAATGGGAGAATCGAGACGTGAAGCCGAGTCAAGTCGCCGTAGTGGAAATGCCTTCAACGGGAACTTTGGAGTTGATTCTTCAGTGGGGAGGGATCGTAGCGAGTTTGATCGCTGCGGTTGGAACGGTCGCTGCAGTCTTCGCTGCAATTTCTGTCGCCACGCGGCAGAGACGTGATCGTGATGAGGAAATTCGCCGGGCCGCGGAAGTGGCGTATTGGATAATCCTCCCGGAAGTTGTCCAGCTTCGAGAAGTTCACTTTCCCGTCGCTGAAAGTGTTCTCCAGGATGTCTTGATGTTGTCGGATGGACAGGTCCTTTCTCGTGAACGAGCTGGGGATCTGAAGGCTGTAGTGGGACGGATGTCTATGAACGGTACGAGGCAAGTGTTGGATAAATTGCCACTACTCCACAATGGGATCGGGGTTTTAATTGCGGAGGTCTACGGACGCTTTGACCGTCTAAAGGTGAACTTAGATAGCATCGCAGATAAGGAGGAAGGTATGGATTTGCTCTTTCGAGAGCACGTCCGACAAATTCTTCAACGCGTGGAGAGACTGTCGGCCGTCCTGGATCAAACGAATATACGATCCTGAACGTTTGCATCGCGTTTTCCAACCGCGCCGGTTGCGACGCCCAGCCGCATCGACCTGCAAGCCGTACCGCATCGCATCGTTTTGCGAGTTGGGAGCGGGGGGGAGGCATGTGTTCATGCTGCATCTCCTTGTCGAGTGGCGGTGCGGCATCGACAGCCACGGGGTCGAACAGTTTGTGAGCGGCGTCAAAATCAATCCAACTGCCCGCACGATCTTCGAACCGCTTTACTCCAACGTGCAGGCCGATCCACTGGTAGAGCCGCGCGATGACGGTTTCCGGGTTTTGGTAGCCGTGCTGCGGGAACACGGCATTGACGTATTCATAGCTCAACTGGTTAGTGCTTAGCGCCTGGGAGGCGGGGGTGTGGTCGTTCATGCGGCTCTCCTGATTGCGTCGATGGCATATGCAGCCAGCGGCGGCCGGCTGGCGTTGCCCAGCATGTGCAGCCCCAGGGCGTGGTTGTTTGGGCGGTGGTAGTCGTCTGTGAAGCCCATGCCGGCGCGATTCTCAGCGGTCGGGAGCATTCGCATGCGGTCACCGTCCACGAGCGCCCAGCGCGCGCGGGTCGTGATGGTGCCGAGCGGGCGTTCCAGCGAGCGGTCGGTAATGCCCGAGCCGGATCCGTAGTACGGCATGACGAAGCGGTCGCCGTACTGGCTACGGCCTGCCCGGACGCGCGCCAGGGTCTTGGGCGCCCGGCCGGGGCGTTCGATATCGGACCAACTGGCCGCGCCGAAGTCGATCACCTCCCGGATGGGGCGGTGAGGCAGGGTGGGCGCCGAAAGCTGGATAGGGTGTTCGCTGCGCGTGGCCGCGATCAGAATGCGGTGGCGATGTTGCGGCACACCGCAATCTGCCGCGTCCCAGATGACGGGCGACAGGCGTAGCGCAGGGCGCTCATCGCCGCGCACCATGCCGGGTAAAGCTGCCACTGCGCGAACGCCGGCACGTTCTCTTCGAGCACGAACGGCGGCCGGTGGCATTCAGTGGCGGAGACCACCGCCCAGGCCGCGGCGCGGGCGGCGTCGTGATGTGGTTGATCCTTTCCTCTGGCTGGGGGGGCCGTGCAAGCCGGCGACGCAATCAACAGGTCATGCGCCGGCAGAGGGCAGAGGCTCCTTTGCCGAATACTCCGTGTCCCACAAGTGGGACATGAACCCGCCAAAAGTGGGACGGGAAGTGGGACAATTTTCCCGGGCTGTTGCGCCCTGAAGAAGCATTCTGCGAACAATCAGCTTTGCGTTTTGTGACCTCAGGTTGCAAACTATGGTCTCCCCGGTTTTTGTAGAAGAGACTATGGAAAATTTACCCGGCGGCCCTTTTGGCGAACTAAAGTGGGGCGGTCTTCGCCTCGCAACCCTCGCGGTCAACCGAATTGAAAGCCGCGTGTCGGACATCTTGAGCTCTTTCGAGATGGTCTTTAAGGAAAACAAGAATTCCGGGCTGGAGTTCATCGTGACGAATGATCCGGTAAGGCCTGCAATCGTAAAGTCGCGAATTGGCACTGCAGAACTCCGAGTGACTTGGGCATTCGACAGGCCCGCGACCGCAAGACATCCTCATGAAGAATTGGTAGCTCGAGTTCGCCCGGCGCTACTGGATCCTCTCGATCTTAGTGCCGCGCCAAGAACGCTTACGCCGGACTGGGAGCTCAAAGTCCGTGGTCACGGAGACGCATCGGTTTTTGTCGGGGAACATGAGTTAGTTCTTTATGCGAACGATATCAATTACGACTACGGCAGCCTAGTTTATGTAGGCGGCTTGACCTTGTTCAGAGCAATCGCTGAAGTGCGACCCTGATTGTTAAGGTCTGGAATTCGGGCCGCCTTCGGGCGGCTTTTTTGTTTCCAGAGAGCAGGGGCCAGAGAGAACTGTCCCCGGGCCGCATGGGCACCGGTTCGCTGACATCGGCTACGCCTGCGCTCGGGGGGATCGCTGAGCGCGATGACCTCCGCTTCAGAATTAGGCCGATACAGAAGGTCTGTTGCTCGCGGAATGCTCTGTGGCTACTCGGAAACACTCAGTGTCCCTATGAGCCGTTACAGGGTTGTCAAATCACGCTGGCTCGAAATGCTTTTTGGTTTGACACTTCCGGACAATAGGGACTTTTTAGCTATGTCGGAAGAGAAGCTTGATTCCGAAAATCCGTGGGATTTGAGATCCCGCGACACCTCCACGTAGCCGTGGCAGTCATCCGGCAAGTTGTCCAGCAATGCGTACCGGTTGACATACGCAGTAAACCTCTTCCCGCGAGGTGTCGTCTCATTAAAAAAGAGCATGATGAGTTCTGGGGTCGATAGCCGAGCGCGAATTATCGAAACGTACTCCCATTTTTGCCGCCAACTGATGGCCTCATGATCGTCCACCCACCTGATGAGCGTGTAGAGGGTCCGAAGAAGCGTTGCCAGATGAGGCTCGTTGTCTTCGTAGACTTTTGCCCACCAAGAGATGGGATCAGGTGCGAACATGGCTTCACGGACCATCTCTTGTATCGGGGAATCGAGCGAATGAGCTGGAGGGGACAGTGCTCGGATGATTTCGGCCTTGGTTTTGGCGTTGTTTGACCACACCATTGCCTCCAGGGCTCTTAACCCTCTCAATCGTGCGTGGCCGGGGTCGTCTCCATTCAAATAATCGGTTTGATAGACGGCCTCGCGATAATGGCTCATCCAGCTGTTCAACGTTTGCTCAAACCCTTGTACTGCAGCCTGCTCGCGCTGCTCTTGCAACTCTTTTCTTTGCGAGTGCAGCGTGAGAATGAGTAAGACAATAGTCACCAACCCAACAACCGGGTTAACAATTCCTCCAATGAAGTCGCCAAATTGTCCCCAAATGGCCTGGTCGTTGGATAGGTCCGATCCGAAATTGATCACGTAGTGAATCATCGAATAGGCCGCAATTCCCGCAGGCACCGCGAAGGCCCACCAGATGTTTTTGTTGGAATCGTCCTCAGTCGTTTTTCGGGATTCAAAGTCTTTTTTCATATCTGCGTGGCCAATATTTTTGGTGACTATATCATTTTGAAACAAAACGGCACTGACAGACAAACAGCGCCGCTTCGTGGATGAGGACCTCGCTGACCTCAACGCCACGCAAGCGGCGATAAGGGCGGGGTGGCGATTGGAAGAAGTTCAAGGACGGGCCGCATTTCCAGATCCCGCGCAATTGGAAGGGCCGTGCATGCACCCGCTCCTGCGCACTGCGTTGCCCTACCTCCTCATTGGTGCCGCCCTGCTGGCCGCGGCCATCCTGGGTGTGCGCTGGTACGGTGCCAGCCAGTACGAGGCCGGCGAAAATGCCAAGCAGGAGGAAATCGAGAAACGTCAGGCGGTCATTGAGCGCGCCTGGCAGGAGGAAAGAGATCATGCAGATGCCGAACATCGCGGCGCCGTCCTGGCGCGACAACAGATCGAATCGAAGCTGGCTAAAGCTGAACGCGATCGGGATGCCGCTTTTGTTCGTGTTGACGGGTTGCGCAGGCAGCTTGCCGACAGGCGCGCCGAGGCTCCCTACGCTGGCGGCGGACCTGATGATGCCGGACCCGACTGGATCGGCCTATTTGGAGAGTGTCTCGGCCGAGCTCAAAGCCTTGGACGACGACTTGGCGAGGTGGGAAAGGATGCTGCAGCACGGGCTTACCAAGTGAACGGATTACAAGGCTACATCCGAGGCCTGCGTTTGAGCAGCCACTAGTCAAGTCAGGTATCCGGTGGAGTAGTGGATTCATCCGTGCAATGCTGAAGTGGCTAGGGACGCGAAGCTGTTGGATCCGTCAACAGCCCTTCTGAATTGATTGATACTCCGGCCACATTGTCTGCAAATCGGTAGGCCACGTTGAACTCGCTTGCCTCGTTCGCTTCAGTGCGAACGAATAAGGTGGCATCGCACCACTTCTGCGCTTTCAATTTTGTACAAATTAAAGAAAACAACATCGACAACGAATTTCCATTGGGATGAGTGACAGGAAGACTTGCTTGTATGCACAATTCGTCCCCCTCAACGTTTAAACCTGCGCTGGCCTTCGCCCCGTTTTCTAATTCGAAGACAGTCCCAGCGATGAGGCACAGGACACCCGCAGTCAATTGATCCTTATTTCGTAAATACTCCTTGCGCGAGAAGCCGCAATTGATCCCACCTAGGCATGAAATTAATTGCGTATGAAAAGTCTCAATGTCATACGCAGGACCTACCACTAGTACTTGCATCGCACGTTGCAAGGCATGCTTTGCATTTGGGGACAAGCGCCAGGGGTGTAGTACGAATGTGTTACTCCCTTGAACAAATTCAAATGCCGCTTTGACCTCGGTTTGCAAGTTGGCGCGAGTCAGGGCGAATAGCCTTCTGAGTTCTTTAGCGTTCACTTGGAGGCAGCTGTCGAGGATTGCTCGATAGGCGAATGGGGGGAGTGGATCTCGTATGTTGAATGCCGGGCCCAAAAAGCCCTGCTGTATGACCAACAGACGAAACCGATCATACATAGTGTTCAGATGCTTCGACGATGCTCCTGAATCCCGCCCTTCAGGGTGGGTGGCAAAATTGCAGATGTCCTGCAATACGCTGCCGCGGTGAGCTAGTTGCCGAATCTTGACAAGAAGTGCTTCGACATCGCTTCTAGATCCGCGTCCGGATTGGACGGTGGGAATGAGTTCTCTCAGGCGAACTTCGTCTTTTACGGAAATAGTGGGCATGGCTACCTCTGATGAGGCTGTCATCGTATCCCATTGGATACTATTGACGCGGACCTCAGCGAACATAGATTTAGCAATGTTTGCATTAGGACGACCTGCGGCGGCGCCATCCTCTTTCGCACTTCGCTAGTCAATGCGCAATCCACTGCATCCACCATCCCTGGTAGTAGCGCCGCCCCTCGATCTCTTCGAAGCCGCAGACCATCAGGCCCCGGTCAGAACAGAAGGTGAGCAGTTCCGGTTCGAGCAGATCGGGTATCGGCCCCTTCGCGGTCGCACCGAACTTGGCCAGGCCGTCCATCGTCATGACGCGCACCTGACGGCGCATGTCCTGGCGCGTGATGGAGTACATCCGAACGGTGCCTATCACCGCTGGGGCAGGGGCGTTGTCCCGGCGCTTCTGGCCGAGGTAATGGGTGCTGACTATAGAGCAAAGCACGATCCGCTGCTTTGGTCGGAGCTGGCAGTCAGCGAGTCTCCATACGCACCCTCGGGAAGGACCACCACCATGCGTTTTTCTTTGTTGGGCTGGTGGTAGTCGCGGAACAGGGGATCGTTGTCCGCATTGATGGTCAGCATCGTGTAGCTCTCGTGCCACTGACCGGCGCCGCCCCGGTAGCGATCCCACAGCCCGGCTATCCCTAGCGGCGCTCCGTCCGCCCGGGTGAACCGGGTGGCAACCGCTTTTCCGGATCGCCCAGTCCGGTTCGAAGATCGCGTCGGCGGGGATGATGCAGTGCTGCACCCGGCGCCAGGCGATTCGGAAGGTAAAGGCGTTGGCGACGCGGTCATCACGGGCGTTGAAGGTCGACAGCTTCTCCGCGCCGGCCACCGCGTCCGGCCGGGTGGATCCTGAGATCAGGCCCCAGCGGTCCGTCACGGCTTCGATGCCGGGCACCGCCTCATCCCCGGGGTCACGCTCCGGGGGGCGGCGGACGAAGATGCCCTGGTAGCGCGGCCACATGTCGTACTTGCCGAGCATTCCCGGCCGGGTCACGCCGAACTTCTTGAGCAGCAGCTCGGCGTCTTTCAACGTCTGATAGTGGCTGCACATTGTCCCTCCGAACGGGACGGCCAGTATAGGGGATCTTCTCCTCCTGCGTACAGGTATCATGGGGCAATCGCTGACTTCGCGACCTTGCTACTCGTCTTGCTTGTCGCTGGAAACCTCTCGTCCGATTGCGTAGCCGACGTATGTGCCGATCAGTGGAAACGCGTACTTCCAATACTCCATAGCGTCGGACACTGATTTTGACAAAAATAAATGAACTACTCCAGCAACTACTACAACGAACGATAGGATAAACGCACAAAACTGGCCGGAAAAAAGATTGCGAACGATAAGCTGTCGGGTTGCTGTCGACAACTCTGCGGATTTCGTTTGATGATCTAATTGGAGCTTCAAGATGCCCCGGTCGGAGCCTGCAATCTCGACTTTGCCCGATGACGCTACTTCGAGTTCAACTTTCGCGTTAGCCATTGGACGCATCCAAAAAGAAGGTGTAGTCGAGTGCGAATGATGCGTGGTCTCCATCACCGTGCAGGCTCACCCTTATTCCCGCATAGATGTCCTTCCCTTGAAATTGACCAAACTTGACGGGCTTGGCGTATCCGACACCAAGGCCATCAGGATTCTGAAACTTAAAGACTGCCGTCTGCCCCTCTCCGACCACGCTAACATTTTGCTTGCCACCATCTGTCGTCACTTCCACTCGGACATTTAGAGAGTCGGCGAACTGAAAAGTAATGGGTGTCATGCCGAAAGACATGACGGACCCTGCCTCGAGAACGGTGTAGGAGCCGGCTTTAATGTTCATTGTTTTCTGTGTCACCTAAGTGGCGTTATTAGATACGCGCGAACGAAAAATCTCCGCGCGATGTTACAACAAGGAGCGGGAGCGGTATATCCGCGAGGATCAGGACGATATGCGCTTGGCTCGGGCGCTCGCTTGCGGCCTGAAGGCGAGCGGTGGTGGGCTCTCCCCATCGCACGTCGACAACCCACAAGGCGTCGACTCGAGGGAAGCGTATGAGTGGCGAGAGACTGATGCCCAAAGTAAGCAATGTCGGACTAAGTAACCTTCGATTGCGCGCTTAGAGTGTGCAGTCGTTGCGACTCAGGCCGAGGGAAGCATACTAAACAACTTGTATAGACAGTACCCCGCCCACAAGCAGCAGATGGCGGAACCATATGCGCAAATTATCTGCGCGAACTCCCAAGATCCCACTTCCCGCGGGTTCTTCAATTCGGTGTCTTTATCGCTAAAAGACTTCGCATAGCAGTCCGCGCTTGCCTTCCAGCCGCGGGCTCCTGCTGAGTGCATGTATCGGCCGAAGGTTAGACTGGCGACGGCCAGAGCAATTCCCAGCGCAAACGGCACAAACGGCAGGGAAGCTCGTGGTGTGACGGTCTGCGCTAGTGTGAATACCCCCGCCAATCCAGCGGCGTTCAACAGAAACAAAGTCTTTAGGACCTCGATTCCCCAAGTATCGGTCGCGCGAAGTTGGTACTCGTGCGCAGCGACAAGTTGCCGGTGTATCAGCACTCTTCGGTCTTCGATGGGAGGGATCATGTGCTGCCAATCTTCCTTGTCGCTTCGCCCAATGGTCATTATACGAGCGAGAGGGCCGAGATTTAGATGAAATCAGACACGGGGCGGCGGCGACAGGTCGAGCAGCCACCAGTGCGCTCGGATAGGGGGGTGAAGTAGGGCACACTGAGCAAAAAGCCAGTTTACCGTCGTCTAAAACTGTCCTACCGTCCTTTACAGATCAATGGCTTACGAAGCCTTAATTGCGGCTTCTTTTTAGACAGCCAACGGTCAACCCTTCTGTTTTATCAACGCTTTACGACGGAGATGAAAGAGAATGACCAACACGCTTATCAGTGTCGATCTGGAACA
The DNA here is from genome assembly GCF_029866465.1 of Achromobacter mucicolens. Classification (NCBI taxonomy): domain Bacteria; kingdom Pseudomonadati; phylum Pseudomonadota; class Betaproteobacteria; order Burkholderiales; family Alcaligenaceae; genus Achromobacter; species Achromobacter mucicolens. The sequence goes on along the minus strand of NZ_CP123364.1, from coordinate 3,489,678 downwards.
ATCCCCCTACGACAACAAGCAGATCCATAACCGCTGGCATCCGGATATTCCGATGGCGGTGTGGGTAAAGCCTGGGGACGATTTCATTCTGGAAACCTATGACTGGACGGGCGGCGCGATCAAGAACGACGACAGCGCCGACGATGTGCGGGATGTGGATCTGTCCACCGTGCACTTTCTGTCCGGGCCCGTGGGCGTGGAGGGCGCGGAGGCGGGGGACCTGCTGGTGGTCGACCTGCTGGATATTGGCGCCAAGCCCGACAGCCTGTGGGGGTTCAATGGGTTTTTCAGCCGCAACAATGGCGGCGGGTTTCTGACGGATCATTTTCCGCATGCGCAGAAATCCATTTGGGATTTTCACGGCATGTTCACGTCGTCGCGGCATATTCCGGGCGTGAGCTTCGCGGGTCTGATTCATCCGGGACTGATCGGGTGCCTGCCGGACCGCAAACTGCTGGACGAATGGAACCGGCGTGAGCAGGCGCTGATCGATACCAATCCGAATCGCGTGCCGCCATTGGCCAACCCGCCCGCGCCCAAGACGGCGCATATGGGCGCGTTGCAGGGCCCGGACCGCGATCGGGCGGCGGGCGAGGGCGCGCGCACGGTTCCGCCGCGCGAGCATGGCGGCAATTGCGACATCAAGGACCTGTCGCGCGGGGCGCGGGTGTTTTTCCCGGTGTATGTGAAGGGCGGCGGGTTGTCGGTGGGCGATCTGCATTTTTCGCAGGGCGACGGCGAGATCACGTTCTGCGGCGCGATCGAAATGGCCGGCTTGGTGCACATGCGCGTGTCGCTGATCAAGGGCGGCATGGACAAATATGCGATCCGCAATCCGATCTTCAAGCCCAGTCCGATCACGCCGGCCTACAAGGACTTCCTGATTTTTGAAGGCATTTCGGTCGATGAGGCCGGCAAGCAGCATTACCTGGACGTGAACGTGGCCTACCGGCAGGCGTGCCTGAACGCCATCGAATACCTGAAGAAGTTCGGCTATTCGGGGGCGCAGGCCTATTCGCTGCTGGGTTGCGCGCCGGTGCAGGGGCATATCAGCGGCGTGGTCGACATTCCCAATTCGTGCGCGACGCTCTGGTTGCCGACGGAGATTTTCGATTTCGACATCCAGCCGTCGGCCAGCGGACCGGTCAAGCACATCAAGGGCGACGTCGACATGCCGCTGTCGCGCGATCTGTAGGAGACGACGATGCCGATGTATGACTATGCCTGCGCGGAATGCGGCGAATTTGCCCTGTTGCGGCCCTTGGCGCAGTGGCGGGATCCGGCCGCATGCCCGCAGTGCGGGGTGCTGTCGGGCCGCATCGTGGCGGGTGCACCGGCGGTGTCTGCGCTGTCCTCGGCGATGAACCGGGCGCACGCGGCCAATGAACGCAGCGCCAATGAGCCGCGCAGCACGCGGGCGGGGCACGGCATGAACTGCGGGTGCTGCAGCGGCGGGCGCTCGCGGGGCCGGACGCGCACGTCGGGCGATGGCGCCAAGTCATTCGCGGGCGCGAGGCCCTGGATGATCAGCCATTAGTCCATCGCTGCCGGCCGGGAAGCTGTTTGAAGACGCCCGGCCGTGCGGCGTTCCCGCGCCTACGACTACGTCCAGGACTACGCGGCCGTTTCCAGCGGCGCCACGGCGGCGCCCTGGATCTTGTGGCGCGCCAGCGCCTCGGCGACGAAGCCGGATTTCTTCATGGCTTCGACGAAGGCCGACAGGTAGGCGCTGGCCTTGTCGCCGCGGCGCTTGGGCACGCCCATCGCCTGGCGGATCAGCATGAAATGGCCGTCCAGAAGGCGCAAGCCGCCCAGGCGTTGCGCGTCGGCTTCGAGCTGCTGCTTCACGCCTGCGGCAACTTCCATGTTTTCCTTGAGGAAGGTGTCGACGACGGCGGGCGAGGTGGGGGCGCGAAAGATCTCGGCCTGCTTCAGTTCACGCGTCAGGTACAGGTCATAGGCGCTGCCTTTGCCGACGACGACACGCTGGCCGGGACGGTCAACGTCGTCCATGCCGGCAATCGGCGAGTCCTGGCGGACGAGGTACGCGCCTTCGATGACGACATACGGCGCCGTGAAGGCGATCTGCTCGCCGCGCAGCGGGTCGATCGCGAAAAAGCCAACGTCGGCTTGTTCGGCGGCCACCGCACTGACGGATTCGCCCGCGGATTTGAAGACGACGAGTTCCAGTGTCACGCCCAGCCGGCGCGCAAGTTCGGCAGCCAGATCCACCGACACGCCGCCGGGTTGGCCAGTGGCGGGGTCGGCATTGGCGAGAATGGGATTACCCAGGTTGATGGACGCGCGCAGCACGCCCGTGGGGGCGAAGGCAGACAGCAGTTCGTGATCGGTCTTCATGGCTTCCTTGCGGGAGGGGGCGCGCCGCCGGGCGCGGTCGATGCCAGAGGATAGCCCCAAAGCCCGCAGCGGCGCGATGCCTTATTGCGCGCGGCGCAGCACGTAATGACCCGCGAGCGGGCCGGTGGGCCGCGTGCCGTCGCGGTATAGCATCGTTACCTGGTTCTCGCCGACGAAGTAACGTTGGCTGTCGCCCGCGGCATCCAGACGGATCGTGCTGCCGTCGGACTCCCAGCTGAAGGTGCCCGACACGACTTCGGGTTGGGGCTGACGGTCCAGATACTGCGTCAGCTTCTCGTAGCGGCCGTCCTTCATCAGCGTCAGGCGCGTGCGGATGCCGGGGCAATCGGCGCAGGGCAGGACGCCCTCATAGCTGCCCGGCCAATCCAGGGAATTGCGGGCGGTGTGGTTGTCCACCGGCACGGAGCGGGCGGTGATCGGCTTGGACGGGGCGCAGCCCGCAAGCAGCGCAAGACTCAGGGTGCAGGTCAGGGTGGTTTTCATCATGGCGAGCTCCTGTGTGACGGCCTGACGGACGGCCAGACGCGTTTTCACGATACGGACAGTAACTGTCCGATGCTGAAACGGGATGTAAGACCGCAACGCCGCAAATTTGGCCAACTGGGACAAGCAGGCGTGCGCTAAGCTCGGCGTTCCTTGCGCGGGAGGCGGCATCGGGCTGCCGGCGCAGCGATAGGGCGACAGGCATGAAAGGCGAACACCATTACAAAGTTTCTGTCGAATGGACCGGCAACACCGGCGCCGGCACGGCCGGCTACGCAGCTTATTCGCGTGACCACCTGATCCAGGCCGAGGGCAAGCCCGACGTGCCAGGATCGTCGGACCCGGCCTTTCGCGGCGACCCCGCGCGCTGGAATCCCGAGGACATGCTGGTGGCCTCGTTGTCGGCCTGCCACAAGCTCTGGTATCTGCATTTTTGCGCGGTCGAAGGCGTGACCGTGCAGGCCTATCGGGACGAGGCCGAAGGCGTCATGGTGGAAGACCCGAAGCGCGGCGGCGCGTTTGCCTCGGTCACGCTCAAACCCCAGGTCACGATCGCGGCGGGCGGTGACGCCGCGTTGGCGCAAGCGCTGCACGAGCGCGCGCACCATTTCTGCTTCATTGCCAATTCCGTGAATTTTCCGGTACGGTGCGAGCCACGCATCGTGATCCAGTCTGCCTCCTGACGACATTCCATGAATACCGCCCTTATCGTGATCGACGTGCAGCGCGCGTTGTTCGAAACCTCGCCGCCGCCTTTCGAGGCCGCGCAGGTGCTGTCGCGCATCAACGCGCTGGCCGAACGCGCCCGCTCGGCCGGCGTGCCGGTCATCTATGTTCAGCATGAAAGCCCCGGCTCGGACCTTGCGCATGGCGCGCCGGGATGGGATCTGGACACGCGCCTGGCGACTTCCGCGCAAGACATCCGCATCCGCAAGACGACGCCGGATTCGTTTCTGCGCACGGATCTGGCGCAGGTGCTGGCGGACCGGGGCGTGACGCAACTGGTCGTGTGCGGCTACGCCACGGAGTTCTGCGTGGACACCACCGTGCGGCGCGCGGCGGGGCTGGGCTTGCCCGTGACGCTGGCGGCCGATGCGCACACCACGCACGACAAGCCGCACGCGGATGGCGCGCAGATCCGGGCGCACCACAACGCGACGCTGCCGGACATTTCGAGCTTTGGCGTGAAGATCGCCGCGGTGCCGTCCGCCGAACTCTTTGCCGGCGGCGGGCCGCGATGAACGTGATGGATCCGGCACTGCTGTCGCTGCTGGTCACGCGCGACATGCCCTTCGGCAAATACAAGGGGCGGCTGATTGCCGATCTGCCGGGGCCTTATCTGGCGTGGTTCGCGCGCAAGGGTTTTCCGCCTGGAGAGCTGGGGCGCCTGTTGGCGCTGATGCACGAACTGGACCATAACGGGCTGTCGTCGCTGCTGGACCCGTTGCGCCAATCGCGGCGCCCATCTTGAGGGCAATCCGGCAAGCGGGGCTGCCCGGAAATGCGAGGAAACAACTGGCGGCTTCCGTGTAGCGTCTTGGCACGACGCGGGCGCCACGCCGCGTAATACGATAGGGTCGCAGCCGGCCATCGGACCGGGCGCTGACTTATCGAAGAGGTTTCCATGAACAAACACCACGTCTCTGCCTTCCTGCTTGCTGCCCTGTGCGCGGCGGGCGCCGCCCAAGCCCAGAACGCCGTGCCCGGCACGACGCAGGAAATGCAGTTTCCGTCCAGCCAGGGCAGCCTGTCGCCGCCGTCGACGCTGCGCATGACGGTCACGCCCGAGACGCCGCCGGTGGTGATCCGCGATACGCCGCAAAGCCAGGCCGAATTCCAACGCTGCCGCACGGTGTCTGACCGTGCCGCCACGTCGCGCACGCAGATGCAGGCCGGCCTGGAGCAGTGCCTGCGCGAACTGGAGCAGCGCCGCCAGCAGCAATAGAAGCGGGTGGGAATCCAGGGCCGGAGCCAGAGCGGGTACACTTGTGCGCCGTTTTGCTCTAAGCGCCTGAATTCCCATGATTTCCACCGCCTGCGGCGTCGACTTCGGCACCTCCAATTCCACCGTCGGCTGGAGCCGTCCCGACCAACATGCGCTCCTGACGCTGGAAGACGGCAAGACCACCCTGCCGTCGGCCATCTTCTTTCATGACGAGGACGCCGAGGTCAGCTATGGCCGGGCGGCCATCTCCGACTACCTGGCCGGCTATGACGGGCGTCTGATGCGCTCGATGAAGAGCCTGCTGGGCAGCTCGCTCATCGATGGCTCGACGGAAGTGCAGGGCCGCTCCATCCCGTTCCGCGTGCTGTTGACGCGTTTTATCGCCGAATTGAAGGCGCGCGCCGAGGCGGCTGCCGGGCGCGGCTTTACCCGCGCCGTGCTGGGCCGTCCCGTGTTCTTCGTGGACGACCATCCCGCCGCCGACCAGACGGCGCAGGACACGCTGGAAGAGATCGCGCGCAGCGTGGGCTTTACCGACATCGAATTTCAGTTCGAGCCGCTGGCGGCCGCGTTTGACTACGAGTCGCAGATCAGCCGTGAAGAGCTGGTGCTGGTGATCGACATTGGCGGCGGTACGTCGGACTTTTCGCTGATCCGGCTGGGACCGGACCGCGCAGCCAAGCCCGACCGCCGCGACGATATCCTGGCCTATGGCGGTGTGCATATCGGCGGGGTCGATTTCGACAAGCAATTGAGCCTGGCGCATGTGATGCCGCTGCTGGGTCTGGGCAGCCAGCTGCGCAGCGGCAAGGACGTGCCGTCGACGCAGTACGGCAATCTGGCCTGCTGGCACACCATCAACCAGGCCTACACGCGCAAGGCAGCCGAGCACTTTGCCTACATCCGCGCCGAGGCCGGCGACCGCCAGAAGATCGACCTGCTGCTGAACCTGGTCAAGGAGCGTGCGGGCCACTGGGTGGCGGTGCAGGTCGAGGAAGCCAAGATCGCGCTGTCGGACGCGCCCGCCACGCGTATCGACCTGTCGCGCGTCGCGCCGGAGCTGGGCGTCGAGGTGACGCGCCCGTCGTTCGACGCGTGCGTGGGGCGATTGATCGACAAGGTCGAGACCACCGTGGGCCAGCTGCTGCGCGATGCAGGCGTGTCCACGGCGGACGTGGACACCGTGTTCTTCACCGGGGGCTCCAGCCGCGTGCCGCGCCTGCGCGAAAGCGTGTCCCGGCTGGTGCCCGAGGCGCGCAGCGTGGAAGGCGATTTGTTTGGCAGCATCGGGGCGGGCCTCGCGCTGGACGCGGCGCGCAAGTTCGGCTGACCGGTGGCCGGCGGGGCGATGGTAAGCTGCCAGGCGTGCTTCGCACGGCCATTCGCCCCTTCCTGTCCATGATCCAGACGTCCTCATGACCCGACCCGCCGATACCCATCTCGTCGAAACGCTACTCGCGAGCGAGGCGCCATACGACGGCAGCTTCCTGAAGATCCGCCGCGACACCGTCAGCCTGCCCAACGGCCACACCGGCATCCGCGAATACGTGGTGCACCCGGGCGCGGTGGTGGTGATTCCGCTGCTGGACGACGGCCGGGTGCTGCTGGAGCGCCAGTTCCGTTATCCCATCGGGCGCGTGATGACGGAGTTTCCGGCGGGCAAGCTGGATCCGGGCGAGGATCCGCTGGTGTGCGCCAAGCGCGAACTGCTCGAGGAAACGGGTTATACGGCCGCCCAATGGGCCCATGCGGGCGCCTTGCATCTGGCGATCGCCTATTCCACCGAGATCATTCACATCTTCTTTGCGCGCGGCCTGCAGGCGGGGGAACGCCAGCTCGACCAGGATGAATTCCTGGACGTGATCAGCACGCGCCCCGAAGACCTGATCGCCGCCTGCAGCCAGGGCGAGGTCACCGACGCCAAGACCCTGACCTGCGTGCTGTGGATGCAGAACGTGCTGTCCGGCGCCTGGAAGCTGGACTGGCAGGACAACGCCGCCTGAACGGCGGCCGCCGTCTCAACGCCCATGTCCTCGTACCCCGTTCTTGTCCAGCCGGCAGGCCTGCGTTTTGAGGCGCCCGCCGGCACGTCCGTGTTGCTTGCGGCGCAGGCGGCGGGCATCAAGCTGCCCAGTTCGTGCCGCAATGGCACGTGCCGTGCCTGCATATGCCTGCTGGTCGAGGGAACCGTCGTGTATGGCATCGAATGGCCCGGCCTGTCGCGGGACGAAAAGGAAGAGGGCTGGATCCTGCCGTGCGTGGCGCAGGCGACGTCCGCGCTGGAGATCCAGGCGCCCGGCGCGGCGCCAATCGAGGCACAGCCGCCCGCCGTCCGACCGCTTACCGGCGCCAGGCGCTGAGCGCGGCCACCGGCAACAGCGCGGCGGCCATGCCGGCGGTCATGCCCAACACCATTCCCCAAAAAGGTGCGGTACCTAGCGCCTGCGCCGTTTGAACGCCCAGGCGCGCGCCCAGCACCATTCCGATCGCCATCAGGATCAGGCATAGCAGGCGGCTTGCCAGCGGCGTTTTTGCCCCCGGACGCCGGGACCAGGGAAGCCGGGACCAAGGCAGCAGCGCTGCCAGCGCCATCGCGGCGGAACTGGCGGGCATCAGCGCCGCGTGCCGCCAGGCCAGTTGCACCAGGGTGCCCGGCGCACCGCATTCGCTGGCCAGCAGCGCGGCGGGCGTGCGCCATGTGTCCACGACCAGTCCGGCGCCCATGGCCGCCAGGCAGGCCAGCCAGAGACCCGCCATGCCGGCCGTGGCCGGCGGCTTAGCGCTGGCCGTGGCAGGTGTGGCGGGGGGCGTCGCCGTATTGGTCATGGTGGCGCACCCAGTCGCGTACGTCGAAATATGGGCCGTTTTCGTTGCGGCCCAGCGGCGCGATGTCCAGATAGTTGTACGCGCCCGCCAGCCGCTCCACGCCGCGTTCGAAGGCCGAGTAGGTGTGGAAGATCTCGCCGTCGGGATCACGAAAAAAGGCGCTGGCTCCAGGACGTTCCTCGACCGCGCCATCCGCCTGCGGCACGGACGCGCCGAAATCGAAGTTGAAGTCGCCGTCCGCCGAGGAATACCAGTCAAATGCCCAGCCCATGCGGACCTTGAACGCGGCCAGCCGGGCGTACGGCGCGCGCGAGACGGCCACCACCGACACGTCATGGTGCCGCAGATGCATGAGCGCGCTGTCCAGGTGGTCGGCCAGCAGCGAGCAACCCACGCAGCCTTCCTCCCAGTCCGGACCAAACATGAAGTGATAGACGATGAGCTGGCGCTTGCCGTGAAAGAGGGTCTGCAGGCGCTGCGGCCCCTGCGCGCCTTCAAATGTGTAGGACTTGTCCACCTGCACCCACGGCAAGGCCATGCGGTCGCGGGTCACGGCGTCGGTGGCGCGGGTCAGTTCCTTTTCGCGCCGCAAGAGCGCCTCGCGCGCAATGTGCCATTGTTGGCGGGATACGACGGGATGATCGGTTTGCATCGTACGTCTCCTCTTCGTGCCGGGCGCGTTGGCCCGGGCTCGGGTTCAGCGTCAGGCCGCGCCGGCCAGGTGATGGGCCAGCCGCTCCAGGGCGCCCGACCAGCCGTCTTCGTGGCCGTCGCGCGTGGCTTCGTCGACGAAGGGCGTCTGCAGGAAGGCAAGGTCGGTGCCGGCGCCCGCCGCCGTGAATTCCAGCGTGATCAACGAGACTTCCTGCGGGGTGTCGCGCCACGCCCAGGTGAACACCAGGCGGCGATGCGGCGCGACCTCCTGATAGCGGCCGCTGGCGTGGTGCTCCGCGCCGTCGGCGGTGACGAAGCCCACTTGATAGGCGCCACCCGCCCGCACGTCGGTTTCGGCCAGCAGCACGCGCTGCGTGCCTGCCGGGCCAAACCAGCGCATCAGCGCTTGCGGGTCCGTCCAGGCGCGCCAGACACGTTCGACGGGGGCGTCAAAGCGTCGCTGGAGCCGCAACTCGATGGGGGAGAGTCGGTTTTCCATGGATGGATTTCCTCTTCGTGATACAGGTATCGCGCCAGCGAATCCAGTTGGCCCGTCCAGAACTTCTCGTAGCGCGCCAGCCAGCCGGCGGCGGCGCCCAGGGGGGCGGGAGACAGCGTGCAGCTCACGACCCGGCCATCCTTGGCGCGCGCGATGAGTCCGGCGTCTTCCAGCACCCGCAGGTGTTTCATGAAAGCGGGCAGGGACATGGCATGCGGCTGGGCCAGCGTGCTGACCGAGGCCGTGCCGTTTTCCAGGTCGGCCAGCACCCGGCGCCGCGTGCCATCGGCCAGCGCGGAAAAGATGGCATCGAGGGCGTCATCATTTAACTTAACCATAAGGTTAAGTTTTAGGCCTGCCACGAACGCCTGTCAAGGCGGGAGGCTGCGGAATTTCCCTAGGGGGAGCGCTTATTTCGCGCGAGGCTTGATGATGTCGCAGGCCGCGGCGGTGCGGCTAGCCTGGGCGTCGCCGCCCAGCAGCGCCCGAACGCCACAGATCGACCCGAACATGCGCTTGCCGTCGTGGCCGACGCCGCCGACTTCGAAGGCGGTGTGGCGCAGGGTGACGGGCTTGCCGCCGCGCGCGGCCAGTACGTGTTCGTACTGGACGTAGCCCGTGCCGCGCGCCAGCCGGGTGGCACCCTGGGCTTCGGCGCCGCAGGCCTTGTCCAGCAGGCGGTGTTCGGGGTTGTTGTCGGCGCCGCCCAGCAGGTAGACCACATCGCGCGCGGCGTAGCGCACGAAGAGCGTGGCGTCGTCGGTTTCGCGGGCGTAGGCGGGCAGCTTGTCGGTGCCGTACTTGTACTGGTTGTAGGTCGGGCAGATGCCGCGCTCGTACGGCGCATAGCCTTTGCCGTCGGCGCGGGGCCGTTCGTTGGTCAGGTACAGGTAGGACGACGGATTGGCAATCACGTAGCGCAGCGTGAGGCCGTCGCGGCGCAGTGCGCCATCCAGATTGTTCAGCACCGCGTACCGGTGCACCAGTTGCGCGCCGGCGGAATGGCCGGCCAGCACCAGCCCGGTCAGCGACGGCAGCCGTTTGCGGTCGTTCAGGCTGCGCAGCAAATCATCCAGGACCTGGAACGAGGCGACGGGGGCTGGGCGGCCTGCGGCCTGAATACTTTCCTGGCCGTCTTCCCAGCTGGCCTTGCGCCAGGCGGCCATGCCGGCAAACCCGGAGTCGATGGAGCCGGAAAACCGGGGAGCGAGCACCAGCGTGTCGCCGGCGCGCGCCGGGTCGGCGGCGACCAGCGCCGCGGCGGTTTCGAAGTATTGGTCGGCGTCGCGCTTGACGCCGTGGATGACGATGAGCACCTGCTTGATGCCGCGCAGATCGTCCTTGGTCAAGTCGCGGTTGGCGTAGACCGGCATCTTGTACCGGTGACCGGGCCGACCCAGTTCAACGGTCTGCCAGCGCAGCGGCGCCGCGCGCTTGGGCGCGGGCGTGGCTTCGTCGTAGTCGTAAGGGTCCGGCAGCGGCGTCTGGGCGTGCGCGCTGGCAAATGCCAGCACGGCGGCCACCGCCAGCGCGGCAGGCAGGAGGGCAGGCGCCCGACGCATGGCGCGGCGACTGCTCAGCAGCTCTCGTGTCCCAGCAGTTGCTTGAGCGCCGGCAGGTCCAGGATGCGGACTTCGCGCTGGTTGATCTTGATGAGACCGTCGCGCGCAAAACGCGAGAACAGCCGGCTCACCGTTTCCAGCGTCAGGCCCAGGTAGTTGCCGATTTCTTCGCGGCTCATGCGCAGCACGAACTCGGTCGAGGAATAGCCCAGCGAGGCATAACGCTGCGACAGGTTCAGGAGGAAAGCGGCCAGGCGCTGTTCCGAACGCATGGAGCCCAGCGACGCGAGCATCTGGTGCGAACGCGTGATTTCGCGGCTCATGAGGCGGCGGAACTGCTGCTGCAGCGAGGGCAGGTGCGAGGCCACGCGATCGACTTCGTTCAGGCGGATGACGCAGACCTCGGAGTCTTCGAGCGCCACGGCGGCCGACACGTGCTTGCCGTCCAGCATGCCGTCCATGCCGACGATCTCGCCGGGCAGGTGAAAGCCGGTGATCTGGATCTGGCCGGTGGCGTCTTCAAGTTGCGTCTTGAGGCTGCCGAAGCGCACGCCGTACACGGCGTCCAGCGGATGATCCAGCGAGTAGAGCGTCTTGCCTTTTTCGACGCGGACGCGTTCTTTCACCAGCTCGTCCAGCTTTTCGACTTCAGCGGCTGCCATGCCCACGGGGACGCAGACATGGCCCAGCATGCACGTGGAACAGTGGGCGGCATCAGGGGCAATGGGGACCCGTTTTTGCATACGATGACCTTTAGAGTGCCCATTGCGCGGCGGGCGCCGGAACGGGTGTGAAGCACGAGACAGGCGTCTATTGTAGTCCGTTGTTACTACGGACGTCTTACGAGGGGCCCTTCCGGTCGTCCGGCGTTGTCCGGGAAACACGGTGGACGATCCAGTCGTCCCCGGCGATATCGATCGCCGTGGCCCGCCACGCGGGATCGATCGGGTAGTACTCGCAGTGCAGCAATAGGGGTTCGCCGGGGCCTTCAAGGCGGGCGCAGACCGTCCTGCGCACGAAGCAGCAAGGCTTGCCGGGCTCGTATTCCTCGATCTCGTCCATCAGGGCGAGCAGCGCCGTGCCGACGCGGAAGACGTCGCCGCGGACCCGCCTGCCGTCGTCCACGGGGATGAGTCCGGGCCAGTCGCCAAAATCGACCAGCATGCCGGGCACGCTGGCGGCGCCGACATGGCTGGCCGGGGGCAGGCCGCGCCGTGCGGCGGCCCGGGCGAGGTCGTTGATTTCGCCTGCCCGTAGGGTTCCGTACACAAAAACGTATATGCTCATCGATAAGTTTGCTGCTGCACGTCGAAAACGACCATGAGGGGCGCCGGGTGTTGAAATTGTCTCATCCGGCCACATATTCAGGTTATCGAGCCAGCCGGCACGTATCGGTCAGGCTCCCCACAAGCCAATACGACCATTATGCGATTCGACAAACTTACGACCAAGTTCCAACAAGCGCTGGCCGACGCGCAAAGTCTGGCCTCCCGCAACGATCACCCCTATATCGAACCCGTCCACGTGCTGTCCGCCCTGTTGTCGGATTCCGACAGCGGCGCCGGCAGCCTGCTGGCGCGGGCGGGCGTTGCGGTAAACCGTCTGGGCCCCGCCCTGGAGACGGCGCTCAAGTCCCTGCCGCAAGTGCAGGGCGATGACAACGTCCAGGTGGGCCGCGACCTGCAAGGCGTGCTGACGCGCACCGACAAGGAAGCCGCCCGCCGCGGCGACACCTACATCGCCAGCGAACTGTTCCTGCTTGCGCTGGCCGACGACAAGGGTGAGGCCGGCCGCATCCTGCGCGAGGCGGGCCTGCAGAAAAAGGCCCTGGAAGCCGCGATCGACGCCGTGCGCGGCGGCGAAAACGTCTCCGGCGCGGAAGGCGAGGCCAACCGCGAAGCCCTGTCCAAATACACGCTTGATCTGACCGAGCGCGCCCGCCAGGGCAAGCTCGACCCGGTCATCGGCCGCGACGACGAAATCCGCCGCACCATCCAGATCCTGCAGCGCCGCACCAAGAACAACCCCGTGCTGATCGGCGAACCCGGCGTCGGCAAGACCGCCATCGTCGAAGGCCTGGCGCAGCGCATCGTCAACGACGAGGTGCCCGAGACCCTGCGCGGCAAGCGCGTGTTGTCGCTGGACCTGGCTGCGCTGCTGGCGGGCGCCAAGTTCCGCGGCGAGTTCGAAGAACGCCTGAAGGCCGTGCTGAAAGAGCTGGGCCAGGACGACGGCCGCAACATCGTCTTCATCGACGAACTGCACACCATGGTGGGCGCGGGCAAGGCCGAAGGCGCGATGGACGCGGGCAACATGCTCAAGCCGGCGCTGGCGCGGGGCGAACTGCACTGCATTGGCGCGACCACGCTCGACGAATACCGCAAGTACATCGAAAAGGATGCGGCGCTGGAGCGGCGCTTCCAGAAGGTGCTGGTCGACGAGCCCGACGTGGAGTCCACCATCGCCATCCTGCGCGGTCTGCAGGAACGCTATGAAATCCACCACGGCGTCGAGATCACCGACCCCGCGATCGTGGCGGCCGCCGAGCTGTCGCATCGCTACATCACCGACCGCTTCCTGCCCGACAAGGCCATCGACCTCATCGACGAGGCCGGCGCGCGCATCCGCATGGAGATCGACTCCAAGCCGGAAGTGATGGACAAGCTGGACCGCCGCATCATCCAGCTCAAGATCGAGCGCGAGGCCGTCAAGAAGGAAACGGACGACGCGTCCAAGCGCCGCCTGGGCGTCATCGAGGACGAGCTGCAAAAGCTGCAGCGCGAATACAACGACTTCGAGGAAATCTGGAAGGCCGAGAAGGCCGCCGTGCAGGGCACGCAGGCCATCAAGGAAGAGATCGACAACGTTCGCGCCGAGATGGCGGAATTGCAGCGCAAGGGCCAGTTCGACAAGCTGGCCGAGCTGCAGTATGGCAAGCTGCCGGACCTTGAGGCGCGCCTGAAGGCCGCCGAGGTAGGCGCCGCCGAGGCCGCTGAAAACGCGGAAGGCGACGAAACCCGTCCGCGCCTCTTGCGCACCCGCGTCGGCGCCGAGGAAATCGCCGAAGTCGTCTCGCGCGCCACCGGCATTCCGGTGTCCAAGATGATGCAGGGCGAACGCGAAAAGCTGCTGCACATGGAAGAATTCCTGCACAAGCGCGTGGTGGGCCAGGACGAGGCCGTGCGGCTGGTGTCCGATGCCATCCGCCGCTCCCGTGCCGGGCTGGCCGATCCGGCGCGTCCGTATGGGTCGTTCCTCTTCCTGGGGCCGACCGGCGTCGGCAAGACCGAACTGACCCGTGCGCTGGCCGAGTTCCTGTTCGACTCCGAAGAGCACATGATCCGCATCGACATGAGCGAGTTCATGGAGAAGCATTCGGTGGCGCGGCTGATCGGCGCGCCGCCGGGATACGTGGGTTACGAAGAGGGCGGCTACCTGACCGAGGCCGTGCGGCGCAAGCCCTATAGCGTGGTGCTGCTGGACGAAGTCGAAAAGGCGCATCCGGATGTGTTCAACGTGCTGCTGCAAGTGCTGGACGACGGCCGCCTGACCGACGGGCAGGGTCGCACCGTGGACTTCCGCAACACCGTCATCGTGATGACGTCCAACCTGGGTTCGCAGCATATCCAGACGCTGGCCGGCCAGCCGTACGACGTGGTCAAGGAAGTGGTGTGGGACGAGCTGAAGCAGACGCTGCGGCCGGAATTCCTGAACCGCATCGACGAAGTGGTGGTGTTCCATGGCCTGGAAGCGCAGCACATCGAGTCCATTGCCCGCATCCAGCTTCGCCGCCTTGGCGAACGCCTGGAAAAGCAGGAAATGCGGCTGGAAGTGACCGAACCGGCGCTGGCGGAACTGGCCCGCTCCGGCTTCGATCCGGTGTTTGGCGCGCGCCCCTTGAAGCGCGCGATCCAGCAGCAGATCGAGAACCCGGTGGCGCGCCTGATCCTGGAAGGCAGGTTCGGCCCGCGCGACGTGGTGCCGGTCGACTGGCAGGACGGCAAGTTCGTCTTCACCCGCACCTTGCAGTAAGCCTGCTGCATCAAACAGAATGCCCGGCGCGAGCCGGGCATTTTTTTGCCTGCGCCGCGCCGCCGAATAGGGTGGCGTAGGCGAGTCGATCAGATCAGTTTTCGACGGTCACGAACACCGGGTTCGAATAGAACCACAGGTCGTTGTAGTTGCGCGCGTTGATCGCGTTAAAGCGCGCCGCGTTGTCGGCCAGGTCGATCTTGGCGTCCGGCAGCGGTTCGCCTGCTGCGGTTTCGCCGGCCACGTCCACGCCAAGGTTGGTGCCGCGCAGGCGCAGGTACTGGCTCTTGTCGGCGGTGATCGTGGTGCTGATGACGTTGTAGCCTTCGTCGTCCTCCTTCCAGTCCGCCTTGGTGAAGCGGGCCAGCACGCGCGTCGTGGGATTGGTGTCGGCATCGTATTCCGGCGTGCCTGCCTGGGCGCGTTCGGTCACGTCGCCCACGATGAGGTCCACGTGATGCACGGTGGGCTTCACGTAGGTCGGATTGCCGCTTTCGATCGGGTACTCGTAGTTGTTGCTGTCGGGGCTGCGAAAGCGGATGGTGACTTCCACTTTTTCACCCTTGGCCACCTTCAGCTCGCCGCCCATGTGCGCGGCGCCAGCCAAGCCCTTGGCCTGGAACTCCAGCGCGTCGATCAGATCGCCAAAGACGCCGAACATGCGGCCGCTCTTCAGGCCGGCCACCACCGCCGCCATGTCGTCACCGTCTTTCCAGACGTGCGTCTTGCTGTATTCGCCGGGCGCGTAGCCGCTGCTGTACAGGCCCGAGGCCGTGCGGAAGTGATAGTCCGAATCCGCCACGTTCCAGATGCGCCGGCCTTCGCCCAGCAGCGCGTCCCACGTGCCGCCCAGGTGCGCGACCAGGTAGTCCGTGCCGCCATAAGTGCGGTTGGGCAGGAAGGCCGTGGTGTACGCGGTGGCGTAACCGCCGCGGTCCGGTTCCATCTGGTTGCCGACCATGCCTTCGATGGCGAAGAAGACGGTGGGCGCCAGGTCGTTCATCTCGCGCAGTTGGGCGATGGTGTACTTGCCCGCGTAACGCGAGGGATGGTTCAGCAGCATGTAGCTGTCGGGGTGCTTGTCGCGCAACCACTTCAGCGCGGCCAGCGCGTCGGCGTGCGTGGTGTAGGCGCGCACCTGGCCGGACAGGCGCGAGACCAGCAGCGGGTCGAACTTGTTCGGATCGCGGTTGGTGAACAGGTATTCGAACTCGGCAACCGCCTCCAGCGACTTGGCGGACTGCGGATCGTTGTAGCCGATGCCGATGTTGACGTGGTCGTGCGTGGGCATGTCCCATTCGAACGACGAGAAGATGATCTTGCCGGCGTAGCGGCCCGCGGCCTGCGCCTGCTTGATGAAGGGCACCTCGTATTGCGCCATGCCTTGCGAAAACGGGATCGAGCCGCCCGCCAGGTTCACGCCCGTATGGTCGCGCGCGGACAGGCGCAGGTGATTCGAGATCGCGGCCCAATCCAGCTTGTAGCGGTCGAACGCCTGGTCCAGCGCGCTTTCCAGGCTGACCTGGGCGTCGTCCGACTGGAACGTATGCACGTGCAGGTCGCCCGTGGACCACGCGCCCGTCTCGACCGGCTTGGGCTGCTCGGCGGGCGGCGTGGGATCGGTCACGACGGGAGGCGCCGGTTCGGGGGCGACTTCGTCATCGTCATCGCTGCCGCCGCAAGCGCTCAACAGGGTCACGCAAGCCAGCGACAAAGGCATGAGGGCTCGCCGCAGGCGGGATACTTCGAACTGCATCTACAACACTCCAACGTCATGGCGGCGTGCAACACGCACTGCCGCGAAGCGCGCCACTATGCGGGCGGGGAATGACGTGGGAATGACAGCGGCGGGCGCGGACGCGGATCTGGTGCGCTGTCCGGGCCGGCCTATTTTTTGCCGGCTTTGGCTTCGGCCAAGGCTTGGGTGATGATGGCGTTGGCGGTCCAGCGCACGACGTCGGTGACGCCGGGCAGGTCCAGTTTCCAGATGTCCTTGAGCACCAGGAACACCTCGGTGCCGTATACCAGCGACAGCGCCTGCGCGACGCGCTCCTGTTGTGCCGGCGTCAGGTCGGCGGCAAGCGGGGCGATGGCGCGTTTCAGGATGTCGACCCGATGGCCGCGCACCAGCCGGGGCTCGGCGTCGGCCTTGCCGGCGCTGGCTTGCGCGTGCTGTTGCAGCGACACCAGGATGGCGGCGCGCAAGGGTGCTTCGTGGGCCTCCAGCCGCGGATAGGCGAATCGCAGCAGCTCGTCGACACGGGCCGCGGCGTCGGGCGCATCGGAATTCCAGGCGAGGATGGGACCCAGGCTTTCGTCCACCACGGCCGCGATCAGCGCGCTCTGGCTGGGGAAATAGCGGTAGGCGGTGGCGCGCGAGACGCGGGCGTGCTCGGCCAGTTCGGCGACGGACGGCGTGACGCCTTGCGCCATCAACTGCTGGGCGGCCTCGAGCAGCGTCTTGCGCATCCGGGCGCGCGGCCCGTGGGGCGGTTCGCCACTGGCGGCCGCCTGCGGGCTGGCCGGGGCGATCAGCTTGGCGCCGCCTGCGGTCGCGTGCCCCTTGCGGGCAGGGGAGTCGGATTGACGTGAGACAGGTGTCTCAGTATGATTCTTTCGTCTCATTTCTGGATTCTACAGGCCTTTGGCCTCACATATCGAGGCGCGCACGGAGTGTAGCCGCCCGCGGAGGAGTCATGACGCATACCAAGCAGCGGGTGTTTGTGGCCGCGACCTACGACACCAAGGGCCACGAGGCCGAATACGTGGTGGATGTGCTCCGGCGCGAAGGCCTGGACGTGGTGTCGGTGGACGTCTCGACCTCGGGCGCGCCCAGCGCCGCCAACGTCTCGGCGCAGGAGATTGCGCGCAGCCATCCGGAGGGCGCCGGCGCGGTCTTCACCGGCGACCGGGGCTCGGCCATCGCGGCCATGGCGTTGGCGTTCGAGCGTTATGCCGCCGGCAACGCCGAGATCGGCGCGCTGCTGGGCCTTGGCGGATCGGGCGGCACCGCGCTCATCACGCCCGCGATGCGCGCGCTGCCCATCGGCACGCCCAAAGTGATGGTGTCCACGATGGCCTCGGGCAATGTCGCGCCCTATGTGGGACCGTCCGACATCGCGATGATGTATTCCGTGACCGATGTGGCGGGCCTGAACCGAATCTCGCGCCGCGTGCTGGCCAATGCGGCCGGGGCGATCGGCGGCGCGTTCCGCCAGGCGGCGAATGCGGCCGCCGACGACGGCCGGCCCGCCGTGGGCATCACCATGTTCGGCGTCACCACCGCCTGCGTGCAACAGGTCACGCCGCTGCTGGAATCGCAGTTCGACTGCCTGGTGTTTCATGCCACGGGCACGGGCGGCCAGTCGATGGAAAAGCTGCTGGACAGCCGCCTGCTGGCGGGCGTGCTGGACCTGACCACCACCGAGGTCTGCGATCTGCTGTTCGGCGGCGTGCTGGCGTGCACTGAAGACCGCTTCGGCGCGGTGGCGCGCACGGGCGCGCCGTATGTTGGCTCGTGCGGTGCGCTGGACATGGTCAATTTCGGCGCGATGGACACGGTGCCCGAGCGCTACCGCAGCCGGCTGTTCTACCCGCACAACCCGCAGGTCACGCTGATGCGCACGACCGCCGAGGAAAACGCTCGGCAGGGCGAATGGATTGCCGACCGGCTGAACCGCTGCGACGGGCCGGTGCGTTTCCTGATCCCCGAGGGCGGCGTGTCCGCGCTGGACGCGCCGGGCCAGGCGTTCTGGGACCCCGAAGCTGATGCCGCGCTGTTTGCCGCGCTTGAAGCCAATCTGCGGCAGACGGCAGACCGCCGGCTGATCCGCGTGCCTTGCCACATCAACGATCCGCTGTTCGCGAAAACGGCGGTCGACCACTTTCTTGAAATTGCCGCACATTAAGGATTGCCGCCATGCCGCGTTTTGACCGTCACGAACTGCTGGACAAGTTTCGCGCCATGGTGCGCGCCCGCACGCCCATCGTGGGCGGGGGCGCGGGCACCGGGCTGTCGGCCAAATGCGAGGAAGCGGGCGGCATCGACCTTATCGTGATCTACAACTCGGGCCGCTACCGCATGGCCGGCCGCGGCTCGCTCGCGGGCCTCCTGGCCTACGGCAACGCCAACGAGATCGTCGTGGACATGGGCCGCGAAGTGCTGCCGGTGGTCAAGAAGACGCCGGTGCTGGCCGGCGTGAACGGCACAGACCCCTTCTGCGATTTCGATGTCTTCCTGGACGATCTGAAGCGCCAGGGCTTCGCCGGCGTGCAGAACTTTCCCACCGTCGGCCTCATCGACGGCAACTTCCGCGCCAATCTTGAAGAGACGGGCATGGGGTACGCGCTGGAAGTGGACATGATCCGCCTGGCGCACCAAAAGGGAATGCTGACGACGCCGTATGTCTTTAACGAGGACGACGCTGTGGCCATGGCCCGCGCGGGCGCGGACATCATCGTGGCGCACATGGGCTTGACCACCGGCGGGTCCATCGGCGCCGAAACTGCCCTGACCCTGGACGATTGCGTGGGCGCCATCGACCGTATCGCCGAGGCCGCGTTGGCCGTGCGCCCGGATATCATCGTGCTTTGCCATGGCGGTCCGATTGCAATGCCCGAGGATGCGGCGTACGTGCTGCGCGCCTGCAAGCATTGCCACGGCTTCTACGGCGCCAGCTCGATGGAGCGCCTGCCGACCGAACAGGCCCTGACGGCCGCCACGCGTGAATTCAAGAACCTGACCTTCTGATCCGCATTGCCGCAGTTTCCCCCTGATTCGACGCGCATCGCGTCCGCCGGAGCCCGTATGCCGCACACCGTACACATCACCGCCATCGTCAACGCGCCGCTGGACAAGGTCTGGCCGTTGTTCCGCGACTTCAATGGTCTTGGGGGCTGGCATCCCGGCGTGGCGCAAAGCCGCCTGGAAGAGGGCGGCCGCCACGACGCCGTGGGCTCGGTGCGGCACCTGACGCTCAAGCCGTCCGGCTTCGTGCGTGAGCAGCTGCTGATGCTGGACGATCCCAACACCGCACTGCGGTACTCGATCATCGAAACCGACCTGCCCATGCGCGACTACGTCGCGGGCGTATCGCTGCACCCCATCACCGAGGGCGGCGGCACGCTGGTGCAGTGGTGGGCCGACTTCCGCGTGGAAGGCGCGCGGCTCAGCGATGTGGCCGAGGCCGTGGGACAGAACGTGTTCGCGGCGGGATTGGCTGCGCTGGAGGAAAAGCTGCGCGCGAAGTGAGGGTGTCAGACACCCATTGGCTCGATTAGTGCTTCTGCCGCCCCGCAGATAGTCGGCGGCAGCCCGGGGGTAGCTGAGCCGTTCGCAGGTAGCCGTGGATGGCCGCGATCAATGCCTGTGCCGCCGGGCTCAGCGGGTATTCCTTGTTGCGGATGATGCACAGCGTGCGCACCACGGTTGGCCGCGCCAGCAGTGCGTAGGCCAGGCCCGGTTCCATGACGCGCTGCGCAGCCAATGCCGGCAGCAGCGCCACGCCCATGCCCGCCTTGACCAGCGCCGCCTGCGACGTGGTGCTGGACGCTTCATAGAACGGCGCCGCGGCCTCGATCGGCAGGTCCGCGCGGGCGCGCAGCAGCGCCATGATCCCTGTTTCATCCACCACGCCCACCAGCTTGCGGCCGGCCAGATCGGACCAGCGCATCGCGCCGTCGCGGCCCGGGCGCAGGCTGGCGTCGTCCTGCCGGTATAGCACGCCAAAGCGGTCCTCCAGCAAGGCGTCGAACTGCAGTCCGGGCGCGTCGGCCCAGCGGCTGGTCAGGCCAAAATCGACCTCGCGCGCGGCCACCTTGCGCTGGATGCGGCCGGAGTTGTCGTCGCTGAGATACACGCGCACCGCAGGATACTGCGCCGCGAACACGGCGGCCGCTGGCGCGATGAGCTGCGTGATGGCGGACGGCGCGGCGGCCACGCCCACCCGCCCGCGTTCCAGCGCGCCAAAACGCACCACGTCCTCGATCACGCCGTCAAAATCGGCCAGCAGCCGCATGACGCGCGGCAGGAATTCCTCACCAGCCGGGGTCAGCAGCACGCGCCGGCTGGTGCGCGCGAAGAGCTGCGTGCCGAGCGCGTCTTCAAGCTGGCGCACCAGGCTGGTAACCGACGACTGCGTCTGGAACAGACGCTTGGCGGCGTGCGTGAAACTGGATTCCTGCGCCACCGCGACGAACGCGGTCAGGTGCTTCAACGTGACGTGCTTGGGTAGACGATGCATTTCAAAACGCGATAGATGGATCAATAAAAACAATTTTTCCAGATTGATCGCGCCGACGATACTAGGGCCTTCATCAAGGCAGGAACACCATGCAGGGCACTCTGGATCTGATCATCGAAGGCGGCTGGCTCATCGACGGGCTGGGCGGTCCGCGCCAGCGCGCCGACGTGGGCGTGGCGGGTGAACGCATCGTGGCTATCGGCGACCTGTCGGCAGTCAAGGCCGCCCGGCGCGTGGACGCTGCCGGCAAGATCGTGGCGCCCGGCTTCATCGACGTGCATGGCCATGACGATCTGATGTTCGTGGAAAAGCCGGACCTTGCCTGGAAAACCAGCCAGGGCGTCACGTCGGTGGTGGTGGGCAACTGTGGGGTAAGCGGCGCGCCCGCACCGCTGCCCGGCAATACCGCGGCCGCGCTGGCGCTGCTGGGCGAGACGCCGTTATTCGCCAGCATGCAGGCCTACTTCGACGAATTGCGCGAGCGCCAGCCGGTGATCAATGTGGCCGCGCTGGTGGGGCACGCGAATCTGCGCCTTGCCGCGATGCGCGACCCGGCGGCGCAACCGACCCCTGCCGAACAGGAATCCATGCAGCGCATGCTGGCCGACGCGCTGGACGTCGGCGCGGTGGGCTTTAGCACCGGCCTGGCCTATCAGCCAGGGGGCGTGGCGCAACCGCCCGAACTGGAAGGTCTGGCGCGCGTAGCGGCGGCACGGGGCGCGATGCACACCAGCCATATCCGCAACGAAGGCGACGCGCTCGAGGCCGCCGTGGACGAGGTGCTGAGCATCGGCCGCAACACCGGCTGCGCCACCGTGCTGTCGCATCACAAATGCATGATGCCGCGCAATTGGGGCAAAAGCGCCGCCACGCTTGCCAACATCGACCGCGCCCGCGCCGAGGGCGTGGACGTGGCGCTGGACATCTACCCGTATCCCGGCAGCTCGACCATCCTGATCCCCGAGCGCGCCGACACCATCGACGACATCCGCATCACGTGGTCGACCCCCCACCCCGAGTGCAACGGCGAATATCTGAGCGATATCGCGGCGCGCTGGGGGTGCGACAAAACGACGGCGGCCGAACGCTTGTGCCCGGCGGGCGCGATCTATTTCGCAATGGACGAGAACGAAGTGCGCCGCATCTTCCAGCATGAGTGCTGCATGGTGGGCTCCGACGGCCTGCCGAACGACGCGCATCCGCATCCCCGGCTGTGGGGCAGCTTCACGCGGGTCTTGGGCAGATATGTGCGCGAGGCCCGGCTGGTGACGCTGGAGGCGGCCGTGGCCAAGATGACCGCGTTGCCCGCACGCGTTTTCGGCCTGACGGACCGTGGCCGAATCGCCGTGGGCGCATGGGCCGACATCGTGGTGTTCGATGCCGAGACGGTGATCGACCGCGCCACGTGGGAGGCGCCGACGCTGGCATCCGATGGCGTGGCGCACGTGCTGGTCAATGGCACACCCGTGTTTCCGGCCGCGGCAAACATGCCGCGGCCTGGCCGCATCCTTCGCCGCGATCCGGCCGCGGCGCAACCCCTTTCATAACAACAGCCGTTCCAGGAGACCCACCATCATGTTCCGCAAGACTTGCGCCGCCCTGGCGCTGGCCGCCGCGCTGCCGGCCGCCCACGCTGCCTTTCCCGACCGCCCCATCACGCTGATCGTGCCGTTCCCGGCGGGCGGCCCCACGGATATCGTCGGCCGCGTGGCCGCCGCCAAGGCGGGCGAGATCCTGGGCCAGCAGATCGTGGTCGAAAACCGCACCGGCGCGTCGGGCACCATCGGCATGACCGCCACGGCGCGCGCCAAGCCGGACGGCTACACCGTGGGGCTGGCCACCGTCAGCACGCACGGCACGGCGCCGCACCTGTTTCCCAACCTGGCTTATGACCCGGTCAAGGACTTCACGCCCATCAGCAACCTGGTGACCAGCCCCAACATCCTCAGCGTGAATCCGAATTTTCCGGCCAAGACGCTGGCCGAATTCGTGACTCACGTGCGCGCCAATCCCGGCAAGGACGGCTACGCCAATGCGGGGGCGGGCGGCGTGAACGACCTGGGCATGATCTGGTTCCTGCAGATCATCGGCGGCAAGATGAACAGCATTTCGTACCGCGGTTCGGCGCCTGCGCTGACCGACACGGTGGGCGGCGTGGTGCCGGTGATCTTCGACAATTTCCCGTCGTCGCTGCCCTACGTCAAGAGCAATCATCTAAAGGCGCTGGCGATCACCGGCACGGCGCGCAACCCGCGCCTGCCGGACGTGCCGACCTTTGCCGAGCAAGGCTACAAGGATTACGACGTGACGGCCTGGTACGGCGTGGTGGGTCCGGCCAACATGCCGGCCGACGTGCGCGACAAGCTGGCCGATGCCTTTGCCCGCGCGGTGCGCGACCCGGCGACCGCCGCAAAGATGGAAGAGACGGGCGCGTTTCCGCTGGGCAACACGCCGGCGCAGTTTGGCGAGCAGATCAGCACCGAACGCGATCGCTGGAAGACGGTGATCGACCGCGCGCAGATCAAGCTGCAGTAACCGGTCCGGGCAATTCGGCGCGCGTTCAGTACACGTCGCGCCGGTAGCCCCCGGCATGCTGCAGCGCCTGCAGGCGGTCCTCGCCCAGTATCTCGCGCAGCGCGGCATCCACGCCGCCCGCCATGCCTTGCAGGCTGCCGCAGACATACACGGCGGCCCCTGCGTCCACCCAGTCGCGCAGGGCGCCGGCCTGTTCGCGCAGGCAATGCTGCACGTAGCGGCGTTCGGCCTGGTCGCGCGAAAACACCCAATCCACGCGCGCCAACGTGCCGTCTTGCAACCACGCGTCGCTCTCGTCGCCGCAGAACCGGTCGTGAGCACCATTGCGCTCGCCAAAAACCAGCCAATTGCGAAGGTGGCCGGCCGCGCGGCGCGCCTTGATGAGCGCGCGCAGGCCGGCCAAGCCCGTGCCATTGCCGATCAGGATCAGCGGGCGGCCGTCCTCGGGCGGATGGAAATTGCGGTTGGCGCGCACGCGCAGCGCGATGTCGTCGCCGGGCTGCGCAATGTGCGTGAGCCAGCCGCTGCCCAGCCCCAGCGCGCCGTCCGCGCCGCGCATCTGGCGCACCAGCAGTTCGATGGCGCCGTCAGCGGGCAATGAAGCGATGGAGTATTCGCGATGCGCCTGCAGTTCGCCGCCGCGTTCGCGCCGGGGGCCGATCTCGGCGATGTCCCCCGCCTGCCATGCCGCGGGGCTGCCGGCAGGCGGCGTCAGCGTCAGCAGGTAGCAGGGGCCGCCCTGGCTATCGGGATTGAGCAACGTCCGGCCGGCCAGGCGCCAGGTGTCGTATGCCGGCGCTTCCCAGTCGGGCAGGTCGCTGCGGCCCGCCAGCAATCCCAGGTGATGCTGCCAATGACGCAGCGCGGCCGCGTCGTCGTTGTCCACCTCGACCAGGTCGAAGAGCGGCGCCGCGCCGTGCGCGTGCAGCCAGTCGTCCAGCCGGTGGCCGAAGCCGCAGAACTGCGCGTATTCACTATCGCCCAGCGCCAGCACTGCGTAACGCGCGCCCGCCAGCGCGGCGCCGTGCGGCGTGGCTTGCATCATGCCGGCAAAGGCGGCCGCCGCGTCAGGCGGATCGCCTTCGCCGTAGGTGCTGACGACGAACAGCATGCGCCGGTACGCCGCCAGCCGTGCAATATCCAATTGGTCCAGCGAGGCGACGCGCACGGTCAGGCCGCCGGCGCGCAGCGATTCCGCGGTCTGCGTGGCCAGGAACTCGGCATAGCCGGTCTGGCTGGCATAGGCGACCAGCAGGGCGTCTTCGGGCGCGGGGGCGCCAAGGGCCTGCAGCGCCATTGCATGTTGCGCGTCTTGGCGACGGGCGCGCCGCCAGGCCCACAGGCACAGCAGCAGCCAGGCCAGCACCACGCACGCCGCTGCAATCAACCGGGTATGAGGCATCAGCATTCAGGGCGCAAGGGCCAGCGCCTCGAACTGCGGCGTGGCCACGACGCGCCAGGCGTCTTCCCCGCGCAGAATGAAAAGCGCCGCGAGGCCATGGCGGCGCGCGTAGGCCAGTCCATCGGTGTCGCCCAGCACCGTCAGCACGGTGGCCAGCGCGTCGGCCTGCATGCAGACAGGATGCAGCACCGTCACGGACGCCACCGCATGGCGCACCGGCCGGCCGGTGCGCGGGTCGATGGTATGGGCATAGCGCGCATCGCCGTCGCCCGCGTGGCGCCGGTAGTCGCCGGACGTGGCGATGCTGCAGTTCTCCAGCGGCAAGGCCAGCGCATGGTCGTCGCTGGCGTCCGGCACCTCGATGGCCACGCGCCACGGCTGTCCGTCGGGGCGTTTGCCTCGCGCGCGCAATTCGCCGCCGACTTCGACCAGGTAATCGGTGATGCCCAGGGCATCGAGCGCCATCGCCGCGCGGTCCACGCCGAAGCCCTTGGCGATGGACGACAGGTCCAGATACACGCCGCCGGGCTGCCACGCCGCGCCGCGGTCTTCGTCCAGCGGCACACGTTGCCAGCCGCAGCGCTCGCGCGCCGCCTGGATGGCGGCGGGCGAGGGCGGTTCGAAGGCGCGCTGGTGCGGACCGAAGCCCCACGCATTGACCAGCGGTCCCACGGTGGGGTCGTAGGCGCCGCCGCTGTCTTGGGCCAGCATCAGCGCATGGCGCAGCACATGGAAGAATTCGGCCGGCAGCGTCTGCCAGCCAGGCGCGGCGCGGTTGTAGCGGCTGATGTCGGCGTCCGCCTCCCATGTGCTCATCTGCGCGACCACTTCGTCCAGCGCGGCCTGGATGGCTTGCCGCGCCGCCGCGTCGGCCACGCCTGCGGGCAACGCCATGCGCGCGGACCACGTGGTGCCCATGGTGGCGCCGGCCAATGCGGCCGGGTGCGCGGGCATCGCGCCATAGGCGATGCGAACGGCGGGCGCCGCCGCGCCGCGCGGCGCATAGGAAGGGGCATTGGCCACGCGCGCCGCTGCCTTACGGTTGCAGGACTTCGACGGTGCCCGCGTACGACAGGCGGCGCTTCTTGGCCTGCGGCACGGTGACCTTGGCGTCTTCCATGCCGGCTTCGATCCAGTACAGGCCGGGCTGCGGCCACTTGACCGAGAACTTGCCGTCCTTGCCGGTCTTGACCGCGATCTCGCCGACCTTGTCGCGATAGCGGCTGCCGCCGGGCACGACGGTCACGTCCAGGTCCGCGGCGGGCTGGCCGTCGAGCAGCATCTGGAACGTGGCGGCTTCGTCCGTGAAGAGGTCGTTCGGGTGCGTCACCGGCGCCAGCTCCAGGCCGCGGCCCACGGGCTTGACTGCCGACGGCTTGCCCGCGGTCACGAAGGTTTCGACGCGGCCCAGGCTTTGCGACACTTCAAGCTCATCGGCCTTGGCCGGGACGGCCTGCGCCAGTCCGTCGGCCTTGCCGAAATAGCGCTTGTTCTTGCCGTCTTCCTTCCAGCGTGCGAACACGCCGTCGTTGACCACGGCCACGCGGTAGGTGCCGGCCTGCTTGAGCTGCAGATCGAAGGTGCTGCGCAGCTTGCCTCGATTGATGTTCTCGGCTTCGGCGGCATTGCCGTCCGGCGCGGTCACGGTCAGGCCGTCCAGGCGCAGCGGCGCGTGATTGAAGTAGAACTTGTCGTTGCCGACGGCGGCGTCCACGGTGATCCAGCTATCGGTGCCCGACAGCACGGTGGAGGACGGCACGATCCAGACGTCATGCGCGTGGGCGGCAAAGGGCAGGCACAGCGCCAGCGCGGCGGCCAGTTTGGCGGCGGTTTTCATCGTTGCGTTCCTTTAGGACAGGGTCAGGGTTTGAGGTCGAGCGCGATGGCGCCCAGTTCGTGTTCGCCGCGCGCGGCCAGTTGCTCGGCCTTTTGCGGCGGCCACTGGAAGGGGATGCGCACCAGTTCGCGGCCGCCCACTTCGCGCGCGGCTTCGACCACCACGGCGTACTGCCCGGGCTTTAGCTGCGCCAGGGGCTTGCTGGCCGCGTCAAAGGACAGCGCGTGCTTGCCCACGGGCTTGGTCGCGCCGCTGACCCCGTCCACCGGGAACTGCTGGTTGCGGCCGCTGCGGCGCCACCACTGGCGCATGTCCTTGAGCCATTCGGTGCCTTCGTTGTTTTTCTTGGCCACGTCGTACCAGACCGCCAGGTCGGCCGCCACGCTCTGGTCGGGGTTCTCGATCCAGATCGCCACGTAAGGGCGGTGGTATTCGGCCACGTCCAGACGCGGCACCTCGATGGACAGGCCGATGTCTGCCGCGTGGGCGGTTCGGGCGATCAGGCCGGCGAGCAGCGCCGGCAACAGCAACTTGCGCATGGAAATCTCCAGGGCGTATCGATGGAATCAATGGATGAAAAGCAGCGCCAGCACCAGCGGAATCACGAGACCCAGGCCCACCATCGGCCAGGTCGCGCTGCGGTTGCCGGCGTGCATCTTGAGCAGCACCAGGCCAGTGAGCGAAAACACCAGACAGGCGACGGCAAAGATGTCCAGGAACCAGCTCCAGGCAAGGCCCGTGTTGCGGCCCTTGTGCAGGTCGTTCAGGTACGAGATCCAGCCGCGGTCGGTGCGCTCGTATTCCACGTCGCCGCTGGCGCGGTCGATGGAAAGCCAGGCATCGCCGCCCGCGCGGGGCAGCGACAGATAGATTTCGCCGTCCGACCATTCGGCGGGCCTGCCGGCCGTCGAGGCGTCCAGCGCGTCGTCCAGCCAGGCGGCGACGGCGGGGGGCAGGGGCGCCTTTTTCTGCGTGGGCGTGGCGGCAAGCTGCTGGAGCGCGGTGTCGGGCAGGCGGACCTCGCGGCTGGTCACCACGGCCTTCGATTCGATGTGCGACGCGTTGTTCAGGGTCAGCCCCGTCACGGCGAAGAGCAGCATCGCCACCATGCAGAGCGCAGCGCTGATCCAGTGCCACTGATGCAGGGTCTTGAGCCAGTAGGCGCGGCGTCGGGGAGCGGGTTGGGTGTCCATGGAATATCAGGCGGGAAGCGGGGCGGATTCTAACATTTAATGAGAATTACTCTTAAAAAAGCCCGGCCTTTGCGCACGCGAAAATTTCAATCGATTTCGGGCCGAAATGCCTGCTGCGCGGAGTCTGAACAAAAGCTGAACAACAGCTGAACGCGTGCCGCCCGGTGCGCCCGCCGCCCGGCGGGGCTAAGATAGGCCACCCTTTGCAATCACCGGAGGTCGTCATGCTGCAACAGCAAGTCGTGGATCAAATCGGTCGTCATTGGGGGTGGGTGGCGCTTCGCGGCGTCGTCGCCATCCTGTTCGGGTTCATGGCCATGTTCATGCCGGCCATTACCTTGTCGGCGCTGGTGCTGGTGTGGGGCGCCTTTGCGCTGGTGGACGGCGTGCTGGCGCTGATCGCCGGGTTCCGCATCCGGGACAACGGCAAGCCGTTGTGGGCGCTGATCGTCGTGGGCCTGCTGGGCGTGGCGGCCGGCATCGTCACCTTTCTGTGGCCGGGCCTTACCGCGCTGATCCTGCTCTACATCATCGCCATCTGGGCGATCGTGGCGGGCGTGTTCCAGATCATCGCGGCCGTGCGCTTTCGCAAGGCCATCCGCAACGAATGGCTGCTGGGCCTGTCCGGGCTGGTTTCGGTGATCTTCGGCGCCATGCTGATCATGCAGCCGGGCGCCGGCGCGCTGGCGCTGGTGTGGGTCATCGGCATCTACGCCGTGTTTTTCGGCATACTGCTGCTGGTCTTTTCCCTGCGCCTCAAACAACACGGCAACGCCTGAGCTCCATGTCCGCTTATCAAACGCTGGTTCCCCTGAATTTCCTGGCCGTGGGCCTGGGCGCCATGTTGGGCGCCTGGGCCCGCTGGCTGATGGGCCTTTGGCTCAATGCCGGCTCCTGGCCGTGGGGCACGATGGCGGTGAATCTTGCGGGCGGCTACCTGGTGGGCGTGGCGCTGGCGCTGGTGGCCGGGCACCCGGAATGGCCGGCCTGGGTGCGGCTGGGGGCCATCACGGGTTTCATGGGCGGACTGACCACGTTCTCGACCTTTTCGGCGGAAACCGTGGCGATGCTGGAACGCGGGGCGTACGTCAGCGCGCTGAGCTACGCCGGATTCAGCCTGGCTGGGTCGCTGGCGCTGACGGCGGCGGGTCTGGCCACGGTCAGCCTGCTGCGCTAGCCGGCACCACCTGCGGCGCTCAGGCGCCGTCCGAGGGCGTGGCGGCGGGCGCGGGCAGCCACGTGGGCTGGCCGGGCATGTCGTGCGCCTGCATGTCCATGCGGTATTCGTAGCGGTCCGGCCGATAGCGCGCATGCAGCCATTCCACCGGCCGGCCGGAAGCATCGCGCACCACGCGATGCAGGCTGAGCAGGGCCGACCCCACCGGCACGTCCAGAAGCTCGGCGATGCCGGGTTCGGCCAGCACGGCCGAAATCGATTGCTCGGCCCGCGCCACGTGCACGCCCAGATCGCGGAAGATGGCGAGCAGGGGTTTGGCGCCCAGGTCCTTGCGGCGGATGCGCCGGCCGATGTCGTCCGGCACGAACGTGGTCAGGTACGAGAACGGCTGTCCTTCGTGGCTGCGCACGCGCACGGCGCGCTGCACAAGCGCGCCCGGCGGCAGTTCCAGGCGCGCGGCCACCAGCGGCGTGGCCGGCGCGGTGTCCAGTTCCAAAAGGCGCACCTGGGTGTGCATGCCCATGCGGGCCAGGTGTGCCATCAGCGCGTCGATGCCCGCGCCGTGCTGCGGCGCCCCGAACGTGGCGGGCGCGAGGGCAAAGGTGCCGCGCCCCTGACGCCGCTCGATGAGGCCATCGGACGCCAGCGCGTCGAGCGAGCGCCGGATCGTCAGGCGCGACACCCCGTATTCGGCGGCCAGCGCGTTTTCGCCCGGCATGGCGCTGTCCGTGGCGAATCCGCCCGCTTCCAGCCGTTGCTTCAGCAGCAGATAGACCTTGTGATAAAGCGGCAGCGGGCTGGCGGGCACGATGGGAGCTCCTGGTTGGGGTTCAGTCGACGGTCGCGCCGGTGAACTTGACGATCTCGGCGTAGCGCGCGATGTCCTGGCGCACGAACTCGTCCAGTTCCTGCGGGCTGCTGCTCACGGCGGTGGCGGCCTCGCCCTCAAGCAGTTTGCGGAACGACGGCGTATCGACGGCCTTGCGCGCGGCCGCGTTCAGCGCCGCCAGCTTGTCGGCCGGGAGCTTCGCGGGACCGAAGAGCGCGAACCACGCGTTCGATTCGAAACCCGTGATGGTATCGCCGATGGGCGGCACGCCGGGAAACTGCGGCAGCGGCTTCGGACTGGACACCCCCAGCGCGCGCAATGCGCCGCTCTTGATGTGCGGCAGCGCATTGAGCGAACTGGCGAACATCATGTCCACCTGGCCGCCCAAGAGGTCGGTGATGGCGGGCGCCGTGCCCTTGTACGGCACGTTCAGGATGTCCAGGCCCGCCATCATCTTCATGCGCTCGCCGGCCATGTGCAGAGAGGATCCGATCGCCCCCAGCGCCATCGTGTACTTGCCGGGGCTGCCCTTCACCAGCGTGACGAACTCTGGCATGGTGCGCGCCGGGAAATCCTTGCGCACGACCAGCACGCTGGGCACGTTGGCCAGCATGCTGATGGGCGTGAAATCGGCCACGGGGTCGAAGGGCAGGTTCCGGTAGAGCGTCGCGTTGATGGAGAAGCTGGTGAACGTGACCAGCAAGGTGTTCCCGTCGGGATTGCTCTTGGCCACGTAGTCCGCGGCAATGTTGCCGCCCGCGCCCGGTTTGTTTTCGACCACCACGGGGCGTTTCAGGTCCAGCGCCATGTGCTGCGCGATGCTGCGCGCCACGGTGTCGGTCGTGCCGCCCGGCGGCGCGCCCACCACCAGCCTGATGGCGTCGTTCTGGGCAAGGGCGGGGGCCAGCGGCATGGCGCATGCGGCCAATAGCGCGCAGCCCGCGGCGATTCGATGCAGTCCCGGCATGAGTTGTCTCCTGATATGTTGTATTGAGGACAATACAAGTATAGGAAGACTGCACGGGGCGCGCCAGCGCGTTTGCCCTACCTGCGGTCACTGCGGCGGCGCGTTGCCCGTTCCTGGCGCCTTGGCGTACTCCATGATGGCAATGTCCCGGAAAGCCTGGATCAGCGCCAGGCGCGGCGACACGCGCGACCAGATCAGCCCGAAGCGGCGCGGCTCGCAGTGCTCGGGCAGCGGCAGGGCCAACAGGCCCAGCCGTTCGATCGTGCCGTTGGTGGACTGGGGCAGGATCGCCACGCCAAGGTCCCGGCTCACCATGACCGCGATCGATTCGATCGCGTTCAATTCGAACCGGTCGCGCGGCGTGATGCCGACGCGGCGCAGGTAGTCGTCGACATGGCGTCCGCTCCAGTCGCTGCGCTGATAGCGGATGAACGGCTCCGCGGTCAGCAGGCTATGCGGGTGCCGGCCCGCATGGCGCGGGGCGGCCGCCAGCACATAGGGTTCTTCGCGCAGCAACTGCCAGCCCAGGCTCTTGGACAGGGGGTAGGGCGCCTCCAGCGCGATGGCGGCGTCCAGCTCGCCGCTTTCGATGGCCGGATAGAAGCGGGCGGAATGCCCGGGCTGGATCTCCACGCTGATGAGCGGATGGCGTCCGACCAGGTGTTCCAGAATGGCCGGCACCATCGAGTTCAGCGCCGTGTTGCCGGCGCCCAGCCGAAGCTCGCCCATCATCTCGCCGGACCGCGCCAGGTACCGGATCTTTTCGATCCGCTCCAGGACCTCGCGCATCGGTCCGATCAGCTCGATCGCCTTGGCCGTCAGGTGCACGGTGCGCCCGGCGCGCGCGACCAGCGGCACCCCCAGTTCCTGTTCCAGTTTGCGCACCTGCTGCGCCACGGCGCCGTGCGTCAAGCCAAGGCGGCGCGCGGCCTCGGCCATGGAGCCGTGCTGGGCGACGGCGGATAGCGTGTGCAGGAAGTCGGTATTCATGATGATAGGAATTCTATCTTTTTATCGTATGCCCGCTTTCCCCTGGCAAGCGCCCGCGCGATCACAATGCGCCCAGGAGACCACAATGAGAAGCAAGCTTTTTGTGCCGGCGTCGCGCCCGGAACTATTCGACAAAGCCCTGGCCAGCGAAGCAGATGCGCTGTCTTTCGATCTGGAAGACGCCGTCGCGCCCGCGCGCAAGCCAGCGGCGCGCCAAGCGCTGGCCGACTGGCTGGCCTCGCCGGCTTTCCGGGCGGCGCAATCGGAACATCCCAAGAAAATTATCGTCCGCGTCAATGCGGCGGACACGTCGTATTTCCCCGAAGACGTGGATGCGCTGGGCGGCTTGCCGATCGACATGGTGAATCTGCCCAAGGTCGAGTCCGCCGATGCGCTCCGCGAGGCCGCGGCGCGCGCCGCGCAGGCCGGCTTCGAGGGCGAACTGCTGGTCACCGTGGAAACGCCGCAGGCGCTGGCGCGCGCGGCCGAGCTGGCGGCGGCGCATCCGCGCGTTGCCGGCCTGCAACTGGGTCTGGCCGACTTGTTTGAACCGCTGGGCATCGACCGCTACCAGCCCGAAACGCTGCGCGCGGTGATGCTGGCGTTGCGCCTTGGCGCCGGCTGCGCGGGCAAGTACGCCATGGACGCCGCCTATGCCCGGGTGCGCGACGGCGAAGGCTTTCGCGCTGAAGCGCAGCTGGCGCGATCCCTCGGTTTCCTGGGCAAATCCTGCGTGCATCCCAGCCAGGTCGCCATCGCCAACGAGGTGTTCGGGTTCAGCGCCGAAGAGATCGGCGCGGCCGAACGGATCGTTGCGGCGAGCGAGGCCCAGGCGGGCGTGGGCGCCTTTTTGCTTGACGGCAAGATGATCGATGCGCCTTTCGTGCGCCGCGCCCGCGACGTATTGCTGGCGGCCGGGCGGGCCGCCTGAACCGGTCTGCGCGACGCGCGGCCGAGCCATTTATCGGATGAATTGCATGATGGAATTTGAAACCCCGGGTCAACTGCCGCTGGCCGGCGTCAAGGTCCTGGATCTGAGCGCCTACATCGCGGGCCCCTACGGTTGCGCGCTGCTGGGCGACATGGGCGCGGACGTCATCAAGGTCGAACCACCCGAAGGCGACAACCTGCGCAAGTACCCGTCGACGCTGCCGGCCGAGAGCCGCGCGTTTCTGGGCATCAATCGCAACAAACGCGGCCTGTGCCTGAACCTGAAGGACCCGGCAGGCTACGAGGTGCTGGTCCGGCTGGTGCGCGAGGCCGACGTGCTGGTCCACAACTTCCGGCCGGGCGTTCCGGAACGTCTGCGCATCGACTTCGCGACGCTGGCCGCCATCAACCCGCGCCTGATCTATTGCGCGATGACGGGCTATGGCGCGGCCGGTCCGATGGCGCGCCACGCCGGCTACGACCAGGTGCTGCAGTCCATGACGGGGATGTGCGCGGCGCAAGCCAAGCCCGATGGCCCGCCGGAAGTGCTGTACGGATCGGTGGTCGACTACTACGGCGCCGCGCTGATCTCCAATAGTGTGTCCGCCGCGCTCTATCAGCGCGAGAAAACCGGGCGGGGGCAGGCCATCGAAGTCTCGCTGCTGGGCAGCGCGCTGGCGATGCAGTCGGCCCGTCTGGTGTGGGCCGAGGGCGAACCGCGCCGCATCGAACGCGACATGCGCTCGGGCGGGATCACGGGCATCCATCCCACGCGCGAAGGCCATCTCTACATCTCGGCCAATACGCCGCATTTCTGGCGCGCGCTGTGCGGCCATCTGGACCTGCCCGATCTGGCCGATCATCCCGATTACGACACGGTGAAAAAGCGCGCCGCGCAGGCGGCAGTGCTGGTGCCGCTGGTACGCCAGGCCTTGGCGCGGGCGTCGGCACGCGAATGGGCTGAGCGCTTCGGCCAGAGCGTGCCGTGCGCGGAGGTCCGGCCTGTTGAAGACATGTTCGACCACCCGCAGGTGGAGGCGATGGGATTCATGCGCCCCTATCGCAGCGAGCAGGCGGGTAACTATCTCGGGCTGGCGCAATGGGCGCACTTCGGCGGCGCCGTGCAGGATGGCGCGCAAGCAGCCGCCCATGAAGCCGGACAAGATGCCGCCGGACGCGCCGCGCCGGGATTGGGCGAACACAGCCGCACAATTCTGTCCGCCCTGGGATACACCGCGGACGAAATCGACCACTTGCTGCACGCCTCCGTGGTGCAATAAGCCGTAACAAACATCAAAAGCATCGTCCGGCAAAAAGGGCGAGGAGACACAAATCATGAATGCAGCGCAACGGTATCTGCGCCGTCCGGATGGATCGAACTGGGGCGATTTCGGCCCGGAAGACCAGCTGGGCACGCTGAACCATCTGGACAGCCAGGCGCGCCTGGCCGCCGTCGCCGAGATCCGCACGGGGATGTCGTTCTCGCTGAGCCTGCCGCTGACCGTGCCGCGCGCGCCAGTGCTCAATCCGCGCCGCAAGGGGCCGGTGATCCAGCCGGCCGAAAAGAACGGCGTGCCGGTCTACCGCTATCCGCTGGACCGCGACGTGCCGGGCGCCACCGACGTCATCAGCGATGACCGCGTCACGCTGTCGCCGCAATATTCCACGCAATGGGACGCGCTGGGCCACGTGGGTTCCATGTATGACGCGCACGGCACGGGCCAGCCGCAGCCCACCGGCTACAACGGCTTCACGGTCAGCGAGCCCGCAGCCGAAGGCTTTACCGGCACGCGCGACCTGTCGATTGCGCCGATGGCGCGCCACGGCATCCAGGGACGCGGCGTCATGGTGGACCTGCGCGCGCATTTTGGCGATGCGCAGCGCAAGGTATCCCACCGCGATCTGATGGACGTGATGCGGGCCGATGGCGTCGAGGTCCGGCCCGGCGATGTGCTGTGCCTGCATACCGGCCTGGCCGACCTGGCGTTGACGCTGGGCGATGACGCGCAGGAGCGGCTGAAGACCAGCTGCTGCGTGCTGGACGGCGCGGATGCGGACCTGCTGGCGTGGATCAAGGACAGCCGCATCGCGGCCATTGCCGCCGACAACCATGCGGTCGAGCTGCGCAACCATCACCTGGACGCGGGCAAGGGCGCGCTGCTGCCCTTGCACGAGCAATGTCTTTTCAAGCTGGGCCTGCCCTTGGGCGAGCTCTGGCACCTGACCCCGCTGGCGCAATGGTTGCGCCAGCACGGCCGGCATGCCTTCTTCCTGACCGCGGCGCCCATGTACGTGCCCGGTCTGGTGGGCGCGCCGGTCAACCCCATCGCGACCGTCTGACGACGGATCGCGCCACGACCCTTGAACGATTGAACATCCCCGCAGGGGAGATCCGAGGAGCACACATGAAGAAAACCCGTCGCACGGCCCTGGCCGCCATTCGCCCGCTGGCAGCCGCCATCGGCCTGGCCACCGCATTTGGCGCCACGTTTGGCACCGCGAACGCCGCCGGTTATCCGGAGCAGCCCATCACCGTGGTGGTGCCGTATTCCGCCGGTGGCGGCGCGGACAACGCCGCGCGCATCATCGCGCAAGGCATGGGCGAGGTCGCCGGCCAGAGCGTGGTGATCGAGAACAAGGGCGGCGCCAGCGGTTCCATCGGCGCGGCGTTTGTGGCGCGGGCCAAACCCGACGGCTACACGGTGCTGTTCGACGCGTCGTCCTTCGCGATCAATCCGGTGCTGCGCAAGCTGCCCTACGACGCCAAGAAAGACTTCATCCCGGTTTCGCAGGCCATCAGCGTGCCCAACATCCTGGTGGCCGCGCCGGGCTCCAGCTTCAACAACCTGCAGGACTTCATTGATGCCGCGCGCGCCAAGCCCGGCCGTATGACGTTTGCGTCCTATGGACCGGGCAGCCTTGCGCAGATGGCCGCCGAGCTGCTCAAGAAGGATGCGGGCCTGGATATGGTGCACGTGCCCTACAAGGGCGGCGCACCGGCCATCGTGGACGTCATGGGCGGTCAGGTCGACGTCTACTTCGCCAACGCCGCGTCCAGCCTGAACTACGTCAGCGGCGGCAAGTTGAAGGCGCTGGCGGTCTCGTCGGACAAGCGCATGCCCGAACTGCCCAATGTGGCGACGGTGGGCGAAGCCGGCATCAAGAACTTCAACGTGGTCGAGTGGAACGGCTTCTTCCTGCCGGCTGGCACCAGCCCGGAAGTGGTGGCCAAGCTGCAGGAACTCGTGCAAAAGGCGCTGACGCGTCCCGATACCCGCGAGAAGCTCGCCAAGCTGGGCCTGACGCCGGTCGGCAGCAGCGCCGCCGATTTCGCCAAGTTTGTCGATGCGGAACAGTCCCGCTGGGCCGAGGTCGTGAAAACCAATAACATCCAGGTGAATTGATCCTCCGGGGGCGGGCGCGGCATCGTTTGCACGCGCCAGCCCCCGATCCGAATGGAGATTGACCTGATGAGCCGGCAAGACGATTTCGAACGCGGCCTGGCGAACCGCCGCGCCGTGCTGGGCGATGAATGGGTGCAGCGATCGCTCGATCGCGCCACTACGTTCACTGCCGACTACCAGAACATGATCACGCGCTACGCGTGGCACGACATCTGGAGCCGCCCCGGCCTGCCGCACAAGGCGCGGCGCATGATGGTGCTGGCGGTGACGTTGTCGCTGGGCCGATGGGAAGAATTCGAGCTGCACGTGCGCGCCGCGCTGACGGTGCAGGATGCCTCGCGCCTGACACCCGACGAACTCAAGGAAGTGCTGCTGCAGAACGCCATCTATGCAGGCGTGCCGGCGGCCAATACCGCCTTCAATCTTGCGCAGAACATCCTGCGCGATGTCGCCGCGCAGATCGGCCATGAATTGGCCCCGGCGGACCCGCGCCAAGCCGACCTGTTCGACTAGCAGGCCGGCTGACCGGCCTTTTCAAGGCGAGGGCGACGCGCGATTCGTCCGGCCTTTTCAGTCCGCGCGGGGGTTGAGCACGCGGGCAGCCAGCAAGCCGCTGCGCACGGCGCCTTCCAGCACCCCGGGGTAGCCCGTGTCGGTCCAGTCGCCGGCCAGCGCCAGCGTGGGCCACGGCGTGGAGTTCAGCGGGCGGATAAGTCCTGGCACCGCGGCGAACGTCGCGCGCTTTTCAATGAAGAGTTCGGCGGCCGACACGTCCGGCATCGGCGGCAGCCTGAGCGGATGCGCGGCGGCCTGTTCGGCCACCTGGTCGATCAGGGCTTCGATCACCTGCCGCCGGTTGCGTTCGCCCATGCCGACCGCGGCGCTGGCTACGAGCGCCAGTTCGCCGGCCTTGGTATCGCCGGCAAGCTGGGCGCGGTCGAACACCCACTGGCCGGCATGACCGCGGGCCGCGTCCTCACGCAGCATCATCATCGGCTCGGGCAAGCGCCACGGGCTTGCCAGGCGGATGTTCAGCGTCGCGATGGGCAGGTAGTCGAAGGCCTTGAGCGCATCGAGCAGCCCGGGGGCGCCGGCCTTGCGTAGCGGGCCGTCCAGCAGCCGCGCGGCGAAGGTGGGCGGCACGGCCAGCACGGCGGCGTCAAAGCGTTCCTGGTTGATGTCGATGCCATCGGCTGACGGATGCAGCTGGCGCACCGTGCTGCCATACCGCATGGTGACCTGGCGGGCGGCGGCGTCCGGCCACAGCGCCGACAGGTCGGTGCAGGGCAGAAGCAGATCGCTGTCCTCGCGCGCGCCGGCCAGGCTGTCGCGCAGCACCCGGGCGAACAGCACGGCGCTGGCCTTGGCGATCGGTGTGTTCAGCGCGGCCAGGCATAGCGGTTCCCATACCTGCCGGATCAGCACGTCGGACTGCGCGTGATAGTGCAAGAGGTGCAGCACCGTCCAGTCGCGCGGCGGCGTCCAGGACATGGTCTTCAAGCCGCGCATCAGGCGCAGCATCGCAAACCGGTCGCCCCACGAAAGGCCGCGCGCACGCAGCACGGCCAGGGCCATGTTCAGCGGCGCCGGAATGCGAGGTGCGGACAGGTTAAAGCGCCCATCCAGGCTGGCAAGCCGCAAGGGGCGCCGCATCAGCAGGGCGTCCGGGTTGCGGCCCACGCGGCGCATCAGCGCCAGGGTTTCCTTGTAGGCGCCGCACAAGAGGTGCTGGCCGTTGTCCAGCGGTGCATCGAATTCGTCGTGAAAGACGCGTCGCGCGCGTCCGCCCGGGGTGTGCCCGGCCTCGAACACCGTGACTTTCGCGCCAGCTTCACGCAGGGCGACGCTGGCCGCCAGCCCGGCCCAGCCCGCGCCAATGACTGCCGCCTTCACCGCGCCAACCGGCGGACCAGGCCGCGTCCGCCGCCCACCCAGGTTTTCCAGGCAAGCCAGAGTTTGCGCAGGGGCGTGAGCGAAATGCGCTGGTGCAGCACCTGCCAGTTGTCACGCTCGATCTCGTCGAGCAGCGCGTGGTAGATGGCGGCCATCATGAGTCCGGGCCGCTGCGCGCGGCGGTCCGCCTCGGGCAGGTTGCTCATCGCCTCGCGGTACAGCTCGCGGGCGCGGTCGGCCTGGAACTTCATCAGCGCGCTGAAGCGGTCGGAATACTCGCCATTCAGGATGTCCGAGGCCTTGACCTCGAACTGCTGCATGTCGTTGACCGGGATATAGATGCGGCCGCGGCGCGCGTCGTCGCCCACGTCGCGGATGATGTTGGTCATCTGGAACGCCAGGCCCAGCTTTTCGGCGTACACCAGCGTCTTGGGATCGGAATAGCCGAACACGCCGGCGGACAGCTCGCCCACCACGCCGGCGGCATGCCAGCAATACTTGCGCAGGCCGGGCCAGTCCAGGTAGCGGGTCTGGTCCAGGTCCATTTCCATGCCGTCGATCACGGCCAGCAGGCGGGCGCGGGTGATCGAACAGGTCTCCAGATGCGGCTGAAGTGCGCGCGTCACGGGGTGATCGGGCTTGCCGTCGAACATCTGGTCGACCTGCGTGCGCCACCACGCGAGCTTGATGCGCGCCAGCGACGGATCGGTGCATTCGTCGACCACGTCGTCCACTTCGCGGCAGTACGCGTACAGGGCCGTGATGGCGCGCCGGCGCTCGGGAGGCAGGAACAGGAAGGAATAGTAGAAGCTGGAACCGCTTTTGGCGGCTTTTTCCTGGCAATACTCGTCAGGGGTCATTAGGCACGGCCTGTTACTTGATGGAGCGCCACAACATGATGGCCCAGTCTTTGGCGCCCAATTCGGGGCGATTCATGAAAACATCGTAGCCGCTCGCCTCGATCCGCTCCAGGACGCGCAGCCCGCCTTGCACCACCAGGCGCAGCTCCAGGCCGATGCGGCCGGGCAGGCGGCGCGCCAGCGGAGCGCCGAAGTGTAGCAGCGCCCGCGTGCGTTCGACCTGGAAGGCCATCAGCTCGCGCCAGGCGGGCGTAAGGCGGCAGGCGGCCAGGTCTTCGTCCGAGACGCCGTGGCGGCGCAGGTCTTCCTGTGGCAGATAGACGCGGTGCTTGTGCCAGTCCACCCGCACGTCCTGCCAGAAGTTCACCTGCTGCAGGCCCGTGCAGATGGCGTCGGACTCGGTGATGTTCTGCGGCGTGCTGGCTTCAAAAAGGTGCAGCATCAGGCGCCCGACCGGATTGGCCGAGCGGCTGCAGTAGTCCATGAGGGCAGGGTAGTCTTCGTAGCGCTTGACGGTGAGGTCCTGCTCGAAGGCGGACAGCAGGTCGTAGAAGGGCGTGATCGGCAACTGGTGCCGGGCGATCGTCTGCGCCAGCGGCGCGAAGATGTCGGACAGGGGCGGCAGGCCGGGCGCCGGGGGCGTGCCGGGTTCGGCGCCGATGCGGTGCAACTCGGTGCGGAACGCGGCCAGTTGGGCCAGGCGCTCCTCGTCGGTCGCGCTGCCTTCGTCGGCAATGTCGTCCGCGGCGCGGGCGAACCGGTAGATATCGGTCACGGCGCCGCGAAGCCTGCGCGGCAGCAGCAGCGAGGCAACGGGAAAATTCTCGTAGTGATCGATGGACATGGAAAGTAGCCTGTGAACAGACCAGGTCTGCAAAGACGGCGCAAAGCGGAAAACGGTCTCATTTTAGAGTAGTCGCCCGCGCTTGATCTGACCGCCTGCCGACGGGGGCGCCGGATCAGTTAGACTTGGACGCCACAGGATCTCACACCATGCCGCGCCCAATCTCCGCTACCGTTTCCGTTTCTGCCCTTGCGCACAACCTTGACGCCGTGCGCCGCCACCTGGACCAGACCGCCGCCGCTGCCGGCGGGGTGCCGCCATCGATCTGGGCCGTCATCAAGGCCAACGCCTACGGACACGGCATCGAACAGGCGGTGGCCGGCTTTTCCAAGGCGCAGGGCCTGGCCATGCTCGACCTCGAAGAGGCCGTGCGCTGCCGCGAGGCCGGCTGGGGCGGGCCGATCCTGCTGCTCGAAGGGTTCTTCAACCCCTCCGACCTGGACATCGTCGACCGCTACCACCTCAGCACCACCGTCCATCAACGCGATCAGCTCGACATGCTGGCCCGCGCCCGCCTGTCGCGCCGCGTGGACATCATGCTCAAGCTCAACAGCGGCATGAACCGCCTCGGTTTCACCCCGGCGGCCTTTCCCGCCGCCTTCGAGCGCGCCATGCTGCTTCAACAGCAGGGCACGCTGGGCTCGGTCGGCAAGATGACCCATTTCGCTTGCGCGGACGGGCCGCAGGGCGTGAACGAACAACTCAGCGTCTTCAATTCGGTGACACATAAGCTGCCGGGCGCGATCAGCGTCTGCAACTCGGCCGCCGCCTTGCGCTTTGCCGACATCGCCGTCGGCTCCGAGAGCCAGTCGCACTGGGTGCGCCCGGGCATCTGCCTCTACGGCGCGTCGCCGTTTGCGGACGCCGAAGCCGCGTCGTTCGGGCTCAAGCCCGCCATGTCGCTCAATTCGGAAATCATCGCCGTCCAGGAAATCAAGGCCGGGGACTCGGTGGGCTATGGCGCCTTGTTCCGCGCGGAACGCGCCATGCGCATTGGCATCGTGGCCTGCGGCTACGCTGACGGCTACCCCCGTCACGCCTCCACCGGCACGCCGGTCGTGGTCGCCGGCATCCGTACCCAATTGCTGGGCCGGGTGTCGATGGACATGCTGGTCGTGGACCTGGGGCCCGTGCCGTCCGCAGGCGTTGGCTCGCCGGTTTGCCTATGGGGCGAAGACGGCCCCTCGGTGGATGAGGTCGCCAGCGCGGCCGGCACCATCGGCTACGAATTGCTCTGCGCCCTGGCCCCGCGGGTCCCGGTCACCCGGGATGCCTGACGCGTCCGGTGGGCAAGAATTGCTACGCAAATTACAAGACACACGACGCCGGATGGTGTCTACTTTGAAAACCGGGCGCTCAGGGGCCCGTTTTTGACCAAGAAAACAGACTGCGAGGTTTCATCCCATGAAGGACAAATGTGTGCTCATTACGGGCGCCACCAAAGGCATAGGCTGGGCGCTTACTCAGCGGTTGTCCGACATGGGCTGTCATGTGGTGGGCATCGCGCGCAACACGGCCGACGTCGATTTTCCGGGGTACCTGTACGCCTGTGATCTGGCCGACGCCGGCCGTACCGAAGAAGTCCTGCGCGAAATCCGCGAAAAATTCCCGGTCGACGCCGTCGTCAACAATGTGGGCATCGTGTCGCCGCAGCCCCTGGGCGAAATCGACCTGGCCACGCTGTACAACGTGCTGGACTTGAACGTGCGCGTGGCGGTGCAGGTGACGCAGGCGTTCATCGAATCCATGAAGGCCCGCCGCGCCGGGCGCATCGTCAACGTGGTCAGCCGTTCCATCCACGGCGCACTGGACCGCACCGCCTATTCCGCCGCCAAGAGCGCGCTGGTGGGCTGCACGCGCACCTGGGCGCTGGAACTGGCCGAATACGGCATCACCGCCAATGCCGTGGCGCCGGGCCCCATCGAAACCGAAATGTTCCGCGCCACCCGGCCCGCCGGCAGCGACAACGAAAAGCGGGCGCTGGCATCGGTGCCCATGAAGCGGCTGGGCACGCCGGCCGAAGTGGCGGCAGCAATTGCCTTCCTGCTGTCGGACGACGCCGGCTTCATTACCGGCCAGGTCCTGGGCGTGGACGGCGGCGGCAGCCTGGCCGGGCGTTCATGAATCCCGGCGCTGCCCGCATGAACAACGCACCTTCGGGTGCGTTTTTTTTGGCCGGCGGTGCTTGCGAACGTTTCGCGCGCGCGTCCCGCCGGGCAGGGGAACCTGTCCAACCGGACCCGCCATTGTTTGTATAATAATAACTATCATTTCCATTTTGGATGCTCGCCGTGTCGGACCGAGAGCACGCAGTTGCCGCATCGCTTTCCGCCCTGTACACCGCGCACTGCGGCTGGTTGCAGAAATGGCTGAATCGCCGTCTTCAGGACAATCATCAGGCCGCCGACCTGACGCAAGACACCTTCGTGACCTTGATGGTGCGGCGGCAGGCGCTGGCCGACGTGCGCGAGCCGCGCGCATTCCTGACCACCATCGCGCGCGGCCTGCTGGTCGATTTCTGGCGCCGCCGCGACATCGAGCACGCATGGGCCGAGACCCTGGCGGCGCGTCCTGAAGTCACCCACCCATCCCCCGAAGTGCAGGTCCAGGCGCTCCAGGCGCTGGTCGAGATCGATCGCAAGCTTCATCGCCTGGGCGTGCGCGCGCGCGCAGCCTTCCTGATGCATCGCATCCACGGCATGACGCACGAGGCGATCGCGGCGCAATTGCGGGTGTCCGAACGGACCGTCCGCAACGACATTGCACAGGCCATGCTGTGCTTTCTGCTCGACACCGACCTGCAGCCGGACGGCTTGTGCCGCGGCACGGCGAGTAGCCGATGAGCGCCGCCGCCGTCGACTCACGCATCCTGGAAGCGGCCGCGCGTTGGTACGCGCTGCTCACCTCGGGCGCGGCCAGCGCGGCGGATCGCGCGCGCTGGCAGGCCTGGCTGGACGCCGATACGGCGCATCGCCGGGCGTGGCAGCGCGTTGAGGACGTGGGCGCGCAATTCGATGCGTTGATCGCGCAGCCGATGGGCCGGGAGGCCAGCGTCGCCAGCCTGAACGCCGCGGCGCAGGGCCGGCGTGAGCGCCGCCGGCTGCTGACGGTTGCGCTGATCGCGGGCGCGGCAGGACTGCTGGGCCTGGGCGCCGCGCAGTCGCCGGTGGGGCGCCGCACCTGGGCGGCCTGGCAAGCGGACCTGGTCACGCCGGTGGGTGGCTCGCACGAGGCCCAGCTTGCCGATGGCACCCGAGTCCGGCTCAATACCGATACCGCGGTGAAGGTGGACTACACCCGCGACCAGCGCCGCCTGGTGCTGCTGCGCGGCGAGATCATGATCGCCACCGCGGCCGACCCGGGGCGCACCTTCGTGGTGGACACACCTGAAGGCCGGATGCAGGCGCTGGGCACGCGGTTCAACGTGCGCAGCCTCGATGGAGAAACCACGCTGGCGGTGCTGGAGGGCGCGGTGCAGGCGCATTTCACGGGCGCGCCGCCGGCGGGCTATCGGGTCGACGCCGGCATGCGCATGCGTGGCGGCGCGCAAGGCATCGAGGCGCCCGCGGCGCTGCGAGCCGCCGACCACAACTGGACGCGCGGCATCGTGCAATTCGAGGAGGCACCGCTGGCGCAGGTCGTGGCGGAACTGGCGCGATACCGCCGCGGGCATCTGGGCTGCGCCGACGACGTGGCCGCGCTGCGCGTGACGGGCACGTTCCCTCTGCATGACAGCGATCGCGCGCTGCGCCTGCTGAGCGAGGCCTTGCCGCTGCGGATCAGTCAGCCGATGCCGTGGTGGACGACCCTGCAGCCACGCTGAGATCCCGCCGTTACAAATTAGTTTGCCGCTTTTGCCGCGCTCATCCGGCCTATGGGCAATTCAACACCCATATCGCGGATTCGTGGCATGACCAACCCCCTGATTGTTTTTCCCCTCCGTCCGATCCGCCGTGCGCGCATCCTTCCGCTGGCGCTGGCGATCGGCGTGGCGCTGGGCGTCGCGGCGCCCGTCAGCGCTGTCCACGCGCAGGCGGCCGAAACCCAGGTCCGCCAGTTCGACATTCCACCCGGCCCATTGAGCCAGGTGCTCAATCTGTACTCGGCCGAAGCCGGTCTGTTCGTCAGCGGCCACGGCGACCTGAGCGCCGGCCGCCATAGCCCCGGCGTGCGCGGCCGCTATTCGCCCGAAGCCGGCATGGCGGCGCTGCTGACCGGCACGGGTCTCGTGGCCGAACGCCTGCCCGACGGCGGTTTTGTGCTGCGGCAGGGGCGCCAGGACGTGACCTTGCTGGAACCCATTGCGGTCACCGCCCAGATCGAACGCCCGGACGGCCCGGTGCTGGGCATCGCGGCCACGCGCAGCGCGACGGCCACCAAGACCGACACGCCGATCATCGAAACGCCGCAATCGATTTCCGTGGTGAGCGCAGCGCAGATCAGTGATCAAAAGGCGCAGAGCCTGCAAGAGGCGCTGGGCTACACCCCCGGCATCATGCCCGGCCTCGTCGCCAAGAGCTCGGTGTTCGAAGACACGATGTTCATCCGCGGCTTCGAGGCCAACCCGCAGACCGGCAGCTACTACCGCGACGGCATGCGCTACATGATCAATCAGTACAACGGCAAGCAGGAGCCGTACGGCCTGGAACGCGTGGAGGTGTTGCGGGGCCCGTCATCGGTGCTGTACGGCGCCGCGGCGCCGGGCGGCATCGTCAACACCGTGACCAAGCGCCCGCCCGGCGAATCGATGGGTGAAATCAATGTGGACGGCGGCAGCTTCGACCGCCGGCAGATTTCCGCGGACATCGGCGGCCCCATCGATGAGGCTGGCGTGTGGTCCTATCGTCTGACCGGCCTGTTCCGCGAAAGCAAGCAGTTCGTCGATTACGGCTCCGATGATCGCACCTACTTCGCGCCCGCCCTGACGTGGCGTCCGACGGCGGCCACTTCGGTCACGCTCCTGGCCAACTATCAGCGCAGCAAGACGTTCAATCCGCCGGAAGTGCCGGTCACCGGTTCGCTCTGGACCAACCCGAACGGCCAGATCCCGCGGTCGCGCTTTCTGGGCGAGCCCAACCACAATCGATTCGATATCGAATCGACCTCGCTGGCCGTGCTGATCGAGCACGCGTTCGACGACACGTTGAAGTTCCGCCAGTCGATGCGCTATTACGACGCAGACCTCAACATGCGCTATGTCCTGTTGCAGGGCGACGTGGATGCGGCGACGCAGCGCCGGGTGGCCCGCTCCGCACGCGGCTTTAACGACCGCACCACGGTGCAGACGATCGACACCAACATCGAGAAGCGCTTCGAGAC
Organism: Achromobacter mucicolens; assembly: GCF_029866465.1. Lineage (NCBI taxonomy): Bacteria > Pseudomonadati > Pseudomonadota > Betaproteobacteria > Burkholderiales > Alcaligenaceae > Achromobacter > Achromobacter mucicolens. Next base: position 3,444,876 of record NZ_CP123364.1, on the reverse strand, counting down.
CGGCCCCGTCACGCAGACGTTTCTTGCAGGCTTCGACTACACGCGTTCGACCTACAACAGCGACCGCCTGCGCGGCAATCTGCCGCCCATCGATGTTTTCGATCCGGTGTACCTGCCCGGCGACGTCGTGGCCTTGCCTTGGCAGCAGCGCCGCAACACCGAGCATCGCCTTGGCATCTACCTGCAAGATCAGATCAAGATTGCGGACAAGGTCGTGGTGCTGCTGGGCGGGCGGCATGACAACGTGCGCGCGGAGAATCGCGCCCTGCATGCGCCGTCCACCAATTCGAACGACAAGGACTCGGCATTCACGGGCCGCGCGGGTGTCGTGTACCTGGCCGACAACGGCCTGGCGCCGTATGCCAGTTTCAGCCAGTCGTTCGAACCCACCAGCGGCCGCGATCGCAACGACGGCAGCTTCGAGCCCAGCCGCGGGACGCAGTACGAAGTCGGCATCCGATACCAGCCCGCGGGTGAAGACGTGATGCTGAGCGCCGCGCTCTTCAACCTGGAGCGCAAGAACGTGCTCACGCCGGATCCGGTCGATCCGACCTTTCTGGTGCAGACCGGCAAGGTGCGCTCTCGCGGCCTGGAGCTCGAGGCGCGAGCCCGCGTCACGCCGCAGGTCGATGTGATTGCCGCCTACACCTACACCGACGCCCGCGTGGTCCAGAGCAACCTGCCGGGCGAGGAGGGCGAGCGCTTCAACACGCCCCGGCATGCCGCGTCCGTGTGGACCGACGTGAACCTGTCGGAATGGGTGTTGATGGGTTTGAAGGCCGGCGCGGGCGTGCGCTATGTGTCGGCGCGCCCAGACCGGCCGTCCAGCGGTTCGCTCGGGGGCGCGGGCTACACCCTGATTGATGCGCGCGTCAGTTATGAAAGCGGTCCGTGGCTGTATGCGCTGAACGTCACCAACCTGATGGACAAGACCTACATCCCGTCCATTTGCTACAACGGCCTCTGCAACTACGGCGAGCCGCGCCGCATCATCGGCACGGTGAGCTACCGCTGGTGACCGTGCGCGCGGCGCTGCTGCGTCTGCATCGCTGGACCGGCCTGGTGCTGGCGGGCTTTCTCGGCCTGGTGGCCCTGACTGGCATTCCGCTCGCGTGGTATGAAGCGCTGGACGCCGCCGCGGCCCCCGCGCTGCACCGCGTGTCGCCGCCAACGGCCGACGACGCGCGGCTTGACGCCCTGACGCTGCGCGAGCGCGTGGCCCGCTTTGTGCCGGGGGCGGCGATGCCCGCCACGCCGCTTGGCGGACAGGCCGGACGCAGCGTGGCGTTCCCGGTCTGGCTGCATGAGGACGGCGCCGCAGGACCCGTGTTGCACGAGGTATTTGTCGACCCGTACGATGGCGCCATTCTGGGCCAACGCCGCTGGGGCGATCTGCGCGAAGGGCTGCGCAATCTGATGCCGTTCTTGCATCGCATCCATACGGCGTTGCTGTTCGAGGGCATCGGCGAACTGTTGCTCGGCATCGTCGCATTGGCCTGGACGCTCGATGGATTTGTCGGCGCCTGGCTCACGCTGCCGCCTCGAAACCGCTCGCGCAAGCCGGCCATGTCCTCGTCCCTGTGGCAGCGTTGGGCGCCGGCCTGGCGCATCCGTTGGCAGGGCGGTCCGCACAAACGCAATTTCGATCTGCACCGCGCCGGCGGGTTGTGGCTGTGGGCGGCCTTGACGGTGATGGCGTGGAGCAGCGTCGCGCTCAACCTGCCGGCGGTCTACGATCCGGTGATGCGCGCCGGTTTGAGCTATCAGCCCGATCCGCGGCGCGGCGCATCCGGCACGGCCGGCGATCCGATGCCGCCCGTGCAGGCGCGCGATGCCGGCCGGCAACTGATGGCGCAGCTGGTCGCCCGAGAGGGGTTTGCCGTGCTTGGCGAACATTGGTTGGCGCTGGATGCGCGCCGCAATCTCTATCGCTACAGTGTGCGCAGCAGCCGCGATCTGCGCACCCGCAGCGGGGCCACGTCAGTGGTGTTCAGTGCCGCGGACGGACAGCTGGCGGGCAGCCATCTGCCAACGGGTCGGGCAGCGGGCGACACGGTCAAGCATTGGTTGACCAGCCTGCACATGGCGGCGCTTTGGGGCTGGCCCTTGCAGTTGGCGGTCGCGCTGGTCGGCGTCGTTACCTTGGTGCTGAGCGTGACCGGCGTCTGGTTGTGGTGGACGCGCCGCCGCGCGCGTCAGTACGGACCCTTGCCCGCGGCCACTGCCGCCGCTTCCTTGAACTCGCCCGCCAGCGCTTCGGCCGCGCGTGCCAGCAGCACTGCGTCCACGCCCACCGCCACGAAGGTGGCGCCCAAGGACAGATAATGCTTGGCCTGCGCCACCCCGCTGTGCAGGATGCCCGCGGCCTTGCCGGACTGCACGATGCGCGCAATCGCGTCATCGATGGTCTTTTCGACCACCGGATGCTCCGGCTGGCCCAGATATCCCATGCTGGCCGACAGATCGGCAGGTCCGATGAAGACGCCATCCACGCCGTCCACGGCAAGGATCGCATCCAGGGCCTCGATGCCGGCGGGCGTTTCGATCTGCACCAGCACGCACATTTCGTCGTTGGCGCGTTCAAGGTAGTTCGGGATGCGGTTCCAGCGCGACGCGCGCGCCAGCGCGCTGCCCACGCCGCGAATGCCTTGCGGCGGATAGCGCACGGCGGCCACCGCGTCGGCGGCTTCCTCGGCCGACTGGATCATGGGGACCAGCACCGTCTGCGCGCCGGTGTCCAGGATCTGCTTGATCTGGACCGGGTCGTTCCAGGCCGGGCGCACCACGGGCGCCACCGGGTAGGCCGCCACGGATTGCAGTTGGGCCAAGGTGGAGTCCAGCGTGTTGGGCGCGTGTTCGCCGTCGATCAGCAGCCAGTCGAAGCCGGCGCCCGCAAGAATTTCCGAGGTGTACGCGCTGGCCAGGCCGGCCCACAGGCCGATCTGAGGTTTGCGGTCGCGCAGGGCTTGCTTGAACGAATTCGTCAGGAGGTCCATGGACGTCGGATTGTCTAAGAGGGAAGGGGGAACGGCGTCAGGGCGTGCCGGCATCGCGCGTGGGGCCGTCGCGCTTGATGAGATCGACCATCGCGTCCACGTCGCGGTACAGGCGATCGAGCAATTCCTTGCCGATCCTTTCTTCGATTTCCTGGTACTTGGCGTCAACCATGGGACGCATGCGGTCGATGAGCTTGTTGCTTTTGACGGTCAGGGAGATTTCCTGACGGCGCTGGTCGGCGCTGGAGCGCGTGCGCTTGATGAGTCCTTGCTCTTCCATGCCGGCCAGCATGCGCGTCAGGCTGGGGCTCAGGATCTGACAGGCGCGGGCGATCTGGTTGGGTTCCAGCGAGCCCACCTCGCTCAGCGTGCGCAACACCCGCCATTGCTGTTCGGTGACGCCCGCCGCGTGCAGCACGGGACGGAAATGCGCCATCAGCGTTTCGCGCGCATAGAGCAGCAAATGGGGAAGATTGCGGTGGTGGAAGCTCGGACTCATGGCGGCTATGTTAGCAAGAAGCCGCCCAAAAATTGCTCAATTCTTCGGGCCTGTGGGTGGCCCGCGCCGGCGCGGGGGCGGGCCGGCGCAGGGGCCGGCCCGGTGGGTCACGCCGGGTTCTGGCGGGACAGCTCCTGCAGGTCGTCCGGCAGGGTGAAATCCGGCGCGCCGCGCTGCAACTCGCGCAATGCGTGAACGGCGTCTTCTTCGCGGTCGTCCACGATCAGGCCCCGAATCTGGGCCACCCGGGCCTCGATGTCCTGCTCGGTGAAGGCGACGACCTGTTGCGATTCCGCGGGGGCTTCCTGGGCAGCGGCCGGCGCCGCTTCCTGGGCCGCAGTCTCGGCTGCCGCCGTTTCAGCCGCTGCCGGGGCGGGCGCGGCCGCAACGACGGCCACAGCAGGCTGCGCCGTGGCCGGTTGGGCGGGAACCGCCGGTTCTTGCTGCAAGGCGACGACGCGGCGCAGGGGCGGCGCGTCGCTGGCTGGTGTGGCCGGCGTCGAGGCGGCCTCCGGGGTTGCCTCGTTTGCCTGCACGGCAACCAGTTGCATTTGGGGTTCGGTGTCGTCGATGGCTTCGCGCATGTCGGTCCAGGCGAAAAGCCCTGCCACCATCACGGCGCAAGCGGCTGCGCCCCAACCGGGGTGCCAGCTATGGCCAGGGTGCCATCTGCGGCGCACCGCTGCATCCAGTTCCGGATTGGCGCCGGGACCCGGCTTGCGGTACAGGGCGCGCAGATCCCGTTCATCGTCTTCGTCAAAAGGGGGGCGATAGGTAATGCTCATGCGCGTACTCCTCGCATATACGCCGGGTGGCACGACGTATCCGCGTTTGACCTTTGCGTGCGCCGCGCCGGTGATCCGGCGTCTAGTCGTGCTGGGGTCCTGTTCCGGTTTGAGCGGCCTCCGGGGAGGCTGCGGGTGATTGCGCCGCGATTCGCCACGAAGTGCGTCGCAAAGGACGTCCGTCGTGCCGTATGCCGTCCGATCTGGACGGTTCGACAATATGCGCTGCACTTGGCGATTATGCGCGATTTGAAACGGATCGGGCAGTAAATTTCTTGTGTTTGCATCATGTAACTGCTGTACGTCCCTTTTTGTGAAAGCTGTCTGAAAGAAATGGCCTACGCGGGACGTGGCGGCGCGTGACAAGCGGGTCCTCGTCCTCGCGCGACGCCGGCAAGTTGCCGGGTACACTTTCGCGCATGGCTAAAACCCGAACCGTATATGTGTGCGCCGACTGTGGCGGCACCACCCCGAAGTGGCAGGGCAAATGCCCGCATTGCAATGCCTGGAACACGCTTGAAGAAACGGTGGAGTCGTCCGCGCCCGCGGCGGCCGCACATCGTTATGCGCCGCTGGCCTCGTCCAGCCCGGTGCGCAGCCTGTCCGAGATCGAGGCCCGCGAAACGCCACGCCAGCCCACCGGCCTGGACGAATTCGACCGCGTGCTTGGCGGCGGCCTGGTGGCCGGCGCCGTGGTGCTGATCGGCGGCGATCCCGGCATCGGCAAGTCAACGCTGCTCTTGCAGGCGCTGGCCTCGCTGTCCGAAACCACCAACGTGCTGTACGTGACGGGCGAAGAGTCCGCCGAACAGGTCGCATTGCGCGCGCGCCGGCTGGGCCTGCAGACCGGCAACGTCAATCTGCTGGCCGAAATCCGCCTCGAAGCCATCCAGGCCGCGGTGTCGGAACAAAAGCCCACCGTCGCCGTCATCGACTCCATCCAGACGCTCTATAGCGGCGAACTCACTGCGGCGCCGGGATCGGTGTCGCAGGTGCGTGAATGCGCCGCGCAGCTCACGCGGCTGGCCAAGCAAACCGGCATCGCCATCGTCATGATCGGCCACGTCACCAAGGACGGCGCGCTGGCCGGACCGCGCGTGCTCGAGCACATCGTGGATACCGTGCTGTATTTCGAGGGCGACACGCATTCGTCGTTCCGCCTCGTGCGTGCCTTCAAGAACCGCTTTGGCGCCGTCAATGAGCTGGGTGTGTTCGCCATGACCGACCGCGGCCTGCGCGGCGTGGCGAATCCTTCCGCGCTCTTCCTGTCGCAGCACGAGCAGCAGGTCGCCGGTTCGTGCGTCATGGCCACGCAGGAAGGCACGCGTCCGCTCCTCGTTGAAATCCAGGCGCTGGTCGACAGTTCCCACGCACCCAATCCGCGCCGTCTGACGGTCGGCCTGGAAGGCAACCGTCTTGCCATGCTGCTGGCCGTGCTGCACCGGCACGCGGGCGTGTCGACCTTTGACCAGGACGTTTTTGTCAACGCGGTCGGCGGCGTGCGCATTACCGAACCCGCGGCCGACCTGCCGGTGCTGCTGGCCATCATGTCGTCGCTGCGCGACCGGCCGCTGCCGCGCGGGTTGATCGCATTCGGCGAGGTGGGCCTGGCCGGCGAGATCCGGCCCGCCCCGCGCGGCCAGGAACGTCTGCGCGAAGCCGCCAAACTGGGTTTCTCGGTGGCGCTCATTCCCAAGGCCAACGCGCCGCGCCAGCCCATCGAGGGCCTGGAGATCTGGGCGGTCGATCGCCTGGACGCGGCACTGGAAAAGCTGCGTTGATGCGTCGCGACGTCTGTTGGAGCAACACGTGAGTCTGTTCGTCATCGCCGCCTGCCTGGCAGCCGGCGGCCTGATCGGTTTCATGGGCGGCGTGCTGGGCATCGGGGGCGGACTGATCGCCATTCCTGTCCTCGTCCTCCTGATGGGAATGTCCCAACAGCTTGCGCAGGGCACGGCGCTCATCATGGTGTTGCCGACCATCATGATGGCAGTGCGCAAGTACAACCAGCAGACCCGCATCGACAAGCGCGTCGCGCTGGCGGGCGCGGCGGGCGCCGTGGTGTTCACGTGGGTGGGCGCGCGGATGGCGCTGGGCATCGACTCGACCTTGCTGCGCCAGAGCTTCGCGGTGTTCCTGTTCTTCATCGCACTGTTCTACGTCTGGCAGACCTGGCGCGCCTCGCGTCCGGCGGCGCGCCGCGCGCCACCGCCAAAGCGCCCCGCGCCGGTCTTCACGCCGCGCCGCGCAAGTGTGCTGGGCATCCTGTGCGGAACGCTGGGCGGATTCTTTGGCGTCGGCGGCGCCGTGCTGGCCGTGCCCATCATCACCACGGTCTTTCGCCTGCCGCAGACCACCGCACAGGCGCTTGCGCTCAGCATGGTGATCCCGGGTTCCACGATCGCGCTCATCACCTACACGTGGGCGGGACAGGCGAACTGGATGGTCGGCGCGCCGCTAGCCATCGGCAGCCTGATCTTCGTGCCCATTGGCGTGCGGCTAGCCTACCGGCTTCCTGAACGCAAGCTGAGAGCCTGCTTCGCGCTGATGCTGTTCGCCACCGTGGCGTTGCTGGCGTTCGAGGGATAGCAACAATTCTTGAGTGACGGAAAAATTGTGGTTCTTCGTTGAACCTTCTGAAGGGGCAGGCTTCAAACCGCATACGGGACTTGCGGCATCGTGCCGCCCCGTAACGGCAAAAGGCCTTCGGCCTTCACCAACCAGGAGTACCACAAATGACGACTCACTCCCGCATTGCTGCGTTTCTTTCCACCTCGGCCCTGTGCCTGGGCCTCGCCGCCGCACCGTCGGCGTTTGCGGCCGGCGCCAGCAAGACCGGCGACACCAAGACCCAGGCGCATCACAAGCATCACAAGGCTGACAAGTCGTCCGCCAAGCATTCGGCAGGCGCAGCAAACACGCACAAGTCTGGCGCCACGACGCCGACGAAGTAACCGCGCCGGGCGGCAACGCCCACGTTCATTTGCGCGACAAAGACTGACCGGACACGCGGGGGCCGGAAAGTCGAAAGCCTCTCGGTATGGGCGCCGAGAGGCTTTTTTGTGTCTGAGGCCCGGCTGGGCGCCGCGCAGGCGGCCCGGACGAACAAAGCCGGTTATTCCACCGGCGTGATCACGCGGCCGGTTTCAAAGAACGACTGCAGGTTTTCCAGCATCATGTTTTCCATGGCCAGGCGCGTTTCCTCGGTGGCGCTGCCGATGTGCGGTAGCAGCACGGCCTTGTCGCTCTTCATCAGCGCTTCGGGCACCTTGGGTTCGTGCTCGAAGACGTCGAGCGCCGCGCAGCCCAGCTTGCCGTCTTCCAGGGCCGCGACCAGCGCGGTTTCGTCGATGACCGGGCCGCGCGCGATGTTGACGATGATGCCCTTCGGGCCCAGTGCTTCCAGCACGTCGCGATTCACAAGGTGGCGCGTGCTGGGACCGCCCACGGTGGCCACGATCAGGAAATCGGCCCACTTGGCCAGGTCCGTCAGCGACGCTTCGTAGCCGTAGGCCACGTCGTCGCGCTTTCTGCGGTTGTGATACCGCACGTCCATGTCAAAGCCCGTGCCGCGCTTGGCGATCGCTTCGCCGATGCGGCCCAGGCCGACGATGCCCAGTTTTTTGCCGCTGACACGCAGGCCCAGGGGGATGCTGCCGTGCACCTGGCCCCATTGGCCGGCGCGCACGAAGCGTTCGCCTTGTCCCATGCGGCGGGCGCCTGCGATGAGCAGGCCCCAGGCAAGGTCTGCCACGCAATCGGTCAGCACGTCGGGCGTATTGCTGACCAGCACGCCACGCTTGCGCGCGGCCTCGACGTCGATCGTCTCGTAGCCCACGCCCCAGCTGCAGATGGCCTTCAGGTCCGGCAGCGCGTTGATGAGCTCGGCGTTGGCGCCGAAATTGGCGGACGTGACGACGGCGGTGATGCCCTTGCCGTGCTCGGCCAGCGCAGCCTTGCGGTCCGGGTACTTCCACAATTCGATGACGTCATAGCCATCGGCCAGGCGCTGGTTGGCGGAAGGGGAGCCGGCCAGCGAGCCGACCTGGATGATGCGTTGCTTGGTGGTCATGTTGTCGTACGGTTGGGTGGCGAAGGTTTCATGCTACTTGATTCAAGCGGGGACCTTGCGGGCCGGGCGCGCAGCCAAGGCGGCTGCGCACCCGCTGCGGGATGCCCGCATGCAGGCATCCGGCGAAGCGTTACTCCAGCTGAATGTTGGCCTTCTGGATCACGTCCTTCCAGCGCTTGACTTCAGCCTGCTGGAAATCGGCGAACTGCTGCGGCGTGTTGGCGACGACCTCGAAGCCCATGCCTTGCAGCGTTTTCTGGGTCTGGGGCTCTCGCAGTGCGGTGCGCAGCGCCTCGGCCAGCTTGTCGACGACCGGCTGCGGCGTGCCCTTGGGCACGGCAAAGCCCTGCCAGGAATACACCACCATGTCCTTGATGCCGGCCTCCGTCAGCGTCGGCACATCGGGCAGGTCCGGCGTGCGGGCGTCGCCCGTGATGGCCAGCGCCTTGAGCTTGCCTGCCTTGATGTGGTTCTGCACCGCGCCCAGGTTCTGGAAGGACACGTTGACCTGCCCGCCGATGAGGTCCGCGATGGCCGCGCCGCCGCCCTTGTAAGGCACGTCCACGCCGGTGCTTTGCGTGCGCTGGCGGAACAGTACGGCCGACAGGTGATCCGACGAGCCCGTGCCCGACGAGGCGTACGACACGCGATTCGGATTCTTCTTCGCGTAGTCGACCAGCTCGGCGACGGTGCTGGCCGGGAACGAAGGCGCCGCGACCAGCACGTTGGGATTGCGCACTGCCTGCGTCAGGTAGGCGAAATCCTTGCTGGGGTTGTACGACAGGTTCTTGTACAGGGCTTCGTTGATGGCGAAGGTGCCGATGGAGCCGACCATCATGGTGTAGCCGTCCGGCGTGGAGCGGGCCAACGCCTGGGCGCCGATAGCGCTGTTCGCGCCCGGCTTGTTCTCGACGACGAAGGTCTGTCCCAGGATCTTGGACAGCGCCGGCGTGACCGAACGCGCGGTGATGTCGGAGGACCCGCCGGGCACGAAGGGCACGATCATGGTGACGGGCTTTTCGGGGTAACCGGCGGCATGGGCCGCCGGCGACCCAAGCACAACGGCGCCCGCCGCGAATACGGCGCTGATCAGTTTGTTCATGGTGTCTCCTGGTTCGCGTGATGATGAAGAGCCCGCCGCTCACGCGTTGCGGGCAGGCCCCGGATCGGTGCAGGGTCAGTCGACCTTGGCGCCGGATTTCTTCACAACGTCGGCCCACTTGACGGTTTCCTGGGCCATGAACTGCTTGAACTGGGCGGGCGTGTTGCCGGACGGCGTCGCGCCTTGCGCCTGAAGCTGCGCGCGCACGGGCTCCTGCTGCAAGGCGGCGGCCACGTCGCGCTGGACCTTCTCGACGATCTCGGGCGGTGTGCCGGCCGGCGCCATCAGCCCGAACCAGCTCGATGCCTCATACCCCTTCACGCCGGCTTCGGCCATCGTGGGCACGTCGGGCAGGGCAGGCGAGCGATTGGCCGTCGTAACGGCCAGGGGGCGAAGCTTGCCGGCCTTCAGAAATCCCATGGACGAGGGCAGGTTGTCGAAGATCAGGTCCGCCGATCCGGCCATCACGTCCGTCAGCGCGGGGCTGCTGCCCTTGTAGGGCACGTGCGTCATGCGCGTGCCGGTCATGCTCTGGAAGAGTTCGCCTGAAAGGTGCGTGGAAGTGCCGTTGCCCGTGGACGCCATGTTGACGCTGTCGGGATTGGCCTTCAGGTACTTGATCAGATCGGCCACGGTGCGGATGCCGTGCTTGTCGGCAAACTTGGGATTGAGCTCAAGGATGTTGGGCACCGGAATCACCAGCGTGACGGGCACGAAGTCCTTGACCGGGTCATACGGCAGCTTGGCGTACACGGACTGGTTGATGGCGTGCGTGCTGACGGTGCCCATCAAAAAGGTGTAGCCGTCGGGCGTGGCGCGCGCGGCTTCGGCCGAGCCGACGTTGCCGCCGGCGCCCGCCTTGTTGTCCACCACCACGGGCTTGTTCCAGCTTTTGCCCAACTCGGCCGCCACCACGCGCGCGGCGATGTCGGCGGTGCCGCCGGCGGGGAAGGGGACGATGATCTTGACTTCCCGCTCGGGGTAGTCGGCGAAGGCCGGCGAGGCCGGCAGGGCAAAGGCGGTGGCCGTCAGGAGGGCGGCGGCAAGAAGCCGGCCTCGCGCAGGGGCTGCATACATGGAATTCGTCTCCTCGGTGTGCGCGTGGCCGCGCATCGTTTCTGGGGGTATTCCGCTCCCGGCGAGCCGGGAACTCGAAGACGCATGCGGCCCGCGCCTCATGCGCCTTGCGTGCTGCCGATCAACTTGTAAAACAAATATAGGTATTGAGCTATAGCTTGTCAACCAAGTATACTTTTTCGACCCTACTTCTCTGACAACTGCACCCGCCAGGAGCCCTTCCATGAAAACCACCCCGGTCACCGCCCAGGATCTGCAGCGCTCGGTCATCGCCGTGCCGCCGCTGGCCCGCAATGCCGACCTGTCGCTCAACGAATCGGCCAACAAGGCGTTGCTCGGCCACCTGGAAGCGGGCGGCGTGCGCAACGTCATGTATGGCGGCAATGCCAACTTCTACAACGTGGGTGTGAGCGAATATGCCCGCATCGTGGACATGCTGGCAAGCCTGGCGGGCCCTGACACCTGGATCCTGCCGTCGGTGGGGCCCGACTACGGCAAGATGATGGACCAGGCCGCCATCCTGCGTTCGCGCGCGTTCCCGACGGCGATGCTGCTGCCCATGTCCTTTCCGTACACCGACGCGGGGCTTGCCGACGGCGTGCGCCGTTTCACGGATGCGCTGGGCAAGCCGGCGGTGGTCTACATCAAGTCGGCGGACTACCTGGCGCCGGAAACCGCGGCGCGCCTGATCGAGGAAGGCCGCCTGGTCGCCTTCAAGTACGCCGTCGTGCGCGACGATCCGTCCGAAGACGCCTACCTGTCGGCGCTGCTGCAGGCCGTGGATTCGCGCTGGGTCGTCAGCGGCATCGGCGAGCGCCCGGCCATCGTCCACTACCGCGAATTCGGGCTCAAGAGCTTTACGTCCGGATCGGTCTGCGTGGCGCCGCGCGGGTCGATGCGCCTGCTGCATCTGCTGCAGGAAGGCCGCTACGACGAGGCCGAAGCCGTGCGCGAACAGTACCTCGGGCTGGAAGACTGCCGCGACAGCATCAGTCCCATCCGTGTGCTGCACGACGCCGTGACGCTGTCGGGCGTGGCGGACATGGGCCCGATGCTGCCGCTCTTGACCGGCATCTCCAGCGCCGAGCGCGAGCGCGTGGCACCGGTGGCCCGCGCGCTGGCCGCCTGGGACCGCGAGACCGCCACGGCGTGACGGCCGCGGCGCGCCGGACCCGCATTGCGGGTACGATGAGCGCCGTCCGCGTGTCGCAGCAGTCTGTCAGGGCCTGTTCCCCGCGCGTGGACAGGCCCTACTACCAGGAGGTTACGTGGCTCGACCCAAAGCATCCCCCCAACCCGCGCCGACTGCGTCCGGCGAACCGGAGGCGTCCGCCGCGCCGGTGCTGGAACGCGGGCACCGGGTACGGCTGGCGGACCAGCTTTACGGCCAGATCTTCGAACAGATCGTCTCCGGCGGACTGAACGTCGGCGACAAGCTTCCCTCCGAAAACGAAATTTCCGAACGCTACGGCGTGTCGCGGCCGGTCGTGCGCGAAGCCTTGCTGCGGCTGCGCGCCGACGGCCTCATTACCGCGCACCAGGGCCTGGGCACCTTCGTGAGCCACCAGCCCGCGCCGCGCCTGAAGGCGTTCAACGACGTGCAGAATGTCGGCGCCTATCTGCGCGCGCAAGAAGTGCGCGTGGCGCTTGAAGGCGACGCCGCGCGCCTGGCGGCCTTGCGGCGCACCGACGAGCAGCTGGGCAAGATCGCCGACGCGCATGCGGCATTTGCCGATACGCTTGCCAAGGGCCAGGTCTCGGCGGAAGCGGACCTGGCGTTTCATGCCAGCATCGCCGAGGCCAGCGGCAACGACTTCTATCTGGGCGTGCTGGAAAGCATCCATGAATCCATCAGCGGCTTCATGCGCCTGACGCTCAATCTGACGCGCACGGGTTCGCGCCAGCGCGCGCAGCGCGTCGTGGACGAGCACGCGACCATCCTGGATGCGATCCGCGAACAGGACGGCGAACGCGCGCGCGTCGCGATGCAGTTCCATCTGGGCCAGGCCCGTCACCGGTTGGTCGACCGGGACCGGGACTGACGCCGCCAACGCCGCCCGCCACACCACAAGACAACAGGAGACAGACAGTGTCAGGGAACGGAGCAAACGCCACGGCCGTGCCGGTGGAAGAGGTGCGTGAACAGATCTTGCAGGTGCTGATGGCGTGGGGCATGGCCGAGGATCTGGCCCACACCACGGCCGGCCTGATGGCGCGCACGGACCTCTTTGGCATCGATTCGCACGGCATCTCCATGCTGCCCGCCTACGAGGAAAAATGGCGCGCCGGCACGCTGCGGCTGGACGCTCGCGCGCGCGTCGTGCGCGACGGCGGCGCCAGCGCGCTGATCGACGGCATGGGCGGGCTGGGCTATCCGGTTGCGGCGCAGGCCATGAACCTGGCCGTGGACAAGGCGCTGGAGCATGGCGTGGGCGCGGTCTCGGTCTGCAACTCGCATCACTTCGGCGCGGCGGGCGTCTACGCGCGCATCGCAGTCGAACGCGGCGTGGTCGGGCTGGTCACCAGCAGCGCCAACGGCGTCATCATGGTCCCCACGCGCGGCGCGATGCCGATGCTGGGCACCAATCCCATCGCGTTCGGCGCGCCCGCGGCCTACAACGAGCCCTTCGTGCTCGACATGGCCACGACCACCGTGGCGGCCAACAAGGTCAAGGTCTACGACTTCCTGGACAAGCCCTTGCCGCCGGGCTGGGCGGTGGACGGGCAGGGTGCGCCGGTCACGGACGCGGACGCCGCGATGCAGTTCATCTTCAAGCGTCCCGAAGGCGGCCTCACGCCGCTGGGCGGCACCACCGCCATGAGCAGCCACAAAGGCTATGGCCTGGCGATGATGGCGCAGATCCTGGGCGGCACGCTCAGCGGCAGCGCGTTCGCGGCCCGTCGCGCCGCCACGCGCCGTCCCGGCGAACCCGACGACGTCGGGCACTTCTTTCTCGCGCTCAATCCCGACGCCTTCCGCGCGGCGGGGTCGTTCGAGTCGGACATGGACGACATGATCGACGCCATGCACGACACGCCGCCGGCCGACCCGTCCGAACCGGTGCTGGTGGCCGGCGAGCCCGAAGCGGCCGAGCGCGTGCGCCGGTTGCGCGAAGGCATTCCGATTCCTGCGGCGCTGGCCGAACGCCTGCGCGGCATCTGCGAGCGCGCCGGCACGCCGTACCTGCTGGATCCCGCCTGAGTCCGTCTTGGCGATCGCGCCCCGACGGGGCGTCTTATGGTATGAACACGCATTGACCCCGCCACAGAGCAGAGGAAGCGAGACATGAGCCATTCCAACAATCGCAAGAAACCCGAAGACCTGCGCAGCCACCGCTGGTACGGCGTGAAGGACCTGCGGTCCTTCGGCCACCGGTCGCGGACCGCGCAGATGGGCTATCACCGCTCCGATTACGCCGGCAAGCCGGTGATTGCCATCATCAACACCTGGAGCGACATCAACCCCTGTCACAGCCACTTCAAGCAGCGCGTCGAAGAGGTCAAGCGCGGCATCTGGCAGGCGGGCGGATTTCCGGTGGAGATGCCGGCGATGAGCCTGTCCGAGCCCTTCCAGAAGCCCACGACGATGCTCTACCGCAACCTGCTGGCGATGGAGACCGAGGAGCTGCTGCGCTCGTATCCCGCCGATGGCTGCGTGCTGATGGGCGGCTGCGACAAGACCACACCGGCGCTCATCATGGGTGCGGTGTCGATGGACCTGCCCACCATCTTCGTGCCGGCCGGGCCGATGCTGCGCGGCAACTGGAATGGCAACACGCTGGGCTCGGGGTCCGACACCTGGAAGTATTGGGCGGAACTGCGCGCGGGCAACATCACCGAGGAAGACTGGCAGGGCGTGGAAGACGGCATCGCGCGTTCGCCCGGCCATTGCATGACGATGGGCACGGCGTCCACCATGACGGGCGCGGTCGAGGCCCTGGGCTTGTGCCTGTCGGGCGCATCGTCAATCCCCGCGCCGGATTCACGCCATGCGCAGATGGCCAGTCTGACGGGCAAGCGCATCGTCGACATGGTCTGGGAAGACCTGAAGCCCTCGGACCTGCTGACCGCGGCCTCTTATGACAATGCCGTGCGCACCGTGCTGGCGTTGTCGGGCTCGACCAATGCCGTGGTGCACCTGATCGCCATGGCGCGGCGCAGCGGCTTCGGGCTGGACCTGGACCGCTTCGATCACCTGGCGCGCACCACGCCCGTCCTGGCCAATCTGCGGCCGGCGGGCAAGTACCTGATGGAAGACTTCTACTACGCCGGGGGCCTGCGCGCGATGCTGGTGCAGCTGGGCGACCTGCTGGACACCGCGCAGCGCACGGTGGATGGGCGCACGCTGGGCGAGAACATTGCGGGGGCGCGCATCTTCAACGAGGACGTGATCCGTCCGCGGGCGCAGGCGCTCATCGAACGCGATGGCCTGGCGGTGCTGCGCGGCAATCTTGCGCCCGATGGCGCGGTGATCAAGCCGCCCGCGATGGAGGCGCGCCTGCAGGTGCACACCGGCCGCGCCGTCGTCTTCAAGGATTACAACGACATGGCCGAGCGCATCGACGATCCGGATCTGGATGTGGATGCCGATAGCGTCATCGTGCTGCAGAACGCCGGACCGCAAGGCGCGCCGGGCATGCCGGAATGGGGGCAGCTTCCCATCCCGCAAAAGCTGCTCAAGCAAGGCGTGCGCGACATGGTGCGCATTTCCGATGCGCGCATGAGCGGCACCAGCTATGGCGCCTGTGTGTTGCACGTCGCACCCGAATCGTATGTGGGCGGACCGCTCGCGCTGGTGAAAGACGGCGACCGCATTACGCTGGATGTGCCGAACCGCCGGCTGGACCTCTTGATTCCGGACGCGGAGCTGGCCGAGCGGCGTGCGGCCTGGCAAGCGCCGCCGCCCCGCTTCGAGCGCGGCTATGGCGTGCTGTATCTCAAGCACATCGGCCAGGCCGACACCGGGTGCGACTTCGATTTTCTGCAGTCCGAGGAGCGCGCCGCGCCCGCGGGCGAACCCGAGATCCATTGATGCCGATCGTCCGGGAGACACGGCATTTTTTTCTGACATGAAGGCGGCAATGAACTCACCTCTTCCCAATCGGTTCCGGCAGCGCATCCTGGCCCGCGAACGGCTTATCGGATTCTGGATGTGCATGTCCAGCCACATCACCGCCGAGCTCGTCGGCCTGGCCGATTTCGACTGGCTGCTTCTGGATGGCGAGCATTCGCCCAACGAGGTGCCGATGTTCCTGCAGCAGCTCCAGGCCCTGCAGGGAAGCGCCAGCGCGGCCGTCGGCCGTCCGTCCTGGAACGATCCGGTCGAGATCAAGCGCCTGCTGGATATCGGCTTCTACAACCTGCTGATTCCCTTCATAGAATCCGAAGAGGATGCGCGCCGCGCGGTGGCCGCCACGCGATATCCGCCGCAAGGCATCCGTGGCGTGGCGGGTGCGCAGCGCAGCAACCGATATGGCACGGTGCCCGACTATCTGCACACGATCAACGACAACATCTGCGTGCTGTTGCAGATCGAAAGCCGTCCCGGCATCGAGGCCGTGGATGAGATCGCCGCCGTCGAGGGCGTGGACGGCGTGTTCATCGGCCCGTCGGATCTGGCGGCGGCGCTTGGCCATCTGGGCAATCCCGGCCACCCCGAAGTGCAGGAAGCGATCCGCCATCTGTACCAGCGGGTGACCGCGCAGGGCAAGGCCGTGGGCATTCTGGCCCCCGTGCATGCCGACGCGCGGCGCTACCTGGACATGGGCATGCACTTCGTGGCCGTGGGCACCGACCTGGGCGTGTTCAAGCAGGCGACCTTCGCGTTGCGCGAGGCGTTCCCCACCTGAGGCCCAGGTTCGCTCAAGCCTCCAGCGCCAGCAACTCCGCGACGGTCTGGCGCCGACGGATCAGGCGCGCCTCGCCCTTGTCCAGCAGGACTTCGGGCGCCAGCGGGCGGCTGTTGTAGTTCGAGGACATCGACGAGCCGTACGCGCCGGCGTTGTGAAAGACCATGAAGTCGCCGATGCGCGGACGCGGCAGCAACTGGTCGGACATGACGCCGCCTTCGTTCTGCGTGAACACATCGCCCGATTCGCACAGCGGACCGGCCACCGCGATGCGCGTTTCGGGCGCGTCCTGCGGATGTGAGCCATCCGGCGCATGCACCGAGATCCGGTGATAGCTGCCGTACATGGCGGGGCGCATCAGGTCGTTGAAGCCCGCGTCGACCAGCGCGAAATCGCGCTCGGGACGGCGGTTGATGGCATGCACCTCGGCGACCAGCACGCCGGATTCGGCGACCAGGAAGCGTCCGGGTTCGATCTCCAGGCGAATCTCGTGGCCCAGATACGCCGCGATGCGCTGGCGCGCCGCATCCCATTGCGAGAAGTAGTGATCGCAGTCGATGCGCGGCTCGCCATCGCGGTAGGGGATCGACAGCCCGCCGCCCGCCGAGATGGCCTCGATGTCGTGATCCAGCGACTTCACCACGTCCACCATGGCATCGCACACGCTGGACAGGTGGCCGTAGTCGACGCCCGAGCCGATGTGCATGTGCACGCCCACCAGCTTCAGGCCGTGGCGGCGCACGATGGAAATAGCCTCGGCCACGTCGCCGATCCAGATGCCGTGCTTGCTTTGCGGGCCGCCGGTATTGGTTTTGTTGCTATGGCCGTGGCCAAAGCCGGGGTTGATGCGCAGCCAGACGCGATGGCCCGGCGATGCCTTGCCCACGCGGTCCAGCATGTCCAGCGACCCGGCGTTGACCGTGATGCCGTGCTTGAGCGCGGTAGCCAGCGTGGCGTGGTCGATGAGGTCCGCCGTGAAGACGATGCCTTCGGGTTCGCTGCGCGGATCAAAGCCGGCCGCCAGGCTGCGCTCGATCTCGCCCAGGGACACCGCGTCCACCACCACGCCTTGCTCGCGCATCAGGCGCAGGATGTGCAGGTTGGAGCACGCCTTCTGGGCGTAGCGGATCGTGTCGAAGCGGCGCAATTGCGCAATGCGTTCGCGGATGACGGCGGCGTCGTACACCCAGAGCGGCGTGCCGTGTTCGGCGGCAAGTTGGGTGAGCTGGCGCGGATCGAAGGTCATGATGGAAGCGGAACCGTGAGGAAAGTGAATCGAAGGCGGCATGATGCCTGCCCTACGTCATCCAGTAAAATGCTTTGATTTTCGGGATCGATTCATTCCTGATATGGAGTTGGGATGCTGACGCATCGCCACATCGAAGTCTTCCGTGCCGTGATGATCGCCGGCAGTGTGACCCGCGCGGCGGAATTTCTGAATACGTCGCAGCCAACCGTCAGCCGCGAGCTGGCGCGGATGGAACAGACCATCGGCTTCGCGCTGTTTGAACGCGTCGCGGGGCGTCTGCGCGCCACCAGGCCCGCGCTGGCGCTCTTCGAAGAGGTGCGGCAGTCCTACGCCGGCCTGGAGCGCGTGGCGTCCGCCGCCGCGCGTCTGCGGGCGTTCCGGGAAGGGCAGCTCTCGGTGATCTCGCTGCCGGCGTTCTCGCATTCGATCCTGCCCGATGCGTTTCTGCGCTTTCACGGCCGCCACCCCGGGGTGAGCCTATCAGTCGAAACGCAGGAGTCGCCGCTGCTCGAAGAATGGCTGACCGCGCAGCGCTACGATCTGGGCCTGACCGAGCAGGATTCGGCTCCCGCCGGCACGCGGCTGGAATTGCTGACGCAGGTTGATGAGGTCTGCGTGCTGCCTGACGGCCATCCGCTGCTGGCCCACGCCGCCATCGGCCTGGCCGATTTCGAAGGGCAGGCGTTCGTCAGCCTGTCCGCCAACGATCCCTACCGCGTCCAGATCGACGACGCATTCGCCCAGGCGGGCGTGCTGCCCCGGTCCATCGTGGAAACGCCCACGGCGGTGTCGGTTTGCACGTTCGTGCGTCAGGGGCTGGGCGTGGCCATCGTCAATCCATTGACGGCGCTGGACTTCGTGGGGCGGGGGCTGCACATCCGGCCGCTGACGCGGTCGTTTCCGTTCCGCGTCAACGTGGTGTTTCCGGAGCATCGTCCCGGCAACCCGCTGGTCGGCGCCTTCATGGAATCGCTGCGCGACGCCGCGGCCGCCATCGAGGCCAAGCTGGCAGCCGCGCAGGGCACGTAGCAGGGACGGTGGCCTGCGGCGTCTTGCCGCCGCGAAAACCGGCAGCCAACAAAAAAGGATGCCCGCGGGCATCCTTCTTCATTTGCCGTATTCGTGACGCCCCGAAAACCGGGGGCGGCAGAATGGCTTAGGCCAGCGCCTTGATGGCGGCAGCCAGGCGGCTCTTGTGGCGAGCGGCCTTGTTCTTGTGGATGATGTTCTTGTCAGCCACGCGATCGATCACGCTGGTGGCCTTCTGGAACACTTCGCCAGCCGCAGCCTTGTCGCCAGCGGCGATGGATTGGCGAACGCGCTTGATGGCGGTGCGCAGCATCGAGCGCAGGCTGGAATTGTGCTTGTTGCGCTCAACGGATTGGCGAGCGCGCTTGCGGGCTTGGGCGGTATTGGCCATGTTGCTTTGTAAGTTGAATTCGGCAAAGTCGAACATTGTAGCAAGCCCCGTGGGGAATGCAAGCTTTTAATGTCGCTTTAACCGATGGAGCGCCCGTCAACCGGGCGGGAGGGCGCTGCTGGGAAGAATTCCCGGGTTGGAGAACCCTTGCGAGTGATCCTCTTGAAAACGCGAGGAAAATTCGCGGCGCCTACTGGATAAAAACACGGTGCGTAGTATACAACGGAAAGCGCCGCGCCCGGCAGACCTTCGTGGCCGTCGTTGTCAGGCCGCGACGCTGATGGACACGAACCAGGGCGTGAACCGGCGCACCTGGATCGGCATCAGGTCCTGCAGGCTGTCCAGCGCGGCGTCGGTGTCGTCCAGGGGGAAGTGGCCCGACACGGGCAGGCCCCCGGCGGCCATCGACACGCGCAGGGTGCCGCTGCGGTAGGGGCGCAGCGCGGCGATGACTTCCGCCAGCGGGCGGCCGCGGGCTTCGACCCACCCGGACTCCCAGGCGGCTTCGGCCATCAGTTCGGCGCGGGGGGTGTCCATGCGGGCATTGTCGAAGCGGGCGCCGGTGCCGGCGCGGATGGTGCCGTGAGCGCCCGACATGGTCTCGACTTCGACTTCGTGCTCGTGCACGACCACGACCGTGCGCTGCGCCTGCTGGCGCACCATGTAGCGGGTGCCCAGTGCGCGGACCGTGCCCTGCGCCGTCTGGACGAGGAACGGACGGCGGGCGTCCGGCGCGACGGACACGGTGACCGCGCCATCCAGAAGCCGGACCTGGCGGTACGCGGCTGTGAAATCCAGGTCGACGCGGCTGCGGGCGTCGAGCAGAAGCTGGCTGCCGTCGGACAGCAGGTAGCGGCGGCGTTCGCCGGTTGCCGTGGCTGCGTCGGCGGCGACGTTGTTCAGCGGGTAGAAGGCGTTGCCGACGTAAGCGGCGGCCGCGCCCGTACCGGCGAGCGCAAGCGCACCAGTCAGGAATCGGCGGCGGGGCGGCATGATGGCCGCGGGCGGGGGAGGGATCAGCGAGGGGGCAGCGCCCGAGGCGCCGCCGCCGCTGCCGGTGGCGTAAACATCGCCAAGCCGGCCGAACGACGATCCCGCCAGGGTGCCCGTCAATTGCTGCCAGGCGTTCTCATGGACAGGGTCGGCCGCTCGCCACGCCAGGAAGTCGTTGTAGTCCTGGGCCGTTGCTTTGCCGGAGCGCAGCAATAACAGCCAATTGATCACCTGGTCCGCCATGGGTTGTCCTTGGGCGTACTTCACTTCATATTCCCGCCAGCCGGGGCCAGCAGGGGATCCTCTCAGTCGCGATTTTTAAATCATAAAGGTTTTTTACCAAAGATTACGGCCCGCTTGTCAATTCTTGACGAATTTAGTGCGAAAAGCCGGCGTTTGGCCGGCTTTTGGATGGCAATGTAGCCCAAACAGGGGGAATTACGGCTTCGGGCGTCGTCCGAAGTCCTTGGGACGGAATCCAAACAGTAACAACATGCCGAAATACACCACGCCGCTGGCGGCCAGAACGCCGGCCAAAAGGAGCGCGCGCTGGCCGGCATGCGCCTGCAGGGCGATCCAATCGATGCGGGTGTCCGCATACCAGAGCAGCGCGGCCAGTCCGGCCAGGGCGGGCACCAGGCGCAAGGCAAACGCCGTCCAGCCGGCGCCCGGCTGGTAGACGCCGCGGCGGCGAAGGCCGATCAACAGCGCCAGGGCATTCAGGCACGCGCCCAGGCCGATCGCCAGGGCAAGTCCGGCATGCGCCAGCGTGGGGACCAGCGCCACGTTCAGCAGCTGCGTCACCACCAGCACGGCGATGGCGATCTTCACGGGCGTGCGGATGTCCTGTTTGGCGTAAAACCCGGGGGCCAGGATCTTGACCGCAAGCAGGCCGATCAATCCCGCCGAGTAAGAGATCACCGCCAAGCGCGTCTGCAACACGTCCTGCGCGTCGAAGGCGCCGTAATGGAACAGCGTCGCGACCAGCCCGTCGGACAGCAGCGCCATGCCGACCGCGGCGGGCAGGCCCAAGAGCAGGACCAGGCGCAGCCCCCAGTCGAGCAGTGCGCTGTAGCCGCCGTGGTCGTCGCGGGCGTGCGCGGCGGACAGGCTCGGCAGCAGGACGGTACCCAATGCCACGCCCAGAAGCGCCGTGGGAAATTCCATCAGGCGGTCGGCGAACGACAGCCACGTCACGCTGCCGGGCGTCAGCCACGTCGCGATATTGGTGTTGATGAGCAGCGAGATCTGCGCGACGGATACGCCCAGCGTGGCGGGCGCCATCTGCTTGAGGATGCGCTGCACGGTGGGATCTGCCCAGGCCTGGCCAAAGCGCAGCGAAAACCGCGGCGTGAGGCCCAGGCGCGCCAGCGCGACCCACTGAACGGCCAGTTGCGCCACGCCGCCGATCATGACGCCGACCGCCAACGCATACACCGGCACGTCCATGCGCGGCGCAAGCCAGATGCAGGCGCCGATCATGGACAGGTTCAGCAGCACGGGCGTGAAGGCCGGAACCGCGAAGCGGCGCCATGTGTTGAGTACGCCCGATGCGAAGGCGATCAGGGACATGCAGAGGATGTAGGGGAACATCATCCGCGTCATCCAGACCGCCGCACCGAATTCGGTGTCGCGCGCCGCCCCGCGCAGGCCGCTGGCCATCGCCGACACCACCCAGGGCGCCGCGATGATGCCGATCAGCGTGACCAGCATCAATGCGGCGGTCAGCAGCAGGGCGACGCGGTCCAGCAGCGTGCGGACTTCGTCCTCGGAGCGGTTGTTGCGCGCGGCGCCCAGGATGGGCACGAAAGCCTGGGCGAAGGCGCCTTCGGCGAACAGGCGGCGCAGCAGGTTGGGAATGCGGAAGGCAACCCAGAACGCGTCGGTAATGGGGCCGGCGCCAAAGGCGCGGGCCACCAGGATGTCGCGGACCAGGCCGGAAATGCGGGACAGCAACGTGAAACTGCTGACCGTGGCGGCCGAACGGAACAGGCTCATGGATGACTACTGAAGAGAATGCGGGCCGGATCGCCGCGGAGGATGGGGACGGAATGCCGGCCGCCAGCACGGCCGGCCCAGGCGGGCCGGCCATTGCGCTGGATTACTTCGGCGGCATGCGGATGGCGCCGTCCAGACGGATCGTTTCGCCGTTGAGCATGTCGTTGGTGATGATGCTGTGGACCAGCTTGGCGTAGTCTTCCGGCCGGCCCAGGCGTGCGGGGAAGGGGATGCTGGCGGCCAGCGAATCCTGCACTTCCTGCGGCATGCCAAAGATCATCGGGGTGCCGAAAATGCCCGGGGCGATGGTCATGCAGCGGATGCCGGTCTTGGCCAGGTCGCGCGCGATGGGCAGCGTCATGCCGGCCACGCCCGCCTTGGAGGCGGCATAGGCTGCCTGACCGATCTGGCCGTCAAACGCGGCGACCGACGCCGTGTTGATCATCACGCCGCGCTCGCCGGTGGGCTCGGGCGTATTGGCGCTCATGGCCTCGGCGGCCAGGCGCATCATGTTGAAGCTGCCGATCAGGTTGATCGACACGACCTTCTGGAACAGGTCCAGCGGATGCGCGCCGTTCTTGCCGACGATCTTGGCGGCGGGGGCAACGCCCGCGCAGTTCACCAGACCGAACAGCGAGCCCAGTTCCAGCGCGGCGGCCACGACCTTCTTGCCGTCGGCTTCCTGCGTCACGTCGCAGTGCACGTAGCGCTGGCCGAGTTCCTTGGCGAGGGCTTCGCCGGGCTCGTCCTGCAGGTCTGCAATGACGACCTTGGCGCCGTTTTCAACCAGCATGCGGGCGGTGCCGGCGCCCAGGCCGGATGCGCCGCCGGTAACGATGAATACCTTGTTCGCGATTTCCATGTGTGTACCACCAGATCAGTTCAAGGGAAGGAAGGCGGCGCGCCGGGCGCCGGATGCGACAAGGCCTTCGGGCCAGGGCCGGAACGCGGTGCGTCCGGCCGGCGCCGAAGGCCTTTGGGCCGTCGAGGCGCCGATCAGCTTTGAACGGCTTCGAACAGGCGCGACTTGATTTCGTCGACCGCGCCCACGCCGGAGATCTTGCGGTACTTGGGGGCGGCGGCGGGATCCTGCTGCGCCCAGGCCGAGTAGTAGTCGACCAGGGGACGGGTCTGTTCGCGATAGACGGACAGGCGGTGGCGCACGGTTTCCTCGCGGTCGTCGTCGCGCTGGACCAGGTCTTCCCCGGTCACGTCGTCCTTGCCTTCGGTCTTGGGCGGGTTGAAGCGCACGTGGTAGCTGCGGCCGCTGGGCTGGTGCACGCGGCGGCCGCTCATGCGTTCGATGATGTCTTCTTCGGGAACGGCGATTTCCACGACGTAGTCCAGCTTGACGCCGGCGCTCTTGAGCGCGTCGGCCTGCGGGATCGTGCGGGGGAAGCCGTCGAACAGGTAACCGTTGGCGCAGTCGGGCTGCGTCAGGCGGTCTTGCACCAGGCCGATGATGATCTCGTCGGAAACCAGGCCGCCGGCGTCCATGACCTTCTTGGCTTCAATACCCAGCGGGGTGCCCGCTTTCACGGCGGCGCGCAGCATGTCGCCGGTGGAGATTTGGGGAATGCCGAAGTGCTGCGTTAGAAACGCAGCCTGGGTGCCTTTGCCGGCGCCGGGGGGTCCGAGCAAGATGAGACGCATGAGTGCTCCTGAAGGGGTTTATTTTTTGTGATCCGGGGGATTATGCCGCAACGCAGCAGCCAATGCGGGGCTGCGCCATGCGAAATAACCCTTATATCGGTTTGCTGTAGATCAAGCGGACGCGCTCCAGGTCGGCCGGGGTATCTACCCCGCCTGCAGGAGGCGTCGACGCCCGATGGACGACGATCGTGTGGCCATGCTCCATGGCGCGCAGTTGTTCCAGCGATTCGAAGCGTTCCAGCGTGCCTTGCGGCAGCGTGGGGAACCGGCGCAGGAACGAGGCGCGGTAGGCGTACAGGCCGATGTGATGCCAGGCGGGCAGGCCGTCGGCCAGCACGCGTGCGCCGCCGGCCAGCGCGTCGCGCGCCCACGGAATGGGGGCGCGCGAAAAGTACAGCGCGCGATCGTCCGCGGCGCAGACGAGCTTGACGACATTGGGATTGAACAGCGCCTCGGCGTCGGCCAGCGGGCACGCGCAGGTGGCGATGTCCGCCTGCGGATAGGCCTGCAGCTTGGCGGCGACTGCGTCGATGAGTTCGGGCTCGATGAGGGGCTCGTCGCCTTGCACGTTCACGACGATCGCGTCGTCGGGCAGGCCCAGTTGCTCGACCGCCTCGGCCAATCGGTCCGTGCCGGTGGGGTGGTCGCCGCGGGTCATCAGGGCGCGCAGCCCGTGCGCCTGCACCGCCTGCTGCACGCGCAGGTCATCGGTGGCGACGAAGATCTGCGAGGCGCCCGACAGCGCGGCGCGATCCGCGGTGCGCACGACCATGGGTTTGCCGGCGATGTCGGCAAGCGGCTTGTCGGGCAGGCGGGTCGAGGCGGTGCGCGCCGGAATGATGGCGATGAAGCTCACGATGCGGCGGTCAGCGGGGGGCTGCGGCGTCGTCCAGCGCGCGCGCTTCGGACTCCAGCATGACCGGAATGCCGTCGCGGATCGGGAAGGCCAGGCGATCCGCACGGCAGATCAGCTCGGCCTGCTGGCGGTCGTGTTCGAGGCGGCCCTTGCACAAGGGGCAAACGAGGATGTCGAGAAGGCGGGATTCCATGACCGGGATTCTAAAACAGTTTTGCCGCCGGACAGCGCGCGGCTCGTCGGGCTTGCGGCAAGCCGCCGGTTACGCCGTTGGGTTGCGGCCCCGGCTTTTGGCGCCGCTGTTCTGGCCGCCGCCCGGGCGCGCTTTTCGGGCGCGCAGCGCGTCGGCCAGCCAGTCAAAGAGCGCCGGGTCGGAGAACGCGGCTTGCACGGGCACTTCCCACAGCCGGGGATCGTTCAGGGCGCCGCACTTGATGGCGTCCTTGGCGGTGACGAGGATGACGTCGGCGTCCAGCGCCTGGAACGGCGACGTGGCGAAGTCGTGGTGGTCGGGTAGCGGGAGCGTCGCGGACAGCGTGATGCCGGCTGCCCGCAGCGTGGTGAAAAAGCGCTCCGGATTGCCGATACCGGCCGCGGCCGCGATGCGGGTCTGGCCGGCAAAGGCGGAGAGCGGCTGCGTGTCGCGTCCCCCGATATGGCGCGCCAGACCGGGTTCGAGCCACATCTGGACCTGGCGGGGGAGGGTGCTGGCGGTGTCTGACACCCTGGGGAGACGGCCGTCAGGCTGCGAACGTGCCTCAAGGGTGTCAGACACGGACAGAGGGGTGTCAGACACCGAAAGGGATGCCGCAGGACCGGCGTCGGGCGTGCCGATATTGGTCACCACCGCGTCCACGTCGGCCAGCCGGCTGGCGGGCTCGCGTAGCGGGCCGGCCGGCAGCAGGCGCCGGTTGCCCACCCCGCGCTGGTCCTGCACCACGATTTCGATGTCGCGCGCTAGCGCCAGGTGTTGCAGGCCGTCGTCCGAGACGATGACGTCCACCCGGGGATGGGCGTCGAGCAAGGCCTGGGCGGCGAGGGCGCGCCTGGGGTGGATGGACACCGGCGCACCCGTGGCGCGGGCGATCAACGCCGGTTCGTCGCCGAAGCGGGCGGCTTCCAGGTCGCCCAGTCCCACGCGGGGGTGTGGGCCGACCTTGACTCCGTAGCCCCGGCTGACCACGCCCGGCGTGTAGCCGCGCGCCCGCAGGTTCTCGACCGTGGCGATCACCATCGGCGTCTTGCCCGTGCCGCCGACGTAGATGTTGCCGATCACGACCACCGGCACAGGGGCGCGGTACGCCACCTTGGCGCCGCTGGTGTAGCGTTCGCGCTTGCGCGCCACCGCCCAGGCGGTCAGCGCGGACAGGGGGCGCAGGGCGGTGGACAGCCAGCCGCCGCGCTGCCATTGGCGGGCCAGCAGTGATGCGCGTCTGGTTTTCAACGGTTGGTCTGGGCAGCGAAATTGACGCGGCCGATGCCGGCGAGCCGGGCCGCTTCCATGATGTTGATCACGGACTGGTGGGTGGCCTGGGCGTCGGCGTTGATGATGATGAGCGGCTCGGTCTTGCCGGCCGCGGCCTGGCGCAGGGCCTCGGCGATTTCGGGCGGGGTCGAGACGTCGATCAGGGTGCCATTCAGGGCGTAGCGGCCATCCTGGCTGACCGCGACTTCCAGCGCGGGCGGCGTGTCCTGTTCGGAGGACGCCTGCGGCAGCGTCACCTTCAACTGCGTGAAGCGCGTGAACGAGGTGGTGGCCGCCAGGAAGATCAGGATGACCAGCAGGACGTCGATGAGCGGGATCAGGTTGATGTCCAGCTCATCGCGATCGCCCCGGGATCCGCGGAAATTCATGGACGGGCCTCGCGGGGGGCGCGCGCCGGCGCGAGGGCGCGGATCAGGCGCGAGGCGGCCTGTTCCATCGCATTGAGGTAGCTGTCGACGCGGCCGCGCAGGTAGCGGTGCGCGATCATGGCGGGAATGGCGATAAGAATGCCGAAACCGGTGTTGTACAAGGCGATCGAGATGCCACGCGCCAATTGGGCCGGATCGCCGCCGCCGGGGGTGTAGGAGCCGAAGATTTCGATCATGCCGACGACGGTGCCGAACAGGCCCATCAGCGGCGCGACCACGGCGATGGTGCCGATGGCGGAAATGTAGCGGGAGAGATCATGCGCGACGGCGCGGCCCGTGTCTTCGACCACGTTGCGCAGCTCTTCGCGGGGCAGGTGACGGTGACGCATCACTTCGGCCAGCACGCGGCCCAGCGGCGAATTGCGTTCCAGCCGGTGGATCGATTCGGGTGTGTCCTGGTGATTGCGCAGCATATCGGCGACCTGATCGTTCAGGCCGCGCGGCATCACCAGGCTTCGGCGCAGGGACAGGAAGCGCTCGAAGATCAGCGCCAAGCCCAGCACGGATGTCGCCAGCAGGGGCCAGATGGGCCAGCCGGCCTCGCGCAGAATGGAAAGCAAAGCGTCAACTCCTGAGAAGCCGAAGGCGCCGGAGGGGGCGCATCGTGGCGTCTGAACAAGCCGAAACTGTAACGGCGCGGCGCGCATGTGGCAAGGCGGGGCGATCCCAAACTATCCACAGAATCTGTGGATAATTCTGTGTAGAACTCAGCCAGAAGGCTTATGGGCACAGGGCTTGCGCTTGTTTGCTTCAATTGAGCGCAGCGCCTTATCGCATAAAAGAATATATAAATCATGTACTTACACCGAATTTGCTGCGTTTCTGGGCCGTTGCTGCAAATTCCTGGGGACGCGGTATCATTGCGGCCCGCTCCGCCTGCCCTGTGGACAGGTTCGCATCGGAAAGCCTCATGACAATTGAACTCCCAGTCACAAACAACGCATTTGCGCGGGAAATCCTTACAGTTGCCCAGTTGAACCAAGCAGTGGGGCAGTTGTTGGAGCGCAGCATCCCGGCGCTGTGGGTGCGTGGAGAGATTTCCAACTTCACGCAGGCGGCATCCGGGCATTGGTACTTCACGCTCAAGGACAGCCGGGCCGCCGTGCGGGCGGTCATGTTCCGCAGCCGCGCCAGCGCCGTGGGTTTCGTGCCCCGGGCGGGCGACCAGGTCGAGATCCGCGCCCGGGTTTCCCTGTACGAGCCGCGGGGCGACTATCAGCTGCAGGCTGACGCCATGCGACGGGCAGGATTAGGCAATCTGTACGAGGCCTTTTTGCGACTGAAAGAGCAGCTTGCTTCCGAGGGGCTGTTCGATCCGGCCCGCAAGCGCGAGCCGGTCCGGCTGCCCCGCGCGATCGGCGTGATCACCTCGCTGCATGCGGCGGCGCTGCGCGACGTGCTGTCGGCGCTGGCCCGGCGGGCGCCGCAGGTTCCGGTCATCATCTACCCGGCCCCGGTTCAGGGTGCGGACGCCGCGAGCAAGCTGGCCGCCCAATTGCGTCTGGCCAATGAACGAGCCGAAGTGGACACGCTGCTGCTCGTGCGCGGCGGCGGCAGCATCGAAGACCTCTGGAGCTTCAACGACGAGGACCTGGCGCGCCAGGTGGCGGTCAGCGAGATCCCCGTCATCAGCGGCGTGGGCCACGAGACCGACTTCACCATCGTGGACTTCGTATCCGACCTGCGGGCGCCCACGCCTACTGCCGCTGCAGAACTGGCATGCGCGCCGCGCGCCGAATTGCTCGGCCGCGTCATGCAGACCCTGCAGACCATGGTGCGGGGCCAGCAACGGCGGCTGGAGCGGGCGGCGCAGCGCCTGGATCGCGCCACCGCGCAGCTCGTTTCCCCGGCGCAGCGCTTGCAGCACCAGCGCGAACGCCTGAACAGCCTGCAGTACCGCCTGGCCTCGGGCTGGTCGGCGCCGCAAGGGCGGCGCACCGCGCGGGTCAATCTGCTGGCGCAGCGCCTCAGTCATCGCGTGCCCGACACGGGCCGGGCGGCGGAACGCCTGGCCGGCGCCGTGCGCCGTCTGGGCCAGGCCCAGACGCGATTGCTCGTCGAGCGTCGCAACCGGCTTGCCGCCGCATCCGCGCAGTTGCGCGCGTTGGATCCTGGCAACACGCTGGCGCGCGGATACGCGATTGCCCGAGACGAGCAGGGCCGCATTGTTCGCGACGCGGCCGCGCTATCGGCGGGCCAGCCGCTGGACCTGAGCTTCGCGCAGGGCGGCGCGCAGGTCCAGGTGCAATCCACGCGTTCCACGCGCGACCCAAGCTGATCTTTCCGCGCCGCAAATCCTTTCCCCCCAAACCATGGCGGCAGGATGTTCCAAAACAGAAACCTGAAATGGGCGGCTACCGGTCTGGCCGCGGCGATATGGGCAACGGGGGTTGGCTCCGTGTCGGCGGCGGCAGCGCCCGCAGCCACCGCGCCCTCAGTCACGCCGACCGCAGCCGCCGATTGCAACTGTGCGTCGCCGTACCGCGAGTACAAAAACGCCGATACCCCGCAGACCGAGGCGCTGTTCGCGGCGGTCGGCCGCAACGATGAGGCGGCGTTTCTGGCCGCGCTGGCGCAGGTGGAACGCCCTGGCAACTATGCCTTGAACGGCGTGCCGTTGCTGCACGCTCTGCTGATGCCGCCTCGCGGCCTGCGATCGCAGTACGTGTATTGGGACCTGACGCCGGAAGATTCCGCGCGGCTGCGCCAGGCTCACGAGGCCGGCCTGCCGGCCCGCGCGCGGATGCTGGCGGCATTGCTGGCCACCAAGCCCGCGCTGGATGACATCACGTACGAGTCGCGGCGCCCGCCGCTGCACCTGGCCCTGCTGTACGGCTCGCCAGAGACGATCGAGGCGCTGCTGGCCGCGGGCGCCAACCCGGACCAGCGCGGCGACGCCAACGACACGCCCCTGGAATTCCTGCTGAATCGCGACTTCGAATATGCGGTGCGCATGACCTATCTGCCGCGCCTTGTCGATCGCAAGAACATGACGCGGATGGTGGTGGCCTTGTTCGGCGCCGGCGCCAGCCGTCCCTATGCGGCGCTGGACGCCGCGGACAAGGCCGCCGCGTCTAGCGCGATGACGGACGGACAAGGCCGGGTGCGGCCGGCGGCCGACTTCCTGTGCTGGCTCCCGTTGGTGGAATTGACCGAAGGGGCAGAAGCGCTGCGCGCGTTGGCCGCCTCGGGCAGCCGCCCCGCTTATGAAGAGGAGCTGACCGCGCTGGCGTTCGCCGCCTACCAGGGGGATGCGCAGGCAGTGTCGTTCTTGATGGAGCAGGGTCCGCGCACGATCCCCGCCACGGGGTGGGGCGAGAGCGGGGAACGCGATGTGTGGCTGGACGCGGCGCAGGCGGCGGTCGAGGGCGGGCACCCCGAGGCCGCCGGGTTGCTGTTGCGCGCGGACATGCCCTTTGCGCAACGCGGCCCGCAGGTGGGCTCAGGCGGTCTGCTCTTCGCCAAACCCGAGATGGGCAACCGGCCCATCATGAACCTGGCCGCACAGCGCGGCGACGCGCAGACGGTGCGGCGCCTGCTGGCCCTGGGGGCGCCGGTCGATGGCGACGCCGCGGAGCCGCATGGCAACACCCCGCTGGCCGATGCCGTGCAAGCCGGCAAGCCTGACGTCGTCAAGACGCTGCTCGCCGGGGGCGCCAATCCCGGCTTGCGGCGCGATGGCTACGACCGCCAGTCGGCGCTGGATGCCGCGGTGCGGGCCGGGGACACGACGATGCTGCGCACCCTCTTGTCCGCGATGACGCCCGACGCCTTGCGCGCGGCGTTGCAGGATCCCGGCAACTCGCCGGTGGCGCAGCTGTTGCGGCAACCGGGCGGGCAGGGCGCGGCGGTCCTGCGCATGTTCGCGGACGCGGGGTTCGACATGAAAACCCTGGACGCGGGCGCCATCCGCCAGGCGCTGGAAAACAACGATACGACGCTGGCTCTGATGCTGATCAACGCTGGCGTGCCGGTGAATCCGCCGGCGCCGGCGGCCGGGCGGAATGCCGCGCCAGCGGGGCCGGAGGATGCGGGCGGCACGCCGCCCCTGTTGCTGGCGGCCACGTCCGGCCACGTCGCCGTCGTCGACGCGCTGCTCGCCAAGGGCGCGGACCCGGCCGCCATCGCACCGGACGGCGAGAGCGCCTTGTATTGGCTGATCGGCCGTCAGGACGCCACCATGCTGGATCGGCTGCTGCGCGCCGGCGCCCGGTTCGACGACCCGCGGCTACCGGCAGCGCCCAACCCGTACGCGTTGCTCAACGCCGCCGTGGTGTCAGGGGACATCGACACGGTGCGCCGCGTGAGTGCCGCGAATGGCCAGGCGATCGCGCAGGCCTGCCTGCCGGACAACGCCGAGTTCGTGCTGGTCGACAAGCCCGGCTACTTTGCGCAACTGCATGCGGCCGGGTTCACCGGCCACGAATCGGCATGCGCGCGTGATGGACGCCGCCTGCCCGAGCGCGTCGTGTCGATGCTGTTGCAAAGCCGGCAACTGATCACCGCGCGGCACGACACCGTGGTCCAGGTGCTGCGCCAGTTCAAGGACGCGGGAACCGACCTGGACGCGCCGGTGGCCGGCGACGACACGCCGCTGACGGCCGCGATACGGCTGGGCCGCCAGGATTTGGCGAATGCGCTGCTGGAGGCGGGCGCGAGCCCTGACGCCGGCGCCGCCTCGGGTCGTGGGCCTGCGTGGGTTGCGCTCGAAACCGGCCAGCCCGGGATGTTGGCCCTGCTGGCTCGGCATCACGCGCGGTTCGACGCGGCCGTGGCGCCGTCCGGGCAGTCGTTTCGCATGGCGCTCGTCTGCCAGTCCGATCCGATCTTCGCGCAGACCTTGCAGCACGCGGGCGTCACGCTGCAGGCGGACTGCGCGCCACCGGCCGCGCAAGGCCGGCGCCTGGGCGCGAAGGCCGCGAACAAATCCACCGAAGCCATCCGTGTTCCAGGGCACTATTTCCTCGTCGGTGTTCGGGAGGTCGGCAGCGAATTGCTGCTGCGCGAGGACGGCAGCTTCGAATACTTCCTGAGCTATGGCGCCGTCGACATCAACGCGCATGGAGCCTGGCGCGCCGACGGCAAGCAGGTTTTCCTGGACACGCCGCCGCTGCGGCCGTTTTCAACCATCGCCAGCGTGCGCGCCGACAGCCTGCCCGCCGAGCCCGGCATGCTGACGGTGCGGGTGTATCACCGGGGCAGGCCGGTCAGCATCGATGTGGCGGCGTCGTCGGCGGATGCCGATTACGGCGGCGGGCCGCGCCGATCGGAAGGCGCGGACGGCGTCAGCGTGCCCATCTCCGAGGGCGCGCTGAAGTCCCTGGCCGTGTTCGTGCCGTTGCCGGCTGGCGAACGCTGGCATGAGGTGGATGTGAGCCGCATCGATCCGGCCACGCGGTCCATTCGCATCGATATCGACGTGCCGGACGGCGCGGCCAGCGCGCCGCTGCACAAAGTCCTGGCCGTGGCCGACGACGGCGCCTTGGTGGAAACGGTTGGCGGCAGGGAACTGCGCTACACGAAGTGACGCGATGCCCGCGGTCGCGCGCGGGCGCCTGGAAGGCCCGGTAATAAGCATGTGCCCGTTAACCCCGCGCCAGCGCGGGGTTAACACGGTATCCTCAGGAGTTGCCGATACAATTGACCGGCTTGATCGTGCTCTCAACAGAAGGAACCATCACATGGCACATACTCTTCCCCCCCTGCCTTACGAACTCGACGCCCTGGCGCCGCACATCTCCAAGGAAACGCTGGAGTTCCACTACGGCAAGCATCACCAGACGTACGTCACGAATCTGAACAACCTGATCCCGGGCACGGAATTCGAAACGCTGTCGCTGGAAGACATCGTGAAGAAGTCCTCGGGTGGCATTTTCAACAACGCCGCTCAGGTCTGGAACCACACCTTCTACTGGAACAGCCTGGCTCCCAAGGCCGGCGGCGCTCCCACCGGCGCGCTGGCTGACGCCATCAACGCCAAGTGGGGCAGCTTCGACGCCTTCAAGGAAGCCTTCAACAAGTCGGCTGCCGGCAACTTCGGTTCGGGCTGGACCTGGCTGGTCAAGAAGGCCGACGGCTCGGTCGACATCGTCAACACCAGCAACGCCGCCACCCCGCTCACGACGGCCGACAAGCCGCTGCTCACCTGTGATGTCTGGGAACACGCGTACTACATCGACTACCGCAACGCGCGTCCCAAGTATCTGGAGAATTTCTGGGCACTGGCAAACTGGGATTTCGCGGCGAAGAACTTCGCCTGATTTCCCGTTCCGGGCGCCTTGCGGCCCCCCCCCGCCGCACCCCATGAAAATGACCCCTCGCCCCGGCGAGGGGTTTTCTTTTGTTCAGGAAAAATTCAGTTTCAAAAACCCCTGTCGATTGTCGAGTTCATTACACGAAACTGACGCGGGAACAGGCTTCTCTTCAGGGTAAGCCCTAAGCCAAACGTCGCTATCGTTTCCTCCGGCCTGCGCCTCTACCCCGGAGCGCAGGGCTGCGGCAGCGCCGCCATAAGCCGGGGCACTCACAGGGAAGGGAAGCATGTTGCGGTTATTTTCGGGAATGCGCATCGGGTCACGCCTGACGGGCGCGTTTTTGCTGGTGGCGGTGATAGGCGGTGCGATCGGGGCGTTCGGCGTATGGGGGCTGTCGCGAATCAATGAAATGAATGACAGGCTTTACAACACCGAACTGCGCGGCATTTCGGATCTGAAGGAAGCCAACCTCAACCTCATCTACGCGGGGCGTGCGCGTAACGCCTACCTTGCCGCCTCCTCCGAGGACGCGCGGCTGGCGCTGCGCAAGCAGTTCGACGATGCGGTCAAGACCATGGACGGCCTGCGGGACAAGGCGGCCGAGAATTTCTACGGCGAACCGGCCAAGCGCCTGCTGGCGCAGTTCAATGAAACCGAGCAGGCATGGAAGCGCGAGGCCATGGCGTTCTTCGAGGCGGCCAAGTCGCAGCCGTTGACGCACACCGACGCGCGCGTGGCCGAAACGGAAAAGCGCGTCATCGCGACGTCGCAAAAGCTCGATGACCTGATGACCGACCTGGCGGTCAACAAGGAAAAGTCCGCCGAGCTTTCCGTGCAGGACGGGACGGATCTTTACAAAACGGTCCGCACTGTCATGATCGCGCTTGCGATCGCCGGCGTGGCCATCGGCATGCTGCTGGGGTGGCTGGTGACGCGAGGCATCGTGCGTCCGCTGAGCGAGGCCGTGTCGGCGGCGCGCCAGGTGGCCGCGGGCGACCTGACTGCCGATATCCGCGTCGCCACGCGCGACGAAACCGGCGACCTGATGGCGGCGCTCAAGGCCATGAACGAAAGCCTGGCTCGCATCGTCAAGGACGTGCGCGACGGCTGTGAGAACATCGCTTCGGCGTCGTCCCAGATCGCGCAGGGCAACTCCGACCTGTCGCAGCGCACGGAAGAGCAGGCGTCCTCGCTGGAAGAGACCGCGGCGTCGATGGAGCAACTGACCAGCACGGTGCAGCAAAACGCCAACAACGCCGGGGAAGCCGACCGTCTGGTCAGCCAGGCGTCCAGCGTTGCCGTGCGCGGCGGCGAAGTGGTCGAAGGCGTGGTGCAGACCATGAGCGCAATTTCCGACAGCTCGCGCCGCATCGCCGACATCACGGGCGTGATCGACGGCATTGCATTCCAGACCAACATCCTGGCGCTCAACGCCGCGGTGGAAGCCGCGCGTGCGGGCGAGCAGGGCCGGGGCTTTGCCGTCGTGGCGGGCGAGGTGCGCACGCTGGCCCAGCGTTCCGCCGTGGCCGCCAAGGAGATCAAGGCCTTGATCGATGAATCGGTGACCCGCGTCGAAGGCGGCACGCGTCAGGTCGACGAAGCCGGACGCACGATGCGCGAAGTGGTCGACAGCGTGCGCCAGGTTGCAACCCTGGTGCGCGAGATCTCGGGCGCCTCGGAAGAGCAATCGGCCGGCATCGGCCAGGTGAATCAGGCCGTGTCGCAGATGGACGCCGTGACCCAGCAGAACGCCGCCCTGGTCGAGGAAGCGGCAGCGGCCGCAGCCAGCATGCAGGAGCAGGCCACCCGCCTGGCGCAGGAAGTGCGCCGCTTCAAGGTCGATGCGGGCGGCGCGACAGCGGTTCAGGCGCAAGCCCGGTTGCTGCCGTCGGAACGCACCGCCGCGCGCAAGCCCGCCGCTGCCGCGCAGGCCGCGCGCCCGGTGCAGGCCCGGCCCGCGCTGGCCAACGCCTCGCAGGACGACGACTGGTCGTCCTTCTAAGGCGGCCGGCCCCGCGATGGGCGGCGGCCGTTCGGTTACGGGTCAGGCGGGGATGGTATGGTTGGCAACCCGCCAAACCACCCCTTTCTCGTCCATGCCCCTGCCCGACCCCGTCCGCCGCGTCATTGCCCGAACACGCCGGCTCACGCGCCGCAAGGTGCGTCAGGTCAACCGGCTGTCACGCAAAAGCGTGCAACTGGGGCTGCTGCTGGGCGGTGCCGCGCTGGTGGCGCTCATGTCGCTGGGTTTTGCCTACCTTGCCGACAAGGCGCTGGCGTGGAACCGGCAGTGGGTGGCCTACAACGGATGGCTCGCGCTGCTGGTGATGCCGTTCGGCCTTGCCGCCTTGCGCTGGCTTACGTTGCGCTTCGCGCCCAACGCCTCGGGCAGCGGCATTCCCCAGGTCATTGGCGCGTTGTCGCTGCCGCCGGGGCCCAGCCAAAGCAGCCTGGTGTCCTTCGCGCAAAGCCTCTGGAAAATCCCGTTGGCGTTCTTTGGCATGCTGGCGGGCGCGTCGATTGGCCGCGAGGGGCCTTCGGTGCAGGTTGGCGCGGCGCTGATGCTGGCATGGGGCGACTTCTGGAAGCGCCGCGGCTTGCAGTTGCGCGGTTTTCACGCCAACGAGCTGATCGCCGCGGGCGCCGCGGGCGGCCTGGCGGCGGCGTTCAACGCGCCGCTGGCCGGGGTCATCTTCGCGATCGAGGAACTGGGCCGCGGCACGGTGCTGCGCTGGCAGCGGCTGGTGCTGATCGGCGTATTGGCCGCCGGCTTTCTGGTCGTGGCCGTTGAAGGCAACAATCCCTATTTCGGCGTGTTCGGCGGCGCGCCGCTGTCCCAGAACATGCTGCTGTGGATCGTCATCTGCGGCGCGCTTAACGGCGCGCTGGGCGGCATCTTCGCGCGGTTGCTGGGCAAGGGCCCCGTCCTGGCGGCGCCGCAATCGTGGCGCGGCTGGATCCGGGCGCATCCGGTCTGGACGGCGTTCATCATGGGCCTGGCCCTGGCGGTCATCGGCCTGTGCACCGCGGGCAGCGTGTACGGCACCGGCTACGCCGCCGCCGCCGATCTGCTCAACGGGAAGGACTCGGTGCCGGACGGGTTTGGCATCGCCAAGCTGTTCGCGACCGTGGCGTCGTACTGGGCGGGCATTCCCGGCGGCATCTTCACGCCGGCGCTGACCACGGGCGCGGGCATCGGCCACCACATCTGGGAGCTCGCGGGCAACGGCGTCGACCAGCGCGTGCTGGTTTTGGTGTCGATGGCCGCCTTTCTGGCGGCCGCCACGCAGGCGCCGTTGACGGCCAGCGTGGTGGTGATGGAAATGACGGGCAGCCAGCCCATGCTGTTCTGGCTGCTGGTGGCGTCGCTGCTGGCGTCCGGCGTGTCGCGCCAATTCTGCCCGCAACCTTTCTACCATCTGGCCGCCGGCCGTTTCCGCCGGCAAGCCATCGTCGAGGCGGGCCGCGCGGCCAAGGCCGGGACGCCCTGAACGCGTGCACAGGCGCCCGTTTTCGGGCGCGGCAAGGCCGGCTAATGTGAACGTCCATTGGACACTGTCCGTGCAGCGGACATCCGTGCAACGCACCAACTTGGCGCGAAACCGCTGCGTTAAGATCGTCCGATCCCGAGTTCTTTCACTTCACTCCGAGCTTCCCATGACCGTGAATGCCTTTATCTGTGATGCGATCCGTACCCCCTTCGGCCGCTATGGCGGTGCGCTGGCTTCCGTGCGGCCCGACGATCTGGCTGCCGTAGCCATCAAGGCCCTCGTGGCGCGCAACCCCGGCGTGCGCTGGGAAGAACTCGACGACGCCATCATGGGCTGCGCCAATCAGGCAGGCGAAGACAACCGCAACGTGGCCCGCATGGCCACGCTGCTGGCCGGCCTGCCGATCGAAGTGCCCGGCGCCACGGTCAACCGCCTGTGCGGTTCGGGCCTGGACGCCATCGGCACCGCGGCGCGGGCCATCCGCGCCGGTGAAGCCGGCCTGATGCTGGCCGGTGGCGTGGAAAGCATGAGCCGCGCCCCGTTCGTCATGGGCAAGGCCGACAGCGCGTTCTCGCGCAGCGCCGCCATCTACGACACCACCATCGGCTGGCGCTTCATCAACAAGCTGATGAAGGCGCAGTACGGCGTCGACTCGATGCCCGAGACCGCCGAAAACGTCGCCGACGACTTCAACATCAGCCGCGCCGACCAGGATCTGTTCGCGCTGGCCAGCCAGGAAAAGACGGCTCGCGCTCAGAAGGAAGGCGTCTTCGACGCCGAGATCGTGCCCGTGTCGATCGCCCAGAAGAAGGGCGATCCCATCGTCGTGTCCAAGGACGAACACCCGCGTGAAACCTCGCTGGAGTCGCTGGCCAAGCTCAAGGGTGTGGTCCGCGAAGGCGGCAGCGTCACCGCCGGCAATGCGTCGGGCGTGAACGACGGCGCCGCCGCGCTGCTGCTGGCCGACGAAAAGGCCGCCGCCCGTCATGGCCTGACCCCGCGCGCCCGCGTGGTCGGCATGGCGACCGCCGGCGTCGCGCCGCGCATCATGGGTATCGGCCCGGCGCCCGCCACGCAAAAGGTGCTGGCCCAGACCGGCCTGACGCTGGATCAGATGGACGTGATCGAACTGAACGAAGCGTTTGCGGCGCAAGGCCTGGCCGTGCTGCGTCAGCTTGGCATCGCCGACAACGACCCGCGCGTGAACCCCAACGGCGGCGCCATCGCCCTGGGCCACCCGCTGGGCGCCAGCGGCGCGCGTCTGGCCACCACGGCCATCAACCAGCTGCACCGCACGGGCGGCCGTTATGCCCTGTGCACGATGTGCATCGGCGTCGGCCAAGGCATCGCGCTGATCGTCGAGCGCGTGTAAGGCGGTTGCCCCGGACGGGCGGCCCCACACGCCGCCCCAACGACAAGGGAGCCCTCGGGCTCCCTTTGTCATTCATCGGTTCTGGCGCTTGCCATGATGCGTTACGGCAGCCCGTCCAGCTTCTTGCCCGCGGCGATGCCGTGCGCGTCGAACCACCCCTGCGCCATTTCCAGCGCGTAGCGCACCGGCTTTTTCGCGCAATGCGGATCCTCGGTCTGCGGCGCCATGTCCTCGATGTTGACGATCGTGCCGTCGTCGGCGATAAAGGCAATCGACAGGGGCAGCAGCGTGTTGCGCATCCAGAAGCACTGCACGTCCGGGCGGTCAAAGACGAACAGCATGCCGTCGTTGCCGGGCAGTTCCCTGCGGAACATCAGGCCGTCGCGCCGCGTGGCGTCCGTGTCTGCGACTTCCGCGCGGATAATATGGATGCCGGCCGACAGCTGTGTGGTCGGCAGCTTGGGTTGCGGACCGGTCTGTTGCTGGGCGCTGGCTGGCAAGGGCAGGGCGGCGGTCGCGAACGCGATGGCTGCGGCGGCAATCACCGAACCCTTGCGGCCCGCCGACGTTCCCGCTGACGATGCTTTGGTGAACGTTGTTTTGAACAGTGTGCGCACAATGGGAAACAAAACTGCAATCTTCAGCATGGTCCGGCGGAGTATTTAGAAAATAACAAGGCGGGGCCCGAAAGCCCCGCCTGGATAATGGCGCAACCTTACCGTTGCGCTTTAAAGGGTAACTCAGGCTGCCGTAATATTAAGCGCCTGTTTGCCTTTAGGCCCCTGAATAATCTCGAAGGCCACTTTCTGGCCTTCTTTCAGGGTTTTAAAACCATTCATCTGGATGGACGAGAAGTGGGCGAACAGATCTTCACCGCCATCGTCGGGCGTAATGAAGCCAAACCCCTTTGCATCGTTGAACCATTTGACGGTGCCCGTCGATTTGGGATTGTCCCCTTGGACGGCGGTTGCGGTCGTATCAGACATGCGGCCTGCCTCATTGAATCGTATGTTGACAGAAGGGCATTGTGGTCTAGACCCCTGTCCCCCCTCCGGCTTCCTGGCAGATTTTCGGTGAATTGAAAACCCCAGAATGCGTGGATAATGCGCCGCTTTTCTTGACCTAGTCAAGTATGGATACTACGTATTTCTGCGTGTAATTTTCAGTAAGTTGAGTGGTTGCCGTCCCCAGTTTAAATAGAATACCCGCCCTATGAGTTCTACCTTGGATTCCCAGCATGACTTGGTCGTCGAAAAGGCGCCGGCTCGCGCTGCGCCGCCACCGATGTACCAGGTGCTGCTGCTCAATGACGACTACACCCCGATGGAGTTCGTCGTGAAAGTGCTGCAGAAATTCTTCAATAAGAATCAGGAAGAGGCGACGCGGATCATGCTGCAGGTCCATCACGAAGGTCGAGGTGTCTGCGGGGTTTACCCGCGCGACCTCGCGGCCACGCGCATCGCGCAGGTCGGTCAATATGCTCGGGCGCGCCAGCACCCGTTGCAGTGCGTGATGGAACCGGTTTGAAAACGAAAAAAGACAGCGCCGCCAGCCATGGCGGCGTTGTGCTGCCGGTTGCATCCCGGATGACGGGATGAACGGTTTCGCCGCGTAACGGGAAGCGCGCGGCGCATGCGGGTCGGCAGCTCCGCCGCTAAGGAGCGTTGCATTCTAGTGGGCGGGGAGGGTTTCGCCGTGAGTGGAAAGTTCAACAAGACCTGGCTGGCAGTAGCCGGGGTCGCGGTCTTGGCCGGCGCCCTTGGCGTGGGCTGGTGGATGGGCAAGGGACAGCAACCGGCGACGCCGGCAGCGGTTCCGGCGGCGCAGACGGCAACTGCCGCTGCCCCGCAGGCGGCGAACGGCGGGGCGCCAGCGTTACCGGCCACCGCAACGGTGGGCGCCGCGGATCCCTTCGCCGCGTTGAACTGCCAGCCTCGCCAATACAACGATGCCTTGTCGCTGGCCGTGACCTTCACGCAGCCGGTGGATGCCAAGAGCAATCTGGACGCCTTCCTTCAGGTCACCGACACGGGTTCGACGGCCGGCAAGGCTGACGAGGACAGCGAATCGGCGGCCGCAACCGGCCAGCAGCCGGCCTCCGTGCGTCCTGGCGATTCCGCGCCCAAGGGCAAGATCGTCAAGGGCAACTGGGTCGTCGGCGACAATCCGCGTGTCGTGTACTTCCCCTACGTGCAGCCGCAGCGCTCGTACGCCATCACGGTCCGCTCGGGCCTGCCGGGCGCGGGCGAGAAGGTCGCGCTGGCCGAGGCCTCGCATTGCGAAGTCAGCACGCAGGCCATGCCGCCTTCGTTCTACTTCGCCAGCCGCGGCGTGGTACTGCCCGCCGGCCAGAACGGCGGCCTGCCCGTGGCCACGGTCAACGTGCCCGAGGTCGACGTGCAATTCCTGCGCGTATCGCCCGAACGTGTGCCCGAACTCTTCGACACCGTGTTGGGCGTGGGCCGCACGCCGGCCGCCTCGGACGACGAGGACGACCACGGCTACGACGAGAACGACTGGCGTTATGCCGGCAACCGCAGCCTGAAGGGCTCGGTCAGCAACTGGGACCTGGACCGGCTGAATTCGCTGACGACCAGCGTCTATCAGGGCCGCTTCATCACCGACGACAAGCCGAACCGCCGCCACGTCACGTTCCTGCCGGTCGAAGGCATCAAGGAACTGCAGGAGCCGGGCATCTATGTCGCGGTCATGAGCCAGCCGGGCCGGTTCCGTTACGAGTACCAGGTTACTTACTTCTATGTCAGCGATATCGGGCTGCACGCCCGCCGTTACAGCGATCGCATCGAAGCGTATTCGGTGTCGCTGAAGTCCGGTCAGGCCATCTCGGGCGCGGTGTTCGAACTGGTGGACGGCGCCGGCAAGCCGCTGGCCAAGGCGGCTGCCGATGCGCAAGGCCATGTCCGCTTTGACGGCAGCTTTGCCAACGCGCGCGTCATCCGCGCCTCGCGCGACAAGGAAATGACCGTGCTGGCGCTGGGCGAACCGGCGCTGGACCTGTCCGAGTTCGACACGGGCGGCCACGCTTCGCGCGCCAACAATCTGTTCGTCTATGCGGGCCGCAACCTGTACCGCCCTGGCGAAACGTTCCATGTGTCGGTGCTGCCGCGCGACCTGGACGGCCGCGTGCTGACGCCGTCGCCGCTGACCGCCACCATCAAGCGCCCCGATGGCCGCACGGTGCAGACCGCACTGTGGCAGCCGCAGAAAGACCTGCCCGGCTACGTCGAGCGCGCAATCGATCTGCCGCTGGATGCGCAGACCGGCACGTGGATGCTGGAATTGCGCGTCGATCCGGCCTCGCGCGCGCCGGATGCCTCCTGGAAATTCCAGGTCGAAGAATTTCTGCCCGAACGCATGAAGATGGCGCTGACCTCGGGCCAGGACGTGTTGTCCCCCGACGAGGAACTGACCGTCGATGTGCAGGGCGATTACCTGTATGGCGCGCCCGCGGCGGGCAACCGCCTGCTGGCAACCTTCCAGGTCAAGCGTGACCGTTTCGCGCTGGCCCAGCAATGGCCCGGCTTTATTTTCGGCGACGTGGCCGACGATACGCGGCGCAGCTTTGGCGAACTGCCGGAAACCGCGCTGGACGACAAAGGCCGCGCGCAACTGGACGTGAACCCGAACGCCTCCGGCACGCATTCGCCGATGAAGGTACGCGTGTCGGCCAGCTTGCTGGAATCCGGCGGCCGCCCGGTGGTGCGCTCCATCGAACGCACCGTCTGGCCCGCCGACAAGCTGATCGCCGTGCGTCCGCAGTTCGACAGCGACGTGGCCCGCGAGAACGCGCCGGCAGGCTTTGAAGTGATCCGCGCCAACGCGCAGGGCAAGGTCGAACCGCTTGCGCAGGCGCAAATGCGCCTGTTCCGCGAAGAGCGCCAATACTATTGGCGCTTCGACGACCAGCGCGGCTGGAACAGCGGCTATACCGAAACCGAGGAACTGGTCGATTCGCGCGAAATTGCGCTGAAGGATCGCACCCAGCTGACGGTGCCGGTCAAGTGGGGCCGTTACCGCCTGGAAATCACGGATCCGGAAACCGGCGAAACGATGCGTTATCGCTTCTATGCCGGTTGGAATGCGCAGGACGCCGACGCGATGGGCAACCGTCCCGACCGCGTGCAGATGAAGCTGGAAGGCGTGCCGGCCAAGCCGGGCGACACCGTCAAGCTGACGCTCACGCCGCCGCATGACGGCCAGGCGCTCATCACCGTCGAAGGCGACCGCATGTTGTGGTCCAAGTGGGTGGCGGTGAAGGCGACCGGCACCGAGGTCGAGATTCCGGTCGACAAGGAATGGAAGCGTCACGACCTGTACGTGGCGGCCGCGGTATTCCGCCCGGGCAGCGAAGGCGACCGCGTCACGCCGGCCCGTGCGCTGGGCCTGGCATTCCTGCCGATCGCCAGCGCCGACCGCAAGCTGGACGTCAAGCTCACCGCCGCGCCCAAGGTCGTGCCGGAGACGAAGACGACCGTGCGCGTGAAGGTCGACGGCGCGCAGGGCAAGCAGGCGATGGTGACGCTGTCCGCGGTCGACGTGGGCATCCTCAACATCAACCAGTACGCCACGCCCGATCCGCTGGATTACTTCTTCGGCAAGCACCGCTACGCGCCCGAGTTGCTGGACATGTACGGCAAGCTCATCGAAAAGATGGACGGCACCAAGGGCAAGCTGAAGTGGGGCGGCGACGCCGCGATGCGCGGTGACAGCAAGAGCCTGCCCAAGAAGGTCAAGCTGGTGGACCTGTTCTCGGGGCCCGTTGCGCTGAACGCGCAGGGCGAGGCCGACATCCCGCTGGACCTGCCCGACTTCAACGGCACCCTGCGCCTGATGGCCGTTGCGTTCACGCCCGACAACTACGGCAGCACCGACGCCGAAATGGTGGTGGCCGCGCCGATCGTGGCCGAACTGAACACCCCGCGTTTCATCACGCCGGGCGACCAGGCCGCCATTGCGCTGGACGTCACCAACCTGAGCGGCGCCGAGCAGAAGATCTCGGTCAAGCTCGAGGCGCTGGATCCGCTGGCCATCGTCGATGGCGTGCGCACCGTCACGCTGAAGGACAAGCAGCGCACGACCCTGCGCTTCACCGCCACCACCACCGGTTCGTACGGCCTTGGCCTGATGCGCCTGACGGTGGACGGGCAGGGCGGCGCCAAGCCTGTGCACATCGTGCGCGAGTCCGTGCTGCAGGTGCAGCCGGCGCACGCGCCCGAACGCCAGGTCCGGCGTCTGCGCCTGAATCCGGGCGAATCGCAGCCGGCGCAGGCATCGTGGGTCGCGTCCTACTACCCGGACTCCACCACCGTCAGCCTCACGGTGTCCAACCGTCCGCCGTTCAACGTCACCCGCCTGGTCGAGGACCTGCTCAACTATCCGTACGGATGCACCGAGCAGACCATCAGCGCAACCATGCCGTGGGTGATGCTCGATGAGGAGTCGGCCAAGCAGTTCGGCCTGAAGCCGCGCACCCAGGCCGAGCGCGCCGCCAAGGTGGCGGGCGCCATTGGCCGCCTGTCCGGCATGCGCAACTCGGTGGGTTCGTACAACCTCTGGAGCGGCTCGTCCTCGCGCGATGTGTGGCTGACGGCCTATGCGGTCGGCTTCATGCAGGACGCACGGGACCGCGGTTTCGACGTGCCCGAATCGTCGCTGGACCGTTCCCGCACCTGGCTGCTGGAACAGGTGCAGCAGAGCACGGGCGCGTTCGGCACGTGGTCGGCCAACCTGCGCCGCAACGTCGAGGCCAACCGCATCGACAGCAGCGATGCCAACGTGCTGCGCGAAGACCATCGCCGCTTCGCCGGCCTGGCCACCGCCGCGCTCGTGCTGGCGCGCGACAAGAAGGCCCCGTTGTCGACGGTGCGTCAGCTCTTTGACAACTAT
Source organism: Achromobacter mucicolens (assembly GCF_029866465.1). Lineage (NCBI taxonomy): Bacteria > Pseudomonadati > Pseudomonadota > Betaproteobacteria > Burkholderiales > Alcaligenaceae > Achromobacter > Achromobacter mucicolens. The sequence continues at coordinate 3,401,389 of NZ_CP123364.1, read as the reverse complement.
CAGGAACGCGCGCGTTCGCCGCTGCCGCTGGTGCAACTGGCTGCCGCCTTCAAGCTGATGGGCGACGAAGGGCGCATGAAGCAGGCGCTCGACCTGGCCATGACGCGCGCCTATGGCATCAACATCAACAACCGCAGCAGCGCCTACTACGACGAATGGATGGGCGATTACGGCAGCAGCGTGCGCGACTACGCGCTGTCCTATGCGCTGGTTTCGCAGTACGAGTTGCGTCACGAGCGCAGCGAGAACCTGCTGAACCAGCTCTCCAGCCGTCTGGGCAATCGTTCGTACCTGTCCACCCAGGAACAGATGGCGCTTCTGTTGGCCGCGCGCGCCGCGGGCGGCAGCAAGAACACGCCGTGGGAAGCCGTACTGACCGTCAATGGCGAGCGCAAGCCGCTGTCCGGCGGCAAGAGCGACCAGACGGTGTCGCTGGCCGCGGCGGATCTGGCGGGCACGCAGATCCAGAACACCGGCAGCCAGTCTCTGTTTGTCGAGTACGACATCCAGGGCAGCCCGACCGCGACCCCCGCGCCGCGCAACGACATCATCCAGCTCAAGCGCGGCTGGTACCGTCCGGATGGCCGCCCGTGGGATGGCGGCACGCTGCAGACCGGCGACATGCTGGTGGTGTGGGTCCAGGCCAGCGCCAACCAGAACATCCCGGACGGGCTGCTGGTTGATCGCGTGCCGGCGGGCTTCGAGGTCGAAAACCTGAACCTGTCGCAAAGCCCCGAGATGCAGGACTGGAAGATCGGCGGACGCCGCGTGGCCGACGCCATGTCGGATTCCAACATCAAGCATCGCGAGTTCCGCGACGACCGCTATGTGGCGGCGGTATCGCTGGGCCGTGGCAAGGTGGACGTGTTCTATCTGGTGCGCGTCGTGACGCCGGGCCGCTATGCGGTGCCGTCGACGGTGGCCGAGGATATGTACCGCCCCGAAATCCGCGGCGTGGGTGAGCAATGGAGCACGGTGGAAATCCGCGATCGCGGCGCCAAGCGTCCTTGAACGCCGCCGCCGCACCCGGGGCGGGCGCATCGCGCGCCCGCCGCTGGCGGCGGCGCGGCATCTTCGCGGCCAGCGCGTTGTCAGCGCTGGCCGCGTTGTTATTCGCGCTGGACCGCCTGTATCCGCTGCCCCCCATCGACTCGGGCGGGGCGGCGGTCGTCGTCGCGGCCGATGGCACGCCGCTGCGCAATTATCCCAGCCGCGACGGCATCTGGCGTTATCCGGTCCAGCCCGGCCAGGTCTCGCCCCGCTACCTGGAAACCTTGCTCACCTATGAGGACCGCTGGTTCTACTGGCATCCGGGGGTGAACCCCGTGGCCCTCGCGCGTGCCGGGTGGCAGTGGGCCACCAACCGCCGCATCGTGTCGGGCGGATCGACGCTGACCATGCAGGTGGCGCGGCTGATCGATCCGCAGCTTGCCGGCAAGCCGTCGCGCACGATGTCGGCCAAGCTGCGGCAGGCCTGGCGCGCCGTGCAGCTTGAAATGCACTACAGCAAGGACGAGATCCTGTCCCTGTACCTGACGCATGCGCCCATGGGCGGCATCGTCGAGGGCGTCGAAATGGGTTCGCGGCTGTGGCTGGGCAAGCCCGCCCGCGACCTGGGGCCCGCCGAAGCCGCCATGCTGACTGCCTTGCCGCAGGCGCCGTCGCGGCTGCGCCCCGACCGCCACCCCGAAGCCGCTCAAGCCGCGCGCGACAAGGTGCTGGACCGCATGGCCGAACTGGGCCGCTGGACGCCGGCCGAGGTGGCCGACGCCAAGATCGAGACCGTGATTGCGCCGCCGCTCAGGGCGCGCTGGCTGGCGCCCCTGGCCGCGCAGCGCCTGCTGCTGGAGGCGGGCGGCCCGCGCCGCGCCGGCGGACGGCCGCCACTCGTCACGTCCACGCTCGATGCCGACATGCAGGCGTCGGTGGAACAAATGTTGCTGGATCGGGTCGATAACCTTCCGCCCAAGGTATCGATGGCGGTGCTGGTCATGGACAACGACTCGCTGGAGGTCAAGGCTTACGCCGGATCGGCAGATTTTTCCGACGATTCCCGTTACTCGCATGTGGACATGGTGCGCGGCGTGCGTTCGCCGGGCTCCACGCTGAAACCGTTCCTGTATGCGCAGGCGTTGGACGAGGGGCTGATCCACTCGGAAAGCCTGCTGATGGACGCGCCCATGTCGTTTGGCGGGTACGCGCCCGGCAATTTCCAGGCGGCGTTCGCGGGGCCGGTGAGCGTGGCGCAGGCCTTGCAGCGGTCGCTCAACGTTCCTGCGGTGGACCTGCTGGACCGCGTCGGACCGGTCAGTTTTGCCTCGGTTATGCTGGCGGGAGGCGTGAAGTTACGTATGCCCGCAGGGGCGGAGCCGAATCTGAGCTTGATTTTGGGCGGGGGCGGCACCACATTGGAAGAACTGGTCGGCGCTTATCGCGCGTTGGCCCGGGGCGGCGTCTCGGGGCGGCCCCGCCTGACGGCGGAGCAACCCCTTGTCGAGTCCCGTATGATGAGTCCTGGCGCGGCCTGGATCGTCCGGGACATCCTCGAAGGCGGTGGACACCCGGACCGGCCGTTCTACCAGTCGGGCAGCCCCGGACGGCAACTGGCCTGGAAAACCGGGACCAGTTTTGGTTTCCGGGACGCCTGGGCGGTTGGAGTGACCGACAGATGGACGATCGGCGTATGGGTCGGCAGACCCGACGGTACGCCGAACCCGGGATTTTTCGGGGCGAATGTGGCGGCGCCGCTACTGCAAGACATTGTGGCGGCGTTGCCGGAAGGCGCCCAGCAGGTCCGCGTCAGGCCCGAAACGGTGCAGGCGGTGGTGACATGCTGGCCCCTGGGTTACAGACTGGGCAGCGAGCCCTCGGGCGCGTGTCCCGAGCAGCGGGCCGCCTGGATGCTCAATGAAACGGCGCCGCCCTCGTTTGCGGGCTATGCCGATGCCACCCAGGGACCGCTGCGGCTCGGCGGCGTGGCCAACGGTTCGGTGCTGCGGCCCGTGCCCGGCATGCGGCAAGTCGCGCTGGACGTCGACGTCCAGGGCGCTGAAGGCGATGTATGGTGGATGCTCGATGGTCGTGTCGCAAGTCATGGCGCCGCGGGTCATCCGTTTAATTTGGTGCTGGCGCACGACGGCCGGTATACGCTAACCGTCATGGATACACATGGCCGGCACGACAGCGTGGTTTTTGAAATCGCTGGCGTTACGCCATGATCGGCATAGAATATGAATCGTGTATTAGCCCGCTTCGATGCGTTACGGAGGAAGCGTGATTTCTCAAGAGCTTGAAGTCAGCCTGCATATGGCTTTCGTCGAGGCCCGTTCGGCCCGGCACGAATTTATTACCGTCGAGCACCTGCTGCTCGCCTTGCTCGACAACGCTTCGGCGGTCGAGGTCCTGCGCGCGTGCGCGGCCAACCTGGATGACCTGCGCCGCAACCTGCGCCAGTTCGTCTCGGAAAACACCCCGGTGATCCCCAGCGGCGCCGAAGTCGACACGCAACCCACGCTAGGTTTCCAGCGCGTCATTCAGCGCGCGATCATGCATGTTTCGGCCGGCGGCACGGGCAAGAAGCCCGTCACGGGCGCGAACGTGCTGGTGGCCATTTTTGGCGAAAAGGACTCGCATGCCGTGTACTACCTGCAACAGCAGGGCGTCACGCGTCTGGACGTGGTCAATTTCCTGTCTCATGGCATTACCAAACAGCCGCAGGTGGAGTCCGCCGCCGTGCAGAAAGAGCAACAGCCCAATGGTGAAGAGCAGGGCGATTCGCGTCAGTCGCCGCTGGATCAGTACGCCACCGACCTGAACGCCGCCGCGCTTGCGGGCCGGATCGATCCCCTGATCGGCCGCGAGCACGAAGTCGAGCGCGTCATCCAGGTGCTGTGCCGCCGCCGCAAGAACAACCCGCTGCTGGTGGGCGAGGCCGGCGTTGGCAAGACCGCCATCGCCGAAGGCCTGGCCTGGCGCATCACGCGCGGCGAAGTGCCCGAAGTTCTGCAGGCCGCTCAGGTCTATTCGCTGGACATGGGCGCGCTGCTGGCTGGCACCAAGTACCGCGGCGATTTCGAGCAGCGCCTGAAGGGCGTGCTCAAGCAGATCCGCGGCAACCCCGACGCCATTCTGTTCATTGACGAAATTCACACGCTGATCGGCGCGGGTTCCGCATCGGGCGGCACGCTGGATGCCTCCAACCTGCTCAAGCCGGCCCTGTCGTCCGGGCAGTTGAAGTGCATCGGCGCCACCACCTATACCGAATACCGCGGCGTCTTCGAAAAGGACCACGCGCTGTCGCGCCGGTTCCAGAAGATCGACGTGGCCGAACCCAGCATCGAGCAGACCGTGCAGATCCTGCGTGGCCTGAAGAGCCGCTTCGAAGAGCACCACAGCGTGCGCTATTCGGCCGCGGCGCTGTCGGCTGCCGCTGAATTGTCGGCCCGCTTCATCAACGACCGTCATCTGCCCGACAAGGCCATCGACGTGATCGACGAGGCCGGTGCCGCCCAGCGCCTGCTGCCGCGTTCGCGCCAGAAGAAGGTGATCGGCAAGGTCGACATCGAAAACATCGTTTCCAAGATCGCGCGCATTCCGCCGCAGTCCGTCTCCAACGACGACCGCAGCAAGCTCGCCACGCTGGACCGCGACCTGAAGACGGTGGTGTTCGGCCAGGACGGCGCCATCGATGCGCTGTCCGCCGCCATCAAGATGGCGCGTTCGGGCCTGGGCAAGCCGGAAAAGCCGATTGGCGCCTTCCTGTTGTCCGGCCCCACCGGGGTGGGCAAGACCGAAGTGGCGCGACAACTGGCCTTCACGCTGGGCGTGGAACTGCTGCGCTTCGATATGTCCGAGTACATGGAGCGTCACGCGGTGTCGCGCCTGATCGGCGCGCCGCCGGGGTACGTGGGTTTCGACCAAGGCGGCCTGCTGACCGAAGCGATCACCAAGCAGCCGCATTGCGTGCTGCTGCTCGACGAAATCGAAAAGGCGCACCCGGATGTGTTCAACATCCTGCTGCAGGTCATGGACCACGGCACGCTGACCGACAACAACGGCCGCAAGGCAGACTTCCGCAACGTCATCCTCATCATGACGACCAATGCGGGCGCCGAGACCTTGAACCGTCCGTCGATCGGTTTTGCGAATTCGCGGATGGTGGGCGACGAAATGGCGGAAATCCGCCGCATGTTCACGCCTGAATTCCGCAACCGCCTGGACGCGATCATCCCGTTTGCCGCCCTGGACCACGAGGTCATCATGCGCGTGGTCGACAAGTTCCTCATGCAGCTGGAAGACCAGCTGCACGAGCGCCGCGTGGAAGCAGTCTTTACCACGCGCCTGCGTGAACACCTTGCCAAGGAGGGGTTCGATCCGCTCATGGGCGCGCGTCCCATGCAACGCCTCATTCAGGACACCATCCGGCGCGCGCTGGCCGACGAGCTGCTGTTCGGCAAGCTGGTCGACGGCGGTTCGGTCACGGTGGATCTGGACGAGTCGGGCAAGGTCACGCTGGATTTTGACGAAAGCGGCAAGCCGCCTTCGTCGGACGCGCCGGACAAGCAGGAAGTCGAACTCGTCGACTGATGACCGCGGACCGCCAGCCGCTGATCGAGTGCGAACACTGCGCAAGCATTTATCGCCGACATCAGCTTGAACCTGGCGAGACCGCCAATTGTGCCCGCTGCGGCGCCGTGCTCTGGCGCTACAGCGGGCTTACTTTGTCCAATTGGCTGGCGCTCGCCATCACTGCCCTGATCGTCTTCGGGGTGGCCAACGCCTACCCGGTCGCGTCGATGTCCGTGCAAGGCATGGTCCAGCAGGCCTCGCTGCTGGACGCCATTTCCATCACCTGGCGCCAAGGTCATTGGGTGGTCTCCATCATGACCGGCCTGGCCGGTTTTGCGCTGCCGCTGCTGCAGCTGACCGTGCTGCTGTGGGTGCTGGGGCCGCTGTCGCAGCACCGCGAGCCCGCCGGGTTTCACGGCGCGATGCGCCTGTTGGGCCTGCTGCGGCCGTGGTGCATGGTCCCGGTGTTTCTGCTGGGCGTGCTGGTCGCGGTGGTCAAGCTGGCCGGGATGGCTGCGGTGTCGCCGGGCATTGGGCTGGCCGCGTTCGGCATCCTGACCGTGCTGCTCACGATGCTCGGCAGGCTGTCGCCGCACGTGCTGTGGCGGTATGCCGAATCCGTCGACGTGGTGCCCGTGCATGTGCCCGAGGCCGGGCCGGACGTCGTCCTGACCGGTTGCCACGTCTGTGGCCAGGTGCAGGCCCTGCCGCGCGATGCCGATCCCGAAGCGCACCATCACTGCGTGCGTTGCGACGCCGTGGTGCATTACCGCAAGCCCGATCATCTGGCGCGCACGTGGGCGCTGCTTTTGGCGGCCGTGGTGTTTTACATACCGGCGAACGTGCTGCCGGTGATGAACGTCAACTCGCTGCTTGGCGACAGCGCGCACACCATCCTGGGCGGCGTCGTCGAGCTGTGGCAAATGGGTTCCTGGGACATCGCGCTTATCGTCTTCATTGCCAGCGTGGCCGTGCCGCTGACCAAGCTGATGGCGCTGATCCTGCTGTTGCTGACCGAACAGTGGCGTAGCACAACCAATCTGGGGGCGCGTACGCGGTTGTATCAGATGGTTGAATTCATTGGCCAGTGGTCAATGCTGGATGTTTTTGTCGTTATATTGCTGGCGGCTCTGGCAGACTTCAAAGGTCTGATGGAAATCAGCGCTGGCGCGGGCGCCGCCGCGTTTGGCGTGGTCGTCATCCTGACCATGCTCGCGGCCATGAGCTTTGACCTGCGCCGTAGCTGGGACCTGGAAGGTCAGACCGAAATCGAATCAGCGCCGGTGGAGGGCCGGCATGCGCCGGCGTCTGCCGCCGGCAAGCAAGCGGGCTAGGAAAGGCCTCGCGCCGTTGTTTTCCGCTCAGAACAAGGAAAAAGTAGATGTCCGAGCAAGCACCCGGATCCGGTGAAGAGAAGTTCGCGTCACCCGCGATCTCGCGCAAGAAGAAGAGCCGGATCTCCTGGATCTGGCTGGTGCCTGTAGTGGCCGCATTGATGGGCCTGTCGCTGGTCGTGCGGACCTGGATGCAGGCAGGCCCCGACATTTCGATTTCGTTCAATACCGCCGAAGGGCTGGAGGTGGGCAAGACCCAGCTTCGCTACAAGGACGTGAACATCGGCACGGTCAAATCCATCGGCTTCAATTCGGACCGCAGCAAGGTCGTCGTGAAGGCCGAGCTGGCCAAGGACGTTTCCGATCTGGCGCGCGAAGGCACCAACTTCTGGGTGGTGCGGCCGCGGCTGGACGTCAGCGGCGTATCGGGCCTGGGCACGCTGCTGTCGGGCGCCTATATCGGCGTGGACGCGGAAGAGGGCAAGGACGGCACCGAACGGGCCACCAAGCTGTCTTTCGAAGGCCTGGAAACTCCGCCCGCCGTGACCCACGACCGCGCGGGCAAGCGCTTCATGCTCAAGGCATCGGACCTGGGCTCACTGGATATCGGATCGCCCGTCTATTTCCGCCGCATCAACGTGGGCCGCGTGATCGGTTATGCGTTGGACGAGAACGGCCGCGCCGTGAACGTCGAAGTATTCGTCGATGCGCCCAACGACAAATTTGTGACCAGCGGCACCCGCTTCTGGAACGCCAGCGGCGTGGACTTCAGCGTCAATGCCGACGGCCTGAAGGTGCGCACCCAGTCGCTCGTGTCGATGGCGGTGGGCGGTGTGGCCTTCGCAACCGTGCAGACCGCGCGCGACGGCGACACGCCGGCCCAGGCGGACTCCGAGTTCGACCTGTACGCCACCGAGGCCGCCGCCAAGGCCAACCCGGACGGCGAAGCCTTCCCCATCCGCATGCGCTTTGACCAGTCGATCCGCGGGCTGGCCGTGGGGGCGCCGATCGACTTCAACGGCATCACGCTGGGCGACGTCACGCAGATCACGCTGGACTTCGACCCCGAGACCAAGCGCTTCTATTCGCTGGTGGACGCCACGCTGTATCCCGAACGCCTTGGTCGCGTCTACGAAGAGGTGCGCGAGCGTGCGATCAAGGAAGGCGACGTGGCCGGCGGCCGCTTGCTGGGGGTGATGGTCAAGCATGGCCTGCGTGCGCAGCTGCGCACGTCCAACCTGCTGACCGGCCAGCTTTACGTGGTGCTGGACAACGTCCCGAACGCCAAGCCGGTCGAGTTCCAGATGTCTGAACCGGCGATCATTCCAACGGTGCCCGGCAATCTGGATCAGCTCCAGCAACAGGTCACCAACATCGTCACCAAGATCGAGAAGATTCCATTCGACAAGATCGGCGAGGACCTGCGCGCCACGCTGGCCAGCACGTCCAAGCTGATGAACCGCCTGGACAAGCAGGTGGCGCCCGAAGCGCAGAAGGCGCTCAAGGCGGCCAAGGACTCGATGGCGAACATCAACTCGCTGCTGGCCACCGACGCTTCGCTGCCGGTCAACGCGGAACGGGCCATGCAGGAACTGAGCCGGGCCGCCCGTTCGCTGCGGGCGCTGGCCGACTTCCTGCAATCCAACCCTGAAGCCCTGCTGCGCGGCAGAGGCGACGACCCCATCCCGGGCGCCGGCCCAGTCAGGAACTAGACGCTCATGAAAAGCCGACTCTCTTGCCTCGCAACCCCGTTTGCCCGCGGACGCAGCCGCGCCGCGCTGGCCGTTCTGGCGCTGTCCGGCGCGCTGGCGGCCTGCGGCTCGTCACCGCCCGTGCACTACTACACCCTGCAGACGCCCGAACGGGCAGGGGCGCCGGGCGCGGCGCCCGGTTCCGCCTCGTTCCTGATCGAGGTGCAGCCCGTCACGCTTGCCACGCAGGCCGACCAGCCGCAACTCATGGTCCGCACCGGCGACGGCAGCATTTCCGCCCTGTATTCCGAGCGCTGGAGTTCGCCGCTGGGCGACGAGTTGCGCAATGCGTTGTCCGACGCGCTCAAGCGCGAGCTGGGCGCGCTGGACGTGCAGATGGTCAAGCCCGGGCCGGGCGCGCCGATCTGGCGCATTCAGACCGACGTCCAGCGCTTTGAGATGGTGTCCGGGCGCATGGCACAGCTGGATGCCACCTGGCGCGTGCGCCCCGTGGATGCCAAGGGCACGGGCCTGTTGTGCCGCAGCGTCGTCACCGAAGCGGTGCATGACGACGCCATCCCCAGCCTGATCGCCGCGCAGCAGCGCGCGGTGGTGAGCCTGGCCGGCGTGATGGCGGCGGCAATCCGCGGCCAGACGCCCGCGGGATCGGGCTCGGTTCAGATGATGGGATGTTCCGCGCTCAAGGAATGATCCGACCCGACGATCCGGATAACCTCCGCGATCTCAATCGGTTAACTAGGGTTTAACCTAGGGTTAACCTTAATACAAACGCGGTTGCAACCTGTCTAGCATACGGTCCTACCCCTACTGGGTTCCGATCGGGCCCAGTTACACCTTTGCCATGCGACAGGAAGCAATCTCTTATGGCCAGCACGACCCTTGGCGTCAAAGTCGATGACGCACTCCGCGACCGCCTGAAAGCCGCCGCCCACAAGCTCAACTGCACGCCTCACTGGCTGCACAAGCAGGCGATCCTTTCCTATCTGGACAAGATCGAGCGCGGCCATCTGCCCGCCGAGATGTCGCACCTGAGCGCGGACGCCGCTGGCGAGGACGACGCGGCCGACGCCCATTCCGCGCCCACGCCGCCGTTCTACGAATTCGGCCAGGACGTGCAACCGCAATCCGTGCTGCGCGCCGCCATCACGGCGGCCTACCGCCGGCCCGAGCCCGAGTGCGTGCCGCTGCTGCTGGGCCAGGCCCGCGTGCCCAACCTGGAAAAGGTGCATGCGATGGCAGCCGGCCTGGTCAAGAAGCTGCGCGGCAAGCGCACCGGCGGCGGGGTGGAAGGCCTGATCCAGGAATTCTCGCTGTCCAGCCAGGAAGGCGTGGCGCTGATGTGCCTGGCCGAAGCGCTGCTGCGCATTCCCGACCGCGCCACGCGCGATGCGCTGATTCGCGACAAGGTGGCCCGCGGCGACTGGAAGTCGCACATGGGCGGCTCGCAGTCGCTGTTCGTCAACGCCGCCACGTGGGGCCTGATGATCACCGGCAAGCTGGTGGCCGTGAGCAGCGAGCAGTCGCTGTCCAAGGCGCTGACGCGCCTGATCGGCAAGGGCGGCGAGCCGCTGGTGCGCAAGGGCGTGAACATGGCCATGCGCATGATGGGCGAACAGTTCGTGTCGGGCCAGACGATCTCCGAGGCGCTGGCCAACAACCGCAAGATGGAATCGCGCGGTTTCCGCTATTCGTACGACATGCTGGGCGAAGCGGCCACCACGGCCGAAGACGCCGAGCGTTACTACGCGTCGTATGAGCAGGCCATTCACGCCATCGGCAAGGCCGCCGCGGGACGCGGCATCTACGAAGGCCCCGGCATCTCCATCAAGCTGTCCGCGCTGCACCCGCGTTATTCGCGCGCCCAGCGCGAGCGCGTCATGGCCGAGCTGCTGCCGCGCGTGAAGGCGCTGACCATCCTGGCGCGCAGCTACGACATCGGCCTGAACATCGACGCCGAAGAAGCCGACCGCCTGGAAATCTCGCTGGATCTGCTGGAAGCGCTTTGCTTCACGCCCGAACTCGAAGGCTGGAGCGGCATCGGTTTCGTCATCCAGGCCTATCAGAAGCGTGCGCCGTTCGTCATCGATTACGTGATCGACCTGGCCCGCCGCAGCCGTCACCGCGTGATGGTGCGCCTGGTGAAGGGCGCCTATTGGGATAGCGAAATCAAGCGCGCGCAAGTCGATGGCCTGGAAGGCTATCCGGTCTACACCCGCAAGCTGTACACGGACGTGGCCTACATTGCCTGCGCCCGCAAGCTGCTGGCCGCGCCCGAAGCCGTGTACCCGCAGTTCGCCACGCACAATGCGTACACGCTGGCGGCGATCTACCAGCTTGCCGGCCAGAACTACTACCCCGGCCAGTACGAGTTCCAGTGCCTGCACGGCATGGGCGAACCGCTGTACGAAGAAGTCGTCGGCCCACTGGCGCAGGGCAAGCTCAATCGCCCCTGCCGGATCTACGCGCCGGTCGGCACGCACGAAACGCTGCTGGCGTACCTGGTGCGCCGCCTGCTGGAGAACGGCGCCAACACGTCGTTCGTGAACCTGATTGGCGATGATTCCATCGCCGTCGAGACGCTGGTCGCCGATCCGGTGGAAGCCGCTTCGCGCATCACGCCCCTGGGCGCGCCGCACGAGAAGATCCCGCTGCCGCGCGAGCTCTACGGCAATCCGCAGGATGGCGCCCGCGCCAATTCGGCGGGTCTGGACCTGAGCAACGAACACCGTCTGGGCTCGCTGTCGGCGGCGCTCTTGGCCAGCGCCGGCACGCCGTGGCGCGCCGGTCCCATGCTGGGCGAAGGCGGCGAACACTGGGATGCCGCCAAGGCCATCGAGGTGCGCAACCCCGCCAACCTGCGCGACGTGGTGGGGCATGTCATCGAGGCCGATTCCGCCGATGCGGACATCGCCTTGCGCGCGGCCGCCAACGCCGCGCCGATCTGGCAGTCCACGCCCGTGGCAGAGCGCGCCCAGTGCCTGCGCCGCGCGGCGCAATTGCTGGAAGAGCAGATGCAGACCCTGTTGGGCCTGATCGTGCGCGAAGCCGGCAAGTCGCTGCCCAACGCCATCGCCGAAGTGCGCGAGGCCGTCGATTTCCTGCGTTACTACGCCGATCAGGCCGAGCAGGAATTCAGCAACGACACGCACCGTCCGCTGGGCACCGTGCTGTGCATCAGCCCGTGGAATTTCCCGTTGGCAATCTTTACCGGCCAGGTGGCGGCAGCGCTTGCGGCGGGCAATACCGTGCTGGCCAAGCCGGCCGAGCAGACGCCGCTGATCGCCGCGCAAGCCGTGGCCATCCTGCGCGCGGCCGGCGTGCCCGCCGGCGCCGTGCAGTTGTTGCCGGGCCGCGGCGAGACCGTGGGCGCGCAACTGGTGGCCAACCCTGGCGTGCGCGGCGTGATGTTCACCGGCTCCACCGACGTGGCGCGCATCATTGCCCGCACGCTCGCCGATCGCCTGGACGATAACGGACACACCATCCCCCTCATCGCCGAAACCGGCGGCCAGAACGCCATGGTGGTGGATTCGTCGGCCCTGTCCGAGCAGGTGGTGTTCGACGTGCTCAGTTCCGCGTTCGATTCGGCGGGCCAGCGCTGCTCGGCGCTGCGCGTGCTGTGCGTGCAGGAAGACAACGCGGACCACGTGTTGACCATGCTGCGCGGCGCGATGCGCGAACTCGCCGTCGGCAACCCCGACCGCCTGTCCGTCGATGTCGGTCCCGTCATCGACACCGAGGCGCGCAACGGCATCCAGCGTCACATTGAAGCCATGCGCACGGCCGGTCATCGCATCGACCAGGTCGAGCTGAACGGCGAATGCCGCCATGGCACGTTCGTGCCGCCGACCATCATCGAAATCGACAACGTCAGCGAGCTGACCCGCGAAGTCTTCGGGCCGGTCCTGCACGTGGTCCGCTACAAGCGCGACGAACTGGACGCGCTGCTCGATGCGATCAACGGCACGGGGTACGGGCTGACGTTCGGCGTGCACACCCGCATCGATGAAACCATCGCGCACGTGACGGGCCAGGTTCACGCCGGCAACGTCTACGTCAACCGCAATATCGTGGGCGCCGTGGTGGGCGTGCAGCCGTTCGGCGGCGAAGCCCTGTCGGGCACGGGTCCGAAGGCGGGCGGTCCGCTGTACATGTACCGCCTGCTCGGCACGCGCCCCGCAGGTCTGCCACCGGCGCTGGACGCCGCGGCGCCGCTGCCGCAGCGTATCGCCTTGCCGGGTCCGACCGGCGAGACCAATACCTACATGGTCGAGCCGCGCGGCGCCGTGTACTGCGTGGCCGCCACCGAGGCGGGCGCGCGTGCGCAGTGGTCCGTGGCGCGCCTGACCGGCAACCACGCCTGGTTTGCCGACACGCCGGCCGCGCAGGCGCTGCTGGCGACGCTGGACGCCGAACAGCAGGGCCAGGCGGGCATTCTGGCTGATACCGACGTCGACGACGCCGACTACCAGGCGGTGCTGTTCGAAGGCGATGGCGATGCGCTCAAGGCGCTGAATCAGCGCATCGCGCGTCGCCCGGGCGCCATTCTGGCGGTGCACGGACTCACGTCCGACGCGCTGGCGGCCGGCGCCAGCTACGTGCCGGAGCGCCTCTTGACCGAGCGTTCCGTCAGCGTCAACACGGCGGCGGCAGGCGGCAACGCCAGCCTCATGACGATCGGTTAATCGTCACCAGGGGTAACCCTTGGGCATCCAAGGGTTATCTCCAATATCGGGCTAGGTTGCACTGGAACGAAAATCCGGTCGCACCTCTGGTCTGGCTGCCGCAATCCGGCATTCAGACTCTGCAGAAAATGCATGCGCGGGACCCGGAGATCACTGGGCCCGCGGTAGTAAAAAACCAAAAGCCTGGCTAAAAGCTCAGGTATAACAAGGCCATAGTCCGATACCTCGGAGGATTCCCCATGAAGTTGCGCACCACTTTGAAGCTCCTCGCCGCCAGCATCGCCGCTGCCGGCATGACCGCCGCCGCGCAGGCCGCCGACATCAAGTTCGGCTTTGCCGCCCCGCTGACCGGTCCGCAATCGCACTACGGCGAGGACATGCAGAACGGTCTGAACCTGGCGCTCGAAGAAGCCAACAAGAAGGGCATCAAGGTTGACGGCGAGACGGCCAAGTTCGTGCTGGTTTCGCGCGATGACCAGGCTGACCCGCGCGTGGGCGTGCAGGTGGCCCAGCAGCTCGTCGACCAGGACGTCGTGGGCATCCTGGGACACTTCAACTCGGGCACCACCATTCCGGCATCGCGCGTCTACCATGAGGCCGGCCTGCCGCAGATCGCCATGGCGACCTCGCCCGAATACACCAAGCAGGGCTACGAAACCACGTTCCGCATGATGACCAGCGACACCCAGCAGGGCGCCGCGGTCGGCAAGTTCATCGTGCAAAACCTGAAGGCCAAGAAGGTCGCGATCATCGATGACCGCACCGCCTACGGCCAAGGTCTGGCCGACGAGGTCGAGAAGGCCGTCAAGGCCGCCGGCGGCCAGGTCGTGCGCCGCGAGTACACCACCGACAAGGCCAACGACTTCACGGCCATCCTGACCAACATCAAGGGCTCCGCGCCTGACGCCATCTTCTACGGCGGCCTGGACGCGCAGTCCGGCCCCATGAAACGCCAGCTCGCCACGCTGGGCCTGAAGGCTCCGCTGGTGTCCGGCGAAATGACGCGCAGCGACACGTTCATCAAGCTGGCGGGCGACGCCGCCGACGGCACCTACGCCTCGCTGGCCGGCGTGCCGCTGGACAAGATGGCCGCGGGCAAGGACTTCGAGCAGCGTTACCAGGCCCGCTTCAAGAAGGCCCCCGGCGTGTACGCGCCGTACGCCTACGACGGCGCCTGGAACATGATCACGGCCATCGAACAGGCCGGTTCCGCCGAACCCGAAAAGTATCTGCCCAAGCTGGCCAAGCTGAACCGCAAGGGCGCGACGAGCGAGCACATTTCCTACGACGACAAGGGCGATCTGAAGGAAATCTCGGTCACCATCTACGAAGTCAAGAACGGCAAGTGGGAGATGGTTGAAACGATGGTCAGCCAGGCCAACTAAGCCGGCTCGAAATCAGGGCGGCGCAGGCCACGCGCCACGATCCGCCCGCTTTTTTCCGCACGCGCCGTCCGGCGCAGCGGCGCGCGACGCGCGGCCAGGCCTTTGCGCCCTGGCCGCCCCGCGCGATTCTTCCAGGCTTATTCAGCGGCCCCTATGGATATCTTCATTCAACAACTGATTAACGGCGTCACGCTCGGCAGCGTGTACGCCCTGGTCGCCCTTGGCTACACCATGGTGTACGGCATCATCGGGCTGATCAACTTCGCGCATGGCGACGTCGTCATGATCGGCGCGATGGCGGCCACCACGATCGCCATTTCGCTGGTGGGCGGCGATCCCGGCGTCTCGGCCTTTGTGGTCCTGGGCGTGGGCCTGCTGGTCTCGGTGCCGCTGTGCATGGCGGTGGGCTGGACGGCCGAACGCGTGGCCTACCGGCCGCTGCGCCGCGCGCCCCGGCTGGCGGCCCTTATCACGGCCATCGGCGTGTCCATCATCCTGCAGAACGTGGCGATGATGGGCTGGGGCCGCAACTACCTGAACTTCCCGCAAGTGCTGTCGCCGCAGGTGTTCGAGTTTGCCGGCGCGCGGATGAGCACGCTGCAGATCGCCATCGTGGTGATCGCGGCGCTCATCATGGGCGGCTTGCTGGCTGTCGTGCACAAGACCCGGCTGGGCACCGCGATGCGCGCCACCGCGCAGAACCGCGAGGTCGCGGGCCTGATGGGCGTGAACATCAATACGGTGATTTCGGCAGCCTTCCTGATCGGGTCGGCGCTTGCTGCCGTGGCCGGCATGATGGTCGCCACGTATTACGGCGTGTCGCAATACACGATGGGCTTCATGCTGGGTCTGAAGGCGTTCACCGCCGCCGTGCTGGGCGGGATCGGCAACCTGGTCGGCGCCATGGCCGGCGGCTTGCTGCTGGGCATCATCGAATCGCTGGGCGCGGGCTACATCGGCGACCTGACCGGCGGCTTTTTGGGCAGCCATTATCAGGACGTGTTTGCGTTCTTCGTGCTGGTGCTGGTGCTGATCTTCCGTCCCTCGGGTCTCCTGGGTGAACGGGTGGGGGATCGCGCATGAACGCCCATCTGAAGAAAAGCGGGTTCTCCACCCGCAACCTGATCGGCATCGCGCTGATCGGCGTCGTCCTGGCCGTGCTGCCGTTCGTCATCGGCATGGCCGGCCAGAGCTGGGTCCGCATCCTGAACTTCGCGTTGCTGTACGTGATGCTGTCGCTGGGCCTGAACATCGTGGTGGGCTTCGCGGGTCTCCTGGACCTGGGCTATATCGCGTTCTACGCGGTGGGGGCCTACACGTGGGCGCTGCTTGCCTCGCCGCATTTCGGGCTGCACCTGCCGTTCTGGGCGATCCTGCCGATCGCGCTGGCGGTCGCGTGCTTGTTCGGGGTGCTGCTGGGCGCGCCGACATTGAAGTTGCGAGGCGACTACCTGGCCATCGTGACGCTCGGGTTTGGCGAGATCATCCGCATCTTCCTGAACAACCTGAATGCGCCGATCAACATCACCAACGGGCCGCAAGGCATCAACCGCATCGACACCTTCAAGGTGGGCGAGTTTGTTTTTGGCCGAACGCAGAACCTGATGGGCATCCGGTTCACCGGGCCGGAAAAGTACTACTACCTGCTGCTGGCGCTGACACTGATCATCATCCTGGTGTGCGTGCGCCTGCAGAATTCGCGCATCGGCCGCGCGTGGGAAGCCATCCGCGAAGACGAAATCGCCGCCAAGGCGATGGGCATCAACACCCGCAACATCAAGCTGCTGGCCTTTGCGATGGGCGCTTCGTTCGGGGGCGTCGCGGGCGCGCTCTTCGCGTCGATGCAGGGCTTTGTCAGCCCCGAGAGCTTCTCGCTCATGGAGTCCATTTCGATCCTGTGCATGGTGGTGCTCGGCGGCATGGGCCACATTCCGGGCGTCATCCTGGGCGCCCTGATCCTGGCCGCGTTGCCGGAATTCCTGCGCGCCGTCGTGGAACCCGTCCAGCACATGCTGTTCGGCGCCGTGGTGCTGGATCCGGAGGGCATCCGCATGCTGCTGTTCGGCTTGGCGATGGTGTGCGTGATGCTGTTCCGTCCGGCCGGCCTGTGGCCGTCGGCGGTGCGCAAGCGCGAACTTGCCACCAAGACGCAAGGAGGCGCGGCATGAGCAAGCTGTTGCAAGCCCAGGGACTGGGCAAGCGCTTCGGCGGGCTGCAGGCCCTGTCGGGCGTCAGTTTCGACATCGAACAAGGCGAGATCTACGGGCTGATCGGCCCGAACGGCGCGGGCAAGACGACGCTGTTCAACGTGCTGACCGGCCTTTACATCCCCGAGGAAGGCACCTGCACGTTCAACGGCGAATCCATGTCGGGCAAGAAGCCGCACGAGGTCGCGTACGCGGGCCTGGCGCGCACCTTCCAGAACATCCGCCTCTTCGCGAACCTGAGCGCGGTCGAGAACGTGATGATCGGCCGCCACATGCGCACCCGCGCGGGCGTGCTGGGTGCGGTGCTGCGCACCCGCGCGACCCGTGCCGAAGAAGCCGCCATCGAGGCGCGCGCGCAGGAGCTGCTGGACTACGTGGGCATCGGCCATCGCGCCAACGACGTCGCGCGGTCGCTGCCTTATGGCGACCAGCGGCGTCTGGAGATCGCCCGCGCGCTCGCGACGGATCCGAAGCTGCTGGCGCTGGACGAACCTGCCGCGGGCATGAATGCCTCGGAAACGGTCGTGCTGCGCACGCTGGTGGAAAAGATCCGCGCCGACGGGGTCACGGTGCTGCTGATCGAACACGACATGAAGCTCGTCATGGGCCTGTGCGATCGCGTGCTGGTGCTGGAATACGGGAAGGTGCTGGCGATGGGCAAGCCTGCCCAGGTGCAGCGCGATCCCAAGGTCATTGAAGCGTATCTTGGCGCCGGAGCTGCGCAGGATCCGCTCATCCACAACGAGGGCCAGGCAACATGACCGCATCCCAACCCCTGCTCGAGCTGCGGGGCCTGCAAGTGTCCTACGGCGGCATCCGCGCGGTGCGCGGCATCGACCTGCGCGTGGACGACGGCGAACTGGTTTGCCTGATCGGCGCCAACGGCGCGGGCAAGAGCACGACGCTGCGCGCCATCTGCGGCCTGGTGCCGCTGGCCGGCGGCGAGGTCGTCTATGCCGGGCAATCCATCGGCGGACAGAAGTCGCACGAACTGGTCCGCAAGGGCTTGGTGATGGTGCCGGAGGGCCGCGGCATCTTCGGGCAGCTCACCATCGAGGAAAACCTGGCGATGGGCGGTTACATCCGCCGCGACGCCGCGCAGATCCGCCAGGACACGGACCGCGTCTTCACCTTGTTCCCGCGCCTGGCCGAACGCCGCAAGCAGGCCGCCGGCACGCTGTCGGGCGGCGAGCAGCAGATGGTGGCGATGGGCCGCGCGATGATCGCGCGCCCGAAGCTGCTGCTGCTGGACGAGCCGTCGATGGGGCTTGCGCCGCTGATGGTCGAAAAGGTGTTCGACGTGGTGCGCACCATCGCCAGCGAAGGCGTGACGATTCTGCTCATCGAGCAGAATGCGCGCCTCGCCCTGGAAAACAGCCATCGCGGCTACGTGATGGAGTCGGGCGAGATCACCCTGTCGGGACCCGCGCGCGACATGCTGCACGATCCCAAGGTGCGCGCGGCGTACCTGGGCGAAGTGGAGTAAGCAAAACCTGACGCAAGGCGGGCTCCCGCCTTGCGTTTATTCAGCCTCAGGCCTGCACCGGCTCGCGGTCCACGGCCGCGACCACGCCGGCGTCGATCAGCGCGTCGATCTCCTGCCTGTCATAGCCGAATTCGCCCAAGATCGCGATGGAATCCTCGCCCAGCCGCGGCGCGGCGCGATGATACCGGGCAGGCGTGGCGGACAGTTTCACGGGCATGCCCACGGTGCGGACCTTGCCCGCCACGGGATGCTCCTGTTCCACCACCATTTCACGCGCCAGCGTCTGCGGGTGCGACAACGCCTGCGCGATCGAGTGCACCGGACCGGCGGGCACGCCGGCCGCGTCGAAGATGTCCAGCCATTCCTGCGCGTCGCGGGTTTTCAGGATGGCGGAAATCTCCTCCACCAGTTCGTCGCGGTTCTGCATGCGGTCGCGATTGCGCGCAAAGCGCGGATCGTCTGCCCATTCGGGCTTGCCCAGCGCCTGCGCGATGCGCTGCCAGTTCTTTTCGTTGGCGCCGCCGATGATGATCCAGTCGGTGCGCGTGGGAAACGCCTGATAGGGCGCGCTCAGCACGTGCGCCGACCCCGTGGGACCGGGCGAGACGCCGCTGCCGAAGTAGATGGCGGCATGCCAGTAGAGCTGCTGCAGGCTGGCCTCCAGCAGCGACGTCTCGACGATCTGGCCTTCGCCGGTGCGCTGCTTGTGCTGGTACGCCGCCAGCACGCCGAACGCCGCGAGCAGGCCCGCGTTGATGTCGGCCACCGAGTTGCCGGTGCGCAGCGGCGGCCCGCCGGGTTCACCGGTGATGGCCATCAACCCCGAGAAGCCTTGCGCCACCAGGTCGAATCCGCCCTTGTCGGCGTAGGGGCCCGTCGTGCCATAGCCCGAGACGGCGCAATAGATGAGACCCGGATTCTCCTTGCGCAGCGTGTCGTAGCCCAGGCCCAGCTTCTCCATCGTGCCCTTGCGGAAGTTCTCGGTCACCACGTCGGCGTCGCGGATCATGCGCAAGAGCACCTTCTTGCCGTCGGGATGCTTCAGGTCCAGCGCGATGGCGCGCTTGTTGCGGTTGAGCATCAGGAAAGGCGCGGAGATGCCGTTGATCTGCGGATCGCGGTATTGGCGCGAATCGTCGCCGCCGTCGATCTTCTCGACCTTGATGACATCGGCGCCCAGGTCCGCGAGCATCATGCCGCAGGTGGGGCCTGCCATGATCTGCGACAGCTCGATGACGCGCATGCCGGCCAGCGCGCCGGCGGCGGGGGCATCGGAAGCGGAAAAGGGCGGGCGGCCGGAGCCGCGGTTGTCGTTGTGCATGCGTGTTCCTCGATCGTTCGTTCAGCGGCCGCTGAATTGCGGTTTGGCCTTGGCCAGGAAGGCGCGGTAGCCGGCGCGGAAATCCTCGGTGTCGAAGCAGTCGAAAGCTTCGTCGCGGTCGGCATCGGTCAGCGCCTTGCCTTGCACCAGGTTGCGCACGAACTTCTTGTGCCAGCGGGCCACCAGCGGCGCGCCGTCCGCGATCCGGCGGGCCGTTGCCTGGGCGTCGGCCGCCACCTGGTCATCGGCCAGCACGCGCGAGACCACGCCCAGTCGCAAGGCCTCGGCGGCGTCGAAGATGTTGCCTTCCAGCAGCACCTGCAGCGCCACGGTGGGGCCGACCAGCCGAACCAGCGGGGCCAGTTCCGAATACGACATCACCAGCCCCAGGTTCTTGATGGGCACGCCGAACCGTGAGCTTTCCCCGCAGATGCGCACGTCGGCCAGGCTGGCGATCTCCAGCCCGCCGCCCACGCAGATGCCATGGATCTGCGCCACCACGGGGTGGCGGCACCCGCTGATCGCCTCGATCGTGCGGCGCATGACGGCGCCGTACTCCACGGCCTGCCGCTTGTTGCTGCGGGCCGTCTCGAACTCGCCGATGTCGTTGCCCGGCGAAAATGCCTTCTCGCCCGCGCCGCGCAGCAGCACGCAGCGCACGCCGTCGTCACGGTCCAGTTCGAGAAAGGTGTCGCCCAGCAAGCGCCAGCCGTCGATGGTGAAGGCGTTGAGCTTTTCCGGCCGGTTCAGCACCACGGTTGCGATGTCGCCGTCGCGGTGCAGCAGGATGGGCGAGGAGCCCGGGGTGGAAGTAGCGGTCATGGGATTCCTTTTGCATGCGCGGGGGGGAGCGTCCCCCGCCAGGTGAGTCGTGCCCGTTGTTGGGGCTTACTGCGGGGCTTGCTGCGGGCCTTACTGCTTCGTCAGGCCCAGGCTTGCGGTGAGCTTGCCGTACTTGCTCCATTCGTCCCGCACGTACGAGGCGAAGGCGGCGGGGGATTGCGGACCGCCGCCCAGGTCCATGCCCTGGTCGGCGAGCTTGGCGGCGACCTCGGGGTCGGCCAGCGTCTGGGCAAGCGCCCGGTCGAGCTTTTCCATGATCGGGTGGGGCAGCTTGGCCGGAGCAAGGACCGCGTACCACTGCACGACGTCCAGGCCCTTGATGCCGGATTCGGCCAGCGTCGGCACATCGGGCAGCCGCTTGCTGCGCTGCGGACTGGTCACGGCCAGCGGCCGCAGCTTGCCGGCCTGGATCTGGTTGATCGCGCCCGGCAGCGTGTCGAAGTTCAGGTCCACGCTGCCGCCCAGCAGGTCGGTCATGGCCTGGCCGCTGCCCTTGTACGGCACGTGCTCCATCTGCACCCCGGCAATCTGCGAGAAGCGCGCGGCGCTCAGATGCTGCGGGCTGCCCATGCCGGACGACGCGTACAAGAGTTGCTTGGGCTTGGCGCGGGCGTCGTCCACCAGGTTCTGCACCGTGGCATACGCGTGCTTGGCGGGATTGACGACCAGCACGTTCGGCACCGACCCGATGTACCGAACCGCCGTGAAATCCTTGTTGGGATCGATGTTGGACTGCACGACGTAAGGCGCCGCCACGGTGGACTGCATATTGGCCAGCAGCAGCGTGTAGCCGTCCGGATCCGCCTTGACTACATAGTCGGCCGCAATCAGGCCGGAAGCCCCCGGCTTGTTTTCGACCACGACCTGCTGGCCCAGCAGGGTGGACAGGCGCGCCGAAAGGATGCGGGCCGACACGTCGGTGCCGCCGCCGGGCACGAAGCCGACGACCAGCCGGATGGGACGTTCCGGCCACTTCACCGGATCCTGCGCCACGGCGGGGGTGGCCGCCGCAAGGCCGGCGGCCAGCATCAATACGCCGGTCCAGGCGCGAGCATGCTTGTTCATAGGGTCTCCTTTGGTGGATGAGTCCTGCCCAGGGGCTGCTTGCTCTATGATTGGGTCAGGTTGGTATGCCGTTGGTGTTTGGTATACCAGATACAAAAATAGTCGATGTTGCGAGCATGAACAACCCATGGCTAACCCTGAACCCTTGATTGCCGATGTCTCCGTCCCCGATTTGGCCATTCACCATCCCACGCTGCCGGCTGTCGTGGCGGAACGGCTGCGCCAGCTCATCATCGATGGCACGCTAAAGCCCGGCACGTGGCTGAACGAACGGGATCTGTGCGATCAACTGAAGATCTCCCGCACGCCGCTGCGCGAGGCGTACCGGATGCTGGCCTCGGATGGCCTGGTGACGCTGCAGCCCAAGCGCGGCGCAATGGTGATCGAGCTGTCCGCCGAGGACATCGAGAACATCTTCGATGTGCTGTCGGTGCTGGAAGGGCTGGCGGTGCGCAGCGCCGCCGAGCGCGCGTCCGACGCGGAGCTGGCGCAGATCGGGCGGCTGCATGCGCAGATGCTTGAAACCTATGAAAAGCGGGACATCTGCGCGTACTTCGCGGCCAGCATGGGCACGCACATCGCCATAAATCGCGCCGCGCACAACCCGGCGTTGTCACACTCCTACGACCGGTTGAACCTGCAGGTGCAGGCGCTGCGCTACAAGTCCAATTTCGACCTGGACGAATGGACGACGGCGGTGGCCGACCACGAGGCCTTTGTGCAGGCGTTGATGGCGCGCGACGGCGAACGCGCCGAAGCCCTCATCCGCAAACACGTGGGCGGCAAGAAGGCCTACAACCTGCGCGGGCGCACCGGCGGCGCGGCCTGAGGGCATGGCGGCGCGTCGCGGCCCGTTCGCATGCAGGCGCCTGCCTACAAGCGGACGGGCGAGTTCAGGCAGGTTGCGCCACGACGCGCTTTCTGCCGATCATGAGCGCCAGCACGGCGGCGATGATGCCGGTCGAGCCCGAGATCACAAAAGCCATCAGGTAGCTGCCCTGGGCTTCGCGCAGGGCGCCGGCCATCCACGCGGCGCTAGCCGCGCCCATCTGGTGGCCCGCGACGATCCACCCGAAGACGATCGAGGCGTCGCGTTCGCCGAAGGCTTCCGTCGTCAGGCGCAGCGTGGGCGGCACCGTGGCAATCCAGTCCAGACCAAAAAAGATCGCGAAGATCGACAGGCTGTAGAACGAGAAATCGGAATAGGGCAGGTACATCAGGGACAGGCCGCGCAACGCGTAGTAGACAAATAGCAGCTTGCGCGGGTCGTAGCGGTCGGTCAGCCAGCCGGAGGCCGTGGTCCCAAGCAGGTCGAAGATGCCCATCATGGCCAGCAAGCCGGCCGCCTGCACTTCGGGCATGCCGTGGTCGCCGCAAAGTGCGATCAGGTGCGTGCCCACCAGGCCATTGGTCGTGAACCCGCACACGAAAAAGGTGGCGAACAAATACCAGAACGTGCGCGTGCGGGCCGCGCGCGCCAGCGTGCCGAAGGTGGCGGCCACCATGCCGGTGCGCGGCGCGGCGGGGGTGGGAGCCGCGTGCGGATCGCTGCCGAACGGCACGAGGCCCACGCTGGAAGGTCGGTCGGGCACCAGCCACCAGGCCAGCGGCACCAGCGCGGCCGCGGCGCCGGCCACCGTCCAGACCACGCGCGTCCAGTCGCCCGACGAGGCCAGCGCGGCCAGCACCGGCAGGAACACCAGCGTGCCGGTGGCGGCGCTGGCGGTCAGAAGGCCCATCATCAGTCCGCGGTGCTTGACGAACCAGCGGTTCACCACGGTCGCGCCCATCACGATCGCCACGGCGCCCGAACTGATGCCCGAGAACACGCCCCAGGTCATGATCAGATGCCAGGGTTCGGTCATGTAGGCGCTGACGGCGCTGGAGGCCGACATCAGGATCAGCGCCGTGATCAGCACGCGCCGCAATCCAAAGCGCTCCATCGCGGCGGCTGCGAAGGGGCCAACCAGGCCGTACAGAAAAATGCCCAGCGCGGCGGCAAACGAGATCGAACTTCGGCTCCATCCGAACGTTTCTTCCAGCGGCACCAGCAGCACACTGGGAGACGATCGCAGGCCGGCCGCGACCAGCAGCGACAGGAAAATCACGGCAACCACCACGAACGCGTACTTCTGACCGGCGCGGCGGAAGGGGAACGGAGGCTGGGCTATACTCATGTTACTGACCGGTACGTATTAAGGTTTGCGGATAGTACGTACCGGTCAGTAACATCGTCAAGCGATTTTTGGCGACCCTGTTTTCGCAGATGGCCGCTCGCGCTGTTTCGCAGAAAAGGAGCCTCGTATGGCCAGCAAGAGTTCCCCCGCGTCCGCCGCCCCCGGCGCCACGCCATCCAAGCCGCTCCTGGCGGCCGACCGCATCCGCAAGACCGCGCGCGAGATGTTCTACCGCGACGGCATCCGCGCCGTGGGCGTGGACGCCATCGTCAACCAGGCTGGCGTGACGAAACCCAGCCTGTACCGCAGTTTTTCCTCGAAGGACGAATTGGCGGCTGCGTACCTGCGCGATTACGACGCCGAATTCTGGGCGCGCTTTGACGCCGCGTGCGCCGCCCATCCGGGCGATCCGCGCGCCCAATTGCTCGACTACCTGACCGGCATGGCAGGACGTGCGGTGCAGAACGGCTACCGGGGATGCGGGCTGACGAACGCCGCGGTCGAATACCCCGAACCCAATCATCCGGCCCGCGCCGTGGCCGTTGAACATAAACGCGAATTGCGCCGCCGGCTGAACGCCATGGCCGCCGAGATGGGCGCGGAAGATCCCGAAGCCCTGGCCGATGGACTGCTGCTATTGATCGAAGGCGCGTTCGTATCCAGCCAGCTTTTCGGGGCGGGTGGGCCCGCCGGACGGGTGGCTTCGATGGCCGACAAGCTGATTCAGGCGCACCTGCCCGGCCGATCAGCCTAGGCCGTCGCACAAACTCGGTGCGTAACCGCGTGCGGCATGCACCGTTGTGGTGGTGTTTGTACCCATTGCGCAACGCCGAAAAAAATGTTTGTGGTTTTTATTGCAACGCAGCATACGCGGATCTAAGATGGATTCACGTTGTTCCACATCGCGCTTTCTCAAGGAGAGAATCATGAGCGATACCGCGTTGAAAAATGCCCGTATGTCGGATGCGCTGGAGCGGTCCCTGATCCGCGAGGCCATCAAGGCGGAAACCCTGTCCGGTCCCACCGCACGCTCGCGCTGGTTGCGCCTGAAGCTGCGCATGGCTGCACTGGGCGGCGCTGTCGGCGAGGTCCTGCACAATATGGACGCCGGCCGCCGTCAACACCCCGTCGTGTCCGCGTACCACTGAAGCACCTCGCCAAAAAAAACGCCAGCTTTGATCGCTGGCGTTTTTTTTTTGCCTGCCGCTGGCAGGCGGCGCTGGCTCCGTCAGGCCACGATATCCAGCAGCAGATAGGCGTCCAGCACGATGATGCCCACGGTGGCGCCGATGGCGGCCCAGGCCCACGCGCCTTTCAGCACGTAGCGGCCCATCAGGCTCTTGCGGCAGGCCAGCACGACCAGCGGACCCAGGGCGAAGGGCAGGGCAAGGCTCAGGATGACCTGGCTCAGCACCAGCAACCCGTCCGGATCGTTGCCGCCCGTGAACGCCAGCAGGCCGACGGCGGCAGCGCCCGCCACCAAGCGCGACATCAATGCGCGGCGGCGGTCGGACCAGTTGCTGCCGACCTGGAATCCCTTGGACAGGATGCGTCCGGCCAACACGCCCGTGATGGTGGAGCTTTGGCCCGCGGCGTACAGCGCCACGGCAAACACGACCGCCGCCCCGATGCCCAGCGTGTGGCCGATCACCGCATGCGCATCGTCCAGACTGGACACCGTCATGCCGGATCCCGACAGCGAGGCGGCCGCCACGATCATGATGGCCGAATTGATGAGCATGGCCACGCCCAGCGACACGATCGTGTCGTTGCGCGCCACGCGCATCGCCATGCCCAGCGCCTGCGGCGGCAGATCCTGCGCCCGCTGCGCAAGCGAGCCCGAATGCAGATAGAGGTTGTGCGGCATGAGGGTCGCGCCCAGAATCCCCAGCGCGATCAAAAAGCCTTGCGGATCGCGCAGCGCGCGGCCGGTCTCGGTGACGCCCTGCGCCACTTCCGTCCAGGCGGGATTGGCCTTGAACAGCAGGAAGACGAACGACAGCGCGACCACGGACAACAGCAGGGCGATCACGCGTTCATGCCGGTCGGCATTGCCGCGCGTCATGGCCAGCACGGCAAAGGTGCCGATCCCCGTCACCGCGACGCCCGCGATGAGCGGCAGTCCGAACAGCAGCCGCAGCGCAATCGCGCCGCCGATCAGTTCGGCCAACGCGGTCGCGAGAATGGCGGCCTCGCCGGCCAGCCAGGCTGCCTTGGCCAAACGCGGGGAGAGGTGGCGGGCGGTGAGGGTGGCCAGATCCTGGCCGGTGGCAAGCGCCAGGCGCGACACCAGCACCTGAAAGCCCAGCGCCAGAAAGGCCGACGTGATGACGACCATCAGCAGGCCGTAGCCAAAGCCGCTGCCGCCGGCGATGTCGGTTGCCCAGTTGCCCGGATCGATGTAGCCGACGGCGACCAGGATGCCCGACCCGACCATGCGGCGCAGGTTCGCGGAAACCCGCGCGTCCTGCGCCAGGGCGGCATTGCCGCCTGATATTGCGTAGATGAATCCGGTCATGTGCTGCTCCTGAGAATGGTTCTCATTTTTCAGGAGCGCACCTGCACCGTCAAATTGATTTTGGCCACGCCGGGGATAGGGCGGGCCAATGATCCGGCCCCGTCCGGAGCCGGATGATCCTCGCGCCGGTCAGGACTTCAGCTTGGCGTCCATCGAGATCTTGGCGTTCAGCACCTTGGAAACCGGGCAGCCCTTTTCGGCTTTGCGGGCGGCTTCCTCGAACGCTTCAGCGGAAGCGCCGGGAATGACGGCCTCCACGGTCAGATGCACGGCGGTGATGGAAAAGCCGTCATCGACCTTGTCCAGCGTGACTTCGGCCTTGGTGTCCAGGCTTTGCGCGACCATGCCCGCTTCGCCCAGGATGTTGGACAACGCCATGGTGAAGCACCCGGCGTGCGCCGCGCCCAGCAGTTCTTCGGGGTTGGTGCCCGGCGTGTCGCCGAAGCGGGTGTTAAAGCCGTAAGGTTGGCTCTTGAGCGCGCCGCTCTGCGTGGAAATCGTGCCTTTGCCAGTCTTCAGATCGCCCGACCAGGCGGCGGTTGCGGTTTTCTTCATACGTGACTCCTGTGTGGGAACGCAGCCGCGTGCGGCGCGTCCGGGGTGGGGAGAGGCGCCGCCGTGGGGGCGGCGCGCCTTGCCTCAGGCGGCACCGTCGATGATACGGCCCGCCACCCCGCCCATCGCGTAAGACACCGGTACGCAACGGCAAGCCGATGTAACGATGGCCTGGCGGGGCATTCACCTCCAACAAGGGTTGGCCACGTCAATAACCGCCGCTGGCGCATCAGGCAAAATAGCGGCATCTCCTTCACTCCCATCCAAGAGCCGTAGTCATGCCTTGCATCCTTGCCCGCTACGCCTGCGCCGTCGCGCTGGCCGTCCCCGCCCTGTCCGCCCAAGCTGAAATCGTGATCGGCGTGGACGTGTCCACCACGGGCCCCGCCGCCGCCATCGGCATCCAGACCAACAACGCGATCCGCCTGTGGCCCAACACGCTGGGCGGCGAACCCGCGCGTTACGTGGTGCTGGACGACGGCACGGACGTCAGCCGGGCGGTCAAGAACATGCGCAAGCTGACCTCCGAGGACAAGGTGGACGCCATCGTCGGCCCCAACATCACAGCTTCCGCGCTGGCCGCCCTGGACGTGCTGGCCGAAACCAAGACGCCGATGATCGCGCTGGCCGCGTCCAGCGTCATCGTGGAACCGCAGTCGGACCCCAAGCGCACCTGGGCCTTCAAGATGCCGCAGAACGACTCGCTGATGGCCACGGTGCTGGTCGAAGACATGAAGAAGAAAGGCCTGAAGAACGTGGCCTTCATCGGCTTTGCCGATTCGTATGGCGACAGCTGGCTGAAGGAGTTCACGGCCGCGGCCGGGTCCGATCTGAAACTCGTCGCGCAAGAGCGCTTTCAGCGCACCGACGCGTCGGTGGTCGGCCAGGTGCTCAAGGTCATTGCCGCCAAGCCGGACGCAGTGCTGATCGCCGGCTCCGGCACGCCAGCCGCGCTGCCCCAGAAGACGCTGCTCGAACGCGGCTACACCGGCGCCGTCTACCAGACGCACGGCATCGGCACGCTTGAATTCCTGCAGGTCGGCGGCAAGGACGTGGAGGGCACCCTGTTCCCCACCGGCCCGGGTGTGGTGGCACGCGAGTTGCCCGATTCCAACCCGGTCAAGAAGGTGGCGGTGGCCTTTGCGGACAAGTACGAGCAGCAATACGGCCCCAATACGCTGACCCAGTTCGCCGGGGACGCCTATGGTGCCTGGATGCTGCTGGATTCGGCGGTGTCTCGGGCGCTCAAGACGGGCGCCAAGCCTGGCACGCCCGAGTTCCGCCTGGCGCTGCGCGACGCGCTGGAAAACACCCGTGACCTGGTCGTTCCCAATGGCGTCTTGAACATCACCAAGGAAAACCACCAGGGATTCGATGAGCGCGCCCGCGTGATGGGCACGGTCAAGAATGGCCGCTTTTCCTACGCCCAATAAACGGTGCCATATCTATCTACCGTTCGTAACGTGTCCTAACGCGTCATAGGGCATCGAACGTCAAAAGCAGGCTTAGGCCTGCTTTTTCACGTCTATATCATTCGTGTCGAAATCATTTCTTAGCGTATTATTTTTAGTGAAGCCATGTACCTAGAAATAAATTCGGGAGAAAGATTCATGACCCTCATCCAATCCAGACGACTGCTGTTGGCCCTTGGCCTGGGCGTTCTCGCGGCGTGTTCGGACTCGGGCGGCGACAAGACCGCGGCAGCAGGCGATGCGCCCGCCAGCAGCGCCAGCACGCTGGAAGCCGCCAAGTCGGCCGGAAAGATCCGTATCGGCTACGCCAACGAGGCGCCATTTGCCTACATGGACAGCAAAGAGGCCAAGGTCACCGGCGAATCGGTGGAAATCGCCCGCGTGGTGCTCAAGCGCATGGGCATCAACGAGGTGGAAGGGGTCCTGACCGAATTCGGTTCGCTCATCCCGGGTCTTGCGGCCAAGCGCTTCGACATCATTGCGGCGGGCATGTACATCACGCCCGAGCGCTGCCAGCAGGTGGCGTTTTCCAATCCCACCTATGGCGTGGGCGAAGCGTTCCTCGTCAAGGACGGCAATCCCAAGAACCTGCACAGTTACGAAGACGTGGCCAAGAACCCCGACGCCAAGCTTGGCGTGGTGGTGGGCGCCATCGAGGGCGATTACGCGCAGAAGGTCAACATCCCGGCAGGGCAGGTGGTCGTGTTTCCGGATGCGGTCAGCGCGCTGTCCGGTGTGCAGGCCGGCCGCGCCGATGCCTATGCCGCAACCGCGCTCACCATCAACGATCTGATGGGCAAGACGCAGGCGGGCAGCGGGCTGGAAAAGGCCGAGCCGTTCACGGACCCGGTCATCGACGGCAAGGGCGTGCGCGGTTACGGCGCCTATGCCTTCCGCACGGACGACAAGGCCTTCGCGGACGCCTTCAACGCCGAGCTCGCCAAGTTCATCGGCACCGACGAACACAAGAAGCTCGTCGAGCCGTTCGGCTTTACGGCCGACGAACTGCCCCAAGGGGTGACCGCGGACAAGCTCTGCAGCGGACAGTAAGGGGCGCCGATGCAGTTGATGTCTGAACATATCGCGCAGCTTGTGCCGCCCCTGCTCGAGGGGCTGGTCGTCACGCTGCAGATCATGGCGGGCGCCGTGGTCCTGGCGGTGCCGCTTGCGCTGCTGTCGGGGCTGGGCCGCCTGTCCACCCTGCGGCCCGTGCGTTGGGCGGCGTCGATCTACGTTGAGGTCTTTCGCGGCACGTCGGCCCTGGTGCAGCTCTTCTGGTTCTACTTCGTGCTGCCGCTCTTTGGCGTGCAACTGCCGGCCATGCTGGTCGGCATCGTGGTGCTGGCGCTGAATGCGGGCGCGTATGGGGCGGAAGTGGTGCGCGGCGCCATCCGGGCCGTGCCGCCCGGGCAGCGTGAAGCCGGCGTGGCGTTGAACCTCACGCGCCGTCAGATCATGCAGCGCATCGTGCTGCCGCAAGCCGTGCCGGCCATGCTGCCGCCCGCCGGCAACCTGCTGATCGAACTCCTGAAGAACACGGCCCTGGTGTCGCTGATCACCATCACCGACCTGACGTTCCGCGGCCAACTGCTGCGCAGCGAAACCCTGCGCACGACCGAGATCTTCACGCTGATGCTGCTGATGTACTTTGCCGTGGCCCTATTGATCACCGCGGGCGTGCGTCTGCTTGAGCGGAGGGTCCGAGTCCGATGACACCGATATTTGACTGGTCTTTCGCCCTGGAAATCCTGCCCACGCTAGGGTCGGCGCTCGTCATCACGATCCAGGCCACCGTGCTCGGCATGCTGGTGGCGGTGACGTTGGGGCTGGTGCTTGCCATGCTCCGGCGGTCGCGGCTGCGCATCGTGTCGATGCCCACGGCGTTTTTCATCGAGTTCGTGCGCAGCACGCCGCTGCTGGTGCAGATGTACTTCCTGTTCTATGTCTTGCCGCTGACCGGCGCCCAGATGTCGCCGCTCATGACGGGGATCGTGGCGCTCGGCCTGCACTACGCCACCTATTGCGCCGAGGTTTACCGCGCCGGCATTGAAGCCGTGCCACGCGGCCAGTGGGAAGCGGCCACGGCGCTGAACATGTCGCGCTGGCGCACGGCGGTGGGCGTGGTGTTGCCGCAGGCGATCCCGCCGGTGGTGCCCGCGCTGGGCAACTACCTGGTGGCGATGTTCAAGGACACGCCGCTGCTGTCGGCCATCACCGTGGTCGAGCTGCTGCAGCAAAGCAAGATGATCGGATCCGCGACGTTCCGGTACACCGAACCCCTGACCCTGGTGGGCCTGCTGTTCCTGGCGCTGAGCCTGGTCGCGGCCTGGGGCGTGCGCGGCCTGGAGGCCCGCCTGCAACGATATGGAGGAAAACGATGAGCGCCAGCGTGAGCATCAAGAATCTGCACAAGCGTTTTGGAGACGTGGAAGTCCTGCGAGGCATCAACCTCGAGATCCCGGCGGGGCAGACCGTGGCTGTCATCGGCCCGTCGGGTTCGGGCAAGTCCACGTTGCTGCGCGTGCTGATGACGCTGGATCCGCCCACCAGCGGCGACATCGAGATCGATGGCGAGCCGATGTGGACCGATGCGCAGGGCCGGCCTGCCGGCGTCAACTCCGCGCACCTGCGCCAGGTGCGCGGCAAGATCGGCATGGTGTTTCAGCACTTCAACCTGTTCCCGCACATGACGGCGCTGGGCAACGCCATGGAGGCGCCGCTGCACGTGCTGGGCATGCCGCGCGACCAGGCGCGCGATCGCGCCGTCGAGTATCTGGACATGGTGGGTTTGGGCGACAAGCTCGACGTTTATCCCGCGCAGCTATCGGGTGGGCAGAAGCAGCGGGTGGGCATCGCGCGCGCGCTGGCGATGTGCCCGCAGGTGATGCTGTTCGATGAAGTCACGTCCGCGCTCGACCCCGAGCTGGTCGGCGGAATTTTGCAGATCCTGCGCGACCTGTCTGCCCGCCGCAGCATGACGATGATCATCGTCACGCACCAGATGAAGTTCGCCGAACGCAGCTCGGACCGCACGCTGTTCTTCGACCAGGGCAACATCGTCGAGGATGCCGAGTCGTCCGTGCTGTTCAGCCAGCCCAAGGAGGCGCGCACGCGCCAGTTCCTGGATTCGGTGATCGAAGGGCAGTAGGCGATGCGGTAACCCTGCCGGGGGCGTTGGGATTGACGGCGTTTGCCCGGCCGGGCGCTATGCTGTGTCGTCCAACGCACCCGGAGCCTTTCCGCATGAGCCATCTGTTCAGCCCCACGTCAATCGGCAATGTCGCCTTGGCCAACCGCATCGTCATCGCACCCATGTGCGAATATTCCGCCGAAGCGGGCTGCGCCACGGATTGGCACATGATTCACTTGGGGCACCTGGCGCTGTCGGGCGCCGCGCTGCTTTTTACCGAAGCCACCGCGGTCGAGGCCGACGGCCGCATCTCTCCCGGAGACCTGGGCCTGTGGTCCGACGAGACCGAAGCCGCGCTGGGCAAGGTGATTGCCGCCGTGCGCCGTTACTCGCCCATCAAACTGGGCATCCAGCTGGGCCATGCCGGCCGCAAGGCTTCCAGTGACGCGCCTTGGAACGGCGGCCAGCTTGTCCCCGAAAGCGCTGGCGGCTGGCAGGGTTGGGCGCCGTCCGCCGTGCCGCACAACGCACACGAGCCCGCGCCGCATGCGCTGGACGCGGCGGGCCTCGAGCGCATCCGCCATGCGTTCGTCGACAGCGCCCGGCGCGCGCTACGCCTGGGCTTTGACGCCATCGAAGTGCATGCCGCGCATGGCTATCTGCTGCACCAGTTCCTGTCGCCGCTGTCGAATCAGCGCGACGACGCCTACGGCGGATCGCTGGAGAACCGCATGCGCTTTCCGCTGGAAGTCTTCCAGGCCCTGCGCGAGATCGTGCCGCAATCGGTGGCGCTGGGTGTGCGCGTGTCCGCGACCGACTGGGTCGAGGGCGGCTGGGACCTGGAACAGACGTTGACCTTCGCCGAAGCGCTAAAGGCGCGCGGCTGTGAGTTCATCGACGTCTCGAGCGGCGGCGTGTCGCCACAGCAGAAGATCCCGGTCGGGCCGAACTACCAGGTTCCCTTCGCCGAGGAAATCAAGCGCCGGATCGGCATGCCTACGATCACGGTGGGCCTCATCACCGAGGCCCAGCAGGCCGAGGACATCATTGCGCAGGGCCAGGCCGACATGGTCGCGCTGGCGCGCGGCATGCTCTACGACCCGCGCTGGCCGTGGCACGCGGCCGCCCAGCTGGGCGGCCAGGTCAGCGCGCCAAAGCAATACTGGCGGTCGCAGCCGCGCGAGTTGAAGGCGTTGTTCGGCGAGACGCGCTTCGGCCAGCGCTAGCGCCGATAGGGCATTGCGAGCTTCATTTTTTCAATGGCTCGGCTTGCTGGATGGAACAACGATAGCTGATTCCGGCGTAGTAGTCTTTCACTGTTGGCGTCTCAGGAAAGCGGAACGTGGTCATGGCTGAGAACTGAGTGGTTTCGTAATAGATGCCACCCCGCATGACTTTCTCTGTGCCGCTTTCCGGGCCGCGCGGATTGTCGACCGGCGAGTGCTGGTAGTACTGGGGGTCGTACCAGTCGTTCACCCATGATCTGGCATTCTCTCCCATTTCGTAAAGGCCAATCGGGTTCGGGGGGAATGAACCGACGTCGACCAAACGGAAGGTGCCGAACTCCGTGCTGTGCACATTTCGGCCATAGTCCAGGCTGCCGGTGTCGGTGGGATAGACGACATATCGGCCGCCAGAGCGGGCGGCATACTCGTATTGCGCTTCGGTGGGCAGGTCCACGGGCAGGCCGCTCATCTCGCCCAGCCACAGGCAGTAATCTTTGCCGTCCTGCCAATGAGCACGCGCCGGGAAGTCTGGCTTGAACTGCCTTGCTTCGCTAATGCGGT
Organism: Achromobacter mucicolens; assembly: GCF_029866465.1. Classification (NCBI taxonomy): domain Bacteria; kingdom Pseudomonadati; phylum Pseudomonadota; class Betaproteobacteria; order Burkholderiales; family Alcaligenaceae; genus Achromobacter; species Achromobacter mucicolens. The sequence goes on along the minus strand of NZ_CP123364.1, from coordinate 3,368,144 downwards.
AGGGGGTTGTCAGGCCAAGTTTGCGTTCTTCTTCGGTGAGCTCCATGTCGCCCAGTGGCTTACCATTCATCAGACGATAGCGATCATCCTCGCCAACGGTGGTGTGGTACTTGGCCATGTAGAAGCTGTCGACGCGAACCTTGTGCAAGGGACGGGCATCGGCTTCGGGCACCAGCGGCAACAACGCGTCGAGCTCCTGCCCGCATGGCCATTCGCACATGTTGGTGGGGTCGTATTCGCTCACCCAGCCAAAATCGCCCATCTCGAAGGTGCCGCCTTCGATAAAGACCATGTTGTCGATGGCGGTGACGACCTGCTTGAGCAAGGCCAGGCGCTCTTGGGCAGGATGCTTGGGGTAGCGCTGTTCGATGCGCTTGGCGATGGCGGTGACGTGCGTCGCGGACAGGCTTTGGCTGTCGACTGGTGGGGCGTGACAGGCGCTCAGGGCAAACGCCCCCGCCACGGGCAATAGAAGACGGTGCATCGCGAGCTTCATTTTTTCAATGGCTCGGCTTGCTGGATGGAACAGCGATAGCTGATTCCGGAGTAGTAGTCTTTCATTGTCGGCATCTCAGGAAAGCGGAACGTGGTCATGGCTGAGAACTGAGGGGTTTCGTTGTAGATGCCGCCCCGCATGACTTTCTCTTTGCCGCGTTCCGGGCCTCGCGGATTGTCCACCGGCGAGTGCTGGTAGTACTGGGGGTCGTACCAATCGTTCATCCATGATCTGGCGTTCTCACCCATTTCGTAGAGACCAATCGGGTTCGGGGGGTATGAACCGACGGCAATCAAACGGTGTGTACCGAACTCCCCGCTGTGCACATTTCGGCCATAGTCCAGGCTGCCGGTGTCGGTGGGATAGACGACATATCGGCCGCCAGAGCGGGCGGCATACTCGTACTGCGCTTCGGTGGGCAGGTCCACGGGCAGGCCGCTCATCTCGCCCAGCCACAGGCAGTAATCTTTGCCGTCCTGCCAATGAGCACGCGCCGGGAAGTCCGGCTTGAACTGCCTTGCCTGGCGGACACGGTAGGGCTCGCTCAAGCCACTCGCTCGCTCTTCTTCCGTGAGTTCCGAACGGTACAGGGGCTTGCCGTTCATCAGTCGATAGCGATCATCCTCGCCGATGGTGGTGTGGTACTTGGCCATGTAGAAGCTGTCGAGGCGGACCTTGTGCAAGGGACGGGCATCGGCTTCGGGCACCAGCGGCAACAACGCGTCGATCTCCTGCCCGCATGGCCATTCGCACATGTTGGTGGGGTCGTATTCGCTCACCCAGCCAAAATCGCCCATCTCGAAGGTGCCGCCTTCGATAAAGACCATGTTGTCGATGGCGGTGACGACCTGCTTGAGCAAGGCCAGGCGCTCTTGGGCAGGATGCTTGGGGTAGCGCTGCTCGATGCGCTTGGCGATGGCGGTGACGTGCGTCGCGGACAGGCTCTGGCTGTCGACTGGTGGGGCGTGACAGGCACTCAGGGCAAACGCCCCCGCCACGGGCAATAGAAGACGGCGCATCGCGAGCTTCATTTCTTCAATGGCTCGGCTTGCTGGATGGAACAGCGATAGCTGATTCCGGAGTAGTAGTCTTTCAATGTTGGCGTCTCAGGAAAGCGGAACGTGGTCATGGCTGAGAGCCGAGTGGTATCGTAGTAGATGCCACCTCGCATGACTTTTTCTGTGCCGCTTTCCGGGCCGCGCGGATTGTCGACCGGCGAGTGTTGGTAGTACTGGGGGTCGTACCAGTCGTTCACCCATGATCTGGCGTTCTCTCCCATTTCGTAAAGGCCAATCGGGTTCGGCGGGAATGAACCGACGCCGACCAAACGGAAGGTGCCGAACTCCGTGCTGTGCACGTTTCGGCCATAGTCCAGGCTGCCGGTGTCGGTGGGATAGACGACATAGCGGCCGGCGGAGCGGGCGGCGTATTCGTACTGCGCTTCGGTGGGCAGGTCCACGGGCAGGCCGCTCATCTCGCCCAGCCACAGGCAGTAGTCTTTGCCGTCCTGCCATTGGCTGCGCGTAGGGAGGTCCGGCTTGAACTGCCTTGCCTGACGGACACGGTAGGGCTCGGTCAAACCACTCGCCCTCTCTTCTTCCGTGAGTTCCGAGCGGTACAGTGGCTTACCATTCATCAAACGATACCGGTCATCCTCGTCAACGGTGGTGTGGTATTTGGCCATGTAGAAGCTGTCGAGGCGGACCTTGTGCAAGGGACGGGCATCGGCTTCGGGCACCAGCGGCAACAGCGCGTCGAGCTCCTGCCCGCATGGCCATTCGCACATGTTGGTGGGGTCGTATTCGCTCACCCAGCCGAAATCGCCCATCTCGAAGGTGCCGCCTTCGATAAAGACCATGTTGTCGATGGCGGTGACGACCTGCTTGAGCAAGGCCAGGCGCTCTTGGGCAGGATGTTGGCGGTAGCGCTGTTCGATGCGCTTGGAGATGGCGGCGACGTGAGTCGCGGACAGGCTTTGGCTGTCGACCGGGGGGGCGTGACAGGCGCTCAGGGCGAAGAGCCCTGCCACGGAGAATAAAAGACGGTGCATCGATAAAGCTCCCTAAGTTCAGGCTTTCATGCTTGAGCCACGGCGATGAAGTTCTTCGTTGCGTGCCGTCACCAGCACATTATGTTTGTTATGAGGAAGGACGGGATTCCAGGGCGACATCGCCAACTGGGTGTTGACCGGGGCTTGACCGGGGTAAGCAGCCAGCGCATCAAGGAACCGCGAAAACTCCCTTGTCTGCTGATCATTCAGGAAGCTTCTGATGTGTTTGAGTCCATCCTTGGCCGATTCGCGCGTTCCACTTTCGTTCACGCGCTCCAGCGTCAAGTAGAAGTGCCGCCAGGTCCGCACGGCGCGCAGCAACTTGATGATTGCTCGTTCGCGGTCCTCGCTGTAGGTGAGCACATAGTCGACCCCCAACGTGTAGATTGCCGGCCCCATGACCTCGGGTGGGAGTTCATTGAGTGCAATACTTTGGCCATGAACGTCCAGGGGTTTGCCTTCGAGAATGCGCTTGGCGAGTCCCTGGGCTGCGCCGATACGATTGTTGCGTTCATCCCACCATTCTTCGATCGACCGTAACCCTCCCTTGAGTATCGATTCGATGGTGGCGCCGGGGGTGCTCAACGTCTTCATCACGACTTGAGCGAACAACGTAAAGGCTTTGTTATCAATGCTCAGAAGGTGCCGATAATCGATGCTGCTCAGGTTGCGGTAGACCACCATGATGAGGTTGCCGATGTGTTCCAGGTTGACCATGGTCGCGAAGCCGCCGGCTGCGCCGGGCCCGAGCACCACCTGCGCCCTGACGTGGAAATACAGCCGAAGGCCGGTCATTTCGATTTTGAAGTCCAGCTCCGCGCCTGCGCCGAAGGCCACGTTGCCTTCGCCCTTTACCTCAAGCAACGCCTGCCAGGTGGCGTCGGGGTGATGCTGGTTTTCGGGGGGCATCCATTCAAATGCACCTATCAATGAACCGCCCGCTTGTGCGCCGGCGAAGGCGCTTCCCTGCAGTCTGACCGCACCGCCGCGGCTGCTGAGCTCAGGCGATGTCAGCAGGGCGCTGCCACCCGCGGGGCTGCTTTTCCACTTGACGCCCGCGGTTGCGGACCCCGAGGCCACTGCCCCGACAAAGCAGCTCAGCTCCAGCGCGCCCTTGATGCGGAAGGCGCCGAAGCGGTGGTAAATCATTTGACGGTCGGCATTGCGATACGCAAAGAAGCAATCGTATCCGCCTTGGCTGGGAAGGTATCGCTCCAGGCTGATCTTGCCCTCGGCAAGCGAAAAGCTTGCCTGCGCCTTCACGCCAACGGAGATCTCCCCATTCTTGGGGTCAAAGCCCGTGAACCCCACACTGGCCTGCGCGGCAAATCGCAGCAAATGCGCTTCTGCGTTGGCGGCGTAAGGGGCGCTGTCGTGCCTGTTTGAGCTCAAGTTGATCGCTTCCAAGTGCAACGCATTGAGCGCGCAGTCGTCCTTGGCAGTCCATGTCACAAGCTTGGCTTCCAGGTTGCCAAGCGGTTTGGCGCTGTCTTCGTTCAGCCCGCGGGCCACCCGTTCGCGGATTCGGGTGATCAGCTGCTTGCCGCGAATCCGCAGGTCGTCGTCGTTTAGCGGGGATTTTGCATTAAGCACGCTGACATCCACGCGGAAGTGTTCGCGAAGCACGGCGAGGTAGCGCTGCGGGATGTAATAGTGCTTGTCGGGACGGCTGACGACGATGATTTCGACAATGCCGTTTCTGTCGGCGGCGACGGTGACTTGACGTTGCCGCTGCTCTCGGCCACCTTCCGAAACCGATGGCATGGTGGCGCTGGCGGTGGTTTCGGTGTCTTTGGCGGCGGCAGGCAGTTGTTTTTCGAGGTCGGCGATGATGCCATCGATGGCTGTCGGCATGTGCTGACCAATCTTGCAGGTGAGTTCCCGGTTCCACCAATTGCACATATCGTCAAATTCTTTGCGCTGTTCGCGCAGCTGAGACAGGCGCCCTCGGATGTCTTCGGCGGATTCGATTCTTTCCAGCTCGGCTGTTGGCGTGATGTCGTCGAGTGCCATCAAGCCCGCGGCTTCGGCTTGCCTGGCCCAACGCAGCTTGCGGCAGCCCTGGCAGGGACAGGTGTCTACGCTTGCCTTTCCGCTGGAGGCGGCGCAAGGAGTCGGCTTGACGGCGTCGGCGGTTATTTCCCGGAACCGCTTCATGAGCGCATCGACCGTTTCGATTTGCTTGCGAAGCGCAGCCTGCTGTTTTTCCGTCAGCACGTAGTAGATGTTGCCTTCGCCCGTGATGTGGACGATGTCGGCCATGGGTTCCGAACACCGCGGTGCGCATTCGGCCTTGCTGTCGAGATCGCTGTCGGCATGTTTGGGGGGAGGGAGCGTCGCGGCGCTTGTCATGAGGCCTTTCCTTCTTCAAAGAGGTCTTCCAGCAAGGAGAGGCGCTCCGACTGCAGGCGGGTAGCGTCGCGCAGCAGGGACTCGACGTGCGGATGGCGACGATGGAAGTCCTGGCCATGGACCAAGGCAAGGCGAAACCAGCGTTCCAGCCTTGCGAGCTGCGTGATGCCATAACAGGCGGCATCCGTCAGTGTCCGGTAGCTCCATCGATGATCCGCATCACTGTCTCCGCGCGGAAAGCATTGCTCGTAGTCCAGCGTCAGCGCGGCGGCGGTATCCCAACGGCGTTCATCATCCAGGCGGGCCAACAGCGCCTTGTCGAAGACGGGACGTGTCCATTCTTCCTCGGCATCGAGTGGGTCAGACGCCCAATGGTTCCAGCGCCCCATGTCGTGCCACGACAACGCCTGCCACGGACCGGCCAGGGCTTGGCGTTGTACCGGCGTCAGCACCGTCAGCAAGGCGCGAGTCCAGCGCGGGTCAAACCAGCGCAGCTGCATGGGCCTTTCACCTTCTCCCGTGACGCTGAGCCATGTTCGGCAGTGATTGCAGAGTTGCTCCCAGGTTGCGCCGTCCTTGGGGAACAAGGTGATGCCCATCGGTTCGTGTTCCATGCGGCTGAGGATGTCGCCGATGACACGGCTGCCGCGCCATGTCTGGACCAGATGTGGTCCCACGTTGCTCAAAGGTTGAAGCGGGGTGCCCAGAAAGAGCGGCTCGACCGCCCACCCCTCGGCATCGCGTTCCGCATAAAGGGATGCGAGCAAGTTGTCGTCAATTGCGGCATCCAGAAGCACACAATGGCGATCCAGGTCCGGCGGCAACGGAATTTCCGCCTGCTGGATCAACCCGGGTAACCGGTCAGTGGCGTAGGTGAATTTTGCAGCGTCCATCAGCATCGAACTCGCAGGTTGGGGAAACAAGCAGTGCGCCTTCCTGCGCCGCGCGCAGGTACTCGTGCGGTGCTAGCGTCAAGGGTTCGGAGTCCCATGAAGTCAGCGGACGCGGCGCGGCGCCTAAGCGGATGGGCACGCTGCTGTGGATTCCGCTTGGGTCCAGGCGAATTGCCTGCCCCCCGGCCTGAAGGGTGAGACTGATGCCGCCATCAAGGACGAGTTCGTCGCCCGCGTTAAGTTGCATGCGTCTGCCGGCACGGATGAGATAACTGCCGCCTATGCTCGTGGTTTGGTCCCCCCCGACATGCAGGACGTCGTCGGCTTGAGCATTTACCGTGCGTTTCCCCTCCACCAATAGCGTCGAGGTTGCCTGCACCTGGGTCGTGTCGGTGCCGGCGACGCTCAGGGCGCGGTTGCCGGCGATATGGATGGTCTCGTCGTTTCCGACGCGCTCCACGCGGTCATGCCCGATGAAGGTGGTTTCGTCGTTGTTGACGTGGTTGTTCTGATCCTTCTGGGCATGGAAGTAGATTTCTTCCAGCCCGGCCTCGTCCTCGAAGCGCATCTCGTTAAAGCCCTGGCCCTTGTGGGTCTGGCTTTTGATCGTCATCCGGGTCTTGTGCCGGGGCAGCTCGTAGGGCGGTGGCTGCGTGGCCATGTAGGTGCGGCCAACGATGATGGGTTGGTCGGGATCGCCATTCATGAAGTTGACCAACACCTCCTGTCCGATGCGCGGGATGGCCATGTGCCCCCATGCCGCGCCAGCCCAGTTCTGCACCGCACGTACCCAGCAGGAGCTTTGGCCGTCAAAGTTGCCCAGGCGGTCCCAGGGGAATTGAATCTTCACCCGGCCCCATTCATCACAGTAAATCTCTTCGCCGGGCGGGCCGACGACGGTGGCCGGCTGACTGCCGTCAATGCGCGGTTTGGGTAGCGGCTCGGCGCGCCATTCGGTGCAGTCGGTGACCAGTTCGGCAGCATAGCTGTAGCGGGTGCCCTGCTCGGAATCGGCGCCGTCCTCGGCTTGGCTGGTGTGCTGGATGCCATGGTGCTGGATGCGCACCGGGCGCCAGGCGCTGTTCCACTCATCTCGGGGGTGGCCTGTGAGCTCGAAGGAGATGCCGGGTAGCAGCCGTGGGTCGTCGCCTTCGACCCGGGCAATGCGCGCGTCGCGGCGGTGGCCGCGCAAGCGGTTCTCGGTGAAGGGTTTGCCAGCCTCGTTTCTCTTGTAGCGGCCGGGGTAATCGTAGCGCTCGTAAGGCCGACGGGCGTCCTGCGCAAGGTTACGGCCGCGCAGGCTGTGTTGCTGGTCGTAGCCGGGGTTGGTGAACACGTAGTCGCGCTGGGTTTGTTGCGCGGTGCGCACGTTCTCGACGTAGCGAAAGCGGCGCAGCGCTGGGGCGGCCGCGTCGCCGCCGGCGTTGGGGTTGTACAGCACCGGGGCGTCGCCGATGCTGCCCTGGACGGCCAGCCGGTCGCTGTGAATCAGCCGGTGGCCATCGGCGTTATGCAGGAAGGTGTAGTAGAAACCTTCCTCGCGTGCAATGCGCTCCAGGAATTGGTAGTCGGTGTCGCCAGCCTGCACGCAGTACTCGCGGGGCAGGTGCTGATTGGTGACGATCAAGCCATGGTTGAGAATGCCATGGCGCTTGAGCGCACCCTCGATGATCTCCGGGACGCTCTGGGTTTGGAAGACGCGCCAATCCGAGGACAGTTTGAGCCGTGCCAGTTCGGGCTCGATGACGGCACGGTAGCGGGTGCGGCGGAAACCAGTCTCGCCCTGTTCCAGCGCGCTGACCAGGCCGTGGACGTGGCGCACCGGCTGTTCGCCGTGCCACAGTGTGAACAGCGCGGGCCGGTCCAGCACTTGGCCGAAGTCGACCGCGGGATCGGAGCTGGCCAGGTCCAGTTCAAGGCGGAAGGTCTCGGACAGCGCTTCGTCCAGGGTAAATTCGATGACGTCGAATTCCATCCCGTCGACCACGCGGAAGGTGAAGCGCAAGTCACTCTGGTGGGCCATCCTTGTCTTCCATGGGAGTCAATCAAGTGTCAAACGTCACTTGTATTGCCAGGGACCATGCAAGGAAATCAGAGGATATCTAAACTGCGCTCAAATACGGGGGCTTTGGATTCGGCCGTGCCTGGAGCTCCCGGCCTCCCATGTGGAGGTCGGAGGCTGACATCGGTTCGTTTTTTTATTCCCACACCGAGGCAGGCCAGGCGCAACGCTGCCCCAAGGTTCGAAGTAATGTGGAAGTGCCGAGTGCGAGGGGGCCATGTACGGCACTAGGCGCCTACTATTCTTCGGCGCAGGAAGGCGGCATTTGGCTAAAGCTTGGCCGCGGGGTCTTAAGAGGGCAGCAGCGGCTTACAGCCGCGCGTAGGCCGCTTCCAGTTCGCGATGCAGGATCTCGGCAAAGTCCGCGCTGGCCGGATCCTGCTGCGACAGCAGGCGCGCGAGCACGACGTTATCTTCCTCGCCGTTCCAGATCTTGATGTAGGTGCCTTCCTTGTAGCCGTGCCGCTGGCGGAAGATGTTCAGCACGTTCTTGGACACGTACTGCGTGTAGGCGTCGTTCCAGGTCATGTCGCACGCGGTCATGGTCTGCTCCAGGACCTTGAAGCTGGCGCGGCCGCATACCGCCAAGCCGCCGATCAGCTCGAGCAACTCCGGCACGTTCAGGGCGGCGAGGTCATGGGACTTGCCGTCCAGCGTGACGGTGGCGGGCGAGGCCAGGTCAGCGACCAGCGCGCGCGCGGCGGCCTCGACGTCGCCCGCCGATTGAACGATCGTGTGCGACAGGTAAAAGTGCAGGATGTCGACCAGTTCCATCTGGACCTGGGGCAGGTCGATGGTTTGCTTCTTCCACCACTTCCAGCCGTAGTGTTCCAGCGCTTCGGCCGACTCGACGAAGGCGGCGCGCAGGAAGCGGGCGCCGCCATTGACCCAGTCCGGATTGATCATGCTGTTCAGGTGGCCTTGCAGCTTCAGCATCGTGGCCGCCTGGGCCTGGTTCAATCCGACTACGTTGTTCACTTTCACTCCGGGGATGGGGCTGATTCAATGGCCGGAAATGTTAGCACCAACGCCCGCCGGCCACGCGCCGGCGCGTCAGGCGCCGTCCTTGCGATACGAGGAAGGCGTCAGGGGCGGCAACTTGTTCAGGGGCGTCTTGCGGGGATTGCGGGCGCCTCGGGCTGCCTTGAACAGCATGAAGGCAAAGAACGCCAGGAATAGGGCGGGCATCAGCTCATCCAGTTCGAACTGGGGGCTGTGCAGCGCACGGAAGGCGATGTTGGCGGCGGCCCAGCCCGCCATGATGCCGGCCACGGTCAATACGACGCCGAGCTTGCGCCGTCCCGCCTGACGGGCAAGCGTGACGTTGGCTTCGTCGGGCTGGCCCGGCATGGTTGCCAGAGGCGCCTGTGATGCGGAGCGCGACTGTGGGGTGGATGACGCCGTGTTGCCCCACGGCGCTTCCGACAGCGAGCCCGAAGTGGGAGAGGGCGGCGCCGCAACCGGGATGGGCACTGTCACCGGGGACGTCTGCCTGCGGGCGTCGCGACGGCTTGCGATGCGGCCGGGCGAGGTGCCGCCGGCGCTGGTCAACTCTTCGATATAGCGCGCGAAATCGCCGTTCTTGGGCTCGGCATCGATGGCCATGACGCTCTCCGGATCAATTGCCTCGCCGCACGCGCACCGGTTGGCGGCGCTTGCGCACCATGGCGAGGAGAAGCCCGCATCCTAGCAAAACCGACAGCCCCGCGCCGATCATCATGGCGATCTGTTGGGCGTTTTCTGCTGTGCCCAGGCTGCGCGCGGTGATGTAGCCGGGCGCCAGCATCAGCGGCATCCAGAGCACGGCCGACAGCACGTTGGCCATCTGGAAGCGGCTGTGCGCCATGCCCATCACGCCCGCCACGGTGGGAATCGTGGAGCGGATGGGACCCAGGAACCGGCCGATCAGCACGGACGCAAAGCCGTACCGGTAGAAGAACAGCCGCGCCCGGGCCACGCCGGTGCGCTGCTGCTTGAGCGGCCAGCGCCGCAGCACGCTCGGGCCCGCCCAGCGCCCCAAGTAGTACGACAGCGCGTCGCCCACGATGGCGCCCGCGATGCCCCAGGCGATCACGCCCCAGGGCGCGAGCGTGCCGGAGCCGATGAGGCCGCCCGTGAGCAGCAGCAGCGCGGTGGCGGGAATGAACAGCCCCAGGAGCACCATGGACTCGCCCATCGTGAGGAGGAATGTGATCGGTCCGGCCCACGCCTGGTTGGCCTCGATGAACTGGCCGATCTGAGTGATGTATTCATCCATGAATGCAAAGTTGAAAATTAGCTGAACGCAATCGGGTATGTTAACGCCTGCAGGGCCAGCCGTATCGCGGGTAGGCCTTTTGGTGGAACGCTCGACGATGGAGAAACATGGATTCAGTTACACAAGCGGTGCTGGGCGCCGGCATCCAGGGCGCCATGCTGGGGCGCGTGCAGGGCAGACGCGCCCTTGTCTATGGCGGGGCGCTGGCCACCCTGCCGGATCTGGACGTCCTGATGCGCTATCCCGATCCGGTGTCGCTCATGACGTATCACCGGGGCTTTTCGCATTCCGTGTTCGTGCTGACGGGCCTTGCGATGTTGCTGGCGTGGCTGATACGCAAGTTCTGGCCCAATGCGCCCTATAGCGGGCGGCGGCTCTTTCTGACGATATGGCTGGTGCTGATCACGCATCCCATCCTGGATGCCTTCACGGTATACGGCACCCAATTGTTCTGGCCGCTGGCGCTGACGCCGGAGAGCTGGTCGTCCGTCTTCATCATTGATCCGGTGTACACCGTGCCGCTGCTCATAGGCGTCGTGTTTGCGGTCATCGCCGGCATGACCCGCATCGCTCGGCGCGTGCTGGTGGGGGCGCTGGTGTTCAGCACCGCTTATCTGGGCTTCGGGCTGGCAGGCAGGATGGCGGCCGAGCAGCGCGTGCACGAGGTGATGCAGGCGCAGGGCATTGCAGTCACACAGGTGCGGGCCATCCCCATGCCGTTCAACACGCTGGTGTGGCGGGTGATCGCCAAAAGTGGCGATGGCAGCTATTACGAATCGGTCAGCAGCATCTTTGATCGCCATCCGCCGGAATGGGTGCGGCTGCCGCTCAACCTGGAGGCGGGCCGCGTCCTGGCCGGTGTGCCGCTGCATGAACGCTTGCGCTGGTTCACGGACGACTGGCTACGCTACGACGTCATCGACGATGCGCTGGTGGTGTCGGATCTGCGCATGGGCATGGCAGGGCATTACACGTTCCGCTTCAAGATGGCCGAGCGTGCGCCGGACGGCGCATGGAACGTCATCACACCGTCGGTCTGGCCCACCAACCGCGGCGGCTGGGATGAAATGAAGCTGGTACTCGGCCGCATCCTGGATGCGCACCCGCCCTTGCCGTTGGCGCAATGGTCCGAGCTGGCCACGAAATAAGACCCGCCGGATACTCGTCGGCATTTTGAAGGCCTCCGCGAATGCGGGGGCCTTTCACTTTCCGGGGCCGTATTGACCTGTTTCCATCGCTTGCATTATTCTTGTTCTCTAATAAGGAACTTAGGTTCCGTTTTATGGAACAAGCATGAGTATTCTTGACGGCGTCCAGCGCGTGCTCTCGCTCTATGCGGAAGGCGCGGCCGAATTGAGCTTCACGGAGGTCGCGGCGCGGCTGTCCATGCCCAAAAGCACGGCGTCGCGCCTGTTGAACCAGATGCAGAACTACGGCCTGCTCGACCAGGACGCGGCCACGCGCCGCTACCGCCCCGGTGCGCTGCTGGCGCAGGCAGTGCGCGCCGGCATGGCCGCCACGCCGCTGGACGAAGCCTGCCGCGGCGTGCTGGCCCGCTTGTCCGACCACAGCGGGTTGACCGCCTATCTCTCCACGCTCAACCAGCGTGAAACCGTCGTGCTGCAACGCTTGAATGGCTCGCACCCCGTGCAGGTGTTGTCGCCGCCCGGCTCGCGCCGTGCCGCGTCCGGCACCGCGATGGGGCGCGCGCTGCTGTCGCGCCTGACCGATGCCGAATTCGAGGCGCTGTATGGCGCCGACCCCGCCCAGCCACTGCCCGTCGAAGGGCGCGACTGCCCGGCCACCGTGGGCGACCTGGCACGCCTGGTGGCGCAGACGCGCGCCGACCATTGCGGGGTCGCCATCGACCAGGCGATGCCCGGCATCGGCGCCGTGGCCGCCGCCGTGCGCGACCCGGCCACCGGCGAGCTGCGCGGGCTATGCCTGTCGTTCGTCTCCTTCCAGGCCGACGCGGCGCGCGTGGCCGTGCTGCGCGAATCGGTTCTGCAGCAGGTGGGCGCGCTGGGCCGCGAGTTGAACGATCCCTACTGGCTGAACTGACCGCCTGAATTCACGGCGCTGGCCGCAATGCGCCGCGCCCAGAACCCTTACCCCTTCGGACTCTGACTTCCATGAACCTTCTGCTCCTCAGCAATTCCAGCAGCGACGCCGGCTATCTGGTGCACGCCATGCCGGACATCCGCGAACTGATTGAATCCCTGCCGCAAGGCGCGCCGGCCGTGTTCGTGCCGTACGCCGGGGTCACGCGCAACTGGGACGACTACACGGCGCTGGTCTCGTCCGCGCTGGCCGACACGGGGCTGGCCATCCAGGGCCTGCATACGGCCGAAGATCCCGTTGCCGCGCTGGAGGCCGCGTCGGTCATCATCGTCGGCGGCGGCAACACGTTCAATCTGCTGGGCCAGCTGCGCCGCCAGGGCCTGCTCGAGGTCGTGACGCGCCGTGTGCGCGCGGGTGCGGCCTATCTGGGCTGGAGCGCGGGCTCCAACCTGACGTGTCCCACCATCTGCACGACGAACGACATGCCCATCACCGACCCGCAAGGCTTTGATGCATTGGGCCTGTTGTCCTTCCAGATCAATCCGCATTACACCAACGCGCACCCTCCGGGCCACCGCGGCGAAACGCGCGCCCAGCGTCTGGCCGAGTTCTGCACGCTGAATCCGGCCATGCCGGTGCTCGGCCTGCCCGAAGGCGCCGGTCTGCGCGTGCGCGGCCACAAGATCGCGCTGGTCGGTCCGCACGATGCGCCGCTCTTCCTGGGGCGCGAAGAACCGCGCATGTTCCGTCCCGGCCCCGTGGAAATCCCGGCATGAAGCAGGTCATCGACGTTATCGAATTGCTGTCGTCCGCGCACGTCACGGGCGAGTCCGTGGCGCAGGTGCTGCGCGACGCCGGCCATTGCGAAGTGCAGGTCACGCACCTGGAGCGTGACGGTCTTGCCACCGACTTCCTGTCCATCGTGATTCCCGGCGCGGATGCCTCGGCCCCGCAATTGGGCATCGTGGGCCGCTTGGGCGGCATCGGCGCGCGCCCAGCGGTGACGGGCCTGGTGTCCGACAGCGACGGCGCCGTCGTCGCAATCGCCGCCGCGCTCAAGCTGATGGCGATGGCGCAGCAGGGCGACGTACTGCCCGGCACGGTCCGCATCCGCACGCACATCTGCCCGCGCGCCGGCACGCGGCCGCATCATCCGGTGCCGATGATGCGCTCGCCGTTCCCCATGCGCGAAATGATGTCGCACGAGGTGGATCCGCGCATGGACGCGATCCTGTCGGTGGACACCACGCGCGGCAACCGCCTGGTCAACAAGCGCGGCGTGGCGCTGACCCCGGTGGCCAAGCAGGGCTACCTGCTGCGCATCCCCGAAACCATGCTCGACGTCATGGGCTGGGTCAGCGGTGAGCTGCCGGTCACGCTGCCGTTGACCACCCAGGACATCACGCCCTACGAAAACGGCTTGTGGCACGTCAATTCGCTGATGCAGCCGGCTATCGTCACGGACGCGCCGGTCGTCGGCGTGGCGTTGACCGCGCAGACCACCGTGCCCGGTTGCGCCACCGGCGTCACCAACGCCGTGGACGCGGACGTCGCCATGCGCTTCTGCATCGAGATCGCCAAGTTGTACGGCGAGCGCGCCATGACCTTCTTCGACGACGCCGAGTGGCACGCGCTGCAGGCCCGTTACGGCTCGATGGCGCACTTGCAGACCGTGGGCCGCGAAGACGGAGCCGCGCAATGAGCGCCCGCACACCGCGCCGCGTCGCGTTCTTCACGATCGGTCAATCGCCGCGCAGCGACGTCGTGCCCGAGATGGCGCCCGTGCTGGGCGCCCACGTGCGCATCGACGAGTTCGGCGCGCTGGACGGCCTGGATGCCGAAGGGCTGGCCGCGCTGGCGCCACGGCCCCGCGAATACCGCTTTGCCACGCGCCTGCGCGACGGTTCCCAGATCGAACTGGACGCCGCGGCCGCCGAGGCCCGGCTGGCGCACGTGATGCGAGAGGCCGACGGGCAGGGGTACGACGCGCTGGTGCCGCTGTGCACCGGCACGGCCATCGCGCCCATGCGCACGCTGGTGGTGGAGCCGCAGCAGGTCGTGGACCACCTTGTTGCTGGCCTTGCGCAGCACTGCCGCAAGGTCGGGCTGGTCGTTCCGCTTGAGGCCCAGGTCGACGCTTTTCACATGGCCGTGCCGCTGGAATGCGAAACGCAGGTCGTGCACGCCTCGCCCTACGAGGCCGACGCGCAGCAGGCCGCCCGCAACTTCGAGGCGGCCGGGCGCGAACTGGCGTCCTGCGACCTGATCGTCATGCACTGCATGGGCTACGCGCAGCGCATGCGCGATGCCGTGGCGCAGGCGTCGGGGCGACCCGTGCTGCTGTCCAACCGCCTGGTGGCCCAGGCCCTGGCACAAATACTGGAATAACGCCGCCGGACGCAATCCCGAAGCTCTGGCCGCACGGACTCGCGCGGCCGGTTCGGGCGAGCGGCGAGAGGAGACGAAGCCGACTTCGTCAATCAACTGTTGGGAGTTTTTTCATGATCAGCCGTACCCTGCACCGCGCCGCTGGCGCACTGTTCGCCGTTGCCGCGCTCTCGGCTGCCCCGGCCCATGCCGCCGACGCCTGGAAGCCTGCCAAACCCGTGCGCCTGCTCGTGGGCTTTGCGCCGGGCGGTTCGGCCGACACGCTGGCCCGCCTGCTGGCCGAGCCGCTGTCGGCCCGCCTGGGCCAACCCGTCGTGGTCGAGAACCTGGCCGGCGCCGGCGGCAACATCATGGCGTACCGCCTGAGCCAGGCGCCCGCCGACGGCTACACCATCGGCATCGCCGCCGCCGGTTCCATGGCCATCACCCATGTCCTGAACCCCCAGGGCACGAACTACAAGCCCACCGACTTCACGCCCATCACGCTGGCTGCCGTGCAGCCCAATGTGGTCATCGTCAACAAGGACGTGCCTGCCAATAACCTGGCCGAACTGAAGGAATACTTCCAGAAGACGCCGACGGCCACTTACGGCACCGCGGGCGTGGGCATCTCGAACCACCTGATCGCCGAGACCATGCTGTACAAGCTGGGCGTGAAAGTGCCGCACGCCGCCTACCGCGGCGCCGCGCCGGTCATCACCGACCTGCTCGGCGGCCACATCGCCATGACGATGGACAACATCTCGACCGCCGCGCCGCTGGCTTCGCAAGGCAAGGTCAAGGCGATTGCCGTCGCCTCGATCAAGCGCGCCGCCCAGTTGCCCAACGTGCCGACGCTGGACGAGCAGGGCCTGAAGGGCTTTGACATGCCGACGTGGCAAGGTGTCTTCGCGCCCGCCGGTCTGCCCGCTGACGTGCTGGCCGCCTATTACGCCGCGCTGCAGGACGTGCTGAAGCAACCGGCACTCGTCGAGAAGATGGCTGGCCTGGGTTCGGAGCCGGTCACCGGCATGACGCCCGAGAAGTTCAGCGCATTCCTGGACAACGACCGCAAGCAATGGGCGGACATCGTCAAGGCCGCGAACATCAGCCTGGAGCAGTAATGCGCGGGTGGCGGCTTCAGTCGCCATGGTCGCGAAAGTCGCCATAGAGCAAAACGCCGGACCCTTTCGGGACTGGCGTTTTTTTTGATGCGTGGCGCCGGATAAGCCGGCGCGCGTTAATGCAAGCCGGGGTATCCAAGATGCCCGGTCAGGCTGGCATGCGCGCCGCGATTTCGGCGATAAGCCGGCGTGCGGCGTCCAGCTTGTTGCCGGCAGGCAGCGGGTGGGTGCCTTGGGCATCGAACAGCACCAGCTCTGTGGTGTCGGCGTCCATTACCTTGTGCGCCAGATTGCCCACCAGCAGCGGAATGCCCTTGCGCGTGCGCTTGGCTTCAGCGTGCTCGGCCAGCTTTTCGGTTTCGGCGGCAAAGCCGACGCACCACGGGCCGTTCTCAAGCTTGGCCACTTCGGCCAGGATGTCCGGATTGGGTTCGAATTCCATCACCGGCGCGCCGCCGCCTTCGCTGGTTTTCTTGAGCTTTTGCGTGCTGACGTTTTTCACGCGCCAGTCGGCCACGGCGGCCACGGCAATGAAGATGTCCGCGTCGCCCACGCTGGCCATGACGGCGTCGTGCATCTGGCGGGCGGTCATGACAGGCAGGGCGGTCACGCCGCGAGGAATGGGCAGGAAGGTCGCGCCAGTGATCAGCGTGACGCGGGCACCGGCTTCGCGCGCGGCGCGCGCCAGCGCGTAGCCCGTCTTGCCGGATGACCGGTTGCTCAGCACGCGCACCGGATCCACGGGTTCGGACGTGGGGCCGGCGGTCAGCAGCACGTGGCGGCCGGCAAGCAGCTTGGGCTGAAAGAAGGCGATCAGGTCGGTCAGGAGCTCATGCGCTTCCAGCATCCGGCCATCGCCGGTCTCGCCGCAGGCCTGTTCGCCCGCTGCGGGTCCCAGCACCGTGACGCCGTCGCCGCGAAGGGTTTCGACGTTGCGCTGTGTGGCCGGGTTGGCCCACATCTCGCGATTCATGGCGGGCGCCACCAGCAGCGGACAGGCACGCGCCAGACACAGCGTGGACAGCAGGTCGTCGGCCAGTCCGTGCGCCACCTTTGCCATGAAGTCGGCGCTGGCGGGGGCGATCAGCACGGCGTCCGCGCCGCGCGTCAGGTCGATGTGCGCCATGTTGTTGGGCACCCGGGCGTCCCAGGCGTCCACAAACACGGGGCGGCCCGACAGCGCCTGCATGGTGACGGGCGTGATGAAGTGCGTGGCCGCCTCGGTCATCACCACGTCCACCGTGGCGCCTTGTTCGGTCAGGCGCCGCACCAGCTCGGCGATTTTGTAGCAGGCGATGCCCCCGGTCAGGCCGAGGACGATGCGTTTGCGGGCGAGATCGAGCATGAGGGCAGGGCGGCGGGTTCAGCGCCGTGTAATCGAGGAATTGAAAGGGATTTTATTCTGCATTGCGGCAACGCGCCGTTCGTCATGGATTAGAGGGGGCATCAATGCAGACGAAAACCGCTGGAAACGAAAGGGGGGCAACATGCCCCCCTTTTGTCATGCTTGCGGCTTGCGGGCGCGCAGCAGTTCGTCCAGCACCAGCAGCACCGCGCCGCAGGTGATGCCGACGTCGGCCAGGTTGAAGGCAGGGAACTGCCAGTCGTTCCAGTAGAAGAGCAGAAAGTCCACCACGTGGCCATACACCACGCGGTCGATGACGTTGCCGATGGCGCCGCCCAGGATCAGCGTCAGCGCCAGGCAAAAGCGCGGCTGGCCGTGCGTGCGGCGCAGCATCCAGACGATGACCACCGCCGCCACGCAACCAAGGCCGGTGAAGAGCCAGCGCTGCCAGCCTTCTTCGGAGGCCAGGAAGCTGAAGGCTGCCCCGCGGTTGAACACCAGCGTGAAGTCAAAGAAAGGCAGGATGTTGACGCGCTCGCCGTACTGGAAGGCCGTGTTGAAGTAGATCTTGGTCAACTGGTCCAGCACGATGATCAGCAAGGCCAGCGCCAGCCAGCCGCCCACGCGCGCCGGCGCGGCGCGGGCGGGGGCGGCGTCCGTCACCCCGTGTTCGGAGGGGCGGGTCATGTTCAAGCCTTGTCGCGGGCTTCGCCCGAGCCGAACAGGTTGGACACGCAGCGGCCGCAGATCTCGGGATGATCGGCGTCCTGGCCCACGTCAAGGCGCCAGTGCCAGCAGCGTTCGCACTTCTTGTGCGCCGACGGCGTGACCTCGATGCGGGTTTCGCCTTCGCCAGCGTGCACGGTGGCGCGCGAGACGATCAGCACGAAACGCAGGTCGTCGCCCAGGCTGGCCAGCAATTGCTGGTCTTCGCCGTTGGCGTACAGGTCGACCTCGGCTTGCAGCGACGAACCGATGTCGCCCGCCGTGCGCACTTCTTCCAGCTTGCGCTGGACCTCGGCGCGGATGGCGCGCAGGCGCGCCCACTTGGCGGTCAGCGTCTCGGCGTCGGCAAACGGCGGCAGCACGTGATAGACCTCGGTGAAGATCGTCGTGCGGGCCGCATCGGCCTGGTTCTTCAGTGCCGAGGCCGCCAGCTCCTTCCAGGCCTCTTCGGCCGTGAACGACAGGATGGGCGCCATCAGCTTGAGCAGCGTCTGCGTCACATCCAGCAGGGCCGTCTGCGCCGAGCGGCGCGCGCGGCTGTCCGGCGCGGACGTGTACAGGCGGTCCTTCAGGATGTCCAGATAGAACGCGCCCAGGTCTTCGGAGCAGAAGGTCTGCAGGCGCGAGACGGCCGGATGGAAATCGTAGCGCTCGTAGTTCGCTTGGACTTCCGCCTGCATCTGCGCCGTCATGGCGAGCGCGTAGCGGTCGATCTCGAAGAGCTCGCCGTAGGGCACCGATTGCGACACGGCGTCGAAGTCGGCCAGGTTGGCCAGCAGGAAGCGCAGCGTGTTGCGGATGCGGCGATAGCCTTCCACGACGCGCTTGAGGATTTCGTCCGAGATGGAGAGCTCGCCGGAATAATCGGTGGACGCGACCCACAGGCGCAGGATTTCGGCGCCCAGGGAATCGGACACCTTCTGCGGGGCAATCACGTTGCCGACCGACTTGCTCATCTTGCGGCCCTGGCCGTCCACCACGAAGCCGTGCGTCAGCAGGGCCTTGTAGGGCGGCTGGCCGTAGAGCATGCAGCCGGTGAGCAGCGACGAATGGAACCAGCCGCGATGCTGGTCCGAGCCTTCCAGGTAGAGGTCGGCGGGCCAGCCGAGTTCGGCGCCGTGCGAGCCGGCGAATTCGCCGTCCTTGCCGCCCAGCACCGTGGCGTGCGTGCTGCCCGAATCGAACCACACGTCGAGCGTGTCGCGGTTCTTTTCGTACTGGTCGGCTTCGTCGCCCAGAAGCTCGCGGGGATCGAGCGCCTGCCAGGCTTCGATGCCGCCTTGTTCCACGCGCTGCGCCACCTGTTCAAGCAGCTCGGACGTGCGCGGATGCAGCTCGCCGGTTTCCTTGTGGACGAAGAACGCCATCGGCACGCCCCACTGGCGCTGACGCGACAGGGTCCAGTCCGGGCGGTTGGCGATCATGGCATGCAGGCGGGCGCGGCCCCAGGCAGGGTAGAACGCCGTGGCGTCGATGCCGGCCAGCGCCGTTTCGCGCAGGGTCGGGTTGCCGTCCTTGGGCGCGACGTCCATGCCGGCGAACCATTGGCTGGTCGCGCGGTAGATGATGGGCGTCTTGTGGCGCCAGCAGTGCATGTAGCTGTGCTTGTGCTTTTCGACGTGCATCAGCGCGCCGGCTTCCTTGAGGGCCTCGACGATCTTGGGATTCGCGTCCCAGATCGACAGGCCGCCAAAGAGCGCCAGACTCTCGACGTACTTGCCGTCGCCCATGACCGGGCTGATGAAGTCGGTGTCCTTCATGCCGTGCTCCTTGCACGACATGAAGTCCTCGATACCGTAGGCAGGCGCCGAGTGCACCACGCCAGTGCCGGAGTCGGCCGTGACGTAGTCGCCCAGGTAGACGGGCGCCTTGCGGTCGTAGGCGGCGTTGAACTGCGCCAGCGGGTGGCGGAATTCAATGCCCGACAGCGCCTGACCAGGCGCCGTGGCGATGACTTCGCCTTCGAGCGCCCAGGACTTCAGGCAGTCTTCGACGCGTTCCTTGGCGATGAGCAGAAGGGGGCCGAACTTGGGCGGGGTTTCGGACGTGACCCGCACCAGCGCGTATTCGATTTCCGGATGCACGTTCAGCGCCTGGTTGGACGGGATGGTCCAGGGCGTGGTCGTCCAGATCACGATGGCGCCGTCTTCGACCGATTCCAGGCCGAAGGCCTTGGCCAGTTTGGCGGGTTCGGCAAACGGGAAGGCCACGTCGACAGCCGGGTCCACGCGATCGGCGTATTCCACCTCGGCTTCGGCAAGCGCCGAACCGCAGTCGAAACACCAGTTCACGGGCTTTAAGCCGCGGAACACATAGCCCTTGTCCAGGATACGGCCCAAGGCGCGGATCTCGTCGGCCTCGTTGCTGTAGTTCATCGTCATGTACGGACGATCCCATTCGCCCAGCACGCCCAGGCGCTTGAAGTCCTTGCGCTGGCGGTCGATCTGCTCGAGCGCGTAGGCCCGTGCCTTGGACTGCACTTCCGCCACGGGCAGGTGCTTGCCGTACTTCTTTTCGATCTGGATCTCGATGGGCATGCCGTGGCAGTCCCAGCCCGGCACGTAGTGCGCGTCGTAGCCGGCCATGTTGCGGCTCTTGACGATGATGTCCTTCAGGATCTTGTTGACCGCGTGGCCGATGTGAATGTCGCCGTTCGCATAGGGCGGGCCGTCATGCAGGACGAAGCGGGGCCGGCCGCGGCTGGCCGCACGGATCGCCTGGTAGACGTGGTTTTCCTCCCATTGCGCAATCCAGGCGGGCTCGCGCTTGGCGAGGTCGCCCCGCATGGGGAAGGGAGTATCGGGCAGGTTGAGGGTCTTTTTATAGTCCATGAACGGCAAAATAGGCGCGCGCGTTTCGCGCGTCTTCGGCGATGGCGGCAGTCAGGGAAGGGAGATCAGGAAATTTTTCTTCGTCCCGCAGCTTTTGCAGGAATTCGACGCGTACGAGTTTACCGTATGCGTTGACGGTCTCATCGAGCAAGTGTGACTCAAGCAGCACTCTGCCGCGGTCTTCGACCGTCGGCCGCACGCCCAGGCTTGCCACCGCAGGCAGCGCGCGGTCGGCCAACCCGTGAACCTGCACCACGTAGATGCCCGAACGCGCGGCGCATCTTTCCGCCACCCGGAGGTTCATCGTGGGATAGCCCAGGGTCCGGCCAAGCTTCTGGCCATGGATGACGTGGCCGCTGATATGGAAGGGGTGTCCCAGCAGATGACGGGCGCGCTCCAGGTCGCCCACCGCCAGCGCGGTGCGGACCTCGGAGCTGGAAATGCGGTGGCCTTGGCGGTCCGTGACATCGGCCAGCGTCTGGACCTCGAAACCATGCACCATGCCGGCCTCGCGCAGCAGATCGATGTCGCCGCTGCGCTTGTGCCCGAAACGGAAGTCCTCGCCCACCAGCAGCCATTTGGTCTGCAAGCCCTGCACCAGCAGGTGTTCGATGAAGGCATTGGCCGACATTTCGGCCAGCCGGGCATTGAATCGCTCGACCACGACCTGCGTGATGCCGTAGCGTGCCAGCGCGGCCAGCTTGTCGCGCAGCCCGGATATGCGGGTCGGCGCCAGCTCCGGACGCTGGTTCAGGGTGGCGAAATACTCCCGCGGGTGCGGTTCGAAGGTCATCACGGCCGGCGTAAGTCCGCGTTCGCGGGCCACCTGGCAGACGCGGGCAAGCATGGCCTGGTGGCCGCGATGCACGCCGTCGAAATTGCCGATCGTCAGCGCGCAAGGGGCGCGCCGGTCGGGCGGGGGCAGGGATCGGTAGATACGCAGCGATGGTTTCACGAGCGAGAGTTTACAATTTTGGATTACGGGTTTGTTCGTATCCCGCCAGCGTCCTCTCGCGCCGGCGCTTCCGCGCTGCGCGCGCGGGCCCTTTTCCGATTCCGGATCACGGGGGCGGACCCGCCCGATTTCCCTTGGAATTCTTCATCTTGCCGGAAATATCTTCTATCAAGCGCCGCCTCGTCATCCTGATCTCGGGACGGGGCAGCAACATGCAGGCGCTGGCCGAGGCCTGCCGCGACGAATCCTGGCCAGCGGAAATTGCCGCTGTCATCGCCAGCCGTCCCGACGCCGCCGGCCTCGAATGGGCCGCCGGGCAGGGTATCCCCACGGCCGCCCTGTATCACAAGGACTACGCCAGCCGCGAAGCCTTCGACACCGCGCTGGCTGCCGAAATCGACCGGTACGAGCCCGACTACGTCATCCTGGCCGGATTCATGCGGGTGCTCACGCCCGGTTTCGTGAATCACTACGCCGGCCGCCTGGTCAACATCCATCCTTCCTTGCTGCCCGCGTTTCCGGGGCTGCATACGCACGCCCAGGCCCTGGCGACGGGCGTGCGAGTGCATGGCTGCACCGTGCACTTCGTCACCCCGGTCCTGGACCACGGCCCCATCATTGCCCAGGGTTGCGTGCCGGTTCTGGCCGGCGACACCCCGGAGTTGCTGGCCGAGCGCGTGCTGGCCGTCGAACACCAGGCTTTTCCGGCTGCCGTTCGCTGGCTGGCCGAAGGCCGGGTTACCCTGACAAACGATCACCGCGTGGCCGTCCAGGGCGACCCCGTGCGCCTTTTTTCCTGGACGCCGACCGTCTGAACGGCCTGAAAAGCATTTATTGGGCGCGAGCGCCTGCGCCCCACTGGACTACACCATGACCAAACCCCAATCCCCGCGTTCCCGGCTGGCCGGCTCCTTCGGCGCCGCCACGGAAGGCCGCGACGGCCGATCCTTCTTCTCCCGCCCCAAGGGCGACGCCCGCAAGCCGGCGCCCCGCGACCGGTCCGAATCCGGCGACCGCGCCCGTGACGATCGCGGTGGCGATCGCGGCGGCTACGGCCAGGAGCGCGGCGAAGCTCGCGGTGGCGACCGCAATTCGTACGGCCAGGATCGCCGCGAAGGCCAGGGCCGCCCGGATTCGCGCTCGTCCTTCGGCGGGCCGCGTGGCGAAGCCCGCGGTGGCGACCGCAATTCGTACGGCCAGGATCGCCGCGAAGGCCAGGGACGCCCGGATTCGCGCTCGTCCTTTGGCGGCCCGCGTGGCGAAGGCCGCGGCGGCGACCGCAATTCGTACGGCCAGGACCGCCGCGAAGGCCAGGGCCGCCCGGATTCGCGCTCGTCCTTCGGCGGCCCGCGCGGCGAAGGCCGCGGCGGCGACCGCAATTCGTATGGCCAAGATCGGCGCGAAGGCCAGGGCCGTCCGGATTCCCGCGCGTCTTTCGGCGGCCCGCGTGGCGAAGGCCGCGGTGGCGACCGCAATTCGTACGGCCAGGACCGCCGCGAAGGCCAGGGCCGCCCGGATTCCCGCTCGTCCTTCGGCGGCCAGCGCGGCGAAGGCCGTGGCGGTGACCGCAATTCGCACGGCCAGGACCGCCGCGAAGGGCAAGGCCGCCCGGATTCCCGTTCCTACGATTCCCGTGCCTCCAGCGGTCCACGTGGCGAATACCGCGGCGGCGATCACGCCCCGCAAAAGCCCCAATCCAACCGCCCGCGCCTCTCGCACGGCGCCATCCGCATCGACCAGGTGCAGCGCGTGCTGGGCGAGATCCTGCAATGGACCTATCCGGCCGACGCTGCGCTGTCGCACTGGCTGCGCCACCACCCGAACCTGGGCGCGCGCGACCGCTCCGAAGTCGCAGAGGCCGTTTATGACGTGCTGCGTCACCTTCGCCGCTACCGCCAGTACGCGGAAAGCGGCGTCGGCCCCGCTTCGCGCCGCCTGGCCATCCTGGGTCTGAATGCCACGGTGGGCGCAGAACCCCTGCAAGAGGGCATGGACGCGGCCGAAGCCGAATGGCTGCAGCGCGTGTCGCGCATCGACGTGGCAACCTTGCCCCGCGCCGTGCGCGGCAGCATTCCCGATTGGCTGGACGAGCGTCTGAGCGCCATGGAAAGCCCGGACACGCTGGTCGAGGCCTTGAACCGCCAGGCCAGCCTGGACCTGCGCGTGAACCCGCTCAAGACCGAGCGCGATGCCATGCTGGCCGAACTGCAGCAAAGCGCGGGCCGCTATGAGCCGACGGCGATGCCTTTTTCGCCGTGGGGCATCCGCATGCAAGGGCGGCCCGCCATCAACCGGTGGCCCCAATTCGAGAACGGCAGCATCGAAGTCCAGGACGAAGGCAGCCAGTTGCTCGCGCTCCTGGTTGCTCCCCGGCGCGGTGAGATGATCATCGATTTCTGCGCGGGCGCGGGCGGCAAGACGCTGCTTCTAGGCGCGCTGATGCGTTCGACCGGCCGTCTGTACGCCTTTGATGTTTCGGCGGCCCGGCTGGCGCGCGCCAAGCCGCGTTTTGCGCGCAGCGGCCTGTCGAATGTCGTGCCGGTGGTGATCGACAATGAAAACGATGCGCGCGTGAAGCGCCTGGCAGGCAAGGCGCAGCGCGTGCTGGTCGATGCGCCCTGCAGTGGCATCGGCACCCTGCGCCGCAATCCGGACCTGAAATGGCGTCAGCACCCCGAGGCGCTGGCTGAACTGGGCCAGCTTCAAGAGCGCATCCTGAACAGCGCGGCGCGCTGCGTCGCGCCCGGCGGGCGCCTGGTCTACGCCACGTGCAGCCTGTTGGCCGAAGAGAACGAAGTCCAGGCCGACCGGTTCCTCGCCAGCCATCCGGATTTCGAACGCGTGGACGCCGCCGAAATCCTGGGCGCCCGGTGCGAGACCTTGAAGCTGGAAGGTCCTTACGTGCAGTTGCGCCCGGACGTGCACGGCACCGACGGGTTCTTTGCCGCCGTGTTCGAGCGCAAGAAGAAGGCAGCGGCTTCCGGTGCCGCTGAAGCTTCGGAAAGCGCCGAAGACGCCAAGGAGGCGGAGTTTGCCGAACCGGTTGTCGCCGAGGAAGCCGTCGCCGAAACGGCCTTACAGGAGGAAGCCGGCGTCAAGGACCCGGTGTGACCCCTACCGTCGCGCTGTAGCGGCGGGTTCCGATCGTCTTGTTCTGGTACTTCACTTCCCAGGACAGGGTGTCGGAGCCCGGCCGGTCGGCCTGGTAGACCACCTGCGCCACCGGCACCGACTTGTAGGCGCAGCGCCCGGAATCGTTGGATTGCCCGCGCGTCTGCAGGATGCTGGCCTTGCCCAGCGTCGGCATCTGGGTGATCGCGACGCGCGGCGCCCGCAACGCCAGGCAGTCCGAACCCCGGATCTCGTAGTAAGAGGCCAGGACGGCAACGTCCCCGGACTTCAGCGTTTGCGCCTGGGCAGAGGCCGAAAACCCCACGCCAAGCGTGGCGAGGGCGATGAAAAAACGGTGACGCATTAGATTCAGGGGCATTAGTGGGACAAAAGAGACAGTTTTGGGGCGCGACGGCGGGCAGTGTGCACGGCTATCGTGGCGTCTTCAAGACGGCGGGCTTGCCTGACTGGAACTTTAATCGCCAAATGTAGCCAAAACCCGGTGCCGTTGCGAAAGTCGCAGCTCTCCCTCCCGGGGGGCGTGGACACCGGAATGGCGCCATTGAAGGCTCTGCGTGCGCCCAAAGCGCCGCGAGCGCGGCTTTTTTGGTCAAAACCGCGGCTTAGTCCTTGATTTCTCTCAATAACTATTTTGAAACTAGATTGTCATCAGACGGCTAAGGTAAGCTAAACTTTCAGCCACTTCTCATGCGAGGCTCATAACAGCTTTATGGATTACATCCTCTCCTTCATTGCCGGCGGCCTGACCCAAGCGACTTGGTGGCAGATCGTCGTTTTCACTTTGGTCGTGACGCACATCACGATTGTTGCGGTCACGGTTTTTCTCCATCGCAGCCAAGCGCACCGCGGTCTGGATCTTCATCCGGCTGTCATGCACTTCTTCCGCTTCTGGCTCTGGATGACGACCGGCATGGTCACCAAGGAATGGGTGGCCATTCACCGCAAGCATCACGCCAAATGCGAAAAAGAAGGTGACCCGCACTCGCCCATGCTGTTCGGCATCTGGAAGGTGCTGTTCCGCGGCGCGGAGCTGTACCGCGAAGAGTCGAACAACAAGGAAACCATGGCCAAGTTCGGCCACGGCACGCCTGACGACTGGCTCGAGCGCAACGTCTACAGCAAGCACAGCCTGTGGGGCGTGCTGACCATGCTCGCCATCGACATCGCCCTGTTCGGCGCCATCGGCGTCACCGTCTGGGCTGTCCAGATGGCCTGGATCCCCTTCTGGGCAGCCGGCGTCGTCAACGGCATCGGCCACTTCTGGGGCTACCGCAACTACAACAGCCCGGACACCAGCACCAACGTGTTCCCGTGGGGCATCGTGATCGGCGGCGAAGAGCTGCACAACAACCACCATGCCCACGGCACGTCCGCCAAGTTCTCGGCCAAGTGGTATGAGTTCGACATCGGCTGGTGCTACATCAACATCCTGAAGTTCTTCGGCCTGGCCAAGATCAAGAAGGTTGCGCCCAAGCTCAAGCTGGACGACTCCCGCACGGGCATCGACCTGCGCACGCTGCAAGGCGTGATCACGCACCGCTACGAAGTCATGGCCCGCTATGCGGACGTGATCAAGAGCGCCGCCCGCGAAGAGCTGGCCAAGCTGAAGGCCTCGCGCCAGGAAGGCAACGCCGAGTGCGGCTACACCAAGCTGCACAGCGTGCGCCGTGCCATCCACCGCAACGAAGAAATCCTGCAGCCCGAGCAACTGGCTGCCGTGGACAAGGCCATTGCCCAGAACAAGTCGCTGTCGACGCTGGTTCAGATGCGCCGTGAACTCGGCCGCATCTGGGAAAGCTCCAGCGCCAGCAGCGAACAACTTCTTCATGACCTGCAGGCCTGGTGCCAGCGCGCCCAGCAAAGCGGCATCGCTGGGCTTGAGCAGTTCGCTCAACATCTGCGCCGCTACGCGGCATGATGCTAGAGAAGCTCAATCCTGAACAACGCGCCGCAGTAACGTTAGAACCGCAGCACGCCCTGGTCTTGGCCGGGGCGGGCAGCGGCAAGACCCGGGTGCTCACCACCCGCATGGCCTGGCTGATTCAAACCGGCCAGGCTTCGCCTTTTGGGCTTCTGGCGGTCACGTTCACCAACAAGGCAGCCCGCGAGATGCTGGCGCGCATGTCGGCCATCCTGCCGATCGATACGCGCGGCCTCTGGATCGGCACGTTCCACGGCCTTTGCAACCGCATGCTGCGCGCGCATCACCGCGACGCCGGCCTGCCGCAGAGCTTTCAGATCCTGGACGTCACGGACCAGCTTGCGGCCATCAAGCGCCTCATGAAGGCCAACGGCGTGGACGACGAAAAGTACCCGCCCCGCGATGTGCAGCGCTTCATCAACGGCGCCAAGGAAGAGGGCCTGCGCCCCGCCGACGTCGAAGCCTACGACGCGCACCGCCGCCGCCTGATCGAGATCTACCAGCTCTACGAAGCGCAGTGCCAACGCGAAGGCGTGGTCGACTTTGCCGAGCTGCTCCTGCGCGCCTATGAGCTGCTGTCGCGCAACGCGCCCGTGCGCGAGCACTACCAGCGCCGGTTCCGCCACATCCTCGTCGACGAGTTCCAGGACACCAACACGCTGCAGTACAAGTGGCTTCGCCTGCTGGCGGGCGGTGGCGCGGCCATCTTCGCCGTGGGCGACGACGACCAGTCCATCTACGCCTTCCGCGGCGCCAACGTCGGCAACATGGCTGACTTCGAGCGCGACTATGCGCATGGCACCGTGATCCGCCTGGAGCAAAACTACCGCTCGTACGGTCATATCCTGGATTCGGCCAACGCGCTCATCGGCCACAACTCGGGACGCCTGGGCAAGAATCTCTGGACCGACCAGGGCGAGGGCGAACCGGTGCGCGTCATCGAGCAGCCGTCCGATGGCATGGAAGCGCAGTGGATCGTGGACGAGATCCGTTCCCTTATCCATGAAGGCAGCGACCGCCGGGAAATCGCCGTGCTGTATCGCAGCAACGCGCAGTCGCGCGTCATCGAGCACGCCATTTTCTCGGCCGGCATCCCGTACAAGGTGTATGGCGGTCTGCGCTTTTTTGAGCGCCAGGAAATCAAGCACGCGCTGGCCTACCTGCGCCTGATGGCCAATCCGCACGACGATACGTCGTGGATGCGGGTGGTCAATTTCCCGACGCGCGGGATCGGGGCACGTACGCTCGAACAACTGGCCGATGCCGCACGCGAGCACGACACCAGCCTGTATGGCGCGGTAGCGCGGGTTGCGGGCAAGGGCGGATCCAATCTGGCCCAGTTCGCGCAGCTGATTCATCGGCTCATCGAAGAAACCCGCGAGCTGCCGCTGCCCGAAATGGTCGAGCACATGCTCGAGGCCAGCGGCCTGAACGCCCATTACAAGGCCGAGCGCGAAGGCGCCGAACGGCTGGAAAACCTGAACGAACTCATCACGGCCGCGGCGGTGTTTGCGTCCGAGGAAAACTACGACGGCATGCCCGCCGGCCAGGTGCCCGACGGTGACACGTCCTCCACGCTCATGCCGGGTGTGGTGGACGCGCCTGCGGTTGCAAGCGACAACCTGACGCCCCTGGCCGCGTTCCTGTCGCATGCGGCGCTCGAGGCCGGCGACAACCAGGCCCAGCAAGGCCAGGATGCCGTCCAGCTCATGACGGTGCATGCCGCCAAGGGCCTGGAATTCGACGCCGTGTTCATCACCGGCCTGGAGGAAGGGCTGTTCCCGCACGAGAACAGCATCCTCGAGCCGGCCGGCCTGGAAGAAGAACGCCGCCTCATGTACGTGGCGATCACGCGCGCGCGGCAGCGCCTGTACATCAGCCTGGCGCAAAGCCGGATGCTGCATGGCCAGACGCGATACGCCATGCGCTCGCGCTTTCTGGATGAAATTCCCGAGCAGCACCTGAAGTGGCTGACCCCCAAGGCCGGGCTGGCCCCGGTCAGCGCGACAGGTGCAGGGTGGGGCGGCGGCAACCGTGGCGATGCCTTTGGCCGCAAGCCGACCAACACCATTGCGCCGCGTCAACCCCGCGGTGTCGCTACCGGCGTCACGGTGGGCGACAAGCAGTATCGTGTGGGGCAGGGTGTGCGTCACGCGCGTTTCGGCGACGGCACGATCATCGGCCTGAGCGGCGCGGGACAGGACGCCCAGGCGGAAATCCACTTCCGCGATGTCGGCGCCAAGACCTTGGCGCTTGGCATCGCCAAGCTCGACATTGTTCAGGGTTGACACATATGGCCAACAACGATTCCCCCAAAGCCGAGCTGGCGTCCCTGCGCGCCGAAGTCGACGAGATCGACCAGCAGATCATGCTGCTGCTGGGTGTGCGGTTCCGTTGCACGGACATGATCGGCGAACTGAAAACCAACCACGGGATGGATCTGGTGGACCCCAGGCGCGAGGCCCAGCAGGTCGAGCGCATCCGGCGCCTGGCACTGGAAGCCGGCGTGCCGCCCGATCTGGCCGAGACCATCCTGCGCGAAGTGATCGACACCGTGATCGACAACCACACCCGCCTGCGCGAGCGTCCTTACTCGTGACCGCAGGCGCGCGCCCGAGGCCTGTCAAGGCAAGTGCGCGGTTATAGGCCAGCCGAAAACAGCTAGCCCAAAAAAACCGGCCCCAATTCGGGGCCGGTTTCTATTTGAAGCCCGCTTAAATGTGGGCCACTTCTTTTGGGTCAGGCTTCGCTCTGGTCGATCTCTTCCAGCGAGCCCTGCAGCTCCAGCCACTGCTCTTCCAGTTCCCCCATGCGCTTGCCGTGTTCGCCGTGGTCCGCCATGACCTTCTGGCGTTCGGCGCGACGCGCGTCGGAATACAGGTCCGGATCGGCGATCACCGCGTCCAGGGCCGCGAGTTTGCTCCGCAGTTTTTCCATCTCGGATTCCACCTTGGCCAGCTTGGACTCCAGCGGCTTGCGCAGGGCGGACAGGCGTTGCCGCTGTTCGGCTTCGGCGCGGCGCTGCGCCTTGCGATCGACGACGGGGTCACTGCCGTTTTCGGCGCTTTCCCGTGCCTCGGCGCGTTCGTCCGCATTGCGCGCGGCCAGCCAGTCGCGGTAGTCCTCCAGGTCGCCGTCGAACTCCCGCACCGCGCCGTCCGCCACGATCCAGAAACTGTCCACGGTAGTGCGCAGCAGATGGCGATCGTGCGACACGAGCAGCATGCTGCCGCCGAAGTCTGCCAGGGCGGTGGCCAAGGCCTCGCGCGTCTCGACGTCCAAGTGGTTGCTGGGCTCGTCCAGCAGCAGCAGGTTGGGTTTTTGCCAGACGATGAGCGACAGCGCCAGGCGCGCCTTTTCGCCGCCCGACATCGGGCCGACCTTGCTGGTGACGGTATCGCCCGAGAAACCGAAACCGCCCAGGTAATTGCGCAGTTCCTGCTCGCGCGCCTCGGGCGCCAGGCGGGCCAGGTGCGCGATTGGCGTGCTGTCCACGTCCAGCATGTCGAGCTGGTGCTGGTGGAAGTATCCGATCGCCAGACCGCGCGAGGCGCGGCGCTCGCCGGCCTGCACGGGCAGTTCCTCGGCCAGGGTCTTGATCAGTGTGCTCTTG
Source organism: Achromobacter mucicolens (assembly GCF_029866465.1). Lineage (NCBI taxonomy): Bacteria > Pseudomonadati > Pseudomonadota > Betaproteobacteria > Burkholderiales > Alcaligenaceae > Achromobacter > Achromobacter mucicolens. Next base: position 3,337,959 of record NZ_CP123364.1, on the reverse strand, counting down.
CCGGCGCCGTTGGCGCCCAGCACGCCCACGCGGCTGCCCGCGCGAACCATCAGCGTCACATCGCGCAGGATGGGCACGGCATTGCCCTCGGCGTCCGTGTAGCCCGCCGACAGATGCTCAAGCGTCAGCAGCGGATCCGGCACCTGGTCGGGTGAGGGGATGCGAATGTCGATGCCGGCTTCCGCTTGCAGCGGCGCCAGCACCTGCATGCGCGCCAACGCCTTCACGCGGCTCTGCGCCTGCTTGGCCTTGGACGCCTTGGCCTTGAAGCGGTCGATGAAGCCTTGCAGGCGGGCCGCCTCGCGTGTCTGGCGGTCGTAGGCGATGCTGGACTGGCGCAGGCGCTCGGCGCGCTGCGTCAGGAAGTCGCCATAGCCGCCGCGATACCGCGTCAGCTTGGCATGGTCGAAATGCAGGATCGACCGCGCGACCGCGTCCAGGAATTCGGTGTCGTGGGAGATCAGCATGACGGTGCCTTCATAGGCGGCCAGCCATTTCTCCAGCCACAGCATCGCGTCCAGATCCAGGTGGTTGGTGGGTTCGTCCAGCAGCAACAGCTCGGACGGAGCCATCAGCGCGCGGGCCAGCGCAAGGCGCATGCGCCAGCCGCCCGAAAAGCTCTCGACCGGTTGCGTCCATTCGGCGGGCTTGAAGCCCAGGCCGGCCAGGAGTTGCTCGGCACGGGAGGCCGCGCTCCAGGCGCCGGCTTCTACCAGCGCGGCTTCCACTTCGGCGATCTGCGTGCCCTGGTCGTCGGACAGCGCCGCGCGCTGCGCCTGCAATGCGCGCAGATGCGTGTCGCCGTCGATCACGAACTCGCGGGCAGGGCGGTCGTCCGCGTGCAGTTCCTGCTCGACGCTGGCGATGCGCCAACCGGCGGGCAGCGACAAGGTGCCGGCGTCTGCGTCCAGCGCGCCGGTCAGCAGCGCGAACAGCGAGGACTTGCCCGCGCCGTTCTTGCCCACGATGCCTACCCGTTCCCCCGGGTTCACGACAAATTCGGCGCCGTCCAGCAGCACTTTCGTGCCGCGGCGCAGGGTCAATCCGTTGGCGCGTATCACAGGCTCAGTTGCTCGCGGGTAAGCAGCAGCAGCTGGTCCGAGGCTTCCTCGGTGTCCAGCCAGACGGGCGACAGCTGCGGGAAGGCGGCCTCGAAGAAATCGCGCTCATGGCCGATTTCAAGCACCAACACGCCGTTCTCCGACAGGTATTGCGGGGCGGCTTGCAGGATGCGGCGCACGAGGTCCATGCCGTCGTCGCCGCCGGCAAGCGCCAGTTGCGGTTCGTGCAGGTATTCCTGCGGCAGAGCGCGCATCGAGCCGCTGTTCACGTAGGGCGGATTGCAGACGATCACGTCATATTCGCGCGCGGGCAGGGCATCAAAGAGGTTGCTTTCGTGCAGGTCCAGGCGGTCGGCAAGCCCGTAGTCGTCGACGTTGCGGCGCGCGACTTCCAGGGCGTCGGGGGACACATCCACCGCGTCCACGTGCGCGTACGGGAAGGCCAGCGCCGCCAGGATCGCCAGGCAGCCGGAGCCGGTGCACATGTCCAGCACGTTTTCCACGGCCAGCGCATCCTGCACCCACGGCGACAGCCCCTCGTCCAGCAGCTCGGCGATCGGCGAGCGCGGCACGATCACGCGCTTGTCCACGTAGAACCGGTGGCCGCGAAGCCAGGCTTCGTTCGTCAGGTACGCGGCGGGCACGCGCTCGGCCACGCGACGGTCCAGCAGGTCCAGCACACGCTCGCGCTCTTCGCGCACGACGCGCGCATCCAGGAACGGATCCAGCGTGTCCAGCGGCAGGTGCAGCGCGTGCAGGGTCAGGTAGACCGCCTCGTCCCAGGCATTGTCGCTGCCATGTCCCAGCGACACCTGGGCGCCGTTCAGGCGCGAAACGCCGTAGCGGATCAGGTCGCGCACGGTCTGCAGTTCGTCGCGGGAGGTTGCGTTCGTATCAGGCATTCAAATCACAGTCCCAGGGGGAAAACGGAAAAACGCCCCCTGAAAGGGGGCTGGAAAGCGTGCGCGGCGGGACTGGCGTCCCGCCGGCGCGGGCATCATGCGGGCAGCAGCAGGTTTTCCAGCGTGCGCCGATAGATGTTCTTGAGCGGTTCCAGCGAGGCGACCTCGATGCGCTCATTGACCTTGTGGATCGTGGCGTTGCCGGGGCCGAACTCGATGACTTGCGGGCAGATCTTGGCGATGAAGCGGCCGTCCGACGTGCCGCCGGTGGTCGACAGCTCGGCGGTCACGCCGGTTTCCGCGTGGATCGCCTGCACCAGCGCGTCGGTCAAGGATCCGCGCGGGGTCAGGAAGGGCTCGCCGCCCAATTCCCAATCCAGCTCGTACTCCAGGCCGTGCTTGTCCAGCACGGCGTGAACCTGCTGCTTCAGGCCTTCAGGCGTGCTGGCCGTGGAAAAGCGGAAATTGAACAACGCCACGGCCTCGCCGGGCACGACGTTGGTCGCGCCCGTTCCCGAGTTCAGGTTGGACACCTGGAACGTCGTGGGCGGGAAATACTCGTTGCCCTGGTCCCATTCAATGCTGACGATCTCGGCCAGCGCCGGCGCAAGCTGGTGAACAGGGTTGCGCGCCAGGTGCGGGTAGGCCACGTGCCCCTGGATGCCCTTGACCGTGAGCTTGCCCGACAAGGAGCCGCGGCGGCCGTTCTTGCAGGTGTCGCCCAGCACATCGCCCGACGTGGGCTCGCCCACGATGCAGTAATCCAGCTGCTCGCCGCGCGCCTTGAGCGCGTCGCACACGATGGCGGTGCCATCGATGGACGGGCCTTCCTCGTCGGACGTGATCAACAGGGCGATCGAGCCGTCATGCTGCGGGTGGGCCGCCACGAATTCCTCGGCCGCCACCACAAAGGCGGCGATCGAGCTCTTCATGTCGGCCGCCCCGCGGCCGTACAGCCAGCCGTCGCGTTCCGTGGGAACGAAGGGATCGCTGTTCCACTTCTCGCGCGGGCCCGGGGGCACCACGTCGGTGTGGCCGGCAAACACCGTCAGCGGCGCGGCGCTGCCGCGCCGGGCCCACAGATTGGTGACGCCGCCCTGCGCGATGGTCTCGCAGGTAAAGCCGATGCGTTCGAGCCGGGCGGCAATCGCCGCCTGGCAGTCTTCGTCCGCGGGCGTGACGGAGGGACGGGCGATCAGGTCCTTGACCAGATCCAGTACGGCCGAATTGCTCATCAAGCCCTCAGCAGGTCGTTGATGCTGGTCTTGGCGCGGGTCTGCGCGTCGACACGCTTGACGATCACGGCGCAGGCCAGGCTGTGCGTGCCGTCGGCCGAGGGCAGCGAGCCCGGCACCACGACCGAACCCGAGGGCACGCGGCCGTAGGTGATCTTGCCGGTGGCGCGATCGTAGATCTTGGTGCTTTGCGACAGGAACACGCCCATGGCCAGCACCGAGTTCTCTTCGACCACCACGCCTTCCACGACTTCGGAGCGCGCGCCAATGAAGCAGTTGTCTTCGATGATGGTGGGGTTGGCCTGCAGCGGCTCAAGCACGCCGCCAATGCCCACGCCACCCGACAGGTGGACGTTCTTGCCGATCTGGGCGCACGAGCCGACGGTGGCCCAGGTGTCGACCATCGTGCCTTCGTCGACGTAGGCGCCGATGTTCACATAAGAGGGCATCAGCACCACGTTGCGGGCGATGAACGAGCCGCGGCGGGCCACGGCCGGCGGCACCACGCGATAGCCGCCTTGCTTGAACGCGTTGTCGCCGAATTCCGAGAACTTGAGCGGCACCTTGTCGTAGAACTGCAGCGGCGCCTGGCCCATGATGGCGTTTTCGTTCAGGCGGAAGGACAGCAGCACGGCCTTCTTGATCCACTGGTGCACGACCCAGTCGTCATTGATCTTCTCGGCCACGCGCAGGCGGCCCAGGTCCAGCCCGTCGATGGTGTGCTCAACGGCTTCGCGCACTTCGGCGCTGGCGTCGGTGGGCGACAGGTTGGCCCGGTTCTCCCAGGCTTGTTCAATGGTGGTCTGCAGGTCGAGAGTCATAGCGGCTCAGCTTTTAAAGGTTGGTCAAACAGAATTATGTACAAAATGGGCGATGCGCTCGGCCGCCTGCACGCAGTCGGCCAAGGGCGCCACCAGGGCGATGCGGATGCGTCCCTGGCCCGGATTCATGCCGTGCGCCTCGCGCGCGAGGAAGCTGCCTGGCAGCACGGTAACACCGGTACGGCCATAGAGGTCGCGCACGAACGCCGTATCGGAACCGGGCGTTGCCGCCCACAAATAAAACGAAGCCTGCGGCCGCGACACATCCAGCACCTTTTGCAGGATGTGCAGCACCGCGTCGAATTTCTCGCGGTACTGGCGGCGGTTTTCCTTCACGTGCGCCTCATCCGTCCACGCGGCAATGCTGGCCGCGGACACGATGGGGCTCATCGCACTGCCATGATACGTGCGATACAGCAGAAACCGGCCGATCAGCGCCGCGTCGCCCGCCACGAAGCCCGACCGCAGGCCCGGCACATTGGACCGCTTGGACAGGCTGGAGAACACCACCAGGTTGCGGTAGTCGTCCCGCCCCAGACGCCGCGCCGCCTGCAAACCGCCCAGCGGGGGATCGCCCTCGTCCAGATAGATCTCGGAATAGCATTCATCCGACGCAATCACGAAACCATGACGGTCCGACAGCTTGAACAGCGTTTCCCACTCTTGCAGCGACATCACGTTGCCGGCAGGGTTGCCCGGCGAGCACACGAACACCAGGCGCGTCTTCTTCCAGATGTCTTCGGGCACCTGGTTCCAGTCGCTGCCGAAATTGCGTACCGGATCGGCGTTGACGAAGTAGGGCGTCGCGCCCGCCAGCAGCGTGGCGCCTTCGTAGATCTGATAGAACGGGTTGGGGCAGATCACCACGGAACCGGCCGCGGGATCGATCACGGTCTGCGTGAACGCAAACAGCGCCTCGCGCGACCCCAGGGCCGGCAGCACTTGCGTTTCGGCATCGGGCGCCGGAATGCTGTAGCGGCGCGACAGCCACTCCGAAATTGCCCGGCGCAGGGCCAGATCGCCCTTCGTGGACGGGTAGACGGAAAGCCCGGCCATGCCGTCGCGAATGGCTTGCGCCACGCGTTCAGGCGCGGCGTGCTTGGGCTCGCCGATCGACAAATTGATGGGCGTAATGCCGTCCGGCTGCGAGCTGGCAGAAGCCAGCAACGCGCGCAATTTTTCGAACGGGTAGGGGTGCAGGGCATCGAGGCGCGGATTCATGACGCAAGATTTTAACAAGCAAGCTACAATAGCGGGCTTGGCCTATTGCGAAGGTGGCGAAATTGGTAGACGCACCAGGTTTAGGTCCTGACGCCGTAACAGGTGTAGGGGTTCGAGTCCCCTCCTTCGCACCATCAAACTTCCCGTGTTTTCAGTGATTTAGGTTTCGGCCCTATCATTTCAGGGATATTTGGCCAAATCTTCCGGCTCAACCCACGTTCCCCCCGAGCCGTCCTCCGTCTTGCCGCCGTCCGCGAATCCGCATCCGGTACTGACGTTTATTGCGCGCCGCTGAACTGCCCGACTGCCAGGCTTGCTTGCCTCGCGTCCATTCCATGGTTCGCGTACACCCGCCCGCCGCCTCAGGGCTCCGCCGCCGCGCCTCACCCACGTCCGACCCGTTCGTGAAAGAACACGACATGATTTCCACACTGATATACCGCAGCCGTGCTGTCGACACCATGAATGCGCAGGATCTGAGCGATCTGTTGACGCCCGCCCGGGCGCGCAACGCCGCATTGGACGTGACCGGCATCATGCTCTTTGACGGTGTGCACTTCGTGCAGCTGCTGGAAGGGCCCGATGAAGCGGTATCGCACCTTTTCGATTCGATACGGCGCGACGACGCCCACAAGAACGTCGTGCTGCTGATGCAGGACCAGGGGCCGGCCCGCCGGTTCGGTGGTGATGCGATGGCCTTGCTTGATCTGCGCGAGCTCGACCCGCAAGCGGTGTCCTCACGCATTCTTGCCAAAATGACAGTTTCCGCCCGGCTGGCGCGTGGAGACGACCGGGTCGTGAAGATCCTGGGCTGGTATGCCGCCGCGCGGGGGACCGATCATATCGTCGAGGGCGAGGATGCTGCCCGCTGGCGGTTTGCGGCGAGCGGCGCGGCTGCGATCCATGAAGACCCCGCAGCGCCCGCCCGCGCGTATCCCTTTGCACTGCAACCGATCGTCGATCCCATGCGGCGCGAGGTCACATCCTTCGAGTTCCTGATCCGCGGCAGATCCGGAGAATCCCCCGAACAGATGTTCGCCAGTCTCGATCCCGCTCAGCGTTACCGCGTCGATCTGGAATCGAAAGCCGCGGCATTCGAACTGGCGCGGCGGTTGGGTCTGGACAATGTGAAGCTGTCGGTCAACCTGCTGCCGATGTCGCTGATCGAAGACCCGTCGGCGGTCAGCCGCCTGGTGGATCAGATTGCGGCCTGCGATCTCTTGCCGCAGCACGTGATCGTGGAAATCACCGAACAGGAAGCCATTGAGAGCCCGTTCGCCTTCAGGGACGCGATCGCGCGCCTGCGCCGGGCAGGCATCGGGGTCGCGATCGATGATTTCGGGGCAGGGTTCGCGGGCCTGTCGTTGCTGGCCGAATTCCAGCCGGACAAGCTCAAGATCGACCGGCAGCTCATCCAGAACATTCATCTGGACGGCCCCCGCCAGGCGATCGTTTGCGGCATTGCGCGCGCTTGCAGCGCCATGGGCATCACGCCCGTCGCGGAGGGCGTGGAACGGGTCGAGGAATGGTGCTGGCTCCAGGCCGCCGGTTTCGAACGCTTTCAGGGCTATCTGTTCGCAAAGCCCGCCCTGAATGCAGTGCCCGACGTGCGGTGGCCCCAGCGCGTTCAGGCGGATTGACGCTTTTTCGGTGTTGGGACGGCGTTCTCAGCCGCCGTCACCGCTTGGCCGCTTTCGGCAACCAGGCGGTAAACCAGGCCGCGGCAGCCAGCGCCGCCAGGATGACGACCGTACCCGCGGTGGCGGTAAACGCCGGCTGCCCGGCGACTTCGGGCGACACGCGTTCCTTCGCGTACTGAAGCGTGAAGGGCCGGCCGGCAAAGATCGAGCCCAGCACGCGTCGTCCCCCCCGCATCCCCCATCTGTCCGATCCCAGCGCACCCGCCATCCGGCTATTTTGACCATTACCTTCGCGCCCGCCGCGACCTTAGGGCTTCCGATATCGAGGAGTGGTCATGTATTCATTACCCAAGCGTTGCGGCGCGGAGTTCTTCGGCACGTTCTGGCTGGTGCTGGGCGGGTGCGGCGCGGCGGTGCTAGCCGCCGGATTTCCGCAGTTGGGCATCGGATTCTTGGGCGTGGCGCTGGCGTTTGGCCTGACCGTCCTGACGATGGTCTTCGCAGTGGGTCACATCTCCGGCGGGCACTTCAATCCTGCGGTCACGGTGGGGCTGGTGGCGGGCGGACGCTTTCCCGCCAAGGAAATCCTGCCGTACGTCATCGTGCAGGTGCTGGGCGCGATTGCGGCGGCGGCGGTCCTGGCATGCATTGCAAACGGCAAGCTGGGCTTTGACCTGCGGGCAAGCCACTTTGCCGCCAATGGCTATGGCGCGTATTCACCCGGCAAATACACATTGCTGTCCGCGCTGGTGACCGAATTGGTGCTGACAGCCGGCTTTATCTTCGTGATTCTTGGCGCGACCAGCCGGCGCGCGCCGGCGGGCTTTGCCGCCATTCCCATCGGCTTCGCGCTGACTCTCATCCACCTCATCAGCATCCCGGTCACCAACACGTCGGTGAATCCGGCGCGGTCGACCGGGCCGGCACTTTTTGTAGGCGGCTGGGCGCTGGAGCAATTGTGGCTGTTCTGGGTGGCGCCCATCGTGGGCGCGATCATCGGCGCGGTGGCCTACCGGCTGGTCAGCGATCCGGCGCTCGAGCGCGCATGACACGTCCGATCCGCATCGCGCGCGTGATTCAGGGCTACCGCGGGCAGGAAAATGGGGCCAGCCAGATGATGCGGCGGTGAGGCAGGTTGTACATTACGCACTATCACCTGCCTTACCTTTACAGGATTCCCATCATGACCGCCCCAGAAGTCGTAATTTCCTCCTCGATCGCCTGCGCGAACGATCGGCCTTTCGTGCTGTTCGGCGGCATCAATGTCCTGGAATCCAAGGAACTGGCGCTGCGCGCCTGCGAGGAATACCAGCGCGTGACGCGCAAACTGGGCATCCCCTACGTGTTCAAGGCGTCGTTCGACAAGGCCAACCGCTCGTCCATCCATTCCTATCGCGGTCCCGGACTGGAAGAGGGCATGAAGATCTTCGAAGCCGTGAAAAAGGAGTTCGGCGTGCCGGTCATCACCGACGTGCACGAGCCTTGGCAGGCCGCGCCGGTCGCCGAAGTCGCCGACATCCTGCAACTGCCTGCATTCCTGGCCCGCCAGACCGACCTGGTCGTCGCGATGGCCAAGACGCAACGCGTGGTCAACATCAAGAAGCCGCAGTTCCTCAGTCCCACGCAGATGCTCAACATCGTCGAGAAGTTCACCGAGGCCGGCAACGACAAGCTGATTCTCTGCGACCGCGGCACGAGCTTCGGCTACGACAACCTGGTCGTCGACATGCTGGGCTTTGGCGTGATGAAGAAAGTGTCCGGCAACCGTCCGCTGATCTTTGACGTGACCCACGCGCTGCAGCAGCGATCGGCGCTTGACGCCGCATCCGGCGGGCGCCGCGAACAGGTGGCCGAACTGGCGCGCGCGGGCATGGCGGTGGGGCTGGCGGGCCTCTTCCTGGAAGCCCATCCCGACCCAAAGAACGCAAAGTGCGACGGTCCCAGCGCCTTGCCGCTGGACAAGCTGGAGTCCTTCCTGACGCAACTCAAGCAGCTTGACGACCTGGTGAAGTCCTTTGCGCCCATCGACATCGAGCCCTGACGCTGGCGCGGTCACGCCGCCGACGCCAAGCTGTTATACGATCCAGGCCACACATTAGGGAGGCCTGGATGTCTTTGTATGTGATCGTCGCCGTGCGCAAGGAGGCCATGAGTGGCCACATCGCCTACGTGCGCTGGGGGCAGGCCGTGCGCGGCGTTCCCGGGTGGATCTCGGAGCCCACGACGGCGGCAGCCTCCGAAGTCATTGAACTTCTCAAGGAAGGGGCCGAGGTCGAGACCGCGATCAGCGTGGACGGCTTGACCGTCGCATCGCGCGCGGTGCGCGTGCTGGTGGATGCGCGGGGCCGCGAGCATCTCGCATCCGTCCCGGTGCCCAGCTCCACCTTGCACACGCTGTTCGACCTGCCGGAGTTCTGAGCGGTCTGGCTGCCTGAGTGGCTGCCGAAGTGGCTGCCGTAGTGGCCGCTTCAGCGGCGGCCCTCGGCGAAATTGCGCAATGCGTCGCCGGCCATCCGATAGCGCACCCATTCGTCCTGAGGCAGGGCGCCAATGGATTGATAGAAATCGATCGCGGGCTGGTTCCAGTCCAGCACGCTCCATTCAAGCCGCCCGCAATCGTTTGCCACCGCCTCGCGCGCCAGATGGCGCAGCAGATCGCGTCCCGCGCCGATGCCTCGATGCTCGGGCGTGACGTACAGATCCTCCAGGTAGATGCCGTTCTTTCCAAGCCAGGTTGAGTAGCTGTAGAAATAGACGGCGTAGCCGATGGCCTTGCCCTCGACCAGGCACATCAACGCGCGGGCCGGCGCGCCTTGCGCAAACAAGGTGCGCTCAACGTCTTCAGCGCTGGCGATCACCTCATGGGCGGCGCGCTCGTAGACCGCCAGTTCGGTGATGAAGGCATGGATCTGGGCCGCGTCCGAAGGCACGGCAGGACGGATTTCGATATTCACGGAAGTTTCCTGTTTACTGGGATGGCTATCCTACTCTTTCTTTGTGCAGCGGGCATGCGCAAACGTCGGGATTACCCTTGTTGCGCGGCGGCCCCGCTGGCGCGACGCTTTACCGGGATTGCACCCAGAGTCCGGACGCGTGCTCACGAAGGATGCCTTCAATGCCCGAGACTGCTCCTGCTGCTGCTCAAAAGCGCCCGCCGGCCCGCCGTGGCCGCCGGCTTTCCTGGATCTGGCTGGTGCCGATCGTCGCGGCGCTGGGCGGCTTGCTGCTGGTGTTGAAGGTCTGGATGGACGCCGGCCCGCAGGCCACCATCAGTTTCCAGACGGCGGAAGGGCTGGAGGCGGGCAAGACGCAGGTCCGATACAAGGAAGTGAATGTCGGCGTTGTGGAGCGCGTGGCGCTCAACGCAGACAGAACAGGCGTGATCGCGACGGTGCGGCTCAACAAGGAGGCGGCAGGCCTGTTGCAAGAGGGCACCTTGTTCTGGGTGGTGCGGCCCCGGCTCACGCTTAGCGGCGTCTCCGGCCTAAGCACCTTGCTGTCCGGCGCCTACATCGGCCTGGATCCGGCTGGCCTGCGCGGCGGCGTCGATCCCGGCAAGGCAACCAAATTCGCGTTCGTCGGCCTGGAGGTCCCGCCCGAAGTGACACAGGACCGGCCGGGCAAGCGCTTCACGCTCAAGGGCCACGACCTGGGATCGCTGGATATCGGCTCGCCGGTCTATTACCGGCGCATCGCGGTGGGACAGGTTGTGAGCTACCGCCTGGACAGCACCGGCAAGGGGGTGGACATCCAGGTGTTCGTGGATGCGCCGAACGATGCATACGTGAACGAAGGCACGCGCTTCTGGAATGCGAGCGGCGTGGATTTCTCGGTGGATGCGCGGGGGCTTGACGTGCGCTCGCAATCCCTGCTGTCCGTGATCGTGGGGGGCGTCGCCTTCGATTCGATAGAGACCCGCCATCATGCCGCGGCCAAGCCGGAGGCCACGTTCGTCATCTACCCCTCGGAAACCGCTGCGCGGGCGCAGCCGGATGGCATGCCGTTGCATATCCGCATGCGGTTTGACCAGTCGGTGCGGGGCCTTTCCGTCGGTGCCCCGATCGACGCGTTCGGCGCCTCGGTCGGCCAGGTCGACGCCATCGGGCTGGAATTGGACCGCACGACCAACCAGTTCTACGCGCTGGTGGATGCCACGCTGTACCCGGAGCGGCTGGGCGCGAAGACGTTCGAAGAGATCCGGGAGTATTCCGGATCGTCGCTGGAGCATCCCAGCGGCAAGCTGATGGCGGCCATGATCGAGCAGGGCCTGCGTGCGCAATTGCGCATCGGCAACCTGCTGACGGGCCAGCTGTACATTGCGATGGCGGTGTTTCCTGATGCCAAGCCCGTCACATTCAAGATGGAAGAGGCGCCTTTCATCCCCACGGTGCCAAACAACCTCGATCAGCTGCAACTGCAACTGAACTCCATTCTGACCAAGATCGAGAAGATCCCGCTGGAGGACCTGGGCGCGGAACTGGGCAACCTGCTGCAGGGCACGTCCAGGCTGGTAAAGCGGCTGGACACGCAGCTTGCGCCCGAAGCGTCCGCGATGCTGCGCCAAGCCAGCCGATCGCTGGGCGCGGTGGGCGGCTTGCTGAGTCCCGATGCGGGCCTGCCGGTCAACACGAGCACGCTGCTGCAGGAACTGGCCCGCACCGCGCGGTCGTTGCGCGAATTGGCCGACTACCTGCAAGCCCATCCGGGGTCGCTGTTGCGGGGGCGCGCGCCGGATCCGGCGACTGGGCGGGCGCCAGCGCGTTGAACCCTGCGTTTCCCATCAGGAACGCCACTTGCTAAAAGGCATCCCGGGGGCGCCAGGCGATAGCGGATCGAGCGGCGCCGCGACTGAGGGGAGACTCAGCATGGACCATAGTGAAATGATGGCGCGCATGATCACGTTGCCGGTGGCGCCTGGCAGGTTTGACGGCTGGGACGGCGTGCTTTCCACCTTGGCCGACTGCCTGTTGCAGGTGCAGGGAAAGTTGTCGGACGCCGACGTGAAGCGTTTTCTGGACGTCGGCGCGCTGGTGTATCGCACCTGCTGTCAGGACGAAGCGCGCCAGCGCTGGACGGCCGAAGAGCTTGCGGCCTATCACCGTAAGGCGCCAGTCGACGCCTGAGACGCAGGCTTAGCGCACCGCGGGGTCAGAAAAGACACTGCCTCAGCGCAAAAGTCCGCCCGAAGGCGCGGACTTCATCGCCTTCCACCGACGCCGACACATCCCAGTGCGCACCGCGCGTGACCAGAATGGACTGGCTGGAAAAGGCGTGCCGCAGCGCAAACTGCCAGAAAGCGCCTTCCGATCCTTCGGGCGCCAGATCATGCGGGCCGATCTGCAGGCGCGACGGCCGGGGCGTGGCGCCCAATGACCATTTCAGAGCAATCACCAGGAACGCGAAACGCGCGGACGTCGTGGCGGGCTGGATGCATAGAACTCGGATCTTCTCGCTCATGGCCGTGACCCTGGCTGAACAGACCAGTCCAGCGTAGCAAACGCCGTGCCGCGGCTCCATACCGCGTTTGGTCGACTCGACGCGCGGTGCCGCTGGCGCTTCGTCGTCCGCAGTGCGGTTGCTAGAATGACCAGCCGTCCCACGCCGGACTGCACAGGAGAAGCCCATGTCCCGAGTCGTCGTCAATCCCGATACGGTGTTCAATTCCGTGCAGTACGGTTTCAGCCAGGCGGTGATCGTGACCGGACAACGCCGCATGCTGCTGTCCGGCCAGGTCGGCGTCGATGCCAACGAGCGCACGGTCGGACCCGGGCTGCAAGTGCAGACCGAAGCGGCGCTGGACAATGTCGAACGTGTCCTGGCGGCCGCGGGCGGCAATCTGTCGCAGGTCATCATGCTGCGGATCTACATTTGCGACACGGTCAGCACCGAACAGGAGGTCGTGGCGCAGGCCCTTCGCGACCGCTTCAAGGTCGATCCGCCGCCGTCGTCGTGGATCATCGTCAGCGGGTTGTCGTTGCCCGAATGGCTGATCGAGATCGAAGCGGAAGCGATGCTCGATTGAGCCGTCCTTGCGCCTAGGACGCCCCGCCGCGCCAGGGGGGCGCGGCGAACGCCGCGCGCAGCGCCGCCAGAAACCCTGCCGTGCGCGCGGACAGTTCCTGCCGCGATTTCACCAGCGCCACCACATTCGCATCGGGCAGGCTCCAGCCGGCCAGCAACGGGACCAGCGCGCCCGCACGGACGTGCGTGGCCACGTCCCACTCCGAACGCGCGACGATGCCGTGTCCGCCCAACGCCCACTCCAGCGCAGTGGCCCCCGCGTTGCACGACAACACGGGCGCAATACGAACCCCGACTGCTGCGCCCCGGGCGCGCCTGAACCGCCACAGGGTCACGTCTTCGTCGTTTTCGCGCAGGGCGATGCAGTCATGGTTGCGCAGGTCTTCAGGCATGCCCGGCGTGCCGCGCCGCTTCAGGTACGCAGGCGACGCGCACAGCATGCGCCGGTTCGGCGCCAGCGGGTGCGCGACAAGGGTGGAGTCGCGCAGTTCGCCAATGTGCACCATGACGTCCCAGTTGTCTGACGCCAGGCGGGGAGGGCCGTCCGACAGTGTCAGGCTGGCCGTTACGTTTTCGCTGCGCGATCGGAAGTCGGCCACCAGCGGGGCGATGTAGCGCTGGCCAAAGCCCAGCGGCGCCACCACCCGCAGATGCCCCGCCACAACGCCGCGCCTGCCCGCAAGTTCATCGGCCAGCACCGTCAGGTCATGACTTATCTGCCCCGCACGCATGGCCAGCAGGCGGCCCTCATCGGTTAGTGCGATGCCGCGCGCCGATCGGTTGACCAGTCTCACGCCCAACCGCTTTTCCAGCGCGTTAAGCCGCTGCGTGACTGCTGGAGGCGTCACGTCCAGCGAGCGGGCCGCCTGCGCCAACGATCCGGCAGTGGAAAGACTCAGGAAAAAGCGCAGGTCGTCGGTCGTAATCATTCAGGCTGGTCTTAACGGGATATTAATTTCGAATTAAACATGGGAAGCGGCGAGCGCGCCATACTTCGTCCTGATCCCGACGGGCCAGCCGTGTCCGCGCCCCTCATCCCTAAAGAGATTCCCATGACCCTTGAAAGCCCCGCGCCCACCCTGGATTCGCTGGAAACGCCCTGCCTGCTGCTCGACGAAACGCGCATGACGCGAAACATCGACCGGCTGAACGCGCTGATGGCCGGCCACGGCGTCAGGTTGCGTCCCCATCTGAAAACGCCCAAATCCATCGAGGTCGCGCGCCGTCTCATGACGACGCCGCAAGGGCCTGCCGCCGTCTCGACGCTGCAGGAGGCCGAGCAATTCGCGGCCGCTGGCGTCACGGATCTGCTGTATGCCGTCGGCGTGTCTCCGTCGAAGCTCGACCGCGTGCTGGCCTTGCGCCAGCGCGGCATCGACCTGACGGTGGTGGTCGACAGCATCGAGGCCGCGCGCGCGGTGTCGGCGCGTTCCAAGGCGGCCGGCGATGCCATCCCGGCGCTGATCGAAATCGATTGCGACGGTCACCGCGCCGGTGTGCAGCCCAAGGACACCGGCCAGTTGCTGGCCATTGCGCGCGTGCTGCACGAAGAGGGCGCCTGCCTGCGCGGCGTCATGACGCACGCGGGCGAATCGTATGGCTGCCGTAGCGTCGAGGCGATCGCGGATATGGCCGAACAGGAGCGGTGGGCCGCCGTCAGTTGCGCGCAGGCGATTCGCGACGCGGGGTTGCCGTGCCCGGTGGTCAGCGTCGGCTCAACGCCCACCGCGCACTTTGCCCGCAACCTCGAAGGCGTCACGGAAGTCCGTGCCGGCGTGTACGTCTTTTTTGATCTCGTGATGGCCGGCCTGGGGGTGTGCAGCGTGGACGACATCGCCGCCACGGTGCTGACCACCGTTATCGGCCATCAGCCCGATAAGGGCTGGATCCTGGTGGACGCTGGGTGGATGGCCATGTCGCGGGATCGTGGCACGGCAAAACAGCCGGTGGACCAGTTGTACGGCTTGGTGTGCGACGTGGACGGCGCGGTTTACCCGGACGTGCTGCTTGCCGAAACCAACCAGGAGCAGGGCATCATCAAGGTGCGCCCTGGCAGCGCCGCGGTGTTGCCCGACCTGCCGATCGGAGCCAAAGTGCGTATCGTGCCGAACCACGCTTGCGCGACATGCGCTCAGCACGACGCCTACGAGGTTGTGCGTACCGGCGAGCCGGGCGTGGTGGCGCACTGGGAACGCTTCCGTGGCTGGTAAGCCGCGCATCATCATGGACGCTCACATGGACCTCATCCAGACGCCCGACGCCACCCCGCCCGCGGGCCATTATTCTCAGGCGATTCGCGCCAACGGGTTCGTCTTCGTCTCGGGGCAGTTGGGCTTTTTGCCGCCGGCCGCGCCTGGCGTGCGCCCCGTCCTGGCGGCGGATGCGGCAGGCCAGACGCGGCAGGCGCTGCGCAGCGTGCGCGCAATCCTGGAGGCTGCCGGTTCCTCGCTGTCGTCGGTGGTCAACGTGACCGTGTACATCCCGGACGTCAGTCTGTGGGATGAGGTCAACGCGGTGTACGAGGAATGCTTTGGCAGCCACCGGCCAGCCCGCGCCATCGTGCCTACCCGAGATCTGCACTACGGCGCGTTGGTGGAAATCAGCGTCGTGGCGCTGGCCTGATCGGGGGGCGCGGCCGGGCAGGGGAGCAAACGGCGGCAGGCAGGCGCCGCCTATAATGCGTGCGCCTCAATGCCCTTGGCGGAGACCGTTCCCATGCACTACGAGTATCTGTTCTGGTCCATGGCTGCCATGGTGGCCGCCGCACTTGCCGGCGGCGCCTTGTGCGGCCGTCTGCGGACGGTCAAGCAGCTGCTGATCGGCCTTGTGGCGTGGTCGGTGGCGATATTCGTGGCCGTGCTGGTGTTGGCGCGGCAGGGGGGATTCGATGAGCTGGCGGCGATGCTGTCGATCGCCGCCTTCATGTTCAGTCTGGTGATCGGCGCCGCGGCGGCGCTGTTGACGCGGCGCATCCGGCAACGCCGGCAAACGGCGCAATCATTGCGCTAAGCCGCGCGGATCGTCCGGCTGCGCCTTTCGGCGCAGCGTCTCATTCTTCGGCGTCGAAGTCCTCGTCGTCTTCGTCTTCGTCGTCCTCATCCTGCTCCAGGGCGTCGTAGCCCTTCCACGTGATGCGCCAGCGCGTGGCGCCAGCGGTCGCCGCGGTCTCGCTGATCTGCTTGACCAGGCCGGCATCTTCCAGCAGGTCCAGGTGATGCGCGATGAGCTGCAGGCCTTGCTCTTCGGGGTGCGGCGCCAGGGCGGCGTTCTTGATGTCGTGCGTGCTCAGGTTGGGGCCGGGGGCGTCGCGCAGGGCACCCAGAATCGTGACGACCAGATCGAAATCGCGTTGCATGATGTCCACCATGTTGGGATGAAAGAACACGTTGACGATAGCAGACTTCCGCAACGGCAATAGGACGGCGGGCGCGCCTGCGTTACAGTCCGGGGTTCTTGCTAAACCACATTCGAAAACACCATGAAAAAACCCGCAGAACGGGATTGTCTGGCGGTCGTTCCAGGCTACACGGGCCAGTCCGCCAAGCTGTTCCTCTCCCGCGGCGAGGATGAGCGCATCGACGGCGTGACCGTCTACGACCTGCTCGGGCACGTCAAGCAGCAGGGCGATGCCGAGGCTGCCGCGGCCTGGGTGGGCGAATGGCTCGCCAAGGAAGCCGACAACCGCAAGGCGCGCCGCACGCAACTCCAGGCTCAGTTGTTCATCTGCAAGCTGGCCGCCGACGAAAAGACGGCGTTTCTCGCCGCGCAGAAGCCGCTGGCCCGGGTGCTGGCCGAAGCCGGGGTGCGTTGCCGTACCGTGGCGGCCACCTCCGGGGCTGCTCGCCAGTCGCTTGGCCCCAGCGTCAAGAAACGTTAGCCTAAGGCTGTTATAGTCGCGCCTGGGCGTGCGTGTGCACCTGTGAGGTGCGTGCCCAGGCGGGCTCGGCCCGCAAATCAAGGAAGATGGAAATGGAAATACTCAGTCGGCACGTTGCCGACGTAGCGGGCGGCGTCGAGCTGCACACCACCCTGGACGGCGAGAGCATCAGCGCTTATGTCGTCATGGGCGTGGATGATCTCAATGCAATCGCAGACATCGTGCCTCGCGAAAAAGTCGATGCCGGAGCGGATATACACGCCGCCAATGTCGACAATGTTGATAATGCTCAAGAACAGATCGACCAAGTGCTGGAAAATATGAACCCCGGCGACGTGGCGGTTTTCCTTTGCTCGGGCCCCGATGCTTTTGGCGCGGCGCTCGACTTGTTGGGTTTACCTATCGACGAGTAAGCCTGGCGGCAAACCATAGTGTCATCCGAACGGCGTATTGCAGGTCGTACGCGCTTTTGATGGCATTTATATAAGCCTTGTTTGTTTTTTTATGATGTATGGGTGTTAACACCTATGCAGGGACTCGTTTACCCTTTAAAAACGTGCAGAATAACCGCGCAGTTTCTCTTTGTTGCATTATTGGCACGTGTTTTTTAGGATTATGTTGACTTGTGAGGGGAATATAACGATAGTGTCGGCACACGATCACAAGCGTTGCGATTTTCGATCAGTGCGGTGCCTTTTCCGGCTCAGCGTTATTGTTCTACTGTCCCCTCCTTGATTGATTCGTGACCTCCGGGCATTTGCCCATTATCTCTAGGAAATACAGTATGGAAACCGGCGTCGTTAAGTGGTTCAATTCGGAAAAGGGTTATGGCTTCATCACCCCGGAAGCGGGTGGCAAGGATCTGTTCGCTCACTTCTCCGAAATTCAGGGCTCGGGCTTCAAGTCTCTGGAAGAGAACCAGCGCGTCAGCTTTGTGACGGCCAATGGCCCCAAGGGCCCGCAAGCCACGAAGATCCAGGTCCTGTAAGGCTCTGAATTTTCGCAAGAAGGCCCCCTAGTGGGGCCTTTTTTGTTTTCTGCGCGTTATGCTGGGCGGCTGATTTTCCGTCGCGCTACCGATTCTTTTGGGAATGGCAGCGCACTCACCCTTATGCACGCATCGCCATGACCGCAACCACCCCCACGCCGTTTGTCACGCAACCTCAGGATGTGGTCGCCTTTTGGCTGCAAGCCGGGCCACCCCAATGGTTCAGCAAGAACGCACAGTTCGACGCCAGCTTTCGCCAGCGCTTCGAAGCGGCGCATATGGCAGCAGCCGCGCGCCGGCTCGATGCCTGGCTGGATGACCCCTCGGGCGCGATCGCGCTCATGATCCTGCTGGACCAGTTTCCCCGCAATGCCTACCGGGACACCGCGCATATGTTCGCCACCGACGCGCTGGCGCTGCATTTCGCGGAATACGCGATCGCCGCGGGCCATGATCTGGAAGTCGATGCGTCGCTACGCCAGTTCTTCTACATGCCGTTCGAGCATGCCGAGAGCCTGGCTGCACAGAACCGCGCTGTCGCCCTGATGGAACCGCTGGGTGCAGAAGCCGTGAAGTGGGCCGTCCTGCATCGCGACATCATCAAGCGTTTCGGACGCTTCCCGCACCGCAACGCGGCGCTGGGACGGCAGACGAGCCAGGCCGAACGCGAGTTTCTGGAAGCCGGCGGATTCGCCGGGTAGGACGCGGAACCTCGCGAAGCAGGCCGGGCGTGTCGGTTTCTACGTGTATCGGTGCGTGGCAAGTTGAAAATGTTCAACCCGCCCAGCGGCCTGGCTTGCGCTTTTTAGCGGGTGTAGAGCCCGTTTTCGGGATCAAAAACAGGCCTTTCGGACATTTGACGTTTTTCCAGATTCGCCAATAAACTGGTTTCAGCGAGATTCTCAAGCGACGCGGTCTGCGTTCTCCTTGGTCGCCGTCAGTGGTGCCGCGGTTGCTATCCTCTCCCATCCTTGAAGATCTGGCGTCCCGCGAGCAATCGCTTTTTAGGTCAAGGACATCCCATGGCAACCGGCATCGTCAAGTGGTTCAACGCCGAAAAGGGTTATGGCTTCATCATGCCCGACGACGGCAGCAAGGATCTTTTCGCTCACTACTCCGAAATCCGCAGCGAGGGCTACAAGTCGCTGCAGGAAAACCAGCGGGTCACTTTCGACGTTGGAACCGGCCCAAAGGGCCCCAGCGCCAAGAACATCAAAGTAGCGGCCTGAGACCTCTCGGGTAGTGCGCCGGGTGCGCCCGGTGTTCTATCCATAAAAAAGCCCCCACGTTTGTCGCGTGGGGGCTTTTTTTTGTGCGGACGCTCAGTGCTTGGCGTTGCTGCCGGTCGAGAGCTTGTCCACCAGTGCGATTCCCAGCGCCGAAAGAATGAAGATGGCGTGGATGATGGTCTGCCACATCACGCCGGCTTCGGTGAAGCGCGCATTCGGCGTGCCGATCGTGCCTGCTTCGATGAAGGTGCGCAGGAGGTGGATCGAGGAGATGCCGATGATGGCCATGGCCAGCTTCACTTTCAGCACGCTGGCGTTGACGTGGCTCAGCCATTCCGGTTGGTCGGGATGGTTCTGAAGGCGCAGGCGCGACACGAACGTCTCGTAGCCGCCAACGATCACCATCACCAGCAGGTTGGAGATCATGACCACGTCGATCAGGCCCAGCACGATCAGCATGATCTCCATTTCGCCGAAGCTGGTGGCGTGGGTGACGAGGTGCCACAGTTCCTTGAGGAACAGCATGACGTATACGCCCTGCGCGACGATAAGCCCCAGGTAAAGCGGAAGCTGCAGCCAGCGCGAACTGAAGATGAGATTGGGCAGCAGCCCGAGGCGAGGAGGGGAATTCGGGATCATGATGGGTGCGAGCCGTTGTGGTTTTGCGAAAAAATGCGCGGCGGCAATTCTATCAACGCCATGAGACAGCGGACATCTCTTTCAACCGGCGGCTTGCTGCTGGCCGGATGCTTAGCATGGCGTCCTTCGAAGCGCTCGGCTTTTTGGTAAGCGAAATTCGCATTTGCGAAACTCTGTGCCGAAATACGTCGAAAGCTGAAGGCGTATATAGAATTGCCGCCTCGTTTGCATAGAACAAGTCAATAGGAGTTTGTTCCCATGAAGATCCGCTACACCGTCGCCGCGTTGGCCATTGCGCTCGCCCCTTACTCGGCCGCACATGCGTTGGATATCGGTGGGCTCGTCGGCGCCGGCGCCAAGGTCGTCCAGGCGGCCACGCTGAGCGATGCCGAGATCAAGACCCTGTCGGACAAGGCATGCGCACAGAGCGATTCGCAGGAAAAGATCGCCGCGCCGGGCAGCAAATACGACGCTCGTCTGCAGAAGATCGCCAAGTCGCTGGGCAGCACGGTCAATGGCCAGAAAGCCAGCTACAAGGTCTATGTCACCAAGGACGTGAACGCCTGGGCAATGGCCAACGGCTGCATCCGCGTCTATAGCGGCCTCATGGACATGATGACGGACGACGAAGTGATGGGCGTGGTCGGCCACGAAATCGGTCACGTGGCGCTGGGCCACACCAAGAAGGCAATGCAGACCGCCTACACGGTGTCGGCTGCGCGTGACGCGGCTGGCGCGGCGGGCGGCGCGACCGTCTCCCAACTGAGCTCCTCGCAACTGGGCGACCTGACCGAGAAGTTCATCAATGCGCAGTTCTCGCAATCGCAGGAAAGCGCGGCGGACGATTATTCGTTCGACCTGCTGCAGTCCAAGAAGCAGAATACGCGCGGCCTTGTGACCGCGTTCCAGAAGCTGGCCGAGCTGGATGGCGGCAAGAGCGATATGATGAGCTCCCACCCGTCCTCGACCAAGCGCGCGCAGCACATCGAAGACCGCATCGCCAAGGCCAAGTAACCTCTGAGCCAGGCGTCGATCCTCGCTTTTTGGGCGATAAACGGGGCGCGAGCATCCGGGCAAATCCGGGGCTCGCGCCCCTTTGCGTCAGGGTTCCGGAAGTTTCCGGTAAAATGCCGCGTTTATCCGCCCGTAATCTCATCTCTCGGAAAATAGGTCTTTTAATGCAGCCTGTGGTTGAAACCCTCTCCGGCCTGGAGCGCCGTGTTGATCTGGCCGTCTCGGTGGCCGACGTCGAAAAGGAAGTCCAGGCGCAATTGAAGCGCGTGGCTCGGACCGCCAAGGTCCCCGGCTTCCGTCCGGGCAAGGCGCCGCTCGCCATGCTCGAGCGCAGCCATGGTCCCAGCATCCGCTACGACGTGATCAATAGCCAAGTTGGCCGTGCCTTTGAACAAGCCATCGACGGCGCCAAGCTGCGCGTCGCCGGCGCCCCGAACCTCGAGCCCAAGACGGAAGGCGTTTCCGACGACACGCTGGCGTTCACCGCCACGTTCGAGGTCTACCCGGAAGTCGCCGTGCCGGACCTGTCCGCCCTGGCCGTCACCCGCTACGAAACCGCCGTCACCGATGCTGAAGTTCAGCAGACGCTGGACGTGCTGCGCAAGCAACGCGCCACGTTCGAAGCCCGTGAAGGCCGCGCCAGCGCCGACGGCGACCGCGTGACGCTGGACTTTGCCGGCACCATCGACGGCGTGCCGTTCGAAGGCGGCAAGGCCGAAGACTTCCCGTTCGTGCTCGGCCAAGGCCGCATGCTGCCGGAATTCGAAGAAGCCGCGCGTGGCCTGAAGGCTGGCGAAACCAAGGTTTTCCAGCTCAAGTTCCCCGATGACTACCAAGGCGTGGAAGTTGCCGGCAAGACCGCCGAATTCACCATCACCATCAAGGAAGTGGCTGAAGGCGTCCTGCCCGAACTGAACAGCGAATTCGCCAAGTCGCTCGGCCAAGCCGAAGGCGACGTCGAAAAGCTCAAGGCCGACATCCGCAGCAACATCGAGCGCGAAGTGAAGGTCCGTTCGCAAGGCCGCACCAAGTCAAGCGTCATGGACGCCCTGGTCGAAGCCGGCAAGTTTGACGTGCCGAAGGCCCTGGTCGACAACGACGTGCAAGGCCGTATCTCCGCTGCCCGCGAAGAACTGAAGCAGCGCGGCGTGCCCAATGCCGAATCCGTGCCGATCCCGGCCGAAGCCTTCTCGACCGAATCCGAGCGCCGTGTCCGCCTGGGCCTGCTGGTCTCCGAACTGGTCAAGCAAGCTCAGTTGCAAGCCAAGCCGGAACAGGTCCGCGCGCGCATCGAAGAATTCGCCCAGAACTACGAACAACCCGCCCAGGTTGTCAGCTATTACCTGGCAGACCGCCAGCGTCGTGCTGAAATCGAGGCTATCGTGCTTGAAGACAACGTCGTCGCGCACGTGTTGGAAAAGGCCAAGGTCACCGATGAAAAGGTGCCTTTCGATCAGTTGATGGGGATGGCGTAACACTATGCAGAGATTCACCGATTTCTATGCGGCAATGAATGGCGGGTCTTCGGTGACCCCCACCGGCCTGGGCTACATTCCCATGGTGATCGAGCAGTCGGGGCGCGGCGAGCGTGCCTACGACATCTATTCGCGTCTGCTCCGCGAACGGCTCATTTTCCTGGTGGGGCCGGTGAACGACGCCACGGCCAACCTGGTCGTGGCTCAGTTGCTGTTCCTGGAATCGGAGAATCCTGACAAGGACATTTCCCTGTACATCAACTCGCCTGGCGGGTCGGTGTACGCGGGAATGGCCATTTTTGACACCATGCAGTTCGTCAAGCCGGACGTGTCCACCCTGTGCACCGGCCTTGCGGCCAGCATGGGCGCGTTCCTCTTGGCGGCTGGCAAGAAGGGCAAGCGTTTCACCCTGCCCAACTCGCGCATCATGATCCACCAGCCCTCGGGCGGCGCCCAAGGGCAGGCCTCCGACATCCAGATCCAGGCTCGCGAAATCCTGGACCTGCGCGAGCGCTTGAACCGCATCCTGGCCCACAACACCGGGCAGAGCATGGAGCGCATCGAGCTGGATACGGAACGTGACAACTTCATGTCGGCCGAAGATGCGGTATCGTATGGACTGGTGGACAAGGTCATGGCCTCCCGGTCCGAAGGCTGACTTCCCGGTTGATCCAGACCCGCTGCCATCATGTTTGAGTAAGCGCATGCGCTAGGCCATGTACCCGGCCTGGCGCATCTTTACCTGAGATACGAAAGAAATATGCCTGAAAAAAAGGGATCGGCAGACGCTAAGGTGCTGCATTGCTCGTTTTGCAATAAAAGCCAGCACGAAGTCCGCAAGCTGATCGCGGGTCCGTCGGTATTCATCTGCGATGAATGCATCGACTTGTGCAACGACATCATCCGCGAAGAGGCGCAGGCCACCGCGCGCGCGGCGATTCGTTCCGAGCTGCCCACTCCGGCTGAAATCAAGACTTTCCTCGACCAGTACGTCATTGGGCAAACGTCGCCCAAGCGCATGCTGGCCGTGGCCGTCTACAACCACTACAAGCGCATTCGCCACGGCGAGATCAAGGGCGACGAAGTCGAGCTCTCCAAGAGCAACATCATGCTGATCGGGCCCACCGGCTCCGGCAAGACGCTCCTGGCCCAGACGCTGGCTCGCATGCTGAACGTGCCTTTCGTCATGGCCGACGCCACCACGCTGACCGAAGCGGGCTACGTGGGTGAAGACGTCGAAAACATCATTCAGAAGTTGCTGCAGAACTGCAACTATGAAGTCGAAAAGGCCCAGCGCGCCATCATCTACATCGACGAGATCGACAAGATCTCGCGCAAGTCCGACAACCCGTCCATCACGCGCGACGTGTCGGGCGAGGGCGTGCAACAGGCCTTGCTCAAGCTGATCGAAGGCACGGTGGCGTCGGTTCCCCCGCAGGGCGGCCGCAAGCATCCGAACCAGGACTTCGTCCAGGTCGACACCACCAACATCCTGTTCATCGTCGGCGGCGCCTTCGACGGGCTGGAAAAGGTCATCCGCGACCGTACTGAAAAGTCGGGTATCGGCTTTTCGGCGTCGGTACGTGCCAAGTCTGAACGTGGCGTGGGCGAACTCTTCTCCGAAGTGGAGCCCGAAGACCTCATCAAGTTCGGTCTCATTCCCGAACTGGTCGGTCGTCTGCCCGTGGTCGCGACGCTGGACGAGCTGGACGAAGCCGCACTGGTCCAGATCCTGACCGAACCCAAGAACGCCTTGCTCAAGCAGTTCCAAAAGCTGTTCGCCATGGAAGGCGCCGAGCTCGACGTGCGCCCGGCTGCGCTCAAGGCCATCGCCCGCAAGGCGCTGCGCCGCAAGACGGGTGCCCGCGGCCTGCGTTCCATCATTGAACAGGCACTGCTCGACACCATGTATGACCTGCCTTCCCAGGGCAACGTCAAGCGCGTGGTCCTCGACGAAAACGCCATCGAAGGCGAGGGCAAGCCCCTGCTGATCTACGCGGATGAAAATGCCGCGCCAGAGAAGCCGGAGCGCGGAGAAGTCCGCGACGCCGCCGCCTGATATTTCAAAAAAGCCCGTTCTAGTAACGGGTTTTTTTACCTAGGGCGCGCCTACATCCCCGATCGCACTTTTCAGCCGCCCGACATGGCCGCATACTGAAGGCGGTTCCAGGGCCTTTTTGGGGCCTTTTGGTGATCCAGGCGGCCGAGATCTTGAATTTTCGGCTATTGTTCCCATAACAGACGTAATTGACGAGTTTGCTCGGGTATTACCCGGGTGCCCCGTCCCCATACGCCGAGTCATACCGAGGAACCTCATATGTCTGCCAGCCAGACCCTGCCTTCCGACCCGATCGACCTTCCCCTGCTGCCGCTGCGCGATGTCGTAGTGTTCCCGCACATGGTCATCCCGCTGTTCGTCGGCCGACCGCGCTCCATCCGCGCGCTCGAGGTCGCGATGGAAGCGGGCAAAAGCATCATGCTGGTGGCCCAAAAGTCCGCCGGCAAAGATGACCCCACGCCTGAAGACGTCTACGAGATCGGCTGCGTCGCCGGCATCCTGCAGATGCTCAAGCTGCCTGACGGCACCGTAAAGGTGCTGGTCGAGGGTACGCAGCGCGCCCGCATCAACTCCATCGAAGACGCCGATTCGCACTTCACCTGCCAGGTGTCGCCGATCGAACCGGACGCCATGCAGGGCTCCGAAACCGAAGCCTTGCGCCGCGCCATCGTTGCTCAGTTCGAGCAATACGTAAAACTCAACAAGAAGATCCCGCCCGAGATCCTCACCTCGCTGGCTGGCATCGACGATGCTGGCCGCCTGGCTGACACGATCGCCGCGCATCTTCCCCTGAAGCTCGAGCAAAAGCAGAAGATGCTCGAGATCACGGGCACCTCTGAACGCCTCGAAGGTCTGCTCACGCAACTCGAAACCGAAATCGACATCCTCCAGGTCGAGAAGCGGATTCGCGGCCGCGTGAAGAAGCAGATGGAAAAGAGCCAGCGCGACTACTACCTGAATGAGCAGGTCAAGGCCATTCAGAAAGAGCTGGGCGAAGGCGAAGAGGGCGCGGACATCGAAGAGCTTGAAAAGAAGATCATCGCTGCCCACATGCCCAAAGAGGCGCGCAAGAAGGCCGATGCCGAGCTCAAGAAGCTCAAGCTCATGTCGCCCATGTCGGCCGAAGCCACGGTGGTGCGCAACTACATCGATACGCTCATCAATCTCCCCTGGAGAAAGAAAAGCAAGATTAACAACTCGATCAGCAACGCCGAAACGGTGCTGGACAACGACCACTACGGTCTCGAAAAGGTCAAGGAACGGATCCTCGAGTATCTTGCCGTGCAACAGCGCGTGGACAAGGTGAAGGCGCCGATCCTGTGCCTGGTCGGCCCTCCGGGCGTCGGCAAGACCTCGCTGGGTCAGTCGATCGCCAAGGCCACGAACCGCAAGTTCGTGCGCATGGCCCTGGGCGGCGTCCGTGACGAGGCCGAGATCCGCGGCCACCGCCGTACGTATATCGGTTCCATGCCCGGCAAGATCGTGCAGAACATGTCGAAGGTCGGCGTGCGCAATCCCCTGTTCCTGCTTGATGAAATCGACAAGCTGGGCATGGATTTCCGCGGCGATCCCTCGTCGGCCTTGCTCGAAGTGCTGGATCCGGAACAGAACCATACGTTCCAGGACCACTACATCGAGGTCGATTTCGATCTGTCGGACGTCATGTTCGTGGCGACCAGCAACACGCTGAACATTCCGCCGGCGCTGCTGGACCGCATGGAAGTGATCCGCCTGTCGGGTTACACCGAGGAAGAAAAGATCCACATCGCCCGCGACCATCTGCTGCCCAAGCTGATGAAGAACAACGGCGTGAAGGATACCGAGCTGACCGTGGACGACAGCGCGCTGCGCGATATCGTGCGCTACTACACCCGCGAAGCCGGTGTCCGTGCGCTCGAACGCGAAGTCGGCAAGATCTGCCGCAAGGTCATCAAGCAATTGCTGACCCAAAGCGATCGCGCCAAGGCCGAGGGCAAGACGCCGGAGGTCAAGGCGGTCAACGTCACGGCCGACAACCTCAGCGACTACCTGGGCGTGCGCCGCTACGCGTTCGGCATGGCCGAAAAGGAAAACCAGATCGGCCAGGTGACCGGCCTGGCGTGGACAGAAGTCGGCGGCGACCTGCTGACGATCGAAGTCGCGGACATGCCCGGCAAGGGCGTCATCCAGCGCACGGGTTCGCTCGGCGATGTGATGAAAGAGTCGGTCGAGGCGGCGCGCACGGTTGTGCGTTCGCGGGCTCGCCGTCTGGGCTTTGCCGATAGCGTCTTCGAAAAGCACGACATGCACGTGCACGTGCCGGAAGGCGCAACGCCCAAGGACGGTCCGTCCGCGGGTATTGCGATCACCACCGCCATGGTCTCGGCGCTGTCGCGCATTCCGGTGCGCGCCGACGTCGCCATGACGGGCGAGATCACGCTGCGTGGTGAAGTCCTGCCGATCGGCGGTCTGAAGGAAAAGCTGCTGGCCGCCCACCGCGGCGGTATCAAGACGGTTCTGATCCCGGAAGAAAACGTCAAGGACTTGGCGGAGATCCCGGATAACGTCAAGAACCACCTTGAGATCGTGCCGGTCCGCTGGATCGACAAGGTGCTGGAACTGGCCTTGGAGCGTCTGCCGGAGCCCCTGGCCGAGGAAGAAGCCGTCAAGGAGCCGCTGGTTGCCAAACCTGCGGAACCTGGCTCGACCGACCCGGTGATGAAGCACTGATGGCGTCTTGAACGCCGGGGCGCCCTCGAAAGAGGGTGCCCGAAGCCGAAAGGCGTCACCAGATCTTGTTGACGCCCGAAAGCAAAAAACCCCGCTCTCTGAGCGGGGTTTTCTTTTTGGTGGGCTTGCCTGCCAGTTTGGCCGGGTGGGGTGGGAGCGCCCGCCAGAGAACTGCAGCCTAGTGCAGCGCTTGCGTGCGGATGAGACCCACCGCAATGCCTTCCAGCGCAAATTCCTGATCGGCCTTGACCACGATCGTTTCGAAGTCGGGGTTTTCAGGCAGTAGTTCGATATGGCCGTTCTGGCGTTGGAGCCGCTTGACCGTGACGTCGTCGCCCAGACGGGCCACCACGATCTGGCCATTGCGCGCTTCAGACGCCTTCTTGACGGCCAGCAGATCGCCTTCGAGGATGCCCGCGTCGCGCATGCTCATGCCGCGCACCTTCAGCAGGTAGTCGGGGGCTTGTGCGAAAAGGCTGGGATCCACGCCAACTTCGCGCTCGACGTGCTCGGCAGCAAGGATGGGGCTGCCAGCTGCCACGCGGCCGACCAGCGGCAGGAGAAGCTGGGCGAGCGCGGGGATGGGAAGCGACGATTGCACCGGCGCGGCGGCGGCATCTTTGAGCCGGATGCCGCGTGAGGCGCCAGCCGTGAGTTCGATGGCCCCCTTGCGTGCCAATGCCTTGAGGTGGTCTTCTGCGGCGTTGGGAGAGCGAAAACCCAAGGCCTGGGCAATTTCGGCGCGGGTCGGCGGAAAGCCGGTGCGCGCGACCGTTTGCCTGATGAGGTCCAGGATTTGTTGTTGGCGATCCGTGAGTTTGCTGGCCATGGCGATGATCCGGTGTGAACGGACTGTACATATATACAGCGCCATTCTGGGGGACGTAGCGCAAAAAAGCAAGCGGGGCACGATGCCAATAAAAACGGGACCCGAAGGTCCCGTTTCGACTGCTGACGGCGCACTGCCGACGTGATTTACAGCACGGCTGCGATGCCGGCTGCCACCTTGTCGATGTTGCCGCTGTTCAGCGCGGCCACGCAGATGCGGCCGCTGGACACGGCGTAGACGCCGTGTTCTTCGCGCAGGCGGTCCACTTGGGCGGCGGACAGGCCCGAGTACGAGAACATGCCGCGTTGCTTGAGCACGAAGCTGAAGTCCTGCTTGCCGCCGTGTTCCTTGATCTTGTCGACCAGTTGAGCACGCATCAGGCGGATGCGATCACGCATGCCGGCCAGTTCTTCTTCCCACAGGGCAAACAGCTCGGGCGTGTTCAGCACCGTCGAGACGACCGTGCCGCCGTGCGTGGGCGGGTTCGAATAGTTGGTGCGGATGACGCGCTTGAGCTGGCTCAGCACGCGCGTGGCTTCGTCCTTGCTGCCGGCGACCACGGTCAGCGCGCCGACGCGCTCGCCGTACAGCGAAAACGACTTCGAGAACGACGAGCTGATGAACATGGTCATGTCCATGTCGGCGAACAGGCGCACGACTGCAGCGTCTTCCTTGAGGCCGTCGCCGAACCCTTGGTAGGCGATGTCCAGGAACGGGACCAGGTTGTTTTCCTTCACGACGGCGGCGATCTGCTTCCACTGGTCGGCGGTGGGGTCAGCGCCGGTGGGGTTGTGGCAGCATGCGTGCAGCACGACGATGGTCTTGGCGGGCGCGGCCTTCAGGTCGGCCAGCATGGCTTCGAAGTTCAGGCCACGGGTGGCGGCGTCGTAGTAGGCGTACGTGCCGACTTCAAAGCCGGCGCGTTCGAACAGCGCGCGGTGGTTTTCCCAGCTGGGATCGCTGATCAGCACCTTCGAGCCCGGCAACAGCTGGCGCAGGAAGTCGGCGCCGATCTTCAGGGCGCCGGTGCCGCCCAGGGCTTGCGTGGTCAGCACGCGGCCTGCGGCGGCCAGTGCGGAGTCCTTGCCCAGGAGCAGGGCCTGCGCACCGGCGTTGTAGCCGGCAATGCCTTCGATCGGAAGATAGCCGCGGGCGGCAGCGGCTTCGATGCGGGCGGTTTCGGCCTTGCGCACTGCGCCCAGGAGCGGGATCCGTCCCTGATCATCGTAATACACGCCCACGCCCAGGTTCACTTTACCGGGGCGGGTATCCGCGTTGTATTGTTCGTTCAGACCAAGAATGGGGTCGCGCGGCGCGAGCTCGACGGAATCGAAAAGGGTGCTCATGGGACTCTGATGAGGTGGGTGGACGCAGTACGAGGTGCTGTGGATAATGGGGGGTTTACCCTGGAACAGTCTAGCATGCCTAAGAGCGCAATAGACCCAAGCGCGGGGGCTCCCGCAGCAGGTCCGGGATTCGTCGATTTCCCTGACAGCCCCTTTCATCTCTACCAACCCTATCCGCCGGCGGGAGACCAGCCCACGGCCATCGCAGGGCTGACCCAGGGTGTCGAAGACGGCCTCATGTACCAGACGCTTCTGGGCGTGACCGGGTCGGGCAAGACCTACACCATGGCCAACGTCATTGCGCGCATGGGCCGTCCGGCGCTGGTGCTTGCGCCCAACAAGACGCTGGCCGCGCAGCTCTACGCCGAAATGCGCGAGTTCTTCCCGAAGAACGCGGTCGAGTACTTCGTTTCTTACTACGACTACTATCAGCCCGAGGCCTACGTGCCGACGCGCGACCTGTTCATTGAGAAGGATTCGTCCATCAACGAACACATCGAGCAGATGCGGCTGTCGGCCACCAAGAGCCTGCTCGAGCGCCGCGACACGATCATCGTGGGCACCGTGTCGTGCATCTACGGTATCGGCAACCCCGGCGACTATCACGCGATGGTGCTGATCCTGCGTGCGGGGGACCAGATCGCCCGGCGCGAGATCCTCGCGCGCCTGGTCGCCATGCAGTACACCCGCAACGACGCGGAGTTCACGCGCGGGGTGTTTCGCGTGCGGGGCGAAACCATCGATATCTTCCCGGCGGAAAGCGCCGAGCTCGCGTTGCGCGTGACGCTGTTCGACGACGAAATCGAAAGCCTGGAATTGTTTGACCCGCTGACTGGCCGTATCCGCCAGAAGCTGCCGCGCTTCACTGTCTATCCCGGTTCGCACTATGTGACGCCGCGCGACACCGTGCTGCGCGCCATCGAAACCATCAAGGAAGAACTGCGCGAACGCGTCAAGCGCTTCGTTGACGACGGCCATCTGGTCGAGGCGCAGCGTCTGGAGCAGCGCACCCGCTTCGATCTGGAAATGCTGCAGGAGCTGGGATTCTGCAAGGGCATCGAGAACTACTCGCGCCATCTGTCCGGCGCCGCGCCGGGCGAGCCGCCTCCGACCCTGATCGACTACCTGCCGTCCGACGCGCTGATGTTCATCGACGAAAGCCACGTGACCATCGGCCAGCTTAGCGCCATGTATCGCGGAGACCGGTCGCGCAAGGAAACGTTGGTGCAGTACGGTTTTCGTCTGCCGTCCGCGTTGGACAACCGCCCGCTCAAGCTCGAAGAGTTCGAAGCGCGGATGCGCCAATGCGTGTTCGTTTCGGCAACGCCGGCCGCGTACGAACAAGAACATGCGGACAACGTCGTGGAGCAGGTGGTGCGCCCCACGGGGCTGGTCGATCCACTCGTGCAGGTGCTGCCCGCCCGCACGCAGGTGGACGATCTGCTCGGGCAGATCAAGGCGCGTGTCTCGCAAGGAGATCGCGTGCTGGTCACGACGCTCACCAAGCGCATGGCCGAAGACCTGACCGACTTTCTGAGCGAGCATGGCGTGAAGGTGCGCTATCTGCACTCGGACATCGATACGGTAGAGCGCGTCGAAATCCTGCGCGACTTGCGCCTGGGCACGTTCGACGTGCTGGTGGGCATCAACCTGCTGCGCGAAGGGCTGGACATTCCCGAAGTGTCGCTCGTGGCCATTCTGGACGCCGACAAGGAAGGCTTCCTGCGTTCGGAGCGCAGCCTGATCCAGACCATCGGCCGCGCGGCGCGCAACCTCAATGGTCATGCGATCCTCTATGCCGACCGGATCACGGACTCGATGAAGCGCGCCATGGATGAAACCGCCCGCCGGCGCACCAAACAGCTGCAGTTCAACCTCGACAACGGCATCACCGCTCGCGGTGTGCAGAAGGCCGTGCGCGAGCTGATCGACGGCATCGTGGCGCCCGCCCAGCATGACACGCTGGAGGCCGCAGTGCCCGCCGAACTGCTGAAGGACGAAAAGGCGCTGGCCCGCGAGATCAAGCGCCTGGAAAAGCTGATGATGGATCACGCGCGCAACCTCGAATTCGAGCAGGCGGCCGCAGCTCGGGATTCTCTCAATGCGCTCAAGCAGCGGGTGCTGCTCGATGGGGCGGTGTAGCGGGATATGGATGTTTCAATTCATGTCCAGACGCTTACTGCTTCCTGAATAGCCGCAAGAAGTGGTGCGTTGCAATCATGGTGTAACCATTCGGGAATTTTGCGCCGTTTGCATCTCAATGGTTACCTGAATATAAGCTTGCAAGCCCATGATTTTGTTGTAGTTATGCCGGCCTCTGATTTGCGCTGCGTCAATTGCGCGGGCGCAAAAAAAGCTTGCCTTATCTCGGGTTTTCCCGCACACTTGCTTCCATGATGACCAAGGTACTTTTCGTTTGCATGGGCAATATCTGTCGCTCGCCGAGCGCAGAGGGCGTATTTCGCCATTTGGTGAATGACGCGGGTTTGGGCGATGTCGTTCGCATCGACTCCGCGGGTACGCACGCGTTTCATATTGGCGAGGCGCCTGATGCCCGGGCGCAGGCTGCAGCTCGCAAGCGCGGCTACGAGATCACTCACTGCGAGGCGCGTCAGGTCACCGCGGAGGATTTCCGTGATTTCGATCTGATCCTCGCCATGGACTGGGACAATCTGTCCGCCATGCAGCAGCAATGCCCCAAGGCATACCAACACAAGCTGATGCTGCTGATGCGCTTCGCCAATGAATTCGAAGAAGCCACCGTGCCCGATCCTTACTACGGCGGCGCTGACGGCTTCGGCAAGGTTCTGGATTACCTGGAAGATGCCTGTCAGGGCGTCCTCGAATTGGTCCGCAAGCGCGCTACCCAGTACCAGGCTGCCTGATTGCATGGTCGTGGAGCCGCTCGCAGAGCGGCTCTTCAGGTATAAGGCAGTGAAAAACCGCGCAGATGCGCGGTTTTTTGTAGCCCGGAGCCATACCAAATTAGTCGGGAATAAGCTATACTTGAGCCAATTACTCGGGTATTGACCGCTGGATTCGCTGGCGGCCACTGCCGGAATCACAGGGAACTCACCATGCGGCTAACTACCAAAGGGCGTTTCGCCGTGACTGCCATGATCGACCTGGCTATGCGGCAGCATAGCGGTCCGGTCACTCTTGCGGCCATCAGCCAGCGTCAGAACATTTCGCTTTCGTATCTTGAACAGCTTTTCGGCAAGCTCCGCCGTCACGAGCTCGTGGACAGTGTCCGCGGCCCGGGCGGCGGTTATTCGCTTGCGCGTCTGGCGCGCAACGTGACGGTCGCGGACATCATCTTCGCCGTCGACGAACCGCTGGATGCGACCAGCTGTGGTGGCAAGCGGGACTGTACGAGCGGCAACGACGGCAAGCCGGGCAAGTGCATGACGCACGAACTCTGGGCGACGTTGAATCGCAAGATGGTGGATTACCTGGATTCGGTGTCCCTGCAGGATCTCGTTGATCAGCAGCGTGTGCGCCAACTGCAGGAAGCCACCAATCAAGCGCAGGCCTGCGCAGTGCGTGTGAACCGGGTGGGAGGCGCGACCGCCGCCAACGCCCCGACCACGACTGTGGCTGCCAACGCCACCGTATAAGAAGCATCAGGAGTTGTAGAAATGACCACCCGTCCGATCTATCTGGATTATTCGGCCACGACGCCTGTCGACCCCCGTGTCGTCGACGCCATGGTGCCCTGGCTGTACGAGAACTTTGGCAACCCGGCCTCGCGCAGCCACGCGTTTGGCTGGGAGTCCGAAGAGGCCGTCGAACGCGCCCGCGAAGAAGTCGCCAAGCTGGTCAATGCCGACCCGCGCGAAATCGTCTGGACCTCCGGCGCCACCGAATCCGACAACCTGGCCATCAAGGGCGCAGCCAACTTCTACGCCGAACGCGGCAAGCACATCATCACGGTCAAGACCGAGCACAAGGCTGTGCTCGACACCTGTCGTGAACTGGAACGCCAAGGCTTTGAAGTCACGTACCTGAACGTCAAGGACAACGGCCTGATCGACCTGGATGTCTTCAAGGCTGCGCTGCGTCCCGACACCGTGCTCGTGTCGGTGATGATGGTGAACAACGAAATCGGCGTGATCCAGGACGTGGAAACGCTGGGCGAAATCTGCCGCGAAAAGGGCATCATCTTCCATGTGGACGCCGCTCAGGCGACCGGCAAGGTGGAAATCGATCTGCAAAAGCTGAAGGTCGACCTGATGTCGTTCTCGGCCCACAAGACGTACGGCCCGAAGGGCATCGGTGCGCTGTATGTGCGCCGCAAGCCGCGTATCCGCATCGAAGCGCAGATGCATGGCGGTGGCCATGAGCGCGGTTTCCGCTCGGGCACGCTGGCCACGCATCAGATCGTCGGCATGGGCGAAGCGTTCCGTCTGGCCCGCGAAGAAATGGGCACCGAGAACGAGCGCATCCGCATGCTGCGCGACCGCCTCTGGAAGGGGTTGTCCGAAATCGAAGAGGTCTACCTCAACGGCGACATGGACCAGCGCGTGCCGCACAACCTGAACGTCAGCTTCAATTACGTCGAAGGCGAGTCCCTGATCATGGCGATCAAGGAACTAGCAGTGTCCAGCGGTTCGGCTTGCACGTCCGCCAGCCTGGAGCCCTCGTACGTGCTGCGCGCCCTGGGCCGCAACGATGAGTTGGCGCACAGCTCGATCCGCTTCACGCTGGGTCGATTCACGACCGAAAAGGAAGTGGACTTTGCGGTCGAACTGATCAAGAGCCGGGTTGGCAAGCTGCGCGATATGTCGCCGCTGTGGGAAATGGCCAAGGAAGGCATCGACTTGAACACCGTGCAGTGGGCCGCGCACTAAGCGCCCGCGCCTCGAAATACGTGGAGAATTAACATGTCTTACAGCACCAAAGTTCTGGATCACTACGAAAATCCCCGCAACGTCGGTTCGTTCGACAAGTCGGACGAGTCGGTGGGCACCGGCATGGTCGGCGCGCCGGCCTGTGGCGACGTCATGAAGCTGCAGATCAAGGTGAACGAAGCCGGCGTGATCGAAGACGCGCGCTTCAAGACCTACGGTTGTGGCTCGGCCATCGCTTCCAGCTCGCTCGTGACCGAGTGGGTCAAGGGCAAGACGCTGGATCAAGCGATGAGCATCCGCAACACGCAGATCGCCGAAGAGCTGGCCCTGCCTCCGGTGAAGGTGCACTGTTCCATCCTGGCCGAAGACGCGATCAAGGCCGCGGTGCAGAACTACAAAGAAAAGCATTCGGCCAATGCCGAAGCTGTGGCGGGCTGATCATGTCCGTTACCCTGACCCAACAGGCTGCCACCCATATCGGCCGCTACTTGCAGAAGCGCGGAAAGGGTATCGGCTTGCGGCTCGGCGTTAGGACGACGGGCTGTTCCGGCATGGCCTACAAGTTGGAGTATGTCGACGAGGTCGAGGCGGAAGATGTCGTCTTCGAGAGTTTTGGCGTGAAGGTCTTCATTGACCCCAAGAGCCTTTCCTATCTCGATGGCACGGAGCTGGACTACGCCCGCGAGGGCCTGAACGAAGGCTTCAAGTTCCGCAACCCCAACGAGAAGGCGACCTGCGGCTGCGGCGAGTCGTTCACGGTGTAAGTCTTGGCTGGTGACGATCACTTCAGCCTGTTTGGCTTGCCGGCACGATTCGACCTGGACGGCCAGGCGCTTGAACACGCCTGGCGCAGCGTCGCCGCGAAGGTTCACCCCGACCGGTTTGCGACGGCCAGCCCTGCGGAGCGCCGCGTGGCGATGCAGTGGGCCGCTCGCGCCAACGAGGCATATCGCGAATTGAAGGATCCGCTGCTGCGGGCGCGCTACCTCTGCGAGCAGGCGGGCGTGGACCTTCAGACGGAAAGCAACACGTCCATGGACGCGGCCTTTCTGATGCAGCAGATGACCTGGCGCGAGATGCTGGACGATGCGCGCGATGACGCCGGCGTGCTGGACACGCTGCAAGCCGAGCTGGAAGCGGCGCGCGCCGAGATGCGAGCCACGCTGACGTGCCTCCTGGATGAGGAACGCGATCACGCGGCTGCCGGGCGCAAGGTGCGGGAATGGATGTTCGTGGAAAAGCTGGCGCAGGAGCTGGCCAACGTGCAGCCCGCGGGATAGCCAACGGCGCGCTGGGGCGTGCCCGACACGGGCGCCTGCACGGCGCGGCCTACTGACCAGAAAAAAGAATCATGGCCTTATTGCAGATATCCGAGCCCGGCGAATCGCCCGCGCCGCACCAGCGCAAGCTGGCGGTCGGGATTGATCTGGGCACCACCAATTCGCTGGTTGCTGCCGTACGCAGCAGCGTTGCCGAAGTGCTGCCCGACGCACAAGGCCATGCCTTGCTGCCGTCGGCGGTGCGTTATTTTCCTGGCGGCAAGGTCACGACCGGCCGTGAGCCCCTGGCCCAGCAAGCCGAGGATCCGCTAAACACGGTCGTGTCCGTGAAGCGTTTCATGGGCCGGTCGCTGGAAGAGGCGCGCGCGACGCGTGCGCCGTATGAATTCGTGGATGCCCCCGGCATGGTGCGGATCCGTACGGCGCAGGGCGATCTGAGCCCGGTCGAAGTGTCCGCGCAGATCCTGGCGGTGCTGCGCCAGCGCGCCGAAGACGTGCTGGGCGACGAACTGGTGGGTGCGGTCATTACCGTACCCGCGTATTTTGATGACGCACAGCGCCAGGCCACGCGCGACGCCGCGCGCTTGGCGGGCCTGAACGTTCTGCGCCTCTTGAATGAGCCGACCGCGGCCGCGATTGCCTACGGGCTGGACAATGCTGCCGAAGGTGTTTACGCAGTTTATGACCTGGGCGGCGGCACATTCGATATCTCCATCCTGCGCCTGACGCAGGGTGTGTTTGAGGTGATCTCCACGGGCGGCGATACGGCGCTTGGTGGCGACGACTTCGATGTCCTGATCGCGGACCACGCCGTGGCGAAGCTGGGTTTGGGCGAGCTGTCGCCCGCCGAGCGCCGAGGCTTGCTGATGGCCGCGCGCGCCGCGCGTGAAACGCTGTCGGATTCCGACGTGACGACCTTGCAGCTGACGCTGTCGGGCGGACGCGATGTCGCGCTGACGCTGACCCGTGAAGAATTCGAAGCCATGGCCCAGCCGCTGATCGAGCGCACGCTGGACACGGCGCGCCGCGCGCTGCGCGATGCGGCGCTCAAGCCGGCCGACGTGCGCGGCGTGGTGATGGTGGGCGGCGCCACGCGCATGCCCGTCGTGCGCGCTGCCGTGGCCAAGGTGTTTGGCACGGAGCCGCTGACCGATCTGGATCCCGACCAAGTGGTGGCGCTGGGTGCCGCGCTGCAGGCCAATCTGCTGGCGGGCAACCGCGCGCCGGGCGAGGACTGGCTGCTGCTGGACGTGATCCCGCTGTCGCTGGGTCTGGAAACGATGGGCGGCCTGGTCGAACGCATCATCCCGCGCAACAGCACCATTCCGGTCGCGCGCGCGCAGGAATTCACGACCTTCAAGGATGGCCAGACGGCCATGAGCATCCACGTGGTGCAGGGCGAGCGCGATCTGGTGTCGGATTCCCGTTCGTTGGCGCGCTTTGAACTGCGCGGCATTCCGCCCATGGTGGCCGGCGCGGCGCGTATCCGTGTGACCTTCCAGGTGGACGCGGACGGCCTGCTGAGCGTCACCGCGCGCGAGCAAAGCCAGGGCGTCGAGGCGATGGTGTCGGTCAAACCGTCGTACGGCTTGTCCGACGATGAGATCGCCAAGATGCTGGCCGACAGCGTGGCGCAGGCCGACACCGATGCGAAGGCGCGCATGTTGCGCGAGCAGCAGGTGGATGCGCGTCAACTGGTGGAATCGGTGCAGGCCGCACTGGCCGTCGACGGCGACCTGCTGGACCCGGATGAACGCAAGCGCGTGGATGAATGCCTGCAAGGGGCCATTGCTGCGCAGCAGGCGCAGGATGTGGACACCGTGACCCAAGCCGTGCAGGCCCTGTCGGCCGCGACGGATGAGTTCGCCGCGCGCCGCATGGACCGCAGTATCCGCGCCGCGCTTGCCGGCCGCAAACTTGACGAAATCGCCTGATAAGAAGTTATGCCGAAACTGACTGTATTGCCTCATCCCGACTACTGTCCCGAAGGCGCGGTGATCGAAGACGCGCCCAAGGGTGTGTCGATTTGCCGTGTGCTGCTGGATAACCACATCGATATCGAGCACGCGTGCGAATTGTCGTGCGCCTGCACGACCTGTCATGTGGTGGTCAAGCAAGGGTATTCGTCGCTGGAAGACGCAACGGACGACGAGGAAGACCTGCTGGACAAGGCCTGGGGCCTGACCCCGACCTCGCGGCTGTCGTGCCAGGCGCTGGTAAGCGACGCCGACCTGACGGTCGAGATTCCGAAGTACACGATCAATCACGCCAAAGAGGGCCATTGATGAAGTGGACCGACACCTACGAGATTGCCGCCGCGCTGTACGACGCGCATCCTGACGTCGACCCCAAGGCGCTGCGCTTCACGCAGCTGCGCGACTGGGTCATGGCATTGCCGGACTTTTCCGACGATCCCGCGCACTGCGGCGAGAAGATCCTGGAGGCCATTCAGATGGCCTGGATCGACGAAGCCGACTGAACGTGATTTGCCTAGAACGCTCCCTTTCCGGGAGCGTTTTTTTTGGGCGTGGCCGCGCCGTGCCGTTGGCCGGCGATGGTCTGCCGCCGTGTTTGACATGCCGGCGTCGTGCAGGCCACGGTATCATCGGGGATCCGTTTGTTGTCCTTTCCAGCCGAGTCTACCGATGCCCGCTGCCCAACTGCGTTTTGGCCTGGCCGCCAATCGTTTGCACCACGAAACCCCCGATGCCGCGTTGTTTACCTGGCTGCGTTCGTGCTCGTCCACCATCCGCGAGCTGGGCGTGCAGTTGCACACGGTGGGGCGCACCCATGATGCGATCGTGCGCGAGGGCATGCTGCAGGGCTACTCCGGCCTGATCCGCTACCCGTACGGCCGCGAGGGCGGCCTGATGAAGCTGGTGGCGCGCGTGACCGAAGGCCGCGATGGCCAGGCGCCGTTCGACGGCGCGATCTACCTGATCGATCCCGTGGATCCGTCCTCGATTTTTCCGGAAGCGCTTGCGCTCAAGCGGCAGTGCATCACGCATGGCCGGCCTTTCATTTCAACGTTGGCCGGCGCCATCGAGTGGATGGAGGTCGAACGCATCCATGCGGGGCTGGCGCCGGACGCGTCCGTGTCGCGCCATTTCAATTTCTCGGGCCAGACGCTGGCGATGATCGCCCACGATGCGCTCAAGGACGAAATGGTGGCCTTTGCCAGCGAGCACTTCGATGTGCTGTCCCGGTTTGCGCGGCGCGTGGCCACGGGCACGACGGGCGGCCGCCTGAACGAGCTGGCCTGGTCGCGCGGCTGGCCCAAGGATACGCCGTGGGTTCACCGTTACCTCAGCGGCCCGCTGGGCGGCGATGCGCAGATTGCCGAATTGGTGCTGGAGCACCAATGCCAGCGCGTCATCTTCTTCGAAGACCCCCACGTCGCGCGCCAGCACGAGGCTGACATCCAGTTGCTGGAACGCGCGGTGCGTGTGGTGACCGAGTCCGCCACCTGCGCCACGTCTCCCACCGTCGCGCGCCGTTGGGCGCAAGCCGTCGAAAAGCGCGGGATCTGACCGCTACGCGCGCGTCGCGGCCGCGCCAGCGCCGGTGATGATGCGAGCGACGCGGTCCGCGACGGCCGCTGCCGCCATCGATAGCGGCAAGACATCCGAGCGGCACAGAAAGACCGGACGCGTCAGCCTGGGCCTGGCGATCCGGCGCAGCACGACCAGGCCGCGGGCGGCTTCCTGGCGGACGGCCTCGTAAGACAGGATCGTACTGGCGACGCCGGCCTGCGCCAGCTCGATGAGCTGCGGAATGGCGTTGGCCTCGGCAATGATGCGAAATTGCACCTGTTCGCGCTGCTGGTATTGGTCGAGCAGCCGGCGCAGGCTATGCGGATTGCCTGGCAACACCAGCGGCAGCGCCGACAACGCGCGCAGGCTGATGGACGGTAGCCCAGCGAGATTCGATACCGCGCGCTTGCTGGGCTTTGCCGCGGGCGGCGACACCACCACCAGCTCTTCGTCGATCAGATGCTGGAATCGAAGGTCGACCGACGCCTCGTCGCTGAACGTGAGCCCCAGGTCGGCGTGCCCCGAACTGACAAAGCCGGGAATGTAGCCGGTGCTGGATTCGATGATCTTCAGATAGACGCCCGGCCATTGGGCGAGGGAAAAGCGCAGGAGCGGCACGGTCAGCAGCTTGGCCATCGACATCGACATTGCCAGCGATACGGTTCCGCGCGGGGCGTTGAGGTCTTCGCGCACGTCCGCGCGCGCCGCGTCGATGCGGCCCAGGATTTCGCGCGCATGCGCCAGCAGCCGCGAACCGGCGGCGGTGGGCGTGACGCCACGCGCGCTGCGATGCAGCAGCACAACGCCCAGATCTTCCTCGAGGTTGCGGATCTGCAGGCTGAGCGCCGGTTGGGCCACGTGCAACGCGGCGGCCGCACGGCTGATCGAACCCGTTGAAACCACGGCGACAAAGCACTGCATCGCACGGATGGACATGGACATAAGAGGGCTCCGGACGGTGCGGGCCATCATATTTTTGTTATGGCCTGCATATTTAAACGGTATTTCTAATATATCAATCCGCTTTCCATAATGAGCGTCATCCAAGAAAAAATCACAGGAGACAACATGATGCTCAACAAACTATTCGCTGCCTGCCTTGCTTCGGCGGCGCTGTCGGCCCCCGCGTTTGCAGATGCCTGGCCCGCCAAGCCCATCACGCTGGTCGTGCCGTTTTCCGCGGGCGGGCCGACCGATTTCATCGCGCGCCTGGTGGCCGAGCCGCTGGCGCGCGAACTGGGCCAGCAGGTCATCGTGCAGAATAAGCCGGGTGCGAGCGGGAACGTGGGCTATCAAAGCGTGCTCAATGGCCCGGCCGACGGCTACACGCTCATGCACAACACGGTGGCCATGCAGGCCATCAATCCGTTGATGTACCCCAGCGCAAAGATGCACCCGGCCAAGGATTTCGTGCCCGTTGGCACGACGGGCGCCATGCCGAACCTGCTGGTCGTCAACCCCGAGCGCACGCCCGTCAAGACGCTGGCTGAACTGGTGGAGCGCGGGCGCAGCGCACCGCAGGGCTTGAGCTACGCCACGTTTGGCCCGGGCAGCTCGCCGCACGTGTATGGCGCCTCGCTGCAGAAGCTGGCCAATTTTCAGGCCGTGGGCGTGGCTTACAAAGGCAGTGCCAACGCCGTGACGGACGTGATCGGCGGTCAGGTCGACTTTCTGTTCGACAGCATGTCCACCAGCATCGGCCAGGTGCAAGGCGGCCGGCTCAAGGCGTTGGCGATCACGTCGGCGGCGCGTTCGCCGCTGTTTCCGGACGTGCCGACGCTGAAGGAGGCGGGCTATCCCGCCCTGGATCTGAAATTCTGGTTCGCGCTGCAGACGCCCGCCGGCACGCCGGATGACGTGGTGCAGAAACTGCGTGCCGCGGTCGCGAAGGTGGTGGCCAGCGACGCTTACCGCCAGGCCATGCAGGAGCGGGGCGCGGAGGCCTTTCAGGTGGCGCCGGCCAAGCTGGACGAGTTCTTCAAGCAGGACACCGCGCAATGGACGCAGGCGGCGAAGACGATCGGGCTGAAGGCGGAGCAGTGAACATGGAAGGCAGGCATTGCATGACGCCATTGAAGAACATCACGGTCCTGGATCTGAGCAAGGTGCTGGCCGGACCGTTGTGCGGGCAGTATCTGGGCGAACTGGGGGCGCGCGTGATCAAGGTGGAGCCGGTGGGCACCGGCGACGACACGCGCGCGTGGCTGCCGCAGGAGGCCGGCGAATCCGCGACGTTCCTGGCGGTCAATCACAACAAGCGCAGCCTCGCGGTGGACCTGAAGACCGAAGCGGGGCGGGCGGTGGTCCATCGCCTGGCCGGCCAGGTCGATGTCGTGCTGCAGGGGTTTGGCGGCAAGACCGCAGCGCGCCTGGGCGTGGATTACGAGACGCTGAGCCGCCTCAATCCGCGTCTCGTGTACTGCGAGATCTCGGGCTATGGCCGTGAAGGGCCGATGGGCGACGAGCCGGGCTACGA
Source organism: Achromobacter mucicolens (assembly GCF_029866465.1). Classification (NCBI taxonomy): domain Bacteria; kingdom Pseudomonadati; phylum Pseudomonadota; class Betaproteobacteria; order Burkholderiales; family Alcaligenaceae; genus Achromobacter; species Achromobacter mucicolens. The sequence goes on along the minus strand of NZ_CP123364.1, from coordinate 3,296,754 downwards.
CGTCATGCTGCAGGCCTTCAGCGGCATGATCAGCACGATGGGCGAGCCGGATGGCAATTTTGCGCGCGCCAGCTTTTCGCCGGTGGATCTGGGCACGGGTTCGTTTGCGCTGAGCGGTATTCTGGCGGCGCTGCTCGAGCGCGGGCAGACGGGCAAGGGGCAATACCTGGATGTGTCGCTGCTGGACACGTCGCTGGGGCTGATGACTTACATGGCGCAGAATTATTGGCGCACGGGGAAGGTGCCGCGCCGGATGGGCACGGGCCATCCCGCCATGTGTCCGTATCAGGCGTTTCGCGCGTCCGATGGCGACCTCATGCTGGGTGTGGGCAATGACGCGCAGTGGCAGCGCTTCTGCGCGGCGGCGGGGTTGCAGGAATATGTGAACGATCCGGCGTTTGCGACCAATGCCGAGCGAGTCCGCAACTTTGACGCGACCGTCGCCCTGGTGCAGTCGCGCATCGAAACGCGGTCGGTGGCGCAATGGCTGGCATTGCTCAAGCCAAAGGGAATCGCGTGTTCGGCCATCCATACGCTGGACCAGGCGCTGGCGCATCCGCAGGTCGCGGCGCGCGAACTGATCGTGACGACCGAGCATCCGGCGCTAGGCGAAGTGCGCAATATAGGCCTGCCCGTGCGATTTGGGGGGCAGCCGCGCAAGGCCGCGCGGCCCGCGCCGATGTTGGGCGAGCACAGCCGTGAAATCCTGGCGGAGCTGGGCTTTGAGGCAAGCGAGATTGCCGCGATGCTGGTTAGTGGCAGCGTGCAGCAGCACCCCTTCGATAAAGGAACGGCATGACTCCGGTGCGTTACGAAGTCCGCGATGGCATTGCGGAAATCCATCTATGCCATGCGCCCGTCAACGCGCTGGACGTGGGTGTGCTGGACGCGCTGATTGATGCGCTGGAAAAGGCGAACGCGGATGCGGGCGTGCGGGCAGTGCTGCTGGCCAGCAGCCTGCCCGGGCGATTCTGCGCCGGGCTGGACATGAAGCAGCTGCTGCAAAGCACGCCCGCTCGTGTGCGGGAGTTGCTGACCCGGCTCTACATCAAGCTGTATGACGCGCAGTTCAACCTGACCAAACCATCGATTTCGGTCGTGTCTGGCGCCGTGCGCGGCGGCGGCATCACGGTGGCGATTTCCAGCGACATGATCGTCGCCGCCGACAGCGCGACGTTTGGCTACCCGGAGATCGACGTGGGCGTGCTGCCCGCCATTCACTACGTGCATCTGCCGGCGGTGGTGGGCAAGCATCGGGCGTTCGATCTGCTCTTTACCGGCCGCACGTTCAGTGCAGACGAGGCGCGGGCGATGGGGCTGGTGTCGCGTGTCGCCGCCGAGGCCGAACTGCTGGACGAGGCGCGCACGCTGGCTCGGTCGCTGGCGCAGAAGCCGCCGGAGGTCCTGGCGATGGGCCGGCGCGCGTTCGTGTACAGCAACGACAACGAGTATCGGCGCCGGGTGGCCACGGCGGTGGAAGTGTTCTGCAACGCCGCGGCCACGCCCGAGGCGCGCGAAGGCTTGAGCGCCTTCGTGCAGAAGCGGGCGCCCGACTGGGCAGGCGTCGGCGAGACGCGCTAACGCTATTGGCCGGTGAAGCGGGGCGGCCGCTTTTCGCGAAACGCCGCCACGCCTTCGGCGAAATCGGCGCGTGCGGCCGACTGCAGGAAGCGCGCCGTTTCCTCGGCCAACTGGGCTTCCAGCGGCGCGTGCGCGGCGCTGCGCAGCAATGCCTTGGCGCCCGCAATGCCGTGCGGCGCGTGGCGGGCGATGTCTTGGGCATAAGCTTGCCCCGCGGCAGCAAGTTCGCTGGCAGGCGCGGTGCGCGTGATGATGCCCCAGGCCTGCGCCTCGTCGGCCGTGAAGGCGTCATGACGCAAGAGGAGATCGAGTGCGCGCTTGGGGCCGGCGGCGCGCATGAGGCCATGCGTCATGCCGGCATCGGGCGTCGCGCCAAGCTTCAGGTAGGCCGTCATGAAGCGCGCGCCCGCATCGGCGATGGCTAGGTCGCAGGCCAGGACGAGCGACAAGCCCGCGCCCGCTGCGACGCCGTGAACCTGCGCGAGCCAGACCTTGTCCATGCGCGGGATGCGCGCAATGAACGCATTCAGTGGCGTGAACAGGTCCGACAGCGTGGCGCGCACCTTGTCGGGCTCTCCGGTGAACATGCCGATGTCTCCCCCCGCGCAGAATGCCTTGCCCGTGCCGCGCAGCAGCACGACGCGCACCGCGTCGCACGTTTCGATCCACTGCGCGGCGCGCAACAGGTCGCACGCCATGGCCACGTCGATGGCGTTGAGCGCGTCCGCGCGATTGAGGGTGAGCGTGGCGACGGGGCCGTCGGTCTCGAGCAACAGCGTCTGGAACTTCGGTGGTTCCTGGGTCATGGCGAGTCTCCGTTGTCGGGTAAATACCAACTGTCGATCAAAAAACCGCGATGCTATGTTTTGAACCAAGCGCTTGCTTGGTTGGGTTTTGAGCACGCTTAGCGTAACGCATAGAACGATTTTCCGGCGCTGTACTGGCGAAGGTAAAGACAGGTTCGTTGCATCTCCTGCCTCGCAGGGCCGCCAGGTTCACCGTCGTAAAAAATGTCCGCCCCAGGCGGCAAAATAACTTCGCATCAAAGCGGGGAGACAAATGGTGGATCAGTCCGACAGGCCTGCCTTGTTGCAGGCCGATGGGGTGACGCTGGCGTTCGGCGGCGTCAAGGCGCTTACCGACGTGGGCTTTCGCGTGGAGCAGGGCTCCATCACCACGGTCATCGGCCCGAATGGCGCCGGCAAGACCTCGCTGTTCAACACGATCTCCGGTTTCTACAAGCCCGCGGCGGGACGGATCCACTTCGAGGGCCGCGACATCACACGCATGCACGCGCCCGATCGCGCCAAGCTGGGTCTGGCGCGCAGCTTCCAGAACATCGCGCTGTTTCGCGGCATGACGGTGCTGGACAACATCAAGCTGGGCCGCCACGCGCACCTGCGCACCAATGTGCTGGATGCGCTTTTTTACCTGGGCCGCGCGCGCCGCGAGGAGATGGCGCTGCGGGCGGACATCGAAGAACGCATCATCGATTTCCTGGAGATCGATCACATCCGCCACGCGCCGGTCGCGGCGCTGTCGTATGGGCTGCAGAAGCGGGTTGAGCTGGCGCGGGCGCTGGCGATGCAGCCCAAGGTGCTGATGCTGGACGAGCCCGTGGCGGGCATGAACCGCGAAGAGACCGATGACATGGCGCGCTTCATCCTGGATGCGCGCGCCGAGTGGGGCGTGACGGTGCTGATGGTCGAGCACGACATGGGCATGGTGATGGACCTGTCCGATCACGTCGTGGTGCTGAACTTCGGGCAGGTGATTGCCCACGGCACGCCGGCGCAGGTGCAGTCCAATCCGGAAGTCATCAAGGCGTATCTGGGCGCGGGCGACGTGGGCGATTTGCGGCGGCGGCTGCGGGAGGCGGCCTGATGGACTGGCTGTTCTTCCTGGAAGTTTCGCTGGCGGGACTGGGTAGCGGCGGCCTGTATGCGCTGGCCGCGCTGGCGTTCGTGATCGTCTACAAGGCGACCCGCGTGGTGAACATTGCGATTGGTGAATTTCTGATGCTGGGCGCGTACGTGTTCTATGCATTCGCATCGGGGATGGAGTGGCCGATCTGGCTGGCCATCGCGGGCGCGGTCGTGGTGTCGGGCGCGCTGGGCGCCGTCGTCGAGCGGCTGACCATACGCCCGATGCTGGGCGAATCGCCGATCTCTGTCTTCATGATTACCGTGGGTCTGGCGTCGATCCTGGTCGGCGCAGTCGAGCTTATCTGGACGGCGGACCAGCGGCGCCTGCCGGAATTCATGCCGCGCGCGCCGGTCATGGTGGGCGAGGCGTTCGTGGCGCCCAAGGTGTTCTACGGCTTCTGGGTGGCGGTGGTGCTGGCGCTCTTGGTGCTGGTGGTGTTTCGCTACTGGCGCGGCGGCGTGGCGCTGCGTGCGACGGCGTCGGACCAGGGCGCGGCCTATGCAATGGGCATCAATGTGCCGCGCGTGTTTTCGCTGGCGTGGGTGACGGCGGGTGCCATCGCCGCGGTGTCCGGCGTGATCGTGGGCGCGATCGGCGGGATCTCGTCGTCGATGGGCGTGTTCGGGCTGTCGGTGCTGGTGGTGGTGATCGTGGGTGGCCTGGACAGCGTCGCGGGCGCGCTGGTCGGCGGCATCTTCATCGGGCTGCTGGAGGCCTGGGCGGGCGCCTATCTGGGCGGCGAGTACAAGCTGCTGGCCACGTTCGTCGTCCTGGTCGTGGTGCTGATGGCCAGGCCCTACGGCCTGTTCGGCACCCGTGAAATCGAGAGGCTCTGATCCATGCGTATCGCGACCGCCAAACAGACCTACCTGGCCGACGAGGCGCTTTTCGACACGCGCACGCAGCACCTGTGGCTGGCGCTGCTGGCGGCCTCGCTGGTGCTGTTTCCCTTCATGGCGAATGCCTATTGGCTTTATCTTGCGTGCCTGGTCGCGATCAACATCGCCAGCGCTACGGGGCTGAACATCCTGACCGGCTACACCGGATTGGTCAGCCTGGGGCAGGCGGCGTTCATGGGCCTTGGCGCGTACACGGTCGCAGTCATGGAGCTGCACCTGGGCACGCCGGTCCTGGTGAATCTGCTGGCGGGCGGCGTGGTGGCGATGTTGGGCGGGCTGCTGGTGGGTATTCCCTCGCTGCGGGTGAAGGGACTGTACCTGGCGATCTCGACGATTGCCGCGTCGTTCATCGCGCACTTCATCTTCGCGAACTGGCAGTTCACGGGCGGTACCTCAGGGTTGCAGGTGCCGCCGGCGCGCATCCTGGGGCTGGACCTGGATACGTCCTTCAAGATCTATTGGCTGATCGTGCCCGTGACCGTGCTGATGGTGCTGGGCGCGGCGAATCTTTTTCGCACGCGCATCGGCCGCGCGTTCATCGCGATCCGCGACCGCGACATTTCCGCCGAGGTGCTGGGTATCCGCCTGCTGCGCTACAAGCTGCTCTCGTTCGGGCTGTCCTCGTTCTATGCCGGCGTGGCGGGCGGTCTGTGGGCGTATTTTTTCCGGGTGGTCACGCCCGAGAGCTTTCCGCTCATCATGTCGATCTTCTTTCTGGCGGCGATCATCGTGGGCGGCATGGGCTCGATCCTGGGATCCATCCTGGGCGCGCTTTTCATGACGATGGTGCCGGAGTTTCTGAAGCTTGTTGTCGGCTGGCTGCCCGTGGGCGGCGATGCGCTGCGGCTGATCTCACCGGTGCGCACCATCGTTTTCGGCCTGCTGATCGTGGGCTTTCTGATCTTCGAGCCGCACGGGCTCGCGGAAATCTGGCGGCGCGTGCGCCGATTCTTTCACCTCTGGCCTTTCCGTACGTAGCGCGATGCGTGCGGCGTGACGGCGGCCACCCATAAGACCCAGGAGACAAACCATGAAGCGCATCCGGATAGGCAGCGGTTTATCGAGGTTGTTGGCCCCGTTGGGCCTGGCGGCGGCATTGGCGGCGGCGCCCGCGGCGCAGGCGGCCGAGGACCTGGTGCTGGGCGGCTCGATTCCCTTGAGCGGCGTGTTTGCCTTTGCCGGGCAGGGCATTCACGCCGGGATCACGGACTACGTGAAGATCATCAACGACCAGGGCGGCATCAAGGGCCGCAAGCTGCGCTACGTGCCCGAGGACACGGCCTACAAGGTGGATGCGTCGGTGGCGGCGTTCAAGAAGATCACCAGCCAGAACAAGGTCAACTTCTACTACGGCGATTCGACCGGCTTTTCCAAGACCATCAATGCCGAGCTGAACCGCACGGGCGACATCCTGATGACGGGCGCGTCCTTCGCGACCGAGCTGAACGATCCGGCGAAGTATCCCGCCCAGTTCATGCTGGGGCCCGACTACACCGAGATGTTCGGCATCCTGCTGCGCTACATCGCCAAGGAGCAGCCGGGCGCCAAGGTGGCGTTCGTGTATTCGGACACGGAGTTCGGACGCGATCCGATCGCCAGTTCGCGTGCGGTGGCTGAGAAGCTGGGCCTGAAGGTGGCTACCGAGATCATGACGCCGCCGGGCAGCGTGGACGTGTCGACCGAGGTCATCAAGCTGCGCCGCGCCGACCCTGACTTCACCATCTTTCACGGCTACGTGCTGGCGCCGATTCCCGAGTTTGTGGGGCAGGGCAAGCGCATGGGCCTGAAGACGCGCTACATGGGCACGTTCTGGACGATGGACAACTCGACCGTGATGCAGATGGGCGAGGACGCTGAGGGCTTCATGGGCGTGATGCCGTACCGCTACTACTACGATCAGGCCGCCGACGCGCCGATGCTCAAGAAGATCCGCGAAATGCGGCCGCAGTATCAGAGCACGGGCTACATGCAGGGATTCCTGGCCGCCATGCTGTTCTCGGAAGTCGCCAAGCGTACGCTGGACGCGGGCAAGGAACTGACCGCCGCCAACATGAAAGCCTCGTTGGATGGCATCAAGGATTTCGATACGGGCGGGCTGATCGGCGTGCCGATCACCATCAAGGGCAACTCCATCCCGGTGGGCCGGATCTATCGCGCGGACGTCAAGCAAAAGCAGATGGTGCCGGCGTCCGACTGGATCGTGCTCAAGTGAGGCTGCCGTGAACCAGGGACAGGACGTGGCAGGACAGGGCGTTCGTTCAGGCATGAACGCCGCCGCGCCGCCCAAGGCGGTGCTCGACATCAACAACATCGAGGTCGTCTACAACAAGGCGGTGCAGGTGCTGCGCGGCTTGTCCCTGTCGGTGCCGGCCGGCAGCATCGTCGCGCTGCTGGGCAGCAACGGGGCTGGCAAATCCACCACGCTCAAGGCGGTATCCGGTCTGCTGGACCTGGAGGACGGGGAACTGGTGCGCGGCCAGATCGTGTTCGCTGGCGGCGACACGGCGGGCATCAAGCCGCAGAACCTGGTGCGGTCGGGCCTGGCGCACGTGATGGAAGGGCGCCGCGTGTTCGAAGACCTGACCGTCGAAGAAAACCTGGTGGCGGCAACCTATGCGCTGACCGGAAGGCCCGCCGCGCGCGCGGACTTCGATCTGGTCTACGGCTACTTTCCGCGGCTTTTCGAGCGGCGGCGCGGACTGGCAGGTTATCTGTCCGGCGGGGAACAGCAGATGCTGGCCATCGGGCGCGCGCTGATTGCGCAGCCCACGCTGATGCTGCTGGACGAGCCATCGCTGGGCCTGTCGCCCATGCTGGTCGAGAGCATTTTTTCGATCATCGCGCGCATCAATATCGAACAGGGGGTGTCGATGCTGCTGGTGGAGCAGAACGCTTCGGTTGCGCTGGCGGTGGCGCATTACGGCTACATCATGGAGACGGGCAAGGTGGTGATCGACGGTTCGGCCGACAAGCTGGCGGCGGATCCCGACGTGCGCGAGTTCTATCTGGGCGTGGGCGGAACGGGCGAGGCCCGGGGCTTTCGCGACATCAAGCACTACAAGCGCCGCAAGCGCTGGCTGTCATGATGGACGCGCACAGGGATCCGGGCGCCTGGCCTGAACTGACGCTGCCGCAGATGCTGCGCGAGCAGGCGCGCCGCCAGCCGTCGGCGGTTGCCATCCGGCAGAAGGACTTTGGCATCTGGAAGCCGCTGACCTGGGACCAGTACTGGCAGCGCGCATGCCGCGTGGGGCTGGGACTGCGCGCGCTGGGGCTTAGCGCGGGCGGCCGGGTCGCGATCGTCTCGGACAACAGGGTGGAGTGGCTGCTGACGCAGATGGGGGCGTGCGCGGCCGGGGGCGTGGCGGTAGGCGTCTATTCCACAAGCCCGGCCGAAGAAATGGGCTACGTGCTGGCGCATGCGGACGTCGAACTGGTGGTCTGCGAAGACCAGGAGCAGACCGACAAGGTGCTGCACGTGGCGGACCGGCTGCCGAACTTGCGCCGCATCGTGGTCATTGAAACGAAGGGTCTGCGCGCGTATGGCGCGGCGGATCGGGCGCGCATCGTGACCTTTGCCGAAGTCGAGGCCGATGGCGGCCAGCGCGAAACCGTGGAGCTGGCCGCGCTGAACACGATGCTGGACGGGCAGCGCCTGGACGACACCGGGCTGATGATCTACACGTCGGGTTCCACCGGCAAGCCCAAGGGCGCGATGCTGAGCTACCGCAACATGCGCGGCGTGGCGCCGGGCATCGCCGATCGCCTGTCGATGGATGCGTCCAGCGTGCACCTGTCGTACCTGCCGCTGTGTCACGTTGCCGAGCAGATGCTGTCCACGTTCGTGCCCATCTACCTGGGCACGCAGGTGAATTTTGGCGAGTCGCTGCGCACCGTGCAGGAGGACCTGCGCGAAGTCGCGCCGACGATTTTCCTGGGCGTGCCCCGCATCTGGGAAAAACTGCACGCCGCGATCTCGATCAAGATGCAGGAGGCCGGCCGGTTGCAGCAGTGGCTGTACCGCAATGCGCTGGCACAGTGCGCGCAGTTTCTGGAGAAATCCCCCGCGCAGTATCGCGTGGGCGAGCGGCTGACGCATTGGCTGTGGTACTGGCTGGTGCTGCGCGCGCTGCAGAATTTCATTGGCCTGCGTCGTGTGCGGGTGGCAATGACAGGCGCCGCGCCGATTCCGCCGGACGTGGTGCGCTACTTTCGCACGCTGGGCGTGCCGCTGATCGAGGTGTATGGCCTGACGGAGTCGGCGGGCATGATCTTCGGACAGCATCCGGACCGCGTGAAGGTGGGCACGGTGGGCGAGGCGATCCTGGGCGTGGAATGGCGCATCGGCGAATCCGGCGAACTGCTGGTGCGTGGCGACATGGTGTTCCAGGGCTACTACAAGAACCCGGAGGCGACCGCGGACACCGTGCGTGACGGCTGGCTGCACACGGGCGACGTCGTGGCGCAGGAAGACGGGCGCGTGCGCATCGTGGACCGGCTCAAAGACATCATGATCACGGCGGGGGGCAAGAACCTGACGCCGTCCGAGATCGAGAACGCGGTCAAGGGCAGTCCGTATGTGAAAGAGTGCATCGTCATTGCCGACGGCAGGAAGTACGTGACGGCATTGATCCAGCTGGAATTCGACACCGTGGGCAAATGGGCCGAATCGCGGCGCATCGCGTTCACGCATTTCCGGTCGCTGGCGGAATGCCCGCAGGTGCGCGAACTGGTCCAGCAGGAGGTCACGCGCGCCAACGCCGGGCTGGCGCCCGTTTCGCAGATCAAGCGATTTCATCTGCTGACCAAGGAACTGGACCACGACGACGGCGAAGTGACTGCAACGATGAAGGTGCGGCGCGCCAGCATCTACCGCGCTTACGCCAACGAAATCGAATCGCTCTATGTTGAGGAGACGACGGCATGAACCAAGCCGTGATCCTGGAAGCCGTGCGCACGCCGTTCGGGCGTCGCGGCGGATGGTGGGCCGAGACCCGCCCCGACTCGCTGCTGGCGGACACCGTGCATGCGCTGCTGGCGCGCGCGGGCCTGCCGGGCGACAAGGTTGAGGACCTGATCGCCGGCTGTGTCAGCCAGGCGGGCGAGCAGGGCGCCAACATCGGCAGGCTGGCCGCCATGCTGGCCGGGCTGCCCGAGCGCGTGCCGGGGGTGGCGCTGAACCGCATGTGCGGGTCCAGCCAGCAGGCCGTGCACTTTGGCGCGCAGGCCATCGCCGCGGGCGACATGCGTTATGTGGTCGCCGGCGGCGTCGAGAGCATGAGCCGCGTGCCGATGTTCCTGGATGTGACGCTGGGCCAAAGCGAATTCCGGGGATTCGAATCGCTGAACCCGGCGTTGCTGGCGCGTTATCCGCTGATTCACCAGATCGAGAGCGCCGAGCGCATCGCCAGCCAATGCGGGCTGTCGCAGGCCGACATGGACGCGTGGGCGCGCGAGAGTCACGCGCGCGCGTGGGCGGCGGCCAGCGCGGGGCTGCATGCCGAGCTGCTGCCGGGCCCGGCGCAAGCCGCGCGCCGCGACGAAGGCATCCGCGAAACGACGGACGCCGCCCGGATGGCGGCCATGGCGCCGGCAATGCGCGCGCCGGGCGAGGGCGGCGTGACGGCGGCCAACGCCAGCCAGCTCGCCGATGGCGCGGCGGCGGTGCTGCTGGGCGATAAGGACGCGGCGCTGGCCGATGGCTTGCGGCCCCGGGCGCGCTTCCTGGCGCGTGTGGCGGTGGGTTCGGACCCCGTCATGCAGCTGACGGGCGTGATCCCCGCGGCGCAGCAGGCGTTGGCGCGTGCGGGCCTGGCGCTGGAGGACATCGACTGGATCGAGATCAACGAGGCCTTTGCAAGCGTGGTGCTGGCCTGGCAGCGCGAACTGGGCGCGGACCTGACGCGCGTGAATCCATGGGGCGGCGCGATTGCGCACGGCCATCCGCTGGGCGCCACGGGCGCGGGCCTGATGGCCAAGATGCTGGCGGGGCTGGAGGCGACCGAAGGCGAGCTGGGCATGCAGCTCATGTGCATCGGCCACGGCATGGCGACCGCGACCATCATCCAGAGGGTTTGACCTGCATGGACAAGACCGGGACCGCTGTGTCGCGGGACGAGGGCGCGGAGACGCAGCGGCGCCAGGAATTGGTCCTGGCGGCCGGCCGGCTCTTCAGCAAGCGCGGTTATGAGCGCACGACGGTGCGTGAGCTGGCCAAGGCGGTGGGGTTGCAGTCGGGCAGCCTGTTCCACCATTTCCGCAGCAAGGAAGAGATTCTGGTCGCCGTGATGAACAACGGTATCCAGGAGGTGATCGACCTGGGCGAGAAGGCGCTGGACTGCTATGCCGTGCCGGCAGACCGCCTGGCGGCGCTGTTCCGTGTGCATATGTGGAGCATGCTGCACGGCGCGGGCGGGGATGCGATGAACGCGCTGGTGTACGAATGGCGCAGCCTGTCGGCGCCCAGCCAGGCGTCGGTCAAGGTGCTGAGCGACCGCTACGAGGCGATGTGGCAGTCCGTGGTGGCGGGGGCGGTGCAGGCGGGGTTGCTGCGGGGCGATGCGCGCGTCATCAAGCGATGCGTGCTGGGCGCGATGAACTTGACGGTCCAATGGTACAAGCCGGGCGGGCGGCTGGCCCCCGCCGCGTTCATCGACGCCATGTTGCAGGCGGCGTTGCCGGCGCTGCCCGCGGGGGCGGGCAGGTGGCCGGTGGAGCCTAGCCGCGCCGCTTGATGAAGGCGCCGACGGCGCAGGCGACCGACAGCGCCAGCAGCGAGGCCGCGACGGGCAAGAGGAAATCGGCTTCGCCGTGATAACCGCCGCCCGTGACGCCGCCAGCCACGCCGCCCATCCAGAGCAGGGCGGTCAGGATCGCGGCGATGAGCGAGATGGCGGTGGCCACGCACAAGGCAATGAACGCCGGCCGCCGCACGGGCGCGGACCGGTAGGGCGCGCCCGGCTGGACGCGGCGGGGTTGCTTGATCCAGTAGACCAGCCCCGCCACGACCAGCAGCAGCATCAGGATCTTGAAGATCATGACGCGCGCCGACGATCAGTCTTCACGGCGCAGGTGCGGGAAGAGGATGACGTCGCGGATGCTGGGGCTGTCGGTCAGCAGCATGACCAGGCGGTCGATGCCGATGCCGCAGCCGCCCGTCGGGGGCATGCCGTATTCCAGGGCGCGGATGTAGTCCGCATCGTAGAACATGGCTTCCTCGTCGCCGGCGTCCTTGGCTTCGACCTGCGAGCGGAAGCGCTCGGCCTGGTCTTCGGGGTCGTTCAGCTCGGAGAAGCCGTTGGCGATTTCGCGGCCGGTCATGAAGAGCTCGAAGCGCTCGGTGATGCCTTCTCGGGTATCGGAGGCGCGCGCCAGCGGCGAGACTTCGACCGGGTAGTCGATGATGTAGGTGGGGTTCCAGAGCTTGGCTTCGGCGGTCTCTTCGAAGAGCGCCAGTTGCAGCGCGCCCAGGCCGGCGCGCGACAGCACGGGGCCGTCGGCGTCGGCGCCCAGCTTTTTCAGTTCGGCGCGCACGAAGGCCGGATCGTCGAGCTGGGCCTGGGTGTAGCCGTCGGTGTACTTGAGGATGGCTTCGCAGATGGTCAGGCGGTCGAAGGGCTTGGACAGGTCCAGCTCGCGTTCCTGGTAGGTCAGGACGGCGCTGCCGGTGGCCGAGATGGCGGCCTGGCGGATCAGCTCTTCGGTGAAGTCCATGAGCCAGCGGTAGTCCGCGAAGGCTGCGTAGAACTCCATCATCGTGAATTCGGGGTTGTGCCGCGGGCTCACGCCTTCGTTGCGGAAGTTGCGGTTGACTTCGAACACGCGTTCGAAGCCGCCGACGATCAGGCGCTTGAGGTAGAGCTCGGGTGCGATGCGCAGGAACATTTCCATGTCCAGCGCGTTGTGGTGCGTGACGAAGGGCTTGGCCGCCGCGCCGCCCGGGATCGGGTGCAGCATGGGCGTTTCGACTTCGAGGAAGCCCGCGTTCAGCATGAACTGGCGGATGCTGCCCACGGCCTTGCTGCGCGCCTCGAAGGTGCGGCGCGTGGCGTCGGTCATGATGAGGTCGACATAGCGCTGGCGGTAGCGCAGTTCCTGGTCGGCGACGCCGTGGAACTTGTCGGGCAGGGGGCGCAGCGACTTGGACAAGAGGCGGGCAGAGGCGGCGTGCACCGACAGTTCGCCCTTGTTGGTCTTGAAGACCGACCCTTCGATCGCGATGATGTCGCCGATGTCCCACTGCTTGAACGCGGCGTAGACGTCTTCGCCAAGCGTGCCGCGGTCCAGGTAGATCTGGATGCGGCCGGTGCTGTCCTGCAGCGTGGCGAAGCTGGCCTTGCCCATGACGCGCTTGAGCATCATGCGGCCGGCGACCTTGACGTTGACCGCGGCGGCGGCCAGGGCTTCCTGCTCCTGGCCGTCGTACTTGTCATGCAGGGCCGCGGCGCGGGCGTCCGGGACGAAATCGTTGGGGTACGCGACCCCGGCTTCGCGCAGTTTGGCCAGCTTGGCACGCCGTTCGGCGATCAAGCGGTTTTCATCCTGGGCGGGTGCCGGAGTGGTCGAGTGGTCGGTCATGGTCGGGGGATCAGTCGTAATTGCGGATGTCGTCGATTTCGGTCGTGCCGAAATCTTCGCGATCCAGGTAGGCGAGGATGCGGGAGGCTACGTTGGCGGGCGAGGACAGCTTGCCGGTGGCATGGAAGTCCTGGAACTTGGCCAGCGCGGGGAAGCTTTCGGGGTCGCTTGCGCGGATGGCGGCCTGCATGTCGGTGTCGACGATGCCGGGGGCCAGCGCGACGATGCGGGCGCCGTCGGCACCTTGTTCCTGCTTGACGACGCGGGCGTGCATGTCGAGCGCGGCCTTGGTGGCGCAGTACACGCCCCAGCCGGCGTTGGGATTGCGGCCCGCGCCGGAGGAGATGTTCAGGATGCGGCGGTCGGCCTTGATGTCAGCGACGGCGGCGAGGAACCGCGCCGTGAGCAGCATGACGGCAGTGACGTTCAGGTTGAAGGCGGCGGTGATGGCCGCGCCGTCGGTGAGTTCGTCGGTGCGCGCCACCGGATGCACCGTGCCCGCGTTGTTGATCAGCAGATAGCGCTTAGCGTCGCGCGGCAGCGCGGCGCAGATGCGTTCGGCCGCGGATTCGGCCGCTTTCAAGTCCGAGAGGTCCACGGACAGTTGTTCCAGCTGCACATCCTGCGAGCGCGCGTGGGCGGCGAGCTCGGGGTCTTCGCGGCGCGCCAGGGTAATCAGGCGGGTGCCGGGTTTGACCAGGCCGCGCGCCATGGCGGCGCCGATGCCGCGCGAAGCGCCGGTGAGAATAGCAATGGTGTCGGACATTCGTGGACCTCTGGGTGCGTAAAAGCGGGAAGAATCGCGGAACTTAGACGTTTTGCTTCAGGCTGGCCTGGATGAAGGGATCCAGGTCGCCGTCCAGCACTTTCTGCGTGTTGGAGATTTCGACGTTCGTGCGCAGGTCCTTGATCCGGCTCTGGTCCAGCACGTACGAACGGATCTGGTGGCCCCAGCCCACGTCGGTCTTGGAGTCTTCTAGCTTCTGCTGCTCGGCCATGCGGTTGCGCATTTCCAGTTCGTAGAGCTTGGACTTCAGCATCTGCATGGCTTCGGCGCGGTTGCGGTGCTGCGAACGGTCGTTCTGGCACTGCACGACGATGCCCGTCGGGATGTGCGTCAGGCGCACGGCCGAGTCGGTCTTGTTGATGTGCTGACCACCCGCGCCCGAGGCTCGGTAGGTGTCCACGCGCAGGTCGGCGGGGTTCACTTCGACCTCGAAGGAATCGTCGACTTCCGGATACACGAAGACGCTGGCAAACGACGTGTGACGGCCGCCCGAGGAGTCGAATGGGCTCTTGCGGACCAGGCGGTGCACGCCGGTTTCGGTGCGCAGGTAGCCGAAGGCGTAGTCGCCCTCGATCTTGATCGTGGCCGACTTGATGCCCGCGACTTCGCCATCGGATTCTTCAAGGATCTCGGCCTTGAAGCCCTTGCGTTCGGCGTACTTGAGGTATTGGCGCAGCAGCATCGACGCCCAGTCCTGCGCTTCCGTGCCGCCCGCGCCCGCCTGGATGTCCAGGAAGCAGTTCAGGGGATCGGCCGGGTTGGAGAACATGCGGCGGAATTCCAGGGCTTCGAGCTTTTCCTGGAAGGCGTCGGCGTCCAGTTCGATCGCTTCGAGGGTGTCGCCGTCATCGTCGGCGGCGGCCATTTCGAAGAGTTCCTGGGAATCGGCCACGCCGGCGCCCAGGCTCGTGAGCGTTTCCACCACGTCCTCGAGCGATTTCTTTTCACGGCCCAGATCCTGGGCGTGCTTGGGGTCGTTCCAGACGGCCGGGTCTTCGAGTTCGGCGTTTACGACCTGGAGGCGTTCAGCTTTGGCATCGTAGTCAAAGATACCTCCGTAGAGCCTGTTCGCGCTCCGCGTAGTCGGCGAGGCGGGCTGCGAGCTGGTTCTGACGTTCGGCTTCCATGATGATCCTGTCCTGATGACTTTGTGCGAAACCTGGCATTTTACCGTGGATGGAGCCTGTTCGCGGGCGTGCATCGCGGGCACGGGTGGCGGGTCCTGTTTCCCGGGTTACGCGGGGGCAATTCCAGTTGTTCAGTTTTTTGTCAACCCGACGGCTCTAGCCTTGCCTGATGGCCGCGATGTCCCCGTTTGGGGCGCGGACCGCGACAACGCCGGCCCGCGCCGGCCTATCCCGCCAGAGGAATGGAGACAGTGATGGAAAACACGATGCCCCCCGGGCTCTCGCCGGCGCTCGACGCCAACGAAGAGGACCGGATCTACCGCAAGGTGGGCTGGCGGCTGGTGCCGCTGCTGGTGGTCTGCTACGTGGTGGCGTACCTGGACCGCGTGAACGTGGGATTCGCCAAGCTGCAGATGCTGCAGGAACTGCAATTTAGCGAAACGGTGTATGGGCTGGGCGCCGGTATTTTCTTCATCGGCTACTTCCTCTTCGAGATTCCCAGCAACATCATCCTGCACAAGGTGGGGGCGCGGATCTGGATCGCCCGGATCATGATCACGTGGGGCATCATCTCGGCCTGCATGATGTTCGTGACCAGCGTGCATATGTTCTACCTGCTGCGATTCCTGCTGGGCGCGGCCGAGGCGGGCTTCTTCCCGGGCATCATCCTGTACCTGACCTATTGGTACCCGGCCGCCCGGCGCGGACGCATCACCACGTTCTTCATGACCGCCGTGCCTATGTCCGGCCTCATCGGCGGCCCGATTTCCGGGTGGATCATGGCGACCTTTCACGGCGACCACGGCCTGTCGGGCTGGCAGTGGCTGTTCCTGCTGGAAGGGATTCCGTCGGTGGTGATCGGCGTGCTGGTGCTGATCTATCTGGACGACCGCATCAACAAGGCCAAGTGGCTGACGGCCAATGAAAAGGCCGTGCTGATCCGCAACATTGCGGCCGAGGAACAGCAAAAGGAAGATCCGCCGATCCGCGCCGCGTTGACCAAGCCGCGGGTGTGGGCGATGGCGCTGATCTACTTTTCGTTCGTGATGGGGCTGTATGGGGTGGGCTTCTGGATGCCCAGCCTCATCAAGAACACCGGCGTGCAGAGTCCGCTGGCGATCGGTCTGCTGACGGCGGTGCCCAACCTGTTCGCCGTGATCGGCATGATCTTGATCTCGCGCAATTCGGACCGGCAGCGCGAGCGCCGCTGGCACGTGGCATTGCCGGCGCTGTTTGGCGCGGTGGGGCTGTTCCTGTCGGCGGTGTGGAGCGGCAATACGGTGCTGGCGATTCTGGCGCTGACGGTGGCCAACATCGGTATCTGCACGGTCCTGCCGCTGTTCTGGAGCCTGCCGACAGCGCTGCTCGGCGGCACGGCGGCGGCTGCGGGCATTGCGCTGATCAACTCGGTGGGGAATCTGGCCGGCTTTGTCAGCCCGTATCTGGTGGGCTGGTTGAAGGACATGACCGGCACGACGAACACGGGGCTGTACATGCTGGCCGGCTGCCTGGTGGTGGGTGCATTGGTGGCGCTGGCGCAGCCGGCGAAGCTGGTGAATAAGTAGCGCCGCTGGGAGGCGGTGTCTCATAGGTGTCTGACTCCCTGGGGAGAGGCGCGTCGGCTTGGGCCGGCGGCTCAGAGGGTGTCAGACCTTTTGCGCGGACTGTGCCTGATGGGGTGTCAGACAATGTCGCGCCCTTATCCGGCGTGTTCGATCACCAGTTGCACCGACACCATCCCGTTCCACACGTTTTGTTCCAGACGGTACGCCGCCTGTATGTGTTCCGGCAGCGACTGGTCGTGGCCGAACCAAATGGCGTCAAAGCGCTGGTGGCCACGTTCCAGGGACAGCTTCAGGTGCTTTTCGCCGACCAGCCGCTGGTTGCGCACGGTGAATTCGTCCAGGAACAGGGGGGCGGCAAAGCCCGCACCCCACACCTGCTGTTGCAGCATGCCGGCCACGTCGGCGTTGGCGTAGCCCGTTTCCAGCGAGCCGTCGGTTTCGATGACGGGTTCGAAGGTGTCGCGTCCGGTGAGTTCGCGCACCGCAGCGTCGAAGGCGGGGGCGAAGGCCGGGAAATCAGCCTTGCCCAACGTCAGGCCGGCTGCCATCGCGTGGCCGCCGAACTTGCGGATCAGGTTGGGATGGCGCTTGGACACCAGGTCCAGCGCGTCGCGCAGGTGCACGTCGGGGATCGATCGGCCGGAGCCGCGGATCTCTTCGTCGCCCGCGGGCGCGAAGGCCAGGGTGGGACGCCAGAATTTTTCCTTCAGGCGCGAGGCGACCAGCCCCACGACGCCCTGGTGCCAGCCCGGGTCGAACACGCAGACGGTTGCGCCCGCGGCAGCGTCGGGCGCTTCCATGGCGGCCAGCGCCTGCTCGCGCATCTCGGCTTCGATCGTGCGGCGTTCGCGGTTGATGTTGTCCAATTCACGCGCCATTTCCAGCGCCTGCGCCTCGTCCTCCGTGGTCAGGCAGGCGATGCCCAGGCTCATGTCGGCCAGGCGGCCCGCGGCGTTGATGCGCGGACCCAGCGCGAAACCGAGGTCGAAGCCGTTGGCGCTGCGCGGCTCGCGGCCGGCGACGGCGAAGAGCGCGCGCAGTCCCGGCTGCAGGCGGCCGCTGCGCATGCGCTGCAGGCCTTGCGTGACCAGCAGGCGGTTGTTGGCATCGAGCTTGACCACGTCGGCCACGGTGCCCAGCGCAACCAGGTCGGACAGCGCGTCCAGGCGCGGGCCGCCGTCGGGGGCATACACGCCGCGGCGGCGCAGTTCGGCGCGCAGCGCCAGCATCATGTAGAAGATGACGCCCACCCCGGCCAGATTCTTGGACGGAAAGCCACAGCCCGGCTGGTTGGGATTCACGATCGCCAGCGCCTCGGGCAGGGTGTCGCCCGGCAGGTGGTGATCGGTGATGACGACGCCGATGCCGGCGGCATTGGCGGCGGCCACGCCGTCGACGCTGGCGATACCGTTGTCCACGGTGATGATGATGTCGGGCTTGCCGGCGCGGTGGCGGCAGGCCAGCTCGACCACGGCAGGCGACAAGCCGTAGCCGGTTTCGAACCGGTTGGGCACCAGGAAGTCGACATCCGCGCCCATGGCCGACAGCGCGCGCAGGCCGACCGCGCAGGCGGTGGCGCCGTCGCAATCGTAGTCGGCCACGATCAGCAGCTTCTTGCCCGCCTGGATGGCGTCGGCCAGGACGGCGGCGGCGTGCGCCGAGTGTGTCAGGCCGGCCGGCGGCAGCAGGGACGGCCAGGCGAGGCGGGTCTGGTCGGGATGGGTCACGCCGCGCGCGGCCCACAGGCGGGCCAGCAGCGGATGGATGCCGGAGGATTCGAGGATGTGGCAGGCGGCCAGGTCGGCCGGACGGATCGTTAAGCGGGGTGAGACCACCAGGCGCTCCAGTTCTTCTTGGGCGCGGGCAGCAAGCCGAGCAGGCCCCCGCGCGGTTTCAGGTCAAGGGCGGCCTGGCGGTCATCGCCCAGTAGCAGCAGTTCGATAGGCGTGGCGGGCAGGCCTTTGGCGGCCGCCAGCGGGCGCAGATGGCGCGCGTCCAGGTCAGCCAGCGCGTCGAGCCAGGCGGCCCAGTCGCCGGCGCGTTGCGGCGCGTCCAGTTCCGTCAGCACCTGGGCCGGGCTGGCGGGCGCCGCCGTCCAGGGCGTGCCGCCGCCATACAGCCACAGGGCGTTCACGGGCGGCAGGCCGCGCGCGGCCCGGTCATCGTTGACGGGGTGTTCGTGCCACGCCATCTGGATCTCATTGAGCAGGCGCCGCCACGGACGCGCTTCTGCATCCTGGCGCCACCAGTCATTCAGGCGCTTTCCCGCCACTGCTGCCGGGCTGGCCGTCTGGGGGCGCAGGTCCGCCGGCAGGCGCAGCCGCCACCGCTGGGGCGAAAGCGGCTCGACCGAGAAGCCGGTGCCGTCAAAGAGGGGGCGGGCGGTCTCCAGCAGGGCGGCCGTTTCGGATTCCGTCAGGTCCATCAAGGCGGGATCCAGCAACGAGGCCTGGTCCGCGCCCAGGGCAAGATGAACCAGCTCGCAGAGCCAGACGGGCTCTTGCGGCGAGGCACTGGACTGTTCTGCGGCCAGCAGCGGGCCGAGGCCCGCGCTTTGCAGCAGGCCGGGCTCGGCGGCGTACCCCGAGCGTGCAAGTTGCCAGGATTCGAAGGCCGTGCAGCCGTGGGCGCGCAGGTCGTAAGCCTGCAGACGGGCGGCCGCGGCCTGCAGCCAGCCGTGCAGGGTGGGCGCGCGCTCGGGCAGGAGCTTGGCCAGTTCGGCGGCGACGGGAAGGGAGGGCAACGCGCCCGGAATGACGATCAGCATGGGCGCGATTGTAGTCCGCGGCGGCATGGGGAACTTAGCGCCTTCCGGAACTGCCATACGTTGTCACGGCTGGTCTAGGATCCGCACATCCGCGCGGCGATTTGCGGACGGTTAATGCAATAATGCGCACGTGCTGAAAATACCCTACGAACTCTGGATCGGCGCCCGCTATGCGGGTCTTGCCCGTATCCGCCAGCGACGCGGCCGCCGCGATCGCTTCATCTCCTTCATCGCCGCCAGCTCCATGGCGGGCATCGCGCTGGGCGTCGCCGCCCTGATCGTGGTGCTGTCCGTGATGAACGGCTTTCAGAAAGAAGTGCGCGATCGCATGCTGTCGGTGCTGCCGCACATCGAACTCTACCTTCCCGGCGCGTCGCCCGAACGGGTGCTGGAGCAGTGGCAACAGTTTGCCACCGCCGCCGAGCGCAACCCCGAGGTCAAGGCGGGCGCGCCCTTCGTCGCGGCGCAGGGCATGCTGGTCAGGGGCCAGGCGCTGCGCGGCGTTCAGGTGCGCGGCATCGATCCGGCCACCGAGGGCAATGTGTCGGACCTGCCCCGGCAAATGGTGTCGGGCAAGCTGACCGACCTGAAACCCGGCGGCTTCGGCGTGGTGCTGGGCAATGAACTGGCCGACGGCATGGGCGTCAAGGTGGGCGACACGCTGCTGATGATGGCGCCCCAGGGCTCGATCAGCCCGGCCGGTTTCGCGCCGCGCATGCGTCAGTTCACCGTGGTGGGCGTGTTCTCGTCCGGCCACTATGAATACGATTCCTCGCTGGCATTCGTCGACAACGAAGACGCCGCCCGCGTTTTCCGCGAAAGCGGCACCGCCGGCGTGCGCCTGCGCATCGCCGACATGCAGAAGGCGCCCGAGGTGGCGGCCGAGCTGCGCAACGTCCTGCCGCCCTATGTCATGGCCAGCGACTGGTCGCGCAACAACCGCACCTGGTTTGCCGCGGTCCAGACCGAAAAGCGGATGATGTTCCTGATCCTGGCGCTGATCGTGGCCGTGGCCGCGTTCAACCTGCTGTCCTCGCTGGTCATGGCCGTCAAGGACAAGCAATCGGACATCGCCATCCTGCGCACGCTGGGCGCGGGGCCGGGCGAAGTGGCCCGCATCTTCCTGGTGCAAGGCGCGCTGATCGGCGTGATCGGCACCTTGCTGGGCGTGGCCGGCGGCATTGCCATCGCCTACAACGTCGATGTGATCGTGCCGTTCATCGAGCGCATGCTGGGCGTGCATTTCCTGCCGCGCGAGATCTATTTCATCAGCGCGCTGCCGTCCGATCCCCAGGTGGGTGACATCGTCACCATCGGCGTGACCTCGCTGGTGCTGTCCCTGCTGGCGACCTTGTATCCGAGCTGGCGCGCCTCGCGCCTGCAACCCGCACAGGTGCTGCGCCATGATTGATTCCCCGACGCACACGCCCCAGGCCGGCGCCACCCCGGCACTGCAGGCCGAGAATATCGTCAAGGTCTACGACGAAGGCCCCGCCCGCATCGAAGTGCTCAGCAACGTCAGCCTGTCCGTCGCGCGCGGCGAGATGGTCGCCATCGTGGGTGCCTCGGGATCCGGCAAGAGCACCTTGCTGCATATCCTTGGACTGCTCGACGTGCCCACCAGCGGTTCGATCACCGTTGATGGCCAGTTGGGCATCGGGCTGTCCGAATCGCGGAAAAGCGCGGTGCGCAACCGCAGCCTGGGCTTTGTCTACCAATTCCACCATCTGCTGGCGGAGTTTTCCGCGCTGGACAACGTGGCGATGCCGCTGATCGTGCGCCGCGAGAACCGCGACAAGGCGCGCGAGGCCGCGCGCGAAGTCCTGGGCCTGGTGGGGCTGTCGGCCCGTGAAGGCCACTTTCCGGGGCAGTTGTCGGGCGGCGAACGCCAGCGCGTGGCGCTGGCGCGTGCCCTGGTGACGCGACCGGTGTGCGTCCTGGCCGACGAGCCCACGGGCAACCTGGACCGCCACACCGCCCACAACATGTTCGAATTGCTGACCCGGGTGAACCAGGAGTCGGGCACGGCATTTGCGATCGTGACGCACGATCCCGAACTTGCCGCCCGCGCCGACCGTCAGTTGCTGATGGAAAACGGCCGCCTGGTGTCCGGCTAGCCCGGTCCGCAGCGAAAGCCGCCGGTCGCTGGTCCGCACGGCGGCCGCGGGCGGATAATCCGCATTCGGAGGACACGCCCATGCTCATCGACACCCATTGCCACCTGGACGCCGCTGAATTCGATGCCGACCGCACCGAGGTCGCGGACCACGCCGCCCGCGCCGACGTCCAGGCCATCGTGATTCCGGCCATCGAACGGGCCAACTTCGCCATCGTGCGTGACCTGGCCGCCAGCATCGCCGGCGGCGCCTATGCGCTGGGCATTCATCCCTTGTACGTCCAACGCGCTGACGATGCCGATCTGGACGCGTTGCGCGAAGCGATCAAGGCATCGCTTGGCGATCCGCGCTTTGTCGCCATTGGCGAAATCGGACTGGATTTCTTCGTGCCGGAAATTTCGTCCGGCGAGCCGCGCGAGCGCCAGGAGCGCTTCTACGCCGCGCAGCTGGGCATGGCCGTCGAATTTGGCCTGCCGGTGCTGCTGCACGTGCGCAAATCCCAGGACATCCTGCTGAAATACCTGCGCCGCCATCCGCGCATCGGCGGCATTGCGCACGCGTTCAATGGCAGCGCCCAGCAGGCGCAGGCCTTCATCGATCATGGATTTGCCCTGGGAATGGGCGGCGCGATGACGTTCGAGCGCGCGCTGCAGATTCGCCGGCACGCGGTGGACGTCGGGCTGGAGCATCTGGTGCTTGAGACCGACGCGCCCGACATTCCGCCCGCCTGGCTGCACGAGCCCAACCGCCGCAATCGTCCCGGCGAACTGGCACGTATTGCCGAGGTGCTGGCGGAGCTGCGCGGCATCACGCCGGGGCAGGTGGCGCACGCGACGACCGCGAATGCCATGCGGGTGTTGCCCAGGCTGCCCGCAGCCATCCTGGCCGACGCGGACTGACCGCCACGTCCTCGACCCGGGCGCCGTGCCCGTCGTCTTACGCTGGCGTTGTCAGCAGCGGCAGGTCCATGCGCACGCTCAGGCCCTGCGGCGCCACGTTACGGGCCGATATCGTTCCCTTGTGCGCGGCGATCGCGGCTTGCGCAATCGATAGGCCCAGCCCCGCGCCGCCGCCTGGCGTGTGGGCGGCGGCGGCCGATCCCGCGCGATAGAAAGGCTCGAACAACGACGCGAGTTCCTGCGTGGCGACGCCCGGACCGCGGTCTTCGATTTCAAGGCTGGCCTCGGTGGCGCTGGTCAGCAAGCATACGCGGATGACGCTTTCGGCGGGCGCGAAGCGCAGGGCGTTGCGCAGCACGTTCTCGATCGCGCTGGCCAGGCTGGCGCGGTCGCCGGCGATCAGGATGGGCGCCGGTGTTTCCCAATCGATGCGCAGGCGCCGGCCCGCCGCCTCGTAGCGCGCGTCGTCCACCACGCCCGATACGACTTCCGACAGATCCAGCGGTTCGGTGGGCACGGGCAGCGCGCCCACGCGGGCAAGCCGCAACGTGTTGCCCACCAGCGCGTCCAGGCGTTCGCATTCGCGTTCGATGCGGTCCAGCTGCAGATCGCGCCGCTCGTCGTTGCGCCGCGCCAGTTCCGAGGCCAGGCGCAGGCGCGCAAGCGGCGAACGGAGTTCGTGCGCGACGTTGTGCAGGAGCTGCTCGCGCGTATCGACCAGCGCCTTCAGGCGCACGGCCATCGCGTCGAAGTCGCGCGCCAAGAGGCCGAGTTCGTCCTTGCGCGTGGCGAGCTTGGCCGGGGTGTGCGTGTCCAGGCGTCCCGCGGCCAGGGCATGCGTGGCCTGGCGCAGTTGCGCGAGCGGTGCGGTGATGTGGCGGGTCAGCGCCCAGCAAAAGGGCGCAGTGACCGCCAGCGCGAACAGCAGCAGCGCGAGCGCGACGGGCGACAACGCCAGCACCTCCCAGCGCGACGAGTCAAAGGGCAGGAACAGCATCAGCATTTCCGAGCCGTCCGGCAGCAGCAGCGTCTGGGGATCCCACCAGGAGACGCGCTCGCCTGCGGGATCGGCCGGCGCGTAGTCGGACTGCGTGGCCCGGTCGGGTCCCGCGCGGTACGCGACCAGCCAATCATGCAGGCGCGTGGGCAGGCGCCTGCCCAGGATGTCCCGGTCCTCTGCATCCATGATGTAGATCTTCAGCGCCGAGTAGTTGTCGTCCATGGCGCGGACCCAGCGCGCCAGGCCTCCTTCGCCCTGCGTGCGCGCCACCTGGGCGGCGTCACGCGTGAGGTTGCCCGGGTTCAGGCCATCCAGCGAATTGAAGCGGTACCAGGCCACGCTGGCGGTCAGCACCATGCCGCAGACCAGGATGACCGCCATGGCGCCCCAGAACGTCAGGAATGCGCGCCAGAAGAGCGAGCGGGCGGGCAGCAGCGTCATCACGCGGCGCCCGCCAGCACGTAGCCCAGCCCGCGCAGATTCCGGATGGACAGCATGTCTGCGTGTTGATCCAGGCGCAGCTTCTTGCGCAGGCTGCTGATGTGCGTGTCGATGCTGCGGTCGTACCGGTCTGGGGCGCGGCCCAGCGCATACAGGCCGATCTGGTCGCGCGCGATCACCTGGCCGGGCGCGCGCATGAGGATTTCCAGAATGCGCTGTTCGGCGCCGGTCAGCATGACCTCGTCCTCGCCCAGGCGCGCGCGGCCCGTCGCTGGATCCAGCGAGAGCGCGCCCAGGCTGAGGGACGGGCTGACGGGGGCGGGGGCGTGCTCGAAGCGGCGCAGCACAGCCGTGATGCGGGCCTTCAGTTCGCGTGGGCTGAACGGCTTGGCCAGGTAATCGTCGGCGCCGAATTCCAGCCCCAATACGCGGTCGGTCTCGCCGCCGTGCGCCGTGAACATGATGACGGGGCGGCGTGAGCGCTGGCGGTAGTGCTTGAGCAGGTCCAGACCGTTGCCGTCGGGCAGCATGAGGTCCAGCAGCACGAGGTCAAAGTCGTCCTGCGCCAGCAGGGTCTGGCCTTGCGAGCGGGTGTGCGCCAGCGTGAGCTGGCACTGATTCGGTTCCAGGTATTCGCGCAGCATCTGCGCCAGCTCGACGTCGTCGTCGATGAGCAGGATGCGGCGCGCCACCGCTGAATGATTCAAGAGCATGCGTGTTGGGCGTCGTGCATCCGGCAGTTTGGCCGAAGGGGGCACGGCGCAGTGTCAAGAAGTGCAAAGAAGATAAAAGTTGCGGAAAGCGTGTTGCCGCGTGCTGCAAGCCCCAATTCTAATATGAGAATGGTTTTCATTAATAAGTGGGAGCCGGCGTAACGCCGCGCGTGGGGCGCGGTGCAAACCGGGGACGGGAGAAGTTGGAATCATGAGCAGGAAAGAAGTGGCCTCGGGCCCGCGCATCGCCGCGTCGCGCACGCAACTGGCCGCCGCCTTGTGCGCCGCGGCTTTCGGCATTGCGCCGCAAGCGGTCTGGGCCCAGGCCGCGGACGCCACGACGACGATGGACACGGTGGTCGTGACGGCCAGCGGTTTTGAGCAGCGCATCCAGGATGCGCCCGCCTCGATCAGCGTGATCACGCGCGAAGACCTGGACAAGAAGTTCTACCGCGACCTGAACGACGCGCTGGTGGAAGTGCCCGGCGTCATCGTCACGGGCGGCGGCGACCGCCAGGACATCAGCCTGCGCGGCATGGGACCGAAGTACACCCTGATCCTGATCGACGGCAAGCGCCAGAACTCGCGCGAAACCCGCACCAATTCGGATTCGACGGGTGTCGAAGGCGGCTGGACGCCGCCGCTGTCGGCCATCGAGCGCATTGAAGTCGTGCGCGGGCCGATGTCGTCGCTGTACGGCTCGGACGCGATGGGCGGGGTGATCAACATCATCACGCGCAAGGTGCCTGAAGAATGGCATGGCGAAATCCGCATGGATACGACCATCCAGGAAAGCAGCAATTCGGGCGACATTTACCAGGGCAATTTCTACCTGGCCGGTCCGATCAAGAACGACCTGCTGGGCCTGCAGATCTACGGCCAGGCCACCCAGCGCGACGAAGACGACATCTACAACGGCTTTCGCAAGCGCAATGCCGAAAGCGTGACGGCCAAACTGGCGCTCACGCCCAACCGCGATCACGACATCGTGCTGGAAGCGACCACGATGCGCCAGAAGTTCCAGGACACCCTGGGCAAGACGGTCGAGCCGCTGCCGCCCGGCACGGCGTGCCCGCGCACGGGCTGCCCGGCGTCCTCGGAGACCGATTACCGCAGCAGCAAGTGGGCGTTGTCGCATACCGGCCGCTGGGGCTGGGGCGTGTCCGACAGCTACGTGCAGCAGGAAGCGTTCGACAACCGTTCGCGCCAGATGAAGATCAAGAACCTGGACCTGCAGACCAGTTGGTCGCTGCCGCTGGGTTCGCACATGCTGACGCTGGGCGGCAGTTACCTGAACCAGCGCCTGAACGATCAGACGGGCAACCAGCTTGCTGGCGGCCCGAGCAAGGTCGAACGGTATCAATGGGCATTGTTCGCCGAAGACGAATGGCGCCTGACCGAACGCTTTGCCGTCACGACCGGCCTGCGCATGGACGAGGACGAGAATTTCGGCAACCACTTCAGCCCGCGCCTGTACGGCGTGTGGCACATGGCCGAACGCTGGACCCTGAAGGGCGGCGTGTCCACGGGATTTCGCGCGCCCGACCTGCGCCAGACCGTGGCCGGCTGGGGCCAGACGAGCCGTGGCGGCAACATGTACGGCAACCCGGACCTGACGCCCGAAAAGTCCGTGACCCAGGAAATCGGCCTGCTGTATGACGACGGCCAAGGCGTGAGCGCCGGCGTCACGCTGTTCAACAACGACTTCAAGGACAAGATCACCCGGGTGGCTTGCCCCCTGACGCAGTGCACGGACGGCCCCAACCAGTTCGGCTCGAATCCCACTACCTACATGAACGTGGACAAGGCCGTGTCGCGCGGCGTGGAAGCCAGCCTGAAACTGCCGCTGGCGGCCGACTGGTCGATGACCAGCAGCTACACCTTCACGAAGTCGGAGCAGAAATCCGGCCAATACAAGGGCGAGCCGCTGAACCAGTTGCCCAAGCATCTGTTCACGACCACGGTCAATTGGCAGCCGTCCGACGCGCTGCAGGCGTGGGCCCGCGTGAACTTCCGCGGCCGCGAAAGCCAGCCGACCACAGGCCCGTCGTCGGACGCGCTGGTGGCCCCGTCCTACACGTTCGTGGACCTGGGCGGTTCGTACGCCGTGAACAAGACCGTGTCGGTGTACGCCGGCATCTACAACTTGTTCGACAAACAGGTCGCCTACGACGACTTCGGCTATGTCGAAGACGGCCGCCGCTACTGGCTGGGCGTGGGCGTGAAGTTCTGAGTTTGACGGGGCGCGAGAGCGCCCCATTACAGAGAGGTTTGCATGAACAATGGAAAACAGGCGGGCGCCGCCCGCCGCTGGGCAACGCGTACCGGCATGGCCTTGGCGCTGAGCGCGGCGGCAGCGGTTTGCGCCGCGCAGTCCACCACGCCGGTCAAGCACGCGCGTGGCGAGACGGCGGTGCCGTCGAACCTAACCAAGGCCATCGTGCTGGATCTGGCCGTGCTCGATACCCTGCACACGCTGGGCGTGGACCCCGTGGGCGTGCCCAGCGCGGCAAAGCTGCCGCCGCACCTGAGCCAGTTTGCGGACAAGCGTTACCTCAAGGCGGGCACGATGTTCGAGCCCAACTACGAGGTCATCCACGCCGCCGCGCCGCAGGTCATCTTCGTGGCGGGCCGCTCGGCGCCGAAGTACGACGAGCTCTCCAGGATTGCGCCCACGGTCGACCTGACGGTTGACGCCAAGGATCTGGTCGGCAGCGTCAAGCGCAACACCGAAATGCTGGCCGCGCTGTACGGCAAACAAGACGAGGCGAAGACAAAGCTGGCGGCGCTGGACGCGTCCATTGCATCGCTGAAGGGCAAGGCGGCCAACGCCGGCACGGCGCTCATCGTGCTGACCACCGGCGGCAAGATGAGCGCCTACGGCCCGGGCTCGCGGTTTGGCGTGATCCACGACGCGTTCGGCGTCAAGCCCGCCGCGTCGGGCCTGAACGTGTCGAACCACGGCCAGGCGATCTCGTTCGAGTTCATCGCCCAGACCGATCCGGACTGGCTGTTCGTCATCGACCGCGACGCCGCCATCGGCCGCGAGGGCGTGTCGGCCGAGCGCATGCTGGACAACGAACTGGTGCGTCCGACCAAAGCCTGGAAGAACCAGCGCGTGGTGTACCTGAACGGCTTTAACTGGTACCTGCTGGGCAGCGCGGGCCTGACCGCGATGCAGCAGAACGTGGACCAGATCGCGGCGGCGTTGGCGCAGGGAAAGTAAACAGCATGCAAGACGGGAAGGGCGGCTGGTGAACTGGCGGCGCGCAATCGGCGGGTGGGGCGGCCTGGCCGCCGTAATGGTGGTATTGCTGCTGTTGTGCGTGGCCAGCGTCAGCGTGGGCGCGGGCCAGATGCCATGGACCGCGCTGTGGGGCGGCGGCGAGGCGGGCGAGCGCGCGTGGCGCCTGCTGATGGTCAGCCGCATACCGCGCACGCTTGCGCTGCTGCTGGCGGGCGTGGCGCTGGCCGTGGCCGGCCTTATCATGCAAATGCTCGTGCGCAACCGCTTCGTCGAGCCCTCGACGGCCGGCACCGTCGAGTCCGCCACCCTCGGCATTCTGGCCATCACGCTGCTGGCGCCCGATACGCCCGTCATCGGCAAGATGCTGACGGCCACGGGCTTCGCGCTGGCGGGCACCTTGTTGTTCTTGGCCCTCTTGCGACGCGTGCCGCTACGCACGCCGTTCATCGTGCCGCTGATCGGGCTGATCCTGGGCGGCGTGATCCAGGCGGTCACAACCTTCGTGGCGTACCGCTTCGATCTGCTGCAATCCCTGCATGCGTGGACGACCGGCGACTTCTCCGGCGTGCTGCGCGGCCGCTACGAACTGTTGTGGATCGGCTTTGCGCTGGGCTGCGCGGCCTATGCCGCCGCCGACCGCTACACGGTTGCGGGAATGGGCCGCGAGTTCGCGTCCAACCTGGGACTGAATCATGCACGGCTGACGCTGGTGGGCCTGTTGATCGTTTCCGCCATTTCAGCGGTGGTGGTCGTGACGGCCGGCAGCATCCCGTTCCTGGGCCTCATCGTGCCCAATGCCGTCAGTCTGGTGCTGGGCGACAACATGCGCCGCGCCATTCCGTGGGTGGCGCTGCTGGGCGGCGTGTTCGTGCTGGCCTGCGACATCATTGGCCGCCTGGTCATCCATCCCTACGAAATCCCGATCGGGACGGTGGTGGGCGTGCTGGGCAGCATTTTGTTCTTGTGGCTGCTGCGCACGCGGAGGAATCGCGTTGGCTGATATCTCGATACCGGCCCTGGCCGCGCGCGCGCCGCAGACGTGGCGCCTTGCGGCGCTGGGCGCTTTTGCGCTGCTGTGCATTGTGGCCTTCATGACGCTGGGCGCCAATGGCCAGTGGTCATTCGTCATTCCTTTTCGCGGCGGCAAGCTGCTGGCGATGTTGCTGGTGGCCTATGCGGTGGCCGTGTCTTCGGTGCTGTTCCAGACGATCACCCACAACCGCATCCTGACGCCCGCCATCATGGGCTTCGATGCGATGTACCTGCTGATCCAGGCGGTTGTGGTGTTCGGCTTTGGGCAGGCAGCGGCCACCGCCAGTCATCCGGTCGCGGCCTTTCTCCTGGAAGTGTGCGCGATGACGGCGTTCGCGTGCCTGCTGTTCCGGTGGCTGTTCTCCGATGCCGTGCGCAGTCTGCATCTGATGATGCTGGTTGGCATCGTCTTTGGACTGCTGTTTCGCAGCCTGTCCAGTTTCGTCGTCCGGCTGATCGATCCGAATGAATTCCTGGTGCTGCAGGACCGCATGTTTGCCAGCTTCAATTCGGTGCGCATCGAATTGCTGCCGATCGCGCTGGCGGCCGTCTGCGCGGCTTCGGTCCTTATCTGGCGCATGCGACGGCGCTACGACGTGCTGGCGCTGGGGCGCGATATTGCCTTGAACCTGGGCGTGGACTACCGGCGCACGCTCATGCTGACATTGGCGGCCATTGCGGTGCTGGTGTCCGTGTCGACGGCGCTGGTCGGGCCCGTCACGTTCTTCGGCCTGCTGGTCAGCAACCTTGCGTATCACGCCATGGGGTCGGACCGGCACCGCCACACCGTGCCGGCCGCGATGCTGCTGAGCGTCATATTCCTGGTCGGCGGTCAGACGCTGCTGGAGCGCGTGCTGGGGCTGAACACCACCGTCAGCGTGGTGATTGAATTCGTGGGCGGCGTGATGTTCCTAGTCCTGATCCTGCGCAGGGGGCGCCGATGATAGAAATCCAGAAGGTCAGCAAGCAATACGGCGACACCGTCGTCATCGACGATGTCAGCCTGGATCTGCCGGCAGGCGGCGTCACCGCCATCATCGGGCCGAACGGCGCGGGCAAGTCCACCTTGCTGTCCATGGTAAGCCGGCTGTTGCCGATGAGCGCGGGGCGGGTGCTGGTCGAAGGCCTGGACGTGACGCGCGCGGACAGCCGCGAGCTGGCCCGGCGCCTGGCCATCCTGCGTCAGGACAACCATCTGCCGCTGCGGTTGACGGTCAGGGATCTGGTGGCGTTTGGCCGGTACCCGCACACGGGCGGGCGGCTGACGATGGATGACAAGGTCCATATCGACCAGGCCATCGCGTATCTGAATCTGGAGCCGCTGGCAGGCCGCTACCTGGACGAGATGTCCGGCGGCCAGCGCCAGCGCGCGTTCGTGGCCATGGTGCTGTGCCAGGACACGCGCTACGTGTTGCTGGACGAGCCGCTGAACAGCCTGGACATGAAGCACGCCGTCGCCATGATGGGCACGCTGCGCCGGGCAGCCGATGAACTGGGCAAGACGGTTATGCTGGTGCTGCACGACATCAATTTCGCATCCAGCTACGCGGACCGCATCGTGGCGATGCGTCAGGGGCGGATCGCCCGGCACGGCACGCCGGCCGAACTGATCCGGCCGGACGTGCTGAGCGATCTGTACGAGCTGCCGATTGACGTGCACGAAATCGGCGGCAAGCGCATCTGCGTCTACTACCGGTAAGGCGGCGGGCCGCTTACTGGGTCAGATCAAGCGCATAACGCGACAGCTGCGTCACCGGGTCCGGCGTCGCGTCGTACACCGAGACGTTGGTCACGCCGTGCGCCGTGGCCATCGCCAGCGTGCCCGGCACCGACGAAAACACCACCGGTCCGGCAAGCCCGCTCACCTGCGTGAAGCGCCAGCTGCGATCCAGCCCGAAAGTGGCCAGGTCGAGCGTGGGGTTCTTCTTGATGTAGGCGATCAACACGTCGCGGCTGGCATCCGGCGCTTGCAGCACGATGTCGCCCTTGCCGCCGGCCAAGCCGGGGAAATCGCCGCCACCGCTGGCGCGGTAATTGTTGGTCACCACCAGGAACTGCGCGGTCAGGTCCAGCGGCGCGCCGTTGTACGTCAGCGCCTTGATGCGCGAGCCCTTCGGCTGCGTCACGTCGATTTCATACCGCAGCGCGTTGCCCGCCGCATACAGCACGTCGAAATTGAACGTGGGAAAGCCGGTGTCGATCAGGTCCTGCGGCGCGACCTGTGCGGGGTCGATCTGCTTGAACTGCTCGGCCGTCTTCTCCAGCCACTGGCGCACGATGTCGCCGCTGACTCGCACCACTTGCAGCGTGTTCGGGTACAGGTACAGATCGGCCGCGTTGTTGATGGCGACGTTGCCTTGCTTCACATACGTGAAGTCGCCGGGACCGTTGCGGCCGCCCTTGAACGGCGCTGCAGCCGACAGGATCGGCAGGCCCGCGTACGACGGGCTGTTTTTGGCGATGTAGTCGGACAGGTAGTCGATCTGCGCCATGTTCACGATCTGCAGCGCGGACACGTCGCCTGCCAGCGCGTAGTACGTGGCCATGTCGAACTGGCTTTGGCCGATCGGCGTCTTCACATAGCCGATGGTCGCGGCGTGCTCGGCCTGCACCAGCTGCTGCGCGGCCGAGTCAGGCGCGACGTAGGTCGCGGGCGTGGATCCGCTTTGCGCGGTCAGCCTTGTCGAGATGCGTTGCACCTGCGTGGCGTCCTTCTGCACCTTCCAGCCCTGGTCATACGCCAGCTTGAGCGTGATCTGACCCAGGTTGTTGCCCCATTGGCCGGCTTGCACGGTGGGCACGCCGTTGATCAAGCCCTTTTCCAGTTCGACGCCCGGCTGCCCGGCAAACTGCGACTTGGCGTTGGTGTCGGGAAACAGCAGATGCTGGTGGCCCGTGATGAGCGCATCGATGCCCGCCACCTGGCTGAGATAGCCCGCGCCGTTTTCCATGTCGGGGCTGTAGGCCGTGGCCAGGTCGATGCCGCCGTGCGCCAGCGCCACCACCAGGTCCGCGCCGGCGGCCTTCATCTCCGGCACGTAGCGCGCCGCGGTTTCCTTCCAGCCCGTGACTTCCACGTGGCCTTCCAGATTGGCCTTGTCCCATTGCATGATGGGCGGCGGCGCAAAGCCGATCACGCCCACCTTGAGGGGCACGTCGATGGACTTGCCGGTGGTGTCGGTCGCCTTGAAGGTCTTTTCCAGCAGGACGTACGGCTTGAAGATCGGCTGTTTTGAGGCGGCCGAGACAACGTTGGCCGACACGAACGGAAATGCCGGGGCGGCGCAATCCTTGGCGCCCGCCGGGTTCGTCTGCGCCGTGCCCTTGCCGATGCCGGCCAGCCCGAAATCCACATTGGTGATCTGCGACAGATAGGGCAGACCGTAGTTGAACTCGTGGTTGCCCATCGTGGCCGCGTCGTACGACAGCAGCTTCATCTGCTTGTAGATCGCGATCATGTCGGAACACTGCACCGGCGACACCAGCGCCTGATAGTCCGACAGCGCCGTGCCCTGCACCGTGTCGCCGTTGTCGAACAGCAGCGTGTTCGGGTGCTGCTTGCGCGCATTGGCGATCAGCGTGGCCGTGCGGTCCATGCCGTAGCTCTTGTCTTCGGCAAGCTTGTAATAGTCATAACCGAGCACGTTCGCATGCAGATCCGTGGTGCCCAGAATCGCGACGTCCAGCGTGGCGCCTTGCGGCACGCTGGCCTGCGGCGGCGTCTCGGGCGCGGCAGTGTCGTCGTCATCGTCATCGCCGCCGCAGGCGGACAGACCGGCTACCAGCGCAAAGCTGGCGGTGACTGCATAGATCTTGCGTAGGTGTGGCTTCACCGTCTTTCCTCCGTGTTGAAGGAAAGAATTTTGGGGACGGTGTGTGACCTACCCGTGACATGCGCGGGGCCAAATCAACGCAGGGGAGACTCGCGCGTCAGGCAATCCGCTTCCAGCGCGGCCAGCGCATCCAGGAACCGCCATGCGAACGATCCCGGTCCGTCGGCATGTAACGCGGCGCGCTGGCCCGCAATGCCGAAGCACGACAGCGCGGCCACGGCCGCGGCAAACGCATCGTTGCGCGATACCGCGGCAAACGCCCCGACCACCGCGCTAAGCGCGCACCCGGTGGCGGTCACGCGCGGCATCAGCGGCGAGCCGCCCGTGATGTGTACGTCGCGTGCGCCGTCCGTCACGTAATCGGTTTCGCCCGTCACTGCCACCACCGTCTGGCGCTGCGTGGCGATGTCCCGGGCAGACTGCTCGGCATGCGCCACCGCGTCGCGCGCGTCCACGCCTTTGCCCGAGCTGA
This sequence comes from Achromobacter mucicolens, assembly GCF_029866465.1. Taxonomy (NCBI): domain Bacteria; kingdom Pseudomonadati; phylum Pseudomonadota; class Betaproteobacteria; order Burkholderiales; family Alcaligenaceae; genus Achromobacter; species Achromobacter mucicolens. Next base: position 3,263,771 of record NZ_CP123364.1, on the reverse strand, counting down.
GGCCGCCGGCCAGCGCAATGATCTCGGATGCGTTGCCGCGGATGATGGCGGGCTTGAGGTCCAGAAGCCGCTGGATGGCGTCACGGCGAAAGGCGGTGGCGTGGTGTGCGACCGGATCAAGCACCCAGGGCGTACCCGCGTGCGCGGCGGCCTTGGCCGTCAGCAGCATGCTTTGCAGCCAGGGCGAGGAAAGCGTGCCGATATTGATGACAACCGCGCCGGCGAATCCGGCGAACTCGGGGGCCTCTTCTTCGGCATGCACCATGGCGGGCGACGCCCCGATCGCCAGCACCGCGTTGGCCGCGTAATTCATGGAAACGAAGTTGGTCAGGCACTGCACCAGCGGCGCGTCACGGCGGACAGCGGACAGCAGGTCCTGGGCGTGATGGGCGAGGGGAGTCAGAAGGGAATGGGGCATGCCGGGCGGATGTTGCGCGGGGACGCGCTCCCCGGGTGAATGGCGTATGTTCCCGGGGGAACCCGGGAGGTGTCAAGCTCGCGTTGCGCAACAGCACGCCGGCCATACCCAATTTGAGGTACGGGCAGCTTTCACGCCCGGTTCACAATCATTGACCGGCCCCGGATCGTCGTGAGAATCGGGCACGCGACGTTATCGCCCGGGCGGCACGAACCTTTAAGCAAGCAGAGGAACCGCCATGCTGAGTTCCGAACAACTTCAACGCGTGTTTCCCAACTGCAGAGCCCCCGCCGAGTGGGCGCAAGCGTTGGCGCCCGCGTTTCAGAAGTACGAAATTGAAACCCCTGACCGCATGGCGAGTTTTCTGGCGCAGACGGGCTATGAATCCAGCCAATACAACCGGATCGAGGAAAACCTTAATTACTCAACCGCCGCGCGGTTGACCAAGGTGTGGCCCAAACGATTTCCGGATGAAGCGTCCGCGATGCCCTACGTGAATAACCCGCAGGGACTCGCAAATCTGGTTTACGCAAACCGGATGGGCAATGGCGATGAGTTAAGCAACGATGGTTACCGATATCGCGGACGAGGCATCATCCAGCTGACGGGACGCAGCAATTACGATTCGGCAGGCGATGCGATGGGCGTGGACCTGGTCAACACGCCCGAGTTGCTGGCCGACCCGAAATGGGCGGCGCTGAGCGCGGGTTGGTATTGGCAGTCGCGTGGGTTGAATGAGTTGGCCGACGACCGGACCCATGACGACGATCTGGAAGACTTTGCCCGAATTACGCGGCGCATCAACGGGGGACTGGCAGGGCTGAAGGAGCGCTTTGCCTTGTTCGAGCGCGTCTATGCCGAACTGATGCGATAGCCCGGCAAGGGCGCGCCGCCCGCCCGGCGCAGGTTGCATCGGGCAGGCGGCGTTTCATGTACCGCTTGGTTCGCAGCGCGACGCTTACGTCGTGGCGCGGTAGCGGTTACGCAGGTCGCGGATCTGGTCGTGGTTGTGCAGCACGCCCTGGTATTGACGTTCGACGATGGCACGCACATTTTCCGGCAGCGTTTCCTTCAGCGCCTTGTCGTAGTCGGCCTTGGCCACGTCCTCGCCTTTCTCGCATTCCTCGAGCAGCGTCAGGTCGGTGCGACTGGAAACCGCTGCCTTGATGTTGGTCCAGCCACGGTGCATGGCGCCGGCCACCGTGCCGCTGTCTTCGGGCTCGCCGCCCATCTGCGCCACGAGCGCTTGCAGTTCTGCGGCGCCAGCGGCGCAATCGCGGGAGCGGTTGCGAAAGAGTTCCTGCAACTCGGGAGCCTTCGCGTCCTCGGCCGCCGAAGCGAAGCCCTTCTCGCCGTTCTTCGACGTTTCGATGAGGTTGTTCAGCACCTTGATCACATGATCGGCCATATCGGTCTCCTTGGTTTGGAAGGATCAGGCAGCGGGGTGCTGCCTGTGGAACCGGATATTCAGCAAGCGGCGTGCCCGGCCCGCATCGCGGCCGGGCAATCGAGGTCGCCGAGGTTGCGCTAGACGCGCGGGCAAGTGGAACCGGCTTTCAGCGCATCCAGTTCCGGATCGGTCATCTCCAGCGCCAGCGACGCCATCGCGCAGGTGACCGCCAAGGCGTTGCGCAGTTCGTCTTCCCGGATGATGTCCGGCAAATCGCCGCGCGACAGGATGTGGCGCACGCGCGATTCGGGTTTCTCGAAGCCCGCAACCAGACGCAGGGCAGGAATGCCTTGCTTGGCGAAATTGGCGTGGTCGGAGTTCGGCATGAAAGGCAGCCAGTGCGACACTGGCGCCCCGGCGCGCGCGGCGGTGTCCTGGACCACGTCCGCCAGCGCCGGATAGTCGCTGATCAGCGCGCAGAGCGTGTCGTCGCCCGCAACGGTGTCCAGATTGATGTCGAACTTCAGCCGCTGACGCTCGGCGGCCGGCATGTCGGCCAGGTAGCGGGCCGACCCGGCCAGCGCCCATTCTTCAGCGGTGAAGAAGCAGATGCGCAGTCCGGGCGTGCCGGGCCCCAGCCGTTTAGCCAGCAACCGCGCGGCAGCCAGCGCGACGGCAACGCCCGTGGCATTGTCCAGTGCGCTCTGGCCGAGGTCATGGCCGTCCATGTGGGCGCTGATCACGATCCGGCTGTCCCGGCCGCCGGCCAGGTCCAGAACGCCGGCGCAGGCCATCGAATCGCGCAACTCTTCGCCCTGGATCTGCAAGCGGACACGGGCGCCGGACCGGGCGGTCAATGCGGAAGCGGCTTCGTGGCCAATATAGGCCGCGGGAATGCCCGCGCCGTCGCGGGGGCGGCCGGAAGAGCCGGACAAGGGGCCCGCGCCGGGCAGCGTGTTGGCAATGAGGAAGGCGGCAGCGCCCTGAGCGACCGCCATGTCGTATTTGCGGCGGCGGTGCACGTGCGTTTGCGAGAACGGATATTCATGTCGCACCAGCACGATCCGGCCGCGCACGGCATCGCCAGCACGCTCGAAGTCCTCTGGGCGGCCCGCGCCGACATCCAGCACTTCGCCTTCCAGGCCTTGCGCGGACGTGGAGGCCGAGCGCAGCAGGGGCACGCACTCCAGATCCTCGGGCGCGTCGCCTAGCAGGGTCAGGCGGCTGGATAGGCAGCGCCAGCCCTCGTAGGACACCGGCACGCGCCGCACGTCGGGTCCGATTTCCCGGAGCCGGTCCAGCGCCCAGTCCATGGCTGCATCGTCCTGCCCGGTGCCGGACAGGCGACCGCCAAAACTGCAAAGAGTCTGGAAATCGTGCATCAAGGCCGCGTCGTCGGCGGCCTGCTGTTGCCAGCTTGTCGTCATCAATGTCTCCGGCGCCGCGCGCATGCCGCGCGGCGCTGCTTGCGTGTTATTCGAAGGTGATATTGGCGCGCTGCACCAGATCGGCCCAGCGGGCGAAGTCCTGCGTCAGCAACGCCTTGAGGGCTGCGGCGCTGGTGTCGGGCGGCAGGTTCATGCCCACGCTGGCGAGCCGCTGCTTGACGGGCTCGGACTGCATGACCTTGGCCATCGCTTCCGACAGTTTTTTCTGGACGGGCTCAGGCGTGCCGGCCGGCGCGACCAGTCCCCACCAGCTTTGCACGGTCAGGCCCGGGTAGCCCAGTTCCTGGAAAGTCGGCACGTCCGGCGTGCCGATCTGACGGGCGGGCGAGGACACGCCAATCGGCTTGATCTTGCCGCTCTGGAACAGGGCAACGGCCGAGGCCATCGTCGTAAAGCTGGCGTCGATCTGGCGGCCGGCCAAGTCATTGACCGATGCCGACGCGCCCTTGTAGGGGATATGCGCGAGCTTGGTGCCGGTGTTTTGCATGAACAGTTCGGCCATCAGATGGGTCAGCGAGCCGTTGCCGCCCGAACCGATGGAGACGGTGTCCGGCTTGGCCGAAGCGATCTTGACCAGCGACGGCACGTCCTGCGCCTCGAACCCGGGATTCACGAACAGGTACATGGGCGACAAGCCCAACAGCGTGATCGGCGCGAAATCCTTTTTCGCGTCGTATTTCACCCGGTCCTTGTACAGCGCCGGCACGATGGTGAACGGCACGTCGGCCAGCAACAGCGTGTAGCCATCGGGCGCTTCGGTCGCCACGTAGGCGGTGCCCAGCATCGATCCCGCACCGGCGCGGTTTTCCACCACGACGGATTGCCCAAGTTCGGCGCTCAATTGATCGCTGAGCGCCCGGGCCACTACGTCCGAGCTGCCGCCCGCCGAATACGGCACGACGATCTTGACGGGTTTATCGGGATAGGCGGCCGAGGCGGATTGCACGCTTGCGAAGCACGCGGGAATGGCCATGGCGGCCAGCAGTTTTTTCCACTTGAACATGATTTTTATGGTGATCCATGAATTATTCACGTCATTGTGGTGCGCGCGCTGGCCCCCCGCAAAGGAAGTATGCGCATAGGATATTCCAAACTGGAATAGGTGCTTTTGCGGGGCCGGCGGCCTGAAAGCAGTCAGGTTCTAGGCAATGCCCGCGTATTGCCGCGTTTGCCTGTTCAGCGCCTGGCCCTGGGCGATGACCCACTCGCAGAACGCTTCGCAGTAGGGGCCGCCGACGTTGGGACGGGGCTGCATCAGGTGATAGCCGTAGCGGCCTTCGATGGCCTCGCCGAAGGGCCGCACCAGGCGTCCCGACTCCAGATGCTCCAACACCATGCACAGCGGCATGATGCCCGCGCCCAAGCCATTGAGCACCGCCGGCAACAGGATCGAAAAGCCTTCGTATTCCGCCGCGGTGGCGGCGGGACCGGACCACAACGGGGCGACGTCGGCGCGCCACTCGTCCCAGCCATAGCCGCGCTGGGCGCGCTTGAGCAAGGGCAATCGGGCGATGTCGTCCACGCACTTGACCGGATGGCGCTTGATCACCGAGGGCGCTGCCACCAGCGCCATTTCGCGGCCGCACAGATACTGCGCGCTCATGCCCGACACATATCCCGTGTGAAGCTGGATTTCCGCGTCGAACCGTTCGGAGCGGTCGCGGCCATGCAGCAGGCGAGGGCGGATGTTGACGCGGATCTCAGGGTGCAATTCAAAGAACTCGGCCAGCCTGGGCAGCAGGAAAAACTGCGCAAACGACGGCGAGACCGCCACGTTCAGGGCGACGCGCGACGCGGGGTTGGCGACCAGCGCGTCAGCCTCGTCGATGAGCCGCACCGCCGCGCTGATGCGCTCCAGGTAGAGGGCGCCCGCGTACGTCAGCCGCAGCCCCGCAGGCATGCGCTTGAAGAGCGCGGTGCCCAATCGGCCCTCCAACGCCGCCACGTGTTTGCTGACCGCGCTTTGCGTCAGGCTAAGCGCTTCGGCCGCGCGGCTGAAGTTCAGCGTTTCGGCGGCGGTGAGGAAGATGCGCAGCGAAGACAGGGAGTTGCGGGAGCCTTTCATGGGAAGCGGGGCGTGAGAGTAGGGTGGCGCTACTGTACTGCGTGCGCCCGGACGGTAAATCGCATGCGGGCGCACGTCGCACCATAGTCAGGGGTAATCAATTCGCCAGACCGGCTCGAGGTGATTTTCTCCATTGCGCGGGAGTCACGCCAAGATGCTGCTTGAACACGCGTTGAAACGCCGCGTCCGACTGATAACCCACGCGCTCGGCGATGCCGCCGATGGATTCGCCACTTTCGCGCAAGAGTTGTGCAGCCTTTGACATGCGTATGTCCGTCAAATACTCCGTTGCTGAACAATCCAGCGCTTCCTGGAAATGCCTGACAAACGTGGCGCGGGACATATTGCAAAGGGCAGCCAGGTCAGGGAGTGTCCAGGCTTGTCCCGGCGCTTGAAACATCTGATTCAAGGCCGGCGCCAAGCGCGGGTTGTTGGTTAATGCAAGCAATCCAGATGCGGCTTGTTCGGCTTTTGCCGCATGTCTCAATGCGACTGCCATCAGCGCAGTGGACAAGGCGTTAAGGATGGCGAGGCCGCCTAGCTGCTCATTCATTGACTCATTGCGGATTAAACCGATCAGGTTATTGAGCTCGGTGCTCCGGTCGGCCTGATTATCCGGATTGGTGTTGACGATCAGAGCAGGAGGCAGATGCTTGCGCATGAGCCTGTCATAGGGTTGCTTCAGCATGAATCGTCCACACAACATGTCCATCTTGGCACCCGGCCCTTGATTTTCGCCGACCGTGATGTTGGCGAGACTGCGCTTTTTGATCGGCAGGGGCGCCTTGCCACTTCCGTCATGCAGGACATGCGGGCCACCGTCAACCGCCATGAAGATCGTCCCTGCCTCAAGAAGCTGCGGCGGCTGATCTGGAAGTTCAAGCACGGCACTGCCGCTCAGTATCACGTGATAGGGAATCTCGTCGGCAGGCGCCTGTTCAAACGTCTCGCGCCACGGGGCACCAAACAAGCAGCGCACCTCCAGGCGTCCTCTCACGGTCACGATATCCAGCAGGTTGCTTAGCCAGTCAGTATTGGTCATGTTCGCGAATTCAGCGCTTTCAGGTGTGTGAGACGAATGAGCATATTGTTGAGCCTTGCTCGTCTTCAGCAACGTCGTTGAGAGAAATACAGTGACTACTCCCATCTTTGCTCTCAAAGGAGTTAGTCATGTCCCGAATCGTTACCCCTCCGGTTGAGTCTGCCTCTGGAGCCACTGCAGAACTCTTTTCCCAGATCAGCAAGGCGGCTGGTCGCGTCCCGAATGCCTACGCGGCCATCGGCGCACACAACCCTGCCGCCCTGAAAGCCATCTTGCAGGCGGACAGTGTGCCCGGCACCTTGAGCAGACAGGAAAAGGAAGTCATCAAGCTGGCCGTCAGTTCGGCATCGGGTTGCGATTACTGCCAAGCCGCGCACTTCCTGGTTGGCAAGCTGGCAGGCGTTCCGCAAGAGACGTTGAAGCAGGTCATTGCAGATCAATCTACCGGAAACGTGCGTTTCGATGCGCTTACCCGCTTTGTTCGCAAGCTTGCAAGCAACCCTGGCACGCTTGCCGACGAGGCCTTTACCGATATCAAGTCCGCCGGATTCAGCGATGCCGAAATTGTTGAAATTGGCTTGGTCGTCTCTGTGATTACATTCACCAATATCTTCAATCGCGTGAACGATACGGCAATCGATTTTCCACAAATTCCGTAATCACGGCGCGCGGAAAACACGCCGGGAACATTTTTCCGGCGTGTTGGAATCAGTTGATATAAACGTTGTCGCGCTTGCTGCGGGCCTGCAAGACCAAGGCCTTCGGCGTAACGCCATGCGACCGCATGAATGCGCGACGCATGCGCTCTTCATCGCCAAATCCCGTCAGCGAGGCAATACGGCTTACTGATGCATGGCCCTGATCAATGAGCGTCTCGGCAGCCTCGATTCTTAGCTTTTCAATCGCCTTTGCGGGCGCCATGCCTGTTTGCATTTGAAAAATCCGGCTGAAATGACGGGGACTCCAATGCACGTGTTCCGCCAGATCCTCGACGCTCAGATCCTTGCTCAGGTTCTCCTTTGCAAATCTCAGGGCTTCCTTGACGCGATCAGAGCTAGGCTCCATTTCCGCCATCGCCGAGAACTGCGACTGCCCACCCGTGCGGCGGTGGTAGACGACCATGAGGCGCGATATGGTCTTGGCGATTTCCACGCCTAGGTCAACCTCGACCAGCGCCAACGATAAGTCGATGCACGCTGTCACACCGGCCGATGACCACATGTCGCCATCCTTGACGAAGATCTTGTCCTCATCAACCTGAATTTCGGGATTTTGCTCCTGCAGAAGTCTTCCGAAGTACCAGTGCGTAGTGGCCCGTTTACCGTTCAGCAGGCCAGTCTTGGCCAGGATGAAGGCACCTGTACAGATGCTTGCCACGCGCCGGGTTGCTCCGGCTGCGTGTCGAATTTTATCGATCAGGTCAGGTGTCGCATTTGGAATGCTTGTAGCACCTGCGATGAGCAGCGTGTCATAGCTTCCCCAACCTATCGCCTCGGTGCCGACAACGACGCCGGTCGAACTTTCAATGAGTCCGCCCGAGACCGATAAGGCAGCGAATTCGTACACCACGTCTTTCTGCAAGCCGTTTGCAAATTCGAAAACGGTGAGGGCAGCCAAATCCAAAGCTTGGAAGCCCGGATAGACGACCAGTCCGATGCGCTTAATCATGGAAGTCCTTAAATGCGTTTTTCTGATTGTTGAAGACATTGCCATCGAAACTCTGCAATGTCAATTGTTGCTTATTAAACAGTCACTTAATGGCGGGGTGTGTGTGTTTCGGCGTAAGTGATGGCAGAAATTGCGTGTTTGTTGTCTGAAATGCCAAATCCGCTGGTAGCACAATGACTTCATCGCATCAACAACGCAACGCAGCACATCAACTAAGGAGCTTGACCATGACTGACAAAACCGCACTTATCACTGGCGCGTCTTCCGGAATCGGCGCCGTCTATGCCGATCGACTGGCTCGTCGGGGCTTCGACCTGATCCTGGTGGCCCGCAACCAGAATCGACTGAGCGCGGTCGCAGAAAGGATCTCGACCGCCACCGGGCGCAACGTGCAAACCGTCAACGCTGATCTGGGCAGCAACGAGGGAGTGGCGCGAGTCGAAACCATTCTGGCCAATGGCGGCATCGACCTGCTGCTCAACAACGCCGGCTTCGGCGCGGTGACGCCGCTTGCGCAGAGCGATATTGGCGAGATGGTCAAGATGATCGACCTCAACGTCACAGCCCTGACTCGCCTGACCTATGCCGCCGCGCCCGTCTTCATCAAGCAAGGTGGCGGCACCATCATCAACATCGCTTCCATCGCAGCCATCGGCCCGGAAATCCTGAACGGCGTGTACGGCGGCACCAAGGCGTATGTCCTGGCGCTTACGCAATCCCTGCATCATGAATTGGCAGCCAAGGGCTTGCGCATTCAGGCCGTATTGCCAGGCGCCACCGCGACTGAATTCTGGGACGTGGCAGGACTGCCGCACAGCAACCTTCCGGGCGAGATCGTCATGCGCACGGAGGACATGGTCGATGCCGCTCTGACCGGCCTTGATATCGGGGAGGTCGTGACCATTCCCCCACTGCAAGACGGCGCGGATTGGCACAACTTCGAAGCCGCTCGCAAGCAACTTTCCAGCCGCTTTGGTCACTCGTCGCCGGGCGCACGTTACTTGGTCAAGTGATTCCGCCTCGCTGCAGAACCCGGTGCGCGCGCTCCCATTTCTTCGTCTGGCGCACGGACTGACCGCCAGATGGTGGCGGCTGGCCGAGGGGGATCGATTCGTTCACTAGCTGCCCATCCCGGTCTCGCCGTGACCTACTCTCTTCGGTTTCTGGGAGAAGACCATTACGGGCCGCTCGATCTGTATTGCGTTTGTCGCGGGTTCGGCACTGGTGCAGATGCTGCCGTCCCTGCCCGATACTTTCGTGCTATGGCTCGTGGCCGCGGGGGGCGCCGCTTCATGTTTCGTATGGGCGCGCGCGGGCAACCGTTCCTGCCGTGTACTTGCGTCCCTCGGGCTAGGGCTTTCGGCCGGACTGATCAATGCGACGCTGCAAGCGCAGCAACGGTTGGACGATGGGCTTGCCGACGCGCATCAGGATCAGGTGTCGCGGCTGGTGTTGCGCGTGGCCGCATTGCCCGATGGCGACGCGAAGCGTCAGCGCTTCCTGGCCGAGGTTATGCCGCCCGCTCGTCCCGGCATTCCCTCGCACGTCCAGGTCACCTGGCAGGCTGGCGCGGGGTCCAGCCAGGCCGTGCCGCAGGTACTGCCCGGGCAAGTGTGGCGGATGGCGCTGGTGCTGCGGCGGCCGCATGGGTTGCTCAACCCCGCGGGGCCGGACGTGGAGGGGCGCATGTTTGCCAACGGCATCCGCGCCACGGGAACCGTGCGCGGGCAGCCCGTCCTGCTGGACGACCGGCCGTGGGCCACGCCCGGCATTGCCATCGAACGTGCCCGGCATCTCGTGCGCGAGGGCATGCGCGCGGCGTTGGGCGAGCATCGCTACGCGCCGGTGCTGATTGCGTTGGCGATTGGGGATCAGGCCGGCGTGGCGCGCGACGACTGGCGGATCTTCAATCGCAGCGGCATCACGCATCTGGTGTCGATCAGCGGCATGCACGTGACATCGATTGCCGGTATTGCTGGCTTGCTGGCGTCTTCGCTCTGGCGGCGCGTGCGGTGGCGGGGCGTGGGCCTTGCCGAGCGGATGCCTGCGCGCGTTGCCGGCGGGGCGGTAGCGGCGGTGGTTGCGTTGCTGTATTGCCTCTTGGCGGGCTGGGGCGTGCCCGCACGCCGCACGTTTTTCATGCTGCTGGTGGTGTTGGGGGCGGCGTTGTCGCGGCTGCCCTTGTCGGGTGATCGGGTCCTGGCCTGCGCGGCGGCCGCCGTGGTGGCGCTGGACCCATGGGCGCCGATGTCTGCGGGCTTCTGGTTGTCGTTCGGCGCGGTGGCGGTGCTGTTGCGCATCGCGGCCGCGCCGATCGATGTGGATGCCAACTGGCGCGCGCGATGCGCGGCCCGGCTGCGGCAGGCCGTGCACGTGCAGCTAATGGTCACAGTAGGACTGATGCCGCTGCTGGCCTTTCTGGTGCATCAGGTGTCGCTGGGTTCGCCGTTTGCCAATGCCGTCGCCATTCCGTCGGTGACATTCATCGTGACGCCGCTGGCGTTGCTGTGCGCGGCGCTGTCGTCCGTGCCCGGCGCCGAGGCGCTGGCGGCGTTGGCCGGGCTAGCCGGGCTGGCCGCGTTTGACCTGACCATGACGCCGGTTGCGTGGGTCGGCAATGCACGCTGGTCGAGCGTGCCGGTTGCCGCGGCCGGCTGGCCCTGGCTGCTGCTGGCGGTGGCGGGCATGATCTGGGCGCTGCAGGCGAAGGGTTGGCCTGGTCGGCACCTTGGGTGGTTCTGCATGCTGCCGTTGCTGTTCTGGCGGCCCGACAAGCCTGAGCCGGGCCATTGGCGCATGAGCGCGATGGACGTGGGGCAGGGCAGCGCCATCCTGGTGGAAACGGCGACTCGGTCGTTGCTGTTTGACGCGGGCCCGCGCAGCTACGGCGGCAGCGATGCGGGGGAACGGGTCGTCGCGCCTTTTCTGCAAGCGCGGGGAATCGGGCGGCTGGATGTGCTGGTGCTGTCGCATGCCGATATGGATCATGTCGGCGGCACGCGCGCGGTGCTGGGGGCGGTGCCGGTGGGGCGAAGTTATACCTCGTTCGATCTGCCCGCTTATCTACGGCGCGACGCAAGGTTGTGGCCCGACGTTGGCAATGCCGAACCGGTGTTGCCCGATACGATGGCGCGGTGCGAACGAGGGCTGGGATGGGAAGCGGACGGGGTGGTGTTCACCTTCCTGCATCCGGGGCCGTCAGAACGCAGCGCGAAGGCAGATGACCGCAATGCCGACAGTTGCGTGCTGCGCGTGGAGGGGGCAAGCCATACCCTGTTGCTGACAGGGGATGTCGGCGTGGCGCAGGAGCGAGACATGGTGGCGCAGGGGCTTGCCAGTGCCGATGTGGTGCTGGCGCCGCATCACGGGTCAGGGTCGTCGTCGGGGCATGACCTGGTGAATGCGACGCAGGCCGTCCATGCCGTTGCGCAGGCTGGGCACCTGAACCGGTTCCGCCACCCGGCACGGGCGGTGGAGCTGCGTTGGAGCCGGGCGGGCAGCAGCTTCTGGCGTAGCGACCGGGACGGCGCCGTGATGGCGGCGTCGCTGCCGGATGCGTTGGAAGTGTGGGGACAGCGCGAGCGTGCGAGACGGTATTGGCATGGTCGTTAGCCCCCCACGTCAGAACGCGTGGGCCGGGGGTTAGACCTTGCCGGCCGCCAACTCGTCAAACAGCCGATCCCCACCCATCTGCCCGCCCTTGAGCATCAGCTCAACGCCATCCGTCACCGGATCGTCGCTGCGTGCAACGCTGACGGTCACGCCGGGCGCCAGCACGCAGCGAAACGCCAATCCCCACAGTCCCAACGCAAGCGTTGCCTGGCTGGACGTGTCGCCACCGGCAATCCCAATGCGGTTCAGCCGGTGACCGGCCTGGGCGCTGGCGCGCACGATGTCGGCAACCAGCCTGGCGGTGGCGCGGGCGGTGGCGGTGGTCTGGTCTGCGTTGACGGCGCCGGCAGGCTTGTCGGTATGCACCAGCACGTTGCGGCCCTGGGCCAGCGTGGCGGCGGCCAATGCGACCTGTTGCGCGGCGTAGTCGTCATCCGCCAGCAGCCGTTCGACTTGCAGCGCTTGGCGCGTGTAGGTTTCGCACGCGGCGATCTGCCGGGCGGTGACGGGCGACAGGCTGCCCGCCACGACCAGCACCGGGCCACTGGCCGGGCTGAGTGGCGTCGCCGGTGCGGCCCCCGAGTGCCCCGCGGGCCGAGCGCGGGCCAGCGCCTGTTGCACGCTGCTGGGGCCGACGGCCAAGAGGGGGGCGCGGGAAGCGGCACGTTGAATCAAACGGCCGATGACGGGGAGCTGCGATTCGTCTATCAGATCCAGCAGCAGCGGACCGTCGGTGCTTCCGATGATCTGATCGATCCAGGCAGCGAGCGCGGCTGAGTGCGCGGCGGCGGCCTGGGCTGCACTCGTCCTCGCACCTGGTTCCAAGGCCGAAGGGTAGGCCGTGTGCGGCACCGAGCGGATGCCCGCCAAACCCTGCGCCTCCAGGTGCAATCGCAAATCCGCCTCGTGCATGGGTGTCACGGGATGCACGCTCATCACGGGATGGCGATCAATGCGGTGAACCTCCGGCGCGGAACCTGCGCGCGCAAAGAGGTTTCCAAAGCTGCAATACCGGCCGATGCTGGGCTGCCCACCCACGATCGGCACGATGGGATTCGCAAAATGCCGACGCAATTCGCGCACCGCCACCCCAATGCTGCCGACGTGCGGCGCGCTGTCAAAGGTGGAACAGCACTTGTAGTGCAGCACGCGCGCCCCGATGCTTGCCATGAATGCACCGACCGCCCGCAGCTCGTCCGTCATCTCCGCAGGCGCCATGCCGCGGGCGGCGCCCGCGATGCCGATGGCATCCAATGGCCCGGCACGTTCCAGTTGTGCGGAAGAAGGCACGCTCAGAAAAAGCAGGCTGCGCAGCCCGGCGCGAGCGACCTCGGCCAACGTGTCGGTGGCGCCGGTGAAGTCGTCGCCATACCAGCACACCTGCGGCGCGGTGCCGCCAATCATGCGCGGCTTCCAAAAAATTCCAGCGCGCGCTGCAGCTCGGGCGCGTTGCGGGCGTAGTCTTGCAGGGTCTGGTTGTCGCGCACGGCGTGCCAGGCCTGGCGGATGCTCTGCACGCCGGCGGCGGGCCCGTCGGGGTGGGCCAGGATGCCGCCGCCCGACATGAAGAGCAGGTCGTCGCTGCGCACCGCGGCCCAGGTGGCGGGCACGGTGCCGGCCCATTGACCGGACGAGAAGGCGGGCATGACGGCGTCGTCGATGCCTGGCGTCAGGGACGCCAGGCAGTCCCGGGCCGAGTCGACGACTTCGCTGTCTTCCTGCGAGAACTTGCCTTGCAGGCCGTGCACGTGCATGTGGTCCACGCCCGCCAGCCGCCACAGCGTCTGGTAGGCCTGAAAGCCGATGCCCAGCAGCGGGTGGCGCGACAGCGCGCCGAAGCCGTTGCGGTGGCCGTGCAGCGCCAGCGGCGTGCTGCGGCGCAAGGTCTGGATGGCCGAATAGCCGCACCAGTTCAGGCTGGCCATGACGCAGGTGCCGCCTTCGCGTTCGATCAGGTCGGCGTGGCGGCGCATTGCGTCGGTTTCGTCGGTGATGTTGAAGGCGACCATCACGTTGCGGCCGGTGCGTTCGCGGTGCGCACGCACCACGGCCATCACGGCGGCGACGCGTTGGGCGAGCGGGGCGTGGGACGGGTTGGCGCACACCTCGTCGTCCTTGATGAAGTCCACGCCGGCCGCGCAAAGCTGGGCCACCAGATGCGCGGTTTGCTCGGGCGAGAGGCCGACGTTGGGCTTGATGATGGTGCCGACCAGCGGACCCTTGTCCACGCCGGTCAGCGCGCGCGTGCCGGCAATGCCGACCTGCGGCAGGTCGAACTGGGCGCGGTAGTTGGCGGGCAGTTCCATGCTTTCGAGCCGCAAGCCGGTGACCTCGCCCAGGTCGTACAGATTGCCGCCGACGGTGGCCGCCAACGTGGGCAGGTTGGCGCCCACGTTGGCGACGGGAAATGCGATGCAAATCCGCGCGCGCTGGAATTTGCCGGGCATGCCGCCGGGCTGGCGCGCCAGATAGGCGTTGGGCAGGCTGGGCGCGTCGACGGTTTCCAGCGTTTCGATGGATTCGATGCGGGCGCGCGCGCGGGCGCGCAGCTCGTCGGTTTCGCCCTGAACGCGCGTGAAGGTGCCGCAGGACTGCTCGCCGGCCATGACTTCCGCGACCTTGGCGGGGTCGACGGGGGTTTCAATCAGGTAGGTGGCGGTAAACGATTGGGAATTCATGGTGGCGGTGTGCGGCAGGGGCGTATCAGAGGCGGCTCAGGTCGGGGAAGGCGCGGACGGGGTCCTTGCCGTCCCAGTTGACCGAGCTTTCGCGGATCAGGTCGAAGAGGCGGCCCTTGGGGCCGGCGACTTCGGAGAGCTCGATGACGGTGCCGGGGTGGTATTCGGTGTCGAAATAGATGAAGCGGCCCTTTTCGCCGACTTCGCCGCTCATCTTGGGCTTGAAGCCCTGCGCCAAGAGGCGCTCCAGATCGGCGTCGTAGCTTTCGGTCCAGTAGGCGACGTGTTGCAGACCGGTGCGGCCGGCCTGCAGGAAGTCGCGGTACATGGACGGCACGTCGTTGCGGGTCTGGATCAGTTCGACCTGCACGTAGCCGGAGTTGGCCAGCGCGACGGAATTGTGGGGCTCGTGCCGTTGGCCGTCGTATTCATAGTTCACGATCGGCACGCGGGGGTTGTAGTACCAGGGGCCAACGCCGAGCTTGGTGCTCCAGTAGTCCATGGCGGCTTCGATGTCGTGCACGACATAACCGAGTTGGCGGATCTCGCCCAGGAAACGACTCATGATGGATCTTTTTAAAAGGGGTGGCTGAGAGACGGGAAGGGCGCGGCCCGCGAGGGGCCGCGTCGCGTCACAGGAAACCGATGGAGAACCAGGGGAAGGCGGCCACGACGATCAGGCCGATCAGCAGCGCGCCGATGTAGCCCCAGATCGGGCGGATGCCTTCGTTGGGATCGACGCGGCTGATGGCGCAGGCGCCGTAGTAGCCGACACCGAAGGGCGGGGCGAACAGGCCAATGCCCATCGCAAAGATCACGACCATCGCGTAGTGGACCTCGTGCACGCCAGCTTGCACCGCGATTGGGAAGAGCAGGGGACCGAACAGCACGATGGCGGGGATGCCTTCCAGCACGCTGCCCAGGATGATGAAGGCCACGATGGACACCGCCAGGAAGCCGTAGCTGCCGCCGGGCATGCCCGCCATCAGCTTGGCCAGGTCGCCCGAGAAGCCCGACTGCGTCAGCGCCCACGCCATGGCGGTCGCGCAGCCCACGATCAGCATGATGGCGCCGGACAGCGACGCGGTCTCGATCAGCATGGGCTTGACACGCGCCCAGTCGAAGCAGCGGTAGATCAACAGGCCCACGACGGCGGAGTACACGATGCCGATGGTGGAGACCTCGGTGGCGGTCGCCACGCCTTCGACGACGGCGGCGCGGATCACGAAGGGCAGGGCCACGGCGGGCAGCGCGATCATGAAGAAGCGGCCGATCTCCTTGAAGGTGAAGCGCTGCACAAGGCTCAGGTCTTCCTTGCGGTAGCGCCACCAGACCACGGTGCACAGCGCCAGGCCGAGCACCACGGCGGGCAGCAGGCCGCCCGTGAACAGCGCGGCAATCGACACGCCCGTCACCGAACCGATGGTGATGAGCACGATGGACGGCGGAATCGTTTCGGTCTGCGCGCCGGTGGCCGACAGCAGGGCGACCAGGTCACCCGGCTTGGCGCCGCGCTTTTTCATTTCGGGGAACAGCACGGGCGCGATGGCCGCCATGTCGGCGATCTTGGAACCCGAGATGCCGGACACCAGGTACATGGCGCCGATCAGCACGTAGGACAGTCCGCCGCGCACGTGGCCGAGCAGGCTGGCCAGGAACTGGATCATGGCGCGCGCCATGCCCGTCATTTCGATGAGCGAACCCAGGAAGATGAAGAGCGGCACCGCCAGCAGCATCAGGTGCGACATCCCTTCGTCCAGCCGGCCCACCATGACGACCATCGGCGTGTTGGTGGTCAGCGCCAGGTACGAGAACGTGGCAAGCGCGAAGGAGAACGCGATCGGCACGCCCGAGAACACGGTGGCGGCGACGATGCCTACGAAGAAGATCACCAGGTTCAGCTTGCCCAGCCCTGAAAAGAGCGGCTGCGCCATCCAGAAGATGCCGACGACGGCGGCCACGCCGGCCAGCGCCATCGCGACCTGCGGCAGCGGCTGCGTGCGCAACAGGCGCAGCAGCGCGATGATGCCCATCAGCCCCATGCCGACCGGGATGGCGGCGGCGCGCCAGGCGTTGCTCAGCTCCAGCGCGGGGGTGATGATGAAATGCTCTTCGTGCGCATACTCGATGGCGGGCGCCAGGATCAGCACCAGAAAGGCCAGCGATGCCGCCAGCGCCGCCGTTTCCAGCTGCGCCCGGCGTGCCGGGCTGACGTTGTTCACCAGCGCCGTCATGCGCATGTGTTCGCCGCGCCGCAGGGCCACGACGGCGCCCAGCATGGACAGCCAGAGGAACAGGATGGAGGCAAGTTCATCGGACCAGACCAGCGGGCTATGGAACACGTAGCGCGACACCACGCCGGCAAACAGGACGATGATCTCGACCAGCACGATGGCTGCGGCAACGTGTTCGACCACGGTGCCCAGCACGGTGTCGAGCGCGCCGGCCGCCCGGCGCAGGGGATTGGCCGGCAGCGCGGGCGCCGCGGCGTGGGGAGCGGACAGGGAGGCCATGACGCGCGACCTCAGGCCAGCTTGCCGACGGACTGCTCCAGGAGGCCCCAGGCCTCATTGCCGAAGCGGCCCTGCCATTCCTTGTAGAAGCCCGCGGTGCGCAGTTGCTCGCGGAAGCTGTCGGCCGACGGCTGGTTGAACACCAGGCCCTTGGATTCCAGGTCGGACTGCACCGAGGCGTTGAGCTTCTTGATGTCTTCGCGCTGTGCCAGGCCCGCTTCATTGATGCCGCGCGCGACGACCGTCTTCAGGTCGGCGGGCAGGCCTTCCCACATGCGGCCGTTGGCGATGAACCAGTAGCCGTCCCAGATGTGCTTGGTCAGGGAGCAGTATTTCTGCACTTCGTACAGCTTGGCGACCTGGATGATCGGCAGCGGGTTTTCCTGCGCGTCCACCACCTTGGTCTGCAGCGACGAATAGACCTCGCTGAATTGCAGGCTGGCAGGCGCGGCGCCCAGGCCCTTGAACATGGAGATCGGCAGCGAGCTCACGGGCACGCGGATCTTCAGGCCGTCCATGTCGGCGGCGGTATTGACAGGGCCCTTGCTGCTGGTGGTCTGGCGAAAGCCGTTGTCCCACATCTTTTCAAAGGCATAGAGCTTGCGCTGCGCGATGGCCGCGCGCACGTGGGCGCCCAGCGCGCCGTCCATGGCATTCCAGACCTGGTCGTAGTCCTTGAACGCGAAGCCGACCGCGTTGATGGCGGCCACCGGCACCAGCGTGGCGATCACCAGGGCGGACGGCGTGAAGAAGTCGATGCCGCCGGAACGCACCTGGGCCAGCATGTCGGTGTCGCCGCCAAGCTGGTTGTTCGGGAAGATCTTGATGTCGACGCGGCCGTTGCTTTCCTTGAGGATGCGTTCGGCCGCTTCCTGCGCGCGGATGTTCAGCGGATGCGTCACCGGCAGGTTGTTGCCGTACTTGAGCGAGTAATCGGCGGCGCGGGCGATCAGCGGAAAGCCGGTGCCGGCGACGGCAAGGGCGGGGACCGCGCAAAGGCGGCGCAGGGCACTGCGGCGTGTAAGCAGCTTCATGGTTGTCTCCGTTGTCGTGCTTATGATGTTTTTTGATGTGCCACAAAACCGCCTAAGCCGTGCGGCAGAATGGACAATAGTGAATAGGCGGTATCATCGTCAAATCCTATTCATGATGGTTTTTGATGTGAGTAAATCCGCCTCCACCCGTGGACTTGCCCGCCTGGCCGATGTCGCCGCCCGCGCCGGCGTGTCCACCGCCACCGCCGACCGCGTGCTCAATCGCCGTCCCGGCGTGCGCCCGGCCACCGCGCAAAAGGTCTTCAAGGCGGCCATCGATCTGGACTATCTGCCGGACGAAGCCGCGTATGCGGCGGCCGCGCCCGAGCCCATGCGGCTGGTGTTCCTGCTGCCGCGCGGCAGCAACCGTTACTTGCGCATGCTGGGCGACACCGTCAACTTTGCGCACGAGCACTTTGCGCCGCTGAACGCCAAGTGCCACGTCGAATATGTGGAGAGCTTCAATCCGGATGCGCTGGCGCAGGCGCTGGCCAAGCATGGCAAGCGCGCCGACGGAATCGCATTCATGGCGCTGGAACATCCGGTGGTGCGCGAGGCCGTCAACGCGCTGGCGCAGCAGGGCGTGCCCACGGTGACGCTGATTTCCGACATCGCCAACAGCGCCCGCACGGCGTACGTGGGGTTGGACAACCGCGCGGCGGGGCGCACGGCCGGCTACTTGATCGCGCGCTTCATCGGCCTGCGCGCGGCGCACGTCGCGCTGATCGCGGGATCGCGGCACTACCGCGCCCATGAAGAGCGCGAAAGCGGATTTCTACAGCTGTATGCCGAGCAGTTCCAGGCGATGCAGGTGGTGGACCTGCGCGAGGGCTACGACGATGCGCAGCGCAACTACGAGCAGACGCGCCAGCTGCTGGAGCAGTATCCGCAGCTTGCCGGCATCTACAACATTGGCGGCGCATCGGACGGCGTGGCCCGGGCGTTGAAAGAGGCGGGGCTGCAGCACCGGGTGGTTTTTATCGGGCACGGGTTGACGCCCGACACGCGTGCGCTCCTGATCGACGGCACGATGGACGCCGTCATCACGCAAAGCCCCATGGAAGCGCTGATGAGCTGCGTGCGCATTTTCAGCAATTTGCGGGATAAACGCAGCGCGATGAACGGGGTGGAATTGGCGCGCAGCCAGGTGATATTCCGGGAAAACTTGCCGTAGGGGCTGCTGCGCGGGTCGGCGGGTGTCTCACGCGCCCCTGCATTTGCGCCGATCATCGAGTCGCGGGCGTATGATTTCGGCTATGGGCTCGCACCCAGTGCGGCAGCGGCGGGGCATGCCGCTGCCTACTTCAACGGAAGGTTCCTCTACAACGGTTGCCCGGCGCCCGCCGGACGACAGCCGGGAGGGCGCTGCGCCATGGACCACACAGCCGGCCGCCAGGAAGCTCCCGCCTCTTGCGAGGCGGGGTTTGCCATGCGCTTACCGGCGGGTAATCACGATTTCCATGTATTCGCTGGGCACCACCACCGCCGAATCGCCGGACCGGTTGAAGCGGTCGATCTGGGCCGTGATGTCGGCCGTCAGCGCCGTCTGCGCCGCGGGGTCCAGCGCGCCGAACGCCTTGAGCATCGGGCCGTAGTAGGTCTTGAAGACCTGCATCCAGTGCTCGGGCGAGCGGTAGCGGAACACGAAGTGACGTGGTTCGCACGTGATCGATGCGGCCTGCGGCCCGAACATTTCTTCGATGCGCGCCTTGGTGCCCCACAACGCGGGGGATTTGACGCCGGCGGGCGGGGGCAGGTGCTTGCCGATGGTCTTGAAGATCTGGCCGATGAAGCCGTCGGGCGTCCAGTTTGCGAGGCCGATCTTGCCGCCGTGCTTGCACACGCGCATCAGCTCGGCGGCGGCCTTGTCCTGGTCGGGCGTGAACATGACGCCGAAGGTCGACATCACGACATCGAACGACGCGTCCGGGAACGGCAGCGCCTCGGCGTCGGCCTCCTGGAATTCGACCTTCAGGCGCTCCGCTGCGGCGCGTTCGCGGCCGCGGCTCAGCAGCGCGGGCACGTAGTCGGTCGAGGTCACGTCGCACCAGCGGCGGGCGGCGGCCAGCGTCGCATTGCCGTTGCCGGCGGCGACGTCCAGCACTTTCTGGCCGGCGCGGACATCAAGGGCTTCGCAAAGCTGTTCTCCTACGATCTGCAGCGTGGTGCCGACGACGGCGTAGTCCCCGGAGGACCAGGTGCCTTGCTGGCGAGTCTTCAAGGCAGCCAGGTCGGGCTGTGCGGTGTCGCGCACGTCACTGGTGGCAAGGGAGGAAATGGACATGGTGAGTCTCCGTTAGTGCGTGGGGTGCGCGACGGCATCCGTGGCCAGCGCGCCGGGATGATGCAACCAGCGCCGCGACGATGTTCGCGTGCCGTGCGCCCCGGAAACAACGATAGGAACGGGACGTGGAGGCGGGCGTGGTAGCGGGCGTGGAATCCGGCGTGGATTCGTCCGGCGTGGATTCGTCCGGCGCGGGCATCCACGTGCACATGCTGGGGCCGATGCGCATCAGCCGGGGCGGCGCTCCGCTTGCGCTGCCGCCTTCGCGCAAGCTGCGGGCGCTGATCGCGTACCTGGCGCTGGCCCCGAACGCCGTCATGCGCTCGCACCTGTGCGAACTGCTGTGGGACATTCCGAACGATCCGCGCGGCGAACTGCGCTGGTGCCTGAGCAAGGCGCGGGGCCTGCTGGACGAGCCCGGCCGCCGCCGGGTCGAGACGATGCAGGACGCCGTGCGGCTGGACCTGTCCGACTGCCGCGTGGACGTCGTCGACATCGGGGCGGCCATGCAGGCGGGTATACGCACGGCCAGCCCGGAGCGTCTGCGCGCGCTTGCGGCCATGTTCGCGGGCGACTTCCTGGAAGGGTTGGAGATTGGCCGCAGCCCGTTCTTTCACAGCTGGCTGACCGCGCAGCGGCGGCGGCTGCGGGCCTGTCACACGGCCGTGTTGGCGCATCAGGCCGTTCTCCTGCCCGAGGGGTCGGAGGAACGGTTTGCCTGCCTGGACAAGTGGCTTGCGCTCTTGCCGTTCGATCCGCAAGCCCATGAACTGAAGCTGGACGCCTTGGGACTGCGCGGGCAATGGCGTGAAGGCGAGGAGCATCTGGCCGCGGCCGTGCGCGCCTTCGAGGCCGAGGGGCTGGATGGGCGGCCGCTGCGCGAAGCGTGGCGCGATGTGCGCGCCCGGCGGGCAGGCGGCGGCCCGTCATCGGTTCCAGCGTTGAGTCCGGCCCCGGCAGGCGCCGCAGCGCCGATGAAACCTGCCCCATTGCCGGAAGTGTTTGCGGCCCGGATAGCGCCGCAGGACGTGGCCGACACGGATTTGCCAACGCGTCCGGCCGACGCGCTGCCGTACCGGCGCGGCCGGGCATCGATCGCCGTCATGCCGTTCGTGGACCGGTCGGCGCAAGCGGGCGTCCGGGGCGGGCTGGCGGACGGGCTGGCCTTTGACGTCATCGCGCGGCTGGCAAAGCTGCGCAGCCTGTTCGTCATCGCGCAGGGCACCGTGTTTGCCCTGGACCAACGCAGCGTGGGACCGGAGGAGGCCGGGCGCACGCTCAACGTGGACTACGTGGTCAGCGGCTCGCTGCGGCGCCAAGGGCAGCGCCTGGCGGTGGACGTGCAGCTCGTCGAATCCCGCACCGCGCGTATCGTCTGGGCGGATGTGCTTGACCATCCGTTCGACGACGCCTTGCTGGCGCTGGATGAGATCGGCAACCGGATCGTGGCGTCGGTCGACATCGAGATCGAGGCCGCCGAGCGCAACCGCGCCATCCTGACGCCGCCCAATTCGCTGGACGCCTGGCAGGCGCATCATCGCGGCCTGTGGCATATGTACCGGTTCAATCGCGCCGACAACGAACAGGCCCGCCACTTCTTCGAGATGGCGGTGCGGCTGGACCCGACGTTCTCGCGCGCCTACGCGGGCTTGTCCTTCACGCATTGGCAGACGGCGTTCCAGCGCTGGGGCGAGCAGGAGGCGGCCATCGATCAGGCATTCGAGTCCGCCGGGCAAAGCCTGATCGCCGATGACCGGGATCCGGCGGCGCATTGGGCGATGGGGCGTGCGCTGTGGCTGCGCGGCAGCCAGGACCAGTCGGTGAGCGAGTTGCGGATCGCTGTCGACCTGAGTCCGAATTTCGCGCTGGCGCATTACACGCTGGGTTTTGTCGACTGCCAGATGGGCGACGCCGAAGCGGCCATCGGCGCCTCAGACCATTCGCGTCACCTCAGCCCCTTCGATCCGCTGCTCTTCGGCATGCTGGCCGTGCGTGCGCTGGCGTTGGTGCGGCTGGGCCGGATCGACGAGGCGGCGGGGTGGGCGGTCAAGGCGGCCGCCCGGCCCAACGCGCACGTGCACATCCTGGCAATTGCGGCGTGCTGCCTGGCGCTGGCCGGCAGGACGGACGAGGCGCTGGGATTTCTGCCGGCGATCCGCAAAGCGCAGCCGTCGTACCGCGTAGAAGACTTTCTGGCCTCGTTCCGGCTGGAGCCCGACACGCAGGCTCTTTTCCGCGAGGGCGCGCGGCGGATCGGTATCGGGTAACGCGGATCCCGCGTTCCGAATTCACCACGCCTCAAAAGATTCCCCTTGCTAAGTAACTGCCTAGGCAGCTAATATCCCGTTCATTGATTTCAACCGCGACGCACCAGACCCATCATGAGCAACGCAACGCCTTCCGTGCTGGACGAACTGTGCACCGGCGAACTGGGTTTCCTGGTGACCTCCGTGCGCAACGGCATTCTGGATGCGCTGGACCGCGAATTGGCCCCGCTGCAGATCACGGTTCAGCAGTACGTCGTGCTCAATTGCATCGTCAAGGGGTGGGGCCGCACACTCAGCGACTTCTGCCGCGTGCTGTCGTATGACTCGGGCGCGATGACCCGGCTGCTGGATCGGATCGTGGCCAAGGGCTTTATCCGCCGCGTCGAAAACGAAGCCGACCGCCGCAGCTCGCTGATCGAGCTGACCGAGCAGGGCAAGGCGGCGTTTCCGCAGGCGCGCCAGGCCACCGAAATCGCGTTTCGCCAGTTGCTGGATGGTTTTTCGGAAGCCGAAGCGCAGGTGCTGCACAAGCTGCTGTCTCGCATCCTGATCAACGCGCGGGCGGAGTAGGTCTTCCGCCGGCGATTTTTTTTATCCATTTATCTGCCTAGGCATAAACAGCCTGGGCATATTAAAAGCTCTCTCGACCATGCAGTCGCCCATCTCGTCTATCCATTGCCTCCCGCGCCTGTGGCGCAGTGCGGGCCTCGTCCTGGCTGCGTCTGTTTTGGCCGGATGTGCAAGCACGGGCGGTCTGCACACCCAATCGTCGATCGGCAGCGCGAACGGGCTGGCAGTCAGCGCATCTTTGCAAGGATCGCCCGTCTCGCCGGCCGCGTGGCCGACGCAGGCGTGGTGGGAGACCT
Source organism: Achromobacter mucicolens (assembly GCF_029866465.1). NCBI lineage: Bacteria > Pseudomonadati > Pseudomonadota > Betaproteobacteria > Burkholderiales > Alcaligenaceae > Achromobacter > Achromobacter mucicolens. The sequence continues at coordinate 3,240,486 of NZ_CP123364.1, read as the reverse complement.
TCGGCGACGCGCAGTTGAACCAGCTTGTGCAGGCTGCGCTGGCCGAACAGCCCAGCCTGCGGGCGGCGGCGGCGCGGGTGCGGCAGGCCGACGCGCTGGCCAGCGTCGCGGGGGCGCCGCTGTCGCCGCAAGGAAACTTGAGCGGCCGCGCGACGCGCCAGCGGTTCAGCGAGCACAGCACCACGCCGCAGCCGCTGGCCGGCGCGTGGGATTGGACAGCGGACCTGCAGGCGGGCGTGGGCTACGAGATCGATTTCTGGGGCAAGAACCGGGCGGCGCTGGACGCGGCGCTGCAACGCGCGCAGGCCGCCGAGGTGGACCTGCATGCCGCCGAGCTGATGCTCACGACCTCGCTGGTCCGCGCGTATCTGAAACTTGACGCTGCCTACCAGCTGCGCGATCTGGCCGAAGAGACGCTGCGCCAACGCGAGACCACGCTAACGTTGACGCAGCGCCGCGTCGACGCGCAGCTGGATTCACGTCTGGACATGACACAGGCCGAAGCCGCGCTGCCCGCCACGCGCGAGCGCATTGCCGCGTTGAACGAACAGATCGCGCTGACGCGCAATCAGGTCGCCGCCCTGGTGGGCCGGGGCCCCGATGCGGGCATTCAGCTGGGGCGGCCGGCGCTTCGCGGGCGTTTTGCCGAGGCGATCCCGACGACGGTGCCGGCGGAATTGATCGGCCGCCGGCCCGACGTGGTGGCGCAGCGCTGGCGCGCCGAAGCAGCCGGGGCCGAGATCAAGGCCGCTCGCGCGCAGTTCTATCCCAACGTCAGCCTGACCGCGTTTGCCGGCTTGCAGAGCCTGGGGCTATCGGACCTGCTGAACGCCGGCAGCCGCGTGTTGGGCATTGGCCCGGCGGTGTCGTTGCCGGTCTTTGACGGTGGCCGGCTGCGCGGCAACCTGGGCGCGCGCCAGGCGGAATACGACGCGGCGGTCGAACAATACAACGGCACGCTGGTCACGGCGCTGCATGACGTGGTGGACCAACTGGTGTCCCTGCGGTGGCAGGCTGAACGCTCGGCCCAGCAGCGCGAGGCGTTGCGCCTCACGCAGCAGGCCTACGACATGGCGTCCGCGCGCTACCGGAGCGGCGTGGGCAGCTACCTGCAGGTGCTGTCCGCCGAAGGTCAGGTGCTGCAGCAAAAGCAGTTGCTGATCGAACTGGACACGCGCAACCGCACGCTGCATCTGGAACTCATCCGCGCGTTGGGCGGCGGCTATCTGCCCGGCGCATCCGGGACGCCCGCGACCGCCGATCTCGGCGCTGTGACGCAAACCCGGTCATAAGCCGCCATCCCGCCCGATCATCCTTCTCTCAGCACTTGCAAGTCATGAACACCGAAGCCGCCCCAAATTCTCAATCCCCCTCATCCCGGCCGCGCAACGCCTTCGCGCGCAAGGTGGCCGCCGGCGGCGCGGCAATCCTGGCGGTCGCGGTGCTGGCCGGCGCGTATGCCGCGCATGCAAACGGCCGCTGGGTGTCGACGGAAGACGCCTACGTCGAAGGCAATGTCGTGCAGGTGACGCCGCAGGTGGGCGGGGTGGTGACCGCGATCCGCGCGGACAACACCGACAGGGTCGAACCGGGGGCGGTGCTGATCGAGCTGAACGGGGTGGACGCGCAACTGGCGCTGGACGCGGCGCGCGCCAATCTGGCGCGCAGCGTGCGGCAGGTGCGCGGCCAGTTCGCGATGGCCGGGCAGGACGGCGCCACCGTGGCGCTGCGCAAGGTGGACCTGGCCCGCGCCGAGGAAGACGTGGCGCGCCGGTCGGCGCTGGCCAGGATCGGCGCCATTCCGGGAGAGGAACTGGTGCACGCGCAGCAGGCCGTGCGCACCGCGCGCGCCGCGCTGGCGGTCGCCAGTGAACAGCTCAAGCGCAACCATGCGCTGATCGACGGCACCACGGTCGAAACGCATCCGGACGTGCAGGCCGCGGCCGTGCAGTTGCGCAACGCCAGCGTGGCCCTTGCGCGCACGAAAGTCGTCGCGCCGGTGGGCGGAGTGGTGACCAAGCGCGGCGTGCAGGTCGGGCAGCGCGTGGCCGCTGGCGCGCCGCTGATGTCGGTGGTGCCGCTGGACCAGCTGTGGGTCACGGCGAACCTGAAGGAATCGCAACTGCGCAATGTGCGTATTGGCCAGCCTGTCCGGCTGACGACCGACCTGTATGGCGATGGCGTGGTCTATCACGGCCGCGTGCTCGGCCAGGACGCCGGCACCGGCAGCGCCTTCTCGCTGCTGCCCGCGCAAAATGCCACCGGCAACTGGATCAAGGTGGTGCAGCGCGTGCCGGTGCGGATCGCGCTGGACCCGGCGGAGGTGGCGGCGCAACCGCTGCAACTGGGTCTGTCGATGCGGGTCGAGGTGGACACCGAGACGCGCGAAGGCAAACGGCTGGTCGCGGCGCAAGGACAGCCGCAGGTCTACACGACGGCCGTGTATGCCGACGAGCTGGCCCAGGCCGACGCGCAGGTGCGCGCCATCATCGACGCCAACCGCTGAGCCCGCGCATCATGTCGCCACCGAAACCCCCGGTCGCGCTGCTGCTGGTCATCGGCGCCCTGACGTTCATCGATTTCCTGCAGAACGGCATGGCGACGTTTGGCGCGGCGCCCATCATGGGCGAAATCGGCGCCAGTCCCGAGGAATACACGCATATCGCGCTCATCTACGCCTGCGTGGCGGTGATGATGATCGCCTTGCAGGGGTGGCTGACACATCGGCTGGGCCTGCGCGCCTACCTGCTGACGTCATTGGCCGCCGCGGGCGCCGGGGCGGCGGTCTGCGCGCTGTCGCAGGATCCGGGGCAATTTCTGCTGGGCCGCGTCCTGATGGCAACGGGCTGCGCGGCGATGCTCACGTCGTCGCGGCTGACAGTCAACCTGATTCCGCCCGGTCCGGCTCGATTCCTGGGCATCAAGGCCCTGGCGACCGGGCTGTGCGTGGGCACGGCGCTGGCGCCCTGGCTGGCCGCGATGGCGGTCGAGCACGACGGCTGGCCGTTGATGTTCTGGCTGATCGCGGCGCTGTCGTTGCTGGCGATGGCGCCGGTGATGCTGGTCATGCCGGGCCGCGAGGCGGGGTCGGTGCTGTCCGGCAACGTGCGCCTCGCGCCGATCGCCGCGCTGGGCGTGGGCAGCTTCCTGGTGCTGCATGCCTTGCAGCGCGCCTACTACGACTTCTTCAGCGAGTTCGCGTGGTTGGCGCTGTCCGCGGCGGCGGGCGTGGCCGCGCTGGGCTACTTTGTGTGGTCCGAAACGCGCAACGGCGCGCCGCTGCTGCGGCTGGGCGGCATGAAGGAAGTGCGTTTCCTTTGCGGGCTGGGCCTGTTCATGGCCTGCTATGTGATGCTTGGCGCCAATGGCTATCTGGTGCCGATGATGCTGCAACGCGGGCTGGGTCAGACCTGGATGACGGCGGGCGAGTTCTTTGTGATGGGACTGGGGGCGGGGGTCATGACCTGGGTCGTGATGTCGCAATTGCTGCCGCGCTGGCCGTCGCCGCGCAAGTTCTTCGTGACCGGCTTTCTGGCGCTGGCAGCGTTCGGCGTGTTGATGTCGCGCCTGACTCCCACTGCCAACCTGTGGACCGATGTGCTGCCGGCGCTGGCCTGCTATGGCGTCTTCATCATGATGCTCATGCCCACGACCGCGATGCAGACCTTTACCGGCTTGACGGGCGATCCCGCGGTGTTCGCCCATGCCCAGCAGGTCAAGAACATGCTGGCGCAGGTTGGCCAGGCGCTGGGCATCATGTTGGCCACCGTCGGCCAGCAGTGGTTCACGTCGCGGCACTACACAGTGCTTCAGACGGGCATCGCGGCCGGCAACGCGCATTTCGAAGCCGTGATGGCGCAGCTATCCGCCCACTTTGCGGCGGTGGTGGGGCCAGGGCAGGCCCAGCAGCTTGCCACGGCGCGGATCGCGCAGTTGCTGAACGAGCAGGCGGCGCTGCTGGCCAGCCTGGACCATTTCCGGGTGGTGGCGGGCGTGGCGCTGGCGGCAGCGGCCGTCAGCCTGGTGCAGCGGGTGTTCCGCTAGCGTGTGTTCCGCTGGGCCGTATTCAGCACGGCCGGCTGCAGCAAACCGCTGCGATTCAGTTGCCGCCGAGCTGGGCGATGATCTGCCGCGCCACGTCCGCCAGCGACAGGCCGCCGTCCATTGCCGCGCGTTGCAGGCGTTCGTGCGCGGCCTGCTCGGTCAGGCTGTAGCGGCTGATCAGAAGCAGCTTGGCGCGGTCGATGCGCTTTCTTTCGTCCAGCGCGCCGCGCACGCTGCTAAGCGCGTCGTCGGCGCGCTGCATGCGCAGGGTCTGCTCGCGCATCATGTCCAGGATCGAGCGTTCCATTTCGTTGCCCACGCCGTCTTCGGGGGGCACGTCCAGGATGCGGCTTTGCACGCTGAACACCATGCTGGGCGCGCGGCCGCTGGCGTGATCCGTGTACCGGCTGAGCAGCAGGCGGCGGTCGTCCAGTTCCTGGCGGGTGTCGGCAATGCGGCGCGCGCACTGTTGCGCCAGTTCCTGCGCCAGTTGCGTCTCGACCGTGCGCATGGCGTCGATGCGTGCGGTGCACAGGTCGAACCACAGTTCGGCCAGACCGGTGTCCACGCGCTGCGCGTCGCTGGTGTGTTGCGCCATGTCGCGCATGCGTTGCACCGGCTGCGCCTGTTGCTGAACCTGATCCCACGCCTGTAGCGGCGCGCCTTGCGCGTACTGTGTGTAGACGCCGAAGCTGCGCGCCTGGTTCGCCGCCAGACCCAGCATCCGCGCCTTGCGCGCGTCGTCGAACCAGCCGGCGGTAAAGCCCATGACGCCGCAGGCGCGCTCCTGGCCGCTCAGTTCCTTGCCCTGCATGAAATTCAACAGCGCCACCAGCAGGCGCGTCACACCGGGATCGAGCGATGCGTCGGCGGCCTCGAAGACCACCGCCAGCAGGCTGCCGATCACCTGTGTAAAACGGGCGTCGGCGTCTTCGACCGGCACGCGCCGGTCGCGGACCGCGCGGCGCAAGGCGGGCAGTTCGTCCAGCCGGAATAGGGCATACGCGATGCAGTTGAGCAGGCGCGCCCGGCCGCTGGCGCCTGCCGGGTCGGCTTCCAGGCCGTCCAGAAAGGCGCGCACGTCGGTCTCAACCGCCTGCGCATCGCTGGACAGGCCCGCCAGCGCCGGCTCAAGCCGGTCGGCGGGGCTGCACAGGGTCAGGTTGGAATAGCCGCGTTCTTTTTGCAGCGCGTGCACCAGCGCGCTGATGCGCAGCACCAGATCGCAGGTGGCGGCCAGGGCTTCCAGGCCCTGGAGCTCGCTGCGGCGGGCGGCGAGCAGAAAGCGCAGCGGCGGCGGCATGTGGCGTTCGGCCATCGGAATCTCTATGCGTTATCAATGCGCGGGGCACCGCGCAAACCTCAGGCCATGCGGCGTTGCGGGATCGTTGCGCCGGCCGCGTCGTCCAGCACACCGAACATCCGGCAAGCCGCAACGTCGCCAATGACAAGCACGGCCGGGCTGCGCAACCGGAAGGCCTGGGCGTCGGCCGCCATGGCGGTCAGCGTCGAGGCGCAGACCCGCTGGCCGGGCAGCGAAGCGCGCTCGATCATCGCGACGGGCGTGTCCGGGGCCATGCCGGCAGCCAGCAACTGGCTGCGCATGTCGTGCACCTTGGCCACGCCCATGTAGACGACCAGCGTCGTGCCGCTGCGCGCCAAGCCGGACCAATCGGGCGTCGCGCCGTCCTGCGAATGCGCGGTGATGAGTGTAACGCCCTGGGCCATGCCGCGCTGCGTGAGCGGAATGCCGGCGGACGTGGCCGCGGCCAGCCCGGCCGTGATGCCGTTCACGATGTCACAGGCGACGCCGTGGTCGCTGAGCCACTGCGCTTCTTCGCCGCCGCGGCCGAAGATGCAGGGGTCGCCGCCTTTCAGGCGCGCCACGCGCAGGCCCTGGCGGGCGTAGCGCAGCATCAGGCGCTGGATGAATTCCTGCGGCGTCGAGCGGCAGCCCCCGCGCTTGCCCACGTGCACGATGCGGGCGTGCGGGCAGTGCTGCAGGATTTCGGGATTGACCAGGTCATCGACCAGGACCACGTGCGCGCGGCCCAGGGCCTTGACGGCCTTGAGCGTCAGCAGCTCGGGATCGCCAGGGCCGGCGCCGATCAGGGATACGGTGGGGAGATGGGCGGACATGGCGGCCTCGGTTCAACGGTTGAAGGCAAGTATCACGATCACGATGGCCAGCATCAGGCAGAGGCCCTTCCAGAAGGCGACCGGATTGCGTTCCAGCAGGGGCAGACGCTCGGCTCCGCGCATGTCGCCCGGGTGGCGCAGCGCGTGCGTGAATTCGGACAGCTCGGGCGTGCGGTGTTGCGGATCGGGGTGCAGGGCGCGGCTGAGCACCCCGTCGACCCATGCGGGAATCTCGCGCTCGCGGTCCAGCACGGACACGTACGTCAGGCGCAATTGCGCGGCGCGGCTGCGCGAGCGCGCGACCTCGGCGCCGTAGGGTAGCCGTCCCGAGAGCATCTGGTACAGGATCGCGGCCAGCGAATAGATGTCGGACCGCGCGGTGCCGGTTTCGCCCAAAAAATATTCGGGCGCGGCGTACTGGGCGGTGCCCAGCACGGGCATGGCGTCGTCGCCCTCGGCGCCGAGCTCCTGAATGCCGGCCGTGCGCGCCGAGCCCAGGTCGATGATCTTTGCCGTGCCGTCCGGCGTGATGATGATGTTGTCCGGCCGCAGGTCCTGATGCACGATCTCCAGCCGGTGAAAGGCCTGCAGGCCGCGCGCGACCTGCTCGATGATGGCGATTGCCGGTTCCAGTTCGGGGCGCGGGTTGGCCGCCATCCACTGTGTCAGCGTGCGGCCTTCGAGGTATTCGCTGACGGTGTAGAGCGATCGGCGCTGGCGCGTGCGCGGCCAGGCTCGCACCACATGGCGGCTGTCGATCCGGCGCGCCAGCCATTCTTCGGTCAGCAGGCGCTCCAGGTAGGCCGGGTCGTGGCGCATGTCCAGCGACGGGATCTTGATGACCACCGTGTCGCCGCTGTCCAGGTCTTCGGCCAGGTAGACGTGGCTGCGGCTGCTGGCGCGCAGTTCGTCCGTGATGCGAAAGCCTTCGAAGGTCTGGCCGACCTCCAGAAGCGGGGGGCAGGGCAGGCTGCCCGAGTACTGGGCGATCTCGCCCGCCTGCCGCGCGGGCAGGGCGTCCACACGCACGATCTGCACGGTCAGGTTGTCGTCGCTGCCGCGCCCAAGCGCCTGGCCGACCAGCCCTCGGGCGGCGTCCTCCAGATTGTCCGCGTGCGCGGCGACGGCGTGCAGCAGGTCGTCGTCGGTCACGTGTTCGTAGACGCCATCGGTGGCCAGCACGAACACGTCGCCCGGCTCGACGGCTTGGGTGTGATAGTCGATCTCAAGGTGGGGCGCCAGGCCCAGGGCGCGACCCAGATAGCTTTTGTCGTGCGCGACCCAGACGCGATGGTCTTCGGTCAGCTGCTCCACCGCGCCGTCCCGCAGGCGATAGATGCGCGCGTCGCCGATATGCAGGATGTGCGCGGTGGCGCCCTTGAGCACCATCACGGTCAGCGTGCAGACATAGCCGCTGTCCTGGTCCTGCCCGTGGCGCTGGCGGCTTTGCGCGTGCAGCCACGCATTGGCCGCGCTCAGCACCTTTTGCGCGGACTTTTTCACCGACCAGGTTTCGGACGTGCAGTAATAGTCTTCCAGGAAGCTGGCCACGGCCGTTTCGCTGGCAATGTGGCTGACGTTGCTGCTGCTGATGCCGTCGGCCAGCGCGATGGCGATGCCCTTGGCGCCCAGCAGCGGTTCGTCCGGCACGCACAGCCCGTGAAAGTCCTGGTTGACGGACTTGACGCCGGGATCGGTGTGCTGGCCCACCGCCACCTTGAGCGAGGCGGCGGGCGCGCCGGGCGTGTAGCTGTCCATGCTTGGCGGCAATCAGCTGAAGCGGCGCTTGGGCGCGGTCTTCATGTGGGTGGTGTAGAGGGTCAGGCCCGTCAGCGAGATGCCGCCGATCAGATTGCCGAGGACCACGGGGATTTCGTTCCAGATCATGTAGTCCATGATCGAGAAATTGCCGCCCATGATCATCGCCGACGGGAACAGGAACATGTTGACGATGGAGTGCTCAAAGCCCATTGCAAAGAACAGCATGACGGGCATCCACATGGCGATGACCTTGCCGCTGACGGTGGTCGAGATCATGGCGCCCACGACGCCCAGCGACACCATCCAGTTGCACAGCACGCCGCGGATGAAGATGGTCAGCATGCCGCCCGCGCCGTATTCCTTGTAGCCCAGCGTACGGTTCTCGCCGATGTGCGAGATGACCTGGCCCACCTTGTTGGGCGGCACCGAAAAGCCGTACGTGAAGACGATGGCCATCAGCACGGCCACCGTCAGCGCACCGAGGAAGTTGCCGATGAACACCAGGCCCCAGTGCTTGAGAATGCCGCCCATCGTGACGCCCGGCCGTTTGTCAAAGAGCGCCAGCGGCGTCAGCACGAACACGCCGGTCAGGAGGTCGAAGCCCATCAGGTACAGGATGCAGAATCCCACCGGAAAGAGCGCGGCGCCCAGGATGGGCGAGTCGGTCTGCACCGTGACGGTGACGGCAAAGACCGCGGCAATCGCCAGGATGGCGCCGGCCATGAAGGCGCGGATGAGGACGTCGCGCGTCGCCATGTAGAGCTTGGATTCGCCCGCGTCCACCATCTTGGTGACGAACTCGGAAGGAGCTAGGTAGGACATGATGTTTCCTGTTGCTTTGCTGAAGGTATGAATGAATCCGGCGGCGCCCGTCAGGCGATTTCCACCGCGTCGCCGTTAAAGCGCGCCTGCCAGGTCTGCAGGCGTTGTTCCGGGAATTGCACGCAGCTGCCGTCCGCCAGCCGGAAATGCTGCTTGTAGAGCGGGGAGGCCACCACCAGGTCGCCGGCCAGCTGACCGACGATGCCGCGGCCGATCACGTTGGCGCCCGATTTCGGATCGCGGTTCGACACGGCGTACAGCGTCTGGCCCTCGGTGTCCGGCAGATAGAAAAGCGCCACTTGCGCGCCGTCCACCAGCGCCACGACGCCGGAATTGGCCACGAGGTCGCGGCGGTCGCAGGCGTGGCGCCAGACGAGGTATTGAGCAGGTTGGGCGGCCATCAGACGATCTCCTCGGCAATGGGAATGACGCGTTGCACGGCGGGCACCGGCGCGGGCCGAGGCTGGCCGCGTTCCTGCACGAACTTGATGTCCGGATCGCCCTGGCTGTCGTTGACGAAGGTGCGAAAGCGCTTGAGTTTCTCGGGGTCGCCGAGCGCGTTGGCCCATTCGCATTCATAACGGTCCACCACCAGCTGCATCTGCGCTTCCAGCTCGGCGGCGAGGCCCAGGCTGTCCTCGATGACGACCTGCTTCAGATAGTCCAGCCCGCCTTCCAGCGATTCGCGCCACACGGACGTGCGCTGCAGCTTGTCGGCCGTGCGGATGTAGAACATGAGCAGGCGGTCGATGTAGCGGATAAGGGTGGCGTCGTCCAGGTCGGTCGCAAACAGTTCCGCGTGGCGCGGACGCATGCCGCCGTTGCCGCACACATACAGGTTCCAGCCGTTCTCGGTGGCGATCACGCCGATGTCCTTGCTCTGCGCCTCGGCGCATTCGCGAGTGCATCCGGACACGGCGAACTTCAGCTTGTGCGGGGCGCGCAGGCCCTTGTAGCGGTGCTCGATGTCCAGCGCCATCTTCACGCTGTCCTGCACGCCGAAACGGCACCAGGTGCTGCCCACGCAGGACTTCACCGTGCGCGTGGACTTGCCGTAGGCGTGCCCCGTCTCGAAGCCGGCGGCGATCAGTTCCGACCAGATGCCGGGCAGCTCGTGCAGTTGCGCGCCGAACAGATCGATGCGCTGGCCGCCCGTCACCTTGACGTACAGGTTGTATTTCTTGGCGACGGCGCCGACGGCGATCAGGCCGTCGGGCGTGACTTCGCCGGCGGGCATGCGCGGCACCACGGAGTAGGTGCCGTTTTTCTGCATGTTCGCCATGAAGGTGTCGTTGGTGTCCTGCAGCGGCACCAGGTGCGGGTCCTGGATGGGGCGGTTCCAGCAGGACGCCAGGATCGAGCCCACCGCGGGCTTGCAGATCTCGCAACCCACGTGGCCGCGGCCGTGGCTGGCCAGCAGTTCGTCGAAGGTCTCGATGCCGTTCACTCGCACGATCGCGTACAGCTCCTGGCGGGTGTAGGCAAAGTGCTCGCACAGGCTCTTGTCGACCACAACGCCGCGGCTGGCCAGTTCGTGCTCGACCACCTGCTTGAGCAGGCCCGCGCAGCCGCCGCAGCCCGAGGCCGCCTTGGTGCAGGCCTTGACGCCGGCCAGGTCCGTACAGCCGCCGTCGATGGCGTCGCAAATCGCGCCCTTGTTGACGTTGTGGCACGAGCAGATCGTGGCGGTGGCGGGCAGGGCGTCCACACCCAGCAGGGGGGCGGCCTGGCCTTGCGGCAGGATCAGGCTGGACGGATCCGCGGGCGGCGCGATGCCGTTCTGCGCGTATTGCAGCAGGGTGTCGTAGTAGCTGTTGTCGCCCACCAGGACGGCGCCCAGCACGCGCTTGCCGTCGGCGGACACGACCAGGCGCCGGTAGCTGGCGCCCGCTTCGTCGATGTACCGGTAGCTGCGCGAACCCGGCGTGGCGCCGTGGGCATCGCCGATCGAGCCCACGTCCACGCCCAGGAGCTTGAGCTTGGTGGACATGTCGGCGCCCGAAAAGGCGGCTTCGGGCGCGCCGCACAGTTCGGCGGCAACGATGCGCGCCATCTGGTAGCCGGGTGCCACCAGGCCGAAGACCGTGCCGTTCCAGGACGCGCATTCGCCGATCGCGTAGATGTGTTCGTCGCTGCTGCGGCAGTGGTCGTCGATGGCGACGCCGCCGCGCTCGGCCAGCGCCAGTCCGGCCTTGCGCGCCAGGAACACCTGCGGACGGATGCCGGCCGAAAACACGATCAGGTCGGTTTCCAGCGGCGCGCCTTCGGCAAAGCGCATGCGGTAGCGGTACTGCGTGCCGGGCTTGATGTCCTGCGTGGCGCGTGACAAGTGCACGCCCACGCCCAGCGCCTCGATGCGCGCCTTGAGCGCGGCGCCGCCGGCCTCGTCCAGCTGCACCGGCATCAGGCGCGGGGCGAACTCGACGACGTGGGCTTCCAGATTCAGCGACTTGAGCGCATTGGCCGCTTCCAGGCCCAGCAGGCCGCCGCCCACCACGACGCCGCGCCGCGCGCCGCTGGCCGCCTCGCGGATCAGGTCCAGGTCGTCGATGCTTCGGTACACCAGCCGCGAATGGCCTTCGGCGCCCGCGATGGGCGGCACGAAGGGATAGGAGCCGGTTGCCAGCACCAGCTTGTCGTAGGCGAAGCGGCCATTGGCGGTGACGACTTCCCGGGCGCGGCGGTCGATATCCACCACGGGCTCGCCCAGGCGCAGGGTCACGCCTTCCTGCGCATAAAGCGCGGCGTCGCCCAGCGCCATGGACTCGGCGTCGCGGCCGTTCAGGTATTCGGACAGATGGACGCGGTCGTAGGCACGGCGGGTTTCCTCGCCGAAGATGGTGATGCGATAACGCTCAAGGGCGCCGCGGGCGATCAATTGCTCGACGCAATGATGGCCCACCATGCCGTTGCCGATGACAACCAGTGTCTGCAAGGAATCGGATGTGGCCGCTGCATTCATGGGATTTCCCCAGGCTTGGATTTTCGGATTTCAAAAGACAAACGGCGCCCTGGACCTTTCGGTCGGGGCGCCATTGCCGGTAATGCTCACGTTGTCTTGCCGGGTTTGCACCCGCACAAGCGCTATCAAGCAAAGTCCATGCCAGGTATGTTGAATGCCGTGGGGGCGGCGGGAATTTCCTTGCGGTTCATAGGGAAAGCGGGCGCGCCGGCGGCCTCGCGGCGGCAGTCGCGGCTGTTGCGGTCGTGGGCGGGCATGCCTCGGATCGGTGCATATCCGTGTGCGGCCTGCACTTGTTTGGCGCAGCGCAACATGACGTACCGCCGCTTGATCGGGATTAAGGCTGCGGCGCGGCCGATGTCAGGCGAACGCCGCCTGCACCGCGGCAAAGGCAGCCGCGACCAAGGGATCGTCGCGCCGCGCCGTCTGTGTGATGAATGACAGCTCGGCCTGGATCGACAAGCCTTTGACCAGTTGCAGGCCGCTGGACTGCGATTCGCGCAGGGCGATCGAATCGCGGGCGAGCGACAGCCCCACGCCCGAGCGAACCAGATCCAGCATCGAGGCCTCCTGGTCCACCTCGGCCACCGCGTGGGGCGCGATGCCCAACGCGTCGAACTTGTCGGACAGCAGCCGGTGATGGACGGAATCCGGCGGGGTCCAGATCCAGGGCAGCGCTGCGATCTCGGCCCAGCCCCGGCCGGCGACCTGCGCGCTCCAGCCCTTGGGTGCGACGACGTAATAGGAAAACGAAGCGAGCGGTTGGGCATGCAGGCCGGCTGGGTGCGGGGGGCCCAGGTAGAAGCCCACGTCCAGGTCGCCTGCGCGCACCTGGCGGCCGACCGATCCCGACATGCCGTGCCGCAGGGTGGGGCGGATCTTCGGGTAATGCTCGACCAGGTATTGCAGCGTGGCGCCCAGGCGCAGGAACTCCGGATCCAGGATCGTGCCGATCCGCAGTTCGCCCTGGACGGTGTCGCGCAACGCGCCGATGGCGCGCTGGAAGTCGTCTAGCGCATCCAGCACGCGCTGCGCCGGCGCCAGCAGCGCCCGGCCGTCCGCATTCGGCGCGAGCCCTTGCGCGGTGCGGGTGAAAAGCGTCAGGTCCAGCGATTCCTGGAAGTTCTTGAGCTGCAGGCTCAGCGCGGGCTGCGTCAGGTGCAGATGCTCGGCCGCCCGGGTCAGATTGCCCTCCCGCGCGACGGCGGCGAAAGTGCGGATGTGCTTCAGATCCATGAATGCTTCCAGAAGATGTGGGGACGTCTGACACCTGAGGCGCCGTGGAACTGCGGAGCATTATTAGAGACACTAATAAAGCCCTTTTCAACATTTGATTGGACAGCCGCCTCGCCGTGCGCCAGAGTCTCGGCTGATTCCCGGCGCGCGCACCGCGTCGCAGCCGGGGCGGCTCACCGTGCCGGCGTCCTTATCGGGCCCGGACTTGATAAGAAGAGCTTATGGAGACATACGACTACATCATCGTGGGCGCGGGTTCGGCGGGCTGCGTGCTGGCCAACCGCCTGAGCCGCGATCCTGCCGTGCAGGTCCTGCTGCTGGAGGCGGGCGGGCGCGACAACTATCACTGGATTCACATCCCGGTCGGATACCTGCACTGCATCGGCAACCCGCGCACCGACTGGATGTACCGCACGGCCGAGGAACCCGGGTTGGGCGGGCGCTCGCTCATCTATCCGCGCGGCCGCGTGCTGGGCGGCTGCTCGTCGATCAACGGCATGATCTACATGCGCGGCCAGAAACAGGACTATGAGGACTGGGCCGCCTTGTCCGGCGACGCGGCCTGGAGCTGGGATCAGGTGCTGCCGGTCTTCAAGCGCAGCGAGGACTACCACCGGGGCGCCGACGAATTTCATGGCGCGGGCGGCGAATGGCGCGTCGAGCAGCAGCGGCTGCGCTGGGACATCCTGGAGGCCTTTGCCACCGCAGCCGAACAGGAAGGCATTCCGCGCGTGCAGGACTTCAACCGCGGCGACAACTTCGGCAGCGGCTATTTCGAGGTCAACCAGCGTAGCGGCTGGCGCTGGAACACGTCCAAGGCATTCCTGCGCCCCGTACAGAAACGCCCGAATCTGCATGTGATGACGGGTGCGCTGGCCGAGCAGCTTGAATTCGACGCCAAGCGTTGCGTGGGCGTGCGCGTGAACCGCGCCGGGCGCGCGATGTCGCTGCGGGCGCGGCGCGAGGTCGTGCTGGCCGCGGGCGCCGTGAACTCGCCGCACCTGCTGGAAGTCTCGGGCATCGGCGAGCCCGCGCGCCTGCGCGATAGCGGCATCACGCTGCGTCATGCCTTGCCGGGCGTGGGCGAGAACCTGCAGGACCATCTGCAACTGCGGGTCATCATCAAGGTGAACGGCGTCAAGACATTGAACCGGATCGCCTCCACGTGGCTGGGCCGCGCGGGCATCGGGCTGGAATACCTGATGAGCCGCAGCGGCCCGATGAGCATGGCGCCCTCGCAGTTGGGGGCGTTTGCAAAATCCGATCCCGGCCAGGACCGCGCCAACGTCGAATTTCACGTGCAGCCGCTGTCGCTGGGCGCCTTTGGCGAGCCCCTGCATGGCTTCGACGCCTTCACCGCCAGCGTCTGCAATCTGCGCCCCACGTCGCGCGGCAGCGTGCATGCGCAAGGCCCGGCGGGGCAGAAGGGCAGCGAGGCCCCTGTCATCCACCCCAACTACCTCAGCACCGAAGAAGACCTGCAAGTCGCCGCCGATTCGATCCGCCTCGTGCGCCGCATCGCCGCCGCGCCCGCCCTGCAGCGTTACCAGCCGGAAGAATGGTTGCCGGGTCCGGCCTTCCAGACCGAGGACGAACTGCGCCAGGCCGCTGGCAAGATCGGCACCACGATCTTCCATCCGGTGGGCACTTGCGCGATGGGCCGCCACGCCGACCAAGGCGCGGTGGTCGACGCGCGACTGCGCGTGCATGGGCTGCAAGGGCTGCGCATCGCGGATGCATCCATCATGCCGCGCATCACGTCGGGCAACACCAATTCGCCGACGATCATGATCGCGGAGCGCGCGGCGGACATGATTCGCGAAGATGCGGGCGCATAGCAGCGCGCCAATGACAACAAGCCGCCCGGTATGGGGCGGCTTGCCGATGCAAGCGGGGCGGCGCCAACTTCAGCGCAGCGACCGGTAGGTGTCCTGCCGCTGCGGATGCGTCAGGATCACCTGCCAAAGCTGGCCCTCGCGCGACCGGAAAAAGCCCGCACAACACATCAGGTAGTACTTCCACATCCGGTAGAACCGGGTGCCGTAGCGCGATTCCAGCGTCGGCCAGGCGCGCTCGAAGCGCTCCCACCAGGCCATCAGCGTGCGGTCATAGTCGGCGCCGAAGTTGTGCCAGTCTTCGATGATGAAGCGGCCCTCGACGGCGGTGGCGATCTCGCGCGCCGACGGCAGCTTGCCGTTGGGGAACACGTAGCGGTCGATCCACGGATCGGTGCTCTGGCTGGTCGCGGCGATGCCGATCGTGTGCAGCAGGAAAATGCCTTCCGGCGCCATCAGCCGCTGCACGTTGGTGAAGTAGGTGTCGTAGTTCTTGGGGCCGACGTGCTCGAACATGCCGACCGAGACAACCTTGTCGAAGCGGCCCTGCAGGTCGCGGTAGTCCTGCAGCAGCAGCTCGACCGGCAGGCCCTTTACCCGTTCCTGCGCCAGCGCAAGTTGCTCCTTGGACACCGTCACGCCCGTGACCTTGACGCCATAGCGTTCGGCCGCGAACTTGGCCAGTCCGCCCCAGCCGCAGCCGATGTCCAGCAAGGTCTCGCCTTCCTTCAGTTGCAGCTTTCGGCAGATCATGTCCAGCTTGGCGACCTGCGCCTCCTCCAGCGTCTGGGCGTGTTCCCAATAGGCGCAGGAGTAGATCATCCGGCTGTCGAGCATGGCTTCGAACACGTCGTTGCCCGCATCGTAGTGCTGCTCGCCGACCTCGAATGCGCGGTGCTTGGATTGCAGGTTGAACAGCTTGTGGCGCAGGTGCTCGGCGATCAGCTTGATGCGGGCCACGCCCAGCGCCGCGGATCCCATGTCGGCGCGCAGCAGGCGGGTGAAGAGTTCGTCCAGTTGCTCGCAGTCCCATTCGCCGTCCATGTACGACTCGCCCAGCCCCAACGACCAGCTGGCGAACACCCGCTCGTACATGTGCTTGTCATGCACCTGCATGTCCCAGGGGCGCGACCCATTGATCTGCACGTCGGCGCGGGCCATCAGGTCCTGCAGGATCTTCGGGGGGGCGGGGGGAGGGGTGACGACGACGCCGGTTTGAACGGCGGGCTGTTCGGTCAGCGGGGGGACGGGACTGCTTTGCTGCATACGGACTCCATATCAATTTTGGGAAGACTGATCTGGCAATGCCTGAATCTTTTTACTGTGCGCCTTGAAAGGTGCGCAACTCCAATTTAATGAATGCATCGCGCCGATAGCCATCGGCAATGTCGGACGGGCGCCGGGCGGCAGCGGTGGCTCGGAGATGCAGGGATCGTAGCCACGAAGTTCGCGATAGTCCAGAGCCGGCCGCACCGGCCTTTCATAACCGATAAGATAGCGGCCAAAGCGGCGCCGCCGTGCCGGCCGCGCGCAACCCGTGGAGCGTACCGAAGTGCAAGCCAGCCTGGAACCCCGTTTGGAATTCGTCACCTGCGCCAGCCCGGCGGGTCTGCACCGCATGGCCTATTGGGAGTGGGGCGATCCCGCCAATGACCGGGTGCTGCTCTGCGTGCACGGCCTGACCCGCAGCGGGCGTGACTTCGATGTGCTGGCGCGCCGGCTGGCCGGCCACTACCGGGTGGTCTGCCCCGACGTCGTGGGGCGCGGCCGCTCGGATTGGTTGGTCAATCCGGCGTTCTACACGGTGCCGCAGTACGTGTCCGACATGGTGACGCTGATCGCGCGCCTGCGCCCGGCCAGCCTGTCGTGGGTCGGCACGTCCATGGGCGGGCTGATCGGCATGGCGCTGTCGGGCGCCGCCGCGTTCGCCAAGGCCATGGCCGCGATGCGCCCGCATGCCGGGATGTTGCCGCCTGCCCAGGGACTGCGTCTGGACAAAATGGTGCTCAACGATGTGGGGCCGCGTCTGGAGAACGGCGCCCTGTCGCGCATCGGCCAGTACGTGGGCGCGCCCGGCGAATTCGCCACGTTCGAAGAGGCCGTGGCGACGATGCGCGCCAATTCGGAAACCTTCGGTCCGCACACCGACGCGCAGTGGGCGGAGCTGGCCAAATACCTGTATCCGGAACAGGGCGGCAAGTGGGTCAAGCACTACGACCTGGCGATTGCCCAGGCTTTGGGGGCCCAGACGCCCGAGGAACTGGCGGCGGGCGAACAGATCCTGTGGCGATCGTATGACGCGATCGATTGCCCGGTCCTGATCGTGCGTGGCGAGTTGTCCGACCTGCTGACCCCCGCCACGGTCGAAGAAATGTGCAAGCGCAATCCGCGTGCCCGGGCGCTCGAAGTGCCCGGTGTGGGCCATGCCCCCACGCTTATCGTGGACGACCAGGTCAATCCGGTGGCGGACTTCCTCTTGGCCTGAACGGGCGGGCTGCATTGTGGGGACAGGCTGGCGCTAGGCGCGCCGCCGGGCCTTCTCTACAATAGCCCCATGAAATCGCCCACGCTGAACATCGACCTGCATTGCCATTCCACCGTCTCGGACGGCGCGCTCGCGCCCCGCGACGTGGCGCAGCGCGCGTTCGCCAACGGCGTCGACGTCTGGGCGCTGACCGACCACGACGAAGTGGGCGGCATCGCCGAAGCCTCGGCGGCGGCCCAGGAGCTGGGCATGCGGTTTGCCACCGGCGTCGAGATCTCGGTCACCTGGGCCGGCCTTACGGTGCACATCGTCGGCCTGCGGTTCGATCCCAACAACGCGGATTTGATCGAAGGCCTGCGTAAGACCCGCTCGGGACGCGCCGCCCGCGCCAAGCGCATCGGCGACCGCCTGGCGGACATGGGCATGCCCGGCGCGTATGAAGGCGCGCTGCCGTTTGCCGGCAATCCCGAACTGATCAGCCGCACGCACTTTGCGCGTTATCTGGTGCAGGCCGGCTATTGTCCGGATGTGCAGACCGTGTTTAACAAGCACCTGGGCGACGACTGCCCCGGTCACGTGCCCATGCAGTGGGCCACGCTGGCCGACGCGGTGGGCTGGATCCGCGGCGCGGGTGGTCAGGCCGTCATTGCGCATCCGGGCCGCTACAAGTACACCCCACTGCAGTTCGCCGCGCTGTTCGACGAATTCCTGCAACTGGGCGGCGTGGGCATCGAGGTCAACACGGGCAGCCATACCGTGGAAGAAGCGCGCCAGTACGCCGAGGTGGCGCGCCGCTACGGCTTCCTGGCCTCGCGCGGCTCGGACTTTCACAGTCCCAAGGAAAGCCGGATGGATCTGGGCCAACTGCCGCCGCTGCCTCCCGACTTGAAGCCGGTCTGGCACGACTGGTTCTGACGCGGGCGGCCCGCGCCGCCCATTTTCACAAGCTTCGACAGTGATCGCGACATCGCGATGCAACCGCCATGAACAAAGCCTTTGTTAAAGAGTCCGACCACGAGGACGACGACGACCTGCCGCAGGCCCAGGCGCTGCCAGCCGGCACCAAGAACTACATGACGCCCGAGGGCTACGAACGCCTGCGCGGCGAGCTGACGCAGCTCATGAACGTGGAACGACCGGCCGTCGTGCAGGTCGTGTCGTGGGCCGCGTCCAACGGCGACCGTTCGGAAAACGGCGACTACCTCTACGGCAAGAAGCGTCTGCGCGAGATCGACCGGCGCATGCGCTTTCTGACCAAGCGGCTGGACATTGCCGAGGTCGTGGACCCCAAGGCCCAACCCAATCGCGATCAGGCTTTCTTCGGGGCAACGGTCGTCTATGTCGACAAGGCCGGCGAGGAACACACCGTCACCATCGTCGGCGTCGACGAAGCCGAACCCCTGGCCGGCAAGATCAGCTGGATCTCGCCGGTGGCCCGCGCTTTGATCAAGGCGCGGGAAGGCGACACGGTCGTGCTGCGCACACCGGCGGGCATCGATGAGCTGGATATCCTGGAAGTCAGCTACCCGGAATAGGGCGGGTGTCTGACACCCCAAAAAATAACGGGCGCCGGTTTGTGGCCGGCGCCCGTCTGGTGGGCGGGATTCTAGCGTCCCTGCCTCGGTTGGCGGCTTGCGCCGCCGGTTCCCCTGGGGCTTGCTGCGAAACTTTCGCGGGTTACTTCTTGCGCTCAGCGATCGACTTTTCGGCCTTGTTGACCAGATCCTCGCCGATCTGCTTCTTCCACTTTTCGTAGACGGGCTTGGTGGCCTTCACGAAGGCGTCGTGGTCGGCTTGCGACAGGGTGGTCACGGTGACGCCGTGGCCGGCGATTTCCTTGAGGAGCGACGGGTCTTCTGGCGTCACACCCTTGCGCGCGATCACGATCTGCTGCTTGCCGGCGTCCAGCGCGGCCTGGCGCACGATGTCGCGGTCCTTTTCCGACCACGAATTCCAGACTTCGCGGTTGACCACGAAGATCAGCGGATCGGCCACGTAGTTCCAGAGCGTCAGGTACTTCTGGCCCACGGTGTAGAGCTTGGAGCCGGTGTAGATCGACAGCGGGTTCTCCTGCCCGTCGACCGCGCCGCTGGCCAGCGCGGGTTGCGCATCGGCCCAGCTCATCTGCGTGGGGTTGGCGCCCAGTGCGGTGAAGGTGTCGATGTACAGCGGCGACCCCACCACGCGCAGCTTCATGCCCTTCATGTCTTCGGGCCGCTTGATCTCGCGCTTGGAGTTGCTGACCTGGCGGTAGCCGTTCTCGCCCCAGGCAAGCGGCACCACGCCCGCCTTTTCGATGAGCTTGAACATGTCCTTGCCCACGTCGCCCTGCACCAGCGCGTCGATGGCGGCGTAGTCGGGCATCAGGAAAGGCAGCGAGAACAGGTTCAGTTGCTTGACCTGCGGCGACCAGTTGATGGTCGACCCGACGGCCATGTCGATCACGCCCTGGCGGATGGCGGTGAACTCGCGGGTCTGGTCGCCCTGGACCAGCGAGGTGCCGGGGTAGACCTTGATGTTGATGCGGCCGTCGGTGCGCTCGCGCACCAGGTTCGACCAGATCTCGGCGCCCTGGCCCCACGGGAAGGTGGTGCCCACGACGATTGAGAGCTTGTACTCGGGCTTGTAGTTCTGCGCATGCGCGGGCGCCATGCCCACCACGGCCGCCGCGCACAGCGCCACGCCGATCAGGTTGCGGAATTTCATGTTGCGTCTCCTCTCTATGCGAGTCTTTCTGTTGTTGTCATCCATGGCCGGGCACCCAGTCGGGCCGGCCCTGTCCAGCCTCTCTCAATAACCCAGCTTGCGCGGCAGCCACAGCGCCAGTTCGGGAAACACCAGCACCGCGACCAGCACCAGGAACATCGCGCCCAGCAGCCACACCACCCAGCGCACGGTCGACTCCATCGGCACGCGCGCGATGCGGCACGACACCATCAGGTTCACGGCCAGCGGCGGGGTGAACTGGCCCAGCGCCACCTTCAAGGTCAGGATCACGCCGAACCACACCGGATCCCAGCCGTAGGCATTGGCGATCGGCATGAGCAGCGGCACGAAGATCAGGAAGATCGAGATGCCGTCCAGGAACATGCCCACGGTCATCAGCAGCAGGATCAGCAGCGCCAGCACGCCCCATTCGCCCAGGCCCGAATTGACGATGGCGTGGGTGATCGGGTCGATCACGCTGAGCGTGGACAGCGCCCACGCAAAGATCCCGGCCAGCGTCACCACCAGCATGATCACGGCGGACAGCTCGGCGGCTTCGCGCAGGATCGTGTACAGGTCCCGGAACTTGATGGTGCGATGGATGAAGCCGCCCACGAAGAGGCCATAGAACACGGCAACGACCGCCGCCTCGGTGGGCGTGAACCACCCCAACCGCATGCCGCCCAGGATCAGCACCGGCGCGGCCAGGCCCCATGACGCCTCGCGCAGGCTCTTCCAGAAGGGCGGGCGCGGCAAGTGCGCTTCCAGCGCGCCCATCTTGTATTTGCGCGACAGCCACACGGCCGGAATGATCAGCGCGAAACCGGCCAGGATGCCCGGGATCATGCCGGCGGCAAACAGCGCGGGCACCGAGGCGCCCGGCACCAGCACGGAGTAGATGATGAAGGCCACGGAGGGCGGGATCAGGATGTCGGTGGCCGCGCCGGCCGCCACCACGGATGCCGAGAACGACCCCGGATAGCCCGCGCGCGACATCGCGGTGATCATCACCGCGCCCACGGCCGCGGCGCAGGCCGGCCCCGAACCCGAAATGCCGCCCAGGAACATCGCCACCGCGATCGACACCAGCGGCAGCATGCCAGGACCGCGACCGACGATGGCGATCGCAAAGTCCACCAGCCGCTTGGCCACGCCGGACCGGTCGAAGATCGATCCGACGAGCACGAACATGGGAATCGCCAGCAGCGGGTACTTGGCCAGGCCGGCGTAGAAATTCTGCGGAACGGTCAGAAGGCCGTACCACGGCGTGTCCAGGTTGGTCAGCACGATCGCGACCGTGCCGCTGATGCCCAGCGCCACGCCGACCGGCACGCCGATCACCATCAGGACGATGAAGACGGTAAAGAGGATGACGGCGATCATCGCGGGGCATCCTGGACCGGGGCGCGCGCCAGACGGCGCAGGGTGCCCAGCGTGCGCAGCGAAATGGCCGCGGCCATGACCGGCAGCCAGATCGAATACCACCACGTCGGCACGCCGATGGCCGGCGAGGTTTCCTCGTAGATGAATTCGTCGTACACCAGCTTCACCGACAGCACGGTCAGCAAGACGAAGAACGCCAGCACGCAGCTGTTCGCAATCAGCGCCATGATGCGCTGGCGGCGCGGCGAACCCGAGTCGGCCAGGATCTCGATCCGGATGTGATGGTTGCGCACGAAGGCCACACTGCCGCCCGCCATCGTCAGCACGATCAGCAGGAACACGGAAATTTCTTCCGTCCACGCAAACGACTGATCGGTGAAATAGCGCACCAGCACATTCAGGAAGGTGATGATGGCCAGGGTCGCCAGCAGGATCACGGCCAGCCAGTCCTCGACGGCCAGCGGCACCTTCACGGCGGGATCTGCTTCTACGGGGATGATCGGTTCTACAGGCTCGGCGGGGGCGTCGGGGCGGGACATGTGAGGCAACGGCCAGCGGGCGTGGGGCGCCGCTTTTCTTGTTGGATAGGGTCGCTGCATCCTACCGTCGCACCGCGAGCGAGGGTGTTCGTGTTTTCCCGCAATGCGGGGCGGCTGCAACATGCTGCATTGCGCAAAGCGTCTGCCGGCGGGCAGGGCCCGCGAGGGGAAAACCGCCTTTCCACCAAGCGGTGGCGGACCGATATTGCTGTGCACCATCCACGCCGGACAGCGCGCGGAATTCTTTTGTAACAATGGCCGGACGAGGGCGGCTGAACCCCCATTGAACTTCGGCTCCGGGAAAACCCCTTAAACGGGTAAAATCCCCGCTTTGCACCCCTCTTTATACGGCGCCCGCATCGTGTCCCTAGTTCAGCATCTGCCTGGTTCCTCCGTCCTGTCCTCCTTTCGACGTGATCGCCTTCTGGCGCAATTGAAGGAAGCCGGCCTGCCGGTGGCCGACATATCCGCCCGCTACGAGCACTTCGTCAGCACCGACGCCGCCCTGACGGCCGAACAGCAGCAGCAGCTTACCCAACTGCTGGACTACGGCACGCCCAGCACCGCCGACGCGCCCGCCAAGAGCGTGTCCCTGCTGGTGATCCCGCGCCTGGGCACGATTTCCCCCTGGGCCAGCAAGGCCACCGACATCGCCCACAACTGCGGCCTGTCGTCGGTGCATCGCATCGAACGCGGCGTGCGCTACGTCATCACGCCCGAACGCGGCCTGCTCGGCGCCAAGTCGCTCGACGAAGCCATGCTGGCGCGCGCGGCCGACTGCCTGCACGACCGCATGACCGAAACCGTGGTGGACGCCAGCTTCGACGGCCAGGCGCTGTTCCAGCCGCTGGCGGGTAAGCCCATGCGCACGGTCGACGTCCAGACGCGCGGCGCCGATGCCCTGGTCGAAGCCAACACCACGCTGGGCCTGGCCCTGTCCGACGACGAGATCGAATACCTGGCCAAGTCCTTCACCGACCTGGGCCGCGATCCCACCGACGTCGAACTGATGATGTTCGCGCAGGCCAACAGCGAACACTGCCGCCACAAGATCTTCAACGCCGAATGGGTCATCGACGGCCAGTCGCAGCCCAACACGCTGTTCGGCATGATCCGCGCCACGCACAAGGCACAGCCGCAAGGCACCGTGGTCGCGTATTCGGACAACGCCGCCATCATGGAAGGCGGCCCCGCGCAGCGCTTCCAGGCCGGCGTGCCGGGGCTGGCGGGCGAGGGCGCCGCTAGCGCCAAGTACATCCGCCGCGACACCACCGTTCACACGCTCATGAAGGTGGAAACGCACAATCACCCGACCGCGATCGCGCCGTTCCCCGGCGCCTCCACCGGCAACGGCGGTGAAATCCGCGACGAAGGCGCCACCGGCCGCGGCTCCAAGCCCAAGGCGGGCCTCACGGGCTTCACCGTGTCACACCTGCGCTTTGACGACGCGCTGCAGCCCTGGGAAGCCGACCACCACGGCCTGCCCGATCGCATCGCTTCGCCGCTGTCCATCATGATCGACGGCCCCATCGGGGGCGCGGCGTTCAACAACGAATTTGGCCGTCCCAACCTGCTGGGCTACTTCCGTTCGTTCGAGCAGACCGCCGGCGGCACGCGCTGGGGCTACCACAAGCCCATCATGATCGCGGGCGGCCTGGGCAGCATCGACGCCGGCCTCACGCACAAGGAAGTCATTCCCCCCGGCGCGCTGCTGATTCAATTGGGCGGCCCCGGTTTCCGCATCGGCATGGGCGGCGGCGCCGCCTCCAGCATCAGCATGGGCAGCAACTCGGCTGAGCTGGACTTCGACTCCGTCCAGCGCGGCAACCCCGAAATCGAACGCCGCGCGCAAGAGGTCATCGACCGCTGCTGGCAGCAGGCCGAAAACAACCCCATCATCGCGATCCACGACGTGGGTGCGGGCGGCCTGTCCAACGCATTCCCGGAGCTGGTCAACGACGCCGGCCGCGGCGCGATCTTCGATCTGAAGCGCGTGCCCCTCGAAGAATCGGGCCTGTCGCCCGCCGAAATCTGGAGCAACGAATCGCAGGAACGCTACGTCCTGTCGATCCTGCCCCAGGACCTGGAACGTTTTGACGCCATCGCCCGCCGCGAACGCTGCCCGTATGCGGTGGTGGGCGTGGCCACCGAAGAGCGCCAGCTGCGCGTGGTGGATGGCGAGGGCCTGCCCGGCCTGGACACGATCCGTCCGCAAGGCGACGCCGAAGTGCGCCCCGTGGACGTGCCCATCGACGTCATCCTGGGCAAGCCGCCGCGCATGACGCGCGACGTCACCCGCCTGCCCGGCGTGTCCGAGCCGCTGGACCTGGCCGGCATCGACCTGACCGAAGCGGCCTACCGCGTGCTGCGCCACCCCACGGTGGCCAACAAGTCCTTCCTCATCACCATTGGCGACCGCACCGTCGGCGGCCTCTCCAGCCGCGACCAGATGGTCGGTCCGTGGCAGGTGCCGGTGGCCGACTGCGCCGTCACGCTGGCCGACTACGAAGGTTTCCGCGGTGAAGCCATGTCGATGGGCGAGCGCACCCCCATCGCCATGCTGGACGCCCCGGCCTCGGGCCGCATGGCCGTTGCCGAAGCCCTGACCAACCTGGCCGCCGCCGACGTGGCGCGCCTTGAAGACATCAAGCTGTCGGCCAACTGGATGGCCGCCTGCGGCGTGGCCGGGCAAGACGCCGCGCTGTACGACACCGTGTCCGCCGTCAGCGAGCTGTGCCAGGCCACCGGCCTGTCCATTCCGGTCGGCAAGGACTCCCTGTCCATGAAGACCTCCTGGGAACAGGACGGCGAGCAACGCCAGGTCGTCGCGCCCGTGTCCTTGATCATTACCGCGTTTGCGCCGGTCGCCGATGTGCGCGCCAGCCTGACGCCGCAACTGCGCACCGACGCGGGCGACAGCGTCCTGATCCTGATCGACCTGGGCCGCGGCCGCCATCGCATGGGCGGCTCGATCCTGGCGCAGACGTATAACCAGGTCGGCCAGACCGTGCCGGACATCGATTCGCCGCAAGACCTGCGCGCGTTCTTTGTCACCATCCGCACGTTGGCCGAAGCCGGCACCATCCTGTCCTACCACGACCGCTCCGATGGCGGCCTGTTCGCCACGCTGGTCGAAATGGCCTTCGCCGGCCGCACCGGCATCTCGGTGAACCTGGACATGCTGACCTTCGATCCGCAATCGGCGGATTGGGGCGATTACAAGATCCGTCCGGAACAGGTCGCCGTGCAGCGCGACGAACTGACCCTCAAGGCCCTGTTCTCGGAAGAAGCGGGCGCCGTCATCCAGGTGCCGGCCTCGCAGCGCGACGCCGTCATGCAAGTGCTGCGCGGCGCGGGCCTGTCGGCGCACTCGCACGTCATCGGCGGCCTGAATGCCGCCGACGAAGTCGAGTTCTACCGCGACGGCCGCAAGGTCTGGGGCCAGCCGCGGGCCGACCTCGGCCGCGCCTGGTCCGAAGTCTCGCACCGCATCATGGCGCGCCGCGACAACCCCGCGTGCGCCCAGGCGGAACTGGACGTCTGGAACGACACCAAGGATCCGGGCATGAGCCCGAACGTGGCCTTCGACCCGCAAGAGAACGTGGCCGCGCCGTTCATCAACACCGGCAAGCGTCCGCGCGTGGCCATCCTGCGCGAGCAAGGCTGCAACAGCCAGGTCGAAATGGCCTGGGCCTTCGACACCTCGGGCTTCGAGGCCATCGACGTCCACATGACCGACCTCCTGTCCGGCCGTCTGGACCTGGCGGAAATGCAAGGCCTGGTCGCGGTGGGCGGCTTCAGCTACGGCGACGTGCTGGGCGCCGGCGAAGGCTGGGCGCGCACCATCCGCTTCAACAGCAAGCTGTCGGACCAGTTCGCCGCGTACTTTGCGCGTCCCGACACCTTTGCGCTGGGCGTGTGCAACGGCTGCCAGATGATGGCTGCGCTGGCGCCGATGATCCCGGGCGCCGAGCACTGGCCGCGCTTCACGCGCAACCAGTCCGAAAAGTACGAAGCCCGCCTGTCGATGGTGGAAGTGGCCAAGTCGCCGTCCATCTTCTTTGCCGGCATGGAAGGGGCCCGCGTGCCGGTCGCCGTGGCTCACGGCGAAGGCTTTGCCGACTTCTCGCAGCAGGGCGACGCCGGCCGCGTGCTGGCCGCCGCGCGCTTCATCGACAACTACGGCCAAGCCACCGAAGCCTATCCGTTCAACCCGAACGGCAGCCCCGGCGGCCTGACCTCGGTGACCACGGCAGACGGCCGTTTCACGGTCATGATGCCGCACCCGGAACGCGTGACCCGCAACGTCATGATGTCGTGGGCGCCCGAGAAGTGGGGCACCGCGGATTCGGGCGGCGCGTTCAGCCCGTGGATGCGCATCTTCCGCAACGCGCGCGCCTGGCTGAAGTAAGCGTCCGGGGGTGACACCCCGAACCGTAGCCACAGAAACCGCCGCGGCACGTCCGCGGCGGTTTTGCATTGTGCGCTTGCGTGAGGCCCGGGTCCGGGCGCCTGCATGTAACCCAATGAGATATTTAACTTTTCATTGCATTGCGCCGTTAAGGGGAGAGCGTTACGCAAACCCCGGAGTGGCTTTCAATGTTCAAGAATTTAAGTATCCGCGCAATCCTGACGACCGCCCTGGCCGTCTTCTTTGCCCTTTTCCTGGTGACCGGCATCGCGGTCTATCAGCAACTGACGTCCAACCGCACCTCGATCGAGGTGATGCTGGACACCAACCTGGTCCGCGCCAATTCGCTGGACGACGCGGCATCGGACCTGCTGCGCGCCCGCGTGGTGCTGCTGGCCGCGCACAGCGCGCTGCTGGAAGGCAAGAGCCTGGACACCGCCGCCAGCAACATGCAGCGCATGGACAGCTATGTCGCCAAGGCCACCAGCCAGATCGAGACCGCGCGCAAGCTGCCCGAAACCTCGCCGCAGGGCAAACCCCTGTTCGAGGCTGCGCTGGCCGCCTACGACGTCTACGTGCGCGAAGCCATCTTTCCCCTGATCGCCGCGATCCGGGCCGGCGACGCCAAGGAGGCCGGCCGCATCAACCAGGAGAAGGTGAGCCCGCTGGGCACCAAGTTCACCCAGGCCAACCAGCAGTACGTGGACTTTGCCGACGAAATCGGCCAGCGCGTGGCCCACGATTCGGCCGCGCGCATCAATACCGCCATCGTGTTTCTGATCTGTCTGCTGGTCGTCGTGGCGGCGCTGGTCGTGGGGCTGTACGTGGTCTTCGGCCGGGCGGTCTTCCGTCCGCTGCATGAAGCCGGACGCCTGTTCGACCGCATCGCCAGCGGCGACCTGACCAACCGCATCGAGCAGCGCGGCAACAACGAAATCGGCGTGCTGTACGCCGCCGTCAAGCGCATGCAGGACAGCCTGGCGCGCACCGTGTCGGCCGTGCGCCTGGGGGTTGAAGAGATCCACACCGGCTCGCGCGAGATTGCCGCAGGCAACATCGACCTGTCCTCGCGCACCGAGCAGCAGGCCGCTTCGCTGGAGGAAACGGCCGCCAGCATGGACGAGCTGTCCTCCACCGTGAAGAACAACGCCGACAGCTCGCGCAGCGCGGCACAACTGGCGATGGCCGCGTCCGAAGTGGCCACGCGCGGCGGCCAGGCCGTGGGCGACGTGGTGGGCACGATGCGCGGCATCGCCGACAGCTCGCACCGCATCTCCGATATCGTCGGCGTGATCGACGGCATTGCCTTCCAGACCAACATCCTGGCGCTGAACGCCGCGGTGGAAGCCGCCCGCGCGGGCGAGCAGGGCAAGGGCTTTGCCGTGGTGGCAAGCGAAGTGCGCGCGCTGGCGCAGCGCAGCGCGGCGGCCGCCAAGGAGATCAAGGGCCTGATCGACGATTCCGTGCAGAAGGTGTCGGTGGGCTCTGATCAGGTGGAGGCCGCCGGCGCCACCATGCAGGAGATTGTCACGTCGGTGCGCCGCGTGGCGGACATCATCAACGAGATCTCCAGCGCTTCCGAGGAACAGTCGCAGGGCATCGAGCAGGTGAACCAGGCGGTGTCGCAAATGGACAGCGTGACGCAGCAGAACGCCGCGCTGGTTGAAGAGGCGGCGGCTTCGGCGGCATCGCTGGAAACGCAGGCCCAGCGCCTGCGCGAAGCGGTGGCGGTGTTCAAGCTGCAATCCGGCCGGGTGATCGAGGCCGATGCGCCGGCGCTGGACAACGGCGGCGGCGAGCCGGCGCTCATCGGCGCCTGATCCCGCCCTGCAACGTTACGCGCCAACAAAAAAGCCGGCCCTGAAGGCCGGCTTGCAAGCTTCCTGCAAAGACCCCGCCGCGCAACGCGCCGGGGTCTTTTGTTTGGCGCTTACTGGTCGAGCTGGATCTTGGCGTCGTTGGCGACGTTCTTCCACTTCTTCACGTCGCTGGCGATCACTTGCTGGAAGGCGTCCGACGAACCGGCCACCACGGTGCCGCCCAGGCTGGCCATCTTGGCCTTCACTTCGGGCGTGTTCAGCGCCTTGACCGAGGCGTCGTGCAGCTTCGTCTTCACGGCTTCCGGCAGGTTCTTCGGGGCCAGCAGGCCGTTCCACGCATTGGCTTCGTAGCGCGCCAGGCCGGCTTCCTTGAAGGTCGGCGTGTCGGGCAGTTCCGGCGAACGCGCGTCGGCGGCGATGGCGATCGGGCGGATCTGGCCGCTCTTGATGTAGGGCAGCGAGGCGGGCACGGGTTCCCAGATCATCGACACCTGGCCGCTGATCACGTCCGTGAAGGCGGGACCGGCGCCGCGGTAGGCGATGTGCATCAGATGCGCGCCCGTCATCGACTTCATCAGTTCCATCGCCAGGTTGCCCAGGCCGCCCGCACCGGACGAGGCGTAGGTGTACTTGTCCGGATTGGCCTTCGATTGCGCGATCAGCGCGTTCAGGTCGGCCGCGGGGAAGTCCTTGGTGACACTCAGCACGCCGGGCACGGTGACCAGCTGCGTGATGGCCGTGAAGTCCTGCGACGCATCGTAGGTCAGATTCTTGTAGACGGCCGGGTTGGTGCCGTGGGTGCTGGAGGAAGCCAGGAGGATCGTGTAGCCGTCGGGCGCGGCGTCGGCGACGTAGCGCGTGCCGATCGAGCCGCCCGCGCCGGCCTTGTTCTCGACCACCACCGTCACACCCAGTTCGGTGCCCAGTTGCGCGGCGAAAACGCGGCCGATGATGTCGGCGGTGCCGCCCGGGGCGAACGGCACGATCATGCGGATGGGCTTGCTCGGGTAGTCGGACTGCTGGGCCGAAGCGCCGGCCGCCAGCGTGGCGCCGGTCAGGAGCGCCAGGGCGATGGTGGTTTTCTTCAGGGTCATCTGTATCTCCACGAGAAGGTTAGTCGAGGCTGCGGTCGAGCCAATCGACGATCAATCCGGCAATGTGGTCGCTGTTGCGATCCAGCATGCAGAAGTGCGAGTTGCCGGCAATGCCGGCAGCGGGCAGGTCCAGCACGTCGGCGCGTTGGCCGGCCGCGCGCAGGGCGTTCCAGTAGGCGTCCGTCTGGGCGCGGTAGCGCTGCCAGGTGTCGTCCGCGTTGAAGTGATCGCCCCAGATCAACAGCTGCGGGGGCAATTGGCAGCTGGCCTGGGCCGGGGTACCGGTGGGCTCGACCGCCACGACGGCGCGCACGGTCGCCGCGTATTCCTGGGCCAGTTGCGTGGCAAAGCCGCCGCCCTGGCTGTGGCCGATCACGACGCACGGGCCCGCCAGGTCCAGCAGCGCGCGGTACGCGTCCAGCGCCATGTCGCCGTGGGTCAGCCAGCGCGGCACGAACTGCTTGGAAAAGGTGTCGAACGCGTCGACGGGAAATTGCTGTTCGGGATACGCCTGCCGCGGCTCGCCGGCGCGTGCATAGCCCGAGGCCGGGCCAATGCGAAACAGCCGCCATGCTTCTTCCTTCGAGCGGAAGATCGGGGCCGAGTCGTAGATTTCGGGAAACATCGCCCAGGAAGCGCGGCCGCGTTCCGGCGCGTCGGACACGAAGACGTCGTAGCCGGCCTGCAGCAGCCGCCACAGCCAGCCATCGCGCCCGTCCGGCGTGCTTTCCCACTGCGCGCCCGTCATGCCGCCGCCGTGCCACAGCAGCACGGGGTAGGGGCGGGTCGGCTGGGCCAGCCGGTACTCCTGCACATACAGTTGGCCGGCGCTGTAGCCGCCATTCATGTCGATCAGCCGGGGCGACGCGTTGCCGACCACTTTTTGCTGCTGCATCGGCAGTCCGCCAGCCACCACTTCGGCGCCGCCAACGTAATGACTGCGGATGGACTTGAGCAGGACGGGGGAGTCGGGCATAGGGTTTTCCAGGAGTGGTCGAAGGGATGTTAGTTGCAAGGTGTTTCTGTCTTGTGCAAAATGCGCAAGCGTTGTGCCGGATCGGCACAGCTGCTGAGCCGAGGTAAAACACACGCCCAGCCCCGGGCAGACATGGGGCGGGCAGGGGATGGAGGAGGACACATGGACATCAAATGGCTCGAGGACTTCGTCGCGTTGTCGAAGTCGCGCAACCTGTTTCAGGCCGCCGAGTCGCGCAACGTGACGCACCCGGCCTTCGGGCGCCGCATCAAGGCGCTGGAGGAATGGGCGGGCGTGCCGCTCATCGAGCGCGGCCACCAGGTGTCCACGCTGAACGCCGCCGGCCGCAGCGTGCTGGCCGCCGCCATCGACGTGCTGGACATCCTGCAAGAGACGCGGGAGGCCCTGCAAAAGCCGGAGCAGGAACGCGCCCGCAAGATCACCATTGCGTCCGGCAAGACGCTGGCGCATTCCGTCCTGCCCGGGCTGATGGCGGGCGTGCAGCGCAGCCTGCCGGCCTTTCAACTGAAGGTGATCACGACAACGCTGAATTACGGCGTGGACATGCTGGAGGACGGCGAGGTCGATTTCCTGCTGTGCCATGCCCACGAACCGCTGTACGCCAAGATCGACAATCCCAATTACCGCTGCCGCCGTGTGGGGGCGGACAAGCTGGTGGCGGTCAGCGCGCCGGTCGCGCCGGGCGGCCGCCATCCCCGCCATGCCGTGCCCAAGCTGGCCTCGGACCCGCCCGTGCCGTTTCTGGCCTACGCCGACAGCATGTCGCTGGGTCGCATCCTGCACGACAAGCTGCGCGGCCTGTGCGAGGTGCCGCTCTTGCAGACCACGTACGAGTCCGACCTGGCCGACGCCTTGCACGCGATGGCGCGCCAGGGCTTCGGCCTGGCCTGGCTGCCGCACACGCTGGTCGAACCCGACCTGCGCAACGGCAGCCTCGTGCGGGCCGACGGCGCCCGCAACGACATCCACATGGAAATCCGCCTGTACCAGTCGGTCGGTAACGCCAAACCCCTGGCCCGCGAGGTCTGGAGCCGGATCGAGGCCTACGCAGCCAAATAGCGCCCCATGAAAATCTGCCGGCGCTCGCGCGCAGGCATAAAATAGCGGTTTGCCCCTTTTCCGCACACAGGAAGCCAGCGCCATGAACGCACGCATCCCCGAAGACGCATTGCCGCCCACCCTCGATCCCAAAGCCCTTCAGAACTTTGTGGACGACAAGTGGGACAACGAGATCATCCCCGCGCTGACCGATTACATCGCCATTCCCGCCAAGAGCCCGGCCTTCGATGCCGACTGGGAAAAGAACGCGTTCATCGAGCGTGTGGTGCGCGACGCGGCGCAGTGGGTCGAAGCGCAGAAGGTTTCCGGCCTGAAGCTGGAAGTGGTGCGCCTGCCGGGCCGCACGCCCGTCATCTTCTTTGACGCGCCCGCCACCCGCAGCGACAACGGCGACACCGTGCTGCTGTACGGCCACCTGGACAAGCAACCCGAATTCTCGGGCTGGCGCGCCGGCCTCGGCCCGTGGACGCCCAAATACGAAGACGGCAAACTTTACGGCCGCGGCGGCGCCGACGACGGCTACGCGGTGTACGCGTCGCTGACCGCCATCATGGCACTGGACAAGCAAGGCATTCCGCGTCCGCGCTGCGTGGGCATCGTCGAAACCTGTGAAGAATCGGGCAGCTATGACCTCTTGCCGTACGTGGACGCGCTGCGCGACCGCCTGGGCAATGTGGCGCTGGTGGTGTGCCTGGACTCGGGCGCCGGCAACTACGATCAGCTCTGGATGACCACGTCGCTGCGCGGCATGGTGTCCGGCACGCTGGAAGTCCAGGTCCTGGACGAAGGCGTCCATTCGGGCGACTCCAGCGGCGTCGTGCCGTCCTCGTTCCGCATCCTGCGCCATCTGCTGGACCGCCTTGAAGACAGCGGCACCGGCCGCCTGCTGCCGCAAAGCCTGCACTGCGAAATCCCCGCCGAACGCATCGAACAGGTTTCCGCCACCGCCCGCATCCTGGGCGACGAAGTGTGGCGCCGTTTCCCCTGGAGCTGCGGCGCTGACGGCGGCTTCGTGCTGCCCATGACCACCGAACCCGAGCAGGCGTTGCTGAACCGCACCTGGCGTCCGACGCTGTCGGTCACGGGCGCGGAAGGCTTGCCGCCGCTGTCCAGCGCCGGCAACGTGCTGCGTCCGCGCACCGCGTTCAAGCTGTCGCTGCGCCTGCCGCCGCTGGTCGACGCCGTGGCCGCCTCGCAGGAAATCAAGGAACTGCTCGAAGCCGATGCGCCCTACAACGCCAAGGTGATCTTCAAGGCCAACGAAGGCGCCGCCACCGGCTGGAACGCGCCCGCCACGGTGCCCTGGCTGACGCAGGCGCTGGACGCGGCCTCGCAGCAGTACTACGGCGCCCCTTGCGGCTATATCGGGCAGGGCGGCACCATTCCGCTGATGAGCATCCTGCAAAAGGGTTTCCCGCAGGCGCAATTCATGGTCTGCGGCGTGCTGGGTCCCAAGTCCAACGCGCACGGTCCCAACGAATTCCTGCACGTGCCGTACGGCAAGAAGCTGACCGCCGCCGTGGCCCAGACCATGGCCGCCATGCCGGCCGCCTGACACACACGCGTGCCATGCAGAGCGCGGGGCCCGGGGCCTTGCGCTCTTTCTTTTTCCAGGACTGATCCCATGATTTCCACTTCCGACGCCTACGCCAATGTGGTCGCAGAAACCCGCCATTGGCTGAACCAGGCCGTGATCGGCCTGAACCTCTGTCCCTTCGCCAAGGCGGTGCAGGTCAAGGACCAGATCCGCTTTGCCGTCAGCGACGCCACCGACGCCGAGGGCGTCCTGACCGATCTGCAGGACGAACTGGCGCTGCTGGCCGACACCGATCCCGACAAGATCGACACGACGCTGCTGATCCTTCCCGATGCGCTGGACGACTTCCTGGAGTTCAACGAATTCGAAGATCTGTCGGACCGTCTGCTCAAGCGCATGCGTCTGGTGGGAGAGCTGCAGGTTGCCACTTTCCACCCGCAGTTCCAGTTCGCCGACACGCAGCCGGACGATATCGAGAACTACACCAACCGCTCGCCGTATCCCATACTGCACCTGCTGCGCGAAGACAGCATCGACCGTGCCGTCGAATCGTTCCCGGACGCCGCCGAGATCTACGAAAAGAACATCGACACGATGAACAAGCTGGGTCTGGAGGGCTGGAGGAAGCTGATGACCAAAGTGTGATCATTGCGACGTCCTGCCGTTTGTCTCGTAGACATTTGATAGTGAACAGGGGCCAGTGCGTCCGCAGCGCAGCTGAACAAACGCACCGGTTATGTGTGCTAGGGCGACCGTGTTCCCAAGTGTTCCCGAAGGTCTTGGTTGGCTGTGTCAGACACGTTAGATAAGGTAAAGTGCAGTACATTTGCGAGATAACACAGATGATGTCCATAAGTGGGATTGCTGTGTTCATTGAGGGATCTTTGCGTCGAAGAGAACACTTCATGTCTCGAATAATGCATTCGACCCATTGCACTGACGCTAGAGACTTCGATTTCGATGGTTTGCGACCGACTCGGTTCTGGCATTCAGATTGTGTACCAGGCGGAGTGGCGTAGGGTTGGCTCACGATCAGGACGATTAGGGGCACCGATGCGAGAAGTCTATTGATTGGCCGCGCGACGGGGTATGGCATTTTGAGGCGAGAATCAGTTCGAGTATGTTTCACAACGGAAAGGCTGCTGAAGTGGCAGCTGTATGCAGCGTTGTAATGCGTTGGCGCTACTCAACGAACAAGCATGTGGAGGGTGGGGGAGTATGCAGGCGGATTTTCTGAACGCACATGAACGGCATTGGGACGACGCTGAACATTTGCTACGCGAACGGCGATGGGCGAACGCGGATCACCTATACGGACTAGCTGCTGAATGCGGACTAAAGCACTTATTGCGTGCGCTCGGAATGCCTTACGACGCTGCAAAAGATCGACCTGCACTACGCGTGGATCAAGTACACGCTGAAGGCATTTGGGCCCGGTTTGAAAGTTATCGCAACGGACATGCGCAGGGTGCTGGGTATGTGTTGCCCGCCGACAACCCATTTGCTAATTGGGATGTTTCCGATCGTTATGCACATCGATCAAATTTTGATGAGATAAGGGCGCAAGTTCATCAAGCAGGTGCCATGGTTGTCTGCGAACTTATAAAGAAAGCGCAACGAGAGGGGTTGCTAGTATGAGAGGAAAGCTCTTTGAAATGTTTCCGGAGCCCGCGCCAACCTTTGACAGTATTCTGCCAATTATTCGAGATTGGCTGCGAACGCACAGCGGCTCGCTCCACAATCTCCTGAGCGATGATGGTGACTGGCTCGTTGTGAATAGGGATCTTAACGGGCGTGTACGCCTGATTTTGCCCGAGCGGCACGGAGATGGCGCACAGCGTGATTTATGGACAAGCATGCTGTCGACGTTGATGCGTCGGCTGGGTGCGCACGCCTATCCTCTGAGCGCCGGGATTCTCTTTGAATCCAGCAAAGAGCGCGCGTCCCTGGGAGCAACCAGTTATTCTTTAGACGACCATGGGAAAGTATGGATTGTGGACCGGTTGGCAACCGAGGCCGACTGGACGCACATCGAGCCCGAATCTCTGGGCGTACCGCGAATCGTCTTCTTTTCGATTAAGGGCGGCGTTGGCCGATCAACAGCTTTAGCCGCTACAGCGTGGAGCCTTGCACAATCTGGAAAGCGAGTTCTCGTTTTGGATCTCGACCTAGAGTCTCCTGGCTTGTCCACTGCTTTGTTACCCCCGGAGCGTCAGCCGACCTACGGGGTGACCGATTGGCTGGTTGAGGATTTGGTCGATAATGGTGAAGTCGTTTTAGACAGCATGATGGCCACCAGCAACCTTTCTCATGACGGCGAGATCCATGTCGTGCCTTCTCATGGGGCTGATCACGGAGAGTATATCTCCAAGCTTGGCCGTGTCTGGATGCCGAAGTTAAAGGCCGATGGTACACGAGAGACCTGGTCGAATAGACTCGGGCGGTTGCTTCAAATGTTGGAATCTCGGGTCGAGCCTGATGTAATCCTGATTGACTCCCGCTCTGGTATCGATGAGGTCGCCTCAGCTTGCATCACCGATATGGGGGCAAATTTAATCCTCCTTTTTGCGCTCGAAGGAGAGCAGACTTGGAACGGTTATCGGATGCTTTTTGAACAATGGCAGCGCGCGAATGTCGCTGAGTCGATCCGGGAACGTTTGAAGATTGTTGGAGCTATCGTGCCTGAGCTGGATCGCGTCAAATACTTAGAGGGTCTGCGCGAAAGTGCATATGGCGTTTTCGCCGATACGCTTTACGATGAAATTGCTCCGGCGAACCCAGAGTCTATCGGTCCGACATCTGACGGCGACGGCAAGTGGCGAGTGGATGATCTGGTTGAAGGATGGAACTTCGATGAGGCTGATGAAGGCGCGCCTCATTGCCCCTGGGCCGTAAGCTGGCACCGGAGTTTCGCCGGTTTGCGTTCCTTGCAGGGGCGGCTTGCGGTGATAGACGCGCAAGAGGTGCAGTCAGTGTTCGGTCCGTTGATAGACGGGGTGATCGACGCTACTGCTTCGAGGAATCCGTAATGATGCACGCTAAGTTGTTGCGGGAGGCTATCCTAGCCGCGCCCCTTGAGACGAGTAACTTTGGCGAAACTCCAGAACCAGGAACGCTGTATTTGCCCCCTTCTCATCTAAAAGCCTTGAGATTAGATGCGCATATCGTTGTAGGCGGGCGAGGCGTGGGTAAATCGTTTTGGACAGCGGTATTGCAATCTGAACTACTTCGTAGCCAGTTGGGTGCTGCAGCCTCTGAACTTCAAGATATTGACGTATTTACAGGCTTTAGTAATGCGGAATGCATTGAAAATCACCCAAATGCGGATGTTTTTTCTGTTTTTCTCAATCAGGGCGGTGACCCATACGACTTATGGCGAGCGGTGATTCTGCGATGGGTAGCGCAGAAGGCAAATGAGCAAATCCCTGAGGGTAGTTGGCAGGAAACCGTGAATTGGTTGAAGCAGCAACCTGAAGAAGCCGCCCGCCTCATGCAGCGCCCGCGAGCATGGAAAGGTTTGGTTTTGTTTGACGCACTGGATCGCACTAGCACCGACTGGCGGCGTATGGATGACATCGTGCGCGGTCTTTTGCGCACTGCTCTTTGGTTGAAAACATTTCCCGGGTTATACGCTAAAGTTTTTTTGCGTGAGGATCAGGCGGAGCGCACTGTATTCAACTTTCCAGACGCCTCGAAGCTGACTGCGACGCGAGCTGAGCTCTCGTGGGCTAGGCATGATCTGCATGGCTTGCTTTGGCAACGGCTTATCAATGCACCGAACTCTCACGGAGCTTCTGTGCGGGAAGTCTGCTCATGCCACGCGGAAGATGGTGTGTGGCACGTTGCGCCAGAAATGAAGTCCGAATCGGATCGGCAGAAGCAGGCATTCGA
The DNA here is from genome assembly GCF_029866465.1 of Achromobacter mucicolens. Classification (NCBI taxonomy): domain Bacteria; kingdom Pseudomonadati; phylum Pseudomonadota; class Betaproteobacteria; order Burkholderiales; family Alcaligenaceae; genus Achromobacter; species Achromobacter mucicolens. Next base: position 3,203,765 of record NZ_CP123364.1, on the reverse strand, counting down.
AACGCTCGCGGGTCCTTGGATGGGCCGCGACAGGCGTCGAGGCGTGCCGTATACATGGTCGGTAGGGCACTTGGCTGATGGGCGAGGTCAAACGTCGCCGCGGTCTTTTCTTGCTGCAATCCGTCAGGCTGCAGAAGACTCTAGCGAACGCTACCCAGAGCATGGCTACGCGCTCCATTTCGAGAGCATCAAGCGCGGCATTCAGAAAGCTTCGGAGATTCGTGTTCAGGAGATGGCCGAGGATTACCCGTGGGTTCCTGACGTTCTATCTACTTTGAGTGGTATGAACGTGCCCGTCGAGTTCGATGCTGTCAGAGAAAAGTGGGAACAGAAATTCGTGAGCCCACAGGAGATGAGCTCTGCGCGTCTCCCGGCGCAACACATGGATCGCGGGTGGGACGGTGTGCGTGACGACTTGCAGCGACTAGGCTTGCTGGAGACAAAAAAGGATGGGCGCATTGATATGCCAGATCTGTATCGCGTTGGCTTTGGTTTGGGCCGTAAGGGTGGCGTCAAACCTCGAAATTGAGGTGACAAATTCTGGGAACAGCACCGATTGTTGCTCTTAGCAAGTAGTTGTTCTAATCACGCCATAGGCTTCGCCGTGTGGGAGTTATTGCTTCAGGAGGCTATCGGTGATCACAATGAATTCCAGATGCAACAGGCTTGGTGGTGGGATTCGTGTCGATGGTGGTGAAGTGTTCGTCTCCAGAAAGGCGTTTCACAGCTAATATTGACTGCGGGCACCATTCCCACCTGCGCGGATCCGGATGAAAGAATCGACGCTTTGTTGGCTCCCTAAGTTGAAGATTCGAGAGCTCAAAGACGTCCCTAATCTTCGATGTACTGGGGGTGTTCAATTAGTGCTGTCTGACCGCCTATGTGCCAAATAGTCACGTGCAAAATCGATTGATCCAAAGTCGAAAACTACACAGGGATATCCCTAGATAGCCCGTCGGTTGTATTGCATACAACATACGATCATTGTGACCGTCGCCGTTCGGCGGCGGCCTGTACGTCCTTCCCCTTTTCATTGTCTTGCCTCGCGGCCCTCGTAGGCCGCGCGTTGGCCTTTGCCTTTGTCTGGAGAGCCGTATGCGATTCACCCGCCGTCATGCCCTGGGCGCGCTTGCCGCCTTGCCGTTGATCTCGCGCCCGGCCTGGGCCCAGCAGAACGCGTTTCCGACGCGGCCCGTGCGCCTCTTGGTGGGCTTTGCGCCCGGCGGGTTGACCGACATCGCCGCGCGCGCGCTGGCCGATCGCATGGGCAAGACGCTCAAGCAGAACGTCGTCGTCGAGAACCGCCCGGGCGGGCAGGCCATCATTGCCACCGTCGCGGTGGCGCGCGCCGAGCCGGACGGCTACACGCTGGGCTTTGCCGGCACCAACGGCATGATCCTGAACCCCTTGCTGTACAACAACCTGCCGTACCAGCCGTCGGACTTCAAGCAGCTTGGATCCATGGGCAAATCGCCCATGCTGCTGATCGTGCATCCCGACCTTGGCGTGAACACCGTGCAGGAATTCATTGCTCTGGCCAAGAAAAAGCCCAACGACATCACGTGCGCGCACGCGGGCCGCGGTGTCATCAACCACCTCGCGCTGCTGCATTTCCAGTCCAAGACCGGCACGCAGTTCCAGGACGTGCCCTACAAGGGCAGCGGCCCGGCGCTGCTGGATCTGATGGCCGGCACCGTACAGAGCACGTTCGACTTTCCGACCTCGGCGCTGCCCAACATCAAATCCGGCAAGCTGAAGGTCCTGGCCGTGACCGCAGACGAGCGGCTGTCCAGTCTGCCCGATGTGCCGACCATGAAGGAAGCGGGCGTGGACGACTTCGAGCTCTACACCCGCATGATGATCTCGGGCCCCGCCGCAATGCCTGCCGACGTGGTGAAAACGCTGGAACACGCCGTGCGCGAAGGCACGCGCGACCCCAGCCTGATCCAGCAGTTTGCCGAGCAGGGCGTGGCCGTGGAGTTCACGTCATCCGCCGACCTGGACAAGGTCATCGCCGACGAATCGGCGATGTGGGCGCAGGTCATCAAGGCCAACGGCGTGCCCAAGACCGATCTGAAGGCATGAGACCGCGACTGCCAGGGAGACGACCGTGACGCACCCCCGTATCACCGTAACGCCCGAACGCGCGCTCATCGACGTCGAGCGCGACATCCACATCGAAGGCTTTCCGGCGTATGCCTTCATCACCGTCACCGCCAGCATGAGCATGTGCGGCGCGACGTGGCGCTCGGAAGCCGTGTTCGTGGCCGGCCATGACGGACGGCTGGACCTGCGGCGCGATTGCCCAGTGTCCGGCTCGTATGCCGAGCCTTCGGCCATGGGACTTGTCTGGTCCATGGTGTGCCAGGACATGGACCGCGTGGTGTTCCCGCCCGACAACACCCAGGCGCTGACCGTGCATATCCATGCCGCCAGCGGCACGCTCACCGCCGACGCCACGATGATCCAGGACTTCCTGGCCGATGGCGTCACGCACCGGTCCGTGCGAGAAACGGTGGACGGCATGATGGTGTCCGGTGAACTCTACGTGCCCGCCGGCCCCGGTCCGCATCCGGTCGTGGTCTACATGAACGGTTCGTCGGGCGGCGTCAATGCGCCCCGCGCCGCGCTGTTCGCCGCCCGCGGCTACCAATGCCTGGCGCTGGCGATCTTCAACTACGATGGTCGGCCGAAGTACCTGAACGACATGCCGCTGGAATACTTCGAGGCGGCGCTGAAGTGGGTCCGTAAATCGCTGCAGCCCCGCGACGGCTTCGTGGCGGTGTCCGGCATCAGCCGCGGCGGCGAGACCTCATTGCTCGTGGCCTCGCATTTCCCCGACCTGGTAAGCGCCGTCGTCGCTTATGTGCCGTCGCCCGTGACGCACGGGGTGGTCAGCGCGGGCGCGCCGGGCACGGGACGCAACGCCCAGGTCTGGACCCGGCATGGCGAGCCCTTGCCGCACTTGTGGCAGGACAACGCCACGGCCGACTGGGACGCCGCCTATGCCTCGGATCCGCCGTATCGCCAGACCCTGGCGTTTCTGAGCGCCACGCGCGATGCGGCGGCCGTCGAGCGCGCGCGCATTCCCGTCGAGAACTATCCCGGCCCGGTCATGCTGGTAAGCGCATCGGACGATGGCTTCTGGCCCAGCACCGCGTATTCGGAAATGGTGGTGCGCCAGCGCCAGGCGCACGACCTGCCGACGCGCCATTACGTCTGCGCGGGGGCAGGGCACCACGTCCACTATCCTTGTCTGCCCGCCACGCTGATCAACAAGCCGCACGCGATGTCCGGGCTGCTGCTGGATGCGGGCGGCACGCCGTCCGCCAATGCGGCCGGCAACGAAGGATCGTACCGGGCGATGCTGGACTTTCTGGCGCAGGCGCGGGCTGGGCAAGGGTAGGAAGGCTGGGCGTCACTGCCGGCGGATCGCCTCGACCTGGATCTTCAGTTTCACTTCCGGCTTGAAGCCCATGTCCAGCCCGAAGTTCATGCCGAAATCCTTGCGGCTGAATTCCGTGGAGGCATCGGCGCCGCAGACCTCGCGCTTGACCATCGGGTGGTCGATGCATTTGAAGTCGTCGATCTCAAGCTTGACCTGGCGCGTGACGCCGCGCAGCGTCAGGTCGCCCGTCGCTTCTTCGGGCTTGTCGCCGTCGAATTTGGTGAACTTGCCCTTGAACGTGGCGGTGGGGTACTTGGCCGCATCGAAGATGTCGGGCGCGACCGCATGCTGGTTCATCTCGTCGTGGCCGAAGTCGACCGATTTGATGTCCACGGTGACTTCCAGCGTGCCGGTGCGCGCCTGGCGGTCCAGCACGACCACGCCGCTGGACTGGTTGAACTTGCCGCGCCAAGTCGACAGGCCGCCGAAATGATCGGCCTCGAAGCTGGGGTACGTGTGCGAGGGATCAAGATCATAGGTGACCGGCGCAGCGGTGGCGCCCACGGTCAGCGATAGCGCACTTGCGCCCAGCAACAGGGTCGGGATCAACTTCATTGCGGCTCCTTGGGTATGGCGTTCAAGTCACGCTTGCGGCGGACCGCCCGCGTGCCGGAAGACAAAACAATAACATTCAGTTCCGTGTCAGCCGCGTGGCTTAGATCAAAAACTCGCGGTCCTGCATTGCGCACCGTCCGATGGCATCAATCCACGTTGCCCAGCCACGCCGACAGGTCCTGCAAGGTCTCTCGCAGCGCGTTGAAACGCTGTTCGCCCAGGTGTTCCTTCCATTCCTGTTCGACGTCGGCCACGCAGGTGCGCATCAGCGCATACATCTCCTGGCCGCGCGCCGTAAGCTGCAGCTCGGTCGAATTGGAGGCCGGGCCAGGCCGTCGCAGCACATAGCCTCGCCGCTCCAGTTCGGCCAGGACGTAGTTCATCGCCTGACGCGACATATTGCATTGGCGCGCCAGCTCGATCGGCCGGCGGCCGTGCGGGCCGGGGTACATGAAGACGCCGAGTTCGGTCAATGACACGTCAAAGCCCTGCGCGTTGACGGTGGTCAGCATGCGCGCGACGACATGCTCGCGCGGCAGCCGCAGCAAGGAACCGATCATCGGCAGGCCAGTTTGCGGTTCGGATGCGGCGCTATTTTTTCTGCTGGACATGGCGTAAAAAATTTGTACACTGCTGAGTAAAGGAACTTTACGCGGAGTATGCCATGAACGAAGACGCCGTATTCGATGCAGACGAAGTGATCCGGATAGGCCAATTGGAGATTCGCTATCTTCAGCCGAGCGGGCAAGGCAATCACATGGGGGCGTTTGAATTGCGGGTGCCGCCGGGCTCGAACGTGCCGCCGCCCCACAGTCACGACAATGAAGAGCTGATCTACGTGCTGGAGGGGACGCTGCGCTTTACGGTCGGCGCGCAAACGCGGGACTTGGGGCCGGGCGACTCGATGACCACGCCCACCGGTGTGGCCCACGCGTTCAGCAATCCGCACAGCGTCATGGCCCGGGCTCTTGTCATGAACACGCCTGAAATCAGCGCGGATTATTTCCGCGAGATGGCGGCGCTGATCAATGGCGGCGGTCCGCCGGACAAAGCCCGGATGATGGAAACGATGAAGCGATTCGGCCTGACCCCGATCGCGCCGGCGCCGGCGGTGGCGGCGCCGCCGGCAAGTTGACCGGGCTGTCTGTTTACTCGTCGTTCGCCCACTCGACCTGCACGCCCAGGCTGCGCAGGTTTTCGACAAAGCGCGGGTGCGCCCGGCGGATCGGCGTGGCGTTGCGGATCTCGGAACGGCCCTTGATGCTGCTGGCCACCATGAACAGCGCGATCGCCACGCGGATGATGTAGGGGCTTTCGACCACGCCCGGCGTCAGCGGATTGCCGCCGAAGGTCACCACGCGGTGCGGGTCCGACGAGAACACATGCGCGCCAAACTTGGACAGTTCGCCCGTCCAGCCCAGCGCGCCGTCGTAGACCTTGTTCCAGAACATCGCATTGCCCTCGGCGCATACGCCCAGCGCAATGAAGATCGGCAGCAGGTCCACCGGAAAGTACGGCCAGGGCGCCGCTTCGACCTTGGTCAGCACGTTGCTGGTGAACGGCGTCTGCACCTTCAGCGGACCCTCGCGCAGCGCGCGCGACCAGCCGTCCTTGTGCTCGATCCGCACGCCGAACTTGGCGAACGTGCGGTCGATCAGCGGGAAGTTGCCCGGCGTGCGGTTGCGCACCACCACGTCGCCGCCGGTGATCGCGCCCAGCGCGAGGAACGTGGTGATTTCGTGGAAGTCCTCTTCGAACGTGAACTCGCCGCCGCCCAGGCGCTTGCCCCCGCGCACCACCAGCCGCGACGTGCCGATGCCGTCGATGTCGGCCCCCATCATGGCCATGAAGCGGCAGAACTCCTGCACGTGCGGCTCGGAGGCCGCATTCGTCAGCGACGACTCGCCTTCTGCGGCGGCGGCGCACAACACAAAATTCTCGGTCGTGGTCACCGACGCGTAGTCCAGCCAATGATGCGTGGGCTTGAGCGGGCCGCCCGCGCGCACCAGCAGCGATCCGCTGGCGCGCTCCACCTCGCCGCCGAACGAGCGGAAGATGTCCACGTGCGGATCGATCTCGCGTACCCCCAGCGTGCATCCCTTGACGTTGTCTTCCAGCCGCGCCACGCCAAAGCGGGCCAGCAGCGGCGGCACCAGCATGATCGACGAACGCATCTCCTCCGGCAGCCGGTGCGCCGCCGCGTCGAACACGGTGTTCTTGTGATGCAGTTCCAGCGTGCGCGTCGCATCGTCCAACCGCACGTCGCTGCCCAACGTGCGGAAGATGTCGAGGATCTTGCGCACGTCGGTGATGTCCGGCACCCCGTGCAGCCGCAACGGCTGGTCGGTCAGCAGCGTGGCGCACAGGATCGGCAGCACCGCGTTCTTGTTGGCCGAGGGGACGACGCGGCCGCGCAAAGGCGTGCCGCCGTGGACGATGAGATTGGACATGGGGATGGGACAGCCGGGGAAAGAAATAGGGGAGAGCGCGGGGATTGTACCGGGGTCCTTCAAGGGTCATTTTGACCAAAGGCGGCTAAACGTTTCAGACTGCAAAGCGCCATGCGGCCCCGCGCGGCCTATCTCATGCCGGTCTATCGCGATTCTTGCGAATCAGCACCGCGCCGCCGATCGTTAGCAGCAAGCCGCCGCCCAGATACGGCAGGCCAAAGATGAGCAGGAAGAAGAACAGCGCGGTGTTTGCGTCCCGCGCGTCCGCGCCGCCGCCGGTGTGCATGGCCGGGTCCATCTGCAGCAGCGCAATCGGCACGGTCAGCAGCAGCGTCACGCCCAGCGCAAGGCACCCCCAGCCGATCAGCCGGCGCAAATTCCCGATGCGCGCCAGCAATACGGCGGCAATCACCGCGATCACCGCGTAAAGCACGGCGCTGGCGATCTGCATCCGCTGCAGCGCGGTGTCGTCCAGCGGCACGTAGGTGCCGCCGGCGGGCTGGTTCACGCCGAACAGGGCTTGCAGCAGCGGATTGGTGACGCCAAAACTGGCGCTGCCGATCAGCAGACCCAGGACAATGCTGGCCAGCCATTTGATCGCGGTCGGGGGCATGGGGGCGGCGGGTCGCTTCTTGTGGATCAGTAGTAGATGTCGACGTAATCGGTCAGGCCGCCGCACGCTTCCATCTGCTGCAGACGCCAGTACTTGCGCTTGCCGGTCGCCTTGAATTCGTAGTCGCCGGTACGCTCGCAGCGGCGGCCCTTGTCGGGCGCGTCCAGGATCAGGATCGTGCCGCGCAGCACGAAGCTGTCGCGGCCAATGGAGACGACCTCGCCTTTGACCTTCAAGGTGCCTTCATGGTTGGCCTGCGTGCCGTCAAGACGCACCACGTCGTTGTCGTCGATCGCGTTCATCTTGCCGCGCTTGGCGGACCACAGCCATTGCAGCGTCACGCCGCTGTTGTTCAGCAGCCGCTCGTAAGCGGCCTGGTCGTTGATCTGTGTTTTTTGCACCGGCGCAAGGGCGCCGCCGGCGGGGGCCTGTTGCGCGGGCGCTTGACGGGCGGGCGCCTGTTGAACCTGGGGTTGCGCAGCGGGGGCCTGCTGCGGCGCCGGCGCCTGGTTGCCCGAATTGGCGCGCGGAGGCAGGATGGCCGCGCCGGGATCCTTCTGCGCGAAGGCGGGAGCGGCGGCTGCGAAGGCCAGTCCCAGAGCAAGAAGCAGATTACCGGACTTGCGTTTGATTCCCGAGGCGCGGGCAACGTGAGTGTGCATGGTCTGTATCAAGAGAGGAAAGGGATGTGCCGTACAAACCTGACCCCGATTACGGCACGGGCGCCAACTTATCACGCCCGTGCGCGCAAATAATTGCGGTGTTTAGCCTAGCTGTATCCATTCGTTAGGCGAAAAACAGAATGCTTCACCGTCTCGGCCGTGCGATCCCCTCAGGCGCGCCGCCGCACGTTCTCTTCGTGGAGCAATCGCACGGGTTCCACGAATTCCGGGACCGGTCCCTCCGCCTCGATCCCGCTGACCACCTCGGCGATGGGCAGGGACCGCACGGGCGAGGGCGGCACGCCCCATTCGCGCATCCATTCTGCATACTGGGCGGACGACACGGCGTACACGATCCGGCCGAGTCCCACCCAGCCGTGTGCCGCCGAACACATGGCGCAATGCTCGCCGGACGTGTACACCGTGCAGGCCGCGCGGTCCGCGGGCGGCACGTTGTTCGCCGCCCAGCGCGCGATCTCGAATTCCGGATGCCGCGTGCGGTCGCCGCTGGAGACATGGTTATGGTCTTCAAACAGCACCCGTCCGTCGCCCGACACCAGCACCGATCCAAACGGCTGGTCTCCCGCATCGAGCGCCTGCCGGGCCAGCTCGACGCAGCGTGCAAGGTGCTTCTTGTCCTCTGCGGTAATCACGCGTGATCTCCTTGTAAAGATTGATCCGGCGCGCGATGTGCGCGCCGGCCGTTTTGTCCTACAGCAGCAGCGGCGAAATCTTGCTGCCGTCCACCGAGACGCCCGCCATCAGGCCGCCGTTGTTCATCACGAACCCCACGATGGGCTGCTGCGCGGTATAGGAATCAATGCTGCCGTTCACGCCCACGTTGGCCACGGCGACGGTGGCGTCCGCGCCGATGGTCCAGCCGCTGCTGGCGCGGAACTTCGCCAGCGCGTCGTCCGTCATGAAGAGCAGCACCATCGCCTTGGACTGCGCGCCCGCCTGAAAGCCGATGGAACCGCCGGTGATGCTGTAGTAGCCCTTGTCCTGCCCGCCGACCTGCAGCACGCCCGAGCCATGCTGGGCGCCCACGATGAAGCTGGCGCTCAGCACAGCCGGAAACACCAGCACGCCGCGGGCGCGTTCCACCAACTGCTTGGACTGCGGCGCCGACTCATACAGCTTGGACAGCGTCGCCGCAGCAGCGGTATCCAACTCCTGTCGCTTTTCAGCGGCGGTTGCCGTGGCGCGCGAGTCTGTCGTGGTGCAGCCCGCAAAGAGCAGGCCGGCCATGCCGAATGTGACGGCCGCCACGGCGGTTCTGCGGAATTTTGAATTGATATCAAGCATTTGCGCTTCCTTGTTGTAGGGGACCACGGTGCACTTCGAATCATCTCCTGGCTGGAGATTACTCCGGCTTGCGCGCGCAGGCGATGGGGGCGATCTTGCGAGCACAAAAATGTCCGTTCGATAGGAAAGCTGCCTCGGCTGCCCGCGCGCTCAAGGCGAGCGAATCAAAAATCGTTGCTGTGGCCGCTGCGCTGTTTGTGCGGCCAGGATGGTGTTCTCCCGCGCGCAACAAGCGGCCAGAGCGGTCAAGTCATCCATCGAATTGACCTGATGGGTTCGGGCAAGGTGCTGAAAGCGCCGAATCTCCGCTGACGAGCAGGCGCGATGCGCGTCCCGCAGCAGGCCATTGGCTTGCAACAGCCGCAGGTTTTCCGGGTGGATCAACGCCAGCAGGCTTTCCACCTTGCCGATTTTTTCTCGAAGGTGCTGTAGGGCATCCGGTTCGCTCAACACGCCGTATCGCTTCCATGCCGGTTCATGGTGGAAAAGGCGGTTGCGGAAGTCACGCAAGGTCGCGACCAGATCATGCGCATGGGCCAGCATCGCTGCGGCGCGATGCCCTGGCCACGGGCTGCGGAAGAACTGCCGCCGTGGTTTGACCGTGCCCGACGGGAAAGCATAGAATCCCCTCAAGGTTGGTGATGGCTTCCAATGGGCGCAAGCCTACGACCCATCATTTAAGACCTGATCCCACCCCGGCCTTGAGCCGGGGCTTTTATTTGCGGGTCCCCGATGCCTGTGGCCAGCTGAATCCCGGTGGCTCAAGACCGAAGCTTTCCCACGGTTAACATCGCGCCATGCTATTCATCATCTTTCTCTGGATCGCGCTGGCCATCGTGGTGGGCTTCATGGCGCGTAAGCGTGGCCGCAATGGGGTGGGGTGGACAGTGCTGGCTTGTCTGATCAGTCCGCCGGTGGCGGCCGTCTTCCTGGCTAACATCGCCAATCGTTCGCCGCTGGCCGGCCAGCCGATTCTGTCATCGCATGTCGATTGCCTGCACTGCGGCAAGCCCATCCTGCGCGAGGCGCGCGTGTGCCGGCATTGCGGCGGCGACGTGACGGAAAGCGGGCTTGCGCCGGTGCGTCAGGCAATGCCTGTCGGGTACTGGTTCGATCTTCCCGATCCCGCCTTCAAGCTGATTCGATCCGCGGACCGCGTGTCGCTCGTCAAGCCTGTTCCGCCATGGATCGTGGTGGACCAGGCGCTTGACTCCATCGTCATCGGAAGCCGCTGGCCGGGCCGGCTGTGGCGCGTGCGGGTTGAGAAGCTGGGCGACATGTCCGATCTGGTTGCCCAACCCGGCTATTGGCGCGCCAGTGCAATCGCTTTGCTGGAAGAATTGCCGCTCTCTGCCCTGTTCGGGCCGAAGGGCGAGGGCGTGCTGGAGATCGTTGAGCAGATCGGGACGTTGTCGCGCAGCCAGGCGCAGGCGTTGGCGGACAACCTGCCTGAAGACGCCTGGCGGGCGTACAGCCGGGCCTGGATGCGTTGGTCGCAACAGGGTGGCGAGCCAACCTCGAACGGCGAGGACGACTGGCGCGGCACGCTGGCTGCCGCGCGGCGGGACGACAAGGCGCGTTCGCCGGTCCATGCGGGCTTTCTGCTGATCCATGACCAGCTGCGCAAGCGCGCCGAACAAGTGGATGGCGGCGGCGCCTTCATCCTGGTCGAGGAAGATGGCGAGACCGAACAGGTGTTGAACCCATTGTGGCAGGCCGCTTGCGATGCGTTGTTGTTTGCCGCCATGGCGCGGGGGGCGCCGCAATACGTGACCGAAGCAGACGCGCTGACGTTGACGCAGGCCTGGACCCGCGTTCTGAACGGGGCCCGCCAGCGCGCCTGAGCGTCACCACATCGCTTCGTTCAGGATCTTTCGGGCCCGCCTGAAGGTAATCACCGCCGCCCAGCCAGCCAGCACCAACGCGATCCAACCGTTCATGTTGAATTGCACTTTGCGCGAATGGCTTTCGTCATGGACCTGCTTGGCGTCGACCAGCGTCTCGCCGTTCTTGCGCACGCCATAGACCCGCACGGGAATGGCCATGTTGTATTGGCGCGCAATTGTGCCGTCGGTAAGCTGCTGTTGGTCTTCAAGCACCATGAATTCGACGTGCTCGCCCTCGGTGTAGCGCACGTTGTAGGTCGCCTCGAAGAACTTGAACACCATGTAGGGATAGTTGCCCGAATAGACGCAAGGCACGGTGTAACGCTCCAACCGTCCGCGTATCCGCGCCTGGGCATCGCAGCTGGCCACCTTGTCGACACGAAGCTGGATCGTGTTCAGCTTGGCGGGGTCATAGGGCAGGCGGATGTCTTTTGCCGCATTGAAGCAGTAGATGGCAATGCCCAGGAGCACAAGTGCGGCAATCGCGGGAATGCGGCATGGCTCGAAGGCGCGTTTCCAGTCAGCCAGTTCACCCGGCATGCAGGCTGACTCGGAAACGATGGCGACGATTGCGGGAACCAGTATCGATGTTCATGGGGCGCGCTGCGGAATTTGCCAGCGCGTATCTTAAAACAGCCGCTTGCCGCGACGCAGGCTACTTCGGGTCGCAGTGATTGCGAAACGCCTTTTCTCCCGCGTCGGATACTTCGACCCATTTCTGGTCCGGCGGCGCGTCGGGCGCGTAGCTGTCGTGCCAGTTCCACCATTTGTAGGGCGGCGTCTGCGGATAGCCGGCCGGAGAATCCTCCCAGGTTTCCTGCCGCCCCAGCGGCGTGATGTCCAGGTAGTTCCACGTGCCGCCCATCTGCTCGTCGCCCCGGTTGTTCAGGAAGTACGTGCGATAGATGCGGTCGCCGCCGCGAAAGAACACGTTGGTGCCGTGCCATTCGTCCACGCCGAAATCCGCGTCGAAACGGTCGGTCAGCGTGAACCACGGCATCGTCCAGCCCATGCGCGCCTTCAGCCGTTCGATGTCCGCCGGCGGGGCACGCGACACGAAGACCAGCGTCGTGTCGCGGGCATTCAGGTGCGAAAGGTGGGCCACCTGGTCCGCCACCATCGAGCAGCCGCGGCACGCATGATCCGGCCAGCCGAACACCCCCGGCTCGTGAAACGCGCGATAGACGATGAGCTGCCGGCGGCCGTCGAACAGGTCGCGCAGCGTCACCTTGCCGGCCGGGCCTTCAAAAACATAATCGTTGTCCACCGCCGTCCAGGGCATGCGGCGGCGCTCCGCGGCGAGCGCGTCGCGCGCGCGGGTGTGGGCCTTTTCCTTGGCGAGCAGTTGCAGGCGGGCGGCTTCCCAGTCTTTGCCGGATACGACCGGGGGCGTCTGCATGGCGGGCCGGGCGCCATTGCCGGCGGATGCGGGGGGCGTCGTCATGACTTGATCCTCCTGAGGGGTTCGGTGCCAAAGGCGCCGAGCGAGCGGCGCGGGTACGGGAACAGTGTGGCACCGGGAGGCGGCGGTCAGGAGTAACAAATCTGGCGCGTGTCCGGCGGTTCAGGCGGAAAGCAGCGCGGCCTCGCGCGGCATTGCTGGCGCAGTCCACCCCCGCAGGCTTTCGCGCAGCAGGGTCACGGCGGCCTGACCGCTTTCGTTCAGACGGTGCGCCGCGTACAAGCCGAATTGCGCGGTCAGCGGCAGCGCGCCTTCGTCCCCGATGGAAATCACGCGCATGGTGTCGGGCCGCAGGCACTCGGTCGTCAGCAAGGCCACGCCCAGGCCGTTCTCGACGGCGGCGATCGTGGCGCCCACGTTGTGGCTGGTCAGCGACACCCGGAAATCGCGCCCCGACGCCGTCAGCGCATCGAACGCCAGCCGGCGCCATGAGCACGGCTCGGCGTACACGATCACGTCAAGCGGCTGGTCCGGGTCCAGGGTTTCGTCGATCCCGCAGGCCCAGTGCAAATCCACCGTCCACGTCTCGATGGGTTCTTCGGTGAATCCCACGCAGGCGCCCACGGCCACGTCCAGCGTGCCGTCCTGCCAGCGCGCGGCCAGCCGCTCGCCGTCGTCGATGACAACCTCCAGGTGGAGGTTGGGGCACGCGCGCCGCAGCCGCCCCAGCGCCGCCGGCAACGCGGCCACCGCCACGTCCTCGGACAGCCCGATGCGCACGCTGCCCGCCACCGCCCGTTCGCGCAGCCGCGCCGCGGCCGCCTCGCCCAGCGCAAGGATCCGGTTGGCGTAGCTCAGCAGCAACTCGCCCTCGGTGGTGGGGGCCATGCCGCGGCCGGTGCGATGCAGCAGCCGCTTGCCGACCATGTCCTCCAGACGGCGGATCTGCGTGCTAAGCGCCGACTGCGCGCGGCCCGACATTTCGGCTGCGCGGCTCAGGCTGCCGTATCGGCAGACCGCGACAAAGGTGCGGAGCAGGGCGGGGTCGAAGTCGGTTGACATTATCAATCCATGAAATCTGGTTTACGAGCTATCAGTCTATCTGTAACTCTTCGGCATCCCTAGGATGACCCTTGTCGCGAAATGTCCGACTCAACTCAAGGAGCCATCCATGACTCACCCCCAGAATCTGCGCGTCGTTCTCGCATCCCGGCCGGTTGGCCGCCCCAAGGCCACTGATTTCCGCGTCGAGCGCGCGCCCATTCCCGAACCGGCCGACGGCCAGGTGCTGCTGGAAGTCCAGACCCTGTCGCTGGACCCATACATGCGCTGGCGCGTCAGCGACGAAAAATCCTATGCCGAGCCCATGCAAATCGGGGACGTCATGGTCGGCGGCACCGTTGCCCGGGTAAAGACGTCCCGCCATCCCGACTGGCGTGAGGGCGACATCGTGCTGTCGTCTGCCGGCTGGCAACGCTACGCGCTGTCCGACGGCAGCGGTCTGCGCCGCCTTGATCCGGCGATTGCGCCGCCGTCGACGGCGCTGGGCGTGTTGGGCATGCCCGGCCTCACGGCGTACGTCGGGCTGCTCAACATCGGCCAGCCCAAACCGGGTGAAACCGTGGTCGTTGCGGCTGCTAGCGGCGCCGTTGGCTCGGTGGTCGGCCAGATCGCGCGGATCAAGGGCGCGCGCGTCGTGGGCATCGCGGGCGGCCCCGAAAAGTGCGCCTTCGTCAAAGAGGAACTGGGCTTTGACGTGGTCGTGGACCACCACGCGCCCGACTTCGCGCAGAAGCTGGCCGAGGCCTGCCCCGACGGCATCGACGTCTACTTCGAAAACGTCAGCGGCCATGTGTGGGACGCGGTGCTTCCGTTGCTGAACGACTTTGCCCGGGTGCCGGTGTGCGGCCTGATCGCCAACTACAACGACGGCCCCGCCGACCGCCGCGGTCCGGACCGCCTGCCCGCCACCATGCGCGAGATCCTGTCGCGCCGCATCACGCTGCAAGGGTTCATCGTGTTCGACTTTCCGAAGGAACAGGAAGACGAATTCCTGCGCGTGGCAGGGCAGTGGATCCGCGAAGGCAAGCTGCGCTGGCGCGAAGATGTCGTCGACGGACTGGAACAGGCGCCCGACGCGCTGATCGGTCTGCTTGAAGGAAAGAACTTCGGGAAGCTGGTGGTGCGGGTGGGTGACTGACCCGCGGCGCGTGGCGCGGGCGCCGGGGGGATGTTTTACTGGCCGATGGTGCGCGCCTTGCTGCGCCGCGCCCTGGGTTTGGGCGCCACCCCCATCCGCGGATCCCGCGCCAGCGCCAACGCCGCCAGCGTGGCCGCGGTCGATTCGAAGGACTCGCTCGACTGCGGAAGATACAGCCACTTTCCCAGCACCGGATGCGGCAGCAGCTCGGGAATGTCCGCCAGCAGCGCCGCGTGGCGGTCCTGCGACGTGCTGACCATCACCCCGTTCCAGGGTTCGTCGCGGTCGGCGACGATCAGATACAGCAAGCCGTCCAGGTAGGCCGCGTCGGCCCCGAACATCTTGCGATGCAGGTAGCCGGCGTCGCGCGCCAAGGGCTCCAGGATCCAGAGAAGCGAATTGGTTTTCGCGGCGCGCTGCTTGCGGGGCGGGGCGAAGGGATCGGGTGGGGTGCGCATGAAGGGAAACCGGACGGGCGGGGCACGGCGAATATGCCACAGCCGCTATTGCTCGAACAAGGGCGCCAAAGGCATAAGCGGGCCATATTTCTTCAGTTTTTCCCAGTTCTCGGCGGCTTGACGCAGCTCCTCGTTCTTGCGCGCTTCCTCCAGGATTTCGTCGATGCGCGGCGCCAGCGCCACGGACAGGTCGATGATGTCGTAAGCGGTATAACCGCGCTCCCAGCGCGCACGCAAGGTCACGTCGTCACCTTTGGCGCGCATGGCGCGCGTGCCTTCCTTCAGTAGCGCCTTGCGTTGATCTGCATTGAGCCGCTCGGCGAACGAAATGCCCGCGACCAGCCCTTGCACCACCCCTTTTTCGCGATACCCGGTGGTGGCCGCCACCTCGCTCGCGACGCTGCGGCTGATGACTTTCGGCGCCAGGTTCTCGCGTATCCAGCTGCGGCTCAACCGCAGCAATCCGGCTGCCAGACCATGGCCAAAGCCCGTGCGCATCCCTTCCGCACGCGCCGCTTCCTGCGCCTCGGCATACGTCATGGCGAACTGCACCATCAGCATGATCGCGTCCTGCGGCCCCGGCATCAGGAAGTCGGCGACCCAGCCCGCGGCGCTGCCGATCTTGCCGAGCGCCGAAGCGGTACGGCCCGACACCTTCAGAAGTGAACCGGCTTCCTCGGCCACGACCGTACTGGCGGCGGTGGCGGGCACCGCGGTGGACGCCTTTCCATACCGCGCTTCCAATTCCGCCATGCGGGGCGGTCCCGAGCCGACCTTCGGCGCCTCGCCGGGCACGCGAGGCTTGGTGGCGGGCTGTTCGACAGGCAGTTGCGGCAAGGACGATTTGGGGCGAGGCCGCACCGCGGTTTCGGGATGCTGGATGAACTTTTCGTCGGGCAATCCGGCCTGCACGGCGGGCTGGCGCATGCTGGACAACGACCGGTAGTGACCCGATCCGTCGTTCCAGGATTTGACCTTGCCCGCCTCGAATTCCACCTGTCCCGCCCAATTTACGCGCCCGCCGCGCGCCGCCTCGGTGTGGCCCAGCGGGTTCATCGTGTTCTTGGCCTTGACCGCGTAGATTTCTCCGTCTTTGACGACGAAGTCATAGTTACCGCGCGCGGTCCTGCCATATTTTCCGCCGACCTCCCGCCATGTGCCGTTCACGTTCTGCAACTTGACGACGTTGCGCGACGACCCGAACGCGGGCGCGTCCCGCGGCAGATTGCCGTACGTCGGCCCGCTGGGCTCGCGCTGCAACAGGCGAGGGCCCTGCGCGCTGATCGACGACTGCTGGACCACATGCGCGAGTTCGTGCGCCAACAGCGCTTGGCCCGCGGCGGTGCCGGGTGCGTATTGGCCCGAGCCCAGGACGATGTGATGGCCGATCGTGAAGGCGCGGGCTTGGACGGCGCGGGCTGATGCGCCAGCCCGCGCGTCCGAATGCAGCCGGACGTGGCTGAAATTTTTCTGGAGTCGCGGCTCCATGAATGCGCGGGTATCGGCGTCGAGGGGATGGCCGCCGGCCGCCAGCACGTTGGCAAGCGGCAACGGGTCGGTCATCGATGCCGCGTTGCGCGCGTCGACCGGGTGCAGGGGGATCGGCGAAAAGCCCTGCGCGGGGTCAAGTCGCGGGATGCGCATCACCTGTTCGGACGCCCGCTGCGCTTCCTGCTCCGATGCATCGCCTGACCGTGACATGGCCAGGCGGGCATCGGCGGGATGCACCGCTGCGGTTCGTGCGCGCCGTTCGGGCGGTGCGGGGTGAAAAGCCGCTTTGGGCTTCTGTACGAAAGCGCGCATGAGGTCGCTCCTTTCGTTCGGCCTGTTGAAAGCCGGGAATTCAACATGCGGTGTTGGGCCCGGCAGGGGATGCGATCTCAGGCGGGCAACGCCGATTATTGTGCGCCTTTTCCAGGGCACGCGCACCACCTGCATAGAGGAGAGCGCAAGAACCGGATAGCCGCTGCGCCGCGCGGTTCCGACAATGGCGGCACGCTATTCACCCAGGACAAACATCATGCCCCTCTTGCAAGGAAAAGTCGCCCTCATCACCGGCGCATCGTCCGGCATCGGACGCGCCGCCGCATTGCTATTCAGTGCCGAAGGCGCCGACGTCGTGCTCAATGCCCGAGGCGCGGCGGCCCTGGACGCCGTGGCCGCCAGCATCCGCGACCGGGGCGGGCGGGTGCGTACCGTCGCGGGCGACGCCAGCCAGCCTGACACGCACGCGCGATTGATTGCCGAGGCAAATGACGCTTTCGGCGGCCTGGACATCGCCTTCAACAACGCCGGCGCCACGGGCCCGATCGGCCCGCTGGCCGACATCAGCTTTGCCGATTGGCAAGCCACGATCGACGTGAATCTCACCGCTGCCTTCCTTGGCAGCGCCCATCAGATCCCGGCCATGCTGGCCCGAGGCGGTGGCGCCATCATCTTCACGTCCAGCTTCGTGGGCACCAGCGTCGGATTGCCCGGCATGGCGGCCTACGGCGCGGCCAAGGCGGGGCTGATGGGGCTGGTCAAGGGCATCGCCGCGGACTACGGCGGCCAAGGCATCCGGGCAAATGCGCTGATGCCGGGCGGTGTGGACACGGCGATGGCCGGAGACGCCGCGCAGAAGGAGTGGGCCGCAGGATTGCACGCCATGAAGCGGATTGCGCGGCCAGAAGAAATTGCGTCGGCCGCCTTGTTCCTGGCCAGCCCGATGGCAAGCTTCGTCACCGGCTCCGCGCTGTTTGCCGACGGAGGAAACGCGGCGGTGAAATGATGACGAACACGCCGTGGCGCCGGGTAGTTTCTGTAATACTGCGGCTTCGTCGCTTTGGCGTGAATCGGTCCTCATCCGGTTTCGCGCCATCCCTCCCAGCGCCTGGATGACCGGTCATGTCTGAACACCATCAATTCATCTTCCCCCGCGATTTCCATCTGGCGCCGCCCGACTGGCCCGCCCTGCAAGCGCGGCTGCTGGAAGGCGGTTACGTCCTGCCCCCGCAAGGCGACAACATTCCCTACAGCGCCAGCCGCGACAGCTTTGACGAAGCCGACGCGGCTTGGCATAGCGTCCAATACTGTCTGGGTCCGGCGGCCCGGCCCTACCTCAGCGCCGCGGTCAGGGACGATTACGACGCCGATCCCCGGAGCTTCCCGCTCCTGCTGCTGGCGTTTGACGGCGCGAACCCGCGCGTCATGGTCGGCGAGAATCTATGCGCACCCAGCACCCCGGGATCGAACGAACCCGCCTCTCCCATGCCGGCCGACGCGCATGTGGACTTCATCGGCCAAGCCTACGAGAACCCGGCCGCGCAATGGCACTGCGAACAGCGCGGACGCAGCTACCGCATTCTTGAGCTGGACTGGCACTACAGCCTGGCGATGGGGTTTCGAATGGTGCGCTGTGAAGGGCTGGACCGGGAAAGCGCGCAAGGCCTGGCGCGGTTGATTGGCGAGCTGACAGGGCAAGTGATGGGCTGCAGTCACCGGCATCTTTGATGGCGAATCGGCGCGTGGTTCACCGGCCTGCGGCCAGAGACAATTCGATACGCAACGTGTTGCGGACCCTGGCGTCTTCGTCCATGCTGAATGGCATTGCTGTGCCGGACCAACCGGCACTACAGACCCCGGCGCTACAGACCCATTCTCAAGGAGCGATATGTCGATTCAAACGTTAGGCCGTTGCAGTGTCTTGTTGTTTCTCGCGGCGTTGAATGCAGGCTGCTCCTCGGTCGTCGGCGAGTGCGGCATGCTGCGCAGCAGCTGCATGTATGAAGGTCAGTACGAGTCAGGCGAGGAAGGCTACGCGGAAGACGAAGCGAAGCGCTTGAACAAGGAGTCGACGGACCGGCTGCGCCGAAGCTCGGGCGATTGATTGGAAGCGATTGATTGGAAGCGATTGATTGGCAGGCGCTTGATGGGTAGGCGGCTGGCGTGCGCGCGGCACGCCAGAGGCCCGCGAAATTGAAACGACCCTATTCAGGCGCGGTGGCCGCGAACCGCGCCGCCAGTTGATCGCAGTGGCGCGCCAGGATCGCCGCGTCCACGCCCACCGCCGTATACAGGCTTCCTGCAGCCATGTAGCGCCGTGCCAACGTTTCATCCGTGGTCAGCACGCCCGGCGCCTTGCCCGCCGCGCGCACCCGGCGAATGGCTTGTTCGACGGCCGCCACCAAGTTGGGATGCTGCGGCTCGCCGGGATATCCCAGGCTGGCCGCCAGGTCGGCTGGCCCGATGAACACGCCGTCCACGCCGTCCACCGCAATGATGGCGTCAAGATTCTCCAGCGCTTCGCCGGTCTCGGCCTGAACCAGGAGGCAAAGCTCTTCCTCGCAGCGGCGCATGTAGTCGGGCACCCGTCCGTAGCGCGTGGCGCGCATGGTGCCGCTTACGCCGCGCACGCCGCGTGGCGCATAGCGCATGCCGGCCACGGCACTTTCGGCCTCGGCTGCGTTTTGCACATAGGGCAGCAAGAGCGTCTGCGCGCCAATGTCCAGGTATTGCTTGATCTGCACCTTGTCGTTCCACGACGGGCGCACGACCGGATGGCTGCCATAGGCGGCCGCGGCCTGCAGTTGCCCCATGACGGTGGGCAACAGCGCCGGCGTGTGCTCGGTGTCCAGCAGCAGCCAATCGAAGCCGCTGGCCGCCACCAGCTCGGTGCTGTTCGGATGGGCAAGCGTGACCCAAAGTCCCGTCTGGTGACGCTGCTCGCGCAGCGCGCGCTTGAACGTATTGATCGGAAGTTCCACGTCTTGTCCTAGGAAAAGTGCACCGAAATGCTGCCGAGCTTGCCGTAGTCGGCATGCAGCGTGTCGCCCCGCTTGACCGCGACCGTGCGGGTGAACGACCCCGCCAGCACGATTTGCCCTGCAGCCAGGCCCGTGTCGTGCTGGGCCAGCTTGTTGGCCAGCCACGCAATCCCCAGCGCCGGATGCCCCAGGACCGCGGCGGATACGCCCGATTCCTCGATCACGCCGTTCTTCAAGAGCAGGGCGCCCACCCAACGCAGATCCACGTCCATCGGACGCACGGGCCGGCCGCCCAACACGATGCCGGCGCATGCGGCGTTGTCGGCAATGTTGTCGACGATGCGGCGCGGATACTTGCTCCGTCCGTCGATCAGCTCCAGCGCCGGCACCACGTAATCCGTGGCATCCAGTACGTCAAACAGGCTTACGTCCGGCCCGCGCAGCGGCTTGCCCAGTACGAACGCCAGTTCCACCTCGACGCGCGGCACGATGAGCTTGTCGGTCGGGATCGTCTCGCCGTCCTGATAGAACATCGTGTCCAGCAGATGTCCGTAATCCGGTTCGTCAATGCCGACGGTGCTCTGCATCGCCTTGGACGTGAGGCCGATTTTGTGGCCGCGCAGTTTGGCGCCCGCAGCCAGCTTGTCGTCGATGATCCGCTTCTGAATCGCGTAGGCGTCCGCGATCTCGATGTCCGGAAAGACCTGGTCCAGTTGCGTGGTGGGCACGCCGCTGCGCTCTGCTTCCAGCAGCAGGCTCGCGGCGCGGTCGCGGTCTTTTTCATTCAGCATGTCGGCTCCTTATGCGGACACGGCCGGTTCATCGGCCACGGGATTGGACAGGACGCCGATGCCGGCGACTTCCACCTCGACCACGTCGCCGGGTTTCAGGAAGCGCGGCGGCGTGAAGCGCACGCCCGCGCCAATCGGCGTGCCGGTTGAGATCACGTCCCCTGGCTTGAGCGTGGTCCAGATGGAGATGTAGCGGATCAGCTCGGCGAACGGGAACATCAGGTTCTCGGTGGTGTCCTGCTGTCGCAGTTCGCCGTTCACGCGCGTGCTGACCGTGAGCGGCGCGGCCGGATCGAATTCATCCGCGGTTACCAGCCACGGTCCCATCGAACCGCTGGCGTCGAAGTTCTTGCCTTGGGTCACATTGAACTTGCCGTGCTTGAGCCAGTCGCGCACCGTGCCTTCGTTCAAGCACGTCAGACCCGCGACATGGCGCCAGGCGTCTGCCGCGGCAATGCGGCGGCCGGCCTTGCCGATTACGATGGCGATCTCGCCCTCGTAGTCCAGTTGTTCGGACTCCGGCGGACGCAGCAAGGGTTCACCATGTCCCACGAAAGATCCCGGAAAGCGTGGGAAAACGCTGGGATAGGCCGGCGGCGCGCTGCCGTCCTGGTATTCCTCGTTGCGCTTGCCGTAGTTCACGCCCACGCAGATGATCTTCTCGGGGGTGGGGATGGGCGGCAGCAGCCGCACCTGATCCAGCCGGTGCGTCGCGGGCAGCGACTCGGCCAGGCGCGCCAGCGCGGGCAGATCGCCGGGTTCCAGCGAGGCCCTCAAGCTGTCGTGGCCGTGGCCGTCCAGCGCTACGATCTCGTCCTGGTCGCGCAGCGCGCCAAAGCGCGCCTGGCCGTCATGCATAAAACTGAGCAGTTTCATTCGTCGAATCCAAAAAGGTGCGCGGGGTTGTCGACCAGGATCTTCTTGAGCGTGTCCTGATCGCCGGCATAGCGCGCCAACTGATCGAGCAGTCGGCCTTCGTTGGGCGTGGCTTTCACCGACACCGGATGCGGCCAGTCGCTGCCCCACACCACGCGGTCCGGGTTTGCGGCGATCAGCGCCTGGGCCAGCGGGAGCACATCGTCCCAGGGCTCGCCCGTGCGCGAGATCTTCTCCGTCAGCGACAGCATCACCCAGAAGTTGCCGCGCGAGAGCAGCGACTCCAGCAAGCGTCGCGTTGGGTCGGCGGCGCCCGCGCCCGGGTCCGCCCGGCCCATGTGGTCCAGCAGCACAGGGATGTCCAGGTTCTCGAACTGTGCTGCCTGCGCCATCATGCCGTCGGGTTCCGGCTGGAACTTGGCATACCAGCCCAGCTCGCGGATGCGGGCGATGGCGCGGTCGAAGACCGCGGGCGCCATGCTGATGCCCAGCCCCTGGCGCGTGAACCGCGCGCCGCGCACACCGGCGTCGTGCAGCTTCTGGATATAGGCGTCGTCGCATTCGGCCAGCACCACGGCATTCGCGCAGCCGCGATACGACGGGCCAGCTGCGGCCAGTCCGTCCAGCACCACCTGATGATCGGCGCCGTACGTGGTGGCTTGCACGATCACGCCGCGCTGGATACCCAGCAGCCGGTGCAGGCCCAGCGCCGTCTCGATGGTCGCACTAGGCATCTCATAGGCCGCGCCCGGACGCACCGGGTAGCGGTCGGCGGGGCCGAACACGTGGAATTGGCTATCGCACGATCCGGGCGGCAGGCGATAGGCCGGCGCGGTCGGGTTGGGATTGAAGGCTTGATATTGCGGCATCGTCCGGCTCCTTTATTCGATCACGGCCACGAAGTCGCACTCGATGAGCTTGTCGCCATCCAGGTCCGCCTGCATGGTGTGACGCGCCGGACGATTCTGCGCATCCGGAAAGGCTTGCAACCACACGGCATTGAGCGCCGCGCGCTGGCTGCGGTCGCGCATCCACACCGTCATCTTGGCGATGTGATCCAGCGAGCCGCCGCCCGCCTGCACGATGCGGCGCACGTGGTCGAACATCAGCTCGCATTGGCGTTCCAGCGAGTCGCCGTAGGCGCCCGTCGCGGGGTCCGTGCCCTGGATGCTGCCCGAATACAGCATGGGCCCGATCCGGCAGGCGGCGGGAATGGGGTTCTTGTGGCTGAAGCCTTCGGCATAGATGCTGCGTCTGCTCATGGCGTTTTCCGTCTCAGTCGAAGTGTCGGGGAAGGGGGGCGGCGTTGCCGCGCCCCGGGGTTCAGTGGGCTGCCGGGCTGGCTGCTCAGTTTTCGGGTCAGTTGTCGGCTCAGGCGGCCGCTCAGTTCGCCGTGATGCCGGCACGCTTGATGATCGGCGTCCAGCGCGCATCTTCCGCGGCCAGATAGCGCGTGAATTCCTCCGGAGAGCTGCCGCGCGCTTGTGCGCCCAGATCGTCAAAGCGCTGGATGATCGTCGGCTGCGCCAGGATCTTGGTCAGCGCCTCGCTCAGCTTGTTCAGCACCTCGGGCGGCGTGCCCTTCGGGGCCAACAATCCAGTGAACGTCGCCGCTTCCATGCCCGGCACGCCGGCTTCCGCAAACGTTGGCACGTCCGGCATCGATGGCACGCGCTTGGCCGTGGTTACGGCCAGCGCGCGCAGCCGGCCTTCCTTGACGTAAGGCAACGCCACCGAAATCTGGTCGAAATTGAAATCCACCTGGCCGCCCAGCAGATCCGTCGTCGCGGGTGCATTGCCCTTGTATTGCGCCGTCGTCCAGCGCGCCCCGGTCAGCGACTGCAGCAGTTCGCTCACCAGGTGATTCGTCGTCCCCGCGCCGGGCGATGCCATGTTCAGCTTGCCCGGCTCCTTCTTGGCCAGCGCCAGCAGCTCTTCCAGATTCTTGGCCTTGAGCTCCGGCCGCACCTGCAACACCAGTGGCGTATAGGACACCGAACTGATCGGCGCAAAGTCCCGGTCCCATTTGTAGGCGTCGCGCTTGAAGATCAGCGGCGAAAACAGCAGGGGACCGTTGGCCGCCATGAACAGCGTGTAGCCATCCGGTTCCGACCGCGCCACCTGCTCGCCGGCAATCATGCCGCCCGCGCCCGGTTTGTTCTCCACGATGAACGGCTGTCCCAGCGCCGCCTGCAACCCCGGCGCGATCAGCCGCGCCGCCACGTCCACATTCCCGCCGGGCGGGTAGGGCACAACGATCTTCACGGGTTTGTCGGGCCAGGCGGCGTGCGCCATCGAGGTAAGGACGGTCAGCGCCACTGTGGCGCAGGCGCGGAGCGCGGTGCGGTTCATGGTGAGTCTCCTGTGCGTGTCATCGCGTTTTGTTTGTTTGTTGACACTCTAGGAATTTGCGCCGCGCTGAACAACGGCAATTTTTCAAAAAGGTCCGGATATTGGACTCTTTTGGAACGCTGGGTTAGGCGCTCCTTTCGATCGGCCCCTGCTTCACGGGAAAATGACGCTCGGCGCACGAAGTCCGCATGGACGCGCCCTTAAACTGATGTTCAATATCCGGACTACGGAGCGAGACGACCATGCACTTTCCCGCCAGTGACCTGAACCCCGAGCAGACCTACCGCCTGATGAGCGGCATCATCGTGCCCCGGCCGATCGCCTGGATCAGCAGCGTCAACGCCCACGGTGTCGTCAACCTGGCCCCCTTCAGTTGCTACACCTTCGTGTCCAACCAGCCGCCCATGATTGGTGTGAACATCGGCAGAAAGGCCGGCCAGCGCAAAGACACCGGCCGCAACATCATGGAAAACGGCCATTTCGTCGTAAACATTGCCGACGAAACCCTGCTGGACCCGTTGCACGAAAGCGCTCAGGAACATCCGCCTGAAGTCAGCGAAGCCGATTTGCTGGGCCTGCCCGTCATCCCCGGCGTGGTGGTCGCCACCCCCCGCCTGGCCGCCGCGCCCATCAGTCTGGAATGCCGGCTGCACAGCGTCACGCCGTTTGGCAACACCGGCGCCGAATTCTTTGTGGGTGAAGTCGTGATGTTCCACATCCGCGAGGGCCTGATGCAAGACGGCAAGATCGACACCGCAATGCTGCGCCCCATCTGCCGCATCGGCGGGCCAAACTATGCATCGCTGGGCGAAATCATCACCAAGCGGGGCATCGTCCAAACGGCAAAGTCCGTCATGAAACCGGAGGCCGCATGAGCGGCTCCGAGGATAAAAGCGCGGCCGGCGCCCAGACCGTCCGGCGCGCATTGGCTTTGCTGCGATTGATCGCGTGCGGGCAGGAACGGGGAGTGCGCTTGGTGGACCTGGAGCGCATGTCCGGCCTGAACCGGCCGACCGTGCATCGGCTGCTCAAGACCTTGGTGCAGGAAGAGGCGGTAGAACAGGACCCGGAGACGCGCCGGTATTTGATCGGCCAGGAAATCACTTTGCTCGGGCTGGCGCGAACGCGGCGGTTCCCGTTGTTGACGCTGGCCGATCCCTATATGACGGAGCTTGCGGATCAAGTCGGGGATACCGTGTTTCTTAGCATCCGGCATGGGCATGACTCGATCTGCATTGGGCGCCGCACGGGAAGGCATCCGATACAGGTGTTGTCGATCGAGGTGGGCGTTCGACGACCGCTTGGGGTCGGGGTCTCCGGGGTGGCGTTGTTGGCCAGCCTGGACGCAGACGACAGCACGCGGCTGGTGCGCAGTAATGCGGCGCGGTTGGAGGTGTTGGGCGAGCGGGTAGAGGACGTGATCGCGCGGGTCGATGCAGCCCGCCGCGAGGGTTTGGCACATGCGCCCGTGGGCCTGATGCCGGGGACCAGTGCGGTGGCCGTGCCGATCATGTCGGCTACAGGGGAAGCGCTGGGGGCGATTACGGTGACGGCGATGGCGGAACGGTTGGGGGCCGGGAGATTCGGGGAGGTCGTGGACCGGATGAGACAGGCGGTGGCCGGGATTGCGGCAAGGTGGGGACAGGTCTCGGCTCGGGCGTGACGGGCCCGCCCGCAAGGCAGACTAGGCGGCTGCCGGTCTGGCTGTGCGCGTGCGGCGCAGCTCGACCACTTGCTCGGCGCCTACGGCGCGCGCGCGCAGCTGGCCACAGCCGCCGTCCACATCCTGCCCCGCGCTATTCCTGACTTTGGTCAGCACGCCACGGCTGTGCAGATAGCGGACGATTTCGCGGGTGCGCGCGGCATCGGGGCGCTGGTAGGTATCGCCTTCAAGGCTATTGAACGGAATGACGTTGAGCACGCCGAACTTGCCCTTGAGCAAATCCGCGACCGCATCGAGTTCGTCGTCGCCGTCGTTGACGCCTTTGAGCAGCGTCCATTGATACTGGATCGGATAGTCGGTGTCGCGAGCATATCGCTCGCCAAGTTCGATCAGTGCTTCTGGCGAAATTTTGGGCGCGCGTGGCAGCAGATGCTCTCGCAACTCGGCTTTGGTCGTGTGTAGCGACAGCGCCAGTGCAGGCTTGACGCGTTGCCGCGGCAGCGCGTCGAACACGCGCTGGTCTCCCACGGTGGAGAACACGAGATTCTTGTGCCCGATATTGCCTTCGGTGCCGAGCAGGTCGATGGCTTCGAGCACGTTGTCGAGGTTGTGCGCCGGTTCACCCATGCCCATGAAGACGACTTTCTTCACCGCACGCTGACGCCGCGCCAGCACGACCTGGGCAAGGATTTCCATGCCGGTGACCTGACGAATCAAGCCGCTCTTGCCGGTCATGCAGAAGCGGCAGCCGACCGCACAACCGACCTGGGTGGACACGCACAGTCCGTCGCGCGGCAACAGCACGCTTTCCACCATCTGCCCGTCGGCCAGTTCGACAAGCAAGCGCGAACCGTCGCTGCCAGCGTGTTCGGAGCGGATGCGGGCAAGGCCGTCAAGTTCCGCCGTCAAGGCGGGCACGGCGTCGCGAACCGCGAGGGGCAGAAAATGCTCCGCGCTACGGCGCCGCGTGCCGGTGTCGAGTGCTTGTCCTTGCAGCCAGACGCGCATGACCCGCCCGCGGTGAACGGGCAGCGCGCCGAGGGCGGCGAGGCGTTGGTCGAAGTCAGAGAAGCGCATGGGGAGCGGATTTTACTTCGGTCGTGGGAATGGGCTGGGGGCGTCTGATCCCCAGCCTTAAAAATCCCCCAGAAATTCCTCGGGGTCGGCTTCGATCTCAGCGATTGATCCCGTCAGTAGCGCGGTGAAGCTTGGCGCCACCCACGTGATCTGATCCGGGTCGTGGGTGAATGCGATGATCTGCCCCGGTGTGCCGGATTCGCTTGGGGAGTGGTCGACCATCAGCAGCATCGTTGCGCCGCCAAAGCTGGCGAAGGGGAGCCAGCCCGGGTGAAACCAGCCGTCCCTGATGCGCGCATCGCGCGGTTCTGGCTCCATATATCCGGCATATCGCGGCGCGCGGTCCGCCATCCGTGCTCGTCCCGCAATCGCCTTTTCCAGCGGCAGAAAATCATAGGCCGTCAGATAGCCCGGCCGCATGAATACCGGCACATCGCGCTCGGCCCCATTGGCCAGAAGCCAAGCCTGCCTGGCGTCCGCGGAGATGGGGAAACCAAGTTCCGCCTCGACTGCTTCAAGCCTCGATTCCGTCGCACCCGGGTTGAGGTGTAGCGCGTGGCCATGTGCGTCGCACACCGCACGAATCCGATCAAGATAATGGGAAAAATCCATCGCCGCAGGCGGTCCTTTTCAGTATTACGCAGCTTGCGGCAAGAAAAACCGATCCTTCAATTCCTGCAGCCCAATCCGCTCCAACATCTCGGTCAAACGCTGCGCGGGCTTGCGCGTCGGCAGGTTTTTATATTGCGCGATGATCAGCTCATTCTTCATCGAATGCTCCCAGCCGACCAGTTCGGTCACGCTGACCTGATATCCGTGCGCCTCAAGCTGCAGGCATCGCAGCACATTCGTAATCTGGCTGCCAAACTCCCGCGTATGCAGCGGATGCCGCCAGATCTCAGCCAACGGATCCGCCAGCGCCTTCGCTTTGTTCTTGCGCAGCACCGAAGCCACCTCGGCCTGGCAGCACGGCACGACCACGATGTATTTGGCCTTCTTCTCCAACGCAAAGTGAATCGCGTCGTCGGTTGCCGTATTGCAGGCGTGCAGGGCGGTCACCACGTCTATCGAAGCGGGCAGTTTGTCCGAAGTGATCGACTCCGCCACCGACAGATTCAGGAACGACATGCCGCCAAAGCCCAGCCGCTTGGCAAGATCTTCCGACGACTTCACCAGTTCTTCGCGGGTTTCGATGCCGTAGATGTGGGAGCCGTTTTTCAGCGCCTCGGGCTGATCCTTGAAAAACAGGTCATACAAAATGAAGCCCAGATACGACTTGCCCGCGCCGTGGTCGGCCAGGGTGACGGCGCCGCGTTGGTCTTGGACATCCTTGAGCAGCGGCTCGATGAACTGGAACAGGTGATAGACCTGCTTCAACTTGCGGCGGCTGTCCTGGTTCATCTTGCCGTCGCGGGTCAGGATGTGCAGGGCCTTGAGCAGTTCGATCGACTGGCCGGGGCGGATGTCGTGGGTTTTTTCGGACATGGGGAAAGGCAAAGCGCCCCGCTGGGGCGGGGCGCGTGTATGTGCGGGAAGGACAGTGTAACAAGCCGATCCTTCCGCGTGTCTGACACCAGCCGATCCTTCCGCGTGTCTGACACCCATATGAGCAGGCAAGGGAACCCAAGCGAGCGTATGCGGGTGTCAGACACCGGCTGAATGTAGAGCTGCCCGTCAGACCGTCACAAGGACTGGCTCACCCAAATTCAGCATCAACCGGTTCGCCCACGCAAAGATCGCGTCCGAATGCAGCAGATCCAGGATCTCCCCGTCATTCAGACCCACATCCTTCAGCGCCTGGATGCTGGCCGCGTTGACGTCGGCCTGCGCCTCGGTAATCTGGATCGAGAACTTGCCGATCGCCTGTTCACGCTTGGTCGTGCCAGCCGTGACCGGATTCTCAAACACCTGCCCAATCACGTCATTGCGCTTGGCCAGTTGCTCGAACCGCTGCGCGTGCACCGACGCGCAGTACACGCAGCCGTTCACGCGCGACACCACGGTGGCGCCCAGTTCGCGCTCGGCGCGCGACAGGCCGCCCGGCGCGTACATGATGGCGTTGAAGGCCGTGGAGCGTTGGCGCAGGATTTCGGGCTGGTGGACCAGGAACAGGTAATAGTCCGAGGCCTTGGCCTTGGGGTGACTTTCTTCCAGGACGGCGATCTGTTCGGGGGTGGCGGTGTCGACGTTGACGACGTCCAGCCACGCCTTCCATTCCAGGACTTCGTTGGTGAAGCCATGGGCCTTGATGACGGCGCCGGGTTCGGTGTTGCCGGGGTTGATGACGGACGTGGCATCCGCGGCGCCAGCACCCGCCTCAAGCCCTTCAGCCGCTTTCATCGCGACCAATCCGGCCACCAGGCGCGTCTGATACGACAGGAAGGCGATCAGCTGCGACAGCGTGACGACGGCCGGGGTGGAAACCCCCGCAGCCGGCAGCGTCTTCAACGCGGCTTCGTCGCCTTCGACCGGCTTTTCGATCAGCTTGCGCGTGAATTCCAGGATGGCGGCCAGGCGCGGGTCGGCGGCATCGGCCGGCTTGCCGGATTCGGCGACGGCGATGTCCGCGGCCGGCACGCGGGCCTCGACGGCACGGGCGCGATAGTGCGCGGCCAACAGCGGCGACGGCGTGATGCGCGTGGCGTACAGCGCGACCAGCAGGCGGTCGGCCAGCGGCAGGCCGGGCAGGGCGGGGTCGAAGAGGGCGTCGTAGCTGCCTTGCGTGGCGGCGGCGACCTTGTCGCGCTTGTGGCGCACGTCAAAAGTCTGGGTGCCGGGCGCCAGGCCCACGAGCTGGTCGACGATGTCTTTGCTGATGTCGTAGACGATCGGTTGTTGTGCCATTGAGGAGGTCTCCTAAAGTTTCGTTCAGCGGACGTTGCCCGAGGCATCGTTCGCGGTCGCTGCCGGCTTGCCAGCCGCCGCGCCCTTGGCCTTTACCGCCGCGTCCAGGAACGTCTTCACGCCTTCCCAGGATTCCTGGTCGGCGCGGGCGTTGTCCTTGGGGTTGCCGCCGCTGGTGCTGATCTTGCCCGACACGGGGTGGGCATACACAAGCTGGGTGGTGGGCACGTAGGGGAACAGGATCGAGTGGCCGCCGTTCTCGTAGTCCAGCCACTGGACCGGGTACGGGTGCCGCACGTCGGTCAGCTTGTCCTGCACCATCTTCGAGTACAGGCTGGACGGCCACGAGCCGTCGTCGGTGCCGGACAGCAGCATGACCGGGCCTTCGATGTCTTCCACGCGGATGCGTGCACGCGCCACGGCGTCCGGGTCCTGCAAGGCCGTCAAAATGGCTTTCTCGTGGCGATGGGGCGCGGGGCCTTCATCGAACGGGGCCCAGGTGGCTGTGCGGTTGTTCTCCCAGACGTGGGGGATGGGCTTGCCGCCCAGCAGCCAGGTCGGGCCTTCGCGGCCGATCTTGGGGTCGCAGGCGTTCTGGCCGCTGTGCACGACGGCGCCGGGCACGTAGGCGACGACGGCCGACACTTCCTTCGGGAAGGTGGCGCCCAGCAGCAGCACCAGTTCGCCGCCGCGCGACTGGCCGCTGATGGCGACGAAGTCGTGCAGGGGCTGGACCTTCTTGCGCAACCAGCGCAGGCCCGTCTGGAAGTACTCCAGCGGGGTGTTGGAAATGTAGTCCGACAGGCCGGGCGCCTTGAAGTACGCCAGCGCGAAGGCGGCGTAGCCGCGCGAGGCGTACAGGGCGGCGCGCGGTTCGTTGATGCCGCCGCCGGACCCGTTCAGGATCATGACGGCGGGATGCGATCCCGGGGCGCTGCCCGCGGGCAGGTACAGGGTGCCGACCAGGCCTTCCTCGCGGACCTCGACACGCGTGACGCCGTCAGCCGCCAGGCGCTGCGTGAAGCTGCCGCGCGCCTCGGCGCCTTCGACGCGGACCACCACTTCGGTGACGAGGGCATCGGTCACCGGCTGGTTGAAGTGCTCGCGGCTCTTGCCGTCATCGGGAGACTGCGCCCAGATCAGCCCCATCGGGGCCAGGCCGGTGTAGTCACCCGCGACGGGGGCGTCGCGGGTCAGGTCGACGGCGCCGTCCTCGCCTGCCGTGTAGGCGGCCTGGGCTTGCCAGAGCACGCCGTTGCGGCGGGTGAGGGCGGTGATCTCGACGGTGGCGCCGGGCGCGACGTGTTCGACGCGGATCTGGCGCGGGACGTCGATGAGGGCGTCCGCGGGGCTGATGTGCAGGGTCGGCGCCATGGCTTACTTGTCCGAGACCTTGGTGACCATCATGGCGGCCGTGCGGTCGCTGGTCATCGGGGTAACCTTCAGACCCTTCTTGGTGGCCCAGATGTTCTTGTAGTGGAACAGCGGAATGATGCCGACGTCGTCGGAGACGAGCTTGACGGAGTCGCGCAGGATGGCTTCACGCTTGGCCACGTCGAATTCCGAGGTGGATTGCTCCAGCGCGGTGTCGACCTTGGGGTTCGTGTAGTGGCCCCAGTTGGAGGCGCCCAGGCCCTTTTTGGCGTCGACGGTGGCCAGGATGTTGACCAGCGCGTAGCTGGCTTCGCCCGTGCCGTTGCCCCATGCCAGCATGCTGACGGCGAATTCGTTCTTGTTGGCGCGGCCCGAGTACACGGCCCACGGCACGACTTCCACCTGGGTCTTCACGCCAACGCGGGTCCAGAACTGCGCCACCGCCTGGGCCGTTTCCGGGCCTTGCGGGTAGCGGTCGTTGGGCACGTGCATGGTCAGCTTGAAGCCGTCGGGAAAGCCCGCTTCGGCCAGCAGCTTCTTGGCTTGCGCGACGTCGTTGGGGATGTCCTTGATCTCGGGGTTGTAGCCGAAGGTGCCCTTGGGCATCCACTGGTTGGCTTCGGTGGCGGCGCCTTGCAGGATGCGGTCGGCGATGGCCTTGCGGTTGATGGCCAGGTTCAGCGCCTGGCGCACGCGCACGTCCAGGAGCGGGTTCTTGTCCAGCGGCTTGCCGTTGTTGTCGGTGATGTACTGGTTGGGCGCGGGGTTGAAGCTGGGTTGCAGCAGCATGACGCGCAGGCCGTCGTACGGGTAGACCGAGATGTTGGCGGCCTTCTCCAGCTTGGCCAGATCGGACACCGACACCTTGTCGATCACGTCCACGTCGCCGGCCAAGAGCGCGGCGGTGCGGGCGGCGGCGTTGTTGATGTAGCGGTAGTTGACCT
Source organism: Achromobacter mucicolens (assembly GCF_029866465.1). Lineage (NCBI taxonomy): Bacteria > Pseudomonadati > Pseudomonadota > Betaproteobacteria > Burkholderiales > Alcaligenaceae > Achromobacter > Achromobacter mucicolens. The sequence continues at coordinate 3,172,120 of NZ_CP123364.1, read as the reverse complement.
TCTCCCAGATCTGCTTGTCACCCCAGTAGGCGTCGTTGCGTTCCATCAGGACGCGGTCGCCGGGCGTGTAGGAGACGAACTTGTACGGGCCGGTGCCGACCATGGCCTTGCCCGAGTTGTAGTCTTCGGTCGAAGACTTTTCGCCGACGTGCTTGCTGACGACGTGGATGGACGCCAGGTTCAGCGGCAGGTCGGGGTTGGGGGCCTTGGTCTTGATGATGAGGGTCAGCGGATCCTTGGCGGTCATCGTGTCGATGGTGCGCAGGTAACCGGCGTAGGTGGCGACGCTGCCCGGCACGCCGCGGGCGCGGGTGTAGGAGTAGATCAGGTCGTCGGCGGTGAACGGCGTGCCGTCCTGCCACTTGACGCCTTCACGCAGCTTGAATTCCCAGGTGGTGTTGTCCAGCGGCTTCCAGCTCACGGCCAGGCCCGGCTGCAGCTTGTTCCACTTGTTCTCGATCAGGAGATCCCAGAAGTGCAGGGCCACCGAACGGTCGCCGGCGTGGTTGTTCAGCTGCGGGTCCAGCGACGACAGCGGGTCGGCAAAGCCGATCGACAGGTTGTCCGCGGAGGCGGCGGCCGAGGCGCCCAGGATGGCGGCGGTGAGGGTCGAGAGAATCAGGCGTTTCATTGTCCGGGATCCTTGGTGAAGGGGGAACGGTGTGGGTCCAGCGGCCGCGGCGGTCGTGCCGCGGCCAGTGATCGTCAGGCCATGTCGTTCAGGTGACAGGCGCTCAGGTGGTTGATGGCGATTCCCTTCAACGTGGGAACCTCGGTCTTGCAGCGCGGCATCGCGTGCGGACATCGCGGATGGAAATGGCAGCCGGTGGGCGGATTGAGCGGGCTGGGAATCTCGCCCTTGATCGCGGTGAAGATCTTGTGGCGCGATTTCAGGCTGGGGATTTCGGCCAGCAGGGCTTGCGTGTAAGGGTGGTTGGGACGGCGGAAGACTTCTTCCACCGTCGCCGTTTCCACGACTCGGCCCAGGTACATGATGACCACGCGATCGGACAGGTGTTCGACCACCCCCAGGTCATGGCTGATGAAAAGGTACGTCAGGTTCAGCTCTTCGCGCAGGTCCATGAACAGGTTCAGGATCTGCGCCTGGATCGAGACGTCCAGCGCGGCCACGGCTTCGTCGCAGACCAGCATCGACGGCTGCACCGCCAGCGCGCGGGCGATGCCGATGCGCTGGCGCTGGCCGCCGCTGAACTGGTGCGGGTAGCGCTGGCGCAGCGACGGATCCAGGCCCGCGCGTTCCAATTGCGCGCTGACGTAGTCGTCGAAGTCGCCGTTGCCGACCAGGCCGTGGATGCGGGCGGCCTCGCCCACGATCTCGTCCACGCGCAGGCGCGGGTTGAGACTGGCGTAGGGATCCTGGAAGATCATCTGCACCTTCAGGCGCGCGGCGTGGGCCTCGGCCGCATTCATGTCCGCAGGGCGCACGCCATTGATGCGGACCTCGCCGCCCGAGGGCGTGAGCAGCCCCGCCGCGATGCGGCCCAGCGTGGACTTGCCGCAGCCGGATTCACCGACCAGGCCGACGACCTCGCCGGGATTCACGATCAGATCGACGTGGTCCACGGCGCGCGTGATGGCGGGCGGCTTGGACAGGCCAAGCGACTGCATGGCGCGGCCGGCGGCGCCGACCTTGCGTTCGCCAAAGCGCTTGCTGACCTGACGCAGGTCGATCAGTGGCGTGGGGGCGTTGGCGGTGGAGGTGGCGCTCATGCCGCCACCTCGCGGTGGATCTGGATGGAAGGATGAAAGCAGCGCACGTTGTGTTGGGGTAAGGCTTCGGTGATGCCGGGTTGCTGGCCGCAGGCGGCGGTGGCGCGCGCGCAGCGCGCTGCGAAGGCACAGCCGGCCGGCAGGTGCAGCAGGTTCGGCGTCATGCCGGGAATCTGGCGCAGGCGCTGGCCGCGCGCATTGTTGCTGGGCAGGCTGTCGATCAGGCCCACGGTGTAGGGGTGCTGCGGACGGTCCAGCACGTCGTCGACCTTGCCGTGTTCGACGATGCGCCCGGCATACATGACGGCCACTTCGTCGGCAAGGCCCGCCACCACCGACAGGTCGTGGGTGATCCAGATAAGGCTGGTGCCGTGCTGCTGGGCCAGCTTCTGCACTTCGGACAGGATCTGCGCCTGGATGGTGACGTCCAGCGCGGTGGTCGGTTCGTCGGCAATGATGAGGTCCGGCCGGTGCAGCATGGCAATGGCAATCGCCACGCGCTGGCGCATGCCGCCCGACAGCTGGTGCGGATAGGCGAGCAAGCGTTCCTCGGGGCTGGGGATGCCCATCATGCCCAGCGTGTCGCGCGCCAGGATGCGGGCTTGGGCGCTGCTCATCTTGTTATGCGCGCGCACCGTCTCGATCATCTGCACGTCCACCCGCAGCACGGGGTTCAGCGTCATCATCGGATCCTGAAAGATCATGGCGATGCGGTTGCCCTGCAGGCGGCGCAGTTCGCGCGGGGGCAGCGTGGTCAGGTCGCGGCCCTGGAACAGGACCTGGCCGCCCACGATGCGGCCCGGCGCGTCGACCAGACCCATGATGGAAAAGCCCGTCACGGACTTGCCCGAGCCGGATTCGCCGACCAGACCCAGGATCTTGCCGCGTGGCAAGGTGAAGGAGACGTCGTCCACGGCGGGCAGCACGCCCGCGCGGGTGTGGAAGTGCGTGCGCAGGTTGCGCACTTCAAGCGTGGCCGGCGCGCCAGCCGAGGCAGAGCGGTCGGTCATTTGTGGGTCCTCGGGTTCAGCACGTCGCGCAGGCGGTCGCCAACCAGGTTGATCGCCACGATGGTGATGAGCAGCGCGATGCCGGGGTAGAAGCTGATCCAGTATTCGCCGGACAGCATGTATTGGAAGCCGTTGGAAATCAGCAGGCCCAGCGACGGTTCGGTCACGGGCACGCCCAGTCCCAGGAAGCTCAGCGTGGCTTCCAGCGTGATGGCGCGCGCAATCTGCAGCGTGCCGATGACGATCAGCGGCGGCAGGCAGTTGGGCAGGATGTGCTTCAACATGATCCGCCAGTTGGGAATGTCCAGGCAGCGGGCGGCTTCCACGTACTCGCGGCGGCGCTCGACCAGGGCCTGGCCGCGCGCGGTGCGGGCATAGTAGGCCCATTCCAGGATCACCAGCGTCAGCACCACGTTGCCCACGCCCTTGCCCAGATAAGCCAGGATCATCATCGCGACCAGGATCGACGGGAAGGACAGGATCAGGTCCACGAGACGCATGATGAAGGCGTCGACCTTGCCGCCGGCGTAGGCGGCCAACAGGCCCAGCAGCGTGCCGATGATGCCGGCGATCAGCGCCGAGCCCACGCCCACCATCAGGCTGATGCGCAGGCCATACAGGATGCCCGACAGCAGGTCACGGCCCTGGCCGTCGGTGCCCAGCCAGTAGTGGAACGTGTCCAGGCCATTCATGGAACCCGGCGGCAGGCGCGAATCCAGTACGTCGATCTGCAGCAGGTCATAGGGATTCTGCGGCGAGATCCACGGCGCCAGCACGGCGGCCAGGATCAGCAGAGTGGCGACAACCAGGCCCAGCACGGCCGTCTTGGACGACATGAACTCGGCAAGGTTGCGGCGCCACGGCGACTCGCGGCGCAGGGCGGGCGCCTGCGCGGTTTGGGATACGGAACTCATGCCGTGGCCTCCAGCCGCACCCGGGGGTCCAGCACTTTGTACAGAATGTCGACGATCAGGTTCAGCGTCACGAACAGGCACACCACCACGATCAGATAGGCCACGATCACGGGGCGGTCCAGCGCGTTCAGGCTGTCCAGGATCAGCTTGCCGGCGCCGGGCCACGCAAAGATGCTTTCGGTGATGACGGCAAATGCGATGGTCGAGCCCAGCTCCAGGCCCAGCACCGTCACCAGCGGAATCATGGTGTTGCGCAGCACGTGCACACAGACCACGCGAAACGGCGACAGGCCCTTGGCGCGCGCGAACTTCACGAAGTCCAGCGGCATCACGTCGCGCACGCCGGCGCGGGTCAGGCGGATCACCAGGGATATCTTGAAGAGCGACAGGTTGAACGCCGGCAGGATCAGGTGGCGCCAACCGTCTGCCGTGAGCCACGACCACTGAAAGCCCAGGAACTCCACCGTCTGGCCGCGGCCGCTGGCGGGCAGCCAGCCCAGCGACACGCTGAACGCCATGATGAGCATCAGCGCCACCCAGAAGGTAGGCAACGAGAAGCCGACGATGCTGCCCGCCATGATCATCTTGGCCGCGCGGCTGTCCGGATACAGACCGGCAAACAGGCCCAGCGGCAGGCCGATGATGACGGCGAAGGACAGGGCGGTGATGGCCAGTTCAAGCGTGGCCGGCAGGCGCTGGATCACCAGTTCGATCGCCGGAATGTTGTAGACGAAGCTGTTGCCCAGGTTGCCGTGCAGCGCGCCGTTCAGAAAGGCCAGGTATTGCTGCCAAAGCGGCTTGTCCAGCCCCAGTTCGGCGATGATGCGCGCGCGGTCCACCTGGTCCACGTCCTGGCCGATCAGGATGTCCACGGGGTTGCCGATGGCGTGCAGGCCCACGAAGACGATCAGCGTCATCAGGAACACGACCACCGCAGCCTGCGCCACGCGGCGTAGCAGCCATGCGGTCATTGCGCGGTCTCCGCCTGCGAAGCCGTGGCCGGTGCGGCGGCCGGCGTCCACTCGTCACCGAACACTTCGGGCTCCGAGAACGCTTCCATGTTGGCGTAGTGCGTCACCACGTCTTCGCGGTAGAACAGGCCGGCGATGCCTTGCGCCAGGCGCTTGGCGCCTTCGCTGATGGCGGGGATGTCGCCCGAGATCGTGCCGTGCGTCAGCGCGGCGGGGTACGAAAAACAGTGCACGCGGTCCAGGCCCGGGCAGGCGCCGGGGACTTTCTCCTGCAGTTCAAACACCGGTCCCAGATCGGGCGAGTCATGCAGTTCCTGGTCTTCCTCGCCGGGCGGCGGCGTGTAGCGGTCGCCCCAGGCGCGCACGTGAGGCGCCAGCGGCGCGAACTCCGGCCGCACGGTCCAATCGATGCGAAAGCCCGTGGAGAAGATCAGGAAGTCCAGCTTGAACACGCCCTTGGGCGTGGTGACATGGATCTCGTCATCGACCAGGGCCAGGTCCAGCACGCCACAGCCCAGGTTGAAGAACGCATTGGGATGGCGCGACACGCGCAGCGTGCTGCCGCGCGGGGGCGGCACTTGCGCGGCGTTGATGTAGTGGCGGATCTTCCACTTCCATTCGTCCGGCAGCGTCAGGTGGCCGTGGGTCAGGCCCGGGTTGCCCGCGCCCTTGCCCTTGTTGATGCGCGGGATGTCATGGCGGCGGATCAGCAGATCGACGCTGGCGGCGCCGGCTTCCAGCGCGGTCGCCGCGCTGTCCATGGCGGACGCGCCCGCGCCCACGACGCCAACGCGCTTGCCGGCCAGGGTGTTGTAGTCCATCACGTCGGACGAATGGGCCCAGCGGTCGCGCGGCAGCTTCTTTGCAAAGTCGGGCACGTACGCGCCGCCCAGGCCGTCGCGGCCGGTGGCCAGCACGACGCGGCGAGCCAGGACGGTCGTGCGTCCGGCGGGCGACTGGATGTCCAGCGCAACCAGCTGATCGGCGCGCGGCTGCACGGACAGGATGCGGTGTTCGTTGCGCACGTCCAGGTTCAGCACGCGGCGGTACCAGCGCAGATAGTCCATCCATTGCAGGCGGGGAATCTTGTCCAGCGCTTCCCAGGCCTCCTGGCCGAATTGCGCCTCGAACCAGGCGCGGAAGGTCAGCGCGGGCAGGCCCAGCGCGGGACCGGTCAGTTGCTTGGGCGAGCGCAGCGTTTCCATGCGGGCCGTCGTGGCCCACGGGCCTTCGTAGCCTTCGGGCGCCTGATCGAAGATCGGCGCATCGATGCCCAGGTGCTTCAGAGACGCTGCTGCGGCCAAGCCGGCCATGCCGCCGCCGATGATCGCCACATCCAGCACCTGCTGGCCGTCGACCAGCCGGGGCGTCACCCAGTTCTTGGCGGGAATTTCCAGCCAGGAGAGGTCTTGCCGAAGGCGCGCCTCCAGGGCGGGCAGGCCTTGCGGCGGGGTGGCGGTGGGCAGATTCATGATGCGGGTGTTTCCATGACAGGGGCGTCATCGCCGTAGATCGACTGCAGCAGCGCCGAATGCTCGGACGCGTCGTGCAGCACAAAGCCGGGCAGCAGGTCTGCGGCGGCTTCGGCCAACGCGTCGGCCATCGCCTGGCAGGCGGGCGACAGCGTTTGCGACTGCGGGGTGATGACCCCAAAGAAGAAAGGGATGTCCAGATCGATGGGACGGATTGCCACGCCCGCCATCGGCGAACCATAGGCGGTCACGGGTTCCAGCACCGATACGCCCAGGCCCGCGCGGACCGCGGCCAGGGCGTTGACGGACGAATTGGTTTCGATGGTGCCCAGCGCCTGCACGTTGTGCGCGAGGGCCGCGTCCAGCCGGCGGCGCAGGCGATAGGGGTTGGCCATGGTGATGAGGCGGCGTCCGGCCAGCGCCGATACCGGCACCACGGCGTGGCGCGCGGCGGGATCGTCTTCGGGCAATGCCGCCACGCAAGGCGCCTGTGCGATCCAGTGCACGGTCAGGCCGCGGTGCTCCAGCGGCAGGCTGGTCGCGCCCAACTGCGCGGCGCCCGACAGCACGGCGTGCACCACGCGCTCGGGCGAGGCGCTGCGCAACTGCACGCGGGCGGGTCCAAGCCGGTCTTCGATGCGTTTGAGGGCGGCCGGCACCAGGCCAGCGGCAAGGGCGGAAGTGGCCGCCATCAACAGCGGCTGCGCCTGACCGCGCGCAATTTCGTCGGCCCGGCTGCGGATCTGCTGCAGGCTGGACAACGCGCGTTCAACATCGTCGTAAAGCAGGAAGCCCTGTTCGGTGGGCGTCACGCGGGGACCGCTGCGGTTGAACAGGGGATAGCCGATTTCGGCCTCCAATTCCTGCAGCAACCGGCTGATCGCAGGCTGCGAGCGTCCCAGCAGCCGTCCGGCCGCGGTGACGCTGCCGGTGGACATGACGGCCGCGAAGGCCTCGAGTTGACGAAGTTCCATTGGTCTTGATTTATGCCAAGGACGAATTCTGGCCCGTCAAGTATGCGCCTTACAAATAATTAAAAGGCATAAGTAAATTCCCTAACTGGGAATTTCTTATGCCTTTTCATTACCTCGAGTTATTTCAAGCGCTTAGAGCGCTGGCGCTGGGTGCAACCCTTATTCGGGCTGAATGTTGGCGTCCTTCATCACCTTGATCCAGCGCGCGCTTTCGGCCAGGTTGAAGGCTTCGGCTTCTTGGTAGCTCATCGTGCTGGGCATCGTGCCCTGCGATTTCAGCGCGTCGACCACTTTGGGCGACTTCGAGGCCTGCACCATCGCCGCATTCAGCTTGGCGATGATCGGTTCAGGCGTGTCCTTGGGCACCCACATGCCATACCAGGTGACGATGTCGAAGTCGGGCAGGACGCTTTCGGCGATGGTAGGCACGTTGGGCAAGTCGGCCAGCCGGACTTTGGTGGTGACGGCCAGGGGGATGACCTTGCCGCTCTGGATCAGGGGCAGGGCGGGGGCAAGCGGCGCATACATCAGATCCACATGGCCGCCGGCAACGTCGGTCAGGGCCGGGCTGCTGCCGCGGTAGCCGACGTGCGAGATGGACGCCTTGGTGGAGGAATTGATCAGCTCGCCCGCCAGGTGAGGCAGGGTGGCAACGCCGGGCGACGCGAAGGTCAGCGTGCCGGGCTGCGCGCGGGCATGCTCGATAAGGTCGGCGAAGGTCTTGAACTTGGACGTGGGCGGGACGACGGCCACCATCGGCACCGTGCCCAGCACACCCACCATCCGGAAGTCTTTGATCGGATCGAAGCTCAGGCTCTTGAACTGGGCCGGATAGATGCCCTGGACCGACGGGTTCATCAGCACCGTGTAGCCATCTGCCGGCGCCTTGGCGACCTGCGCGGCGCCAATGGTGCCGCTGGCGCCTGCGCGGGTTTCGATGACCAGCGGCTGGCCCAGGATTTCACCCATTTGCACAGCGACGACGCGGCCGACGACGTCCGTCGGGCCGCCCGCCGCCCACGGCATGATCACGCGGATCGGCTTGTCCGGATAACTGCCCTGGGCCAGCGCCCCGGTGACCGGCATGGCGGCGAGGATGGCCGAGCAGGCCGCGGTAAGAAAGCTGCGCTTGTTCATCTACTGTCTTCTCCTACGAAGGTGAGGTTGGCCGAGGGCAGGGCGGCGTGCATCAGTGCCTTGACCTCTTCCAGCTGTTTTCCAGTGGTGGCTTCGTTCTTGAGCATGCGGCCCAGAGGGCCGGCCACCACGATGGCAAAGGGTTGTTCGTATGCGCGGAATCCGAGGGACATGGACATCACGTCTTCGACGTTCTCGCCGACCGAGCGCTGCCAGCCGCGCGCCACGCCCGCCTGCAGATCGCTGTCGAAAGCGGCGCGGGTGGTGATGGTGCGGTCGGTGAAAGCGGTAAATCCGCCATAGGCCTTGAACCATTTTTGGCGTTCTTCAGGCGACAGCACGGACAGCAGCGCCTTGCCCGAACTGGTGGCGTGGACGGCCTTGAAACCGCCGGGCTGGTGCGAGAAACGGATCGTCTGCTTGGATTCCGCCACGATCAGGTACACCACCTTGTCGTCCGCCAGTTTGGCCAGCAGGGCGGTTTCACCAGTCAGGTCGCGCACCCGTTCCAGCACGGGCTCGATCACGTCATTGAGCGGATCGTTGCGGCAAATCAGGGTGGCGACGTGGATCAGCTTCTGCGTCGGGTAATAGCCATGCTTCTTGCCGATTTCATACAGATAGCCGCGCGCCACCATGGTCTTGAGCAATCCGTGGCAACTGGACAGGGGGATCTGCATCTGCGTGGCGATTTCGCTGTACAGCAATGGCTTCTGCTCCTCGGCAAAGAGGTTCAGCACATCCAGAACTCGAGCTGCAGTTTTCACATCCATGATGATAGTATCCTATACGTGATAAATTTAAGTCAATCCGCTTTCAACGCCAAGGAGTTGCGACGCATGAGATGGAAGAACCGTCCCGAAGGATCGAACTGGGGGGACTTCGGTCCTGACGATCAGCGCGGTTGCCTGAATTACATCACTCCGGACAACGTGCTCAAGGGCATAAGCGAAGTCCGTGCGGGCGTGAGTTTTTGCCTGTCTCTGCCGCTGGACTATCCGGGCGGCAACGGCGTCAACGTCCGTCGCCATCCGCCCAAGCTGCGCCCCACCGAAAGAGACGGCGACCAGTACATGAATTTCCCGCTCGGCCGGTTGCGGCCGGGCTGCGTGGATGTGCTCAGCGACGACATCGTCGAGATGAGCTTGCAGTACTCGACGCAATGGGATTCGCTGGCGCACGTGGGGGCGCTATTCGATGCGAATGGCGACGGCCTGCCCGAGCGTGTCTACTACAACGGCTACCGGCCCAACGATCATGTGGTCGGGCCGGTGGATTACGACGTGGAGAATGGTTTCGCCAAGACAGACCTGGGCCACGGAGCCGCCTCCAACGCCAAGAAGCTGGACATCACGCACCTGGCCGAGTCCTGCCTGCAGAGCCGCGGCGTCATGGTGGATCTGGCCAGGCATTACGGCCGTGCGCAGAAATCGGTGGGTTACGACGACCTGATGCGGATCCTCGAGGCGGACAAGATCGAGATCGAGCAGGGCGACATCGTGCTCTTTCATACGGAATTCGGCGATGCCTTGCTGGAAAAGCAGCGCCAGCCGGACCCGCACACGCTGCATGAAATCTGCGCCGGCCTGGACGGCAGCGACGAGAAACTGCTGCAGTGGATCACGGACGCGAAAGTCGCGGCCATGGCGTCCGACAACCATGCGCTGGAGATTTATCCCACCCAGAAGCCCAATGCCTGCTGCGCGGCGCTGCCGCTGCACCATCACTGCATCTTCAAGCTCGGCATGCCGATAGGCGAGATGTGGTATCTGGGCAAGCTTGCCCGATGGCTTGAAGCCAACGGCCGAAGCCGCTTCCTGTTGACGGCCCCGCCCTTGAACCTGCCGGGCGCGGTCGGATCGCCGGCCACGCCGGTGGCAACCGTGTAAAGGGGCCTCACGCGAGCAAGTTCCGCCCCTTTTCCGTCAGCACCACCACCGCTTCCCCGCGCACCGAGCTTTCGCCCGGCGACATGTCGATCAGGCCATTCGCCGTGGCGTCTTCCCAAGCCGACAGCCGGGGGCAATTGGTGCGCCAGGCCTCCATCGTTTCGGCATAGGTGCGCGGCCGGGCGGCGATCCACATCAGGAATTGCACCAGGTTGCCCATCTGGGACGCGCCGGCTTCGATGTCTATTTCGGGTTTTTCAGTCATGGGCGCCTCCGTTCCTGGATCAGGGATGCGTCTTGACGATACTCCCGCGCCCGCCCGCGCTCCAGTCCTATCTGGGCGCCATTCCCTTGCGCAATCTGTTGGCGGGTTCCATGAGCGCGTCCTTCATGTCGTCGCGTTCCAGCACACAGGGTTCGTGGTGCAGGTCCCGCATGAAATCGTCGTAGAGCTCGCCGGTGATGCCAGCCGGACGCTTGAAATCGCCGGACAGCTGATACGCGCGCAAAAGAATCGAGCGCAGACGCTTGACCTCCCAGAGCAGGGCGATCACATCGGGATTCCAGGGCTGACGCTCGCGGATGGAGCGCAGGTCAGCGTGGGAGAGCGGGGTTTTGAACGGCATGGCGGAAAATACTGTTTATATATCCAGTATAATCCGCCAGCGTCCAAGGAGCGAGTGGGTGTTTTCCCAACTGCGCGCAGAATGGGCCACAGGGAGGTAGCGCAGGTCGCGCTGCGATCACACCACCCGCGTATGCACCTGGCCTTCGCGGAACCACGAATCCAGATTCGCGCGCATCAGATCCGCCATCGCGCGGCGCGTTTCGTGGGTGCCGCTGGCGATGTGCGGCAGCATCACCACGTTATCCATGGCGTTCAATTCCGGGGGCGTGGCGGGCTCATGTTCGAACACGTCCAGCCCCGCGCCCGCGATGCGCTTATTCTGCAGCGCCGCCACCAACGCGGCCTCGTCGACCACCGTGCCGCGCGCAATGTTGATCAGCCAGCCGTCGGCGCCCAGCGCATCCAGCACCTGCGCATTCACCATGTGCCGGGTGGCGCTGCCGCCCGGCACGGCCAGCACCAGGTAATCGCATTGCGAGGCCAGGTCCACGATGGTCGGGCAATAGCGATACGACTCCGGCGCGTCAGGGCGCGGCTTGCGGTTGGTGTAAAGAATTTCCATGTCGAAGGCCTGCGCGCGGCGGGCGATCTGCAAGCCGATGTTGCCCAGGCCGACGATGCCGCAGCGCTTGCCGGTCATGCGCGAACCCAGGCCGAATCCTTCGCTGGGCCAGCGGCCCGCGCGCACGAAGCGGTCGGCTTCGGCAATACGGCGCGAGACCGCCAGCATCAGGGCTAACGCGGTATCGGCCACGCAGGCGTCCAGCACGCCGGGCGTGTTGGTGACGACGACGTTGCGCGCCTTGGCGGCCGCGATGTCGATGGTGTCGTAACCCACGCCAAAGCTGAAGATGCCTTCCAGCGCGGGCAGGGCGTCGATCAGTTCCTTCGTCGCGCCAAACCGGCCGCTGGTGGCGATGCCGCGGATGGCGGCGCCGTGCTCACGCAGCAGCGCCGCCTTGTCCTGGGCCTCCCAGAGGCGATGGACGCGGTAGCGCGATTCCAGGTCGGCCACCAGGTCGGGCAGCAGGGGACCGACCATCAGCAGATCGGCGGCGGAAGCGGGAAGGGATGCAGTCATGGATACGGCTTATCTAATTAGAGGAAAAGGCCCGCCGAAGCGGGCCGGGACCGGAATCAGTTGGTCTGGATGTTGCGGGACTTGATTATCTGCCCATAACGTTCGCGCTCGCTGGCGGCCAGATCCTGCAGTTCCTTTGGCGTTGAGCCATGCGCCACGGCGCCCTGCGATTCCAGCTTGGCCTTGACGGCCGGATCGGCAGCGACGGCGCGGATGGCCTCGGAAAGCTTGTCGATCACGGCCTGCGGCGTGCCGGCAGGCGCCAGCACCGCCGTCCACGAGCCGCTTTGCGCGTTCTTCACGCCGGCTTCGTCGATGGTGGGCACGTCCGGCATGGCGGGCGAGCGGGTCGCACCCGTGACGGCCAGCGCGCGCAGCTTGCCGGCCGTGACGTACGGCATGGTCTCCAGAACCGACGCGAACAGCATGTCGACGCGGCCGGCCATCAAGTCGGTCATCGCCGGGCCGCCGCCCTTGTAGGGCACGTGCACCAGATCCACGCCCGTGGCTTGTTGGAAGATTTCGCCGGACAGATGGGGCGCGCCGCCCGTGCCCGAGCTGGCAAACGTGTGCTTGCCCGGCTGGGACTTGGTCAGCGTGACCAGTTCCGCGACGTTCTTGGCCGGCAGGCTGGCGGGCACCACCAGCACAAACGGCAGGTCCGAAAACAGCGATACGGGCGCAAACGCCTTCACCGGGTCGGAATGCAGCTTGTAGATCCAGGGGTTGATCGCCAGCATGCCCGAATTCGCGAACAGCAGCGTGTAGCCGTCGGGCTGCGAACGGGCCACCAGGTCGGCGGCGATCTGGCCGCCCGCGCCCGGCCGGTTGTCCACCACCACCGACGACGAGAATTTTTCACCCAGGGCCGCGGCCAGCAACCGCGCCGAGATGTCGGTGCCGCCGCCGGGCGAGAAGGGAACGATGAGATTGATCGGGCGTTCCGGATAGCCGGCGGCGCTGGCTGCGTGGGGCACGGCCGCGGTGGCGGCCAGGGCCAGCGCCGCGGCGAGGAGCCGGACGCGGATCCGGGCGGGGTTCTTTGTCTCCATGGATTTTCTCTTTTATGGCGTTGATGGCGGCGAGGCCGCAAAAAAAGGTGCTGCGGGTAAGGCTCCTGATGCTTGTCGGACCGGATTCGCGGCCCTGCAGGCGAGTATAGGGAGGCCTGTCCATGGATATCCGTTCGAGCTATAAATAGCATCAATCAATTCAAGGATTGAATCGATGGAATTCCGCCAGCTCGAATGCTTCATTGCGGTTGCCGAGGAACTGCACTTCGGCCGCGCCGCCGAACGGCTGTGCATGACGCAGCCGCCGCTATCGCGCCAGATCCAGTTGCTGGAGCAGGATCTGGGCGTCACGCTGTTCGAGCGCAACAGTCGTCAGGTCGTGCTAAGCGCCGCGGGCCGGCGCTTTCTGCGCGATGCTCGCCACCTGCTGGAGTTTTCGGCACAGGCGGCCGCCACCGCGCGCCGCACATCGGGCGGCGAGGCCGGCCACATTACGCTGGGCTTTACTGCCGTGGCGTCGTACCGCCTGATGCCGTCGCTCATCATGCAGGCGCGCAAGCTGCTGGCGGGCGTGGAGATCCAGCTTCGCGAAACCGTCACGACCGAACTCGCCCGTCTGCTGCTCGCCCACGAGCTGGACGCCATCCTGGCGCGCAGCGTGCCGCAGCAGGCCGGCATCGAATCGCGCCTGGTCGAACGCGAACCGCTGGTCCTGGCGCTGCCCGCCGATTCGCCGTTGTGCGAACACGCGACCGTGCCCCTGCGCTTGCTTCAAGGCCAGCCGTTCGTGCTGTATTCGCCGCGGGAAGGAAAGTACTTCTATGACCGCATCGTGGGCGCCTTCGGCCTGGCGGACGTGCAGCCGCAGTACGTGCAGCGCGCCGGGCAGACGCATACGCTGCTGGCGCTGGTGCGCGCGGGACTGGGCGTGGGCATCGTGCCGGATTCGGCGCGGGAACTGCGCTTTGAAGGCGTGGTGTTCCGGCCCATCGACCAGCGCAATCTGTACGCGGACATGTACCTGGCGTGGCACGCGCAGCACGACAACCCGGCGCTGGATGCGTTCCTGCAGCGCGTGGCAAAACTGGATACCCCGGACGCGGCCCGCCGCGGCGGACAGGGATGAACCCATCGGTTTTCTAGTGGTGGGGCGCGAGGTCCGGCGCAAATTGCATCGCCCCGTTCGCGTCGGCGCGGGCGCCTTGATCCTGCAACTGCTGCGCCTGGGTCGAGCACGCGGTCAGCACCAGCCTGCATTCGGATCCCGTCTTGTCGCGGCACAGGCCCAGAACGTACTCCCCGGTCCGCTGCCCGTCCCACGCACGCTCGCCAATGGCCACGACGTGCTGCGCGCCGTTCGCAGCCACCGCCACGCATTGGTTCTTGAAGCTGGCATACACCGCGCAGGTGGCGTGGGGCTCGTCTTCGCGGCAAGCGGCGAGCGCGCTGCCGCGAGCCGCTGCAGCGGAGCCGTACAGGATCGACGCGTAGTAGCGATACGTTGACGAGACGATCAGGGCGCCATGCAGATCGGGCGGGACCGGCTGTGCGCTGGCTGCGGTGGCGCATGCAGCAAACATGAGCAAGCCCGAAACAAGCCGTCGCGGCATAGGAATCCCCTGGGGTTCAAGACCACAGTAGCGGAGCGGCGCGCGCCTTGCCAGCATCAACGGGACCAGCGCGGATATATCAAGTTGAAACATCCATAGACCATCCAAGTGGATGGTTTATGATTCGATCCATGCCGCCTCGCACCTCACAACTCGCCTCCACCCCCAAACCTGCGGACGAGAAGATCACGATCAACCTGGGTTATGTCGACCTGGGCCAGATCGATCTGCTCGTCCAGGAAGGGTTCTATGCAAACCGTACGGACCTGATCCGAACGGCGATCCGCAATCAACTTGCCACCCATGGCGACGCGCTGCGTCAGGCCGTCAGCCGAAAAACGCTGGTGCTTGGCATCCAGCACTACACCGCCCAGGAGCTGCTGGCGGTTCAAGCCGCGGGCGAAATGCTTCAGATACGGGTGCTGGGCCTGGCGACCATCGCCTCCGATGTCACGCCCGAGCTCGCGCTTGCCACGATCGAATCTCTAACGGTATTGGGGGCGCTGCATGCCAGCCCCGCCGTCAAAGCCGCCTTGCGTCAGCGCATCCGCTGATCGTCCACGCCGCAAAAAGGTCACTCAATGCACCCTGAATTCCAACACCTCATGAACCGCGCCACCCAGCTCACGCAAGCCGGCGATCTGTCGGCTGCCACCGCCGCGATCCAGGCTGCGCTGCGCGGCTTGCCGGCCACTGCCGCGCCGAGCAACGACGATGCCGACGTCATCGACGTTGAGGCCTGGGAGGTTCCCGATTCCGGCCGGGCCTCTGGTGCGGCCCGGCCCGCGTTCGACGAAGCCGTCCCGCCCACGCACACCGCCGCTATCCCGGGCGATACGTTCACGTCGGGATCATTTCGCAATGCGTCCGGACAGCGCGGCTACAAGCTGTATGTGCCGCCCAACCCGGAGGGCGAGCCGCGTCCCCTGGTTGTCATGCTGCACGGCTGCACCCAGGACGCCGACGATTTCGCGGCGGGCACCGCCATGAACGACGCCGCCCGCGAACAGGGTTTTTACGTGCTGTATCCCGTGCAAGCGCGCGATGCCAATCCCCAGAAGTGCTGGAACTGGTTCAAGCACAACCACCAGCAGCAAGGGCGCGGGGAACCCGCCATCCTGGCGGGCATGACGCGCGAGGTCATGGCCACCCACAACATCGATCCGGCGCGCGTGTATGTCGCCGGACTGTCGGCGGGCGGGGCCATGGCCGCGATCCTGGCCGACGCCTATCCCGACCTGTATGCGGCGGCTGGCGTGCATTCGGGGCTGGCTGCTGGCGTGGCGTCGGATCTTCCGTCGGCGCTGTCCGCCATGAAGGGCGTGGGCCTGAAGACGGCCGCGCCGGCCAATGCCGGCGTGCCGGTCATCGTCTTTCACGGCGACCGCGATGCCACCGTGCACCCCGGCAATGCCGACAACGTGATCGCGGCCAGCGTGGGGCCCGGCGCGCGCGTTGAAACCGTGCGCGTTCCTGGCGCCGCCAATAAGCGGCACAGCACCCGGCATCTGTACCGCGACGCCACGGGCGACATCGTCGCCGAACGTTGGGACATTCACGGCGCCGGACATGCCTGGGCGGGCGGATCGGAGCAAGGGTCCTACACGGATCGGTCCGGTCCGGACGCCACGGCCGAGATGCTGCGATTCTTCTTCGTGCGCACCGCAAAGCAGTGACGTGCGATCCTGGCTGCCGGCGCTAAGCCGGCTGGCGAACCGCCACCGGCTTGCCGTAGAGGACCCGCGCGCACGCCAGGCCGGCCACCGCAGCGGGCAGGGCGCCCATGACCAACGGGAACCCCAGGGCCGCAAGGGACCGGTCGCGCGTGCCGAACGTCAGCAAGAAGACGAAGGCATACGCCGCGCCGATCAGACCCATGCGCAGGATTGCCAGCCAGGACGGCGCGGCAGGCTTGAGCGCGCCCGCGGTCATTCCGCAAAGCAGCGCCGGGATGCCGCCGAAAAAATAGGCCCACGGCAGCCCATAGAGACCGAACAAGAGCATCTCCGGATCCTGCGCACCGATGGATATGACGACGGCCATCACCACCATGCCGACGGCCGGCCCCATAAATGCAAAGATTGCCGCGCCCGCCAGCATGTCGCGGGACATGGCGCGGCCCGAGTCCGCGGGCCGGCGCTGCATGCGGCGATAGACGGCCGCGGCCAGCGTGCATGCGAGAAGCAGGGCGCCAACAAAGTAGATCATCAGGTCAGTTCCGGATTGATTGGATAAAACGGCGGGGCGGGCAAGCGTCCTGCCAGCAAAGCGCCGTTGCGAGGCCCGCGGCCAGCAGGCGTGGCCTTAGGGCGCGTAGCGTGTGCGAGTTGCGCGAGTTGCCTGGGTTGCGCGGCGCACGCATCAAGGCATCTTCTTCTTGCCCAGCAAGGCCAACGTCAGGCTGCGGCCCGTGCGCATGAACGGATATAGCGCCTTGGACAGGCAGGCGTTGCTGAAGATGGTGGCGTTCAGGCGGTTGAACACATCGCTGCCGGTACTGAGTAACGCCAGCCGGTGGATCGCGTCGGCGCCCCAGTAATCGCGACCGTCCAGGTGCAGGAGCATGCCCTGATTCAGGTCGTAGCCTTGCGCGCGATGGTGCGCGGCCAGCTCGGGATGGTCGCGCATGTTCAGCATGGCAATGGGCCCGGCGGCCTTGCGTAGCCGCATCATCCGCACGTAGTTTGAGCAGAAGGGGCAATCGCCGTCGTAGAGGAGGTAGTTTTCGTCGGACTGCATCGTGGGGATCCGTCGGGTGTTCCGAGAACATACCTCATAAATCCGGCGGGATGGTTGCGGGGCACGCCTTCGGCTTGCGCTGTAGTTTGCCGCGCGCGGGGGCGCCCATTGGCGCCGGGCAGCTCGCGGCCGGATTCAAACATCTTCGGCCGGCGCTTGGGCAGCGTCCCACGCCAGCGCCATTGCATAGCGCCGCACGTCGTGCGGCCATTGCCCCACATGCCGCGCGTAGGCGTCGCGATCGTTCGCGTAGAGCGCGCGCGTGGCTTCCTCGAAACCAGGCAGGTTGCCCGCGACACTGGTCATGAACCGGTACGCCGCCTCCTGGCGATGGCGTCGCGCGTCCTGCGCCTCGTTGTCGCGGCGGGCCTGCTCCACCAGTTTTCGCAGTGCCACGGAAGCGCCGCCTGGCTGGGCGGCCAGCCAATCCCAATGGCGCGGCAAGAGGGTCACCTCGCGCGGCACCACGCCCAGTCTCGGGCGGCCCCGGCCGCGCGGCGCCTCGTCGGGCTGCGTGTCTTGAACCACGGGGGCGGCAGTGTCCGTCCGGGCATACCGGTCAGCGATCTGCGCATCATCACCGCTTACGTCCAGATCGACCTGCTTGCCTGTCGAATCCTGGAACACCAGCACGGCGTCATTACGGCGCGCGGCCAGCGCCTGCTTGACCGCCAGCGCCACGTCGGCCAGCGAACCCGCCGCCAGCAGCCGATGGCCTTCGAAGGCGGTATGAGAGTCGGAAGGATTTGGAATCATTTTTTTGTCCGGGTAAATTTATGGAGTGGATTATTACCCCGTCAAAATTCCCTGTCAATATGACCCGGGTAAAAATAAGTCACTCAGGTTGTCGTGTCGTTGCGGTGTCATAAATATCCACCTCGACCTATGGTTAACACCTAGTCAAATCAGGCTGGCGGCGTATAATCTCGCTTTGCGCCCGGAGTTACCCATGCGTCTCGTACAAAAAGCGCTCACCTTCGACGATGTGTTGTTGGTGCCTGCGTATTCCGAGGTGTTGCCGCGCGACACCTCCCTGGCCACGCGCCTGACTCGCAACATCAGCCTGAATATTCCCCTCGTGTCCGCCGCCATGGACACCGTCACCGAATCTCGTCTGGCCATCGCCATGGCGCAAGAGGGTGGCATCGGGATCATCCACAAGAATCTCTCCGCCGACGCCCAAGCGCGTGAAGTGGCTCGCGTCAAGCGCCACGAATTCGGCATCGTGATCGATCCGGTCACCGTCACCCCCCAGATGAAAGTGCGCGACGCCATTGCGTTGCAGCGCCAGCATGGCATCTCGGGCCTGCCGGTCGTCGAAGGCCGCAAGCTGGTCGGCATCGTCACCAACCGCGATCTGCGCTTTGAAGAAAACCTGGATCAGCCCCTGCGCAACATCATGACGCCGCAGGAGCGCCTGGTCACCATGAAGGAAGGCGCCACGCTCGAAGAAGCGCAGGCCCTGATGCACAAGCACCGTCTGGAACGCGTGCTGATCGTGAACGACGGCTTTGAACTGCGTGGCCTGGCCACCGTCAAGGACATCGTCAAGAACACCGAGCACCCGATGGCCAGCAAGGACGGCCAAGGCCAGCTGCGCGTTGGCGCGGCCGTGGGCGTGGGCGGCAACACCGAAGAACGCGTGGAAAAGCTGGTCGCCGCCGGCGTCGACGTCCTTATCGTCGACACCGCGCACGGCCACTCCAAGGGCGTGCTCGAAGGCGTGCGCTGGGTCAAGCAGAACTACCCCAAGGTTGAAGTCATCGGCGGCAACATCGCCACCGCAGCCGCCGCGCGCGCGCTGGTCGAATACGGCGCCGACGGCGTCAAGGTCGGCATCGGCCCTGGCTCCATCTGCACCACGCGTATCGTGGCCGGCGTTGGCGTGCCGCAAATCCATGCCATCTCGCAAGTTGCCAAGGCGCTGGAAGGCACGGGCGTTCCGCTTATCGCCGACGGCGGCATCCGCTACTCGGGCGACGTCGCCAAGGCGCTGGCCGCCGGCGCGTTCTCGTGCATGATGGGCGGCATGTTCGCCGGCACCGAAGAAGCCCCCGGCGAAGTCGTGCTGTTCCAAGGCCGGTCGTACAAGTCGTACCGCGGCATGGGCAGCCTGGGCGCCATGACGGAAGGCTCGGCCGACCGCTACTTCCAGGACCCGGCCAACAACGCCGACAAGCTGGTCCCCGAAGGCATCGAAGGCCGCGTCCCCTACAAGGGCAGCGTGCTCGCCATCATTTACCAACTGGTCGGCGGCATCCGCGCCTCCATGGGCTACTGCGGCGCCGCCACCATCGACGACATGCGCACCAAGGCCGAGTTCGTGGAGATCACCTCCGCGGGCGTTCGCGAGTCCCACGTGCACGACGTGCAGATCACCAAGGAAGCGCCCAACTACCGCGCCGACTGATCCGCACAGTCAACTACAATGTCATGCATCACGCACCGGCAGAACCGCAACGATCAGCGGGTCTGCCGGTGCGGTTTTATTTCCAACGGGTAGAGTCTCCATGCACCAGCGCATTCTTATCCTCGACTACGGTTCGCAAGTCACGCAGCTGATCGCCCGCCGCGTCCGCGAGGCCGGCGTCTATTCCGAAGTCCACCCTGGCGACGTCGACGACGCCTTCGTGCGCGAACAGATGGCGCAGGGGCTGAAGGGCATCATCCTGTCTGGCAGCCACGCTTCGGCCTACGAAGAGGGCTCCATGCGCGTCCCGCACGCCGTGTTCGAGCTGGGCGTGCCCGTGCTGGGCATCTGCTACGGCATGCAGTCCATGGCGCAGCAACTGGGTGGCGTGGTCAGCTTCTCCGATCACCGCGAATTCGGCTACGCCGAGGTCCGCGCCCACGGCCACACCAAGCTGCTGGAAGGCCTGGAAGACTTCAGCACGCCCGAAGGCCACGGCATGCTCAAGGTCTGGATGAGCCACGGCGACAAGGTCACCGAGCTGCCCCCGGGCTTCAAGCTGATGGCGTCCACGCCGTCCTGCCCGATCGCCGGCATGGCCGACGAAGACCGCCGCTTCTACGCCGTTCAATTCCACCCCGAAGTCACGCACACTGTTCAGGGCAAGGCCATGCTGGCCCGCTTCGTGAACGAGATCTGCGAGTGCTCGGGCGACTGGAACATGCCTGACTACGTGTCGGAGGCCGTCGCCCGCATCCGCGAGCAGGTCGGCACCGACGAAGTCATCCTCGGCCTGTCCGGCGGCGTGGACTCCTCCGTTGCCGCCGCGCTGATCCACAAGGCCATTGGCGACCAGCTCACCTGCGTCTTCGTCGACCACGGCCTCTTGCGCCTGGACGAAGGCAAGCAGGTCATGCAGACCTTCGCCGAAAACATGGGCGTGAAGATCATTCATGTCGACGCCACCGCGCAATTCATGGGCAAGCTGGCCGGCGTCGCCGACCCTGAAGCCAAGCGCAAGATCATCGGCCGCGAATTCGTCGAAGTCTTCCAGGAACAAGCCGGCAAGCAAAAGAGCGCCAAGTGGCTGGCCCAGGGCACGATCTACCCCGACGTCATCGAATCCGCCGGCGCCAAGACGGGCAAGGCCACCTCCATCAAGTCGCACCACAACGTGGGCGGCCTGCCCGACACGCTGAACCTGCAACTGCTTGAACCCCTGCGCGAACTCTTCAAGGACGAAGTCCGCGAACTGGGCGTGGCACTGGGCCTGCCGCCGCAGATGGTCTACCGCCACCCGTTCCCCGGTCCGGGCCTGGGCGTGCGCATCCTGGGCGAAGTCAAGCATGAATACGCCGAACTGCTGCGCCGTGCCGACGCGATCTTCATCGAAGAACTGCGCAACACCAAGGACGAGGCCAGCGGCCTGACCTGGTACGAACTGACCTCGCAAGCGTTTGCCGTGTTCCTGCCGGTGAAGTCGGTGGGGGTGATGGGCGATGGCCGCACGTATGAGTACGTGGTTGCGCTGCGTGCCGTGCAGACGTTTGACTTCATGACGGCTGACTGGGCGCCGCTGCCGCATCCGCTGCTGGCTCGCGTTTCGTCGCGAATCATCAATGAAGTGCGCGGGATCAATCGGGTGGTGTACGACGTGTCGAGCAAGCCACCGGCGACGATTGAGTGGGAATGATCCTGCGATAGCGGGTTTCGCGAGGGCAAAAAAGGCGCTTCCGGCGCCTTTTTTCTATTGCATGACCCGTCCTGGAATTGGTTGACACCTTTTTGAGAGAAAAAAGGAGAGTCAATTGGAATCAAGGATCAAGCGAACCCAGCGGGACTACAGTCTGGCTTTTAAACTGTCGGTGGTCGAGCAGGTGGAAAAAGGCGAGCTGACGTACAAAGAGGCTCAGCGCCGCTATGGAATCCAAGGCCGGTCGACAGTGCTGGTGTGGCTGCGCAAACATGGCCGCCCGGGCTGGAGCGGCTGGAGCCTGCCGACGGTCAGAGGAGTGGACATGGATCGTCAAGGCAAAGTGCTTACCCCCGAGCAGCGGATCAAGGAACTGGAGATTCAGCTCAAGGAAGCCCGCGAGAAGGCGCAGTTGTTTGAGGCCGTGGTCAATGTGTTGGAGAAGGATTACGGGGTACGCGTCGTAAAAAAGCCTTTGGGCAAGTCCTCACGCAAAAGCTCGTCCAAGGGCTGAGCGTGGCAAGGGCTTGCCGTTACATGGGCCATAGCCGCCAGGCGTATTACAAGAGCAGGCACAGAGAGCGCGAGCGCCAGCAGCAGGCATGCCAAGTAGTATCGATGGTCACCGCGCTGCGGGTACGTCAACCGACGTTGGGTACGCGCAAGCTGCATCACATGCTGGGCCAGCCGCTACGCGAGGCGGGGATCAAGGCCGGGCGCGATGCGCTGTTCGACATTCTGCGCAGCGCCCGGATGCTGGTGCGGCCACGCCGGGCGTATCACAAGACCACCGACAGCCATCACCGCTTCCGACGCCACCCGAACCTGCTCAAGGAAGGCGAAGGCCAAGTGGTGCCGACGGGGCCCGAGCAGGTCTGGGTAGCCGATATCACCTACCTGCCGACCGCCCAACGGTGCACCTACTTAAGCCTGGTGACCGACGCCTACTCGCGCAAGATCGTGGGCTACCACGTGGCAGAGAATCTGCAGACCGAAGGGATGCGCCGCGCACTGGAGATGGCGTTGCGCTCGCGGCGCTCGAGCCAACCGCTGGTGCACCACTCGGATCGAGGCATCCAGTACTGCTCAACGTACTACCAGCGCCTGCACGCGCGGCACGGCATCCGTTGCTCGATGACTGACGGCTACGACTGCTACCAGAATGCCTTGGCTGAGCGGGTCAACGGCATCCTGAAGGGAGAGCTATTGCTCCACAAGCCCGCCGATCTGGCCCAAGCCCGGCTCATGGTCAAGCAGTCCGTCGAAATCTACAACACCGAGCGTCCGCACCTGTCCCTACAATGCAAAACACCCGATGAAGTTCACCGGGTGTTCAGTCCGTAGCCTGCTACGGATACCGTGCCGTAGGTGTCAACCTATGGCAGGACGGGTCAGCATCCTGCGTTAACCCTTGATGCTTGAGTGCATTAACGAAGGCCTAGCGCTACCAATATGTTATCGATCGTCGCGCGAAAGTCGGGCCTGGAAAAAAGCACTCCGCGCTCATCCCGGTTGTGCAATGGCTATTCGTCCGTCGTCGATGGGGCTCAGCGTCTGAGTTGCTAAAAGCACGCCTAACTGTGCTTCGATCCGGGCCGAGATATTCGCACTTGCGCGGTTAAATCCTAGCTGCCGAGCCACTTCAGCGATCAGCTGTGTGGACGATATTGAAAACGCAAGCAATGTCGTCTGAACCAACGCAGTTCGAATTTCCTCAGGAGCAATCAGTTCAATCTTCCGCTCAGCTGTCGGCAATGATGATCTATCTCGGACCGTAATCGGGGCACTTCCATCCAACTGCTCGGGCCGGATGATGAATCCTTCGTCCTGTAGCACGTATGCATGCTCCTTCATCGAGGCATCCACCGCTTCCTTGATGCGGGCAACAACTCTAGCCCCGGCTCTGCTGACGCCGAATGCAGCCATGAGCCGACGACCGATGATTTCTATGCTTACAGGCGCCTCGCCATCAACAACGGCCGATACCAATTCACGAAGGGTGTGCAGCGGCGCGGAGGCGATGTCGCTGCCGTTTTTTTGCACAGGCAGTTCGATCGAGACGTACCGAGTGGGGCGGAGGCTCTCTTCTGACAGGTCAGCAGCTTCTCGATCGAGTTCAATCCTTGCGGACGCTTCAGTCCGCTCGGGCGACGAGGCCTTAGACAATTGGGTGGATTCAGCCGCTGCTTTAAACGATTCTTGCGCCGCTTTGATTGCGTCTATGACGCGGTCCGTCTCGTGCCCTGCATTTCGGAACCAGTCCGTACTCCAAATACGATGGAAGCGCCATCCCAGGCCCTCGAGGACTCCTTGGCGAAGGCGATCTCGGTCTCGAGCTGATTTCGCGCTGTGATAAGCCGCGCCATCGCACTCAATTGCTAGCAAATAGCGCCCGGGAAGCTCAGGGTCGCGCACAGCAAGGTCGATGAAGTAACCGGCGGTGCCAACCTGGGGTTCGACACTGTAGCCCCGTTCCTGCAGGGCGCGCATAACCTGATCTTCAAAGGGGGAATCCGTCGCTTTTCCGGTTTCTACGCTGCATTCCAGTTCACGAGTTTCGGCGTACTTGAGCAAATTCTTCAATGCGCGCACGCCATGTTTGGCGCCTGCGTCGAGTTCGAGCTCGTCAGCACGGAAGTTGCTAAACACAGTCATGGCCATTTTGGCACGCGTAATAAGTACGTTAAGTCGACGATGTCCACCGTCTCGATTCAGCGGCCCGAACTCCTTCGCGATGCGACCGGATTCATTGCGGCCATAGCCGATGCTAATAAACATGACGTCTCGTTCGTCACCCTGAATATTCTCCAAATTTTTTACGAAGAATGGTTCATTGGGATGCGAAGCGAAAAATTCCTCGGTTTCAGGATGCGCCTTGCGCAGACGCTCCAGCTCTTCTTCGATACGATCTCGCTGCGCGACGCTGAAGGCTGCAACGCCCAACGAAAGATGTGGGGTAATGCGGGCGTGCTCAAGAACTGCGTTTGCGACTGCTTGAGCTTCGCCGGAATTGCTACGAGTCTTGCCGCGATCATATAGAGCATTGGGGTTGTGTCTGAAGGCAATACCCGTTGCATATCGGTTTTGACCAGCGGCGGGAAACACGACCAGCCTGCTGTCGTAAAACTCGACATTGGATACTGCGATTAGTGACTCGTGGCGGCTGCGGTAATGCCAGCGCAGGTACCGTTCGTTGCAGCCTTTGGCCTTAAACAGACTGAGAATGCTCTCGATGTCGGCAGTTTCCGTGTCTTCTTCCTGCTCAGCGTCTCGACTGAAGAAATCGGTGGGCGGCATCTGCCGCGTGTCGCCGACCACGATGACTTGCCGCCCGCGCAAAATCGCGCCCAGTGCGTCCACCGCTTTGACCTGCGACGCCTCGTCGAAGATCACTACATCGAAGGCCACTTTGGCCGGAGGGAGGAAGTTGGCAATTGACATCGGGCTCATCATGAACACAGGCTTTAACTGCTGGATCGCGCGTCCCGCACGGTCGATCAATTGGCGAATTGGCAGATGTTTACGCTTTTTATTGATCTCTCCTCTCAGTACGGCCATTTCACCAGGCTGATTTATCTGAGGCTTTCGTCTCCAAATGTCCGTAGCGAGTTTGGTCTGCGCATGTTCAATCGACGCGAGGTCTAGGCTCTTGAAGCGTTGAATTCTGTGCTCATGTTCCAGGCGATCAAACCCCGCTAACTCCGGGTGATCGGTATAGGCCTTTTGCACCAGAAAGTCGTACCAACTGATATCCAGCAGCGGACGCAGAGTGTCGGGTTGGTCGCAATTCTGGGCAACCTCCCGGATAGGCTCCAGCCCTGCCGCATTGAATCGCCCGGTCAGGGTGTTGAATCTTGCCATCTGGTGAAGTTGAGGCAACTGCTTAAGCCACGTGTTAAGGCGCTCACCGAGCTCCTGCAGAGGGTGTTCGGTCCAGGGGATTGGCTTCAGCGCCAGCGAAGTGGTTGCGGCCTCCACAGCGGTTTTGAGAGCACTAACGTTGGCTTCAGTGGAAGCTGCCAATTCTCCAAGACCACTTGCATCTTGATGTCCCGACAAGAAGTCTACGATGCCCTGAGGCATGTCGCCCTTGCCAACCTCATCGTGCAAGGTAATCACCCAACGCGAAATTCGGTCGAGCACGTCCCAATCAGACTTTTCGAATTGCCATTGCGCGCCGAATAGCGCTTCTCCTAGGGCCGCGTGAGAAATGTACGTCCTCTTATGCTGTTGATACGCGAGCACGCTATCCGCCAGCTCAACTAGATGCTGAGGATCGCTGGGCAAGTCGGATTTTGCAAGGCCCTGCATTTTTTTCTTTGCCGCACGCCATTCGCCCGCCAAGGATCGCCACCACTTGCTCCCATATCGGGCGAGGCTTTGACGGGTGGAAAGCAGATCCTCGTTCTCAGCCGCATCTATCAAACTCGTGGACCAGTGCAGCCGTGCCGAGCTCATTCCGGATCCAGCATCGGTCAACGCTTTTAATGCATCGCGGCGCGCTTGCCAGTCTCCTGTCGACAGGCGGATACCAGAAAGCTTGGGTGCCTCGGCTGCGCGCCTCGCGGCTCTGCAGACGACGTCGATATCATGCAGGCTCGCCGGCTCGGTAAGCTGCAGTCGTTGAGATAGGTCGTTCGAAGATTGCAGCAATGACTGGAGCGCCGCGCCGCCCCGGGTCAGCGCTTCGCTCGCTCGGCTCTCTTCGATTGGTGTGAAGACTGTGTGCTGGCTCCCCCACAATGCACTAGCTGTTGGACGACCCAGTGCGCCCAGCACCAGTGCCATGCTGTCTACGAGTTCTCGGGCGTCGATATGATCTTTCTCCTGCCACTTGGCCATGGCAGGCATCGCTAGCGCCGTCAGGTCGGGAAACTGCCGCTTCAGTGACAGCAGCCGCCCCAGCACTACAGAAAATGGCATTTTTGTTTTGCCCACAGGCGCTGCCACTGCTTCACAGTAAGCGTTCAGCTCAGTTTGGACCTTTCGCAACTGCTGCATTTCGCGCTCACCGCTCTCCACGACGGGCCGCCCTTGTTCCAGTGCGTTGGCCAGATCACGAAGTACGGCGGTTTTGGTGGCACGGTGGCTGTGCAGCTCAAGTACGGCATCGCCAAGATGGCATTCGTCTAGTCTGCGCTTTACCACCTCAAGGGCCGCCATCTTCTCAGCGACGAACAATACTGTCTTGCCTTGTCCAACGAGTTCGGCGATGAGGTTGGTGATAGTCTGAGATTTTCCTGTCCCCGGCGGACCTTGAATCACAAGATTGCGCCCCGCACGCACCTCGAGAATAGCCTGAGTTTGACTGCTGTCCGCATCCTTGACGAAATGCACTTCACCTGGGGTAATCACCTCGTCAATGTGCACGTCCTCGTGATACGCCGCGGATTCTCCTGCAAATCCCTCGCCGATCAGGCGGCGAACCACGGGGTGGTCGCTTGGTTGCTTTTCTTTAGGCCATGTTTCGGGATCCAGGTCCTTGTACATGAGGAATTTGCCGAAAGAAAAGAACCCGAGCATCACTTCGTTTGCGCACACGCGCCAGCGCGGCTGACGGGTGACAGCGCGCTCTACGGCTCCGAAATACTCCAGCCATGCAGCGGCATCCGATTCGGCCTCGGCATCGGGTGTTGGCAAGGTGATGCCGAAATCCGTGCGGAGCTTGGCGGCTAGTGACATATTCACTTGAATGTCATCACCGGTAGGCTCTAGGTGGAACGTCTCTTGGGCAGACTTACGCACTAAGTTGCACGGTACCAAGACCAGGGGCGCGCGCCTCGAATCTTTGGAAGAATCGCTCTCGTACCAATGAAGAAATCCGATAGCAAGGAACAGAAGATTTGCGCCTTGCTCTTCGACGAACGCCTGCGCGTCAGCGCGGATTTTCAAGAGTTGAAGAGAGAGCGAATCTTCGGTGCTGGCCACTTGCAGCTCGTGAGCGCGCTGACCAACGGTTTTGGTTTGGTGGTTCGGGAAGGGTTGTGCGTCTTCAAGTGCGGGGGAGCTGCCGGACGGCTTCGCCTCTAGACGTTCAACATTGCTGTCGGTAGCCTCGTCGCGGGAGCAGGCACGCGGAGCAGGCGTTTCCGCCTTCGTCTTTGCTTGAGAATCTGCGGCGTCTTGGGCGCTGTTTCGGCTGGATCCAATTGCTCGGAACGTGAGTGACTTTTGGTTATCCACCAGCGCAACTAGTAGGGACTCTGCCACTGCCGACTGAACAGTAATTGTTTTGCTAGTTTTTCTGGCGCTGATCAGATTATTGCGCAGCCCAATGTCTAATAATTCTTGGCGGCTTTGCAGCAACTTCGTATGGATGTCTGCGGTGGTTCCATCAATTACTGACATAACGGTGTTGGCTCAGGATGATATGGCTCGCATCAAGCGCGCTCTGTTTCGGAAACATGAACCAAACCCATGCCGGTGGTCCATCTGCACGTAAGGGGCGGCCGCAACGCCGCCGCGAACCTAAATACTACAATGGGTAACGATCATTAACGGGCAGGATCTGTTTTTTATCTTGATCTATTCCGGCGTTGGTAGCAGATTCGCGACAACGCTTTTCACCGATAGATGCAGGAATTCGGCTTATGCTCGGTTTCTAGAGAAGTAAACCGCCCCTTGCAGGGCTGTGCAAACGTATGCTTTTTTATTGGTGACCGACCATTGATATACTTCCCGGGCTTAGTTGAGCACCAACCCACGGGAGATATCGGATGCGCTTAAAGGCCCTTGCACTTGGCTTGATGACTGTTTGCGGTACGTCGATGGCAGCACAGGACAGCACGCAAACCTTGCAACAGGCCTTGAAGCAAGTACCGCAGGTGGTGTTGAGTGCCCCTGAAGCGATACAGATATCCTTCCTTGATGTGCAGGCGTGGCGCGGCCTTGAAAAAGATGGGCCCACCGCCGATGCGATGCGCCGATTGTCCATCGCGCAGGCGATCACGCCGCTGCAATCCATGGGCTACGGTCTGGATAAATGGTCCGACAGCGCGCATATCCCTCTCAATGATTTGTCCTATTTTGCAGGCTTCGGCCAGTCGCCCGGCAATGTCACCTACTGGGGTGTCAAGGACAAGCAGGCGGCGGACAAGTTTGCCGATCGTCTGAAGCAGGCGGACTTCAAGCCCGTGGACGGCGATGTGGCCGGATTGATGGCAAACGGCGAGCCCAATAAACCCGATCTGACCAAAGCCACGGGGCAGCAGCCTTGGCGGGGCACGATGGGTATGCCGACGTTTGTCTTGCCACTCGATACGGCATTGGTGCAGGCAGCGGCGCCCTCGGGCATGAAGGCGTTGTCTCAGCCCAAGCCTTCCGTTGCGGACAGCGAGATCGTTGCGGCTTCCATTGCGGGGCTGAAGGGGGCAGTGCCTACGGATGGCGGGCGGATCGTGCAGGCGGCTGTCATCTCGCCGGTCTTTGGCTTGCAAGGGGTGGATCCGGCAAAGGTGTTGATGTCATCGCCGGCCGACCTGGAGAGTGCGAAGCAGAAGCTTCAAGCAGCTGCGGCATCCAGCAACGAAGGCATTCCGCCTTACTTTGGCGGCATCATTGCGGACGTGCAGGTCAAGGATGTGCCTGCGGTGGTGCTTTCGCTGTCCTACTCGGATTGCGGCGTTGCGCAGCAGGCAGTCGATGGGGTTGCCGCGGCCTGGAAAAAAGCCATGGCGGCGACGGTGCAAGCCGATGTGAAGGGGCACACCGTTCAGGCGGGCAAGCTGTGCGCGGCCGTGGTCAGCCTGACGGCGCCGAAGGCGGAGAACGCGGGCAACCCAATTCTGAGCCAGATCATGAACCGGTACATGCAGCGCGACCCGTCGGTGCTGCAGATCGGTATGGCGCGCTAAATCCAACCAAGCCGGCAGACGCCGGTTTTTTTACGCCTCGACGTTTATTCGGTGGCGCAAATCCTCGAGGCAGCGCGGCTCGCGTGGCCTCGCAGTGATCTGTCATATGGTTGCGATAGTTAGCGGTTCAGTCATGCCAGGATAATCGCCAAGCGCCCGCAGCCTGACGGGTTGCCATTTAAACCGTTTTCAAAGCGTTCATGACCAACTATCCGCAACTCTTCAGTCTTCAAGGAAAAATCGCTGTCCTCCTGGGCGCCGCTTCCGGCATCGGTCAGGCGTCGGCGCACGCGCTGGGCGCGATGGGCGCCTATGTGATGTGCGCGGACCGCGACGAACTTGGCGTGCAAGCCACTGCGCAGCAGATCATCGACGGCGGCGGCGCGGCCGGCTGGATGCAGGCCGATGCGGCCAGCGGCGAGTCCATCGCGCAGTTGGCCGCCAGGGTTTTAACCGAGCAAAAAAGGATCGACATCGCGGTGTCCACACCAGCGCTGAACATCCGCAAGCTCATCGTCGATTACACGGAAGACGAGTTCAACCAGGTGGTGAACCTGAATCTTCGCGGCGCGTTTCACTTCATGCGCCACTTCGGACGGCCGATGATGAAGCAGGGCGCGGGCAGCATGATCCTGTGTTCGTCGATGCGTGCCGTGACGATCGAGCCCGGATTGGGCATTTACGCCGCCACCAAGGCGGGCATCGAGCAGATGGTCAAGGCGTTTGCGGCGGAGGTCGGCCCCTACGGCGTGCGCGTCAATGCGGTGATGCCCAGCATCATCGAGACCCGTCTGACCGAGCCGCTGAAGGAACGTCCCGACATCTACAACACATACGCCGGCCATACGGTGCTGAACCGCTGGGGTCAGCCCTCCGAGGTGGGCGCGGCGGTGGCGTTTCTGGCGTCGGATGCCGCGAGCTATATCTCGGGCAGCAGCCTGGCGGTGGATGCAGGGTGGACGGCAATTGACGGGCCGCCCACGGGGCTGACGCAGACGCGGCCATCTGAATGAACGCGATGGCGCGCGGCGGCGAGCCTGCTTACCCCTGACGGCCCATGATGCTAAGGGCCACAGCTTCGGCGATCTTGATCCCGTCCACCCCCGCCGACAGAATCCCGCCCGCGTAACCTGCGCCTTCACCGGCCGGGAACAACCCCTGCGTGTTGATGCTCTGCAGCGTGTCGTTATCGCGCTTGATGCGGATAGGCGAAGACGTGCGGGTTTCGACGCCGGTCAGTACGGCGTCGGGCATGTTGAAGCCCTTGATGGTCTTGTCGAACGCAGGCAGGGCCTCGCGGATCGCGGTGATGGCAAAGTCGGGCAGGGCGGTGGCCAGGTCGGTCAGGTGCACGCCGGGCGTGTACGAGGGCTTGACGGCGCCGAACTCGGTGGATGCCTTGCCGGCGAGAAAGTCGCCCACCAGCTGCCCCGGCGCGCTGTAGTCGCGGCCGCCCAGCTCAAACGCCTGCGATTCCCACTTGCGCTGAAAGTCGACGCCAGCCAGCACGTGCTCCGGATAGTCGACTTCCGGCGAAATCCCCACGACGATGCCGGCGTTGGCATTGCGTTCGTTGCGCGAATACTGACTCATGCCGTTGGTGACGACGCGGTTCGGTTCGGACGTGGCCGCGACGACGGTGCCGCCGGGGCACATGCAAAAGCTGTAGACGGAGCGGCCGTTGCTGGCGTGATGCACCAGCTTGTAGTCGGCGGCGCCCAGGATCGGGTGGCCGGCGTTGGGGCCGAAGCGCGCGCGGTCGATGAGCGATTGCGGGTGTTCGATCCGAAAGCCGATGGAGAAGGGCTTGGCTTCCATGAAGACGCCCTGGTCCAGCAGCATCTGGAAGGTGTCGCGGGCACTGTGGCCGATAGCCAGGACGACGTGGTCGGCTTCGATGTGTTCGCCGTTTGCCAACGTGACGCCGGTGACCTTGCCGTTCTCGCGGTGCAGGGTTTCAACCCGGCTGGAGAAGCGGACTTCGCCGCCCAGCTTGGTGATGGTGTCGCGCATGACTTCGACCATGCCGACCAGGCGGAACGTACCGATGTGGGGTTTGCTGACGTAAAGGATTTCTTCAGGCGCGCCGGCCAGGACGAATTCCTTCAGGACCTTTTCGCCGTAGTGCTTGGGGTCCTTGATCTGGCTGTACAACTTGCCGTCCGAGAACGTGCCCGCGCCGCCTTCGCCGAATTGAACGTTGGAATCGGGATTCAGGATGCGCTTGCGCCACAGGCCCCAGGTGTCCTTGGTGCGTTCGCGCACGGCCTTGCCGCGTTCCAGGATGATGGGCTTGAAGCCCATCTGCGCCAGGACCAGGCCGGCGAAGAGACCACAGGGGCCGGTGCCGATGACGATGGGGCGCTTGGCGAGTGTGGCGGGGGCTTGAGCGACGAATTTGTATTCGGTGTCCGGAGACGGCTTGACGTTGCGGTCGTCGTGAAAGCGCTCGAGGATTGCGGCTTCGTTGGCCACGTCCACATCCAGCGCATAGATGAGCAGGATGTTGTGCTTCTTGCGCGCGTCGTAGCTGCGCAGGAAGATGGTGAAGCCGTTCAGGTCGCTGGCCGGGATGCCCAGTTTCTTGAGGATTGCCGCGGGCAGTTCCTCGGGCGTGTGGTTCAACGGCAGCTTGATTTCAGACAGACGCAACATGCTTGGGGTCCAGACAGATGGGCGATCACAACGTCGCCAAACGCGGATTGTACTGGACGGCCGACGACGGTTTTTGTTCACCTTGCTGTCAGAAATCAATGCATTTTCGATGTTCTTACGTTGTCCTTAATGCAAAAGACTTTTCCACGTCAAGAAATTCCATCTGATACGGTCGAACGAGCGGATCAGAAGCGCATAATGCCGACACCTGCTCTTACGTCCCTTTTCAAAGAGCAGTCTTGATCTTGAGCAAGAAAAGAGCGTGTTGTCACTAGCTCGGGCAGTTCGTGTTTCCAGGTTGCATGTTCGGTAGCGCGCTAGGACAACTTGGAATATTCACGGAGATGTCCATGACTGATGACGCACAACCGCGCCGGCGGTTTCTGCAGGCGATGGCCATTGTGCCAGCGTCGACGCTGGCGGTCGGCGGCCTGACCGTCGGCTGTACCAACGCCGCCGACGGCGATGCCGCAAAGACGGCCAAGCCGTACGAGCCCACCTATTTCACCAAGGCCGAATGGGCCTTCATCGTTGCCGCGGTGGATCATCTGATTCCCGCCGACGAATACGGTCCTGGCGCCATCGCGGCGGGCGTGCCCGAGTTCATCGATCGTCAGATGGATACGCCCTTTGGCCACGGCAAGCTGTGGTACATGGACGGGCCGTTCCACACCGATCAGGCGCCGGAACTGGGCTATCAGCTCGACCAGAATCCCCGCCAGGTCTATCGCAACGGCATCAAGGCCTGTGACGCCTTCTGCGTGAAGACGCACGGCAAGGCGTATGCCGAGCTGGACAAGGCCTTGCAGGAGCAGATCCTGAAGGACCTGCAGGCCGGCAAGATCGCGTTCGAGTCCGTGCCGTCCAAGACGTTCTTCAGCTTCCTGCTTGCCAACACGAAGGAAGGCTTTTTCGCCGACCCGATCTATGGCGGCAACAAGGGCATGGTGGGCTGGAAGATGGTGGGCTTTCCCGGCGCGCGCGCCGACTTCATGGACTGGGCGGATCAGCCCAACGTCAAGTATCCCTATGGCCCCGTGTCGATCTCTGGGGAGAAGGGTTAAATCATGGCGATCAAGAAAGACAAAGTTGATGCGGTATTGGTCGGGTTCGGCTGGACGGGCGCCATTCTGGGCCAGGAGCTGACCGAAGCGGGCCTGCAGGTGCTGGCGCTGGAGCGCGGCGGCATGCAGGACACGCCCAAGGACGCCGAGTACCCCAAGGTGATCGACGAGCTGAAGTATTCGGTGCGCGGTTATCTGTTCCAGGACCTGTCCAAGGAAACCGTGACGATCCGCCATGGCGTGGATGACGTGGCCGTGCCGTACCGCCAGAACGGTTCGTTTCTGTTGGGGACGGGCGTGGGCGGCGCGGGCTTTCACTGGAACGGCATGCACTACCGCGTGCTGCCCGAAGAGCTGGAACTGCGCACCCGCTACGAAACGCGCTACGGCAAGAAGTTCATTCCGGAAGGCATGACGATCCAGGACTTCGGCGTGACCTACGACGAACTGGAACCGTACTTCTCGAAGTTCGAATACGTCTGCGGCACGTCGGGCAAGGCCGGCAACCTGAACGGCAAGATCGTCGAAGGCGGCAACCCGCTGGAAGGCAAGCGCAGCAAGGAATTCCCGCTGCCGCCGCTGGCCACGACCTACGGCGCGTCGCTGTTCGAGAAGGCCGCGCGCGAAGTCGGCTTCAACCCGTATCCCACGCCCGCGGCCAACGCCTCGGGTCCGTACACCAACCCGTACGGCGTGCGCCTGGGCCCCTGCAATTTCTGTGGCTTCTGCGAGAACTACGGCTGCTACATGTATTCGAAGGCCTCGCCGCAGACCACCATTTTGCCGGTGCTGCTGAAGAAGCCCAATTTCGAGCTGCGCACGCGTTCGCAGGTCATCAAGGTCAATCTGGATTCGACCGGCAAGAAGGCCGTGGGCGTAACGTACATCGACGCGGACGGCAACGAGATCGATCAGCCCGCGGATCTGGTGATCCTGTCGGCCTACCAGATGCACAACGTGCGCCTGTTGCTGCTGTCGGGCATCGGCAAGCCGTATGACCCGAAGACCAACGAAGGCGTGGTCGGCAAGAACTACGCGTACCAGATGAACGGCGCGGTCAACGTGCTGTTGCCCAAGGGTACCCAGCTCAACCCCTTCGTCGGCACCGGCGCGGGCGGCGTGGGCATGGACGACTTGAACGGCGACCAGTTCGACCACGGTCCGCTGGGCTTTTTGGGCGGCGCCAGCATCCGCCACGTGCGCTACGGCGGCCGTCCCATCAAGCAGACGCCGACGACGCCGGGCACTCCGACGTGGGGCACGGCCTGGAAGGCGGGCGTTCAGGACGCCTATCAGCGCTTCATGACGATCGGGATTTCCGGTTCGGTGATGTCGTACCGCGACGCCTACCTGTCGCTGGATCCGACGTACAAGGACGCCTATGGTCAGCCGCTCTTGCGCATGACGTTCGACTGGCATGACAACGAGTTCGACATGCTGGGCTACATGGGCAAGCGCATGGAGACCGTGGCCAAGGCCATGAATCCTGAAAAGCACTTCGTCGCCGTGCGCAAGAAGGGCGCCCGTTACGACACGCGCGTCTACCAGAGCACGCACAACACGGGCGGCGCCATCATGGGCTCCAATCCCAAGGAAAGCGTGGTCAACAAGTACCTGCAAAGCTGGGACGTGCCGAACGTGTTCGTGATGGGCGCCTGTGTGTTCCCGCAGAACATGGGCTACAACCCGACCGGTCTGGTCGGCGCGCTGGCCTACTGGGCGGCGCAGGCGATCCGCGAGCAGTACCTGAAGAACCCCGGCCCGCTGGTCCAGGCTTAAGGAGACGGAACAATGATCAAGCACACCATTGTTGCGGCCTTCTCGGCCCTCGTTGCCAGCGCCGCGTTCGCGGCCGACGGCACGCCGGCGTCCAGCGACGCGCAGATGATCAAGCAGGGCGAATATTTGTCGCGCGCCGGCGACTGTATCGCCTGCCACACGGCCAAGGGCGGCAAGCCCTTTGCCGGCGGCCTGGGCATCGATTCGCCGCTGGGCATGATCTATTCGACGAACATCACGCCGGACAAGGAAACGGGCATCGGCAATTATTCGTACGAGGACTTCGACCGGGCCGTGCGCCACGGCGTGGCCAAGGACGGACATTCGCTGTACCCGGCCATGCCTTACACCGCGTACGCCAACGTCACGCCCGAGGATGTGAAGGCCCTGTACGCCTACTTCATGCACGGCGTGGAACCGGTGAAACAGGAGAACAAGGACACCGACATTGTTTGGCCGATGTCCATGCGCTGGCCGCTGACGGTGTGGCGCTGGATGTTCGCGCCTGACGTTGCGACGGCGCCTGTCACGGTGAACACGAGCGGCGCGGACAAGCAGGCGCTGCTGCGCGGCCAGTATCTCGTCGAGGGCCTGGGCCATTGCAGCACCTGCCACACGCCGCGCGGCGTGGCCTTGCAGGAAAAGGCGCTGACCGACGCGGACGGCTCGGCCTTCCTGTCGGGCGGCGTGGTGGAAGGCTGGTTGGCCAAGAACCTGCGCGGCGACGCGACCGACGGCCTGGGCAGCTGGAGCAAGGAGGATATTGCGACCTTCCTGAAGTCGGGCCGCAACGGCCATTCGGCGGCGTTTGGCGGCATGGCCCAGGTGGTGGAGGACAGCACCCAGCACCTGACCGATGACGACCTGAACGCCATCGCGGTGTACCTGAAGAGCCTGCCACCCGTGAACAAGGACGCGACCAAGCCGCTGGCCTATGACGAAACCGTGGCGCAAGCGCTGCGGTCCGGCAAGGACAAGAGCGACGGCGCGATGGCCTTCCTGAACAACTGCGCGGCCTGCCATCGCAGCACGGGCAAGGGCTATACCGAAACGTTCCCGCAACTGGCATTGAGCTCGACGGTCAACTCGGCCGATCCGGCCTCGCTGATCCACATCGTGCTCAAGGGCGCGCAGATGCCGGGCACGGCCTCGGCGCCCACCGCGTACGCGATGCCGGGCTTCGACTGGCGCATGACCGACAAGGAAGTTGCCGATGTCGTGAGCTTCGTGCGGTCGAGCTGGGGCAACAAGGGCGCGGCGGTCAGCGCGTCCGACGTGGCCAAGGTCCGCAAGGACATCGGCGCGGCGCCGCAACCGGTGCGCGCGCAGTGATGTGACGATGTCGTGATTGTCTGTCCCGCCTTGTGATGGGCGGGACGCAAACGGCGCTGGAGAGCACAGGCTTTCCGGCGCCGTTTTTCATGCGTGAGTTGATGAGCCGCCGACCTGCCGAGTTTTCCCTGCGCGAAAGGCGGTGCGGGCAGTTCGGGACGGGCGGCGGGTTGCCGGGCGGCCCCGGGCCTGCGGTTCAGCGACGACTGCCGGCCTGCTATGATTACTGGATAAATAAACAGTCCAGCCGGCCGCCGCCGATGTTGCCCCCGCACCGTTACTACTATCTGCACAATTTCCAGCGCGCGCTGGCGTGGGTCTCGGACCGTTACGCCGATCTGCTGGACGAGGAAGATTGCCGCTTTCTGGCGGACTTCGCGGCGTTGCCTCAGGCGTCGCAGGCGTTGATGGTGCGCATGCTGATGCGGCGCGGACCATGGTTTCGCGCCAGCCGGCTGGTGTACGAAGAGATTCCGGCCGTCGAGGCAGCCGCCCGGCCGCTCGAAACGTTGGGGTGGCTGGATGCGCGGGCACCCATGTCCCTGGATGAACTGTTCGCGCTGTTGACCAAGCCCGAACTGTGCCGCGTGTTCGCCTCGCACGCGGCGGCCAGGCCGGGCGTGCGCAAGGCCGACATGCTTGAATCGCTGCGCGCCGATCTGACGCAAGCCCGGCCATTCTGCGAGTGGGCGCCGCAATCCGCCGAAGCCGTCTGGCGTGTGCTGGTGGCGGACCGTTGCGAACGCCTGCGCCTCATGTTCTTCGGCAATCTGCATCAGGATTGGTCGGAGTTCGTGCTGGCGGACCTGGGCGTGTTCCAGTACGAGACCGTGCCGTTCGATGCGGCGTCGCGGGCCTTTCAGACGCGGGCGGACGTGGATTGCTATCTGGCGCTGCACGCCTGCCGCCAGGCGCTGGACGAGGGGGCGGCGGTGGACGATCTGTTGCAGGCGGCGCAGGCGTGCATCAGCGGCAACGCATGGCTGGAAAAGCGCCGCGCCAAGGTGTTGCTGCGCATTGGACAAGCCTGCGAACGCGCTCAGGACTGGGAAGCCGCTCAGCGCGTGTACGCGGCCTGCGGCTATCCCGGCGCGCGGCATCGGCGCATCCGCGTGTACGAAAGGATGCAGCGCTTCGAAGACGCCATGGCATTGGCCCAGCAAGCCGCCAGCGCGCCCGAAAGCGAGGAAGAAAGCCAGCGCGTGGCACGCATGATGCCGCGGTTGCGGCGCGGGCTGGGGCAGGGCGCGGCGGCACGCGCCGCGGCCCCCATCCTGCCGCGGACGGAGCTGGCGCTGGCCCGCCCGGCGCAACCGTCCGCGGTCGAATACGTGACGCGCGATCACCTGCATCACGACGACGCGCCGGTGCACTATGTCGAGAACGCGCTGATCAATTCGCTGTTCGGATTGCTGTGCTGGCCGGCCGTGTTCGCACCGCTGCCGGGCGCGTTCTTTCACCCGTTCCAACGCGGTCCGGCGGATCTGGACGCGCCGGACTTTCATGCCCGGCGTCAGGCGCAGTTCGAGGCCTGCCTGGCCCTCCTTGATACGCCGGCTTACCGGGACGTGATTCTGCAGCGTTATGCGGATAAGGCCGGCCTGCAGTCGCCGTTCGTGTTTTGGGGCGCCTTGTCAGATACGCTGCTGGCGCAGGCGCTGGATTGCGTGCCGGCCGCGCACCTGAAGCTTTTCTTCACGCGGCTGCTGCGCGACGTGAAGGGCAACCGGACCGGTCTGCCGGACCTGGTGCGCTTCTGGCCCGCCGAGCGCCGCTATGAACTGATCGAGGTGAAGGGGCCGGGCGATAAGCTGCAGGACAACCAGATCCGCTGGCTGCAATATTGCGTCGCGCACGGCATGCCGGTGCGCGTGTGCCACGTGAGCTGGTTGCAGGAGGCCGCATGAGCTATGCGGTGGCGGTGCGGGCATTGTGCGAATTCACGGCGCGGGCGGGGAATCTGGACTTGCGTTTCACGCCCGCGCCCAGCGGCCTGGAAGGCATGGCTGGCCATGCGGCCGTGACAGGGCGCCGTGGGCCGGACTACGAAACCGAAGTGTCGCTGTCGGGCGTGTTCGGTGACCTGCTGGTGCGCGGGCGTGCTGATGGCTACGACCCTGCCGCCAACCAGCTCGAAGAGATCAAGACCTACCGCGGGCAGTTCGACAGCGTGCGCGAAAACCACCGCGTGGTGCATTGGGCGCAGGCAAAGGTGTACGGCCATCTGCTGTGTCAGGCGCGTGGCCTGGCCGACGTGCGGGTGGCGCTGGTGTACTACAACGTGGCGACCGAGGAAGAGACCGTGCTGGTGGAGACCCACCAGGCGGCCGACCTGGCCGCGTTCTTCCAGCTGCAATGCGAGCGTTTTCTGGCGTGGGCCAAGACCGAACTCGCGCACCGGCAGGCGCGTGACGCCGCGCTGGAGACGTTGTCGTTTCCGCATGGCGAGTTCCGCGCCGGGCAGCGCGATCTGGCGGTGGCCGTGTACCGCACTGCGCGCGATGGGCGCTGCCTGATGGCGCAG
The DNA here is from genome assembly GCF_029866465.1 of Achromobacter mucicolens. Classification (NCBI taxonomy): domain Bacteria; kingdom Pseudomonadati; phylum Pseudomonadota; class Betaproteobacteria; order Burkholderiales; family Alcaligenaceae; genus Achromobacter; species Achromobacter mucicolens. The sequence goes on along the minus strand of NZ_CP123364.1, from coordinate 3,133,641 downwards.
GCGCCCACGGGCATCGGCAAGACGCTGGGCACGATCTTTCCGCTGCTCAAGGCCAGTCCGGGCACGGGCCTGGACAAGGTGTTCTTCCTGGCGGCAAAGGGGTCGGGCCGGGGGCTGGCGGTCGAGGCGCTGGAAACCATCAATGCGCAACCCGCCAAGCCTGGCTTGCGCATTCTGGATCTGCAAGCGCGCGATAAAAGCTGCGTACATCCGGATCTGGCTTGCCATGGCGATTCCTGCCCGCTGGCGCGCGGCTTCTACGACCGCCTGCCGCAGGCCCGCGCCGCGGCGCTTGAATACACGCGGCTGGACGCGCCCGCCGTGCGCGCCACCGCGCTTGCGCACGACGTGTGTCCCTACTACCTGTCGCAGGAGCTGATCCGCTGGAGCGACGTGGTGGTGGGCGACTACAACTACTACTACGACGCCACGGCCATGCTGCATGCGCTGACGCAGGCGCATCAATGGAAGGTGGCCGTGCTGGTCGACGAGGCCCATAACCTGGTGGATCGTGCGCGGCGCATGTACACCGGCGAACTCGACCAGAGCCGGTTGACCGCCGCGCGGTACGCGGCGCCCAAGGCACTGAAGAAATCGCTGGATGGACTGCACCGGTCGTGGAACGCGCTGAACAAGAAGCAGGCCGAACGCTATCAGGCCTACGATGCCGCGCCGGCCGGCGTGCTGACGGCGGTGCAGAAGGCGGTGGCCGCCATTACCGAATTCATCGGCCAGACGCCGCTGCCGCAGGACGACCCCTTGCTGGGGTTTTATTTCGAGGCGCTGCATTTCATGCGGTTGGCCGAGCAGTTCGGCTCGCACGCGCTGTTCGATGTGACGCTTGGCGACGCCGGCGTCAGCAGCGCCAAGACTCCGCCTTCGACGCTGTGCGTGCGCAATGTGATTCCCGCGCCGTATCTGGCCGCCCGGCATGCCGCGGCCCACGCGACGGTGCTGTTCTCCGGCACGCTGAGTCCGCAGCAGTTCTACCGGGACACGCTGGGCTTGCCCAAGGACACCCCGTGGATGGATGTGGCCGCGCCGTTCAAGGCCAACCAGCTGGCGGTGCGGGTCGTGGGCAACGTGTCCACGCGCTTTCGCGATCGCGAACGTTCGCTGGCGCCCATCGCGGACCTGATCGCGCGCCAGTACGCCGAGCGGCCGGGCAATTACCTGGGCTTTCTGAGCAGCTTCGACTATCTGAAACGCGTGGCCGACCTGATGCGGGAGCGCCATCCGCAGGTGCCGATCTGGTTGCAGACGCCGGGCATGGACGAGCCGGGGCGGGCGGCCTTCCTGGCGCGGTTCACCGAAACGGGGCAGGGGGTGGGGTTTGCGGTGCTGGGCGGCGCGTTCTCGGAAGGCGTGGACCTGCCGGGCAAGCGGCTGATCGGCGCCTTCATTGCGACGCTGGGCCTGCCGCAGGTCAATCCGGTGAACGAGAACATGAAGCGCGCCATGGACATGCGCTATGGCGAGGAGAACGGGTACGACTACACGTACCTGTACCCGGGCATGCAGAAGGTGGTGCAGGCGGCCGGCCGGGTGATCCGGACCGAACACGATGAGGGCACGGTGCACCTCATCGATGACCGCTATCGGCGCGCCAAGGTGCGCGGGCTGTTGCCGGGGTGGTGGCGGGTGGACTGACCTTGCAAGGCGTCAGGCGGGCCGCAGTTCGGTCAGCGGCTGGTTGGGGTCGCGAGACAACTGGTAGCCGTACCACAGGCTGCGGGCCATGCGCCTGGCCATTTCCTGTGCGGCGTCGGCCAGGGCGCGATTGGGCAGGGCGTCGGTGGTTTCGCCAAAAAGGACCAGCCAGCGTTCGAAGAGTTCGGCCTTCAGGTTGGGCATGGCCGCGTGCTTGGGCATGGGCATGCCCGTGAAGCGCCGGGTGCCCAGAATCACGGCGGACCAGAAATCCGAGAGTGTGGACAGGTGTTCGTCCCAGTCGTGGACCATGCCATTGAAGATGGGGCCCAGGGCTTCGTCGGCGCGCGCCTTGCCGTAAAAGGTGTGGACCATGTCCTGGATTTCGGCTTCGGTGCAGATGTCGTCGGGGGCGCTAGTGGTCAAGAGGATCTCCGGGCGGGATGGCAGGAGGCGATGTTAGGACGGGGGGCGAATCGCTTGGTTTGACCTGGCGCAATTGTCAGCAGGGTTGCTTGAGCCAATCGTTAAGACTCGCCTGGCGGAAATTGCCAGGATGGAGCCGTGCGGGCTGGCACCTTGGCGGCGTCCGCCGCGCCTGACATCCGGCGCTTTTCCCAGGCGCGGCGCCGCCGATTTGCGTAGTATTGTCGCGATGCGCGCGGCCGGCCGCCGCGCTGCGCCCCATGACAACATGCGCGCCCGGCGGATCCGTGGCGCGCGCCCAGGAGACGAAAAGCCATGCCGACTTCCGCCCCGCTCAATGACATCGTGGCCATGCCCGCGCATGCGCTGTCGGACGCCATCCGTGGCCGCCGGGTGTCCTGCCGCGAAGTGATGCAGGCGTATTTGGCGCATATCGACCAGGTCAATCCCAAGCTGAACGCCATCGTCGCGCGCCGCGACAGCGACGAGCTGCTGCGCGAAGCCGATGCGCGTGATGCGCAGCTGGCGGCGGGGCAGTGGCAGGGGTGGCTGCATGGCATGCCGCAGGCGCCCAAGGACCTGACCGCCGTGCGCGGCATGGTCACGTCGATGGGCTCGCTGGTCTACAAGGACACGGTGACGCAGCATGACTCCATCCTGGTCGAGCGCATGCGCGCCGCCGGCGCGATCTTCATCGGCCGCAGCAATGTGCCGGAGTTCGGTCTGGGCTCGCACACCTACAACCGCGTGTATGGCGCCACCGGCAATCCCTACGACGCCACCAAGACGGCGGGCGGCAGCAGCGGCGGGGCGGCGGCGGCACTGGCCGCGCGCATGCTGCCTGTGGCGGACGGCAGCGACTTTGGCGGTTCGCTGCGCAACCCGGCGGCCTTTTGCAACGTGTACGGCATGCGCCCCTCGGCCGGCCGCGTGCCGTCCGGCCCGTCGCCCGAAGTCTTTCTCAAGCAACTGTCCTACGAAGGCCCCATGGGCCGCACGCCGCGCGACGTGGCCCTGCTGCTGTCGGTGATCGCCGGCCACGACAAGCGCGCGCCGCTGTCGCTGACGGACGATCCGGCTCTGTACGCGCAGCCGCTGGACGTGGACCTTGCCGGCAAGCGGGTGGGCTGGCTGGGCGATCGGGACGGCTACCTGGCGATGGAGCCGGGCATCCTGGACCTGTGCGAGCAGGCGCTGAAGGATCTGGAGACGGCCGGCTGCCAGGTCGACGCCTACCGGGTGCCGTTCGCGGGCGACCGCCTGTGGCGCATCTGGCTGGCGCACCGTCACCTGATGGTGGGCGGGCAGTTCCACGACCTGGTCCACAATCCCGACACGCGAAAGCTGGTCAAGCCCGCGCTGATCTGGGAGGTCGAAGGGCTGGAAGGCATGACGGCCCGGCAGGTCTATCAGGCCACGGAAGAGCGCAGTGCGTGGTATCAGGCCGTGCTGCGCATGTTTGAAGACGTGGACTTTTTGGCGGTGCCGTCCGCGCAGGTGTTCCCGTTCGACGTCAACCTGGATTGGCCCAAGGAGATCGCAGGCCGGCCCATGGATACGTATCACCGCTGGATGGAAACCGTCACGCCCTGGACGCTGGCCGGTTGCCCGGTCATCAGCGTGCCGGTGGGTTTCAATGCCGATGGGCTGCCGATGGGCATGCAGCTGATCGGTCCGCCCCGGGGCGATTTGGCTGTGCTGCAACTGGCGCACGCCTATGAAAAGGCCCGCGACTGGGTGCAGGACCGGCCGCCGGTCGCGCTGTGGCGCGCCGCTGGCTGACCGCAGATGTAACCGTTCGGACACGCGCGCGATTGATTTTATGTAAGAGACCTTTGCTTTTTTCCGACAAGGCCGCCATGTTTCGCGTTTTCCCGCGTTTTTCATGGCTGCGGCGCGGCACCTTTGTAATAATTGTCGAAATTTCCCATATTCCCGTAAAAAGCGCCGGTTGTGGCGTGGCTGGCGCGGGAATAACCCAGGGGCGTCCCGGCAGGGCGTCGACGAGTCGATTTAGGACAAAGGTCTCCCGGTATGAAGAATGTGACGCTCCGCCAAAGAATCCTGGTCAGTTTCCTGGCCATTCTGGCCATCATGACGCTGATGGTGGTGGTGGACTACCGGCGGCTCCTGCATGTCGAAGCCGAAGCCCAGATGATCAACGACGACGCCGTGCCTGGCATCTACTACAGCACGTCGATCCGGGCGTCGTGGTTCGCTGGCTTCGTCGTGGTGCAGGACGCGTTCAATGCGCCGACCGAGGCCGACCGTCGTGTCGCGCTGGAAGCCCTGCCGCGTAACGACCAGCAGCTTGACGAGCACATCGAGTTCTACCGGCGCACGATTTCCCGGCAGGACGATCAGCAGATGTTCGACGCGTTCCAGAAGGAACTGCAGGAGTACAAGCGCATTCGCGCCGATATTCTTTCGCCGGCCATGCTGGCCGAACCGGCCCGCGCTCAGGCACGCATTGTGACCGAGCTGCGCCCCTCGTTCTACCGGGGGCGCGACGTCCTGGCAAGGATGGTGAGCGAAAACAAGAAGCAGGCCGACGATGCCGCGGTCAGCATTCAGCAATCGGTGGAAGCGGCCGAAACCGGGATGCTGGTGTCGCTGGTGATGGCCATTGCCGCGTCGATCGTGTGCGGCTACCTGCTCATGCGCGCCATCGCCAATCCCATGCGCGACATCGTCAAGACGCTGGAAGCCACCGGCAGCGGCGATCTGACCCGGCGCTTGAAGCTGGCGCGCAAGGACGAATTCAACGCCATCGAAACCGGTTTCAACGGCATGGTCGACGAACTGACCGGCCTGGTGGGCAGGACGCAGCGGTCGGCCGTGCAGGTGGCCACGTCGGTGACGGAAATTGCCGCGACGTCCAAGCAGCAGCAGGCGACCGCGTCGGAAGTGGCCGCCACCACGACGGAAATCGGCGCCACCTCGCGTGAGATCTCGGCAACGTCGCGCGAACTGGTGCGCACCATGACCGAAGTCTCCAGCGCGGCCGAGCAGACCGCCACGCTGGCGGGCAGCGGCCAGGTGGGGTTGGCGCGCATGGAAGACACGATGCGCAACGTTGTCGGGGCGGCGGGTTCGGTCAACGCCAAGCTGGCGGTGCTGAATGAAAAAGCCGGCAACATCACGCAGGTGGTGACCACGATCACCAAGGTTGCGGACCAGACCAATCTGTTGTCGCTGAACGCGGCGATCGAAGCCGAGAAGGCCGGCGAGTACGGCCGCGGGTTTGTCGTGGTGGCCACCGAGATCCGCCGGCTTGCGGACCAGACGGCCGTGGCCACCTACGACATCGAGCAGATGGTGCGCGAGATCCAGTCGTCGGTGTCGGCCGGCGTGATGGGCATGGACAAGTTTTCCGAGGAAGTGCGCCGCGGCATGGCCGACATGCAGCAGGTGGGCGACCAGCTGTCGCAGATCATCCAGCAGGTGCAGACGCTGGCGCCGCGCGTGCAGATGGTCAACGAAGGCATGCAGGCCCAGGCCACCGGCGCCGAACAGATCAACCAGGCCTTGCAGCAGCTCAGCGACGCGGCCCAGCAGACAGTTGAGTCGCTGCGGCAGTCCAGCCTTGCCATCGAAGAACTGACGCTGGTGGCCAATGACCTGCGCAGTGGCGTGTCGCGTTTCAAGGTGTGATTGCGTCCATGACTGCTTCCGCCGTCCGCCCACGTGCCGCCGCGGGCCATGCCGGCCCGGCGCGCCGGCTGTACCTGCTATTCAGGATTGGCGCAGACCGCTATGCGCTGGACGCCGCGGACATCGCCGAAGTGCTGGGGCTGCGCGTCTTCAAGCAGGTGCCGGGCGCGCCGCATTGGGTCGCGGGCATGATGGCGCGCCGCGGCACGGCGGTGCCGATCATCGACATGAGCGCGCTGGCCGGTGCAGGGGCGTGCGCCGCAGTGACCAGCACGCGGCTTGCGCTGGTGCGTTACCGCGCTGGTCCCGCCAGCGCCGAGCGCCTGCTTGGACTGATCCTGGAGCAGGCCACCGAAACCGTCCACTACGACCCGGCGGCGTTTCAGCCGCATGCGCTGGACAATGCCGAGGCGCGCTACCTGGGTCCCGTTCTGTCCGACGCGCACGGCATGGTGCAAGCCGTCAGCGTGGATGACCTGTTGCCCGATTTCGTGCGGGCAATATTGTTTCCGGCTGGCGGCGAGGCTTCGATGACTGAGGCGCAGCCATGAGCCTGATCGAGGAGTTCAGCGGGCTGCTCAAGCGCCGCATTGGGCTGGACAGCGGGTCCATCGGCCAGGCGGCCGTCGAGCGCGCCGTGCGGCATCGCATGCACGCGGCCGGCGTGGACGACGAGCAGGACTACCTGATGCGCGTGCAGGCCTGGCCCGACGAGATGCAGCAGCTGATCGAAGCCGTGATCGTGCCGGAGACCTGGTTCTTCCGCTATCCGGAATCCCAAGTCGCCATGGCGACGCTGGCGCGCGAGCGCCTGTTTGCGCCGGGCTGCGAGGGCCGTGTGCTTCGCGTGTTGAGCGTGCCGTGTTCCAGCGGCGAAGAGCCGTATTCCATTGCGATGGCGCTGCTGGATGCGGGCGTGCCGGCGCATCGGTTCCAGGTGGATGCGGTGGACATCAGCGTGCGCATGGTCGAATTTGCCCAGCGCGCCGTGTACGGGCGCAATTCGTTTCGCGGGGGCGATCTGGCGTTTCGCGACCGCCATTTTTCCGAAGTGCCGGAAGGCCATCAGCTGGCGGCGCGGGTGCGTGGACAGGTCCGGTTCCAGCCCGGCAACCTGTTCGATCCAAACCTCCTGGCAGGGGCCGCGCCGTATGACTTCGTGTTCTGCCGCAACCTGCTGATCTACTTCGACATGGCTACGCAGGAACGCGCCGTGCAAGTGCTCCGCCGGTTCGCGCGCGAGGACGGCCTGCTGTTCGTGGGACCCGCCGAAACCAGTCTTCTGACGGGCCGCCGCCTGCCGGCGGTGCCGCTGGCGCGGTCCTTTGCATTTCGCGCCACGCCCGCGCCGGCGCCGGCCGGGTTGCCGACCCCCGCGCGCGCGCCGCTGACCGGCCAGCGGCCGCTCGTGCATGCCTGGACGCCGCCGCGCCGCCCGGTGGCGCAGACGCCCGCGCCCCGGCTGCCCGTGCCGCATGCCGCGATAGCCGACGCGCCGTCCGCCCAAGGCGCGGGACAGGCGGCCCAGGCATCGCTGCGCGAGATCGCCGCGCTGGCCGACCTGGGCAGGGTGCGCGACGCGATGGCGCAGTGCCAGGCGCATCTGGACATTCATGGCGCCAGCGCCGAGGCCCTGCATCTGCAGGGCTTGCTGCTGGATGCGCAAGGTCAGTCGCGGCAGGCGCAGGCCGCCTACCGCAAGGCGCTCTACCTGGATCCGAACCACCGCGAGGCGTTGCTGCATCTGGCCGCGCTGGTGGCCTCGGACGGGGATCAAGAGGGCGCCCGCCGCCTGCAGGCGCGCGCAGCGCGCGGGGAGGCGCGACGTGACTGACGCAATGGCATCGCTTTCTGGCGTGGACGACTGCTGGAACCGCATCGGCATCCGCGGCGACAAAAGTTGCGGGCAACTGGCCGAACACGTGCATTGCCGCAACTGTCCGGTGTATGCCGCGGCGGCCAAGCGCATCCTTGACCGTCTGCCGCCCGCCATGCAGGAAGACGAGGAAGCCGCGCCACCGCAGCACGCGGCCAACCTGTCGTCGCTCCTGGTGTTCAGGCTGCATCGCGAATGGATAGGCCTGCCGACGCGATCGCTGGACGAGGTTGCCGGCACGCGGGGCATCATCAGCCTGCCGCACCGGCGTGATCCCGCCGTGCTTGGCATGACCAACGTGCGCGGCACGCTGACTGTCTGCGTATCGCTGACGCGCCTGTTGGGACTGGACGCCTCGGCGCCGCAGGCCCGCGAGCGGCCTGCCACGGCGCGCATGCTGATATTCGGCGGCGCGGGCCGTGCCGTCGTGCTGCCGGTGGACGAGGTGGAGGGCATGCACGAGGTGGACCTGGACGCGCTTGAGCCGCTGCCCTCGACGGTGCAAGGCGCCAGCCTGAAGTACTCGCGCGGCGTGGCGCGCTGCGGCGGCCGCGCGGTGGGCGTGCTGGATGAAACCCTGCTGATGCAGGCATTGGAACGGAGCCTCGCGTGAATCCCGATCAGATGCGCGATGCCTCGCTGCTCGAACTGTTCCAGATCGAGACCCGCACCCAGGTGCAGGTGCTCAACGACGGGCTGCTCGCCCTGGAGAAAAATCCCACATCCGCGCCGCAGCTCGAGGCCTGCATGCGCGCCGCCCACTCGCTCAAGGGCGCCGCGCGCATCGTGGACCTGCATCCGGCCGTGCGTATCGCGCACGCCATGGAAGACTGCCTTGTGGCCGCCCAGGAGGGCCACCTGCGTCTGCAGGCCGGCGACATCGACGCCTTGCTGCTGGGCACGGACCTGCTGCAACGCGTGGCCACGCCCGGCGTGGAGCTCGATGCCGAGATCGGCGACCTGGTGGCGCGGCTGAGCAGCGCGCCCAATCTGCCCGCCACGTCGTCGGCGGCGGTGGCGCGTCCTTCCCGGCCGAGCGGCCATCTGCCGCCGATACGCCTGACGGAAGATGCGCCCGTCCCGGCAGCCCCGGCGCCCGCAGACAAGCCCCAAGTGGTGGACGCGGCCGCCGCGGTGCCGCCCGCGCGCCGCAGTTCGGACCGCAGCGCGGGCGAGGGCGAGCGGGTGCTGCGAGTCACGGCCGATACGTTGAACAAGCTGCTGGGCCTGTCCAGCGAAACGCTGGTGGAGTCGCAATGGGTAGGCCCCTTCAGCGCCGCCATGCTGCGGCTGCGGCGGCTGCAGGCGGGCGCGGCGCACGCGCTGGACGGGGTGCGCGCCGTGCTGGCCGAACAGCAGCTCGATGCGCGCGGCCAGGCGGCGCTGGACGATGCCCACCGCATCCTCGAACAATGCCAGCGGGAACTGACGCTGCGCGCCAGCGAAGTCGACGAATTTGGCTGGCGGATGAACCACCTGACGCGGCGGCTGTACGACACCGCGCTCGCGTGCCGCATGCGGCCCTTTGGCGACGGCGTGGGCGGCATGGCGCGGATGGTGCGCGACCTGGGCCGCTCGCTGGGAAAGCAGGTCCGCCTGGAGATCGAGGGCGAAGACACGCAGGTGGACCGGGACATCCTGGAAAAACTGGATGCGCCGCTCATGCACCTGTTGCGCAACGCCGTGGACCACGGCATCGAATCCCCCGCGCAGCGCGAACTGACGGGCAAACCGGCCGAGGGCTTGATCACGCTGTCCGCGCGCCACTCGGCGGGGATGCTGCTGGTCGAACTGGCCGATGACGGCTCCGGCATATCGCTGGATCACCTGCGCGAGGAAGTGGTCGAACGCAAGCTGACCAACGCCGAGACCGCGGCGCGCCTGAGCGAAGCCGAACTGCTGGAATTCCTGTTCCTCTCGGGCTTCAGCACGCGCGACGAGGTGACTGAAATCTCCGGGCGCGGCGTGGGGCTGGACGTGGTGCAGACGATGGTGCGCCAGTTGCGCGGCGCCGTGCGGGTCCACCAGCAGCAGGGGCGGGGCACGCGTTTCGTGCTGGAGATGCCGCTGTCGCTGTCGGTGGTGCGCAGCCTGCTGGTCCAGGTGCAGGACGAGATCTACGCATTTCCGCTGGCCTACGTCAGCCACGCGTTGCAGGTGGACGCCACCGACATCGAGCAGCTGGAAGGCCAACAGCACTTCCGTTTCCAGGGGCGGCAGATCGGCCTGGTGTCGGCGCGGCAGATCCTGCGCGCCGGCGAGGCCGCCCCGGCCGCCGATACCTTCTCCGTGGTGGTGGTGGGCGATCATGACCGCCTCTACGGCATCGCCGTCGACCGTTACGTGGGCGAGCGCACGCTGGTCGTGCAGCCGCTGGACCCCCGGCTGGGCAAGGTGCAGGACGTCATGGCCGGCTCGCTGATGGACGACGGCACGCCGCTCCTGATTCTGGACGTCGAGGACATGCTGGTGTCCGTTCAGAAGCTTATCGAGGGCGGGCGCCTGTCGCGGGTGGACAGCGGGGCGGGCGCGACGGCCGCGCGCCGCCGCAAGCGCGTGCTGGTGGTGGACGATTCATTGACGGTTCGCGAGCTTGAGCGCAAGCTGCTGCTGAACCGCGGGTTCGATGTGGCAGTCGCCGTGGACGGCATGGACGGCTGGAACATGTTGCGCAACGAGGACTTCGACCTGATCGTGACCGATGTCGACATGCCGCGGATGGACGGCATCGAACTGGTGACGCGCATCAAGGCCGACCCCAGGCTGCAGGCGCTGCCCGTCATGGTGGTGTCGTACAAGGACCGGGAAGAGGACCGGCAGCGCGGGCTGGACGCCGGCGCCGACTATTATCTGGCCAAGGGCAGCTTTCACGATGATGCGCTGCTCGACGCCGTGGAAGACCTCATCGGGAAGGCTCGGACGTGAGAATCGGGATCGTCAACGATATGCCGCTTGCCGTCGAAGTCCTGCGGCGCGTCATCGCGCTGGAACCGGGGCTGGAGATTGCCTGGACGGCGTCCGACGGCCTGGAGGCTGTGCAGCAATGCGCGCGCGACCGTCCCGATGTCGTGCTGATGGACCTCATCATGCCCGTCATGGACGGCGTCGAGGCCACTCGCCGCATCATGGCGGAAACGCCCTGCGCCATCGTGGTGGTGACCTCCGACGTGGCGGGCCATACCTCGCGCGTCTTCGATGCCATGGGGCACGGCGCACTGGATGCCGTGGACACGCCCATGGTGGGCGCGACGGACATGCGCACGGCGGCGGCGCCGCTGTTGCGCAAGATCCGCAACATCGGCTGGCTGATCGGCCGCTACGGCAACCGGCCGGCGCTCAGCCCGGTCAGCAAGCCCGCCGCGTCCGCCGGCGCGCGGCGCCTGCTTGCCATCGGCGCTTCGGCCGGCGGCCCGGCCACGCTGGCGCAGCTGCTGCGCGATCTTCCCCTGGATTTTCCGGCCGGCATCGTGCTGGTGCAGCATGTGGACGCCTCGTTCGCGGCCGGCATGGCCGACTGGCTCAATGACCAGGTGCCGCTGCCCGTCAGGCTGGCGCGCGAAGGCGAGTCGCCGCTGCCCGGCCAGGTGCTGCTCGCGGGCACGGATGATCATCTGGCGCTCTGCGAGGATGGTACCCTGCGGTACACCGACTGCCCCCGCGAAAGCCTGTATCGGCCTTCCATCGATGTTTTCTTCCATAGCGTGGCGCAGCACTGGCGCGGCATTGCGGTCGGCGTGCTGCTGACCGGCATGGGCCAGGACGGGGCGCGCGGCCTGAAGGCGCTGCGCGAACGCGGATGTCTCACCATCGCGCAGGACCAGGCCACCAGCGCAGTCTATGGCATGCCGAAAGCGGCTGCCGCCATGAAGGCCGCGGTCGAGATTCGGCCGCTCGATCAAATTGCGTCTCGCGTCATCCGGGCGTTTGCCTGAGGCGCGGCACAACGTAGGACATCAAGGACCCACTATGCTGCCATCCCCTGAAGACACGGTTTCCGCGGATCTCAATTCGCACGGGGCGATGGTGTTGCTCGTCGATGACCAGGTCATGGTGGGAGAAGCCATCCGGCGCGCGCTGGTGCCCGAAGCCAACATTGATTTCCACTATTGCTCGGATCCCTACAAGGCGCTGAGCGTGGCGATCCAGACGCGGCCCACGGTCATCCTGCAGGATCTGGTGCTGCCCGGCGTGGACGGCCTGTCCCTGGTGCGCGAATACCGCGGCCATCCCGTGACGCGCGACATCCCGATCATCGTCCTGTCCACCAAGGAAGATCCCGCCATCAAGAGTGCAGCCTTCGCGGCGGGGGCCAACGACTACCTGGTGAAACTGCCGGATTCGATCGAACTCATTGCGCGCATCCGCTACCACTCGCGTTCCTACATGGCGCTGGTGCAGCGCGACGAAGCCTATCAGGCATTGCGCCAGAGCCAGCAGCAACTCTTGGAAAGCAACATGGAACTGCGCCGGCTCACCAATTCGGACGGCCTGACCGGGCTGGGCAACCGGCGCTATTTCGATGAGTATCTGAATGCCGAGTGGCAGCGCGCTGGCCGGGACAGCCGAGAGATCAGCATGCTGATGATCGACGTGGATCACTTCAAGTCCTACAACGACACCTACGGCCACATTGCGGGCGACGAAGCCCTCAAGCGCGTCGCCAACACCATCTTCGCCAGTTGCGACCGGTCCACCGACCTGGCGGCGCGTTTTGGCGGCGAGGAATTTGCGCTGGTGCTGCCGGGCACGCCCGGCGGCAGCGCGCGCCTGGCCGCCGAAAAGCTGCGCCGCGCAGTGGAAGCCATGCAGATTCCCCAACGCGACGCGGGCTTCGGGCCGTGGCTGACGGTGAGCATCGGCCTGGCGACCGCCGTGCCGCTGGACGGGCAACCGTGCACGGAGCTGATCCAGGCGGCCGACCGCGGCCTGTATGAAGCAAAGCGGCAGGGCCGCAACCGGGTGGTGCCGGGACAGATCTAAGGCGTCTGGCCGCCGGCCTGCGCGAGCCTATCCGCCCGTCTTCCCGTCCTTCCGGTGCGAGCGGAACAGTAGATGCGTTGAAGCCAGGTGAAAGCGCACCGCGATTTGCGCGCATTCGGGGTCGCGCGCGCGGATCGCGGCGATGATCTGGCGGTGGTGTTCCACGCTGCGCAGCATGTCTTCGCGGCCGTAGAAATAGAACGAGCCGATGATGATCGGCATGTCCAGCAGGTTCTCGACCAGGGAGCGCACGCGCGCGGACTGCGCGGCCTCGAGCAGGGCGTGGTGGAACAGGTTGTTGTAATGCTGGACCTGGGCGACGTGGTCGGGCGCGGCGGAGTTCACGGCGTCGAGCATGCACTGGTTGATGCGTTCCAGCTCGTCGATCTGCTCGGGCGTGGCGCGCTCGGCGGCGGTCTTGGCGGCGTAGGGTTCCAGCAGCATGCGCAGCTCGAAGGCTTCGTCGATGTCGCGGTCCTGCCAGCCCAGCACGACCGCGCCGCGCCGGCCTTCGCGGGTGACCAGGCCGTCCGCGATCAGGCGTTCGATCGCGTTGCGCACGGGCGTGCGGCTGACCGAGAGCTGGGCGGCGATGTGTTCCTCGCGCAGCGGTTCGCCGGGCAGGAACGATCCGGCCATCAGGCGGCGGCGCAATTCGCCGTAGACGTAATCACTGGCGCTCGACATGAGGAGGCTGGCTCTTCCCGGTTTTCAAAGCTGCGACTATACCAACGGCGGACGCTACACCTTCACCCCGTGCTCGGCCAGACGCGCCAGAAAGCGCGGCCAGACCTCGGGGTTGAGCAGGCGCGCGGGCTTGCGTCCGGCCAGCATGTCGATGATCTGCGTGGCCGAGCCCTGCGCCACCTTGCGTCGGCCTTCGTGCGTGACGCCGCCCGTGTGAAACGCGGCGGCCACGTCGTGGCGTTGCAGCAGGCCGCTGCCCGGCGGGGGCGGCTCCACCTGCCAGACGTCCAGGCCCGCGCCGGCAAGATGGCCGGACTCAAGTGCGGCAAGCAGCGCGTCCTCGTCATGAATGCCGCCGCGCGCGGTGGAAACGAAGAGCGCGCCGCGTTTCATCCGGCGCAGCGCGGCCGCGCCGAACATGCCGCGCGTCACGGCATTCAGCGGGCAGTGCAGGCTGACGATGTCGGCCTGTTCCAGCAGCGCATCAAAGCTGACGGGCGCGGCGCCGCGTTCGGCGATCTGCGCGTCGGCCAGCAGCGGATCGTAGGCAATGACCTTCAACCCGAATCCCGCCGCGATACGGGCGACGCGGCGCCCGATCTCGCCGATGCCGACAATGCCGATCACGCGGCCTTCGATCTCGCGGCCCATCAGCGCCTCGCGGCTGACAGCGGTGCCCGCCCTGAGCGCGGCTTCCGACTCGCCCAACCGCTTGACCAGCGACAACAGCAGGGCGAAGGTCATCTCGGCCACCGACGCGGCGTTGGCGCCGGCCTGGTTCACGACGGCGACGCCCGCACGGGTGCAGGCGGCGACGTCGACCGTGTCGTAGCCGGCGCCGCCGGACGATACGCACAGCAAATGAGGGCACTGGGCCAAAAGGTCGGCGGACACCTGCCACCGCGCGGGGACTTCGTCCTTGGCCGCGCTGACGTGGTCGGCGTGGGCGCCGGCCAAGCCGGCCGCGGTCACCGCGTCGCCTTGCGCCGGCAGCACGCGCAGGTCCAGCGTGGCGTCCCGCGTGATGGCCTCGTCAAACGCGGGATCGATCCACAGATCCAGGCGCACGACGCGCAGATCGGGCCTGCTGACTGCCGCATCGCGCATGGCTAGACTCCCGTGCAACCCAGCGAGCGCAGGCGGGCGTCGATCCACGACGTGTCCAGCGTGCCGGCGGCGATATCGGCCAGCATCTTGGTTTCCACGTCGTGCTTTGCGGCTGCCGCCTGATAGATGGCTTCGGCCTGTTCGTACGGCACCGCGAGCAGTCCATCGTCGTCACCCAGGATCAGGTCGCCCGGCGCGATGGTCATGCCGTCCAGAGCGACGACGCAGTTGATCTCGCCCGGGCCGTCCTTGTACGGCCCGCGGTGGGTGACGCCCGCCGCATAGACGGGGAAGGCGCTGCGGCGGATGGTGCCGCAGTCGCGGATGGCGCCATTGATGATGATGCCCGCGATGCCGCGCGACTCGGCATAGGTGGTCATGATCTCGCCGATGATCGCATTGGTCAGGTCGCCGCCGGCATCGACCACGATGACGTCGCCCGGCTGCGCGAGGCTGAGCGCCTTGTGCACCAGCAGGTTGTCGCCGGGACGTGTGCGCACCGTGAGGGCCGGCCCGGCCAGGGGCGTGCCGTCGTGCATGGGCCGCAGGCGTGCGCCGCCGGCCGTCATGCGCGACATGCAGTCGCTGACATTGGCCACCGGCACCTGGCGGAATTTCTCGACGAGTTCCTTGCTGACCGCGCGTTGGCGGGCGTGGATTTCAAAACCTGTCATCTTTGCTCCTGATCGCTGGATGGATACGTGTCGGGCTTACTGCTTGGGAATGCCGGCTTCTTGCACGACCTTGCCGAAGGCGTCGTGATCGGCGCGGTGGCGGCGCGCCAGGTCCTCGGGCGAGCCCTTCAGGACGCTGTAGCCGGCCTCTTCAAGCTTCTTGATCAATTCGGGGTTGGATTGCACCTTCTGCAATTCGGTGTTCAGCGCGGCGACGACGTCGTCGGGCGTCTTGCCCGGCGCCATCAGGCCCCACCAGATCGATTGGTTGATGGTCGGAAAGCCGCTTTCCGGGAAGGTGGGCACGTCCGGGAGGGCGGGCGAGCGCTCATTGGCGACCACGCCCAGCGCGCGCACCTTGCCGCCGCGGATCTGCGGCAGCAGCGACGCCACCGAACCGACGTACATGTCGATCCGGCCGCTGGCCAGATCGGGGAAGGCCTGGCTCCAGCCACGGTAGGGCACGTGCATCAGTTCCATCTTGGCCGCCTTGCGCCACAGATAGCCGGTCAGGTCACCGGTGCCGCCGATGCCGGGGATCCCCAGCGAAACCAGGTTGGGCTTGGCCTGGGCGGCCTTCACGACGTCGCCGAGCGACTTGAAGGGCGAGTCGGGCAGCACGACGAAGACGCTGGGCGAGGAGGCCACGGGGCCCACCGGCTTGAAGTCCTTGAAGGTGTCGTAGCTGAGCTTGCTGTAGAGCCACGGGTTCAGCACGACGTTGTCGGTCTGCGCCATGACGAGCGTGTGGCCGTCCGGGCGGGCGCGGGCCGTGGCGTCCAGCGCCAGGTTGCCGCCGGCGCCGGGCTTGTTCTCGACCACGATGTTCCAGCCGGCGTCCTGGCTGATCGCGCTGCCGATCATGCGCGTCAGCGTGTCGGTGCCGCCACCGGGCGGGAAGGGCGAGATCAGGGTGATCGGCGCCGAGCCCAGGTCGGCGGCCTGCGCCGCGGCGCAGCCCAGCACCAGGGATGCGGCCAGCAGTTTCTTGAACAGTTTCATTGTCTTCCTCACTAAGTGTTATTGTGGATTCGGTCCGCGCTCTGGGGCGCGGTGGGATGTCAGGACTGGCGGGCCAGCGTGGTCAGCCAGGCAAGGCGCGCCTGGACGGTGTCGGCGGCTGGGGCCTCGCCGTTCGCGCGCGCGGCCTCGATGCCGCGGGCGGACCGGGCAAAGAGCGCTTCGACGCCGTTGAGCGCCAGCGGCTCCAGACCCGCTTCATGCAACTGGTCGCGCGCTTCGCGCACCTCGGCCAGACGGCGCGGCGCATGCAGCACGTGCGAGCGCACGAACGAATCCATGAACGCCGTCAGCGGCGTGCGGTCGATGTCGGCCAGCACTTCGTAAAGCGAATCGCGCAGGCCCATGCGTTCGGCCGCCACCAGGCATTCGACCGCCAGGCTTTCCATGCCCTTGGTCATGATGCTGCGCAGAAGCTTCAGGCGCACCGCATCGCCGGGCTTTCCTTCGATGATCCGGACCGTCGCGCCCGCGCTTTCGCCCAGCGCCGTCACAACCGCCGCGCCATCGCCGGCGCACAGCAGCGGCGTCTTCTCGCCCAGCAGGGCGATGGCGCCCATGATGGCGACGTCCATGAAAGCAATGCCGTGCGCGGCAGCGGCGGCTGCGGCCTTCTGCATGTCGGGGGCGCTGGCGGTGGTGAAGTCGGCGTAAACCGCATCGGCGCGCATATGCGGTAGCGCCTGGGCCGCGACCTCGGCGGCGTTGTAGCCGTACACGGCGGAAACCACGACGTCCGCCTCGGCCAGCCAGGGGCCAGGTTCGGTGTGCAGGGCGGCGCCGGCTTCCCGGGCGCGCGCTGCCATTTCTTCGTCCGCGCGCAGTTCGCAGATGCCGACGATGCGGTGACCTGCGGCGGTCCAGGCGCGGGTATAGCAGTGCCCGACTTCGCCGCATCCAATCAGTGCGATTTTCATCTTAAAAACACATAAAAAAAACAATGTGTGTTTATAGATCGCCAATTTGTTGGGGAATAGAAGGTGTTTACCCTAGGTTTTTGTCATTCTGGGTACATTAAAAAAACATTCGCTCCCGGGGGTCACAACCTGCAACCCCTCGCTCGCGCCCCGGCGTTATTGTCTGAAAGATGCGTGACGCGCCTGCCCGCTTGGCTGGAACACCAGAAAGAGGCACACCATGACGTACTCGAGCTACCACAAGAAGGACATCTTCGGCCGTCCCCTGCATGCCGAAACCCAGATGATGTCCTATGGCTACGATCCCTATCTGTCCGAGGGGGCGGTCAAGCCGCCGGTGTTTCTGACGTCCACGTTTGCGTTCCGCACGGCCGAAGACGGCGCGGCGTTCTTTGACCTGGTGTCGGGCCGCAAGCCCTTGCCGCAGGGCGAGACGGCGGGGCTGGTGCACAGCCGGTTCAATCATCCGAACCTGGAGATCGTGGAGGACCGGCTGTCGCTGCTGGACGGCTCGCAGGACGCGGCGGTCACGTCCAGCGGCATGTCCGCGATCAGCGCGGTGTTGATGGCTTTTTTGCGGCCTGGCGACCAGTTGGTGCAGTCCGTGCCGCTTTATGGCGGCACCGAGACGCTGATCGGCAAGATCTTTCCGGAGTGGGGCATTGGGTCGCACCCCGTCGCGGACGGGTTGTCGCCCCGCAGCATGCGCACGGCGCTGGAAGCGGCTGCCGAGAAAGGGCCGGTCAAGCTTTTTTATGTCGAGACGCCCGCCAATCCGACCAATGCGCTGTTCGATTTCGAGGCAATGAAGAACGAGCTGGATGCGTTCGAAACGCGGCATGGTTACCGGCCAATCTCGGTATGCGACAACACGCTGCTGGGGCCCATCTTTCAGAAGCCGGCGGAACACGGCGTGGACCTGTCGGTGTACTCGCTGACCAAGTACGTCGGCGGCCACAGCGATCTGGTGGCGGGGGCGGTCACCGGCAGCAAGGCGCTGATCAAGAAGGTGCGCGCCATCCGCAGCGCCTTCGGCTCGCAACTGGACCCGCATTCATGCTGGATGATCACGCGGTCGATGGAGACGGTGGTGCTTCGCATGAAGCAGGCGGCGCGCACGGCGACGCGCGTCGCGCAGTGGCTGGCGGAAAACCCGTACGAAAAGGTGCAGGTGTTCCACCCTGAACTGATTGCGGACCGCGCCTATCAAGAGGTCTACAAGCGCCAGTGCACCGGACCGGGTTCGACCTTCGCCTTCGTGCTGGAAGGTGGCCGCGAGCGCGCGTTCCGGTTCATCAACGCCCTGCATCTGTTCCGCTCGGCCGTCAGCCTGGGCGGCACGGAAACGCTGGTGTGCCACCCGGCATCGACGACGCATTCCGGCGTGCCCGCCGAGGAACGCGATGCGGCGGGGGTGTCCGAAGGGCTGATCCGGGTGTCGATTGGCCTGGAACACGAGGAAGACCTGATCGCGGACCTGGATCACGCGTTCCGCAACGGCTGAGCGGCGCGGGCCGTGCGGTGTGCTGACGTTGTGGCCGGGCGGGCGCGCCTTCAGCCCGGTTGCGCTGTCCGCCGGGTGCGGTTCAGCAGCACGAACGCGGCCGTGCCCAGCAGCATGATCGTGGCGGTGGCGATCACCGCGGCGTAGCCGGTCTCGAAGGCGCTTCGGGCCAGCGACGCCAGCGTCGCCGCCAAGTCAGCGGGCAGGCTGTCGGCCACGATGAGCGCTTCGTCCAGGCTGTCGCGCGCCGCGCCGGTGGCCGTCACGCCTGCCGGCACGGAAAGCGATTGCGCGTAGACGCCAGACAGGATGGACCCCATCAAGGTCACGCCCAGCGCGCCGCCCAGCTCGTACGAGACTTCCTCGATCGACGCGGCCATACCGGCGCGCTCGGGGGTGGCGCTTTGCATGATGGTGCTGGAGGCGGCTGTCATGGTGGCGCCAATGCCCAGGCCCAGCACGCACAGGCTGATCAGTTGCGGCATCACGGCCCCGTCGTAGGTCAGCAGATAGCCGCCCATGCCCAGGCCCGACACCAGCAGCGCCAGGAACAGCAGGCGCCGGCTGCCGATGCGCCCCAGCAGCAGGCCGGCCAGCGGCCCGGCCACGAACGCGGCCAGCGGCAGCGGCAGGATGAAGAGCGCGGACTGGATCGGAGACATGCCCAGCACCAGTTGCAGCCGCTGGCTGAACACGAGTTCCATGCCCAATAGCGCCGCTGCGGCAAACAGCGCGGCCGCCACGGCAGAGCTGAAGGACGCATTGCGGAAGATCGAGAAGTCGATCAGCGGGTAGGGACGCCGCCGCTGCCGCCGCACGAAGATGGCGAGCATGGTGGCGCCTGCCGCGCAGGCCAGCGCGGCGTGCAGCCAGGAAGGCGACGCGCGGCCCAGCTCCTTGAGCGCGTAGGCGCACAGCACCATGCCTGCCATCACTTGCAGCGAGCCGGCCAGATCCCAGGGGCGCGACGCGTCAGGCCGGCTGGCCGGAATGAAGCGCCATGCCAGCGGCAGCGCCAGCAGCACGATGGGCACGTTGATGAGAAACACGGAACCCCACCAGAAATGCTCCAGCAACAGGCCACCCACGACGGGCCCCAGCGCCGCGCCGCCCGAGGCGACCGACGCCCAGACGCCGATCGCGACAGCGCGCTCGCGCTCGTCGGCAAACGCAAGACGAAGGATGGACAGGGTGGCGGGCATCATCATCGCGGCACCCACGCCCAGCAACGCGCGCGCGGCAATCAGGACGATTGCGCCGGGCGAGTAGGCGGCAGCCAGCGAGGCCGCGCCGAACACGGCCAGCCCCATCATGAACAGGCGCTTGTGCCCCAGCCGGTCGCCCAGCGTGCCCATGCCCAGCAGCAGGCCGGACACGACAAGCGCGTAAACGTTCACGATCCACAGCTTGGCGGAGGCCGTGACGCCCAGTTCATGGGTGAGCCGCGGCAGGGCGGTGTATAGGACCGTCATGTCCACGACGATCAGCAGCAAGGCGCTGGACACGATGGCCAGCACGAGCCAGCGGCCGGGGGCGGCCGCGGCGACAGCGTTCGAATGAGTCCGCTGCATGGTTCTACTCCTTATTGAAAACCATGATCCCGGCGCGTCGGGCGCGCTCGGGATCACGGACCGCATTATCCATCTAGATATTGACCATAAAAAGTTGGATTCCATCTATAAAATAGATGGTTAATCAGGAGCACCGCATGCAGTGGACGTTGGATCAATTACGGCAATTCGTGGCAGCCGCGGAAGCGGGTTCGTTTTCGGCAGCGGGGCGGCGCATCGGGCGCGCGCAGTCGGCGGTCAGCACGGCGGTGGGGCTGCTGGAGGCGGATCTTGGGGTGGAACTGTTCGATCGGTCGCGCCGCAACGCGGTGCTGACGCCGGCCGGCGAGGTGATGCTGCTGGAGGCCAAGGAACTGCTGCGCCAGGCCGGCGGGTTGTCGCAGCGGGCGCTCGCGTTCGCCGGCGGCCAGGAGGCGCGCCTGTCCATTGCGCTGGATGAAGCCTTGCCTTATCTCGTGCTGGGCGCGCTGGTGGTGGAACTGGCCGAGCGGTTTCCGGCGCTGGAACTGACGCAACTGAACGGCACCGCGACTGAGGTCGCCGATTACGTGCGCCAGGGCCGGGCAAGCATCGCGTTCCACTTCGACCGGGGCGATCCCGGCAGTGACTTCGCGCACCAATCCCTGGGCAACGTGGCGCAAGGGATTTTCGTGGCGTCCGGCCATCCGCTGGCGGGCTTGCCGCAGGTGTCGCGCGAGGACCTGGCGCGTCACCGCCAGCTGGTCATGCAGATGGAAGGCGTGGAGGACATGGTGCTGAGCCCGACGGTCTGGCGCACCGACAGCTTCTACAGCATTGCGGGCATGGTGGCCGACGGGCTGGGCTTTGCGATCCTGCCCCTGAACATTGCGGAGTACGAGAGTTTTCGCACCACGCTCAGGCCGCTGCCCTGCGCGGAACTGGCGCTGCCCATGCTAGCCGTGCGCACGCTATGGATGCAGGGGGCGGTGCTCAACGAGACCGAGCGCTGGCTGCAGCAGCGCATGGAGCAATTGCTGCGCGCCGGATAGCGGCACGAAAGGGCGTCAGCTCAGCAGCGCGGCGACGAGGTCGCTGCCGGCCTGCTTGTCCCCGTTGAAGTCCAGCGCGGTCAGCACGTGCTCCAGGTGTTCGTCCATCAGGGCGCAGGCCCGCTCGGCGTCGCCCGCGCGCGCCGCCTCGATGAAGGCGTGATGCTCGCGCGACGAGCAATTTGCGTCGTGCGAGGTCTGATACAGCACGGTAATCACCGCGCTGCGCGCCGACAGTTCGCGCAACATGCCGGTCAGGACGGAATTGCCGACGGCTTCGGCGAGCAGGATATGGAAATGGCTGAGCAGGCGGTTGCGCGTCTGCACGTCGCCGCTGTCGAGCGCGCGGCGTTCCTCGGCCAGGTGGTCGTCGATGCGCTTGTAATCGTCAGGTCCGGCGCGCGCCACGAATTCGCGGGCCAGCGCGGCCTCCAGAATCCGGCGCACCGCATAGACCTCGCGCGCCTCGTTCGCATCCGGCTTGCTGACGAAGGCGCCCTTGTCCGGCACGATGTTGATGAGCTTGTCCTTGGACAGCATCAGAAGCGCCGCGCGGATCTTGGTGCGGCTGACCTTGTAGACCCGGGCCAGGGCCTCTTCGCGCAACCGGGTGCCGGGCGGAAGCTTGTGCGCCACGATGGCGGCGGACACTTCCCTTGCGATGTCGTCGGCGCTGGGGTCTGGCTGGACGTCCTGGATCATGAGGCGCGGCAGGGGCTGCCGGTGTGGAAAATCATCGGGCAGCCAGTCTAACAAAAGGCAGGCGCGGCGGTGGACATTTCTTGCATGCAAAATCTGTCCGCACGCCGCGCCGGCTGCCGGGCCCGAACGAGCGCCACCCCCTGCGCCCGGTCAGGCCACTGTTACTTGGCCATCAGCCCCAAATGCTCGATCAGGTCCTTTTCCTTGACGAAGGTCGCCTGCGCCCACGCCTTGTAGTCCTCGCTGCTGCGATAGGCCGGCTCCTGATTGAGCTGCTTCATGACGTCCATGCTGGCCTGATCGAAGAGGGCCTTCTTGAACGCGTCATGCAGGATCTTCACGACCGCCGGGTCCATGCCCTTGGGACCGGCCAGACCGTAGGGGGAAGTGGACACGACCTTGTAGCCCAGCTCCTGCGCGGTGGGCACGTCGGGCCAGCGGGTCGTGCGCTTGTCGCCAAAGGTGACCAGCAGGCGCATCTTGCCGGAATCGACGAACTGGTCCCAGCCCGTGGCGTCGCTCTGCGCCATGACGTGGCCACCCAGCAGCGCCTGCTGCATGTCGGCGTTGCCCTTGAACGGCACATGGTTCAGCTTGACGTTCGCGTTGATGGCGATCTCTTCGATGATCAGATGCGGCGACGAGCCGATGCCGGTCGAGCCGTAGTCGATCTTGCCGGGCGCCTTGCGCGCGGCCTCGATGTACTCGTTGAACGTCTTGTAGGGCGAATCCGAGCGGACGGTGAAGCCGAACGTATAGCCCGACAGGCCCAGGATGAAAGTGAAGTCGTTGATCGGATCCCAGCTGCTTTTCTGCATGTAAGGCATGCGCAGCATTGCCAGCGTGTACAGGGCGATGGTGTAGCCGTCCGGCTTGGCGGTCTTGGCCATGGTGGCGGTGCCCAGCGTGCCGCCCGCGCCGGGGCGGTTCTCCACGATGACGGGCTGGCCCAGATACTTCGAGGCATCCTGCGCCACGATGCGCAGATGCCGGTCGGTCGAGCCGCCGGCCGGGAAGGGCACGATCAGCGTGATGGGTTTGGTGGGAAAGTCGGTCTGCGCACTGGCGGAAAAAGGCAAGGCGGCGCTTGCCAGGGTGAGCGTGAGGGCGGCGAGGCAAGCGCGTCGCAGGGGCAGTCGGGCCATGGGTGTTGTCTCCTGGTGGGTGTTGTTATGGGATGCCAGTCAATCGCGTACGTCGACTTTGACAGGCAGCCGGGACAGCGCCTCGCGCAGGCTGGCGATCAGCGGCGCGGGCGCACCGGCGCCGGCTTCTACGGCGACATCCGGTTGCGCATCGGCCAGCACGCGAAAGACGGGATCGTCTTGGGCGCGGCCAGCCGCTTGCAGGGTGCGCGCCACCACAGCCTCGACCGACACGGCGGTCGCCAGGCGGCGCAAATCGGGTTTGTAGATCTTGCCCACGTTGGTCATGGGCATGCTGTCCAGAATCACCACGCGCTTGGGCCGTGCGGGCCCTTCGTCCACGTGCGCGGCGGCGTAGGCCACCAGTTCGGCCTCGGTCGCCTCACGGCCTTCGGCCAGTGTGACGAACGCGATCGGCAATTCCCCCGCGTAGGCGTCGGGGGCGCCGACCGCCGCGCACAGTTGCACGGCCGGATGCGTGGCCAGGGCGTCTTCGATGGTCTTGGGATCGATGTTGTGGCCGCCGCGGATGATCAGGTCCTTGGCGCGCCCTTGCAGATGCAGGCGGCCCTCGGCATCCATGAAGCCGACGTCGCCGCTGATCAGCCAGCCGTCCTCGGTGAAGGCGTGCGCGGTGTCTGCGGGATCCAGAAAGCCCGGGATGACGTTGGGCGCCTTGATGAGCACCATGCCCGGCGTGCCGGCGGGCAGGTCGCGCGCGGGCTGGCCCGCGGGCATGTCCAGCCCCACGATGCGCACCTGTACGTAGGGCAGCGGAAACCCCACGCAGTTGACCGGAAATTCGCAGCCCGGCGGCGAGATCGACGTGATGCCGGCCATCTCGGTCATGCCCAGGCTTTCGCTGACATGCAGGCCAAACAGGCGCTTGAAGCGCGCGGCCAGCTCGGCGGGCAGGGGCGCCGCGCCCGTGCGGCAGTAGCGCAGGGACGAGATGTCGGCGCCGTCCAGCGGCACCTCGGCCAGCGCGGCCAGGATGGTCGGCACGCCTTGCAACGAGGTGGCGCGGTGCTTTTCGACCAGACGCCAGTAGTTGCGCAGCACATCGCGGTTGCGCAGCAGCAGGGTGGTCGGGATGACGGTTTCGACGCCAGCCGACAACGCTGCCAGCGACGCCGGCAGCACCCCCGCCACGTGAAAGAGCGGATAGCCGTTGATGACCACGTCGCCCGGCCCGGCGTTTTGCAGCTGCACGGCCGCCCACGCGGAGAACACCTGGTTGGTGTGCGTGTGGATGGCCAGCTTGGGCGCGCCCGTGGTGCCGCCGGTGTGGAAGTAGGCAGCCACATCGCTGGCGCGGATGACGCGTTCGCTGACCAGGCGGTCGGCGGGCTGGGCCGCGCGGGCCGCGTTGAAATCGCGCGCGAAGTCAGGCAGCGCGGGGCGGTCGGCTTCGGGCTCGTGCCACGGGGCCACGCGGAGCAGTGTTTTCAGGGTCGGCACGCGTTCCATCAGGCGCAGCGCCTTGGACCACGAGCCGCATTCCACGTCGGACCCATAGGCGATCAGCGCCTTGGCGCCCGCCGTCGTCATCAAGGACGCCAGCTTGTCGTCGGTCAGAAGGGGATTGAGCGGCTGCACGATGCCTGCCGCCTCGCCGCCCCACAGCGCCAGGTGGTATTCCAGGCAGCCGGGCAGCAGCACGCCCACGGCGTCGCCTTCGCGGATGCCCAGGCTGTGCAAGAGGTTGGCGGTCTGGTGGATGCCGGCCAGCAGTTCACGGTAGGTCCAGCTGATGGCATCGTCAGCCGGGTCGGCGCTGCGCAGGAAGGTCAGCGCCCGCCTGTCGCCGAACGCGGCGGCGGAATTGCAGAAGATCTCGTACGTGCTTTGTACCGTCAGCGTGTCCGCCAGCGGCCGCGCCTGCAGCCGCTGGACGTCCTGCGCTGTGCGTACCGGAAACGGCGCGGCAAAGGGCGCGGCAATGGGGCGGGCGCGGGTCGAGGTAGGGGAGTCGATCATGGCCGTGCCTGCGCGCTCAAGCCTGCCCCAGCGCGATGTAGCGCCGCAGGTGGTGGTCTTCGTCGCCCAGTTGGTGATCGATCATGACCAGGCGCTTGGCGTAGTGCGCCAGCGGCAGTTCCCACGTCATGCCGATGCCGCCATGCAACTGGATGCATTCCTCGGCCACCAGCGTGCCGATGCGGCCGATCGTGACCTTGGCCGCGGACAGCGCGCGTTCGCGCGTGGCGCGATCCGGATGGTCTACGGCGGCTGCCGCGTTGATGACGGCCGAGCGGGCCTGCTCGATTTCCAGCAGCACGTCGGCCATGCGGTGTTGCAAGGCCTGGAAGCTGCCGAGCGGCGCGCCGAACTGGCGGCGCGTGCGCAGGTATTCCAGCGTGGCGTCGCGCGCGCAGTCCATGGCGCCCACGGCTTCCGCGCACAGCGCCAGGATGCCGCGGCCCACGGCGCGTTCCAGCAGCGCGTGACCGGCGTGCGCCTCGCCCAGCAGGGCGTCAGGGGCGAGCTTGACGTTGTCCAGCACCAGTTCCGCTGCGCGGCCGCCATCGATCAGTCCGTAGCCCCGCAGCGCCAAGCCCGGCGTGCCTCGGGTCACCAGGAACAGGCCGATGCCCGATTCGTCGTCAACATTGCCCGCCGTGCGCGCCGACACCAGGAACAGGTCGGCATGTTCGCCCGCGTAGACGACGGCCTTCGCGCCGTTCAACACCCAGCCGTCGGGGCTGGGTTCGGCGCGCGTGGCCACCTGATTCAGGTCGTAGCCCGACGCCGGTTCAGCGTGGGCCAATGCGGCGGTCAGGCTGCCGGCGATCAGGCCGTCGAGCGCCTCGCGCTGCGCCGGCGAGCCCGCCGCGGCGATGGCGCTGCCGACCATCACGGCGTCCAGGAAGGGCTCGACCACCAGGCCCCGTCCCAGGGCTTCGAAGACGACGGAGATATCGAAGCCCGCGCCGCCCAGGCCGCCATCGGCCTCGGTGAACAGTGCGCCGATGGCGCCCAGCTCGGCGTAGCGGCGCCAGAACTCGGGGCTGTAGCCCTCGCGCGATTCGGCGTGGCGCATGCGCGTGGTGAAGTCGTATTGCTCGGCGACAAAGCGGCGCAGCATGTCCGAGAGCATGCGCCGGTCTTCGGTGTGTTCGAAATTCATGGCCAGCCCTTACAGTCCGAGGATCATCTTGGAGATGATGTTCTTCTGGATTTCATTGGAGCCGCCGAAGATCGACAGCTTGCGGTTGTTGAAGTACTGCGCCGCGGCGCTATTTGCGCCGTCCGGACCGATGGCGGGCGCGTCGTAACCGTCGTGCAACGCCTCAGGCACGAAGGGGCGCGCGTACGGGCCCATGGCGCGGCGGTTCAAGGCGCTGATCTCCTGGCGGATCTGCGTGCCGCGGATCTTCAGCATCGAGCTCTCCGCGCCGGGCGCGCCGCCGCCAGCCACCGCCGCGACGACGCGCAGGTTGGTCGTGCGCATGTTGGCCAGCTCGATCTCCACGCGCGCCAGGCGCGCGGCAAAATCCGGGTCTTCGGCCAGCGGGCGGCCGTGCCGTTTCTGGCGCGCGGCCACGGCCTTCAGGCGTTCCAGCGCGGCCGTGGACTGGCCGACGCCCGCGATGTTGGTGCGTTCATAGGTCAGCAGGTACTTGGCGCAGGTCCAGCCGCGGTTTTCCTCGCCCACCAGGTTTTCGGCAGGAACCCGCACGTCCGAGAAGAACACCTCGTTAACCTCGTGCTCGCCGTCCAGCGTGATGATCGGGCGCACTTCGATGCCCGGGCTGTTCATGTCGATCAAGAGGAAACTGATGCCTTCCTGGCGCCGGCCTTCCTGCGAGGTGCGCACCAGGCAGAAGATCATGTTGGCGTACTGGCCCAGCGTGGTCCACGTCTTCTGGCCGTTGACGACATAGCTGTCGCCGTCGCGCACGGCCGTGGTCTTGAGCGACGCCAGGTCCGAACCCGCGCCGGGTTCCGAGTAGCCCTGGCACCACCAGTCCGACCCGTCCAAGATGCGGGGCAGCCAGTAACGGCGCTGCGCCTCGGTGCCGTATTTGATCAGCACGGGTCCCAGCATGCTCAGGCCGAAGGGCACGATGCGCGGCGCGTTGGCCAGCGCGCATTCGTTATCGAAGATGTACTTCTGCGATGCGCTCCAGCCCGTGCCGCCGTATTCCACGTGCCAATGCGTGGCCAGCCAGCCTTGCGCGTTCAGGATGGCATGCCACTCGGTCATGTCGTCGCGTGTCAGCAGCTTGCCTTCGCTGACCTTGTCCGACAGCCGCCGCGGCAGCTTCGCGTCCAGGAAGGCGCGCACCTCGTCGCGGAAGGCAATTTCTTCGGGGGTGAATTCCAGATCCATGCGGGTCTCTCAGTAGATTTCAAACAGGCCGGCCGCGCCCATGCCGCCGCCGATGCACATCGTGACGACGGCGTAGCGGGCGCCGCGGCGGCGGCCCTCGATCAGGACGTGGCCTGCCAGCCGCGCGCCCGTGACGCCAAAGGGATGGCCCAGAGCGATGGAGCCGCCGTCCACATTCAGGCGATCCATGGGGATGCTGAGCTTTTCCTGGCAATACAGCGCCTGTGAGGCGAATGCCTCATTCAGTTCCCACAGGTCGATGTCCTGCACCTTCAGGCCGTGGCGGGCCAGCAGCTTGGGCACCGCGTACACCGGGCCGATGCCCATTTCGTCGGGCTCGCAGCCGGCGATGGCCAAGCCGCGGAACGCGCCCAGCGGCCGGATGCCGGCGCGCTGCGCTTCGGCGGCTTCCATCAGCACGCAGGCCGCTGCGCCGTCCGACAGCTGCGAGGCATTGCCCGCCGTGACGAACTGGCCCTCGCCCCGGACAGGGGCCAGGCCGGCCAGCGCCTCGTAGGTGGTGCCGGGGCGGTTGCAGGTGTCCTTGTCCACCGTCACTTCGCGCTCGGTGACGGCGCCCGTCGCGCGGTCCGTGACGGACATGGTGGTCGTGACCGGAACGATCTCCTCGCGATAGCGGCCGGCGGCCTGCGCGGCCTCGGTGCGCGCCTGGCTTTGCGCGGCAAAGCGGTCCTGCGCCTCGCGGCTGATGCCGTAGCGCGCGGCCACGATGTCGGCGGTCTCGATCATGGGCAGATACAGCGCGGGCTTGTTGGCCACGATCCACGGGTCCATGCCGCTGACGCCGTCGTCGCGCGTGCGGATCTGCGATACCAGTTCCACGCCGCCGGCGATCACGGCGGGCGCACCATCCATCACAATGCGGCTCGCGGCCGAGGCGATCGCCTGCAGGCCGGACGCGCAATAGCGGTTGATCGTGGCGCCGCCGACGCTGACAGGCAACTCGGCACGGATGACGGCCTGCCTGCCGATGTTGCGGCCGGTGGCGCCTTCCGGATAGCCGCAGCCGATGAACGCGTCTTCGATCAGCGCGGGGTCGATGCCGGCACGCTCCACGGCGGCGCGCACGGCGTGCGCGGCCAGCGTGGGCCCGGCGATCAGGTTGAATTCGCCGCGCCCCGCCTTGGTGATGGGGGTGCGGGCAGTGGAGACGATGACGGCTTCGCGCATTGGGGTTCCTAAAAGGTGTTTGGATCAGGCGGCGTTCAGGCTGCCAAAGGTGCGGCCGGATTCGGCCAGCTGCACGAGCAGCGGCGATGGCTTCCAGAACGCGGGGTCTTCGGCCGCGTAGCCGCGGATGTCGGCCAGGATTTGCGCCAGGCCCACGCTGTCGGCGTAGTGCATCGGGCCGCCGCGATGGCGCGGAAAGCCGTAGCCGGACAGGAACACCACGTCGATGTCGGAAGGGCGCAGCGCGATGCCCTGATGCAGCACGTTGGCGGCTTCATTGACCATGGCGGCCAGATAGCGCCGCAAAATGGCTTCCTGCGTGAATGGGCGGGGCGTGACGCCGGCGCGGCGGCGTTCCTCGTCGATGATGGCCAGCACCTCGGGGTCGGGCGTGCCCTGGCGGGCGCCGTCGGGATACAGATAGAACCCGCGGCCGGTCTTCTGCCCGAACCAGCCGCGCTCGCAGAGGCGGTCGGGAATCTGCACATAGCGCAGCGCGGGATCGCGCGTGGCGGCGCGGCGCTTACGTGTGGCCCAGCCGATGTCGCCACCCGCCAGGTCGGCCATCTGGTAGGGACCCATCGGATAGCCGAACGCGCGCACGGCGGCGTCGATGTCGTACGGCGAGGCGCCATCCTCCATCATCATGTCGGCCGCCTGCCGGTGCACGGCCAGGATGCGGTTGCCGATGAAGCCGTCGCAGACGCCCGCGCGCACGGGAATCTTGCGCAGCCGCCGCGCCAGCTCGAAGCCGGTGGCCACGGTATCCGGCGCGGTGTGACGGCCGACCACCACTTCCAGCAGCTTCATGATGTTGGCGGGCGAAAAGAAGTGCAGCCCCAGCACGTCGGCGGGCCCGCGCGTCGCTTCGGCGATCCGGTCCACGTCCAGATAAGAGGTATTGGTGGCCAGCACCGCGCCGGGCTTGGCCACGCGGTCCAGTTGCGCAAAGACGGCCTGCTTGACGGCCATGTCCTCGAACACGGCTTCGATGATGAGATCGGCCTGGCCGAGCGCGTCGTAATCCGTGGCGCCGGTAAAGCGCGCCAGGCGGGCCGCGCGTTCGTCAGCGGTGATGCGGCCTTTCTTGACCAGCAGGTCGTACACCTGTTCGACGCGGGTGCGGCCGCGCGCCAGGGCCGCATCGTCCTGTTCGACCATCACCACCGGCAGACCGGCATCCAGCACCGCCACGGCGATGCCCGCGCCCATCGTGCCGCCGCCCACGATGCCCACGCGTTCCAGACGGCGGGAACGGGCTTCCTTGAGCTCGGGAATCTTGGCGCTGTCGTGCTCGGCGAAGAACGCGTGGATGAGCGCGGCGCGTTGCGGGCTGTCCAGGCATTGCATGAACAGGGCGCGTTCGGTGCGCAGGCCCTCGTCGAAGGGCAGGTCGATGGCGGCGCGCACGGCTTGCACGATCTTGGCGGGGGAATACAGGCCACGGGTGGTGTCGGCCACGCGTTCGGCCGCGGCGTCCAGCGCCGCGCGTTGCGCAGTCTGGTCCGCCAGCGCATGACCCGCGTCGCGCGTGCGGCGCGGGCCTGCGTTCAGCGCCAGCAGCTGCCGCGTGTAGGCCAGGCCGGCGTCCAATGGATCGTCCTCGGCGGCCAGGGCGTCGACCAGCCCCGCTGCCAGGGCTGCATCGGCGGACAGGGGCTTGCCGCTCAGCATCAGGTCCAGCGCCGCGGCGGCGCCCATCAAACGGGGTGCGCGTTGCGTGCCGCCCGCGCCGGGCAAAAGGCCCAGGTTCACTTCGGGCAGGCCCAGCTTGGCGCTGGCCAGCGCGACCCGGTAGTGCGCCGCCAGCGCAATCTCCAGCCCGCCACCCAGTGCCGCGCCATGCAAGGCGGCAATGACCGGCTTGGCGCTGGCTTCGATCTGGTTGCACAGGTCCGGCAGCAGGGGCGGTTGCGGCGGCTTGCCGAATTCGCGGATGTCGGCGCCCGCGATGAAATTCTTGCCGGCGCCAATCAGCAGGATCGCGCGCACCCGCGTGTCGGTCTGCGCCTGCACGATGGCCTCGGACAACGTGCGGCGCACGGTGGCGCTCAGGGCGTTGACGGGAGGATGGTCGATGACGACGACCATAATGTCTTCATGGCGGCGCGTCTGGGCCGCGCCGGTGCTTGCGCTGTCTGTCATGGACAGTGTCTCCTTAATGGCTTCCGGCTCGCGCGCCGCGCCGGCATGCCGGAGCGCCGACGGCTGCGCGAGCGGAGCCTGGGGCGGGCCAGGCGTGGCCCGTCTGTTATGGCTTTATTCTTTCCCAGCAAAGATGTCTTGACAATGGCATCGATAATTGACACTCCGGATAAGAAAATTTGACAATGCACGGCAAGGAGCGCCGTCATGGACACCAAATCCCTCACCCTGCTGGTCGAAATCCTGGACGCGGGCAATCTCAGCGAAGCCGCGCGCCGCCTGAAAATGACGCGGGCCAACGTCAGCTATCACCTGAGCCAGCTCGAGCGATCGGTGGGCATGCAGCTCGTGCGGCGCACGACCCGGCGCGTGGAGCCCACCGAGATTGGCCTGAAGCTGTACAAGCACGGCCGCAGCATTCAGGACGAACTGGCGGCCGCGCGCGAGTCGATCGAAACGCTGGGCAAAACGCCGCAGGGAAAGGTGCGCCTGAGCGTGCCCAGCGGGTACGGGCAGTTCGTGATGACGCCCTGGCTGCTGGAATTCAAGAAGACCTACCCCGACATCGTGCTGGACGTGCTGTTCGAGAACAGCGTCGAAGACCTGCTGCGCGACGAGGTCGACATCGCCGTGCGCATCATGTCCGACCCGCCGCAGCATCTGGTCGCTCGCGAACTGGGGCAGGTGCGCTACGTGGCCTGCGCGTCCCCCGACTATGCGGCAAGCCGCGGCCTGCCGCAGCGGCCGGAAGACCTGGCCGGCACGCCCGTCATCAGCGCCGCCGTGATCGGGCGGCCGCTGCGCCTGTCTGCCTACTACGGCGGCCAGCCCCGCCAGCATGTGGTGCTGGAACCCACCGTCATTTCCCGCAACTACGCCTTCCTGCGCGACGCCATCCGCGCGGGGTTGGGCGTGGGTGTGGTTCCGGATTACGTGGTGCATGAAGACATCGCGCGCGGCGAGCTGTTACCGGCGCTGACGGACTGGCGGTTGAGCATTTTCGGGCGCGGCATGTATATGCTGTACATGCCCAACCGCCATCATCCGCGCGCGCTGGCGATGATGATCGAATTCATCCTCGAACGCGCGCAGCGGCGGCATGACGGCGAACCCGGTCTGCTGGCGGTAAGCCCTGGTTGAACCGCGCGGGCACGAGACTTGCTGAAGGCCTTCGCAAATTGGATGTGAGGGGAATGATGGACAGCGCGACGCCAGTGGACACCTCGACGCCGAGGCAGGGCCCGGAGCCGGTGACGGCCCCGCCGGCCGACGATAAACCCGAACCGCCAGAAGAAAAGGTCACGGCCCAGGACGCCGGCCTTATCAAGCCGCCCGCGCCGACACCGCTCGTGCGCGTCAGCGGCTTTTGCCTCGTGACGCTAACGGTGCTGGCGGTGCTGTTCGGCCTGAAGGCTGCGCAAGAATTCATCGTGCCGGTGGTGATGGCGATCGTGGTCGCCTACACCCTGGACCCCGTGGTGGCAATGCTTGAAAGGTACCGCGTGCCCCGGTCGCTGGGCACGGTGGTCGTCATGGGCGCCATCGCGTTCGGAATAGGCTGTGTGATCTATTTCACGAAGGACCAGGTCACCGACATCATCAATGCGTTGCCCGAGATATCGAGCAAGCTGTCCCGCACGCTGGGCGGCCTGTTGAGCGGGGACGGGTCGTTCCTGGAAAAATTGCGCAATGCAGCAAGCATTCTGCAGGAATCCGGCGCGCCCAAGGCAGGCGGGCGGGTCGTCGTCGCCAACCCGGACGCGGGCCTGAGCGACATCTTGCTGTGGGGCTCGAAAGGCCTGGCGACCTTCGTAGGGCAGGCGACCATGTGCGTGTTCCTGGTCTTTTTCCTGCTGCTGTCGGGCAACGCGTTCAAGCGCAAGTTCGTGAAGATGGCGGGCAATACGCTGTCGCAGAAGAAGATCAGCGTGCACATGCTGGACCAGATCAACAACTCCATCCACATGTACATGGCGATGATGCTGGTGACCAACGTGGCGCTGGGTCTGCTGTCGTGGGTGGCGTTTCGCTGGCTCGGGCTGGAAAACGCCGCGACGTGGGCGGTGGTGGCCGGCGCGCTGCACATCATTCCTTACTTCGGTCCGCTGATGACGGCGGTCGGCACGGGCATTGCCGGCCTGGTCCAGTTCGGAGAACTTGGCCCGGCGCTGGCGATCTCGATGAGTTCGGTCGCGATCGCGCTCTTGATCGGCGTGCTCGTCACCACCTGGATGTCGGGGCGGATCGCCCGCATGAACGCCGTCGCCGTGTTCATCGTGCTGCTTCTCTTCACGTGGCTGTGGGGCATCTGGGGCACGCTGCTGTCGGTGCCCATTGCGTTCATCGCAAAGGTGGTTTCCGACCATATCGAAGGGCTGGAGGCATTGTCCGAGTTCCTGAGCGAGTAGGCCTTTCGGGCAGGCCCGGCCGCAATGGCCGGGCGGCGTGCGATTGGTATGCTTGCACCTCGAATCACCGGATTCTCCATGACCGACACTTTCCGTTCCGACCGGCTCTCCGGCGTGCGCGCCGCGCCATCCCTGGATGCGCGGCGCACGCAATTGCGCCGCATGAAGATCGCGGCGCTGGCGCTGCTGGCGGCCATGGTCAGCGGCTTCATCACCAGCCATGTCATGGGCGGGCAGGGCGCGTGGGCATGGGTGCGCGCCTTTTGCGAGGCCGCCACCGTGGGCGCGCTGGCCGACTGGTTCGCCGTGGTGGCGCTGTTCCGGCGGCCCATGGGCCTGCCCATTCCGCACACCGCCATCATCCCCAGCAACAAGGACCGTATTGGCGACAGCCTGGCGGTGTTTGTGCGCGATCACTTCCTGGACCCCGATACCCTGATCGAGAAGCTGCGCGTCTTCGACCCCGCCGCGCGGCTCAGCCGCTGGCTGGCGCGGCCCGCCCAGGCCCGCGCCCTGAGCGACGGCGCGCGCCGGGTGGCGTTGCAAACGCTGGACCTGCTGGACGACCGCGCCGTGCGGGGCGTCATCCAGGAGATCGTGGTCAGCAATCTGCGCCGCTGGGACGCGGCCGCCACGGCGGGCGAGGTCCTGGGCCTCTTGACCCGCGACGGGCGGCACCAGGAATTGCTGGACGCCGCGCTGGAACGCCTGGGCGGCTATCTGGCCGAGGAAGACGTCAAGGAGCGGGCATCGACGCTGCTCGTGAAGTTCGCCCGCAAGGAATGGCCGCGCATCATCGCCGCTGTCGACGTGGTCAAGTCCGTCGACAACATCGCCGACAACCTGGCCGACCGCCTGGCGCGCGCGCTGGTCGAAGAGCTGCGCGATGTGCTGTCCCAGCCCGATCATCCAGTGCGCCGGGACTACGAGGCCTGGGTGATGAACTACATCGAACGTCTGAAGACGGATCCCGCCCTGGCCGGCCAGGTCGAAGCGCTGAAGCAGCGGGCCATCGACCATCCCAAGGTCCAGGAGTATGTCCAGGGTCTGTGGGACGACATCCATGCGGCGCTGCGGCGCGACTTGGCGGACGAACACTCCGCGCTGGCCGCGCACCTGGAAAGCGCGCTGCTGGCGCTGGCCCGCAAGCTGGGCGAAGACCCGAGGCTGCGCGAGGCCATCAACAACCACATCCTG
Organism: Achromobacter mucicolens; assembly: GCF_029866465.1. Classification (NCBI taxonomy): domain Bacteria; kingdom Pseudomonadati; phylum Pseudomonadota; class Betaproteobacteria; order Burkholderiales; family Alcaligenaceae; genus Achromobacter; species Achromobacter mucicolens. The sequence continues at coordinate 3,099,441 of NZ_CP123364.1, read as the reverse complement.
GGCGGCGCGCGGCGGCTGACCGGCCGGCTGCGCGTGGGCGTCACCGAGCACATTTCACGCACCGTCAAGAATTGGGACGAGCGCCATTTGGTCGATGAACTTGAGCTCAGCGTGGGGCGCGACCTGCAATACATCCGCTTTAACGGCACGCTGGTCGGGGGGCTGATCGGCGTGCTGCTGCACGCGGTGATCCTGCTGGTGAACGGATAAACGGCGCGGTGTCCTACGCCGTGTCAAACCTTGTATCAGGAATGAAGTTTGCTGGCGGACCGCCCGGCGCCGGTGCTATCTTCATTGGCGCCACCCATCGCGCGAGGCGCGCGTCTCGCTCCGTTGGCCGCCCGCAGTTCGCGGGCATCTTTCCAGGAGGCAATTCATGAAGAAATTCTCGATGCTTGTCACGGCGCTGGCTTTGGCGGGCGCGTCCAGCGCGGCGCTGGCCGAAGACGTCTCGATGTCGTTCCTGACGCCAGAAGGCGTGGGCAAGAGCGCCGGCACCATCACCTTGAAAGACACCAAGGAGGGGCTGCAATTCACGCCGCACCTCAAAGGCCTGCCGCCGGGCGAGCGGGGTTTCCATGTCCACGAAAAAGGCTCCTGCGAGCCGGGCATGGTGAACGGCAAGACCGCCCCGGGTGGCGGCGCGGGCGGCCATCTGGACCCGAAGGGCACCAAGGCCCACAAGGGACCGATGGCTACCGACGGACACCAGGGCGACCTGCCATTCCTCACCGTTGCGGCCGACGGCAGCGCGACGAAAACCGTACTGGCGCCGCATCTGAAGCTGGCCGACGTAAAGGGGCACGCGCTGATGATCCACGCGGGCGGCGACAACTACAGCGATAAGCCCGAGCCGCTGGGCGGCGGGGGCGGACGCCTGGTTTGCGGCGTCGTGAAGTAGCAAGGATGACTGCGCCGGCCCGGCCGGCGCCGGTCTCGCCCCGTTCTCAGGCCGTCCCGTTGCGGCCGTACTGCCGGTAGCCGTCGCGCTCGGCCAGGCGGTCGTAATAGGCCGCCACCGACGGCAGCGCGGGCTTGCTGAAGGGCGTCTCGAACCAGCGGTTCACGGACAGCCCAACGGGAATGTCGGCCAGCGTGAAGGTGTCGCCCGCCACGTACGCCCGGGTGTCGGCAAGGCGTTGGTCCAGGATCCCCATGAATCGCGCCCATTCCTTGCACGACGCGTCGATGGCAGCGGCGTCCTGGTGCGCAGGCGACTGCCGGGCCAACGCCATGAACGCGTAGCTCCAGGACCGGTTCAGGTCCGTTGCCTGCCAATCCATCCACTGATCCACCCGGGCCCGCGCCTTGGGCTCGGCCGGATAAAGATGCCGCCCGTCATACTGGCCCGCCAGATAGCGGATGATGGTGTTGGACTCCCACAGCACGAAGTCGCCATCCTGGATCACCGGCACCATCGCATTCGGATTGCACGCCAAAAATTGCGGATCGGACGTTGGCCGGAAACCGCTGCCCCAGTCTTCGCGATCGAAGGGCAGGTTCAGCTCGGCACACGTCCACAGCACTTTGCGCACGTTGATGGACGAGGCCTTACCCAGAATTTTCAGCATGGCAGCCAGCCCGGCGGGGCGTTCGGAAGTACAGGATCGCCGCAGTCTAGCGGGCGGCAAGGGCCACCGCCAGATACAGATCGGGGAATGCGCAGCCAGAACAGAAGTCCGTCAAACCACACGAGGCCGGCTGCACCGGTAAGCGTGGGGAGCCGGCGTCGCGCACGCGGCCTCGGGCGGGCTTCGGTGTATGCTTGCCGCGCCATTGCACTGTGACGGTGCATGAACCTCTGTCTACCCACCATGACCAAGGCCCTGTTAGTCGAAGACGATACGAAGCTGGCGCGCCTGATCGCGCAGTTTCTGGAACAACACGGTTTCAATGTCGCCCAGGCTTATCGCGGCGATCACGCGGTGGATGCGTTCCGCCGCCACGAGCCGGCCATCACCATCCTGGACCTGATGCTGCCGGGCCGCGACGGCTTGCAGGTCTGCCGCGACCTGCGTGCGTTCTCGACTGCGCCGATCCTGATGCTGACGGCGCGCGAAGACGACCTGGATCACATCCTGGGCCTGGAGTCCGGCGCGGACGATTACGTCATCAAGCCCGTGGAACCGCGCGTCCTGCTGGCGCGGATCCGCGCCTTGATGCGGCGCCACAACCAGACCGAGCTGCAGCCTGAACGCCTGGATTTCGGCGCGCTGTCCATCGACCGCCAGACGCGCGCGGTGATGGTGGCCGGGGTCGAGGTCGACCTGACGACACTGGAATTTGAAATGCTCTGGGCGCTTGCCAGCCAGGCTGGGCAGGTGTTGACGCGCGACGATCTGCTGAACGCGGTGCGCGGCGTCGAATTCAATGGGCTGGATCGCACCGTGGATGTGTGCATCAGCAAATTGCGCCGCAAGCTCGATGACGATCCGCGGGATCCGGCCCGCATCAAGACCATTTGGGGCAAGGGTTACCTGTTCTCGCCCAAGGGTCACGAGCAGGACGATGCTTAAGTTCGTCCTGCGCATCTTCGTGGTGCTGGCCATTGGCTTCGTGCTGTCCAACGAAGTCGTCGACCGGGCGGCAAACTATCTTTTTGAGTCGGAGACGGCCAATTACACGCGCGAAGCTGTCCGAGGCCAGTTGCATAGCCTGAAGCAGGAGCTGGCCCACGTGGCGCCGGACGCGCGCCCCGACTACGTGCGCAACACGCTGGCGCCGCATTACGGACTGGCGTTGCAGGTGCTGGAGCCGGCCGACTACAACGCGGCGGATTTCGCGCTGACCCGCGATGAGCGGCGCACCATCGATGCGGGCGGGTTCTTCCTGCGCGACAACCTGATGAGCTTCGTGGCCGCCATACCGGGCCCGGGCGCACAGTGGCTGATGGTCAAGCTGCCGCCCGAGCCGCTCGTCGGCACGTGGGTGATCGTTGCAATCTACGCTGCCCTGGGCGTGCTGTTGTGCGCCTTCATGCTGGTGTGGGCGCTGCCGGTCTGGCGCGACCTGGAGGCGCTGAAGACCGCCGCGCAGCGGATGGGGCAGGGCGACCTGCGGGTGCGCGCCCAGCTGTCGCGGTTTTCCAGCATCCGTGGGCTGGGCGACACCTTCAACCAGATGTCCGAACGCATCAGCGCGCTGATCAGCAATCAGCGCGAACTGACCAACGCGGTATCGCACGAACTGCGCACGCCCATCGCCCGCTTGTCGTTCGAGCTGGACATGATCGAGCAAGAGGCCGATCCCGCGGCGCGCCGGCGACTGGTCGAGGACATGAAGAACGATGTCGCCGAGCTGGACAGCATGGCGTCGGAATTGCTGATGTACGCCCGCCTGGAACACAAGAGCGACGACATTCCGCTTCAAGCCCAGGACGCCCGCGGGTGGCTCGATTCCGTTGTGCAGCATGCGTCGTTCGAGGCCGAATTGTCGGGGGTGCAGTGCGTGGTGACGCACTGCGATGCAGGCGACGTGCGGCTGCACCCGCGCTACATGACGCGCGCCTTGCTCAACCTGCTGCAGAACGCCATCCGCCACGCCGGCGGGCAGGTGCAGGTCGGACTTGCCAGCCCCGCGCCACGGCAGTACGTGCTGACGGTGGACGACGACGGGCCGGGCGTGCCGCCCGCCGACCGCGAGCGCGTGTTCGATCCCTTCATCCGGCTCGACGAAAGCCGAGCGCGCGGCACTGGCGGTACCGGGCTGGGCCTGGCGATTGTGCGCCGCGTGGCGCGATGGCACAACGGCGAGGCGCTGGTGTCCGAGAGCCCGCTGGGCGGCGCCCGCTTCGTGATTCGCTGGCAAGCGGCCTGATCCGACCCGCCCGCCGCGCGCGGCCGCCGGCGTTGTGCAGTGGTATGCCGGGCCGCTTAATGCTTCTTCACAATTGTTAAAGAGATCCGGGAAATTTGCCTGACGCCTCCCGATACATTGCCGGCCATCGGCCAACTGGCCGTCAATACGGAGGCCGCAGGTGTCGGAGATCGTTGTGTATGTCAGAAGCCAGCCGCAGCTGGGCGACCAGATCGTCGCCATGCCAACGCTGTATCAGCTCAAGACATGGTGGCCATCGCGCCGGCTGAAGGTGGTCGCCCGTGACGACGTGGGCAATTTCTACCGGGCGCTGCCGTGGGTCGACGAGTTCGTACGTGCCTCGACATTCATCGATTACCTGCGCAGCCTGAGATCCGAGACCCGCATGTCCGTCAGCCTGCATCACAGCAGCGAGCGATTCGGCGTGGTCAATCTGCTGCGCCGTCCGGCGATCCGGTTGGGCTTTCGCAATGCCCGATTCAGCGACGTGGCCTGGACGCATTGCCATCGCAAGGACATCACCGAATACATCGGCCAGGCCAATCTGCGCTTGCTGGCGTCGTACCGGCCATTCGACCTGGAAGGGGCGACTCGCGCCTGTTTCTATACGCTGGCGCGTCCGCACCTGCGCGTGCCGTTGGGCGGCGACGTGGTGATGATTCCCGGGGGCGGCGCCGGCGACTTCAAGCGCTGGAGCCTGTCGAACTACCTGCGGCTGGCCGACAGGCTGAAACCGCTGCTGGGCGCCGGCACCCGCTTTCTCTTTGTGCTGGGCCAGCAGGAAGGCGCGGAGCGGGATGCCCTGCGCGCGATGCAGCGGCCCGACTTCTCCATTGCCTATTGCCGGCCCATCGCCGAGCTGAGCGCCATCATGCTGCGCGCGCGGCTGGTGGTGGCCAACGATTGCGGCCCTTCGCACATCGCGCAAGGCGCTTGCGTGCCGTATGTGGGCGTTTTCAACGAAGCGAATCCCGAGTGGTTCTGGCGCCGGCGCGGTTCGGCGTTCGTGGTGCCGCGGCATCCGCCAAGCGGCATCAACTCGATCACGCCCGGCGAAGTGCTGGCGGCCTGTCTGAATGTATTGGATCATCATGCGCATACTGCACACGCTGGCTGAGCGCAGTCTGGGCGGATTGGAATTCCGCACGCTGGAGCAGGCGAGCTGGCTGCACCTTCACGGCTACGAAGTCGCCATTGCGTCGCCCTCGGGCAGCGCCGTGAGTCACGCCGCGCGCGAGCGCAAGCTGACGACCGTGGATATTGACTTCAACCCTGCCTACTCGCCCAGGACCGTCCTGGCGCTGCGCCGGGCCGTCCAGGCGATGCGCATCCAGGTCATCGATAGCCATAGCCGCGCCGACGCCAAGACGGCCGCGCTGTGCCGGGATCTGTGTGCCGTCGTGCGCACGCGTCATTTTGCCAAGCCCATGCGTTCATCCTTGCGCCGCCGGCTGGAATGGAAACTCGGCTGCGACCACGTCATCGCCACCAGCGACGTCGGCAAACAAGAACTGCTGGCGGCCCGGCTGGTGCCGGACGACCGGATCAGCGTGGTCGGGGAGTGGGCCGGCGACGCGTTCTTTCGGTCCGGTGACGCGACGGATGCCATCCTGCGGATCCGTCGCGGCTTGGGGATACCGGTGCCCAAGGCGTCTTACGTCATCGCTACCGTGGGGATGCTGCGCCCGGAGAAAGGCCAGGCCGATCTGCTTCACGTGGTGCAACGCCTGCGCATTCAAGGCGTGCCCGCGGTGGCCCTGGTCGTGGGCATGGCAACCGCGCGCACACAACCCTATGCGTATTCGCTGTACCGCCTGGCCGTGGATCTGGGCATCGCGGAGCATGTTGTGTTTGCAGGTCACCGGACCGACGTGCCCGACATGATCCGCGCCGCGGACGTGGTGCTGGTTCCGTCCGCAACCGAAGCCTGGTCGCGCATCGTGCCCGAGTCCTTCGCCGGCGAGCGGCCCGTCGTTGCCAGCAATGTGGGTGGGCTGCCGGAGATCGTCGTGCCGGGCCGTACCGGCTGGCTTGCCGCGCCCGGTGACGTCGCGGCGTATGCCGACTGCATCCTGCAGATCCGGAACCGGCCGTGGCATGCGCAGACCATTGTGGCCAACGCGCGGGCGTTCGCAGATGCGCATCTGCGCCTGGGAGAAAAGATGTTCCGCACGCTTGAGGCGTATCGCGTCGCCGTGGGCGCACGCTTGCCGCCCGAACGCTATCAGCGCGGCGGGGCGTCGGCATGACCACGATCGACAGGGTCTGCAAGGTGGCGGCGTGTCCGGACCCGTGCGCGACGTCCGTCATCCGGACGGCGACGGCATGCGACGGCCCGCTGCCGCCGTTGGCGCCCCAGGCCGGCGAGCAGTTGCTTGTGGGCCAGGGCGAGCGCGCGCGCACGGGAATCCTGCTGATCCACCGTCTGGGCGGCGCACCCTGGGAAATGCACGAACTGGCGCGCGGTCTGAATGAACAGGGCTACAGCGTCATGGCGGTCAAGCTGGCGGGCCATTGCGGGTCGCTGCAAGAATTGGCCGGCGCAGGGTGGATGGATTGGCTGGCCAGCGTGCGCCGGGGGGCAGACATGCTGGCCTGCCGGACCGATCGCATCGTCGTCGGCGGAATCGCCACGGGCGCCGTGCTGGCCCTTGCCCTGGCGCAGGAGCGGCCGTTCCACGTAGCCGGCGTCCTGGCGTTATCGCCCGTGCTCCGTCATGACGACCGTGCGGGTCCGCGCCGGGCAAGCACGGCCTTCCTGCTGCCGGTGTTGCGTATGCTGGGCATCGCCCGGCATCGCGCGGTGCCGGGACGGCTGCGCCGCGCGGGCTTGCCTGGCACGCCGTTGGGGGCGCTGGGCCAGATGCGTAAGCTGGCGGCCGCGGTACGGCGCCGGATGGACATGGTGCGAGCGCCGTGCCTCGTTATCCATGCACGGCACGACGACGTCGCGACCGTATCCGGCGCGTTCGAGATCGCGAAAACGGCGCGCAACACGAATGTGCACTTGCAGCTGCTGGCAGACCGTGAGCATGTGATCACGATGGGCCGCGGATGCGGCGATGTTGTCTCGCGGGCCACGGCGTTCGTCAGCGGGATTGCTTGGCCTTGATCGCGGGTTTCGCAGGAACCGACATGTTGCGCAACCGCGGAAAGTTAGAATGTTGCCCGTAGCCCTTTCAAGAAGCACGCACATGGGAGCAGGCCCCTCCACGGATCGCTGAGCCGCAACGACGTTATCAATCGTTGTTGCGGCGGTCACTCCTCGATCTTCATTCAGGTCAAAGCAGGCAGATCGCCGCCAGATTATTTTTCTGTGCGGAGGCTTTCTCATGCCTGTCAAATCTGCGCCTGCGTGGGCGTATTCCCTGTCATATTCCCTGGTCCTGATGGTCCCCTTCGATCTGCTCGCATCGTTGGCCATGGACATTTATTTGCCGGTAGTGCCGTCGATGCCGGCCGCGTTGGGCGCCGGTCCCGCGCTCATTCAATTGACGCTGACCCTTTACATGCTGGTGCTGGGTGTGGGCCAGTTGATATTCGGGCCGTTGTCGGACAGAGTTGGCCGGCGGCCGGTCGTGCTGGGCGGCGCGGCGACGTTTGCCGTGGCGTCCTTCCTGCTGGCGGGCGTTAGTGGGGGCCACACGTTTCTCGGCCTGCGGATCCTGCAGGCGCTGGGTGCATCGGCAGCGCTGGTGGCCGTGTTTGCCACGGTCCGCGATGTCTACGCGGACCGGCCGGAAGGCGCCAGCATCTACGGATTGTTCAGCGCGATGCTGGCGTTCGTGCCGGCGGTCGGGCCGATACTTGGGGCGATCGTCGCGCTTGCGTGGGGCTGGCGCGCGATCTTTCTCTCGCTGGGCGTATTGGCGTCGCTTGCGCTTATCCATGCCTGGCTGCGATGGCCGGAGACCCGTCCGGCGGCTGGCGCGCCGCAAGGCCGGCGTGTCCTGACCATTCTCGGCAGCCTGTCCTTCTGGGTCTATACCGGCGGGTTTGCAACCGCGATGGGCGCGTTTTTCGTGTTCTTCTCGATTGCGCCGCGCATATTGATCGGCAGGGCGGGGTGGGGCCAACTGGCATTCAGCCTGGCCTTCTCGTCAGTCGCGCTGGTCATGATTTTCGCGACACGCTTCATCGGGACGTTGGTCAACCGGTGGGGCATTGCCGGCTGCTTCGTCCGTGGCGTCTGGGTCATCGCAGGCGGGGCGGGTGTGCTGGCGCTGTCATCGGGGCTGATTCCGCCCGGGTTCACCGCCGTCGTCCTACCCATGTGGCTGATCGCCGTGGGCATTGTGATGGTGGCCGGCGTAACGGCCAACGGCGCACTCGAAGGCTTCTCGGACGTGGCCGGGATGGCGGTGGCGCTGTACTACGGCATCCAGAGCGTGATCGTCGGCGGCTTGGGGACGTTGGTGGTGCTGATACTGGATGGCGATACGGTCTGGCCATTGGTGGCGTATTGCCTTGTCATGGGCTGCTTCAGCCTGGCGGGACATGCCGTCCTGAAGCGCCGATGACGGCCGCAACCTCAAGACTTCCCCCGGCCTCAGGACGTCACCGGCTCCGGCTGCCTTTCCAACCGCAGCACCGGCGACGTGAACAGCACGGCGAACTGGATGAAGAAGCCGGCGGTCGACACCCAGAGGCAGGCTTCCACGCCGAATTTCGCAGCCAGGGTGGCGCCGATCAGTGCGCCAACGGGCCGAGCGCCGAAGTTGGCCGTCACGATGACGGATGACACACGGCCCAGCAAGGCGTTGGGCGTAACCGATTGGCGCAGGGTGGTCGTGGTGATGGTCCACAGGATGGGCCCTGCGCCGAACAGGAAGAAGCCCGCGGCCGCCCAGGCGCCCGACGGAAAGACCAGCGTCGTCAGCAGGATGATGCTGGCCAGCAATGCGGATAGCGGTCCCGCGCCGATCATCGCGCCGAACGACAGCCGGCGCGCGAGCCACGGTGCCGCCAGCGCGCCGGCCAGCATCCCCGCGCCGTAGATGCCCAGCGTGATGCCGACACCCGCGGCCGACAAGCCCAGCCGGTCCACGGCGTACGCAACATAGATGGCCAGCAGGACAAACCACGCGGTATTGAAGAAGAGGGCGGTCAATAGGACCGGGCGCAACAAGGGATGCGTGACGACGAATGCCGCGCCTTCGCGCAGTTCGGTCAGCGGATGGCGCCGCATGGCGGGCTTGGGCGCATCTTGCGGCAGGCCGGCAAGAAACACGGCGGCCAGCAGCGACAGCGTGGTGGCAAGCACGTAAGCGGTGGATGCGCCCATCCACCCGACCAGCGCGCCGCCCGCGGCCGGACCGGCGGAGAAGGCGGCGCTGCGCGCCAGCTCCAGCCAGCGATTGGCGTTGGACAGTTCAGCAGGAGGAACCAGCCTGGGCACCAACGCAGGGGCCGCGACGTTGTAGGCGACGGTGCCCACCGCCCCGGCAAAGCCCAGCGCCGCGAGCCATTGCAAGCTGAGGCCGCCCGTCCACAAAAGCGTCAGCAGTGCGATCAGGCTTGCCGCGCGCACGCATTCGGCGCCAGTCATGAGGGACCGGCGCGACATCCGGTCGGCCAGCACACCGGCGGGCAGGGAAAGCAACAGGAACGGCAGCGTTTGCGCGGTCTGCAGATAGCCGGTCTGCGCCGCGGTGGCGCCCAGGGTCAGCACGGCGTACAAGGGCGCTGCCGCCAGCGCGATCTGCTCCGAGAATTGCGCGGCAAGGTTCGACGCCGCAAGGCGGCGGAAGGCGGAGGGCAGGGCAGGCATGGGAAGCGAGCGGCGGGCGCCGCGCAAACGGCAAGGGCACGATGTTGATCGTACCCTTGCGGCCCCGCACTCCGGTCCTTGCTGTGCGGCAAGGACGCGCTTCGGTCAGGGAATGGGTGGGTAGTCGCCGAAGCCGTCGGGCCAGGTGGTCAGCACGTCGTAGCCGGTCTCGGTGACGACGACCATGTGTTCCCATTGGGCGGACAGCGAGCGGTCCTTGGTGACGACGGTCCAGCCGTCAGGCAGTTGCTTGGTCTGCGGCTTGCCGGCATTGATCATGGGTTCGATCGTGAACATCATGCCGGGCTGCAGCACCAGGCCTTCGCCGGGCCGGCCGTAATGCAGCACCTGCGGATCGTCGTGGTAGATCTGGCCAATGCCGTGCCCACAGTATTCGCGCACGATGCTGAAGTGCTCGCGGTGCGCGACGGTCTGGATGGCGTGGCCGATGTCGCCCAGCGTGGCGCCGGGCTTGACGGCCATGATGCCGGCGCGCATGGCTTCATACGTGGTGTTGACCAGGCGGCGCGCCAGCGGGCTGGGCTGGCCAACGTAGTACATGCGGCTGGTGTCGCCAAACCAGCCGTCCTTGATGACCGCGACGTCGATGTTCAGGATGTCGCCGTTCTTGAGCACCTTGGCCGACGGAATGCCGTGGCAGATCACGTGATTGACCGACGCGCAGATGGTCTTGGGAAAGCCGTGGTAGCCCACGTTGGCGGGCGTGGCTTTCAGCACGTTGACGATGTAGTCGTGACAGACGCGGTCAAGCTCGTCGGTGGTGACGCCGGGGCGAACGTGTTCGCCGATCATGTGCAGCACTTCGGCCGCCATGGCGCCCGCCTTGCGGGCCATTTCGATGTCGGCGGGCGATTTGATGGAAACCTTCTTGGCCATTTATGCGGCCTCCTGCTGCGCGGGTTGCGGCAACCCTTGCGAGAGGGAGGCGATGGTGAAGCCTTCGGCCTGGTCGATGCGGATCAGCAATTGGCAGATGTCGGCATGGCGCAGTTCGGGATAAAGCTCGGAGAGCATGCCGATGCGCATCCAGTGTTCGGCCTGGGAATTGATGGAGCGGCTGAGGGCGCCGCTGGCAACGCGCAGGTTCTCGTGCATCTGCTCGGAAATTTTGACGATACCCATGGTGGATGTGTTCCGTATATGTTTCGTATATGGAACGTATCGTACTGCGCCGAGCCGCCGCGTGCAAATCGGGCTCAGGCGGATTCCTTGCTTTCCTTGGCTTGCTTGCGGGGCTTACTGCGCGCGGACTTCTTGGCGGCGCCGGCGCGGGGCGCTTCCTTGGGCGCCGGGGCGGCTGCCGCGGTCATCTGCTCCATCCACATCAGCGCGTCCGTGTACGACAGGAACTGCTGCAGGTAACCGGGCGACATTTCGCGCATCAGGGAGAGCGCGCGGTGCACGAGTTGATTAGAGTTGAGCGGGCCAGCGTTCTTGTGGACCTGTTCCTGCGACTGGCGGACCTGGCGGTCGGCGCTGAAGCGGGACCAGAGCGTCTGGAATTCGTCGAGGAGCGGCAGCTCGGGATAGGCGGCGCGCAGGCCTAGCGGGTCGAGCCGCTCGGCGCACGCGCGGTGGGCTTCCGCGTCCGCAGCCTGCGGTTGGCCGGGTGCACCGGGGTTGTCCAGGTAGGCGACCAAGCCGGCGAGGGGGCCGCATTCGGGGACAGGCGGTGAACCAGGGAGGTCCTCGGCGGCGCCCGCGTTCGTCAGCGCCGATTCGTACGCCTGGATCAGATCGGCCAGCCGCCCATCCATCCGCTCGCGGGCGGGGCCGTTATAAGCAGCCGCGCGGCGTGCCAGCGCGTCGATCAGATGAAAACGCAGCGGGTCGGCGCGGTCGGCGCCGCTGGCGCGCCAGCCGTCCAGCACGGCGCGCGGGTCCAGGACCGCCTCGCGGCTGCCGTCACTGCTCACCGGGCTTACCCGCTTCGTTCGAGGGTTTGGGGACGGGCGTGATTTCGACGCGCCGGTTCTTGGCGCGGCCTTCCTCGTCCGCGTTGGACGCGACCGGCTGCTCGGCGCCGAAAGCCGCGGCAAAGACCACTGACGACGGTACGCCTTCGTCAATGAGGGCCCGCGTCACGGTGAGGGCGCGCTGCGCGGAAAGATCCCAGTTGTCGGCAAAGCGGCGGTTGCCCTCGCGTACCTGCTGGTCGTCGGTGAAGCCGCTGACCATCAGGATTTCGTTGTGACTCTTCAGGTAGGCGGACAGCGGTTCGATCAGGCTTTTCAGGATCTCGCGGCCTTCGGGTTGAAGCTGATCGGAGTTCAGGGCGAAGAGCACGCTGCCGCTGATGCCGATGCGGCCGTTCACGAGCGTCACGCGGCCAGCGGCAAGCGGGCCGGCCAGCGCTTGTTCCAGCGTCTCGCGGCGCTGCGTTTCTTCCTGGCGCTGCTTGACCTCTTCCTCAAGCTGCGTCGACAACTGCAACTGCACGGCGACGACGCTGACCAGGATGAGGACGAAGGCGCCCAGCAACACCGACATCAGGTCGCCAAAGACGGCCCAGGCCGGCGCCGTCGGCTCCACGCCGCCGTCGATATCCTCGCTCATGCCGTTTCCGCTCCGGCCGTGGCGCGCTGGGCGGCAAGCTGCTGCAGGTTCTCGATGATCTGCTTTTGCGACATGAGGCTCAGGTCGACGACCTCACGGGCCTGCGCCACGTAGTAGGACAGTTGCTCGTCGCCGCGCGCGATGGATTTGTCCAGCGCCGCTTCGATGCGTTGCAGATGCGCCGTGAGCTTGTCGTTCGATTCGCCGAAGGCCTGCACGGCGGCGCCGAAGGATTCGCCCAGGCTGGCGACCTCGACCGCGCTGCTGGTGACCAGCGAGGCCACTTCGGTGAGCTTGCCGGTTTCGGACTCGACCTTGTCGGTGAACTGCGCACCCACGCGTTCCAGCATGTCCGCCGACGACGCCACCAGGGCATCGACGGCCGTGCGCTGCTCGGCCGCGGTGTGGTTGACGGCGTCCAGCAGCGTGCCGAGCGTCTCGAGCAGGCGGTTGCGCTCCTCGAGCATGTCGTTGTCGCGCACCATGCTGTCCGACAGCTTCTGGCGCAGTTCGCCGATGACTTCGGCGGCGGCGCGCGGCGCCTCGGACGCGGCCTCGACCAGACGGCCGATCTCGGCGATGGTTTCGCTGGCGTGGGCCTGCGTCTGCGCGGTGATGTCCTGCGCAGTGAGGCTGAGGGTGTCGCAGATCTCTTGTTGCAGGCCGGCCGCCTGCGCGCCTGCCTGCTGCCATTCGGCGCGCAGCGCATTGGCCATGTCCGCCAGCTTGGCCGTCCAGGCGGTCAGGCGTTCCTCGTCGTTGGCGGCCAGTGCCGCTTGCAGGGCGGTGTGCGATTGTTCCAGCGTCTGCAGCAGCTCGGCCGAATGCGCGCCGAAGGCAGCGGACGCGGTTTGCAGCGCGTCGCGGTTGTCGTCAGCCAGTTGCTTGCCGACGGTTTCCTGGCGGGTCTGCGCGTCTAGCCAGGCTTGCGTGACGCCGCCGGCGGCCGTCTCCAGGCGAGAGGATACGGTTTCCAGAAGCGCGGCCTGTTGCTGCGTCTGGGCGGTGATGTCGCGGGCGGTCTGGCTGAGCGCGTCGCTGATTTCCAGCTGGCGCAGGGCGGCCTGCGTGCCGGCCTGTTCCCATTCTTCGCCCAGCTTGGCGGCCATCGCCGTCAGCGAGCCGGTCCAGGCGGCCAGGCGTTCCTCGTCGCGGGAAGCCAGCGCGGCCTGCAGGTCGGCGTGCGACTGGTCCAGCGTGCGCAGCAGCGCGTCGGCATGCTGGCCGAAGGCGGCCGCCGCTGTTTCGAGGGCGCGCTGGTTGTCGGCGGCCAGTTGCTTGCCCAGGTCTTCCTGGCGGGTCTGGGCGTCCGTCCAGGCTTGCGTGACGCTGCCCGCCGCCGTTTCCAGCCGGGTCGACACGTCTTGCAGCAGCCGGGCCTGCGCTTCGGTCTGGCCGGCGATGCCGCGCGCGGTCTGGGCGAGCGCGTCGTTGATTTCCTGCTGGCGGGCGACGGTGTTCGCGCCGGCCTGTTCCCAGTCCTGGCCCAGCTTGGCGGTCATGGCGCCCAGCGTGTTGCTCCACGCAGCAAGGCGTTCTTCGTCGCGCGCGGCCAGGGCGGCCTGCAATTCGGTGTGCGACTGGTCCAGCGTGCGCAGGAGCGATGCGGCGTGTTGCTCGAATGTCGCCGTGGCGGCTTCCAACGCGGCCTGGTTGCCGGCAGCCAGCTTGCTGCTGGCTTCTTCCTGGCGGGCAAGCGCGCGGGTCCATTGGTCCGACACGCCGTTGGCGGCGGCCTCCATGCGGGCCGACACGCCTTCGAGCAGGGCGGCCTGCGCGGCGGCTTGTTCGGCAACGTCGCGCACGGTCTGCGCCAGGGTGTCGTTGATTTCCTGCTGGCGGACGGCGGCCTGCGCGCCGGACTGCTCCCATTCCTGGCGCAGCGTGGTGCCCATCGCGCCCAGCGTTTCGGTCCAGGCGGCCAGACGCTGCTGGTCGCGCGAGGCAAGGTCGGTTTGCAGCGCGGCGTGCGACGCGTTCAGGGTGCGCAAGAGCGACGCCGAATGCTGCTCGAAGCTGGCGGCCGCGGCGGTAAGCGCCTGAAGGTTGTCGCCGGCCAGTTTTTCGCCGGCCTGCTGCTGGCGTGCCAGCGCGTCGGTCCAGGCTTGCGACATGTCGCCCGACGACGCCTCCAGACGCGCGGACACGCTGTCCAGCAGGCTGGCCGAGCGTTGTTCGAAGGTCTGGGCAAAGCGGTCGAGCGATGCGCGCAGGTCTTGGGCCATGGCCTCGCTGGCGCGTTGCTGGCCAGCGACCGCCTGGCTCCAGATGCCGGCGACGTCCGTCGTCGCGGCTTGCAAGCCTGCCGTCAGGCCTTCGAGCTGCTGGCGCACGGCTTGGGCGACGGTGTCCTGCAGGGTGGCGGTTTCGCGGGACAGGCTGTCCATCGTGGCCTGCACGACAGGCTGCAGGGCCTCGCCGGCGGAGCGCGCGCTTTGCGCCACGCTGTCCTTCATGGACTGCTCCATGACGGACGCCAGCCGGGCGTAGGCGGCTTCGGCCTTGCCCTGAAAGGCGGTCTGGCTGGCGATCTGGCGTTCGTTCAGCGCCTGGTTCTGCTGTTCCATGCTCTTCATCATGGATTCCAGCTGGCCGACGATGGCGGGCATGGCTTCGGCCTGCCGCTGCATGATCTCGGCCTGGCGCTGGAGCAGCTTGAAGGATTCTTCGCGCTGGTAGCCTTGCGAGTACACGCGCAGCGTGGTTGCGGTCTTGGTATCGAGAAGCTGCGCCGCGTGGACGCGGTCGCGCCGCGACAGCGCGGCCAACAGGCCCAGCATGGCGGATGCGGCAACGCCGGCGATCGAGGTGCCGAAAGCAAAGCCCAGACCCTTGACGGGGGCGGCCAGCGACGCGCGGATCGCGGCCAGATCGGTCGAGCTTTCAAGCGCAAGGCCGGTGCCGCGCAGCGTGACGACCATGCCAAGAAAAGTGCCCAGCATGCCCAGAAGGACCAGCAGGCCCACCAGATACGGCGTGAGCGACGGGCCGGGCAGGCCCACGCGCTCGCCTTCGATGCGCAGGCGCACGGCGTTGCGCAGTCCGGCCGGAAGCTTGTCCAGCCAGGCGCCAAGGCTGCCCGGCGCTTCGTTCAGGTCCGATACGGCGCGCGTCAGCGACGACGTTGCCTGCTGGTAGCGCAGCAGTTCCAGCGCGCCCGCCAAGTAACAGACGCCGATCAGCAGCGTCACGGCCAGCGCCAGCGGGTTCGTGCCCGCGTAACCCGCGCCGATCCAGCCAACAACGGCCAGTCCGGCCAGGAAAACCACGATATTGATCAGATTCTTGGACATAGTGTCCTAATTAGCTGGTGCGAAGGGCGGCGAGCAGCCCTTCGACCGGTTGTAAACGAACATCCAATTCGGCCAGCAGAACGGCGCGCATGTCGGCACGGAACGTGTCCAGCCACGCGCCGGCGGTAATGGCCGGGGCGGGCGGCGACGTCCCGGCCTGCGCGGCCTCAACGGCGGGCGCCTCGGTATCGCCAGGCACGTCGGCCGCCGCATCGGCCGGCGCGGCCGGTTCAGCCAGGGCCTGCTCCGCAGCCTGCGCAAGCGCCGCTTCCTCGGCCTTGCGCAGGCGGTCGAAGTGCACCTGCAGCAGTTTCGGGATTGCGCCCAGCAGGGCCCGCTCCTTGGGCAGCAGCGCGCGGTCCATGATCGCGTCCACGACGGCCAGACGCGTCCATTCCCCGTTGCGGGCGGCCACCATTCCGCGCAGCCGGCTGCGCAGGTTGCCGATGCTGGTTTCCATCGTGTGCTGCAACGACAGATACCGCTGGCGAAAACTCGAATAATCGAACTCATCCTCGGCCAGGACGGCCGCCAGCTTCTTGGCGGGCGCCCGAGCCGGGGCAACCCCCGGGGCAACCCGCTTGGCGGCCGTGGCCGCCGTGTCGCTGACGATGGCGTCGGCAAGCGTGGTGCGCACCCGCACGCATTCGCGTTCTTCGGCGCTGCTGAACATGCGGGCGCCGGGCGCAATCACGGGCGGAGCGGTATTGAGCGCCGCCGACAGGGCGATCGCGTCCGTCCAGCCAAGCCATTGGCTCAGATGGTCGGATAGCGACTGCCTGGACTGCTGGACTTCCGCGTCCGTCAGGCGAGTCAGCAAGCGAATGAGCGTCGGGCCGCTTAAACCTGTGCGCTGGGGGGCTTGCAACATACCACCAGAGTCAAAAAGGGGGGAGTTTACACGCTGCGACGGCCCCGGAGGGCCTGTCGGGACGCCCGGACCGGGGACAAGGCGCAAAATGGGGTCGCATCATGGGCGGCGTATTGCCGCTGTCGCAACACTGTGTCGCGACCCGGCGGGCAGGAACCCTCGGCCCGTCCGTTCGTCGAACCCTGCATGGATGCCCGCACCCCCTGGCGATTTACCCGACGACTCCTCATGCTTGCCGCGCTGGCCGCCTTGGCGGTGTGGGCCTGGCCGCGCCTGCCCGAATCGGCGCGCGCACCCTGGCACATGGCGCGGCTTTCCTGGCAGGACGCGCCGCTGTCGTTGCCCGTACCCGTTGAGGGCGTCGCGCCCCGGCGGCTGGCCGACACCTGGGGCGCCGCGCGGTCGGGCGGGCGCACGCATCAGGGCATCGACATCTTCGCCAAGCGCGGCACGCCGGTGCTGTCGGCAACCGAAGGCGTGGTCACGCGCATCGGCGAGAACACACTGGGCGGCCAGGTGGTCTGGGTGATGGGGCCGGGCCGGCAGATGCACTATTACGCGCACCTGGACGGCTATGCGGATATCCGCCGCGGCCAGCTTGTTGCGCCGGGCGAGGTGCTGGGCTTTGTCGGCAATACGGGCAACGCCAAAGGCACGCCGCCGCATTTGCACTACGGCATCTATGCCGGGGGCGGGGCGCTCAATCCCTATCCGCTCCTGATCTCGCCCGGCGGTTCCCCCATGCCGGTGTCGTCCCCGCAATAAGCGCGCGGCGCGCCGGTGTAGATTTGTGTCCTGGCCAGAATAATGGGGCAAGGCGTGGCGCACTTTCCATGGACTTTCTGATCTCGGCTGCGGCGCGCGCGCTGGCGGCGGGCGACCCGCTGGGCGCGTTGAACCACGTGGCGCTGCGTAGCGACGCGCCCGCGCTGGCCTTGCGCGGCATCGCCATGGCGCAGCTGGGCGATCTGGCGCGCGCGCGTAGCCTGCTACAAGGCGCCGCCCGCGCTTTTGGGCCGCGACAGGCCGTGGCGCGGGCCCGCTGCGTCGTCGCCGGGGCCGAAATCGCGCTGGCTTCGCGCGACCTGGGCAACGGCGAGAAGGCGCTGGATGCCGCGCGCGCCACGCTGCAGGCGCACGGCGATGTGGTCAATGCGGCGCATGCCGGTCACCTGGCGGCTCGCCGCCAGTTGCTGCTGGGGCGTCTTGACGAAGCCGAGCGCACGCTCGCCGGATTGGACGTGGCCGCGTTGCCGTGGGCGTCGCGGGCCATTCATGAACTCATCGTCGCGGGCATCGCCATCCGACGCCAGCAGGCTGCGGCAGGCCGGGCCGCACTCACGCGCGCGGCGCAGTGGGCTGGCCAGGCAAGGATCCCGGCGCTGATGGCGGAAGTGGAACACGCCGAACAGGCGCTGGACGCGCCGGCGGCGCGGCGCATCGCACACGAAGGCGAAAGGACCTTGTCGCTGGACGAGGTCGAGGCGTTGCTCGCGTCCGGGGCGGTGGTCGTGGATGCCTGCCGGCACGCCGTGCGCGCAGCGCAAGGGACCATCGCGCTGGCCGGCCGCCCCGTGCTGTTTGCGCTGTTGCGGGCGCTGGCGCAAAACTGGCCCGGCGAGGCGACGCGCGAGGCGCTCATCGCCCAGGCCTTTCGCACGCGTTATTTCGACGACACGCACCGCGCGCGCCTGCGTGTCGAAATGGGCCGTCTGCGTGCCGTGATCGGCCCACTGGCCGGCGTGCAGGCCACCCGGCACGGCTACGCGCTCAAGCCCCGTGTGGCGAGCGACGTGGCGCTGCTGGCGCCCGCGGGCGAGGAATCGGATCCGGAGGCGGGCGCACTGCTTGCCTTTCTGGCCGACGGCGAGGGCTGGTCGAGTTCGGCGCTGGCGCTGGTCGTCGGGTCCAGCCAGCGCACCGTGCAGCGCGCGCTTGAGACGCTGGCTGCGTCCGGCAAGGTGCAGGCCTTCGGCCAGGGGCGCGCGCGGCGCTGGATGCTGCCGCCCGTGCCGGGATTCACGACAAGCTTGTTACTTCCGGTGATTCTGCCGGGCCATTAGCATGAACGGACCCCTACAAAAGGAAGCCGACATGAAACGATCTCAAGCCGAAATCCTGCGTGAATATGGTCCGTTCCCCGGTGTCGATGCGGTCCACGGGCTGACGTACGACGGCGAACAGGTGTGGTTTGCCACGGGCGACCGCCTCGTCGCCATGGACCCCGTGACCGGACAGACCTCCCGCGCGCTCGACATCACGGCCAACGCGGGCACAGCCTTCGACGGCACCTATCTCTATCAGATTGCCGATGGCCACATCCAGAAGGTGGACCCCTCGAGCGGGGAAATCCTGTCCACGATCCCCGCGCCCGGCGGCGAGTGTGTGTCCGGCATGGCGTGGGCCGAAGGCAGTCTGTGGGTCGGCGCCTACCGCGACCGCAAGATTCACCAGGTCGATCCCGCCACCGGCAAGGTGCTGCGCACGATTGATTCAAACCGCTACGTGACAGGCGTGACGTGGGTGGACGGCGAGCTGTGGCATGGCACCTGGGAAGCGGAGGAAAGCGAGCTGCGGCGCCTGGAACCGCGCACCGGGCAGGTGCTGGAGGCCGTGGAGATGCCGGCGGGCGTGGGCGTGTCGGGACTGGAATCCGACGGCGGCGGCACGTTCTACTGCGGAGGCGGCGAGAGCGGCAAGGTGCGGGCGGTGCAGCGCCCCGCAAAAGCGTCCAGTTGACCCAGGGCGATTGGAAAAATATAACATTAGTGGATATGAGAAGTATTTGCATTTAAACTTCGTGCCGATTTGTCACTCTTATTCCAATTCGGTAGGAAGCCACAATGCAAGATCAGAGACGCGTCGCGCGCGGCCCCCTTGTTCACCCTCGTTTTGTGCTGCGCCGCACGTCGGCGATGGTTTTTCTGGCGTTGGCCTCGGGAGGCGCGGTCGCGCAGGAGGCCGCTGTCGCGACGCTGCCGTCGGTGCAGGTGGTGGGCGACACCGCCAACGCGAACACGACCGAGGGAACCGGTTCCTACACGCCGCGCGCCACGGCGGCCAGCACCGGGCTGTCGCTGACGCTGCGTGAGACGCCGCAGTCGGTCACCGTCATGACGCGCCAGCGCATGGACGACGAGGACATGCGGTCGCTGGCGGACGTGATGGCCAGCACGCCCGGCATTTCGGTGCAGAACTTCGATAGCGAGCGCTACACCTTCAATTCGCGCGGCTTCAGCATCACCAACTACATGTACGACGGCGTGCCCACGGCGTTCGACGTGGGCTATGCGGCAGGCGAGTCGTCCGTCGACCCGATCATCTACGACCGCGTGGAAGTCGTGCGGGGCGCCACGGGCCTGATGACGGGCGCGGGCAATCCGTCGGCCTCGATCAACCTGGTGCGCAAGCACGCCGACAGCCGCGAGTTCAAGGCGGACCTGAGCGCGGGCGTGGGCACGTGGGACACCTATCGCGCCACGGCAGACCTGTCCACGCCGCTCAATGCCGAGGGCAGCGTGCGCGGCCGCATCGTGGCGGCGTACCAGGACAACCATTCGTTCCTGGACTACTACCAGAACAAGAAGAAGGTTTTCTACGGCGTGGTGGACGCCGACCTGACCTCGCGCACGACGCTCAGCGTGGGCTACAACTACCAGGACAACGAGCCAAAGGGCAGCACGTGGGGCGGCTTTCCGCTTTGGTACGCGGACGGCGGGCGCACCGATTGGCGCCGGTCGCTGAACACCGGCGCGCGCTGGTCCTCATGGGGCAGCACCACGCAGGGCGCGTTTGCCAGCCTGGAGCACCGCTTCGACAACGACTGGCGTGTGCAGGCCGTGGGCTCGTATTCCAAGAATGAAATGGACGGCAAGCTGTTGTACCTGTACGGCTGGCCGGATCGGGAAACCGGACTGGGCATGGGCGCCTCGCCGGCCTGGTATCTGGGCGACCGCAAGCAGAACGCGCTGGACCTGAAGGCAAACGGCCCGTTCACATTGTTCGGCCGCTTCCACGAAGCCGTGGTGGGTGCAAGCTTCAACCGTCAGAAGGGCGACTTCAACTACCGGTCTGCCATCGGCGCCGCCGCCGTGGGCAATTTCCTGGACTGGGACGGCTCGTATCCTGAACCCGACTGGAACGATTCGATCATTGCCAACCGCTACACCACCACGCAGACCGGCTGGTACGGCGCGCTGCGCCTGAACCTGGCCGACCCGCTCAAGCTGATCGTGGGCGGGCGCTACAGCACCTGGAAGACCAACTCGGTCGGTTTTGGCGGCGAAGGGCGCACCGAGTTCGACAAGAACGACTTCACGCCATACGCCGGCCTGCTGTACGACATCAATGACACCTATACGGCGTACGTCAGCTACACAGGCATCTTCAATCCGCAGACCTATCAGGACCGCAACGGCAACTGGCTGGACCCGCTGGAAGGCAAGTCGTATGAAGCCGGCATCAAGGGCGAATGGCTGGACGGCCGCTTGAATGCCAGCGCCGCCGTCTTCCAGATCGACCAGGACAACGTGGCGCAGGCGGATCCCGGCCAGATGGTGCCGGGCACGACCAACCAGGCGTACACGGCAGCGCAAGGCACGCGCAGCCGCGGGTTCGACCTGGAACTGTCGGGCGAAGTGACGCCGGGCTGGAATGTGGCGGCCGGGTGGTCGCACTGGACCGCGCGCGATGGCGACGGCAACGCGATCCAGACCGACCAGCCGCGCAGCCTGGTGCGCGTCTTCACGACCTACCAACTGCCGGGAGACTGGAACCGCCTGACCGTGGGCGGGGGCGTGAACTGGCAAAGCCACGTCTACACCATCGCCAGCGGCCCCAACGGCGACGAGCGCGTGGGGCAGGGCAGCTATGCCGTGACCAACCTCATGGCGCGCTACCGTTTCAACCGCAATCTGTCGGCGCAACTGAACGTGAACAACGTGTTCGACCGCAAGTATTACAGCCAGATCGGCTTCTACAGCCAGGGCGCGTGGGCCGCGGGCCGCAGCGCGATGCTGACGATGCGCTACCAGTACTGATCGCAGGCGCGCCTAGGCGGGGCCGATCGGCCCCGACGCCGCCCGCGCGGCCTCGGCAATGCTGGCAATGAAGGCCTTGGCGGCTTCTGGCATGATGCGCCCGGCCAGTGTCTGCACCTCGAAGTGGCGCTCGTTCATCTCGCGGTCGCGCAGGGGCACGGCGACGATTTTTCCCCACGCCAGACGGTTGCGGATCGCCAGTTCGCCGCAGAAGGCGACCCCGCCGCCCGCGCTGGCAAAACCCACCAGCGCGTCGATGCTGCGGCTGGTGAACGCCGGCTCGCAGTGCAGCTGCTGGCGGCTGCAGCTGATGTCGATCAGCTGGCGCAGCGTGGAATCGGGTGTGGGCAGCGCAAGCGGATACGCCATCAGTTGCGCCAGCGCCAACTCGCGGCGGTCGGCCAGCGGATGGCCGGCCGAAAGGATCGCGCGCACTGGCGCGGGCACGCGCGCTTCCACGCGGATATCGCGCTGAGACGTCAGGCTGAGCGTGACGCCGATGTCCGCCGAGCCGTCCCGGATGCGCTGGGGAATCTCCTGCTGCGAGCAGACATCCAGTGAAAACCGGATACCGGCGTAGTGCTGCCGGAACGCCGCGATGGCGGCCGGGACGAATTCCGACGCATAGCCCTCGGTGCTGACGATGCGCACATGACCCTGGCGCAGCCCGCGCAGCGCCAGGATGTCACCCGCCACGCGCTCCACGTCCTGCTGCATGCGTTTGGCATGCGCGGCCAGCAGTTCGCCGGCGGCGTTCGGGACCATGCCGCGCGCACGGCGCTCGAACAGCAGCGTGCCCAGTTCGCGTTCGACGCGGGCAATCTGCCGGCTGACGGCCGACGGGGCGACATCCAGGCGGGCGGCGGCTTCGCTGACCGAGCCGGTGCGCACGACTTCCAGGAAATAGCGCAGGGAAATCTCCTGCAGGACACGAGGGTTCATGGTCGGATCCAAGGTTTGCGGAAAGCGCAAAGAAGAATTCTAACCATTGATATTGCTGCAAAGCGTCGGGCGCCTCTAGGATGTGGGCATTCCTTGCGCTCTCATTCGCTAGCACAGACATGTTTCAATCCGACGCTCCCTCCAATTCCCCCGTTCTGGACTCGCTCCGTCAAGCAAAGCCGGTGCTGTGGACCGGCTCTGAAACGCGTGCGGCTGCTGGGCCGGGCGCGCACTTCCTGATGGACCAGGTGCTGTCCGCGCAAGAGCGCTTTGCGCGGTTTGCGCCGCTCTTGGCGGAATTGTTTCCCGAGCTGGCCGCGACGGGCGGCGTGATCGAGTCGCCGCTGTTGCCCGCCGCCGCCATGCAGGCGGCCATGGGCCTGCCGCAGGACGCGGGCCGGTTGTGGATCAAGGCAGACCACGCGCTGCCGGTGGCCGGGTCGATCAAGGCGCGGGGCGGGATCCACGAGGTGCTGGAATTTGCCGAATCCTTGGCCATGCGTGAGGGTGTGCTGCGCCAGGGCGACGACTACCGCAAGCTGGCCGGCCCCGAGGCCCGCGCCGTGTTCGGCCGTTATCAGGTCGCCGTGGGGTCCACGGGCAACCTGGGCTTGTCGATCGGCGTGATCGCGTCGGCGCTGGGATTCCGCTCGGCGGTGCATATGTCGGCCGACGCGAAGGAATGGAAAAAGGCGCGGCTGCGCGCGCGCGGGGTCGAGGTCGTCGAGCACGCGGGCGACTACGAAAAGGCCGTGGCCGCGGGCCGGGCGCAGGTCGAAGCGGATCCGTTCGGTTATTTCGTGGACGACGAGCGGTCGGCGTCCCTGTTCATGGGCTACGCCGCCGCCGCGCTGCACCTGCGCGTGCAATTGGGCGAAGCCGGCGTGCGTGTGGATGCCGAGCATCCGCTTTTTGTCTACCTGCCTTGCGGCGTGGGCGGGGCGCCGGGCGGCATCGCGTTCGGCCTGACGCAGCTTTTCGGGCCCCACGTGCATTGCTTCTTTGCCGAGCCGGTGCAGTCGCCGTGCTTCCTGGTGCGAATGATGGCGGGCCGCGGCGAACTGCCGGGCGCGCCGGCGTCCGCGTCGGTGTACGACGTGGGTCTGACCAACGTGACCGAGGCCGACGGCCTGGCGGTGCCGACGGCCTCCGAACTGGCCTACGCGGCCGTGGGTGCGCAACTGCGCGGCGTCTACACCGTGGAAGACGACACCTTGTACGCGGACCTGGCGCGCTTAAAGGACAGCGAAGGCCTGCGCATCGAACCGTCCGCCGCCGCGGGCTTCAGCGGCCCCCGCCATCTGTGCGGCACCGATGCCGGCCGCGCGTGGCTGCGGGCGCAGGGCCTGCAGGCGCACCTGCCGCAGGCCACGCATCTGGCCTGGACGACGGGCGGGCTGTTCGTGCCCGACGAAGAATATGACCGATTCCTGAGCCGTGGGCGTTCGCTCACGGCCGGCAACTAGGCGCCGGCAGACGCGCCGCATCTCCACCACCTACCATCGAGCACCGCCATGAAAACCTCGTTTCTTGCAGTCAGTCTCGCTTTTGCCAGCACCCTCGGCGCGGCCGCGCCCGCCGTGGCCCAGGACGCCTATCCCTCGCGTCCGCTCACGATGATCGTCCCGTTTCCGCCGGGGGGCGCCACGGACGTGCTGGGCCGCGTGGTGGCCCAGAAGCTGGGGCAGGAACTGGGACGCACGGTCGTGGTGGAAAACCGCGCCGGCGCGGGCACGGTGATCGGCGCCAGCTACGTGGCCAAGGCCGCGCCCGACGGCTACACGTTGCTGGTGAGTTCGGGCACGACCTTCACGGTTAACCCGGCCATCCAGGCCAACCTGCCGTATGACCCGGTCAAGAGTTTCGAGCCCATCGGCATTGTCGGCCGCACCGGCCTGGCCCTGCTGGCCAACCCCAAGGTGCCGGTCAAGGACTTGAAGGAGTTCGTCGCGTACGTGAAGGACCCGGCGCATGACCAGCCGCCGTACGGCTCGTTCGGCACGGGTACGACCGCGCATTTCGTGGGCGAGGCGTTCATCTCCGCCGCCAAGCTGAAAATGACGCACGTGCCGTACAAGGGCAGTTCGCCCGCGATGACCGACCTGATCGGCGGGCAGATTCCGTTCTCGGTCGACACCGTGGCCGCAGCGTTGCCGCAAAGCAAGCAGGGCAAGGTCCGCGTGCTGGCGGTGTCCAGCCCAAAGCGTTCGGCCTTCCTGCCCGACGTGCCCACGTTCGCCGAACAGGGCTATCCCTCGGTCGCGATGGACACGTGGCTGATGGTCGCCGCGCCGCGCGGATTGCCCGCCGACGTGAAGACGCGTCTGGAGCAGGCGCTCAAGGCCACGGTGGAATCGCCCGAAGTGGTCAAGAGCCTGGAGGCGCAAGGCTTTGAGGCCGCCTTCGCCAGCGCCGCGGAAGGCGAGGCGCTGATCCAGAAGGAACTGCCCATCATGCGCGAGGTCGCGCAACGGGCCAACATCAAGATCGACTGAAGGAAGACGACGATGGCTTTGGACGACTCCCTGGTATCGCTGACCGCCGTTGAATTGCGGCGCATGATCGGCGCCCGCCAGCTTTCCCCGGTGGAACTGCTGGAAGCGTGCATCGCGCGCATCCAGGCCGTGAACCCGTACATCAACGCCGTCACCGCCACCGCCTTTGAACGGGCGAGGGCGGAGGCCCGCGCGGCCGAGCGCGCGGTGATGGCGGGCGAGCCGTTGGGCCTCCTGCACGGTTTGCCGATGGGGGTGAAGGATCTGGAGCCCACGGCCGGCGTGCTGACCACCTACGGTTCGCCTCTGTATCGCGGCCACGTGCCGGACGAGGACATCGAGCTGGTGGCGCGCCTGCGCCGCGCCGGGGCCATCGTCGCCGCCAAGACCAACGTGCCCGAGATGGGCGCGGGCGCCAACTCGCGCAACACGGTGTGGGGCGCTACCGGCAACCCCTTCAATCCCAACCTGAATGCGGGCGGTTCGTCGGGCGGTTCGGCCGCCGCCCTGGCCAGCGACATGCTGCCGGTCTGCACGGGCTCGGACACGGGCGGCTCGCTGCGCATTCCCGCGTCCAAGTGCGGCGTGGTCGGATTCCGGCCATCCCCGGGCATCGTGCCCAGCGTGCGCAAACCGCTGGGCTGGACGCCGATCTCGGTGGTGGGACCGATGGGCCGCACCGTGGCTGACGCCTGCCTGCAGATGGCGGCCTCCGCCGGCCCGCACGCTGGCGATCCGCTCAGCTATCCGCTGGACCCGCTGCAATTTTTGAACCCCGGCATCGCCGATCTGGGATCGCTGCGCGTGGCCTATACCGAAGACTTCGGCGCGTGCGACGTGGACGACGGCATCCGAGCCACCTTCCGCGAAAAGATCGCAGCCATGCGTCATCTGTTCGCGGCCTGCGATCCGATCGACCTGGATGTCGGTGAGGCCCATCGATGCTTTGACGTGCTGCGCGCCGAGGCCTTCGTCGCCGGCATGCGCGACGCGTACGAAAAGGATCCGTCCAGCCTGGGCCCCAACACCCGCGCCAACTTCGAGATGGGCGCGGCGATGAGCCTGAAGGATTGCGCATGGGCGCAGGCCGAGCAGACACGCCTGATCAAGCGCTTTCAACGCGCTTACGACGATTACGACCTCATCCTTTCGCCCACGACGCCCGTGTCGCCCTTCCCGTGGACGCAGTTGTATGCGGACAAGATCAACGGTGTCGCCCAGGAGAACTATTACCGCTGGCTGGCGCTGACCTATGTCGTGACGCTGACCACGCACCCGGCGCTTACCTTGCCTTGCGGGCGCGATGCGAACGGCATGCCGTTCGGCCTGCAGATCGTGGGCCGCTTCCGTGGCGACCTTCAGGTGCTGGCGGCGGCGCAGGCGATGGAGCAGGCCTTCGCGGGCACGGACGCGCTGCGTCGTCCGCGCCCCGACCTGGCCGCGCTGCGCCCGGCGGAACCGGCGCTGACGTCGATCGTGACGGCGCCGCCGCTGCGCGATGGCGGCGGTGAGGCGGGGTCGGTGTCGGCGGTGTAGCGCACCGTCGTCACGCTGCGGGCCTCGCACGGGGCCGCGCCTAGTCAGCAACAAGGCCAGCACGCCGCAACACGCGGTTTGCTGGCCTTTCGCTATTACGGCCTAGTCCGTCTTCTAGGGTTATTCCTGACTAAAAGCTGATTGTCAGCCGTTTGTCAGGCAGGTTTAATCACTCCAAAGTTGCGCATCAGACGCATCAGACGGCAGACGAAAGCCCACCGCAGGCCGTTCGCGCCGCACCCTTGCAGCCGTAGTAACTACACGCTGGTCCATGTAGTCCACCCCAGGAGACAACAAGCCATGCAACACGTTACAAAGCCCCGCCGCCGCAAGTTCATCTCCGGCGCCGCCGCCGCCGGCGCTGTGGCGCTAGGATTTCCCGCCATCACCAAGGCGCAGAACGCGCCCATCTCCTTCCGGTTCCAGAGCACCTGGCCCGCGAACGACATCTTCCACGAATTCGCCCGCGACTACGCCAACAAGGTCAACGAAATGGCCGGCGGCCAGTTGAAGATCGAAGTGCTGCCCGCGGGCGCCGTGGTCAAGGCGTTCGATCTGCTGGACGCGGTTTCGGCGGGCACGCTGGACGGCGGTCACGGCGTGGTGGCGTACTGGTACGGCAAGAACACGGCCGTGGCGCTGTGGGGGTCGGGTCCGTCGTTCGGGATGGACGCCAACATGCTGCTGGCCTGGCACGAATACGGCGGCGGCAAGGAGCTGCTGGTCGAGATCCAGAAGGCCATGGGCGTGAACGTGCAGTCGCTGATGTACGGACCGATGCCGACCCAGCCGTTCGGATGGTTCAAGCGGCCCGTCACGAAGGTCGAAGACGTCAAGGGCGTGAAGTTCCGCACCGTGGGCCTGGCCATCGACATGTACACGGCGATGGGCGCGGCCGTGAACGCGCTGCCCGGCGGTGAAATCGTGCCGGCGCTGGACCGCGGGTTGCTGGACGGCGCGGAATTCAACAATGCCTCGTCGGACCTGGCGCTGGGCTTTCAGGACGTGTCCAAGATCTGCATGCTGCAGAGCTTTCACCAGAGCGCCGAACAGTTCGAGGTGCTGTTCAACAAGGCAAAGTACGACGCCTTGCCGGAACACCTGAAGCACATCCTGAGCTATGCCGCGCAGGCCTCCAGCGCGGACATGTCCTGGAAGGCGGCGAACCGCTATTCGCAGGACTACATCAAGCTGCAGAAGGATCACAACGTCAAGTTCTACAAGACGCCGGACGCGATCCTGCAGCAGCAGCTCAAGATCTGGGACGAGATGATCGCCAAGCGGTCCGCCGAAAATCCGCTCTTCAAGAAAGTCCTGGATTCGCAGCGCGCGTTTGCCGAGCGGGTGGGGCGCTGGCACGGCGACACCACGGTCAATTACCGCATGGCCTACAACCACTACTTCTCGCGAAGCACCAAGCCAGCCTGACGCGGTTTCACGCAGGCCACGCGCGCCGCCTAGCCGGCGCGCGGCGCCTCGCCATGCGTGTCCAGGGTCCGTGCGCGCCTGCGGCAGGACAGCCGCTGCGTGAGCGGACCCGACTCCAGGACCATCGATGATCCGAATCGTACGTTTCATAGACAGCATTTCCACCCTGGTGGGCAAGACCTTTGCCTGGCTGATCGTGGTGCTGACGCTGCACGTGTGCTGGGAAGTCGCCGCACGGTACATCCTGAACCAGCCCAGCGCCTGGGCCTTCGACCTGCAGATGATGTATTACGGCATCCTGTTCATGATGGCGGGCGCCTACACGCTGGCCAAGAATGGGCATGTGCGCGGCGACATCCTGTACGGCTTTCTGCCGCCGCGCGTGCAGGCCGGCCTGGACTTGCTGCTGTTCATCGTCTTCTTCTTTCCCGGCGTGATCGCCCTGGTGTGGGCCGGCTGGTATTACGCCGGCTATTCCATCGCCATCCGCGAACACTCGTCGCTGATGGCCAACGGGCCGCCCATCTATCCCTTCAAGGCCTTCATTCCCGCCGCCGGCGCGGTGCTGCTGCTGCAGGGCGTGGCCGAGGTCATGCGCTGCATCCTGTGCCTGAAGCAGGGCGCCTGGCCGTCGCGTGAAGAAGACGTCGAGGAAGTGGACGTCGACAAGCTCAAGGAGATGGTGCACGTGAAGGACGAAGACATCGCCAAGCTCGATCGTTACGTCAAATCCGGGGAGTCCCAGCGATGAAAATTCACAAGGCTTTGTGGTTCGGCCTGTCGTGCATCGCGCTGGTGCTCCTGATGATCGCGTTCCTCACGCCGTGGGACGACCTCACCACCGGTCATATCGGGCTGCTCATGCTGGCCCTGATCGTGGTGGCGATCATGCTGGGATTTCCGACCGCGTTCACGTTGATGGGCATGGGCGTGCTGTTCACGTTCCTGGCGTATTACATGCAGAGTTCGGACCCGGGGCGGTCCCTGGGGCAGACGCTGGATCTGATGGTGCAGCGCACATACGCCACCATGACCAACGACTCGCTGATCTCGATCCCGCTCTTCGTGTTCATGGGCTATCTGGTCGAGCGCGCCAACCTCATTGAAAAGCTCTTCCGGTCGATGCACCTGGCGCTGGCGCGGCTGCCGGGCGCGCTGGCGGTTGCCACGCTGGCCACCTGCGCCATCTTCGCGACGGCCACGGGGATTGTCGGGGCGGTGGTCACGCTGATGGGGCTGCTGGCGATGCCGGCGATGCTCAAGGCCGGCTACAGCGTGCGCCTGACGGCCGGTTCCATCACGGCAGGCGGGTGCCTGGGCATCCTGCTGCCGCCGTCAGTGATGCTGATCGTATATGGCGCGACCACCGGCGTGTCGGTGGTGCAGCTGTACGCGGGCGCGCTGTTTCCCGGCATCATGCTGGCCATCCTGTACATGGTCTACGTCATCATCGTGGCCAAGCTGCGGCCCGACATGGCGCCGCCGCTGCCCGAGAACGAACGCGGCGTGCCGCTGCCGCCCGGAACGGCGGCGCTGGCGGCAGGTCAGTACACGCGCGCCGTGTCCGGCATGCTGGCCGCGATGTTCAAGGGCCGGCGCAACAGCGCGGTGTCGTTCGCGTACCTGACGCGCAACATGGCCGTGGCGTTGACGCCGCTGGTCGTCACCGTGCTGATGCTGGCGGTGGTGCACCACGCGCTGACCAAGCCGCCCGAGGTCTACGAGATTCCCGCTGAATTGCGCCTGGGCTCCAGCGACTTCGATTCCGGCTCGGGGTTGAGCGAGCCACCCGTCGATGGGCTGGCCGAGCCGCCCTCGAACGACCTGCCCGAACCGCCTTCCAACGAGCTGGCCGAACCCCCAGGCAGCGCGCCCGCGGCGTCCGGGCTGAGCGAGCCACCCGGCACGCCCGCCTCCCAACCGCCAGCCGGCGCCGCAGCACCCGCGCAATCCGGCGCGGCTGCCGAGGCCGAACCCCGAATCGCGGCGCCCACGGGCTTCTGGATCTTTGCCGGCATATGCGCAGTGATTCTGGCGGTGTTCTACGCCGCGCTGACGTGGGCGCGGCTGGAAATCTTCAAGATGCTGATGGGCTCGTTCTTCCCGCTGGCGGTCATGATCGCGGCCGTGCTGGGGTCGATCGGCTTCGGCCTGGCCACCCCCAGCGAGGCTGCCGCCATGGGCGCGATGGGCGGGGCCTTGCTGGCGTTGGCCTATCGCCGGTTGAACCTGCCGGTGCTGCGCGAATCGGTGTTCCTGACGGCCAAGACCAGCGCCATGGTCTGCTGGCTGTTCGTGGGCTCGTCCATCTTCTCGGCGGCGTTCGCCCTTTTGGGCGGACAGCGCATCATCGAGGAATGGGTGTTGTCCCTGGGACTGACGCCGATCCAGTTCCTGCTGCTGGCGCAGATCATCATCTTCCTGCTTGGCTGGCCGCTGGAATGGACCGAGATCATCGTGATCTTCATGCCGATCTTCGTGCCGCTGCTCAATACGTTCGGCATCGACCCGCTGTTCTTCGGCCTGCTCGTGGCGTTGAACCTGCAGACCGCATTCCTGTCGCCACCGGTGGCCATGTCGGCCTTCTACCTGAAGGGGGTGTCACCGCCGCACGTGACGCTGAACCAGATCTTCCTGGGCATGATGCCGTTCATGGGCATCCAGGTCGTCGCCATCTTCCTGTTGTACATGTTCCCGGGAATCGGCATGTGGCTGCCGACGGTGCTGTACCGGTAAGACACGGTACGGTGTCTGACACCCGCGAGATGTCGTCGCACATTGACGACGCGCTTGCCTGGGTGTCAGACACCTTGAATTTTTACTGCCCGGACGCCGCCGACAGCGACACCTGGCCGAACGTCATCCACACCTGCGCGGTACCCGATGCCTGCGCGCGATAGGTGCCGGAAGCTTCGCCCAGACGCATTGCGACGGCGGCGAACTCCCAGGCCTGGGCGTCATCGCAATCGACCTTGCGCCCACGATCTGCACCGGCGCGGTGGCAGCGACGCCACCCGGCAGCTGGAACACGATCAGCCCACTGTCCATGTCCACCGACCACTGCTCGGCCGCATCCAGATGTCAGGTCGCGCAATGCGCCGTGGTGGCGGCCTCGTGCGGCATGCGCGCATCCTGGCACCACGCGGCCATCGCCCCGGCCGCCTGGCTTACAGCTGGCTCATGCCGCCGTCCGCGATGATCTCCGTGCCCACGATGAAGGCTGACTCTCGCGCGGCCAGGTGCAGCACGGTCGCCGCGATCTCCTGCGGCGTGCCGAAGCGGCCCAGCGGCACCTGCGCCTGGATGCTGGCGGCGGTCTTTTCCAGCGTGGCGGGATCCAGCCCCAGCTTGTTGTAGATGGGGGTGGCGACCGGACCGGGGCTGACGACGTTGACCCGGATGCCGCGCGGCAGCCATTCGGCCGACAGCGTCTTGGCCAGGGAGATCAGGGCGGCCTTGCTGGCGGCGTAGATCGACGATGCCGGCATGCCGATATGGGCGTTGATGGACCCGTTGAGCACGATCGACGCGCCCGAGTTGAGCAAGGGGTCCAGCGCCTGGAGCTGGAAGTAGACGCCCTTGACGTTGGTATTGAACGTCTGATCCCAGAGATCTTCCGTGGCGTCGGTCAGCGTCGCGAACTTGGCGATGCCTGCGTTGACGAAGACCGCATCCAGGCGCACGCCTGCCGATGACAGGGCGCCCGCCAGCGCGGCAGCCGCGCCGGGTGCGCCGGCCGTGTTCTGGATGGCCAGCGCGTTTGCGCCCAAGGCGGCGCGGGTCTTCTCCAGGGCGGCGGCGTCGCGCCCGGTGACGATGACGCGGGCGCCTTCGGCGGCAAAGGCTTGGGCAGCGGCAAGGCCGATGCCGCTGGTGCCGCCGGTGACCAGGACGGTCTTTTGTTCAAAACGGTTCATGATGGGTTCCTTGGGGAGTGGGGATGAGGTGTAGCCATGTTGCGCCTTGCCCGGCGCTTTGTCGTACGATCTGGCGCATGAACACGTTCGAAGGAATCGCACATGTTGAGCCCGAATGAACTGGCGCTGCTGGAAGCCATCCGCGACAGCGCCAGCCTGTCCCGGGCAGCCGCCAAGCTGGGCAAAGCCCCGTCGTCGGTGTCGCACGCCGCCCGCCAGCTTGAGGAGCGCTTTGACGCGCTGCTATTCGACCGCCGGGGCTACCGGATGCAACTCACGCCCGCGGGGCAGTTGCTGGCCGACGAAGCCGGGCGGCTGGCCCAGGACGTCAGCCGGCTGACGCAGCGGGTGCGGCAGGTCGCCAGCGGTTGGGAGGACCGGCTGCGCATCGTCAGCGACGAAATCCTGGAGTTTGAGCTCATGGCGCCGCTCATCCAGGCATTCGACAAGCTGGACTCGGGCGTGCGGCTGCGGTTCACGCACGAGGTGCTGGGCGGCACGTGGGAGGCGCTGCGCGAGGGCCGTGCGGACCTGATCGTGGGCGCCACCAACGAACCGCAAACGATGCCGAACCTGCAGTGGGCGGCGCTGGGCGAAATGGAGTGGCTGTTCGCCGTGTCGCCGCGCCATCCGCTTGCGGGCGCCAAGGCGCCGCTGCGCCAGGACCAGATCCAGCAGCATCGTGCCGTCGTCGTCGCCGACACGGCGCGCGGCGCGGCGGCTCGCGGCTACGGCGGGGTGGGCGGGCAGGCCACGCTGGCGGTGCCCAGCATGCGGGCCAAGATCCTGGCGCAGCGCGCCGGACTGGGGGTGGGCTGGGTGCCGCGGCACCGCGCGGCATCGCTCCTGGCGCGAGGCGAACTCGTGGAAATGGCCACGGAAACCCCGCGCGAACCGAACCTGCTGTACCTG
Organism: Achromobacter mucicolens; assembly: GCF_029866465.1. NCBI lineage: Bacteria > Pseudomonadati > Pseudomonadota > Betaproteobacteria > Burkholderiales > Alcaligenaceae > Achromobacter > Achromobacter mucicolens. The sequence goes on along the minus strand of NZ_CP123364.1, from coordinate 3,066,845 downwards.
GCGTGGCGCAGCGATCACGATGGACGCGCGCTGCGCTGGTGGCTGGACCAATTGCGCCAACCCCGGATGGCGGCGGCGCTGATGCGGGGCATCGACGGGTTCGCCTGACGCGTTGTAGTCTTAGCCGCGTGCGGCAGCCCCGGCGGACGGCCGGCCAGACCGCGTACAACAGTCCCAAGGACGAACATGGAAGAGACAAGACAGGAACCCCCGCTCGATTGGGCGTCGCTGGTCGACGACCTGAACCGGCTGCTGCGCCTGAAGACCACAGTCATCGGCATGAAGCTGTACGAGCACGAGGCGGACATGGCAGGCGTGAAAGGCCTGCGCCGGCCCCAGGCCACCCACACCACGGACCAGATCGTGGGCATGGCCGCGCGGCTGGGCTGGACGGTGGGCATCACGGGTGACGATCTGGTCGGCGCGCAATGCCGCGCCGTCATCGGGCTGGGCCCGCAGGACGAGGCATGGAAGCAGGGCAAGGAATACGTGGGCGTCTGGCACGCGACCGAAGCGGACGCTCGGGCGCGCCAGGAGGCCCTGTCCTGTGTGCCGGCCGGCAAGTACCGGGCGATGGTGGTGTCGCCGCTGGCATCCGGACGCCTGGACCCGCCCGACATCTGTCTGGTGTATGCCACGCCGGGCCAGATGATCATCCTGATCAACGGCCTGCAATGGAAGAACTACCGGCGTTTTGACTGGAGCGTCGTGGGCGAGACGGCCTGTGCGGATTCCTGGGGCAGGGCGCTCGCCACGGGCGAACCCAGCCTGTCGCTGCCCTGTTTTGCCGAGCGCAGATATGGCGGGGTGCCCGATGAAGAAATGCTCATGGCCCTGCCGCCGCGCTATCTGCCCATTGCCATCGAAGGCATGAAGGCGTTGTCGGCCAACGGCCTGCGCTATCCCATTGCGCCGTATGGCATTCAGAACGACGTGCGTGCAGGCATGGGCGTGAGCTACGCCCAACCGCCCAAGGCTCAGGGTTGAGCGCCGGCTTGCAGCGCCGCCGCCAGCGCGCGCGCGGCCGGCCCCAGCGGCCGGTCGATGCGGTGCGCGAGATAGGTTTCCATGGCGATCTGGCTGTCGCGGCCCAGGCTGGCGGCGGGCACGCGCAGCAGGCGGCCTTCGGCCAGATCGCGCGCCACCTGCCAAAGCGGCAGGCGGCCCCAACCGAGTCCGGACAAGATCAGCGCATGCTTGGTGTCCTGTCCGCTGACGCGGCAGGTCTGCGGCGACAGGACGGCGAAATCGCGGCCTTCGGACAGGGGCGACGGATCGGCTTGCACGATCTGCAGGTGATCCGCCAGGTCCGCCGCCGCAAGCGCCTGCCCGGCACGCGCGTTCTGCGCCAAGGGGTGCGAGGCGCCGACGACGGCCACCATCTGTACGGCGCCCAATGCCTGCACGGCGATGCGCGGATGCCTGAAATGCTCGCCGGCCAGAATGCCCAGCGTGTGCGTGCCGGCGAGCAGCGCCTCTACCGGCCCGCCCAGCGGCAGCACCGACACGCGCAGCGATACCGAGGGATACGCGGCGCGCATCCGGTTGAGCGCCGCGCCCGCCTGTTCGATGGGAAAGAGCGTATCGATGACCAGCGACAGTTCCAGTTCCACGCCTTCGCCCAACCCCTGGGCGCGGGCGCGCATCGCATCGACCCGCAAGAGGATGTCGCGGGCGTTGGCAAGCAGGGCCTGCCCCTGCGGCGTCATGACGGGACGATGGCCGGAGCGGTCGAACAGCGGCACGCCCAATTGCGCTTCCATGTTGGCGATGGCGTGGCTGACGGCGGACTGCACCCGCGCCAGGCGGCGGGCGGCCGCACGAAAGCTGCCAGTGTCCGCCACGGCGGCGAATACGCGCAGTTGGTCCAGGGTCAGGGCATCAATCATGTTGATCTATTTCTTCGATCAGAAACGTCAAAAGGTTATCACTTCGCGGGATCGGCTTTGCGCGCCATGATGCCGGAATTCCGGCAAAAACGAGGGCAGGATGGACAAGGTTGATGGGGTGGCGGCAGATAGCCGCGCAGCGGGACAACATTGGGGCGCGGTGCTGGCCATCGTCGGCGCGGGCGTCGTGGCGGCGTTGCAGGTGGGCAAGGTCATCATTGCCGCGCCGCTCCTGCGCAAGGACATGGGACTGGATCTGGCCTCCATCGGCACATTGACGGCGGTGTTCTCGGTGCTGGGCATGGTGGGCGGCATCGCCGCGGGCGGGGTGATTGCACGCTTTGGCGCGCGGCGCATGCTGATACTGGGCCTGGCGGCCACGGCCGCCGGCACCGCGGCCGGTGCCCTGGCGCCGACGTACGGCCTGCTGCTCGGGTCGCGGATCGTCGAGGGACTGGGTTTCCTGCTCGTCACGGTAGCCGGCCCCGCGGCGTTGCAGCGCATCGTCGCGGGCGGCAGGCGCGACTTCGCGTTCGCGCTCTGGAGCTGCTACATGCCGGCCGGGATGGCGATCGCCATGCTTGCCTCGCAGGCGTTTGACGATTGGCATGCCTATTGGTGGTGCGCGGGCATTGCCGCCGGCGTGGCGCTGGTCAGCATCGCCGTGCTCGCGCCGCCCACGCCCCGGGGAGCCAGCCTGTCGTGGCAGGGCCTGCGCCAGGACACCGCCGACACCATGGGCGCGGCCGGCCCGGTGCTGCTGGCGCTGTCCTTCACGCTCTACAGCCTGATGTTCTTCGCGCTCTTCACGTTCCTGCCGGTGCTGCTGATGGAGCAATTGGGGCTGACGCTTGCCAAAGCCGGCTTGTACAGCGCCATCGCCAGCGCCGCCAATGTGGTGGGCAACCTGGGCGCGGGCGTGCTGCTGGCGCGCGGACGGCGCCGGTCCACATTGATCGCGCTGGCCAGTTCGGTGATGGCGGCCGTGGCGCTCCTGATCTTCGGATCGGCGCTGCCCGCCATGACCACCTTTCTGCTGTGCGTGCTGTTCTCGGCCGTGGGCGGACTGATCCCGGCCACGCTGCTGGGCACCGCGCCGCTGGTCGCCCCGCGTCCGGCGCTGACCGCCGCATCCGTGGGACTGGTCATGCAGGGCAGCAACCTGGGGCAGGTGATCGGACCGGTGGCCGTGGGCGGGGCGATCGACCGCTTTGGCTGGACGTCCGCCTCGTTCATCGTCGCGGCCGCGGGTCTGGCGGGCGTGGCGGTGGCCTGGCGTCTGCGGCGCGTGAAAGGCGTCCGTCTTTGACGCGCGCTGGCCGGCTCGCGCGCGCCGGGCCTCGCCTGCTTGCGCCGCCAGGCGCAGGACATCCGGCCAGGTCGGCGCGGTAACCCGGCTGGCCTATCATGGAGCGCACGACACGATGGAGGTTGCATGTACACGTCCGCTCCTCGCCTGGTGATCTTCGATTGCGATGGCGTCCTGATCGACAGCGAAATCATTGCCGCGCGCGCCCAGTCCCGCGCGCTGGCCGAACACGGCATCGCGATCACGCCTGAAGAGGCCGCGCAGCGCTTCGCCGGCATTCCCGATGCGGACATGTGGCGCACGTTGCAGGCCGAAAACGCCTGCTCGCTGCCCGACGAATTTGCCCGGCAGTATGCAGACCGGCTGGAACGCACGTTCCGCACCGAGCTGCGCGCGCTGCCGCACGTGCATGAAACCTTGAAGGTCTTGCGCGAACGCGGCCTGGACCTGTGCGTGGCGTCCAGCAGCATGCCCGCCAAGCTTGAGGCGGCGTTGAAGATGGTGGGTCTGTGGGAGATGTTTGCGCCCCACGTGTTCAGCACGGCGCAGGTCGGCAAGGGCAAGCCAGCGCCCGACATATTCCTGCATGCAGCGCGGCAGATGCGGGCCGCGGTGCTGGACTGCGTCGTGGTCGAGGACAGCGTGCCGGGTGTACGCGCCGCCCGGGCGGCGCGCATGCGGGCGGTGGGATTCGTCGGCGCCTCGCACAACGGGCCGCAACAGCGGCAGCGGTTGCTGGACGAGGGCGCCTTCGAAGTGATCGATGATCTGCGGCGCCTGCCGGAGATCATCTGAGGGTTGCTGAGGCCTTAGGCCGCGGCGGGCATTTCGCCGTGCAGCAGGTAATCCATCAGCTCGCGCACCGAGCGCATCGCGTTGCCGAACGGCAGCTTGGATGCGCCGCGGAAGAACAGACCGCGGCTGACTTCGCCGCGCATGGCGGCTGCGAGCTTCAGGTCGATGCAGAACTGGCCAAACTTGGCGATGCCGTCGCGCAGGCCGCATTGCGTCAGGCAGTCCATGCGCTGGCTGCAGCGGCGCGGATCGGCGCGGGTGTTGGCCTGAAGCGTGACTTCCTGGCGCAGGTAGCGCGTGAGCCACGGCGTGGCGACCGCGCGGGCCGGCAGGCCGGCCACGCTGGTGAATTCCGCCAGTTGGGTGGGATCGGCGTCGATCAGCACGCGCTTGAAGTTCTCGTGGGCGTCGCCTTCGTGGGTGACGGCGAACGCGGTGCCGACCTGCACGCCGTCGGCGCCGTTGCTGAGCCAGTGCCGGACCTGTTCGTGGCTGCCCACGCCGCCCGCGACGATCAGGCGGGGCGCATCGCGGCCCAACTGCAATTCACTGAAGAGGGCGTGACATTCGGCCAGCACCTTCTTGAAATCGAAACGTTCGCTGTGCAGGTCGTCGAGCCGGGCCGCGCCCAGGTGGCCGCCCGCATAGCCGGGGTGTTCGATGACGACTGCGTCGGCCAGGCGCCCCTTTTTCATCCATTTCTTCAGGACGGCGGCGACGCCCCGGGCCTCGGACAGAATGGGCACCAGCGCGACTTTGGGGAAGTCGGCGGTCATTTCGGGCAGGTCCAGCGGCAGGCCGGCGCCCATGACGATGGCCTCGGCCCCGCTTTCGCAAGCCTGGCGCACCAGCGCGGGGTGGTCGCGCACGGCCTTCATGACGTTCACCGCCACCAGGCCGCGGCCTTGCGCGGTGTCCAGCGCGGCGCGCACTTCACGATGCAGGGCTTCGCGGTTGGCCGTGTCGATCGTGTCGCGGTCATTGCATTTTTCGGTTTTTTCCACGAGATCGGCGTGGTGATGGCGCAAATCGACGCTGGCAATGGTGCCCACGGCGTTCTGGCTGGCAACCGCGCCGGCCAGGCGATGGGCGGATACGCCAACGCCCATGCCGCCCTGCACGATGGGCAGCAACTCGCGTCCGGCGAGGGTGAGTGATTTGAACCACGTCATGATATGAGTCTTTCCTCTGGTCAAGAGACCAGAGGCTAGAGCAAGGTGGGGAGCGCCGCCTTGCGAAGGATCAAGTGGTGCGGCAATGGGCGGGGCTAAATGCCCGCCCATCCGTCACGCTTTATCCCAGCAGCTTGACGATCGCCGGCACCGAGAGCACGGCGGTGTAGTAGCCCATGAACTGCACGCCGGTGTTGAAACCGAACAGGCGCGACAGCAGGCCGCCAATGAGGCCCATGGTCAGGATGACGAGCAGGCCCAGGAATTGGCCTTCCCAGACGCTGATCACGATGATCAGTCCCACGAACGTGGCGATGATGGCTTCGTGGCTGACCCGGCGCGAGACGAACAGCGCGGCGCGGCGCGCGAAGTTCATGGCGAAGGGGTAGGAGACGACCGCCGCCAGCAGCACCGCCAGCATGCCGTATCCCAGGAATTCCCAGTGATTCAGCAGGTTGTGCAGGTTGTGCGTCTGGCCCGTTGCCGCATCCACCGTAAAGCGCGGCGGCGCGTTAAAGAGCGGCGCCGCCGGTCCCGCGGCCACGGGGCTCAGGGGCAGCCCGAACGCGATCAGCGGAATCAGGGCCTCGGCAATGTAGGTGGCTTCGGTCACGCCGTTGCGCGCGCTCAGCACCGTGGTCAGGCGGTGATAGGCGTGCTTGACGCGCGAGCCCACCAGTTCGCCCAGCACGACGGTCATGGCGACCGGACTGAACACGAACGTGGCGCTTGAGACGGCCGCGGTGGCAAGCGTCCAGCGGGTCTGCACCCGGTCCATGACCTTCAGCGGGTTCGGGAAGTAGCCCGACCAGCCCTTCACATCGGGCGCCAGCGAGAACGTGCGCACCTTGTCGCGCATCATCTTGCCGCGGCCTTGCGGCGAGAGGACAGTGAACAGGTCGGCGATCAGCGGGCCGATCGCAATGCCCAGGAAATAGCTGATGCTCAGCTTGACGCCGTATTTGGCCGTCAGGCTTTGCAGCGCAATGATGACCATGACGAACGGCACCAGCAGCGCCACGGCGGCCCAGCGTCCCGCGGAAAAATACGCGATCAGCAATGCGGCCGCCAGGAAGATCCAGGGGGCCGACTTGGTGATGGCGGCGCCGAACGGCGCAAGCAGCACGGCAAACAGCACCGCCAGCGGCACCGCGACAAAGGCCGCCACGATGGCGCCGGACACCATCTTGCGCAGCGCAATGTGCGGCACGCCCAGTTTGCGCAGCATGTTTGCATCCTGCAGCAATGGCGTGGCCAGCGTGTCGCCCGGGATGCCCAAGAGCGCGGTGGGCACGGCGTGCGTCATGTGCTTGGCCACCGCGCCCGCCAGGAAAAACGTGAAGACGCCCGCCGGCGGCACGCCCAGCAGCACCACCAGGAGGGTCAGCGGGGCCAGCGTGGTGGTTTCGTCGGTGCCGGACACCAGGCCGATGGCGGCGAACACGACCGCACCCAACAGGCCCATGCCGGCGGCCACCATGATTTGTTCAAGCAGTGCGGGGTCGCTCATGCCAGTGCCTCCTTGGCGGCGCCGCGCCGCGCGGCGGCGGCATTGGCGGCGCTGTCTGTGATGCCACCGGTGATGCCATCACCGGCACCAGAGCCGGCTGCGGCAGCAGGCTGTGCGAACAGGTCGTACAGATCCAGTTCCTTCAGTTCGCGCACGACCGGCTCGGGCAGGTCCGCCAGTGTGCCCAGGCCGCCCGGCTGTTCGGCCAGTTCGGCCAGCACCTCGGCGCGCCAGGCGGGATCGTGCGTGGCGCTGCGCTCGATGACCTCGCGCTTGGGCGGAAACAGCCGCGCGCAGATCACGCCGGCCAGCACGCAGCCCGCCAGCCCGGCCAGCATGGCGTAGGCGTGCGCGAGCTCGGGCGAGGCGACCATGCCGCGCAGCCAGCGGCTGGCGGCAAAGAAGCCCGCGACGCTGATCGTGATGCCGATGCCGATGGCCCAGGCCAGATGCCTGAGATCCACCGTGTCGCTCCAGACTTCAGCCAGGCGCGTGGAGGGCGCCGGGAGGCTTTGTTTCATGTCTCTCTCCTGTGTTTATCGGACGGCGCGCGTGGGGGGGCGGCGCCGTCTCGGATACCTGCTTTGCGGGTTATCGGGCTGCGCGCAGTTCCTCCAGCAAGGCCAGCGCGCGATCGGTGCGGACATCCTTTTCCGCCGCCATGCGCTTGGCAACTTCGTCAATCTCCGCGCCGGTGGCGCCGGCCACCAGGGCAATGTTGCGGGCATGCAGCGCCATGTGGCCGCGCTGGATGCCTTCGGTGGCAAGCGCGCGCAGCGCGCCCAGATTCTGCGCCAGGCCGACCGCGACGGCGACTTCGCCCAGCTCCTGCGCCGAGCGCACGTCCATGATCTTCAGTGCAAGGCGCGCCAGCGGATGGGTCTTGGTGGCGCCGCCCACCAGACCCACGGGCATGGGCATTTCGATGGTGCCGACCAGGGCGCCGGAGGTGTCCTTTTCCCAATGCGTCAGCGACGTGTAGCGGCCCGAGCGGCTGGCGTAGGCGTGCGCGCCGGCCTCGACCGCGCGCCAGTCATTGCCCGTGGCCACGATCACCGGGTCGATGCCGTTCATGATGCCCTTGTTATGCGTGGCGGCGCGGTACGGGTCGATGGCGGCGAACGTGTAGGCATCCAGCACGCCTTCGATGATCTCGGCCCCGCTGCGCTCCTTGGTGTCCAGCGTCTGCGGGGTCAGACGCACGCGGGCGCGGGCCAGCCGCAAGTCGGCCAGGTTGGACAGGATGCGCAGCCGCACCGACCCGCCGACGATCTCCTCGACCAGCGGCGCCACGGCCTCGGCCATGGTGTTGACGGTGTTGGCGCCCATGGCATCGCGCACGTCGACGATCAGATGCATCACGATCATCGGACCGCGCGGCGTGTCAGGAAAGACGTGCACTTCGATGTCCTGGCAGCCGCCGCCCAGTTCGATCAGCACCTTGTCTCGGCTGTTGGCCAGCGTCAGGATCCGCTCCCGCTCGCGCAGCAGGGCCAGCCGCGCGCCATGCGGGTCGGTCAGGCCCAGCACCTGCACCTGCGCACGCATGAGGGGCCGGGTGCTGGATGTCTCGAAGCCGCCGCACTCGCGCGCCAGCTTGGCCATGAACGAAGCGGCAGCCACGACGGACGGTTCTTCCACCGCCATCGGCACCAGCACGTCGCGGCCGTTGACCTGGAAGTTGCCCGCCACGCCCAGCGGCAGCTCGAAAGTGCCCAGCACGTTTTCGATCATGCCGTCGGCGCGGGCAAGGCCCAGGGCGCCGGGCTCGGCGAGCAGGCTGCGCTCTTCTGCCGTAAGCGAGGCGGCGTCGGCAATGGCAGCGAGGCGTTGGGCGGGCGTGAGGGCCCGGAAGTTGGGCAGGCGTGAATCGGCCACGATGGCGTGTCTCCGTATAAGAATCGAGTGGCCTGATTCTAGGTAAACTGTACCGCTATTCAGAGGTACAGTTTGGGCAAACAGTACCATTGCACTGCACCAATTTTCGGCAACGCATTCATGGGGATCCCAACGTGGCAGACGCCAATCCGCCTGGCAGGCCGCAGCGCCCGGCGCCCATCGCCGAAAGCCTGGCCAACCTGATCGGCCAGCAGATCGCAGACGGCGTCTATCGCGCCGGCGACAAGTTGCCGTCCTTGCGCGAGCTGGCGCAGTTGCACCGCTATGCCAAGAACACGGTGGTCGTGGCATTTGAAATGCTGGTGGCGCGCGGGCTGGTCGAGCCGCGGCGCGGCTCTGGCTTTTACGTGTTGGACGTCGACCACGCGCGACCCGCGGCGGACGAGGAACCGGGGCAACTGAGCCGGGCGATGGATATCGTGTGGCTCATGCGCGAGCAGCTCAAGACCCAGCCGGACGCGGTTGCCGTGGGCGATGGATTTCCGCCGGTGGAGTGGCTGGCGGACATGCGCATGGACCGCTACCACCAGAAGGTGGTGCGCACGGGGCTCGGGGCGTTATTCCGCTATGGCAGCCGTTTCGGCTACGCGCCGCTGCGCGAAAGCCTGGTGCGCAAGCTGGGCGATGTGGGCATCAACGCCGCGCCGTCGCAATTGGTGCTCACGCATGGCGCCAACGAGGCCATGGACCTGGTGATCCGGTACTTCCTGCCGCCGGGGTCGACGGCGCTGGTGGACGACCCAGGTTACTACCCGCTCTTTGGCAAGCTGAAGCTGGCCGGGGTGCGGATGGTGGGCGTGCCGCGCCTGCCCGACGGGCCGGACGTGGTGGCGTTGGAAGCGTTGCTGCAGCGCGAAAAGCCGCGGCTATTCTTCACGCAATCGATCGCGCACAACCCGACCGGCTCGGACATGACGCCGGCCAAGGCCTACAAGATCCTGCAGTTGGCAGAGCGCTACAACCTGATGGTGGTCGAGAACGATCCGCTGGCGGACTTCAAGCCCACGTCCTCGGTCCGGCTGTCGGCGCTGGATCAGCTTGAGCGCACGCTATACATCGGCAGCTTCTCCAAGTCGTTCTCCGCGGCGCTGCGCGTGGGTTTCATCGCCTGCAATGCGGCATTGGCCAGCGATCTGGCCGACCTGAAGGCGCTGGTGCATGTCAGCAGTTCCGAATACTGCGAACGGATGGTGGACGTGATGCTGCGCGAGGGCCATTACGAGCGGCATCTGGTGCGGCTGCGGCAACGGCTGGAGGCCGCGACCGGACAGGCCTTGCAGGTGCTGGACGCGCTGGGCGCCTACGTGTTTACGCGGCCGACCAGCTCGCTGTACCTGTGGGCGGCGTTTCCGGGCGTGCCGGACTCGCTGACGCTGGCCGAGGCGCTGATGCCCGAAAAGGTCATCATGGCGCCGGGCCGCGTGTTCAGCGTGGACCCCAAGGCGGTGTCGCCGTGGTCCCGCTGCAATGTGGGCGCCGTGGTGTCGCCGCGGTTTCATGCCACCCTGGCCGCGCACCTGGCTCAGCGATAGGCAAATTCCTCGAAGGTTTGCCGCAGCTCGGCCTGCGCCTGGTTGCTGAGCGCGCGCGCGACCGGGGCGCCGGGCGCGGCGCGTGCCGCTTGCACCGCAAACTGGCGCACGCCGCGGCGCGAGAGTTCGCGCGCCAGCGTCATCAGGCGCGGTTCGTCCAGCCAGTCCGGATGCCAGGTGATGCGGCATTCGAAGTCCGTGCCTGCCGATAGCAACTGCGTCAGGCACGCGAGCGCCGGGCGCTGCGAGTCGCGACGGCCCGTGATGTCGTCATAGCCCTTGGCGTCCGCCTTGATATCCATGCCCACCCAGTCCAGATGGCGCAGCACGTCGGCCAGCCGCAACGGATAGATGCCTGCGGTGTGCAGGCCCACGCGGTAGCCCATGCGTTTGATGTCGCGGATCATGGCGGGCAGGCGCGGTTCGCTCAAGGGCTCGCCGCCGGAGAACACGACCGCATCCAGGAGGCCCTTGCGGGTTTCAAGGAAGGCACGGACTTCACGCCAGTCGTAGCGGGCGGCGCGCGTCTGCAGCTCGGTGTTGTGGCAATAGTGGCACCGCCACGGACAACCCGAGATGAAGACGACCGCCGCCAGCTGGCCCGGCCAGTCCACGGTGGAAAAAGGCACCAGCCCCCCGACCGCGGGCGAGTGCCGGGGCAGGGGCTGGATGACGGGTTGGGGCGGCGAGGCATAGGCTGGCCGGTCGGTCAGCAGGCGCACGGCCTGGCTGGCGGGCCGGCCGGCGCCGCCGGCCTGCGAAGCGCCCACGGGCGAGCCGCCTTCAGGCACTGCGTTCGACGAAGAAGCGGCGCTCATTGAATTCGCCCTGTTTGCCGGTGTTGAAGGAAGACACCGGGCGGTGGTAGCCCATCACCCGGGTCCAGACTTCGCAGCGCACGCGCTGGCTGTCGTCCAGTTGGACGGCGGAAGCGGACGTGGCGGCGGGGGCGGTCAAGGTTTGCATGAGATTTCCTCGGGAGTGAATGCCGGACGCATGCCCGGCGGGTGAAGGACAGCGCGCGCCGGGATGCCACGCGCCGGTCCGGGTCCGGAAACGCTACGCCGGCGTGCAGCAGGCCGATTGCTTGGCCAGCAGCTCCGCGTCGCACTTGGGGCAGAACTCGTGGTGCCCCGCCAGATAACCGTGATTCGGGCAGATCGAGAACGTGGGCGTGACGGTGATGTAGGGCAGGCGGAAGTTGGTGAGCGCGCGGCGCACGAGCTGTTTGCAGGCCTCGGCGGTGGACACGGCTTCGTTCATGTACAGGTGCAGCACCGTGCCGCCCGTGTACTTGCTTTGCAGCGTTTCCTGCAGTTCCAGTGCGTGGAAGGGATCGTCCGTGTAGCCCACCGGCAACTGGCTGGAGTTGGTGTAGTAAGGCTGGGCGTCCGTGCCCGCTTGCAGGATGCCGGGATAGCGCTTGCGGTCTTCGCGGGCGAATCGGTATGTGGTGCCTTCGGCGGGCGTGGCCTCCAGGTTGTAGAGATGGCCGGTTTCTTCCTGGAATTCGGTCATGCGCTGGCGCACGCGATCCAGCAGGCGCACGGCAAAGGCGTGGCCGGCGGGCGTGGTCACGTCTTCGGCGTCGTCGGTGAAGTTGCGGATCATCTCGTTGATGCCGTTCACGCCCAGCGTGCTGAAGTGGTTGCGCAACGTGCCCAGGTAGCGGCGGGTGTAGGGGTAGAGCCCCTGGTCGATATAGCGCTGCACCACCTTGCGCTTGGTTTCCAGAACATCGCGGCCCAGCGCCAGGAGATAGTCCAGGCGTTCCATCAGGCGCGCCTCGTCGCCGCGGCACGTATGGCCCAGGCGGGCGCAGTTCACGGTCACCACGCCGACCGACCCCGTCTGCTCGGCCGAGCCGAAGAGCCCGTTGCCGCGCTTCAAGAGTTCGCGCAGGTCGAGCTGCAGGCGGCAGCACATCGAGCGCACCATGTGCGGCTCGAGGTCGGAATTCAGGAAGTTCTGGAAGTAGGGCAGCCCATAGCGCGCCGTCATTTCAAAGAGGCGCTCGGTGTTCGGGTGGTCCCAGTCGAAATCCGGCGTGATGTTGTAGGTGGGGATGGGGAACGTGAACACGCGGCCCTTCGCGTCGCCAGCCATCATGACCTCGATGTAGGCGCGGTTGATCATGTCCATTTCGGCTTGCAGGTCGCCGTAGGAGAACGGCATTTCCTCGCCGCCCACGTACGGGATCTGGTCCTTCAGGTCGGCCGGGCAGGTCCAGTCGAAGGTCAGGTTGGTGAAGGGCGTCTGTGTGCCCCAGCGGCTGGGCACGTTCAGGTTGAAGATCAGTTCCTGGATGGATTGCTTGACGTCCGCGTAGGTCATCGCGTCGCGGCGGATGAAGGGCGCCATGTAGGTGTCGAACGAACTGAATGCCTGCGCACCGGCCCATTCGTTCTGCAGCGTGCCCAGGAAGTTGACGATCTGGCCGATGGCGGCCGACATATGTTTCGGGGGCGTGGATTCGACCTTGCCCGGGATGCCGTTGAAGCCTTCGGTCAGCAGCTGGCGCAGCGACCAGCCGGCGCAGTAACCGCTGAGCATGTCCAGGTCGTGGATGTGGATGTCGCCTTCGCGGTGGGCGTGGCCGGCTTCGGGCGTGAAGACGTTGGACAGCCAGTAGTTGGCGGTGACCTTGCCGGCCACGTTCAGGATCAGGCCGCCCAGGCTGTATCCCTGGTTGGCGTTGGCATTCACGCGCCAGTCGCGCTGTTCCAGATACTCTTCCATGGCGCTTTCCACGTCGACCAGCGTGTGGCGCAGGGACCGCAGGCGGGCGTGCTGCTCGCGATGGACGATGTAGGCGCGCGCCGTGCGCCAATGGCCCGCCTGGACCAGGGCTTCCTCGACGCGGTTCTGGATGGTTTCGACGCCGGGGCAAACATTGCCGTCCAGCTTTGCGATGACGGTGCCGGTCAGGGCGCGTGCGCCTTGCAGGTCCAACTCCCCGGTGCTTTGGCCCGCCGCCGCCATGGCTTGCGCGATCTTCTCGCTATCGAATGCAACGACGCGGCCGTCGCGCTTGAGGATGTGTTGGATTCCCATTGTTGGCACCATATGTAGTGGAGTTCGAAAACTCTACCACCACATATGGTGCTGAATGGTTGGCATCTGGGCGCAGGTTGACCGGCGTCAAACAGGCAAAATGGTCTGCGAAATTGCGCAATGCTGCGATGGGTCGCGGCCAGGTGCTCAGTAAAACACCGTCAAAACCCGATGCCCACGCCCACCAGGGATATCGCCACCGCCAGGGCGGCAGCGCCTGCGGCAGGCCGTGGCGTCCAGGACAGTTTGCCAAACCACAGCAGCGCGCCCGCGCAGAGCCAGCCCAGCCAGACCATCATGCCCAGCGCATCGCCCCACAGTCCGACGCAAGGCAGGATCGCCAGCCCCATCAGCAGCGCGCCAGCGCCGCGCAGCACGCGCGTGTGGGCCGCGCGGGGATTGCGCGTCCAGACCTGGTGGTAGTGGCGGGGGGTGGCCAGGGCCAGGCAAGCCATGCCGGCGTAAGTCAGCAGCAAGGCCATCGCGATTGCGCAGAGGTCATTCAGGGTCATGCGGCTGCACGTCTTGCGCGAGTTGCCGACCCTGTGTGAGGGCGCGGCGCGCTGGCGCTTTGATGGGTAACGACCCTGATTCTACGGGAATCGGCGGCGCGTCCGGCGCGCGGGGCTTTGTATTTTCTTCCGGGCGATGCGGAGCGTGTGCGGATCGGCCGGCCCCCGCGACGCCCCGCAAGGCCCGTCTGCGCGGCGTTTGCAGGCGCTTTGCCATCGCAGGAACGGCAATTGCTGGGTTCGCGCCTCCATCCGGAACGATCGCCGCGTGCGGATCGTTGATGACCTACCACAAGGAGCCCAACCATGAAGCGCAAAGCCGGAAACGCCGATCAGATCAAGGAACTGCTGTACCAGGCCCTGGAAACCGAAATTGGCGGCCTCGCCATCTACGAGACCGCAGTGTCGTGTGCCATCAACGAAGACCTGAAGAAGGAATGGCTGGGCTATCTGGAAGAAACGCGCACGCATCGCCGCGTGCTGCTGACCGTCTTCGAGCAACTGAAGCTCGACCCGCAGGCCAAGTCGCCGGGCCGCGACGTGGTGCGGCACTTGGGCGAATCGTTGGTGAAGGCCATGAAGATGGCCATTTCGGCCGGCGATCCCGAAGCCGCGCAGCTCGTGGCCACCGAATGCGTGGTGCTGGCCGAGACCAAGGATCACGCCAATTGGTCGTTGATCGGGTTGATTGCCGAGCAGCAGTCGGGCGAGCAGGCCAAGATCCTCAAGCAAGCCTACGACGCGGTGGCGACCGACGAGGACCACCACCTTTATCACACGCAGGGCTGGTCGCGCGAACTGTGGATCGAGTCGCTCGGCTTCCCCGCCGTGCTGCCGCCGCCCGAAGAAGTGAAGAAGGTCGAGACCGCCATTGGCGCATCCCGCGCCGAACAGGCGCGCGACTCGATGCTAACCCATTAAGGAGAAAGACTCATGGCAAGCAAAAAGCCAGCCAAGGCCGGCCAGGGCGGTGCACTGGACACCGCCTACATGAACACCGACAGCGGTCCCGCAAGCGGACCGGCCGGCAAGCCGAGCCACCCCGCGCTCAAGCGCGCGGCAGCGGTGGGCGCCACCGTGGGCGCCATGCCCCATAACACCAACAAGGAAGCCGAGTACGGCGAGCAGGCCGCGCGTTGCCCGTACGCCGGCGCGCACGTGGGCGCCGTGGACCCCGCCGTCGGCGCAAGCTCGCTGTCCGAAAAGGAAGTGTCGGACAAGACCGGCGACGCCGCGACCCCGGGCGTGAACCGTGTCGACGGCCAACTGCCGCGCGTGCGCGCGGACGGCGGCGGCCAGGAACTGACCACCAATCAGGGCGTTCGCGTCAGCGACAACCAGCATTCGCTCAAGGCTGGCCTGCGCGGGCCGGCGCTGCTGAAGGATTTCATCCTTCGCGAGAAGATCACGCACTTCGACCATGAGCGGATTCCCGAGCGCATCGTGCACGCCCGCGGCTCGGCGGCCCACGGCTACTTCGAGTGCTACAAGCCGCTGACCGACCTGACCGCCGCGTCGCTGTTTGCCGAGGCCGGCAAGCGCACGCCGGTGTTCGTGCGCTTTTCGACGGTGGCGGGCGAGCGCGGATCCAAGGACACGGCGCGCGACGTGCGTGGCTTTGCCGTCAAGTTCTATACCGACGAGGGCAACTGGGACCTGGTGGGCAACAACATGCCGGTGTTCTTCATCCAGGATGCGATGAAATTCCCGGACCTGGTCCACGCGGTCAAGCCCGAGCCGCACCATGGCATGCCGCAGGCCGCGTCCGCGCACGATACCTTCTGGGACTTCGTGTCGCTCATGCCCGAGTCCACCCACATGCTGATGTGGGTGATGTCGGACCGCGCGATCCCGCGCAGCTACCGGATGATGCAGGGCTTTGGCGTGCACACGTTCCGGTTCGTCAACGCGCAGGGTGAATCGCGCCTGGTGAAATTCCACTGGAATCCCATCCTGGGGACGCACTCGCAAGTGTGGAACGAGGCGGTCAAGGTGTCGGGCGCAGACCCCGACTATCACCGCCGCGACCTCTGGGAAGCCATCGACGCGGGTCATGGTCCGCAATGGGAGCTGGGCGTGCAGGTCTTCACGGAAGACCAGGCCGAAGGCTTCAGCTTCGACGTGCTGGACGCGACCAAGATCGTGCCCGAGGAACTGGTGCCGGTCGTGCCCATCGGCCGCATGGTGCTGGATCGCAACCCCGACAACTTCTTTGCCGAGACCGAGCAGGTGGCCTTCTGCGCCGCGCACGTGGTCCCCGGCGTGGACTTCACGAATGACCCGCTGCTGGCTGGCCGCATCCATTCCTACGTCGACACGCAGATCTCGCGCCTGGGCGGCCCGAACTTCCACGAGATCCCCATCAACGCGCCGCTGGCGCCGGTGCACAACAACCAGCGCGACGGCATGCATCGCCAGACCATTCATCGCGGCCGCGTGTCCTACGAGCCCAATTCCCTTGCCGGCGGCTGTCCGTTCCAGGCGGGAATGGACGGGTTCGTGTCGTTTCCGGAGCCGGTGACAAGCGACGAACTGCGCGGACATCCGGAAAAATTTGCCGAGCACTACAACCAGGCCACGCTGTTCTACGACAGCCAGACCGCATGGGAACGCAAGCACATCATCGACGCCTTCGCGTTCGAGCTCAGCAAGGTGACGGTGCCGCAGATCCGCGAGCGCATGGTCGCTTCCCTGCGCAATGTGTCGGACGAACTGGCGCAGGGCGTGGCCGATGAAATCGGCATGCCCTTGCCGGATCCCTTGCCGCGCGCGACGAAGAATCCGCCCAAGTCCGAAGTGCAGGTGTCGCCCTCGCTGTCGCTGACCGCCCGCCCTGGCGACGGCGGCGTGGCGACGCGCAAGGTCGCCATCCTGGCGGCGGAAGGCGTGGACGGCAAGGCGCTGTCCGCCGTGGCCGACGCGCTCATGCAGGCAGGCGCCGTCGTGCGGCTGGTGGGCCAGCGCATTGGTCCGATGCAGACGGGCGAGGGCGGTGCGTTCGATGCGGATGCGTCGCTGGACAACCATCCGTCCGTGGTGTTTGACGGCGCGGTGGTTGTCGGTGGCGCCGACGCCGTGCAACGCCTGGCGGCCGACGGACGGGCGCTGGAGTTCCTGCGCGACGCCTATCGCCACGGCAAGACGCTGATGGGTGTCGGCGACGGCGTTCAGGTGTACGCCGCGGCGGGCATCGACCCCGATCCGAACGATGGCGGACTGCTGTTGGGCGGCGAGGATCCGCAAGCGTTCATTGCCGCCTTGGGCAAACATCGCCATCCGGAACGGGAGACGACGCCGCCCAAGGTATGAGGGGCGCGGCAGCACGGGTAAGCAAGGACCATTGACACCCGCGGGACGCCTCTCGAATACTGAGCCGGCAGGTCGGGCGAGCGCATCGGGCGCTCGCCCTGTCTAACCGGGGAGGCCGTATGAACCGAGCGTCCGTGTTGCCTGTGAAATTCGTTGGCTGGCTTTGTGCCAGCCTTTTGTCTTTTTCCGCCCTGATCAGCGTCGCGCCGTCCGCGCGGGCGGCGTCGGCGGCGGAGATAAGCGCCGACGCAACGGCGGCGCTAGAGCAGCTTTACACGCAGGACCCACGCATCCGCCAACTGGGCGACAAGGCCGTTGCGGTGCTGGTGTTTCCCAACATCATCAAGGGCGGTTTCCTGGTGGGTGGCGAGCGCGGCTCGGGCGCCTTGATCCGGCGCGGTCAGGTCGAGGGCTTTTATTCGATCTCGGCGCTGTCGTTCGGACTGCAGGCGGGCGCGCAACAGTTCTCGTACGCGCTGTTCTTCATGAACGAGCCCGCGCTGGCGTATCTGAATCAGAGCGACGGCTGGGCGCTGGGCGCGGGCCCGAGCCTGGTCGTGGTCGACCAGGGCTATGCTGCCAGCATCTCGACCACGACCCTGACGCAGGACGTGTACGCGGTGCCGTTTGGCGAGCAGGGCCTGATGGCGGGGATGGGGCTGGAAGGATCCAAGATCAGCAGCATGGTGCCGGATTGATGACGCGGCACGCAAAGCAGGCGGGACGCCGGTGGGCGTCCCGTGTTGCGGTCACTCAAGCGTAATGCCTGCACGCTGGGCGACGGCGCTGAATCTGGCGATCTCGATCGTGATCTGGTCCCTGAAGGCCTGGCCGGGCAGGAAGACGGGATTGAGCGACAGGTCCGATACGCTCTTGCGCACTTGTTCGTCGTGCATGATTTCCGTCATGGCCCGGTTCAGCGTGTGCATGACGGTGGATGGCGTCTGGGCCGGCGCGACCAGGCCGTACCAGCCCACGAACGACACATCCGCCATGCCGGCTTCCGCGAAGGTCGGCACGTCCGGCAATTGCGGCATGCGCTGATCGCCGGTGACGGCCAGCGCGCGGACCTTGCCGGCGCGCGCCTGGGCCGCCGACGCCGACACCGTGTCCACGGCCAGGGCGATCTCGCCGCCGATCAGCGCGGTGATGAGCTGCGCGCTTCCCTTGTAGGGAACCGGCACCATTTTGGCGCCGGCTGCCTGGGCGAACATTTCGCCCGTCAGGTGGGGGGCGGATCCCGGTCCGAACGTGCCGTACATCAGGCCGCCCTTGGCAGTCTCCTGGCGCGCGAGTTCGGCCGCCTCGTGAGGCGTGGCCGCGGGCAGCGAATTCTGCGCCAGCAGCACGACGGGCGCCATCGCGACGATGCCCACGTGCTCGAAGCTGCGCACGGGATCGTAGGGCAATGCGGGCTTGAGTGCCGGCAGGACGCTGTAGGTTGTGCTGCCCGACAGCATCAGCGTGTAGCCGTCGGGCTTGGCGCGGGCGACCGCTTCGGCGCCGATGAGCGTCGAGGCGCCGGGGCGGTTTTCAACAATGACGGGCTGGCCGAACTTTCCCGACAGCTTGGTGGCAAGCAGGCGCGCCACTGCATCGGTGGCGCCGCCCGGTGTGAAGGGGACAACGATCTTGATGGCCTGGTCCGGATAGGCCGCGTGGGCGTCTTGGGCGTGGGCGGCGGTGGCGGCAAGCGTCAACGCCAACAGGGCGGTGCGAAATCTGGCGGTCATGGCGGGGCTCGGTGGGGTCAGGCGTAAGTGGACGATTGGGCGCAGGCTTGTTCGAGGACGTCGGCGCCCTGGGTTCCCAGGTCCCAGAACAGGCCGGCCATGATGGCCAGGCCTTCCCGGGCGACGCTGCCCAGCAGATGCTCGTTGGGCGCGTGCTGCGCGCAGGCGGGGTAGGAGTGCGGGACCCACAGGGTGGGCAGGCCAAGCTGGTCGGCAAAGATGTCGTTGGGCAGGGAGCCGCCCAGGTTGGGCAGGAGCGCCGGGCGCTTGCCGGTGGTGTGTTCCAGCGAGGCGGCGGCCCAGCGTACCCACGGGGTGTCTGGCGACAGGCGCGTTGCCCCGGCCTGCATGCCGATGCGCACGTCCACGTCGTCAAGCCCGCGCGCGCGCAGATGATCGACCACGTGATCCTGCAGGCCGCGCCAGTCGGTGCCCACCACGAAGCGCAACTGGCACCAGGCCGCGGCTTCGGGGGGAATGGCGTTCACGGGCTTGGCCGGGTCGCCCGCGCCGAAGGTCAACACGTCCAGGCTGTTCCAGCCAAACACCTTTTCAGGCGAGGTCAGGCCGGGTTCGCCCCACCACGTGTTGATGGCCGGATCGTCTTCGCCGCCACCGACCTCCAGGTCGGCCAGCGCCTGGGCGACCGCGTCGGGGATGGGTGGGGGACGCAGCCCGGGGACGGCGATGCGGCCGTTGGCGTCCACGAGCGAGCTGATGGCGTGCGACAGGCGGATGGCCGGATTGGCGAGCAGTCCGCCCCAGTTGCCGGAGTGGTAGCCGCGATCGCGTGACCGCACCCTGAGTTCGAAATTGATCGCGCCGCGCGAGCCCATGAACAGCGTGGGCCGGGCGGCGTTCAGGCGCGGTCCGTCGCTGGCGATGAAGACGTCGGCGGCCAGGAGATTGCGGTGCGTCTTACAGAAGTCGGACAGGCCCGGCGAGCCGGCTTCCTCGCCGGTTTCGATGAGCCAGATGGTATTGAAACCGAGCGCGCCGCCGCGCGCATCAATGACGCGGGACAGCGCTTCAAGGTTGATCGAATGCTGACCCTTGTTGTCGGCCGTGCCGCGCCCGTACCAGCGGTCGCCTTCGACCTTGAGCTGCCAGGGGTCGCGGCCGGATTCCCATTTGGCGGCGTTGCCCCGCACCACGTCGCCGTGGCCATACATGAGGACCGTGGGCAATTCGGCCGCTTCGATGCGGCGCGCCACCAGGATCGGCAGGTCCACCCCGGCCGGATTTGCGTGCACCGCACAGGAAAAGCCCAGCGCCGACAGGCGCGGAACCAGTTCGTCCTTCAGGTAGGCATGCTGCGCCGCGGCCTGCGTGGGCACTTCGCTTTCGGTCGCAAATGCGACCCGGCGCGCCAGGGTGTCCAGAAGGACGCCGCTGTCATACGCTTGTACGGCGTGGAGAATGGCTTGTTCGCGGGTCATGGCGGTTCTCGGTGCGGGGGGTTGGAAGCACAAATTTATTGCGCTTCTTAACGTGCCACAATTAGATATTTCGCACTTTTGCGTTGCTTAAATGGCATGTCTTCGGGAGCCCGCCATGATTTCCCTAGGCCTCAGATATTTCCTGGAAGTCGCGCGCTGCGGATCGATCGCGGGCGCGGCGGCGGCCCTGCACGTGGCGGCGTCCGCCGTGAGCCGGCAGATCGCCAAGCTGGAGGACAGCTTGGGCATTGTGCTGTTCGAGCGCCAGGCGCGCGGCATGGAGCTCAGCGAGGCAGGCTTGCAACTGGCCGCCTACGCCCGGGCCGCCGCCCTGGAGGCCGAACGCGTCACCACCGAGATCCGGCGGCGCAGTGCGCTGGGCGACGTCACCATCCGGCTGGCCTGCAGCGAGGGCTTCGCGCACCGTTTCATGCCGATGTGCATGGCGGACTTCAAGCAGATGCGGCCCGAGGCGCGCTTTCATCTGCAGGTGGATCGGCCGGAAGAGGTGATTCGCCGGATTCTGGAGGGACTGTCCCAGATCGCGCTGCACTACACGGTGGCACAGGACGATCGACTCAAGACCGAGCTGCTGACCCGGGCACCGGTGTACGCGGTGATGTGCCGGCGGCATCCGCTTGCCAGCCGCCGCACGGTCAGCCTTCGTGACCTGGCGGAGGTGCCGGTGTCGGTGGGCGATACCGGCACGACCGTCCGGCAGTTATTCGACAACGCCTGCGCCAACGCCGGGCTGCACATCGAGCCGGCCTACGTATCGAACAATTCGGCGGCCTTCCTGCCCATGCTGCCGGGCAGCCGCATCGTGGCGCTGACGGGCTACCTGACGCTGATGGGCGACCCGCAGGGGGCCGCGCTGGCCGCGGTGCCCTTCAGCAACCCCGAGATGCGCCAGCGCAGCATTCAGGCGGTGACGCTGCAGGGGCGCACCTTGCCGCCGCTGGCCAAGGAGTTCCTGGATTTCATGGCGCAGCGGCTCACCGCCACGCCCCGCGCGCCGGATGCGGACAAGGGCGACGCGTGAGCTAGACCGACCGCACGAACAACGCCCGCAGCTTGTTCCAGAAATCGCCGCCCAGAACGAAGAAGCTGGCCACCAGCATGACGTCGCCCAGCAGCTGCGCCTGCCATATCCGGGGGCGCAGGCCGGGCCAGATCTGGTCGACATAAGGCTCGAGCATCGAGGTCAGCAGCGGCAGGATGAACATCACCATGCCGATCGCATGGCGCACCGGCCCCACCTTCTGCACGGGCGCCAGTTTCTTCGCGTGACCGCCGATGATGGCCTTGAGCTGCTGGAATCCCTCTTTGCCCATGACGGCGATGCAAGTGATGAGCAGCACCTTGTTGGCGATGAAGATGGCGCCCGTCAGCGCCGCGATGCGTGATCCCGGGATGTCCATCACGGCGCCAATCGGGATAAGGAACCAGAGCGCGAAAGCCAGGATGAAGAGGGCGATTCCGCACTTGAAGCGCCAGCCCATCGCTGGCGCAGGGGGGGTAGGCATGTCTTGGACACTCATGGCGGACTCCTTTTAAGGCGTGAGAACGGATGGCGTGCGGAAAAGCCCGGTCCGCGCGGCCGGGGTTCAAGCAACTGCAGCATCAGGCACGCATACAGCGTGACCGCGATGAACAGACCCATGCGAATGGCGAAGGCCGTGTAGACATCATTGCCCGCAATGCTGTCCTGGACCGACTGGCCAAGCAGGATGATGAGCGTGATCAGGGTGTTCAACCAGAAGCTCGGGGCGTGCGGCGTGGGGCTCAGCCGATACAGCTTGCGGGCGATCACCAGCGCGAACAGCAGCATCCAAAGGAAGTACATCCACAGGCTGGGAAACGGCCTGAGTCCGAGCCAGAACGCCACGGCCAGCACGCCGGCCAGCAGGGTGGAACCGAGTATTTCGCGCGCCGCTCCGTGCGCTGCCGTGACGCAGCTCTGCCTTCCCAAGCTGACCGCCTTCAGGATGATGGGCATGTACCCCAGCGGATCGGTCATTGCCAACAGGAAAGCCGGCAGCACCACCAGCGCCGCGCGCAGGGCCATGCGGTTGGCCTCGCCCGCAGATAGCACGGGCGGGGGCGGCGGAGCCGGAAGGCCAGGCGGATCCGGGAACAGCGCGTGGCAGACGCCCAGCATCAGCGCCGCGAGCAGCAGGCCTTTGACCAGCGCCTCGATCACCGTCACGGCCAGACCGAAGTCGAAGGTGCCCGCCGCCGAAATCATGGTCAGGCCGATGATGAGAAACGTCGACACCAGGTTGTTGCCCCCGCGCAGCCCATGACGGAACGCGAGGAACAGGCACAGGCCGACGATCAGGACGCCGGCGGCCGGGTAATAGCGCAGCAACGGGATGAGCACGAGGCCCGTGCCCGTGGTGAACGCCGCCACCAGCGCCAGGCCCACGCCGGCCTTCAGGGACAGCGGCCGGTTCATCTGCGCCAGCAGGAAGACGCCCAGCACGGGCGCGACCATCGGGATCGGCATGTGCAGCCCGAAACTGATCGCCAGGCACAGCGCCGTCCCGACGCCCAGTCGCAGGGCGCGCTGGCCGCGCGGGTCGCGGGGAGCGGGGCGGTCGTCAGTACGCATAGGAAAGCCAGCTCATCAGCCGCAAATACAGGCGCCCCAGCGGATTGAGCGGATTGCCCGGCTGGGGAAATGCCATCACTTCCGCCTGTCCGCCCACGCGAATGCCGCGCAGGGAGGGGAGCTGCCCGGGATCGAGGTCGATGGCCACTGGGAAGCGCTGCGCCGGACGCAGCCAGTCGCGGCTGTTCTGCACCGTGGGCAGGCTGCCGGGCTGCGTGGGCGTGCCGACGCTTACGCCATAGCCCACGCTGCGCACCCGGCCCTCGAAGATCCGGCCGGGCAGCGCGTCCAGGATGATCGCCACCGGCGTGCCGGGGTCGACGTGTCCCAGATTGTTCTCGGTCATTTCCGCGTTGATCCACACGTCATGGATGGCGATGAGCGTCATGACGGGCTTGCCCGCCGCCGCGAACTGGCCCACATCGGTGCGCAGGTCTGTGACCAGGCCGGCCGCGGGCGCGCGCACCTGCGTGTTGGCAAGGTCCAGCTCGGCCTTTGCGACGGCGGCGGCGGCACTGCGCAGCTTGGCGTTGTCTTCTTCGCTGCCGCCTTCCTGCTCGCGCGCCCGCTGCACCTCGGCGCGCGCGGCCGCAACCTGGCTGACCGCCTGCGCCAGGTTGGCCCGCGCGATCTCCAGGCGGCGCAGCGAGACCGTGCCCCGGTCGTCGCTGTACAGGCGCTCGAGGCGGGTGCTGTCCTGGCGCGCGCGGACCTCGTTGGCTTGCGCCGCGCGCAATGACGCTTGCGCCGAATCGATGCCGGCGGTGCTGGCGCCGATCTGGCGGCGCGTGGCGTCCAGGTCGGCCCGCGCACGGTCCAAGGCGATGCGGTACTGCTCGGCGTCGACGTCGAACAGCACGGCGCCCGCCGGGACGTCCTGGTTGTTGCGCACGCGAACCTGGGTCACCCGGCCCGCCACTTCGGACGCCACCGGGACCACGAAGGCCTCCACCCGCGCCTGCTGCGTGTAGGGCGTATAGCGGTCCGCCAGCAGATACCAGACCAGGCTGAGGACGATCACCACGACGACCCACCGGATACCTTTGCGGGCGGGATCCGGCGCGGGCGGCGGCGCGGCGGGCGGCGGGGGACTGGCTGCGGGCGCGGGGCTGGCTGGGCTGCCCGATGGCGGCGCGGACCGGGGACTAGTCATCGGATCGCCTCGTGGTCTTGGAAATCGCGGAGGCCGGGGCGGGGCGCCCGGCTTCGGTCAGCAGGTCGCCCCAATTGGTGCGTTGCTGCATCTGGTCCCGTGTGGCTGGATCGATCACCGGCTGGCCGCTATACCAGCCGCCGCCCACCGCCTTGTACAGCGCGATCAGGTCGCTCACGGCGTTGCCCCGGTTCACCAGATAGGTGTCCTGCTGGGTCGCCAGCGCGCGCTGGGCGTCCAGTACCCGCTGGAAATCGGAATATCCCTCGCGGTACAGCGCATTGGCCAGCGTCAGCGAACGCTTGGCCGCAAGCGCCGAGTCATAAAGAATGCCGTCCCGCTCCAGCGCCTTGATGAGCCCCGTGGCCGCGTCGTCGGCTTCGCGCGCCGCCTGACGCACGGCGTCCTGGTAGATGACGATAAGCTGCTGGAGGCGCGCGTCCTGCAGGCGCACCGTGTTGGTGATCCGGCCGTGGTCGAACACGTTCCAGTTCAGGCTGGGACCGGCAAGCAGCGCCGCGCCGCCCGACGTGCCGGCCAGCGACGTGGCGGTCCAGACAATGCTCCCCAGCAGCGTCAGCGAGGGGTAGAGCTCCGCCTTGGCCACCCCCACCTGCGCGGACTGCGCCGCGATACGCAGTTCGGCGGCGCGGATGTCCGGGCGCCGCAGCAGCAGGTTTGCGGGCACGTCCTGCAGGACAGCTTTGTCGATCAGCGGAATCACGGCCTCTTTGGATGCCAGGTCGGGCAATTCGGGCATCGGACCAGGAGGCTTGCCGACCAGCACCGCCAGCGCATTGCGCGTGCGCGCGATCTGGCTTTCGAATTCCGGGATGGTGCTGAGCGTGCCCAGGTATTGCGTGCGGGCCTGCTGCAGGTCCAGTTCGTCGGTCTCGCCGCTTTTGAACAGGCGTTCGGTGATCTCGTAGCTGCGCTTCTGGATCGCCGCATTGTCGCGGGCAATGCGCAGCCGCGCCTCGGCCGTGCGCAGCGCGTAATAGCTTTCGGCGACCTGCGCGTGCAGCAGCACCAGCACGTCTTCGCGATTGGCTTCGGCGGCGAAGTAGGCCGCGTCGGCGGACTCGATGGCGCGGGAAAACCGGCCCCAGAAATCCAGCTCCCAGCCGATGTTGAAGCCCGCGCTGTATTGCCAGAAACTGCTTGGGCGGGGATTGCCCTCGGCCGAGCGCGACGCGCGATGCTGGTACAGCGCGTCCGCGCCCACAACCTGGGACTGCGGAAACAGGCCGCTGCGCGCGATGCCCAGCTGGGCGCGCGCTTCCATGATCTGCAGGCCGGCCACCTGCACGCCCGGATTGTTCGCGTCCGCTTGGGCAATCAGGGATTCAAGAACGGGGTCGTTGAAAATGCGCCACCATTGCCGCGCATCCGGCTGGGTGCCGGATTCGGTGGCCTGCCGCAGCGCCGGCGTGTCCCACTGACTGGACCAGTCGACGCGCTGCGGCGCAAAGTCGGGCCCCACCTGCACGCATCCGCCGAGGCTGAGCATGCCCATCAGCAGCAGTCCATTCGAACAAGTCATCGGCCACATTGGGCACCATGTCTGTCAGAGACCAAACTGCGAGTTCCGGTGTCGGCGCTTTTGGGGCCCCGCACCGCGAACGCCGGAAAGCCCGGCAGCGACGCTCAGTCAGGCGTGCGCGCCGGCATCGCCGGCGGAAAGCCGCATTCCAGGGGCGCAAATGTGCACCGGGGCCGGATCAGGCGGCTTTCGTCAGCGTGCCAAACGATTCTATTGAGCTTTTTATTTTCCGGCTAGCGGGAAGATGGCGGGCCTGCAGGATGCGCGGTCAGGCCGTGCGGCGCTTTCCCCAGGCCAGCCCGCGCAGGCGTTCCAGCGCCAGGTAGACGATCGGGGTGGTGTACAGCGTCAGGAACTGGCTGATCATCAGTCCGCCGACGATCGCCACGCCGAGCGGGCGGCGCAGTTCCGACCCTTCGCCCATGCCCAGCACCAGGGGCAGGGCGCCCAGCAGGCCCGCCAGATTGGTCATGACGATGGGCCGCAAGCGCAGCATGGCGGCGCGGTGGATGGCCTGTTCGGGCGTCAGGTTTTCGCGCCGCTCCAGGCTGAGGGCGAAGTCGATCATCAGGATGGCGTTCTTCATGACAATGCCCACCAGAAGGAACAGCCCCAGCAGCGCAATGAGGGTGAACTCGATGCCCGCCAGCCGCAACGCCAGCAGGGCGCCGACGCCGGCCGAGGGCAGCGTGGACAGGATCGTCAGCGGATGCAGCGGGCTTTCATACAGGATGCCCAGCACCAGATAGATGGCGACCAAGACGCCCAGGATCAGCCAGGGCTGGTCCTGCAGGCTCTGCTGGAAGTTGCGCGCATCGCCGCCCAGCCGGGTCTGGATGTGCGAAGGCACCATCAGCTTTGCCGTGGCCGCGTCGATGGCGGCCAGGCCTTGTTCCAGCGATACCCCGGGCGCCAGCGAAAACCCGACCCACACGGCGGCGAACAGCCCGTCGTGAAAGACGCGGTCGTTGACCAGGCCATTGTCGTAGGTGGCGAACGCGGTCAGCGGCACGCGGTTGCCGTCAGCGGCCACCACGTGCACCCGTTCCAGGACCTCGGGATCCTCGGTGTAGCGGGGGTCCAGTTCCAGCACGACGCGGTACTGGTTCATGGCGTCGTACAGCGTCGAGACCTGGCGCTGGCTGAACGAATTGCTCAGCACACTGCTGATGGTCTCCATGTCCACGCCCAGCCGCTGCGCCGCGCTGCGGTCGATGTCAATCACCACCTGCTGCGTGGCGCCGTCGCCCTGGGCGTCGACGTCGCGCAGCTCGGGGATCTCTTGCATGGCCTTGGAAATCTTGCGCGACCATTCGCGCAGCGCGGGCACGTCGCTGGCCATGATGGCCAGCTCGTGGTCGCCGGAATTGCCGAAGCCGCCGGGCATGCGCAGGTCCTGGTCCACGTTCAGAAAGAACATGCCGCCCGGCACCGCAGGGGCGTGGGTGCGCATCCAGTTGATGACTTCGGTCGAGGACTCGTTGCGTTCGGCGGCAGGCTTCAAGCGGATCAGGAACAGCGAATTGCTGATGCCCAGGCCGCCGCCGTTGTAGCCGATGACGTCCTCGACAGCGGGGTGCTTCAAGACCAGTTGCCGGTACTGGTCGATCTTGGGTTGCATCACCTGGAACGAAAACCCGTCGTCGCCCCGCACGAAGCCCATGAGCTGGCCCGTGTCCTGTACAGGCAAAAAGCCCTTGGGCGCCTGCACGTACAGGTAGACGTTCAGCCCCACGACGCCGGCCAGCAGCAGCAATGTCAGGCGTGCATGGCCAAGCACGCGCGCCAGCGACACGCCATACCAGTCGTGCAGGCGGGCAAATACGGCCTGCATGCGCGATGGCTTGGCCGCGGCGGGGCTGACGGGCCGCAGCCACCGCGCGCATAGCGCCGGAATGATGGCTACCGAGACAACCAGCGAAATCACCGTGGCGGCCACCAGCGTGATCGAGAACTCGCGGAACAGCCGTTCCACCAGCCCGCCCATGAAGAGGATCGACACGAAGACCACGCTCAGCGCGACCGTCATCGCCACCAAGGTGAATCCCACTTCCCGCACCCCACGCAGGGCGGCCTTGACCGGCGTCAGCCCGCGCTCCAGGTGGCGCGAGATGTTCTCCAGCACGACGATGGCGTCGTCCACGACCAGGCCGGCCGCCACGATCAGCGCCATCAGCGACAGGTTGTTCAGTGAAAAGCCCCACGCGTACATGACGGCAAACGTGGCGATCAGGCAGACCGGAATGGCCACGCTGGGAATTGCGGCGGCGCGCGCGTTGCCCAGGAACAGCCACACCACCAGGATGACCAGTCCGGCGGCCAGCGCCAGGGTGATGTGGGCTTCGCGCAGTGTCGCCTTGATGCCGGGCGAGCGGTCCAGCGCCACCGTCAGGTCCACGTCGGCGGGCATCAGCTGGCGCAGGCCCGGTAGCGCCTGGTTGATGGCGTCGATGGTTTCGATGATGTTCGAGCCGGGCTGGCGGCTGATGGTCAGCACCACGGCCGGATTGCGATTGTGAAAGCCGCTGCTGTAGCGGTTCTCGACCGAATCGCTGACGCGGGCCACCTGCGACAGCCGGATCACCGCGCCGTCCTGGTAGCGCACGATCAGGCTGTCGTAGTCCTGGGCGCGGCGCGGCTGCTCGGGGGCGCCGACCTCCCAGCGCCGCGCGGTCGAATCCAGCTGGCCTTGCGGACCCATCGGCGCCGCGTTCGAGATGGCCTCGCGCACGTCGTCCAGTGCCACGCCATAGTGCGCCAGCGCGTTGGGGTTCACCTGGACCCGCACGGCGGGCAGCGAGCTGCCACCCATCGTGACTTCGCCCACGCCGCTGATCTGCGATAGCTTTTGCGCCAGCACGGTGGAACCCAGGTCGTAGAGCTGGCCCGCGGGCCGGGTGGCGGAACTGAGGGCCAGCGCCATGATGGGCGCCTGCGACGGATTGACCTTGCGGTAGCTGGGATTGCCCGGCATGCCCGAGGGCAGTTCGGCCCGCGCGGCGTTGATTGCGGCCTGCACGTCGCGCGCGGCCTCGTCGATGTCGCGGTCCAGGTCGAACTGCAATTGCACGCGCGTTGCGCCCTGATTGCTGGACGAGCTCATGGAACTGACACCGGCGATGCTGCCGAGCGCCCGCTCCAGCGGCGCCGCGACCGTGCTGGCCATGCTTTCGGGACTGGCGCCGGGCAGGTCGGCTCGCACTTCGATGGTCGGAAAGTCGACCTGCGGCAGCGGCGCCACCGGCAAGAGCCGCCATGCCACGGCGCCCAGCAGCGTCAGCGCCAGCGCCAGGAAAATGCAGGCGACCGGACGGTGCAGCAACGCGCGGATCATTTCGCCGGGCCTTCGGCGTTGGGCGCGGGCGCGGTTTGAGCGCGCCGGTGGCCCAGACGGTGAAAGAACAGGTAGACGGCGGGCGTGGTGAACAGCGTCAGCACCTGGCTGACCAGCAGTCCGCCAACCATGACCCAGCCCAGCGGCTGGCGCAATTCAGCGCCCAAACCCGTCGCCAGCATCAGCGGCAGCGCGCCAAACAGCGCGGCCAGCGTCGTCATCAGGATGGGACGCAGGCGCAGCAGCGCGGCCTCGCGGATGGCGGCCTGCGGCGCCAGGCCGCGCGTGCGCTCGGCCTCCAGCGCAAAGTCGACCATCATGATGCCGTTCTTCTTGACCAACCCGATCAAGAGGATGATGCCGATGACCGCGATCAGGTCCAGCGGCCGGCCGGTCAGCAGCAGCGCCAGCAGCGCACCTACGGTTGCCGAGGGCAGGGTGGACAGGATGGTGACGGGATGAATGGCGCTTTCGTACAGCATGCCCAGCACCAGGTACATGGTCACCACCGCGGCCAGCATCAGCCACAACGTGTTCGACAGCGACGCCTCAAAGGCGGACGCTGCGCCCTGCAGCCGCAGTTCGACGCTCTCGGGCATGCCGGTCTCCTGGCGCGCCGACTCGATGGCGGCGATGGCCTGGCCCAGGGACCCGCCGGGCGGCAGGTTGAAGGACAGGTTCACTGCGGGGAACTGCGACAGGTGATTGACCGCCAGCGGGACGGCGCGCTCGCTGACGGTGGCCAGCGCCGACAAGGGGATGGGCTGGCCGGTATCTGTTTGCAGATGAATGCGTTCCAGCGCTTCGGGGCTGGCCGCCATCTTGCGGTCAACTTCCAGCACGACGCGATATTGGTTCGACTGCGTAAAGAGCGTGGCGACCTGACGCTGCCCGAATGCGTTGTACAAGGCTTGCGCCACATCGTCCATCGTGAGGCCCAGACGCGCGGCGGCGTCGCGCGAGACCTCCAGATAGGCCTGGCGGCCGTCGCCCTGCAGGTCGGACGAAACGTCGGCCAGTTCGGGCGCTTGCGCCAGGCGCTCCATGAGCGCGCGGGTCCAGCGCGACAGTAGCGCGCCATCCGGCGAGGTCAGGCTGAACTGATACTGGCCTCGGCTGACGCGATCCTCGATGTTCAGTTCCTGGACGGGTTGCAGGTAGAGCGAGATGCCGTGCACGTCGCGGGCCCGCGCGTCCAGCCGCGCCATGATGTCGGCCAGCGGGGCGGTGCGGTCGTTCCAGGGTTTCAGGTTGATCAGAAGCCGCCCCGTGTTCAGCGTGGCGTTCATGCCGTCGATGCCGATGAAGGAAGACAGTGTGGCGACGTCGGGATCCGCGAGCAGGCTTTGCGCCACCGCCTGCTGGCGGCGCGACATCGCGTCGAACGAGGTGCTTTGCGACGACTGCGTCACGCCTTGCAGCACCCCGCCGTCCTGCGCCGGGAAGAAGCCCTTCGGCACCGCGACATACAAGAGCGCGGTGAGCGCGACGGTCGCCAGCATCGCCAGCAGCGTCAGCCGCTGATGACGCAGCGTCATGTCCAGCCAGCCTGCATAGCGCGCCTGCAGGCGATCCAGCAGTCCGGGCCTGGACGGCGCGTGCGGCGGCAGCAGCCGCGCGCACATCATGGGCGTGAGGGTCAGCGATACGGCCAGCGATATCAGGATGGCAACGGCCAGCGTGATGGCGAATTCGCGGAACAGCCGGCCCACCACGTCTTCCATGAACAGCAGCGGGATCAGCACCGCGATCAGCGACAGCGTCAGCGAAACGAGCGTGAAGCCGATCTGCCCGGCGCCCTTCAACGCGGCCGCCATCGGGCTGTGCCCCTGTTCCCGGTAGCGTGCGATGTTCTCCAGCATGACGATGGCGTCGTCCACCACGAAGCCCGCGCCGATCGTCAGCGCCATCAGCGTGAGGTTGTTGGTGGAAAAGCCGGCCAGATACATGAATCCGAAGGTGCCGATCAGCGACAGCGGCACGGCCAGGCTGGGGATCAGCGTGGCCGGCAGGTTGCGCAGGAACAGGAACGTCACCAGCACCACCAGCCCCACCGCGAAGCCCAGTTCCCATTGCACGCCGCGCACGGACGCGCGGATGCTTTCGGTGCGGTCGGTCAGGATGCGCACCTCCACGGCGGCGGGCAGGCTGGCGGTCAATTGGGGCAGCAATGCCTTGACCTGGTCGGCCACCGCTATGACGTTGGCGCCGGGCTGGCGATGGATGTTCACCAGCACGGCGGGCTGCCTGTCGACCCACGCCGCCAGGTAGCGGTCCTCGGCGCCGTCCTCCACCGTCGCGATCTGGCCCAGCCGCACCGGCGCGCCGTTCTTCCAGGCGACGATCAGGTCGCGGTACTCCTGCGCGCTCTGCAACTGGTCATTGGCGTCCATGATGACGGACCGCACGGGGCCGTCGAAGCTGCCCTTGGGCTGATTGGAATTGGCCTTGGCGATCGCTTCCTGCACGTCCGACAGCTTCAGGCCGCGCGCGGCCAGCGCCATCGGATTGACCTGCACGCGCACGGCGGGGCGCTGTCCGCCGGCCAGGCTGACCATGCCCACGCCCGACAACTGCGACAGCCGTTGCGTCATGCGGGTGTCCACCAGATCGTAGACCTTGGGCAGGGGCAGTGAATCCGACGTGACGGCCAGCGTCAGGATCGGCACGTCGGCGGGGTTGACCTTGCGGTACACGGGCGGGGTGGGCAGATCGCCCGGCAGCAGCGAATCGCTGGCGCTGATGGCGGCCTGCACTTCCTGTTCGGCCACGCCCAGCGGTACGTCAAGGGCGAACTGCAACGTGATGACCGAGATGCCGCTGCCGCTGGTGGACGACATCTGCTTCAGTCCCGGTATCTGCCCAAAGCGCCGCTCCAGCGGCGCGGTGACCGCGCGCGCCGTCACATTGAGGCTGGCGCCCGGATACTGAGTGGTCACCTGGATGATCGGGTAGTCCACCTGCGGCAACGCGGCCACGGGCAGCAGGCGCCAGGCCAGGATGCCCGACAGCAGCAGGGCAATCATCAGGAAAGACGTCGCGACCGGACGCAGGATGAAGGGGCGTGACAGGCTCATGCGGACTCCTCGTCGTGGCCGGGCGGGTCGACGATTTGCACGTCGCGTCCGTCGTGCAGGCGGTCCACGCCTTCGACGACCACGCGCTCGTTCGCGGCCAGGCCCGTCAGCACCACGATGCGGCCGGCGTTTGCCGGGCCCAGCGTCAGCACCCGGCGGGTGGCGCGGTTGTCGTCGCCGATGACGAACACGAACGCGCCTTGCGACCCGTATTGCACGGCCGCGGCCGGAATGGTCACCACGTCATCTTCCTGCACCACGGCCAGCCGGATGTTCACGAACTGATTGGGAAACAGCGATTCGTCGGCATTGTCGAAACGGGCGCGCAGCCGCACCGTGCCGCTGGCGGCCTGGATGCGGTTGTCCAGCGCCTCGAGCGTGCCTTCGGCAAGCAGCCGGCGTTCGTCGGCATCCCAGGCCTGCACGCGCAGCACGGGTGTCTTTGCCTGCGCCTGCCGCAGAATGTCCAGGCGAGTTTCCGAGATGCTGAAAAGGGCCGAGATGGGGGCCATCTGGACCACGGAGGTCAATCCGTCCGCGTCCGTTGCACGCACGTGGTTGCCGGCATCGACGCGCCGCAATCCCACGCGGCCGGCGTGCGTCGCCAGGATGCGCGTGTGGCCGAGCATGCGCTGGGCGTCCGCGACTTGCGCCAGGTTCCGTTGACGCTGCGCGGCGTAGGCCCTTACCTGGGCCTCGGCGGTATCGAGCTGCTGGCCGGCCACGGCTTCCTGCCGCGCCAGCTTGCGGTAGCGCCGCAGGTCCGCTTCGGCGTTATCCAGCAGCGCCTGCGTCTGCGCCAGCTCGCCTTCGGCAGACGCCAGCGCGGCCTGGTACGGACGCGGGTCGATCTCGGCCAGCAACTGGCCCTGCGCGACGGTCTGGCCTTCCCGATAGTGCAGCTTGACCAGTTCGCCGTCGACCTGGCTGCGCACGGTCACCTGCGCCAGCGGCGTGATGGTGCCGAGCGCGTGCAGGTCGCGCTGCAGCGGACCGACGCGCGCAGCGGCGACGCTCACCGCGACGGGGAGCTTCCCGTAGTTCGGGGGAGGCGGAGCGGCCGGGCCTTTGTTGCCCGCCAGCCAGAGCGCCACACCAATCAGCAGGGCCAGCGCCAGGGCGGCCGCGATCAGGATCAGGCGTTTGCGTGAGGGGGTGGGGCCCGCAAGGAAGCGCAGGGACATCAGGGCTGCCAGGCAAGGGGATAGCGGACAGCCGAGATTCTATATTAATAATAATGATTAGCGTTATTGATGCCGATATTCAAGAAGGGTTTGCGCGTATCGTTTAGAGTGGCGGCTGTTTTCAATACCCCGGTTTGCAACAGGAGTGGGTCCATGAGCGAAAAATCCCTCGAAAGTCCGCGTGAATTATGCGAACGCCTGCAGGAACGACTGGCGGCCGAACGGGCCCGGCTGGCGCAATGGCAGTCGATCGAGGCGGATTACCACCACAAATACACCGAGACGCTGCGGCCGCTCGAAGACAAGCTCAACCAGCTGCGCTA
The DNA here is from genome assembly GCF_029866465.1 of Achromobacter mucicolens. Lineage (NCBI taxonomy): Bacteria > Pseudomonadati > Pseudomonadota > Betaproteobacteria > Burkholderiales > Alcaligenaceae > Achromobacter > Achromobacter mucicolens. The sequence goes on along the minus strand of NZ_CP123364.1, from coordinate 3,033,464 downwards.
CAAGCTGGTGCTGTGCTTTGACCACGCCTACAAGGAAATGGGTCTGTCCAAGGCCGAACGCGAGTTCGTGTCCGAACTGGTCACGGAGTTCTCGGAAGAACTGCTGGTGCTGTCGGCCAAGTCGGCGCTACCGGCCGGTTGCGACACCGCGCGGCTCAAGACGCTCTACAAGAAACACCGCGGGGCCGATTACGACGCCAATCTTGCCGAACTGACCGAAAGCGCGCGGCAAGAACTGGCCGATGCGCTGGACCTGGACGTTGCCGACCTGGACTCGATGTCGCCCATGCAGTTGCTGCAGGTCATCCAGGATCAGTACGAAGTCGAAGACGCGGAAGAGCTGCTGGAATACGCTCGCGTGGTCCGCATGCCGACCGTGACGAACGCCGTCGCCTGGGACGCATTGCAAGCGGCAGAGCGGGAGCGGCTGGCCCAGGCCGCCCAGGATCCCAACCTGCGCGCCACCGTGCAGGCCGCCGCCGACATCCCCGACGATCAGCTGGAAGCGGCCAATGCGGTGCTGGCCGCTCAGCTCGACGAGATCCTTACCCAGGTTCAGTTTGCCGAGGAAGGCTTCACGCTGCGTTATGAGCTGGACCCGTTCGCCACCTTCGATCCGGAAACGGTGATGCAAGAGCTGGATGACGACATCAAAGACATCCAGGAGTACATCCAGGAACTTGAACACGAGGTCATGCAGTTCTCGGACGAATCGCTGCTCAAGGCTTGGCTCAAGGCCATGCGGCGTGAAGTTGCCGCGATGGAGCGGCGCGAAGGCCGGTCGTGAAGCGATAGTGCCGGGGCAGGCGGTGTCTTTGACGCGGCCTCATCAGCTCTTGGGCCGCGACACCGGCATCACCCGCATGACGGGCGCCGCCTGCTTGGCCGCCGCGTCCGCGCGCGGGCGGATCATCATGGGGAAGAACCGCCACAGGTACAGTCCCAGCGCCAGCGCCCACGCGGTGGCCGACGCATGCAGCAGGCCCAGCGTTGCAGCGGTCGGCAGCAGGGCCGCCAACCGCAGCAACGCCGCCAGGATCATCAGCGCGTAGCTCAGGACCATGCTGCGGTCCGTGTGCAGCGGACGGCCCAGATGGCCGAGTGCGGTGCGGGTCACCATGCCCAGGATCAACACCGAGAACCCGGCCACGCCGATGACGTGCGCGGGCCAAGCCTGCCGGACCACAATGCCCGCCAGTTGCGCCGCGCCCACCAGCAGGCCGATCCCCAGACCCAGATACCCCGCATAGAGAATCCACAGGAGCGGCACGCGCCGCACGGCCCACGGCTTCCAGGACACCCACTGCACCAGCGCAATCGCGCCGCTTGCCGCAAGCGCCAGCGCGGCGGCCTGCTGCACGCCGGCCAGCAGGCACGCGATGGCGACGACGCCAAAGCCAAGCTGCCAGTGACCGCTCTTGGTATGGGGAGGAATGTCCAGTCCCGCAACGGCGCGCTTGGCGAAGAAGGGCATGACCCGCCGGGCGATCAGCAAGGTCAGCACGGCCATCGACAGCAGCCCGGCATTGAAATAGCGCATCAGCGTCACGTAGTCGCCCTGGACCGTCGCCCACAGGTACAGCCCGTTGGTTGCGCCCAGCGCCAGCAGAAGGAACGGGACGCCATAGTTGCGCTGGTTCCGGGTGACCACGACGGCGCGTCCCAGTGCCCCGGCCGCCCACAGGAAAAACAGCAGGTCCGCCGCGGCCGCGACGACGAAGGCAGTGCGCCCGGGGACCAGATACCCCACGCGCGCCACGATCCACAGCCCGCACAGTGCGGCAAGCGGATTGCCTTTCAGGGGATTCTTGCCCGTCCAGTTGGCGCCCGCCGTCAGCAGGAAGCCCACGGCGATCGTGGCCACGAAGCCCCACAGCATTTCATGCGCATGCCAGAACATGCCGTTCAGCATGCCGGTCAGCCGCGCGGGTGCGTGCACCCATAGCAACACCGAAAACAGCGCCCAAAAGCAGCCCGCCAGATACAACGGGCGGAAACCCATTTCAGTGAACGCGCCCCACCCGGGCGGGGCGGGGCGCGGCTTCTTTGCGGGTTCGTCGATGGAAAGCAGGGTGGTCATGGTGTGGCCCGTGCGCGCGGGGCGCGCGCCGTTGCGGTTTTGAACGTGTATTTGAAATACATATTACATCTGGCCGCATCGCGACGCGATCCGGGGATTTGATCCAGCGCAAGGCTGTCTGGAACACCCGCATGACTAGGCACTTCGGAAATAGCCCTTTGGTCGGCTGGGGAATGGCTGCAGATGGGAGGGCTGCTTAGGCTACCGACATACGTATTTCTCAGCAAAAAGCGAGACTAACCATGGCAGCACATCAATCCTCGGCCGGTGCGCCGAGGCGGGTCCTGATATCCAGCACGTTTGCCTTCACCATCTGTTTTGCGGTGTGGATGATCTTTGCCGTGCTGGGGATCCCAATCAAGGCGCAGCTCGGCTTGTCCGAAACGCAATTCGGCCTGCTGGCCGCCATGCCGGTCCTGACCGGCTCCCTCGTGCGCGTGCCGCTCGGCATCTGGACCGATCGCTACGGCGGCCGTCCCGTGTTCTTCGTGTTGATGCTGCTGGCGGTGGTGCCGATCTGGCTGCTGTCCTACGCCACGGAGTATTGGCAGTTCCTGGTGCTGGCGCTGTTCGTCGGCCTGACCGGCGGCTCGTTCTCCGTGGGCACGCCCTATGTGGCCCGCTGGTTCCCGCGCAACAAGCAAGGCCTGGCCATGGGCGTCTTCGGCGCCGGAAACTCGGGCTCGGCCATCACCAAGTTCGTGGCCCCCGCGCTCATCGCGGCTGCCGGCGGCGCCTGGGTCATCGTGCCGCAGGTCTACGCCGTGGCGCTGCTGGTCACCGCCATCCTGTTCTGGATGTTCTCGTCGTCCGATCCCTCGCACCGCGTCGCGGGCGGCGCCTCGTTGTCGGCCCAGTTCGCCATGCTGAAGGATCCGCGTGTGTGGCGCTACTGCCAGTATTACTCGGTCGTGTTCGGCGGCTATGTGGCGCTGGCCCTGTGGATGACCAAGTACTACATCGGCGAGTACGGCTTCGACATGAAGCTGGCCGCGCTGCTGGCCGCATGCTTCTCGTTGCCCGGCGGCGTGCTGCGCGCCGTCGGCGGCTGGATCTCCGACCGCTACGGCGCCTACAAGACCACGTGGTGGGTGATGTGGGTGTGCTGGGTTGCCTTCTTCCTCCTGAGCTATCCGCAAACCGAATTCACCGTCATGACCGCCGGCGGCCCGCGTTCCTTCGGCATCGCGCTTGGCCCGGTCACCTTCACCATCCTGCTGTTCGTCGTCGGCATCGCCATGGCGATCGGCAAGGCCTCGGTCTTCAAGTTCATCTCCGATGAATTCAGCGACAACATCGGCGCCGTGTCCGGCATCGTCGGACTGGCTGGCGGCCTGGGCGGCTTCGTGCTTCCCATCATGTTCGGCGTCCTGCTCGACCTGACCGGCATCCGCTCCAGCGCCTTCATGCTGCTGTACGGCACCGTCTGCGTCTCGCTGATCTTCATGCACTTCAGTTTCCGGCCTGAAAGCGCGGCCATCGCCCGGCAGCAAGCCGCCTGACCCACCCACCATCCTGAGAGAACCTCATGTCCACTCAAGTCCTTGCGCGCTGGGAGCCGGATAATCCCGGTTTCTGGAAACAGACGGGCGCGCGCGTCGCCAACCGCAATCTGTGGATCTCGATCCCGGCGCTGATGCTGGCGTTCAGCATCTGGATGCTCTGGAGCGTGGTCGTCGTCAACCTTGACCGCGCCGGCTTCATGCTGTCCAAGAACCAGCTCTTCTGGCTGACGGCGCTGCCCGCGTTGTCGGGCGCGACGCTGCGCATCTTCTACTCGTTCCTCGTGCCCGTCTTCGGCGGGCGCAAATGGACGGCCATCTCCACCGCCTCGCTGCTGATTCCGGCGCTGGGCATGGGTTTCGCGCTGCGCGACCCGACCACCTCGTTTCCGACCCTTCTGGTGCTGGCGCTGCTGTGCGGCCTGGGCGGCGGCAACTTCAGCTCCAGCATGGCCAACATCAGCTTTTTCTTTCCCAAGGAAAAGAAGGGGCTGGCAACGGGCCTGAACGCCGGCATCGGCAACCTGGGTGTGTCGCTGGTGCAGTTCGTCGTGCCGGTCGTCATCACCATGGGCGTCTTCGGCGTTGCCGGCGGCGAACCGCAGGTCATCAACGCCAATGGCGCGCAGCAAAATCTGTGGCTGCAGAACGCGGGCTTCATCTGGGTGATCCCCATCGCGCTGGCGTCCATCGCCGCATGGTTCGGCATGAACGACATCGCCGATGCGCGCGCCTCGTTCGCCGACCAGGCGGTCATCTTCAAGCGCAAGCACAACTGGTTGATGTGCTGGCTGTACGTGGGCACGTTCGGGTCGTTCATCGGCTTCTCGGCGGGCTTCGCCATGCTGACCAAGACGCTGTTTCCCACCGTCAATCCCATGGCATACGCCTTCCTGGGACCGCTGGTCGGATCGCTGACGCGTCCCGTGGGCGGCTGGATCTCCGACAAGCTGGGCGGCGCCCGGGTCACGCTCTTCACCTTCGCGGCCATGATCGCCGCGGTGGCCGGCGTCGTGACGTTCCTGCCGGGTGAGGGCCGCCTGGGCGACTTCAACGGCTTTTTGGCCATGTTCATCGTGCTCTTCGCGCTGACCGGCCTGGGCAACGGTTCCACGTTCCGCATGATTCCGGTGATCTTCCTGCGCGAACGCACGCAGGCGGCGCAGGGCAAGGGCCCGGCCGCGCAAAAGCAGGCCATGTCGGAGGCGGCCAAGGAATCGGCCGCGGTGCTGGGCTTTTCCGGAGCCATCGGGGCCTACGGCGGCTTTTTCATCCCGCGCAGCTTCGGCACGTCGCTCGAAATGACGGGCAGCGTCCAGACCGCGCTGTTCTGCTTCATCGGCTTCTATGCCACCTGCATGCTGATCACGTGGTGGTACTACGCACGCCGCAACGCGCCCATTCCCTGCTAAGGAGTGTTCGCCGGGGCCCGGCCGCGCACACGTTGCGTGGCCGGGCCCCGGCGGCCTTGCGCGGCCCGACTAGTTCGGCCTACCCGGGTAACTAGTCACTCTGCCGAACCCGGGTTGTGCCACCGGCGAATGGTCGGCCAGACAGCCCAGCCCTAAAGTTGTTTCATCAGCATTGATCGCAGTACGCGCCGGCCAGGCCGGCGTTCTTGGAGAAACACAATGAGTCATTTTCTGGACCGGTTGAAGTTCATGTCGCGGGTGAAGTCCACCTTCGCGAACGGTCACGGCGAAACCGTCAACGAGGACCGCAAGTGGGAGAACGCCTACCGCGCCCGCTGGCAGCACGACAAGGTGGTGCGTTCCACCCACGGCGTGAACTGCACCGGCTCCTGCTCCTGGAAGGTGTATGTCAAGAACGGCCTGATCACCTGGGAAACCCAGCAGACCGACTACCCCCGCACCCGTCCCGACCTGCCCAACCACGAGCCCCGCGGCTGTCCTCGTGGCGCGTCGTACAGCTGGTATGTGTATTCGGCGCAGCGCGTGAAGTACCCCATGATCCGCGGCCGCCTGATCGAAATGTGGCGCGAAGCCCGCAAGACGATGGACCCGATCTCGGCCTGGGAATGGATCAGCCAGGATCCCAAGCGCGCAAAGCGCTACAAGTCGGTGCGCGGCCTGGGCGGCTTTGTCCGCGCCGATTGGGACACCGCCACGGAAATCATTGCCGCCGCCAACGCGCTCACCATCAAGAAGTACGGCCCGGACCGCGTGATCGGGTTCTCGCCGATTCCCGCCATGTCGATGGTCAGCTACGCCGCCGGCGCCCGCTACCTTAGCCTTTTGGGCGGCGCCTGTCTCAGCTTCTACGACTGGTACTGCGATCTTCCCCCCGCCAGCCCCCAGATCTGGGGCGAACAGACCGACGTGCCCGAATCGGCCGATTGGTACAACTCCACCTACCTGATGGTCTGGGGCTCTAACGTCCCGCAGACCCGCACCCCGGACGCGCACTTCTACACCGAAGTCCGCTACAAGGGCACCAAGACCGTGGCCGTGTCCAGCGACTTCGGCGAAATGGTCAAGTTCGGCGACATCTGGCTGGCGCCCAAGCAGGGCACCGACGCCGCGCTCGCCATGGCCATGGGCCACGTCATCCTCAAGGAATTCCACCTGTCGGGCAAGTCGGCCTACTTCACGGACTACGTGCGCCGCTACACCGACATGCCGATGCTGGTGCAGCTCAAGGAACGCGACGGCTTCTACGCCCCTGACCACTTCCTGCGCGCCTCGCAGCTGGACAACGCGCTTGGCGAACAGAACAACCCCGACTGGAAGACGCTGGTGCTGGACGAGTCCACCGGCGATCTGGTGGCGCCCAACGGCAGCATCGGTTTTCGCTGGGGCGAGGGCGCCGTCAACGGCGGCGAAAAGGTCGGCCGCTGGAACCTGGAATCCAAGGATGGCGGCTCGGGCCGCGAAATCCTCCCCACGCTCAGCCTGCTGGACAAGTCCGACGACGTGGTCGGCGTGGGCTTCCCGTACTTCGGCAGCGAACACGACGAGGTGCTGGTGCGCAACGTGCCCGCCCGCCGCATCCGCCTGGCGGACGGCACCGAGGCGCTGGTCGCCACCGTGTATGACCTGCAGATGGCCAACTATGGCCTGGATCGCGGCCTGGGCGGCGGCAATGTCGCGTCCTCGTACGACGACGACGTTCCCTATACGCCCGCCTGGCAGGAAAAGCACACCAGCGTGCCGCGCGCGCAGGTCATCCAGGTGGCGCGCGAGTTCGCCCAGAACGCGCACGACACCGAAGGCAAGTCCATGGTCATCGTCGGCGCCGGCCTGAACCACTGGTACCACATGGACATGATCTACCGCGGCATCATCAACATGCTGATGATGTGCGGTTGCGTCGGCAAGAGCGGCGGCGGCTGGGCGCACTACGTGGGCCAGGAAAAGCTGCGCCCGCAGTTCGGCTGGGCCCCGCTGGCGTTTGCCGCCGACTGGGTGCGTCCGCCGCGCCAGATGAACGGCACCTCGTTCTTCTACGCGCATACCAGCCAATGGCGTCACGAAAAGCTGAACGTGCAGGAAGTGCTCGGCCCCACCGCCGACCGCGCCAAGTACAGCGAACTCAGCATGATCGACCTGAACGCCCGCGCCGAGCGCATGGGCTGGCTGCCGTCGGCGCCGCAGCTGCGCACCAATCCGCTGGACGTCGTGGCACAGGCCGACAGCCTGGGCAAGGATCCGGTCGCGCACGCCGTCGAACTGATGAAGTCGGGCGAGCTGCGCATGTCCTGCGAAAACCCGGACGATCCCGCCAACTTTCCGCGCAACATGTTCGTGTGGCGCTCCAACATCCTGGGCTCCAGCGGCAAGGGCCACGAGTACTTCCTGAAGTACCTCCTGGGCACCCAGAACGCCGTGTTCGGCGACGAAGCCGACGCCATCAAGCCGTCCGAAGTCACCTTTGAGGACGACGCCGCCGAAGGCAAGCTGGACCTCCTGACGGTGCTGGACTTCCGCATGAGCACCACGTGCCTGTACGGCGACATCGTGCTGCCCACCGCCACCTGGTACGAAAAGGACGACCTCAACACGTCCGACATGCACCCCTTCATCCACCCGCTGAGCGAAGCCGTGCAGCCGCTCTGGGAAAGCAAGACCGACTGGGAAATCTACAAGCTGCTGGCCAAGAAATTCAGCGAAATCGGCGGTCCGTACCTGGGCAAGCGCCGCGACCTGGTGCTGACCCCGCTGATGCACGACACCCCGGGAGAACTGGGCCAGGCCTTCGAACCCAAGGACTGGAAGCTCGGCGAATGCGACCTGATTCCGGGCAAGACGGCCCCGTCCATGACGGTGGTCGAACGCGACTACAACGACATCTACCGCAAGTTCACGTCGGTGGGTCCGCTGCTGGACAAGCTGGGCAACGGCGGCAAGGGCATCAACTGGAACACCCAGCACGAGGTCCACGAGCTGGCTGGTATCAACGACAGCGTCACCGAAACCGGCGTCAGCCAGGGCCGTCCGCGTCTGGACACGGCGATCGACGCGGCCGAGATGATTCTGACCTTCGCACCCGAGACCAACGGCCATGTGTCGGTCAAGGCCTGGGAAGCGCTGGGCAAGATCACCGGACGCGACCACACGCACCTGGCGGTCGGACGCGAGCACGACAAGATCCGCTTCCGCGACATTCAGGCGCAGCCGCGCAAGATCATTTCGGCGCCCACCTGGTCCGGTCTGGAAAGCGAAGAGGTCAGCTACAACGCCGGCTATACCAACGTCCATGAACTGATCCCATGGCGCACCCTGACCGGCCGCCAGCAGTTCTACCAGGATCACCGCTGGATGCTGGACTTTGGCGAAGGCTCCTGCGTGTACAAGCCCGCCATCGACACCAAGACGGTTGCACCCATGCTGGGCAAATACCCGAACGGCGAAAAGGAACTGGTCCTGAACTGGATCACGCCGCACCAGAAGTGGGGCATCCACAGCACGTACTCGGACAACCTGCGCATGCTGACCCTCAGCCGCGGCGGCCCCCACGTGTGGGTGTCCGAAGCCGAGGCCAAGCAGGCCGGACTGGTCGACAACGACTGGGTGGAAGTGTTCAACGTGAACGGCACGCTGACCGCCCGGGTGGTCGTGAGCCAGCGCGTGCCGGTCGGCATGTGCCTGATGTACCACGCACAGGAAAAGATCGTGAACGTGCCGGGCGCTGAAACCAGCGGCAAGCGCGGCGGCATCCATAACTCGGTCACGCGCACGGTGCTCAAGCCCACGCACATGATCGGCGGATACGCGCAGCAGGCCTATGGTTTCAACTACTACGGCACCGTGGGCGCCAACCGCGACGAGTTCGTGGTCGTGCGCAAGATGAAGAAGGTGGACTGGCTGGAAGGCCCGCTCGTCGAAGAACTGCAACAAGAAGAGAAGCAATCATGAGGATACGCGCCCAAATCGGCATGGTGCTGAACCTGGACAAGTGCATTGGCTGCCACACTTGCTCGGTCACCTGCAAGAACGTCTGGACCAGCCGCGACGGTGTCGAGTACGCATGGTTCAACAACGTTGAAACCAAGCCCGGCATCGGCTATCCGAAGGAATGGGAAAACCAGGAAAAGTGGAAGGGCGGCTGGAGCCGCACGGCCGCCGGCAAGCTGGAACCGCGCCAAGGCGGCAAGCTGCGCATCCTGGCCAACCTGTTCGCCAACCCGAACCTGCCCGCAATCGACGACTACTACGAGCCCTTCACCTACGACTACGAGCACCTGAAGAACGCGCCGCTGTCGCAGACGCCGCCCACCGCGCGTCCGGTGTCGGTGCTGACGGGCAAGAAGATGGACAAGATCCATTGGGGCCCGAACTGGGAAGACGACCTGGGCGGCGAATTCAGCTCGCGCAGCCGGGATGCGCTCTTCGAAGGCGTGCAGAAAGAGATGTACTCGACGTTCGAGAACACCTTCATGATGTACCTGCCGCGCCTGTGCGAACACTGCCTGAACCCGGCCTGTGTCGCCAGCTGCCCGTCCGGTTCCATCTACAAGCGCGAAGACGACGGCATCGTCCTGGTCGATCAAGACAAGTGCCGCGGATGGCGCATGTGCATCTCGGGCTGCCCGTACAAGAAGATCTACTACAACTGGAACAGCGGCAAGGCCGAGAAGTGCACGTTCTGCTACCCGCGCATCGAGGCCGGCCAGCCGACCGTGTGCTCGGAAACCTGCGTGGGCCGCATCCGCTACCTGGGCGTGCTGCTGTATGACGCCGACCAGATCGAAAATGCCGCCGCCACCGCGAACGAGCAGGATCTGTATCAGTCGCAGCTCGACCTGTTCCTGGACCCGCATTCGCCCGAAGTGATCGCCGCGGCGCGCGAGCAGGGCATCCCGGAATCGTGGCTGGAAGCCGCGCGCAATTCGCCGGTCTACAAGATGGCTGTCGAATGGAAAGTGGCCTTCCCGCTGCACCCGGAATACCGCACGCTGCCGATGGTCTGGTACATCCCGCCGCTGTCGCCCATCCAGACGGCCGCCGAGTCCGGCAAGATGCCCCAGCGCACCGTGGGCAAGAGCGGCATGATCCCCGACGTGTCGACGCTGCGCATCCCCGTGCGCTACCTGGCCAACCTGCTGACCGCCGGCAAGGAAGCGCCGGTGCTGCAAGCCCTGGAACGCATGCTGGCCATGCGCGCGTTCAAGCGGTCCGAGACCGTCCACGGCGAACGCGACACGGCCCTGCTGGATCAGGTCGGCCTGACCGAGGAAACGGTGCAGGACATGTACCGCATCATGGCCATCGCCAACTACGAAGACCGCTTCGTCGTGCCCAGCAGCCACAAGGAAGTGGTCGAAGACAGCTTCAACGAGAAGGGAAGCTGCGGCTTCACCTTTGGCAACGGCTGCTCTGGCGGGGTGTCGGAAGGCACCCTGTTCGGCCGCAAGCCGCAGGGCAGCGAGATCTTCATCGAAATGCCCAAGTCGCGCAAGAAGGCCGTTTCGGCCTGAGGAAAGGAGAACACCATGAGCCTGTACCGACTGCTTTCCGCCATGCTGTGCTACCCCGAGCCGGAGCTGCTGGACTACCTGGGCGAACTGGAAGAGGCCCTGGCGGCCTATCCGGACGCCGAGGAAACCCTGCAGCCGCTGGTCAGCTACCTGGCCTCGAACGACCTGATTCCCCTGCAAGAGAACTACGTCGCCACCTTTGACCGCAACCGCTCGCATTCGCTGCACCTGTTCGAGCACGTCCACGGCGAAAGCCGCGACCGTGGCCAGGCGATGGTGGACCTGCTCGAAACTTACCGCGCGCACGGCTTCGAGCCGATGGTGTCGGAACTGCCGGACCACGTGCCGCTGTTCCTGGAATTCCTGGGAGTCATCGATCCCGACACAGCCCAGGAGCTGCTGGACGAAGCCATCCACGTGCTGGCGGCCATCGGCGCGCGCCTGGCCAAAAGCGAAAGCTCCTACGCCTGCGTCTTTGCCGTGCTGCGCGCCCAGTCCCGCGTGATTCCGCGCGTGCAGACCGAGGCCCCGGTGCGCGACATGGACGAGGCGATGGAGGCCTTCGGAGCCGGCCCCGACGGCGTGGAACCGCTGCTGCGGCCGTTTGCGGGAGGCGGGGTGCAGACCGTGCACTTCCATCCCCGTTCCGCCGCGACTCATTAATGCCCAGGACGACGCATCATGAACTCCCTGAACCAGTTTCTTTTCGGCATCTATCCGTACATCGCACTGACGATCTTTCTGCTCGGCAGCCTGGCGCGTTTTGAGCGCGAGCAATACACCTGGAAATCCGACAGCTCGCAACTGCTGCATCGCGGCCAGTTGCGGCTGGGGAACATCCTGTTCCACATCGGCATCCTGGGCCTGTTCTTCGGGCATCTGGTCGGCCTGCTCACCCCCGTCATCGTGTGGGACACGCTGGGCGTCTCGCACTCGCTCAAGCAGATGGTTGCGATGGTGGCGGGCGGCGTGATGGGCGGGCTGTGCCTGATCGGCCTCTTGATCCTGATCCACCGCCGCCTGACCGACCCCCGCATCGCCCACGCGACGCGGCCCGGCGACAAGATCCTGCTGCTGTGGATCCTGGTAACGCTGCTGCTGGGGCTGTCCACCATCGTGCTGTCGGCTGGCCACATGGATGGCGAAATGATGGTGCACCTGATGACCTGGGCGCAGCACATCGTCACGTTCCAGGGCGACGCCGCCAGCTACATCGCCGGCGTGCCGCTGCTGTTCAAGGCGCACCTCTTCATGGGCCTCACGCTTTTCGTGATCTTCCCGTTCACCCGTCTGGTGCACGTCTGGAGCGGTTTCGCGTCGGTGGGCTACCTGGGCCGCGCCTGGCAGCTGGTCCGTCCGCGCTGATTCCCTGTCTTAGGAGCCGAACATGCCTGTCATCGTCAACGGCGTCGAACTGAACGACGCGGATCTGGAACGTGAACTGCCCTTGCACGCAGAAGCCGGCAATCCCATGCGCGAGGCCGTCACGGCCCTGGTGCTGCGGCGCGTCCTGCTGGACGAGGCCGGCCGGCAGGGCCTGGATGTGTCCGACGAGGAAAGCGCCATTGGCGCCTTGCTCGCCAGTCAGGCCCCGGCGCCCGAAGCCGACGACGCCGCTTGCCGGCGCTTTTACCAGATGCACCCCGAACGCTTCATGGTGGGCGAACTGGTCGAGGCCGACCACATCCTGTTCCAGGTCACGCCCGACGTGAACCTGGACATGCTGAAGGCGCATGCCAATGTGGTGCTGGCCGAGCTGCTGGCCGACCCGTCGCGGTTCGCCGAGGTGGCCCGCGAACAATCCAATTGCCCATCCGCGGCCGTCGGCGGCAATCTGGGCCAACTGGGGCGCGGCGACACCGTGCCGGAATTCGAACGCGCGGTGTTCGCGCTGCCTTCGGGCGGGTTGCTGCCGCAGTTGTTGCAGACGCGGCACGGCCTGCACATCGTGCGCGTGGTTCGGCGTGTGGAAGGGCGGCTCTTGCCCTACGAACACGTGGCCAAGCAGATTGCCACGGCGCTTACGTCCATGAGCCGCGATACCGCCTGGCGGCAATACACCAAGCTGCTGGTCGGGCGCGCCAAGATCTCGGGCATCGATCTGGACGACGGCGAACCCGAACGGGTCTTCGCCGGGAGCGCCGCATGATGGACGAGCCAGCCCCCGCCGCCCTGGCGGACGGCTTCGGCCGCCGCATCGACTATCTGCGCGTTTCGGTCACCGATCGCTGCGACCTGCGGTGCAGCTACTGCCTGCCCAAGGATTTCAAGGGTTTCGAAACGCCGGCCAACTGGATGACCCACGACGAAATGGCCCGGCTGGTCGGACTGTTCGTGAGTCTGGGCGTGGCCAAGGTCCGGCTGACCGGCGGCGAACCGCTGCTGCGCAAGGGCGTGGCCGGGCTGGCGGCCACCATCGCCGCCATGCCCGGGCTGCGCGACCTGTCCGTGTCCACCAACGCCACGCAGCTATCGCGCCATGCGCAGTCGTTGCGGGCAGCGGGGGTGGACCGTCTGAACATCAGCCTGGACACGCTGGACGCGGCAGCGTTCTCGCAGATCACGGGACGCGATTGCCTGGACGCCGTGCTGGCCGGATTGTCGGCCGCGCGGCAGGCTGGCTTTTCCCCCATCAAGCTCAACAGCGTGGTGCATGCGGCCACGCCGGAATCCGAAGTGCGCCGCCTGCTGTCCTATGCGGTGGAGCAGGGCTTCGTGCTGCGGCTGATCGAACCGATGCCGATGGGCGAGTGCGGCCGCGGCTTTACGCACACCGACCTGAACGCGATGGGCGCGCGCCTGGCCGCCGACGCCGGGCTGGTGCCGTCGCTGGCCGAATCGCGCAACGGCCCGGCGCGCTACTGGACCAGCGGGCAGGGCGCGCCCGTGCTGGGCGTCATCACCCCCATGTCGCGTCATTTCTGCGCCACCTGCAACCGCGTGCGGCTGGGCGTGGACGGCACCTTGTATCTGTGCCTGGGCCAGGAAGACCAGGTGCCGCTCGGACGCTTGCTGCGCGCGGGCGCCAGCGACGCCGATCTCATCCAGGCCATCTGGGCGGGCATCGCCGCCAAGCCGGAGCGCCACGAATTCAACGCCCGGCCCGAACGCATCGTGCGCTTCATGTCGCAAACGGGAGGCTGACATGCAGGATCTTGAACGACTGGTTGGCGGCTTCCAGCGCTTTCAGCAACAGTACTACGAAGACGCGCCGTCGCTGTATCGCAACCTGCGCGACGGCCAGCATCCCAGCACATTGCTGATCGGCTGTTGCGATTCCCGCGTGGACCCGGCCATGCTGCTCGGTTGTGATCCCGGCGACATCTTTACCGTGCGCAATGTGGCCAATCTGGTGCCGCCGTGCAGCAAGGACCGCGGCCTTCAAGGCGTCCTGGCAGCAATCCAGTTTGCCGTCGAACAGTTGCAGGTCAGCCGCATCATCGTGCTGGGACACGCCCAATGCGGCGGGATTCGGGCACTGATGGAGCGCGGCATCCGCCGCGACGGCGAGACCGACTATCTTGGGCGCTGGATGGACATCGCCGAACCCGCGCGCGAGCAGGTGCTGCGGCAGATGCCGGACGCCACCAAGGAAGAGCGCCGGCGCGCCTGCGAACAGGCTTCCATTCTGATCTCGCTGCGCAACCTGGAGGACCTGCCTTTCGTGCGGCGGGCGGTTGACGCGGGCAGCCTGTCCCTGCACGGGTGGTATTTCGACCTGGTGGCGGGCGCTTTGCTGGCATACTCCCCGCGGGCGGACACGTTTTTGCCCATCGTATGTCCCTTGCTGACGGAACCCGCACTCGTATGACTCCCGTATTCGGTATCGCCGGCCGCTCCGGCAGCGGCAAGACCACCCTGATCGAGGCCATGCTGCCGCTGCTCGGCGCGCGCGGCCTGCGGGTGAACGTCATCAAACACAGCCATCATGATTTTCAGATGGAGCCCCCCGGCAAGGACAGCGCGCGCTTTCGGACTGCGGGCGCGCAGGAAGTCATGATTGCCTCGCCCTACCGGTATGCCATCGTGCATGAACTGCGCGACACGCCGGAACCCACGCTTGAAGCCCAACTGGCACGCTTGTCGCCCGCCGATCTGGTGCTGGTCGAGGGCTTCAAGCAGGCCGCGATCCCGCGTATCGAGGTCTACCGTCCGGCGCTGGGCAAGCCGCCGCTGCACACCGAAGATCCTTCATTCCTGGCCGTCGTGACGGATGCGCCGCTTGAGATCGCCTTGCCGTGCCTGCCCCTGAACGACCCCGCCCAAGTTGCCGATTTTCTGTGCCGCACCCTCGGTTTGGCCTGATCGCATGGGGCTAAAACGCGCGCAATCGCGCCGGAAGGCGGGCGGGAAGCGACTACACTGATACCCGATCCGCGCTTTTCGCCCCGACACCCATGAAGTCCTCGAATACCGCCACTCCCTCCGACGTGCTGCCGTCGCCTCGGCACCGCCTGTCCACGCGCATCGTGGCAAGCTCGCTGCTGGCGCTGGTCGTGGTGCTGTCCATGGTGAGCTGGACGCTGTGGCTGTCCTGGCAACTGGAAGGCGCGGGCGCTGCCATCAACGATACCGGCAGCCTGCGGATGCGAGCCAATCGCGTCGCCGTCGAACTGATGCGGCCGCAGGCCGGGCGCGAAGTGCGCACCACCGAACAAGTTGCCATTCTGGACGACACCATCGCGCGCCTGGCACGGGGCAACCCCGCGCGGCCGCTCTTCATTCCCAACGACAACGCCATCCGCGCGCAATGGCACGACGTGGCCGCGTACTGGCGCGACATCATGAAGCCGGCGGCGCTGCGCGCCATTGGCCAGCCGGACGCATCAAGCTATCTGGAAACGTTGCCCGAGTTCGTGGCGCGCGCTGATACGCTGGTCCGGATGATCGAACAGGACAACGCCGGCAAGACCACGTCGCTGCGGCTGTCGCAGGGCGTGTTGGCGGCAATCGCCAGCGCGGGCACGCTTGCCATGATCTACCTGCTGTATCTGTGGATCATTTCACCGGTGCTGCGTCTGCGCGACGGCCTGCAGCGCATGGCCGATCGCGAATTCAGCACGCGACTGCCGGTCGAAAGCCAGGACGAGTTCGGCGTGCTGGCCCGCGGCTACAACCGCATGGCGGACGAGCTGCAGGACCTGTACACCAGCCTGGAGCAGCGGGTCGAGCAGAAGACGGCGCAGCTGGCCGCTCAGAACCGCGACATCGGGGCGCTGTATGACATGGCGGCATTCCTGAACCAGCCCAATGAAATCGAGGCCATGTGCGATGGTTTCCTGCGCCGCGTGATGCTGCAGTTCGATGCCGAAGCAGGCAGCATCCGGGCACTGGATCCCAACAACGAAAAGCTGAACCTCGTGGTGTCCGTGGGCCTGTCCGAAGAATTGGTCGAGTCCGAACACTGCATGAAGGTCGACGACTGCTATTGCGGTGTCGCCACGCGCAAGGCGGGCGTGATCGTCATCCAGGACTTCCGCCAGTCGCCACCCGAACTGGATCTGAACTGCCAGCGCGAGGGCTTTGCCAGCGTGGCGGTGTTTCGCATCGTGACGCGCGACGAAGTGCTGGGCTCGTATTCGCTGCATTTCCGTACGCACCGCCGCCTGGCCGCGTCGGAGTCGCAGCTGCTGGAAACGCTGGGCCAGCACCTGGGCGTGGCGCTGGACAACCGGCGCCTGAGCGCGCAGGCGCGCCAATTGGCCGTCGTGCAGGAGCGCGGGCTGGTGGCGCAGGGCCTGCACGACAGCCTTGCCCAAGGCCTGAATTTCCTGAACCTGCAATTGCAGATGCTCGATGCCGCCATCAAGCGCGGCGACGAAGAAGAAGTCAGCGAGATCCTGCCGCTCTTGCGCACCGGCGTGGACGAAAGCTATCAGGACGTGCGCGAACTGTTGACCAACTTCCGCAGCAAGTTGTCGCAGGGCGACCTGCAAGCCGCCATCGAGGACACGGTTTCGCGTTTTCGCCGCCAGACCGCCATCGAGACCGACCTGACGTTCACCCAGGGCGAGGGCGCGCCGTTGCAGCCGGAGCAGCAGTTGCAGGTGCTGTTCATCCTGCAGGAAGCGCTGTCCAATGTGCGCAAGCACTCGGAAGCCAGCCGAGTGCGGATCGCCGTTGAGAACGGCCGGGATTTCACCTTGCTGATTTCGGACGATGGCCAGGGCTACGACCCGGCCGATGTCGCCGAACGGGGCGAATCCCATGTCGGCCTGCACATCATGCGCGAGCGCGCCGCCCGCATGCGCGCCGTGATAAAACTCGAATCGCAGCCCGGCGCCGGCACGCGCGTGGCGCTCACCTTGCCTGGCGCCGAACGCCAGGCAGCCTGACATCCTTGCCCATCATGACCATCCGCATCCTGCTCATCGACGACCACACCCTGTTCCGCTCCGGTGTCCGCCTGCTGTTGCAGCGCCAGCCCGACTTCGAGGTCGTGGCCGAGGCGGGCGACGGCGTCGAAGGCATAAAGCGCGCCAAGGAACTCAAACCCGACGTCGTGCTGCTTGACCTGAACCTGCCCGGCCTGTCGGGGCTGGAAACGCTGCAGCTGCTGACGCAGGACCTGCCCAATTGCGCGGTCATCATCCTGACCGTCTCGGAAGAGGCCGATGAGCTTGGCCAGGCGCTGCGCGACGGCGCTCGCGGCTATCTCGTCAAGAACATCGACGCGGACGCGCTGGTGTCCGCCATCCGCCGCGCCGCCAACGGCGAAGCCGTCATTGCCGATAGCATGACGGCCAAGCTGGTCGAACAGTTCCGCGGTCAGGCCAGCCAGACGCCGCCGCCGCCCGGGTCGGCCGAGCGCCATCGTCTTACCGCGCGTGAAACCCAGATCGTGCAATGGCTGGCGCGCGGGGCCAGCAACAAGGTCATCGCGCGCGAACTGGACGTGAGCGAAAGCACCGTGAAGATCCATGTGCAGAATGTGCTGAAGAAGCTCAATCTGACGAGCCGTGTGCAGGTCGCTGTCTATGCCGTGGAGCGCGGCCTGTACACCGAGGAATAGGCAGCACAAAAAGGCGCCGCGCGCGCCACGCCGTTTGATTTTCGACAAGGCCCGGGGGGCGGGCGGCCCATAGACTGGCCGTCATGCAAACTCGAACCTCTCCCATAGAGCTCGTGGCCCCGGCAGGCAGTCTGGCCGCCTTGAAAGCGGCGATCGAAGCGGGCGCCGACACCGTATATCTCGGGCTCAAGAACGCCACGAACGCCCGCAATTTCGCCGGGCTCAATTTCACCGAAGCCGACATCCGCGCCGGCGTCGAACTGGCGCATCGCCACAACCGGCATGTGCTCTTTGCCATCAACACCTTTGTGCAGGCAGGCCGCATGGCCGAATGGCAGGCCGCCGTCGATGCCGCCCACGACCTGGGCGCCGACGCCGTCATCATGGCCGACCCGGGACTGCTGGCCTACGCAAGCGACCGCTATCCCGACCTGCGGCTGCATCTGTCGGTGCAGGGCTCGGCCACCCACGCGGACGCCATTGAACTTATGAAAGAACAGTTCGGCATCCGCCGTGTGGTCCTGCCGCGCGTCCTGACGCTGACGGAGATTGCCCGCATCTGCGCCAACGTCAGCGTCGAGGTCGAGGTCTTCGGCTTCGGCAGCCTGTGCGTCATGGCCGAGGGCCGCTGCCTCTTGTCGTCGTACGCCACCGGCGATTCCCCCAACAACAAGGGCGTCTGTTCGCCCGCGCACGCGGTGCGCTGGGTCGAAGAAGAAGGCCGCATGGATGCGCGCCTGTCGGGCATCCTCATCGACCGATACGAACCCGGCGAACCGGCTGCGTATCCCACGTTGTGCAAAGGGCGCTTCGAAGTGGACGGGCAAGCCGACCACGCCCTCGAAGAACCCACCAGCCTGAATGCCATCGGCTTGTTGCCGAAGCTGGCGGAAATGGGCGTGTCGGCCATCAAGATCGAAGGGCGCCAACGCAGCCCGGCCTATGTCACGCAGGTGGTGTCCACGCTGCGCGCCGCGCTGGACAGCGTGCATGCGGACGCATCGCGCTTTTCTCCGCGCCCCGAATGGAACGCCATGCTGGCGCGCCATGCCGAGGGTTCACAAGTCACACAAGGCGCTTTCGAACGTCCATGGAAATGACCCCCATCCCATTCCAGATTTCTGTCGGCCCCTTGCTGTACTACTGGCCGCGCCAACGCACCATGGATTTCTACGCCGCGCTGGCCGAAAGTCCTGCGGACATCATCTACGTGGGCGAGACCGTCTGTAGCCGGCGTCACGAACTGCGCGCCGACGATTGGCTTGAACTGGCGCGCGACTTGCGCGCAGTGGGCAAGACGGTGGTGCTGTCTGGCCGCACCTTGATCGAGACGGGCGCCGAGGCCAACGCCTTGAAGAAGCTTTGCGACCAGCAGGATTTCATGGTCGAGGCAGGCGAGTTGGGCGCGGTGCGCCACCTGAGCGGCCGCGGCTTTGTCGCCGGTCCGCACATCAACGCCTACCACGGGGGCACGCTGACCTGGCTGGCCAATCGCGGCGCTGTGCGCTTCGTCGCGCCGCTTGAAATGGATGGCACCACGCTCGAACGCCTGCTGCAAGAGCGTCCCGCTGGCATGCAGGCCGAAGTGATGGTGTGGGGCAGGATGGCGCTGGCGTTCTCCGCGCGCTGCTTCACGGCCCGCCATTTCCGCCTGAAAAAGGACGATTGCGGCTTTCGCTGCATCGAGCATCCCGATGGCCTGGACATGCGCACGCGCGAATCGCGCGAGTTCCTGGGCATCAACGGCATCCAGGTTCAGTCGGCCGCGTGCCTGGACCTGCTGGCCGAGGCGCCCGAACTGGCGGGCATGGGCGTCGATGTGCTGCGCGTCAGCCCGCAATCGGCGGGCACGCTTGAGGCCATCGCCGCGCTGGATGCGATGCGGCAAGGCGCCAAGCCCGAGCCGGTGTCGCCGCCCGCGGGCATCGGCCGCTGCAACGGTTACTACTATGGCAAGGCCGGCATTGGCCTCGAGGAGGCCGTCGCATGAGCGCCGCCCTGAATTTGCCGCCTGTGTTCGCCAAGCTGGGCCGCCGCGTGCCGGGCCCGTTTGTGTCGTTGCATTTCGTGGCGGGGCTTGAGCTGGCGCGCCGGCTCAAGTGGCTGGAGCCGCCAGCGGAACTGAACGGCCGCAGCTTTGCCATCACCGTCGAAGACCTGGGTCTGCGCAGCAGCTTTGTCGTGCGGGATGGTGCGTTCCGGCCCCTCTGGAACCGCGGGTCCAACGGCGCCGCGGAGCTTGAGCTGGGCGCAAAGCTCGCGGACTTCCTGGCGCTCATGCGCGAGGAAACCGATGCCGACACCTTGTTCTTCCAGCGCCGCCTGCGTATCGCCGGCGACACCGAGCTGGGGTTGATCGTCAAGAACTGGCTGGACGCGGCGCCCCGGCCGGCGTGGCTGCAACGCATGACTGCCGCAAACAGCGGCATGGCGGGCGGGGCAGGCGGCTGATCTCGCCGTATGTTCAAGCGCGGCGGCCTTCCATGCGGCGTGCCACGCGCGATAGCGCCAGGCTGGCGGCCAGATACAGCAGCGCCACGGCCAGATAAACCTCGACGTGATACGGGCGCCAGTCGGTGCCCGCCACCACCGCCTTGGCCGCGCCCAACACGTCAAACACACCAATAATGCTGACCAGCGACGTGTCCTTGACCGCGCCCACAAACACACCCAGCGCGGCGGGCGAGGCGATGCGGCGGGCCTGTGGCCAGATCACGCACGCATAGGCCAGCGCGGGCGGCATGCCCAAGGCGCGTGCAGCCATCATCTGACCGGGCGGAATCGCCTGCAGCGCACCGCGCAGCACTTCGGCCAGCACACAAGCGGTATGCAGCGTCAGCGCCGCCAGCGCCATGCTGAACTTCGACACGCCACCACCCAGCAGCATGGGCAACACAAAGGACGCGAACAGCAGCTGGGTCACCAGCGGCACACCGCGTACCGCTTCGATCAGACCGGCGGCGGCCAGTGAACCGGCCGGGCTGCCCGACCGGCGAAGCAGGGCGAGCGCGAAGGCGAGCGGTACGGCTGCAACGAGCGCTGCTATCGCCAGGATCAACGTGACGAGCAGTCCGCCCCAGCGTTGCGGGCCGATGAGGTCGCCGCCCCAGGGCCAGCCCGTCAGGGCTGCCACGGTAGTGCTTGATAGCGCAGTCAACAGGGCAATGCGTAGGCCCGCCGGCAGGCGACGTGCGCCCAGGAAGACGCCAATGGCAGCCAAAAGCGCCAGGCACGCGATCAGCGCCGGCCCCCGGTGCGCGTCGGACATGGTGCCGTAGAACAACAGCGGCAGGTTTTCGCCCACGGCGGCCCAGCAGGCGCCCGCCGCATTCGCGCAGATCGCCGGATTGCCCGACCACACAGCGCGCAGCACTGCCCAGTCGAGCAGCGACCAGGCCACGGTGGCCAGCAGCAATGTCAGAACGGCCGACATCGCGTTGCGTCGAAGCGTCCTGGCCTTGCCCCCAGCGCCATCCCAGCACGCCCGGTCACCCAGGCGCGCCCCGTGCGTGTCGCCCGGGCCGTGTCGGGTATTGCGCGCATTCCAGGCGGAGAGCCCGCCGCCCAGGCAGACCGCCAACGTCAGGTAAATGGCCATGGCAAGCGCAATGCCTTCCAGCGCCAGCCCCGTCTGCGTGATGGCCGTGTTGATGACCGCCATCAGCTCCTGGTAGCCGATTGCGATGGCGAGCGTGCTGTTCTTGACGAGCGCGAGGCATTGGTTGGCATACGGCGGCAGCGCGACGCGCGTGGCGTAGCGCGCGATCACCAGCCGCAGCACCTTGTAAGGCGTAAGGCCCATGGCCTGACCGGCTTCGACCAGGCCAACGGGAACCGCGCGCACCGCCCCGCGCACGATGTCGGCGATGTAGGCGGCGTGAAAGACCACGAGGCCGATGGTCAAGGCGGCGAACTCGATGCTGGGTTGCCAGCCGCCCTGCAAGCCGAGCCCGCGTTTGACGGGCAGGTCGATCTGCATGGGCGGCGATAGTGCCCACGCGATTCCGGCGGCGGTCAATATTGCAGTCAACGCGGCGGTGAACGCAGCATTGGCCCACCGGCGGCGGGCTTGCCATCCCAGCGCCAGCGCGGCCAATGCCACGGCCGCATAAGGCACCCAGCCATGCAGCGCGGGCAAGGCCAACCCGCGATTGGACAGCAGCACGGAAGGCAGCGGCGACCATGCCTGCCGCAAGTCAGGCAGGCGCAGCAGCAACCCGTACCAGACGAAGAGCTGCAACAGCACGGGTGTATTTCGCAAGGGGGCAATGACAAGGGCGGCGACGCGCGCCGCCAGCGGGTTGGTCGACAACCCCATGAATCCCAGGCCCGCGCCCAGGACGGTCGCCAGGGGTGTTGCCACGAAGGCGACGGTCAGCGTATTGGCCAGTCCCGCCGCAAGGGACATCCAGTAAGGATCTTCGGGCGTGACATTGAGCAGGCTTTCCGAGATGCGGAAGCCCGCTGGCTGAAGCAGGAAGCCGAACCCGCCCTGGATACCGCGTGCGGCCTGCACCGATTCGATGTGCAGCACCAGAATGGCGGCCATTGCGCCCAGTCCCAAACCCCACGCCAATGCAGGCAACCAGCGGCGCCAGGGCGCAGTCAACGGATAGGGGAGCGTGGTGGCGGTCATGGCAGGTCATGCGGCAAAGGAAGGAACAAGAAGGGCGGACCCGGCGGCCCGCCCGCGAATCATCATGAAGTGCGCATCAAGCAGTGCGCATCAAGCAACGCGCATCAAACAATTTGAGTCACGCGATATGCATCGCGCGAAGCGCATCAAGCGACACGCGTCACTGGAACGGCGGCGAATACAGCAGGCCGCCCTTGTTCCACTGCGCATTCAGGCCACGCTCAAGCTTGAGCGGCGTGGCGGCGCCCAGGTTGCGGTCCCACACCTGGCCATAATTGCCCACGGCTTTGATGGCGTTTCGTGCCCAGGTTTCGTCCAAGCCAAAGCTCTTGCCAATGCCGGGATCCACGCCAAGCAGGCGCCGCACCTGCGCGTCGCTGCTTTGCGCCAGGCTGTCGGCGTTCTGGGCGGTGATGCCCAACTCCTCGGCGGCGACCAGCGCGTTGACCGTCCAGCGCACGATGGCGGCCCAGTTCGGGTCGTCCTGGCGTACGAAGGGGCCGAGCGGTGATTTGTTGATGCGCTCGGGCAGGATGACGAAGTCGTCCGGCTGGCTGGCGCGCGCCGCACGGCTGGCGGCCAGCGTGGACGCATCCGACAGGTAGACGTCGCAGCGTCCGGCATAGAAGGCCTGTTCAAGCTCGACCAGGTTCTCTATCACGACGGGCCGATAGGTGAGTTTGTTCTTCTTGAAGTAGTCGACCAGGTTCTGTTCGTTCACCGTGCCGGGCTGCACGCAAACCTGCGCGCCTTCCAGTTCGGTGGCGCTCTTGACGCCCAATTTGCGCGGCACCAAAAAGCCCTGTCCGTCGTAGAACACGATGCCGGCGGACGCGATGCCCAGCCCCGCGTCGCGGCCCGAGGTGATCGTGGTGTTGCGGTTCAGCACGTCGATCTCGCCGGACTGCAGGGCTGGAAAGCGCTGCTGCGAACTCAGCGGCACGAAGCGGGTCTTTTCCGGATCGCCCAGCACGGCGGCCGCCAGCGCGCGGCACAGGTCCGCGTCAAGGCCGGTCCAGCGGCCTTGCTTGTCCGCGATCGACAAGCCTGCCGAGCCCTGGCTGACGCCGCAGACCAATTCTCCGCGCTTCTTGATGGTGTCCACCGTGCCGGCTTGCGATGTGCCCGCAAGCGTCATCGCGGCGGCCACGCCCGCGGCCTTGAATAGATGAATCAAACGCATGCTGTTCCCAAGGTTGTTGTGTGCAAGAGAGGCACGAATTCTATGGGCGGGGCGCGGCTTGCCGAGCGACTTAATACGCATATCAATATGAAAACTAAGCCTTATCCGAATGCGCGCCAGATACCTAGAATGCCCGCATGCCGGGTGGTCCGGCGACGAAGGTTGCGCATGGCTTGGCAGGACGAATTCAGACAGTGGTTTCCCATCACGCGCGACAAGGCATACGCCAACATTGCATACACCAGCCCGTTGTCGCCGCGGGTGTCGGACGCGGTGGCTGGCTTCTTTGACAGCATCACGCATGCGCGCAGCGACAAGCCGCAATGGCTGCGCGATGCCGACGCGTTGCGGGTGCGGCTGGCGCGGCTGATCGGCGGCGACGCGCGCCGGCTGGCGTTCACCAAAAACACCACCGAGGGGTTGAACACGGTCGCGCAAGGACTGGCCTGGCAGGAAGGCGACAACCTCGTCGTCGACGACCAGGAGCATCCGTCGAACGCCTTGCCATGGCTGAATCTGCGCCGGCGCGGCGTGCAGGTGCGTGTGGCGCAGGCGCGCGCGCATCGTTTTACGGTGGATGACCTGTGGCAGCACGTCGACGCCCGCACGCGTTTGATCGCGGTGTCCTGGGTGCAGTACGGCACCGGACTGCGGACCGACATCCGGGAGCTGGGACGCCGCTGCGCCGAGCGCGGCATCTGGCTGGTGGTCGACGGCATCCAGGGTGCGGGCCTGCTGCGCGCTCAGGTGGACGACTGGCACGTCGATGCGTTTGCGTGCGGCGCGCACAAGGGCATGCTGGGACCGCTGGGGGTGGGGCTGCTGCACGTGTCGCCGGGGCTGCTGGCTGCGTTGAATCCGCATTACGTCGGCCCGTCCGGCGTGACCACGCTGGATAAGTCCGGCCTGCAATGGCAGGTGGCGGTGTCTGACGCGGCGGATGCCCGCCGGCTGGAAACGGGCAACCTGAACTATCCCGGCCTTGCTGGCTGGGCGGGCGCGCTGGACCTTATCGAACAGGCGCGGCCCGAGCGCATCGAACCC
Source organism: Achromobacter mucicolens (assembly GCF_029866465.1). NCBI lineage: Bacteria > Pseudomonadati > Pseudomonadota > Betaproteobacteria > Burkholderiales > Alcaligenaceae > Achromobacter > Achromobacter mucicolens. The sequence continues at coordinate 3,009,070 of NZ_CP123364.1, read as the reverse complement.
TGGGTGCTGGCGCTGTCGCAGGCCCTGAGCGATGGACTGCGGAGTCTGGGCGCGCAGGTGGTGTCGCCGCCGGGCGACGAGGTGCGCAGCACCACCACGGCGCTGCGCGTCGCCAACCCCGCCGCGGCGCTTGCGCACCTGGCGCAGGCAGGTGTCGTGGCGAGCATCGTGGAGTATGGTTATGTGCGCCTGTCTGTCGGCGCTTACAACAACCATGAAGACATCGAACACATTCTGCGCGCCGCGCGCGCGTTTGCCGCCTGATCTGAATTTTCAAACACGCATTTACCGGAGAGACTGATGACTGAAGCGAAGAAGCCCAACTGGCGCCTGGAAACCGTGGCTGTCCACGGCGGCTACCGGCCCGATCCGACCACGCGCGCGGTGGCCGTACCCATCTACCAGACGGTGGCCTACGCGTTCGACGACACGCAGCACGGCGCGGACCTCTTCGACCTGAAGGTCGCGGGCAACATCTACACCCGCATCATGAATCCGACCACCGACGTGCTGGAGCAGCGCGTGGCGGCCCTGGAAGGCGGCATCGCCGCGCTGGCGCTGGCCTCGGGCCAGGCCGCCGTCACCTACGCGATCCTGACCATTGCCGAAGCCGGCGACAACATCGTGTCGTCCAGCACGCTGTATGGCGGCACCTACAACCTGTTTGCGCACACGCTGCCGCAGTACGGCATCACCACGCGCTTTGCCGATCCGTCCGACCTGGCCGCCTTCGAGGCGCAGATCGACGACCGCACCAAGGCCATCTTCGCGGAATCGGTTGGCAACCCCTTGGGCAACATCACCGACATCGCCGCGCTGGCCGAGCTGGCGCATCGCCACGGCCTGCCGCTGATTGTCGACAACACCGTGCCGTCGCCGTACCTGCTGCGTCCCATCGAGCATGGCGCCGACATCGTTGTGCAGTCGTTGACCAAGTATCTGGGCGGACACGGCACCAGCCTGGGCGGCGCCATCATCGACTCGGGCAAGTTTCCGTGGGCCGAGCACAAGGCGCGCTTCAAGCGTCTGAACGAGCCGGATGTGAGCTACCACGGCGTGGTGTACACGGAGGCCTTCGGACCGGCCGCGTACATCGGCCGCGCCCGGGTGGTGCCGCTGCGCAACACCGGCGCCGCGATCTCGCCGTTCAACTCGTTCCAGATCCTGCAGGGGATCGAGACCCTGGCCCTGCGCGTGGACCGCATCGTGGAGAACGCGGTCAAGGTCGCCAGCTACCTGCGCGAGCATTCAAAGGTGGAATGGGTGAACTACGCGGGTCTGCCGGACCATCCCGACCATGCGCTCGCCAAGAAGTACCTGGGCGGCAAGGTGCCGGGGCTATTCACGTTTGGCGTGAAGGGCGGCCGCGAGGCCGGCGCGCGCTTCCAGGATGCGTTGCAGCTGTTCACGCGCCTAGTCAACATTGGCGATTCCAAGTCGCTGGCGACGCATCCGGCGTCCACCACGCACCGCCAGCTCAATGCCGAGGAACTGAAAAAGGCCGGCGTGCGCGAGGAAACCGTGCGCCTGTCCATCGGGATCGAGCACATCGACGACCTGATCGCCGATCTGGACCAGGCGCTGGCGCAGGTCTGACCCCGGGCGGTTTCGACAGGAAAAGCGCGCTATTTCCGCGCGCTTTTTCCGTTGGCCGCGCAGACCAGGTCGCGCAGCCGGCGCTGCACCGGGTCGCGCGTCACGGGGGCGTTGCGGATGCCCGCCACCGGAATCGATTCGACGATCGCCCCGGTGGCGTCGTTGCCCGCGTGGTGCAAGACCTGGGTGACCGTATACGTGTTGGCGCTGCAGTTCATGGTCACCGGCTGGGTGACCGAACCGTAGGGCTGCCCGTTGGCCTCGGAAATCCGGGGCTGGGCGTAGAACCAGGCCACGGTCACTGCCCTGACAGCCGGATTCTCCGACACGGCGCGGATCGAATGGCTGTCGTAGAACACGCCCGGCATCGCCTGCGGGTCGACCGGCACCCAGGCCGGATCGTTGGCGGCGGCGCCGTGCGCGATCGGGCTGCCGCTAGCCGCGACAAACAGGGCCAGGGCGAATAGAGCAGAGGGAGGCCTTGCGGTCATGGGCGGTTCCGTGGTGTCGGGGCAGGGGCGCGCGTCCGGCAAGACGTGAGCATGCGTTACGCCAGTATAGAGAACCGGGCGCAACGCGCTATAGTTTCGTCCGTTCGATAAATGGCTGGCGGCGCGGGGGGCTGGCATTATGCCCAGCATGCCTGGACCCAAGACCATCAGACTCGTGGCCGCCGGCCTTGCGGTCATCTCCGCCGCCGTGCTGGCCCGGGGCATCTATCAGATCATCCCAATGGGCGATCCGCTGCCGCGCAGCGAGTTCGTGGGAGAGCTGAACGGGCCCGCGCTGGCTTCATACTCGCGGGTTGCCATCCAGCGTTTCGGCGAGCGCCAATTGCTGACCGGCCAACTTCTGGTCACCGCCAAGGACATCGAGGGCCTGGCGCAGGCGCCCGTGCTGGATACGCAGGTTCCGGCCCTGAAGGAACGTCTGCAGAAGCAGCGGATCCGGCTGGCGCAGGCCGGCGCGATCACCACGCTGGCCCACGGCCAGGGCGATCTGGCCCTGACCATGCTGCAGACCGGCCGCACCACCACCGATGCCCGCAACCTCATTTATGGGGGCCACGGCACGGGTGTGTTCGAGCTGCTGGGCTCCATCAGCGGCGATACCGGCGTGACCCTGATCGGCGCGCCGGGCGGCCAGCCGCTGTACCTCATCACCAGCACGCTGCGCAGTTCGGGCGAAGGCGATCAGCCGCCCGCCTGGGACACGCTGCGTTCGGACGACCTGGGCGCCACCTGGACCTATGATCCCGACGTGACGCTGGGCGTGCCGCAGCAGCACACCGCTTTTCTGACCGACCGGCTGGCGCTTGCGCTGGAGCACCATGAGACCGGCGTGCGCCTGCTCTATAGCTGCGACGGGGCCAAGCGTTGGGCGGCGACTCGGCTCAAGGAACAGGTCTGGCCGGATTCGGCCGCGTTCGAACGCAAGTTTGCCGAGACGGCGGAGCGGGACCGCAAGGCTTACGGCGTCGAGCAGCTTGGCTACGGCTGGTCGTTGTACCCGCTGGACGAGACGCGGGCGGTGGGCTGGAGCTGGCGCACGCGGGTGCGTCCCGAAGGCCAGGAGGCGCCCCAATTGATCGAAACGCGGCGCTTCGAGGTGCAATTCCAGGAAGGCGCCTCGCCTGCGTTCCGCATTACCCCGGAGGTGCCCCGGGTTCCGTCGCAGGATGCCCATGCGCTTTTGACGCGTGATCAGCCCGTGTTCGAGACCGCGGGCGACAGCATCTACCAGCTGGACAAGCCGGGGATGGCCTGGGTGAAGCGGTCGCGGTCGCCCAATGTGCGCGGCGCCTCGACCTGGATCGGGCAGGCGTGGTTCGGCCGCAATGCGTGGGTCATCAAGACCTATGCCGAGCATCTGTTCTCGGGCGCCGACTACACCAAGACCTACTTCTACAGCCGCGACAAGGGCCGCTCCTGGCGGCCGTTCCAGTTGTCGCATGCGCAGGAGCGCGGGCTGCTGGGCCTGGACCAGACGGGCGACGCGCTGTTGACGCTTGCCGAGCGCGGCGGCAAGTCCGTCATCCAGCGCTATCCGCTGGACTGAGTCGAAACGCGGGTCCCGCGCCGGCGGTTAGTCGGCCACCACGTACTCGGGATAGCGCTTGCAGATTTCCGCGACCTGGCTGAGCGTGCCGGACAGGTGCTCGCGCAGCACCTGCTGCGCCCGCGCCGGGTCCTGCGCGGCGATGGCATCCAGCAGGCGCTGATGATCGTCCAGGATGCGTTCGGCCTTGCCGGTTTCGGGCAGATGCAGCCGTCGCAACCGGTCCAGATGGCCGCTATAGCGCTGCGCCATCTCCCACAGGCTGGCCACACCGGCGGCCTCGTGCATGTCGCGGTGAAATGCCTGGTCCGCGTTGATGAACTGCTGGTATTGCCCGCTGGCATGGGCGGCGCGCTGCAGGTCGATGGAGGACTGCAGGCGCTGGAGCAGCAGCGGGTCGGCCCGCTGGGCAAGCAGGTGGACGATTTCCAGCTCCAGCGACCGGCGCAGGAAATGCGCCTGGCGCGCGGCGGCGATGTCGATCCGGCTGACCACCGTGGTGTGCTGCGGATAGATTTCGACCAGCGCTTCCTCGGCCAGGCGCATGAGCGCGTCGCGGATGGGCGTCTGGCTCAGTCCGTAGCAGTCCGCCAGCGTGACGCGCGACAGCGGCGCGCCGGGCGCGAGCTCGAGCGAGATGATCTGGCGCCGCAGATGGTCGAAAACCTGGGGGGCCGCATGGCGGGAGCGATCCAGTCTGAGCTTTTGGCTTTGCATCAGGTAAGCGTGTCCGGGTCCCGGGGTGGGGAAAGGCTGATAACGAATGTCGGAGTGTAGCGGGTTTTCACCTAGCTGACGCACTAATGTATTAGTGTTTAAATGCCTTCACTCCGACTCCCCGCATCCCTCGTATCTCCCATGAAACGCACCTACGAAAGCTTGCGCAGCGCCGCCTGGATGGCCAAGGACGACCTGCGTTCATTCGGCCACCGCTCCCGCATGATGCAGATGGGCTACGGCCCGGACGATTGGGCCGGACGCCCGGTCATCGCCATCATCAACACCTGGTCCGACCTGAATCCCTGTCACAGCCATTTCAAGCAGCGCGTCGAAGACGTCAAACGCGGCGTGTTCCAGGCCGGCGGCTTTCCGGTGGAACTGCCCGCCATTTCGGTGTCCGAATCCTTCGTCAAGCCCACCACCATGCTGTACCGCAACTTCCTGGCGATGGAGACCGAGGAGCTGCTGCGCAGCCACCCGGTGGACGGCGCGGTGCTGATGGGCGGCTGCGACAAGACGACGCCGGGCCTCATCATGGGCGCCATCAGCGCCGGCCTGCCATGCGTCTACGTGCCTGCGGGCCCAATGCTGCGCGGCAATTGGAAGGGCAAGATCCTGGGGTCCGGATCGGATGCCTGGAAGCTCTGGGACGAACGCCGCGCCGGCAAGATCACGCAGGAGCAATGGACGGAAGTGGAGGGCGGCATTGCCCGCAGCTACGGCACCTGCATGACGATGGGCACGGCCAGCACCATGACCGCCATCGCCGAAGCCATCGGCATGACGCTGCCTGGCGCCTCGTCGATCCCGGCGGCCGACGTGAACCACATGCGCATGTCGGCCGAATGCGGCCGGCGCGTGGTCGAGATGGTCTGGGACGACCTGACGCCGCAGCGCATCCTGAGCGTGGCCTCGTTCAAGAACGCCATCAATGTCGCCATGGCGATGGGCTGTTCCACCAATGCCATCGTTCACCTGGTCGCCATGTCGCGCCGCGCGGGCTGCGCGGTGGGATTGGACGATTTCGATGCGGCGAGCCGCAAAGTGCCCGTGATCGCCAATATCCGGCCCAGCGGCGACACCTACCTGATGGAAGATTTCTACTACGCGGGCGGGCTGCCCGCGCTGATGACCCGGCTGCAGGATGATCACCTGGACCTGTCGGCCATGACGGTCACGGGCAAGACGCTGGGCGAGAACATCGCGGGCGCAGAGGTCTACAACGACGACGTGATCCGCAAGCTGGACGAGGCGATCTACGACGAGGGCGCGCTGGCCGTGCTGCGCGGCAACATCGCGCCGGACGGCTGTGTCATCAAGCCCAGTGCATGCGCGCCGCAATACCTGCGCCACACGGGCCCGGCGCTGGTCTTTGACGACTATCCCAGCATGAAGGCCGCCGTGGAGGACGAAAACCTGGACGTGACCGCGGACCACATCATGATCCTGCGCAATGCCGGCCCGCAGGGCGGTCCGGGCATGCCGGAATGGGGCATGCTGCCCATTCCCACCAAGCTGGTCAAGCAGGGCGTGCGCGACATGCTGCGCCTGTCCGATGCACGCATGAGCGGCACCAGCTATGGCGCCTGCATCCTGCACGTCGCGCCCGAAAGCTACATCGGCGGCCCGTTGGCGCTGGTGAAGACGGGCGACACGATCACCGTGGATGTGCCCGCCCGCAGCATCAACCTGAACATCAGCGACGAGGAACTGGCCGCGCGCCGCGCTGCCTGGACGCCGCCGCCCAAGCGCTACGAGCGCGGCTACGGCTGGATGTACTCCCGGCACATCCTGCAGGCCAACGACGGCTGCGACTTCGATTTTCTGGAAACGGAATTTGGCGCGCCCGTGCCCGAGCCCGCGATCTTCTGATTCCCTCATCTACCCACATCCGCCCCAAACTCCCGGAGCCATCGTGTCCCAAATGAATCCCGAAACCCGCGCCAGGCTGGCCGGCGTCAGCACCGCCACGCTGTGCACGGCGCTCTTCAAGCGCGGCTTGCGCAACCAGTTCATCCAGGACGTGCGGCCGCTGAACGCCAATCTGCCCAACATGGTGGGCCCGGCCTTCACGCTGCGCTACATCCCGGCCCGCGAAGACCTGAACACCATCAAGGTCTTCGAGGATCGCGCACATCCGCAGCGCGCCGCGGTCGAGACCTGCCCGGAAGGCGCGGTCTTCGTCATCGACAGCCGCAAGGACGCGCGCGCCGCGTCCGCGGGCTCCATCCTGGTCACCCGGCTGATGAAGCGCGGCGTGGCGGGCGTGGTGACGGACGGGGGCTTTCGCGACTCGCCCGAAATCGCCGAGATGGGTTTTCCCGCCTATCACCAGCGTCCGTCCGCACCCACCAATCTGACCTTGCACCAGGCGCTGGACATCAACGCGCCCATCGGCTGCGGCGACGTGGCGGTGTGGCCGGGCGATATCGTCGTGGGCGACCGTGAGGGCGTGGTGGTCATTCCTGCGCACCTGGCCGACGAGATCGCCATCGAAGCCCTGGAAATGACGGCCTTCGAGGACTTCGTGACCAGTCAGGTGCAAGGCGGCGCTTCCATTCTTGGCCTGTATCCGCCGACCGACCCGGGCACCAAGGACAAGTTCGCCGCCTGGCGCAAAGAACGAGGCCGCTGAGCCTTGCCGCCGGCGCTGCCGGCACCCCCATACGCATACCTATAAAACAAGGCAGGAGACACATGATGAACACTAAACGACGCGGCGCGCTTGCCGCGCTACTGGCCGGCGCCGTCCTTGGCACGCTGGCCTTGCCCGCCAGCGCCGCCGACTGGCCCACGCAAAAGCCGATTTCCTACGTCGTCCCGTTTACCGTGGGCGGCTCGACCGACGTGGTCGGCCGGGTGCTGGCGCAGAAGCTGGGCGACCGCCTGCATCAGAACGTCATCGTCGAGAACAAGCCGGGCGCCGCGGGCGGCATCGGCGCCACCTACGTGGCCAAGGCGCCGCCCGACGGCTACACCTTGTTTGGCGGCACGATCAGCACGCACGCCATCAACGCCAGCCTCTACAAGAACCTGAAGTACGACCCGGTCAAGGACTTCGAGCCGGTGTCGCTGATCGCGTTCCTGCCCAACGTGCTGCTCGTGGATCCGAACCTGGGCGTCAATTCGGTGGCCGACCTGATCGCGCTGCTCAAACGCGACCCCACCAAACGCACTTTTGCGTCCTCGGGGGCGGGCACCTCGACGCACCTGGCCGGCGAGCTCTTTTCCGGCATGATCGGCGTGCCCCTCACGCACGTGCCTTACAAGGGCACGCCGCCCGCGATGGTGGACGTATCGTCCGGCGCGGTGACCTTCATGTTCGACCAGATGACGGCGGCGCTGCCGCTCCTGCAGACCGGCAAGCTCAAGCTGCTGGCCGTCACCACCAAGGACCGCATTGCACTCGCGCCCGAGGTGCCGACCATGCAGGAAGCGGGCGTGCCCGGCTTCCAGATGGCGTCCTGGCAGGCGGTTTACGCGCCCAAGGGCACGCCCAAGCCCATCCTGGACAAACTGGCCGCCGAGATCGCCCTGATCCTGAAAGAGCCCGACGTGCAGGAAAAGCTGGGCAAGACCATGGGCATGGAGCTGGTGGGCAGCACGCCCGAGCAGCTGCGCGACCTGATGGCGACCGAGATTCCGCGCTGGGCGGAAGTCGTGAAGAAGTCGGGCGCGTCGGTGGAGTGAGGGCGCGCGGCTAGTGTAGGCGAGGCGGGTCGGCGTTAAGCTGGGGGCTGTGGACGTCTGTGCGTCCTTGCCCGACTCGCCTCGTGTTGATGTCGGGCATCGGCAACGCCGTTAAAGGAGCCGCATCATGGCCGACTTCGACAAGGTGTTTGCGGGATCGATTCCGGCGCTTTACGACACGCTCATGGTGCCGCTGATCTTCCAGGGTTACGCCGACCACATGGCGGCGCTGGTCGCGGGGTTTGCGCCTCAGGACGTGCTGGAGACCGCGGCAGGCAGCGGGGCGGTGACGCGGGCGCTTGCGCCTCTGCTGGACCCCGGGGCGCGTTATGTGGCGACCGACCTGAATCAACCGATGCTCGATTACGCGGCCGCCCGGCAGGGTGCCGGTTGCGCGGTGCAATGGCGCTGGGCGGATGCGCTGGATCTGCCGTTCGACTGCGCGTCGTTTGACGTGGTGTGCTGCCAGTTCGGCGTCATGTTCTTCTCGGACCGGGCCGCGGGCTTTGCCGAAGCGCGCCGGGTGCTGAAGTCCGGGGGGCGCTTCGTCTTCAGCGTGTGGGACCGCATCGAGGAAAATGACTTCGCCGACGACGTGACGCGCGCGATGGCGGCTGTGTTTCCGCAGGATCCGCCACGCTTTCTGGCGCGCACGCCGCACGGCTACCACGACGTGGAAAAGATCCGCGACGACCTTCGCCGCGCAGGCTTTGAGGATATTCGGGTGGACACCCGTGCGGACGTCAGCCGCGCGGCCGGGCCATTGGAGGCAGCCACCGCCTACTGCCAGGGCACGCCACTACGCAACGAGATCGAAGCGCGCGACGCGGGCCTCATGCAGCTGGCCACGGAACGGGCGGCTGAGGCGTTGGCCGACCGCTACGGCGCGGGCCCGATTACGGGCCGGATCCAGGCGCACGTGATCGTCGCGACAAAGTAAGGCCGGATCGGGACGCTAGCTGGCGGGAGCGCGTTTGACCAGGTCCACGATGATCCGGAACAGCTCGGCTCGCGCGGCTTCCTGGGTGATTTCGCCCGAAACGGCAGCTTGCGAGAGCGCATCGGCCGCGCCGAGCATGCCCCACATGCCGGCCAGGGACACGCCTTGCCGGCCGGCGAACGGGGCGAGGATGGCCTGGCATTTGGTGATGAAGGCGTGCTGATACTGCCGTTTGACGGCGGCCAGTTCCGGCGAGCCGTTCAGCGCCGCGAGCACCCCGGGAATCTCGCGCCCTTGCACCGACACGCATTCCACATACTGCGTCGCGATGGCGTCTGCCTTGCCGGCGAGGGTCGGCTTGCTGGCGGCGATGGCGCTGTCGATGATCGCGGTCTGGCGCAGGTCGAAATCCTGGTAAAGCGCCGCCAGCAACCCGTTGCGGGTGCCGAAGTGGTCGTAGACGACGGGCTTTGAGATGCCCGCTTTCTCGGCAAGCCGGCCCAGGGTCAGGGCGTCCGTGCCTTCGTCGCGGATCAGCGCCCAGGACACCTCGATGAGCTGGCGTTGCCGCGCGTCCTTGGACAGCCGGCGGCGGGGGGGAGGGGCAGGGTGGGACGTCATCAGGGCGGCTGTCGAGGTCGGTTTCAGGGTTGCGGGGCAAAGATGCGTTGGCCGATGGCCCGGGCGGTGGCCAGGTGCGCTTCGGGATAGCCGGCGTCGGACGCCACCAGCAAGTCGGATGTTGCCACGCGCGCGCCGCAATAGCCGAAGATCCCGTGATCGATCTGGGTTTTCATCGCGCCGAAGTAGCCGTGACGGGCATAGGTGCGCATGTCCGCGCCGCCGCTGGCGATCAGGTGCACCTGCAGGCGTTGCAGCCGCTTGACGACCTTGCCGTCGGGATTGGCATCGTAGGCCCAGCCATTGGTGAACACGCGGTCGATCCACCCCTTGAGCAGCGCGGGAAACGACCACCAATGCACGGGATACACCAGCACCAGCGCGTCGGCGCGATCGATGCGCGCGTGTTCGGCGGCTACGTCGGCGGGCGGGTTGGATGGGGTCAGGTGCAGGGCGGCGTCGGCTTGGGAGAACCGGGGATCGAAGCCTTCCGCGGCCAGGTCCGCGAGCTCGAAGGAATGTTGGGGCCCTGCGTCCGCAACGCCTTGGGCGACATGATCGGCAATGGCGTGCGTGAGGGACGCGGGGTCGGGATGGGCAACGACGATGAGGGCGTGCACGGTGAAAGTCCTGTTCGCAAGGGAGTAACCTACCAATCGTAACCTACGTTAAGTAGATTGTGGCAAAAGACCTTCGCCACCGAGGGGTATCCCGTCGTGGCGTCGTTGTCACCCTAATCAGGGGCAATACGGTTATCGTGAGCGCCACGGCAGTCCCCTCGGAGGAACCATGACCTCAGGCACGGCATTGTTCGACCTGCGCACGGAGCAGGGCGTGTTGCGGATCTCGATTGCGGTCACGCTTTGCATCGCCGTCATCGGCATCGGTTTCGGGGTGGCTTCCGGTTCGTTCTCCATCGTGTTCGACGGCGTTTATTCGCTGGTGGACGCCAGCATGAGCGCCCTGTCGCTGGTGGTGGTGCGGCTGATCACGTCGTACGCCACGGCCCGCGGGCTGCCGCGCAAGCTTCGCGAACGCTTCACGATGGGCTTCTGGCATCTGGAGCCCATGGTGCTTGCGCTGAACGGGATACTCCTCAGCGGGGTGGCCGTCTACGCGCTCATCAACGCGGTGAGCAGTCTGCTCAAGGGAGGCCGCGAGCTGGAGTTCGGCCTGGCGCTGATCTATGCCGTGCTGACCCTGACCGCCTGTGTAGCGATTGCGCTCGCCGAGGCGCGCGCCAATCGCCGGATCCGCTCGGCATTCCTGCACATGGACCTGAAGGGCTGGATCATGTCGGCCAGCATCACGGCCGCGCTGCTGGTGGCCTTTTGCATTGGATACGGCGTGCAGGGCACCCGGTACGAGTGGATTTCGCCCTATATCGACCCGGCCGTGCTGGCGGTCGTGTGCGCGGTGATCATCCCCTTGCCGCTGTCGGTCATCCGCCAGGCGTTGTCCGAGATGCTGCTGGTCACGCCCGCCGACCTGAAGCAGCATGTGGACTCGGTGGCGCAGGCGTTCGTGGAACGCTATCGCTTCGCGTCCTATCGCGCGTATGTCGCCAAGGTGGGGCGTTCGCAGGAAATCGAACTGTATTTCATTGTGCCGCCCGATATGCCCGCGCGCACCGTCGCGGCATGGGACAGCCTGCGCGACGAGATCGGCAACGCGCTGGGCGCCGACAGCCCGGATCGCTGGTTGACGGTGGTGTTTACCGGCGACCCGGAATGGGCGGAATAGCGTTGCCGCAGGGGGCGACCGGCGCGCCTTGCTACTGGCATGCCGGCAGCAGGAAAACCGGCAGCGTTTCCCACACGACCGCCACCGCGGACAGGCCGCATAGCGTGGCGGCAAGCCAGGCGTGAAACGGCGGCGCGTTCCGGGCCCGCACCCGCGCCCGCTGGCGCCAGGCCGCCACCGCCATCGCCGCCAACGCCGCGGCGCTGCCCGCAACGATGATCCATGACGAGATGGGCAGGCCCAGCCACAACCCGGCCAGCACCGACCGGGCGCAGGCCAGCGCGTTCACGATGTAGATGGAGAGGAAGTGCGCCAGCCATATCAGCGGGCCGGCGATGAGGTACAGCAGTTCGACCGAAAAGCGCGTTTTCATGGTCATCCCGTCAGCCGCGTAAAGGCGTGCAGCAGCGCCAATGCGATGAGCCCTTGCGCCACGGCGTAGAGCAACATCGCCCGCGTGGCATCGAGCGCGGCGCGGCGCGTGGGGCGCAGCCGCCCGGCGATCGACCGCGCCACGGTAAAGGCGGCCATCACCACAGCCAGGCCGCCAAAAAACGCCTGCAGGCCCGCGACCGCGTAGGTGGCTGCGGTGTAGGCGCTGGCCCGCGGCCGAAGTCCGGCCTGCCAATGCGTGACCAGATCCAGCGCCGGCGCGGCGGCCAGCAACAGCGCGGCCCCGGCCACGCAGGCGCGCAGCGCAGTTTGGCGGTTCTGCGTCATCATCCGCCCGGCGGCCAGGGCAAGGGCGGCGGCCGCAAGCAGCATCACGCCCGACAGCATTGGCCGGACCGGTGAGGGCAAGTCGCCGGGATCGGGCCAGGCCTGCGGGTTCGTGGTCCACAGGAACAGGTAGCTGAACATCAGCGATCCAAAGATGCTGGCGCACACGATCAGCAGCAGCACCATCGCCCACGACGCGTGTGACGCGCTGCCCGAGCACATCATGGGCAGCCGCAGGCCGCCGCCAATGTCCACCGGCGGGTGGTCGGGGCCGGTGTCCGCGTCCCACAGCCAGCGCCATAGCGAGACAACGGCCAGCACGCCAAACGCCGCCGCCAGCGGCAGCAGCTTGAAGGTCAGCAGCAGGAAGAAGCCGGCGGTGCCCACGGCTGCCAGCAGGGGCGACCACGCGGGGCCGGGCAGCGGCAGTACGTAGTCGGGCCGGGCCTCCAGGGCGCTGGTCACGAGCGTGGTTCGCAGGCCGGCGGGTGCGTTGGGCAGATAATGCTGGCCGTCGTCCACCTGCTGCGCCAGGCCCGGTTGGTCCCACAGCGGCTCGCGGCTGGTTACCGCAGGCACGCTGCGCAGCCCGTAACTGCCGCTGGGCAGCCATTCCAAGGTGCCCGCGCGCCAGACGTTGCCCGCGTTGTTGTCGATGGTCGGCCGGAAATTGCGCGCCAGGTCGATCAGGAACACCAGCACACCCGCGGCGATCAGGTATGCGCCCACGGTCGAGAGCAGGTTGAGCGGGCCAAGCCCCTGGCTTTCCGCATAGGTGTACACCCGGCGCGGCATGCCGGCCAGGCCGGTGAAGTGCATCGGAAAGAAGGCCACGTTAAAGCCCACGAACATCAGCCAGAAACCCCAGCGGCCCAGCCGCTCGGACAGGGGCCGCTTGCTGATGAACGGTGTCCAGTAATAGAAGGCCGCGAACAGCGGAAACACCATGCCGCCGAATAGCACGTAATGCAGATGCGCCACGACGAAGTAGGTGTCGTGCGCCTGCAGGTCGAACGGGATCACGGCGACCATGACGCCGGTCAGGCCGCCGATGACGAACACGAAGAAGAACCCCAGGATGTACAGCATCGGTGTCTTGATCGGCCTTAACCGCACCGCCGCGGCAAGGGTCGCGATCCAGGCGAATATCTGTATCGCGGTCGGCACCGACACCGCCATGCTCGCGGCCGACGCGAAACTGAGCGACAACTGCGGGATCCCGGTGGCGAACATATGGTGCACCCACAGGCCAAAGCTCAGGAACCCCGTCGAGATGACCGCCAGCACCACCAGCCGGTAGCCCACCAGCGGCGTGCCCGTCATCGCGGGAATCATCATCGACACCATGCCGGCGGCGGGCAGGAAGATGATGTAGACCTCGGGATGGCCAAAAAACCAGAACAGATGCTGCCAGAGCAGCGGATCGCCGCCGCGTCCGGTGATGAAGAACGGCATGTCGAAGGCGCGTTCCAGTTCGAGCAGCGTGGTGGCGACGATCACGGCCGGAAAGGCGACGATCACCATGCCGCAGAAGACCAGCATGACCCAGGCGAACACAGGAATCTTGTCCAGCGTCATGCCCGGGGCGCGCGTGCGCAGGATGCCCACGGCAAGCTCGATCGCGCCGGCGATGGCGGAGATCTCGATGAAGCCAATGCCCAGCAGCCACAGGTCGGCGTTCACGGCGGGCGAGTATTGCGCGCTGGTCAGCGGCGGGTACATGAACCAGCCGCCATCGGGCGCCAGCCCCACGAAGATGCTGCAGAAGAAGACCAGTCCGCCAATGGCATAGGCCCAGTAGGCGTAGGCCGACAACCTGGGAAACGGCAGGTCGCGCGCGCCCAGCATATTGGGCAGCAGCAGCACCGCCACCGCTTCCACCGCGGGCACGGCGAAGAGAAACATCATCACCGTGCCGTGCATGGTGAAAAGCTGGTTGTATAGCGTGTGTCCGATCAGGTTGCTGTCGGGCGCGGCCAGCTGCGTGCGCATCATCAGCCCCAGCACGCCGGCCAGGATGAAAAACAGCAACGCGGTGCCGATGTACAGCAGGCCGATGGACGTGTTGTTGACGACCGTCAGCGATCGCCATCCCGTTGGCCGCTTCCAGGCGCGCTCGAGCTGCGCGAATTCGTCCGCGGGCCGCGGCAGCGCGTTGGGAAGCGGGGGCGGGGTGGTTGGGGGCGTCACTTCAGGCTTTCCAGGTAGCGGGCCACGGCGCGCAGATCCTCGCCCGGCCATCGGTCAAAGGACGGCATGGCATTGCCGGGCTTGATCTGCTGGCTGCCGGCGATCCAGCCGCCCATCGCGCCCACGTTGTTGGGCAGAATGCCGGCCGCCAGGGTAGGCCGGCTGCCTACATGGGTGAGGTCCGGTCCCAGCATTCCGCCAGCCGCCGTGCCGCGCACGGTGTGGCATTGCGCGCAGGCCTGGATGAATAGCCGCTCGCCTTGCCGCAGCGCCGGTTCGGCCGCCGGGGCAGGCTGGCGTTGCGCCTGCACCCACGCGTCGAACGCCGCGGCGTCCACCGCCTGCACGTCGAACCGCATCTGGGCGTGTTGTGCGCCGCAATACTCGGCGCAATGGCCGCGAAACGTGCCGGGCGTGCGCGCCAGCGCGCGCATCTTGTTCACGCGGCCCGGGATCATGTCGAGCTTGCCGCCCAGTTCGGGGACCCAGAAGCTGTGGATCACGTTGCCCGACTTGAGCAGGAATTGCACCGGCTTGCCGGCCGGAATGCGGATCTCGTTAGCCGTCTCGAAGAGCAGCTCGCCTTGCGCGTCCAGATAGCGCACGCGCCACCACCACAGCTCACCCGTCACTTCGATGCGCGCGGCGTAGGCCGCCTCGCGCGCCGTGGTCGGTGACGGCGTCAACACGTAGACCAGCAACGCGGTCAGCGCCACGACCGGAAACACGATGCCCGCGCCCACGATAAGGGCGGGACGCGAAAGCCTGTGGCGCAGCGGCGCCGGGCCAAACATCGACAGTGCGATCAGTGCGGCCACCCCCACGAAGATCGCCGTCGCGCTCACGAAAAGCACCCGGCCGATGTCGGCGATCCGCGCGGCGTCCTCACCGCTGGGCTGCGCCCATGCGGCGGTCGACAATCCGGCGATCAGGATGAGAAGGAGTTTCGCCATGTTCTTGTGGTGGATGATCCCCCGCCGTGAGCCAGCGGGCCGGCGCGGCGGTGGCCCGGCGGGCGGGATACCGCCGGCCCCGCGAGACGCGGCATCAGCACTTTCCATTCCCGGGTGCGCACGCGCGCAGTGGGCACGCGGATTGCTGACGGGTGCGCTTTTAGCGTGGTTCCGCGCGAATCAGGAGACCGCCTTGCGCCGGATTGCCCGACCCAACCGCCTCTTGCCCGCGTTGCTGGCGAGTCTTGCGCTGGTCGCCTGTCAGGATGGGCAGGCGCCGCTCTTTTCCCCGGGTACGGCAGACGGGCTGCAGGGCGGGGCCGACGCCGACCGGGGGCGGCGGCTGATCGCCGAACGCGGCTGCACGGCCTGTCATGCCGTCCCGGGTGTCAGCGGCCCGGCGTCTCGCGTTGGCCCGCCGCTGGGCGACATGGCGCGGCAGGCTTACATTGCCGGGCTGTTGCCCAACACCCCACAGAACATGGTGCGCTGGCTGATGGACCCGCCCGCCGTTAATCCCCTGACGGCCATGCCCGACACGGGCCTGCGCCACGCCGACGCTGAAGCGATCGCGGCCTATCTGCTGCGGGACGCCGGCCGCGGCAACGCGAGGGCGCCATGAAGCGTTGGAAACGAACCGCCGCCCTGACGCTAGCGGGCGCTGCCGCCACCGCGGGCGTGCTGGGCGGCGCGGTGGTGTATTTCGGCGGGTACGACGTGACCGCCACGTCGCCGCACACCACACCGGTGCATCATTTGCTCGACGTCGCGCTGACGCGGGCCGTGAAGATGCGATCGGCGGACATCACGGCGCCCGATCTGGACGTGCCCGCGCGCATCCAGAATGGTTCGCGCCTTTATCGCGCAAATTGCGCGCAGTGCCACGGCGGGCCCGGCGTGTCGCCGCAACCGTACGCGCTGGGGTTGAATCCCGCGCCAGCAGCGCTCGTGGCGTCTGCACGCACCCGTACCGCGGCAGAGATCTTCTGGCTGACGCGCCAAGGCATCAAGATGACCGGCATGCCGGCGTGGCAGTACCGGCTGACCGACGACGAGATCTGGGACGTGGTGGCATTCCTGCGCGTCTTGCCCGCGATGTCTGCCCAGGACTACCAGCGGGACGGCGCGGCACAAGCGGCCGCCGCGCCGCGTGCATCGGCGCAGCCCGCGGTCCGGGAGGCAGACGCCATGGCGGGCCGCATCGCGCTTCAGCAGTACCTTTGCGTCACGTGCCACGCGATTCCGGGCGTGCCGGGGGCATGGAACTACCTGGGACCACCGCTGGACCAGATGGGCGAGCGGGCGTTTATCGCGGGTGTCCTGCCCAACACACCCGAAAACATGGAGCGCTGGTTGCGCGACCCCGCCGCCGTCAAGCCCGGCACGGCGATGCCCGACCTCGGGGTCAGCGAACAGGATGCCCGAGACATTGCCGCGTTTCTACGCACGTTGCCCGGCGGGCCTTGAGCAGCCGGCCGGGGGCGGGCTGCTCGCGCAGACCATCGCCGCATGCCGGTCAGGAACGGCACTTGCTCGCCCGTTCACTACCCTTGATGCACAGGAGCCGTCCATGACTCAATCCAAATCCGGCAGCGCTCGTGATTCCATTCCGGGCCAGCCCGATGTCAACGCGGGCGCGCTGCGCCCGTCCGGTCCCGCCACCACCCCGGAACGCGTGCCCGATATCGACCATCCGCCGAGCGCGCGCAGCTATGACCAGCCGGGCTTCGATCAGGCCGTTGCCCAGGAGGAAGCCGAGGCGCGCAGCGGGGCGCCGACCGGCGGGAGCGGCAATCGACCCGCGCCCAGCGGCGAAGAGGAATCGCAATGATCGTCGAAGTCTTTCAACGCGCGGATGGTCATTGGGGCTTCCGGGGCTTTGCGTTGCTGGGCGTCCAGGAGGATGCGCGCGCATATCCGACGCGCGATGCCGCCGCGGCGGCGGCGCGTGCCGCATATCCCGGCGAGACGATCTCCGAGGTCGACGCGACGATGGACACCCCGCCGCAGCCGCATTCGGATTGACGCACGGTGCGTCAATATCGCCCCTCTGGCCGCTTCGCTTCCACATGGCCCGCCGGGTCGGGCCGTGAGGTCAGCGCGCGCCGCTCCCACGGACCGTGTTTTTCAGCCGCCGCGCGCCCAGCAGGGTGCCGGTGGCGCAGATGGCCAGGCCGCCCAGGCTCAATAGAATGATTGCCAGGTCGCGGCCCACGCCGGCATTCAACAAGGCGGGCGTGTCCCAGCTGTGCAGGAAGTAAAAGAGCCAGCGTCCGGCGCGCTGTGCGCGCGACAGGCTTAGCACCGGTTCGCCGGTGCGCAGGTCTACGTAAACGCGATCCCCCGCTGCGTTATCGAAGTCCAATTGCAGCACGGGCAGGCCACGCGGCGCACCGCCGTTCATGGCTTCGGCGTGGCGGGCGTAGTAGTAGGCATCGTAGTGGTCAAGCACCTGTGCCTGCATTGCCGCGTCGGGAAACAGCGCGCGGGCGGCGTCGATGACGGCGTGCGGCTGCCAGGCCGTCTGCACGATGAGCGCGCCGTCGCGCCGAAGGATGATCCGGCTGTCGGCCGATGCGTCGCGCGCCAGCACGTAGGGGTGCCCGGCCATCCACCGCCATTCGAGCTGGACAGCTTGAAATCCCGCGTCATGCAGCGCTTGCAGCACCGGCAACGGCGCCAGGCCCGCCGTGCCTGCCGTGGTGCCTACCGCCGTGCCTACCGCGGTGCCTACCGCTGTGCCTGCCTGCACGCCCGTCATGGCTTGCCTGTCGGGCCCTGCGTGGGGCGCGGAGAAAATCCCGCCGGGATTCATCGACATGAGGCCGCTGAAGATCCACGTGCACACGAACGCGCTGAAGACGAGGCCCGCGATGTGGTGCCAGCGCATCCAGGCCTCGCGGTACGGCGTGCGTGCGCCGGATTTGTAGCGCCCGCGAAAGCGCCAGCGCCACACGCCGACCACCGCGCCGCTGATCGCCAGCACGGTGCATAGGGCAGACAGCACGATCACTGTCCAGCTCCAGACCGGATCCACGGACCGGTCGCGTGCCATGTACAGCCAATGCAGCCACGCGCCCACGTAGTTCCAGCGTTGCTGCGCAAGGGGCGCATCCAGGACGACTTCGCCTGTCGCCGATGAGACATACAGCGTGCCGTCCGCGTCCCCCGACATGCTCACTTTATGCAGCGGGCGATGGCGGTCCAGCCCGTGCGAATGCGTCCAGCGGTCCTCCTCCACCAGGCCCGCATGGCGCGCGGTGCCCGCCGGCCAGAACGCGCGGGCGGCGGCCACCGCCATGTCCGCCGTCACCGTCCCGCCAGGATTGCCTGTCGACGCGGACCATGCGCGCGGACCATCCGGGGTCGGCAGGATGAACGTCGCCTCGCCGCGCACCGACGTCAGCACGGCAGGGCCGGGCGCGGCTTGCGCCGCGTCGGGCATACGGTAAGCGTCCACTGTCAGCACGGGCAGGCTGGCGAAACGCTCGTGAGGCGTCAGCTTCGGGTAGCCGACATACAGCATGACAATCCCGCTGAGAAACCACCCAAACATCAGCAGGCAGCCGGCCACGCCCAGCCAGCGGTGAGCCAGGTAGGTCAGCCTGCGCAGGCGCGCCTTGGCATCCATGGTCGGCGCCCCTTAGAACCGGTGGTTCAACGTCAGCTCGAACCGGCGGCTAGGCCCGTAGAACCACTGCGTATTGGTGTAGTACGCGGTGGTGAAGTACGCGCGGTCAAAGACGTTGAAACCCCGGGCCGTGATGGCGGTGTCCTTGTTGACGTCCCAGCGCAGCGCGAGGTCGGTGGTCGTATAGGACGGCAACTCGACGGTGTTGGCGCTGTCCGCATAGCGCTTGCCCACATACCGCAGCCCGCCCATTGCCGTCCAGCCCGGTTGGAAGTTCCAGCTCAGCCACAGGTTTGCCAGGCGTTGCGGCACGTTGGGCGGCACATTGCCCGCGCGCGACACGGCCGCGCCGCCGACCGACTCGGAAAAGTCGTCGTATTTGGCCCGCAGCACGGTGGCGTTGGCGTCGATCGTCCAGCCGGGCGCCAGCGCCAGCGACAGCGATGCCTCCAGCCCCCGAGACGATTGCTCGCCCACCTGCACCCGAAGGCTGGGATCATCGGCGTCGCGCGACAACAGGTTTGTCTTGCGGATCTCGTAGGCCGCCAGCGTCCACTCGCCGCGGCCGTCCAGGAAATTCTGTTTCAAGCCGATTTCGATCTGCTTGCCGCGCGACATGTCGAACCCCGCGTTGGCCGGACTGAGCATCAAGAGGCCGCTGACCGGATCGGCCGCTTCCGCGTACTGTGCGTAGACAGCCAGATCCGGCGTCAGGTCGTACACGGTGCCCACGCGCCAACCCACGTCGGCATACGTACTGGACAGGGTGCGTTGGCCGGTGACCAGATCGTCGCGCGTCACTTTCGCATGGTCGTAGCGCAGCCCGCCGATGAGAGACCACTTGCTCGTCAGCGCGAGGCGGTCTTCCACGAAGAGCGCAAACTGGTCGGCCTCGTTGCGATAGCGCGGAATGAACGGCACGTTGCTCTGGTAGTGGCCATGTGCCGGATCATAGGGATCCACGGGGCCCGAACTGCCGGTGTACGTGTTGTTGATGTGCTTGAACGTGGCGTGGTTGACGTCAAAGCCCACGGACACCGTGTTGTCCAGGCCGGCCAGTTGGCCCTTGAACACGGCGCTGGTCGTCAGGCCGGTCTGGGTCTGGTCGTGCGTGATCTGCGTGTTGTCCGAGCGGTCGATGAGGCGCGTTGCGGGGTTGTACACGTACCGCTCGGCATTGCGCCAGTCGCGGTCGCTTTGCACGTGGTACAGGCGCGCGCGCACCGTGGTCGCGTCGTTGGGCGTCCAGACCGTGTCCAGTTGCGTCCACTGATCGCGAAAGCGCATGAAGCTGTCGGACACGTTGTAGTTCTGCTTGCGCACGGCGTCGTCTTGCTCGCCGTTGATGAGCGGCGTGCCGAAATACCGCATCGGGCGCTGGTAGCCGTAGGCGTAGCTGAGCGTCATGTTCAGGTCCGGCGTCGCGTCCCACCGCAGCGCGCCGGAGAACGTGGCATCGCCCGCTTGGCCCCGGTCCACGTAGCCGTCCGTGTAGTTGCCGCTGACGTCCAGGCGATACGACAACGTATCGCTGAGCGCGCCGCCGCTGCCCAAGCCTATCCGCGCCGTATCCTGCGTGCCGATGGTGGCCTGCACCTCGTTCTGGATGGGCCCGCGCGTCGGACGCTTGGGGATCACGTTGACGACGCCGCCGATCGCGCCGTCGCCATAGATTACGGACGCGGGCCCGCGCAGCACCTCGATGCGCTCGACCGACCACGTATCGAACGGAAACGTCAGGCCGACGCCGCCGTACTGGCGCAGCCCGTCGTACAGGCGCATGACCGACGTGCTGTCGGTAAAGCCGCGCACCGACAAGGCGCTGTTGCCGTTGCCTGGATGGGGCGCGGCCGAAAAGCCCGGCGCGCGGGTGATGGCCTCGATCACGCTGGCATCGCCGCGGGATTCGATCTGTTCCCGCGAAATGATGTCGACGCTGGCCGGCGTCTGCATGGGCGTCAGGCCCAGATTGGAGCCCGTGGACGCTTCGGTCGTCAGAGCGGTTTCAGCGCCGCCCATCACGGTGATGGGGGCGAGGGTGGCGGGGGAGGTTTGGGCGGCGGCGTTGAAAGCGGCCAGGAGCAAAGACGTGCCGAGGCACGCGTGCGAACGAGCGATGGTCAAGAGAATCCCTCTTCTTCGATGTCTTCGACAAGATCTGCCGACCGCGGAAAAGCCGGTCGGCAAGGCGCGGCCGGGCCCGGCGCTAGGCGCGGGCGCGGCGGATCAGGAAGACAGGGAAGGCGGGGCGCGTGAACCGAGGGGCGGCCCCAGCGCGGGCAGGGGCGGCGCCGCGCGGTGGACGGGCGTTTCTGGGGCCGCGTAGGCGGCTTGCGCCGTCAGCACGGGCGCAAGACCCGTCTCCGGCAGAATCGCATGCGCGGCCAGGGCGCCGAAGGCGCACGCATCGCTTGCCGCATGCTTGGACTTCGGCTCGGCCGGCAGGTCGAAGGTCACGCTGATCGCGCCACCGGCTTCGCACAACGAGAGCATCAGCGACGTCGTGGACGGCGCCGCCATGAAGCCGCTCGGGATCAGGGCGCGCAGCACGAAAGCGGCCATTGCCAGGCAGACGAGAAACCGCCAAGGCAGGCCGCGGGGCTTTTGCGCAGAGTCCCGGTGAGTAGGCATGGGCGGGATTCTATTACAGAACTTCACGCATTCTGACCGAATTGAATCGCGTGCGGCGTTCTGTCGCAGGGACGTTTAAGATCGAGTGCAACGTGCGCGGTGTTGTCTTTGCACCATCGCTTCCGAACAGGAGATTGCCAGCATGATGCCTCTTTCGAGCGGCATGACGCAGGGCTTGGCGGACGACGCAATGCCCACGGATTCGCCATCTTCGTATCCGCAGGCGCCGTGGAAACTGAGCGGCCATGCACTCCTCAGCATGTGGCGTGTGCCGCTTGCCGACCTGCCCATGCTTCCTCCCGGCGATGCGCGCCTGGTCACTCTGGGACGCCACGCCATTTGCGCCACGGTCTGGACGGCCTACGAATCGGGCGGCACGCTGGCCTACAACGAGTTGCTCTTCGCTACGGCAGTGCGGCACGCGGGGCTGCTGGCGCCGGCGTGCACCGTGGGTCCGATCTGGGTCGACGACGAGGCGGCTGCGGCGGGCGGTAGGCAGTTGTGGGGCATTCCGAAACAGATGGGCCACTTCGTGCCTTTGCCGGCAGATGGAACGTACGCGTCTTTAGTCGCCGAAGAGCAGGCGTCCATGGCGACCGGCGGGACGGCCGTCGCAAGCGTTGAATTTCGGCCAGGCCTGCGCCTCGCGGTACCGTTGCGCCTTGCCGTGTGGACGGTTCAAGGTGGCAAAGCGGGACTGATCCGTACACGTTGCGCTCTGCGGGGCATGGCGCGCTTCGGGTCCGCAAGTTGGCGCATCGCGCCTGATGGGCCGCTGCGCTTTCTGGCAGGGCGCCAACCGATGGCCAGCGCGTGGCTGGGGGATCTATCCGTCCAGTTCGGCGTGTAGCACCCTCCGGAAGGCGTTATAGGCATGCCACTTGCTGCGCCGCCCACCACGGGCAGCAGGTTGTGCCCGCAACCCACGAGGCGATTCCCGTGACCACACTCATCGAAAACCGGTATGCCCTTACCGTGCGCCGCTTCCCCGCGGTGTTCCTTGCCGGGATGTTCCCGTTGTTTCTTGGCGCGGCGCTCGCGGACGCTGCGTATGCGCAGACTTTTCACATCCAATGGAATAATTTCGCGTCCTGGCTGCTCGTTGGCGGGCTGATATTTGGGGCGGTGGCGCTGCTGTTTGCCATCGTCGACCTGTTCAGGGCCACACAGCGGGCGCGCGGTGTGGTTCCCTATGCCGTGGTGCTGCTGGCGGCCTGGCTGGTGGGGCTGTTCAATGCGTTCGTTCATGCGCGCGACGCGTGGGCCAGCATGCCCAACGGTCTGATCCTGTCTGTCGTGGGCGCGGTGCTGGCCCTCGTTGCCCTCTGGCTGGGCTTTCGCACGCCGCACATCCGGGGGCCGCTATGAAGAAGAGGAAATTGCTTGCCGGCGTTTCGATGCTGGTGATTGCAGGCGTGTGCGGCGCGCAGACCGCAGGCCAGTATGGACCGTCGCCCGATCTGCCCAAGCCCGAGCGGGGGCTGTTGCCGGACATGGTGATCGCCAAGCCCGCCAAATGGGGCGACAAAGTGCCGACGGTGCCCGAGGGCTACAAGATCTCGGCCATCGCCACGGACCTGAAGATTCCGCGTCAGACGCTTGTGCTGCCCAATGGCGACATTCTGGTCGCCGAGGGCCGGGGCGGCAGTGCCCCCGACCTCAAACCCAAGGACGTGATCGCGGGCATCATCAAGGCCCGGGGCACCAGTCCCGTCAAGGGCGGCAACCGGCTGACGCTGCTGCGCGACACCAAGGGCGATGGCACCTACGAGGCCTCCGTCTTTGCGGAAAACCTTAACGCGCCGTACGGTCTGGCCCTCGTCGGCAATCAGCTGTACGTGGCCAACCAGGACGCGCTGGTGCGGTTCGCCTATGAACCGGGGCAGACCAAGGCGAGCGGTCCGCCGGAGACGGTCACGCCGCTGCCCGCCGAGATCAACCATCACTGGACCAAGGCGCTGACCGCCAGTGCGGACGGGCAGTATCTTTACGTGGGCATCGGCTCGAACAGCAACATCACCGAACGCGGCATGACGGCCGAAATGGATCGGGCGCGCATCTGGCGCATCAACGCCAGCACGGGCGAATACAAGACCTATGCCACCGGCCTGCGCAATCCGACCGCGCTTACGATCCAACCGGCCACGGGCCAGTTGTGGGCCGTGGTCAACGAACGCGATGAGCTGGGTCCGGACCTGGTGCCCGACTACCTCACGACCGTCAAGGAGGGCGCGTTCTACGGCTGGCCTTACAGCTATTGGGGCAAGAACGTGGACGAACGCGTGCGGCCGCAGGATCCCGCCAAGGTTGCATCGGCCATTGCGCCGGATTACAGCCTGGGTTCGCACGTGGCGGCGCTGGGCGTGGACTTCTCGACCGCGACGATGGGCGACCGGTTTGCCAACGGTGTGTTCGTCGGCGAGCACGGCAGCTGGAACCGCGCCGATCCGGTGGGCTACAAGGTGGTCTTCGTTCCGTTCACGGATGGGCGCCCGTCCGGGCCGCCCGTTGATTTCGTCGCGGGCTTTCGCGACGAGGACGGCACGACGCGCGGACGTCCGGTGGGCGTGACGGTCGATCCGAAGGGCGCGCTCATCGTGGCCGACGACCTGTCGAACACGATCTGGCGCATCACGCCCGCGCAGGCGCCCAAGCCGGTCGCAGCGGTGCAGCCTTAAATCTTATTTACAGAGGGCCTGCCGAGCGTGCGCGTTGTGTTGCGCCGCAGCGTTCACAGGCCCCGCACAGGAGCAAACATGGCAACACTTCAAGACATCAACATCGCGATTCTGGCCGTCGACGGATTCGAGCAGGTCGAACTCACGGGGCCGCGCGACCGTCTGCACGAAGAAGGCGCCCGCACCGTGGTGGTGTCGGCGCGCACTGACCCGATCCAGGGCATGCACCACGACAAGCCCGGCGACAAGTTCCCCGTGGATCTCACGTTTCTGCAGGCTGCGTCCGAGCCGGACGTCTTTGATGCCCTGCTGCTGCCCGGCGGTGTGGTCAATGCCGACGAGATCCGGATGCAGCCCAAGGCCCAGGAACTGGTGCGCGCCTGCATGGACGCGGGCAAGCCGGTGGCGGTCATCTGCCACGGCGCATGGCTGCTGATCTCGGCCGGCGTGGTCAAGGGGCGCAAGATGACCAGTTGGCCGTCGCTGCAGGATGACCTGCGCAATGCGGGCGTGCAGTGGGTGGATGAGGAAGTGGTCGTGGACGGCGTGCTGGTGTCCAGCCGCAAGCCGGACGATATTCCCGCGTTCAATGACGCCTTCGTTCAGGTGCTGGGCAAGGCGGTCAAGGGGCGCGCGGCGAAGTAGGGCCGGCCGCGTCGAGCAAAGCCGGGGAGCGCCGCACCCCGGCCGCATGCGCTACGCGCGCTTGAGCGCCACGGTCACCAGCACCGACGCGTTTTCCAGCGCGAACAGCGCGTGCGGCGCGCGGCCCGGCAGGTACATCAGGTGGCCGGGGTAGAGGACGTGCGTGGCGCCTTCGGCGGTGACCTCGATGCTGCCCTCCAGGCACTGCAGGGTGATCTCGCCGGCGACGTCATGCGAGGGCATGGTCTTGCCGGCGAGCAGCACCAGGCGCATGACCTCTAGGTCGTCGGACTTGAAAAGCGCGATCGACTGCTTTTGCGCTAGCGCGGCCCCGTAGGGCTTGAGATCGATGACTTGCCCGGGATCCGCATGTTTGAGGGCCATGATGCATCCTTCGCAGGGAGGGGAGCTGTCAACGATACCCCATCCCCACGGCGGCGCCGCGGCCTGCGATCAATTGATCTTGATGCCGCGTTCCTTGACCAGATCCTTCCACTGCGCCGTTTCCTTGGCCAGATGGTCGCGCAGCGCGTCCGGCGTGCTGCCGATCGGCTCGGCGCCGATCGAATCCAGCGTCGCCTTCACCTTGGGATCGGCCAGCGCGGCGCGCATGGCGTCATTCAGCTTGGCTACCGCTTCCGGCGGCGTGCCGGCGGGCGCAAAGGCAGCGAACCAGGGCATCAGCTCATAACCGGGCACGCCGGCCTCCTGCATCGTCGGCACGTCGGGCAGGGCAGCCGACCGCTTGGTGGTGGTGACGCCCAGCGCGCGCAGCTTGCCGCTCGCGATGTGGGGCTTGGCGGACGTGATGCTGTCGAACATGTAATCCACCTGGCCGCCCAGCAGGTCGGCGACGGCGGGGCCGCTGCCCTTGTAAGGCACGTGCAGCATGTCCACCCCGGTCATCGACACGAACATCTCACCGGCCAGGTGAATGGAGGTGCCAACGCCCGCGGAGGCGTATGTGTAGTGCTTGGGCTGCGCCTTGGCCTTAGCGATCACATCCGCGACACTGGTCGCGCCGGTACGCGCTGGATTGGTCACCAGCACATTGGGCACGACCGCCAGCAGCGAGATGGGCGCGAAGTCCTTGACGGGGTCGTAGTTCAGGTCCTGGTACAGCGCCGGATTGACGGCCATGCCGTTGGCGACGATCAGGATGGTGTAGCCGTCGGGCTTGGCGCGCGCCACGGCCGCCGCGCCAATGTTGCCGCCCGCGCCGGCGCGATTCTCGACGATGAAGGACGTGTTCAGCTGCTTGCCCATCGATTCGCCCAGCGTGCGCGCGATGCTGTCCATCGCGCCGCCGGGCGGGAAAGGCACGATCCACTTCACGGGGTGATCCGGATAGGCATCGGCCTGCGCGGCGGTTGCGCCGGCCAGCAGCGAGGCGGCCAGCAATGCGCGGGCAAAGGGTCTGAATACATGGCGCATGCGCATGGTTGTCTCCGTAACGCTTGATTTATTGGTGGCGAGGTCCGCGCGCGATTAATACTCTGATCGACGGTGCCTGCCCGATGGGCGCAGTATCGCTTGCCTTTTTTTCAAGTGTCCAAGACTATATGGGTTTCAATTCATACCTCCAGGGTCTTAATCGCCATGGAACTCAGGCACTTGCGGTACTTCCAGGCGGTGGCCGACGCAGGCAGTTTCACGCTGGCAGCCTCGCGGCTGCACATTGCGCAGCCGCCGCTCAGCCGCCAGATCAAGCAGCTGGAGGAAGAGCTGGGCGTGCAGCTGTTCGAACGGACCACGCGGGCGCTGCGCCTGACCGAGGCGGGCCGTTTCCTGCTGGAGCAATCGCGCCTGCTGACCGCCCGTCTGGACGAAGTGCTGGAAGGCACGCGCCGGTTGGGCCAGACCGAGCGGCGCTGGTTCGGCATCGGCTTCGTGCCGTCGACGCTTTACGGTTTCGTGCCGGAATTGATCCGGCTGCTGCGCGGCGCGGATGAGCGGGTCGAAGTGGGCCTGATGGAAATGAACACGTTGCCGCAGCTCGAGGCGCTGAAGGCGGGGCGCATCGATCTGGGCATTGGCCGCATCCTGCTGGACGACCCCGCGATCGAGCGGCGCGTGTTGATGACCGAGCCGCTGATGGCCGCGGTGCCCTTGCATCATCCGCTGGCCGGCCTTGGCAGCGTCGCCGTCAGCCGCCTGGCGCGCGAGCCTTTCGTGCTGTATCCGGCGCGTCCGCGCCCGAACTACGCGGATCATGTGCTGGGCCTGTTTCGCGCGGCCGGCTACTCGCTGCAGGTGGTGCAAGAGGCCAACGAACTGCAGACCGCGATCGGGCTGGTCGCGGCGGGCTTGGGGGTGACCGTGGTGCCCGCCTCCGTGCAGCGCCTGCAGCGCCAGGATGTGGCCCACGTGCGCATCGAGGCCGATGCCTTCGTGTCGCCCGTGATCGTCAGCTATCGCAAGGACGATGCGTCGGCGTTTCTGGCGCGGGCGCTGGAACTGGCGGGCGAGCTTGCCAGGAAATAGGCGCGGCCACGCGGTAGTGGCTTCGCGTTAGGTGCGGCCCGCGGGCGAATACGCGCCCACCACCTCGACGATCCAGTCGATGAAGGCGCGCAGCTTGGCGCTGACGTGGCGGTTTGGCGGGAATGCGACGTACATCGGCATCGGGTCCAGCCTCCAGTCCTCGAAGACCGGCACCAGCTCACCCTTGGCCAGGTGCGGCGCGGACATGTAGTCCGGCAGCCACATCACGCCCATGCCGGCAAGTCCCGCCGCCAGGTAGGCATTGCCATCGTCCACCGCCAGCACGTAGCGGCCGTGCACATTGACGACCTCCTTGCCGCGCCGCATGGCATAAGGCAGCGCGCGCCCGGTGCGTTGCCACAGAAAACCCACGATGCGGTGGTGCGTGTCTTCAAGCTCGCGCGGGTGCGCGGGCTTGCCGGCCAGCTTCAGGTACGAGGGCGCGGCGTAGACGCCCAGTTGCAGGTCGCCGACGCGGCGGGCCATCAGGGACTGGTCGGTCAGCTCGCCGCCGCGCACGACACAATCGATGTTCTCGCCGATCAGGTCGACGATGCGATCGCTGACGCCCATGTCGAGCTGGATGTCGGGATAGCGCGCGTGAAAGTCCGGCAAGGCGGGCACGAGCACCATGCGCGCCAGCGGACTGGGCACGTCCACGCGCAGCCGGCCGCGCGGCGCTTCCGCGGCGCTGGACAGGCTGGTTTCGGCATCGTCCATGTCGGCCAGCAGCTTGATCACGCGCTCGTAGTACGCCGCGCCATCGGCCGTGACATTGACCTTGCGCGTGGTGCGGTTCAACAGGCGCACCCGCAGGCGTGCCTCAAGCTGCTGGACCAGCTGTGTCACGCTCGTCTTGCTCATGTGCAGGGTTTCGGCGGCCTTGGTGAAGCTGCCGGTTTCCACCACGCGCGCAAACGCGGTCATTGCGTCGAATCTGTCCATGGCTGCGCGAAGAGAATTGGGATTGTTTGGATTCTACAAATAGTGATGGATGCAGTTGACCGTTTATCCCCGGGGCGGGCGCTTTTACAGTTTGCCCAATGTCAACGCGGGCTGTCGGACAGCCCACCACCAGGAGAACGCCATGACCAAACGCGACGTTGTTTTTCCTCCCAATCGCCATGCGCTCTACGAGCGCAACCGTTATTCGCCGGCGGTTCGCTCCAACGGCTTTCTGTTCGTGTCCGGCCAGGTCGGCAGCCATGACGACGGGTCGCCGGAGCCCGACCTGCGCGAGCAGGTGCGGATGGCCTTCCGGAATCTGAACGCCATCCTGCACGCGGCGGGTGCGTCGTTTGACGACGTCGTCGACGTGACGGTCTTCATGGTCGATCCGCAGTCGCAGTTCGAAACCATGTGGGAGGTGGTGCCCGAATTCTGGGGCGAGGCGCCGTATCCGAACATTACGGCGGTCGGGGTCACCTGGCTGTACGGATTCCAGTTCGAGATCAAGGTCATCGCCAAGGTGCCCGACGCCGCGGCTGCTTGATCGGGCGGCGCTGCGGCTTATCAAGGCTTGCGGAAGACGACGACCTTGCTCGTCAACTTCTGCAGCGCCTCGTCGCGCTGATTCGATGTGATCGATTCCACGACCACGATGGCGCGATCGGGCTTGGAGCGCGATGGCGTGATGCTGATCACGGTGCTCGTCACCTTGACCACATCGTCCGGCCGGGTGGGCAGCGGCCACGCCAGTTCGGCGCCTGCGCCAATGACCCCGCGCGCCACGGGAAAACTCTCGACCAGCAGCTTCATGGTCAGCGCCGCCGTATGCCAGCCGCTGGCCGCCAGCCCCTGGAACAGCGTGTCGCGCGCCGCCTCCGGATCCAGATGAAAGGGTTGCGGGTCGAACTGCGAGGCAAAGCCGACGATCTGCTCGGCGTCCAAGGCATGGGTCTTGCTGACGAAGACGTCACCGACGGACAGGTCTTCCAGGTAGATCAGGGGCGGCTTGGGGGTCTGTGGCATCGATGGCTCCGGCGAGTATCTGGTGGGTGGGGCATTATGGGCGCGGGTTCGCGCCTTGCGCAATGCAGCGGGCGATGACCGTCGCCGAAATCGGGTCCATAATCGGCATGTCTCGTTTTATGGATGTCGCACCATGGCAGAAACCCCCACGTCGTCGCAAGAGATCCGTCCGCTGGAGATCGGCGACATCACGGTCATCGACAACACCAAGCTCAAGAAAGCCGTCACGGCGGCGGCGCTTGGCAATGCAATGGAATGGTTTGACTTTGGCGTCTACGGTTTCGTGGCGTTCGCACTGGGCAAGGTGTTCTTCCCGGACGCTTCGCCCGCCGTGCAAACCATCGCCGCGCTCGGCACGTTTTCCGTGCCGTTTCTGGTGCGACCGTTGGGAGGCGTGTTCTTCGGCGTCATGGGCGATCGCTTCGGGCGCCAGAAGGTGCTGTCGCTCACCATCATCATCATGGCCATCAGCACGTTCTGCATTGGCCTCATTCCCGCATACGCCACGATCGGCCTGTGGGCGCCGATCCTGCTGCTGCTGTGCAAGCTGGCGCAAGGTTTCTCCGTCGGCGGCGAATACACCGGTGCGGCCGTTTTCGTCGCGGAGTACGCGCCGGACAGGCAGCGGGGTTTCCTGGGCAGCTGGCTGGACTTCGGCTCGATAGCCGGCTTTGTCGTGGGCGCCGGCATGGTCGTGCTGTTGCAGACCATGCTGGGCGAGCAGACGTTTCTGGACTGGGGCTGGCGCATTCCTTTCTTCGTGGCGGGGCCGCTGGGCCTGTTGGGCTTGTATCTGCGGCATGCGGCCGAAGAAACCCCGGCCTTCACGCAGCAGCTCGAACGGATGGAAAAGGAAGATCGCGACGCCGTGCAGGAAAAGCCGTCGGTGTCCTTCCGCGAGATCTTCGCCAAATACCGCCGCGCCTTGCTGGTCAGCATCGGCATGGTGCTGGTGACCAACATCACCTATTACATGCTGCTGACCTATATGCCGACTTACCTGTCGGGCAGCCTGGGCTACACCGAAGGCCACGGGGTGCTCATCATCGTCGTGGTGATGGTGGGCATGCTGTTCGTGCAGCCGGTGGTGGGTTTCGTCAGCGACAAGGTCGGGCGCAAGCCGTTTCTGCTGGTCGGCAGCCTGGGGCTCCTGGTTACTGCGATCCCGTCGTTCTTCCTGATCGGCAGCGACAACACCGCGCTGATCTTCCTGGGACTGCTGCTGATCGCCATTTTCCTGAACTGCCTGATCGGCATCATGGCCTCCACGCTGCCGGCGCTGTTCCCCACGCGCATCCGCTATAGCGCATTGGCCAGTTCGTTCAATGTGGCCATCATCTTCGCCGGGCTTACCCCCACCGTGGCCGCGTGGCTGGTCGAAGAGACCGACAACCTGATGATGCCGGCGTATTACCTGATGGCGGCGTCGCTCATCGGGCTGATCACCTCGTTCTTCCTGCCCGAGACCGCCAACCGGCCGCTGCGCGGCGAGACACCGACCGCTTCCAGCCGCAAGGAAGCCAAGGTGCTGTTGCAGCAGGCGTACGAGCACATTGAACAAAGTGTGCAGGACGTGGATGCCGAGATCGCGGCGCTGGAAGAAAAGCTGGATGCGCTGCGTGTGCGCCGCCAACGGCTGGCGGACAGGCATCCGGGTATTGAATGAGAGCTGCCGCCCGGACTTGTCCGGGCGGCGCTTCATGTTAAGGAGCAAGTCATGAGCGTGCCATTCAAACAGGTGGATGTGTTTACCAGCGAACCCTATCGCGGTAATCCCGTCGCGGTGGTGCTGCAGGCGCAGGGCATGACCGACGAGCAGATGCGGCGTATCGCCAACTGGACGAATCTGTCGGAAACCACCTTTGTGCTGCCGCCAACGCAGTCCGGCGCTGACTATCTGGTCCGGATCTTCACGCCGCAGGCCGAGCTGCCCTTTGCGGGGCATCCCACGCTGGGAACGGCGCACGCGCTGCTGGAAGCCGGCATCGTCCAGGCGCGCGGCGGCAGACTGGTGCAGGAATGCGCCGCGGGCCTGATCGACCTGTCGGTCACCGAGATCACCGGCGGCAGTCCGCGTATTGCCTTCACGCTTCCGGAGGCCCGGTTCACCGAACTGAGCGCAGACCTGGTCGATGAAATGGAAGGGATACTGGGTTCGGCAGTCCTGCATGATCCCGCGCCCAAGCTCGTCAATGTGGGCCCGGTGTGGACGATCGCGCAGTTGCCCAGCGCGCAGGCCGTGCTGACGCTGCGCCCGGACTTTGCCCGCATGGCCGAGTTTGACCGCCGCAACCAGGCTGCCGGCATCGTGGTGTATGGGGCGAATGGCGAAGGCGCGGAAAGCGCCATCGAGGTCCGCGCCTTTGCCCCCAGCCTGGGCGCAAACGAAGACCCGGTGTGCGGCAGCGGCAACGGATCGGTGGCGGCGTTCATCCGCGATGCGGGGCAAGTGCAGCAGTTTGGGACGGAATACCTCAGCACGCAGGGCGCGGCGGTGGGGCGGTCGGGCAGGCTGAACATCGCGTTCGGTGCGGACGGCGCCATTCGCGTGGGCGGGCAATCCGTGACGTGCATCGACGGCCGCATTGCGGTGTGAACGTGCGCCGGCATGTGGGGCGGCCGGCATCGGTGCGGCGGGCATTGACGCGGCCTGCTCAGTCGCGGCCTGCTCAGGCGCGATCCGTGCCCGGTTTTCGGCCGGCGCCGCGTGCACTATGCTTGAACGTCGCGCATTGCAGCAAGGGTTGAGCGCATCACTTTCCTGCCAAGGAGGAGCAAGATGGCCAGCAAAAACACGATTTGCCTGTGGTACGACGGCGACGCGCTGGACGCGGCGAATTTCTACGCCCGGACGTTTCCGGACAGCGAGGTGGGCGCCGTCCATCGCGCGCCCGGCGACTACCCGTCGGGTCAGCAGGGCGACATCCTGATGGTCAACTTCACCGTCATGGGCATTCCCTGCGTGGGGCTCAATGGCGGCGACGCATTTCAGCACAACGAATCGTTTTCCTTTCAGGTCGCGACCGACGATCAGGCCGAAACCGACCGCCTGTGGGACGCGATCGTCTCGAATGGCGGCCAGGAGAGCGATTGCGGCTGGTGCAAGGACAAATGGGGCGTGTCCTGGCAGATCACGCCCCGGGCGCTGCTCGCGGCAGTCACGGATCTTGACCAGGCAGCTGCCAAGCGTGCATTCGAGGCGATGATGACGATGAAGAAGATCGACATTGCGACCATCGAAGCCGCGCGCCGGGGATGATGCCGCGGTTTGCAGAGCGGGCAGCGCGCGCGGTGAAACGCCGGGCCAGTTCCGTGGATTGGAATCTCCGGTTTTGGGGGCCGTATCAGCAAGAATGACCTGTCGATGGAACAAAAATCCGGGGTCGGATGACAGGCCCCGGTAAGGATGTTGCACGCGTGGGAAAGCCCCGTAAAATCCCGCAGCCGCCGCGATATTTCGGCGAAATCTCCTGACTTTCGAGATGTACGTCGATCTTCTCACTCTTTACCTGTTGGCAGTCGGAACACTGCTTGTCAGCGCCGGCCTGATGTTCTGGGAGCAGCGGGCCAATCCCAAACGCAGCAAGGAACTGCGCATCCTGGCATCTGGATTCGCCACGCTGGCTGTCGGCTGCGCGGCAGCGCTGTATCGCCGCGACTTGCCTGGTGTCAGCGGCGCGGCGATCAGCAATCTGGTCATCCTGGGTGGCTACCTGCTGGTGCTCAATGGCGTTGCCGCGCTGAGCGGACGGCGTTATGTGCGCACCGCCGCCTGTGTGCTGGTGGGCATGGGGCTGACCTGGGTGATCGGCGGCGTGCGCTGGCTGGACGTCATGTGGACGCACGTAAGCTCGGTGCCGATTGCGCTCGTCAGCGGGTTGACGGCCTGGGAGCTGTTGCGCTGCCAGGCGCTCAAGCCACGGCGCTCACGGTACATCGTGGTTGCGGTTGCCGGGGTGCATACCGCCGTATATGCAGCACGTGCGCTTGTCCTGCCGTGGTTCGCGACCGAGTCCGGCGGCCAGGTCCTGGCGCTGGCCGGCAAGCTCACCATCTATGAAGGCGTGCTGTATTCCGTGGTGCTGCCCATGATGCTGCTCAAGCTCATCCGCGACGAAACCCACAGCCAGCTGCTGATGGAATCGCAGACCGATTACCTGACGCGGCTGGGAAACCGGCGCTGGTTCGTCGAACAAGGCGCGCGCATCCTGAACGGCAAGGAAGGGCGGGGCACGGTGGCGGTGCTCGCATTCGACCTGGATCACTTCAAGTCCGTCAATGACCGCTATGGACATCAGGCGGGCGATCAGGTGCTGAAATCATTTGCCGAAACCGCGCGCGAGGTCCTCGGTGACGACACCATTCTTGCGCGCATCGGCGGCGAGGAATTTGCCGCGCTGCTGTGGGGGGATGACGCGAAGGGCGCCCACACGTTGGGCAAGGCCATGGCCGAGCGTTTCGCGGTCACCGTCTCGAACCGGATGGACGGCATCGGCATTGCCGCGACGGTAAGCATCGGGTTGGCCCGCTTCGAGGGCGACACGCCCACCATCATGGACGCGCTGGCCATCGCGGATCAGGCGCTCTACCGGGCCAAGAAAATGGGCGGCAACCGGCTGGAACTGGCCGGCGCGCCCGCGCCGGTCACGGCTTGATCGGCGGCAAGGCCCCGGGGGTCATTGCTGCGCCACGTAGGCCTTGCGCGTTGTGTCGTAGGTGTAGATGACGGCGTCGGCCGGACCCAGCTTGCGGGTCTTGCCCGGGCCGGAGATGGTGGTGCCGGAGAACTGCACGGTCACGCGCGGCAGGTCGGCGGTGCCGGTGGCGCTAAAGACCAGTTCGCCCTCGCTGCGCGTGCACGGCATGACGTCGCCATCCGCACAGGCTGGGCCGTTGTCCTCGCCTGCAATCACCTCGCCCGCATACGCCCACACCTTGTCCTTGGCTTCGTCCTGGCGCTTTTCCGGCGGCGTGAAGACGAGCAGGGTGTAGCCGCTGATCGTGATGCCGTTGTCGAACGTCTCGGTGGGCACCGCCAGCAGCAGCTTGCCGGCTGCCGTGCGGTATTCCCGCGGCTTGCGCCGGGTGTCGACTTCCGGCGGCCGCTCGTACGCGCCGAACTCGCCGATGGTCGGTTCCATGCCACGGAACTTCCAGGGGCTCGACGGCGATGCGGGATCGCGGATGAAGGTCGCCTCGGCAAGATTCACCGTCGTCATCGGACCGACATCGTCCTCTCCCGGCTTGCCATAGCGTTCAGCGGTTTCCCACACGAAGCCCGTGAAGTACGGCGTGCCATCCATTTCGAAGGCGTGGCCGAACCAATAGGTGGCCACGCTGCCGTTGGCCACGTCGGCCGAGTCGGCGCCCTTGCTGTCGACTTGGTGGATCGCGTAGAGGACCGACGCGGGGTCGGGCAGGGCGGCCTGCGCGTTGGCGGCGGGGGAAGGCGTGGGCGCGGCCGTGGCCGAGGCTGGGTTAGCCGGTTCCGCGGTAGCCGATGCCGAGGCAGCGGATACTGCGGCAGCCGTTGCTGCGGCAGCCGGTGCTGCGGCGGCCGGCGCTCCGGCAGCCGGTGCTGCGGCCTTCTCTTGCGCTGCGTTCCCAGGCGTCGGGCTCATCGCCGCGAATGCGGCAGTGATCGCCGCCACCAGGAGGGCGGCCGCTGCCGCGTTGCCCGTCCGCAAACCCTTTCCTTCCGACTTGCGTGTAGACGCCATGTCCTTCTTCTCTCTCTCTATCGCGATATGCAGCCATCGCCGGTCGCCGCCGGCGCGCCATCGGGTCGCGGTGCCGGTGGGCGCCGCAAGACGGGCTGCATGGGGAATTAATAGTGCCAAATCGACCGGCGGGCTCGACCATAGAAGGGGGGCGAGAAGGGTGTCAAGGCAACTCTTGCGCGGCATAGAGGGCGGCGCATGCCGCCGGCGCCCGCGGCCACGGCGGGCGCGGGCGTGCGGATGCCCAGCAATTTCGGGGGATTCGCGACGGAAGGGACGCGGCGGGCAGGGGTAAAAGGCCCTTAACGCCCTGTTACCTTGGCAATACTCAGGGTTACCGGAAAGGCGGCGTAGCGCGATCCGGGCTCCATCGGATCGCGCCACGCGCGTGCAAGAGGCTGCGGCGGCGCCGCAGTCTCTTGCATGCCGGTCAAAGGTCACTCGGCCTCGATCTTCGCCTCTTTAACGACCTTGCCCCACTTGTCCAGGTCCGACTGGATCACCGCCGCGTATTCCTGCGGCGTGCCGCCCTGGACTTCGATGCCCGCGGCTTCCAGCTTGGCGCGCACGGCCGGCTGCTTGAGCACCGCGTTGATCTCGGCGTTGAGCTTGGCGACGATCTCCTTGGGCGTGCCCGCTGGCGCAAGGAAGCCGCCGTTGGTGTTGGCGTCGTAGCCCTTCAAGCCTTGTTCCTGCGCGGTCGGCACGTCCGGCAGCGCCTTGGTGCGATTCGCGGTGGACACGGCAACCGCGCGCACATTGCCGGCCTTGACCTGCTCCTGCATCGCGCTCAGCGTGTCGATGTACAGGACAGTGCGGCCCGCGAGCAGATCGGGGTGCGCGGCGGACGAACCCTTGTACGGGATCAGCAGCATGGGCGCGCCGCTGACCATGCGGAACATTTCGGCCGCCATTTCCTGCGCGCTGCCGCGGCCAGACGTGGCAACCTTGGCGTCGTCGGGATGCGCCTTCATCCAATCGACGAGTTCGGGCAGGGTTTTGGGCGGGATCTTCGGATAGACCGCGAACACCAGCGGAATTTCGTGGGTGTAGACGATCGGCTCGAAGCTCTTTTGCGGATCCCAGCCCAGGTTCTTGAATAGGTACTTGTTGATGTTGTGGCTGCCGCCCACGATGCCGATGGTGTAGCCGTCGGGCTTGGCGTTGGCGAGCAGCGCGGTGCCCAGGTTGTTGGAGGCGCCCGGCCGGTTGTCGACGATGACGGGCTGGCCCAGCGACTGCGACAGCTTTTCGCCGACGACGCGCGCAATCATGTCGATGCCGCCGCCCGGCGGCGCGGGCACGATGATGCTGATGGGACGGGCGGGGTAGTTCTGCGCCGCGGCCAGGCCGGGCACGGCGGCAAGGACTGCCGAAAAGGCCAGGGTCTTGGCCAGCGTGGTGAAGGTCATGCTTGTCTCCTCGGGGTGGTCAACTTCTGTCAACTCTGTGAAGCGCCCTGGCGTGCTGCATCCGGGGCGCGGGTTGGGGGCGCAGTCAGGGCCTTAGCCGCGCCCGGTAAAGGGCATGGCGCTGGCCATGACGGTCATGGTCAGGACGTTGGCGTCCAGCGGCAGCGACGCCATGTGGCGTACCGCCTTTGCAACGTGCACGGCGTCCATCATGGGCTCGGGCGCGACCGTGCCATTGGCTTGCAGCACGCCGCGCGTCATGCGTTCGGACAGTTCCGTCATCGCGTTGCCGATGTCGATCTGCCCGGCCACGATGTTGAAGGCGCGGCCATCCAGTGCCAGCGACTTGGTCAGGCCCGTCACCGCATGCTTGCTGGCGGTGTAGGGCGCGGTGAAGGGGCGGGGAGTATGCGCGGAGATCGACCCGTTGTTGATGATGCGGCCGCCCTGCGGCGACTGGCGTCGCATCAACCCGAAAGCCGCGCGCGCGCAAAGGTAGACGCCCGTCACATTGGTGTTGATGGCGTTGAACCACTTTTCCAGCGGCAGTTCGTCCATGGGCACGGCGGGGGCGTTGACGCCGGCGTTGTTGAACAGCAGGTCCAGCCGGCCGAAGCGGCTTTCAATGGTGTTGAACAGGGCTTCGACGCTTTCCGGGCGGGTAACGTCGGTGGGCACGGCCAGCGCAGTCTGACCGCGTGCGGTGGCCTCGGCCTGCAGGCTCTGCAAAGGGTCTGCGCGCCGGCCGGCCAGCACGACGGTCCAGCCGTCGTCCAGCAGCGCGACGGCGGTGACGCGGCCGACGCCGCTGCCGGCGCCGGTGACCAGCGCAATCTTTTGGGTGGTGCTTTCGTTCAAAGCGTGACTCCTGGGGCGGATGGAATAGCGATGGGTGATGGAAGGAATCGGCGTGAGCCGTCAGGCGGCGCGAGGGCGGGCAACGGTCATGGTCAAAGCCCCGATATCGGCCACACCCGCGCTGACGACGTCGCCAGGCGTTAACGGGCCAACGCCCGCAGGCGTGCCGGTGTAGACGAGATCGCCGGGCGCCAGCGTTACCGACCGCGACAGCATCGCCACCAGCTCGGGCACGGACCACAGCAGGCCGGACAAGTCGGCGCGCTGGCGGTCTTGCCCATTGACCGTCAGCCACACCGCGCCTTGGCGAGGATGGCCGCACACGGTGGCCGGCACGATCGGCGTGCAGGGCGCGGAATGATCGAAGGCCTTGGCCGGTTCCCACGGGCCGCCCGCGCGCTTGGCCTGCTGCTGCGCGTCGCGCCGGGTCATGTCCAGCCCTGCCGCATAGCCCCAGATGTGCCGCGCTTCGACCTCCTTGGGTTCGATGTCTTTTCCGCCGCGGCCAATCGCCACGACCAGTTCGATCTCGTGGCAGAAGTCCGCCGTGTCCGCGGGATAAGGCAACGCGCCGCTGGCCGGAAACACCGCACTGGCAGGCTTCATGAACCACGCCGGCATGTCGGTGGGACGCGGCTCGTCGGGCAGCCAGCGGTAGTTGCGTCCGATGCAGAAGACGCGCGCGACCGGAAAGCGTGCCGCGCTGCCGGCGATCGGAAGCAGGGTGGGTGCAAGCGCGGGAAAGACCAGGTCCGTCATGACAGTTCTCAATGCGTGCCTTGCGGCTCAGGTCGTCAGGCTCATCGACGGACGTTCGCCGGCCAAGGCCTGCGCGATGCTGTCCAGCACCATCTGGCCCATCGCGGCACGCGTCTCCCAGGTGGCGCTGGCGCGGTGCGCCTGCAGCGTGGTGCGATCCGACTGGCGCAGGGCCGCCGGCACGCGGGGTTCATCGACAAAGACGTCCAGCCCCGCACCCGCAATGCGCCCGGCTACCAGCGCCTCGGTCAGGTCCGCCTCGTTGACCAGACGCCCGCGCGCTACGTTGACCAGGAAGCCGCGCGGGCCCAGCGCATCCAGCACCTTGGCGTTGACGATGCCCTCGGCCTTGTCGGCCGCGGCGCTCAGCACCAGCGCATCGGAGCTGCGCGCCAGTTCGATCAGGTCGGGCACGAATTCATGCGGCAGGTCGTCCATGGCGCGCAAGTCGGTGTAGCGGATCTGGCATCCGAAGGCCGCGGCGCGCGTGGCGACGGCGCGGCCCACACGGCCCATGCCGACAATGCCGACGCGCATGCCGCTGAAGCGGCGCGCGAGCGGGATGGCGCTGGGCGAGGGGAATTGTTCCCACAGGCCTTCCCGCACAAAACGGTCACCCGCGCACAGGTTGCGGCAGGCGGCGATCAACAGGCCGATCGCCAGGTCGGCCACGTCCTCGGTCAGCGCGCCCAGCGTGGCGGTGACCGGCAGGCCGCGGCCGCGGCAATAGGCCAGGTCTACCGCGTCGGTGCCCACGCCATTGACCGCCACCACCTTCACGCCCGGCAGCTGTTCCAGCATCGCCCGCGAGATGCCGGTGTGGCCGCCGGTGATGACGGCCTCGATGCCGGCGCCGTGCTCGCGCAGCCAGGCTGCCTGATCCGGAATCTCGAAGAACTTGTGCACCTGATACCGCGAGGCCAGCTCGTCGTTGACCGCCGGGATCAGGATGGGATTGAGTTGCAGGACCTGGGGCTTCATGTCGGTTCGGCTCTGTTGGGGGACCGGCTGCGGGTCCGCGTTGAACATGGATCCCATGGTATTTAATGATTGATTTGTAAAGCAATATTGATCTATAAAATCAACATATAAACTTTGCTACAGAAGATCATGGGCACCTGGATATCGATGGCCGAAGCTTGCAGCCAGCTTGGCGTGCGGCCGCAAACCATCTACGCCTACGTCAGCCGCGGCAAGCTGGAAGTCATGCCCGATCCAGCCGATACGCGCCGCAGCCTGTATCGCGCCGAAGACGTTGCTGGGCTGGCCAAGCGCAAGCAGGCGGGCCGCAAGCACGAAACCCTGGCGACCAACACGCTTTTCGGCGCCGAGCCCAGCATTCCCACGGCGATCTCCACCTTTCACCGGCAACGCCTGTACTACCGCGGGCAGGATGCCGTCGCGCTGGCCGCGTCGGCCAGCCTGGAGGAGGTGGCCCAATTGCTGTGGAATTCCGATCAGCTGGCAGACTTTTCGTGCGCGGCGCGCGTGTCTACGCCCGGCCGGGTCGCGGCCTTCACGTCGCTGGCCGCGCTGGCCGCCACCGGGCATTCCACCCGCGGCCGCATGACGCGCGTGCTGCACACCGAGTGCCAGAGCCTTGTCGGCCAACTGGCCAATGCATTTGGCGCGCAGCATGGCAAGCGCCCGCTGCACCTGCGTTTTGCGCAGGCGTGGAAGCTATCGCCGCAATCCGCTGAGCTTTTGCGCACCGCCATGGTCC
The DNA here is from genome assembly GCF_029866465.1 of Achromobacter mucicolens. Taxonomy (NCBI): domain Bacteria; kingdom Pseudomonadati; phylum Pseudomonadota; class Betaproteobacteria; order Burkholderiales; family Alcaligenaceae; genus Achromobacter; species Achromobacter mucicolens. Next base: position 2,969,327 of record NZ_CP123364.1, on the reverse strand, counting down.
TGCTGGTGGATCACGAACTGACCAGTTCGGCATTCGCCACGCGCATCGCGGCGTCCACGGGCGCATCGCTGCCGGCGTGCCTGCTGTCCGGCCTCACCACCTTGTCCGGGCCGCTGCACGGCGACGCGTCCGGCCGCGTCAAGGCGCTGTTCGACGACGTGGCGCGCCAGGGCGAAGACCACGTGATCGCGCATTACCTGTCCACGGGCCTGCCGCTGGCGGGCTTTGGCCATCACCTGTATCCCGACGGAGATCCGCGCGCAGCCGCATTGCTGGCGCGCTTCGAACCGGCCGAGGTCATCACGCGCTTCATTGGCAAGGCCACGCAACTGACGGGTCTGCATCCCAACATCGACGTCGCCCTGGCCGCGCTGGCGGCGCATTGCGGCCTGCCGGATGACGCGGCGTTCGGCCTGTTTGCGACGGCTCGCAGCATTGGCCTTCTGGCGCACGGCCTGGAGCAACTCAGCGTTGCGCAGGTCATCCGGCCGCGCGGCCGTTACGTCGGAGTCTTGCCGCAAGCGGCGTAGCGGCACGGCAATGTTCGGTATGCTGCAACGTACCGGACAGGAGACTGCCATGACACGCACGCAGAAAGAGAGGATGTTGGCCGGAGAGCTGTACACGGCCGCCGACGCCGAGATCCAGGCGGACCAGCTTGCCGCCAGCGCCTGGATGCAGCGGTACAACGCGCTGCTGGGCGAGCCGCCCGAACAATGGCATGCGCTGCTTTGCGAGCGCCTGGCCAGTGTGGGCGAGGGCGCGCTGATCCGCCCGCCGTTTCATTGCGACTACGGCTACAACATTTCGCTGGGCGCGAACGTCTTCATGAACTTCAATTGCGTGATCCTGGACGTCGTGCAGGTCACCATCGGCGAAGGCACGCAAATCGGCCCGGCCGTGCAGATCTACACGGCAGACCACCCGCACGACCCCGAGCAGCGGCGCGCGATGCTGGAGTTCGGGCGGCCCGTGCACATCGGCAGGCAGGTGTGGATCGGCGGCGGGGCGATCATCCTGCCCGGTGTGACGGTGGGGGACGATGCGATCATCGGCGCGGGCAGCGTGGTGACGCGGGATGTGCCCGCGGGTGCAAAGGTGGTTGGCAATCCGGCGCGGGTGCGGGGATAGCGCATGAGCACGCCACGCGTCTCGCCACAAGGCGCGGCGCCAATCTCAAGGAGAAGACCATGCCCATGTTCATCACAATCGGCTACGGCGATCAGGCGGGCTACGACAGCACCCCGGTGTCCGTGCGCGAGGCTGCGCATGCGCACGACGCGGCATTGCAGCATGCGGGGGTGCTGATGGGGATCGCGGGCACGCCGGTTCAGGTGCGCAATCCGGACGCGTCCGGTGTGGTGACGGCGAAGGGGCCGTTCATGAATGCGCCGCTGCCGATTGCCGGCTTTGCCATCATCGAAGCGGCTGATATGGCCGAGGCCATCGAAAAGGTGTCCCGCACGCCCTGCGCCGTGGCGCACGGCGTGGTGGAAGTCTGGCCGCTCGAGCGCCGGTAGCGCGGATTACCCGTCGACCGAGCGCATGTCGCAGGTGGTCTCGGACGATGCGCACACGCCGCGAAACCACGCGCGACCGCGCGTGCGGTCCTTGTCCGCCAGCCGTTCGAACGTCGCGCTGTTGCGCATCTCGTAATCCAGCAGCAGCCATTCGCCCTCACACGCCACGATGCCGCGCAAGGTGGCGCGTTCAGTCAGCCAGTCGTCGCCCAGGTCAAGCAGCCGTTCGCTGGCGGCGTCGGGGCGCGTGTATCCGCGCGCCGACTGGATGCCGACCTGCGCGTCCGCGGCGGCGATCCAGCCTTCGCCTTGATAGACGGGGCGAGGCGGGTGACGATCGCTGCCGCTCATGGCGTCGCTGGCGTTGCGAATCCTGAGCCAGCCGTCGCGCGCCTCGGTCACGTCGAAGGTGACGCTGTACAGATCGACCTCGGGATCGGGACTGTCGCCGCGCGTGGTCGGCAGCGCACCCATCTGCCTGGCGCTGTAGGAGGCTGCCGCGCGCACCGGGATCGCGGGCTTGTCGTTCGTGGTCCAGCCCGAAAAGCGGCATGCCGTCGGGCCTGTCGGCGTCCAGGCGGCGCCGTGGCCAGCCGGTTGCGCATGAAGCGCCGGGGTCAGGGCCGCCGCGGAAAGCAGCAGGGCGAGCGATCTGAGCGTCATGGTGCGTGTCGTCGTGAACGTGAGGATGGGTAGGCAATCCGGCTGGCGGAAAGCCTACCACGATGCCGCTGTCCGCGATGCACGGGCCGGCTACTGCGCCCCGGTCACGCCCGACACGTATTTCGCCAACGCCTGCACCTGCTCATCGCTCAAGGCATCGAAGGCCGGCATCACGCCGATGCCGTTGCGCACGGCCTGCGTGACGCGGTTGGCATCGGGCTTGAGCTCGTCCAGGTTGGGACCAATGGTGCCTGCCGCGCCGGCGTCGGCCAGCGTGTGACAGACGGAACAGGCCGGGGTGGTCGCTTTCAGGAACAAGGCCCGGCCCGCTTCGGCATTGGGCGGTTCGGCCGCCCACGCCTGCGCGCCCGTCAGCAACCAGACACCTGCCGCGAGCGCAAAGGAAGCCCGCCACCCGATCGGGCGGCGGGTTGCTGCATGCTGCATGACTTGACTGTTGTGCATCGATGCTGCCTCGATCAGGACACGTTGATGGCCAGACCGTGGTCGCGCCAACTGCTGTTGATATAGCCCGGCGCGTTTTCGAACCGGTTTTCCACCTGCACATTGCCTTCGGTGTCTTCGACGCGGCTGACCAGCATGTGCTGACCGGCGGACAGTTCCACCGGCAGCGCGAACTGGCGCCAGGCGTACTTGCCAAGATCCGGTCCGATCAACGCGGCCTGTTTCCAGGTCTTGCCCCCGTCGATCGACACGTCCACGCGCTTGACCGCATGCATGCCGCCAAAGGCCACGCCGCGCACCACCACCCGCCCGGCCTTCACCGGCTGGCCGTTTGCGCCCGGCGCGTTGATCCAGGATTTGGGTTCCATGGCCCAGACCGATGGTTGGTCGGGGCTGGGCTTGGCGTTCATGGGCGTCAGGCGATAGCCGGTCTGCTGGATCTTCGCGGGGCTCTGTTCGGCGGTGAACGCCAGCCGCTTGATGTACTTGACGTTGTTCACGCCGGTGTAGCCCGGCACGATCAGGCGCAATGGGCCGCCGTGCGCCAGCGACAGCGGCTCGCCGTTCATCTCCCAGGCCAACAGGGCGTCCTGCATCGCCTCGCGCGGCACCGAGCGTTCCACCAGCAGCGATTTGGGATCCAGACCTTCGGGCAGCACTTCGCCGCCGGTGCCGGTCATGAAGGCAGGCGTGCCCGCCAGGCCGCCCAGGTGTTCGACAAGGGTGCGCACCGGCACGCCCGTCCACATCACGCAGCCGGCCGCGCCCACTTCCCACGGCGTGCCGCTGGGCTTGTGGGGAAAGAACCCGCGGCCATTGCCCGAGCACTGCAACACGGTCGCCAGCGTTTCCATGCCCAGCGTCTTAAGTTCGCCCACGGTGAACGTGCGGGGCTGCTTGACGCCTTCGATCTCGACCTTCCATGCATCGCGGTCGTTCAGGATCGCGGCGTCGGGCGCCGGCAGGTTATTGCGCACGTATAGCTGGCGCGACGGCGTGATGACGCCATCGCCGAACGCGCTGCGGCGGGTCTCGATGGTGTTGGCGCTGTGCACGATGACGCTGTCGGCGTCTTTCCACGCCGCGTAAGGCGGCAGCTGCTTGGCAGCGGGCGCGGCGGGGGTAGCGGCGGGCGCTGCGCCTGCGGGCTTGGCGGGCGCATCGCTGGCGCGCGCAATGCCCGCGGCGCCCAGCCCGGCCGCGGCCAGGGCACTGGCGCTGCCGGCCAGCATGCGGCGCCGTGCGGGGTTGCGTGGGGTTGTCTCCATGGCTTGCCTCTCTGGTTGCCGCGTCCCGCGGAACAGGCGCGGTGTTGTGCTTATGGGCGGCCCAGCGCTTGCGGCCTTCCGCATCATCGGCAATGCCCCTCTTTATGTCAACGGGTTCTAAAGAACTATAGGTTTGTGGACATTTCAGATATAAGAGTTTTGGATATTTGGTTGGGCAAGCACGAAGCGAGCTGCGCCAAGGCGCCCAGGCCAGCCGCATAACCCATGTTGCACCGGCGCAGAACCCAGCGCTACGCTGGTGAATCAGGGCTCTGACTTCCATGGAGGTTGTCATGAATACGATCATCTTTCCCTGCGTGGCCATGCTGGCCGCTGGCGTCTGCCTGACTGCGTCCGCGCAGACCGTCACGCCGCTCAAAGGCCAATCCCCCGAACTTACCCAGCAAGACATCGCGGCATGCCAGGCGCAGATAGGCAGCGCGGCCAGCAGCAGCCCGGATTCGCGCGAGGCTGGTGGCCGTGCGCGTGGCGCGGCGGCTGGCGCGGCCGCTGGCGCCGCGGTGGCCGGTGCGCGCGGACGGCAGCACGAGGAGGTCTACGACCGCGTGGACGACGACACCAAGCAGGCGTACCGGCAAAACCAGGCAAAGGACGCAGCGGCGGCGGGAATGGTGGTGGGCGGGTCGCGCCAACGGCAGGATCGGCGTCAGGACCGCGCCACCCAGAATCAGCAGGCTGCGGCAGCTTCTTCCGCGTATGCCGCCTGCATGCAGCAGCGGGGGTATCAGGTGACGCCTTGAGCGGCAAGCGTGCGTCGACGGTCCAGCGCGGCAAAAGGGAGCCGGGTCTAGGATGCGTGGTCGCCTTGCAGGTAATCGTCCACCGCGCTGCCAACGGTCGGATGAAAGCGGTCGTCGCTGAATAGCCGCGACAGCTCGAAACGCTTGAGCTTGTCGCGCACGGGATCCTTCATTTCCGCGAAGTGCAGCGCGACCCCTTCGCGCGACAGGGTTTCGCACAGTTCGCGCAGCATGTCGGCTGAGGTGACGTCCACGCTGGTGACGGGTTCGGCAGCCACCACCACGCGCCGTACGGGCGTGGGCGAGGCCTCCACGGCTTCAAGCAGGCGCTGCTGGAAGAGTTCGGCGTTGGCGAAAAAGAGCGGGGCGTCCCAGCGGAACAGGACAAGTCCGTCGATCAGCGTGGCATGCGGATAACGCTTCAGGTCGTGATAGCCGCGCAGGTTCGGCACGCGGCCCAGCACCGCGAAGTGCGGACGCCAGCCGTCCCACAGGAACTCGATGACGGCGATGACGACCGCCAGGCAGATGCCGGGGATCGCGCCGAAGACGGCGACACCCGCAAAACACAGCATCGAAAGCCAGAACTCCCATTGCTGGATGCGGTAAATGCGCCGCAGATCCCTGAATTCGAAGAGACCGATGGCGGCGGCGATCACGACCGCGGCCAGCGCGCTGTTGGGCAGGTGGCGCAGCAGGTTCGGCGCGGCGATCAGCAGCGCGGCGACGGCCACCGCGCCGACGACGCCGGTCAGTTGCGTGCGCGACCCCGCCGCCTCGGCCACCGGGGTGCGCGATGCGCTGCTGCTGATCGGAAAGCCCTGGAAGAAACCGGCTGCCAGGTTCGCCACCCCCAGTCCCACCATCTCCTGATTCGGATCCACGCGCGTGTTCGTGCGCGCGGCGTAGGTGCGCGACAGCACGCTGGTGTCGGCAAAGGCAATCAGCGCCACCGCGCAGCCGCCCAGCACGATCTTGACGAGGTCGGCGTTGCTGAGCCACGGCCACGCAAAGCTTGGCAATCCTTGCGGAATCTCGCCCAGCACCTTGACGCCCTGGGCGTCCAGTCCGAAAAGCCTGACCGCCAGCGTGGCAAGGATCACGGCAATCAGAATGCCCGGCACGCGATCGAAGCGCTTGAGCAAGAGAATCACGGCAAGGCTTGCCGCGCCGACTGCCAAGCTTGGCCAATGGGCCTGGCCATCGGCCACGGCCAGCGCCAACTGTTGCATCTCGCGCAGCGGGCCGGCGTCATCGATGGAGATGTCGAACAGCTTGGGCAACTGGCTGACCAGCACGGTCAGCGCGATGCCGTTCATGTAGCCGTAGCGGATGGGTTTGGACAGCAGCTCGGTGATGAATCCCAGGCGCATCAAGCCCATCACGATGCAGAACAGCCCCGAGATAACGGCCATCATGCTTGCCGCGGCGATGGCGCGCATGGGGTCGCCGTTGGAGACGCTGAGCACGACAGCCAGGATGGGCGCCGCCAACGCGGAATCCGGTCCCAACACCAGGATCCGGCTTGGACCGAACAGCGCATACGCCAGGAGCGGGATGATGGTGGCGTACAGGCCGTAGACGCCGGGTACGCCCGAGGCTTCAGCGTAGGCGATGCCCACCGGCACCAGCATGGTCGTCAGGACGAGGCCGGCGGCAATGTCCTTGGGCAGCCATGCCGCCTGATAGGACTGCAACAACGCCAGACCGGGCAGCCAGCGCAACCAGCGCGGCGCATTCTGGACGGGGCGGCGGGGCGTTTCGGTAGCCATGGAATTCCGGTAGGAAAGCGTGCGCTACAGGTTGGGGCCTTATCCGCGTTTCATTGCGGGCAAGGGGGGGCGGAATCTTCCAGCATCTGGCGCAGCCGGGCGCGGCGGCGCTCCAGGTCGGCGATCTGGCGTTCGACGGATGCCAGCCGGCGGCGCTGCACCTCGGACGTCTCCGGGCATGCCGCAGCGCCCTCGATCAGCCGCATGCAATCGGGAAACCCGCGGATTTCCGCCAACGAGAAGCCGGCAGCGATGAGGCGCTGGATTTGCCTGACTTGCGTGACGGCGGCTGCGGGAAAGGTACGGTATCCATTGTCCGCCCGGGCCGAGACAAGCAGACCCTGGTCGTCGTAGTGGCGCAGCGACCGCAGGCTTGCGCCCGTTCTGCGGGCAAGCTCGCCGATCGACATGGGGGGGGAAGGCGCGGGCGTTTTCATGCGGGAAAGATTAGCAGATGGGGGCTTGACCTTGACATGGGTGTGAGGGTTGAGACTGGCCGTCCTTCAATCTTTCGGATGCATCGGCATGCAACGCAGAACTTTTTTCCGCCGGGCGGCGGCGGCGGTCTTGGTCATCGTGGCCTCGGCGGCCGCGCACGCGCAGCCCCGGCAATACACCGTCAAGGCGCCCGATGGCGTAACGCTCGCCGTCCAGGAGGCCGGCAATGCCGATGGCCCGCCCGTCATCTTCGTGCACGGGTTGCTGGGCAGCCACCTCAACTGGGAGGCCCAGCTTGCCAGCCCAGCGCTGCAACGATATCGGCTGATCACCTACGACCTGCGCGGCCATGGTTTATCGGGCAAGCCGGCGGACGCGGCGGCATATACAGACGGCCGGCGCTGGGCCGACGATCTGGCCGCGGTCATGAAGGCGACCGGGGCCGCGGACCCCGTGGTCGTCGGCTGGTCGCTTGGCGCTGCCGTGACGACCAACTACCTCGCCGCGTACGGCGATGCGGGAATCGCGGGCGCGGTCTATGTGGGCGGTGTGATCGAGCTGGATCCGAAGCAGATCGTGCAGCATCCCGCGTTGTACCGCGACATGGTGTCCCCCGACCTGAAGACCCGCCTGGACGCGGAGCGCGAATTCATCGGTCTGTGCTTTGCGCAGCCGCCCGACGCCGTCGCGTTCCAACGGCTGCTGGCCAATGCCGCCATGGCGTCCTTCGACATGCAGGCCGCGGTGCAAGGCATGACGGTCGCGGCGGCGCGCGGCCTTGGCTCGGCGCGCAAGCCTCTGCTGCTGATCTACGGCGCAAACGACGCCTTGGTCCAGCCTCATCCGTCGATCGAGCGGGCGCGGCAACTGAACCCCCGCGTCAAGAGCACCGTTTATGCGGCATCGGGGCACGCGCCGTTCATGGAGGAAGCGGACAGGTTCAACCGGGACCTGGCGGCGTTTGTGGACAGCGTCGTCGCCCGCTGACGGGCCCGGGCGGGCCGGGGATGCTTGCCAAATGTTGCTTGTTGCGAAGCAGCATCGCCTGCTATCTTCGAGCCCGTTAAGCGCGTTCGCCCTGATCTGGACATATCCGATGCCCGCCACCCAACCCCTGACTTCCGGCTCGCAACCGGCGCGGCCCACCGACACGCTGGGTTGCTCGGCCAGCCAATTGGCGTTGGACCAGGAATTTCATGGCGGCGGGCTGACGCTTTATCGCAAGCGCACCCACAACGATTACTTCGGCAGCGTGCAGACGCCCGCGTCCGATCGTGGCTTTCTCGTGGGCGTGGCGCTGCAGGGCGGTCATCGCCGTCGCATCCTGCACGGTCATCACGCGTCCACGCATGATTTCGATGCGGGTTCGATCTACATCCGCGACTTCACCGACGATTACCGCGCCGACATGCTTGGCGGATTCGACTTCCTGCTGGTCGAGCTGTCGCGCGCCTTCATCGAGCGGATCAACGACGAGAAGGGTGGGACGCGCGTCAGCAGCCTGACGCCGCGCGCCGGGCAGCCGGATCCGGTGCTGGGCCATCTTTCGCAGGTGCTGGCGAACGTCGTGGCAAATCCCGCGCAGACCAGCAGTCTGTTCGTGGAGCATCTGAACCTGGCCCTTGGCACGCACCTGCTGGCGCAATACGGGGCAGGGGCCACCAGCGGATGGGCAGCGTCGGGCGGCGCCCGCGTGCTGTCGCGCAAACTGGAGGCGCGGGCCAAGGACATGCTGCTGGCGTCGCTGCGGGAAGATGCGTCGATTGCGCATATCGCAGAGGCCTGCAATCTGTCGCGCAGCTATTTCATCAAAGCGTTCCGGCAAACGGTCGGCACCACGCCGCATCGGTGGCTCCTGGAGCAGCGGGTGCAAAAAGCGCAGGAGTTGCTGCGCACGCCGGGCCGGTCGATCACCGACATCGCGCTGTTGTGCGGCTTTGCCGACCAGGCGCACATGACCCGCGTGTTCACCAGCGTAGTGGGCGTGGCGCCCGGCGCCTGGCGCAGGGAACACGGCGGTTGACCCTTTAGCCGGCCCGCGACCGGCCATGCAACGCGCATGGCGCTTTCATACAAATCAGAACGCAAGTGCGCAAGACACGGGTGCTGCCCGGCGGTAACGTCTTCGCAATAGCCCGCCCATTCTCCCGGATGATCCGATAGCGTCCCCATGAGTCGACTTGCTGCCGGCGCCGCGCCGGCTAATCCGCCCGCCGATCTGGCCGCCTTGCACGCCCAGGCCTTTCCCATGCTGCCCAGCGCCATGATCGAGCGCGCCGCGGCGTACGGCCACGAGGTTTCAGCCGAGCCGGGCTGCGTGCTGCTCAACAGCGGCGACCGCGAAGCCGCCTTCTACATCCTGCTGCACGGGTACATCGAGGTGCTGGAAGCGCAGGCGGGCGGCGTCCTGCGCAGTCTGCTTGTGCATCGTGACGGCGAGTTCACGGGCAGCCTGGACCTCTTCACGGACAGGCCGAACTCGGTCACCGTGCGCGCCAGCACCCCAAGCCGGCTGCTGCGCCTGAGTCGCCCGGCGCTCGAGTCGCTGATATTGGAAGACCGGCCGATGGCGGAAATCATCCTGCGCGCATTCGTGCTGCGCCGCATCGGCTACCTGCGCCAGCGGCCCTATGGCGGCGCGATTCTGCGCTCGACAGCGCGGGCAGGGCAGGAAGACCCCGTGATGGATCTGGCGGTGATCGGAGGCGGCCCCGCAGGCCTGGCCGCCGCGGCCTACGCCGCGTCCGAGGGTTTGCAGACCCTGTTGGTGGGCGGCTCGCTGTCTTGCGGCGACGCGCCCGGGTTGGACCTGCTGAACGGGTTTCCCGGCACGATCACGGGATTGTGCGACGGCCCGCTGCTGCGCCGCGCCGAGGACCAGAGCAGGCGCTTTGGCGCGCACCTGCTGCCGCTACGCACCGTCAGCCGCTTTGACGGCGGATGTTATCCCTACCGCGTGTGGCTGGACGACGGCCGGATGATCGAGGCGCGCAGCCTGATCGTGGCGACGGGAACGCAGGCGGGCCATGGCGCAGCGATGCGCGTTCAAGCGAACACGGCGTGGCTGGATGGGTGGCTCGATACGGACGACCAGGGCTATATCCATACGGGCCTGGCCGCAGCGGGGTCGATGCAGGCGCGCGATTACGAAAGTTCGCAGCCGGGCATATTTGCGGTGGGCGCGGCGCGCGCGGGGTCGGTGAAACACGTGTTGGCAAGCATCGCAGAGGGCGCCGCCGCGGTGCGGATTGTGCATCGGTTTCTGGATGCGTCGGCACATTGACCGCCGGTCGCTCATCCAGAAGCCCTAATACCCGCAAGGATTTTTTAGTCAGACCATAATTATTTTTCCCTTTTCGCAGCCGGTAGTTTGCGAACATGCGCTTAAAGCTTTCAAGCCAGAAGAGCGCATCGGGAGACAACCATGATCTGCAAGCACGCCGCGCGCAAGCGCGTCCATATCGTCGCGGCCGGCTTTATCGCGGTTGCCGCGTTCGCCTTGCCCGGTCAGGCTTGCGCGCAGGCCGCCGACAGCTACCCCAGCAAACCCATCCGTCTGATCATTCCTTACCCGCCGGGCGGCGCGACCGACGTGATCGGGCGCATCGTGGGCCAGCGCCTGAGCGAAGCGATCGGCGGTCAGGTCGTCATCGAGAACCGGGGCGGGGCGGGCGGCAACATCGGCGCCGCCGAGGTAGCGCGCGCGCAGCCGGACGGCTATACGCTCCTGATGGGCGCCTTGACCTCGCACTCGGTCATGGCGACCCTGGAGAAAGACAGCATTGCGTACGACCTGCGCAAGGATTTGGTGCCCGCGGGGGTGGTCGGCTTCGTGCCGCTGGTGGCCGTGGTCAATCCCAAGCTGCCCATCAAGTCGCTGGCCGAACTGGTGACCTACGCCAAGGCCAATCCGGGCAAGCTCAACTTTGCCTCTTCGGGCGCCGGCGCTCCGCAGCGCATGGCCATGGAGCTGTTCAAGCAGATCGCGGGCGTCAACATTGTGCATGTGGCCTATCGCGGCAGCGGGCCGGCCATGACCGATCTGGTCGGCGGGCAGGTCGAGACGATGACCGAGACGGTGCCCGCCGCGATCTCCTTCATCAAGTCGGGCCAGCTGCGTCCGTTGGCGGTGCTTACGCCGCAGCGCATCTCGATGTTGCCGGACATTCCCACCGCCGAAGAGCAAGGCTTCAGCGGCTTTAACGTCAGCTCGCTCTTCGGGGTGATGGCGCCTGCCGGCACGCCAGCGCCCATCGTGGCCAAGATCAACAAGGCGCTGACCACCGCGCTGGCAAAGGACGACGCCAAGGCCCAGATGCTGCAGCAAGGTGTTTACGCGGACCCGCTAGATGTGGACGCTTCCAAGGCGCGCCTGAACGCCGAAATCGAGCAATGGGCAAAGGTCATCCGCGAAGGGGGAATCACCGCCAAATGACGGTTCAGGCGTAACACGCGCGGCCGAGGGGGTGACGCCTCGGCCGCGTGATGCGACCCTAGACCGCCCAGCAGGCGCAGCCCAGGGCGCCCCAGAACCCTTTCAGGTCGGAGACGGGCAGTTTGCTGGCCCAGGCGCCAGCGTGCTGGTGGCCGTGGACATTGCAGTCGTTGGCGCAGGCGCAGGCGGCCGCGGCCTCGCGCAGGGTGGCCTGCAGCGGCTTGCCTTCGTTGTCGCCCCAGGCGCCGTAGCCGCCGAACAGGCGCGTGGGCGACCAGTCGGGCATGGCGGGCGGCGGCGCGGCCTCGTCGTGCGCCGCGAATTCACCCGCGCCCCAGACCACTTTGCCGCCCACGACGGTGAGCAGGCTGCTGGTGTCCGCAATATCGGACTCGGGGCACGAGAAGAAGTCGCGATCCGGCACGACGAGATCGGCCAGTTGGCCGACGGCGATGCGGCCCTTTTTGCCTTGCTCGTTGGAAAACCAGGTGACGTTCTCGGTCCACATGCGCAGGGCAGCATCGCGGTCCAGGCAGTTGCGCTGCGGCGTCAGGCGCAGACCGCCCACCGTCTTGCCGGTGATGAGCCACGACAGCGACACCCACGGGTTGTAGGAAGCCACGCGGGTGGCGTCGGTGCCGGCCGACACGTTGACGCCTTTGTCGAGCATGCGCTTGACGGGGGGCGTCGCTTCGGCCGCGCCCGGGCCGTAGCGTTCGACGAAGTATTCGCCCTGATAGGCCATGCGATGCTGCACGGCCACGCCGCCGCCCAGGGCGGCGATGCGGTCGATGGAGTGTTCGGAGATCGTCTCGGCGTGGTCGAAGAACCAGTTCAGCCCCGCCAGCGGGACGTCCTTGTTCACGCGTTCGAATACATCCAGCGAGCGCGAGATGGTCTCGTCGTAGGTGGCGTGCATGCGCCAGGGCCAGCGGTTCTGCGCCAGGATGCGCACCACTTCCTCGAGTTCGCCTTCCATCTCGGGGCCCATTTCGGGACGCGGTTGGCGGAAGTCTTCGAAGTCGGCGGCGGAAAAGACCAGCATTTCGCCCGCGCCGTTGTGGCGGAAATAATCGGTGCCTTGCTTGTACTGCGAAGTGGCCGTCCAGTTCAGGAAGTCTTCCTTTTCCTGCTTGGGCTTTTGCGTGAACAGGTTGTAGGCCAGGCGGATCGTCAGTTGGCCGGCGTCGGCCAGTTGCTGGATGACCTGGTAGTCCTCAGGGTAGTTCTGGTTACCACCGCCCGCATCGATGGCGCCGGTGACGCCCAGGCGGTTCAGGTCGCGCATGAAGTGGCGCGTGGAATTGAGCTGGTATTCGAAGGGCAGCTTGGGGCCCTTGGCCAGCGTGGCGTACAGGATCGACGCGTTGGGCTTGGCAAGCAGCAGCCCGGTCGGGTTGCCGGCCGAGTCACGCACGATCTCGCCGCCGGGGGGCGCGGGGGTGTTCTTGTCGTAGCCGACCGCGCGCAGGGCGGCGGCGTTGAGCAGGGCGCGGTCATACAAGTGCAGGATGAACACGGGCGTATCGGGCGCCACGGCGTTCAGTTCTTCGATGGTGGGCAGGCGCTTTTCCGCGAACTGGTGTTCGGTGAAGCCGCCGACCACGCGCACCCACTGCGGCGCGGGCGTGATGGCTACCTGGCGGCGCAGCATGGCCATGGCGTCGGCCAGGCTGGTCACGCCGTCCCAGCGCAGTTCCATGTTGTAGTTCAGGCCGCCGCGGATGATGTGCAGGTGGTTGTCGATCAGTCCGGGCAACACGCCGCGTCCGCCCAGCGCGATGATGCGGGTGGCCGGGCCGGCCAGGGGCAGAATGTCGTCAGCGGCGCCCACGCGCGTGAACCGGCCGTCCTTGATTGCGACGGCGTCGGCGATGGGATTGGCGGGGTCCAGGGTGGTGAACCGGCCCTGATGCAGGATGAGGTCGGGGGCGCCTTCGGGCGCGGGGTCCAGGGTATCAGCCATTGCGCTTGTCTCCACATGCATCGGCGGGTTGTTGGGCGGTGTCGGCGGATGCCTTGGGGCAGCTAGGCAGTTCGCCGAACATGTGCGGTTTTACCTGGTCATGGATGAAGGACGTGCGGGCGGGCTCGTCCGCCAGCAGGCGCTTGACCAGTGGGGGAATCTGCTCCCCCGTCAGGATGCCCAGCAGGCCAACCAGGGCGATGACGGGCGGCGCCGGCGATCGCACATTGAACAGGGCATAGATGATACCGACCAGCAGGCCGAGTCCCAACGACACAAGGTAGACCTTCATGGGTATGCTCCTGTCAGCCTTCGTGGGCGTTGAACATGGACTTGGCGTAGAGGATGCCCAGGCCGTAGGCGCCGCCGAACTTGCTGGCGATGCCGGTCGTCATGTCGTAGGTATCGATGCGCGCCCAGTCGCGCTGCATCTCCAGCAGGTACTGCAATGCCGTGATGGGCTGGCCGCCTGCCTGAACGATACGCTCAATGGCGCGGTTGTGGGCTTCGGCGGACACGTCGCCGCAGGCGTCGGCGATGACATAGACCTCGAAGCCCTGGTCCAGCGCGGACAGGGCCGGGCCGACGATGCACACGCTGGTCCACAGGCCCGCCAGCACAATGCGCTTCTTGCCGATTTCGTTAACCTGCTTGATGACGGCGGCGTCTTCCCAGGTGTTCATGGAGGTGCGGTCCATCAGCGGCCGGCCGGGGAACGGGACGGTGACTTCCTCGAACATGGGGCCGGAAAAGCGCTTTTCGGCAACGGTCGTCAGGATGGTGGACACGCCAAAGCCGGCGGCGGCTTGGGCCACCAGCGCGGCGTTGCTGCGCAGCGTGACGGCATCGATCGAATGGGTGGCAAACGCCATCTGCGACTGGAAGTCGATCATGATGAGCGTGTGGTCGTGCGGGGACAGCAGCCTGGCGCCGGGCGTGGGGGTCGCATTGATGGGCATGGATGACTCCTTCGGTTGCCATAATGGAGGACCCGCGCAATGTGCCAGCCGGCCGGCCTGCCGTATTGAACGATAGTCCGCCGGTTTGTAGATTGTGATTGCGGCGGCGTTGCCGTCCTGACGCAGGAGAAACCCATGGGCCTGGCTTTCCAGAACGAACTGCATGACGATTTCGGCACGCGGCCGGTCGCTTACCTGTCCTACGGCGGGGCGGATCTGGGAGAAATCCTGGCGGTGGGCCGCGCGGTGGGTAGCGGCGACGACACTGCGTTCTTCGAGGCCTGGATGGCGGCGGGTGACCGTCTGGCCGCCGAGGCGCAAGACGCTGAACGTCGTAACCTGCTTGCCAGCGCGCGCGAATTGCATCTGCGCGCCAGCGCCTTCTATTCGACGGCTTACCGGCCCTTGTACGGCGCGCCCACGGACGCGCGGCTGCTTGCGGCCTTTCGCAAGCAGATGGCGGCGTTCGACCGGGGACTGCCGCTGTCCGCGCAACCGGTCAGGCCGATGCGCATTGCGCTGGACGGCGCATACATGCCTGCCTATCTGGTGCCGGCTGCGGGTCAGGAGGCCGACATCAGGCCGCTCGTCATCTTCACCAACGGCTATGACGCGACGGTGACCGACATGTACTTCGCGAGCGCCGTGGCCGCCGCGCGCCGGGGCTACCACGCGCTGGTGTTCGACGGCCCCGGGCAGGGCGGCATGCTTTACGAACAGGGCGTGCCCATGCGTCCGGATTGGGAGACGGTGGTGAGCGCGGTGGTCGACTGCGCCGTCGCGCTGCCCATCGTCGACGCAAGCCGCATTGCCCTCAGCGGCTGGAGCCTGGGCGGGCATCTGGCGCCACGCGCGGCGTCGGGCGAACCGCGGCTTGCGGCCTGCATTGCGGATCCCGGGCAATGGAGCGTCGCGGGCCTGTTCCGGCCGCTGGCGGTCAAGCTGGGCGCCAGCCCGGAAAGCGCGGCGAACATGGGTGAACTGGAAGGGCCCGTGATGGATCGCCTGTGGCAGTTCGTCTTGTCCAGTCCGGCGCTCACGTGGAAGGTGGTGCAGCGCGGCTTCTGGGTGCACGGCGTGGACAATCTGCGCGACTACCTGCGCGCGGTGGAGCTATTCACCCTGGACGGCCGTATCCAGGGCATCACGTGTCCCACCCTTGTAACACTGGCCGAAAACGACCCGCTTGCTGCCGGCACCCAGCAGTTCTTCGATCAGTTGCGCTGCCCCAAGACCCTGCTGCGCTTCACGGCGCAGGAGGGCGCCGGCGATCATTGCGAATCGGCGAATCGGTCGCTCTTGAACCGCCGCGCGCTCGACTGGCTGGACGGCGTCTTATAGGGCGCGAAGGCGGGCTGCCTATAATTGCATCCGATCCCCGCTTTCTGACGGCAGCCCTGCCGTGCCTCATGTCGACCTTGCCCTTGCGCGTGCTGTCGGTGATTCCACCGATGACGCAGCTGAACACTCCCTATCCGTCCACCGCCTACCTGACCGGCTTCCTGCGGTCGCGCGACGTCACTGCGTTCCAGGAAGATCTGGCGCTGGCCCTGGTGCTGCGCCTGCTCTCGGCCGACGGCCTGCGGGCCGTGGCAAGCCGCATCGACGCGCTGCCCCTTGAAAAGCACACGCAGCCCATCCAGGCATTCGTCGCCATGCAGTCGCGTTATCTGGCCACCATCGGCCCGGTGATCGCCTTTCTGCAAGGCCGCGACCCCACGCTGGCGCATCGCATTGCGGGGCGTAACTACCTGCCCGAGGGGCCGCGCTTTGCGACGCTGGATGTCTACATGGACGAGGACGGTGGCGATCCGCTGGGCTGGGCGTTTGGCGCGCTGGGGTTGCAGGACCGAGCCAAGCACCTGGCCACGCTGTACCTGAATGACCTGGCCGACGTGCTGCGCGACGCGATCGATCCGCGCTTCGAGTTCGTGCGCTATGCCGAATCGCTTGCGGGCAGCCAGCCCACGTTCGACCCGCTGGCCGAGGCGCTGGACGCCCCGCTGAACCTGGTGGACGAGACGCTGCGTGAACTTACCGAGGCCGCCCTGGCGCGCCATAAGCCGACGATGGTCCTGTTGTCGGTGCCGTTTCCGGGCGCGGTGTACGCCGCCTTCCGTATCGCGCAGGCCATCAAGGCGCAGGACCCCAGCATCGTCACCGTGCTGGGCGGGGGCTTCGTCAACACCGAATTGCGCGAACTGAAAGACCCGCGCGTGTTCGATTACTTCGATTTCGTCACGCTGGATGCCGGCGAGCGGCCGCTGCTGGCGCTGCTGGAACACGTGCAGGGCAAGCGGTCGCGTCAGCGCCTGGTGCGCACCTTCGTGCGCGATGCCGACAGCGGTGCGGTGCGCTACGTCAACCTGGTCGAGCCTGACGTTGCATTTGCCGAAGTGGGCACGCCCACGTGGGACGGCCTGCCGCTGGATCGCTATCTGTCGCTGCTCGACATGCTTAACCCGATGCATCGGCTCTGGAGCGATGGGCGTTGGAACAAGCTGACCGTCGCGCACGGCTGTTACTGGAAGAAGTGCAGCTTCTGCGACGTGGGGCTGGACTACATCGGCCGCTATGAGGGGGCGTCGGCTTCCGTGCTGGCCGATCGCATCGAAGCCATCGTGGCCGAGACAGGGCAGACGGGTTTTCACTTCGTCGATGAGGCTGCGCCGCCCAAGGCGCTCAAGGCCCTGGCCGCCGAGCTGATCGAACGCAACACCGGGATTTCCTGGTGGGGCAACATCCGCTTCGAAAAGACCTTCAGCCCGGAACTGTGTGAACTGCTGGCCGATAGCGGCTGCATTGCGGTTTCCGGCGGCCTGGAGGTCGCCTCTGACCGGCTGCTGAACCTGATGAAAAAGGGCGTGTCGATCGACCAGGTGGCGCGCGTGACGCGTGCGTTCAGCGATGCCGGGGTGCTGGTGCATGCCTACCTGATGTACGGTTTTCCGACGCAGACCGTGCAGGACACCGTCGATGCGCTGGAGTACGTGCGCCAGCTATTCGAAAACGACTGCATCCAGAGCGGGTTCTTTCACCGCTTCGCCTGTACGGTGCATTCGCCGGTGGGTCAGAATCCGGACGAATACGGCATCAAGCTCAAACCCTTGCCCGAGGTCACGTTTGCCAAGAACGATGTGGGCTTTCATGACCCCACGGGCGTGGATCACGACGCGCTGGGCAAAGGCCTGAAGAAGGCCATCTACAACTTCATGCACGGCATCGGGCTGGAAGAGGACGTGCGCAGCTGGTTCCCGTTCAAGGTGCCGCGCACGACGGTGGCGCGCAACCGCATTGCGCGCGCGTTGAACCAGCGCGGCTGATGCA
This sequence comes from Achromobacter mucicolens, assembly GCF_029866465.1. Taxonomy (NCBI): domain Bacteria; kingdom Pseudomonadati; phylum Pseudomonadota; class Betaproteobacteria; order Burkholderiales; family Alcaligenaceae; genus Achromobacter; species Achromobacter mucicolens. The sequence goes on along the minus strand of NZ_CP123364.1, from coordinate 2,951,753 downwards.
GCCGCCGGTCAGGCCGCCGGCGGGACCTCCTGCACTGTGGAAAGCACGGGCTCGGCTGCCTCGGCGCCGGGCACCGCGTGGGTCAGGTCCTCGGTCATCTCGTGGTCCAGCGCGCCCTGGAACAGGTCTTCGGTCACGCGCAGTTCCACTCCCACTGGCGACATCTGCGCGGCCGCTGCAAAGGGCGCCACCGGCGCCGGCGCCGGGCGCTCGTTGCGGCGCCAGACGAAAAAGGTGACCAGCCCAAGGTTGAGCAGCGCAAAGCACCAGAACAGACCCGCTTCGCCGAACTTCGTCATCACGGGCGAGATGGCCAGGGGGCTGAGCGCCGAGCCCAGCGAATTAATGAGCAGCAAGCCCTGGATCATGCGCACCAGCGCGTCGGCGGGCGCGCGATCCGCCGCATGGCTGACGGCCACCGGATAAATGGCAAAGACGCCGCCGCCCAGCAGGAACAACAGCGGCATCAGCAGCGGCGAGGCGGGCGGCAGCAACAGGATCAGCAGGCTGAGAACGGCGCAGAACACGGCCAACGCGATCAGCACCACCTGACGGTCGCGCCGGTCCGACCAGCGCCCCACCGGATACTGCAGGACCATGGCGCCCAGGATCACGGCGCCCATCATCTTGCCGACCTCGGCAACGTCCAGCCCAATGCGCTGCAGATACAGCGGCAGCAGCGTGTAGACGGCGGCAATCGCGACGCCTGACCCGAAGCAGCCCATCACGCCCGTGGGCGTCATGCGCGCCAGATGCTGCGGCAGCAACGGCTCGACGCGTTCCACCAGCGGCGAGACGCGCGGAATGATGACCATGGGCATCACGGACAGCGACGCCAGCAGGCCGGCCACCATGAACGGCGCCATTGGCCCCAGCTGAGTGATGGCGCCCAGTTCCAGCTGGCCCAGCATGCCCGAGCCATACAGCGCAATCATGTACAGCGCCAGCAGCCGCCCGCGCACCTTGGCATCGCCCGCCAGCAGCAGCCAGCTTTCCACGACCAGGAATACGCCCACGCTCGCCCAGCCGTTGATCAGGCGCAGCACGAACCAGGCTTCGCGGTTGAAGATCAGTCCCTGCAGCAGCACCGTCACGGCGATGAGCGAGGCAAAGCTGCTGTAGGCGCGGATATGGCCGATGCGCAGGATCAGGCGGTCATTGAAGATCGCGCCCAGCGTCAGGCCGATAAAGTATGACGACGAAATGATGCCGATGACGGTGGCCGATTCGCCGGCCGCGTCCAACTGCAAGGTCGTCAGGGAAGAGATGAAGGCGTTGCCGATGCAGACAACGAACAAGCCAAGAAGGGGCCCGAGCACCAGGCCCAACAACTGCCGAGACATGAAATCCTCGATTTCCAGAACAGCACAAAGCATCCGGTGCGACCGGACAAACGATCAATGGGGTGGGGGGAAGTGCGACAGGGTTCGCCTGGCTTGTCGGGGGCAATGCCATGCGCTTGGGCGCGGGCCGGGTGGCGCAGGGCGCACGCAGCGGAAATCCGGCGCGGATTGTAGCGCCGATTGCCGGGCGCCCTTACCCGCGGGCGAGGGCGCGCGGTCGCGGTGGGTGGCCTGGGCATCGACACGGCGTGCCGACATGCAATGAATCCATGCTGTCGTTGATCCAGGCCGCGTCGCGAGTATTTCGATCGATGTGACGGTATTAATAAAAATATTAAAAAATCTCGCCTTATAGCGGAATATTAATTTCGGCGCGCGTCAATCAAAAGATCGATATACAGAAACGTTAATTCTTAGGTAACCGGATTAAATCTGAGTATTTGTGCTCAATATTTATTTTGAAGAGTTTCCTAGCATTCACCCCTATTGCAAACCGCTTGTGTCGTTCGCCTCCGATGAGAGGGGTTGTTGCGCTTCTCGTCCCGGCGTGCGAGGCGATGTCGATGCGGTTTTATCAGCCAATCTGTGCATGGAGGGCAAATGCGTTCACGGTACGAGTTTGTGGGAAACGGTGTGCATTCGGTTTCAGCCGAAACCGGCCACGTCAAAACAACGACATCCCTATTCACCGGTTTCGGAAACGCTGGCCCAAGTGGGTTCAAACGCCGCCGCGCAACGTGTTTCATCGCGGGCATGGCGTTGCTGGCGCCGGTCTCCGCGCTGGCGGACATCATCGGTGAAAGCGGTGTGGCCGGCCTGGGTGGCGCGACCGGCATGCGGGGCGGCGATGGCGGCGCGGGGCACACGGCAGTCGTGATCACGGACACCACGCCCTTCGTCAACGCGGAACGCCTGATCGGCGGCGCTGGCGGCGGGGGAGGAGGCGGCGGTGGAGGCGGGGGCCTGGTGAGCGGCAGCGGCGGAGACGGGGGCAATGGCGGCCAGGGCGGGCACGGCGTCGAGCTGGCCGCGGACGGCGCGGTGTTGACCAACCGCGACCTGCTGCAAGGGGGGGCCGGTGGCGGCGGCGGCGGCGGCGGCGGCAGCTCGTTCAACCTGGGGTCGGCCGCAGGAGGGCGAGGCGGCGATGGCGTGGGCGGCGCGGGCGGCGGTGGCGGCGGTGGCGGCGATATTCCCTTGAGTGGCGTGCCCATGCTGCCAGGCGACGGCGGCAACGGCGGTCAGCCAGGGCTGGATGGGACCGCGGGCAACCATCAATATGGCGGTGGCGGCGGCGGGGCGGGAGGCAGCATCAATCCCTTTGGTTGCGGAAGCGGCGCTGGCGCCGGTAGTGGTTGCGGGGGGGCGGCCGGGCACGGCGGCGGTACAGTCTTGGGCGCGGCCGGCGGGCAGCCCGGCGCGTCCACCAACCTGAATGGCACGGACGGCGGGTCCGCGACGGGGAACGAGACCGGCGCCGGAGGCGGCGGGGGGGGCGCACCCGGCGGCTTGGGAGGCAGAGGCGGCGGCGCCGTGGGCGGACCCAATGGGTCTGGCGCTGGCGGTACGTCGTTGGGCGGCTATGGCATACACGTCGTGGGCGCCGACACCGTGATCACGAACTCCGGCCGCATTGTCCCAGGCACGGGGTCGGCGCAATCGGTGGCGATCCTGTACGCCGACACGGCCCACAATTCGGTGCTGCGGTTGCAGGCCGGCAGCGAAATCCGGGGCATGGTGGATGCCACCCGATCCACCAACAACACGCTCGTGCTCGACGGCGCGGCGAGCGTCGACCCGATGACCGGCTCTTCAGTGGCCTTCGACGTGTGGAAGTTGGGCGGCGCAGCGTACGTTGCCAGCGAGGACGTCTACCAGGGCTTCTCTGCTTTCGAGAAAACCTCCGAAGGGACATGGCAATTGATCAATCTGCCCTCGCAGGCACGCACGCCATGGCGCATCAGGGGCGGCACGTTGGCCATCGCCGACGACCACAGTCTTGGCATCGTGGACGTTGCCGTGACGCTGGACGGCGGAACGCTGCAGGTCCAGGACGATGCCGCCCTCCATCGTGACGTGGTCGTCAACAGCACCGGCGCGATCGACATCGAAGACGGACGGCAATCGCTGGTGTATGGGGTGCTGGGCGGAGACGGCAGCCACTTTGCCAAGACGGGCGGCGGAACCCTGGTCATCTTCTCAAACGGCAACTTCAACGGCGTGACGCAGATTGACGGCGGCACGCTGCAACTCGGCGTTGGCGCCGTAGGCGGCGCCATCGGAAGCGGCGCGTTCATCAACCACGGCACGCTGGTGTTCAACCGCGCGAATCACGTCGTGATCGGCGGTGCGATCGCCGGCACCGGAGACGTGGTGCAAGCGGGCTCGGGCTCGACGACGCTGACCGGCTCGTTGACTTACACCGGCAAGACATACCTGACCGGAGGAGAGCTGGCCATTCACGGCACGACGCTGGGCTCGATTTCAAGCGCGGCGGGCGTCATCGGGCAGGGTCCGCAAGAAACGCTGACCTTGCGCAATGCGGAATTGAACGGCTGGATGCATGCGCCGGGCACGTTGAACGTGGATGCCTCCAGCCGCTGGAACATGTTCACGGACCCGGACAATCCCGCATTCAATCCCGCATACGCGACCACCGGTCACGGGACCGCAATCAGCTTCGCTGGCGAGATCAACCTTGCCGGCCGCATCAACTTCATGCCGCCCGGCACGGCCAATGGCCCATCCGGCGCCAGCGTGCTGGTCGCCAACAACCTGAACGGCCAGGGCGGTATCGTCCAGCTGCATGTGCAGTCGACGCAAAACGGTATCACGGACCTCATTCGGCTGGGCGGCGGCGCCGTCGGAACGACGCATCTGGTTCTGCAAATGGATGGGGCCTCCACAGGGGACGCGCTTACGGGAGACGGCGTGATGGTGGTCAAGGCAAATGGCCCGACCGACAACGCGTTCGTGCAACGGGAGGAAACGCCGGGCGGTAACCGCAAAGGGCCTTTTCTCTACCGGTTGCAACACGGTTCAAGCGTGGTCAATGGCGTACAGGCCTCCCCGCATAATTGGTATGTGCGTAGCGAAGCGCGGCCCGAAGTTTCGCTGTATTCCCAACTGGGCAATCAGGCCGTGCGCCACGGGGAACTGACCGTCGGCACGCTGAACGAACGGATGGGATCCACGGAAAGTCTGGCCCGCAAGGTTTACCCCCTCGTGTGGGGTCGCGCCCTGGCCGACACTGGACGCAATCGCGGCAATAGCACCGGACTGGCCGCGCAGGACATCGCGACGCGGTCCAGTCTGGCGGGCGTCCAGCTTGGAACCGACGTGTATGTGGATTTCCGAGGCTTGTCGCGGCGCAGTGCGGGGGTGTTTGCGTCCGCCAGCACCATGAAGACCGACGTGGACCATTATCAGGACCTCAGCAGGAAAACCGTCAACGCGGGGCGTAGCGATCAGTCGGCATACAGCCTGGGCGGCTACTACACGCTGCTGGACGGAAAGGGCGGTTATCTGGATCTGGTCACGCAGGTCAGCCGCTACGACGTCAAGGCAAACTCGGCGGCCGGCGCAGGCCCGTTGACCACCACGGGGTGGGGCGGCCTGATCTCGGCGGAGGCTGGAAAATCGTTCGCCGTCGGCGACGAAGCCAGCAACCTCCGGCTGGAGCCCCAGGCGCAGGTGATCTATCAGCGGATCAAGTTCTCGGACAGCCAGGACGTGGCAAGCGCGGTGGCGTTTCCCGCCGTGAACAGCGTGACGGGCCGGCTGGGCATGCGCCTGTCCAAGACATGGGACGGCGATTCCGCCAAGGCCAGTACGGCGTGGGCGACGGTCAACCTGCTGAGCACGGCCGGCCACGCGTCAAGCCGCTATGCCACCGCCACGCAGGGTGACATCACCTTCATGAACAAACTTGGCGGGCCGCGGGTGGGTCTGGCGCTGGGATACGACAGCCTCGTGGGCGGCAACACCTTCCTGAATGTGCAAGCCGGCACCGAGCAAGGCATCGGCAGCCGCAAGTCCGGCAACTACAACCTGAACGCCGGGATCAAGATCATTTTCTAGCGATTGCGGATCATCCCGCCCGGCGCTCGGTTCACCAAATAATCCTTGGCCTTGGACTCGGCCCCGCCGGCCCATTTGCGCAGGGCGGAGATGAATGCCGGACATACATTGCCGTCGACGCCGGTGTCGATAATGACGCTGTCCGTCATGCGCATCATCACCTTCCACTCGCAAATGCGCGTGCGGTTGGCGTAATCGCCCGTGGTGTTTGTATGCAACACCGGCGTAGGCGGCGCATCCAGGTGCGAGCAGGTCTCTTAATAAAAATATTAGAAAGGACCTGCGTTATTGCCGAATATTAATTTCGGTTCTCGTCAAGAAAAAACCGGTTTACAAGAAATTTGAATTTCTGGTTATCAGACTAAATCCGAGTATTTGTGCTCAATATTTATTTGGAAGAGTTTTCTAGCATTCACCCTGATGCGAAGGCCATGCCTCGCTCGCGTTTGATGAGAGCGGCTATTCCGGTGCCCATCCTGGCGCGCGAGGCGATGTCGATGCGGTTTTATCAGCCAATCTGTGCATGGGGGGCAAATGCGTTCACGGTACGAGTTTGTGGGAAACGGTGTGCATTCGGTTTCAGCCGGAACCGGCCACGTCAAAACAACGACATCCCTATTCACCAGTCTCGGAAACGCTGGCCCAAGTGGGTTCAAACGCCGCCGCGCAACGTGCTTTATCGCGGGCGTGGCGTTGCTGGCGCCGGTCTCTGCGCTGGCGGACATCATCGGTGAAAGCGGTGTGGCCGGCCTGGGCGGCGCGACTGGCATGCGGGGCGGCGACGGCGGCGCGGGGCACACAGCAGTCGTGATCACGGACACCACGCCTTTCGTCAACGTGGAACGCCTGATCGGCGGCGCCGGTGGCGGCGGGGGTGGCGGCGGCGGGGGCGGGGGCCAGGTAAGCGGCAGCGGCGGCGCCGGGGGCAATGGCGGCCAGGGCGGGCACGGCGTCGAGCTGGCCGCGGACGGCGCCGTGCTGACCAACCGCGACCTGCTGCAAGGGGGGGCCGGTGGCGGCGGCGGCGGCGGCGGCGGCAGCTCGTACAACCGGGGGTCGGCCGCAGGAGGGCGAGGCGGCGATGGCGTGGGCGGCGCGGGCGGCGGCGGCGGCGGCGGCGGCGACATTCCCTTGGAGGGAGTGCCTATGCTGCCAGGCGACGGTGGCAACGGCGGTCAGCCAGGGTTGGATGGGATCGCGGGCAACTATCGGTATGGCGGGGGTGGCGGTGGGGCGGGAGGCAGCATCAATCCCTTTGGTTGCGGAAGCGGCGTCGGCGCCGATAGTGGTTGCGGGGGGGCGGCCGGGGACGGCGGCGGTACAGACTTGGGCGGGGCCGGCGGGCAGCCCGGCGCGTCCACCAACCTGAATGGCACGGACGGCGAGCACGTGGTGTCGAACCAGACCGGCGCCGGAGGCGGCGGGGGGGGCGCACCCGGCGGCTTGGGCGGTAGAGGCGGCGGCGCTGTGGGCGGACCTAATGGGTCAACCGCTGGCGGCACGTCCTTGGGCGGCTATGGCATACACGTCCTGGGCGCCAACACCGTGATCACGAACGCCGGCCGCATTGTCCCGGGCACGGGGTCGGCGCAATCGGTGGCGATCCTGTACGCCGACACGGCCCACAATTCGGTGCTGCGGTTGCAGGCCGGCAGCGAAATCCAAGGCACTGTGGACGCCACACGATCCACCAACAACACGCTCGTGCTCGATGGCGAGGCGGGCGTTGACCCGATCACGGGCGCGTCAATGGCCTTCGACGTCTCGAAGCTGGGCGCGGCGGGGGGCGTTGGCGCCACCAACGACGTCTACCAGGGCTTCTCTGCGTTCGAGAAAACTTCCGAAGGCACCTGGCAGTTGGCCAATGCGCCCACGCAGGCACGCACGCCGTGGCGCATCAAGGGCGGCACCTTGGCCATCGCCAGCGGCGACAGTCTTGGCAGTACGCTCGATGCCGTGACGCTGGACGGCGGAACGCTGCAGCTTCAGGACGATGCGGCCCTCCACCATGATGTGGTCGTCAACAGCACCGGCGCGATCGACATCGAAGACGGACAGCAATCGGTGCTGCATGGGGTGCTGGGCGGAGACGGCAGCCACTTTGCCAAGACGGGCGAGGGAACCCTGGCCATCGCAGCAGACGGCAACTTCCACGGCGTGACGCAGATTGACGGCGGCACGCTGCAACTCGGCGCGGGCGGCACAAGCGGCGCCATCGGAAACGGCGCCTTCATCAACCACGGCAGGCTGGTGTTCAACCGCGCGAATCACGTCGTGATCGGCGGTGCGATCGCCGGCACCGGAGACGTGGTGCAAGCGGGCTCGGGCTCGACGACGCTGACCGGCTCGTTGACTTACACCGGCAAGACATACCTGACCGGAGGAGAGCTGGCCATTCACGGCACGACGCTGGGCTCGATTTCAAGCGCGGCGGGCGTCATCGGGCAGGGTCCGCAAGAAACGCTGACCTTGCGCAATGCGGAATTGAACGGCTGGATGCATGCGCCGGGCACGTTGAACGTGGATGCCTCCAGCCGCTGGAACATGTTCACGGACCCGGACAATCCCGCATTCAATCCCGCATACGCGACCACCGGTCACGGGACCGCAATCAGCTTCGCTGGCGAGATCAACCTTGCCGGCCGCATCAACTTCATGCCGCCCGGCACGGCCAATGGCCCATCTGGCGGCACCGTGCTGGTCGCCAACAATCTGAACGGCCAGGGCGGTATCGTCCAGCTGCATGTGCAGTCGACGGAAACCGGGTTCACGGATCTCATTCGGCTCGGCGGCGGCGCCGTCGGAACGACGCATCTGGTTCTGCAAATGGGTGAATCCTCCGTTGGGGACGCGCTTACGGGCGACGGCGTGATGGTGGTCCAGGCAAATGGCCCGACCGACAACGCGTTCGTGCAACGGGAGGAAACGCCGGGCGCTAACCGCAGAGGGGCTTTTCTTTATCGGTTGCAACACGGATCAAGTGTCGTCAATGGCGTGCAGGCGTCTCCGCATAATTGGTATGTGCGCACCGAAGCGCGGCCCGAGGTTTCGCTGTATTCCCAACTGGGCAATCAGGCCGCGCGCCATGGCGAACTGACCGTCGGCACGCTGAACGAACGGATGGGATCCACCGAGAGCCTGGCCCGCAAGGTTTACCCCTTTGTGTGGGCGCGCGCCCTGGCCGACACTGGGCGCAATCGCGGCAATAGCACCGGACTGGCCGCGCAGGACATCGCGACGCGCTCCAGCCTGGCGGGCGTCCAGCTTGGAACCGACGTGTATGTGAATTTCCAAGGCTTGTCGCGCCGCAGTGCGGGGGTGTTTGCGTCTGCCAGCACCATGAAGACCGACGTGGACCATTATCTGAACGTCAGCAATGAAACCGTCGATGCGGGGCGTAGCAATCAGTCGGCATACAGCCTGGGTGGCTACTACACGCTGCTGGACGGAAAGGGCGGTTATCTGGATCTGGTCACGCAGGTCAGCCGCTACGACGTCAAGGCGAACTCGGCGGCCGGCGCAGGCCAGTTGAACACCACGGGTTGGGGCGGGTTGATCTCGGCGGAGGCTGGAAAATCGTTCGCCGTTGGCGACGAAGCCAGCAACCTCCGGCTGGAGCCCCAGGCGCAGGTGATCTATCAACGGATCAGGTTCTCGGACAGCCAGGACGTGGCAAGCGCGGTGGCGTTTCCCGGTGTGAACAGCTTGACCGGCCGGCTGGGCATGCGTCTGTCCAAGACATGGGACGACGATTCCGCCAAGGTCAGTACGGCGTGGGCGACGGTCAATCTGCTGACCACCGCCGGCCACTCGTCAAGCCGCTATGCCACCGCCACGCAGGGAGACCTCACCTTCAAGAACAAACTTGGCGGGCCGCGGGTGGGTCTGACGCTGGGGTACGACAGCCTGGTGGGCGGCAACACCTTCCTGAATGTGCAAGCCGGCACCGAGCAAGGCATCGGCAGCCGCAAGTCCAGCAGCTACAACCTTAACGCCGGGATCAAGATCATCTTCTAGCGATTGCAGATCATCCCGCCGGGCGCTCAGTTCACCACGTAGTTCTTGGCCTCGGCCTCGCCGGCCCATTTGCGCAGGGCCGAAATGAATTCCGGGCACACATTGCCGTCCACGCTGGTGTCGACGATGACGCTGTCTTTCATGCGCATCAGCACCTTGCATTCATAGACGCGCGTGCGGTTGGCATAGTGGCCCGTGGTGTTGGTCTGGAAGACCGGCGTGGGCGCCGCGTTTCTGTTGCCGGGGATCATGCCCACGACCTGTTGGCTGCTGCTGTCCACGACCCATTCCGTGTACGGAGCCGACTGGAAGTCGGACCATTCCAGCTCCATGGTGTTGCCGACCGCACGAACCCTGGAAGGCTCGCCCAGCGCCGCGATCGCGTCATCGATGGAGCGGCCTTCCATGTTCTTGGCCACGTTGACGCTGGGCGAGAACGAAAGCCCGGACTTGAACACCTGGCTGAGCGAGGGCAGGGTGGAACTTCCGCCCGTCGGCATCGGTGCGCAGCCGGCCAGCCCCAGCACGGCAACGAGGCCCGCAACCAGGAGAATCGATCCGCGGTTTCGGTTGGAATGCTGAGGCGACTTCATGTGTGTTGTCCAGGTTCCCGAGCCGACCTGCCTATATAGGCCGAAGGACGGACCGCTTGTTTCTATTCGTGACGGAGGGCGGGTAAAGCGACTCCGGTTGCGCAGGGCGACGGAGTAAACGCAACGCTGCGCCGCGTCGTGAAGTGCGACATTTTTACCGAAAAACGGGGCCGGAGTTCGTCAGGCGATGTGTTAATTTTGTTACCTAATATGCCGCAACGTCCATGCATACAGGGACGGAACCGGGGCCGGCTGCGCTAAGATCGTCCCCGCCCAATCCACTGGACTTTGTGACGATCATGCCCGCTCGCTTTCAATTCCTGATCCGTGCCGCATTTGCCGCCCTGGCCTTGGTGGCAGGCATGGCCTCGCCCAACGCGCATGCCGAGAAGCTGTACGGCGGCATTGCCACCGACGGCAAGCATTCGCGGATTTACTGGGTGTTGCCCGAAACCGGGGGCAAGTCGGCAGAAGCTGCCGCGCTTGCCGAATGCCGCAAGGCGGGCGGCAAGGACTGCAAGGTGCTGAGCTGGTTTTCCGACAGCTGCATGGTGTACGCCCGCAATTCCGTCCAGGATCTGTTTCCGGGCAACAGCGTGTCGCCGGAGATGGCGGCCAAGAAGGCGATGCGCCGCTGCACGGCCGGCAGCCCCGATGGGAAGTGCCGGTTGATCACCATGCCGCTGTGCGTGGGCCCGGGTTACAGCGCCGCCGACATGCGGGCGCCCCTGCGGGCCTCGAAGGCGGAGCTGGAAAGTCTGTCCGCGAAGTTGAACCAACGAGAATACTGGGGCGCCATCGCCGAAAACGACACCGGCGGACTGGTGTACTCGGATGGCTATCCCAATGAAAAGGACGCCCTGTCCAAACTGCTGGACTGGGAAGACTGCAAGGACTGCCGCAAGGTGCTGACGTACACGGACAGCTGCGTGGGCATGGCCTGGGCCAAGGGGGCCAAGGGCCGCGGCACCAGCTTCACGGCGCTCAACCCCGACCCGAAGGCCGCCCGCGACGAGTCGCGCGCGACGTGCACGGCCAAGACCGGCAGCCCGGCCTGCGTCGCCATGGTGCGTTGCTCGGGCCGCGCGTATATCGATGGCTATGCCGGCCTGGACGAAAAGCCGAACTAGGCGCCGTGGCCAAGGCTGCTCGCGGCCAGGCAGCCCGAAGCGACAGGCGAAAAAAAAGGAAGGCGGCGCCTTCCTTTTTTTGTGTTCACCGGACGATCAGCCCTTGATGAACGCCAGGAGGTCGGCGTTGATCACATCCGCGTGGGTCGTCAGCATGCCGTGCGGAAAGCCGGGATAGACCTTCAGCGTGCCATTCTTGAGCAGCTTGACCGCCAAGCGCGACGAGTCGTCGATGGGCACGATCTGGTCGTCGTCGCCATGCAGTACCAGCGTGGGCACCGTGATGGCCTTCAGGTCTTCGGTCTGGTCGGTCTCGGAGAAGGCCTTGATGCCTTCGTAATGCGCCTTGGCGCCGCCGTTCATGCCTTGGCGCCACCAGTTGTTGATCACGCCCTGCGAGACCTTGGCGCCTTCCCGGTTGAAGCCATAGAACGGGCCGGCGGCCACGTCCAGGAAGAACTGCGCGCGGTTGTCGGCCAGGGCCTTGCGGAAGCCGTCGAACACTTCGATGGGCGTGCCGCCGGGATTGGACTCGGTCTTGACCATGAGCGGGGGGACGGCGCTGACCAGCACGGCCTTGGCGACGCGGCCCTGCGGCTCGCCGTGGCGGGCGACGTAGCGGGCGACTTCGCCGCCGCCGGTGGAGTGCCCGATGTGCACGGCGTTGCGCAGGTCCAGATGCTGGGCGACGGCGGCAGCGTCGGCCGCGTAGTGATCCATGTCGTGGCCATCGCTGACCTGGGCCGAGCGGCCGTGGCCGCGGCGGTCGTGCGCAATGACGCGAAAGCCCTGGGCGAGGAAGAACAGCATCTGGGCGTCCCAATCATCGCCGGACAGCGGCCAGCCATGGTGGAACATGATGGGCTGGGCCGTCTTGGGGCCCCAATCCTTGAAGAAGATTTCAACGCCGTCGGGGGTGGTGATCGTGCTCATGTCGGGTTCTCCGGGGTTAGTTGGACCGCAGGGATAGACTAGGGCCTTATGCGCTGCCGGGAAATCCTACGCTGGGCTTGGCGCGTCATACGAAGGTATAAGCGGGGTTTGGCGCCGGATGTGTCCAAACCGCCACCACCGCCTATCGGGCTGGTTGGCAGCCTTGCAATGCGTGCGCGACGCACCGCGCCATCGCTTCGCCATCAACGGGCTTGTCCAGGTAGGCACACGCGCCCAGCGCGAGCAGCCGCTGCTTGGCCGCCTCGGTGGGAAAGGCGGTCATGAAGATCAACGGGAACCGGCGCCCGGCCGCGATGAGCTCGGCCTGGAGCTGATCGCCCGTCATGGGCGACATCTGGACATCGGTGATCATGCAATCCGGCTCTTGGGCATGCGCGTCGTTCAGGAATTCGGGGCCCGACCCGTAGGCCCGAACCTCGTAACCGAGCGAGCGCAGCAGGCTGGAGAGCGCGATCCTGACCCCATCGTCGTCGTCGACAACCGCGATAGTGGGAATGTGGTTCATATCAGAAAATCCTTCGGGCCGGTCGGGTCACGATACGCATCCGATGTCCGGCATGTTCCGTTATGAACCTTTGCGCCTGCCGCGGAAATCATACAGAGGTTTGTCCCAAGCGCGGGTCAGGGCGCGGAAATGCCCAGCGCCTCGGCGTGGCGGACCAGGTCGGCCAGCGACCGGACCCCCATTTTGCGCATGACGTGGCCACGGTGAATCTTGACCGTGATCTCACTCAGGCCGATCAGGCCCGCCACCTGTTTGTTCATCAGCCCGGACACCACATGCGCCATCACCTCGCGCTCGCGCGGGGTCAGCGTCTCGTAGCGGGCGCGCAGGCCGTCCATGGCCGCATCGCGCGAACGGCGCTGCGTGTCGCGTTCGATGGCGGCGGAGACGGCGTCCAGCATGTCCTGTTCGCGAAAGGGCTTGGACAGAAAGTCCACCGCGCCCGCCTTCATGGCGCGCACGGTCATGGGGATGTCGCCGTGCCCGGTGATGAACACGATGGGCAGATCGATACCTTGGCGCACCAGCTGATCCTGGAAATCCAGGCCGCTGATGCCGGGCAGGCGCACGTCCAGGACGATGCAGCCGGGCGCGTCGGGAATCTGGGTCTGCAGCAGTTCGGCGGGCGAGGCGCACAGGGTGGTGCGCAGGCCGATCGAGCGGAACAGGCTGTCGAGCGAGGCGCGGACGCTGGCCTCGTCGTCGACGACGATGACTTGCGACTGCGGGGCGGCGCTTGCGGCGCCGCTGGCGGTGCGGGTGTTCATGCGGAAGGTTCCCCCTGGGTGGCGGCGAGTGTCAGCGTGAATGCGGCACCCGCGCCGGGCGTGTTGTCGACGGTAAGGCTGCCGCCATGGGCCTGCGCCGTGGTGCGGCAGATCGGCAGGCCCATGCCCATGCCTTGCGGTTTGGTGGTGAAAAATGGATCGAACAGGCGTTCCAGGTCGGCGGGCGCGATGCCGGGGCCGGTGTCGCGCACCGTGACCGCGACGCGCCCGTCCTCGTGGCGGCGCGCGCCGACGGATAGCTGGCGGGCCTGAAACTGGCCGGCCATGGCCTGGCTGGCGTTGACCATCAGATTGACCAGCACCTGCTGAAGCTGGATCCGGTCGCCCAGGACGGGCGGCAGGCCCGGTTCGATGTCGACGTTCAGCGCCACGCGCTCGCGGCTGAGCTCGTGCGCGACCAGGCGCGTGGCTTCCTCGATGACGGCGCCGATGTCCAGCGCGGCCTGCTGCACCGGCGCCTTGCTGAGGAACGCGCGGATGCGCTTGACGATTTCGCTGGCGCGCCGGCCTTCGGAGATGATGCGCTCCATGGCCAGCTCGACCTCGTGCAAGTCGGGCTGCGGACGGCGCAGCCATCGCATGCCCGCGTCGCCGCTGGTGACCACCGCCATCAGCGGCTGGTTGACCTCGTGCGCGATCGATGCGGTGAGCTCGCCCAGGGTGGCAACGCGCGCGGCGTGCGCAAGTTCAGTCTGCGCCAACAGCAGCGCGTCCTGCGCCTGCCGGCGTTCCGTGATGTCCACCACGAAAACCAGCACGGCGCCGTTGACGTCGTCGGCGGGCGGAAACGTGATGGTGAACAGCACCGGCACGCGCGCGCCGTCCGCATGCACGACTTCGGTTTCGCCTTCGTGAAAGGCGTCGCCCTGGGCAAACGCCGTCAGCGACCGCGCGAACATGCGGTCGTCCTCGCAGAGAATGTCGTCGACCGAGTACGGTCCGGGCTCGCCGGCCGGGCGGCCCGCCATCGCCAGGAAGGCGGGATTCATGTCATCCACCTTGGTCAGCTTGCGGACCTGGCCGATGAATTCGGGATGGCGCGCCAGATGGGTGGTGAGGGCGGGGCCATCCATGAGGCCCAAGGCGGTCAGTTCGGCGCGCACGGCGCGCCAGTCTTCCTGGATGACGCCAATGCGGCTGGCGTCGAACATGCGGCGGTAGCGCCGTTCGCTGCTGACCAGCGCGGTGTAGGCGGCCTTGCGGTCGGTGGCGTCGCGGTGCGTTTCCATGACGCCCGTGATGCGCCCATGATGATCGCGCTGAAGGACCCAGCGGCTTTCCAGCACCAGCGTGGCGCCAGCCTGCGTCTTCTGTTCAAGCGTGCCGTCCCAGCTGCCGGTGGCAAGCAGTTCGGCCTCGACGGCTTCGCGCCGGTCCGGATAACGCGTCTGCAGCAGCGCATCGGCGACGCGGCCCAGGGCCATGCTGGCGGGCCAGCCGTAGGTGTCTTCGGCGGTGCGGTTCCAGAAGGTGATCACACCCTGGTGATCGCGCACGAAGATCATGTCGTGCGACAGGTTGAGCAGCCGCGCCTGCGAGGCAAGCCTGCGGGTGGCGCTTTGGTTCTGCAGCGCCAGCAGCGCGGTGATGCCGATGGCGGCCAGGCTGACCAGCGCACGGGCAGTGGGCGAGCCCACGTGGTTCAGGCCATGGGAATTCAGATAGGCCGCGATGGTGAGCAGGATGCCGCCCGTGCCCGCCACGATGATGTCCAGGCGCCGCGAGGTGCGCGCGGCAAGCAGCACGACCACCACATAAAGCACGGCCACGGCGCCGTCAAAGTCGGTGAAGGTATCCACCAGCGCAATGGCCAGCGCCAGCAGCAGGGCGGCGGCACGGAACAGGAACTGCATGCGGCGCATGCCCGTGGTCTGCGGCGCGCCGGGACGCACCGGTTGCGGCGGCTGGCCTGACGCGCTGCCGAGTGTCGACGTGAGCAAGATCCACCTCTGGGTAGGGGCGCGCGGGTCGGGCAGAAATCCAGGGGCGCGCAATGAGACCCGCACATTATCAGCCATGTTTGAAAGAAAACACCCGTATTTCCTGGGTAAACCTTCGTATGACTGGAGAAAACGATGAGCCGATTTTGCCGGCGCGTCGCCGTGGCTATTCTGGTTTCCATCGGGAATCGATACCCGATTCGTGAAGCCAACCCGGAGAATTCCATGAACGATCTTTCGCTTCAAACCCGCATCACCGCTCCCCTGCGCACGCCCACCGATCTGGGCGCCGAGGCCAGGGTCGACATCGCCGCCGCCCTGACGGGCCTGCTGGCAGACATGTTCGCGTTGTATCTGAAGACCAAGAACTTTCACTGGCATATGTCGGGCCCTCACTTTCGCGACTATCACCTGATGCTCGACGAGCAGGGCGACGAGATCTACGCCACGACGGACGTCATTGCCGAACGCGCCCGCAAGGTGGGCGGCACCACGCTGCGTTCGATCGGCCACATCCAGCGCCTGCAGCGTCTTGCCGACAACGACGCCGACTACGTGACCCCCGAGGACATGCTGGCTGAGCTGGCCGACGACAACCGCCGCCTGACGGGCTTTCTGCGCGCGACGCACGCCGTGTGCGAGGCCCACAACGACGTCGCATCGACCAGCCTGATCGAGAACTGGATCGACGAGGCCGAGCGCCGCACGTGGTTCTTGTACGAGTCGACGCGCGCTCAACGCTGATCCCCAGCCGGTCGGCTGCCGTCCAGACCCTTGCGCCGCGCGCGGCGCGTCCAGGAGACGTTTCCATGTCACACGACTACCCCGCGGCCGCCTTGCCAGCCGGCACGGCCGCCCCGTCCTTCGCCTTGCCGGCCACGCCGGACCAGACGGTTGCGCTGGAAGAACTGCGCGGCCGGCCGTTGATCCTGGCGTTCTATCCCGCGGACTGGAGCCCGGTCTGCGGCGACCAGATGGCGCTTTACAACCAGATCCTTCCCGAATTCCACAAGGCGGGCGCGCAGCTCGTCGGCATCTCGGTGGACGGCGTCTGGTGCCACGCTGCGTTCGCGGCCGATCGCAAGCTGCATTTCCCGCTGCTGGCCGATTTCGAACCGAAAGGCGAGGTTGCCCGGCGCTACGGGGTCTACCGCGAACCGGAGGGCATCGCCGAGCGCGCGCTCTTTGTGATCGATGCAGAAGGCGTCATCCGTTGGAGCTACGTGTCGCCGCTGGGCATCAACCCGGGCGCCGACGGGATCCTGGACGCGCTCGACAAACTGGCCCCCGCCTTGCAAGGAGTGCAATCATGAGCCGCTTGTTCATTCCCGTGAATGCGCAGGACCACATCCAGGGGCCGGAAAGCGCGCCCGTGACGCTGGTGGAGTATGGCGATTACGAATGCCCGTATTGCGGCGAAGCCTATCCGGTCTTGAAGGCCGTGCAGCGCGCGCTGGGGGACCAGATGCGCTTCGTGTTCCGCAATTTCCCGATTTCGGAATTGCATCCGGACGCCGTCGCGGCCGCTGAGTTTGCCGAGGCGGCCGCGCAGGCGGGCAAGTTCTGGCAGGCGCACGACCTGCTGTACGAGCGCCAGCATGCCCTGACGCAAAACGACCTGTTCGCCTACGGTGCGGAAATAGGCCTGTCGGCCCAGTTGCTTTACCGCGCCTTCGGCGGCGCGTTCGATTCCAAGATCGAGGTGGACTTCAGCGGCGGCGTGCGCAGCGGCGTGAACGGCACGCCGACCCTGTTCGTCAACGGCGTGCGGTATGACGGGGCAAGGGATGCCGACACGCTGGTCGCCGCGCTGACCGCGGCCGCGCGAGAGGCTGCGGTCCACGCGTGAATGAGGCAAGGCCCCGCATCCGGCGGTCTCGTTGCCCGCCCGGGGCTGCCCGCCCGGGGCTGCCCGCCCGGGGCTGCCCGCCCGGGGCTTAAGTCTGGCGTTTCCGTGCCGTTACATTTCTCAAGGAAACCCCGGCCAGGCGGGCGAACATGCCGCGCGGCCGCCAAGAGGAAGACACGCCATGACATCCGTTGCCTCCGTAGGCGCCGTGACCACGATCGGCCTGACGCCGCCTGCCACGGGCGTGACCCGTGCGGGCGATCCGCCCGAGGTCGCCGCGGCGCCCGCCTCCACGACGGTGACGCTGGGGCAGGGCTCGGCCCCCGCGCTGACCTACACGCCGCAGCCCGCTGCGACGGGCGTCGTCTGGGAGCACGAGGCGTCGGACAAGGTGTCCGCCGTCATGGCCGAAACACTCTCGGCCCGCACGCTGGCTGGCCGGCTTGAGGGCGTGGCCTCGGCGCTGCTGGAGCGTTTCACGACCGATGGCGGCAATTACTTGCAATCGGCGCGGATGCTGCCGGGCGCCGG
The DNA here is from genome assembly GCF_029866465.1 of Achromobacter mucicolens. Taxonomy (NCBI): domain Bacteria; kingdom Pseudomonadati; phylum Pseudomonadota; class Betaproteobacteria; order Burkholderiales; family Alcaligenaceae; genus Achromobacter; species Achromobacter mucicolens. The sequence continues at coordinate 2,934,023 of NZ_CP123364.1, read as the reverse complement.
ACAGGTAGGCGCCCTGGGCGCCGTGCAGACCGGTTCGGCCGGTCAACCCGAAGACGCGTACACGCTGCGCATCACCACCGCCAGTGGCGTGAAGGTGGAGGTGGGCCTGCGCAACAGTGCGGACGGTCTGGAAGTGCAGATCGACGTGGCCGAGGGCGAGCTCTCGGAAACCGAGCGCAAGGCGATTGCGGGTCTGTCCAAGGCGTTCCAGGACGCGGTGGATGGCCTGGCCTCGGTGCCGCCGCGCATGGCGTGGTCCGGCCTGGCCAAGTTCGACACTGCCGTGCTGTCGTCGGTGTCGCTGCAAGCCACGACCACGGCCAATGGCGTCATCTCGCAATCCGTCGAGTTTTCCGCCGACAGCAAGCAGCGCTCGCTGGCCATCAAGAGCGTCGACGGCGTGGTGAAGGTCGATGTCGACGTGAGCAAGTCCGCGCTCTTTGGCAACGCCCAGCAGCGCGACGCGGCCGTCAGCGACTACCTGCAGCAGTTCGACGCCGCGCGCACGCGTGGCCGGGGCAACGAGGCAATGATGTCGCTGTTCAAGGACGCCTTCGCCGAACTGCACCAGAGCTACGAAGCGGGCGCGGCGCCGTCCAGCCAGGCGCCGCGCATCGCCGCGGCCGGCTACACGTACCGCAGCCTGCTGTCGGGCGTGGCGGACTTCTCGGCCTCGATCTCGCAGAATGGCGACGCGAGCAATCCGTACAAGACCAGCGAAGTCGACCAGTTCACGTATCGGGTCTCGCAAAGCAGCAGCGTGAGCGGCCGGCCGTTGTTCGATCTGGGCGTCAGCCAGGAGCAGCGCGCCAATCTGTCCGCCAGTTATCACACCGCGCTGGCGCCGCAGCAGACGCTGGACCTGACGCGCGACAAGGATTCGCAGAACTACCGATTCTTCCAGATCCGGGACGAGGTCAGGAGCCAGACCAGCATCCGCTACGAAGCGGGCATGCTGGCCGAGGCGAACCTGACGCACACGCGCAATCTGTCGATCCGCATGCAGGCCTACGTGAAGGGCGAGCTGATCGAAGACACCCTGACGCCGGTGCTTGAGACCACCACGCGCGATCTGATGTCGCTGGTGCGCGCCGCGGAGCTGGAGCCGTCGGAAAGCGAGCGGCTGCAACGCCGCGATCCGGCCGCCGCGGACGCGTTGCTGCTGAGCAAGCACCTGGCGCTGGCGCGTGCCGTGGCCAGGGACCGGCAGCTTTAATCCAGGACGCAGACGCCCGCTTACTTGAACAGCGCGGCGTTTTCTTCCAGGACGGCATCGGCGCATTGCGCGTCCAGATTGCCGCCGGGCGCCCCGGCCACGCCAATGGCGCCGATCACACTGTTGCCGGCCTTGATCGGCACGCCGCCACCCAGCAGCAGGAAGCCGGGAATGTCGGTCAGGTTGGCGGCGCCGGGATTCTTCTGCGCATTTTCCATCATGGTGAGCGTGGGCGTCTTGGCCGACACGGCCGTGAAGGCCTTGGCGCGGCTGGCTTCGATGGTGTGCGGGCCAGCGTTGTCGGCACGCGCGAACGCCTTGAGCAGGCCCGCGCGGTCCACGACGGCGGCGCTGACGTTGTAGCCCTTGGCCTGGCAGGCGGCGACAGTGGCAGTCGCCAGCTTCTGTGCGTCGGCCATCGACAGGTTGCTCTCGCTCAGCACGGCGGCATGGGCGGCGCCGGCAAAAGCCAGCGTGGAAATCAGGGCGGCAAGCGAAAGCTTCTTCATGGTCTGCATCCTTTGTGAGGTGTTGCGGTAGGAGCAGACAGTGTGGCCAAAAGGCCGAAAACCCGGTATACGCCCGACTACGCGCGCGCCTCCGTAGCGCTACGGAGGCGCATCAGTCGAGCAGGGTCGCGTACTGGCGGATCAGCTGCGCGAGGGATTCGGCTTCCAGCTTCGCAAAGACGTTGGCGCGGTAGGTTTCGACCGTGCGCGGCGACAGGTCGAACTCGCGCGCGATTTCCTTGTTGCTCATGCCGCGCACGATGCGCGCCAGGACCTCGTGTTCGCGCGCCGATAGACGCGCCAGGCGGTCCGCCGCCGCCTGCGTGACGGCCAGGCGTTCACGGCTGGCGATGTGCGTGCGCACGGCCGCCTGCACCGCATCCAGAAAGACATCGTCGTCGACCGGCTTTTGCAGGAATTCCATGGCGCCGCCCTTGAATGCACGGCGGCACAGGTCCACATTGGCGTGGCCGGTCAGCATGACCACGGGCAGGTCGGACCGGTCGGCAAGCTGGGCAAGCACGTCCAGGCCGCTGATGCCGGGCATGCGGATGTCCAGCACCACGCAGCCGATCACGGGCTGCGCCAGGGCATCCAGAAACGCCGTTGGGTCGGCGTAGCCCGCGCTGCGCAAGCCGACGCTGCGCAGCAGCAGTCCAAGGCCATCGCGCACCGCATCGTCGTCATCCACCAGATACACGAGCGGGGAATGGTCGTTGGGATTCATGCGGCGGCTCCGGCTTGCGGCAGGCTGACGGTGAAGCAGGCGCCCGCGGGACTGAGGTTGCGCGCGGCGATGCGGCCGTCCATCGACCCGGCCAAGGTATCGCACAGGGCAAGACCCAGGCCCATGCCCTGGTCGCGGGTGGTGTAGAACGGCGCGAACAGGCGCGGCATTGCATCCGCGGCGATGCCGGGGCCGGTGTCGCTGACGCTGAACTGGTATTGGCCGTCCACCACGCGGCCTTCAAGCGCGATCTTGCGCGCGCCGGTGGCGCCATCCAGCGCGTCCGCCGCGTTCTGCACCAGATTGTGCAGGATCTGTTCGAGGGCCACGCGGTCACCCAGCGGGCGCGCGCCGGGGCTGGCGTTGGTCCAGGTCAGCCGGATGCCTTGTTTAGCCAGCTCCGGTTCGCGCAGGAAGCGCAGCGACGCGATCATCGCCTCCGGATCGATGGCTTCGCGCCGCGCGGGGGAACTGGGCTGCACCAGCGCGCGCATGCGGCTGATGATGTCGGCGGCGCGCTTGGCTTGTTCGGCGCTGGCCAGCAGCGCATGGCGCACGGCGGGGCGCTCGTCTTCGTCATCGAGCAGACGCTGGGCGGCACGGGTTTGCGCCAGGATGGCGGTCAGCGGCTGATTGAGTTCATGGGCGATGCCGGCGGCCATTTCACCCAGCGTGCTCAGGCGCGCCATGGCCGACAGCCGCACTTGCTCCTGCTGCCGGCGCGCTTCGGCGCGCGAGCGATGCCACGCGGCGGCGCCGGCCACCAGCAGGCCGCTGGCCGCGGCCCACCCGAACCAGACGGCCCAGGGCCAGGATGCGGGCGTCAGCGTGCGCGTGCTGCGCATCTGGAAGGGCTGGCTGGCCGCGCCCAGCGGCTTTTGCAGCGCCAGCGTCCAGCCGGCTAGCGACGCGTCGGGTTGCTTGTCCAGAAGGGCTAGCGGCTTGCGATCCACCGTGAGGGTCAGATTGCCCAGGCCGGAAGGAAAGTCAGCGGCCGGCACGAGGTGGCGCGCATCGATCAGCAGGCTCCACCCCGACGGGGACACCAGCCAGTAGCGCGCGTCGTCCACGGCGATGGTGACGGGCCGGTCCAGTTGGCGCGCGCGTTGCACCGCGGCGGTCAGGCCGGCGGGCTCGGGCAGGCTGCCCGACCACACACCGCCCGGCAGATAGCCCAGGCCCAGAAGCTGGGGCATGGCGGGCTGCAGGCTGGGAAAAAGGCGCTCGGGAGCGGGCGGATGCGACAGCGCGGCCAGCGTGGCGAGGACGGCTTCGTGCTGCACCGTCTTCTGGCTCAGCATGCGCTGGGCGATGCTGGTGCTTTGGAAGAAGCGCTCGTACTGATCCGCGTACTCCTGGCGCGCGATCCAGATTGCGCCCAGACAGAAGAGGACCAGCCAGCAGAGAAAGGCGCGCGCGCGGGATAGGGGATTCACGCCGGCCATTATGCCTTGCGGCAAACCCGCGCCGGAATCCGTAGGGCTACGGAGGCTCAGGCGGCCAGCTTGTGCGTGCCGGCGGGTTGGGAGTTGGCCGAAACGGCCATCTGATACAGCGCGGCCACCAGGTCGGACTGCGTCACCAGCCCCTGCAGATGGCGGCCCTCGTCCAAGACGGGCACGCAATGCAGGCTGTCCGACATCGGGCGCGCCAGCTCGATCACGGGCAGGCCGGGCGTGGCGAAAGGCACTTCGCTGCGCATGCAGTCGGCCACCAGCAGATCGGACGCGAAGGCGGCATCCGTGGCGACGGGCGCCGGGCGGCTCTTGCGCGCCAGCACATCGCCTTGGGCAATCATGCCCGCGTAGCGGCCCGCCGAATCCAGCACCGGCAGCGCCTGCAAACGGTGCTTGTCAAAGAGCCGCACCGCGTAGTCCAGCGGGTCCTTTTCCAAGACGGTCACCACGTCGCGCGACATGATGTCGGCGCATCGCACGTCGCCAAAGCGGCGCACGCTGGCGCGCAGTTCGGCGGCGAGCACGATGTCTTCCAGATCTTCCTTGCTGATGTCCAGCAGCTCGCCGCGCTGGCTCAGCGCTTCGTCAAGGTCGGCGCGCGAAAAGCCCAGCCGCGCGCTGGGGATGGGGTCGCGCGTATGGTGTCCGGCGGCCGGCTCGGCGTGGCGGCGTGGGTAGTTGCGTTTGAGCGCGCCGTTGAAGACCACGGCGATGGCAAGCAGAATGACCGAATTCAGCGCCACGGGCCACAGCGCGAAACCGTAGCCGAGCTTGGCGACGGCCGGCCCTCCCAGCACGGCGGTCAGCGCGACGGCGCCGCTGGGCGGATGCAGGCAGCGCAGGGAAAACATGGCGCCGATGGCCAGGGCCACGGCGACGGCGGCGGCAACGCCGGGCAGGGGAATGAACTGCGCGCAGAACACCCCGATCAGGGCCGACACGAGGTTGCCGGCCATCAACGACCAGGGCTGGGCGAGCGGACTGGCAGGCGCGGCGAACAGCAGCACCGCCGATGCGCCCATCGGCGCGATGAACCACGGATTGTCCGCGCCCAGCGCGTGACGTCCCACCCACTCGGTGCAGAACAGGCCGAGCAGGGCGCCGACCGCGCCGTACAGTTTTTCGCGTCCGTTGACGCCCACGGGCGCTGGCGCGAACGAGCCCAGCCAGCGCTTGATTGCAACACCCAAGACAATCTCTCCTCGCGACGCATTGATATGTCGCGGGGCGACAATTTATCACGAGGCGCATTACCTGACGGCATGAGCTTATGCCGGACAGGCGTAAAGGAGAGCGGGATCAGTCCTTGCCGTTGTCGGCGCCCATGCGCGCCAGCAATCGCGTCAGAAGCGGGCGCATGGCGTGCAGTTCTTCGAGATGCGAGGCAGAGAGGTTTTCCAGCATGCGCTCGCCCTTGGCGGTGAGCACGACCTCGACGCGGCGTCCGTCTTCGGGGTCGGCTTCGCGGCTGACCAGGTCCAGCCGCGCCAGACGGCCCACCAGTTCGGCCGCGGTATGCGGGCGGATCAGCAGGCGGTCGGCGATTTCGCCAACGTAGAGGCCCCGGCGTCCGGGAGCGCCTTTGCGCGTGCCCTTGATGGCCAGCAACGCCTGATGCTGCTGCGGCATCAGGTCCAGGCCCGCGGCCGCGCTTTCACTGAAGGCCGCGAATTTTCGCAACGCATAGCGAAAGTCCGCGAGCAGTTCGTAGTCTGCGGGAGACAGGCGAGAGGGTGTCTTGGAGGCGTTCACCGCGCGATTCTAATATATGTCGTGCTACGATATATATGACTTTTCTCAAATTCCGTGCGAATACTTCCCAAGTTGCTTTGATCATGCCTCCCATTTCCTCTTCCGCCCGGCCCGGACTGCGGCTCGGCGACTTCACCACGGACCGGCGCGTCGTCCTGCTGATGGGTCTTGCCATTCCCGTCGGCCTGGCCAGCGTCGCGGCCGCCTGGATCCTTTTGCGCCTGATCGCACTTTGCACGAACCTGGCCTATCACGGCCTGTTTTCCTTTGCCGACCTGCCCTTCACCACTGGCCGTCTCGGGTGGGGATCGGTGGCCATCCCGATGATCGGCTGCCTCATCATCGGCCTCATGGCGCGCTACGGCTCAGAAAAGATCCGCGGCCACGGCATCCCCGAAGCCATGGAAGCCATCCTGATCGGCAAGAGCCGCATCCAGCCGAAGGTGGCGGTGCTCAAGCCCGTGTCGTCGGCGGTGTCCATCGGCACCGGCGGCCCGTTCGGCGCCGAAGGACCCATCATCATGACGGGCGGCGCGATCGGGTCGCTGCTGGCGCAGACCATCCACCTGGACGACGGCGAACGCAAGACGCTCCTGGTCGCCGGCGCGGCGGCCGGCATGACGGCCATCTTTGGAACGCCCCTGGCCGCGGTGTTGCTGGCGGTTGAACTGCTGCTCTTCGAATGGAAGCCGCGCAGTTTCCTGCCCGTGGCCGTGGCCGCGCTGGTGGCGGCGGCAACGCGCGCCTTCGTCATGGAGCCCGGCCCGATCTTTGCGTATGCCGGCACGTTTGCCTTCACGCCGTGGCATCTGGTGGCGTGCGCCGCGGTCGGCGTGCTGGCGGGCCTTGGGTCCGGCGTGCTTACGTCGCTGGTGTATGCGGCCGAAGACCTGTTCGAGAAGCTGCCCATCCACTGGATGTGGTGGCCCGCCATCGGCGGACTGGCCATCGGCATCGGCGGCCTGATCGAACCCGCCGCGCTGGGCGTGGGCTACGACAACATCCGCCACATGCTGGCGGGCGATCTGGCGTTCCAGGCGGTGCTGGTGCTGCTGGTGGTCAAGGTTGCGATCTGGTCGATTGCGCTGGGGTCGGGCACGTCCGGCGGCGTGCTGGCCCCGCTGCTGATCTTTGGCGGCGCGCTGGGCGCGCTGGCGTCGCCCGTGCTGCCGCAGGCAGACCCGGGGTTCTGGGCCCTGGTGGGCATGGCGGCGATGATGGGCGGCACGATGCGCGCGCCGCTGACGGCAACGCTTTTTGCCGTGGAGCTGACCGGCAACCTGCAGGCGCTCTTGCCGGTGCTGTCGGCGTGCGTGTTTGCCTATGGCGTGACCGTGCTGCTGCTCAAGCGGTCGATCCTGACCGAGAAGATCGCACGCCGCGGCCACCATATCAGCCGCGAATATCGCGTGGATCCCTTTGACCTCTTGCGTGTCGCCGACGTGATGACAAGCCCGGTGCAGACGCTGCCCGACACGATGACGGTGGCGCAGGCCGTGACGCATTTCAGCACCGCGCAGCCCGTCCACACGAGCTATCCGGTGCTGGACGCGCAAGGTGCCGTGGTGGGCGAGGTGACGCGCGCCGACACGCTGGCGTGGGCATTGCAAGGCGAGCCGGACGACCGGACGCTGGCGCAGGCGCTGGACGGGCGCGAACTGGTGTTCGGCCATCCCGATGAACTGGCCAGCCAGATCGCCGACCGCATGGCGTTGTCCGGGGCGGGGCGCGTTCCGATCATCGACCGCGATTCCGGCCGGTTGCTGGGCATCGTGGGCCGTAAGGACCTGTTCCGCTCGCGCGCGCGCCGGTTGCGCGAGGAAAGCCAGCGGGCGGCGTTTTTCCGCCGGGCGGCGTCTGCGCCGGGCGCGCTGCGCAAGACGGGCTGAGGCGGTTCGATTACGCCGCCGCGGCCTTGCCGCCCGATGCGCGCAATTCCCACAACACGTCCAGCACGTGCTGCGTGGCCGCTTCCACTTGCCCGGCGCGATGCGCGATGCCCAGCGGCCGCCATAAGGCCGGCCGCACCGGCCGCATGATGACGCGCGGATCGGGTTGCGGCGCGGTCGCCTCATGCGGCAACAAGGTCGCGCCATAACCGGCAGCCACCAGGCTCTTGATGGCGTCGTTGTAGTTCAACTGGATGCGCGCGCGGGGGTTCAGGCCGGCGGCCATGAACCATTCGCCCGTCAGCCGCGACAGGCGCGTGCTGGCGTCGTTCAGGATCAGCGGCCGCTCGGCCAGCCACGCGGGCGTGAGGCGCGCGGGCGCTTTCCAGGACGCGGGCAGAAAGGCCATCACCGGATCGCGGCGCCACGGTCGCAGCACGAGTCCCGTCATGGGCGGCTGTGGCAGCGCGACCAGTCCCACGTCCAGTGTCCCTTCGGCCAGCCTCAGCAGCGTCTCCTGCGAGGTCAGCACCGCCACCTGAACGTCGATGCCGGGATGATCGCGGCCCAGCGTCTCCAGCGCTTGCGGCAGCAGATGCGCGATGGCCCCGGTCGAGGCCCCGAGCCTCACGCGGCCCGCCAGCCCTTGCACCTGCCGCTGCACGTCGTCCAGCGCCTGGTCCGCCTCCGCCAGCAGGCGGCGCGCCCGTTCCAGCAACGTTTCGCCGATGGGCGTGGGCCTGACCTGACCGCGTTTGCGCGTCAGCAGCGGCGCGCCGACACGGGCTTCCAGGTCTGACACGTGCAGGCTCACGGTGGGCGGCGCCAGATGCAGCGCACGCGCGGCGTCGGCAAACGACCCGAGGTCGGCGATGGCGACGAGGGTGCGCAGACGGTCCAGGCTGATTTCGCGCATGAGGGATTCCGGGATGGGTTTCGGTGTTGGCGGCGCCGTGCCTACATCGTTCAGGAAACCTGAATCAAACGATCATGATATTCGACTTTTCTTATCTGGCGGCGGGATCGAAGATGACGTTCATTCCTGAAGAGATCAGGCAACGCCGAACCATCCGGACCGCATCATGACCCAACCTCTAGTTTTCATCGACGGCGACCAGGGCACGACAGGCCTGCAGATCCACGAGCGGCTGCACGGCCGCACCGACCTGCGGCTGCTGACGCTGCCCGAGACCGACCGCAAGAACCCGCAGCGCCGCGCCGAGGCGATCAACGCCAGCGACATCGCGATTCTCTGCCTGCCCGACGAACCGGCGCGGCAGGCCGCCGCCTCGGTCGTCAATCCCAAGGTCCGCATCATCGATGCCAGTTCCGCGCACCGCACGGACGCGGGTTGGGTCTATGGTTTTCCGGAAATGCGCGCGGGTCAGGCCGAGCGGATTGCGCACGCGCTGCGGGTCAGCAACCCGGGCTGCTATCCCACCGGCGCCATCGCGCTGCTGGGGCCGCTGGTGCAGGCCGGGCTGGTGCCCGCCGACTATGCGGCGGTCATCAACGCCGTGTCCGGCTACTCGGGAGGCGGGCGCGCCAGCGTCGATGCCTACGAAGGCGCGGAAGGCGCGCGCGGACTCGCGTTTCAGGTGTACGGCCTGGGTCTGGCTCACAAGCACACGCCCGAGATCGAGCGGCATGCGGGCCTTACGCAGCGTCCGGTGTTCGTGCCGTCTTACGGCGCTTTCCGCCAGGGCATCGTCCTGACCGTGCCGCTGCACCTGCGCCTGCTGCCCGCAGGCGTGGACGCCGCGGCGCTGCACGATTGTCTGCAACAGCACTACGCGGGCGCCGCCCATGTTCAAGTCGTGCCGCGCGACGAGGCCGCCACGCACGCGAACCTGGATCCCCAGGCGCTGAACGGCACGAACGACCTGCGGCTGGGCGTGTATGGCAATGCTGAGCACGGTCAGGTGCTGCTGACCGCCGTGTTCGACAACCTGGGCAAGGGCGCATCGGGCGCGGCAGTGCAGAATCTGGATCTGATGCTGGCCGCGATGCGGTGATGGGGCTTGTGCAAGCCGGGCAAGGCCATACGGCCTTTGCCCGGCCGGATTACTTGTCGAGCCAGGGCGCTTCCTTCCAGAGCTGGCGGAATTGCGCTTCACCCGCCGAAAGTTCCTTGGCGTATTCCGCGGGCGGCAGGTAGCGCAGCGGTGCAAACATCTCGCGGGCCTTGGCCTGGAATTGGGGATCTTCCACCGTGCGCTGGACGGCCGAAACCAGCTTCGTGCGGACCTCGTCGGGCAAGCCCTTGGGTGCGGCCAGGCCGCGCAGCGAAGCCAGTTCGAAGTCGAACCCCTGTTCCTTGAAGGTGGGCACGTCGGGCAGCGCGGCAGAGCGGGTATTGCCCATCTGTCCCAAAAAGCGCAGCGGCGTGCCCCCTTTCCGGTACTGAAGCGCCTCGCCCACGTTGATGGCGCCGATCGTGATCTCGCCGCTTGCCAACGCGCCGCGCACCTCTCCGGCGCCCTTGTACGGGATGTGGCTCAGTTTGGTGCCTGACGTACGTTCGAAGCGGAGCATGGCCAGGTGGTCGTCCGAGCCGGTGCCCGTTGTGCCGACGGTGACCTTGCCGGGATTCTGCTTTGCATAGGCAGCCAATTCCGCCAGGTTTTTGATCGGATTGTCGTTCAGCACCGAGAACGCGCCCGGATCATCGATCAGGTTGCCGAGCAGATCGTAGCTTTGCCACGTGAAGTCCGTCTTGCGCTCGATGGGAATCGTCAGCAGATTCGGCGTGTTGATGAAGCCGATGGTGTAGCCGTCCGGCTGAGCGCGCGCCAGTTCGGCAAAGCCGATGGCGCCGCCCGCGCCCGGCCGGTTCAGCACCACGATGCGCGCGTCGCCGCCCAGGTACTTTTGCAGGAAGGGCGCCATCATCCGGGCGACCAGGTCGGTGCCGCCGCCCGGTCCGTAAGACACGATCAGGTTGATCGGCCGTTCGGGATAGCCGGCCGCTTGCGCGGCGCCGGAAAACAGGGCGGCGCCTGCAAGCAGGGTAGCCAGGGTGCGCAGCGTGCGGCGCTTGGTCTGTTGTTGCATGGTTGTCTCCTTTGGATGTTTTGGCGGTCACGGCCTGTCGCGTGCCTTGCGGCGCGGGCAGGCACGAATGCCGCGTTGTTATGTCAGGCTGGCAATGCGCTCGGCGGCCCGGGGCCAGACCTCCGGGTTGACGAGTTGCGGCGGCCGCTCGCCGCGCAGCATGGCGGCAAGCTGCGTTGCCGAGGAACGGGCGACGCTACGGCGCGCTTCGTGCGTGACGCCCGCGGTGTGGAAGGTGGCGACGACGTTGTTCAATGCCAGCAGCGGGGCCGACCGGTCGGGCGGTTCCTGCTCCCATACGTCCAGCCCGGCGCCTCGCAGGTGTCCGCCCCGCAACGCGTCATGCAGCGCGCTTTCGTCATGAATGCCGCCACGGGCCGTCGAAATGAACACCGCGCCGGGTTTCATCGCCGCAAAGGCGCGCGCGCCGAACAGGCCGCGCGTGGAGGCGTCCAGCGGGCAATGCAGCGAGACGATATCGGACTGCGACAGCAGTTCGTCCAGCCCGACCGGTTCAGCGCCGCGCGCGCGGATGGTCGCGGCGTTCAGCAGCGGATCGTGGGCGATGACGCGCAGACCAAAGCCTTGGGCAATGCGGGCCACGCAGGTGCCGATCTTGCCAATGCCCACCAAGCCGATGACCGCGCCGTGGATCTCGTGGCCCATCAGGTCTTCGCGCGAAAAGCCGGTGTCATGGCGCAGGCGGTTATGCGATTCGACGATCCGGCGTTGCACGGCCAGCAGCAGCGCGTAGGTGTGTTCGGCCACGGACTCGGCGTTACCGCCGGCCTGGTTCACGACGGCGATGCCGGCGGCCGTGCAGGCTGGCACATCGATGGTGTCGTAGCCCGCGCCGCCCGACGAGACGCACACGAGGTTCGGGCACTGCGCGATCAATGATTCGCCGACAAACCACTGGCGCGGCAGCTCGTCCTTGGCCGCGGACACATGGTAGGCATGAGCGGATTTCAATCCGGCAAGCGTGCGGGCGTCGTCGCCCTTCGCGGGAAGCACCGACAGCGCGATGCCGGGCGTGGCGCCGATGATTTCGTCAAATACGGGGTTCAGCCACAGGTCCAGGCGAACAAGCCGGGCGGGGCGGTCGTGCGGGGGGAATCCGGAATCCGGCATGGGGCCTTATCTCCAAGTCAGTCCGACTGGACTCTACGCCCGCCAAAAGGGGAGATAAAGCGAATAATTTTCTGCTCAATAGAACGCTTTTGTGAAACTGTCGAGACCTTCGCTTAGGGGCAGTTCCGCTCACACCATTCCCGAGGGCGCATGAAAATCCAGGCAGGCCTCGGCGTGCGCGCGCAGCGTTTCCAACATGGGCCTCGTGTCGTCCCGGCGCCATTGGAAGGTGTAGGTAAGCGGGCGCAGGGGCGCGAATCCGGGCAGGGGGTGCAAGTCGCCCCGGTCGATCAGGATGCGTGCCCAGGCCGATGGCAGGAAGCCCAGCCCCAGGCCTTGGCGGAGCATCGCCGCGATGCCGCCCCAACCGTTGCAGCACTGGTTGCGGCCGGGCGACACGCGTTGCTCGGTCAGCCAGTCGTCCAGGACGCGGATGGCGCCCGAGCTTTGCGGCAGGGTGATGAGCGTCAGGCCGGGCAGGTCGGCGGGGGTGAGCGTCTGGGGATTGGGGACGGCGCCGGCCGCGGCCACCCATTCGAAGTGGGCGCTGCCGATGACGCGCGACGCGATCGACGGCCGGGAAGAGGGGCCCGCGATGACGGCAAAGTCGAGTTCGCCTTCTTCCAGGCCGCGCTCGACCAGTTCGCCCACGCCCACGAAGGGCTCGACCAGCAGATCGGGGTGGTCGAGTTGAATCACTTCAATCAGGCGGGCCATCCAGGTCAGTGACGTCAGCTCGCCCGCGCCAAACCGGCAGCGGCCCGAATAGCTGAGGTTGTTGCTGGCCTGCTGCATGAACTGGTCGGCGTTGCGCAGCAGATCCTTGGCGTGCGGCACCAGCTGTTCGCCCAGCGCGGTCAACGTGGCGCTACGGGCGCTGCGGCTGAAGAGTTCGGCCCCGATGGATGATTCCAGTTCGCCGATCCGCTTGGACAACGACGAAACCGAAATATTCAGCCGGTTCGCGGCGATGGCGAAGTTCTTGCAGGTGGCGGCCCAGTAGAAGGCTTCGAGTTGCTTGAGCGTCATGAGAGGATGCAATCCGGCGGCGCAGGATGGTGAGGGCGAATAAAAGTGTAGGGAACAAGATCAATAAAGTCACTTTATTCAAACTGCCGTCGCGCCTATAGTCCCCGCCAATACCGACAACGACAGGACGGCCGCTCGTCGCGCGAGCGCCCCGAGGAGCCCACATGCCCGATCCGCTGCGCCGCATGCTCAGTCTGCACGACTTCGAAGCCGCCGCCAGAAAGCGGCTGCCCAAACCCATCTATGCGTACGTGTCAGGCGCGGTCGAGGACGGCCATTCGGAACGCGGCAACCGCGAGGCGTTTGCCGAATATGGTTTTCTGCCCAAGGTGCTGGTGAACGTGTCCGCGCGTAGCACCCGGTGTACAGTGCTGGGCCGGGCCTTCGCGGCGCCCGTGGGCGTGGCGCCCATGGGCATTTCGGCGATATCCGGTTACCGCGGCGATATCGTGATGGCCAAGGCGGCCGCGGATGCCGGCGTGCCCTGCATCATGAGCGGTTCGTCGCTGATCCGGCTGGAAACCGTGATGGAGCAGGCGCCGGGCACCTGGTTTCAGGCCTATCTGCCCGGCGACGACGCACAGATCGCCGCGCTCATCGATCGCGTGGCGGCGGCCGGCGTCGGCACGCTCGTCCTGACGGTCGACACGCCCGTGGCCGCGAATCGCGAGAACAATGTGCGCGCCGGGTTTTCGACGCCGCTGCGGCCAAGCCTGGGCCTGGCGTGGCAGGGGCTGACGCATCCCCGGTGGCTCTTCGGCACATTCCTGCGCACGTTGGTGCGTCACGGCATGCCGCACTTCGAGAACAACTATGCGACCCGGGGCGCGCCGATCCTGTCGGCCAGCGTGCTGCGCGACTTCTCCGACCGCGGCCACCTGAACTGGGAACACGTGGCCGCCATCCGACGGCGCTGGCGGGGGCAGATGGTGCTCAAGGGCGTCTTGCATCCCGACGACGCGCGGACGGCGCTTGCGCTGGGCATGGACGGCATCATCGTGTCCAACCACGGTGGCCGGCAGCTGGACGGCAGCGTGCCGCCGCTGCACGCCTTGCCCGCCATCGTGGACGCGGTGGGCGGCCGCATGGAGGTGATGCTGGACAGCGGCGTGCGCCGCGGAACGGACGTGATCAAGGCGTTGGCGCTGGGCGCGCGCTGCGTGTTCGTGGGGCGCCCGTTCAACTATGCGGCGACGGTCGCGGGGCAGCGCGGCGTGGCGCACGCAATTGCGCTGATCGCCGAGGAAGTCAAGCGCGACATGGGCCTGCTGGGCGTCGTGGATGTCAGGGAATTGAACGCCGAATTCCTGCAACGCGCTTCACGGCTTGCTGGACGCGGCGCGTAAGGCATCCAGACGTTGGGCCAGCGTGGCGGCCGACAATTCGCCCACGCGCAGGTCCACCATCCGTCCACTGGCATCCAGGAATAGCGTTGCCGGCAGGCCACGGTTGCTGAGCTGGCGTGACGCGTCGCTAGCCGGGTCCATCAGCACGTTTTGAAGCGCCGGCGCGTGCTGACGCAGGTATTGCGTGATCTCGGGCGGGGCTTCGCCCTGGTTCAGGAACACGAAGTGCACGTCCGGGTGAGCAGCTTGCGCCGCTTCGAAGGCAGGCATCTCGCGCCGGCACGGCGGGCACCAGCTTGCCCACAGATTGACGACAGTGGGCTTGCCTTGATAGGCGGATAGCGCCACGGGGACGGCGTTCAGGTCCTGCAGGCGAAGCTGCGCGAGCGCCGGCGGCGGTTGATCCGGCGGCGCCAGCAGGCGGCCCCCAGCAAGCCAGGTGGCCGTGGCCAACGCCAGGGCGCCGATGACGGCCGGCCTTGGCACGCCGCGGCGCAGCATGGCCGCCACGGCATAGATCCAGGCGGCCGCCAGACCCCATGTGCCGGCCCAACCGCCGTCGCGCACGTCCAACACGGCCAAGGGGTTCTGTACGAACGGATCCCGGTATTGCCAGACAAAGCCCAGCCGTGCGGCCAGCAGACCCACGATCAGGGCGCCCCACAGCACGCCGGAGACGTCGGCGCGGCGGCCATCCCGGCCGGTGCGGTTCAGCAGGTGCGCCGCGAGCAGTCCAACAAGGGCGGCGGCGGCCAGGACGGCGAGTTCGGCGGGGAAAACAAGCGGGCCAAGACGGATGGCGGGCGGCATGCAGGTTCCTGATGGGAGAAGGCCGCCAGCCTAGCACGGCGCGGCCAGCCGGCAGGCTGGCGCGATCCGGCCCAGACCGGCATGGATTCCGTCAGAAGCCAATTTCCCGTTGCAGCGTCGCGACCGCAAGGCGGATGCCCGCGCCGATGAAGCTCTGGCGCCCCGCGCCCAGTTGCGCGGTGCCGTTCAGCTCGCGGTCCATGCCAGGTGCCCCGTCGCAGTCCGCAAAGCGTACCTGCCAGGTTGCGCGCAAAGGCACCAGCCCATGCGTCTTTGCGTCCCGCTCCGCCGGAATCGGACCGCCGTACGTGCTGGCAACGCTGAGCTCATCCAGCGTGGATACGTTGACGGGGTCGATGGCCTGGACGCGGCAGGTGCGGGCGGCCATTTCGGGCAGGCTCGCGACGAACACGGCGGATTGCCCCGGCGCCAGCCGCGCAACCGCTTCTTCTCCCACGTAAGCATTGCCCTTCACTCCATCCGGCGCGACCAGGTCGTACAGCCGTTCTCCGCGTGGCAGCCAAGTGCCTGGCGCCTGTCCTTCACCGTCGGCCTGCACGATGCCGTCGAAAGGGGCGCGCACGCTCAGCTGCGCGATCTGCGCTTGCAGACCCGCCACGGTTTCGCGCGCGGCGGACCATCGGCTTGTCAGCGCCGTGCCTTGCTGGCGCAGGCGGTCGTCGAAGGGTTGCTGTTCGACTTGCCACCGCAACTGCTTTTCTTCGGCCGTGGCGGCCGCGAGCGTGGCCTGCAGGTCGGGAGACACCAGCACGGCCAGGACATCGCCGGCCTGGACGCGCTGGCCGTCGCGAGCGGGCGGCGGGGTGTCGGCCAGATAGCCAGCCGCCACCGTGTACAGCCCTTGCGCCCGCTGCGGTCCCAGCACGGCCGGCGCGCTGACGCCGGCATGCCAGGGCACGACAAAGAATGCCACGACCGCCGCGCCCAGCAGCGCACTGCGCACCGTCTGGAAACTCCAGTGCAGGTCCTCACGACGCGAACCGATCGCCTTGACCTCGTTCCACACGGGGCGCAGGATGAACCACCACAACTCGACGCAGAACAACAGCATGCCGAGGACTTTGAAAAAGGCGTGATAAACGATCAGCGCAATCGCCATGAACACCATCAGGCGATATAGCCAGGTGGCGAACGAAAAGGCGACCAGGAAGCGTCGTCGCTGCGTGCTGCACGGTTCGGGCTGCGGATCGCCCAGTCCGAACAGCCGCTCGCGCAGCCACCAGCGGCCCATGGCAAAAGCGCGGTCATGCAGGTTTGGCATCTCCAGCCAATCCGACAGCAGGAAGTAGCCGTCAAAGCGCATGAACGGGCTGGCGTTGATCGCCAACGTGGCTACCCACGTCGTGGTGGCAAGCAGGAAAGCGCCGGACCGTAGCGGGCCGTCCGGCAGCAGGCTCCACGCCAGCGTGGCGAAGGCGGCGAGCGCAAGTTCGCTAAGCATGCCGGCCGCACCGATCTGAAGGCGTTCGCGTCGGCCCTGTACCTTCCACGCCTCGGTCGTGTCGGTGTACAGCATCGGAAACATCACCAGCAGCGCCACGCCCATCGTCGGAACCCGGCATCCATGGCGTTGCGCCGTATAGGCATGCGCCAGTTCGTGCAGGATCTTGGCAAATCCGAGGGCGATGCCTACGCCGATCAGGCCGCGCCAGTCGGCGTAACCCTGGAAGGTGTGCAGGAATTCGTCCCAGCGCCGCGAGGCCAGGACCAGGCCGACGAGCGCAACTGCCGCGACCAGCCACCAGAACGCCGGGCGGAAGGCGAACGACACGTGGCGCGCGGTAGCGCGCAGGAAACCCATCGGATGCCATAGCGGAATCCGGATCATCAGGTAGTGCTTGAGCAGCCACATCGCTCGCGAAGTCTGCTGCGCGGCCTCGTGCTGTTGCAGCCGCTCGGTATCGGCGCTGGTTTCGGACACCAGCAGGTTCTGCTGGCGCAGCATGCGCGCCAGCGCCTCCAGGTCGTCCAGCGTGACGGTCAGCGTGGTGTCGCGGTTGACGGCGTTCACAATGGCCTGCGCATCGTCCAGGGGCCAGCGCGACAGGATTTCGAACGCGGGCCAGCCGATCTGGAAAAAGCGGTTAGCGGCGGGGTCATGCAGCATCCAGGTCGGTGCGCCGTCGGGCGTGGCGGCGCCCGGCGTCAGCGTCAGTTCCTGGCGGAGTTGGGGAAGGCGGGCCATGGTGACAGTGGCGCTACCAACCCAGCCACTGGCGGGCCTGGGTCAGCGGGCGGCGCAGCACGTAATAAATGGCCGGTACCCAAGAGCCCTGGATGCGGGCCGTCCCCATGGAGCCCAGCGGCGGCTGCGTGCCGTCGGCATGCAGGCTGGCGCGCACCCGATAGGCCAACACCCCATCGGGCGTGGGTTCGGCGCGCCAGGCCACCGATTCGATTCGCGCGTCGTAGCTCGACAGCGGTGAACTCTTGGGATAGAACGTCAGGGGCGTGCCGGGTTGCACGTCGATGTTGTCGGCCACCGGCAGCCAGGCGGTCACCTGCACGCGTGCGGGATCAGCCAGCAGCAGAATCTTCTCGCCCACCGCCACGGCCTTGCCGGTCCACTCGTTGGGGTCGCTGAAGATCGCCACGCCCGCGCGCGGCGCGTTGACATTCACACGCGCCAACTGGCGCGCGGTGTAGTCCAGCTCGACGCGGCTCTGGTCGAGCTTGCCCTGGCGTTCCACCATGTCCAGACGGGTACGGTCGTCGGTGACGGCCAGCTGGGCCGTCTGCCGGTATTCCTCTTGCGCAGTGGCGAAATTCTTGTCGGCCAGCGCATGGCGCGAGCGCAGCGTGGTGGCGTCCAGGCTCAGCAGCGGGGTTCCGCTATCGACGGCCTGGTTCGGCTTGATGTGCAGCTGGTCGATGACGCCGTCAAGTGGCGATCGAACCACGTAGGCGTCTTGCGGGGTGACGTCCGCCGGGGCCAGCACCGTCAGCCGCACCGGAATCAGGCACAAGCCTGCAAGGGCGAGCAGCACCCGCCGTTGCGTACGGCCGGGACGCAGCGCGCTGCGGGCGCGGGCGCGCCAGGTGGCGCGCGGCGCGAAGGCTTCGAAGCCATGCGCCCAGACCTGTCCCAGTTCGGCCAGCAGCACCGAATCCACCGGGGACCAGGCCTGCTCGCGCGCGAACACCACGCCACCCAGGGGCCGGCCCGTGCGGTCGGCTAGCGGCAGCCATGCGGCGTGCGCCGGCCACCAGGCACTCCATTCGTCGGCCAGGTGCGGCGCATCGGCGCGCAGGTCTTCGGCGGTGAACGTGCGCACCTGCGGGCGGCGGGGCAGGACGGGGGCCGGCTGGCCTTGCACCTTGGCGGTGTCCGGCGGCGTGGACCGAGGTCCACGGGCCAACACCTTGCACACCGCGCTCAGCCACTGCACGTAGGGAGCGTTGGGATCGCTTTGCGGCAGGCCCGAGACCGCCGCAATATGACCCGGCGCGTCGCCGCGCCACCAGGCGGCCTGCCGATACGGCACCAGCCCCAGGGTTTCATTGACCAGGGTGAAGCCCAGCGTCTTCTCACTGGCGGCCGCGCGTGCGCGGGACGATAGCTGCCATAGCAGCGCGAACTGCCTGCCGTCCAGCCGGACCTGTTGCGTGGCGTCGTTCGCCGTCTGTGATGCGGTCATGCCGATACCGTGTTGCCGTCAGCGCGCGAAGGTCGTCCAGCCGCTCATGCCGGGCAAGAGCTCGGCCGCGCCCGTCGTCAAGGCAGCCGTCACGTCAACGGTCTGCGTGACCGGATCGACCCGGGCGCCGATGCGTGCCACCTTGGCGGGATAGGCTTTGCCGGACTCGTCGACCTGCACGCTCAGCGCATGGCCGGGCTTCAGCCAGACCAGCCACTTGGACGGCACGATCATCTTCAGTTCCAGATGGCTGGTGTCGACGATCGTCAGCAGGGGCTTGCCCGGCTCGGCAAATTGCTGCGGCGACGCGCTGCGCTTGGAGACCCGGCCATCGAAGGGCGCGGCGATGGCACACTTGCGCACGGTCGCCTGCATGTAGGCAACGTCCGCGGAACTGGAATTGTGCTTGGCCTGAGCCTGCTGCACCTCCAGGTCGCCGATCGAGTTCGTGGCGCGCAGCTTGCGGTTCACGGCGAGCAGTTCGCCTGCGCCCGCGGCGTCGGCCTGGGCCTTGCGCAGTTGGGCGTTGAACAGCGAGCAATCCAGTGTGACCAGCATGTCGCCGGCACGGAACATGTCGCCGTCGCGGTAGGGCAGCGATGCGATCTTGGCCGAGATTTCGCTCGAGACCTCGACCTGGTCGCGGGCCACCAGCTGGACTCGGATCTTCGAGCCCGGTTCGTCGGCCGCCGGTGCCGCGGCGGGCGCCACGGCATCCGGCGCTGCCAGCGCCAGTCGCGTGGCAAGCAGCAACGCGGCCGCGCCAACCGCCCGGCCGTGAAAAAAGCGCGTCATTTCTGAATGGTCCCGGGCATCGAGGTGGCAGGCGCCGCGGCGGCCAGCGCGGACTTTTGCGCAGCGGCCGCCGTATCGGCGCCGGGCGCATTCGCGCCGCTCGCCAGCGCGCCCCATCGCTTCTGTTCCTGGGCGATCGATGCTTCCACCGATGCCAGATCGTTGCTCGCCAGCTTCTCGCCCAACGGGTCCAGGCCAAGCGTGGCCAGCATCTGGCCGTAAGCGCTTTCCAGCTCGCCATAGCTTTGGTACACGCGCAGCTCGGACATCATTGCCGCCGTGGCCGCGCGAATCTCGTCCAGTTTGCCCTGCGCCGTGGCGACGGTGGCATTGTGGGTGTGCGTGAGAAGCTGCTGGTCGACGTCGTTGGCCTGCTTGTACAGATCGAACTGGCGGGTCTTGGCGGCAAGCTGGCTGCGCGACAGGTGCACCTGCGACAGCACGGCCATGCTCAGCGCCATGCGCTGCGCCTGGGCCACATCCAGTTGGGCCTGCGCCGCGCCGCGGATGTTGCCCGCGTTCAATGCGTTCAACAGGTTCCAGCTGATGCTGACGCCGGCGGACTGCCAGGTGTTGTAAACCAGGAAGCTGTTGCTGTCGTAATGCGTTCCCAGGCTCAGCTCGATGCCAGGCAACAGCTTGGCAATGGCCTTGTGCGTTTCATTTACGCTGATGCGTTCGTTGTAGCTGGCCTCGACCAGCTCGGGACGGCGCTGCAGCGCCATGTCTTCCATCTTGTCCATCGGCATGTCGAATGCCGGCACCTGGAAGCTGTCGCTGCCGGCCAGCGTGAAGTCCGAGCTGGGGTCCAGGTTCATCAGCGCGGCCAGGCGCGGCTTGGCTTCTTCCAGCTGGGTGCGTACCACTTCCAGCTGGCGCATCAGGTCCAGCAGGATGCGCTGGTAGGTCAGCGTGGTGATCGGCGAGCGCAGACCCTGCGCCTGCTCGCGGCGCGAGTCTTCCAACGCCACGCGTGCCTGCTCCAGCAACGGGCCGACGCGGTCGCGCAGGCGTTGTGCGCCCAAGGTCTGCCAGTAGCTTTCACGCACCTGCTGCATGAGAAGCTGCACGACCTTGCGGCGGCGCTGTTCCAGCACCAGCACGTGGTCGGCTTGCTGCTTGGCCTCGAAGTAGCTGACGCCGAAGTCCAGGAGGTTCCACGACAGGTTCAGGTCGGCAGTGCGGCTGTTCTGATCGGTCGAAAAGGACGGGATCAGCGACTCTTCGCCGGTATACAGGCCTTCCGAACCGGAGGCCAGCGGGTGGTTGCGGTGGTTGTAGCCCGCCTGCGCGGTCAGCTTGGGAAGCAGGTTGAAGTTGGACAGGTCAAGTTGCCGCTGCGACAGCGCCTCTTCCATCATCTTCAGGCGATGGTCCAGGTTATAGCGGACCGCGCGCGCCATGGCCTGGTCCAGCGTGATGGGACCGCTGACGGGCTCTTGCTGGTCGAACAGTTTGGCGCGCTCGGCACTGGCCGTGGCGGCGCGATCGATCTCCGTGAACGGCTGGGGCTTGATCGCGCAGCCGGTCAGCCAGACCAGGGCGAGGGCGGCGGCGATCAGGGCGGGGCGCGGCACGCGTCCCTGGGGCGTCTTCTTGTTCACGTCGGCGTTTCTCATCGGAGTAAATGCGGGGGTAAGGGCGAAACCTTGGGTCATGACCGGTGCTCGGTTGCAGTGTGGGGGGCCGCAGACGGCGCCGCGTCGTTGTGCGAAATGTGCAAGGCAGCCATCGCGTTGGCGAATTGCGCGGCCAGCGAGTCCTTGGCGGCGGGCAACGCGGCGCGGGGCTCGCTGATGCCGGGGCGGGCCGGGGCGGCCGGCTGGTTGCCCCGGGCCTCGAAGTGCAGGACGAACTCTCGGCTGAAGCCGCCGGCCTGAAGCACGATGCGCAGCTGGTCTACACCAGCCGGGGGCGTGCCTGTCAGCTCGCCGGAATCGGCGTCGTAGTGCAGCCAGGCCGGTAGCGGGGCGCCGCCGGGCAATCTTGCGGTGGTGATGGAGTGAAGGTCGGCGCGCATCGCCTGCGCATCCATCACGAACGGCATCTTCACGACCACCGAGAACGCAACGCCAGCGACATATCGCTGTGGGATGTCGACGGAAGGCAACGCCTGGACGCGCGAGGTGAAGTCGAGCTCCGGCGGGATGTAACGGAAATCGCCGGTGACGCGCTCGATCTTGGGGACGCCCACCGGGCTCGGCGCCATGCCTGGGTTACGGCCTTCTTGCGCAACGAGCGTGTAGAAGGGCGTGCTTGCGTCTCCCACGCGCCCGGTGGGCAATTCATACACGCCCGTCTCGATGGCCGGCGCCTGGGCGGGATTCAGATAGCGCTCGGACGTATCGCCGTTGTCATCCCGAAGCGCCGTGTCCACATTCTGCTGCGGCTGCGGCAGGATGGGAACGCCAACCTGGCTGGACGCGGACACGCCTTCGATGTGGAGCGTGCGCTGCAGGGCTGCGCTCGTTTTGTCGCCATTGGCCACGCTAAACAACAGCGTGCGCGTGCCGTCGGTGGATTCGGCCTGCGAGTCGCGGTAGGTGACCGCGGCCAGTGCGGCCTGCCACTGCGCTACCGTCGCCGCGCCATTGACCGAGCGCAGCGTCAGCACGCCCGATGCGGGATCGTAGCTGGCCACGATGTCGCCGGTTTGCGCGGTTGCCGCGAAGCCCAGCACATCGCGTTGCGGATCGAACGTACCGCTGAAGGACACGGTGGCCGTGGTGGGCGGCGTGGCATTGCGGTCGGTCAGCGTAATGCCGGTGCCCACCGCGACCGGGCTGGCATCCTGGCTGGCGGTGTAGACGGGCGATGCGCCGTCGTCGCTCAGGTGCGGCGTCTGCCGCACTGCGGTGATGGCGACATCGCGCGAGAAGACCGCGCTGGTCTGGGCGCCGTCGTTGACCGCAATGCCGATGCTGCGGGTGACGGCATCGGGCGTGATGGCGGTGTTGGTGTAGGTGATGGCGCGCAGCGCGGCCTGCCATTGCGCCAGGGTGGCGGAGCCGCCGGCCGAGGTCAGCGTGAGCGTGCCGTGGGCCGCATCGTAGGTGGCGGCGATGTTGCCCATCGTCAGGCCGTCGTTGATGAAGCCAAGCAGGTCCTCGCTGGCAACGAATCCCGCGCCGATCTGGACGGTGGCCGAGGTCAGCGTTGCGTTGTCAGCGTCGGACAGCGCAATGCCGGTGTCGATGGCCACCGGCGTCGAGGCCATGTTGTCGCCCGAGATGAATGGCGCCGCGCCAGTGCTGCCGGACGAAATCACCGGCGTTTGACCGGTGGCGGTGACGGTGACGTCGCGCGTGTGGATCGCGCTGGCCTTGGCGCCGTCGCTGACCGCAAAGCCGATGCTACGGTTTGCGGTATCGGGCGTGATGGCCGTGTTGAGGTAGGTGACGGCGCGCAGCGCGGCCTGCCACTGTGCAAGCGTGGCGGTGCCGCCCGCCGAGTTCAGCATCAGCGTGCCATGAGCCGCATCGTACGTGGCGGCGATGTTGCCCATCGTCAGGCCGTCATTGGTAAAGCCAAGCACGTCCTGGCCGGCATGAAAGCCGGCGCCGATCTGCACGGTGGCCGAGGCCAGCGTCGCGTTGTCCAGGTCGGACAGCGTGATGCCGCCATCCACGGTCACGGGCGTCGAGACCGTGTTGTTGCCCGAGACGAAGGACGCGGCACCGGTGCTGCCGGAGGAAATCACCGGCGTCTGATCGGTGGCGGTGACGGTGACGTCGCGCGTGAGCGTGGTGCTGCGCTTGATGCCGTCGTTGACCGCAAAGCCGATGCTGCGGGTGACGGTATCTGGCGTAACGGCCGTGTTGCGATAGGTGACGGCGCGCAGCGCAGCCTGCCATTGCGCCAGCGTGGCGGTGCCGCCGGCCGAGGTCAGCGTCAGCGTGCCGTTGACCGCGTCGTAGGCTGCGACGATATTACCCATCGTCACGCCATCGTTGGCGAACGCAAGCACGTCCTGGCCGGCACGGAAGCCGGCGCCGATCTGCACGGTGGCCGAGGCCAGCGTCGCGTTATCGAGGTCGGACAGCGCAATGCCGCTGTCCACGGTCACGGGCGTCGAAGCCGTGTTGTCACCTGCCACGAAAGATGCCGCACCGGTGCTGCCGGACGAGATCAACGGCGTCTGGTCAGTGGCCGTCACCGTGATGGCGCGCGTCAGGACGTTGCTGAACTGCGGGCCGGCATTGACGGAAAAACTGATCGTGCGCGTCGCCGCATTGGGCGAGACCCGGGTGTCGGCGTAGGTGATCGAGCGCAACGCGGCCTGCCATTGCGCCAGCGTCGCGGTGCCGCTCGCCGAGTTCAGGGTAAGCACGCCGGTCAGCACGTTGTAACTGCCGGTGATGTCGCCCATGGTCAGGCCGTTGTTGACGAACGACAGAACGTCTTCGGCTGAATGCAGATTTCCCGTGATGGCGACGACGGCCGAGTCGACGACGTTGCCGAGCGGGGAGGCAAGGAGCAGGCCGCCATCGATGACGACCGGGCTGGACGACGTATTGTCACCCGCCACGAACGAGACGGAGCCCGTGCTGGGGCTGGACAATGCGGGCGCCGAACTGATGACGTCAACGGTGTAGGACAGCGGCGCGCTGGTCTTGACGCCGTCGCTGATGGTGAACTCGACTGTGCGCGCACCCAGCGGCGCGCTGGCCGCGGCCGAGAAGTGGATGTTGGCCAGCAGCGATTGCCACTGCGCGAGCGTGCCGCCGGTGGATGCGATGGTCAGCTTGCCCACGGCGGCATCGTAGGTAACGGTCATCCCATTCGTCAGCGTCGATGGCGGCAGGTCGAAGCTCAGGATGTCGCCCTGCTGCAGGCCCGACGTAATCCGCGCTTCCAGTGTCAGCGCCACAAGCGAAGCTCCCGCGACATTGCGGTCCGTCAGCGTCAGGCCGCTGTCGATGATCTTGCCGCTTTGGCCCGGCAGGTAGGTCAAGGTGTCGCCAGAACTGCCCAGCACGGGCGTCTGATGGGTGGCGATGACGATGATGGCCTTGTCGGAGATGCCGCTGGACTTGGCGCCGTCGTTGACCGAGAAGGAAATGGTGCGGTTGAAGGTCTGCGGCACGGCCGACGTGGCGGTATAGGTGACCGAGCGCAGCGCGGCCTGCCATTGCACGGTGGTGGAGCCGCCGGCCGAGGTCAGCGTCAACGTGCCCGTTGCGGCATCGAAAGTCGCCTGGATGTCGCCAAACGAGCCGCCGCCCATCGTCAGCACGTCCTCGCCCATCTGGTAATTGCCCGTGATCCTTACCGTGGCCGAGACCATGGTCGGCGTGTCCGGATCGCTTAGCGTCAGCGACGCATCGATCACGACGGGCGTGGACGGCGCGTTGTCGGCCGATGTGAAGGTTGAGCTGCCGCCGCTGTTCGTCAGCACTGGCGACTGATCAACCCGCTGGACATCGATCATGCGCTGGATACTGGCGCTGACCTTGAAGCCGTCGGTGATGACGAAGTTGATGGTGCGCTGCGTCGTGCTCGGCACCGCCGCAATGTCCGTGAACCGGATGGAACGCAGCGCGGATTGCCATTGCGCCAGCGTGGCCGAGCCGTTGCTGGAAGTCAGCACAAGCACGCCGGACGAATAGGACCCGGTAATGTTGCCCATCGTCGCGCCGTCGTTGGTAAACAGCAGCGTGTCGCCGTTGCTGTGATAACCGCTGGCGATCACGACGTTGGCCTGCGTCAGGGTGGCGCTGTCGAGGTCGCTGACCATGATGCCAGCATCGATCACGATGGCGGTACCGGGCGCGTTGTCGCCTTGTGTGAAGGTAACGCTGCCCGCCGAGCCGGACAGGATAGGGGTTTGCGTGGAGGCCGTAACCGTTATCGATGACTGGGCGGCCGCGCTGATCTTTGTGCCGTCGCTGACACTGAAACTGACGGTGCGCGTGGCCGTGGTCGGCATGACCGCGGTCGAGGTGAACGTGATTGCCTGGAGCGCGTTTTGCCACTGGGCCAGCGTTGCCGTGCTGCCGCTGGAGTTCAACGTCAATACGCCATTGACGTAAGTAGCAAAGATGTTGCCGTAGAGGGCCGAATTGTTGTTGACGAAACGCAGGAGGTCGGTTGGCTGGTAGTTGCCGGAAATGGTGACGACAGCCTGCTGCAGCGGGCCGCCGTCCGCATCGCTGACGGTGATGGCGCTGTTGACGACAACGGGCGTGGAGGCTGAGTTGTCGCCGGATACAAAATGGGCGGTGTTGCCGCTGTTGCCCAGCAATGGGGTCTGGTCGGTCGCGGTCACGGTCACCGAGCGCGCGGCGACGGCGCTGGTCTGCGTGCCATCGCTGATCTGGAAGCTGACCGTGCGCGTGGCGCTGCTGGGCACGACCAGATCATTGGTGAAGCGGATGGATCGCAAGGCGGTCTGCCATTGCGCCAGCGAGGCGCCGCCCGCGGAGGTCAGCGTCAGGACGCCCGTGCCACTGTCGTAGACGCCGGAAATATCGCCCGACGTTGCCGGATTGCCGATAAAGACGAGTTCGTCGTGATTCACCTGGAAATTGCCGGTGATCGCGACGGTCGCGCTGGCCAACGTGGCGCTGTTGCCGCCACTGAGCGTGAGGCCCGCGTCGACGGCGACGGGCGTGGAGATCGTGTTGTCGCCGCTGGTGAACGACGCGGAGCCGGCACCAGGGGCGACCGCCAGAGGCGTTTCAACCTGGACGCTGTGATGCAGCAGCGCGCTGGTGCTGGCGCTGTCCCGGACCGAGAATGTGATGTCGCGCAGGCCGGCGGATGTCGAGGCGCCAGCCGAGAACGTCACGGCCCGCAGTGCGTTCTGCCACTGGGCTACGGTGGCGTTGTCGGACACGGAAGTCAAGGACAAGGTTCTCGTCGCCGAGTCGTAACTCCCGATGATGTCGCCGTACAGGGACACACTGGAGTTATTGAAGGACAGGGTATCGCCCGCGATGTAGCCGGCAGAAATTGTCACGGTCCCGGCCGGCAGCTTCAGGCTGTCCGCGTCGCTGACGCTGATGGTGCTATTGACGACGATGCCTGCAGAGCCCGCCACGTAGTTGGTGTTGGCGGGCGAGCCGTCGCTGACGAGGGGCGTCTGGGGCGTTTCCGTGATCGTGATATTGCGGGTGGCAACATCGCTGTCGTTCTGTCCGTCACTGAACGAAAAAGCGATCGACCGAGTGGTGTCCGAGAGGCTGGGCGAGGCCATCGTGCTGGAAAACGTGACTGACCGCAGCGCGGCTTGCCATTGCGCGAGGCTTGCGGTGCCGGTCAGCCGGAGCTCGCCGACGCTTGCGTTGTAGCTGCCTGAGATGCCGTTTTGCGCCGTGAATCCCAGTTGATCGCCGACGACAAAATTGGTGATCCGTACCGTCGCCGAGATAGCAGTGGACGTTCCGCTCAGCGTCAGGCCCGGATCGATGGCGACCGCTGTGCCGCCTACGCCGTTATTGGCCGATGACCACGCCGCATTGCCGGGGCTGGTGGTGACGAACGCGCCCACTTCGGTATAAGCCAGGTTGTCCAGGGAGGGTTCGAAGGCGCCGGTATCGTTCTGGTCGATCAGTGAAAACGAGACGATGTTGTCGAACGCCGAACCCAGCTGGTTCTGGTTCGATACCGTACCCACGAATCCGCCTACCGTAGCCGTCGCCAACTGGATCAGTGCGCTGTGCGATCCATCCTTGTAGTTAGCCTGGATGTACAGGTCACCATTGAAAGAACTGAGATCGAAGCCTTGCAGCGAAAATGTGTGGCCGTTGGCTAGCGAGATCGTCACGCTTCTCATGACTGAGGTGCCGTCGGCATTGAGCAGCAGCACGCCGTCGGTCGGGCCGTCGGTAATATCGGTCGGCCCGAACGGGCTATTGCTGTCGTTGTATGCGTAGGAATTGGCCGCCCGGTCAAATGTGTACGTAATGCCATTCAGCGTAAATTGCGACTGGCCAACGGCAGAAAAATTGTTGGAGGCGGCGGTATCGTAGGTTTCGGTCGTGACCGCAAGCAGGCCGCCGTACTGCGCCAGCGCGATCGGCGAAGCGTTCAACGTGGATTGAACGTCGCCCGCGTGATACTCGAGTGTCCAGTCCCCGCCCCGCGTCGCGGCGCCCGTGGCGTCGGTGGAGGCCGCGACGTCCAGGTGCGAGAGGTCGGCGATCTGGCGCACCAACGCCTGCCCATCGGCCTGCTGTGCGATGTCGCATCCGTAGATCAGGAAATCGCCACCCGGGTTCATCGCCGCGCCGATCCGCGCCAGGTCGGCGCTGTGCGCCGCCAGCGAGGAGGCGGTCAGCCAGGTCGAGCCGGCCTGGATCGCGCCGTTGGAGCCGTGCGAAATCAGGCTGATCGCGTCCACGCCGGGATGCGATTGGAGATATTGCGCAATCTGGGCAAAGCCGTCGGATCGGGCATCCAGCACGACATACTGCGTGCCAGGAGCCAGCCCGTCGATCAGGGTCTGATACTTTTCGACACTGGGATCGATGAACACCACCTGCGATTGCAGGCTCGACACCGCGATGCCGTCGGCGGCCGCCTGCTGGTCTTGTTGCTGCCTGTCGGCGGTCTGGGTTCCGTCCTGCGCAGTCTGGCGGCCCGCCGACTGGGCCTGGGCGGCGGCGGGCGGGGGCGTATCCGAGGCTCGAGGCTGACCGGCCGAAACGGCTGGCGGCGTGGCGTTAGCTTGGGAAGGGGCGTCGGCCTGAGGTTCGCCGGCGCGATGGATCTCCGGCGCGGGATCGGCCTGGTGGGGTTGCGCGGAGAGCGCCGCCACCGAGGCGTCATAGACAATGCGAGGCTCCAGCGCCATCAGCAGGGGAGACGCCGCCACGGCGGGGCGGGGGCGGTTGGCGCCGTTCAGGCTGCCCGCCAACCATTGTTTGACCTTCTTCATGACCTGCTTCTCCATGCCGCCAGCGGCTGTCGCCGTAAACGAGCCTGGAGACCCAGGGTGTCGAAGTCCGCAATATTCGGGGCGTTGTATCGCGATCTTACAACTTAATGTGTCAATAGTGACGAGTATTAACATTATTTTTCTCGTCCGTAACTTAGCCGCCTCAGAAGCGCGAAGGCATTCGTCGAGGGCTCGAAACGCAACCACCGCAGAAACGTCGGCGACCGCCCGCCGGCGCTTCCCGCCAGGAACGCTAAAATACCGCCTCGCGGCTTTTTGGCCAGCCTTTCCGGTATCCCCCTACCTGCGCCTGGCGCACCCCACAACGATGAAAAAACTGACAGCTGTACTTCTTGTGTCCGCAACCTCGCTGCTCACGGCCTGCGGTCCTGGCGACAACGCGCCCGCCGCGAGCGCCCAGGCGCCGGCCGCGCCCAAGAAGGTTGTCGTGGGCCTGGACGACAATTTCCCGCCCATGGGATTTCGCGACGCCAGCAACCAGATTGTCGGTTTTGACATCGACATGGCCAAGGAAGCCAGCAAGCGCCTGGGCATCGAAGTGGAGTTCAAGCCCATCGACTGGAGCGCCAAGGAAGCCGAGCTGAACGGCAAGCGCGTCGACGTGCTGTGGAACGGCCTGACCATCACGGAAGAGCGCAAGAAGAACATCAGCTTCACCGCGCCCTACATGGCCAACCACCAGATCATCATCGTGGGCAACACCTCGCCCGTGAAGGTCAAGAATGACCTGGCCGGCAAGGTCGTCGGCGCGCAGGACGGCAGCAGCGCCACCGACGCCATCGCCAAGGATCCGGTTGCCGCGCAGATCAAGGAAGTGAAGAAGTTCGGCGACAACGTCACCGCGCTGATGGACCTGGCCGCGGGCCGTCTGGACGCCATCGTCGTCGACGAAGTCGTGGGCCGCTACCTCATCAGCAAGCGCGCGGGCGAATACCGCGTGCTGGAAGAGAACTTCGGCACGGAAGACTACGGCGTCGGCGTGCGCAAGGACGACACCGAACTCCTGGCCAAGCTGGACAAGACGCTGGACTCGATGAAGCAGGACGGCACCGCCGGCCGCATCGCCACGCAGTGGTTCGGCGCCAACATCATCAAGTAAACGAGAAAAGCGCCCGCGGCCCAACCGGCCGCGGCGCCTTTGCCGTTGCAGTTCGCAGCCCGCCGCGGCACCGCAAGGCCAGGCGGGCTCGCCCATGATTCTCTCTTGCCCGCGCGGCGCGAACCCACTGCATGGACTACGTACTTTCCCTTCTGGGGCCCATGGCGCAAGGCGCGAAAGTGACCTTGACGCTGTTTTTCATCACGCTGGCGCTTGCCGTGCCGCTGGGCCTTGTGCTGGCCTTGGCGCGCATCTCGAAGTGGCCGCTGCTCAGCCGCGCCGTCAATGGCTATATCTGGCTGATGCGCGGCACGCCGCTGATGCTCCAGATGCTGTTCATCTACTTCGCGCTGCCGTTCGTGCCGGTGATCGGCATCCGGCTGCCCGACTTTCCGGCGGCCGTCGTGGCGTTCGCCCTGAACTACGCCGCGTACTTCGCCGAGATCTTCCGCGCCGGCATCCAGTCGGTGGACCGTGGCCAGTACGAAGGCAGCAAGGTGCTGGGCATGACCTACCTGCAGACGCTGCGCCGCATCGTCCTGCCGCAGATGGTGCAGCGCGTGTTGCCCCCCATGAGCAACGAGACCATCACGCTGGTCAAGGACACCTCGCTCATCTACGTGCTGGCCCTCAATGACATCCTGCGCACCGCGCGCGGGATCGTACAGCGCGACTTCACGACCACGCCGTTCCTGGTCGCCGCGGCTTTCTACCTGTTGATGACGCTGCTCCTGACGTGGTTCTTCCAGCACATGGAAAAGCGCTATGCCAAATATGACCAGTAATTCCCCGGCCGGGCTGAACATGCGCCCGGTCATGATCGAAGCCCGCCACATCGTCAAATCCTTCGGCGCGAACCGGGTGCTGGACGACGTTTCGTTGACCCTGGAGCAGGGCGAGGTGGTCGCGGTGATCGGCCCGTCGGGCTCTGGCAAGAGCACGTTCCTGCGCTGCCTGAATCACCTTGAGACCATCGACGAAGGCAGTATCGTGGTGGAAGGCGAAACCATGGCGGCCGCCGTCACCGGCGCGCGCAGCCAATACGCCAGCGACGCCGACGTGCGCCGCATCTGCCGCAAGATGGGCATGGTGTTCCAGTCGTTCAACCTGTTTCCGCACATGACGGTGCTGCAGAACATCATCGAGGCGCCCATCACCGTCAAGGGCATGACCCGCGCCCAGATCGTGCCCAAGGCCGAAGAACTGCTGCGCAAGGTCGGCCTTCTGAACAAGCGCGACAACTATCCCACCCGCCTGTCCGGCGGCCAGAAGCAGCGCGTCGCCATTGCCCGCGCGCTGGCCATGGAGCCCGACATCATGCTGTTCGACGAGCCCACCTCGGCGCTGGACCCGGAACTGACCGGCGAAGTGCTGCGCACCATGAAGCAGTTGGCCGACGAACGCATGACCATGCTGGTCGTGACCCACGAAATGGGCTTCGCGCGCGAAGTGGCGCATCGCGTCATCTTCATGGACGACGGCCGCATCGTCGAGGAAGCGCCTTCCGCCGCGTTCTTTGCCGCGCCCCAGCATGCGCGCAGCCGGGAGTTCCTGGCGCATATGCTTTGAGTAAGCGGCCTGGGTGGGGCGTTGCGCCAGAGAACCCGAGCGTATCCTCCGTGTGCCATGCACAAGGTTGGGACGACGGGCATATTTAAGAAGCTTTTGATGTACACGTTTCAGATGCGCGAGCACGATCACGGCGATCGTCCTCGGGTGCATCAGGTGGGAAGCTAGGGCGCTTCCGGTCAGGGTACGCGGCGGACGCCCACCCCATAGCGGCCGCCTCAGCAATAACGTCTTTCGAGCCGGGCCGCAGCCACCGGAGCGCCGCGTGCCCGCCCAATCTCGTCCGATTTTCCTGTTTATCGTTGGCGCCAATGATGGGGAAGCCAGCGCACTTCAGCACGGCATTTCACCATCACGGCGTCCTGGACCGCGGTCATGAACCAGGTGTCATTGGAAGAGCTGCTATCGCAGGCAGTCGACGTCGCGCGCAGTACTCGACGGGACGAAGCGCCCAGCCCGTGCGTCGACTGCAAGTCCGAAGTTGCCATTCTTCCGCTGCGCTATGCCGTGGTGACCAGCGAAGATCCGGAAGCGCTTGCCGCGCTGGCGCCGGATCTGCCTCGCAATCTCGGCCTGGGGTTGCCCGCGTTGCACGCCAAAGGCGTCCGCTACGCCGTGCGCGCCATGCGCCAGGGTTACCTGTACGCGTTCATCAAGCGCTTCGGAAAATGGAATTGCGAAAGCGCGTGGCGAGCGACAGGGACAGGGGTGTTCTCCCCATTCTGGCCTTACTCGCCAGATTCGCAGTACGCGCCCGAACCGCGCCGCCTGCTGGGATATGGCGGCTGGACCATCCTGTTCAAGGCCCCGGAAGACATCCAGGAAGCGCGCCTGCTGTTCACTCCGGACGTGCTTACCGAGCGCATGCTCGACAAGTTGCGCGATACCGATTCGTTGCGCAACAAGCTGCAGGCATTCGACATCAAGGAAATCGCCAGCATCTGCTCGTTTGCTCCCGACGTGCTCGACATGTCTTCCACGGACAATGGCATTGCCGAGAGCATCGCCGCGGCCCATACCCGCTTGGCGCCCACGCTTGCCAATCAGCTCCATTCCGACCCGGATTATCACCACGCCCCGCAATTGGTCGCGTCGGATTTGAGGCCGACGGTCACCCGAGCCCGCGGCGCCGCTATCGTGCTGCGCGACCCCATCGGCATTACTCAGCAACTCAACGCCTGGCGAAACGAGGCCGTCGAGACGCTGAAGGACTACTTGAACAGGGGTGGGGCCAACAACGGCATCAGCAACGAACGCAAGATTCTGGTCGCGCAGGCGTTCGGCGATGTTCGGAATCAGTTTGAAGAAAGGTCTGCTGCCTTGGAGGCGCAGCATTACATCGAGATCGAACGGGACAAGGTGTTCAATCCCGAGATGGCGCGGGGGCGCAACTGGATCCTCGACGAGGCGCAGCAGAAGCGCTGGGAAGCGGCAGCCCAGGAGCACGTGCGCAACTACGAAGCCACGATAAGAGCTCGGGTGCAAGCCAAACTGGACAGCGGCGAATACCGCGCCCGCTTCGAAAGCAAGTACGTAACTCCGCCGGACCCGAAAGCGGCGTTGCAGATCTACGCCATGCAACAGGCGCTCGCGGGTTTCGAGACCCAGTGTCGAATTGCGGAACAGGAAGCGGCGCGTCGGGCACTGCCATACGAAGTCTGGTTGCAGAGCGAGCAATTACTGGATGGGTTGGAAGTCTATGACGATGCCGACCTTGCCAGCGGCTGGCGGTTTGCGGGTCAGACAGGACTGTGCGTCTTCGGTGCGGAAGGATGCGAAAGCAGTGCCAACGTCATCCAAGAGTGGTGGCAGGGTGGGGTGCGAGACCGCAAGAACCTCGCGCTGCGAAGCTTTGGACTGAATCAGGATGCCATCCTGGCGGAAATGGACCGCATCCGCGAATCCGCGAAATCCGAGCCGGCGCTCGCTGCCGGCGAAACCATTTACCAGTACACGCGCACGGGCCTCGAAATGGCAAAGACGCTAGGGCAGCTCTTTGACAAGGCCAATAGCGTGTACGAAGCGATGGACAAATCGAGCAATGCGGGACTGTCAGGCGGAGTCCTGGCCTGGTACGCCAGCCTGGGCCGCCAGACCTTGCGCCACGCCTCGCGAGGCAACGAATGGTTCGTCCACAGGGCCACCCGCAGCTGGCTCGCCGCCAGCATCGGCGAGCGCGCCGTCAACCTCAGGCTAGAGGACCTGCAGGCCATCGGCCACAGCGCGGACCGGACGGTCATGCGAGGCCAGATCAAGCAGAACGTCCAATTCGCCTTCGCGACGGAGCTGGTGGATGCGCACTCCAGCGAGTTCTACAAGGTAAGGGCCAGCGGGTGGCTGCTGTTGCTTGAGGCCGGCCTGCTCGGATTAAGAATGCACAGCCTGCCTCAGAACGACAGGCAGAGAGCCGAGCTGGCGGCCGCCGTGCTGACCGCCGGCGCGGCGGGGATCGAAATGCTGGCCTGCGGGACGGAGCTGGTGTTGAGGCACTTCAATCCCGGAAGCACGACCGGGGTGGGGGCCACGGTGTTCTTGGGGAGGCTGCGGCTGTGGGATGGGGCGTTGGCGATCATGGGAGGTGCGATCGCCGCTACGTATGATCTGATTGATATGCAGAACGCGGCGAAAGAGAAAAAAACATCGCTATCCCGAGCATTTCGGATCCGGTTTGTCACGACTCTCTTGATGGCGACAGGGCAAGCAAGCTTAACCTTGGGAGCGGCTGCACCGATGCTACGCATTGTTGCAGAGCGGGCTGTGCTCTCACGCTGGAGCGTCTCGTTGGGCATGATGGCAGACATTTCAGCCTTCTTTGCCAAGGACGCAGTGGCGCTATTTTTGCGCCGCCTGCTACTCCGTGGGACGGGAATTTTGGTCGTAGCCAGTGTGGCAATTGCAATTTTCGATGATGACGCTCTGCAAAAATGGTGCAAGCGTACATCGTATCGCGGACCAAAGTTTCAGAACGAGAAGCCGTTTGAAGACACAGCGCAAGAATTGGCGAGCGTCTATGGCGCCCTGAATGAGGTGGCTTGATGTACGCGACCGAGTGGATGATGTGGTGGGGCTGCTTGAAATCGGATGAGGAATTAGGGAGCCATTCCGGAGGCGCACGGCCCTCGCCACGAGCTGTGTCTTACGTAGAAGATGTTGCGCAAGAGCGAGCGGCCCAACAGGCAAAACGTTGCGATCGCGCTGTCAGTCGCGGCCCAGTGTACGCCGCTAACGATATATATATGGAGATGCGTTGCGGGGGAATGGAAGACAAGCGGGGGCTTATCACGCTCGCCACTGCAATTTTTGTAGGCATGATTTTATATGCGTGGGCCGTTAGTTCGGGACCAATTCTCTTTGCAGTGCTGCTCGGCTCGATGAAGTGGTATGACAGTTCAATCGGGTGGCAGCAGTACTTTGATTTGGCGTTCGACGTCATTATTTTTGGCGTGCCGCTTTGGCTCTACTTCAGGCACGCATTCCGCTTCAGTCGTCTAGAGGTGTTGACGTCCCGTCACTTGCTGGTTCGGTTTAATCGGATTACTCGTCAAGTCTATCTTCATCGACCTTCGCATTGTGGCGGTGTCCTTGTCTTGCCCTGGAACGGCACAACCTCGATGGAGATGGCGGGTCAGCGCCTTATGCTCGGATGGTTTCCAGACGATACGCCGTTGCCGTTTCCGAACTTTGCGTTGGTGGGAAAGCCAAGCAGTCGTCTGTACGACCTGCAAGCTGAGTGGGAGTTCATCCGCCGGTACATGGACGAGGGCGGTCTGCAAGCTGTCGAGAGACCGCGCATCAGCTCGCAGCTGCCTTTGCCCTGGCCAGCCTTCACGGCGCAGTTCGAGGCGCTAGGTCCGTTTCTGCGCAACAGCGGCCCGTTGACGTGGTTGGGTTGCGTGCTGATCTCGCCTGCATTCGTTATCGTCGGGCTCTCGCATTGGGCTTCGTTGTTGCTGTGCTGGCGGCCACGTTGGCCGCGCGTCATTCGTGAGGCAGGCCAGCCGGGAAAGCCGGCGCCCGCTTTCACTACCGTCGCTGACTATCCTCCGGACGTTCAGTCACAGTTGCTGGCCAATGCGCACCGCTGGAAATTGCGGCCGGGGCGGGCCCCTGCGAATGCGTCACGCGAGGGAAAACATCGTGGGTGAGGAGGAAGAGCGGCTTCCACCCGCCGCCCACAGAAAGTTTTTCTCAAACACTATCAACACCCGAACTGAGGCGGATAGCGTGTACTAAGAGACGGACGAATCGAGCAATGCGGGACTGTCAGGTGGAGTCCTGGCCTGGTACGCCAGCCTGGGCCTTCATTGCCTTGCGCCACGCGTCACAAGGCAATGAAGGCCTCGTCCACAGGGCTAACGCAGATGGCTAGCGGTCTGCGGAGTTGGCCGCTGCCGTGATAGTCAGCCAAGCAGGTCTGGCGCTTGCGGCGGCGCGCCCAATGATCAAGATGCTGGCCGAACGCGCGACAACGACGAAATACGCTGCCTGGTGGAATTTGTTTTCTCGCGTCTCCGCAGTTTTGGCTCGACAAGCGGTAATCCTTTTCTTGCGGCGCGTGTTGCTTCGTGGGACCTTAATTACAGTTGCCTTTACGGTGGTCATTACGATATTTGATGACGATGCCCTCGAAAAGTGGTGCAAGCGTTCCCTCTACCGTGGTCCGAAGTTCAAGTATGAGAAGACTTACAAGCGTGCCGAAGAAGAGTTGGCCGCCTTGTATAGCGCGCTTTTGGAAATCATCTGATGTACATCGCTGAGTGGATCTCTTGGTTCGTATGTCTGAAACCGGACGCGTGGTTAAGGAAAAATCTCGAGGAATACCAGAGTCAGGCGATCCCAATCGTTCAGCCGGCATATGAAGATTGCTTTGTGGAGGACCGTGCGCGCCAATCTGC
This sequence comes from Achromobacter mucicolens, assembly GCF_029866465.1. Lineage (NCBI taxonomy): Bacteria > Pseudomonadati > Pseudomonadota > Betaproteobacteria > Burkholderiales > Alcaligenaceae > Achromobacter > Achromobacter mucicolens. Next base: position 2,898,184 of record NZ_CP123364.1, on the reverse strand, counting down.
GAAGCGGTTCGGCCAGGCTAGAACAAAGGGGCCGGTCTATGCATGCACCGACGCATACCTTGAAATGCGCTGCGGTGGTTTAGAAGACAAGAGAGGATTCATCTCTCTGCTCACGATCGTCATCATGTACTTCATGGTGGGTTCATGGATAGACATAGACGGAAGATTGCTTTGGGCAGTCCTATCCGGCTCTGGAGTCGCCTTTGGCCGAGACCTGTATATCGGTGATCTATTCACTTTTCTTTTGGGGACCACGGTGACGGCTGGAGCGCTCTGGCTGTATTTCAAGTATGCATTTCGCTTCACTCGCCTTGAAATGCTCACATCACGCCACCTCCTGATTCGCTTCAACCGTATCACCCGTCAAGTCTTTCTACATCGGCCGGCGAGCTGCGGGGGGATTCTGGTTCTACCTTGGGAGGGTGTGCATACGGAGGAAATTCCCGGATTGAGGTTGGTGATGGGCTGGTACCCCGGTGACAACACGGACCTGCCCTTTCCGACCGCTGTGTTTATTGGAAGGCAAAGCAGCCGTCTCTCCGACCTGCAGTGCGAATGGGAATTCATCCGCCGGTACATGGACGAGGGCGGTCTGCAAGCTGTCGAGAGACCGCGCATCAGCTCGCAGCTGCCTTTGCCCTGGCCAGCCTTCACGGCGCAGTTCGAGGCGCTAGGTCCGTTTCTGCGCAACAGCGGCCCGTTGACGTGGTTGGGTTGCGTGCTGATCTCGCCTGCATTCGTTATCGTCGGGCTCTCGCATTGGGCTTCGTTGTTGCTGTGCTGGCGGCCCCGTTGGCCGCGCGTCATTCGTGAGGCAGGCCAGCCGGGAAAGCCGGCGCCCGCTTTCACTACCGTCGCTGACTATCCGCCGGACGTTCAGTCACAATTGCTGGCCAATGCGCACCGCTGGAAATTGCGGCCGGGGCGGGCCCCCGAGAGTTCGTCGCGCGTGGGTAAGAAGCGTGAACGGAACTGATGATACCTGCACGTTGAGATGATCAGTCGACTTGCGTATGCCGTTATAGGGCTTGGACGTTCGATGATCGCCGACTATTCGATATGATGCATACCCATGCCCCCCATGCCGGTTTCCACGCACTCCGATTCTGACGCTCCGCCGCTGCTCAGACTGCGCGGCCTGTACAGCGAGCGCCTGGCGCCCGTGAGCCTGGATCTGGCCGCGGGGGAGTGCTCGGCCGTGGTCGGCGCGTCGGGGTCGGGCAAATCGCTGCTGCTGCGTCAGATCGCCGACCTGGATCCCGGACACGGCGAGGCCGAGCTGGATGGCCGCCGCCGGTCGGCCATGCGCGGTTTCGAATGGCGGCGCCAGGTGATGTATTGCCAGGCCGAGGCCGGCTGGTGGGATGACCATGTGTCCGCGCATTATGCGGACCGCGCGGAGGCGGTCGGGGTCATGAGCCGGCTGGGGCTGGCCGAGGACAAGTTCGATGCGCTGGTCCACGAACTGTCCACGGGCGAGCGCCAACGCATGGGACTCGTGCGCGCGCTGCTGCAAGAGCCGCGCGTGCTGCTGCTGGACGAGCCGACCGCGGCATTGGACGAGGTCGCGACGGCGCTGGTCGAGGCCGAACTGGCGCGGTTTCTGACTCGCGGTGGCGGCATCCTGATCGTCACGCATAGCGCCGAGCAGGCCGGTCGTCTGGCGCGCCGAAGCTGGCGGATGACGCAGGGCCGCATGGAGCCCCTATGGACGTGATCCAACTGCAGGCGCTGGATCTGGTGATCGCGTCGCTGCTGGTGCTGCTAAGCGCCGGCATTTCCTTTGCGCTGCGCCTGAACCTGCACAGGCAGGTGCTGTGGGCGGCGGTGCGGACGGTGGTGCAACTGCTCCTGGTCGGCCAGATCCTTCGCATCGTGTTCGCCCACGCCGCGCCATGGCTGACGGCGCTGGTGGTGGCCGTGATGATGGCGCTGGCCGCGCGCGAGGTGGCCGCCCGGCCCAAGGCGCGCCTGACCGGACACGGCAACGGCTGGGTCGGCACGCTGGCGGTGGCCAGCACCACGCTGATCACGGCGCTGTTCATCCTGAGCACGGCGTTGCGTCCAGACCCCTGGTACGACCCGCGCTACACGATTGCACTGGTGGGCATTGTGCTGGGCAGCGTGCTCAATGCCGCCAGCCTGGCGCTGGACGGCATGTTGTCGGGCGTGCGCCGCGAACGGCTGGGTATCGAGGCACGTTTGGCACTGGGGGCCACGGTCCACCAGGCGTTCTCATCGCTGCTGCGCGAATCCGTGCGGCGCGGCATCGTGCCAAGCATCAACCAGATGTCCGCCGCGGGCATCATCACCTTGCCCGGCATCATGACCGGCCAGATCATCGCGGGCATGGACCCGGTGGACGCGGCCAAATACCAGATCCTGCTGATGTTCCTGCTGTGCGGCGCAAGCGGCATGGCAGCGATGGGCGCAGCCTACGGCGCCATGCGCCGATTGACCGATGAGCGTGGAAGGCTGCGGCTGGACAGGTTGATGCCGGGGTGGGTGTGATGCGGTGGCGGCCGTCAAAGGATGGCGTGCAGCCCTTTGTCAGCCAGGAGATTGAGAAGCTTCAATGCAGGGCCGGTAGGGCGCGTGTCGCCTTGTTCCCATTTCTTGACGGTCGAAGTGCTGGTGTGCAGGTGCAGCGCGAATACAGGTTGGCTGAACCGTAAATCTTCACGCAGCTGTTTAATATCGCCCGGACTGAAATCCCGGACGGGGGCAGGACAGATAGCGTCAAAGTCCCGCATCGTGACTTTGTCTATCGACCCCGCATGGTAGAGCGCGGCGAGATCTTCGCGCAGAGATTCAATGAGTTTGCTCACAGTTCACCTCGATTAACACGCCGGACTGCAAGGCACTTAACAGGGCGCTTACTTTCAGGTCAAGAAAGACCTTGCCTGTAAATTGCAGGGCTTTCTTTTCTGCATCGGTGATATTCGCCTTGTCGCTTTTCGGATATCCGTGCAAGAACACATATCGGCTTCCAATGCGGGCCGATACCAGCGTCCGGTAGCCGTCACGTTTGCCGCCCCCGGGGCGCGCCACTCGAAGCTTGTACAGATGACCGCCCAGATCGGCGACAACAAGGCCGCATTCCATTTCGCGGACCGCGCCACACAGCACGGCGTCAGACAACCGTTCGGCGGCCTGCCACCGGGTAAAAGATTTGCGCTTTAGCACCACCATTCCAGAACACTCCAAAGTGTACCCTTAACGGGTACAGTTAGGCGCCACACATTATTGCGTGGCCGCGAGAAATGAACTTACTCGCGCATTCGTAGTAGGAGGTCGGGGCAGCCCTCGTAAGTCAGTCGGATTTTGGATATCGACAACATTGCGCTGCAAGGTGTCAGGCATCCTAGGAAGACAATCAGCAGCCTGCAGCCGCGGCTCAACGGCTGTCGGGCACCCCTCCGAGGTCGCCCACGAATGCAGGAATCCGGCGCGTCCAAAGAAAAACCGGCAGCCCCAACGGGACTGCCGGTTTCTTGTCTGTCAGCCAGCTTGCGCCAGCTGGCAAAGCAGGGGACGCTTAGCCGATGGAGGCCAGCACCTTGTTCAGCGTGGCGCTGGGGCGCATGGCCTGGCTGGCCTTGGCTTCGTTCGGCTGGTAGTAGCCGCCGATGTCCACGGGCTTGCCTTGGGCTGCCTTGAGCTCGTCCAGGATCTTGTTCTCGCCTTCCGAGAACGCGGTCGCGGCGGGCGCGAACTGGGCGGCCAGGGCGCGGTCTTCGGTCTGGGCGGCCAGGGCTTGGGCCCAGTACATCGCCAGGTAGAAGTGGCTGCCGCGGTTGTCCAGGCCGCCGACCTTGCGCTCGGGCGACTTGTTTTCGTCCAGGAACTTGGCCGTGGCCTGATCCAGCGTCTTGGCCAGGATCTGGGCGGTCGGGTTCTTGTACGTGCGGCCCAGGTGGTCCAGCGACTCGGCCAGCGCCATGAATTCGCCCAGAGAATCCCAGCGCAGGAAGCCTTCTTCCAGGAACTGCTGCACGTGCTTGGGCGCCGAACCGCCCGCGCCGGTTTCAAACAGGCCGCCGCCAGCGACCAGCGGCACGATCGACAGCATCTTGGCGCTGGTGCCCAGTTCCATGATGGGGAACAGGTCGGTCAGGTAGTCGCGCAGCACGTTGCCGGTGACCGAGATGGTGTCCAGGCCTTCGCGGATGCGCTTGACCGAGAACTTGGTGGCTTCGACGGGGTCGAGGATGCGCAGGTCCAGGCCGCTGGTGTCGTGGTCCTTCAGGTACTGCTTGACCTTGGCGATGACCTGGGCGTCGTGGGCGCGCTTTTCGTCCAGCCAGAAGACGGCGGGCGTCTTGGTGGCGCGAGCGCGCGTGACGGCCAGCTTGACCCAGTCCTGGATCGCGGCGTCCTTGGTCTGGCACATGCGCCAGAGGTCGCCGGCCTCGACGGCTTGCTCCAGCAGCACCGCGCCGGTGGCGTCGGTGACGCGCACGGTGCCGGCGGCCGGGATGACGAAGGTCTTGTTGTGCGAACCGTATTCTTCGGCAGCCTGGGCCATCAGGCCGACGTTGGGCACGCTGCCCATCGTGACCGGATTGAAAGCGCCATTGCGCTTGCAGTCGTCGATGACGGCCTGGTAGACGCCGGCGTAGCTGCGGTCGGGGATGACTGCCTTGGTGTCCTGCAGCTTGCCTTCGGCGTTCCACATCTTGCCCGAGTCGCGGATCATGGCGGGCATGGACGCGTCGACGATGACGTCGCTGGGCACGTGCAGGTTGGTGATGCCCTTGTCGGAGTTCACCATGGCCAGCTGCGGCAGCGTCTTGTAGGCGGCGTCGATGTCGGCGGTGATGGCGGCCTGCTGGTCGGCGGGCAGCGACTGGATCTTGGCGTACAGGTCGCCAATGCCGTTGTTGGGGTCAAAGCCGGCCTGCTTGAGGACGTCGGCGTGCTTGGCCAGGACGTCCTTGTAGAACACGGAGACCACGTGGCCGAAGATGACGGGGTCCGAGACCTTCATCATGGTGGCCTTCAGGTGGACCGAGAACAGCACGCCGTTGGCGCGCGCGTCGTCGATCTGCGCCTGCAGGAAGGACTTCAGCTTGGCGGTCGACAGCACGGCGGCGTCGATGATCTCGCCGGCCTTGACCGGGGTCTTTTCCTTCAGGACGGTCTTGGTGCCGTCGGCAGCCGTCAGTTCAATCTTGACGTCGCCGGCTTGGGCGATGAGGGCCGACTTCTCGGTGCCGTAGAAGTCGCCTTCGCTCATGTGCGCGACGTGCGACTTGGAGTCGGACGACCAGACGCCCATCTTGTGCGGGTGCTTGCGGGCGTAGTTCTTGACCGACAGCGGGGCGCGGCGGTCGGAGTTGCCTTCGCGCAGGACCGGGTTGACGGCGCTGCCCTTGACCTTGTCGTAGCGCGCCTTGACGTCACGCTCGGTGTCGTTGGCGGGGGCGTCCGGGTAATCCGGCAGCTTGTAGCCCTGGTCCTGCAGTTCCTTGATGGCCGCCTTCAGTTGGGGCATCGAGGCGCTGATGTTGGGCAGCTTGATGATATTGGCTTCGGGCTTGACCGCGAGGGCGCCCAGCTCAGCCAGGGCGTCGGACAGCTTCTGGCCGTCTTCGAGGTAATCCGGGAACAGGGCGATGATGCGGCCTGCCAGCGAAATGTCGCGGGTCTCGACCGTGATGCCTGCGGGTTTGGCGAATGCCTGGACGATGGGCAGCAACGAACGGGTTGCAAGTGCCGGAGCTTCGTCGGTGAGGGTATAGATAATCTTCGGAGTAAGAGACATGATCCTTGAATCTGTTCGGCTCAGGCGATTAACGCGCAAACCCGAACATGCTATGCGGCGTACGCCGGTAGATGTTGTCGAGAGTGGGTTCGTATGGAGGGACGCGCAGGCAAGCCGTCCACCCAACATGACCGCCGCCCGTCCTATTGTTTGACTGGACCGGCCGGCCCGATTGAAAGGGCCGTATCCGGGTCCGCCTTGGAAGGTGCGACCGCCACGAACTTTCCATTGTAATACCGTGCTACGCATTGCGCCGGGAAATGGTTCCATTTCATGATGGCGACGCAATATGCATAGGCCCAAGGTTTCAGGGACGGATCGCTTGCGGCGGGCCAACTTGCTGCGGATCGAGCCCAACTTGCGCGTTTGACAAAGCGCCGCGATGAGAGGAAAGTAGCGCCCATGAATTTCCGCGCCGTCCGCATTTCGCTGATTATTACCATCATTCCTGGAATGGTGGGTTAGCGCGCGACCGCAACAGTCACAGCCACCCGCCCCACGAGGCGGGTTTTTTGTGGCCGCCTCTGCCGGGCAAGCCTACCCAAGCAGAGAAACCATGTCCGCTACCCCCCCCAACGCACCCTCGGAATTCCAGGCTGGCGCCGCCACGCCCATGGAGTACCTGCGGCAGATCCTGACCGCCCGGGTCTATGACATTGCCCGGGAAACCGAACTGGACCTGGCGCGCGGCCTGTCCGCCCGGCTCGGCAACACTGTCCACTACAAGCGCGAAGACAACCAGCCGGTTTTTTCGTTCAAGGTGCGCGGCGCCTATAACAAGATGCGCAACACGCCGCGGGCGGCGCTGGAGCGCGGCGTGATCACCGCGTCGGCCGGCAACCATGCGCAGGGCGTCGCCATTTCGGCGGCCAAGCTGGGCGTGCGGGCCATCATCGTGGTGCCGCAGACCGCACCGCAAGTGAAGGTGGACGCCGTGCGCGCCCACGGCGGTCCGACCGTCACCGTGGTGCAGGCCGGCGATTCGTATAGCGACGCCTACGCCCATGCCCAGATGCTGGCGCAGGAACAGGGACTGACGTTCGTCCCCGCGTTCGACGATCCGTATGTGATCGCCGGTCAGGGCACGGTGGGAATGGAGATCCTGCGCCAGCACCCCGAACCGCTGCACGCCATCTTCGTGCCGATCGGCGGCGGCAGCCTGGCAGCGGGCGTATCGACCTACGTGAAGGCGGTGCATCCCGGCGTGAAGGTCATCGGCGTCCAGACAGAGGACTCTTGCGCGATGGCGCAGTCGCTGCGCGTGGGCGAACGCGTCATCCTGGCCGACGTGGGCCTGTTTTCGGATGGCACGGCCGTCAAGCTGGTGGGCGAAGAGACGTTCCGCCTGTGCCGCGAGCATCTGGACGAGGTGATCCTGGTCGACACCGATTCGGTATGCGCGGCCATCAAGGACGTTTTCCTGGACACGCGCAGCGTGCTGGAGCCAGCGGGTGCGCTGGCGGTGGCGGGGCTGAAAAAATACGTCGAGCGCGAAGGCGCTCGCGGGCAATCGCTGGTGGCGATTACTTCAGGCGCCAACATGAACTTTGACCGCATGCGGTTCGTGGCGGACCGCGCCGAGGTGGGCGAGGCGCGCGAGGCGGTGTTCGCGGTGACCATCCCCGAGGAACGCGGCAGTTTCCGGCGCTTTTGCAAGGTGATCGGGCAACGTAGCGTGACCGAATTCAACTACCGCATCGCCGACGCGCGCACCGCGCACATCTTCGTCAGCGTGCAGATCGCGCGCCGCGGTGATTCGGCCGACATTCTGGCGGCGTTGCAAGCCGAGGGCTTCTCGGCCACCGACCTGACGAACAACGAAGTCTCCAAGCAGCACATCCGCTACATGGTTGGCGGACGCTCGCCGCTGGCAGGCGGCGAACGGCTGTTCCGCTTTGAATTTCCCGAGCGCCCGGGCGCGCTGATGAAGTTTCTGTCGGCGATGGCGCCCAACTGGAACATCAGCCTGTTCCATTACCGCAACCAGGGCACGGACTTCAGCTCGGCGCTGGTGGGCATCCAGGCACCGGTGGCCGACGATGCGGCGCTGGATGCGTTCCTGCGGCAACTGGGTTATGCGCACGCCGAGGAAACGGGGAACGAGGCCTACCGCCAGTTCCTGATCTGAGTGAGCGGCCGGGCGTTTAGCTAGCGTTGCAACCGGCCTTGCGCGGCAATGCCACGCCCGGCTTCAAACGCAGCGTCGCGCGGCCCTGCGCCTGGGTCAGTTCCAGCGCGTTTGCGCGCCATGCGGGCACGTCGTCGAATGCGATGACCGGCGACGAGCCGGAAGCGGCCTTCGCGCCGGGCCGTTCGAATTGCAGCGCAGGCAGGCCCACGCACGTGTCCTTGAAATCCAGGCGGGCCAGCTCACGCCCGTCGCTCAGGCGCACCGCGCGAAACGCCAGGGGCGTATCCACGAACTTGCTGACTTCCGGCACGTATTGCAGGTAACCGTGGGCGTCCTTGACGTGCGTGGCCGGTTGCAGCACGACGACGTCGCGGCCCGGAGGGATAGCCAGGTAGGCCACATCGCCCGCCACATCCAGCAGCTTGCCCGGGCCGAGGTTCTTGGCCTTGAGCGGCGCGTGCCGGATCATCACGGTTTCGTTCCAGGCGGAATTCACGCGCGTCCATCCGAGCAGGCGGGAGTCCTCGAACCGCGTGCCGTGGATCCGGTCGCGGTCTGGCTTGTCGGAGATGGGTAGACGCTGCACGCGCAGCGCGCCGTTGACCACTTGCAGATGCGCGAGCACGGTGCTGGCGCTGGAACTGGTGAAGAATGCCAGCACCGCGTCGGTTTCCAGAATGGCGACGGGACCGGGGCAGAAGAACGCGCGGGCTTGCGGCGCATTGCTACCCGGAAAGAGCAGGGCGCCGACGTCCGCGCCGCACAGGCTTTTGCCCTGGAACGTGATGGTGGTGGCGCGCGTCGTCTGGCGCTGACCGGTATTCCAGTCGCTGCGGCTGCCGGTTGCCACGTCGACGACAAGGCCGTGATTGTCATAGACCACCGCGGCGCCCGAGGGCGCGGCCAGCAGGCTGAGCAGAAACACGAGGGCGCGGCGGCTCGTCATGGGCGGACTCAGAGGATGGCGGGAGGGGTGAATATATACCGCTGAAGCCGCGCCGGTCCGGTTCAGCGTTCGGCCAGCCCGTCGACATGGATCTGCGCCTGTCCCTGCGGACAATGCTCCACGCGTGCCCGCACCCGGTATACGCGGCGCAGCGTGTCGGGCGTTACCACATCGCCTGGCAGCCCTTCGGCCTCGATCGCGCCCGCGTGCAGCAGCAACGCATGGTCCGCGTGGCGCAGCGCGATGTTCAGGTCGTGCAGCACCACCAGCGTAATGAGACGGTGCAGGCGCGTCTGGCGGCGCAGCACGTCCATCACGTGGAACTGATAATTCAGATCCAGCGCGGACAGCGGTTCGTCGAGCAGCAAGAGGCGCGGGCGCCGCACCAGCGCCTGGGCCAGCGAGGCAAGCTGCTTCTGTCCGCCTGACAGTTCGTCCAGATGGCGGCTGGCCAGGTGCGCAATGCCCAGCTCGGTGATGACCGCCATGGCGTCCTCCATCAGCGCGTGCCCGGGTTGCCCGTGCCTTCCGGAACGCGCCGCCACCAGCACCGATTCGAAGACGGTCATGTGCACCCCCTTGGGCAGGGCCTGCGGCATGTACATCGCGCATTCGGCGCGGCGGGCGGCGCTGGCCTGCGCCAGGTCCTCGCCGCCCAGCAAGAGGGCACCGTCCATCACCGGATGCAGGCCCGCCAGCGTCTTGAGAAGCGTGGACTTGCCGCTGCCGTTGGGGCCCAACAGCGCGGTGACGGCGCCTTCGGCCATGGGGCCGGCGCTGGCGTGGCGTAGCACCGGCCGCCCGCCGTAGCCCGCGGACAGCGCCTGGAGGCGTAGCTGCGTCATCGTCAGGGTTGCAGCACCAGCGTGCCGCGCATGTGCTGCGCGTGCGCCGGGAACGAGCAGTAGTAGGTGTATGACTGGCCGGCGCGCAGGCGGCTGACGGGGAAGGTGACGGTGGCCGTCTCGCCGCCGCCCAGCATCGGCGTCTTGGCCAGGATGCGGGCGTCTCCCGGCTTCAGGAAGTCGTTGTTCGCGCCCGCCTGGATGCCGTCCGCCATGACGGCGTCGATGTCCCCGGTCTTGGTCAGCACCCAGTTGTGGCCGGCCTTTTCCTTGCTGTTCTTGCCCGTGTGAATGAGCCGCACGGTGAATTCCTGGCAGCTTGCCGGCACGACGATGTGGTCAGGGCCGAACTGCTTGCCGGGCCGGCCTTCGACGTCGATGCTGCACTCGGCGGGCGCGGCATGGGCCGTGCCGGCGATCATCAGGGCCGCGAGGGTCAGCGTCAGGCGGAATTTCATCGGGGTGTCTCCTTGTGCGATGGGTGCCGTCAGGCGCGCTTGAGCGCCCGCACGACGATGGTGAGAAAGAAGGGAATGCCGACCAGCGACGTGACGATGCCCACGGGAATGAGCGCGCCGGGCAGCACGGTCTTGGAGGCGACGGACGCAAGCGACAGGATCAGCGCGCCGGCCAGGGCGCTGCCCGGCAGGTAATAGCGATGGTCTTCGCCCAGCAGCAGCCGCGCGATGTGCGGCGCAACCAGGCCGACGAAGCCGATCGTGCCCACGAACGACACGGCCAGCGCCGCCAGCGCGCTGACGCGCAGCAGGCTGACCAGGCGCAGGCGCTTGACGTCGATGCCGAAGCTGGCCGCGCGTTCCTCGCCCAGGCGCACCGCGGTGAGCTTCCAGGCGTCGCGCATCGAAAACGGGATGGCGAGCGACAGGGCCGCCGCCATGACGCCGACCGTTGTCCAGTTGGCGCGCGCAAGGCTGCCCATGGTCCAGAACACGATGCCTTGCAAGGCCTCTTCGCTGGCGACGAACTGCAGCAGCATCACCAGCGCCTGAAACGAATACACCAGCGCGATGCCAAAGAGCACCACGCCCAGTGTCGATCCGCCACGCCAGCGCGCCACGCGCTCCAGCACCAGCACCGAGAGCAGCGTGCAGGCGAAGGCCGATACGGACACCGTCATGCCGGCCGGCAGCGCCGGCAGATGCCAATCCAGCGTGATGGCAAGCGACGCGCCGAACGCTGCCGCGGCCGAGACGCCCAGCGTGTAGGGGCTGGCGAGCGGGTTGTCCAGCATGGTCTGCATCTCGGCGCCGCCCAGGCCCAACGCAACGCCGACCAGCAGCGCCATCAGCGCATAGGGCAACCGGAACTGCCAGACGATGACGCGCGTGCCGGTGTCCGACACATCGGGGTGCAGCAGCGTGCGTAGCAACTCAGGCAGGGACAGCGATGCGGGTCCGCTCGCGATGTCGGCCAGCAGGCTGGCCACGATGGCCAGCACCAGCGCGGCGGTCAACAAGAGGCGCTTGCGCACCGCGCGCCGATACGTGGCGATGGGGTCGCCGGGGACGGAAGCCGTGCGTAGTGGCGTCGCTGTGACAATATCGGTCATGTCGGTCTACTTCGCAGGCGCGGCCGGGGTCGTCCAGAAGGCACCGGTGCTGTCCAGGTCCAGGAACTGTCTATACAGCGCGTCCAGCGTGCCTTGCGGATCGAGCGCCGCCGCGCGCTCGGGGTAGAGCCACTTGGCCATCGCCTCGATGGCGGCGATGTTGTAGGGCGAGTTGTAGAAGGCGTGCCAGATGCCGAAGGCGCGATGTTGCGTGACAGCATCCAGGTCGCGGATGCCGTCGCGGGCCAGCAGCGTGGACAGGCTGCCGGCAGAGACCTTGGGATCTGCGCCGGGCCCGGCCAAGAGGCCTGGACGGCCCGGCTCCGACCGGCTGCCCGTGGCGATGTAGACGTCGGGCTTGGCGTCGATGACGAACTCCAGGCTGACGTCGCCGATGGCGCCGGGCAGCACGGGCGCGGCCACATTGACGCCACCGGCTGCTTCCAGCAGGTCGCCAAAGCTGCCGTTGCCGGTGGTGTGGCAGCACGCGGGCCACACGCCCGCCAGCATTTCCACGAAGACGCGCGGCCGCTGCGCCTGCGGCACCGCGTCCACCACCTTGCGCACGCGGGCCAGGCGATCTTCGTAGAACGCGATGTAGGCCTCGGCCTGCGCTTGCCGGTCGAGGGCTTGGCCCAGGATGCGCAGGCTGGGCACCGTGTTGCGTACCGGGTGCTGGCGGAAATCGATGAACACGATCGGGATGCCGGCTTCCTGCAGCGCGGGAATCATGGGATTGTTGCGGCCCGGACCGTGGCCGCTGACGCTGAAGATCGCCACGTCGGGCCGCAGCGAAACGATTTTCTCCGGGCTGACGCTGGCTTCCGACGTCTTGCCGATCAAGGGAATCTGGGCCGCTTGCGGGAAGCGCTTGACGAGCTGGTTCCAGGAATAGGGATCCTGCTGCTTGAGCTCGCCTTGCCAGCCGACCACGCGCGCGACGGGATCGTGCCGGTCCAGCAGCGCCATCGCGAAGACAAAGCGGCCTTCACCCAGCAGAATGCGCCGCGGGTGGTCGGGCACCGTCACGACGCGGCCGGCCAGGTCGGTGACCTCGCGTGCATGGGAGGCGGGCAGGGCGCAGAACAGGGCGGCGGCGGTCACGGCCGCACGGAAGAGGGCAATCGGGCGCATGGCGAATCCTTATGGGGCATTGGCCGCGCGTTGCGGGTAACGCGAACCATTCTTATCGCCGGGCAGTGTCCGACAACCTGTCTCAAGAATTCGTTAAGACGCGCCGAGCCTGTGGTGCAGGCGCTGCACACCCGGCATCCGATGCCCGGCATCCCACGCCTCGGCCTCTACAATGTGAGATTGATTGTTGTTCTCCGAGCTGTCTCGCCATGCGCGTTCTCGTCATCGAAGACGACCCCGACATTCTTGCCAATATCACGCATCACCTGACGCGCCGCGGCTACATCGTGGATTGCGCCGAGGATGGCCAGCGCGGCTATGCGATGGCGGCCACGGGCGAATTCGACCTGATCGTGCTGGACCTGATGCTGCCGCGGCTGGACGGTTACGCGCTTTGCCGCCGGTTGCGCACCGAGGCGGCGTGCAACACGCCCGTCATCATGGTCACCGCGCGCGACACGCTGGACAACCGCCTGACGGGATTCGACGCGGGTGCCGACGATTACCTCGTCAAGCCATTCGCGCTGGCCGAACTGGCGGCACGGGTCAAGGCGCTGCTGCATCGCGCCAGCGGGGCGGGCGCGTCCCGAATCCTGCGCGTGGGCGACCTGACGCTGGATACCGGCACCCTGGCGCTGGCGCGCGCGGGTCAGGCGCTGCGCCTGCCTCCGTCGCCGCTGCAATTGCTGACCTTGCTGATGCGCGCCAGTCCGGCGGTGGTCCATCGCACCCGGCTCGAAGAGGCGCTGTGGCGCGACTCCCCGCCCGACAGCGACAGCCTGCGCACCCACATCCACCAGATCCGCCACGTGGTCGACAAGCCCTACGACACGCCGCTGCTGCACACCGTGCATGGCATCGGCTACCAGTTGCGGCCCCCCAGCGATGGCTAGCCGCGGCGCACGCCCGGTGCGGCGCGGGCTGGCCCGCCACCTCGTGCTGACTTACCTTGCGCTGGCGCTGCTGGTGGCGGGACTGTTGACCTGGCTGTCGGTCTGGAGCGTGGGCAAGCTGGAGGCCCACCTGCAACGCATCGACATGGGCATGGCGGTGGAGCGCGTGCGGGGCGATTTCCTGGCCGGCATCGACCCGGGCCGGCCGAACCGGTTCTTTTATGGCGATCCAGGCGGTGCGGCGTTTCCCGACTGGCTGCGTCCGCTGGCGCCGGGCTTTCACAAGATCGAGCGCAATGGCCGCGTGTGGCACGTGATGGTCGACGACCTGGACGGACAGCGCTATATGCTGCTGCGCGACTACACCGAGTACGAGCAGAACCAGTCGGCCTCGCACCTGACCGCGGTGACGGGGCTGGCGGCCAGTCTGGCGCTGGCGTTCGTGCTGGGCATCGTGGCCACCCGCCGCCTGCTGCGCCCGCTTGCGCGGCTGGCCGCGCAGGTCAACACACGCGGCGCGCAGCCGCCGCAGACCCGGCTGGCCGAAGACTATCCGCCGGACGAGATCGGCCAGCTCGCGGCCGCGTTCGACTCGACCTATAACCAGCTTGAGCAGGCGCTGCGGCGCGAGCAGCTCTTTACCGCCGATGTGGGGCATGAGTTGCGCACGCCGCTGATGGTGATTTCCAGTTCGTGCGAACTGCTGCGCGAAGAACATGGTCTGGACGCGGCGGGCCGGGCGCGGCTGGCGCGCATCGAAGCGGCCGCCGCCGACATGGGTGAACGGCTGGACACGTATCTGATGCTGGCGCGCGGGGGAGATGCCGCCGGCCTGTTTCCGCGCGAAAGCGCCGCGGATACTGCGCGCGGCCAATTGGCAGCCTGGTCGCCCGTGGCGCAGCGGCGCGGCATGCAGTTGACGCTGGAGACCGCCGGCGGCGACGAGCCCGCCTTGCTGTTTCCGGCGCCGCTCTTGCGCGCCGTGCTGTCCAATCTGATCCGCAATTCGCTGCAATATGCCGGGCCGCAGGCACGCGTCGCCATCACGGCGGGGCCTGATTTCGTGCAAGTCAAGGACGACGGTCCGGGAATTCCCGTGGAACGGCAGGCGTCGCTCTTCCAGCCATTCGTGCGCGGCGGACAGCCTGACGATGGCAACCTGGGGCTGGGGTTGTCGCTCGTCCAACGCATCTGCGAGCACCAGGGCTGGCGCGTGTCGCTGCATTCGCGGCCCGGGCAAGGTAGCCAGTTCCGCGTGGACTTGGCAGGACCCGCACCCACCCCGGCCCGCTAAACGGCGGCGCCGGCCTGCGCGAGGGAGCGGGCAACACGCCAGCGCGTCAAACAGGGACAAAAAGTCTTGGAATAGTAATGTTATTACATTACTATTCTGGCTTTTTTCGCCCGCCGCGCGTTGCCGCGAGTTCCGCATTCCCCATGACTTCTTTCATTTCCCAACCCGCGGCCGCCCGGCTGCGCTCCATCGACGCGCTACGCGGCCTGGTCATCGTCATCATGCTGCTCGACCACGTGCGCGAGACCTTCTTCCTGCACCACCAGGTCGGCGACCCGATGGATGTATCGGCCACGCCGCCCGACCTGTTCTTCTCGCGCCTGCTTGCGCATCTGTGCGCGCCGGTGTTCGTCTTTCTGACGGGCCTGTCGGCCTGGCTGTATGGCGCCAAGGCCGGCAACCGAAGCGCCACCGCGGCGTTTCTGGCCAAGCGGGGCGCGTTTCTCATTGCGCTCGAAGTCATCGTCGTGAACTTCGCGTGGACCTTTCAGTTTCCGCCCGCCGTTGTGTACCTGCAGGTGATCTGGGTGATCGGCCTGTCCATGTTGTCGCTGGCGGCCTTGCTGTGGCTGCCGCGCTGGGCGCTGGTGTTGACCGGCGTGGCGCTGGTTGCCGGCCATAACGCGCTCGATGCCGTTCACTTCGCGGCAGGTCACGCCCTGCACGTGCCGTGGGCGGTGCTGCATGACCGCGGCTGGATCGAGGTAAGCGACACGCTGCGCCTGCGCACGTCGTACCCGTTGCTGCCGTGGATCGGCGTGATTGCGCTGGGCTATGCCGCGGGACCGTGGTTCCAGCCGGGCGCCGATGCGGCCGTTCGTCAGCGCCGTTTGTGGGCGGCGGGGCTGGCGGCCGTGGCGGGTTTCGTGGTCCTGCGGGCAATCAACGGGTATGGGCAGTCGCAGAAATGGTCGATGCAGGACGACGCGCTGCATACCGCCATGAGCTTCCTGAACATCACCAAGTACCCGCCGTCGCTGATGTTCCTGCTGCTGACGCTGGGCCTGGGACTGTGCCTGCTGGTGCTGATCGAGCGCGCGCAGTCGGCGGCGTGGGTCCGCGCGCTTTGCGTCTTCGGCGCCGCGCCCATGTTCTTCTATCTGCTGCACCTGTATGTGCTCAAGGCGCTGTATCTGGGCGGCGAAGCCATCTGGGGCCTGAACCAGGGCAAGTACTTTGGCGTGGACGGCGTGGGCGCGGTGTGGCTGATCTCGATCCTGCTGGCGGTGGCGCTGTTCTGGCCCGTGCGCTGGTTCGGACGCTTGAAGGCGGCGCGCCGCGATATCGCCTGGCTCAAGTACCTGTGAGGCCGGCGATGGCGGTACGCAAGTGGGCCGCAGGCATCGTGGCATTGATGGCGCCGTGGGCTGCGCACGCCCAGCAGAACGCCGTGACGCTGTATGGCGTCGTGGACCTGAGCATCGCGGGCTTTTCCACGCAGGAGCGCGGCACGGCCATCAACATGCAGTCCGGCGTGCAGTCCGGATCGCGCTGGGGCCTGCGCGGCAGCGAAGACCTGGGCAATGGCCTGCGGGCCAACTTCCAGCTTGAAAGCGGCTTTCTTGCCAACAACGGCAACTCGGCGCAGGGCAGGCGCCTGTTCGGGCGTGCGGCGTGGATGGGCGTGTCCGGCGGTTTTGGCGATCTTCGGCTTGGCCGGCAGACCTCTGTGTCGTCGGCCACGCTGGCCGACTACGATGCGTTCCTGGCGTCCTACCTGATCACCGGCGCGCAGACCGCGCTGCTGCCGTACAACGCCAATCGCGCAGACAACATGGTGGCCTACTGGAGCCCCTCTGTCGGCGGGCTGCGCGCGGGCGTCGATGCCAGCCTGGACTACGACGGCGGGGGCGGGTTCCAGACCGCGTCCACCAACAAGCTATACAGCGCCGCCGTGGTGTTCGACCAGCCGGGCTATTCGATCGCCGCCACCTACGAAGGCGCAAGCTGGGCGGACGGCACGGCGCAATCGGCCGCCATGACCCGGGCAGGCGCCGACCGCCGGCCCTACGCCTACACGCTGGCCGGTCGCGCCACGGTGGATGCGTTCACGCTTTATGCCGGCTGGTCGGTGATGCGCAACGGCTCAACCATCCCGGCGGTACAGTCACCCGGTCAGCGGGTGTACTTCCCGGGCAGCACGGTGCACGGCGTGATGGCGGGCGCTGCCTGGCGCAATGGTGCGAGCACCGTGATGGCGTCGTGGCAGGGCAGCCTGCCGGGCGGCGGGTCGCTCGAGCGCGATGGCGCCACGCATACCCAGCAGATCTATTCGGCGGGCTACGTCTACGACCTGTCCAAGCGCACCAACGTGTACGCCATCTACGGCTACATGCGCGGCGCCTGGGACGATCCGTCCTGGCATCAGTCCCAGTACGCGGTGGGCATGCGCCACCGCTTCTGATCGCGCCCGGCGCACGTCCACGAAAAAGCCGCCTGATGAAGGCGGCTTGAGGATCTGACGGAGCGACTATCCGTCGCCTCAGTGCAGGATCTGACTCAGGAACAGCTTGGTCCGCTCGCTCTGCGGATGATCGAAGAAGTCGTCGGGGTTGTTCTCTTCGATGATCTCGCCGCGGTCCATGAAGATGACGCGGTTGGCAACCTTGCGCGCAAAGCCCATCTCGTGCGTCACGCAGATCATCGTCATGCCGCTCTCCTGCGCCAGCGTCACCATCACGTCCAGCACTTCCTTGACCATTTCCGGGTCCAGCGCCGACGTGGGCTCGTCAAACAGCATGACCTTCGGGTTCATGCATAGCGAGCGCGCGATCGCCACGCGCTGCTGCTGGCCGCCCGAGAGCTGGCCGGGGAACTTGGCGGCCTGATCCGGGATGCGCACGCGCTCCAGATACTTCATGGCGGTGGCCTCGGCCTGGGCGCGCGACTGCTTGAGCACCCACATAGGCCCCAGCGTCAGGTTTTCCAGCACGGTCAGGTGCGGGAACAGGTTGAAGTGCTGGAACACCATGCCGACCTCGCGGCGGATGGTCTCGATGTGCTTCAGATCGCTGGTCAGCTCGGTGCCGTCGACGATGATCTGGCCCTTCTGGTGCTCTTCCAGCCGGTTGATGCAGCGGATCATCGTGGACTTGCCCGAGCCCGACGGGCCGCACACCACGATGCGCTCGCCCTGGGCGACGTTCAGGTTGATGTTGCGCAGCACGTGGAACTGGCCGTACCACTTGTTCACGTCATGCAGACGAATGATGGCATCGGACATGCCTGTTCTCCTTCGGATTTACCGGGCGTGCCCGGTGGCCAGGCGCTGCTCGAGCGCGCGGCTGTATTTGGACATGGAATAGCAGAAGACGAAGTAGATGAGCGAGATGAAGAGATAGGCCTCCACCCCGAAACCTCGCCATGCCGCGTCGGACAGGGCCGCCTTGGCCGCCAGCGTCAGGTCGAAAATGCCAATGATGACGACCAGCGACGTGTCCTTGAACAGGCTGATGAAGATGCCCACCAGCGGCGGGATCACGATCTTGAGCGCCTGCGGCAGGATGATCTTGCGCATCTGCTGCCAGTAGTTCAGGCCCAGCGAATCCGCGCCTTCGTACTGGCCCTTCGGAATGGCCTGCAGGCCGCCGCGCACCGTTTCCGCGATGTAGGCCGCGGCGAACATGATGATCGCGATCTGCGCGCGCAACAGCTTGTCGATGGTGAAGCCTTCCGGCAGAAAAAGCGGCAGCATGACCGACGACATGAACAGCAGGCTGATGAGCGGCACGCCGCGGATCAGCTCGATGTACACGACGCACAGCGCCTTGATCGCCGGCATCTTGGACCGGCGGCCCAACGCCAGCAGCACGCCGACCGGAAACGCGAAGGCGATGCCGAAGGTGGCCAGGATCAGGGTCAGCGGCAGGCCGCCCCAGCGGGCGTTTTCGACGTAGGTCAGGCCAAACACGCCACCCCACATCAGCACGGCGACGGCCGCCAGGCCCAGCGTCCAGATGAGCGCCAGCTTGCCGTTCCAGAAACGGCGCATGCCGCTTGCCACGATCACCGCGATCAGGATACCGGTGGCGATCAGCGGCCGCCATTGCTCGTCGAACGGATAGGTGCCGAACAGGATGAGGCGGTGCTTCTCGATGATGAACGCCCAGCACGCGCCGCCGGCCGCGCGGCATTCCTGCGCATTGGTGGCGTCAAAACTGGCCTTGATGAAGGCCCATTCCACCAGCGCCGGCAGCGCCATCAAGAGGCACCATGCCAGCAGCACAGTGATCAGGATGTTGAGCGGCGAGGAGAACAGGCGCGACCGCATCCAGGCCCAGGCGCCGCTTTGCGCGCCGGGCGGGGCGAGGTCGGCGCCCAGGGTTTGCGTAGTGCTGCTCATCTCAACGCTCCACCAGCGCGATGCGCTTGTTGTACCAATTCATGAATATCGAGATCGACAGGCTGACCGTGAGGTAGGCGGCCATGATGATGAGGATGCCTTCGATGGCCTGACCGGTCTGGTTCAGCGTGGTGTTCACGACAGACACGATGTCCGGATAGCCGATCGCCACTGCCAGCGAACTGTTCTTCAACAGGTTCAGGTACTGGCTCGTCATCGGGGGGATGATGACGCGCAGCGCCTGCGGCAGGATCACCAGGCGCAGCACCAGCCGGCGCGGCAGGCCCAACGATCCGGCGGCTTCCCACTGGCCGTTGTTGACGGCCTGGATGCCGGAACGCACGACTTCGGCGATGAAGGCGGACGTATAGACGGTCAGGCCCAGGAAGAGGGCGACGAACTCGGGCGTCAGCGTCAGGCCGCCGACAAAGTTGAAGCCCTTGAGCGCCGGCATGTCCAGCGTCAGCGATGCGCCGCTGGCCAGCCACCCGATGACGGGAAACCCGATCAAGAGACCGATGGCCACGCGGCCCAGCCGGAAAGGCTGCCCCGTCGCTTCCTGGCGCTTCGTGGCCCAGTGGCTCACGGCGATGATTGCCACGATGGCCAGCGCCAGTCCGCCCAGCACCCAGTCCAGCGAGGCGCCTTCCAGCCCCGGCACCTTCAGGCCGCGATTGGAGATGAAGACGCCCGGCAATGGGTTGTGCGCCTGGCGCGGCCCGGGCATGTTCTCGGTGATGAGCGCATACCAGAAGAAGAGCTGCAGCAAGAGCGGCACGTTGCGCATCACCTCGACGTAGACCGAGGTGATCTTGTTGACCAGCCAGTTCTTGGACAGCCGGCCGATGCCGATGAACACGCCCAGGATGGTCGCGGCCACCAGCGCCAGCAGCCCCACGCGCAGCGTGTTCAGGATGCCGGCGAAGATGGCGCGCCCATAAGTATCGGCGGGCGAGTAGGCGATGACGGTTTCGCCGATGGCAAAACCGGCCTCGCGATTCAGAAAGCCGAATCCTGTCGCAATGTTGCGCAGCGACAGGTTGTGCAGCGTGTTGTGCACCAGGAACCAGACGGCGGCCCCGACCAGCGCGAGGGCCAGCGCCTGGTAGACGACCGCCCGCGTGGCTGGATCGTTCCAGGAAACCCGGCGGGGCGGGCGCCGCACCGGGTGTTGAGCGGAGTGCTGCGCCACGGTTCAGCCCGCCATCAATGCGCCGACGGCGGCGGCAAGGCGGTCCATGCCCTGTTCGATGACCTCGGTGGAGGTCGCGAACGAGAAGCGCACGTACGGCGACAGCCCATACGAACCGCCGTCGATCACGGCCACGCCGGCCTCGCGCAGGAAGAACAGGCTGACGTCCAGGTCGGTCTTAAGTTCGCCATCGGGGCCTTGACGGCCGATCAGGCCCTGCACGTTGGCGTACACGTAGAACGCGCCGTCCGGCATGGCGCACGAGATGCCGGGGATGGCATTCAGCCGGCTCACGATGAGATCCCGGCGCTTCTTGAAGATCTCGACCATTTCCGTGACGCTGGACTGGTCGCCTTCCAGGGCTGCCTGCGCGGCCGCCTGCGAAATCGCGCTGGGGCACGACGTGCTTTGCGACATGACGGTGCTCATGGCCTTGATCAGCTCGGCCGGGCCGGCGCCGTAGCCGACGCGCCAGCCGGTCATTGCGTAGGACTTGGACATGCCGTTCACGATGAGCGTGCGGCCGATGAGGTGCGGTTCGACCTGCACGGGCGAAGCGTGCGCCTGGCCGCTGTAGGTGAAGGGCGCGTAGATCTCGTCGCTCAGGATCCACACTTGGGGATGGCGCACCAGCACGTCGGTCAGCGCGCGCAGTTCGTCCGCGCTGTAGACGGCGCCGCTGGGGTTGCTGGGCGAATTCAGGATCAGCCAGCGCGTGCGCGGCGTGATGGCCGCTTCCAGCGTGGCCGCGTCCAGCTTGAAGCCTTGCGATTCGGGGCCGGTCACCACGACCGGCTTGCCTTCGCCCAGCAGCACCATGTCGGGGTAGGACACCCAATACGGCGCGCAGACGATGACTTCGTCGCCCGGTTCCAGGCTGGCCGTCAGCGCGGCCGCGATGATCTGCTTGGCGCCCGCGCCCACGGTGATCTGGTCCATGCCGTAGCGCACGCCCAGGGTCTGTTCGAGGCTGTTGGCAATGGCGGTGCGCAGGCCCACGGTGCCGTTCGGGCTGGTGTAGCGGATGTCGCCGCCCGCGATGGCTTCCTGGCCGGCGCGCGCGATATGCGCGGGCGTGGGCATGTCGGGCTCGCCCAGCGTGAAGTCGGCGATCTCGCGGCCCTGGCGGCGGAGTTCGTCCACGACGATCTTGGCGGCCATGCTGGGCGAGGGTTTGATCTGTTTGAGTCGGGCGTTGACGATGCTGTTCATGGTGATGCTGCGTAAAGAGTGATCTGGCGCGGGGCGGGCCCGCGCGCCGGGGAAATGAAAGACGGCTCCGCGCAAGGCGGAGCCGGGTAGGCCGCGGGTTAGCGCACCGGCCAGCCGTACATCAGGCCGCCTTGCGTCCACAGCTTGTTCAGCCCGCGGTCCAGCTTGAGCGGGCTTTCCTTGCCCATCGCGCGGTCATAGCTTTCGCCATAGTTGCCGACCTGCTTGATGATGTTGTAGGCCCACTTGTCGTCCAGGCCCAGGTTCTTGCCCATGCCGGGCGTCACGCCCAGGATGCGTTGAACATTGGGGTTGGTGCTCTTCAACATTTCATCGACGTTCTTGGACGTGATGCCGTATTCCTCGGCTTCCAGCATCGCGTTCAGCGACCAGCGCACGATGTTGAACCACTGCTCGTCGCCCTGGCGGACCATGGGGCCCAGCGGTTCCTTGGACAGGTTCTCGGTCAGGATTTCCCAATCGTCGGGGTTGGCCAGGCGCGTGCGCATGTTGGCGGCGGTGTTGGACTTGTCGTTGGTGTAGGCATCGCAACGGCCCGATTCCAGCAGACGGAAGTTTTCGTCGTAGTTCTCGACCAGCACCGGCTTGAAGATCAGGCCGCGGCTGCGGAAGTAGTCGGCCAGGTTCAGTTCGGTGGTGGTGCCGGGCTGCACGCAGATGGTGGCGCCGTCCAGTTCCTTCACGCTCTTGACGTTCATTGCCTTCTTCACGATCAGGCCCTGGGCGTCATAGAAATTCACGCCCACGCCGATCAGGCCCAGCGTCGTGTCGCGGGTCAGCGTCTGCGTGGTGTTGCGCGACAGCATGTCGATCTCGCCGGACTGCAGCGCCGTGAACTTCGCCTGGGCGGTCAGCACATTGCCCTTCACCTTGGAGGCGTCGCCGAACATGGCGGCGGCGACCGCACGGCACATATCTACGTCCAGGCCGGTCCATTCGCCCTTGCTGTCGAGCACCGAGAATCCGGGGATGCCGGCAAAGCCGCACTGCAGGAAGCCCTTTTTCTTGACGGCGTCAAAGGTCACGCCGGCTTGCGCGCCGGAAGCAACGCACAGCAGGGTCGCCGCAATGGCGGAGCTCAGAAACTTGCGCATGGAGATTTCTCCTGGAGATCGAAAAAAGTTAGGAAAAGCGGAAGGGACGGAAACGGCCAAGCGTGCGGGGGCCGCCCCGGCAGGCCGGGGAGGGCGCGTCGCGCATTCGGACGGGGTAAGGCAATAAGGAGGAAGGGTGGCCGACGGGGCCGGTCAGGCGGTGCGCCGGTGGATGCGCGTGGCGTAAGGGAGATACGTACTGCGGAGGGTAGGAATCGGGCTCATCGGCGGCACTGGCACGGCAGGTCTTACAGTCGCGGAAGACGCCGGCGGTCACGAGGCCAACGTCGTATTACGTTATGCAATAAGACGTATGATGGCAGCCGTCATACAAGTAAACAAGTAAGGGGATTCCCGTAATTGGCATTACGGGCAGGGACTAAACGTCGGGCTTACGCCGCCGGAGGATGCGACAGCAGCTTGCGGTAGCGCGCAATGCTGTCGCCCAGATGGCGGGCCATGGCGGCCCGCGCGGCGCCGGGATCGCGGCGCATGATGGCGGTCAGGATGGCTTCGTGCTCGCGCACGTTGCGGGTTTCGTACGTTTCAAGTTCTTCGGGCGTCTTGCCGCCGTGCTTGATGTTCAGATCCAGCATCACGTCGCGCACCGCAGCCTTGAGCAGCGCCGGAAAGTGCGGGTTGTTCGACGCGCGGGCGATCGACAGGTGGAATTCGTAGTCGGCCTTCACGGCCGCTTCCATGTCGCGCGTGGCGCGATTGAAGGCATCGAAGGCTTCGACGATGCTGCTCAGGTCCGAGGCGCTGCGGCGCTCGGCCGCCAGGCCACAGGCTTCCACTTCGAGGCCCGCGCGCAATTCCATGATGTGCAGTGCCCAGCGCGGATCCGTCGCGGGTTCGACGACGAAATCGATGGGTTTTTCACGGTCTTCGGTGACGAAGACGCCGATGCCGGGTTTGCTGACCAGGCGCCCGCTCAGGCGCATGGAGGCCACGGCTTCACGAATGACGGTGCGGCTGACTTCGAATTCGTCGCAGAGCGCGTGTTCGGAAGGCAGCTTGTCGCCGGCGCGGTACTGGCGCGCATCAAGGCGCTTGGTCAGTTCCTCGATGACGAAATCGGTCAGGCGCGAGCGGGGAGGCCGGGCGGGAGTTTGCATTGTCTCTCTTATGGGAAATCGCTGCGGGCAAGGCGTGGCAGCCTTGGCGCAGCCGCAAGTTTACGCGTTCCTGGAATGCCTCGCGGGTGTCCGGCCCAGCGGGATTGGCCGCGCGCAAGGTCGCGGCCATAGGAAAACGAGAGGGCCATATGACAACATACGGGGCGCATTCCGCCAACTTTTCTTTGCATCAATAAGCAAAACGCCCTCCATGGGAGGGCGTTTGGGCAATCAGGCAAGCATGGGCTTACTCGGCGCCGGACTTCTTGATCAGGGCGGCGAGCATTTCCATTTCTTCGCCGGTCAGGTCGGTCAGCGGCGCGCGCACGGGGCCCGCGTCATGGCCCACCAGCTTGGCGCCGGCCTTGACGATGCTGACGGCGTAGCCGGCCTTGCGGTTACGGATTTCCAGGTACGGCAGGAAGAAATCGTCCAGCAGGCGGTTGGTGGTGTCGCTGTCGCCGGCGGCGATGGCGTTGTAGAACTCCATGGCCATCTTGGGCACGAAGTTGAAGACGGCCGACGAGTAGACCGGCACGCCCAGCGCGCGGTAGGCGGCGGCGTAGACTTCGGCGGTGGGCAGGCCGCCCAGGTACGAGAAGCGGTCGCCCATCTTGCGGCGGATGCGGACCATGGACTCGATGTCGCCGATGCCGTCCTTGAAGCCGACCAGGTTGGGGCAGCGGTCCGCCAGGCGGGCCAGGCTGTCGGCCGACAGGCGCGATTGGGCGCGGTTGTAGACGATGACGCCGATGTTGACCGACTTGCAGACCTGTTCGACGTGGGCGGCGATGCCATCCTGCGAGGCTTCGGTCAGGTAGTGGGGCAGCAGCAGCACGCCCTTGGCGCCTTGGCGCTCGGCTTCCTGGGCGTAGGCGATGGCGGTGCGGGTGGGGCCGCCGGCACCGGCCAGGATGGGCACCTTGCCCTTGCAGGTCTGGACGGCGGTGCGGATGACGTCCGAGTATTCCTCGGGGGCCAGCGAGAAGAACTCACCGGTGCCGCCAGCCGCGAACAGGGCGGTGGCACCGTAGGGCGCCAGCCATTCCAGACGAGCCGCGTAGCTCTTGGCGTTGAAATCGCCGTTTTGGTCGAAGTCGGTCACGGGGAAGGAAAGCAATCCTTCCGAGACGATGGCTTTGAGTTCCTGGGGAGTCGTCATGGCTGTCTTCCAAATAAGAGAAAGGGGTATGAAAAGGCGGTGATGCCGTGGCCGCGGCGTTATCGAACCCGCGATGTATGTCATCGTACAACATACAAGGTCGTACTACAACGGCTTCGTGGAGAAGATGTTGTCGTACAACAAGTCTACCGTTCACACCGGATATAGGAATTTCCCTAGATTGATCGCCAAAAGCCGCCAAGCTATCCTCGCGATTAATTGTTGTACGACAACGTACAAGAACGACGACAATTCCATATCTCTAGGAGACAAGTTTGAAGGCATTTCCCCTGTTGAGCCGCCTGTCGGCCGTCCTGGCCGTCGCCACCGCGTTTGCCGCACCCGTCCACGCCGCCGATGACTGGCCGTCCGCCAAGGCCATCACGCTGGTCGTTCCGTTTGCGGCCGGGGGCACGTCCGACATCCTGGGCCGCCTGATCGCGCAGGAACTGGGCACGACGCTCAAGCAGACCGTCGTCGTTGAAAACAAGGGTGGCGCCGGCGGCGTGCTGGGCGCCGACGCGGTTGCGCGGGCCAAGCCGGACGGCTACACGCTGCTGTTGGGCACGATCGCCACGCATGCAATCAACCCGTCGCTGCTGCCCAGCATCAACTACAACGCCGCCAAGGATTTCTCGCCGGTCATTCTGCTGGGCAGCATCTCCAATGTGCTGCTGGTGGGCGCCAACCAGCCGTATAAGTCCGTGCAGGACGTCGTGGCCGACGCCAAGGCCAATCCCGACACGATCGCGTTCGGCTCGGCCGGGCAGGGCACGTCGCAGCATCTGTCGGGCGAAGTGTTCAAGCAGCTGACGGGCGCGCACCTGACGCACGTGCCATACCGCGGCAGCGCGCCGGCCATTTCGGACCTGATCGGCGGCCAGATCCCCAGCTCGTTTGAAACCGCCCTGGTCGCGCTGCCTTACGTGCAAAGCGGCAAGGTGCGCGCGCTGGCCGTGACGTCGGCCAAGCGCACCGCCGTGCTGCCCGATGTGCCCACCATGCAGGAAGCCGGGGTGCCGGGCTTCGACGTGAGCAGCTGGCAGGCCATCTACGCCCCGGCCAACACGCCGCCCGCCGTGGTCGACAAGCTGAACAAGACCATCGCCGAGATCGTGGCCAAGCCGGAAGTGGCTGCCAAGATGCAAGGCCTGGGCCTGGCCTACACGCCGAACACGCCCGCCGAGTTCACCGCGTTCCAGACGGCCGAGCAGGCCAAGTGGGCAAAGATCATCGCCGACGGAAAACTCAAGCCGCAGTGATCGCGTGGCGTGTCCCGAAGGCCTGGTGCCGGGAGAGATCCGTCACCAGGCTTTTTTTGCGCTGCGCGACGCCGCAGCATCTCTTTGCGCTCAGCACTTACCGAGACCCGCTGGCCGCCGCCAGCAGCACGCCAAACGCGACCAGCAGCCCGCCAAAGATCCGGTCTATCCAATGGCGCACGGCCAGCAGGCGTTGGCGCACGCCGTCCGACGAAAAGCACATCGCCACCAGGCAGAACCACGTCACGTGCGCCAGCGAAATGAAGGCGCCATAGCCAACCTGCACCGCCAGCGGCGTATCGGGCCGCACGACTTGCATGAAGAGACTCACGATGAAAACCGTGGTCTTGGGATTCAGCGCGTTGGTCAGAAAGCCCGTGCGCAGCGCCGCCAGGTCCGACATTGCCGCCGCGGGACGGCTACTGTTGCCGATGCCCGGCCGCGTGCGCAGCATTTTCATGCCCAGATACACCAGATAGGCCGCACCCGCCAGTTTGATGGCGTTGAACAACCATAGCGATTGCTGGATCAGCAGCCCCACGCCGACCAGCGTGTAGCCGACGTGCACCAGCACGCCCATGCCGATGCCCAGCGCCGTCAGCACGCCGGCGCGCCGGGACAGCATCAGGCTGTTGCGGGTGACCATCGCAAAGTCCGGCCCCGGACTGATGACGGCAAGCACCGTGATTGTGATGACAGCTATCAGTTCGGTCATGGCGTATCCTGTCGCGAAATATCAATGGCGAGCATCCTAGCAACGCGACTCAAGGACGTATAACGATGGTTTCTGACAGCAATGGTGAGCTGGAATCACCATCCTTAGACGCGCGCCTGCCGTCGCTGCTGGCGCTGCGTTGCTTTGAGGCCGCGGCGCGCCACGAAAACTTCAGCCGTGCGGCCGCGGAGCTGCATCTGACGCACGGCGCGGTCAGCCGGGCGGTGCGGTTGCTGGAGGACGACCTGGGCGTGGCGCTGTTCGAGCGGCGTAGCCGCCGCGTGTTCCTGACGGACGCCGGGCGCACCCTGTCCGGCGCAGTGGGCAGCGGCCTGGACTTGATGCGGCAGGCGGTGGGCGAACTGCGCGCCCGCGCCCGCAGCGGGCGTCGTTGGGTGCTGTCATGCGAGCCGACCTTGCTGATGCGCTGGCTGATCCCGCGCTGGCCCGATTTCCAGGCCCGGCATCCGGACATGGAAGTGCACCTGGTCGCGGGCGGCGGGCCGTTTTCATTTGCAAGCGGCATCGACCTGGCTATCCGCCGCGACGACTTTACCTGGCCGGTCAGCCATCACGTCGAGCCCCTGTTTGCGGAAAAGGTCGGCCCGGTGTGCCATCCCGGCAAGCTGGCGGAATGGTTCGACGACAACACAGCCGGCGGCTCGTTGAAGTCTGGCGCGCCGCTGCTGCACACACGCACGCGGCCAGACGCATGGCGCGAATGGGCGGCCGCGGCCGGTAAACCGGCGCCAGATGCGCCCGGCCAGACATTCGATCATTTCTATTTCAGCCTGCAGGCGGCGGTCGCGGGCCTGGGCGTGGCCATCGGCCCGTGGCGGCTGGTGCGCGACGATCTGGAAAGCGGCGTGCTGGCCGCGCCCATGGGGTTCGTCGAGGATGGATCGCGCTATTGTCTGTTTGCTCCGCAGCCGCTGCCGCCGGGCAGTCCGCAAGCGGCGCTGCTGGACTGGCTGCGCAAGGCGGCGTAGTGCCGAAGGGGCTGGGAATGGCGAAAGGCCCGAGGGGGACGTCCGAAAGCCGGACGTCCCCCTCGGGCCGGTGTTGTCAGTCGGACCTTGCGGTCCGGCCCAGCGTTACGGCGTCACGCGATCAGGCGTTGGCCAGCTTGCCGTCGACCATGCGCGTCAGGCCCAGCGGGTTGGCGCGCTTGATGCCGTCGGGCAGCAGGGCGTCGGGCAGATCCTGATAGCAGACCGGACGCAGGAAGCGGCGGATGGCAGTGGCGCCCACCGAGGTCGAGGCCGGGTTCGAGGTGGCCGGGAACGGGCCGCCGTGAACCATGGCGTGGCTGACTTCCACGCCGGTCGGGTAGCCGTTGGCCAGGATGCGGCCGGCCTTGCGCTCCAGCACGGGCAGCAGCGCGCGGGCGGCGTCCACGTCGGCGTCGTCCACGAACAGCGTCGCGGTAAGTTGGCCTTCAAGATGCTCGGCCACGGCGCGGACCTGCGCTGCGTCCTTGCACGCGACCACCAGCGAGGCGGGGCCGAACACTTCGGCTTCCAGTTCGTGCGAGGCCAGGAACTGGTCCGCGCTGGCGCCAAACACCACGGCGCCCGCGGCGTTGCACGCCGGGTTGGACGGCTCGCCGCGGCCGACGGTCGACACGCTGGCGTGGCGCGCCAGTGCGTCGGCGCCTTGCTCGTAGGCCGAGAAGATGCCCGGCGTCAGCATGGTGGCGGCGCCCTTGGCTTTCACGGCTTCGGCGGCGGCCTGGCGGAAACGATCCAGTGCCGGGCCTTCGATGCCGATCACCAGACCCGGGTTGGTGCAGAACTGGCCCACGCCCATCGACAGCGAATCCACGAAGCCCTTGGCGATGGTCTCCGCACGGGCTTCCAGCGCGGCCGGCAGCAGGAACACCGGGTTGATGCTGGACATTTCGGCGTAGACGGGAATCGGCACGGGGCGGGCGTTGGCGGCGGCCACGAGCGCCAGGCCGCCGCGGCGCGAGCCGGTGAAGCCGATGGCCGTGATGGCCGGATGCGTCGCCAGCGCGGTGCCGATTTCATTGCCGGCGCCGAACAGCAGCGAGAAGGTGCCTTCGGGCAAGCCGTGCTTGGCCACTGCCTGCTGGATGGCGCGGCCGACCAGTTCGGACGTGCCGGGGTGCGCGTTATGCGCCTTGACGATTACCGGGCAACCGGCAGCCAGTGCCGAGGCGGTGTCGCCGCCCGCCACCGAGAAGGCCAGCGGGAAGTTGCTGGCGCCGAACACGGCTACCGGGCCGAGCGGAACGTTGGCCAGGCGCAGGTCGGCGCGCGGCAGGGGCTGGCGTTCGGGCTGGGCCGGATCGATGGTCGCGTCCAGGAAGTAGCCGTCGCGCACCACGCGGGCGAACAGGCGAAGCTGGCCGACGGTGCGGCCGCGCTCGCCCTGCAGGCGGGCGACGGGCAGGCCGGTTTCCAGGTGCGCGCGCTCGATCAGCGCGTCGCCCAGCGCCAGGATGCCTTCGGCGATGCTTTCGAGGAATTGGGCGCGCGTCTCCAGCGGCAGCGCGCGATACGGATCGAAAGCGGCACGGGCCAATTCGGCCGCGCGGGACACGTCGTCGGCGGAGCCGGCGGGGTAGGCGGGGTCCAGGCGTTCGCCGGTGGCGGGGTTGATGGCGTGCTGGGCAGCGCCCGCGCCCAGCACGGCGGTCGAGCCGATCAACATCTGGCCGGTCAGGTTCATGGTCATCTCCAAAAATTCATAGGCGCCGATCCAGGGGATGGGCGGTTTCGCCCCCGACGGGTCCGGGGAAAAAAATGCCCCCGGACCGGGGGCAGACAGAAGGCGTCGGTGCAGACCGATTATTCGGCGCCGGACTTCTTGATCAGGGCGGCGAGCATTTCCATTTCTTCGCCGGTCAGGTCGGTCAGCGGCGCGCGCACGGGGCCCGCGTCATGGCCCACCAGCTTGGCGCCGGCCTTGACGATGCTGACAGCGTAGCCGGCCTTGCGGTTGCGGATTTCCAGGTACGGCAGGAAGAAATCGTCCAGCAGGCGATTGGTGGTGTCGCTGTCGCCGGCGGCGATGGCGTTGTAGAACTCCATGGCCATCTTGGGCACGAAGTTGAAGACGGCCGACGAGTAGACCGGCACGCCCAGCGCGCGGTAGGCGGCAGCGTAGACTTCGGCGGTGGGCAGGCCGCCCAGGTACGAGAAGCGGTCGCCCATCTTGCGGCGGATGCGGACCATCGATTCGATGTCGCCGATGCCGTCCTTGAAGCCGACCAGGTTGGGGCAGCGGTCCGCCAGGCGGGCCAGGCTGTCGGCCGACAGGCGCGATTGGGCGCGGTTGTAGACGATGACGCCGATGTTGACCGATTTGCAGACCTGCTCGACGTGGGCGGCAATGCCGTCCTGCGAGGCTTCGGTCAGGTAGTGCGGCAGCAGCAGCACGCCCTTGGCGCCTTGGCGCTCGGCTTCCTGCGCGTAGGCGATCGCAGTGCGGGTGGGGCCGCCGGCGCCGGCCAGGATGGGGACCTTGCCCTTGCAGGTCTGGACGGCGGTGCGGATGACGTCCGAGTATTCCTCGGGGGCCAGCGAGAAGAACTCACCGGTGCCGCCGGCCGCGAACAGGGCGGTGGCGCCGTAGGGGGCCAGCCATTCCAGACGAGCCGCGTAGCTCTTGGCGTTGAAATCGCCGTTCTGGTCGAAGTCGGTCACGGGGAAGGAAAGCAATCCTTCCGAAACAATGGCCTTGAGTTCCTGCGGAGTCGTCATGTTGCGCTCATCCCAAAATGGCCGTCGCAGGCGGGGAGGGTGCTTGCGAACGGGATGCGGTGGTAA
The DNA here is from genome assembly GCF_029866465.1 of Achromobacter mucicolens. Classification (NCBI taxonomy): domain Bacteria; kingdom Pseudomonadati; phylum Pseudomonadota; class Betaproteobacteria; order Burkholderiales; family Alcaligenaceae; genus Achromobacter; species Achromobacter mucicolens. The sequence goes on along the minus strand of NZ_CP123364.1, from coordinate 2,867,692 downwards.
AAGGTGAGTCATCGTACAACACGATTTTGCCGGATTCAAGGTGTCCACCCAGCTGAAGCGGCATTTACAAGGGGAAACCCGAAATTCCTTTCCGATGCCTTTCAGCGATATTCTCTTGGTTGTACGATAACGTACGGTGCCCGCAGCGGGGCATCCATCAGGCAAAAGGATTCAGCATGCAGGTTGCAGTCGAGCAGACGCCCGTTCTCATCAAGATTCATCCCGACGACAACGTCGCCATCGTGGCCAACGACGGCGGCTTGCCGGCCGGAACCGTTCTGCCCGACGGGCTTCAGTTGGTGGACGCCGTGCCGCAAGGCCACAAGGTGGCCCTGACCGATCTGGCCGAAGGCGATGAGGTCAGACGCTACAACGTGGTGGTGGGCTACGCCGCCAAGTCCTTGCCGCGCGGCAGCTGGATCAACGAGCGCGTCACGACGATGCCGACCGCGCGCACGCTGGAAGACCTGCCGGTGTCCACGCGCGTGACGCCCCTGCCGCCGCTGGAGGGCTATACGTTCCAGGGCTACCGCAACGCGGACGGCACCGTGGGCACGCGCAACATCCTGGCCATCAGCACCACGGTGCAGTGCGTGCAGGGCGTGGTCGAACATGCGGTCGCGCGCATCCGCCGCGAGCTGCTGCCGCTGTATCCGAACGTGGACGACGTGGTGGGCATCGAGCACACCTACGGCTGCGGCGTGGCCATCGACGCGCCTGGCGCCGCGATTCCGATCCGCACGCTGCACAACATCGCCCGCAACCCGAATTTCGGCGGCACGTCCATGGTGGTCAGCCTGGGCTGTGAAAAACTGCAGCCTGAACGCCTCTTGGCGCCCACCGCCATTCCGATCCGTGCCGGCGAAGGCATGGGCGGCAACGGCGTGGAGACGATCGTGCTGCAGGACGAAGAGAACATCGGCTTCGATTCGATGATCCAGCTCATCATGCGCACCGCCGAGCGCCACCTGCAAAAGCTCAACGCCCGCCAGCGCGAAACCTGCCCGGTATCCGACCTGACCGTCGGTGTGCAGTGCGGCGGCAGCGACGCGTTCTCCGGCGTGACCGCCAACCCGGCCGTGGGTTTTGCGACCGACCTGCTGGTGCGCGCCGGCGGCACCGTGATGTTCTCCGAAAACACCGAAGTGCGCGATGGCATCGACCAGCTCACCGCCCGCGCCGAAACGCCCGAAGTCGCCGACGCGCTGATCCGGGAGATGGCCTGGTATGACGCGTACCTGCAGCGCGGCATGGCCGACCGCAGCGCCAACACCAGTCCGGGCAACAAGAAGGGCGGTCTGTCCAACATCGTCGAAAAGGCGATGGGGTCGATCGTCAAGTCCGGTTCCTCGCCCATCCACGGCGTGCTGTCGCCCGGCGACCGCCTGACACGCAAGGGCCTGATCTTTGCGGCCACGCCTGCCAGCGACTTCATCTGCGGCACGCTGCAACTGGCCGCGGGCATGAACCTTCACATCTTCACCACCGGCCGCGGCACGCCTTATGGGCTGGCGCAGGTGCCGGTCATCAAGGTCGCCACGCGCTCCGCGCTGGCCCGCCGCTGGCACGACCTGATGGACGTGGATGCAGGCGTGATCGCCACCGGACAGGCCTCGATCGAGGAAGTGGGCTGGCAGCTCTTTCAGATGATGCTGGACGTCGCCAGCGGCAAGAAGCAGACCTGTGCGGAAAAACTCAAGCTGCACAACGCCCTGGCGCTGTTCAATCCGGGCCCCGTGACCTGATCGCGGATCCGTCCCGTCCGTAGCGCCATCGCAGAAAAAAACCACCGAGAGGAGACAGCCGATGGAAATTGACCCGCAAGTCCAGGCCGGCCGGCGCCGGCTGCTGGGCGCCGCGCTCGCACTGGGGCCCGCCAGCCTCGTGCACGCACAGTCATTCAGTTTCACCCCGCAGCAGCGCTATCCGGATCCCTCGGTCCGGATCCTGGACCCGGAATTCTCCAAGTACCGCATCTACAGCAGCAGCGTGGAGCAGCTTGCAACCGGGTTCCGCTGGCTGGAAGGGCCGGTGTGGTTCGGGGACGGGCGTTATCTGCTGGTTTCGGACATTCCCAATAACCGCATCCTGCGCTGGGACGAGACCACGGGCCAGATCAGCGTGTTCCGCCAGCCGTCCAATTTCAGCAACGGGCTTGCCCGCGACCGCCAGGGCCGCCTGCTGACCTGCGAGCATCTGACGCGCCGCGTCACGCGCACGGAGTACGACGGCAGCATCACAGTGCTGGCCGACCGCTTCGACGGCAAGCCGTTCAATTCGCCGAACGACATCGTCTGCCAGCGCAATGGCGCCATCTGGTTCACGGATCCGCCGTTTGGGATCGGCGGGCACTGGGAGGGCGACAAGGCCACGCCTGAGCTGCCGCATTCGGTCTATCGCATCGATCCGGCCAATGGCCGCGTGACGCTGGCGCTGGCGGATCTGGCCGGGCCCAATGGCCTGTGCTTCTCGCCCGACGAAAAGGTGCTCTACATCGTCGAGTCCCGCCACCAGCCCAACCGCGTGATCTGGGCCTTCGATGTGGGCACGGACGGCGCGCTGACGAACAAGCGCCTGCACGTCGATGCGCAGGGACCCGGCGCCATCGACGGCATCAAGTGCGACGAGGCCGGCAACCTGTGGTGCGGCTGGGGCAGCAACGGCTCGGCCGACGCCAAGCCCGAGGAGCTGGACGGCGTGATGGTCTTTAACCCCGCCGGCAAACCCATCGGGCACATCCGTCTGCCCGAGCGGTGCGCCAACCTGTGTTTTGGCGGCGCCAAGCGCAACCGCCTTTTCATGGCGAGCAGCCATTCGCTCTATGCCCTGTACGTGGAGACCCGCGGCGCGGCATAGGCATATCCCCACCGCGGCCTCACCTGGCCGCGGGACACTTCAACACACATACCAATCAGTGTGGAGACAGCATGAACCCGAGCAAAAGACAGTTCCTGGGCAGCGCCGCGGCGCTTTGCCTGACGCCGCTGGTGCCGGCGTGGGCCCAATCGGCGCAATGGCCGACGCGCCCCGTGCGCATCGTGGTGCCTTACCCGCCCGGCGGCTCGTCGGACATCATCGCGCGCATCCTGGCGCCCCGGCTGGCCGAAGTGCTCAAGCAGACTGTGGTCGTCGAGAACAAGCCCGGCGCCAACGGCAACCTGGGCGCCGGCCTGGTGGTGCAGTCGGCACAGGAAGGCCATACGGTGCTCCTGTGCGACGTCGGCGCGCTGGCGATCAGCCCGTCCGTCTACACCAAGCTGACCTTTGATCCGTCCAAGGACCTGCGCGCGGTGGGCATGCTGGCGTATTCGCCGCACGTGCTGGCTGTGCATCCCGACGTGAAGGCCAACACCGTGCAGGATCTGGTCGAGCTGTCCAAGAAAGAGCGCATCAACTTTGCCGTCACCGCAATCGGCAGCGCGCCGCACCTGGCGGCTGTCGCGGTTCAGCAGGCGACCGGCGCGCAGTGGGAATACGTGCCGTACAAGGGCGGTTCGCAGGCGGTCACCGACACCATCGGCGGCCAGACGCAGATCATCATGAACGGGCTTCTGGCCACGCTGCCGCACATCAAGTCCGGCAAGCTGCGCGCGATCGCGATTTCCAAGAGCGAGCGCATGAAGCTGGTGCCGGACATTCCGACCATTTCCGAGCAGGGCGTGAAGGGCTTCGAGTCGGGCACGTGGCAGGGCGTGATGGCCCCGTCCAACATGACCGACCCGGTGGCCGCACAACTGCAGACGCTGATGGCGCAGATCGTCACCCAGCCGGACGTCACGGCGCAGTTGAACGAGCAGGGCGCCGAGATCGTCACCAAGAGCCCCGCGGAACTTGCGCAGTTCTTCGGCAGCGAACGCGCCCGCTGGGCCAAGGTCGTTGCCAGCACCGACATCCGCCTGGATTGATCGGCCCGGCCCGCGCCTTGCTAGGGGCGGGCGTTCGGGGGCACACTGGGATCGTGTCCAGGCTTCGGTCTGGACCGATTCCCGTGGAGCCTGACGATGAAATCCCTGTTCGCCGCAGCGGCCTTGGGGTCGTTGACGGCGCTGTCCGCCTTGGCAAGCGCGCCCGCAATCGCGCGCGATCCGCTGCCCACGGCGCCAAAGCCGCCCGCGTCGGCGCGCACCATACCAGACGCGTGTCTGGGCACCGACTGCCCGCGCATCGTGGACCCGGGCAAACTCAACCGGGACTGCCTGGGCACGTCATGCCCGGGCTCTCGCTATCCTCCCGCGACGGAATCGCCGGTGCGGCCTCAGAATCAACCGGGGCTGAAACCTCCCACGCGGACATGGCTGCCGCCCATGCCGCCGCGGCCTGGCCAAGCCCCCGTGGGCCCGCTGACGCCCGCGCCGGCATTGCCTCGATAGATCCGAAAAGGCCACACGCCGCAGGTATGATGGCTTCCTTGCACCTGATCCACTTCGCCTTGGCCAACGCACGCCGGGCTTCCTGACAACGACATCCCATGAACGACCGCCTGCAGCAGACCCTGCGCCGCTTCGACGAGTACAACGCCGCCGATCCCAATGTGTTCACGTGGGAAGGCCAATCCTGTCCACAGGAGCTGTTTCTTGCGCAGAAGCTGCACGAATGGGTGATGAAGCTGGCGCCTCACGCGTCCGAGCCGCTGGTCCTGGCGTCCCGGTGCCAGCACATCGGCCGTTGGGAAATCGCGCGCGCCAGCTATCCTGAAGGCCGCATCGGTTACCTGACGTGGCGCAAGGCGTTGGCCAGGCATCACGCGGCAATCGCGCAACAGATCATGCAGGAAGCCGGCTATCCGCAAGAGGACTGCGACCGCGTGGCGGCGATCCTGATGAAGCAGGGAATCAAGCAGGACCCGGACGTGCAGGTGATGGAGAACGCGCTGTGCCTGGTGTTTTTGCAATACCAGTACGAGTCGTTTTATCCCGCCCACGAAGACAAGATCGTCGAGATCCTGCGCAAGTCGCTGCTGAAGATGGATGGCGCGGGGCATCAACAGGCCATGACGCTGACCTATTCGGACCAGGGCATGGGATACATCAAGCAGGCGCTCGCCGCGCTGGAAGCGGCGGCCTAGCAGCCTTTAGCCAAACGCGATACAGGCCTGCGGCAGGCCGGGAATGGATTTCCCGGCCTGCCGCAGGCCTGTATCGCGTTTGGCGGGCTTATTCGGACGCTTGGGGCGTGACGTCGGAGGACGAGGCGTCCGCGGGCGTCGCACCTGCGGCCTTCGTATCTACGGCCTTCGTATCTGCAGAAGTCGCGTCGGCGGATTGCACGTCGGCAGGCTTCACGTCGGCAGGCGCGGCGTCACCGGCGGGTGCCGGCGTTTGTTCGGCGGACGCCTGGGCCTTTTTCTCGGCGCGGGCGCGCGCGGCGTTGCGCGACGCATTGCGCGATGCCATGCGCTTGGCGTGGCGCGCTTCGTTCGCAGTCACGGCGCCGGCGGGTTCGCCGTTCAGGTCCACGCGCGGCGCGTCTTCGACCATGCTGGCCCAGTAGCGGCGGCCATCGCACCACGTCTTGACGGCTTCCTTGATCTGCGCTTCGTCGAGCTGCAATTGCTCGGCGTGCTGCACCAGGTCGGCCAGCACACCCAGCTTGAGCGGAACCTTGGGCGCGGGGTTCTTGGGAAACGCCTTGGGAAAGTGCCGTTGCAGGCGCGAAATGGCGACGACCACGGGATCGACCGGCGACTCGCGCTTTTCGGGACGCGGCGCACGCTGGCCCTTGTCACCGCCTTGCGCGCGCTTGGCCTTGTCGCCGGTCTGCGGACGCGGACCCTTGGCGGCGCCCTGCGGGCGGCGCGGCTTGTCGGTGCCTTGCGGACGCGATTCGTTTTTCGAGCCTGCCTTGTCAGGCGACTGCTTGATAAGCAATTCCCGGATCGCGGCTAATTGTTCTAGTCCCATGTGCTACACAAAAAAAGGGTTGAGGCGGCGAGCGTGTCCCTGCGTCGTGAAATCCGCTACCCGGAGACGACCACGAGCAGCGCCAGCGACAGCAGGATGCCGAACGCGGCCAGGGCAAACGGCAGTAGTAGAACATACACGCCGCGTTCCTGCCCCCGGCCATGCGCCAAACCGGCCGCAATCGACATCCGAACCGGCGAAAAAATCCCCATCGACGTGCCCGAAACGTGCAGCAGCGCGGCAGCTGCGGGCACGCTCAGGCCAGCCTGAAGCGCTAATGATAGCTGGGATGGCATGAACAGGCTGTTTGGCGCGTTGCCGCTGTTGGCCAGGATGCCGAACGCGCCGGCCAGCAGCGGCGTGATCAGGATAGTCCAGTCGCGCAGGCTCGCAAAGAGGCCGTCGGCGTAGGCCCGCGATATGCCCGCGCCAGCCAGCACCTCGGCCATCATGGCAAACAGGAATACGGACATGACGGCGTGCCGTCCGGTCAGCCAGGCGGCGCGCGCCTGTGTCCGCACGGCGCCCGGATGTCGCTGCCAGGCGGCCAGGAGCAGGGCGCCGGCGATCAGCCAGCTTCCGGCATGCAGAAATGGCATCCACGGCGGCAGGTCCGCATACGGGCGCAAAGCCGCAAGGTCGGCAAGGCCGCGATTCAGGCCGGGCACAAGCCGCGTGGCGACCAGCCAGGCGATGAGGGCGATATAGGGCAAGGCGCGGCGCGTTGCCCGCAGCGCCTCGCTGCGACCGGGCCGGCGGTCCGCCAGAAAACGCAGCACGATCAGCGGTCCGTATGCGGCGAGCAGTGCCGTTTCCGGTCCCAATAGCGCGGTCGCCGCGGCCAGCAAGGCCAGGCTCGCGGCCATCCAGCCAGCCTCGCGGACCCGCTCGGCGGCCGGCGCAGACAACCCCGCGCGCGTCGCGGTGCGCCAGTACAGCGTCAGCCACACGCCCATCAGCAGCGCGATGGGCACCATGCTGTAAAGCGCAAGTTGCGTGGGCGGCACGCGGGCATAGGCCGAAGCCAGCAGCGTGCCGCTGCCCATCGCGCCCCACGGAATCAGCGTCTGGCTGAGCAGCGCAAACACCATGACCTCGCGGGCGCCGAGGCCGAGCGGACGGATCAGCATCACGGTGCCCAGCATGCCCACGCCGAAACCCGTTGCCGATTCGGCGAAAGGGCCGATCAGGAAACAGGCAAAGAACAGCAGTCGGCGCTTCGCCAGCGCATCGCGGCGCCCCGCGTCCGGCGCGCCGCCAGCCGTGGCGTCGTTAGCCGAGGCGTGCCCCTGCGCCGCCATCTGCCAGAACAGCAGGCCGCCCAGGATGTAGGGGGTGATGATCCATCCGATCCAGAGCCCGCGTTCCAGCGCAATGGCCAGTTGCGAAGGCGCAAAAGGGGCAGGCGCCGCAAACAGCGCGATAGGCAGGGCCCCCAACAGGCCCATCGCCGCCGCAATGGTGGTGTTGACGCGCCCGCTCGCGATCGCGGCGATCACGGTCAGCGCCGGCAGGGACCACAGCAGGTACATCATTGAGGGAACATCCGCATCGCCCGGGTGAAGTCGCGGCGCAAAGCGTAGCAGCCTCTGGCCGCCGCGGGTAGCCATGCGTGCGGCGGACGGGGACGAGGGCGGGAGAGGGCGCGGCGCCCACACGCAGGAACGCCGGCTGGCGCTTGCACGCGAGCCGGCGTTCGGGACCTGGAAGATCAGGCCGGTGACGCTCGGATTACTGGTTCGCGCCGCGGATATTGCCCGCGATGCCGCCAGCCGCGCCGCCGATGGCGGCGCCGGTCCAGGCGCTGCCGCCCGCGATCGCGGCAATGCCGGCGCCCGCCGCGGCGCCCATCAAGCCGCCCGTGACGGTGCCTTGCTGTTCCTTGGTCATATTGGTGCATGCGGCCAGCGATGCCATCGCAATGGCCAGACCTATCGTGCGGATCGTCTTCATGGCGGCTCCTAGGGGGTGCGTTTCGTCTTCGTGGCGGGCATGACGATCTCAAACCAGATCGTCTCCACGACAGGGCGATCCAATCGGCTCGGATTGGCGGCATACCAGCGGTCGACGGTATCGCGCACGGAGTCCAGCGTCTGGTTCTGAAGACCCATGGAGAACTTGGGCACCAGGGTCTGGGTATCCGGCACGGCACGGCGTTGCTGATAGGCCCTTTCGACCTCAAGGACGTTGGCCATGCCCAGCAGATAGGCCTTCTTGAGATTGGCGTCGGATTCGGTCCAGTGCTTGCCCGTGACGATCGGGGCAGGCTCCGCGGGTGCGGCCGTGACAGCCGACCCGAACAGCATCGAGAGGGCTACGGTCGCTGGGCCAAGCAGGTGTTTTACTCGCATCGCATCGCTCCTTTGGGGAACAAAAGATAGAAAACAACCTTCGCGCGCGATTCGGGCGGACGAACCGTGATGGCCGATCGAAAAGCGTACCGATCAATTTATGCCTGAATGCGTGGGCACGCAAGATCAGATTGGCGGGTGGATCGGACCGATTTGCGTCTTCAGTACGCGGCCGATGGCGCTGCGGCGGCAGCGCTGGGTGCGCCGCGGTCAAAGCTGGCCGCCAGCCGGCGGGCGCTGTTGGCATAGAGCAGGACATCCACGCCAACCGCCACGAACGTGCAGCCCAGCTCCAGGTAGCGGCGCGCCAGGGCGGGGTCCGAGGTCAAGGTGCCGGCGGCTTTGCCGCGCGCGATGATGACCTGCATGGCGCGTTCGATCGCGGCCTGTACATCGGGGTGGCCGGGGCGGCCGCGATAACCCATCGACGCAGCCAGATCCGCCGGCCCGATGAAGACCCCATCCACGCCCGGCACCTCGCAGATTGCCTCCAGGTTCGACAGCGCTTGAACGGTTTCTGCCTGCACGAGCAGGCAGACTTCATCGTCGGCGACTTCCAGGTAGTCCTCGCGGGCGCTCCAGCGCGACGCGCGTCCCACGGCACTGCCGACCCCGCGGATGCCGTGCGGCGGATAGCGCGTGGCGGCGACCAAGGCGCGCGCCTGGTCGGCCGTGTCCACCATCGGCACCAGCAGGGTTTTCGCGCCAATGTCCAGCATCTGCTTGATGAGGGCCGTGTCAGCCGCCACCACGCGCACCACGGGATGCGAACGGTAGGGCGCCACGGTCTGCAACGCCGCAAGTGTTCCGCGCAAGTCGTTCGGGGCGTGCTCGCCATCGATCAGCAGCCAGTCAAAGCCGGCGGTGGCGGAGACCTCGGCCAGATAGGGATCGGCCATGGAGAGCCATAGCCCGACCTGGGCCTGGCGCGCCGCGAGGGCGGCCTTGAAGGGGTTGTGTGCGGGCATGCGGAAAGACTCCAGAAAGGGGGCGGATCAGCTGACGATGCCCAGGTGCCAGGGCACGAATTCGTGGTTGCCCAGGCCCAGGGCTTCGCTCTTGGTGGGTGCACCCGAGGCCGCGCGCAGGATGTGGTCGAAGATGCGCTGACCCATCTGCGCGATGTCCACCTCGCCGTCCAGCACCGCGCCGCAGTTGATGTCCATGTCCTGCTCAAGCCGGGCGTACATGCTGCTGTTGCTGGCAAGCTTGAGGGTGGGCGCCGGCTTGGAACCGAACATCGACCCGCGTCCCGTCGTGAAGCAGATCAGGTTGGCCCCGCTGGCGATCTGTCCGGTGACGGCGACCGGGTCGTAGCCGGGCGAATCCATGAACACCAGGCCCGGGCGGTCGATGGGTTCGGCGTATTCGTACACGGCTTGCAGCGGCGTCGTGCCGCCCTTCATGGCGGAACCCAGCGATTTTTCGAAGATGTTGGCCAGGCCGCCTTGCTGGTTGCCGTGGCCGACGACGCCATTGAACTGCGCGTTGTGCCCGGCCGTGTAGGCTTCCCACCAGGCCAGCCGGTCCAGCAGCTTCTGTCCCACTTCCGGCGTGACGGCGCGGCGCGTCAGCAGGTATTCCACGCCGTGGATTTCGGGGGTTTCCGACAGGATCGCCGTGCCGCCATGGCGCACCAGAATGTCCATGGCCGCGCCCAGCGCCGGATTGGCCGTGATCGCCGAATAACCGTCGGACCCGCCGCATTCGAGGCCGATCTTCAGATGGCTGGCCGGCACGCTGCTGCGGCGCGCGGCGTTCGCGTGCGGCAGCATTTCCTCCACGGCGCGGATGCCCGCGTCGATGGTGGCGCGCGTGCCGCCAGAGTCCTGCATCACCAGGGAGCGTACCCGCGGATCGCCGGCCAGGTTCTGCGAGTCGATCAAGGCGGACACCTGATTGCGCTCGCATCCGAGACCCACGATCAGCACACCGGCCAGGTTCGGATGCCGCGCATAGCCGGCCAGCGTGCGCCGCAGGACGTCGAAATGCTCGCTGGGCGAGGACATCCCGCAACCACTGGTCTGTGCAAACGCGGCCACGCCATCCACGTTGGGATAGGCGGCAAGCCGCTCGGGCGTGAAATGCTGCGCAATGTGGTGGATGACCGTGGCGGAACAGTTCACCGACGCGATGATGCCGACAAAATTGCGCGTGCCCACCCGACCGTCGGCGCGCACATAGCCCTGAAACGTGGCGCGTTGCGCCTCGGGCACCATCGCGACGGGGCGAACGTCGCGGCAGAACGCCGGGTCCCGCTCGAAGTCGGCCAACGCAAGGTTGTGGGCGTGCACGTGGTCGCCCGCCTCGATGTCCCGGGCAGCCACGCCAATGACGGCGTCGTACTTGCGCACCGGTGTGCCCGCGGCAATGCGGCAGGCGGCAATCTTGTGCCCGCCAGGCACCTGCGCGCGCACACGCAGACCCAGGTCGGGCACGACCATGCCCAGGGCCAGGGCCTCCCGGGCGACGAGGACATTGTCGTTGGGGTGAAGCCGGATCAAGGGGTTGGAGTTCACCGTGAATCAGCCTTTCTGCAGCATTTCTTTCAATTTCAGCCGTGCGATCAATGCGGTCTCCTGCTGATAGACCGAGGCGACATACGCCTGGTAATCCGGACCGTCCAGGTACATCACCGGCGCGTCGATGCGGTCGGCAACCTGCTTGAAGGCGTCGCTCTTGACGGCGGTGCGGAACGCATCGCGCAGCTTGCGCTCGACGGCGGGGTCCAGGCCCTTGGGCGCGCCGATGCCGTTGGGCGCCTCGACCACGACGACGTAACCCAATTCCTTCAAGGTTGGCGCGTCCTTGAAGCGCGAGGCGCGCGATTCGCCCCAGGTCGCCAGCAGGCGCAGTTTGCCTGCCTCGACATGCGGCGCCCACGAGCTGGAATCGGCCAGGAGATCGACCTGGCCGCCCAGCACATCCTGCAGCGCGGCCGCGCCGCCCTTGTACGCGATGGCGTTAAACCGCACGCCGGCCGCCATGGCGAACTCTTCCATGCCCACGTGCGTCGCGCCGCCGATGCCGGCGTGCCCGTATGTCAATTTGCCCGGGTTGGCCTTGGCGTACGCCACGACTTCCTTGAGCGTCTTGAATGGCGAGGAGGCCAGCACGGCAATGCCGAACGTCTGGCCCGACGTGCGCGCCAGGTAGGTCAGTTCGCTACGCGGGTCCAGCTGCAACAGGCCAAGTTGCGAAAAGCGCGCGACCGAGATGGGAATCTGACCGATGGTGTAGCCGTCCGGTTGCGCCTGCGACAGCGACTTCGTGCCGATCATTCCTGACGCGCCGGCGCGGTTCTCGACCACGATGGACTGGCCCAGCACCCCCGAGGCCACCTGGCAAAGCGCGCGCATGGATTGGTCCGCCGTGCCGCCCACGGGCCAGGGGCAGATGAAGGTGATGGGACGCTGGGGATAGTCGGCGGCGCGGGCCGTGGCGGGCGCCAGCAGGCCGACCGCGCCAGCGCCGGCGGCCGCGCCCAGATAGGCGGCGCCGGCCAGGAACCTGCGCCTGTCCAGATCGGGGGTAGGGATGTGCCTCATGATTTGTCTCCGGATGTCGTTCTTATGGGTCTCGCTTTTATATTCGGGCCCCGGCAAGGCTACGCGGGGGCCCGGACTTATTCTCGTGAGCTTAACCATAACTATCCAATAGAATTGGCGCATCGTTAGATAACGCCGGTGATATGTATCGGCGCCCTGGTATCGGAGTCCTCGATGGCGCATTTGGATCGCGTTTTCCGCTCAAACCTGAAGCTGCGTCACCTCCAACTGGTCGTGGCGCTGGATGAATTCCGGCATTTGGGACGCACGGCCGAGTTCATGACCGTCAGCCAGCCGGCGGTGTCGCGCATGCTGTCGGAGGTCGAATCGATGCTGGGTCTGGCGCTGTTTGCGCGGTCCGTGCGCGGCACGGAGCCCACGGAGGCCGGCGCCTCGGTCGTGCGCTTTGCGCGCGGCGTGCTGGCGCAATACGCGCGAACCCGCGACGAGATCGACGCCGCCGCAAGCGGCGCGGCGGGCAAGACGAGAGTCGGCGCGATGGCCGTCGCGCTGCCGGTGCTGCTGGCGCGGGCGGTGCACGCCTTGAAGGCGCGGTCGGCGCGCGCGACCGTGCTGATCGAAGAGGGCGACCTGACGCACCTGCTGCCCAAGCTTCGGCTGGGCGAACTGGACCTTTTCGTGGGCAGGTTGGAGCCGGGCTATGCCGCGCCAGATCTGCAGACCGAAGCGTTGTTCGAGGAGCCGATGGTGGTGGTGGCCGCGCCGGGCAGCAAGGTCGCGGGACTGGCACATCCCGGCTGGGAAGATCTGGCGGCATTGCCGTGCGTCATGCCACCGCCGTGGGCGTCATTGCGCGTCAAGCTGGAGCAGCAGTTCCACCAGCACGGGCTGGAACCGTCGTCCGATCTGATGGAAACGTCGTCCTACCTGGCGACGTTGACTTTCATCCGCGAACGCCACGGCGTCGGGTTTCTAGCCCGCTCGGCGGCGAGAAGCTTCCAAGCCCAGGGGCTGTGCCGGATTCTTGCGGTGCCGCTCGCGTTGCCGCTGCCGCCCGTCGGCATCATTACGATGCGCGAAGCCGGCCTGCCGGCCACCAGCGCGCAACTGATCGATTGCTTGAAGGAGGCTGCAACGGCGCTGTCGGCCGAAGCGGCAGACGGCGCCGGATAAGCCGGCGCGCGTTCGTGATGGCACTGCTGGTGGCGATTTACTTGGCCGCCGTGGCAGCGGCGGGCGCCAGCGCTTGCAGCAGGCGCTGCGCGTTGCCCTGCAGGTCCGCGACCGGGTCGGCGCCATCAGTGGCCAGCACGACGGCCTTGGCGCCGCCGGCTTCAATGGCCTGCGAAAGTGCTGGGGTCGGCTCGCGGTGCAACAGGGCGGCGGCCACGCCGTTGTCCTTCAGCGTGGCGGTCAGCGCAGCCAGCGCGTCGGGCGTCCAGTCCTTGTCGTCACGTGCCATCGTGTCGACCAGATCCAGATTGAATTCCGCAATCAGGTAGGGCAGGCGTTCGGACAGGCTGACGACCGCGACGTTCTCGGCCTGCGCCAGCCCCGCCTGGCTTTTTGCATTCAGTTCGACCAGCGTGCGCTTGATGTGCGCCAGGTTGTCGCCGATGCGCTTTTCGTCGGACGGGGACAGGCGGCCCAGGTCGGCGGCTACGATGTCGGCCATGCGGCCCAGGTTGACGATGCTGAGCCACGGATAGGCGGCGAACTGGCCGCCGGGGCGCGTGTCGCTTTGCAGCGCGATGCCGTTCAGCGCGCCGTCGAGCGGACGCGCCGCATCGATCTCGACGATGCGGATGTTGGTGCGGCGCGCGTTGGCGTAGAGCGGATCGTCTGGCCAGATGGAACGCAGGCCCACGGCCGCGTCGGCGGAGGCGGCGGCCTTTTTCAGCGCCGCGCCGCCGCGGCCGCTGAAGTAGGACGTCAGCCGCGTGGCCGGCAGGTTGGCGGGCGCCGCACGTTCGACGCGGATGCTGCTGTCCTTGGCCAGACTGTCGGTCAGGGCGAACACGACCGGGTGGGCGGCCAGCACGGTGACTGCTGCAGGCGCGGTGCTGGCGGTTTCGGGTTGCGGGGCGCGGGCGGCGCGGCCGGACTTGGCGGCTTCCTGGGCATGCGCCGTAACGGCGGCGCCCAGGGCGGATGCCATCGCCACCGCCAGGGCGGCGCGGCGCAAGGTGACATAACCTGACTTCAGACTCATGCTGCGTTTCCTTTCAGACCGGGGACCAGGCTGCGCGCCAGGGCCGCGATCGCAAACAAGATTCCCGCGACCAGAATGATGGCCGCGCCGGAGGGCACCGGCAGTTCCAGTTCGATGGGCAACATGATGCCGGCGAGCGTGGCGATCATCGCAAACAGCACCGACATCGTGAAAAACCCCTTGAGCGATTGCGCCAGCATCCGCGCCGCGGCGGCCGGAATCACCAGCAGCGCGCCGACCAGGATGGCGCCGATCACCTTGACCGAAGCCACGGTGACCAGCGTCACCAGGATCACGAACAGGTAGTCCATCGCCTTGACGGGTACACCGCGCACGGCGGCAAGCTGCGGATTGAAACTGGCCAGCATCAGCCGGTTGTAGTTGGGCAGCGCCAGCGCCAACGCCAGCACCGCCACGCACGTCAGCACCGACAGGTCGTTGCTGTTGACGGTGAGCACCGAGCCGAACAGCACGTTCTCCAGGATGTGGATGTTGATGCGCCCGGCCAGCACCAGCAGCAGGCTTGCACCCAGCGCCAGCGACACCGACAGGAACACGCCGATCAAGGTGTCCGGCGTGAGGCGCGTGCGGTTGCTCAGGAAATTGAGCAGGATGCCGAAGATGAGGCAATAGCTGAACAGGCTGCCATACGGGCCGGTGTAGGGCTCGCCCAGCAGAATGCCGATCGCCACGCCGGTCAGCGCGGCATGGCCCACCGCTTCCGAGAAGAACGCAAAGCGCTTGACCACGACCAGCGTGCCCAGGCCGCCCAACACCGGCCCGATGATCAGGCCGGCGAGCAGGGCGTTGATGACGAAGCCATAGGCCAGCGAATCGGGCAGCGCGCCGGATTCCGCCGCGCGCTGGATGAGTTGGCGCAGGTTATCGAAAAAGGCGTTCATGCGGCGCGCTCCTGCGGTTGGCCGCCCACGCGCGGACGGGTGGAAAAGAGCGTCAGCAGCCGGTCGGGCGTCAGCACTTGCTTAGGAGGACCGTCGCAAAGCACCTGGCGGTTCAGCCCGGTGACGCGGTCGGCCAGGCGGCCAACGGCCTCCAGGTCATGCTCGATCCAGAGCACGGTCACGCGCTGCGCGCGCCAGTTGTCCAGCAATTGTTCGAACACGCGCACGCCGGCTTCGTCCAGCGCCGACATGGGCTCGTCCAGGACCACCATCGATGGGCTGGGCACCAGGCCCTGGGCCAGCAGTACGCGCTGGCGCTCGCCGCCCGACAGCGCGCCCATGCGGCGGTTGCGCTTGTCCTGCATGCCCACGCGTTCCAGCGCGGCGGAAATCTCTGCCGACTTTGCGCGCGACAAGCCCAGGAATGCCGGCTTGCGCTGGCACATCGCGGCCATGAAATCGTTGACGGTCATGGGCAGGCCGCGATCGAACTCCAGCGCCTGCGGGATGTAGCCGATGACGCCCGGCCGATCGCCGGGCCACGTCACGCTGAGCTTGCCTCGATGCGGCATCTGGCCCAGCAGCGTCTTGACCAGGGAACTCTTGCCGCCGCCGTTGGGGCCCACCAGCGCGTGCACGCTGCCCGCCGTCACGCTAAAGGCGACATCGCTGAGGATCTCGGTGCGGCCCAGCGTCAGCGAGATCTGCTCGAAGGTCAGCGTGGGGCCGGGCGCGCCCGCCGGGTGCGGGCTCACCGGGCCGGTCACGCGCCGGCCTCTTCAATGGCGCGCACGACGGTAGCCAGGTTTTGCGTCATTTCCTTCTCGAACTGCTCGGCGCTGTATTCGCCGTAAGAGATGTGCGACAGCGCGTACAGCTTCACGCCGGTTTCACGCTGGATCGTTTCGACGTACGAGGACGGGAAGTTCAGTTCCGAAAAGATCACCTTGACGTCGGCCGCGCGCAATTGCTCGATGGTGCCCTTGAGCTGGGCCGGGCTGGGCTCGATGCCGTGCGCCGGCTCCACGACGGCCGTGACTTCCAGGCCGAATTCGCGCAGCAGGTAGTCGTACGCGCCGTGAATGGTGGCCACGCGCAGGTCGGCGTTGGGCGCGGAGGCCAACTTGCCCAGCGCATCGGCGCGCAGCTTGCGCAGGCGCTGGCCATAGGCGCGCGCGTTGGCGGTGTACGCCTGCGCGTTCGCGGGATCGATACGGCCCAGTTCGCGGGCGATGGTGTTGATCTGCGCGATCGAGGCGGTGATCGACAGGAAGGTGTGCGGATTGACGACCTTGCCCGAATCGCCGCCCCCGCGCGCGGCCATGCCGACTGCGGCCAGCAGCGGCACCTGCGCGTTTGCCTCGATCACCGGGATCTTGGGCTTTTCGCTGGCGGCGATCATGCGGTCCGCGAAGTCATCGTGGCCGATCCCGTTGAGCACGACGACGTCCAACGTGCCGATGCGCTTGATGTCCTCGGCGCGAGGCTCGTAGGCATGCGGATTGAAGCCCACCGGAATCAGCGGCACGACCTCGGCCTTGTCTCCCACGATGTTGGCGACGTAGCTGAAATAAGGGTGCAGCGTCACGCCGATCTTCAGACGCTTGGCGTCTTCGGCGTGGGCGGGCGCGGTGAGCGCGCCGGCCAGCAGCGCCAGCGCGGCGAGCGGCGCGGCGCAGCGGCGCAGGATCTGGGAGAAAGACGAAAAGGCAGACATAAATCCGTAGGCTCGTGTCGGAAGGCGAAGGGGGAGGGCCCGGTCAGGGCTTGTTCTGGCGGGTAACGCCGGCATCGAACTGGGCGGCGACCTGCAGCCAGCCCGCCGCCGCCAACGCGGCATCGTCGGCGCTTTCCGGGACGCGGATTGCCGCATTCCGGGCCAGCCAGACATCGGCCTGGGCGGGCGCACTGCCGTCATGGCCATGGCCGTCCTTGGCGTGGCCGTCTTCGGCGCGCATCAGGAACGATCCGGCGAGCTTGGCATCCGCCGTCTGCCCTACATACAAGGCTTTGCCCGCCTGACGCTCCAAGCGCCACACGTGGCCGCCGCGCGCGGCGGTGCTGTTGTCGGTGACGAAAGGCGGCAGTCCCTGCGCAGCCAGATCGGCGACAGAGGGCAGCGGCTCGCCGGCTTGCAGGGCAAATCCGATTTCCTCGTAGGCGACGCGCAGGTCGGCGTAGATGCCCTGTTCGGCGGGCGTCAGATCGCGTCGTGCGTCGATCTGGGTGGCGGCGAGCGGCGCGCTTTCGGGCGGCGCTTCGCGCAGTCCGATATACCCTGCGGCGGCGGCGACGATGACCACGCAGGCGCCCAGCACCGCAAGGGTTTCGTGGCCGGCGCCCGCGGGGCGGATGACTTGTGTGTGCATGCTGCGGTTGGCCGGGGCTTACTGGATGTCGACGTGGTCGATCTCGACCACGTGGCCGGGACCCGCGTCAAACAGGACGTAGAACTCGCCGTTCGGCCGCTTGAACGACATCTTGGAATCCGCGTCCAGCTTGCCGGGCACGAGGATCTGTTCGTCGTAGGAGATGACGTCCATGGTGACGCCGGCCGCGCCGCTGCCGTCGGAGAATCCGCCGGTGCACTGGATCTGTTCCTTGCCCTCGGCCTTGCATTCGGCCATCGGATTGTGCGCCAGGGCCGAAGCGCTGGCGGTCAACAGCGCGCCAAGCAGGGCGGCGCGAAAGCGGTTCGCGAAAACTGCGTTCATCGGGATGCTCCTTGTTTCTTCAGCCACTCGACGGTGGCGGGGGAGGCGGTGGCGATGGGCCACGCCGCCTGGTGCACCGAACCGTCCCAGCCTTCCGCCGTGATCCAGAGATCGGCGTCCGGGGTGGTGCGCGGCGGAATCGGCACGGTGGCAAAGGCCCGGTGCGGGCTGCCAAAGAAGATCGAGCCCGCGGCGCGCAGGCTGCGCGGCTTGCCCACGCGCACGTAGACTGCGCGGATCTGGTCCTTGCAGCCTTCGCATTGCGCCATGGTGAAGGTCTTGACCATGCCGGCCGGATCGGACTTGGGCGGTTCGATCTGCCATTCGGCAAGCTGCAGCTTCCACGGGCCGACCTGCAGGTCGCCGGCGGGGCGCTGGCCCAGGCCCATCGCCCCTCGCGACAACGCCAGGTTATCGAAATACTTCGGAACGTAGAGGATCGGCAGGATAAGCAGCAGCGCGCTCAGGTGAAAGCGCCAGCGGCGCCAGAGTCTGGGCTTGGACGCGGCGGCGAGGGTGGCGGTCTTGCTCATTCGGTCACCTCACGGGCGTCGGTGCGGGCTGCGCGGGCAGGGCGCAGCGCCTTGGCGGTGGCTTGCGCGGTGCGCTTGGTCCAGATCAGCAGGCCGCTCAGCGACATCATCGTCAGCAGCAGGCCAAACAGGAACCACACCAGCTTCAGCCAGAACCCGCCGAAGTCGCCGGTGTGCAGCGGCCGCATGGATTCGGTGAAAAATTCCAGACCGCTGCGATCGGACAGGCGGCGCACTTCCTCGACGGCGCCGTTGTACGGATTGATCTTGGCGTATTGGTACATCAGCGGATAGGCGCCGCGGCCCGAGATGGTGATCGGGTCGTAGGCATTGCCGGGGAAAAACACCTGCTGCGTCTCCAGGCCGGGCAGCTCGCGCTCGGCAATACCGACGATCTGGTCGAGCGGCAGGCGTTTGACGGTGTCGCCGGGCGCGACGGTCGGCACCTGGTCGCGCGCCACGACGGCGGGGACGCCCTGCGTTGAGATCGTGGTGGCCGTATCGAACAGCACGGCCTGGACCAGGAACCAGATCGCGCTGACCGAGATCAGCAGGATGAACCAGACGGACCACAACCCCGACAGGCGGTGGAAGTCGCCCCAGAAAATGCGGGCGCCCTGGCCGACGCGCAGGCGCGGCTTCTGGAAATAGGCGCGCCAGAACCGTTTGTAGACGACGAGACCCGTGATGAGCGAGAGCAGCATCGGCACGGACAGCAGCGACACCAGGTACCAGCCCCAGCTATAGCCATTCGTGAACGGAATCAACAGCCAGCCGTGCAACGCGCGCATGAACTGGCGCAGGTCAAAGTTCAGGGCAGGGCCTTGAACATCACCGGTATAGGGGTTGACGTAAATGGAGGTGAATCGCGCGCCCGGATATCCGACCGAGGCCGTCAGGGCGAATTGGGATTCCTCGGGCCAGGACAGCCGCTGCACGGAAGCGTCGGGCTCCTGCTTGGCGATGGCGTCCATCAAATCCTGGTAGCCCATGCGCGGGGTATCGGCATCGGGCGCCTGGGCGCGAACGGCGGGATTGATGAGCCAGACGATTTCCTGGCTGATGACGGCGATGGTTCCGGTCGCACAGATGAAGAACAGGAAAATCCAGATCGGCAAGGCCAGCCAACTGTGGACGAGAAACCATAATTTGGAGCGCGATGGCTTGGCCATTCGAGAACTGTCCGAAGAACGTGAGAAGTGGATCTGGTCCCATTTAAGGGAGGTGTCAGGCGGAATTCTAGCAATAATCGTTCTCAATTGTCTTAGCGACTGGCTTTGGATCCGTCCTGCACCGTCAGCCGCTCTCGCGGCGTAATGACGCCACCGGTGTTTAAAATGCCCCCTCGGCGCCCAAATCGGCCGCCGCCCGGAACCTCCGCATGCACGCCTTTCCGTCCTCGCCGTCCTTGCGCCCAGCCGCTGCCGTCGCCCTTGCGCGGCTGTTGCTGCTGGTGTTGCTGGCCGCGCGGGCGCTGGTGCCCACCGGCTACATGCCAGATGTGCAGGCGCTCAAGCAGGGCCGTTTCGCGCTGGGCTTCTGCGCGGCCGGGGGTGGCGTTTTTCCCGGCATGCCGGGTCTGGCCGACCCGCACGCGCATGCCGGCGACTCGCATGGCCATCACGGGCACCCGGATTCCTCCGGACACGTCGGCGCCGGTCAGGAATGTCCGTTTGGGCTGAGCGCGCACCCGGCACTGCTGACGCCGCCAGCCTTGGCGCTGATCCCCATGCTGCTTGGCTGGCGGGTGCAGCCAGCGCCGCAAGCCGACAGTCCGCGGCCCCCCATGCCGGCCGCCGGCCCGCCGCTGGGCCAGCGCGCGCCGCCTCGAACCATCGGATGACATTTCCCGCCGTGCGCCTTGCGCGCACGCTGGCCGCCCCTTGCGGGCGGCGTCCGTTGTTGTCGAGACCCTTATGACCACTGACACTCTGGTTAGCCCTGCCGAGTCCGCGCGGCCGCGGGCCGCGAGCGGCAGCGCGTTTCTCGCGCTGCTCACCCGGCTGCATTTCTATATCGGCCTGTTCGTCGGCCCCTTCATTCTGGTGGCGGCAGTGACCGGCACCCTGTTCGTCCTGACGCCGCAACTGGAAAGCGTCATCTATGCCGACCAATTGCGTACGGACTCCACCGGCACCGCGCAGCCCTTGGCCGCGCAGGTCGAGGCGGCCCGGGCGCGCATCGGCCCGGATCCGCGCCTCTTTGCCGTCCGGCCCTCACCCGGACCGGGCGAGACCACGCGCGTCATGTTCACGCAGCCCGGCATGGGCGACTCCGAATCCCGTGCGCTATTCGTCGATCCCATCACCCTGGCCATCAAGGGCGACATGGTCGTCTACGGGACCAGCGGCACGCTGCCTTTCCGGACCAAACTGGACTACCTGCACCGCAATCTGATGCTGGGCGACCTGGGCCGCAACTACAGCGAGCTGGCGGCGTCGTGGTTGTGGGTGGCCACGCTTGGGGGCCTTGTGCTGTGGTTTGCACGCCGGAGCCGCGACAAGGCTGCGGCAGCGCGCAGTCCGCGCCTGCGCGCGCGGCGCTGGCACGGGCTGTTGGGGCTGTGGATCGGGATCGGCCTGGTGTTCTTCTCGGCCACGGGGCTGACCTGGTCGAACTGGGCGGGCGCGCGCGTGGACCAACTGCGGGCCCAATTGGGATGGATTACACCGGCGGTGTCGCTGAAACTGCCGGCCGCCGGAATGCCGGCCGCCGGTTCGCCGGCCGTGCCCGAGGGCGGCGAGCACGCGCATCATCATGGCGGCCAGCATGACCACGCCGCCATGATGATGGCGCCGGACAACGTGGCCTCCGGCTTTGACCGCGTGCTGCAGTCGGCCCGGCAGGGCGGCATCGACAGCAGCCAGCTCGAAATCCGCCCGCCGCGCGGTGAAGGCCAGGCCTGGATGGTGCGCGAGGTGGACCGCTCCTGGCCCACGCAAGTCGACACCATTGCGGTGGATCCGTCGACCTACGCCATCACGAGCCGCGCGGACTTCGACACCTTTCCGCTCATCGCCAAGCTGATCCGGTGGGGCGTGGACATGCACATGGGGATCCTGTTCGGCTGGCCCAATCAGCTCTTGATGGCCGCGATGGGCATCGCGCTGACCGCGATGATCGTCCTGGGTTACCGGATGTGGTGGCTGCGCCGGCCGGCAGCCCCGGCAGGGCAGACGCTGACGCAGGCGTGGCGCGATCTGTCCTGGCCGGGCCGCATCGCGACGGCGGCTCTCGCGCTCGCGCTAGGCTGGTGCCTGCCGGTCATGGGCGTGAGCCTCGCCGTGTTCCTCGTGATCGACGTGTTGCGGTGGATGGTGGCCAAACGCGCTTGATATGCGTCAACGGGCGGCGCAGATCGCGGGCGGCGGGCCGGATTCGGGGCCGGATCCGCGCTACCATCTGCGCCGTCAAGGGGATCCGATGTACCGATGCGCCACGGCTGCAAGACGATGGGTTTCGCTGTTCGCAGCGGCCCTGTTCGTCTTTCAGGCGCTGATTGCCTCGGCGGCGCTCGCCGGATCCGGCGGCGCCGGCGGGGCAGGGGGATCCCCAGTCTTCGGTGCCACCACCATCATCTGCACGGCCAGCGGGCCGCGCGTGGTCACCCTTGGCCAGGAAGGCGCCATACCAGGCGACACCCCAGGCGCGTATCAAGACGCCACCTCGGACGCCGCGCAACATAGCGGCGCCATGCCGCACTGCTGCGTCGCGGGGTGCGCCATGCTGGGCGGCGCCTCGCTGCCGGCCTTGTGGCTGCTTGCATGGCTGCTGCCCTCCTTGGCCCAGCCTGACGCGCCGCCCGCCACCCACGATCCTCACTTCTCCAGTGCGCTCGCGCGGCTGCCGCAGCAGCCGCGTGCGCCGCCATCCGCCGCCTGACGGCTTTCCTCCCTGCATTTCCGGCTTGCATCGCGCCGCCCACCGCTAGCGGGTGCGGCGCCGACCGCTGACGCCTGTCCGCCTGTCCGCTCGTGGCATGGCCCCTGATCCGTGGGGCAGCCGCCGGGGCGTGCCTGCGCGCGGCCTTGGCGCACCAGACGGCAAGCCATGACTCCCCATTCCACGTTGGACTCGATTCCGATATGTGCAAGCAACAGCAATTTCTACGCATGACCTGCCTGGCCGCCGCCATGGCCGCCACGTTCTCCGCCGGGGCACAATCCGCTCCCGACGGCGTGACCACGCTTGATCCCGTCGTCATCACGGGCGTTGCGCCCAGCGCGCCCCTGACATTCACGACCGATCCCAAGCTGCCGCGCCAACCGCTGCCGGCCAGCGACGGCACCGACTATCTCAAGACCATTCCGGGGTTTTCGGCCATCCGCAATGGCGGCACCAATGGCGATCCGGTGCTGCGCGGCATGTTCGGTTCGCGCCTGAACATCCTGACGAACGGCACCGCCATGCCCGGCGCCTGCCCCTCGCGCATGGACGCGCCCAGTTCCTACATTTCCCCCGAGAACTTCGACCAGCTCACCGTCATCAAGGGACCGCAGACCGTGCTGTGGGGGCCGGGCGCGTCGGCCGGCACCGTCCGCTTCGATCGGGATACGCCGCCGTTCACCGAGCCGGGCGTGCGCTTTGACGGCAGCCTGACGGGCGGCTCGTTTGGACGCAACGACCAGACGGCGGACCTGACCGCCGGCAACGAGAAGGTCTACACCCGATTCACCGCCAACCACTCGCATTCGCAGGACTACAAGGACGGCGACGGCAACACCGTGCCGTCGCGCTGGGACAAATGGAACGCGGATGTGGCGCTGGGATTCACGCCGGACGCGGACACCCTCTATGAGTTGACCGCCGGCACCGGCGATGGCGAGGCCCGCTATGCCGGCCGCGGCATGGACGGTTCGCAGTTCAAGCGGGAAAGCTTTGGACTGCGGTTTGAAAAACGTAACCTCGGCGAGGTGCTGAATCGGGTGCAGGCGCAGCTCTATTACAACTACGCCGACCACGTCATGGACAACTACACCCTGCGCGCGCCCGACCCCTCAAGTTCCATGGCGATGCCCATGGCGTCGGACGTGGACCGGGCCACCTGGGGCGGGCGCTTCGCCAGCACCTGGACCCTGTCGCCGGACGTCAATCTGGAGGCGGGGATGGACTTCCAGCAGAGCCGCCACCGCGCCCGCAGCGGCACGGGCACGGTGTCGTACCGCAGCCAACCGTGGGTCAAGGATGCAGATTCTTCCAACACGGGTGTTTTTGGCGAATTGACCTGGCGCGCCGCCCCTGACAGCCGCGTGATTGGCGGAGCCCGCGTGGATTGGGCGTCGGCCAAGGATTTCCGCCAGACCACGGGCGGCCAGATGATGCCCATGCCCAATCCGACGGCGGGCGAGCGCCGCGACGACACGCTGCCCAGCGGCTTTCTGCGCTATGAACGGGATCTGGCGTCGCTGCCCGCCACGGTGTACATCGGCCTGGGCCACGTCGAGCGGTTTCCCGACTACTGGGAATTGTTCTCGCCCAAGCGCGGGCCGGCCGGTTCGGTCAACGCCTTCCAGGGTGTCAAGCCGGAAAAGACCACCCAGCTGGACTTCGGCGCGCAGTACAAGACCGAGACGCTCGATGCCTGGTTCTCCGGGTACGCGGGTTACGTGGACGACTTCATTCTTTTCAACTACACGTCCGGCGGGATGATGGGCGCCACCTCACAGGCGACCAACGTGGATGCCCGCATCTTTGGCGGGGAGTTCGGCGCCACGTACGCCGTGTCGCCGCGCTGGAAACTGGGTGCGACGCTGGCCTACGCCTGGGGCCAGAACCGCAGCGACGGCAGGCCGCTGCCGCAGATCCCCCCGCTGGAAGCCAAGCTCAGCGCCGCGTACGACGACGGCACCTGGTCGGCCGGCGCCTTGTGGCGCATCGTCGCGCCGCAAAAGCGCTACGCGCTCAACGAAGGCAATGTCGTCGGCAAGGATTTCGGCCCCAGCGCCGGTTTTGGCGTTTTCTCCGTCAACGCGGGGTATGTGGTCAACCCGCAGGTCCGGCTGTCCCTGGGCGTGGACAATGTGTTCAACAAAACCTACAGCGAACACCTGAACCTGGCCGGAAACGCGGGTTTCGGATATCCAGCGGGGACAGCCGTGAACGAACCCGGACGTAGCGTCTGGGCCCGGGTCAGTATCCGATACTGACAACGGAAATGGGTTGGGCACGCTACTTGCTGAAAGGGGGGGGAGGGTCATTCCTTGTCTTATGGAGAAGCATCATGGAAGCTTTCAAGTACACGCCCACCCTGTCCACCCCCCAGCCGATGACCAACGGCGAACGCTGCGCGCTGCGCACCCTGGCCGCCGCGCAGCAACTTTTGCACCCGGAACGTCCGCCCGCCGTCATGATGTCGACGGTCGAGGCCGAGCTGGCGAAATATGTAAAAGAGACTTACCGTCCGCGCACGGCGTGGTGACCCGCGGGGGCAGGGCGCCGCTGCCCTCGGGCGCCCGTCACTCGATCGGCGCCCGCATGACCAGCGCCGAAACGGTATGGTTTTTCCAGAACACCTGATGGATTCGGGGCAGCAAGGCTTGCAGCTCCGGTTCCGTCGCGCCTGTAAAGGTCACCAGCACTGCGGGCCGGTTGCCTTCGCTGGGGACGCGTTTGACGTGATCCGGCGATGGAAACCCGTACTTCGTCAGGAAGGTGCGAATCTCGTCGTCGGTGGTGGTTTCCTCAACCTGATTGATGAGCAGCGCTGCCATGGCTGAACCTCCGGGGAAGGGGCGCTTCGGGCGTCAGGACGTGTCGCGTCAGAACTTTTCGGGCACGAACCGGAACGGATGCTCCGGCTGCTCGTATCCCTTGGCCTTTTGCCGCTTGGGTAGCGCAATCTTTTCCCTGGGCCCGACCTTGTAGGGAATGTGTTCCAGCAGATGGCTGATGATGTTGAGCCGCGCCCGCTTCTTGTCATCGGATCCGCACACATACCAAGGCGAGATGGCCGTGTCCGAGGCCTTGAACATGTCGTCACGCGCCCGTGAATAGTCGTACCAGCGGCTGTACGAATCCAGGTCCATCTTGGTCAGCTTCCAGGTCTTGCGCGGGTCATTGATGCGCGACTGCAACCTGCGCGTCTGCTCCGCCTCGCTCACTTCCAGCCAATACTTGAAGAGCAGGATGCCGGAGTCAATCATCACCCGCTCCACCAGCGGCACGGCCTTCAGGAAGGTGTCGACCTGCGCCTGGGAGCAGAACCCCATGACGCGTTCCACGCCCGCCCGGTTGTACCAACTGCGGTCGAAGATCACGACTTCGCCGGCGGCGGGCAGGTGGGGAAGATAACGCTGCATGTACATCTGGGACTTCTCGCGCTCGGTGGGCGCGGGCAAGGCCACGATGCGGAAAACGCGGGGGCTGACGCGCTCGGTCAGGGCCTTGATCGTGCCGCCTTTGCCTGCGCCGTCACGGCCTTCGAAGACGATGCACACCTTGGCGCCGGTCTCCTGCACCCATTGCTGCAGCTTGACCAGTTCGGCGTGCAATTGCGCCAATTCCTTTTCGTACTGCTTCTTGGACAATCCGGCCTCTTCGGCCGCCTCGGGGGTGTCCTTCTGCTTTTTTTTGCCGGCCATCGTCGCACTCCGAAAAGTTAAGCCACGAATCAAGGCGCATCACGGCGCCGCCCGTGAAGTGAATATATTGCCGATTCGATGCCATTTGGGAGCGCGTTACCAATGGTTTTATGGTGCCGCAACGTAACCCGTCATTGGAGGCATGCGAAATCAGGCACAGTCCGGGCACGCCATTTGCTGTTTGCGTCCTTGGCCACGCTTCGCTGGCCGCCGCATATTCCAAGGTGACGAAAATGGAACCAAGACATTCCGTTGTGCAGGCATCTTCCCAGGACAACGCCGTGGAAGCGACGTCGACGCCAGACGATCTGCCCGTCAAGCCTTCCGACGGCAAGGCCGGCGCCCAGCCGGTCAAGCCTTCCGACGCTAGCGAGAACGCGCAGGGCAACGAAATTCGCAATGAGGATATGGAGCCGTCGGATGCGTCCGAATCCAATCCCGACCCCGCCGGCTCGCAGCGCTCGTCCTGACCCCGAGGAGAACCGATCATGACCATAAAGACCACAGTGTTGGGTTTGGCCGTCCTCCTGGGCGCCGCGGGCGGCGCTTGCGTGGCGCAGGCGCAGGGCGCGCCGCAGTCCGTGACCGAAGTCCGGGTCGATGTCGCCAAGGTTGACGCCGGCTACCGCGCCTCGAAGATGATCGGGGCGACGGTCTACAACGGCAAGAAAGAAAAGCTCGGCACCGTGGATGATCTGATCCTCGGGCCGCCCGACTGGGCGCCTTATGCGGTGTTGTCGGTGGGTGGCCTGCTGGGCGTGGGTAACCACCTGGTGACGGTTCCGCTGTCACAGATGCAGGTCGCGGGCGATCAGTTCCAGTTGCCGGGGGCCACCAAAGATACGCTCAAGGCGCTGCCCGAATTCAAGTACGCGAAGTAGACGGCGCGGGGCATGCCGCCCCGCACCGCATGACCATCCATGCAACGAGGAGGCTCCATGCAGATTGAACCCGTCCCCGATACCCGCCCCGCGCCGCGCTCGCGGTCACTGGTCGCGCAGCTCAAGGATATCGATGCCCGCCGGCCGGATTTTCCGGGCGAGCATCTGATCGTGCTGGGCGTGGGTGTTCTGCTCATGCTGTCGGGCATGCGCAGCCGCACCATCCTGCGGCGCACGCTGATCACTGCAGCCGGGACCGCCCTGATCGGTCGCGCGGCAAGCGGAACCGGGGGCGTTGCCCGCGTCGCCCGGATCGTCAAGCGCTTGGGCTGATCGCGGCGCAGGAGAACCGTCATGGCAGCAAGAACCATATGGAAAGGGGCCATTTCCTTCGGTCTGGTTCACATCCCCGTGGGCCTGCACACGGCCACCACCGAGTCGGGCGTGGATTTCGACTGGCTGGACAAGCGCTCGATGGACCCGGTGGGCTACAAGCGCATCAACAAGCGGACCGGCAAGGAAATCGACAAGGACAACATCGTGAAGGGCGTCGAGTACGAGGACGGCAAGTGCGTCATCGTATCGCCCGACGAAATCGCCGATGCGTATCCCCGGACCACGCAGACCATCGAGATTCAGCAGTTCGTGGACGCCACGGACGTGTCCTTCGTCTATCTGGAGCGGCCGTATTACGTTGCGCCCATCAACAAGGGGCACAAGGTATATGCCTTGCTGCGCGACACCCTGGCCAAGACCGGCAAGATCGGTATTGCCAAGGTCGTGATCCAGACCAAACAGCACCTGGCCGCGCTGATCCCGTCGGGCGACGCGCTGGTGCTGAACCTGATGCGTTGGGGCGATGAGGTCAAGTCTGTCGATGGGCTGGATCTTCCCAAGGCTGGGGCCAAGAACATGACGCCCAGCGCCAGCGAGTTGAAGATGGCCAAGATGCTGGTGGAGGACATGTCCGGCCAATGGGATCCGGAACAGTACCAGGACGAATTCAAGGCCGCGGTGATGGAGCTGGTGGAGAAGAAGGCGCGCGCCGGCAAGACGGAGACGGTCATCGAGCCGCAGGAAGAGTCGCCCACCTACGCCGACAACGTCATCGACCTGACGGAGCTGCTGCAACGCAGCCTGAAGGGCGGCAAGGGCGGAGCCAAGGCCGCGTCATCGGCGGGCAAGGCCGGAAATGGCGCCGCAAAAAAGGCGGCCAAATCTGCGGCCAAAAAGACGGCTGCAAAGAAGACAACGGCCAAAACCACGGGCAGCGCCGGCAAGGCGTCCGGTAAGACAGCAGCCAAGACGGCGAGCAAAGCGCGCAAGGCGGCTTGATCATGGCCGATTCGCTCAAGAAGTACCGCGAAAAGCGCAACTTTCAAGTTACCTCGGAACCGGCCGGCGGCGGCGAGGCGAACGAGGACGCTCGCGCCTTCGTCATCCAGAAGCACTGGGCGAGCCGGCTGCACTACGACTTCCGTCTGGAACTGGACGGCGCCATGAAGAGCTGGGCGGTGCCGAAGGGTCCTTGCTACGACCCGGCCGTCAAGCGCATGGCGGTTCAGGTCGAGGACCATCCCATTGCCTACAACCAGTTCGAGGGGCAGATTCCCGAAGGCCAGTACGGCGCGGGCAAGGTCATCATCTGGGACGAAGGCAAGTGGATGCCCGTGGGCGACCCGCGCAAGGGCTATCGGGACGGTCATCTGAAGTTCGACCTGCAGGGCGTGAAGATGCAGGGCAGGTGGGCGCTGATCCGCTTAAAGGGCAAGGAAAGCGACAAGCAGCCGCCCTGGTTGCTCATCAAGGATCGCGATGCGTTCGCCCGGCCGGAGCGGGAGTTCAGCGTGGTGGACGAAATGCCCGACAGCGTGGTCCCGCTGCGGGCGGCCAAAGCGCCATCCCCAGATCGGTCCGAAGACCAACCTGAACCTTCGGCCGACGGCCAACGCGCCTTGCCCGGCGTGGCCGCCGATTTGCCGGCGCATCTGAAACCTCAGCTCGCCACGCTGGTGGACGGTGTGCCCCACCACGCCCCGGACTGGCTGTACGAAATGAAGTTCGACGGCTACCGGCTGGTGGTGCGGATCGAAGGCGACGACGTGCGTCTTTATACCCGCAACGGCCACGACTGGAGCGCCAAGCTGCCTCATCTGGTCGACGCGTTTCGCGCGTTGCCTGCCAAATGGGCGTGGGTCGACGGCGAAATCGTGATGCTCGACCGCGAGGGCATTCCGAACTTCCAGGCGCTGCAGAACGCCTTCGACGGCGAGCGCACGCAAGATATCGTCTTCTATGCCTTTGATCTTCCTTTCATCGGGCAGCGGGATCTGCGCCAGGAACCCCTGACGGTGCGCCGGGCGCTGCTGCAGCAACTGATGGACACCGCCGAAGACGACCATCTGCGGTTCAGCGAGGCCCTGGAGGCCGCGCCGACGGATCTGGTGGCGACAGCCTGCAAGATGGGGCTGGAAGGCATCATGGCCAAGCGCCTGTCCTCGCCCTACGTGTCGCGCCGCACAAATACCTGGGTCAAGGTCAAATGCGCCCGGCGCCAGGAATTTGCCATCGTCGGCTACACCGCGCCGAAGGGCAGCCGCGCGGGGCTGGGGGCGCTGCTGCTTGCCGTGACCGAGCAGGATGGCAGCCTGCGCTATGCCGGCAAGGTGGGCACGGGGTTCGATGACGCCAGCCTGGTGTCGCTGCAAAAGCGCCTGGCGTCCATCGAGACCGACAAGAAGCCTGTCGCGAACGCGCCCGCCGCGGGTGGCGTACGCTGGGTCAAGCCCGAACTGATTGCAGAGGTGTCGTTTGGCGAGTGGACGGGAGGCGGACACATCCGTCATTCTGTCTTTCGAGGATTGCGGCAGGACAAGCCGGTGCGGGCCATTTCCAGGGAGAAGGCAGTGCCAGTCAAAGACATCGAGGGCGATGCGGGCGCGACCGGACGGGCCAGCAAAGCCGTGCCCGCCACCAAGGCCAGCCGCGCCAAGGGCGGCAAGCTCACCAATCCGGATCGCGTCATCGATCCGTCCACCAAGCTCACGAAGCTGGACCTGGCACGCTATTACGCGCTGGTGGCGCCGCTGATGCTGGAACACCTGAAGGGGCGCCCGGTGTCGTTTCTGCGCGCGCCGGCCGGCGTCCAGGGCGAATTCTTCTTCCAGAAGCACCTGGAAGCCGCAATGCCGGGCGTCAAATCCCTGCCGGCCAAGCTAGACCCGGACCACCCGCCGCTGCTCGAAGTGCCCACGGCCGAGGCCATCATGTCCGCGGTGCAGATGAACGTGGTCGAATTTCACACCTGGAACGCGGTCAAGACGTCCATCGGCAAGCCGGATCGGATGCTGTTCGACCTGGACCCGGGCGAGGGCGTGCAGTGGCCCGCGATGCAGCAGGCCGCGAACCTCGTGCGTGTGCTGCTGGAAGAAATCGGTCTGAAAGCGTGGCTCAAGACAAGCGGCGGCAAGGGCCTGCACGTGGTCGTGCCGCTGCGCAAACAGTACGACTGGGATACGGTGAAGCGCTTTTCCCAGGTGATCGTGCAGCATCTGGCACGGACGCTGCCGCAATTGTTTGTGGCCAAGAGCGGGCCGAAGAACCGGGTCGGCAAGATCTTTGCGGACTACCTGCGCAATGGATTTGGCGCGACCACCGTTTGCGCCTGGTCGGCGCGGGCGCGTCCTGGTCTGGGCGTATCGGTGCCCGTCAAGTGGGAAGAGCTGGACAAGCTGACGGGCGGGGCGCACTGGACGATCCAGGATATCCACACCCGGCTGGACGCGGGCAACACCCCATGGGACGATTACGCGCCGCAGTCTCTGGCGCCCGCCATGTCCGCCATGGAGTTCGAGCCATGAGCAGGATCTCCCTTGTGCTGTGCCGATCTCCCAAGGAGTCGCCCTATGCCACCGCCTGTTGCCCAATCCAGCATGATGGACCGCCCGGACGGATATGGAAGCGTCAGCCGTGTCCTGCATTGGCTAATGGCGGTGCTGCTGGCGTGGCAGTTCACCAGCGCGGCTGCGCGGCAATTTTTTCCGGACACCCCCATCGAGGACTTCTTCTGGGCGTCGCACACGTCGCTGGGCCTGTTGCTGCTGATCCTGGTTGTCGTACGCGGCGCGTGGGCCCTCGCCAACCTGGGACGCCGTCCGAACAGCGGCCTGATGGCGGGTTTCGGTCACTTGCTCCTGTACCTCATGATGATCGCCATTCCCACATTGGGATTGTTGCGGGCATATGGCCGGGGCAGGGGCTATTCGGCTTTCCGCATCCCGGTCTTCAGCCCCCGCGACCAGGAAATCGAAGCGCTGGTCGAGTTGGCCAATGCCTGGCACGGACTGCTGGGCTGGACGCTTCTCGCGGCGGCGGCGGGCCACGTCCTGATGGCCTTCCTGCACCGCGGCAGGGACGGCCGGCGCGTATTGACGCGCATGACCCGAGGGCAATGACGGCCGGCGCGCCGGCCTGCACAGGAGGCAATCATGCAGCGCGATGAGCTCTTGGCACTGATGATCTCGGTGTCCGCGCCGGCGCCCCGGCTGGACGAATGGGACCGGGTGCTTTCCATCTACGCCGGGTACCTGGAAGGCGTCGCACCCAAGCTGTCGGAGAAGGAGCTGGGCAATTTCATTGGCGCGGGCGCCATGTTCTACCGCACGCTGTGCCAGGCGGACGCCTATCGGCAGGAATCCGTGTGGGGGCGGCGCAAAAAGGAAGGATAGCCACGTCCGGGCACGCCAACCCGGGGGCGCTTCGCATGCGGCATCCGGCCGCCTTGAATGCAAACGTTTGCATGGGTACGGGGCTTGCTGGCCGTTCTGGCACGAAATTCATCCATTCGTGCCAGGAAATGGCCAGCGGCAAGGACACCACATGCGACGCAGACCGGTAAGACAACCATCAAGCCGACCCACCATCACGACACCCACGACCCTTGACGCGAACTTCACATTGGCGGATGACGCACCGCACAGACAGCTGCCCGCCATCTGGGCGATCGGCGACGTGCATGGCTGCTGCCCGTCGCTGGACGCGCTGCTGGCCAGCCCCGAAATTGCGGGGGATCCAACCTGCCGGTTCTGGTTCGTGGGCGACCTGATCAACCGCGGTCCCGCCAACGCCGAGGTCTTGCGCCGGGTCATGGCCTTGGGCGACCGCGCGACCGTGGTGCTGGGTAACCACGACCTGCGCGCCCTGGGCGTGGCCGCAGGTTGCCTGCGCCCAGACCCCCGCGACACGTTGAATGATCTGTTCGACGCGCCGGATGCGTACGAATTGCTGGATTGGCTGCGCGCGCAACCGCTGATTCACGTGCAGGACAGGCATGTCCTCGTGCATGCCGGGCTCTTTCCCGGATGGGACGTGGCCCAAGCGGTGGCGCTGGCCGGCGAGGTCCAGGACATGCTTCGCGACGATGACTGGCGCCGCCATATGCGCACGCTGACCGGCACCGCGCCGCTGGCGTGGAGCGCCAACCTGGACACGCAGCAACGCCTGCGCTTCATCGCCAGCGCATTTACGCGTATGCGGCTTTGCACCCGCAATGCGGCGCTGGCGCCCGGCGCCAAGTCCACCCCAGGGCGCTGGCCTCGCGGAACGTTGCCGTGGTACGACCTGCCGCGGCGCGCGGACGCCGGCAACACCATCGTGTTCGGGCACTGGGCGACGCTGGGGCTGCTCGTGCGCACGGACGCCGTGTGCCTGGACACGGGCTGCGTGACGGGCGGGCCGTTGACTGCCTACCGGCTCTCCGACCACAAATTGGTACAGGCCCCGCGCGAAGCGCTTGCCCAGGCGGCTTGAACGGTCACGCGAACAGCCGGTAGGCCACGCCCAGACTGAACAGAAGCGCCGTGCCAATGGCATAGAACGCCAACGACAGCCAGGCGCTCAGCGGCACGCGCGCCGGCGCTTCGGCCTGACCCGCCGATTGCGCCTCGGGCGGAATTTCATCATTGGCGGCCGTGGGGCAGGGGAGTCGGCCGTCCGCGACGTGGGCGGGTTGGGCGGCGCGCGCAAGCCCCAAGGAAATCAAGGTGTTGCCGACCGGCGTCGGCGAGAGAACGGGTTCCGGTGAGCTCATGGGAGCCTCCGCAATCAGGGTTAAGTGACGAAAGGCGAAACGCCTACAGCAAGCGGCGTGCCCATGCCCGGCCTTGCGCGCCGGACCGCCAGCCGGACGGTCCGAAGGCGGCCTACTTCCCGTCTCCCTCCCAAACACTTACGATACGGCAGGCGCCGGGCGTTTCCGCCCCGCTTGCCCGAATCGACTGACACGTGACGGCCGCATTTCAACCACGGAGCATTCATGAACGGTTACCCAGATACTCTTCTCCTGATCGACAACGAATGGCGCGAGGCCCGAGGTGGCGCGCGCATCGACGTCGTGAACCCCGCCACCGGCCAGAAGATCGGCCAGGTGGCCAGCGCCTCCCGCGAGGACCTGGACGCGGCGCTGGCGGCCGCGCAACGCGGTTTCGAGACGTGGCGCGACACGTCCGCGCATGAGCGTTGCGCGGTCATGCGCAAGGCGGCCGTCCTGCTGCGCGAGCGCGCGGACAACGTGGCGCGCCTCTTGACGCAAGAGCAGGGCAAGCCGTTGGCCGAGGCGCGCGGCGAAGTGCTGGCGGGCGCCGACATCATCGACTGGTTTGCCAACGAAGCCCTGCGCGTCTACGGCCGCATCGTACCGTCGCGCAACCCGGCCGCCCAGCAATTGGTCATCAAGGAACCCGTCGGCCCCGTCGCCGCGTTCACGCCTTGGAACTTCCCGGTCAACCAGATCGTGCGCAAGCTGGGCGCCGCGCTGGCCACGGGCTGCTCCTTCCTGGTGAAGGCGCCCGAGGAAACCCCGGCGTCGCCTGCCGCGCTGCTCAACTGCTTTGTCGACGCCGGCATCCCGAAGGGCGTGCTGGGCCTGGTGTTCGGCTCGCCGGCCGAAATCTCCAGCTACCTGATTCCGCACCCGATCATCCGCAAGGTCACCTTCACCGGCTCCACCCCGGTCGGCAAGGAACTGGCCGCGCTGGCTGGCCGCCACATGAAGCGCGTCACGATGGAACTGGGCGGTCACGCCCCGGTCATCGTGGCCGAGGACGCCGACGTCGAACTGGCCGTCAAGGCCTCGGGCGGCGCGAAATTCCGCAACGCCGGCCAGGTCTGCATTTCGCCGACCCGTTTCCTGGTGCACAAGAACGTCAAGGCGGCATTCGAGCAGGCTTTCATCGCGCACGCCGAAAAGCTCAAGCTGGGCGATGGCCTGACCGAAGGCACCACGCTGGGCCCGCTGGCCAACGACCGCCGCCTGGCGGCCATGGACAAGATCGTCAAGAACGCGGCAGAGAAGGGCGCACGCGTGGCCACCGGTGGGCAGCGCGTGGGTGGCGCCGGTAATTTCTTCGCCCCGACGATCCTGACCGACGTGCCGCTCGAGGCCGATATTTTCAACGAAGAGCCGTTTGGTCCCATCGCGGCGATCCGCAGCTTCGAAACCCTGGACGAAGCCATCCGCGAAGCCAACCGCCTGCCGTTCGGCTTGGCGGCTTATGGTTTCACCCGGTCGATCAAGACGGTGCACGAGCTGTCGCGCCGCCTCGAAGTGGGCATGCTCTGGGTCAACCAGCCCGCAACGCCCTCGGCCGAGCTGCCCTTTGGCGGCGTTAAGGATTCCGGCTACGGTTCCGAAGGCGGTCCCGAAGCGCTTGAGGCGTATCTGGTCACGAAGGCCGTGTCGGTCGTGGGGGTCTAAGCCCGGGGTCTAAGCCCGCCCTCTGACCCCGCTGGTTTGGCAACAGGCCGTATCCGAGAAATCGGATACGGCTTGTTCGTTTCCGGGTTCGATGCTCTCCAAATGAAAGGCGTGCTTACGCACCGTTGCCGGTCGGGCCCGCCGACCGAAGGTAAGGTCTGTCTGACAATGACGTCCCCCGGAGATAGACGCATCGATGTTTTCCTTGCCGCCCATCAAGACCCTAGCCCGCCACAAGCCGGCCGGCTCGGCCATGAATTGGTTTTTGGAGCGCAAGCAGTTTGTCAAGGCGCTGCTTTCCAACCCCTCGGCGGTCGGCGCGGTTGCGCCTTCCAGTGCAGCGCTGGCCGCGGCCATCACCGAATCGATCCCGCCGCGCGGCGGCAAGGTCCTCGAACTGGGCTGCGGGACTGGCGTGTTCACCCGAGAGATGCTGCGCCGGGGCGTTGCGCCATCCAATCTGGTACTGGTGGAGCAGGACTCGGACATGAGCTCCAGCTTGCGCAGCCAGTTTCCAGAGGCGGCCGTGCTGCAGGTGCCTGCCCAGGACCTGTCGCGTGACAGCCATCCTGAACTGCACGGGATCGGCGCGGCGATTTGCGGCCTGCCGCTACGCAACATGAGCGGCGCGCATCACCACAAGCTGCTTACCGCCGTCTTCGAGGCAATGCCGCCGGGCGCATCCATGCACTTCTTCACGTATGGCGTGAAATGCCCGATCTCGGCGCGCGTGCTCGATGACTGCGGGCTTCACGCCCGGCGCGTGCGATTCGTGCCGATGAACCTGCCGCCTGCCTCTGTGTACAGCCTGAGCCGCACGCCCTGAGGGCACGGGCGGGACGGGCGCGGCCCATTGATAGGCACGCCCGCCCGCGGTACGGCGACGTCGGGGAAAGGGCTATGCCATGAAGGTCAGCATGCCGTTGGTGAGGTCGTACATCGACCCGACGATCTTGATCTTTCCTTCCTTTTCCAGCCCCGCAAGAATGGGGCTGTTCTTGCGGATGGCCTCGACGGTGAGCTGAACGTTGGTCCGCGCCACCGCGTCCACGAATTGCGCGTTCTTGCCGCTGCGGTCGCCCGTGTACTGGGTGGCCTCGACCGCTGGCTTGATGACGTCGAGCAATCCGGTCAGATGGCCGAGCTGAACATTGTCGATCGCGCCGGCCACCGCGCCGCAAGCCGTATGCCCCATGACGAGGATCACCTTGGCGCCCGCCGCCGCGCAGGCAAACTCCATGCTGCCGAGCAGGTCGTTGTTGGAAATGTTGCCGGCGATCCGCCCGTTGAAGGTTTCGCCGATGCCCGTGTCCAGAATGATCTCGGCGGGCGCGCGCGAGTCGATGCAGCTCAGGATGACCGCCGCCGGGTATTGGCCCAGGGCGCTGGACCGCTTCTGCGCAAGGTAATCGTGCTTCTGGGGCTTGCCCGCGCGAAAGCGCGCATTGCCCCGCTTCATCATGTCAATCACCTGGTCCGGCGTCATTGCGTCGCGCTGTGCCTGCGATAACGACGCCGCCTGCGCGTCGTTCGGGGCGACTGCCACGCCTGCCATCACCGCAGCCGTTCCGGCGGCAACGCCCGCCTTCAACCAGCCGCGCCGGTCCAGGTTCAGAGGGTGCCCAGCCATGCAACAATCCTTGATCGCTTCCATGAAGTGTCCCCAAAAAGCAGCCCAAAACGATAGACCGCGGGACGCGGCTATTCGATGATGGGCCGGCCACACTTGCCGTTTTCACGGCGACAGCCATTCTGTTCCTGTTTGCGGCGGTGAACAATGTTTCTTGTTTTCCCGACCGATGAGTGGCATAGTTTTTCGCACGACAGGCCCCCGGGCGGGTTCGGGGCGGTTAAGACAGCGAATACGAAAGGTGCCCCATGAGATACCTGTACATCGTATTGATTGTGTTGCTCACGGCGATGGTTCTGTCGTTCAAGGTCCAGAATTTCGATTCCGTCACCCTGACGCTCTGGACATCCACCATCACTTTGCCGACGTCGGTTCTCGTCGTCGGCGTCTACATCCTGGGCATGCTGACGGGCGGCTTTCTGCTCAGCCTGTTGCGCACCGCCTTCCGGGGCGCGGCCAGCCGTCCCGCCGGTCCCACCCCCTGAAGATTCCCCAAGCGCTACCCGGCTAGCCGCCGTGCGTCCGCAATCAGGGCGCGAACGCGTACTTAGGAGCAATCCCGATGAAAAGGCTATTCCTTGTCTTGTCCACGTGCGTGCTGGCCGGTTGCGCCGGCACGGTCGCGACGAAGAACGATCTGGCCAAGTACGGCACGCCGCCCAGCGATGAAGACCTGTACCAGTACATGTCGACGCTGCGCGATTCCATGCCGCCCACCCGGTATGTCAGCTATCGCGACAAGGGATATGCGGAATCCGTGAAGAAGACCACGTTTGCGGGCGAGGACGGCAAGCCGATGTCGGGTTGGGAGTACGACTTTGACGTGGCTGCCTACGACCAGCTTGGCCCCGACCAGCCGCAGTGGACTGCGCGGCGCGTCGTGTTCTTCAATGGCCGCGCCATAGGCGGCTTCGATGCGAATGGGAAGTTCATGCGCGCCAGCGCCCAGCCATCCGCGGCTGCGCCTGCGCCCGCACCGGCGCCCGCGCCTGCGGCCTCGCCGGCGCGTCCGCGCTAGGCCTGGTTTTCCCATTTCCGCCGTTCCGGAGACCCCATCATGCAAAAGCCTCAGCAGGCCGCCCCGCGTAGCCGCCTGACCCTTCTCGCCGCAGGCGGCATCCTTGGCCTTGCCGCCATCCTTGCTGGCTGCGCCAATCCCTCCGCGTCCTCACGCGTCTACACCTTCGACCAGGCGCAGCGCGCCCAGACCGTCACCCTCGGCTACGTCATTGGCGTGCGGCCCGTCACCATCCAGGCCAGCCAGACCTCGGGCATGGGCATGATCGCGG
This sequence comes from Achromobacter mucicolens, assembly GCF_029866465.1. Taxonomy (NCBI): domain Bacteria; kingdom Pseudomonadati; phylum Pseudomonadota; class Betaproteobacteria; order Burkholderiales; family Alcaligenaceae; genus Achromobacter; species Achromobacter mucicolens. Next base: position 2,830,438 of record NZ_CP123364.1, on the reverse strand, counting down.
GTGGCGCGCTGGGCGCCGTCGCCGGCAACGCCGTGGGCGGCGGCTCCGGACGACGCATCACCACCGTCGGCGGCGCAGTCGGCGGCGCCATGGCGGGCAACGCAGTCGAAAACGCCAGCATGCGCCGCGCGGGCCTGGAAATCACCGTGCGCCTGGATTCAGGCGACGTGCGCGTCATCACACAGGAAGCGGATGTGCCAATCTCGACCGGCCAGCGCGTTCAGGTGGTCACACAGGGCGGCGTGAGCCGCGTCGGCGGCATCTGAAGCCGCCCGGGATCCGCATCCGGACTGCGATTCGGGCCGGCTGCGGAGAATATGGCATCTAATCTCCGCATGGCGGCATGCGGAGATTAATTGCTCGCGCCGAGAAAGCGCGCCATGGGCGGGCGCAGCACCAGCGATGAATTGGCGGATTGACCGCGCCATGAGCGTCTTAAGATTCTCTTCATCCTGTCGCGTATAGTCGGCGCATGCGTATCCTACTGGCCGAAGACGATGTATCCCTGGGCGAGTCGATCGAATCCTGGCTGGAGCTCGACGGCTATGTGGTCGACCGCGTGACACGCGGCGACCTTGCCGAAACGGCGCTGGCCGCCCACGACTACCACTGCGTGTTGATCGACCGCGGGCTGCCCGGCGTCTCGGGGGACGACCTGCTGCGGCGGCTGCGCGCGCGCCGCGACAACGTGCCGGCCATCATGATCACCGCCCGCGACGCAGTGCCCGACCGTATCGAAGGCCTGGACCTCGGCGCGGACGACTACCTCGTCAAGCCTTTCGACCTGGACGAACTGTCCGCGCGCATCCGCGCTGCGCTGCGCCGCCGCGACGGCCACGCCACCCCTGCGCTCAAGCATGGTGGCGTCTTGCTGGACGTGGCGGCCAAGCAGGTGCGCTTCAACGGGACGCCGGTCGAGCTGACGGCGCGCGAATTCGCCATCCTGCACGCGCTCATCCGGCGGCCGGGCCATATCGTGTCCCGCGCGCAACTGGAAGAGGCGCTGTATGGCTGGGGCGACGAAGTCGAAAGCAACACGATCGAAGTCCACATCTACAACCTGCGGCGCAAGCTGTCTTCGGACCTGATCAAGACGGTGCGCCGCCAGGGCTATCGGCTGGCGGACTGAGATGCGCTGGCGCAACAAGACTCCCCGGGCCGAGCGCGGCTATTCCCTGCGCCGGCGCCTGATCGGCACGACGCTCGGTTCCAGCATCCTGGTGGGGCTGGTCAGCACCGTGATCGTGCTGGCCATCGCACGCAAGGAGGTCAACGACGCCTATGACGACTGGCTGGAAGAGGGCGCGCGGCTGGTCCTGGCACTGGGCGAGGGCAGCATCGGCCGGACGGCGGGCCAGCCCGCCGCGGGCGACACGCAGCCGGCGCTTCGGCTGGACTATCAGCTGGTCTCGCGCACGGGAGACGTTCTGCTGCGGGGCGAAGACGCGCCCAAGCGGCCGTTCGTGCCGCCGGACCGGCGCGGCGACCGCTATTACGACGTGCGTGCCGACGGCGAGGACTGGCGCGTCTATGTGCGCCATCATGACTCCCTGGGTTTTTCGGCGCAGGTCGGCCAGGAGATGGACGAACGCACCGATCTCATCTGGGACATGCTCGAATCGTTGGCGTGGCCGCTGGTTGGCTTGTGGGTCCTGCTTGGACTGATCAACTGGTTCCTGATCTGGCGTCTGCTCAAACCGCTCGCGCGCATGGCGCGCGGCATCGAGACCAAATCGCCGTCCGACCTGTCGCCGGTGGCCGAAGAGAGCAGGGCGCATGAAGTGCAGTCCATCACGGCAGCCTTGAACCGTCTGCTTGGCCGGTTGGACCACGCGCTTGAAGCCGAAAGGCGCTTCACGGCGGATGCGGCGCATGAGCTGCGCACGCCGCTCGCGGCGCTGGCGTCGCGCATCCAGGTCCTGCAACGCAGCCATCCGGCCGAACAGGCGCCGGCGCTGGCCGCGCAATTGCAGCGCCTGCGCGCCGACATGATGCGCACGACGAGCCTGGTCGAAAACCTGCTGCAACTTGCCCGGCTGGATCCGCAATCGGCCGACGCCATGCCGCGCGAGCGCATCGACGTCCCCAGCCTGCTGCAGGATGCGGTGGACGCCTGCGCGCCCGCTGCGGCGGCGCGCGGCGCCACGATCACGATTGCGGCGCGCGAAAAGGAACTGGTCGGCAACCGGGACGCGCTCTTTACCGCCTTGCGCAACCTCATCCATAACGCGGTGTCGTACGGCCGCGAGGGCGGACAGGTGCGGGTCGCGGCCGAACGCGCCGGGCAGCACGTCGCGCTCAGCGTGAAGGACGACGGGGAGGGCGTGGCCCCAGCCGATCTGGAGCGGCTGACGCAGCGCTTTTACCGCGTCCTGGGCACAAACGTGCCGGGCAACGGCCTGGGACTGTCCATTGTGGCGCGCGTGGCCACCATGCATCGCGCAGAACTACGCTTCGGTCCGGGCCTGGACGGCCGGGGGTTGGGCGTCACGCTGCTGCTGCCGCTAGACATGAACGGGTGACGCAAGAATCCGCGTCCCCGCGCAGGGATAAGGTCTGCTTCATCTTCGGGGCGTCAAATGGCGCCATGTTCAACAGCGAAGCGCAATCCGCGCAAGGAGCCGCACCATGACCCAGATCTCTCGTCGTTCCTCATTCCTCCGCACGTTCCTGGCCAGCGCCGTCCTCGCTGGCGCCACCGTGGCGGGCGTGGCGCACGCCCAGGGCTACACGGGCCCCAGCACCGGCAAACCCGCTGCCCAAGGCTACAGCGGCCCCAGCACGGTTGCCGTCACGACGGTCAAGGAACTCCTGGCCAATGGCCGCGACGACCAGAACGCCATCCTGCGCGGCCGCATCGTGTCGCACGACGGTGACGATCACTACACCTTCGACGACGGCACGGGCCAGATTCGGGTCGAAATCGATCACGAGGACTTCCCGGCGGGCCAGAAAATCGACGACAAGACCCAGGTCGAGTTGCGTGGCGAACTGGACCGTGACCGCAACAACGTCGAGTTCGACGTCGACAGCGTCCGCGTGATGTAAAGCGCGCGCGGCGGGCGCATACGTTATCCTGTCGACCTCCGTTTCGATACCCGTGCCCGTTTGTCGTGAATCCCGTAACGTCCCCCGCCGCGGTCCAACTGCCCGAAGCCTCCATCCGCGCCACCGTCCGGTTGCCCATCCGCCTTGCCGATGGCACCGAGGCGCTGGCGCTGGCTTACAGCTTTCATGGCCTGGCTGACGCCCGCGACCATCTGGCCCTCAAGTTCGGGCAGCCTGGCCCGCAACCGCTCGTCCGGCTGCACTCCGAGTGCATGACCGGCGATGTCTTCGGATCGCTGCGCTGCGACTGCGGCCCCCAACTGCAGGAAGCGTTGCGCCTCATGAGCCAGGAGGGCGGCTATCTGCTGTACCTGCGCCAGGAAGGGCGCGGCATCGGCCTGTATTCCAAGCTTGACGCCTACCGGCTGCAGGAACTGGGCTACGACACCTACACCGCCAACCTGGAACTGGGGCACGGCCTGGACGACCGCGACTACACGCCGGCCGCCCAGATGCTGCGAGCATTGGGCGTCGACAATCTTGAACTGCTGACAAACAATCCCGACAAGCGCACCCAGCTCGAACGCATGGGCATCCGGGTCAGCGGTTGCCGCCTGACGGGCGTATTTCCGAACGAACACAACAAAGGCTATCTGCTGGCCAAGGCGCTGCGCACGCAGCACCGCATCGAACTCGGTCAGACCGAGGAGTGACGAAGCGATACGTCCGGCAGCCCCGCCCGGCATAAGGAGAAACCCTTATACTCTGGGCCGGTCGTTGGGCCGCATTGCCGGCTGCATGGCCGTATCGTTTTGGAATCCCCTATGAATCAACAACATAAAGACCTGTCCGCGCTCGCAAAAGCGTGGCTGTTCGTGCTGGGCGCCTGCATTCTGGCGGCCGGACTCTTTTTCGGCTACCAAGGTGGGCGCCTCGTGGCGCTGAACGGTAGCTGGTATTTCGTGATTTGCGGCGTTGTGCTGGCCATCTCCGGCATCCAGATCGCACGCCGCCGCGCCAGTGGCGGTCTGCTGTACGCGTTGGCGCTGATCGGCACCGCCATCTGGGCGGTGGCAGAGGTCGGCCTGCAATTCTGGCCGCTCGTGTCGCGTGTCCTGGTGTTTGCAGGCTTTGGCATCCTGGTAGCGCTGTCGCAGCCGCTGCTGCGCCGCGCACAGCACGAGCCCGCCAACCCCGCACCGTCCCGCATCGCTGCCGCCGTGCTCGCGCTGGCCTTCATTGCGACAGTTGCCGGCATGTTCGTGCCGCACGCGCCGCTCTCGCAGGGCGAGACCCTCGCGCTCAAGCCCGTTGCTCCGGGCCAGGAGCAGAAGGACTGGGCGCATTACGGTAATACCGCCGGCGGGACGCGCTTCGCGGCGCTGGACCAGATCACCCGTGACAACGTCAAGGACCTGCAGGTCGCCTGGACCTACCGCACGGGCGATACGCCCGTCAGCCCCGGCGGCGGCGGCGCCGAAGACCAGCAGACCCCGCTGCAGATCGGCAACCGCGTGTTCCTGTGCACCCCGCACAACAACGTGATCGCGCTGGACGCGACCACGGGCAAGGAACTCTGGAAGGTCGAGATCAACGCCAAGCAGAAGAAGTGGATGCGTTGCCGCGGCCTGGCTTATTTCGACATCGATGCGCCCCTGGAGCAGCCGACCGTCGAAGACGCGACGCCCGTCAAGGCCGTCAGCCTGGACGCGGGCGCCACCTGCCGCCGCCGCATCCTGATGAACAGCGTGACGCCCGAACTGATCGCGCTGGACGCCGACACGGGCGCGTTCTGCGCCGATTTCGGCAAAGCGGGCCGCGTGGACCTGCGCGCCGGCATGGGCAAGGGCGCCGACAAGGGCGAGTACTACCCGACATCGGCCCCGACGCTGGCCGGCACGACCATCGTGATCGGCGGCCGCGTCGCGGACAACGTCAGCACCGACATGCCTGGCGGCGTGGTGCGTGGCTTTGATGTCATCACCGGCGAGCTGCGCTGGGCGTTCGACCCCGGCAATCCGCAAGACAAGGCCGCGCCGGCCGACGGCCAGACGTACGCACGCTCGACCCCGAACGTGTGGGCGCCGATGTCGTATGACGCACAGTCCAACACGGTCTTCATGCCCGTGGGCAGCGCCGCCGTGGACCTGTGGGGCGTCAAGCACACCGCGCTGGACCGCAAGTACGGCGCGTCGGTCCTGGCGGTCGACGCCAGCACCGGCCAGGAAAAGTGGGTCTACCAGACCGTGCATGACGACCTCTGGGACTTCGACGTGCCCATGCAGCCGACTTTCGCGGACTTCCCCGTGGACGGCAAGAACGTGCCCGCGCTCGTCTTCGGCACCAAGGCTGGCCAGATCTTCGTGCTGGACCGCCAGACCGGCAAGCCGCTCACTCGCGTCGAAGAACGCAAGGTGCCGGCCGGCAACATTCCCGGCGAAACCTACTCGCCGACCCAACCCTTTTCGGTCGGCATGCCTTCGATCGGCGCCAACGACCTGAAGGAATCGGACATGTGGGGCGCCACGCCGTTCGATCAGCTGCTGTGCCGCATTCACTTCAAGTCCAAGCGCTACACAGGCCTGTTCACCCCGCCGGGCACCGACGCGTCGCTCAACCTGCCCGGATCGCTGGGCGGCATGAACTGGGGCGGCATTTCGATCGACCCGGTCAACGGCTACCTGTTCATCAACGACATGCGCGTCGGCCTGGAAGTGCAGCTGGTCGAAGCCGGCGCCAACGCCAAGAAGGGCGACGGCAATGAAGCCGCCGCAATCCAGGGCCCCGTGGCCCTGGCCGGCACGCCTTACGCGATCAACGCCAAGGTGCGATTCATGTCGCCGCTGGAAATCCCGTGCCAGGCGCCGCCGTTCGGCACGCTGACCGCCGTGGATCTGAAGACGCAGAAGATGGTCTGGCAGGTGCCGGTCGGCACCGTGCAGGACACCGGCCCCTTCGGCATGAAGCTGGGCCTGCCGATCCCCATCGGCATGCCGACCATCGGCGGCACGCTCGCTACGCAAGGCGGCCTTGTGTTCATCGCCGCCACGCAGGACTACTACCTGCGCGCGTACGACGCCGGCACCGGCAAGGAAGTGTGGAAGGTCCGTCTGCCTGTCGGCAGCCAAGGCACGCCCATCAGCTACAAGTCGACCGTCGACGGCAAGCAATACCTCGTCATCTCGGCCGGCGGGGCGCGCAACTCGCCCGACCGCGGCGACTACGTGATCGCCTACGCATTGCCCGGCAAGCTGTAAGCCGCGCGGCAACGCAAGTATCTGGGCGCTCCGCGGAGCGCCCATTTTTTTGCAATCTAACCGCTGTGGCGATGCTTGCCGGTCTTGATGAACAAGTCGGAGAATGCCTCCCAGTCGGTTTCTGGCGAAACCCGGAACCAACCGCCATCGAGCGCAATCGCCGGCATATGGCCACGCCGGTGCCGCCCGCTGCGCTTAGTCGTGCGTTGGGCTGCAGATCCTTGTCCGGATCGCAGGGCAGGGAAGGGAGCAAATCGCAATGCCTTTTTCCTTCATTTCTTGCAGAAGAGTTCTGCGGAATATCGCGGAGATCGGCGGCTGGGCGATCGATACACTTTCAGGCGGAGACAACTGAAAAAGAGCAACACATGCCTATCGTCACACGCCGCCGCATATTGCTGGGCAGCGTAGTCCTCAGCGCACTGTTTTCGTTCGGGGCTGCCGCGCAAACCGCTTATCCGTCGAAACCTGTCCGCCTCGTCGTCCCGTATCCACCGGGCGCCGCCACCGACGCCATCTCGCGCGCGTTCGCCCAACAACTGGGCACGATCATGGGCCAACCGGTCGTCGTCGAAAACCGGCCAGGCGCTGGCTCTGCCATCGGCATCATGGCCGTCAAGAACAGGCCCGCGGACGGATACACCTTGCTGGTCCACGCCGAAGGCTTCTACAGCGCAAAGATCACGACACCCGCCGCGGATTATGCGTTCTCCGACTTTGAAATCCTGGCGCCGCTGGGCCAAAGCAGCTACGCCTTCATCGTGCCGTCCGACCGAGGCTGGAACCGCCTGGAAGACTTGAAGGGCATTAACCTGGAATTGGACATTGGCGTCGCCGACCTCGGCGTGGGCACGTACTCCACGCTTGCGGCGAGGCTGGCTTCAGGGCTGAGGACGCAATACCGTCCAATTCCGTTCAAGGGCGGCGCGGAAGGGCTGACGGCCATCCTTGGCGGGCAGATCGACGGCTACTTCACCACAATTGGCACCACCCAAAGCGTCAAGGACAATCCGCACGTAAAGGTGCTGGCCTATACCGGCCGCAAAGGAAGCGTCAGTCATTTGCCCGGCGTGAAGACGTTCGCCGAGCTTGGCGTGCCGAACATGGTGTTCCACAGCAGCTACAGCGTTGCCGTGCGCAGCGAAACGCCAGAGCCCGTCAGGACGAAGCTGGCGGAGTTTGTACGGCAGGCTGCCACTTCAGGGGCGATGGAAAAGGCGCGGCGGGATTTGTATTTGGAGGGATATGAGGGGTCGTTGGACGACTACAAGCGAGAGCTCAAGGGGTTGGCCGATGAGTTCGCGGCAAGCGCCAAGGGGCTGAAAAAGGAGTAGCCGGTGGTTGCTCTGGATGGGTTGGCGACGATAATGGCTCCGAGCTGCGGGGGTCCGTAACCGATGTGGTGCTCGCCCCAGGCTAAGTTCGCATAATGTGTATTATGTAAAATAGAGGATCCGGGTGGATAGCATGCTTGGCTCCCCTAAATAGCCACACCGCCCCAATCAATCGCCTGTTCTCATGTCTTTCCGGTCTGCCACCCCTGCGTTAGCCGCCGCGCTCCTGTTCGGCGCCAGCACGCCTTTCGCAAAAGCCTTGGTCGAAGGTGTGCCGCCGCTGTTGCTGGCCGGGCTGCTCTACCTGGGCAGTGGCTTGGGTCTCGGCATCCTCCTGGCATCGCGCCACCTCTTGCATGCCCGGGAGTCGAAGCTTCCGTCCGCCTGGCGCATTCCTCGGGCCGATCTGCCGTGGTTGGCCGGCGCAATCGTTGCGGGCGGCGTGCTTGGCCCAGTCCTGTTGATGCTGGGATTGACCCAGACCAGCGGCGCGTCGGCGTCCCTGTTGCTCAATGTCGAGGGCGTGCTCACGGCGGTCATTGCCTGGTGCTTGTTCAAGGAAAACGCCGACCGCCAGATCGTGATGGGCATGGTTGCCATCGTTCTGGGCGGCGTCTTGCTGTCCTGGGAGCCCGGCGGCGCAACGCTGTCGACCGGGGCGCTGCTGATCGTGGGCGCCTGTCTGTGCTGGGCGGTGGACAACAACCTGACCCGGCGAGTCGCCTGCAATGACGCCATGCTGATTGCGGGCATCAAAGGCCTGGCAGCGGGCATTGTCAGCACAACCCTGGCACTGCTCGGCGGCGCCGGGTTTCCGTCCGGCGCGGTGGCGGGCGCCAGTCTTGCCGTGGGATTTTTCGGTTATGGATTGAGCCTCACGTTGTTCGTGGTGGCGCTCCGGACGCTGGGAACCGCCAGGACTGGCGCGTACTTCTCCGTGGCGCCGCTTTTTGGGGTGGCGATATCTTTTGTTCTGTGGCCAGAAAGCCCCGGTCTGCTCTTTTGGCCGGCCGCGGCCTTGATGGCGCTTGGCGTTTGGCTGCACGTGCGCGAACGGCATGCGCACGAGCACACCCACGAACCGCTTGAGCACAGCCACCGGCATGTGCACGACGATCACCACCAGCACACGCACCCATTCGCCTGGGACGGCGTGGAACCACACACCCATCCTCATCGTCACGAACCTCTGACGCACACCCATCCGCACTACCCGGATATTCATCACAGACATCCTCACGTTCGCGCAAGCAAGAAAGGAAGTTCACAGGGCTCTCGCTAATAGTTCAACAATCGTTGTATGATCGAACAATGAACGAAGAGCAAGCCATCTCCGCGCTAGGCGCCCTCGCCCATCCTCAACGGCTGCGGACCTTCCGCGCACTGGTCGTGGCGGGTCCGCCGGGACTGATGCCCAGTGTCCTCGCAGACCAACTGGGCGTTGCGCGCAATACCCTGTCCTTTCACCTGAAAGAACTGTCCACGTCGGGCCTGGTCACCGTCGAGCAACAGGGGCGCAACCTGATCTACCGAGCCGACTTCTCGAAGATGAGCGGATTGCTCGGCTATCTGACTGAGCACTGCTGCGCGGGCACGGCCTGCGAACCTTCCCTGCGTGCGGCTTGCACGACCTGCTGATTCACCCCCGGAGTAAACCCGATGTCGTCCACCACACAGGCCGCGCCCGCTCAGCGCCCGCGGCCCGGGATGAATGTTTTCGAGCGCTATCTCACCCTATGGGTGTTTCTCTGCATCATGCTCGGCGTGACGCTTGGGCAACTGATGCCCGCGTTGTTCCAGACGATTGGCCGCCTCGAAGTCGCTCAGGTCAACTTGCCGGTCGGGATTCTGATCTGGGTAATGATCATTCCCATGCTGCTCAAGGTGGACTTCGGTGCGCTCGGTCAGGTCAAGCAGCACTGGCGCGGCATTGGCGTGACGCTGTTCATCAACTGGGCCGTCAAGCCGTTTTCGATGGCCTTTCTGGGCTGGCTTTTCATCCGCCAGATTTTTTCGGCCTGGTTACCCGCCGACCAGCTGGATAGCTACATTGCCGGCTTGATCCTGCTGGCGGCGGCGCCGTGCACCGCCATGGTGTTCGTCTGGAGCCGCCTGACCGGAGGCGATCCGGTGTTCACGTTGTCCCAGGTCGCATTGAACGACACCATCATGGTGTTTGCCTTCGCGCCCATGGTGGGCTTGCTGCTCGGGCTGTCGGCCATCACCGTGCCTTGGGACACGCTGCTGGTGTCCGTCGGGCTGTACATCGTGATTCCGGTGGTGCTTGCACAGCTCTGGCGCCGCGCCCTGCTTCGCCGCGGTCAGGCGGCATTTGACGCCGCCCTGGCGCGCATCGGGCCGTTCTCGATGGCGGCGCTGCTGCTGACGCTGGTTCTGCTGTTCGCATTTCAGGGCGAAGCCATCATTGGCCAACCTTTGATCATTGCGATGCTGGCGGTGCCGATTCTCATCCAGGTGTTTTTCAATTCGGGCCTGGCGTACTGGCTTAACCGCCGCGCGGGAGAAAAGCACAGCATTGCCTGCCCTTCTGCGCTGATCGGCGCATCCAACTTCTTCGAACTGGCCGTGGCGGCCGCGATCAGCCTGTTCGGATTCCACTCTGGCGCGGCATTGGCCACGGTGGTGGGCGTGCTTATCGAAGTGCCCGTAATGCTGCTTGTCGTGCGGATCGTCAATCGGACCAAGGGTTGGTACGAGGCCGGCGCCCTCCGGCGCTGAGTGGTGGCCACCGGCCTGCCCGACATTCCTTAGACAGAGGTTTTCATGAGTTCCATCACGATTTATCACAACCCGGCCTGCGGCACGTCTCGCAACGTCCTCGGGTTGATTCGCAATAGCGGCGAAACGCCCACGATCATTGAGTACCTGAAGACGCCGCCGGACGCCGCCACGCTGCGGTCGTTGATTGCCGATATGGGCATCTCCGCTCGCGAGCTGCTGCGCCAGAAAGGCACGCCTTACGACGAATTGGGGCTGTCCGATCCGAAGTGGACAGACGACCAACTGATCGGCTTCATGCTTGAGCACCCGATCCTGATAAATCGGCCGATCGTCGTGACCCCGCTGGGTACGCGGCTGTGCCGGCCGTCGGAGGCCGTGCTGGACATTCTGCCTCAGGCTCAACGCGGCGCCTTCACCAAAGAGGATGGAGAACCGCTGATCGATGCGGAGGGCAACCGTGTCTGACGTGTTTGCGGATCTGCCGAATATCGATCCCGCGTACTTCAAGGCGCCGGCTCCGGCCGCGCTGTTCCCGCCGGCGCGGGCCACGCATGCGCCGCGGTTCCTGCTCTTGTATGGATCGCTGCGCGAGCGCTCGTACAGCCGGTTGGTCGCCGAAGAAGCGGCGCGCTTGCTCCAAGCCCTGGGCGGCGAAACCCGGCTCTTCAATCCCACCGGGCTGCCGCTGGTCGATGACGCCACGGAGAATCATCCCAAGGTCCGAGAGCTTCACGAGCTTGTCCAGTGGGCCGAAGGCATGATCTGGAGCTCGCCCGAGCGTCACGGCGCGATGACGGGATTGATGAAGACGCAGATCGACTGGATCCCGTTGTCGGTGGGCGCCGTGCGGCCCACCCAGGGCAAGACGCTGGCGATCATGCAGGTTTCGGGCGGATCGCAGTCGTTCAACGCGGTGAACCAGATGCGTATCCTGGGCCGTTGGATGCGGATGTTGACCATTCCCAATCAATCGTCCGTCGCCAAGGCCTACCAGGAGTTCGACGATCGCGGGCGCATGAAGCCCTCCCCTTACTACGATCGGATCGTCGACGTGGTCGAGGAGCTTATGAAGTTCACGTTGCTCACGCGGGACACAAGCCCTTATCTGGTGGATCGCTACAGCGAACGCAAGGAAGCCGGCATGAAGAGCCGTCTTCCTTCCGTCGCTTAGAGCCGAATTGCAGGCGTTACCCCTTCTTCGACGCCGCGTACTTCGCCTTGTTGGCTTCGTTCGGCGGATACAAGCCCGGCAGCACGGCGCCGTTGTTGACTTCGTCCATGATCCAGCCTTCAAAGCGTTCCTGCTCCACCGCTGCGTCGACCACGTCGGCCAGCAGCGCGGCTGGAATGACGACGGCGCCGTCCTGGTCGGCGACGATCACGTCATTGGGAAAGACGGCCACGCCGCCGCAGGCGACGGGCTGCTGCCAGTCCACGAAGGTCAGGCCGGCCACCGAGGGCGGCGCTGCCGCCCCGCTCGCCCACACGGGCAGCTTGGTTCCCAGTACACCGGCCAGGTCGCGCACGACCCCGTCGGTCACCAGGCCAGCCACGCCGCGCTTTGCCATGCGGGCGCACAGGATGTCGCCCCAGATACCGGCGTCTTTCACGCCCATGGCGTCGACCACCGCGATGCAGCCGGAGGGCATCTGCTCGATGGCGCCGCGGCTGGATTTGGGCGAGGACCAGGATTCCGGCGTGGCAAGGTCTTCGCGGGCGGGCACGAAGCGCACGGTGAACGCGCGGCCGACGATGCGGTCCAGGCCCTGGGCCAGCGGGAATGCGCCGCGAATCCAGACGTTGCGCAGCCCTTTCTTCAATAGGATGGTGGTCAGCGTGGCCGTCGTGACGCCAGAAAGCGCCTTGAAATAAACCTCATCGGAAACCGTCATGTATTTCTCCAGGTGAAATTGGAACTGGCGCTCAGCTTGAGCGCGCGCTTTCCCGTGATGCTCAAATCCATTGTTCCAGCCTCTTTAGTCAAGGGTGTCGCAAGTATCGCGCAGACGTTTGCACGCCTGCGCCAGCCGCTCGTCCGACGTCGCAAATGAAATGCGGAAGTAGCCTTCGGCGCCAAATGCGCTGCCCGGCACGACGGCAACATGCGCTGCTTCGAGAAAGAACTGGCTGACATCCACGTCGCTTTTGAGCACCCTGCCCTGCGGCGTCGTGCGGCCAATCAGCCCTTCGCAGGACGGAAACAGGTAAATCGCGCCTTCTGGAGTGCGGCAGTGAACGCCCTCGATCGCATTGAGCGCGTCCAGGCAGTCGTCGCGCCGGCGCTGGAACGCCTGATTGCGCGGTAACAGAAATTCCATCGGGCCATCCAGCGCTGCGGTTGCCGCCGCCTGAGCGACCGAGCATGGGTTGCTTGTGCTCTGCGATTGAATCGTGGCCGTGGCCTGGATCAGCGGCTGGGGTCCCGCGGCATAACCGATGCGCCAACCCGTCATGGCATAGGCCTTGGAAACGCCATTGACGGTTAACGTGCGGGGGTGGAGTTCGCCTCTTTCGCGGCAACGCAGATGTGCTCCGGGGTCGGGAAATCAGGCTCGCCTTGCGATAGGCCGATGACGTCGATGCCGCGCCGCCGCATGTCCCCCGCTATTTTGGTGATGACCAGTGTGGGGGAAGGCTTTACTGCGCCAAGGAGGTGGGAAAGCATCATCGTCTCGCGGGGCTGGATCGATCAATGCAGGAAGTCTAGAACTGCGATTAGTCCATAAAAAGCGATATATTTCACAGCTGAGTATCAATTATTTCGATTAAATGCGGGCGGCGAGAGACAACATCGCAGGCACGATACGCGCTGTCGCTGCCCCGTGTCTGTGTCACGGGCGAGATCGCACCGCGTGCGGCGCCCCAGAGGCAGTGTCGACCCCTTCGGATATCCGCTGGCGTCACACAACTTGACCGGAATCAATATTCTCGCCGCGCGTCCGCTGATACTGGTTTCGTGCCCAATTTTCCCGGAGACCAGCATGTATGAGCGAATCCTTGTTCCCATCGACGGCAGCGCCACCTCGCAGATCGGCTTGAACGAGGCCATCCGGCTAGCCAAGCTGACCGGGGCGCGCATCCGTCTGATACACGTCATCGACGAGCTGTCCTTTGCCCTGACCACCGATGCCTACAGTTATCGCGCGGGCGAACTGCTGGATCTGATGCGCCGCAACGGCGCGAAGATGCTGGAGACGGCGCAAGGCACCGTCCGCGATGCAGGCATCGAAGCGGATACCGCGCTCTACGAGAATCTGGACCGGACCGTCCAGCAGCGGGTGCTGGATGAAGCGACAGCCTGGAAAGCCGATCTGATCGTGATCGGCACGCACGGCCGCCGCGGCGCGCGGCGTCTGCTTCTGGGCAGCAGCGCCGAAGGCATCCTGCGCGGGGCATCGGTGCCGGTCTTGCTGCTGCGGGCTCCCGAAGGCGTTTCCTGATCCGGGGCGTTTCATGCTCCTGCCGCAGCCGGCGTGCGTGAATGTGCTGCTTGACCGGTACGCGGCGTGCGCAGAGCACGATGCCGCGCAGGTGTACGCGCGCGTCGCCCTGGCGCTCGCCCAGGCGGAGACGCCGGCACGGCGGGCGTCCGCCGCCGCGGCGTTTCTTCAGAACATGCGGGACGGCGCGATCGGTGCGGGGCGGATCATGGCAAACGCCGGCACGCAGGCACACGCGACCATGGTCAATTGCTTCGTGCAGCCGGTGGGAGGCCATGATGCCTCACTCTCCTTCCAGGCCGGTCTGCAGCAGGCGCTTGAGACATTGGCCATGGGCGGCGGGGTCGGGTACGATTTTTCATCGCTGCCCCCGCTGGCGGCGGGATCCCCCGGGCGGGCAGACGCCCCGACGGTCCACGAAGCCATCGACCAGTACGACGCGGCGTGCGCCCGCCTGGCATTCGAGGGCAGCCGCCGCGGCGCCCAAATGGCGGTTCTATCCTGTGCGCATCCCGACATCCTTGACTTTGCCCAGGCCAAGCACGGCCGCCGGCGCTGGCGCACCTTCAATATTTCGGTCGCGGTCAGCGACGCGTTTCTTGCCGCGGTGCAGCGCGACGAGCCCTGGCCGCTGGTTCATCACACCCCGCCCGGCCAAGCGGCGATCGACGCGGGCGCATTCCAGCGAACCGACGGCCTTTGGCAGTATCGCCAGGATTCGGCACGGCGCTTATGGGATGCCATCGCGCGCGAGGCCGTCCACAGCGCCGAACCGGGGTTGCTGTTCATTGACACCATCGCGCGCGCCGACAACCTGCGCGCGCTCGAGACGATCCGGGCCACCAATCCGTGTGGCGAGCAGCCGCTGCCCGACTATGGATGCTGCGTGCTCGGCCCCATCAACCTGACACGCTTGGTCGAGCACCCATTTGGACTGGGCGGCCCCGCCAGCGTGAACCTGGCAAAGCTGGCCGGCATGGTCCGCATACAGGTGCGCATGCTCGATAACGTGATCGCGTTGACGCATTGGCCCCTGCCCGCCCAACAGGCGCAGGCATTGTCCACGCGCAGGATCGGCGTGGGGGTGACCGGGCTGGCGGACATGCTAGCGATGCTGCAATTGCGATACGACAGCGACGCCGGCCGCCAGGCCGCAAGCGAAGTGGCCCGGTGCATCCGGGACAGCGCCTACGCGGCGTCGGCGGCACTGGCCCGGGAACGCGGGCCGTTCCCCCTTTACCGCGCAGCGGACTACCTGTCGGACGGCGCCATCGGCGATGCGCTTGCCGCCGAGGTACGCGTTGCCGTGCGCCGGCATGGATTGCGAAACAGCCATCTGGTGTCGTATGCGCCCACCGGCAGCGTCAGCCTCGCCTTTGCGGACAATTGCTCCAGCGGGATCGAACCGGCTTTCGGCTGGACTTACCGTCGCCGCGACGTGCTGGGCGCCGCTCCGGTTGACGTGCCGGTTGAGAACCATGCGTGGCGCCAATGGAACCTGCATTTTCCCCACGAACCTTTGCCCGACTATTTCCGCACCGCGCAGCAGGTAGCGCCTGAAGACCAGGTGGCGATGGTGGGCGTCTTGCAACCTTTCGTGGACGCCTCCATTTCCAAGACGGTGCCCGTGCCGTCCGACTGCAGCGTCGAACGCGCGCAGGCGTTGTTCATGTCAGCGTTCAAGCTCGGGCTCAAGGGGATTACCCTCTTTCGGCCAGACCCCGCACTTGCGGCGGTGCTGGACTCGGCAACCGCGGGGGCTGACGCCCTGGCAACGCCAAGCGCGTGCGAAGGGTGCGCATGAGAGACCGCCCGGCACCGGGGATCCGCCGCGCCTCAGGGCAGCAGCACGGCCGTCGCCTGAATGCGCCCCGCCCGCAGGTCGTCCAACGCGCGATTTGCGTCCTCAAGCCGATACGTGCGGACATCGGCACCCAGATCCCACGCGTGCGCCTTGCCCAGAAATTCCCTTCCGTCCTCACGCGTCAGGTTGGCGACGGACGAGAGCGAACGTTCGCCCCAAAGCAGCCGGTAGGGAAATGCCGGGATGTCCGACATGTGGATGCCCGCGCACACCACGCATCCGCCCGGCCGCACCGCGCCAAGCGCTGACGGCACCAGCGCGCCGACCGGCGCGAACAGGATCGCCCCATCCAGGGGTACTGGCGCGGGTTCGCTGCTGTTGCCAGCCCAGGTCGCGCCCATCGCAAGCGCATGCGCTTGCGCTGCCACATCGCCGGTGCGGGTAAAGGCGTACACCTCGCGGTTCAGGTGACGGCAGGCCTGTGTGAGGAGGCGCGCCGCAGAACCGAAACCATAAAGTCCCAGCCGCCGGGCATCGCCGGTTGCCCGCAGCGCCCGCCAGCCAATCAGGCCAGCGCAGAGCCATGGCGCCATCCGCGCCGGGGCTCTGGCCGCTGGCAAGGGAAACAGATAGTCAGCATGCGCCAGCATGTGCGTGGCAAAGCCGCCGTCCAGTGTGTACCCGGTAAACAGGGCCTCGCTACATAGATTTTCCAGATCGGCGCGGCAGAACGAGCATTGTCCGCACGTGCGCGCCAGCCAGGCCGCACCCATGCGGCGCCCCAGCATCGCCGTGTCGACGCCAGCCCCGACCGATTCCACGACGCCTACGACTTCATGGCCCGGAATGATGGGATACCTGAGGTTGGGCAGCTCGCCGTCCAGGACATGCAGATCCGTGCGGCAGACCGCGCATGCCAACACGCGTAATCTGACCTGGCCGGGGCCGGGCTGCGGCGTCTCGCGTGTTTCCAGCGTCAGGGGCAGCCCCGGCGCTTGCAGGACCATCGCCTTCATGGGGTGCGGACCAGCAAGACGGGGACAGGCGCCATCCGCACGACGCCTTCCGCGCTGCTGCCCAGCATCGCGCGGCGCAGGCCATGGTGGCCATGTGTGCCCAACACGATCAGGTCCGCGTTGAAGGCCTGCGCGGCCCGCAGGATGCGCGCGGGCGTCGGCATGGCGTCCTCATCCAGAAGCGTCGCCTCTGCGTTGACGCCGGCCGCCGCGGCGTCAGCCTTGGCGCGCTTGAGCAGGTTGGCGCCCGCTTCTTCTCGGCTGGCCTTCAGCGTGCGCAGGGCATCCTCGGCGTAGGGGTTGTCCTCCAGGACTGCCGGCGGATCCTCCAGCGCATGCACGACAAGGAGCGAGGCGCCGGCTTCCCGGCTGATCCGGACCGCCTCCTCCAATGCCCGGTCGGATGCGTGCGAGCCGTCGATGGCGGCAAGGATACGGCGGTACATGGGCTATCCAGATCGGCGACGCAGCAATCGCCTAATGGGACAGAAGGACGGGAACCGTCATTGCGCTGAGCAGCGACCGGGTGGCCCCGCCCATCACCAGCTGCCGCATCCGGCTGTGCCCATATCCGCCCATCACGATGAGATCCGCACTGAAATCCGCGGCCGCCGTCAGAATTGCATCGCCGATGTCTCCGTGGCGGACGTCGCGCATCTGGTGGACGGGCTGGGGAAACCCGTGGCAGATGCAGTAGGCGACGAGGTCCTCGAAGGGAACGTCCGAAGGCTGCTGCAAGGGGAATCCCTCGTCCAGGGACAACACCTGCAAAGCCGCAGCATTGCGCAGCAGCGGCGCGGCGTCGGCGATGGCCCGCGCCGCCTCGCGGCCGCGGTCCCAGCAGTACAGCACCCGGCCGCCGATCGTGCTGAACGTCCCGGCAATGGGCAGCACGATGACGGGCCGGCCCGAGGTGAGGATCACCTGCTCGACGAAATCGTTGCCCGTGGCCGCTTCGAGATCCTTCAGGTTGTTCTGCCCCACCACGACGACATCCGAGGAACGCGCGTGCCGGGAAACGCACTCCGCGGGCGTGCCCCACTCGCCTTGCCGCCATGCCGCCGCAACGCCGGCGTGCTCGGCCGCCTCGCTGAACGCCTTCTGGACGGCAGTGCGCGCCTTTTCGTGGATCTGGACCGCCCGATCCATCCCCCTCACCCACAACCCGGCTTCGTCATAGAAATAGCCCGGCGCGACGTAGCTGGCGTATATCCCTGTCAGGTGGGCGTCATGGGCCTTGGCCAGACGCAGACAGAAATCGAGCCGGCGCGAACAATCGGCGCCCTGGTCCAGATGGACAGCGATTCGACGGAACATGGTGACCTCCGGTGGCAGTAAGTGGCTGAGGACTGCCTGCACGCGTCTCGCACCCTGCGGCGCTCTCTTGACTGGCTGGCGGGGCCACGTCCTCTTGCATAGGCTTCATCTTGCGCGGGTGCGGCCGGCAAATATTGACCTTCGTCAACGCGCGAGCGGGGACGCCGCCGTCAGGATGCGCCTCAAACCTTGATTCCAGTCAATGGCCGGAGCATCATTCGCGTCATGATGGTTGCAGGCAGCCGAGGCTGCGCCTTTCCTACCCCCAAACGTTGAGGCCACTGTGAAGAACGTACTCATTCCCATCGACGGCTCCGAAAACGCCTTGCGTGCCGTGAAGTACATGATCGATCACATCCGTGAGCATGGCGACTGCGCGATCCACCTGCTGAACGTGCAAATACCCATTGTGTCGGGCGCCGTCCGCGCGTTCGTCACGCCGGAAATGATCCGGGACTACTACGAGGATGAATCCAGCGCCGCGCTCGCCGAGGCGCGGTCGGTCCTGGATGCCGCCGGTGTCAGCTATCAAACGCAGATGCGCGTGGGGCCCGTGGCCGCAACGATCACCGCCTATGCGGCCGAACAGCACTGCGACCACATCGTCATGGGTTCGCGGGGGCTAGGCGCCGCAGGCAGCCTGCTGCTCGGATCGGTGGCGCTGAAAGTGCTGCACACCGCCCACATACCGGTCGTCATGATCAATTGACCACGCGCGCCCCGCCTTGCCCGCCCGCTGCCCGGGCGGCCTGGGCGGGCGCGCCCTTGCCTGCCCCTGCGCCGCGCCGGATCAGTTCAACACGGCGGTTTCGGACGGCTCGACAGGATGGCAGCGCCAGCCAAGCTCGTCCTTGATGCGCAGGCGCAGCGCGTCGGCTGCCGCGGGTTCTCCGTGCACGATGTAGGTATGCCGGGGCGCGCTTGAGAATCCACGAAGCCAGCGCAGGATCTCGTCGGCGTCCGCATGCGCCGACAACATCGACAGGTTGTCGACCTCGGCGCGAATCGGCACATATTCTCCATGTATCTTGACTTGTCGGGCGCCATCCAGCATGGCGGCCCCGCGCGTTCCCATCGCCTGGAAGCCGGCAAAGAGGATCGTGTTTCTAGGGTCTCTGGCGTAGTGCTTGAGATGGTGAATGACCCGTCCGCCGGTGGCCATGCCGCTGGCCGAAAGAATGATCTTGGGCATCGGCGAGCGGTCCAGCGCCTTGGATTGTTCGACGTCAGTGACGCAGGTGGCTACGCCGAACGCGGCCCTGGCATCCGCACGCGGCAATCGCTGATCGGCGGTATGCCGTAGATAGACGTCGACCGCGCTGCTGGCCATCGGACTATCCAGGTAGATGGGCAGGTCGCGAGGGATGCTTCCGGCCAGCCTGAGCCGCCACAGGTGAAACAACAGGAGCTGGGCGCGGCCGACGGCAAACGCCGGAATCACAAGAGAGCCCCCTCGCCGGATGGTGCGCTGGATGATTCCGGCCAGCGTGTCCGGCACGCTTTGCGTGCCGTGGCTGCGATTGCCGTAGGTGGATTCGACAATAAGATGATCCGCCTGCGTCACGGACGCGGGCGGCGGCATCAGCGGGTCGTCATAGCGGCCAAGATCGCCGGAAAACACCAGTCGGCCTCCCGGGTAGTCGAGTTCGACGATGGCGGCGCCCAGGATGTGGCCGGCGCGCGAGAACCGGACCTGCATTCCCCCCGGGAGCGGCATCGGCGCATCGAACGGGACCGGGCGGAGCGCGGCGATCGCTCTGCGCGCGTCGGCGACCGTGTACAGGGGCAACGCGGGACGATGGCGCGACAGGCCGTGGCGGTTCAGGTAATCGGCATCGGCTTCCTGCAAGTGGGCGCTATCCAGCAATAGCAATTCGCACAGGTCGCGCGTCCCTTCGGAACAATAGATCGGGCCGGCGAAACCCTCCCGCACGAGCCTGGGCAAATACCCCGAATGGTCCAGGTGCGCGTGCGACAGCAGCACGGCTTCGATCTTCGAGGGCGCCACGGGAAACGGCGCCCAGTTGAGCAGCCGTAGCGGCTTGAGTCCCTGGAACAACCCGCAATCCATCAGGATCAGCCGCCCGGACGCATCCAGCAGATGACGCGAGCCGGTCACGGTGCCGGCGGCCCCGCAAAAGTGTATGCGCAGCTTCTGTGTCATGGATCGACTCCTGACTGTCTGACCAAGTTTTCGCTAATAAGCAGCATTGATGTGGCAGGCCCATCCTTGCTTGACCAATATCAAGATAACCGCCGGGCGCGAGATCAACATAGGACCGACAAGCAAACAGGCGTGGGGCGTGCCCCCGCCACCCAGGAGAAATGCCATGAAAGCGCGCGACCTCATGACCGCGACCCCATACTGCGTATCCCCGCGTACCCCGGTTTCGCAGATTATGCGTGCCATGCTGGATCGAGACATCAGCGCCGTGATGGTGACGGGCGATGACGGCGCGTTGATCGGCGTGGTCAGCGAAGGCGATCTGGTGCGACGCCAGGACAGCGCGCATCAGAGAAAGGTGAACCACTGGCTGTCGCTCCTGGCAGAAGGCGAGGCACTGAATCTGGAGTTTCTGCACAGCCTTCAACTGGGCGAGCAGACGGCATCGGCCGTGATGAGCAGCCCTGCCATCACGGTGGATGAGTCCGCCGACCTGTCCGAAATTGCAGATGTGCTGCTCAAGCGCGGGATCAAGCGGGTTCCCGTGGTCCGGCAGGGAAAACTGGTCGGCGTGGTCAGCCGCCGGGACATTCTTCAGGCGCTGCTGGCCCAGGAAGTCTGAGGCCGTCGTTGCGGCCAGGAGTGAACGCCATGCGGATCGGCATCGTCTTTTATTCACGCACCGGCACAGGACGCATCGTGGCCGAGCGGCTGGCATCGATCACGGGATGGGAGGTCCACGAAGTGCGGGATGCATCGTCACGCATCGGGTTGGCTGGCGACCTTCGCTGCGTCACCGATTGCCTCTTCAAGCGCCAACCCGAGATTCGCTATGCCGGCCCTGCCCTGGACCAGTTCGACCACGTGATCCTGATCGCGCCAGTCTGGCTTCGAGCGCTCGCGGCCCCCATGCGCTCGTTCCTGATGACGCAGGGGCGGCTGATCAAGACCTACTCCGTCATTTGCGTGATGTCGGGCTATGGCGGATTCCGGGCTGTCGATGATATCGCCGCCGTCGTGGGCGCAAAGCCCCGCGGCATTCTCCTGCTCAAGCAGTACGACGTGTTGGCCGAAGAGTGCGACGCGTCCCTTTGCCGGTTCAAGGAAAGGACGCTCGCGGCCTGGGAATCGGGCGGGAGCGACTCGCTGCTGTCGGCCGTTGACTAAGCGGCGCTCGGGCACAAGTCCGAGCCCCGCTGACCAGATCCGCCGCCTGCACTAGTGCACGTGGCGGTAGCCCACGCGCGGCGCTCGCCGCTTGCGGAATTGTGTGTTGCAATGGACAAGTTCCCCCTGGAAGGGCGATCCCGGCACCCACATATCAAGCAATGAAGCTCTCCTCTGGCGCGCCTCCGCTGCTCGATATCATCCAGTCCGCCACAGAACCGATCATCACGATCGACGCGTTGCAACACATCGTGATGTTTAACGCTGCGGCGGAACGCGTGTTCATGCTCTCCGCCGACCAAGCCATCGGCGCCAGCGTGGACATCCTGATCCCGTTGCGCTTTCGCGCCGTGCATGCCAAGCATGTCGGCCGCTTCATGACCACCGGAATTTCCGATCGCCAGATGGGCCTGGGCGCGCCGTTATGGGGTCTTCGGTCCAACGGCGAAGAGTTTCCGATGGAGGCTTCGATCTCGCAGACCTGCACCAGCGCCGGCGTGTACCTGTCGATCTTTCTGCGCGACATCACCGAGCGCCAGCGTATCGACCAGGCCTTGAGAGCGTCCCGGGACGAGCTGACCCGTCTGTCCAATGCCCTGCTTCACGTGCGCGAGCAGGAAAAGAAGCACATTGCGCGCGAGCTCCATGACGACCTGGGCCAAAGCCTGACGGCGCTGACGATGGAGCTGTCCCAACTTGAACCGATCCTGGCGTCCGACAACGTCGAGGCACGCGAGCGCGTGCGGTCCATGCGGCAGCTTATCAAAGCCTCGTTCAAGTCGCTGCGGCGCATCGCCTCTGACCTGCGGCCCGTCATGCTCGACGACCTTGGACTGGCGGCGGCGGTCGAATGGCTGGTGGCCAATTTCGTTTCGCGCTATGGCGTCGATACGGAATCGGACATCCGGATCGGCCCCGCCGAACCGGCAAAGCAGGTCGCCACCACCCTGTTTCGCGTCGTGCAGGAGGCGCTGACCAACATCGCCAAGCATGCGCAGGCCAGCGCCGTCCAGGTGCGCCTTGTCTGTGACAACTCGCATTGCGCGCTGACCGTGTCCGACAACGGCGTTGGCGCCACACCAGAGAGTCTGGCCAAGAAGCTGCCGCTTTCGCTTGGCCTGCAGGGCATTCGCGAACGGGTCCGCCTGCTGGGCGGCGATGTCTCCGTTCACACCCGCAGGAAAGGCGGGTTTCGCCTGGAAGTGCGCATCCCGGTCCGCCCGCCCGACTCGCAATGGGAGGCGACATGATCAACGTCATGCTTGCCGACGACCATACATTGCTGCGCGAAGGCCTGAGGCGGCTGCTCGAGCAGGCCGCAGATATCCGCGTCGGCGGCGAAGCCGGCAACGGCAACGAAGCGCTGAACCTTCTGGCCGAGGGGCAATGGGATCTTCTGGTGCTGGACATGTCGATGCCCGGGCGCGACGGCGTCGACCTGATCCGGCACATCAAAAACTCCCACCCGGACGTTCCCATCCTGGTGCTCACGATGCACGGCGAGCAGCAGTACGCCGTCCAGGCGATCAAGGCGGGTGCGGCGGGCTACCTGACCAAGGACAGCGCCAGCGAAGAGCTGGTGCAGGCGGTGCGCAAGGTGGCCGGTGGCGGGCGGTATCTGAGCCAGTCGCTGGCCGAAAGCATTGCATTTGACCGGTACGGCCATGCGGAATCGCTGCCCCACGCCCTGCTGTCCGACCGGGAATTGTCGGTTTTCCGCCATCTGGCGTCGGGGATGAATAATTCGGACATCGCGCAACTGCTGTTCGTGAGCGTCAAGACGGTCAGCACGTATAAAAGCCGGATATTGATCAAGCTGCACTTGCGCAATCAGGCGGATCTGGTCCGTTACGCGATACGGCACCGGCTCGTCGACGATGACGACGCCCCTCCGCGCTGAGCACGCTGTAGGAATTTGCCTACATCTGTAGGCGTCGTCGGCCAAAACGTGGCGATCTGCGCTGATAGCGCACGGCAGCGCGGCATCCGATACTAGCCCCCATCGCGATACCAACAAAGCGATACGGACAAAGCGATACCGACAAGGCGATCGGCCTGCTGCCGCGTCACCGCCACATGCCCCCGAGGAGCCGCGGCCATGGACTCACCCATCGTTGTCACGAACTACACGGACAGTGCGACAGGCGTGTCCGCCGATTGCGACCGTTGCGCCCTGGCCCGGATCTGCCGCGCAGGATTGGACGCGGCCCGGCCTCCCCCGAGCGACATGGTCCGCTGCCGGCGGCTGATTCACCGCGGCGAATCTGTCTACCGCGCGGGGGACGCGTTGCAGAACCTGTATGTGCTGCGGTCAGGGTCGGTGAAGCTGCGCGCGACCAACCGCGCCGGCCTCGAGCAGATCATGGGCTTTCCGTCTGCGGGCGCGTTGCTGGGCCTGGATGCCATCGAGAGCGGCACCCATCGCTGCGATGCCATCGCGCTGGAGGATTCGCTCGTCTGCGTACTGCCGTTCTCGGACATCATGGGCAGATGCCGGGAGGATTTCTCGTGCGCGCAGCAGTTCCATCGCTTGATCGCTCACGATATCGATCAGTACCGGCGGCTGTTGCTGACCCTGGGGTGCATGAAGACCGAGCAGCGGGTCGCCGATTTCCTGGTGGGAATGTCGGACCAGATGTCGGCCAATGGTTACTCTCCCCTCGCCTTCACCTTGAAGATGACGCGCGAGGACATCGCCAATCATCTGGGCATGAAAGTCGAGACGGTCTGCCGCGTGCTGGGCCGCCTGCAGGAGGCCGCGCTGGTCAACGTATCCCGGCGACAGCTCCAGATCCGCGATGTGGATGCGCTGCGGCAGATGAGCAGCGGGTAGGCGTGCCTGCGCCTAGCAGGATGTCGTTCGGAACTTGAGTTTGGTCAACATCCCGGTCGCGGGCAGGCCTATTCTGGCTGGAGCAAGCCGGTCGGCCGCCGAAGTGCCGCGTCGAGCGGTTACACGTGACCTGGAGGATGACCTTATGCAACCCGACTATGAACCCTACGTGGCGCTATACAAATACGGAATTCATTCTGCGCTGGCCGCGGCCACCGGTTATTTCGAATTCGCGCGGCAACTGCGCTCGCTGCAGCTCAAGACCGACAAGGAAATGCTGGCATTCGCTCAGGAAGCCAATGCGCAGGTCAACGCTGCGACGTCTCTGACCGCCATGTGCGCCCTGCACCAGAAATTGATGACGGATCTGATGGGCCGCGAGTTCAGTTATCTGAAGGAAATGGAGAAAATCGCGCGCGAGACATCCACCATGACCGCCGCAGCTCTGCGTGAGAGCAAGAATCCCTGGCAAGAAAGAATGTCGCAGATCGCGGAAAGCACGGCCAAATTCCTGGCCGACGGCAATGCCGTGGCCGCAATGACGCGCGCCAGCCAATGACGCATGTGAGGGCCGCGAAGGCGCATCCGGCCGCGGAATCCGTTACCGACCCGTCGGCATCGTCGCCGCGTGGCGCGGACAACGCGCTGGCGGCGCTGGACTACTTCAAGGCGGCGCTCATCGCGCAGCTGACGGGCGGCATTTCACCAAGCGCCCTTGCGCTCGCGATGGCCGACTGGTTGATCCACCTGGGGGCCGCGCCTGGCAAGCAGATCGGATTGGCGCTGCAGGCGGGAAACGCCATCCAGGCGCTCGGCGCGCATGCCGCGATGGCCCTGGCGGGACACCCTCACGTCTGTCCCGAGGCTGCCCTTGACCGCAGGTGCGCCGCGCCGGCCTGGCGGGCTGAACCCTTCCAATATTGGCAGCATTGTTTTTCCGAAGCGCGCAAGTGGTGGGCCGAGGCCACGACGCGTGTGCCGGGAGTCTCCGCCCATCACGCCGACGTCGTTTCCTTCTGCGCAAGCCAATGGTGCGACGTCTTTGCGCCGGCCAACTTTCCCTGGTCCAACCCCGAAGTGATTGAGCGTACGGTGACCGACAAGGGCCTGAACCTGGTTCAAGGGATGGGACATCTGGCAGAGGACGTGCGGCACAGGCTGTTGGGCCTGCCGGAGCCCGGCCTGGAACGGTTCGAGGTGGGCGTCAACGTGGCGGTGACCCCCGGCACGGTGGTGTACCGCAATCACTTGATCGAACTGATCCAGTACGCGCCCTCCACGCCGCAGGTCCGTCCGGAGCCCATTTTGATCACGCCGGCGTGGATCATGAAGTACTACGTGCTGGATCTGTCGCCCGAAAATTCCCTGATCCGCTACCTGGTGGCGCAAGGGTTCACGGTGTTCTGCATCTCATGGCGCAACGTCGATGCGCGCGACCGCGACCTCTGCCTGGACGACTACCGGCGCCTGGGCTTCATGGCGGCAATGGCGGCGGTCAATCGATGCGTGCCCGGCCAGCGCGTGCATGCGGTTGGGTACTGCCTGGGCGGCACGCTGCTGGCCATCGCGGCCGCGACCATGGCAGGCGACGCGGACGACCGCCTTGCCACGATCTCCCTGCTGGCGGCACAGACCGACTTTACCGAGCCCGGTGGCCTGGGCTTGTACATCGACGCGAGCGAGGTGCACATGCTGGAAAGCGTCATGTGGGCGCAAGGCTACCTGTCCGCCGGGCAAATGGCTGCGGCCTTCCAGTCCTTGCGGCCCATCGAGGATGTCGCCAGCCGCGCGGTGCAGACCTATTTTCTGGGTCAGCGCATCCTTCCGAACGACCTCGTCGCCTGGAATGCCGATTCGACGCGCATGCCGTACCGGATGCATGCGGAGTATCTGCGCAAACTGTTTCTGAACAACGAACTGGCGGCCGGACGATTCGAGGTGAACGGCCGCACGATTGCCTTGCGCAACATCCGCACGCCCATCTTTGCGCTGGGTGCGGTCAACGATCACATCGCGCCCTGGCGTTCCGTATTCAAGATCCATTACCTGACGGACGCGGACATACGCTACGTCTTGACCAGCGGCGGCCATAATGCCGGCGTCGTGAGCGAGCCGGGGCATCCGGGCCGCTGGCACCGGCTTTCCGCGGGGCCGAAGGATGATCTGCGCGCGGGTCCGGACGAATGGCTGGCCGCGACCATGCAATGCGGGGGATCGTGGTGGCCGACGTGGACCGAGTGGCTGGCGCATCGCTCAGGGCCCTTGCGGCCCGCACCGTCCGGCGTTGCCGGGCGGCGGCCCGACGACGATCCTGGCGCGCCGATGGCCGCGCCGGGCAGCTATGTCATGCAGAAATGACGCGTCTCAAGGCCACGGTTGCGCGTAGATCCGTTTCCACTCCTTCTCCATGTCCACGACCGTCCAGCCTCGGGCGGGCGCCTCGTCCAGCGCCTTGTCGAGCCGGCCCACGCTGGAGTGCCGGTCGTAGGCCCACTCGCGCTTGGCGTCGGTGTGGTGCACGATGCCTCCGAAGCGTCTGCCTGGCCCGGTCGTCGTCCACTGCAGCATCTGCAAGTCGCCGTCGGAATTGCCGAACGCCATGATCGGACGCTTGCCGATATGGCGCTGGATCGCCACGGGCTTGCCCGGGCCGTCGTTGTTGAAGTCCAGCTTGGGCAGCCGCATGAGTTCGAATCCACTGCCGCTCGTCACGAATTCGCTGCCAAACAGGGTGCCAATCACCTGTTCGGGCGGGATGCCGTAGGCCTGCGCGGTCCAGGCGCGCATGAACTCCGTTTCCCCGCCCGACACAATGTAAGTCGTGAAACCGTTGGCGCGCAGGTAGTCCAGCAGTTCGCGCATCGGCACGTACGTCATGCTGTCGTAGGGCAGCTTGGTGCGCGGGTGGCGGGCGGTGTCCAGCCACTGGTCCACGCGCTGCGTGTACTGGCCCACCGGCATGCCGGTGTTGGTGGCCAGCAAGATCTCCATCATGCCGTGCACGCCCGATCTGGCCACGGCCTCGTGGTCGCCCTGCAGCACTGCCATGAAAGGCTGGCGGGTATACCAGTCCGGATGTGACGGCGCCAACGCATGCACTTCATCCATCGAGAACATGACCTGGAAGTAGATGGGCTTCTCGCTCCACAGCGTGCCGTCGTTGTCGAACACCGCGATGCGGTCCTCGGCGGGCACGAATTCCGCGCTGGCCGGGTCGGTGACCGCCTTCACGAACGCCACGATCGCCGTGCGGGAGGGGCCATCGGTCCAGGACGGCAACCCGGCTTGGCTCTCGCGGCCGGATGACGCGCACCCGGCTAGCAGGAAAAGGACCCACAGCCAGATCCAGGCCAGCCGCCGCGCATATTGGTGTTCGAATGAAGCGTGCATGATCTTCCCCCTGGAATGCGCGCAACGCGCGCGGGCCCTGCCAGACCAGCGGCAACTGCCTGCCCTGCCCGCCTCCTGCCTGGCCCACAATCAACGGCTGGCGATGCTGCCCTGCGCTGCCTGCGCCATCTCCCATTGCTGCGGCGTCATGACGGTTCGGAACCCGATGTGGGACATGGGATTGAGCGGGTCGGTGCCGCGCCGTGCGCTGGCGCGGTAGCTGATGCAATAGGTATCGCTGCACAGAAAGGACCCGCCCCGGGTCACGCGCTTGGGCGCCGATGCGGGCATGCCGGGTTCGTCAGGGTCGAAGCTGTTCGCAGGCCCGGCGGGGTCTTGCGGCGGCTGGCGATATTGCGCCTGAATCCTGAAAGCGTCCGCGCGGTACCAGTCCGACGTCCATTGCCAGACGTTCCCGGCCATGTCGTACAAGCCATAGCCATTGGGCGAAAAACTGCCCACGGGCGTGGTGCCGACCTGCACTTTTTCATCTTTCACGACCGGAAACGGTTGCGCCTGGCGCGTGTCCCAGATGTTTGCCATGGCCCGGCCTTGCGGCGACAGCTCGTTGCCCCACGTGTAGGTCGCCTGCGCAAGGCCGCCTCGCGCGGCGAACTCCCATTCGGCTTCGGTCGCAAGGCGCTTGCCCGCCCACTTGGCGTAGGCCTGCGCATCTTCATAAGACACCTGCACCACCGGATGGTCGTCCTTGCCGGCGATGGTGCTGTGCGGCCCCTCGGGATGCCGCCAATTCGCGCCGGGAACAAAACGCCACCAGCGCGAGTAGTCCCGCAGCGACACCTCGGTCTGCGTGCCGACGAACACCATGGCGCCCGCCTGCAATGCACTGTCGTCCGGACGTGGCGTCCCCGCGGGAAGCTGGGCGCGCAGGTCTTCCCAGCGCGGCTTTTTCTCGGCGGTCGTGACATAGCCGGTCGCCTCGACAAAGCGGCGGAATTGCGCGTTGGTGACATCATGAACGTCCATCCAGAACCCGCTCACGCGCACCTTGTGCGCCGGCCGCTCATTCGGTTGCGACATCTGATGATCGTTGCCCATCAGGAACTCATGGCCGGGGATCCACGCCATTCCTGCCGGGCCTTGCTTGCCGTCTCCCAACTTGACGACGGGAACGTCCTGCGCGGGCGCGGAGACCGCGACATAGGCGCCGATGGCGCCTGCCGTGCACAGGATGGCTGCCACTGCAATTCCAATACTGGCTCGTCTTTTCATGCGCTTTCTCCGTCAGGCGCGCATAGCCGGCACCAGGCCGCCGTGCGTGCCGCCACCTACAGCGCTGCGGCCCGCGCGGCAAGCGCGCGGTTGCCCGCGCTGCCGGGCTTGAGGGCCATGCGTTCGGCAGTCAGCACCTTGGCCAGAGAGCGCGCGCCGTCTCGCAACGCCGCTTCCACCAATGTCAGCGCCAGCACGTCGCGCTGCGCGTGGCTGCCGCCGAATCGATGCGCAATAAGGCGCACGTCCCGCAGCAGGTTGACGGCAAGCGCGTAGTCTTGCCGGGCGAACGCGGCCAGCGCGTGCGCCACCGGCAATCCCACATCCCGGGTCATCATCGCGTTCGTGCCCGTGCCGTCCGCGGCCGTTTCCATCGACTCGATGAGCGCCTGGGCGGCAGCGCCGTCACCCGCGCCCAGATAGGCCATCAGCGCATGCACGTCATTGAAGGCGTAGAACCCCGCGCCGCCACGCGTCTGCCAGACATCGGCAAGTTGGCGCCATCGCGAGCCGGCATCCACGCCTCGCAAATGCAGACGCCACAGCATGGCGGAGGCGTCGATCAGATCCAGCACCTGGCCCGTGGAAGCTTCGCGCAGCCTGCTGTCGTACAACGCCAGCACGTCGCCAATCTCGTCGCGATCCAGCTGAAACAGAGCCAGATGCCACCAGTTGTGGATGGCCAGCATGTTGTCCTCGGACCAGTCGCCCCGTCTTCCCTTCAGCCAGGCGATACCCTCGTCGATCCGGCCCTGCATTTCCAGGACGTGGGCGACGGCGTGCACGGCCCAGGGATCGCGCGGGTTGAGCTCTAGCGCGCGGCGCCCTTGCGCCTCGGCCGGGCCGTAGAGATTCGTCTCTTCCAAGCCGAACGCATGCATGCCCAAGACATAGCCGTAGTCGGGCATCGAGCGGTCCCAGGCGGGCAGGATGCCGGCGACGCGGTCGCGCAGCATGGTCGAGCGGCCGAGCAGGAAATCGCCAATGTGGCCAACCTGCAGCGCCAGCGTGTCGTGCGGATAGTCGGCAAGGATGTCGGCATAGCGCCGCAAGGATCGGGAGAACTCCCCGTCGAGCCAGGCGCGGGCCGCGGCGGCGTGGCGGCGTTCGCGATCGTTGGCAATGTCGTAGAGCGCTTCGGCGGCTTGCACGCTTTCGCGCAGCAGCGGTTCGACGCATTTGTCGCTGGCGGTGATCATCATTCCCGCGCGCAGCAGATGGCCCATCACGAAAACGGGGTCATCGGCCAAGGCCTCGTCAATGACGCCCAGCGGATCGCCGTAGTAGCCATGAAACAGGCTTTGCGCCCGCTCGTAGGCGGCCATTGATGCCGGTTCATCGCTGGAAACCGGGTTGCCCCGTACATCGCTCAGCGCCATGGTGGTCTCCCAGAGGCCGGCCCGCGACGGGCTTGGAAAATCTTCAAAAATATAAGCATGGTTGCGGCGTTCCGGCAAAACGCA
Organism: Achromobacter mucicolens; assembly: GCF_029866465.1. Taxonomy (NCBI): domain Bacteria; kingdom Pseudomonadati; phylum Pseudomonadota; class Betaproteobacteria; order Burkholderiales; family Alcaligenaceae; genus Achromobacter; species Achromobacter mucicolens. The sequence continues at coordinate 2,800,230 of NZ_CP123364.1, read as the reverse complement.
GTTGCGCTAGTGCGATTGCACCGGACGCGCGGGCGCCCGCCACCCGATGTCAGTGACTGCCGTCCGGATTGCCCATGCTTGCGCGCTGCGCGACCAGCAAGGCGTCGCTCTGGTCGATGCGTATCGTGCCGATCCGCGGAAATTCGAAGTCGACGATGATGTAGAGCGCCGCGGTCATCACCACGGCATAGATGCACTGATGCAGCAACGTTTGCCGTTTGGCGGCCGCCAGGTTCACGCCCACCAGGAACGCGCCGGTCAGCGCCAGAAAGCCCAGGAACACGTACGCCGCGAGCGGTGGATGCACCTTCTGGGCGGCGGAGAGCGAGGTCGCGGCGTCGAACATGTCGTTCACGGCGTCGACGTACGACGCGGCCAGCGGCGGCGGTACGCCGTTTTTCGCCGCAGCGATCGACGCGCGCCAGATAACCTGCTGCAGCGCGGACGCCTTGGCCGCGATGCCTGCGCGCGCGGTCATATCCGCGACATGGCGCTCATACAGGATCCGCTGGTCGACGTAATCGCGGAGGTGTCCTCGCACGGCGGATTGGTCGGCTGCATCCAGCAGGTCGATGCGCAGCCAGGCTGTGCCGATGGCATTGACTTCCTGAATCACCAGATTGCGCCGCTCGGCCATGCGCTGCGCGGCGCCCGAAAAGGTAAACGCCACCAGCAGTCCCAGCAACGCAAACACCGACGCCTCGATGGCGGCCACGCCCGCCCCACCCTTCTCCTGCTGCCTTGCGCCCAGTCGTTTTCCAACCGCAATGGCGCAAAAGAGCGCCAAGAAAAAACCCAACGCCAGTCCCGCCAGGAGAAACGAGTAGCTCATGAGAACCCCGCACGTCCGGTCACCGCGATGCGCCCGCCGCGCGCTTGCCCACGCGCGCCGGGACGCAATAACGATACGGGCTACGTGCCTCGTCTGGCAACGCTGCGGCGCAGCCGCCGGCCGTGCCCGCCACGCCAGATCCGAAGGAGTGGTGCGCGCGCGCTGGTCCGCGCGGATCAGCGGCGCGGCATTCTGCGCGCGCGGCCAAGAATTCCGTTGACATCCGTGGACGTAGGATGAAAATTATTGCGGTTCAGCCATGCGAATCGCGCATCCCGGCATGAACGCTCCCCCCAAGTACGTAGGCCAATGTGAACCGCACGGTTTGCAGCGTCGTGCGGTTGGTTTCACTCTCAAACAGCGGAGTTGAAAATGGCGACCAAACGAACTTTCACTTGCGGTGCCGCAGCGCTTTTCCTGGCCAGCGCGGCACTTTGCGCACCGGCTGTCGCGCAGGACCCGCGCAAACCCAACATCATCCTTCTCGTGTCGGACGACACCGGACTTGGCGATCTCGGTCCGTATGGCGGCGGCATCGGGCGCGGCATTCCGACGCCCAACATCGACCGGCTGTCGAGCGAAGGAATGACCTTCTTTTCGTTCTATGCGCAGCCCAGTTGCACCCCCGGCCGCGCGGCCATGCAGACCGGCCGCATTCCCAACCGCAGCGGCATGACGACCGTGGCGTTCCAAGGCCAGGGCGGCGGTTTGCCCGCAGCGGAGTGGACGCTGGGATCGGTGCTCAAGACCGCGGGCTACAAGACGTTCTTCACCGGCAAGTGGCACCTGGGCGAAGCCGACTATGCCCTGCCCAACGCGCAGGGCTATGACGAGATGAAGTACGCCGGCCTCTATCACTTGAATGCCTACACCTACGCCGATCCCACCTGGTTTCCTGACATGCCCGCCGACGTGCGGGAAATGTTCCAGCGGGTCACCAAGGGTGCGCTGTCCGGCAACGCGGGAGAGAAAGCGCGCGAGGAATTCAAGATCAACGGCCAGTACGTCGACACGCCCATGGTGAACGGCCGTGAAGGCGTCGTCGGGATTCCGTTCTTCGACCGCTACGTGGAGAAGGCATCGCTCGACTACCTGGAGCGCAACGCCAAGTCCGAGCAGCCGTTCTTCATGAGCATCAACTTCATGAAGGTGCACCAGCCCAACATGCCGGATCCGGACTACATCCACAAGTCGCTGTCCAAGAGCAAGTACGCGGACTCGGTTGTGGAGCTGGATTCTCGCATCGGCCGCATCATGGACAAGATCCGCGAGCTGGGCTTGGACAAGAACACGCTGGTGTTCTACACGACGGACAACGGCGCCTGGCAGGATGTCTATCCCGACGCGGGCTACACGCCGCTGCGCGGCACCAAGGGCACGGTGCGGGAAGGCGGCAACCGGGTGCCAGCCATCGCCTGGATGCCGGGCAAGATCGCGGCGGGCGTCAAGGATCACAGCCTGGTGGGCGGCCTGGACCTGATGGCAACCTTTGCCGCGGTGGCGGGCGTGAAACTGCCCACGAATGACCGCGAGGACAAGCCGATCATCTTCGACAGCTACGACATGTCGCCCGTGCTCTTCGGCACCGGAAAGTGCGATCGCAAGGCGTGGTTCTATTTCACGGAAAACGAACTGTCGCCGGGCGCCGTGCGCGTGGCCAACTACAAGGCGGTGTTCAACCTGCGCGGCGACGACGGCGCGGTGACCGGCGGACTGGCCGTGGACACGAACCTGGGCTGGAAAGGCGCCGAGTCCTACGTCGCGACGGTGCCCCAGGTATTCGATTTGTGGGCCGATCCGCAGGAGCGCTACGACATTTTCATGAGCAACGTCACCGAACGGACGTGGACGATGGTCATGATCAACGACGCCGTTGCCCCGCTGATGAAGACCTACATCGACTATCCGCCCCGCAAGATGCAGAGCGAAGGCTATACCGGTCCGCTGACGCTGTCGGCCTACGAGCGGTTCCAATACATGCGCGAAAGCCTGGCCAAGGACGGCTTCACCCTGTCATTGCCCAGCGGAAACTGACGCCCGGCGCGTCCCGCGCTCGGACGATGGGCAGTCCAGGCAGGCGGCTTGCTGCTGACGATGGATGGGCACGGCGGCGCCACCCCGGCAAGCTGCCGCCTGCCTGAACAGGAGGCTATATGTGGGAACCCACCGAGCGCTATCCCGATCCGGCCATTGAGGTCCTGGATCCCCGATTCCAGACGATCCGGCTCACCAACGCCGGCGTCGAACGATTGGCGACCGGCATCCGGTACGGCGAAGGCCCGGTGTGGTTCGGTGACGCGAGGTGCCTGGTCTGGAGCGACATCCCCAATAACCGCCTGATGCGCTGGGACGAGGAAACGGGCGCCGTATCGGTACACCGCAAGCCCTCCGGCTACATCAATGGCAACACGCGTGACCGTCAAGGCCGGCTGGTCAGCTGCGAACATGGCGGTCGACGCGTGGTCCGCACCGAATACGATGGCTCGCTGACCGTGCTGGCCGACCGTTTCGAGGGCAAGCGCTTGAACGCGCCGAACGACGTTGTCGTGCACAGCGATGGGTCGGTCTGGTTCTCCGACCCACTATTCGGGATTCTCTCCAACTACGAAGGCTTTCAGGCGCAACCCGAGCTGCCGACGCATGTTTACCGTCTGGAGCCGGACTCCGGCCGGCTGGACGCCGTGGTAAGCAGCATCCACAACCCTAACGGCTTGTGTTTTTCTCCGGACGAGCGACTGCTGTATGTCGTGGACAACGGTTCGACGCCGAATCGCATCCTGGTGTACGCGGTGGGACAGGACGGGTCGCTGGACGACGGCCGCACCTTTGTCGAGGCAAGCACCGACGCGATTCCCGACGGCATACGCTGTGACACCGACGGCAATGTCTGGGCGGGCTGGGGCCCGGGCCCGGCGTTGAGCGGGGTGATGGTATTTGCGCCCGACGCCACGGCTATCGGCCGCGTCGCCCTGCCCGATCGGTGCGCCAACCTGTGTTTTGGCGGGGCGCGCCGCAACCGGCTGTTCATGGTCACCGGGCAGTGTCTCTTCGCGCTGTATGTGAATGCGCAGGGGGTCGGATACTGCTGACGCCGGCCTACAGAAAGCCGATCCAGCGCCCCGCCACCAGGCAGCCCAGCCACAGCACCAGAGAGGCCGCCGCCTGAATGCGCAGCGCGGGTGACGGCGGGCTTCCATTTGCCACGCTTGCCCAAGCCCTGCCCCGATTCACCAGCCAGGCGTTGACCGCGCCCGCCGCCAGCAAGCCCATCTTGGTCAGGAATGCCGGGTTGTACAGGTAGTCGAGCGGCCGCACCGAAAACAGCAGCGCCCCCGTCAACACCGCCAATGCCAAGCCCGTTGCGGCCGTGCGCGCCAAGACGGGCGCCAGGACGGCCAGCGCACCCGGCTTGAGTACGCCGAGCAGGCGCAGATCCAGCGGAATGATCGAACCGATCAGTAGACCCATGGCGACGATATGGGCGGCGTTGACGAGCAGATAGAGAACGCCGGACCGGCGCAGCCACAGCGCTGGCGGCACGGATTGAAGCTGTTCAAGCGCAAGTCGCAGCAGGTCAGGCATCCACGGCCCGCGGTCAGGGCTTCTTGATGCGGCTGGGATAGATATCGTAGGTCTTGCCGCCAACGGTCACCTGGACCGCCTTCATGCGCTTGGCGGCGGCGTCCTGGTCTCGGTTGCCGACGGCGGTGATGGCGTCTCCAGGTTTGGCGGAGCCTTCCACGAAACCGGCTTCCTTCGTCTGATTCGGATTGCCAAGCTCGACGGTCCAGACGCCATCCTTGGCCCGCACCTTGAGCGAGGGATGCGGTGGCGCGATCTGCACCTGCTCGACCGTGCCCTGCAGCGTCATCTGTTCGGATTCGGCCCACGACCAGCCGTGATGCGCCAAGGCCGATGGGGCAGCGCCGGTCATGGCGGACAGCGCCAAGGCGGCAAATAACGCGTGTCGGGAAAGCTTCATGTCGATGCTCCTGTGGTTGCGGTGGCATGCCATTCCCCGCGCCGCGACGCAGGGTTGAGCGCACGAAAAAGCAGGATAGCAGCGCGTTTCCAACGTGCGGGGGAATTTATTGAACGCGCGCGGACAGAAAAACGTCGGCAGTACTTAAGAAATTACTTTAGATATTTAACTTCAACTATGAATTTTTAATCGGATGTATTTTCCTTAAACATCAATAGTTTGGACACCGAATATAAGACATTGCATGAATTTCGAAATCTGCTGATCTCGGTTTTTGGATGACGCCAGGACCCAGGAAAACCCTGCGGAACTTTCCGCCGCCGGTCACGGTCGCTTTATGTTCAGGCAATTGTCAGCATATGCCGACATTTGCCCTGAGCATCCGTCCGCGTGTCCACCCCGGGAGAATTGCATGTCCTCGCTCCGCTCGCGTTTGCCCGCGAATTTGTCCAAGACTCTCACCACGCGCCCCCCGGATTTCCCGCTTGTTCCCCGCCTGCCGATACGCGCCAATCCATGTCTGCGGCGCGCTCTCCCATGAGCGCCGTCCCTGATACGGTAAACGGCCGCGCGCCCACTGGCCTGTCGGTCATGGACGCGACCGTGGTGCTTGTCGGTGTGGTCATCGGGATCGGCATCTTCGGTTTTCCCCCTCTGGTCGCGCAGCACGCGCATTCGGAAGCGGTGTATATCGGCCTCTGGTGCGCGGGCGGACTCGTCATGCTGGTCGGGGCGCTTTGCTACGCGGAACTCGGCTCGGCGTATCCCGGCGCGGGCGGCGAATACCTTTATCTGACCCGCGCTTGGGGACGGCGCGTCGGGCTGATGTTCGCCTGGGCGCGATGCTCCGTCATCCAGACCGGCGCAATCGCAGTTGTGGCATTCATCTACGGGGATTACGCGCAGCGGCTTCTGCCCCTGGGATCCCTGGGCCCTGCTGTGCACGCCGCCATCTCCGTCGTCGTTCTGACGGGCCTGAACATGATCGGCACGCGTTATTCCAAACGGCTGCAGTGGGTTTTCACGGTGCTGACCCTGATTGCGCTGGCCGCGGTGCTGATCGCCAGCCTGACCGCGTCGGGCGGCGAGTCTGTCACTGCTGCTTCACCGGCCCCGCTGTCGGGCAATACCGCCGGGCTGCTCGGCATGGGGATGGTCTTCGTGCTGCTGACCTACGGCGGCTGGAACGAGGCCGCGTATCTCAGCGGCGAACTGCGCGATCCCGGGCGCAACATGAGCCGGGTGCTGCTCATCGGCACGGCGGTGGTCACCGCCGCCTACGTGCTGACCAACATCGCGCTGCTTGAGATCTTCGGGCTACAGGGACTGCGGGACACGCCCGCCCTGGGTGCCGAGGTCATGCAGCTGGCCGCAGGACCCTATGCGGCGGCGCTGCTCAGCCTGACCATCTGCGCCACGGCGCTCAGCACCATCAACGGCACCATCATTACCGGCGCGCGGGTGTACTACGCGCTGGGCCGCGACGTGCCCCGGCTGCAGGCACTGGCGGGCTGGAGCGCGCGCAACGAGACGCCTGTCAGCGCGCTAGTCGTTCAAGGCGTGATCACCCTTGCGCTGGTGGCGCTGGGCGCGTTCAGCCAGAACAGCGTGCAGACCATGGTGGCCTACACGGCGCCGGTGTTCTGGCTTTTCATGATGCTGGTCGCCGCCTCCGTCTGGCGCCTGCGCCGCCTGGACCCGGACCGCCCTCGTCCTTTTCGCGTTCCGCTCTTTCCGCTGCCCCCCTTGCTGCTGGCGCTGACTTGCGCCGGACTGGTGGTGTCCAGCGCCATGTATGCCGGCGCGGGCGCCCTGATCGGGCTGGCGGTGCTAGCGGCCGGCGCGCCACTGCTGCGCCTGCTCAAGCCCGCCCAGGCCGCAAGCTGACTGGCTCTTCCCCTATCCTCCACCGTCCAAGGAACCTTCACCATGCCACGCTCCCTCGACCATTCGAAAACCGCGTCCCAGGTATTCACCCCGCGCCTGCGCCTTGCGATGCTGGCCTCGGCGATGGCGTTCACGCTGCTGAGCGCGGGCGCCGCCATAGCGCAGACTGCCACTGCGCCCGCCAAGGCCGGCGTCCAGAAAGCCTACGTGCCCGACGTCGGCCAGGAAGGCAAGGACGTCATTTGGGTCCCTACCCCGCAGACCCTGGTGGACAAGATGCTGGACATTGCCAAGGTCACACCCAAGGACCGGCTGATGGACCTGGGCTCGGGCGACGGTCGCACGGTCATCACGGCCGCACAGCGCGGGCTGACCGCGCAAGGCATCGAATACAACCCCGACCTGGTCGAGCTGTCGCGCCAAAATGCCCAGCGCGCGGGCGTGGCCGACCGCGCCACGTTCGTGGCGCAAGACCTTTTCACCACAGATCTGTCCAAGGCCGATGTGATCACGATGTTCCTGCTCTCGACCATCAACGAGAAGCTGCGGCCCAAACTACTGGAGCTGCCAGCCGGCACGCGCGTGGTGTCAAACACCTTCCGCATGGGCGACTGGGAGCCGGATGCCTCGGAAACCGTTACCGATAACTGCCAGACCTATTGCACGGCGCTCCTGTGGATCGTGCCGGCCAAGGTGCAGGGCAAATGGGATCTGGGCGGGCAGACGCTGCAGCTTGACCAGCACTACCAGATGCTCTCGGGCAAGCTGGGGTCCGTGCCGATCTCCGACGCCCGGATGGACGGCAAGTCGATCACCTTCACCGCCAATGGCGTGCGCTACGCGGGCGAGGTAAACGGCCGCAGCATGAGCGGAAGCGCGGCCGGCAAGGGGGAATGGCAGGCCAAGCGGATCTGATCGATGCCCTTGCCGCGGGGCGCGGCCTTTCGAATGCCGCGTCGCGTTGACCATGGCTGCCGTCATGCAATAGCATCTGTTGCATGAGAAGAGACAGCAAGCTTTCCGGCGTACTGCACGTTCTGCTGCATATGGCCGAGCGCACCGGTCCCATGACCTCCGATGACCTGGGCCGCGTCATGCAGACCAATCCTGTCGTCATCCGCCGCATCATGGGCGGCCTGCGGCAGCAGGGCCTGGTCCGATCCGAAAAAGGTCATGGCGGCGGGTGGACGATTTCGTGCGATTTCAAATCGGTCACGCTGCGCGATATCTACGAAGCGCTGGGCGCGCCAGAGATCTTCGCCATGGGCAACCGCAGCGAATCGCCCGGATGCCTGGTCGAAGAGGCGGTCAATGCGTCGCTGGACGACGTGTTCGAACAGGCCCAACAGCTGCTTCTGGACCGGCTCGGCAAGGTCACGCTGGCCGAACTGAGCCGAGATTTTCACGCGCGCATGGTCGAGCGCGGTCAGGCTTACGATCCGCACGCCGTTCACGAGGTTTGAGCCGCCCTATTCCCACGGCTGGCGCCACGCCATCAATGAGGCCTCGACGTGTTCGATTTCGGCCTGCGACATGCCAGCTTCTTCGTAGAAACGCCTGCGCTCGCCGACCACGTCCCGCACGCGGTCGATGATCGACCTGGCGGCCGCTTCCGACCGGAGTCCGAAACGCCGGTACTCGGTCAGGCAATTGGCAAACGTGCTGTCGCGGCCGGCGGAGCCAATGTGAAGGTAGTGCCGCGCCGAACCTTCCTGGGTCACCACATCAAAAAGCGGCGACAGCCGGTAGGTGCGCGCATCTTCGTCTTTCAGAAATCCGACATTCTTCAGATGGTCGTCGGTGTTGTGGACCGCGACGTTCAGGATCATGCGCGCGTATAGTTCGAGCAGATCCTGCACGGGATTTGACGAGATACGGCGCGCCACGTCGGCCAGGCGCGCATAGGAATACGTGGCCTTGCCGCGCGGGCCGTCAAGCTCGCGTTTGCCGATATGCACGGACGGGCTGATGAGCGACGCGCCGCTAAGGAAGTGCCGCCGCGCGATGACCGGGTCCGCGCCCTGCCGGACCGGCAGCAGCTCGCGATCGAACCGGTGCGTCAGCAGCACGGCGCCCAGATGCGTTTGCGCCAGGCGGATCTGCGGCACGTTCAAGCCGATGGCCTTGGCCATCTGCAGGTTCGCGTATTCCACGCGCTGACGGTCGTAGGATTCGCCCTTGCGCGGAAACTTGGCAATCCACATTTCGCCCGCCTCGTCCCGCACGATCGTCTTGGGCCGCGCCCCGCCGATATCCCATGAGCTGCCCAGGATGTCGCGATACAGCCCCTTGGGCTTGATGCCCTGGTCGATGTCGGTCAGCAGGTCGGCCAACGAATCCAGCTGGCTGACTTCGGGCAGCCGATAGGTCTTGCGCATGTTGGGTGTCAATTGCCGGGCGCTGAAAAAAAGCGCCCCCACGCCCATGCCCCGCCCCTTGAGCAGCACTTCGTTCTCCGTCACGCGGGCGCCCGCGTTGTCCACGCGCATCACGTTGCGGCCCCAGGCATCCGGCGCGGCGTCAAAAATGGCGCCCAGCGTCTGGTACCGGCTTTCGGTCCGGTAGGTGGTGGCGGAGTCGGTCAGTGGCAGATTGAGCGGATCCAGCGAAAACGCCCGCGGATCGTTCACGTAGGACTGCACGTAGGTGAATTCAGCGAAGAAGTGATTCTCGTCGCTGTCATCCAGGGTCAGCACGCCAGCCAGCACGGCTTCGCCCCGGATGTCCACATAGACGAAAAGCTCGCTTTCGACAGTTTTGGTTTTCTTGGCAGGCACGATGTCGACCGCCGGATTACAGGCTGGACGGATCGGCGCGATGCGAATGCTGCGCCTTGCCGCTGCCCCGAGCGGGACGGCGCATGGCGTCAAGCCGTTTGCCCACGCCATCGAAATCCGGGTCGCCCAATGCGAACACCTGGTCGCCAAAGCCGTACAGCAACAACGCTTCAACGGCGAGCGCCAGGGAAACGCCGCCATCCCCGCGTTCCAGCCGGTTGATGGTGGCGCGCGACACGCCCATGCGGCTGGCCAGCATGGCTTCGGTTTCATTGCGGCGAAGGCGCGCGGTGCGGATGTGCGCGCCCAGGCGAGCTAAAGCCTCGGCGGCCTCGAAACTGGGTTCGATTTTCTTTTTCATGCCGCAATAATAGCGCCATGATTGGCTTTATGCACTATTAATGAGGCAATCTGTGACCAGCTGGTGATCTATTAATGGCGCATAAATATAACTTATGCGCCATTAATGAGGCATTTGAGCGCTTTAGCCAGCGGCTGCACGGATCACTGCCTGATCCAGCCGCAACCCTGCCCGTGCGGTGTCCAACGTGACGCGCGCCCCGAGCGGCAGGGTCAGGTTCGGATCGCCGTGTCCACTAGGCCAGCCAGCCAGCACCGGAATGCCTCGAGCGCCGAACTGTTCGAGTATCAGCGGATACAGCAGGCTCTGCGCCTGCGCATCGTCCAGATTCGTCCCGATGATGCGAGTGAAATTGCCCACGATCACACCTTGGACGCCGTCGAACTTGCCTGCGGCTGCAAGTTGGCTCAAGAGCCGGTCCACGCGCGGCAGCGCCTCGTTGACGTCTTCGAAAAACAGAATCGAATCGCGCGTGTCGATCTCGTGCCGGGAACCGATCAGCGCGGCAATAAGCGCCAGGTTGCCGCCCACCAGCCGCCCGCTTGCGGTGCCAGCCACCAGTTCCATGGCCCGGCTGTCCGGCGGCGGCTGGATCCACGCGCCCTCCCCGATCTGGCCGCTCAGCATCGCCAGCAGATGCGACTCGGTGGGTTCGCCCTTGCCTGCCACCAGATCCTGCGCCAGCATCGGCCCATGGAACGTGACAAAACCGGCGTGGCGCTGCATGGCCAGATGCAAGGCCGTGATGTCGCTGTAACCGATGAAGGGCTTGGGATGTTGGCGCAGCAGCCCGTAATCGAGCCTGTCCAGCAAGCGCCATGAGCCAAAACCGCCTTGCAGGCACCACACCGCGCCGATGTCCGGCGCGGCGAACGCCGCGTGCAGGTCATCCAGGCGCTGTACGTCGGTGCCCGCCAGGTATTCATACGGAGCGTCGAGCCGGGTGCGCGACGCCGGCATGATCACCGGAAAATAACCCCGGTCTTCGAGCCATTGCGCGGCAAGGTCGCTGGCGTTGGGCGCGGCGGATGCGGGCGCCACGATGGCGACCTTCGCGCCCGGCCGCAACGCCGGCACGGGGGCGGCCGAGGGTTTCGCGTGCGACGGCGGCGGCGCGGGAGGGCGGTTCAGAGCACCCGGCGAGGACGTTTTCCGGCCGCCGGCGCAGCCCGCCAGGCCAAGCCCCGACAGAAACAGGGCGCCAGCATTGAACAGCATCCGCCGGCGTCTGGCATCAAGCAGACCGGCATCCTGGTGCGAGCCGGATTCCGGACTGGGCCGGTTCAGGAGATTGGCGAACGGGGTGCTGGTCGGTCCGCGCATCAGAATCGCTCGTACTCCAGCCGGTAGCGCCATTGCCCGGCCGCAAGGCCTGCCATCGGCAAGCGCCCGATCCGCAGCCGCCGCAGGGCCAGCAGGCGCAGGCCTGCCGCTTCGCACACCGCTTCAATAAACCCGGGCATCGGCGACTTCAGCGCAAAGCGCAGATGGGTTTCGTTTTGCCAGCTCACCTTCATCGGGGTGGCCGGGCGGCCCTCATAGGCCATGCCGCGCTGCATGCGGGCCAGATCGGCCTCGCTGAGCTGGCCTTCGACCTGGGCGACGTACTCCTGCTCGACGTGTCGGCCTTCGTCCACCAGCTTGCGCGCCACCGCGAACTCCTGCGTGTACACGACCAGACCGCTTGCCGCGCGCTCAAGCGGCGTCACCAGCTTGAGTCCATTGAACATGCGCTTCAAGTAGCGCTGGCCGGAACGGTCGCCAGGCATCAGGTTCTCGGGCAGGATCAGGTCGCGTGCCGAACCAGGCTGGTCGTCAGCGTACATGCCCGCTGGCTTGTGGATCAGGATGGTGACCGGACGGCCCTCTTCCAGCTTGGCGCCGGGCAGCAGGCTGACCGTCTGCGAGGCCGTGACCCGCAAACCGGGCTCTTCCTGCACCTTGCCGTTGACCGTGACCCAGCCTCCTTCGATGTAGCGCTCGGCATCTGCGCGTGAACACGGCAGCTCCGTGGCCAGCCGCTTGGCCAGCCGCTCGGAGTTCGCGGCAGCGGGGGCTTGGGCGGGACGCTGGCCACGCGATGGCCTCGCGCTGGCTTGAGGCGAACGATCTTTAGGCGCACGATCTTTAGGCGTGCGATCTTGGGGCGAACGACCTTGAGGTGCACGATCCGGTCGGCTGCCTTGCCGGCTATCCGCGCCGCCGGTGCCGGGCTTTGCGGCGCGGCGCTTCATCCCTGGCTCGACCGGCAGTTGCGCTCTGCCGGTCCCGCCGCTTGGGGCAGAACGAGCCGGCTTGGCCGGCGGGCTGGCGCGGCCGGTTGTGCCGGTTGTGGCAGGACGGGCCGATGCGTTGCTTGCGGAACGCGCTGGCCGCGTTGACGCCGCCGGACGGGCGGGCCGATCGGCGGCACGTTTCACGCCGGATTTGGCCTCGCTGGGGCTTGGGACGGAAGGCTCGCGGCGGGGTGTTCCCGCCGCGGGGGCGGAAGGCCCGGACCTGGGCGGACGAGCACTGCGGGTTCCCGTGGCGCGCTTGGCCGGACGGGACGACAGGCTGAGCGTGCCGGGTTTGGTGGGACGCAAGGTGCTGCTCATCGTCCCTCCTCCTGGCACAGCGGATTGAAGCGGTAAAGGAATGGGTCAGAAGCGCCTTTGGGCGCCGCGATCAGAAGCTTGGTCATCGGTATTGCCGGGTATTGCGAAAAGCGGGCCACATGGCCCGCACCTTGAGACGGATGTTACGCCCTTTTCTGCCCAAGGCCCTCGGGCGGCTCCGGCTCCAAGTCTGCCGTCCGCGCACCGGCCTGCACCGGCGGCGGCACCTCGTCGATCCAGGCCTTCAACAGCGTCGACGTCACCGCCAGGATGACCGGGCCAATGAACAACCCGACGATGCCGAAGGCGAACATGCCCCCCAGCACGCCGGACAGGATGAGCAGCATCGACAGATTCACGCCGCGCTTGATGAGCAGCGGACGCAGCAGGTTGTCCAAGGTGCCCACCACGATGGCCCAGACCAGCAGCACGGCGGCAGCCAGCTTCATGTCGTTCTGGAACAGCCAGGCGACGCCGCCCAGCATGGGCAGGAAAGGTCCCAGTTGGGCCAGGCACAGCATCACCATGAGGGCAGTCAGAATGCCAGCCGCCGGCACCCCGGCAATCCACAGGCCAATGCCGCCCAGCGCCGATTGCACCACCGCCGTGACCACGATGCCCAGCGCCACCGCGCGGATCGCGGACGCGGCCAGCTTGATCGCCGCCACGCCACGCGGGCCGGCCAGCCGGTTGGAAAACCGCAGCGCAAAGTCCGCTGCGGCATCGCCCTTGCTGTACAGAATGCCGGCGATGATCACCGTGATCAGCATGTGCATCACGAACACGCCGACGATCGCCGCGTGACCCAGCAACCAGTGCGCCGCGGTGGTCAGGTAAGGTTCGATACGCGCCAGCAAGCCGCCGGCGCCGGCGTCGGAAAGCACCTGCCACTCCTGAGCGATCCGCGGGCCCGCCAGCGGAATGCCACGTACCCACGACGGAGGCGCCAGCAACGCATAATCGGGCAGGCGCTTGACCGCCGCCATGATGGTGCCGCCGTGCAGCGCCAGCGTCGAAATCGCCTGGTACAACGGCAGCACGATCACGAACAGCAGGATGAGAAGCATCGCCACCGTTGCCAGCCAGCGCCGGCCGCCGCAATGCCGCTGGATGGAGAGCAGCACCGGCCAAGTAGCGACCACGATGGTCGTGGCCCAGATGAGGCCCGGCAGGAAGGGCCTAAGGACGTACAGGCTGCCGATCATCAAAGCCAGCAGCATGACGATGACGAGCAGGATGCGGGCTATGTCGACGGACTGGCGTGGTATCACCCGAACCTCCTGGCAAGGCTGTCGCCCCGGTTGCGGTGGATGAGGACCGGCGGCGCCCGTCCGTGCCAGCCAACGCGCTGAATCGAATGTATTCGAAAACGCGCAGAATCTGAATGGAAACGTGGGTAGACGCTACGAGGCCCCTAGCATCGCGCGAAACCGGCTGCGGATTGCGCCGGAGTATGCCCAGCACCAGACCGCGAGGGCCAGCATCGCCACCGTGAAATAGGCGCGAGCGCCCTCGGGTACGGGATTCAGTTGCGACAGCGTGGGGAATGGCTCGAAGCCGATGAAGTCGGTGGCGGCCAGGGTGCTGAAGATAAGCGCCAGCACGGGTCCGGTAAACCGGGGGCGCTCTCCCCGTGTGTCGGGAGCGGCAAGAAAGCACCAATGAATCCAGCGCGCGAACTGGATGGCCACGGCAACCAGGGGAATGAGTAGCGCAAGCTGTAGCACCAGCAGCGCCAGAATGACTTGAGTGGGAAGCATGCGCGGATTTTATCGGATCCGCCGTGGGCTTGAGACCGGATCCGTCTGGGGCTTGAGAACGGATCCGCGGGGTATGAATCCCCCTGCTCTAGGGCAGAACCATGGGGCGCGACTATGTCCCTAATTGAAATTCGCGCCAGTTGGAACCGGCGCTGGTCAGCCAATCCTGCACGTACTGCAGGCTTAGCGCGATGGACAGCGCCTCTCCCTGGAACAGCACGTCGGGCTGCGCGCGCAGCCAGTTGAAGTCTTCGATTCTGCGGATGTCCTGCGCCAGGACCTTCAGGCCTTGGCGGGACGCTTGCCCAAGCAGGCTGAAGAAGCGCTCTTGCAGAGGACGGCGGGTGCAGATGCCTTCGGGAATGCCGACGCGCAGCCCCGTGGCGCGAAGCGTGCCGAACGATGCTTGCGCCGACGGCAGCAAACGCACGCGCAGCGCGGGCCGCAATTCCTGGTAACCGTGAAAAAGCGTGGCGCCGTGCGCCAGGCGGTCGCTAAGGGGAACGTTGTATGTGACTTTGCCGCAGGGGTAGATCGGCAGGCTGGGATGCGATTCTTGTGGGGTTTCGCGCAGTTGATCGCCCGCGACGGCACCAATGCGCAGGTCTTCGCATAGCTGGCGGGGCAGCAGAATGTCAGAGTTGACGTTCAGCGGATGGTCGATCGACAGTGGCGCCATGCAGCCTGCAGCCCGGAAGACCCGACCTGCGCGGCGCAGGGCGTCGGCCGAGGCGGCGTTGGCAAGCAGCGCGGGACCGTGCCAGCTTTGGCCGCCGACCAGCGCCATTTCGCGAACGACGCCTTTGGCGTCCAGGACAGGTTGGATACGTAACGGCTCGCTGACGAGGATGGCGGATTCGGCCAGGTTGATAGCGTTCATAAGTCGATGAGTCTATGGATGGCAAATTCATAAACCAATCGAAAAAGTACGATTCAGGCGGCGAGTGCGCCCCAGGGTTGGCGTATTTTCAAAATATTCTTATATCCGCCGTCTAGCGCGATGCCTACGATGGCCGCATGCCAATCAAGGATCCAAAGACCCCCGCGCCAGACGTCCAGCCAGTCCCCCGAGCTCCCACGCTGCTCTTGCATCTCTTCGCCGCTGCGCTGCTGGCCTGCATCGCGGCGGCGGCCGTATTTCTGCTGTACTGGTCCTTTACCAGCACCGCTTCCACGTACCGCCGGCAAATGAACGCCGCCGCGTACAACGCGCAGATCTTCTTCGACCAGCGCGAGGCGCTGCTCCGGTCGCTGGCTTCCAGCCTGGTGCGCAACACCGATGCCGCGCCCGCCTCCGACACCCCAGCGCACTTCGGCAACACGGGTCAGATCAAGGTGTTTCCGCTACACGAAGCCCCAAACGTCTACGATTGGGCGTTGATCCTCACGCCCCGCGTCCTTGACGACATCGCCTTCGCACATACCCGTCTGCTGTTCACCTCCGGCCGCAACGGCCAGACCACGTACGTCGCGCCGCGCCCTGCCCGGCCCCCGGCGCACGGGCCTGCCCGCATCCCCCAGCTGGGTGCCGACGAACAAACCTGGATCGCTCGGGCGCTGGCGGCGGCCGATCCCGGCGCGGCGCACGACCGGCGCACCGCCATCACCTGGTTGAAGCCATCCACGCACAACGCCAACCCGCTCTACCTGTACACCCCCATCGACCCCAACACGCCGCGCGCCGGATGGATCGGCCTGGAACTCGGCGACCTCGACGAGGCCATCGACCTGTCCTCGCTTCGCGGGGGCAACTACATCCTGCACGACCAGCACGACGCGCCTGTCCTGCACAGCCCCGCCGACCCGCAGGTGCTGGCCGGCCTTAGCCGTTACGGCGGCCGGGAAGACGCATTCGGCTGGTGGGGGCCGGGTCTTTTGCCCCGCTTCGTCGTCCTCAGCAAGTCCGTGGGTGAAGCGGGCTGGCGGCTTGTCTACTACACGCCCATCAGCCGCATCCTGGGCGACATGGCGTTCGCCATCCAGGCAATACTTGGCGGCGCCTGTCTGCTCTTTGCTGTCGTCATTCTCGGCATCCGGCACATCCGCAAGAAACTCGTCGCCCCGGCCCTGCGGCAATACGAAGCCCTTGCCGATAGCGTCTCGCTGAATCGCAAGCTGGTCGAAGTCGCGCCCGTGGGACTGTGCCTGTTGCGCCGCGCCGATGGCAGACCGCTGCTGGCGAACGAACTTGCCAAGGACTGGCTGCTGGGCGATGCCGGGCTGCTGTCCCGCCTGCTCTCAGAAAACGACTTCAGCGCCGACCGCGAATACGTCCTGAACGACGGGCGTTGCCTGTACCTGACATTCGCGCCAATCACTTATCACGCCGAGGACGTCATCCTCTGCGGCATCAACGATGTCACCGCATTCAAGCGGGTCGAGCAGTCCATCACCCAGGCCAAGCTGCACGCAGACGCCGCCAATCACGCCAAGACGGTATTCCTGACCACCATGAGCCACGAGATCCGAACGCCCCTGTTCGGTATTCTCGGCACCCTCGAACTGCTGGGCCTGACCGCCATGGACAGACAGCAGCAGCAATACCTGGAAACCATGCAGCAGTCCTCGGCAAGCCTGCTGAGCTCCATCAACGACACGCTCGACCTGTCGCGCATCGAGGCCGGCTACCTGACGCTCGAAACCGCGGAATTCTCGCCCGTTCAGATGCTGGACAGCGTCATCGGCACCTACGGGGCGCGCGCCGAAGCCAAGGGTCTGCACCTGTATGCCCTGGCCGACGTGACATCCCCGCCGCGGGTCCTGGGCGACGCGATGCGCGTACGGCAAATCCTGAACAACCTCGTCAACAACGCCATCAAGTACACCAGTTCTGGGCAGGTGGTGTTGCGCCTTCAGACGCTCAGCCAGGACGCGCAGTGTGCGACCCTGAAGTTCCAGGTGGCCGATACCGGCATGGGCATCTCTGCAAAGCACCACGCGCGGCTCTTCGAACCCTACTTCCGCGCCGAAGGCGGACCCAACCAGAACGTGCCCGGCACCGGCCTTGGGCTAGCCATATGCCGGCGGCTGTCAGAGATGATGAACGGCACGCTCAGCGCGGTCAGCGAGCCAGGCCTGGGCACCAGCATGTCGCTCGTCCTGACCCTGCCGCGCGTCGGCGGCGCGCAACCGGAAATGGGCGTCCGGCTGGATCCCCGGCCCGTATTCGTAAGGGGCGCCAACAACGAGGTGGTCACCAATCTGTGCCAGTGGCTGCGGCATTGCGGCGCCCTGGCCATGCCGTTCAAGGACGCGCTGCATGGCCGGCGCGAAGGCAGCGTGCTGGTGGAAACATGGACCCGGGACTTCATTCCAGCAGCCTGGCGAGGAGCCCGGGTCATTGCGCACCCGCCGGGCATCAAGCCGCAGCCGGCGATCAACAGCTGGACCGCCGACAGTCATAGTCTGGCCAGCATCGTCGGCGCCGTCCGCCTTGCACAGGACAGCGCCGCCACGAAGGCGCCCCCTGCCCCCCCGGCATCCTGCGATTCGCTCGACATGCACCTGCTGGTCGTCGAGGACAACCCGGTCAGCCGGCAAATCCTTCGAGAACAGCTGGAACATCTGGGCTGCACCGTCGTCCTGGCGGCAGACGGCAACGACGCATTGGCGCTGCCCGAACTTCCCGATTTCGACGCCATCCTGACGGACCTGCAGATGCCCGAACTGGACGGCTACGCGCTCACCCGCACGCTGCGCAGCCAGGGCTACACCCGGCCGATCGTAGGCATCACCGCCAGCGCATTCACCGAAGACCTGCGGCGCAGCGCTGAAGCCGGCATGACGACCGTGCTGCTCAAGCCGCTGCCCATTTCGGCGCTGTGCAAGGCGTTGATGACCCTGAAGGAAGCCGCATGACCAAAACGCTGTCCCAGTACAGGGTCCTGATCGTGGACGACCATCCGCTGCAATGCGTCCATCTGGCAGATCAGCTGGCAGCGGCCGGATTCGGGCAGGCGGACGTGGCATCGTGTGCCGAGACCGCCCTGGCCAAGACCGAGCTGCAGGCATATCACCTGGTCCTGATCGACCTGAACATGGCCGGCATGGATGGCGTGCAATTCATAGACCGGCTCGCCAGGCAGCACCGCGCGCCCGCGCTGGCAATCGTATCGGCCTGCCTGCGGCGCCTCATCGAAAGTGTCGCCTTGATGGCACGGGAAAAGGGGCTGGACGTGCTGGGCACCTTTTGCAAGCCTTTCACCTTGCAAGACGCCAGCCAATTGGCCAGCCAACTGTGCCGGGACCGTCAGCAGTCGATGCCGGGCCGCCCCGGGACCGGGCCCGCCTCGGACCGCACTGCCCTGGAACACGCGCTGCACCACGGACAGTTGCAGGCCTGGTTTCAGCCCAAGCAGTCGCTGGCCACCGGGCGCTTCGTGGGGGCCGAGGCGCTGGCGCGATGGCTGCACCCCGAACTGGGATGCCTGTCGCCCGGCGCCTTTCTTCCCGCCATCCGCCGCCTGGGGCTGGACAAGGCGCTGCTGCGGCAAATCCTGCAAGACGCGCTGCACGGGCACTTGCAGTGGGGGCAGCAAGGCTTTCGCGTCCCGGTCTCGGTCAACCTGCCCACGCAGTTCCTGGACGACCCGGATCTACCCGACGAATTAGAAGACATGGTGTTGACCCACGGGGTGGCGCCGACGGAAGTCACATTCGAATTGCTCGAGAACGAGACAACGACGGCACAAGGCCAATACTATATGGGCGCCAGCCGGTTACGCCTGAAAGGTTTCGGGTTGGCACAAGACGACTTTGGCCGAGGTTACAGCTCCATGTACAGCCTGATTTCGACCCCGTTCACTGAACTGAAGATCGATCGCGCCTTTGTCAGCGGCGCCGCCAGCGACGAAAGCCAGGCGGCGGCCCTCAGGTCGTCCGTGCAGTTGGGCCGGCAATTGGGGCTTCAGGTCACGGCCGAGGGCGTCGAAACGGCCTCCGACCTCGAGTTCCTGCGCCAGATCGGTTGCCACTGCGCCCAAGGATTCCTCATTTCGGTCGCGGTGGACACTGACGGCTTCAGCCAGCTTCTCGCCCGAGAGCAGCGCGCCATGACTCCGCCCGCGCGGTAAGGCCGACCATGCGTAAGCCGGACACTCCGTTTGCCCGAATCACCCGCACCTCGCGCTGGTTGAACTTCGCGCTCTTCGGCATCCTTCCCTTTGCGCTGATCCTGATCGGCGCGCTCTATTGGGGTTTGAATCGCATCGTCGACCAGGAGCGTGACCGCCTGAAGCTCGATTTCTCCATCCTGGTCGGGTACATCCAGGCGCAGGAGCAATTCCTGGGCAGGCTGCGCGCGCATAACGCATCCCTTCCCGAAGAAAGCCTATCGACCACCATCAATCTGCACGCGACCGAGGTGCCGGAACGCTTCGGCATGCAGATCTTCGAAGGCCAGCACACCTATGCGGAAATGGCGTTTTCGCTGGCGTGCGAGCAGGCCACGGACTGTCCCACGGCGGGCCGGCGGCTCGCCAACCTGGGCGAATTCCTGGCCGACTTCTACTCCAGCTTCTGGGCCGCATCCTACTACCCGGCTTCCACGGTATTTCTGGTCAACCAGGCGGACAGCATCAGCATGAGCGTGCCTGCCGTGGACGCCGTGTCGGGGTATGACCGGCTGAGCGCCGCCGCATTCCTGGCGGTGACGGACGCCGTCAGGACCGAACTGCGCCGCCTGCAGACAGTGCGACAACGCCTTATCGACCAGGACCTTCCCAGCCACCGCGAACTGCCAGGCACCGGCCGCGTGCATTGGTTCCGGTCGGAAGCGCTGTCCGGCAGCATGCTGGGCATCATTTATGCCGACATGCCGCAGTCGGTCTGGTCCACGGCACAAGGCAGGACGTCGGCTGTGTACGCCACCACGCAATTCAACCACCAGCGGATCAACATCTTCGAAAAGACGCTGCGCAAGCCGCTGCATGGCGGATTTTGGCTGACCCACCGCGATGAAGGCCTGCTGCTGGGCGAGGCGCCGGGCCCGGCAGCGTCCCGGGATGGGCTCGAATACACAGCAGACGGCATCGTGCTGCGTGTCACGGATCCCTCCGGCGTGTGGACGGGCACATATCGCATCAGCTATGGCGCGTTTTTCCAGGACAACCTGTGGCTGCCGGCCATCGCGGGCCTGCTGCTCTTGCTCAGTCTTGGCGCCGGCATCGTGTCCTCGCGCTGGTACAGTCGTCATGTCATTGCGCCGGCGTCCAATGCGCAGCGCGACATCGTCGAAAAGGAAGAATTCAGCCGTACATTGATTGAAACCGCACCCGTGGCGCTGTGCGTGCTGGCGCGGCCGATGGGACAGGTGGTGTTCGGCAATAGTCTCGCGCTTCAATGGCTGGGCGCCGAGCCCGGCCGCGAACTGGACAATTCACCCAAGACCAACCTCTTTCTGCGGCAAGTCCTGGGCGCGACGGGACCGGGCACCATCGCCAGTTTCGAGGCCACGGACGGACGTCCGTTGTACGTCGCCTACGCACCCACGCGCTACAACAACCAGGACGTCGTGCTGTGCGCCTTTTCCGACATCAGCGCCCGGGCCGTGATCGAGCAGGCCCTGACGGACGCCAAGCGCGAGGCGGACAAGGCCAACGAAGCCAAATCGACTTTCCTGGCCACGATGAGCCACGAGATCCGGACGCCGCTGTATGGCGTGCTGGGCACGCTGCAGCTCATGAGCCTCACCGCGCTGGACGAAGAACAGCGGCAGCACCTGGAACGCATGCAAAGCTCGTCCGCGATCCTCTTGCAGCTCATCAGCGATGTCCTGGACATCACCAAGATCGAAGCCGGGCAGCTAGCGCTGGAGTATTCGGACTTCAACCCGCGCGAACTGGTCGAGGAATGCACCAACGCCTACGCGGCGATGGCCGAACAGAAGGGGCTGCTGCTGTTTTGCAGCGTGGACGTTGACGTGCCCGACTGGATGACCGGTGACCCCGTGCGCATCCGCCAGATCCTCAGCAACCTGCTCAGCAACGCCATCAAGTTCAGCGACTCCGGACACGTGATCGTCCGCCTGACGGTGGGTCACGTGCTGGACGGCAAGACGCATCTGCGGCTGCAAGTGGTCGACACGGGCATCGGAATCCCCAAGGAGGGCCAGGCGCAGCTGTTCGTTCCCTTCTATCAGATCGACAGCGGCTCGCACACGGTGCGCGGCGCCGGCATCGGCCTGTCGATATGCGCGCGGCTGGCCGGTCTGATGGGCACCAGCATCCGCGTCACCAGCGAACTTGGCCTGGGCAGCAGTTTTTCGCTGGATTTGCCTTTGTCAGTGGCCGCCGGCCAGGCTGCCAGCCCGCCCGACCTGAGCGGCATGAACGCATACGTTCGCAGCCCGCACCACGAACTGTCCGACAACGTCTGCCAATGGCTCAAGCGCTGGGGCGCCGCCGCGGCCCCCGTGAGCGCTCCCTTGCCCGCCGGCACGCCGGACGACATCCTGGTCGACGTGCTTTACACCGGAGGCGCCAACCTGGCGGACTGGCCCGGCCACCATGTGCTGGCCAGCGCAAGCGGCAAGCCGCCCACCGCGCGGACCGTCAAGGTGATCGCCAGCGTCGAACACATCGCCGCCGGCATGTTGGCGGCGGTTCGCGGTGAAGTCGCCTTGTCTGGGGACGCCGACAGCGGCGCGTATACCCCGCTGGGATTGTCCATTCTCGTCGCCGAAGACAACCCGATCAACCAGGCCACCCTGCAACATCAGCTGGAGCAACTGGGCTGCGAGGTCACGCTGGCGTCCGACGGCGCCGAGGCGCTGATGCTGTGGGGGCTTGCCCGCTACGACGTCGTGCTGACCGACGTGAACATGCCGCGCATGAATGGCTATGAGCTCGTCCAGGCGTTGCGGGCCCAGGGCGCCACCGTTCCCGTCATCGGCGTGACCGCCAATGCCATGCGCGAAGAAGAGGAACGATGCCTCGCGGCCGGCATGACGTCGTGGCTCGTCAAGCCCATCAGCCTTTCCACGCTTAGGCGGCATCTGCAGGGAAGCGGCGCGCAGCCGGCCGACGCGGCCGAAGCCGCAGCGCAGCCGCGCGCAACACGCCAACCCGAACCCGAGCCTGCCGTGCCGGAAAAGTACCGCGCATTGTTCATCAGCACGATGGAAGCGGACGTCACGCAGATGGTGCGGGCCCTTGAAATCAACGACCAGCGCCTGCTTGGCCGCACCTTGCACCGCATGCGAGGCGCGCTGAGCGTCATGCAGATGACGGCGATCACGGAACGGCTGGAGGCGCTGGAAGACTTGCTGCGCGGCACGGGTCTGGATGCCGTGGCGCAGGCCGAGGGTCACGCGGTGGTGCAACTGCTGCGCAACACCTTGGCGGAAATCTAGCCTTCATTCCGTCCGCTTATTGGCCTTGCGCAGGCTTGCTTTCGAAGCTTATCGATGTATCGATTGACGATCCGAAGGTAGATTCAGCGGCTTTATCTCTTTCCCCGCCCGCCTGCCTCACGCCCATTCACCCTGCAGCCCAACCGCTTCTGCTCGCCTTTTCAGTGGAGTTTGAACATAAAATGGTCACCGACGGAAGTATCGAAAATCCTGGCGCCCTTAGCCTGGTGGGGCCAGCCAAGGAACGGCTTCCCCCTGCGGCATCGCAAGCCGGACACGAGGAATCACCAGGTGCATTCGAACATCAACGCGATGGCGGGTCCATGATGAAGCTTTCGTCTGACCAGGATGTGCGAATCATCGTCGCCGACGATCATCCGATCATTTCTCTTGCGCTTGCGGATTCCCTGAACGAGGTGCCCGGTTTCACGGTCGTCGCCACCGCGCGCTCGGGACTCGAACTGGTCACTGCGGTGCAGGACCATCCCTGCCATCTCATCGTCACCGACTTTTCAATGGCCGCCCGGTCCGGTGATGAAGACGGATTGCGGCTCATCGAACGTCTGCAACGCCTGTTTCCGGAAATCCCCATCGTCGTCTTCACGATGCTGTCCAACAGCGGCATCCTGAACCAGCTTCGCCAGGTGGGCGTAACGGGCATCGTCAGCAAGGAAGAGCCCATCGACGAGCTGGTGTCGATATGCATCCGCGCGCTGACTGAAAGCGGCCCCATCCTGTCCAACAGCATCGGCCAGCGGCTCAGCCAGAATGACGTGACGATGGGACGCGCCGGCAGAACAAAAGGGCTGTCGCCCAAAGAACTTGAAGTGGTCCGAATGTTTGCGCAAGGCCTGTCCGTGACAGAGATCGCAAAGCGCCTTCACCGGTCGGTAGCCACCATCGGCACGCAAAAGCAATCGGCCATGCGCAAGCTGAACATCGAAACCAACGCCGAACTGCTCAGGTACGCGGACGAACAAGGGTTCTCTTGATGGGGTCGCCCCAAGCGGTGCGCCATGAATTACTTGGGTTGAGCCGGCTCAGGTGTGTGCGCCGGCTGCGTGGGGTGTGACGACGCTTGCATCGCCAGCAACCGCGTTGTCAGTTCGTCGAACTGGACATCCCGCGATTTCAACTGGGCCATCAGACTATCCACCTGCGCGGATGCGCCCGCCAGACGTTGCGCCAGATCCGATTCCCGCGCCTGGCTGGCTTGAAGCGCTTGAGCCGCCGCCACGGTCTCGGCATGCCGTTCGCGCTGGTCGGCCAGCGCCTGCGCCTGAAGGGAGGCAGCTCGCTGCTCGGCCGCACGTTGTTGCTCCTGGACGGCGGCAAGCGCGTCGCGTAGCTGGTCTGCCTGCTGTTGGGCGGCAACCAGGGATGCGTCCAGACGAGTCTGCAAGCGCTTAACCGCGCCCCGCTCCACATCCAGCTCGTTCAGCCAGCGGCGCTCGTGGGCAGCGTGGCGCGCATCCAGGGCGGCAATCGCCTGCGCGTGCCGGTCGCGGTCCTGCTCGGCGTCGGCCAGCAAGGCCTTGTTGGCGGCGCGGGCGTCCTCCAGACGGGTTTGCGTTGCGGCCAGCGCCGCGTCCCGTTGGCGCAATTGCGCTTCGGCGGCTTGCAGACGATTTTCGGTGGTGGCCAATTGCGCCCTGGCGACCTCCAGCGCTTCCTGCAGGTGCTTTTCGCGCTCGATCAGCTGCGCCTCGCGTAGTTCAAGCTGTTCGGCCTGCGCGGCAAACCGCTCCCCTTCCCTGGCCAATTCCTCCCATCGTTCCTCATATGCCCGAGCCTGTTCAGCCCTGGCTGCTGCCAGCGCGGCTTCCCAGAAATGCGTGGCGGCCTGGGCGATGGGGTCCGGTACTGCGGTGGGTGCAGCAAACGCACGCGGATCCTGGATGCGTGCGCCCAGCGCGCGGAACCAGGATTCCAGGTGCGGACTGACGGTATTGGGCGAGCCCCGGCCGATTTTCTGGCGAACTCGCTCGATGGTGGGCCGGGCGCCCTCCAACAACAGCGCATCCGCAGCGCTCCAGACGTCCGATTCCGTAATGCCAGTGGCCATGATGATTTGCGTTGCCGAGGTGAGTTGAATTAGTCACGATAATGGAACCTTATCGTGATTTAACTTGCATATACGTTATATATCTTACAGCATACGTAATATTTTATACATAACGCGATTTGCGGCCTCCGCCCTTCCCTCAACGTCCAAGATTCGTCCGGGCAAGCTCAACGACCTCATCGCCGCGGCCGTTCATGATGGCTTTGAGCATGTACAGGCCAAATCCCTTGGCTTGCTCGAGCTTGATCTTGGGTGGCACGATCAGCTCTTGCGCCGAAACCACGACGTCGACCAGCGCGGGACCGGGGTGCGCCAGCGCTTCCGTCAGCGCGGCGTCCAGCATTTCCGACGACTCGACCCGGATGCCCCGGACGCCGACGGCTTCTGCCATCGCCGCGAAATTGGGGTTCTTGAGGTCTGTGCCGGTATCCAGGAAGCCCTCCGCTTTCATTTCCATGGAAACAAAGCCGAGCGCGCCGTTGTTGAAGACGACGATCTTCACAGGCAGCTGCAACTGGGACAGGGACAGGAAATCTCCCATCATCATGGTGAATCCGCCGTCGCCCGATAGCGAGATGACCTGCCTGCCTGGCGCGGCCGCCTGGGCGCCGATGGCCTGCAGCATGGCGTTGGCCATCGAGCCGTGGTTGAACGAGCCCAGCAACCGGCGCTTGCCGTTCATGGAGAGATATCGCGCAGCCCACACGGTGGGCGTGCCGACATCCACCGCGAAGATCGCGTCCTCGTTTGCGAGCGCGTTGACGCGGTGCGCCAGGTATTGCGGATGGAGCGGCCTGCCAGCCGGCGCGGGCACGGCGAGGCTATCGAGGTCTTTGCGTGCATTCCGGTAATGATCGAGGGCAGCGTCAAGGAATGTCTGGTCCTGACGCTCGTCAAGCTGATCGAGCAGCGCGGCAATGGTTTCGCCGACGTCGGCGGCAATGCCCAACGACAGCGGTGCGCGCCGGCCGAGGGCAGCGGGGTCGCGATCGATCTGGACGATCTTTGCGTGTTTGGGATAGAAAGGCCGGTACGGAAAGTCCGAGCCCAGCATCAGCAGAAGCTCGGCGTTTTCCATGGCTTGGTAACCGGACGAAAAGCCGATGAATCCGGTCATGCCGACATCGAACGGGTTGTCCCACTCGACGTGCTCCTTGCCGCGCAATGCGTGAATGATGGGCGCTTTGAGGCGCTGTGCCAGCGCGATCACGGCGTCGCGGCTGCCGGCGCAGCCGCTGCCCGCCAGAATCGACACCTTTCGCGCCCCGTTGAGCAGACCGGCCAGTTGCTGCACGGCCGCCGCGTCTGGACGCAAGTGCGCACGCGCGGGCGGCGCGGGCCAGAACGCGGGCGCATCCGCGGGCGCCGCAGCAAGCGCCACATCGCCCGGTATTACAAGGACCGCCACGCCCTGCCTGCCGACCGCCGTGTTGATGGCGCGTGCCAGCACCCCTGGCAATTGCGCAGGGTTCGATACCAGCTCGACGAAGTCGGCGCATTCCTTGAAGAGTTCCTGGGGATGCGTCTCCTGGAAATACCCCAACCCGATTTCAGAGGACGGAATGTGGGCTGCAATGGCCAGGACCGGAAGGCGGCTGCGTTGGCAGTCAAACAATCCGTTGATCAGATGCAGATTGCCCGGTCCGCAACTGCCTGCGCATACGGCCAGCGATCCGGTGACGGCTGCTTCCGCGCCAGCGGCGAATGCGGCGGTCTCTTCGTGCCGGGTGTGCATCCATTCAATTCCGCCAAGCCGCCGAAGACTGTCATTCAGTCCATTGAGACTGTCGCCGGTCACGCCCCAAATGCGGCGTACCCCGACATCGGTAAGCACTTTGACAAGAAAATCTGCGACGGTTGCGGCCATGGAAGGCTCCTTGAAGAACCGCCGCCGGGAACGCTACCGCTACTGACTGCCCTCAGCGCCGGAAGTTGACTTGCGTGCGGGAAATCGTAGCACCGCGCGCCACGCCTGGCCGATGGCGGCCGCAGGCGCCTCCACCGGCTAACATGACGGGCTTGTTCAACTGATTCATCACTCAGGAGACGGCATCTGCCGTGCGCGCGGAAACATGAATGACTTGCCAGGCGCGGCGCCGGCGCTGACACGCGCCCTGGCGCGGTTGGATCCGGACAGCCTTGACCGCCACGCGGACGCCGCGGTGCGCGACCTGTTGCGCGAAGGCAGTTCCCCCAACACGGCTGCCAGCTATCGCACGGCGATCCGTTACTGGTCGGCCTGGTTCGGGCTGCGTTATGGCCGGTCGTTCGCCTTGCCTGTGTCAGAGGCCGCGGTCATTCAATTTGTGGTGGACCACGCGCAGCGGTCTTCCGGGGACGGTCTTGAATGGGAACTGCCGCTGGAGCTGGACCAGGAACTGGTGCGCCTGAAGGCAAAGGGACGGTTGGGCGCGCCCAGCCTGAACACGCTGCTGCAACGCCTGTCGGTGTTGTCCAAGGCGCATGAATTGCTGGGCCACCCGAACCCCTGCCGCGCCGCCGCCGTGCGCGAGCTGGTGTCCAAGACGCGCCGCGCGTACGCCCGCCGCGGCGTCGCGCCCGCGCGCAAGGAAGCCCTGACGCGCGAGCCGCTTCAAGCCATGCTGGACACCTGCGACGACTCGTTGCGCGGCAAACGCGACCGCGCCCTGCTCCTTTTTGCCTGGGCAAGCGGCGGCCGGCGCCGGTCTGAAGTGGTGCAGGCCACCGTGGAGAACACGCGCCGCGCGGGCGATGGCTATCTGTATACGATGGCGCATTCCAAGACGAACCAGACGGGCGCCCTTCGGGCGCAGGACCAGAAACCGATATTGGGCAAGGCCGCGCAGGCGCTGGCGGACTGGCTGGCCGCAAGCGGCATCCGCCAAGGGCCGATCTTCCGGCGCGTGCGGCGCGGCGATGTGGTTGGCGAGCCGCTGGCCGCCGCGGCGGTGCGCGACATCGTTCTGGAACGCAGCCGGCTGGCCGGACTGGACGGCGCCTATTCGGCACACAGCCTGCGGTCCGGGTTTGTCACGGAGGCCGGGCGGCGCAACGTGCCGCTGGGCGACACGATGGCGATGACCGGCCACGCCAGCGTAGCGACGGTGATGGGATATTTCCGGGCCGGCGCCGCGGCGCAATCTCCGGCCGCTCGCCTGCTGGACGACCCGCAGGGGCCAGACCTACAGGATCCCCCCGGCCTGCCGTAATGGTGGGAGTGACCGTACAATCACCGCGCCCCGGCCTTTACGCCGATCGATGCCCATCGGATCGGATGCAACCGCCCAAGGCGCCGGCTTGTCCCCTGCCCGTCCCCGACCCCCATGCAAATCAATCTTCGCGGGCTTGTGCTTGCGCTTACCGTCTTCAGCGCCATCGCGGCCACGGCCAATGCCCTGTATGCAAGCTATCTGGTGCAGCGTGAGCAGTTGATCGAGAACACCCTCGAATCGAACCGCGTCTACGCCACGAAGCTGGCGGAAAGCGCGGCAAGCTTCCTGCGGTCCGCACAGCAGCAATTGGGATACAGCGCCCGGCACATGCCCGAGCTGATGGGATCGCCGGATCGCCTTGCCGCCGAAGTGATGCGCGTGCAGCAACAGACCGATAGCTTCAACTCGGTAGGTGTCGTGGGGGTGGACGGCACAGTCCTCGCGACCACGCAGACCTTCCGGAGCTTTCTGGGCGTGCAGATCGACAGTCCGGGCAGCCGGGCCGCCCTGCGGGCCCGCCAGCCCATGATCAGCAAGCCCTACGTGTCCGTTGCGGGCAATCTGCTCGTCAATGTGTCGCATCCCATCTTCTCGAACGACGGCCAGTACCTGGGGTATGTGGGGGGCGCGATTTACCTGCGCAATGAAAGCGCCTTGCATGAGCTGCTGGGCAATCACCATTACCACGATGGATCGTATCTGTACGTGGTCGATGGCGATGGGCAGCTTATCTATCACACGGATGCCTCTCGCGTGGGCGAGACGGTGCTGTCCAATCCGGTGGTGGCATCGGTGGTCAAAGGCAACGCCGGGGCGATGCGCGTCATCAATACCAAGGGCGTGGACATGCTGGCCGGGTATGCGCCGGTGCCCATCAGCGGCTGGGGCGTGGTGGCGCAGCGCCCTGCGCAGGTCACATTGGAGCCGATCCACGACCTTATCTGGGCGCTGTTGGGCTATGCTGCGCCGCTGGCGGTGGCGTTTCTGCTGGCCATCTGGTGGTGCGCCCGCATGATTTCGCTACCGCTGTCGCAACTGGCGACGAACGTCGAGCATCAGGACGTCAGCGAGGCGATGCAGCGAGTGCATTCCGTCAAGGCGTGGTACTTCGAGGCCGAGCGCCTCAAGCGCGCCGTGATCGCCAGCTTCACCAGTCTGCAGGACAAGATTGGCAAGCTGAATCTGGCCAGCATCACCGATCCGTTGACCGGCCTGCGCAACCGCCGCGGCACCCAGGATGCGGTGGACCAGATGCAGGCCGGCGGCACGCCGTTTTCGGTGGTGGCGCTGGATATCGACCATTTCAAGCGGATCAACGATACCTACGGCCACAATGTGGGCGACGAGGTGATTCGCGACATGGCGCAGATCATGCGCGAGTGCTCGCGTCCGTCCGACGTGCTGTGCCGCAACGGCGGCGAGGAGTTCCTGATCCTGTTGCCCGGCGTGGCCGCGCGGGAAGCTGTCCATGTCGCCGAACGGCTGCGCACGCATATCGCCGAGCGCCCCTTGCACGGCGACAATCGCGTCACCGTGTCGGCCGGCGTGGCGCAATGGCCATCGAGCGGGCCGGATGTGGACGAAGCGTTCCGTGCCGCCGATGCCGCGCTGTATGTGGCCAAACAGCAGGGCCGCAACCGGGTGGTGATGCACGAGGCTTGATGCCCAGGATTGCGAGGCGGCAGGTCGCTGGCCGGCGTGTCCTGTCTGCGAGCGGCACGGCGCGACGAAAGTCGATGGCGCAAGTTTTCGCAGATAAACGCAATTAACTGCGTTGGAAAGAAATAATCTTGCCGCCATAAACTGAAATAAGCCATCTTCTGCCAAAAGCCAGGTCTTCAAAGGGGCAATTACAGTATCCTGCGCAGCTTCCACTTTGCCTGGACCTGCACGCCGAGATGTTGCGCCCTGCCGTCGCGCCAAAATCCCTGGAATGTCATTTCATCGCGCTGGCCGTCGGCGTGCTGTTGCTGGTGTCGGTGCTTGCCGGCATCCTGCTCTATCAGAATTGGCGATCCTACGGAGCGGCGTCGGACGCGCGGCAGGCATTCTCGTCGGTGCGCGCGACGATCCGCGTCATGGAGCATGCCTCCGCGGAGCGCGGCCCCATGAACGCAGCGCTGGGGTCCGCCCTGCCCGTGCCGCAGCACGTCATGGATTCCCTGTCAGCGGCCCGCGCCCGCACGGACGCCCTGATTGACGCGCTGCTGGCGCTGCATGCCGGCGCCGACGGCGCCGCAAAGCGCGGCGAGATTCAGCAGATTCGTCAGGCGCTGGCCAGCGCGCGGCAGGACATCGACCAGCTCATCGCCACGCCGCGCGATCAGTTGTCGGGACAAATGTTGTGGGACGCGGTCAGCGGCATGGTTCGCATCATTCCGCAGTGGCAGGCCAGCCTGGCTGCCAACGCGGGATGGGTCATGCGCAGTGAAGCCAATGCGCCCAGTTTGCTGACGCTGGCACTGCTGGCCAGCGAGCTGCGCGAACAGGCAGGACTGCTGGGATCCACCTATACGCCCGCGCTGAGCCGCCACCGGAAGCTGACGGCCGAGGAACAGTTCCGCATTGAACGCGTCCTGGGCCGGATCGACGAGTTGCGCGCGCTCATTGAAGCCCGCATGGCGACGCAGCCCGATGTGCGCGCCTCCGAGGTCTATGCCCGCATGCAACAGCGCTACTTCGGCGACGGTCTGGCCTATCTGGCGCGCGTGCGCGGGCAGGCATCGCGGCAGTCCGACGAGCCCGCCGTGTCGACCGCCGCGCTGGCAGCGGCCTATGTGCCGCTGATGGGCGCCATCACGGAATTTCGCGACGTGCTGCTGGACGAGATGGGACGGCATATCGAGGCGCATCGCATGGCCGCTGCGCGGCTGCTTGCCGTGACCCTGGCGGCCACCGCGCTGCTGGTGGCCGCCCTTGCCGTGGCGCTGGTGCAATTTCGCAAGCGCGTGATCCAGCCTTTTGCGCAGGCCACGCGCATCATCGGATCCATTGCCAGCGGCGCGGCGCCAGCCAACATTGCGCACGGCAATCATCATGGCGAAGTGCAAGACATGTTCAATGCGCTGCGCGTGCTCAAGGAGAAGTCCGCCGCGCAGAAGCAGCTTGAAGCCGAGCGCGACCGGTTGATTGCGGATCTGGCGCACTCCGCCGAGACGGACTATCTGACCGGGCTGCTGAATCGGCGGGCCTTTGAGAAGCGCTTTGAGGCGGCGCGCGCGCATTGGGACGAGAGGCAGCCGATGCTGGCGTTCATCCTGTTCGATATCGACCACTTCAAGACCATCAACGACACGCACGGGCATGCCAGCGGCGACCTGGCGCTCAAGGCCGTGGCGCAGCTGTGCCACACGACGTGGCGTCAGTCGGATGTCGTTGCGCGGGTGGGCGGGGAGGAATTCGCGGTGCTCTGCCGCACGCGCAGCGCGCAGCAGGCGATGGAGATGGCGCAGCGGATGCGAGACCGCATCCGGGCCTGCTCAGTCACGTCGGCAACCGGCGTCCCGTTCGGGCTGACGGCCAGTTTCGGCGTGGCGTGTATTTCGTGGAGCCATGCAGAAAGCGTCAGCGGCCTTTTCCGGGCCGCTGACGAACTGCTTTATCTGGCGAAATTGAACGGGCGCGATCAAGTCCAGCAACGCACCCTGGGGTGAAAGCAGGGTCCGGGCTTACAGGCTTAGTTCTTCACGCGCGAGACGTCGGCCTTTTTGGGCGTGTCGGCGTGGGACGGCGTGTCGTGCCGGTCGGACTGCTTGTTGGCCTCGGGGGCCTTCCAATTCAACGGGGGGATCTCGAAGCTTCCCTTCTTGGCAGTCAATTGATGAGACATAAGCATGCTCCTGGACAGGCGCATGGCTTCCCCCGCCGAGCATTGCGCACAGATTCAGGCGGGCCATGAATGCCGCGGGTGCGGGGGAGCATTCAGGAGCAGGCGTCGCCGGGATTCGAAACTACTGGCTTGTTCTTATAATTTTGCCGATAGATGAAAGATTTTAGCAGAATTTTGGCAGAAATAGCAAGCTAAATTGCGGGGCGTCGCCCTGGGAGCGCGTTTGGCTTTCGGAAGCGGGACCGAAAAATCGCGTTGACGACGGAGAATGACCGTTCTACTATCTGCCCATTGCAGATAGAACGATCATTCTCCATGACTGAAGCTCATACCGTTTCCCATACCGAATCCCGCGCCGACGTGCAGGAAAAATTGTTGCGCGCCACCGAGTCCCTGATCTATGCCGGGGGCATCAACGCCACCGGCATGGACCTCATCGTCAAGACGTCCGGCGTTGCACGCAAGAGCATCTACAAGCACTACGGCACCAAGGAAGTCCTGGTGGCCGCGGCGCTGTCGGCCCGCGATGAGCGCTGGATGCAGTGGGTCATCGATGCGACGACGCGCGCGCCCTCGCCGCACGATCGCGTGCTGTCGATCTTCGATGCGTTACGCGAGTGGTTCGCCTCGGAAGGATTTCACGGCTGCGCCTTCATCAATGCCGCCGGCGAAATCGGCGACCCCGACAGCCCCATCCGCGCGGTGGCGCGGCGCCACAAGGAGCGCCTGCTTGCGCACGTGCAATCGCTGGTGCAAGCGGCTGGCGTGGCCCAGCCCGAGGAGTGCGCGCGCCAATTGCTGGTGCTGATCGACGGCGCGATTGCCGTGGCCATGGTCACGGGCGACGCATCGATTACGGACAGCGCCGAGCGCGCGGCCGCAGCGCTTCTTCAGGCCAACGCCTGACCTTATCCACGTTTCCTTCCTGATTCCCTCCCCCCCCAACCATGAGGCTCACGCCATGACATCGTCCCCTGAAGTCCGCCCGCCCCTTCCTCCCTTTACGCTCGAAAGCGCCATCCTGAAAGTGCGCCTGGCCGAAGACGGCTGGAACACCCGCGACGCGGACAAAGTTGCCCAGGCCTACAGCCTGGACACCCGCTGGCGCAACCGCGCCGAGTTCGTGCATGGCCGCGACGAAGCGCGCGAATTTCTTTCGCGCAAATGGGCGCGCGAACTTGAGTACCGGTTGATCAAGGAACTGTGGGCCTACACCGGCAATCGCATCGCGGTGCGCTATGCATACGAGTGGCGCGACGACTCGCGAAACTGGTTCCGCTCGTACGGCAACGAGAACTGGGAATTCGGCGAGGACGGCTTGATGATCCACCGCCATTCCAGCATCAACGACCTTCCCATCAAGGAAGCCGACCGCAAATTTCACTGGCCGCTCGGACGCCGTCCGGACGATCATCCCAGCCTGTCCGACCTGGGTATGTAAACGCCCTGCACGGCTCTCGCGTGGGCCTGCAACGCCTGCGCGGCCCGCGTGCCGCACAGGCGCTTGACGCGCGCATTCCCCTTCAAAAAAGCCTAGGGATTTCCCCCGTTTTCGTGGCTATCGCGACACCCGCGCGCAACTTTCGCACGCCTTGAAAGGTGAACGGAAGTTTGGATTTTTAGACTCCCGCATTCATTGCAGTGTCAGCTTTTGTTCAGACCTCAGTCAGGCAAAAGCACAACAACGGGAGGAAAAGACCATGCAATCAAAACGCAGCGCCGTGCGGCGCGAGGCGTGGGCTGCGGGCACGATGATCGTGCTGGGCCTGGGCGCCATCGCGCAGGCGTCAACCTACACATTGGGAACCCTGGACCGCATGGGCCCGGGCATGTTCCCGGCCATTCTGGGCGTGTTGCTGGTGCTTCTTGGCTTGGCCATCGCCAAGATGGCGGCTTCGCCCGTGGCCGCCGAGGAAGATGCCGAAGAAGTGGCGCCGCCCGAATGGCGCGGCTGGGGCTGCATCATCGGGGGCCTGCTTTCCTTCATCCTCATCGGCAAGTTCGGCGGCCTGGTGCCGGCGACGTTCGTGCTGGTCTTCATCTCTGCCATGGGCGACCGCCAGCATACCTGGCGCTCCGCAGCCATCCTTGCCGCCGGCGTCACGGTGCTTGGCGTGGCCGTGTTCTCCTGGGCGCTGCAACTGCAGTTTCCGTTGTTCCGCTGGGGTTGATCCATGGAAATCTTCAATAATCTGATGCACGGGTTTTCGGTCGCTTTCGCGCTGGACAACCTGATGTGGGCCATCTTTGGCGTGTTCATGGGCAACCTGATCGGCGTGCTGCCGGGCATGGGCGTGCTGGCCGCCATTTCGATCCTGCTGCCCCTGACCTACACGATGACGCCCACCGCGGCGCTGGTGATGCTGTCCGGCATCTATTACGGCTCGCAGTACGGCGGCGGCATCACGTCGATCATGTTGAACCTGCCCGGCACCGCCTCGCACGCAGTGGCCTGCCTGGACGGCAATCCGCTCGCGCGCAACGGCAAGGCGGGCTCGGCCCTCTTCATGCTGATGTTCTCGTCGTTCTGTGGCGCGTCCGTCGGCATCCTGGCAATGATCCTGTTCTCGCCGCTACTGGTCGACGTCGCGTTCAAGTTCGGTCCCGCCGAGTACTTCTCGATGATGATGCTGGGCCTGCTGGCCGGCGCAACGCTGGCCAAGGGTTCGGCGATCAAGGGCGTGGCGATGGTGGTGGTCGGCCTGCTGCTGGGCGTGGTGGGCACGGACGTGAACACCGGCACAATGCGCTTTCACTTCGGCATTCTGGAACTGTCCGACGGGCTGCAGATCGTGGCGCTGGCCATGGGGCTGTTCGGCGTGGCGGATTTCCTGAAGAACATCAATCGCATCGGCGGCGACAGCAAGGTCACCTCGACGAAGGTGAGCATGAAGTCCATGCGTCCGGAAGCCGGCGACATCAAGCAGTCGCGCGGCGCGCTGGTGCGCGGCACGGCGATCGGTGCGGCGTTCGGCATCCTGCCGGGCACGGGTCCGACCATCGCGTCGTTCATCTCTTACGCCACGGAAAAGAAGGTTGCCCGTGAACCGCGCCGCTTTGGCCGCGGAGCCATCGAAGGCATCGCCGGTCCGGAAGCCGCAACCAGCGCATCGACGCAGACCAGCTTCATCCCGACGATGAGCCTGGGCATCCCTGGCGATCCCGTCATGGCGCTGATGCTGGGCGCGCTGATCATTCACGGCATCCAGCCGGGTCCGCAGATGATGGTCGAGCACGCCGACATGTTCTGGGGGCTGATCGCCAGCTTCTGGGTCGGCAACGTGCTGCTGCTGCTCCTGAACCTGCCGCTCATCGGCATGTGGGTGCGCCTGTTGACGGTTCCCTTCCGCTATCTGTTCCCTGCCGCGCTGTTCTTCGTCTGCGTGGGGGTATACAGCACGAACAACAACCTCTTCGACGTGGGAATGGTGACCTTGTTCGGCGCCGCGGGCTACGCGTTGATCCGGCTGCGTTTCGAACCGGCGCCGCTGCTGCTGGGATTTGTGCTCGGGCCCATGGTGGAAGAGAACTTCCGCCGCGCCCTGCTGCTGTCGCGCGGTGAGCTGTCGATCTTCGTGACGCGGCCCATCAGCCTGGGCTTCATCCTGGCATGCGTGGGGCTGATCGCGTTGCTCGGCGTGTCGGCGCTGCGCCAGCGCAAGGCGCGCGAAGCGCTTAAGCACGCGGAGTCTGCCGCGTAAACGCAAATCAAGAATCGGGGTAGTGCTGCTTTGGCCGGTCTTAAAAGGACCGGCCTTTTTTTGCCTGGCTGCCCGGTCAGCGATGCGGGTCGGCGATGCGGGTCAGCTTTCCGGCGTGGCGGTGTGGCCGTCGATGTGGCCAAGCGGGCGGCCCGGATCCAGGCGGTCGCGCACGCGCTGCTTGAGCACCTTGGCGTCGGGGAAGCCGCCGTCGCGCTTGCGGTCCCAGATCAGATCGCCGTCGTAGGTGATCTGGAAAATTCCGCCGGTGCCGGGCTGCAGCGCCACTTCGCCAAGATCCGTCGAAAACGTGGAAAGCAATTCTTGCGCCATCCAGCCCGCACGCAGCAGCCATTGGCACTGCGTGCAATACAGGATGACGATGCGAGGGCGCAAAGCAGACGGGTTCATGGGAACGGCATTCTACGCCTGCGCGGGCGGAGGCGATCATGGATAATGTCGGGTTTTCCCGGGTCTGCAATGGGCCCAGAGCCTCGTATGAAGTCTGCCTTGACGCCCCGAGGCCAACGCTGGCTGATCGGTCTTTTGATGGGACTGGTCACGCTCACGCCGATGGCCATCGACATCTACCTGCCTTCCCTGCCCGCCATGGCATTGGCGTTTGGCGAGCCCATCGGCGCCTTGCAATCCAGCATCACCCTTTTCATTTTTGCGGTGGGCGTGGGCCAGGTGCTGATCGGCCCGCTGGCCGACCGCTATGGCCGCCGGCCCGTGGCCCTGTGCGGCGCTGCGGCATATCTGGCAGGCTCGGCGCTGGGCGCGTCGGCAACGTCCCTCGAGGTGTTTTACGCAGCACGCGTCATCCAGGGATTAGGCGCGTGTTCGGCATCGCTGGTCGCGTTTGCCGCCGTGCGGGATTGCTTTACCCCGGCCGTCGGCGCGCGCGTCTACAGCTACCTGAACGGCGCGCTATGTTCCGTGCCCGCGCTGGCGCCGATGGTGGGCGGCGTGCTGGCCCTGCATGCTGGCTGGCGCAGCACGTTCGTCTTCATGACGGTGTTCGCGTTGGCATTGGCGGCGCTGCTGGCCGTGCGCTTCGAGGAAACCCGCGCCAAGCTGACGCACCGGCCAGGCGCGCTGAACAGCCTGCCCCGTTATGCGTCCATCGTCACCAGCGGACGGTTTCTCTACTTTGCGTGTTTCGGCATGGCGGGCATGGCCATGATCCTGGTGTTCGTGTCGGCCGCGCCCGTCGTGCTGGTCGAACAGCTTGGGTACAGCGAGCTGGGCTTTTCGGCATGGTTTGGGGCGAATGCAACCATCAACATCGCGGCGTTTTTCCTGGCGCCCGCGTTCATCGCGCGCCATGGCCGCTACACCATGGTGCGCGTCGGCATGGCCGCCCTCCTGCTGGCGTCGGTCCTGCAGGTCGGCGCGTGGCTGTGGATGCCTTTGTCGGCCTGGGTCTTCATGCTGCCGGTCACGGTGTTTACCGTCGGATTCTCGCTGGCGCTGGGATCGGGGCTGAGCCTGGCGCTCGAGCCTTTTGCCGACCGGGCGGGCACTGCCGCCGCCGTGTACGGCCTCTTCCAGATGAGCGGGTCGGCGGTGATCGCCACCCTGCTGCTGGACAGCGGCATGGCGCCTCAGGCGGCCATGGCGCTGGTCGGCGCGGTCATCGTGGCGCCGCTGCTGCTGCTCTCGCCGGCGTTGGGCCGGCGCCTTGCCGCCGGTTCCTGAGCCAGTGGGCGCGGGGCGTGCGCTAGTATCCAGGAACAACCACCTGGAGGCGACATGTCCATCGAAAAACCCGCGGACGAACCGGTGCTGCTGCGCAGCGCCGAAGGCGGCGTCGTCACGCTGCGCCTGAACCGCCCTTCCCAGTTCAACGCCTTGTCCGAGGCGATGCTGGCCGCGTTGCAACAGGAAATCGACACACTGGCATGCGATGCCGACGTCCGCTGCGTGGTGCTGGAGTCGGCCGGCCGCGCGTTCTGCGCGGGCCATGACTTGCGCGAGATGCGCAGCCAGCCGGACCTTGATTACTACCGGGCGCTCTTTCGCCGATGCGGCAGCGTCATGCAAGGCTTGCAGGCGCTGCCGGTGCCCGTGATCGCCAAGGTGCACGGCATTGCCACCGCGGCGGGATGCCAACTGGTCGCCAGCTGCGATCTGGCAGTCGCCGCAGACACCGCGAAGTTCGCCGTGTCCGGCATCAACGTCGGCCTGTTCTGCGCCACGCCCGCCGTGGCCCTGACCCGCAACCTGTCTGCCAAGCGCGCCTTCGAGATGCTGATGACCGCGCGCTTCATCGATGCCGCCCAGGCTGTGGACTGGGGGCTGATCAACGCGGCGGCGCCCGAGAGCGAATTGGATGCGCGTGTGCGCACGCTGGTGGACGACATCCTGGCCAAGAGCCCGGCGGCCGTGCGTTACGGCAAGCGGATGTTCTACAAGCAGCGGCAGATGTCCCTGGCCGATGCCTACGATTACGCGGGCGACGTGATGGCCCGCAACATGATGGAGGCGGACGCGTGCGAAGGCATCGACGCCTTCCTGCAGAAACGCCCGCCGCGCTGGACGTCGTGACGACGCGCCGGCGGCTGGGGCCGGGCGTTAGACCAGCCAGCCCAGCGACCAGCCGCTGACAGCCGCCAGCAGCACCACCCATAACGGCGACCAGCGGGCATAGACCAGCAACGCGAACAGCAACAGCGCGAGGCCAAAGTCGGCCTTGCCCAGGATTGCGCTGGTCCAGACGGGGTCATACAGCGCGCCGAGCAGGATGCCGACGACGCTGGCATTGACGCCGGCCACCATGTTGCGCACGCCTGGCCGGCGCCGCAGCGTGTCCCAGAACGGCAGCGCCGCGGTAAGCAGCAAGGCACCCGGCACGAAGATGACACAGAGAAGCAGCAAGCCGCCCGCCCATCCGGACAAGGGGCCGGACGACATCGCGCCCAGGAAGGCCGCGAAGGTGAACAAGGGCCCGGGCATGGCCTGGGCCGCACCGTAACCGGCCAGGAAATCCGCGCTGGACACCATGCCGGTGGAGACCGACGCCGTCTCCAGCAGCGGCAGCACCACGTGCCCGCCGCCAAAGACCAGCGCGCCCGCGCGATAGAAGCCGTCGATCTGGCCCGCCAGCGCGCCGCTGGAGATCAGCGCCCAGAGCGGCAGCCCCGCCATCAGCACGGCAAAGAGCACCAGCGACGCCACGCCCGCCGCGCGCGACACGCCGGAAGGCGCGTGGGACAGGACGGGCCGGGCCGGCAATTGCAGGAAGGCCGCTCCGATCACCGCGCCCAGCACCACGGCGCCGATCTGCGCCAGCGCGGCCGGCAGCACCACCGTGAGTAATGCGGCGGCGACCGCCAACGCGGCGCGGGATCGGTCCGGGCACAGCGAACGGCCCATTCCCCATACCGCTTGCGCAACGATGGCCACGGCGGCCACCTTCAGCCCATGAATGGCCGCCGACCCGGAAAGCCAGCCGTAATGGGCAAGCCCCATCGCAAATCCGATCAAGACGAGCGCCGAAGGCAGCGTGAAGGCGACCCACGCGGCCAGCATGCCAGCCCACCCGGCGCGGCGCAGGCCGATCGCCATGCCGACCTGACTGCTGGCCGGACCCGGCAGAAACTGGCACAGCGCGACCAGGTCCGAAAAGGTGTAATCGTCGAGCCAACGGCGCCGGTCGACAAATTCGGTGCGGAAGTAACCAAGATGCGCGACCGGTCCGCCAAAGGACGTCAAGCCCAGGCGCAGGAACACCAGAAACACTTCAAGACAGGACCCTCGGTCCGCCTGGGCGCGCGCGCCGGTGGCCGGCTTGCTGTCGACATGTTCGTCATGGGGGGATGGGTGCGGCATCGGCTCGGGCTTCGTGGGAAATCGGGGCGGCGATTTTATAAAAGGCCCCAGCACCAAGCTTATAGCCGGGCCACGGCCGGGATTCAATCGGATAAATGTCAGGAATTGGCGCGTGGCGGACGCACCGCCCGGCGCATCATGGCCCATATCAAAAATGGGTTCTTGGCACTTCAGCGGTAGGCCAATCGGCGCCATCATTTGCCGGTCATTCCCCCATCCCATTGCAATAGAAAGGTCTGAACATGAGCCAACGGTTGAATTATTTCCAGGTGTCCGAAGTCCTGTCGAAGAAGTATCTGGACTTCAGCATGGCGCTGAAGAAGACGCCTGTGGTCCAGGAGCTTGGCTCGCTGGTCGATATCCGTGCCTCGCAGATCAACGGCTGCGGATTCTGCCTGGACATGCACGTCAAGGAAGCCACGATCAAGGGCGAGCGCGCGCTGCGCCTGCATCACGTCGCCATCTGGCGCGAATCCCCCCTCTTCTCGCCGCGTGAACGCGCCGCGCTGGAATGGACCGAGGCGCTTACGACGCTGCCGCCGCACGGCGTGCCGGACGAGATCTACGACGCTGTGCGAGCGCAGTTCACGGAATCCGAGCTGTCGGACCTGACCTT
The DNA here is from genome assembly GCF_029866465.1 of Achromobacter mucicolens. Classification (NCBI taxonomy): domain Bacteria; kingdom Pseudomonadati; phylum Pseudomonadota; class Betaproteobacteria; order Burkholderiales; family Alcaligenaceae; genus Achromobacter; species Achromobacter mucicolens. The sequence goes on along the minus strand of NZ_CP123364.1, from coordinate 2,760,445 downwards.
CCTGGTGGTCGGGATCAATGGCTGGAACCGGCTGAACGTCGCGTTTCGCACCGAGCCCGGGTCCGCGGACAAGGCCTATGGCCTGGACAAGGCCGGCTTGAACTGACCGGCGCTCTCCTGCCGCGACTCACATGAGCTGCAGGATGCGGCGCGCCAGCTGCTCCGCCTGCTCGGCCGAGACGATATTGGTGAAGCTCATGAGCAGGCCGGCGCGCGCGTCCGGCGCCGCCGACCAGTGCGACAAGGCATGGGCGTACAGGCCCTGCCGCAGCATGCGCGCCGCAAGTTCGCGATCGGTCTGATGGCCGTCCAGCCGCGCCACCAGGTGCATGCCGCCCGGCTGCGGATCAATGCGCAACCGGTTGCCCAGCACGCTGGACAGCGCTGCGGCCGTGGCCTCGCGCCGTTCGCTGTACAGACGGCGCATGCGCTGGATATGGCGCGCGAAGTGTCCTTCGTTGATGAACGAGGCCAGCACGGCCTGCGTCAACGCCGGCGCGCCGCCCGCCAGCAATAGGCACAGACGCTCGAAGCGCGGCGCCTGCTCCTCGGGCACCACCAGGTAGGCGAGCCGCATGCCCGGAAACAGCACCTTGCTGAAGGTGCCCGAATACAGCACGCGACCCTGGCGGTCCAGGCTCTTCAGGGCCGGTAGCGGACGGCCGACGTAACGGTATTCGCCGTCGTAATCGTCCTCCACGATCCACGCGCTGCTGCGTTCTGCCCAGTCCAGCAGCGCCTGGCGCCGGGGCAGCGACAGCGACAGGCATAGCGGACTTTGGTGCGCGGGCGTCACGACCGCCGCCCGGGCCCGCGGCTCCCGCGCAATGCCCGCCTCCACGACCAGCCCTTGCGCGTCCACCGGCACCGGCACGGCCTGCATCCCTGCCTGCGCCAGCAGCGCCCGCGTTGGCGGATAGCCGGGGTCCTCCACCCAGACCGAATCGCCGGGCTTGAACAGCGCCTGCATGATGAGCTGCAGGGTGTTGTTGTAGCCCGACGTGATGAACACCTGGCTGGGCGCGCACTGGATGCCGCGCGCCACCTGCAGGTAGGCGGCCGTCGCGGTCCTGAGCGCGAGCAAGCCCGAGGGATCGGGGTACGCAAGGTCCGGCGGCTGCATGCCGCGCAGGTGGCGCGCGCCCAGACGCGCCCAGATCTTGCGCGGAAAGGCGTCGAGCGCGGGCAGTCCCATCTGGAATGGCAACGGTGCGGCCGGACGTTGCCAGCCGTCTTCCGTCGCCTCTGCGGGCCGGGCCTTTGCGGCGGGCGCGGGGCGCGCAATCGGTTGCAGGTTGGGAGCGACCACGGTGCCGGCCTGGCCGCGCGCCTGGATGTAGCCCTCGGACGCCAGCAGCGAATAGGCGACCTCGATGGTGCCGCGCGCCACGCCGATTTCCTTGGCTAGCGCGCGTGCCGACGGGATGCGGTCGCCGGGCTTGAGGGTGCCCTCGGCGATGGCGCTCCGGAATCGCTCATAGATCTGGCGGTAGAGCGGATGGCCGGCGGCGTCAGAGACGGTTTGCAGACCGTCGGGGGTTGCAGGAATCATGGCATAGTCCGTAATCGCATTTATGGCCCTTCAAATTATGGCATGTGGTTTTTAAGATTCGTACTCACGCCGGGCGTGCACTTCGCGCCCTGAACTTCGAGCGACTGATCCCATGCACACATCCACGGAACCGTCCTTGCGCCATCTGGAGACCCCGGAAGAATGGCAGGCCTGCCTGCCGCTGATGCGCGAGCTGCGACCCCATCTTGCCCACGACGAGGCGTTTGTCGAACGCCTAGCCCGCATGCACCAGCAGAACTATCGCCTGCTCGCCGTCATGCGCGACGGCGAAGCGCTGGCGCTGGCGGGATACCGGTATCAGGAAAACCTGATCTACGGGCGGTTCCTGTACGTGGACGACCTAGTGGTGGCGCCGTCGGCGCGCGGCAGCCGCTGGGGCGCCCGGCTGATCGCCGAGCTGGATCACCTGGCGCGCGGCGCGGACTGCGACAAGCTGGTGCTGGACACCGGGCTGGGCAACGCGCTGGCGCAACGCTTCTACTTCCGGCAGGGCCTGTTGACCAGCGCCATCCGGTTCAGCAAATCCTTGAAAGGAAACACCCAATGAGCATTCTTCGTATCCGCTGCAGCCCGCGCGGGCTCGATTCCGAGAGCTATCGCCTGTCCCAGCGCATCGTCGACCGCCTCGTGCGGTCGACGCCGGCCGGCGGCCTGGAGGTCGTCGAGTTTGACGCCACCACCCTCACCCATGCGGACAGCGACTATGCGGCGGCGCTGGCTGCGCCGGCGGATCCTGCCGCCGACGTGCTCGGGCGCGGTTCGCTGCACGCGTCGGGCGCGCTGATCCGGATGCTGGAAAACGCCAGCCACGTCGTGCTGGCCACGCCCATGCACAACTTCACCGTCCCCTCCGCGTTGAAGGCATGGCTGGATCTTGTCGTCCGGGTGCGCAATACGTTTCACATCACGCCGCAGGGCAAGGTCGGATTGCTGGCGGACCGCCCCGTGTTTGTCGCGATCTCGTCGGGCGGGACCTTCAGCGGCGAAGAGGCCCGTCAGCCGGACTTCCTGACGCCATACCTGCGGCACGTGCTGGCGACCATCGGGCTGAAACAGGTGACGTTCGTATCGGTGGAGGGAACGGCCCGTGGGCCGGCTTATCTTGCGGCTGCTCGCAAGCAGGCCGAACGCGCGGTCGATGCCATTTCTTTCGCAGCCTTCCCATGCGGCGTCAGCCGGATACCAGCCGGATGGCGCCCGTCCGACCCGCTGGCGGCCGGTGACGCAATCCCTTCGGGCCATCCGATCGGGCCGCATTGACACGCTTGATTTAGCCGCTCTACGCTAGCCCGCACTTGTGGTCCAACTTGGGCGTGGTCCTGCCCCGGCGCACCAAGGTGCGGGAGGCGCAACATGACGCTATGCAGGCCTGGAGCAATCGCATGCGTGCTGCTGTGGCTGAGTGTCCTGGCGCCAGCCGGCGCGCAGGCGGCATGCAGCGACAAGACATTGCGCGAGATGTCGGACGCGGGACGCACCGTGGCGACGATTGCCAAACGCTGCGGGATGAGCGCGGCAGCGGTGAAGGAACGCCTGGGCGCAGGCGTAACGAAATCGAACCGCGCGCCGCCCGAGGCCGCTGCGTCCGCCGCCGCGGGGGGAGCCGAAGCCGCGTCCACAGCATCCCCGGCCGCGCCAGCCGCGGCATCCGCCGCCAACACCACAAAGACCGCCAAGCCGGCAAAGGCGCCCGCCGATCCGCCAAAACACCCGCCGGGCACCATCCTGGAACTGTGCGGATGCTACGGCAGCATGGAATACGGCTTCACCGAGCCGAACGCGCAATGCGTGAGCGGCAAGGCCGTGGCGACGCGGTGTCCGGGCTATTGCCCGGTGAACCGGTCGCCATGGCGCCGCATCTGCAGTTGAGGCGGCGGCGAGCCGCCCTGCCGGTCAGTCGGCCGCGCTGACTTCGGGCTGGTGCGGACGCGCATGCACCTGGTCGATTCGCAGGCCGTCCCGCCGCGTCACTTCGAACCCCCAGTCACGCAGCATCACGGTGTCGCCCGTTTCGGGGATCCGGCCGCCCGCGCGCAGCAGGCATCCAGCCAGCGTCGCATCGGGATAGTCGTCGGCAAGCGCCGGCGCATCCAGAAGGCGGGCGGCTTCGTCGACGGACAAGCGGCCGCCCAGCAGCCACGAGCCATCGGACAGCTGCAGGGCGTCCGGGTGGTCTTCCTGGTGTTCAGGCAAGTCGCCCGCCACCGCTTCCAGCACGTCCAGCGGCGTGACCAGGCCTTCGCACACGCCGTGCTCGTCGACGACGATCAGCATGTGATCGCGCGAGGCGCGCAGTTCATCCAGCACCTTCAGCACCGGCGTGGTTTCCATCACGTAGCGCGGTTCGCGCGCCAGTTCCACCAGGTCGATCGGACCGGGGTTCTGCAGCAGCGGCAGGACCTCCTTGAAGTGCAGGACGCCCAGCACGTTGGCCGGATCCCCCGCGCACAGCGGCAGGCGCGAGTGACCGGTGGCGAACTTGCGAATGATCACATCGGGCGTGTCGGACACATCCAGCCACGTCATGTCGCCGCGCGGGACCATGATGGAGCGGATGTCGCGCGTGCCGATGGACAGCACGCGCTCGATCATCGAGCTTTCCTCGGGCGCGAAGGCCGGCTCGTCCCCGGCGCCGTCCACCAGCGCGACCACTTCATCGGCTTGCGATACCGGCTGGCCGGCGCGGCCGCCCCGCAAGAGGCGCAGCACGGCCTGGGCCGTGCGCTGCCGGCGGCCCAGCGCATGCGTGCCTCGGGCGCGGTTGCGGCGGGCCAGCTGGTTGCACAGCTCGATCAGGATCGAGAAGCCGATGGCCGCATACAGATAACCCTTGGGAACGTGGAAGCCCAGGCCTTCGGCGACCAGGCTGAAACCGATCATCAGCAACAGGCCCAGACACAGGATCACCACTGTCGGATGACGGCCAACGAACGCCATCAGCGGGCGGCTGGCGATCATCATGACGGCCATTGCAAGCACGACGGCGATCATCATGATGCTCAGTTCCTGCACCATGCCCACGGCGGTGATGACGGAGTCCAGCGAGAACACGGCGTCCAGCACCACGATCTGCAGAATGACTTGCCAGAAGACGGCGTGCTGCGGCTTTTGCCCCTGGTCGTGGCTGACGCTGCCTTCCACGCGTTCGTGCAACTCCATCGTGCCTTTGAACAGCAGGAACAGGCCGCCCAGGATCAATATCAGATCGCGTCCGGAGATTTCGGCGCCCAGCACGGTGAAAAGCGGCGCGGTCAGCGTGACCACCCAGGCAATACTGGCCAGCAGGCCCAAACGCATCACCAGCGCGAGCGTCAGGCCAATGAGGCGTGCGCGGTTGCGCTGCTCGGGCGGCAACTTGTCCGCCAGGATGGCAATGAACACCAGGTTGTCGATGCCCAGCACAATTTCAAGAATGACCAGCGTCGCCAGGCCAAGCCAGGCGGTGGGGTCGGACATCCAGTCGAAAATCATCAGGTTTCCACGGAAAGCGTAAGCGAGCGCGCGTTCGGGGCGCGTCGGCGGGAAGGGAGTGCATCAGGAGCGCACCGCAATCATTGCAGAGGTGCGCGAATGGACGTGACCCGGCGAGGCGGCGCGCGGCCGCCCAGACGCGGCGTGGCCGCAGTGGCAATCAGGGAGGCGGCGCGCGGGCAGACAAGCCTTGCCGCGGCAGTGTGAGGAGAAGATGTCGGGCGCCGGCAGAAATGCGGCGCCCTGCTAGGGGGAGGGTCTTCGTTCATAGAAGGCGGATGGCTTCAGGCTGCCGGGGCAGCAATGCATCGGAATATCCGCCGGGCTCTCTTTCTTACAGGATCCTGAATCTTACCTGAAACATGGCATTGCGCGAATTGGGGCCGCTACTACGCTCAGTGGCCGCGCAGGTCAGCCGTGCCGCCAGAGCCCGACGACGCGCCGGAGCCCGGCATACCGCCGTGCCCTGTCGAGCCGGTGTTGCTGCCCGGCGTGCCCTTGGCGCCTCGCGTGTCCGCGCCGGCGTCGTCTTGCCGCGGACTCGATCCTGCCCGCACGGGCTCGTCCCGGCCGGGGTCTCGCTGTTTCTGTTTTGCGCCCTTGTCCTGCGCGCCCTGCGTTTGCGCGGGCGGCTGTTGCGCGCCGGAGGGTTGGTCCCGCTTGGACTGGCCGGCGGCGCTCATGCCGGGCGTCGTCTTCTGCGCTTGCGCAACCAACGTTTTCTCAACGCGCTGCGCCGACGCGCCGGTGGCAAGCAAGCCGCTCATGACGGTAGCGCACAGATACAGAATCGGATGTTTCATGATTGCTCCTTGGTCGACAGCGGTGACACACTGAGCCCCAGGCCAACAAGCTGACGCGGGATCTCTGTTCAACCAGGGGCAAGTGGCGTGCCTGCCCCGCCAAGGGAGCGATACATGCGTGATCAACCTGTACCCGGCCGGCGGGGGCTGCTCAAGGCCCTGGCCGTCGGCGTCCCCGGCGCCGCCTGGGCGCCCCGCGCAATCAGCGCACCGGACCATCCCCCTTCTGCCCCCCAGCCGGACGCTGCCGCGACCGGCGCCGCGCCCAACCGGACGCTCAAATTTTTCAATGCGCAGGAAGCCTTGACGATGGACGCCATCGCCGCGCGACTGATTCCGGCCGACGATCTGGGTCCGGGCGCCAAGGAAGCCGGGGTGACGCTGTTTCTTGACGGCCAGCTTGCCGGCGCCTGGGGCGCGGGCAGCCAGCTCTACCGCCAGGGTCCTTTCGAACCGGGCACGCCGGAACAGGGCTACCAGCTTTCGTTCACACCGGCCGAAATGTTCCGGCGCGGTCTGGCCGCGCTAGACGCGGCGGCGCGCAAAGCGGACGGCAAGCCGTTCGCGGATTTGGATGCGTCGCGCCAGGACGCCTGGCTGCGCGACATGCAGGAGGGCAAGCCCGACTTCTCGCCGCTGCCTTCTGGTGTGTTTTTCCAGGCACTGCTCGAAGGCACGATCGAAGGATTCTTTTCGGACCCGCTCTACGGCGGCAATGCGGACATGGTGGGGTGGAAGCTCGTGGGGTTTCCCGGCGCGTTTGCCTCGTTTTCCAACGACATCGAGCGCCACGGCGTGATCTGGGCCGGCCAGCCGGTGTCCATTGCCAACGCCACGAGCCACAAGATGACGCCCGGAGGCAAGCATGGCTAAAACGCTACCGGCGGTCGACGTCGCAATCATTGGAGGCGGATGGACCGGTTCCATCATCGGCAAGGAGCTTGCCGCCGCCAAGCAACGGGTCGTGGTGCTGGAACGCGGCGAGGCACGGTGGCCGTCGCCTGACTTTCAGGGGCCCAATGTCCACGACGAACTCAAGTACACGCGCCGCCACGAACTGCATCAGGACGCCGCGACCGAAACCTACACGTTCCGCAACAACACGGACCAGAAGGCGCTGCCGATGCGCCGGTGGCAATTTGCCTACCCTGGCACGCATCTGGGCGGCGCGGGCAATCACTGGTCGGGCGCCTACTACCGCTTCGATCCCACCGACTTCGTCATGCGCAGCCATTACAACGAGCGCTATGGCAAGGACATCTTCGACAAGGAACTGACCTGTCAGGACTGGGGCATCACCTATGACGAGCTGGAGCCGTACTTCGACCGCTTCGATTACCTGATCGGCGCTTCCGGCCAGGCGGGCAACATCAAGGGCGAAAAACAGGAAGGCGGCAACCCGTTCGAGCCGTGGCGCTCGCGCCCCTACCCCAACCCGCCCATGAAGGTGCCTTACGCGCCGGCGCTCTTTGGCGAAGCCGCGCGCAAGCTGGGCTACCACCCTTACGTGCAGCCGTCCGCGCTCTGTACGCGGCCCTATGTGAACACCGAAGGCCTGCACATGAGCGCGTGCGTGTACTGCGGATTCTGTTCCAACTTTGGTTGCGAGCACTTCGCCAAGGCCTCGCCGCAGGTGTGCATCCTGCCGGTGGCCATGAAGATGGAGAATTTCGAGATCCGCACCGGCGCGCATGTGCTGCGCGTGGAGCTGACGCCGGACAAGAAGCGCGCCCGGGGCGTGACGTACGTGGATGCGGGCGGCGAAGAAGTCTTCCAGCCGGCCGAGATCGTCGTGCTGTGCGCGTTCGGCATCAACAACGTGCGGCTGCTGTTGCTCTCGGGGATCGGCAAGCCCTTCGATCCGGCAACCCACACCGGTGTCGTGGGCCGCAACTACACGCACCAGACCACCTCGGGCGTAAACCTGTTTTTTGATGAGTCGGTCAACATCAATCCGTTCATGGGCGCCGGCGCGGTGGCGGTGACGATGGACGACTTCAGCGCCGACAACTTCGACCATGGGCCCGTGGGCTTCGTCGGCGGCGGCTATCTGCAGATTCAGGTGGTCAGCGGCGCGCCGATCGGCTTTCATCCCACGCCCAAGGGCACGCCGTCGTGGGGCTCTGAATGGAAGAAGGCGGTCGCGCGCTACTACAACCATGCGGCCAACATCACCATCACCGGCTCGGCGCAGCCCTGGCGCGGCGGCTACCTGAGCCTGGATCCCACCTACAAGGATGCGTGGGGCCTGCCGCTGTTGCGGGTGACTTACGATTTTCCCGACAACGACATCCGCATGTCGGCCTTTCTGACGGAAAAAGGCGACGAGATCGCTCGCGCCATGAAGGGCATCGTCCGCACCGAACCGGGCCCGCGCAAGCGGCCGTTTTCGGCGACCGCGTATCAATCCACCCACCTGACGGGCGGCGCGGCGATGGGCGACGACCCCAACACCAGCGTCGTCAACCGCTACGGTCAGTCGTGGGACGTGCCCAACGTGTTCGTCACGGGCGCCGCGCTCTTTCCGCAGAACTCGGGCTACAACCCGACAGGCACCGTGGGCGCCACCGCCTACTGGATCGTAGAGAAAATCAAGGCGGACTATCTGCGTTCGCCGGGCCCGCTGGTGTCATCATGATCGAACATCGCAAAGGCATCATCTTCACTGTCGGGTTGATGGTCGCGGTGCCGGCCATCACGCTCATCGCGACCGTGCACCAGATGATGGGCGCGGGCGGCGACGAGGCGATCCGGGCCTCGGCCGTGCCGCAACCGCCACCGCCCGCCGCGAGTCCGGCGCCGCAGGCGGCCGCGCCGGCGGGGCAAGGGGCGGCCCCGGCGGCTTCGGGTGCCACGCCGGCCGCGACGGGTCCCGCCGCTGGATCGGGCGCGGCGGCACCTGCCGCCGTATCGGGCGCGACGGCGCCTGCCGCCACATCGGGCGCCCAGACGCCTGCCCCGCTGAAACCCGTGCCGGGACGCAGCGCCAACGATTTCACCGCGTCGCGCCCGGATTGGGAAAAGTGGCTGCGTGAGGCCGATCCCGAAGCAGGCAAACAGCTGGCCGCGAACGGCAAGCCCGGCGCGGGGGTGCAGGCCTGCGTGGCCTGCCATGGCCCGGCCGGCATCACGCCCACGGGCGGCATTTTCCCCAACCTGGCGGGGCTGCGCAGCGAATATCTCGCCAAGCAGTTGGCCGACTTCCGGTCCGGCACGCGGGTGCAACCCCTGATGAACACCATCGCGCGCGCGCTGACAGAGGAAGAAATCGGACAGGTGGCGGCCTATTACGGCACGTTGGCCGGCCCGCCGCTGCACGTGGGCGAGTTCGGCGGCGAGGCGGCGCGCAAGCTGGATGTTGAAGGCGACGGCGCGCGCGCCCTGCCCGCCTGCGCCAATTGCCATGGTCTGCGCGGCATGGGCGAAGGCCCGCTGTTGCCGCGGCTGGCCGGACAGTCTCGGGAATATTTCACCGACCAGATGAATGCGTTTCGCAATGGCTCACGCCAGAACGACGATGTCGGCGTGATGCGGGCGTTTTCGCGGCGCCTGACCGACGCGGAGATCCAGGCGCTGGCGCAATACTACGCCGGCCCGGCGCCAGCGCCGCGGTAGGCGCCGTTTAGGCAGTACAATCGCGTCCGCCGCACCCGCAACGGGTGCGCGGCCGCGACGCTGTCGCGATCCCAGATGGACCCGGCTTGCCGGGTGGCTCGGCCGGGCGCCTATCCCTCGGACAACCTGCAAGCCCAACGGGCGTTCGCCCTTGACCTGCCGCACACGCTGCGGCGCGACCCACGCCCGGCGCTTGCTCAAATCTGCTTAGCCAATCAATGTCAGTTCTTTCCAAGCTTCGCCGCGACTGGATGGCCAATCCGCGCGCGGACGTTCTGTCGGGGGTGCTCGTCGCCCTTGCCCTGATTCCCGAAGCCATCGGCTTTTCCATCATCGCCGGGGTCGACCCCAGCGTTGGCCTGTATGCCTCGTTTTCCATCGCGTTCATCATTGCGTTCATGGGCGGGCGGCCGGGCATGATCTCCGCCGCGACCGCCGCGGTCGCGGTCCTGGTCGCGCCGCTGGTGCGCGAGCACGGCGTCAGCTACCTGTTCGCCGCGACCGTGTTGATGGGCCTGCTGCAGATCGCGGCCGGATTCCTGCGGCTGGACCTGCTGATGCAGTATGTGTCGCGTTCGGTCGTGACTGGCTTCGTCAATGCGCTGGCCATCCTGATCTTCATGGCGCAGCTGCCGCAATTGATCGGGGTGACATGGGTCACGTATGCCATGGTGGCCGCCGCGCTTGCCATCATCTATCTGCTGCCCCGGCTCACCACGGTCATCCCATCGCCGCTGATCGCCATCATCGTCATGACGGCCGTCTCCATCCAGGCGGGGCTGGACGTCAACACGGTGGGCGACATGGGCGCGCTGCCCTCTGCCCTGCCGTCGTTCATGGTTCCCGATGTGCCCTTCACGCTGGAGACCCTGCGCATCATCCTGCCGTACTCGCTGACGATGGCCGCGGTGGGACTGCTGGAATCTATGATGACGGCGCAGATCGTGGACGACATGACCGACACCGCCAGCGACAAGCGCCGCGAATGCAAGGGCCAGGGCATTGCCAACCTGGTCACGGGCTTTCTGGGCGGCATGGGCGGCTGCGCCATGATCGGCCAGTCCGTCATCAACGTGCGCGCCGGCGGCCGCACGCGTCTGTCCACCTGCGTGGCGGGCGTCTTCCTCCTGTTCCTGATCGTGGCGCTGGGCCCCCTGGTGGCGCAGATCCCGATGCCGGCCCTGGTGGCCGTGATGATCATGGTGTCGATTGGCACCTTCAACTGGCGCTCCTTGCGCAACCTCGGCTCGCATCCCTGGCAGTCGTCGGTCGTCATGCTGGCGACGGTCGCCGTGGTGGTCTGGACGCACGACCTGGCACGCGGCGTGCTGGTGGGCGTGGTGCTGAGCGGTCTGTTCTTTGCCGGCAAGGTCAAAGGGCTGCTGCACGTGGCCACGTCGCTGTCCGAGGATGGGCGCACGCGTACCTACCGCTATTCGGGGCAGATCTTTTTCGCCTCGGCGTCGCGGTTTTCGGCGGCGGTCGACTTTCATGAAGCCGTGGAGCGCGTGGTGATCGATCTGACGGCCGCGCACTTCTGGGACATTTCGGCCGTTGGCGAACTGGACAAGGTGACGCTCAAGCTGCGCCGCGCGGGCATTCAGGTCAAGGTCGTGGGACTGAACGAGGCCAGCGCCACGCTGGTCGGGCGTTACGCCCAACCCGGGGCTCAGTCGGGCCACTAGCACGCAGTCGCAGCCGATGCCTTCATGGCCTCGGCTGCGGTTCAACACGTTTGGTTACTTCCCGGGCACGGCGCTTGCTCACTCCGCCAGATCGCATCTGCCGGAGTTTTCATGCCCGCTTCGCATTCCCTCGACGCCACGACGCTGACGGTGTTGACGGTCAACACCCATAAGGGCTTTACCAGTTTCAACCGCCGCTTCATGCTGCACGACCTGCGAGAGGCGCTGCGCACCGCCTCCCCGGACGTGGTCTTTCTGCAGGAAGTCCTGGGCGAACACCAGACGCACGCCGGGCGCCACGATTCCTGGCCGGCGCAGTCGCAGTATGAATTTCTTGCCGACACGTTGTGGACGGACTTCGCGTATGGCCGCAACGCGGTCTACCCCGAAGGACATCACGGCAACGCGATCCTGTCGCGCTACCCGATCGAAAGCCACGAGAACCACGACGTGAGCGTCGATGGCCACGAGGGCCGGGGCCTGTTGCACTGCGTCTTGAGGCCCCCTTCCCTTGCCTCGCCCGTGCACGCCATCTGCGTGCACCTGGGGCTGCTCGAGCGCCACCGGGGCGAGCAATTGCGCCGGCTGTGCGAGCTGGTGTCGCACGGCGTGCCCGCGGACGAGCCGCTGCTGATTGCGGGCGACTTCAACGACTGGCGGCTGCGTGCGGACACCCTGATGCGCGATTGCGGCACGCAGGAGGTGTTCACGTCGCGTCTGGGCCGGCCCGCGCGGACCTTCCCGGCGCGCTGGCCGCTGCTGCGGCTGGACCGCATCTATGTACGCAGTGTGCGCGACTGGAAACCGGTGCCACTGGCATCGCGCGTCTGGTCGCGGCTTTCCGATCATGTGCCGATTTGTGCGGAGATTGCGCTATGAACCTGGGCTGGCGCGAAAACAACCGATATACCCTGCTGGAAAACGGCACGGAGTACTTTCCCGCCGTCGTCGAGGCCATCGACGCGGCCAAGAGCGAAGTGCTGGTGGAAACCTTCATCCTGTTCGACGACAGCGTCGGCCGGGATATCCAGCAGGTCCTGATCCGCGCCGCGAAGCGCGGCGTCAGCGTGGACCTGCTGGTCGACGGCTACGGGTCCGACGAGCTGAGCGAGGAATTCATCGGCGCGATGACCGAGGCCGGCGTGCGCTTTCACGTGTTCGATCCGCGCCCGCGCTTTCTGGGCGTGCGCACGAACGTGTTCCGGCGCATGCACCGCAAGATCGTGGGCATCGACCGCGAGCGCGCGTTCATCGGCGGCATCAATTTTTCCGCGGACCATTTGCCCGACTATGGCCCCGAGGCGAAGCAGGACTATGCCGTTCTGGTCGAAGGGCCGCTGGCGGCCGACATCGCCGACTACGCGCGCGCGCAGCTGGGCAACGGCAAGCGGCGGCTGCGGCGGCGCCCCGCCCGGATGGACCCCCTGCCCGCCGGCGACGGCGGCGGGCGGCTGGTGGTGCGCGACAACATCAGCCATCGCAGCGACATCGAACGCTACTACCGGGCAGGCGTGCGCTCGGCGCGCTCGGACGTGCTGATCGCCAATGCCTACTTCTTTCCGGGCTACCACCTGCTGCGCGATCTGGTGAAGGCCGCCCGCCGCGGCGTGCGCGTGCGGCTGCTGCTGCAGGGCGAGCCGGACGTTCTGGTCGCCCGCCTGGCCGCGTCGATGCTGTACGACTACCTGATCGATTCGGGCGTGGAGATCCATGAGTACTGCAAGCAGCCGCTGCACGGCAAGGTCGCGTGCGTGGACGATGACTGGTCGACGATTGGTTCGAGCAACCTGGATCCGCTGAGTCTGGCGCTGAACCTGGAGGCCAACGTCGTGGTGCGGGACGCGTCGCTGAACGCAGCCCTGCGCAAGAGCCTGGACCGGCTGATTGCCGAAGACTGCCGGCCGGTCGAGATGGCCAAGAACTCGCGGCGCCGGTTGCGCCGCCTGTGGCTGGGCGTGGTGGTGTTTCACTTTCTGCGGCGGTTCCCCGCGTGGGCGGGCAGCTTGCCGGCCCATAAGCCGCGCCTGCAATCCATGACGGCGGATACCGGAAGGGAGACCGCATGAAGATCCTGCATTCGTCACCCATGCGGGCGTTGAGGCGCCGCTGGCCCCGTATCAAGCGCGTGCTGCCCGTACTGGTGCTGATCGTGGTCGCAGGGCTGCTGTATTACTTCGGCCGCTCCGTGGACTGGCCGCAGGTGTGGGTCGCCATGCGCAAGATTCCGGGCCAGACCATCGCCATCGCGGCCGGACTGGTGGTTGCGGGCTACCTTGCGTACGGCAGCCTGGACCTCCTGGGCAAGAAATACACGCGCCACCACCTGCCCGCGCCCAAGGCGCTGGGCGTGGCGATGCTGAGCTACGCGCTGAACCTGAACCTGGGCGTGCTGGTGGGCGGCCTGGGGGCACGGCTGCGGCTGTACACGCGGCTGGGCTGCCGCAAGTCTGTCGCGACCCGCGTCGCCTTGTTTGCGGCGGCATCGAATTGGATCGGCTATGCGTGGCTGGCGGGCATCGTGTTCGCATTGGGCGTGGTGCCGGTGCCGGCGGGCTGGGAGATCGGCTCCGGCATGCTGCGCATCCTGGGACTCGCGCTGCTGTCGTTGGGCATTGCCTACGTCGTGACGTGCGCACGGGCCCGGCGCCGCAGCGTCACCTGGATGGGCCACCACATCGCGCTGCCGCGCGCCCGCATGGCCGTGGCGCAATGCGCCCTGGCGGCGCTGTCCTGGTCCCTGATGGGCGCCATTTGCTATGTGCTGCTGCAGGGCAAGGCAAGCTACCCGGCGGTGCTGGGCATCCTGCTTTGCACGAGCTTCGCGTCGGTCATCACCCGCGTGCCCGGCGGATTGGGCACCACCGAGGCCATCTTCGTGGCCGCGCTGGGATCCCAGATTCCGCCCACCGAAGTGCTGGGCGCGGCCCTGGCCTACCGCGCCGTCTACGCGTTGGCGCCGCTGTGCCTGGCGCTGATCGCGTATCCCTTGATCGAGCTGAAATTGGGCATGCGTCGGCGCAAGGCGGACGCCGCTCCCCCAGGCCAAGCAAGCCGCGTGCAATGAGGACCGCCATGAGTAGACCCCGACCCGACTCCGCAGGAACCGTCGCCGCCTATCCGCGGCGCGCCGCTGCGTCCGAACACGATATCGCCTCGCAGGAGGCGCTGGCGTTGCGCGTTGCCGCCTTGCTGGGACGGCGGTTCGCCCCGGACTTCCGGCCGACCCGCAATCGTGGCGAACCGCCGCCCTACTACGTGCCGGATCGCAGCATCACCAGCCTGGCCCGCGCGGCAAAGCTGGGCATCACGCGCGCGGCCGACCTGTTCGGCGGCGTGACGCCGCATGCCTTTGTCGCAACCAAATCCATCACCCATGGCGTCGTCGACGCTCAGGCGCGGGTGCCGCAGGGGTGGGCGCGATCCTTGGCCGGCGCGCTCGAGGAGGTCGTGCTTCGCGGCTTCACCGCCTTCACGCTGGAGGACGCCTACCGGGCCGGGGAGCGGCTGCTGCAGGAAGGCGCATTCCGCGTCAAGCCAGCCGACGCCACTGCGGGCCGCGGGCAGATCGTCGTGCGCAACGCGCAGGAATTGCGAGCCGCGCTGAGCGAACAGGACGCTGCATCCGTGCGCCGCCTGGGCCTTGTGCTGGAGGAAGACCTGGCGCAGATCGAGACCTACAGCGTGGGCTGGGTGCGCGTGGGCAAGCTGGAAGCGTCGTATGTGGGCACGCAGTGCCTGACGCCCGACAACAACGGCGTCTCGGTGTACGGCGGCTCCAATCTCACCGTTGCCCGCGGGGGCTTCGACGAGTTGCGGGCGCTTAACCTGACCGACGAAGAACGGCAGGCGGTGGACTTGAGCTGCCGCTATGACACGGCGGTCTCCACGGCCTATCCTGATTTCTTCGCGTCCCGGCGCAACTACGACGTGGGCGTGGGCCGCAACGCCCAAGGCGAACCCCGCGCCGGCGTGCTGGAGCAATCGTGGCGGGCGGGCGGCGCCAGCATTGCGGAACTGTCCGCGCTGCAGGCGTTCATGCTGTCGCCATCGCTTAAATCCGTGTCCGCCTTCACGCGCGAACGCTATGGCGCGGACGAACCGCCGCCCACGTCGGAGCAGTACGTGTACCGGGGCGAAGACTCCGCCGTGGGTATGATCACCAAATCCGGGGGAATTCTGGAGGACGACGATGGCCGCCTTTAGCGACCCAATCGAAATCGACGTGGCGGACCAGCAGCTGGCCGGCACGTTTCTGACGCCCGAGAGCAAGGTGCCGGGCGTGCTGTTCATTCACGGCTGGGGCGGCGACCAGAAGTTCGACCTGGCCCGCGCCAAGGGCATCGCCGCGCTGGGATGCGTGTGCCTGACGTTCGACCTGCGCGGCCATGCCGCCACGCAGGCGCAGCAGATGCAGGTGTCGCGCGACGACAACCTGCGCGACGTCATGGCGGCCTACGACCGGCTTGCGGCCCATCCGTCATTGGACAGCGGCTCGGTCGCGGTAGTGGGCAGCAGCTACGGCGGCTACCTGGCCGCCATTCTGAGCGGACTGCGCCGCGTGCGCTGGCTGGCCCTGCACGTGCCCGCACTGTACCGCGACGACGAATGGATGCTGCCCAAGAACCAGCTCAACCGCGAAACCCTGCGGGCTTATCGCAACACCCATATCGAGCCCGAAAGCAACCGCGCGCTGGCCTCTTGCGCCACCTTCACCGGCGACGTGCTGATCGTGGAAGCCGAGCACGACGTGTACATTCCGCACTCGACGATCATGAACTACCGTTCGGCCTTCCGGCGGTCCCATTCGATGACGCACCGCATCCTGGATGGCGCGGACCACGCCCTCAGCGACAAGGCCTCGCAGCAGGCCTATACGTCGATCCTGGTGAACTGGGTGACCGAAATGGTCATGGGCGCGCGGGTCGGCCGGCCGCGCCCGCTGCCTTAGGCGGCTACCCGGCGACGGCTCAGGGCTTGGCGGGGCTGAGCAGGTCCGACAACGCGTTGCCCAATTCCTTGACGGCGCCCGCGACCCCTTCCGCGGCGCCTTCGGCGCCCACCCCGATGGCATGTCCGAAGCCTTGCGCCACCTGCGCCGCAAAGCCGCGCGTGACCGAGAACTTCGGATTGTCCAGGCTGCCCGCCAGCGCAAAGTCGAACCGGATCGTTCCGCTCTTGTCCTTCATCGCCGCCAGCACCGCCTTGCGCGGCAACGAGAACAAGCTGCCGTCGCCACTGAACTTCAGGTTGTGCAAGGCCACGGCGCCCGAGGCCTTCAGCTCATGGCGGGCAATCGATGTCTTCATGTCCAGGTCCATCGAACCGCCCGACAGCGAGCCGGCGCCGTTCTCGGCCAGATAAGGCGCGGCATGGCGCACGTCCATGTTGCGCGCCGCGACCGTGATGTCCGCATCCGTGCCGCCGATCACCACCTTGCCCCGCGCGCGCACCGTCGACTCGCCATTGCGGTTGTCCTCGACCTTGCCGGTAAATTCCATGTCGCTGGACGTGCCATCGCCAGGAATGACCACCGGCTGCAGCCGCGCCTGCACGTCCTTGAAGGGAATGCGATGCGGCGGCTTGGAGACGGCGCCGTCCAGGTATTCCAGCCGGCCATCGCGCAGGATCAGCTCGGCGACGCGGATCGGCCCATTGCGCCGCGTCTTGCCATCCCCCACACCCGCCCGCAGCGCCGCCTGCAGCGCGGGGGATATCTGCATGTCGCCGTCGGGACTGCGCACCACGGCGAAATCAAACCCGTCGATGATGATGCGCTTGAACACGGCCTCGCGGCGCAGAAAGGCGGTCCACTCCGGCTCAAGTTCAACGCGCTGGGCGCGCGCGCCGGGCTGGCCGGATGCGCCGGGTACGGTGACGTCGGTCAGCACCACCTGCCGAAGGCCGACCTGCACATTGCCGACCTGGCTGCGGGGGCCCAGAATGCTGGCGATGCGCTGTTCGACCACGCGGGTGGCGGCCAGCGCCAGCACCGCAAGGACGGCTCCGATCAGAAGCAGTATCGCCAGGGCGGTGCCCCAGCCTGACCGGCCACGCGCGTCGGCTGCGTTCGAACTCATCTTGGTTTCCGAAGTTGTACAAATCACCGGCGCCGCCGGCGCCACACCCCTTGCACCATAGCGAGGCGCGGCGGCCTGCGCAACCTGGAGCATCGTCCGGGATGCGCAATCATTCATCAATGCTCGAAAAGGATGAGACGGCGCCTGGCCTCGCCGTCTCGATGCTGGTCAAGCGAGCTCACGCCGCCAGGACAGGCGCCAGTAGCGTTCGGGACGGGATGGCAAAGCGCCAACCTGCCCCGCCTGTACCTCTGCCGCCAGGCTGTTGCGCGCGGCCAGGGCGCGCAGATGGGCACGCGTGACGTCGCCCTCGGCGCCGGCGTCGAACGGTGAAGCCAGGATCCGATGGCGCAGCAGACTGGCCAGCCGCTCCTGGACCGCGCCCGGCTCGGCGTCCGCGACCTCTTCATAGGCGATCCACTCCACACGCAGAAACAGCGCCCGCGCGGTCAGGCATGCGTCCGACACTTGCAGCTGCGCCGGCCCGCACAGCCCAAGCGGGATCAGGATCACCCGTGGCCGCAGTGCGGACAGCGCCGATGCCAGGGCGCCCGTCAAGCGCCCGGCCCTGCCGCTGTCCGGGCGCGGATCTTCCGCCAGATCCATCTGCACGCCGCGCACGCCCAGCAGGGACAGCGCCCGCGCGCTGCTGGCCTGGCGGGAAAGGACGGCATCGCGGACGCTTGCAAGACGGTCGGCGCTGTCCTTGTCGCTGGCGCAACCGGACGGTAGCGGCAAGCCCGAATACACCGTGAGCACGGTGCTGTCCGGACGCGCCGCCAGCAGGCCTGCACAGCCGCCGACGGCGTCGTTGAAGCAGGGAGAAACCGCAATCAGTCTGCCTTCCCGGAGCATGGCGTCCTCGTCGGTAGCGGCTTACCAATACGGGGGCTGGTTGTAATACTGATGAATGCCTCTGGCCCAGGTTTCGTCCGCCATGCTGGGCCAATTGTCCTTGTCGAACCCGTCGGCGTTCTTGAGCACCTCCTTGTCCACGTTCAGCACGAAGCACTTGCGGTCGGTATCCAGCGTCAGCGCACTCCACGGAATGGCGTACAGCTTGTCGCCAATGCCCAGGATGCCGCCGCGCGACAGGACGGCATACGCGATGCGCCCGTGCGGCACGTCCAGCATGATTTCCTGGATGCTGCCCAGCGATTCGCCAGCCGGGTTGTAGACGTCGTTCCCTTCAAGGGTGCTGGCCGCCATGATCTGCGGACCGGGACCGCTGGGATCGTTTTTCGGGCCGCCCACGATCTTGGTTTCGCTTTGCGCCTGGCCGGCGCCTGTCAACGGATGGTTCATGGTGAATCTCCTTCAGTAAAGCGTCTTGCATGGCGAACGGTTCGGCATGCAGGTCATCCTCCAAGCAAGCCCTGTGCCACACCGCTGTGCGGCTTGGAGCCCCGGCCTTGCGCAGGTCCGGCCCGCACAAGATGGCAGTTCTTACATGCGGCCCCACAAAAATGCCGGGGCCGGCCCTGCGTGTGCAGGATCGGCCCCGGCCGGAGCGCGGGTCGGGCCGCGCGGGGGTTGGCGTCAGCGCCGGTTACCGCGGTCCGACATCATGCAGATGCCGGCCAGCACGCCCAGCAGCACGGCGCCTGCGATGCTCTTCCAGGCGTTTTCATGCACGTATTCATCTGTGGCGTGCGACACCACGCGCGCCCGGTCCCAGGCCGCACGCTCCCATCCGCGGGCCTGATCGCGTGCGGCGTCCAGCTGATGCTTGAGCTTGTCGCGGGCGGATTCGATCTCCGACCCGCTGTAGCTGGCGGTGCTTCGCAGCAAATCCTCGGTGCCTGATATCAGGTCGCGCATCGTCCGCGAAGACGAGTCCGAGGTGTGGAACATGTCGCGCAGCCTATCTCGTTTGTTCATGGGTACTCCTTTGAAAAGTGCGGATCGCTCCCCCCGCGGCACGGCGCACGCGAGGCGCGGCCCGCAAGCCGCAAGCCGTGCGGGGCCGGTCACAGCCGGTCGATGCCCGGCGTCTGCTGGGGGTCGACCCCCGGCATGGGATTGGGAATGCTGTCCGGAGGCCAGTGCCCCTTCTCATCCTTGCCCGCGCCGGGCGCGTCGGGCTGGGGTTGTTCGGCGGGCGCCTGGTCCGGGGTCTTCTGTCCGCCCTGTCCGGGCGGTGGGGAACGCGTCCCCTCAGTGTTTGCCATGATGTGCTCCTGAAATGAAAAGACTGATGCAATCGGCTGTCAACTTGCCCACCATTGCTTGATCGTCGCGCGCAGGGCCGCGCCGCCCGTCGCGGCATCTTCCTGGCGCAACGCCTTGAAATACGCACCGATCTGCTTGGCCGGGATGTGGGGCGGCAACGGCGGCATCTCGGGATCGGTCACCATCTCCAGCACGACAGGACGTCCCGCCGCCAAGGCGCGGTCCCACGCCGGCCCGACGTCGTCGGGACTGTCCACCCGGATGCCCTCCAGGCCCAGCATCCGGCCATATTCCGCATAAGAAAACTTGGGCAACCACTGCGAGTCCGGAAAGCGCGGGTCCCCGCCCATCACGCGCTGTTCCCATGTCACCAGGTTCAAATCGCCGTTGTTCAGCACCATGACAATCAGGGTGGGATTGCTCCAGTCCTGCCACCGATGGGCAATGGTGATGAGCTCGTTGATGCCCAGCATCTGCATCGCGCCGTCGCCCACCAGGGCGATGACAGGCCGATCCGGATAGGCAAGCTTTGCCGCCACCGCATAGGGCACGCCGCAACCCATCGTGGCCAGCCCGCCCGACACCGAACCCATCATGCCGGCCTGAATGTCGACGTTGCGCGCATACCAGTTGGCGGCCGAGCCCGAGTCGCAGGTCAGAATGGCCTGCGCAGGCAAGCGCTTGGACAACTCCAGGAACGGGCGCTGAGGATTGATCGGCTTGGCATCGACCATCGCACGGGCATGCACCGTCTCGCGCCAGGCGGAAACCTGCTTCTCGATACGCTCGCGCCAGCGCCGCGTTTTCTTGGGTTCCAGCAGCGGTATCAACGCTTCCAGCGTCAGGCGGCTGTCGCCCACCAGCCCGATTTCCACGGGATAGCGCAGGCTGAGCTTGCGGCCGTCGCGGTCGATCTGCACGGCGCGCGCCTGGCCTTCCTGCGGCAGGAATTCCGCATACGGGAAGGAGGTGCCCACCATCAGCAGCGTGTCGCACTCGTTCATCATGTCCCAGCTCGGCTGCGTGCCGAGCAGTCCGATGGCGCCCGTCACGTACGGCAGGCTGTCCGGCAGCACGGCCTTGCCCAGCAACGCCTTGGCCACGCCGGCGCCCAGCAGCTCGGCGACCTCGCTGACCTGTTCGCCCGCCTGCAGCGCGCCCGCGCCCACCAGGATTGCCACCTTCTCGCCGCGATTCAGGATGTCGGCGGCGTTGCGCAGCGCGTCCGGGCCGGGCACCGCGGCGTGGGAGGTTACGCCGATGCCAGTGTGCACCGTGCCGTGCTCACGGGGCGGCGCCGGCACGGCCGGCAAGTCCTGCACGTCGTTGGGGAAGATGACGCAGGTCACGCTGCGCCGCTCCAGCGCAATGCGCATGGCGCGGTCCACCATGTGGCGCGCCTGCTCCGCCGTCGTCGCCATCTGCACGTAATCGTGCGCGACGTCCTTGAACAGGCTGATCAAGTCCACTTCCTGCTGGTAGTCGCCGCCCAGCGCGCTGCGGGCCTGCTGGCCCACCAGCGCCACGACCGGCTGATGATCCAGCTTGGCGTCATACAGACCATTGAGCAAATGGATGGCGCCGGGCCCCGAGGTCGCCAGGCATACCCCGACCTGCCCAGTGAATTTGGCATGGGCGCACGCCATGAAAGCGGCGCTTTCTTCGTGGCGGGCCTGTATGAATTCCAGCGGCTCCTGCGTGCGGCCAAAGGCGCCGATAAGCCCGTTGATGCCGTCGCCGGGATACCCGTACACCGTGCGCACGCCCCACTGCGACAGCCGCTTCAACACGAAGTCCGACACTGTTTCCATACGTTTCTCCATGCGGTCGTCGTTGAAAGCGTCTCCTTGCAGCAACCGCCGTTCCTGCCCCTGATTGGAATTTGGGCGCAGGGGCGCAGATAAAAATTACAAACCGGCCGTGGCGGGCGCCAGGCCTGCGTCGTTGCTCCATCGTTTGGATGACCCGCATTTGTGCTGCATCGCGCAATTTTTCTGGTGCCAGCGGTTTTGGGCACACGGCTTGCGTAAGGGAAGGCCTCGGCGTAATCGCGATCGAGCCGCAACCATCTCGATCGGCCTATCAACTGGAGCAAGCATGGCGAAGACAAGAACCCTGATTGTGGCGGGAGAAGCTTTTCCGCTGGCCAAAACGGGCGGACTGGGAGATGCCATTACCGGCATGGCCCGCGCGTTGATGGAGGCGCGAATGCCTCTGAGCGTGCTGCTGCCTGCCTATCGGGGCGTGCGCGCCAAGTTGAACCGCGTGCGCGAAGTGGCCACGCTGGAGGATCTGCCCGGCGGCCCGGCCGTCCTCCTGGAAGGCAAATGCCCGCAATCCGGCATCGACTATCTGGTGCTGGAGAACGATGCCCTGTACGACCGTGGCGGCCTCTACGCCGACGAGAACGGGCGCGAGCATCCCGACAACGGCTTGCGCTATGCAGCGCTTGCGCACGCCGCCGTGCGCGTGGCGGCGGGATTGCCGGGCGTTGCGCGCCCCACGCTGGTGCACGCGCACGACTGGCATGCCGGCCTGGTGCCGCTGCTGCTGCGCGCGGCCGGCCTGCCCGACGTGAAAAGCGTGATGACCATCCACAACCTGGCGTTCCAGGGGCTGTTCCCGATTGCATGCGCCGACGAATTTGGCGTACCCGAATGGGCCCGCACCGACGACGGCGCCCAGGCTTGGGGGCAGCTCAATTTCCTGAAGGCCGGCATCCGCTACGCGGACCGCGTCACCACGGTCAGCCACACCTACGCCCGCGAAATCATGACGCCGGAATTCGGTTGCGGCCTGGACGCGCTGCTGCGCAGCCGTGCAGACGACCTGCTGCCGATCCCGAACGGCATCGACGACGTGCTGTGGAACCCTGCCCACGATCCGTACCTGCGCAGCCACCGCTATTCGGTCCGAGACCTGACCAACAAGATTCATTGCAAGGCGGCATTGCAACGCGAGTTCGGCTTGCGCCCGGATCTGGGCGCGACGGTGATGGGGATGGGCAACCGCCTGACCGAACAGAAGATGGCGGACGTTGCGGTGCACGCGCTTCCCGAAGCGCTGGACCGTCACCCCAATCTGCAGATCGCCATTCTGGGTCAAGGCGATCACCGGCTGGAAGAAGCCTTGCAGGACATCGCGCGCCGCTATCCGGGACGCTGCGCCACCCATATCGGCTACGACGAGGGCATCGCCCACCGTCTGCACGCCGGCTCCGACATCCTGCTGCATGCCAGCCGCTTCGAGCCCTTTGGCCTGACGCCGCTATATGCGATGCGCTACGGCACCCTGCCGATCGGCTCGCGGGTGGGCGGCATGGCCGATACGATCCAGGATCCCGGTCCGCGCGCCCCGCTGTCAGCCATGGCATCGGCCACCGGCGTGCTCTTTGAAGGCGACACGCCGCAGGCCATGAGCGCCGCGATCGATCGCGCCCTCGACCTGCGCGGCCACGGCATTCTCTGGCGGCTGATGCAGCGCAACGCGATGAGCAGCGATTTCGGCTGGCGCGCCGCGGTCAGCCTGTACGCCAGCCTGTACCGCTCGCTTGTGGAACCCGAGTATCGCGATGCGGCGCCCGCCTCGGCCCTGCAACCCGAAGACGTCGCCGCCGTCAGCCGCCGTCAGCCGCGAGCGGGTGGCGCACTGCCAGCCGCCATCTAAGGAGCCAGCCCGGTGCCCCGTTCCACCGTCCCCGCGCCGTCCCGCGCCCCGCTACGTCTTTATCACGCCCGCTCTGGCCTGCCGGAGGGCCACTCGGACCTCCAGGCCCTGTGCCAACGCCTCGCGCAACGCGGGTTCAATGCCGTGCTGGCGCCGGCGCCGTGGCTGACCGGGCCGGAACCGGGCTCGAATGCCGCGCGCGATGCGGACACCGCGCGCGTCGACGGCAAGGACACGCCGATCACTCAGTGGTACACCGAGATTGCGGCGCAGTTGTCGACCCACGGGTTGTCGCTGTTCGTCGACGTGATCCTGGACCGCAGTGCGCGCCATGCCGTGGCGACCACCGCCGAACCCGGGTGGTACCGGTCGCTGCACGAAGAACCCGCGCGCGATCCGCGACTGACGCCGCAGGAGCGCGGGGTGCTGCACCTGCCTGAAGGCCCCCTGCCGGCCGGCTTTCTGCCGGCGTGGACGGCACGTCTGCTCGGCTGGACGCGCAGCGGGGTCAAGGGCCTGGTGTTCCAGGCGCCTCACCGGCTGCCGGCAGAGGCGTGGCGGGAACTGGGGGCCGCGTTGCGCGCGCAGAATCCGGATGTGCGCCTGTTGGCCTGGACACCCGGCCTGTCGCCCGCCGACCTGGCGGGCCTGCGGGACGCGGCGTTCGACGCCGCATTTTCTTCCCTGCCCTGGTGGGACTTCAAGTCGTCGTGGCTGGCGGAAGAGGACGCGCGCCTGCGCGCCATTGGCGAAGTCATTGCTGCCCCGCCGCAATCCGGCGCGCAGTCGCCGTCTGAATACGGCCGAAGCGCGCTCTGGAGCGCGGCGGTGTCGGGCGATGGACTCATGCTGACGGACGAGGACGAACATCGCCTGCCGGACGTACAAGCCGTGAACGCCTGGTTCGACGGCTCCCGGCTGAAGGGTCCGTTGTGTTTGCTGGGCGGCCGGGACGGCAGCTGCACCGTGATGCTGCGCGATGCGGGCGATGGCGCGACATTGGCGCTTGCGGTCAATCCGTCGCCCACGCAGCATGCGGGCGTGGATTGGGATGCCCTGGCGCCAATGTTGCCGCCGGCCGATCTCGTCCCGTTCACGCCGCCCGCGGGTTTGCAGAGGCAGGCCGACTCCCTGGCCGCGGGCGACTGCGCGTTGCTGATGTTCCAACCCACCCAGCCGGTCCGCGACGCCGTGCGTCACCACCGGACGCGCGCCGACGACCTGGCCAACCAGCGCGTCGCGCTGGAGAACATCAGCCCTGCCGTGGATGGCGGCCTCTATCCGGTCAAGACCATCCCGCACGCGCGCATCGCCGTGCAGGCCGACATCTTCATGGACGGCCACGACCAACTCGCCGCCGAGGTGCGCTGGCGCGCCAAGGACGAGGCGCGCTGGCACACGGTGCCGATGACGCGCGGCCTGAACGACCGCTGGGAAGGCGCATTCCGCCCTCGCCGCGTCGGGGCCCATGAATTCGTCGTGGCCGCCTGGTTCGACGCCTGGCATACGTTTACCCATGACATCGAGGTCAAGCACCAGGCGGGCCGCGATATCAGCCTGGAGATCCACGAAGGCCTCGCACTGCTGCGCGACGCCCTGGCGCGCGCCGACGCCGGCTCGCCCGCCGGCGCGGATGCCGAGCCCGTGCGCCGTGCGCTGGCGGCCTTCGCGGACGCCGACCTGACCCATCCGGTCCCGCCGACGCAGGCGCAGGTCGACGTGCTGCTGGACCCGGCGTTGGCGCACGCCATGCACGCGCTTGACGACCACCCGTTCGAAGCGGTCACCGCCACGGCCTACCCGGTCTGGGTGGACCGCAGCCAGGCCGTCCATTCCAGCTGGTACGAACTGTTCCCCCGGTCGCAGGCGGCCGAGCCCGGGCGCCACGGCACCTTCGACGACGTGGTCGCGCGGCTGCCGGACATCCGCGAGATGGGCTTTGACGTGCTGTACATGCCGCCCATCCACCCGATCGGCCAGCGCAACCGCAAAGGCCGCAACAACAGCCTGCGCGCCGAGCCGGGCGACGTGGGCAGTCCCTACGCCATCGGGGCGCAAAGCGGCGGCCACGACGCCATCGAGCCCGCGCTGGGCACCCTGTCCGACTTCCTGAACCTGGTGGATGCGGCCGCTCAGCATGGGATGGAGATTGCGCTGGACTTCGCCATCCAGTGTTCGCCGGATCATCCGTGGCTGACGCAGCATCCGGACTGGTTCTCGTGGCGGCCGGACGGGTCGATGCGCTACGCCGAGAATCCGCCGAAAAAGTACGAGGACATTGTCAACGTGTCCTTCTACGGCGGCCAGAACCGCCGCGGCCGCAAGCTGGGCTTGTGGCGCGCGCTGCGCGACGTGGTGCTGTTCTGGGTGAATCACGGCGTGCGCATCTTTCGCGTGGACAACCCCCACACCAAGCCCCTGCCGTTCTGGCAGTGGCTGATCTGCGAAGTCCACGCGCAGCATCCGGACGTGATCTTCCTGTCCGAGGCCTTCACCCGCCCCAAGATGATGTACCGGCTGGCCAAGATCGGCTTCACGCAGTCGTACACGTACTTCACGTGGCGCAACGAGCGGGCCGAGCTGGAAGCCTACCTGCAGGAGATTTCGTCGCCGCCGGCGGCCGACTTCTTCCGCCCGCACTTCTTTGTGAACACCCCGGACATCAACCCGTTCTTCCTGCAGACCTCGGGACGCCCGGGCTTTCTGATCCGCTCGGCGCTGGCCGCGCTGGGCTCGGGACTGTGGGGCGTGTACAGCGGGTTTGAACTCTGCGAAGGCGCGCCGCTGCCGGGCAAGGAAGAGTACCTGGACTCCGAGAAGTACGAACTGCGCCAGCGCGACTGGCACGCCCCGGGCAACATCCGGGCCGAGATCACACGCCTGAACCAGATCCGGCGCGCCAACCCGGCATTGCAGACGCATCGCGGCCTGACGCTGGCCGCCAGCAGCAACAACCGGGTGCTGGCTTTCTACAAGTCCACGCCAGGCCACGGCAACGTGGTGCTGGCCGTCATCAGCCTGGATCCGTTCCAGGCGCAGGAGACGCGCGTCGAGGCGCCGTTCTGGCTGTTCGGCGAATCGGACGCCGGTCAGCTGTCCGCCGAAGACCTGCTGACCGAAACCCGCGAGACCTGGCATCAGAAGCACCGCAGCCTGACGCTGACCCCCGACCAACCCTATCGCGTGTGGCGGCTTTCGCTGCATGGATGAAGCCCGCGCCCAACGCCATGATGAGTAAAGCCCAACCCATTCAGGATGATCCCCTCTGGTACAAGGACGCCGTCATTTACCAGCTTCACGTCAAGTCGTTCTTCGACTCGAACGGCGACGGCGTTGGCGACCTGCCCGGCCTGATTTCCAAGCTGGACTACATCGCCAGCCTGGGCGTGAACACCATCTGGCTGCTGCCCTTCTACCCGTCTCCCCGCCGCGACGACGGCTACGACATCGCGGACTACCGCGGCGTGCACTCGGACTACGGCACCATCGCCGACGTGCGCAAGCTGATCCGGGCCGCGCATGCCCGGGGCCTGCGCATCATCACCGAACTGGTGGTCAACCACACGTCGGACCAGCACCCGTGGTTCCAGCGCGCCCGTGCGGCCAAGCCCGGGTCGGCGGCGCGCAACTTCTATGTCTGGTCCGACAACGACAAGGCGTACGCCGGCACGCGCATCATCTTCTGCGATACCGAGAAGTCGAACTGGACCTGGGACCCGGTGGCCAACGCGTACTTCTGGCACCGCTTCTATTCGCACCAGCCCGATCTGAACTACGACAACCCGCAGGTGCTCAAGGAAGTGCTGTCCGTCATGCGCTATTGGCTGGACATGGGCGTGGACGGGCTGCGCCTGGACGCGGTGCCTTACCTGGTCGAGCGCGAAGGCACCAACAACGAAAATCTGCCCGAGACGCATGACGTGCTCAAGCAGATCCGGGCGGTGATCGAGGCCGAGTACCCCGGCCGCCTGCTGCTGGCCGAAGCCAACCAATGGCCCGAGGACGCGCAGGAGTATTTTGGCGCGGGCGACGAATGCCACATGTCCTTTCACTTCCCGCTGATGCCGCGGATGTACATGGCCATCGCGCAGGAAGACCGCTTTCCGATCACCGACATCATCCGCCAGACGCCCGATATTCCGCCCACCTGCCAGTGGGCCATCTTCCTGCGCAATCACGACGAGCTGACGTTGGAGATGGTGACGAGCCGCGAGCGCGACTACCTGTGGAACGTCTACGCGGCCGAGCCGCGCGCCCGCATCAACCTGGGCATCCGCCGCCGGCTGGCGCCGCTGCTCGAACGCGACCGGCGCCGTGTCGAGCTGATGAACAGCCTGCTGCTCTCGATGCCCGGCACGCCGGTGCTGTACTACGGCGACGAACTGGGCATGGGCGACAACGTCCACCTGGGCGACCGCGACGGGGTGCGCACGCCGATGCAATGGTCGCCCGACCGCAATGGCGGCTTTTCGCGCGCCGATCCCGAACGGCTGCCATTGCCCGTGCTGATGGGCCCGCTGTACGGCTACGAGGCCGTCAACGTCGAGGCGCAGCAGCGCGACCCGCATTCGCTGCTGAACTGGACGCGGCGGCTCCTGGCGCAGCGCGGGCAGAGCCACGCCTTCGGCCGCGGCACGTTGCGCTTCATCTATGCCGGCAACCGCAAGATCCTGGCCTACCTGCGTCAGTGGGAAGACACGACCATCCTGTGCGTGGCGAACCTGTCGAATGCGGCCCAACCGGTCGAGCTGCACATGCAGGAGTTCTCGGGCCGGGTACCCGTGGAAATGCTGGGTGGCACGCCCTTCCCCGCGATCGGCGAACCGCCCTATCTACTGACGCTGCCGCCCTACGGCTTTTACTGGATGGACCTGAGCCAGGACGCCGCGCCGCCCGGATGGCACGCGACGGCGCCCGCCCAGATGCCCGAACTGATTACCCTGGTGCTCAAGAATCGGGGCGGCGCGGCGCTGACCGACGCGTCCCGCGCCACGCTGGAGCGCGAGATCCTGCCGCAATATCTGGCGCGCCAGCGCTGGTATCCGGGGTCGGAGGCGCCGGCCCGCGCACGTCTGGCCTACGCCACGCCGTTCGCCTCGGCCGACGGGGAATTCTATTGGGCCGAGATCGAGCCGGAGGACGGTACGACGGGCATGCGCGCGCAAGCGCCCTTTGTCCTGGTCTGGGACGAGACCGCCGTCATCCAGTACGCCATTGCCCGCGTGCGCCGCGGCGCCGAAGTGGGCGTCCTGGCCGACGCCTTCCTGCAGCCGGGCTTCGTGCGCAGCACGCTCCGCGCTATGCAGGCGAGCGCGGAACTCGACGGACGCAGCGGCGGCAAGCCGGGCGACAAGCCGGGCGTGATCCGCTTTCTGCCCGAGGCGGGGCTGGCCGGCATGGATTTCGACGGCGACCTCGACATGCACTGGCTGTCGGGCGAACAGTCCAACAGCTCGGTCATCGTCGGCAATGCCGTCATCCTGAAGCTGATCCGCAGCGTGCAGCCGGGCCTGTCGCCCGAAGCCGAGATGACCCGCTACCTGACGCGGGCCGGCTACGGGAACATTCCACCGCTGCTGGGCGAGGTGCAGCGCGTCGACGCGGAGGGCGTCGTGCACACGCTGGCGGTCGCGCACGGCTACGTCTCCAATGAGGGCGATGCCTGGAGCTGGACGCTGGACTACCTGAAGCGCACGCTGGCCAATGCCCTGTTGGTTGGCAGCTCGCCCGAGGAGTTCGAGGAAACCCTGGAAGGCTACGCCGTCATGGCCGGCACCATCGGAGAACGGCTGGGCCAGATGCACACGCTGCTGGCCGCGCCAACCGATGATGCAGACTTCCAGTCGCGAGCCGCCAGCCAGACGGATGCGGACAAGCGGGCCGAGCAGGTGCTTGCGCTGCTGGACCGCGCCGAAAAGAATCTGCGCGCAACGCTGGACAAGCTTGAAGAGCCGTCGCATGCCTGCGCGGAGTGGTTCTTCGAGCATCACGAGCGCCTGGCCAAGCGCGTCGCCGAGATGGCGCAGGCCGAGGTGGGCGCGCCGTGGCTGCGGATACACGGCGACTTCCACCTGGGCCAGGTGCTGGTCGCGCAGACCGACGCCTACCTGATCGACTTCGAAGGTGAGCCGATCAGCAGCCTGGAAGTGCGGCGATCGCTCGCTTCTCCGTACAAGGACGTGGCCGGCATGTTGCGCTCGTTTGACTATGCGGCGGCGTCGATTGCGCGGACGGACCTGATCGGTGGCGCGCATCTGGACGCCAATGCGGGTGCGGACGACGTGCCCGCGCCGCCCGTTGCACCGGCCGAACAGCGCGACGCCCTGCTGGCGCGTTTCCGCCAGCGGGCCTCGGACGCGTTCCTGCAGGGTTACACCAGTGTGCGCGGCGGAGACCTTGCCGCCTCGGGGGATCGCGAGGATACGCTGCTGATCCTGGCGCAACTGGAGAAAGCCGCCTACGAGGTCAGCTACGAAGCGGCCCACCGGCCCGACTGGATTTCGATTCCCCTGTGCGCCCTGACCGAACTGGCGCGCGGCGTCCTGCTGTCGGCCGCCATCGATGCCGAAGGAAAAACGTCATGACCGCAGGCTTTGCCTCTCCCGCCGCTGCCACCGACGGCCACATCGACGCGCAGGAGCTGACCGCGCTGGCCCATGGGCTGCATGACAACCCTTTCGGGGTGCTGGGACCGCACGACGGCTGGGTACGCGTCTTCGTTCCCGGGGCCTCGGCCGTGGCGGTCCTGGATCAGGATGGCGATCGCACGCCCCTGGAGGAACAGGCGCAGGGTCTCTACGTCGGCCGCGTGACGTACGCGCAGGCCGGCGACGGGGCGTCCTACCGCCTGGCGATCCGCTGGCCCGCGGCCGAACAGGTCACCGCCGATCCCTATGCCTTCGGCGCTCTGCTGGATGACGCCACGCTGCAGCGCCTGGCCCAAGGCGCGTGGCGCGAGGCCGGCGAGGCCCTCGGTGCGCACCTGGTCGAGGTGGACGGCGTCAGCGGCCTGCGCTGCGCAGTCTGGGCGCCCAATGCCCGGCGGGTTGCGGTGGCCGGCGATTTCAATGGCTGGGACCCGCGCCGCCACGGCATGCGTCTGCGCCACGCAGCGGGGGTGTGGGAGATTTTCATTCCCGGCGTACGCGCTGGCGACCGCTACAAGTTCGCCATCACCGACCGCAACGGCAATCAATTCTTGAAGGCCGATCCGATGGCGCGCCGCAGCGAGTTGGCGCCCGCCACGGCCTCGATCGTGGACGATCCCGCGCCCTACGCCTGGTCCGACGACGACTGGATGCAGGCGCGCGGGGCGCGCCAGTCTCCCAGCGCGCCCGTGTCGATCTACGAGGTCCACGCCGGCTCGTGGGCCAGTGTCGAAGCTGGCTCCTGCGCCTGGGACCAGATGGCCGACAAGCTGCCGGGCTACGCCCGCGCCATGGGCTTCACGCATCTGGAACTGATGCCCATCATGGAGCATCCGTTCGGCGGCTCGTGGGGCTACCAGCCGCTTGGCATGTTCGCGCCCACGGCGCGCTATGGGCCGCCCGAGGCCTTCGCCCGGTTCGTCGACCGCTGCCACGCCGCCGGCATCGGCGTCATCCTGGATTGGGTGCCCGCGCACTTTCCCGACGACGCGCATGGCCTGGCCACCTTCGACGGGACCTCGCTGTACGAATACGAAGATCCGCGCGAGGGCTATCACCCCGACTGGCACACCATGGTCTACAACCTGGGGCGCAACGAGGTGAAGGCGTTCATGATCGCCAGCGCCATGCACTGGCTGCGGCGCTTTCACATCGACGGGTTGCGTGTGGATGCGGTGGCGTCGATGCTTTACCGCGACTACAGCCGCCGGCCCGGCGAATGGATTCCCAACCGCTATGGCGGCCGCGAGAATCTGGAGGCGGTCCAGTTTCTGCAAGAGCTGAACGACACTGTGCGCCACGAGGTGCCGGACGCCATCATGGTTGCCGAAGAGTCCACCGCGTGGCCGGGCGTGACCGCGCCCGTGTCCGAAGGCGGTCTAGGATTCCACTACAAATGGAACATGGGCTGGATGCACGACACCCTGCGCTATCTGGCGCAGGATCCGATCCATCGCCGCTACCACCACCACGACATCACGTTCGGCATGGTGTACGCGTACAGCGAGCGCTTCATCCTGCCGCTGTCGCACGACGAGGTGGTGCACGGCAAGGGGTCGCTGCTGGGCAAGATGCCCGGCGACAAGCAGGCGCGGCTGGCCAACCTGCGCGCGTACTTCGGCTTCATGTGGGCGCATCCCGGCAAAAAGCTGCTGTTCATGGGCGGCGAGCTGGCCCAGCCCACCGAATGGAACCACGACGCCACGCTGGACTGGAACCTGCTGGACGACGCGGGCCATCTGGGCATGCAGCGTCTGGTGGCCGACCTGAACCGCCTGTATCGCGACCTCCCGGCCCTCCATGCGCGAGACGCGGACCCCTCGGGGTTCGCGTGGACGATCATGGACGACCAGGACAACAGCGTCGTCGCCTTCATCCGCACCGACGGCCAGCAGCACGTGCTGGCCGTGTCGAATTTCACGCCGGTCACCCGGCACGATTACCGCATCGGGGTTCCTCGGGCCGGCCGCTGGGCTGAACTGCTGAACACCGACGCGTCCCAGTACGGCGGGTCCGGCCAGGGCAACCAGGGCGGGGCCAACACCGGCGACATGGCTGCCCACGGGCAGCCGCAGGCCTTGTCGCTCACCCTGCCGCCCCTCTCGACTCTCTTCCTGATGCACGAAGGCTGAATCCATGGATCCGTCCCAACTGACCCGAATCACCGGCGGCCAGCCCCAACCGCTGGGCGCCACCAGCGATGGCCTGGGCGTGAACTTCGCGGTGTTCTCCGCGCACGCCACCCGTATCGAGCTGTGCATCTTCGATCCCAAGGGGCGCAAGGAATTGCGCCGCTTCGACCTGCCGGAGTGCACGGACGAAATCTGGCACGGCTACCTGCCGGATGCGCAGCCCGGCCTGCTCTACGGCTACCGCGCCCACGGCCCGTACGATCCGCAAAATGGGCACCGCTTCAACCCCAACAAGCTTCTGCTGGATCCCTATGCGCGCCAGCTGAGCGGCCCGCTGCACTGGAGCAATGCGCTCTTTGGCTACCGCATGAATCATTCGCGGCAGGATCTGAGCTTTGACCGCCGCGACAGCGCCCCCGCCATGCCCAAGGCCATCGTGGCCGATGAGGTGCCGTTCAACTGGGGCAACAGCAAGGCCCCGGACACGCCCTGGAACGACACGACGATCTACGAGGTCCACTTGCGCGGCGTGTCGATGCAGCGCGAGGACCTGCGCCAGCCGCTGCGCGGCACCTGCGCGGCCCTGGCCGATCCGCATTTCATCGAGCATCTGCAGCGTTTGGGCGTGACGGCGGTGGAACTCTTGCCGGTGTATGCCTTCCTGCAGGACCACTTCCTGACCGAGCGCGGGCTGCGCAACTACTGGGGCTACAGCACCCTGTCCTACTTCGCCCCGGAACCGGCGTACCTCATGCAGCATCCCAACGAATTGCGGCTGGCGATCCGCCGTCTGCACGCGGCGGGCATCGAGGTGATCCTGGACGTGGTCTACAACCACACCTGCGAAGGCAACGAAATGGGGCCGACGCTCTCCTGGCGCGGCCTGGACAACGCCAGCTACTACCGCCTGATGCCGGGGCAAGAGCGCTACTACATCAACGACACGGGCTGCGGCAACACGGTCAACATGTCGCACCCGCGGGTGCTGCAGATGGTGGCCGACTCGCTGCGGTACTGGGCCACCTCTTACGGGGTGGACGGCTTTCGCTTCGACCTGGGCGTGACGCTGGGCCGCGAGGGCAACGGCTACGACCCCGGCTCGGGATTCTTCGACGTGATCCTGCAGGATCCGGTGCTGTCCAAGCTCAAGCTCATCTCCGAACCGTGGGACATCGGCCCGGACGGCTACCAGCTGGGCAATCACCCGCCCGGGTTCGCGGAATGGAACGACAAGTTCCGCGACACCACGCGCCGCTTCTGGCGCGGGGATGAAGGCATGCGCGGCGAGATGGCGGCGCGGCTGTGCGGGTCGCGCGACATCTTCGACCGCCGCCATCGCCGCCCCTGGTCCAGCGTCAACTACGTGGCCTCGCACGACGGCTTCACGCTGGCCGACATCGTCAGTTACGACGGCCGCCACAACGAGGCCAATGGCGAGGACGGCAATGACGGCCATTCCGAGAACTTCAGCCACAACTGGGGCGCCGAAGGGCCGACAGACGATCCGCAGATTCTGGAGACGCGCGGCCGCGTTCAACGCGCGCTGCTGGGATCGGCCATGCTGTCCGACGGCACGCCGATGCTGCTGGCGGGCGATGAATTCGGCAACAGCCAGGAAGGCAACAACAACGCCTACTGCCAGGACAACGCCATTTCCTGGCTGGACTGGACACAGGCCCAAAGCGATGCCGGCCGGGCGCTCAGCCGCTTTGTGGGCCGCCTGACGGCCCTGCGCCGCGCGCATCCCAGCGTACGCAGCGCCCGCTATGGCGATGCGGGCCAGGAAATTCTGCCGGGCGTCCCGGCCATTTCCTGGTTCGACGCATCGGGCGCGCCGCTGGAGGGCCCGGCGTGGGACGCCGAACAGGAGCGCGTCATGGGCTTGCGCCGCGCCGCGCTGCGCCCCGAGGGCGGCGCCGACGTGACGCTGTTGCTGATGAACCCCACGCACGAAGCCGTGACCTTCACTCTGCCCGAAGCCGGCTTCGCCTGGTCGTTGGAACTGGACTCGGACAAGCCGGCCGAGCCCGCGCCATGGGACGAGCCGACGGTGACGGTTGCGCCTCATAGTCTTGTCTTGATGGGACAGCGGGCGGAACCGGGAGAGGCGACATGACGCATCCGTACTCATTCGGCGCCTTGCCGCTGGAAAGCGGCGTCACCCGCTTTCGGCTGTGGGCGCCGAGCGCCCCGCCCGGTCTCGTGCTGGAGGTCGAGGGCCATCCCCCGATTCCGATGCGGCCCGGCCCGGACGGCTTTGCGCAAGCCGATGTGGACTGCCCGGCGGGCGCCCGCTACCACTATCGGCTGGACGACGGCACCGTCATACCCGATCCTGCATCACGTCTGCAGGACGGCGACGTGCATGGCGACAGCGTTGTCGTCGCGCCCGGCGCGTACCGCTGGCGCCACCCGGAATGGACCGGCCGCCCGTGGGAAGACACCGTCATCTACGAAGTCCACGCGGGACTGGCGGGCGGCTACGCGGGCCTGATCGCGCGGTTGCCCGAATTGGCCGACATGGGCATCACCATGCTGGAGCTCATGCCCATCGCCGATTTTCCGGGGGAGCGGAACTGGGGCTATGACGGCGTGCTGGCGTATGCGCCCGACACCGCGTACGGTTCGCCCGACGATCTGAAGAACCTGATCGACACCGCGCATGGATTGGGCATGGGCGTGATGCTGGACGTGGTCTACAACCACTTCGGCCCGGACGGCAATTACCTGTCGGCCTATGCCGCGCCCTTCTTTCGCACCGATATCGACACGCCGTGGGGGGCTGCCATCGACTTCCGGCAGGCGGCCGTCAGCGCCTTCTTCAAGGAAAATGCGCTGTACTGGCTGACCGAGTACCGCTTTGACGGCCTGCGCCTGGACGCCGTCCATGCCATCGCCGGACACGAGTGGCTGCACGAGCTGGCCGGCTTCGTGCGCGACAACGTCTCGGCCGAGCGCCACGTGCATCTCGTCGTCGAAAACGACGACAACCGGGCCAGCCTGCTGCGCGGCGATTTCGAGGCGCAATGGAACGACGATGCGCACCATGTGCTGCACCATCTGCTGACCGGCGAATCGCGCGGCTACTATTCCGACTACGCCGAAGCGCCCGCGCAGGCGTTGGCGCGCTGCCTGGCCGAAGGCTGGGTGTATCAGGGCCAACCCTCCGCCTATCGGGGCAACCAGCCGCGTGGCGAGCGCAGCGCCGACCTGCCGCCCACCGCCTTCGTGCTGTTCTTGCAGAACCATGACCAGACCGGCAACCGCGCGCGCGGCGAACGCCTGACCGAGCTGGTGGACACCCCCCAGCGTCTGCGTGCGGCTGTCGCGCTGCAATTGCTGGCGCCGCAGATCCCGCTGATCTTCATGGGCGAGGAACGCGGATCGCGCGCGCCGTTCCTGTATTTCACGAGCCACACCGATCCCGAACTGGCGCAGGCGGTGCGCGACGGCCGGCAACGCGAATTTTCGGCCTTTCCCGAGTTCGCCGGCGATACTCCCACCCCGCAGTTGCCCGATCCGAACGACGCGTCCACCTACCACGCCAGCTATCCCTGGCAGGACGAGCCAGATGCGGCCCAGTGGATGCGCGATTACACGGCGCTCTTGCAATTGCGCGCGCGCATGATCGCGCCGCGGCTGGCGGGCGCGGTCAGCCTGGGCGCCGCGGCGGTGGGCGACCGCAGTGTGTTCGCACGCTGGGAATTGGCCGATGGCGCCCGCCTGACGGTCTACGCGAACCTGGGGCCCAATCCTCAGACCGTGCCCGATTCGCTCATGCCCGGTCCGGACGTGTTCGCGACCCTGCTGTTCGAATCGCCCGCGGGCGGACGGGACCGGCTCGCACAAGGCGAACTGTGCCCGGACAGCACCGTCTGGCTGCTGGAGGACGCGGCATGAAGCGCACCAGTGCCGAGCCGGATGGCCTGTCCGCGCTGGCCGCCGTGGCTGGCATCGCGGAGCATTGGACCGATGCGCGCCAGCGCCCGCAGCGCGTCGCGGCGGAAACCTTGCGCGCGCTGCTGGCTGCGATGGACCTGCCGGCAGAGACGTCCCGGGACATCGCCGACAGCCGCCAGCGCCTGGCGGAACAGGCGGCGGACGCGCTGCCGCCCATGCTGGTGACGCGGTGCAACGCCCGCACGCCGCTGCCCAAGACTGCCCGCGGCCCCTATCGCATCCTGTGCGAATCCGGCCACATCCTGAACGGCCATATTCAGGCGGGCGCGGACGGCATCCCGTTCCTGGTGGCGCCCGACGAGCCCGGCTACCACCGGCTGCTGTTGACGTCGGCGCAGGCCACGCTGGCAGTGGCGCCGCGCGAGGCCCCGAGCCTCGCCGACCTGACCGGCGCGGCCAGCCCGCGCTGTTGGGGTCTGGCCGCACAGGTCTACAGCCTGCGCCAGGACGCGCGCGCCGACATGCCGCGCACGCACGGTTTCGGCGATTTTGGCGCGCTGCGCGAACTAGCGGTGGCCGCTGCCGAGCAAGGCGCCGACATGCTTGCCATCAGCCCGGTTCACGCGATGTACGCCGCGCAACCCGAGCGATCCAGCCCGTATTCGCCGTCCAACCGCCTGTTCCTGAACGTGCTGTACGCCGATCCCGCCCCCGTGCTGGGCCAGGATGCGCTGCAGCGCGCGCTGGCCGGCGTCGCCCCCGCGGCGTTGACCGCGCTGGACGGATTAGCGCGCATCGACTGGCCGGCGGCCGCGGCGATCCGCTTGCAAGCGCTGCGGTCCTTGCATGCCGAATTCGCCACCCATGGCGGTGTCAGTGAGCGGGCGCGCTATGCGAAATTTTGCACTGAGCGCGGCCAGGCCCTGCGCGACCACGCGATCTTTGAAGCGCTGCATGCGGCGCAACGCGCGCCCGGCGGGTCGATCCCTGCGTGGCAGCGCTGGCCTGCCGCCCTGCGCGATCCCGCCTCGTCGCAGGTCCAACGCTTTGCTGAGGACCATGCGCTGGACGTAGACTTTCACCAATTCGCGCAGTGGCTGGCGGCAGAGAGCCTGGCTGCGGCGCATGCCGCGGGCCGCGAGGCCGGCATGCGGCTGGGCCTGCTCGCCGATCTGGCCGTGGGCGCCAGTCCGGATGGCAGCCACGCCTGGAGCCGCCAGGCCGACCTCATGCGCGGCATGTCCGTGGGCGCGCCGCCCGACATCTACAACCCCCTCGGACAGTACTGGGGCCTGACCGCCTTCTCGCCGCGCGCGCTGCACACCCAGGGCTACGCTGCCTTCATCGACATGCTGCGCGCCGTGCTGGCGCATACCGGCGGCGTGCGCATCGACCACATCCTTGGAATGGCGCGTCTGTGGCTTGTGCCCGAGGGCGCGTCGCCCGCCGATGGCGCCTACCTGCGCTATCCGCTGGACGACATGCTTGCGCTGATCTCGTTGGAGGCCTGGCGCCATCGCGCCTGCGCCATTGGCGAAAACCTGGGCACCGTGCCCGAGGGCTTTGATGACCGGCTCAAGGACAATGGCGTGCTCGGCATGAACGTGCTCTGGTTCATGCGTCAGGCGCCGGACGCCCAGCCGGGTCCCGACGCCCCGGCCGGTTTCACGACGCCCGCCGAGTGGCCGCGCAACGCGGTCGCCATGACGACGACGCATGACTTGCCCACCCTGCGCGGCTGGTGGGACGAGCGCGACATCGACTGGCGCGTCAAACTGGGTCTGCTGGGCGCCGACGACAGCGAGGAAAGTCTTCGCGCCGAACGGGCGCTGGACCGCGAGCTGCTTTCGCGGGCGCTGGATCCAAGCCTGGCAACGCCGCCCGCCGAGGCGCCGGTGCCCGCGCTTCTGCAGTTCGTGTCCTCCAGCCCGTGCCCGCTGATGTTGATTCCGATGGAAGACGTTGCCGGCGTACTGGACCAGCCGAACCTGCCCGGCACCATCGACACCCACCCCAATTGGTGCCAACGGTTGCCGCTGAGCATCCGCGCGACCTTTGCCGATCCCGCCACGCAGGCCCGCCTGGATGCCGCGCGCGCCGGAAGGAGACAATCTTGAGCACACCGCAAGCCACCGCCCGGCTGCAATTGCACGCAGGCTTCACACTCGACGACGCGTGCGCCCAGGTGGATTACTACGCGGACCTGGGGGTCAGCCATCTGTATCTGTCGCCCATCACCCGCGCGCGAGCGGGCTCCACGCACGGCTACGATGTCATCGACCACGCCGTGGTCAGCCCGGAACTGGGTGGCGAACCCGCCCTGCTCCGGCTGGCCAGCGCTGCGCGGGCACGCGGCCTGGGCCTCATCGCGGATATCGTGCCCAACCACATGGCGGCCCATCCCACCAACGCGTGGTGGCGCGACGTGCTAGCCAACGGCGCGGCAAGCGCGTGGTCGGCCTACTTCGATATCGACTGGAATCGTCCCGCGCCGGCGCTGCGCAACAAGGTCCTGCTGCCCGTGCTGGGCGACCCGTACGGCGCGTCCCTGGAGCGCGGCGCGATCACGCCGCAATGGGACCCGGATGCCGCCGCCCCCGAGCTGGACGTGCATGGCCAGCGCTATCCGCTGACGCCGTCGTCCGTGCCGCGCGGCGCCGCACGCGAGGCGTGGCTGCGCGAACACGACCCCGCCGAGGCGCCCGGCCGCCAGCGTCTGCATGAACTCCTGGAACGCCAGCACTACCGCCTTGCGTGGTGGCGCACCGCGCCCGACCAGATCAACTGGCGGCGCTTCTTCGAAATCAGCGAACTGGTCGGCGTGCGTGTCGAGGACGAGGCGGTCTTTGACGCCGTCCATGCGCTTGTCCTGCGCCTGTACGCCCAAGGCGTGCTGGACGGCCTGCGCATCGACCACATCGACGGGCTGGCGTCGCCCGGCGGGTACTTGCGGCGGCTGTCGGCGCGTCTGGCGCAAGCCAACGCCAGCCGGCCCGCGGCGCTGCGCCAGGACCAACCGTATCTGGTCGTGGAGAAGATCCTGGCGCATGACGAGGCGCTGGATCCTCGCTGGCAGACCGACGGCACCACGGGCTACGACTTCATGGACCAGGTGAGCGCCGTGCTGCATGACCCGCAGGGCGAGGCGCCGCTGCGCACATTCTGGCAAGAATTGACCGGCGACGACCGCGACGCTGCCGAGCAGCTACGCGCGGCGCGTGTGCGCATGCTGGTGCGGCACTTCCCCGCCGAACGGCAGGCGCTGGTCGGCTGCCTTGAACAGATCGCCAGCCAGGACGTGCGCACGCGCGACTGGACCGCAACCGCGATCGACCGCGCGCTGAGCGCCCTGCTGGCGGCCTTTCCCGTCTACCGCACTTACGCCGAGGACGAGGGCAGCAACCCGGCGGACGCGCATCGGCGCAACACCGCCGTTCAGGGCGCGGCGTTGGCGCTGGCGGCCCGCGAGGGTTCGGCAGACGCCACGCTGCTGGCGCAGATCGCCGAATGGTTCAATGGCCAGCCGGAACACGCCACTGCACTGCGGCGCTTTCAGCAATTGACGCCGCCCCTGGCCGCGAAGGCGCTGGAGGACACGCTTTTCTACCGCTACGGGCCGCTGCTGTCGCGCAACGAGGTCGGCGCGTCGCCCGCGCGCTTCTGCCTGTCCGGCGACGAGTTCTTTCAGGCCTGTGCCGCCCGAGCCCGAACGCATCCCCGCGCCATGCTGGCCACCGCCACGCACGATCACAAGCGCGGCGAAGACACGCGGGCCCGCCTTGCCGTCTTGACGGAGATGCCGCAGCGCTGGCTGGAAGCGGCGCGCGGCTGGATCGACGCCATGCCTGCCGGCTTGACGCGTGCCGACCGCTACATGCTCATCCAGACCCTGGTCGGCGCCTGGCCCTGCGATTGGCGCGCCGACCCGTCCGATTGGCCGGCCGACCGCCTGCAACCCTGGCTGGACCGTGTCGCCCAATGGCAGGAAAAGGCGCTGCGGGAAGCCAAGCTGCACACCAGCTGGACCGACCAGGACCCGGCGTACGAAGCGGCCGCAAAGGCGTGCCTCGCCTGGCTGGGCCACGACGCCGACGGCCGCGCCGTGCTGGCCAGCATGGCGGCCTTTGCGCTGGAAATCGCACCCGCCGGCATGGTGAACAGCTTTACCCAGACGCTGCTGCGCTGCACGTTGCCGGGCGTGCCGGACCTCTATCAGGGTACGGAGCTTTGGGATTTCAGCCTCGTCGACCCGGACAACCGCAGGCCGGTCGACTACGGCCTGCGCGCCCGGCTGCTGGCCGACGGGTCGCGCGAGGTGGCCATGGACCTGTCGGAATCAGCTTGGCGAACGGGCGCGGTCAAACAGGCCCTGATTCACCGCCTACTCCTTGCCCGCCAGCGAATCCCCGCGCCGTTTGCGGCAGGCACCTTGCACGCCCTGCAAGCCGAAGGCAGCCAGGCGGACCATGTGCTGGCCTATGTGCGCCAACATGAGGGTCAGTCGGCCCTTATCGTCGGGGCGCGCACCTGCGCGTTGCGGTTGACCGGCTATGTAAACGGCCAGCCGGGCGAGGCGCGAGCGTTCTGGGGCGATACGGCGCTGCGGTTGCCGGCGGCAAGCCCGATTCTGTCCTGGCACGACGCGCTAACCGGGCGCCGGGTGCGCGCGGGCGCCGATGGCCTGCTGCCGGTATCGGAAGTGTTGCGCGACGGCCCCGCGGCGTTGTGCCTGTCTTCGTGAGCGCGGGACTGCCTTTCAAACGCAATTCGGCCCCGGATACGCCACGGAGGAGGCGCGGCCGGGGCCGTCAGGCACTACGCAGACAACCGCGCGCTGGTGACGCGGCTGGCGTAGCCAACGCGTTTAGCGCTGGGTCCTGTTCTGCTGGCCTGAAGTCTGACCTTGTTGATTCCGGTCTTTCTCCATTTGCTGACCCGATTGTCCGGGCTGTTGACCCGGCGACTGGTTGCGGTCCCGCGGATTTTCCTGGGACTGTTGCTTTTGCGGTTGCTTCTGCTGGTCGGGTTGGTTCTGGTTGGCCATTACAAGTCTCCTAGTAAGCGGAGATATTCCGCCCAGATACCAGAGCAACCGGCGTGCCCAGCCGAGGCGCGGCGGGCGGGTCCAGGGCAAGCATTTTCAGGGGACGGGGCCGGGGCTGGGCAATCCCCGCGGCGGTCGGTAAAAACTACGCTCGCGCAGGACGAGGTGAGGCGGCGGCGACTACGCCACCGTGCGCAAGATGACGGGGCGCGTGGGCTCAGTTTCCTGGCTGGGCCCGTCGAAGGCATCCAGCCACGACGACGCATAAGCGGCAGGCGCGCCCAGCGGCTCGCCACCGTCGCGTTGCGTCCGAAGGCGCAAGATCAGTTCGTCCAGCGGCATGGGCCGGCCCAGCGAAAAGCCCTGCCCGTACCGGCATCCCGCCGCACGCAGCGCGGGAATGTCAGCGACGTTTTCCACCCCTTCGGCCACCACGCGCCAGCCCAGCCGGGTAGCCAGCTCCGCGGCGGTGCGCAGCACTTCAAACGCCACGGTGCTGCGGCGCATCCGCGTCACGAAATACTGGTCGATCTTCACCTCCGACAGCGGAAGCGCCGACAGCAGCTTGAGCGACGCGTGGCCGGTGCCGAAATCGTCCAGGCTGACTTCGCAACCCGCCTCTTCCAGCCGAAGCAGCGACGCGCGCAGCACGTCCAGATCATGGATGGGTTGGTCTTCGGTCAATTCCACGCGCACCAGCGAGGGGGGCAATTCCGCGGACCGCACGCGATCCAGCAGGAAATCGATGCAGCGCGCCTCGGAAAGCGTGGTGGCCGGCGCATTGATCGCCAGCGGCACCGCCAACCCCAAACGGCGCAGTGCCTGGAGCGCATCGATGACCCGCACGCAGACGCGCTCGAACAGCATGCAGTCCAGCCCTAGCCGGTTCACGGCCGGGATGAAGTCCGACGGCATCACGACGCCCAGTTGCGGATGCTGCCATCGGACCAATGCTTCGGCCGATACGATCCGGCCCGTCAGCAGGTCCACTTGCGGCTGAAGGAGCACGCGCAGCCCGTCCCGGCTGGTGATCATGGCGGTAATTTCCGCATCGCTGACCACGGAATTTTGGCAAGGCTCAGTGTTGATCATGGCTTGCTCCAGATGCGCTCCGACGTGATGCCTGCGCTGTCCGGGCGCAGATCGGGACACGATATTCGGGCATTCTGCGCTCACTCCGCCATAAAGTCACACACATGTAACCAGAGGTGTTAAGGTGCGGAAATTCATGTTTCACGAGGTATCGCGGGCACGCTGCAACTCGGGCCTGACGGTGTCTTGTCGACATGGTAGGGTTGCCGTCTTCGGGCCCGGCCCGCGTTCCATTTCCGCTGTATTTCCCCTCTTCGCGTGACTAGTCTGCTTACCCGTTGGCGCGCTTCCCTGCGCAATGTGCTGTGGCTCGACGCCCTGCAAGCCGCCGCCATCAGCGCGGCCCCCGTCATCCTTGCCGTGCTGGTGCACGAACCGCGGTTGGGCTGGACCGCCATCGCGGCGTTCTGGGCCTGCTTCGGCGACCCCGGCGGCCCCTTGCGCAAGCGCGCGGGATCGATGCTGGCGCTGGGCTTGATCGGCGCCCTGTTCTGCCTGCTGGCCAGCGCCAGCGCGGCGCACCTCTGGCTGCTGTTGCCGCTTACGTTTGTCTGCTGCACGTTCGGCGGGCTGCTCCGCGTGCTGGGACCGGCCGCCGCCATCGTGGGCACCCTGCTGTCGGCCGGCTTCGTCGTGGCCGCCGAGCTGCCCGCGCCGACGCTGATGGAAAGCCTCTGGTACACGCTGTTCTTCCTGGCGGGCGCGGTCTGGGCCATCCTGATGACGGCGCTCGTCTGGCGCCGCCGTCCCTGGAAGGACGCAACCCATGCGGTCGCGCACTGCTACCGGGGGCTGGCCGATTTTTCCGACGCGCTGGCTCGCATGTATTCGGGCCTGGCGCCCGCCGCGGGGCAACAAGCCTGGACCGCCGTCGTCAAGCCCCAGCGCAGCGCCCAGCGCGCCGCACTTGAAGCTGCTCGCGTCCGCATCCGCGAAGTGCTCGATGCCCGGCCGTCGCGCCGGGCCCGCGCGCATCAATTGATGTACCTGCTGGACAGCGCCGAGGACAGTTTCATCGCACTGGTCGCGGCGGCCGACCTGCTGGAATCGAACGCGCCGCGCTGGCTGGGCCGCAGCGCCGGCGCCCACCTGTCGCACGCCCTGCACCGGTACGCCAGCGTCTGCAACGCCATCGCCAGCACCTCCGACGTCAGCGATGCCAAGCAGGCCGATTGCCTGCGCGAGCGCTTGGCCCACTACAACGCCGGGCTGCGCGATCTGCGCGGCGGCGCCATGGCCTACGCGCCCGACCTGGCCACCGTGGTGCCGGTGCTGGACCGCCTGCTGCACACAGCTCAGGCGGTCTCCCACACCCTTTTCGACCAGGGCGCCGCGCCCGCCGCGCCCGCCCAACGCGCCCGCGACGCAAGCGGCGCGCGCCAGGCCTGGCAAACGTTGCGCCAGAACCTGCGGTTCGAATCCGATGCCTTCCGCCATGCGTTTCGCGTCGGCGTGGGCGCCACCATTGCCGTCGCGCTATCCAAGACCTTTGCCGTCAACCACGGCTACTGGATGTCGCTGACGCTGGTCTTCATCCTGCAGCCCTACTTTGCGACGACCTGGCAACGCACCGTCGAGCGCGTGATCGGCAGCGTGGCGGGCGCCATCGGCGCATCGTTGCTGGGACTTCTGCTCAGCACGCCGCTGTCGGTGGCGCTGGCGGTGCTGCCGATCGCGCTGGGCACGTTTGCCGCGCGCACCATCCATTACGCGCTCTTCACCTTTTTCCTCACCTCGCAGTTCGTGCTGGTCAGCCACATCCAGCAGCCCGAGATCTACGAGCCCATGCTGGCCGCGCTACGCGCGTTCAACAGCGT
Source organism: Achromobacter mucicolens (assembly GCF_029866465.1). Classification (NCBI taxonomy): domain Bacteria; kingdom Pseudomonadati; phylum Pseudomonadota; class Betaproteobacteria; order Burkholderiales; family Alcaligenaceae; genus Achromobacter; species Achromobacter mucicolens. The sequence continues at coordinate 2,716,751 of NZ_CP123364.1, read as the reverse complement.
GCTGGGCGGCATCCTGGCGCTGCTGGTGGGCTTTCTGGTCTGGCCCGAGAAGGAACCGCGGCAGCTTGCCGGCGCCCTGGCGCGCGCGCTGCAGCGGCACGCGGACTACGCGCTGGCCCTGACGCAGGAAAAGAGCGGCGACGCGTCTTCGCAGGACATCGTCGGCCTGCGCAGGCTTGCCTGCCTGTCGGCCGACAATGCCGAGGCTTCTCTCCAGCGGCTTCAGCAGAATCCGGTGCATCGCGAGCGCAACGTGGACACCGCGGTGAACCTGCTCAACGCCATGCGCCGCATCACGGCGGCGGGCACGGTGCTGGAAATCCAGCCAGCGCTACCCTCGGCGTCAGCGGCCGCCGTCGCGCTGCGCGACTACGGCGCCATGCTTGCGCACGTGCTGCACCCCGAAGGCCCCACCCCACCCGGAGACGCACGACGCATCGGCGTCCCGCCGGTCATCGCCGACGCCGAACCGGCGCTCGCCGCCCCGCTGGACCGCATCGCCCAGCAGGCGCGCCAGATCCGGCAACTGCGCGAACGCGTACAGCGCGACGAAATGGCGCAATAACGGCCTCTCATTGCGCCGGCGAGACCAAACTCAGACAGGTTTGACGCACATCAATGGAGCCCGCGGGCGAAACGGCAACCATACGGTGGCACGCTTTTAACCAAGGAGGCCCACCATGTACCGCCGCATTACCGTCCACCTGGACCACGGGTTTGACTGCACCCGCCGCACCGCGCTGGCGCTGGGACTGGCCAAGCGCCACAAGGCCGAACTGGTGGGGGTCTACGCCAGCTCCGCGCCGCCGCAGTACTACTACGGCGAATCCGTCATGATGTCGCGCACGCTGAACATCATGAAGAACCTGCAGGCACAGAATCGGGGTGCGGTTCAGAACGCCTTTCTGGAAGCGGCAGCGGCCGCCGACGTGCCGGCCGTCGTCCGGGCCGGCGAATCCTCGCCCAGCGCCACCGTTGCCCTGCACGGCCGGGCCAGCGACCTCATCATCGTCAGCCAGCAAAACCGCGACGACGTCGAAGCCGCGCACGAAAACGAATTCGTTGAACAAACCTTGCTGACCGCCGGCCGCCCCGTCATGGTGCTGCCGTCCAGCGGTGATTTTGCGGTGGTCGGCGAGCGGGTCCTCTTGTGCTGGGACGGCAGCCGCGAAGCCGCCCGCGCGCTGGCCGATGCGGCACCGCTCCTACAGGGCGCCTCGCATGTGGTCGTGCTGACCATGGACGAAGGGGCCGCCACGCGCAATGTCGAATCCATCCCCTTCGAAGACCTGGCCAGCTATTGCGTTGCGCATGGCATCCCCGCGCCCGATCACGTGCGCCGCGACATCAAGGGCGTCGGCGTGGGCAGCACCATCCTGAATGCCGCCGCGGACTACAGCGCGGACCTGATCGTCATGGGCGCGTACGGCCACAGCAAGTTCCGGGAATGGGCCATGGGCGGCGCCACCGCTTCCATCCTTAAAAGCATGACCGTGCCCATCATGTTCTCGCACTAACGCGCATCCCCTGCCCGCCCACACGAAGCCGCGCCCCTCACCGGGCGCGGCTTCGGTGCATTTCGGCCGGGAGCAGTATCAGGCCGCCTCGGGCTGCGCGTCGCGAACCGGCGTCAGCACCGGCTTGCCCGCAAAATGCGCCGTGGCGTTTTCCAAGAACAGCGCAACCGTGGCGGCCACGGCTTCAGGCGAGCGGCCCGCGCTGTGCGGCGTCAGCACCACGTTGTCCAGTTGCTTGAGCGCATCGGGTATGAACGGCTCGCCGTCCACCACGTCCAGGCCCGCGCCCGCGATGCGCCGCTCGGCCAGCGCCGCGATCAGCGCGTTGGTATCGACCACGCTGCCCCGCGCGATATTGATCAGATACCCATCCGGACCCAGCGCCTCCAGCACACAGGCGTCAACCAGATGATGCGTGCCGGCGCCGCCCGGGGTGGCCACCACCAGAAAGTCCGATCCCGCGGCCAGCGCGCGGGGGTTGTCGAAATAGGTGTAGCCCGACCCCGGCCGGGCGCGGCGGTTGTAATACCCGACGCTCATGCCGAACCCATTCGCGCCCCGGCGGGCGATTTCCAGGCCGATGGTGCCCAGGCCCAAAATGCCCAGACGCTTGCCGCTGACCTGCGGCCCCATGAAGCCGCTCCAGTGGCCCTGCCGGACCCACGCGTCCGCCTGCGGCAGCCGGCGCGCCGCGCCCAGCAGCAGCGCCATTGCGTGATCGGCGACAGAAACCGCATTGGCGCCCGGCCCGTTCGTCACGACAATGCCGCGCGCATGCGCCGCCAAGAGATCGATGTTTTCATAGCCGACGCCCAGCGAACAGACGATGCTCAGGTTCGGCAGCGCGGCCATTTCGTCGGCTCGCAGGCCAGTGGCGCCACGCGTCAGGACGGCGCGGATCTGCCCGCCATGCGCCTGGATGGCCTGCGCGCGGGTCTGGTCGGTGGTGGCGAGAATTGGGCGAAAGCCCTGGGATTCGATGACGGGAAGATAGTCCTGAACGCTGTCGATCAGGATGAGTAAGGGGATGCTCATGGGGCTGCGGGATCTAGGTGGGTTGCTGCTGAAACCCGCAGATCTTACGCCCGACGCGGCGCGCGCGCCAGAACGGCACGGCCACCCCGGGCCCTGCTGGCGGCCCGCCAGACGCGCTGGCGTCCGGCGGCCATCAGCGTGTCATGGCGCTATATGCGTCCCATCAACAGCAGCACGATGAGCACGATCACAACGATGCCCAACAGGCCGCTCGGGTAGTAGCCCCAGCTACGGCTGTGAGGCCAGGCGGGGACGGCGCCGATGAGCAACAGGATCAGGATGATCAGCAGGATGGTCGACATAATGACTCCTTGGATTTATTGATTTGAGTTGTGGAAGGGGCGAAGGATCAGGCGTCTTTCGGCGGCACCATTTCCTTGACGGGCGGGGACAGCGGCGGCAGGTCCACGTCCGGCTCATCGGTATCCGGGTCGACCGGCAAGTCCCCCGGCGGCGAGCCGGGCGGGATCGGATCCGGCTTCGGCGGCACATGTAGTTGCAGGACGGTTTGCATTGCACTCTCCTCTGAAGATTCTCTCGCGGGCAGCGCGGCCGGTCGGCGGGCGTTTCCGGCGGCGCGATTGCCGACAAGGCATTCAGCAAGCGGCGTGCCCAAAGCCGTCCACGCCCGCGATCGCCGCCGCCGGGAACGCGGCATGCTGTAGCCCAGCGCTACCGCGCGCACCCGGAGATTGAATGAGCACCCGCACGCAAAAGGACCCGGACCCGTTGCCCGTCGAAGAGGCATCGCTGACCTATGTGGACGACACGCAGCCCGGCTACACCCGCGTGCGCGTCAACGCCCATACGTTTCACTATCTGGACGAGAAAGGCGCGCGCATCACCGACGAGGCGCAGATCCAGCGCATCAATGCCCTGGCCATCCCGCCCGCGTACGAAAACGTATGGATCTGCCCGCTGGCGGACGGGCATCTTCAGGCCACGGCGCGCGATGCGCGCGGCCGCAAGCAATATCGCTATCACCCCGGCTGGACGGCGGTGCGCGACGCCACCAAATACAAGAATCTGCTGTCCTTCGGCCACGCATTGCCCAGGATCCGGCGTCAGGTCGAGCGCGACATGAAGATACCGGGCCTCACGCAGGACAAGGTGGTCGCGACCCTGGTCCGCCTGCTGGAGATCACCCTGATCCGCGTTGGCGGGCGCGAATATGCGCGTGCCAACAAGTCCTACGGCCTGACAACGCTCAAGCGCCGTCACACGACCGTGGCCGGCAGCCGTTTCCGGTTCAGATTCCAGGGCAAGAGCGGCGTGGCCCACGACGTCACGGTCACGGACCGTCGCGTGGCGCGCATCATCAAGCAATGCCTGGACATTCCGGGCCAGCAGCTGTTTCAGTATCTGGATGCCGACGGCGACAAGCGCCCGGTTGATTCCGGCGCGGTCAATGCCTACCTGCGTCACGCCGGCGGCGGCGAATACACCGCCAAGCACTATCGCACCTGGGCGGGCTCCGTGATGGCCTTTGCCGCGCTGCAGGCGCGCCCGTTCGAAGACGAGCGCCGCGCCAAGCAGGAGGCGGTGGACGTCATCAAGGCCGTGTCAAAACGGCTGGCGAACACGCCCGCCGTGTGCCGCGCGTGCTACGTGCACCCAGCCATCATGGAGGCCTACCTGACTGGTACGCTGCCCGCGCGCACGGCCGCGCCAGCAGGCCCTCGCGGGCTCAGCGCCGACGAGCGGCGCCTGCTCGCCTTTCTTCATGAGCAGGACGCCGGCGATGCGTGATCAGAGAATCGAGGAGCGCGCATTCTTGGCGCGGGGCTGCGGTGCGGAGCCGTCGGCCCAATTCGATTCGGTCTTGTTGTCGACCACCTCGCGCTTGTCGCGCGCGGCCTCGTCGGGCGTATCGGCATCGGGTTTATCCGGTAGATTTGGCACGTCGACGGGACCGCTCGGCGGCAGTATCTTAGCGTTGTCCTGCGCGGATTTGCCGGCGCGCGCCGGCGAGGTGGTTTTGGATGTGGACGAAGGTTTCACGGTGTTCTCCCGCCAGTTGCGAACCTTCATCCTACGGCCCCTCGCCCGCAGGAAAAACTGTCAAGACCTTCAAATTGCAAGCGGATGTGCCGCCGCGCCAGCCGCGCCTGTGTGGCCGGGCGGCCGCGGCCGCTCACAAGGAGATGCAATGCGAGACCCAAACTTCGAACAATGTGTGCAAGCCTGCTATGAATGCGCGGTAGCGTGCGATCAATGCGCGGCCGCGTGTCTGCGACAGAATCCGGCGCAGATGCGCGCGAACATCGCCTTGTGCACCGATTGCGCCGAGGTCTGCCGCTTGTGCGCGGCCATGCTGGCCCGCGGCGGCGAATTCGCTCAGGCGCTTTGCACGTTGTGCGCGCTGGTCTGCGATGCCTGTGCGCGGCAATGTTCCACGCACGACGCCGAGCACTGCCAGATTTGCGCAGGCGCCTGCATCGCCTGCACGCTGGCATGCCGAGACATGGTCGAGGCGTAAGCCTCGCCCCGCCGCGCGGCCGCCCGGGCCGGCCGCAACGGCGCATTTTTCCGCCCGACAGTCAGGAGCTTTCGATGGCCACCACGAATACCCCCATGCCTTCCGACTTCCCCGAGAACGGCCCCGACAATCGTGGCGCCTACAGGCGCTCGCGGCATCCGGAAAGCTGGATCGACGAGCTGGAAGCCACGCTCAGCGACACTTCGGCAACGGACCTTGAAGCCCTGAAGGCGCGCCTGAATGACCAGCTGCAAGCCACGCGCCAGAGCCTGCGCGAGGCGTCCGACAACGCCCATGACCTCATGCGCGAGACCCTGGACTGCACCGAAGACTACATCCACGCGCGTCCCTGGCAGGCAGTCGGGCTGGTGGCGGGCGCGGCCTTTCTGCTGGGCGTCATCGTCGGCCGCCAGTAGGCCGTTCCCGTGCGGTCGCCGGGCACGGCGTTTGCTCGACTTCCATTGCAAGGCGCATCCCGCGCCGCCCAATGGGAGAACACATGAGCACCCCCAAAAGCGCCCAGACCGGCGACCGCCCTCACCCCACCCCGCCCATGCCGGCGCAGCACCTGGACGAACAGCCAGGCGTTGAAGCCGACATGGTGCTCAAGCCCCAGTATCAGGCGCCCGGCTACAAAGGCAGCGGCAAGCTGCAAGACAAGGTTGCGATCATCACCGGCGCTGACTCCGGCATCGGCCGGGCCGTCGCCGTCCTGTTTGCCCGCGAAGGCGCGGACGTTGCAGTGATGTACCTCGATGAACACGAGGATGCCAGGGAGACCAGCCGCGCCGTTCAAGCCGAAGGCCGCCAGTGCCTGCTGATCCCGGGAGACGTCCAGGATTCCGCCTTCTGCAACGAGGCCGTCGCGCAGGTGGTCAAGCACTTCGGCAAGCTCGACATCCTGGTCAACAACGCGGCCTACCAGCAACACACCGAGACGCTGCCGGAAATCAGCGACGAAAAATGGGACAAGACGCTGCGCACCAACATCAGCGCCTATTTCTACATGGCGCGCGCCGCGCTGGAACATTTGAAGCCCGGCAGCGCCGTCATCAATACGGGATCAGTCACGGGTCTGAATGGCAGCGGCCAGTTGCTGGACTACTCATCGACCAAAGGCGCCATCCACGCGTTCACCCGTTCGTTGGCCTCGAACCTGGCCGAAAAGGGTATTCGCGTGAACGCGGTCGCACCCGGTCCCGTCTGGACGCCGCTCAATCCGGCCGACCGAAGCGCCGAAGACATCAAGTCATTTGGTGAAAAGACCGATCTTGGACGCCCCGCTCAGCCGGAGGAAATCTCGCCCGCCTACGTCTTTCTGGCATCGCCCGAATGCTCGAGCTATATCACCGGCATCGTGCTGCCCATCACGGGCAGCGCGGGCGACTGAGCGATCCTCACTTCTCCGGCACCACCGAGGCCGGCGCGGCGCGCGACGCCGGGGACACCGGCGGCGCTTCGCCCTTGGGCGCAGGATGGATCTTGTCGCCATTGACGGCGGGCTCGCGACCCAACGCGCGGCTCATCGCGTAGTGATCGCTCAACATCGGCAAGGTGCGCGTCGCAAAGTCGCGCACCTGCGCATCTTCCGACTCCTTGGCGGCTGTTTCAAAAAGGCGATTGGCGGTCGCGTGCGCGTCCACGGCAGCCTTCTTGATATACACCTGGTCGAACTCGGCACCAGTCTTTTCCCCCAATTCATGCAGCGTGGCGCGATCGGGCTCGGCCGGCTGATCGGGCAGCGAGATGTTCTTGGCCGCTGCCAACGCGTGGATCTCCTTGTTCACCGCCGTGTGCTGTTCAAGCATCTTGGCCGCAAACGCGCGCACCTGTGCGTCCTTGGCGCGCTTGCCTGCCAGCTCGGCGGCCTGCACTTCGAAAATTCCCGAACCCGAGGCAGCCTGCAGGAAGCGCGCGTCCGAGGCGTCCAGTTCTGCGGCGTGCGATAGCGGGCCCGCGCCCGCAAGCACAACCGCTGCGGCAAGCGCGGCGAATGACGTTTTAGTGAATGGCTTCATGGTGCTGTCTCCGTGCGTGACTGGGCGGAACTCAATTGGCGGTGGTCGGCGCTTCCACCCGGCGCGGCGGATCCAGCGGATCAAAATCCTGCCACTTGCCGTCCTGCCATCGGCCATTGGCCCGTTCGATGTCGGTGCCGCCCGCGGCGCGCAAGATCTGGCGGGCTTGCTGCTCGCGCCCAAGGTCCACGTGCAGCGCCAGCATGACACCGGCCTGGCGCACGGGCGGGTGCGATTTCTCGGGCTCGCCCGGCGCGGTGCGCACCCGCTTTTTGCGGCCGACCACCCACATGGCGCCCGCCAACGCCCCGATGTAGGCGCCCACCCCGGCGGCGGCAATCGTGATGAAGATCGAGGCGGCCAGTTGCGCAGCAATCAGCCCTGCCACCAGCGCGAACACCAGCCCCAGCAACGAAGCGCCGGCCACCGCGCCAAAATGCCCGCCTTTGGCGTCGGGGTCCGCGATCCGGTCGCCCCCCAGCGGAAAGCGCCCATGCTCGCCGGCAATGCTGACGTAAAAAGTGTGGATGTCATCCTCGGTATAGCCCTCGGCGAACAACTTCTGGGCGGCCAGCGTGGCTTCGTCGAAGGTCTGGAACCGTGCAGCGACAATCAAGGACATGACAATCTCCCGGGGAAAAATTTTCAATCAAGGAGCAACTTCCATACCTGCGCTGCCGGAACCGCCCTGCCCATCGCGACGTCGGCATGGCGCTTGCTGCCTGCCACGCACCCGCTGCTGCGCGCACCGCCTGTTCCGATCCCGCGCGCGCTTATCCGGAGAATGCTCATGCCCCGTATACCCGACACCGATATCAACCTTGACGAAAGCGGCCGTCCCGATCTGGGTCCCAGCGACTCTTCAGATTCGGCCAGCGACCTGCCGCGCGACCTCAGGCACACCGATAGCGACTCCCAGGCCACGGGCGAACGCGAGAGCGTCGAACCGGACTTCCAGGACGACGACGGCGCGGACGTGGCGACCGACCGCGTCACCGACGCGGACGAAGCCGGCCTCTCGCACGACGCGCCCGATCCGGTCCGCAACGGTGGCTGAGGCCATCTCGAACCGGACCCGGCGCCGCACTCCCTGAGGAACGACGATGGAAATATCCCGTACTGAGGAATTGCTGCCCGGGTCCGAGCCCGACGAGGGCCTGCCGGCGCCCGAGCCTGCCCGCAGCGAAGCGCGGCGCTGCCTGTCCGCGCTGGATTGGATGGCGCTGATCGCCGTCGTGGCCGGTGGGTTGAACAGCGGTTTGATCGCTGCCGTCAATCTGGATGTGATCGAGAAAATTTTTCCGCACATGGCGGCGGCGCGCACCGTCTACGGCGTGATCGGCCTCGCGGCGTTGTATTGCGTCGTGATGCTCTTTCGTCTGGCTGACGAATTGGGCGAATCGGCCCGCTGACAACAAGCCGTTTCGCCCGCCTTTCGCATTAATTGCCGTCAGGCCGCTTGCCCGGATACTGCCCGCCCTCTTCAAACTCCGGCCCCTTGCGGTTCGGCGTTTTATCCGAATGCCGCTTGTAAGGCTGATCGTTCTCGGTCGGCTTATCCGCGCCAAACTGACCGCTCTGGTTCGCCGCCTCCGTATCGTCCTTGGGGGTATTGGCCTTGGGGGTATTGGCCTTGGACTTGGCGGACTGCTGATCGTCTGGGGTCGTCATGAATCATCTCCTTGAAACGCGCCATCCATGAATCGCGAATGGCATCGCACCTCCTGCGCAAGTGGCATGCCTGGAAATCCTGGGCACGTTACTTGCTCTAGGGGTAGTCGGGTCCGCCAACTACCGGATCACTTACCCAAGGAGTCAGTCATGAATCTGTCCAAAACGATTTGCCCCGCTTTTGCCCTGTGCTTTTCCGTCCTGGCTTTCCAGGCCTCCGCGCAAACGGGCACGACCGGCGTTCGCACGAACGATCAGATCGACAACCAATACAAAATGGACAAAAAGCAATGCGACGGCATGAAGGGCAATGCCAAGGACGTCTGCCAGAAGCAGGCCGAAGCCACGCGCGACAAGGCCAAGGCCGACGCCAAGGCCGCGAAGGAGAAGGCCGAAGCCTCCCACGACGCGGCCAAGACGCGCAACGATGCCGACTACAAGGTCGGCAAGGAAAAGTGCGATGCCATGTCCGGCAACGCCAAGGACGCCTGCATGGCTGACCTGAAGACCCGCTTCAACAAGTAAGCGGCGTCAGGCGGATTCCCGGGACGGTCCACCCGTCCGGGAATTCTCGCCGGGCAGCACGTAGCCTGCTGCCGCGTATTCCTCAAGACGGTTGTAGAGCGTCTTGGGACTGATGCCCAACACTGCGGCCGCCTGTTTCTTGACCCCATTGCATCGCTCGAGGGTGGCCAGGATCAGACGACGATCGGCTTCGGCCAGGGTCTCGCCAACCGGCACGCTGACTTGCCCGCCGGCCGACTCGCCAGCTGGCGATACCTGCGGCACAAGCATGTCCAGATCCAGCACATCCCCATCGGCCATGATGAACGCGCGCCGCACGAAGTTCTTCAGCTCGCGGACGTTGCCTGGCCATTCGTACTGCGCGAGCGCGGCCGCCGCCTCGGGCGAAAAATCCTTGTTCTTGCCGGATTCTTCGTTGAGCGCCTGCAGAAAGCGCTGCGCCAGAAAGAGAATGTCGCTGCCGCGGTCGCGTAGCGCCGGCAGCTCGATGGGAAAAACGCTCAGCCGGTAGTACAGGTCTTCACGCAGCTTGCCCTCTTGCACGGCCTGCTCCGGATTCCGGTTGGTCGCAGCCACCACGCGAATGTCGCACGCAATTTCCCGGTTGGTGCCCACGCGCATGAATTGGCCGGTTTCCAGCACGCGAAGCAGCTTGACCTGCAGATCGAGCGGCATTTCGGTGACTTCGTCCAGGAACAACGTGCCGCCGTCGGCGCGCTCGAAGTACCCCTTGTGCTGACGGTCTGCGCCGGTGAAACTGCCGCGCTCGTGCCCGAACATTTCACTTTCGATCAGGTTGGGCGAGATCGCGCCGCAATTGACCGCGATGAACGGCCGCTGCCGGCGCGGGCTGAGTTCGTGGATGGCGTGAGCGGCCAGCTCCTTGCCGGTGCCGCTTTCGCCGATCAGCAAGGTGGTGACCGTGGTGGGTGCCACGCGCCCGATCTGACGATACAGCGTCTGCATGCGTTCGGACTTGCCATACAGCTTGCCGAACCGGCCCGGTTCTTCAAACGGGGTGCCGGGCATTTCGCCGCCCGAATTGGTCATGATCCGCTTCAGGATCTCTTCGAGGCGCTCCATGCAGATGGGCTTGACCAGATAGTCGGTCGCACCCAGGCGCAGGGCCTGCACGGCGTTGTCGACAGTACCGTGGCCGGTCATCACCACCACTTCTGCGCTGTGCACGGCAACGTTCTTGAAAATGTCCATGCCGCTGCCGCCCGGCAGCCGGACGTCCGTCAACACCAGGTCGGGCGCTTGCCGTTCGAGCTGGATGAGGGCGTCCTTGACGCTGGCCGCCAGGGCCACCGAAAACCCGCTTTCTCGGCCGATTTCGGCCAATGTTTCCCGTATTGCATCGTCGTCGTCGACGATAAGCAGGTGAGGCATGCTATCTCCGTATCCCTTCCATAACCATCAGAATAGTCACTATGAGGTCGGCCGGCGCAAATATCTGCCAGTTTCCAACAACGTTTTCCAATACTTGCAACTCGTCGCAATCAGACAGCAGACCGCCCTCTACGATGCGATTATTGCAGGCCCGCTTTCGGGACTAGGAATCAGCATGGCCAGTCGAAATACCGCTCCGCGCACCACCGCGCCTTCCCCCACTTCCGTTTTTGCGGACACCAGCGGCATGTCGCCGCAAATGCGAAAGCTGGGAAACCAGATCGCACTTGCCGCAGCTACCGATGCAAGCGTGTTCATTATCGGCGAAAGTGGGGCTGGCAAGGAAATCGTTGCGCGCGCCATCCACGAGGCGAGCGATCGCCGCGATCAGCCCTTCGTCGCCGTCAATTGCGGCGCGATCAGCGGATCGCTGGCGCACGCCGAGTTGTTCGGCCATGAGAAAGGCAGCTTCACGGGCGCTGTGTCGCAAAACGCCGGGTACTTCGAGTACGCAAGCGGCGGCACGCTGTTCCTGGATGAAGTGACGGAAATGCCGCCGGACATGCAGGTGCATTTCCTGCGCGTGCTTGAAGTGGGCACGTATCAGCGCGTGGGCGGCACGGACCTGCTGCGCGCCAATGTGCGCGTCATCTGCGCCAGCAACCGCGACCCGGCCGCCTCGGTGGCGGATGGCCGCCTGCGCCAGGACTTCCTGCACCGTCTGCTGGTGATCCCGCTGCGCGTGCCGCCGCTGCGCGAGCGCGGCGACGACGCCCTGCTGCTGGCGCATCAATTCCTGGATACGCTCAATGCGCAGCACGGCACGCAAAAGACGTTTTCGCCGGCCATGCTCGAGGCGATCAAGGCCCACGACTGGCCGGGCAACGTGCGCGAACTGCGCAACGTGGTGCAGCGCGCGTACATCATGGCCGATATTCAGTTGGACGCCGACTTGGCGACGCGCAACCGCGGGCCCAACCAGGCACAGGTTCGCGACGGTTCGCTGAACTTTCCGGTGGGCATGCCGCTGGGCCGCGCCCAACGCGAATTCATCCTCGCCACGCTGGCCCACCATGCGGGCGACAAACGCCTGGCCGCCGAGACGCTCGGGGTCAGTCTGAAAACCCTGTACAACCGGCTGGATGTCTATGAAAAGGACGAGCCAGAAAAAGCTGCCTGAGCAGTTCTTACCACCGGGTTTGTAATACTGGCTCAGCATGCCGCGTTCCCGGGGCGCCTTCGCCCCCTTGAACGGGGTTGGCACGATCTTTGCATATAGAAGGGGAATGAGCCGCCTTCCGGCGGCCGCCCCTTCAGGAGACTCGATTGGGCCACCCCATGCAAGAACTTCGCCTGCGCCAGCAAATGACGCTCGCGCCGCGTCTGCAACAGTCCGTCAAGCTGCTTCAGATGTCGGCGCTTGAATTCACCACGGCCGTGCAGCACGCGCTGGCCTCAAACCCTTTTCTCGAAGATCCGGACGATTCGGAGCCCGAGTCGGCGGCCCCGGCTGCGCCTGGCATCCGCGGCGAGACGGCGGACATGGAAGGACAGCCCACCCCGGAGCCCGTTGCGGCCTCAGACAGCCCGGACGGTGACGAGCCCCCGCCCGACGCGCCCGCCTATTCCGGCGACTACCCCACCCACACGTCCTCCGGCGGCGACAGCGATCTGGGCCAGTGGGCCTGCGCCAACGTGTCGATGCGCGATCGCCTGTCCTTCGAACTGGGCAACTATCACCTGCAGCCGCGTGATCGCCTGCTGGCGGAGTTCATCATCGACGCGCTGGACGACGATGGCTATCTGCGCACGCCGCTGTCCGCGCTTTGCACGGCTGCGGATGCGGACATCAGCCCGATTCCGGAGGAATCCGAATGGATGGCGGCGCTTCGCCTGGTGCAGCAGCTGGACGCCCCCGGCATTGCCGCGCGCGACTTGCGCGAGTGCCTGACCCTGCAACTTGCCGCGCTGCCGGATGAAGACGACGACACGCGCGCACTGGCTCAGAAAATCGTCCAGGAACATCTGGAGCGGCTGGGCAAGAACGATTACGTCGGCCTGCGCCGCGCGCTGGGATGTGGCGATGACGCCCTGCGCGACGCCTGCGCGCTGATCCGCCGGCTGGACCCCAAGCCCGGCGGCCGCTACAGCGGAGACACGCCGGTGTACGTGGTGCCGGATGTGTTCGTGGACAAATGGCAGGGACGCTGGCGCGTGCTGCCCAATCGCAGCGCCATGCCGCGCGCGCGGTTGCACAGCGCCTACGCGGATCTCTTTCGCCGCGCCCGCCTGGACGACCGCAGCCCCATGGCGCAGGAACTCCAGGAAGCGCGTTGGCTGGTGCGCAATGTCGAACAGCGCTACACCACGATCCAACGCGTGGCCGAGGCCATCGTGAAGCGCCAGCAGATGTTCTTCGAATATGGCGAAGTGGCGCTGCGCCCGCTCATGCTGCGCGAAGTGGCGGACGACCTGAACATGCACGAGTCCACCGTCTCGCGCGCGACCGTAAGCAAGTACATGACCACGCCGCGCGGCGTTTTCGAGTTCCGCCACTTCTTCTCGCGTGAACTGGCCACGGAGTCGGGCGGATCGTGCTCTGCAGCCGCAGTGCGTGCCCTCATCAAGGAAATGGTGGACGCCGAAGACCCTGCAATGCCCCTGTCCGACGTGGCGCTGACGCAGCAACTGGCCTCCAACGGCATCTTGCTGGCCCGCCGCACCGTGTCGAAGTACCGCGGCCAATTGCGCGTGCCGCCCGCCGAGCTGCGCCGCCAGCACTGATCAGCCCGGCGCCCATAAAAAAAGGCTTCCTTGCGGAAGCCTTTTTGTTGGGCTGCTTACTTGCTGCCGCCCGTGTTCGGATATCCCGGAGGAGGCGTAGCGCCAGCGGCCGGGGTCTTCGGCACGTTGTCATTGGCCTCGCGCTTGCGGTTGGGCATTTCCGACCCATGCTTGTCCGACTTCATGTGACCGCTCTTGTCCAGGTTCGGCGGCGTCGTGCCCGTATTGGGCGCGGCGTTCGGGGCGGGGGGAATCTGGCCCGGGGGCACCTTGGTATTGGGCGGCACGGCAGCCCCGTCGTTCGGCGTCGTGGACGGCGAAGTCGGGGGGGTGCTGCGGCCCGTGGACTGGGCATAGGCGCCGCCAGCGGTGGCAACGCCGGCAATCAAAGCAAACGCGCAGGTCATGGCACGGTATTTCATAGCGTAGCTCCTTCCTTGGTTGAAATGCACCGACCTAGTCGCAAGCCCCGTGCCTGACCCCCTGCCCGCCTTCTCCCCTACTGGTAGTCCTCCATGCGGGGCATTTTTTACCTGCGTTTGAACACTTGACCCTCAGCGTGCCCGTTGCGGCCCCGCGCTCTCTTCCAGCATCCGCTGCACGCGCTCGCCCAGCGCATCCAGCGAGAACGGCTTGACGATGAGTTCCATGCCTTCTTCCAGGAACCCGCCCGCACTGGCCGCGCTTTCGGCGTATCCCGTCATGAGCAGAACCCGCAGGCCGGGATGCGCGACGCGCGCGGCGTCGGCCAATTGGCGGCCGTTCAAATTGGGCAGGCCCACGTCGGTCACCAGCAGGCTCAGGTTGCGCGTGGCGGTCACCAGCTCAAGGCCGGCCTCGCCATCGCCGGCCGTCAGCACATGCAGCCCCATGTCCACGAGCGACTCCCGCACCATTTCCCGCACGTTCATATCGTCTTCCACGACGATAACGAAGGCCTGGCCCGCCGACGCCGCCTTCGCGCCCGTCGCCCGCGGCGTTTCGGCCGCCATCTCCGGCACGCCCTGATGACGCGGCAGATAGAGGCGAACCGACGTGCCGACGCCTTCGGCGCTTTCCAGCACGGCACTGCCGCCCGCCTGCTTGGCAAAACCGTAAGTCATCGACAGACCCAGACCCGTGCCCTCGCCGAGCGGCTTGGTCGTGAAGAACGGATCGAAGGCGTGCGCCAGCACGTCGGGCGACATGCCGCATCCCACGTCCGACACCGTGACCTCGACGAACGCGCCGGGATTTACACCCGGGTTCTGGCGCAGCGACGCGGCGTCCAGGTGTGTGTTCGCCGCGGCAATGGTCAAGACGCCGCCGTTCGGCATCGAGTCGCAAGCGTTGATCACCAGGTTGAGCATTGCGTTCTCGAACTGGTTCCGGTCGCAGTTGACTGGCCACAAGCCCGGCTCCAGATCGAACACCAGATTCACACGCTCGCCGGTGTAGCGATGAAACAGGTCCGTCATGGAATGCAGCGTGGCCTCCACGCTGAACGGCTTGGGGTCGATCGGCTGCCGCCGCGAGAAAGTCAGCAGCCGCTGCGTCAGATGCGCGGCCCGGTTCGCCGAATCCATGGCCACGGTGATGAAACGCTGCGCCTGTTCCGGCACGCCGGCCGTCAGCTTGCGCTGCACCAGATACAGCGCGCCCGTGATCCCTTGGAGCATGTTGTTGAAATCGTGCGCGATACCGCCCGTCAAGCGCCCCACCGCTTCCATCTTCTGCGCCTGGCGCAGCGCATTCTCGGTGTCGGCCAGGGCTTCGGCCTGCGCCTTCAGGTCCGAATCGTCGCGCCCGGCCACATACAGGCTGTCCTCGGACCACGACATGCTCCATGTGATCCAGCTGTAGCCCCCTTCGCGCCGCAATACCCGGTTTTCCACGTGCCGGGCGGGTTGCGCGCCGTTCGCCTTGGCCTGCGGCGACCAGGCGGCGCGGGTCGCCTCCAGGTCATCGGGGTGGATCAGCTCTGACAGTCCCATCGACAGGAACTGGTCGGGGTTCCAGCCCAGGATGGTTTGCACCGCCGGATTCACGCTGGCAAATCTGCCGCGGCCATCGATGACCGCAAGCAGTTCGGGCGACATCCGCCAGATGCGGTCCCGCTCGGCGATGGCGTGCTCGACCCGCTGCTCCAGCATGCGCGCATACTGCGACCGCTCGACGGCATCGCACATCCGTTCGGCCACTTCTTCGATGAAGGCCAGATCCGCGGGCTTGAGCCGGCTGCTGGACAAGGGGCGGACCACCATCGCCCCGCCCTGCCGCGCCCATCGGCGCATCGGCACCACGATGGCCGACGGCCGGACGTCGCCGCCCTCTTGCGCCACCAGCGGCTGCAGGTAGGTTGTGCGCCCATTGCGCACCGCCTCGAAAAAGTCGTCGCCCAATTGCTCTGTCGCCAGCGGCTCCTGGCGCGCCACGTACACGTCGGACTGCCAGGACGTGGACACGACGGGCGCCGCGCCGTCGCCGGCCCAATCCAGAACTGCCACCAGGCCCAGCGACAGGTGCTGCCCCAGCCCCGCGCAGGCGGTCTCCTCGATCGCGGCCTGCAGGTGCAGTTCTCGCATGCGGTCGCCCAGCGCCAACAGGAAATTCTTGCGATGCTGGCCTTCCCACAGCTCGGTCTCGGCGGCCTTGCGCGCGGAGACGTCCAGGAAAAGCGCCATGATCCGGTCGGGCCCTTCCTTGCGCGCCCGCGCTTCGTACCACGCATCGTTGGGCGCGGGAACGGCAAATTCAAACTGGGTCGGCTCGCCTGTTTCCACGACCTGGGCGAACGTATCCAGGATCTGGCTGGGTACGCCCGGAATCATTTCACGCAGCGTATGACCCAGCGTGTCGCCTTCCCGCATGCCGCTCTGGCGTTCGAAGGCCGGGTTCACTTCAAGAAAGCGGAAGTCGGCAATGCGGCCATCCTCGCCGCGCAAGGCCTCGGCCAGGAAGAATGCCTCCTGCATGCCCTCGAACATGGCGCGCCAGCGGTCGCCGCTGCGGCGCAAGGCCACGTCGAGCAGATGCCGTTCGATGGCCAGGGCGGCGCTACGCGTGACGAGCGCAATGGCGTCGATGTCGTGTGCGGACGGCAGGCGGCTTTCGTCGTAATAGTTGGAGAACACGCCCAGCAGCCGCCCGTCCGGCGCCTTGATCGGGGTCGACCAACAGGCACGCAGGCCGTGCGCCGCCGCCACGTCGCGCCATGCGGCCCAGCGAGGATCCCGGGAAATGTCTTCCACGTAGACCGGGCAGCCCGAATGCGCCGCAGCGCCCCAGGGGCCGGCCTCGGGCTCGATCATCATCCCGCTTACCGCAGCGTTGAATTCATCCGGCAGGCTGGGCGCGGCGCCATGCTCCAGCCTGCCCCCCTTGTCGTCCACCAGCGCGATGGACGCGCGAAGTTTCACGCTCGATTGGGCCTCGATGGCGTGAAGCACATGTTCTAGCACCTGCTGGAGCGGCACGCCGGCAGCGATTCGCTCCAGCATGATGCGTTCGTCTTCAAGACGAGCTAGCGTGTCGGTCCATGGCAGGGACACGCGGTCTTGCTTGGTCAGCATGTTTCCCCCTATCGCAATACGGAATGTACGCGATAGGGACACGCCTGGGGCAACCCTGCGTAACGCGAGGCTACCCTTCCTGGAAAAAAGAGGCGGTCAGGCGGGCCCCGCCACCCCTGCCGCCGGGTCACGGCGCCCCGTGCGCCAGGCAAGGCCCGCGCTGATCGTCAGTGCGGCCGCCAGCAGGCCGCCGGCCATCGCCGCCACGCCGTGCCAGCCGCCAACCGTCCAGAATTGGCCGCCCAGCGCGCCCAGGACGCTGGACCCCACGTAATAGACCAGCAGGTACAACGAGGCGGCCAGCGCCTTGTAGCCTCGTGCCATCTGACCCACCCAGCCGCTTGCGACGGCATGGGCGGCAAAAAAGCCGAACGTGAAGACCACGATGCCCGCGACCAGCACAGGCAGCGAATCCGAGAGCGTCAGCACCAGACCGGCCAGCGCAAGCCCCGACGCGGCGGAGAGCATCGCCCCGCGCCCATGACGGTCGGCCAGGCGGCCGAACCACGTGGATGCGAAGATGCCCACCAGGTAGACGACGAAGATGAAGCCGATGAAGGTCTGGCTAAGCGAGAACGGCGGGAGCAACAGCCGGAAACCGACATAGTTGTAGACGGCCACGAAAGCGCCCATCAGTAGCCCGCCCATGGCGAACAGTGCGCACAGCGGCCCATTCTTCAAGTGCGCGCCGGCGCCGGCCCGCACGTCCGACCAGACGCCTGCCCACCCTTGGCCGCGCCGCGGCGTGAAGCGGCGCGAGGCCGGCAGGAGCCACAGGAACAGCATGGCCGCGACGATGCCCAGCAGCCCCAGCGTTCCCATCGCCGCGCGCCACCCGAAGTGATCGGACACCAGGCCGGTGATCACCCGTCCCGACAGCCCGCCAAACGCGCTGCCGCTGATGTACAGCCCCATCGCAAAGCCCAGCGTGCCCGGTTCGACCTCCTCGGCCAGATAGGCCATGGCCACGGCCGGCACCCCGCCCATCGCCACCCCTTGCAAGGCGCGCAGGGCCAGCAGGCTCTGCCAGTCCGGCGCGACCGCCGCAATGGTGCCAAGAATGGCGGACGCGAACAGCGACCACGCCATGACGCGCTTGCGCGGCAGCGCGGCCGAAAACAGGCCGACAAAGAAAATGGCGATGGCCAGCAAGCCCGTGCACAGCGACAGCACCAGGCTGCTCTGCGCGGGCGAAACATCGAAAGCCTGGGTGAACAGCGGCATCAGCGGCTGCACGCAATACAACAGCGAAAACGTGGAAAAGCCGGCGGCGAAGAGCGCCCATTGGGCGCGGCGCAGACCCGGCGTGCCGCGCGCCAGATACGCCGGCGCCGATACGCCGGGGTCTGTTGCGTGACTTGCAGAAGGGGTAGACATCAGGATTCTCGAAAAACACCCGGGCAGGAGCCCGTGGAGAACAAGGTAGACATTTCCCCTGCATATGTCCAATATATGAAACCGCTCCTGTCTATATTTAAAACCGATGGAACTGCGTCACTTGCGGTATTTCACCGCCGTCGCCGAGGAACTGCACTTCACGCGCGCGGCCGCCCGCCTGGGCATCGGCCAGCCCCCGCTCAGCCAGCAGATCCAGCAATTGGAGCGCGAGATCGGCACGCCGCTCTTTCTGCGCCTGCCGCGCGGCATCGCGCTGACCGAAGCCGGCGTGCAATTTCTGGACGACGCCCGCGCCATCCTGGCCAGCGCCGACCGCGCCGTCGATATGGCCAGGCGGCTGGGGCGCGGCGAACGCGGCGCCATCACGGTCGGCTTTACCGCGTCGGCCGTCTTTCATCCCTACCTGCCCCGGGCCATCCGCGCTTTTCGCGACCGCTATCCGGACGTGCGCATCACGCTCACCGAAAGCAATACCGTCACGCTGCTGCGAGGCCTGCGCGCGGGCGACGTGGACGTGGCCTTTGTCCGCCCGCCCTATGTGCTGGACGCCGAATTCGAATCGGAGCGGGTGCTCGATGAGCCCATGCTGATCGCCCTGCCGCCGGACCATCCGCTCAGCCGGAAGCGCGCGGTCCCGATCGCCGCGCTGGCCGAGGAGGACTTCGTGCTTTATCCGCGGCCCATCGGCGCGGGCCTGTACGACGCCATCCAGTCCGCCTGCCAGCGCGCCGGCTTTGCCCCGCGCGTCATCCAGGAAGCGCCGCAGATGGCGTCGATCGTGAGCCTGGTGGCGGCTGGCGTGGGTATCTCCATCGTGCCCGCCGCGATGCGGCACATGGGCGCCCAGGGCATCGAATACCGTCCCATCAAGGGCGATGCGCCCCATGCGCTGCTGGACATGGCTTACCGCCGCCATGACCGCTCGGTAGCCGCCGAAAACGCCGTCGGCATGCTGCGCCGGCTGGCGCATCCCGAGCGGGAATGAAACCCGGCCCCGGGGGATTGCCGTATCGGCCTGTCGCGTTTGTCATTTTCTGTAAACCTGCGGCGCGGGGCTGGGACTAGACTTTCGCGCTTGCTGGCGATGCGTCCCCTGGAATCCGCGATGCCGGCCGCGCCCAACTTTTCAAAGGTGACCCCGTGAGACGTACCCTTCTGGCCCTGGCCTTTGCAACGATTCCCGGCTTCGCCGCTGCCGCCGCGCTGCCCTCCGCCATCGGCGCGGTCACCGTCTATCAGGACCGTGCGGTCGTCACCCGCGCCGCCAGCAGCGACCTGGCCGCCGGCGAACACGAACTGATCCTGGACAACCTGCCGGCCTCGCTGCAGGAAAACTCGCTGCAGGTGTCCGCCAAGAGCACCGGCCAGGCGACCCTGCTGGACGTCAAGGTCAGCGACGTCTACCAGACCGACACCGCCAACGAACGCGTGCGGTCGATCGAAGCGCAGCTCGACAAGCTAACTGCCCGGCAAGCCGCGCTCGACGACGAAGCCGCCGTGCTGGACAACCAGCGCGAGCTAATCCTGATGATGCAGCGCGGCGCCACGGAACCCGCCAAGGACGGGGCCCGAATCACCGTGGATGAACTCAAGGCGATCCAGACGCTAAGCGCCGAGTCGCTGGCCACAACGCTGGCGGGCCTGCGCCGCGTCGCCGAACAGAAGACCGCGCTGGAGCGCGAAATGACGGCGCTGCAAACCCAGCTTGGCCAGGTCCGTGGCGAGGCGGGCCGGCGCACCAAGAAGGTCGCCTTGCGCGTTGGCATGGCGCGCGCCGGCAAGCTGGACCTCGCGCTGTCGTATGCCGTGGCGGGCGCGCGCTGGACGCCCGCCTATGATGCGCGGCTGCGTCCGGCCGATCGTCAGGTGGACCTTGGTTACTTCGGTGTCATCCGCCAGAACACGGGCGAAGACTGGAACAACGTGAAGCTGACGCTGTCCACGGCCCGGCCGTCGCTGGGCGGCGGCGCGCCCACGCTGCGCCCGTGGATCATCGACGTGGCCGCCCCTCCCCCGCCCCCGCCGCCCCGTCCCGCCGCCGCGCCGGCCCCTGCTGCCGTCCAGGCCGAGATGCACGCCAAGCGCGCGCCGCGCGGCCGCGAGATGGAAGACAGCGCCATGTTGCCCGAGCCGCAAGCCGAGGCCATCGAGCTGTCCACGGCCCAGCTCCAGAATGCGGCAACCAGCGCGTCGTTCCAGATCCAGAACCCGGCAACGCTGCTGTCGGACAACACCACGCAGCGCGTTGCCATCGCCACGGCCAAGCTGCCGGCCACCTTGCAATACCAATCCACGCCCGCACTGCGCGAAACCGTCTACCTGACCGCGCAAGCCAGCAACAACACCGACTTTCCGTTCCTGGCGGGTCCGCTCAATACGTTCCTGGACGATGCCTTTGTCGCCACGGGTGCCATGAAAGCGGTCATGCCCGGCGAAAAGCTGGAGCTGGCGCTGGGCGCGGACGAGGGCATCTCCATCAAGCGCCAGCTGGTCAACCGCTACACCGAGAGCACCGGCTTTTCGGGCAGCGGCAAGCGTGTCACCTACGAGTACAAGATCACCGTCAAGAACAACAAGTCGACCAAGGAACAGGTGACCTTCACGGATCACCTGCCCATCTCGCGCAACGAGAAAATCGTGGTCAAGCTGCTGTCGCCCGCCGACCGCGACATCAAGCGCGAAGAGGACGGCAAGCTGGTGTGGGACTGGGAGCTCGAGCCGGGCAAGTCGCGCGAGACGGTGTTGAAGTTCTCGGTGGATTACCCGGGTGATATCGACGTGTCCGGCCTCTGACGCGCTAGCGCATCTGGAAGGCTTCCTGGTGGAACAGTTGCCGCACCGGCATGCCCCGCCGGTGCAAGCCGTCTTTCAGCGCGTCGGCAAAGCCCGTGGGACCGCAGAACCAGACACTTGGCCAGGGCGTCCCTTCCTGTCTGGCCTGCGCCAGCTCGGCGGCCGTCAAGGGCCGGTGCTCGTCGCTGTAGCGCACGTCCAATTTCACGCTTGGAACGCGCGCGCACAACTGGCGCAACCGGTCGGCGAAAGGCGCATCGGCCGCATTGCGGGCGCAGTAATACAAGGTGGCGTCGGGCGCGTCCGCCGGCCGGGTCTGCAAGGCCTCGAGCCATGAAATGAAGGGCGTCACGCCGATGCCCGCGCCCACCCAGATCTGACGGCGGCCCTCGTCCCGGCGAAAGTCGAAACAGCCGTATGGCCCTTCAATGGTCACCGCCTGCCCGGCCGCCAGGCTTTTCTGCAGGCGCCGCGTGTAATCGCCAAGCGCCTTGATCGAAAACTGCACCCTGCCCGAGCCATCGTCGGCGCCCGACACCGTGAAGGGGTGCGCGCCTTCCTTGCGATCCGCGGTCAGGAAGGCGAACTGGCCGGCGCGGTGATGCCAATCGCCCTGGACACGACAGGTCACGCGCAGGATGTCATCCGACAGATGCTGCACCTCCAGCACGGTGCCCTTGTAGCGCCGCGCCCGCCCGATGCGGCCCGTCAGCGCCATGACCGCGCAGACCGATCCCACCGCGGTCGCAAGGCCAACCAGCCACCCCGCCGGCTGCGACCACCACGCGGCGGGCGTGAGCACGACGCCATGAAACGCCGCCACAAGGAAGATCACGGCGGCAATGCGATGGACCTGGCGCCACACGTGGTACGGGAACCGCCGCCACAGCGTCAACAGCACCATCGCCACCAGAATCCAGACGGCGTACTCGCCCAGATCCTTGGCCGATCCCCGGAACATGTCCAGCATGGCCGCGGCACGGGGCGTCTTGGGAACCGGATCGAAGATGGCCAGCAGCAGCGGCTTGGCGAGTTTGATGAGGTAGTGCGCCGCCGCCAGCGCGGTGGCCAGGATGCCGCACCACTTGTGCAGCCGGTACATCCTGTCCAGGCCATCCAGCCGCTTCTCCAGCCAGACCGGCCTGACCGACAGCAGCATGATGAGCGCCATCAGCACATAAGCCGCCAAACCGGTCAGCAAAATCAGTTGGTCGCGCCACGTCCATACGTTGAAGGCGGCGGGCGGCTGCAGCCGCAAGGCGAGCGCCCAGGCCAGGACGCTGACGGCGAGGATCGTGAAAAGGATTCGGCGCATTGGCATCGCTCCCAGTAAATCGGCGGCCGTGCCGAACCGAGACAGGCCGCAGACATAATGGTAGTTTCGCCCAGAGCCGCTATTTCGGGTATCGGGGCCGTCCTTTGACGCGAATCAAGCCCATCCCGGCAAAAAATGCCACGCCGCCCGCGCTCAATGCGCCCGGCAATACGCGATGAATTCGTCCGGGGACAACGGCATCGAAATCCCATAGCCCTGCGCCAGGTCGCATCCCAGTTCGCGAAGCAGCTGCACGTCGCGCTCCTGCTCCACCCCTTCGGCAACCACGCGCCGGCCCAGCACCCGCCCCATTTCGATCGCCGCCGCCACGACGGCACGCGAGGCAGGCTCGCGGTGCATGTGGACGATGAAGTCCCGGTCGATCTTCAGTTCGTTGAAGGGCATTGCCGAGAACAGGCGCATGGAGGCGATGCCCGCGCCAAAGTCGTCCATGGCCAGCTCGAAGCCGCGCACGCGCAACAGGTTCAACGTGGACGACAGCGCCAGCCAGTCGGTCACGGGCTCGTCTTCGGTAAGTTCGACCTTGATCAGACGGGCCGGCAGCCCCGCCTGCCCCACCTTCTGCTCCAGCAGGCCGGGCAGGTCGCGCGAGCACAGCGTGGAGGCCGACGCGTTGATCGCGATCGGCACCGCGACATCCGCGTCCTGCAGCCGGCGCAACACCTCCAGCACGCGGTCGGTGACGCGGCTGAACAACATGCGGTCCATGCCCAGCCGATGCGCCGCAGGCACGAAGTCCGCCGCCGAGATCGCGCCCAGCTTCGGATCCACCCAGCGCGACAACGCTTCGGCCGCCACCACATGCCCGGTCGACAGGCTGATCTGGGGTTGCAGCACCACGCTCATGTTGGTGCCCGAGAGCAGCGCCTGGCTCAGCGCCGCCTCCATCACCTCGCGCCGCACGGACTTGGGTTTGTCCGGCGAGGCCGACTCGTCGTCGATGCTGCGCAGCGCGTTCTTGATGGCCTGCTGCATCGCCACGCGCGACACGGGCTTTGAAAGCGCCTGCGCGGAGGGGCAACCGGCCTGCAGGGCCAACCGCACATGCGACTGGAGCAATTCGTCGCTCAGGCTGCTGATCCAGATGATCGGCGGCATGCTCTTCAAGCGCCCGGCATCCACCAGCCGCCGCAGGTCGTTGGGAAGGCGTGTGCCGTCGCCCTCGCCCATCACGATGTCGCTGATGAGCACGTCATGGTTTTGGCGCGTGATCGCGCCTACCGCCTCGATGCTGCTTCCCAAGCCCGCCACGCGGCGGTAGCCCAATGCCAGCAACATATTCTGCAGATAGGCGCGTTCGACGGGATGGTCTTCTACAAGAAGAATCCGTCGGGACGATCCGGCATCGGGTTTTGGCATTGCTGACCGTCCTGAACGGTGCCTACGGAAAGAAGCCGTGCGCGGCCCCCGCCTGCGCCTGCTGCTGGCCGGCAGCGCCGGCCTGCTGAGAGCGTGCATCAATGCTAAGGCATCCGCGCGAAAAGTGTCCTTATCGATAACGGGTTAATTCAGTTCGCCGCCGATAGACGTAGCTGCCGGATTATCTGCCGTCCGGCTCCATACATTGGGGCCTGTCCCCGCAAGCGGGCGTGGCGATGCCACCCATCCGCCTCCACCGTCCGCGGGTGCGATAATGGCGGACTTTCCCGCATCTACGGCACGGAGCTTTCCCTTGACCCGCATTGACGACCCCATGCACGACCGCGAGGTCGGCGCCGCCGACGCCACCCAGGACAACACCCGCACCGACGACACCCGCATCAGCGCGGTGCGTCCGCTAATTTCCCCTGCGTTGCTGCAGGATGAGCTGCCGGTGTCGCCCGGCATCCAGAACCTCGTCGAGCAAAGCCGCGCCGAGATCGCGGACGTGCTGCACGGCCGGGACGACCGGCTGGTGCTGGTGGTGGGCCCGTGTTCCATCCACGATCACGCGCAGGCCATGGAGTACGCGCGCAAGCTGCGCGCCGCCGCCGATGAGCACAAGAAGGATCTGCTGATCGTCATGCGGGTGTATTTCGAAAAGCCCCGCACCACCGTCGGCTGGAAGGGCTACATCAACGACCCGCGCCTGGACGGCAGCTTCCGCATCAATGAAGGCCTGCGCCGCGCCCGCGAGCTGCTGCTGGACATCGGCGGCCTGGGTCTGCCGATTGCCACCGAATTCCTCGACCTGCTCAGCCCGCAGTACATCGCCGACCTGATCGCGTGGGGCGCCATCGGCGCGCGCACGACCGAAAGCCCCAGCCATCGCCAGCTCAGCTCCGGCCTGAGCTGCCCGCTGGGCTTCAAGAACGGCACCGACGGCGGCGTGCAGATCGCAGCCGACGCCATGGTCGCCGCCAGCGCCAAGCATGCGTTCATGGGCATGACCAAGATGGGCATGGCCGCCATCTTCGAAACCCGCGGCAATCAGGACACCCACGTGATCCTGCGCGGCGGCAAGCAAGGCCCCAACTACGATGCCGCCAGCGTGGACGCGTGTTGCGCCGCCCTGCGCAAGGCCGGCCAGCGCGAACAGGTCATGATCGACTGTTCGCACGCCAACTCCAACAAGTCGCACGTGCGCCAGATCGACGTGGCCAACGACATCGCCGCCCAGGTCGCCCAGGGCGACAGCCGCATCACCGGCGTCATGATCGAAAGCCACCTCGAGGAAGGCCGCCAGGACCTCAAGCCCGGCGAACCGCTGCGTCACGGGGTCTCCATTACCGACGCATGCCTGGGCTGGACGCAGACCGAGCCCGTGCTGGCAGCGCTGGCGCTGGCCGTGCGCCAACGCCGCGAAAAGCTGGCCGCCCGCGGCTGATCCTGTGGCCGGGCAGCGGCCGGCCGCTGCTGTTACAGCACATTCCTGAAACAATTGGTATCATGCGGGCCTTCGGGGTCTCTCGACCCCTCCCCGCTTCCCTTCGCTCAGGTATGGATCGTTCTCGCCTTGTCGCGGCCGCGCCGGCCGCATCGCCCCCCGTGCGCCACAGCATTTTCATCTACACCGAAGAACAACGCGGCAACCAGATGGTTGAGTCGCGCATCCTCGGCATGATGTCCGACGTTTCCGGATCGGAAAAACTCATCGTCGTGCAGGATCCGTTTCACGGCTTCAAGTACGTGTACCGGATCGACCACGAAAGCAACAATCTCGATGCGGCCGCCATCACCGAAATCGACGAATCGCTGTTCAACGGCAAATCCTCCATCGAGATCAACGCCATGTCCTACCGCCTGGGCACGGCCGAGAACGCGGTGAAGCTGTTGCGGGGCAAGACGCGATGGATCCAGGACAAGGGTTCGGTGCTGTCGGTGCTGCTGCAAAATGCTGCTGCGCGCAAGACGCGCTTTGCACCGGGCCGGATCGAACGCGATCGGATGCGCAAAGTGCCCGATGGCGTGCCGGTCGAATTACTCCCTTAGTCGGCCAGGACGGTATCCGCGCTGTTTTTCTTATCCACAGAATTTGTGGATAAGAAAAACGCAAACGCACGGCTGATGGCCTTTCGGGCGATGCGCACCGGGCTGCGCAATTTTTGACCAGCCCCTTTTTGCCCACGGTCTGGATCGCCTCCTTGATCCATGACGCGCCGCCGCAACGGCGGGGATGATATTCTGCGCGCAAGCACGCGGGATACGCACACCGTCATCCCCTGATTTCCGCGCGCACGCGGCCCCCTATCGAATTCATAGCATGACGAGAACATCCCTGTTCGCCAGAGGAGCGCGCAAGCGCGCCGCGCCGTGACGATCATCGTCGTGGACGACCACGGAGATTGGCGCGATTCCATCGCCGAGTACATCCAGGACCTGGGCCTGGACAAAGCCATCCTCACTGCGGGCTCGCTGGCCGAGCTGGACAGCCTGTTGCTTACCGTCACCCCCGCCATCCTCGTGCTGGACGCCATGCTGCCGGACGGCGACGGGCTGGCGCGCGTATCGCACCTGCGCACCACGTATCCGTCCATGGGCATCATCATGCTCACCGGGCGGCTCTTGAGCGAAGACAAGGTATCGGGCCTGAGCCTGGGCGCCGACCACTACCTGACCAAGCCCGTGAACCTGGCCGAGCTGGGGGCCACCCTGGTGGCGCTGTCCCGGCGCCTGCGCGTCGTGCCGGCCGCCGACACCGAGGACGCGCAGTCGGACGCCTGGCGTTTTGACCCGGCGCGCCGCACGTTGACCACGCCCAGCCAGATCAGCGTCGACATCACCGACACCGAAAGCCGGCTGATCGGCGCGCTGATCCAGGCCGCGCCGCTGCCGCTGACGCGCGCGCGCCTCGTCGAAGCGCTGGGCGCAAGCGTCGAGGCCTACGACACGCATCGGCTGGATGCCCACATGCACCGGCTGCGGCGCAAGCTGCGCGCGCTGGCCGGCGGCGACTTGGGCATACGCACGGTCTATGGCGTGGGCTATGTCTGCACCACGCCCGTCACCATCGTGGGCAGCCTGCCCAAATCCTGAGACCGCCATGACCGCCCCGCTCCGCCCCCGCCGTTCCGTTCTCTACATGCCTGGCGCCAACGCGCGCGCGCTCGACAAGGCGCGCACGCTCGACGCGGACGCGCTGATCCTGGACCTGGAAGACGCGGTGGCGCCCGATGCCAAGGCGCAGGCCCGGACACAGGTTGCCGCCGCGCTCCGGGAAGGCGGCTACGGGCGGCGCGAATGCATCGTGCGCGTCAACGCACTGGATACGCCCTGGGGCCTGGACGACGTGCGCGCCATTGCGCAGGCCGGCGCCGATGCCGTGCTGCTGCCCAAGGTCGAGAGTCCGGCCCAGTTGGCGGCGCTGGCGCAGGCGCTGGACGCGGCAGGCGCGCCCGCCGACCTGCCGCTGTGGGCCATGGCCGAAACGCCGCTTGGCTTTCTGCGTATGGACGCCATTGCAGGCGGTCACGCGCGGCTGGCCGCCATCGTCGTCGGCACATCGGATCTGGTCAAGGACCTGCACGCGCGTCACACGCCTTCTCGCGACGAGACGCTGCTGGCGCGCTCGCTTGCCGTCATGGCGGCCCGCGCACACGGCCTGGCCGTGCTGGACGGCGTGCACCTGGACCTGAACGACGACGCCGGGCTGCAAGGCGCATGCCGGCAAGGCCGCGATCAAGGCTTTGACGGCAAGACGCTGATCCATCCGCGGCAAATCGCCGCCGCGAATGCGGCCTTCGCGCCGACGCCCGAGGAACTGGACACCGCACGCCGGCGCCTCGAGGCATGGACCGCGGCGCAGGCCGAGGGCAAGGGCGTCGCGGTCGTGGACGGCGCATTGGTCGAGAACCTGCACGCGCAAGAGGCCGAGCGCGTGCTGGCGCTGGCGCAGGCGATCGGCGCGGCTTAAGGGCAAGACGCGGCGGGAGGCGCCCGTCTGAGGCTGCCCGCCCGGAGCTTCCCGCCCGGAGCTTCCCGCCCGGAGCTGCCCGCCCAGAGCTGCCCGCCCGGGTACAATCCCCCCTCGCGTTCGGAGTTGGGTTGCTTCCATTCCGTTCATGCTTCGCGCCGGCGCGCATGTTGCGCGCGCCCTCCCGCCCCGCTTTCCGCCCTTTGCACCGCGCCGCTGGCCGGCGCCTTGCCGCGCGCCCGTCGCGCCATCCCGTTTCGTAGTCATGATCCGCTTCCAACAAGTTTCACTCATGCGCGGCGTCAAGCCGTTGCTCGACAAGGTCGACCTGCTTCTGAACCCCGGCGACAAGATCGGCCTCATCGGCGCCAATGGCGCGGGCAAGTCGAGCCTGTTCGGCCTGTTGCGCGGCACGCTGCACGCCGACCAGGGCGACCTGGACTATCCCGCGTCGTGGCGCGTGGCGCACGTCGCGCAGGAGACGCCCGCGCTGGATCGCCCCGCCATCGAGTACGCCATCGACGGCGACACCACGCTGCGCAAGCTGGAAGCGGAACTGGCCGCGCTGGAAGCCGAGCCGGAAAGCGCGGAGAACGGTCTGCGCATGGGCGAGATCTACGCCGCGCTGGCCGACGCCGATGCCTACACGGTGCATTCGCGCGCCGAGCAGTTGCTGACCGGCCTGGGCTTCACGCAGGCGCAAATGCACCTGCCGCTCACGAGTTTTTCCGGCGGCTGGCGCATGCGCCTGAACCTCGCGCAGGCGCTGATGTGTCCGTCCGACCTGCTGCTGCTCGACGAGCCCACCAACCACCTGGACCTGGACGCCATCATCTGGCTGGAAGACTGGCTCAAGCGCTATCCGGGCACGCTCATCGTCATCTCGCACGACCGGGATTTCCTGGACGGCGTGGTGAACGTGATCGTCCACATCGACGAACGCAAGCTCAAGCGCTACTCCGGCCATTACTCGTCGTTCGAGCGCCAGCGCGCCGCGCAGCTTGAACTGGCGCAAGGCATGATGGAAAAGCAGATGCGCCAGCGCGCGCACCTGCAATCGTTCATCGACCGCTTCAAGGCGCAGGCCAGCAAGGCGCGGCAGGCGCAGAGCCGGATCAAGGCCCTGGCGCGCATGGAAGAAGTGGCGCCGCTGCGCGCCGCCGCCGAATTCTCGTTCGAGTTCCGCGAGCCGCTGCGCGCCCCCAATCCGCTGCTGACGATGGACAAGGTCAGCGCGGGCTATCGCATCGAGGACGAAGCCACCGAAGCCGTGTCCGACAAGATCATCGTGTCGGGCATCAACTTTTCGCTGCAGGCGGGCCAGCGCATCGGTCTCTTGGGCATCAACGGCGCGGGCAAGTCGACCTTCATCAAGACCATTGCCGGCGAGATCGAATCGCTTGCCGGCGAGACGCAGTTCAACAAGGGGCTGTCCATCGGCTACTTCGCCCAGCATCAGGTCGAGATGCTGCGCCACGATGAATCGCCGCTATGGCACATGACCAAGATCGCACCCACCGTGCGCGAACAGGAACTGCGCAACTTCCTGGGCAGCTTCAACTTCAACGGCACGATGGCCACCAGTTCCATCGCCCCCTTCTCCGGCGGCGAAAAAGCGCGCCTGGCGCTCGCGCTCATCGTGTGGCAACGCCCCAACCTGCTGCTGCTGGACGAACCCACCAACCACCTGGACCTGGAAACCCGCGAGGCCCTGACCGACGCGCTGGCGCAGTTCGAAGGCACGCTGGTGCTCGTCTCGCACGACCGCCACCTGCTGCGCGCCACCACCGACCAGTTCATCATCGTGGCCGACGGCAAGGTCAACCCGTTCGATGGCGACCTGGACGACTACAAGGACTGGCTCTACAAGACCAAGCTGGCCGCCAAGGCCGCCTAAGCGTTTTTGCGCGCCGCGTCCGGCCAACCGCGTTACAATCGCGCCGAATTGCCGGACTGCAGCTTCAACCTGGCCCGCGCGGCACCTTCAACCACGTCCCGCTGCATGCGGGACGCGTTTTTTAGCGCCCTAGATGCCTATCAAAGACCAACTTTTTCTTGCCAGCCAGTATCTCGCGCCGCACCACCTGGTGTCGCGCTTCTTCGGATACGCATCGGACTGCCGCGAACCCGCGGTGAAGAACTGGATGATCTCGCGTTTCGTCCGCAAGTACGGCGTGAACATGAGCGAGGCGCTGCAAGAAGACCCGTTGGCCTACGACTGCTTCAATGACTTCTTCACGCGTGCGCTGAAAGACGGCGCGCGGCCGCTGGACGAAGAGCCGGGCGCGGTGGTGTGCCCGGCCGACGGCGCCATCAGCCAGATGGGCGCCATCGAACAGGGCCGCATTTTCCAGGCCAAGGGTCACAGCTACGGGCTTGCCGACCTGCTGGGCGGCGACACCGAGCGCGCCGCGCCCTTCCAGGGCGGACAGTTCGCCACCATCTACCTGTCGCCCAAGGACTATCACCGCGTGCACATGCCCGTCGCCGGCACGCTGCGCGAAATGATCCATGTGCCGGGCCGTCTGTTTTCCGTCAATCCCCTGACCGCCCGCAACGTGCCGCGCCTGTTCGCGCGAAACGAGCGCGTGGTCTGCATCTTCGATACCGAACACGGTCCCATGGCGGTCGTGCTGGTGGGCGCGATGATCGTGGCGTCCATCGAAACCGTGTGGGCGGGTCTGGTCACCCCGCACAAGCGCCGCATCAAGTCCGTGCGCTACGACGCGGCCGCCCGCGCGCCCATCCATCTTGAGAAAGGCGCCGAAATGGGCCGCTTCAAGCTGGGCTCCACGGCCATCGTGCTGTTCGGGCCGGACAAGATCCGCTGGGCCGACACGCCGTCCGTGCTGGGTCCGGTACGCATGGGCGAACTGCTGGCGCTGCCCGTCCAGGTGTAAATCACCCCGACGCCGCTTTTTCGCCTAAAGCGAACAAGCGGCTTTTGTTTTATTCGCTTTCAGTCGCAAACGGGCGTTGTTAGATTACGGGCTTTTACCGGCCCGCCATGACCACGACCGCCCTGCCCGCTGCCGCGCCTCGCGCCACTGCCCGTCCGCTGTCCCGCGCACTGGGGCGCATGCTTTCCCTGGACGATTTCGAGACTGCCGCGCGCCGCCGGCTCCCGCGCCCCATCTTCGGCTACATCGCCGGCGCGGCCGAAGACAACCAATCGCTCAAGGGCAACCGCGACGCGTTCGCCCAGTACGCGTTCACCCCGCGCGTCCTGGTCGATGTCTCGCGGCGCACGCAACAGACCGAACTGTTCGGCCGCACCTACGCGTCGCCGTTTGGCATCGCGCCCATGGGCATCAGCGCGCTGTCGGCCTACCGGGGCGACATCGTGCTGGCCCGCGCGGCGCGCGAGCAGAACGTGCCTGCGATCCTGAGCGGCACGTCGCTGATCCCGCTTGAAGCCGTCATTGAAGAAGCGCCCGGCACCTGGTTCCAGGCCTATCTGCCCGGCGATCCCGCCAAGATCGATGCGCTGATCGAACGCGCGCGGCGCGCGGGCTTCGAGACGCTGGTGCTGACCGTCGACATCCCCGTGTCCGCCAACCGCGAGAACAACGTGCGCACGGGGTTTTCCACGCCGCTCAAGCCCAGCCTGCGCCTCGCGCTGGACGGCCTGGCGCGCCCGCGCTGGCTGGCCGGCACGTTCCTGCGCACGCTGCTGGCGCACGGCATGCCGCACTTTGAAAATTCCTTTGCCACGCGCGGCGCGCCCATCGTCTCCGCGTCGGTGCTGCGCGACTTCACGGCGCGCGACCACCTTAGCTGGGAGCACGTCGCGCGCATCCGCAGGCAATGGCCGGGCACGCTCATCATCAAGGGCATCCTGCATCCGCGCGACGCGGCGCTGGCTCGCCAGCATGGCGCGGACGGCATCATCGTGTCCAACCACGGCGCGCGCCAGCTTGATGGCGCGATCTCGCCGCTGCGCGCGCTGCCGGGCGTGGTGGCGCAAGCAGGCGCGATGACGGTGATGATGGACAGCGGCGTGCGGCGCGGCACGGATGTGCTCAAGGCGCTTGCGCTGGGCGCGCGCTGCGTGTTCGTCGGCCGCCCGTTCAACTACGCCGCGGCGGTGGGCGGACAGGCGGGCGTCGCGCACGCCATCGGATTGCTGCGCGCCGAGGTCGACCGCAACATGGCGATGCTGGGCATCAACCGGCTTGATGAAATGGACGCCAGCCTCATCTGCCGGGAAGGCGAGCTGCCGGCCTGACCAGACCGGCGCGCGATGCAACGCGTCAGGTGCCGGCGGGGCATAGAATGGCGGTTCCCTCGTTTCCTGCGCGTCCTTCCGCGGCGTGCCTGCCCGCTGCCGTGTCCCTACGCCAATCCTCATTCTTCCTGCGGTTCCTGACCCTGGGCGCCCTCGCCCATGTGTACGTCGGCGCCCGCCTGATTCCCGATCTGCTGCTTGGCCGCGAAGGCGACGCCGCCGCCATTCTTTTCCTGGTGCTGTCGTGCGTGCTGATCCCGATGGGCATGCTGGCGCGTTCGTCCGTCAACCCGCCATGGGGCGACCGCATCGCCTGGGTCGGCCTTTTGGCAATGGGGCTGTTCTCGTCGCTGTTCGTGCTGACGGTGCTGCGCGACGCACTTCTACTGATCCTGTGGCTGGGCAACCTGGCGGCGGGCGCCAACCTGCCCTGGACCGAACTGCGGCGCGCCAGCGCATGGACAGTCATCGTGCTTGCGCTGGCCGGCACGCTGGCGGGCTTTTACAACGCGCGGCGGCGCGCACGCGTGGTCGATGTGGACGTGCCCATTGCCGGCCTGCCGCAGGATCTTGACGGCTTCACCATCGTGCAGATCAGCGACATCCACGTCGGTCCGACCATCAAGCGCCGCTATGTCCAGGCCATCGTCGACGCGGTCAACGAACAGCTGCCCGACATGATCGCCATCACGGGCGACGTGGTCGACGGCAGCGTCGAGCAGCTTGCCGCCCAGTCCCGGCCCCTGGGCGATCTGCGCGCGCCTTTCGGCGTGTACCTGGTCACCGGCAACCATGAATACTATTCGGGCGCGGCCCCGTGGATTGCGGAGTTCCGCCGCCTCGGCCTGCGCGTCCTGCTGAACGAACACGCCGTGATCCATCCGTCGGGCCTGCCCGTAGTGGTGGCGGGCGTCACGGATTACAGCGCCGGGGCCTGCGATCCGCATCAGCGCAGCAATCCCACGGCGGCGCTGGCCGGCGCGCCCGCCGACGCCGCGGTCCGGATTCTGCTTGCGCACCAGCCGCGCAGCGCGGTCGCGGCCGAGCCGGCGGGCTACACGCTGCAGCTCTCCGGCCATACCCATGGCGGGCAATTCTTTCCGTGGGGATTCTTCGTGCGGTTCCAGCAGCCCTTCACCGCCGGGCTGCACCGGCTGGGAAAGATGTGGGTCTACACGAGCCGCGGCACCGGTTACTGGGGGCCGCCAAAGCGCCTGTGGGCGCCGTCTGAGATAACGCGGCTGCGGCTGCGCGCCGCTTCGTCGCGCTGACCGCAAGGCGGCCGCTCAGGCCGCCTCGGGCAGCGGTCCGCGCTCCAGATAACTGGTCAGCGCGATGTCGCTGGTGGTGTTGCTGATGCCTTCGATCTGATGGATACGGGCCAGCAGCAGTTCCAGCGCCTGGGTGTCGCGCACCCTTACCTTCAGCAGCATGGCGCTCTTGCCCGTGATGGTGTGGATCTCTTCGACTTCGTTCAGTTCGGCCAGACCCAGCACCTGTTGGGTGATGGTCCAGTTGATCGTGTCCACATGCACGAAGGCCAGCAGCGGCCGGCCCATCTTCGCGCCATCGAGCTTGGCGGCAATGCCCTTGATGAGGCCGTCGCGCTTGAGCCGCTTGACCCGTTCGTGCACGGCGGGCGCCGACAGGTTGAGCAGTTTGCCCAGCTCCGCATAGCTGGGCGTGGCGTCGTCGGCCAACAGCGTCAAGAGTTTCCGGTCGCGGTCATCGAGGTCAGACATGGAATGCCCCCTTACCAGGGGAAGGAAATGAGGTCGCCGTAAAGACGCTTGAGCGTGGCC
Source organism: Achromobacter mucicolens (assembly GCF_029866465.1). NCBI lineage: Bacteria > Pseudomonadati > Pseudomonadota > Betaproteobacteria > Burkholderiales > Alcaligenaceae > Achromobacter > Achromobacter mucicolens. Next base: position 2,682,890 of record NZ_CP123364.1, on the reverse strand, counting down.
TTCACTTCAGGCGAGTTCTGATAAATGGCAATGAACGTCAAAAGGCGCGGATCCTGCGCTTTTTCGGGCTTGGCCACCCAGCGGATGGCGTAGCGCCGGATGCTGTCGGGGTCCGTATTGTCGAAGGCCAGCCCGTCCTTCTCGTTCAGGCCCGCCTGCTTGGCGAAGGTCGTGTACGTGACCGACGCGGTCACATCGTCGAACGTGCGGGCCGACTGCGAGCCTTCGATCTGCACGAACTTGAGCTTCTTCGGATTGGCCACCACGTCCTCCAGGCTGGCCTGATGCGCCACACCCGGCTTGAGCGTGATGAGCCCCATCGACTGCAGCAGCAGCAAGGCGCGGCCGGTGTTGACCGGGTCGTTGGGCACTGCGATCGTGGCGCCCTCGGGCACCGGATCGCCCTTTTTCAGCTTCTTGGAAAAGAGCCCGATGGTCGTGGAATAGCCGTATGCAATGGGTTGCAGGTTGGCGCCGCGCCGCTGGTTGAAGAGTTCAAGAAACGGCGCGTGCTGAAAGAAGTTGGCGTCCACCGAACCATCGGCCACCGCGATATTGGGCAGCACCCAGTCGTTGAATTCCACCAGCTTGACGTCCAGACCCTGCTGCTTAGCCTCGGCAATGGCCAATTCGGTGGCTTCGTTGGCCACGCTGGCGATGACGCCGATGCGCAGGGGCTGTTCCTGCGCGGCTGCGGGCGCAATCACAGCCAATCCCAGCGCCGCCACCGCGGCCCCCCGCGTCAGTTTCTTAAGCAATTGGTGCACAAGCATGTCAGCCATCCACAGAATCGGAACGCCGGACGACGGTCCGGCACAGGCGCTATTGTGCAGCACCTGGCGCCGCAGGCCCCAGAAAGGCCTTTGTCACGCAATGGCAATGCCAAGCCGCCCCGGCGGCGCTAAGATGGCCTGAGTACGCCCTTGGGAGACGTTCATGAGTGCCGTGATGACCCCCCAGCCCAGCGCGCAGTCAGCGGCCAGCCGCCGCGACCGCATCGAAGACCAGTTGGGCGCGCACAACTACCATCCGCTGGATGTCGTGCTGGCGCGCGGCAGCGGCGTCTGGGTCCATGACGTCGACGGCCGCCGTTATATGGACTGCCTGGCCGCGTACTCCGCCGTCAACCAGGGCCACTGCCACCCGCGCATCCTGGCCGCCATGACCGAGCAGGCGCAAAAGCTCACACTGACCTCGCGCGCGTTCCGCCATGACCAGATGGCGGGCTTCTACGAAGACCTGGCGCGCCTGACGGGCGCCCACAAGATCCTGCCGATGAACAGCGGCGCCGAGGCCGTCGAAACCGCCATCAAGGCGGTGCGCAAGTGGGGCTACGAGGTACGAGGCGTGCCGGAGGGTCAGGCCGAGATCATCGTGTGCGCCAACAATTTCCATGGGCGCACGCTGGGCATCGTGGGGTTTTCGACCGATCCCGACGCCTATGGCCATTACGGGCCGTTCGCGCCCGGCTTCAAGGTCGTGCCGTTCGGCGATTTTGAGGCCTTTGACGCCGCCATCAGCGACCGCACCGTCGCTTTCCTGGTCGAGCCGATCCAGGGCGAAGCCGGCGTCGTGCTGCCGCCGCCGGGTTATTTCAGCCGCGTGCGCCAGCGCTGCACGGAGCGCGGCATCACGTTGATCCTGGACGAGATCCAGACCGGTCTGGGGCGCACGGGCAAATTGCTGGCCGAGGAACACGAAGGCATCGAGGCCGACGTCACCCTCATCGGCAAGGCGCTGTCGGGCGGCTTCTATCCCGTATCCGCCGTGCTGTCCAACGCGGACGTGCTTGGCGTGTTCCAGCCCGGCCAGCACGGCAGCACCTTCGGCGGCAATCCGCTGGCGTGCGCCATCGCGCGCGCCGCGTTGCGGGTGCTGACCGAGGAAGGCATGATCGAGAACGCGGCCGTGGTTGGCGCCCACTTCCTGGAGCGCCTGCGCGCCCTGCCCGGTCCGGTGCGCGAGGTCCGCGGACGCGGCCTGATGCTGGCCGTCGAACTGGAGCCGGACGCGGGCGGCGCACGCCTGTGGTGCGAACGCTTGCAGGCGAGGGGCTTGCTGGTCAAGGACACCCACGGCCATACCCTGCGCCTGTCGCCGCCGCTCATCGTCACGCGTGACGAGGTGGACTGGGCGTGCGATCAACTGGCGGCGGTGCTGTCGGCGGCCTGACGTTCACGCCCGCGCACGGCAAGTTTTGAACCGCAACACGGAGCACGCGAATTGACGAACACCCCAACCCTGCCCACCGACGTCACCTTGATCGGCGCGCCGACCGACATCGGCGCCGGCGCCCGCGGCGCCTCGATGGGCCCGGAAGCGCTGCGTGTCGCGGACCTGGGCCCGGTCATCGAAGCGCTGGGTTTTCAGGTCCGCGACCGCGGCAACCTGTACGGACCCGCCAACCCCTGGCTGCCGCCCGTGGATGGCTACCGGCATCTGGAGGAAGTGACCGCGTGGAACCGCGCCGTGCACGATGCGGTCCACGAGGAACTGGCGGCGGGCCGCCTGCCGGTGCTGCTGGGTGGTGATCACAGCCTGGGAATCGGTTCGGTCAGCGCCGTCGCGCGCCATTGCCGCGCCGCGGGCAAAAAACTGCGCGTGCTGTGGCTGGACGCCCACGCCGACTTCAACACCCATGCGCTGACGCCCACCGGCAACCTGCATGGCATGCCCGTGGCCTGCCTGTGCGGCAACGGGCCGGCGCCGCTGATCGGCATGTCCGGCGAATGCCCGGACATCGAGCCGTCCTGCGTGCGCCAGATCGGCATCCGCAGCGTCGACCCGGGCGAAAAACGCCTGCTGCACGAGGCTGGCCTCGAGGTCTTCGACATGCGCTACCTGGACGAGATGGGCATGCGCGCCACCATGCAGGCCGCATTGGCCGGCCTGGACGCCGACACGCACCTGCACGTGAGCTTCGACGTCGACTTTCTGGACCCCGAGATCGCGCCGGGAGTCGGCACCACGGTAATGGGCGGCCCCACCTATCGCGAAGCGCAGCTTTGCATGGAGATGATTGCCGACACCGGTCTAATGCGTTCGCTGGACGTGGTGGAACTGAATCCCGCGCTCGACGTGCGCAACCGGACGGCCGAGCTGGCGGTGGACCTCATCGAAAGCTTGTTCGGCAAATCCACGCTGGTGCGCCGGGGGCCCTGAAGGGCCCAGTGCGCACTGGACCGGCGCGCTACCCCTCGCGGTCGCGCCGGATGGCCTCTGCCGCCTCGCGCAGATGCAGCAGGTTGTCCTCGCGCTGCGCCCACACGCGCGGCGTGGGGCCGGCCACGCATAGCGCATACCATTCGCCCCCCAGATCCAGCGCCACCGCCAGGCCGGTCAGGTCGACGACGCTCTCGCCCACGTTCGACGCCCAGCCTTGCGCGGCCGCGCGCTCGACGTCGGCCAGCAGGGTTTCGCGCGTGGTCAGCGTGTGGTCCGTGTAGCGGGTGTATTGCGCCGCAGCCAGCACCTGCTCGCGCTCGGCGGCGGGCAAGCGCGCCAGAATGGCCTTGGCGACCGAGCTGGTGTGCAGCGGCCGCCGCTCGCCCGCACGCGCGGCATAGTGCACCGGCTGGGTGGATTCCACGACGTCCAGGAACACGACGGCGCCATCCTGGATCTTGCCCAGCATCACGGTCTCGTTCGCGGCGTCGCGCAGCGCGGCAAGACGCGGACGCACCAGGTCCAGCCACGGATCGCCCGTGAGGATCTGCGCGGCCAGGCCGTGCAGCTTGGCCGTCGGGTAATACCCGGCGCGGCGCCGGACCTCGTACAGATAGCCACGGGCCACCAGCGTGCGCACAAGGGCCAGACAGCTGGACATCGGCGCGCCCAGGCCCTGCGCCAGTTCGGTGAGCGGCATGGGACGCCGGGTCTGCGCAAACAGCTCCAGCAGCTCCAGCGTGCGGGCAACCAGCTTGACTTCCACGGCGTCTCCCTCCTTCGCGGCATCGGATTCTGTCCACGCGGACTAGGGTGTTCCACCGTGTTGACTTTTCATGGACAGGTACCTAAATTCTTGCATAGGAATTTACATTCACCAATATGAAATAAATTTCAGCCGGCTGGAGCACCGGCGCCGCCTTCCCGAGTTACCGCGTCATCCGACAGATCAATAAAACGGCCCATTCCAGGGTTGGGAGACAGACAGATGCGTATCAAACCCGTGTTGGCGGCCTTGGCCGCCACTTTGGCCGCCTGCGCGGCGCAAGCTCAGTCCGACGTCGTGCGGCTGGGCGTATCCAACGATCGTTCCGGCATCTATTCCGACCTGGGCGGGCTCGGGTCCGAGATGGCCGTACGCATGGCCGTGGAGGATTTCGGCGGCAAGGTCGCAGGCAAGACCGTCGAGGTGGTCGGCGCGGACAACCAGAACAAGGCCGACGTGGCCTCCGCCCTGGTGCGCCGCTGGTTCGACACCCAGAACCTGGTCGCGGTGGTTGACGGCGGCGCCAGCTCGGCCGGGCTCGCGGCCCAGGGCGTCGCCCGGGAAAAAGGCGGCACCGCGCTCATCAGCGGCGGCTTCGCCGGCGATTTCAGCGGCAAGCAATGCAGCAACCTCAGCACGCAATGGGCGCCGGACACCTACGCGCTGGCCAACGCAGTGGTCAAGAGCGTGGTCGAGGGCGGCGGCAAGAGCTGGTATTTCATCACCACCGACTACGTGTTCGGCAAATCGCTGGAAAGCAATGCCTCGCGCTTTGTCGAGCGCGCCGGCGGCAAGGTCGTGGGCAGCACGCGCCACCCGCTGGGCGCCATGGACTTTGCCTCGTTCCTGGTCCAGGCCCAGTCTTCCAAGGCCGACGTCGTTGGCTTGGCCAGCGCCGGCGGCGACCTGGTCAACCTCATCAAGCAGGCGCAGGAGTTTGGGCTGGCGGGCGGCAAGCAGCGCATGCTGACGTTCCTGACGTTCATCAACGACGTCCACGCGATGGGCCTGCCCGTCGCGCAGGGCCTCACCTTTCCCACCGGCTTCTACTGGGACGCGGACGAGGACACCCGCGCGTGGACGCAGCGCTGGCAGAAGAAGATGGGCGTCACCCGCGCGCCGTCCATCGTCCAGGCCCTGAGCTACGTGGCCACCACCCACTACCTGCAGGCCGCGCAGGCTGCGGGCAGCTTCGACGGCGCGGCGGTCAACCAGAAGATGCGGGAATTGCCCATCACGACCAAATTGATAAAGAATGCCCGGGTGCGCCCCGAAGACGGTCGCGTCATCATGGACCTGTATCTGGTCGAGGTGAAAAAGCCCGCCGAGTCCAAGTACCCGAACGACTACTACCGCATCCTGTCCACGGTGCCCGGCGAAAAGGTCTTCGTGTCGCTCGCCGACAGCGAATGCCCCCTGGTCAAGAAATAGAACGGAGACAACCATGAAGTGCTATTGCGTCGTCAATTTCCGCGAGCCCCTGCAGGAAATGGATCAGCCCACGCCCACCCCGCAGGGGACGCAGGTGCTGTTGAAGGTGCGCGCGGCCGGCGTATGCCACAGCGATATCCACCTGTGGGAAGGCGGCTACGACCTCGGCCAGGGACGCACCCTGTCGCTCAAGGACCGCGGCGTGTCGCTGCCGCTGACGATGGGCCACGAAACGGTCGGCGCCGTCGTGGCGGCCGGGCCCGACGCGCAAGGGCTTGCCACCGACCGCAACTACCTCGTCTATCCGTGGATCGGTTGCGGCAAATGCGCCTCGTGCGCGGCCGGCATGGAAAACCACTGCACCGCGCCGGCCTGCCTGGGTGTGCATCGCGCCGGCGGATACGCCGACCACATCCTGGTGCCGCATCCCCGCTACCTCATCGACATCGGCGACCTCGATCCCGCGCAGATCGCGCCCTACGCGTGCTCAGGCCTGACGACGTATTCCGCATTGAAGAAGATCGGCGCAGACGTCTGCCGCGAACATCCCGTGGTGATTTTCGGCGCGGGCGGACTGGGCCTGATGAGCCTGACCCTCATCAAGGCACTGGGCGGCGCGGGCGCCATCGTCGTCGACATCGACCCGGCCAAGCGGCAGGCGGCGCTGGACGCGGGTGCGCTGGCGGCAATCGACGGCGCCGCGCCCGACGCCGCGCAGCAGATCATGAAGGCCGCAGGCGGCAAGCCGGTACAGGCTGCGATCGACCTGGTCGGCGCACCCGCCACCACCTCGCTCGCGTTCGACTTCCTGACCAAGGGCGGCAAGCTCATCATCGTGGGCCTGTTCGGCGGCGGCTCGACCTGGCCGATCGCGCTGATTCCGATGAAGGCGCTGTCGATCATCGGCAGCTACGTGGGCAACCTGACCGAACTGAAGGAACTGATGGAACTGGTGCGGGCGGGCAAGGTGCCGCCCATGCCGGTCCACCGCCATGCGCTGGCCGAGGCGGACAGCGTGCTGGCCTCACTGCGCGAAGGCAAGGTCGTGGGACGCGCCGTGCTGACGGTCGATTGACCCATCCGCGGTCATTCCCGCGCGGCGCGCCCGGCATCGGGCGCGTCGCCTTGAAAGCTATGCGGGCCGCAGGCGCGGATCGTAGATGAAGCGTTCGCGCCGCACCACCACGATGTGCTCGGCATCCGGATGCGCCGGGTTGACGAGAAAGTTGCAGTCCGGCACGCCGCGATACGGGACGATGGCGCTGGGCAGTTCCAGCAGCGCCGATACGCCAGACGCCACCCAGTTATCGCCCACGGCCTGCGAGGCCTCCGCGAAGGGCACCGCATCCCAGAACGGATAGTCGTCCTGAAGCTGCGCCAGCGACAGCGACTGGCGCGCTTCGAAGACGGCAGTGGGCACGGCCAGTTCGATCAGGTAGCGGTTCGCCTGCTGGGACGCGCGAGCGGCAAAGTGCACCACCGTTTCCAGCACCGAAAGTGCCACGCTGGCCGAGGCATACACGACGGGCGTGCCGGGGCTGTTGTAGCGGCCGCCCACGGCGGCTGCGCCCGCGCCGCTCAGGTCGTCCGCCCGGTATTTGCCCGCCGTGGTGCCGATGCGCCAGAGCGAAATGTAGTCCGTCATGCGTAGACGCCCGCTGCGGCACGGGCAAGCGTGTCTTCGACGATGCGGCTGCTGGCGTCCGAGGTCAGAAGCGACAGCGGCTTGACGTTGCCCAGCGCGGGCACAGGCGTGTTCAGCCACAGCACCGCTTCCTCGTCGCTGCCCAGCACCTGGCGCGCAACGCGCACCACGCGGGCGACGCGGGCAAGCCGGTCCGATTCGCCCAGCGGCAGCGCCTGCCCTTCACGCGTCCACCGCGACAGCGACGCCGCCTTGACCTCCGTGATGGCCATGATCTCGGACTTGGGCACCTGCAGATAATCAGCCGCATCGTCGACCATCTGCGCAGGCAGGCCGCGATGCACGTCGCGCGCGATGTCGGTCAGGGGGCTGTCGACCAGGCCGCGGAACAGCTGGCGGGCGCGCGGCGGACGCTTGGCGGTGGCGCCGCGCTTGGTCGGTGATTTATCGGCAAGGGCGATGGTCATGGTCTGCTCCGGGCGCCGCGCACGGGCGGCAAACCGGGGGACCGGCCACGCCATGAGCGGCTGAATTACCAAATTGAATTTATAATATCCCATTTGGAAATACCCACGCAAGGCGCTGCCGGCCGCCTCCACAGGACATACCCGGCATCGCAGTGCCAGGCGGCGGCGCTCCCGTTGGAAGCGGCGCGCCGCCCGTCACGCCCCCTGTTTCGGCCTATCATAGGCGGCGGCAAATTTACCCCCTCGCATTTCTCTCAAGGACAGGCAATGACGGACCGGCAGCTCACGATACTCGCGGCGCTCAATCTCATGGTGGCGGTGGGCGCCGGTGCCTTCGGCGCGCATGGCCTCAAACGCATCCTGACGCCAGAAATGCTGGCTGTCTGGCAGACCGGGGTGATGTACCACCTGGTCCACGCCCTCGGTCTTTTCGTCATCGCGCTGCTCGGCGCGCGTTTCGGCTCGCCCCTGCTGTCGGCGGCAGGCGTCGTGATGTTTGTCGGCATCGTGCTGTTTTCGGGCAGCCTGTATGTGCTGACGCTGACCGGCAAAGGCTGGCTGGGCGCCGTCACGCCGTTTGGCGGAACGGCATTCCTGGCCGCGTGGGCCATGGTCGCCTGGGCTGCCTACCGCGCGCAGCCCTGAACCCGTACTTCCCGTCATTCATTCCCGGCGGCAGGAACCGACGCCCTTGCAGGTCTCTGATGTCCCCAACCACCGCATTACCCGCCGTCCGTGAACACTCCGCCGCCGCAGGCATTGCCTGCGTGGCGGGCGGCATCTTCTTTCTGACCCTCAGCGACGCCAGCGCCAAATGGCTGGGCGCAACGTACAACCCGCTGCAGATCCTCTTCATGCGCGCGCTGATCGCGCTGCCTTTCGTGACCGCGCTGGCGTTATGGCTGGGCGGCCGCCGCGTGCTGCGTACGATGCATCCCGGACTGCACCTGACGCGCGGCGCCATCAACGTTATCTCGGCCAGTTGCTTCTACCTGGGATTGCAGGCGCTGCCGCTGGCCGAGACCACCGCCATCGCGTTCGCCGCGCCGCTATTCGTCACGGCGCTTTCCGTGCTGATCCTGAAGGAACGCGTGGACGGCAAGCGCTGGCTAGCCGTGCTGGCGGGTTTTGCGGGCGTGCTGATCGTGGTGCGTCCCGGCACGCAGGCCTTTCAGGCGGCCACATTGCTGCCGCTGACCACCGCCCTGCTCTACGCGGTCATGATGATCACGGCGCGCGGCATCAACCGCGCCGAAGGCATGCTGACCATCACCTTTTACATCGTGCTGGGCCAACTGGTGTGGAGCTCGCTGGGGCTGGCGTGGGTCTGGCGCGCGCCGGCCGCCGAAGACCTGCCGTACTTCGGCGCGGTGGCCTTGTTCAGCACGCTGGGACTGACGCTGATCACGCAGGGATTCCGTATCGGACCGGCGTCCGTCGTCGCCCCCTTTGACTACACGGGCCTCGTCTGGGCCACGATCCTGGGATGGATCTTCTGGCGCGAGGCGCCCGACGCCTACGCGTACCTGGGCGCCGTCTTCATTGCAGGCAGCGGCGTGTACATCGCCGTTCGCGAGGCGCGGGGCAAGTCGCGGCGCCGCGCCGCGCGCTGACGACCGCCCTGCCCGCCAGCACTATTCGGTGGGCGGCGGAAAGTGCCGCTGCAACACCTTTGCGACGTTCGGCTCTTGTTCGGCCTCGCGCGCCACCGCCGTCAGCGCCGGGCACATGGCGCCGAACCACGACGGTCCCGGACGCCAGTGCGTCATGACCGTCACGTACAGGTCCAGCGCCGAAAAGCGCCGCCCCAGCATGTGCGGCGCGCCGGCCTGGCGTTCAAGCTCCTGCCACAGCTCGGCGCGGCGCGTGTGCACGCGCTCACGCAGCAGGTCGGCCCCCGCGCCCGGCGTCGTCCATTGCGCGGGCTCATCGCCGTAGGTAAAGGTGGGATATACCGCCGACACCAGCCGCATCAACAGGTTAAGAAAATGCGCCCGCTCCGGCTTGTCCGGCGCGGGCGCCAGCCCGGCCTGCGGCGCCACATCGTTCAGGTGCAGGATCATCGCCGCGCTTTCGGTCATCACCTCGCCGTCGGGCAGGATGAGCGTGGGCACCTGCCCCAGCGGATTCAGATGCAAAAGCCGGTTCCGCTCGGGCCCCGGCTTCAGATATGGCACATCCGTCAGCGTGTGCGGCACATTGGCCAGCACCAGCGCCATCTCGACAATGGCCGAGCCGCAACCCGCGGACCCGATGAGCTCGTAGGATTTCATGGCCGTCACCCTCCCGTTTCGGCCGGCGCCACCCGCAGCAATTCGCCAGGCGAGGCGTCCGTCAGCACATACACATAACCGTCCGGCCCCTGCCGCACGTCCCGAATCCGCCGCTTGCGGTCGACCAGCAGCCGTTCCTTCTCGACCACGCGATTGCCGTCGACAGTCAGGCGGATGAGGTTCTGATTGCCCAGCGCGCCGATGAAGAGCGAATTGCGCCAGGCCGGAAACCGGTCCGCGTCGTAGAACGCCATGCCGCTGATGGCGGGCGATTTCGGCCACCAATGGATCGGCGGCTCCATGCCCGGCAGGGTTTCGCCCTTGGCTTCCGGAATGGCGAAGCCCGAATAGTTGATGCCGTAGGTGGCCAGCGGCCAGCCGTAATTCTTGCCCGGCTTCACGACATTGATCTCGTCGCCGCCACGCGGCCCGTGTTCGTTTTCCCAGAGTTCGCCGGTCCAGGGATTGAGCGCCATGCCCTGCGGATTGCGATGACCGTACGACCAGATCTCGGGGCGCGCGCCCTGCTTACCCACAAAGGGGTTGTCCGCCGGCACGGAGCCATCCGTCTTGAGCCGCACGACCTTGCCTTGCAGCTTGTCCAGGTCTTGTGCCGTCGGGCGCTGATTGTTCTCGCCCAGCGCGATATACAGGTAGCCCTTGCCGTCGAACACCAGGCGCGATCCGAAGTGCTGGCCGGACGACAGCTTGGGCTCCTGGCGGAACAGCACCTTGAATCCCTCAAGGCCGCTGGCGTCATCGGCCAGCCGCCCGCGACCCACGGCCGTGCCGCTCTTGTCGCCATCCGACTCCGCATACGCCAGGTACACGTAGCGGTCGGTCGCAAAGTCAGGCGACAGCGCCACGTCCAGCAGTCCCCCTTGCCCGCGCGCAGCAACCTGCGGCACGCCAGAGAGCGGCTTGGACAGCCCGCCGGGCGTACGCAGCAGCCGCAGGTTCCCGGGCCGTTCGGTGATCAGGATGCCGCCATCGGGCAGGAACGCCATGGACCAGGGGTGGTCCAGGCCGCCGACGACGGGTGCCACCCGGGCGGGCGCCGACGGCGGTTCCTGCGAGGCTTGTGCAACGGCGGGCGCGGCCGCAAAGGCCACGGCCAAGGACAGGATCAGGGGAATTGCGCGCGTGCTCGCGGCGGTGCGTGACTGCATGGACATCTCCGGCGGCGACAGATTGAAAAGCAGGCGCGCAAGGCATGACAGTGAGACGCGGGGGCCGCTCGCAATTGGCACACCCGGTTGGCGTACCATAGCGCCCACGGACGGGAGCTCTCCCGTTCTTGCTCTCAGGAGACTCGACCAGATGAAACTGTACTACATGCCCGGCGCGTGCTCGCTCGCTTCCCACATCGTCCTCGAGTGGATCGGCAAGCCGTACGAGACGCACAAACTCAGCCGTGAAGCGCTGAAGGAGCCGGAGTTTCTGCGGATCAATCCGCTGGGCGCCGTGCCCGCGCTGACCGATGGCGACTGGACCCTCACGCAGAATGTCGCCATCCTGGAATACCTGGCCGAACAGGCCCCGGAAATCCCCCTGCTGGGCGACGGCACCGCGCGTTCGCGCGCCGAAGTGCGCCGCTGGGTCGGCTTCATCAATTCCGACGTCCACAAGACCTTCTCGCTGCTGTTCGGCGCGCAGCGCTACCTGAAGGACGAAGGCGCGCAAAAGGAATTGGCGGGCTCCGCGTCGGCGCTTCTGACCAAGCTGTTCGGGCAGCTGGATGCGCAACTGGCGGGCAAGTCCTATCTGGCCGGCGCCGCGCCGTCTGTGGCGGACGCGTATCTGTTTGTCGTGCTGCGCTGGGCCCACGCGAAGGAAATCGACCTGTCCGGCCTGAACCATCTGCAAGCGTTCTTCGAACGCATGCAGGCCGACGCGGGCGTGCAGGCCGCGCTGAAGGCCGAAGGCCTGTAACGGCTGCCGCTGCCCGGCTCGCCTACGCAGGCGCCGCGCCGGGCAGCGTCTCGCTTTCCAGGATCTTTTTCACGGCGGCCAGAAAGCGCCGCGCCAGCAAGGGCGGCGCACTCAGGTTGGAATGCGTCGCCCAGATTTCCACGCTTGCCTCGGGCTCGATCGGGCGAAGCGCCATGTGGGCGGCCTGGTCCGGCGTGACGCACCATGCGTCGACCAGCGCCGGTCCCAGCCCCTGCTGCACGAACGAACAGGCCGTCACGGGCGAATGCACCTCGACCGCTGCCGCGCATCGCGGGCCCTCTCCAAAGAATGGCTGCAGCGCGCGTCCTAGCGGCGTGTCGCGCGGATAGCCGATCCACGCCGCCGACGAAAAGTCTTCCGGCTGCACCACCTCATGAGTGGCCAGCGGATGCCCGGGCGGCAGCACACAGACCACCGGCACGCGCGCCAGCCGCACGGACGTCAGGTTGGGGTGATCCGGCGGCTGCATGGAAATGCCGATGTCGGCCTGACCCGACAGGAAATACGCCGCCAGTTCGTCGAAAGTCACGCTGCGGTAATCCACGCGCGCGCCTGCATTGCGGCCGCGAAACCGCTCCAGCGCCATCGGGATCAGACGCTGCCCGAAACTGGCGCTGGCCACGATCTTGAGCATCCCCGCGCCCGACCGGCCAAGGCTTGCGGCCAGGTCGTTCACCCGCTGAATGCCGCCATACACCTGCTCGACCTCGGCATACAGGCGCCGGGCCTCGGCGGTGGGCGACAGCCGGCTCTTGACCCGCTCGAACAGCCGGTAGCCCAGGCGGCTTTCCGTCAGCGCCAGCACCCGGCTCACCGCCGGCTGCGACACATGCAGCATGCGCCCCGCCCCGCTGATCGAACCGGCCATCATGATCGCGCGGAACACCTCGATCTGACGCAAGTTCAGTGGCCTTCCGGCGCTGGGGCCGACCTCGTCGGCATACGCATCCGCATCCATTTTTTTCCCCTATTCCGATAACGGGGGATTATAGGTTTGAGACATTTTTCGATGACGCAGTGCCGCATGCCCAGGTGTAATCTGCCCGCTCCACAAAACAAAACCAGGGGAATTCCATCATGCGCAGCACGCTCCTTCGCAGTCTTTCCATGGCGGCGCTCAGCGTCGCCTTCATCGGCGCCGCCTCGGCCGCCGGCTATCCCGACAAGCCCATCACCTTCGTGGTCCCGTCCGCCGCCGGCGGCTCGCCCGACGTGCTGTCACGCCTGATCACGACCCAGATGGCCCGCGACACCGGCGCCACGATGGTCGTCGAGAACCGCCCCGGCGCGGCCGGCAACATCGGCATCGCGCTCATCAAGCGCGCCGCCCCGGACGGCTATACCGTCGGCTACGGCAATATCAACACGCTGGCGGTCAACCGCTCGCTCTTCAAGCGCCTGCCGTACGACGTGGACAAGGACCTGACGCCGGTCGCGCACATGTTCGACCTCTACAACGCGCTGATCGTGCCGGCCGAATCGCCCATCAAGAGCGTGCAGGACCTGATCGACCGCGCCCGCAACGAGCCGGGCCGCCTGTCGTACGGCGCCTCGGGCGTGGGCACCACCGGCCACATGGGCGGCGAGCTGTTCAAGAGCATGGCCAAGCTGGACGTGATGTTCATCCCCTATAACGGCGGCCCCGCCGCCATCCAGGATCTGCTTGGCGGCCGCCTGGACTACCTGTTCGTCAACACCTCGGAAGCCGCACCGCTCGTCAAGAGCGGCAAGGTCCGCGCCATCGGTGTCAGCAGCCTGAAGCGCCTGTCGCTGATGCCCGACGTGCCGACACTGGACGAATCCGGCCTGAAGGGTTACGAGACGGTCGCCTGGGGTGGCGTCGTGGCGCCCAAGGGCACGCCCGATGACGTGGTCGCCACGCTGAACGCCGCCATCCAGAAGGCGCTGCAGGCGCCGGAAGTGCGCCAGGGCCTGGCCACGCTGGGCGCCGAACCGGCATCCGGTTCGCCCGCCGAGTTCAAGCAACTGATCGATCGCGAAACCGCCAAGTGGCAGCAGATCATCGACAACGCCGGCATCGAAAAACTCGACTGAGCATTCTCCATGACGGCAGACACCTTGCAGGCTGACTTCATCGTCGCGGGCGCCACGCTCATCGACGGATCGGGTGGGCCCGCCATCGGCGGCGACCTGGCTGTGCGCGGCGGGCGCATCGCGGCAGTGGGCAGCTTTGCCCACCCCGCCGGCGTGCCGGTCATCGATGGCCGGGGCCTGGTCCTGGCGCCGGGCTTCATCGACTCGCACACCCACGACGACGGGTATCTGCTGGCGCATCCCGACATGCTGCCCAAGGTGTCGCAAGGCATCACGACGGTCGTCACCGGCAACTGCGGGATCAGCCTGGCGCCCCTGGCGCGCACGCAGATCCCGCAGCCGCTGGACCTGCTGGGTCCGTCGGCGCTCTTTCGCTTCGGCACCTTCCGGTCCTGGATGGACGCCCTGCGCGACACGCCCGCCGCGGTCAACGTGATTCCGCTGGTGGGTCACACCACCTTGCGCGTCGCCGTCATGGACGACACGTCGCGCGCGGCCAATGGCGCCGAGCGGGCCGCCATGCGCGAACTCATGCAGGAAGCGCTGGACGCCGGCGCATTCGGCGTGTCCACCGGCACCTTCTATCCGCCGGCCAGCGCCGCGCCCACGGACGAGATCGTCGACGTGTGCCAGCCGCTGCGCGGCCGCGCGGGCATCTATGCCACCCACCTGCGCGACGAGGCTGACCACATCGTGCCGGCCATCGAAGAGGCGCTGCATATCGGACGCGAAATCGATTGCCGCGTCGTCTTCTCGCACCACAAGCTGGCGGGCGAACGCAATCACGGACGCAGCCGCGAAACGCTGGATATCATCAGCCGCGCCGCAGCCTCGCAGCCCGTCTGCCTGGACTGCCACCCCTATCCCGCCACCTCCACCATGCTCCGGCTCGATCGCGCGCGGCTTGCCAGCCGGACGATGATCACCTGGTCCAAGGGCTACCCCAAAGCGACGGGCCGCGACTTCAGCGAAGTGATGGCCGAACTGGGCCTGGACGACGAGGCTGCCGTGGCCCGTCTGGCCCCGGCCGGCGCCATCTACTTCCTGATGGATCCCGCCGACGTCAACCGCATCTTTGCCCATCCGCTGACCATGGTCGGCTCGGACGGGCTGCCCTTCGATCCCCATCCGCACCCCCGCCAGTGGGGCACCTTCACCAACGTCCTGCGCACGATGGTGCGCGAGCAGAACCTGTTGTCCCTGGAATCGGCCATCCACAAGATGACGGGGTTGGCCGCAGACCAGTACGGCGTGGCCGAACGCGGCCTGCTCCGGGAGGGGTATCATGCTGACCTGGTGCTGTTCGATCCCGCCACCGTCACCGACGTGGCCACTTTTTCAGCGCCCATTCAGGCAAGCCGGGGCATCCACGCCGTGTGGGTCAACGGCAGGCAGGTCTGGGACGGGGAACGGACCGGCGCCGAACGCCCGGGTCAGGTCCTGTCGCCCGGTCAAGCATGAGCACGGAGTACTTAAAGTGAAGACGTTTTCCCAGGGCTGCTACCTGGGTGTATTGGGCGGAATGGGGCCCATGGCCGGCGCGGCCTTTGCCCTCCGCCTGGCGGCGCTGACGCCCGCCACGGTTGACCAGCAACACATTCCCACCCTGCTGCGCAACGATCCCCGCATTCCCGACCGATCCAGCGCCTACATGGCCGGCGGCGAAAATCCGCTGCCCCACATGGTCGA
Organism: Achromobacter mucicolens; assembly: GCF_029866465.1. NCBI lineage: Bacteria > Pseudomonadati > Pseudomonadota > Betaproteobacteria > Burkholderiales > Alcaligenaceae > Achromobacter > Achromobacter mucicolens. Next base: position 2,667,446 of record NZ_CP123364.1, on the reverse strand, counting down.
CGGCGTGCGCTTCCTGGAACAGGCCGGCGCCCGGCTCATCGCCATCCCGTGCAACACCGCCCACCTGTGGTTCGACGAGATCGCCGCGTCCACCGGCGTGCCGGTGCTGCACATCATCGAGGCGGTCATCGAAGACCTGCGCCGTCTGGGCCTGCCCCGCGGCCGCATCGGCCTGATGGGCACCGCCGCCACGCTAAAGCTTGGCCTGTACCAGCGGCACCTCGAAGCCCAGGGCTACGAGTGCATCGTGCCTGACGACGACGAAGTCGAACGCTTCTGCATGGGCTCGATCCGCGCGGTCAAGGGCAACCAGCTCGAAGACGCCTTCGCCCCCGCCGCCGAATGCATCGCCCGCCTGAAGGCGCGCGGCGCCGACGCCGTCGTCCTGGGCTGCACGGAACTGCCCCTGGCCGTGCCGCACGCCCTGCGCCCCAGCCTGGGCGTGACCCTCACGGACTCCATCGACGCCCTGGCCCGCGCCGCCATCGCGCACTACCAGGCTGACCAGCCCGCGGAACGGATCGCGGCGTAAGGGCAGCAAAAAAAAGGCGCATCTTTCGATGCGCCCACTTCCTTCGCGGGGAAGAGGTCAACCGCCCAGGTAAGCCTTGCGGACCTGGTCGTTGACCAGCAGATTGGCGCCGGTGTCCTGCAGGACCACGCGGCCGTTTTCCAGCACGTAGCCGCGGTCCGCCACGCCCAGGGCCTTGTTCGCGTTCTGCTCGACCAGGAACACGGTCACGCCCTGCTCCCGGATTTCGCGAATGATGTCGAAGATCTGGGCGATCACCAGCGGGGCCAGGCCCAGCGTCGGTTCGTCCAGCAACAGCAGGCGCGGCCGGGTCATCAGCGCGCGGCCGATGGCCAGCATCTGCTGCTCGCCGCCCGACATCAGGCCGGCGCGCTGGCTGGCGCGCTCTTTCAAGCGCGGGAACAAGCCGTAGACGTGGTCGATGCCCGCCTCGATCTCGTCGCGCTTGGAAAAGAAGCCGCCCATCATCAGGTTCTCGGCGACGGTCAGGTCCTTGAACACGCGACGGCCTTCAGGCGAAATGGCGATGCCACTGCGCATGATGTGGTGCGTGTCCTTGTTCGTGATGTCTTCGCCTTCGAACGTGATCTTGCCTTCGCGCGCACGCGGATTGCCGCAGACCGTCATCAGCAGCGTGGTCTTGCCCGCGCCGTTGGCGCCGATCAGCGTGACGATCTCACCCTTGTTCACATCGACCGACACGCCGTTCAATGCCTGAATGGCGCCGTAGAAGGTGTGTATGTTTTCCAGCTTGAGCATCATTCCTCCCCCAGATACGCCTTGATGACGCGCTCGTCGTTGCGCACCTGATCCGGGGTGCCGGTCGTGATGGGCTTGCCATGTTCCATGACCAGAATCCGGTCCGAAATGCCCATGATGAGGCTCATGTCGTGCTCGATCAGCAGCACCGCGACGCCGAATTCGCGCCGCAACTGGTCGATGAGCGATTGCAGATCGCGCTTTTCCTGCGGATTCAGACCCGCCGCGGGTTCGTCCAGCATCAAGAGGCGCGGCTTGGTGATCATGCAGCGCGCGATCTCCAGGCGCCGCTGGTGGCCGTAGGCCAGATTGCCGGCTTCGCGGTTGGCGAATTCTCGCAGGCCCATGAAGTCCAGCCATTGCGCCGCGCGCGACAGCGCCTCGGATTCGGACTGGCGATAGCCCCTGGTCTTGAGCAGGCCCGGCAACAGGCGCGACTCGACCTGCGTGTGCTGCGCAACCAGCAGGTTTTCCAGCACCGTAAGCTGCTTGAACAGGCGCACGTTCTGGAACGTGCGCACCAGGCCGTGGCGCGCCACCTTGTGGCTGGCAAGACCCGTGATGGGCTTGCCGTCCATGATGATCTCGCCGGCAGTGGGCGCATAGAACCCGCCCACGCAGTTGAAGACGGTGGTCTTGCCGGCGCCGTTCGGGCCGATGATGGCAAAGACCTCGTCGGTCATGACCTCGAAACCCACGCTATCGACGGCCAGGAGGCCGCCGAACCGCATGGTCAGGCCGGATACTTTCAGCAATGCCTCGCTCATTTAGCCAGCTCCACGTGGGGACGCTTCATGGGCAACAACCCCTGCGGACGCCACATCATCATCAACACCATCACCAGACCGAACATCAGCATCCGGTATTCGGCGAACTCGCGCGCCAGTTCGGGCAGCACGGTCAGCAGGATGGCAGCGAGGATCACGCCTACCTGAGAACCCATGCCCCCCAGCACCACGATCGCCAGGATCAGCGCGGATTCGATGAACGTGAAGGACTCCGGATTCACCATGCCCTGCCGCGCCGCGAAGAACGCGCCGCCAAAGCCGGCAAACATGGCACCCAGCGTGAACGCGGACAGCTTGATGCGCGTGGGGTTCAGGCCCAGCGAACGGCAGGCGATCTCGTCCTCGCGCAGCGCCTCCCAGGCGCGGCCGACCGGCATGCGGATCAGGCGCGTGGACACAAACAGCGTCACCAGCGCCAGCAGCAGCGCCATCATGTACAGATAGATGACCATGTCCTGGTTCTGGAACGTCAGCCCGAAGAAATCGTGGAATGTCGTCCCACCCTCGGTGCTGGGGCGGCGCGTCATTTCCAGGCCAAAGAACGTGGGCTTCGGGATACCGGAAATCCCGTCCGGACCACCGGTCATCTTGTTCAGGTTGATCAGCAGCAGGCGGATGATTTCACCGAAACCCAGCGTCACGATGGCCAGGTAGTCGCCGCGCAGCCGCAACACGGGAAAGCCCAGCACAAAGCCGAACAGCGCGGACATGGCGCCGGCAAACGGCAGCGCTTCCCAGAAGCTCCAGCCGCCCCAGTGGTAGAGCAGCGCGTAGGTGTAGGCGCCCACCGCGTAAAAGCCCACGAAGCCCAGGTCCAGCAGCCCCGCAAAACCCACCACGATGTTCAGGCCCAGGCCCAGCATCACGTAGATCAGCACCAGCGTGGCGATGTCCACGGAGCTGCGCCCCGCGAAGAACGGCCAGATCACCGCGATGGCCAGCAGCAAGATCATCAGCGGCTTGTGGTTCCTGGCCGGGGCCGAGGACAGCGTCGGCAGGCTGGTCTTGAGCTTTTTGAACGGAATGGCCAGCCAGGGCCGCAGCAGCTGGAAGACGAACACCACGGCGGCGGCCAGCGCCACCAGCGACCAGTTCGACTCCATCGACGTGCGCGCACCCTGGCGGATGAGCTGCAGGCCAAAGACCGGGGTGACGATGACCGCCGTCAGCACGGCCGCCATCGTGGCGTTTTTGAGATTGTTGGTCGACATCAGACTTTTTCCACCTCAGGTTTGCCCAGCAGCCCGGTGGGACGGAACAGCAGAATCAGGACCAGCAGCGAAAACGCCACGATGTCCTTGTACTGCGACGAGATGTATGCGGCCGCGAAGGTCTCGGCCAGGCCCAGCAGCACGCCGCCCAGCATGGCGCCGGGAATGCTGCCGATACCGCCCAGCACCGCCGCCGTGAAGGCCTTGATGCCGGCCAGAAAGCCGATGAAGGGATTGAGCTTGCCGATGGTGATGGCGATCAGCACGCCGCCCACCGCCGCCAGGATCGCGCCCATCACGAACGTGAACGAGATCACGCGGTTGGTGTCGATGCCCAGCAGATTGGCCATGTGCATGTCCTGCGAGCAGGCGCGCGAGGCACGGCCCATGCGGGAGTACTTGATGAACAGCGTCAGCCCGATCATCAGCACCACGGTGACCACGATGATCATGATGCGCGAATACGGCACCGTCACGTCGAAGTCCGATCCCATGTGGAACTGCACGGCGCCGGACACCAGCGAAGGCACGGCCATGTCGCGCGCACCCTGACCGAGGGCCACCCAGTTCTGCAGGAAGATCGACATCCCGATGGCGGAGATCAGCGCCACCAGCCGGGGGCTGCCGCGCACCGGACGATACGCCACGCGCTCGACCGAAAAGCCGTAGATGCCGGTGACCGTGATGGCCACGAGCAGCATGGCCGCGATGATGAAGGGGGTCGGCAATCCGCTATTGGTGCCGATGGCCGTCAAGGTGACCAGGCCCACATAGGCGCCGATCATATAGATTTCGCCATGGGCGAAGTTGATCATACCGATGATGCCGTAGACCATTGTGTAGCCGATGGCGATCAACGCATAGATCGCTCCCAGGGACAATCCGTTGAAGAATTGCTGGGTCAGTTGGGGTATGAGATCAGACATGATTCTATTGCTCCAAATGGTTCCGGCCCCGGTAGAGAGACCCGGAGCCGGAAACCTGGGCGTATTTTATAAGGGCCTGTCGTCGCCGCCTTGCCGGCCGCACAGCGCTTTTGGCGCATCGCTACGCGGATTTCGGCAAGACGGAGACGGCAGGCCCTACACGCCGGCAACACGCCGGCGGGATCGCGAGTTTACAGCTGGGTCTTCTTTCCGTCCTTGTCCCATTTATAGACAGCGAACTCGAAGTCCTTCAGATCGCCCTTGGCATCGTATTCGACCTTGCCGATGCCGGTATTGAAGGTGGTCTTGTGCATGTAGTCGGCAACCTTGGCGGGATCTTCGCCAACGGCGTTGATGCTGTCGGCCAGGATCTGGACCGCGGCGTAGGCCGGCATCTGGAAGGCGCCGTCCGGATCGCGCTTGGCGTCCTTGAAGGCCTTGACGATGCTTTCGTTGCCCGGCAGCTTGGTGAAGTCGGCGGGCAGCGTCACGAGCAGGCCTTCGATGGCCGGGCCGGCGATTGCCACCAGGTCCTGGTTGGCCGTGCCTTCCGGACCCATGAACTGGACCTTCAGACCCTGTTCACGCGACTGGCGCAGCAGCAGGCCGAGCTCGGGGTGGTAGCCGCCGAAATACACCAGATCGACGCCAGCCGACTTGAGCTTGGTGATGATGGCCGAGTAGTCGCTGTCGCCGACGTTGATGCCTTCGAACATCGCGACGTTGACGTTCTGCTTGGCCAGCGCGTCCTTGACCTGGGTGGCCACGCCCGAACCATAGGTCTGCTTGTCGTGCAGCACGGCGACCTTCTGGGGCTTGAGCGTCTTGGCGATGTAGTTGGCGGCGTACGGGCCTTGCTGGTCGTCGCGGCCGATCGTGCGGAAGAAGAAATGCGGCTTGATGGTGTCGGTGACCAGGGGCGACGTGGCGCCCGGGGTGATGCCGACGATGCCCTCTTCCTCGTAGACCTTCACGGCGGCAACCGTGACGCCCGAGCACGCATGGGCCACGGCGAATTTGGCGCCGGAGTTGACCACGCGGTTGGCGGCAGGCACGGCCTGCTTGGGTTCGCAGCCGTCGTCGATCAGGATGGGTTCGAGCTTCTTGCCCTTGACGCCGCCCTTGGCATTGATGGTTTCGATGGCGGTCAGCGCGCCGGCCTGGATCTGGTCGCCGTATTGCGTGTTGGGACCGGTCATGGGCTGGGGAATGCCGATCTTGATCGTGTCGGCGGCGTGCGCGGCGCCAGCCAAGGCAAGTGCCCCAAGCGCCATGGCTACCGGGGTAAGGCGATTCAGAAACTTCATGCGGAGTTCTCCAGCGAGGTTTTGAGCGGCTCTGTCCAACACGGTTTATCGGGAGAGTACCCCTTTGTCCGCATTGCCCGTCGCCGGCTTCTTGGGCAAAAACACGGTGTGGGCGGTATTCTGAAAGCAAGCCGTCATACTGTCACTGCGTGTAATCCCCAATATTTCAAGCGCGGCATTTAATCGTGACGCATAGCCCGCGTAAAGGCGTGAAATCAATGGAGAAATCGCAATTCCGACCCCAAAGTTGGCTGGCGTTTCGCTGGGATTTATGCTTGCCGGGTTTTATGAAAAATCATTAATACGGCGTTTAATCGCATATTTAAATACAGTCCTTACGCAGGACTTACTACAACCGCATCAATTAATACTCGCGGCCATTAATAAAAAGCCGCGCGTCCTGCGCTGCAGGCAGCCAGGAAGGCGCGGCTTCAAGAACAAAAACGGGGGAATCAGGCGTTCGCGGGCCTTGCCAGATTCCACATCAATGCCCGGAACGGCGCCAGCATGCTGATATTGACGACCAGCTTGATGGCCAGGTCGCCCAACATCCACGTTACCCAGGGCGCGCCGGTGGCCGCGAACGCCACGCTGAAGAACACGGCCGTATCCAGGATGGCGCCCAGCACGCCCGACGCCAGCGGCGCGCGCCACCAACGCTGGTCGCGCAGGCGGTCGAACACCTGAATGTCGACGAGCTGCGCACATATATAGGCCAATCCCGACGCCAGCGCGATGCGGGGAGACGCCACCCACACCGACACCGCGAGCGCGGCGGCAAAGCCGAACCACACCACACGCCGGGCCGCGGCCGGACCAAAGCGGCGGTTCAGGACGTCGGTGACCAGGAAAGCTACCGGGTAGGACAGCCCGCCCCACGTGAGCCAATCGTTAAGCGGCACCTGCACCAGGATGTTGGAGCCGACCACCACGGCCAGCATGCACAGCACCGAGATGCCGAACTGCAGGCGGGTCATGGCGGGAAAGCGCGCGGCGACCGTGGTCATCGCGCGCACTCCGGCGCGCACCGCGGCTGACGGCGACCGCCCGCCGAACGGCCTTTCACGGCCCCTTCTTGACCACATTGACGTGTCCTGGCCACAACACCTGGCATGTTCCGAGTCGCGGCCGCGAACACGCCACGCGCGATGCGTGCGGACCCGCTGGCAAAGGCGCGCGCGATGCGCGTCCCGCATGGCCGCGGTGCCCGCGCATCCTGGTTAATGTCAATGACATGAACGCCCCTGGCGGCGCATACTCTGCGGGCCTGCCGCGAGGCCCGCGCGGCCGTCCCGCAGCTATCGCCAATGAACGCAATCGAAAGTTCGTTTTCCATAGGCGGCGATTGTAAACGGTCGGCTCCCTGCACAAGGAATCGCAAAATGTTCGTTCGCGCCTAAAACGCGCAATTTGACAGGCGTCTGTAGGGATGTGAAAGTCACGGTTTTGTCACAAACAATTCATAAGGTGTCGTGTTTCATGCGGCCGGACAACCCGTTCGCAACACGCCCAACTGGAGAACCCTTTATGCGATCCCATCGTATTGCACTGACTTTTGCCGCCATCATGACGGCTTTCGCCGGCGCTTCCGCGCAAGCAGCCACCGAGATCCAGTTCTGGCATTCGATGGAAGGCGCTCTGGGCGACCGCGTCAATGGCCTGGTCGACGAATTCAACAAGAAGAACCCCGACTACCAGGTCAAGGCCATCTACAAGGGCAACTACGGTGAATCCATGAACGCCGGCATCGCCGCGTTCCGCGCCGGCAACGCCCCGGACATCCTGCAGGTCTTTGAAGTGGGCACCGCCACCATGATGTACGCCAAGGGCGCCATCAAGCCGGTGCAGCAGATGTCCGAAGAAGCCGGCAACCCGATCGATCCGAAGGAATTCATCGGCGCCGTGGCTGGCTATTACTCGTCGGCCGACGGCAAGCTGGTGTCGATGCCGTTCAACAGCTCGACCGTCGTCTTCTACTACAACAAGGACGCCTTCAAGAAGGCTGGCCTGGACGCCGACAATCCCCCCAAGACCTGGGAAGAACTGGCCGCAGCCGGCCAGAAGCTGAAGGCCGCGGGCCAGGAATGCGGCTACACCACGTCGTGGCCGTCCTGGACCCAGCTCGAGACCTTCTCGGCCTGGCATAACGTGCCGTACGCCACCAAGGACAACGGCTTCGGCGGCCTGGATGCGCGCATCGCCATCAACACCCCGCTGCACGTGCGCCACCTCGAGAACCTCGCCAAGCTCGGCAAGGAAGGCATCTTCATGTACGGCGGCCGCGGCGACGAGCCCAACTCGCTGTTCATCAGCGGCAAGTGCGCCATGATCACCGGTTCGTCCGGCCTGCGCGCCAACATCGCCAAGAACGCCAAGTTCGAGTTCGGCACCTCCACGCTGCCCTACTACGCCGACGTGAAAGGCGCGCCGCAGAACACCATCATCGGCGGCGCCTCGCTGTGGGTCTTCGCCAACAAGAAGCCCGAAACCTACAAGGGCGTGACCGCGTTCTTCAAGTTCCTGGCCAGCCCCGAAATCGCCGCCCGCTGGCACCAGCAGACCGGCTACGTGCCCGTCACCAAGGCCGCGTACGAGCTGACCAAGAAGGAAGGCTTCTACGACAAGAACCCGGGCACCGAAGTGGGCGTCAAGCAATTGAACGTCGAAACCACCGCCCAATCGCGCGGTCTGCGTCTGGGCTTCCTGCCCCAGATCCGCGAGATCGAGGACGCTGAAATCGAACGCATCGTCTCGGGCAAGGTTGCCCCCAAGGACGGCGCCGAGAACATCGTCAAGCGCGGCAACGAGCTGCTGGAAAAGTTCGAGAAGAGTGTAAAGTAACGCCCTTTCGCGCGGCTTGACCGCCGCCTTGTCAATCGGCATTTTCCATGCCGTGACAAGGACCCTGTTGCGACAAGGACAAACGAGGCTTAAAGCCCTGGTTTTTAAGGGGCTTTAAGCCTATCGTGTTTTTATGAGTGCCGGTGCTTTCGGGCTCCGGGCGCCACGCGCGGCACGCGCGCTGGCGGTTTCAGGCGGCGGTTATTTCAACCGCCGCTTTTCTGTACCTTGGGTTCCCCCTATGGAAAAACGCGTTGTATTCGGGCACAAGACCTTGCCCTATCTGCTGCTCCTGCCGCAGCTGATCATTACCGTGGTGTTCTTCTTCCTGCCCGCCGGACAAGCCATGTGGCAGTCCATGCGCCTTGAAGATCCCTTCGGTCTGTCCTCGCAATTCGTCGGCCTGGACAACTTCATGGACCTGTTCTCGCAACAGGCCTACCTGGATTCGTTCCGCGTCACCGCCGTATTCTCGGTGCTGGTGGCCGGCGTGGGCCTTGGCGTGTCGCTGGTGCTGGCCGTGATGGCCGATCGCGTGATTCGCGGCGCCGGGCTCTACAAGACCCTGCTCATCTGGCCGTATGCCGTGGCGCCCGCCGTCGTCGGCGTGCTGTGGCTGTTCCTGTTTTCGCCTTCCGTCGGCATCCTGGCCGTGGCCCTGCGCAAGTCGGGCGTGGACTGGAACCCGCGCCTTGACGGCAACCAGGCCATGGTCCTGGTGATCGTCGCCGCGGTCTGGAAGCAGGTGTCGTACAACTTCCTGTTCTTCCTGGCCGGCCTGCAATCGATCCCGCGCTCGCTGATTGAAGCCGCCGCCATCGACGGCGCCAGCCCCGCGCGCCGCTTCTGGACCATCGTCTTCCCGCTGCTGTCGCCCACCACGTTCTTCCTGCTGGTGGTCAACATCATCTATGCATTCTTCGACACCTTCGCCGTGATCGACACGACGACGCAGGGCGGGCCCGGCACGTCGACCTCGATCCTGGTCTACAAGGTGTACAGCGACGGCTTCCGCGGCCTGGACCTCGGTTCGTCCGCCGCCCAGTCCGTCGTCCTGATGTTCATTGTGGTTGCCTTGACGGTCGTGCAGTTCCGCTACGTCGACCGCAAAGTGCAGTACTGATTTTGTTCGAGGCTGATAACAATGGTTGAACGCCGTCCCTGGCTGGATATTCTGGCCCACGTCATTCTGCTCTGCGGCGTGGCGATGGTGGCATTTCCGCTCTACGTCACTTTCGTCGCGTCCACCCAGACCGCGCAGGAAGTCGCTCAAGCGCCGATGTCCCTGATTCCCGGTCCGCACTTCGTGGACAACTACATGAAGGCCCTCTTCGGCGGCTCGTCGGGCGGTTCGTCCGGCGCGCCCGTCGGCCGCATGATGTACGTGAGCCTGATCATGGCGCTGGCAATCTCGATCGGCAAGATCGCGATCTCGCTGCTGTCTGCATTCGCGGTCGTGTACTTCCGCTTCCCCGGCCGCATGTTCTTTTTCTGGATGATCTTCGTCACGCTCATGCTGCCGGTCGAAGTCCGCATCGCGCCCACCTACAAGGTCGTGGCCGATCTGGGCTTGCTCAACAGCTATGCGGGCCTGACCTTGCCGCTCATCGCGTCGGCCACGGCCACGTTCCTGTTCCGCCAGTTCTTCCTGACGGTTCCGGACGAGCTCATCGAGGCTGCCCGCATCGACGGCGCGGGGCCCGTGCGGTTCTTCCGCGACGTGCTGCTGCCCCTGTCCAAGACGAGCATCGCCGCACTGTTCGTGATCCAGTTCATCTACGGCTGGAACCAATATCTGTGGCCGCTGCTGGTTACCACGCAGGAAGACATGTATCCCGTCGTCATCGGCATCAAGCGGATGATCAGCGGCGGCGACAGCGTGACCGAATGGAACATCACCATGGCCACCGCCATGCTCGCGATGATCCCGCCGGCGCTGGTCGTCATCCTGATGCAGAAATGGTTCGTCAAGGGTCTGGTCGACACTGAGAAGTAACGCCGCCCCACCCGCGCCCACCCGAACACGACTCTGAACACGAATAACTCATGGCTACTCTCAGCTTCCGCAACGTCAAGAAAACCTACGCCGGCAACGTGCCGGTCATCCATGGCATCGACATGGATGTCAAGGATGGCGAATTCATCGTCATCGTCGGCCCCTCGGGCTGCGGCAAGTCCACGCTGATGCGCATGGTCGCCGGCCTGGAAACCGTGACCAGCGGCGATATCGTCATTGACGACAAGGTCGTCAACACGCTGGAACCCGCCGAGCGCGACATCGCGATGGTGTTCCAGAACTACGCGCTCTACCCGCACATGACCGTGTTCGAGAACATGGCCTACGGTTTGAAGATCCGCAAGTTCTCCAAGGACGAAATCAAGAAGCGCGTCGACGCCGCCGCGCAGATCCTGGAACTGGGACACCTCTTGGACCGCCGTCCGCGCGCCCTCTCGGGCGGCCAGCGCCAGCGCGTGGCCATGGGCCGCGCCATCGTGCGCGAACCCAAGGTGTTCCTGTTCGACGAGCCGCTGTCCAACCTGGACGCCAAGCTGCGCGTGGCGATGCGCCTTGAAATCATGAAGCTGCACCGCCGCCTGGGCACCACCAGCCTGTACGTGACGCACGATCAGGTCGAGGCCATGACGCTGGCGCACCGCATGATCGTCATGTACCAGGGCGTGCCCGAGCAGATCGGCACCCCGATGGAAGTCTTCGAAAAGCCCGCGTCGACGTTCGTGGCCGGCTTCATCGGCTCGCCGCCCATGAACCTCATGGAAGTCCAGGTGTCCGGCGACGGCACCGTGCAGACCGCCGACGGCAACCAGCTCGAGATCTCGCCGTTGCAGGTGCCTTCGCAGGTTCGCGGCCGCAAGGTCATCATGGGCATGCGCCCCGAGCACATGCTGTTGAACACGCAGGGCATTCCCGCCGAAGTCGAAATGGTCGAGACGCTGGGTTCGGAACAGCTTGTTCACTGCCGCTGCGGCAAGAGCACGCTGGTCGTGCGCTGCACGACGCGCCAGCTGTCCGAGTCGTCCGCCAAGGTCGGCATGCAGGTCAACGTGGGCCCCGACGGCCGCCATCCGCTGCACTGGTTCGAGGCCGACACCGGCCGCCGCGTCCAGGGCCTGTAAGCGGCGGGGCCTCTGCCCCCTGCCCCTGAGGCGCAATAACAAACCGGGCCGCAAGCAGATCGCTTGCGGCCCGGTTTTTTTTGCGGCGTCTGATGCGTGTGACCTGATGCCCCACACGCGGTACGTACCGTTCGCGTGACAGCGGGCCGGTAGCGGCCCGCCGCACTGCGCTTTACTTGTAGACGGTCTTGGAGCCGTCCTTGTGCCACGTGAAGACGTCGAACTCGAAGTTCGTCAGGTCACCCTGCTTGTTCCACGACACCTTGCCGATCGGCGTATCGAAGGAATTGGCATGCAGGTACTTGGCGACCTTGGTCGGATCGTCGGAACCCGCGCCCTTGATGCCGTCCGCGATGACCTGCGTGGCGGCGTAGGCCGTCATCTGGAAAGCGCCGCTGGGATTGCGCTTTTTCGCCTGGAACGCCTTGACGATGTCGGCGTTGGCGGCGTTCTGCGTGAAGTCGGCCGGCAGCGTCAGCAGCATGCCTTCGACGGCGTCGCCCGCGATGGCGTTGATGTCCGGGTTGCCCGTGCCTTCCGGACCCATCCATTTGGCCTTCACGCCCTGCTCGGCCGCCTGGCGCAGCAGCAGGCCCATTTCGGGGTGGTAGCCGCCGTAATAGACGAAGTCCACGCCCTGGCTCTTGAGCTTGGTGATGACGGCCGAGTAGTCGCTGTCGCCGGCGTTGATGCCTTCAAACACGGCGACGGTCACGCCGCCCTTTTCCAGGTCGTTCTTGACCGCGGTGGCGATGCCCTGGCCATACGACTGCTTGTCGTGCAGCACGGCGACCTTCTTGGGCTTGATCTTGTCCAGGATGAACTTGGCGGCGGCGGGGCCCTGCTGGTCGTCGCGGCCGATGGTGCGGAAGATGAACTCGTAGTTCTTGCCGTCGGTCAGGGCCGGCGACGTGGCCGACGGGGTGACCATGACCACGCCTTCGTTGTTGTAGATGTCGGCAGCGGCGATGGTGGCGCCCGAGCACACGTGGCCCACGACGAAACCGATCTTGCTGTTGACGACGCGGTTGGCGGCGTTGGGACCCTGCTTGGGTTCGCAACCGTCGTCGATCACCACGGTTTCCAGCTTCTTGCCATTGACGCCGCCGGCGGCGTTGATGCGCTCGACCGCGGTATCGACCCCTTCACGGACCATATCGCCATACTGCGTGACCGCACCGGTGGTGGGGCCGACGACGCCGATCTTGATGGTCTGCGCGTGCGCGGCCGCGCCAAACGTCAAACCAGCGGCGACGCCCAGCGCTGCGATGACCGGGGTCAGACGGAATACTGGCTTCATGAGTGGACTCCTCGAATGACTTGTAATCGTTGATCCATCAACGGGCTGACGGCCGGATAACGTAGATGTCATGCCCGTTGGCGGGTGCATTTGCACGGCAAGCATACACTGAAATATCGCGGCTTTTGGCCGGGTTTGCGCAGGGTTTTCCGCGGTTTTGTGATGCACTGCGGCATGCTGCGGGGCACCTCGGCTTATTCCAAACGCCGTATATGCAAAAGACCATTAATTCGTTTGAGTTACTAACGCGCGGCGGCATCATGTGCCGCATGAGACTCCAACCGATAATCGTCCCGGGCTGGAAAAACTCCGGCCCCGATCACTGGCAATCCCGGTGGCAGGCCCTGTTGCCAAACGCCCGGCGGATCGAGCAGCACGACTGGGAAAACCCCTGCGCGGCCGATTGGATATCCCGTCTGACGGCCGAGGTGGACGAAGCCCGCAGTCCGGTCCTGCTCGTGGCCCACAGCCTGGGCTGCCTGATCAGCGCTTCGCTGCCGGTGCCGCTGCGCGCCAAGGTCGCCGGCGCGCTGCTGGTCGCGCCCGCCGACGTCGAACGCCCGGACACCCCGGCGTGCCTGCGCGGCTTCGCGCCCATCGCACGCCAGCCGCTCTCGTTTCAAAGCGTGGTCGTGGCCAGCGACAACGACCCCTATTGCACGCTGGAACGCGCGCATGCGTTCGCCGCGGACTGGGGCAGCCGCATCGTCGTGCTGGCTGGCGCGGGCCATATCAATGCCGAAAGCGGACTCGCCGACTGGCCGCAGGGCTTGAAGCTGCTCGGGGCGCTTCGACGCCGGGCATCCTGGCGGATTCCCCCGCCGCCCAAGCGCATTCCGCCCGTGCCGCTGTACGACTTCTGACGCAAACCGCGCAAGCAAAAAAATGGCCGCCCGATCAGGACGGCCAATATATTGGCGCGTATCGCGACGGCCGCCTCCCCGTGACGGGAAAACGGCCATCGGATTACTGCAGCAGGCTGCGCAGCATCCACGCATTCTTTTCGTGCACGTCCAGACGCTGCGTCAGCAGGTCGGCCGTGGGCTGGTCGTTGGCGGCGTCGGCCTTTTCAAAGGCGGCGCGCGCGGTCTTGGCGACCGATTCGTTGCCGTCGACCAGCAGGCGCACCATTTCCAGCGCGTCCGGCACCGAGTCCGGCTCGGCGATCGAGGAAAGCTTGGCGTATTCGCGGTACGTGCCCGGCGCGTAGTGGCCCAGCGCGCGGATGCGCTCGGCGATGCTGTCCAGCGCATTCCATTCTTCGGTGTACTGCGTCATGAACATCAGGTGCAGCGTGTTGAACATGGGCCCCGTGACGTTCCAGTGGAAGTTGTGCGTCATCAGGTACAGCGTGTACGAATCGGCCAGCAACTTGGACAGTTCACCGGCAACCGCGGCGCGGTCCTTGTCCGAAATACCGATGTTGATGCGCGGAACGCTCGAGGTCTTCTTGGTGGACTTGGCCATTGCTAGCTCCTATGGAAAAAGGCGGAAATAAGAATACCACTGCAAACACGACAGAACGGGTGTTGAGACAAAGCCGTTCTCAATATGGCCTGCGACCGATTGACGCGGCGCAAAGACGCGCCGCGCACCGGCGGCCGCGGCCGCTCAATCCTGCACCGCAGCCGCTTCGCCGGCCAGCATCTTCACGCCCGGCAGATCGCATTCATAGACGGCTTGCGCCAGCGCCTCGATCGCCGCCAGACGCGGGAAGCTGCGCCGCCAGGCGAGCACCACGCGGCGCTCGGGCACATGACCTTCGAACGGCAGGTAGCGCAACAGGCTGTTGGAGGGCGGGTTCTCGGGCACGGCGGTCACGGGCAGCACGGTGACGCCGATCCCGGCCGCGACCATGTGGCGAATGGTTTCGAGCGAAGAGCCTTCGAAGGTACGCTGGATGCCGTCGCTGGCCGCCGAGAAGCGCGACAGTTCGGGACAGACTTCAAGCACCTGATCGCGGAAGCAATGGCCGCTGCCCAAAAGCAGCATGGTCTGCTGCTTCAGATCCTGGGCATCGATGGCCTTGCGCTTGGCCAGTTCATGATCGTTGGGCACCGCCACGACGAAGGGCTCGTCGTAGAGCGGCTGCATGACCAGGCCGGCTTCGGGCAACGGCAAGGCCATGATGGCGCAATCGATTTCGCCCTGGCGCAGCAGTTCCACCAGCCGCACCGTGAAGTTTTCCTGCAGCAGCAGCGGCATCTGCGGCGTGCGGCCGATCTGCACGGGCACCAGCTTGGGCAGCAGGTACGGACCGATGGTGTGGATGACGCCAACGCGCAGCGGGCCGGCCAGCGGGTCGTGGCCTTGCCGGGCGATCTCCTTGATGCTGGCGCTTTCTTCCAGCACCTTCTGCGCCTGCGCGACGATGCGCTGGCCGATGGGCGTCACCCCGACCTCGGAGCCGCCGCGCTCGAACAGGGTCACGCCCAATTCGTCTTCCAGCTTGCGGATGGCCACGGACAGCGTCGGCTGGCTGACGAAACAGGCCTCGGCCGCGCGGCCAAAGTGCCGCTCGCGGGCGACGGCGACGATGTACTTCAGTTCGGTGAGAGTCATGGTGGACTACGCCCCCGGGGTTATGCGCCGGCTCCGAGGCCGGCGGTAGAGGATTCAAGGTGAATGTCGGGCCGCATGTCAGGTCCGCAGGAAGTCTTCGCGGCCGCGCATCCAGCGGGCCAGGTGGGCCTGGACGGCGTCTGGATGCTCGGCGCGCAGCCACACGGCGGCATCGCGCGCGTCTTCGGCAATCGCCGCGTCGGTTTCCAGATCCGCAAAGCGCAGGAGCGCCATGCCGGACTGGCGCGTTCCCAGAAATTCGCCGGGACCGCGCTGCTCAAGGTCGCGCCGCGCGATCTCAAAGCCGTCGGAGGTCTCGAACATGGCGCGCAGGCGTTCTCGCGCAACCTGGGACAGCGGCGTCTGGTAGAGCAATACGCAAACGGACTCGGCCGTGCCGCGCCCCACCCGCCCGCGCAGCTGATGCAGCTGGGCAAGGCCGAATCGCTCGGCGTGTTCGATCACCATCAACGACGCATTGGGCACGTCGACCCCGACTTCGATGACGGTTGTGGCGACCAGCAGATCGATCTCGCCGTCGCGGAAAGCCTGCATCACCGACGCCTTCTCGGCTTGCGGCAGGCGGCCGTGCACCAGTCCGATCCGCAGGTCCGGCAGATCGGCGCGCATGCCCTCGTAGGTGTCGACGGCGGTCTGCAGTTCAAGGGCCTCGCTTTCCTCGACCAGCGGACAGACCCAATAGGCCTGCTGGCCGCCGCGCGCCGCCTGCGCGATATGGGCAATGACCTCTTCCCGGCGCGCGTCGGAGACCAGCTTGGTTACCACGGGACTGCGTCCGGGCGGCAGCTCGTCGATCACGGACACGTCCAGATCCGCGAAGAACGTCATGGCAAGCGTGCGCGGAATGGGCGTGGCGCTCATGTTGAGCTGATGCGGCACGATGCGGCCGCGCACGGTCTCGCCCTTGCGCGTGAGGGCAAGGCGCTGGCCGACGCCGAAGCGATGCTGTTCGTCCACGATGGACAGGCCCAACCGGTGGAATTCGACATGGTCCTGGATCAGCGCCTGCGTGCCGACGACAAGCTGCACGCTGCCGTCAGCTGCCGCAGCGGCGGCTTCCCGGCGGGCCTTGGCCGAAAGGCTGCCGCTCAGCCACGCGACATTCACGCCCAGCGGCTGCAGCCAGGACACCAGTTTGCGAAAGTGCTGCTCGGCCAGGATTTCCGTGGGCGCCATCAGCGCCACCTGCGCGCCGCCTGCAATGGCCTGCGCGGCCGCGATGGCGGCCACGACGGTCTTGCCGCTACCCACGTCGCCCTGCAATAGGCGATGCATGGGATACGGCTTGGCAAGGTCCGCCGAGATCTCCTGCACGACACGCTGCTGCGCGCCAGTCAGCTTGAACGGCAGCGTTTCGTACAACCGGGCGACCAGACCCCCTGCCCCGTTCTGCGCCGGCAGTGACTCGGCTTCCTTGATGCGGCGCGCCGCACGGGCGGCGGCAAGCGACAGCTGCTGCGCCAGCAGTTCGTCGAACTTGATCCGCCGCCACGCCGGGTGCACGCGATCCAGCAAGGCCTGTTCGGATTCGCCCTGCGCAGGCGTGTGCAGCGCACGGATGGCGGGCTCGAAGGGCGGCAGGTCGTAGCGGGCGCGCGCCTCGTCCGGAAGGGTGTCGGACAGGTCCGCGGTATTGAGCGCCTGCGCGATGGCGCGCCGCAAGGCCGGCTGCGGCAATCCTTCAGTGGTGGGGTAGACGGGCGTCAGGGCGGTCGGAAGGGGCGAATCGGCGTTGGTCAGCCGCGGATGCACCATCTCGCGTCCGAACAACCCGCCGCGCACTTCGCCACGGGCGCGCAGCCGCTTGCCGACAGTGACTTGTTTCTGTTGGCTGGGATAGAAATTCAGCCAGCGCAATTGCAGTTCGCCGCTGTCGTCCGCCAAGGTGGCGGTCAGTTGGCGCCGCGGCCGGTACAGGACCTCGGATTTGGTGATCTCGCCTTCAACCTGGCCGGCAAAGCCCGGGCGAAGCGAACTGATCGGGATGACGCGCGTTTCGTCTTCGTAGCGCAGCGGCAGGTGCAGCACGAAATCCTCGGGCAGCACCAAGCCCAGGTTACGAAGCTTGCGCTCCGTATCCGTCATCGCCTTGCCGGCGCCGTTCTTGTCGGCGCCGGTACGTTTGGAGGCCACGGCTGCGGCCGGCATGTAGGAACGAACCCCTGGTATGAAACGTCCGGGCGCGCCTTACAGGACCATGATCGCTTCGACTTCGAACTGGGCGCCCTTGGGCAGGCTGGCCACGCCGATCGTCGAACGCGCCGGGAACGGCTGCGGGATGATCTCGGCCATGATGGCGTTGGCCGCCGTGAACTTGCCCAGGTCGGTCAGGAACAGCGTGAGCTTGACCACGTTGTCCAGCGTGCCGCCTGCAGCCTTGATGACTTCCTGCATGTTGGCAAATGCCTGACGCACCTGCGCGTCGAAGTTTTCAGAGACCAGGTCGCCGGTGCCGGGCTCCAGGCCAATCTGGCCCGATAGGTAGACAGTCTTGGTGCCGCTGACGGCAACCGCTTGCGAGTAAGGGCCAACGGCGGCAGGCGCGCTGTCGGTATGAATGATTTGCTTGCTCATGGGCGGAATCCTTCTGGTGACGGATAGAAGCTACAACTATCGAAGTTTAATCAGCAATAGACGTTTGCGAAAGTGGCGTATTGCCGTAAAGATGGCCTAGGTCTGATCCGGCGCACCCGCCGGATGACCGGCGCCGCCGATATCGCCCCGATGCGCGATCAGCAGATCGGCCAGCGCCTGCGCCGCCACCGACAGGCTGCGGCCCTTGCGGCGCACCAGGTAAAGCGGCCGCGTCAACGCGCGGCCCGCCAGCGGCACGATACGCAGATCGGCGCTGCGGAAATGAAAAAGCGTCATGGCGGGTACGACCGATACGCCAAGTCCTGCGCGCACCAGGCCCGTGACGGTCGCCAGGTGTTCAACCTCGAAAACCGGCAACGGCGCCTCGGCGCCCAATGCTTCGTCCAGATGTTTGCGCACACTGCTGCCGCGCGCAAGCTGGATGATGGGATGGCGCAGCACGTCGCGCAGCCGCACGCGCGACTGGCCAGCCAGGGGATGGTCCGCGCGGCACACCAGAAAGTAGCGGTCCGTGTGCAGGAATTCGCTGTCCAGATCCGTCATGTCCGGCCGCCGCGAGGCCACGGCAAAATCGGCCACGCCGCTTTGCACCATGTCCAGGCACGGATCGAGCAAGGCATCGCGCAGATCCAGCACGATGCCCGGGTGATCCTGCTGGAACCGCGCTAGCAGATCGGGCAGCCAACCCGCCGCCAGCGACGGCAGCGCGGCCAGCGTTACCCTGCCCCGGCGCCGGTCCGCCAGGTCGCGCAGGTCGCCCATTGCCAGGTCCATGTCCGCCAGCAGGCGGCGCGCGGTCGCATCCAGCACACGGCCTTCGGCAGTCAGCTCCACGTGCCGCGTGTTGCGATCAAAGAGCCGCACGCCGGCGGCGTCTTCCAGCGACCGGATCAGCGCACTGAACGCGGGCTGCGTCAGGTGGCAGCGCTGCGCGGCGCGCGTGAAGTGCCGTTCATCGGCCAGGGCCACGAAGGCGCGCAATTGGCGGGACGATAGATTCATGGGTTTCTTGTATTAATCGATCCGATTTTTCTATTTTACGGATGATCGTGCCTTGCCTATAGTCGTCCCAACCCTGAACGCGCCTGGACTGCTCATGTCTCAAACTCCCTTGCTCATCGGCTGCGCCTCCGGATTTTCCGGCGACCGCAGCGATGGCGCCGCGGCCGTGGTCCGCACCCTGGCCGCCCAAGGCGGCGGCACGTTGATCTTCGAGACGCTGGCCGAACGCACCTTGGCATTGGCGCAGCTGGCTCGCAACGACGACCCGAACCGCGGCTATGAACCGCTGCTGGACGAGCTGGTGGGGCCGATCCTGGCCGATTGCCTGCGCCACGGCATCAACATCGTCAGCAATTTCGGCGCGGCCAATCCGCCCGCCGCCGCGCGGCGTATCGCCGAACTGGCGTGCGAACAGGGCCTGCCCGTGCCGCGTATCGCCGTCGTGCACGGCGACGCGCTCAATGGCGCCGAACACCGCGATTTGTTGGCGCAGCGCCTGGGTGCGGCGCTGGACGGCCTGGACATCGTCAGCGCCACCGCATACCTGGGCGCCACCGAAATCGCCGAGGCGCTGGCCGCCGGCGCGCAGATCGTGGTCGCCGGCCGCGTGGCGGACCCTTCGCTGACGCTCGGCCCGGCGCTGGCGCATTTCGGCTGGGATCCGGCCGACTGGCCGCGTCTGGGCCGCGCCACCATGGCGGGCCACATGCTGGAATGCGGACTGCAGGTCACCGGCGGCTACTTCTGCGTCCCGGGGCTGAAAGAGGTTCCCGACGTACACGCGGCCGGTTTCCCGATCGCCGAGATCCAGGCCGACGGCGAGTTCGTGATCGGCAAGGCCGACGGCACGGGCGGCGCGGTCGATGCGCGCACGGTGAAGGAACAACTGCTTTATGAAGTGCACGATCCGGCGCGCTACCTGACGCCCGACGTGGTGGCTGACCTGAGCCAGGCGCGCGTGGTCGAGCTGGGCGGCAATCGGGTCGCGGTTCACGGCATCACCGGCCACGCGCGGCCGCCGGAACTGAAGGTGAACGTCTGCTATCGCGGCGGCTGGCTGGCCGAAGCGGAAATCTCGTATGCAGGCGTGCAGGCCGAGGCGCGCGCCCGCTTGGCAGCCGACATCGTCCAGAAGCGCCTGGGCGCGGATTTCAAGCTGCGGGCGGACCTGATTGGCGCCATCAGCATCCTGGGCGACGACGCCGGGGAAATGCGCCGCGCGCTTGCCGATAGCCATGCCCGCGACGTGCGGCTGCGGCTGGCCACTGAAAACGCCGACCGCGCACAAGCCGAACGCGTGCTACGCGAAGTGACCGCGCTTTATACCTGCGGACCGGCGGGCGGCGGCGGCGTGCGCACCGCCCTGCGCCCGCGCCTGAACATGATGTCCTGCACCATTCCCCGCGAAGCCGTAAAGAGCGGCTGGACCTTCCTGGAGGAGATCGCGCCATGAACCAGCCCCTGCTCGCCGTGCCGCTGTACCGGCTGGCTCACAGCCGCTCCGGGGACAAGGGCGATATCTCGAACCTGAGCCTCATCGCCTGGGACCCCGAATGCTTTGACGTGCTGACCGCGCAAGTGACCGAATCGCGCGTGGCGCAATGGTTCGCTTACCGCCACCCGAAACGCGTGACGCGGTATGCGCTGCCGATGCTCAATGCCATGAACTTCGTGCTGGAGGGTGTGCTGGATGGCGGCGTCAACGACGCGCTGAACCTGGACACCCATGGCAAGAGCCTGTCTTTCAGATTGCTGGACATGACGGTGGAGGTCAGCCCCGAGCTGGCGAGCCGGCTGCCAGACATACCCGGCGACCGTCCCGCGGCCGCCTGATTTCAGTTCCGATAAAAAAACACCACAGGAGACATACATGCGCATCACTACCAAGGGCCGGCTGGCCCTGCTGCTGGCCGCCGCCCTGCCCTTCTCGGCCATGGCGCAATTTCCCGCCAAGCCCATCACTTTCATCGTGCCGTTCGCGGCCGGCAGCGCGACCGACCAGATCGGCCGGGCCATCGGCCAGGGCGTCACCGAGCAGACCGGACAGGCGGTCGTGATCGAGAACAAGCCCGGCGCCAGCGCCATGATCGGCGCGGCCGCCGGCGCCCGCGCCACGCCCGATGGCTATACCGTGCTCATCACCACCAACACCACGCACGCGGCCAACGAGCACCTGTACAAGTCGCTGACCTACGATCCCGTCAAGGATTTCGCGCCCCTCACACTGCTGGGCAAGGGTGGGCAGATCATGGTGGTCAACCCCAGTTCGTCCGCCAAGACGGTGGGCGACTTCCTGGCGCAGGCCAAGCAGTCGCCGGGCAAGCTGAGCTTTGGCAGCGGCAGCTCCAGCAGCCGCATCGCCGGCGAGCTGTTGCAGCAGATGGCCAATGTGCAACTGCTGCACGTGCCGTACAAGAGCAATCCGCTCGCGGTTACCGACCTGCTGGGCGGCCAGATCGACATGATGATCACCGACACGGCCACGGGTCTGCCGCAGGTCAAGTCCGGCAAGCTTCGTGCGCTGGGCGTCACGGGCAAGGCCCGCTCGCCGCTGGCCCCCGACGTGCCCACCATCGCGGAAGCCGGCGTGCCCGGCTACGAAATGGGCTACTGGTTCGCCGCCTACGCGCCGGCCGGCACCCCGCCCGACGTGGTCAAGCGCCTGAACGAACTGCTGGTCAATGCCACCAAGGCCAAGGCCGCGCAACAGTTCTATGCGCAGACCGGCACGGACGCCGCCAGCTCGTCGCCCGAGGAACTGGCCACGTTCCAGCAAGCCGAGTCCAAGAAGTGGGGCGAGATCATCAAGAAGGCAGGCATTCAGCCCGAATGATTCACGCCAGGCGTGGCGTTGCCGCTTCACGCCAAAACAAACAACCCATCGCGATGTGCGATGGGTTGTTCGTTGAAGCCGTGAACGGAAGCCGTCTGGCTTATTTGTCCACGAAGGCGCGTTCGACGACGTAGTCGCCCGGCTGGCCCACGCCCGGCGACACAGTGAAGCCGCGGCTGTCGAGCATGGCGCTGATGTCGGCCAGCATGTGCGGGCTGCCGCAGATCATGGCGCGATCGGTTTCGGGGTTGATCTGCGGAATGCCGATGTCGGCGCAGAGCTTGCCGTTTTCAAGCAGTTCGGTGATGCGGCCTTGATTGCGGAAAGGCTCGCGCGTGACGGTGGGGTAGTACACCAGCTTGTCGCGCACGATATCGCCGAAGAATTCGTTGTTCGGCAGTTCGTTCTCGATGTAGTCGGCGTAGGCCAGCTCGCTGACCCAGCGCACGCCGTGCACCAGAATGACCTTGTCGAAGCGTTCGTAGACGTCCGGGTCTTTGATGATGCTCATGAAGGGCGCCAGGCCGGTGCCGGTGCCGAACAGGAACAGATGCTTGCCGGGCTTGAGGTCGTCGACGACCAGCGTGCCGACGGGCTTGCGGCTGACGAGGATGGTGTCGCCCTCTTTCAGGTGCTGCAGGCGCGAGGTGAGCGGGCCGTTCTGCACCTTGATGCTGAGGAATTCGAGGTTTTCTTCGTAGTTGGCGCTGGCGATGCTGTAGGCCCGCAGCAGCGGCTTGCCTTCGACTTCGAGGCCGATCATCACGAAGTGGCCATTGTGGAACCGCAAGGCCGCGTCACGCGTCGTGGTGAAGGAAAACAGGGTGTCGTTCCAGTGGTGCACGCTAAGTACGCGCTCTGTGTTGAAAGCAGCCATGTCGTATTCAGTAAGGGCGGACGGTGGTCGGACGGGGCCCGGCTGCGCCGCGGAGGTCATTCCGAGCCGCAAAAAAAAGCCGCGGTCGGCATTAGGGTTGTCCCTATTCTACAAGGTCTCGTTGATAACTGCTCTCATTATTCCGTAATACCCTTATTCCAAGTTGACGGGGATCAACGTCTTGCAGGGACGGCTTACGAGCAGTTGAACGGCGCAATGCTTCCTGTTATTGTCGCTCTCTCTTTTGATAATCATTTTCGTTAGCAGACTGCTTTGCGTGGCGGCGCCCCCTGAGCGCGGCAGGCGCGCGGCAACAAATTCGTTTCGGCCCTAGCTGGAGTTCCCCCTCATGATCAATCGTCCCCAATTGAATTCGCTGCTGCGCGCGCTCGCGCTGGCTGGCGCCGCCGCCTTCACCGTGTCGGCCAACGCCGCCGAGGAAGTCAGCCTGTACACCACCCGGGAACCCAAGCTGATCCAGCCGCTGCTGGATGCCTTCACCAAGGAAAGCGGCATCAAGGTGAACACCGTCTTCGTCAAGGACGGCCTGCTCGAGCGCGTGAAGGCTGAAGGCGCCAAGTCGCCCGCCGACGTGCTGATGACCGTGGACATCGGCAACCTGCTCGACCTGGTGGACGGCGGCGTGACGCAAGCCGTCAAGTCGGACACCCTCAATTCGGTCATTCCCGCCAACCTGCGCGGCGCCGATGGCAAATGGTATGCCCTGTCGTTGCGCGACCGCGTGCTGTACGTCGAAAAGGACCTGAAGCTCGAAGCCTTCCGCTACGAAGACCTGGCCGACCCCAAGTGGAAGGGCAAGGTCTGCATCCGCTCGGGCCAGCACCCCTACAACACCGCGCTGGTCGCCTCCATGATCGCGCATGACGGCGCCGAAGCCACCGAAAAGTGGCTGCGCGGCGTCAAGGCCAACCTGGCCCGCAAGGCCGCCGGCGGCGACCGCGACGTGGCGCGCGACATCCTGGGCGGCATTTGCGACATCGGCCTGGCCAACGCCTACTACGTCGGCCACATGAAGAACGCCGAGCCCGGCACCGACGCCCGCAAGTGGGGCGACGCCATCAAGGTCATCCGCCCGACGTTCGCCAACGCCAAAAGCGGCGGCACGCACGTGAACGTCAGCGGCGCGGCGGTCGCGGCGCACGCCCCCAACAAGGCCAACGCCGTCAAGCTGCTGGACTTCCTGGTGTCCGAACCCGCCCAGGCCATGTACGCCCAAGCCAATTACGAGTACCCCGTCCGCAAGGGCGTGAAGCTGGACCCGGTGATCGCAAGCTTCGGTGAACTGAAGGTCGATCCCCTGCCCCTGACCGAGATCGCCAAGCATCGCAAGCAAGCCAGCGAATTGGTGGACAAGGTCGGCTTCGATAACTGATAAGCTGCCGCACCGCGCTGCCGGCGTGCAGCGCGTGACCACGGCAACGACACGCGCGGGCCCCTGAAGCGGGGCCGCGCGTAGGGCCTGTTCCCGCTTTTTGGGGGGAACAGGCCTTGACTTTGATGCAACCGACTTTGAAGCATGTATACAGAATCCTTGCCCAGGCCGCTGCGGCTGCGCTGGTCTGAACGCGGAACCGGCTGGCTGGTCGGCGCCGGCCTGATCGCGTTGGCGGTGCTTGCGCCGGTCTTGACGCTGGGCTGGTGGGCGCTGGGCGGCAGCCTTGGACACTGGCAGCACCTGGCCAGCTATGTGCTGCCGCAGGCAATGGCGAACACGGTGATGCTGCTGGCCGGCGTGGGTATCGTCGTGACGTTGCTGGGCACCGGGGCCGCGTGGCTGGTGACCGCTTACGAATTTCCGACGCGCCGGATGCTGACCTGGGCGCTGTTGCTGCCCCTGGCCGTGCCGACCTACATCATCGCGTTCGCCTATCTGGACCTGCTGCATCCCATCGGCCCCATCCAGTCGGCGATCCGAGCCCTGCTGGGCTACGACAGCCCGCGCGAGTTCCGCCTGCCCGATTTGCGTTCCATCTACGGCGCCATCTTCGTGCTGGGCTTCGTGCTGTATCCCTACGTCTACCTGAGCACCCGCGTCATGTTCATGACGCAGGCGGCCGGCCTGCTTGAAGCGGCCCGGACGTTGGGCGCGGGCCGTGTGGCGGTGTTCTGCCGCGTCGCCCTGCCCCTTGCCCGTCCCGCGATCGTGGTGGGCGTGAGCCTGGCGCTGCTCGAAACGCTGAACGATATCGGGGCCTCCGAATTTCTCGGGGTGCAAACGCTGACCGTCTCCGTCTACACCACCTGGGTGACCCGCTCGGACCTGGCCGGCGCGGCGCAGATTGCGCTGACCATGCTGGCGATCGTCATCGGGCTGATCCTGCTGGAACGCCATGGCCGCAAGCGGCAGCGCTATGCCAACACGCAGCGCATGCGTCCGATGCAGCCGCGCCGGCTGCGCGGCCCCGCTGCCGCGGTGGCGGCCGTGCTGGGCTGGATTCCGGTGCTGGTGGGCTTCGCCGCGCCGGCGCTGTATCTGGTCGTGGAAACCTACAAGCGCCTGCATCTGGTGGGCGGCGTCTCGGACCAGTTGTTCGGCGGCCTGACCAACACCCTCATCGTCGCGTCCAGCGCCACGGTCGTCACCCTGCTGTGCGGCCTGATCGTTGCGTGGGCGGGCCGCAGCCTGCGCGAAAGCGCCGGGTTCAACCCGGGCCGCGCGTGCGCCCGCGTCGCCAGCCTGGGCTACGCGGTGCCCGGCACCGTGCTGGCCATTGGTCTTCTCACCCCGTTCGTGTGGATCGACACCGCCGTCGCGCGCGTCTTCGGCGGCACGGGCCTGTTCCTGATGGGCTCGATGGGCGCGCTGGTCTGCGCCTACGCCATCCGCTTCCTGGCGATTTCGACCGGGGCGGTGGAAGCCGGGCTGGCGCGCATCCCGCCGTCGCTCGAGCAGGCCTCGCGCCTCCTGGGCGAAACGTCGGCAGGCACCCTGCGCCGCGTCCACCTGCCCCTGCTGCGGCCGGCGCTGGCGGCCAGCGCGCTGCTGGTGTTCGTGGATGCCATGAAGGAACTGCCCGCCACGCTGCTGCTGCGCCCCATGAATTTCGACACCCTCGCCACGTGGCTGTACGCGGAAGCCGCGCGCGGCACGTACGAAGAAGGCGCCGTGGCCGCGCTGGCCATCGTCCTGGCCGGCCTGCTGCCGGTCATCCTGCTGGCGCGCACCAATCTGAAAATGGGACATTGATCATCGTGCCCGATCTGTTAGAAATCGACCATATCTCCCTCGCCTACGAGACGCCTGCGGGCGTCAAGCCGATCGTGCAGGACTTGTCGCTGGGCCTGCCCGCCGGCCACATCGGCTGCCTGCTGGGCGAATCCGGCTGCGGCAAGACCACCGTGCTGCGCGCCATTGCCGGCTTCGAGCCGGTGCGAGCCGGCCGCATCCTGCTGGACGGCACGGTCATCTCATCGCCCACTGAACAGGTTGCGCCCGAGCTGCGCCGCGTGGGCATGATGTTCCAGGACTACGCGCTGTTTCCCCATCTGACCGTCGGCCTGAACGTGGCGTTCGGACTGCGCAAGCTGTCGCGGCAGGATCGCGCCCGCCGCGTCGAAGAAATGCTGGAACTCGTCGGCCTGGCGCATGCTGCCAGCAGCTATCCCCACGAGATCTCCGGCGGCCAGCAGCAACGCGTGGCATTGGCGCGCGCGCTGGCGCCGTCGCCCGACCTGCTGCTGCTGGACGAACCGTTCTCGAACCTGGACGTGGACACGCGCGAGCGCCTGGCCTTCGAGGTGCGCGAGATCCTGAAGACCACGGGCCACACCGCGATCCTGGTCACGCACAACCAGGCCGAAGCCTTCGCCATCGCCGACCGCATCGGGGTGATGGCCAAGGGCCGTATCGCGCAGTGGGACACGCCCTACAACCTGCACCATCACCCGGCCGACGCCTTCGTGCGCGACTTCATCCGCCGCGAGGCGCTTGAAGAGCAGCGCGAACAGGCGCTGGCGCGCGGCCG
Organism: Achromobacter mucicolens; assembly: GCF_029866465.1. Classification (NCBI taxonomy): domain Bacteria; kingdom Pseudomonadati; phylum Pseudomonadota; class Betaproteobacteria; order Burkholderiales; family Alcaligenaceae; genus Achromobacter; species Achromobacter mucicolens. Next base: position 2,640,771 of record NZ_CP123364.1, on the reverse strand, counting down.
CTAGCCGGGTCCCCGGCGCCCCCGGCGCCAGCCGTGCCGGGACCGCGCCTGGCGGTTCAGTCCGCCGACAGCTTCACCTTCTGCGACAAGGCCTTGAAGGCCTCATGCTGGCTTTGCGTCAGACGCTCGACTTCCTGCGGGGTCGAGCCATAGGGCATGAAGCCGGCCTTCTCAAGCTTGTCCTTGACGTCCGGCATGGCGAGCGCCGCCTGGAAGGCTTCGCTCAACGCGCGCGTCACCTCGGGCGACATGCCGGCCGGCCCATACACCGCAAACCACGGATCCACCACCGCCCCTGAATAGCCCAGTTCGGCCAGCGTCGGCACGTTTGGCAGCGCCGGCGCACGCTTGCTGCCCGTCACCGCCAGCGCGCGGATCTTGCCCGCATTGATGTGCGGCAGCGACGCGGGCAGATTGTCGAACATCACGGGCAGGTGCCCGCCCAGCAGATCGTTCAAGGCCTGGGCGCTGCCCTTGTACGGCACGTGCTGCATGCCTGCCCCGGTCACTTGGTCGAACATCACCCCCGCAAGGTGCATGGACGTACCCGTGCCGGGCGTGCCGTACGACGTGTTGGGATTTGCCTTGGCGTAGGCCACCAGATCCTTGACGCTGTCCACCTTCACGGACGGCCCCACCTCCAGCACCACGGACGACGCGCCCAGCATGCTGATTCCCGTGAAATCCTTGGTCGGATCGAACGGCATCTTCGGGTACACGAAGGGATTGAGCGCATTCGTCGAGATCGCGCCAAAGCCGATGACGTAGCCGTCCGGCGCCGCCTTGGCCACGGCATCCATCCCGATGTTGCCGCCCGCCCCGGGACGGTTCTCGACGATGACAGGCTGCCCGAGTTTCTCGGCCACCTTCTGTCCCGCCGTGCGCGCGACCAGATCGGTGGTCCCGCCGGCGGTATACGGCACGATGAAGGTGATGGGCTTGGCCGGATAGCCGGCGGCGTGCGCCGGCATGGCGCATTGGATCAACGCCAGCGCGGCCAATCCGCGCAGCGCATGATGGGTATTGCAACGCATGATGTCTCCCTCCCGTTTGTTGTTGATGCACGGGTAGCGCATCTTATCGCCGGACGGCGCCGCCGCCCAGCGGCGACGCCCGCGCTTGTTCCGCCACGTATCAATTCATGTTCCGCCACGGGCGTTTATTGCCCGGCCGCCGGCTCCTATAGTTCGTCTCACTGTCTGAGCGCGCAGGCATCCCAAAAGCCAAACCGGAGTATTGAAATGTCGAACAAGACTGTAGTGATCACGGGCGCGTCCAGCGGAATCGGATTTGCCCTGGCGCAGGCATACCTGCGCCGCGGCGACAACGTGGTGGGCAACGCCCGCAGCCAGCAGGGATTGGATGCGGCCGCGGAGCGCCTGGCGCACGAAGGACTGGGCCTGCCCGACCGCTTCCTGGCTGTCGCCGGCGACATCGCGCTGGCCAGCACCGCCCGCGCCATCGTGCGCCAGGCCACCGAGCGGTTTGGCCGCATCGACGTGCTGGTCAACAACGCCGGGATCTTCATTCCCAAGCCGCTGGGCGAGTACACCGACGAAGACCTGGACCGCATCATCGACACCAACCTGAAGGGCTTCTTTCACATCACCCAGCAGGCGGCGGGGCATATGTCCGAAAACCGCGAGGGCCACATCGTCAACATCACGGCCAGCATCGCCATGCAGCCCAGCAGCCGGGTCCCCGCTCTGCTGCCCGTGCTGATCAAGGGCGGCCTGAATCACGCCACACGGGCCTTGGCCATCGAATTGTCGGACAGGAACATCCGCGTCAACGCGGTGGCGCCCGGCATCATCGAGACGCCGATGCACGATCCGGCCACGTTCGGCTTCCTGAATTCGTTGCAGCCGGCCGGCCGCATGGGCAAGGTGGAGGACATTGTCGGGGCGGTGACCTACCTGACCGACTCGGCCTACACCACCGGCGCGATCCTTCCGGTCGATGGCGGCGCCGCCGCCGGCCACTGGTAGCAAACCCCAGCGGACGCCCGCCGCGCGGCGGGCGTCCCAATGCTAAGAGATCGCTATGACCATTGAAGCCAGACTGGCCGACCTAGGCCTGGCCCTTCCGCCCGCCCCTCAGCCACTGGGCCAGTACACCGCCGCCAGCCAGGCGGGCGACCTGCTGTTCATCTCGGGCCAATTGCCCCTGCGCGACGGGCGCGTGGTGTGGCAGGGCCGAGTGGGCGCGGAGCTTACCGTCGATCAGGGCCGGCAGGCCGCCGAACTTGCCGCGCTGAACGTGCTGGCGCAGATTCGCCAGCACACCGGCAGCTTCGACCGGCTGGACCACCTTGTCCGTGTCGAAGGCTATGTGGCCAGCGCGCCGGGCTTTCTGGATCAGCCCACCGTGCTGGATGGCGCATCCGGCCTGTTCGCGCGCGTGCTCGGCGATAAGGCCGGCCACGCGCGCACCGCCAATTCGGTTGCGCAGCAGCCGGGCAACGCGGCAGTGATCCTGGTGGTGATCGCGCAGTTGAAAGGCCGCTGACCTCGCTCAGTCCGCCAGCTTGTCGACCAGAAAATCGACAAACGCCCGCACCCGGCGCGATACGTGCCGGGCATGCGGGTACAGCAACACGAACGGCCGGGTGCTGCCGCCATGTTGCTGCAGCACTTCGATCAGCCTGCCCTCGCGCAGGTCGTCCTCGACCACGAAGCGATACGTCTGGAATAGCCCGGCGCCCGCCCGGGCCAACGTCACGCCGCCCAGCACATCCTCGCCCGTGCCATAGGCGCCGTCGGTCACGATGTCGACCGCTTCGCCGTCCACCTGAAACGTCCACGGAATGCGGCGGCCACTGCTGGGCCGGTCGAACTGGATGCAATCGTGCGCGGTCAGATCCTCCAGTGCTTGCGGCGTGCCGCGCCGGCGCAGGTACTCGGGCGCGCCGACCACCACCAGCTCCGCATCCTCCAGCTTGCGCGCGATCAGCGCCGAGTCGTCGGGCGCGCGCCCGCGCACCGACAGGTCATAGCCGTCATCGGCAAAATCGACATTGCGGTTGCTGATGTGGACGTGCACGTCCACGTTGGGATACTTGTCGCGAAACGCGGGCAGCAGCGGCAGGACGCGGTAATGCGCATAGGGCGTGGGCAAGCTGATGCGAAGGCGCCCCGCCGCGCCCTGCCCGCCCACCTGGCGTTCGGCGTCGACCAGTTGCGCAATGGCCGGGCGCACCTGCTCGAAGTAGGCGCGTCCTTCGTCGCTCAGGCGGATATGCCGGGTGCTGCGCACGAACAGCCGGATGCCCAGCCGCGCCTCCAGCCGCGAGACGCTGCGGCTGACGGCCGCCGGCGTCACACCCGCGGCGTTGGCGGCCGCGGTAAAACTGCTGAGTTCCGCCGCCAGGCAGAACATCTCGATGCTGCCCAGCTGCAGGTCGTCAAAGTGGCGCGTCATTCGGGCTCCTGCCGTGACATCCGGCCGGGGAAACCATCGAGCCGCCCTTGCCGGTCAGCGCCCCAACACATCGATGATGCGCTGGGCGATGTACTGGCCGTGAGTTTCCAGCGCGAAGTGGCCCGTGTCCAGCAGTTCAACCACGGCATCCGGATTGTCGCGCCGATAGGCCTCGGCGCCCGGCGGAATGAAGAACGGATCGTTGCGCCCCCAGATTGCCAGCGTTGGCACCTGGGCCTGACGGAAGAACGCCTGGAACGCGGGGTATTGCGTCAGGTTGTTCGCGTAGTCCAGAAACAGATCGAGCTGGATGTCCTTGTTGCCCGGCCGTTCAAGCAGGGCCGCGTCCAGCGTATACCCTTCGGGCGCGACGCTGTCCGGATCCGCCACGCCGTGCACGTACTGCCACTTGGTGCCTTCGAAGTTCAGGATGGCGTCGTGAATGGTCTGGCGGTTGGCGGGCGACGGGTCGTTCCAGTAGGCGCGGATGGGCGCCCACGCGTCGCCCAGGCCGTCGAGATACGCGTTCCCGTTCTGCGACACGAGGCCGGTCACGCGCTCGGGGTGCGCCACCGCAAGCCGCAATCCGGTCGGCGCGCCGTAGTCAAAGAAATACATCGCGTAGCGGGTCAGCCCCAGTTCGTCCACAAACGCTTCCAGCGATTTGGCCAGGTTGTCGAAGGTGTAGCGGTAGCCGCGCTCGGCCGGGACTTCGGTGAAGCCAAAGCCGGGCAGATCGGGCGCGATGACGCGAAAGTGCGCGGCCAGTTGCGGGATGACATTGCGGAACTGATGCGACGACGTGGGAAAGCCATGCAGCAGCAGGAGCACGGGCGCTTGCGGGTCGCCGGCTTCGCGATAGAAAAAGCGCAGGCCGTCGGCTTGCGCATGGCGGTAGTGGACGGTGTGGTCGGGCTGGGCGTTCATGAGGATCTCCGGTATTCGGGCAAGGAATGACGATGGGGTTTCGAAGCTTCACGGCACAGTCTACGCATTTTGCGTAACCTGTCAACATCGGCTTTAATGGTTACACAAGGATGATTTGGCGCGGCGATGAAAAAGCCCGGCATGAGCCGGGCTGGAAACCATCGATCGTTGTCATTTCGCCTTGGCGCTGGCGTCCGCCGCCTCGCGCTGCCGGAACGCCGCCACCTTGTGCCGGTTGCCGCACAACGCCATGCTGCACCAGCGCCGCTTGTGCGAGCGCGTTCGGTCGTAGAACCAGAGCGAGCACGCATCGCTTTCGCATTTGCGTACCAGGCCGAAGTCGCCATGCGCCAGCAGATCGGCGGCCGCCTCTGCCACCGGCAGCAGCCATTGCGCCGCCGTCTGCGAGGGATAACGGCGCGACACCACCAGGCTGCCATCGTCTGCCGGCGCAAGCTCGAGGCGACTGCCGCCCGCCGCCAGCGCGCGATTCAGCGCGGAAAGCGCCAGCGGTGCGTGCGCCTTGCGCTGGGCGACCAGCTCTCGCACGGTTTCGCGCAGGCCGCGCGCGCTTTCCAGCAAACCGGACGGCGCGGCGCCCTGCGCGGCGGCGACACCCGCTAGCGACAGCCAGCCCGCCACGTCCGCATCCGACTGCCATCGGTCGACGGGGCCGGCGCTGCTCTGCTCGACAGTGTTGATCATGTCCAGGGCGACGTGGTCGCCCAGTTGTCGGAATTCGGGTGCGTGGCTGGTGTTCATGGTGATCTCCGGCGACAGTGTAACCCTTAAAAATAAACGATAAAAGTTACACGATCATGGGGCGGCATTGCGCCGCCCTTCACGCATTGTCATCCCGCCCCGCTCAGTTGCGCGGTTCCGGCAGCGGAATGTATTCGGTCTCGTCGCCGGGCACGATCTGATCGAAGCGCGTGCGTTGCCAATCCTGCTTGGCCTGTTCGATCCGGTCCTTGCTGCTGGACACAAAGTTCCACCACACGAAGCGCGGACCGTCGAGCGGCTCGCCGCCAAGCAGCGCGAAGCGCGCGGCGGTCTTGGCCCGGATCTGCACCGGCTTGCCCGGGGCAAACACCACCAGGCGACCGCTCTCGTATTCCTGGCCGTCGATTTCCACCGTGCCACTGGCCAGATAGGCCGCGCGTTCTTCGTGCTCGGCCGGCAGCACCGTCGTGGCGCCCGGTTGCAGTTGCAGGTCGCCGTAGAAGAGAGGCGACAACGTCTTGACCGACGAGGTCTTGCCGAACATCGAACCGGCGACGACCTGGGCACGCACGCCCTCGCCTTCGACCACCGGCTGCGCATCCAGGCCGTAATGCACGAAACCCGGATCGGTTTCTTCGTGCGCCTTGGGCAGGCCAACCCAGATCTGCAGCCCCGAGAGCCGCTGCGGCGCTAGGCGGCTTTCCGGCGAGGAGCGTTCGGAGTGGACGATCCCGCGGCCGGCGGTCATCCAGTTCACTTCACCGGGCAGGATGGTTTGCGTGTTGCCTGCCCCGTCGCGGTGGACCATGGAGCCTTCGTACAGGTAGGTGACGGTGGACAGCCCGATATGCGGATGCGGCCGCACGTCGATGCCGGCGCCGATGTCGAAGTCCGCCGGACCCATCTGGTCCAGGAAGACGAACGGACCGACGCTGCGGCGCTGCATGGAAGGGATGGCGCGGCGGACGGAGAATCCGCCCAGGTCGCTGGTGCGCGGCACCACGACGGTTTCGATCTGGCTTTCGCCGGCTTGGGACAGGGTCGACATGGTGCAATGCTCCGCAATGGATTGGCCTGGGGCCATCTTAATGGCCTCGGTGCAGGTAATGGGGGTAATCGGGTAAGCCGGGCGGATTCCAGGATCCGCCCGCCGGATGGCGTCAGGCCAGGTCGAACACCAGCACTTCGGCGTCCTTGCCGCCCGACAGCTCGACGCTGCCGGTGTCGGTGATCGCCACGGCGTCACCGGCATTGAGCGCGGCGCCGTTGACGGTCACGCTGCCGCGGGCAACATGGACCCAGGCGCGGCGGCCGGCGGCCAGCGGCAGCGAGGCTGACTCGTCGCCATCGAACAGGCCAGCGTAAAGACGCGCGTCCTGATGGATCTTCATCGATCCATCGATGCCGTCGCCCGACACCAGGGCCTGGAGACGGCCACGCTTTTGCGCATCGCTGAAGGCGCGCTCTTCGTATTCCGGCGCAATGCCAGTCACGTTGGGCTCGATCCAGATCTGCAGCATGTGCGTTTCGGCATCGGGGCGGGGATTGAACTCCGAGTGCATCACGCCGCGGCCGGCGCTCATGCGCTGGACGTTGCCGGGCTGGATTTCCGAGCCGCTGCCCATGCTGTCCTTGTGAGCGATCGCGCCATCCAGCACATACGTGATGATCTCCATGTCCCGGTGACCGTGCGTGCCGAAGCCGCGGCCCGCGGCGATGCGGTCGTCATTGATCACGCGCAGCGCGCCAAAGCCCATGTGAGCCGGATCGTAGTAGTTGGCAAAGGAGAAGGTATGGAACGAATCGAGCCATCCGTGGTTGGCGTGACCCCGTTCAGCAGCGCGGCGGATCGTAAGCATGGTGAACTCCTGTTTCAATAATATGAATGGTTAGGGCTGCGTCTTGGCTGGGCTTTCTGCCTTGCCGTTTGTCTGCAATCCCGGCATGAGTGATATTCTGCGCGCCCCGACCGCCGGTTTTGGCGCTATATTTTGATGACTTCATTCAAATTTTTTGAATCCCCACTTTTCGCCCCCTTCCATGCAGCCCATCACGCCCGAACTCCTCGTCCTCGTTGACGCCATCGCGCGCCACGGCAGCTTCGCCAAGGCCGCGCGCGAACTAGGCAAGGTGCCCTCCGCCGTCACGTATTCCATCCGCAAGCTCGAAGACGGCCTGGACGTGCTGCTGTTTGACCGATCGGGGCATCGGGCGCTCTTGACGCCAGCGGGCGAGGCGCTGCTCAAGGACGGCCGGCATCTGCTGCAGTCGCTGGACGAACTGGCCAGCCGGGTCAAGCGCATCGCGACCGGGTGGGAGGTGCAGCTGCGCATTGCGGTCAGCGCGGTGCTGCCGTGGCGGCCCATCTATGACCTGATCGATGAATTCCATGCGGTGGGCAGCGCCACGACGCTGCGTTTCTCCACCGAAGTCCTGAGCGGCAACTGGGATGCGCTGACCTCAGGGCGCGCGGACCTGGTGATCGGTGCGGGCGCGGCGGGCGAGCCGACGGGCCCTTATCGCTCGCAGGCGATCGGCGTGATGCAATTCGGGTTCTGTGTGGCGGCGAACCATCCGCTGGCCGCCCTGCCCCAGCCGCTTAGCCGCGCCGAGATCACGCGCTACTGCGCGGTCGTTATTGCCGACACCTCACGCAACCTGCCCGTGCAGTCGCGCGGCATTCTGTCGGATCAGCCGACGCTGGTGATGCCGTCGATGCAGGCCAAGATCGAGGCGCAGGTGCGCGGCCTGGGCTGCGGCTATCTGCCGCTAACGCTGGCCGCGCCCTACCTGGCGCAGGGTCTGCTGGTGGTGTGTGAGACCGATGAGGGCATGTCCCTGACGGAACACGTAGCCTACGCCTGGCGGGCGGAGCCGCCGGGCGAGGCCATGAAGTGGTGGCTGCAGAAGCTGAAGTCCCCGCGTCTGTGCGAGAGCCTGCTCGGGCTATAGACCGGTCCACCGGACCGGCCCATTGCACGGCTATTCGTCTTCGATGCCCAGCTCGCGCAGCTTGCGCGTGATGGTATTGCGGCCGATCCCCAGACGGGAGGCGGCTTCCACCCGGCGCCCGCGGCTGGCGTCCAGCGCGCTTTGCAAGAGGATTTTCTCGAACTGGCGGGTCAGCGTCGCCATGACGGCCGGTTCGCCGCGCTCCAGCCGGTACTGCGCGTCGCGCAGCAGCGAATCCTGCCAATTGCGCGGCGCGGCGTCGCCTGCGGCTTGCTCGGCGTACGCGCCGGCTTGCACCACGGTGCCCACTCCCGCGACGGGCGGGGCGGCCCGCAAGGGCGCCGCCGCGCCCGGCTGCGGCTGGTGTTCCATGGCCCGGATCTCGGGCGGCAGGTCCACGCGGTCCACCGTCTGGCCGGGCGCCATCACCGTCAGCCAATGGCAGAAGTTTTCAAGCTGGCGCACGTTGCCGGGAAAGTCGAACTTGGTCAGCACGGCCAGCGCCTCGGGCGTCAGCCGCTTGACGGGCACGCCAAGCGTGCGCGCGCTGGCGGTCAGGAAGTGCTGGGCCAGCGCGGGAATGTCCTCGACACGCTCGCGCAGCGGCGGCAGCCGCAGCCGGATCACGTTCAAGCGGTGAAACAGGTCTTCGCGAAACAACCCCTGCTCGACCCGCTGCTCCAGCGGCTGGTGCGTGGCGGCCACGATGCGCACATCCACGCGCACGGGTTGCGCGCCGCCCACACGATAGAAGCTGCCCTCGGCCAGCACGCGCAACAGGCGCGTCTGCAGTTCGATCGGCATGTCGCCGATTTCGTCCAGGAACAAGGTGCCGCCGTGCGCCTCTTCGAAGCGTCCGCGGCGCAGATTGTTGGCGCCGGTGAAGGCGCCGCGCTCGTGGCCGAAGAGTTCGGCTTCCAGCAGGTCGCGCGGGATGGCCGCGGCGTTCAGCGCCACGAACGGTCCGCTGGCACGCACGCCGTGGCCGTGCAGCGCGCGGGCCACCAGCTCTTTGCCGGTGCCGGACTCGCCGGTGATCAGGACGGTGACCTTGGACTGGGCCAGCCGGCCGATCGCGCGAAAGACTTCCTGCATGGCGGTGGACGACGATTGCGTCATCATCCAGCGCTCGTTGTTCTGCGACGCCTCGCCCTGCCCCTCCGGGCTTTCGGGCTGCGCCGATTCCTGCATGGCGCGCTGGATCAGCGCGACCGCCTCGTTCACGTCGAACGGCTTGGCCAGGTAATCGAACGCGCCGCCCTGAAACGCGGACACGGTGCTGTCCAGGTCGGCGAACGCCGTCATCACGATGACCGGCAGGCCGGGATGGCGCTCTTTCAGTTGGCGCAACAGCTCCAGGCCGTTGCCGCCGGGCATCCGGATGTCGGACACCAGCGCCACGGGCGTTTCACGCGAAAGCGCCTCCAGCACGTCGGCCGATTGGGAAAAACTGCGGGTGGGGACGCCAGCGCGGGCCAGGGCCTTTTCGAGGACCCAGCGGATGGCCTGGTCGTCGTCGACGATCCATACGGGTTTCATCAGTTTGCGGGCTCCATCGGGAGGACCAGGCGAAACTCGGTGCGCCCCGGTCGGGATTCAAATTCGATGATGCCGCCGTGCTGTTGCACGAAGTCCTGCGCCAGGCTCAGGCCCAGGCCGGTGCCGCCCGCCCTGGCCGTGACCAGCGGGTGGAAGATGCGGTCGCGGATGTGTTCCGGCACGCCAGGACCGTTGTCGATGATTGACAGCACCAGCGCCAGGCGGTGCTGACGGTGCGCCAGCATGACCTGCCGCGCGACACGCGTGCGCAGCGTCACCACGCCGGGTTCGGTCTGCGGACCTTGCGGACGCGCCACCAGCTCCTGCGCGGCATTGCGTGCAACGTTGAGCACGGCCTGCATCAGGCGGGCGGCGTCGCCCTTCAGGTCCGGCACCGAGGCGTCGTAGTCGCGCTGGATCGTGACGTCGTTGCGGAACTCGGCCTGGATCAGCGCGCAGACGCGCTCGCAGATTTCATGGATATTCACCGGCCGCGCATTGAGCGGCACACGTTGCGGACCGCTCAGGCGGTCCACCAGCGCCTGCAGGCGGTCGGCTTCCGAAATGATGACCTGGGTGTACTCGGCCAGGGCCGCGCTGGGCAGCTCGGCCTCCAGCAACTGTGCGGCGCCGCGCAGTCCGCCCAGGGGATTCTTGACTTCATGCGCCAGATTGCGCAGCAGTTCGCGGTGGGCTTCGATCTCGTCCACCAGCCGGTGGTTGCGGTCGGCCAGCACGCGTTGCTCGATTTCGCGCGTTTCGATCAGTACCGGCCAGCGCTGGCCGGTCAGTCCCACGGTGGTCACCGAGACTTCCACGGATTCGGTGGCGCGGCGCAACGAGGCCAGTTGCCTCACGTCGGCGTACCTGCCGCCCGCGGCGCGGTCGATCGATGACTGGATATTCTCAGGGTTGTCGTACAGGGTGGCGGCTGAGTGCCCGCCTAGTTGCTTGCGCGAACGGCCGAAAAGGTCCTCGGCGGCTGCGTTGGCGTATTCGATGTGGCCGCGCTCGTTGACCAGGAAAACTGACGTGGCTAGCAGATCGAGAGCTTCAACATTCATTTTCAACGTACCCGAATGGACAGGGGAAAGCGGAACGCGTCCGCGACGGGCGAGCCGGCCCGACGCCCTGCCCGCCGGCGCGGCGCCGGGCGGGCAATTCATCGGGCGGCTACCTGGTGGTGCGCGTGGTGTGGGCCCTGGTTTCTGCCTACATCATCGCGCTCCCCCCAGCCACGGCCTCAAGACATCAGAGGCTGTAGTACATGTCGAATTCGACCGGGTGCGTCGTCATGCGCAGACGCGTCACATCGGCCATCTTCAGGTCGATGTAGGCGTTGAGCATGTCGTTGCTGAACACGCCGCCACGGGTCAGGAACTCGCGATCCTTGTCCAGGGCTTCCAGCGCTTCTTCCAGCGAGGCGCAGACGGTCGGGATCTTCGCGTCTTCTTCCGGCGGCAGGTCGTACAGGTTCTTGTCGGCCGGATCGCCGGGGTGAATCTTGTTCTGGACGCCGTCCAGGCCGGCCATCATCAGGGCCGAGAAAGCCAGGTACGGGTTGGCCAGGGGATCCGGGAAGCGCGTTTCGATGCGGCGGCCCTTCGGGTTGCCAACGTACGGAATGCGGATCGAAGCCGAGCGGTTGCGGGCCGAGTAAGCCAGCTTCACGGGCGCTTCGAAGTGCGGGACCAGACGCTTGTACGAGTTCGTGCCGGGGTTGGTGATGGCGTTCAGGGCACGGGCGTGCTTGATGATGCCGCCGATGTAGTACAGGGCGAATTCAGACAGGCCGGCGTAGCCGTTGCCCGCGAACAGGTTCTGGCCGTCCTTCCAGATGGACTGGTGGACGTGCATGCCGGAGCCGTTGTCGCCAACGATGGGCTTGGGCATGAACGTGGCGGTCTTGCCGTAGGCGTGGGCCACGTTGTGCACGATGTACTTGACGATCTGCGTCCAGTCGGCGCGCTGGACCAGCGTGCTGAACTTGGTGCCGATTTCGAGCTGGCCGGGGGCCGCCACTTCGTGGTGGTGCACTTCGACCGGCACGCCCATCTGTTCCATCAGCAGGCACATTTCCGAACGCATGTCCTGGAACGAATCGACCGGCGGAACGGGGAAGTAGCCGCCCTTCACGCCCGGACGGTGGCCGGTGTTGCCGCCTTCGAATTCCAGGCCCGTGGACCACGGCGCTTCTTCGGACTTGATCTTGACGAACGTGCCCGACATGTCGGTGTTCCAGGTCACGCCGTCGAACACGAAGAATTCGGGTTCCGGACCGAAGTAGGCGGTGTCGCCCAGACCGGAGGACTTCAGGTAGGCTTCGGCGCGCTTGGCCAGCGAGCGCGGGTCACGGTCATAGCCCTTCAGGTCCGACGGTTCGACCACGTCGCACGACAGGATCAGGGTCGGCTCTTCGCGGAACGGATCCAGGTTGGCGGTGGAGCAGTCGGGGATGAGGAGCATGTCGGAGGCTTCGATGCCCTTCCAGCCCGGAATCGACGAACCGTCGAAAGCCTGCCCGCTTTCCAGCTTGTCTTCATCGATAGCAGTGGTGGGCACGGAAACGTGGTGCTCACGGCCAACCGTATCGGTAAAGCGGAAATCCACGAATTTCACTTCGTTATCGGCGATCTGTTTCAGGACGTCTTTCGGGCTTGCCATGTCATCTCCATTAGATAAAAGGGTCGAGGGCTTTGCCCGTCGACTGGCATAAAAGAGGGAAGCAATAAGCGTGCCAGGTTTAACCCCGGTATTCCCGGGGGGAGGCAGGTCGGTCTTGGGGAAATGTAGCACCACTATGGTGCAAAAGGTGGGGCACGATCGCCCCATCTTGGTGCTTGCACCTTACAGGAACATTTCCTGCAGGTCATTGAGGAAGCGCCAGCCCAGCGGGGTTGCCCGCAGGCGGGTGGGATCGGCGTCCAGCAAGCCCCCTTTCGAGGCTGCCTCCAATTGGTGCGCAATGACGGCCAGCGACAAACCGGTGCGTTCGTTGAACGCCGTCGCCGCCACGCCGTCTTTCAGGCGCAACGCATTGAGCATGAACTCGAACGGCAGCTCGTCCGGACCGACGTGGCGGCTTTCGGCCAGGTGGCTGCCATCGCGCGCCATCGCGGCCTGCATCCAGGAATCGGGGTTTTTCAGGCGCGCCTCGCGCACGATGCGGTCATGGAACGACAGCTTGCCGTGCGCGCCCGGACCGATGCCCAGGTAGTCGCCGAATTCCCAGTAATTCATGTTGTGGCGGCTCCGGGCGCCGGGCTTGGCGTAGGCCGAGACCTCGTAGCGCGCCAGCCCCGCCGCGGCCAGCTCGGCCTCCACCGCGTCCTGCATGGCGGCGCTGGTGTCATCGTCGGGCAGGTCCTCGGGCGGAAACTTTGCGAAGACCGTGTTCGGTTCCATCGTCAGGTGGTACAGCGACAGATGCTCGGTGCCGAACGATATGGCCTCGCGCAGATCGGCCGTACAGGCCTCAAGCGTCTGGCCGGGCAAGGCAAACATCACGTCCAGGTTGACGCGGGGCGCCGCCCGCTGCGCCATGTCGATCGCCGCGCGGGCCTGCGCGGCATCGTGGATGCGGCCCAGCTTTTTCAACTGGGCGTCGTCAAAGCTCTGAATGCCCAACGAAAAGCGCGTGACCCCGCTGGCCGCGTAGTCCCTGAAACGGCCGGCCTCGGCCGTGCCCGGATTGGCCTCCATCGTGATCTCGGCGTCGGGCCACAGGTTCAGGTACGCCCGCAACATCGCCAGCAGCTCGTCCAGGCCGGCGGCCGACAGCAGACTGGGCGTGCCGCCGCCGATGAAGACGGATATCACCTGCCGGCCCCAGATGGACGGCAGCGACTGTTCCAGGTCGCTGCGCAGCGCGTCCAGATAGGCGCGCTCGGGAATTTCGCCTGGCGCGGCATGCGAGTTGAAATCGCAGTAAGGGCATTTGCGCACGCACCAGGGCACGTGGACGTAGACGGAAAGGGGCGGCAGGCTGGTCAGCGTGGCGCCAGCAGGCACGACGAGGCGCGACTTAGGCGCGCCCATGTCGTTGCGGATGGGAATGGTGATGGACATGCGGAAAATTCCTGGCGCCTTGCCGGCGCCGTGTTCAAGCGTTGCCCAGCTTGCTGAGCAGCTCGCGCAGCGCCCGGGCGCGGTGGCTGACCCGGTTCTTTTCGTCGGGATCCAGCGACGCGGCGGTCAGCGCCATGTCGGGCAGGTAGAAGTGCGGATCGTAGCCGAAACCGTTGGCGCCTTCGGGCACATCGATGATCTCGCCATGCCACAGGCCCTCGCCGATGAGCGGGCGGGGATCGTTCTCGGAACGCACCAGCGCCAGGACCGCCACATACCAGGCGCTGCGGTCCTCGACCGATGCCAGGTTGCGCACCAGCAACGCATTGTTGGCCGCATCGGACTTTTCGCCGCCGTGCATCTTGGCATAGCGGGCCGAATAGACACCGGGTGCGCCATCCAGCGAGGCCACGCACAGGCCCGAGTCGTCCGCCAGCGCGGGCAGCCCGGTCAAGCGGCTGGCGTGGCGCGCCTTGGCCAGCGCGTTTTCGACGAAGGTGACGTGCGGCTCTTCGGCTTCCGGCACGCCCAGTTCGCCCTGAGGCACCAGCTCAATGCCCAGCGGCGCGAACAAGGCGGAGAACTCGCGCAGCTTGCCGGCATTGTTGGACGCCAGGACGACGCGGCGCAGGGAGTCGGGAATCTTGGGGGATGTCATAGGGCGGATTGTATAGGGGCGCGCCTGCGGCGGGCGCGCATTCCACGATGATGGCGCGGGTACCACGCCCGGGTGAATTGCTTGTTGACACTTTTGTAACAGCGCCCGAAGATTGCACGTCAACGATTCGGCGCAACAACGCAGACATATTTTGTTGTCAATATGACCCATCTTGTCACTGATCGTTTCTCAATGCCCCAGCGATGAACTCCATTCACGCTTTGCCACGGCCTGCGGCGGCCCGTGCTCCCCATCACCATCCCGGCGGAGCGCCCGCCCAGGCCAGCCTGGCCGGCATCCTGCGCGAAAGATTGTTGCGTCCGCGCTTCCAGCCGGTGATCGACCTGTCCCACAGCCGGATCTATGGGCACGAAAGCCTGATCCGCGGTCCCGCCGACACGCCCCTGCACTATCCCGATGCCCTGTTCGCCGAGGCGCGCCGTCAAGGCTTGCACCCGCAGCTTGAACTGGCCAGTTTTCGCGCGGGCGCGCGGGGGTTCGAACAGAACGACGCCGCCGGCAAGCTGTTCCTGAACCTGTCCGGCTCTGCCCTGCTCCATTACTGGACCCTCTGGGGCTACGACATGCCCGCCCGGCTGCTCAAGGATTGCGCCCTGGAGCCCGCCAGCATCGTTGTCGAACTTACCGAACAGGATCCCCTGTCTGACCGCATGGCGGACCTGCACAACGCCTTTGCGTGCCTACGCGAAGCCGGCATGCGCATCGCGCTGGACGATTACGGGGTCGGCAATTCCAACCTGCAGCTCTGGGCGGAAACCCAGCCCGAGCTGGTCAAGATCGACCGTTACTTCTTTGACGGCATCGGCCACGACGAGCGCAAGCAGAACATGGTGCGGGCCATCCTGAAGGTGGCCCAGCATCTGGGCACGTCGGTCATCGCCGAAGGCATCGAAACCGCCGAAGACCTGGCCGTCGTCCGTGAGCTGGATATCCGCTACGCGCAGGGCTGGTTCCTGGGCATGCCCGAGGAAATCCTGCTGACCGAACTGACGCCGCCGCTACGGGACTCGCTGCGTTCCCGCACGTCGGCGCCCGTGTCGCAACGCGCCGCCGGCGGCACCGCCGTCAGCCTGCGCGTCGAAGCGCCGGCCGCGCTGCTGACCAAGCACACCAACGATGACGTGCATCGTCTTTTCATCGAGCACAAGAATCTGCACGCCGTGGCAGTGATCGACGCCGACAACCGGCCGGTCGGCATCATCAACCGGCGCGACTTCTCGGAACACTACGCCCAGCGCTACACGCGCGAGCTCTTCGGCCGCGACGCCTGCTCGACCTTCATGAACGCCGAGCCGGTGCTGGTGGATGTCAACGTGTCCATCGACCAGCTGAGCCACGTGCTGATTTCCGAAGACCAGCGCTACCTGATGGACGGGCTCATCATCACGCGCGACGGCCGCTACGACGGCCTGGCCACCGGCGAAACGCTGGTGCGCTCGGTGACCGAGATGCGGATCGAGGCGGCGCGCTACGCCAATCCGCTGACGTCCCTGCCCGGCAACATCCCCATCAGCCGGCACATCGCCACGCTGCTCGAAGACGCCGCCGACTTCACCATCTGCTACGGCGACCTGAACAACTTCAAGCCCTTCAACGACGTGTACGGCTATTGGCGCGGCGATGACATGATCATGCTGACCGCCGACGTCATCAAGCGGCACTGCGATCCGCAGCGCGATTTCGTGGGACACGTGGGCGGCGACGACTTCGTGGTGCTGCTGCGCAGCCCCGACTGGATGGCGCGCATCGAGCGCATCATTGCCGAATTCAACGAGGAAGCGGTGGCCCTGTATGACGAACAGGGCCGCCGCAACGGCGGCATCGAGGCCGAAGACCGTTACGGCGTGCCGCGCTTCTTTCCGTTCGTGACGCTGGGCGTGGGCGCCCTGACCGTCACGCCCTCGTTATGCGAGCGCATCCGCCCTGAGGACATCGCCTCGGCGGCCGCCCATGTCAAGCACAAGGTCAAACACGGGAATCTGTCGCTCGTGGCCGAGCGCTACACCGGCGCCGCCCTGCCGCAACTCACCGGCTGAGGCCTCGCGCGCCGCGGCCTGCGCACCCTGCGCGATCTGGAATTTGGCCACGGCCCGGCGCAGTCCTTGCGCCTGGGATTCCAGCGCCGCCGCGGCAGCCGCCGTCTGCTCGACCATTGCGGCGGTTTCCTGCGTGGCACGTTCGATATCGGCCACCGCATGGTTGACCGACGCAATGCCCTCGGCCTGCTCGGCGGTGGCATTGGAAATCTCGGTCACGATCTGCGTCACGCGATCGACCGAGGCCACCATGTCGCGCATGGTGTCGCCCGCCAGATTCACATGACGCACGCCGGCATCCACGCGCGCGGCCGAATCCTCGATCAGGCCCTTGATCTCGCGCGCGGCCTGGGCGCTGCGTTGCGCCAGCGACCGCACTTCGCCCGCCACCACGGCAAACCCCTTGCCCTGCTCGCCCGCGCGGGCCGCTTCCACGGCTGCGTTGAGCGCAAGGATGTTCGTCTGGAACGCAATGCTGTCGACCACGCCCACGATCTCGCCGATGCGCCGCGCGCTATCGGCGATGCCCTGCATGCTGCGCACCACTTCATCGACGGCCTGGCCTCCGCGCTGCGCCAGCTGCGTGGCGCTCGCCGCCTGGCGGCTTGCCAGGTCCGCGTTGCCGGCGGTCATCTGAACGGTATGGGCCAGCTGGGTCATGTTGGCCGCCGCTTCCTGCAGCGAGCCAGCCTGGCGCGCCGCGCGGTCCGACATATCGGCGCCGCCCGCCGCAATCTCGCCCGAGCCGGTGTGGATCTCTTCCACACCCAGACGGACCGAGGCCACGGCGGCCGACAGCCCGGTCTGCATGCGGCGCATCGCCGAATACAGGACGCCGATTTCGTTGTCGCCGCGTTGCGTGATCACGCCCGTCAAGTCGCCGTCCGCAATGCGGTCAAAGTGCGCCCCGGCCTCGTTCAGCGGCCGCACGATGCTGCGGCGGA
Source organism: Achromobacter mucicolens (assembly GCF_029866465.1). Lineage (NCBI taxonomy): Bacteria > Pseudomonadati > Pseudomonadota > Betaproteobacteria > Burkholderiales > Alcaligenaceae > Achromobacter > Achromobacter mucicolens. The sequence goes on along the minus strand of NZ_CP123364.1, from coordinate 2,623,483 downwards.
ATCCCAGCCGGATCAGCACTGCCAGCACCAGGACGAAACCCAGCACGGCCGCCGCCACCACGGTCACCCGTTCAAGCGTGCGGCTTGCGCCGGCCACCGCCTCCTGCCCCTGTTCGCGGGCGTAAGCCTGGTAAGCCTCGGCCTGCTTCACATACGCAGCCCCGCTGGCCGGCAGCGCCTTGTCCGTCAGGCGGTTGACCTCGATGCCGTTCCACCCCTGGATCGCGGTGCGCATCGGCGCGAGCGTCTGGTCGGCAAAGGCGGCATACGCCGTCAGGACCTGGGCAAACAGCGGCGCGCCCTGGGCGCTGTCGTCCGGGTTGGCGCGCAGGCGCGCCAGACTGGCAGCCGCCTGCTTGAGCAGTCCATCGGCCTGAGCCAGCGACGCGTTGCGCGCGTCTTCCAGCCCGCCTTCCATCGCCGTCTTGGCGTCGGTCAGCGCCGCGCGCGCCTGGAACAGACGGCTGGTCATGTCGGCCAGATCGCTCGCCCTTTCGATGCTGCCCCGCCCCAGGGCCTCGATATCCGCGCGGTTGTCGCGCAGGACCGTGATGCCCGCTGCCGCGGCAAGCGCGAACAGCACAACGAACAAGGCAAGAATGGCCGACAGCGCCGTCGTTACCCTCAGATTTTTTCGCATATCCATCCGTGTGTTGCGTGGCCGCCCGTGCGGCAGTGCAACGGATTATGGACACCCAGTTTGGCAATTTCTTGACACAACCTCGGATGGGACGTGTCGCACTGCCGTCATGAACCGGCGCTTTTGCGATCAGGAACCCTGTATTAATGATTTGTGAATTGGCACATGCTCGGCCTTGCGGCACATTCGATCCTGTCCCGAACCATTCCTTCAATCAGAAAAGCCAGTCACATGCTCCAAGCCTCCCACGCCTACCAGGACATCCGCGAAGCCGTCCGCGACCTCTGCGCGCAGTTTCCCTCCGAGTATTTCCGCAAGGTCGACGAAGAACGCGGCTACCCCGAGGACTTCGTGCGCGCCCTCACCGAAGCCGGCTGGCTGGCCGCCCTGATCCCCCAGGAATACGGCGGCTCGGGCCTGGGCCTGACCGAAGCCTCGGTCATCATGGAAGAGATCAACCGAAGCGGCGGCAACTCCGGCGCGTGCCACGGCCAGATGTACAACATGGGCACGCTTCTGCGCCACGGATCCGAGGCCCAGAAACGCGAATACCTGCCCCGCATCGCCGCCGGCGAACTGCGCCTCCAATCGATGGGCGTCACCGAGCCCACCACCGGCACCGACACCACCAAGATCAAGACCACCGCCGTCAAGCGCGGCGACCGCTATGTCATCAATGGCCAAAAGGTCTGGATCTCGCGCGTGCAGCACTCGGACCTGATGATCCTCCTGGCGCGCACCACGCCGCTCGATCAGGTCACGCGCAAGTCCGAAGGCATGTCGATCTTCCTCGTTGACCTGCACCATGCGGTCAAGCACGGCATGTCGATCCGCCCGATCCCCAACATGGTCAACCACGAGACGAACGAACTCTTCTTCGACAACCTGGAAATCCCGGAAGAAAACCTGATCGGCGAAGAAGGCAAGGGCTTCAAGTACATCCTGGACGGCCTGAACGCCGAACGCACCCTGATCGCCGCCGAATGCATCGGCGACGGCTACTGGTTCATCGACAAGGTCACCGCGTACGCCAAGGAACGCATGGTCTTCGGCCGCCCGATCGGCCAGAACCAGGGCGTGCAGTTCCCCATTGCGCGCGCGCACATCAACGTCGAGGCAGCCAGCCTGATGCGCTATGAAGCCTGCCGGCTGTTCGACGCCCACGAACCCTGCGGCGCCCAGGCCAACATGGCCAAGCTGCTGGCCGCCGACGCGTCCTGGGAAGCGGCCAACGCCTGCCTGCAGTTCCACGGCGGCTTCGGCTTTGCCACTGAATACGACGTCGAGCGCAAGTTCCGCGAGACGCGCCTCTATCAGGTGGCCCCCATTTCGACCAACCTGATCCTGTCGTACGTCGCCGAACACATCCTGGGCCTGCCCCGCTCCTTCTGACATGCCAACTTCCGACATGACCGCAGACAAAGACACCCCGCACCTGAGCGCCGAACTCGCCGCCTTTGCCGCCAACCTGCGCTACGAAGACATCCCTGCCCCGGTCCTGCGCCGCGCCGAAGACCTGCTCCTCGATTGCCTGGCGTCCATCCTTGCCGGCGCGTCGGCCCGCGCGGTACAGGCGATCGACCGCTATGCCGCCGCAATGGGTCCGGCCGATGGCCCCAGCGAAGTCCTGATCACCCGCCGCCGCACCACGCCGCTTTTTGCCGCCATGGTCAACGCGGCGGCCGCGCATGTGGTCGAACAGGACGACGTGCACAATGGCTCGGTCTTTCACCCAGCCGCCGTGGTGTTCCCTCCCGCCCTGGCCGTTGCGCAGGCGCTGGGGTCGTCGGGGCGCGATCTGCTTACCGCCGCCGTCGCCGGCTATGAGGTCGGCATTCGCGTGGGCGAGTTCCTCGGGCGCTCGCACTACAAGATCTTCCACACCACGGGCACGGCGGGCACCCTGGCTGCCGCCGTCACCACGGGGCGGCTGCTGGGCCTGTCCCCCGAACAGATGCTCCACGCATTGGGCTCGGCGGGCACGCAAGCCGCAGGCCTGTGGGAATTCCTGCGCGACGCCGCCGACTCCAAGCAGTTGCATACCGCCAAGGCCGCCGCCGACGGCATCACCGCGGCCTACCTGGCGCGCGAAGGCTTCACGGGCGCCCGCCACATCCTGGAAGGCCCGCAAGGCATGGCGGCCGGCATGTCCACGGACGCCGATCCCAGCCGCCTGTGCGACCGTCTGGGACAGCGCTGGGCGCTTGCCGAGACCTCATTCAAGTTCCATGCCTCGTGCCGGCACACGCATCCGGCGGCGGACGCGCTGCAACAGGCGCTGCGCGACAACGACCTCACCGAGGCCGACGTCGAGCGCGTCGTGGCGCATGTTCACCAGGGCGCCATCGACGTCCTTGGCCCCGTCGTCAATCCGCAGACGGTGCACCAATCCAAGTTCTCGATGGGCACGGTGCTGGCGCTGATCGCGCGCCAGGGCCGCGCGGGTCTCGCGGAGTTCGACGCAGGCCTCGACGACCCCGGCGTGGCCGCCTTCCGCGGCAAAGTCGAAATGGCCCTCGACCCGGAAGTCGACGACGCCTATCCGCAACGTTGGATCGGCAAAGTCACGGTCTACACCCGCGACGGCCGCGTGCTGCATGGCCGCGTGGACGAACCCAAGGGCGATCCCGGCAACACGCTAAGCCGCCCCGAAATCGAGGACAAGACGCTCAGCCTGGGCCGCTACGCCGACGCGGCGACAGAGCAGGAACTGCGCGGCCTGATCGCGACGATCTGGGGGCTGGAGAAGCTGGGCAAGGTTGAGACGCTGCTGCCGCGGTAATTCGGGCGTCTCTGCAAGGTGTCTGACACCCTGCGGGCACAACCGTCAATTGCCGGCTGTCTCACCAGTGTGTCAGACACCGTGTCGTGATTGTGGGCGACGCTGCAAGGTGTCTGACACCCTGCGGGCACAACCGTCAATTGCCGACTGTCTCACAAGGGTGTCAGACACCGTGTTCGCACGAAACACCGTGCTCGCACGGCGCCCACTTCGCGTGGCTTACGCTAGCGCGGCGCGTTGCGCCTTCACCAGATTGGCGATGCCGTTTTCCGCCAGCACCAGCATCGTGTCCAGCTCCCCGCGCGTGAACGTGGCGCCTTCGCCAGTGCCCTGCACTTCCACGAAGGCGCCGCTGCCCGTCATGATGACATTCACATCAGCGTCGCAAGCCGAGTCTTCCAGGTAGTCCAGGTCCAGCACCACCTGCCCGCGCACCAGGCCCACGGACACCGCGGCCACCGCGTCGCGGATCGGGCTGGCGGCCAGGTCGCCGCGCTTCATCAGCAGCGCCACCGCGTCGGCAGCCGCCACCCAGGCCCCGGTAATGCTGGCGCAGCGCGTGCCACCGTCGGCCTGCAGCACATCGCAGTCCAGATGCAGGGTACGTTCGCCCAGCGCCTTCATGTCGAACACGGCGCGCAGGCTGCGTCCGATAAGGCGCTGGATTTCCTGCGTGCGGCCGCTTTGCTTGCCGCGCGCGGCCTCGCGGTCGCCGCGCGTGTGCGTGGCCCGCGGCAACATGCCGTATTCAGCCGTTACCCAGCCTTCGCCCTTGCCCTTCAGAAAAGGCGGTACCTTGTCCAGGACGCTTGCCGTACACAGCACGTGGGTGTCGCCCGCCTTCACCAGCACGGAGCCTTCGGCGTAACGCGTGAACCCGCGCTCCAGGCTGAACGGACGCAGTTGGTCGGCGGCGCGGCCCGACGGCCGGGCGATGGTGGGGATGGTGGTCACAACGGGCTCCAGACTTGGCTTCGATTCGCGGCATTGTACGGGCAGGCGCGCCGGGACAATCGCGCTTGGAGTATCCTGCCGCGATGTATCCGGTTGAAAACACAGACCCGCAGCCCAGACCCTGGGCGCCGCGGGCCCCGGCGCAACCGGCTCCCACCTCAGGAATTACCAGGACTCGCACACCATGATCCGCAGCATGACCGCCTTCGGCAACGCCCGAGCAGACTTAGAACAAGGCACTCTCGCCATAGAACTGCGCAGCGTCAACAGCCGTTTTCTCGACCTGTATTTCCGCCTGCCCGACGAGCTGCGCCACGTGGAAACGCCGCTGCGCGAACTGCTGACGGCCAATCTGGCACGCGGCAAGGTCGAAATCCGCGTGTCCTTCACCCGTGCGGCCAATACCGATCTGTCCAAGCTGGATCCCGCCTGGCTCGACAGCCTGGCCGAACAGCTGCAGGCCGCGCGCCGCATCATCCCGGACATCGCCTCCCCGCGCCTCGCCGAACTCTTCAACTGGCCCGGCCAGCGCGGCAACGATGCGCTGGATCCGCAGATCTGGGGCGCCGCCTGCCTGCAGGCCGCCCAGCAAGCGCTGACCCAGCTCCAGGAAGGCCGCGAGCGCGAAGGGGAGCGCCTGGCCGGCATGATGCGCGAATGCGCCGACGGCGTCGCGCGCGTGGTGGACATCGTGCAGGCGCATCTGCCGCAACTGCTGGCCGACCACCGCGACCGGCAGGCCGCCAAGCTGCGTGAAAGCGTGGAATCCGCGTTCCCCGGCGGATTCACGCATATTTCCGGCGCCGAACTGTCCGAGCGCCTGTCCCAGGAGGCCAACCTCTTTGCCCTGCGCATCGACGTAGCCGAGGAACTGTCACGCCTGCGTTCTCACCTGGAAGAACTGCGTCATCTGCTCTCGGACGGCGGCGGCAAGGCGGCGGCCGGCAAGAAGAGCGCCGGCAGCGCGGGTAAGCGGCTGGACTTCCTGTTCCAGGAAATGAACCGCGAAGCCAACACGCTGGGCTCCAAGGCAGGCAGCATGGAAGTCACCCGCGCCGCCATGGACCTGAAGCTGCTGATCGAGCAGATGCGCGAGCAGGCGCAGAATATCGAGTAAGGGGCGCCACGCCCCCCGCTTTACCGGCTCTCGCCGATCGCCGGTTCGCCCCGCAGCGCCGAATCCAGGTATTGGCTGCGGGCGCGAGCGTCCGGAAAGCGCATGTCGCGGTAGCTGACGAACCGCGAACCGCGCGTCAGCCGGTAGCCCGCCCAGATCAGCAGGAAGAGCGGAATGCCGATGTAGGTGGCGACCACGCCGCCCCAATCGATCTTGTCCTGCAGGAATGCCTGGTAGTTCTGGCCCAGCGTGATGATCAGGCACAGCACGAACGCGAAAATCGGTCCGAAGGGAAAGAACGGGGACACATAAGGCAGATCCGCGAGGCTGTTGCCCTGCTTCACGTAGCCGCGGCGGAAACGGTAGTGGCTGATGGCGATGCCCAGCCACGCGATGAATCCCGTCATCCCCGAGGTATTGAGCAGCCAGATATAGACGGCGTTGGGGCTGAAGATGAACGTGAAAAAGCACAGCGCCGCCACGACGGTGGTGGCCAGCAGCGCCCACAGCGGCACGCCGCCGCGCGAGATGCGGCCAAAGATGCGCGGCGCCTTGCCTTCCCGGGCCAGGCTGTAGAGCATGCGCGTGGCCGCGTACATGCCGGAATTGCCCGCGGACAGCACCGACGTCAGCACCACGGCGTTCATGACGGACGCGGCGCCCAACAGGCCGGCGCGCTCGAAAATCAGCGCGAACGGGCTGACGCTGATGTCCTCGACGTCGTTGCGCAGCAGGTGCGGATCGGTATAGGGAATCAAGAGGCCGATGACCAGGATGGCCGCCACGTAGAACAGCAAAATGCGCCAGAACACCTGACGCACCGCGCGCGGCAGATTGCGCGCCGGATCCTTCGATTCGCCCGCGGCGATGCCGATCAGTTCGGTGCCCTGGAAGGAAAATCCCACCACCATGGCCACGCCGATCAGCGCGGCGAAGCCGCCGGCGAACGGCGCGTCGCCCACCGTCCAATTGGCCAAGCCGCCCGTCTCGCCGCCACGGATGATGCCCAGCAGCATCATCACGCCCATCGTGACAAAGGCCAGCACGGCAATCACCTTGATGAGCGCGAACCAGAATTCCGCTTCGCCAAAGCCGCGGGCGGACATGGCGTTCAGACCGAATGTGATCGCCAGGAACAACGCGCTCCAGTAAAAACCGGGCACGTCGGGAAACCAGTACGCCATGACGAGCTGCGCCGCCACCAGGTCGACCGCGACGGTCACCGCCCAGTTGTACCAATAGTTCCACCCCAGCGCGAAGCCGAAACCATCCTCGACATAGCGCGCGCCGTAGGTTGAAAACGAGCCCGACACGGGCATGGCGGCCGCCAGTTCGCCCAGGCTGGTCATCAGGAAATACACCATGATGCCGATCAGCACGTAGCCCAGCAGCGCGCCGCCCGGGCCGGCCTTGGCGATGGTCGCGCCGGATGCCACGAACAGGCCGGTGCCGATCGACCCGCCCACCGCGATCATGGTCAGGTGGCGCGCGGACAGCGTGCGCCGCAATTCGGACGGCCTGCCCGCGTGCGCTTTGCGCGTGCCGCCGGAGCGGCGGTCATCGTGTTCCGATGGAGCCAAAATGCGTTCCTTCACGTCTGGATGACGCTCGCGCAACGCCGCGCGAACGCCCTGGGATTACCGAGCAACGCGCGAGAATAGCGCAATCGGCCCCGACATGAAAAATCGCAGGCTGCGGGGGACGGATCAGCCGTTCAGCCTTCCGGCAGCGGCCCCTTTATTGAAACGCTGTTTCCATGAACGTGCGCAGCTTGCGCGAATGCAGCCGCTCGGGCGGCATGTCGCGCAGGCGCTCCAGCGCCCGGATGCCAATCTCCAGATGCTGGTTGACCTGACGCCGGTAGAAAGCGCTGGCCATGCCCGGCAATTTCAGTTCGCCGTGCAGCGGCTTGTCGGACACGCACAGCAAGGTGCCGTAAGGCACCCGAAAACGAAAGCCGTTGGCCGCGATGGTGGCCGATTCCATGTCCAGCGCAATCGCGCGCGACTGCGCAAAGCGTTCCACGAGATCGACGTGGTCGCGCAACTCCCAGTTGCGGTTGTCGATTGTGGCGACGGTGCCCGTGCGCATGATGCGCTTCAAGTCCCACCCGGACAGCCCGGCCACTTCTTCGACCGCCTGCTCCAGCGCCACCTGCACCTCCGCCAGCGCCGGGACCGGCACCCAGGTGGGCAGATCGTCGTCCAGGACATGGTCTTCCCGGACGTAGCCGTGCGCCAGGACATAGTCGCCCAGCCGCTGGGAATCCCGCAGGCCCGCGCAATGGCCCAGCATCAGCCAGGCGTGCGGGCGCAGCACGGCGATGTGGTCGGTGATTGTCTTGGCGTTGGACGGCCCCACGCCGATATTGACGAGCGTGATGCCGGAATGATCGCCGCGCACCAGGTGATAGGCGGGCATCTGCGGCAGGCGCACCGGCTGGACTTCATCGCCAGGACCGCTTTCGCCGCGCCGCGTGATGCGGTTGCCGGGCTCGACCAGCATTTCATAGTCTTCGTTGCCGCTGGCCATCAGGGCGCGGGCCCGGGCGCAGAACTCATCCACGTAGAACTGGTAATTGGTGAACAGCACGAAATTCTGGAAATGCGTCGGCGCGGTCGAGGTGTAGTGCTGCAGCCGGTGCAGCGAATAGTCCACGCGCTGCGCCGTGAAAGGCGCGAGCGGCTTGGGCTCGCCGTCCTTGCCGCGCCACGAGCCATTGACGATGGCATCATCCGTGACCGCCAGGTCCGGCACGTCGAACAGGTCGCGCAGCGGACGCTTGAGCGCCTCGAGGTGCTCGCCCTCCACGTAGGCGCCCTCGGGAAAGGCGAAATGCAGCGGAATCGGCGAATCGGACTCGCCCACTTCGACCGCGACCCGATGATTCTGCAGCAACTGGCCAACCTGCTCGATCAGGTAGTCGCGGAACAGCGCCGGCTGGGTGACAGTGGTTTGGTAGTAGCCCGGTTCGGCCACGTGGCCATACGAAAGCCGGGTGTCGATGGGGTCGTAGGTTTCCACCACGATGCGGATGGCCGGATAGTAGGCGCGGAATCGCGCGCTGCCGTTGCCAGTGCCTTTCAGGACCTCGCGGAACGCGGTACGCAGGAACGCGGTGTTGCGCGCATAGATTTCAACCAGCCGGTCGACGGCGGACACGGCGTCCTGGAAGGGTTCGAAGGGCAAGGCCTCGGGCCGGTTCATGGAGGACAAAGGGTGCACTGCGTTCATCATTGAGCTTTACTCCGCCTTCTTTTTTGTCTTGCCTGCAACCTCGGCCGCGCGCGGCAGCAACGCCGCCGGGCCGATGCGGTCGATTATGCCCGAGGCGATGGACATTGAAATGTCATGCGGCGTTATTGGCGGCCGTATGGTTGCCGCCCAGCCGCGCACGCGCCAGAACTGCCAATGCTGTTACGTCGCGCGGTGGGCGTGCGGTAACAGCGGGCGGTGGATTATGCTGCATTGCACTACAAATGTAATGAAACATTATTACACTATAATCATGAGGCGTTTCTTGCGTTCCGCCTGTAAACCGCTCCCCTTTCCGCCGGCTTGCCTATCAAGGCAAAGCCATGCCGCCCACTCCGATTTTTTGAAGTGACGTAATGACGCCGCCCACGCGAAAGTTTCGCTTTACCCAATTCCGCACGCCCGCATTTCTGTCAGCGCCCCTGTTGGCCCTGACGCTGTCCTGGATTCCCGGCGCCGCCCACGCCTCGCTGGCCGCCGAACAAGCCCGCCCCACCCTCAGCGGCCTGCGCCTGGCGCAAGAGCCCACGGTCCTGACGCTTCGCGAACGCGTTGTGCAGGCCGGCCTGGAGGCGATCGGCACGCCCTACAGCTGGGGCGGCGACGACGCCGACGGCTTCGATTGCAGCGGCCTCGTCCTGTATGTCTTCCGTGAAATCGCCGGCCTGGAACTGCCCCGCACCGCGCGCGCCCAGCGCAGCGAAGGCAAGACCGTCTCGGCCAAGAAGGAATTGCGCCCCGGCGACCTGGTGTTCTTTGCCACCCGCGGACGCGGCGTGACGTCCCACGTCGGCATCTATATTGGGCAGAACAAGTTCGTCCACGCGCCGCGCCGCGGCACGAAAGTCCGGGTGGACGACATGAAGACCGCCTACTGGTCCAAGCGCTACCTGGGCGCCCGCGCCTACCTGGATACCCCGCCCAAGCAATTGCTGGCCCAAGCGTCGCGCTAAGCGCGGGGCCGTTGGACGGCGTCTGACCGGCGCCGGGGGAGATCAAAAAAAACGCCGGCATGCGCATGCCGGCGTTCTCGTGGCTGGCCTTCCTGGCCAGGCGTGCCACCCAGCCGGTTCAGCCCCGGCCCACGAAGGGCATGTTGGTGGCCATGAGCGTCATGAACTGCACGTTGGCATCCAGCGGCAGACGGGCCATCGCGGCGACCGCCTGCGCCACGTGAGCGACGTCCATGCGCGGCTCCACCTTGGTGCTGCCGTCCGCCTGCAGGATGCCCGCGGCCATGCGCTCGGTCATTTCAGTGGCGGCGTTGCCGATGTCGATCTGGCCGCACGCGATGTTGTACGGGCGGCAATCCAGGGAAATCGACTTGGTCAGCCCCGTCACCGCATGCTTGGTGGCGGTATAGGCGATGGAGAACGGCCGGGGCGCATGCGAGGAAATCGAGCCGTTATTGATGATGCGGCCGCCGCGCGGATGCTGCGCCTTCATGATGCGGATGGCCGCCTGCGCGCACAGGAACATGCCGGTCAGGTTGGTGTCCACGACCTCGCGCCACACGGCAACCGGCAATTCCTCGATCGGCACGGCCGGAGCGCCCCGCCCCGCGTTATTGAACAGCACATCCAGACGGCCGTATTCGCGCTGGGCGGTGTCGAAGAGATCGCGGACCGCCTGCTCGTCGGACACGTCCGTGGGCACGACCAGCGCCCGCAACCCGTCCTCGCCCGCCGCCGTTCGGGTGGCTTCCAGCGGCTCGCGCCGGCGGCCAGCCAGCACGACCCGGTAACCCTGCGCCAGGAATTCCAGCGCGACTGCGCGGCCTATGCCGGTACCGGCGCCCGTGACCAGGGCGACGCGGGGCGGATCGATCTCGTTCGTGTTCATCGGATTCTCCGTCTTATGAATGCGCGAAATCCTACCCGAATCGCTTTACGGATGCTGCAAGCGAAGGTTCCAAGCGCAACACACTTTCAACATTCCGGCGCGCGCGGCCACCCGCGCGATTTGCTATTCTTCGAGTCTCAGCATCACACGCCGGTCACATTCATTCATGCACGCCACTCCCGGAAACGTCTTCATGGTCGTCGCGCCCAGCGGCGCCGGCAAGTCCAGCCTCGTGAAGGCCCTGCTTGCCCAAGACCCCTCCATCCTGCTTTCCATCTCCTGCACCACGCGCGCCCCCCGCCCCGGCGAGGAAGACGGCCGCGAATACCGGTTTGTGTCGCTGGACGATTTCAAGCGCATGCGTGAAGGCCAGAACCTGCTGGAATGGGCCGAGGTCCACGGCAATTTCTACGGCACCCCGCGCGACCGCATCGACGAGGCCACCGCCCAGGGACGCGACGTGCTCCTGGAAATCGACTGGCAAGGCGCGCGCCAGGTAAAGCAGCGTTTTCCCCGCGCGATCGGCATTTTCGTGCTGCCGCCGTCCATCGACGAGCTCGAAAGCCGCCTGAAGGCGCGCGGCCAGGATGAGCCGCACGTGATTGCCCGCCGGCTCATGGCGGCAGGCGGCGAAATCGCCCACGCGCCTGAATGCGAATATGTTATTATTAATCAAGAATTTAGCGTAGCCCTGTCGGAGCTGACCCAAATCGTCAGCGCCGCACGGCTGCGCTTTTCGTCTCAGGCCGCCCGCCACGCCGAGTTGTTTGCGCAACTTGGCATCCCGGCCGAACACTGAGCCGAACGCATTCTCTCCATCATCCATCAGCACCAGGTGTCCTAATGGCTCGCATCACTGTCGAAGACTGTCTGAATCAAATCCCCAATCGTTTCAAGCTCACGCTGGCCGCGACGTACCGCGCCCGTGAATTGGCGCAAGGCCACGCCCCGCGCCTGGACAGCAAAGACAAGCCCACGGTCACTGCCTTGCGCGAAATCGCTGGCGGCCTCACCGGCGTTGAAATGCTGCGTAAAGTTCCCACCTGATACGCGCCGGGGGGCTGCAAGCATGGCTTTTCCCGGGCTGAAGTACGCTTCATCTGGTCTGCTTGCCGCACTGCGTGCCGGCTCCCGTCTCGGGCGCCGCACGGGCAAGAAAGACAAGAATTCCCCTACACCACCGTCCGTCGCCGCGCAAGAAGCGGCGGACGCGACCGGATCTCCGGTCGCTTCGCTGGCGCCGCTGACCGAAATCATCGGCAGCTATCTCGACAAGAACGATGTTGAGCGCGTGCGCGAAGCCTATCGCTTCGCGGACCAGGCGCATCTTGGGCAATTCCGCGCCAGCGGTTCGCCCTACATCTCTCATCCCATCGCCGTCACCGAAATCTGCGCAGGCTGGAAGCTCGACGTCAACGCGCTGTCTGCCGCCCTGCTGCACGACGTGATGGAAGACCAGGGCATCGCCAAGCACGAACTGGCCGAGAAATTCGGGCCGGAAGTCGCAGAGCTGGTCGATGGCCTGTCCAAGCTTGATCGCCTGGATTTCGCCACCAAGGCCGAGCAACAGGCAGAGAGCTTCCGGAAAATGCTGTTGGCGATGGCGCGCGACGTGCGCGTCATCCTCATCAAGCTGGCCGACCGCCTGCACAACATGCGCACGCTGGACGCGGTCAATCCCGAAAAGCGCCGCCGCATCGCGCGCGAAACGCTGGACATCTATGCGCCCATCGCGCATCGGCTTGGCCTGAATCTGCTGTTCCGCGAGCTGCAGGACCTGTGCTTTGCCGCGATGTACCCGAATCGCTACCAGGTGCTGTACAAGGCGGTCCTGGCGGCGCGCGGCAACCGGCGCGAGGTCATCACCAAGATCGCCGATTCCGTGCGCGCCGCCCTGCCGGCCGCCGGGATCGAAGCCGAGGTCAGCGGCCGCGAGAAGACCCTGTTTGGCATCTACCGCAAGATGGTCGACCAGAAGAAGTCTTTCTCGGACGTGCTGGACATCTACGGGTTCCGCATCGTGGTCCATACGCTGCCCGAGTGCTATCTGGCGCTGGGCACCCTGCATCAGCTGTTCCGCCCGGTGCCCGGCAAGTTCAAGGACTACATCGCCATCCCCAAGGTGAACGGCTACCAGTCCCTGCACACGACGCTGGTCGGCCCCTACGGCACCCCGGTCGAATTCCAGTTCCGCACGCGCGACATGCACCATGTCGCCGAGGAAGGCGTGGCATCCCACTGGCTGTACAAGGGCGCGGACCTGACGCTCAATGACCTGCAAAAGCGCACGCACCAGTGGCTGCAGTCGCTGCTGGACATCCAGAGCCAGACCGGCGATTCCGGCGAATTCCTCGAGCACGTCAAGGTCGATCTGTTCCCGGACGCCGTGTACGTGTTCACGCCCCGCGGCAAGATCATTTCCCTGCCCCGGGGCGCCACGCCCGTCGACTTTGCCTACGCCATCCACACCGACATCGGCAACCAGGCGGTCGCGGCCAAGGTCAACGGCGAATTCGTGCCGCTGCGCACCGAACTGAGCAGCGGCGACACCGTCGAGATCGTCACGTCGCCAGCCTCGCGTCCCAATGCGCAATGGCTGAACTATGTGCGCACGGGCCGCGCGCGCTCGGAAATCCGCCACTACCTGCGCACGGTCAAGTACGAAGAGTCCGTGGCCTTCGGCGAACGGTTGCTGGCCCAGGCCATGCAGGAACTGCACATGCCGCTGCCCGCCACCGACGACCCCGGCTGGCAAAAGCTGGCGCGCAGCACCGGCGCCAGCTCGCGCGAGGAAATCCTGGCCGACATCGGCCTGGGCAAGCGGCTGGCCGCGGTGGTTGCCCGCCGCTTCGCGCCGGAACACCAGCTTGTCGCCACCACGGCGGCCGCGGTGGACGAACTGACCTCGGCACGCAGCGCTCCCATCCTGATCCAGGGCAACGAAGGCCAGGCGGTGCAACTTGCGCCTTGCTGCGGCCCGCTGCCGGGCGACCCGATCGTGGCCGGCATGCGCATGGGTCATGGGCTGGTGGTGCACACGGCCGATTGCCCCGTCGCGTTGCGCCAGCGCCTGCGCGAACCCGAGCGCTGGATCAACGTGGGTTGGGATGCGCAAACGGCCAAGCATCTGGCCACGCGCCTGGACATCGTCACCCGCAACGAACGCGGCGTGCTGGGCCGGCTGGCGGCGGAAGTCACCGCGGCCGATGCCAACATCGTGCATGTCACGATGCACGACGACGCCGTCGCCACCGTGTCGCTGCACTTGACCATCCAGGTCGACAGCCGCAAGCACCTGGCGCAGGTCATCCGAGCCATCCGGCACGTGCCGCAAGTGCAGAAGATCGTCCGCGTGAAGGGTTGACGCGTGACCCCAAGAAAAAAGGCGTCCGGCCACAAACCGGACGCCTTTTTCTTTTCAGGTCACGTGCTGCAGGAAGTCTTTCAGACGCTGGCTGGGCGGATTGCTCAGCAATTCTTCCGGCGGTCCGTCGTGCGCGATCTTGCCTGCGTCGATGAAGATCAGCCGGCTGCCGACCTTGCGCGCGAATTCCATCTCGTGCGTGACGACCACCATCGTCATGCCCTCCTCGGCCAGATCGCGCATGACCTTGAGCACCTCGTGGCGCAGCTCGGGGTCCAGCGCGGACGTGGGCTCATCGAACAGCATCAGCTTGGGCATGATGGCCAGCGCGCGGGCGATGGCCACGCGCTGCTGCTGCCCGCCTGAGAGTTCGGCCGGATAGTGCTTCATGCGTTCGGCCAGGCCCACCTTGGCCAACAGGCTCTCGGCCAGCTCGCGCGCCTCGGCGCGGCTCTGGCCGCGGGTATGGATGGGTCCGAACATGACGTTTTCCAGCGCCGTCATCTGCGGGAACAGATTGAACTGCTGGAATACCATGCCGGCTTCGCGCCGGATCTCGCGCACCGTCGCCGCATCGCCCTTCACACTGAGACCATCCACCAGCAGATCGCCGTCGTTGATCGTCTCCAGCACGTTGATGCAGCGCAGGAAAGTGGACTTGCCCGACCCGGAGGGCCCGACCACCACCACGACCTCTCCGGCATCGATGTTGAGCGAGATGTCGTTCAGCACCGTCGAGTCGCCAAAGCGCTTGGTGACGTTATGAAATTCAACCATGCTCATATGATGCGCATCCTCTTTTCGACCAGATGCAGGGTCAACGCCATCAAGCCCGTGAGGATCAGGTAGATGATCGCCACCGCGGACCAAATTTCGACCGCCCGGAAATTGCTGGCCATGATTTCCTGCCCTTGCCGGGTCAGCTCCGCCACGCCGATCACGATGAACAGCGAAGAATCCTTCAGGCTGATGATGCACTGGTTGCCCAGCGGCGGAATCATGCGCCGGAAGGCGACCGGCCCGATGATGTGCAGCAGGATCTTGTAAAAGGGCAGGCCCATTGCCTGCCCTGCTTCCTTCAGTCCCTTGTGGACCGACAGCAGCGATCCGCGCACGATTTCCGAGATGTACGCCCCCGAGTTGATGATGAGGGTGGCGATCGCCGCGAATTCGGCGTCCACCCGGATGTCCGCCAACAGCGGCAGCGCAAAGTAGATGAACATGACCTGCACCACGATCGGCGTGCCGCGGATGACCGCGACGTACACCTGCGTGATGCCCGAGAGCACCGCGTTTCCGTAGGCCCGCGTCACGCCCGAAAGCGCGCCGAGCAGGAAACCGCCCGCCAGGCCCCAGAAGGTGATCTTGATGGTCATGAGCGTACCCGTCAGCAGATTGGGTAACGCGTCCTCGATGACAGCCCAGTCAAACTCCACGATCTTCCCCCAATGGCGCGCGCGGGCGCGCCCACATCATGGCGGACGCGCCCGCGGCAAGGGTGGCGGCTGTCGCCGCGCCCTTGCCGCGGTTCAGGCGGCGCGTCCGTAGAAAATGCCGCTTGCCGCGCCGGTCAGGGCTTCTTGCCGAACCACTTGGTGTAGATCTTGTCGTACTCGCCGTTGGCCTTCAGCGTGGCGAGCGCCTTGTTGACCTCGGGCACCAGTTCGCTGCCCTTGGGGAACGCAATGCCGTAGAAGTCGCCGCTCTTGACCGAGCCGACCACCTTCACGCGGCCCTTGCCCGCGGTATTGGCGTAATACTGGACGTTGGGCGTATCGTGCACGGCGGCGTCCACGCGGCCGGTTGCCAGTTCGAGATAGGCGTTGTCGATGTTCGGGAACAGCTTGAGCTTGGCATCGGGCACCTGCGCCTTCAGGAAGTCCACCGTCGCCGTGCCGGTCTTGACCGCAACGGTCTTGCCGGACAGGGACTTGGCGTCGTTGATGTCGGTATTCTTTTCGCCGACCAGGATGGCCAGACCGCTTTCGTAGTAGGGATCCGAGAAGTCGATGACCTTCTTGCGATCGTCGCGTATCGTGATACCGGCCAGCGCGGCGTCGATGTTCTTCGTTTGCAGGCCGGGAATGATGCCGGCGAAGTCCATCGGCTGCAGCTTGTACTTGAGGTTGAGTTCCTTCGCGATGGCCGCCCACAGGTCCACGTCGAACCCGACGTAAGTGTTGCCCTGCTTGAATTCGAACGGCACGAAAGCGGTATCGGTGGCCACCACCAATTCCTTGCCCTGGGCCTGGACGGCGGAAGTGGCGCCGAACAGGGTCAGGGACAGGCCCACCATTGCGGCGGCGACTTTACGTTTGATCATGAAACTCTCCTCTTGGGGAGCGCAGGGCACCCCGGGCTTGTTGTAAGGGCATGATTCCTGGGTCGCGCCGGGATCGCCAGCGCAACTTACCGACGATCTTAACGCAACAATCCACGCCCCGGCGGGTGGCGGACCCCTTACAATCCGCGAGACATCCGGAGGTTTTCGATGGCCTACAAGTATGTGCGCATCGCTGGAAACCGCCGCCAGGTCGGCCTGGCGCTGGGCAAGCTGGCCCGCCCCATCATGGGGACCTATCTGGACCAGAGCGGCACCTGGAGCGCCCTGCGCCCGTGGCGCGGCCACCCGTTCGTCGATGACCTGGCCCAACAGGCGCAGGCCGCCATGCCGCAGATCTGGGAAGAACTTGAAGGCCTGGCCGAAGGCTTGCGCATGCCGGTCAGCGACGTGCTGCTATGGCATTGCCGGGGCGATCTGCTGCACAGCACCACGGATGGCTGCACGTCGGTCGCCATGCGGGCGGCAGACGGATCGCGCTGGATCGGCCACAACGAGGACGGCGATCCCTTTCTGTATGGCCGCTGCCACCTGGTGGATGTCGCGCTGGACGATGCGCCCGGCTATCTGAGCTTCTATTACCCGGGCTCTCTGCCCGGCCACACCTTTGCCGCCAACCGCGCGGGCCTGGTGCAAACCATCAACAACCTGCGTACCCGGCAGCGGCATGCGGGCGTGCCGCGCATGTTCCTGGCGCGAGCCGTCCTGGACTGCACGACGCTGGACGAGGCCGTGACGCTATTGCGCGAGCAGCCCCACGCGGGCGGATTTCATCATCTGTTGGGCGCGGCGGGAGATGCGCGCGTGCTCAGCGCCGAGGTGACGCCGGGATCGGTGTCCATCCAGGAAGTCGGCCGGCGCTACGGCCATGCCAATCACATGGTGCACGCCGCCACGCGTGGCCAGGCGCAGCTCGTGACCGACTCGTCGCGGGCGCGGCAGAACCGGATCGAAGGCCTGGTGGATGGGTGGTTGCCGGAATCGACCCACGCCGACATGCTTGCCGCCCTGCTCGATACCCAGGGCCATTTGCCGATCCTGCGCACGGCAAAGGACGACCCCGACGACGAGAACACGCTGGCCACTGCGATGTTCGAAATCACCGATGAGGCCGTCGTCCTGCGTGTTTACGACCGCAAGGCGCGCGCGGATATCGCGCTGGACGTGATGTCCGATCCCGAATGAACGGGACCGGACATCGCGGCGGGCATTACTGCGCGCCGTAGCCGCCACCCCCCGGCGTTTCCACGACGAACACATCGCCCGGCCGCAGCTGCGCGCTGTCCTGGGGACCGAGTTCTTCGATGGTGCCATCCGCGCGTTCAACCGTATTGCGTCCCATGGCGCCCGGCTGGCCGCCGGCCAGGCCGAACGGCGCATAACGCCGGTTGTTCGACAGGATGGCCGCGGTCATGTCTTCCAGGAAGCGAATGCGGCGCACGCCGCCGTCGCCGCCCGGATACCGGCCCGCGCCGCCCGAGCCCTTGCGGATCTCGTAGGACTCCAGACGCACCGGGAATCGGAACTCCAGCACTTCCGGATCGGTCAGGCGCGAGTTGGTCATGTGCGCCTGCACCACCGACGTGCCGGCAAAGCCCTCGTCGTGCGGACCGGCCGCGTCGATACGGACCGGACCGGCGCCAGTGCCGCCCGAAATGGTCTCGTAGTACTGATGACGCGCATTGCCAAACGTGAAGTTGTTCATCGTGCCCTGGCTGGCGGCCAGCACCCCCAACGCCCCGTACAGCGCGTTGACGATGCACATGGAGGTCTCCACGTTGCCCGCGACCACCGAAGCGGGCGGGTTCGGGCGCAGCATCGACCCTTCGGGCAGGATGATGGTCAGCGGCACGAGGCAGCCGTCGTTCAGCGGGATATCGTCATTGACCATCGTGCGGAACACATACAGCACCGCGGCCACGGCAATCGCACCGGGCGCGTTGAAGTTGTTGTCCAGCTGCGGCGACGTGCCCGTGAAATCCACCACGGCGCTGCGCGCCTCGGTATCCACACGCACCGCCACGCGGATGACCGCGCCGTTGTCCAGCGGGTACTCGTAGCTGCCGTCCTTGAGCACCGAGATCACGCGACGCACCGCCTCTTCGGCGTTGTCCTGCACGTGGCCCATGTAGGCGCGCACAACCTCCAGGCCGAAGTGATCACACATGCGCAACAGCTCTTGCACGCCCTTTTCGTTGGCGGCGATCTGCGCGTGCATGTCGGCGATGTTCTGGTCCGGATTGCGCGCCGGCCAGCGGCCCGACCCCAGGATCTCGCGCGCGGCTTCTTCGCGGAACTCGCCGTTCTTGACGAGCTGGAAGTTCGTGAACAGCACGCCTTCGTCTTCGACCGTCTTGGAGTCCGGCGGCATGGAGCCCGGCGTGGTCCCGCCGATATCGGCATGGTGGCCGCGCGATCCCACGTAGAACAGGATCTCGCGCCCCGCCTTGTCAAACACCGGCGTGATCACCGTGACATCAGGCAGGTGCGTGCCGCCGTGGTACGGGTCGTTCACCACGTAAGCGTCGCCCGGCTGCATCTTGCCGGCGTTGGCGTTCATGACCGTGCGCACCGATTCGCCCATGGAACCCAGATGCACGGGCATGTGCGGCGCGTTGGCGATCAAGCGCGCCTGCGCGTCGAAGATGGCGCAGGAGAAGTCCAGCCGCTCCTTGATGTTGACCGAGTACGCCGTGTTCTGCAGGCGGTAGCCCATCTGTTCGGCGATCGACATGAACAGGTTGTTGAACACTTCAAGCATGACGGGGTCGGCCTGCGTGCCGACCTTGCGCTGCTCGGGACGCGCCTCGACGCGGCGGATCACGAAGTGATCCTGCGACGTCAGCTCGGCCTGCCAGCCCGGTTCCACGATCGTGGTCTGGTTGGGCTCGGAAATGATGGCCGGTCCCGCGACCACGTCGCCGCCAGCCATGTCTTCACGCACGTATAGCGGCGTATCGCGCCAGGCGCCCGCGCTGTACATGCTGACCACGCGGCGGGCCGCCAGCGCGCCTTCGCGGGTACGCGACGTGGCCGCTTCGCCCACGCGCTCGCCGCCACCCGTGGCCTCGACCGAAATGGTCTCGACCACCAGCTCGCGGTTGGGCATCAGGAACGAATAGCGCTGGCGATAGGCCGCCTCGAAATCGCTGCGCGCCTGCGCCAGATCCGAGAAGGCCACTTCCAGCGCGGTGTCGGTGCCGCGATACTTCAGGTGCAGGCGGCGCTGCACGGAGATGTCCGCCTCGGCCACATGCTGGCGGCGCAGTTCGCCGACCGCCTGGTCTGCCAGTACATCCAGTTCCGCTTTCAGTTCGCCCATCAGGGACGCGTCCAGCACCTTTTCGACGGTCTTCTGGCGCATGTCCGTCTGATCCGCCAGGCCCATGCCATAGGCCGACAGCACGCCGCCCAGCGGGTGCGCAAAGACGGTCGTCATGCCCAGCGCATCCGCGACCAGGCAGGCATGCTGCCCGCCCGCGCCGCCAAACACGGTCAGCGCGTATTCGGTCACATCGTGGCCGCGCTGCACCGAGATGCGCTTGATGGCTTCGGCCATGTTGCCCACCGCGATCTGCAGAAAGCCCTCGGCCAGCTGCTCCGGCGACATCTCGCGGCCGGTGGCGGCAAGCACGTCGGCGGCCATGGCGGAAAAGCGTTCGACCACGGCGTCGCGGTCCAGGGGCTCGTTTGCCTCGGGGCCAAACACGTTCGGGAAGAATTCGGGTTGAATCTTGCCCAGCAGCACGTTGCAGTCCGTGACGGCCAGCGGGCCGCCGCGGCGATAGCACGCCGGGCCCGGATTGGCGCCCGCGGAATCGGGCCCGACGCGCAGTCGCGCGCCGTCAAAATGCAGGATGGAGCCGCCACCGGCCGCGACGGTGTGAATGCTCATCATGGGCGCGCGCATGCGCACGCCGGCCACCTGGGTTTCGAATTCGCGTTCGAACTCGCCCGCATAGTGCGACACATCGGTGGACGTGCCGCCCATGTCAAAGCCGATCACCTTCGGAAAGCCTGCGATTTCGCTGGTCCGAACCATGCCGACGATGCCGCCGGCCGGCCCGGACAGGATCGCGTCCTTGCCGCGGAAACGGTGGGCATCGGTCAGGCCGCCGCTGGACTGCATGAACATGAGACGGATGCCGGGCAGTTCGCCGGCCACCTGGTCCACGTAGCGCTTCAGGATGGGCGACAGATACGCGTCCACCACGGTCGTGTCGCCGCGCGAGACGAACTTGATCAACGGGCTGACCTCGTGCGACACGGACACCTGTGTGAATCCGATCTCGGCGGCGATGCGCGCGGCCTGCTGTTCGTGGCCGGTGGCGTGCCACGCGTGCATGAACACAATGGCCACCGCGCGGATCCCGCTGTCGAACGCAGCCTGCATGTCACGGCGAAGGCCGGCTTCGTCCAGCGGACGAATCACTTCGCCGTCGGCCGCCACGCGCTCGTCCGCCTCGACGACGGATTCGTACAGCATCTCGGGCAGCAGCACGTTGCGGTCAAAGAGCCGCGGGCGATTCTGGTAGGCGATGCGCAAGGCATCGCGGAATCCACGCGTGGTGACCAGCAAGGTGCGCTCGCCCTTGCGCTCGAGCAGCGCATTGGTGGCCACCGTGGTGCCCATCTTCACGCACTCGACCTGATCGGCGGGCACGGGCTGTCCGGGCGCGATGCCCAGGAGCTTGCGGATGCCGGCAACGGCCGCATCGCGGTATTGCTCGGGGTTTTCCGACAGCATCTTCGCCGTGGTGGTCGTGCCATCGGGGAGTCGCGCCACGATGTCGGTGAAGGTGCCCCCACGGTCAATCCAGAATTGCCACTTCATAGGTATCCTCGAAAACAAGAGACCGCCGCAGCGCGTTCGGCCGCGGTCGGGTTGCGGATGAATCGGGGCCCTGCCCCGGATGTTGGATTCAGAGAGAGGTCGCGGCCCTGGCCGCCTGGTCATACAGGCCGGACAGCGCGCGCAGCGTGTGCGCCAGTTGCCGGCTGAATTCAAGACCGCCCCCGCCCGGGCCGTCCAGGCCGGCGGTCAGGCATTGCTCGCGGATTTCGCCATAGCGCTTGAGGATCGCCGCGCCCTCGGGGGTGACGCTGTAGAAGACTTCCTTGCTGCTGCGCTCGCCGCGCACCACGCCAAGACGTTCCAGCTTCTTGAGCGCATAGCTGACGATATGGGTGTCTTCGACATTGAGCGTGAAGCAGATATCGGCCAGCTTCTTCGGCCGCTCACGATGATAGACATGGTGGAACACCATCACGTCGGTGGGCGTCAGGTCGGGCAGACCCGCCGCCGCCATGCATCGCACCGTCCAGCGGTCGAAGGCGTGGCTGGCGATCATGAGCCCGAATTCCACTTCGGAAAGATCGGGCGCGCTGCCGCCGGCAAGATGTGCCGACGACGCTATCAAGGTGGGGCTCATAAGGGCGCAAGCGAAGATTAAGTGGATGAAATACTAATAATTTATCTATATTTCATCAATAAAAAATGGCAGCGGACGGCAAAAAATCCCTCGTTTCGAGGGAATACCCCTAGCGATTAAGGTCGCGGTGAAGCCGTCAGGGCGCGTTCCACCCCATGGGCAGATTGGCCCGGATCATCCAGCCGGCAATCGAAATGCGCGCCGCGATCTCGGGCATGGCGTCGCCCGGCCCGAACCAGCGGGCGTCTGCAATTTCGTCTTCCTGGACCCGGATGTCGCCAGACACGTAGTCCGCAGTGAACGCGACCATCAGCGAATGCGGAAACGGCCAGGGCTGGCTGCCGAAGTACTGCAGGTTGCCGACTTTCAGCCCGACCTCTTCGAAGACCTCGCGATGGACAGTCTGCTCGATGCTTTCGCCGGGTTCGACGAAGCCGGCCAGCGCGGTGTAGCGGGCAGTCGGCGCGTTGGCGTGACGCGCCAGCAGGATGCTGTCGCCTTTGCGGATCAGCACCATCATCGCCGGCGAGATGCGCGGGTATGCGGACAGGCCGCACGCGGGGCATCGCAAACAGAATTCGTGCGCGACACGCTCGGCAGGCGTGCCGCAAGCGCCGCAGAACCGGTGGGTCCGCGCCCATTCGGCGATTTGATAGGCGCGGCCGGCCAGCGCCATGCCTTCGTCGTCGAACACGCCGAACAGCGAGCGCAGCTTCTTGAAGGCGTAACCCTCGGGCGCGTCAAGGCCGGGGTCGACACAGACCGTGCGATACGGCGATCCCGCCTGCATCCAGACCGGCTGCAAGGCCGAGGCGCCAAGCCCGATGCGTTCACACAATGCCGAATCCGGCAACACGCTGGACGACACCTCGACCAGCAATTCATCACGGCGGAAAACGAAATTCACACGACCCTCTTCGGCGCGTCATCGATCCCGCAATCTTAGAAGAAAAACGCGCTGACAGCCGGTCTGCACACCGCATCAGCCGCGGACTTGGCGGCGTCATTGAACCTTCAACCAATGAACAACATTCCCTTCCTAGGAATTACCCGTAAAACGCCGATTTCCCGCGCTTTGTTACCGCACAGCAACATAGAATGGCACGGCGCTCGGGCGGCGCGATGCCGCGCCGCGCATGCTTTTTTTCGCAATGCCTATCGGGTCAGACCCGACTTCACCATTCGCAAAGAAGGACCACCATGTACAAGAAAATCTCGCTGCTCACCGGCAGCATCGTCCTGGCATTCAGCGCGGGCGCACAGGCCCAGACCAAGTGGGACCTCCCCAGCGCCTACCCGGCGAGCAACTTCCACGTCGAGAACCTGACGACCTTCATCAAGGACGTCGACTCGCTGTCCCAAGGCAAGCTCAAGATCACGCTGCACAACAATGCCTCGCTGTACAAGGCGCCCGAAATCAAGCGCGCGGTGCAAGGCAACCAGGCGCAGATCGGCGAAATCCTGCTGACCAACTTCGCCAACGAAGACCCGATCTACGAACTGGACGGCCTGCCCTTCCTGGCCACCGGCTACGACGCATCGTTCAAGCTGTACCAAGCCCAGAAGCCGTTCCTGGAAAAGAAGCTGGCTTCGCAAGGCATGACCTTGTTGTACGCCGTGGCGTGGCCGCCCCAAGGCATCTTCGCCAACAAGGACATCAAGCAGATCAGCGACATGAAGGGCCTGAAGTGGCGCGCCTACAGCCCGGTCACGGCCAAGATCGCCGAACTCGTCGGCGCCCAGCCCGTCACCGTGCAGCAGGCCGAACTGGCGCAGGCCTTGGCCACCGGCGTGATCGATTCGTACATGTCGTCGGCGTCCACCGGCTACGACACCAAGACGTACGAGTACATCAAGAAGTTCTACGACACGCAGGCCTGGTTGCCCAAGAACGCCATCATCGTCAACAAGAAGGCGTTTGACGCGCTGGACCCCGCCACGCAGGAAGCGCTCAAGAAGGCTGCCGCGCAAGCCGAAGAGCGCGGCTGGAAGCTGTCGCAGGAAAAGAACAAGTGGTATCAGGCCGAACTGGCCAAGAACGGCATGGAAACCATCCAGCCCACGGTTGAGCTCAAGGAAGGCCTGAGCGTGATCGGCAAGCGCATGCTGGACGACTGGCTCAAGAAGGCTGGCGCCGACGGCCAGGCCATGATCGACGCCTACAAGAAGCAGTGATATCGCCATGCGCCGTTTTCTGGATAACCTGTACGGCGCGGCCGGCCTTCTGGCCGGCCTGTGCACGATAGGTGTACTCGTCTCGGTGCTGGCGGCGATCATCGCCCGCCAGCTCAGCTTCAACATTCCCGGCACTGACGCCTACGCCGGCTACTTCATGGCCGCCGCGGGCTTTCTTGCGCTGGCCAGCACGTTCAAGCACGGCGAGCACATCCGTGTGACGCTGCTGCTCAATTCGCTGAATCCCGCTGGCAGCCGGCGGCTGGACATCTTCGCCCTGGCCGTGGGTTGCCTGTTGGCCGCCGCCTTTGCCTTCTTCAGCGTCAAGCTCACCTACGACTCCTGGCTGTTCAACGATATTTCCACGTCGAACGACGCCACGCCGCTCTGGATCCCGCAAACGACCATGGCCGTGGGCACGATCCTGTTCTTCATCGCACTCGTCGACGAACTGGTCCGCCGTTCGCGCGGCGCCGCCGCCGCAACCTCGCAGCAAACCCATGAATGAACTTCTCGTCATCACCTTATTGGTCGTTTCGATCTTCGTCCTGCTTGGGTGCGGGGTCTGGGTCGGCCTGACCCTGGCGGGCACCGCCTGGATCGGCATGGAGATCTTCTCCAGCCGCCCGGCGGGCGACGCCATGGCCGTCACGATCTGGGGCGCCTCGTCCAGTTGGACGCTGACCGCCCTGCCGCTCTTTTTGTGGATGGGTGAAATCCTGTTCCGAACACGGCTGTCCGAAGACCTGTTCAAGGGGCTCGCCCCCTGGCTGAACCGGGTGCCGGGGCGCCTGTTGCACACGAACGTAATCGGCTGCGCGATCTTTGCCGCCGTGTCAGGCTCGTCGGCCGCCACGTGCGCAACGGTGGGCAAGATGACCATCCCCGA
This sequence comes from Achromobacter mucicolens, assembly GCF_029866465.1. Lineage (NCBI taxonomy): Bacteria > Pseudomonadati > Pseudomonadota > Betaproteobacteria > Burkholderiales > Alcaligenaceae > Achromobacter > Achromobacter mucicolens. The sequence goes on along the minus strand of NZ_CP123364.1, from coordinate 2,598,692 downwards.
GCTGACGCGCCGCGGCTACCCCGAGGAAAAGATTCTCGGCACGCTGTCGGGCGCGGGCACGCTTGGCCTGCTCATCCCGCCTTCGATCATCATGATCGTGTACGGCGTGGCGGCGGACGTGTCCATCGCCAAGCTGTTCATCGCCGGCATCCTTCCGGGCATCCTGCTTGCGCTGCTGTTCAGCGGCTATATCGCCTGGTGGGCCATCCGCAATCCCGGCCAGGTGCCGGCGGCGGATCCCGGCCTGACGTTCATGGAGAAGCTGTCGCGCTCGCGCCATCTGATTCCGGTGCTGCTGCTGATCGGCGCGGTCCTGGGATCGATCTACACCGGTATCGCCACCGCCACGGAAGCGGCGGCGGTGGGTGTGGTGGGCGCGCTGATCCTGTCGGCGTTGCAGGGGTCATTGAACGGGTCCACCTTCAAGCAGTCGCTGCTTGGCGCCACGCGCCTGTACTGCATGATCGCGTTGATCCTGGCAGGCGCCCAGTTCCTCACGCTGGCGATGGGCTACATCGGCCTGCCGCGCGCGCTGGCGGAATGGATTGGCGGCCTGGGCCTGTCGCAGTTCGGCCTCGTCATGGCGTTGATGGTGTTCTTTGTCGTACTCGGCTGCTTCCTCGATGGCATTTCGATCGTCGTGCTGACCATGGGGGTGTTGCTGCCGACCGTGCAGGCCGCAAACATCGACCTGATCTGGTTCGGGATTTTCGTCGTGTTCGTCGTGGAAATGGCCCAGATCACGCCGCCGGTGGGGTTCAACCTGTTCGTGCTGTCCGGCATGAGCGGGCGTGAACTGCCCTACATCGCGCGCGCCTCGCTGCCGATGTTCTTCCTGATGATCCTGGCCGTGCTGCTGCTTTATGTGGCCCCCGGCATCGCCACCTGGTTGCCGCTGCACATGACGCTGTAACGTCGCGCCAACGCCACAGAAACCCCGTTCCGCGAACGGGGTTTTTCTTTTCCGTCCGTCCGTTATTCAGGCGGTGCGCGCTTGCCGGACTGTAAACCCGGGAAAACGCCGAATCTTTTCGATATTCCGCGCACGGCAACTTACTTAGAATCCCCAGGCGTTCCTGTGCGGCACCGGCAGGACGCACCACTGCAAAGCTGGCTGCTGCTCCGGACCCGCGCCCATTCACGGCGGCGGTGCAGTGGCCAGGCGTCCGGCAAATCGCCGGGCGCGGCAAGCCTCGCCACAAGCGCGGCGCAACCATAAATCAGCTACACCTGGAGGAGTCCAACATGAAACGCATCACCCTCTCGCTGGCGGCAGCCGGCCTGGGCCTGGCCGCCGGCGCGGCCAACGCTGAAACCAGCGTCACCCTGTACGGCATCGCCGACGTCAGCATCCGCTACCTGAGCACCAGTTCCGGCGCCGTTGGGCAAGACGGCAGCCGCATCAGCATGGAAAACGGCGCCATCTCCAACAGCCGTTGGGGCCTGCGCGGTTCGGAAGACCTGGGCAATGGCAACCGCGCCTTCTTCCGCCTGGAGAACGGCATCAATCTGCAGAACGGCAATGGTTCCGATCCGTCCAAGGCGTTCAGCCGCCTGGCGTACGTTGGCCTGGACGGCGGCAGCATCGGCACGCTGACGCTGGGCTTGCAGAACACGCCCATGTTCGACCTGCTGGCCGACTACTTCGACCCGCTGACCGTCGGCAACTACGAGCAAAACGCCTGGCTGCCCGCCGCCATGTCGCGCGTGCGCACCAACAACATGACCAAGTACGCCAACACGTTCGGCAACCTGTCCGTCGTGGCGTCGTGGGCCAACGGCGAAGACTGGGACGACCGCAAGGCCGGCCAGCAGTACGGCGCCAGCCTGCGCTACACGATCGGCCAGCTCGGCCTGGGCGCGGCCTGGCAGCAAACCTACGCCGCCACCGATTCCGACGAGCGCCAGCGCGCATGGAACCTGAACGCGTCCTACCAATTCGAATCGGCCAAGGTCTTCGCGGGCTACTTCAACGGCCGCGACGAAACCGGCTGGGTCAATGGCGTCATGGGCGGCACCACCACCGCCAGCCTGGACCGCAAGGACAACGGCTACTTCGCCGGCGTGACCTGGCAAGCCACCCCGCGCTGGGCCATCACGGGCGCGGCCTACTACGACCGCAGCGAGAACGTGGTCGTGGAAGGCGACAAGGGCAAACGCTACGCGCTGGTCGCCGTGGCCGAATACGCGCTGTCCAAGCGGTCCCAACTGTACGGCACCGTCGACTGGAACAAGGTCAGCGACGCCGCCAGCGGCGAAATCGCAGGCAAGAGCAACCAGCTTGGCGCAGCGGTGGGGTTCAGGCACATCTTTTAACCTCCGACGTGTCTGACACCCATGTAACGCCGTCTTCCAAGGGTGTCAGACACTCCCCTCCCCCTTGATTGCCGCCTGGACCACGGCGACAATCCCACGCGTGCCTTGCCGTTTTCCGTGGAATGTCCCCGGCCCCGCGCGTTCATCGCCATCCCCCCGCGGCGCCGCTTCCTCACCATGAACCGGGCCCGCCGTATGAGTCTTCTCGATGCCTGCGCGCTTGTCCCGCTTGACCGCCTGCGGCGGACGGCATGGACGGCCATGGCGGTGACGGTCAGCGTGCTGCTGGCGGCCTGTTCATCGCCGGTGCAGCTGATGCCCACGCCGGTCAAATTCACGACCGGCCAGGTCGATCCCTTCGCGCACAAGGCCGCGGCCGACACCACCGCCATTCCCCTGCTGTACGCCACCAACCGCGCCGTCTTTCTCGAATCGCGCCAACCCTTTTATTCGATCTTTCCGAGCGACACGCTGCGCCTGGGCGTGGCCAAGGTGCAGATCGGCGACGGCACATTGGACTGGGATCAGTTGCGCCAATTGTCCACCTCGGACAGCCAGCGCGGCCGGCCCGTGCTCAGCCTGGAGCGCATGGAAGAGCTGGTTGCGCTAGGCCCGCAAACTGACGCGGAAAGCTCGCCCGAAGCGCAGGCTTATTTCGCGCTCATCAACGACGCCCTGGCGGTCAGCCGGCACCGCGACCTGATCATCTACGTGCATGGCTTCAACAACGCCGTATGGCGCGGCACCGCGCAGGCCGCGCAGTTCCATCACTTCACGGGACGGCAGGCCGTGGTGCTGGTGTTTCTGTGGCCGTCGGCGGCCAGCCTGCTCGCCTATGCCACGGACGTGCGCGCGGCGCGCGAATCCGTGCCCGCATTCGCGCGTCTGATCGAGCTGCTTGCGCGCAACACGAACGCCGAGCACATCAACGTGCTTGCCTTCAGCGCCGGTGCGCGCATTGCCAGTGAAGGACTCGCGACGCTGGCCCAGCCGAAGCACGGCGAGACACGCGAGGCGCTGCGGGCACGCTTGCGGCTGGGGCAGATCTATTTCGCGGCCCCGGACGAAGACACGTACCGCTTCGTCACCGACCTGCGCCAATACATCGACCTGACCGAACGCGTCAGCCTGGGCGCCAACCTGGACGACCGCGCCCTGCGCTTTGCGGCGCGCCACCAGCGCGCGTCCCGCGCGGGCCGGCCCAGCGCCGACGACCTGACCAATGAGCAGGTCGCCTTCATCAACGCCGCCTCGCAGCAGTTGAACTTCGACATGATCTGGGTGGATCCCCGGGCCATTCCGGACCTGAACCGCCGCGCGCACAGTTTCTGGTTCGGCAACGCCTGGGTCAGCAGCGACGTGCTGATGCAGTTCCTGTGGCACAAGGCCCCGGCCGAACGCGGCCTGCAAGAGGGCTATACGCAGGAAGGAATGCGATTCTGGACGTTTCCGCCCGATTATGACCAGCGCGTCAAAGCCTTGATGCTCACGCGCTGAGGGGGGACGGCCGGTAGCGGAGGGCCGGTGGCGGACGACCGGAGGCGGAGGGCCGGTAGCGGAGGGCCGGTCGCAGACCCCCGCGACCGGCTCGGATCAGAACACCGCCATGCGGCTGTTGATCAGGTCGGTGACCAGCATGTGCCCGGGCGCATGCGTGATGCAGAACTCGGGGCGCACCGCCGCCACCACCGACTGCGGCGTCACGCCGCAGGCCCAGAAGACCGGCATCTCGCCCGGCCGGATCTCGACGGGATCGCCGTAATCGGGGCTGCCGATATCCGCGATGCCGATCAGCGCGGGGTCGCCGATGTGCACGGGCGCGCCATGCACCGACGGGAACCGCGACGTGACCTGAATGGCACGGATGGCGTCGGCGGCTTTCAAGGGCCGCATCGACACCACCAGCGGACCGCCGAATACGCCCGCGGGCTGCGTCGCGATGTTGGTGCGGTACATGGGCACATTGCTGCCCTGTTCGATGTGGCGCACGGGCAAGCCGTTGTCCAGCATCGCCTCCTCGAACGAAAACGAGCAGCCGATGAGGAACGACACGAGATCGTCGCGCCACAGGTCGCGCACGTCCGTCGGCTCGGCCACCAGCTCGCCGTCTTTCCAGACCCGGTATCGCGGAATATCGGTGCGGATGTCGATGTCCGCGCCCAGCTCCGGCAACGCCGGGTCGCCGGGCTCGGACATGGCCAGCAAGGGGCACGGCTTGGGGTTGCGCTGGCAAAAATGCAGGAAGTCCGCCGCCAGGGCGCGCGGCAGGATCGCCAGGTTGGCCTGCACGTGTCCCGGCGCCAGATTCGCCGTGGGGCCCGTCAGGCGTCCGCTGCGGGCGTCCAGCCGCGCCTGGCGGGCAAGCGCCAGGCTGGTTCTAACGTTATCTACGTCAGGCATGCATTCTCTCGTTGCGAAAAGATTGCCGGTCAGCGGCCGGCGAACAGGTCTTCCACGGACAAGCCGATGCCCAGCACACGGCGGTCCGCGCCATTGCTGGCCGCGATCATCAGGCCCACGGGCGCGGTGCCCGCTGCGTGGCAAGGCAGGGACAGCGCGCAGCCATCCAGGAAGTTGATGAGGGTGGGATTGCGCAGGATGAGGCCATTGGCGGCGTAGTAGGCCTCGTCCGATGCCTGCAGGTCCGCCACCGGCGGCGCCACGATGGGCGTGGTGGGCATGATGAGCGCGTCGTAGCCGGCGATGCGGTGGTCCACCGCCGCGACCCAGGCCTCGCGCGCATCGAGCAGCGCGATGTAATCGGCCGCCGACATGTCCTGCCCCCGCATGATGCGCGACACCACGCGCGGATCGTAACGCTTGCCCGCACGCGCGATCAGGTCCTGGTGCCAGGCCCAGGCCTCGGCAGCCGTGAAGCCGCCCTTGCTGTTGATGGAAGCCAGCGCGGCGAACTCCGGAATCTCGATCCGGTCGACCAAGGCCCCGGCCGCTTCCAGGCGTTGCACGGCCGCCGCAAAGGTGTCCGACACGTGCTTGTCCATGGCATCCAGCGCCAACGTCGTCGGGATGGCCAGGCGCAGGCCGCGCACCGGCAACGCCTGCGGCAACGGCCCCGCCTCGCCCGACAAAATGGCGTCCAGCTCAGCGCAGCAACGGACGCTGGCGGCGATGGGACCGATGGAGTCCAGGTTTGCCGACAACGGCAGCACGCCTTGCATGGACACGCGCCACGCGCTGGGCTTGAACCCGGTCAGGCCGCACAGCGCGGCGGGAATGCGCACGGAACCGCCCGTGTCCGATCCAATCCCGGCAACGGCCATGCCGTCGGCAACCGACACGGCCGCCCCGGACGACGAGCCGCCAGGAATGCGGCCGGTGGCGCGGTCATACGGATTGAGCGGCGTGCCGTAGTGCGGATTGATGCCCAGGCCCGAGTACGCGAACTCGGTCATGTTGGTGCGGCCGATGATGACGGCGCCGGCTGCGATCAGGCGCTGCACGACCTCGGCGCTCTCTTCGGCGGCGGGCTCGCCTTCGCGCGCCACGGAACCGGCCATCGTGGTTTCGCCCTGGACGTCGAACAGGTCCTTGATGCTGATGGGCAGCCCCTCGATTGCGGACCGCACGATGCCGGCCGCGCGCAGCGTGTCGGACGCGCGCGCCTGCGCCAGCGCGGACTCCGCATAAAGCTTGGTGAACGCGCGGGCGCCCTCGCCCGCCGGATCCTGCGCGCGCGCCAGTGCGGCTTCGGTCAACGCGACGGAGGTGCTGCGGCCCTCTCGCAGGGCCGTGGTCAGATCATTCAAGGTCGAAACCATCATTGTCCTAATGCCGCCTGGCGGCGTAAGTGTTCGGGCGGGCGCCTTCGCAGGGAATGCGCCCGGGTTCAATGCCCGGCAAGCTGGCGATCAGGCCACCACGGGCAGCGACTCGACATGATAGCGGTGGCGCAGCGTGCGGTTCAGGCGCGGATCGTGCAGCTCCATCGTGAAGTCGGCGGCCGGGCGGATGCCGCCAATGGCGGCCACGGTGCCGCAGGTCATCCCCGCGCCTGCCGGCAGGACGGCGCCGCCGCCCGTGTAGCCGGCAATCAGATCCTGGGGCGTGCGCAGCGTGGACAGCGGGCCTTCCTGGTACAGCACCTGCTCGCCGTTTTCCACGATGTAGGCACGGATGATGAGTTCGTCCCAGTGCCCTGCCACGTCCGCCAGCCGCCACGCTTGCGCGCCCACAGGCTTGACGCAGACCTGCTTGGACATCGCCACGCTGACGGTCTCCAGCTTGCGGTCGGTGTGGTCGGACGCGATGCTGACGTACATCTCGCCATCGACGGCGAACACGAAGGTCTCGACTTCGCCCGACGATTCCTCGCCAAGCGCCTGCACGTTCGATGCCTGCGTGAGCTGGTTTTCCGCGATGCGGTAGTACAGCGGGACGCTGCTGGGCCGCGGCACGCCGATGGCGGCCAGCTCTTCGATGTGATGCTCGATGGCGGCCATGTCGCGCCCGGCCCAACCGGCCACGATCACGCTGTTGAAGGTCACTTCCACCTGGCGGGGATTGGCGTCGTCGATCTGGAATACGGCTTTCATATCAGTCCTGCGAATAAGGGGATGGGGAATGGCGCGGCCGCGGGGCCGCGCCGGTATCAAGGGCGCATCAACCGAAGGCGCGCGGCAGCCACAGGGCGATGTCCGGCCAGAAGGCCAGCAGCGCCAGCATCACGAACATGGCGGCCACGAACGGCAAGCTGCCGACAATGACCGCGCTCATGGCGCCGCTCTTGCGCAGGCTTTGCACCACGAACAGGTTCAACCCGACGGGCGGCGTGATGAGCGCGGCCTCAACCAGGATGATGATCACGATGCCGAGCCAGATCGGGTCGTAACCCAGCGCGATCATGATGGGCGCCACGATGGGGATGGTCGTGATCATCATGGACAGCGTTTCCATGAAGCAGCCCAGCACCAGGTAGAAGATCACCACGATCAGCAGCATCCAGCCGGGCGACAGGCCCAGTCCGGTGATGGACTTGGTCAGCGCGTCGGTCAAACCGGTGGCGGACATGATGAAGTTCAGGAAGCTGGCGGCGATGACGATCAGCATGATCATCGCGGTGGACCGCATCGTGCCTTCCAGCACCTCGCGCAGCATCGACCACGTCAGGCGGCGGAACCACGCCGCCAGGATGAAGGCGCCCAGCACGCCCAGCGCGGCCGCCTCGGTTGGCGTCGCCAGGCCGGCGTAGATCGATCCGACCACCAGGAAGAAGATGCCGAGCGGCGGGGCCAGGTGCACCAGGCTGGCGATGCGTTCGCCCCAAGTCGCGCGGATTTTCTTGCCGCCCCACGAGGGCTTGGCCACGCAGGCGATCACGACCGTCAGCATGAAGAGCGCCGCCATGGCGAAGCCCGGAATGATGCCGGCCAGGTACAGCTTGGGCACCGACGAATTGGTCAGCACGCCATAGATCACCAGGTTGATCGACGGCGGGATCAGGATGCCCAGGGTGCCGCCCGCGGCAAGGCTGCCCAGGAACAGCGGCTCGTTGTAGCCATACTTTCGGATCTGCGGAATGGCGACGGTGCCCACGGTGGCGGCCGTTGCCACGCTGGAGCCGGAGGTCGCCGAGAACAGCGTCGAGGCGCCAATGTTGGCGTGCATCAAGCCGCCCGGCAGCCACGACAGCCACAGGCTCATCGCGCTGTACATGCGTTCGGCAAAGCCCGCGCGCAGCAGCACCTCGCCCAGCATGATGAAAAGCGGAATCGCGACCAGCAGGAACTCGTTGTTCGAACTCCACGAAATCTCGCCGATGGCCCGCGTCAGCGGCAGCATCGAAAACATCGGGTCCAGGATCAGGCCCAGCACCCCCAGGGCTGCGCCCACGGGGATCGACAGGCCGATCAGGACCAGCAGCAGTGTCAAGGCGGTGGCAATCATGCGGCTTCTCCCTTCACCATGCGCTCGCCAGCGGCGGCTTCTTCGTCAGCCTCTTCCTGCGCCGAACGCACGCCGCAGATCTGCTTGACCAGTTCGATGTCGCCCGTGACCAGCGCGGCCGACGCGCGCGCCAGCATCAGCGCGACCGTGATGCACATCCACCCCAGGCCCAGCAACCACAGGCCTTGCGGAATCCAAAGCGGCGTGGCGAGCGGCGTGTTGGCTGCCGACTTCTGGGTCCACGAGGTCACCACCACGTCGTAGGCGTAATACGTGAGGAACACCATGAAGACGGCCAGCGCCACCATGGAGATCCAGTCCAGCACCGCCGACAGGCGTACCGGCAAAAATTGGTAAAGCACGTCGACGCGCACGTTCGCGCGTTGCAGCGTGGCAAAGGCCAGCGCCCACGATGTGCTGATGGCAAAGGCGTAGCTGGACAACTCGTCCGCGCCCCCGGTCGTGAAGCCCAGGAATTTGCGGGCCAGCACGTCGAAGGAGATCAGCAGCACGCTAGCCACCGTCAGGGCGCCGCCGGCCCAGACGGCCGCGCGGGAAAAGGTCTCGGCGCGCCGCAACAGGCCGCCGAGCAGGCGGAAGTGTTCGGTTTGTGTCATGAAAGGAACCTCTGGTGGCTCGACCCGGTGTCGCGGGCGGCCACCGCCGACCCGAATGCCGGGTCACGGTTGCCGCGCGCCGCACAGGCCGGAATTGGCGCCGGCCCCAAAGGCCGGCGCCTTCTGGCGCTTACTTGCTGGCGGTCAGGTTCAGCGTCTTGCCGACGGTGGCGTTCCAGTCCTTGACGCACTGCGCCGAGCAGCGGGCGGCCCACTTGGGCAGGACGGCCTCTTGCGCCACCTTCTTGAGCAGCGCCTTGTCGGCCTCGGACGGCTGCACCAGGACCATCTTGCCCTTGACCGGGAACGGGCATGCAGCCGCGCCGGTGTTGCAGTCATAGCCTTCCTGCGTCTGGCGGGCGGCGGCATCCCAGATGTTGTCGACCAGCGTCGTGATCTGGGCTTGCAGGAACGTGCGCACCTTCGGATCCAGCTTGTCCCAGGCCTTCTGGTTGACGGCGTGGATCTGCTGATTCCAGTTGATCGGCAGCGCGACCAGGTGGGTGGACACTTCGTACCACTTGGCCGAATAACCCGACAGCGAACCCGTGATGGCGCAATCGACAACCTTGTTCTGCAGCGCGGGAACGACTTCGCCGAAAGCCATCGTCACGCTCGAGCCGCCCAGCGCCTCGACGAACTCGGCCGTGGTGCGGCTGCTGGTGCGAACCTTCTTGCCCTTGATGTCCGCCAGGCCCTTGATCTCGGCATTGCAGAACAGCACTTGCGCCGGATAGGTGGAGATGCCCAGCAGCTTGACGTTGTTGCCTTCGCCGTAAAGCTTGGCGTAAACGGGTTCGAAAGCCTGGGTGACGGCGCGAGCGGTCTTGACGTCGGGCGCCAGGCCAGCCAGGTCGATGGCCTCGTTGATCGGATTGTCGCTGGCAAAGTAAGACAGCGTGGCGGTGCCGAATTCGATCACGCCCTGCGACATCAGGCGCAGCAGCTCGGGCCCCTTCAAGCCCATTTCATTGAAGCCCTTGATCTCCGCCGTGACCTGCCCCTTGGACTGCTCGGGAATGGTCTTGGTCCAGAACGGCTTTTCGTAGTCGTTGTAGGCGGTGAGGTTCGACAGGCCACCCACGATCTTCAGATGGGTCTTGGGCAGGTCCTGGGCCTGGACGGCGCCGGCCAGCAAGCTGGCGGCGACGGCGGCAAAAACAAGAGACTTCTTCATGGAAAAACTCCTGGCTGGCGGGATCGTCTGTCGCGCGCGGGATCCCGTTGTCCTGGTCGCGCGCCGGTAGGAATCGGTGGTCAAGGATGGGTATATCCAGGCCCTACGTCGTTATGAGCGCCATTGCATCGCCAGGGGCGGCAAGCGTCCAATCGTATGTTCCGATGTGGGGGTATAAATTTTTCTTGGGTCTCGCGGCGCCAAGCAACGCCATTCGCCGCAAACGACGTATTGGCGCGGCCTTGCGGCCATCGACGGGGTGCGAAACAGGGCCTGGCGGGCACGCCCCAGAGCAGCCCGCAACGCCGCTGGCTCGGGAAAACACCTACGGCTGTTTTGCCCGCTCAGGCCTGCGCGGCGACCTTTTGCGCCATCTGCGCAATGACGCGCACGGCATGACTGTCGGGGCCCTGCACCCATGTGGCGGTAAAGCTCAGCTCAGGCAGCGGGTCGGCCTGCACCTGCAGAATCCGCAATTCGCCGCGGGCCAGCTCCTTGCCCAGGAACACGGGCGCGATGACGCTGGTGCCGATCGCGTCCTGCGTCATGCGGACCACCATGGACATTGAAGCGCTGCCGTACATGCGCGGCGAGGTCACGCCGGCCCGGGTCAGCATGTCGCGCACCACGCGGTAAGGCGAACTGTTGGAGGGATACGTGATGATCGGCAGCTTGCCGATCGTGGCCAGCGTCAAGGGCTCCGGCCCCAGATCCAGCAGCGGGCTGGCCACCCACGCCAGCGGGTACGTGCAGAGCGGCAGGTTCTCCACGCGCGCCTCCAGCACCGGCCCCATCAAGAAGGCCAGATCGATCTGGCGCGACATCAGGTGCGAACGCAGCACGTGCGTCGTGTCCACTTCGATCTCCAGCACCAGTGCCGGATAGGTCGCATGGATCAGTTCGATGAGCGCGGGCAGCCAGGTCTGCACAATGGTTTCGGCGACACCGATGCGCACGGTGCCGGACATGACGTTCTGCTCGCGCGCAGCCTCGAACATGTCGCGCCGCACCTGCAGCATGCGTTCGGCATGCGACAGGAGTTCGTGCCCCTTGGCGGTCAGCTTGACCCCGCGCGCGTCGCGCTCGAACAGCTTGACGCCCAGATCCGCCTCGAGCGAAGCAATGCGCTGCGAGACGGCGGGCTGCGTGGTGTTGAGCTTGTCCGATGCGGCCCGAAAGCTGCCCAGTGTGGCGACCCAAAAAAAAGTTTCGACGTTGCGTAGTTCTATCATTGGCCTTTTCCCCCGGCGGGATGAGCGTATCATGTCAGCCGCTCATCGCCCCAAAGGCGCCATGCCCTGTGTACGCTGAAAGGAGTACCCGCCATGTCCCCGGCCGATAACGGTCGCCCGCGCTCCGGCGCGTCCACCGCACGCGGCCCGATGATCGGCGTGCTGCTGCTCGTGCTGTCGATGTGGACCCTGTCGTGCCTGGACGCGAGCGGAAAATGGGTCATGAACGCGGGCGTGCCCTTGCTGGTGCTGTCGTGGGTCCGCTATGCCATCCACCTGGTGCTCGTCCTGGCGTTGGTGCTTCCCGCGCGCGGTATGCGGGTGTTGCGCAGCACCAAGCCGCGAGAACAGCTCATCCGCGGCGGCTCGATGTTCCTGGCCACGCTGATGTTTTTCACGACGCTCAGCTACATCCCCCAGGCCGAAGCCACCTCGATCAATTTCCTGGCGCCCCTGCTCGTGCTGTCGCTGGCGCCCTGGATCCTGAAGGAACCGGCGCGCATGTCGCGCTTCGTCGCCGCAGGCATCGCCTTCGTCGGCGTCCTGATCGTCATCCGCCCCGGCGGCGGCCTGCACCCGGTGGGCACGATCTTCGGCCTGCTGACCGCCTGTTGCTTTACCGCGCAATTCATCGCCACGCGCCGCGTGGCCGGCGACGATCCGTTCACCTCGCTGATCTGGAGCGGCGCCGTCGGCACGATCTGCCTGACGCTCGCCCTGCCCTTCATCCTTCCGCCCGCACTGCCCGTGCTCCAGGCCTTGTCGGCGTTCGACTGGATGGTGCTGATCTCGACCGGCATTACAGGCTGCGTGGGCCACCTGTTCCAGATTGCCGCTTACCGCCGCGCCCCGGCCTCCACGCTGGCGCCATTCATCTACCTGCAGATCATCAGCGCCACGTCGGTCGGCTGGCTGGTGTGGGGGCATTTTCCCGACCCGCTCACCTGGCTGGGCATTGCGATCATCTGCGCCAGCGGCGTGGGCATCGGCATGATCGAATGGCGGCGCAGCCGCGCGCTGGGCGCCGCGCTGGCCCAGGCGGCCGCCGGCACGACGGCCCGGCGCTGAGCGGCGGCGCTGTCCCCGTCACCGGCCGGCCGCCTCCCGTACAATGCGCTTCGCCTGATGCCCGATCCGGCATCTGCCCCTGGCGTATCCCCAACAAGAGGCTCCCATGATCATCAAGCCCCGCGTGCGCGGTTTCATCTGCGTCACCACCCATCCTGCCGGCTGCGAAGCCAACGTGAAGCAACAGATCGACTACGTGAAGGCGCAAGGACCGGTGCCCGGGGGACCGAAGCGCGTGCTGGTCCTGGGCGCGTCGACGGGATACGGCCTGGCCGCGCGCATCAGCGCGGCCTTCGCCTGTGGCGCGCAGACGCTGGGCGTATTCTTTGAGCGACCGGGCGACGCCGGCAAGGCGGGCACGCCGGGCTGGTACAACAGCGCCGCGTTCCACAAGTTCGCCCAAGCCGAGGGGCTGTACGCCAAGAGCATCAACGGTGACGCGTTTTCCGATGAGATCAAGCAGCGCACCATCGACGCCATCAAGGCGGACATGGGCCAGGTCGACCAGGTCATCTACAGCCTGGCCGCGCCGCGCCGCACGCACCCGAAGACGGGGCAGGTCCACACCTCCACCCTCAAGCCCATCGGCAAGTCCGTGACCTTGCGCGGCCTGGACACCGACAAGGAACTCATCAAGGACGGCGTGCTGGAGCCGGCCTCGCAAGACGAGATTGACGCCACCGTCGCCGTGATGGGCGGGGAAGACTGGCAGATGTGGATCGATGCGCTGCTGCAAGCCGGTGTGCTGGCCGAAGGCGCCACCACCACCGCCTTCACCTATCTGGGCGAAAAGATCACGCACGACGTCTATTGGAACGGGTCCATCGGCGCGGCCAAGAAAGACCTGGACCAGCGCGTGCTGGACATCCGCGCCAAGCTGGCCGCGCGCGGCGGCGATGCCCGCGTGTCGGTGCTCAAGGCCGTGGTGACGCAGGCCAGTTCGGCGATCCCGATGATGCCGCTGTACCTGTCGCTGCTCTTTAAGGTCATGAAGGAAGACGGCACGCACGAAGGCTGCATCGAACAGGTGTACGGACTGTATCGCGACAGCCTGTGCGGCCCTTCCCCCATCCTGGACGACGAGGGCCGGTTACGCGCCGACTACAAGGAACTGGATCCCAAGGTGCAGGCGCGGGTGCAGGCGCTATGGGATCAGGTCGACACGGCCAGCCTGTATACGCTGACCGATTTTGCCGGCTACAAGCGCGACTTCCTGCGTCTGTTCGGCTTTGAAATCGACGGCGTCGATTACGACGCAGACGTCGATCCGGTGGTGCCGATCCGCGAACTGGCCTAGCGCCTCAATCAGCCGGCACCATGCGGCCGGCCGCCAGCACCAGTTGCCGCCCGCAGCGCGCCGCCAGTTGCGGGTCATGCGTGACCAGCACGAGCGTCGTGCCTTGTTCGCGGTGCAGGTCGAACATCAGGTCGATGACCGTCACGCCAGTGGCGGCATCCAGGCTGCCGGTGGGTTCGTCGGCAAACAGCAGGTCTGGCTGCACCACGAAGGCCCGGGCCAGCGACACCCGTTGCTGCTCGCCGCCCGAGAGCGTGCGCGGATAGTGGTGCAGGCGCGCGCCCAGCCCGACGCGCTCCAGCATGGCCTGCGCGGCCTCCCGCGCCGATTGGCCCGCCAGTTCAAGCGGCAGCATCACGTTTTCCAGCGCGGTCAGATTGGGCAGCAGCTGGAACGACTGGAACACGAAGCCCACATGATTGGCCCGCAGGCGCGCGCGGCCGTCCTCGTCCAAGGCAAACAGATCCTGCCCCGCAAGGTGTACGCTGCCCGAAGTGGGAACATCCAGGCCGGCCAGCAGTCCCAGCAGAGTCGACTTGCCCGAACCGGAACTGCCGGTGATGGCCACGGCACTGCCCGCGGCGACCGTAAAATCGATTCCTTCCAGGATAGAAAGCGACCCGCCGGCATCGGCCACCCGCTTGCCCAGCCCTCTCACCACGATTGAGTTATTGCTATCCATGCGCCTATTTTCCCGTCTGCTTCTCGTGACTGCCTTTGCGACCGCCGCGGCGGCGCCCGCCCACGCTCAGACCGCCGCCGCGGCCCAGGGTTCCTCGCCGCGCACCGTACTGGTGGTGGGCGACAGCCTGTCGGCCGAGTATGGCATCAAGCGCGGCACCGGCTGGGTGCCCCTGCTGTCTGAAAGGGTTTCCGAACAATACCCGAAGTTCAAGGTCGTCAATGCCAGCATCAGCGGCGACACGACCAGCGGCGGCGTGGCCCGCCTGCCCGCGCTGCTGCGCCAGCACGCCCCCGCCGTCGTCGTGCTGGAGCTGGGCGCCAATGACGCGCTGCGCGGCCTGCCCCTGAACATGACCGAACAGAACCTGCGAACGATGGCGCAGGCGGCCCGCAAGGCCGATGCCGACGTGCTGATCGTCGGGATGCAGATCCCGCCGAACTATGGCCGGGATTACGCGCAACGCTTTGCCGCGGTGTTCAGCAAGGTCGCCAAAGACGAAAACGCCCGGCTCGTGCCCTTCCTGATGGAAGGTATCGCAACGAACCGGGCGATGTTCCAGGCTGACGGCATCCATCCGAACGAGGATGCCCAGCCTCAATTGCTCGACAACGTGTGGCCGACGCTGCGGCCCCTGTTGAACTGAGCGTTGCCTGCGGCGATCAGCCCGCGGCCTGGGCCTGATCGCCACGAATGACGTCGGCGGCGGCCGGCAGCACATTCACCTTGTACTGCTCGCGCAGCATGCGGATCATGGCTTCGTTTTCGGCCTGGCCCCAGGCGCCCGACAACTGCTGCG
This sequence comes from Achromobacter mucicolens, assembly GCF_029866465.1. NCBI lineage: Bacteria > Pseudomonadati > Pseudomonadota > Betaproteobacteria > Burkholderiales > Alcaligenaceae > Achromobacter > Achromobacter mucicolens. The sequence goes on along the minus strand of NZ_CP123364.1, from coordinate 2,583,600 downwards.
CCAGGCGCTCCTTGTCGGCGGCTTCGGTCTGACCCGCTTCCACCTTTTCCAGGCGCACCAGCGTGTAGTCCACGCCGGACTGCACGCCCGTGAAGGCCGGCAGCGCGGCCGACGGCAGGCGCATCACGGCGTCCAGCACCGGGCGCGACAGATCCTGCGGATTCTGGCGCGACACCGTGACGGCGGGACCAAAGCCTTCCGGCGCCGCGGCAGGATTTGCCTTGTTGGCGGCCAGCGCAGCCTCGCCTGCCTTCTTGGCGGCTTCGGCCGAGCGCTCGTCCAGCAGCTTGGCGCGGATGACGTCGCTGACCTTGTCCAGCGGCGGCACGTGTGCCGGCTCGACAGCGGCGACGCGCACGGCCAGCATCGTGTCGGGGGCAAGTTCGATCACGCCGGAGTTCTGCTTTTCACGCAGCACGTCGGGCGAGAACAACACCTGGCGCACGCGCGGGTTGTCCAGCAGCGCGGCGTCCGGGCTGTCGGCAGCGGAACCCGGACCGGCCTTCGCGGCGGGCAACAGGCCTTCGCGGGTCACGCCGGAGGCGGTGCGCAGCTTAAGGCCCACGGCGTCGGCAGCCGGTTGCAGGCTGTCGCGCTGGTCGTAGACCTGCTTGTTCAGCTGGCTGGCCATCTCCGAGAAGCGTTGCGCGGCGATCTGCTTGCGGACTTCGGCGGTGATCTGGTCCTTGACCTCGGCCAGCGGCTTGATGGCGGCCGGGCTGATTTCCGTGACCTTCAGGATGTGCAGGCCAAACGGGCTTTCGACCACACCGGACACCTGATTGGCGGCAAGGCCGAAGATGGCCTTGTCCAGCGGGCCCGCCTGCGAACCCGGCGCGATCCAGCCCAGGTCGCCGCCCTTGGCGGCCGAGCCCGAATCCTGCGAATTCTTGGCGGCCAGTTCAGCGAACTTGCTGGGGTCGGCAGCGGCTTGCTTGGCAATGTCCTCGGCCTTGGCACGTGCCGCCTTGCGGGCATCTTCGGAGCCGCCGGACGGCAGTTCGATGAAGATGTGGCTGGCGCGGCGGCGCTCGGGCTGGCCAAAGCGGTTCTTGTTCTGTTCGTAGTAAGCAGCCAGGTCTTCGTCCTTGACCTGCACGCCTTGCGTGGCGGCCGCTTCGTCCAGCACCAGGTATTGGACCTGCACCTGTTCCGGCACCTGCAGCTGCTGCTTGTTGGCGTCGTACCAGGCCTGGATGTCGGCCGGGGTGACGGTGACCTGCGAACGGAAGTCGGCTGCCGAGAAATTGCGCAACTGCACCGTGCGCGTCTGCGTCAGCGCCGATTCCAGCGCGGCCACCACTTCGGCCGGCGCGCGGGCCGATTGGCCCACGGGCTCGAGCACCCGGGCGATGGCCAGGTCACGGCGCAGGCCGGCTTCGAACGAGGTCGGCGACATGCCCTGCGCGGCCAGCACCTGGCGATAGCGCTCGGGCGAGAAACGGCCGTTGTCCTGGACTTCCGGGATGGCGGCGATCGTGTTGCGCAGCGTCTCGTCGGACACCGAGAAACGGTTGTCGGCGGCCACATTGGCAAGCAGGCGCTGGTTGATGAGCTGGTTCAGCAGGCCTTCACGCAACGCGGGCGTGTCGATCACGGCCGGGTCGAACTGCGTGCCCAGGCGCTGGCGGAACTGGTCGAGCTGGTTGCGGTGTGCCTGGTCGAACTCGGCGCGGGAAATCGGCTGGCCAGCCACCGTCGCGAGCTCGGGCTCCCGGTTCATGAAGCTGTCATAGCCTTGAATCCCGACCAGGAAGAAGGAAGGCACGATCAAGATCAGCAGGATGAACTGCATCCAGCGCCGATGGCTGCGAATAAATTCGAACATGGAATCCCTGTTGCCGCGCTCCGGGATGGATGCCCGGGGCCGCACGAAAACGCATAAAAAAAGGCGAAGTGGATTCGCCCCTATTCCCATACCGGTTATTACCGGGATCAGCGGGCAGATTTTACCATTTCTCATTCATTACGGAGGCCCGCGGTTCTCCCGCCCCGCGACGGCCGTGGCGGCGGCTGTTCCGTCCCCGCCCGTCTCGCCCCCGTCAACCCGGGAAACCCCCATTACCCGCCCCGCCCGGCGCTCGTATCGTGGGCTGGGGCTGTCCCGCCAGTCGGGCCCCAATTGCCAGGCCGGCGCAAGGCCGGTCTCCCACCCGCGCGCTAAAAGGTCACTCACGATGCCGTTCATGCCTTCCCGCCTGCCTTTTCTGAAATCCTGCGTCGCCCTGGCGTTCCTGGGCTGCGCCCATGCCGCGCAGGCCGCTCCGGTCGCCGAGGTGCTGGACGCGGCCAAGGGCCAGCAGCAGGCGGTCCTCGACACGATGCGCGATCTGGTGAACATCGAGTCGGGCAGCAAGGACGTCGAGGGCGTCGAACGCATCGCCGAACTGATCCGTGACCGGCTCCAGGCGCTGGGCGGCACCGTGGAGATCATCGCGCCGACGGATGTCTTCCGGCTGGACGACACGCCTGACAAGGTCGGTCCGATGGTCCACGCCCAGTTCAAGGGCAGCGGCAGCAAGAAGATCATGCTGATCGCCCATATGGATACCGTGTACCGCAACGGCATGCTGAAGGATCAGCCCTTCCGGATCGATGGCGACAAGGCCTACGGCCTGGGCATCGCCGACGACAAGCACGGCGTGGCGGCCATCCTCCACACCATCGCCCTGCTCAAGACATTGAAGTTTTCCGACTACGGCACCCTGACCGTGCTGATCAACGGGGACGAGGAGATCAGCTCGCCGGGGGCTCGCAGCACCATCACCCGTCTGGGCGCCGATCAGGACGCCGTCTTTTCGTTCGAGGGCGGCGGCATGGAGCCGCGCCTGACGCTCGCCACCAGCGGCATCGGGGCGGCGTACCTGACGGTGCAAGGCAAGACCTCGCATGCGGGCGCGCGGCCAGAGGGCGGCGTCAATGCGCTCTATGAGCTGTCCCATCAGCTGCTGCAGCTGGACGACCTGTCCAAGCCCGACGAGGGGCTGAAACTGAACTGGACGGTCGCCCAGGCTGGCACCAACCGCAACGTCATTCCCGGCCTGGCTACCGCGCAGGGCGACGCCCGCGCCCTGCGCGTGTCGGATTTCGACGCGCTGGCGCGCACGCTGGAGGAACGGGTGCAGAAAAAGCTGCTGCCCGAGTCCAAGGTCAGCGTCAAATTCGAGGTCCGCCGGCCGCCGCTGGAAGCGACGGCCGCGTCGCGCGCGCTTGCCCAGCACGGCGTGAAGATCTACCAGGAACTGGACCTGCCGCTCAAGGTGGTGGACCGGGCCAGCGGTGGCGGCACGGACGCCGCCTTTGCGGCGCTCAAGGCGCGCGGCCCCGTCATCGAGGGGATGGGGCTGAGCGGCTTCGGCGCGCATTCGAATGACGCCGAGTATGTCCTGATCGGCAGCATCGTGCCGCGCCTGTATCTGGCCACGCGCATGATCATGGACGTCTCCGAGGACAAGGCGCCGCTGAAGTAGGTGCGGGCCAAGACAAGGTATCCTTGCAACCTGTCCCAAAAGAACCCCGAAGCAGCACCGAAATGACCGCAACCCTTCCCTCCTGGCCCTACTCCCGTTACATCGCGCACCGCGGCGGCGGCCGCCTGGCCCCGGAGAACACGCTGGCCGCCATGCGCGTCGGCGCCGAAAACGGCTTCACCATGTTCGAATACGACGTGAAGCTCAGCCGCGACAACGTGCCGGTGCTGATGCACGACGACGACGTCGACCGCACCTCCAACGGCACCGGCCCCGCGGCCGCCAAGACGTTCGCCGAGCTGGCCCAGCTGGACTTCGGCAGCTGGCATTCGCCCGCCTACGCGGGCGAACCGCTGCCCACCTTTGCCGCCGTCGCGCGCTACACGCTGGCCAACGGCATTGCCAGCAACGTCGAGATCAAGCCCTGCCCGGGCCGCGAGGCCGAGACCGGCCGCGCCGTCGCCCTGGCGGCCCGCCAATGGTGGCAAGGCGCCGATACGGCGCCGCTGCTGTCCTCGTTTGCCGAGGAAGCCTTGCAAGCCGCCCTTGAGGCCGCGCCCGAACTGCCGCGCGCGCTGCTGGTGGAAAAGGTGCCGGCCGACTGGCGTGAACGGCTTGCCAAGTACCAGTGCGTCGCCCTGAACATCAACCAGAAGGACGCCACCCGCGAACTGATCGACGCCGTGCACGCCGCCGGCTACCGCATCGCGGCCTGGACCGTCAATGACCCCGAGCGCGCGCGCCTGCTGCTCGACTGGGGCATCGACGGCATTTTCACCGACGAGCTGGCCGCCATCCGGCCCGCCGCCTGAGGCAGACAGCCCCGTGTTCAGCTACCGCCACGCCTTTCACGCCGGCAACCACGCCGACGTGCTCAAGCACGCAATCCTGGTCCACACCCTGGACTACTTCAACAAGAAAGACGCTCCGTATCGGGTCGTCGACACCCACGCCGGCGCCGGCCTTTACAGTCTGGACAGCGACTGGGCCGCCAAGACGTCCGAGTTTGCGGACGGCATCGGCCGCCTGTGGGAAGCCAAGGACCTGCCGCCGCTGCTGGCCGATTACGTTGCGCGCATCCGCGACTACAACACCAACGGCCGGCTGCGCCGTTACCCGGGCTCGCCCTGGCTGGCGCTGGACGCGCTCCGTCCGTCCGACCGCCTGCGCCTGTTCGAGATGCACCCCACCGAAATCGACACGCTGGTCGGCAACCTGGAACACCAGGGCCGCGCCGCGCAGCGCCAGACCACCATCTATGGCGACGATGGCTTCGAAGGCGTCAAGGCGCTGCTGCCGCCGCCCACGCGGCGCGGCCTGGTGCTGATCGATCCCTCGTATGAAGACAAGCACGATTACCGCCGCACGCTCGTCACGGTCAAAGAGTGCATCAAGCGCTTTGCCACCGGCACGTATGCCATCTGGTATCCGCTGGTGCAACGGCGAGAAGCCAGCGAAATGGCGCGCCACTTCGAGAACCTGAAGGTCAAGAGCTGGCTGCACGCCACGCTGACGGTCAAGAAGGCAACCATCGACGGCTATGGACTGCACGGCAGCGGCATGTTCCTCATCAATCCGCCCTGGACGCTGCACGATGCGCTGAAACAGGCCATGCCGTACCTGGCCCGCGAACTGGCGCAGGACGAGCGGGCTGGCTTCACGTTGCAATACCGCGAGAACCCGTTCCCCGTTCCGAAGAAGCAATCGGACGACTGACGGGCCGCCCGCTTGCGGCGGTGCGATCGCGCAGACGGCAAAAGGGCCGCGCCTTCATGGCGCGGCCCTTTTTACTTGCGGGCTTGCGGCGGCTCAGACCGTTTCGACGTCGGCATCGCGCAAGGCTTCCTGCGCCAGCGCCAGCTTCGAGGCCGCATCGCGCAGCGCGGTGCGAAGGCCTTCCTCGATCACGGGATGGTAGAACGGCATTTCCAGCATGCGCGCCACCGTGAGCTCTTGCTGCACGGCCCACGCCAGCAGGTGACCGATGTGTTCCGCGCTGGGGCCGATCATTTCGGCGCCCAGGAAGCGGCCCGTTTCGATGTCGGCATACACGTGCAGCATGCCGCGGTTCTTGAGCATTACGCGCGAACGGCCCTGGTCGCTGAAATCGACCGCGCCGATGACGAACGTGCCCGGCACCAGCTTCGCATGGCCCGCGCCAACCAGCGCGATCTGCGGATCCGAGAACACCACGCCCAGCGGCGCACGCCGCAGGCCCTGGCGCACATCGGGAAAGCGCGCCGCGTTTTCGCCGGCGATGCGGCCCTCGTCGGCGGCCTCATGCAGCAACGGCGCGTCGGCGTTGGCGTCGCCCGCGATGAAGATCGGCGAGCTGCCAGCCTGCATCGTCAACCGGTCGAACTGCGGCACATCCTGCGCATTCAGCGCCAGCGACGTGTTCTCAAGTCCCAGGCCATCGACGTTGGGGCGGCGGCCCGTGGCGACCAGCGCGTAGTCGAAGCGCTCGGTGCGCTCACTGTTGTCCAGCGCGACATAACGCACTTCGACTTCGTCGCCGACGCGGGTCGTTTCCAGGACGCGGGCGTCCGTGTCCAGGTAGAACTCGCGCTGGAAGATCTTGCGCGCGGTCTGGCGCACCTGCGGATCGCTGATGCCGCCCAGGCTGCCGCTCATGCCGAAGACACGAACTTCCACCCCAAGACGGGCGAGCGCCTGCCCCAGTTCCAGCCCGATCACGCCGGGCCCGAAAACCGCGACGCGGTTCGGCAGATCGTCCCACGCAAACACGTCATCGTTGACCACGAGCCGGTCGCCCAGTGCGCGAAACGGCGGCGGCACCGACGGGCGCGAGCCGGTGGCGATCACCACGCGCGAGGCCTGGATTTCGGTATGGTCGTCCACATGCAGCACCGTGTCGGACACGAACTTCGCGTAGCCGCGTACCTTGTCCTCGGCGGGAATGTTCTCGACGCCATCGACCACGAAGCCCACGAAACGGTCACGTTCGCGCTTGACGCGGTCCATGACCTCGGCGCCGTGAACCGTGATCTCTCCGCCGACATGCACACCGAAACCTTCCGTGTGCGCCGCCGCATGCGCGGCCTCGGCGGCGGCGATCAAGAGCTTGGACGGCATGCAGCCCACGCGGGCGCAGGTCGTGCCGTATGGGCCGCCTTCGATGAGCAGCGCGCGCTTGCCCGCTGCCTTGGCCGCGCGATAGGCAGCCAGGCCTGCGGTGCCGGCGCCGATGACGGCAATGTCGGTGTGCAGCGTGTTCATGATTGGGAACCCCCTGTGATGCAAGTTTTTCAGTGTCGAGCAAAGCGCGGCGACGTGCGCCGCGCTTTGCGCCGGGAGGGGGGGACGCCCCCTGCCCGGCCCCATCGCCAGGTGATCAGGCGAAGTGCGCCTTCAGGTCTTCCAGGCCGCCGATGAGGGCGCCGTTGATGAACACCTGGGGCGCCGTGCCCTTGCCCGACACCGCGCCGATCACACGCCCGCGGACCTTGTTTTCGAGGGGGATCTCGATCGGGGCGTAGCCCTTGCTGTCCAGCAGCGCCTTGGCTTCCACGCAGAACGGGCAGCCCGGCTTGGAGAACACGACCACCTGGTCCGGCTTCTTGGCCGACGGCGCGACGTGAGCCAGCATGGTGTCGGCGTCCGAGACTTCAAACGGGTCGCCTTCCTTTTCCGGCTCGATGAACATCTTTTCGACGACACCGTCCTTGACCAGCATGGAATAGCGCCAGCTGCGCTTGCCAAAGCCCAGGTCGCTCTTGTCGACCAGCATGCCCATGCCTTCGGTGAAGGCGCCGTTGCCGTCGGGCAGCAGCGTGATGTTGGCCGATTCCTGATCCTTGGCCCATTCGTTCATGACGAAGGTGTCGTTGACCGACACGCAGACGATGCTGTCCACGCCCGAGGCAAAGAACGCGGGGGCCAGTTCGTTGTACCGCGGCAGGTGGGTGGACGAGCAGGTCGGCGTGAACGCGCCGGGAAGCGAGAAGACCACGACCGTCTTGTTCTTGAACAGGTCGTCGGTCGTGACCTTCTTCCACGTGTTGTCCTCACGAACGGGGAACGTCACATTGGGAACACGTTGGCCTTCGCGGTTTTGCAGCATTCGAATTTCTCCTTGGTGGCTAAATAAATTGGCGGTTTCGATCCGCCATGAGAAGAATCATAAATCTGAGCTATCAAACAATCCAATTTAATTAATTCAATTGATTGATAGTTATAGACAATGATTGAATCTCTAAAGAAATACGAAAGCTATCACAACGCCACGATGGGCCGCATCAGAGTCGGGCGGGCTCGTACCCGGCGTCGCGAATGGCCGCCTCGACCTTGTCGGCCTGGTCGGTTCCCGTGATCGTTACGCGATGCGCAGGCAGATCGACGGCGACAACGGCGCCGGGGACGGCTTGGTTGACGGCGCTGGTGATCGTCTTGACGCAATGGCCGCAGGTCATGTCAGGCACTTGGAAAGCGATGGTCATGGTTTTTCTCCGGAAGGTTCAAAGGTGGCGCACGGCCACCATGACGGGCAGGTTAAACGTTCCCATTATGGCAAGGTCAAGCGTAGAATGGCGCTTGACCTTCCCATGATGGGAAGGATGAAACTGAGTGCTCCCATTCAGACAGAGACAGCCATGCGCGCAGCAAACCTACCCCCCATTTCCGAATTGGAACTTGCCATTGAAGGCATGACCTGCGCATCTTGCGTCAAGCGCGTGGAAAAAGCCCTGACGAATGTCCCCGGGGTTGCGCAGGCGCAAGTCAACCTCGCAACCGAGCGCGCGCGGGTCTCATTCGACCCTGCTGCTGCCCAGCCGCAGGCGCTGGTCGCCGCCGTGGAGAAGATGGGATACGAGGCCCATCCCATCGCCGCCCAGGACGACCACGCCGAGCGGCAGTCGCAGGCCCGCGACGCCGAGGCGCACCGGCTGCAGCAGGCGTTCTTCGTGGCGCTCGCGCTGACGCTGCCGGTGTTCGCGCTGGAGATGGGATCGCACCTGATTCCCGCCATGCATCATTGGGTGCTCGGCACGATCGGCCAGCAGAACAGCTGGCTGCTTCAATTCGTGCTGACGACCGCCGTGCTGGTGTGGCCAGGCAGGCAGTTTTTCACCAAGGGGCTGGTCGCCCTGTGGCGCCGCGCGCCTGAAATGAATTCGCTGGTGGCGCTGGGCGCCGGCGCCGCGTGGAGCTATTCGGTCGTCGCCACGTTTGCGCCCGGCCTGCTGCCGCAGGCCTCCCGCAACGTGTACTTCGAGGCGGCCGCCGTCATTGTCACGCTCATCCTTCTGGGCCGCATGCTCGAAGCGCGCGCCAAGGGCAAGACCGGCGCGGCCATCAAGCGGCTGATCGGCCTGCAGCCGCGCACCGCGCGGGTGCTGCGCGACGGCCAGGCGCAGGATATTGCGATCGAACGCGTGCGCACCGGCGACATCGTGATGGTGCGGCCCGGCGAGAAGATTCCGCTGGACGGCGACATCGTCGAAGGCAATTCCTACGTCGACGAGTCCATGTTGACGGGCGAGCCGGTGCCGGTCGAAAAGCACCCCGGGATGCAGGCAACGGGCGGCACGCTGAACACCTCGGGCAGTTTCACCTTGCGCGTCACGCACACGGGTGCGGACACCATGCTGGCCCGGATCATCCGCATGGTCGAAGCAGCCCAGGGCGCGCGCCTGCCGATCCAGGCGATGGTGGACCAGGTGACCGCCTGGTTCGTCCCGGCGGTCATGGCGGCCGCCCTGCTCACCTTCCTGGTCTGGTTCTTCCTGGGACCGGAGCCCGCCCTCTCGCACGCGCTGGTCAATGCGGTCGCCGTGCTGATCATCGCCTGCCCGTGCGCCATGGGTCTGGCGACGCCCACTTCCATCATGGTGGGCACGGGACGCGCGGCCGAGATGGGCGTCCTGTTCCGCCAGGGCGACGCCTTGCAGACGTTGCGCGACGTCGATGTGGTGGCCTTCGACAAGACCGGCACCCTCACGCTGGGCAAGCCCACGCTGACCGAACTGGAACCCGCGCCGGGCCATGACGCCCAGCAGGTCTTGCAATGGGTGGCATCGGTGCAGGCGCGCTCCGAGCATCCGATCGCGCTGGCCATCGTGGCGGCCGCCGCCGAACGCAAGCTGGAACTGCTTCCCGCCGAAGGCTTTGCGGCGATCACTGGCGCGGGCGTGGAGGCGGCCGTGGCGGACCGCAAGGTGCTGGCGGGCGCGGCGCGCCTGATGGCCGAACGCGGCATCGATGTCAGCGCGTTCGGCGCACGTGCCACGGATTGGGGCAACGAAGGCAAGACGCCGATTTACGTCGCCATCGACGGTCAGGCCGCCGCCATGATGGCCGTGACGGATCCGGTCAAGCCATCGGCGGTGTCCGCGATTGCCGCGCTGCACGCGCAAGGCCTGAAGACCGCCATGATTACCGGCGACAACCGCCACACCGCACAGGCGGTTGCGCGCCAGCTTGGCATCGACGAAGTTCGCGCCGAGGTCCTGCCCGACGGCAAGGTGCAGGCGATTGCGGCGCTGCGCGAGGGCGGGCGCAAGGTGGCGTTCGTGGGCGATGGCATCAACGATGCGCCGGCGCTGGCCGCGGCCGATACCGGCATTGCGATCGGCACGGGCACCGATGTGGCGATCGAGGCGGCGTCCGTGGTGCTGATGGCCGATGACCTGCACGGCGTGCCGAACGCCATCGCGCTCAGCCGCGCGACGCTGGCCAACATCCGGCAGAACCTGTTCTGGGCATTTGCCTACAACGCGGCTCTGATCCCGCTGGCCGCGGGCGCCCTGTACCCGGCTTTCGGGCTGTCGCTCTCGCCCATCTTTGCGGCGGGCGCGATGGCGCTATCCAGCGTATTCGTCCTGGGCAATGCGCTGCGTCTGAAGGCCTTCCGCCCCCGCTGGAGGCAAGCATGAACATCGGACAAGCCGCCAAGCAGTCCGGCATTTCGGCCAAGATGATCCGGTACTACGAGAGCATCGGCCTTATCGGGCCCGCGGTGCGCACGGACTCGGGCTATCGCGTCTACACCGACCAGGACCTGCACACGCTGCGCTTCGTGCGCCGCGCGCGCGACCTGGGGTTTTCGGTGGAGCAGATGAACGAGTTGCTGGCGCTCTGGAAGGATCGCAGCCGGGCAAGCGCGGATGTGAAGCGCATTGCGCTGGAGCACGTCGATGAGCTGGAGCGCAAGGCCGAGTCCCTGCGGGAGATGGCGGCCACGCTCAAGCATCTGGCGCAACACTGCCACGGGGACGAGCGGCCCGATTGCCCCATCCTGGAGAACCTGGGCTGCTCGCACTGATGCCAGGCGGCGGGGCGTTGCCCGCCACCGCGCCTTATTCGCCCGGCTGCGCCTCGGCGGCGACGCGCGCCTCGTAGGCCTCGGTGGCGGCCTGTTTTGCCGCCGCCTTCTCGGCCGCCGCGGCTAGCCTGGCTTGCTCGGCGGCCGCCGCTTCGGCGGCCGCGGTGGCCACACGCTCACGGGCGCGCGCTTTCGCTTCCAGCACGCCCTGCGCGTCAAGCGTCTCGAACACGGCGATGGATTCCACATGGCCGGTGTGCGGGAACATGTTGATCACGCCCGCGCTCTTGAGCACGTAGCCGCCTTCGTGAACCAGGATGGCCGCGTCCCGCGCCAGCGTAGCCGGGTTACAGGACACGTAGACAATGCGGCGCGGACGTTCTTCGTACGACAGGTCGGACAGCGCCTGCGACACCGCGTGCGCGCCTTCGCGCGGCGGATCGATCAGCATGCGGTCGAAGTAGCCCAGACTCCGCAGCCAGGTGGCGTCGACTTCGAAGAGATTCAGGGTGGCAAAGCTGGTGCGATCGCCCAGGCCGTGGCGCGATGCCGCGTCGAACGCGCGATCGGTCAGCGCCTTGCTGCCTTCAACGCCGACGGCCTCGCGGCCTTGCGTGGCCAGCGGCAACGTGAAGTTGCCCAGGCCACAGAACAGGTCGGCCACGCGGTCGGTGGGCTGAACTTCCAGCAGCTTGAGCGCCCGCGACACCATCGCCCGGTTGATGGCGTGGTTCACCTGCGTGAAGTCGGTCGGACGGTAAGGCATGCGCAGGCCGAATTCCGGCATGGTGTAGGACAGCGTGTCGTTGTGCTCGCGCTCCAGCGGGTGCACCGTGTCCGGGCCCTTGGCCTGCAACCACCATTGCACGTCGTGCTTGGCCGCAAAGGCCCGCAGGATCGCGATGTCGCCGTCGGTGAGCGGCAGCAGATGCCGCAGCACCAGCGCCGTCACGCCCTCGCCGAGCGCCACTTCGATCTGCGGCATGCGGTCCGGCGCAGACATCGAGGCGATCATTTCGCGCAGCGGGATCAGCAGATCGCTGACGTGGCGGGGCAGCACATGGCATTCGCGCATGTCGGCCACGTAGCTGCTCTTGCGTTCGTGAAAGCCCACGAGCACCCCGCCCTTCTTGGGCACCACGCGCACGGACAGACGCGCGCGGTAGCGGTAACCCCAGGTCGGGCCCTGCAGCGGCGCCAGGATGAGCGCCGGACGAAGCTTGCCGACATGCCAGAAGGTGTCTTCCAGCGCGCGCTGCTTGATGGCCACCTGCGTGGTGGGTTCCAGATGCTGCATGGCACAGCCGCCACAGACGCCGAAATGCGGGCAGCGGGGCACCACGCGTTGCGACGAGGGATGCAGTACCTCGTCCACCCGAGCCGTCTCGTAGGAGGGCTTGCGGCGCAGCGTGACCGCGGTGACCCGTTCGCCCGGCAAGGCGCCTTCCACGAAAATGACCTTCCCGTCGCGGCGGGCGATCCCCCTGGCTTCCAGGTCCAGGGATTCGATATTCAAAACGTCAGACATCTCACGCAGTCCAGAATTGCACGCAACCCGTGATTGTAGAAGGACTTCGCGTATTCCCGGAAATCGGGTTTGACGGGGCCGGAGCGGCCGGGGCCAACCCGCCCTGCCCGGCGTCTCGCCGCACATCGCACGCGCAAAAAAAGGGGCTGTTCCGGAATGCCGCCTGGCCAGGCGGCGTTCCGGAGCAACCCCAAAAGGCCAGCGCTTTTGACGGCGCCGCCACGGATATCAGAATGCGCGCGCCACCGAGAAGACGGCGCCGATGCGGCCGGACGGATGGCCGTACTTGGTGGGCAGCCAGTTGTCCTTGGTGGCGCCGACGGCGGCCAGGCCGAGGATCCAGCCCTTCAGGTCCTTGGTCACGCCCAGCTTGTAGTCGACATAATGGCCGATCGAGTCGCCGTCCATGTTGGTCTGGTTCTTGAGCTTCTGGTAGCCCAGGTGGCCCAGCAGTCCCCAGCCGTCGCCCAGGTCGAACGTGGCCGTGCCGTCCAGGTACCAGGTTCCCTTGCTGTCCGGCGTGCTGAAAAAGTCGCTGGGCGTGTACGAATACTTGAGGCTGTAGTTGCCGTAGGACGCGCCCAGGTACAGGTCGGTGTTGTTGTAGTTGCCGCCCTTGGGCGAGGTGGAGCCGGGATAGTAGTAATGCAGCACGCCCGCATCCAAGGTGAACCCGCCGCCGACGTCGCCCTTCCAGCCGCCGTAGAAATCCATTTCCAGATTGCCGTCGGTGAACACGAAGTTGGAGACGTTGGAGTTCCAGTTGCCCAGGTAGAAGCCCGAGCTGTGGTTCAGGTCAAAGCCCAACTGCACGGCGGGACGGAAGTCGGTCTGCGAATAGCCGCGGAAGCGGTAATCGCTGACTATCGTGGCGTTACCGCTGAGCGAAAAGCCGCCACCCAGGTCGGTGGGTTCGGCTTGCGCCACACCTGCAAAACAAGCGGCAAGCGCGAGGGGCAAGGCTAGCAACGTCTTATTCATGGTGCGAAGGTCCTGATCGGATAGTCGGGAGAGCGGACGGCGCGCGGCGCATCCGGCTGGCCGGCCTGTGCAGGTAAAACCGGCTCAAATCCCTTCAAGCAATGTCCGTGCCAGGTTTCGGCTCCATTGCGCAACCCGCCGCAGCGTCCGTCGGGCGCTGGCAATGCACCATGCTGGTGCCCTGTTATGGGGCGCAGCCAGGGCCAATGCGTCAAAACGGGGAAATCCGGCCCGGCCTGGCCCGCCTGGAAAAAAACACCCCGGCACGCGCGAAGCGTGCCGGGGTTGCGTTCAAGTGGAGCGTTGCCCCACGTTGCGGCCAGTGTGATGGCCTGGGACTTTCCGCCTCAGTTGGCCTGGGGCGCGGCAGGCGGCGGGGGCGGCGGCATGCCGGGACGGCCGTCGGCGCCACGCATGCCGGGGCGGCCGTCCGCGCCGCGCATGCCGGGATGGCCCTTGCCGTCCGCGCGGCCTTCCATCTTGGCGTGGCGTTCGGCCATGCGCGCTTCGCGCTCCTTGACGATCTTGGTCACCTGGGCGCGCTGCGTGTCGTTCAGGCTATCCCAGACGGCCAGCCATTGGTCGCGAACCTGCTTGGCCTGGGGCTCGAACGCGTCGCGGCGCTTTTCCGACTGGTCGATGAGGGCGCGAGGATCGAGCTTGCCGCTGTCCAGCTGCGCCTTGAGCAAGTCGTGGCGCTTGCCGCCGGCGGCGCGCATGGCTTCGTGCAGGCTGCGCTGGCTGTCCTGGGCGGTCTTGAAAAGGGCCTCCTGCTTGGCGTCGAGTTTCAGCTCGGCAACCTGTGCCTTGGACACGGGGCCGAGTCCGGGGATGAGCAGGCCGTCGCGCATGCCCTTGTGGAAACCACCGCCGCGATGGCCTTCGTGCATGGCGGCCGGGCCGCCATCAGCGGGCGGAGGCGGCGCGGCCATGGCGGAGCCAGCCGCGAAACCGCTGGACGCGGCGACGATTGCAAGGACGGCCAGATTGGAGCGGATAGCGAATCGGGACATGTAGGTCTCCTGGAAGTGAAGAAAGCGAGGCCATTGTGCGATCCCGCTGGTTTCATCCAGGTTTCGTTTGCGGCCGTCTTGTTTCAGTCGATTGCTTGCCCCGCAGACGCGAGAACGAGGCCCCTCGAAGGCCCCGTCCGCATGCTGTCCCATCCACACGATGGGTCGGCATCAGTGAGCGGCTGGCGCGGGTCAGCCCGCGTCCCAGGCCGCCATGTATTCCTTCCAGTGCGGGGCGTCGCTGGCGCCAAGCGTGTCGCGCACTAGCGCGATTTCCGCCTCGTAGGCCGTGCGGTCCAGTTCGCCGCGCAGGAAACGGAAGCGGCAGTAGACCAGCCACGTATTGACGACGTCGGTTTCGCAATACGCCCGCACTTCGTCGGCGCGGCCCGTGCTCCAGGCCTCCCACACCTTGCTGCCATCCATGCCCAGCTTGCCGGGAAAGCCGCACAGCTTGGCCAGTTCGTCGAGCGGCGCGTTGGCGCGGCCGTTGTACTTGGCCAGCACGTCCATCAGGTCGACGTGCCGCGTGTGGTAGCGGGAGATGTAGTTGTTGAACTTGAAGTCGCGGTCTTCTTCGCCCATGTCCCAGTAGCGCGGCGCAGGCACGCCCTGGATCAGGCTGCGGTAGTGCAACACGGGCAGGTCGAAGCCCGAGCCGTTCCAGCTGACCAGGCGAGGCGTGTAGCGTTCGATGGTCTTGAAAAAACCCGCCAGCAGCGCCGCCTCGGGATCGTCCGGCTGGCCCAGCGTCTTGACGCGAAACCCCTGGTCGTCGCGGAACACGCAGCCCACCACCGCCACCTTGTGCAGGTGCAAGGGCAGGAAGTCATGACCCACGGCCTCACGCCGGGCCGTCAGCGCGCGCTCGACCACTTCCTGGTCGGGCACGTCGGCGCCCCAGCCGTTGAGCTTGCGCAGCCCGTCGGCATCGGGGATGGTTTCGAGGTCGAATACCAGGGTGGGCGTCATTTGGGCGGCAGGTATTGCATCGGGTCCACCGGCGTACCCTGGCGGCGGATCTCGAAGTGCAGGCGCGGCGAGGTGGTGTCGCTTTGGCCCAGCTCGGCGATCTTGGCGCCGCGCTTGACCGTCTGGCCGGTCTTCACGAGCAGCGAGCGGTTGTGCGCGTACGCCGTGATGAAGCCGTTCTGGTGTTCGACGATGATGAGGTTGCCCAGGCCGCGCACGCCGTTGCCGCTGTACTTGACCAGCCCATCGGCCGCGGCGGTGATCGGGTCGCCCAGCGCGCCGGCGATATCGATGCCCTTGCTGCTGCTGTTAAAGCCCTGCACGATCTGGCCGTTGGCCGGCCAGGCCCAGTTGATGACGCCCGCATCGGCCGCGCGCGGCGCCGGCTTGGTGTCCACGGGCGCCGGAGGCGCGGTGGGGGTGGCGTCGGGCGCGGGCGTGGTGGCCGCGGGGGTTTCGGGCTGGTCCAGCGGACGCGGCTGCGGGCGGGCGCCGGAGATCGGCGCGGTTTGCGCGCCACCGGTGGCGCCGCCGGACATGCGCAGCACCTGCCCCACCGAAATCTGGTTGGGATCGCTGATGTTGTTCCAGCGCTTGATGTTTTCGATGTCGACGTTGTTGGCGCGGGCGATCTTGTAGAGCGTGTCGCCCGGCTTGACCACATAGCTGCCGGACGTCGCCGTCGGCGCGGGTTGCCCGCCGGTCATGTCGACCACGGGGGCACGAGTACCTTTGGATGCGCAGCCGGCCAGGATGGCGAGGCTGAGGACCCCCACTGCAAAGAGCGGGCGGCGCAGGCGCGTCATGGACGCGCCCAAATTCATATCGGTCAGTTGCAACTGCCCGTTGAGCATACGTTTCTCCTGTTGCTCAAGATTGTATTCCGGACCGTAGCGGCACAAAGCGCACGGCCTCTAGTTCGGTTCGTTTCCAGCTTGCCGCGCCCGTGCGTTCGATCAGAACCAGGCGCTGGTTCGAGCCCCCTTCGGGAGCGATGAGACGGCCTCCCGGAGCAAGCTGCGTCAGCAGCGCTTGCGGGATGGCCAGACCTGCGGCAGCCACAACGATAGCATCGAACGGCGCCACGCCGGGCAGCCCCAAGGTGCCGTCGCCATAGATGAGGCGGATCCTTGTGGTGAGCCGCAAGGCGCGTAAATGCTCGCGCGCCAGCTCGTACAAACCGCGGATGCGTTCGATGGTGTGGACGTCGCGCACGAACTGCGCGAGCACTGCGGCCTGATACCCGCAACCGGCTCCGACCTCGAGCACACGGGTTGGCGCGCGGTCTTCGCAAGCAGCCGCGATCATACGCGCGACGACCCACGGCTGGGAAATGGTTTGCGAGTGGCCGATGGGCAAGGCCGCGTCTTCGTAGGCGCGGCTGGCAAGCGCCTCGTCAACGAACAGGTGGCGCGGCACGGCGGCCATGGCGTTCAGGACGCGCTCGTCCGTGATGCCTTGGGTGCGCAGACGCTGGACCATGGCCTGGCGCAACCGTTCGGAGTTCAGACCCAGATTGCTGCCCGCCTGCGGCAGCGGCGCCTGCGCTTGCCGGGGCAGCGTGGCGGCGGAAATTCGCGTGTTGCTGTTGGCCGGCGTGTAGCCCGGACCGAGCCGGCCGGCGTCATGGCGGGCCGGGCTGGCGCGGCTGGCCGCGCCGGGGGTGAGGTCCGGCTGGCTTATCCGTTTGCGCATAGCGGCTCCGCCCAGGTGCGGATCTCGTCAAGCTGGCTGTGCTGCGTCAGGTCCAGGCGCAAGGGCGTGACCGACACGATGCCCTGCTCGACGGCATGGAAGTCCGTGCCGGGCGTGGCGTCCGCGGCCAGGCCGACCGGCCCGATCCAATAGACCGTGTCGCCGTAGGGCGTGGTCGTGCGCACGACGGGCTGCGACGGATGCCGCTTGCCCAGCCGCGTGACCGCAAAGCCGTGCATGTCTTCGAAGCGGCGGTTGGGGATGTTGACGTTGAGCAGCACCGGCGCCGCGAGGGGCTGGGCCAGATGGCGCTCAACCACCAGGCGGGCTGCGCGCGCGGCCGATTCGATGTGCTCCCAGCCTTTTTCCGCCAGCGAGAACGCGATGGCGGGAATGCCGAACAGATAGCCTTCGCTGGCTGCGGCGACGGTGCCCGAATAGAGGGTGTCGTCGCCCATGTTGGCGCCGTTGTTGATGCCCGACACGACGAGGTCGGGACGCGCGTCCATGAGACCCGTCAGCGCGACGTGGACGCAGTCGGACGGCGTGCCGTTGACCGCGATGAAGCCGTTGGAGGCGGTGCGCACCGACAGCGGCCGGTTCAGGGTGAGCGAGTTGGAGGCGCCGCTGTGATTGGTCTCGGGGGCGACGACGGTCAAATCGCCCAGCCCTTCCAGCGCCGCCACCAGCGCCTCTAGGCCGGGGGCCGAATAGCCATCATCGTTCGAAACCAGAATTCGCATTGTGCATCCGAAAGAAAATAAAACGCGGGTGACGCTGCGGATTGTACCCGCGGTAGAATCCGCAGCCATTACTACAACAACGGACTCCCTTTCCATGGCGATAACCGAACCTTCCCTGCCGTTTACCATTGCGCTCGTCGTGCTGGCCTACCTGATCGGCTCGGTGCCGTTCGCCGTGGTCGTCAGCAAGCTGATGGGCCTTCAGGACCCGCGCAGCTACGGGTCCAAGAACCCCGGCGCCACCAATGTGCTGCGCACCGGCAACAAGACCGCCGCCGCGCTGACGCTGCTGGGGGACGCCGCCAAGGGATGGTTTGCGATCTGGCTGGCTGAAAAGCTGGCGCCGGGCATCGGTCCCGTCGCCCTGGCCTGCGTGGCGCTGGCGGCCTTCATCGGCCACCTGTACCCCGTGTTCCTGGGGTTCAAGGGCGGCAAGGGCGTGGCCACCGCGCTGGGCGTGCTGGTGGCGATCCAGCCCTGGCTGGCCGTGGCTACCGCCGCGACCTGGCTGATCGTCGCCATTTTCTTCCGGTATTCGTCGCTGGCGTCGCTGGTCGCCGCGTTTTTTGCCCCGGTGTACTACGTGTTCGGGTCGGGCCTGGCCTGGCAGGCGCAGCCCGCGCTGGGCGTGGCCCTGGCGGTCATCGGCATCCTGCTCTTCTACCGCCATCGCGCCAACATCGCCCGCCTGATCCAGGGGACCGAAAGCCGCATTGGCAGCAAGAAGAAATAATTCCCCGAACGGGTATTGATAGAACGGGCGGCCTTGGCCGCCCGTTTCATTTCAGGCGATATCGGCCAGATCCCAGCGGGGCTTGACCGTGAAGCTGTGCGCGCTGGCGTCCAGCGTCGCCAATCCCGCCTTGACCCGCTCGGCCGCCGCGAAGGCGATCATCGCGCCGTTGTCGGTGCACAGCTCCAGGGGCGGAAAGTACGCGCGCGCCTTGAGCGGCTTGAGCGCGGCATCCAGCTTGGCGCGCAGGAGCTGGTTGGCCCCCACGCCGCCGGCCACCACCAGCCGCCGCAGGCCGGTCTGCTTCAAGGCGCGGATGGACTTGGCCGCCAGCACTTCCACGATGGCCGCCTGCGTGGCGGCCGCCAGGTCCGCGCGGGTCTGATCGTCCAGGCCGCCGTTCTGTTCGGCCGCCTTGACCCGGGTCAGGACGGCCGTTTTCAGACCGCTGAAACTGAAATCCAGGTCGCCGCTGTGCAGCATGGGCCGCGGCAGGTCAAAGCGCGACGCATCGCCGCTGGCGGCCAGCCGGGACAGCGCCGGCCCGCCCGGATACCCCAGGCCCATCAGCTTGGCGGATTTGTCGAAGGCCTCGCCAGCAGCGTCGTCCAGCGTTTCGCCCAGGAGTTCGTAGCGGCCCACCCCGTCCACCCGCATGAGCTGGGTATGCCCGCCAGACACCAGCAAGGCGATGAAGGGAAACTCGGGCCGGGGATCGGCCAGCATCGGCGACAGCAGATGGCCTTCGAGGTGATGGATGCCGATGGCCGGCAGGCCGCGGGACCAGGCGAACGCCTGCGCCACGCTCGCGCCGACCAGCAAGGCGCCAGCCAGGCCGGGGCCGGCCGTATAGGCCACCGCCCCGACATCGGACATCTGGATGCCCGCCTCTTCCAGCACCTGGCGGGTCAGCGGAATGACGCGCCGGATGTGGTCGCGCGAGGCAAGTTCCGGCACCACGCCCCCGTATTCCTGGTGCATGGCGATCTGGGTGTGCAGCGCGTGCGCGAGCAGGCCGCGTTCCGTACAGACGGCTGCGACGCCGGTTTCGTCGCAGGAGCTTTCAAAGCCGAGAATGATCATGGCGGCAGAGTTTACAACTGATGCGAAAATACGCCTGTTCTTGAATGGGACGGGGCATGCGCCTCCGCCCGACACAACCTGAAAATCCTGCAAAAACCCTGGGGACTCGAATGCTGGAGAAGCTATTCAAGCTGCGTGAGCACGGCACGACCGCAAGAACGGAAGTCGTTGCCGGCCTGACGACATTCCTGACGATGTCGTACATCATCTTCGTCAATCCGGACATCCTGTCCTCGACCGGCATGGACCGCGACGCCGTGTTCGTGGCCACGTGCCTGGCCGCCGCGCTGGGGTCGCTGGTGATGGCATTCATTGCCAACTGGCCGATCGGCATGGCGCCCGGCATGGGCCTGAACGCGTTTTTCGCCTTCACCGTGGTCAAGACCATGGGATACACCTGGGAGCAGGCGCTGGGCGCCGTGTTCATCTCGGGTGTCATCTTCCTTTTCCTGACGATATCCGGCATCCGGGTCTGGCTGGTCAAGGGCATCCCGCATTCGCTACGCAGCGCCATTGCCGCCGGCATCGGGTTGTTCCTGGCCATTATCGCGCTATCGAGCGCCGGGATCGTGGTCGCGCATCCAGCCACCAAGGTCACGCTGGGCAACCTCACGACGCACGGTCCGCTCTTTGCCATCCTGGGCTTTTTCGTGATCGCATCCCTGGACGCGCTGCGCGTGCGCGGCGCCATCCTGATCGGCATCATCGTCGTCACCGTGCTGTCGATGCTGCTGGGCTACAACGAGTTCAAGGGCATTTTCTCGGCGCCGCCCAGCCTGTCGCCCACGCTTTTCAAGCTCGACATCATGGGCGCCCTGCACTCCGGGTTCGTGCACGTGATCCTGGTGTTCGTGCTGGTCGAGGTGTTCGATGCGACCGGCACGCTGGTGGGCGTGGCCAAGCGCGCGGGCCTGGTGCCCGAAGACCGGCCCAACCGCCTGGGCCGTGCGCTGTTCGCGGACAGCACGGCCATCGTTGCCGGCTCGATGCTGGGCACCAGCAGCACCACGGCCTATGTCGAGAGCGCGTCCGGCGTGCAGGCCGGCGGCCGCACCGGCATGACCGCGCTGATCGTGGGCCTGCTGTTCCTGGCCGCGCTGTTCATCTCGCCGCTGGCGGGCGCCGTGCCGGCCTACGCCACCGCCCCCGCCCTGCTCTACGTCGCCGGGCTGATGATGCGCGAGCTCATCGACATCGACTGGAACGACGTCTGCGAGGCCACGCCGGCCGCGCTGACCGCGCTGGTCATGCCGTTCACGTATTCCATCGCCAACGGCATCGCCTTCGGTTTCATCAGCTACGTGGTGCTCAAGACCGCCACGGGTAAGATGCGCGACGTGCACCCGGCCACGTGGCTCGTGGCCGTGCTGTTCGTGATCCGCTACGCGTTCTTCCCGGAATAAGCGCAGTGGCTTGGCAAGGTGTCAGACACCCTGGCGGCGCCTTGCCAACCTGGCGGTCACGTCTGGCAGGGTGTCAGACACCTTGGGCAGGTGTCTGACACCTCATTGAGCAGTCCACACCGCCAATTCGTAGCCGTCCAGGTCTGTGAAATGGAAGCGGCTGCCGCCCGGAAAAGTGAATTCGTCGCGGCTGATGCGCCCGCCCGCGGTCAGAATGCGCTGCTGGATCGCGGCCAGATCGTCGCCGTACAGGATGACAAGCGGACCGCCGGGGCGCACCGCTTCGCCGGTCGTGAAGCCGCCCGTCAGACGGCCATCGGAAAACTCGGTGTAGGTGGGACCGTAATCCGTGAAGGTCCAGCCGAAGACGTCGCCATAAAAGCGCTTGCTGCGGGCAATGTCCGCGACGTTGAACTCGATGTTGTCGATCTGGTTGTGCTTGCCTCCTGCGCCCATCCGAGCCTCCTGTGTCCGTGTGGCATGCGACCCAAAACGCGGCCGAAAAGCCGCGTTTTTTCTTTGGCTATTGTAGGGATCGAAAAATTCAATCAACCCGGCCAAGGGCATGGTTGCTGGCAGGCGCCGTTGAATTCGCCGATACACTCCCCATGTAGATCAGCATATGGAGTTCATTTTGCGCCCTTCCCCCTTCCCCGCGCTGCACGCCTGTATTGACCCGGTAAAGGCGCCCGCATGAGCGCCCTGGCGAACGTCCCCTTTTCCGTGCTGGACCTGGCCCCGATTGTGCAGGGCCGCGATGCCGCGGACGCCTTCCGCAATACGGTCGCGCTGGCGCAGCATGTCGAGCAGCTGGGCTACAACCGCTTCTGGCTTGCCGAGCACCACAACATCAACGGCGTGGCCAGCAGCGCCACGGCCGTCCTGATCGGACACGTGGCCGGCCACACCCGCACGCTGCGCGTCGGTTCGGGCGGCGTCATGCTGCCCAACCACGCGCCGCTGATCATTGCCGAACAATTCGGCACGCTTGAAACCCTGTACCCCGGACGCATCGACCTGGGCCTGGGTCGTGCACCGGGCAGCGATGGCGCCACGCAGCAGGCGCTGCGCCGCAGCCCGCGCAGCGGCCTGGAGTTTCCCGCGCTGGTCGAGGAACTGCGCGCATACCTCGCGCCTTCGCGGCCCGGCCAGCCCGTGCGTGCGATTCCCGGCGAAGGCCTGGACATCCCGATCTGGTTGCTCGGGTCGAGCGACTTCAGCGCGCGCATGGCGGCCGAATTGGGCCTGCCCTTCTCGTTCGCGGGCCATTTCTCGCCGGAAGGCATGGCCGCGATGCGCTTGTACCGTCACTTGTTCAAGCCTTCCGAGACGCTGTCGCGCCCTTACGCCATGATCGGCGTGCCGGTCATTGCCGCGGAATCCGACGAAGCTGCCCGCTTCCAGTCCACCACGCAGCAATTGAAGTTCCTGTCGCTGGTGCGCGGCCATCGTCTGCAGTTGCAGCCGCCCGTCGAAACCATGGACGGCTTGTGGAACGAATGGGAGCGTGAAGCGGTCAATCAAAGATTGGGCGCTGCGATCGTGGGCGGCCCGGACACCGTCAAGCGCAAACTCGAAGCGCTGGTCGCGGAAACGCAAGCCGACGAGGTCATGATCGTGTCCGACTTCTACGACATCGCAGACCGCCTGCGCTCGTTCGAGATCGTGGCGTCGTTGAAAAACGGCGCGGGCGTCTCGACTCAATCCGCGGCCTGAGGGCCGCAACCGCGCTTTGCACAGCGCCAACCATTGCGACGCAGCCTTCACCGGTTCTACTATTGCCTATCAAGCACCTGGCAACTACGCGTCGCCGCAATACGCCGGGACGGAAACCCGGCGTTTTCAGCCACTGCTTTTCGCCGCCCCGCGGCAAGGATTCCACATGAGTATTGTTGAACTCACCAAAGACAGCTTCCAGGAAGCCATCACGCCCGACGGCACCCTGATCGTCGATTTCTGGGCGCCCTGGTGCGGCCCGTGCCGCGGCTTTGCCCCGGTCTTCGAACAGGCAGCCACCGAGCATCCGGACGTCACGTTCGCCAAGGTGAACACCGATGTGGAGCAGGAACTGGCCGGCGCGCTGGGCATCCGCTCGATTCCCACGCTGATGGTCTTCCGCGAAAAGGTTCTGCTGTTCTCGCAACCGGGTGCCTTGTCCGGCGGCCAGCTCAATGAGCTGCTCGCAAAGATCAAGGAAGTGGACATGGAAAAGGTCCATCAGGAAATCGCCGCGGCGCAAGACAGCCAGGACGCGTAAACACCAAGGGGCCCTCACCGGGCCCCTTCCTTTTGCACTAGGTCAGTGCAGCCCCACCGTTGCGCAAGCCGTGGCGCATCCCGGCCTGCGCCCACGCGCGCGGCCGGGCTAGGACACCACTTCCCACCCCGACCGGCCGCGCGTGATGTTTGCCGCGGTGACTTCCAGGTCCGGCACGGCCGCGCGCGGCACCGTGAACGTGAGCACGACGCCGTCGGCGTTGTAGTCTTCCTGCCCGATGGCGGCGCCTGCCTGCGCCAGCCGCGATTTCAGCAGCGCCATTTCCGCAAAGCCGCAGGCGCAGCGCACGGTCGCAAGATCGACGATCTCGGTGCGCTCTCCCAACCGCAGGCAATTGGCCGCGCATCCGCCGTAAGCCCGCACCAGTCCGCCCGCACCGAGCTTGATCCCGCCATACCAGCGGACCACCAGCACCGCGACACGATCCATGTCCTGGCCTTCGATGGCCTGCAGGATCGGCCGGCCGGCCGTGCCGCCGGGCTCGCCATCGTCATTGAAGCGGTATTCCTGTCCGATGCGGTACGCCCAGCAGTTGTGCGTGGCCTCGGGATCGCTATGCTCGGCAAAGAAGCGCATGGCGTCATCGATCGTGGCGACCGGCGCGGCATACGCGGCAAAGCGGCTTTTCTTGATGTCTTCCTGGTAGGTGCAGGGAGCGGTCAACGTGTGCGTCATGCCCGGCATTGTAAGTGCGCAGATCGCGTGGCCGCATGCCCGGGCGGGGTGGCCGAGCGCAGTGGCCACGAGGCCGCATCAGCCGTGGCAGTCGGGCACTTCCTGGTCCAGATAGACGTCGAAGGCGACGTCGCGCGCCCATTTCGTGGTCATGGCCTTCCACGCGCCGGCGCGGTCCCAGGCGCGCATCTCCTGGCCAAGCCAGGCGCGCGAGGCTTCGTCCCGCGCAGGCACAAGCCACACGCGCTCGTGGCGGGCGCCATCCGCGGCAAGCGTCGAGGAGAATTTCTTCCATTCCGGAAAGCGCATGAGGGGCTCCCACACGGCGTCGTCGACCAGGCCGATGTCGCACTCGCCTTCGCGCACGGCAACGAGCGCGTCCGACGGCACGCGATAGGTCTTGACCGTCGCGCCCCAGCTTTGCGCCAGGGCTTGGGCCTGCGTGGCCGCCTCGGCCATGCACACGCTGCGGCCCTGCACGTCGGCGGGCTTGCGCAGCCGCGTGTCGCTGCGGATCACCGCCTTGGGCCGTGCGGCATAGCCGGTGGCTTGCACCGCGACGGTCTGCGGCTGTCCGTCGGCATTGTCGGCCAGCACCAGATCCACGTCGCCGGCGGCGAGCGCGCGGGCGGCGTCGCGCGCCGGCACCTGCACCAGGCGCACGGGCAGTTTCAGGCTTGCGCCCAGCCTTTCGGTGATGGCCGCATCCAGGCCTTCCGGCGTGCGGATCTTGGCGCCCGCGGCGGGTGGCGGAGCCA
This sequence comes from Achromobacter mucicolens, assembly GCF_029866465.1. NCBI lineage: Bacteria > Pseudomonadati > Pseudomonadota > Betaproteobacteria > Burkholderiales > Alcaligenaceae > Achromobacter > Achromobacter mucicolens. The sequence continues at coordinate 2,558,983 of NZ_CP123364.1, read as the reverse complement.
GGTACGGCACGCCCACGACCAGTTCGCCGCGCGTGCTGGCCGCCGCGAAGACATTGGACTGCACCGCGGGCTGAGCTTGCGCCAAGCCCGCGGCCAGCAGGCCGGCGGCAAGGACGAATGGGCGGATGCAGGACAACATGACGGGCTTTGCGACCTTACACGTACTGGTAACGCAGCAGGCGATGCTTGAGGTTTTCAAGCACGAACTGGTCGATCAGGGCGGCCAGCACGGCGATGACGAGGATATTGGTCATGACCCCGGTCATGTCGGCGATTTCGCCCGAATACGCCAGCGACCGTCCCAGCCCCTTGCCGAAGCCGATCAGCATTTCAGCCGAGATCAGCGCCCGCCAGGCATTGCCGAACGCCAGTTGCGCGCCGGTGATGAGCTCGGGCATGACCGCGGGCAGATACACCCGCTTGATCAGCCCCCAGCGGGTCGCGCCCATGACGCGCGCTGCCGACACGTGCACGCGCTGCACGGATTCGGTCGCGTTCATCACGCTGAGCGCGGCCGGGAAAAACGCCGCCAGCGCCACGACCACGATGATGGGCGTATTGCCAAAGCCCATCACGATGAGAAACAGCGGCACCCACGCGATGGACGGAATCGACTGCAGGATGACGATGGCGCTGCGCAGGACTTCGCGAAAGAAGAACAGCACGGCTGCCACGAGGCCGAAGCCGACACCGGCGGCCAGGGCCAGCCCGTAACCCGCGCCCAGGCGTCCCAGTGTGCCCAGGAGGCTTTGGTGGAACGACTGCTTGCCCAGGTCTTCGAACAGACGTTCGACCACGGCGGGCACGCCGGGCATCAGGAAGTCGGGCAGCGCGAAGGCCGCCAATTGCCAGATGGCCAGAATGAACAGGACGCCCAAAACGCCCGCAAGATGCTTGCGGGCGCCGGTCACTCGGGTAGACGCGCTCAAAGCTTGCGAGCCTCTTGCCAGGACAGGTCGACGATGCTGGAGACGTCGTACGGCTTGCCGTCGCGCGTCTTGAGCGATCCCTGGGCTTGCAGGATGTCAGCGATTTCCTGCATGCGCGCCGTGTCTTTCTCGGTCAGCTTGGGCGTGAACACCTGCGTGCTGATGGCTTCGGAAATGACCGTTTCGCGCGGCAGCTCGCCACGGTTCAGCGTCTTGAGCGTGGGCTCGGCAATGAAGTAGGACGCGATCAGCTTGGACGCCTGCGCGGGTTCCTTTTGCAGCAGCGTGATGGCCTGGTTCTGCGCGTCCAGCGCCTTCCAGACGTCGTCCTTGCGCTTGGCCAGCGTTTCGCCCGACGTGATCACGACCATGCACGGGAACGGCCACGCCTCGCCCACTTCATAGATCTGCTTGACCGGCGCGATCAGCTGCGCAATGCGGTCGTAGGGTTCGAACAGGAAGGCGGCGTCCACGCGCTTGCCCACCAGCGACTGCACAGCCACGGCCGGGCTCACGCCCATGACGTTGACGTCGTCGGCCGTCAGGTTGCCCGACTTGAGCACGACGCCCTTGAGCACCACGTCAGCGGTGCTGCCTTCGGCCTGCGAGGCCAGCGTCTTGCCCTTCAGGCCGGCGATGTCCTTGATGCCCGAATCGTCGCGCACGATCAGCGAGTGATAGCCCTGCTGCGCGCCGCCCACCACCTTCAGGTCCGCGCCCTTGGACGCCCACGCAACCGCGTTGGTAAAGCCCAGCACGCCGATGTCGAGCTGGCCGCCGACGATGGCCTTGATGAGGTCGGTGCCCGATTTGAATTCGATGAGTTCGGAATCCAGGCCGGCCTTTTTGTAATAGCCGCCCTCTTGCGCGACGATGGCCTGCGCGTCATCCATCACGCGCAGGTAACCCACGCGGAACTTCTCGGCGGCCATCGCGGGGGCAGCCGCCAGCAGCGCCGCGGCCAGCGGCAGGGACAACCATTGCTTCAGTTTCATCAGGAGCTCCAGGAAATTCAGGAAGCGGCCGCGCCCGGGCGTGGCCGCAGGGTATTGGTATGAAGGATCAAGCCGCCAGCGCGATGTCCGAGTGCGCGTCCGCGCCACCGACCCCGATGCCCAAGAGGCGCAGGATCTCGCGCTTTTCAGCGGCCAGGTCGGACAGGTCGTGCGTCTTGGCGCGATGTGCCAGGTTGAATTCGCGCAGCACCCGCGCCGGGCGCGGGCTGAAGACGACGATGCGGTCGGCCAGGAACAAGGCCTCGTCGACGTCGTGGGTCACCAGCAGCACGGTGGGCTTTTCCTGCGCGATGAGCTGGCGCAGCACGTCCTGCAGGGCCAGGCGGGTCAGCGCGTCCAGCGCGCCGAAGGGTTCATCCATCAGCATGGTCTGCGGCTGCGCGATGAACGCGCGGGCCAGCGCGGCGCGCTGGCGCATGCCGCCGGACACCTGATGGGGATAGTAGTGTTCGAAGCCCGCCAGGCTGACGCGCGCCAGCCATTCGCGCGCCGCCTCGCGGGCGCGCTTCTTGGGCGTGTTCTGGAATTCCAGCGCCAGCGACACGTTGTCTTCCAGGGTCAGCCAGGGATAGAGGGCGTGTTCCTGGAACACCAGCGTGCGGCTGGGATGGGGACCGGCGACCTTGTTGCCGTCGGCCCGCACGCTGCCCTGCGTGGGCATTTCCAGCCCTGCCGCCAGATGCAGCAAGGTGGACTTGCCGCAGCCGGACGGGCCGACCAGCGCGACCAGCTCGCCGGTCTTGAATTCACTGGTGAAGCCGTCGACGACAGGCAAGTCGCCGAACTGCTTGTGGACGTTGTCGAAAATAAGGTTCATGGACGAATCGTCAGGGCGCGAGAAAACGAGCCTCAAATCTAACAATTCGTTATATGAATCCAAACGATCAATATCGAATGTCTTAACTTCTTCTAGTAATAAAGATCACGCTGACGAGGCCGTCGCCTGTCCACGCGTGGCGGCCCGCTGCAATCCGAACGCAATCAGCAAGCCCATCGTGACCGACAGGGAGGCCGCCAGGAAAATCGCCGGATAGCCGAATCCGCTGGAGATGTAGCCGGCGATGGGACCGGTCACGCCCAAGGCGAGATCCAGGAAGGCCGAATAGGCGCCCAGCGCGGCGCCGCGGCTGCCGGCCGGCACGCGCGCCACGGCTTCGACGCCGATGGCCGGAAACACCAGCGCAAAGCCGCTGCCGGTAAGCGCGGCGCCCAGCAGCGCCATGCCTGGGTTGGGCGCCAGCCACAGCAGCAACAGTCCGGCGGCCTCCACCACGAACGACACCTGCGCGACCCGGAAGCCGCCAAAACGGGTGATCGTGCCGGCAAACAGCAGCCGCACGCCGATGAATGCGCCGCCGAACGCGCTGAGCGCATTCGCGGCACCCTCCCAGGAGGCGCTGGCGTAATACAGCGCAACGAATGCCGCCAACGTGCCAAAACCCACCGACCCCAGGCCCAGCGCCATGCCGTGCGGAAACACCCGCAGCACCACGCTCTTGAAGGCCATCCGGTGGCCGCCCACGATGGCCACGGCAGGACGCACCATGGCCAGGCCCAGACCCGCCAACCCCAGCAGCAGCACCGCGCCGCCCAGCGCGCCCATGCTCCAGTGCTTTTCAAGCTGCACGCCCAGCGGCGCGCCGAGCGCCAGCGCACCATAGGTGGCGATGCCATTCCACGAAATGACGCGCGCCGTGTGCAGCGGCCCTACCCGCGCAATGGCCCAGGTGGCCGAACCGGTGCCCACCCAGCTCTCGCCGAAGCCCAGCGCCAGACGGCTCAGGATGATGGCCGCCAGACTCAGCCAGGCGGTGCGCTCGAAGGCATAAGCAAGCAGCAGGAAGACGCCACTGATCGCGCAGGCGACCATGCCGATGACGACGGTCTGCTTGGGGCCGACCATGTCGGCCATCCGGCCGGCGTGCGAGCGGCTGAGCAAGGTCGCCACGTACTGCACGCTGATCGCCAGGCCCGCCAGCACGGAGCCATAGCCCAGGTTGCCGTGCACGTAGCCCGGCAGCACGGCCAGCGGCAGGCCGATGGCCAGATAGCAGATGAAGGTGAAGAAGGCGATGGCTACGATGCGGGCCGTCAGGGTGAACGTGCCGATCTGCGCGCCATCGGGCGCGGCATGCTGAGAGGGAGACATTTGGGGACAAAGGCAGGCCTGGCCGGACAGGCGCCAGGATCGGGGCGGATGATAGCGCAGCGCGGTTTGCTGACGGCTGAATGCGCGCACCGCGGCTGGCGCGCTGGGCCGCAGGCCAGAAGGCAGGCGGGCTCAAATGCAGAAGCGGCGCACGAGTCCGTGCGCCGCTTCAGGCGAACCGTCCGGGAATCAGGCCTCGATGCCGCGCGAGGACAGGTAGTCTTCGTAGCCGCCGCGGTAGTCGACGATCTCGCCCGAAGGCAGGATCTCGATCACGCGCGTGGCCAGGCCCGACACGAATTCGCGGTCATGCGACACGAACACCAGCGTGCCTTCGTACTTTTCCAGCGCGAACTGCAGCGATTCGATCGATTCCATGTCCAGGTGGTTGGTCGGCTCGTCGAGCAGCATGACGTTGTGCCGGCCAAGCATCAGGCGACCGAAGGTCATGCGGTTCTTTTCGCCGCCCGACAGCACCTTGGGCGCCTTGGGCAGGTCATCCGCCGAGAACAGCAGGCGGCCCAGCACCGAACGGATCGACTGGTCGTCGTCGCCCGGCTGGCGGTGGTCGCCCATCCAGTCCAGCAGGTTGATGTCGGTCTGCAGGAACTGGTCGGAAACGTCCTGGGCCATGTAGCCGAGGTCGGCATTGTCCGACCATTTGACCGTGCCCGAATCGGGCTGCAGGTCCTGCGCCAGCAGGCGCAGCAGCGTGGTCTTGCCCACGCCGTTGGCGCCGATGATTGCGATCTTCTCGCCGGCGTCGACCATGGCCGAGAACTTGGTGATGACCGGCGCGTCGTAGGCCTTGGTCAGGTTTTCGACGGTGACGGCCAGGCGGTGCATGACCTTGTTCTGCTCGAAGCGGATGTACGGATTCTGGCGCGACGAGGGCTTGACCACGACCTGGTCGGCCTTGATGCGGTCGATCTGCTTCAGGCGCGACGTGGCCTGGCGCGACTTGGACTTGTTGGCGGCAAAGCGGCGCACGAAGTCCTGCAATTCAGCGACGCGTTCCTTGGCCTTGGCGTTGTTGGCGACCAGGCGTTCGCGGGCCTGGGTGGAGGCCAGCATGTAGTCGTCGTAGTTGCCGGCGTAGATGCGGATTTCACCGTAGTCCACGTCGGCCATGTGCGTGCACACCTGGTTCAGGAAGTGACGATCGTGGCTGATGATGATCATCGTGCTTTGGTAGCCGTTGAGCACGTTTTCCAGCCAGCGGATCGTGTTGATGTCCAGGTTGTTGGTGGGTTCGTCCAGCAGCAGGACGTCGGGGTTCGAGAACAGCGCCTGCGCCAGCAGCACGCGCAGCTTCCAGCCCGGCGCCACTTCGCGCATCGGCAGGTTGTGCTGGTCGACGGCGATTTCCAGGCCCAGCAGCAGTTCGCCTGCGCGGGCTTCGGCGGTGTAGCCGTCGTACTCGGCGAACTTGGCTTCCAGGTCGGCGGCGCGCATGTAGTCGTCTTCGGTCGCCTCCGGATTCGCGTAGATCGCGTCGCGCTCGGACATGGCCTGCCACATTTCGGTGTGGCCCATCATCACCACATCAAGCACCCGCACGTCTTCGAAGGCGAACTGGTCCTGGCGCAGCTTGCCCAGGCGCACGCCCGGTTCAAGCGCGACGTTGCCGCCGGAGGGTTCGAGATCGCCGCCGATGATCTTCATGAACGTAGACTTGCCGGACCCATTGGCCCCGATCAGCCCGTACCGGTTGCCTTCCCCGAACTTGACGCTGACGTTCTCGAAAAGGGGCTTGGGACCGAACTGGATGGTGAGATTGGCGGTGGATATCACGGTGTATGTACGTTTGAAGGCGCCCAAAGGCGCATGCGGGAAAACCTGCTAGTGTAGCAAACGTGATGCGGCCCCTATTTGAGACCTCGATTGCGACCGACGCCGGCCGCCGGAGCGCGCTTTAGTGATGGTGTTCGTCCAGCACCAGGTGCGCCAGGCCCTTCTCGGTGGCGATCCCGACCTTCTGGCCGATCGGCAGGGTGGCTTTGGTATCGACATGGCCGTACGGCAGGCCGGTAATCACCGGCACCTTGACCGTCCTGCGCAGCCAGGCCACGACCTCGTGCAGATCGTACCCCTTGTCGTGCGGGGCCAGCTTGTATTCCGTAAAACGTCCCAGCACGATCGCCTTCTGGCGCGCCAGGATGCCGGCCTGCCACAGCTGGATCAGCATGCGCTCGACGCGGTACGGATGCTCGGCCACGTCTTCAAGGAACAGGATGCCGCCGCGGATCTTCGGCATGTAGGGCGTGCCCAGCAGCGACGTCAGCATGGCCAGGTTGCCGCCCCACAGGATGCCGCGCGCGTCCACCGGGTCGGCGTCCTGTGTTTCGAAGCTGAGGATCTCAAGTTCGCCGCGCATCACCTCGCCGAACAGCGCCTCGGTCAGGTCGTCAACCTTCTTGCCGCCAAAGTCCCGGACCGCGGTGGCGCCGGTATAGCTGACCGCGCCGGTCTGCGCCAGCAGGCCCAGGTTGAACGCCGTGAAATCGCTCATGCCGACAAAACGCTTGCCGCTGTCGGCCATCGCCTTCCAGTCGATGGCGTGCAGCAGCCGGCCCAGGCCGTAGCCGCCGCGGGTCACCATGACGATCGGCAGCTTCTGCTTGACCGCGCGGGTCAGGCTGGCCAGACGCTGCGCATCCGTGCCCGCGAACCGCTGGTGTTCGGCCAGCGCCGTGCGGTCCAGCGCCGTCTTGAAGCCCTGCTGCTCCAGCCGTTCGCGCGCCAGCGTCACGGTGGCGGGATCGCGCACGGCGGAGGACGGGGAAATCAGGTAGATGCCGCGGGCGTCCGGCTGCGGGCCGTGATGGTGGTCGTGGTCGTGATCATGGCCGCATGCGTCGCCGCAGTCCGGGCCGTGGTCGTGCGGATGATCGTGGGCCGCGGGGACATCGGCCTTTGCGCGGCGCGCCTTGGTGGCGGGCTTGGCGGCAGGCTTGGCGGCTTTGGGGGTACTCATGCGATGGATTCCTTGGCGCGGCGTTCGCGGAAGAACCGGCGCAGCAGATCGCCGCAGGGTTCGGCCAGCACGCCGCCGGTGACTGAAGTGTGATGATTGAGCTTGGGCACGGACCCGACGTCCAGCACGCTGCCGCACGCGCCGGTCTTGGGATCGTAGGCGCCGAACACGACGCGGGCCAGGCGCGCGTGCAGCATGGCGCCGATGCACATGACGCAGGGCTCGAGCGTGACGTAGACGGTGATGCCGGGCAGCCGGTAGTTTTCAAGCTGGCGCGCGGCCCCGCGCAAGGCGACGATCTCGGCGTGCGCGGTCGGGTCGTGGTCGATGATGGTGCGGTTGTAGCCGCGCCCCAGGATGTCGCCCTGGGCGGAAACAACCAGCGCGCCCACTGGCACCTCGCCGATGTCGTACGCCGCCTGGGCCTGTTCCAGCGCCAGGGTCATGAATCGGGCGTCTTGCTCGGTCCAGGGCGGGACCACCGCGGGCGCGGCCAGCACGGCCGGGTCAGCCACGGTACACCCGCGATTTCAGCGCAATGCGGCCGGCCAGGCTGGTGACGGCCTCTTCGAGCCACTGATAGAGCTCGGCCTGCTCGTCGTAGCGGGCCTGGTTCAGGTTGGACACGCGCCCTTCCTCGATGAAGCCCCAGGCGCGGCTGCGCTTGTCGCGGTGCTTGGGGTCCCAGACCCCGAAAGCGAAGCCGCCCGCGCGGCGGATCAGCGAAAAGCACGGGATGTCCGTGTAGCCATCGCCCACGAAGACCATCTGGTCGAACGGGATGCGCAGCCGGTCCTCGGGAATCTTGCGGTTGACCTCGAACGGCTTGTTGCGGAAATCGCGGCCGATGATGCCCTTCTGGATGTGGAAAAGGTAGCGGGTCTTGTCGGTGAAACTGACGACGCGCCGCGGGAACGCAATGCCGCCATCGTCGCCATAGACGAATTCCGAGGCCCAGATCTCGGTGAACTCATGCGCGATGGGCGTGGCGCGCACCACGTCGCCGATGCCGCTGGAAATCAGGTAGAACTCAAGCTGCACCTGCGGATGCTCGGCGCGCACCGCCGCGCGCAGCCGCTGGAACAGCGTGGATACGCCGTCGTGCAGATCGAGGCGCGCGCCCCAGTCTTTCAGGCGCTGCTGCGTGATGAGCCCGTGCCGTCCCTGGCGGGACAGTTCGATCATCTTGTAGAGATAGGCGGGGACGGGATCCCAATCTTGCTGGAACAGCAAGGGATCGACCTCTTCCTTCCAGAACGAGGCCGTGTCCACGCCGATGCTGTCCAGGAAGCCGGACGTGCTGTCCGAAGCCAGCGTGTCGTCGAAGTCGAAAATCAGGGCGATGACGTCGGACATGAATATGCGTGAGAAAAGGCGACAGCCGCCATTTTGCCTGATTGCGGCAGCGGCTGCGCCCTCACGCCATGCCCGATATGACGCCGGCGACTTACTGGCGGATCGGTGCGCTCATGGTTCCCGTGCCCGGCGCGGGGGCCATGCCGGGGGCCGGCGCCATGCCCGGAGCGGGAGCCATGCCGGGTGCGGGTGCCATGCCAGGGGCCGGGGCCATCCCCGGTGCGGTGCCGGCGGGCACTTGAATCACGGTTTCGCGCAGCACGCCGCCGCCCTGGACGCTACCGCGCACATTGCTGGGCGAGGTCATCTGGGTGACGCAACTCTGGCGCTGGGCTTCCGGCAGGCGGCTGCAGCGGGCCAGCATGTTCTGCTGAAGTTGTTCAGGGCTGTCGTCCCGCAGATTCTGGCGGTTGCGCTCCTGGCGCGCCGCGCCAGCTTCGCGCAGGCAGGTATCCAGCGGTTGGCCGGTCGTGCCGCTCTTGCAAGCCGCGACGTCCTGCTGGTAGCGCGACTGCGACGAGTCGGCATTGCCGGATTGCGCGTGCGCGGCGCCGGCGGCAAGCATCAGTCCGGTCGTGCACAGCATGGCGGCGAGGCGCTTCGTAGGCAGGGAAACAGAAGTCATGGTCAGCTCCTTTAGAAGAGATTGAACCCGGGCGGCTCGGTCTTGCGCCGCGCCGCCCACTGACATCACTATCCCATGCCCTGGCCATGGGGGACATAACCAGCGACGTGAATTCGTAAGGTTACGTTTCAACGCCAATCGGGGTCGCGCCCCAAATTTAGCGCGCGTCTTTGTCCGCCTCGGCCTTGGTGAGGCGGTTGCGATAGGTCGCGGCGCGCATCAGCAGCATTGCCGTGACGGGCGAGGACACAATCAACAGCAACGTGATGATGACCTCGTGAAACACGGGCCGCGCCGACAGCGCCGAGAAGACGAGGATGGAAGACGCCAGCACGCAGGCGCAACCCATCGTGTTGCCCAGCGTGGGCGCATGAATACGCGACTGGAACGTGCGAAAGCGCAGCAGGCCGGCCGAGCCGGTCACCGCCAGCAGGCCCCCCAGCACCAGCAGGATGCAGGCCGGAATGCCGGCCCACAGCGGGATATCGACGTCCATCATGGCTCGATGACCTCGCCGCGCAGGAGAAAGCGCGCCATTGCGGTGGAGCCCACGAAACCGAACAGCGCGATCAGCAGCGCAATGTCGAAGTACACGGACGTGCCGGACCGGATGCCAAACACCAGCATCGTCAGCATGCCGTTGATGTACAGCGTGTCCAGGGCCAGGACGCGGTCCTGGGCGGTGGGGCCTCGCAACAGGCGGATGGTGGCAAACACCATGCCCAGCGCAAAGCAAAGCAAGGCAAAGGATGCCGCCCAATAAAGTACGGAATTCATTCGAACATCTCCATCAACGGGCGCTCGTAGCGCTGCTGCACCAGCTCGATCCACTCGTCTTCGTTCTGCAGGTCGAGCACGTGCAGTTTCAGGCTGTGGTCCTCGGTCAGGTCCACCCAGACGGTGCCGGGCGTATAGGTGACGATGCAGGCCAGCATCGCCAGACCATGCGGATCGCGCATGGTGAGCGGGATCAGGATGAACCCGGGTGAGAATTCATTGCGGCGCGGATTCAGGATCAGCCGCGCCACCGCGATGTTGGACTTGATGATGTCCAGCGTCACACGCAGGAAAAGCGGTATCACCTTCCAGAGGCGGCGCGGGCGCGCCCGCAGCGGTCGCAGGCGCGAGGCGGCCCACGTGAACCACAGCGCCAGCGCGATGCCCAGCGCGATCTGCCCCGCGGACATGCTTTCGTTGAGCACCAGCCACAGGACAAACAGCAGCGTGGGAAGGATCAGGAAGTAAAGACGGCGCATCAGCTTCCTCCCTTGACGCCGCGCACGGTCTGCGCGGACATGACGGCGTCGATGTAGGACGCGGGCTGGTCAAGCGAACGGGCCGCGTCGTCCAGGTAGGCGGACACTGGACCGGCGCCCGCGGCCAGGGCCACGCAAAGCAACACCAGCGCCGCGACCGGACCCGCCTCGATCACGCGAAGGCGCGGCGTGCTGCGGTCGTCGCTGGCCCAGAAAATACGGATGCCGGTGCGGCCCAGGCCGATCAGGCCAGCCAGACCCGACACCAGCACGGCCGCCACGAGAATCCAGGCGTCCATGGGCGGCGCCGATTCGGTGGCCGCCGAGACGGCCGCCGACAACAGCGAGAACTTCGCGACAAAGCCGGACAGCGGCGGCAAGCCGGTCACCAGCAAGGCGCACGAAATGAAGGCCAAGCCCAGGAACGCCATCGCGGCGGGGATCGCCACACCGACTACGTCGTCCGATCGGTTCACAGAGGTCGGATCATCCAGATCGAAGGCGTCGAGCGTAACCGCAAGCACGTTCGCGCCGAAGCTGCGGGTGCGTTCGATCAGTTCGGCCAAGAGGAAGAACGCGCCCGTCGTCAGCACCGAACTGATCAGGTAGAACAGCGCGGGACCGGTGAGCGTGACGCCCGGCATGCCCAGCGCGGTCAGCAGCGTGCCGGCCGACACGATGACGCAGTAGCCGACCATTTTTTCCAGTTGCTGGGTGGCCAGCAGCCCCAGGGCGCCGAACAGCAGCGTGGCCAGTCCGGCAGCAAACATCCAGTCCAGGCTGAAGGCGGCAGGCGCGCCCGTGGGCAACAGCAGCGAGCCGATGCGCAGCAAGGCGTAGATGCCGACCTTGGTCATGATGGAGAACATGGCCGCGATGGGTGCGCCAGCCGACCCATAGCCCTTGACCAGCCAGAAGTTGAGCGGCCAGGCCCCCGCCTTCACGAGGAACGCCACGCCCAGGATGGCGGCGCCCGCTTCGAACAGCATGCGCTCGGCGCCCGTCAGATTGCCCGCGCGCAAGGCCAGGTCGGCCATGTTGAGCGTGCCCGTCACGCCGTAAATCAGCGCAATGCTGATGAGCAGCAGGAACGAAGCCACGAGATTCACGGCGATGTACTGCAGGCCGGCGCTGACGCGCGCCACGCCGGACCCATGCAGCAGCAAGCCGTACGACGCGGCCAGCAGCACCTCGAAGAACACGAACAGGTTGAACAGGTCGCCAGTCAGGAAGGCGCCATTCAGGCCCATCAGCAGGAACTGGAAGAGCGAGTGGAAATGCACGCCCGCGCGGTCCCACCGCGCCAGCGCGTAGACCAGTGTGGCCAGCCCCAGCACCGCCGTCAGCGTCAGCATGACTGCGGCCAGGCGGTCGACCACCAGCACGATGCCGAACGGCGCCGGCCAATCGCCCACGAGGTAAACCCCTACCCCGTTTTCCCAGACGCCGGGTACGCCCCCGCCAGCCACGAACAACAGGGAAATCGCGGCCGCCAATTGGGCAAGCGTCGACACAAGCGCGATGCCGCCGCGCGCATAGCGGTTGGTGTCGGCGAGCAGCAGCATCGCCGCGCCCGCGACCAGCGGAATGATGATGGGCAGAACCGGAAGATGTTGAAGCCAGAAACTCAAGATTGGGACTCCCGTCCATCAACGTGGTCGGTACCCGTAAGGCCCCGTGAGGCGAGCAGCACAACCAGGAACAGCGCGGTGGTGGCAAAGCCGATGACGATGGCGGTCAGCACCAGCGCCTGCGGCAGCGGATCCGCATACCAGGAAGGATCATGCGCCATGGCGGGATCCACCACCGGCGGCTTGCCGGAGGTGAGCCGGCCCATGCCGAAGATGAAAAGGTTGACCGCATAGGAGACCAGAGACAGGCCCATGATGAACTGGAACGTCCGGGGCCGCAGCAGCAGCCACACGCCCGAGCCCGCCAGCACGCCGATCGCGGCTGCGTATATCAATTCCATCAGGCTTCTCCTGTTTGAGCGGCGGCCGCCTGGAGTTCGGCGGCGGCCTTGCGTTGCGCGCGCAGCGATTGGTGGGCAAGCGCCACCAGCACCAGCACGGTGGATCCCACGACCAGCATGTAGACACCCAGGTCGAACAGCAGCACGCTGGACACGTGGACATGGCCGATCAACGGCAGCGCGACGTCCCAGGCCAGCGCGGCGAGGAACGGCTTGTAGGCCAGCCACGCGCTCACGGCGGCGATGCCGGCGGACAGCAGCCCGATGCCGATCCAGTTCTGGGGATTCAGGCGGCTGCGGGATTCGACCCAGTACACCCCGCCCACCATGTACTGCAGGATGACGGAGGTGGCGAAGATGAGGCCGCCGACGAAGCCGCCACCCGGCTGGTTGTGGCCGCGCAAGAGGAAGTACACGGAAATCAGCGCGGCAACCGGCAGCAACAGGCGCACCAGCACGGCCGGCACCATCATCGAGCCGGCGGGCACCACCGACTTGATGTCGGGCGCATCGGGGATGCCGCCGTCCTGGTCCATCTGCTGGCGCGGAATGTCCGCGCTCTCGGCGGCCGGGCGGAACCGGCGCAGCAGCGCGTAGACGGTCAGCGCCACGATGCCCAGCACCGTGATTTCGCCAAACGTATCGAAACCGCGGAAGTCCACGAGGATCACGTTGACCACATTGGTGCCGCCGCCGTCGGGCAGCGCCCGGTCCACGAAGTAGGACGAAATGGGATTGGTCTGGGGCCGCGCCAGCACCGAATAGGCCAGTGCCGACATGCCCGAGCCGGCCGCCACCGCCAGCAGCAGGTCGCGCAGGCGGCGCCCGCGCGCCATCAGCGTGGCCTTCAGACTTTCTTCGTCGTCCTGCACGATGCGCCGCGGCAGCCAGCGCAGACCCAGGAGCAGCAACACCAGCGTCACGACTTCGACGGACAACTGGGTCAGAGCCAGATCGGGCGCCGAGAACCAGACAAAGGTCAGGCAGGTGATGAGCCCTGCCCCGCCGGCCAGCGCCAGCGAGGCCAGGCGGTGGTATTTGGCCTGGAACGCGGCGGCCAGCGCGCACGTGCCGCCCACGATCCACAGCAATGCGAAAACCGGGTCGACGGGCGTCAGGCGCACGGCGCCGTCCAGCCAGCCGCCCGCGCGCAGCGGCAGCCACGCAACGAACAGCGTGCCGACCACGATCAGCACCATCTGCACCTGCAGGCGCGTGGACGACACCCAGCGCAAGAGCCACGCGGCGGCAACGCTGGAACCGTCCAGCAGCGCCTCGAACGTGCGGCGGCCGTCCAGGCGGTAGATGAACGGCACGCGGCCCGGATTGGCGCGCTGATGGGCACGCAGGGCCAGGTACAGCAGCACGCCCGCTGTGGTGGCGACCAGGCTCATGGCGAGCGGCAGATTGAAGCCATGCCAGACGGCCAGGCTGTAATCGGGCATGTTTTCGCCCAGGATGCTTTGCGCAGCGGTGGCCAGGAACGGGCCCACGGTCAGGCTGGGGACGATGCCGACCAGCAGGCACATGAGGACCAGCAGCGCGCTGGGCAGCAGCATCCAGCGCGGCGGTTCGTGCGGTTCGCGCGGCAGGTCGGTGGCTGGCGGGCCGAAGAACACCTGCAGGATGAAGCGCAGCGAGTACGCCACGCTGAACGCGCCGGCAATCGTGGCCAAGAGCGGCAGGCCAAGCTGCACGTAGCGGTCGGCGCTGACGAAGGTGGTCTCGGCAAAAAACATTTCCTTGGACAGGAAGCCGTTCAGCAGCGGCACGCCCGCCATCGAGGCGGCGGCCACCATCGCCAGCGTGGCGGTGATGGGCATCGCCTTGTACAGACCGGACAGCCTGCCCAGGTCGCGGGTGCCGGTTTCGTGGTCGACCACGCCCGCCGCCATGAAGAGCGACGCCTTGAACGTGGCGTGGTTGATCATGTGGAAGATGGCCGCCACCAGCGCCAGGGTGCTGTTCAGGCCCAGCAGCAGCGTGATGAGGCCCAGGTGGCTGATCGTGGAATAGGCCAGCACCCCTTTCATGTCCTGCTGGAAAATGGCTGCGTAAGCGCCCAGCACCAGGGTGATGAGCCCAAGGCCGCCGATGATCCAGAACCATTCGTCCGTGCCCGACAGCACGGGCCAGAAGCGCGCCAGCAGGAAGACGCCCGCCTTGACCATTGTTGCCGAATGCAGGTAGGCCGACACCGGCGTGGGCGCGGCCATGGCGTTGGGCAGCCAGAAATGGAACGGGAACTGCGCGCTCTTGGTCAGCGCGCCCAGCGCCACCAGCACCAGCACGGCCGGATACCAGGGGTCGGCTCGGACCAGGTCGCCCGACGCCAGGACGCGGTCCATGTCGTAGCTGCCGACGATGTGGCCCAGGATCAGCACCCCGGCCAGCAGACAGAGCCCGCCCGCCCCGGTGACCGTCAGCGCCATGCGGGCGCCCCGGCGCGCGTCCAGGCGGTGGTGCCAGTAGGCGATCAGCATGAAGGACGCCAGGCTGGTCATTTCCCAGAACAGCACGAGCTGGATCAGGTTGCCCGAGAGCACCACGCCCAGCATGGCGGCCATGAAGGCTTGAAAGAAGGAAAAGAAACGCGGCACCGGGTCTTCGGGCGACATGTAGTAGCGCGCATACAACACCACCAGCGCGCCCATGCCGGAGACGATCAGCGCGAACAGCCAGGCGTAGCCGTCCATGCGCAGGGTGAATTGCAGTCCGAGGGCGGGCGCCCAAGGAATGTCGGCCCGTATGACGCCGCCGTGGGCGACGTCGGGATACAGGGACGCGATCAGAACCACGCAGACGAGGGCGATGAGGCCAGCCAGCCACGCCTCGGCGTTGCGGGCGTTGGAAGGCAGCAGCGCGGCGCACAGGCTGCCGGCGAACGGCAGAGCGAGGATCAGGATCAGCGACATGGCGTTCCGAAAATGTCCGGGCCCCCTCCCGCCAGCGCAAGGCAGCGAGAGACGAAACAGACCGGGGATTGAAAAACGGACGGAACCCTGGCCCGGTGCGCCGCTGCGCTACACGTTGCCCCGTGGGGACATCAACCAACGCCAATTGAACGGCGCAGACAGAAACAAACGCAATAGCTTTCTTGCAAGACCGGGCAAGAATCTCAGCCGAAAAATATCAGATTCTTGTAAGTTATGCAGAGATTTATGTGAGTAATCAGCTAATGACAGCATGATGACTGCGCAGCGTTTGCGCACTGAAAGCGTATCGAAAGGCGTTCAACTGGCTGTCAGACACACTTTTTCCTTTAACTTCCGCCATCTTCGCGGAAATGGAAAGCGTCTGAAAATTTTTGCCTTTCATCATGACAGGGACAATCCCAAGTTGACCGTGGGGACATACCTGTGTGGAATTGCGGCCACGAGGCGTTGGCTTGCCGGCACCCCCGGCAATGCGCGCTTCACCGAAGCCGGTCCAAGAAGCCGGCCGGCTCGGAACAACAATATGGAGAAGACTCTTGAACGTGTTGTCACATGCCAAAGCCGCCCTGGCCCTTGCCATCGCTGGCGTCTGCTTGACCTCCGCCGCTCAGGCCGCCGATCCCTACCCCAATAAACCCATCCGGCTGATCGTTCCGTTCGCAGCGGGCGGCACCACCGATATCGTGGCCCGCGTGGTGGCTGAAGGCCTGGGCCGTGAGCTCGGCCAGCCCGTGGTCGTTGAAAACCGGGGCGGCGGCGGCGGCTCCATCGGCGCCGACGCCGTGGTGCGCGCCGCGCCCGACGGCTACACGCTGGGCGTGGCCACGGTGAGCACCATGGCCACCAATCCGGCCACCAATCCCAAGAACCCGTACAACCCGCTCAAGGACTTTGCGCCGATCACCAATATGGTGAACGTGCCCAACGTCATGACGGTCAACCCCAGCGTGCCCGCCAAGACGCTGGCTGAATTCATCACCCTTCTGAAGAACAACCCCGGCAAGTACAGCTATGCCTCGTCGGGCGCGGGCGGCATCAGCCACCTGGACGGCGAACTCTTCAAGTCGCTGACCAAGACCGACATGGTCCACGTGCCTTACCGCGGATCGGGCCCGGCGCTGAACGACGTCATCGCCGGCCAGGTCAATGTGCAGTTCGACAACCTGCCCTCCTCGATGCCGCACATTCAGGCGGGCAAGCTGCGCGCGCTGGCCGTGGCGGCGCCCAAGCGCCTGCCCGCCCTGCCCGACGTGCCGACGTTCGCCGAAGGCGGCCTGCCCGACATGGACAACATGGCGTGGTACGGCCTGGTGGCGCCCGCCGGCACGCCGCAAGCGGTGATCGACCGCGTCCACGCCGCGGCGGTCAAGGCGCTGAAGGATCCGAAGATCGCCCAGCGCCTGGCCGACGGCGGCTCGCTGGTGGACGGCAACACGCCGGCCGAATACGCCGCGCAGATCAAGCGCGAACTTGAACTGCGCCAGCGCATCGCCAAGGACCGCAACATCGTCCTGACGAACTGATACCCCAGTTCGACATGAAGGGCGCCAACGCTGGTTGGCGCCCTTTTTCGCCTCCTGCGCCGCTTGACGGCAATTGCCCGGGTGGTAGCATCTGCCCCGTGCAATCCGACATATCCTCCCTTCCCTGCGTCACCTGCGCCCTCTGCGCCCTGCGCTCAACGCTGTTGAGTTCGCAGGAGGTCGCCGCGCGTTCCGCTTACGCGCGGTCCAAGCCCGGCTAATCGCCCGCCTTTCCCCTTTCTGATTTCCTTGCTCCGGCCCGTTGCCGGCTGCCTGCGCACATCCCCGCGCGCCGCAGCCTGAAACCGGCCGGCGGGCGCACTGCCGCGTGGCAGGCGCCCGTCCCCATTTCGCCTGCGCACGCCTTCACGAAAGCTGGCGCGGCGGCCACGCACTGTCTTCGATTCAGCGCCATGCAACTCACCAAGAAATTCGTCAAAGCCAAGAACCCCTGCGCGGGCGGCTACAAATGGTTCCTTCGCGACCACAACGGCCAGGGGGACTACCAGGCCGTGCTCGACGCGCTCGTCGCCGACGGCCGCGTCGGCGATGCCTGCTGGCTGCTGGATCAGTTCGGTCCGACCGACGCCGTGCTGCGTCTGGACACGCTGGACGCGAACGCCATCGTGTTCGCGGGGACGCTGGAAGTGCGAATGGGCATCAACGTGGACACGGTGGTGCGCGCCGGACGCAGCATTGTCACGGGCGGGGGGATCCGGGCGGGCGAATCGATCGTCGCGGGCGAGAACATCACGGCCGGCGGCAACATCGCCAGCGCCGGCAACCTGCGGGCGGGCGGCGACGTGGCGGCCGACTGGGGCATCGAGACGGCCACCCGCCTGGACTGCGGCGGCAACGTGCGTGCCAAGTGGGACATCTGCGCGGGCCAGGATCTGGCCGTGACCGGCCACCTGCATGCCGGCCAGGACATCAGCGCGCAAGGCGCCATCAAATGCGGGCAAGGCATCAAGGCGGGCGGCAGCGTCCGCGCGGAACAGGAAATCCATGCCGCCTGCGGAATACAGGCAGGCGGATCAATCCAGTGCGGCGATCACCTTGCCTGCGGGTGGGGCATGATCGCCGGCGAGGACATCCGCGCGGAAGGCGCCATCCGGGCGGGCGAAGGCGTGCACGCGGCGGGCATCATCGCGGCCGGCCCGGGACACGGCGTCTATGCCGGCCTCAGCGTGCGGCTGGACGCGTGGGACCTGTGCGCGCGGGTCGTGGCGCAGACGCGGCCTGCTCAGCTCGTGAGCGGTCATTGGGCGGGGCCGGACGGCGCGCTTGACGCGCCCGCGACGGACGCCACAGCGCCGTGGAGCGGCTGGATGGACGTCGGCGCGGCGAACGGCACGGTCCCGGGCGGCGGCCCGCGCGCCTGAAAGCCGTGCCAGCGTCTGCCGAGGGCGCTATCGCTGCTGCTGCCCCTGATCGTTCCCCGACGCCGGATGGCGCAGGACGAGCATCAGCCCCGTCAGGATCGCGGCCATGCCCGCCAGGCTGAGCGCCGGCAGGCGATTGCCCAGGATCACGTAGTCCAGCGCGGCCGTGCCCACCGGCACCAGGTAGAACAGGCTGGTGACGTTGACGAGATTGCCCGCCTGGATCATGCGGTAAAAAAGCAGCGTGGCGCCCACCGAGATCACAAGGCCCATCCAGATCAGCGGCACGATAAAGCCGACGCTCCAGTCGGCATGCAGCGGCTGGAATGGCGCAAACAGCAGGCACAGCACAAGGCTGACCGCGTACTGCAATGGCATCACCGCCATTGGCGCCTGCCGGACGCGCTTTTGCAGCAAGGCCCCGCCTGTCATGCTGGCCAGCGCGGCGCAGGCGTAGGCGATGCCAGCCACGGACAAGCGGGTCAGCGCGATGCTTTGATACACCACCAGCACCAGCCCGGCCAGCGCCAGGCAAAGCCCTGCCAGACGCGCCGGGGCATAGCGGCGCTCGGTCAGCGCCAGCGTCAGGATGGGTTGCGCGCCAAGCAACGTGGCCAGCACGCCCGGCGTCACGCCATGATCCAGCGCGAGCAGATAGCAGATGGAGTAACTGCCGATCAGCAGCGCGCCCGTCGCGGCCACCTGAATGCGCGTGCCGGGCAGGGGCAGCCATCGCCGGCGGGGTGCGCAGATCAGGAGCAGCGCCGCCAACGCAAGCAGGAAGCGGCACAACAGAAATCCAAAGGCGGAGGCGTGCGACAGCCCCCATTTTGCGAAGATCGCGCCGCCGCTCCACAGCAGCACGAACAAGGTGGTGGACGCGCGGGCAGTCCACGCGCTTCGGTTGATGGACATGAGAAATCACCTGTCTGAATGGCAACAGACTCCAGCCCGGCGCGCGATGACGCGCGCTCTCGGGCGCGCGCTGCTCAGACGGCAGACGTCATGCGGCTTGCGGCGCGGCGCGAGGGGTCAGGCGGGAGAAGGGAAAGCGGCAGGTCAGCCGACGACGGCCGACACGGGACGGCGCAAAGCCAACCCTGGCGGGCACACGCCCGACACCACACCGCTGGGCGGCGAGGCGGGCGGCGGCGCCGCGTTCTTGACAGGAGAGACCGTCGGCGGAGAACCGGCAGAGAAGAAAGCCGGCACGCGCGCGCAGGCAAGACCGGCGCGGACGGCGCGGGCAAGCATGGCGAGAGGCGTGTGATCTGGCATCGGGGCAGACTACCGGCCGCGGGCCGAAGCGTCAAGCGTCAAGCGTCAAGCGTTGGCGTTGGCGTTGGCGTCGGAATCAACGCCAACGCGCCCCGCCGCTATCCGATCCGGCGCTGCTCCACGCCCATGTCCCGCCATGCCTCGCCGTGGCAGGTGAACATGAGGATCTGGTGCCGCGTGGCGGCGTCAAAGAGCGCCCGTTTCATGAAGTCGCGACGCGCGTCATCGGTGTGCACCAGCGCATCGTCCAGCAGCAGCAGCGTGGGCCGGCCGGCCTCGCGCAGCAGATCCGCGTAGGCAAAGCGCGCCAGGATGCCAAGTTGCTCGCGCGTGCCGAAGCTGAGCGCCTCCAGCAGATCCTCGCCGTCGCCGCGGCGCAGCGCCGTGGGCAGCAGCGCATCGTCCAGTCGCAGCGCGGCATCGGGAAAGAGCAGCGCCAGATAGTGGTTGAGCCGCCGGGCGAGCGGCGCCTGCAGGCGCTGCGTGGCCGCTGCGCGTTTGTCGGCCAGCAGCTTTTGCAGCAGGTCCAGCGCGGCGGCGCGCCGCGCGAACTCGTCGCGGCGCCGTTGCAGGCGTTCGCAGGCCGCCTGCATTTCGGACAGGCGTTCGCCCAGCCCCTGCGCCCCGGCCTGATCCAGCTTGCCCTGCAGCTGCAGGATGTCGCCGTGGCGCTTGTGCTGCGCATCGCGTTCGATGGCGGCGGATTTCTCGAACCGCTGCACGTCCTGCTCGGCCAGTTCGGGCCGGTGTTCGGCCAGCGCGGCCCGGGCCTCGCGCACACGGGCGTCGAGCTGGTCGTGGGCGCTGCGCACTTCAGCGAGCCGGCCGGCGCGCGCCTGCCGTTGGGCCACGCGTTCAGCGGACTGCAATTCGGCGCCCCGGGCTGCCGCCTGCCCTTCCAGCAACTGGGCGCGGGCCGTGTCGGCGTCCAGCGCGCGCTGCGCATCGGCAACCGCCTTTTGTGCCTGGGCGGCCACCGCTTCGGCTTCGCGCAGGGCCTGGATGGCGTCCGGCAGGCCGTCGTCGTCTGCGTCCGCGACATCACCGGGCACATCGTCGCTCAGGTCCTGCGCGGGGGGCAGTTTGGACAGCCTTTCCTGCAACTGGGCAAGACGCGCCCGCGCTTCGTCGCGCTGCGTGCGCAGCGCATCCACGCCGCGCGGCGCATGAATGCCCAGGGTTTTGCGCATGCCGTCCAGCTCGCGCTGCAACGCGGTGTAGCGGGCGTGGCGTTGCTCGGCGTCAGTCAGGGTGTCGACGCCCGCCCGCTTGAGCAACGCGGCACATGCCGACTCCGCGCGCGCCAGGTCGCGCTGCAGGGCCGGCAGATCCTGCCCGCCGGGTTCGATCTGCAGGCGGCCCACGCCGGGCAGGTCGAGTTCAGCCGCGGCCGTCAGCAGGACCTCTCCCGAGCCGCTGACCGCCTTGCCATCGAGCAAGGCTTGCGCGCCGGCATCGAGTCGGTAGCGCAGGCGGGTGGCCACGGCCTGTTGCTGCAATTGCAGATTGCCCAGTTCGCGGCTGGCCTTGCGCAGGGCTTCGATTTCGGCGTCGGAGATCTCCAGGCGCACGGCCTCGGTCTTGAGCGCGGATCCTTGTTCGATGAGGTGGGTGACCGCGATCAGGGCGGTGTCCAGGCGTTCGATCTCGGGCGTGAGCTGCGCCAGCTGGCGGTCCAGATCCCGGCGGTCGGCTTGCGCCTGAAGCTGCGCCACGCGACGGCGCGCGGCCTCGAGGGCGGCCGCATGCGACTGCCGCTGCTGCTGGGCGCGCACCAGCGGCTCCTGCATTGCCTGCACATGCGCGTGCGCGGCGCGCGCATCGCGCAGCAGCAACTGGTAGTCGGCTTCGTCCTGCTGATCGCGCCGGACCTGATCCTGCAGCAGCGCAAGTGTCTGTGCTGCCTGCGCCTGCTCGCGTTGCAGCCCGTCGAAGGCTTCACGTTCCTTGGCCAGCGCGGCCAGCCGCGCGCGGGCCTGCACGGCCTTGGTCTCGAAATCCTTCCAGGGCTGCTCGGCCTGCGCGCGTTCATGATCCCGCCGCAACTCGGCCAGGCGGTCGACGTCGGCGTTCAGTTGCGCCATGGCCTGCGCGCACGCGTCGCGCTCGGACATGGCGCGGGCAAGCGCGTCTTCGGCTTCCTTGTAGCTGCCCTTGGGCCGGCCGTTGCGCGCGTCCAGCAACGCGGCGCGCTCAGCCGAGACGCGGTCGAACAGGCGATCGCCGTCGCTGGACGCCAGCTCGCCGGAGAGCTGCGTCAAGGCATCGCGCAGATGCGAGCCGGCGTAGCCCGCGGCTTCGTGCAGGTTCTGGCCGTCGCCCTGGCGTATCCAGAGCAGGCCCGGTACGCCGGCCAGGTCGGGTTTGCTTTGGCCGCGTCCGGGGAGCTCAAAGCCCAGCAAGACCGCCAGCGCGTTTTCGGCCTCTTCGCCGTCCAGCCGCTGCGCGCCGTCGTCGACGACGAGTTCGCAGCGGGCCTTGGACAGGAACTGCTTTTTCAGGACGTACGAGTGATCCGCGTGCGTGAAGGCCAGCTCCACGCTGGGGCGCGCGCCCGACTCGCCGTGCGGCGCCAGGTCGGCGACCTTGCTGGTGCTGTAGCGTTCAAGGAACGCGGCACGGATGGCGGCGGCAATCGTGCTCTTGCCGGCCTCGTTGGGACCGACAAAGAGGTTCAGGCCGTCTTGCAGATTGTCCAGCGACAACGGCTGGCGGAACTTGCGGAATTCTTCGAGGGCGATGCGGGAGATCTTCATTTGGCGGCTCCCGGCGCAGCGGTTTCACGCTGGAAGCGCAGCAGCAGGCGCAAAGCCTCGCTGGCCACGGCGGACTGGTCGTCTTCGGCATGCGTTGCCTGCGTTGCCTGCAGCGCCTGCAGTTGCGCGGCGACCTCGCCCACATAGCCGCTGGCGCGCAATTGCGCCAGGTCGGCCTCGTCGGGTTCGAGCCGCACGCCCGACAGATCCGGCAGTAAGGCCCGTACCTGCGCGGCGGCTTCTCCCACCGCCTTTTGCAGCGCATCCCAGGTTTCAAGGTTGACGTGGCCCTGCACATCCAGGCGCAACACATCATCGGCGCGCAGCGCTGCCATGCGCTCGGCCAGCGCCTGCGCGTCTGACGATAGGCTGAGCGTCTCTGTCCAGGCTGACCAGCGATACCGGCCCGTCGCGATGCGTTCAACCACGGGCGCCATGCCGGGCGCGCCGATCTGCACGTCAAGCACGTAGCCAGGCTCGTTGCCCCGGAAGCGGTCCTGTTCGGGCGTGCCGGCATACCAGGTGCGGGCGTCGATGGACAGGCAGCCGTGCCAATCGCCCAGCGCCAGGTAATCCAGACTGGCGCGGTCCGCGCGATCGGGCGCGATGGGGTTGGTGGCGTCGATCGTGTCGGGCAGGCGGCCGGCAACGCTGCCGTGCGCCAGGCCCACGCGGATGCGCCCGGCTGGCGTTTCCAGCGTGTCGAAGGCCTGCGTGACGTCGTCGTAGGTATGGCGCTGCGTGAGCGGGGCCGCAAGCACGGCGAGGTTGGCCTGCGGCAGATCCACCACGCCGGTGACAAGCGGGACATGCACGTGGGCGGGAATGCAGCCCAGCTGCATGGCGCGGCTCCAGACGCTGTCGGCCAGCGCGGCATCGTGGTTGCCGGCGATCATGACCCAGGGCCCGGTGTAGGCGGACATGGCGGCAAAAAGCCGGCGGATGGTGCGATCCGAAACGGCTTGCGTGTCGAAGACGTCTCCGGCGACCAGCACGGCGTCCACGCGGCGCTCGGCGGCCAGGGTGGCGATGCGGGCCACGGCCTCGAAGCGGGCCTCGGCCAGCATGGCGGCATCGTCGGTTTCAAACTGGCCGTACTGACGGCCGATCTGCCAGTCGGCAGTGTGAAGGAAATGGGTCATGCGGCGATTTTGGCATAAAGCGGCGGGCCTTCCGGGCCCTCGCCGTGCTCAATTCAGCACACACAAAAAGACGCGGGCCGCATCGAAGCGGCCCGTCGGGGGGTGCGCCGGCAGCGGCGCGGTGGACGGATCAGGCGCCCTTGCCGTTCAGCACCAGTTCCTGACGGGAAGCGGCGCGCCGGTCGTAGCGCGACAGGCCAAGCCCGTCGGTGCTGATCGCGGGACGCTGGCCCATGACGAGGTCGGCGACCAGCTTGCCGGAACCGCAAGCCATGGTCCAACCCAGGGTGCCGTGGCCCGTGTTCAGATAGAGGTTGCCGTAGCGCGTGGCGCCGACAACCGGCGTGCTGTCCGGCGTCATGGGACGCAGGCCCGTCCAGAATTCGGCCTGGGCGACGTGACCGCTACCCGGGAACAGGTCGTTGACGACCAGTTCCAGCGTCTTGCGGCGGGCGTCCTTCAGGCGCAGGTCAAAGCCCGACAGTTCCGCCATGCCGCCCACGCGGATCCGCTGGTCAAAGCGCGTGACGGCGACCTTGTAGGTTTCGTCCAGAACGGTGGACACCGGCGCGGCGGCCTCGTCCTTCATGGGGATGGTCAGCGAATAGCCCTTGACCGGATACACCGGCAGGTCCAGTCCCAGGGGTTCCAGGAAACCGCGGGTGTAGCTGCCGAAGGCCGCCACGTAGCGGTCGGCCGTCAGGACCTCGTTGCCCACGCGCACGCCGGTGATCTGGCCGCCGGCCGTGTTCAGCCCCGTGACGCTTTGGCCAAAGCGGAAATCCACGCCCAGTTCGGCCGCCATGTCGGCCAGCCGGCGGGTAAAGAGCTGGCAGTCGCCGGTTTCGTCGTTGGGCAGGCGCAGACCGCCGGAAAGCTTGTGGGCGGAATTGGCCAGCGCGGGTTCGGCGGTCACGAGGCGGTGACGGTCCAGGAGTTCGTAGGGGACACCCACCTCTTCGAGCACGGCGATGTCGCGGCGCGCGGCCTCCATCTGGGCATCGGTGCGAAACAGCTGCAGCGTGCCCCGGGCGCGTTCTTCATAGTGGATGCCGGTGGAAGCGCGCAGTTCGCGCAGGCAGTCGCGGCTGTACTCGGACAGGCGCAGCATGCGTTCCTTGTTGACGGCATAACGGTCGGCCGAGCAGTTGGCCAGCATGGCGGCCATCCATTTCAGCTGGTACAGGCTGCCGTCCAGGCGGATCGCCAAGGGCGCGTGCTTTTGAAACAGCCATTTGATCGCCTTGAGCGGAATGCCGGGCGCCGCCCACGGGGTGGAATAGCCGGGCGAGACCTGTCCGGCATTGGCGTAGCTGGTTTCCTGCGCAGCCGCGGGCTGGCGGTCCAGCACGGTCACTTTGGCGCCCTGCCGGGCCAGGTAATAGGCAGTGGTGGTGCCGATGACGCCGCTGCCAAGGACGATCACATGCATGATTCTTTCCGATAGTTGGTATTGTCTGGGAATTTCGGTAGTCTATGACCCCTTCGGCAGTGAAAAACACTGAAGATTTTGCTTTACCAGTGCTTTTTCTCGGGCCACCCCGTTTTTTTGATCCGCAAAAGTGAAATGCGCGACCTCGACCGAATCGACCTCAAAATCCTCGATATCCTGCAGCGCGAAGGCCGGATTTCGGTCACCGAATTGGCAGAGCGCGTCAGCCTGTCGGCCACCCCCTGCTCCGACCGCGTCAAGCGCATGGAGCGCGAGGGCGTCATCACGGGTTACCATGCGCGCGTCAATCCGGCGGCGCTGGGCAAGAACCTGCTCGTCTTCCTGGAAATCAAGCTGTCGGCCAAATCGGGCGACGTCTTCGACAAGGTCAAGAAAGAGTTGCTGTACGTCCCGGAAGTCATGGAGTGCCACCTGGTGTCGGGGGACTTCGACTATCTGGTCAAGGCCCGCCTGACCGAAATGAACGAGTACCGCCGTCTTTTGGGCGAAATCCTCAAGCGCCTGCCCGCCTCCGCCGAATCGCACAGCTACATCGTGATGGAGGAAATCAAGGAGACGCTCTTTCTGCCGGTGGACCGTTAGGGCCTGTTCACACTAAAAGATGGGATGCGCCCTGCCCCGGCCACCTGCGGCCGCGGGGTTGTTACCGAAAAAACCGTTGGCGGCTGCTATGCTGCGGCCCTCCCGGCGAACCAATGCGTTCGTCCGACCCTATTTTTGCTCTTGCCTATGACCCGTCTTTATAAATACTTCTTTCGCGGCCTGATCACCGTCCTGCCGCTGGCGCTGACGATCTACCTGCTGTATCTCTTTCTGGCCTGGACTGAAGGCGTGGCGCTGACCTTCCTGCGCCCCTTCATCGGCGGCTTCTACGTGCCGGGCATGGGTCTGGCGCTGGGGATCCTGGGCATCCTGGCCATCGGCTATCTCGTGTCCAAGCAGCGCGTGCAGCGCGTTTTGACGCTGGTCGAGATGCCGTTTACCAACCTGCCGGTGGTCAAGAGCATCTATTCGTCGCTCAAGAGCTTTGCCGACTACTTTTCGCCCAGTTCCAAGAACACCGCCCAGCAGGTCGTTGTCCTGCGCATCCCGGGCCAGCAACTGGAGTTGGTGGGTCTGGTGACCCGCCGCGGCACGGACGGCCTGCCCGAAGGGTTCACCCAGGGCGACCGCGTCGCGGTCTACCTGCCGATGGGTTACATGATCGGCGGCTACACCGTCTTTGTGCCGCAGGAATGGGTGCAGCCCATCCAGATGTCGGTCGAGGAAGCCATGCGCTCGTCGCTGATCGCCTGGATGGCGCGCGCCGAAACCGGCAACAACCGCCCCGTGCCTCCCGCCGGCCCGCAGGTGCCCGTTGAAGCGCCCGCGGAGGCCCCCGCCGCAGCCCCGGCCGCCGCTTCGCCAGCCAACCCCGCCGCCCCGGCCAATCCCGGCACCCCCGGCAACGGCCCGGCCTGACCCCGCCGTTTCGAAAGCTCATCATGTCCATCATCGAATTCACGCTCGCCGAAGGCAGCCCCTATATCGAGATCAATCAGCTGCTGAAGGCGACCGGCCTGTGCGACAGCGGCGGCGCCGGCAAGATGCTGGTGGCGGACGGCCAGGTCAGCGTCGGCGGCGTGGTCGAAACACGCAAGACGGCCAAGATCCGCGATGGCCAGATCGTGACCTGCGGCGGCGTGCGCATCGTTGTCCGTGCCTTTGCCGGCCCGCATGACGACGCCGGCGGCAGCGCCTGATTCCCTGTTGATCCCCATTCGCCGCGAGCCGTCATGAAACTCAAGATGTCCCAGAACTCCATTTTTGCCGTGCTGCTGCGCTCGCCGTGGTGGATGAGCGCCGGCGTGGCCGTGCTGCTCAGCGCCGGTGGCTTTGCCGCGCTGCCGCTGGAGTATGCCGCGATGGGCGTCTTTGCCGCGGTGCCGTTCGCCGTGATTTCCCTGATGGCGGCCTACAAGCAACTGCGCGCCCCGTCCGGCGCGCGCGTGCAGGCGGTCACCGAAGCGGTGGCCGCGATGTCGTGGGCCGACTTTTCACGGACCGTTGAAGCCGGGTTCCGGCGCGACGGCTGCGAGGTCGAGCGCCTGCAGACGCCCGGCGCCGATTTCGCGCTGGGCAAGGACGGCCACGTGGCGATCGTCAGCGCCAAACGCTGGAAGGCCGCCCGGAACGGCGTGGAGCCGCTGCGCGAACTGCAGGCCGTGCGCGAAAAGCGCGGCGCCCGCGAAGCCATCTACATCGCGCTGGGCGACGTATCCGACAACGCGCTGCAATACGCGAAGGCGCAGGGCGTCTCCCTGATGACGGCGCCGGAACTGTCCAAGCTGCTGCGCGACCTGAAAGTCTGAAAGTCTGAAAGCCGCCGGGCGCGGCCTACACCACCATGACCGACGTGGCCGCCACGACGCGCCACGCGCCCGACGCAGAATCGGGCGTCCAGGTCCGCATGAAACGGAACGTGCCGTTGGCCGGCACGCCGTTGTAGCTGCCCGAGATGCGGGCCAGCACCGACACCACCGCGCAATCGGTCCGCGGCAGGATGCACTGCTCGGACAGGTCCAACGCATGAATCTTGAGCAGTCCGCCGCGGTGGGCGTCCAGGTCGTCTTCGCGCGTGACCGTCCAGCCCATGTGATTGACGAACAGCAGATCCGGGTCCAGCAGCGCCTCGAGCGCGGCGATGTCCGAGGACAGCATGGCCTGGCGCAGCCGTTCCTCGGCGGCCTGAATTGCGGCGGTGATCGAAGCGTGCATGGCGTGGGTTCCGGGCTGATCTTGGGATGACAACACGCCCGCATTCTATTCGGTCATCAGGCGTTTTGCCTTGTTGCCATTGCCGTACGCGCGCCCCGCGCGCATGCGCTTTAATTCACCTGCCGCCTGTTTGCGGCGCAACCCCACCTGTGATTTCCGAGATGACTTATCGCCTCCTTGCCGACCTTGTGCTGGTCATCCATGGACTGTTCGTCGCGTTCGTGGTCTTTGGCGGCCTCTTGGCGTTGTGGAGACCGCGCATGGCGTTCTGGCATCTGCCGGCGCTGGCCTGGGGCGCGCTGGTGATCGGCATGGGCTGGATCTGCCCGCTGACGCCGCTGGAGGTGTCGCTGCGCGAGCGGGCCGGCCAGGAAGGCTACGCGGGCGGCTTCATCGAACACTACATCCTCGGCATCATCTACCCCGAAGGCATCACCCGCCCCACGCAAATGCTGCTGGCGGCGCTGCTCATCGTGGGCAACCTTGTCATCTACACCGTGTGGGCGCGGCGCCGGGCCGGCGCGCGCCGTGAGGCCGCGGCGGCTTGCAGATAAGGGACGCCGCGGCGCTTCCCGTGGGGCTACAGACTACGCGCGATCACCAGGCGCTGGATGTCGCTGGTGCCTTCGTAGATCTGGCAGACGCGCACGTCGCGATAGATGCGCTCGACGGGAAAATCCTTCAGGTAGCCATAGCCGCCCAGCGTCTGGATCGCCGCCGAGCAGACCTTCTCGGCCATCTCGGACGCAAACAGCTTGGCCATGGAGGCCTCGGTCAGCGCCGGCCGGCCCGCTTCGCGCAAGGTCGCGGCGTGCAGCACCATCTGGCGCGCGGCGTGTATCTGGGTCGCCATGTCCGCCAGCCGGAACGACACGGCCTGGTGTTCGATGATCGGTTTGCCGAAGGCCTGGCGGTCGCGGGCGTAGTCGCGCGCGCATTCGAAGGCGGCGCGCGCCATGCCGACCGATTGCGCCGCGATGCCGATGCGGCCGCCCTCCAGGTTGGACAGGGCGATCTTGTAGCCCTCGCCTTCCTCGCCCAGCCGCCAGGCGGCCGGAATGCGCATGTCCTCAAAGGCAATCTGGCAGGTGTCGGAGGCGTGCTGCCCGAGCTTGTCTTCCACCCGCAGCACTTTGTAGCCGGGCGTGCTGGTGGGCACGATGAACGCGGAGATGCCGCGCTTGCCCGCGTCCGGGTCGGTGACCGCGAACACGATGACGGTCTGCCCGTTGCGGCCCGACGTGATGAACTGCTTGGCGCCATTCAGGATGTAGTCGCCGCCGTCGCGCCGCGCGCGGGTATGCAGGCTGCTGGCGTCGGACCCGGCCTGCGGCTCGGTCAGCGCGAACGCGCCGATGTGTTCGCCGCGCGCCAGCGGACGCAGGAACTGCGCCTTCTGTTCGTCATTGCCGAACTTCAGAATGGGCATGCAGCCGACCGAGTTGTGCACGCTCATGATGGTGGAGCAGGCACCGCTGCCCGCGGCGATTTCCTCCAGCGCCACCGCGTACGCGAGGTAGCCGCTGTCGTTGCCATCCCACGCTTCCGGCACCAGCATGCCGAAAAAGCCCAGTTGCGCCATCTCGGCGATGGCATCGGCGGGATAGTGATGCTCGCGGTCCCACCGCTCGGCGTTGGGCGCCAGGCGCTCCTGGGCAAACCGGCGCGCCATCTCCTGGACGCTTTGCTGTTCGTCGGTCAAAAGCATGCTTGTCTCTCCTGCTGCGCCAACCGGCAGGCAAGCCGCGGCGCGCGATTCTTGTGGGGTGCACGCGCGGCGCATGACGGAACGCGCCGCGTGATGGCGAGAATACACCGGCGCAGGCTAGGCCCGGGGCGCATCCTGTTCCGCGCGCTGCTGCGCCGGTCCCATCGCGCGGCTCAGGTTGTAGGCCGTGTTCACCAGCCCGATGTGCGAGAAGCCCTGCGGAAAATTGCCCACCAGCCGGCGCCGCACCACGTCGTATTCCTCGGACAGCAGCCCCAGGTCGTTGCGCAGCGACAGCAGGAGGTCGAAAAGCCGCTGCGCATCGCCCAGCCGCCCTTGCATCACGTAAGCATCCGCCAGCCAGAAGCTGCAGGCCAGGAACACGCCCTCCTCGCCTTCCAGGCCATCGTCGGTATCCTGGACGGCGTATCGGCGCACCAGCCCGCCGTGCATGAGCTCGCGCTCGATCGCGTGCACGGTGCCGGTCACGCGCGGATCGTTGGGCGGCAGAAAGCCCACCTGCGGGATCAGCAGCAGGCTGGCGTCCAGCGCTCGCGAGCCGTAGCTCTGCACGAAGCAGCCGCGCGTGCGGTCAAAACCGTTTTCGCAGATGTCCTTGTGGATGCGTTCGCGAATCCGGCGCCAGACTTCCACCGGCCCCTTCAATCCCCAGCGCTCGCAGGCCTTGACCGCCCGGTCGAACGCCACCCAGCACATCACCCGCGAATGCGTGAAGGCGCGGCGTTCGCCCCGCACCTCCCAGATGCCGTGGTCCAGTTCGCGCCAGCGCTGCTCCAGCGGCTTGAGCAACACGTTCTGCAGGCGCCAGGCCTCGGCAAGCGGCGCCAGGTCGGCGACGCGGGCCGCATACAAGGTGTCGATGAGCTCGCCGTAGATGTCGAGTTGGCTCTGCCCGGCCGCACCGTTGCCCCGGCGCACGGGCCGGCTGCCCTCGTAGCCGGGCAGCCAGGGGATTTCCAGCTCCGGCAGCCAGCGATCGCCGGCGATGCCGTACATGATCTGCAACTGGTCGGGGTGCCCGGCCACTGCGCGCAGCAGCCATTGCCGCCATGCCTCGGCTTCCTCGCGATACCCGGCGTTGAGCAAGGCGTACAGCGTCAGCGCCGAGTCGCGCAGCCAGCAATGCCGGTAATCCCAATTGCGGCCGCCGCCCAGCTGTTCGGGCAGCGAGGTCGTCGGCGCGGCGATGATCCCGCCGGTGGGCTGGAATGTCAGCAGCTTCAGCGTGATCAGCGAGCGCACCACCGCGTCACGGGTGCCGTCGCCCGGTCCGTCCCAATGGCAGCGCTTGGACCACTCCTGCCACCACGAGACGGTGCGGTCCATGCTTTCGACCCGGTCGGGCACGAACCGGGGCGTGCGGTGCGAGCGGTGATACGACAGGGTGAACGGCACGACGCGCCCGGGATGCACCGCAAAGCGCGCCGTCGTCTTCATGTCGTGGCCTTCCAGCTCGATGGGCGTGTGCAGCTCGACGGCGTCCGGCCCGGCGATGGCGTTGAGTCCGTAGTCGCGCCGCCGCACCCACGGCACGCTCTGGCCGTAGTTAAAGCGCAGGATCAGCTCCATGTCCATCTGCACATGGCCGGACTCGCCGCGCACGATGCGCACGACATCCACCCGCTCGTCGTCGTCGCTGAGCGGCATGAAGTCTTGCACCAGCACCGATCCCGTGCGGGTTTCGAAACGGGTTTCCAGCACCGCCGTGTCGGGCACGTAGCGGCGCGACGTGGCGCGGACCTTGCCGTGCGGCGCAATGAGCCAGCGTCCATGGCTCTGGTCGCCCAGCAACGCGGCAAAGCACGCGGGCGAATCGAAGTGCGGCAGGCACAACCAGTCGATCGAGCCGTCCCGCGCGACCAGCGCCGCGGACAGCATGTTGCCGATGAGGCCGTAATCCTCGAGCGGTTTGGACATGCCGGTCCTCAACCCGCGCCGCGGAATTCGGGATACAGCGTCATGCCGCCATCCACGAAGAGCGTGGTGCCGGTGACGTAGTCCGACGCATCGCCCGCCAGCCAGACGGCGGCCTGCGCAATGTCCTCGGGCTCGCCGATCCGGCCATAAGGGATGAGCTCCAGCAGCTTGGCCAGCGCCTGCGGCGTGTCCCACGCGGGCTGGTTGATCGCGGTGCGAATGGCGCCGGGCGCAATGGAGTTGACCCGGATCCGGTCCGGCGCCAGTTCCTGGGCCAGCGATTTCATCAGCAGCGAAATGCCGCCCTTGGAGGCCGCGTAGTTCACCTGAAACGCCCACGGGATCACTTCGTGGACCGAACTGATGAACAGGATGTTGCCCACGGACAGCTTCTGGCGGGCAGGATCCGGGGACTGCGACTTGAAAGCCCGGGCCGCCGCGCGGGCGCAGAGGAAGTGCCCGGTCAGATTGACGTCGATCACCCGCTGCCAGTCCGCGAGCGTCATGTCGGCGATCGGCGACGGATGCTCAACGCCCGCGTTGTTGACCAGGATGTCCACCCGGCCGAAATGCTGCATCGCCTGCTCGAACAGATGGTCGACGTCGGCTTCGCGGCTGATGTCCGCGGCCGCCGCCACCGCCGTGCCG
Source organism: Achromobacter mucicolens (assembly GCF_029866465.1). NCBI lineage: Bacteria > Pseudomonadati > Pseudomonadota > Betaproteobacteria > Burkholderiales > Alcaligenaceae > Achromobacter > Achromobacter mucicolens. Next base: position 2,527,182 of record NZ_CP123364.1, on the reverse strand, counting down.
CCGCTGCGCTGAATCGATTCCACCACCGCCCCGCCGCGGGCCTGCGAATCGCCGCCAGCCCGGTGGTTCACCACCACCCGCGCACCCGCTTGCGCGAGGCCGATTGCCACGGCGCGTCCAATACCGGACGACGCGCCCGTCACCACGGCCACGCGGCCGTTCAGGTCAGTCGTGTGCTGCATGCCAGTCTCCTTGGCGGTCGGCATGGGCCGGCCGCCGGTGTAGAGGAATCCAGGGTAGTCCCGCGCAAGGGGCCGGCGCAACCCGGCCGCTTCGGAGCGGCGGACAGCAAGCGCCATTCCTCAGGCCGGAAACACAATAATGCAACACCATAAGTTGCGTAAGAAGCCGCCGGCTTCTATCATGCAACTTTCAAAGTATCGAAATCTCAATTCTCAGCCCCCTGAGTTCAGCCCGTTCCGGAGGATCCTTCATGCACTACGACGTCATCATCATCGGCGGCAGCTTTGCCGGCCTGTCCGCCGCCATGCAATTGGCGCGAGCGCGCCGGCAGGTGCTGCTTGTCGATGCCGCCCGGCCCCGCAACCGCTACGCCGCGCACGCGCACGGATTTCTGGGCCAAGACGGCGTGCCGCCGCAGGAGATCGTGGCCAATGCCCGCGCGCAGCTTGCGCGCTATCCGACGGTGTCGTTCCTGGACGGCGAGGCGATCCAGGCGCTGGCGCAGGACGGCGGCTTTGCCGTCGTCATGGCGGGCGGCGAACAGGTGCGCGGCGCGCGCCTGATCCTGGCGACCGGCATGCGCGACGAACTGCCGCCACTGCCCGGATTGCAGGCGCGCTGGGGCCAGACCGTGCTGCACTGCCCGTACTGCCACGGCTTCGAGGTGGCAGGCGAACCGCTGGGCGTGCTGGCCGCGCATCCGATGTCGGTTCACCAGGCGATGTTGCTGCCCGATTGGGGGCCGACCACCTACTTCACGCAGGGCCAGTTCGAACCGTCGCCCGAGGATGCCCGCCATCTTGCCGCGCGCGGCGTCCACGTGGAACGCACGCCCGTCGTGGCGCTGCTGGGCGACGCGCCAGCCCTGACGGGCGTGGTGCTGGCCGACGGCCGCGAGGTGCCGGTACGCGCGCTGTTTGTCGCCAGCCGCGTGCACATGGCCAGCCCGCTGGCCGCACAGCTGGGCTGCGAATTCGACGAGGGGCCGTTGGGACCCGTCATTCGCGTGGACGACATGAAGCAGACCACCGTGCCCGGCGTGTTCGCCGCGGGCGACGCGTCGACCCCGATGTCCAACGCCACGCTGGCCAGCGCCTCGGGCGTCATGTCGGGCGTGTGCGCGCACCGCTCGCTGGTCATGCCATGACGTCATGCAGACGGGGCCCTGGCCCGTGCATAATGGCGGGATTGCCGGCCCGCTCTCCGCCTGGAGCACGGGCCGCATGTTCATCCGACCATGCATCCAGGAGCAGCCGTGCTGGATCCCATCCTCGCCGAACTTTCCACTACCCTGCCCGCCGCCAAGTCGGTCGAGCAGTTGACCCGCCCGCTGCTGGACATGCTGGGCGCCGTAACCGGGCTTGAATCGACATACCTTACCTCGATCGACCTGAAGGCCGAGCTGCAACGCGTACGCTACGCGCGCAACGTGGGACACCTGCAGATCCCGGAAGGCCTGTCGGTGCCCTGGGACGACACGCTGTGCAAGCGCGCGCTGGACGAAGGCCGCATGAGCACCAGCAACGTCGCGCAGTGCTGGCCCGATTCGGACGCGGCCCGGCAACTGGGCATACAGACCTACGTCAGCACACCGGTGCGCGCCGACGATGGCGCCTTGTACGGAACGCTGTGCGCCGCCAGCGCCCGCCGCCACGAAATCAGTCCCGAGGCCGAAGCGGTGCTGAAACTGTTTTCCAGCGTGATCGCCAGTTTCATAGAGCGCGAAATGCTGGTTGAGCAACTGCATGCGGCCAACGTGCAGCTCCTGTCGTATGCGCTGACCGACATGCTGACGGGCCTGCCCAACCGGCGCGCGCTTTACGAAGCGCTGGACCGGCTGCTGGCGCGGGCCGTGCGCGAACACGGCAGCGTGCTGGTCGGCGTCATCGACCTGGACGGGTTCAAAAGCATCAACGACACGTACGGCCACCAGGCGGGCGACACCTTTCTGCAGGAAGTTTCGCGGCGCATGGCCGCGGCGCTGCGCGGATCGGACATGCTGGGACGCGTGGGCGGTGACGAATTCGTCCTGATCGGGCCCGGCCCCGCGCTCATTCGCAAGCGGCCGGATGCTGGCGGCGTGGCGCAACAGGCCGAAGCCGAAGAAGCGGCGCGCGCCATGGAAGAGCGCATCCTGGCTGCCACGATGGGGCGCTATCCGCTGGGCGAAACCACGGTGGCCTATGAGGGCGCCAGCGCCGGGGTGGTGGCGCTGGACCCGGCCGGACTGGACGCCGAAGCGGCCGTCCGGCTGGCCGATGCGCGGATGTATGAAATCAAGCAGGCGCGCCGCGCGGCGCGCACCATTCACTGATTGGCCGCGCGGCGCATCGGCGTTCGATGCGCCGGCGCGCAAACCCGCGTTGACGCGCGGGCGCGCGCCTATTGCAGTTGCGCCTTGAAGAACGTCGCCACGCGGGCGTTCAGGTCCTGGTGGAATGCGGTGCGATCAAAGCCTGCCTCATCGCGGCAGATGCCGGGCGATGCCTCGGCCTGTTCGGCGCCGCACGGCGCCAGAAACGCGAAATGTCCGGCGCCATCGGCCACCTGGTAGTCGGGCGCGGCGCCCAGGCCCTCGCGCACCGCCTGCACGCTGGCGGGGCTGACGCCATCGCCGCCCTGCGCTGAAGCCCAAAGCTGGATCGGCAGCGACACGCGCTTGAGCGCCTCTTGCGGAAAGACATTGAGCGGATCGGCAATGACCGCCGCCTTGATGCGCGCGTCCTGCGGATACGGTTGCTGCGGCACCCGGCCCGCCGCGATGTCGCGGCACATGGGCAGCGATGCCTGGCTGGCGCAGATTGCCAGCCCCGCCGCCAGATCCGGCGCCGCACCCGCCAGCACCAGGCCCGTATAACCGCCCCGTGAAAAACCAAAGAAGCCGATCTTGTCGGGATCCAGCCTTGCCTTGTCGGGCCACGTGCCGGTCATGTAGTCGATCAGACGACGCACTTCGCGCGGCCGGGTGGAAAAAATGGACAGATAGCCCTGGCGCGACTTGTCCTGCGCGTTGTCGCCCACGTGATTGATCGCCGCCACCACGAAACCGGCGTCGGCAAGTGCTGCCGCGGTGTCGTGGTGGCTGAGGTACGAACCCGCCGACCCGTGCGAGATGACGATGAGCGGGTAGCGGCCTTCGGGCAGCTTGCAGCCCTGTACGCCCTGGATGGTGACGCGGCCCACCTTGATCTCGCCGGCCGGTTCGGCGCAGGGCGTCCAAACCGCGCCTTGCAGGCCGGGACCGTTCTGGTCCATGGGCAGGTTCAGGCGTTGAGAACCGGCGGCGTGCGCCATGCCGGCGGACAGGGCCAGCGCAGCAGAAACCAGGGAGACGGCGAGCTTGGAAATGGGCATGCGGGACAGGATGAGGAGAGACGCGCGGCGCGCGGATGGCGAGATTGTGGCATGCGCGATTCCCCGGCGGCGCGAGGCCTGGGCGTGCAAAAAAAGAACGCCACAGGCAGCCTGTGGCGTTCATGCGTTGACGGCCAATGCGTTGACGGAAAGTCAGGCGCTTACCGCACCTTGCCGGCCTTCCACGCCGACAGCAGCTGGTCGTACGGAATCGTCTCGCCCTTCGGCTTTTCATTGGCCAGCTTCTTCCACGGCGCGTGCTGGTCGGACAGCCACTTGCTGGGATCGCTCTTGGGATTGAGCTTGGGCGCGCATTGGGCCATCCCGGCCCGTTCAAGCCGCGCCATCACCTGATCCATTTCGTTCGCCAGATTGTCCATGGCCGCCTGCGGGGTCTTTTCGCCCGTGACCGCGGTGGCGACGTTCTTCCACCACAGCTGCGCCAGCTTCGGATAATCCGGTACGTTGGTGCCAGTCGGCGTCCACGCCACGCGCGCCGGGCTGCGGTAGAACTCGATCAGGCCGCCGTAGTTGGCCGCGTTCTTGGTGAAGAATTCGCTGTTGATGTCGCTGTCGCGGATGAACGTCAGGCCCGTGATCGACTTTTTCAGCGACACCGACTTGGACGTGACGAACTGCGCATACAGCCAGGCAGCCGCCATCTTGTCGGGGTTGGTGGACTTGAAGAACGTCCACGACCCCACGTCCTGGTAGCCGTTCTGCATGCCGTCCTTCCAGTACGGACCATAGGGCGACGGCGCCATGCGCCACTTCGGCGTGCCGTCGTCGTTCACGACGGGCAGGCCCTTCTTGGTCATGTCGGCGGTAAAGGCCGTGTACCAGAAGATCTGCTGCGCGATCTGCCCCTGCGCCGGCACGGGTCCCGCCTCCGAGAAGGTCATGCCCATGGCCTGCTGCGGCGCGAACTTCTTCATCCAGTCGATGTACTTGGTCAGCGCGTACACGGCGGCCGGGCTGTTGGTGGCCCCGCCGCGCGAGACCGACGCGCCCACCGGCGTGCATTTGTCGTCGGCGACGCGGATGCCCCACTCGTCCACCGGCATGCCGTTGGGCAGCCCCTTGTCGGCCGCGCCCGCCATGGACAGCCACGCATCGGTGAAGCGCCAGCCCAGCGACGGGTCTTTCTTGCCGTAGTCCATGTGGCCGTAGACGCGCTTGCCGTCGATCTCCTTGACGTCGTTGGAGAAGAACGTGGCGATGTCTTCGTACGCGGACCAGTTGGTGGGCACGCCCAGCTCATAGCCGTACTTGGCCTTGAATTTTTCCTTCAGATCCGGGCGGGCGAACCAGTCGGCGCGGAACCAGTACACGTTGGCGAACTGCTGGTCCGGCAACTGGTACAGCTTGCCGTCGGGCGCCGTGGTGAACTTGGTGCCGATGAAATCCTTCAGGTCCAATCCGGGATTGGTCCATTCCTTGCCCGCCCCGGCCATGTAATCGGACAGCGGCAGGATGGCGCCATAGCGGTAGTGCGTGCCGATCAGGTCGGAATCGGAGATCCAGCCGTCGTAGATGGACTTGCCGGACTGCATGGACGTCTGCAGCTTTTCGACGACGTCACCTTCCTGGATAAGGTCGTGGTTGACCTTGATGCCGGTGATGTCGGCAAAGGCCTTGGCCAGCACCTTGGATTCGTACTCGTGCGTGGTGATGGTTTCGGACACCACGCTGACCTCATTGATGCCCTTGGCCTTGAGCTTGGCCGCGGCATCGATGAACCATTTCATTTCGGCCATCTGCTGTTCCTTGGACAGCGACGACGGCTGAAACTCCGAATCGACCCACTTCTTCGCCTCCGGCTCGCCGGCCCAAGCCCCTGACGTTCCGATCAGGGCGATAGCGGCCGCCATGGCGTGCATGCGCAATTTCATGACCTGTCTCCTCGATAAGTCTTCCCCTATCGTGCTGCGGACCGCTGGCCGGGGAAGACGCTGGCCGATAGTCCTTTACCTGACTGCCCGAAACCAACGAAGGGTCTGGCGCCCTTCTCTCACCCTTTTTTCATGATGAAGGCCAGCAGCAGCATGGACAGCACGAAGCTGATCCACACCGACGGCGGCTGATCCAGCGAAAACCATTCGACCGCTTTCTGGCCGAATCCCAGGAACGCCAGATTCAGCCACGCCGCGGCCATCAGGCCAATGAACAGCCGGTCGCCGCGCGTGGTGCGCAGGGGCAGAAAGCCCTTGCGCTCCTGCGTGGGCGACTTCAATTCCCAGATCGTCATGCCGACCAGCATCAGGACGATGCAGCTGAAGAACACGGCGACCGGGGTGGTCCAAACCATCCAGCTGAACATGGCTGCGCCCTCCTGTTGTCCAGATGCCTACACGCGGCCCATCGCGAAGCCCTTCGCGATGTAGTGCCGCACGAACCAGATGACGATGCCGCCCGGCACGATGGTGAGCACGCCCGCCGCGGCCAGCACGCCCCAATCCATTCCGGAGGCCGACACGGTGCGCGTCATGGTCGCGACGATCGGTTTGGCATTGACCGAGGTCAGCGTGCGCGCCAGCAGCAGTTCCACCCAACTGAACATGAAGCAGAAAAACGCCGCCACGCCGACGCCCGACTTGATGAGCGGCAGGAAGATCGTCAGGAAAAAGCGCGGGAACGAATAGCCGTCCACGTAGGCGGTCTCGTCGATCTCGCGCGGCACGCCCGACATGAAACCTTCCAGGATCCACACCGCCAACGGCACGTTGAAGACCAGGTGCGCCAACGCCACGGCCAGGTGCGTGTCCATCAAACCGAACGAGCTGTAGAGCTGAAAGAACGGCAAGAGGAACACGGCGGGCGGCGTCATGCGGTTGGTGAGCAGCCAGAAGAACACGTGCTTGTCGCCGATGAAGCGGTAGCGCGAGAACGCGTAGGCGGCCGGCAGCGCCACGCCCAGCGAGACGACCGTGTTGATGACGACGTAGATCAGCGAGTTGATGTAGCCCGAATACCAGGCCGGGTCCGTGAAGATGGTGCGGTAGTGCTCGAAGGTGAAGTCGCGCGGCCAGAGCGTCAGCGTGCTGACGATCTCGGTGTTGGACTTGAACGACATGTTCAGCATCCAGTACAGCGGCAGGATGGCGAACACCAGGTACAGCGTCAGGAAGGCGCCGCGCCACCAGGAGGATTTCTCACGCATTTGCCCGCTCCTCGTCGAAGCCGCCCGTGGTGCCCGCGCGCTGCATCCAGTTGTAGAGGATGAAGCACAGCAGCAGGATGATCAGGAAATAGATGATCGAAAACGCCGCCGCCGGGCCCAGGTCGAACTGGCCCACGGCCTTCTGCGTCAGGTATTGCGACAGGAAGGTGGTGGCGTTGCCCGGGCCGCCGCCGGTCAGCACGAAGGGCTCGGTGTAGATCATGAAGCTGTCCATGAAGCGCAGCAGCACCGCGATCATCAGCACGCCGCGCATCTTGGGCAGCTGGATATAGCGGAAGACGGCAAAGCGCGAGGCGCCGTCGATCCTCGCGGCCTGGTAGTACGCATCGGGGATGGCGCGCAGCCCCGCGTAGCACAGCAGCGCCACCAGCGGCGTCCAGTGCCACACGTCCATGACCAGCACGGTGACCCAGGCGTCGACGTCATTGCCCGTGTAGTTGTAGTCCACGCCCAGCCACGACAGCGTGGCGCCCAGCAGGCCGATGTCGGTGCGGCCGAACACCTGCCAGATCGTGCCGACGACATTCCACGGAATCAGCAGCGACAGCGCGATGATGACCAGCACGGCCGACGCGCGCCAGCCGCTGGCGGGCATCGACAGCGCCAGCAGGATGCCCAGCGGGATCTGGATCAGCAGCACCGCGAACGAGAACCCGATCTGCCGAAAGAGCGCACCGTGCAGTTCCTCGTCCTGCAGCACCGCGGCGAACCACTCGGTGCCGACAAACACGCGGCGCTCCGGCGAAATGATGTCCTGGACCGAATAATTGACGATGGTCATCAGCGGCAGAATGGCCGAGAACGCCACGCAAAGCACGACCGGCATGACCAGGAACCAGGCACGGTGATCGGTGGGTTTCATGGGATCAGCACCTCGTCGTGGTAGAAGCAGGTATGCGGGTTGAGCACGGACAGCCACACCGTGCCGCCCTTGCCTTCGGTGACGATGTTGCTGCCCAGCCGGGCGCGCACGGCCGTGCCCTCGAAGTCGGCGACCAGCAGCGTGTAGGTGCCCACGTCCTGCACGCGCTCCACGCGCATGGGCACCGCGCCGGGCGCCCCGGCCTCGGCCTGCCGCAGGTATTCGGGACGCACGCCCAGCTTGACCGGCCCCGCGTCCCGCAGCTTGGCGGCCACGGCCTCGGGCACGCCGTCCATGCGGCGCTGCCCCACCATCACCGCGCCATCGCGCCACTGCGCGGGCAGGAAGTTCATGCCGGGCGAGCCGATGAAATGGCCGACGAAGGTGTGCGCGGGCCGCTCGAAGAGATCGTCCGCGCTGCCCACCTGCACCGCGCGGCCCCGCGCCATCACCATCACCTGGTCGGCAAAGGTCAGCGCCTCGGTCTGGTCGTGGGTCACGTAGATCAGCGTCAGCTTGAATTCGTGGTGAATTTCCTTGAGCTTGCGCCGCAGCTCCCACTTGAGCTGCGGATCGATGACGGTGAGCGGTTCGTCGAACAGGATGGCCGACACGTCGCTGCGCACCAGCCCGCGGCCCAACGAAATCTTTTGCTTGGCGTCCGCCGTCAGGCCGCTGGCCCGGCGATCCAGGACGTTGGACATTTCCAGCATTTCGGCGATGCGGCCCACGCGCTCGCGGATGCGCTCGGGCGGCACGCCGCGGTTGCGCAGCGGAAACGCCAGGTTTTCGGCGACGGTCATGGTGTCGTACACCACAGGAAACTGGAACACCTGGGCGATGTTGCGCGCCTGCGGGGTCTTGTCGGTGACGTCCTGGCCGTCGAACAGAATGCGCCCGTGCGACGGCCGCAGCAGGCCCGACACGCAATTGAGCAGCGTGGTCTTGCCGCAGCCGGAGGGCCCCAGCAACGCGTAGGCGCCGCCGTCGCGGAAAGTAAATTGCAGCGGCAGCAGCGCGTAGTCGTCATCGGACTGGGGATGGGCGACGTAGGAATGGGACAGGTCCAGCTCGATCTGCGCCATCAGGCCACCTCCCCCGCGCCGGCCGGCTGGCGCGGTGCGGCCAGCAGCGCGCCGTCCGCGCCGAAGGCATAGGTCTGGGCAGGATCGAAGTACAGTTGCACCCGCTCGTCCAGCTTGTAGCGGTGCACGCCGGGCAGCTGGGCCACGACGTCGCCCGCGGCCGTCTCGGCGTGCACGAACGTGTCGGAACCTGAAATTTCAGCCAGCGTGACCCGGCCGGGCAGCGCCACGTGGCCGGGCCGCGCCTCCACGTCCAGCGCCCCGGCCCGCAGGCCGGCCGTGATGCCGGCCTCGGCGCCCGGCGGCAGCGCGCGCGCCACCGCCACGTCGCCCTGGAGCACGAAGCCGCCGTTGTCGCGGCGGGCGGCGAACAGGTTCATCGGCGGATCGCTGAAAGCGCGCGCCACACGGATCGAATTGGGCCGGTGAAAGACGTCGGCCGTGGGGCCGTACTGCAGCAGTTCGCCCGCGTCGAGCACGGCGGTGTGGCCGCCCAGCAACAGCGCCTCGCCGGGCTCGGTCGTGGCGTAGACCACGGTCGAACGCCCCTGCGCAAACAATTCCGACAGTTCGTCGCGCAATTCCTCGCGCAGCTTGTAATCCAGATTGACCAGCGGCTCGTCCAGCAGGATCAGCGGGGCGTCCTTGGCCAGCGCCCGGGCCAGCGCCACCCGCTGCTGCTGGCCGCCAGACAGCTCGGACGGGTAGCGGTCCAGCAGATGATCGATGTGCAGGCGCGCCGCCATCGCGTGGACTTTGTCGCGGGTATTGGCCTCGCCGCGCAGCTTGAGCGGCGAGGCGATGTTGTCGTAGACCGACATGGACGGATAGTTGATGAACTGCTGGTAGACCATGGCCACGTTGCGCTGGCGGACCGGCACGCCGGTGACATCGGCGCCGTCAACCCGCACGCGGCCTTCGGTGGGCCGGTCCAGCCCGGCCATGATGCGCATCAGTGAGGTCTTGCCGGCCAGGGTGGCCCCCAGCAGGACGGTCATGGCGCCGGGAACCGGGGCCAGGCTCATGGGATACAGGTGCGTCTGCGAGCCGGCCCGCAAAGCTATCCCGTCCAAGGTCAGCTGCATCTAGTCTCCTCAACCTACTTATACGTCCCTGTTTTCTACGGACTTCGGTATTCGGCACAGCGTCCCGCCCTTTACGGCGGCGCGATCACGCGCCGACGCAACAGGATGAGCATACTCTTTCAGATGGCTTTCGTTTTTTGTGCGTTTTACCGAAGAAGCGAACAAAAAACAATCTTGCGGTGCGTCATTATTTTTCGCTTTTGTTGTTTTATCATTCGAACATGACACTGAATCCACGACAGAGCGCGCTGATCGAAATGGTGCGGGCCCAGGGCTCCGCCTCGATCGAAGAGCTCGCCAAACGCTTCGACGTGACGCTGCAGACCGTGCGGCGGGACGTCAACATCCTTTCCGAAGCCGGCCTCTTGTCGCGCTTTCATGGCGGCGTGCGCATCGAAGCGTCCACCATCGAGAACATCGCGTACCGCAAGCGCCAAGGCCTGCATGCCGCGGGCAAGCAGCGAATCGCCGAGGCCGTGGCCCGCGCGGTGCCGGATGGCTGTTCGCTGATCCTGAACATCGGCACCACCACCGAAGCCATTGCGCGCGCGCTGCTGCGCCATCGCGGGCTGCGCGTCATCACGAACAACCTGCACGTGGCCGACATCCTGTCCGACAACCCGGATTGCGAAGTCATCGTGGCCGGCGGCGTGGTGCGTTCGCGCGACCGCGGCATCGTGGGCGAAGCCACCATGGATTTCATCCGCCAGTTCAAGGTCGACATCGGACTGATCGGCATTTCCGGCATCGAGGCCGACGGCACGCTGCGCGATTACGACTTTCGCGAAGTGCGCGTGGCCCGCACGATCATCGAGCAATCGCGTGAAGTCTGGCTGGCCGCCGACAGCAGCAAGTTCAAGCGCCAGGCCATGGTGGAACTGGCGCATATCTCGCAGATCGACCGGTTCTTCACGGACGCGCATCCCCAGGAACCGCTGGCACAAGTGTTGCTGGATTCGGGCGTGCGCTGTGACGTCGCCGCGGCGCTGAACCTGCCCAAACCGACCCCCTGACCCGTGCGCCGCAGCGGCCCCAACCTCCGCTTGCGCGCTGCCGGCACGAATATCGAAGCATTTACCTCGCGGCCACGCCGCCCCCAAAGAACATGAACCAACCCCTAGCCTCCGTCACCCCGCCCGAACGCAGCCGCCTACTCAACACGCTGGACAACACGCACTCCTGGGACGTCATCGTCATCGGCGGCGGCGCGACCGGCCTGGGCACGGCGGTGGATGCCGCCGCGCGCGGCTACCGGACGCTGCTGATCGAAGGCGCCGACTTTGCCAAGGGCACGTCCAGCAAGGCCACCAAGCTCGTCCACGGCGGCGTGCGCTACCTGGCGCAAGGCAATGTCAGCCTGGTGCGCGAAGCCCTGCACGAGCGCGGCCTGCTCAACCGCAACGCCCCGCATCTGGTCTGGCCCCTGGGTTTCGTGGTGCCGGCCTACACGATGATGGACCAGCCCTTCTACGGCATCGGCCTGAAGATGTACGACATGCTGGCGGGCAAGCTGAACCTGGCGCCCAGCCGCTGGCTGTCGCGCCGCGAGACGCTGGCCAACGCCCCCACCCTGGCCGAGACCGTCAACGGACGCAGCCTGAAGGGCGGCGTCCTGTACTACGACGGCCAGTTCGACGACGCGCGCCTGGCGATCAGCCTGATGCGCACGCTCTTTGACCTGGGCGGCACGGCGGTGAACTACGTGCGCGCCACCGGACTGACCATGACGAATGGCAAGGTGGACGGCGTCACGGCCACGGATGTGGTCGGCGGATCGACCTTCACGTTGCGCGCGCGCTGCGTCGTCAACGCCACCGGCGTGTGGGTCGATGCAGTGCGCCGCATGGAGGACAAGAACGCGCAGACGATGGTGGCGCCCAGCCAGGGCGTGCACCTGACGCTGCCGCACGACTTCCTGCCCGGCAAGCGCGCCGTCCTCATCCCGAAGACCGACGACGGCCGCGTGCTGTTCGTGGTGCCCTGGAACGGCCACACCATCGTCGGCACCACCGACACGCCGCGCCAGGACCTGCCGCTGGATCCCGACGCGGGCGCGCAAGACGTGGATTTCATCCTGAACACCGCGGCGCGGTATCTGAGCCGCAAGCCGACGCGCGACGATGTGACCAGCGTCTGGGCCGGCCTGCGCCCGCTGGTCAAGGCGACCGGCGAGGCCTCCACCAAGAAGCTGTCGCGCGAGCACACGATCCTGGTGTCCAAGGCCGGCCTGGTGACGGTGACGGGCGGCAAATGGACGACGTACCGGCGCATGGCGCAGGACGTGGTGGACACCGCGATCCAGCACCAGTTGCTGACGCAGGCCTCGTGCCGCACCGAGTCGCTGCCGCTGCACGGCGCCGGCGGCCTGGCGCCGTCGCAGGAACACGCCGGCACGCCTGACAGCTACTACGGCAACGATCTGGCGACGCTGCAAGCGTTGCCCGGCGCCGGGCGCATGCTGGTCAAGGCCAGCGGCCTGTCCGAGGCGCATGTGCGCTTTGCCGCCCGCTACGAACTGGCGCGCAGCGCGGAAGACGTGCTGGCGCGCCGCAACCGCGCGCTGTTCCTGGACGCCGAGGCCGCCATGCTGGCCGCGCCCGAGGTCGCGCGCATCCTGGCCGAGGAACTGGGCCACGACGCGGCCTGGCAGCAGCGCACGCTGCAGGATCTGGCCGCTGTCGCTGCGAACTACCGCTTGAAGTAAACCGCTACGGCACGCGTAGCGGGCTGCCCCCGATCATCGATTCGAAGACGCGCAGCAGGTCGGGATCGCATTTCGATCCCGCCTCCTGGTTCAGGATCCGCATGATCTGCGTGTGGGTGCGCGCCGGATGGTAAGGCCGCGCATCGCCCAGCGCGTCGTAGGAATCGGCCACCGAAATAATGCGCGCATGCAGCGGAATGGCGTGGCCCGACAGGCCATCCGGATAACCGGAGCCGTCGAAGTGTTCGTGGTGATGCCGCACCGCCAGCGCAATGGCTTCGCGCTGCGGCATCGCGGTTTGCAGGATGATGAAGGCGCCCGCCGCAGCGTGCGCCTTCATGATTTCCCAGTCTTCCTTTTCCAGCCGATGCGGGCTAAGCAGCACGCGGTCGGGCGTGCCGATCTTGCCCACGTCGTGCAGCCGCGCCGCCACGGACACGACGTCCAGTTCATCCTGCGGCAGCCCGCAGGCCCGGGCCAGCGCAACGCTTAGCGCCATCACCCTTTTGCAATGCCGGCCAGTGGCCGGGTCGCGCGCCTGCATGGCGGCGAAAAGCGCCGCTTCATAAGTTCCTGCTGGGAGATCGGGGACGTCGGGGGGCATTGGAAAGCACGCGCGCCGCAACGGCATGACGGCGCGCTCAGTTCAGAAAGGCGGGATTCTGACACAATCCGCCACAATGCCGGGCCGCATCGCGCTTGGCGTGCGGCCCGGCTCATGTCCTGCCCTGCGCGCCCGGCGGCGGTCAGTCCTTCAGGCGTTCCAGCAGCGCGCGCGCCACGCCCACCGACGAGCCGGGATTCTGCCCCGTGATGAGCAGGCCATCGCTGACCACGTGCGGCTGCCAGTCCGGCCCGCTGCTGTACAGCCCGCCCAGCTTTTTCAGTTCGTCCTCGACCAGAAACGGCACGACATCGGTCAACTGCACGGCCGCTTCTTCTGCGTTGGAAAAGCCCGTGACCTGCCTGCCCTGCACCAGCGGCTTGCCGTCGGCGGTCTTGGCGTGACGCAACACGCCGGGCGCATGGCACACGGCCGATACCGGCTTGCCGGCGGCCAGCATGGTTTCGATCAGCGCCACCGAATTGTTGTCTTCGGCCAGGTCCCACAGCGGGCCGTGGCCGCCGGGATAGAAGACCGCGTCGTAGTCCGAGGCCTGCACCTCGGACAGCCGGCGCGTGGATGCCAGCACGCGCTGCGCGTCGCTGTCTTGCTTGAAGCGGCGCGTGTCGTCCGTCTGCGCGTCGGGATCGTCGCTCTTGGGATCGAGCGGCGGCTGGCCGCCCAGCGGCGAGGCCAGCGTGAGCTTGGCGCCGGCGTCCAGGAACGCGTAATACGGCGCCGCAAACTCTTCAAGCCAGAAGCCCGTCTTGCGTCCCGTGTTGCCCAGCGTGTCGTGGGAAGTCAGCACGATCAGGATGTTCATGTAGCGCTCCATTCGTCAGGGCCGACCCGCACAATGCGTTTGCCGGCATTTTCGCCCTTGAGCAGCCCGATCAGCCCGCGCGGGGCGTTCTCCAGGCCGTCGACCACGTCTTCACGATACTTGATGCGGCCTTGCTTGATGAGGTCCAGCATGGCGTCGCGGAATTCACCGTAGCGGTGCGCGTACTCGTTGAAAATGATGAACCCCTGCATTTTCAGCCGCTTCGTCAGGATGGTGCGCATGAGCAGCGCGAGCCGGTCCGGGCCCTCGGGCTGGCTGGTCGCGTTATAGGCCGAGATCAGTCCGCAGACCGGCACGCGGGCTCGCGGGGTCAAGAGCGGCAGCACGGCATCGAAGACGGCGCCGCCGACGTTTTCGAAATACACGTCGATGCCTTGGGGCACGGCCGCGGCCAGGCGGCCTGCCAGGTCCGGCTGCCGATGGTCCAGGCATTCGTCAAAGCCCAGCTCCTGGACCACGTAGCGGCACTTGTCGGGTCCGCCGGCAATGCCCACGACCTTGCAGCCGTGGATCTTGGCGATCTGGCCCACCACCGCGCCCACCGCCCCGCTGGCAGCGGCCACGACGACGGTTTCGCCCGCCTTGGGCTGGCCGATGTCCAGCAGTCCCATGTAGCCGGTAAAGCCGGGCATGCCCAGCACGCCCAGCGACCAGGACGGGTTTTCGGGGTGGGCGCCCAGGCGCAGCAGGCCCGCGCCGTCGGACACGGCGTAGTCCTGCCACCCGGTCTGCGCCAGCACCCATTCGCCGACTGGAAACTGCGGATTATTCGAGGCCTGGACCCGCGTGACGGTGCCGCCGACCATCGGTTCGCCAATCTGCACGGGCTCGGCGTACGACGGAGCATCGCTCATGCGGCCGCGCATGTAGGGGTCGAGCGACAGGTAGACCGTGCGCAGCAGCACCTGGCCCGGGCCGGGTTGGGGGACTTCGCCCGTTTCCAGGCGGAAGTCGGTATCGGCGGGCACGCCGTGCGGCCGCGCGGCAAGCACGATACGGCGGTTGGTTGAAGCGGATTGGGGCATGGTGTGCGGCCTCCTTCATGGAGCCGGCCGGGCCTCGCGACACGCCCGGGCGGCGTGGTGGGGAACCGGACCATTACACCATCGCAAGCCGCCGGCAACTGCTGAAACCCTGATGATCGAGCCCCCTTTTAATTAATTAATTCTTTAATTAGAATCCAACGCATGGCTTCCGCATCCCCTTCTTCGCCCCCTCGCCGTCCCGGGCGGCCGCCGCGTCCGGAAAACGCCACCGCGCGCGCCAATCTGCTGGATCTGGCCACGCAGCTGTTCGCCGCGCAGGGCGTGGCCGCCACCACGATCGCCAACATCGCGCAGCGCGCGGGTGTCACGCCGGCGATGCTGCATTACTACTTCAAGAGCCGCGACCAATTGATCGACGCCGTGGTGCTGGAGCGGATCGTGCCCGTCATCGGCTATGTCTGGGCGCCCGTGCCGCTTGAGCCGGGTGGAGCCGCCGGAGGGCCGGCTGCTGATGGCCCACCTGCTGGCGGCACGCCCGCGCCCCCCCTGCCCGATCCGGCGTCGGCGGCGCGCGGCTTCATCACGGAAATCGTGGGCCGCGTGGTCCAGAGCGCGACCGAAAAGCCCTGGCTGCCCTCGCTGTGGATGCACGAAGTTGTCAACGAAGGCGGCCAGCTGCGCGATCGCGTGCTGCGCCATCTGCCGTCGGACCGGCTTCAGGCGTTTGCTGGCCTCATTGCCGAATGCCAGCGGCGCGGCGCCATCACGCCGGGGGTGGAACCGCGCCTGGTGTTCCTGTCCATTCTGGGCATGACGCTGCTGCCGCTGGCCACGTCGAATTTATGGCGCCGCATCTGGCAGAACGACCCGGTGGCGCAGACCATCGACAACGACGCGATCGCGCGCCACGCGATCGCCATGCTGACCGGCGGCCTCTTTGCGCCCACCACGCCGCCAACCTCCTCGTCTTCAGGACGCTGACCATGCGCACCCTCCGCCTTCTGCCCGCTTCCCTGGCCTTGCTGACGCTTTTCGGCTGCGGCAACCACGACCAGGCCTTCTACCAGGGCTACGTGGAGGGCGACTACGTCTATGTGGCCTCGTCCGAGCCGGGGCGCCTGGACACGCTGGCGGTGCGGCGCGGCCAGCAGGTCGACGCCAACCAGCCGCTCTACACACTGGACGCCACGCGCGAAGCCGCCGCGCGCGATCAGGCCCAGGCCGAGCTGTCGGCGGCGCGCGCCCAGCTGGAGGACATCGCCACCGGAAAGCGGCCCCCCGAAGTCGACGTCAGCCTGGCGCAATTGGCGCAGGCGCAGGCGGCCAGCCGGCGGTCCGCCGCGCAGCTTGCCCGCGACAATGCGCAGTTCCGCATCGGCGGCATCCCGCGTTCGCAGCTGGACGATAGCCGCGAGCAGGCGCAGTCGGACGCGGCGCGCGTGCGCGAACTGCAGGCGCAGGTCGAGGTGAACCGGCTGCCGGGGCGCGACGACGCGCGGCGCGCGCAGGCCTCGCAAGTGGAGGCGGCCGACGCCGCGCTGGCGCAAGCCGAATGGACGCTGGCCCAGAAGCAGCTGGCCGCGCCGTCCGCGGGCCGGGTGTTCGACACGATGTACCGGGTGGGCGAATGGGTGCCCGCCGGCAGCCCCGTCGTCAGCCTGCTGCCGCCCGGCAACATCAAGGTGCGCTTTTTTGTGCCGGAGACGGTCGTGGGGTCGCTGAAGATCGGGCAACAGGCCACGCTGCGCTGCGATGGCTGCGGCGATCCGATACCCGTGCGCATCGATTACGTATCGGATCAGGCCGAATACACCCCGCCCGTGATCTACAGCCGCGAAAGCCGCAGCAAGCTCGTGTACATGGTGGAAGCGCGCCCCGCTGCCGACGTGGCGGCGCGGCTGCATCCGGGCCAGCCGGTGGAGGCCACCCTGCCATGAGCGCCCCCGGCTCCGCCACCAACGTCATCGACGTTCACGGCCTGAACAAGCACTTCGGCAACAAGCACGTCGTGAATGACGTGACGCTGCAGGTGCGCGAGGGCGAAATCTTCGGCTTCCTGGGCCCCAACGGCAGCGGCAAGACAACCTGCATCCGCCTCATGTGCGGCCTGCTCACGCCGGATTCGGGCAGCGGCACCTGCCTGGGCTACGACATCCTGCGCGACAGCGCCCAGATCAAGCGCAACGTCGGCTACATGACGCAGAAGTTCTCGTACTGGGAAGACCTGACCATCCGCGAGAACCTGGATTTCGTGGCGCGCATGTACGGAATGGACCAGCGCAAGGAGGCCGTGGACCGCGCGCTGCAGGATCTGGGGCTGCAAAGCCGCGCGGGACAGTTGACGGGATCGTTGTCCGGCGGCTGGAAGCAGCGGCTGGCGCTGGCCGCCTGCCTGCTGCACCAGCCACGGCTGCTGCTGCTGGACGAGCCCACCGCCGGCGTGGACCCGACGGCGCGGCGCGATTTCTGGGAGCAGCTGCATGAACTGGCGGCGCGCGGCATCTCGGTGCTGGTCAGCACCCACTACATGGACGAGGCCGAACGCTGCCACAAGCTGGCCTACATTTCGTACGGCAAGCTGCTCACGCAGGGCACCGCCGACGAGGTCATCGCCGAACAGGACCTGACCACCTGGGCGATCCACGGCGCCAACCTGGTTCCGCTGGGCCAGCAGCTGCGCGGCGCGCCCGGGGTCGACCAGACGGTCGCGTTCGGGTCGGCGCTGCATGTCAGCGGCAAGGACGCGGCGCAGCTGGGAAGCACGCTGCGCGCGGCCATCGCGGGCCAGGACCTGCGGCTGGAACGCGTGGACACGAGCCTGGAAGACGTCTTCATCTACCTGATGAACCGGTCCACCGACAACTTTGCGAGCCAGCCATGACCGCGCGCCTGAACGGCTTTTCGTGGTCGCGCTGGTGGAGCATGGTGCTCAAGGAATTCCTGCAGCTGCGCCGCGACCGTATCACCTTCGGCATGATCGTCGGCCTGCCCATCATGCAGCTGGCGCTCTTCGGGTACGCCATCAATACCGACCCGCGCCAGATGCCCACCGCCATCATCGCCTCGGACCACAGCCCGTTCACGCGCAGCTTCATCGCGGCGATGCGTTCGTCGGACTACTTTCACATCGTCGAGGAACTGGACACCGAGGAAGCGGGCCGCGCCGCCCTGGCGCAGGGCCGCGTGCTGTTCGTCGTGACCATCCCGCCCGACTTCACCCGCAGCCTGTTGCGCGGCGAACGCCCCGCCCTGCTGATCGAGGCGGACGCTACCGACCCCATGGCCACCGGCATGGCGCTGGGCGCGGCCACCCAGCTCACCCAGGCCGTTGCGCAGAAGGACCTGACCGGGCCGCTGGCAAGCCTGGCGGGCGGCCAGCCGCCCTTCGACGTGCGCATCCACCAGCTCTACAACGAAGAACAGATCTCGCAATACAACACGGTGCCGGGGCTGATGGGCGTGATCCTGACCATGACGCTGGTGATGATGACCGGGCTGGCGATGACCCGCGAGCGAGAGCGCGGCACCATGGAAAACCTGCTGGCGATGCCGGTGCGGCCGATCGAGGTGATGACCGGCAAGATCGTGCCCTACATCGCCATTGGTCTCATCCAGGCCACCATCATTCTCGCGGCGGCGCATTTCGTGTTCCACGTGCCCGTCATGGGCAGCCTGCTGTCCGTCTACCTGGCCGCGCTGCTGTTCGTCGCGGCAAACCTGACGGTCGGCATCACGCTGTCGTCGCTGGCGCAGAACCAGCTTCAGGCCATGCAGCTGACCATGTTCTATTTCCTGCCGAACATGCTGCTGTCCGGCTTCATGTTTCCGTTCCAGGGCATGCCGATGTGGGCGCAGCACCTGGGCAACCTGCTGCCGCTGACGTACTTCAACCGGCTGATCCGCGGGATCCTGCTCAAGGGCAACGGCTGGTGGGACCTGTGGCCCAACATCTGGCCGCTGATGCTGTTCACCGTCATCGTGATGACCGCCGCCGTGAAGTTCTACCGCCGCACCCTGGATTGATCCCATGCTCCGCGCCCGCCACCTGCCCGCTTCCCGCCCCCTGGCCGTCTCGGCGCTCTGCGCCCTCGTGACCGCCTGCGCGGTCGGCCCCGACTTCGACAAGCCGGCCGCGCCCGCCGTGTCGTCCTATACGCCCGGACAGGACGCGCTGCCGCCGGGACAGCAACGCCTGCAGGCGGGCGCCGACATCCCCGGGCAGTGGTGGCGGTTGTTCCAGTCGGAGCCGCTGGACCGGCTGGTGCGCCAGGCGCTCGACGCCAGCCCCACGCTGGATGAGGCGCGCGCGCGGTTGCGGCAGGCGCAGGAAGACCTGGCCGCCGACACCGGCGGGCGCATGCTGCCCGCGGTGGACGGCAACCTGTCGGCAGCCCGCAAGAAGGTGGATCCGGCGGCCTATGGCGTGCCGGTCGCCGAGCCGCCCCCGCCCTTCACGCTCTACAACGCCTCCATCGACGTGTCCTACACCCTGGACGTGTTCGGCGCCAACCGCCGCGCGCTGGAAAGCCTGGCTGCGCAAATGGATTACCAGGCCCACGAACTGCAGGCGGCACGCATGTCTCTGGCGGCCAACGTCGTCACCGCCGCCATCCGCCAGGCGGACCTGGCCGAGCGGCTGGCGGCCACGCGCGATCTGCTGGCCGCGCAGGGGAACCAGCAGGACATCATGCAGAAACGGCTGGAGGCGGGCGGCATCGCCCTGGCCGACCTGCGCAACCAGGAGCTGCTGGTCGCGCAGACGCGCGCCACCCTGCCGCCGCTGGAATACCAGCTGGCGCAGGTGACCCATCAGCTTGCGACCTACCTGGGCATGCCGCCCGCCAGCCTGCAGTCGCCCCCGCTGCGCCTGGCGGACCTGACGCTGCCGCCGGATGTGCCCACGGGCGTGCCCTCGGCGCTGACGCGCCAGCGGCCCGACATCCTGGCCGCCGAAGCCCTGTGGCACAAGGCATCGGCCGACGTGGGCGTTGCCACGGCCAACCTGTATCCGCAGTTCACGCTGACCGCCAGCTTCGGTTCCCAGCGCACGGGCGCGAACGAACTGGCCAATGGCGTGAATGTCTGGAATCTTGGCCTGGGCCTTGTCCAGCCGCTCTTTCACGGCGGCGAGCTGCGCGCGCGCAAGCGCTCGGCCGAAGCCGCGTATGATGCGGCCGCGGCGGCCTACCGCCAGACCGTGCTGGATGGTTTGCGCCAGGTGGCCGATGCGCTGCGCGCGCTGCAGACGGACGGCGAGGCCTTCGCGGCCTATGACGACGCCTGGCGCCGCGCGGACGACGCCGGCCGCATCGCCGCGGGCCGCTACCAGGCCGGCGGCATCAGCCACCTGAGCCTGCTGGACAGCCAGCGGCAGGTGTTACAGACGCGGATTTCGCGCATCGAGGCCGACGCGGCGCGCTACACCGACACGGCCGCCTTGTTACAAGCGCTGGGCGGCGGATGGTGGAATGAGGCGGTTGCCGTCGTGCCGTGAGCCGCCAAAAGGCGATTCCCGCGCCCATGGCCGAGAATTCGGGTAGGAAAGTGTCGTTGAGCGCTTTTTGGAAAGCGGTGTAACCGTTGCATCATGCCTGTGCTCAAGCTGCATGATGTTTACACCGATTCATGAATGACCTATTAGACCTGATCGTCTTCGCTCCCGACGCCGGCCAGCGCGTGCGCCGCAGCGAGGAACTGGCCGAAATGGGGTTCTCGCCGCGTCCTTGCGAAGACTCCAACGGACTGTTCCGCCTGTTCCAGGCCCGCCGCACCCCGCTGCTCGTGATGCAAGCCGAATTTACCGATCTCTGCATGGCCGTCGCAGGTCTGCGCGCCATGGACACCACCGCCGGCATCGTCGCCATTTCCGCCTTCGACACCCCCGAGAACCGCATCCTGGGCCTGCACTGCGGCGCCGACGCCTGCTTTTCGCCCGACGTCGCCACGGGCGAGATCGCGGCCGCCCTGCAGGCGCTTGTGCGCCGCGTGCCCACCGCCGCCGGCCGCCGCGCCCCCGAGGCCGAGCCGCGCCCAGCCGTGGCCGCAGCCCCCGCCGAACCGACCGGCAAGTGGCAATTCCTGGACGCGGCCTGGACGCTCGTCAGCCCCCACGGCACGCGCCTGGCGCTGACCCAGGCCGAACGCGACTTCCTGCTCAAGCTGACCGGCTCGCCCGACAAGCGCATGCCGCGCGGCGACCCGCCGGGCATCGATCCGCATTCCGGCCGCGAATCCGTCCGCCGCACGGACGTCGTCGTCAGCCGCCTGCGGCGCAAGGCCCAGGACGTCGACGTGGAATTGCCCATCCGTACCGTGTGGGGCTGGGGCTACGCATTCACCGGGGAAATCTAGCGCGCCGCGGGCGTATGATTTCGCGTACAAGGCCGACCCCCGGCCGCTTCTGCCCCGAGTCCCATGGAAGTCTTCGAACGCCTGCAAGCCCTGCTCATCCAGAACCAGGCCCGTTACCGCCTGCTTGAACATGCCGCGGCCGGGCGTTCCGTCGAGGTCGCCGCCATTCGCGGCACCGAGGTCAGCCAGGGCGCGAAGGCGCTGGTCTGCCGCGTAAAGATCTCTTCCAACCTTCGCAAGAACGTGCTGGCCGTCTTTCCCGCGGACAAGCAGGCCGACCTGGACGCCATTGCGCGGGCGGCCGGCGGCAAGAAGGCCTCGCTCGCGTCGCAGGACCTGGCGCGCGAATTGACCGGCTGCGAGATCGGCGCGATTCCGCCCTTCAGTTTCAATCCGGACCTGACGCTACTGGTGGACCCCAGCCTGCGCGAACGCCACGCCGAAATCGTGTTCAACGCGGGACGCCTGGACGCGTCCATCCTGCTAAACACCGACGACTACTTCCGCCTGGCCGCGCCTGAAGAGGCGCCGCTCATCAAGGCCTGACAGCCGCCCATGAGGCCACCGTGTCCCGCCCATCCATAAGCCGCGTCGCGCACGCCTCGAACATGCGCTGGCTGATGAGCCTGGCGCACATGGAGCCGTCGCCGGTGAATCCGTGGGTGATGCTGCGCGCCGCGCTGGCCATCGGCCTGCCGACGGCGGTGGGCATGGCGCTGGACCAGGGCGCGGCGGCCGCGCTGGTGGCGCTGGGCGCGCTGCCCGCCATCACGGGCGACAACGGCGGCCCCTACCGCAACCGGGCGCTTTCGATCGGGTCCACGGTGTTCGGCGGCGCCTTGGGTTACCTGCTGGGCAACCTGATCGCCGGGCACGGCCTGTGGACCTCCGCGGCCATGATGGTGCTGGTGCTGGCGGCCAGCCTGGTCGGCACTTTCAACAACATCGCCGCCGTCGCCACGCTGCAATTTGCCACCTACGTCATCGTCGGCTCCAGCTTGACGTCCACGCTGCCCGCGTGGATGCCGCCGGTGCTGGTCGGCGCGGGCGGGCTGTTCGGCCTGGCGCTGACGCTGTCCGGGTGGGTGGTGAACCCCATCGCGCCGGAGCGGGCCGCGGTGGCGCAGGCCTACCGCAAGCTGGCGGCAATGTTCACGGCGATCGGCACCTCGCGGGTCATGGCCGCGCGCCGCGACATGGAAGCGGCCATGACCGCCGCCTATGACACCGTGCTGGCCGCGCGTGGCCGGTCGGCCGGCCCGACGCCGCGGCTGGCGCGCCTGGCCGCGCAGTTGCAGGCCTGCACGCCGCTCACCAATGCCGCGTTGACGCTGGCGCGCGCCGGCCGGGTACTGCCGCCCGAGTGCGCCCGCGTCATGAACCACGTGGCCGACCGGGTCGAAAACGATGCCGAACCGGACGCGCGCGACGACATCGCCGCCCTGCGCCGGGCCGGCATGCCGCAGCTGGCCGAGGCGCTGGAGCAGGTGCAACTGTTGCTGAACGGCGCCCGCGCCGCGCAGCCCGACGCCTTCGCGACGCTGCAACCCGCACCCGCGCGTACGCCTTGGCGCGTGCTGGTCCGCACGTACCGGCCCGGACCGACGACGGTGCGGTATCTCGTGCGTCTGGGGCTGTGCCTGCTTGCCGCCGAGGCTGTCGCCCTGGCGGCCGCGCTGCCGCGGTCCTACTGGGTGCCGCTCGTCGTCGTGGTGGTGTTCAAGCCCAACTTCGGCTCGGTGTTCGCGCGCGCGCTGCAAAGCTGCGCGGGCAGCGTGGTGGGCGTGGGCATCAGCGCCACCGTCCTCGCGCTGGACCGGGGCGGCCTTGCCAGCCTGTTGACGGTTGCCGCGCTGGCCGCGCTGCTGCCGTGGTCGATACGGCGCAACTATGGGTTGTTTTCGGCCATCATGCTGCCCATCCTCATGCTGCTGATCGGCGCGCTGCAGCCGGGGAGCTGGGCCATTGCGCTGGCCCGGCTGGTGGACGTGGGCGTCGCGGCGGCCATCGTATTGCTGGTGGGCTATCTGCCCTGGATCCGGATCGAACGCAGCAATCTGGACCATGCCGTGTCCTCGGCCACGTCCACGCTGGCGGCGTACCTGAACACGGTCTTTCAGGCCGATCCCGACAAACGGCACGACCTGCGCGCCCGCGCCTACTCGCGCCTGTCGGACCTGCGCATCGCCTTGCAGCGCGGGCTGTCCGAGCCCCGGCTGGTCAGCCGCCGCGCGCTGGCCTGGTGGCCGGTCGAAGTGGCGCTGGAACGCGTGGCCAACGCCATCTCGGACACGGCCTGGTCGCTGCCTGACGGCCAGGCCGCGCCGCCCGCCGCCGAGGTCGCCCAACTGGCCGCCGCCCTGGATCGCATTGCCGGCTCCGTCGAACAGGGCCTGCCCGTGCCTGGCGATGCGATCTCGACGCCTTCGCCCGCGCTGCGCGACGTCGCCGCGCAGATCGAAGCCTTGCGCGCCACGCTGGCCGGACCCGACTTCACCGCCGCGCCCGGCCGCCCTGCCAATCCCTCCCCCCTTCATCAGGTCTGAATCATGTGTCTTGCCGTACTGGCCCTGCACTTCTTGCCCGGCATCCCCGTCCTGATCGCCGCGAACCGCGACGAGTTTCACGCGCGTCCCACCCTGCCCGCCGCGCAATGGCCGGACGCCCCGAATATCTACGCCGGGCGCGACGGCCAGGCGGGCGGCACGTGGATGGGCGCGACGACCGAGGGGCGCTACGCGCTGGTCACCAACTTTCGCGAGCCCGGCCGGCATCTGGACGACGCGCCGTCGCGCGGCGCGCTGGTCGAGGACTTTCTGCGCGGCGCCATGACGCCGCAGGCGTATCTGGAAACGGTGCATGACGTGGACCAGGCCTATAACGGCTTCAACCTGATCGTGGGCGACGCCCGCCAGGCGTGGTACCTGAGCAACCGCGACGGCGGGCCGCGCGCGCTGGCGCCCGGCATCTATGCCCTGTCAAATCACCTGCTGGACACGCCTTGGCCCAAGCTGGCGCGAACCAAGGCCGCGTTCACCGCCGTGCTGCACCACCAGCCGCAGCCGGACCTGCCCGCGCTGTTCACCGCGCTCGCCGACCGCAGCCCGGCGGACGATGCAGACTTGCCCGCCACCGGCCTGCCGCCCGACCGCGAGCGACTGCTGAGCAGCCCCTTCATCGTCAGCGCGACGTACGGCACGCGCAGTTCCAGCGTGATGGCGCTGCATGGCAACGGCGCCGCCCAGCTCGAGGAACGGCGTTTTGCCCCGGATGGCGCTGTCAGCGGCGTCAGCCAGCTGACGTTTTCCTGGCACGAGGCCGGCGGCAGCGACCCGGCACGCGGCGCCTGATACAAACGGTTGATTTCCTAGGCGGACGGACGCGAACTCGCCTTGCGCGGTCAAGTCGAATCGTTGCAAGCTACCGCCGGGGGCAGCCACAACGCGCTGCCCCGCCGGTTTTCCTGCAGGAGAATTCCATGAACAAACGTTTTGAACGCTGCACGATGGCCGCCGCCATGGCCCTGGGCAGCATGGCCATTGCAGGCGTCCTGTCCACCGCCCAGGCGGGCATGCCGCCCGTGCAGCATCAGGGCACGGTGGAGTACGTCAGCGGCGGCATCGGCATCGACGAATCGGAAGCCATGAAGGCCGCGTCCAGCAGCTATCCGCTGGCGCTGACCTTTGCCGCCCAACGCGGCGGCAAGGCCGATTACGTGGCCGACGTGACCGTCGCCATTCGGGACGCCCAAGGCAAGGCCGTGCTGCAGACCACGTCGCAAGGCCCCTACATGCTGGTGAAGCTGCCTGCGGGCAGCTACAAGATATCGGCCACGTACGACGGCCAGGCGCAGGACCGTGAGGTCACGGTGCAAGGCACGGGCACCGCGCGCGCCATGTTCGAGTGGAAGTGATGCCGGGCGGCCGCGGCGCGTAACGCCGCGGCCAGTCTCATTGGGTCGTGCGCCGCAGGTTCAGACGCCCGCGAACAGGATCGCGATCACGAACCCCACGCCCGCCGTCCAGACCAGCGAGCGCAGCGCGCCCCAGTTCGCCAGGTACATCGCCAGGTATCCCAGCCGCGTGCCCAGCCAGCACGCCATCAGCGTGGCAACGTGCGCGGGCGAGGCCTGGTTGTACAGCGCGAACAACACCGCGGCGTAGAAAAACGGCAACGCTTCGAATGTGTTGACCTGCGCGGCATTTGCCCGCGCGCGCCACCCATCCTGCCGCGCCAGCCACGCGCGCGGATCGTTGTTGTCGAACTTCTTGCCGCCTGCCTTGGCGATGATCGTGCACACGAACGGCAGCAGCGCCGCGGCCAGCATCAACCACGCGATTGTCTTCATTCCTGACTCCATTGCTGGCGGCGCCATGTCCGCCTGACATGCGGGGCATGTGCCGCCGCTGCCGCATGGTCGCCTGAAATCACCGGCAAGGCAAAGCCGGCGCGGGCGCGCGCGTACACTCAGGCCTTCGCGATAGCCTCCCACCCGCCGATGCCGCACGTCATGCCGTGGTTTGCCCTGTTCCTGGCCGCCGCCCTCTTGTGGCCGCCTGGCACGCGCCGCTGGGCGCTAGCCCCCCTGGCGGTGGCGTGGGCCTGGGCATTGGCCGACGGCGTCGTGGATCCCGTGGCGCTGGCGTGGCCGGCACTGCTGCTTGCTGCGGCCGCGCTGGTGCGCGCCGGCGCAGGGCCGGCATCGCGCGCGGCCGGTCATGCGCTCTTCGTCGCCGTGGCCGTGCTGCTCTTTGCCCATCTGTTGCCCGGTTTTCACAACCTGCGCGTCATTGCGCCCGCGCCGCTCACGCCAGACGCGGTGCCGTTCGGCATGTACCTGAATATGGACAAGCCGCTCGTGGGGTTCTGGGTGGTGCTGGTGTTGGCCCCGCCGATGGCCGCGGCGCATGCGCGGCTGACCTTGCAGGCGGCGTTGCTGGCGTGCGCGGGCGCAGTGACGGCCTGTTTGGGCTTGGCGCTGGCGTTGGGGGTGGTGGGATGGGCGCCCAAGTGGCCCGCTTCCGGGTGGATCTGGCTGCTGAACAACGCCCTGCTCGTCACGCTGGCCGAAGAGGCGTTGTTTCGAGGATATGTGCAGGAGCGTCTGACGCAATGGTGGCGTCATCATCCGTGGGGCGCCTGGGCGGCGCTGGCCGTGGCGGCCGCGCTGTTCGGGCTGGCGCACTACGCCGGCGGGTGGCAGTGGATGCTGCTGGCGGCGTTGGCGGGGGTGGGATACGGCGTGGCCTACCGCTACGGCGGCCTGGCCGCCGCCGTACTGGCGCATCTGGGGCTGAACGCGGCGCACTTCGGATGGTTTACCTATCCGATGCGCGCCGCACTCTGAACGTCAGGCCGCCATTGCCGGGTAGTCGGTATAGCCTTCCGGGCCCGATGCGTAGAACGTGGCCGGGTTCGGCGTGTTGAGCGGCGCATTTTGCTGCAGACGCTCGGCCAGATCAGGCGTGGCGATGTACGGCACGCCAAACGCCACGGCGTCGGCACGGCCGGCGGCCACGGCGGCCTCGGCGGTTTCGCGCGTGTAGCCTTCGTTGGCGATGAACACGCCGCCGAATTCGGCCTTCATCATCGGCGCCAGGCTGTCCGGACCTTCGTGTTCGCGGGCACACAGGAAGGCGATGCCGCGCTCGCCCAGTTCACGCGCCACATAGCCGAACAGGCCGGGCAGATCCGAATCGCCCATGTCGTGGGCGTCCGCGCGCGGCGACAGATGCACGCCGACGCGGCCCGCGCCCCAGACCGCCACGCAAGCTTCGACCACTTCGAGCAGCAGTCGCGCGCGGTTTTCAATGGAGCCGCCGTACTGGTCCGTGCGATGGTTGGTGCTGTCCTGCAGGAACTGGTCCAGCAGGTAGCCGTTGGCGGCATGCACTTCGACGCCGTCGAAGCCCGCATCCATCGCCATCTGCGCGCCGTGGCGGTAAGCCTCGACCACGCCGGGGATCTCCGCGGTTTCCAGGGCGCGCGGCGTCACGTAGGCGCGCTTGGGACGGACATGGCTGACATGGCCCTTGGCCGCGATGGCGCTGGGAGCGACCGGCAGTTCGCCGTCCAGGAACATCGGGTCGGAAATGCGCCCCACGTGCCAGAGCTGCGCGACGATCACGCTGCCCTTGTCGTGCACCGCGGACGTCACCTTGCGCCAGCCCTTGACCTGTTCGGGCGACCACAGCCCCGGGGTATCCGCGTAGCCGACGCCCTGCGGCGTGACCGCGGTGGCTTCCGTGAGGATCATGCCGGCACCGGCGCGCTGGGTGTAGTACTCGACCATCAGGTCATTGGGCACGCGGCCGGCGCTGGCGCGCTGACGGGTCAGCGGCGCCATCACGACACGGTTGCGCAGCGTCAGGTCGCCGACTTTCAGCGGTTCAAACAACGGGTTCATGAAACATCCTTTCGTCCCGGCAATGGGGCGCTTGCGGGTATGGCAGACGGGCTACATATCCTGGTTCAACTGCCGCAGAAACGCGGCAATCACGGGTTCATTGCGACGAAAAAAGACCCACTGCCCCACCTTGGTCGCTGAAATCAGGCCGGCGCGCTGCAGCACGGCCAGATGCGACGACACCGTCGACTGGGACAGGCCGCAGCGATCATCGATATGGCCCGCGCACACCCCGTGTTCAAAGGTGTGGCCCGGGCGTTCCTCGAAATGGGCGTGCGGCGTCTTCAGCCAGGTCAGGATGTCGCGGCGGACCGGATTGGCGAGCGCCTTGAGAATGGCGTCTGCGTCGATCGCGGGTTGCGTGGCGTCCTGCTCGGTGCGTGAGGAAGTTGCGGTCATATTGGTATATCGCAATTTATCGAATCATATATCGGGTTTAAGCGATATATCGTCATGCCCCTATGGACTTCAAGGATTTTCGGCGTGCCGCCGTCGTTCGGGCTTCAGACTGTCGGCCCAGTCACGCGCGACGTCGCGCCGCGCTTTCCGGTTGACCAGGGCGGTGATGGCCATGGCGATGACCGCGCCCAGCGCCGCCAGCGCCATGTCCTTCTGCGCATCCCAGATATCGCCCTGCGTCCCCAGATACGCCGCGCCCAGGTCGCCGCCAAAGAACTCGGCAGCGCCCCACTCGATCAGTTCGTACAGGGCCGAGGTCGACAGCGTGACGTCCATCGGCAGGAAGTACGCCCAGAACCCGCGCACCTCGGCCACGCGCAGGAAGATCTCGCGGATCGGGTAGGCCAGCAGCAGGCCATACGAGAAATGCACGACGCGGTCGAAGTTGTTGCGCTCCCAGCCCAAGAGGCTGTTGAGCGTACGCCCGGTCAAGGCACGCCACCACTCGTCGTACGGGACCAGGGAATACGTATAGTGCGCCCCGATGGTATGCAGGCACAGAAACAGGAAGATCAATGTGTACGACACGCGCGAGAACACGAACGCGTGCCGCGTGGCAAAAAGCACGATGCCCAGGCCCAGCACCAGCGCATTTTCCAGCGCCCAGGCCGAGCGGTCGTGCGGATCGATGGCCAGCGCCGCCCAGATGACGGCAAACACCCCGGCAAGGGTGAGCAGGTAACGGCGGCGTGCGTCGACCATGGCGGCCTCTAATCGCCCTGCACCCGGCCGCGCAGCCGCTTGACCTCGCCGTGCAGCACCTTGCGCTGCACGCGCCGGCGCTGCGAGGCGCGCGTCGGCTTGGTGGCGCGGCGCGGCTTGTCCACCCGGATGGCCGACCGCACCATGCCCACCAGGCGCTCGATGGCCTCGGCGCGGTTCTTTTCCTGGCTGCGGAACGACTGCGATTTGATGACGATCACGCCTTCCTTGGAGATGCGGTGGTCGTTCAGCGCGCACACGGCATCCTGCACCTCGGGTGGCAGGCGGGAAGCGCGCACATCGAAGCGCAGGTGGACGGCGCTGGAGACCTTGTTGACGTTCTGCCCGCCGGCGCCCTGCGCGCGGATCATGGTGAAAGTCAGGTCGCGCTCGTCGATGAATAGCGAGTCTTGGACGTGAAACATAGGCGGCAAGTCTACAGGGCCGGCAGGCTTCGCGCAGCAGGCACGGAGAACGGCGCGCATGCGGATCCCGCGATTTTCCGGGCGCGGCGCACCCGCCTGCCAACGGCGGCGAACCCGCGTGGCGCAGGGTCTTTCGGCGGATATCGGCCGCGCCAAGTAAAATGATGCGCTTTTGCTCGAATCCGGGGCGGCCAGCCGCCCGCACTCCCCATGACTTACTCCGCCAAAGAAATCTTCAAGACCTTGCAAGGCGAAGGCGCCCATGCAGGCCGCGCGGCGGTATTTTGCCGGTTCGCGGGCTGTAATCTGTGGTCCGGCCGCGAAAGCGACCGCGCCAGCGCCGCCTGCACCTTCTGCGACACCGACTTCATCGGCACCGACGGCGACGGCGGCGGCAAATTCGCCACGGCGGATCTGCTGGCCGACGCCATCGCCGCGGCCTGGGGCCCCGGGGCCGACAACCGCTACGTGGTCTTCACGGGCGGCGAACCGCTGCTTCAACTGGACACGCCGCTGCTGGACGCCATCCACGCCCGCGGGTTCACCGTCGCCATCGAAACCAACGGCACCATCAAGCCGCCCGCCGGCGTGGACTGGATCTGCGTCAGCCCCAAGGGCACGGCCCCGGTCGTGGTCGAACGCGGCAACGAGCTCAAGCTGGTCTACCCGCAACTGAACGCCCTGCCCGACGCTTTCGCGCACCTGGATTTCGAACACTTTTTCCTGCAACCCATGGACGGTCCGGCGCGCGCAGCCAACACCGAGCAGGCCGTCCAGTACTGTATGCAGCATCCGCAATGGCGGCTCAGCCTGCAAACCCACAAATACATAGGCATTCCATGATTTACCCCCACGCCTCGCGGAGCGCACGATGATTTCCGTGACCCGCAGGCTCGAGTTCGACGCCGGCCACCGCATTCCCGACCACCGCAGCCAGTGCCGCAACCTGCACGGCCACCGCTATGTGCTGGAAATCACCCTGACGGGCGACGTGGTGCAGGCGCCCGGCGAGTCCGACAACGGCATGGTCATGGACTTCTCCGAGATCAAGCACATCGCCAAGACCCACATCGTGGACATCTGGGACCACGCGTTCCTGGTCTTCGAAGGCGACACCGCCGTGCGCGGCTTCCTGGACACGCTGCCCGGTCACAAGACCGTCGTGCTGGACCGCATCCCCACGGCCGAAAACCTGGCCACCATCGTGTTTGAAACGCTGGCGCCGCATTACCACGGCCACTACGGCGCTGAACTGCGCCTGACGCGCGTGCGTCTGTACGAAACGCCGAACTGCTGGGCCGACTGCAACGGTTGATCCCTGAGGGGGTGGACGGGTGCCACCCCCAGTTTTCCACTCACGGAAAACCGCCCCGTTATTTTCCCAATTGAGAAAATCTATCGAGAGAGTCGCCATTTTCAATCATTAGTAAGCTAATAGATAGGATACAATCGATTCCATGCTTACTCCTTCCGACTCCCAGCTCATGGCCACCACCGCCAACCTGATGGTGCTGTCGCGCGCCTATCGCGGCGCTGCCGACAAGGCGCTTGCCGACTACGGACTCTCCCAGGCAACCGCGTGGCCCGTCATCCTGGCCGGCCGACTTGGCGACGGGGTTCGCCAAGGCGCGCTGGCCGAAGCTTTGGGCGTTGAAGGCCCCTCACTCGTGCGCGTGCTGGACCAGCTGGTGGCCGCCGGCCTGATGGAACGCCGCGAAGATCCCCACGACCGCCGCGCACGCACCCTGCATCTGACCGACGCCGGCCATGCGCTGCGCGCGCAGGTCGAAGAGGTGCTGGTCGAACTGCGCCGCCGCGTCTTCCAGGGTGTCAGCGAATCGGATCTGCAGGCCTGCCTGCGCGTCTTCGACGCCTTGAAGGTGTCGCTGGGCCGCAGCGGCGCCGGCGCGCAAGAGGACGCGCGGCCATGAAACTGCCGAACGTCCGCGAAACCCTCTTCTCGCTCAAGAGCTACCTGAGCGCCATCATGGCGCTCTATCTGGCTTACAGCATTGGTTTGCCGCGTCCGTTCTGGGCGATGACCACCGCCTATGTCGTGGCCCAGCCGTGGTCCGGCGCGGTGCGTTCCAAGGCCCTGTATCGCCTGATCGGCACCTTCGCCGGGTCGGCGGCCACCGTCTACATGGTGCCGCGCCTGTCGAACTCGCCCGTCGTCATGACCGGCGCGATGGTGCTGTGGGTGGGCGCCTGCCTGTACATGTCGGTGCTGGACCGCACGCCGCGGTCCTATCTGTTCATGCTGGCCGGCTACACCGCCGCCATGATCGGCTTTCCCAGCGTCACCGACCCGTCCCTGGTCTTTGACACGGCCCTCGCCCGCGTCGAGGAGATCAGCCTGGGCATCGTGTGCGCCACGCTGATCCACAGCATCGTCCTGCCCCGCGGCCTGGCGCCCGCGCTGACGCTGCAACTGGACAAGGCCGTGCGCGACGCACGCAACTGGATGCACGACACGCTGAGCGGCAAGACTGCCGAACAGCGCGACAAGGACCGCCGCGTGCTGGCCAACGACATTACGCAATTGCGCCTCTTGTCCACCCACGTTCCCTTTGACACCAGCAATCTGCGCTGGACCGCGGGCGCCGTGCGTGCCATGCAGGACCAGATCGCGGCGTTGACGCCGGCCGTGTCCGCCGTCGAAGACCGCATGCGCGCCTTGCAGGCAGACGGCCAAACGCTGCCAGAACCGGTGCAGGCGCTGCTGGCCGATATTTCGGAATGGATCAATGCCGGCGCCCAGGCCTCGCACGAGACCGCCGTCCAACTGCGCGCCGCGGTCACCCGGCTGACGCCCGGGATCGACAGCCGCTCGACCTGGCGCGACGCGCTGCTGGCCAGCCTGATGACGCGCCTGCGCGAACTGATCGACACGTACGACGAATGCCTGGCCCTGCGCCGCGACATCCGCGCGGGGTTGCAGGGCGCGCCGGTGCGCACCCCGCGCACGGCCCGCGACCCCAATGCCGCGCTGCATCGCGACCACGGCATGGCGCTGCTGTCGGCGCTGGCCGCCGGCCTGGCCATTTCCGTGTGCTGCCTTTTCTGGATCGGCACGGCATGGAGCAACGGCGCCACCGCCGCGCTGATGGCCGCGATCTTCAGCTGCTTTTTCGCCTCGCAGGACAATCCCGTGCCCGGCATCATGCAGTTCCTGACCTACACGGTGTATTCGATTCCGCTGTCGGCGCTGTATCTGCTGGGCATCATGCCGGCCATTCATTCCTTCGAGATGCTGGCGCTGTCCATGCTGCCGACCGCGTTCGTGCTGGGCGTCTTCATTGCCCGCCCGGCCAGCACCGGCAAGGCCATGGCCATGCTGTTCGGATTCCTGGGCACGATGGCGCTGCAAGACACCCACACCGCCGACGTCGTGTCCTTCATCGACACGCAGGTCGCGCAGTGCATCGGCGTGGCCACCGCCGCGATCATCGCCGCCATCTTCCGCACGGTCAGCGCCGACTGGAGCGCGCGCCGCATCCAGGCCGCCAACTGGAAAGAGCTGGCGACGCTGGCCAGCGCGCCCCGCGCGCCGTTTCGCCACACCTATGCCGCCCGCATGCTGGACCGCATCGGCCTTTTGCAGCCGCGCCTGGCGCTGGCCAAGCGGCCCGACGACCTGGTGGCCGCCGATGCGCTGAAGGACTTGCGCGTGGGCCGCGACATCACCGAACTGCAGCGGGCGCGCCGCCATCTGCCGATGGCCGAATCCACGATCCAGCCGGTGCTCGACAGCCTGGCGCAGTTTTTCCGGCTGCGTTCGTCGGGGCGCACGCAAGACAAGACAACCGAGTTCCTGGCGCAGATCGATCGCGCGCTCTGCAGCGTGGCCGCCACGCCGCAGGGGCCCCACGCGCGCGACCGCGCCGTGGTGGCGCTGGTCGGCATCCGCCGCGCCTTCTTTCCCGACGCGCCCGACTTCCAACCCGCCCATCCCACGCTGGAGGGCCACGCATCATGATCGGCGAATTCAATCTCTACGGCATTTACTTCCCCTGGCTGCTCGTGCTGGGCGTCGTCACCCTGGGCGTGGCCTGGGCGGTGCGGCGCGTGCTGGCGCGCGCCGGGCTGTATCGCCTGGTGTGGCACCCCGCGCTCTTTGACCTGGCGCTCTTCGTGGTGCTGCTGTACGGCGTCTCCCTCATTTCCCCTTATTTTCTTCAGAGATAGGTATGAAACTCCCCAATGCCCTTCGCCCTGCTGCTATCGGCAAGTTCGCAGTGACGGCCGTTGTCGTCGCCGCCGCCGCTTACGCCGGCTGGCAGCTTTGGGATCACTATGAAGTCGAGCCCTGGACGCGCGATGGCCGCGTCAAGGCCTATGTGGTGCAGGTAGCGCCCGACGTGTCCGGCCTGGTGACAAGCGTGCCCGTGCACGACAACCAGGACGTGAAGGCCGGCGACCTGCTGTTCGAGATCGACCGCGCCCGCTTCCAGTTGGCGTACGACCAGGCCCAGGCCTCCGTGCGTTCGCAGCAGGTGGCGCACGACCAGGCGCTGCGCGACGCCAAGCGCAACCGCTCGCTCGGCCAGCTGGTTGCGGCCGAAGCGGTGGAACAGAGCCAGACCAAGGTGCAGCAGACCGAAGCCGCGCTCGCCCAGGCGCAGGTGCAACTGAACACTGCCCGCCTGAACCTCGCGCGTAGCCGTGTCGTGGCTGCCAGCGATGGCCGCATCACCAACCTGGACCTGCGCGCCGGTTCGTACGCCACGGCCGGCCACGGCGTGATGGCGCTGGTGGACGCCGGGTCGTTCTACGTCGAGGGCTACTTCGAGGAAACCAAGCTGCCCGGCATCCACGAAGGCGACCCCGTCACCGTGACGCTGATGGGCGAATCGCGCCACATTCGCGGCCATGTGGAAAGCATCGCCATGGGGATCGCGGACCGCGACCGCAGCACCGGCGCGAACCTGCTTCCCAACGTGAACCCGACCTTCAACTGGGTCCGCCTCGCGCAGCGCATTCCGGTGCGCGTGAAGATCGACGACGTGCCCGAGGGCGTGCGCCTGGTCGCCGGCCAGACCGCCACCGTCTCGGTCGACGACCGCCCGCCCCAGCCCGCGGCCGCCGCGCCTCACGCTTCCTGAGGAGCGGCCCGCACCGCCCTGCTTTCCGAAAACCCTTGAATTCCTTATCGACGCCAAGCCGTACCTGCCATGAAAACCAGATTTCTCCTTCCGCTGACGCTGGCCCTCGCGCTGGCCGGATGCGCTGCCGTGGGCCCCGACTACCAGGTGCCGCGCGAGGCCGTGTCCCAGCGGCCGAGCGCGCAATCCTCCTTCGTACAAGCGCAGGAAGACGTGTACCGGCAAGAGGCGGTCCCTGGCCACTGGTGGCGTCTGTACAACGACCCGGCGCTGGACGGCCTGGTGGAAAAGGCCCTGGCCGCAAACACCGACTTGCGCGTGGCCAGCGCCAACCTTGAACGCGCCCAGGCCGCGGTGCAGGAAACGAAGGCCCAGCAGCAGCCGACGATCGGCGTCAATGCCTCGCCCACGTTCGGCCACGTCTCCGGTTTGCAGGAGCTTCAGCCCGGCATCGATCCGCCCAACCGCTGGTCCTACTCCACCGGCGCCAGCGTGTCGTATCAACTGGACCTGTTCGGCCAGATCCGCCGCGCCGTGGAAGCCTCTACTGACGACGCGCAGGCCGCGCAGGCCGCGTACGACGCCACGCGCGTGACGGTCGCGGCCGAGACCGCGCGCGCCTACGCCAACCTGTGCGCGGCGGGCATGCAGCTGGCCTCGGCGCAGCATTCCGTGCAGGTGCAGCGCGAATCGGTCGACGCCGTCGGCCGACTGCAGCGCGCTGGCCGGGGCACCACGCTGGACGTCACGCGGGCGCGCAGCCAGCTTGAACAATTGCAGGCCAACCTGCCGCCGTTCCAGGCCCAGCAGCGCACGGCGCTGTATCGCCTGGCGGCGCTGACCGGCCAGACGCCCGGCGAGATCTCGCCCACGCTGCTGCAATGCGCCAGCGCCCCCAAGCTGACCGAAACCATCCCGGTGGGCGATGGCGCGCAGCTGCTGCGCCGCCGTCCCGACATCCGCCAGGCGGAACGCACCCTGGCCGCCTCCACGGCCCGCATCGGGGTCGCCACGGCCGACCTTTATCCCAAGATCACGCTGGGCCTGTCCGCCGCATCGGGTGGTCCGGCCGCCATGTTTGGCGACCGGGGCACTTTCAGCTGGAGCGTGGGTCCGCTGATCTCCTGGACGGTGCCCAACACGGGCGCCGCGCAAGCGCGCATCGCCGAGGCCCAAGCCAATACCAAGGCCGCCGCCGCCCGCTTTGACGCGACCGTGCTCAATGCCTTGCGCGAAACCGAAAGCGCGCTGGTCGTCTACGCCCGCCAACTGGACCGCGACACCGCCCTGCGCGCGGCCCGCGACCAGAGCGCGGAAGCGGCTTCGCAGGCGCGGCGCCTGTTCCAGTACGGCAAGACGGACTACCTGACCGTGCTGGACGCCGAGCGCACGCTGGCCAGCAATGAAAGCGCGCTGGCGGCCTCGCAGGCGGAGCTCTCCAGCGACCAGATCGCGGTGTTTCTGGCGCTGGGCGGAGGCTGGGAGCAGTAAGCCGGCCGCAAAATCAATTCCATATTATGGGGATCGCATTGATTCCATAAAACCCGCGCCCCTAGAATCGTCCCGAACGCGATAACAACATCAAACGATTCGACAGCGCAGCCCCGACCCGACGGAGCCACCGCTGTAGGACGGGGACAATTCATAATATGGAACATCCGGAAAATATCCGGGACGCGCGGGTGCTGGACAGCATCACCAAGCTGACGCGGGAGGACGCCGGGCGCGTCGTGATCGCCGGGTCGCATGGCGGCAGCTATGCCGCCTATTGCGCGGCACGGGGCGAGGTGCGCGCCGTCGTGCTGAACGACGCCGGCGTGGGCTGGCAGCGCGCCGGCATTGCGGGTCTGGACGACCTGCAACGTTGGGGCGTGCCCGCCGCCACCGCCAGCTACCGCAGCTGCCGCATCGGCGATGGCGCAGACATGGCGCGCCACGGCGTCATCAGCTTTGTGAATGCGCTTGCCCAGGAACTGGGCTGCGAGCCAGGCATGACCGTCTCCGAAGCCGCTGCGCGGCTCGCGCACGCCCAGCCAAACGCCGGCCGCCCCACCGCCATCAAGGAATCCCGCATCGTCATCAAGGCCGGCCCGGACGGCGCCCCGCTCGTGGTGGGCGCCGACTCCGTGTCGCTCGTGGATGCGCAGGACGACGGCCTCATCGCCGTCACCGCCTCTCACGGAGAACGGCTGGCCGGCCTGCAGTCCGATGGTGTCCGGGCGTCCCCGCGCCTGGTTACCTTCAACGACGCGGGCATGGGCAAGGACAGCGCCGGCATAGGACGCCTGCCCCTGCTGCAGCAGCGCGGCATCGCCGCATTGACCGTCTCGGCGCACACCGCGCGCATCGGCGACGCCCGTTCCTGCTACGAGGAAGGGACCATCTCCTCGGCCAACGCCCGCGCCCGCGACCTGGGCTGCCGCGTCGGCACACCGCTCAAAACCTTTATCGACGCCCTGCTCGCCGGGCGCGACACCCACTAGGAGCCTTACCCGCATGTCGGAAAAACTGGAAATCACCGGAGGCGAAGCCCTCGCCCGCATGTTTGCCGCGCACGAGGTCGGCCTGATGTTCGGCATGGGCGGCTTCCAGCTCCTGCCCTTCTATGACGCCGCGCGCCGCCTGAACCTGAATCACAACCTGATCAACGACGAGCGCTGCGCGGTGTTCGCGGCCGACGCCTACACCAAGGTCAGCGGCCGCCCGGGCGTGTGCGACGCGACCCTGGGTCCTGGCGCGACCAACCTGGTGACCGGACTGGCCGAAGCCTACAACGCCGGCACGGCGCTGGTCGCGCTGGTCGGCGACTCGCACCGGATGCACTCGTGGAAGAACATGACGCAGGAGGCCCGGCAGCTGGAGGTGCTGCGCCCAGTCGTGAAAGACGTGCTGCGCGTGGAGATGATCGAGCGCATTCCCGAGCTGGTGCGGCGCGCGTTTGCCGTGGCCACCAGCGGCCGTCCGGGGCCCGTGGTGCTGGACGTGCCCGAAGACATCGCGCACGCGGTCCATGCGTTCGATGCCGACGACTTTTATTCCAGCCCCAACTACCGGCGCTCGCCCGCCCTGCGCTGCCGTCCGTCGGCTGACGACGTGGCCCAAGCGGCAAGCATGCTCGCGGGGGCCTCCCGCCCGCTGATGCTGTGCGGCGGCGGCGTGCACATCAGCGATGCCGCCGATACCGTCCAGGCCTTCGCACGCAAATTCGGCATTCCCGTCGCCCACACCATGAGCGGCAAGGGCGCGATCGCCTGCAGCGATCCGCTGAACGCGGGGCTTTTCGGCCGCTACAGCCGCATTGCCAACGACCTGATCGCCAAATCCGACTGCCTCTTTGTCGTCGGCTGCAAGCTGGGCGAAGTGGCAACCCGCCGCTACGACCTGCTGGCTGCGGGCGCGCCGATCATCCATCTGGATATCGTGGCCGAGGAATTCGACCGCACCACCACTCCCGCCCTGCGCCTGTGGGGCGACGTGCGTGCCACGCTGGAGGACCTGGACGCGCGCCTGGCCGCCCACGGCGCGCCTGCCCGCCAGGACTACGTGGACGAGGTGGGCCAGGCCATGCACGCGTGGCGCGAATCGGTCAACGCAAAGCTGACTTCCGGCGACCGCCCCGTCGGCATGGCGCGGCTGATGCACGAGATCAATGCCTCGCTGCCCGAAGACGGCATCCTGGTGGCCGACGGCGGCTTTGCCGCGCATTGGGGCGGGTTGCTGTTCGACACCAAGCGCGCCGGCCGCGGGTTTGTGCCCGACCGCGGCTTTGCGTCCATTGGCTACGGCATCCCGGGCGCGATCGGCGCGGCCGCGGCGGCCCCCGGCCGCCAGGTAGTCAGCCTGACCGGCGACGGCGGCTGCAATATGTCGCTGGGCGAACTGGAAACCGCGGTGCGCATGAAGCTCGCCTTCACGCTCGTGGTGGTCAATAACGCCGCGTCGGGTTACATCAAGGCGTTGCAGCACCTGATGTATGGCGCGGGCAGCTACCAGTCGTCGGATCTGGTGGACACGAACTACGCCAACGTGGCGCGTGCGCTGGGCTGCAATGGCATCCGCGTCGAGGATCCCGCGGAGTTGCCCGCCGCGCTGGCGCAGGCCTACGCCTGCAAGGACCGTCCCACCATTCTTGACGTGGTGGTCACGCGCGACCCCGCGCACATGCTGCCGGGCGTGGACAGCCGGGCGGCCAAGATCAAGCCGGGCGACCGCATCGCCTGAGGGCGGCGCGCATCGCCCGGTTCGACACACAAAACAATATCAAGCAAGGAGACAAACCTCATGAAGCGCAGAACCTGGATCAAGCTCGCGGCCGCCGCGGCAACCCTGTCGCTGGCGGGCGCCGCCGCGGCGCAGGCCACCTACCCCGACCGTCCCATCCGCCTGATCGTGCCCTTCCCGCCGGGCGGCACCTCGGACGTGGTCGGACGCATCTTTGCCGAAGCGCTGGCCAAGCAGATCGGCCAGCCGGTCGTGGTGGAGAACCGCGGCGGCGCGGGCGGCACCGTGGGCAGCCGCGCCGTGGCCTCGGCCGCCCCGGACGGCTACACGCTGCTGCTGGGCACGTCCAGCACCAACGGCACCAACCCTGCCGTGTACAAGAACCTGCCCTACGACGCGGTGAAGGACTTCACGCCGGTCACGCAGATCATCCGCGTGCCTGGCGTGATCGTCGTGAACAAGAACTTCCCGGCCAAGGACTATGCGTCGTTCACCGCCCTGATCAAGGGCGCCCCGGGCAAGTATTCGTACGCCTCGTCCGGCAACGGCGGCGCCACCCACATGGCGATGGAGTATTACAAGTCGCTGTCGGGCCTGGACATGATGCACGTGCCGTATCGCGGCACGGGTCCCGCGCTCAATGACGTCATCGCCGGCCAGGTGCCCATCCTGTGGGATACGGCCGCGTCATCGATGGCGCACATCCAGTCGGGCAACCTGCGCCCGATCGTGGTGG
This sequence comes from Achromobacter mucicolens, assembly GCF_029866465.1. NCBI lineage: Bacteria > Pseudomonadati > Pseudomonadota > Betaproteobacteria > Burkholderiales > Alcaligenaceae > Achromobacter > Achromobacter mucicolens. The sequence goes on along the minus strand of NZ_CP123364.1, from coordinate 2,487,889 downwards.
CCGCCAAGTCCCGCCTGCCGCAGTTGCCGGACGTGCCCACGTTCGCGGAAGTGGGTCTGCCGGACTACGACGCGGAAATGTGGAATGGCCTGCTGGCGCCCGCGGGCCTGCCCAAGGACGTGCTGGCCAAGCTGAACGACGCATCCCGCAAGGCGCTGGCGGACAAGGACGTGCAGGCCAAGTACGCGGGCGTGGGCGCGTATGTGGTCGCCGACAAGCCCGAGGCATTTGCCGCGATGATCCAGGGCGACGTGGCCAAGTGGAAGAAGGTCGCCGACTTTGCGCACATCTCGGCGGAATGACATGGGTCAGCGGCTGAAAGACAAGGTGGCGCTGGTGTTTGGCGCGGGCTCGTCCGGGCCGGGATGGGGCAACGGCAAGGCCGCGGCGGCCCTATACGCACGCGAAGGCGCGTGGGTATTCGCCGTGGACCTGCGGCCGGAGGCCGCCCGCGAAACCTGCGGCATCATCGAAGCCGAAGGCGGGCGCTGCCAGGCATTGACCGCCGACGTGACCGATTCCGGGCAGATCCAGGCGGCGGTCGCCGCCGTGCTGGCGGCCGCCGGGCGCATCGACGTGCTGCACAACAACGTGGGCATCACGGAAATGGGCGATCCCATCGAGGCCACCGAGGAGAGCTGGCATCGCGTGCTGGACACCAACCTGACCGGCGTGTTCCTGACCTGCAAGCATGTGCTGCCCGCCATGCTGGCGCAGGGCGCGGGCAGCATCGTCAACATCTCGTCGCTGGCCTCGATCCAGGTGAATTCCTATCCGTACACCTCTTACTACGCCGCCAAGGCCGGGTTGAACCACCTGACGCGGTCATTGGCCGTGCGTTACGCGCCGGACAATATCCGCGTGAATGCGGTGCTGCCCGGCGTCATCGACACCCCGTTGATCTACAAACAGATCGCGGGCCAGTTCGATGACGTCGAGGAAATGCGGCGGCGGCGCAATGCCGCCAGCCCCATGGGGCGGATGGGCGACGCCTGGGACGTGGCCCATGCCGCGCTGTTTCTGGCAAGCGACGAGGCCAAGTACATCACCGGCGTGTGCCTGCCGGTCGATGGCGGCAAGGCCTGCGCGGGACGCTAGCGCAAAGCCGGCGGGACCGGACTGGCCGGGACGCGATCAGACGCGCGGGGCCAGGTCCGCCGACAATTCCGCCGCCGCGCGCTGCAGCGCAGCCACCACGTCGGCCAGGCGCGCGCCGGACAGGCGCGACCGGATGGCTGCCACGCTCAGCGCCGCCACCACGTGCTGCTCGCGGTCGAGCACCGGCACCCCCACGCCCAGCATGTCCGGAATGATGCGGCCCGGGTTCAACGCATAGCCGTTCCGGCGCGCGGCGGCGATGTCCTCGCGCAGCATGTCGGTCGATGGCAGGTCGGGCGCCGCGCTGGCGTCGTAGCGCGCCAGCACGCGTTCGATATCGTCATTGGGCAGGAACGCCAGCAAGGCCAGGCTGCCCGCGCCAACGCCCAACGGGCGGCGGTGGCCGACTTCCAGCGTCAGGATCTTGATGGGAAAGTCGCCCGTCTTGCGGTCCACGCAGACCGCTTCGTGCCCGGAGCGCACCGACAGGAAGCTGGTGTCGCCCGTGGACTGCGCCAGCCTCAGCACGGCCGATTCGGCGATGGCCTTGATGCCGTGCCGGCTTTCGGCCGCCAGCCCCAGGATGTAGGACTCGCGGCCAAGGCTGTAGGTCTTCAGGCGCGGATTGAGCGACAGGAAGCCTTCCTGCAGCAGCGCCGTGAGCATGCGATGCGCGGTGGGCGGCGTCAGGCCGACATCGCGCACCACGTCCGTCAGGCCCACGCCACGCGCCGGGGCCGCCCCGACGTACTTGAGGATGCGCAACACGCGGAAAATGCTTTGCGCGCCGCCGACGGCGTCGCTCGCGCGGGGCGCCATCAATGCACCGTCGCCCCGTCCGGCGGCGTCTGGTTCAGCCCCAGCGCCGCTTCCCAACTGCGCAGCGGCACGCAGGTCTGCAGGCGCACGATGGCGCGCTGGATCAGGGCGGGATGCAGTTCGTGGCCGACGTGGGTGGCGATGTCGATGGTGGAATCGCCGTGCAGTTCGGCCAGGCGGGCCTGGGCTGCCTGGGCCTGCGACACGCTCATGACCGGATCGTCGGCGCCGTGCAGCAGATGGATGGTGGTGTACTGCGGGGCGCTTTTGGGCAGTTGCGCGTAGCGGCCCGAAAACGCGATCACGCGTCCGGCCATGCCGTCGTGGGCCTGCACCAGCTCCAGCGCCATGATGGCGCCCTGCGAAAAGCCGGCCAGCGCGGTGTCGGACTGCAGCAGGCCGAAACGGGCCTGCGCATCGTGCACGTAGGCTTCCAGGCGCGGCAGGGCCTGGGCCACGCGGTCGACGCGGTTGTCGTCGGTAACGCCGCGCACCGAGAACCACTGCCGGCCGGCGCCGCCGCCATCGAAGGGCTCGAAGCCTTCGGGGATCAGCACCGCCGCGCTCGGAAAGGCCGCGCGTACCGCCTGGGCCAGGGGCTCCAGGTTGGCGGGCGATCCGCCCACGCCGTGCAGCAGGATGAAGAGCTGGCGCACGTCGACGCCCGGATCGGGAAGGAATTCGATAGAACTGGAAGACGCCATGAAACTGCTCCGTGCTGGGCTGGGACCGTGGAATGCGCCCCGATTGCGGGATTGTAAAATGCGCCGCGCCTGGCCGTCCCGGGCCACTTTTCGATACGTCCTGCTGGCGCAAAGCCCGGTACAATACTGTATATTTATCCAGGTATTGAACACCGGGCGCTTTTGCCATGCAGTCCCCCGAACGTATCCATCCCGCGTTGTGGCGCGCCACGCAGTTGGCCAAAGGCGCCGCACGCACCCTGCCAACCGGGCATGCGGCGCTATCGGCCGAACTGCCGGATAACGGCTGGCCGCTGGGATCGCTCGTCGAACTGCTGACGCCCCATCCCGGCATCGGAGAAATCCGCCTGCTGCGTCCCGCGCTGGCCCAACTGGAAACCCGTCGGCCCATTGCCCTGGTGCAGCCTCCCCATGTTCCGCACATCGCCAGCTGGATGAGCTGGCGGCTGGATCCCCGGCAACTGCTGTGGGTGGCGCCGGAAAAACCGGTGGATGCGCTGTGGGCCAGCGAACAGATCCTGAAGAACGCCAGTTGCGGCGCGCTGATCTGCTGGCTGCCCCACGTGCGCCCGGAATCCCTGCGCCGCCTGCACCTGGCGGCCCAGGCCAGCGACCTGCTGTTCATCGCCGTGCGCCCGTCCCGCGCCGCCCAAAGCGCCACGCCCGCCGCCTTGCGGCTAGCGCTGGCGCCCGCGCCGGGCGGCCTGTCCGTACACATACTGAAGCGCCGGGGGCCTGTCTGCGACACCCCGCTGTACGTGGGCCTGGAGCCCGGCGCCCTTACCCCCTCTTCTCCCCGCCATGCGCCTCTGGATCGCCGCATACCTGCGCTGCCTGCCGCTGGACGCCATACGCCCGCACTGGCCGCATGAACAGCAGGCGTTCGCCGTTCTGGACCAGGAACGTGTGGCCGCCCTGACGCCCGCCGCCCGCCAGGCCGGCGTGACGCCCGGCATGCGCCGCGCGGGCGCGGCGGCCATCGCGCCTGGCGTGGAACTGCTGCCCCGCCAGCCGCAGGCTGAAGCCGACGCCTTGCAGGGCGCGGCGCTGGCCCTCTTGCAGTACACCCCCGAAATCGCGCTGGCCGACGGCGACACCGTGCTGCTGAATGTGGGCGCCAGCCTGATGTTCTTTCGCGGACCGCGGGCGCTGAGCCGGCGGGTGGCCGCCACGCTGCGCGCGCTGGATCTGCGGGTGTCGCTGGGCATGGCGCCCACGGCCACGGGCGCCTGGCTGCTGGCGCGGCGCGCCGGCCGGGGCGTGCCCCGCCGCACGCTCAAGCTGCCCACCCTGGCGCGGCGGCTCGATGCCCTGCCCCTGTCGCTGCTGCCCCAGGCGCAAGGCCGCCGCAACTGGCTGGACGACATCGGCTGCCACACGCTGGCGCACCTGCGCGCCCTGCCCCGCGCGGGCCTGCAGCGGCGCAGCGCGCCCGATCTGCTGCAAGCGCTGGACGCCGCCTACGGCCAGACGCCCGAACTCTACCGCTGGCTCGAACCGCCCAACCAGTTTTCGCGGCGGATCGAGCTCATGGACTATGTGGAACACACCGACGCCGTGCTGGCGGTGGCGGGACGCCTGGCCGAGCAGCTGGGCGGCTGGCTGACCGCCCGGCAACTGGCCGTGCGGCGCGTGGTGCTCAGCATGGATCACGAACGCGGCCGCCACGCCCGCCCGCCGACCGAACTGGAGGTCGCGCTGGCCCAGCCCATCTGGCAGGCCTCGCAGCTTCTGCATCTGCTGCGCGAAAAACTGAACCACTTCACGCTGGAAGCCCCCGTCATCGCGGTGGCGCTGCACGCGCCCGACACCGTCGAGCAACCCGCCGCCAGCACCACCCTGTTCCCCGAGCCGGGCGGCACCGCCGCCGACCACGCGCGGCTCCTGGACCTGCTGGTGGCGCGGCTGGGCCGCGACCGGGTGCGTCATGCCCGGCCCACCCCCGACCACCGTCCCGAGGCCGCCAACGCATGGACCGACGCGCTGGCCGCGCCAGAACGTCCCGCCCCCCTGCCGCCGCTGCTCGACCGGCCGTTCTGGCTGCTGGAAACCCCGCAGCCCCTGAAGCTGTCCGGCCATCGCCCCCACTACGGCGGCCAGGCGCTGCGGCTGATGCGCGGCCCCGAGCGCATCGAAAGCGGGTGGTGGGACCCGGCCCTGACCGTGCGCGATTACTTCGTCGCCGAAGACGCGGCCGGCGCGCGCTACTGGATCTACCGCGAACGCGACGCCGAGGACGCGCGCTGGTTCCTGCACGGACTGTACGCCTGACATGCGCATGGACGACGACGCCCCCGATCCGCTGGGCCCGGCTGAGACCCTGGCCCAGTTGCCCGGCTATGCCGAGCTGCAATGCCAGTCCAATTTTTCCTTCCTGCAAGGCGCCTCGCACCCCGAGGAACTGACCGCCCGCGCGGCCGAACTGGGCTACGCCGCGCTCGCCCTGACCGACGAATGCTCGCTGGCCGGCGTGGTGCGCGCCCATACCGAGGCCAAGACCCTCAAGCTGCCGCTCATCATCGGCGCCACGTTCCAGCTGCGCGCCGCGCCCGACGCCGCGCCGCTGGGCCTGACCCTGCTGGCGCAGACCCGCGAGGGCTACGGCAACCTGTCCGAATTCATCACGCTGGGCCGCACCCGGGCGCCCAAGGGCGAATACCGGCTGGCGCCGCAAGACATTGCCGATCCGCCCGCCGGGTACGCGCACCTGCGCAACCTGCCGGAATGCCTGGCCATCCTGACGCCCGCCTACGGCACCGACGCCGACCGCATGGCCGACCAGGCGCGCTGGCTGGCGCGCGTCTTTCCGGGGCGGGCGTGGGTGGGGCTGACCTTGCTGCACCAGTCGCGCGACGACCTGCACCGCGCCGCCGTCGAGCACGCGGCCCAGGCCTCGCAACTGCCGATCGTGGCGGTCGGCCAGGTGCAGATGCATGTCCGTTCGCGCAAGCCGCTGCACGACACGCTGACCGGCATCCGCACCCGCCAGCAGGTGTCGCAATGCGGCTACGCGCTGTCCGGCAATGCCGAACAACACCTGCGCAGCCGCATGCGCCTGGCCAGTCTGTACCCGCCCGACGCGCTGGCGCAGACCCTGGCCGTGGCCCGCCGCTGCACGTTTTCACTGGACGAACTGCATTACGAATACCCCGACGAGATCGTGCCGCCCGGCCACACGCCGACCAGCTACCTGCGCCAGGAAGCGCTGGCCGGCGCCGCCCGGCGTTTTCCGCGGGGCGTTCCCGACGGCATCATGGCGCAGATCGACAAGGAACTGGAACTCATCTCGGACCTCAACTACGAGGCCTATTTCCTGACCGTCTACGACATCGTGCAGTTCGCCCGCAACGCCGGCATCCTGTGCCAGGGCCGGGGCTCGGCTGCCAACTCCGCCGTGTGCTATTGCCTGGGCATCACCGCCGTGGACCCGCAGCGCGGCAACAACCTGTTCGAACGCTTCATCAGCAAGGAACGCAACGAACCGCCCGACATCGACGTCGACTTCGAACACCAGCGCCGCGAAGAAGTCATCCAGTACATCTACGACAAATACGGCCGCGAACGGGCGGCCCTGACCGCGGTGGTCATCTCGTACCGGCCGCGCAGCGTGCTGCGCGACACGGGGCGTGCGCTGGGCGTGGACCCGGGCGTCATCGACGCCGTGGCCCGCGCCCACCAGTGGTGGGACGGCAAGAAGGAAATGCTGCGCACGCTGGGCGCGTGCGGCCTGGACCCCGAATCCCAGGTGGCCCGCCAGTGGGCGTCGCTGGCGCAGACCATGATGGGTTTTCCACGCCATCTGTCGCAGCATCCGGGCGGTTTTGTCATTTCACGCGGCAAGCTCTCGCGCCTGGTGCCCATTGAAAACGCCGCCATGCAAGACCGCAGCGTCGTGCAATGGGACAAGGACGACCTGGATGCCCTGAAGCTGCTGAAGGTGGACGTGCTGGCGCTGGGCATGCTGTCGGCATTGCGCCGCACACTCGAACTGGCCAGCCAGCGCCGCGGCCAGCCGCTGGCCTTGCAGGACATCCCGGAAGGCGACGTGCCCACCTACGACATGATCTGCGATGCCGACACCATCGGCGTCTTCCAGATCGAATCGCGCGCGCAGATGACCATGCTGCCGCGCCTGCGGCCGCGCGAATACTACGACCTGGTGGTGCAGGTGGCCATCGTGCGCCCGGGCCCGATCCAGGGCGGCATGGTCCATCCCTACCTGCGGCGCCGCCAGGGCAAGGAAGACGAAACCTACCCCAGCGAAAAAGTGCGCGGCGTGCTCAGCCGCACCATGGGCGTGCCCATCTTCCAGGAACAGGTCATGCAGATCGCCGTGGTGGCCGCCGGTTTCTCGCCGGGCGAAGCCGACCAGCTGCGCCGGTCGATGGCGGCCTGGCGGCGCAAGGGCGGCGTGGACAAGTTCCGCGTCAAGCTGGTGGGCGGGCTGCTGGCGCACGGCTACACGCTGGACTTCGCCGAAGCCTTGTTCCGTCAGGTGGAAGGGTTTGGCGAATATGGTTTCCCGGAAAGCCATGCGGCCAGTTTCGCGCTGCTGGCATATGCCAGTTCCTGGCTCAAGCGCCACGAACCCGAGGCCTTCCTGGCCGCCCTGCTCAATTCCCAGCCCATGGGGTTCTATGCACCCGCGCAGCTGGTGCAGGACGCGCGCCGCCACGGCGTGTGCGTGCTGCCCGCAGATGTCACCGTGAGCGGCTGGGATTCCGTGCTGGAAACACTGCCCGGCGGCCATCCCGGCGCCCGGCGGCGCGCGCATCACCACGCGCCGCCCGCCGCCGAGCCCCGTCCCGCCGTGCGGCTGGGCCTCAGCCTGCTGCAGGGCATGCGCGAGGACACTGCCCGCCGCATCGAAGCGGCGCGGGCCGAGGCCCCCTTTGCCAACACCGCCGACTTGGCCCGCCGCGCCGGGCTCAACCGCCACGACCTGAATGCGCTGGCCGCGGGCGACGCGCTGCGCACCCTGGCCGGCCACCGGCGCCAGGCCAGCTGGGAGGCCGCCGCCAGCGTGCAAAGCCGCGACCTGCTGCGCGACGCCGAGATCGTGGACGCCCAGGCCCCGCAACTGTCCGCCCCATCCGAAAGCCAGACCGTGGCCGCCGACTACCGCAGCGTGGGCCTGACGCTGCACAGCCATCCCGTGTCGCTGCTGCGCCCGCAACTGGCCGCCCGCAATTTCCAGCCCGCCTCGGTGCTGAACGGCTATCCCAACAAACGCGTCGCCCGGGCCTGCGGCATCGTCACCGTGCGCCAGCGCCCCCAGACCTCCAAGGGCGTCATCTTCGTGACCCTCGAAGACGAGACCGGCCCGGTCAACGTGGTGGTCCGCCCCGACCTCATCGAACGCCAGCGCCGCGAACTGCTGGGCGCCACCCTGCTGGGGGTCTTTGGCGCCTGGCAAAGCGTGGACGGCGTGCGCCACCTGATCGCGCAGCGGCTGGTGGATATGTCCGACCTGCTTGGCGGACTGGCGGCGCAAAGCCGCGATTTCCACTAAAGCTGCGCGGCCAGCCGCCTGCCGCTGTTGCCCGGTTGCACAGGGGCCGCCGCGCCTTGACCACAGCACATCGCCGCTGGTCTATCATGGGTTTTTGTCCGCTCGTTGTAAGGAGTCCTACATGATCCGCAAGCTGATCCCCTTCCTGCTGGTTGCCAGCCTGGCTGCGTGCGCCAATACTGGCGGTTCGCGCACATCCAGCGCGCCGGCATCCAGCTCCTCGAGCGCGTCCTCTTCCTCGAGCACCGGCGCTGGCGCTTCCTACGGTTCATCCTCGTCCATGCCCGGCAGCACCAGCGGCAAGACTTGCGACGCCGGTGCGCTGCAATCGCAGATCGGCCAGAAAGCCACGCCCTCCGTCATGGAAGACATGCGCACTCGCAGCGGCAGCACCACCGCGCGCATGCTGCGCCCGGGCCAGGTGGTCACCATGGAATACAACAACACCCGCCTGAACCTCATCGTGGACGACAAGGACGTGATGACGGCAATCCGCTGCGGTTGACGGCGCCAGCCGGCCCGCTTCCGGCCGCCTCAGCGGCAGGACCGGGCGCCGCAACAAGACAAGCGCAAGGCCAGCGGCCGCCCCGGTCGCTGGCCTTGCCAATCAATCTCCGGTCAGATCCCGATCGGCCAACCCGCCCTTTCCACTCGCGCTTTTTACTCGCCTTTTTCACCCGCCCCGAGCGGCCGCGCCGCCGGCGGCACATGCGGCAGGAACGCCCCCGCCACCTCGAAGGCGCATTCCTCGCGCGCAATGTCGATCACCCGCGACACGACCGGGTTGACGATGTTCTTTTTGTGCACCGCGTAGTAGTTGATGGTCGGCAGGTCCGGCTGCACATTCAGTTGGCACAGCGCCCCGCGCGCCACCAGCGGCGCAAAGTAGGCGCCCGGCAGATAGCTGATCCCCAACCCCAGCATCGTCAGCTGGGCCATCATGCCCAGACTGTTGCACGTCAGCACCCGCTTGACCGGCATCCCCTGCTCGGCGAACCACGCGTCATACAGATGCGATAACGCCGAATTGGTGGGCTGCGAAATGACGGGGTACGGCGCCAGGTCCTGCGGCGTCAGCGCGGCGGCGACATCGATGTCCAGCGCCGGGCTGGCCATCCACACATTGGTGACCGCGCCCAGATGCGTGCAATCGTACTGGTAACCCCAGAACGGACCCGGCATGATCGCCAGGTCCAGTTCGTCCTGCTCCAGCCGCTCATACAGGGTGATGCCGCCGTCGATCTCGGGCATCAGCTGCACGCGCGGGTAGCGCTGGCTGATCTGCTTGATCAGCCCGGCCAGCCAGGTCATGCCGACCAGTTCCGTCACGCCCAGCCGCACCACGCCTTCAAAGCTGGCCGGATCGGCCATGTTCTGGACGATCCGGCTGTTCAGCTCCAGCATCTGGCTTGCCAGCTCAAAGAGCTTGCGGCCCTGCGGGGTCATCAGGAGTTTCTTGGCCCGCCGCTCGAACAGGGGCGCGCCCGCAAAGGCCTCGAGTTCGCCCACCCGCTTGGCCACGGCCGATTGGGTGGTGTGCAGCTTGCGCGACGACGCGCTGAAGCTGCCCAGTTCGGAACTCCAATAAAAGGCCTCCAGCTGTTTGAGGGTGTACATCGCCGCGGTCGAAGAAAAGCGCATGGAAACCCCCAACATTACCACCGAGGCCGCTCGGCCCGGATCATCCCCGCGGATGCAGGATGTCCGCCAGGAAGCGCTGCGCGCGCGGATGCGCAGGCGCGCTGAAAAAGCGCTCGGGCGTGTCCATCTCCAGGATCTCGCCCGCGTCCATGAACACCACGCGGTCGCAGACGTCGCGCGCAAAGCCCATTTCGTGCGTCACGCACACCATCGTCATGCCGTCCTTGGCCAGCCCCTTCATCACCTGCAGCACCTCGCCCACCATCTCCGGGTCGAGCGCGCTGGTCGGCTCATCGAACAGCATGACCGGCGGCTGCAGGGCCAGCGCGCGCGCAATCGCCACCCGCTGCTGCTGACCACCCGACAGCGATCCGGGATAGGCGTCGATCTTGTGCGCCAGCCCCACGCGATCGAGCAGGCTGCGCGCCAGCTCCACGGCCTGCTTGCGAGGCTGCTTGCGGATGTTCACCGGCGCGAAGATCACGTTCTCCAGCACGCTCATGTGCGGAAACAGGTTGAACTGCTGAAACACGAAGCCGATCTTCTGGCGCAGGGCGTTCAGGTTCGCGCCCTTCTGGTAGATGTCCTGGCCATCGATCAGGATGCGGCCCTTCTCGATGGGCTCCAGCCGGTTGATCGTGCGGATCATGGTCGACTTGCCCGACCCCGACGGGCCGCAGACCACCAGCACTTCGCCGCGCGCCACCGACAGGTCCACGTCCTTGAGCACATGATGCTCGCCGTACCACTTGTTCACTTTTTCGAGATTGATCATGTTTTGTTCCTTTAAGCCATGGCCCGCGAACGGCGGATGCGCAGGTCCAGCCAGCTCAAGCCGCGGCTCAGGCTGAAGCACACCAAGAAGTAGATGATGGCCAGAATGCCGAACACCTGCAGCGGCTGCGTCAGCACGAGGTTGTTGACCTGGTTGGCGGCAAAAGTCAGTTCATTGACGCTGATGACATAGCCCAGCGACGTTTCCTTGATGGTGGACACGAACTGGCTGGTCATGCTGGGCAGCACGTTGAACAGCGCCTGCGGCAGCACCACCTTGCGCATCGTCGTCCAGTAGCCCACGCCCAGCGAGCGCGAGGCTTCGATCTGCCCGCGCGGCACCGCCTCGATGCCGGACCGGATCACCTCGGACAGGTAGGCGCTTTCATAGACCACCAGCGCAAAGATCAGCGTCCAGAAGCCGCTGACCACCTGCCCGGTGATCTTGGGCACGACGAAGTAAGCCCAGAAGATCAGCATGAGCAGCGGCATGCCGCGCACCACATTGACCAGGGCCTTGCTGGCCGTGCGCAGCCAGCCATAGGGACTGACACGCGCCAGCGCGATCAACAGCGCCAGCGGCAAGGACATCGCCAGGCCGAGCGCGGCCAGGATCAGGGTGAGCGCCAGTCCGCCCAGCGGACCGTTGGGGTATTGGCCCACGAGCAGCGTGGGCCAGTATTGCATCAGCAGATCAAGCACCGTGGCCTCCGCGGTTCAGACGATAACGGGCGTAGATGCGCGATCCGAAAGCCATGATCAGGAACGATCCCAGCAGGTACATGATCGTCGCCGCGCCGAAGGTGGCGAAGGTGCGGTAGGTCTCGTTTTCGATTTCCCGCGCCTGGTAGGTCAGCTCCATCACGCCGATCGCCATGGCCACGCTGGTGTTCTTGAACAGCAGCAGCGCGCGCCCGACCAGCGGCGGAATGGAGATGCGCAGCGCCTGCGGCACGATCACGAAGCGCATGCATTGCAGATAGCTGGCGCCCAGCGCGCGGGCGGCCTCGAACTGCGTGCCCGGAATGGCGCGCAGGCCGCTGCGGATGTCTTCGGCGATATAGGCGGCCGACCCCAGCGCCAGCGCGATCGCCGCCAGCGACATTTCGGCGTTGTGCGCGTACAGCCACATGCGGAACCCTTCGGGCAGCAATTCGGGCATGCCGAAATACCAGAACAGCACCTGCACCAGCAGGGGCACGTTGCGGTGGTATTCCACATAGGCGTCGACCAGCCAGCGGCACGGCGCCAGATTGGTGGCGCGCACCACCACCAGCGTCACCGCGATGGTGAACGCCATGACCCATGCAACCAGAAACAGCTGCACGGTGACCGCCATGCCGCTGAGCAGCAGCTGGTATTGGGAAGCGTCTAGAAAGCTCATAAACCTGTCAATCTCCTGCGATCGGGCGCGCGGCGCCAAGCATCACGGCTTCGCGCGCGCCGCCTTGCGGGACGCGCCGAAGCCGTGACGGGAGTGGCGAAGGAAACGCCCGGGTCCGTGCCTCAGCCGGCAATCGGGCCGATCTTGAAGCTGCGTTCCAGCTTGTACGGCGTCTCGGGGCCAAACCACTTGTCGAACAGCTTGGCCGCCGCGCCGGAGGCTTCGGCCTCGTCCAGCGCCTGGTTCACCGTTTCCAGGAAACGCGGTTCGGACTTGCGCACGCCCAGGCCCCAGGGCTCATCGAACACCGCCTTCGGGATGACGCTGACCGGCGCGGTCGGCGGGCTTTGCAGCACCAGGCGCACCAGCACCAGCTCGGAGGCAAACTGCGCGTCGACCTTCTTCTGCTGCAGGGCGAGGTACGTGGCCGAGCTGTCGCCGTAGCCAATCACCTGCGACTTGTCCAGAATGCGCTTGATTTCGCGCTCGGAGCTGGACCCCTTGGTCGCGCCGATGCGGCGGCCGTTCAGGGCCTCGATCGAATCCAGGCCCGAATCCTTGCGCACCATCAGCTTTTGCGGGCTGACGTAGTACGAGTGGCTGAAGGCGATCTGCTGGGCGCGGTCGGGCGAATAGCCCAGGTTGGCCGCCAGGATGTCCACGCGCCCTTCGTTCAGCTCGGGCACGCGCGCCGCCACCGACAGCAGCTTGTAGTTGACCTTGACGCCCAGCTTGTCGGCGACCAGCTTGCAAACGTCCACGTCATAGCCCACCAGTTGGCGTGTCGCGGCGTCCTGGAAGCTGAAGGGTTGCGACGTGCCCAACGTGCCGCAGACCAGCTCGCCGCGCGCCTTGATGTCGTCAAGCTGGTCGGCGTGGGCGATTCCGCCCGCGGCCAGCGTAGCCAGGCCCAGGCAGGCGGCAAAGAAAGTGTGACGCTTCATGGTTCATTCCCCTTGATTGGTTGTTTGGTGAACAGACTGAATAGGACGTTGAATCGATGGCGTGGAGTCGATGGCGTTGAATCGATCACGCCGGACCGCCGAGGTCCGGCGGGTATCGGGCATCAGGCCAGCTTGGCGCACGCCTCGCGGATCGCCGAGCAACCCTGCCGGATATCGTCCAGCGAGGCCGCGAACGACAGCCGGAACGTGCCCGGCGCGCCGTAGGCGTGACCGTCGATGACCGCCACGCCCGCTTCGCGCAGCAGGTAATGTGTCAGGTCGGTATCGCTGGCGATCACGTCGCCGGCCGGCGTCTTCTTGCCCAAGAGGCCCGAGCAGTCCGGAAAGACATAGAACGCGCCCTGCGGCACCACGATGTCCAGGCCCGGCGTGCCCGACAATTCGGCGATCGCCAGGTCGCGGCGTTCGCGAAACACCTTGGCAAACTCCACGACGCAGTCCTGCGGGCCCGTCAACGCTTGCAGCGCGGCCGCCTGGCTGACCGACGAGGCGCCCGACGTGCTTTGCGATTGCAGGATCGCCATTGCCTTGATGAGCTCATCGGGACCGGCGCCGTAGCCGATGCGCCAGCCCGTCATGGCGTAGGCCTTGGACACGCCGTTGACCACGAGGGTGCGTTCGGCCAGTTCCGGCGCCACCTGCAGCGGATGCACGGTGGGCTCGCCGGTGAAGTTCAGGCGCGCGTAGATGTCGTCGGTCATCAGCCAGACGTGCGGATGACGCGCAAGGACCTCGGTCAGGCCGCGCAGTTCTTCCGCGGTGTAGACCGATCCGGTCGGGTTGCTGGGCGCGTTCATCATCAGCCACTTGGTGCGCGGCGTGATGGCGCGTTCCAGGGCGTCGGGCGTGACCTTGTAGTCGCTGGCGGGCGACGTTTCCACCGTCACCGGCACGCCGCCGTTGACCAGGACCATGTCCGGATAGGACACCCAGAACGGCGCGGGAATCAGCACTTCGTCGCCATCGTTCAGCGTGGCGGCCAGGCCGTTGAAGATCACCTGCTTGGCGCCGGTGCTGACAATGACGCGCGAAGCCGGGTACGTCACGCCGGTCGCTTCCAGCAGGTGCGCGGCCGCGGCCTTGCGCAGGGCGAGCGTGCCCTGCGCCGGCGGATACTTGGTTTCGCCGCGGTTCATGGCGGCCGTCGCGGCCTGCCGGATGTGCTCGGGCGTCGAGAAATCGGGTTCGCCGATGGTCAGGTCGATGATGCGGCGGCCCTGTTCGCGCAGTTCGGCGATGATGGCGCGCGCGGCGACGCTGGGCGACAGCTTGATGCGCTTGATGCGGTCGGCGACGATGCTCATTTGGCCGCTCCCATCTTTTCGGCCAGGGTCTTTTCCAGCCACGGCTTGGTGTACGTGCCGGCGCGCAGCTTTTCCTTGGCCACGGCTTCGTCGTCTTCCTTCTTGAGCGCCAGCGCAAGCACGGCGCTGGCGTGTTCGGCCGGAATCACCACCACGCCATCGGCGTCGCCCACGACCACGTCGCCGGGGTTGACCACCTGGCCGCCCACCGACACGGGCACGTTGATCTCGCCCGGACCGTCCTTGTACGGCCCCTTGTGCGACACGTCGCGGGCAAAGCAACCGAATTCGCTCTGCGCGAACACGTCCGCGTCGCGCACGGCGCCGTCGATCACGAATCCTTCGATCCCGCGCGACTGCGCGTCCATCATCATCAGTTCGCCCACCAGCGCGTTGCTGGTGTCGCCCGCGCCGTCCACGACGATCACGTCGCCCGCCCCGCCCAGCGAAATCGCCTTGTGGATCATCAGGTTGTCGCCCGGACGGGTCTTGACGGTCAGCGCCACGCCGACCGTGCGGCGTGCGCCATTATGCAGCGGACGCAGGCCCGACACGCCGTACAGACGATTCATGCAGTCGCTGATCTGGGCCGAGCCGATGGTGGCAAAGCCGGCCAGCACGTCGGCGGCGACGGCCGGCGCGGTACGGGAAAGAATGCGATATCCGATGGGATTCATAAGGAAAGTCAGTGTGAATGCAAGGAGCGTTGAAGCGAACCTGCATTACAAAGCCGCGCAAGCCTTTCCTCAAAACGATATAAATTCCCAGCGATCCACGAATATTTTTCGTGGATTAAGCGGTTTAAGGGTTATCCCTTATTCCTGCATCCGCGCTCAGTCATCGCCGGCGCCCGACGCGCTGCGCGCCTCGGACAACGCCACCGTCAGGTGCATGACCTTCTTCTTGAGCTGGTCACGCTCGTCCGTCAGCTTGGCCAGCAACTGGCGCAGGCGAGCGATCTCGGCCGGCATGTCGGCGATGTTCTCGATGGGCTCCTCGGGCGGCGCCTCGCGGGGTGGCGGGGCCTTGGCCTGGCGCACTTCCCGGGCGGCCTGCTGCAATTCCTTGCGGCCGCCGGCAACCGCGGCAGCCTGCCGTTCCGCCGGCAGCGACGCCACGGCCGCCGCGGCGTTGATGGAGATGGCGCCTTCCTTGACCGCGCGCACCAATTCCGGCGCCGCGGACTTCTGGATCTTTTCGATCTGGCCCAGGGTGTTGCTGCTGATGCGGGCGGCGCGCGCCAGCGCCTGCCGGCTGGGCACGGCCGGCTTCCAGTCGGGATTGGCGTGGCCGCGCATCGGCGCGGCGCCGGCCCCGGGCGCGTCCTCGTCCCAAGGTGGGGAGTCGTCGGACGGCGATCCGTCGGACGGCGCGCCTTCCGAAGCTGCGCCTTCTGTCGCCCCCTCGCCAGTCGCCGCCCCGGCCTCCGGCCCGGTGCGCGCCAGCAGGATCTCCTTCTTGCGCAGCGCCAGCACCCCCCGCTGAAAGTCCGACACGCTGCGCCGGCCCAGGTGGTTCTCGATCATCCACAGATGCACGTCCTCGATGGACTTGAAGTGCGGATGCTGGATGGTTTTGAAGGGAATGTCGTGCTTGACGCAGATGGCGTAGCGGTTGTGGCCGTCGACCAGCAGATCGCCCCACAGCACAAGGGCGTCGCGGCACCCTTCGGCCAGCAGGCTGCGCTCCAGCGCGGCGTGTTCGTCCTCGGTCAGCGGGTCTATATAGGCGCGCAGGCCTTCGTCTACTCTGATTTCCATGGTGTCCAAATAAAGTCGGGCCGCGCGCTACGCCAGTCCCTGTCCGCGCAGCACGTCCTGAATCGCCGCCAGCCGCGAGACCGGATCGGTCAGCGCCAGCAGGGTCGCCTTGTCGTCCGGCGGCAGCGGCAAGAGTTCGCACCAGCGGTTCGCCACCCAGCCGCAGTCGTCCAGCCGGAACGGCGGCGCAAGCGGCATGCGTTCGGCGGGCACGCCGTCCCGCTGCCACTGCGCCACCAGCCGGCCCAGCGCATCGGCGCTGGCCTGCATGGTTGCCGGCACGGGCGTGGGCGGATCGTCGGGGATGGGCTCGGCCTCGCCCATCCAAAGGCCGTATTTTGCCACCTCGCTGGACCGCAGCCGAAAGCGTTCCCCGCCGCGGCACCGGATTTCCAGCAAGGCCGGCATGGGCGCCTCCCAGCGTTCAACCCGGGCCATCGTGCCGACCGGCGACAGCGTCTCCTCGCCTTCCGGGGAACGGACCTCGCTACCGGCCAGCAGGCCCACGATGCCGAACTCGGTGTTCTCGGCGATGCTGCGGCGGATCATGTCCAGGTAGCGCACCTCGAAGATGCGCAGTTGCACCACGCCGTCGGGAAACAGCGCGTTGGACAATGGAAACAAGGGAATCAGCGACATGGCCGCCTCCTGTTCATGTCACGTGGAACGCTTCGTCCACCGGCACCTGCAGCGCCGTCGCCAGCGCGTTGGTCTGCGACGCCATCGCGATCACCGCCAGCAATTCCGCATGCTGGCCGTCGGTCATGCCCTTGGCGCGGGCCGAGGCCGTGTGGGAATGAACGCAATACGCGCACCCATTGGCCGTGGACACCGCGATGTAGATCAGCTCGCGCACCAGCGGCGAGAGCTCGCCCTCGGCCATCATTACCGTCTTGAGCTGCTCCCAGACGATGCGCATCCGCGGCGGATCGTTGGCCAGCGCCCGCCAGAAATTGTTGACGAAGTCCGATTTGCGCGTGGCGCGGATGTCTTCCAACACCGCCCAGGCCTCGGGACTTCTACGGATCTCGTCATCGCTCAGCAGCCTTACCGTGCTCATTGCACCGCTCCATCGTGAAAAAATCGTGACGCTGCCGCCCTTTCGCGGCAGCCCTGTTCCGATCCGTCGGGGGCCGGGGCCGCCAATCAGGTGTTGCGGCCATCGTAGGGAATGCGGGTCAGCGCATTCAAGTCCACATTTTCCAGGCAGCGCACGTTGACGGCCGCGGTCTCCTTGCCTTCGGCGCCCACGCCGAAACCGAACGGCGCGCAGCCGCAATTGGCGCAGAAATGGTGCGAAATCACGTGCTTGTTGAAGGTGTACGTGGACAGCGTCTGCGTCGAGGACGTGATGCGCAGCGCGGCGCGCGGCACGAACCACAGCAGATAGCCCTTGCGGCTGCAGTGCGAGCAATTGCATTCCAGCACCTGGGACACATCGCCATCGACTTCATAGGCGATCTGTCCGCAGTGGCAGCTTCCTTGTTGCATGGATTGTCTCCCGGCCGTTATCGGATCAGACTCCCATCATAGGCCTGTGCCGCCCGCCTTGCCCATGCGGACCCGCCGCACTTCACCCCGCCCGGAGCCATCATGCCCCAGTTATCCGCCTACCTCAGTTTCGACGGCAATTGCGCCGAAGCCATGCGCTTTTACGAACGCGTGCTGGGAGGCCGCCTTGACGCGCTGGTCCGTTATGCCGATGCGCCCGCCGATGCCGTCATGCCCATCCTGTCCGAGGAGGACGCCGGGCGCGTCATGTACGCCCGCCTTACGCTGGATGAGCAAACCTTGCTGGGCAGCGACGCCACCGCCGGACACCCCTACCCCGGCAACCGGGGGGTGGCGCTGGCACTGGTGTATCCCACCGTGTCGGACGCGCACCGGGTGTTCGACCTTCTGGCCGAAGGCGGCAGCGTCACGATGCCGCTTCAAAAGACGTTCTGGGCAGAAGCCTACGGCGCGCTGGTCGACCGGTATGGCACGCGCTGGATGGTGAGCGGGGGCCGCATGACCCCCTGATGGCCCGGACGGCTGTGCCCGTCGCCGGGTTCAACCGCCCGGCCGGTGCGCCGCCAGCACCTCGTGCAGCGACTGCGCCGCGCGCTGCAGCACCGGCACGGCGCGCAGCAGATCGTCCAGCATCACACGCGCCGTGGGCGCATGGCAAGCCACCGCCGCGACCACGCGGTCTTCGCCGTCGCGCACCGGGACCGCCACCGCGCTCATGCCGCGCACGAATTCCTCGTTGTCGATGCCGATGCCGCGCACGGCCAGCCGCTCCAGCTCGGCCTCAAGCCGCGCCGGGTCGGTCAGCGTGCGCGGCGTGTTGCGCGTGAGCGGCAGGCGGGCCAGCACGCGGCTGCGCTCCAGGCGGTTCATCGAGGCCAGGAACAGCTTGCCGCTTGCCGTGCAGTGCATGGGCACGTGGCTGCCCACCGCAAAAAAGAGCCGCAACGGCTCATTGGTCTCGACGCGCTCCATGTAGACGACGCGGTCGCCGTCAGGCGCGGTCAGGTTGCAGGTTTCGCCCAGCGTGCCCACCAGTTGGGTCAGCACCGCGCGGCACGCGCGGGTGAAGGCGCAGGCGCGCAGCGTGGCGAGCGCCAGCGAGGTGGCCTGCGGCCCCGGGACGAATCCGTTTTCGGTGGGCGTAGCGGCCACGAAGCCGGCGCGCTGCATGGCCGCCAAGAGGCGCATCAACGTGGTCTTGGGCATGTCGAGCCGCTGCGCAAGCTGCGCCAGCGTGGGCGGATGCTGCGCCCGCGCCAGATGATCCAGCACCAGCAACGCCCGCAACGAACGGGCGGCCTCCTGCTGTCCGTCCGCGTCGTCGGACCGGCCATCTGCCGGCTCCTGCGATGCTGCACTGCGATTTTGAAACCGAAGCCGCATGTTCTGTTCCATTTCTCCGCCCCAGCGCGTGTTGTGCTTTGTTCTGTGCGCGCGCTTCCTAGAATCGCCTCAGATGCCGGCCTGGTCCGCATTGCGGAGTCTGCACCGGCCGGTCATGCCGAACAAATATAAGGGAGACCGCGCGGAAATGTCCGATACCGTCGATTACATCGTGGTGGGCGCCGGCTCGGCCGGATGCGTGATGGCCAACCGGTTGAGCGCGGACGGCGCGCATTCGGTCTGCCTGCTGGAGGCCGGTCCGAAGGACACCTATCCCTGGATCCATATTCCCATCGGCTACGGCAAGACGATGTTCCACAAGGTGGTGAACTGGGGCTACTACACCGACCCGGATCCCAACATGCTGGACCGGCGCATCTACTGGCCGCGCGGCCGCACGCTGGGCGGCTCCAGTTCCATCAATGGCCTGATCTACATCCGCGGCCAGCGCGACGACTACGACGCCTGGGCCGAAGCCGGCAACCCGGGCTGGGGCTGGGACGACTGCCTGCCCTGGTTCCGCAAGCTGGAAAACAACGATCTGGGCCCAGGCCCTACCCGCGGCACCGAGGGCCCGCTGAACGCCACTTCCATCAAGACGCCGCATCCGCTGGTGGAAGCGCTGATCGACGCCGCCGGCAAGCTGGGCATGCCGCGCGTCCGTGACTTCAATTCGGGCGACCAGGAAGGCGTGGGCTATTACCAGCTCACCACCCGCAACGGGCGGCGCTGCTCCACGGCCGTGGCCTACCTGCGGCCCGCGCAGGACCGCCCCAACCTGCGCATCGAAACCGATGCGCACGCGATGGCCGTGCTGTTCGAAGGCAGCCGCGCCTGCGGCGTGCGCTACCGCCGCGATGGCCAGGTCCGAACGCTGCGCGCCCGGCGCGAGGTGGTGCTTTGCGCAGGCGCCCTGCAATCGCCGCAACTGCTTCAGCTGTCCGGCATCGGCCCGGCCAGCCTGCTGCGCGAGTTCGGCATCGGCATCGTGCGCGACCTGCCCGGCGTGGGCGAAAACCTGCAGGACCATCTGCAGATCCGCCTGATCTACGAGACCACGCGCCCGATCACCACCAACGACCAGTTGCGCACGCTGCACGGCCGCCTGCGCATGGGGCTGCAATGGCTGCTGCTGC
This sequence comes from Achromobacter mucicolens, assembly GCF_029866465.1. Classification (NCBI taxonomy): domain Bacteria; kingdom Pseudomonadati; phylum Pseudomonadota; class Betaproteobacteria; order Burkholderiales; family Alcaligenaceae; genus Achromobacter; species Achromobacter mucicolens. Next base: position 2,467,897 of record NZ_CP123364.1, on the reverse strand, counting down.
GCAGCGGTCCGCTGGCCGTGGGCATCAACCAGGGGGGCCTGTTCTGCCGGGTTGACCCGGCCAGCCGCACGCCCGACACCCAATTCCATTTCGCCACGCTGTCGGCCGACATGGCGGGCGGCAAGGTGCATCCCTTCTCGGGTTGCACCTATTCGGTGTGCCAGCTGCGGCCCAGCTCGCGCGGCCGCGTACAGCTGCGCAGCACGGACCCGTTCGAGGCGCCGTCCATGCTGCCGAATTACCTGTCGACGGAGCTGGACCGCCGCATGGCCGTGGCCGCCGTCCGGTACGCGCGCCGGGTCGCCGTGACCGAGCCGCTGGCCGGCCTGATGAAACGCGAATTCCGCCCCGGCCCGGACGTGCAGACGGACGACGAGATCCTGCACTTCTGCCGCGAGTACGGCGCCACCATCTTCCACCCTTCGGGCACCGCGAAGATGGGCCCGCGCAGCGACCCCATGGCGGTGGTCGACGAGCGCCTGCGCGTGCACGGCGTGTCGGCGCTGCGCGTGGTGGATTGCTCGATCATGCCCACGCTGGTCTCGGGCAACACCAACGCGCCGGTCGTGATGCTGGCCGAGCGCGCGGCGGATTTCATGCTGCAGGACGTGCGGCAGGCGCGCGCGCAGACCGTGCGCACGCCCGCGCGGATGGAGATGACGGACCCCGGTTAGGAAACGCATATCGCAGACAGACCCGGCCGCGGCAGCGCAGATTGTCCGGCCGACCCACCAAAGGAGACTGGACATGGCCAAGCAAAACGAAGCGGCGGTGCGCAAAGTCGTCACCGCCTCGCTGATCGGCGCCACCATCGAGTGGTACGACTTTTTCCTGTATGGCGTCGTCGCCGGCATCGTATTCAACAAGCTGTACTTTCCCACCGGCGATCCGCTGGTCTCGACCATGCTCGCCTACACGACGTTCGCCGTCGGCTTCGTGACCCGGCCGCTGGGCGGACTGATCTTCGGCCACTTCGGCGACCGCATCGGCCGAAAAAGCATGCTGGTGATGACGCTGATGATCATGGGCATCGCCACCTTCCTGATCGGCCTGGTGCCCACGTACGAGATGATCGGCATCTGGGCGCCCATCCTGCTGCTGCTCTTGCGTGTGTTCCAGGGCATCGGGCTGGGCGGCGAATGGGGCGGCGCGGTGCTCATGGCCTATGAATATGCCCCGCCCGACAAGAAAGGCTTCTACGCGTCGCTGCCGCAGATCGGGCTGGCGATCGGGCTGTGCCTGGCCTCGGGCACGGTGGCGCTGCTGTCCGTGCTGCTGACCGACGAGCAGTTCATGGCGTGGGGCTGGCGCGTCGCCTTCCTGGCGTCCGCCGCGATGGTGGCCGTGGGCATGTACATCCGGCTCAACATCAAGGAGACGCCGGAGTTCACGGCGGTCAAGGCGCAGAACGCCGAAAGCCGTATCCCGTTCATGGACATGATGCGCCGCTATCCGGGCAACGTCGTCAAGGGGATGGGCGCGCGCTATATCGACGGTGTGTTCTTCAACGTCTTTGGCGTGTTCTCGATCTCGTTCCTGACGCAATCGGTGCAGATCACCCGGACCGAGGCGCTGATCGGGGTGATGGCGGCGGCGCTGTTGATGTGCTTCTTCATCCCGTTCTTCGGCCGGCTGTCCGACCGCATCGGCCGCACCCGCGTGTACTTCTGGGGTTCGCTCATCACCGCCGCAGCGTCCTTCCCTGGCTTCTGGATGATGATCAACAGCGGCGGCAACGTGATGCTGATCTGGCTGGCCATCATCATTCCGTTCGGGATCCTGTACGCCGCCGTGTACGGTCCGGAGGCTGCGCTGTTCTGCGAACTTTTCGACGCCAAGGTGCGCTACACCGGCATCTCGTTCGTCTACCAGTTCTCGGGCATCTTCGCGTCCGGCATCACGCCGATCATCGCCACCGCACTGCTCAAGACGGGCGGCGGGCAGCCGTGGCTGATCTGCCTGTACGTGATGTTTGCGGGGGTCGTGTCGGCCTTCTGCGCGTGGCTGATCGGGCGCGGCAGGCAGCCTGCCGAAGTGGACGACGCAAGCCAGCCGTCCATGCAGCGGGCTGGGCTGCGCAAGGCGTAGGCGGCGGGCGGCCCGTGCGCAGCGGATCCGCACGGGTCACAACCGGGGGACCGTCCGGCGCCCCCTTTCGCCGCTCAATCCCGTGCCGCCTGCGGCGGCTGCTGGGCCGGCCACCCGCCGCCCAGCGCCTTGAACAAGGTCGCCAGCGCCGCCTGGCGCTGCGCGCTGACGTCGATGTAGGCAATCTGGTCCGTGTAGGCGCTGCGCTGGGCATCCAGATAGCGCAGATGGCTGTCCACGCCGCCGCGGTAGCGCGCCTCGGACAGCTGCAGGGCCACCTGGCTGGACTGCGCCAGCGCAAGCCGGGACGCCTCTTCACGCCGCAGCGTCTCGGTGGCCACCAGCGCGTCCGACACCTCGCGGAACGCCGTCTGGATCGTGCGTTCGTACTGGGCCACGGCGATGTCCTTGCGCACGGTGGCCAGATCCAGGTTGGCCACATTGCGCCCGCCGGCAAAGATCGGCAGCGTGATCTGCGGAGTGAACGACCAGGCGCGCTGGCCGGATTCGAACAGGCCCGACAGGTCCGCGCTGGAACTGCCGAACAGGCCGGTCAGCGAAATGCTGGGAAAGAACGCGGCCCGCGCCGCGCCGATGCTGGCGTTGCGCGCCTGCAGCGCATGCTCGGCGGCCAGGATGTCCGGCCGGTTTTCCAGCAGCGCGGATGGCGCGCCCGCCGCGATCTCCTGCACCAGCATCGGGGCATCGGCCGTGCGCGCCGGCAGATACGGCGACAGGTCGCTGATGCCCACCAGCAGACCGAGCGCGTTGCCGGCCTGGCGGACCTCGCGATCCGTGCGCTGCAGTTCGGCGCGTGACTGCTCGGTCAGGCCCAGCGCTTCCTGATAGTCGAGCGCGGTGGCCGCGCCCGCCTGCCGGCGCTTGGCGGTCAGCGCCAGCGACGCCTCGCGGCTGGCCAACGTCTGGCGCGTCACATCCAGGCGCCGCTGCGCGCTATCGCGCGCCACATACGCCTGGATCACCTCGGCCACCAGGCTGATCTGCGCGCTGCGCGCGGTGGCCTCGGTCGCCAGATACTCCTGCAAGGCGGCATCCGACAGGCTGCGCACACGGCCGAACAGATCCAGTTCGAAGGCGGTCAGGCCCAGGCCGGCCTGATAGCTGCTTTGGACCGACGAGGCGCCCGTGCTGCTCAGGTCTGCCGGCACACGCTGGCGCGTGCCCGTGCCCTGCGCGTCGATGCCGGGCAGCCGGTCCGCGCGGGTGATCTGGTACTGCGCCCGGGCCGCCTCGATGTCGAGCAGCGTCTGGCGCAGGTCGCGGTTGTTGGCCAGCGCCAATTCCACCAGCTTGCGCAAGGCGTCGTCGGTGATGAAGGACTGCCAGTCCAGCGTCGCCGCCGCCGACTCGCCGGGGCCGGACGCCGCCAGGCTCCAGTGGTCGCCCACGGGAGACGCCGGACGTTCATAGACAGGCGCGAGCGAGCAACCCGCCAGCGCCGCCGTCAGCAGCAAGGCGGACAGCCGCAAGGGAAACAAGGTCTGCATCATGGCGTTACTCCTGCACGGTGCGCGGCGCGGCGTTGGCAGCGGGCGCGGCCTTGCCCCGCTTGCGCTGCACCAGCGACAGCACCCACACGAAGAAGATGGGAACGAAGATCACGCCCAGCAGCGTGGCGGTCAGCATGCCGCCGATCACACCCACGCCCAGCGCGCGCTGGCTGGCCGCGCCCGCGCCGGAGGCCAACGCCAGCGGCACCACGCCCAGGATGAACGCCAGCGACGTCATCACGATGGGACGGAAGCGCAGCTTGGCGGCCTGGATGGCGGCGTCGGCAAGGCTGTGACCCTGTTCGCGCAGGCTCTTGGCAAACTCCACGATCAGGATGGCGTTCTTGGCCGCCAGGCCGATGATGGTGATGAGACCGACCTTGAAGTACACGTCGTTCGGCATGCCCAGCACCGTCACCGCCAGCACCGACCCCAGCGCGCCAATCGGCACGATCAGCATCACGGACGCCGGAATCGACCAGCTTTCATACAGGGCGACCATCAGCAGGAACACCACCAGGAAGGCCAGCGCGAACAGCATCGGCGCCTGCGACCCCGCGAACTTCTCCTGATACGACAGGCCGGTCCATTCGTAGCCGACGCCCTCCGGTAAGCCGGCCACGATGCGCTCGATCTCGGCCATGGCCTGGCCGGTACTGCTGCCGGGCATGGCGTCGCCCGCAATCTTGAACGCCGGATAGCCGTTGTAGCGGGAGATCTGCACGGGGCCGTTCTCCCAGTCCGTCTTCACGAACGCGCTGAGCGGCACCATGCCGCCGGTCTTGTTCGGCACGTTCAGCTTCAGGATGCTCTCGGGCGTCATGCGGTCGCGCACGTCGGCCTGCACCACCACGCGCTGCAGGCGGCCGGCGTTGGCAAAGTCGTTGACGGTGGCCGACCCATACGCCGACGAGATCGCCGTGCTGATTACGTCAAAACCCACGCCCAGCGCCTCGGCCTTTTCGCGGTCGATGTCCAGCCGCAGCTGCGGCGCGTCGGCCAGGCCTTCCATCATGGCGTAGGCGATCACGGGCGAACTGTTGGCCTGCGCCAGCAGCTGGTCGCGCGCTTCGGTCAGCGCCGCGCGGCCCACGCCGCCGCGGTCCTGCAGCCGCAGCGCGAAGCCGCCCGAGTTGCCCAATCCGTCGATGGGCGGCGGGTTGACGGCCATGACCGCGCCGTCGTCGATCACCGCGAAACGCGCGTTCACGCTGTCGGCCACGTCGGCGGCCGATTGGCCCTTGCCCCGCTCGGACCAGTCCTTGAGCGTCGGGAACGCGATGCCCGCGTTCTGACCCGTGCCCGAGAAGCTGAAACCCATGACGGTGAAGGCATCGCCCATGGCGTCCAGCGACAGCAGGTGCTGCTCGACGTCGGCCACCACCTTGTCGGTGCGCACATGCGTCGCACCGGGCGGCAGTTGCACGTCGACGATGACGTAGCCCTGGTCTTCCGGCGGCACGAAGGATTCCGGCACGCGCATGTACAGCACGGCCAGCACGGCCACGATGGCCAAGTAAATCACCATGTAGCGGCCGGTGCGGCGCACCAGGCGGGAATTGAGCGCCTCGAAGCGGCCCGTCAGGCGATTGAACGCGCGGTTGAACCCGCCGAAAAAACCCTTCTTTTCGTCGTGGTGGCCCTTCGGAATGGGCTTGAGGAACGTGGCGCACAGGGCCGGCGTGAAGGTCAGCGCCAAAAAGCCCGAGAACAGGATCGACACCGCCAGCGACAGCGAAAACTGCTGGTAGATGACGCCCACCGAACCGCTCATGAACGCCAGCGGCAAAAACACCGCCGACAGCACCAGCGTGATGCCGACGATGGCGCCGGACACCTGTTCCATCGCCTTGACCGTGGCTTCGCGCGGCGACAGGCCTTCCTCGGCCATGATGCGCTCGACGTTTTCAACCACCACGATGGCGTCGTCGACCAGGATGCCGATGGCCAGCACCATGCCGAACATGGTCATCATGTTGACGGAGAAGCCCAGCACCGACATCACCGCGAACGTGCCCAGCAGGCACACCGGCACGACGATGGTCGGAATCAGCGTGTAGCGGAAGTTCTGCAGGAACAGGTACATCACCAGGAAGACCAGCACCATGGCTTCCAGCAGCGTGTGCACCACCTTTGTGATGGCCACGCTGACGAACTTGGAGGTGTCGAACGGCACCGAGTACGCAATGTCTTCGGGGAACGAGGCCGACAGTTCCTTCAGGCGGGCATTCACGGCCTTGACGGTGTCGATGGCGTTGGCGCCCGGCGCAAGCTGCACCGCCGCGCCGACCGCCTTCTTGCCGTTCAGGCGCGTTTCGAAGTCGTAGCTCTGGCGGCCGACTTCCAGGCGCGCCACGTCGGCCAGGCGCACGGACGAACCATCCGGATTGGCGCGCAGGACGATGCGCCCGAATTCCTCGGGGTTGTCCAGCGTGCCCTTCACGGCCAGCGTCGCGGTCAGCTCCTGCTCGGGCGCGCCGGGACGGCTGCCGAAGCTGCCGGCCGGCACCTGCACGTTCTGCGCGGTAATGGCCGCGTTGACGTCCGCCACGGACAGGCCAAGACCCAGCAGCTTCTGCGGGTCGATCCAGACGCGCATCGCGGCTTCGGCGCCGAAGAACTGCACCTTGCCCACGCCATTGACGCGGCGGATCTCGTTGTTGATGTGGCGCGCGGCGTAGTCGGACAGCCCGACCACATCCTTGTGCGCGTCGTCGCCCTTGTAGGTCAGGGCGTAGATCATCAGGAAGTTCGAACTGGCCTGCTCAACCTGCAGACCTTGCTGCGTCACGGCCGTGGGCAGGCGCGCTTCGGCCTTCTTGATCCGGTTCTGCACGTCGACCTGCGCCAGGTCGGGATCGGTGCCCGGCTGAAACGTGACGGTGATTTCCGCGCTGCCGCTGGAACTGCTGGACGACTCGTAGTACAGCATGTTCTTCGCGCCGTTCAGCTCTTCCTCGATGACGCTGGTCACCGAATCGACCAGCACGGTCGCGGAGGCGCCCGGATAGGTGGCGGCAATGGTCACCTGCGGCGGCGCGACCACCGGAAACTGCGACACCGGCAGCGACGGAATCGCCAGCAGCCCCGCGAGCGAGATGAAGATGGCCACCACCCAGGCGAAATTGGGGCGGCCAATGAAAAACTTGGACATGGTCTAACCTCGGATTTGCGCGCGATGCATGGGGGCCGCTTATTGCTTGGCGGCAGCCGCGGCATCGCCGGCGGCGGCCACCTTGGGCTCGTTCACGGGCGTCACGCTGACTTTCTGGCCGGGCACGGCGGCGCTGACGCCGCCCACGATCACCCGGTCGCCAGCGGCCAGGCCCTCGGTGATGTGCCAATCGCCGCCGCGCATGGTGCCGGTCTGCACGGCGCGGGTCTGGACAACGTCATCCGCCCCCACCACCAGCACCTGCGGCTTGCCATCGGTGCTGCGGGTGACGACGCGCTGCGGGACCAGGATCGCTTCCGGATCCACGCCCTGATGCGTGCGCACCCGCACATACATGCCCGGCAACAGCAGCACGTCCGGATTGGCGAATTCACCACGCAGGGCCACCTGGCCGGTGCTGCGGTCCACGGCGATGTCCGAGAACAAGAGGCGCCCTTCGCGCTGCTTGTCGGTGCCATCGATCGTGATGGAGATGCGCGCGCCCTCGCCTTCGCCCAGGCTGCCATCCTGCATGGCCGCGCGCATGCGCAACATGTCGGCGACCGGCTGGTTGAAGTCCACATAGACCGGATCGAGCTGCTGGATCGTCGCCATCACGGTGGCTTCGTTCTGGCCCACGAGCGCGCCTTCGGTCACCTGCGCACGCCCGATGCGGCCCGAGATGGGCGCCTTGACCGTGGCGTAGTCCAGGTTTAGCTGCGCGGTCTCGACGTCGGCCTGGGCCGACCGGCGGGCGGCCAGCGCGCTCTTGAGCGTGGTGTTGGCCGTATCGAAGTCCTGCTGGCTGACGGCTTCGATCTTGACCAGCGGCGTGTAGCGCTTGACGACGGCCTGGGCATCGGCCACGGCGGCCTGGGCCTTGGCCAGCTCGCCCTGTGCGCGCGACAAGGCGGCCTTGAACGGCGCGGGGTCGATGCGGAACAGCACGTCGCCCGCCCTGACGTCGGCGCCTTCGACAAAATCGCGGCTCAGCACGATGCCGGCCACGCGGGCCCGGACTTCGGCCACGCGCATGGGCTCGACGCGTCCGGGCAGTTCGCTCGTCAACGTGTAGCGCTGCGGCTCAACGGCCAGCGCCTGCACGGGACGCGGCCCAGCCGCCTGGGGCTCACCGCCGTCAGAGCCGCCGCAACCGGCCAACAGGATTGCCGTCGTCAACACCGCCAGGGGCAACTGCCATGCTTTATTCCACTTCATTCACTACCCCCGCGTCGCGCGTCTTGAATCCAAAGAGACGCCGATGCTACCTTAAAGACCGTTTTGAATCAATATTGATTCATTTGTCTCTTTTTGGCTTGATTTTGCGGACCAACAAGTCCTTACTTGAAAAATTCGCCAAAGTTTGTACAAAGTGAATCGGCCATGATCCAATACCGGCCCAGGGATATCCAAAATGGGGAGGAGGCAATGTCTGAAGAGGCAGGCCACGAGCGGCTGCTTGTCGCATTGGCGCTTGCGATGGTGGACCAGCCACGCGCCACGCTGCAGGAACTGGCCAAGGCGGTGGGCGTGAGCAAGGCGACCTTGTACCGGTTCTGTAAGACGCGAGACCAGCTGGTGCTGCGCCTGATGACGCATTGCGCGCAGGTCATGAAGCAGGCGCTGGCGGACTCGCACCTGGACACCGCCCCGCCCCGCGCGGCGCTGCGCAACCTGATCGAACAACACCTGGCGCACAAGGAACTGACGGCGTTCCTGATCTACAACTGGAAGCCCGACACCGAGCTTGAGCCCGACATCATGAACAGCTGGTCGGGCTACCAGGAAACGCTGGACGCCTTCTTTCTGCGGGGACAGCGCGAAGGCGCCTTCCGCGTGGACATGACCGCCGCCGCGCTGAGCGAACTATTGATCGCGATCATCACCAGCATGGTGGATGCCGAGCGCCGCGGCCGGATTGCCCGCATGGGCATCGCGCAGGTGGCCGAGCAGATGATGCTGCACGGCATCTCGGCCGAGCCGGCCACAGGCCGCTGAACGGGGCGTCCGGATCGTTGCACCCGTGCGCGCACGGGTGCAACGGGCACGATCCCCCTTCCGCGCCCGCTCAGGCCGCCGTCACCGGGCGGCCGTAAAACGGATAGTTCGGATCGTTGTAGCCATGCGCGGAGGCGTGACCGGGCACCACCCACTCGTTCACGACCGTTTCGTCTTCAGGCGTGATCGTCACGTCCAGCGCCGCGTAGTAATCGTCCATTTGCGCCAGCGTGCGCGGACCGGCGATGACGGCGGTGATGACAGGATTGGCCAGCACCCACGCGGTCGCAAAGTGGCCCGGCTGAACCCCGCGCGCGGCGCTGTGCTGCACAAGCTTCTGCGCGATCTGCAGGGATTCTTCGCGGAATTCCGTGGCCAGGATGCGGCGGTCGCCCCGCCCGGCACGGGTATCCGGCGCCGGCGCCTGGCCCGGCAGGTACTTGCCCGTCAGCACGCCGCGCGCGATCGGGCTGTACGGCACGACGCCCAGGCCGTAATGCTTGCACGCCGGCAGGATCTCGACCTCGGGGCCGCGGTTCAGCATGTTGTAGTACGGCTGACACACCACCGGTTGCGGCACGCCCAGCTTTTCACAAAGGCGCATCACCTCGGCGATGCGCCATCCGCGGAAATTCGACAGGCCGAAGCTGCGCAGCTTGCCCGCGCGGATCAGGTCGCCCAGCGCCCACAGCGCCTCTTCCAGGTTTTCTTCGTGGTAATCGCGGTGCAGGTACAGGATGTCCATGAAATCCGTATCCATGCGCGACAGGCTCTGCTCCACCCCGCGGATCAGCCACTGGCGCGAGTAATGCGCCAGGTTCGGTCCCTTGCCGACCGGATTGCCGATCTTGCTGGCCAGCACCCAGTCGTGGCGTTGCCCCTTGAGCAGCTTGCCCACCACTTCTTCCGACCGGCCTTCGTTGTAGACGTCCGCGGTGTCGATGAAATTGACCCCATGATCGCGCGCCGACGCAACGATGCGCGCGGCCTCGTCATCGGGCGTCTGCTCTCCGAACATCATGGTGCCCAGGCAGAGCGGCGATACCCGGAGATTGCTGGTTCCCAGTCGGCGGTAGTTCATGGCGTGGTTCCTTGATCGGATGAAAAGATGCGGCGTGGCCACGCGGCAACGCGCGGCTGAACGCGATATCTTGCCCGAAAAAACCTGACATGCCGCAAAACCCCGGCTGGGATGAGGGTGTCAGGCGCCGGCCTCGTTGCGCAGGTGTCAGTCGCCCGCATCCACCGCCGCCAGAATTTTCCCGAACAGCGCGTCGGCATGGGCCGAATTCAGCCAGCGCACGATCACGACCATCTTGCGCTCTGGCTCCACCCACGTGAACGAGCTGCCCGCCCCTACCCCGAAGAAGCTGGAGGACGGCACGCTGGGAAAGACCTTGCCTTCGTGGTTCAGCCAGATCAAATAGCCGTAGTACGGCGCGATGTCGCAGGGCGTTCGCATGGCCTGCAACCATTCGCGCGACAGGATCTGGCGGCCGTTCGCCTGGCCGTCGTTCAACAGCATCTGGCCGATCAGCGCCTGGTCGTTGGCGCTGATGGACATGCCGCCGCCCCAGTGGGAACCGCCGGGCACCGACGGCATGCGCTGGCCGTCGATCTCGACCCAGGCGTTGTCGTAGCCGACCCACTGCCAGTTCTCGCTGCAGCCGATGGGCCGCGTGACGGCCTCGCGGAAGACTTCCGGCAGTGGTTTGCGGAACAGATGCAGCAGCGCATAAGACAGCTGATTGATGCGGACGTCGTTGTATTCCCAATACGTGCCGGGTTCCTGCAACGGACGCGCATCGCCCTTCTTGCCATCCGGCGGCACGCCAAAGGTGACGGCGCGATAGCGGTCCGCCTGATCCGACACGCCAAAGCGTTCGCCTTCCCATTCGCTGGTCTGCTGCAACAGGTGGCGCCACGTGATGGATGCGTTGCGGCCTTCGTCAAAGCCGATGCCCGGCACGCGCTTGCCCACGGGCTCGTCCACATCCGGCAGCAGGCCGCGGTCATGCGCAACGCCCGCCAAAATGGCCAGGTACAGCTTGGCGACGCTGAACGTCAGGTCGGCCCGGTCAGGCTCGCCCCACGAGGCCACTGTCTTGCCGTCCACCACCACCACGCCGGACACCGGCCCGCGATCGTGGATGGGACCCAGCAGACGGTTCCACGGCGGCGGGTCGTTCAGGTGCACGCCAAAATTGCCTTTGACGCTGCGATCCCAGGTCGATTCGTGATCGTTGGCGAACTGGATCGCCTGCTGCATGAGCGTATTCATCGGTTTCCTCGTTGTTGTGTGTTCATCCCGCCACGCGTTCGGGCGCGCGGGTCAGGTATTCCATGGCGGCTTGCAATCCGCCCGAGCGGTGCGGGACGCCAGCCGCGGCCAGCCCCATCTCCACGCCAGCCAGCGTGCCGCATAGCGTCAGGTCGTTGAAGTGGCCCAGATGGCCGATGCGGAAGATACGGTCGGAAAGTTTGCCCAGCCCCTGCCCCAACGACATATCGAAGCGGTCCAGAATGACCTTGCGCAGCGCGTCGGCGCTGTGGCCGTCGGGCATCAGCACCGCGGTCAACGCCGGGCTGTGCGCGGCCGCGTCCAGGCTCAGCAGCTCCAACCCCCACCCGGCCACCGCCAGCCGGGTGGCGCGGGCGTGGCGCTCGTGGCGCGCAAACACCTGCGGCAGGCCTTCGGCCGCCAGCATGGCCAGCGCTTCATGAAGGCCATACAGCAGGTTGGTCGACGGGGTGTACGGGAAATAGCCCTTTGCGTTGGGGCCCAGCATTTCGCGCCAATCCCAATAGGAGCGCGGCAGGCGCGCGGTCTCGGCCGCGGCCAGCGCGCGCGGCCCCACCGCGTTGAACGACAGGCCCGGCGGCAGCATCAGGCCCTTCTGCGATCCGGACACCGTGACGTCCACGCCCCATTCGTCGTGGCGGTAGTCGATGGAGCCCAGCGAGGAAATCGTGTCGACCATCAGCAGCGCCGGGTGCCCGGCCTGATCGATGGCGGCGCGCACCGCGGCGATGTCGCTGGTGACGCCGGTTGAGGTCTCGTTGTGCACCACGCACACCGCCTTGATGCGGTGCTGGGCATCGTCGGCCAGCCGCGCGCCGATGACGCCGGCATCGACGGGGCGACGCCAGTCGCCTTCGATGCAATCAACATCCAGTCCCAGCCGCCCGGCAAGCTTGCGCCACAGGCTGGCGAAGTGGCCGGTCTCGACCATCAGCACGCGGTCGCCCGGCGACAGCGTGTTGACCAGCGCCGCCTCCCACGCCCCGGTGCCCGAGGCCGGAAAGATCACGACAGGCGATTCGGTCTGGAAAACCTGCTTGATGCCCGTCAGCACCGCTTTGCCAAGCTCGCCGAATTCCGGTCCCCGATGATCGATGGTGGCCTGGTCGATGGCGCGCAGGACGCGGTCGGGGACGTTGGTCGGTCCGGGAATCTGCAGGAAATGCCGGCCGGACGGGTGGGAGTTCAGCGTGAGCATGCGGGGCCCCAATGTTGACGGTTTGTATACCAGCACAGCCTGCGCGCATCGTGATGCGACGCGCGCCAGCCTGGCGGACTTGCGGCTTGCGCCACTCTATCCCATTGTTTTTACGTCGATAACCTAGGGTATACACCCATCAAAACCACAGCAAAGACAGGTTTATAGTCTGCGAAAACAAGGGGAATTTTTGTATACCAATGAGCAGCGATCCTAGCTTCTTGCCGGATCACGCCGGGGCCGTGGCCTCGCCCGATCTTGCGCCCGCCCCAGTCCCAGCGGCCGTTCGCGCCGCCGGCGACGGGCGCACGCTGGCGGGATCGGCGGCCGGATCGCTGCGCGAACGCATCATCCAGGGCGAATTCCCGCCCGGCACCCGCTTGAACGAACGCGCGCTGTGCGACCTGCTGGGCGTGTCGCGCACCCCGCTGCGCGAGGCGTTCCGCCTGCTGGCCGCCGAAGGCCTGGTGCAGATCGAACCGAACCGCGGCGCCCAGGTGGTGGCGCTGTCCGAAGCGAACATCCGCGAAGCCTTCGAAGTGATCGGCGGGCTGGAAGCGATGTCGTGCCGGTTTGCCTGCGAGCGCGCGACCGACGTCGAGATCGCGGAGATCCGCGCGCTGACCTACGAAATGATGGCCAGCCATGCGCGGCATGACCTGCCGACGTACTTTCGCGTCAACCGCGAGATCCACGAACGCATCAGCCTGGCCGCGCACAACAGCCTGCTCAAGCAGCTTTACGACGCGCAGAACGCGCGGATCCAGAACCTGCGCTTCGTCTCGAACGAGAATCGGCAGAAATGGGATCTGGCGATGCGTGAACACATAGAAATGGCGGAGGCCCTTGCCGCGCGCGACGCGGACCGGCTGGCAGCCATCATGCGGCAGCACCTGCAGCGCAAATGCGAGGCGGCGCTCAAGAGCCGGAGCGAGACGATAGATACGCAACACATGTAGTGTCATCAAGAGGAGCCTTCACCATGGCTGATAGTCGCTTCACACCTTGCTGCATCACGCTTTCTCGCTTCACCCCCGCCGCGCCCGCGCTGTCCTTGCGCCGCGTCACGCCATTGAAGGCACTGGCCGCCGCGCTGGTGGCCTGCGCCGCACTGGCATCCCAGCCCGCGCTTGCCGGCAAGAAGGACGACACCTTGCGCATGGCCTACGACCAGGCCCCGGAAAGTGTCGATCCCTACTTCAACAACGTGCGCATCGGCGTCATCATCGCGGCCAACGTGTGGGACACCCTGCTCTACCGCGACCCGGTCACCAACGAGTACAAGGGCCAGCTCGCCAAGAGCTGGAAACAGATCGATGACAAGACCATGGAATTCGAGCTGCGCGAGGGCGTCAAATTCCACAACGGCGAGGAGTTCGACGCCGACTCGGTGGTCTACACGCTGAACTTCGTGGCCGACCCGAAGAACAAGGCGGTCACGCAGCAGAACGTGTCCTGGATCGACAAGGTCGAGAAGATCGACAAATACAAGGTCCGCCTGACCACCAAGGAGCCCTTCCCCGGCGCCAAGGAATACCTGTCCACCACGGCCGCCATCCACCCCGCCAAGTACTACCAGGAAGTCGGCCCCAAGGGCATGAACGCCAAGCCCGTGGGCTCCGGTCCGTACAAGGTCGTGGACTATCAGCCCGGCAAGTCCATCACGCTGGAACGCAACGCCGACTACTTCAAGGATTCACCCAAGGCGCAGCCCAAGATCGGCAAGGTGGTCATCCGCTTCATCCCCGACCGCCAGACGCAGATGGCCGAGGTGATCTCCGGCGGCGAAGACCTGATCATGAGCGTGCCCAAGGACCAGGCCGAGCAGCTGGGCGGCATGCCGAACCTGCAGATGGTGACCGGCAACACCATGCGCATCGTGTTCATGCAGATGAACATCCTGGAAGGCACGCCCGCGCCGCAACTGAAGGACGAGCGCGTGCGCCGCGCCATCATCCACGCAATCGACCGCGAGTCGATGCTCAAGAACATCGTGGGCGAAGGCGGCGGGCTCATCAACACCATCTGCACCCCGTCGCAGGTGGGCTGCACGCAGGAAGGCGCCCCGACCTACAAGTACGACCCCGCGCAGGCCAAGAAGCTGCTGGCCGAGGCGGGCTATCCCAACGGCTTTGACATCGACATCGTTGCGTACCGCGAACGCAACCAGACCGAAGCCATCATCAACTACCTGCAGGCCGTCGGCATCCGCGCCAAGCTGAATTTCCTGCAATACGCCGCGATGCGCGACATGATCCGCGCCAACAAGGCCTCGCTCACGCACCAGACCTGGGGCTCGAACCTGGTGAACGACGTGTCGGCCTCCACGCCGGTTTACTTCGCCTTCGGCAGCGACGACATCACGCGCGACCCGAAGGTGCGCGACCTCTTGAAAAAGGGCGATACCACCATCGACAGCGAGCAGCGCAAGGCGGCCTACAAGGAGGCGCTGGACATCATCGCGGAAAAGGCCTACGCGGTGCCGCTCTGGACACTGCCCGCCTACTACGTCGCCACCAAGGACGTGAACTTCAAGCCCTACTCGGATGAGCTGGTGCGCTTCTGGGACATGAGCTGGAAGTAAGGCGCGCCCCGCGCCGGGCCGGCCCCGCGGCCCGCCCGGCGCTGCTGAACAGAGAGGAAGTCCTATGCTTTATTTCACGCTGAGGCGCCTGGGCCTGGCGGCGCTGGTGGCGCTGACCGTGTCCATTCTGGCGTTCCTGCTGCTGCACCTGTCGGGCGACCCGGCGCTGGCGCTGGCCGGCGAAGGCGCGCGCCAGGCCGACATCGACATGATCCGCAAGACCTACGGGCTGGACCGCCCGATCATCGTCCAGTACGCCGACTGGCTCTGGCACATCCTGCAGGGCGACTTCGGCACCTCGGTGTACTTCAAGACCGAAGCAGGGCCGCTCATCCTGTCCAAGCTGGCGACCACGCTGAAGCTGGGCATGGCCGCGCTGGCCTTCGCGCTGTTCATCTCGATTCCGCTGGGCGTGCTGGCCGCGCTGTACAAGGGGAGCCTGATCGACCGCGTCTGTCTGGCGATTGCCGTGCTGGGACAGGCGCTGCCGAACTTCTTCTTCGCGCTGATCCTGATCATGCTGTTCTCGATCTCCCTGCGCATCCTGCCGGTGTCGGGCAGCGGCACGTGGCAGCACTTCGTCATGCCCGCGATCGCGCTGGGGTATTACGTGGCGCCTGCGTTCATGCGGTTGATCCGCGCAGGCATGATCGAGGTGCTGGGCGCCGATTACATCCGCACCGCGCGCGCCAAGGGGCTGCCGGCCGGCAAGGTGATCTTCAAGCACGCGCTGCGCAACGCGATCGTGCCGGTGGTGGCCCTGGCCGCCGTGCAGCTGGGCTACCTGCTGGGCGGCTCGGTGGTCATCGAGACCATCTTCGCGCTGGACGGGCTGGGTTACCTGGCCTACCAAAGCATCACATACAAGGACTATCCGGTCATGCAGCTGATCGTGCTGCTGCTGTCGGTGCTGTATGTGCTGCTGACGCTTGCCGCCGACGTGGCCAACGCGTGGCTCGATCCGCGCATCCGGGTGTCCTGACATGAATACGCCTACGATCACCCCCGCCACGTCCGCGGCGCCGCCGCTGGAACTGTCCGCGGCCACGCTGCGCTGGCGCCGCCTGCGGCGCAACAAGGCGCTTTTGGCCGGCGGCGGCATTCTGCTCGTCATCGTGCTGATCGCCCTGCTGGCCCCGTGGATCTCGCCGCACGATCCCTATTTCCAGGATCTGGCCTACCGTACCGCGCCGCCCGTCTGGTACGAGAAAGGCACCTGGCTGCACCCGCTGGGCACCGACCAGCTGGGACGCGACTACATGTCGCGCCTGTTCTACGGGGCGCGCATTTCGCTCCTGATCGGCATCAGCGTCGCGCTCATCTCCGGCCTCATCGGCACGGCGATGGGCATGGCGGCCGGCTACTTCGGCGGCAAGGTCGACATGGCCGTGTCGTTTCTCATCACCACGCGGCTGTCCATGCCGGTCATCCTGGTGGCGCTGGCCACCGTGGCCATCGTCGGCGGTTCGCTGTGGGTGGTGATCCTGGTGCTGGGTTTGCTCAAGTGGGACCGCTACGCGGTGGTGATGCGCAGCGCCACGCAGCAGGTGCGCTCACTGGAATACGTGGCCGCGGCGCAGGCGGCCGGCGCCAGCACCTGGCGCATCGTCTGGGGCGAGGTCCTGCCCAACGTCGTGCCGCAACTGATCGTGATCGCCACGCTGGAAGCCGCCAGCGCGATCCTGCTGGAAGCCTCGCTGTCGTTCCTGGGCCTGGGCGTTCAACCGCCGCTGCCGTCCTGGGGATTGATGATCTCCGAGGCCAAGGCCTACATGTTCTTCTCGTTCTGGCTGATCGCCATTCCCGGATCGGCGCTGGCGCTGCTGATCTTCGCGATCAACCTGGCCGGCGACGGACTGCATCAACTCCTGACGCCTGAAGAGAGGGCCTGAGCATGAATGGCACCGATATCGTCCTGGACGTGCAGGGCCTGACCGTCGACATCGCCACGCCACGCGGCCCGCTGCACGCGGTGCGCGACGTGTCCTTCCAGGTCCGGCGCGGCGAAACGCTGTGCCTGGTCGGGGAATCGGGCTGCGGCAAGTCGATGACCTCGCTGGCCATCATGGGCCTTTTGCCCAAGGCCGCCCGGCGCAGCACGCGCCGGCTGGCCGTGCTGGGCGAGGACCTGTCCAAGGCGCGCGGCCGGCGCGTCAATGCCCTGCGCGGCAGCAAGATGGCGATGATCTTCCAAGAGCCCATGACGGCGCTCAATCCCGCCTACGCCATCGGCGAACAGCTCACCGAACACTACATCCACCACTGCAAGGCGAGCAGCCAGCAGGCGCGCGACCGCGCCGTGGAACTGCTGGAGAAGGTCGGCATCGCGTCGGCCGGCCAGCGTCTGGGCCAGTATCCGCACCAGTTGTCCGGCGGGCTGCGCCAGCGGGTGATGATCGCGATGGCGCTCATGTGCGGTCCCGAGCTGCTGATTGCCGACGAACCCAGCACCGCGCTGGACGTCACGATTCAAGCCCAGATCCTGCGGCTGCTGGCGGACCTGCAGGCCGAACTGGGCATTGCCATGGTGCTGATCACGCACGACCTGGGCGTGGTGGCGCGCATCGCCCGCCAAGTGGCGGTGATGTATGCCGGCCAGATCGTGGAAGAAGGCCCCGTGGCCGACATTTTCGCCACCCCGCACCATCCCTACACGCAAGGGTTGCTTGGCTGTATCCCCGTGCCCGGCCGCACGGCCCCGGGCGAGGCGCTCGGCACCATCCCGGGCGTCGTGCCGTCGCTGGTGGGCGAGCTGCGCGGCTGCGCCTTCGCCGATCGCTGCCGTTATGCGCAACCGCAGTGCCGGCAGGCCGTTCCCATCCATGGCCAGGCCGCTGGCCAGCAATGGCGCTGCATTCTCAGCGCCGAAGGAGTCCCCGCATGAGCGCGCTGCTGCAAGCCGATGCCGTCAGCCGCCAATTCACGGTGCGCGCCGGCATGTTCCGCCCGCGGGCCACGCTGCACGCGGTCAATGGCGTGGACCTGGCCGTCGACCGGGGCGCGGTGCTGGGCATCGTCGGCGAGTCGGGCTGCGGCAAGTCCACGCTGGCACGCATGCTGCTGGGTCTGACGCCGCCAACCGAGGGCAGCATCCGCCTTGAAGGCCAGGACATCCGAAAGATGGACCGGCGCGCCCTCGCCCGCCGCGTGCAACCCATCTTCCAGGACCCGTATTCGTCCTTGAACCCGCGCCGCTCCATCGCGTCCATCGTGTCGCTGCCACTGGAGGTGCACGGCATCCCCAACCCGAAGATGCACAAGGCCATCGACATGCTGGAACGCGTGGGCCTGCCGCCGCGGCTGGCCCACAACACGCCCGGGCAGCTGTCGGGCGGCCAGCGCCAGCGCGTGGCCATTGCGCGCGCGCTGGTGATGCAGCCCGAGATCGTGATCTGCGACGAGCCGACCTCCGCGCTGGACGTGTCGGTGCAGGCGCAGATCATGAACCTGCTGATGGACCTGCGGCGCGACTTCAACCTGACCTATGTCTTCATCAGCCACAACCTGGCGGTGGTTGAACACATCGCCACCCACGTGGCCGTGATGTACCTGGGACGCGTGGTCGAATCCGCGCCCACCGCCCGGCTCTTTCACGACCCGCGCCATCCCTATACGCAGGCGCTGCTGGCGTCGGTGCTTACCCCCGAGCCGGGGCTGGGCATTCCCGACATGGGCCTGGGCCTGTCGTTTCCCGACCCGCTGCACCCGCCGTCCGGCTGCCCCTTCCATCCGCGTTGCCAGCACGCCATGCCGCAATGCAAGACCGAACGGCCCGCGCTGACGCTGCGCGATGGGGCGCTCGTTGCCTGCCACCTCTATCCGACCCATTCCTCGACGTCCACCGGAGCTTCCCAGCCATGACCCGCGCACAAGCCATCGCCCAGGCCGAGCAGTGCTTTGATTCCGGCGCCTTCCGCACGCTTCTGGCGCGCCGGCTGGCGCTGCCCACGGAAAGCCAGAACCCCGAGCGCGCCGCCGTGCTGGCGGACTACCTGGAAGCGGAAATCCGGCCGGCGTTCGAAGCGCTGGGCTTTACCTGCCGCACCCTCACGCATCCGAAGGCGCTGGCCCCTTTCCTGTACGCCGAGCGCATCGAGGACCCGGACCTGCCCACCGTGCTGGGCTACGGCCACGGCGACGTGATCCGCGGATTGGAACGGGAATGGAAGGAAGGCCTGTCGCCCTGGGCGCTGACCGAGGCCGAAGGCCGCTGGTATGGCCGCGGCATCGCCGACAACAAGGGTCAGCACAGCATCAACATGGAGGCGCTGCGCCTGGTCCTGGAAACGCGCGGCAAGCTGGGCTTCAACGCCAAATACCTGATCGAGATGGGCGAGGAAACGGGTTCGATGGGCCTGCGCGAACTGTGCACCGAGCATCGCGACCTCATGGCGGCCGACCTGCTGATCGCCTCCGACGGCCCGCGCCTGAGCGCCAACCGCCCCACCATCTTCCTCGGTGCGCGCGGCAGCCTGAACTTCGACCTCACCATCGAGGCGCGGGCCGGCGGCCATCATTCCGGCAACTGGGGCGGACTGATCTCCAACCCCGGCCTGCAACTGGCGCATGCGATCGCCAGCATCGCAACGCCCAACGGCCAGATCCGCATCCCTGAATGGGTGCCCAAGGAACTGCCGCCGGCCGTGCGCCGCGCGCTGGCCGACTGCGAAGTCGATGGCGGCGCGGACGGGCCTGAGATCGAACCCGACTGGGGCGAGCCGGGCCTGTCGCCCGCCGAACGCGTCTTCGGCTGGTGTTCGTTCGAGGTGCTGGCCTACAAGACCGGCAACCCGGACACGCCCGTCAACGCCATCCCGCCGCGCGCGTGGGCGCGCTGCCAGCTGCGCTTCGTGGTGGGCGTGGACCCGGACGACCTCATTCCGGCCCTGCGCCGTCATCTGGACAGCCACGGCTTTCCGATGGTTCAGATATCCCTGACGCGCGAAACCATGTTCCGCGCGACCCGCATCGACCCGGATGACGCCTGGGTGCGCTGGGCGGTTGCGTCGCTGGAACGCACTTCCGGCCAGAAGACCGCACTGCTGCCCAACCTGGGCGGCTCGCTGCCCAACGACATCTTCACCGACGTGCTGGGCCTCAAGACGATCTGGGTGCCCCACTCTTACCCAGGCTGCTCGCAGCACGCGCCAAACGAGCACCTGCCGCCCGAACTGCTGCGGCAGGGGCTCAGCCTGATGACGGGGCTGTACTGGGACCTGGGCGCGGGCGACACGCCCGAGATCAGAAATCCCAGATAACCGGCACCCAGCGGAACGCATCGCCTTCCTTCGCCACCCGGCCCACCGAGGGGAACGGCAGATGCGCCGCCACGAGCAGGCCCTTGTTCTGGGCCAGTTCGTTGAACAGGGCAAGGCGAACCCGGGCCGACTCCACCGGATCGTGCTCGAAGCCGTTGTGCCATTCGGGATGATCGAACGCCACCGGGAATACGGCGTCGCCCGCAAACGTCAGGCGGTCGCCGTCCGAGATCAGATCGACGACACAGTGGCCGGGCGTGTGGCCGCCGGTCAGGCGCACGATCACGCCCGGGGCCACTTCCTTGCGATCCTCGAAGACCTGGATCTGGTCGCGGTACGTTTCATAGAAGCTGGTCGCGGTCGAGCGCAGCACGGCGGGCACCGGCTTGGGCATGACCGTCTGCGTAAAGTCCGGTGACGTCCAGAACGCCACTTCGGTGGCGTTGACATGGATGCGCACATCCTTGCGCAGGCGCTCCTTCACGCCGGGGACCAGCAGGCCGCCCACGTGATCCATGTGCATGTGCGTGATGATCACGTCCGTCACGGATTCGAGCGCAATGCCCGCCGATTGCAGCCGTTGCGGAAACTGCCCCGCGCGCGGAAAGCCCGGGAACTGGCCGCCCAGCCCCGCATCGATCAGAATGGTCTGCTCGCCGCTGCGCGCCACCATCACGTTCAGCGGCCAGTCGAATGCGTCCGGCGGCATGTACATGTGGTCGAGCCAGTCGGCCAGATCAGCCGGATCGGCATTCGTGGCCATCGTCGAGGTGGGCAGCGGCAGCACCCCGTCGCTGACCACCAGCGCGTCGATGTCGCCGATCTGCACGGCATAGCGGGAAGGAACCAGATCGATGGCGGTCTGGGTGATGGGGTCCAAAGTGTCTGCGGAAAACATGGCGTCATCTCCTGGATGGCAGTCAGGCAGCGGCGCAGCGGGCAAGCGGCGCGCGCCAGGCGGGGTGGTACGAGTCGATCGACAGTGAAGGCATCGTAGGACCACCACCGCAGCCGCGGTAGACACGGCGCGGGAAGCACGATGTTGTGCGATGCGCACCAATGCGGATGGCGCATTGGCCCGCCACGCAAACCTGCTTAATTCAACTCGGCGCCAATCTCCGAGTCCCGGTACGCCACGGCGGTCATCGCCGTCAGCACAAAGATCACGCCAACGCACCCCACCGCGGCCAGCACACCCTGCAGGGCCTGAACGCCCACGTAGTCGTACAGCATCGGACGCAAGTCGTTGCTGGCGTGCGCGCCCAGGACCAGTAACGTGAGGAATGCCAGCATCAGGGGCCACCGCGGATAGCGCATCGCGCCACGCACCGCGCCAAACCCATACGTGCCCGTGACCGCAGCGCGGGGCAGGCTCAGGCCGTACACGGCCAATCCGTACAGCACGGGCAGCCACACCAATGCCAGCAATGCCAACAGCATGCCGTAGAACAATTCATCGTTGCCGCCGCCGATCAGCATGTAGAGGACATACGGAAGATCGCCCATGGCGCGCGCGATCGCCATGCCGCCAACAGCCAGTCCGCCCAGCAACACGAAGTGCCGGGCCTCCGGGCTGCCGCCCCGCGCGGCGGCCGTGTGCGCGGTCTCGCCCAGCAATACCACCCGATGCCACGCGTACGTCGTGCGCGCGAAGGCGATCAGGCAGACGAGCGCCAGCGCAAGGATCAGCCAATCTTGACGCCGATACAAGGGAGACACGACCAGCGCGAACGGCAGCGTCAGCACGAACACCGCCAACGACCAGGGGGCCGCGGCCAGCATCGTGCGGCCCTGTTGCCGGATGACGCTGGCGGTCGCCGCGACGAGGCGGCCTGCTCCGAGTTTGCTGGACACGAGACTCCCTTGCTCTGACATGGTGGGTCTCGTTTATACCGCACGCGGCGTGGTCAAACCGGGACAGGCGGCGCCCATCTCGGTTACCCTCGCGGACCATTCCTTTACGCCCTATCTCCATGAAGAAGATTCCCCTTGCATTCGCCGCCGCTGCGGCCGCCCTGCTGCCTGCGCTGGCCAGCGCCGCCTACACGCCCACCGAGATTGAGCGCGCCGTTCTGGAATATGGCATCCGCGAAGAGCATGATGCGCTGCTTGCCGCCGATTGGCGCCTGCTGGGCCGGGTGATGGATTACTCGCGTGTGGACGCCCAGAAGAACTCGGACATCTACGCCAAAGGTCCGAACGACAAAGTGCCGGCCGTGATCGACGATTCCTTCGTGATCAAGACAACCATCGACGCTGCCGCCGCGAAAGCCGGCGTCGTCACCTTCGCCGGCACGCGCGGGGCAACCGTCCGCGCCATGCTGCCGGCCGGCGCCAAGCCCGCCGACGCCCTGCTGCTCAATTGCACCAAGCTGGCGTGGGCCGATGGCGTTGCCACGTTCTCGCAATGCCAGGACTGGGCGCCGATCGCCGAGAAGACCGTCGCCACGTTTCGCGCCGACATCGCCGCATTCCTTCAAGGCAAGCCTGTCAAGAAATACGTGGCAAAGTTCGTCGTCGACTACTTCGTCGTCGCGGGCGACATGCCGGACAAATCCGGCTGCCCTGACGACCGCAAGGCCTGCGACCAGGCGATCCGCAAGACCGACATGACGAGCGCCGGCTACCAGGCCGTCAACGGGCGCTTGCAGGCCGCAGGCGTGCAGACCGGACGGTAGGCCCCCAAACCCGGAACGATTGCAAAGCCAGGCTGGCGCGAATTCACGCTTCCAACGGAACGGGAACCTGATCCGGTTCCAACGCGCGCATCAGCCTGGTCCATTCCTGCGGCGTCAGGTGCGGCTGGATGGCCTGCAGCACGGCCTCGAAGACCGGCGCCGGAACGGCCATCTGCAGGCCGCCCAGCAACGCGGCCCGCTCGTCGGGCGTCATGGCCGGAATCATCCACCGCAGCACGCACAGATTCTCGGCCGGCGGCAGCGAGGCCACGATGGCGCCCTCCAGCGCACGCAGTTCGTCGTCGCTGTAGCAGGACCACAGCGCCTGATTATGCTGGGACTCCTCCACGTGCATGTGCACGAAATTTTCCCCTACGAACAACGCCAGCCCGCGGTACAGCCGCAGCGCGGCGTCCGTTCGAGCGGCGGCATGCCGTGCGGCGCCCAGGCAGGCCACCGCCTCGCGCAACGCCGTGATCGCGGCCAGGTGCTCGGCATGCTCGCCAGCGACGCGTGCGCTGGAACCCGGACGCCGTGCTTCCATGGCGGGATGAACGAAGTCGTTCTCGTGACCCAGATGGCTGGCGCACAAGTCCGCCAGCGCAAGCACGCGTTCACAGACCGCCCGCGTGGCGGCGGCGTCATGCACGTCGATCCGGCCAACGGCCAAGAGCGTATCCATCATCATGGCGCGCAGCGCCTTGTGGATGCCAACATAGATGTCCACGCGCGGCGCATCGGCGCCGGACGGCGGAAAGGACGGGGAAGCAATCAGGCAGTTCATGGAGTAGACCTTTTGTGCGGTGAAAAAGCGGGATTCGCGCGTTGAGCAGTGGTGCGAATGCCGGCCGCGGCGCCGGTCCAATCCCGAGTGCCAGCCAGCGAAGACAGTCTAGGAAAAGCTCGGGCCGCGCGTTGCTAAAAGTCTGTTAAGCAGCCTATGATTTCCGGCACGCCGACGTCCAACCGTCTTGAGGCCTCGCGCCGTGCCCAGACTGCCCGCCGAATGGAGCCTTAGCCTGTCCGCCCTGCCTTCGCTGCGGCTGGGCAGTTGCGATCTGGACGGCAATCCGCATGTCGGCCGCGCCCTGGCCGTTGACGCGCTGCCCGACGGCCGTCTGCTCGTGCTGATTGCCGAATGCGCCGCGCCCCGGGTGGTGGCCGCGGTGCGAGAAACCGCCCAGGTCGCCCTGCTGGCCACCTCTCCGCGCAGCAACCGCACCCTGCACGTCAAAGGGCATGACGCGCGCGTCGCGCCTGCGCAGCGATCCCACGACGCCCTGCTGATGCTGCGGCGCGACACGCTGGCCCGCGAACTGGCCGACGTCGACGGCTTTGCCGGCGCGCCCTTCCTGGACCACTGGTACGGCATTGCGGCACACGCGATGACGGCCATCACCTTCAGCGTGGCGGGTGCGTGGAACCAGACGCCCGGGCCCGACGCCGGCCAGGCCATCGCGCTGGAGCCTGACGCATGAGCGCCCTGACACTGCTTGGGGTGCGCCGCATTCTGGACGGCGGCATTCCGCCCACGCTTTGCAGCGTGTCTGCCGACGGCATTCCCCACGTCAATCTGCTGTCGCACGTCGAGTACGTGGACACGAACCACGTCGCGCTGACGTTCCAGTTTTTCAACCAAAGCCGCAAGAACATTCTTGCCACGCGGCGAGCCAGCCTGATGGTCGAGGATCCCCGCTCCGGCGGCGGCTTGGGCCTGCAATTGCGCTATGTGCGCACCGAAACCGAAGGGCCGGTCTTCGAGCGGCTGCGGGCCAAACTGGCGGGCATCGCCGCGCACTCGGGCATGGAGGACGTATTCCGGCTGCGCGGCGCGGATATCTATGCGGTGCTGGACATCGCGCCCCTGCACCCGGGCGCGCCGCTAGCCACGCTGCAGCCGCGCTGCGATCTGGCGGCGGGTGCGCGCGCCGTTTCGGCCCGCCTGGCCGAATGCGGCGAGCTTGCCCAACTGCCGCAGGTCGCTTTGGACGGACTGCGCCAGGATCTGGCTGTCCGGCACGCCATCCTGTGGCTGCTGGATGGGGATCGCCAGACGCTGTATGCGCTTGCCAGCATGGGCTACCCGCAGCAGGGAACCGGCGCCGAACTGCCGCTGGCCGAAGCGGGCCTGGTTGGCGTGGCCGTGCGCGAAGGCGTGGCGCTACGGATCGGCCATATGGCGCGCATGTACCGCTATGGCCGCACGCTGCACCAGATCGCCGTGGACAAGCACTGGACGGGCGGCCAGCCGATCGCCCTGCCGGGCCTGGCCACGCCATGCAGCCAACTGGCCGTTCCGCTGCGCGCGCGCGGGCGGACCGTGGGCGCGCTGCTGGTCGAAAGCGAAAGCGATCAGTTCTTTGGCTATGACGACGAGGACGCGCTGGCGGTGCTGGGCGCGCAGCTTGCGCAGACGCTGGTGGCGTTGCAACGCGCGGAACTGGACGCGGCGCCGCCCATGCCGACGCAGCACCGCGCCGTTCCGCCCGGGCACGCATTCGCGAAGGGAGACCCGGGCGCAGGCAGGAATACGGCGCCTGCCCTGCATCTGCGCTACTTTCCCCGCGATGGCACGATCTTCATCGACGACCAGTACCTCATCAAGGGCGTGGCAGGCGCCATCCTCTGGAAGATCGCCAACGACGCCCAGCGCACGGGGCGCTGGGACTTTTCGACGCGGCAATTGCGGCTGGCGGGCAGCTCGCTCGGCCTGCCCGACATCCAGGACAACCTGGGCGTGCGCCTGCTGCTGTTGCAACGCCGCCTGGCCGACTGGGGCGGCCCCCTGCAGATCGGCAAGGTGCGGCGCGGCTGCTATACGCTGACGGCGGCACGCGCGCTGCGGCTGGAATCCGCCGACGACGCGGCGGCGTGATACACGGGCAACGGCACCCGCCAGAGGTGTCGTTGCCCGTGCCGCGATCGCCGTTCGGTGGCCTCAGCTGCGCGCCGGCTCCGTGCGCGCGGGATCGGCTTCGGCCTCTTCGCGGGCCTCCAGCTCGTTGCCCAGCACCTCTGCCGAATCGGCGTTGGCCGCTTCCGGCTTCAAGCGGCGGCGCGTATGGCCCGCGGCGCGCGCGTCCCCGCCCTCGTCGGGCCGTTCGGCCTGCAGGTGCACGTTGGCGGGCGGCGCAAAGCCGCGCTTGTCCTGCCCGAAGTACACCACCGTGTGCGGGTACGGCAGCTCGATGCCGGCGGCGTCGAAGTGCTTCTTGAGCAGCCGGTTGTAGCCGCGCTGCACCGCCCACTGCATACCGGGGGTGGTCTTGATGAGGATGCGGATGGTCACGCCCTTGTCGTTCACCGCCGTGACCCCCGCCACCGTCATTTCTTCCAGGATCTCCGGTCCAAGCACCGAATCCGTCATCAGTTCGGCGAAGGCCGCGCGCAGATGCTCGATCGCGTCGTCCACGCTTTCGCGGTGCGCAATGGTGTATTCGCCCAGGTGATACGAGAAGTCACGCATGTGGTTGGCCACCACGTCCACCGACGAGAACGGCACCAGATGGTAGCCGCCGTCCAGCGTGCGGATGCCGACCGAACGGATGGTCATCTTCTCGACCGTGCCGAAAACGCCTGCCACCTGCACCACGTCGTTCTCGTTCATCCCGTTCTCAAGCTGGATGAAAACCCCGGTGATGATGTCCTGTACCAGCTTCTGCGCGCCAAAACCGATGGCCAGGCCCACCACGCCGGCGCCCGCGATCAGCGGACCGACGTCGATGCCGATCTGCGAGAGCAGCACCATCAGCGTCATCGTCACGATGACGATCAGCGCGGCGTTGCGGAACAGCGCCAGCAGCGTGCGCTCGCGCGCGCTGGGCATGCCCCGCTCTTCGCTCTGGCTCAGGCGGTGCTCGATGATGCTGGCGATCACCGTCCACGCCAGCATGGCAATCAGGAGGACGATGACGATGTTCAGCACCACCTTGATCGCGGCGGCGCCGGCGTCCGACGCCAGCCAGCGCGACAGGTCAAAGGCCCGCCACGCGTCCAGGATCAGCAGCACGATGATGATGCGGATGATCCAGCCCACCACCTTCAGCGCGGCCGGCACGTAGGCGTTGACGCGCGCTTCCAGCAGCGGCAGCCGCCGGCGCAGGTCGTCCGACAGGCGGATCGGCTTGGACAGCATGGCATTGAGCAGCAGGATCAGCAGGCTGCCCACGCCGATGACCAGCAGCGTCTGCGCCGTGGCGCGGGCCATGAAGGGCAACGCGTCCGTCGGGTCGACCTGGCTGACTACCAGCAGGATGGTGAAGTAGACGATGCCCAGCACGTGCCAGATGCGCGACAGCAGGCGCAGGCGCGATCCCATGAAGGTGGCGGCGCCAGCCGCGCGGCGGTCCAGGCGTTCACGAACGGCGTGCCGGTTCTGCCAGATGACGCGCACGGCGTAGATGTACACCGCCAGCATGATCAGCATGGTCGTCAGCCGTCCCAATGCGGGCGACAGCGCCGCCGCCATCACGGGACCGACCACCAGCGTGCCGTAACCGGCCGCCGCCACGATGCGCACGAGCCACGCGTTCCAGTACTTGGCCAGTTCGTCAGACATCGGCAACAGGCGCAGATGCGGATGGCGCACGGCGAACACCGTGCGGATCAGCACCTTGACGATCTCCACCGCCACAAATGCCTGCAGAAACAGCGAGGCCAGCCCGTCCAGCGTGCCGCGCCCCGGCGTGGTCCAAAGCGCCGCCGCGCCGCCCGCCATGGCGGCCAGCAGGACGACGGCCACGTCGATGGCCAGCGCGCCGATGATCGCGCCCGCGCGGCGCGCCAGCACCTTCATGGACGCCGGCTTGCCGCGCGCGGGCGGCGTGCCGGTTTCGCAACCGTGCTCGGCAACCCAATGGTCGATCCGCGTATAGATGCGCATGGCGATCATGCGCAGCAGGATGAAGGCGATGATGGTGGCGATGGCGGCCATCGCCAGCGGCAGCAAGGCGCTACGCGCCTGGCCGCTGTCCATGCGCAGGTTCTGGCCCGACGCCAGCGCGCGCAGGTCGTCGGCACCCTGCCCCATGTCGGCCGCAATGCTGGTCAGGAAACGCTGGACGCCGTCGGCCATGCGCTCTTGCAGGCTGGGTTCGGACGGCGTGGCGGCAACGGGCTTGGCGGGCGCCGCGCGCGATGGCGCGTTGCCGGCCGGCGCCTGTTTGTCTCCTGCCGCCTGCGACCGAAGCTGGTCGATCAGGGCCTGGCGGGCTTCGGGGTTGTCCAGCAGGTCGGCCAGCGCAGCGGGCGTCAACGTCGAAGGCGTGGCTGCCGGCTCCTGCGCCGACGCAGCCGGCAGCAGCGGGAACGCGGCCACCGCCGGGGCCTGCCACAGGAACGACAAGCAACTGAGCATCGCCGCCAGCAGCCAGGCCGCCAGCCATGGCCTTTCCCGTCTGCGCCGCCAGGAGACGGCGGCATGATGGCGGGTCGGAAGGGAGTGCGATGCTGTCGTTGCGGATCGAACCACTAATAAATCTCCTCTGCGATCAGGGCATGGATGCCAGGGCAAAAAAAAGCGCCGGCGACCGGAGTCGCGGCTTGGTCACTGGCACATGATAAAGCCCATGGGTCTGTCCCCTTTGGGAGCGGCGTGCCGATCGGGACCGGGACCCGTGCGCCGGGGCCCTATCCCGACGGCCGCGCGGGGGCCGGACGGGCGGCCTTATCGCCGCAGGCAATAAACAAGCGGCGATTAATTCGTTGGTGCGGACGCGCCCATTGATTAGAGTCCAACGCCGCCCTACCCGCGCCGCAATCCGGGCGGCGCGCCCAACCACGAGTCCGCTTCATGCCCCCCCGATTCCAAGCTGCACGCCGCAACACCCTGCTCGCCCTTGCCCTGGCCGCCATCGGCATGGCCACCGCGCACGCCGACCAACGCGTCATCCGCATCGTTGTGCCCTACGGCACCGGCGCGGTCCAGGACACCATCGCCCGCGCGATCGGCGACGAACTGGGCAAAGCGCTGGACGCCTCGATCGTGATTGAAAACCGCGCAGGCGCCGGCGGCACCGTAGGGACCGCTCAGGTCGCCCGCGCCAAACCCGATGGCAACACCCTGGTCCTGGCCGCCGCCAGCCACAACATCGCCGGGTATCTATATAAGAATCTCAGCTACGACCCCGGCAAGGACTTCACCGGCGTCGCCTACATCGGCAACACCGGCTACATCATCCTTGCGTCCGCGTCGCTGAACGCCAGGAACACGGCCGAATTCATCCAGGCCGTCAAGGCCAAGCCCGGCGCCTACGACTACGCGTCCGCAGGCAACGGCAGTGCCTCGCACCTGGGCATGGCGTCGTTCCTGACCGCCGCCGGCGCGCAGATGCAGCACATCCCCATGAAGTCCACGGGCGACGCCGTGACCGAACTGCTGGCCGGCCGCGTCCAGGCGGTCACCGCCGCCACCATCGGCGTCACCGCCTACCGCAACGACCCGCGCGTCACGTTCCTGGCCTACACCGGCAAAACCCGCTCACGCTTTGCCCCCGACCTGCCCACCGTGGCCGAAAGCGGCCTGCCCGGCTACGCCTTCGACTCCTGGCTCGGCCTGCTGGCCCCGGCCGGCATCTCCACCGCCGACCGCGACCAGATCAACACCGCCGTGAACAAGGTGCTGGCCGACCCCAAGGTGCAGGCCCGCCTGGCCTCGCTGGGCGTCGAAGCCGAAGCGAAGTCGGCGGCGCAGTTTCAGGAATTGCTGAACGCGGATTTTGAAGCGGCCGGGAAGGTGGTGGCGGCGTCGGGGGCTCGGGTGGAGTAAACCCCGCGAGACTCACCTTCTGCGCATCCCATCCAGCAGCAGATCCGTCATGAACTCGGCCAGCGCTTTCTGCGTGGCGGCGTCGGGGAGCTGGCGGGTGAAGCGTTCGATGATGCCCATGAGGGACTGGCCGAACCACTCGGGCGAGATTTCCGGGCGGAACAGGCCTGCCTGCTGCTCCGAGCGGACGTTGTCGGCGATCAGGGCCACCAGTTCGTCCTTGAGCGCTTCGGCGGCGTCGGCCTGGAAAAAGCCGATTCGCGTGAGGTTGGGGTCTTCCTGCAAGATGGCAAGCAATGTGCCGATGCCTTGCCGGATGCGCGCGGCGAGTGCCGCGCCTTCGAGGTCGCCGGGCAGGCGGGCCTGGCTGATGGCCTGGCGGAGCCGTTGGGCAAACAGGCCCACCAGCTCGTCATAGGCGGCCTGCTTGCTGGTGAAGTATTGATAAAACACGGGCTGGGTCACCCCGGCGCGGGCGACGATATCGCTGACGCGGGTGTGCTGGAATCCCCGCTCGGCGAATTCCGCCGCGGCCACGGTCAACAGTTGCCGCCGCGTGCGTTCACCCTTGGTGAGACGCTTGTCCTGCGGTGCCGAATCGGGTAGTGCCGTGATCATCGCGGAAAAGTACTACCGATCCCTGCTTTCCGCTACCGAAGGCGACGCAGACTGGCCGCACGCTGGCCATTTCGGCTTGCAGCCGTGCCGCCGTCACAGGCCTGAAATCAGTTGAAATTCCCGTAGCGATTCGGGACATACCGCCGAGGCGCCGGCGCAGTACAGTACGCCTATCGTCCGGCCTGATGGCAATCTGCCCATGCCGGACGGCCTTGGAGCAAGATCATGAAGCGGTTTGTGGGCCGGGCGGTTGTTGTGGGATTGGCGCTGGCGGTTGCCAGCGCCCCAGCAATGGCTGGCGGGCGTGGCGGGAATTGGGGCGGTTATGGTGGTGGCTACGGCGGCGGTCATGGTGGCGGCTACCACCATCACGGCGGCGGTGGCAGCAGTTCCAGCGGCTGGTGGATTGGCGGCGCGGTTGCGCTGGCGTCGATCGGGCTGCTGCTGGCAGCCAATTCAGGGCCTTCCTACGTGCAGACCGGGGTTTATTCCTCTGGGGTCGGCTATACCAGCCCGCCGCTGTATGCCGCGCCCGTATATGGCACGACGGTCTATGAAGCCGCGCCGGTCTACACCGCCCCGGTTTACGAAGCGCCGCCGGTTGCGTATTCCACGCCGGTCCCGCAGTACGCGCCGGTGCAATACGAGTCCGCGCCCCCGGTCAATGCCGCCCAGGCGAACGCCACCACGGACTGCCAGCGTTGGGCCATGAACCAGAGCGGTTACGATCCCGCCACCATCACCCAATGGACCACCCAGATCATGGTGGACACCTACAACCGCGCACTGGACTCTTGCATGACCAGCCACGGATATCGCGCAAACTGACAGGCGCGGTGTCGGGGTTATCGGCCGGCGCGCTCGAAGGGCACGCTTTATCGGCGCCAACCGCGCCAGGCAAATATCAAGCCGACGGCCAGGAGCACACCCGCCGGCAGCACCCAGACGAATCCCGAGTCCGTATAGACGACCTGTTCGATCGGATCGTAGTAGCGGCCCAACTCGTTGAACTCCCACCGCAAGTACTGCGCGTACCAGGCGTAAAAGAAGACGGCGGACAGGATCAGGCTTGCCATCGCGGCCACGCGGGCAAACGCGACGCCCCGATGGGTGCGAACGATGCCCTTCCAGGCCAGGTAGCCGCATCCGGCTACCCCGGCCAGCACCAGCCAGTCACCCGCCTCAGCCAGCATCGCCTGCCTCCAGTTCAGCCAGGAACGCCGCCGCTTCAGCCCATTGGTGTTCGCTGAAGACGTACAAGCCTGCACCGCGCAGCAATTGCGCCGTGACGCCCACGCCGGGCTGCCGGCGGCCTGCAAAGTGGCCGTCGTAGACGTAGCCGCTTCCACAAGACGGACTGCCCTCTTTCAGCACGGCCATGCGGATGCCGCGGGCCTGCGCGGCTGCCAACGCTTCGCGCGCCCCGTGCACGAAAGGCGCCGTCACGTCGTCGCCCGTCACGGCGACAACGCGCGCGTGGCCCGCCAGTACCGAGGCCGCGTCCCTGCCCGGCTCGATTTCCGCCGGGGGCCGGGGGATCGGCATGCCGCCGGCCACTTCGGGACAGACCGCCACGACACGCCCCTCTGCCAGCCAGCGGGTCAGGACTGCACCGCCTTGCGGCACCCCGCGACCGTCGTAGCGCACGGGGTTTCCAAGAAGGCAGGAGCTGACCAGAACGGGTTGCATTTGGAATAGGAGCCAAGCGTGGCGGGCGGCGGTCCGGGATGTCCCTGCGGTCAGGCCGAATCGGCCTTCTTTGCGGCCTTGCGCGGCGCGGTCTTGCGAGCCGTTTTGCGCGCCGGCTTGGCAGGGGCAGCAGTGTCGGCGCCGATGTCGGCGGCAGGTGCCGATGACGGCGCCGGCTGGGCGGACTGCGCCGGGGCCGAGGTGTTCGGGCGCTCGGGCGTTCCCTGCGTCTCGGCCGCCGCCTCCGTCTTGGCCGCCGTCTTGCGGGCGCCCCTGGCGGGTTTGGCAGCGGACTTGGCCGCGGATTTCGTGGCGGGCTTGGCGGGTGCGGCGTCCGAAGCGGCATCGGAAGCTGATTCGGAATCGGACCCGGCGGTTCCTCGGCGCGCCCCGGCGAAGGGATCCGAGGCCTCGCCCCGGCGTTCGCGTTCCGTTTTGGCGGGCGGCGCCACGAACATCCATTCGGAAACGTTCACGACGGGCGGCGGGCCAGAGACAAGCGCCGATTGCGGCAGCGGGGGCATCGGCCGCATCATGGGAGGGGCCGTGTCGGCGGCTGGCCTCCCTTTGGGAGCCTGTCCTTCTCCCGCAGCCGGCCCTTCCGAGGCCGCTTGGTTTTCAGGCGCAGCCTGCCCGCCGGACGATTCCGTCACCGCGGATGCCGCGCGCGCTTCGGTCGAACCCTGCAGCCCCGAGCCCGCTTCGGCGTGCCCGGCCTGAACCGATTGCCGCGCATCGTCGCTGCCTCTTGCGCCGCGCCCCCGGCGGCCCGAACGTCCTTGCCGCGCGTTGTCCTTCTGTCCGGCCGTGCGCGCCCGCGGGGATTCTTCCAGAGGCGCTGCGCCCGCCCCCTGACCCGGCGCCTGCGACACGTCCACCTCCGTGCCGCCTTCGGTCTGCTGCGGTGCGTCGGGCTGCTTCCAGGCATCCGCGCCTTCGGCAAGCGCCTCGGGCGCTGCCCCGGTCTCGTCCCGATCGGCGCCCTCGCCCTGCGAACCCGCCGCGCGGCCGCCCTCGGCCTTGCGGCCGCCGCGCGACTTGCGGGCATTGCGTCCGCCCGCGGCCGGCGCTTCCCCGTTATCGGTCACAACGTCGGCCGGCCCGGCGCCGTGCGCCTGACCGCCCCGGATCGAAGGCGCGTCGCCCGTGCTGTCGCGGTACACGTACGTGCCGGACTTCTCTTCGCGGCCGACCTCCAGAAAGCCGCGCGACTGCGCTTCTTCCAGCAGGTTGCCGAACGCGCGAAAGCCATAGTAGGACTCGTTGAAATCCGGCTTGCGGCGTTTCAAGGCGTCTTTCAGGGCCGACGCCCAGATCTTGCCGCTGTCGCCGCGTTCGGCCATCAGCGCCTCGAAGGTCTCGACCACCATCTCGACGGCGCGCGTCTTGCGCGCGTCCTGCTCTTCCTTGCGGCGGCGCTCCTCGTCGGGCGAGCGGCGCTGGGCGCTGGCGCCCCGGGTGTCGCGCCGTGCCTCGGCGGTACGCTGGCCTTCACGGGCCAGATCGTCATAGAAGATGAATTCGTCGCAGTTGGCGATGAGCAGGTCCGACGTGGACTGCTTGACGCCCACGCCGATGACCTTCTTGTTGTTCTCGCGCAGCTTGGACACCAGCGGCGAAAAATCGGAGTCGCCGCTGATGATGACGAAGGTGTTGACGTGGGACTTGGTGTAGCAGAAGTCCAGCGCGTCCACGACCAGGCGGATGTCGGCCGAGTTCTTGCCCGACTGCCGCACGTGCGGGATTTCGATCAGTTCGAAATTGGCCTCGTGCATGGGCGCCTTGAATTCCTTGTAGCGCTCCCAGTCGCAATAGGCCTTCTTGACGACGATGCTGCCCTTGAGCAGCAAGCGCTCGAGCACCGGCCGGATGTCGAACTTCTGGAATTTGGTGTCGCGCACACCCAGCGCCACGTTCTCGAAGTCGCAGAAAAGCGCCATGCTGACGTTTTCGTTGGGGTTGTTCATGTTCTCTCCAATGCCACGGTCGACAAGGCCAAGCCAGGCCTTCGACCGCCAGAATCCGCCCATGATATACATATCCGCTTGATCTTCTCGTCCGCCCCCCTCTGCCCGCCATGCCAGACGCCCTGCCGCCCGCCGAACTCCTGACCGACCGCCTGGTGCTGCGCCCCCTGTCCCTGGACGACGCCCACGCCATCCAGCGCACATTTGCCCATTGGGAGGTCGTGCGCTTTCTGGCCGACAAGGTGCCCTGGCCTTACCCGGCCGACGGGGCACGCCAGTTTCTGTTGAACGCCGCGCTGCCGGCCATGCGCCGCGGATCGCAGTGGCATTGGTCGATCCGCACGCGCGCGCTGCCGGACGAGCTGATCGGCGTCGTCAGCCTGATGGAGGATGACCCTGACAACAACCGCGGCTTCTGGCTGGACCCTGCCCACCAGGGGCGCGGTTACATGACCGAAGCCAGCGCCGCCGTCACCGCCTACTGGTTCGGCGTGCTGGGCAAAACCGTTCTGCGCGCGCCCAAGGCCATCGCCAACACGGCCTCGCGGCGGATCTCGGCGCGCAGCGGCATGCGGCTGGTGGGCACGGAAGAGCGCGGCTTCGTCAGCGGCCGCCATCTGGCCGAGATCTGGGAGATCACCCGCGAGGAATGGCTGGCACAGCAGGACGCCGTGGCCAAGCCGTAGACCGTCCCCGTTTTGCGCCCGGCGGCTGCGTTCGGCTAGTCGGACGGCCGCCAGAGCGCCGCAAGCAAATCGCCCGCCTGACTGGCGGATTAAGCCGGCGCTTACCGCCTATTTCGCCCCGCTTTCCGGCCAATTGATCGGGGCGTTCGCTGGCTAGAATTCCCGACAATCCGGCTTTCCGCGCGTGGAATGCCATGTTCTCGGGCAAGATCCATGAATCCGTCTACCGTCATCGGCGCCGTTGTCGGCCTGCTCACGCTCATCATCGTCGTGGCGCTGTCCGCCAACGACGCCAGCATGTATTTCAACCTGCCCGGCCTGGCGATCGTGCTGGGCGGCACCTGCGCCGCGCTGTTCATCGCCTACCCGCTGCAGGAAGTCGTGCGCGTCTTCAAGCTGGTGCGCACGGTGTTCCGCAACGACCAGCACGACCAGCAGCGCGACATCGAGGAGCTGGTGTCGATGGCGCAGCTCTGGATGAACGCCGACGTGCATAAGGTCGAGCACGAGCTCAAGAAGGTGTCGAACCCCTTCCTGCGCACGGGCGTGCAGCTGATCATCGACAACACGCCCGAAGACCAGATCATCGAACTCCTGAAGTGGCGCGTGGCCCGCCTGCGCGCCCGCGAACAGGCCGAAGCCCAGATGTTCCGCGTGATGGCCACCTTTGCCCCGGCCTTCGGGATGCTGGGCACGCTGGTCGGCCTGATCAACCTGATGGGCGTCCTGGGCGACGGCAGCATGCAGACCATCGGCCAGCAACTGGCCATCGGCCTGATGACCACGTTCTACGGCATCCTGCTGGCCAACCTGGTCTGCAAGCCGATCGCGCTGAAGCTGGAACGCCGCACGGCGCGCCGCGTCGAGTCCATGAACATGGTGCTGCAAGGCATCTCGATGATGTGCGAGAAGCGCGGTCCGGCCATGGTGCGCGAGACCCTGAATTCCTTCGTCATGCACGTCGAGGACGAAATCTATGACGGCGGTGCCGACGCCAAGCCCAAGGCCAAGGCCAAGACCGAAGGCCAGGTCAAGCCGGCTGCAACCGCCCCCCGCGCCACGGCCGCCGCCCCCGTGTCCATCGCCCGTCCCGCTGCCGCGCGTCAATGAGCCTGATTTCCCCTTCCCTTGCGCAGCGGATCGAGCAGGCCCGCCAGGCGCAGCTGCGCGCGCAAAAGGCGGCCGCCGCCAGCGGCTGGCGGCCCAGCGACAGCGATCGCCAGGACCGCTATGCGCGCTGGCACGTCGAGGATGCCGTCGAGCAGGATTCCGAGAACTGGCTGCTGAGCTACCTTGACCTCATCACGCTGCTGCTGGCGATGCTGGTTGTGATGCTGGCGGTTGCACTGAACGGCGGCGGCTACGCCAAGTCCGAAGCGCCCGTGGAGCTGGTGGGCACGCTGGCCGCAAGCGGCTTGCCCAAGTACGACGGCGAGTATGCCGAGTTCGAGACCGTGCAGATCCCGGCCAGCTGGACCGAAGCGCCCGCAGCCGCCACGGCCACCGCGGCAGCCGCGCCCGCCCCGGCCGATGACGAGGTCGTGGTGGCCGAGGCCGCCAAGCCGCTGACCGCCCCGTCCAAGGAATCGCTCGGCCTGGCGGACCTGGGCAATTCGGTGGATGTGATCGTCAATGAACAGTCGGTCAGCTTTCGCATCAGCAACGAGCTGCTGTTCGCCTCGGGCCAGGCCACCCTCAGCAACGAGGGCCTGAACGTGATCAAGCGCCTGGCCGGCATCCTCAACAAGAACGACTACCAGGTGTCGGTCGAAGGCCACAGCGACCCGGTGCCCATCCTGACCAAGCAGTTCGCCTCGAACTGGGAACTGTCCAGCAGCCGCGCGACCAGCGTGTTGCGCGAACTGGTGCGCGACGGCGTGGCGCCGCAACGGCTGCGCGCGGTGGGCTACGCAGAGACGCGCCCGATCGAGTCCAACGACACGGCCGCCGGCCGTGCCGCCAACCGCCGGGTCGAGCTGATCATGGACATCGCGCCGCCCCAGGCCAAGACCGCCGCCGCCCCTCAGGCGCCTGTCGCAGGCAAACCGGCCGAAACGCCCCAGGCCGCCGCGCCCGCGGTGAACGCAGCAACGCCGGTCGCCAAGACGGCGGGCGGCAAGACGTCGGCCCCGAACGCAAAGCCCGCCGGGAATGCCGCGAAGGCGCCGGCGTCCGCCGCGCCGGCCCAGTCTTGATCGCGTCAGCGATCCCTTTTTTAGAAACCGGCGCAAGCCGGTTTTTTTATTGGCCCGCCGCCGTTCTCGGACGACGTGAAGGACGAGCGATGTAAGGGACGCTTGATGTAAAGGACACTTGACACTCCACCCGCGCCCCGCCAGAATGTCAAGCACGCTTTACATCCACAAGGGATTTTCATGAATCAACACCAGGCCAAGCGCCGTTATTTCAAGGAGCTGGGCATCGCGCTGGCGCTCTATGTCGTGCTGCTGGCGGCCGCGCTTTGGCTCAGTCTGGACATGCCGTCCGGCATGCTGCGCACCGTCGTGCTGCTGACCCCCATGCTGGCGTTCCTGCTGGCGCTGCGCGCCGTGGTCCGCGCCGTTCGCCGGTCCGACGAATTCATCCGCAAGACCACGCTGGAACACCTGGCAATCGCCGCTGCCGTCACGGCGGGGGTCACATTCACGTATGGCTTTCTGGAGATCGCGGGCTTTCCCAAACTGAGCATGTTTGTGGTCTGGCCGCTGATGGGCGGGGTCTGGGCGTTTACCACCATCGTCGACACGCTGCGCCATCGATGAAAAACCGCATCCGCGAATTGCGCGCCGAACGCGGCTGGAGTCAGTCGGCCCTGGCCGAGCGGCTGGACGTCTCGCGCCAGACCGTCAACGCTATCGAGACGGGGCGATACGATCCGAGCCTGCCGCTCGCCTTCGCCATCGCGCGGGTTTTTCAGGCCTCGATCGAATCGATCTTCCAGGAAGACTGAGCCCCCCGCCGCCATGGCGCGCGCGCGGGGCCGGCGGTAACCTAGCAGCCCCGCCGTTCGCGGCGTCTGCCGTTTGCTCTGGGAGTCCCCATGCCTTTCCTGCTGCTGATCGTAGAACCGGTGGGCCAACGCGCCCAGCGCACGCCCGACGAAGGCCGTGAGGCCTACGCGCAAATGGTGCAATACGCCGAATCCCTGCAATCGCGCGGCCTGCTGACACGCGCCGAGTCCCTGAAGTCCGATGCCGAAGGCGTTCGGCTGAGCATCCGCGACGGCGAACGCCAGCTGATGGACGGTCCCTACGCCGAAGCCAAGGAAATGATCGGCGGATTCTTCCTTCTGACCTGCGAGACCCGCGAAGAAGCGCTGACGCTGGCGGCCGAGTGTCCGGCCGCCCAGTGGGCCACGGTCGAGGTCAGGGAACTGGGGCCCTGCTTCATGTAACGCAGGGCCGGCCCGAACGCCTTGCGCGGGCCGGCGCCGGCATCAGCAATTGCCCTTCTTGGCCTGTCCGGGCGGACAGAAGCCGCCCCGGCCGCCGCCATCGTGCGGATCGACGACCACGGAACCTTGCGGCGTGTACACGGCACAGCCGGTCAGCAGGGTGGCGACAAGGGCAAGACTGAACAGGACTTTCATCGTTGTGCTTCAAAGGGTTGGGGACGGAAGCGAGTGTATGAGAGGCGCGTGCAACAAGGGCTGGACCTTCGTAACGAGGTGCTAGGACGGCAGCGACGACCCGCCGGCTAGGGGTTATCCCTGAATTTACAAAGTTGATGTCGATCCGGGACATCCACGTTCGTCGTACCTGTACAAGCGCCCCCTCGGGCCTTGCCTACCCAGGAGATTCAGATGCGATTCATGATCATCGTCCGGGCCACGCCCGATAGCGAAGCCGGCATGATGCCGGACGACAGCCTGCTCGCCTCGATGGCGACCTATCACGAAGCCTTGGTCAAGGCGGGCGTGTTGCTGGATGCCAACGGATTGCAGCCGACCTCCAAGGGCTGGCGCGTGCGCTATGACGGAAGCGGCGAACGCAAACTGATCGACGGCCCGTTCGCCGAAACCAAGGAACTGATCGCCGGCTACACGATGATCCAGGTGCGCTCGCGCGAAGAGGCGATGCAGTGGGCGATGCGTTTTCCGTCGCCCTTCCCCGGCCAACCCTGCGAAATCGAGGTGCGCCAGGTGTTCGAACTGGATGATTTCGAGCCCAGCCAGGAAGTCGAGCGCTTCCGCCAGATGCCCGCCCCCAGCCTCTGAGTCCCCCGAACCCACCCCGACCACTGCAGCGAGACACGCCATGCACAAGCAGATCTTCGTCAACCTTCCCATCAGCGACATGCAGAAGTCCCAGGCATTCTTCAAGAAACTGGGCTACAGCTTCAATCCCGATTTCACCAACGACCAGGGCGCGTGCATGGTCGTTGGCGACAACCTGTACGTCATGCTGCTGGTGAAGGACTTCTTCAAGGGCTTTACCGGCAAGCCGGTGGCCGATGCCACCCAGACGACGGAAGTGCTGGTCTGCCTGTCGTGCGAGAGCCGGGCCGAGGTCGACGACCTGGTGGCGCGCGCCGTGGCGGCGGGCGGCTCGGCGCCGCGGGCGCCGCAGGATCACGGTTTCATGTACGCGCACGGGTTCGAGGACCTGGACGGGCATATCTGGGAACTCGTCTACATGGTTCCCGGCGACGCGGCCGGCGCATGACGATCGCGGCCACGCATCGCGCCATCGAAGCGGTCTGGCGGATCGAATCCGCCAGCGTCATCGCGGGCGTGGCGCGCCTGGTGCGCGACGTGGGACTGGCCGAAGAACTGGCGCAGGATGCGCTGGTCGCCGCGCTGGAACGCTGGCCCCAGACGGGCGTGCCGGACAATCCCGGAGCATGGCTGATGACCACCGCGAAGAACCGTGCGCGCGACCGGCTGCGGCTCGATGCGCTGCATACCCGCAAGCACGAGCAGATCGGCCATGAACTCGAGGCGTTGCAGGCCGACGTGGAGCCAAACTTCGTCGACGCGCTGGACGCGGCGCGCCAGGACGACATCGGCGACGACCTGCTGCGCCTGGTCTTCACGGCCTGCCATCCGCTCTTGTCCACCGAGGCGCGCGTGGCGCTGACACTGCGCCTGCTGGGCGGGCTGACCACGGCGGAAATTGCGCGCGCCTTCCTGGCATCGGAATCGGCGATTGCGCAGCGCATCGTGCGCGCCAAACGCACCCTGTCGGCCGCCAACGTGCCGTTCGAGGTGCCGTCGGCGGCCGACCGCGCGCCGCGCCTGGCGTCCGTGCTGGAGGTCATCTACCTGATCTTCAACGAGGGGTATTCCGCGACCTCGGGCGACGACTGGATGCGGCCGGGCCTGTGTGACGAAGCGCTGCGCCTGGCGCGTATCCTGGCCGAACTGACGCCGACCGAAGGCGAAGTGCACGGCCTGGTCGCGCTGATGGAATTGCAGGCATCTCGCCTGCACGCGCGCACCGATGGCCAGGGCCGGCCCGTGCTGTTGATGGACCAGGACCGGCGGCGCTGGGATCCGCTGCTGATCCGCCGCGGACTGGCGGCGCTGGCGCGCGCCGATGCGCTGGGCGGCGCGCGCGGTCCCTATGCGCTGCAGGCCGCGCTGGCCGCCTGCCACGCCCAGGCCCGCACGCCCGCGGAAACCGACTGGCCGCGCATCGTGGCCCTGTACGACGCGCTCGCCCAGGCTGCGCCGTCGCCGGTGGTGGAACTGAACCGCGCGGTCGCCATCGGCATGGCGTTCGGCCCGCAGGCCGCGCTGGACCTGGTCGATCAACTGGCTTCGGAGCCGTCGCTGGCGAACTACCACTGGCTGCCCAGCGTGCGCGCCGATCTGCTGGCCAAACTGGGGCGCGGCCCCGAGGCGCGCGCCGAATTCGAACGCGCGGCGGCAATGACGCGCAACGCCCGCGAACGCGCGTTGCTGCTGGCGCGCGCGCAGGAGATGCCGCAGGAGTCGGACGGCGGCCCTGTGAATTGAGGCCTGGGGTCTGAGGCGCGGGGTCTAAGGCGTGGGGCTCTAAGACTCAGGGTGGAGGCCCGCCGTGACGGCGTGCTTAAATCCCACGCATGCTGGACATCGACGCCGCCCCTCACGATATGGCCGCGCCCCCCATCACGGGCGTGCCGGCGGCGTTCGACCATCCCAATGACCGCGCGCAATTCCGCCGGCCGGCCCACCAGCCCGGCATCGAGCTCTACCGCGCGCACATCATCCGCCACGCGTTCGAACCGCATACGCACGAGGCCTTCGGACTGGGCGCCATCGAATCCGGCGTCGAACGATTCCGTTATCGCGGCGCCGACCATCTGGCGCCGTCCGGCTCGCTGGTGCTGATGAACCCGGACGAGCTGCACACCGGGCGCGCCGAAACGGAAGGCGGCTGGCGCTACCGCATGGTCTACATCGACCCGGACGTTGCCGCGCGGGTCACGGGGGAATCGGGCTGGTGGTTCGGCGCGGCGGTGGGACATGATGCCCCCGCAGCGCAGCGCGTGACGGCTTTGCTGGATACGCTGTGGAACGCGTCCGAGCCGCTGGCGTTCGACAGTGCGCTGCACGCGCTGCTTGCCCAGTTTCGACCCCATGCCCGCGTGCCGCGCCCGGCCGCCGCCCAGGGCGCGCCGCGATTCGCCCACGTCATCGAGTACCTGCGCGCGAACCTGTCGCGGCGTCTGACGCTGCACGAACTGGCGGCGCAAGCCGGATTGAGCCCCTTCCATTTCCTGCGCAGCTTCCAGGCGCAGCATCACGCCACCCCGCAGCAGATGCTGATGGCGCTGCGGCTGTACGAAGCCAAGCGCCTGCTGGCCGCCGGCATGCCGCCTGCCCAGGTCGCCCTCGCGGCCGGGCTGACCGACCAGGCCCATCTGACCCGCGCGTTCTCGCGCCGCTACGGCGTCACCCCCGCGCGCTATCAAAGGCAGGGGCACGCCTAGTGACGCACGGTTAGTTCCCCCACCGCAATCTCGTACAAGACCTGCCCCGCGCCGCTGGCTAGACTGCCCGCATTCACGACCTGGAGCAATGTATGTGGGCTGGAACCCTTTACGCCCTGGCCGCGGGCCTGATGTGGGGGCTGGTCTTCATCGGGCCGCTGCTGCTGCCGGAATACCCCGCCGCCCTGCAATCCGTGGCCCGCTATCTTGCCTTTGGCCTGATCGCCCTTCCGCTCGCCTGGCTGGACCGCCGCAACCTGCGCCGCCTGACCCGCAGTGACTGGATCGAGGCGGTCAAGCTCGCCGCCATCGGCAACCTGCTGTATTACCTATGCCTGGCCAGCGCCATCCAGCGGGCCGGCGGCCCGGTCCCGACCATGATCATCGGCACGCTGCCCGTGGTCATCGCCATCAGCGCCAACCTGCGCAACGCCCGGCGCGATGGGCGGCTGCCGTGGAAGCGGCTGGCGCCGTCGCTGGCCCTGATCGCGATCGGCATCGGCTGCGTCAATCAGGTGGAGCTGCAGGCGCTGCGCCAGGCGCCGGACGCCGACCTGTCGCGCTACGCGATCGGCGCCGTGCTGGCGCTTGGCGCGGTCGCCTGCTGGACGTGGTATCCGCTGCGCAACGCCGACTGGCTGCGCGACCATCCCGGCCGAAGTCCTCGCACGTGGGCCACCGCGCAGGGCGTGGCCACGCTGCCGCTGGCGCTGGCGGGCTACGCGCTACTGTGGATCGGCATGTCGGCCGCCGGCAGCCGTTTCGACATGCCGCTGGGTCCGCGGCCCGACGTGTTTCTGGGGCTCATGATCGCCATCGGGCTGTTCGCGTCCTGGCTGGGCACGCTGTGCTGGAACGAAGCGAGCCAACGCCTGCCCACGGCGCTGGCCGGTCAGCTCATCGTGTTTGAAACGCTGGCCGCGCTGGCGTACGCCTTTATCCTGCGCGGCGCCATGCCAGCGCCATTGACGCTTGTCGGCATCGGCTGCCTGATGGTCGGCGTTCTGCGGGCGGTACGCGTGAAACCCGAGCCCGCCGCGGCGGCGGCCTGACGCCTCTTGCCGACCGCCAGCACAAATAATTAGACGTCGTATAATTTTCAACGTCGTCTAATTCTTGAACCCGCCATGCCCTTCTCTTCTTTTCTTTCGCCCGCCGCCGACGCGGCCGACGCCGGACGCCGCGAACGCAAGCGCCAGCAGACGCTGGACCATCTGACGCAGACGGCGTGGCGGCTCTTCGAGGCCCTGGGGTACGACGCGATCACGATGGAGCAGATCGCCGCGCAGGCGGACGTGTCCAAAGGCACGCTCTACAACCACTTTCCCGTCAAGGAAGCGCTGCTGGCGCACCGCTTTCACGCCGAGCTGGCGGCGTCCCTGGCCGAATTGTGGCCGGCGCTGAAGGCGCTGCCCACGCTTGCCGCGCGGCTGACGCGCCTGTTGCATGCCTCGGCACACTGGTCCGAATCGCACCGCGCCTATCTCGGTCCTTACTTGCGCTACCGCTTCGCCAGCATGCAGACCACCGGACGCGACGACGAACGCCATCCGCGCAGCGGCCTGCAGCGTGTGTTCGCGACGTTGATCCAGGACGCGCAAGCGGCCAACCAGGCCCGGTCCGACCTGGACGCGGACCTCTTGGCGCACCACCTTCAGTTTCTTTACCTGGGCGCGTTGCTGCGCTGGCTGGACCAGCCCGGCGCATCGCTCAAACAGGAATTTGACGCCGCCATCACCCTTTTCGTGGACGGCGTCGGCGGGAGCGCGGCATGAGCGCCCTGGTGCTGGACTGGGCGGCGGCGGCCGAATCCGGTCCGCAAGCTGCGGGCGGCAAGGGTTGGCAACTGGGCCGCTTGGCGCAGTTCGGCGTGCCGGTACCGGACGGCTTTGTGCTGGCCGCCCAGGCCAGCCACGCCCATCAGCCGGGCCGGGACGTGCCCGACGCTGTCTTGGACGTGCTGCATGAGGCCTTGCGCGAACGCGGCTGGCTGGATCGTCCACTGGCGCTGCGCTCGTCCGCGCCGCAGG
The DNA here is from genome assembly GCF_029866465.1 of Achromobacter mucicolens. Classification (NCBI taxonomy): domain Bacteria; kingdom Pseudomonadati; phylum Pseudomonadota; class Betaproteobacteria; order Burkholderiales; family Alcaligenaceae; genus Achromobacter; species Achromobacter mucicolens. The sequence goes on along the minus strand of NZ_CP123364.1, from coordinate 2,424,452 downwards.
AGGACTCCGCGCGCGCCTCGTTTGCCGGCATCCACTTGTCCTGCCTGAACGTGCGGGGGCCCGAGGCGGTTCACCAGGCGCTGCGGCGCATCTGGGATTCGCTGTTTACGCCCCAGGCGCAGGCTTACCGTCAGCGTCTTGGCCTGCCGGCGGACGGCGCGGGCGGCATGGCAGTGGTGGTGATGCCGATGATCGACGCGGTGGCCTCGGGCATCGCCTTCACCATCGATCCCGCGACGGGCCGCCACGACGAGATGGTCATCCACGCGAACTGGGGCTTGGGAGAGTCGCTGGTGAACGGCGAGGCGGACGGCGACGCCTACCACCTGCGCGAGGATTACCTGCGCCAGGCATGGCCCGTCGCGCGGCGGCGCATCGGCGCCAAGCGCCTCGCCACGACGCCGGCCGCAAACGGAGGAACGCAGCGCAGCGACACGTCCGACGCGCGCGCCGCGCAGGCCGTGCTGACGGATACCCAGGCCGAAACGCTGGGCGACATGGCACGCGACGCTGCCCGCGCGCTGGACTACAGCGGCGCCGGCTACGACATCGAGTGGGCGTGGGACGGCGAGAGATTCTGGATCGTGCAGGCCCGGCCCATCACCGCGTCGGCGCGCCACACCTATCCCGCATTGCAAGGCCAGCCCGACTATTGGTCGCGCGGCAACACGCGCGAAGTGTTGCCGCAGGTGATGTCGGCAATGGAATGGGATGCGGGGCGCGTCATGGCCCAGCGCATGCTGACCTGCGGATTCGAACTGAGCGGCTACGAATCCCTGCCCGGCGTGCGGCTGGCCGCGTTGCTGCGTGGCCGCGCCTATCTCAATGCCTCGGTCATCCAGTGGGTCGGCTACGACGCGCTGGGGGTCAAGCCCCGCGACATGAACGCGCTGCTGGGCGGCGCACAGCCCGAGATCCACGTGAAGCCGCTGTCCCTGGGCCAGCGCGTGCGGCACGGCCTGCGCATCGTGCGCTATCTTCGCCGTGCCGCGCCCCTGCGCCGTCACGCCGCCGACAACCTGCCCCGTCTGCTGGCCCGCGCGCAGCAATGGCTCAGGGCGCCCTTGCCGGCGTCCAACCCTGCGCTGGGCGCCAGCTTGCGCCAGCAGTTCGAAACCGTGCTGGCCGCGGATGAACTGTTCTTTTTGCAGGGCTCGGGGGGCGGCGCGCTTTCCAAGCTGCTGGAACTGGTCGAGAAAGCCGTGCCCGGCGAAGGCCATGCGCTGACCGCCGCCCTGATGGCAGGCGGCGACCCCAGCGTCACCGCGCAGCAGGGCTACGCCCTGATGACGCTGGCCCAGCTGGCGGCCGAGGACGCGCAGGCGCTTGCCTGGCTGCGCGCGCCGGACCGCGACGACGCCGCGTGGGCCGAGGCGTTGCCAGGCGTCAGCCCCTTCAAGACGGCCTTTGCCGAATTCCTGGAGCGCTACGGCCATCGCGCCGTGTACGAAACCTACCTGCGCAACCCGCGTTGGCGCGAGGCGCCGGGCTATTTGCTGAATAGTGTGCTGAACCTGATCGGCGCCGATCCGGCCGCCCTGCGCGCGCGGCAACGCGAGGCCGCGCAAGCGGCATGGCGCCGCGTGCGCCGTGCCTTGCCCTTCTGGCAGCGGCCGCTGGCGGCCAAGCTGCTGGCCGCCTCCCGCCTGGAAGGCAACCAGCGCGAGGCGGCGCGCAGCGTGCTCGTGGCATATCTGGCCGTGGCCCGCCGAAGCGCGCTGGAACTGGGTCGCCGCACCGCCGGTCCGCACGGGCTGGCCGCGCCCGAAGACGTCTTCCACCTGAATGCGGCCGAGATCTTCGCGCTGGCGGACGGCCGGATCGGCGCGGCGGCGCTGGGCCGGCGCGCCACGGCCCGGCGGGCGCAATTGCAGGCCTGGTCGGCCCTGCCGGACCTGGATGTCATCACCGATCACGCCGGCGCCACCCCGCAAGCCCGCGAACAGGAAGCGCGCGCGCCTGCGGCCGGCGCAATGAACGCCTGGCGCGGCACGCCGGTGGCCGGGGGCCGCGTGCGTGGGCGCGCGTTCGTGGCGCGCACGCCTGACGAGGGCCTGGCGATGCCGGCCGGCGGCATCCTGGTCGCGGCGTCTTCCGACCCGGCGTGGACGCCCCTCTTTTTGCGCGCGGGCGCGGTGGTGATGGAAGTCGGCGGTTATCTGTCGCACGCCGCCATCGTGGCGCGCGAATTTGGCATCCCCGCCGTGGTCAGCGTCCACGGCATCCTGCAAGACGTCACCACCGGCGATGTGCTGGAGGTGGACGCGGTGCGCGGCATCATCCACCGCGTGACGGGCGAAGCGCCCGGCTGATATGTCGTTCAGGCGGGCGTTGCCGCCGCCAGTTCGAACTGAAACACCGCCCCGCCCTCGGCGTCGTCGACCAGCCGGATTTCGCTCTGGTGCAGTTGCAGGATGCGCTGCACGATGACCAGCCCCAACCCGCCGCCCTCGCTAGGCCCCCGGTTCAGCGCCGAGGCGCGCGTGAATAGTCCGGCGCGCAATTCGTCCGGAATGCCTGCGCCGGAATCGCTGACCTGCACGCGCACGCGGTTGCGCGCCAGCCCCAGCTGCAATTCGATCCGGCCGCCCGGCGGGCTATGGCGGATCGCGTTGTCCAACAGGTTCGTCAGCACACGCTCGATCAGGCCCAGGTCCGCACGCACCGGCGGCAGCGCTTGCGCGATGTCCGTGGACAGCCGCTGCTGGCGCGCCTCGGCGGCCAGTTCAAATTTCTGCATCACGTCCTGCACCAGTTCAGGCAGCGAAAACGTCTCGGGCTCAAGGCGCACCAGTCCGGACTCCAGCCGCGCCAGTTCGAATAGCTCCTGCGCCAGCCGCCCCACCTTGCGGCTTTGCGCCAGCGCGATGTCCAGATAGCGGCGGCGCTCGGCCGGCGCAAGCGTCTCGTCCTTGAATCGCAGCGTTTCCAGATACCCGTGCAGCGATGTCAGCGGCGTGCGCAGATCGTGCGAAATATTGGCGACCAGGTCCCGGCGCTGCTGGTCCTGGCGCGTCAGTTCCCGCCACTGTTCCGAGATGCGCCGCCCCATCTGCGCAAACGTGCGCCGCAGCACCGCGATCTCGTCGCCATTGCGGGCAGCCGCGTCGCCCGGCTGCTCCAGCGCGGCCAGCGCCTGGCCGTCGTCGCCCTCGAACGCGCGCACCGCGCGTGTCAGCCCCCGCAGCGGCCGCGTGATGAGCGCAAACGCGGCCAGCCCCGCCACCAATCCCAGCAAGGCCACCAGCGCGATCGACCAGAGCGTGGTGCGCAGCACCGAACTGCGCGACACATCCATCGCCAGCGCATCATGCGCCTGCCCCTGCAGCACCACGTACACATAGCCCTGTTCGCGCCCATCCACGCGCACGGGCGCGGCGCTGAACACCTTTTGCGCATCGGCGCTGCGCGGATCGTCGCCCGTGATGGGCAGCATCCCCCCGGCCAGCAGACGCTTGACCGGACCGAGGTCCACGCGTTCGCGCTTGATCTGCCCGGGCGGCGCGGCGTCGCCCACGATCCGGCCATCGCTCGACAGCAGGTAGACCTCAACTGCCGGATTCACGGTCATCAACATGTCGAACATTGAGCGGACCGCGCCCGGCTTCCAGCCGCTGGCGTCCATCAGTTCGGTGGAACCGGCGATGTGCTGCGCCAGTCCGCTGGACAGCCGCTGCACGACCTCCTGTTCATACCGCGAGTTGGCCGCGATCTGCAGCCAGGCGGACGCGCCGCAGCAGGCAAGCAAGAGCAGCGCAAACACGCCCGACAGGCGTTGGGTCAAGGTGAAGCGTTTCATGGCTGTCCCCCCGGCGCGGCCGCGAACTTGTAGCCCCGGCCCCAGACCGTCAGGATGCGCTGCGGGTCGGACGGGTCGGCTTCTATCTTGGTGCGCAGCCGGTTGATGTGGGTGTTGACCGTGTGCTCGTACCCTTCGTGCTGGTAGCCCCACACCTGGTTCAGCAGGTCCATGCGCGAGAACACCTTGTCCGGATGCCGCGCAAAAAAGTGCAGCAGGTCGAACTCGCGCGGCGTGAGATCCAGCCGGCGCGCATCCACGTCCACCGTCCTGGCGATGGGGTCGATCGACACGCCGTGAACGGACAGGCTACCGGCCTCCTGGCGCGCGTTGCGTTCGATGGCATCGCTGCGGCGCAACAGCGCACGCACCCGCGCCACCAGTTCCAGCATCGAGAACGGCTTGGCCAGGTAGTCGTCCGCGCCCAGCTCCAGTCCCAGGATGCGGTGCACCTCGCTGGAGCGCGCGCTGGTGATGATGATGGGGGTGTAGCGCGCCATCGCGCGTGCCCGCTTGCAGATTTCCAGGCCGTCGATGCCCGGCAGCATCAGATCCAGCACCAGCGCATCCCAGCCGCCTTCTTCAAGCAGGCGCATGCCCTCGTTGCCGTCGGCCGCATGCTCGACCGCGTAGCCCTCGTCGCGCAGATGCAGCCGCAGCAGTTCGGCAATGTGGGCGTCGTCTTCAACTATCAGTACGCGGCGGGGCGTATCCATGGGGCAACCTGGGACATGAGCGATGCGCCTATTGTCGCCAATCGGCGGGGGCCAAAGTTCACATTTAATTTAACTTTGCGTGAGGACTTCGGTATTGGCGCCGGGGAAGAATGCGTCCAACGACATTCACCGGAGACCGCCATGATGGCTCCACCTGCAATCGAACAAGCGCCGGGCGCCCCTCAGCCGGCCATACACCCCCGCTGGTTGCGGGTGACGCATTGGCTGAACGCGCTTGCCGTGGTCATCATGGCCATGAGCGGCTGGCGCATCTACAACGCCGCGCCCTTTTTCGATTTCACCTTTCCCAACGGCATCACGTTGGGCGGCTGGCTGGGCGGGGCCTTGCAGTGGCACTTTGCCGGCATGTGGCTGCTGGTTGCCAATGGCCTCATCTATCTGGCGTTGAACGCCGCCAGCGGCCGTCTGTGGCGCAAATTCCTGCCCGTCAGCCCGGGCGGCGTCATCCGCGACCTGCTGGCCGCGCTGCGGGGCCGGCTGTCGCACGCCGACCCGCGCCGCTACAACCAGGTGCAGCGTCTGGCGTACCTCTTTGTGATGGTGGACATCGCCGTGCTGGTGTTGTCCGGCCTGGTGCTGTGGAAGTCCGTGCAGTTCGGCCTGTTGCGCGACCTGATGGGCGGCTACGAGGCCGCGCGGCGCGTGCACTTTTTCGCAATGGCGCTTTTGGCCGGGTTTGTCGCCGTGCACCTGGCAATGGTGGCGCTGGTGCCCCGCAGCCTGCTCACCATGATCCGCGGCAAATAGGGAGAGCCTGCCATGACCGATAAACGACGCCTTCTGCCGGGCCTGGACGCCCCGGCCATCCTGCGCGAAGCCGGAAAACTGCTGGACAGGCGCGTCGAGCAGCCGTCCCGCCGCGCCTTCCTGCGCCGTGGCCTGACACTGGGCGGCCTGGCCATGCTGTCGGGCTGCTCGTTGTCCGACGACGAGAGCGTCGAACAGGCGCTGTCGGCCGTCTCCCGCTTCAACGACCGCGTGCAGGGCTGGATTTTCGATCCCGCCAAACTGGCGCCGACCTATCCGGAATCCATGATCACCCGGCCGTTTCCCTTCAATGCCTTTTACGGCATCGACGAGGTGCCGCAGGTGGACGAGGCGTCGTTCCGGCTGGAAGTCACCGGCCTGGTGGCCGACAAACGCCGCTGGCGGCTGGACGAGCTGCGCGCGATGGCACAGGTGGACCAGGTCACGCGGCACATCTGCGTCGAAGGGTGGAGCGCCATCGGCAAATGGGGCGGCGTGCCGTTCGCGGATTTCTTGAAGCGCGTCGGCGCCGACCTGTCGGCCAAGTATGTCGGCTTCAAGTGCGCCGACGACTACTACACCAGCATCGACATGCCCACCGCGCTGCATCCGCAGACGATCTTGGCCCTGACCTACGACGGCCGGACGCTGCCCCCCGAGTACGGCTTCCCCATGAAGCTGCGCATGCCTACGAAGCTTGGCTACAAGAACCCCAAGCACATCCAGGCGATTTTCGTCACCAACACCTACCCGGGCGGTTACTGGGAGGACCAGGGCTACAACTGGTTCGGCGGAAGCTAGGTGAATTCCCTTCTTTTTTCCCCTGAACAAAGGAACGCATCATGAGCAAACTGACCACCGCCGCCCTGTCCCTGTGCCTGGCCCTTGGCGCCACGGCCGCCCACGCCGCCGACACCATGGGCAAGGAAGGCATGAGCAAGAGCGGCATGTCCAAGGAGGCGCCGTCCCAGGACGGCATGAAGAAGGATTCGATGTCTCGCGATGGCATGTCGAAAGGCTCGATGTCCAAGGATTCGATGTCAAAGGACTCCATGTCGAAGGATTCGATGTCCAAGAATTCGATGTCCAAGGATTCCATGTCCCGGAATTCAATGTCCAGGGACGCGATGGGCAAGGATGGCATGTCCAAGGACGGCATGCAGAAGTAAACCCGCGCGGGGACCGCGTGAACCGGTCCCCGCCTGAACGAACCCGCACGGAATTCGCCATGAACCTCAAACGCAGACACTTCCTGGGGCTGGGCGGCGCGGCAGCCGCCGCCGCGGGCCTTGCCCCCTTGCTGGCCACGCGCGGCGGCAGCGCGCAGGCCGCCTCGGCCACGGCATCGTTTCCCTACACGCTGACGGACGCGCAATGGCGCGAACGCCTGACGCGCGAGCAGTATCAGGTGCTGCGCCGCGACGGCACCGAGCGCCCCTACTCCAGCCCGCTCAACGACGAACACCGCAAGGGCACCTTCGCCTGCGCCGGCTGCGAACACCCCCTGTTCTCCTCCTCGACCAAGTTCGACAGCGGCACGGGCTGGCCCAGCTTCTGGCAGCCCCTGCCCAGCGCCGTCGGCGAAACGCGCGACCGCAGCTTCGGCATGGTCCGCACGGCCGTCCACTGCGCCAACTGCGGCGGCCATCTGGGCCACGTGTTCGACGACGGCCCGCGCCCCACCGGCCTGCGCTACTGCATGAACGGCGTGGCGATGACCTTCGCCCCGCAAGCCTGATCGCGATCTGCATTCCTGAAAGGACCCGACATCATGTCCAAGCATCCCACCCTGCGCCGGCTCTGCGCCGCGCTCGCCACCGCCGGCGGCCTCCTCATTTCAAGCGCCACGCCAGCCGCCGAACGGGCCTTCATCATCCCGCCGCCTGCCGCGGACCAGGCAGCCAGTGCGGCGGCAACCGCCACGCAGGAAAAAGCCGTCATCGCAGGCGGCTGCTTCTGGGGCGTGCAGGCCGTGTTCCAGCACGTGAAGGGCGTAAGCAACGCCGTATCGGGATATGCCGGCGGGCAGGCCGGCACGGCCAACTACAACGCCGTCGGCAGCGGCCGCACCGGCCACGCGGAAGCCGTGGAAATCACCTACGATCCGCGGCAGATCAGCTATGGCCAGCTGTTGCAGATCTACTTTTCGGTCGCGCATGACCCCACCCAGCTCAACCGCCAGGGCCCCGACCACGGCACGCAGTACCGATCCGCCGTCTTTCCCGCCAATGACAGCCAGCGCAAGGTGGCCGAGGCGTACATCGCGCAGCTCAACAAGACAGGGGTGTATCCCAAAGCGCTGGCCACCACCATTGAACCGCTGCAGGCGTTCTATCCCGCCGAGGACTATCACCAGGATTATCTGGTGCGCAATCCGAACAGCCTGTACATCGTGATCAATGACGTGCCCAAGGTCGAGAACCTGGCAAAGACGTTTCCGGATTGGTGGCGCGACAAGCCGGTGCTGGTGGGTGCAAAGCATTAAATTGGGGACGCCGGAGCGCCTGACAGCGAGCAACGTAAAATGTCAGGCTTCCAGCCTCAATATGCTTCTCATATGAACCTTGATCGCCTGCGTCGCGAGTTCCCCGACTTCGACATCACCACCTTGCCGCCCCTTCCCGAAGGGTATTCAGACTCGTCGAGCTATATCGATGCAGCGCCTTCATTCACGAACGAGGCGCGTGGACTGAAGGTGTACGTCGACTACGCCAACTATGCCGATCGCGAATCCGGCCGGAGCCAGCGCTTCTGTGTGTCGCGCTACGACGAGGAAGCTGACGACTACGAGGACCTCGCCCTGTCGACCAACGACTGGGACGAGGTCACGCGCTTCCTGGCCACCTGAGCGTCCTGGCCGCGCCGCCACGTCAACCGAGGACCCGATGGCAGGTTCGCAAGTCCGAGTAACGCTGTCGCTGATCGCGCCCGCGCTGCTATTGATCTTCGGCGTTACCTTCCTCGCCATCTGGTTCTTCTTCCATCGCAGACGTTTCCTGCTGCACCTCGCGGCAGGCTGCGCGACGTTTGCGTGCGGAGCGATTTCACAAGTTCTGTACGTGCCCCGCGACACGGGACTCAACGCGCTGGTTTCGGGTTTTCTGTACACGGCGGCGGCTTGCCTGGTCGTGCAGGGCGTGCTTGAACGCGCACGCGTTCGCCTGCCCTGGACCGCGTATGGCCTCTATGGCGCGGCGATCATGGCCGCGCTTTGGTACTTCTTCTACGTCGATCGCAACCTGCTCGTGCGCGTTTACGTGCTGAATGCAGGCTTCGGATTGCTGTTCTGCTATGCCGCGTGGCGCCTGCGGCGCGCTTCGCGTCAGCGCCCGATCGACAAGGCGCTTTTCCTTGTGGTGCTGCTTTTCGGCCTGCACTTTGTTCCGCGCACATTGCTGAGCATGGGCAGGCTGGCGCCACAGGGCGCGCTTGCGTTTGCCGACTCCGCATTCTGGCAAATGTTGCAGCTTTCTCTAGCGGTATTCAGCGTTGCGCTGGCGCTCACGCTGCTGATTGCAATTGCAGCCGACGCCATTGACGAGGTCCGCAAGGAAGGCGACAAGGATTGGCTGACGGGCGTCTACAACCGGCGCGGCTTCGAAACACGCGTGCGCGCGCTCCAATCGAACGGACACGCCCCGGTGGCGCTCATCGTCTGCGATGTGGACAATTTCAAGCGCATCAATGATCTGCATGGGCACCAGAGCGGGGACCAGGTGCTCACGCAGGTGGCCAAGGTTCTTGAGCAAGCGGTGCGTAAGCACGACGTGCTTGGGCGCATCGGCGGCGAGGAATTCGGCATCTTCCTGCCGGACACCGATCTGCCCGAGGCCGTGCGCTGCGCGGAACGCCTGCGCGCCGCGGTGGAGCAAGCCGTGCGGGATCCGGGCGGCCAAGCGCCGGTCACGATCAGCGCGGGCGTGGCGCACACGGATCGCTTCGAATCCTGGGAAGCGATGTATCACGAGGCTGACGCCAAGCTCTATCAAGCCAAGCGGGCCGGCCGGAACCGGATCATGGGCTGACAGGGTTTGCCTGCCCCTTCAGCCACCCCGCCACCGCCTGAACCGCCCCCGACGCCTCCCGCCCGGCGAACATCGCCAGGTGATACGTGTGCCCGTCGATCTCGGGCCCGAACGGTTGCACCAGGTGCCCCGCCCGCAACTCATCATCCACCAGCGCCAAGCTGACCAACGCGATCCCGTGCCCGGCCACCGCGGCCTGTATCGCATGGCCTTCATCCGAGAACCGCAACTGCCCGGCTTCCGGCGGCAGCGGACGCCCGGCGATCGCGAACCAGCGCTCCCACGTCGGGTTGTCGGGTTGCGCGCGCTTCCAGTCAAAGCGGATCAGCGGCACCCGCGCCAGATCGTCGGGCGAGACGACGCCAAGGCGGGGATTAGCCACCGGTGCGAACCGGTCGGTGAACAAGGGCTGCACCGCCAGCCCGGGGTACGGCCCCCGGCCATAGCGGATGGCGATGTCGACGGCGGACGAGCGCAGGTCGACGAGGTCGTCGCTGGCCTGCAGCTGCAGATCGATATCCGGATGCCGGCGCCGGAAATCGGCCATGCGCGGCACCAGCCACTTCACGGTGAACGCATTGGTCGCGGAAATGCTGACCTGCGCGCGCGTGCGCTGCTGCGTCAGGCGCGCCAGTGTCGCCTCGAATTTGTCGAAGCCGTCGCGCAGCACCGGGTACAGCTGCGCCCCGGTGTCGGTCAGCGTCACCTTGCGCACCTGGCGATCGAACAGCGCCAGGCCCGTTCCCGCTTCCAGCGCGCGGATCTGATGGCTGACGGCCGTGGGGGTGACGGCAAGTTCCTCGGCGGCGGCCTTGAAGCTGCCCAGGCGCGCGGCGGCCTCGAAGGCGCGCAGCGCGGAAAGCGGGAGGGACCGGCGTTGCATGGGCGGGGCTCACATAGATGAATTTTTCTCGTCTTATAGCTGACAAACGAACCTTTGTCACGGCCAGGCCGGAATTCTAAAGTTCAGGCACTGGGCGGCGCATCAACCGACAACCCCCGTCCGGATATAGATGAAGGAATTCGCATCATGCTCAAACAGGTCATCACCCAGCCCGACAACTACGCGCCCTTCCTGCTGTCGCAGGGCATCCAGTTCGGCAATCTGCTCTTCATCTCGGGCCAGGCCGGCGCCGCCGACGATGGGAAGATCGTGGACGGCGGATTTCTGGCGCAGGGCGAACAGGCGTTCAGTAATCTGCACCGCGCGCTGGAAGCCGGCGGCTCGCGCCTGGAGGACGTCATCAAGGTCACCATCTTCGTGACCGACATGGGACATTTCGACGACGTGGTTGCCCTGCGCCGCAAGTTCTTTTCGGCGCCCTACCCGGCCGACACGATTGCCGAGATCAAGGCGCTGTACGATCCGGCCGCGATGATCGAGATCGAGGCCATCGCCGCGGTCCGCCCCACGGAGGGCCGCTGACATGACCGCCGCTACCGATCGACGGCAGGACGCGCAGAACGCGCCCGCCGGCCTGTTCACGTCGCTGCGGGTGGGCAGCGTGGACCTGCCCAACCGGCTGGCCGTCGCGCCCATGACTCGGGTCAGCGCCACCGCCGATGGCCTTGCCACGGCGCAGATGGCGGGCTACTACGAAGCGTTTGCGCGCGGCGGGTTCGGGCTGGTCATCACCGAAGGTATCTACACCGATAAGGCGCATGCCCAGGGTTACCTGTTCCAGCCCGGCCTGGCCGACGACGCGCAGCGCGATGCGTGGCGGCCCGTGGTGGACCGCGTGCATGCGCAAGGCGGGCGGATCTTTGCCCAGCTCATGCACGCCGGTGCGCTGTCGCAAGGCAATCCGCATCGGCCCGGGACAAAAGGCCCATCGGCCGTGTTGCCGTCCGGGCAGCAGATGACCTTCTATCGCGGCCAGGGTCCGTACCGGATGCCGCACGCGATGAACCTGGACGACATCGGCGAGGTGGTCGAAGGCTTTGCGCAGGCGGCCCGCCGCGCGCAGGAAGCGGGGTTTGACGGCGTCGAGATACACGGCGCCAACGGATACCTGCTGGACCAGTTCCTTACGCGCCACACGAATCGGCGCGAGGACGGCTACGGCGGCAGTCTGGAGAACCGGCTGCGGCTGACGGTGGACGTGATTCAGGCGGCGCGCCAATCGACATCGGGAACCTTCGTGGTCGGCGTGCGCACCTCGCAGGGCAAGGTGAATGACTTCACGCACAAGTGGGAAGGCGGCCAGGACGACGCGGCGCGGATCTTCGGCGCGCTGGGCGCGGCGCCCATCGATTACGTGCACACCACTGAGTTCGAGGCCTGGCGACCCGCCTTTGGCGACAGCGGCGCGAGCCTTGCGGCATTGGCGCGCCGCCATGTCCGGGTACCCGTGCTGGCAAACGGATCCCTGCACGATCCGCGCCAGGCCGAGGCCCTGCTGGCGCGCCAGGACGCGGATTTCGTGTCGCTGGGCCGCGGGGCGCTCACGCACGCCGACTGGCCTGCCCGGCTGCGCGCGGGCGCGCCGCACGAGGGCTTTGACCGGGGACTGCTGGCGCCGATTGCAGACCTGGACAACGCGGCGCGTCACCGGGCTGCGACAGCGCCTGACGCGGGCCGAGTTGAAAGCGCGGCCGCCGGGCACGCCTGAACGCCCCAGCGCGCCGGGTCAGCCGGGATGCCGCAACGCCTGGAAAATCCAGGTGCCGATGCCGGTGATCGCGGCGTCGCCATGCGGCAATCCCATCACCTGCAGTCCCAGCGGCAGGCCATCGACGGCCATCAACGGCACATTGATCGCGGGCGCGCCCAACAGTGACGACGCGCAGGCAAACGAGACGTCGCCCGTCGGATACCGGGTGTCGCGGATGTCCGCCGCAATGGGCGCCGCGCCGCATGCATTCAGGCTGACCAGCGCGTCGCATTGCGTGGCCAGGGCCGCCAGGCATTGGCGCGCGTGCTCGCGCAGCAGCAGGCATTCGCGGTAATCCGCCAGCGTCATGGCGCGCCCGCTTTCCAGTTGCCGCACCAGACTTGGGCCGAGGGTGTCGGGGTGATTGGCGACCAGGTTGGCCAGCGACCAGCGCTGTTCCCAGGAAATGAGCCGCAACGACAGGGGCGCCGCTTGCGAGATGGCGCGCTCCAGCGCATCGACCAGCGCCGAATCGCCGCGCCGGATGATCGACACGCCTTGCCGCGAGAACGCGCCCAGGGTGGCCTCGAACGCCTCGCGGGCCTGCGGTTCGGCGCGCGCCCACCCCTCGGTTTCCAGCGCAACGAGCCGCGCCGGCTTGCGTGCGGCCGGCGCCTGCAGCGGGCCATAGAGGCCGGGCTGGCCGGGATCGCCGCCCGCCCGCAGGGCAATTTCCGCCGCCGCCGTCCACATGTCTTCGACGGAATTGGCATGGATCCCGATATGCGCCTGGCTCAGCCCCAACCGCTCGCCACGATTGAGCGCGCCGAACGTCGGCTTCAAGGCCCAGTTGGCGTTGTAGCTGGCCGGCCGCAATACCGACCCCACCAGTTGCGAACCAATGGCCATGGGCACCATGTTGGCGCCCACCACGGCGGCCGACCCGCTGGACGATCCGCCCGGCGTGCGCCGCGGATCGAACGGATTGGTCGTCGGGCCGGGGTCCAGAAACCCCAGCGCCGTGGTGACCGTCTTGCCCAGGATGATCGCGCCGGCATCGCGCAGCGCACGGACCACGGCGCTGTCGTTCTTGGGAAAGTTGCCGTCAAAAGCGGCGCAGCCCATCTGCGTGGGCATGTCGCGCGTTTCGATCAAGTCCTTGATGCCGACGGGCATGCCGTCGATGGCGGACAGCGGCCGGCCGTCACGATAGCGCTGGGCGCTGGCGTCGGCGGCGGCCCGGGCGCCCGCCTCGTTCAGGACGACCCAGCCCTTGAGCTGGCCCTCCCGCGCGGCAATCACTTCCAGGCAGCGTTCCAGATAGTCGCGGGGCGTGTCGCGGCGGTCGTCAAACGCGGCGCGGGCGTCATGAAAAGTCAGGGCAGCGTGGGTGCTGGGATCGTAGGTCAAGGCGTGGCTCCGGTGGTCTTATTCACTGCTTTTGATGCCGAGGGTGCGAATCAGCGCGCTCCAGCGGGCGTATTCGGCGCGAAAGAACGTATCGAAATCCGCGGGCGAACCCGGCTGCACCTGCAGATTGATGCCCTTCAGGCGCTCCAGGATCGCGGGCTCGGCCAGGACCTCATTCAGGTCACGGTTGATCTTCTGCTTGATGTCGTCCGGCAGCCCGGCGGGCGCGAACAGGCCATACCAGGCTTCCAGCCGCAGCCCGGGCAGGCCGGCCTCGGCGGCGGTCGGCACGTCGGGCAGGGCCTCCAGGCGCTGCGGCGACGCCAGGGCATAGGCCTTGAGCTTTCCGCCCTTCACATGATTGATGACGTTGCCCGACGCAAACTGCACCAGCAGGTCGACCTCGCCGCCGATGGCCGCCATCGAGGCCTCCAGCGCGCCCCGATACGGCACGTGCATCACGTCCACCTGGGCCTCGCGCTTGAAGATTTCGGTAAACAGCTGAAGAGACGATCCCGAGCCGTTCGAGGCGTAGGTGTACTTGCCCGGCTCGGCGCGGAAACGCTTGATCAGCGCGGACAGGTCGGCATCGTCGATGCCCGGCCGGGTCAGGACCAGCACGGGCAAGCTGCCGATCTTGCCGATGCGCGCGAGGCCGTTCTCGACATCGATCTTGGCATTGGGGTTCAGGGCAGGCAGCGTGGCCAGCTCATTGAAGGTCAGCATCAGCGTGTAGCCATCGGGCTTGGCCCGGGCCACGTAGTCGGCGCCGATGAGCGTGCCCGCCCCCGGCTTGTTCTCCACCACGACGGCCTGCCCCCAGCGCTGCGCGAGCCGGGGGCCGATCAACCGGGCAAGAATATCGGCGGTGCCGCCCGGCGTGGTCGGCACCACGATGCTGACGGGACGCTGCGGATAGCCGGCCGCCGAAGCGGTCCCGGCCAGCACCGCGGCGCCGCAGAAGGCGGCAATTCCGATCCGTCGAACCAACGTTCTGAACATGGATTTCCCCTTATGGCTGTTCTTGGCCGCAAAGTCGGGCGGCCGTGCCATCTTGGGCGTTCGCGCGGCGGGGTTCAAACGACTTTATCTATGGCACACTTAACTTTTTGTTAACTGAACCGCCGCGATGACCGCCCTGCCTCCGCTCAACGCGCTGCGCTGTTTCGAGGTCGCCGGCCGCCTGGGCAGCATCACCAGCGCGGCCGAGGAACTCAGCGTGACGCCCGCCGCCATCAGCCGCCAGATTCGTCTGCTGGAGGAACACCTGGGGCTCAAGCTGTTCCTGCGCCAGCACCGCCGCATCGTGCTCACCTCCATGGGTGCGGCGTATCACGCCGACATCTCGCGCTGCTTTGGCGGGATGCAGCGCGCCACGTCCGAACTGGGCGAACGCTCTCGCCGCCGCCAATTCGTCATCAAGGCGCCGCACAGCGTCGCCATGCGCTGGCTGCTGCCCCGGCTGTCGGGGTTTCACCGGCAATATCCCGACATCGACGTCAAGCTGCACACGGCCGTGGACGCGCCGGACTTCGAACGCGAGGAAGTCGACGCCGGCATCTGCATGGGCGATGGCCGCTGGCGCGGCCTGGTGAGCTACAAGCTGATGGTCAATGAACTGCTGCCGGTCTGCGTGCCCGGCAAATGCGCGCGGCTGCGCACGCCCGCCGATCTGAAGGGAGAGATCCTGCTGCATACGCTGGCGCGCCCCGACTATTGGGAAATATGGCTGCAAGCCGCCGGCCTGACCGGCATCGACGTCACGCGCGGCCTGCGCTATGAATCGTCCGCGCTGGCCTACGAGGCCGCGCTGGAGGGCTACGGCGTGGCCATCGCACAAAAGCCCCTGGTGCAAAAGGAACTGGACGAAGGCCGGCTGGTGGCCCCCTTCGACCTGACCGTGGACCTGGGCGCGCAAAGCTATTATTTTGTCCTGCCCCCCGAAGACTACCGGCGGCCGTCGCCCGAACTGACGCAGTTCCGCGCGTGGGCTGCCTCCTGCGCGATCTAGCGCTGGCGGACTTTCGGCGAACGCGGATCCCGATGTCCCGGTCCGCCTGCCGCGTTAGGCTACATTGCAGGGTCGCCAACCAGGCCCGCAGCCCCCTACACGCTGCGCATCACCCCTTGCAGGAGCCGTACCGCAGTGAATGACACCTCCACGCCGGACACCGACCTTTCCGACGCGCCCAAAGAACAGCAAGCCACGCTTTGGCGCGACGACGGCTGGACCGCGCGCATCATCAAGAACGAAGACGACGACGGCTGGGCCGTCGAAATGACGCTGGACGGCCAGGCCGAGCCCGCGTTGGTCGGGCCCTGGACCATGGGCCGCGACAAGAAGAACCCCAAGCCGCTCGACGCCCCGGCCTTCCACACGTTGGTCAAGACGGCCAACGAAGTCCTGCGCCGCCACGAACAGCAATTGCACGCCACGCTGCACAAGAGCGTGAAGATCGACGCCGCCGAGGGCCGCCTGACCGTCAAGCTGGACATCGTTCCCGACGAGGACGAGCCCTACGCCACGCTCAGCGCCTACGACGAATTGGGCGAGCAGCTCGCCCAGATCCGCGTGCCGCCGACGTACAAGCTGAACGTGCAGCGGGCGTCGGATTGGGCAGCGGGCGGGTTTGGCCGCGAGGGCTGAGCCCCGGCCCTTGCGTGCGCGGCGGCGCTAGCCCTGCTCCGCTTCCGCGTCCCACTCGTCATCGCCGGCGTGCACGGCGCGCAGCAGCCGTCCCAGATGCCCGCTGCTGGAAAATCCCAGGTCGGCGCTGACGCTTGCGACGGATTCGCCAAGCGCAAGCCGCCGGCGCGCCGTCTGCGCCAGCACGAAGCGGCGCAGCGTGATGGGAGAGCGCCCATAGGTCTCGATGCAGGCGCGCTGCAAGCTGCGCGTGGTCGCGCCGAGCATGCTGGCGGACTCCGCAATCGCAGGCAGCGGCAGCCCCGCGTCCAGACGATCGCGCAGCAGCGCCAGCCATTGCCGGGCGAGCGGCAGCGGCAACTGCGGTGCGCGCGTGCGGGCCTGCAGGCGGGAGCCGGCGTCAAGCTGCGCAATAAGCGCCTGAACCAGCATCGGCAGCGCTGCCGCCGACATCGCCGGCATCCATAGCGCATCAAGCATGGCTTGCGCCGCGCCATCCAGTTGCAGCACACCGTCCGCCCCGCAACTTCGCAGCAATTCGGGCGCCAGATAGAGCTCGCCATGCTGCTGCGTCACGCTTTCTGCGCGCGTGCTGTGCTGGACGTGGGAGGGCAGCAGCAAGGCCTGTCCGCGCACCAGCCGGCAACGCCGGCGCGCCCCCTCCTCGTCGCGCCAGGCGCTATCCAGGGCGCCGGCGCGCGGCCACAGCAACATGGCGCAATCGTGTTCATGCCATTGAAACGCGTAGCGCGGCTGCCGGCTGGCCGCGAGCGCGAAGCCGGTCTGGGCAATCAGGCCTTGTTTGGAAGATAGCGGGACGGAACGCATCATGACGGCGGGCAAGACAAGTGCCGAGTCAGGCCACGCTGGCAACGGCGGAATGGGGCGTCCGGCCAGTATCGACGCGTGGCGGCTTTCCCGCAAGCGCGGCGCGGCGCCAACACCCGCCCCTGTCGCGTACGGGATCATTCCATGTCGCACCGCGGTTCGCTGCCGTCCGGACGTCTTGCTTACGATCTGGGTCATTCAAACCAGCACAAGGGGAAGTAGATGATCCGCGCACTGCCCGCCGCGCTCAGCGCCAGCCTGTACAAGAAGCTGCCCTACAACCCGGAAAAGGATTTCGACTACATCGGCTTCATCGGCACCTCGCCCTATGTGCTGGCGGTGCAACCGGCCTTGAAGGCGGCCACGGTCGACACGCTGACCGATGCCTTGAAGGCGCGCCGCACCGGCACGTTCGCCTCGGTGGGCGCGGGCACCGTGTCGCATCTGCTCGGCGAAATGTTCGCAAAGGACAAGAAGCTGGACCTCACGCACGTGCCCTATCGCGGCGCGGCCCCCGCGTATACCGACCTGATCGGCGGGCAGGTGGACATCATGTTCGACAACCCGGTGGGGCTGGCGCCGTTCGTGCAGAGCGGCAAGCTGGTGGCCGTGGCCACCACAAGTCCCACTCCGATCCTGCCGGGCGTGCCGACCTTTGCCTCCCAAGGCATGCCGGCCTATACGCAGGTGCTGTGGTATGGCCTGGCCTTTCCCAAGCAGACGCCCGATGCAATCGTGCAAACGATGAATGCGGCGCTCAACGCTGCACTGCGCGATCCGGCAGTGGCATCGGACCTGGCCGCCAAGGGCGTGGACGGGCGTCCGGGCACGTCCGAAGCCCTGACGCAAGCCGTCTCACACGACCTTGCCTTCTGGGGCGACCTCATCACCAAGACCGGAGTCCAGTTTGACTAAGCCCGCCTTCCCTGCCGCGCCCGCCGAGCCGCCCCCCGGCCAGGCGATCCTGCTGCGCGTATTCGTCGATACGTCTCAGCCCCGCGAAGGTGGCAACCCGGTGCCGCTGGTGCTTGACGCGCAGGGCATGACGGCCAGCGACATGCAGGCCCTGGCCGCACACCACGGCCACGAGTCGTCCTTCGTTGTGCCGGCCGATGGCGATGATCATCTGTGTCAATTGCGATTCTTCGTGCCCGGCCACGAAATGGAGATGTGTGGACACGCAACCGTGGGCACGCTCTGGGCCCTGCGGCAGTGGGGACGCTGGACGACGCCGCGCGCACGTGTTCAGACCCTGAGCGGCAGCGTGGATATCGAATGGGACGACGCTGGCAATCGCGCCTGGGTGTCGCAGCCTGCCGCCGCCACCTCGGCGCTCACACCGGCGCAATGCAGCGCGATTGCTGAGGTGCTGCGCATCGATCCGGACTTGCCCGGCCTGCACATGATCAATGCCAGCACCAGCCGCGTGAAGACGCAGGTACGGCTGCCGGGCGTAGCCGAGCTGAACGCCTTGACGCCCGACTTCGAAGCGATGCGGGACGTCTGCGAGGCCATCAGCTCGACCGGTCTCTACCCCTATGCGCTGATGACCGATGGCGCCAGCGCGCGGCAATTTCCCAAGGCGTCTGGTTACCCCGAGGATGCGGCCACCGGCATTGCGGCCGCCGCCTTGTGGGGCTACCTGAACGAGACGGGCAGCGTGCCGGCGGACGGGGTATACACGGTCCGCCAGGGCGTGGCGATGGGATCGCCCTCGGCAATCCAGTTGCGCCGGCGCGGCGACGCCCCCGGATGTTGGCTGAGCGGCGAAACGCAATGGATGCGCTGACCCGCCTCTGTACGGCCGAGTCGCGGCTGATCCTGCATCGCCGACCCGCCCGCTTTCTGGCGGGCGGCAGTGACGCGGCGATACCGGTGCGACTGAACCACCGCCCCGCCGGGCGGCTGGGTCAGTGCCCGGTCGAATCGCCCTGACGGCTGGCTTCGAACAGGAACCACGTGCGCCGCTCGGTCTCGTCGATCCAGTTTTCTATCAGGCTGGAACTGGCGATGTCGCGATGCTCGTCGGTGACGTTGTGCGCCTCGCGCAGCGTGGCCGCCAGCACCTTGTTGTCTTCCCGCAGCTCGGCCAGCATGTCCAGCGGCTGCACGAAGTCGGCGTCATTGTCCGAGATGCGCTGCGAGCGCGAGATGTGGCCAATGGACCGCAGCGTCGTGCCGCCAATCTTGCGGATGCGCTCGGCGATGGGGTCCGTCATGGCGAACAGCTGGTCGCCCTGCTCGTCCAGCAACAGGTGGTAGTCCCGGAAGTGGGGCCCACTGACGTGCCAATGAAAGTTCTTGGTCTTCAGGTACAGGGCGAACACGTCGGCCAGCACCTGATTCAGCACGGCGGAGATGTCGCGGGTGGCGTCGGCCGCCAGGTCGGTGGGCGTTGCCAGCGGCGCCTTGCGGCGGACCTTCAGCGCCTTGGTGGTCTTCTCATTCAGTTTCTTGGCCATGGATCGCACCTTTGTGAAATGAATCGGACAACACGATTGCGGCGCGGCATGAACCGCCCGCGAGGCACAGCGTAAATCTCTGGACGCGCTTTGCCAATGCCCGGCGCCGCGAAGGAGTATGCTACGCCGCTTTGCATCCCCCCTGATCCCTTCCCACCATGCGCGGCAATCCCGACGCCAGGCAAGGCGCCATCGCGTTGCACGGGTTCTATTTCCTGTATTACGGCCTGCAGGGCGTAAGCATTCCCTTCCTGCCCTTGTGGTTCGCCAGCCGGGGATTGGACCCGGCCTTGATCGGGCTGATCGTCGCCACGTCGTTCCTGCCCAAGATCGTGTCGACGCCGATCGTGGCGCACATCGCCGACCAGACGGGCCGCGCCCACGCGCTGATCGCATCGGCGCTCGCGGCGTCCCTGGTTCTTTTCGTGTGCTATCCGTTCAGCCAGACTTCAGCCTGGCTGCTGGCCATCACGCTGTTGCTGAACGCGGTGTTCCCGGCCGTGCTGCCGTTGATGGACCGCATGGCCATCGCCAGCGGGCGCGGACAGGGCAATTCCTACACGGTGATGCGCGCCTGCGGCTCGCTGGGCTTTGCCACCGTGACGGTGGCGGGCGGCTATCTGATCAAGACGTTCGACGCGGATTGGGTGATGTGGCTGTCGATCCTGCTGATCGTGGCGTGCCTGGCCTGCGTGCGGCTGCTGCCTCGGGCGGCGCGGCCGGCGCCTCAAGAATCCCAGGCGGACCGCGTCCGGGTGCCGATGCGCGAAGTGCTGCGCGACCGCCCGTTGCTGCTGTGCATCGCCGCGGCCTCGCTAGTGCAGGCAAGCAACGGCTTCCTGTATTCCTATTCGACGCTGTACTGGACCGCGAGCGGCCTGTCGACGGCGATGATTTCGCTGTTGTGGGTGGTGGGCGTCGCTAGCGAGGTCCTGTTCTTCTTTCTGGCGCCGCGCATCCTGGCGCGCACCGGTGCGCAGTGGCTGATCCTGGCCTCGGCCGTCATGACGGCGATCCGTTGGGCGGGCCTGTCCGCCACCACCGACCCCACGCTGATCGCGGGCTTGCAGTTGCTGCAGTGCTTCACCTTGGCCGGCAACAATGCCGCCATCATGTGGTACATCACCCGCCGCGCGCCCGCCGCCTGCAAGACGTCGGCAATCGCCCTGTACGCCATGCTGTCGGGCGGCGTGTTCATGTTCGCCAGCATTCAGCTCGGCGGCGCGCTGTACCGCAGCTTCGCCCCGGGCGGCTTTCTGGTGATGGCGCTGTGCGCGGCCGCGGCCGCACCATTGGTGATGGTCTCGGAAAAACTGCGGCGGCGCGAGGCGAGCTGAACGTGGCGTTGGCGTTCAGGGCGTGCGCGGGGCGGCGATGGTATCGCGCAATTCGCCGCTGACGCCTGAACCGCGCTTGAATGCTGCCGCGTTATGGCCAAACTGTTCGCGGTAGGCGGCCGGACTGGTCAGCACGATACGCCGGAAGTGCCGGCGCATGGACTCCTCGGAACCAAACCCGGCCAGCTCGGCAATGCGGCCCACAGACAAACGCGCCTGCGATTCAAGCATTTCACGGGCCGCGGCCACGCGTTCGCGGATCAGCCATTCATAGGGGGCCATGCCGGTGGCCTCTTGGAATTGCCGTTGCAGCGTGCGCGGACTCATCGCGGCGCGGTCCGCCAGCGACCGCAAGGTATGCGGCGACGTGCAATGCTGCCGCATCCAGTCCATCAACTTGGCCAGGCGCCCGCTTTCGTCGGACGGCATGGGCCGCGGCACGAACTGCGCCTGCCCTCCTTCGCGGTGCGGCGCCACCACGAGCCGCTGCGCGACCCGATTGGCCACCGCCCCGCCATAGTCGCGGCGCACCAGGTGAAGCAGCATGTCCAGCCCGGCCGCGGACCCGGCCGACGTGATGATCTGTCCGTCATCCACATACAACGCATCGGGTTGAACCCGCACCTGCGGGTAACGCTGCTGCAGTTTTGCGGCATATCGCCAGTGGGTGGTCACGGTCTTCCCGTCGAGCACCCCGGCGGCGGCCAGAACAAAAACGCCGGAACAGATCGAACAGAGCCTTGCCCCGCGCTGATACGCCGCGCGAAGCTTCTTCTGCAATGGCGCGGGCGGCAATTCGTCGGCATCACGCCAACCGGGCACGACGATGGTGTCGGCACGATCCAGCAACTTGAGGGTATAAGGCGCGGCCACGGTAATGCCGCCTGCGGCGCGCAGCGGGCCAGGCTCGCTGGCGCACACGGCGAAGCGATACCAATCGACGTCAAGCTCTGGACGCTCGAGCGCGAACAGCTCGGTCACGCAGCCGAATTCGAAGGTGCAGAGCCGGTCGTAAGCCAGCGCGACAACTAGGTGGTTGCTCATGGCGCAATGTTACCGGTAAATGTCATTTACGCCACTTATCGGCAATGCGGCGCGACGCCAGAATGGGGCTTCTGGATCTTGCTTCCAGATGCCTCTAATCCTCCTTCTAAGAGTTCCGCCATGCCCAAGACCAACGCCGTCACCGCCATCCCCGCCGCCGACAGCGCAACCGCCCCCGCCCACTTTCACGCATCGCTGCAATTCGAGACCGATTGCGCCGACGTGGCAGGCGCCCTCGCCTCGGGCACCCCGGGCTTCGTGCTGCTGGACGTGCGCAGCCCGGCGCTATTCGCCCAGAGCCATGTCCCGGGCGCGCTGAACCTGCCGCACGGCAAGATCGTCGAATCGAAACTGGTCAACTATCCGGCCGACACGCTGTTTGTCACGTACTGCGCGGGTCCACACTGCAACGGGGCCACACGAGGCGCACTGCGGTTGGCGCAGTTGGGCCGTCCCGTGAAGGTGATGACTGGCGGCATCACCGGCTGGGTCGACGAAGGGTTGCCGCTTGAGGGCTGCGTGGCAGGCCGGATTGAGGGTGAGCGCAGAAGTGCCTGAGATGGGCGTTGGATTGTGGGTTGGCTGTTGCTGGTGGCTGACGGTTGCTGCTTGCTGGTTGCTGGTGCTGGTGCTGGTGGTCGGGCGGGGTTCTTGAGACGCCCGGTGCGGCGTGGGCCTGGGGCGGGCGGGGCTCCGATTGCGGTCCGGAGCCTTCGCTCCGGACTCCCCCATCCTCATCCTCGTTGCCGCCTCCGGCGGCTGCCTTCGGATTCCGTCGGGCGCATCTAAACGCCCCGCCCGCCCCAGGCCCACGCCACACCGGGCTTTGCAGTTGAATCTTCTCGGGCGGCGGGGGGATTCGGGTTCTTGAGGTTCTTGCACACAGTTGGGTGGGAGAGAAAAATCTTGCGGTGCCCGCCCCCGGGCGGCCGCGCGGGCGGCCTTCGTGGGCTTACGCGGCGTCTTGCGTCGAGGTGATGACGCTTCGCGTGTGGCGGCTTTTGGTTCAGATATCAAGCGCCCACACGCCCCGCTCGCCACTAATCGTCAGGTCAACTCCAGTGCCCGATGGGCGGCGCGCGTACAGGTCGGCAGGCTGCCATGTCCGTAGACGCGCGCCGCCCATCACCGCCCCCCCCCCCCGCGTTGGAGCGCCCATCAGAAAACCACCTTCCGCCAGCGCGCAAGCGCACACCGCTCCGACGACCCACGGCTCCGATGCCGATTGCCGCCGCCCGGGCGGCAGCAATTCGGCGGCCCCGCATATCCCCTTCCCTGCATACAGGTCTTACAGCGCCACATACCAAAGACCCTGGCAGCACGGCGTCGCGGGCACCGTGGGTGCGAGCGCCGTCGATGCGCCCGAGGGAATCTGAAGGGAGCCGAAGGCGGACGAAGATGACGAGGGGGAAGTCCGGAGCGAAGGCTCCGGACCGCAATCGTGGGCGATCGTGCCCACGGTGACCGCGGCGTCGGGCGACCTACGAAGATCGTACCCCCCGCGAAGATCCTGTCGCCTATGAAGTACCGACCACCTAAGAAAATCCCACCCCAGCCAAAGACAGCAAAGACACAAAAAAAAGGCCCTGCATCAGCAAGGCCTTCCATCCACCCAATCAGCAGCACCCAATCCGCTTCTTCCCCCCGTATCGCGCCTCCTGGCGCTCCCGGAAGAAATCCTCGTAGCTCATCGGCTCCTGCTCAGGATGCGTGCGCCGCATATGCTCGACATACGTCTCGTAATCCGGCACGCCGACCATCAGCCGGAGCGTTTGCCCCAGGTAGCGGCCGGCGGCGCCGGCTGCGGAAGTCATGTTGCTGAACAGCATGCGGCTTCTCCTGGGTTGCCTTTAGTCGGCGCCGGCGGCTGCGGGCAGCGCTTCGTACGGCGTTTCGCGGGCCGTCGGCTTGTTTTCATTGCGGGCGCGCTGCACCGACTTCAATCCGAACACCACGATGCTCACCACCACGAAGATGAAGATCGCGCACAGGCCTGCGTTGATGTAGTCGTTCATCACCACGCGCGACATCTCGCCCAGCGACTTCGCCGGCGCCAGCACCTTGCCTTCGGCGATCGCGGCGTTGTACTTGTCGGCGTGGGCCAGGAAGCTTACGCGCGGGTCCGAGTGGAACAGCTTTTGCAGACCGGCGGTCAGCGTGCATGCCAGCAGCCAGAGCGTGGGCAGCACCGTGACCCAGGCGTAGCGGTCGCGCTTCATCTTGAACAGGACGACCGTGCCCAGCGTCAGCGCAATCGCGGCCAGCATCTGGTTGGCGATGCCGAAGAGCGGCCACAGGGTGTTGATGCCGCCCAGCGGATCGACCACGCCCTGATACAGGAAGTAGCCCCACGCCGCCACGCAAAGGCCCGTGGCGATCAGGTTGGCGGGCAGCGAATCCGTGCGCTTGAGCGACGGGGCGAACGTGCCCAGCAGATCCTGCAGCATGAAGCGGCCCGCGCGGGTGCCCGCGTCCACGGCGGTCAGGATGAAGAGCGCCTCGAACAGGATGGCGAAGTGGTACCAGAACGCCATCATGCCCGGGCCGCCCAGCGCCTGATGCAGGATGTGGGCCATGCCCACGGCCAGCGTCGGCGCACCGCCGGCGCGCGAGATGATCGTGCTTTCGCCCACGTCCTTGGCCGTCTGCACCAGCTCGGCCGGCGTGATCACGAAGCCCCAGCTCGACACCACCTGGGCGACCTGGTCCGGCGTCGTGCCGATGACGGCTGCCGGGCTGTTCATGGCGTAGTAGATGCCGGGCTCGATCACGCAAGCCGCCACCAGCGCCATGATGGCCACGAAGGATTCCATCAGCATGCCGCCGTAACCGATGTAGCGGGCCTGGGTTTCGTTTTCGATCAGCTTGGGCGTGGTGCCCGAGGAGATCAAGGCGTGAAAACCGGACACCGCGCCGCAGGCGATGGTGATGAAAAGGAACGGGAACAGGTTGCCCGACCACACCGGACCGGTGCCGTCGACGAACTGGGTCAGCGCGGGCATCTTCAGTTCGGGGGCCACCACCACGATGCCGATCGCCAGACCGACGATGGTGCCGATCTTCAGGAAGGTCGACAGGTAATCGCGGGGCGCCAGCAGCAGCCACACGGGCAGCACCGAGGCGATGAAGCCGTAGACGATCAGGATCCAGGTCAGGCCCTTGCCGTCGAAGTCGAACATCGGGCCGATGACCGGATGCGCGGCAACGTCTTGACCGAACGTGATGGCCGCCATCAGGCCCAGGAAGCCGATGATGGACACCTCGCCGATCTTGCCCGGGCGGATGTAGCGCAGGTAGACACCCATGAAGAGCGCGATGGGGATCGTCGCGGCCACCGTGAAGGTGCCCCACGGCGAATGCGTCAGCGCCTTCACGACGATCAGCGCCAGCACGGCCAGGATGATGACCATGATCATGAACGCGCCGAACAGCGCGATCACGCCGGGGATCTTGCCCAGTTCCGACTTGACCAGGTCGCCCAGCGAGCGGCCGTCGCGGCGGGTGGAGATGAAGAGGATCGTGAAGTCCTGCACGGCGCCGGCGAACACGACGCCGGCCAGGATCCACAGCATGCCGGGCAGATAGCCCATTTGCGCGGCCAGCACCGGTCCGACCAGGGGACCCGCGCCGGCGATGGCGGCAAAGTGGTGGCCGAACAGCACGTGCTTGTTGGTGGGCACGTAGTCCAGGCCGTCGTTGTACTTCCAGGCCGGCGTCATGCGCGTGGGGTCAAGCTGGAAGACCTTGCGTGCGATGAAGCGGCTGTAGTAACGGTAGGCGATGAGATAGACGCAGACGGCGGCGATCACCACCCATAGCGCGTTGATGGTCTCCCCTCTGGCCAGCGCCACGGTGCCCAGCGCAAACGCGCCCAGTACCGCAACCGCCAGCCAGACCAGGTGCTGACCCAGTCCCTTACTGCTGGTGTGCATAAGTGCTCCTCTTGCCTCCCGCCATGCTCTTGGCGTGAAACGCTTTTTTCGTCCCGCGGAAGGCAGACTCATTGTTGTGGGGTGGCGGACGCACGCGTCCACGCTTGCGTCGGGTCGACGCGGGCGCCAGTATTGCCGCCCGCCCACGGCGCCAACAAGCGCGGAACTACGCAAGCCGGCTACGTGTTACTACGCCATGCGCCGCAGCAAAATTCCGTGGAAATCGTAAAATCCCCCGAACTTTCCGCGTTCCTGCCTCGGCGCCCCGTCGGTTGATGCGTCGCAGCAAAGCCGTCCCGGGCTGATACAAATCCTTATGAAGCTGCGTCTCAAAATTTTGCTGCTTGCGGCAGTCCCGCTGCTGGTGGCCGTCGCCGCCATCACGGTCGCCGTGTACGTGCAGGGCCTGCAACTGGCGCAGCGCGAAAAGCAGGTGGTTGAAACCGCCTGGCTTGCCAGCAAGGAAGGCGAACTGCGCCACTACGTGAACCTGGCCTACAGCGCCATCGCGCCCCTGCAGGCCGCGGGCGACGACGCCGCCACGCGCCAGCGCGCGCTTGAACTCCTGTCGCAGATGGAGTTCGGGCACGACGGCTACTTCTTCGTCTACGACCTGAACGGCAGGAACCTGATGCACCCGCGGCAGCCGGAACTGGTCGGGCAAGACCTCTGGAACCTGCGCGACACGCAGGGTCAGCCTGTCATCCAGAACCTGCTGACGGCAGCGCGGCGCGGCGGGCAGCAGGGCGAGGTGGTGCATTACCTCTGGGAAAAGCCGTCCACCAACCAGACCGTCGAAAAGCTTGGCTACGTCGTGGTGCTGGAGCGCTGGGGCTGGATGCTGGGCACCGGCATCTATCTGGACGACGTGCAGCAGGCGCTGGTGCGGATCGACGCCGCGGCGCAGGCCAATATCCGGGACATGTTTGCGTGGGTGGCGGGCATCGCGGCGGTGTCGATCCTTGGCGTGGCGGCCTGTGGGCTGGCGCTCAATATCAGCGACCATCGCCAGTCGGACGCCAAGCTGCGCCTGATGGCCCGCCAGATCGTGCGTTCGCAGGAAGACGAGCGCGCGCGCCTGTCGCGCGAGCTGCACGACGGCATCAGCCAGGTGCTGGTGTCGGTCAAGCTGTCGCTGGAGGCCGCCCGCGAACGGCTGCGGCAGTCGCACCCGGACGATCCCCGCGTGCTTGCGCACATCGACACGCCGCTGGGCGGCGCGCTCGACCGGCTGAACACGGCCGTCGGCGAAGTCCGCCGCATCTCGCACAACCTGCGCCCCACCCTGCTGGACGACATGGGCCTGCCCGCGGCGCTGGAGCACCTGGGCCGGGAATTCGCCATCCGCGCCGAGGATGGCGCGCCGCCGCTGACCGTGGACCTGCATACCGTCGGGCAGCCGGTGAAGCTGCCCGACGCCTACGCGACCGCGCTGTTTCGCGTGACGCAAGAAGCGCTGACCAACGTGATGCGCCATGCGGGCGCGACGCGCGCGGACCTGACGCTCGCGTACTCGGCGCGCGACCTGCGCCTGACCATCAGCGACGACGGCTGCGGCTTTGACGATGCCGCCGTCCAGCAAGACCCCCATCGCGGCATCGGCCTGCGCAACATGCGCGAACGCATGAGCGCGCTGTCCGGCACCCTGACCTTTCATTCCACCGCGCAAGGCACGACCTTGCAGGCCTGGCTTCCCCTGCCGCCCGCCGGCGCCCCGCTTTCGACCCCTCGCCAAGCATGATCGACAAATCCGACGCTATCCGCCTGCTGCTGATCGACGACCATCCCCTGGTGCGAGACGGCCTGCGCCTGCGCCTGGAAACCGTGCCGCAGTTGCGGGTGGTGGGCGAAGCCGGCAACGCCGCCGCCGCCCAGGCGTTCCTGGCCGCCTGCATGGCCGAAGACCCGCAGGGCGGCACCCTGCCCCATCTGGCGCTGATGGACCTGAACATGCCCGGGGTCGGCGGCCTGGAGCTGACGGCGTTCCTGCACGAGCGCTATCCGCAGATTGCGGTGCTGGTGCTGTCCATGCACGACAACCCCGAATACATGGTCCAGGCCGTGAAGGCCGGCGCCCGCGGCTACCTGCTCAAGGACGAACCGGCGCAGGAGATCATCGCCGCCATCGACGCCGTCATGGCCGGCCGCAGCTACTTCAGCGCCGCGGCGGCGGTGCGGCTGTCGCAGGCCAGCGCGCTGGCGACGCTGCTCACACAGCGCGAGCGCGACGTGCTGCGGCACATCGCGGACGGCCATGCCAACAAGCAGATCGCGCAGATGCTGGGATTGTCCGTGCGCACGGTCGAAACGCACCGCCTGAACATCAAGCGCAAGCTGGGCATCGACGGCCAGGCCGAACTCATCAAGTACGCGGTGGAAAACCGGGGCGTCTGAATGCCGCAAATACCCCCACGCGCCGCGGGCAAGCGCGCATTGCGACTTGGCCGCTGAGGTAGACTTGCGACACGAACGCATCCCCGATGCCGCCCTGCATCAACCCACGCATCACCGCGCGCCAGAGGGCGCGCCGCCAGGAGTCCCCATGTCATTGGAAAAGCACTACACCGCCATTCTCGAAGCACTAGGGGAAGATCCGTCCCGCGAGGGACTGGCCGACACGCCCGCCCGCGCGGCCAAGGCCATGCGTCACCTGTGCCGGGGCTACGACCAGAACCTGGAAGAGATCGTCAACGGCGCCTTGTTCACCTCGGACACGCGCGAGATCGTCCTGGTCAAGAACATCGAGCTGTACTCGCTGTGCGAACACCACATGCTGCCCTTCATCGGCAAGGCGCACGTCGCCTACCTGCCGGCCGGCAAGGTCCTGGGCCTGTCCAAGGTCGCGCGCATCGTCGAAATGTATGCGCGCCGCCTGCAGATTCAGGAAAACCTCAGCCGCCAGGTCGCTGAAGCCGTGCAACGCGTCACCGGTGCGGCCGGCGTGGCCGTCGTCATCGAGGCCCAGCACATGTGCATGATGATGCGCGGCGTCGAAAAGCAGAATTCGTCCATGGTCACCTCGGTGATGCTGGGCGAATTCCATGAAAACCCGTCCACGCGTGCGGAGTTTCTCAGCCTGATTCGCTGAACCGGCGATCTCATCCTTTTGGCGCATATCGCGGGCCCGCCCGCTGCGACGACGATGCCCGTTCGGGCATTGCCGGCGCAGCCGGCGGGCCCGGCTGCTTTTGGCTCCTACTGATCCGGACATCTGGCCCTAGCGTTCTGGTCCCATCCGGGCAAACTGGCACCAGCAAGCCGGTCGCGCCGGGGCGCGGCCGTTCTCTCCCGGAGATCTCCATGAACGCGATATACCGCCTGATTCGCCGCTGCACCCTGGCCGGCCTGGCCGCCGCGCTACTGGCTGCGCCCGCCTACGCGCAGACCAAACTCGTGGTGGGCTATCAGCTCATCGTCGGGCCTTTCCTGTCCTCGATCGCGGACGGCAGTTTCGACAAGGCCCTCAAAGAGGCCGGCTACCAGGTGGACTGGCGCCAGTTCACCTCGGGCGGCGACATCTCGACCGCGCTGGCCTCGGGCAACGTGCCGGTGGGCGTGCTGGGTTCCACGGGCATCACCTCGGCCGCCACGCGCGGCGTGGACATGCAGCTTTTCTGGATCCTGGACAACATCGGCAAATCCGAAGCGCTGGTGGCGCGCAACGGTTCCGGCATCAACAGCACGGCCGACCTGAAAGGCAAGCGCGTCGCCACGCCGTTCGTGTCGACGTCGCACTTTCACCTGCTGGTCGGGCTTGAGCAGGTGTGGAAGGTGCCGCCCCGCGACGTGCGCATCCTGAACATGCAGCCGCCGCAGATCGTGGCCGCCTGGCAGCGCGGCGACATCGACGCCGCCTACGTGTGGCCGCCCGCCCTGACCGAGATCGCCAAGACCGGCAAGATCATCGCCGACTCCGAACAGATCGGCGCGGCCAGCGTGCCGACGTTCGACGGCATCGTCGTGGACAAGGCCTGGGCGCAGAAGCATCCGAAGTTCATGGCTGCCTTTACCGGTGTGCTGGCCAAGTCGTATGCCGACTACCGCGCCAACAGCGCCAAGTGGACGGCCGACTCGCCGCAGGTCAAGGGCATCGTCAAGCTCATTGGCGGCAAGCCGGAAGACATCGTCGAGGCGCTGGGCCTGCTGGTGTTCCCGACCGTGGAAGAGCAGGCGTCCAAGACCTGGCTCGGCGGCGGCAAGGACTCGGGCGCGGCGCGCGCCTTCGCGGCCAGCGCCAAGTTCCTGAAGGACCAGAAGCAGATCGACAAGGCGCTGGACGACTACAGTCCGTTCGTCACCGACCAGTACGCGAAGGCGGCGGCCAAGTAATCACCCCGCCCGGCACGGCGCCACCCCGGCGCCGGCCGCCGCGACAGGGCGGACCCGGCAGCCGCCGGCCCGGCCACAACGACCAGGGGGAGCAGCATGACCATGCAGCAGTCCACATCCGCCGCGCAGCGCCTGTGCGCCGAAGGCGTCAGCGTCACCTACCCCGGCCTGCACGACAGCGGCCCGGTGATCGCGCTGCACGACGTCAACCTGACCATCCAGCCGGGCGAATTCGTCGTCGCGCTCGGCGCCTCGGGCTGCGGCAAGACCACCTTGCTCAGCCTCTTGGCAGGATTTCTGTCGCCGACCGAGGGCGAGATCACGCTGGGCGGCAAACCCATCGTCGGCCCGGGCGCGGACCGCGGCGTGGTGTTCCAGAAACACGCGCTGCTGCCCTGGCTGAACGTGCTGGAAAACACCGAGTTCGGCCTGAAGCTGCAAGGCGTGGACAAGGAGACCCGCCGCGCCCGCGCCCGCCGCAACCTGGAACTGGTGGGCCTGCAGGATTTTCACCGCCACATGATCTACCAGCTGTCAGGCGGCATGCAGCAGCGCGTGGGCATTGCGCGCGCGCTGACCTGCGACCCCGCCATGCTGCTGATGGACGAGCCCATGGCCGCGCTGGACGCGCTGACCCGGGAAACCATCCAGGAACTGCTGCTGGACATCTGGCGGCAGACCAACAAGATGTTTTTCTTCATCACCCACAGCGTGGAAGAAGCGCTCTTTTTGGGATCGCGGCTGATCGTCATGTCGCCGCGCCCGGGCCGGATCACGCACACGTTCGAGCCGGCGTTCAACCGGCGCTACCTGGAGACCCGCGATGGCCGTGGCATCAAATCCAGTCCCGACTTCATCGCCATGCGCGAACAAGTCCTCGGCATCATCTACGGGGACGAGCGCGCCGCCGCCCCGCACGCCCTCCATGCCTAAGCGGCGCACCGGCCACACGCCCGCCGCGCCGGGCAAGGTCTACGGGGCGCCGGGCGCAGGCTACAGCGGCCACATCAGTCTCCTGACCAGCCTGGCGCTGCTCGCGCTGTGGTTTCTGGTGACCAGCGCCGGCTGGGTGCGGCCGCTATTCCTGCCCTCGCCCATCGCCGTGTACGACAAGTTCGTCTTTGCCATGACCGAGGGCGTGGCCAACTCCACGCTGACCGAGCATGCGCTTGCCAGCCTGGGCCGCGTGTTCGGCGCGTTCTTCCTGGCCTGCGTGACCGCGATCCCGGTCGGCATCCTGATGGGCGTGAACCGGTACGCCCGCGGCGTCTTCGACCCGCCCATCGAGTTCTACCGGCCGCTGCCGCCGCTGGCCTACCTGCCGCTCATCATCATCTGGTTCGGCATCGGCGAGTTTCCGAAGATCCTCTTGATCTACCTGGCGATCTTCGCGCCCATGGCGATCGCCGCGCGCGCGGGCGTGCGCTCGGTGTCCATCGAACAGATCCACGCGGCCTACGCCATGGGCGGGACCAGCCGCCAGATCGTCTGGCACGTGATCCTGAAGGCGGCGATGCCCGAGATCTTCACGGGCATGCGCATCGGCATCGGCGTGGGCTGGACGACGCTGGTGGCCGCCGAGATGGTGGCGGCCGACCGGGGCCTGGGCTTCATGGTGCTGAACGCCGCGCAGTTCCTGGCCAGCGATACGGTCATCATGGGCATCATCGTGATCGGCCTTTTTGCCTTCGCGTTCGACCTGCTGGTGCGCTACCTTGAACGCTTCGCCATCCCGTGGAAGGGACGCATCTGACAGGGCAATCCCGCATTCCTTCCCCCATCCGGCTCCTTTATTCTGAGACTCGGACCCACCGGGCGCCGCAGCGCCGCGCCCGGCCGTGCCGAGAGTCAAAAGGAGCCACCATGTCCAGCCAGGCCTCGATGCTCAAGCCTGTGTTGTGGGAACGCCTGTTCGAAAAGGCCAGCGCGCCCAACCTCAGCCTGCAGGGGCGCGTGCGCCAGATGCTGGTGTCGGCGATCCTCAGCGGCCACCTGCCGCCCGGCATGCCCGTGCCGTCCAGCCGCTACCTGGCCGACCAGTTGCGCATCGCGCGCAACACCGTCGTGTTTGCGTACCAGCAGCTGGTGTGCGAAGGCTATCTGGTCTCGCGCGAACGCAGCGGCCATTTCGTCAGCGATACCGTCATGGAGGGCCACTCGGGCCCCGCCGCCGACGCCACGCCCGCGACACCCGCCCATGCCGGCGGCGTGCGCTGGGACGAGCGCCTGCGCTTTCGCCCCACGCGGCAACGCAACATCACCAAGCCTCGCGACTGGCAGAAGCAGCCCTACCCTTTTGTGTACGGCCAGTTCGACCAGGACCTTTTTCCCACCGCCGAATGGCGCGAGTGCTGCATCAAGGCCCTGTCGGTGCTGGACATCCGCAGTTGGGCGCCCGACCTCATCACGCACGACGACCCGGCGCTCATCGAACAGATCCGCACGCAGGTGCTGCCGCGCCGCGGCGTATGGGCGGACGCCGAAGAGATCGTCATCACCGTCGGCGCGCAGCATGCCCTTTACTTGCTGGCCGACCTGCTGGTGAACGAAGACACGGTGGTCGGCATGGAAGACCCGGGCTATCCGGACGCGCGCAATATCTTTGCCAGCCACACCCGCCACCTGTTGCCGCTGCCCGTGGACGAACAGGGCCTGCGCACCGGCACGCAGCTGCTGGGATGCGACTACCTGTTCGTCACACCGGGCCATCAGTGTCCCACCACCGTCACGCTGTCGATGGAGCGTCGCGCCGGCCTTCTGGCGCTGGCGCGGCAGGCCGACAGCCTGATCATCGAAGACGACTTCGAAAGCGAAAGCCGCTGGGGCGAAGGCGCGATCCCCGCATTAAAGAGCCTGGACCGCGACGGGCGCGTGATCTATGTGGGAAGCCTTGCCAAGTCGTTCGCGCCGGGGCTGCGCATCGGCTACATCGTCGCGCCGCGCGAGCTGGCGGCCGAACTGCGCGCGTTGCGCCGCCTGATGCTGCGTCACCCGTCGGCGTATATCCAGCGCGCGTTTTCGCTGTTCATCTCGCTGGGGCACCACCATTCGCTGCTGCGGCGCCAGTCGCAGGCCTATCAAAAGCGCGGCGCCGAACTGGCCCAGGCCCTGGCGCGGCACCTGCCGGACTTCACGGTCATCCCCATCACCGGATCGTCGTCGTGCTGGCTGCAAGGCCCGCCGTGGCTCAATGCCGTGGCGCTGTCCGAAGCCGCGCTGGCCGAAGGCGTGGTGGTCGAGCCGGGCGACGTGTTTTTCATGGACGGCGCGAACGCGCCCCGCAACTTCCTGCGCGTGGGGTTCACGTCGATCCGCCCCGAGCACATCGAGCCGGGCATCGCCCGGCTGGCCAAGGTGGTCGACGCACAGCGCCGCGCGGCGCAGGACCTCGTGCTTGATGGTGTGTGACACCTTCGCACAGTCAGAGCAGTTCGTCGCGCAGGTAGTACCACCGGTACAACAACCCCTGCCCGATCCGGCGGAATGGCGCGAACAGGTGGCCTGGCAATGGCGTGTCGTAGATCGGCAGGTTCCACGCAATGCCGTCCTTGCCCATCATGCGTTGCGCCAGCCGCCTGCCGGCGTGGGCCGAGAAGGCCACGCCGTTGCCGCCGTAGCCGAAGGCGTAATACACCTGCTGCGCGGGATCGGGCTGCGTCACGCGCGGCATCATGTCGTGGCTGACGTCGACCCAGCCCCACCATGAATAGGCCACGTCCACGCCGCGCAGCGCGGGGAACTTGCGCGCCAGGCCTTCGCGCAGCAGCGCCAGGTGCCGGGGGTTCTCGGCGTCCGCGCCGCGCAGCGCGCTGCGGCTGCCGATCTGCATGCGGCCGTCGGGCAGCAGGCGGTAGTAAAAGCGCAGCGTGCGCGTGTCGGTGATGAACACCGTGCTCTTCAATCCCGCCGCCTCGCGTTCGGCCGGCGAGAGCTCGCGCGTGACCATGGAGTTGGACAGCACCGGCATGATGCGATTGTCCAGCAGCCGGTTCACGCCCTGCGCGGTATAGCCGCCGGTGGCGAACGCCACGCGGCGGGCGCGCACCGTGCCGCCGGGGGTCTGCAGCCGGTACACGCCGTTTTCCACGTGCCAGCCCAGCACGGGGCTGGATGGATGAATGCGCACGCCCAGCGCCCGCGCCTGCCGCAGATAGCCGTACGCCAGCTTGAGCGGATGCACGCCGACGCCATCCGGCTCGTGCATGGCGCCCACGGCCTCGCGGTCGTCGACGTATCGTTCGCGCAGTTCTGCGCTGCTGAGCATCCTGGTGTCGTAGCCGAAGACGTCGCGCATCAGGCGCGCCTCGTTTTGCAGGAAGGCCATTTTCTTCTGGCGATGCGCCGTGTACAGGTGGCCGCCGGGTTGCGCATCGCAATCCACCTGCGCCACCAGGCTCTTCCAGTATTCGAATCCTTCGCGGATCTCGGCGTCCAGGCGCTTGGCCGTGTCCAGTCCCCAGCGTTCGATCCACTGCGAGCGGTACAGGCGTCCGGACGCGTTCTGGCCCTGTCCGCCATTGCGGCTGGTGCAGCCCCAGACCGCGCGGTTGGCTTCCAGCACGACCGCCTTCACGCCGAAGTCGCGCGCCAGCGCCAGCGCGGCCGACAACCCGGTAAAGCCCGAGCCGACGATCACCACGTCGGCGTCCACGTCGCCGTTGATCGGCCCATCGTCCTCGGGCGGCGCGCCAGCCGTCGCCACCCAGTAGGTCGGCGCGTAGTCCTGGCCCTGGCCGGGCGGAGACACCAGCGGATCGTAGGCCGGGTTGTAGGCGTTGAGGGCGGCGCCGGACGCGGGCGCCGGGCGCGGAATGCCGACCGACATTTGCGTATCCATGACGGAATCTAGGCCTTTGCCGGCAAGGCCGGACGCTGCTTGCGAAAGGCGTTCTTCACCTGAATCTTGCCGTCCTTGAAGGTGAACACGTCGACCATGTCGGCCTGCACCCGCGAGCCGTCCGCCGCCGTGCCGCAAAACGTGGACTCGGACACGCCGCGGTCGCCGGCCACCCAGTGCCGTCCGTTCTCCCATTGCGCGTCCGGAAAGTTCTTCCAGGCCGCGGCAAAGGCCGCGCGCACCGCCTCCGGACCCGCGTGACGGCTGCCGTATTGCTCCGGCCCGCCCACGGTCTCGAACACGCAGTCTTCGCTCATGAACGACATCAAGGCGTCGATGTCGTGCCGGTTCCAGGCGGCCGCAAACTCGGCCAGCATTTCCACGGTGACGGACTTTTGCATTGCCTACCCTCCTTCGCTGGCGCGGCGCGAGATGCGTCCACGCTGAACCCTCAAGGTACGTGCGGGCCATGCACGGGGGTAGGACCAGACCCGGGGAATCGCTTGCACCAGAACTAGCGCAGCGGCTCGGCCCACGACGGTTCCGGCGCGCCGTCGGCGCCAGGCAGCGCCGCCCCGTCCAACCGCGCCGCGATGGCCGGCATGTCCGTGACGCCGCGCATGCCGATCACCACCAGCGACGGCTCGCGCTGCCCTGCCGGCATACGCGCCTGCGTGTCAAAGCGCACGCGCCGTCCCGCAAACTGCACCAGCACCCAGCCATGCCGGCCGGTGCACACCCACCCCTTGGCCCGCAGCACGTGGCGCGGCAGCTGCTTCAGGCGCTCGGCCAGCATGTCGGCATCGACCAGCGCGGGTGCGCGCCACAGCCAGCTGTGGAACGGATGGTCGGGGTCGGGCGGCGCATCGCGCCGGCTGCTGTGTCCGGCGTCGACGGCGCCGCCGTGGCCGCAGTCAGCGGCGGCGGCCTGCACCCCGCCGTGTCCGCAGGCGTGGGCCTCGTCATCCGCGTGCCTGGCCTCCAACGCGCCATCCCCGCCGCCAAGCAGCCGCAGGTCCAACTTTCCCTCGCGCGTCTGCACCACAGGCGCCCCGCCGCTCGCCTCGCGCAGCCAGTCATGCACCGCCGCCAGCTCAGCCGGCGTGGCCAGGTCCGTCTTGTTCAGCACCAGCAGATCGGCCGCGCGCAGCTGCCGCAGCACCGTGTCGGCCAGCAGCGGATCGGCCGCCACGTCGCGGATCGCGCCCGCATCGGCCAGCACCACCACGGCTTCCAGCTGCAACAGCGGGTCGGCCATGCCGACCTGCGCAATGCGTCCCGGATCGGACACGCCGCTCGCCTCGATGACTATCCACTCGGGCAAGGGATCAAGCGCCAGCACGCGGGCCAGCGCATCGTCCAGTCCGCCTGCCATCGAGCAGCAGACACAGCCATTGGACAGCCGGATGACGTTGTCGGCGCGCCCTGCGATGAGGCTCGCGTCGATGTCCACGGGACCGAAGTCGTTGACCAGCACCGCCGCGCGGCGCGGGCTGGCCGTCAGCACATGATTGAGCAAGGTGGTCTTGCCCGCGCCCAGGAAGCCGCCGACCACCGTCAACGGAATGCGCGCCATGTCACGCCTCCAGCGGCAGCGGACGCCCGCCGATGACCGTGCCCAGCACCTTCAGGTCCTTCAGCGACTGCGGCGCGGCGGCGGACGGGTCGTCGGCAAGCACGCAGAAGTCCGCGTATTTGCCCACTTCGATGGAACCGACCAGATGATCCATGTGCAAGGTATACGCCGCGCCCAGCGTGATGGCATGCAGCGCCGCGTCGACGCCGATGCGCTCCGACTCGCCCAGCACGCGGCCCGAGGCCGTCTGCCGGTTCACGGCGCACCAGGCCGTAAAGAGCGGGCCGAGCGGCGTGATGGGCGCGTCGGAATGGATGGCGTAGGGCACGCCCGCCCGCGCCGCCGACGCGCAAGCGTCCATGCGGTTGGCGCGGTCCGGGCCCATCGTCAGCGCATAGTGGGCATCGCCCCAGTAGTAGATGTGGTTGGCAAAGAGGTTCACGCACATGCCCAGGCTGGCCATCTGCCGGAACTGGGCCGCGTCGGCCATCTGGCAGTGCTGCAGCGTGTGGCGGTGGTCGCGCCGCGGGGTGCGGCGAAGCGCGCGGTCCACGGCCTCGATCGCCAGCTGCGTGGCTTCGTCGCCGTTGGTGTGGATGTGCAGTTGCGCGCCGGCGTCGTGGTAGGTCTGCACCATCGCATCCAGTTCGGACGGCGCGATGACCCAGATGCCGTTGGGCGCGCCGTTGTAATAGCCGGGCCAGCGCACCCGCGCCGTGAAGCCCTGAATGGATCCGTCCACCACCAGCTTCACCATGCCCAGATGCAGTTTGGCGTGATTCAGGCGACGGGCCGCCGCCAGCTTCTCCAGGCAGCCGGCCGCGTTGCCCGCGTAGGTCAGCGCCGACGCGGCGGGCACGATGCGCACGGGATAGCCGGATTCCGCCGTCACCCGCGCCAGCGTCGCCAATCCTTCGTCGTTCAGCTCGTTGACCAGGTCCGTCGCGGTGGTCACACCCGCCCACTGGGCCACCTTGCCGAACATCCGCAGCCCTTCTTCGGTCAGCCCCACCGTGCGGAACGGGCTGCCGATCAGCCGCATGACGGGAAACATCGCCGCAAACTCGCAGAGTTCGCCGCTGGGCCGCCCGTCCGCCAGCCGGGTCACCCCTTCGATGTCGGTATCGCGGTCGATACCGGCGCGCGCCAACATGGGCGAATTGACGTTCATGAGGTGCATGCTGGCGTGCATCACGACCACGGGGCGCTCGGCCGATACCGCATCCAGGTCATGGATGCTCATGCGGTCGCCGCCAAAGAAGATGGGATCGAAACCCCAGCCGATCAGCGTCTCGCCCTGTGCGAGTGACCGCTCGGCATCGCGCAGCCGCGCCGCCACGTCCGCAAAGCTTTTCAGGCCCGGCCACAGCTTGCCGTCGGGGCCGCGCCGGTCATAAAAGCCCACATAGACGAACTTCCACATGCCGCCCTCGGGCAGATGGCAATGGCCTTCGACCAGGCCCGGCATCAGCACGCTATCCGCGTACCGGTCGTCGACCTGCGCCGGCCCCCAGCCGGCCAGATCCTCCCGCGTTCCCACGCCCAGAATGCGGCCATCGCGCACGGCCACGTGGGTCGCGCGCGGCTGCGCGGGGTTCATGGTGAGGATGGTTCGCGCGACGTAGAGGGTCGTGGCGCCGGAAGGCTGGTTCATCGGGATTCCTTGTCAGTCGGGAAATATCGGCACGCGCGCATCAGCCCTGCAACGGCGACACCGTCACGCCGCCGCGCGTCTCGACGAAATGGCAGGCCACGTGATGCGCCGGGGCAACCTCGCGCAAGGCGGGTTCCCGGGTCGAGCACAGCGCCTGCGCGGCTGGACAGCGGCCCGCGAAGCGGCAGCCGGGCGGCGGGTTGACCGGGCTGGGCGGATCGCCGGACAGCTTGACCCGCCGCGCCGCCGTCTCGCGCCCGCCCTTCACGGTGGGCACGGCGGACATCAGCGCCACGCTGTACGGATGCAGCGGCCGCGAGAAAAACGCGCGCCGCGAGGCCCGCTCGATGATCTTGCCCAGATACATGACGGCGATGTCGTCGCACACGTGCTCCACCACCGCCATGTCGTGCGAAATGAAGAGAAACGATTGCCCCTGCTCGCGCTGGATCCGGCGCAGCAGGTTCAGGATCTGCGCGCGGATGGCGATATCCAGCGCGGACACGGGCTCGTCGCAGACGATCAGGTCCGGCGCGCTGGCCAGCGCCCGCGCGATGTTCAGCCGCTGGCGCTGCCCGCCCGAGAACTGGTGCGGAAACAGCTGGCGCTGTTCGGACCGCAGGCCCACCAGTTCGAACATCAACGCCACGCGCGCCTCGCGCCCGCCCGGCGGCTCGATGCCCATCAGGTCCAGCGGCGTGCGCACGATGTCCTCGGCGCGCTGACGCGGGTTGAGCGACGAGTACGGATCCTGGAACACCAGCTGCAACCGGCGCCGCATGCGCCGCAGCGCCGCGCCGCGCATCGCGGTCAGGTCATTGCCATCGAAATGGATGCTGCCGCCGGTGGGGTCCGCCAGGCGCAGCACCGACAGAGCCGTGGTGGTCTTGCCCGAACCGGACTCGCCCACGATGGCCAGCGTGCGGCCGCGCTCAAGCTCGAACGACACGCCGTCCACCGCCCGCACGACCACCGGCTTGCCATCGCGCCCGCGCCCGCCCACCGGGAAATGCACCGACAGGTCTCGCACGGACAGCAGGGACGACGCGTGCGACGGGCTCATTGCGATGCCTCCGGATAAAGCCAACAGGACACGCCCTGGCCGCCGTCCAGCAGCGTCATGGGCGGAAACTCGCGGCTGCACCGCGCCATCGCGTGCTTGCAGCGGTCAACGAAGGGGCAGCCGGCGCCGCGCTCCCAGACCGAGGGCACTACGCCGGAAATCTCAGGCAGATCGGGCCGGTCGTCGCTGGGCTCGCGATCCAGTTCCGGCAGGCAGGCGATCAGCCCCTGCGTGTAAGGATGGCGGGGCTGGGCCAGGATCTGGCCGACGCTGCCCTGCTCCACCACGCGCCCGCCATACATCACCACCACGCGGTCCGCCATCTCGGACACCGCGCCCATGTCATGCGTGATCAGCAGCACGGCGGTGCAGCGGCGCGCCTGCTGCTCGCGCAACAGGTCGAAGATCTGCGCCTGCACCGTCACGTCCAGCGCGGTCGTGGGCTCGTCGGCGATGAGCACGTCCGGGTCGCAGGCCAGCGCAATCGCGATCATGACCCGCTGCCGCATGCCGCCGGACAGCTGGTGCGGATAGTCGTCCACGCGGCGTTCGGGCAGCGGGATGCCCACCGACTTGAGCATTTCGATGGCGCGCTCGCGCGCCTGGCGCTTGGAAAGGCCCTGGTGCTGGCGCAGCGGCTCGCCGATCTGGTCGCCCACGGTGTAGACCGGATTGAGCGCGGTCATGGGCTCCTGGAAGATCATCGAGATGTTGTTGCCGCGCACCCGGCGCATGGCCTCGTCGTCGTGCATGGCAAGGTCCGCGCCGCGCAGGCGCACGTGGCCCGCGCCGATGCGGGCCAGCGGCGGGATGAGGCGCATGATCGCCAGCGCCGTCATGCTCTTGCCGCAGCCGGATTCGCCGACCAGGCACAGCGTTTCGCCGGGACGCAGGTCAAAGCTCACGTCGCTCAGGACTTCGGCCGCGCGGC
The DNA here is from genome assembly GCF_029866465.1 of Achromobacter mucicolens. Taxonomy (NCBI): domain Bacteria; kingdom Pseudomonadati; phylum Pseudomonadota; class Betaproteobacteria; order Burkholderiales; family Alcaligenaceae; genus Achromobacter; species Achromobacter mucicolens. Next base: position 2,384,500 of record NZ_CP123364.1, on the reverse strand, counting down.
CGCGCGTGCGGAATTCCAGGCTCAGGCCGTCCACTTGCAGCACGGGAGTCAGGTCGGCCGCGTTCATGCCCGGCCCCGCGACGTCGGATTGAGCGCATCGTTCAGGCCATCGCCGATCAGGCTGACGGCCAGCACGGTCAGGAAGATGGCCGCGCCCGGCAAGGTCACTGCCCACCACGCGGTCAGGATGTAGGGCCGGTTGCTGCCGATCATCAGGCCCCAGCTCATCACGTTGGGATCGCCCAGGCCCAGGAACGACAACCCTGCCTCGAACAGGATCGCCGTGCCGATGGCCAGCGTGGCCGACACGATCAGCGGCGCCAGCGCATTGGGCAGGATGACGCGCCAGATGATGCGCGCGTCCCCGGCGCCGATCACGCGCTCGGCCAGCACGTATTCGCGGCGCTTTAACCGCAGGAACTCGCCGCGGGCCAGCCGCGCGGTTCCCGTCCAGCTGACTACGCCGATCGCGACCGCGATGGTGGCCAGCGACGGGCTGAAGAGGGTCACCAGCACCATCGCAAAGAGCAAGGTGGGCAGCACCTGGAAGAATTCCGTGATGCGCATCAGGGTTTCGTCGACCCAGCCGCCGTAATAGCCCGCTAGCGCGCCGACGGTGATGCCGATCGCCATGGACAGCACCGCCGCCACCACGCCCACCAGCAGGGTTGCGCGGCCGCCGTAGATCATGCCGGTCAGCACGTCGCGGCCCAGGTAGTCGGACCCCAGCAGCAGTTCGCCACCGGGCGGTTCCATCGGCGCGGCGGCGATCTCGAAGGGATCGGCCTGCATCATCATCGGACCGAAGATCGTGACCGCCAGGATCGCCGCCAGCAGCAGCACGCCGGCCAGCGCGCTGGGGTTGCGCGCGAACACGCGCAGCGCCTCGTACGACGGCCGGGGCGGCGGTTTGGGACGGGCGTCGGCGCGGGCCTGCCCGGGCAGCGCGATGGGTGCGGGTCTCATGATGTCTTGATCCGGGGATCGATCAGGCGGTACGCCAGATCGGTAAGCTGGTTCATCACCACGACCAGCAACGAGGCAAAGAGCAGGATGCCCAGCAGCGTCGGATAATCACGGCGCAGCACGGAATCGAAGGCCAGGCGTCCCAGCCCCGGCCAATTGAAGACGGTCTCCACAAGAATCGCCCCGGCCAGCACGTTGCCGAACTGCAGCCCCAGCATGGTCACCACCGGCAGCACGCCGTTGCGCAGCGCGTGCTTGTACAGCACCGTGTTTTCCGGCAGGCCTTTGGCGCGCGCGGTGCGGATGTAGTCGGCCGACAGCGCGTCCATGACGCTGGCGCGCGCCAGCCGGCTGTATTGCGCCAGGTACACGAAAGCCAGCGTGAACGCCGGCAGCACCAGATGATGCAGCACGTCCAGCACACCCGCCCAGCCGTCCTGCGGTCCGCCCGCCGACCGCATGTCCGACACCGGAAAGATCGGCAGCACCGAGGCGAACAGGATGATGAGGATGATGCCGGTCCAGAACACCGGCGCCGAATAGCCCACGACCGACAGCAGCGTGATCCCCTGCGACAGCAGGCCGTTGGGCTTTCTGGCGGCCAGCGTGCCCAGCAGCGTGCCCGTCAGGAAGGCCACGGTCACCGACGTCACCACCAGCAGCAGCGTGGCCGGCACGCGGTCCCAGATCAATTGGGCGACCGGCACGTTGAAGAAGTAGGAATACCCCAGGTCGCCGCGCACGACCTGCCCCAGATAGATGCCAAGCTGCGCGAGGAACGGTTTGTCCAGCCCGTACTGCGCGCGCAGCTGGGCGCGCAGGTCTTCGCTGATGCCGCCCATGGACCCCGCGATGGTCTCCACGGGGTCGCCCGGCGAGATGTGGATGAGCAGGAAGTTCAGCGTCACCACGGCCAGCAACAGGATCGCGGCGTAGGCCAGGCGGCGCGAGAGATATCGCAGCATGACGGCTCCCGCTACTGCACGGACGTTTCATCCAGCGGCGACAGAAGTCCCCATATGCCGGACGGCAGGCCCTGCACCTTCTTGGACGAGAGCGTGTGGTACGGAATGACGGTCAGGAAGTCGATGGGCACGTCCTCGGTCACCAGGCGCTGGAACTCCGCATACAGCGCGCGGCGCTTGTCCGCGTCGGTCTCGGTGCCCGCCTGCTCCAGCAGCGCATCGACCTTCGGATTCTTGTAGGACTGCGTGTTGGTCCAGATGATGTCGCGGATGTTGGACGACATATACGTGCGGTGCACGCCGATGACCGGATCGCCCCAGTTGAAGACGATGTCGGTGGTCATGTCGAAGTCCTTGCCGGCGATGCGCTTGGCCCACGTCGGAAAGTCCGGCGACGCGCGCACCTGCACGTTGATGCCCACCTTCTTCAACTGGCTGCGCAGGTACTCGGCGACGTTCTTGCCCTGCACGTCGCTGCCCGGCATGTAGTCCACCGTGAGCGTCATGCGCTCGCCCTTGCCATCCTTCTTGAACCCGGCCTCGTCCAGCAGCTGTTCGGCGCGCTTGAGGTCCAGCGGATACTTCTTCACGTCGTCGCTGGCAAAGGGGCTGGTGCCCACGATCGGGCCATGCGCCGGCGCGGCAAAGCCCGCATTCAGCGCCTTCGTGATGAAGCCCTTGTCCGTCGCGTAGGCAATGGCCTGGCGCACCCGCACGTCGTCCAGCGGCTTGCGCGCCGTGTTGAACGCCAGCCAGCTGAGCGCGCCGATGCCTTCATAGCCCTTGCTTGTCATGACGATGGACGGATTGTCCTTGGCGCGCCGCAGGATGGTCGGCTCGGTCATGAACGGCAGCGCGCCGATATCGCCGCGCTCCAGCCCGATCAGCAGATTGGTGGCGTCGGGATTGATCTTGACCACCACGCGGTCCAGCAGCGGCTTGCCCTTCAAGAAGAACTTGTCGAACCGTTCCAGCACGATCTCCTGTCCCGGCTTGAACTCCTTGAAGACGAACGGGCCCGAGCCCACGACGTTCGCGGAGTTGCGCGGATGCGTTTTCAGGTCCTGGCCGTCGCCGTAGATGTGCTTGGGCAGCACCGGCATCAGCGCCGGCGACAGCGCCAGCAGGATTGCCGGATGCGGCTTGCTCATGCGCAGCACGGCGGTGCGCGCGTCGGGCGTGTCCACGCTTTCGACGGGCGCGAACATCGTCTGGAAGGGATGGTTCTGCTTGACCGCCATGATCGAGAACGCCACGTCCTCGGACGTCACGGGTTTGCCGTCATGAAAAACCGCATCGCCGCGCAGGTGCAGCGTCAGCGACTTGCCGTCCGGCGCCAGCTCCCACGACTCAGCCAGGTAAGGCTGCGGCTTCCAGTCGGCGTCGTAGCGCAGCGGGCTGGCAAAGAGCTGTGCGCTGGGCAGCGCGGTGGCCGTTCCCGACTGGACCGCGCCGTTCAGGTGCCGCGGCACCTGCGTGGATCCGATGACCAGCGTGCCCCCGGCCTTGGGCGCGTCCGCCGCTCCAGCGCCCCCCGCCATTGCAAACACCGACAGAATCGTGGCCAGGCCTAGTCTTGCGCTGCGCATGTGCTACCCCTTTGATGTTGTGGCGTGAACCATTCATGGATGGCTTGCGGTCTAGCGTAGTCATCCCCCGGATGCACGCTTAGTACCAAACCGCCAGACTTGGTGGTGCCAGGCTTGCCTGCGGTCACCGGCCGATGGCGTGCGCGTGCAGCGCCGCGACGGCGCAACTGTTCACCCGCGCTTCCATCGAATCGGACCGGCTCGTCAACAGCACCGGCACCCGCGTGCCCAGCACCAGGCCCGCCGCGCCGGCGCCCGCCAGCCACGTGAGCTCCTTGTAGAGCATGTTGCCGGCCTCGATGTCGGGCACCAGCAGGATGTCGGCGTCGCCCGCCACGCGCGACACGATGCCTTTCTGATCGGCAGCCTCGCGCGAGATGGCATTGTCGAAGGCCAGCGGCCCATCGATGTCCCCGCCCCGGATCTGCTGGCGGTCCGCCATCTTGGACAGCGCGGCCGCATCCAGCGTGGCCGGCATCGCCGGGTTGACCGATTCGGTGGCGCACAGCACCGCAACCTTGGGCCGTTCCACGCCGAGGGCGCGCGCCAGATCAATGGCGTTCTGCGCGATGTCCGCCTTTTCCTGCAAGGTGGGCGCGATGTTGACGGCCGCGTCGGTCAGGATCAGCAGCTTCGGGTAGGCCGCCACCGCCATCACGAAGGCGTGGCTGATGCGCCGGCCCGTGCGCAGGCCCGATTCGCGCGTCACCACCGCCGACATGAAGTGATCGGTGTGCAGGCTGCCCTTCATCAGCATGCGGACCGCGCCGTCACGCGCCAGCGCCGCGGCCGCGCGTGCGGCCGCAAGCTCATCGTCTGGCGTGTCGACGATCTCCATGGAACCCGCGCGTATGCCTTCCTGCGCCATCAGCGTGGCCATGCGGTCCGCGGGCCCGACCAGCACGGGCTCGATGTAGCCTGCCTCGCTCGCCTCTACGGCGGCGCGCAGGCTGACGGGGCACAGCGGATACGCCACCGCGGTGCGCAGCCGCCCCGCCGCCAGCGCGGCAACGCGCAGCGGCCCGAACAAACGGTCGAATGCCATGTCTTCGCTCCTGCCGCGGCCGCGCGTGCGGCGGCCGGGTGATTGACCGGCGCGGGGCCAGGGCGTGACGCCCTGCCCCTGCCCGCGCCGGGCGCGCCGGTCAGCGTCCCACCGGCTCGATCGACAGCGGCACCTCGCCGGCCTGGAACGGCTGGTTCACGTACTTGCGGTACTTGTCCAGGAACCGCACCGGCTGCTTGAGCGCATCCCGGCGGAACGGATCGCCCAGCTCCTGGCTGACCATCATCTCCAGCACGGTGGTCTTGCCTTCAAGCTGCGCCTGGCACGCGGCCTGCAGCGCGGCGCCGACCTGGTCGGCGTGTTCCACGCGGATGCCTTCGGCCCCCATGGCGCGCGCCAATTCCGAGAAGTTGGGATTGCGCAGGTTGCTGCCCACGAAGCGGCGGCCATAGAAGTCGACCTGGTTCTTTTTCTCGGCGCCCCACTGGCCGTTGTGGAACACGACCGCGGTCACCGGGATCTGCTCGCGTACGCAGGTCAGCAATTCCTGGAAGCTCATGCACCAGGCGCCATCGCCCACATACGCCACCGCCGGGCGGTCGGGCCGGCCAAGCTTGGCGCCGATCAACGCCGGCAGCGCGTAACCGCAGTTGCCGAAACTCATGGCTGCCAGCATGGAGTTGGGCTCGTCAAAACGCAGGTAGCTGTTGGACACCGAGCAGATGTTGCCGATATCGGTGGAGACCATCACGTGCTTGGGCATCGCGCGTTCAAGCTCGCGCAGCATGCGGCGCGGGTGCATGCGCCCGCCGCCCTGCTCGATGATGTCCAGGCTCCAGTCGTCGCGCTCGTGCGACCAGCTGTCCAGTTCCTGTTCCCACTCGGCCTTCTGGGCAGAGATCTCGCTGGCGCGCTGATCCTTGGTGCGCACGCAGGCCACGTCGCGACCCTGCAGCTTGGCCGTCAGCGCGGCGGCGGCCGGCTTGGCGTCGCCGCAGATGCCCACGGACACCGGTCGCACCAGGCCCAGCATGCGATGGTCGGCGTCGACCTGGATGATGCGGGCATTCTGCGGCCAGTATTCCAGCCCGTGTTGCGGCAGCGTGCCGAAGGGCCCCAGGCGGGTGCCCAGCGCCAGCACCACGTCCGCCTGCGACAGCAGCTTCATGCCGGCCTTGGCGCCCTGGTAGCCCAGCGGCCCGCACCACAGCGGATGGCTGGCCGGGAACGCATCGTTGTGCAGATAGCTGGTCACCACCGGCGCGCCCAAGAGCTCGGCCAGCGCCACGCATTCCCCCTGCCCGTCCGAGAACAACACGCCGCCGCCCGCCACGATGACCGGGAACTTGGCCTCGGCCAGCATGCGCGCCGCGGCTTCCAGGTCCTCTTCGGAGCCCGGCCCGCGCCGGATGCGGCGCGGCTCAGGGATGGCCACGTCGATTTCGCCGTAGAAATAGTCGCGCGGAATGTTCAGCTGCGCGGGGCCGCGTTCGGCCATCGCATTGTCGAACGCCTTGGCCGTGAACTCGGCCATGCGATCCGGGCGGTTCACGTGCGCCTGGTACTTCGTGATGCGCGAGAAGATCGGCAGCTGCTCGGTCTCCTGGAAGCCGCCCAGCCCCATGCCCGACGTGCCGGTCTCGGGCGTGATCGCCACCACCGGGCTGTGCGCCCAATACGCCGCCGCCACGCCCGTCACGAAGTTGGTGATGCCGGGACCGTTTTGTGCAATGCACACGCCGTGCCGGCCGGTCACGCGCGAATAGCCGTCGGCCATGTGCGCCGCGCCCTGTTCGTGCACCGTCGGCACGAAGCGGATGCCGGCCGCGGGAAACAGGTCCAGCGCATCCATGAAGGCCGAACCGACGATGCCGAAAACATCCTTGACGCCCTGCGCGACCAGCGTTTCCACAAACGCTTCGCTGGGGGTCATGTGTTGCTTGCTGCTCATGGTCTCTCTCCTGGCATGCCGGCGCTCGTCCGATTGCTAGTTGGCCGGTGTGATCCGATACTGCGCCAGAAATCCCTCCCTTCCCACCCCCGGGCGTTCCATTTTCTGCATTTTCTGTGCGACGATGGGCAGCCGACCGCCAATTCTTCAATTATTGAAAGATGAAAGACGAATCCTCCGCCGCCCTGCGCGCGCTGACGCTGCTGGAACAGGTTGCCCGTTCGTCCCAGCCCGTCTCGCTGGCCGAACTGACCGAGGCCACCGGCCTGCCCAAACCGTCCGTCCTGCGCATCCTGTCGCGCCTGGTCGACGCCGGCATGCTGCTGCGCGAACCGGCCGGCAAAAGCTACGTCAGCGGCCCACGTCTTGGGGCGCTGGCGCGCGACACCTTGCTCAATTCACCGCTACGCGGCGAGCGCCACCGCATCCTGGACAGCCTGGTCGACGAAATCGGCGAGACCTGCAACTGCACCATGCTCGACGGCGACGAGGTCATCTACCTGGATCGGGTGGAAACCGCCTGGCCGCTGCGCGTCAATCTGCAATCGGGCTCGCGCGTGCCGCTGCATTGTTCGGCAAGCGGCAAGCTGTTCCTGGCGTACATGCGCCGCGAAACCCGCCAGCGCATGCTGGCGGCGGCCCAGTTGCCGCGCTATACGCCGAACACGCTCTGCGACGCGGCGGCGCTGGAAGAAGAACTGCGGACCATCAAGAAAGAAGGCGCCAGCTTCGACCGCGAGGAATTCCTGCTGGGCATCGTCTGCATGGCGGTGCCCATCCTGCATGGATCGCGCGCCATTGCGGCGGTGGCGCTGCATGCGCCGGTGGCAAGACTGTCGATCGACGGCGCGCGGGCGTGGCTGCCGCGCATGCAGGAAGCCGCCCGGGCGTTGGCGGGAACGTACGAGGCGTACGCCTAGTCCGGACGATTCACGCGTCCGGGTCCTTCCTGGCCGCGCCGGCCTGCGCCCGCTCCTGGCGGCGGTTTCTCGCGCCTTCGATCTTGGCCAGCAGCGGCTGCTTTTTCTGAATGACGATTTCCAGATACCGGTCGCGCGGCAGGACGAGCCGCACCACGGTCGGCAGCGCCTCGTAGGCGCGCTCCAGCACGTCCTTGACCATGGCGTCGTCCTTGAGCTTTTCGGCCGAGACGCTGAGCAAGCCGTCGACCGTCACGCGTTCGATGGTCTGCCAATGCTGGTCCACCAGCGCGCTGCCCTTTTCGGCGGTCGCGCCCGCCAGTTCGCGGCCCTTTTCCACAGTGGCCCCGGCCAGCTCGCGGCCTTTCACCGCTGTGGCGCCCGCCAGCGCCAGGCCCTTGGCCCGCGCATTCGCGGCGGCATCGCCCAGCTGGGCTTTTGAATTTTCCAGCGCCCCGGCCGTGCGGCTGGTCAGCGCGCGCGCCTTGACGGCCGCGCCTTCGGACAGCGCCTTGAACTTGTCGAACATGATCCACCCTGACGTCAATTGGCGTTGATGATCGGGACAGGCCCGCCCCGCAGCCGGCCACCCCGTCGGTAGATCATACCGACTCAGGCTTTACACTACGCCCAACTCAGCTTTTCTCCGATCCCTGACCGGATCCGCCCCCCCGTGACCGACACCGCCTTCTCCACCCTTCCCCTCCTTCCCCCGCTGCTCGAAAACCTGAAAACCCTGGGTTTCGAACAGATGACGCCGATCCAGGCGCAGGCGCTGCCGCTCATCCTGGACCGGCGCGACGTGATCGCCCAGGCCAAGACCGGCAGCGGCAAGACGGCGGCGTTCGGGCTGGGCGTGCTTCAGAACCTGGACGTGAATCGCCTGGTTCCGCAAGGTCTGGTGGTCTGCCCCACCCGCGAACTGGCCGACCAGGTCGCGCAAGAGCTGCGGCGGCTGGCGCGCCTGATTCCCAATGTGAAGATCCTGACGCTGTGCGGCGGCGCCGCGGCGCGGCCGCAGGCCGAGTCGCTGGCCCGCGGCACGCACCTTGTGGTCGGCACGCCCGGCCGCATCCAGGATCACCTGGCACGCGGCAGCCTGGACCTGTCGGGCCTGAACACGCTGGTCCTGGACGAAGCGGACCGGATGGTGGACATGGGCTTTTATGACGACATCGTCGCCATTGCCTCGCACTGCCCCGCCAAGCGCCAGACGCTGCTGTTTTCGGCCACCTATCCCGACAACATCCGCAAGCTCAGCGCGCGTTTCCTGCGCAATCCCGCCGAGGTCAAGGTCGAGGCGCAACACGACGCCAGCCGCATCGAGCAGATCTTCTACGAGATCGACGAAGGCGAACGCCTGGACGCAGTGGCCAAGCTGCTGGCGCATTTCCGTCCCGCCTCCACGCTGGCCTTCTGCAACACCAAGATCCGCAGCCATGATCTGGTGGAACGCCTGCAAGCCGAGGGCATCAGCGCCCAGGCGCTCAATGGCGACCTGGAGCAGCGCGAGCGCGACGAAATCCTGATCCAGTTTGCCAACCAGAGCTGCGCCGTGCTGGTGGCCACCGACGTGGCCGCGCGCGGGCTGGACATCCAGAACCTGGGCGCCGTCATCAACGTGGACGTCACCAAGGACACCGAGGTCCACGTTCACCGCATCGGCCGCAGCGGCCGGGGCGACCAGAAGGGGCTGGCGCTCAGCCTGTGCTCGCCCGAGGAGATGCGCTGGGCCACCCTGATCGAGCAATACCAGGGCTCGCCGCTGAAATGGGGCGACCTCAAATCGCTGCGCCCCAAGGCGGACCGCCCGTTGCGCGCGCCCATGATCACGCTGAGCATCCAGGGCGGCAAGAAGGACAAGCTGCGTCCTGGCGACCTGCTGGGCGCGCTGACCGGCGACGGCGGCCTGACGTTCGAGCAGGTCGGCAAGATCAATATCACCGAATTCACGTCGTATGTGGCGCTGGACCGCCAGATCGCCAAGCAGGCGTTCTCCCGGATCTCCAACAGCAACATCAAGGGCCGCCGGTTCCGGATGCGCTTCCTGGAAGAATTCTGATCCGGCATGGCGGGCAGCGGTCACGCGCGGCAAAAGCTTGTGGGTTTCACACGGGCTTTGCCATAATGGCGCCGCCCGCACGCCGGTATGCTGGTTTTTTCGAAAGGCGCGGCGGGCGCGGAACCAAAGGCAAGCAGTGAGCTCCAACCTGCCCACTGTCCCCCTTAACCATCACAAGAGAAACTCACCATGATCAAGTCCGATGACACCGGCAAGCTGATCCTGCGCCTGACCCTCGGTATCCTGATTCTGCTCCACGGCCTGTTCAAGCTGACCGGCGGCGGCGTCGGCGGCATCAGCGGCATGCTGTCCTCGCATGGCCTGCCCGGCTTCCTGGCCTACGGCGTGTACATTGGCGAAATCATCGCTCCCGTCCTGCTGATCATCGGCGTCTACACCCGTCTGGCCGGTCTGATCATCGCCATCAACATGGTCGTCGCCATCCTGCTCGCCCACAGCGGCAGTATTGCCAGCATGACCAACAACGGCGGCTGGGCACTGGAATTGCAAGGCATGTACCTGTTCACCGGCCTGGCGATCGCGTTCATGGGCGCCGGCCGTTTCAGCCTGGCTGGCACCGGCGGCCGCTGGAACTGACCGCCTGCCCTGTCCGCCGCGCCACGCGGCGGACATGCAAGGCAACATCCCAAGGGACCGCGCATTCGCGGTCCCTTTCTTTTTGCGACGACTATGACGCGTTTACGGGGACATTGATACGAACGTCATCGACCGTCACGCAGGCGCAAACATCCGTCACGCGAAAGCTGTTTCGGAACCATTACAGTCCCCGAACTTGGTCCCGCCGGCATGGCCTAATTTGCATGCGCGCAGTGAAGGCGTATTTCGCGCCTTGCGCCAGGCGGGAGCCGGATGATGAAAAAGACTTTGTTGTTGATGGTGGCGATGACAAGCGCCCTGAGCGGCTGTGTGGTCGTCCCGGCGCGGCCGGCTTACTACCGGCCCGCGCCGGTCTACGCCACGCCGCATTATTACTACTACCCGGCGTACCCCGCCCCGCATTATTACTATCGCGGCTATTGAACATCGGATCTGCTGCGCCAAGGACATTCTCATGAGCCCTTCCTTCCAGATTGCCCGCTTGCGGCCGCTGGCCACCGCGGCCCTGCTGGCAGTTACCGCCACCGCCCCCGCGCTGGCCGCCGCGCAGAACGTCTACTCCACGCAGCAGGTGCCGGTTCCGTCTGCGTATCAACAACCCGCATACGACGAGGGCGATCCCGCCAACGCGAATCTGGCGCTCGTTGACCGCAGTCCCGAGCCGCCGCCGCCCCTGCCGGTCTACGTGCAGCCCCCCGCCCCCGCGGACGGCTATCTGTGGGTGCCCGGCTACTGGAGCCTCAACCGTTACGGCTTTTTCTGGGTGCCCGGCGCCTGGGTGCTGGCGCCGTATCAGGGCGCTCTCTGGACCCCGGGGTACTGGGGCTTTTCCAATGGCGTTTACCTCTGGAACCCGGGCTATTGGGGGCCGCACGTGGGTTTCTACGGCGGCATCAACTACGGCTTCGGCTATACGGGCCTGGGTTATGTGGGCGGTTATTGGAAACGCGACCGCTTCTACTACAACCGGTCCGTCACGAACGTGAACATCACCCGCGTGACGAACGTCTACAACCGGAACATCGTCGTCAATAACGTGGACAACCGCCGGGTCAGCTACCACGGCGGGCCGCAAGGCGTGCGCCGCAATGCAGACCCGCGCGAGCTGGCCGCGCGCAATGACCGCCACGCCGGCCCCACCGAGGCGCAGCGCGCCTACGTGCGCGATGCGGGCGGCAACCGCGCCCAATTCTATGAACACAACAAAGGCAAGCCGCCCCAGGCGTATGTGGATCACCCGAACAACGGCAGGCCCGGCCGGGACGCCCGCCCGCAGGGCAACAACCCGTCCGTGCCGCCCGGCGCGCAGCTCGCCGACGATCGTGGACGCGACGGCCGCCCCGGCCCGCGCCCGCGCGACCCGGCCGAGCAGCAGGACCGCCAGCAGCAGGTCCGCGACCAGCAGGCGCGCGATCAGTTGAGAAACGATCAGCAGCGCCAACAGCAGGCTCGCGAACAGCAAAGCCGTGACCAGCAGTTGCGCGACCGGCAGCAGAACGACGCGCAAGCCCAGCAGCAGTTGCGCCAGCAGCAGATGCGTGACCAGCAGGCACGCCAGCAGCAGCAACGCGATCAGCAGAACCAGCAGGACCTGCGCGAACGCCGGCAACAGGATCAACAGGCCCGCCAGCAGCGGGAACGCGACGACCAGGCGCGCCAAATGGCGCGTGACCGTCAGGAGCACGAACAACAGGCGCGCCAGAACCGCCAACAACAGCAACAGCAGCAGCAACAGCAACAACAGCAGCAGCGGGAACAGCAGCAGTCACGCCAGCAGCAGCAACGCGACCAGCCGCGCGGCAACAATGGCCGCGGCGGGCCTGACGGCGGCTGAACTGGACCCGTGCGCGCCGCGCCGCTACAGTAGACAGCTTGCCGCGGCGTTTCCGCGGCTCCAACGGGAGACACCCATGAAGCGCCTTGCCCCCTGGTTCCTCGTATGCGGCCTGATGGCCGGCACGCCGGCCCTCGCCGCGCTGCCGGTGGGCGCCGCCGCGCCGGACTTCAGCGTGCCGGCCTCGCTGGGCGGCAACGAATACACCTTCAAGCTGAAGGAAGCGCTCAAGCAAGGTCCGGTGGTGCTGTATTTCTTCCCAGCGGCATTCACGCAGGGCTGCACCATCGAAGCCCACAACTTTGCGGAGGCCACGGACGAATACAAATCGCTGGGCGCCACGGTCATCGGCGTCTCGACCGACAACATCGACACGCTCAAGAAGTTTTCCGTCAGCGAGTGCCGCAACAAATTCGCCGTCGCGGCCGATGGCGACGGCAAAGTCATGAAGGCGTACGATGCCGTGCATGACAAGCGGCCGGAATATGCGCAGCGCGTGTCCTACGTGATCTCGCCCGAAGGCAAGATCCTGTACGGATACACGAACATGAGCCCCGAGTCGCACGTGGCAAACACGATGCGCGCGCTGCGGGAATGGAAGGCCAGGCAGTAACGCCCTGGTGAGATACCAGCGTCCACAATAAGGCGCGGTCGTAAACGTACTGCTTTACGCACCGCGCCTGTCGAAGATCAGTTGAACGGCCAGACCGTCGGGTGCGTGCCGGGCGGACTGGACGGCCGGATCCAGCGCGCCGGGGTCTCCGAGAAGCGCGCCGCATGGCGCACCGCGACCAGCTCGCCAAAGCCTGATGGCGACGTCTCCATCAGGCCGTCAAAGCCCGGCATGGGACAGTCCAGCCCGCCGTCCACCCGCCCCAATCCGCGCAGCCAGTGCGCCGTCTGAGCGAGCGACACGCGCACGTGCCAGCTGCCGCCTTCGGTTGCCTGGCGCGCCAGCGCCACCTGCGCGCCAAACGCCATCAGGTAACCCGACGCGTGATCCAGGATCTGCATCGGCAACGCCTTGGGCGCCTCCTGACCGGCAGCCAACGCTTCCGCGTGGTTAAAGCCCGTGGCCGTCTGGACCAAGGAGTCGAACCCGCGCCGGTTCGCCCACGGGCCCGTCGTGCCGTACGCAGACAAAGACACATAGACAATGCCCGGACGGATGCGTGCCGCGTCCTGCGGGCCGAATCCCAGTGCGGACATGCCGCCAGGCCGATAGCCCTGCACAAAGATATGCGCGCTGCGCAGCAGGTTGCCGAGCGCGATGCGGCCATCTGCCGTGTCCAGGTCCGCCAGCACGGACAGCTTGCCGCGGCTGGTGTCGATGATGTTGTCGATATTGGGCAGTTGCGGGCTGTTGACCAGCATGACGTCGGCGCCATAGGCGGCCAGCGCGCGGCCGCACACCGGCCCGGCGATGATGCGCGTCAGGTCCAGCACGCGGATGTCCTGCAGCGGCCGCGCATTCTGCGCGTACTTCGGCAGCGGACGCGGATCGGCTTCACCGATGCGTTCGATGGTCAGCAGCGGTTGCGCGGAGACAGCCTGCCCCTGCGGATGGCGGTCCCATTCCTCAAACGAGCGCATTGCAGACACGACCATGCCGGCATCGGCCGCCACCTGCTCGAAATCCAGCGCCTTCCAGCGGCTCAGCGCGCGTTCCACGGCTTCGCGCGTGGCGCCGTCCCCGGTCGGGCAGCCCAGCAAGGCCAGCGCCCCGTCACGGTGATGCGCGAAGTTGGCGTGAATGCGCACCCAGCCGCCATCGCCGCAGCGATAGACGCCGGTGATGGGATCCCACGGATTGGGCGTGACGCCATTGATGGTGTAGTGGCTGCGGCACTCCTGCGCCGCATGCAGCATGTCCACGCTGACCTGCTGCCGGGCGCCGCCGCGCAGGTGCCAGACTTCCGCGGCAGCCAGGGCCGCGGCAGCCATGCTGGTCTGCGCGGCCGTGCCGACGGCAAATGAGGAAGGGACGACAGGATCTGCGCCGGTCAGCACGACGTGCTCAAGCGACGCGTCCGGTAAATCGACCGAACGCCAGAGCTTCTGCAAGACATCGCGGGACGTCTTGCCGGCGGGTGTACGTCCCTTCAGAAAGGACGGGCGGAGGTCCATCAGATTTCCCATAGCGTTTGCCTGCTTTAGTCGTTTACTTGCATTACATGGCGGCGTCCGCACGTGCGTCAATACACGCCACGCGCCAGCGTGTTTCATGGTTTGACGGCCAATGCCGGGCGTTTTGGCGTTCGGGGGCCGTCTGGCCCCTGCCCCTGCCAACCAGGCGCCGCAACGGGTTGCAGTGCAACACCGGTCACATCTCCTCGTAGTTTTTACATCGTCTTCCAGGCGCTTTCGCCCCGGGCCGCGCGCGTGCTCGGGATAGAATCGCAGCCTCGCCGGCGCGCCGCCCGGCCCCTGTCCCTGGAGCCTCCCCATGAACACGCTGCTCTGGCTGCGCACCGACCTGCGCATGCACGACAACGCCGCGCTGGCCGCGGCGGCCGAGGCCGGCACGGTCACCGCGCTTTTCCTGGCCGCGCCCGGACAATGGCGCCAGCATGGCGACGCCCCGGCCAAGGTGGATTTCTGGCTGCGCAACCTGCGCGAGCTGTCCCAGGACCTGGGACAGGCCGGGATTCCGCTCAAGCTGCTGACCGTTGACGACTGGCGCGACGCACCGCGGGCCGTGGCCGCGTTCTGCCAGGAACACGCCATCGAAGCGGTCCACGTCAACGCCGAGTGGGGCGTCAACGAACGCCGCCGGGACGACGCCGTCGCGGCCGCGCTGGCCGACATCGGCATCGAGTGGACGGTGCACCACGGCGCGACGCTGCTGCGCCCCGGCACCGTGCTGACCGGCAAGGGCGATTGCTATCGCGTCTACACGCCCTATGCCCGCACCTGCCGCGAGCGCCTGCGCAGCGCGCCGGTGCGGCCCATTCCCGCGCCCCGCGCCCAGACGCCGCCGCGCTGGAAGTCCGATCCGCTGCCGGAATCGTTCGACGGGTTCGACGCGCCCAGCGACGCCGTCCGGGCGCTCTGGCCCGCCGGAGAAGCTGCCGCCAGCGACCGGCTGGCCGCCTTTGCCGACGAGGCGATCTTCGCCTACAAGGACGAGCGCGATTTCCCCTCGCTGCCCGCCACCAGTTGCCTGTCGCCTTACTTTGCTGCGGGCGTCCTGTCTCCCGGCCAGGCGCTGCGCGCAGCGCTGGCGGCCAACCAGGGCGAGATCGACAGCGGCAAGGCGGGCGCCGCCACGTGGATCAACGAACTGCTGTGGCGCGAGTTCTACTTGCACCTGCTGGCGGCCTACCCCGCCCTGTCCATGCACCAGCCCATGAAGCCGGAGACGGCGGCCGTGCCCTGGCGCCACGCGCCCGACGACCTGGCAGCCTGGCAGCAGGGCAAGACCGGCATCCCCATCGTGGACGCCGCCATGCGCCAGTTGCTGGCCCTGGGCTGGATGCACAACCGGCTGCGCATGGTGACGGCGATGTTCCTGTCCAAGAACCTGCTCATCGACTGGCGTCTGGGCGAGGCCTGGTTCATGTCGCAGCTTGTGGACGGCGACCTGGCCGCCAACAACGGCGGCTGGCAATGGAGCGCCTCCACGGGCGCCGACGCGGTGCCCTACTTCCGCGTCTTCAATCCGTTGTCGCAGTCCCGCAAATTCGACCCGCGCGGCGTGTTTTTGCGCGAATGGCTGCCTGAACTGGCGCATCTGGACGACAAGGCCATCCACGATCCCAATCCCATGGAACGGTCCGCCGCGGGCTATCCGGAACCGATCGTGGATCTGGCGCAAAGCCGGCTGCGGGCGCTTGAAGCCTTTGGCAACCTGCCCGCCGCGTAAGCGCGTCGACCTGTGGCGGCGTTGACGTACATCAACGCCGCCGCCGCGCCCGTCCCCGATGATGCCCTCGCCCATCACAGGACGAGCGACGCATGCGCAACAACCAGCCGGTCAACGACACGGAATACGTACTCCGCGACGAGCAATACCTGATCTCCCGCACGGACTCGCGGGGCCGGATCATCTACGCCAATCCGGCGTTTGTTCACGCAAGCGGCTTTTCACGCGAGGAACTGGTCGGCGCGCCTCACAACATCGTGCGCCATCCCGACATGCCGCCGGCCGCCTTCGAAGACCTCTGGGGCACCATCCAGCGCGGCGAGTCGTGGACAGGCATGGTCAAGAACCGCCGCAAGGACGGCGGCTTCTATTGGGTGCTGGCCAACGTCACGCCCATCGTGGAACGCGGCACCACCGTCTGTTATGCCTCGGTGCGGGTCAAGCCGACCCGCCAGCAGATCGAAACGGCCGAAGCCGTTTATGCCAGCCTGCGTCTGGGCACGGCGCGCGGCACCCGGCTGTGCGGCGGTCAGGTCAAACCGGCGGGGGTGCGCGGCGTCCTGGCGCGGCTCAAACGCTGGCGCCTGACCGGCGTGCGGTCGCGCCTCCTGGCGTGGGCGGTGCTGTCCGCCTCGCTGTTCATCGGCGCGGCCGGCGCGGCCATCTACGGCATGCACGACCGCCTGAGCAGCAGCGCCCTGGCCGCGGCCGTGGCGCTGACAGCGGGCGGCGTCGCACTGATCTTCGCGTCGGGCTGGGGCTTTGCGCGCGCCATCGCCGGGCTGCTGGGCGCGGCCACCGACTTCACGCGCCAGATCGCCGCGGGCAACCTGAGCACACCGCTGCCCGGCGCCCTGACCGGGGACGAGATCGGCGAACTGAAGTTTTCCCTGGAAGTCATGCGCAAAAGCCTGGTCAGCATCACGCGCGACGTGCACGGCGGCATCGAGAACGCCCTGCAGTCGGCCGCCGACATCGCGGAGGGCAACGCCGACCTCTCGGCCCACACCGAGCGCCAGGCGGCGTCGCTCGAACAGGCGGCGGCCAGCATGGCGCAATTGGCCGTCACCGTGAGGCAAAATGCCGCCAACGCGCAGGATGCCGACGCCATGGCAAACCAGGCCAGCGATCTCGCCCGGCGGGGCGGCAATGTGGTCGACGAGGCCGCGCACGCCATGCAGGGCATCGTCCAAAGCTCGTCCCGCATCGCCGAGGTTGTCGGCATCATCGACGGCATTGCCTTCCAGACCAACATCCTTGCGCTGAATGCCGCCGTCGAGGCCGCGCGCGCCGGCGAGGCGGGCAAGGGATTCGCGGTGGTCGCAAGCGAAGTGCGCAGCCTTGCCCAGAAAAGCGCCACCGCCGCCCGCGAGATCAAGGCGCTGATCGAAAGCTCGGACGCGCGCGTCGGCGAAGGCGTGCGGCACGTCGAGCGGGCCGGCGCCAGCATGCGCGATATCGTGGAATCCGTGCAGAAGGTCACGCGCATCATCAACGAGATTGCCGCCACCTCGACCGACCAGCACGCGGGTATCGACACGGTCAGCCGCAGCATTTCGGAAACCGACAGCGCCGCGCAGGGCAACGCCGCGCGCGTCGAACAGGCCGCCAAGGCGGTTGCCAACCTGCGCACGGATGGCGCCCGCCTGCGCCACGCCATCGAGGTGTTCCGCGTGGCCAGCGCACCGGCTCCGGCCGCGGCACTGCCAGGGAACCCCGAAAGTCTCAGGCGCCCGCGGCCGCTTCCTTGTCCAGGCGCTTGATGAACACCTGCAATTCCTTGACGACCTGCTGATCTCCCCGCGCCTGGGCCGCCGCCAGCCCGGATTCCCAGGCGGCGCGGGCGCCGGGCTTGTCATTCAGCCCGAGGCAGGCCTTGCCCAGCCATTTCCAGGCGACGGAATACGTGGGATCGAAAGCCAGCGCCGCGCGCAGATGGGTGCAGGCCTCGGCAAAGCGTTCCTGCTCGGCGTAGGCCTTGCCAAGTGAAAACCGCAGCAGCAGATTGTCGGTGCCCTTGGCCAGCATCGCCTCTAGTCGCTCGATCATTCCTTCCATGCGGCGGCTCCTTTCTTTCCAGCGTCTTCGGTAAACCGCATCATAGGCCGGGCGCTGCCGCGGTGCCGCAAAGCCCCCACGCGCGTCTGCGGCGCTACACTCCCAAGTCTGCCCCAACGCCCGCGCCGATGCGCGGACGACGCCCGATTCCAGGAGCCCGCATGAGCACAATCCATGATTTCTCCGTCCGCGCCATCGACGGCACGCAGCAGTCCCTAGAGACGTACCGCGGCCGCGTGCTACTGGTGGTGAACGTTGCCTCCAAGTGCGGGTTCACGCCGCAGTATGCCGGTCTGGAAGAACTCTACCGCGCGTTCCACGACGACGGCCTGACCGTGCTCGGTTTTCCGTGTGACCAGTTCGGCCACCAAGAGCCCGGCGACGAGGCCGAGATCCGCAATTTCTGCAGCACCCAGTACGACATCACCTTTCCGCTCTTTGCCAAGATCGATGTCAACGGCCCGAACGCCCACCCGCTTTACCAATGGCTCAAGGGCGAAAAGCCGGGCGTCTTCGGCACCGAAGGCATCAAGTGGAACTTCACCAAGTTCCTGGTCGGGCGCGACGGCCGCGTGATCAAGCGCTACGCGCCCACCGACACGCCGGCCAGCCTGCGCGACGACATCACCGCGGCCCTGTCCGCCCCCGTCTAACGCAGCGGCGGCAGCCGCCGGCGCACCGTGTGCGACTTGACGATGGCGGTGTTGGTTTCGGCAAATTCGGTCACCCGCTCCAGAATGCCGTCCAGGTGCGTGATGGACCGGAGCACCATGCGGGCGATGAAGCAATCATCGCCCGTTACCTTGTCGCACTCCACGAATTCCGGAATCTGCTGGATCAGGCCCTCGACATGGCGCAACTGCCCGGGCAACGGCCGGATGCGCACAACGGCCTCCAGCGAATACCCCAGCGCCACCGGATCCACGTCCAGCGTGTATGCGCGAATTACCCCCGATTCCTCAAGCCGCCGCATGCGGTCGGCCACGCTGGGGGCCGACATGCCCACCTGCCGCGCCAGATCGGCCGTGGTGGTGCGCGCATTGGCCGACAGCATCTCAACGAGACGGCGGTCGATCCCATCCAAAACCGAACTTTCATTTTTTAGGTCGTTCTGCATAAATTCCACCCAAAGCAAGGTTGAATCGCGAAAGTGCCACGGCATGATCATATAAGCGGATGGATCCGCCTGGGATAATTTCTCCATCGAATTCCTGGCCAGATGGCCTTTGGAGAACCATCATGATCCCCTCGACCGAACGCACGGGCCTCGCGCAGATGGCGGCCGCCATGACCCTGTCGGGCACGCTCGGCGTCTTCGTTCTGGAGTCCGGGCAAAGCGCCTGGAACGTCGTTTTCTTTCGCTGCGTGTTTGGCGCCCTGTCGCTCTTTGTGTACTGCTGGGCGCGCGGCCTGCTCAAGCCGGGACTTTTTACCCCGAAAACGCTGGCCCTGGCGCTGGCCGCCGGCGCCGCGCTGGTGCTGAACTGGGTGCTGCTGTTCTCGGCCTATCGGCTGGCGTCCATTTCGCTGGCCACCGCGGTCTACAACGTGCAGCCGTTCTTCCTGATCGGGCTGGGCGTGCTGTTCCTGGGCGAGCGCCCCTCGCGCGGCAAGGTGGCGTGGTCCCTCGTCGCGTTCGCCGGCCTGCTGCTGGTGCTGCGTCTGGGCGATGGCGGCGCGGCGGGCGGCGGCGCCTATCTGACGGGTCTGATGCTGGGCCTGGGCGCAGCCGCGTTGTACGGCATCACCGCCATCATCGTAAAGCGCCTGAAGGGCATCCCCCCGCAGGTGCTGGCGCTGGTGCAGGTGACGCTGGGCGCGGTGATGCTGCTGCCGATGGCCGACTTCAATGCCCTGCCCGCCCAGCCTGTGCAGTGGGGATACCTGGTGGCGCTGGGTCTCATCCACACGTGCCTCATGTACATCCTGATGTACTCGGCCATCCAGAAGCTGCCCACCACGTCCACCGCGGCGCTCAGCTTTATCTATCCGGCCGTGGCCATCCTGCTCGACTTCGTGGTCTACGGCCACCGCATGGACGCCTCGCAGATCGCGGGCGTGGCGCTGATCTTCCTGGCCGCCGCCGCAGTCAGCCTGAACTGGACGTGGCGGCTGCCGCGCAGCCCGCGTCCGGGCGCGGTCTGACCCCAGGGCGCCGGGGCCGCGCGCGGAAACCCGCATCCGCCCCCCGGTTATTCAGGCATCCGTCCGGTGTGCGCCGCTATCATGGCCCTTCCATCCGCGGGCGCTTGCCCGCGGCGCCATGACACACAGGACACCCTCATGATCGATCTCTATTACTGGACGACCCCCAACGGCCACAAGATCACGCTGTTCCTCGAAGAAACTGGCCTGCCCTACAAGATCCACCCGGTCAACATCGGCCGCGGCGACCAATTCAAGCCCGAATTCCTGGCCATCGCGCCCAACAACCGCATCCCCGCCATCGTGGACCACGCGCCCGCCGACGGCGGTGCGCCGATCTCGTTGTTTGAATCCGGCGCCATCCTGCAATACCTGGCCGAGAAGACCGGCAAGTTCCTGCCCGCCGACGTGCGCGGGCGCGCCGAAGTGTCGCAGTGGCTCTTCTGGCAGATGGGCGGCCTGGGTCCCATGGCCGGCCAGAACCACCACTTTTCCGGCTACGCGCAGGAACGCATCACCTACGCGATCGAGCGCTACGTCAAGGAAACCAATCGCCTGTACGGCGTGCTGAACAAGCGCCTGGCCGACCGCGAGTTCGTCGCGGGCGACTATTCCATCGCGGACATGGCGGCCTATCCGTGGATCGTACCGCACGCCAAGCAAAGCCAGGACCTGAACGAATTTCCGCACCTCAAGCGCTGGTTCGAAGCCATCGGCGCGCGTCCGGCGACGCAACGCGCCTACGCGCTGGCCGACACCATCAACACCGCCCCGTCGGTCAACGACGAAGCCTCACGCCGCATCCTGTTCGGCCAGACCGCCCAGAACGTCGCCCGCTGACCGCGAAGGAGCACGCCATGACTGCCCCGCAACGCGTTTTTCGCCGCGCACGCGCGGCCGATCTGCCCGCCATCGTGGCCATGCTGGCCGATGACGACCTGGGCGCAGGCCGCGAGGACGCCTCGGTCCCGCTGAACCCGCGCTACCTTGCCGCCTTCGAGGCCATCGAGCAGGATTCCAACCAATTCCTCGCCGTGGTTGAGCAGGATTCACAACTGGCGGGCTGTTTCCAGTTATCGTTCATACCCGGCCTGTCGCGGCGGGGTATGTGGCGGGGCCAGATCGAAAGCGTGCGCATCGCCTCGGCGTTTCGCGGCGCGGGACTGGGCCACGCCATGTTCGAATGGGCCATCGAGCAATGCCGGATCCAGGGCTGCGAACTGGTCCAGCTCACCACCGACCGCGCGCGCCCCGATGCGCGCCGGTTCTATGAAAGCCTGGGTTTCAAGGCCAGCCATGACGGCATGAAGCTCAGCCTGTAACGTCTGATTCTGATTTGAAAGGAGCGCCCAATGCCTTTGCATGGCGAATACAAAGTCCCCGGCGGCAAGCTGGTCGTCGCGGATCTGGAAGTGCGCGATGGCCGCCTGGCCGACGTGCGCATCAGCGGCGACTTTTTCCTTGAACCGCCCGAGGCGCTGGAAGCCATCAACCGCGGCCTGAACGGCATGCCCGCGGACGCCGGCGAACTGGAGCTGGCGGTTGCCGTGCAATCGGCCCTCCCGGCCGACGCCGAGATGTTCGGATTCTCCGCCGAAGCCATCGCCGTGGTGCTGCGGAGGGCGCTGGCATGAGCCGCACCGACTGGAACGATTACGACTGGCAGCTGATCCACGAAGGCCCGCAGCCGCCCGCGCTGCACATGGCGCTGGACGCCGTCATCACCGACGAAGTCGGCGCCGGTCAGCGCCCGCCCACCCTGCGCATCTGGGAATGGTCCGCGCCGGCCGTCGTGATCGGCCGCTTTCAATCCCTGAAGAACGAAGTCGATCCGGACGGCGCCAAGCGCCACGGCATCGAAGTGGTGCGCCGCGTGAGCGGCGGCGGCGCGATGTTCATCGAGCCGGGCAACTCCATTACG
The DNA here is from genome assembly GCF_029866465.1 of Achromobacter mucicolens. Taxonomy (NCBI): domain Bacteria; kingdom Pseudomonadati; phylum Pseudomonadota; class Betaproteobacteria; order Burkholderiales; family Alcaligenaceae; genus Achromobacter; species Achromobacter mucicolens. The sequence continues at coordinate 2,362,600 of NZ_CP123364.1, read as the reverse complement.
TATTCGCTGAGCGCGCCGCAGGCACTGGTCCACGGCATGAGCTTCCAGGAGTCGTATGCCTTCCTGGACGCCTGGGTGCTGACCGCGCTGCAGGGCCTGGGCATCAAGGCCTGGTATCAGCCGCTCAATGACATCGCCTCCGACATCGGCAAGATCGGTGGCGCCGCGCAGGCTCGCCGCGCCGGCGCCGTGCTGCATCACGTCACCATGTCCTACGATATCGACGCCGACAAGATGGTCGAGGTCCTGCGCATCGGGCGCGAGAAGCTTTCCGACAAGGGTACAACCAGCGCCAAGAAGCGCGTCGATCCGCTACGCACGCAGACCGGGCTGGCACGCGAGGTCATCATCGACCGCATGGTGGAAACTTTTGCCGGGCTGCATCGTCTGACCCCGGGTAGCGTGGGCGCGGAAACGTTGGCGCGCGCACAGGCGCAGGCGGACGAAAAATTCTCCCGCGACGAGTGGACAGGCGTCGTGCCCTGACGGCGCCTTGCGTTTTCTGGAGGTAATTGCATGAATCGCAGCTTCACGCCGGCTGGCGCGATACGCGGTCTGATCCTGGGCGCCGCCCTGCTGGCCCTGGCCGGCTGCGGCAGCACGCCCCCCTCGAACATCACCCTGGCAACGCCCGATGCCTCGTCTTCGGCCACGCCGGAAAAAATGGGCGACCTGTCCACCGAACGCATCAAATGGGCGGCCAGCAAGCCCGGCTGCGAAGGCGACTGCCCGCGCATCGAAATCGACAGTGTGGCGTTTCCGGGCATCCCGAAACTGACCGCGCTGGTGGACCACGTGCTTGCCTACATGACCGGCACCGACGCCAATCGCCGCGGCCCTTACGAGACGCTGTCGGAATACACGCAGTATTTCTGGTCCACGGCGCGCCCGCGCGACGCCACCTACTTCAAGGCCAGCGTGAAGGACACGGTGGGCGATATCGTCGCCGTCGAACTGCACACGGAACAGTACCTGACCGGCGCCGCGCACGGCATCCCGGCCACCCAGTACCTGAACTGGGAACGCAGCCGCGGCCGCGTCATGAGCCTGGACGAAGCGCTGATCCCGGGACGCCGCGCCGAATACGTCGCCGCGTTGCAGCGCGCACACGCGAAATGGCTGACGGGCAATCCGGATGCCAAGCGCGACCCGGCTGCCTACAACAAGATGTGGCCCTTCCAGGAAAGCGACAACTTCGCGATCACGCGCGATGGCATCGTGGTCAAGTACGACGCCTACTCGATCGCGCCGTATTCGCACGGCGAGCCGGAACTGACGATTTCGTACCAGGATCTGCGCGGCATCCTGAAGCCGGAACTGCTGCCGGCATCGTGAAGGCACTGCGGGCCTGGGTCTTGACGTGTAAATGCCGGGCATCTGCCCGGCATTTTTCATCACCACAAATAGGAATCGCCCCTTGCGGAGCGATTCCGGCATCGCGCCCGCGAAGGCGCCATGCCGATTCAGTCTTTACGGGTACAGGCCGCGCACCTGGCGGGCCTGCAGGATGCGCGTGCAAGCCACGATGAACGCGGCGGTACGCAGCGTCACCTTGTGCTCGCGCGACACCTGCGCCACCGACGCATAGGCTTCGCGCATCAGGCGCTCGAGGCGCTGGTTGATCTCTTCCTCGCTCCAGAAGAAGCTGGAGAAGTCCTGCACCCACTCGAAGTAGCTGACCGTCACGCCGCCGGCGTTGGCCAGCACGTCGGGCACCACGTACACGCCGTTCTCGGCAAGGATGTCGTCCGCTTCCGGCGTGGTCGGGCCGTTGGCGCCTTCCACGACGATCTTGGCGCGCACCTTGGCGGCGTTGTCGACCGTGATCTGGCTTTCCAGGGCTGCCGGGATCAGGAACTCGGTTTCCAGCGTCCAGAATTCGGCCTTGTCCAGCGCCTGGCCGCCCGAGAAGCCGCCCACGCCGCCGGTTTGCGACACATGCGACAGCAGCTTGTGCACGTCCAGGCCGGCTGGGTTGTGCACGGTGCCGGTGTGGTCCTGCGCGGCGATGACCTTGGCGCCGGCCTCGTGGAACAGGCGGGCGGCGGTGCCGCCCACGTTGCCAAAGCCTTGCACGACAACGCGTGCGCCGGCCACATCGATGTTCCTGTCACGCGCGGCTTCGCACGCCACGACGAACACGCCGCGGCCCGTGGCTTCGACGCGGCCCAGGCTGCCGCCCAGCGCGATCGGCTTGCCCGTGACCACGCCCGTGGCGGTGGCGCCTTCGTTCATGGAGTACGTGTCCATCATCCAGGCCATCGTCTGGGCGTTGGTGTTCACGTCAGGTGCGGGAATGTCCTTGGACGGTCCGATGATGACGCCGATCTCGCTGGTGTAGCGGCGGGTCATGCGTTCGAGTTCCGACGCGGAGAGCTTGCGCGGATCGACACGGATGCCGCCCTTGGCGCCGCCGTACGGCAGGTTGACCGCAGCGTTCTTGACCGACATCCAGGCCGCCAGCGCCATCACCTCGGACAGCGTGACGTCCTGGTGGAAACGCACCCCGCCCTTGCCCGGGCCGCGCGACACGTTGTGCTGCACGCGGTAGCCCTCGAAGTGGGCGATGGTGCCGTTGTCCAGTTCGATCGGCACATCGACGATCAGCGAGCGCTTCGGACGCTTCAGCGTCTCGACCCACCGGCTCAGGGAACCGAGGTACGGCGTGACCCGGTCGACTTGTTGCAGGTAATTACCCCAAGGGCCGAGGTCCTCGGCATTCAGATACGACGGCAAGGCATGGGTGGGAGTTTGAGACATGAGCATGCTCTCCTGACAAAGTTGCGCCATTTTATCCACGAAACCAATACCGTCCCTATTTAAAGTCTAAATTTTTTAAATAGGGACGTATTCATGTTGCGGATACCGAACGGGTCGCAGGCGGGGCCGGAAGCTGCACCTATCCTAAGCCGCGAAACCGGGCGCGTCCAGCCTGCGCGGGACGCCACGGCCGATAAAAAAGGGCGGCCCTCGCAAAGAGGATCCGCCCTGCATCTGCCCCAACTGCCCGGTGTCTGACACCCTGGCGAGACGGTCTTACAGCCTGCACCATCGCAACAAGGGTGTCAGACACCGCTTCCGAATCACGCCGACAACAACTGCCAGGCCAGACGCGCCGCCGCCCGCGCGCCATGGCCGTCGACGTCGAACTTGGGGTTGAATTCCGCCAGGTCGGCCAGCCGCAGCTTGCCGCTGGCCTTGACCCGCAAAACGATTTCCTCGACCACCGCCATCGGCACCCCGTAAGGCGCAGGCGCGGACACCCCCGGCATCACCCCCGCGGGCAGCACGTCCAGGTCGATCGTCAGATACACGTGCTGCGCCTTGGCCAGCAACCCATCCACGTCGGCCAGCCGCGCCTCAAGATGACGCTCCTGCATGTCCCGGTCCTCGACCCACACGGCGCCGATTTCCGCGGCGCGGGCGTACAGGGCGGGCGTATTGGCCAGCCGCGAGACGCCCAGGCAGGCGTACTGCAGTTCGCGCCCGCGCGCCTCGCTGTCTGCCGCAATCTGGTCGAACGGCGTCCCAGAACTGCCGGGACGGCCCGTACGCAGATCGAAGTGCGCGTCCAGGTTCAGGACCAGCACGGCGCCGGCGTCGCCGCGCGCATCCAGCCAGCGGGCCAACCCCTGGAAACTGCCCCAGGCGATCTCATGCCCGCCGCCCAGCACGACAGGCCGGGCGCCCCGGCCCATCAGTTCGGCCAGACGCAAGCCCAGGCGCTCCTGTGCGTCCTCCAGCTTGTCGCCGTGGCATTCGACGTCGCCGGCATCCAGCAGGCGCGTCAGACCGTGCGCCGGCAGGCCGGCCAGGTACTTGCGGATACCGGCCGGCCCCGCGGCCGCGCCCACGCGCCCCTGGTTGCGCGCCACGCCCGCATCGCAGGCAAAGCCCAGCAGCACGGCTTCGCCCATTTCGCCCTGCCCCGCTTCGGGCTCGACGATATGCGCCAGCCGGCGGGTGTCGCCCTGCTCGGCGCTGTCGTCGCGCGCCTTCCACACGCTCTTGTCCAGTTGCGATGCGTTCATGCTGCCGCCCCCGGACTCGCGCTCAGCACCGCCTGCAGGAACTCGCGGGTGCGGGCCTCGCGCGGTTGGGTGAAGATCACGTCCGGCGGACCGGACTCCAGGATCACGCCGCCGTCCATCACGGCCACCACATCGGCCACGTCGCGCGCAAAGCCCATTTCGTGGGTCACGACCATCATGGTCATGCCTTCGCGGGCCAAGAGCTTCATGACCTGCAGCACTTCGCCCACCAATTCCGGGTCCAGCGCCGAGGTCGGCTCGTCGAACAGCATGACCTGCGGCTGCATGGCGAGCGCGCGTGCGATGGCCACACGCTGCTTCTGGCCGCCCGACAGGCTGGCGGGCATGGCCGCCATTTTCTGCGACAGGCCCACCTTGTTGAGAAGGTCCGCGGCCAGCCCATTGGCCTCTTCGCGGCCCATGCCGAGCAGCGTGCGCGGGCCGACCGTCACGTTGTCCAGCACCGACAGGTGCGGGAACAGATTGAAGCCCTGGAACACCATGCCCACCTGCGTGCGCAACGCGTTCAGCTCGGCCTCCGGCAACAGCGCGCCGTTGTCCTGCAACGTCTGGCCGCAGATGTCCACGGTGCCGCGCTGCGCCACCTCAAGGCCGTTGCAGCAACGCAGCAAGGTGCTCTTGCCCGACCCGCTGGGTCCGATGACCACGACCACTTGCGACTTCAGCACATCGAAGTCGATGCCGCGCAGGACGGCGTGATCGCCGTAGGATTTATGCAGGCCGCGGATGCGGATCATTTCCTGCCCTTCGATGACGAGGCTCATTGCACCATTCCTCCAGCGCGCAGGTGATGTTCGATCTTGCGCAAAATCACCATGGCGATCGTGGTCAGGGCCAGATAGATCAATGCCACCACCAGGTAGGTTTCCAGCGAGCGGTAAGACACGCTGATGATCTTCTGCCCTTCGTGCATCAGATCGTGAATGGTCAACAGCGACACCAGCGCAGAGTTCTTGATCAGTGCGATGAACTCGTTGCCCAGCGGCGGGATCATGCGCACCACTGCCTGCGGCAGGATGATGATGCGCATGGCCTGGCCGGACGACATGCCCAGCGAACGCGCCGCCTCCGTCTGGCCGCGATCCACCGACTGGATCGCGCCCCGCACGATTTCCGACACGTAGGCCCCGGAGTACATGCCCAGGCCCAGCACGCCGCAGGCGAACGCCGGCAGCGTCACGCCGAACTGCGGCAGCCCGAAGAACCAGATGAAAAGCTGCACCAGCAGCGGCGTGCCCCGAAAGAAGAGCAGATAGGTGCTGCACAGGTGATAAATGACGCGGCGCTGCGGGTTGAGCCGGCCGATACCGACCAGCAGCCCCATCACGCAGCCCAGCAGCAAGGCGCCGGCGGTCACCTCGATGGTGACCACCGCGCCCCGCAAGAGCGCGTCGAAGTCGGCGAAGACGGGAGAAAAATCCAGGTTCATTTCGCGGGCGCCTCGAACCACTTGTTGACGATGGCCTGGTAGCTGCCATCAGCCTTCAACTTCTGCAGCGCGGCGTTCAGGTCGCGCGTGAGCTCAGGCTTGTTCTTGGGCACGGCGATGCCGTAGTCCTCGGTCGTGATCTGCTCGTTCAGCACGGTCAGGCCATTGGTGCTTTGCGCGAACAGCTTGGCGGCGGGCTTGCCCGTCACCGCGGCATCGGCGCGGCCGATCTGCACCAGGTTGAACATCTCCTGGTTCTTTTCGACTTCCACGCGCTGGACCTTGGGGAAATGCTCCTTCAGGTAGTTCACCGACTTCGTGCCGACCTGCACCGACACCTTGCGGCCTTCCAGGTCCTTGAGCGTCTTGATGGGACCGTCGGCCTTGGTCAGGACCACCAGACCGCCCGCGTAGTACGGGTCGGTGAAGTCGACGACCTTGCTGCGCTCGGGCGTGATGTAGATGGCGGACACCGCGATGTCGGCGCGGCCGGCTTGCAGCGCGGGAATCAGGCCCTTGAAGTCGATGTCGATCCACTCGACCTTCTTGCCCATCGCGCCGGCCAGCGCCTCGACCAGTTCGATGTCAAAGCCGGTGCGCTTGCCGTCCTTGACGAATTCCATCGGCGGGAAGGTGGCGTCGGTGACGGCGCGGATCGTTTCCTGGGCGTGCGCGGCGCCAGCGGCGCAGGCGAGGCTCAGGGACAGAGCGGCGGACAGCAGAGTGCGGCGATTCATCATGGTGGGTCCTATGGAAGTGGGTACGACGGGAGGTAAGAGGGTGTGCAATGCAGCGTCAGGCGGCCTTCAGGCGTTCGGAGATGCGGCGGGCGGCTGCCAAGGTCATGTCGATCAGCGCGTCGGGATGCTGCGCGGCGCGGGTGGACGGCGCCATCAGCGTGATCGAGGCCACGGCCTGGTTGGGCCGCTGGAAGATCGGCACGCTGACGCCCCAAACGCCGGCGTCGACTTCGCTGTCGGTCACGGCATAGCCCTGGTCGCGAATGGCCTCCAGCTCGCTCGCCAGCCGGTCGGCATCCACGGCGGCTTCGTTGGCCAGGTAGGCAAGTGCCGCCTGCAGCCGGGCCTGCGGCATGAACGCCAGCAGCGACTTGGCCGACGCGCCCCGCGCCAGCGGCAGTCCGCGGCCCTTGGTGAACGAGCAGCGCAGCGGATGCTGGCTTTCGACCATGTCCAGGCACACAGCCTGGTCCTTCACGGCGACAAGCAGTCCGATGGTTTCGCCGGACGATGCGGCAAGCGCAGCCATGTCGGGCTGCGCCTCATGAATCAGGAAAGACGACTGGTCAAAGCCCCATGCAAGCTGCACGCACAGCGGCCCGGGTCCGTACTCGCCGTCGTGTTCGGCGACGAATCCCCAGCGCTTGAGGAGCGCAATCTGCCGGTACAGCGTGCTTTGCGCCAGGCCCGTCTTGTCGGCCAGCGCGGCAATGCTGAGCGGGCCGTCGTGCCGGGCCAAGGTGGCCAGCACATACAGGACGCGATCCGCGCCCGCCCCGACAGACGTTTCCGACATAACGACTCAACTCCCAGCAATATGGACGCGAGATTATCAATTTGTGGCGGTTTCGCTTCTATTTTTTCCCATCCAATGAGAATCACAAGGGAAAACCCCGAAATCCGGACGCAAAAAAACCCGCCGGGAGGCGGGTTTCGTGCATTGGCGGCGTCTGCGGCGGTTGGGTCAGACCGCGGGGCAGATCACGGACGAGACCGAGGATCAGGGCGCAGGCGGCTTCTCGTAATCCGACAGCCCGACGCCGGAGACACCCTTAACACCGCCGCCAGTTGCCGGCGCGGCGGCGGCCGGCGCGGGTGCCGGGACCGGCGCTGGCGCCTCGGCGGGTTGCCCCGCGCCCGTGCCAGCGGCGCCCGCCTCCTGCGGCGCCCCTTGCGCCGACGCGCGGCGTTTGCGCTTGGCGTCCGCTTCCTTCTGGGCCATGGCCGTCAGCTCGGCGGCCAGCGATTCCGATTTGCCCGTGGCCGCCCACGCGGCCGCATCCTGCCCCTTCGTGTCCTGCGTGGTGACGTCGGCCCCGGCCCGGATCAGCAATTCGACCATGGGTTTGCGGCCAGACAGCGCCGCCATCATGAGCGGCGTCTCGCCATTGGGCGCCGGCGCGTTGACCATCGCCTTGTTCGCGAGCAGCAGGCGCGCCATTTCCATCTGCCCCTTGGAGGCGGCGTAATGCAGCGGCGTCCATCCCAGGCGGTTGACCTGCGCGCCACGCGCGATCAGCTTCTTGGCGCGCTCGGTCTGGCCGGCGATGGCCAGGTACATCAGCGGCGTCTCGCCCGCCGGGTTCTCGGCATTGACGTCGGTGCGCTTGTCCGCGGCGAGCACGTCAAACACCTTCCAGGCGTTGTCCACGACCGCGCGCATGATGGCCGGCTGTCCATTCTTGTAGCGCACGTTGGGATCCGACCCTTGTGCGAGCAGATCGCGGATGTCGTCGGGGTAATCGTTGGCGACGTAGACCCACCAGTCGCCCGGATTGGCCGCTTGCACGGTCGGCGCGGCCAGACCGATGGCCAGCGCAAGCAGGCCGGCGCGGCTGCACGTCAGAAGGGCTTTGTGAGCGGAGGCAATGCGGATGGCCATGGCTGTCCTAGGATGCAGATTCAAAAAATCGGGCCGACCTATTTCTTCACCTTGCTGAAAAGCTTGAAGAAATTGTCGGTGGAAGCGTGGGCGACCTCAGCTGCCGTGATGCCGCGCAGGTCCGCGATCTTTTCGGCCACATGGATCACCTTGGACGGATCGTTGAGCTTGCCGCGAAACGGCACCGGGGCCAGGTAGGGCGAATCGGTTTCGATCAGCAGCCGGTCCAGCGGGACCTTGGCGGCCACTTCATGCACGATCTGCGCATTCTTGAACGTCACGATGCCCGACAGCGAAATGTAGAAGTTCTGGTCCAGCGCGGCCTGCGCCACTTCCCACGTCTCGGTGAAGCAGTGCATCACGCCGCCCGCCTCGGCCGCCTTTTCCTCGCGCAGCATGCGCACGGTGTCCTCGGCGGACGATCGCGTATGCACGATGAGCGGCAGGCCGGCGTCACGCGCGGCGCGGATATGGCGGCGGAAACGTTCGCGCTGCCAATCCAGCGGTTCGGACAGACGGTAGTAGTCCAGCCCGGTTTCGCCGATGGCCACGACCTTTGGGTGTTCTGCCAGCCGCACCAATTCCTCGGGCGTCGGGTCCGGCGTGTCCTCGTAGTCGGGGTGCACGCCCACCGAGGCCCACAGGCGGGGCTGCGGCTCGACCAGCGACATCAGCCCGGGCCATTCCGGCATGTTGACGCTGACGACGAGCGCGTGCGTGACCTGATTGGCCGTCATGCGGTCAAGAATGGCCGGCAGATCGTTGGCAAGCTCGGGGAAATTCAGATGACAGTGGGAATCGACGTACATGGTGAGTGTGGTGTTGCGAGCCGGGGCGCGTCGCGAAGCGAAGCAAAGCGCCGCCGGATCAAGGACTTACGCCTGGCAGGATAGCACCACGCGCTGCAGGGTGGCGTGGGCGAACAGCTTGGCGTTCAAGGGGTGCGTGGCCAGCGCGCGCTGGCGCGTCAGCCAGCGGGCGGCCTCGGCCACGCGGGCAGGATGCATGCGGGCGGCCACCTGCGCCACACCGGCCGCCAGCGACGGAAAATAGCGCACCGGCGCGCCGGCGCTGGCCAGCATCAGATCCGTGTACAGCCGTTGCAGGGCATCGATCCATTCTGGCGCGGCCACTTTCTCCAGCGCTTCGGCCAGCGTGCCCACGTCGGGCGTCTGCCCCTTGGCCAGCGGGTTGACCAGCTGGCCCAGCCACGCCGGACAGGCGGATTCGCCGGATTGCGCCAGGCGCAGCGCCGCCAGCGGCGCGCCCCCCGCCGCGGCCAGCCATTCGCGCGCGGGCTCGACGTTCTGGTCGCGCAGCCACTGCAACGCCGTATCCGCATCAGGCGCGGGCAGCGGCAAGCGGCGGCAGCGCGACACGAGCGTGGGCAGCAACCGGTCCGGCGCGTCCGCGACCAGCAGGAATACCGTATGGGGAGGCGGTTCTTCCAGCACCTTGAGCAAGGCGTTGGACGACACGACATTGAGCGCATGGGCCGGGTACAGCAACGCCACGCGCCAGCCGCCGCGGTGCGTGGCGGTGTTGAACCAGGACTCCAGCGAACGGATCTGGTCGATGCGGATTTCCTTGGACGGCGCGCGCTTGGCGGCGCCTGTCGCCGGCTCGGCGTCTTCGGCCTGTTCGGCGGCGTCCGCGCCCTCTTCCACGGCCACTGCCTCGGGACGGATGCGGCGCAGGTCGGGATGGTTGCCGCTGGCGAACCACGCGCAGGCGGCGCAGTGGCCGCAGGCCAGCCCGTTTTCAGGCGTTTCGCACAGCAGGCTGGCCGCCGCCGCGATGGCGAAATCAAGCTTGCCGATGCCGGCCAGCCCATGCACCAGCCAGGCATGCGCAAAGCGGTCGCGATTGCCCAGCCAGGCGCGGGCCGTGTCCATCTGCCAGGGGTGAAACTGGGGCGCGCTCATGCGGGAATGGCCAACAGCTCGCGCAGGCCGGCTTCCAGGTCGGCGCGGATCTCGGGGATGGCGCGCGTCGAATCGACGACACGGATGCGGTCCGGATCGGCCTTTGCGCGGGCATGGTAGGCCTCGCGGGTGCGCTCGAAGAATGCCGCGCCCTCGCGCTCGAATCGATCGGGTTCGCGCGCGTCTGCCAGGCGCGCCCGGGCGACTTCCAGCGGCACGTCGAAGAGCCAGGTGCGGTCCGGCCGGCCGGCATGCATCCAGGCTTCCAGAACCGCCACGCGCTCGGCGCCCAGGCCGCGGCCGCCGCCCTGGTAGGCGTAGCTGGCGTCGGTATAGCGGTCGCAGACGACCCACGCGCCGCGCGCCAGCGCAGGCTCGATCACCTGGCGCGAATGTTCGCATCGCGCTGCGAACATCAGCAGGGTTTCCGTATCCAGCCCCATCGGATCGTTCAGGACCAACGCGCGCAGCTTCTCGCCCAGCGGCGTGCCGCCGGGCTCGCGGGTGGACACGACCTCAAGGCCCTGCGCGCGCAGGAAATCCGCGATCCAGACGGTGTGCGTGCTCTTGCCCGCGCCGTCCACGCCCTCCAGCGTAATGAAACGTCCGCGTGAGGTCATTGATCTTGTCCTTGTGCTGATTCGGGTTCGGGCGCTGCCGAGGCCGCCGGCGCGGGGGTGGGCGCAGGCGTGGGTGTGGGGTTGGACCGCTGACCAAGAATGTAGCGGGCCACGTTGCGGTTGTGTTCGGACAGGTTGGCCGAGAACTCGCTGGTGCCGTTGCCCCGGGACACGAAATAAAGAAACTTGTGCTGCTCGGGCTGCACGGCGGCCAGCAAGGCCGCCCGGCCGGGTGCGGCAATCGGCGTGGGCGGCAGGCCCGGACGCGTGTAAGTATTCCAGGGCGTGTCGGTCTGCAGGTCGCGCTTGCGGATGCGGCCCTGGTAGGCCTCGCCCATGCCGTAGATCACCGTGGGATCGGTCTGCAGCAGCATCCCGATCTTCAGCCGGTTGGTGAACACGCCCGACACGCGCCGGCGCTCCGGGCCATGTCCGGTTTCCTTTTCGATGATGGAGGCGAGCACCAGTGCTTCATAGGGCGTGGACACCGCCACGTCCGGCTGGCGCTTGTCCCAGGTGTCGTTCAGGATGCGCTGCCCTTCCTGGTAGGCGCGGCGCAGCAGGTCGAAATCCGTGCTGCCGGGCGTGAAGACGTAGGTATCCGGAAAGAACAGGCCTTCCGGGTGTTTGATGGTCGATCCCAGCCGCTCCATCAGTTCTTCATCGCTGACATCGCCCAGCGTCTGCTTGACGTCGGGGTTCTCGCGCAGCGCCTGGCGGATCTGGCGATAGGTCCAGCCTTCCAGAAAGGTGATCTGGCGCTGCGTCATGTCGCCGCGGGCCAGGCGTTCGAGCAGCAGCCAGGGCGTGTCGCCATTGAGCGCCTGGTAGCCGCCCGCCTTCATCAGCTTGTCGCGCTCGGACAGGCGCGCCATCCACACGAAACCCGGTTCCCACATCGGCACGCCGGCGGCATTGAGCGCGCGCGCGACGGTGCGCGGGCTGCTGCCCGGATCCACCACAAAGTCGATCTTGTCGGACGACAGCGCCATCGGGCGGTGCATCCAGGTATAGGCGGCGCCCACCGCGCCGCCCACGGCCAGGACGATGAGCAACAGGAACCACAGGACGAAATTTCGGAGTCGCATCTTCATAAGTGTCGGAAGTTTAATGGATCGCGGGCCGCAGCCGTGACACAACCGGGGCCGGATCGCGCGGCGCGCCCCTTTGCGCATCGGGGACATGCCCGGGCCAGCCCCGGAACACGGCTATCATCAGCACTTTGATGACGCGATAACTCCCGCCGCCATGCACGCCTATTACGCTTCGATTCCTGTCCGCGCCGAAGGTTGCGCGCAATGCGCTCCGCTGGAAGATCTGGCGGTCTTCACCGCTTCGGGCGCCGACGCCCTGTCCTTCCTGCACGGCCAGCTCACGCAGGACGTCACGGGCCTGCCCCAAGACGCCGCGCGATTGGCCGGCTATTGCACCGCCAAGGGCCGTCTGCTGGCCACGATGGTCATGTGGCGCGGCGCCGGCGATACCGACGACGCCCCCCAGTTCTACGGCTTGGTCCGCCAGGACCTGTCCCAAGCACTGATCAAGCGCCTGTCCATGTTCGTCCTGCGGGCCAAGGCCAAGCTGGCCGCCGCGCCGCTGCACGTGGCCGGCGTGCAGGCCACTCCGGGACAGGCTGCCGCGCTGGAAGCGGTGGCGGGCACCCTGCCGCGCGCCACGTGGCAGCGCGCCGACCTGCCGTCCGGCACCTGGATCGTCGCGCCGTCGGCCGACGACCGCCTGCGCTGGTGGTGGATTGCCTCTGACGAGCAGTTGGCACAGTCCGCCGCGCTGACCCAGGCCCTGGGCCTGGCCTCGGCGCAGCAATGGCAGTCGGCAGACCTGGCGGCTGGCATCCCCTGGATTGCCGCGGCCACGCAGGACGTCTTCATTCCGCAGACGGTCAACCTGGACCTGATCCAGGGGGTCAGCTTCACCAAGGGCTGTTATCCCGGGCAGGAAGTGGTGGCGCGCAGCCACTACCGCGGCACCGTCAAGCGGCGCATGGCGTTCGGCACCGTTGCCGACGTCAGCCTGCAGGGCCCGGCGCTGACAGGGGTGGACGTGTTCGATGCCACGCAACCGGGCGAGGCCATTGGCCGCGTGGTGCAGGCCGCCAGCGATGCCGGCGTGGTGTCGGTGCTGTTCGAAACCACCCTGGCCGCACTGCCCGAGGGCGATCTGCGTCTGGCCAGCGCCGACGGTCCGCGCATCGCGCCCGCCCCCCTGCCCTACGCCATCAATCCCTGACCCTGCTGCACCCGTGCGCGCCAATCGTGGCGCGCACGAATCTGGTGTTCGTCTTCAGACCGCCACGCCGAACAGCGCCCCCACGCCCGCCGTCACCGCCATGGCCACCGCGCCCAGCACCGTGACGCGCAGCGCGGCGGGCAACTTTGGCGCACCGCCCGCCTTTGCTGCCATGGTGCCCAGCGCCGCCAGACAACAGACCGATGCGCCGATCACCCACATGATCAGGGGCGGTCCGGGCGATACCGCCGCCACGGCGAGCGGCACGGCGGCCCCGCCGGCAAACGACGCCGCCGACGCCAACGCCGCCTGGACCGGCCGCGCGCGATTGTGCAGCGAAATGCCCAGCTCGTCGCGGGCGTGCGCATCCAGCGCATCATGGCTGGTGAGCTGGCGCGCCACCTGCTCGGCCAAGTCGCGGGTCAGCCCGCGATCGACGTAGATGTCGACCAGTTCCGCCAGTTCTTCGCCGGAGTTGCGCTTGAGCGAGCGCTGTTCAAGCCGCAGGTCCGCGGCTTCGGTGTCGGCCTGCGTGCGCACGGACACGTACTCGCCCGCCGCCATGGACAGCGCGCCGGCCACCAGGCCGGCCAGTCCGGAAGTGAGAATGGCGCCGTGCGAGGCTTGGGCAGCCGCGACGCCGGTGATGAGGCTGGCCGTGGAGACGATACCGTCGTTGGCGCCCAGCACTGCGGCGCGCAGCCAGTTGCTGCGGAAAATTCTGTGGTGTTCTTTTGCTGGCATTGCTGGAAAACCCATGCAACGCGTGACGGGCGCCGGGCATGCGGGGCGATGGCCCCGGCATGCCCCGGCAGCGTTCATCGCGGCGTCACGCGCACCGCGGTGAGCAAGCCTATCACGCACAGCGTGGCTTGTTCGCCGTCGTGCGCAAACATCTCCACCTGGCAGACCGAAAGACGCTTGCCCGGCTTGACCACGCGGCCGGTCGCGACGAACCGGTCGCCTTTGGCGGGCGCCAGAAAGTTCATCTTGAATTCGGACGTCAGCACATCCTCGCCCGGTCCGAACAGCGTGTAGGCCGCATAGCCGCCCGCACTGTCCGCAATGGTGGTGGAAATGCCCGCGTGCAGAAAGCCGTTCTGCTGGCAGAGGTCCTCCCGGTAGGGCAGGACGATCTCCACCCTGCCCGGCTCGACGCTGTGCAGCCGCGCGCCCAGCAGCGCCATGATGCTCTGCTGATCGAAGCTGGCCTGGACCCGCGCGGCCGGGTCTTCCGAGACGTTGACGTGCGGCACGTCAGTCCTGCTCGCGCTTGACCAGATTGACGATGCTGGAAAAGTCCAGCTTGCCCGAACCGCCCGCGCTGTGCAGCGAATACAGGTTGCGCGCCAGTTCGCCCAACGGAATGGACGCCCGCGCCGACAGCGCGGCCTCGGCGGCCAGTCCCAGGTCCTTGAGCATCAGGTCCACGCCGAACCCGCCGGCATAGCCCTTGGAGGCCGGCGCATGCTCCATCACGCCCGGCCACGGGTTGTAGAGTTCGGTCGCCCAGTTGCGGCCCGAGCTCTTGGCGATGATGTCCGACAGCACCTTGGGATCCAGGCCGTTCGCCACGCCCAGCGCCAGCGCCTCGGACGTGCCTGCCATCAGGATGCCCAGCAGCATGTTGTTGCAAATCTTGGCGACCTGTCCCGCCCCGGCCGGCCCCGCGTGAAAGAGGTTCTTGCCCATCTTTTCCAGCACGGGCCGCGCGCGCTCCAGCGAGGCGGCCGCGCCGCCCACGATGAAGGTCAGCGTGCCCGCGGCCGCGCCACCCGTGCCGCCCGACACCGGCGCATCGATCATGGCGATGCCGCGCGCCTCGGCCGCCTGGGCCACCTTGCGCGCCGAATCCGGCGCAATGGTGCTGCATTCGATGACCAGCGCGCTCGAGGAAATCTTGCCCAGCAGGTCCTGGTCAAGGTACAGGCCCTCGACGTGCTTGCTGGCCGGCAGCATCGAGATCACGACCTCCGCACCCTGGACCGCTTCCGACGCGGACGCGGCCGCCGTCGCGCCAGCATCGGTCAGCAGCTTGATGGCCGCCGGCACCAGATCGAACACCTTCAGGCTGTGGCCAGCCTTGACCAGATTCAATGCCATGGGCGCGCCCATGTTGCCCAAACCGATAAACGCGATGCTGCTCATGATGTCTTGTCTCCTGTTGCTATTGCTGTAGGTATGGATTCATCGTGACCTGCGTGGCGGATCGGCCGGCTGGCGGGCCGGCCGGCGGATCAGCGCCCTTCCTGGCCCAGGTCGGCAAGCGGATGCGGCTCGCCCTCGGGCCAGGGTTCTTCAAAGAATTTCTGCACCCAGGCGTCGGTCGCCATGTCGATGACGGCGGGATTCCAGCGCGGGTTCTTGTCCTTGTCGACCAGCAGCGCGCGGATGCCTTCGGCAAAGTCGCCATGCGCCGTGCACGCCAGCGCGGCGATGTACTCGACGCGAAACACGTCGTCCAGCGACCGCAGGCGCGTGCGCTGCTGCAAGGCAAACGCCAGGCGCACCGATCCCGGCGAGCCCGCCAGCATCGTCTTGGCCGCGCGCGAGAGCCAGGGGTCTTCGTGGTCCTTCAGGAAGGACAGCTCTTCGTAGATGTCGTCCAGCCGGTTGCCGTTGCACAGGTTGTTGACGACGAACGAGTGCTGGCGCAGCGGCCCGGGTTCGAGCGGCGTGGGCGGTTCCAGCGCGGTCAGCGCGCGGCGCAGCAGGCCGTCGTTGATCGAGCGCGGGGGAATCGCGTCCTCGGCCGCATCCGCGGCCTGGCCGGCCCACGGCTGCTGCTCCAGCGACGCCAGCAGCGCCGGCCAATCCGCGCTGTTCAGGCGGAAATCCGCCAGCCCGGCAAAGAAGGCGTCGGACGTGTTCAGTTGCGCGCCCGTCAGCGCCAAAAAGACGCCGCTGCGGCCCGGCATGCGGTTCAGCAGCCAGCTGCCGCCCACGTCCGGGAACAGGCCGATCGACACTTCCGGCATGGCCAGGCGCGAGGTCTCGCTGACGACGCGGTGGCTCGCGCCCATCATCAGGCCGATGCCGCCGCCCATGACGATGCCATGGCCCCAGCACAGAACGGGCTTCGGATATGTGTGGATGCGATAGTCCAGCCGGTACTCGCGTTCGAAGAAGGTGCGCGCGTAAGTGTTACTCCAGCTGGGCTTGCCCGTGTTCTCAGTCATGCTGCGATACAGGCCGTGCAGGTCGCCGCCGGCGCAGAACGCCTTGTCGCCCGCGCCCTGCAGCACCACCAGCGCAACACCAGGATCACGCGCCCAGGCGTCCAGGCGATCCGCCAACAGGTCAACCATCTCGAGCGACAGGCCGTTCAGCGTTTGCGGCGCATTCAGCGTCGCAATGCCGAAACGCATTCCATTGGCGGCGGATCTTTCTTCGAACAACACCGGTGCATTCATCTTATGTCGGCTCCTTTTTCCAACAATTGGCGGGCAATGATCACGCGCATGATCTCGTTGGTGCCCTCCAGAATCTGATGAACGCGAGTATCGCGCACCAAACGCTCCAAGGGATAGTCTTTCAGGTAACCATAACCACCATGGATCTGTTGCGCGTCCAGGCATATCTGAAAGCCCATGTCGGTGGCGAAACGCTTGGCCATCGCGCAGTAGGTGGACGCATCGGGCGCGCCGGCATCCAGCTTGCAGGCGGCCAGCCGAACCATCTGGCGCGCCGCCACCAGGTGCGTCGCCATGTCGGCCAGCTTGAACTGCAGGGCCTGGAATTCCGCCAGCCGGCGGTTGAACTGGCGGCGCTCGTCCATGTAGCGGCGGGCGGCGTCCAGCGCGCCCTGCGCTGCGCCCACCGAGCACGTGCCGATGTTGATCCGGCCGCCATCCAGGCCCTTCATGGCGATCTTGAAGCCCTCGCCCTCCACGCCCAGCATGTTGGCGGCCGGCACGCGGACGTTCTCAAAGGTGATGGGACGCGTGGACTGGCTGTTCCAGCCCATCTTCTCTTCCTTGCGGCCATAGCCGATGCCTTCGCTGTCTGCGGGGATCGCAAAGGCGCTGATGCCCGCGGCCCCCTCGCCGCCGGTGCGGGCCATCACGACCAGCAGGTCGGTGTCGCCGCCGCCGGAGATGAAGGCTTTGGCGCCGTTGACGATGTAGCTGTCGCCATCGCGCTGCGCGCGCGTGGACAGCGATGCCGCGTCGGAGCCCGCGCCGGGCTCGGTCAGGCAATAAGAGGCCAGCTTTTCACCGCTGGCGAGCAAGGGTCCCCAGGCTTGCCGCAAGGCCGGCTGGCCCCACTTGCCGACCATCCAGGTCGCCATGTTGTGTATGGTCAGGAACGCCGTGGTGGACGGATCCACCGCCGCCATTTCCTCGAACACCAGCGTGGCGTCCAGACGCGGCAGGCCCAGCCCGCCGATGTCCTCGCTGGCGTAGATCGCGCAGAAACCCATCTCGCCCGCCCGGGCAAAGGCGTCACGCGGGAAGATGCCCTCGGCGTCCCAGCGCGCGGCGTGGGGAGCCAGTTCGCCCTCAGCGTAGTCGCGGGCGGCCTGCGCGAACGCGCGCTGCTCGTCGGTCAGTTCCAAGTCCACAGCCTGTCTCCTGTTGTAGTCGGTATTGTCTCGTGGCGTTGCTGCCGTCTCGTGAACGCCAGCCCGTCGATTTTGACATGACGTTGACGTAAACGTAAGCGGGAATCCGGCTCAATGTTACGCCCGAAGCGGCCGGGCGCTTTGTCTTATTGACGACAATGTGCGGGGACGGGCCGAAAGCAAAACGCCACCGGCGGATGTCGACGGTGGCGTGCGGGGCGCCGGGCCAGGGTGCCGTCAGTTCGCCGTTACAGCAGCCCTGCCGGCCGGATGCGCCCGTTGCGGGCCGTCTTGGCCCGGCGATGCTCGGCGCGGCGGCGGCGCGACTCCTTCGGGTCGAAGCTCAGGCCGCGATAGATTTCCACGCGGTCTCCGTCGGCCAGGCGCGCCTTGGGTTCGGTGGCGCGGCCGAAGATGCCCACGCCCGCTTCCCACGGCTTGACGACAGGAAATGCCTGCGCAAAACCGCTGGCCGCCAACGCGTCCTCGACGGTCGCGCCGTCCGGCAAGCGCACGTCGCGCTGCCAGGCGTGGCCGGGCAAGGCGTAGCAGACGATGACGCCGATCTGCCCGCCCGCGGACCCTTCACTCGCCATACTTGGCCTGCGCGCGCTTGGTGAAGGAATCGATGAAGCTGGTCGCAATGCGGTTGAAGACCGGGCCCACGACCATTTCGAGCGGCCGGTTCGAGAACGCGTACTCCATGGTGAACAGGACCTTGCACGCGTCTTCGGCCAGCGGCTGGAACACCCAATGACCAACGAGGCTGGAGAACGGACCATCCACCAGCTCCAGGTCGATCCGCTCGGGGTAGACGTGGGTATTGCGGGTCGTGAAGCGCTGCTTCATCCCCGCGAAGGAAATCAGTATGGAGGCCTGCATGCCGTGTTCGTCGCGGGTCTGCACCTCGGCGCCGCCACACCACGGCATGAACTCGGGGTACTTCTCCACGTCGGCAACCAGGTCGAACATCTGGGCGGCGCTGTAAGGCACCAGGACGGATCGTTGTACTTTGTGCATCGACTATCGCAAATGGCTAGAATGGCAAGATTTTACCGGCACAGCGCTTTGTGGGCTTGAATGGGCCGAAACTGCGGCCAAAACAGTGAACAAAACTGCGCAGTGAACAAAACTGCGGCCAAAGTGGTGCAGCGGCCTGCGCAGTAAACAAAACAGCGGCAAAAGACAGCCGTCAGGATACCGAGCAATCGCCGCCCGCAACAACCCGCAATCCGCCGGATTCGCAGAATCCCCCAGCAAGAAGGCTTTATGAGCATTATCGACAATCGCAAGGCCACGCACGACTATTTCATCGAAGACCGCTTTGAAGCCGGCCTTGTCCTGCAAGGCTGGGAAGTCAAGGCGATCCGCGACGGCCGCGTGCAGCTCAAGGAAAGCTACGTCATCGTGCGCGATGGCGAACTGTTCCTGCTTGGCATGCACGTCAGCCCCCTGCCCACGGCCTCCACGCACATCCACCCCGACGCCATGCGCACGCGCAAGCTGCTGCTCAAGGCCGAGGAAATCAGCAAGCTCATCGGCAAGGTCGAGCAGCGCGGCTATACGCTCGTGCCGCTGAACCTGCACTACAAGAACGGCCGCATCAAGCTGGATTTCGCGCTGGGCCGCGGCAAGAAGCTGTTCGACAAGCGCGACACCGCGCGCGAGAAGGACTGGGCGCGCGAAAAGGAACGCATCATGAAGCACGACACCCGCGCCCCGCGCCGCGGCAAGGACGATTGATTCAGGCGGCCACCGGCAGCGCCGGGCGCTCGGCCTCGTGGCCGGGGCCCACCACGCGGTTGCGCCCCGCCGATTTGGCCGCATAGAGTTTGCGGTCGGCCCGTTCGAACAGCACCTGCAGGTTTTCGCCTGGGATCCAGTCCTCGACGCCCGCGCTGAACGTATACGAAATCGTGCTGCCCCCGTGCGCGCAAGGCGTGCGCCGCACCGAATCCAGCAGGCGCTCGGCCACCTCCAGCACCGCGTCGCTGCGCATGTCCGCAAACAGCACGCAGAATTCCTCGCCCCCCACCCGTCCCACGTGATCGCCGGTTCGTAGTGTCGCGGTCGCCAGCAAGCCGAAATGGCGCAGCACCGCATCGCCGGCCGCATGGCCATGCGTGTCGTTGATGCGCTTGAAGTGGTCGATGTCCAATAGCAGCAAGGTCAGCGGACGGCGCATGCGCAGGGCCTGGGCGCAATACCGTTCGGCCTGCAGCCACCACGCCTTGCGAGACATCAGACCCGTCAGGAAGTCGGTGT
Source organism: Achromobacter mucicolens (assembly GCF_029866465.1). Classification (NCBI taxonomy): domain Bacteria; kingdom Pseudomonadati; phylum Pseudomonadota; class Betaproteobacteria; order Burkholderiales; family Alcaligenaceae; genus Achromobacter; species Achromobacter mucicolens. The sequence goes on along the minus strand of NZ_CP123364.1, from coordinate 2,342,876 downwards.
TGGCCTCTTGTTCGCGGTCGGCCAGCATGCGGTCGTGGATGATCATGATGGTTCCCAGCGTCAGGCACGGCATGATCAACACGCCCAACGTCAGGAACGCAACGCCCCACAGCGTGGGTTCAAGAAAGGCGGCCACCGTGTCCAGCCCCGCCAGGTAGACCCCGGCGCGAAGCGCGCAGACCACGGCGGAGATCAGCGTCACCGCCCACACGAAACGGTAGGCGTAGCGCGAGCGATGCTTGGGCATGTTGCGCTGGACGACGATGGCCACGGCCAGCATGAAGCCCATTTGCAGCAGCGACATCGCGACGATGCGCGGACTCACCTGCCAGTCCACGTAGGTGTAGGTGGCCACGACCGACAGCGCCGCCAGGCAGCCCAGGGTCATGAGATGCCGGGGCACCGCAAGACCGAGCAACCGGCGCACGCCCGCGTAATACGCACAAAGGGCCAGCGCGATCGCCGCGTTCGGAACTAGGATGGACGCCCAGAGCGGCGTCTCGGTGTTCTGCAGCGCAAATGTAGAAAACGCCAACAGCGTGAGCAGGTTGGCGCGTATGGTCTCGCGGATGCCGGACATGCCGCTGCGCGCCAGGGATCCCAGCACGCACAGCGAAAGCACTCCCGCCAGCGCTGCTATCAGAAGCAAATTAACGGGAGCGATCATGGGCGGCGCGCCGCGAGGCGCGATATCAGGTGTTGCGCGTGGACTTTACGATGGTCATGGCGGAGGCGATCATCCCGCCCACGTCGGACAGATTGGCCGGCAGGATCAGCGTGTTGCCTTCCTTGGCCACGTTGCCGAACGCCTCAACGTAGCGCTCGGCAACCTTCAGGTTGACCGCTTCCATGCCGCCCGGCTGGCGAACCGCATCGGCAACCTGCGTGATGGCCTTGGCAGTGGCTTCGGCAATCGCCAGCACCGCGGCCGCCTCGCCTTGCGCCTGGTTGATCTGCGCCTGCTTCTCGCCCTCGGATCGCGCGATCGCGGCTTCGCGTTCGCCGGTGGCGATATTGATCTGCTCCTGGCGGCGGCCCTCGGAGGCGGCGATCAGCGCGCGCTTCTCGCGTTCCGCCGTGATCTGGGCCTGCATCGAACGCAGGATCTCGTTGGGCGGCGTCAGATCCTTAATTTCATAGCGCAGCACCTTCACGCCCCAGTTCAGCGCCGCCTCGTCCAGCGACGAGACGATGTTGCTGTTGATGGAGTCGCGCTCTTCAAAGGTGCGGTCCAGTTCCATCTTGCCGATGACCGAACGCAAGGTGGTCTGGGCAAGCTGCGTGATCGCCGAAATGTAGTTGGACGAACCGTACGAGGCGCGCATCGGGTCCGTGACCTGGAAATACAGCACGCCGTCGACCTGCAGCTGGGTGTTGTCGCGCGTGATGCAGACCTGGCTGGGCACATCCAGGGGGATTTCCTTCAAGGAATGCTTGTAAGCCACCCGTTCGATGAACGGAATCACGAACCCGGCGCCCGGCGACAGGACGCGGTCGAACTTGCCCAGCCGCTCGACCACCCAGGCGTGCTGCTGCGGCACGATGGCGATCGCCTTGACGACGATAAGGATCGCCAACGCAACGATGACAAGCAGCACGACGGTTGAAGTATCGATCATGGTGTGAAGCCTCTTTTCGGATGGATGCGCCGGCCTGCCCCGCCATGCTGGCCGGGGTTCCGGCGATTGCCCGCAGCGCTGCGCGGGCGCGTTCTGCTATGCCGATCGGCCGCGCTTGGGTGTCAGCACGAGGATCGAGCCGCGCAATTCGGTAATGATGTGTTCGCCGGGATGGGCGGCGTGTCCCTTGGCCAGCTCGGCCTGCCAATGCGCGCCCCGGTACCAGACGCGCGCCGCCCCGCTGTCGGACCACGCCTCTACGACGACGGTTTGGCCGATGTCCAGGTTGACGTCGGCGTTGCGGGCGGAATTGACCTCGCGCTTTTTCAGCACCCGGGTCTTGCGCAGCACCAATAGCCCCAGCAACAGCACGACGCCGCACGCGACCAGCTCCCATTGCAGGCCGGCGTTCAGCCAGGCCGCAATGCCGCCGGCGGCCAGACCTAGAGCGACCAGCAGCAAATAGAAGGTTCCTGTCGCCAGCTCTCCGATGAGCGCCAGCGCGGCCAATCCCAGCCAAATCCACATAGTATTGAGAATCGTCTGTAAGGATGAGTATCTGAGCGGATTGTACGTATTTCCGGGACGGAGCGGGAGCCGCGGTGCGCCGACGGGAACATTTTCGCTGGATTACTATGTGCGCTGGCGCGCCAAGTCGCGGGACCAACGCGCCGCCCTCATCCACCTATATGCTTTTATGACCGCCGCAACTCCTTCTGCTCTTCCCGTCCTGATCCTGCACACCGGCGATCCGGACGATACGCTCAAAAGCCAGTTCGGCGGCTATGCCGAACAAATCATGACGGCGGCCGGCCTGGCCGCCAGCAACGTCGAGATCGTCGCGGTATACGAGGGCCAGCGCCCGCAGGCGCCCTCCAGCTACCGCGCTGCCCTGATCACCGGTTCGCCCGCCATGGTGTCCGACAAGGAACCCTGGAGCGAAGACACCGCCGCCTGGCTGCGCGAGGCCGTCGACGCGGGCCTGCCGATGTTCGGCGTCTGCTACGGGCACCAATTGCTGGCGCACGCGCTCGGCGGCAAGGTCGGCTACAACCCGTCGGGCCGTGAAGTGGGCACCCAGACCGTGGAATTGCTGCCGACCGCCTCCGGCGACCCACTCATGGCCGGCGTGCCGTCCACCTTCCCTGCGCAGATGCTGCATGCGCAGACCGTGCTGCAACCGCCCCCGGGCGCGGCGGTGCTGGCGCGTTCGGATCTGGACGACCACCAGATGATCCGCATCGGCCGCAACGTCTTTTCCACCCAGTTTCACCCCGAGTTCGGGCCGGATTTCATCCTGGCTCATCTCGAGCGTTATGGCCGCCGCTACGCCGCCGAAAACCTCGACATGCCCGATCTGTCGGCCAACGTGCGCGCGACGCCCGTGGCGGCGGGCCTGTTGCGGCGCTTCCTGGAGACCTACGCGCCCGGCGCCTGACCTCCGCAGGCGTCCCGCCGGCCTTGCCGGGACGCCACGGGGGACGCCAAAGGCCAAGGCTGCGCCGCAACAAGCGGAGTGCCGGGGCCGTCCAGTCTTGAGACGATGGCGTCAAGCGTTACGCCAACACGCGCCAGTCAGGAGTCCCCTATGAGCCCCGCCGCCGTCCCCTTGAGCAAACAGCACGCCGCCGCCGTCGAGCGCGCCTGCCGCGCCCTGGAAGCCGAGCAGCCGCCCGATCTGTCGACGCTGGCCGAGCAGGCCGGCATGAGCCGCTTCCATTTCCACCGCGTTTTCAAGGCCGCCACGGGCATCACGCCCAAGGCCTACGCCAACGCGCTGCGGGCCAGCCGCGCGCGCCAGCGCCTCGAAGAAAGCGCAAGCGTCACCGACGCCATGTACGACGCCGGCTTCAATTCCAGCGGACGCTTCTACGAGGCCGCCCCCGCCATCCTGGGCATGACGCCCACCGCGTTCCGCAAGAACGGCGAAGGCGTGGATATCCGGTTCGCGGTCGCGCAATGCGCATTGGGCGCGCTGCTGGTGGCGGCAAGCAGCACCGGCATCTGCGAAATCGCGCTGGACGAGGACCCTGACCGGCTGGTCAAGAACCTGCAGGACCGTTTCCGCGCCGCCAGGCTGATCGGCGCCGATCCCCAGTTCGAAAGCTGGGTGGCGGACGTGGTCGGCTTTGTCGAAGATCCGGCGCGCGGCCTGGACCTGCCGCTGGACGTGCGCGGCACGGCGTTCCAGCGCAAGGTCTGGGAGGCGCTTTGCGAGATCCCGCTGGGCGAAACCGCCACCTACGCGCAAGTGGCCGAGCGCATCGGCGCGCCCACCGCCGTGCGCGCCGTCGCCCGCGCCTGCGCCACCAACAACATCGCGCTGGCCATTCCCTGCCATCGCGTGGTGCGCACCGACGGCTCGCTGGCCGGCTACCGCTGGGGCATCGACCGCAAGCGCGAACTCATCGCCCGGGAAGCCAAGGCTGCCTGAGCGGCACGGGTCAAATAAAGCCCGAGCGAATAAAAAAACCCCGCGTCCCAAAAGACGCGGGGTTTTTTGTTTCAACCGGCCAATCAGTTCTTGGCCAGGCGCTGCCACGTATCGACAACGGTGTCCGGATTCAGCGACATCGACAGGATGCCTTCGTCCTTCAGCCACTGCGCGAAGTCCGGGTGATCGCTGGGGCCTTGGCCGCAGATGCCGACGTACTTGTTGGCAGCCAGGCAAGCCTTGATCGCACGGCGCAGCATGAACTTGACGGCTTCGTCGCGCTCGTCGAAGTCGGCCGCCAAAAGCTCCATGCCCGAATCGCGGTCCAGGCCCAGCGTGAGCTGGGTCATGTCGTTCGAGCCGATGGAGAAGCCGTCGAAGTACTGCAGGAACTCGTCGGCAAGGATGGCGTTGGACGGCACTTCGCACATCATGATCAGCTTCAGGCCGTTTTCGCCGCGCGCCAGGCCGTGCTTGGCGAGCAGGTTCACGACCTTCTCGGCCTGACCCAGCGTGCGCACGAACGGCACCATGATCTCGACGTTCGTCAGGCCCATTTCATCGCGCACCTTCTTGAGGGCTTCGCATTCCATGCGGAAGCACTCGGCGAAGTCTTCGGCGATGTAGCGCGACGCGCCGCGGAAGCCCAGCATGGGGTTCTCTTCCTCGGGCTCGTAGCGCGAGCCGCCCACCAGCTTGCGGTACTCGTTGGACTTGAAGTCCGACATGCGCACGATGACCGGCTTGGGGTAGAAGGCGGCGGCAATCGTCGCCACGCCTTCGGCCATCTTCTCGACGAAGAAGGCGCGCGGGCTGGCATGGCCGCGAGCGGCCGATTCCACGGCCTTCTTCAGCTCGCCGTCCACGTTCGGGTAGTCCAGGACTGCCTTCGGGTGGATGCCGATGTTGTTGTTGATGATGAATTCCAGGCGAGCCAGGCCGACGCCGCCGTTCGGGATCTGGGCGAAGTCGAACGCCAGTTGCGGGTTGCCCACGTTCATCATGATCTTCAGATCGATGGCGGGCATGTCGCCACGGCGCACTTCTTCGACTTCGGTCTCGATCAGGCCGTCATAGATGCGGCCTTCGTCGCCTTCGGCGCAGGACACGGTCACGGCCTGGCCTTCCTTGAGCACGTCGGTCGCGTTGCCGCAGCCCACCACCGCCGGAATGCCCAGTTCACGCGCGATGATCGCGGCGTGGCACGTACGGCCGCCGCGGTTCGTCACGATGGCCGAGGCGCGCTTCATCACGGGCTCCCAGTTGGGATCCGTCATGTCGGTGACCAGCACGTCGCCCGGCTGGACCTTGTCCATGTCGGAGATGTCGCCCACGACGCGCACCGGACCCGAACCGATCTTCTGGCCAATGGCACGGCCGGTGATCAACACCTGGCCGGTCGCCTTCAGGCGGTAGCGCTGCTGCACGTCGTTGGCGCCCTGCTGCGACTTCACCGTTTCAGGGCGCGCCTGCAGGATGTAGATCTTGCCGTCCACGCCGTCGCGGCCCCACTCGATGTCCATCGGACGCTGGTAGTGCTTTTCGATGATGACGGCGTAGCGGGCCAGTTCGTTGACCTCGTCGTCGGTCAGCGAGTAGCGGTTGCGCTCGGACACGGGCACGTCCACCGTGCGCACGGCACGGCCTTCGGGGCGCTCGGGATCGAATTCCATCTTGATGAGCTTGGAGCCGATGCGGCGGCCGACGATGGGATAGTGGCCCTGCTCCAGCGTGGGCTTGAAGACGTAGAACTCGTCAGGGTTGACGGCGCCCTGCACGACGGTTTCGCCCAGGCCGTAGGACGAGGTGATGAACACCACATCCTGGAAGCCCGATTCGGTGTCGATGGTGAACATGACGCCGGCGCTGCCCTTGTCGGAACGCACCATGCGCTGGATGCCGGCCGACAAGGCGACGTCGGCGTGGGCGTAGCCCTTGTGCACGCGATAGGAAATGGCGCGGTCGTTGTACAGCGACGCGAACACGTGGCGGATCTTGTCCAGCACGTCGTCGATGCCCACCACGTTCAGGAAGGTTTCCTGCTGGCCGGCGAACGAGGCGTCGGGAAGGTCTTCGGCCGTGGCGGACGAGCGCACGGCGAACGAGCCCTTGCCATCGGCGTCGAGCTTGGCGAAGGCTTCGCGGATCTGCGATTCGAATTCCGGCGAGAACGGCGCCTCGACGATCCATTGGCGGATCTGCGCACCGGCGGTGGCCAGTTCGCGCACGTCTTCGGGGTTCAGCGTGGTCAGGCGTTCAGCGATCCGCTTGTCCAGGCCCGAAGCCTTCAGGAAATCGCGAAACGCATCTGCGGTCGTGGCAAAGCCGCCCGGCACGCGGACACCCGCGCCAGACAGCTGGCTGATCATTTCGCCAAGAGATGCGTTCTTGCCTCCTACCGAGTCCACGTCCGTCATGCGGAGCTGCTCGAACAAAACAACATACGACATTGAAGTCACCTTTTACAATGGAATGAAAGCGAGTTTGGTCAATGGATGAAATGCGCTGTTCTGGGTGCCGGAGAAACGCTTTTTCCGGCTTGTGCAGACATGCTTTCAGACGCTGACCAAACTGGCCTTGGACCGCCCTTGGGGTGACTTATAGGGGCCTGATTGTACTCGGTGGAGTACGTCCGGCCATCTGCCTGGTTGGAATTTTTTACACATGACATCTACCCCTATCGTACGCACGGTATACATCGTTTCCGACAGTACCGGCATCACCGCGGAAACCTTCAGCCAGTCAGTACTTTCGCAGTTCGAGGAGGTCAATTTCAAGCCCATCCGCCTGCCCTTCGTGGACACGCTTGAAAAGGCCGCGGAAGTCGCCATGCGGATCGATCGCAGCGCCCAGGACGCGGGCGTGCCGCCCATCGTTTTCAGTACCCTGGTCAACCCTGAAATCCTGGCACGTGTTCGCCAGGCGAACGGCATCTTCCTGGATCTGTTTGGCACGTTCGTCAGCCACATCGAACAGGCGCTGGGCCTGAAATCCAGCCACTCCATCGGCCGCTCGCACATGCAGGCCAACTCGGAAAAGTACCGGAACCGTATCGACGCCATCAACTTCAGCCTGGCGCATGACGACGGCCAGTTCGTGAACCAGCTCGATCAGGCCGACGTGATCCTCGTCGGGGTCTCGCGCTGCGGCAAGACGCCCACCAGTCTGTACCTGGCCATGCAATACGCCATCAAGGCCGCGAATTTCCCGCTCACGCCCGACGATTTCGAACGCGGCACCCTGCCCTCGACCATCGCGCCGCACCGGGGCAAGCTGTTCGGCCTGTCGATCCAGCCCGAGCGCCTGGCCGAAGTGCGCAACGAGCGCCGCCCCAACAGCCGCTACGCGCAACTTGAGCAATGCCGCTACGAAGTGGCGGAAGCCGAGCGCATGATGCGCCGCGAGGGCATTTCGTGGCTGTCCAGCACGACGAAATCGATCGAAGAGATCGCAACCACCGTCTTGCAGGAAGTCGGACTGGATCGCGGATAAAGAAAAAGGGCGCGTTCAGGCGCGCCCTTGATTGGCCGGCGATTTCAGCCGGCGAATGTTCACTGCGAATATTCAGGGACGCAGCTTGACGCGCTCTCGCGATCCCGCGCCCCAGTACTTCAGCGGCGACATCTCCTGTTGGGCAATCTTTTCGGATTCCTCCAGGCGCATGTCCTGCCGCCCCACGCTGGCGGCATTTCCGGTTGCGCCCTCGATGCTCAGGCGCACGTACCGCGTCTGGCCCGGCGCCAGGTCGAACGTCAGGGTTTCGCCATCGCGCAGCGTATCGATCTCGTACTTGCCCGCCGGACGGTTCACGTAGAAGAAGCTGCCCGGCTTGGACCGGCCGACCTTCACGCCATTGACGCGCAGATACGGTTGATTCGACACCACGCCAATCGGCGACGCCGGCTGGTAGAAATAGATGCGGCCCGTATCCGGGACCATGACGGGAATGGTGCCCGCCACGTCCTGGTAGCGGGCCCCGCCGCAACCGGCCAACAAGGCGGCGCCCAGCGCGGCGGCGGCCATCATCTTCAAACTGCTCTGCATGGATTTCTCTTCAGGTTTGGGTCTAACGCAAGCCCGGAGCCTGCTCGGGCGTAGCCGCGCCCCAATAGCGCATCTTCAAGAGCTCGGTTTCAGCGAGCTCGGGCGGATCGACCATTTCCATGGACAGCTTGCCCACCGTGCCCGTGCTGCCCAGCGATTCGGCCTTGATGCGCACATAGCGCGTCTGACCCGGATCAAGCTTGAAACTCACGCCGTCGCCCGTCCAATACAGGTTGGTCACGACATAACTGCCTGCCGGGCGGTCCACGAAAAAGAAGCTGCCCGGCTTGTTGCGCCCTACGACATCGCCGTTCACGCGCAGCTTTTGCTGCGCCACCGCGGCGGCCGACGCCTGCGCCTGCGGCTGGTAGAAGTAGATGCGCCCTTCGCCTTGCGCGATTGGCGGCATGCGCCCCTGCAAGGATTGGTATTGCGGACCAGCGCAGCCGGCCAGCGCAACCACCGACGCGGCCGTCGCCGCCAATTTCAGCCAGATCTTCATTGACGCATTTCCACAGGCAGGGTGACAGGACGGTTCAATGGCAGATAGGCCATTTCACCAGGCAGGTAAAAGCCAACGAGCTTTCCCGAGGACGCCACGAGATAGGCCTCCCCCTGGCGCCGCGTCTGGACCGTGAACAGGCCGCCAAGCGACCGGTAGACGTCGCCTTGCGGCAAGGCGCCCACGCGCTGCCATTGCGACGCCGCCGGCAGATTCGCAATGCTGTCATTGGGAAGCTGGGCGGTGACCAAGCGCGACAGCTGGATCACGTTGACCGGGTCCGCCGGCGCCACGGGCACCAGGTTCGCCCGCTGTGTCGACACGGACATGCACGCGCTCAAGGAGAGCATGCCTGCGACGGCCAACACGGCAAACTTGCTCAGGCGAGCCGCGCCCGCGATTTTTGAAACTTCCGACGACACCATGGATACCCCCGGCAACGAATGAAGTGCGTAAGTATAGGGGTGCGTCAGAAATCTACAAAACGTATCCGCGCTCAATAGCGCAGCGCTTCGCGCTCGCGCCGGCCCGCGCCCCAATATCGCAAGTCGGCAAGCGCTTGCTGCGCGGCGTCGGGCGACTGCTCCAGTCGCAGCACTTGCTTGCCCCCCGCGACGTCCACCCGGACGTATTGCGTCTGCCCTGCCGCTAGCGGCACGACCAGCGGGTCCTTGCGTTCCTTGCGGTCCGTTGCCGTGATCACTTCGAGCGTCCCGGCCGACCGGTCCACGAAAAAGAAGTGGCCTGATTTGGACTTGCCGACGCGGGCGTTGTCGACCAGGATGGCCGGATGCGGCACCTTGTCGCCGTTGGATGTCTTGGGCTGGTAGAAATAGATCCGCCCTTCGCCCGGTTCCAGCGCGGAGATCTTGGCCGCCACGTCGCCATACCGGGGGCCCGCGCAGCCCGCCAGCACGCTTGCGGCGCCCAGCGCGGCCAGGCTCAGTTTGATCCAGTGTTTCACGTGTCCCCTCCCCGGGCTCGAAATGCGGGCCGCGTCAGTGCGCCGCCCACGTTGCACAAGCGCGGCAGTATAGGGGGCAGATGCACCTATCAATCGGTGGAAAAACGGGGGGATCCCGCGCCGGCTCAGCCGGGATGGCGCTGGGTCGCCTGGCGGCGCTGCTCGAACAGGCAGATCGCTGCGGCGGCGCCGACATTCAGCGACTCGACGGCGGCGGCGTCGTGGTCTATGCGGACCTTCAGGCTGGCAGCGGCCAGCAGCGCGGGCGCCACACCCTGGCCCTCGTGCCCGAACACCCATGCGCACCGCTCAGGCAGGCGGTCCGCGTAAAGGTCGCGCGAGCCGTCCAGCGCCGTCGCCACCAGTGGCACACGCAAGCGCGGCAGCAAGGCCTGGAGATCGACATGCTCGTGGATATCCAGGGCAAAATGCGCGCCCTGGCCGCTGCGAAGCACTTTGGGAGACCAGGCCGCCGCCGAGCCCGTGGCAAGAAACACCCGTTTGATGCCGGCCGCGGCGCACGTGCGCAGCAAAGTGCCCACATTGCCAGGGTCCTGGATGCGGTCGAACAGCACGCAGGTTTCATCCACCTGTTCAGGCAGCGCGGGCACCGGTGGCGTGACCAGGAAGGCGACGCCCTGCCCGCTTTCGACGGCGGCCACGGCGTGCATCAGGCGCGCGTCCAGCGCGAGGCTGACGTTGTCCGGCACGGCCGCGGCGAGCGCCGCGATGTCCGGCTGGGAAAGGCGGTCCACGTCGAAAATCGCCCGATCCGGCGCGCCGTGGTGCTGCAACCATGCCTGGCAAAGGTGCACGCCATCGAGCAGCACGGGGGCGCCACGCTTACCCGCGGTGCCGGCCAACTTGACCAGCGCCTTGACCGCCGGGTTGTCCCGGGAACTGATGTGCTTCATGAAACCAGGCCGAAGGCCTTGATGGGCGCGAAGCTGCGCCGGTGTTCGGCGCACGGACCGTGCTCGCGCAGCCGTTGCAGATGCAGCGCCGTGCCGTAGCCCTTGTGCTGGTCGAACGCGTATTGCGGATACAGGGCGTGCAGGCGAAGCAGGTCGGCGTCGCGCGCGGTCTTGGCAAGGATGGAGGCGGCCGAGATCGCCGGCACCAGCGCATCGCCCTTGATGACGGTCTGCACGGTGCAGCGCAGTTTGGGCGCCTGATTGCCGTCGACCAGCGCCAGTTGCGGCACGGTGGCCAGGCCCTGCACCGCGCGCTGCATCGCCAGCATGGTGGCGCGCAGGATGTTCAGGCTGTCGATTTCCGCGACCGTGGCGCTGGCGATGCACCAGGCAAGCGCCTGTTCCTTGATCTGCAGCGCCAATTCCTCGCGGCGCACGGCGGTGAGGACCTTGGAGTCGGCCAGGCCGTCAATGAAGCGTGATGGGTCCAGAATGACCGCCGCCGCGTAGACTTCGCCAGCTAGCGGGCCGCGGCCCGCCTCGTCGACGCCGGCGGTCAGCAGCGCGGGCTGCTCCGGCGCCACGAAAAGCTCAGGCTGCTCCATCGGCCACCTCCAGGATCGCCTGCGCGGCCAGCGCCGGCGTATCGCGTAACAGGTCTTGGTGCATGGCGGTAAAACGGGCCTCCACGCGGGCAATCAGGGCGTCGTCGGTCAACGCCTGCCAGGTCGCTTCGGCCAGTTTATCGGGCGTCGCGTCATCCTGCAAAAGCTCGGGAACGACGAAGTCGCGAAGCAGCACGTTGGGCAGGCCCACCCAGGGCAGGTACGGGCGCTGCTGACCAGACTTCCACGCCATGATCCGCCGCATCCAGGGCGACAGGACGTATGAGATGACCATGGGCCGTTTGAACAGCGCCGTCTCCAGCGTGGCGGTGCCGCTTGCGACCAGGACGGCCGTGGCGGCTTCCATGACGGACCAGGCCACCGGCGCCTTGCGGTCCCCGCCCTCGCCGTGCAGATCGTGCGCGGTGACGCAGCGCAGACCGGGCACGGGGTACTGGGCCAGGATTTCCAGGAACTCGGCCCGCCGCTGGTCATTGACCATGGGCACGATGCACTGCAGAGCCGGATCCTTCTTCAGCAGTTGCTGGGCCGCCTGCAGAAAGCGCGGCGCGAGCAGACGGATCTCCGAGGACCGGCTGCCGGGCAGGATCGCCAGCACACGGGCGTCTTGATCGATGCCCAGGCGCGCGCGGGCCGCCGCGCGGTCCGGCTGCATCGGCACGGCGCCGGCCAGCGGATGGCCCACGTACGTCACCGGTATGCGTTCCTTGCGGTAGATCTCTTCCTCGAACGGAAACAGCACCAGCATGTGCGAGACCGATTCGCGGATCTTGTGAATGCGCTCGTAGCGCCAGGCCCAGATCGAGGGGCCGACGAAATGCACCGTCGGCGTGCCCGCCTGGCGCAGCTGGTGCTCCAGCCGCAGATTGAAGTCGGGTGCGTCGATGCCCACGAAGACGGACGGCGGCTCGGCGAGCCAGCGGCGCTTGACGTCGCGGTAGGTGGCCAGCAGGCTCGGCAGGCGCTTGAGCGCGTCCACGTAGCCAAACACGGTCAGCGCGTGCATCGGATGCCAGGCGTCGAAGTCTCGCGCCTGCATCTGCGGTCCGCCGATGCCCTCGCAGCGCACGCCGCTGTCGCGCGCTTGCAGACCGGCAATGATGCGTCCGGCCAGCAGGTCGCCCGAAGGCTCGCCGGCCACCATGCCGATCCGAGTGCTCATGGGCGGATGATGCCGCGGGAGGCGACGTCCAGGAAGTCCAGCAGCATCTGCAGATGTTCCGCGGCTTCAGGGGTGGATTGCTGGCGCTCGCGCAGTTCGGCGCGCGCCGCGTCCAGGGGCAGGCCCCGGCGGTAGATGATCTTGTAGGCTTCGCGAAGAGCCGAAATCGAGGCCGCGGAAAAACCGCGGCGTTTCAGGCCTTCGACGTTGATGCCCACCGGACGGCACGGGTTGCCGGCCGCCAGCACAAAAGGCGGGGTGTCCTGCATGAGGGAGCTGTTGCCGCCCGTCATGGTGTGCGCACCCACGCGCGAGAACTGGTGCACCCCGGTCAGGCCGCCGATGATCGCCCAGTCGCCCACGTGCACGTGGCCGCCAAGCTGCACTGAATTGGCCAGGATCGTGTTGCTGCCGATGTGGCAGTCATGGGCCACGTGAACGTAGGCCATGATCCAGTTGTCGTTGCCCAGCGTTGTTTCACCGCCATCCTGCGTCGTGCCGGTATTCAGCGTGACGAATTCGCGCACCGTGTTGCGGTCGCCGATCGTCAGGCGCGTGGGCTCGCCCGCGTACTTCTTGTCCTGCGGCATGCCGCCAATGGAGCAATAACGATAGAAGCGGTTGTCGCGACCGATGGTGGTCACACCGTCGATCATGCAGTACGGGCCGATTTCGGTGCCCGCACCGATGGTCACATCAGGCCCCACCACTGCGAACGGGCCGATGACCACGGTCGGGTCGATTTTTGCCGCCGGATCGACAACAGCGGTGGGATGGATGTTTCCTGCCATTTACTCTTCCAGGCTGCGAATCGCGCACATCAGCTTGGCGGAAGCCACTTCCTGGCCGTCGACCGTCGCGCGTGCTTGATACTTACAGATGCTGCGGCTCAGGCGTTCCGCTTCGACCTCGATGCGCAGCTGGTCACCCGGGACGACGGGGCGGCGAAAGCGCGCGCCGTCGATGCCGACCAGGTAATAGGCGGTCTTGGCGCCTTCACACTTGAGGCCGCCGTTCTCGTCCGTGAACGAGAACAGCGCCGAGGCCTGGGCCATGGCTTCGACGATGAGCACGCCCGGCATCACCGGATGGTGAGGAAAGTGACCGTTGAAAAACGGCTCGTTGATCGAGACGTTCTTGATGGCGACGATGGACTTGCCAGGCACCATTTCCACGACACGGTCAATCAGCAGCATCGGGTAGCGATGCGGCAGCCTCTCCATGATCCCCTTGATGTCGAGTTCCATTTTTCTATGCGTTCCTGCGAAATTAAATAATGTGGCGGCGCGGGCGCGCCAGGGCGGCGAACGCGCCCTAGTCCTTTTCCAGCGTGCGCACGCGGCGGCGCAATTGCGCCAACTGTTGTATCACGGCGGCGTTGCGCTGCCATTCGCCATGCTCCGCGTACGGGAAGACCCCGGTGTAGCGGCCAGGCTTGGAAATATTGGACGTCACTGCCGTGCCGCCCGAGATATGCACGTCGTCACCCAGCACCAGATGCCCCGAGAGCATCGCGGCGCCGCCGATGGTGCAGCGCTCGCCGATGGTGGTCGAGCCCGCCACACCCACGCAGGCCGCCATCGCGGTATGTGCGCCGATGCGGCAGTTGTGGCCGATCATGATCTGGTTGTCGAGCTTCACGCCGTCCGCGAGGACGGTGTCTTCAAGGGCGCCGCGGTCGACGGTGGTGTTGGCGCCGATTTCGACGTCATCGCCCAGCGAAACGCCGCCGAACTGCGGGATCTTGCCCCAGGCGCCCTTGCCCAGCGAGGGATCCGGCGCGAAGCCGAAACCATCGGCCCCCAGCACCGAACCGCTGTGCAGGATGACTCGGGCGCCGATCTTGACGCCTTCATACAGCGTGACGTTGGCATGCAGCCGGCCATCGGGCCCGATGGACGATCCGGCGCCGATGACGCAACCCGGACCCAGCACCGTGCCCCGTCCGATGCGCACGCCGGCTTCGACGACGCAGTTCGGGCCGATCCGCACGCCTTCTTCGATGATTGCGTCGGGCGCAACCACGGCGGAGGGATGGGTTTCAGCAGGCAAGGCGGGTCTGCGGGCAGTGTCGAACCACTGCGCGACGCGCGCGTAGAGCAGATAGGGATGCTTGCAGACGACCAGCGCAAATGGCGGGCGGTCGCTGCCCTGGGCTTCGAGCGCCTCGGCGACGTCGGTGGAGACGATGACCGCCCCCGCTCCGGTTGCGCCAAGCTGGCTTTGGTAACGGGGATTGGACAGGAAAGTGATTTCCTGGGGGCCGGCCGAAGACAGGGTCCCGATGCCGCAGACCCGCATGGGGTCTGCGCCGGGAACCGCACTGATACGCCAGTCCATACCCTGGGTATTGGCGGCGCTCAACAATGCTTCAAGTGTCGGCGCGCGGGCAAGATCCAGTAAAACCGGCATGACTAGACGGGTATCGCTTTACTTGCCCAGGCTCTGGATCACCTTGTCGGTGATGTCGATGCGCGGGTTGACCGTCACCGCGTCCTGGATGATCAGGTCGTAGTTTTCCTGTTCGGCAATGCGCTTGATGGCGTCATTGGCCTTGGACACGATGCCCGAGAATTCTTCGTTGCGGCGGCGGTTGAAGTCTTCCTGGAACTCGCGGCGCTTGCGCTGCAGGTCGGTGTCCAGGTTGGCCAGTTCGCGTTGGCGCTTGACGCGGTCGGATTCCGACAGGACGGGGGCGTCCTTGTCGAACTTCTCGGCTTGCGAGCGCAGGCTGTTGTTCAGGCGCTGGAGTTCGTCGTCGCGCTTCTTGAATTCGGCTTCGATCTTGCTTTGGGCAGTCTTGGCCGGACCCGATTCGCGCAGGATGCGTTCGGTATTGACGAAACCGATTTTGGTGCCTTGCGCTTGCGCGGGGATCGCGGCAGCCGAACCGAGAATGAGCGCACCCACCAGGGCAATGGAGCCGCCCAGCTTGCCACGGCGCTTGGCGCCCAGCGTCTTCGATGATTTAAGTGCGAAATCAGACATCATGAAAATCTCACCTTCCAGTAAGGCAAAGCCAAAGTGTGTATTGTGCCACTAAACAGCAAGGACGCTGGACCAGGGGGCCGCGCCCTTGTTTTCAAGAGTAACGCCTCGCTTAGAATCCCGTCCCGATCTGGAACTGGAAGCTTTGCTTGTCGTCGCCCGGCTTGGAATTAAGCGGTCGCGCATACGACAGCTGCAGCGGGCCCATCGGCGATTGCCAAGACAGGCCGATACCGGCCGAGAAACGCCAGCCGCACGGATCCTCGACCTCGGTGTTGTCGCGGCCACGGGTGCAGGACAAGCCGCTGCCCGCCGACACCTGACCGGCGTCGCTGAAGATGAACCAGCGCAGGGTGCGATCCTTCGAGGCGCCCGGGAACGGCAGGTACAGCTGGGCGTTGGCCACGATGCGGCGCGTGCCGCCCAGGTAATCGCCCGTCTTGACGTCGCGCGGACCCAGCGACGAGCCTTCGTAGCCGCGGACGGTGCCGATACCGCCGGCATAGACGTTCTTGATGACCGGGTAATCCTTGCTGCCGTAGCTCTGGCCCCAATCGACCATGCCGTTCAGCGCCAGGGTGTACGAGCCGCCCAGCGGCACGTAATACTGCTGTTGCGCCGTCAGCATCGTGTATTGCAGATCGATGGTCGACACGTCGGCCTTCAGGCGCGTGTACGAACCCTTGGTCGGCGCCAGCGCGCTGTCACGCGTGTCCTTGGACCAGCCGGCGCTCAGGATCACCGAGTTCGTCGCATCGCCATACTGGTCAACGAAACTTTCGTAGGCCGCCGGCGAGTTGTTGTACAGGTCGATCTGGTTGCGTTCGAAGTTGCCGCCCAGGAAGATGCGGTCGTACTCCGAGATCGGGATACCGAAGTTCATGCCCAGGCCCAAGGCCTTGACGCGGTAGTCACCGTCGTTGTTGTTCCAGGGCTCGGTCACGCGGTAGTACGCCGACGTGGTGCGGCTGATGCCGTCCTTGGTCCAGTACGGATCGGTATGCGACAGCACCACGGCGCGGTTCGTCTTGCTGGTGTTCAGTTGCAGCGTCAGGTTGGTGCCGCTGCCGAAGACGTTGTCTTCGCTGATACCGGCCGACAGAATGGCCTTTTCGGACGAGCCGTAGCCCACGCCCAGGTTGATCATGCCGGTGGGCTTTTCCTTCACGTCGACGTTGACGTCGACCTGGTCGGGGGAGCCCGGGACCGGCTCGGTCTTGACGTTGACGTCGCTGAAGTAACCCAGACGGTCGACGCGATCGCGCGAGGTCTTGATGTCGCCGGCGTCGTACCAGGCAGCTTCCTGCTGGCGCATTTCGCGGCGCACGACTTCGTCGCGGGTACGGGTGTTGCCGCCGATCTGGATGCGGCGCACGTAGACGCGGCGGCTCGGATCGACGTAGAACGTCAAGTCGGCTTCATGCTTGGCGCGGTCCAGTTGCGGGTTCGGGTTGACGTTGGCGAACGCGTAGCCCAGCTCACCCAGGTAGTCGGTGATCGCCTTGGCGGAATCATTGGTCTTGGCGGCCGAGAAGGTCTCGCCTGCCTTGATCTGCACCAGGTCGTTGATTTCCTTGTCCAGGCCCAGCAGGTTGCCGGCCAGCTTGACGCTGCGCACCTTGTAGGGCTCGCCTTCGTGGACGGTGATCGTGATGCGGATGTCCTGGCGATCCGGCGAAATGGTGACCTGCGGCGGCTCGACCGAGAACTCCAGGTAACCCTTGTCCAGGTAGAACGAGCGCAGGCGTTCGAGGTCGCCCTCGAGCTTTTCGCGCGAGTATTTATCGGTATCGGTGTACCAGGTCAGCCAGCCGGGGGTGGTCAGCTTGAATTCGTCCAGCAGGTCGCTTTCGGAAAAGGCCTTGTTGCCGACGAAACGGATTTCCTGAATGCGGGCAACCGAGCCTTCGAACACGTCGAAGCTCACGCCGACGCGGTTACGCGGCAGCGGCGTGACGGTGGAAGTGACTTCGACGCCATATTTGCCCTTGGACAGATACTGCTGCTTCAGTTCGTACTCGGCGCGCTCGAGCATGGAGCGGTCGAAAATGCGGCCTTCCGCAAAACCGACTTGCGCCAGCGAGGTGGTGATGGCCTTGGAATCGAATTCGCGCATGCCGTTGAAGTTAACGGACGCGATGGTGGGACGTTCTTGAACGACCACGACGACGACATTATTGTCCGTCTGGATCTGAACGTCGGTGAAAAAGCCCGTGCCATACAAACGGCGGATGGCTTCGGTGGCTTCTTCTTCGGTGAATTTCTCGCCGACCTTGACAGGCAGATAACCAAAGACAGTGCCGGCGTCGGTTCGTTGAATACCCTCCACGCGGATATCCCGCACGACAAAGGGTTCGAAGGCGTGGGCCAAGGCCGGCAACATCAGCGCGGCTACGAGACCCGGCAGTACACCCTTTTTGTGTTGAAACATCCGGCGAAAAGACATCCTTGAGTATCCTCGGTCGTGCAAATGGCGGGGGATTTTATGCTAAATGGCGTTCAAGTGAACAAACGCGTGAAATCGTTGAACAGCGCAAGCCCCATCAGGCTTGCCAATATGCCTATGCCGGCGCGTTGTCCGATGTCGATCCATCTTGCGGGCGGGGGGCTGCCCCGCACAATTTCGACGAGATAGTACAGCAGATGGCCACCATCCAGCATAGGAATGGGAAGCAAATTTAAAACGCCCAGGCTGATACTGATCAATGCGATATAGGCGATATACGCAACAATTCCGATCCGGGCGGTCTGGCCGGCGTAGTCCGCAATCGTGACCGGACCGCTCACATTGCGCCACGACACGTCGCCCGTCACCATGCGGCCCATCATGCGCAGCGAAAACCAGGCGGTGTCCCAGGTGCGGACGGCGCCGCGCCAGAGGCTGTCGAAGACGCCATAGCGCACGGTCACCATCGGCACGTTGCCGCCCAGTTGCACGCCCAATCGGCCGATTTCCTGGCCGTTGACGACTTCAGGGCGAGGCGTGACATTCAGGGTGACGTTGGCACCATCCCGGACCACGGTCAGGGCGAGCGGCTTGCCGGCGCTTTCCTGGATCTGCTTGACGAGCGCGCCGGTGTCGGGCGCCGGCTGGCCATTGACGGCCACGACCAGGTCACCCGCGCGCAGGCCGGCGGCCTGCCCTTCTCCGCCGTCGATCACCGCGCGCACGGCGGGCTTGGGCTGGGCCAGACGCACGCCGGCCGCGGCAAGCGGGTCGCCCTCGGCCGGGTCCATCGTGTTGGGGGGAAGATCGAGTTCGCGCCGCTGGACGGCGCCGGACGGCGTGCTGACCTCGATGCTGGCGCGCCCGCCGGTGGACATGACGTCCATCAGACGCCAGCGGGCGTCGGACCACGAGGCGACCTCCTGGCCATCGATGGCCAGGATGCGGTCGCCGGCCAACAGGCCAGCCCGCGCTGCGGGGGTCTCGGCCGCGGGCGGCGCGATGATGGCGACGGGCTCCTCGGTGCCGGCCATGTTCAGGCACGCATACAGGAACACCGCGAGGATCAGATTGAAGATGGGGCCAGCGGCCACGATGGCGATGCGCTGGCCCACAGGCTTGGTGTTGAAGGCGGAAGCCGCCACGGCCGGCGAGGCCCCAGGCGGCGCATCGTCCAGCATCTTGACGTAGCCGCCCAGCGGCAGCGCGGATACCGCCCATTCGGTGCCGTGCCGGTCGGTGCGGCGCAGGATGACCTTGCCAAAGCCCACCGAGAAACGCAGGACCTTCACACCGCAAAGGCGGGCGACCCAATAGTGCCCAAGCTCATGGAAAATGATCAGTGAGCCGAGCGCTACCGCAAAGGCCAGCAAGGTGAAAAGCATGGGGTCGGAATCTAGGAAATCAGAGGCAAACGCAGAGGCAATCGCGGCCCGCCATCAGGCCAGTCCGAGGTTGCCCGCAAAGGCGCGCGCCTCGGCGTCAAGCGCAAGTACGTCGTCAAGACTGCTGAGCGTAACAGATGCTTGCCGCGCCTGCCACTCGAGCGCAGCCTCGATGACCCGCGGAATCCAGGTGTAGGCCAGCCGCCCGTCCAGAAATGCGTCAACCGCCACCTCGTTGGCCGCATTGAGCACCACGCAGGCGCCCTGCCCCGCCCGCATCGCGGCAAAGGAATGCGCCAGGCACGGAAAGCGGGTCAGATCCGGCTTTTCGAAGTCCAAGCGGCCATGCCGGGTCAAATCCAGCGGGCTTACGCCGCTCTCGATGCGGTCGGGAAAGCCAAGGCCGTACGCGATGGGCGTGCGCATGTCGGGCTGGCCCAGCTGCGCGAGCACCGAACCGTCGTCGTACTCGACCATCGAATGCACGACGCTCTGCGGGTGCACGACCACGTCGATCCGATCGGCCGGCATCGCGAACAACCAGTGCGCTTCGATGACCTCAAGCCCCTTGTTCAGCATCGTGGCCGAATCGACGGAGATCTTGCGGCCCATGCTCCAGTTGGGGTGGGCGCAGGCCTGCTCGGGGGTGATGTCGTGCAGATCTTCCAGGTCGCGGCCGCGGAAAGGCCCACCCGACGCGGTCAGCAGCAAACGGCGCACGCCCTTGGCCGGCTGCTGCGGCGCATCGGCACGGCCTTGGTGCGGCAGACATTGGAAGATGGCGTTGTGTTCGCTGTCGATGGGCAGCAATTCGGCGCCATTGTCGCGGATGGCCTGCATGAAAAGCGTGCCGGCGGCGACCAGCGCCTCTTTGTTGGCGAGCAGCACGCGCTTGCCGGCGCGCGCGGCGGCAAGCGCCGAAGGCAGGCCTGCGGCGCCCACGATGGCGGCCATCACGGTGTCGCACTGCGAATCCGCGGCGGTGTCGGCCAGCGCCTGTGCGCCCACGCGGATCTCGGGCATGGATTGCCCGCCCGTCCAGGCATCGATGAATTTCTGGCGGGCGGCGGCGTCGGGCACCACGACGACCGCGGCCCGGCTGGCCAGCGCCTGCTCGGCCAGCCGTTGCATCCGGCTGTGGGCCGAAAGCGCGTAAACCGCCATCCGCTGCGGGTGGCGGGCAATCACGTCCAGCGTGCTTTCACCAATCGAACCGGTCGATCCCAGCACGACGACACGTTGAAAAGCCGTCAAAACAAGACTCCAGACAAAAGTAGCGCGAACGGCGCGACGGGAAGAATCGCATCGATCCGGTCATAGACGCCGCCATGGCCAGGCAAGAGTGTGCTGGAATCCTTGCGGCCCGCGCGGCGCTTGAGCAGCGACTCGAACAGGTCTCCCACAATGGACAGCACGCCCAGCACCGCGGCGATCGGCAGAGCGAGCCAGAAAGTCCAGCGTTCCACCAGGGCGTGACCGAAGGTGCCGTCCCACAGGCTGGACAGCCCGATCCACACCACCGCGCCCAGGACGCCAGCAATGGCGCCTTCGATGGTCTTGCCCGGACTCACTCGCGGAGCCAGTTTACGCTTGCCGAAGGCCCGGCCGGCAAAGTAAGCGGCAATATCGGCCACCCAGACGAGGGCCAGCAGCGACACGACGAACACGGCGCCGCGCGCCACGTACATCTGCGCCAGCACCGCCCAAGCGGCAAACGCGGCCGGGACGGAGAAGACCGACCACGCCAGACTGGCCGGCGGCGCGTCGGCGCGCCCGCGCACCACGGCGGCCACGCCGGCAAACAGCCAGACGGCGGACACGGCCGGCACCAGGTAGCGCAGCACCCAGCCGGGATCGCCCGCGCCGGTCCGGTCACCCGCCAGCCACGCGGACGTCAGCACCAGCATGCCAGCGAACAGCAGGACGGCGACACCGATGGAGATGAGGGGGGAAGGCGGTTGCGGCAGCGTCAGGCGCAACCACTCCCAGTTGGCGCACGCGGCCGCAAGGGCCAGCAGCGCGACGAACCACCAGGGATTGGCGCTCGCCATGGCGGCGGCCAGAATGGCCAACAAAACGACGGCGGTAACGATACGCTGGCCCAGCATGTGACGGTCTCCTCTTGTGCAGCCTGGAAAGACGCGCGCGTCGCGTTCAGCTTACTTTGCAGCCGCTTCGCTGACTTGTGCGCTGGTGCGGCCGAAGCGGCGCTCGCGCGTGCGGTACCAATCAAAGGCGGCCATGAGTTCATTGGCGCCGAAATCCGGCCAGTAGCGGTCCGTGAAGTAGAACTCCGCGTACGCCATCTGCCAGATCAGGAAATTGGAAATGCGCTGCTCACCGCCGGTGCGGATGAACAGGTCGGGCTCGGGGGCCCATGCCATGGAAAGGTGCCGGGAAAGACGCTCCTCGTCCACCCGTTCTGGGTGCGCGGCCAGGTCGGGCTCGGCCGCCAGCATGGCGCGGGTGGCTTGCAGGATGTCCCAACGGCCGCCGTAGTTGGCGGCGACGGTCAGGTGCAGCCGGTCGTTATGCGCGGTGCGCTCTTGCGCAGCGGCGATCAGCTCGCGCAGGCGCGGTTCGAAGGCGCTCAGGTCGCCGATGACGTGCAGGCGCACGCCCTGCTCTTGCAGCTTGCCGACCTCGCGCTCGAGCGCCTGCACGAACAGGCGCATCAGGAGCGAGACTTCTTCGGCCGGACGGCGCCAGTTCTCGGAACTGAACGCAAACAACGTCAGGTAGCGCACACCCGCGCGACCGCACGCCTCGACCACGCGGCGGACGGCCTGCACGCCTTTGGCGTGCCCGGCCGTGCGAGGCAGCAGACGCCGCGTCGCCCAGCGGCCGTTGCCATCCATGATGATAGCGACGTGCTCGGGGATGTCGCGGATATCGGGAACCGCCTGAGTCGAACTTGTTGCCATTAGTTTGGGGGCTGCGCGCGGCGGACCGGCGAAAGACACGAATACGGGAAAAAACCTGCGCCGTCGTTTCCATCGCTACGAGGAAGTACCGCGAGGCAATGGACAGGACGGCGCATGTGCAACGAAATCCTGACGCCACGCGGGCCGACAAAGCGGCGCCGCGTGGCGTGTTGGGATTATACGGTCATGATTTCGGCTTCTTTCTGGACGACCATCTTGTCGATGTCGGCGACGGCGCGATCCGTCAGCTTCTGGACGTCGTCCTGCGAACGGCGTTCGTCGTCCTCGGAGATTTCCTTGTCCTTGACCAGCTTCTTGAGCGCTTCGTTGGCCTCACGGCGCAGGTTACGCACCGCGATCTTGGCGTCTTCGCCTTCGCTGCGCACGACCTTGGTCAGGTCGCGGCGGCGTTCTTCGGTCAGCGCGGGCATCGGAACGCGGATCGTGTCGCCCATCGAGATGGGGTTCAGGCCCAGGTCCGACTCACGGATGGCCTTTTCGATCGGGCCGGCCATGTGCTTTTCGTAAGGCTGCAGGCTGATGGTGCGGGCATCGACCAGGTTCACGTTGGCGACCTGGCCGACCGGCACGGGCGAGCCGTAGTATTCGACCTGCACGTGGTCCAGGATGCCGGTGTGGGCGCGGCCCGTGCGGATCTTGGCCAGGTTGGTCTTGAGCGTATCAAGCGACTTGGCCATCCTGGCTTCGGCGGATTTGCGGATTTCTGCTGCGCTCATGGAATTTCCTTTTCTTTAAACGTGTACCAACGTGCCTTCGTCCTCGCCGCTCACGACTCGCTTGAGCGCGCCGGACTTATTGATCGAAAACACCTTGATCGGCAATTTCTGGTCGCGGCACAACGCGAAGGCGGTGGCGTCCATGACTTCAAGGCGGCGAACGATCGCCTCGTCGAAGCTGATGCGCGCGTAACGCGTCGCGGTGGGATCCTTGTTGGGATCCGCACTGTAGATGCCGTCCACCTTGGTGGCCTTCAGCACGATCTCCGCGCCGATCTCGGCGCCGCGCAGTGCCGCAGCCGTGTCGGTGGTGAAGAAGGGATTGCCGGTACCCGCGGCGAAGATCACGACCTTGCCCTCTTCGAGGTAACGCAAGGCCTTGGGCCGGATGTAGGGCTCGACGACCTGATCGATATTCAGCGCGGATTGTACCCGGGTGTCGATACCCTTGTGCTTGAGCGCGTCTTGCAGCGCAAGCGCGTTCATGATGGTGGCCATCATGCCCATGTAGTCGGCGGTGGCGCGGTCCATGCCCTGCGCACCCGGGGCGACGCCACGGAAGATGTTGCCTCCGCCGATGACGATGGCCAATTCGACGCCTGCGGCGGCGACTTCAGCGATCTCATCGGTCATACGGACGATGGTGGAGCGATTGATGCCAAATGCATCGTCGCCCATCAGCGCCTCGCCGGAAAGTTTGAGAAGAACCCGTTTGTATGCCCTGCTGCTCATAGGTGATATCCCGAAGAACA
The DNA here is from genome assembly GCF_029866465.1 of Achromobacter mucicolens. Taxonomy (NCBI): domain Bacteria; kingdom Pseudomonadati; phylum Pseudomonadota; class Betaproteobacteria; order Burkholderiales; family Alcaligenaceae; genus Achromobacter; species Achromobacter mucicolens. Next base: position 2,319,379 of record NZ_CP123364.1, on the reverse strand, counting down.
ATCCGACGAAAGTGTAAGACAAGAATGGGGTTGACCCCCAGCACCGCGCCCGCCTGGCGGGTTGGCTGCCCCATCGGCGTCTGCCTTTGGGGGCCCATGCGGCGAAAAAGGCCGGACTAGAATTTAATCTAGCGCCGGCCTTTAAGCACTACCTAGAGGTCAGGCGGCGCCAGCGGCGGCGGCGGCAACCTCAGCGGCAAAGTCGCTGGTCTTCTTCTCGATACCTTCGCCGACGACGAACAGCACGAACTTGCTGATCGATGCGCCCTTTTCCTTCAGGTGCTGTTCGACCGTGTGCTTGTCGCTCTTGACGAACGGCTGCGACAGCAGCGTCACTTCCTTCAGGAACTTCACGACCGAGCCTTCGACCATCTTGGCGACGATGTCGGCCGGCTTGCCGGATTCGGCGGCCTTCTGCTCGGCAACCGAGCGCTCGGCGGCGATGTCGGCAGGGTTCACGCCGTCGGCGTTCAGGGCCTTGGGCTTGGTGGCGGCGATGTGCATCGCCAGGTCCTTGCCCACTTCCTCGGCGCCGGTGTATTCGACCAGCACGCCGATCTTGCCGCCGTGCACGTAGCTGGCCAGCGAGTTGGCGGTCTCGATGCGCTCGAAGCGGCGGATCGAGATGTTTTCGCCGATCTTGCCGATCAGGGCGGTGCGGGTGGTTTCGACGGTGCCTTCACCGAAGGGCAGCGCCGACAGCGCGGCCACGTCGGCCGGGTTCTGCGTGGCGACCAGCTCAGCCAGCTTGTTCACGAAGCCGACGAAGTCGTCGTTCTTGGCGACGAAGTCGGTTTCGCAGTTGATTTCGATGACGGCGCCCTTCTTGGCGTCGGCGGAGATGAACAGACCGATCAGGCCTTCGGCGGTGACGCGGGCGGCGGCCTTGCTGGCCTTGTTGCCCAGCTTGACGCGCAGGATTTCTTCAGCGCGGGCCAGGTCGCCTTCAGCTTCCGTCAGGGCCTTCTTGCATTCCATCATGGGCGCGTCAGTCTTTTCGCGCAGTTCCTTGACCAGGGCAGCGGTAATTTCAGCCATGTTTGCTCCAAATTTTGCTAAGACACGCCCCGGCGGGCCGGGGCTGTGATTTGATTCGATGAGACGCCCGCACGTGGCGGGCCTGGAAGATGGGAGCCCAGCTTCGCAGCGCCGGCGGGGCGAAAGCGGACCAGATGCGGCGCCGCTTCCAGACCTTACCCGCCGGACATGACAACAGGCTTAGGCCTGGTTGTCTTGCACTTCGACGAACTCTTCCTGACCTTCGCCCAGCTCTTCGACCAGACCGTTCAGGTTTTGCTCGCGGCCTTCCAGGACGGCGTCGGCGATGCCCTTGGCGTACAGCGCGATGGCCTTGGCCGAGTCGTCGTTGCCGGGGATCACGTAGTCGATGCCTTCGGGCGAGTGGTTGGTGTCAACCACGGCGACCACGGGGATGCCCAGGGTCTTGGCTTCGGCGATGGCGATCTTGTGGTAGCCGACGTCGATCACGAACATGGCATCGGGCAGACCGTTCATGTCCTTGATGCCGCCGATCGACTTGTTCAGCTTGTCCAGTTCGCGTTGGAACAGCAGGCCTTCCTTCTTGATCATGCGCTCGGCGCCGCCTTCGGCGACCACGGCTTCCATGTCCTTCAGGCGCTTGACCGAGGTCTTGACCGTCTTGAAGTTGGTCAGCATGCCGCCGAGCCAGCGGGCGTCGACGTAGGGCATGCCGCAACGGGCGGCTTCAGCAGCGACCAGCTCGCGAGCGGCGCGCTTCGTGCCGACGAACAGGATGTTGCCGCCGCGAGCAGCCAACTGCTTCACGAACTTGGTGGCTTCCTGGTACTTATCAACCGTCTTTTCGAGGTTGATGATGTGAATCTTGTTGCGGTGACCGAAGATGTACTGAGCCATCTTGGGGTTCCAGTAACGGGTCTGGTGACCAAAGTGGACACCCGCTTCCAGCATTTCGCGCATCAAAGACATTTAATTCTCCAAGGGTTGGTTTCTTGCGCCGCACCTGCATCAGCATCTTGCTGACACCCTGGGTGGTGTTGCGCGCGATTTCCCGCAAAACGCGGGATGACAAAGATTTTAACCGGGCCGGCCGATCACTGCCGCAATAACTACGACGCTCCAGGCGCGTTGCCTGTAGCGGCTCGCCTTTAACGACTTCTACTACGCTGCCGCGATAAACCCAGACGGCCGCCACCACAAGATTCTTGCATTGCGTCTTTCCGACACTCCAGGAGACTCCTGGAAGTTTCTTCGAGACGCACCCGGAATTGTTTTGTTGGCGGCGAAATCCAGTTCTTCGCAAACCTGGCCGCTAGGCCAGCCCGCGCATCAGGCCGCTGTGGCAGTTCTTCAGGATCCTTTTCAGGAATGCCCTTTTCAGGGTGCGCTTTTCAGCGCATTTCCAAGAACTTAATCCAGCGCCCATACCGAACCTGCATCGCCGCTCGAAAACACTTCCGGGCTTGCAAGCACACCGCGCCCAGCTGGCGGCGGCATTCATGCCCCGAACGCATCCGGCTGGATCCCGATCGACGCCCGACTGCTTCCCAACACCCTGCGGCTTGCCCGAATTCGCTCCACAACCTTCGCTTGCGGTGAAACTTCAGGGCCTGCCGCGTGATCTTATGAAGAACCGCGCATGACCGAATAATCCTGCCGGGTGTGCCCTGAACCCAAAGGCCAGCACCCGCCGGGTTTGGCTGGGGGTCAGACTGCCTGAGCGTTGGCTTTTGCCGAAGCTCTTGCCATGGCACTGGCGGTGCAGACCCTTCTTGCCGGTAACCCGATTGCTCCCCAAATTTTTAGGGAAGCCTATAATTCTACTATTCTTTCAAGCAGACATTCAAGCGACATATCGCAAGCTTTCCATGGGCACAATCACTGATCCGGCCGACCTGGCCAAGATGCGCGCCGCCTGCCAGGACGCCGCCAAAGTTCTCGATTTCATCACGCCGCACGTCAAACCGGGCGTTACCACCGGCGAACTCGACCGCCTCTGCCTGGAGTACCTGACCGACGAACTGAAGGTGAAGTCCGCCACGGTCGGCTACGCGCCCCCCGGCTACCCGCCCTTCCCCGGCGCCATCTGTACCTCCGTGAATCACCAGGTGTGCCATGGCATCCCTGGCGACAAGGTGCTGAAAAATGGGGACTCATTGAACATCGACGTCACCATCATCAAGGATGGCTGGTTCGGCGACACGAGCCGGATGTACGCGGTGGGCGAACAGTCCATTTTGTCCCGGCGCCTGTCCGACATCACGTTCGAGTGCATGTGGAAGGGCATCCAGCAGGTCAGGAACGGCGCCACCCTGGGCGACATCGGCAACGCCATCCAGAAGCACGCCGAGTCCAACGGATTTTCGGTGGTGCGCGAATTCTGCGGCCACGGCATCGGGCAGCGCTTTCACGAAGATCCCCAGGTCCTGCACTACGGCAAGCCCGGCACGGGCGTCAAGCTGGTGACCGGCATGCTGTTCACGATCGAGCCGATGATCAACGCCGGGCGCCGCGAGATCCGCCAACTGGCCGACGGCTGGACCGTGGTCACGCGCGACCACAGCCTGTCCGCGCAATGGGAACACGCCGTCTGCGTGACGGAGACCGGCTACGAGGTCCTGACCCTGTCGCCCGGCATGCCCCAGCCGCCCGCGTTCATCACCGAACCCATCGTCATCCCCGCCGTCTGAAGCACCGCAGCCATCCATGACCGCCGAAATCCTTACCCAGCTGCGCGAACGCATTCAGGAATCCCGGCGGGCCGCGGTGGCCCAGTTCCGGGAACACGAACGCCCCGATATCCTGCTGACCGAGCTGCGGCGCATCGTGGATGCCGCCCTGCGGGATCTGGTCAAGCATTGCCCGCTGCCGGTCGGCGCCACGCTGGCGGCCGTGGGCGGCTATGGCCGCGGCGAGCTCTACCCCCACTCCGACGTCGATCTGCTGATCCTGCTGCCGCATGCGCCGACGCCCGACGAGGAAAGCGCGATCGAAAAGCTGGTGGCGTCGCTGTGGGATCTGGGACTGGAGCCGGGCCACAGCGTGCGCACCATCGAGGACTGCGAACGCGAGGCGGACGCCGACATCACCGTGGAAACCGCCCTGCTGGAATCCCGCTGGCTGGCCGGCAGCCGCGTGCTGATGCGCAAGTTCGACGCGGCCACCAAGTCGCGGCTCGATCCGCAAGCTTTCTTTCTGGCCAAGCGCGTCGAAATGCAGCAGCGCCACGGGCGCTACCACGACACGCCCTACGCGCTGGAACCCAATTGCAAGGAATCGCCCGGCGGGCTGCGCGATCTGCAGGTCATCCTGTGGATGGCCCGGGCCGCCGGGTTTGGCAACAACTGGCGGTCGGTGGCGCAGGCGGGTCTGCTGACCTCGTCCGAGGCGCGCGACCTGCGCAAGGCCGAGCAAGCCTTCAAGCGCCTGCGCATCGAACTGCACCTGCTGGCCAACCGGCGCGAAGACCGGGTGCTGTTCGACCTGCAGCCCGCGCTGGCCGAGGTCTACGGCATCCATGCGACTGCCACGCGGCGCGGCAGCGAACTGCTGATGCAGCGCTACTACTGGGCGGCACGGCTGGTGACGCAGCTGAACGGCATCCTGGTGCAGAACATCGAGGAGCGGCTGTTTCCCCGCCCCGACAGCGACGCGCGCGACATCGACGACGATTTCCGCAACCTGCGCGACCGCCTGGACATCATTCGGGACGACGGCTTCGAGCGCAATCCCACCCTGCTCCTGCGCGCTTTTTTGGTGATGCAGCAGCACCCCGAGCTGACGGGCATGTCTGCCCGCACGCTGCGCGCCATCTGGCATTCGCGTCACCGCATCGACGCGCAGTTCCGCCGCAATCCGGTCAACCGCAAGCTGTTCCTGCAGATCCTGCAGCAGCCGCGCGGCATCGTCCACGAATTACGGCGCATGACCATGCTGAACATCCTGCCGCGTTACCTGCCGGTGTTCCGCCGCATCGTGGGCCAGATGCAGCACGATCTTTTCCATGCCTATACGGTGGACCAGCACACGCTTGCGGTGGTGCGCAACCTGCGCCGTTTCACCATGCCCGAGCACGCGCAGGAATATCCGTTGGCCAGCCAGCTGATCGCGGGCCTGGACCGTCACTGGCTGCTGTACGTGGCCGCGCTGTTTCACGACATCGCCAAGGGCCGCGGCGGCGACCATTCTGAACTGGGCGCGCGCGAGGTGCGCAAGTTTGCCGCCGACCACGGCATGGATCCCGAAGACGCCAAGCTGGTGGAGTTCCTGGTGCGTCAGCATCTGCTGATGTCGGCGGTGGCGCAAAAGCGTGATCTGTCCGATCCCGACGTGGTGAAGGAGTTTGCCGCGACGGTCAAGGACGAACGCCATCTGACCGCGCTTTATCTGCTGACGGTGGCCGACATCCGCGGCACCAGCCCCAAGGTCTGGAACGCCTGGAAGGGCAAGCTGCTGGAAGACCTGTACAAGCTGACGTTGGCCGCGCTGGGCGGCGCCCACGCCGACGCCCATACGGTGCTGGCTGAACGCAAGGAAGAAGCGGCGCGGCTGACCCGCCTGGCCGGTCTGCGCGACGACGCGCGCGAAGCCTTCTGGAATCAGCTGGACGTGGCGTACTTCCTGCGGCACGACGCCTCGGACATCGCCTGGCACACGCGCCATCTGTATCACCAGGTCGAGCCCACGCGCGCGGTGGTCAAGGCGCGCCCCACCGAGCAGGGCGAAGGCCTGCAGATCATGGTCTACACGCGCGATGCCCCCGACCTGTTCGTGGCGATCTGCGGGTATTTCGACGCCAAGTCCCTGTCCATTCAGGACGCGCGTATCCACACGACCCGTCATGGCTGGGCGCTGGACAGCTTTATCGTGCTGCTGCCGGAAGGCGCCAGCGACCTGCGGGCGCAGGCCACGCTGGTCGAGCACGAACTGGCCGAGCGGCTGAAGGACCCGCAAGCAGCCGCGCAGGCCCAGCCCGGGCGCGGCGGATGGTACGGACGCGGCCGGCAGTCGCGCGTGTCTCGCGTGTTTCCGGTCATGCCGCAAGCCGAACTGCAGCCGGACGAGCGCAGCACATCGTGGCGCCTGTCCGTCACGGCGACCGACCGGCCGGGGCTGCTGCATGCCCTGGCGCGCGTCTTTGCCCGCCACGAGGTCAACCTGCTCATGGCCAAGATCATGACGCTGGGCGACCGCGTCGAGGACGTGTTCATCGTGGACGGGTCCGCCCTGGCGCGCCCCCGCAGCCAGATGCAGTTCGAACGCGACATCCTGGACGCGCTTTCCGGCGGCGAGGCCCAGCAGCGCGCCACCTGAGCCCGCATCGCCAGACCCCGCCCGGACCGCATACAATCCGGGTTTTCGGCCAGGCGATGCTTGCTCCCATGCAGCTCAATGACTATCTGCGCGTTTTCGGTGGCAGCTTTTTCTTTGCGCTGGCCACCCTGCTGCCGTTTCTGAACCCACCCGCGATCGCCCCCATCTTCCTCTCGCTGACCGAGGGCGCTTCGTCCGCCACGCGGGTGGTGCTGGCCAAGCGGGTCGCCACCAACGTGTGCCTGATGCTGATCGTGGCCATGGTCGCGGGCAACGTGCTTCTCAGCTTCTTTGGCATCTCGCTGTCGATCGTGCGCGTGGGCGGGGGCATGCTGGTGATCGCCAGCGCCTGGCGGCTGGTGAACTCGCCAGATGCCGACACCGAACGCGTCGCCCGCATGGCCGAATCGTTCACGCCCGAAATGGCCAAGGCCCGCGCGTTCTATCCGCTAACCTTTCCCATCAGTTGCGGTCCCGGCTCCATCGCGGCCGCCATCACGGTGGGGGTCTCGCTACGAGACCAGAATCACGCATTGAGCCTGGTACGCCTGGCCGGCTCCATTCCTGGCATCATCGTCGTTTCGCTCACGCTGTATGTCTGCCTGCGCTTTGCGGCCCAGATGCTGCACCGCCTGGGCGACAATGGCACCGCTGTCTTCATGCGGTTGTCGGCCTTCATCATGCTGTGCCTGGGGGTGCAGATCTTCTGGGAGGGCGCCCGGGAACTCCTTTTGGGCGTGCTGACCCAGGTGATGCAACCAATTCCCGTCCCGAAGGCCTAAGCATGGCCGGCCGCCACGCCGGCCTCGTTTAACCCATTCCAACGCAACAATGACCTCTCGCTCAGAACGCCTGCTCCGCCTGATCGCCCTCTTCTCCTTCGGCGCCGTGGGCATCGCCCTCGTTTCCCAGCACGTCTTCGACATGCCGCCCTGCGCCTGGTGCGTGTTGCAGCGCCTGATTTACCTGGTGATCGGCGTCGTCGCCCTGGTGGGCGGCTTTGGCGGCGGACGCGCCCTGACGCGGATCTGCGGCTTTCTGGCCGCCCTGCTGTCGCTGTCGGGCATCGTGGCCGCCTGGTACCAGTACACCGTGGCCGCCAACATGCTCTCGTGCGACCAGACCTTTGCCGATCGTTTCATGACCGGCATCGGCCTGGAAAGCGCCATCCCGTCGCTGTTCGGCATCTACGCCACCTGCATGGACGCCAAGGTGCCGGTGCTGGGCATTGAATATGCCCTGTGGAGCCTGGCGCTCTTTGTGATTCTGTTCTTCATGGCGCTGCCGGTGGCGTTCAGGCGCGGCCGCGCGTGAACGCGGCGTGCACATGCAGACACTGAAATACCTGGCCGGCTATCCGGAACCGCTGCTGGCGCAGGCCCAGAAACTGCTCGACCAGGACAAGCTGGGCGCGGCCCTCCTGGCGCGCTATCCGGAAGGCGCGCACGACGTGCGCACCGACAAGGCGCTGTACCAGTACGTGACCGAGCTGAAGAACGCCCACATGCGCAATGGCGACCAGATCAACAAGGTTGTGTTCGACAGCAAGATCCATGTGATTCAGCACGCGCTGGGCCAGCACACCTACATTTCGCGGGTGCAAGGCGGCAAGCTGAAGGCCAAGCACGAGATCCGCGTGGCGACGTTGTTCAAGAACGTGCCCGCGCCATTCCTGAAGATGATCACTGTGCACGAGCTGGCGCACCTGAAGGAGAAGGACCATAACAAAGCCTTCTACAACATGTGCCTGCGCATGGAGCCGCACTACCACCAGTACGAATTCGACCTGCGCCTATACCTGACGCACCTGGAGGCCACGCGCACGCCGCTGTGGGAAGCGAAAGGCTAGATCGCATCTTCAACGGGTAAAAAAATGCCGTCCCGAGGGACGGCATTTTGTTCTGCGCCAAACGCCGGCGGCGATCAGGCTTCGTCGGAGGTGTGCCCCATGTTGAAGCGCAGGCCGCCCGCATCTTCGTCCTTGCCGGGCTCGGAGCGCGATTGCCCCAGGCGGGCCAGGTACTCGGGCGTGATGTCGCCGGTGATGTACTGGCCGTCGAAGCACGAGGCCTCGAAGCGCGTCAGCTTGGGATTGATGTCGCGCACGGCCTGCTGCATGTCGTGCAGGTCCTGGTAGACCAGGCTGTCCGCGCCAATGGCGCGGGCGATTTCCTCGTCCGTGCGGCCGGTGGCGATGAGCTCGCTCTGCGTGGGCATGTCGATGCCGTACACGTTGGGGAAGCGCACCGGAGGCGCGGCCGAGGCGAAGTACACCTTGTTGGCGCCGGCGGCGCGGGCCATGTCGACGATCTCGCGGCTGGTCGTGCCGCGCACGATGGAGTCGTCGACCAGCAGCACGTTCTTGCCCTTGAATTCCATGCCGATGGCATTGAGCTTCTGGCGCACCGACTTCCGGCGCACGGCCTGGCCCGGCATGATGAACGTACGGCCCACGTAGCGGTTCTTGATGAGCCCTTCGCGATAGTCCAGGTTCAGGCGTGCGGCAAGCTGCATGGCGGCCGGGCGCGAGGAATCGGGAATCGGCATGACGACGTCGATGTCGCCCAGGCGCATGTTGCGCGCGACCTTGTCGGCCAGGTACTCACCCATGCGCAGGCGCGCGTCGTACACCGACACGCCGTCGATCATCGAATCGGGGCGGGCGAAGTAGACGTATTCGAAAATGCACGGAACCAGCTGGGGGTTGTCGGCGCACTGGCGGGCCACCATGCGGCCGTCCAGGTCGATGAAGACGGCTTCGCCGGGCTCCACGTCGCGCACGAACGTGAATCCGCTGCCTTCAAGCGCCACGGATTCCGAGGCAACCATCCATTCCACACCCTCTTCGGTTTCCTGGCGGCCGATACACAGCGGGCGGATGCCGTTGGGATCGCGGAAGGCCAGCAGGCCGTAGCCGGAAATCTGGGCCACGACGGCATAGGCGCCGCGCACACGCTTGTGCAGGGCGGACACGGCGCGGAACATGGCGTCCTCGTCGAGCGACACGCCGTTGGCGGCCGATTGCAGCTCGTGCGCCAGCACGTTCAGGAGGACTTCGGAATCGGAGTTCGTGTTGATGTGGCGGCGATCGACGCGATACAGCGACTCGCGCAGCTCACGCCAGTTGGTCAGGTTGCCGTTGTGGGACAACATGATGCCGAACGGGGCATTGACGTAGAACGGCTGGGCCTCTTCCTCGCTGGCGCTGGAGCCGGCGGTGGGATAGCGGACCTGGCCGACGCCCGACGTGCCGGGCAGCGCGCGCATGTTGCGCGTGCGGAAGACATCGCGCACCAGGCCGTGCGCCTTGTACATATTGAACTGGTTGCCTTGCGACGTCGCAATGCCCGCGGCGTCCTGCCCGCGATGCTGCAACAGCAGCAAGCTGTCATAGAGCAGCTGGTTGACCGGCCCGCGCCCGATGACCCCTACGATTCCACACATGGTGAGATTTCCTGGTTGATTTGAAGCTAATCAGTACGGCAGCCACGTCGCCAGGGTTGGCGGCAGCCACGTCTTGATATGTTTGATGGCCTCGATGGCCGAATGCGAAAACATGGCGTCCTGCCACCACGGCTCTTGCGGCAGCGGCGTATACCCTGCGGCGGCGACCAGCGCCAGCACGATCAATAGACCACGGGCCAGCCCGAACATTCCGCCCAGGCCGTGATCGGCGGGGCTGAGTCCGGTGCTGCGGATCAGGGCGGCAAGCGTCATATTGACCAACCCCACGCCGAGCAACACGATGATGAACACCGCCGCGTAGGAAACTCCCATGCGCAGCAGCGTCGTTTCAATATAGGGCTCCAGCCAGGTGTACACCGTGGGCCCCCACCATATCGCGGCCACGAAGGCCAGCAGATAGGCGACCAGCGACAGCACCTCTTTGAGCAGGCCGCGCACCAGGCCCAGCACACCCGATACCACCAGGATGGCCAGCACGACGAAGTCGAAGCCGGTCACTATTGGGCGGCAATGAAACCATTGTCATAGCCCAGCGTGCGCAACCGCGCCTGGGCCGCCTGGGCCGCCTCGCGCGACGGGAACGGCCCCACGCGCAGACGGTACTGCTGCTTGCCATTGATCGTGGCCTGCTCGACAAAGGCGTTGGTGACGCCGGCCTGATGCAATTTGCCGCGGCGCGACTGGGCGTCTTCGGACGTCGTGTAGGCAGCGATCTGCAGCACGAAATTGCCCTTCGCGGCGGCGGGTTTGGACGCTTCCGGCTTGGGCGCCGATGCCGGCGCACTGCGGCCCTCGAGCAGCGCCAGGGCGCGTGCGCCGTCGTCGGAACGCGTTTCAGGCTTGGCCGGCGTGGCCGGCTTGGCGGGCTCGGGCTTGGGCTTGGTTTCGGGCTTGGGCGGCGTGGCCGGCGGGACGGCAGGCGTCGCGGGCGGGGTGGCCGGCTGCGTGGTGTGGGGCGTCGTGGGCGTGCCGGACGCGGCGGCCACGGGCGGCACGGAATTCACGGCGGGAGGCGTAGGCACCGCGGCCGGGTCGGTGGCCCCGGACGCCGAGGGGTCGGCGGGCGCGGCAACCTGGGGTTCGGAGACCTGAGGCTGGAACGGCGTCGTGCGTTCCGGCACCTTGATTGGGATGTTGTCGTCGACCGGGGCGGGCTGAGAGTCCAGCACCATGGGCAGGATGATGACTGCGGCCAGCACCAGCGCCACTGCGCCCGCAAGCCTGCGCCGCGCACGGCCGCGCAACTCGGCCGCCTGGACCTCGCTGGGCACGGCAGCCCGTTTGGAGGCCTGCGCCTGCTCGGCAGGATCTTTGCGTTTGAAAAAACCCATGGAAGAGAATTCCTTGCGGCGCCTTGCGGCATTGCGGCGGCACGGCCGCCATGACGCGAATGGCCCGATTTGCCTATGCCTTGCGACCCAGAGCCTGCAAAACGGAGGCTACGGTGAGAAACGATCCGAATACGACGATTCTATCATTCTCCCCTGCCCGTTCGCGCGCTGCCGCAAAGGCCTGCGCAGGATCGGCGTAGGCCTGGATGCCGGGGCTTTCGCTGCCGGCGGGCAGCGGCGGGAGCGCCGCGCCGACCTGGTCCGCGAGCGCCTGGCCCGGGGTGCCGCGCGGTCCGGGCAGGCCCGCGCAATACCAGTAGTCGATGCGGGAACCGAGCTTGGCCACCACGCCGGCGAGGTCCTTGTCGTTCAGCATGCCGAACACCGCGTGGGTGTACGGATGAAAGCCCATGTTGTCCAGGTTCTGCGCCAGCACGGCGGCGGCGTGCGGGTTGTGCGCGACGTCCAGAATAACGGTGGGCTGGCCCGGCAGGATCTGGAAGCGGCCCGGCAGCGAAGCTTGCAGCAGCCCCAGGCGCACGGCCTGCTGCTGCACGGGCAGCCGGTCGCGCACGGATTCCAGCGCGGCCAGCGCCGCCGAGGCGTTGAGCAATTGGTTGGCGCCGCGCAGGGCCGGATAAGCCATCGCGCTGCGGCGCTGCTCGCGCCCGCCGTAGGCCCACTGCTGGCGGTCGCCCGAATAGTTGTAGTCGCGTCCGAAAAGCCACAGGTCCGCGCCGATCTCCTGGACGTAATCCAGCAGCGACTGCGGGGGCACCGGGTCGCTGCAGATGGCGGGCCGGCCGCTGCGGTAGATATGGGCTTTCTCGAAACCGATCTTTTCGCGCGTGTCGCCCAGCCAGTCGGTGTGATCGAGGTCGACGCTGGTGACGATGGCGCAGTCGGCGTCGACGATGTTCACGGCATCCAGGCGTCCGCCCAGGCCGACTTCGAGGACGACGGCGTCGAGCCGCGACTGCGAGAACAGGCGCAGAATGGCCAGCGTGGTGAATTCAAAGTAAGTCAGCGAGACGTCGCCGCGCGCGTCTTCGACGGCCTGGAACTGGGCGATCAGGTCCTGGTCGGACGCGATCTGCCCGTTGACGCGGGCGCGCTCGTTGAAGTCGATGAGGTGCGGCGAGGTGTACAGGCCCACCTTGTAGCCCGCCGCAAGCAGGATGGCCTCGAGCATGGCACAGGTGGAACCTTTGCCGTTGGTGCCGCCGACGACGAACTTCACGCCGGGCAAGGACAGCGCCATGCGATCCGCGACCTGGCGCACCCGGTCCAGACCCATGTCGATCGCCGTGGCGTGGATGGACTCCAGGTACTGCAGCCAATCAGACAGGTTGGCGGCGGCGTCAGGCGTGCGGACAGAAGACATGGGGCGGGTTCGCGAAAGGAAATCAGCCTGCGATTTTAGCAGTCCGCGCCCGGTGTTTTCCCTAATCCCCTAGGGCGCGGCCCGGTATCCCGGTACAAAAAGTGCTTGCCCATGTTTTTCTCATACGTAAAAATAAATTCATGTATGAAAAATATAAGGAAGAGACATGACGCAGCGTGATACCCCGAGCTGGCTGGTGCGTGAAGCCGACGTCCCCGGTTACCACCCGGCCAACCACACCGGCACCCTCAACCGCCGGCTGATCAGCCCGGACACCGTGGGCGCCCGCGGGGTGGAAGTCCTGCTGGGCGTGATCGACAAGGGCAAGGGCGCGCTGCCGCACGCGCATCCCGGCATCGAACAGGTCTGCTACCTGATTTCGGGCACCGCCCGCGCCCAGGTGCAGGACGAATGGGCCGACATGGGCCCGGGCGACTGCTGCTACTTCCCGCCTGACATCCCCCACGTCTTCACGGTGACGAGCGACGAGCCGGCCCGGCTGCTGGTCATCTACACGCCCCCGTACGAAGAATCCCCCGAACGCGTGATACGCGATTTTCCGGCGTCACCCTCGGCCGCTTGACGCGGCTTGACCCAGGCAGCGGCCGCAGAGCCGCGCCGCATTCCATAAAAACAGGAGACACACCCATGCAATCCCTACGCCTGCTGGGCGCCGCGCTAGTGAGCGGCGCCGCCTTGATGGCCGCTGGCCCCGCGCACGCCGCCGATTACCCCACCAAGCCCATCACCCTCGTGGTGCCCTTTCCCGCCGGATCCGGCACGGACGCCGTGGGGCGCATTTTCGGGGCCGAACTGTCGACCATTCTTGGCCAGCAGGTCGTGGTCGAGAACAAGCCCGGCGCCAACGCGACGATCGCGGCCAACTACGTGGCGCGCGCCAAGCCGGATGGCTACACGCTCTTCGTCACCACCAACACGTCGCATTCGGCCGCGCCATGGCTGATGAAGAACGTGCCATACGACCCGGTGAAGGATTTCACCCCCATCGCGCGGGGCGGCAACCTGCCCTTCATCCTGGTCGTGAACCCAAAGCGCCCCTGGAAGACGGTGGCTGACCTGGTGGCCGACGCCAAGAAGAATCCCGGCCGCATCACCTATGCCAGCGGCAACAGCACGGGCATCGTCGCCGGCGCAACACTGGCCAACCGCGCCAAGATCGACATCCTGCACGTGCCCTACAAAGGCACGCCGCAAAGCCTGACGGACGTGGTGGGCGGCCAGGTGGACTTCATGTTCACCGATCTGGCCTCGGGCCTGCCGTTCGTGCAGTCGGGGCAATTGCGCGCCCTGGCCGTGTCCACGGCCGAGCGCAGCGCCATCGTGCCCGACCTGCCATCGATGGCCGAAGCGGGCGTGCCCGACTTCGACCTGAATTCCTGGAATGGCTACTTCGGCCCGGCCGGCATGCCGCCCGAGATCGTGGCCAAGCTGAATGCGGCCATCAACAAGATCGCCGCGAATCCCGACACAAAAAAGCGCCTGGCGGGACTGGGATTTGATGCGTTCTCCAGCACCCCCGAGGCCTTCGCCCAGTTCGTCGGCGAACAGCGCGACCTGTGGGGCAAGCTGATCCGCGACGCGGGGATCGAGCAGCAATGATCGACCAGCCCCTGCCCGACACGCCGGCCGCCGGGCCGCTCGCCGGCGTGCGCATTCTGGACCTGAGCTCGGTGGTGATGGGGCCGTATGCGACCCAGGTCCTGGCGGACCTGGGCGCGGACGTCATCAAGGTGGAGTCGCCGGCGGGGGACAACATGCGGGCCGTCGGCCCCATGCGCAACCCGGGCATGGGGCATCTGTACCTGCACCTGAACCGCAACAAGCGGTCGATCGTCCTGGACCTGAAGACCCCCGAGGGCCGGGAGGCCTGCCTGAAACTGGCGGAAGGCTGCGATGCCCTGCTCTACAACATCCGCCCGCAGGCGATGGCGCGGCTGGGGCTGTCGTACGAGGCCGTTTCCGCCCGCAACCCGCGCCTTGTGTACGTGGGCGCCTACGGGTTTGGCGAGGCCGGCCCCTATGCCGGCCGCCCCGCCTACGACGACCTGATCCAGGGACAGACCGGCATTGCCGCGCTGTCCGCGCAGCAGAGCGGCGATGTGCCGCGCTATGCGCCGCTGACGCTGGCTGACCGGGCGGTCGGCCTGCACGTCGGCATCGCGCTGGTATCCGCAGTGCTGGGCGCCCGCACGCTCGGCCGCGGCCAGCAGGTGGAGATCCCGATGTTCGAGGGCATGGCGCACCTGGTGCTGGGCGACCACCTGGGCGGCGCGACCTTTGAGCCGCCGATGGGTCCCACGGGCTACGCGCGCCTCTTGGCGCCGCATCGCCGGCCGTACGCCACCGCGGACGGATACATCTGCCTGCTGATCTACAACGACAAGCACTGGCGCAACTTCTTCGCATTGATCGGGCGTCCCGAGCTGTCGCAGGATCCGCGCTTTTGCACACACGGCGCCCGCGCGGCGCACATCAGCGAGGTCTACGCCTTCGTGGCCGAGGTGATCGCCACCCGCCCGAGCCAGGACTGGCTGACGGAACTGGCGCGCGCCGACATTCCCGCCTCGCAGCTCTACACCATCGACGGCCTGCTGCAGGACGAGCACCTGACCGCCACCGGCTTCATCCAGGAAATGGACCACCCGTCGGAAGGCCGCATTCGCACCACGGGAACGCTGGGCCGCTACGAAGCCACGCCGACTTCGATACGGCGCCCTGCCCCGCGCCTCGGGCAGCACAGCCGCGAGGTGCTGGCCGAGGCGGGCTACGGCCAGGAACAGATCGACGCCATGCTTGCCCGTGGCATTACCCAGGACGGAAACAACGATGGACTTTGAATTCACCCCCGACCAGCTCGCCCTGCGCGACGCGGTTTCCCGCATCTGCGACCGCTACCCCGACGAATACTGGCTGGAACGAGACCGCGAAGGCGGGTTTCCCGAACCCCTGCACGCGGACCTGGCGCGCGACGGCTGGCTGGGCATCGCGATGCCGCAGGAGTACGGCGGCGCGGGCCTGGGCATGACCGAAGCGGCGCTGATGATGCAGACCATCGCCGCGTCGGGAGCGGGCTTTACCGGCGCCTCGGCCGTCCACATGAACATCTTCGGGCTGAATCCGGTCGTGGTGTTCGGCAGCGATGAACAGCGCGGGCGGTGGCTCGAACCGCTGATCGCCGGCCGGGAAAAGGCCTGCTTTGCGGTCACCGAGCCCGACGCAGGGCTGGACACGACCAAACTGAGCACCCGCGCCGTGCGCCAGGGCGACGAATACATCGTCCATGGCCGCAAGATCTGGATTTCGACGGCCCAGGTGGCCAGCAAGATGCTGCTGTTGGCCCGCACCACGCCGCTGGCCGAGGTGGACAAGCCCACGCAGGGACTGTCGCTCTTCTACACCGACCTGGACCGCGAAAAGATCGAGGTGCGGGAGATTGAAAAAATGGGCCGCAAGGCGGTCGATTCGAACATGCTGTTCATCGATGGCCTGCGGATTCCGGTGGCCGATCGTATCGGCGAGGAAGGCCGCGGCTTTGAATACATCCTGCATGGCTTGAATCCCGAGCGCATCCTGATCGCCGCCGAAGCGGTGGGAATTGGCCGGGCGGCGCTGGACCGGGCGGTCAAGTACGCCGGCGAACGCACCGTGTTCGGCCGCCCCATCGGCAAGAACCAGGGCATTCAGCACCCGCTTGCCCAGGCGTGGATGCAGCTGGAGGCCGCGGACCTGATGGTGTTCAAGGCGGCCAGCCTGTACGACGCGGGCAAGCCCTGCGGCCCGGCCGCCAACTCGGCCAAGTACCTGGCGGCCGAAGCGGGCTACAACGCCTGCCAGACGGCGGTGATGACGCTGGGTGGCATGGGCTACGCCAAGGAGTACCACGTGGAGCGGCTGCTGCGCGAAAGCTTCATCCCCCGCATCGCGCCGGTCAGCCCGCAGCTCATCATGTGTTTCATTGCGGAAAAGGTGCTGGGCCTGCCCAAGTCGTACTAGGCGAGCGCCCCGCCCGCAGGCGGGCGCGGTTCAGGCCTGCTGCTCCAGCCCCGTGCAGGCCGCCCGCAGGATCCGGGCATACGATTCCTGCTCCGGCTCGATCCGGTAGATCGGGCCGCCCACCGAAATGGCGTAATGTTCTCCGGACAGCGTGACCGGCCAGGCGATCGCGCCCACGTCGGCGATCGACTCGCCGCTATTCATGAACCAACCCCGCTGCCGCGAGGCGTCCAGATCCGCGAGCAGCGCCTCGCGGGTCACCAGGGTGCGCTCGTTGTAGCGCGTCATGGGGATGCCCGCCAGCAGCGCATCGCGCGCCGTGTCGTCCAGCAGCGAAAGCAGCGCCTTACCCAGCGAATTGGCGTGAACGTCCTTGAACTCGCCGGCAACCGGCGCGTATCGGATCGTATGGGGGGAGTCGAGCACATCCAGGTACACGACACGGCCGTCGGCCGACAGCTTGGCGAAGACCACCGTTTCGCGCGTGGCGTCGCGCAGTTCGACCAGGCTGGGATACACCCGGTCCAGGACAGGATCGGCCCGCGCGATGCGCTGGGCCATGGCGAGAAGCCGGCCGGTCGGGTAATAGCCCTGGCGCCGTCCGGTTTCATACAGGTAGCCCAGGCTGGTGAGCGTGCGGATCAGCGCCAGGCAGCTGGACACCGGCACATCCAGCAGGCGAGCCAGTTCCGACAGGGGCAGCGCGCGTTTCTCGCGGGCGTAGGTTTCGATGATCTCGATAACTCGCAACGCCGTCTTGACACTCATTGCCCGATCCAGACTCTTAGCACGTGAACCATCCAGTTGCGCGGGGCTAAAGTTCGCCCCGAGGGTGCCGTTATGGTAACTGAGAATTTCCTGAAAACAGCGCGTTCTCCGAGACGCCCCCCTCGCCGTTGGAGTGATCATGGCCGTAACCCCGTTAGCCCCCGCAGCGTTCGCGTCGTTACCGGTTTCGACCGTTATCGCCACGCCCGACCCTTCCGCCACCGCCACGCCCGCCCCCGCCAGCAGCAATAGCAGCGGCTCGGGCAACGCCACGTCGGATCAGGCCAATGCGCAGAAGATGCCGCTCGATAAGGCGCTGGACGAGATCAACGAACAGATGAAGGCCTGGTCGACCCAGCTTCAGTTCGAGATCGACCCGAATGTGCACCAGGTGGTTGTGTCCGTGATCGACGCCGAGTCGGGTGACGTCCTGCGCACCATCCCCAGCGAAGCGGTGCTCAAGATCGCCAAAATGATCGTGAACATGCAGGGAAACGGTATCAAGACCTCGGCCTGATCCGGCACTTAAAACGCCGTTCGCCAAAATTGCAGCGGGGCCCGGCACGAGAACCGTCGAAATAGGCCCGCCTTATGCCTTTACCCGGCCGATAGCCGGGACCACATTTTTGTCAGAATTGCATCGCTAGGAAGGAACTTCACATGGCCACCATCACCAACCTCGGTTCGAATTCAGGCTTGCCCCTGGAGGACATCCTCTCGAAGCTGGAGGCTGCCGAGGAAAAGAAGCTGCAGCAGTACACCGTACGGCAGACCAGCTTCGAAACCCGCGTTACGGCATACGGCCAGCTCAAGAGCGCCGTGGAAGCCGTGCAGAAGGCTGCCGCCGCGCTGGGCAAGCCCGAGACGCTGGGCGCCGTGAAAGGCAGCGTGACCGGCGGCGACGCCCTGACCGCGACCGTGGCCGCCGAAGGCGCCGTGGCCGGCCAGTACACGATCAACGTGAAGAACGTTGCCACCTCCCAGACCCTGCAATCGGGCGCGGTCGCCGACCGCAAGGCGTCCAATGGCGCCACCGGTTCCTTTGAAATCGAACTGGCCGACGGCACCAAGAAGACCGTCGACCTGAAGGACGACACCTCGCTGAACGGCATCGTCAAGGCGGTCAACGCCGACGACTCGCTGGGCGTGCGCGCCACCGTCATCACCGACGGCGACGGCAAGAGCTACCTGATGATGACCGCCAAGAACACGGGCGTGCAGGCGTCGGTCAAGTCCATCACGGTGACGGGCGACCAGTCGCTCAAGGACGTCCTGAACTACAACACCGACGCTGCCGACACCAGCGCGAAGATGACGGCCACCGCCGCTGTCGACGCTGAAATCGACATCAACGGCATCACCGTCAAGAGCGGCACGAACAACATTTCGACCGCCATCGACGGCGTCACGCTCAACCTGTCGTCCAAGACCGAAGCCGGCAAGCCCATCACGCTGAAGCTGGAAAGCGATCCCTCGGTGGCCAGCAAGGCGATCCAGAGCTTCGTGACCGCCTACAACACGCTGCAGACGACGATCAAGAACCTGACGGCTTTCGACGCCGCCGCCGCCACCAACCAGCCGCTGACCGGCGACGGCACGACGCGCGCCATCCAGTCGTCGCTCGCCAGCGCCCTGCAGTTCGTGACGGGTGAAGGCACGCTGCGTTCGCTGGCCGACCTGGGCATCACGACCAACCCGCAGACGCGCCAGCTGACGCTGGACCAGACCAAGCTGGACAAGGCGCTGTCCGCGAACGGCGCGGACGTCTCGCGCATGCTGACGGGCGAAAACGGCCTGGCCGCCAATTTTGCAAAGGCGACCAAGGATATCCTGAGCGACACCGGCTCGATCAAGACCAAGACCGACGGTCTGGCCAAGTCGATCGCCAACGTGAAGGATCAGTACACGCGCGCCAAGGCCGCTGGCGAAGCTTCGCTGGAGCTGATGCGCGCGCAGTTCGTCCAGTTGGACAAATTCGTTGCGCAGCAGTCGGTCACGGCCAACTACCTGACGCAGCAGTTCGCGGCCATGAACAAGTCGACGAAGTGATAACCGAGAAGATGCATTAAATGACGTACGCCGCGCGCCGCCCCACAGGCTCATACTCTGTCCGCTCCTACGCCGATATCGGCCTGGAGACCCAAGTGATGAGCGCCACACCGGAAAGGCTGATCACCCTGCTTTACCAGGGTGCGCGCGCGGCAATCGGACAGGCTCGCCTGCATCTGCAGGAAGGGCGGGTTGCCGAGCGCGGCGCAGCTATCACCAAGGCCATCAAGATCGTCGACGAAGGCCTGAAGATGGGCCTGAACATGGAAGCCGGCGGCGACATCGCCGCCAACCTGAGCCGGCTTTACGACTACATCGTCCGCACCCTGCTCATGGCAAACCTGAAAGCCGACGTCGAGCAGTTGGACATTGCGGACCGCCTGCTGGCGGACCTGGCCGACGCCTGGCAGACTTCCATCGATCGGCCTGCCCCGGGCGCAACGCCTTGATGGCCCCCATAACCGCTATTGCCAGCCATCGATCGCCCGAGATTTCTATGACGTCGCTCACCCAGTCTTCCACCATCCTGGAACAGTACCAGGAGATCGCGCTCTCAACGAGCGAGATGTTGACGGCCGCCCAGGCCGGCGACTGGGACACCGCACTCATGCACGGCCAGCTCTATTGCGAGCAGGTCGAGCGCCTGCGCCATGCCGAACCCGTCAATCCGCTGGACGAAGCCGGGCGCAGCATGAAGTACGACTTGCTTGTGCGCATTCTTGAAAACGATGCCATGACGCGCGACCTGGCGCTGCCCCAGTTGGCGCGGCTGGGCGAACTGCTGGGACGCATGAAGCGCCAGCAGACCCTGCTGTCCGCCTACGGCAACCAGGCGCCTGACGAATGAGCATCGGTCCCGCCGCGCTCGGCAACGTCCTGGTGCAGCGGTTGGACGCCGTGCTTGGCACGACGATGTCCGCCGCGAACGCCAACCAGATTTCGGGCGCGCGGCCCGATGCGGTCAGCCAGCCCGGCAGCCCGGAGAAAGCCGGGCCTTCGGACGGCTCGGCGCGCGATACCCGGCAAGGCATACAAACTGGCGGCGCCCGAGGCGACCGCCAGAATACTGTTGTCGATCCCAAAACCGCCGCCGCGCTGGCACTGGCCGCGCGCGGCCTGGTCACCAGCAGCGACACGACCGCGTCAGCCCCGACCACGCTGGGCACGACGGCCCGCACCATCCTGGCCCTGCTTGCCCAATACCCCGAAGCCGCGCCGGCCGTGCAAGGCCGAGCGCCCTTGTGGAGCGCCGATGCGCAGGGCGGACAGCAACCCGGCGGCGCCGCCCCGGGCAGCCAGGCCGGCCCGGCTCAACCCGGCCAACCCGCGCAGGCTGGCCAGCCCGGCCAGCCCGCCGCCGCACCGGCAACCCCGCTGCCCGCTGCCGCCGCCACGTCTGCCGCCACGTCTGCCGCCACATCTGCCGCCACCCCGGGCGCTACCCCCGGCGCTGCCCCTTCTGCGGCCGCAGACGCGGCCAGCGCCAAGCCGGCCACGCATCCGGCTGGACAAGCCGTTGGCGCGAAAGGCGCCGACGCCGTCTCGCACGCCTCGCTTGCCGCCGGCGGCCCGTCTGCCCGCGCCCTCGGCCAGGCCTTGCGCAATGCGTTGCAGACCAGCGGCCTGTTCTACGAATCGCATCTGACCGACATGGTCTTTGGCCGCAAGAATCCGTCCACGCTGGAGAACGAGCCGCAAGCCCGGCTGTCTCGCGACACGGCCTCGCACGCCAACGTCCAGGCCCGCGGCCGCACCGAAGCGGCCAGCGCCAGCCGGTCTGCCGGCGGCGCAGAAGCGCCGGCGTCCTCGGGCGGCTCGGCGGCATCGTCCACGCCCGGCGCGCCGATCAGCGGCATCCATCAGGATCTGACGGTGCTGGTGCGCCAGCAGCTGGACGTGCTGGCCAATCAGACGGTGAACTGGCAAGGCGAAGCCTGGCCCGGCACGCAGATGGAGTGGGAAGTCGAACGCGACCCCTACGGCGCCGACCGCGAATCGGCGGTTCCCACCTGGGCCACGCGCGTGAAGCTGGATCTGCCGCGCCTGGGCCTGGTGGACGCGCGCCTGAACCTTGCGGGCGACCAGATCGTGCTGCAGCTCATTGCGCCGCACAGCGCCTCCGAGATCAACGACTCCTCGGACATGCTACGCTCGCGCCTTCTGGCTGCCGGCCTGACCCTGAGCAATCTGACGGTAAGCGTGGTTGAACCCCGCCCTGTCATCCCGACCGATTTCTGATGAACACCCCTTCCTCCCCCGCGGACGCCGGCCCGAACGCCAACCGCAACGCGGCGGTCGCCATCTCGTACGACGAAAGCGACGGCGCGCCCCGCGTGGTGGCCAAGGGCTACGGCCAGCTGGCGGACACGATTGTCCGCGCGGCCGAGGAAAACGGACTGTACGTGCACGAATCGCGCGAACTGGTGGGCTTGCTCATGCAGGTCGACCTGGACGCGCATATTCCCCCCCAACTCTATGTCGCGGTGGCAGAATTGCTCGCCTGGCTCTACCGCCTGGAATCGCGCGACATACCCCAGGCCGCGCGGCCCGAAATCTCTACCTAAGGACGATCACCGTGTTGGATGCCGCCGATCCGGAATTCCTGCTGACCCGGCCGGAAGACATGCGCTCAGCCCTTTTCGAGCTGACGCACCCCGACAGCCACATCCTGGTGCGCGATGCCGCGGACCGCGAGATTGCCGTGCTGATCCTGGGAGCCGACAAGCAGACGCGCCAGTTCTTCTGGCGCCCGCGCGACTACGATGGCGCGGACTTCGAACAGTCGGACAGCATGGGCCTCTTGAGCGGCACGAACTTCCACTTCCACGCCACCGCCTATGGCGGCGTGCAGATCCGCTTTCGCGTTCAGCGTCCTGAAGTCATCCACTTCGATGACGGCAGCGCGGCGCTGATGTCGCCCTTCCCCGATCGCCTGGCCCGCATCCAGCGGCGCAAGATGTTTCGCGCCTCGATGATCACCAGCGCCAACCGGTGCCTCGCCACGTGGCAACCGGCGCCGGCGGACAAGCCGGTGGGTTTCACCGTGCGCGACATTTCGGGGGACGGCGTGGGCCTGCGCGTGGGACTGGCCGTGGGCGAGCTGCCCGAGCGCGGCACGGTCATGCAAGACGTGGAGCTGGATTTTGGCGAGCTGGGCAAGCTGAGCGCCGACCTGGAAGTGCGCAACATCTATCCGGTGTCGGGCCAGCCGATGGCCGCCGCCGACGGCAGCGACGGCGAAGCGCCCAAGCACGTGTCACTGACGGGCGAGCCCCCGGTCAGCCATGTGGGCGCCCTCTTCATGAACCTGAACGCCCGTCAGGAAAACTGGTTGCAGCAGGTGGTGTGGCGCCTGGAGAAAGGCGCGCAGCGCAACTGAAGCGGCGTCTTGCGGGCACATGGCGTGCCCCTGATGGCGCGCCCCTGATGGCGCCGCCGCAACGCAAAAGGCCTTCCCCGCGGGGAAGGCCTTTGAACTGCTTGCCGGCCTTACACGGCCATCGACGAGATTTCCTTGTAGGCCGCAACCAGCTTGTTGCGCACCTGGACCGCCGTCTGAAAGCCCAGGCTGGCCTTCTGCAGGTCGATCATGACGTCGTTGAGCGAGATGTCGGGCGCGCCCAGCTCGAAGGCCTTGGCCTGGTTGCTGGCGGCGTTCTGGGCGGAGGTCACGCGACGGATGGAGCGCTGCAGTTCCGCGGCAAAACCGTCGGGTTGCGCGACGCCCTCGCCGGCGGACAGATTACCCGTCTCCGCCTTGCTCACGACCGCGCGCATCTGCTGGAGCATGCCTTCGATGCCGGACAAGCCTGATACAGCCATTACCTATTCCTTGCTGGTGGGGGATTACGCCAAATTGAAGACGCAGCGTAACGCCGATCGGGGCGGTCCATAGCCGACAAGAACCGCCAAAAAACCCGACATTTCAACGAATGCGAGCGTCCCCCGCCGGGGATGCGGCCCCGGTTTGCGCCTCGTCATCGACATAGGGCTTAAGTAACGCCAAAAAACGGCTGTTTTCATCGATTGGGATTGGTGTCTCAGGGGCAATAATCCACGCTCTCCCCAGACCAGAAGCACGTTGCATGTGTAATCGGCCCTACCCAGACATGAAGTCATTTTCCCTGCTCCGCGAAGCCAGCGGGAGCCGTCAATGAATCAGCAGGCTACCCTGAGCTCGTCGCTTCTGGCCAAGTTCCCCGTGCTGGAACGGGTCCGCGCGCTTCCCAAGCCCGTCCTGCTCGGCGCCGCCGCGGCCCTTGTCGCGGTGATCGTCGCCGTGGTCATGTGGAGCAGCGAACCGAAGTACAAGGTGCTGTTCTCGAACCTGGACGACCGTGACGGCGGCGCCATCGTGACGGCCCTGGGCACGATGAACGTGCCCTACCGGTACAACGAAAACGGCACCGCGCTGCTGGTGCCCGCCGACCGCGTCTATGACGCCCGGCTGCAGCTGGCCTCGCAAGGCCTGCCGCGCGGCGGCTCCGTCGGCTTCGAGCTGATGGACAACGCCCGCTTCGGCGCCAGCCAGTTTGCGGAACAGATCAACTACCAGCGCGGTCTGGAGGGCGAGCTGGCCCGTTCGATCGAAGCCATGAACACCGTGCAGCACGCCCGCGTCCACCTGGCCATGCCGCGCCAGTCGCTGTTCGTGCGCGAGCGCCAGGCGCCCACCGCCTCCGTGCTGCTGAACCTGTACCCGGGCCGCAGCCTGAGCGATGCGCAGGTGTCCGCGATCTCCTGGCTGGTGGCTTCCAGCGTGCCGGAACTGACCGCCGAAAGCGTGTCCATCGTCGACCAGAACGGCCGCCTGCTGTCCGCCCCGCTGGGCGAAGGCCGCGGCATGGACGCCGACCAGCTTCGCTTCGTGCGCGAGATCGAGCAGCGCACCGTCGAGCGCATCCTCACCATCCTGAATCCCCTGGTCGGCCCCGGCAACGTGCACGCCCAGGCCACCGCCGACGTCGACTTCTCGCGCCGCGAGGAAACGTCCGAGGTCTACCGTCCGAACCAGGAACCTGGCCAGGCCGCCGTGCGCAGCCAGCAGACCAGCGATTCCACCCAGCGTGGCGTCGGCCCGGCCCAAGGCGTGCCCGGCGCGCTGTCGAACCAGGCGCCCGCCAACGCGCAGGCGCCGATCACCAATCCCCCGCAGCAACAGCCGCCCCGCCCGGGCCAGCCCCCGCAGGCGGCCAACGCGCAGCAGCAACAACAGCAGCAGCAGACCGGCACGCAGGCCCCCGCCGGCAACCTGAACGAACGCCGCGACGCGACGACGAACTACGAAGTCGACCGCACCATCAGCCACATCAAGCAGCCCACGGGCAACCTCAAGCGCATGTCGGTGGCCGTGGTCGTGAACTACGTGCGTGACAAGGACGGCGAACTGCAGGCGTTGCCGCCCGAGGAACTGAACAAGCTCACCAACCTGGTGCGCGAGGCAATGGGCTATTCCGAAGGCCGTGGCGACTCGCTGAACCTGGTCAACAGCCAGTTCAACGATGGCCCGCCGCCGCTGCCGATGTGGCGCGATCCGGAAATGATCTCGCTGTTCAAGACGATCCTGCTCTGGCTGGTCGGTGGCGTCCTGGCCCTGTGGCTGTACCGCAAGGTTCGCCGCTCGGTCACCGAGTACCTGTACCCGCCGGTCGATCCGGAACAGGCCGAAGCCGAGCGCGCCGAAGCCGCCCGCGAGGCCCAGGACCTGGCCCGCGCCAAGGAAACCGATCGCTATCAGGACAACCTTGAACGCGCTCGCACCATGGCCAACAAGGATCCGCGCGCCGTCGCGATGGTCCTGCGCACCTGGATGACCAAAGATGAAAAATGATTCCCTGCCAATGGACGGCATGACGCGCAGCGCCGTCCTGATGATGTCGCTGGGCGAAGACGCCGCGGCCGAAGTGTTCAAGTACCTGAGCGCCCGTGAAGTGCAGCAGGTCGGCGCCGCGATGGCAAGCCTGAAGCAGGTCACGCGCAACGACGTCGCCGTCGTGCTGGAAGAGTTCCGCCAGGAAGCCGACCAGTTCATGGCCGTGACGCTGGGCTCGGACGACTACATCCGCAGCGTCCTGACCAAGGCGCTGGGCAGCGACCGCGCGGCCGGCCTGATCGAGGACATCCTGGAAGCCGGCGACGGCGGCAGCGGCATCGACGCGCTGAACTGGCTGGATCCGAACACCGTGGCCGAGCTGATCGGCGACGAGCACCCGCAGATCATCGCGACCATTCTGGTGCACCTGGAGCGCGACCGCGCCGCCGGCGTGCTGGCGCTGTTGACCGACCGCCTGCGCAACGACGTCATGCTGCGCATCGCCACCTTCGGCGGCGTGCAGCCGGCCGCGCTGTCCGAGCTGACCGAAGTGCTGAACTCCGTGCTGGCCGGCCAGGGCGCCAAGCGCAGCAAGATGGGCGGAGTGCGCACGGCGGCCGAGATCCTGAACATGATGAACTCGACGCAGGAAGAGACCGTGGTCGCCAGCCTGCGCGAACGCGACAACGACCTGGCGCAGAAGATCATCGACGAGATGTTCGTCTTCGACAACCTGCTCGACGTCGAGGACCGCGCGATCCAGCTCATCCTCAAGGAAATCGACAACGACACGCTCATGGTCGCGCTCAAGGGCGCCCAGGAAGAGCTGCGCGCCAAGTTCCTGCGCAACATGTCCAGCCGTGCGGCCGAAATGCTGCGCGAGGACCTGGAAGCCCAGGGCCCGATCCGCATGTCGAAGGTCGAGACCGAACAGAAGAAGATCCTGCAGATCGCCCGCCGCCTGGCGGAAAGCGGCCAGATCGTGCTGGGCAATTCCGGAGACGACGCGTATGTCTGAAGCGGACCACGGCGCGGCGACGCTCATCTCGCGCAGCGCCGCCTGGCGGCGCTGGCAGATGCTGTCGTTCGACGAGCCGGCGCCCGTCGAAGTCGAACCCGAGCCGGAACCCGATCCGGGCCCCGATCCCGCCGTGGTGATGGCGCAGTTGCGCGCCCAGGCGATTGCGGAAGGCCACGAGGAAGGCGTCACGCGCGGTCATGCCGCCGGGTTCGAAGCTGGCCAGCAGGCGGGCTATGAGGCCGGTCTTGCCGCCGGCCGCGAAGCCGGCCACGCCGAAGGCCTGGCCCAGGGCCGCGAACAGGGCGCCGCCGAAGCGCAGCGCCTGCATGCGCTGGTGGAAGCCTGCGCTGTGTCGATCGGCGCGCTGGAAGAAAAGATGGGCCAGAGCCTGTTGACGCTGGCCCTGGACATCGCCCAGCAAGTCGTGCGCACCACCCTCGCCGAACAGCCCGAATCGGTGGTGAACGCCGTGCGCGACGTGCTGCACATCAATCCGACGGCCGGCGGCCAGATGCGCCTGTGGGCCAATCCGGACGATATCGAACTGATCCGCCTGCACCTGGCGGACGAATTGAAGGAAGGCCACTGGCGCGTGCTGGCCGATGAATCCATTCTGCGTGGCGGCTGCCGCGCCGAGACGCCTTTCGGCGACATCGACGCCACCTTGCAGACCCGCTGGCGCCGCGTGGCCGCCTCGCTCGGCCGCAACGCCTCCTGGGAGGAGCCGGTGTGAACGGCAATCCGGCCTCCGAGCAACCCGGCCAGGCCGGCGCGCCCCTCGCAGGCGCCCCGGCCGTTTCCGCGTCGGCCAAGCCGACCGCGCCCGTGCTCGACCGCTGGCAGACGCAACTTGAGATCGGCTCGATCCGCGCGGCGTCCACCGACCCCTGGCTGGTCAGCGGCAAGATCACGCGCGCGACCGGCCTCGTGCTGCACGCCACCGGCCTGCGCCTGCCCGTCGGCGCCGCCGCCCGCATCGAGATCGCGCGCGGCCACGACCATTGGGCCGACGCCGAAGTCGTGGGCTTTGACGGTCACACGCTGTACCTGATGCCGCAAGCCGACATTTCCGGCCTGCCGCCCGGCGCGCGCGTCGTGCCCGGCGAACCGCCCGTGCAGCGCCAGATTCCGCTGCCGCGCAAGGCCGAACTGAACGGCAACGCCAAGCCCCAGCTTGGCCGCCACCTGCCTGTCGGCAACGCCCTGCTTGGCCGCGTGCTGGACGGCGCGGGCCGTCCGCTCGACGGCCTGGGTCCGCTGACCGGCGCCGAACTGGCGCCCCTGTCTGCCCAACCGATCAACCCGCTGTCGCGCGCGCCCATCGATACGGTGCTGGACACCGGCGTGCGCGCCATCAATGGCCTGCTCACGGTCGGCCGCGGCCAGCGCATGGGCCTGTTCGCCGGTTCCGGCGTCGGTAAATCCGTGCTGCTGGGCATGATGGCCCGCTATACCAAGGCCGACGTGATCGTGGTCGGCCTGATCGGCGAACGGGGCCGTGAAGTCAAGGAATTCATCGAGCACAACCTGGGCCCGGAAGGCCTGGCGCGCTCGGTCGTGGTGGCCGCGCCGGCCGACGTGTCGGCGCTGCTGCGACTGCAAGGCGCCGCGTACGCCACGCGCCTGGCCGAGCATTTCCGCGACCAGGGCCTGGACGTGCTGCTGATCATGGACTCGCTGACCCGCTACGCGATGGCGCAACGGGAAATCGCGCTGGCCATCGGCGAACCGCCCGCCACCAAGGGCTATCCGCCGTCGGTCTTTGCCAAGCTGCCCACGCTGGTGGAACGCGCGGGCATGGGCGCGCCCGGCCCGTCCGGCAAGGCCGGCTCCATCACGGCGTTCTACACCGTGCTGGCCGAGGGCGACGATCAACAGGATCCGATCGCCGACTCGGCGCGCGCGATCCTGGACGGCCACGTCGTGCTGTCGCGCCACCTGGCCGAATCGGGCCACTACCCCGCCATCGACATCGAAGCGTCGATTTCGCGGGCGATGACCTCGCTCATCACGCCGCAGCAGTTCTCCATCGTGCGCCGCTTCAAGCAAAGCCTGTCGCGTTACCAGCGCAACCGCGACCTCATCGCCGTGGGCGCGTACGCCGCCGGCAACGACCCGCAGCTGGACGACGCCATCGCGCGTTACCCGCGCCTGGAAGCCTTCCTGCAGCAGGACATCGGCGAGAACGTCGGGTACGAAGACGCCGTCAATCAATTGCGAGCCAGTTTCGAATCACGGGACACTTATGCCTAGCCAACTGCCTCTGGACATGCTGATCAACCTGGCCAAGGAAAGCACGGACGAAGCCGCGCGCCTGCTCGGCCGGCTGACCGCCGAACGCAGCAATGCGCAACGCCAGCTTTCCATGCTGCACGACTACCGCCAGGACTACCTCGAGCGCCTTCAGACGGCGATGACGACCGGCATGGCCGCCAGCGATTGCCACAACTATCAGCGCTTCATCGGCACGCTGGACGACGCGATCGGCCAGCAGCAGGGCGTGCTGCGCCAAGCCGAGGAAAACCTGTCCAAGGGGCAGCTCTATTGGCAGCAGGAAAAACGCAAGCTCAACTCCTACGATGCCCTGGCGCAGCGCGAACAGCGCGCCCAGGCGCTGGTGGAGTCGCGCCGTGAACAGCGCGCCAACGACGAATACTCCGCCCGCCTGGTCCAGCGCCAGGCCAGCGGCATGCAGCATTAAGCAATACTCACAGGAAGCTTTAGATGACCGCTCCCCTGCCCTTGCCTTCGATCGCGCCGGCCGCTCCGGCGCCGGTCAACGACGCGCGCGGCGCCAAACTGGCTGCCGGGAACAAGAAAGATAAAGGCCCCGCCTTCTCCGACGTCCTGGCGCAACAGCGTCCGGCGCAGCAGCAGCCCAACCAGGCCGCCGACGCCCGCCCCGCGAACGGCAACAGCAAGACGCCGTCCAAGGACGGCAAGCCCAGCGATCCGGCCGCCACGGCCGAAGGCGCCGCCGCCGGCGCCATCAATGACGCGGTGCAGACCGCCGCCCAGGCCGAAGCCGGCGCGCTGGCCGTCGCGGCGCAGCTGCCCGTGGCCCCGTCCGACCTGCCGCAACAGGCCCTGGAGATCGCGGCCCAGGCCGCCGAACAGGTGCAGCTTGCCCGCGGCAATGCCGCTGCGGCCGTCACCGCCATGAACCAGGGCGCCGCCGTGCTGACGGCCGCGCTCACTGCCGCCGACACGTTGGCGCCGCAGGCCGCGCAGCAGACGCCGGTGGCCGCGACCGCCGGCCAGGCGCAAGCCGCCGCCGCCCAGATCGCCCGCGACGCCGAAGCCGCGCTGCCGGTCCTCACCGCCGCGGTCAAGCCGGGTTCCGCGCCCGTTGCCCAGGCGCCTGCCGATCCCAAGGCGACCGTCAAGGCCGAAGCGCCCAAGGTGGCTGCCGACCTGCCGCTGCCGCGCGTCGCGCGCGAGACCCCCGCGGACCCAGCCGCGCCCGCGCCGCAGACCCACGTGGCCGATGAAGATCAGCCCGATCTGCTGGCCGGCACGACCCCGCAATTCCAGGCGCCGCAGCATGGCGCCACGCCGCACGAGGCGCTTGGCGCCGCGCTTGCCGCCGCCACCCAGCGGCAGGCCCTGCCGGTCGTCAACCAGGCCGCGCTCGCGCAGCCGGTCGTACCCGTCGTGCTGCAAGTGGCCACGCCCGTCGGCGCCACCCACTGGGGCACCGAGCTTGGCCAGCAGATGGTCATGATGAGCAACAACGTGCGCCAGGGCATGCAGACGGCGGAACTGCGCCTGGATCCCCCGGACCTGGGCCCGCTGCGCGTCAGCCTGAACCTGGCCGATGGCGTGGCCAGCGCCTCGTTCGTGTCGGCGCACGCCTCCGTGCGCCAGGCGATCGAAGTGGCAATTCCGCAGTTGCAGCAGGCGCTCGCCCAGGCCGGCATCTCGCTCGGCCAGACCAGCGTCGGCGAACAGGCCGCGCAGCAGGAATTCGCGCAGCAGAACGGCAGCGGCTCGCAGCGTCAGCAAGGCGGCAATGCCGTCGTCGCGGACGGCGTGGCAGAGTCCGCGCAGCCCGCGGTGACGGTGTCGCGCAACGCCAACGCATTGGTCGACACGTTCGCGTAATGATCCGGCAGCCCGCGCCCGGCAACGGATGCGGGCGGTGCAGCAATAGCTTGAGATACGCGGCTTTCGCCCTGTTTTTCGCCTCCAAGCGGCGGCGTGAATTCGGGCAGAATGCTTTCATCCACTAAGAATCCGTTTTCACCAGCGGCAAACACGCATCGAACTCCAGATGGCGACTATCAAACCCATTCCCGCGCCGGCGCGCGACGCGAAGTCCTCCGGCGGCATTGGCCGCATCCTTCGGCCGCTGCTGGCGATCCTGGTGCTGCTGCTGGTTGCCGCGGCCAGTGCCGGCGCGACCTGGTTCATCACGCAGCGCCTGCAGCAGCCGCAAGGCGGCGCCCCGGTGCAGCTTGGCGTGGGCCAGGTGCCTGGCGGCCAACCCGGCCAGCCGGGTCAGCCCGGTCAGGCCGGCGGCGTGCAAGGCCAGCCCGGCCAAGGCCCGCAGGCCACGCCGACGACCTTCGTCGCGCCGTCCGCCACCCCGATCGCCGTGCCCGCGCCCATCTTCGTGCCGATCGAGGCCTTCACGGTCACGCTGCAGAACGCAGACACGGAACGCATCATGCACGTCGGCCTGACCCTGCGCGTGAGCGACGAACAGACCCGCACGCGCCTGGAAAAGTACATGCCCGAAGTGCGCAGCCGCATCCTGATGGTGCTGTCGTCGCAGTCGCCCACCGCCGTGCAGACGCAGCAAGGCAAGAACGACATGGTCGCGGCCATCAAGCAGGCAGTGAACCGTCCCTTCTCGCCCCTGCCTGACGGCCAGTACGTGACCGACGTGCTGTTCACGGCGTTCGTGGTGCAATAAGCATGGCCTACGAGGCGTTTCTTTCGCAGGACGAAGTCGATGCGCTGCTGGCCGGCGTCACCGGCGAGAGCGATAGTAAAAAGGAATCCGACGGCCAGAACGCCGGCGCGCGCGCCTACGACTTGAGCTCGCCCGAGCGCGTCGTACGCCGCCGCATGCAGACGCTGGAGCTCATCAACGAACGCTTTGCGCGCAACATGCGCAACGTTCTGCTGAACTTCATGCGCCGCAGCGCCGACATCACCGTCGGCTCGATCAAGATCCAGAAGTACGCGGACTTCGAGCGCAACCTGCCCGTTCCCAGCAATCTGAACATGATTCAGATGAAGCCGCTGCGCGGCACGGCGCTCTTCACCTACGACCCGAATCTGGTGTTCCTGGTCATCGACAGCCTGTTCGGCGGCGATGGCCGCTACCACACGCGGGTCGAGGGCCGGGACTTCACCACCACCGAACAGCGCATCATCCGGCGCCTGCTCAACCTGACCCTGGAAAGCTACGGCAAGTCCTGGGATCCGGTCTATCCGATCGAGTTCGAGTACGTCCGTTCGGAGATGCACACCAAGTTCGCCAGCATCACCGGCAACAACGAAGTGGTGGTCGTCTCCTCGTTCCACATTGAATTCGGCGCGACTGGCGGCGACCTGAACATCTGCCTGCCATACTCGATGATCGAGCCGGTGCGCGATCTGCTGACGCGCCCGTTGCAGGAAACGACGCTCGAGGAAGTGGATCAGCGCTGGTCGCAGCAGCTGTCGCGCCAGGTGCGCAGCGCCGACATCGACGTGGTCGCGGAATTTGCCCGCATCCCGTCGTCGATCCGCGAGCTGATGAGCCTGAAGGTCGGCGACGTCCTTCCGGTGGACGTGCCCGAAACCGTCATCGCCCACGTCGACGGCGTGCCGCTGATGGAATGCGGCTACGGCGTCTTCAACGGCCAATACGCCCTGCGCGTACAAAACCTGTTTACCCACGATACAGAACCCAACGAGGCCTCTGACCATGACTGACAAGAACGAGCCCGGCACTGGCTCGTCCCCGGCCGACGACTGGGCCGACGCGCTCGCCGAACAATCCCGCGCCAACCCGCCCACGCAAGCCGACGGTCTGAAGCCGCAGGACGACTGGGCCGCCGCGATGGCGGAACAGGCCGCCACGCCGGCGGCGGCTGCCCCCGCGCCCGCCGCCCCGGCCCCGGCCGCCGCACCCGCTGCGCCCGCGCAATCCGCGGCGCAATCGGTGTTCAAGCCGCTGGCCGGCGCCACGTCCGGCCAAGGCACCGACATCGACCTCATCATGGACGTTCCCGTCCAGTTGACGGTCGAGCTGGGCCGCACCCGCCTGACCATCAAGAACCTGCTCCAGCTGGGCCAGGGCTCCGTGGTCGAACTCGACGGCCTGGCCGGCGAGCCGATGGACATATTCGTCAACGGCTACCTGATCGCCCAGGGCGAAGTCGTGGTCGTCGAAGAAAAGTACGGCATCCGCCTGACCGACATCATCACCCCGTCCGAGCGGATCAACCGCTTGAACAACCGTCGTTGAACCCTGGCGCCATGACCGAACCTGCTCTGCTGCGCGTCATCGTCGGCCTCGTGCTGGTGGTGGCCGCCATCCTGGTCTCGGCGTGGCTTGCCAAGCGCGCCGGACTGGTGCAACGCGGCGGCGGCAATCTGCTGCGCCAGGTTGCCAGCCTGCCGGTCGGTCCGCGCCAAAGCGTCGTCGTCGTCGAGATCGAAGACACCTGGCTGGTGGTGGGCGTTGGCCCGAACCAGCTCACCACCCTGCATACCCTGCCCGCCGGCCAGTTGCCGGAGGGTTCGCCTTTGCCCACGGCCGCCTTTGCGGCCAAGCTGGGCCAGGCACTCAAGCGCCGCTAAGGCACAACGCCCCGGCGCGAATCAAGCGATACCCATGAGTTTGCCTACCCGCACGACATTCGCACGCGCCGGCCAGCGCGCGCTGCCCATGCTGGCCGCCGCCGCGGTGCTGGGCCTGGCCTTCTTCCCGGCCGGCGTCGTGGCCCAGGCCACGCTGCCCGCGCTGACGGCCACGCCGGGCGCGGACGGCTCGCAGACGTACTCGCTCAGCATGCAGACCATGCTGCTGATGACGTCGCTGTCCTTCCTGCCGGCGGCGCTGCTGATGATGACGGGCTTCACGCGCATCATCATCGTGCTGGGCCTGCTGCGCAGCGCGATGGGCACCGCGATGTCGCCGCCCAACCACGTGCTGATCGGCCTGGCGCTGTTCCTGACCTTCTATACGATGTCGCCGGTGTTCGACAAGATCTACACCGACGCCTACAAGCCTCTGTCCGAAGGGACGATCCAGTTCGAGGCCGCGGTCGAACGCGCCGCGGGTCCCCTGCGCACGTTCATGCTGCACCAGACGCGCGAGAACGACCTGTCGCTGTTCGCCAATCTGGCCAAACAGCCGGCGCTGGAAGACCCCTCGCAGGTGCCGATGCGCATCCTGGTGCCGGCCTTCATCACCAGCGAACTGAAAACCGCCTTCCAGATCGGGTTCACGATCTTCATTCCCTTCCTCATCATCGACCTGGTGGTTGCCAGCGTCCTGATGGCGCTGGGCATGATGATGGTGCCCCCCGTCACCGTGGCGTTGCCGTTCAAGCTGATGCTGTTCGTGCTGGCCGACGGCTGGAACCTGCTCATGGGCTCGCTTGCCCAGAGCTTCTACCAGTAACGCCGCAAGGAGATCGCCATGACTGCCGAAACCGTCATGACCATGACCTACCAGGCGATGAAGGTCGTCCTGGCGATGGCCGGCCCCCTGCTCCTGGTCACCCTGGTGGTGGGTCTGGTCATCAGCATTTTCCAGGCCGCCACGCAGATCAACGAAATGACGCTGTCGTTCATTCCGAAGCTGCTGGCCATGTGCGGCGTGCTGGTGCTGCTGGGCCCGTGGCTGATCGGCGTCATGGTCGACTACATCCGGCAGCTCATCGGCCAGATCCCCATGCTGGTGTCCTGAGCGGCGTTCGCCGCCGGACACGGGTTGCCACGCCATGTTCTCTTTCACGCTCGAGCAGCTCAACGGCTGGGTCGGCCAGTTTCTCTGGCCGTTCGTGCGTATCCTGGCGCTCGTGGCCACCGCGCCCCTGTTCTCCGAATCGCTCATTCCCGTCAAGGTCAAGATTGGCCTGGCCTTCGTGCTGGCCGTGGCGATCGGGCCTGCGCTCGATGCCATGCCGCCGGTGGCGCCCGGCTCGTACGCGGGCCTGTGGATGGTGATGCAGCAGGTGCTGATCGGCATCGCCATGGGCTTTACCATGCGCATCGTGTTCGCGGCGGTGCAGACCGCGGGGGAATTCGTCGGACTGCAGATGGGTCTGTCGTTCGCGTCGTTCTTCGATCCCAGCTCGGGCGCCAACACCGCCGTGCTGTCGCGCCTGTTCAACATCGTCGCGATGCTGACCTTCCTGGCGCTGGACGGCCACCTTCTCGTCCTGGCGGCCCTGGTGCGGTCCTTCGATACCTTGCCGATTGCCACGATCCAGCTGCACCAGAATGGCTGGGGCACGGTCGTCGAATGGGGCAAGACGGTGTTCGTGTCGGGCCTGCTGCTGGCGCTGCCGCTGATCTGCGCGCTGCTCACCATCAACCTGGCGATGGGCATCCTGAACCGCGCCGCCCAGCAGCTTTCCGTGTTCTCGGTGGGCTTTCCCGTCACGCTCATCATCGGCGTGACGGTGTTGACCATCGTGCTGCCTCACGCCGGCCCGTTCCTGGAATCGCTCTTCGAATCGGGCCTGACCGCGATGAGCCGCGTCGTGGACGCCCTGGCGGGACGATAGCGGGGCCGGCGGGCGGCCCGCCCGCCCCCGGCGCTCAGTGCTGGCCCACCACGCGGAAGACGCGGATGGTCTCGCGCAGCGCGCCCGACTGATTGCCCAACTGCGTCACCGCGCCACCCAACTCCTGCACGAGGGCCGTGTTCTGCTCGGTCATCACGTCCATCTGCGAGACCGCGGTGTCCACCTGCTCGATGCCGGTCGACTGTTCCTGCGAGGCGCGCGAGATCTCACTGATGATGGCCGTGACGCGGTGCACGGCGTCCACGATCTCCTGCATCGTCGCGCCAGCCTGTTCGGCCTGTGCCGAGCCTTCCGTCACGCGATCGACCGAGTCCTCGATCAGCGACTTCACTTCCTTGGCCGCCTGCGCGCTCTTTTGCGCGAGGCTGCGCACCTCGCCCGCCACCACCGCAAAGCCCTTGCCGGATTCGCCGGCCCGGGCCGCTTCCACCGCCGCATTCAGCGCCAGGATGTTGGTCTGGAAGGCGATGCCTTCGATGATGCTGACGATGTCGGCGATCTTGCGCGAGCTGTCTGAAATGCCGTGCATGGTGTTGACCACCTGCCCCACGGCCACGCCGCCGCGCCGCGCGACGTCCATGCTGCTGGCGGCCAGGTCGTTCGCCTGCCGCGCGTTGTCGGCGTTCTGACGCACGGTCGAGGTCAGTTGCTGCATGCTGGCGGCCGTCTGCTGCAACGACGCCGCCTGCCCCTGAGTGCGGCCGGCCAGCTCCTGGTTGCCGCGGGCAATGTGCACGGCGGCGTGCGTCGTGCCTTCGATGCCGCGGTACACATCGTGCGCGATGCCGATCAGGCTCTTGCGCATCACTTCCAGCGAAAACTTCAGGCTGCCCACCTCGTCGTCCGACTCTGGCACGATCTGCGTGGTGAGATTGCCGGCCGCGACCTGGCGCGCCATGTTGGCAGCGTCCAGCATCGGATCCAGGAGCGAACGCGCCAGGCTCCAGCCCATGCCGTAGATGGCGGCAACGGCCAGCGCTATCGCGCCGCAGCCCAGCCCCGCGCCCCACGGCGACAGGCTGTCCCAATTGGCGTGCAACCCATAGGCGCCCGCCGCGGCGACGAAGCCGGCCGACAGCGTGGCGTGGCGCAGCATCCGGTTGCGCACGCCGGACCGGAACGGAAAGGCCAGCACGTCCAGCCCACGGCGCCAGCCAGCGCGCACGGGACGGCCACGCAGGATGCGCACGCCCTTGGCCTTGCCCTCGCGCATGCGCGCATAGAGTTCCTCGGCCATCTCGACCTGCTCTTCCGACGGACGCACGCGCACCGACGAATAAGCCACGACCTCGCCGTTCTCGACAATGGGCGTGGCGTTGGCCAGCACCCAGTAAAAGCCGCCATCCTTGCGGCGGTTCTTGACGACCCCCAGCCAGGACTCGCCGGCCTCCAGGGTCTCCCAAAGATCCGCGTAGGCCTCCGGGGGCATGTCGGGATGGCGCACGATGTTGTGCGGCTTGCCGATGAGTTCGTCGCGCGTGAAGCCGCTGACATCGACGAACGCAGGGTTGGCATAGACGATGCGGCCCTTGGTATCCGTGCGCGAGATCAGGTATTGATCCTCGCGCAGCTTGGTTTCCACATTGGTGACGGGTAGGTTGACGCGCACGGCTTGTCTCCGGGTTTACAACATATACGACAGCAGATTGAGCGGCATGCAACGGACGCGATGCGAGGCAACGGTGCACTCCCGCCGGCTTCGTCTGGCGCCCGATCCCCCGGTCACCATCGATCACTGTGTTTTCGGCCTGACGCATCAGGCGTTGCCAATGTTTACGGTCATAAAGCAGAAAACTTAACGTGCTTATGACCGCGATCAACGCCCTTATAACCGCTGGAAATAAGACGAGCGATTCCTGCCGGATCCGAGCATTGCGGACGCAAAAAAGCCGCGCCCGATCCCGCGTGTGCAGGATCGGGCGCGGCCCGGAACAACAACGATCAGTTCAGCGACGGCGCGGCATAGCCGCCGAGCTGATGCGCAGGCACTTCAATGACTTCGCCCGCGTTGATCTTGAACACGGCCACCGCTTCGGCCAGGCGCTGGGCCTGCTCCTGCAGCGAGCCGGCGGCGGCCGCGGCCTCTTCCACCAGCGCCGCGTTCTGTTGCGTCACTTCGTCCATCTGCGACACCGCGCGGTTGACCTGGTCGATGCCGCTGGATTGTTCCTCGGACGCCGCCGAGATCTCGCCCATGATGTCCGTCACGCGCTTCACCGACGCCACGATTTCCTGCATGGTCGCGCCGGCGCGTTGCACCTGCTGCGAACCGGCGCCCACCTTGGAGACCGAGTCCTCGATAAGACCCTTGATTTCCTTGGCGGCCTGGGCGCTGCGCTGCGCCAGCGAGCGCACTTCGCCCGCCACCACCGCAAAGCCCTTGCCTTGTTCACCGGCACGCGCGGCTTCCACCGCCGCATTCAGCGCCAGGATGTTGGTCTGGAAAGCGATGCCGTCGATGACCGACACAATCTCCGAAATCTTACGCGAGCTGGCCGAAATGCCTTCCATGGTGTTGACCACTTCCGACACGGCGGAACCGCCGCGTTCGGCCACGTCCGACGCGCTGGCCGCCAGCTGGTTGGCTTGGCGCGCATTGTCGGCGTTCTGCTTCACGGTCGAGGCCAGCTCTTCCATCGAGGCAGCGGTCTCTTCCAGCGAAGCGGCCTGCTCTTCCGTGCGGCTGGACAGATCCGTGTTGCCCGCGGAAATCTCGCGCGAGCCCACCGTGATCTCGTCCACGCCGCGGCGCACCGTCGACACCGTGCGCGTCAGGCTTTCCTGCATGCGCTTGAGGGCGGCGAACAGCTGGCCGATTTCGTTGTGCGAACGCACTTCCACGCGGCCCGTCAGGTCGCCGGCGGCGATCTTGTCAAAGTGCTGGCCGGCCTCGACCAAGGGGCGCACGACCAGGCGGCCGAACAGGATGCGGGCAAGCACCATCAACAAGAGGGCCAGCGCCACGGCAATGCCCACGGCGATCATGGCCAGCTTGAAGTTCGCTTCGGCCTGATCGATCGTCTGGCGCTGCTGATCGGCGATGTACTTGTCGAACTGGGCGATCGCCTCGATGAAGGCGGCGCTACGCGGCGTGCCGTATTCGTTGTTCACCATGTAGAACGTCGAATAGTCTTCGCTGCGCAGGGCTTCGACCATCGTGTCCACGCCGTCGTCGATGTACGAGCGATAGCGGCGCACCAGGTTCATCGACAGCTGGCGGCCGGTGTCGTCCTCGAGCATGTTCTTCTGGAAATCGGCGAAGCGGCTGCGCACGCCGGTCAGGAGGTCGGTGGAACCCTTGAGCGCGGCGGCCGCGTCACGCGCCGAATTCTCGCCGCTGCCCCAGCCGGACTCCTGCAGGTGACGGGCGGCCACCATCAGGCCAACGCGTGCACGCAGCATGTCGCTGTTGATGATCTCGACCTGCTTGGCGCGCTCGGTCAGCGCATTGACCTCTCGGATCGATTCATAGTTGCTTTGCAGGAAGTAGGCGGCCAAGCCCCCCACTGCTGCGATCAGCAGCGCGAAAAACGCCATCACCCACAGCAGCATCGTGCCGACGCGCGCATCGCGCAGCCTCAGTTTGCGCTTGACCTTGGGTGCGCGCGCGGCTTTTTTCTTGCCCGCCTTGCCGGCCTTTGCGCCGGATTCGAGACTCGCTTCCATTTATTTCCCCATCCCTCAGGAACTGCTCTGACCAAATGAAAAACCACCCGTGGGACACGCCCTGTTACACAGGGCTTGCACTCAGGGCGACGAACATCGGGCTTGGGGCCCGATGTCTTCTGCTGGACTGCGGGGCTATTTGCCCTGCGGCGCCAGACCGGCCGGTTCTCCCGGACCCGGAATGTAGATGGTTTGCACCTCGGGGGCCACGGCCGGTTGGGCCCAGTCCTGAGTGATCTCAGGCGCAGGGGCCGGTCCCAACAATTTCTGGCGTTCCCAGGGTTCCAGCAGAATATTGGTGCTGTCGACGAGCCGCATCAGCCGGCCATCGGGGCCGAACTGCAGCAGCGCTTCCTTGCGGCTGTACAGGCCGTCGGCGACAAAGGTGATTTTGTGGGACCAGAGCATCAGCACCGTGCCGTCGCTCTGTTTGAACTGTTGGGCAGGCGGAGCGGTCAGCGCGCGCGCGGCCTCTTCCACCGTCGTCTGACCGGGCGTCAGGGTCGACAGCTTGCTCGGATCGAAGTTATGACCCGTTGCCGCGCAACCCGCGACAAAGGCCGCAATCGCGGCCGCTGCCAGAAGATGTAGATAACCTCGCATACCCTGCCTATTTGCCGGTCTACCCGGCGTCAGAAAGATTCCCAATCGTCGTCCGAAGGCGCCTGCCGCCGGCTTGCGGCCGGTGCGGATGCGGGCTTCGGGTCGGTCTTCGCGGCGGGCGCGGAGCGCGTCGCCGCCGGTCTGCGCGGCGGCCGCGCCGCCGAGGCGCCTGCGGCCGGCTCGGACTTGGTGGCCGTGCTGTGCGCCAGCCGCACCGCGGCGGGCCTGGCTGCCGGCGCGGCGGGCGCCGGCGCAGGCTCGGGCTCCCGCGCGGGTGTCCCGGCAGCCGCCGGCGCCGCCACGCGGGCGGCCGGCCGATGCTGCTGGGCCAACTGGCGCGCCGGCACTTCGATGACTTCGCCCGCATTGATCTTGAACACGGCCACCGCTTCGGCCAGGCGCTGGGCCTGATCCTGCAGCGAACCCGCGGCGGCCGCGGCCTCTTCCACCAGCGCCGCGTTCTGCTGCGTCACTTCGTCCATCTGCGAAACCGCGCGGTTGACCTGGTCGATGCCGCTGGACTGCTCTTCGGACGCCGCCGAGATCTCGCCCATGATGTCCGTCACGCGCTTCACCGAGGCCACGATCTCCTGCATCGTCGCGCCGGCGCGTTCAACCTGCTGCGACCCGGCGCCGACCTTGGAGACCGAGTCCTCGATCAGGCCCTTGATTTCCTTGGCCGCCTGCGCGCTGCGCTGCGCGAGCGAACGCACTTCGCCCGCCACCACCGCAAAACCCTTGCCCTGCTCGCCGGCGCGGGCCGCTTCCACGGCGGCGTTCAGCGCCAGGATGTTGGTCTGGAACGCGATGCCGTCGATGACCGACACGATTTCCGAGATCTTGCGCGAACTGGCCGAAATACCTTCCATGGTGCTGACCACTTCCGCCACTGCCGAACCGCCGCGCTCGGCCACGTCCGATGCGCTGGCCGCCAGCTGGTTGGCCTGGCGGGCGTTGTCGGCATTCTGCTTGACGGTCGACGCCAGCTGCTCCATCGATGCGGCGGTCTCTTCCAGGGAGGCCGCCTGCTCTTCCGTGCGGCTGGACAGATCCGTGTTGCCCGCCGAGATCTCGCGCGAACCGACGTTGATTTCGTCCACGCCACGGCGCACCGCGGAAACGGTCCGCGCCAGGCTTTCCTGCATGCGCTTGACTGCCGCCATCAGCGCGCCGACCTCGTTCGTGGAGTTGACTTCCACCCGCACGGTCAGGTCGCCGGCGGCGATCTTGTCAAAGCTCTCGCCCACGGCGCGCAGCGGACGCAGCACGACGCGGTTCATGAAAAGGAACGCGCCCAGCGACACGGCCAGGATCAGCAGTGCCAGGGCGATGTACACGTAGGTCATCGTCGACGCATGCGCGCGCGACGTCTGCAACATCTCTTGGCTGTACTTGTTGATGTTCGCGGAGAAGTCGGTGAGCTGCTTGAAGAACGCGCCGCTGGCGGCGCCCGCCTTGGTGTTCTTGAGCGACAGGTAGGTCGCGGCATCGCCCTTGTCCAGCGCGGCCATCATGCTTTCCAGCGACTCGGCAAAGCCGTTGAACGCGGAAAGCAGCTGGCCTTCCGACGCGCGGCCGACCTCGGTGGTCTTCGGAATCGCCTTGAAGGTCTCCATCTTCTTCTTGGAGTCCGCGATCAGCTGCTGGACGATGCGCGAGTTCTCGGCGGCGCCGCTCGTGTCGCCAGCGGCGCGTTGCGCGGCGGCAATGTCGGCGCGCACGGTCGCGCGCAGCATCTGGGTGTACGAATCCTTGATCAGATTGCTCTGCTGCACGCTCAGAGAATCCAAGGCGTCGATCGCCCGGGTGTTGGACTGCATGCTGTTCCAACCCAGGACAATGGCAACGAGCGCGGCCAGGGCAACTGCCAACTGGGCCAGCATCAATCCGGTGCGCACCTTCAGATTGCTAAACATTTCCGTAGTTCCGGTAGCCGTCCCGGCGGCGCTTTCGAGGCCGCCGGGCCGTAAAAGGGGTTTTCCTCTACTGCCTGTTCAATGCACTGACGCCCACTACAACCGTCAGAAAGATTCCCAATCGTCGTCCGAGGGCGGCGGACGGCGCGTGGCGGGCTTGGGCGCGGCTGCCGGCGCGTCCGCGGCATCCGCTGCGCGCGCTGCCGGCCGGCGCATCGGGCGCGCGGCGGTCGCGCCCGCCGGCTTGGGCCGGGCCACTTGCGTCAAACGCGGCGCGGGCGCGGCCTTAGGCGCGGGCGCGGGCTCGGGCTGCGCAGCCGGCTTGGCGGGTTCTTCCTGTGCGGGCTTGGGCGCGGCCATCAGCGGCGCGCTGCGTTGCTGCGCCAACTGGCGCGCGGGCACTTCGATCACTTCGCCGGCGTTGATCTTGAACACGGACACGGCTTCGGCCAGGCGCTGGGCCTGCTCCTGCAGCGAGCCGGCGGCGGCCGCGGCCTCTTCCACCAGCGCCGCGTTCTGCTGCGTCACTTCATCCATCTGCGACACCGCGCGGTTCACCTGGTCGATGCCGCTGGACTGCTCTTCGGACGCTGCCGAGATCTCGCCCATGATGTCCGTCACGCGTTTCACCGACGCCACGATTTCCTGCATCGTGGAACCGGCGCGTTCGACCTGCTGCGAACCGGCGCCCACCTTGGTCACGGAGTCTTCGATCAGGCCCTTGATTTCCTTGGCGGCCTGCGCACTGCGCTGGGCCAGCGAGCGCACTTCGCCCGCCACCACCGCAAAGCCCTTGCCCTGCTCACCCGCGCGGGCCGCTTCCACGGCGGCGTTCAGCGCCAGGATGTTGGTCTGGAATGCAATGCCGTCGATGACAGACACGATCTCCGAGATCTTGCGCGAGCTGGCGGAAATCTCCTGCATCGTGTTGACCACTTCCGACACCGCCGAACCACCGCGCTCGGCCACGTCCGACGCGCTGGCGGCCAGCTGGTTGGCCTGGCGCGCATTGTCCGCGTTCTGCTTCACGGTCGAGGCCAGCTCTTCCATTGAGGCGGCGGTCTCTTCCAGCGAAGCGGCCTGCTGCTCCGTGCGGCTGGACAGGTCGGTGTTGCCCGCGGAGATTTCCCGCGCGCCCAGGTTGATCTCTTCGACACCGCGGCGCACCGAGGCCACCGTGCGCGTCAGGCTTTCCTGCATGCGCTTGATGGCGCCGAACAGGTGACCGATTTCGTTGGTGCTGCGCACTTCGATGCGGCCCGTGAAATCGCCGGCCGAAATCTTCTCAAAGTGGTCGCCGGCTTCATGCAACGGGCGCAGGACGGTGCGGCTGATGAAAATCCAGCAGCCCAGCGCCAGAACCAGGGCGATGGCCAGCATCACGATGGTCACGGTGCGGGAAATGTTGTGATCGGCTTCCGCCTGCGCGATGAGCTCGTCGGTGCGCGTGTCCGTGAACTGCAGCACGTTGTCCACGGCCGTGCGGAACGCGGTGTTGGCAGCCCCGCCGGCGTCGTTCAGGTCCAGGTAGTCTTGAATGGCCAGATTCTTCAGCGCGGCGGCCTGGCGGCGGTAGACGTCATCGAACTGCTTGTAGGCGGCGTCCAGCTTGGCCACGATCTCTTCGGAACCCGCCATGCGCGGCGCCTTGCGGAAGGCATCGAACAACTTCAGGCCATCGGCCATGAGGCCGTCGGCGCGCTGGGCCTGCGAGGTCGACTGTTCGGTCTTGCCCTGCTGCATGTCCATCAGCGAATTGGCAAGCAGCAGGCGTCCGCGCAGGAACGTGCTGTAGGCGCGCTGCAGTTGCGCCGCCTGGTTGGCATAGGCTTCGTTGACCTGTGCCAGCTTGTCGCTGCCGGAGTTCAACCCCATCCACGCCACCCCGTTCGAAATGAACATGGCGCCCGTGAAGAGCAACAGCACCAGAATGATACAAGTGCGAACTTTCAAATTTCCAAGCATGAAATATCCGAGCGTTAAGCAACGAAGAACGACACAACCCACCCTATACGCACTACGGACGCCCCGGCCCTTGGCCGGCAGCGTCCGAAAAATGCGCCTGTCGCGGTGCGGACACGCCGCGCCGCGCTGAAACCTACCGCATCACTTGCGGCTGAACAGGCTGGAACCCTGAATGGTCATGAAAGCAGCCGAAGCCGCCTGCAAGGCCACCTGGCGCAGCGCGAGCTGGCTGGCGCCCGCGTAGTAATCCAGGTCTTCCAGATCCGACAGCGACTTCGAGTACGACAGGCCCTTCTGCGTGCCGGTGGCGTCCAGCGCCTCCAGCTCGTTCAGGCGGGCGCCCACCGACGCGCCTACGGTCAGGACGTTGTCGTAGTTGGTCGCGAGTTTCTTGTTCGCCGTCGCCAGTTCGTTGTTCAGACGCGCCAGCGCCTTTTCATCGCCTGCGATGGGCGAATCCAGGACCTTGATGAGGTTGTCCAGGGTGTTGAACAGATCCACATCGGCCGATTGGATGCTCTCGACATCGATCACGTCGCCATTTTGCGGCGTGCCTTTGACCACCACGGCGACGCCGCCGAAGTCGATGCTGGCGCCTTCCTTGTATTCCGTGGGACCGGCCGGCGGCGCGGGCGTGATCACCGGCGGCACGGGCGGGGTGGCCGACGGGTCGGTCGTGATGACGCGATAGCCCATGTTGCCCGTGGCGGGGTCCGATTCGAACTGCAGGCTGAAATTCTTGCCGATGTTGGGGTTGCCCGGCGTGACCGAGACCGTGCTGAACTGCGCGGTGCCGCCGTTGGCCGCAGACGCCGTGCTCACGTACGCCGTCGAACCCGGATTGGCGCGATTGAAGATGTCGCTGCCCAGGTCGCTGGTGGACAACTGGCGCGACTGGTCGACCTGCACGGTGCGCTCGCCGGTGGCGCCGCTGTAGACGATCTTGCCCGTCGCGTCCTGGGCGTAAGGCACCACGCTGCCTTCATAACCC
Organism: Achromobacter mucicolens; assembly: GCF_029866465.1. Classification (NCBI taxonomy): domain Bacteria; kingdom Pseudomonadati; phylum Pseudomonadota; class Betaproteobacteria; order Burkholderiales; family Alcaligenaceae; genus Achromobacter; species Achromobacter mucicolens. The sequence goes on along the minus strand of NZ_CP123364.1, from coordinate 2,275,326 downwards.
GAGAACATATATTGGCCGTTGCCGTCGGTGCTGTTGGCAAGGCCCAGCAGCGCGTCGCGGGCGCTCTTGAGCGCCGTGGACAGCGCCTGGCGGTCGCTGTCGGCAAACGTGCCGTTACCGGCCTGCACGACGCGCGTGCGCACGTCCTGCAGCGCGGTGGTGATGGAGTCCAGGACGTTGGCTTCCTGGCCGAGATTGGTCTTGGCCGTGTTGCGGTTCAGCCCGTACGTCGTGTTCATGCTCTGCGTCTGCGCGACGCCGATCGACAGGGAAGCCGCCAGCGGATCGTCCGCGGGGGTGAGGAACTTGCGGCCGCTGCCAACCTGTTCCACCAGGCGATTCATGTCGGATTCCTGGGCGAGAACGCCGCTCAGGCCGTTCGTGTACATCATCGTGGTGCTCAGACGCATGGTGCAGCTCCGAAATGCTTTCTAGTATTCACAGTCAACGTTCTGATCAGCCGCGCAGGCCCAACAGCGTGTCAAAAATGGTGCTCGCCACATCGATGATGCGGGCGCTGGCCTGGTATTGCTCCTGGTACAGCGACAGGCTTACGTATTCTTCGTTCAGGTTCACGCCCGACACCGCCTGCTGCGCGGCCGTCGTCTGCTTGATCAGGTTGACCTGCGCCGTGGCGGCCGTCTTGATCTGCTGCGTCTGCACGCCGACCGTGTTCACGACCTGCGCAAACATGTCGTTGATGCTCATCGTGCCGTGGCTCAGCACCTTGCTGGTCTGCAGCTGCGCCAGCTTCAAGGCGTTCTTGCCGTTGGCATCGCCGCCGTCCAGGTCCGCCGCGGCAACCTTGTCGGGATCGGTGATCAGCACGTTGATGTCGCGGGCCGCGTTACGCGTCGGCGACAGCGACCACTTGTCGCCGGCCTGGGGCGGCGCATTGATGGTCAGCGTCACGCCCATCTCGCTTTCGAGATTCAGCGTGGCGGTGGGCGGCGTGCCGGTGGCCGGGCCGTTGTAGACCTGCGAGCCTTCCGGCATGCGCACGACCTGGTAATTGGTGCCGTCGAACGAGATCTCGTAGTCCTTGGCATTGACGTTTGCCAAGTCGGTGAATTCGCCCGAGATCTGCGCGTTGCTCTTGTTTGCCGTATTGGGCACGCTCTGCGGCGAACCAATACTGAAGAAGTCCGTGCCCGGATTGCCGCCCTGGTCCAGACCCTGCTTGTGCTGCTCGTTGAACGACAGCGCCAGGCCGACGGCCATCTGGCCAAGCTGGTTCTGCATGACGTCCAGCGACGAGGCGCGGAACTGCAACAGGCCGCCCAGCTTGCCGCCGGAGATTTCGGTGTCGTTCATCTCGACCGCGATGGTCTTGCCGGTGCCCGCGGGCAGCGTGTACGCAATGACCGTGCGGCCCGCGTCCGAGGCGGACGGCACTGCCTGCAGCGGGTAGAGGGTGTTGCCCGACAGCAGCGACTGCCCGCCCTTCGTGAGCGAGATGCTGATCTTGTCGCCCTGCTCGTAGGTCGTGATGCCGATGAGCTGGTTCAGTTCCATGACGGCCTGATCGCGCTGGTCGAGCAGGTCGTTGGGGGGGCTGCCGCCGGCCTTGCCGGCCGCCAGCGAAATCTGCTGGTTCAGGTCGTCGATGCGGGTCAGGTAGCTGTTGACCTGGTCGACCGTGGTGCTGATCTGCGAGTTCAGGCCTTCACGCTGCTTCTGCATTTCCGAGTAGGCCGAGCGGATCTGCGTCGTCAGGCTGTTGGCCTGGCCGAGCAGGTCGGCGCGCGCGGCGGGATCCGCCGGCTTGCTGGCCACCGTGTTCATGCTGGTGAAGAAATTGGTCAGACCCGGGGCGATGCCCACGGTGCGGTCGGAGAACAGGTTGTTGATCTGCGAGACCTGGTCGAGCTGCGCCTGGAGCTGGGCGCCGCTGCCGTTCGCGCCGACGAGCTGCTTGTACAGGAAGCTGTCGTAGCTGCGAACGACGGTGTCGACCTGGACGCCGCGGCCGATGTAGCCGTTGGCGGTCGCCTGGGCGCCCGCGGTCGAGGTCATGACGCGCTGGCGGTTGTAGCCGACCGTGGTGGCATTGTTGATGTTGTGGCCGGTGGTTGCCAGGCCCGCTTGCGCCGCGTTCAACCCGCCCAGTGCCGTTTTGTACAAATTCATGCTGACAATGCCCCGTATGTAACCGCAGCTGTTATCTCTGGATACCCCGTTTACGGCAGGAGCTCACCCAAATTTAGAGTCCTTCCAGCATCCGGCGTGAATTTTCCACGTTGGATGCCGCGCCCCGCAGCTGGCCCATGATGCCGATGAGCTTCTGGGCATAACGCGGGTCCGTCGCGTAACCGGCGTCCTGGATCCGGCGCGCCGCCTCGATCTCGTTGCGGGCCGTCGTCACGCTTTCGTAGCGCGGGCTGTTGCCGATCAGGCGGGCGTAGTCGGCGAAGGATTCCTCGTACGACGCGTAGGCCCGGAACGGCTGCGTCACCTTGCGGGCGACGCCGTCTTCGTATTCGGTGGTCAGCACATTGACGACCTTGCCCTTCCAGCTGGGACCGGCCTTGATGCCGAACAGGTTGAAGCTGGTGCTGCCGTCGGCGTGCTTGATCTCTCGCTTGCCCCAGCCGGATTCCAGGGCCGCCTGGCCCATGATGAGGCGGGCCGGCACGCCGCTTTGCTGCGACGCCAGATTGGCCGCGCGCGACATCTTGGACACAAAATCGACCACGTGCCCGGGCGCGCCTTCCGCCGCGGCCAGCGCGCGGTCGGCGGGCCGGTTGTTGCGCATCACGTTCAGCAACGCGGACACTTCACGCGATCCGCCTGTCTGGAAGTCCAGATCGCCGCCCTGCCCGATGCGCTTGATCGCTTCGTCGGACATCTCGCCGGGCGTGCCCTGCTGCATCTGCGCCAGGATGGCCTGCGACAGGCCGATGCCGGGCGAGGCCAGGTGCAGCGCCAGCTGCTCATCCGCCATGGATTGCAGCATCTGCGTCTGCTGGGAGTCGAACAGCCCCTCTTTCGGCGTGGCCTCGCGCATGCGCTTGACCATCATCTGCAGGAACAGCGCCTCGAACTGCTTGGCGACCTGTTTTTGCTGCTCGGTGCCGGCAGGGTCTTTCTTGACGTCGCGCTTCAGGTCCGACAGGCGGCCCATGTCGAAGACCGAGTCCTGCCGGGTGCTGGCGCCTGCCGCGTCGTTGGTGTAAGCCATGTCCGTCAGATGATTTCAAGTTCGGCGCGCAGCGCGCCCGCGCTCTTCATCGCCTGCAGGATGGCCAGCAGGTCCTGCGGCGTGGCGCCCAGGGCGTTCAGGCCCTTGACCACGTCGGCCAGGTTGGCGCTGGTGCTGACGCGCTGCAGCGAACCGTTGTCCTGGCGCACTTCGATCTGCGTATTGGGCACCACCACCGTCTGGCCTTGCGTGAACGGCGTGTCCGGCTGAACCACTTCGTTCTGGCGGTTGATGATGACCGACAGGTTGCCGTGCGCGACGGCGGCCTCTTCGATCATGACCGTGCGGTTCATGACGACCGATCCCGTGCGGGCGTTGATGATGACTTTGGCGACCGTGGGCGCGCGGGTGACCTGCAGGTCTTCCATCTGCGACAGGAAGCGGGCTTGCGAGCCCTGCTCCATGGGCGTGCGCACCTGAATCACGCGGCCGTCCAGCGCGGTGGCCGTGCCCTGCCCGAACCTGCGGTTCAGGGCGGTGGCCACGTTCTGCGCCGTGCCGAAGTCGGTGTTGTTCAGTTCGACATGCACGTAGCCGTCGCGCGTGAACGTGGTGGGCACGCCGCGCTCGACGATGGCGCCCGCGCTGATGCGGCCGCCGTTCAGCTGGTTGATCTGCACGCTGGAGCCGCCCGCGGAGGCGCCCGCGCCGCCGACCAGGATGTTGCCCTGGGCAATGGCGTAGACCTGGCTGTCCGCGCCCTTGAGCGGCGTCATCAGCAGCGTGCCGCCACGCAGGCTCTTGGCGTTGCCCATCGAGGACACCACCACGTCCAGCGTCTGGCCGGGCCGCGCAAACGCCGGCAAGGTGGTCGTGACCATGACGGCCGCCACGTTCTTTAACTGCATGTTGCTGCCGGCGGGCACCGTGATGCCCAGCTGCGACAGCATGTTCGTCAGGCTCTGCTGCGTGAACGGCGTCTGGCGCACCTGATCGCCGCTGCCGTCCAGACCCACGACCAGGCCGTAGCCGATCAGCTGGTTGCCGCGCACGCCCTGGATGCTTGCCAGATCCTTGAGCCGTTCGGCGTGCGCCGCGCCGGCGCCCGCGGCCAGGCCGACGGCCACGCACACCCGCGCCAACAGGGACAGCAAGGTGGATATCGGAGTCGGTTGTTTCATGATTTAGAACGGCGAGGCGATCAGGAAGAAGCGTTGCAGCCAGCCCATGGTCTGAACTTCGTCCATGACGCCCTTGCTGCGGTATTCGATGCGCGCATCGGCCACTTGCGTGGACGACACGGTGTTCGTGCCCGTGATGGAGCGCGGATCGACCACGCCGGCAAAGCGCACGTATTCGCTGCCGCGGTTGATGGCGATCTGCTTTTCGCCGGCAACCTGCAGGTTGCCGTTGGACATCACGCCCACCACCGTGGTGGTGATGGTGCCGGTGAAGGCGTTGTTGGCGCTGCTGTCGCCCTTGCCCTGCGACACGTTGCCGCCGTTGGCTTCCGTGTTCAGGTTGGCGTTCGCCCAGCTGTCCATGAAGGACGGCGCGGCGGCGATGCCCAGGGTGGCCGAGCCGGTGCGGTTGGTGTTCGTCGCCACGTTCTTGGACGCATTGGTGCGCTCGTTCAAGACGATGGTGACGATGTCGCCCACATTGCGCGGCCGGCGGTCTTCGAACAACGGGTAATTGCCGTATGTCGTGGGCTGGTAGATCGAGCCCGTGGGCTGCGCCATCGGCATCGGCGGCGGCGGCGGCGCCGCCGTCGTCGGCCCGGTCACGATGGGCTCGGGCGGGATGATGGCGCAGCCAGCCGCTAGCAGAGCCAGCGCAGACGCAAATACCAGGCGCAGGACAGACATGGGCATCACAGTTGGGTCAGGCGGGCCAGCATTTCGTCCGACGTCTTGACGGCCTTGCTGTTCATTTCGTAGGCGCGTTGAGTCGTGATCATGTTGACCAGTTCCTCGGCGACGTTGACGTTGGAGGTCTCGACATACTTTTGCATGATCGAACCCGCGCCGTCCACACCGGGCTGAAGCAGGTTCGCCGGGCCCGACGAGTCGGTTTCCAGGTACAGGTTTTCGCCAATGCTTTGCAGGCCGGTCGGGTTGATGAAGGTGGCGATCTGCAACTGGCCGATCTGCACGTTCACGCCGGCCGCGCCGGGTTGCGTCACCGACACCATGCCGTCGTTGCCGATGGTGATGGACAGCGCGTTGTCCGGCACGTTGATCGGCGGCTGGATGACGTAGCCGCTGACGGTCACGAGCTGGCCGTTCTGGTCGCGCTGCAGGGCGCCGTCACGGGTGTAGGCCTGCGTGCCGTCGGGCAGTTCCACCGGCAGGAAGCCGCGGCCGTTGATGGCCACGTCCATTTCGCTGCCCGTGTTGTTCAGGTTGCCGGTCGAGTGGATGCGCTCGGTCGCGGCCACGCGTGCACCGGTGCCCAGCTGCAGGCCGGACGGCAGTTGCGTGGCGTCGCCCACCTGGGCGCCGGGCTGGCGCAGCGTCTGGTACATCAGGTCCTGGAACACGGCACGGCCGCGCTTGAACCCATTGGTGGAGACGTTGGCCAAGTTGTTGGAAATCACGTCCATGGAGGTCTGCTGACCTTCCAGGCCCGTCTTGGCGATCCACAGCGAACGCATCATGATGAGAAACTCCGGTGCCGCGGCTTGGCCGCGAACAAAATGTTTATTTAAATCAGGCGCTTACGGACAGAATGCCGTTGGCGCGTTCCGCATTGCGGTCCGACTGCTGAATCACCTGCATCTGCTGCTCGAAGCGGCGGGCGTTTTCGATCATGCCCACCATCGACGCCATCGGATTGGTGTTGCTGCCTTCCAGCACGCCCGACAACAGGCGCAGGCCGGGATCGGCAGGCAGCGGCGGCGCGGGCTGGCCATTGACCGGCGCCATGCGGAAGACACCGTCGTCGCCGTGCACCAGCTGCTTGTTGTCCGGATTGACGAGCTTGAGCCGGCCCAGGTTCAGGATGTTGTTCGGCGCGTCGCCGGCGCCCAGCGCCGTGATCGTGCCGTCGGACGTGATGGTCAGCGCGGCCTGGTCGGGCACGTCGATGGGACCGCCCTGGTCCGACAGGACCGGCTGGCCCAGCGACGTCTGCAACAGGCCGTTGATGCCCACCTGCAGGCTGCCGGCGCGCGTATAGGCTTCGCCCTGCGGGGTCTGCACCGCGATCCAGCCGGCTTCGCTGGACAGCGCCACGTCCAGGTCGCGGCCCGTGGTCTGCATGGTGCCCATCTGAAAGCTGTTGCCGGGCGTGGACGCCACCGTCGAAACACGCGTAGGCAGGCTCACCCCGTCCGTCACCGGAACCGAGCGGTACAGCGCGATCTGCTCGCGAAAGCCCGTCGTGTTCACGTTGGCCATATTGTTGGAGAGCGCGGCCTGATGCTCCGTGATCCGCGCTGCGCCATTCATGGCGGTGTAGATGATTCGATCCATTGCCTATTCCGTGGGTGTCGTCGGTGTCGTCACTTGCCCAGCGGGCATTACTTCAGGTTCATCAGGACTTGCATGATTTCGTCCTGGGTCTTGATGGTCTGCGAATTGGCCTGGTAGGTGCGCTGGGCGATGATCATGTTGACCAGCTCGCGGCTCATGTCCACGTTGGACGCTTCCGTTGCCTGGCCCACCACCGTCGACATGCTGTTGGTGCCGGGCTGGCCCAGGATCGGCTGGCCGGAGGCCGCCGTTTCCTTCCAGGCGTTGTTGCCCACGGGCTGCAGACCCTGCAGGTTCGAGAAGTCGGCCAGAACCAGCGTGCCGACGACCTGGGTTTCGCCGTTGGTGTAGCTGGCAACCAGGCTGCCGTCGCTGCTGATGTTGATGCCGCTGAATTCGCCGGACGTGTAGCCGTCGGGCTTGGCGACCAGCTTGTAGTTGCTGCCGTATTGCGTCGTGCCGGTGTAGTTGACCGCGATGTTCAGCGGATCGGCCGGGGTGGCGGTGCCGCCAGGCTGGGCGAACGTCAGGTTCACGATCGGCGCGCTGGTCAGTGTGCCGGCGTTGTTGAACGTGAATTGCTGGGGGTTGCCCCACACGCCGCCGGCTTCCGTCGTGGGCGCCATGGCCTGGCCGTCCATCGTGTAGTACACGTCGTACACGCTGGTGCCGGCCGTGGCTTCACGCTTGACGAAGTACTGCATGACCTGGTGCGAGTTGCCCAGGGAGTCGAACACCGTCATGGGCGAGGCGTTCGTGTAGGTGCTGGAGATCTTGGGATCGAACGGCTTGCCGATTTCCGTGACGGCGGCGGTGTAGTCCACGAAGCCGGGGATGTCTTCCAGCGCGCCAGCGGTAACCTGACCCGTGCCGTCGATCGTGACGGTGTTCGGCGCCGTGCCGTACGTGGCGGCCGGCGGGTTGCCCGGGGTCCACGTCAGGGCGCCGCCGGCGGCCTTGGTGAACGTGTAGGCGGTGCCGCCCAGCGTGACCGAGCCGGGAACGGCCGGCGACGTCACGGTGTCGACCTGGTAGATGACCTTGGCGTTGGCGTCCAGGTTGGCCACGGTGGTGGCGGTGCTGGTGGCCTGCGGTGCCACGTTGGCGGTCGGCAGTTGCAGTTCGACCGGGTTCGCGCCGATCGCGCCCGCGGGGTAGCCGGTCAGGCGGTAGCCTTGGGCGTTCACGATGAAGTTGTTCTTGTCGACGAGAAACTCGCCGTTGCGCGTGTACATGACAGAGCCGCTCTGGTCGGTCACGCGGAACATGCCCTTGGCGCCATCGATGGCGATGTCGTATTCGCCGCCGCCGCCCGTCACCGCGCCAACCGTGAAGCGCTGGTTGATGGCCGCGACCTTGACGCCCAGGCCCACGCGCGAGCTGGCGTAGACGTCAGCGAACGATGCGGTCGCCGACTTGAAGCCGACGGTGCCCGAGTTGGCGATGTTGTTGCCGATGACGTCCAGGTTCTGCGCAGCGGCGTTCAAGCCGCTCAATCCTTGTCCGAAGCCCATGTTTACTCTCGCTAATCTTTAGTGGAAAAGCCGCCGCCCGTGCGCCGGCACCGATTCATATTCGCCCGTTCAGGCGCCGATCACCTTGCGCACGTCCAGCATGCTGGTCTGGCCGTCCAGGCCAAGATCCAGGCGCAGGCCGTTGGTGGAGTAGGCCACGCTCTTGACGTTGCCGTAGCTCAGCACTTCCGTATTCACCTTCGCGCCTTCCGCGTCGGTGGCCAGCACGGACACGTTGTAGGCGCCCGCTTCCAGCGCCACCCCGGCGTCGTTCTTGCCGTCCCATTCCAGCGTGTACACGCCGGTCTTCTGTTCGCCCAGCTCGATGGTGCGAACCACCGCGCCGTTCGAATCGGAAATGCGAACCTGCACCTTGGCGGCGTCGCCCTGCAGGTCCAGGCCGTAGGGCGTGACCACGCGGTCCGCCGGGTTGGCGCTGTCCACGCCGACCTTGACCTTCGTGCCCGGGATCAGGACGCCCTTGCCGATCATCGACACGGCGTTCATCGACTGGGACACGTCGATCTGGCCGCTGATGGCCAGCATGGTGTTCTTCAGGTTGGTGATGCCTTCCACCGTGGAGATCTGCGCCAGTTGCGACGTCAGCTCCGCGTTCTGCATCGGGTTCAGCGGATCCTGGTTCTTGAGCTGCGTGACCAGCAGCTTCAGGAACTGGTCCTGCAGGCCCTGCGCGGTGCTCGCGCTGTTGGCGCCGGTTTGCGCCAGGCCCATGGCCGTGGTGCTCGTGGTTTGATCGACGGTGGTCATGGATACACTCTGGCTGGAAATTAGGACTGGCCGATGGTGAGCGTCTTCTGCATCAACGCCTTGGCGGTGTTGAGCACTTCGACGTTGGCCTGGTAGGACCGCGATGCCGCGATCATGTTGACCGTTTCGGCCACCGGATCGACGTTGGGCATGCTGACGTAGCCCTGGGCGTCGGCCAGGGGATGCTTCGGGTCGTAGACCTGTTTGAGGGGCGACTGGTCCTGGACCACACCGGCCACGCGCACGCCGCCGATCTCCTGGCCCAGCGCCTGACCCGCGGCGGGGTTGACCTGGAACACGACCTGGCGCGCACGGTACGGCTGGCCGTCCGGGCCCACCACGCTGTCGGCGTTGGCCATGTTGCTGGCCGCCACGTTCATGCGCTGCGACTGCGCGCTCAGCGCCGAGCCGGCGATATCGAAAATGCTCAACAAGGACATTGCCTGTTGCTCCCTTTAAAGATCAATCCTGAATGGCGGTCTGCAGCCCGCGGATGCGGTTGGAGATGAGCTGCATCGTGCTCTGGTAATGCAGCGTGTTGTCGGCGAACTGCACGCGCTCGATGTCCATGTCCACCGTGTTGCCGTCCATGCTGGGCTGGTACGGCAGGCGGTACAGCAGATCCGTCGGGCCCTGCGACACGGCCTTGGCCGGAATGTGGCGGGCGGAGGTCAGCTTGAGCGACGTGTCGGGCAGGCGCATCGTGCCTTCGATGGCGGCTTGCATCGCCGCCTTGAAGTCGATGTCGCGCGCCTTGTAGTTGGGCGTGTCGGCGTTGGCGATGTTCGAGGAAAGCACTTCCTGGCGCTGCGCGCGCAGTGCCAGAGCCTGCTGGTAGAACCGGAAATCTTCGTTGAGCCTGTCGAGCATCGTGGCGCCTTGAATACGTTGCAAATCAGATAAAGCGAGGGACACCGGACACACCGTTATCCCATTGGATGACGGCATGATAGGGGCCGGACTGGTAACACAATCAGCCAAATAACCCGTCATTTCTCATCCAATTCACGTATTGCCGAAAGCCGCCCACTTCTACAATTCATCCATCATGAAAATCTCTGCACGACTCCTTCACGCGCGCGCAGGCCTGGCTGTCCTGCTTCTGGCCTCGGCGGGCGCCGCCCAGGCCCAGGCGGCGGCCACCCAGGCGCCGGAAGCGATCGTCATGGCGGCCCAGACCTATCTGCAGGAGCAGCTGGCCTCCCTGCCCGGCCAGGCGTCCATTGCCATTGATCCGCCGCGCACCGACCGGCTGGCGCCCTGCGACACCTTGTCCCCGTTTCTGCCTTCCGGCATGAAGCTGCGCTCGCGCATGACCGTCGGCGTGCGCTGCAATGCGGCCAAGGGCTGGACCGCCTATGTGCAGGCGACCGTCAGCGTGGCCGGCCACTATTACGTGGCCTCGCGCCTGATTGCCGCCGGCCAGGCCCTGACCCCGGCAGACCTGGACGCCCGCGACGGCGATCTGGTCGCCCTGCCCCCCGGCGCCATCACCGACCCGCAGGCGGTGGCCGGCATGACCGCCGCGTTCCGCATCAACGCCGGCCAGCCCATCCGCAGCTCCTCGCTGCGCAACGCCCAGTCGGTGCAGCGCGGCACCAACGTGCGCATCAACGCGCGAGGCAAGGGATTCACGGTCAGCAGCGAGGGCGAAGCCCTGGAAAACGCCCCGCCCGGCGCGGTGGTCCAGGTCAAGACGGCGGGCGGTCAAGTGGTCAGCGGTATCGTCCGAAACGCCACCCTGGTGGAAATACAGCTCTAGATAATGTTACAAATCGCGTTGCGGCGGGTGTGTATATACCCTAAAGTTCCTTCGCCCCTTGTCGTTACAGAGACATAAGTAGGCGGATCCGTCGCAAACCGACCCAGGACGCCCTGCGGAGAAAACCTTGAAAATCAATTCGACCACCAACCGGCCCCTGGCGGCCGACGCCGTCGGTGCACGCGCCGAGTCCGCGGTCAGCCAGGCCTATGGCGCCGGCAGCGCCACCGGCTCGAGCAGCTCGCAAGTCGCGCTGAGTTCGGCGTCGCGCAAGATGCTGGCCCTGCAAGACGGCTCGAACGACATCAACGTCGAGCGCGTCGCCGCCATCCGCGCCGCGATCGCATCCGGGCAGCTCAAGATCGACACCGGCCGCATCGCCGACAGCCTGATCGCCAGCGCCCGCGACCTTCTGAAATAGCCTGCCCTTTCTTTATATAGAGCCGTCTGTCATGAGCCTCGTCGATTCCCTGCAATCCTGCATGAAGCAGGAAGACACCCTGATCTCCGAGTTCTCCTCGATCCTCGAGGAAGAAACCGAGGTCCTGGTCAGCCAGGGCAGCGTCGAGGCGCTGAACCAGATCACCGAACGCAAGCGCGGCATCGCGCAGCAATTGGTCGACCTGAGCCAGACCCGCGACAACCTGCTCACGGAAATCGGCCTGCCCACCGGCCACGTCGGCACCGAACAGGCCGCGGCGCAGTATCCGCAGCTCTCCGGCGTCTGGCAGGCGCTCCTGTCCAAGTCGGCCTCCGCCAGCGAAATCAACATGCGCAATGGCGCCCTGATCGACGTGCACCTGCGCTATACCCAGCAGTCGCTGGACGCCCTGCGCAACGTCGGCGTCGGCAGCGCCTCGACCTACGACGCGCAAGGCCGCGGCGCCCGCAGCGCGCCGGGCCGCCGGCCGATCGTGGCGGGCTGAACGCTCCAGCCTCCCAATAGAAAACGGCGTGCCTGGCACGCCGTTTTTTTGTTTGCGGCCGCCCGGTCGCCGGGCGCGGCTTCACGCCCCGCCCGTCATCTCCAGCAGCGCAAACATCTTCAGCAGCGCCACCGGCAGCATCTTGCCGGACAGCTTGCGTTCGGTGCCCACGATGCCCGACAGCGGGCCGCGCACGACGTCGGCCGCTGGCGAATGGGCCAGTTGCCAGCAGGCGGCGCCCAGCTGGCCGGCCATCAGCGACTGGCGCGCCAGCGTGTGGGCGCCGTCGACCGCGGGCAGCGCTTGCCACGCATTGGCCATGTAGCGGAACGCGGCCTTGGCCTCGTCTTGCAGGACCAGCCAGCGCGCGATCGTCGCGGCGTCGGCCTGCGAGGCCGGCAGGTTGGTGGCGCCGAACAACTGGCCAGCGACCTCGCCGGTCACGGTGTCGATCAGCCGCGCGCAGATGAGGCGCACGCTGGCGCCCTGCCCCTTGCCCGGCAGCACGACTTCGGTGCCCGATGCCCACAGCGCGAGCGGCACGGTCTTGCCGCCCGCCGCGAGGCGCAGGCCCGGCATGTCGCCGGGCTGGCCCACGGGCAGATAGCCCACGCTCTTGCCGACAGCATTCAGGTTGGTCGGGCACTCGTCCTGGATCACCCGCAGGCCGCCCGGGCAACGAGCCACCCACGACACGCCCTGCTCGGAGAATGGTTGCCACAGCGCAACCGTGCCCGCTTCCAGCATGTGAACCAGCGGCACGGACTGCAGGCGCTCGCCCAGCCACGTCACGCGCGATTGCAGGGCCAGCGCCGGATCCGGCTGGGCCGGCGCGGCAGGCGCAAACGAACTCAGCATGCCGTGCGGCAGCACCAGTTGCTGCGCGGGGGCGGCAAGCGCGGCGCCACGATCGCTCATCAGCAGTGCGCCGAGCAGCGCGCCGCCGGGCAAGGCGTCGCCCTTCATGGCGGTCTTGCCGTGCATCACAAGCAGGTTGCGGGTGCAGGCGGCGGAGAATTCCCGGCGCGCCATCGACAGCGGCTCGTCGCCCAGCGCGGCCAGGCTGGAACCCGCGCCGTCGCTGACGTATTCACGCCAGGCGGTGCGCGCCTGCAGGCACGCCGGGTCGTTGTCCAGCCACGAAATCGTATCGTCCAGGCTTTGCGCCGCGGCAATCGACCCCGCCCCCGCCTGCTGCGGCAGGATCGCCGAGGCCAGCAGTTGGCGGCGGCGCGCCGGATCCACGGCGTCCGGTTCGCGCGACGACGACACCAGCGACGCCAGATCGGCCTCGCTCGGGGTGTACAGCGCACGGGCGCGCTCCACCATCGAGAACGCGCGGTCGATCAGCACGTCTGCGCGCGCCAGCTCCATGTGCTCGGGCACTTTCTGGCCGACGGACATGTAATGGATCGGCAAGCGGTGGCGGATGGCGGTGTCCAGCGCCGCGCCCAAGCGCGTGGCTTCGTCCAGCTTGGTGATGATGCAGCCGGCGACGTCCTCGCCGACGCCATTGCGGTAGGCGTGCGCGACCTCGTCGAGCGTGTCGCCCTGGCTGGCGGCATTGAGCACCAGCAGCCGGCGCACCGGCTTGCCCGCGTTGCACAGCATCGACGCCTGCTCGGCCACCAGGCGGTCGCGCTGGCTGATGCCGGTCGTGTCGATCAGGACGATCTTGCGGTTGCCCAGCTCGGCCAGGATGCGGCGCAACTCGCCGGCATCGCGCACCGAATGCGCGGGCACGCCCATCAGGCGGCCGTAGATCTGCAATTGTTCCAGCGCGCCGATCCGGAACAGGTCGGTCGTCAGCATGGCGACCTGCTCGCGACCCTCGCGGGCCACGCAGCGCGCGGCCAGCTTGGCCAGCGTCGTGGTCTTGCCCACGCCGGTGGGGCCGACCAGCGCGTACACGCCACCGGCCAGAAATTCGTCTTCGGAACGCACCACCGGCAGGTGCGTCACCAGCTCATTGCGCGCCCAGCTCTGCGCCGCCTCGGCGGAGAGACCTTGCGGCAGGCGTTCGACCAGCGTGCGGACCAATTTGGTGCTGAACCCCGCATCCAGCAGGCTGCGGAATAGCGCGGCGGCGGCCGGCTCCCGGCCCGGACCCTGACGTCCGCCCCACAGCAGGCCGTCCATGCGGGTTTCGAGCGCTCCGCGCAACGCGCTGATGGCATCCTGCAGACCGGCGGCGGTATCGGCAGCCAGCGGCGCGGGCGGCAAACCCTGCGGCGGGCGGACCGGCGCGTCCGGCATGCGGCCCATGGAAGGTGCGGCGGACAAGGAGGCCGGTGGCGCGGCGGACAGGGGCGACGCGGCCGGCGGCATGGCGGGCGGCTGCGCAGGTGTGACGGGCGCCGCGGCGTAACCGCGCGGCGCCTGGTAAGCGGTCGCGGGCGCGGCGGCCATTGCGGCAGCCGCCGGCGCGACAGACGCGGCCATGCGCTCGGGCATGGCGTGTTCCGGCGTCATGCGAGCGGCCGGCGCGGGCACGGGGGCTGCGGCGGCCGAAGGACGGATCGGCGCAAGCGGCGGCAACTCGACGCGGATGGGCGCGGCCGGCTCAGGTGCGGCCGGCTGAGGCGTGGCCGGCTGAGGTGCGACGTGCTGCGGCGCGACCTGCTGAGGCGCGGCGTGCTGAGACCCGACCGGCTGAGACCCGACCGGCACGGCGGCGGCGGGCGCAGCCGTTGCCGAACCCGGTATCGCAGAAGCCGGCGCGAAGTCCATCGGCGATGCCAACGTTTCCGACGCAGGCTGCGCGGACGCCGCATAAGCGGACTGGTAGGCGGCAATGGACCGCGCCGGCGCCGCGTAGCTGGCCGGTGACATGGCCGGCGACATGGCTGGCGGCATCCCCGGCGGCATGGCCGGCATGTTGGCCGGCGCCCCTTGCGGCCGCTCCATCCCGGCAGGCGCGCCGAACGACGGTGCCGCGGCTGGGCGCTGCGGCGCGGGCTGCGCATGAGCCGGCGCCTCGCGCGGCGGCGTCTGCGGTGGCGGCGCATCGTCGAACGCGCCATCAACGGTGGCCAGCACCTCGATGCCGCCCTCGACGCTGCGGTTCGACACGATCAACGCGTCCGGCCCGAGGGCCTCGCGCACCTGGCGCATCACGTCACGGGTGTTTGCCCCGTAAAAGCGGCTGATCTTCATTGCCCATTGCTCCCGCCGATCAGCGCCGTCACGCGGACGATGCGCTCATCGGGAATTTCCGTATTCGACAAGACGCCCAACTGCGGCAGATGATGGCGCAGGAAGCGCGACAGCGGCGCGCGCAACACCGGCGACACCAGCAGCACCGGCGCATTGCCCTGCGATTCCTGCCGTTCGACCGCCGCCTGCGCCTCGCGCAGCAGCGTGTCGGCCAGACCCGGCTCCAGGCCGCCGCTGGTCGTCATGGCCTGCGACAGCACGCGTTCCAGCTTCACATCCAGCCCGATCACGCGCAGCTCGCCCTCGCCCGGGAACCACTGCTGCGTGATGGCGCGGCCCAGCGCGCGGCGCGTCAGCGCGATCAATTCGTTGATGTCGGGCTGACCACCCGAACCGGCGGCCAGCGCCGCCAGACGCGGACCGTGCTCGGACAGCGTGTCGATGATGGTGCGCATGTCGCGGATCGGCACTTCTTCGGACAGCAGGCCCTGCAGCACCTTCTGCAGCGCGGTCAGCGACAGCGTCTTGGGCACCAAGTCCTCGACCAGCTTGGGCGCGTCGCGGCCGATGCGATCCAGCAGCTGCTGCACTTCCTGGCGGCCCAGCAGGTTCGACCCGTGGCGGTGCATCAGGTGATTCAGGTGGGTGGCCACGACCGTGCCCGCATCCACCACCGTATAGCCGGCCACCTGGGCCTGGTCGCGCAGCGAACTGTCGATCCACAGCGCCGGCAGGCCGAACGCCGGATCGGTCGTCGGCGTGCCCTTGATCTGCATGGTCACGCCGCCCGGGTCGATGGCCAGCCACTGGCCGGGCATCGCCACGCCGTTGCCCACTTCCACGCCCGACAGCAGGATGCGGTAATCGTTGGGCTTGAGTTCCAGGTTGTCGCGGATGTGCACGACCGGCGGCAGAAAGCCCACGTCCTGCGCAAACTTCTTGCGCAGGCTGCGGATGCGGTGCAGCAGCTCGCCGTTCTGGGCGTGGTCCACCAGCGGGATCAGGCGGTAGCCGACCTCCAGCCCCAGCTGGTCCACCATCGACACGTCTTCCCAGCTTGCCTCGGCGGCCGCGGCCTGCGCCTGGGTGATCGCCTGCGGCGGTATCTCTTCGGCCGCCACCGCGGCGGCCTGCTTGCGTTTGAGCAATGCCCAGCCGCCCCAGCCCAGCGCGCCGGCCAGGGTCAGAAAGGCGATGTGGGGCATGTTGGGGATGAGACCCATGATGCCGATGATGCCGGCGGTCAGGAACAGCACGCTCGGGTTCGAGAACAGCTGGCTGATGATCTGCTGGCCGATGTCCTGGTCCGTCGACACGCGCGACACGACCACGCCGGCAGCGGTGGAGATCACCAGCGCCGGGATCTGGGCCACCAGGCCGTCACCGATGGTCAGCAGCGTGTAGACGCGGCCGGCTTCGCCCATGGACATGTCGTGTTGCGCCACGCCCACGACCAGGCCGCCGATGACGTTGATCGCCATGATGAGCAGGCCGGCGATGGCGTCGCCGCGCACGAACTTGCTGGCGCCGTCCATCGAGCCGAAGAAGTCCGACTCCTGCGACACTTCCGCGCGGCGCTTGCGCGCCTCGTCCTCGCCGATCAGGCCGGCGTTCAGGTCCGCGTCGATCGCCATCTGCTTGCCGGGCATGGCGTCCAGGGTGAAGCGCGCGCCGACTTCGGCGATACGGCCCGCACCCTTGGTGATGACGATGAAGTTGATGATGGTCAGGATGATGAAAACGATGATCCCGACCGCGAAGTTGCCGCCCACGAGGAAGTGGCCGAAGGCCTCGATCACCTTGCCCGCGGCGTCCGGACCCGTGTGACCATGCAGCAGCACGACGCGCGTGGAGGCCACGTTCAGCGACAGGCGCAGCAGCGTCGCAAACAGCAGCACGGCCGGGAACGCGGCAAAATCCAGCGGCTTGCGCGTGAACATGGCCACCAGCAGGATCATCACGGACAACGCGATGTTGAAGGTGAACAGCAGGTCCAGGAGGAACGTGGGCAGGGGCAGCACCATCATGCCCAGCACCATCACGATCAGGATGGGACCCGCCAGCAGCCGCGCGTGCGTGCCGCCGTTACTCTTCAACATGGTGAGCAGTGCGCTCATTCCTTAAACTCCTTGTGCTGCGGTTTTTGCCTGCGGGTCCAGTTCGGCTGGCACGTTCAGTTTCGTGGGGGCCATCGGTTCATGCCCCCAGCCCGAACGCCAGGATCGTAGCTGGAATACCCATGCCAGCACTTCCGCCACCGCGGTATACAGCTCGGCCGGGATTTCTTGTCCCAGCTCGACGTGTTGATGCAATGCGCGCGCCAGCGGCGGCGCTTCCAATGTGGGAATCTTGTTCTCGGCGGCCAGTTCGCGGATCTTCGCGGCGATCAGGCCCGTGCCCTTGGCCAGCACGCGCGGCGCGCCGCCCTTGGACTCGTCGTACTTCAGCGCCACTGCGTAGTGCGTCGGGTTCGTCACGACGACATCGGCCTTGGGCACCTCGGACATCATGCGGCGGCGGGCGGCCTGGCGCTGCTGCTGCCGGATACGCGCCTTGACGTGCGGATCGCCTTCGCTTTCCTTGTGTTCCTGCCGCACGTCCTCCTTGGACATCCGAAGCTTCTTCAAATGGCTCCAGATCTGCCAGGGCACGTCCAGCAAAACGATGATGAGGAGCGAGGCCACGATGAAGGCGCAGCACATCGCCACCAGGCTGAGCGCCTTGGTCAGCGCGGCCGACGGCGCCACGTGCATCAGCCCGAGCATGTCGTCGTGATACCGCCAGATGACCCAGACGGCCACGCCGCCGACCAGCATGGCCTTGGCCAGCGCCTTGATCAGCTCCACCACCGTCTGCGACGAGAACATGCGCTTCAAGCCCGCCAGCGGGCTGAGCTTGGAGAAATTGGGCTGCAAGGGCTTGGTCGAAATGACCAGGCCGCCCAGCACGACGCTGGACAGCACCGCCACCACCGCCAGCAGCCCAAAGATCGGTAACAGCACCATCAGCGCGTGACCGAAGCCGCTCACCGCCTGCTCGACCATCACCCCCGGATCCAGCGCGACACGCTGATCGAACGCCAGCCCGCTGCGCAGCACGCCGGTCAGGCCCTGGTACAGCGATCCTCCGCCCGCCCAGATCGCCGCAACGCCTACCGCCAGCATCATGAACGTGCCCAGTTCCCGGGAACGCGCAATCTGCCCCTCCTCGCGCGCCTTTTCCAGGCGCCTGGGAGAGGCGGCTTCGGTTTTCTCGAGGTCGCTTTCTTCGGACATGCTCTACGGGATTGTTGCGGCTCGCTGACGTGGGAATGCAAGCCGCCCGCCGAGATTCTAGGAGGCGCCGGGGGTTGGCGATATGCCAAGAAAAGGGGGGAAAGCGGCGCTATTCCCAGATGCGCCGCCGGCTGCCGGCCAGCCCCCCGGGAGCAGCCGCCTCAGCCCGCCGCCTGAGCCACCCGGCCGCTGGCGGCGTGGCCGTCCAGGGTGGCCTGAAAGCGCGCGTAATCCAGCCCGATGCGCACGGCGCCCCAGTGTTCCGGCCCCAGATAAATGGGCAGGGAAATGTCGTTGACGATCTCGCCGGTGTCGCGGAAATACGTCTGGAACAACTGCGCGCCGGTGTTGGCGGCCAGCCGGGCGCCCACGGGGTCGTCGAAGATGCGCTTGTTGCGCACCCGCGCGATGTCGACCTTCGGATCGCCGGTCGGCGCCAGCGAGAACCGGCTGTTGTGAGCGGGCGCGTAGCCCCGGTTATCCACCAGAAT
Source organism: Achromobacter mucicolens (assembly GCF_029866465.1). Taxonomy (NCBI): domain Bacteria; kingdom Pseudomonadati; phylum Pseudomonadota; class Betaproteobacteria; order Burkholderiales; family Alcaligenaceae; genus Achromobacter; species Achromobacter mucicolens. The sequence goes on along the minus strand of NZ_CP123364.1, from coordinate 2,256,816 downwards.
CGTATAGATGGCGCCCGGCACGGCTTCCAGCACGCTGTCGAGCAGCCGCGTGAGCGGCTCGTCGATCGCGCGGTCGTAAGCCGTGTGATAACGCGGCGGCTCGCTGCCGGCAATGCGCTGGTGATGGCGGTCGAACACGTCCACGCCGCGCCGCCGGGCGTCCTGCAGCAGACCGGCCGCCGCACCGGCAAACGCCTCCAGCGATTCCGACAGGCTGTCGAACGCGGTGCCACCCGTGCGCATGTCGGCCAGCACTTCCTGCACGCTTTCGGTCTGCCGCCGGATGCGATCGATCTCGCCCGACATGCTGCCCACGCGTTCCAGCACGTCTGCGCTCAAGGCCGCGATGCGCCCGACCTCCTCACTCATGCCGTGGTTGGTGGCATCGACCTCGCCGATGGCCTGGACCACGTCGCTCACCTGCCGGTTCATGCTGTCGAAGTCGCGCACGAAGCGCTCGAAGCCGCGGGAGGTCCGGTCCAGCACCGCGCCCGAGGCGTCCACGTCCTCGCGCAGCGTGCCCGTCTGGCGCTGCGTGGCGCCAACCAGGTCGAGCATCTGCGTCGTGTGGCGGCCGATGTCGCTGGTGGCGGTGTTCACGCGCTCAGCCAGCCGGCCGACCTCGCTGGCCACCACCGCGAAACCGCGGCCCGCGTCCCCAGCCCGGGCGGCCTCCACGCCGGCGTTCAAGGCAAGCAGCTGCGTCTGCAGCGCAATGCCCTTGATTGTCTTGCTGATGTCGCCCACCGACTGCGCGCGCGCCGCCAGTTGCCCCACCACTTCGGTGAAGGCGGCCATCTCATGCGTCATCCGGTCCACGCGCGTCTTGACCTCGGTCAGCTCGGCCAGCGCCTGCCGCGCCGCCTGCAGGTTCTGGCCCGACACCGCGGCAATGTCGCGGGCGTGGGTGGAGGTCGACGCAGACAGATCGGCGATCTGCGCCCCGCTGGCCGCCAGGGCCTCGGCCGCCCTCGCCTGCTCGCGCGCCAGCAATGAGCAGCGCCCCGCCTGGAATTGCGTGCGCGCCGCGTTCAGCGCAATCTCGATGCTGGATTGGCGCACGGTCATGATCCGAAGCCGGATCTGCGCCAGGAACCGGTAGAGCGGCCAGGCGGCCGGACTGAAGGACAAGGGGCGCTCGGACAGCACCGCGTCGCCGCGGTTGAGCCGACGCAACAATCCCCACATGCCGCCCAAGCGGAATACGGATCTGGCCATCATGAACCTCCTCTCCCTGACCCGGACCGCCTGCGTTGGGCATCCGTGGTCTGGCGCGCTGGGCGCGCCTTGTCTCGCGCTGCAAGGCCCCGATTATTGTTGGCAGGAGTCTATCGGCCAGCAGGCGTTTGCGCCCTTAGGGAATACGTCATGAGAAGGAGGGACACGCGCACGAGGCTGGCGCATGCGGGCGGAAAGACGCCGTCTTTCCGCCGCCGGCGGACATCGCGGGCAGCGGGCTCAGAAGCCCAGGCTGGCCAGCAGGTCGTCGACCTGATCCTGGCTGGTGACCACGTCGGTCTTGCCCTGCGGGTTGATCTGCGGGCCGTTGAGCAGGCTGTTGGCTTCGTCGCGGCGCTCTTGCGGCACATTGTCCAGCAGCACCTGCAGCAGTTCGCGTTCGATGGCGCCCACCACGTCCATCATGCGCATGATGACCTGGCCCGTAAGGTCCTGGAAATCCTGCGCCATGATGATTTCCATGAGCTTGGACTGCGTCTGCTGGGTCTGCTTGGGCACGTCGGCCAGGAAGGCACGCGTGTCCTTCACCAATTCGCGCGCTTGCGGCATTTCCAGCGGCTGGTCGTACCACTCTTGCCAGCGGCTATCCAGCGCCTGCGCCGAACGGGCCATGTTGTCCTGGATCGGACCGGCCTGTTCCGTGGCGTTGAGCACGCGGTTGGCGGCCTGCTCGGTCATCTGCGCCACGTACCGCAAGCGGTCGCGGGCGTCGGGAATCGCGTTGGCGGCATCCTTGATCGCCTGGTCCAGGCCCAGCTCGCGCATGCTGTCGCGCAACATGCGCGTCAGCGAGGCGATGCGATGGATCAGGTCGGGCGACTCTGTCGGGTCAACTGTTTCCGTTGAGCTCATCGCACACCTCAGCCGCCAATCTTTTCGAAGATCTTGTTCAGCTTTTCCTCCAGCGTCGCCGCGGTGAAAGGCTTGACCACGTAACCGTTGGCGCCCGCCTGAGCGGCGGCAACGATGTTTTCCTTCTTGGCTTCTGCCGTCACCATCAGCACCGGCAGCGATGCCAGCGACGCGTCGGCGCGGATCTGCTTGAGCATCTCCAGGCCGTCCAGGTTCGGCATGTTCCAGTCGGACACCACGAACTGGAAGCCGCCATTGCGCAGCTTCTCCAGGCCAATGGCGCCGTCCTCTGCCTCATCCACGTTTTCGAAACCCAGCTCCTTGAGCAGGTTGCGGATGATCCGCCGCATGGTGGGGAAGTCATCCACCACCAGAATCTTCAGGCCCTTGTCTACCATCTTTCACTCCAGAAAAAATTTGCTTGAGATCGATCGTGGCGTCAGCCCGCGTTAAACGCGGTGCCCACGGTCGCCCAGGCGAGTCAGAATGCGTTCGCTCATCGCCGACAACGGCACCACTTCACTTGCAGCCCCGATAGCGATGGCCTCGCGGGGCATGCCGAAGACCACGCAGCTTGCTTCGTCCTGCGCGATCGTGTGCGCGCCCGCCCGGTGCATGGCCAGCATGCCGGTGGCGCCATCCTTGCCCATGCCCGTCAGGATCACGCCGATGGCGTTCTTGCCCGCCGCGACGGCCGCGGAGTTGAACAGCACGTCCACGGACGGACGGTGGCGGTTGACCGGTTCGCTGGCTTCCAGCTCGATGACGTAGTTGGCGCCGCTGCGGCCCAGGCGCATGTGCATTTCACCGCCCGGGGCCAGGTACACGTGACCGGGCAGCACGCGCTCGCCATGCACGGCCTCGCGGACGGTCACAGCGCACAGGGCGTCCAGGCGCTGCGCGAACGACCGCGTGAAGCCGGCCGGCATGTGCTGCGTGATCAGGATCGCGGGGCTGTCCGGCGGCAACGGCTGCAGGACTTCGCGGATGGCCTCGGTGCCGCCAGTGGATGCGCCGACGATCACGAGCTTTTCCGAGCTGGACAGCGGACGGCGCAGCATGGGCGCCGGCGCGGCCTGCGCCGTATGGGGCGTCGGGGCGCGCAGCTTGGCGCGCGACGCGGCGCGGATCTTGTCGGCGATGAGTTCCGTGTATTCAAGCAGCCCGTCGCGGATGCCCAGCTTGGGCTTGGTCACGAAGTCGATCGCGCCCAATTCCAGCGCGCGCAGCGTGATTTCGCCGCCACGCTCAGTCAGCGACGACACCATCACCACCGGCATGGGGCGAAGGCGCATCAGCTTTTCCAGGAAATCCAGCCCGTCCATGCGGGGCATTTCCACGTCCAGCGTCAGCACGTCAGGGTTGTGGCGCTTGATGAGCTCGCGGGCGACCAGCGGATCGGGCGCGGTCGCAACCACTTCCATATCCGGCTGGCTGTTGATGATCTCGGTCATCAGGCCGCGCACCAGCGCGGAGTCATCCACACACAAAACGCTAATTTTCTTCATCTTGTTTGCTGCCCTGGCCCGGTCAGGCCTTATTTGCGCATTCATAGACCGTCTGCCCGCGCAGACGGAAATCGCGGCTGATGTACGTGAAGTTCTCGGAATGGCCGGCAAACAGCAGGCCGCCCGGCTTCATGAGCGGCACAAACCGCTCCAGGATCTTGGCCTGCGTCGGCTTGTCGAAATAGATCATGATGTTGCGGCAGAAGATCACGTCGAACTTCTCGGTGATTCCCCACGACGGCGACAACAGGTTCAGCGTCTCGTAGCGCACCATCTCGGCGATCTCGGGGCGCACCCGCACGTGCCCTTCGTTCGCGCCGCGGCCCTTCAGGAAAAACCGGCGCAGGCGCTCGGTCTCCATCTTCGCGACACGTTCGTTCGGATAGACGCCCGTGCGCGCGCGCTGCAGCACATTGGTGTCGATGTCGGTCGCCAGCACGGTGGAACCCGCGCCCCGGGGCCCCAGGGCCTCGGTCAGCGTGATGGCGATCGAGTAAGGTTCTTCGCCCGTCGAGGCCGCGCAGCACCAGACCGAAACCGGCCCGCCGCGCTTCTTCGCGAAGTCGGCAAGGATGGGAAAGTGATGCGATTCGCGGAAAAACGCGGTCAGGTTCGTCGTGAGCGCGTTGATGAAATCTTCCCACTCCGCCGAGTCAGGCTCGTTCTCCAGGCTATCCAGATAGCTGGCGAAATCCTGCCCGCCCAGCGCACGCAGGCGGCGCGCAAGGCGGCTGTAGACCATCTCGCGCTTGTGCGTGCCCAGCGAAATGCCGGCCCGCGCGTGGATCATCTTGCGGACGCGGGAAAAGTCCGCGTCCCGGAAATCAAACTGGCGGTCCACCGGAATGGACGGCGCCGTATTCGCCGAAGTTGCCACGCGTATCCTCAGCGTCCCAGTGCAGGCGCATCGGGCGCATGCAGACGGGCGTCGTCATAGGTGGCGTGCACCGAAGACAGCCGATGCGCCGGCACTTCGATGACCTCGCCCGTGTTGATCTTGAATACGGCCACTGCTTCGGCGAGGCGCTGGGCCTGCTCCTGCAGCGAGCCGGCGGCGGCCGCGGCCTCTTCCACCAGCGCCGCGTTCTGCTGCGTCACTTCATCCATCTGCGACACCGCGCGGTTCACCTGGTCGATGCCGCTGGACTGCTCTTCGGACGCCGCCGAGATCTCGCCCATGATGTCCGTCACGCGTTTTACCGACGCCACGATTTCCTGCATCGTGGAACCGGCGCGTTCGACCTGCTGAGAACCGGCGCCCACCTTGGTCACGGAGTCCTCGATCAGGCCCTTGATTTCCTTGGCCGCCTGCGCGCTGCGCTGGGCCAGCGAGCGCACTTCGCCCGCCACCACGGCAAAGCCCTTGCCCTGCTCACCCGCGCGCGCAGCTTCCACCGCGGCATTCAGCGCCAGGATGTTGGTCTGGAACGCGATGCCGTCGATGACCGAGACAATCTCGGAAATCTTGCGCGAGCTGGCAGAGATGCCTTCCATGGTGTGCACCACTTCCGACACCGCCGCGCCACCGCGCTCGGCCACGTCCGACGCGCTGGCCGCCAACTGGTTGGCCTGGCGCGCGTTGTCCGCGTTCTGCTTGACGGTCGAGGCCAGCTCTTCCATCGAGGCGGCGGTCTCTTCCAGCGAGGCCGCCTGCTGCTCTGTGCGGCTGGACAGATCCGTGTTGCCCGCGGCGATCTCGTGCGAGCCCACGTTGATTTCGTCCACGCCACGGCGCACCGAAGCCACCGTGCGCGTCAGGCTTTCCTGCATGCGCTTGAGCGCCGCAAACAGCTGGCCAATTTCATTCGTGTTGCTGACCTCGACGCGGGCGGTCAGGTCGCCGCTGGCGATGCGGTCGAAATGATGGCCGGCTTCCTTGAGCGGCTGCAGCACGCGGCGGCGCAGGAAGACATACGTGGCAAAGACCAGCAGCGCGGCGATGATGCCGCCGGCGCTCACCGCCATCAGCACGAACTGGTAGCGCACCTGTGCAACTTCAAAGGCGTCCATCATCTTGCTGGCGCGCCAGAAATCGAAGCCTTCAACCGCGCGTGCAAAGCTGCCTTCCAGCGCGTCCTGCACTTTCTGGATCTGCGTCTGGTAGGCCGGCATGTCGGCCTTTTCCAGCGCGCCGATCAGCGGCGTGATGCCTTGCTGCAAGAGGGCCGTGTAAGAATCGTCGATTTCCTTGAGCGCCTCGGCCGCCTCGGCGGGACGCGGCAGCGTCTTGTAGAAATCGAACTCGGCCTGGCCCTTGTTCTGCGACGCCTTGGCCCGCTCCAGAAGGCCTGCGGCCTCGCTGGACAGCCCCTGCGCCAACAAGGTCGGCTGGCCGATGCTGCGCACGATGTCCGCATAGTTGGAGGACGCGGCACGGCCCAGGCCGTTCAGGGTGTCCTTGTAGCTGGATACGACGCGGCTGACGGCGTCGTCCAATTCCTGCGATTGCTTGATTTCGGCCAGCGTCCCGTTGCTGATGCGCAACGACAGCACGCCCAGCGCGGCACCGATCACCAACATGAATGAGAAGAACGCCAGCACCCACAACAGGCTGCTGCGTATCGTCATGTTCGCGAAAAACTTGCGCATCACAAGAACCATCCCTTGACTGCAATCGTTAAAGGAAAGCGCCACATCGCGATCAATATGGCGCCTTTACCCCGCATTCCGGCCGAACTCCGATCAGGAGGCGACCTTCTCCACCAGCGCCATTTCGTCGCTGGTCATCAGCTTTTCAATGTCCACCAGGATCAGCATCCGCTCGTCCACGGTACCCAGACCCGTCAGGTACTCGGTCGACAGCGTGGCGCCGAACTCGGGCGCCGGACGAACCTGGCCGGCGTTCAGCATCAGCACGTCCGACACGCCGTCCACCACGATGCCCACGACACGGCGGTCGAGGTTCAGGATGATGACGACGGTCTGCTCGTTGTATTCGACGCGGCCCAGGTTGAACTTGATGCGCAGGTCGACGATCGGCACGATGATGCCGCGCAGGTTCGTCACGCCCTTGATGAAGGGCGGGACATTCGCGATACGGGTGACCGTGTCGGCGTCGTAGCCGCGGATCTCCTGCACCTTCAGGATGTCGATGCCGTATTCTTCGTCGCCCAGCGTGAAGACCAGGAATTCGCTGCCGACATCTTCATTGCGCGCGGCTTGCGCTTGCGGTTTGGCTGCCATGATTTTTAGAGCTCCATCAATTCAGAACGGCTTCGGGCTGCGACCAGCGTTCCCGGTTGGCGCGCGCGAGCGCAAATACGTCGACAATCAGGGCCACGCTGCCATCGCCAAGAATGGTGGCGGCGGAAATGCCCGGGACCTTGCGGTAATTCGATTCCAGATTCTTCACCACGACCTGGTGCTGCCCGATCAGGTGATCGACCAGCAGCGCAAAGCGGCGGTCCTCGGCCTGCATGATGACGGCGATCGCCTGGGTGGGATCGGTCTGGGCTTCGCCCACCGAGAACACCCGGTGCATCTCGACCAGCGGCAGGTATTCGCCACGCACATGCATGACGCGTTCGTTGCCGGCGACCGAGTAGATCTGGTCATTGGTGGGCTGCAGCGATTCGGTAACGTGGTTCAGCGGCAGGATGAAGGTCTCTTCACCCACGCGCACCGACATGCCGTCCAGAATGGCCAGCGTCAGCGGCAGCACGATGCGCGTCGTGGTGCCGTGGCCCGGCTCGCACGACAGCTGCACGTGGCCGCCCATGTCCTGGATGTTCCGGCGCACCACGTCCATGCCCACGCCGCGGCCGGAGATGTCCGTGACCTTCTCGGCGGTGGAGAAGCCGGGCGCGAAAATCAGCTGCCAGATCTCGTCGTCGGGCGAATTCTCGTTGACGGCCAGGCCTTGCGACATGGCCTTCTTCAGGATCTTTTCGCGGCTCAGGCCGCCACCGTCGTCGCTGACTTCGATGACGATGTTGCCGCCGTTGTGTTGCGCGGACAGCACCAGCTGGCCGACCGGATCCTTGCCCGCGGCGATCCGCTTTTCAGGCGTTTCGATGCCGTGGTCCAGGCTGTTGCGCACCAGGTGGGTCAGCGGGTCGATGATGCGTTCGATCAGGCTCTTGTCCAGCTCGGTCGCGCGGCCGTAGGTCTGCAGTTCGATCTGCTTGCCCATCTTGCCGGCAATGTCGCGCACCAGGCGCGGGAAGCGGCTGAACACGTAATCCATCGGCATCATGCGGATCGACATGACGGCTTCCTGCAGATCGCGCGCGTTGCGCTCGAGCTGCTCCATGCCGTTCAGCAGGCGATCGTGCAGCACCGGATCCAGCGTGGAGGCGGTCTGCGCCAGCATGGCCTGCGTGATGACCAGTTCGCCCACCAGGTTGATCACCTGGTCGACCTTCTCAACGCCGACACGGATCGACGTCGATTCCTTGTCCGCGTGCGCGGCAGCGGACGCAGCGGGACGCGCGGCGCGGGCAGCCGGGGCGCCGGCTTCAGCGGCAGCGGGTTCTGCGGCGTGCGCTTCCGGCGCTTCGGCCACGACCGGCGCTGCGGCGGGGGCCGGCTGCGCTACGGGCGCGGCGGGCGCCGCTTCGGCGGCCGCCGGTGCGGCGTCGCCGCCTGCCGGCGCGGCTTCACGAGCGATGCTCAGCTGGTCGCCGTCGACGATGAAGCAGCACACGGCCTCGATGTCTTCCGGCGTGCAGGTGCTGTCCACCCACACCGTCAGCACGCCGTTGGCGCGTTCGCTTGCCTTGACGTTGCCCAGGTTGCCCATCTCTTCGAGCAGGGACGCGGCGTCCTTGTCCGACACCTTGGTGATGCGCACGCGCAGCGGCAGGCCGTCCTGCGAACCGGACGCCGCGGCCGGAGCCGCCGGCTCGGCGGGCGCGGCCGGCGCGGGCTGGGGCGCCTGCTGCACCGGGGCGGGCGCCGGCGCCGGCGCGGCGGCCGGCGCAGCGGGCGCGGGTGCAGCAGCGGCGGCCGCGGCGGGATCCTTATGCTCCAGCGCAAGCTGCCTCAGTACGGCGCAAATACGCTCAAACACGGCGTCATCGGGCTCTTCGGAGGCCCGATAGGCGTCCAGTTGGCTTTTGAGCACGTCTTTCGTTTCCAAGAAAATATCAATCATGTCCGTGCGCAGCGCCATTTCGCCACGCCGGATCGCGTCCAGAAGGTTCTCAAGCAGATGGGTCGTGCCCGCCAGCTGGTTGAAACAGCCGAACGTCGCCGCACCACCCTTGATCGAATGCGCCGCGCGAAAGATGGCGTTGAGCTGCTCGATGTCGGGCGAGCCCACATCGAGCTCGAGCAACAGCTGCTCCATTTGCGCAAGCAGTTCGTCCGCCTCGTCGAAAAAGGTCTCGTAAAACTGACTGAGGTCCAAACCAGAACTCATGACCCGTACGCCTTTCTAAATGAACCTGCTACGCGCCGGCCTGCTCGTCGAGCAGCTCGGTCGCCAATTCCACCAGCACATCGGGATCCACCGGCTTGGAAAGCCAGCCGCAAACGCCCAGATCCCGGGCTGCCATCTTGCTGTCCACGTCGTCCTCGGTGGTCAGCACCAGCACCGGCACATCCATGTACCGGTCCTCTTCGCGCAACCCCTGGATCAACTCCAGACCGCCCTTCACAGGCATGTTCCAGTCGCTGACGACCAGGTCCACCGGGTTGGCCATCGCCACCTCGAGCGCTTCCTGGCCATTGCAGGCCGTCAACACCTTCCAGCCTGCGCCGGTCAGCGTCGCCTGAACGATCATCCGCATGGTCGTGGAATCGTCCGCCACGAGTATCGTCGCCGTCATTGCTGTCGAACCCCTTCAGCGGGCGGGGTGTTCACCGCCTCGCCCTGCTTGGTTGCCGTTGCGGCCTTGCCGGCGGCTTGCACCGCCTGCACGGCCGTTCCCACCTCGCGCGCATCCTTGGCGCTCAAATCCGCGGCTGCGGCGTTCTCGCTCTCGATGCGCTTCTGGGTGCTTTGGTTGAGCACCACCAGGCTGATGCGTCTATTAACGGCTGCATACGGATCATCTTTAACCAGACTCATGCTGGAAGACAGACCCTGGATGCGCATGACCTTGCTTTCGTTCATGCCGCCCGCCACCAGTTCCTGGCGCGAGGCGTTCGCCCGGTCGGCCGAAAGCTCCCAGTTGCTATAGGCTCGCTCGCCGCGCGCATACTGCGACGCGTCGGTATGACCCGAGATGCTGACCTTGTTGGGCAGTTCATTGAGCACCGGCCCCAGCTCGCGCAGGATGTCGCGCATATACGGCTGCACTTCGGCGCGGCCGGTCGCGAACATCGGACGGTTCTGGTTGTCGATGATCTGGATGCGCAGGCCTTCGGTCGTCAGGTCGATGAGCAGCTGCGGCCGGAAGGATTTCAGGACGGGGCTGGTCTCGATGACGTTCTCGAGGCGCTTCTTGAGGTTTTCCAGGCGATGCTGCTCGCGGCGCTCGGCGTCACCCATGGGCTGGGATTCGACCCGGTTGCCCTGGCCGCGGCGGACGTCGCCTTCGCTGCGCAACGGATCCTGCCCGCCGCCCGGCACGGCACTGGTTTCGGCCGAGCTGCTGGGCCCGCCCGTGATGGCGACGCGCAGCGGCATGCGGAAGTATTCCGCAATCCCCTTGAGTTCTTCCTTCGGCACGATGCTGACCAGCCACATCACCAGGAAGAACGCCATCATCGCCGTAATGAAGTCGGCGTACGCGATCTTCCAGCTGCCCCCGTGGTGCCCGCCGCCCTTGACCTTCTTGCGGCGGATCACCACACGGTGATTATTTACCGTGCTCATGGCCCGCTCCGTCAGGCCTTGCCGGTCGACTTGGTCTGGCGCACGTGCTCTTCCAGCTCACCGAAGGTGGGCCGGACCGCCGAGAACAGCACCTTGCGGCCGAATTCCACCGCAAGCTGAGGCGGATAGCCGTTCATGCTGGCCAGCAGCGTCGTCTTGATGCACTCAAGCACCTTCATGGCCTCGTCCGTGCGGCGCTCTACGCGGGAGGCCAGCGGACCGACGAAACCATAAGCCAGCAAAATACCCAGGAACGTGCCGACCATGGCCTTGGAGATCAGGTCGCCCAGGATGGCGGGCGGCTGGTCCACGGCCGCCAGCGCCTTGATCACGCCCAGCACTGCGGCCACGATACCGAACGCAGGCAAGCCGTCGGCCATCTGCTGCAGCGCATGAGCCGGCACTTCGCGCTCGTGGCGGTAGGTTTCGATTTCCTCGTCCATGAGCGTCTCGATTTCAAACGAGCTCATGTTGCCGCTGATCATGATGCGCAGGTAGTCCGTGATGAACTCCATGAGCTTCTCGTCTTTGGCGATACGGGGATATTCGCTGAAGATCGGGCTGGAGCCCGGATCCTCGATGTGCGATTCGATGGCCATCAGGCCTTCGCGGCGCGCCTTGTTCAGCAATACGTACAGGAGCGCCATCAGCTCCATGTAGACGTCCTTGCCGTAGCGCGAACTCTTGAGCGCGTCGGGGAGCGCCTTCTTGACCAGCATCAGCGACTTCTTGCTGTTGCCCGCCAGGAAAGCCCCGAACGCCGCGCCGAAGATCAGCGTCAGCTCGAAGGGCTGGTAGAGCGCGCCCAAGTGTCCGCCCAGCGCCATGAAGCTGCCGACGACCGACACGATCACCACAAGAAAACCGATAACAATCAACACAACGGGCCCCTGCCAACGAAGTCTATAACTTGCGTCAATGATCCCCTGTCCCCCCTGCCCCAAAAAGGCGGGTTAGGGGGTGTTTTCCAGGGCTTTTGATGTATTTGGACGCCCGATCAGGTCGGAGCGGCGGTCGCAATGGGGGCTGCACGGGTGCCGGCACGTGCCTTGGCGGCCGCGCGCGTCTTGCCCGCGCGGGGTGGCGGACGGCAGATGGCACACACAAAATCCGATTGGGGATCATGGGCATGGGCAATGAAATGGCCGCCACACTGCCGGCACGCAGATAGCTGCAGCATGCCGCTGTCGAAGAATCGCACCAGCATCCACGCCCGGGTAAAGCTCAGGACGGGCTCGGCATCCGCGGCTTCCTGGCCCGCGTTTTCGAGATACAGGCGATACGCGTCGATGGTGGCGCGTATGCCTTTGCTGGTGGTGCGCGTATTCAGAAACGAATACACGTTATAGAAGAGAGAGGAATGGATATTCGGCAGCCAGGTCATGAACCAGTCGACCGAAAAAGGCAGCATGCCCTTGGGTGGCGAGCAGCCGCGGATCTCGCGATACAGGCGGGCGAGGCGATCGTGGCTGAGGCTGGTTTCAGCCTCAAGCACCTGAAGGCGCGCGCCCAGCGTAATCATGGAGCTGGCAAGCAGGATGTCGTCCGCTTCCTGGGAAACGCTCTTGGAGGCCATGACAGGTGTGTCCGAGTGGGATTCGCGGGCCGTCAGGCCAGTTCTTCGACAGGCTGCTTGGCGAGCAGGATGGTGGCGTGGGCTTGTTGCAGCGCACCACCCAACACATCATGGGTCAGCGCCGACAGCAGGCTGTAATCATCGAAACGGAAGCGGCAGAGCAGCGAGCTGGAGCTGGCCAGTTTTACCAGTTGCGCCGGCGAAAGGCGCATGAGAATGTCAGCGACTTCATTGCTGAACCCCAGGCGGAACATCGATGCGGCATAGTCATCACGCAACATCCGCTGAGCCAGTAACAAATATGACAGATTCACTTCGCGAATATCTGCCAGCAAAGAATTTTCGACTTGTTGCACGCCGTACTCCCTATCCCTATCCCACCCGAGGGGCTTGATTACTCATAGCGCAGGCAACGTGTGTTGCCTGTCCGCTCGCTGCATCCTGTTTTAATGCGAAATGTATCATTTGTTCGCAATTTAAGTAAAATTTACCACAGGTCATGTCATTTTCTATGACTTATATGACAAATCTTTGTTGATGTTGCGCAACGTGCCTTTCTAGACACACCTTGACATACAAGTTCGTGACAAATTTTGGTCAATTTGCCAAATAAGCATTCAAAACGTTGCGTACTTCCTGAAATGAACGGCCGCCCATTGCCGACAATGCCATCTTGACGATTCCCTAGATTCGCCCGCATCACCGTAGCCGCGCTTGTCGACAATGTCGCAAATTGACAACATCGACCGCGCTTCACGATCGACTCCGCCAGAATTCCCGCAATGCCCCACGCAGATGACAGCCTGGTCGAATATGCGCCGCTAGTTCGGAAGCTGGCCCTGCAATTGCTCGCCCGTTTACCCGCCAGCGTCGAACTCGATGACCTGATACAGGCCGGCATGATCGGCCTGCTCGACGCCGTCCGCCGTTACCAGGAAACCGCGGACGCTCAGTTCGAGACCTACGCCACGACGCGCATTCGCGGCGCGATGCTCGATGAGCTTCGCGGCCAGGATTGGCTGCCGCGCAGCGTGCGCACGAAAGCCCGCAAGATCGAACAGGCGATCCAGTTTCTGGAACAGCGTTTGATGCGCGCGCCGACCGAAGCCGAGATCGCCAAGCAGCTAGAGCTGCCGCTGGATGAATACCAGACGCTGCTGCACGACGCACAAGGCGTGCAGATCGTTCACTACGAAGACTTCACCACCGAGCCCGATTCGGCATCGGGTCAGGCGGACTGGTCCGCCACGCTGAATCACGGCGCGCCCAGCGGCAATCCGCTGGACTCGCTATTGGCCGGCGACTTCCGGCAGGCCTTGGTTCATGCCATCGACGCCCTGCCCGACCGCGAAAAGCTGTTGCTGTCGCTGTGTTACGAGCAGGGGCTGAACCTGAAGGAAATCGGCGCGATCATGAATGTGACCGAGGCGCGGGTGTGCCAATTGAGGTCGCAGGCGACGGCGCGGATACGCGCAAGGCTGAAGGATCAGGCCTGGCAGGAATTGCCGCAGGAAGGGCAGATCGCGCAGATCATCTGATTTTCCCCCGCGGCGGAATCGGGGCTATTTTCAGCCGGCACGGATTCAGGGGGAAAATCGGACCTTGTTCATGCCTTCCGGGTCGCAACGGGGCTGCTAGCCTTGCGGTCTAGCCCACAAACTTGTGCGCCGCGAACCGCGAGAGCCTCGCAGTGCACCACGACCCTCCCGGAATTTCGCCATGAGCGCACCCGACCGCTTGACGCAGGCCATTTCTGACGCCTACGACGAAACCCCCTATCTTTCCCTGCCGTTTTCCTACACGGCGCCCGGCAGCCTGCGCGCCGTGGCGCACCTGTATGGCATTTCCGCACCTGAATTGAATCGCGCGCGCGTGCTGGAACTCGGCTGCGCGGCGGGGGGCAATCTGCTGCCGTTCGCGATAGCGTATCCCGATGCCCGCGCGGTCGGCGTCGACCTGTCGCCCCAGCAGATCGAAGCGGGCCAGCGCGCGGCAGAGGCCGCCGGCGCACGCAATCTCGATCTGCACGCCATGAGCCTGACGGACATCACGCCCGAGTTCGGCACGTTCGACTTCATCATCTGCCACGGCGTCTTCAGCTGGGTGCCGCCGGAAGTGCGCGACGCGATCCTGCGCATCTGCAGGGAGAACCTCGCGCCCGAGGGCATCGCCTATATCAGTTACAACACCTACCCGGGCTGGAAGGCGTCGGATGTCCTTCGCGACGCCATGATGCTCAACAGTTTCGGGGCGCAATCGCCGCAAGAAAAGGTGGCGCGCGCCAAGGAGATGCTGAACCTGATTGAAAACGGCCTTTGGGAAAATAATCCCTTGCAGTCGGCGCTACGGCATTCCGCCCAGCAGTTGCGGGGGCAAAGCGATCACTACCTGCTTCACGAATACCTGGAAGCCGTCAACACGCCCTGCTATTTCCTGGAGTTTGCCGCCGCAGCCCAGCAGGCCGGCTTGGCCTACCTGACGGATGCCGAACCGCAATTATCCTTTCCCTCGACGTATGGCTCTCGGGTTGCGCTGGGCCTGAATGGGCTGGCAGTGAACGCCGGCCGCGAGATGCGCGAACAGTATCTGGACTTCGCCATCGGCCGCTCGTTCCGCAAGAGCCTGCTGATTCACGCCGAGCGGGCCGACGCAATCCTTGAGCAGCCGGAGGGCAGCGCTTTCACAGGCATGCACCTGGCGGCCGACCTGCGCCTGCAGGCCGGCGCCGCGGCGCCTGCGCAGCAACGGCAGTACCTCACGGCGCGGGGCGCGACACTGACGTCGCACGACCCGATTGCGCATACGCTGATGGACCTGCTGGGCCAGTCCTGGCCGCAGTCGGTGTCGTTCGAAGCCATCCGCGAGGCCGCGAGCAAGCATGCACCCGCCGCCACGCAGGACGAGATGACAGCAGCGTTGCTGGCCCATGTCATCGCGCTGGTGCAATCGAATGCGCTGCACTACCGCCTTGAGCCTGCGCAATACCAGGCCCCGCAATCCAAGCCGGCGCTCATCGCGGGCGCCCTTGATCTGCTGCCCGAAGCCACCCGCCAGAACACACAGGTCAGCCTGCACAATCTTTGGCACCAGGGCGTGACGCCGCCGGCCGATCCGCTGAGCCGGCACATCATGACCCTGATGGACGGATCCCGAAGCGCGATCGAACTGCGCAGCGCCGTGCGTGATGCGCTGACGACCGGAAAGCATCCGCATCCGAATGGCCAATCGTATAAGGGCGCCCGCAATCTGGAGCCCGTCGCCCAGGAATTCTTGAATTCCCTGCTGGCTGAACTGCGCCGCAGCGGCCTGTTGCTGAACTGAAAGCCGTGCCCCCTGCCGGCTCGCCCATAGGGCGCCGGCAGGAAAACCAGGCGTCCATCGGCCAAATTTACGATTGCCAAAAAAAAAACCTAAAGATTGATTTTGGACTGCCGTAATCCTGGCAACGGAGAAATTCGAAGACACAAGTCAAAGAATTCTTCCCGTTACAAAGATGGGCGGCCCCGCTGCCCGGTTTGAAGAAGCCTTTCTCTCTTGGGAGCCTAAACATGGCTGCAGTCATCAATACCAACTACTTGT
This sequence comes from Achromobacter mucicolens, assembly GCF_029866465.1. Classification (NCBI taxonomy): domain Bacteria; kingdom Pseudomonadati; phylum Pseudomonadota; class Betaproteobacteria; order Burkholderiales; family Alcaligenaceae; genus Achromobacter; species Achromobacter mucicolens. The sequence goes on along the minus strand of NZ_CP123364.1, from coordinate 2,241,299 downwards.
CGCTCGTTGCTCAGAACAACCTGAACAAGTCGCAATCCGCCCTCGGTACCGCCATCGAACGCCTGTCGTCGGGCCTGCGCATCAACAGCGCCAAGGACGACGCCGCCGGTATGGCCATTGCCAACCGCTTCACCGCGAACGTCAAGGGCCTGACCCAAGCCGCTCGTAACGCCAACGACGGCATCTCGCTGGCTCAGACGACCGAAGGCGCCGCCTCGGAAGTCAACACCCACCTGCAACGCGTTCGCGAACTGTCCGTGCAAGCCGCCAACGGCAGCTACTCGCAAGAACAGCTGAACTCGATGCAAGACGAAATCAACCAGCGTCTGTCGGACATCGATCGCATCTCGCAACAAACCGACTTCAACGGCGTGAAGGTTCTGTCGGATTCGGCCAAGCCCCTGACGCTGCAAGTCGGCGCCAACGACGGCGAAACGATCACCCTGAACCTGACCGAAATCAGCGTCAAGACCCTGGGTCTGGACGGCTTCAACGTCAACGGCTCGGGCGTGACCCAGAACCGTTCGGCCACCGTGTCGGATCTGCAAGCTGCTGGCGGCACCGCCGTTGGTAACGACTGGACGGTCACGACGACGCACGCTGCCGCCACCGCCGACCAAACGTTCGCCAAGCTGGAAAACGGCAACACCGTCAGCGTGGGCACCGGCGCCACCGGCGTCACCTACACGTACGACGCTGCCAACAAGAACTTCACGTTCACCGACAAGTCGGCTTCCGACGCTGCTGCCGTTACCGCCCTGGCCACCTCGCTGCGCCCGGCCACCGGCACCGTCTCGGCCACCTACACGCACAGCAACGGCTCGGCTTCGACCTCGTTTGACGTCGACGCGACCGGCAAGGTCACCATCGGCGGCCAAGACGCCTACCTGGACGCCGCTGGCAACCTGACCACCAACAGCTCCAGCGCCACGGCAGCTACGCTCGACTCCGTCATGGCTGCAGCCTCGAACGGCAGCGGCGGCGCCGGCAACTCGTCGGTCTCGATCGGCGGCAAGACGTACCAGAACACCGGCACGGCCAACCAACTGACGTTCACCAACACCATCGCTTCCGATGCGCTGCTGGCCAACGTCAAGGCCGACGCTACCGCCGGCAACGTGATCATCAAGCTGGGCCAAGGCATCACCAGCGCCAACGTCACGTTCACGAGCGGCAAGTCGACGACCACCTGGGTCGACGACAAGGGCACGTTCACGACGACCAAGACGTACGACACGACCTACACCGTTGACCCCAACACGGGCAAGGCCACGGTCAAGAGCGGCACGGGCACCGGCGACTACGAAGCTCAAGTCGGCAAGGAAGCCAAGGTCAACAGCTCCGGCAAGCTGACCACGGAAGACACCAGCAAGGGCACGAAGACGACCGATCCGATGAAGACGCTGGACGCCGCCTTCACGAAGCTGGACAAGCTGACCGGCGAACTGGGTGCTGTGCAGAACCGTCTGGAATCGACGATCGCCAACCTGAACAACGTGGTCAACAACCTCTCCAACGCTCGTTCGCGTATTCAAGACGCCGACTACGCCACGGAAGTGTCGAACATGTCCAAGGCTCAGATCCTGCAACAGGCTGGCACCTCGGTTCTGGCGCAAGCCAACCAAGTGCCGCAAACCGTGCTGTCGCTGCTGCGTTAATTCTCAGCAAGCAGTACGAACAGCCAGGAAAGCCACGGCTTTCCTGGCTGCAGACCGGGCAAGGTCCTTCGCGCCTTGCCCGATCGCCCCAAAAACCCGCCCCTGGCGGGTTTTTTTTCGTCTGCCGCACGCGGGACGCTTTGGGGAAAGTGGCGCTGAATTCCGACGCTGATTCGCGGAATGAACGGAGGTGGCGGTTCGTAGAATTGCCAGATTCCTCGTACTCCGGGCCCCGCGCCTGTCCGTCACCCGCATCCATGTCGACTCCGGCCTACCATCACCGCCAGGCAACCGCCGAACCGGGACTTCTGGCGACCAGCCACTCCCCCTTGAACCTGCAGGCCACCGCCTATCTTTATGGCGTCGAAGCGCCGGCGCTGGACAAGGCGCGGGTGCTCGGCGTGGGCTGCGGCACGGGCAAGGGCCTGTTTCCCTTCGCCCTGGCCTACCCCGAGGCGCGCGTCACGGGCATCCACGCGTCCGAACCGGTCATCGCCCAAGGCAGGGAGATGGCCACCGCGCTGGGCCTGACGAATGTCCAGTTGCTGGCGCAGGACTATGCCGAACTGGATCCGGGGACCGCCCCGTTCGACTACATCATCGTCACCGGCCTCTACAGCTTTTTGCCGCCCGACGCGGCGCAAGCCTTGCTGCAACGCTGCGGCCAGCTTTTGTCGCCCAATGGCATCCTGTACGTGGACTACCACGTCTACCCGGGCGCCAAGGCCCAGGAAGTCGTACGCGACGCCATCCTGCTGCACGCCCATGCCGCGCAGACCGAAGATCAGTTCCGCGCCAGCGCGCTGGCCGCACTGACGCTCTTCAAGGAAGGAATTGCGGGATTCAACCCGATCGGCAATCCCCTGGCGGTGGCTGCCGCACAATTCCAGCGCGCCTTTGACGGCCGGACGCAGGACACGGTGGCCCCCGTTGCCAGCAACCCCTGCTACTTCGTCGAGTTCGCAGGCCGCGCGGCCGAGGCCGGACTGGGCTACGTGGGCGATGCCCAACCCCTGTCCGAAATCGCGCTGCACATGGGTCAGAACGTATCGCTGACCCATAGCCTGCTCACGATGGGCCAACCGGCCAGCGTCAGACAGCAATACCTGGACTTCGCGACCGGTCGGGGATTCCGCCAAAGCCTGTTCACCACCCAGGCCGCCGCCGAACAGCTGCAGCCGCGCGCGGACCTGAGCCGGTTCAAGGACCTGCGTTGGGCGTGCGGGGCGCAACGGCTCGCCGCCAACGGACAGGAAGTCGGCGCAACCTATGTGAACCACCTGGGCCGCGGCCTGGTGACCACGGACGCGCACATGGTCAAGCTGATGGACACGCTTGCCCATGCCTGGCCGGGTTCCCTGCCCTATACGACGTTGGTGGCCGTGCTCATGCACGCGGAAGGGCTGGACGACGGCGCCGCGCGCAAGCTGCTGGACAAATCCCTGACCACACTGATCGAGCACGATCTGGCGCATTTCTGCCTGGATGCGGGCCCCTACGACCGTGAAGACAATGCACAGGTCCGTCCGGTTGCCTGCGTGAACGTGGCGCTCTCCGAAACGTTTGCGGACGGGGTTCCGCTGCGCTTTAACCTGTGGCACGAACCGGTCAGGCTGATCCTGACGCCCGACTTCCAGACCATGGCGGACCGGCTGGCCCAAGGCCTGCCGCTGCTTGAGGTCAGCACCGCCCCCGAATCCGCGGATGAAGGCATTCCGCGCGACACCTCCGGCCTGCTGGAACTGCTGGGATTGCTCAAGCGCTACGGGCTGCTGCAGGGTTCGGCGACCGCGTGGGCCGCGCGCCTGAACGAGGCGCTGACGGCAAGCCAGGGCGACGCGCAGCTCTTTGGGCTGTACGCCGGCGCCCTCGCACGCGTCAGCCTCAATCAGCGCATTCTGGCCGCCGGCTCGATGGCGGGCGGCCTGCCGCCCGCGGCCGCGTCGCTTGCGATGCGCATCCAGGACCTGCTGACGGAACGCCAATTTGACAAGGCCGAAGGCTTGGCGAGGCAGCTCGCCAAGACCGTGCCGGGCGCTTCGGCCGCGTGGGAGCCCCTGGCCGTGACCCTGTGCAATTCCGGCCGGTTCCGCCAGGCGCTTGCACCTGCGCTGAAGATGCTTGAACTGGCGCCTGCGCGGGCACAGAGTTACATCGTCCTGTCGTCCTGCCTGACAGCGCTGACCCGGACGTCCGAAGCCATCGGCGTCGCACGCCGGGCCGTGGAACTTGCGCCTCGGGATGCGTCCACGCATGGTGTGCTGGGCGATGCGCTGTGCTCGGAACTTCGCTACAAGGAAGCGCAGGCTAGCTGCCTGACCGCGCTGTCGCTGGATCCCTATCAGGAAAAGGCCCGGACGAACCTGGGCAAGATCCTCCTGGACCGGGGCGATGCCGAAGGCGCCGTGGCGGCGGCGAAGGCCGCGGTGTCGCTGGCCCCCAAAGCACTCATCGCGCACAACAACCTGCTGTTCTCGCTGAATTATTCGCCCTCCGCGAGCGCGGAAGAAGTATTCGAGGCCTATCGCCAATTCAATCAGGTCCATTGCGAGGGCCTGCGCTCGACGTGGCGTCCGCATGCCAATCCCCGCGATGCGCGGCGCCGCATCCGCGTAGGCTACGTGTCTCCGGACTTCCGCCAGCATTCGGGCAACAATTTCATCGAGCCGCTGCTGTCCAATCACGACCGCGAGAACCTGGAATTGCACGCCTATGCGGAATTCGTCGCGGAAGATCCCGTCACGACCCGCTTCAAGACCTATTTCGACGCCTGGACGCCCACCGCGGGCATGAGCGATGCGGCGCTCGCCGACCGCATCCGAGCGGACGGCATCGACATCCTGATCGACGTCGCGGGCCACACGGGCGGCAACAGGCTGGGCGTCTTCGCCCGCAAGCCGGCTCCCATCTCGTTGACCTGGCTGGGCTTTGGCTACACCACGGGCCTCACCGCCATCGACTACATCATGAGCGATGAAGTGATGGCGCCCACAGGCAGCGAAGCCCTGTTCTCCGAAAAGCCATGGCGGCTGCCCGACAGCAATTTCGTCTATCGCGCAGGCGCGGGCATGGGCGATTGCAACGACCTGCCGGCAAAGAAGAACGGATTCATCACCTTCGGCAGCCTGACCCGCGCGATCCGCATGAACGACAAGGTGGTCGGCGTGTGGGCCGAGATCCTGCGCCGCGTGCCGCAGTCGCGCCTGATCGTCAATAGCAGAAGCTACAAGGACGGCCCGATGCGCGAAGAGCTGGCAAGCCGCTTTGGCGCGCACGGCATCGCGCGCGACCGTCTGCTGATCGGCTGGGACAGCCCTCCGTGGGACATCCTGCGCAGCATGGACATTGGCCTGGACTGCTTCCCCCACAACTCAGGCGTGACGCTGGTCGAGACGCTGTACATGGGGGTGCCTTACATCACGCTCGCCAGCCGCCCCAGCGTCGGACGGATCGGCAGTTCGATCCTGCATGGCATCCAACGGCCCGAATGGGTCGCGCAGTCCGAAGTGGAGTACGTGGAGAAAGTCGTCGCGCTGGCCAGCGACCTGCCCGCCCTGGCAAGCATCCGCGCCGGCCTGCGCGACGAAATGCATGCCAGCCCGCTGATGGACGAACCCGCCTTCGCGCGCAAGTTCGAAGGCGCGCTGCGCGAAATGTTCAAGAACTGGTGCGAAACCCAAGCATGAAAGCAATCATCCTGGCCGGCGGCCTTGGCACCCGGATTTCCGAAGAGACCCACACGCGTCCCAAGCCGATGATCGAAATCGGCGGGCGGCCCATCCTGTGGCACATCATGAAGACCTATTCCGCCCACGGCGTGAACGACTTCGTGATCTGCTGCGGATACAAGGGCTACATGATCAAGGAGTACTTCGCCAACTACTTCCTGCACATGTCCGACGTCACGTTCGACATGGCCGACAACCGCATGGAAGTGCATCAGCGCAAGGCCGAACCGTGGCGCGTGACCCTGGTGGACACCGGCGAGAGCACGATGACGGGCGGCCGCTTAAAGCGCGTGGCCGACTATGTGAAGGAAGACGAGGCGTTCTGCTTCACGTACGGCGACGGCGTGGCCGATATCGACATCACCGCCCTGCTCGCGTTTCACCGCAAGCATGGCAAGGCCGCGACGGTCACGGCCGTGCAGCCGCCGGGGCGCTATGGCGCGTTGCGCCGCGAAGGCGATCAGGTCACGGGCTTTGCGGAGAAACCGCGCGGCGACGGCGGTCTGATCAACGGCGGCTTCTTCGTGCTGTCGCCCAGCGTCCTCAAGCTGATCGAGGATGACGACTGCACGTGGGAACTGGGTCCGCTGGAAACGCTGAGCCGCGAAGGCCAGCTGCACGCCTACGAACACCTGGGCTTCTGGCAGCCCATGGACACGCTGCGCGAAAAGAACCTGCTGGAATCCCTCTGGAGCACGGGCAAGGCGCCATGGAAAGTCTGGTAACGCCCAGCGCAGGATTCTGGCGCGGCAAACGCGTGCTGGTGACCGGTCACACCGGCTTCAAAGGCGGCTGGTTGGCGATCTGGCTGCAGCGGCTGGGCGCGCAGGTGACAGGCATTGCCCTGCCGCCGTGCACGCAACCCAGCTTGTACGAGGCCGCCCGTGTCGGCGACCTGATCGACAGCCGCCATTGCGACATCCGCGACGCCGCCGCACTGCGCGAGCAGGTGCTCGCCGCCCGTCCGGAGATCGTGCTGCATCTGGCCGCGCAGGCGCTGGTGCGCCCAAGCTATGCGCAGCCTGTAGAGACGTTTTCCGCCAACATCATGGGCACCGCCCATCTGCTGGATGCCCTGCGCGCCACGCCCTCGGCCCGGGTCGCGGTCATGGTCACGACCGACAAGGTCTACCGCAACAACGAATGGCCCTACCCGTACCGCGAGAACGACGCATTGGGCGGACACGACCCTTACAGCGCCAGCAAGGCGGCCAGCGAGCTGGTCATTGCGTCCTATCGCGACGCCTTCCTGCGCGAGCAGGGCCTGGCCGTGGCCAGCGCGCGCGCGGGCAACGTGATCGGCGGCGGCGACTGGTCGGCTGACCGCCTGCTGCCCGATGCCGTGCGCGCCTGGCAAGGCGGCGGCGATCTTCATGTGCGGCGGCCCCAATCGGTGCGCCCGTGGCAGCACGTGCTGGAACCGCTTGCCGGCTACCTGACCCTGGCGGAATCCTTGTGGAACGCGCCTGACCTCGCGGATGCCTATAACTTCGGGCCCGATGCGGCCGAGGCAGCGTCCGTGCGCACCGTGGTGGATCTGGCCCAGGCCGCGTATGGCAAGGGCCGCGTGGTCTATGCCGAGCAGATCGAAGGCCCCCATGAAGCGGGGCTGCTGACGCTGGACACGTCCAAGGCGCGCGCCGTGCTGAAAGTGGCGCCCCGATGGCCGCTGGCGCAGGCGGTCTCGCGCAGCATGGACTGGTACCGGCGCTTTGACGCGGGCGAGGACGCGCTACCGCTCTGCCATGCTGATATCGACCAGTACGAGGCGCATCCATGAGCCTGGGCGTTCTCGACACCCCGATTTCGGGCCTGAAGGTCGTGCAGCGCCATCCGCGCGGCGATACCCGCGGATTTCTGGCGCGGCTCTTCGATGCATCCGATCTGGCCGCGTGCGGCTGGACGGGGCCGGTCGCCCAGGTCAACCACACCTACACCGCGCAGGCCGGCACCCTCCGTGGCATGCACTACCAGTTGCCGCCCTTTGCAGAGATGAAGCTCGTGAGCTGCATCCGGGGCGTGGTCTGGGACGTCGCCATCGATCTGCGGCAGGGTTCACCCACGTTCCTGCAGTGGCATGCGGAACGCCTGTCAGCGGACAACGGCCGCGCGCTGCTGATTCCCGAAGGCTTCGCTCACGGCTTTCAGACGCTGAGCGACGACGTGGAAATGCTGTACTGCCACTCTGCACCCTATGCCCCGCAGGCCGAGGCCGGCCTGCATTTCCAGGAGGCCCGCGTCGGCATCTCCTGGCCCGCCCCCCCTACCCTCGTGTCCGAGCGCGATCAGCAACACCCGCGCCTGGACGCTGCTTACTCTGGAGTCGCACTGTGAAGTGCCGCCATTGCCAGGCCGAACTGCGCCTGCCCTTTCTCGATCTGGGCCACGCCCCGCCGTCCAATGCCTACCTGAGCGAAGCGGCGCTGCGTGGTCCGGAGACCTGGTTTCCCCTGCGCATTCTCGTGTGCGAATCCTGCTGGCTGGTCCAGACGGAAGACCACGCGGGCCGCGAAGCCCTGTTCACCGACGACTACGCCTACTTCAGCTCGTTCTCGTCGTCGTGGCTGGCGCATTCGCGCCGCTACGTGGACGCGATGATCGGCCGCTTCGGCCTGGGCAAGGACAGCATGGTCGCCGAGATCGCGGCCAACGACGGCTATCTGCTGCAGTACGTCAAGGACGCCGGCATCGCCTGCTATGGCGTGGAGCCCACAGCCAGCACCGCGCAAGCGGCACGCGACCGCGGCATCGACATCGTGCAGCGTTTCTTTGGCGTGGAGCTGGGCGACGAGCTCACCGAATCGGGACGCGCCGCGGACCTGATCGCCGCCAATAACGTATTGGCGCATGTCCCGGACATCAACGACTTCGTGTCGGGCTTTGCCGCGCTGCTCAAGCCGCAAGGCGTGGCGACGTTCGAATTTCCGCACTTGCTGCGCATGGTGCAGGAAGGCCAGTTCGATACGGTCTATCACGAACACTATTCCTACCTGTCGCTCACGGCGGTATCGCGCATCTTCACGGCCAACGGCCTGTCTGTGTTCGACGTGGAGCACCTGAGCACGCACGGCGGCAGCCTGCGTGTCTTTGCGCAGCGGCTGGACACGGGCAAACACGAGACTCGCGCCGAAGTCGCGCGCACCCTGGACGAAGAGCAGCGGGCTGGCGTCGCCACACCGGAGTTCTACGCGTGCTTCCAGCAGCAGGCCGAGCGGGTCAAGAACGACCTTCTGGCGTTCCTGGTCGAACTGCGCCGCGGCGGCAAGCGCATCGCCGCCTACGGCGCGGCGGCCAAGGGCAACACGCTGCTGAACTTTGCCGGCGTGCGCCCCGACCTCTTGCCGTACGTGGTGGACCTGAACCCCGCCAAGCAGGGCAAGTACCTGCCCGGCAGCCATATTCCCATCGTCGCCGAAGCCCGGCTGCGCGAGGACCGGCCCGAGTACATCCTCATCCTGCCCTGGAACCTGAAGACCGAGGTGTCGGAGCAGCTTGCCTACGCCCGCCATGATTGGAACGCCAAGCTGGTCACGGCGATCCCGTCGCTCTCCATCGACAGCGGTCCGCACGCATGAATCACCGGCCGGTCACCGTTCTGGGCGCCTCGGGCTTCATCGGCCGCCACCTGGTCGCGCGCCTGCGCGCCGATGGCGTCGCCTGCGACGCGCCGCCGCGCCAGGATGCGGGCCTTTTCAGCCGGCCGCTGGGACACGTGATCTACGCCATCGGCCTCACGTCGGACTTTCGCAGCCGTCCGCTGGATACCGTGGAGGCCCACGTCTGCCTGTTGCGCAGCCTGCTCGCGCACGGGGATTTCGACAGCCTGACCTACCTGTCCAGCACGCGCGTGTATTCGGGCGCCGTCAGCACGCGCGAAGACGCGGCGCTGCGCGTCAATCCGAACGACCCGAGCGACCTGTACAACCTGTCCAAGCTGATGGGCGAATCGCTTTGCCTGCATGGCGGACGGCCGGCCAAGGTGGCGCGCCTGTCCAACATCGTCGGCCTGCGCGATACGCCGGACAGCTTCATCGACCAACTGCTGGAGGAAGGGGCGCGCGACGGCCGCATCACGCTGCGCACCGCGCTGGAATCCCGCAAGGACTATCTGCACATCGACGACGCCGTGTCGCAGATCATGGCCATCGCCCTGTCCGACGCGGCCGGCATCTTCAACGTCGCGCACGGCGCCGGCGTGGAGAACCGCGAGGTCGCCGCCTGCGTGCGGGAGGTGCTGGGCTACCCGTTCTCGGTGGCTCCCGATGCGCCGGCGTGGGCGTTCGACGACATCGACGTGCAACGCACGCAAGCGCTTGTCCGCCGGCCCCCGCGTCCGTTTTCCGAATTTTTCTCGAATTTTCTAGCGCAGTACCGCCTGCACAAAGGAATCTGAATGTCCTACCTTGAAACCACGCCCGACGCGCACCCGGAATACCGCCAGGAGAAGGAAGCCCGTATCGCCGGCTTCGCCAAAGACCAGGAGTTCCGCGAGCTGTCCATCGCCTGGCGCCAGATGGCGCTGGAACGCAAGTACATGAACAACTTCTCGTGGGCTGGCCGGCCGCTCATCCAGCTGCCGATGGACGCCATGGCGATGCAGGAACTAATCTGGGCCGTGAAGCCGGACCTCATCATCGAGACGGGCATTGCCCACGGCGGTTCGCTGATGCTGTCGGCATCCATGCTGCAACTGCTGGGCGCCGGCGACGTGGTCGGCGTGGATATCGAAATCCGCGAGCACAACCGCAAGGCCATCGAGGCCCATCCGCTGGCCAAGCGCATTCATCTCATCGAGGGCTCCAGCATCGACCCGGCAACGATTGCGCAAGTGCGCGCGCATGCCGAAGGCAAGAAGAACATCATGGTGTGCCTGGACTCGAACCACACCCACGACCACGTGCTGGCTGAATTGAACGCGTACGCGGATCTCGTCAGCGTGGGAAGCTACTGCGTCGTGTTCGACACCTTCGTGGAAGACATGCCGGCCGACTACGAATGGCCGGGCCGCCACTGGGGCAAGGGCAACAACCCAAAGACCGCCGTTTGGGAATGGATCAAGCAGCACCCCGAGTTCGAGATCGACCGCTCGGTCGAAGACCGCCTGCTCGTCACGTCGGCGCCGGACGGCTTCCTGCGCCGCGTGGCCTGATCGCGCCACGGTCTGACAGCATGATCCACATCGATCCCACCGCGCGCGTGTCCAAGCTTGCGGATATCGAGGATTCGACCCGCGGCACCCGCATCGCGGTAGGACCGCGGGCGGTGATCGACGCCTTCGTGAAAATCAAGCCCGCTGGCGGCTCGGGCGATGTCGAGATCGGGCCGGAATGCGTCATCAATTCTGGCTGCGTGCTCTACACCGGCAACGGCATCCGCATGGGCGCGCGCGTGGCCGTGGCCGCCAACTGCACCTTTGCGCCAGCCAACCACGAGTTCCGCCGCCGGGACCTGCCCATTCGCGAACAAGGCTTCCGGCCCAGCAAGGGCGGCATCGTGATCGAGGACGACGTCTGGATCGGCGCCAACTGCGTGCTGCTCGATGGCGCAATCCTTCGCCAGGGGTGCGTCATCGCAGCCGGCAGCGTCGTGCGCGGCGAGGTCGAAGCCTATTCGATACAAGGCGGCAATCCGCTCAAGCTATTGGGACGACGCGAAGCAACGGGCGGCTGACGCCGGCGACCCGCCCCCCCGCGCATATTTTCTCGAAGCGCCCCATTTTCCGTCCTATTCCCCGGTTGCCCCCTGCGGACTTGCTTCATAATTGCCACCGCAGCTTTGTATCAATATTTTTCACCCGATGACCGCCACGCCTCCAGATCCACTCGCTACGCAGCACGACGGCACTCCGGATCCAGACGGCCAGGGGCCGGCGGACACGCGGACCCAGCGCCTGCAGGAAGAAAACCGCGCCTTGCGCGAACTGCTGGCCGCGCAGGTGCACGCGTCGCTGCCGCGGCAGGACCCGGGCTGGGTCCGGCGCCTGGGCTGGTGGCTGATCTCGGCGCCCGGCGCGGCGCTGGTCGGGTGGCGCAGCCTCTTCGGGCGCGACGATGGTGAACCCATCACGCGCCGCAGCGTGGGATGTGCGGCGGTGACCGTGATCTATACGCTGGCCATTTATGGCGCACTGGTGCTGCTCGTCGTCTCTTGGAATTCGCCCAACACGGCAACGTCGGGCTCGACGGCCGCCAGTCCGGTGCGCGTGCCCCTGACTCCCCAGCCGACCCAGCCGCCTGAATCGGATGCGGCCAACAAGCGCGCCGCGCCGGCGCCGGAGGGACGCCAAGAGGAAAAGGCGACTGATTCCGCGTCGGATCGGCCAGCGCCGGACGCCTCCTCTTCCGCGGCAGACCAGCCTGAGACGGACGCTGCTGCTTCCCCGTCGAATCAGGCCGCGCCGGCTTCTTCAGCGCCAGATCGTGCCGACGCGGCTCCTTCGGCGGCGGATCGTGCTGCCCCGGCGGCCGCTTCCGCCGAGCCGGCTCGCGCCGCGGCCTCCCCATCATCTTCGGAACGCACGCCCACCGGTCCGCAGCCGTCGCTGCGCATCACTGTGATCCCCGCGCCGGACCCGATGGCGTGGGTCGCCGCGCTGGATGGCGAACTGGAACGGTGCGCGGAACTGGGTTTCTTCGAGCGTCCCGAATGCGCATGGGCAGCGCGCAAGCAATTCTGCGAACCCAATCAAGGCTGGGGTAACGTGAAGGAATGTCCGGCGCAGCCTTAGTGCGCCAAGGCCGTTCATGGCACGGCGCGCCCATAACCCGCAGAGGCCGGCATGTCACATGCCCGCCACGTCCTCGCGCCACAATGCAACACGGCCCGCGATCATTGCGAAATGTTTTGCATCATTCGAACGGCGTGCCCCATAATGCGACTTGCTTCGGCCGTTGACCCGGCCTCACATCACCAGGACACCTAGACCATGGATGCTTCCGTCAACAACACCGTCAATTCCGCCCTGGCCCTGCGCGACGCGAATCTCATGATGGAAGTGCAGGCATCGGTCACGAAAAAAGCGATCAACGCGCAAGCCGACTCGGTCGCCACGCTGCTCCAATCGCTGCCGGTGCTGGCCATCGACGGCACGCTGGGTTCGCGCATCAACACCCACGCCTGAATCCCTGCCGCGCGGCAATCAGCCGCAACGCACTGAACGAAGATCAGCCGCCCACGGGCGGCTTTTTCGTGGCCCGACTGGACGGGCCGGAGATTCAGACATCTGCGCCAAAGCTCGTTTTTCGTAGCCGTGGACGCTACGTCGCTTACCCCACGGTGCCCCTTCAATCCCCCGGCTTGCGCCCCAACCCCACAAGCAGCTTCGCCAGCAACCCGTCCAGCTGCGCTTGCTCCTTCTGCGTCAACGATGCCAGTGCCTGCTGCTCATTCGCCACGTGCAGCGGCAGCAGCTTGTCGATGAGCGCCAGGCCGGCCGGGGTAAGCCGCACGAGCGTGCTGCGCCGGTCGTTGGGTGATGGCACGCGTTCGATGAGGCCCTTGCGCTCCAGGCGGTCCAGGCGGCTGGTCATGGCGCCTGACGACAGCATCAGACCTTCATGCAGGTCGGTGGGCGTCATGGCGTAGGGGCTACCCGACCGCCGCAGCGTGGCGATGACGTCAAATTCGCCTTGATGCAGTTCGAATTGCGCGGCCAGGGGCAAGAACCAGTTGCGCTCCAGCAGATGCGTGGCTTGCAGCAGACGCCCCACCAGCGCCATCACGTTGGCGTCGATGTCGGGCCGCTCGCGCTGCCATTCTTCCTGCGCGCGCCTTGCACGGTCGTTCATGGTTGTCTCGGCGTAAAGCTATTTGCGTTGGCAGCAATGATATCCCGTTGCCGGACGCACGATGTCGTCTATATACTTCGACACCAAATAACTTGATGTCGAGATATCCATGACGCGCGTAAGGTTACGCCCCTTGTTTGCCATCGTCGCCATCGTGGCCGTGGCGCTGAACCTGCGGCCGGCCCTGGCCGCCATCGGGCCGTTGCTGGACATGATCCAGGCGGCCACCGGCGCAACCAATACGCAGGCCAGCCTATTGACCACCTTGCCCGTATTCGTGGTGGGCGTCTGCGCGCTGGCGGGTGCACGCATTTCGGGGTGGTTGAATGAGCGGATCGGGATCGCGCTGGGCGTGGCGCTGGTGGCCGTTGCTTGCGCGGCGCGCTTCGTCGGGACGCAGACCTACGGGCTGCTGCTGACGGCGGTGCTGGCGGGGGTCGGCATTGCGCTGGTGCAGACCTTGCTGCCTGCCTTCATCAAGCGCAATTTTGCGCATGACATGGGACGCGTGTTTGGCTTGTACACCACCGGCATCATGGCGGGCGCGGCCGTGGCGGCGGCCAGCGCTGCGGGGCTTGCAGACAGCTTCGGGTGGCCCGTCGCATTGGCCTTCTGGAGCGTACCCGCCCTGCTCGCACTGCCGCTGTGGCTCAAGGCCGCGCAAGGTCGAGCCGACGCGACATCGCCCCTTCACCGCACGGCACGCGTGGCGCCCCGCAGCTTCTGGCGCAATCTGCGGGCGTGGGAGCTGATGCTGTTCTTTGGCATCGGCACCGGGGCCTACACGCTGGTGCTGGCGTGGCTGCCACCGTTCTATACCAGTCTCGGCTGGGAACCTTCCGCCGCGGGCTTTCTGCTGGGCGGCCTGACGCTGGCCGAAGTGATGGCGGGTCTGGCCGTGTCGGCATGGATCGGCAGGTTTGCGGATCGCCGCAAGCCGCTGGCCGCCGTGTTGACCCTTCTGATCTGCGGACTGATAGGCCTGATCCTGGCCCCCCTCAAGCTGGCGCTGCTGGCGTGCCTGCTCCTGGGCATGGGCATCGGCGCGCTCTTTCCGTTGTCGCTGATCGTGGCGATGGACCACCTGGACGATCCCGCGCAAGCGGGAATGCTGGCGGCTTTCGTGCAAGGCGGAGGCTACTTGATTGCGAGCTTCATGCCATTGCTGGCGGGCATCCTGCGCGATCGGTTTGCGAGTTGGACCGAGGCATGGATCGTGATGCTGGCCGGCGCGGTCGTGCTGCTGGCGCTGGCTATGCGGTTTTCGCCCGCCTCGTATCGGCGGATCGACGCCGGATAAACAACGCACGTATCCACAGCGCACGCATCCACAACGAACATACGAAAAAAAGCGCCGTCCCCTCAAAAAGGGGCGGCGCTTTTTGTTGCGATCGCGGCAAGCCGCGGCGCGTTACTTCTTTTTCATCGGCGGCAGGTCGGTGCAGACGCCTTCGGCGACTTCCGCGGCCATGCCCACCGATTCGCCCAGGGTCGGGTGCGGGTGGATGGTCTTGGCGATGTCGACGACGTCGGCGCCCATTTCCACGGCCAGGGCCAGTTCGCTGATCAGGTCACCCGCGTGGGTGCCCACGATGCTGCCGCCCAGGATGCGATGCGTCTCGGCGTCGAAGATGAGCTTGGTGAAGCCCTCGTCGCGGCCGTTGGCGATGGCGCGGCCGGAGGCGGCCCACGGGAACACACCCTTCTCGATCTTGATGCCCTGCTTCTTGGCTTCGTCTTCGGTCAGGCCGACCCACGCCACTTCCGGATCGGTGTAGGCCACCGACGGGATGACGCGGGCGTCGAAGAAGGACTTCTGGCCGGCGGCGGCTTCGGCGGCGACGTGCCCTTCATGCACGGCCTTGTGGGCGAGCATGGGTTGGCCGACGACGTCGCCGATGGCGAAGATGTGCGGCACGTTGGTGCGCATCTGGCGATCGACCTCGATGAAACCGCGGTCGGTCACGGCGATGCCCGCCTTGTCGGCGCCGATCTTCTTGCCGTTGGGGCTGCGGCCCACGGCCTGGAGCACCAGGTCGTAGCGCTGCGGCTCCTTGGGCGCGCCCTCGCCTTCGAAGGTGACGTAGATGCCGTCCTTCTTGGCCTCGGCGCCCACCGTCTTGGTCTTCAACATGATGTTGTCGAAGCGGTAGGCGTTCTTCTTCTGCCACACCTTGACCAGGTCGCGGTCGGCGCCCTGCATCAGGCCGTCCAGCATTTCCACGACATCCAGGCGCGCGCCCAGCGTGGAGTACACCGTGCCCATTTCCAGGCCGATGATGCCGCCGCCGATGATGAGCATCTTCTTGGGCACTTCACGCAGCAGCAAGGCGCCGGTGGAGTCCACAATGCGCTCGTCCTGCGGCAGGAACGGCAGCTTCACCGACTGGCTGCCGGCGGCAATGATGGCCTGCTTGAAGCGCAGCGTCTGGGTCTTGCCGTCGGCGCCCTTGACCGTCAGGTGGTTGGCGTCGGCGAACTCGCCCACGCCCGTCACCACGGTGACCTTGCGGGCCTTGGCCATGCCGGCCAGGCCGCCGGTCAGCTTGGCGACCACGCTGTCCTTGTAGCCGCGCAGCTTGTCCAGGTCGATCTTGGGCTCGCCGAAGCTGATGCCGTGGGCAGCCAGTTCGCGCGCTTCGTCGATGATGGCGGCGTTGTGCAGCAGCGCCTTGGACGGGATGCAGCCCACGTTCAGGCAGACGCCGCCCAGCGTGCTGTAGCGTTCGACCAGGACCACGGACAGGCCCAGATCGGCGGCGCGGAAGGCGGCGGAATAGCCGCCAGGGCCCGCGCCCAGCACCAGCATGTCGTATTCGCCGTCAGCCGAACCGCTGTAGGTGGCGGCGGCGGGCGCTGCAGCCTTGGCGGCAGGCGCGTCGGCCTCGGGGGCTTCCGGCTTGGAAGCGTCCTTGGCGGCCGGCTTGGATTCAGCCTTGGGAGCCTCTTCCTTGGCGGCGCCGGCGTCAGCACCCGAGGCCGCTTCCACTTCCAGCACGACCGCGCCTTCGGCGACCTTGTCGCCGACCTTGACGGCGATGGACTTGACCACGCCGCCTTGCGACGCCGGGATTTCCATCGAGGCCTTGTCGGACTCAACCGTGATCAGGCTCTGTTCCGCCTTGATCGTGTCGCCCACGGCCACCAGCACCTCGATGACTTCAACTTCCTTGAAGTCGCCGATGTCCGGCACTTTGATTTGAACGGTATTGCTCATAGGGCTCCCCGTTTACAGCGCGATGCGGCGGAAGTCGGCCAGCAACGCACCCAGATAGGCGTTGAAGCGCGCGGCCGAGGCGCCGTCGATGACGCGGTGGTCGTAGGACAGCGACAGCGGCACCATCAGGCGCGGCACGAACTGCTTGCCGTCCCAGACGGGCTTGTGCGAAGAACGCGACACGCCCAGGATCGCCACTTCCGGCGCGTTGATGATGGGCGTGAACGAGGTGCCGCCGATGCCGCCCAGCGACGAGATCGAGAAGCAGCCGCCCTGCATTTCGGCGGGCGAGATCTTGCCGTCACGCGCCTTCTTGGACAGGTCGGTCATTTCCTGGGCGATCTGCAGGATGCCCTTCTTGTCGGCATCGCGGATCACCGGCACCACCAGCCCGTTGGGCGTGTCGGCCGCAAAACCGATGTGGTAGTACTGCTTGAGCACCAGGTTGTCGCCGTCCAGCGAGGCGTTGAACTCGGGGAATTTCTTCAGGGCCGCAACCACGGCCTTGATCAGGAAGGCCAGCATCGTGACCTTGATGCCGGACTTCTCGTTTTCCTTGTTCAGCGTGACGCGCAGCGCTTCCAGGTCGGTGATGTCCGCTTCGTCGTTGTTGGTGACGTGCGGGATCATGACCCAGTTGCGGTGCAGGTTTGCGCCCGAGATCTTCTTGATGCGCGACAGCGGCTTGGCTTCGATCGGGCCGAACTTGGTGAAGTCGACCTTCGGCCACGGCAAGAGGCCCAGCGCGGCGCCATCGGCGGAACCGCCGGCAGCGGCGGCCGCCGGCGCAGCCGACAGGGCCTGCTTGACGAAACCGCGCACGTCGTCGGCGGTGATGCGTTCCTTGGGACCGGTGCCCTTGACCTTGGAGAGGTTCACGCCCAGTTCGCGCGCGAACTTGCGCACGGACGGCGAGGCGTGCGGCAGCTGGCCGGGCTTGAGGTTGGCGTCTTCCAGGGCGGCAGCCGGGGCCGGGCGCGCGGCCGGGGCGGACGACGCGGCGGCCTCGGGCTTGGCCTCGGCCTTCGCTTCCGACTTGGCGGCCGGAGCCGCGGCTTCGGACTTGGCGGCCGGCGCGGCAGCGGCTTGCGCACCGCCTTCCACCACCACCACGACCGAACCCTTGGCGACCTTGTCGCCAACCTTGACCTTCACTTCCTTGACCACGCCGCCTTGCGAGGCCGGGATCTCCATCGAGGCCTTGTCGGACTCGACGGTGATCAGGCTTTGCTCGGCCTTGATGGTGTCGCCGACCGCGACCATGACTTCGATGACTTCAACTTCCTTGAAGTCGCCGATGTCCGGCACTTCGATCTCGACCGGGCCGCTGGCGGCAGCCGGGGCCGAGGCCTCGGCCTTGGACGCGGCAGCGGCGGCCTGCTTGGGTTCTTCCTTGGCAGCCGGCTTGGACTCGGCCTTGGGGGCCTCTTCCTTGGCGGCGCCAGCGTCCGCCTCGGCCGCTTCCACTTCCAGCACGACCGCGCCTTCGGCGACCTTGTCGCCGACCTTCACGGAAATGGACTTCACCACGCCGCCCTGCGACGCGGGGATCTCCATCGAGGCCTTGTCGGATTCGACCGTGATCAGGCTTTGTTCCGCCTTGATCGTGTCGCCCACGGCAACCAGCACTTCAGTGACTTCCACTTCCTTGAAGTCGCCGATGTCGGGAACCTTGATTTGCACGATGTTGCTCATGTCTCTTTACCCTCAGGCGTATTGCGGGTTGGCTTTGTTCGGATTGATGCCGTACTTCTTGATGGCTTCGGCCACCTTGGCGACCGGCACCTTGCCTTCGTCGGCCAGCGCGCGCAGGGCGGCCACGACGACGAAGTGGCGATCCACCTCGAAGTGTTCGCGCAGCTTGGCGCGGAAATCCGAGCGGCCGAAACCATCGGTGCCCAGCACCTTGTATTCGCGGCCCTTGGGCACGAACGGACGGATCTGGTCCGCAAAGAGCTTCATGTAGTCGGTCGACGCGATGATCGGGCCTTCCGTCTTGGCCAGCTGTTCCGTGACGTAAGCGACCTGCGGCTTCTTCTCGTCGGGGTGCAGCATGTTGTGGCGTTCGGCGTCCAGACCATTGCGGCGCAGCTCGGTGAAGCTGGTGACGCTCCAGAGGTCCGAGGCGACGTCCCAATCGGCGGCCAGGAGTTCCTGCGCGGCCATGACTTCGCGCAGGATCGTGCCCGAACCCATGAGCTGCACGCGGTTCTTGCCCTTGCCGTGCGACTTGAGCTTGTACATGCCCTTGATGATGCCTTCCTCGTCGCCCTTGGTCAGACCGGGCTGCGGGTAGTTTTCGTTCATCACCGTCAGGTAGTAGTAGACGTTTTCCTGGTCTTCCACCATGCGCTTCAAGCCATGCTGGATGATCACGGCCAGCTCGTGGCCGAACGTCGGGTCGTACGAGACGCAGTTCGGGATGGTCGAGGCCAGGATGTGGCTGTGACCGTCTTCGTGCTGCAGGCCTTCGCCGTTCAGCGTCGTGCGGCCGGCGGTGCCGCCCAGGAGGAAGCCGCGCGCCTGCATGTCGCCGGCGGCCCAGGCCAGGTCGCCGATGCGCTGGAACCCGAACATCGAGTAGTAGATGAAGAACGGGATCATGATGCGGTTGTTCGAGGAGTACGACGTGGCCGCCGCAATCCACGAGCTCATCGCGCCCGCTTCGTTGATGCCTTCCTGCAGGAGCTGGCCGTCGGCCGATTCCTTGTAGTACATGACCTGGTCCTTGTCGACCGGGGTGTACTTCTGGCCTTCCGGCGCGTAAATACCGATTTGGCGGAACAGGCCCTCCATGCCGAAGGTGCGCGATTCGTCGGCCAGGATCGGCACGACGCGCGGGCCCAGTTCCTTGTCGCGCAGGACCTGGTTCAGGATGCGCACGAAGGCCTGGGTGGTCGAGATTTCACGGCCTTCCGCGGTGGGCTCCAGCACGGCCTTGAACGCATCCAGCGCGGGGGCCTTGAGCTGTTCGTCGGCCTTGGCGCGGCGGCGGGGCAGGTAGCCGCCCAGCGCGGCACGGCGCTCGTGCAGGTACTTCATTTCGGGCGAGTCTTCGGCCGGCTTGAAGTACGGCAGGTCCGCCAGCTTGTCGTCCGGGATGGGGATGCCGAAGCGGTCGCGGAATTCGCGGATGGAGTCGAGTTCCAGCTTCTTTTGCTGGTGGGTCGGGTTCTTGGCCTGGCCGACGTGGCCCATGCCGTAGCCCTTGATGGTCTTGGCCAGGATGACGGTGGGCTGGCCGGTGTGGTCGCTGGCCGACTTGAAGGCCGCGTACACCTTGTGGGGATCATGGCCGCCACGGTTCAGGCGCCAGATGTCCTCGTCGCTCATGCGCGACACGGCTTCCAGCAGCTTGGGGTGCTTGCCAAAGAAGTGTTCGCGCACGAACTTGCCGTCGTTGGCCTTGTACGCCTGGTACTCGCCGTCAACGGTTTCTTCCATGATCTGGCGCAGGATGCCTTCCTTGTCGTGCGCAAGCAGCGGATCCCAGTAGCCGCCCCAGATCAGCTTGATGACGTTCCAGCCCGAACCGCGGAAGTCGCCTTCCAGTTCCTGGATGATCTTGCCGTTGCCGCGCACCGGGCCGTCCAGACGCTGCAGGTTGCAGTTGATGACGAAGATCAGGTTGTCCAGCTTTTCGCGAGCCGCCAGGGCGATGGCGCCCAGCGATTCGGGTTCGTCCATTTCGCCGTCGCCGCAGAACACCCAGACCTTGCGGTTGCTGGTGTCGGCAATGCCGCGGGCGTGCAGGTACTTCAGGAAACGGGCCTGGTAGATGGCCATCAGCGGGCCCAGGCCCATCGACACCGTCGGGAACTGCCAGAAGTCCGGCATCAGCTTGGGATGCGGGTACGAGGACAGGCCCTTGCCGTCCACTTCCTGGCGGAAATGGTTCAGCTGGTCTTCGGTCAGGCGGCCTTCGAGGTAGGCGCGGCCATACATGCCGGGCGAGGTGTGGCCCTGGAAGTAGACCAGGTCGCCGCCGTGGCCTTCGTCTTCAGCGTGCCAGAAGTGGTTCTGGCCGCAGCCGATCATGGTGGCCAGCGAGGCGAACGACGCGATGTGGCCGCCCAGGTCGCCGCCGTCGGGCGGGTTGTGCTTGTTGGCCTTGACCACCATGGCCATGGCGTTCCAGCGCACGTACGAACGGATGCGCGATTCCAGTTCCAGGTTGCCCGGGTGCGCCGGCTCCAGGCCGGGGGGAATCGTGTTGACGTAAGCGGTATTGGGGGAGAACGGAATGTGAGCGCCGGAGCGACGGGCTTCGTCGATCAGGCGTTCCAGCAGGTAATGGGCGCGCTGCGGTCCTTCGCGATCAAGGACGGCTGCCAGGGCTTCGAGCCACTCCTGGGTTTCAAGGGTGTCTTCGTCGTTGGCGGCCTGCACGGCGCCAGCCTGGGCGTTAGAGGACATCGTGTGTCTCCTGTTGGGGTTCGTTCGTGACCACAAACCGCTTATTGATCTGCTCGCGGACATTGCATGGTAGCCGGGATCATCCGGGCTACCATGTGATGAATGGGGTCGGGGCGTTCTAAGGACCTGCCAGGGGCGGTTTCCCTGTCAGGCGGCATTCTAAGAAAGAAGATTAACCGGTCGCAAGGAAAATTTCATGTTGCGGTACGGCATTTCATAATGCGGAAACTTGAACAGAACCTGAATTGCTGAACACCCTCGTTTTTATGGGCTAGGACGAATGGTGGACTTGATTCCCGGCAATTCCGTTCCAACACGCACTAAAATGCGCGGTCTACCGGCCCCGAATTCCATGTCCAGCGCGCCCAAGTCAAACATACCTACGCCTTTCCACGATCACGCCCGCACCCGGCGGCGCGGGGTGTACTGGGTCACGCCCGCCATGGTGCTGATCCTCTATATCTGTGTGATGGGGGTGTTCTTCTGGTTGCAGCGCATCCATGACGACAGCGTCATGTTTGTCACCATTGACCAGGAACTACGCCAGCAACGCCTGATCTGGGTCGTGCTTGCCCTGTCCTGCGTCATCGTCATCAGCCTGCTGATGCTGTGGCGCTATACGCGCTTCCGGTCCACCGCCGAAGCCGCGCTCATTGCCGAGACCGGGTTCCGGCGCGCCATGGAAAACTCCATGTCCACGGGCATGCGCGTGCTCGACATGGAGGGCCGCATCGCCTATGTGAACCCGGCCTTCTGCCGGATGATCGGCTGGAACGAGGCCGACCTGATCGGCCGCAGCCCGCCCTTCCCCTATTGGGTGCCGGGCCGCCACGAACAGCACCAGCACACGCTGGACGTGCTGATGTCGGGCAAGACGCCCAGCAGCGGCCTGGAGGTCGAGGCCCAGCGGCGCGACGGATCGCGCTTCACGGCGCGCATGTACGTGTCGCCCTTGCTGGACCCCAACGGCAACCAGATCGGCTGGATGACGTCCATGACGGACATCACCGAGCCCAAGCGCATCCGCGAGGCCCTGACGGCCGCCCACGAACGATTCATGACCGTGCTGGAAGGCCTGGACGACGCCATCTCGGTCACTGCCGACACGCATGACGGGCTGGAGCTGCTGTTTGCCAACCGCACCTATCGCCGCGTGTTCGGCGCGCAGACGGGCGGACACGACGAACTGCTGGCCGGCCGCCGCGGCCGCTTCACCGACGAATCGGTCGAAGTCTTCGCGCCGTCCGTGCAGCGCTGGTTTGAAGTGCACCACCGCATGCTGGCCTGGACCGACGGGCGCCGCGTGCGCATGCAGGTGGCGCGCGACATCACCGAGCGCCGCGGGCACGAGGAAGCGTCGCGCGTGCAGCAGGAAAAGATCCAGCTCACCAGCCGCCTGACCACCATGGGCGAAATGGCTTCGTCGCTGGCGCACGAACTGAACCAGCCGCTGACGGCCATTGCCAACTACAGCATGGGTGCGGTGGCTTTGGTCAAGGCCGGCCACACCAGCCCCAACATGCTGCTGCCCGCGCTGGAAAAAGCCGCTTCGCAGGCCGAGCGCGCGGGCAAGATCATCAGCCGCATCCGCGAATTCGTGAAGCGCAGCGAGCCGCGCCGCCAGCGCGTGGCGATCGGCCGCATTGTCGACAACGCCATCGGTTTTGCCGAGATCGACGCCCGCAAGCGCCGCATCCGCATCGACAGCTTCGTGCCGTCCAACGCGCCCGACGTCCTGGCCGACCCCATCCTTATTGAGCAGGTACTGCTGAACCTGCTCAAGAACGGGCTGGAAGCCATGGAAAAGAGCGAGTCAGACGAGCTTAAGGTTGCCGTAATTCTTCACGATCAGCATATCGAGGTGGCCGTGGTGGACCGCGGCCACGGCTTGGCCGAACCCGAGCGCCTGTTCGAACCGTTCTTCAGCACCAAGTCCCAGGGCCTGGGCATGGGGCTGAATATCTGCCGTACCATTATCGAATCGCATCACGGCCGCCTGTGGGCTGACCCCAACCCGGCCGGCGGTACTATCTTCCGCTTCACCCTGCCCTGCGCTGCGACCCAGACGCAGGCCCAGAACGATCAGTCCGAGGAGTTGCACGCATGAACACGCCCCACCTGTCGAGCACGGTATTCATTGTCGACGACGACGAAGCGGTCCGCGATTCGCTGCGTTGGCTGCTTGAAGCCAATGGATACCGCGTTCGCGCCTACGCCAGCGGCGAATCGTTCCTGGAAGACTACGACGCCAGCCAGATCGGCGTGCTGATCGCCGACGTGCGGATGCCCGGCATGAGCGGCCTGGAACTTCAGGAACAGCTGATCGCGCGCAATGCCCCGCTGCCCATCGTGTTCATCACCGGCCACGGCGACGTGCCCATGGCGGTGTCCACCATGAAGAAAGGCGCCGTCGACTTCCTGGAAAAACCGTTCAACGAATCCGACCTGCGCGAGATCGTGGCGCGCATGCTGGAGCAGGCCACGCAGCGCGTGAGCAAGCACCAGGCTCAGAAGGACCACGAAGCCATGCTGGCGCGCCTGACCGCGCGCGAGCAACAGGTGCTGGAGCGCATCGTTGCGGGCCGCTTGAACAAGCAGATCGCCGACGACCTGGGCATCAGCATCAAGACCGTCGAGGCGCACCGCGCCAACATCATGGAAAAACTTGAAGTGACCACCGTTGCAGATTTGATGAAAGTGGCTCTGGCCAAACCCGAGGCACACGCATGACCGCAAGGATTATTGACGGCGCCGCGCTCTCGCAGCGCATTCGCGAAGAAGTCGCCGAGCGTGTCTCGGCCCTGGCCGCCAAGGGCACCCGCCCCGGCCTGGCCGTTGTGCTTGTCGGCGCGGATCCCGCGTCGCAGGTGTATGTGCGCAACAAGGTCGCGGCCTGCGAAAAGGCCGGACTGCATTCCGTGAAAGAGCAATACCCGGCCGAGATGACCGAGGCCGAACTGCTGGCCCGCATCCAGGTCCTGAACCAGGATCCCAGCATCCACGGCATCCTGGTGCAGCTGCCCCTGCCCAAGCACATGGACGCCCACAAGGTCATCGAGGCCATCGCGGCCGAAAAGGACGTGGACGGCTTCCATATCAGCAACGCGGGCCTGCTCATGACCGGCCAGCCGCTGTTCCGTCCCTGCACGCCGTATGGCGTGATGAAGATGCTGGAATCGGAAGGCGTGAACCTGCGCGGTGCCGAGGCCGTCATCGTGGGCGCCAGCAACATCGTGGGCAAGCCGATGGCCATGCTGCTGCTGCAGGCCGGCGCCACCATCACGATCTGCAACTCCAAAACGCGCGACCTGGCGGCCCAGACCCGCCGCGCCGACGTGCTGGTCGTGGCCACCGGCAAGCCGGGCATGATCGACGGCTCGATGATCAAGCCGGGCGCCGTCGTCATCGACGTGGGCATCAATCGCGGCGCCGACGGCAAGCTGTGCGGCGACGTGGATTTCGCGTCCGCCAAGGAAGTGGCCGGCGCCATCACGCCGGTCCCCGGCGGCGTCGGCCCCATGACCATCGCCATGCTGCTGGTCAACACGGTCGAAGCGGCGGAACGCGCTGCAGGCTGACTGCGTAGACCTCGGTGTCTGACACCCGTGTGAGAGGCGCTTCAGCTTGAGCAGGCGTCTCTGGGGTGTCAGACATCTGCCGCACACCAGCCGCAACTTGGGGGGCAGACACCCTCCCCGTCCGCCGGCGGGCCTTGCGTTCGGGACGATCGCCCTTACCTGATCCTTATCGCCGGCGCGCCGCGCGCGTCGTCCGCCACTCAATAAGCCGGTAACACCATGACTCAGAACCCCCTGCTTGCTCCCGTGTCCGAACTGGTCGATTACGCGGCCGTCAAACCCGCGCATATCGTGCCTGCCGTCGAGGAGCTGCTGGGCATCGCCCGCAAGGCCGTCGACCAGGCTGCCGATCCCGCGCTCGCGCCCACCTGGGAGGCCGTGGTCGAGCCCTTGGACACTGCGTCCGAGCGCCTGTGGCGCGCCTGGTCGGTGGCCGGCCATCTGAATGCAGTCGTCAATACGCCGGAGCTGCGCGAGGCCTATAACGCCGCGCTGCCGCTGGTCACCGAGTTTTCGACCTGGGTGGGCCTGCACGAAGGCCTGTACAAGCAATATCAGCGGCTGGCCGCCGCGCCCGACTTCGCGTCCTGGACGCCGGTGCGCCGCCGCATCGTGGAAATGGCCCTGCGCGATTTCCGCCTGAGCGGGGTCGAACTGCAAGGCGCGGACCGTGAACGCTATGCCCAGATCTCCGATCGCGAGGCGCAGGCCTCGCAGAAGTTCTCGGAAAACGTGCTCGATTCCATCGACGCGTGGTCGCTGATCGTGGAAGACGAAAGCCGCCTGGCCGGCATTCCGGCGGACGTGATCGCCGCCGCGCGCGCCGCCGCCCACGAAGACGGCAAGGCCGGCTGGAAGCTCACGCTGAAGATGCCCTGCTACCTGCCCGTCATGCAGTACGCCAAGGATCGCTCGCTGCGCGAGGCGCTGTACCGCGGCTACGGCACGGTGGCGTCCGAGCAGGGCGACGCCAAGTTCGACAACTCGCCGCTGATCGAAGAACTGCTGGCGCTGCGCGCCGAAGAATCGGGCCTGCTGGGCCTGGGCACGTTTGCCGCGCTGCGCTTGCAGACGCGCATGGCCCGCGACGCCAAGGAAGTGACCGCGTTCCTGCGCGACCTGGCCGCGCGCGCCAAGCCTTTCGCGCAGCGTGACCTGGCCGAACTCACGGCCTATGCCACCGGCGAACTGGGCCTGGACAGCCTGCAACCGTGGGACGTGCCCTACGCCTCGGAACGCCTGCGCGAATCGCGCTATGCGTACTCCGAAGACGAGGTCAAACAGTACTTCACCGAACCGCGCGTGCTGGCTGGCCTGTTCGACGTGATCCAGACCCTGTTCGGCGTGCGCCTGACCGAAACGCCCGTGTCGTCGTGGCACGGCGACGTGCGCGGCGTGCGCGTCGAAAGCCCCGAAGGCGCGCTGATCGGCCATCTGTATCTGGACCTGTACGCCCGCGCCGGCAAGCAGAATGGCGCCTGGGTCGACAGCGAGCGCACGCGCCGCGTCGTGGCCGGCACGGTGCAGACGCCCATTGCCTACCTGACGTGCAATTTCTCGCGCCCCAACGGCGATCGTCCCGCCGTGCTGACGCACGACGACGTCATCACCCTCTTCCATGAAACCGGCCACGCGCTGCACGCGCTGTTGTCCGAAGTCGACGAGCCCGGCGCCGCGGCGTTCGCCAGCGTCGAATGGGACGCCATCGAGCTGCCTTCGCAGTTCATGGAGAACTTCTGCTGGGAATGGGCCGTGGTGCAGAAGCTGTCGGCGCATGTGGACACGGGCGAGCCCCTGCCGCGCGCGCTCTACGACCGCCTGGTCGCCGCCCGCAACTACCAGAGCGGCATGCAGACGGTGCGCCAGATCGAATTTGCGCTCTTCGACATGCTGATGCACGACCGCAGCAAGGGCGCGTCGATTTCCGAGGTGCTGGCGTTGCTGCAGGAAGTGCGCCAGGAAGTGGCGGTGCTGTTCCCGCCGCAATGGCATCGCCTGCCGCACGCCTTCTCGCACCTGTTCGCGGGCGGTTACGGCGCGGGCTATTACAGCTACAAGTGGGCCGAAGTGCTGTCGGCGGACGCGTACGAAGCCTTCGAGGAAGCGGCTGCCAAACAGGCGGGCAATGCGCTGGGCACGCTGGATCCGGAAACCGGCGCGCGCTTTCGCCGCGAAGTGCTGGCCGTGGGCGGCTCGCGCCCGGCGGCCGATTCTTTTGCCGCGTTCCGCGGCCGCGCGCCGCGTATCGATGCGCTGCTGCGCCATAGCGGTATGACGGTCAGTTGATGACGGTGTCTGACACCCCTGATGCACCGCCGCACCTTGCGGCGGCCTTCATCGGGTGTCTGACACCTTGAGCGCCTGCAGCACATTTCGCCTCTCCGGAAGATGGCCGCCATCGAGCGGGCCATTTTTTTGATTTCAGCCTGCGCCGGCACAAGGCATTGCGGCCGCGCAAACTCTTCACGGATCCAGCAGGTAGAATCCGAAAGGTTTACCCCCTTCCGGCTACTGGACCCATGCGACACTCGATTACCGGCCGCTTCTTTGGCGGACTGCTGATGGCTTTGTGTGTGTTTCTTGCCGCCTGCGGCGACAGGAACGTGGACTGGACGCTTTACAACGTCAAGGGGCACCTGCCGGACCTGAAGTTCTCGCTACCGGGCGCGGGCGGCAAGACGGTCAGCAGCGACGACCTGAAGGGCAAGACGGTGCTGCTGTTTTTCGGGTACGCCAGCTGCCCGGACATCTGCCCCACCACCATGGCGCAGTTGACCGCGGTGTTGCAGAACCTGGGCGACAAGGCCAAGGACGTGCGGATTCTCTTTGTCAGCGTGGACCCGCACCGCGACACGCCAGACATCCTGCAGGCCTACGTCAACGCCTTCAACAACAACGCCATCGGCGTGACGGGCGACGAAAAGCAGATCGCGGACCTGGCCCGCCGCTACCGCGTGGCCTACCAGATCGAAAAGCCCCGTCCTGGCGACGACGCCGACATGTACGAAGTGACGCACAGCCGCGGCGTCTACATTTTCGACAAGGACGGAAAGGCGCGCCTGCTGGCATCTGACACCGACAGCATCGAGGCGCTGACCAAGGATGTGCGCCAGCTCATCGACTTGACCTCCTGACCCGACGGGCGGGGTCCGCACACCAGTTGTTACAACGGTGGCGCGCGGGGCGCGGGTATCCGTGGGTATCATCAGTCCACATTGCCCCCTTTTCCCTAGTAAGGAGTACGCGCATGAGCATCATCATCATGATCATCGTCGGGTTCATCGTGGGCCTGATCGCCCGCGCCATCATGCCCGGGGACCAGAACATGGGGATCATCATGACCACCATTCTGGGCATCATCGGCGCCGTCGTGGCCGGCTTCCTGGGCCAATCGCTGGGCTGGTACGCCCCCGGCGAACCCGCGGGATGGATCGGATCCGTCGTCGGCGCGATCATCGTGCTGTTCGTGGTGGGCCTGATCGCCAGAAAGCGCACCTGACGTCCGCGCGTTCGACAGGCAAAAAAAACGGGCCGATCGCAAGATCGGCCCGTTTTGCATGGCAAACCGCAAACGCGCGCCAGGCAATCAGCCCGCAGTCGCGGCCGGAGCGGCAGGCGCGGCCACCGTGCGTTCCGTCCAGCCGCCGCCCAGCACCTTGTACAGCGTGACCAGATTGGTCAGCCGCGCCAGGCGCGTGTCGACCAGCGCCTGCTGCGAGGTGTACAGCGAGCGCTGCGAATCGAGCACGCTCAGGTAATCGTCGATCCCCTGCCGGAAACGTTGCTCGGACGCGTCATACGCGCGCTGGTTGGCGTCCACCAGCAACCGTTGCGCCTGGATCTGCTCGTCCAGCGTGCCGCGGCCGGCCAACGCATCGGCCACTTCGCGGAATCCCGTCTGGATGGATTTCTCGTACTGCGCCACCTGGATGTTCTTCTGCACCTTCGCCAGATCCAGCCCCGCCAGCAGCGAGCCGCCCGCGAAGATCGGCACCGTGATCTGGGGCGCGAAGCTCCAGGCCCCGGAACCGCCGTCGAACAGGCCGCCCAGGCTGGCGCTGGCGGTGCCGGCCGAGCCCGTCAGGCTGATGGTCGGGAAGAACGCGGCGCGCGCCGCGCCGATATTGGCGTTGGCGCCCTTTAGCTGATGCTCGGCCGCACGGATGTCCGGGCGGCGGGTCAACAGATCGGACGGCAGGCCGGCGGGCAGCGTGGTCGGCAGCATGCTGTCGTCCAGCTTGACCGCGTTGTCCAGCGCCGCCGCCATCTCGGGCGACAACGGCTGGCCCATCAGCAGCACCAGCGCATTGCGGTCCTGCGCGGCCTGGCGCGTGTATTGCGACAGGTTGCGCTCCGCCGTGCGCAGCGACACTTCGGCCTGGCTCAGGTCCAGCGCGGTGGACAGGCCCTGGTCGTAGCTCTGCTTGGTCAGGTTGAAGGAGTCTTGCTGGCTCTTGAGCGTGTCGCGCGTCAGGCTGAGCAGTTCCTGGTCCGCGCGCAGCGTAAGGTAAGCGTTCGCAACTTCGGCGATCAGCGTGAGCTGCGTGGCGGTGCGGGTTTCATCCAGCGCCAGATACGACTCCAGCGCCTTGTCGCTCAGGCTGCGAATGCGGCCAAAGAGGTCCAGCTCCCAGGCGGACATGGCGGCGCCGACCTGGTAGCTGTGGCTGGTGGTGGCCCGGCCGCTGGGCGACAGGTCGGCCGGCGTGCGCTGGGCCGAGCCCTGGCCCGCCACGCCGATGCTGGGCGCCAAATCGGCGCGCTGGATGCGGTACTGCGCGCGCGCCGCCTCGACGTTCAGCGCGGCCACGCGCAGGTCGCGGTTGTTGGTCAGCGACTGTTCGATCAGCTGTTGCAACAGCGGATCGCCGAAGAAGTCGCGCCAGCCGATGTCGGCCACGGCCATGCCGGCCGGTGCGGCCGTCTGCGCGGCGTTGTACGCAGGCCCCGTGGGGTAAGCCGCGTCGACGGGCGCATCGGGACGCTCGTAGGTGGGGGCCAGCGAGCAGCCCGCCAGGGCCGCCGCCAGGGATACAGACAGCAAGGTTCTCATCGGGAATGTCATTACGGTTGACCCTCCGCCGGCACGTCCTGCGGCCCCTTGGCGCTGGTGTCGTGCTTGTCGACGTTTTCGCTCATGCGCTTGACCTTGAACACGCGCAGCATGATGACGAAGAAAGCCGGTACGAAGAAGATGGCCAGGAACGTGCCGGTCAGCATGCCGCCGATCACGCCCGTGCCGATGGCGTTCTGGCTGCCCGAGCCCGCGCCGCTGGAAATCGCCAGCGGGGTCACGCCCAGGATGAACGCCAGGGACGTCATCAGGATGGGACGCAGACGCTGGCGGGCGGCGTGGATGGCCGATTCCGTCAGGCTGGCGCCCGATTCATAGTGCTCCTTGGCGAACTCCACGATCAGGATGGCGTTTTTGGCCGCCAGCCCGATGGTCGTAAGCAGACCCACCTGGAAGTACACGTCGTTGGACAGGCCGCGCATCAGCGTGGCCAGCAGCGCGCCGATGATCCCCAGCGGCACCACCAGCATGACCGCGGACGGAATGGTCCAGCTTTCATAGAGCGCCGCCAAACACAGGAACACCACGATGAGCGAGATCGCGTACAGCGCGGGCGCCTGGGCGCCGGACAGGCGTTCTTCGAACGACAGGCCGGTCCATTCAAAGCCGACACCCACCGGCAGCTTGGCCGCCAGGCGCTCCATTTCTTCCATGGCTGCGCCCGAGCTGTAGCCCGGCGCCGCCTGGCCCTGGATGTTGTACGACGGCACGCCGTTGTAGCGGTTCAGCTTCTGCGGGCCGAAGCTCCACGTCGCGCTGGAGAACGCCGAGAACGGCACCATGTCGCCATCCTTGTTGCGCACGTACCACTTGTTCAGGTCTTCCGGCAGCATGCGCGAGGACGCCTCGCCCTGCGCGAACACCTTCTTCACGCGGCCGCGGTCGATGAAGTCGTTGACGTACGACGAGCCCCACGCGGTAGCCAGCGTGCTGTTGATGTCCGACACGGCCACGCCCAGGGCGCGGGCCTTTTCGCGGTCGATATCCAGCTGGTACTGCGGCGCGTCCTCGATGCCATTGGGACGCACGCCCACCAGCACCGGGCTCTGAGCGGCCTCGCCCAGCAGCTGGTTGCGCGCGGCAAGCAGCTTCTCGTGGCCCACGCCGGCGCGGTCCATGAGCTGGAAGTCAAAGCCGGTGACGTTGCCCAGTTCCATCACGGACGGCGGCGGCACGACGAACAATTTCGCACGGCGTTCCGTCTGGGCGAAATGCGCGTTGGCGCGCCCGGCCACGGCGGCGGCCTTCAGGCTGGCGTCGCCGCGCTCTTCCCAGTCGCGCAGCTTGATGAACAGGATGGACGCGTTCTGGCCGCGGCCGCCGAAGTTAAAGCCGTTGACCGCGAACACCGAGGTGACGGCGTCCTTTTCTTCGGTCAGCAGGTACTTGGTGGCGTCGTCGATGACGGCCTTGGTGGCCTCGGCGGTGGCGCCGGCGGGCGTCTGGATCTGGGCGAACAGGATGCCCTGATCCTCGGCCGGCAGGAACGCGGTCGGGATGCGGGTGAACAGCCAGCCCATCGCGATGACCAGCGCCAGATACACGACCATCAGGCGCTTGGTGCGGTTCAGGCCGCGCGCGACGGTGTTGGCGTAGCCGTTGCTGCTGCGTTCGAACGTGCGGTTGAACCACCCGAAAAAGCCCCTCTTGGCGCCATGATGGCCCTTGGGAATGGGCTTGAGCAGCGTCGCGCACAAGGCCGGGGTGAAGACGATGGCCACGATCACGGACAGCACCATCGAGGACACGATCGTGATCGAGAACTGCCGGTAGATGACGCCCGTGGAGCCACCGAAGAACGCCATCGGGATGAACACGGCGGCCAGCACCATCGCAATGCCGATCAGCGCGCCGGTGATCTGGCTCATGGACTTGCGCGTGGCCTGCTTGGGCGTGAGGCCCTCTTCGGCCATCACCCGCTCGACGTTTTCCACGACCACGATGGCGTCGTCGACCAGCAGGCCAATGGCCAGCACCATGCCGAACATGGTCAAGGTGTTGATGGAATAACCGAAGGCGGCCAGCACGCCGAACGTGCCCAGCAGCACCACCGGCACGGCAAGCGTGGGAATGATGGTGGCGCGGAAGTTCTGCAGGAAGAGATACATCACCAGGAACACCAGGATGATGGCCTCGACCAGCGTCTTGAACACTTCATGGATCGACAGGCTGACGAACGGCGTCGTGTCGTACGGATAGACGACGTCCATGCCCGGCGGGAAATACGGCTTGAGGTTGTTGATGGTGTCGCGCACCGCCTGCGCCGTGTCCAGCGCGTTGGCGCCCGGCGCCAGCTTGATGGCCAGGCCCGAAGCCGGATTGCCGTTGTAGAAGCTGTCGATGGCGTACGTCTGGCCGCCCAGTTCGATGCGCGAGACATCGCGCAGGCGCACCTGCGAACCGTCGGCATTGACCTTGAGCAGGATCTCGCCGAAGTCCTCGGGCGTCTGCAGGCGCGACGGGCCGATGATGGTGGCGTTAAGTTGCTGGCCGCGCACGGACGGCAGGCCGCCCAGCTGGCCGGACGACACCTGGACGTTCTGTTCCTTGATCGCGGTGGTGATGTCGACCGTGGTCAGTCCGTAATTGACGAGCTTGGCCGGGTCCAGCCATATCCGCATCGCATACTGCGAGCCGAAGAGCTGGAAGTCGCCCACGCCCTGCGTGCGGCTGATGGGATCCTGCACGTACGAGGCGACGTAGTCGGCCAGGTCGTCCTTGGTCATCGAGCCGTCGGTGGACACGAAGCCCGCCACGATCAGGAAGTTCTTGGTGGCCTTGGTGACACGGATGCCCTGCTGCTGCACTTCCTGCGGCAGAAGCGGCTGCGCCAGCGCGAGCTTGTTCTGGACCTGCACCTGCGCGGTGTCGGGGTTGGTGCCCTGCTTGAAGGTCAGCGTGATGGACATGCTGCCGTCGGAGTTGCTTTCCGAGGAGATGTACTGCAGGCCGTCAAGACC
Source organism: Achromobacter mucicolens (assembly GCF_029866465.1). Classification (NCBI taxonomy): domain Bacteria; kingdom Pseudomonadati; phylum Pseudomonadota; class Betaproteobacteria; order Burkholderiales; family Alcaligenaceae; genus Achromobacter; species Achromobacter mucicolens. Next base: position 2,208,881 of record NZ_CP123364.1, on the reverse strand, counting down.
GTTCATCTGCTGCTCGATCACCTGCACGACGGTGTCCTGCACGGTCTGCGCGGACGCGCCCGGGTAGGTCACCGCGATGCCGATGGCGGGCGGCGCGATGTTGGGATACTGGGCAACCGGCAATTGCAGGATAGACAGCGCGCCGGCCATCATCAGCACGATCGCGATCACCCAGGCAAATACCGGCCTGTCGATAAAAAACTTTGCCATGCGTGGCTCCCTGATTACTGCTTGGCCGGCGCGGCGCCGGCAGCTTGCGGCTGCTGCGGCTGCGGCGCCTTGGCGCTGGCCTCGGTGGCGACGACTTCAACGCCGGGGCGCACCATCTGCAGGCCTTCCACGATCACGCGGTCGCCGGCGGACAGGCCGTCCGTCACGAGCCACTTGTCGCCGATGGCGCGGTCGGTCTTCAGGTCACGCAATTCGACCTGGTTCTTGGCGTTGACGACCAGCGCGGTCGGCTGGCCGCGCTGGTTGCGCGTCACGCCGCGCTGCGGCACCAGCAGGCCGTCGGCCGCGACGCCGTCAGCCAGGCGCGCGCGCACGAACATGCCGGGCAACAGGCGCCGGTCGGGATTGGGGAACACCGCGCGCAGCGTGATCGAGCCCGTGCCCGGGTCCACGGTCACTTCCGAAAACTGGAGCTTGCCGGTCTCTTTGTATTGCGAGCCGTCTTCCAGCGTCAGCGTGACCAGCGCGGCCTGCTCGCCGTCGGCCTTTTGCAGCTGGCCGCTGGCCAGGGCGTCCTGCAGGCGCAGCAATTGCACGCTGGACTGCGTGAGGTCGACGTAGATGGGGTCGATTTGCTGCACTGCGGCGAGCGCGCTGGTCTGGTTGGCCGTCACGAGCGCGCCTTCGGTGACCGCGGAGCGGCCGATGATGCCGTCGATGGGCGACAGCACCTTGGTGTATACGAGGTTGATGCGGGCCGTGTCCAGCGCCGCCTTGGCCGACAGCACGTCGGCGGCGGCCTGATCGCGCGAGGCGACGGCGTTGTCGTAGGTCTGCTGGCTGACCGCGCGGGTGGCGACCAGCGGCTTGTAGCGTTCGGCCAGCAGCGCGGCCGTCTTCTGCTGCGCCTGGGCGCGGGCCAGCGCAGCCTTCTGGCTGTCGACGTTGGCCTGGTAGAGGGCGGGATCGATCTGATAGAGCTGTTCGCCGGCCTTGACCTCGCCGCCCTCGGTGAAGAGGCGCTTCTGGACGATGCCGTTGACCTGCGGGCGGACTTCGGCCACGCGGAACGGGGACGTGCGGCCAGGCAGTTCGGTGGTAAGGGAAACGGGCTGCGTCGCCAAGGTGACGACCGTGACCTGCGGCTTGCCCGCCTGGGGCGCCTCTTGCTTCTTGCCGCAAGCGGCCAGGGTGAGAGCCGATGCCGTCAGCGCGAAAACCGCCGCGCCGCGCCACATAGCGCTTTTCTTATTCATAGATTGCATTCCCGATTTCAATAAAGGTAGCCCCGCGCCGCGCAAACGCCGCGTGCCGGTTGGCCCTGAAGGAGCCGGTTTGCCTGGGGCGATTCTGCGAAGAACATCAGCCCGTCAGACCGTCTTGGCGCGGTCCGCGGCGTTCGACCTGGGTGGATTCGCGTGGAACACGCAAGGCTGGACGTTTATCGCATTGCTGCATTGCAGAACTCGCATTCTGAGTTATCCCGCTTTAGAAACAAAGGGGCATGAAGAGAAAACATCATTCCATTTATGGGACAATTGTCCGATCCGCACTGTGACAAAATTCGGTCATGAAACGCCTACAGGGAATGGAACTCTTCGTCGAGGTCGCCAAGACAAACAGTTTTAGCCGCGCCGCGGCTTCGCTGGGCGTGCCAAAGTCGACCTTGTCTCGCCAGGTGGCCGAATTGGAGCGGTCCGTGGGGCTGCGGCTGCTGAGCCGCACCACGCGCAAGGTGGAACTGACCGACGCCGGGCGGTTGTATTTCGAACGCTGCCAGCGCATCGTGGCCGAGGCGCAGATCGCCCATGAAGAACTGCAGAAGCTGGTGGACACGCCGGCCGGGCCGCTGCGGGTGAACATGCCCGCGGACTTCGGCACGGACTTCCTGGCTGAATCGTTCATGGAGTTTTCCCGGCGCTATCCCGATGTGACGTTTTTCCTGGACCTCGCGAACCCGGACCACGCATCGCGCGTGTTCCAGACCTGCGACGTGTCGATCGAAATCGGCGACCTGCCCGACTCGACCCAGATTGCAAGATTGCTGGGCATGCTGCCTGCCTACCTGTATGCCTCGCGCGAATACCTGGAGAAGCACGGCGAACCGAAGCATCCCAGCGACTTGACCCGGCACGAGTGCATTGAGTTCCGCGCGGAAGGCGCCGGCCGCGTGACGCGCTGGCCGCTCACCAACGGCGAACAGCACATCGAGTTCACGCCGGGCAACCGGTTTTCCGTCAACGGCGTCGCCATGGCCCGCCGCCTGGCCATGCTGGGCGCGGGCATTGCGGTGCTGGTGGGAGGTCAGTTGGCGGAACAGCAGTCCGGCCAGTTGCAGCGCGTGCTGCCCGACTGGCAGCTTGGCCCGTTTCCGGTCCACGCCGTCACCGAGACGCGCCTGCTGCCCGCCAAGACCCGGATCTTCATCGAGTTCCTGATGGAGCGGCTGGGCAGCCACTGGCAAGCGAAGGATACGCCTGCTTTCATGAAACGCGGCTAAGGCCGAAACAGACTGAAAAATCCTTAGTACGCCGACAGCAGATGTCGGGACGGGTGACTAATCAGGGAGCGAGTGTCAGAAGGACTCGTCGTCGCGCAAATAGCGCCATTGGCCCAGCGGCAGGTCGCCCAGCGCAACACGGCCGATGCGCACGCGTTTGAGGCCGATCACTTTCAAGCCCACCATTTCGCACATGCGGCGGATCTGGCGTTTCTTGCCTTCCCGCAGCACGAAACGCAGTTGGTCGTGGTTCTGCCAGCGCACCTGGGCGCGCTTGAGCGGCTTGCCGTCCAGCGACAGGCCGTGGTTCAGCAAGGCCAACCCGTTGTCGGAGAGCTCGCCCTGCACACGCACCAGATATTCCTTGTCGATGGTGGAGTCTTCGCCAATCAGTTGCTTGGCGACGCGGCCGTCCTGCGTCAGGACGAGCAGCCCTTGCGAATCGATGTCCAGGCGGCCAGCGACGGCCAGGCCGTCGAGGTGGGCGCGTTCGAAGCGCTGCGGGGCGCGGTCGCCGGCAAAGCGCGAGCGTGAATCGATCAGCGCCACGGCGGGCGTGTAGCCTTTTTCGGCCTGGCCGGACACATAGCCCACGGGCTTGTTGATCAGGATGGTGACGCGGGAGGTCTGGCGCGCGTGCGCGGCGCGTTCCAGCGTGATGACCTGGTCGGGATAGGCGCGCGCGCCCAATTCGGACACGACGACGCCGTCGACGCGGACCCAGCCGCGCTCGATATAGCTGTCCGCCTCGCGGCGGGAACAGAGTCCGCGCTCGGACATGAGCTTGGAGATACGTACTTTTTCCATGGGCGGTATTGTATGCGGACGGCCGGTGCCCCCCTGCCCTGCGGCATTGCGACGCAGACGGCCTTCGGGCGGGGCTTGGCATAATACGCAGCCATGACGAAACCCGCAGCCCATTGCCCCCCTCTCGCCGCCGGCTGGCTGGCGCAAGCCCCGGCCCTTCTGTCCCCCGCCCAACGCCACTGGCTGTTCCGGCCCGGCGCACTTACCGCTGGTTTGCGCCAGGTCGGGCAGGTGCGTCTGCGGGTGTTGGCCGAGTATGCCGATGGCGCGCCGGCCGACGAGGCGCGTGCGATGCGCATTGCGCCGGGCGCACCGGTGTGGATCCGCGAGGTATTGATGTCCGTGAACGGTGTGGACAGCGTCCCGGCGCGCAGCCTGACGCCGCTGACGGCCTCGCACGGGGCCTGGCAAGGCATGCGGCGCCTGCTGACCCGGCCGCTGGCCGACATGCTGTATCACGACAGCACGGTGATCCGGTCACCCTTTGCGTGCCGCCGCCTGGCCTCGCCCGTACCGTTCCATGCCACCGCCGCGAACGTGCTGCCGCCTGAAGCCCGCGCGCTGCAGGCCGGCCGCATCTGGGCGCGCCGTTCGGTATTCTGGCGCCAAGGCCAGCCGTTGCTGGTGGCCGAGTGCTTTCTGCCGGACTTCTGGGAACTGATCGCCGGCCAGCCCGTGCCGCCGCTCGTGCCGCACCAGCGCACGCCGCGCTGAGGCGGCGGAGTGCGGGCCGCAGCGAAAACGTTCAGCCCACGCGGCGCCCCCGCTGCTGTCGCAACCGCGCACACCGCCCCGATTCAGGAACCCTGCCCCCCGCTGTAAGCGGGTTCAGCCTTCGTACCGCCGCCCTTGCTCCAGCAGTTCCGGCGTGCCGATCACGTCATTGAGCCCGTCGAAATCCAGCATGCTGTCCTTCCACGGCCCCGTCGTGCCGTGCTGGCGCAGGCTGCCGTAGTAACCCTGCAGCGTATGCGCGACGGCGCGCGCGGTGCCGCCCGGGAAGATCACGATGCGAAACCCCACGGCGGCGAGCGCGCCGGCGTCCTGCACTGGCGTCTTGCCGCCCTCCACCATGTTGGCCAAGAGCGGCACGCGCGCCGCAAAGCGGTCGCAGGCCGCGCGCATCTGTTCCGGCGTGCGCAGCGCTTCGATGAAGAGCGCGTCCGCGCCAGCTTCCAGATAGGATTCTGCGCGGTCCAGCGCCGAATCCAGGCCCTCGGACGCCAGCGCGTCGGTGCGCGCCAGGATCAGCGTCGACGCATTGACGCGTGCGTCCACGGCGGCGCGCAGCTTGCCGCACATCTCGGCAGCGGGAATCACGCTCTTGCCGTCCAGGTGGCCGCAGCGCTTGGGAAAGGTCTGGTCTTCGAGCTGGATCATGGCCGCGCCCGCGCGCTCGAAGCCGCGCACGGTGCGCTGGGTGTTCAGCGCGTTGCCGAATCCCGTGTCGGCATCCACGATCACGGCCGCCGACACGCGCTCGGCGATGCGCGCCAGCGTGTCCTCGACCTCGGTGTACGTGGTCAGGCCAATGTCCGAGCGGCCCAGCCGCGAGTAAGCGATGGACGCGCCCGACAGGTACAGCGCGGAAAAGCCCGCCTGCTCGGCGATCAGCGCCGACAAGGCGTCGTAGACGCCGGGAGCCAGCACGGTGCCGGCCGCCAATTGCGCTTTCAGATTCTGTGTTTGCATCTTGGGTTCCTAATCCAGGCGGCGCCCGAGCAGCGCCGCCGCCGTGGCCGCGGCGATATGGCCGCCCGCAACCGCGCTGAGCAAGCCGTTGCCGGACAGATAGCCCGACACGTCGTTGCCCGAAACGCCCCGGGCGGCGCCGCCCGCGGCCAAGAGGTTGGGCAGCGCCTGGCCGGCGTTGTCCAGGACGCGGCATTGCGCGTCGATGTCCAGTCCGCCTTGTGTGTGAAAGAGTGCGCCCGTCACCTTGACCGCGTGGTACGGCGCCTGCAGGGTCCGTTCAAAGCGGCGTCCCAGCGGATCCAGCGCGCCGGGGCGGACCGCATCCAGCGTCTGGCCCAGCACGAGCGGATCGCAGCCGATCAGCGCGGCCAGCTCGGGCACGCCGGCGCACGTCTTGAGCGCCTGGCCTTGCTCGGCCTGCACAAAGTCGGGAAACCCGCGCGCCAGCGCAAGCGTGCGGTCGTCGAAGACGTTCCAGGCGACCGAGTCCGGCTGCGCCAGCACGTGGACCGCGGCCTCGGAATAGCCGTGCGTCTCGTCGTGAAAGCGCCGGCCCTCGCGGTTGATCTGCACGCCGCCGTCCATCATCACGGCCCAGGAAATCAGCGCGCCTTGTGGGGTGGCCCAGGAGCCGTGGCCCTGGTAGCCGCCCAGGTCCGCCAGGCGCGCGCCCAGTTGCGTGCCCCACTGGATGGCGCTGCCGTCGTTGCCCGCGTGGCCGCCGTAGACGGCCTCGCGCATGGCGGGCAGGTACTCGCCCACCATTGCGGCGTTGCCGCCAAAGCCGTTGCAGGCCAGGATCAGGACATCGCAGCCGATCACGTCGACCGAGCCGTCCGGGCGTTCGCAGCCCACGGCCGAGACTCGGCCTTCGTCGTCCGTCCAGATTTCGCGAGCCAGCGCGCGCGTCAGCAGGTAGGCGCCAGCCCCGGTGGCGGCGCGTTCCAGGGCGGCGACCAGCGCGGCGCCGGTGCGCTCGGGCAGCGTGTGCATGCGCCGCGCCGTGTGTCCCGGATACAGGAAGCCGTCCAGCACCTCGAAGCGCAGCCCGTGCGCGGCCAATGCGTCCATGGCAGCGGCGGCCGCGCCGGTGTAGGCAGCCACCAGGGCCGGCGAGGCCGCGCCGTTGGCCTTGGCCTGGATGTCGGCAGCAAAGCGCTGCGCGTCGTCCTCGATGCCTGCGGCGCGCTGCACGGCAGAGCCTGCCGCGGGAATGAAACCGGAAGACAGCGCCGTGGATCCGGTGGGCACGGCATCGCGTTCGATCAGCACCGTCTCGATGCCGGCGCTGGCCAGACGCAGCGCAGCAGTCAGGCCGCAGGCGCCCGCGCCGATGATGGCCACCGGCACGTGCATCGCGTCCGCGCCGGGCGCCTCGCCCCTTCTGACGACGGGTGCGCTCACGATGCCAGCCTGTCCAGCAGGTCCTGGCACGACACCACTTCGGCCACCGTGCGCAGGTCCGCCAGCGCGGCCTCGTGCATGGCGGGTGTCGGCGCGGCGCAGCCATCGGCCAGCACCGTCACGTGATAGTCGCGCATGTGGGCGTCGCGCACCGTGCTGGCGACCCCGCCATTGGTGACGATGCCGGCCACGACCACGCTGGAGATGCCCGCGCGCCGCAGCACCCAATCGAGCTGCGTGTTGAAGAAGGCGGAGTACGCGACCTTCCAGACCGATACGTCGACCAGCCCGTCCAGCTCGGCCACGTTGGCCTGCCCGGGGGAGCCGGCCACGAAATCGCCACGGCGCAGGAACGGGCGCAGTTGCTTGAGATGCGGCGAGATCATGGGTTCGCCATGCGCATCGGGCCACAGCGTGAACTGGCTGGCGGCCACGAAACCGCCCTGCCCCTTGAGCGCGCGGGCCACGGGCGCGACCCGCGCGGGCAAGGCCCTGGCCTGCGGGCTGACCGCGCCGCCGCGGTCGTAGGCGCCGCCCGGCGCCAGGAAGTCGTTCTGCAAGTCGATGATGACCAGCGCGGTCGTGCGGGGATCAAAGGCGTGCATTTCGGGCTCCTACGATGCAGTCCGGGCGATCAGCAGATTACCCAGGGAATCGACCCGGCCCGCAAAGCCGGGCTCGATCCAGATGGTGGTGTCGGGCTGTTCAAGGATGGCGGGGCCCGCCACCTCGGCGCCGACCGGCAGGTCCAGACGCGCGTAGCGCACCGCATCGTGCCATTGCCCGGCATGAAAGACGGCCTGCGTGCCCAGCGCGGCGGGCATGGCTGTGCTGGTGGGCGCCAAGAGGGCCAGATCGAACTTGGGACGCTGGCCGATCCGCGCGTAGCGCAGGTTCAGGATGCGGACCGCAATGCCGGTGAGGCTGCGGCCAAAGGCGGCCTGGTAGGCGCGGTCGAATGCGGCGGCAATGCCTTCGCGGCTGAGGTCCGCGCGGCCCACCTCGACACGCACGGTGTGGCTCTGGCCCACGTACAGCATGTCCAGTTCGATGCTTTCGCGGATGCCCTCGAACGACACACCCGCCGAATCCAGGCGCTGCTGGCAGGCGCCTGCCAGCCCGTCGATGCGGGCCAGCAGGTCGGCCGCGTCCAGCGCATCCAGCGCCACGTTCAGGGTCTGCACGCCGTCATGGCGCATGTCGGCCATGACACAGCCCAGCGCCGACGTCACGCCCGGATAGCGCGGCACAATGCCGTGGGCGGCGTCCACCTCGTTCATCATGGCGCAGACGTGCAGCGCGCCGCCGCCGCCGAACGGCATGTAGGCAAACTTGCGCGGATCGTGGCCGCGCTCGATGGACACGACGCGGATCGCGCCCGCCATCTTGGCGTTGGCAACCGTCAGGATGGCTTCCGCGGCCGCATGGACGTCCAGGCCCAGCGGACGCGCCACGTGTTCCTCGATGGCGGCGCGCGACAGATTGACGTCCATCTTGGCCAAAAGACCGCCGCCCAACGGGCGGTCCGCGGCAATGCGGCCCAGCAGCACGTTGGCGTCCGTGACGGTGGGCCGGGTATTGCCGCGGCCATAGCAGGCCGGGCCGGGGATGCTGCCCGCGGATTCAGGGCCGACTTGCAGCAGCCCGCCGGCGTCGACGCTGGCGATCGAGCCGCCGCCCGCGCCAATGGTTTCGATCTGGATCATCGGCGCGCGCACGACCATGCCGAAGTCGATGGCGGTCTGCGCCGACAGCGAGGCCTCGCCCTCGGCCACCAGCGACACGTCGAACGAGGTGCCGCCCATGTCGCCCGTGACCACATTGGGAAAGCCTGCGGCGCGTGCGATGGCCGCGCAGGCGATCACGCCGGCCGCCGGCCCCGACAAGGCGGTGCGCACGGGCACGTCGCACGCCGTCTGGCGCGACATCACGCCGCCATTGCTCTGCACCACCAGCAGTTCGCCCTGGAAGCCGTGCTGCTGCAGATCGGATTCCAGGCGCGTCAGGTAGCTGCCCACCACGGGCTGCAGCGCAGCGTTCAGCACCGCCGTCGAGCACCGCTCGAACTCGCGGATCTCGGGCAGCACCTCGGTGGCGGCGGTGACGTTGCCGTTGGGCCAGATGGCGCGCACGCGGGCGGCAGCCTGAGCCTCGTTGACGGGATTGGCGTAGGCGTTCACGAAGAACACGCAGACCGCCTCGCAGCCTTGCGCCAGCAGCGTGCGCGCCGCGGCCTCCACCTGGTCCAGGTCCACGGGCGTGTGCAGCGCGCCATCGGCCAGCACGCGCTCGCGCACTTCCAGGCGCAGATCGCGCGGCACGACGGGTTCATAGTTGCCGCGCAGCCCCCAGGTCTGCGGCCGGTCGCGGCGGCGCATTTCCAGCACGTCGCGAAAGCCCTCGGTCGTGATGATGCCGGTGCGCGCGACCTTGCGCTCCAGTAGTGCGTTGGTGCCCACGGTGGTGCCGTGCACGATCGTCGCGATGTCGCCGGCGCCGTCAGCTACGCGGGCGATGCCGTTCATGAAGCCGCGCGCTTCCTCGCCGCGGGTCGACGGCACCTTGACCACGCGGGCGCTGCCGCCCGCCTCGTCCAGCACGAACAGATCCGTGAACGTGCCGCCCACGTCCACGCCCACCACCAAACCTTGCGCCGCGCTCATGCCGACTGCTCCTTCTGAATGTCGCTCACATAGCCCATCTTGCGGTCGTGCTCGCGCGCCGCGGGGTCACGCCGCGCGGGATCGCCATAGCCGCCTCCGCCCGGGGTTTCCAGGCGCACGCGGTCGCCGCGCTGCAGCCGGATGCCCAGCATCTTCGAACTCATGGGCGGGGACAGCCACTGGCCGTCCTGCTGATAGCGAAAGACGTTGAGCGCGGCCTGGCCGCCGCCCGCGATGCCCTTGGGCGCGCTGCGGCCGCGCTCGCCGAAGATGAAGGCCTCGGCGCTGTCTTCCAGTAATTCAATTTCATAGATGGCGCCCAGGCCACCGCGATGCGCGCCATCGCCCGCCGAATCCGGACGCAGCGCCCATTGCGTGAAGCGCACCGGATACGCCGCTTCCAGGATTTCCAGCGGCGGAATGGTGGCGGTGGAGATCGGCGCGTTGCCGTGGCTCAGGCCGTCGCCGTCCGAATGCCCGCCGTGGCCGCCGCCAAAGAAGCTGAACATCACCCAGCGCTGGCCCTTGCGGGCGGCGTCGCTGCGGTAGCCGGCGATCGACAGCGCGTTGATGGTGCCGTAGGCCTGCGCCATGGCGCGGTCCGGCGCGGCCTGGGCCATCGCGCAGAAGATCACGTCGATCATGCGCAGGATGGTCTCGGTGTAGCCGCCCACCGGACGCGGACGGTCGGCCGAGATCACCAGGCCGTCCGGCAGCGTCACCTCCACCGCGTCCAGCACGCCCGCGTTGGCTGGGACATCCGGGAACAGGTGCTTGAGCGCCACATAGCAGGCCGCGATGGCGGTGGCGCGCGAGATGTTGACCGGACCCGCGCAGGCCGGCGACGTGCCGGTGAAGTCCAGCCCCAGGCGGTCACCGGCGATGGTGAGCTTGAGCGCGATGCGCAGCGGCGCGTCGCGCACACCGTCGTTGTCCAGCATGTCTTCAAAGGCGTACTCGCCATCCGGCAGGCGGGCGATGTGATCGCGCATCAGGCGGCGCGCCCGTTCGCGCAGGGTGTCCAGGGACTCCAGCACCGTGGCGTCGCCGTATTCGTCCAGCAGACCGTCCAGCCGGCGCGCGCCCAGTTCCAGCGCCGCGAGCTGGCCGTTCAGATCGCCCCACAGGCTGTCGGGCAGACGGGTGTTGGCCTTCAGGATGGCCAGCACGTCCTGGTCCAGCACGCCCGCGCGCACGATGCGCACGGGCGGGATCTGCACCGCTTCCTGCCAGCATTCGGTGGCGGCCGGGTTGTAGTTGCCGGGCACCGCGCCGCCCACGTCATGCCAGTGGGCCGCCGACGCCAGAAAGCAGAACAGCTTGCCGCCGCGGAACACCGGCTTGACCAGCTTGAAGTCGTTGGCGTGCGTGCCGCCTTCGTACGGATCGTTGAACAGCCACACGTCGCCATCCACCATGCCGCCACGGTCGGCCGCCGCCTTGGCGGCCGCCTTCACCGCGAACGCCATCGCGCCCACGAAGACGGGCAGGCCCGACTTGCCCTGGATCAGCGTGGCGCCGGTGGCGGCGTCGTACATGCCGTGGCAGGCGTCATGGGCCTCGGCGATGATGGGATTGAACGCGCTGCGGTACAGCGTCGCGTCCATTTCGTCGGCGATCTGTTCCAGGCGGCCCTTCAGGACCGCCAGGGTAACGGGGTCAAGCATGATGTTGTTCCTAAGAGGTTTGACGCTGTTTCAGCAGATTCAGCAGTCCGCCGGCCTGCACCATGTCAAGCAGGAAGCCGGGCACGGGCTCGCAGTGCAATTCGGCGGGCGTACCGCCGGGACGGCCGATGCGGCCGGCGGCCGGGTCGAACGTGATGCCTTCGCCCTCGGCAAGGGTGTCGGCCTGGCTGCACGTCAGGAGCAGCAGCCCCACGTTGAACGCGTTGCGGAAATACAGGCCGTTGAAGGACGGCGCGATCACGGCGGCCACGCCCAGGCGCACGAGCGCCGCGGCCGCCTGCTCGCGCGACGAGCCGATGCCGAAGTTGGGGCCGGCCACCAGCACGTCGCCGGGCTGGACCTGGCCGGCGAATTCGGGACGGACCCGCTGCAGGCAGTGGCGAGCGATCTCGTCGATGCCGAATTTCATGTAGGCGCCCGGCGCCAGCGCATCGGTGTCGATGTCCGCGCCCACGCGCCAGACGCGGTGCGTCGTGGTGTCTGCGTTCATGCCAGGAACTCCCGGGGATCGGCCACGCGGCCCGCCACGGCCGACGCCGCGACGGTGTAGGGCGACGCCAGGTAGACCTGCGCGGTCTCCGAGCCCATGCGCCCCTTGAAATTGCGCGCGGTGGTGGAAATGACGCTGGCGCCGTCCGGAATGGACCCGCCATAGCCCGCACAGGCGCCGCAAGACGTGGCCAGCACCTGGGCCCCGGCGTCGCGCAGCACCTGCATGACGCCTTCGCGGTCGGCCTGTTCCTGATCCACGCGGCTGGCCGGCGCCACCATCAGTTGCATGCCGTCCGCCAGCCGGCGGCCGCGCAGCACGCTGGCCGCGGCGCGCAGGTCGTCCAGCTTGGCGCCGGTGCAGGCGCCGATGTAGGCCACCTGCACCGGTACGTCGTTGTATTGGTCCACGCCGCGCGCGTTGGCCGGGCTGTGCGGCGCGGCGACCTGCGGGGCCAGCGCCGCGGCATCGAACTCGTGCCATTCGGCGTCGGCCTGCGGGTCGCTCTGCCAACGCGCCAGGTCCAGGTCCGCCGTCACGCCCGCCTCGCGCAGATAGGCCGCGGTGGTCTCGTCCGGGGCGATCAGGCCCACCTGCGAGCCCAGCTCGGCGCTCATGTTCGACAGCGTCATGCGCTCTTGCATGGACAGCGCGCGCACGGCCTCGCCGCAGAATTCCACCGCCTGGTAGCGCCCGCCGTTCATGCCGTAGCGGCCGATCATGTGCAGCATCATGTCCTTGGCGGTGACGCCGGCCGCCAGCTGGCCGCGCCAGTGCATCATCAGCGTCTTGGGCACCTTGACCCAGATCTGGCCGGTGACCGCCACGCCCAGCATTTCGGTGCTGCCGATGCCGAACATATACGCGCCAAACGCGCCGCCGGTCGGCGAATGCGAATCGCCACCCACACAGAACATGCCGGGGCGGATGTGGCCGTGCTGCGGCACCACCACGTGACAGATGCCGACCGAGTCATACACGTTGGGCAGTTGCTGCTCCGCGGCCCAATCGCGCGCGATGCGCACGATGCGGCGCGATTCGTCGTCCGATTCCGGCACGTAGTGGTCGATGACCAGCACGATGCGGGACGGGTCCCACAACGTGGCGCCCAGCTCTTGCAACATGGGCTGCAGGCGCCGGGGGCCGCTGGAATCGTGGAACATCGCCAGGTCGACCGCACAGGTCACGATTTCGCCTTCGGCCACCGTCTCCCGCCCGCAGGCGGCGGCGATCAGCTTCTGGGCCAGGGTTTGAGGCTGGGCCATGATTACATCCCCAGATAGGCGCGGCGCACGTCGTCGCTGGCCAAAAGGTCGGGACAGCTGCCGCTGTAGCGCACGGCGCCGTTTTCCAGCACATAGGCCCGCTGCCCGGTTTCGAGAGACTGGCCCACGTTCTGCTCGACCAGCAAGATCGCCAGTCCGTCGCCATGCAACCGCTTGATGAGGCCGAACAGTTCCTCGACCATCAGCGGCGACAGGCCAAGCGAGGGTTCGTCCAGGATCAGGAGGCGCGGCTCGGCCATGAGGCCGCGGCCGATGGCCAGCATCTGCTGCTCCCCGCCCGACATCGTGCCGGCCAGCTGATCCAGGCGTTCGCGCAGCCGCGGAAAAATGTCCAGCACCTTGTCCAGGTTCTGCGCGCGGCGCGCGCGCGCCCGGGTGAACGAGCCCAGTTCCAGGTTCTCGCGCACGCTCAGGTTCGGGAACACGCGGCGCCCCTCGGGCACCTGGATCAGGCCCGCCTGCACCACCTGACGGTAGTGGCGGCCAGTCAGGTCCTGGCCTTCGAAGCGCACCGTGCCGCCCCACGGCCGGCACAGGCCGCACACCGTGTTGTTCAGGGTGGATTTGCCCGCGCCGTTGCTGCCCAGCAGCACCACGATCTCGCCCGCGCCCACGTCCAGGTCCACGCCGCGCAGCACTTCCATGCGCCCGTAGCCCGCCCGCAAGCCTTTGACCTCCAGCAACGCGCTCATGCCGGCGCTCCCTGCGCGGCAAGCCGCGCCGCCGCGCCGTGGCCCAGATAGGCCTCCACGACCTTCGGGTCGCGCGTGACCTCGCCGGGCGTGCCCGAGGCGATCAGGCGGCCCTGCGCCAGCACCCACACATGCTCGGCCAGGCTCATCACCGCCCGCATCACGTGTTCGATCATCAGCACGGTGACGCCATCGTCCACCAGCTTTTTCACCACCGGAATCATCTCGTCGATCTCACTGGGGTTCAGGCCCGCCAGCACCTCGTCCAGCAGCAGGAGGCGCGGCCGTGTGGCCAGCGCGCGCGCCAGCTCCAGGCGCTTGCGTCCGGCCACCGTCAGATCCGCGGCGGGCTTATCCAGCGAGGCCTGCAGGTTGACGCGCGCGGCCACGGCCTCGGCCGCGGCAAGCGCCTCGTCGCGGTCCGCCAGGCGCAGATGCGCCCCCACGGCGATGTTCTGGCGCACGGTCTGCGCGCCGAATGGCTGCACGATCTGGAAAGTGCGGGTCAGACCGAGCCGCGCGGATTCGTGCGGCGCCTGCCCGGTGATGTCCTGGCCGGCGAAGTGCACCGAACCCGACCCGGGCTTCAGAAAACCCGACAGCAGGCCGAACAGCGTGGTCTTGCCCGCGCCGTTGGGGCCGACCAGCGCGGTCAGCGAGCCTTCCCGCACATCCAGGCTCACGTCCTGCACGGCCTTCAGGCCGCCGAACGTGATGGACAAATTGCGCGCTTGAAGCAGGATGTCAGACACGGGCGCGCTCCTTCATTCCAAACAGGCGGCCAAGCGACTGCCCGCCGCCGGTGATGCCGCGCGGCATGAACATCACGATCAGGATCAGCACCACGCCGTAGATCACCATGCTGATGCCCGGCAGCTCGCCGAAGAGGTTGCGGGTCAGGTCGGCCAGCGCATGCAGCGTCACCGCGCCCAGCAGCGGTCCCCACAGGGTCCCCATGCCGCCCACGATGGCGCCCACCAGCGCCTCCACCGATACGGCCGAGCCAAAGGCGATGCCGGGGTCGATGTACTGGAAGACCTGCACGTAGAAGGCGCCGGCCACGCTCATGAAGGCGGCCGACAGCGCAATGCCGCCCAGCTTGACGCGCAGCGGATTCACGCCGATGGCGCGCGCCGCGTCCTCGTTGTCGCGCACGGCCTGCAGGTAGGCGCCGAAGCGCGAATGGCGCAGCCACGCGGTCACCAGCAGGGCCAGCAGCACGAACGCAAGCAGCAGGTAGATGTAGCCGCGGCGCGAGCCGAACTGCATGTTGGCCACGCCTTCCTGCAGCGGCACCATCAGCCCGACGCCGCCGCCGGTAAACGAGGCCGACAGCGCCAGGATGCGAAAGACTTCAGCGAATGCCAGCGTCACCAGCGCAAAATACGAGCCCTTGAGCCCGTAGCGGAACGTCAGCCCGCCCACCGCCACGCCGACCAGCGCGCCTAGCGCAATCGCCATGGGCAGCACCAGCCACGGGTTCAGGCCCAGGTTCAACTGGCCCAGCGCCTGCGCGTACGCGCCCACGCCAAAAAAGAGCGCATGCCCGAACGACAGCTGGCCGCCGTATCCACCCAGGATGTTCCAGGCCTGCGACAGCAGCGCCGCGTAGAGCGACATCATCACGAACGTCAGCAGCACGCCCGACTGGGCCAGCGCGGCCACGGCCACGAGCACCACCCCGAATAGCGCGATAGCGAAAAGATCCCGTTTCATGCTCAGCCCCTCGCCCCGAACAGCCCCTGCGGGCGAAACAGCAGCACCGCGATGAAGATCGCGAAGATGCCCATCTGTCCCAGCGAGTCGCCCAGGAACAGGCCGCCGATGGACTCCACCACGCCAATGAGCAGTCCGCCCACCAGCGCCCCCACGAAACTGCCCATGCCGCCCAGCACCACGATGGTGAAGGCGACCAGCACGAAGCCGCTGCCCACCTGCGGATTGACGTAGTAGGCCGGCAGCAGAAAGCACGCCGCCGCGCCCAGGCAGGCCATGCCGATGCCGAACGACACCGCGTAGACCTTTTCCACGTCGATGCCCATCAGCTTGGCGCCCTGCTTTTCGCGGGCGACGGCGCGGATGGCGCGGCCCAGGTCGGTGCTGCGGATGATCCAGAACAGCACCGCCGCCACCGCCAGCGCGCCGCAGAAGGCGATGACCTTGGGCAGCGCGATCATGGCCGGGCCGATCTCGACCGTGGACAGCGTGTACGCGGTGTCGATGCTGCGCGTGTCGGACTTGAACCAGACCAGCGCCAGGTTCTCCAGCACGATCGCCAGGCCCAGCGTCACGAGCAGGATGTTCTCGTCCTTGCCGTGGCTGGCGCGGTTGATGACGACGCGCTGCAAGGCGTAGCCCAGCACGAACATGCCGGGCACGACCAGCGGCAAGGCGGCATAGGGGTCGATGCCCAGCCGGTCCTTGAGCAGGTAGACGGCGTACAGCGCCACCATGAGCGCCGCGCCGTGGGCAAAGTTGATGATGTGCAGCACCCCGTAGATCAGGGTCAGGCCCAGGGCGATGAGCGCGTACACCGCGCCCGTCGTCAGGCCGTTCAGCACCGAGGAAAAGAGGATGGCGGGATCGAGCATGGATCTTGTCAGGCCTTCAGCGGGAACACGGCATCGGCCTGGCGGTATTCGGCCGGAAAGATCACCTTGATGTCGCCGCCGATCACCTGCGTGAGCAGCGGCTGCGCCCCGGTGTTCTGGCCATTGACGAACTTGGTCGGGCCATAGGGCATCAGGTTGTCCTGGAAGGTGCTGGACGCCAGTGCCTCGATGATCGCGGCGCGGTCGGCGGACTTGGCACGCTCCAGCGCATCGGCCAGCAGCAGCATCGCGGTGTAGGTCATGAAGACCTCGTAACTGAAGTACGCGCCCTTCTCTTCCACCCGGGCCTTCAGCGGCGCGACGCGCGCATCCTTCGGGTTGAACCAGTGGTTGCAGTCGATGATGCCGTTGGCGATGTCCGGAAATTCCTTCAGGAACTTGTAGCTGGAGGCCGCGCCGCCCAGCACCGAGTAGATGGCCTTGGGCTGCACCTTCTGCTGCTTCATGGCGCGCAGCAGCAAGGCGTATTCGTTGTAGTAGTTGGCCGGGATCACGATGTCGGGATTCACCGACCGCATGCGCAGCACGATGTTGTTGAAGTCGCGCGTCGGGTTCGGGTGCTTGACGACTTCCTTGACCTCGAAGCCGTGCTCCGGCAGCGCCTTGGACAGGAGCGCGGCGGTGCCCGTGCCGAACAACGAGTCCTCGTGCACGATCATCACGGTCTTGGCCGGCTTGCCGGCGGAGTCGTTCAGCGCGGCCAGGTCCAGGATGGCGCGTTCGCTACAGGCACGGTAGCCCGGACCGAAACGGAAGGTGTTCTTCAAGCCACGCTCGACGATCTGGTCGGCCACGCCCACGTCCACGACGTGCGGCAGGTTGTACTTGGCGGCCGTCTGCGTCGTGGCCAGGCAGATCGCCGACGCATACGCGCCCACGATCGCCGATACCCCCGCCTCGTTCATCTTCTCGACTTCGGCCGAGCCCGCCTCGGGACGCGATTGCGCATCGCCCAGCACCGCCTGCAGCGGCGCGCCGCCCAGCGACTTGATGCCGCCCGCCTTGTTGATGTCCTCGATGGCCAACAGCGCGCCCAGGCGGCATTGCTGGCCCGAATACGCCAGCGCGCCCGTCACCGGGTGCAGCACCCCGACTTTGATGGGCGCGGCGCCCTGCGACCGGGCCACCCACGGGGCGGACACGAGTGCCGCCGCGGCGGCGGATTGATAGAGGAAAGTGCGGCGCGAATTCATGGGCGGATCTCCGAGGGGTTCAATGAAATTGGGCCGACAGCTCTTCGCTGACCCAGACCTTGGCGTCGATGCTGCCGACGCGCGATAGCTGCAACTGATATTGGTAGCGGTCGGGCCGGTACAGGCCCTGCAGCAATTGCACCGGCCGGTCGCCCACGTCGCGCACCAGGCGCGTGACGGCCAGCAACGCCGAACCGACCGCAACGTCCAGCAGGCGCGCGACCTGCGCATCGGCCAGGCGCGCGGAAATCGTCTGCGTGGCGCCGCCGAACTCCACCCCCGCGGCTTCCAGCAGCATCAGGAGGGGTTCGCGTTCCAGGTCTTCGCGCGTGAAATCGGCCACGGACTGCGGCACGTAAGTGGTGATATGCGAGAGCGGCCCGGCATCGGTGCTGCGCACGCGCAGGCTTTTGTGCACGGGGGTGCCGGGCGGGATATGCAAGGCGTCGGCCACGGACGGCGGCGCATAGACGAGCGTGCTGTCCAGCACCTGCACCGACGTGCGCAAGCCCATGTTGACGATGTTCTCCAGCAGGCCGGTCAGGTGCGCCTTCTGCTGCGAATCGGGCGCCGGCGCACTGTGCGCGGTGGTTGCGCCGCGCAGGGGCCAGGTGCCCAGGCCGGGGCGCCGCGACACCAGGCCGTCGGCGACCAGCATTTCCATTGCCTTGCGAATGGTGATGCGCGCGACGTCGAACTGGTCCGCCAGCGCATGCTCGCCGGGCACGCCGTCCTGGTCGAACCGCCCCTCCTGCAGTTGTTCGCGCAGGACGAGATAGATCTGGTGGTATTTCGGAAGTGGCAATGAGGTTCCCATGACGGGAACTCTAGGGGTGTCCTAATGTACGGTCAATGGAACAAAGGGTCCCGGCGGTTGTTCTATCGGGAAAACACCGACTCGATCCGATTCCGTCCCCGCTGCTTGGCGTAATACAGCGCGCGATCGCTGCGGCTGAGCGCCAGCCCCGCATCGTCGTCGTTATTGTGCAGCGCGGAAATCCCGATGCTGACCGTCAGCGGGATGGGGCACCCGCCCGTGGAATACGGCGTGTCGGCGATCCGCCGCTGCACGTTGCGGGCAAAGACGTGCGCGCGTTCGAAGTCGGTGTCTGGAAGGACGACGGCGAACTCCTCGCCCCCGATGCGGCCCACCAGGTCGATTTCGCGCAATTGGGCGCGCAGCATGTTCGCGAAATGCTGCAACACACCATCGCCGATGGCGTGGCCCCAGGTGTCGTTGATGTGCTTGAAGTGGTCCAGGTCGCACATCAGCACGGCCGCCCCCTGACCGCCCTGCCCCTTTATCCGCGTCAGCTCCGCAGCGATGCGCGACATGAAGTGGCGGCGGTTGGGCAAGGTGGTCAGCGCGTCGGTCGCGGCCAGTTCGCGCAATTCAAGTTCCGCCCGCTTGCGGTCGGTGATGTCGGTGACAAAGCCGTGCCAGACCACGCCATTGTCGGCGTCGCGGCGCGGGCTGGCATCGCCCTGCCGCCAGCGCACGCCCTGAAGCGGCAGGCAGACGCGAAATTCCAGATGCCAAGGCATCTGCGCCGCGGCCGCTGCCTGCAGCGACGCGCGGTAGGCAGGCAGGTCGTCGGGATGGATGCGCTGTTCGATGGCGGTGGTGCTCGCGCGCACGTCGTCGGCGGTCAGTTCGAACATGTCCCAGATGCCCGCGCTGACATACGAGAACCACGATCCGCCCTCCGGCACCGGCCGGCATTGGAACACCAGCCCGGGCACGGCGTCGGTCAGGTTCACGACCAGATCCGCGGTGCGCTTGAGCCTTTCGGACATGGCGCGCAGGGTGCTGATGTCGGTGGTCGTGCCCATCATGCGCAGCGCGCGGCCCGTTTCGTCGCGGCTGACCACCTTGCCGCGGCTGCAGATCCACTTATAGCTGCCGTCCTTGCAGCGGATGCGGTGCTCGACTTCGTAGCTGTCGGTCTTGCCATCGAAGTGCGCCTGCATGGCGGCCCGGACATAGTCCAGGTCGTCCGGGTGCAGGCGGGTGTAGGCGTCTTCGATGCGCGTCGTCAGCTCGGCTTCGCTATAACCGAGCAACGCTTTCCAGCCCGGCGAATAGGTGATCTCGCCGGTCACCACGTTGCGGTCCCACACGCCGGTGCCGCTGCCGGCAATGGCCAGCGACAGTTTGCGGGCTTCGTCGCGCCAGGTGTCTTCGTCGGCACGCTCGCAGGCCAGCGCGTGGCGCTTTTCAATGGCCGTGGCCGCCAGGCCCGTCAGATCCTGCAAGGTTTGCTGATCGTCGGGGGATAGATTGCGTGTCTGGCTGTGCAGCAGGCGCAGCGTGCCGAGCAGGCGTCCATCGGCGGCGCGCACCGGATGGTCGAGGGACCAGGGACATGGCGCGGGCCCCGGCGCGGCGCCGGCCACTGCCCGCCACGCGCCGTCGGCGTCGGTGCACGCGATGATGACCGTGTCCACGCCTATCGTGCGCCGGGCCAGCCGCGCCAACCTGTCCAGCGGACCGTCCGGTTCGCGTGGCGCGCCGGCCTCGTTAGGGCCAGGCGGAGGGATGGGGGACGCATCTCCGGAAGCGGGCATTTCGAAACCTGATCAATACGGAATTCACCGGTACAGCCGGCCAGCGCGTGGTGGCTGACATTCTGTCACGTTCCGCACCAAAATTGCATCATTTCGGCGGGTTGATCAGGCAGATCGCGTCCCCGTTTTCCGTACTGCGGCGTCGTCCCCCCGCCCTTGCGCCCACCCGCTCAGGCCGCTTTCGGCCGGGTGTCCACCGGCAGGCACAGCAAGGCGGTCAGCAGGGCCAGACCCACATGCGCCACGTAGATGGGCGAGAAATCCGCGTGGCTGGCGGCGCCATGCCCCAGCAGCACCACGGTGACCGCCACACCCAGCACGCCGCCGATCTGGCGCGTCGCCTGGTTGACCGCGCTGCCCACCGCGTAATGCTGCGCCGGCAGCCGGTTCACCGCCGCGCCGGACAGCGACGGCAGCACCATGCCCACCCCGATGCCGCTCAGCAGCAGTCCGGGCAACCATTCGCGCACATAGGCCGGTTCCGCGCCCGGCACCAACAGAAACCACAACCCGCTGGCCGCATACACCAGCGCGCCGCCCACGAGGAAGGGCCGGTGCCCCATCCGCGCCGCCAGCCGGCCGGTGATGATCGCCGTCGGCATCACCAGCAGCGGACCGGGCGTGACCGCCAGCCCCGCGCGCGGCAGGCTGTAGTGCCACACACCCGTCATGTAGAAAAAGAACGCAAAGAACATCATGGCAAAGGCAATGCCAAAGCTGAGCGTCGCCAGATTCACGTAGCGATACGTCCGGTGCTTGAAGAGCGCCAGATCGACAAGCGGGTGCGGCGTCACGCGCGCCCAGACCACGAACGCGATCAGCGCCATCACGCCCACGGCGGCCGCAACCGTCAATTCGCCGCGCTGCCACGTTGGCGACTCCGACTGCACGATGGCCAGGGCCACCGCGCCCACGCCCACCATCAGCAACGCCATGCCTACCCCATCCACGCGCCGCCGCGCGTCGGGCCTGACCGACTCCTTGAGCATCCCCGCGCCGAACCACAGCGACACCGCGCCCAACGGCAGGTTGATGTAGAACGCCCACGGCCAGCCGGCCACGTCCACCACAAAAGCGCCCAGGCTCGGCCCGACGGCCGCCGCCAGTCCGCCCACCGCGCCCCACAGGCTCACCGCCACGGACCGCTGCGACGCCGGAAAGGCCGCCAGCACGATCGACAGCGATGCCGGCGTCAAAAGCGCCGCGCCGACCGCCTGCAGCACGCGCGCGGCGATGAGCCACTGTTCCGTGGCGGCCAGCCCACAGGCCGCCGACGCCGCCAGAAACAGCAGCACCCCGCCCATGAACATGCGCTTGCGGCCATGCGTGTCGGCCAGTCCGCCCGAGGGGATCAGCATGGCGGCAAAGACCACCGTATAGGCGTTCAGGACCCAGGACATGTCCGCGGCCGAGGCCGTCGGGAATCCTTCGCGCAGCGCGCCGAAGGCGGCATACAGCATCGTGCTGTCCAGCGACACCAGGAAGACCGCGATACTGGCGATCCAGAAGACGGGCCAGGGCGAGGCTTGCGGCGCGGCGGGCTGCGACGGGGCGACGCCGGTTGCGGTCAGGCTGACCGCCGCAGCCTTGTCGCCGGCGGTATCCGCCGCGACGTAGGCCGGGTCGTTGGCGCCCAGGCCGGCCGCGGACCCGGCGGAAGTTGTGGGGATACGCATGGCTGTCCGGTCCCCGCTTACAGATAGACGGCCGGGCTGGCGGTCAGGCCCTGCTTGACCTGGCGCGTCAGCTCGTCGGCCAGCACTTCGCGCTCGCCTGCCTCCAGCGCGTCCAGCGCCTGGGCCACGATGGCCTGCGGCGACGACTTGGGCGCATCGATGTCTTTGGTCAGATCGGTGTCCACGAAGCCCATGTGCAGGCCCAGCACCTGCGTGTTCTGGGCCTGCAGCTCTTGGCGCAGCCCGTTCGTCAGCGCCCACGCGGCGGATTTGCTCATCGCGTACACGCCCAGCATCGGCCTGTTGAGCCAGCTGGCGATCGACAGGACATTCAGGATCGCGCCGCCGCCGTTGGCGGCCAGCACCGGCGCGAAGGCCTGCGACACCAGTAGCGGCCCGAAGAGATTGACGTCCAGATGGCGGCGCGCCGACTCCACGCTACCCGGCGCGAGAAAACCGCCGAAGTCCGCAATGCCAGCATTGTTGATGACCAGCGTCACGTCGCCCGCCAGTTCGGCGGCGGCGGCCACATCTTCGGCGCGCGTCACGTCCAGCTTGACAGGCACGACGCCCTCCAGCGTGATGGCCGACGGATCGCGCGCGGCAGCGTAGACCTTGCGGGCGCCCCGGGCCAGCGCCTCGCGGGCAAAAGTCAGACCAAGGCCGCGATTGGCGCCCGTGATGAAAACAACGGCGTTTTTCAGTTCCATGATGCGCATTCCTGAGGATGAATTGATGTGGATGTAGGGACTTCGGCAAATCAAAATATGATGATCATCATATTTAAGGGCGGCAAAACGGCCGCGCAGTGCGGCCGGGGAAAATCGAATCAGTGAGACGTTGCGGCAGCCTCGTGGTCGTACTGGTCCAGCACCGCTTGGCGGGCGGAGGCCAGCACCGCGCGTCCGCGCGGGTTGTCGCCCAACGCCCGCGCCAGTTGCAACGCGCCGACCAGCGTGCTGAGCACGGCCGCGGCCGCGTGTTCGCCCGCCTGGGCGGGCAGCACCTGCTGCACGGCTTCCATCAGCCGCTGCACCCGGCTGGCCGCCACCTCGCGCACATCGTCCGACTGGCGGGGAATTTCCGAGGCCAACGCCGCCACGGGGCAACCCCGCTCGCAGCCGGCCAGATGCGCGTCGCTGAGATAGGCTTCGACCCAGGCGCGCAACGGGCTGGCGCCTTCGGCGCGGCGGCGTGCCATGTTCTGGGACAGGCGCGCCGCGCCGTCCTGCCCGGCGCGCTCCATCGCCGCCGCCAGCAACGCGTCGCGCGAAGGGAAATGCGCGTAGAAGCCGCCGTGCGTCAGACCGGCTTCCTTCATGACGTCCGCGACGCCTACCCCGGAATACCCGGCGCGGCGGATCGCGCGCGCCGCCGCATCGACAATGCGTTCGTGGGATTGTTCCTTGCGGGAGGCAGACATGACCGGGACGCCCGAAATATGATGATCGTCATATTAAGCCCGCCCTGTTCCAAAGGGCAAGCCCCGGCCCCTATTTCAGCGCCACGCCTCGGGTTCGAGGGTGACTTCGCCCTTGGCCGCCGAAAAATACACCACGCCGTCCGAGATATTGGCGTTCAGCTGCATCGTGCGCTCGGCCAGTTGGCCCAGCGCCCGGCTCTGCTCGGCCGGCAGGTTGATCACCTTCAGGTTGCGCGTGCGTTCCAGCTTGTTGCGCACGCCGTCCCACCAGATCTTGCTGGCCGAACCGCCATAGCAGTACACGATCACCTCGTCGGCACGGCCACAGGCGCGCAGGATGCGGCGCTCTTCGGGCTGGCCCACTTCGATCCACAGCTTGATCTCGCCCGTCAGGTCCTTCACCCACAGGTCCGGCTCATCGGTATCGCTCAGCCCCTTCGTGAACGAGAGCTCCTCCTGCGCATGCAACGCAAACGCCGCCAGCCGCACCATCATCCGCTCGTCCGTTTCCGAGGGATGACGCGCCACGGTAAGCCCGTGACTGCCGTAATAATGGCGATCGGTATCGGCGACGTTCAGGTCGGCCTTGTAGATAGTGGCGCGCAGGGCCATGGCGAAAGTCCGTTCAAAAGCGAATTGCGGGAAGGCCGCCATGATAACCGCCCGCTGCGGGGCGCCACGCACCTCGGCACTCGTGAATCGCCCATGCCAGCGGGCATTGCAGCCGCCCTAAGCTGCGTGCCAAGCCACAGGCCACGGCTCAGGGGTCGAGGGTCAGGGGTCAAGGCTCAAGGATCAAGCCCAACGGCTGGACCCGGCGTTACACTTGCCGGGCCTGCGCCGCGCCACCCCTGCCGGCAGCGCCACTCAACATTCCCGCGCCATGACAGCCACCGCCGCCCTCCTAGCCTTCACCCTGGCCGCCGCCATCCTGACCATCACCCCCGGCCTGGACAACGCCCTGGTGCTGCGCACCGCCGCCGTCGAAGGCAGCCGCCGCGCCCTCATGGCCGGCCTGGGCATCAGCGCAGGCTGCCTGCTGTGGGGCGCGATTGCGGCCTTCGGACTCGGATCGCTGCTGGCCGTGTCCACGCTTGCCTACGACACCCTGCGCATCTGCGCCGCGATCTACCTGTTCTATCTGGGCATCAAGCTGCTGTGGAGCACCCGCGCCGTGCGCAAGAACTCGGGCCGGGCCGCCAAGCAGATCAGTGGTACGGGCACGGAGGCTGACATTGGCACTGGCACCCGCACCGGCACCAGCATCGGCACTGGCATCGGCGCCGGCACCGGCATCGGCACCGGCAACGGTACGGTGCCCCCCGCCTCCAGAATCGCCGCCGCCACGCGCCCCGGCAGCACCGCCACCGCCTGGTTCGTCCGCGGCTGCCTCACCAACGCCCTGAACCCCAAGGTCGGCGTCTTCTACATCACCTTCCTGCCCCAGTTCATCCCCGCCGGCGCCGACGTCCTTCGCTTCAGCCTGCTGCTAGCCACGGTCCACGCGATCGTCGGCATGCTCTGGTTCGTCCTGCTGGTAGCCGCCACCCGCCCCCTGGCCCGCTGGCTTTCCCGGCCCGCAGTCACCCGCGGCCTGGACCGTGTGACCGGGGCGGTGTTTATTGCATTTGGATTGAGGTTGGCGCTGGAAAAGCGCTGATGAATGGCGGGTTGTTTGAACACCCGCGCTTGGATGGGTGTCAGACACCCGGGAAGGCCGGCCACACTATCACGCGCATCTCGTAAGGGTGTCAGACACCTGGCGGGGGAGCACCGCGTCACCAGCGCGCAGCGTCATCACCACGACGCAAGACACCCAAACGCCAAAGAAGGCCGCCCGCGCGGCCGATTTTGGCGGCCCCGCAAGATCTTCCGCCCCACCCCACCCGCGACAAAAACGCAAGAACCCAACTCGCCCCGCCGCCCCGCGCCAGCAACTGACGGAGCGGCTGGTGACGGGACGGGTGCGAGCGCGGGGCGTCGATGCGCCCAAGGGAATCCGAAGGCAGGCGCCGAAGGGCGCCCACGAGGATGACGCAGGGGCAAGTCCGGAGCGAAGGCTCCGGACCGCAATCGTGGCCCCGCGCTCGCACCCGGCCCGGCGCCGGCCGCGTCTCAAGAACCCCGCCCGACGCCAGCACCGCCAGCACCGCCGGCATCGACAGCACCACCGGCATCGACAGCACCGCCAGCCAATACAGCGAATCCAGCAAACAAAAAACAAAGCCAGAGGCAACCCAGCAAACCAGCAAACCAGCAAACCAGCCCACACCGCCTCAATAAACCCCAATAGCATGCCGCGCCACAAAATGCCCCTCACCCACGGCAACCAACGGCTCAACCAGCGGCTCATCCCCCACCCGACGCATCGGGCTGGGAATCTCATCCACCAGCAGCGACCGCTCCCGATGCCGCCGCTGCGGATCCGCGATCGGCACCGCCGCCATCAGCTTCTTCGTATAAGGATGCTGCGGATTTTCAAAGATCGCCCGCCGAGGCCCGATCTCCACGATCTGCCCCAGATACATCACGGCCACCCGATGGCTCACCCGCTCCACCACCGCCATATCGTGCGAGATAAACAAAAACGACACACCCAGCTCACGCTGCAGATCCAGCAGCAGATTCACGATCTGCGCCTGAATCGACACGTCCAGCGCCGACACCGACTCATCCGCGATCACCACCTTGGGATTGAGCGCCAGCGCCCGCGCGATGCAGATCCGCTGACGCTGCCCGCCTGAAAACTCATGCGGATAGCGGTCGATCATTTCCGGCAGCAACCCGCACTTGTCCATCAGCCAGCGCACGCGATCCTGCGCCGCTTTACCGCGCGCCACCTTGTGGATCAAGAGCGGCTCCATGATCGAATAGCCCACCGTCATCCGCGGATCCAGCGACGCGAACGGATCCTGGAAAATGAACTGGATATGCTGGCGCAGCGTCTGCATGGCGCTGCCGCGCAGGGCACCGATATTCTTGCCGTCGAATTCAATCGACCCGCTCTTGCTCTTGACCAGTTGCAGCAGCGAACGGCCAGTCGTCGTCTTTCCGCACCCCGACTCGCCCACCAGCGACAGCGTCTCGCCCGGATACAGGTCAAAGCTGACCTTCTCGACCGCATGCACGCGCTTCTGCACCCGGCCCAGAATGCCACCGGTAATGTCAAAGCTGGTCGTCAGATCCCGCACCTTCAGCACCGGCCCGTTCTCGCGCCGCACCGTCGATGGCGCGGCCACCGGCGTATCCACCAGCTTGGCCGGATCCGGCACGCGCGCGGCCTCGTCCACCTTCAACAGCGGAAACGGCGCCGGCTCGTCCGTGCCCTGCATCGCGCCCAGACGCGGCACCGCCGACAGCAGCGCCCGCGTGTAGGCATGCTGCGGACGCGCAAAGATCTCGTCCGAACCGCCCTCTTCGACCTTGTCGCCCCGGTACATCACCAGCACGCGGTCGGCCACTTCCGCCACCACCCCCATGTCGTGCGTGATGAAGATCACGCCCATGTCCATCTCTTCCTGGAGCTGGCGGATGAGTTGCAGGATCTGCGCCTGGATCGTGACATCCAGCGCCGTCGTCGGCTCGTCGGCGATCAAGAGTTGCGGCTTGCATGACAGCGCCATCGCGATCATCACGCGCTGGCGCATGCCGCCCGACAGCTGGTGCGGATAGCGGTCCAGAATGGCGCGCGCCTCAGGAATGCGCACGCGCTCCAGCATGCGCAGCGTCTCGGCGCGGGCAGCAGCGGCGTCAAGCCCCTGATGCAGCTGCAGGGCCTCGGCGATCTGGTTGCCGGCCGTGAAGCTGGGGTTCAGCGAGGTCATCGGCTCCTGGAAGATCATGGCGACATCCGCGCCGCGCACGCGTTGCAGCGTGGAATCGGGTGCATTGACCAGATCCAGCACGTCGCCGCTGCGCCGGCGCAGCAGCATCCCGCCGTTGGCAATATGTCCGCCGCCGTACTCGACCAGCCGC
Organism: Achromobacter mucicolens; assembly: GCF_029866465.1. Taxonomy (NCBI): domain Bacteria; kingdom Pseudomonadati; phylum Pseudomonadota; class Betaproteobacteria; order Burkholderiales; family Alcaligenaceae; genus Achromobacter; species Achromobacter mucicolens. The sequence goes on along the minus strand of NZ_CP123364.1, from coordinate 2,182,038 downwards.
ATCAGCGCCAGCGAGGTCACGGACTTGCCGGACCCCGACTCGCCCACGATGGCCAGCGTCTCGCCGCGGTTCACGTGAAAGGAAACATTGCGCACCGCTTCCACGGTGCGTTCGGGCGTTTTGAACCGCACCGTCAGGTCATTGACCTGCACGACGCGGTTGGAATCCATGGTTGCCATATCGATTACTTTTCCTGACGCGGATCGAGCGCGTCGCGCAGCCCGTCACCCAGCAGATTGAAGCCCAGCACCACCAGGAAAATGGCCGATCCGGGGAAGATCGACATCCAGGGCGCCTGGGTCATGAAGTTCTTGGCCGTGTTCAGCATCGAGCCCCACGACGGCGTCGGCGGTTGCAGGCCCAGGCCCAGGAAGGACAGGCTGGCCTCGGCGATGATGGCCGTGGCGATGGTGATCGTGGCCTGTACGATCAGCGGCGGCATGACGTTGGGAAACACGTGGCGGCCGATGATGCGCAGGTCGGAAGCGCCCAGCGCGCGGGCGCTCTGCACGTAGTCTTCATTTTTGACCGCCAGCACCTGCCCCCGGGTCAACCGGATGAACTTGGGCGCCGCCGATACACCGATGGCGATCATTGCGTTCGTCAGGCTGGGCCCCAGGAAGGCGGCCAGCGCAATGGCCAAGATGAGGAACGGGATCGCCAGCAGCGCCTCGGTGGCGCGCGAGATGACGCTGTCCGTCCAGCCGCCGAAGTAGCCGGCCGCCAGGCCAAAGGGCACGCCCACGACCAGCGCGATCAACACCGACACCAGGCCCGCCATCAGCGAGGCGCGCGCGCCGTAGACCATGCGGCTGTAGATGTCCCGGCCCAACTCGTCCGTGCCCAGCCAATGCGCCGCCGACGGCGCCTTGCGGATGGTGGTGAAGCTGGTTTGCAGGGGATCCTGGCTGACGATGAACGGGGCCAGGATGGCCACCAGCACGAAGAACAGCACGATGCCCAGGCCGAGCATCGCGATGCGGTTGCGTTTGAACTTGGCCCACGCGCGATTGCGGCTGCGGGGCGGCGTGACGGCTGCGGCCGTTGCAGGAATTGCGCTCATGAGTGCCTCAGGCGGGGATTGACCAGGATGTACAGGATGTCGGCCAGCAGGTTCATCAGGATGAAGCCCACCGCCACGCAGAGCACCACGCCCTGCACCACCGCGTAGTCGCGGGTGAACACCGCGTCGACCACCAGCTTGCCGAAGCCCGGGATCGTGAAGACCTGTTCGGTCAGCACGGCGCCGGCCAGCAGTTCGCCAAACAGCAGCGTGACCAGCGTGACGATCGGCATGAGCGCATTGCGCAGCGCGTGGCGCAGCACCACGCTGCGCGGCGACACGCCCTTGGCGCGGGCGGTGCGCACGTAATCCGCGGACAGCGCCTCCAGCATGGAAGACCGGGTGTGCCGCATCAGGTACGCGGCAATCGCGGTGGACAGCACCAGCGACGGCATCAGCATGGTCTTGATGGACAGCCAGAAGTCCTCGGACGGCGACACGTAGCCCGAGGCCGGCAGCAGCTTCCACTGCACCGACACCACCATGATGAGGATGATGCCCAGCCAGAAATTGGGAATGGACATGCCGGAGAGGGCCGCGATGTTGGCGCCCATCTCGACGGGCTTGCCCTTGCGCACCGCTGCGAGGATGCCCATGGGAATGCCGATCAGCAATGCAAAGAACATCGCCATGGCCGCCAGCTGCAGGGTGACGGGCAGCTTTTGCGCGATCAGCGTCGTGACGGGCACGTCGGTGCGCAGGGACTTGCCCAGGTCGCCTTGCAGCACCTGCCCGGCCCAGGCCGCGTACTGCATCGGCAACGGGTCGTTCAGGCGGTATTTGTCGCGCAGGTAGTCCAGCACGGCCGGGTCGCGCTCTTCGCCGGCCAGGGTCAGCACCGGATCGCCGGGCAGGATTTTCTGCAGCATGAACACGATCATCGACACCAATATCAGTGTCGGGATCGCGACGATCACGCGGCGCAAGATGAGTTTAAGCATGAGGAAAACCGTAAGACAGGAACGACGGACGGCGCCGGCCGGACAAGGGACGATGCGCGTCCGCCGCAAACGACAACCGGACGCGCAAGGCGCGTCCGGCGGGTGCGGCGGTCGATTGCCGCCCCAACATTACTTCTGCGCGAACGTCACGCCCTTGAGCCGGATCATACCGTCCGGGTAGGGAGTGAAACCCTGGACCTTCTTGCTCATGACGAAGGGCCACGGCTGGTAGTAGTTGTACACGCCGGGCAGTTCGTCCTGGATGATGGTCTGCGCCTGGTCGTAGATGGCCTTGCGCTTGGCCTCGTCCGGCACCGTGCGCGCCTGGTTGAGCAGCTTGTCGACTTCAGGGTTGCAGTAGTGGCCGTCGTTCAGCGCGCCCTTGCAGGTGACGAAGGCGTGGATGTTGCCGTCGGGATCGACCCGGCCGGACCAGCCCAGCATCACGATCTGGAAGTTGCCGCCCGAGGCTTCCTTTTGCAGCGCCGCGTATTCGGTCGGGCGCAGCGACAGGTCAAAGCCCGCCTCGGCCGCCATCGCCTGGACGATTTCGGCGATGGACGAGGTGGTGGTGTTGTTGCCAAACACCAGCTCGGCCTTCACGCGGTCAAAGCCTGCCTGCTTGAGCAGGCTCTTGGACTTGGCCACGTCGCGCTGGGTGACGGGGAACTTGTCGCTGTGATAGGGGCTGGCGGGCGGGAACGGCTGCTGGGCCGGTTCAAAGATGCCGCCGCCGGCCACTTCATTGATGGCGTTGCGGTCGATGGCGTACTGGAATGCCTGGCGCACCAGCTTGTTCTTGAAGGGGTTGTCTTCGGCGCGCTTGCCGTTGCCCACGTTGAACATGAACTGCTGGAAGCCCAGCCCCGCGACCGGTGCGAACGTCAGGTTGGCGTCGGTCTTGACCTGCGGGGCGTCGGACGGATTCAGGCGCTCAAGCATGTCCAGGTCGCCGGCGCGCAGGTTGGACAGGCGCACGGTGGTGTCCGGGATGGGCAGGAACGTCAGGCGCTTGAACGCGTAGTCCTTGGCGCCGTAGTACTGGTCGAATTTTTCGAGAACGATGCGGTCGTTCTGGATGCGTTCGACGAACTTGTACGGACCCGAGCAGATGGGCTTGCGGCCCACGGCGGCGACGTCGTCCGAGAAGGTCTTGGGCGACAGCATCATGCCGGCTCGGTCGGACAGCTGCGCGAGCAGCGTGGCGTCCGGTTCCTTCAGGGTGAGCACCAGCGTGGTGGCGTCCGGCGCGTCGACCTTGGCGACCGAACGGAGCTCGCCCTTGCGCAGGCTGTCCGGCAGGCTCATGGCGCGTTCCAGGTTGGCCTTGGCCGCGGCCGCGTCGAACTTGGTGCCGTCGTGGAACGACGCGTCGTCGCGCAGCTTGAAGGTCAGCACCTTGTTGTCGTCGCTGAACGACCACGAGGTGGCCAGTTGCGGCACGAAGTGCAGTTTGGGATCGATGTCCACCAGCTTGTCGCACAGCGACGTGAACACGATGCGGCCCACGTAGGTGCGGGCGCGGTGCGGATCCAGAACATCGGGATCTTCCTGCAGGCCGATGCGGATGTTCTGGGCGCTGGCGGCGCCGGCGGCCAGCGCCAGCAGGCTGGCGCCGAAGGTCATGGTCAAGCGTTTCATTGTGTTTATTCCCCTTGTTGCTGCATTTGCCGGTTTAAGGAAGCGCTTTAGAAGCCCACCGCCTGGCCGTCACGACGGCTGTCGCTAGCGGCGACGTAACCCAGTTCGTTGTCGTTTTCGGACATGCGCCAGATGAATTGGCCGGCGCCGAAATCCATGTACGGATCGTCAACGGATTTCAAAGCATGCCCCAGGTCCTTCAGTCCCGCAATCGTAGAAGCCTTCATATTGGTCTCGATGTCGAGCGTGAAGTCGCGGTTGACCTTCCAGCGCGGGGCGCAGCATGCGGCCTGCGGGTTCTGGTGGTAGTCGATCATGCGGACCACGGTCTGCATGTGGCCCTGGGGCTGCATGTCGCCGCCCATGACGCCAAAGCTCATGACCGGCTTGCCGCCGCGCGTGAGGAAACCCGGGATGATGGTGTGGAACGGACGCTTGCCGCCTTCGACCACGTTGGCCGACTTGGGATCCATCGAAAAACCCACGCCGCGGTTCTGCATGCTGATGCCCGTGCCCGGCACGACCACGCCCGACCCGAAGCCCATGTAGTTGGACTGGATGAACGAGATCATCATGCCGTTTTCGTCGGCGGCGGTCAGGTAGATGGTGCCGCCCGCGTGCGGACGGCCGGCCTCGAAGCGGGTGGCCTGGTCCAGGCGGATCAGCTTGGCGCGGCTGTCCAGGTAAGCGTCCGACAGCATCTGCTCGGGCGTGACCTGCATGGCGCGCGGGTCGGCGACGTACTTGTAGAGGTCGGCGAACGCCAGCTTCATGGCTTCGATCTGGATGTGCTGCGATTGCACCGAATCCACGGGAATGTCGGCCATGTCGAAGCGTTCGACGATACCCAGCGCGATCAGCGCGGCGATGCCCTGCCCGTTCGGCGGGATTTCGTGCAGCTCGTAGCCGCGATAGGACTTGGAGATGGGCTTGACCCATTCCGGACGGTAGCCGCGCAGGTCTTCCAGCGTCATCGCGCCGCCGCATTCCTTGCTGAAGGCGGCGATGCGCTCGGCCAGTTCGCCTTCGTAGAAGTCGCGGCCCTTGGATTCGGCGATGCGGCGCAGCGTGTTGGCGGCGTCGGGGAAGCGGAAGTGCTCGCCGACCTTGGGCGCGCGGCCTTCGGGCAGGAAGGCCTGGGCGTAGCCAGGCTGCGACTTCAGTTCCTCGGCGGCGGCGGCCCACTTGTGCGCCACGACGGGCGGCACGGCGTAGCCGCGTTCGGCGATCTCGATGGCGGGTTCGAACAGTTGTTCGAACGGCAGCTTGCCCAGCTTTTCATGCAACGCGGCCCAGCCGGCCACCACGCCGGGAACCGTGACCGCGTCCCAGCCGCGCTTGGGCTGGATGGCCAGGCCATTGGCGTCGGTGCCGTACTTGCGCTTGAAGTATTCGGTGTTCCAGGCGGCGGGCGCGACGCCCGACGAGTTCAGGCCGTGCAGCTCCTTGCCGTCCCAGACGATGGCAAAGCAGTCGCCGCCCAGGCCGCAGGAAACCGGTTCGACCAGGACGATCGTGGCCGCGGCCGCGATGGCGGCGTCCACGGCGTTGCCGCCCTTGAGCAGCATGCGCAGCCCCGCCTGGGCAGCCAGCGGGTGCGACGTGGAAACCACGTTGCGGGCAAACAGCGGAATGCGGACGGAAGGATACGGGTTGGCCCAGTCGAAGGTTTTCATGTGGCGGGTCTCATAAGGTTAAGCGGGCGAAGTTACTCTCGTGCTTTAATTAAATCAATTTGATTTTTTGTTCCGTCATAAAAGAATTTTTTATGAATACGATCCGGTTCATGCGCACGTTTCTGGCTGTCGCGCACCATGGTTCCTTCTCGGAAGCGGCCGAGCAAGTGGCCCTGACGCAGGCGGCCGTCAGCTTTCAGATGCGCTCGCTGGAAGCCGAGCTGGGGCGAGAACTTTTCGACCGCAGCGGGCGCCTGGCCATCCTGAACGCGGCCGGGCGCGAATTGCTTCCTGAAATCAAGCACTTGCTTGATTTATACGACAGACTGCGGCGGCCGAACACCGCGCCCGGCGAATTGGCCGGGTCCGTGTCGGTGGGCAGCATCGTGTCCTGCATGGGGACGTTATCGAAGGTCATCTCGGGATTGAAAAAGGCCCACCCCAAGCTGGACGTGCGCATCCTGTCGGGCAAGGCCAGCGAGCTGGCGGGCAAGGTCGAGGACGGCGAGCTGGACGCGGCGTTTCTGGTGGAAGCCGGGCGCAAGATGGCCAGCACGCGCTGGACCGCACTCTATGAAGAACAGATGGTGGTGATCGCCCCGCGCTCGGCGGCCGGCAAGGACGCCCGCGAAGTGCTGGCGGGCAATCCGTTCCTGCGCTTTGACCGCACCCAGCGCACCGGGCTGCAGATCGACCGGCTGCTGCGCCGGATGGCGGTGCCGGTCAATGACTTCCTGGAACTGAACGCGATCGAGACGCTGGTGGAACTGGTGCGCCAGGAAGTCGGCGTGACGCTGCTGCCGCTGATCAACGGCGCGAACTGGCAGCACAGTCCGGAGTTGCGGATCTTTCACCTGCCCGACGACCTGGGGCCGCTGTCCCGTTCCATTGGCATGCTGGAACGCCGCGAACACGCCCGCCAGGGCATCACTGCGGCGATCTGCGAGGCGTGCGCGCAGGCTTTCCGCGCACGCGAACCGCAGACCGCCGCGTGACGTTTACATCGCCATGGCCGGATCGGTCACGGACGCCTTGCCGGTTTCGACGCGGCCGGCAAAGCGGCGCAGCCACGACGGATCCTCGGCCAGCCGCACCGTGAAGTCGTACCACGCGTGGCTGCCCGCCAGCGCCCAATGCTGCTCGACCTGCGCGCCGCCTGCGACCGTGAAGGTCCAGCGCTCGTGGTTGGCGTAATAGGCGTTGGGCGTGACTTCAAAGGTGCACGGGGTCTTGCCGGCGTTGATGAAGCTGACGTAGACGTCGCCATTGGCGATGTCGTAGCAGACGCGGATCTCGGCATCCTGCTGCGCCGTGCGGTCATGCGCCACGTCGCCGGCGAAATGGCGGTGCCAGCCGTTGGGGCCCAGGACCCACAGGTCATATTTGCCGCCGTCGGCCGCCGTGTCCCAGCTGCCTTCGAGCTGCTTGCCCGGTTCCACGGTGTAGCGGCGCGGCAGGCGGTCCAGATGCAGGCGGTCATACACATGGAACACCGCGGCCTGTTTACCGGTGTTTGAAAACACCAGCCACATGTTGCCGGTGCCCGGCTGGCTGCGGCCGCTCGCGTGCAGCTCGTACGGCAAGGCGCGGGAATAACGCACGCCGGGCTCCTGCACGCCCTTGGCCTGCGTGGAGGGATCGGGCAGCGGCACGGCGGTCAGCGCTTCCTGCGCGGCGCGTTCCTGGTCCGATCCGCTGCGGGTCAGGATGTTCAGGTCGGGCAGTTTTTCGTCGTTGGGCGTGGCGAAGTTGAAGGCCGAGGTCAGGTCGCCCAGCACGGCGCGGCGCCACGGGCTGATGTTCTCTTCCTTCACGCCGAAGCGGGCTTCCAGGAATTGCAGCACGGAGGTGTGGTCGAAGGCCTGGGAATTGACCCAGCCGCCACGGCTCCAGGGCGACACGACGTACATCGGCACGCGAGGGCCGGGGCCGTAGACGCGGTTGTCGGCCGCGTCCTGGGCGGACGCGTGCGTGTGGCGCTCCAGGTCGGTGTTGACGGTGGAGGCGCCGGCCATCGAGCCATCGGCATTCAGCGAGGGCGCGGCGGGCGGCGGCACGTGGTCGAAGTAGCCGTCGTTCTCGTCGAAGTTGATGAGCAGGACGGTCTTGCTCCAGACGTCCGGATTGGCGGTCAGCGCGTCCAGCGTTTCCTGGATGTACCAGGCGCCCTGCACGGGGCTGGAGGGGCCGGGGTGCTCGGAGTAGGTTGCCGGCGCCACGATCCATGACACCTGCGGCAGCGTGCCGTTCATCGCGTCGTCGCGCAGCGCCTGCAGGAAGCCGCCGTCCGGCATCGTGTTGGCGGTGCCCTTGTAGAGCGGATTGGCCGCGTCCATGCTGGGCGTCCAGGCCGGGTAAGGCGCGCCATTGCTGCCGTTGCCCGCCAGTTCGTTGGCGCGGCGGTACTGCTGGAAGCCGGCCAGCGGGTTGTCGCCGAAGTTCTCGGGCAGGTTCTGGTAGACCTTCCACGTCACACCGTTTTCCTGCAGGCGCTCCGGATACGTCTTCCAGGTCCAGCCGATGTTCGAGGCGCCCAGGCTGTCCCATTGGTTGCGGGTCGAGGGGCCGTTGCCCTGCGCCAGCGGATCGTTGGTGCCGGTCCAGTGAAAGAGGCGGTTGGTGTTGGTGCCACCGTGGGTGGAACAGTGGTAGGCGTCGCACAGGGTGAAGGCATCGGCCAGCGCGAACTGGAACTCGACTTCCTTCTGGCGGTAGTAGCCCATCGACTGGTTCTGCTTGTAGCGGGGCCATTGATACATGCGGCCGCCGTCCCAGGCCATCTGCGCATCCACGTAGTCGTGGGGCGTGCCGGCCACGCGCTGGGCGTTGCCCTGCGTGCTGTCCAGGTGATACGGCATGACGACGCGCGTGCCGTTGGTCTGTTCCCAGACCGAGCGGTCCTGCGGCAGCGGGATGGTCATGCGGTCGCCAAAGCCGCGCACGCCCTTGAACGTGCCGAAGTACATGTCGAACGAGCGGTTCTCCTGCATCAGGATGACCACGTGCTCGACGTCGTTGATGGTGCCGGTGCGGTTATTGGCGGGAATGGCGAGCGCGCGGCGGATCGCGGGCGGGAACATCGACAGCGCAGTCAGGCCCGCCGTGGAGGCAGCGGCGTTGCGCAGGAACCGGCGCTTGCCGGCGTGGATCGTGTCTTTATCGGACTTCACGGAGGATTTTCCTATGTGTCTGGAATAGGCGCGGCTCAGGGCGCGCAACGCAGTTCGGGCTTGGCCGGCGGCGGCGTGGTGGGCGTTTCGGGCTGGGTGGGCGTTCCGGGATTGCCAGGCGTGGCGGCGTCGTCGTCGCCGCCATCGTCGCCACCGCAGGCGGCCAGGGTGGCGGTCAGCATCAGCACCGCGCCGGCGCGCAGGAAACCGCGCAAAATCATGGACTTGCTCATGGGGTATTTATCCTTGGGACATCAGGGAAACAGTTCGTGGACGGACTTGCCGGACAGGGCGAGGGACTTCACTTCTTCCTCGGTCAACGCCCGCGACCAGAACGCCAGGTCATCGAAAATCATCGTGTACGGGCCCTTGGTGCCGGCGCAGCAGATGCCGTAGGTGCCGCGGCCGTCTTCGTTCAGGCCGATGTGCGGACCGAAGATGCCGGCGACCTGGGCCAGGTTGACGCCGGGCGTGGCGGTGGAGGTCACGCTGCGCACAAAGCCCAGTTCGCTGTCGTAGCGGTAGGCGGTCATGGTGCGGGCCGTCTTGTCGATGGTCATGGCGATGTAGACGGGCTTGTTGGGCGTGAACTTCACGCCGTTGATGTCCGCGCGCTTGCCGCCGCCAGCGATGTTGAAGCGCAGTTCGGGCCCTGCCCATTGGGCGATGGTGATGCCAGGGTTGCCGCCGGAGTTGTAGTCTTTATTGCCGATGATCGAGCGGTCATTGGCGGTGCCGTCGGACTGGAACCAGAAGCCGATGGTGAACGCCTGCACGCTGTCCAGGAGGCCCGCCGGATAGTCCAGCTTGAATGCGCCCAGGGCCGCCGAGCCGCGCTCGTTCCGGAAGCTCTTGCCGTACACGCCGGGGTCGGCATAGGCGGGCGCCTGGGTGCCGTCGAAGGGCGTGATCGCGCCGCCGCCGGCGGCCTTGTCGGCCACGTCGCCCTCGAAGGGGAAGAACATGGTCAGGCCGGTGCGCAGCGAGGCCAAGAGGGGCACGGGCTTGACGTAGACGACCGTGGCGCGCGCGGCGCTGACCGCGTGGCCGGTGGAGACGCTGTAGGCCACTTCATGCACGCCCTCTGCAGTGAAGGTGAAGCCGGTGTCGACGTATTCGGTGGCGGTGCCGGGCAGGCGCGCGACTTCCTTGCCGTCGCGGCTGACGACGATGTCGCCGGCGGGCTCCCCAACGCGGACCCAGGTGACGGTGACGCTCTTGTTGTCCATGGAGGTGCGGGTGGCGACGCGGCGCAGCGCCAGCGGCTCGCTAAGCGCGGTGCCGGCCATGTCGTAGGCGGCGGCGTCGGGCAAGGCATCCAGGTGCGACAGGACGGTGGGCGCCACGTCGGCCGCGCTGGGCAGCGCGTACCAGTTGGTGTCCCATACGCCGTCGAACGAGGCGTCGTCGGCGCTGCCGCCGAGCAGCGCGGGCTGATTGGCGGCGAGCAGAATGGTCTTGTTGGAGGAGAACGGCAGGCCGTCGCTGCCGCCGGTCTTGTCCAGGCCGTGGCTTGTGGCGACGACCATGAGCCAGTTTTCGTTGGGATGCGCGGCGCGGCGGTCGGCCAGCTGTTTGGCCAGGACGCCAAGGGCGGCGTCGGTCTGGCGGATGACGGCGTCGTAGGTGGTGCCGAAGCCGTTTTCGGCAGCGGCGCGTTCGGGCGCGCCGAATTGCGCGACGACGAGGTCGTAGCCTTCGGCGATGCGGTCGCGGGCTTGAGAGGCGACGCAGTCGTCCTGGCCTGCGCAGTCGGTTAGCGTCTGGACGTAGCCGGCGTCGCGGTCGATGTTTAAAAGGCTGGCCAGCAGCGGAGAGTTGAAGGCGCCGGCGGTGCGCGCTTCAGGCTGTGCGGTCTTGATGCGTTGGAACAGGCTGGGGGCTTTCATGCCCTGGCTCTGTGCATTGGAGCGCACGCCGTGGACGTCGGCCCATTGCCCGGTGAGCAAGGTGGCCCAGCCAGGTGCGGTGAGCGTGGGCTGTTGGGTCACGGTGCCGGTCACGCCGCCGGTCCAGGCGCGGGTGGCGGTCAGCTGGCTCAGGTTGGGCAGCGTGTTGTCCGCCACGCCGCGCCGCAGCGCGTCATACGTCAGGCCGTCCACGCCGACAAACAGCACCTTGCTGGCGCTCGCCTCGCCCGGCGTTGTCACGGGCGGCTGGGTCGGCGGGGCCACGGGGGCTTCGTCGTCATCGTCATCGCCGCCTCCACAGCCGGCCAACACGCTGGTCGCCAGCAACATGGCGCACCATCTTCTCCAATTCAATGTCTGCATTGCTTCTCTTCTCTTTTTCATGAAGGGGGTCTTACGCTGGCCGACATGGTGGCGACCAAACGTGAAAGACCCGTGAAGCAAAGGCGAGAAACCTTGATTGCTGAATCAGGATTCTTTTGCGGATGAGGCAATGCAGGTGTGCAGTTCGGTGGGTTCGTTTGCCTGCGAGGCAAGGGAGCGGGTGGGTTTTCGGCGGCTGGGAATGTGGTGATGGCGGGTGTTTGACACTCGGAAATTCGACACGACATGCCGGTGAGCTTCTCCCCGAGCTGCCTGACGGCTTGTTCGCTTTTTGCGTTTTGGCTTGCCTGGGGTTGAGTTCTTGAGACGTCCGGCACGGCGACGGCCCGGGGCGCGCGGGGCCACGATTGCGGTCCGGAGCCTTCGCTCCGGACTTGCCTAGGCGGCCCCCCCCGTCGTCATCTTCGTCCGCCTTCGGCTCCCTTCAGATTCCCTCGGGCTTATCGACGCCCCGCGCACCCCGGGCCGCCACCGCACCGGACTCGAGCAGTTGAAGTTTTCCGGGCGGCGGGACGGTCAGCGTGCTTGGCGTTCTGTTGGAGACGTGCCCGGGGTTGAAGCGGCTTGCGGTGCCCGTCCCCGTTCGGCCGCGCGGGCGGCCTCCGGGGACTTACGCGGTGTCTTGCGTCGTGGCGATGACGCTTCGCGTGTGGCGGGGTTTGGGTCGGAATTCTTTGGGGGGAGATGATCGTGTCGAGTGTCTGACACCCAGAGAGACATTGCGGCAGACCAGCATTCACTTCCATGGGTGTGAGACACCCAACATTGCTGTCATGAATCGCCGCTATAGTCGGCCGCGTTGCTTCATCTGCCGTTCAATCCCATGCCTTTAATCCTGCGCCTGCCCCTGCCCTCCGCGCCCGCTTTGCTGCGTGTCCTTGCCGTGCTGGTTTTTGCCGCGGGGCTTGGCGTGTGGGCGTCTATCCTGTTTGCGCCACAGCCCGGGCCCCTGCCCCCGGCGGTCTCGGCCGCTGCGCCGCGTGCGGCCGACAATACGCCGGTCGCGTTGTGGTTCGGCAAGGACGAAGCCATGCGCACGCAGATAACGGTGCTGGGGGTGATCGCGGCTGGGCCCGATGGTGCGGCCGTGCTGAGCGTGGACGGCGGACCGCCGCTGGCTTGGCGCGCGGGGGCTGAAGTGGCGCCGGGCATCGTGCTTCGCGACATCGCGGCGGACGCCGTGACGGTCGAGCAGTCGGGCCGCGCGAGCCGCCTGGCCGCGCCGGCTGCCCAGGACGCGCCGGGTGGGATCACGCGCTTGAAGTGAATGCCGGCGGGTGACCTGCCGGCGTGCGCATTACTGTCATATTTCATGTCCACAATCCCGGGCTTCTACTGAAAGACCGGAGTTGCAAAGTGCGTCAGTTACCGCGCGGGCTTGCCCGCCAGCAGGGCTTCACCCTCATCGAGATCATGGTGGTGATTGTGATCATGGGGATTCTGGCCGCGCTGGTGGTGCCGCGCGTGCTCGATCGCCCGGATCAGGCGCGTCAGGCGGCCGCCCGGCAGGACATTGCGGGCATCATGCAGGCGCTCAAGCTGTACCGGCTGGACAATGGCCGTTATCCGACCACGGCGCAGGGCCTGCGCGCGCTGGCGCAGAAGCCGGAGGGCGTTGCCAACTGGCGTGGCTACCTGGACAAGCTGCCCAACGATCCGTGGGGACACCCCTACCAATATCTGAGCCCCGGCGTCAAAGGCGACGTCGATGTCTTCTCGTTCGGCGCGGACAACAAGCCCGGCGGAGAAAGCGGCGATGCCGACATCGGTTCCTGGGAACTCTGAACGCGGCTTCACGCTGGTCGAAGTCCTGGTGGTGCTGGTGATCGTGGCCATCGCGGCCAGCATGGTGAGCCTATCGGTCGGCCGTGGCGACAATCGTCTGCGCGCCGACGCCGAGCGGCTGGCGGACGCGTTCACCGTGGCGCAGAGCGAAGCGCGCAGCGACGGGCGCCCGATCCGCTGGCTGGCAAACGGCCAGGGGTGGTCGTTCGAGCGCAACGGCCGCGCGGCGGGCCCTACCGCGCAAGACGACATCCCGGTGCCTCCCGACCGTCTCGACACGGACGAGGTGTTGCGTCCGCAGGCCTGGTCGGCCAGCCCGGTGCAATGGCGGCTCGATCCGGACCGGCCGCTGATCTTCAATACGGAATGGGTGGCCGCGCCCATGACGTTGACGTTGAGCGCGGCAGAGGTGCGCGTGACACTGCAACGCGATGCCGCGGGACGCTATGAGATCCGCTGACGTATCCGCCCAAACCGCCCTCGATGGCGCGGCATTGCCGCGTTCGCGCAACCGCGAACGCGGTTTCACGCTGATTGAAGTGCTGGTCGCGCTGGCGATCATCGCCGTGGCGATGGGCGCGGCGTTGCGCGCCACGGGCGTCATGGCCGCGAACAACCGCGCGCTGCAGGACAAGACCCTGGCGTTGCTGGCGGCGCAGAACGCGCTTACGCAGCTGCGACTGGAACAGACGCTGCCGCGCGCCGGCTCGCAGACGGTGCCGTGTCCGCAAGGCGGCCTGGCGCTGCAGTGCGAACTGGTCTTCACCAATTCGATGAACCGCAGCTTTCGGCAGGTGTCGGTGAAGGTCCACGACGCCGCGTCTTCGCGCGATGGCGCGATCCTGCTGCAGCTCGACGGACTGCTGTCCAGCCTGCGATGACTGTGCGCCGCCCACCGCAATCCCAGGCTGGCTTCACGCTGATCGAGGTGCTGGTCGCCCTGGCGCTGATGGCGCTTGTCAGCCTGATGGCCTGGCGCGGCCTGGCCAGCGTGTCGGGTGCGCGCGATCTTATCGCCGCGCAGGCCGAGGACACGGACGCCATCGTACGCACGTTGGGTCAGATGGCGCGCGATGTGGAGCTGTCGTACGCGGGCCCTGCGTTCGATTCACCGGGTCTGGACGCGGTGTCGTTCACGACGGGCCTGCGGCTGTTGCCGCGCGCCGCCGGCGGGCAGACGCTGGAAGTCCTGCGTCCCGATCCCGATGGCAACGGCCTGTGGCAGCGTGTTCAATGGCAGGTCCGCAAAGACGGCCTGTGGCGCACGAGTGGCCCGTCCGCGCCGCGCAGTCCGTTGCCGGCGGCCGTTGACGGCGTGCTGCTTTTGCCGGGCGTGCGCAATCTTGCACTGCGCGCCTGGGTGCCGGGCGTGGGCTGGGTGGATGCGAACGCGGCGTTCGCGGCGGCGCCCAGCGGGCTGGAGATTGTTTTTGATCGTGGCGTGCCGGGCGATCTGCGGCGCTACTCGCGCATCCTGGAGCTGCCATGAGCCGCAGGGCTGTTCACACACAGGCCTCATGCAGCGGTCATGGGAGAGGCGGCGGGAACCGCCAACGCGGCGCGGCGGTCGTCAGCGCGCTCATCGTGGTTGCGATCGTGGCCGCGCTGACCACCAGCCTGTTCCAGCGGCAGACCGCCAGCACGCGGCGCGTGGAGAACGAACTGGCGCGCGTGCAGGCGCGCGCGATGCTTGCGGGCGGCATCGACTGGGCGCGGCTGGTGGTGCGCGACCATGGCCGGCGCGAGCCCACCACCCGCGGCGACCAGATTTGGGCGACCCCGGTGCTGGACACCCGTATCGAGCGCCCCGGGGACGACCGCGTGGCGGTGTTCTCGGGCGGGGTCCAGGACGAACAGGGCAAGTACAACCTCTACAACCTGGCGCGCAATGGCGTGGCGCAGCCCGAGCAGGAAGAGATTCTGCGGCGCCTGCTCGGCACGCTGGAATTGCCCGACACGCTGGCCGCGCGCATCGTCGACATCGTTGCGGCCGCGCAGCCGCCCGCGCTGGCGGCGGACGCGCCCAACACCGCGGCGCAGCCCGGCCCGCTGGCGCGCGCGCCGTTGCCGCGCGGCGTGGACGAAGTCGCGGCGCTGCTGGACCTTGAACCGCCCATGCGAAACGCGTTGCGGCGCACGATGACGCTGCTGCCGTCGGCCACCCAGGTCAACGTCAACACCGCGCCCGCGGAGGTGATCGCCGCGCTGGTGCCGGGGCTGTCGCTGGCGCAGGCCCGTGCCCTGGCGGGCGAGCGCGACCGCGGCAACTGGTTCAACAACACCGGCGACTTCGCCAACCGGCTGGCGGGCACGGGCATGAAGACGCCCGCACCCGCCGTCTCCACCAATAGCAGCTGGTTCCTGGCCAGCGGCACCGTGGTCTATGAACGGGCGCGCGTCTCCATGCAGGCGCTGATGCGCAGCGCCCCGCCGGCCGCTCCCGAAACCCTCTGGACGAGAGAAACACCTTGAAGAA
The DNA here is from genome assembly GCF_029866465.1 of Achromobacter mucicolens. Lineage (NCBI taxonomy): Bacteria > Pseudomonadati > Pseudomonadota > Betaproteobacteria > Burkholderiales > Alcaligenaceae > Achromobacter > Achromobacter mucicolens. Next base: position 2,166,992 of record NZ_CP123364.1, on the reverse strand, counting down.
CACCCTGCGCATCGCCCTGCCCGCGCTGGAGGAATTTGGCGCCGATTCGCCGCTGCCCTACGCCTGGTTCGACCGGCGCGGCCGCTGCGTGCGGCAAGGCGAGCTGGCGCTACGCGCTCTTGGACACGCCTGGCCCCAGGCCGCGTGCGAAGCGGTTCTGCACCCGGCCGACGTCATTTCGGCCACGGTGCAGATTCCCGCCGTGGCGCGCGCGCACTTCGGGGCAGCCGTGCGCGGCGCGCTGGAACCGCTGGTCCTGAGCGACCTGGATGGCCTTGCCATCGGTCACGGCGCACGCGCCGCTGACGGGTCCGTTGCGCTGGCCTGGTCCCCGCGCGAACCGGTGCGCCGCGCGTGGGGCCTGCTGAGCGAGCAAGGCCTGCGCGTGCGCGCGCTGATCGCCCCGCAAGCGCTGGCGCCAGCCACCGATGCGCCGCTGCGCGACCCTGCCGATCCGCGCTGGCACGCGCCCTCGCCCGCCTGGTCGCTGGCCATGCCGCATCTTGCGCCGGTCAGCGTGTCACGCTGGCGGCCGGTGTGGCGATGGGGCGCGCTGGCGGCCGTGGTGTGGATTGCGGGTTTGAACCTGTATGCCGCGCAACTGCGCGGCGAAGCGGACACCTTGCGGCGTGGCATGCACGACCAGGTGCTGGCGGCATTTCCGAACGTGCCCGTCGTGCTGGACCCGGCACGCCAGGCGCAGCAGGGGCTGGACGCGTTGCAGGCCAATCGCGGCGCCACCAGCGCCGGCGACTTCCTGCCGCTGGCCCGCGCCGCCGCGCAGGCGCTGCCCTTTGCCGCCGACAAGGTCGCTCACCTGACATATGCCGACCAGGCGCTCACGCTGCAACTGGCGGACGCCGGCCCGCAAGCGCAACGCGTCGCTGAAACGCCGGCGCTGATCCAGCAAGCCGCCGCCCTGGGGCTGAAGCTGGAGCGCGGCGACACCGACAACACCTGGCGCATCGTGCGCAGCCAACCATGACACCGCTACATCGACTTCAAGCCGCGTGGCAGGCCGCCCGCAAACCCGTGGACCCCGCGCTGGCGCGCGCCCGAGCGCGCTACCAGGCGTTGGCCCCGCGCGAACGCCGCCTCGTCGCCGGCGCCGCGTTGCTTCTGGGCGCGGCGATTGGCTTTGTGACGCTGATCGAGCCCGCCCTGAACACTGTGCGCAAACTGCACGCCGAGCTGCCAGGCCTGCGCACGCAGGCCGCCACCGTCGCCGACCTGACGGCGCAAGCCCCCTCCCTGCGTCAGCGCAACGCGGTGCCCGCGGGGGCCATGCCCAGCACGCAGGAACTGTCGGCCAGCCTGGAACGCGCCGGCCTGCCCGCCGGGCAATGGACGCTGGCCGATGCCGACGCGGGCGGCGTCGCGCTGTCGTTGGCGCAGGCGCCGTCATCGGCGCTGATGCGCTGGCTGGACGGCGCGGGGCGCGATTGGGGACTGGCCATCTCGCAGGTGGACCTGACGCGCGCCGCAAACGCCAACGGACGGCCGCTGCCGGGCCTGGTCAACGGCAAGGTCGTGCTGCTGCCGCCGCAGGCGGCCGGGAGCCGCTGATGCCGCTGAAACTTCCTTCACGCCGCGTGGCGGGCCTGTGGCTGGCTGGCGTGTTGTGCGCCGCAGCTGCGGGTGCCGCCGTACTGCCTGCGCGATGGGTGCTGGCGCTCTTGCCCGCCGACGCGCCGGTCACGTTGGCCGACGCGAGCGGCACGCTGTGGCACGGCAGCGCGTGGATCGCCCTTGGCTCCGAAGGCGCGCGCCGCGTGCTGCCGCAAGCGGTGCAATGGCAATGGCGCTGGGACACGATGGCGCTCGACATTTCGCATCCCTGGCTGCAAGGCACGTTGCGCGCGCGCCCGGGGTGGAACGGTCTGGCGCTGCCCGCAGCGTCCCTGCGCGTGCCCGCAACGGTTCTGCCTGCGATCGGCGCGCCTTGGAATACGTTGTCGCCGCAAGGCATGCTCGAAATCAACTGGCAGCCCTTGCGCCTGGGCGCCCCGCTTCCCCCCGGCCCGGTCGTGGACGTGCGCTGGCGCAACGCCGCGACTGCGCTCTCGCCCATCTCGCCAGTGGGGACTTATTTGCTGCGCGTGCAGGGCGGTAAAACCGGCGCGACGCTGGTCCTCAGCACGGAAAGCGGCCTGCTCGACGTCAGGGGCCAGGGCGGTAGCGGCTCCCAAGGCATCAGCTTCCAGGGCGAAGCCACGTTCGCCCGATCGGCCAACGAGGCCGATCGCGCCGCGCTGGACGGTCTGCTGTCGACCCTGGGCCGCCGTTCGGGCGATACGGTGACGTTCAGCGTGGGGAAATCCGGGCGATAGGAGCGGCGTCGGGCGCGGCTGCTACGCGTCGCGCGTGACGCGCAGGATTTCCTCTGGCGACGTCTGCCCCGCGTCCACCCACCGCTGGCCGTCTTCGCGCATGCTGCGCATGCCGGCGGCCGCCGCGGCGCGGCGCAGTTCGCGTTCGTCGCGGCCTTCGTGGATCAGGCGGCGGGCCTCGTCGTCCACCGTGAAGAGCTCGTGGATGCCAGAGCGGCCGCTGTAGCCGGTGTGGTTGCAGGCCTCGCAGCCCACGGGGTGAAAGACCTGCACGCCATCCAGCATCGACGGCGACTTGCACGCCGGGCATAGCTTGCGCACGAGCCGCTGCGCCAGCACGCCCAGCAGCGACGACGCCAGCAGGAAGGGTTCGACGCCCATGTCGGTCAGGCGAGTGACGGCGGACACGGCATCGTTGGTGTGCAACGTGGCCAGCACCAGGTGGCCGGTCAGCGAGGCCTGCACCGCGATCTGCGCGGTTTCCAGGTCGCGGATTTCGCCGATCATGATGACGTCCGGGTCCTGGCGCAGGATGGCGCGCAGGGCGAGCGCAAAGCTCATGTCGATCTTGGCATTGACCTGCGTCTGGCTGATGCCGGCCAGGTCGTATTCGATGGGATCTTCCACCGTCAGGATGTTGCTGGTGGAGGCGTCCAGACGGCTCAGCGCCGCATATAGCGTGGTGGTCTTGCCGCTGCCGGTCGGGCCGGTCACCAGGACGATGCCGTGCGGCTGGCGGATCAGACGGTCCAGCTGCGACAGAACGCCCGGGCTCATGCCGAGCTTTTCCAGTTGCAGCCGGCCGGCCTCCTTGTCCAGCAAGCGCAGCACGGCGCGCTCGCCGTGCCCGGTCGGTAACGTGGACACGCGCACGTCGATGGGTCGCCCGCCCACGCGCAGCGCGATGCGCCCATCCTGCGGCAGGCGCTTCTCGGCGATGTCCAGGTGCGCCATGATCTTGATGCGCGAAATCAGCGCGGCATGCAGCGCCTTGCGCGGCGACACCACGTCGCGCAGCGTGCCGTCCACGCGGTAACGCACCACGGAATGCGTTTCGAAGGGTTCGATATGGATATCGCTGGCGCCGTCGCGCGCAGCCTGCGCGAACAGCGCATTGATCATGCGGATCACCGGCGCATCGTCCTGCGCTTCCAGCAGGTCCGCCACCTCGGGCATGTCCTGCATCAGCCGGTCCAGGTCGATCTCGTTCTCCGCCACGCCCATCACCGAGGCCGCATCTTCCGAGTGGCTGTAGGCCGCGGTCAGCAGCGTCTCCAAAGCCTCGTCGTCGATTCGCGTCAGGCCGATATCGCCGTGACAGCGCCGGATCTCGCGCACGGCCCATTCCGGCGTGCGCGGACTGACCGTCAACTGCGCCTGCCCCCCGCGTAGCGACAGCACCGCGCGCTGCGCGCGGGCCCAGGCGTACGGTAAAGGGTGCGCGCTCATAGCAGCTTCTCGGGGTCCACCGCCACCGTCATCATGACCGGCCGCGGCGCGCGGATGGGTTGCTGGGCGGGCGCGGGCGGCGTGCCGGGATACTGGCGCACCGCAAAGGTCTCGACCGTGGCCGGCGGCGGACGGCGCAGCGTGGCCGCCTGCTGCTCGGGCCGCAGATCGTAGGCGTTGTTCGACACCGACGGCGCCGAGCCCGGCAGCGGCAGCATCGGCGCCTGCATGTCCGGCAGCGCCCAGTGGTCGCGCGGCTGAACCGCGCCCTGCGCGCGCCGCATGTAGTCGTAGCGGTCCATCGTGACGCTGGCGCTGCGGTTGGCGTCGCGCACCACGTACGGGCGCAGGAACACCATCAGGTTGGTCTTGGTGCGCTTGCGCGTGTCGTAGCGGAACAGCGACCCGATCACCGGCAGCGAACTCAATCCCGGTACCGCGTTGGACGTGAGCGTCACGTTGTCTTCCAGCAGGCCGCCCAGCACGATGATCTGGCCGTCGTCGATCAGCACGCTGGTGTCGATGGCGCGCTTGTTGGTGACGATGCCGGTGGTGGCGTTCGAGCGGCTTTCGTCGATGCTGCTGACTTCCTGGTAGATGTCCAGCTTGACCGAGCCGCCTTCGGAAATCTGCGGCCGGATGTTCAGTTTCAGGCCCACGTCCTCGCGTTCGATGGTCTGGAACGGATTGGAGCTGCCATTGCTGCCCGAGGTCACGTACTGGCCCGTCACGAACGGCACCGTCTTGCCGACCAGGATGCTGGCCGACTGGTTGTCCAGCGTCAGCAGGTTGGGCGTGGACAGGATGTTGGCCTCGCCCGTGTTCTGCATGGCGCGCGCCAGCACGCCCAGGTTGATGACCTCGTTGCCCAGCACGTCGACCGTGCCCTTGACCACGCCCAGGCTCAAGCCGCTGCCCAGCGCGTCGATCGAGGTCGGTCCGTTGCCGGTGATGCCGCTGCCGCCCAGGTTCGTGCCGCCGATGAAGCTGGTGCCGTTGCCGTTGATGTTGCCCGCGCCGGTCATCCACTGGATGCCGAATTCGGCGGCCTTCTCTTCACTGACTTCCACGATCAGGCTTTCCACCAGCACCTGCGCGCGGCGCTGGTCAAGCTGGTCGATCACTTCACGCAAGCTGCGGTACAACGGCTCGGGCGCGGAGATGATGAGCGAGTTGGTTGCGGGGTCCGCCTGGATGGTGGCGCCGCCCGCGGAATACGACACCGCCTGCGTCGAATTGTCTTCGCGCGCGATGCGCTCCTGTTCGCCCGACAGGCCACTGCGCGACGAGCCCGACTGGCTGGACATGCCCATGCCTGCCTGCGTCCCCGAGCTGCTGGCCATGGTCTGCGCGCGCGCGCCGCCCTGCGCGCCGCCGGTGCTGCTGCTGGCGCCCGGGGCCACGCCCGGCGCCGAATTTGCCTGGCCCGTCAGCAGCCCGCCCAGCACCTCGGCGATGCGCGTGGCCTGCGCGTTGCGCATGTACACCACGTGCAGATTGCCCGCGCGGTTCTGCTGCGCGTCCAGCTTCTGGATCAGTTCGCGCGCCAGGCGCGTGCGCGCCGGGCTGCCCGAACGCACCAGCACGCTGTTGCTGCGCGGATCCGCCACGACCGCGATGCGCTGCGTGGGGTCGCTGCTTTGCGTGTCGAGCAGCTGCGAGGCCAGGATGGCGATGTCCGTCGCGATGGCCGATTGCACAGGCACCACGTCCGTGTCCATCGAACTGGGCACGTCGATGCGCGCGATGACCGCGGCGATGCGCTCCAGGTTGTCCGCGTAATCCGTCACGACCAGCGTGTTGTTGCCGGGGTACGCGTTGATCGGGTTGTTCGGCGGCACCATCGGGCGCAGCACCGGCACCAGGTTCGCGGCGTTCTCGTACTTCAGCGGGAACACCCGCGTCAGCATTTCGCCGCTGTTGCCCCCGCCTTTGGCAAAGGCCGACACGGGCACGGGCGCCCTGCCCGCCGCGGCCGGCGCGCCAGCCGCAGGCTTGGCGCCTGCCGGTCCCGCTCCGCCCACAACGGCGCTGCCTTGCAGCTTGGCGTCGGCCTCGGGCACGACGCGCGTCACGCCGTCCACGTCGACGATGGCAAACCCTTGCAGCCGCAATGCACCGGTCAGCATGGACAGCGCCTGCGCGCTATCGACGGGGCGATCCGAAACCAGGGTGAGCTTGCCCTTGACGCGGGGGTCCACCAGGAAGTTGCGCTGCGTGAACAGGGACAGCGCGCGCAACACGGCGGGGATGTCCGTGTCGACGAAGTTCAGGCTGACGCGGTTGTCCGCCTGTTGTGCGTGAGCCGTGCCGGCGGCGGGTCCGAGTTGACTTGCGGCAAGCAGGAATGCAAGGCTGAATTGCGCGATGTGACGCATGACGAGATAGGTGCCCGAGACGTGAAATCGTTTGGAAAAACGGGAAAGCGCGTCGGAGTATACGGGGTGTGACTGCAACATCCCGGTCATATTTCATAGGCAAGGTGACGGGCTGGAAACCCTTTAAATTCGGGGCTCTTGGCGATTTCGGCAGGTGCTTCCGCTTTATTACAGCCATGCCTTCCTATCGCTATGAAGCCACCGACGCGCTCGGAAAAATCGTGCGCGGCACGATCGATGCCGACTCCGAACGCGGCGCCCGGAACCAGTTGCGCGGCCGCGGTTTGCTGCCCTTGTCGACCGCGCTGGCGGCGCGCGCCGAAGGCATGGGCGCGGCGCTGCGCGCGCGTCTGTCGGACGCCGATCTGGCGTGGCTGACGCGCCAGCTCGCCAGCCTCCTGGCCGCACGCCTGCCATTGGATGCGGCGCTTAGCGCCACGCTGGAGCAGGCCGAGAAAAAACACATTGCCGCCACGCTGGGCGGCGTGCGCGACGACGTGCGCGCCGGCCATCGCCTGTCGGCGGCGCTGGCCTCGCGGCCGCGCGACTTTCCCGAAATCTATCGTGCGCTGATCGGCGCGGGCGAGGAATCGGGCGACCTGGCGCAGGTGATGGAAAAGCTGGCCGACTACATCGAGGAACGCAACACCTTGCGCAGCAAGGTCATGACGGCCTTCATCTACCCGGCGGTGGTGGCCAGCGTATCGGTGGTCATCGTGATCTTCCTGCTGGGCTATGTGGTGCCGCAGGTGGTGTCCGCCTTCAGCCAGGCCAAGCAGGAATTGCCGATGCTCACGCGCGTGATGCTGGGGCTGTCGGACTACGTGCGCGAATGGGGCGCGGTCACGGGCATTGCAGTCGTGGCGGCCATCGCCTTGTGGCGCTACGCGCTGCGCGCACCGGCCGCGCGGCGGGCCTGGCACGCGCGCGTGCTGCGGCTGCCGCTGGCCGGCCGCTTCGTGCTGGGCGTGAACGCCGCGCGCTTTGCGTCCACCCTCGCGATCCTGAGCGGCAGCGGCGTGGCCCTGCTGACCGCGCTGGAAGCCGCGCGGCGCACGCTCAGCAACGACGTGCTGCGGCTGGCGGTCGACGAGGCCGCGGCGCGCGTGCGCGAGGGCGCGGCGCTGTCATCGTCGCTGGGCGCGCAAAAGGTCTTTCCGTCGCTGCTGGTGCACCTGATCGCCAGCGGCGAGAAGACCGGGCGGTTGCCCGAACTGCTGGACCGGGGCGCGCAGAACCTGTCGCGCGACCTGGAGCGGCGCGCGATGGCGATGACGGCCCTGCTGGAGCCGGCGCTGATACTGCTGATGGGGGGATTCGTCCTCTTGATCGTGCTGGCGGTGATGATGCCGATTCTGGAGATGAACCAGTTGATCAGGTAGGAACGCGGGCCGCGAGTGCGGCCCGGTACAGACAAAGGCTCAGAGCGCCTCTTCGTCGCTCTCGCCGGTGCGGATGCGGATGGCCTGTTCCACCGGCGTCACGAAGATCTTGCCGTCGCCGATCTTGCCGGTGCGGGCGGCCTTGACGACGGCTTCGATGGCGGCTTCGACCTGGTCGTCGGGCAGCACGACTTCGACGCGGATCTTGGGCAGGAAATCCACCACGTATTCGGCGCCGCGATAGAGTTCGGTGTGGCCCTTCTGGCGGCCGAAACCCTTGACTTCGGTAACCGTCAGGCCGCTGACGCCGACTTCCGCCAGCGCCTCGCGGACTTCGTCGAGCTTGAAGGGTTTGATGATGGCGGTGACTTGTTTCACGTTGGTCGTCCTGGGTTTTTGATGTGGTGCGTCGCCCTGCCGCGCGGCCCGCTGTCTTGTGACACAGGCGGGCGCCGGGCGCAATGGACAGAGAATAACACCGCGCGGTCGCCACGCGGCGCCCGCGAATTTTCTGCCGCCGCCCCAATGTGGTGCGCGGCGCCGCCGTCAGCAGCCGCCCTCAGCTTTCAGGCGCCTCGTCGGGAATCTGGTCGGCCTCGCGCATCCAGACCACGGACTCGGAGTCGCTGGGCGCGCGCCAGTCGCCGCGCGGCGACAGCGAGCCGCCGGAACCCACCTTGGGCGCGTTCGGGATGCAGGTGCGCTTGAACTGGCTGGTCCGGAAGAACTTGTCCAGGAAGATCTTCAGGTTGCGCTTGATGGCGGCCAGATCGTATTCGTTGCGCACGACGTGGCCGGCCTCGGGCCACGCGCCCGCCTCGCGGTCGCGCCAGGCTGTCCACGACAGGAAGGCCACCTTGGTCGGCGCAAAGCCGTAGCGCAGCGTGTAGTACAGGTTGAAGTCCTGCAGCTCGTAAGGGCCGATCGAGGCCTCGCTCTTTTGCTCGGGCTTGTCGTCCGCGCCGCCCGGCACCAGCTCGGGGCTGACGTCGGTGCCCAGCACGTCCAGCAGCACCTGCGCGCCCTCGTCGCCCAGCCGGCCCGATTCGGCCACCCAGCGCACCAGGTGCGTGATCAACGTCTTGGGCACGCTGGCGTTGACGCTGTAATGCGACATATGGTCGCCCACGCCGTACGTGCACCAGCCCAGTGCAAGTTCGCTCAGGTCGCCCGTGCCGATGACGATGGCATTGCTGAAATTGGCCAGCCGAAACAGGTGGTTGGTGCGCTCGCCTGCCTGGACGTTCTCGAAGGTGATGTCATAGACCGGCTCGCCATTGGCGTAGGGATGGCCCAGGTCCTTGAGCATCTGCAGGCAGCTGGGGCGGATGTCGATTTCAGAAGCCGTGCAGCCCACCACCGCCATCAGGCGGCGCGCCTGCTGCAGCGTGCGGGTGCTGGTGGCAAAACCCGGCATCGTGACCGCCAGGATGTTCGAGCGCGGCAGGTCCAGGGCGTCCATGGCCTTGGCGCACACAAGCAGCGCATGCGTGGAGTCCAGCCCGCCCGAAATGCCGATGACCACCTTCTTCATGCCGCTGGCCGACAAGCGCTGCGCCAGCGCCTGTACCTGGATGTTGTAGACCTCCTTGCAGCGCGCGTCGCGGCGCTGCGGGTCGGCCGGCACATAGGGAAAGCGCGCCACGCGCCGTTCCAGCGCCAGTTCGGCGTCCTCCAGCGGCGGATTGACCGGCACCGCCACGCGGCGGAACCGGCGGACTTCGTCCGCGTGGCGGCGCACGGACTGGCCGAAGGTGCTCTGGCGCATGCGTTCGCGCGACAGGCGGTCCAGGTCGACATCCGAGAACAGCAGGTGGGAATGGTTCAGGAAGCGCTCGGATTCGGCCAGCAGCTCGCCGTTTTCGTAGATGAGCGCCTGCCCGTCCCAGGCCAGGTCCGTCGACGATTCGCCCCGGCCGGCCGAGGTGTACATATAGGCCGACAGGCAGCGCGCCGATTGCTGCGACACGAGCTGGTGACGGTAGGCGGACTTGCCGACGACGATATTGGAGGCCGACAGGTTGACCAGCACCGTGGCGCCGGCCAGCGCGGCATAGGACGACGGGGGAATGGGCACCCAGACGTCTTCGCAGATTTCAACGTGGAACTGGAACAGGGGCAGCTTTTCCATCTGGAACAGCAGCTCGGACCCGAACGGCACCGTCTGGCCCAGCAGGTCGATCTGCGTGCCGATGGCGCAGTCAGCCGCGCTGAACTGGCGGGCTTCGTAGAACTCGCCGTAATTCGGCAGATACGTCTTGGGCACGACGCCAAGCACCCGCCCGCCGGCCGCCACCACCGCGCAGTTGAACAGTTGGTGCGCCACCCGCAGCGGCGCCCCCACGACGATGGCGATATCCAGGTCGGCGGTCGCCTCGACCACCTGAGCCAGCGCCGCCTCGCAGGCGTCCAAGAGGGCCTTCTGGTGAAAGAGGTCGTCGCAGGTGTAGGCAGATAAGCCCAGTTCCGGGAAAGCCGCCAGCACCGCGCCGCCTTGGGCAGCCTGCTGCGCCAGCGCGATGGTCTGCGCGGCATTGAACGCGGGATCGGCGACACGGCACTCGGGCACGCCGACCGCGACCCGGGCGAAGCCGTGGGAATACAGGTTGAAGAACGGATTCGACATCGGGGATTTCGCCTGGGAGGTTCGCCTGGAGATTGCGACGTGGAGGGGTGCGCCGGGGGGGCTGGAGGCCCGGGAATCAACGGCCGGATTATCTCACGGGCCCTATTCCGCCTGGCGCGGCATCTTGCCGTCGGTCAGGCCGCGCTCGAACGGCAGCGCCGGACTGCCGTCCATGGATCCTTGCCGGTCGCGCACGGCCGACAGCGCCGCCTGGATGGCGCTGTCGCGCAGGTATCCGCCCATGGCGCCGATGTCGGCGCCGGACGGCTGCTGGTACAGGCGCAGGCCCAGCTCGGGCAGGATCGCCAGCAGATGGTCGAACACGTCGCCCTGGATGCGTTCGTATTCCACCCACGCGGTCACGGCGGTAAAGCAATAGACCTCGACCGGAATGCCCTCGGAGGTGGGCTCCATCATGCGCACCATCATCGCCATGTCCTGGCGGATTTCCGGATTCTGCTTCAGGTAGGCCAGCGCATAAGCGCGCAGCGTGCCGATGTTGGTCAGACGGCGCCGGTTGGCCGGCACGCTGGCCAGTTCGCCCAGCGTCTGGTTGGCCTGGACGATGTCCTGGGTCTTGCTTTGCAGATAGTCGTGCAGCAGCCGGAACTTCATCAGCCGCTGCGCCTCGTCGTCGGTCAGAAAGCGCACGCTGGCCGCGTCGATGCGGATGGTGCGCTTGATGCGGCGGCCGCCGGATTCGAACATGTGCCGGTAGTTGCGGTAGCTTTCCGAGAACAGCTTGTAGGTCGGCACCGTGGTAACGGTGTTGTCCCAGTTCTGCACCTTCACGGTGTGCAGCGCAATGTCCTTGACGAAGCCGTCCGCATTGCATTGCGGCATCTCGATCCAGTCGCCGATGCGCAGCATGTCGTTGCTGGTGAGCTGCGTGCTGGCCACCAGCGACAGGAGCGTGTCTTTGAACACCAGCAGCAGCACCGCCGACAGCGCGCCCAGGCCGGAGATCATCCAAAGCGGCGAGCGGTCGATCAGGATGGAAAGCACCAGGACGGTGCATACCGCCATCAGGATCAGCTTGCCGATCTGGATGTAGCCCTTGATGGAGCGGGTCTGCGCGCGGGTCGTTGCCGAATAGGTGTCCTGCCAGGCGCTCAGCACGCCCGAAAACGCGATGAACACGCAGATCCAGGCGCCCGCGTGCGCCAGCCGGCCCACGATGGTGACCACCCGCTCGGCATGGGGCACCAGGTCGATGCCCATGGAAACCACCGCAAACGGCACCGCGTACCAGAGGTTCTGGTACGCGCGGCGGCGCTGCAGCGCCTTGTCCCAATCGCCGTGGCCGCTGACCACGAGCAGCCGGTGCGCCAGCAGCAGGACCACCCGCGCGACCACCCACTGCACGAACAGCGCGGTCAGGATGAGCGCGCCAATGCCGATCAGCGTCTGCGCCCAGATTTCCCGGGGCATATGGGTATCAATTTGGGTGACTAGCTCTTCCCATTCCAGGGGCATGGATCCGTACTCGCTCTACAGGGTCTAGAAATTGATCTGGATTATCCGACAACTCACGCCATCTGCGCGTTCCGGCCCAGCAAAACCGGGGCCGCCGTCGCCCCGCGTGGCGCAAGGCCCTATAATCCTGCCCATCATGGCAAACACTCCCTCCTCCGATCAAAACCAGTTCGCCAACAAGGCGCAGGCCTGGTCCGCCCGGTTCTCCGAGCCGGTTTCCGAACTCGTCAAACGCTACACGGCGTCCGTGGATTTCGACAAGCGCCTGGCGCGCCACGACATCCAGGGCTCGCTCGCGCACGCCGACATGCTGGCCGCCCAGGGCATCATCGGCGCCCAGGATCTGGCCGACATCCAGCGCGGCATGACCCAGATCCTGTCCGAGATCGACGCTGGCTCGTTCCAGTGGCTGCTCGACCTGGAAGACGTCCACCTGAACATCGAAAAGCGCCTCGTGGAACTGGTGGGCGATGCGGGCAAGCGCCTGCATACCGGCCGTTCGCGCAACGACCAGGTCGCCACCGACATCCGCCTGTGGCTGCGTGACGAAATCGACACCCTGCAGGATCTGCTGCGCCAGCTGCGCCACGCCTTGGCCACGGTCGCCCTGGAAAACGCCGGCACCATCATGCCCGGCTTCACGCACCTGCAGGTCGCCCAGCCCGTCACCTTCGGCCACCACCTGCTCGCCTACGCCGAAATGTTCGGCCGCGACGCCGAGCGCCTGGCCGACTGCCGCCGCCGCGTCAACCGCCTGCCGCTGGGCGCCGCCGCCCTGGCCGGCACGTCGTTCCCCATCGACCGCGAACGCGTCGCCAAGACGCTGGGCTTCGAGGGCGTGTGCCGCAACTCGCTGGATGCCGTCTCCGACCGCGACTTCGCCATCGAATTCTGCGCCGCCGGCGCGCTCATCATGACGCACGTCTCGCGCCTGTCCGAAGAGCTGGTGCTCTGGATGAGCCCGCGCGTGGGCTTCATCGACCTGGCCGACCGCTTCTGCACCGGCAGCTCGATCATGCCGCAAAAGAAGAACCCCGACGTGCCCGAGCTGGCCCGTGGCAAGACCGGCCGCGTCAACGGCAACCTGGTCGCCCTGCTGACCCTGATGAAGGGCCAGCCTCTGGCCTACAACAAGGACAACCAGGAAGACAAGGAAGGCCTGTTCGACACGGCCGACACGCTGCGCGACACGCTGACGATCTTCGCGGACATGGCCGGCGGCATCAAGGTCAAGGCCGACAACATGCGCGCCGCGGCCCTGCAGGGCTTTGCCACCGCCACCGATCTGGCCGACTACCTGGTCAAGCGCGGCGTGCCCTTCCGCGACGCCCACGAAGTCGTGGCCCACGCCGTGCGCGACTGCGAACAGCGCGGCTGCGACCTCGCCGACCTGTCCACCGCCGAACTCACGGCCTACCACCCCAGCATCACCGAGGACGTGCACCAGGTCCTGACGCTGGAAGGCTCGGTCGCCGCGCGCAAGCACGTGGGCGGCACCGCCCCCGAACGCGTCGCTGAAGAAGCCCAGCGCGTGCTGGCGGAAACGGCGCAAGGCTGATTTCGGCTTGCCGTAGATGCATTGGATGCAAGGCCCCCATTTGGGGGCCTTGTTGTTTCCGCCCTCAGGCAGCAATCCCGCTCCCGGGCCGGATATGATGGCGCCTTTGCCGCTCTGTCCCCGAGACCATGATCCTCGCGCGCGCGCCGCTCAGGCCCCTTATTCCACTGCGGATGTCGCTGGCCGTGCTGGCCGTCTCCGCGCTGCTCGTTGGCGCCGGCGCGCCGCCCGTCCAAGCCCAAACCGCCCGCAAACCCTCCCCGTACGAAAACGGCCGCCCCCTGCGCCCCGACGAGGTCGAGGCGCGCAAGGCCGAGGACGCGCGGTGGGGAGGCCCGCGATTCCTGGCGCAGATCAAGACCCGGGCCGAATTCGATCAACTGGCGCGGGTCTATAACGCCGGCACGCCGCTGGAAATCCCCCATGTGCTGTTCATCATCGACCGCCAGCGCGCCGACCGCATCTATTACGTCAACACGCCGCGGTACGCGCTGCACGAGACCTTTGCGCGCGAGCGGCGGCTGCTGTCCGGCGACCGGGCCGCGCTGGTGGCGCAGTACAAGGATCCCAATCGTCGTCTGCTGTTCGGCACGCTGAGCTGGCAGAACAGCCTGCCCGGCTTTACCTATGAGTTCTGGGAAGGCGATCTGCTGACGCCAGAATTGCTGACCCTGACGGCGCAGCGGCTCGCGGCCACCTTCCCCGAGCCGCTGAAATTCAAGAGCAACTCCACGCTGCAGGAAGCGACCGCACGGCGGGCCGGGCTGGACTTCGTCACGCAGGAGGCACTGCTGCGCGAGCAGACCTTCTTGCCGCTGAACACCGGGCGCGCGCAAGGACGGCTGCGCATCGTCAAGGCCGTGGATGAAACGGCTGACCTATCACCCACCGACATCGTGGTGCTGGACGAGGTGCCCGTGGCGCTGACGCCTGTGGCGGGCCTGGTCACGCAGCGCCCATCCACGCTGCTGTCCCACGTGAACCTGCTGGCAAAGGGCTGGCGCATTCCCAATGCCTATGTGCGCGACGCCGTGGCGGCCTTGCGCGAGCATGATGGCCAATGGATCGAACTGACCGTTGAAAGCAACGGCTACCGTGTGCAGCGCATCGCGCAGCCGGCCGCGTCGCCAACCACGGCGGCAACTCCATCCGCTGCCGCCTCGCTGCCCACGCCCGACCTGTCGGTGCGCGCCCTCAAACCGCTGTCCGGCATGACCACGCGCGACAGCCGCCACTGCGGGGTCAAGGCGGCAAACCTGGGCGCGCTGACGGCCGTGTTGCCGCCCGCGGCCAGCGTGCCGGATGGATTCTGCATCCCGTTTGCCCAATACGCGGCGTTCATGGACCAGTTGGGCGTGCCCGCGCGCTTGGCGGCGCTGGCGCAGCGGGCCGACTTTGCCAGCGACGCCAACGTGCGGCGCGCCGAACTGGCCAAGCTGCGCCAGGACATCGTCGACGCAACGCCCGACCCCACCCTGTCGGCCGCCTGGCGCGCCCGCTGGGAAAAGCAGTTGGGTGGCCACGGCGTCTTCGTGCGCAGCTCGTCCAATTCCGAAGACCTGCCGGGTTTCAGCGGCGCGGGCCTGTACACCACCGTGCCGAACGTCACGCAGGCCGATGCGCTGGCCCGGGCCGTGCAGACGGTGTGGGCTTCGGTCTACAACTTCGAGGCTTACGAGGCGCGCCGCACCGCAGGCTTCGGGCAGGACGCCGTCGTCATGGCGGTGCTGGTGCAACGGGCCGCGGCGTCGGACAGCTCGGGCGTCATGATCACGCGCGATCCCTTCGACGCCTCGCGCCGCCACGTCACCTACCTGTCCGCCAAGCGCGGATTGGGCATCAAGGTGGTGGAAGGCAAGCGGCAGGCCGAACAGGTCATGTACTCAAGCTGGTCCAAGGCGGTTCAGGTGCTGAGCCGTTCCGCCGAAGACACGCAGCTCGTGGCGGATGCGGGCGGCGGCGTGCGCGAAGTGCCCATCGAGGGCGGCCGGCAGGTGCTGAACGATGCGCTGGTCGCCCGGCTGGCCGCCGTGGGACGGCAGGTGAAAAAGCGCTTGGAAAATGGAGACCAGGACATCGAATGGGCCGTGCAGGCAGACAAGATCCTGATCCTGCAGGCGCGGCCTTACATCGACGGGAGCCGCTGAAGGCCAGCGCGCCAGGCGTCCGATGGGACCGCCGCGCAGGTTCTGCATGCGGCATGAACAGGACGAAAGCAAACACGGCGCGGCCTTTGCGGGCCGCGCCGTGCCGGGGCATCAGGTCTGCAGACCGTCAGATATGCAAAGCATGCCCCAGCGCCTTGAGCGCGGCCTCCTGCACCGCCTCGCCCAGCGTGGGATGCGCGTGGATGGTGCCCGCCACGTCTTCCAGCGTGGCGCCCATTTCCAGCGACTGGCCAAACGCCGTCGATAGCTCCGACACCGCACGGCCTACCGCCTGCCACCCCACGATCAGGTGGTTGTCGCGCCGGGCCACCACGCGCACGAACCCGTCGGTGGATTCCAGCGTCATGGCGCGGCCGTTGGCGGCGAAGGGGAAGGATGCCGTCACGCAATCCAGGCCGGCGGCTTCAGCCTCGTGCGGCGACAGGCCCGCCACCACGACCTCGGGATCGGTGAAGCACACGGCCGGGATGGAGGCCGGCTGGAAGTGGCGGCGCTTGCCCGCCACCAGTTCGGCCACCATCTCGCCCTGCGCCATGGCGCGGTGCGCCAGCATCGGTTCACCGGCGATGTCGCCAATGGCCCAGACGTCGCGCATGGACGTGCGGCATTGGTCGTCGATGCGCAGCGCGTTGCCCTTGCGATCCAGCTGCAGGCTTTCCAGCCCCCAGCCCTGCGTGCGCGGACGGCGTCCCACCGAGATCAGCACGCGGTCGGCCGGCAGCAGGGTTTCGGCGCCGCTGGCGTCCTGCACCCGCACCGCGTCGCCCTTGCCGTTCAACCCCAGCACCTTGCGGCCCAGGTGCAACGCCACGCCCATCTTGCCCAGCGCGGCCGAGACGGGCTTGGTGAGCTCGGCGTCGTAGGTTGGCAGGATGCGGTCCTGCGCTTCCACCACCGCGACTTCGGCGCCCAGCTTGCGGTACACGGTGCCCAGTTCCAGGCCGATGTAGCCGCCGCCCACCACCACGAGCTGCTTCGGGATGCTGGCGGGCGACAGCGCCTCGGTGGACGACACCACCATGCCGCCGAAAGGCATGGACGGCAGCGGCGTGGGTTCGGAGCCAGCGGCCAGCAGCAGGTGCTCGCACTGGATGCGAACGCGCCCCGCGTCGGGCGTTTCGACTTCGGCCGTCTTGCCGTCCAGAAGCGTCGCCCAGCCGCGCACGACTTCCACGCCGTTCTTCTTGAGCAGCGCGCCCACGCCCCCCGTCAGCTTGCCGACGATGCCGTCTTTCCAGGCGACCGTCTTGGCGATGTCGATGCGCGGCGTGTCCACGGCGATGCCGAGCGCCGATTCGCCGGCGTAGTGGCGCGCCTTGTCGAATTCCTCGGCCGCGTGGATCAGGGCCTTGGAGGGGATGCAGCCGATGTTCAGGCAGGTGCCGCCCAGCTGCGCGCCCTCGACCAGGATGGTAGGCACGCCCAGCTGCCCGGCGCGGATGGCGGCCACGTAGCCGCCGGGGCCGCCGCCGATCACCAGCAATGTCGTTGTCTTTGTGATCTGGCTCATGCTCACTCCACGAAAAGCAGCGCGGGTTGTTCCAGCAGCGCGCGCACGGCCTGGATGAAGCGCGCCGCGTCCATGCCGTCCACCACGCGGTGGTCGAAGGACGAAGACAGGTTCATCAGCTTGCGCGCCACCACGGCGCCGTTGCGGAAGGCGGGGCGTTCGACGATGCGGTTCACGCCCACGATGCCGACCTCGGGATGGTTGATGACCGGCGTGGTGACGATGCCGCCCAAGGGACCCAGGCTGGTGATGGTGATGGTCGAACCGGACAGCTCGTCGCGGCCGGCCGACCCGCTGCGCACCGCCTGCGCCAGCCGATTGATCTCCGCAGCCATGGACCACAGGTCGCGCGCCTCGGCGTGGCGCATCACCGGCACCATCAGGCCGCCGTCGCTTTGCGTGGCAATGCCGATGTGCACCGCGCCATAGCGCGTGACCACCCCCGCCTCGTCGTCGTAGCGCGCATTGATCTGCGGGAAGTCGCGCAGCGCCACCACCATCGCGCGGGCCAGGAGCGGCAGCAGCGTCAGCTTGCCGCGCGACTCGCCCCATTTGGCGTTCAACTGCACGCGCAGGTCTTCGAGCTCGGTCACGTCGATTTCCTCGACGTAGCTGAAATGCGGAATGCGGCGCTTGGACTCGGCCATCTTCTGCGCGATCTTCCTGCGCAGACCGATGACCGGCACGGCGTCTTCGTCGTTGCGTTCCACATAGGCCGACCCGGCGCGTGCGCTGCTGGCCGACCCCTGCCCTTGCAGCCAGGCGTCCAGGTCTTCGTGCAGGATGCGCCCGGCCGGGCCGCTGCCCTGCACGAAGCGCAGCTCCACGCCCAGGTCCCACGCGCGCTTGCGCACGGCGGGCGAGGCCAGCGGCTTTTCACCGGGCTGGCGAATGGCCGCGGGCGCGCCGCCGGATTGGCGGGTGGCTGGCGACTTGGCCGGCGCCGACGCGGGGCCAGAGGCAGATGCGGATGTTGATGCAGATGATGATGACCTGGCCGGCGGGGAAGTTGCGGGCGTCGATGCCGCCACGCCACTTTCCACCAGACTCGGACCACCAGCGCGCTGCGCGCCGTCGGCAGCAATCCCGCCAGCCGCAGGCACAGCCGCTTTCGCCGCCGGCGCCGCCGCCGCAGCAGCGCCCGCCTTCACATTCCCTTCGCCTTCGACTTCCAGGCGGATCAGCTCCCCGCCCACGGCCATCACCTGGCCAACATCACCGCCCAGCGAGATCACCTTGCCCACCACCGGCGACGGGATCTCGACCGTGGCCTTGTCCGTCATCACGTCCGCCAGCGGCTGGTCCTCGGCGACCGTGTCGCCCACCTTGACGTGCCAGCCCACCAGCTCGACCTCTGCGATGCCTTCGCCGATGTCGGGCATCTTGATGATATGAATCCCCATGTCATGCCTCCATCGCGCGTTTGAACGCTTCGCCGACCCGGCGCGGGCCGGGGAAGTACGCCCATTCCTGCGCGTGCGGATAGGGAGTGTCCCAACCGGTCACGCGCTCGACGGGCGCCTCCAGGTGATGGAAGCAGTGTTCCTGCACCAGCGCAATCAGTTCCGCGCCGAAGCCGCAGGTGCGCGTGGCCTCGTGCACGACCACGCAGCGCCCCGTCTTCTTGACGGAGTTGACGATGGCGTCCAGGTCCAGCGGCCACAGGCTGCGCAGGTCGATGATTTCGGCGTCGATGCCGGTTTCCTCGGCCGCGGTCAGCGACACGTGCACCGTGGTGCCGTAGGTCAGCACCGTCAGTTCCGAACCCGGCCGCACGATGGCCGCCGATTCCAGCGGCACGGTGTAGTAGCCCGTGGGCACGACGCTGCCGGGACGGCCGGTCCACGGCGTGACCGGCCGGTCGTGGTGGCCGTCGAACGGGCCGTTGTAGAGCCGCTTGGGTTCCAGGAAGATCACCGGATCGTCGTTCTCGATGGCGGCGATCAACAGCCCCTTCGCGTCGTACGGGTTGGACGGCATCACCGTGCGCAGCCCGCAGACCTGCGTGAACATCGCCTCGGGACTCTGGCTGTGCGTCTGCCCGCCGTAGATGCCGCCGCCGCAAGGCATGCGGATGGTCATGGGGGCAATGAATTCGCCGACCGACCGGTAGCGCAGGCGCGCGGCCTCGGACACGATCTGGTCCGAAGCCGGATAGAAGTAGTCGGCGAACTGGATCTCGCACACCGGCCGCAGACCATAGGCGCCCATGCCCACCGCCACGCCGACGATGCCTCCTTCGGAGATGGGGGTGTCGAACACGCGCGAGCTGCCGTACTTGGCCTGCAGGCCTTCGGTACAGCGGAACACGCCGCCGAAGTAACCGACGTCCTGCCCGAACACCACGACGTTGTTGTCGCGCTCAAGCATGACATCCATGGCCGAGCGCAAAGCCTGGATCATGGTCATCGGCGCCGAGGCCGGACCAGCGTTGTTATCGATTGCCATGGTCAGACTCCGAGCTGCTGGCGCTGCCGGCGCAGATGCTCCGGCATGTCCTTGTACACGTCTTCAAAAATGCTGGCGGCGCTGGGGACGTGGCCGTCCACCAGGGTGCCGTAGCTCTCGGCTTCCTTTTGGGCCGCCAGGATCTCGGCGTCGAGTTCGGCGCGGACCGCGTCGTGCTCGGCGTCGGACCAGATGCCCAACAGGATGAGATGTTTCTTGAAGCGCTCGATCGGGTCGCCCAGGGGAAAGTGGCTCCAGTCGTCGCCGGGCCGGTACTTGGAGGGATCGTCCGACGTTGAGTGGGGCCCCGCGCGGTACGTCACCCATTCGATCAGCGTCGGGCCCAGGTTGCGGCGGGCGCGCTCGGCCGCCCAGCGCGAGGCGGAATAGACCGCCAGGAAATCGTTGCCGTCCACCCGCAGCGACGCAATGCCGCAGCCCACGCCACGGCCCGCGAAGGTCGCGCCCTCGCCGCCGGCGATGGCCTGGAAGGTGGAAATGGCCCACTGGTTGTTGACCACGTTCAGGATGACGGGCGCGCGGTAGACGTGCGCGAAGGTCAACGCGGTGTGGAAGTCGGCTTCGGCGGTGGCGCCGTCGCCGATCCAGGCCGAGGCAATGCGGGTGTCGCCCTTGATGGCCGACGCCATGGCCCAGCCCACCGCCTGGATGAACTGCGTGGCCAGGTTGCCCGAAATCGTGAAAAAGCCGTTTTCGCGGTCGGAATACATGACCGGCAGCTGGCGGCCCTTCAGCGGATCACGCTCGTTGGACATGAGCTGGCACATCATCGTCACCAGCGACACATCGCGCGAGAGCAGGATGCTTTGCTGGCGATAGGTGGGAAAGCACATGTCCCCCTTTTCCAGCGCCATCGCGTGGGCGGTGCCGATGGCCTCCTCGCCCAGGCTCTGCATGTAGAACGAGATCTTCTTCTTGCGCTGCGCGGTCAGCATGCGCCCGTCGAAGATGCGGGTCTTGAGCATCGCCCGCATGCCGGCGCGCAGCATGTCGTGGCTGATCTCCGGCGCCCACGGCCCGACGGCATGGCCGTCATTGTCGATGACCCGGACCAGGCTGTAGGCCAGGGGACCGGTGTCGACCGCGGCAACATCAATGGGGGGTTTGGGCACCTCGCCGGGCGGCGATAGATGCAGATAGGAGAAGTCTGTCTTGCAACCCGGTCGCCCTGTCGGCTCGGGGACGTGCAACTTCAGCGGCCCATATTGGCTCATGTATTGTCTCCACGCTTGATCGTGTCATGCGTTTTCTTCCTACCAAGGCATTGCCAGAGGCGTGTGACCTCGGACGCTGCCGTCGCCGGCCTGCGCCCGGGGATACATGGGCAAGGCCGTTGACGAGATTAGCACAGGGGACAGGGCCGATGAGCGGGCCGCGCGGCCTTTTGGGGCCGCATTGGAGTGAGGGTTTTCCTCAGGCGGCGCCGGTCCATTCCGTGACGAATTCACGGTAATCGGGACGCTTGGCGGGGGGCACCGCGCACGCGGGCGTGCCCACGGCCAGAAAGCCCAGGAAGCGGTAATCCAGCGAGTCCAGACCCAGCGCGTTCTGCACGTCTTCGACGTAGGTGCCCAGGCCGGTGCTCCAGAAGGCGGCGTAGCCCAGCATGTGGACCGCGTTCAGGATGTTCATGACCGAGCAGCCCGTGGCCAGAAGCTGTTCCTGCTCGGGGATCTTGGTGTTGTCGTGGGCGATCTTCTGGGCCACGGCGATGAACAGCGGCACGCCGGCCATCCATTCGCGGACGGACTTTTCCTTTTCAGGCGTCATGCGCGGATCGCCGCTGCGCTTGACCGCGTCCAGCGCCATGTCCGCCAACTTGCCGATGGCTTCGCCCTGGATCACGACGAAGCGCCACGGGCGCAGCGCGCCATGATCGGGCGCCGCCATGGCGGCCTGCAGGATCTGTTCGAGTTCGTCGGGGTTGGGCGCCGGGGCCCGCAGGAACTTGAAGGAGCGGCGCGAAGTCAGGGCGTGGAGCGGGGTGGCGGTCTGGGTGACGGTCATTGATCGATGCGCAAATGGGAAAAAAACAGATTCTCATAGTACGCGATGACGGCCGCCGGATCGCCGATCCCCTGGCCTGCAACAAGGACATCCCGCCCCGCGCGGTCACCCCAGGTGGGTATGGCGCTCCTGCCGCTCTTCGACCTGCATTTCGGTCAGGCCGTGCAGGATGCCGCAGTCGTCCGTGTCCGGGCGCGCCGAGACGCAGCGCTGACGCAATTCGCTCAGTTGGGATTTCAGCTGCATCAGTTCGGCAATGCGCTCGTCCACGTGCGAGATGTGCTCGTCGAACAGCTGGTTGATCGGGCCGCAACCGGTGCGGTGGTTGTCGGCCACGGACAGGATGGCGCGGATCTCGTCCTGCGTCATGTCCAGCGCCCGGCAGTTGCGGATGAGGCGCAGGCGCTCCAGGTGCATCTGCCCGTAGCTGCGGTAATTATTCAGTCCCCGCTCCGGCGCGGGCAGCAGTCCTTCCTTTTCGTAGTACCTGACGGTTTCGACCGTGGTGCCGGCCGCCGTGGCCAATTCGCCGATACGCATCGCTGCCTCCCGGATCCGATCCGATGATTAGGGGTTGACCCTATAGTAACTCCAAGGTGTGGAATTGCGTCACCAGCTTATTTGAAGGGTCAAGCCGATGTCTTTACCTCCGGTCAAACAACGCGAACATCAGTCGGGCGCGCACGGCGGCGCCTGCTGCGGGCACGATGATGGCCAGGCGCCGCACACGGCCCCCGGTCACGCGGGTCATGGCCACGACGGCCACCGTCACGACGGCCACGATCACAGCGAACCGGGCCACCAGCACGCCGACGCGGCCCCAGGCCACGCCCACGGCGCGGATGCCTGCTGCGGCCACGCGCACGCCGATGCAGTCCTGCAGCCGGCCGCCGCCGCCGCGACGCTCACCGCCGGCCCCGGCCAGCTGCTGGCGCGCCTGCGCATCGGGCAGATGGACTGCCCCACCGAGGAAACGCTGATCCGCAAAAAGCTGGACGGCGTGGATGGCGTGCATGCGCTGGACTTCAACCTGATGCAGCGCATCCTGACCGTCGTCCACGCGGAGGGTGCGCTGGACCGTATCGTCGCGGCCATCAAGTCGCTGGACATGACGCCCGAACCGCTGGCCGATGGCGCGGCCGCCGCGCCCGCCCCCGCCGCCAAGGCGGTGAACTGGTGGCTGATCGGCGGCGCGGGCGTGCTGGCCGCGTTGTCGGAAGCCTCGCACTACCTGAATGCGCCGCTCTTCGTGACCGCCTTGCTGGCCGTGGCCGCCATCCTGGCTTGCGGCGTCAGCACCTACCGCAAGGGCTGGATCGCCGTGCGCAACGGCAACCTGAACATCAACGCCCTGATGAGCATCGCCGTCACCGGCGCGGTGCTGATCGGCCAGTGGCCCGAGGCCGCCATGGTGATGTTCCTGTTCAACGTGGCCGAACTCATCGAAGCCCGCTCGCTGGACCGCGCCCGCAACGCGGTGCGCGGCCTGCTGGACCTGGCGCCCGAGACGGCGACCCTGCGCCAGGCGGACGGCAGCTGGGTCGAAGTGCCCGCCGCGTCGCTGCAACCGGGCGGGATCGTGCGTGTGCGGCCGGGCGAGCGCATCGCGGCCGACGGCATCGTCGTGAACGGCACGTCGGCCGTGGACCAGTCGCCGATCACGGGCGAAAGCCTGCCCGTCGAAAAGACGCAAGACGATCCCGTCTTCGCGGCCACCATCAACACCTCCGGCTCCTTTGAGTACCGCGTGACCGCCGCGGCCGGCAACACCACGCTGGCGCGCATCATCCACGCGGTGGAACAGGCGCAAGGCGCGCGCGCGCCCACGCAGCGCTTCATCGACCGCTTCTCGCGCATCTACACGCCTGCGGTCGTCGCGATTGCGCTGGCCGTGGCGGTGCTGCCGCCGCTGCTGTGGGGCCAGCCGTGGTTCGATGCCCTGTACCGCGCGCTTGCGCTGCTGATCATCGCCTGCCCGTGCGCGCTCGTGATTTCCACGCCGGTCAGCATCGTCAGCGGCCTGACCGCCGCCTCGCGCCGCGGCATCCTCGTCAAGGGCGGGGTCTATCTGGAAGAAGGCCGCAACCTGAAATGGCTGGCGCTGGACAAGACCGGCACGCTGACGCACGGCAAGCCCGTTCAAACCGACCTGCAGGACTGGGACGCGGCGGCGCCTGGCCCTCACTCCGCCGCCCTCATCGCGGCAAGCCTGGCGGCCCGATCGGATCACCCGGTATCTCTGGCCGTGGCCAACGCCGCGCGCCAGGCCGGCAGCACGCTGCTGGAAGTCGAGGCCTTTACCGCCCTGCCCGGACGCGGCGTCAGCGGCCAGGTGGGCGGGCAGACGTACCACCTGGGCAACCGCCGCCTGATGCGGGAATTGGGCGTCTCCAGCGCCGCGCTCGACACGCGCTTTGACGAGCTGGAAAGCCAGGGCAAGAGCGTCATCGCGCTGTCGGACGGCAGCCGCGTGCTGGCGGTGGCCGCCGTGGCCGACACGGTCAAGCCCACCAGCGCGCAGGCCATCGCCGACCTGCACGGCCTGGGCGTGCGCACGCTCATGCTGACGGGCGACAACACGCCGACCGCGCAGGCCATCGCGCGCCAGGTCGGCATCGACGAGGCGCGCGGCGACCAATTGCCCGAGGACAAGCTGGCCGCCATTGAAAGCAAGCTGGCGCCGGACGTCCGGGTCGGCATGGTGGGCGACGGCATCAACGACGCGCCCGCGCTGGCCCGGGCCGACATCGGTTTTGCCATGGGCGCGGCCGGCACCGGCACGGCGATCGAGACCGCCGACGTGGCCCTCATGGACGACGACCTGCGCAAGATCGGGACCTTCCTGCGCCTGTCGCGCGCCACGCACCGCATCCTCGTGCAGAACATCGCGCTGGCGCTGGGCATCAAGGTGGTGTTCCTGGCGCTGGCCGTGACGGGCCACGCGACGCTGTGGATGGCGGTGTTTGCCGACGTGGGCGCGAGCCTGCTGGTGGTGGCGAACGGCCTGCGGCTGCTGCGCGCCGCCCCGGCCAGCCGGTAAGCGAAGCGGGCGGCGCGGCGAATCCCCGTATGATGGCGAAAAACAGAGCCGCCCCGCGCGCCATCAAGGAGACGCCCGCTTGTCCGCAGGTACGATTTCGCCCGTCCCGGAGACCTTTCCCACCTTCGAATCCTCGGATTTCTCGGGAGAGGGATCCTTTTACTTCGACCTCGTGCGCCTGCAGGACCACGACGACATCCCGCGCGGCTTCCTGCACCGGCACCGTTATTACCACCTGTTGTGGATGACCGAGGCGCAAGGCACCCACCTGCTGGACTTCGAGCAGCACGCCGTGCGCGACCACTCGGTCTTTTTCCTGTCGCCCGGCCAGATCCACGCCTGGACGTCGTCGGTCAAGCCCAGCGGCTACGTCATGAACATCAGCACCGAGTTCTTCGCGCAGATGTTCCCGCGCGCCGACGACATCGCCAAGTTCCCGTTTTTTCACCTGGCGGGCGGATCGCCGGTCATCTACCTGACGCGCGAGCAGCACGACGCCATGCTGCCGCTGCTGGCGGAAATCGAGCGCGAAACGCGCGACCGCCAGACAGGCCGTTTCGACGTGGTGCGCTCTTACCTGCTGATCCTCCTGACGCAACTGCGCCGGCTGTACCCCGCCGACGAACGCGAAACCGCCGCGGGTCCCAGCTATTCGCTGACCAAGCGCTTCACCATGCTGATCGAAGAGCACTACCTGGATTTCTCGGCCATCCGCCAATACGCCGACGCGCTGTGCATCAGCGAACGCCAGTTGAACGAGGCGGTCAAGCGCAGCGTGGGACGCACGGCCAGCCAGCTCGTGCAGGAACGCATCGCGCTGGAGGCCAAGCGGCTCCTGTGCAACACGGATCTGGGCATCGCCGAGATCGGCTTTCAGCTGAACATCGAGGATCCGGCCTATTTCGCGCGCTTTTTCAAGAAGCACACCGGCTGCACGCCGGGCGACTTCCGCAAGAAGTACTACCGCCCCATCGAGTGATGGCTGAGTGACCGGCGAACTGCGGCCGCGCAGGCCGGCCCGCAAAAAAGTGCAAAACAAGCTCTGATCTGTCCTAACGCGCCCTGACCGGGGCTGCGTAAAGTTCATCCGGACTCAACCCGCCGCGCTGCGGCCAGATTGAAATTGCGATGAACGACACTTCGACATTGATGACGGGCGGCCAGCACGTGGTGCGGGCCCTGCTGGACCACGGCGCGGATACCGTATTCGGCGTACCCGGCGAGAGCTACCTGGACGTATTGGACGCGCTGTACGCGCACAGCGACCGCATCCGGCTGGTGTCCTGCCGCCACGAAGGCGCGGCGGCATTCATGGCCGAAGCGCACGGCAAGCTGACCGGCCGCCCCGGCATCTGCATGGTCACGCGCGGCCCCGGCGCCACCAACGCCAGCATCGGCGTGCAGACGGCCTTTCAGGATTCCACGCCGCTGATCGTGCTGGTGGGCCAGGTCGGCAACGACATGGTCGAGCGCGAGGCGTTCCAGGAGATCGACTACCGCCGCATGTTCGGCCAGTTCACGAAGTGGGTGGCGCAGATCGACAGCGCCGCGCGCGTCACCGAATACCTGAACCGCGCGTTCTCCGTCGCCACGTCCGGCCGCCCCGGCCCGGTCGTCCTGGCGCTGCCCGAGGACATGCTGACCGACGTGGCCCCGGCCCTGCCCTGCGGCACGATCCAGGTGCCGCAGGCCTATCCGGCGCCCGACGCCCTGGCCGACATGCGCACGCTGCTGGCGGGCGCCGAGCGCCCCTTGATGATCGTCGGCGGTTCGGGCTGGACCGATGCGGGACTGGCAAGCCTGACCCGCTTTGCCGAACTGAACGGCCTGCCCGTGGCGTGTTCGTTCCGCCGCCAGGATCTGTTTGACAACCACCACGCGCAATACGTGGGTGAAGTCGGCATCGGCGTGAACCCCGAGCTGGCCGAGGCGGTGCGCCAGGCCGACGTCATCCTGGCGGTGGGCGCGCGACTGGGCGAGATGGTGACGGGCGGCTATTCGCTGCTGCAATCGCCGGTGCCCAGCCAGACCCTGATCCACGTGCTGGTCAGCCCCGAAGAGCTGGGCCGCGTGTACCAGCCGGCCGTGAAGATCCAGGCCGGCATGGACGCCTTCGCCAAGACGGCGGTGGAGCTGGAGCCCGTGGACGCATCGCCGTGGCGCGCGTGGGCGCAGCGCCTGCACGACAACTACCTGCGCTACACCGAGCTGCCTGCCCCGCGCACGGGCCTGGACCCGGCGCGCGTCATTGCCGCGCTGCGCGACCAGCTGGACCCCAGCGCCATCCTGACCAATGGCGCGGGCAACTACAGCGCCTGGGCGCATCGTTACTACCGTTTCACCCACCCGCGCACACAGCTGGCGCCGACCAGCGGCGCGATGGGTTACGGCGTGCCCGCGGCCATCGCGGCCAAGCTGCGTCATCCCGACCGCCAGGTGATCTGCCTGGCGGGCGACGGCTGCTTCCTGATGACTTCGCAGGAGCTGGCCACCGTGAAGCAGCACCAGCTTGGCATCGTCTTCATCGTGTTCAACAACGGCATGTACGGCAC
The DNA here is from genome assembly GCF_029866465.1 of Achromobacter mucicolens. NCBI lineage: Bacteria > Pseudomonadati > Pseudomonadota > Betaproteobacteria > Burkholderiales > Alcaligenaceae > Achromobacter > Achromobacter mucicolens. The sequence goes on along the minus strand of NZ_CP123364.1, from coordinate 2,140,047 downwards.
GATCCGCATGCACCAGGAAGTGCACTACCCCGGCCGCACCATCGGCACGGACCTGTGCAACCCGGATTTCGTGGCCTACGCCCAATCGTTCGGCGTGACGGCCGAACGCGTACAGACGCATGAAGCCTTCACGCCCGCGCTGGCGCGCGCGCTGGACAGCGGAACCCCGTATCTGATCGAACTCAGCCTGGACCCGGAGGTGATCACGCCCCGGGCCACCCTGACGAGCCTGCGCGAAAAGGCGCGCACCGCCGGCGCCTGAGAGACCAGGCCCGGCAACCCATAAAAAAACCCAAAACACTGGAGAGAGACATGACGAAAACCCTGACCCCCGTGCGGCGCCTGGCCGCCACCGTTCTGATGGCCGCCGCGTCGCTGGGCACGGCCGCAACGGCCGCCGCGGCCGACTTCCCCGAACGCCCCTTGCGCATCATCGTGCCCTTCGCCGCGGGCGGCGCCACCGACGTGATCGCGCGCACCGTGGCGCAGGCCATGTCGACGCGGCTTGGCCAGCCCGTGGTGGTGGAAAACAAGGCGGGCGCCAACGGCAACATCGGCGCCGTCATGGCTGCGCGCGCCGAGCCCGACGGCTACACGCTGCTGATGGCCACGTCCAGCCACGCCATCAACGCCACGCTCTATCACAAGCTCGACTACAGCCTGACGCGCGACTTCGCCGGCCTGTCCAACCTGGCGTCGGTGCCGCTGCTGCTGGTGGTGAACCCATCGGTGCCGGCCAAGACCCCGCAGGAACTGGCGGCCTATGCCAAGGCCAACGGCAACCGCGTGAACTACGCCTCGGGCGGCACCGGCACGGCTTCGCACCTGGCCGGCGCGCAGTTCAATTCGCTGGCTGGCGCGCAGATGACACACGTGCCGTACAAGGGCGGCGCGCAGGCGCTCAACGACCTCATGGGCGGACAGGTCCAGATCATGTTCGCCAACCTGCCCGAAGTGCTGTCGCAGGTGCAGGCCGGGCGCCTCACGCCCATCGCGGTCACCGGCACGCAGCGCCACTCGGCGCTGCCCAACGTGCCCGCGTTCTCCGAGGCGGCCTACCCGGCCATGAATGCGCGTTCGTGGTTCGGCCTGTTCGTGCCGGCCGCCACGCCCGCACCGGTGGTCGAAAAGCTTTCCAAGGCCGTCACCGACAGCGTCGCCGACCCGGCCGTGCAGGACAAGTTGAAGGGCCTGGGCGCCGATCCCGTGGGCGACGGCCACGCCGCTTTCCAGAAATACGTGAACACCGAAGTGGAACGCTGGAGCGAGCTGGTCAAGCAGTCCGGCGCCACGGCCGAATAACACGCTTTCCGCTACCCCTATCAAGGATCAACATGCTTTACGACGTCCGTACCTACACGTGCCGCGCCGGCACCATCAAGAAACACCTGGCGCTCTATGCCGAGCACGGCTACGAGGTGCAGAGCCGCCATCTGGGCAAGCCGCTCGCCTACATGCAGACCGAAACCGGCAACGTCAACACTTACATGCACATCTGGGTGTATGACAGCGCCGCCGACCGCGAAGCCAAGCGCCAGGCGCTGCAGAAGGACCCGGCCTGGGCGACCTACCTGACCAAGAGCGCCGAAGCCGGCTACCTGATCAGCCAGGAAAACCGCCTGATGACGCCGACGGCGTTCTTCAAGCCCTGATGTAGCACGCAGCAGGCGGCGCTAGCCCGCCTGCTCTTCCTGCGGCCAGTCCCGCAGCACGGGCGCGTCCGGCGCGCCCGGTCCCACGTCGCGCAGATGGTCATGCTGCAACAGCGCCATCCGGTAGGCATCGCGGTACGCGCCGTTGGAAAAGAATTCTTCCTTGAGCAGGCCTTCGATCTGGAAGCCGCACCGTTCGTAGATGTGCACGGCGGCGGTATTGTCCTTGTCCACCACCAGATACACCTTGTGCAGGTTCAGCACCCGAAACGCATAGCCCACCGCAATGCGCGTCGCGGCCTTGGCGTAGCCCCTGCCCTGGTAGCTGGGCGCGATGATGATCTGGAATTCGGCCCGGCGATGGATGTAGTCGATCTCCACAAGCTCGACCAGCCCGGCCGGCTGCCCCGTGTCGTGCTCGATGATGAAGCGCCGCTCGTTCTGGTCGTGAAGGTGGCGGTCGTACAGCGCGACGAGTTCGTCATAGGCTTCATACGGCTCTTCGAACCAGTAGCGCATGATGACGTCGTTATTGTTGATCTTGTGCACGAAGTGCAGGTCGCCGCGTTCGAGCGGGCGTAGTTTGATATCGGATGTGGCCGACATGGGTACCTCCGTGAGTCAGGGCATTGTATGCCGCGGCCGCGCGCGCAATCCGCATTGTCCCTGATGCCCGTGGCGCGCGCGCGCCGTTCCAACGCGCCGCATACACGGTATCCTGGACAGCTTCATGCGCCGGCTGTTGCGCGTCCGACGCGCGGGGCGGCCCCCTTCACAGGAACCGAACATGCACATCCTGGTTGCTGGCTTCCAGCACGAGACCAACACCTTTGCGCCCTCCAAGGCGGGTTACGACAATTTCGTGCGCGGCGAAGGCTTTCCCGCGATGGTGCGCGGCGCGGACATGCTGGCGCTGCGCGAGGTCAACATCCCGGCCGGCGGCTTCATCAATGCCGTGGCGGCTGAAGGCCACACCGTGCAGACGGTGATCTGGGCGGGTGCCAGCCCGTCGGCCCACGTGACGCGCGATGCCTACGAGCGCATTGCCGGCGAGATCCTGGACGCGGTGCGGGCCGGCGGCTTTGACGCCATCTACCTGGACCTGCACGGCGCCATGGTCACCGAGCACCTGGACGACGGCGAAGGCGAACTCCTGGCCCGCGTGCGCGAGATCGTGGGACCCGGCTTGCCCGTGGTCGCCAGCCTGGACCTGCACGCCAACGTCACCGCGCGGATGCTGCAAAGCGCGGACGGCCTGGTGGCGTTTCGCACCTATCCGCACGTGGACATGGCCGATACCGGCGTGCTGGCCGCGCGGCTGCTGATGGCGCGCATTCAGGCCGGAGAACAATGGACCCGCAGCGAACGCCGCCTGCCCTTCCTGATTCCCATCAACGGCATGTGCACGATGCTGCAACCCTCGCAGGGCGTGTACGCGCTGCTGAGCGAACGGGAACAGACGCCGGGGGTTGCCTCCGTGTCTTTCGCGCCGGGCTTTCCGGCGGCGGATTTCCCGGAGTGCGGGCCGGTGGTGTGGGCCTACGGCACGGACGCCGCCGCGGTCGACGCGGTCACCGAATCGCTGTATGCGCGCGTGCTGGAACTGGAACCCGAGTGGTCGCCTGATTTCCTGGAACCGGCCGAAGCCGTGCGCCGCGCGCAGGCCCTCGCCGCCGGCGCCACGCGGCCCGTCGTGATCGCCGACACGCAGGACAACCCCGGCGCAGGCGGCGACGCCAACACCACCGGCATGCTGCGCGCGCTGGTGCAAGCCGACGCGCAGAACGCGGCGCTGGGCTTGCTGTACGACCCCGAGGCGGTGCGTCGCGCCACGCAGGCTGGCGTCGGCGCCACGGTTGCGCTCAGTCTGGGCGGGCAGTCCGGCGTCGCGGGCGACGCCGCGTTCGAAGGCGAATTCGTGGTCGAGGCGTTATCGGACGGCAAGCTGCGCTTTGACGGGCCGATGATGCACGGCATGGACGTGGACCTGGGCGCGACGGCCACGCTGCGGATCGGCGGGGTGCGGGTGGTGGCCAGCGCCGGCAAGGCGCAGATGCTGGACCGCAACCTCTTCCGCGTCGGCGGCGTGCAGCCCGAACAGATGGCGATCCTGGTGGTGAAAAGCTCGGTGCATTTCCGGGCCGACTTCCAGCCGATTGCGCACGAGGTGCTGGTGGCCAAGGCGCCCGGCCCGATGCAGGCGGATCCCGCGGATCTGCCGTGGACGCGGCTTGAGCCCGGGATGCGGGTGCGGCCGCAGGGGCAGCCGTTCAGGGCGGCGTGAAAACGACATGGCCGGCGCGAAGGCGCCGGCCATTGCAGCCAAGGCGGCCACGGCGGCCGCGCTTGGGCAGTATTACTTCAGCTTGCCCTGCGGGCTGACAAAGTCTTCCAGCGTCAGTCCCTTTTCCTTCAGGATCGCTTCCAGCAGCGGTTGCAGCTTGCCCAGGCTTTCCTGAACGGTTTCGCGCACGGTGTCGACGATGACCTGCGTGCTGCGTTCGATCTCGATGTTGACCGCATCGCCCACCTGCTTGTCCTCGAAGACCGTCGTGCGGCGCGTCTCGGGAATCAGCCAGACCTCGAACCAGCCCTCGGCGCGGTTCACTTCCGACACGGTGAGGCTGGCGCCGTTGATGGCGATGTAGCCCTTGGCGAACACGTATTTGCGAAAGGCCTCGGGGATGCTGAAGCGCATCAGGCGATTGGTGTCCGACGATTTCACCATCAGCACCTGCGAGGTGAAGTCCACGTGGCCGGACAGCGGATGGCCGCCGATCTCGGCGCCGTCCTTGGCCGCGCGCTCCACATTCGCGCTGTCGCCCTCGGCATAGCTGCCCAGCGTGGTGATCGCCAGGCTTTGCAGCATGACGTCGAACGTGGCCTGGTTCTCGGACAGGATTTCCGTGACGGTCAGGCAGACGCCGTCCGTCGAGACGCTGGCGCCGATGGCCAGGTCAGTGCAGAAACCAGGGGGAAAATCCAGCGTGAAGGTGCGCAGGCCTTCGCGATCCGCGATCTTTGCGATCTTCGCGGTGCCTTGAACAATACCGGTGAACATACGGATCCTGAATGCGGGGCGGCAGGCCCCGGAAGCAAAACATCAACGTTAACCGATATTTTGCCCGGGTCCTGGGTCAGGGCCGCCGCCCCGCCCCGCGATCAGTGGCGGATCGCGATGGTCTTCAAGGACGTGAAGCCGTACAGCGCTTCAAAGCCCTTCTCGCGGCCGTAGCCCGACTGGCGCGAACCGCCGAACGGCAGTTCCACGCCGCCGCCCGCGCCGTAGTTGTTGACGAACACCTGGCCCGCGCGCAGCTTGCGCGCCAGGCGCATCTGGCGGCCGCCATCGCGCGTCCACACCCCGGCCACCAGGCCGTACAGCGTGCCGTTGGCGATTTCCAGCGCTTCTTCCTCGGTGTCGAAGACCATGGCGGCCAGCACCGGACCGAAGACTTCTTCCTGCGCGAGGCGGCTGTCCGGCGGCACGTCGCGGAACAGGACGGGCGGCTGGTAGAAGCCGGCCTCGGGCGTGCCGTCCTTCAGCTTGCCGCGCGCCGCAACCTTCATGCCTTGCGCTTCGGCTTCGGCCAGGAAGCCGCGCACGCGGTCCTGCTGGCGCGCGTTGATCAGCGGACCCACATCCAGGTCGGCCGCCGCCGGGCCGGTCACCGTGGCCGAGAACGCGTCGGACAGGCGCTTGAGCACGGTCTCGTACACGCCGCGCTGGATCAGCACGCGGCTGCCGGCCGAGCACGTCTGACCGGCGTTCTGGATGATGGCGCCCAGCAGCACCGGCATCGCGGCGTCCAGGTCGGCGTCGTCAAACACGATCTGCGGCGACTTGCCGCCCAGCTCCAGCGTGACGGGCACGTGGTTTTCGGCGGCGGCATGGGCCACCATCTTGCCCGTCTGCGGCGAGCCCGTGAACGAAATGTGGTCGATGCCGGGATGCGCGGACAGCGCGGCGCCCGCCTCATGGCCGTACCCGGTGACGATGTTCAGCGCGCCGGCGGGCAGGCCCACTTCGGCGGCGATCTCGGCCAGCTTCAGGAGCGACAGGCAGGCGTCCTCGGCGGGCTTGACCACGCAGGCATTGCCCGCGGCCAGCGCCGCGCCGACGCTGCGGCCGAAGATCTGCAGGGGGTAGTTCCACGGCACGATGTGGCCAGTCACGCCGTGGGGCTCGCGCACGGTCAGCACCGTGAAGCCGGGCGTGTAGGGAATGGTCTCGCCGTGCAGCTTGTCGACCGCGCCGGCATAGAACTCGAAGTACCGCGCCACCGCGGCGGCGTCGGCGCGTGCCTGCTTGATGGGCTTGCCCGTGTCGGCCGATTCCAGCTGCGCCAGTTCCTCCTGGCGGTCCAGCAGCGCGAAGGCGATCTTCATCAACAGGCGGCTGCGCACGGCGGGCGCCATCTGGCCCCACTCGCCCTCGAAGGCCTGCCGGGCGGCCTTGACGGCACGGTCCACGTCCGCCTCGTTCGAGCGGGCCAGTTCCTCGAAAGGCTTGCCATCGGACGGGTTCAGGACGGGAATGGTTTCACCGGTGGCCGCGGCCACCCATTGGTTGGCGATAAAGTTCTTCTGAGTCACGATGTGCGGAGTAAAGTAGCGGCCGAACGGCCGGTTGGGGGAAGTTGCATGTCTCGGTGCGCTTGCCAGCGGCTGGGCCGGCTGCGCCGCCGGCGCGTCGTGCGCGCGGGCGTTGTGGTTTGAATGGCAAGGTACGGGAGCCGCTTGCAACTTGTCAATTGGAATGACAGCTTTAATCCCAACCTTCAGGATATTTTCCTGGATGATCGGGTTATCCCTAACAATTCAGGGGCTTAGCGTCCCGCGGGTTAGTCATGCCGCATGACAACCCGTCCCCAAATCACAGGAGCACGTCCGATGAGCAACGTACGTGACCCGCAGCTGGAATCGCTGCTGGCCGCGGCCACCCGCCCCCGTCCCGAACTGGACGTTCTGGCCGAGGTGGCGTCCGGCCTGGGCTATGTCCGCGCCGAGCGTTTTGCCGAGCGCGTCTACGAAAGCCTGTTCTACGCGATCGCCACCGGCAAGATCGCGCCCGGCAACAAGTTGCCGACCGAACTGGAACTGGCCGCCCTCTTTGAAGTGTCGCGGCCCGTCGTGCGCCAGGCGCTGGACCGGTTGCGTGAAGACCAGCTCGTGGACTCGATCCGGGGGTCCGGCACCTACGTGAAGTCCAAGCCTGACCTGATGGGCGGCATGCCCGCCGTGGACCCGGCGCGCCGCGTGGGCCATATCCTCGAAGGCCTGGAACTGCGCAGGGTGATCGAGCCCGAATGCGCCCACCTTGCCGCGCTGCGCCGCACGCCCGAAGACCTGCAGGAAATGGACCGCATGCTGACCGGCTACGAAGAGGCCGACGCGTCCGGCGCCATCGCCCACCATCATGACTACGGGTTTCACCGCGCCATTGCGTCCGCCACCGGCAACCAGCGCTTCGTGCAGGTGCTCAAGTCGCTGGAGTACGACGTCAGCCACGCCGTGAACGTCATGCGCCATCTGGTCCACAGCGAACCGTGGAAGCGCACGCGCGCCGCCATCGACGAACATCGCCACATCTATAAACTGATCCGCGATCAGGATGCCGAGGGCGCCCGCAACGTCATGCGCGCCCATATCGAAAAAGCCCGCAGCCGCATGCTCAACAGCGGCTCGGAACACTAAGCAGGAAGCTTCAATTCATGTCATCGCAACGCCCGCAACCCACCCTGGACCAGCAACTCGTCATCGTCACCGGCGCCAGCCGCGGCCTGGGCGCCGCCATCGCGCAGGCCTTTCTGCGTGAAGGCGCCAAGGTCGTCATCAACTACCTGAACAGCGCCGACCGCGCGCAGGCCCTTGCTGCCACCGCCCCGGACCGCGCCCTGGCCGTGCAGGCCGACGTGCGCGACCCCGCGGACGTCGCCGCCATGGTCGCCCGCGCCAGCCAGCATTTCGGCCAACCGGTCCACACCATCGTCAACAACGCGCTGCCCGCCTTCCAGTTCAATGGCGATGCCCGCCCCCACGCCGACACGCTGGACTGGGCGCAGATGAACGCCCAGCTCGAAGGCAGTGTGCGCGCCGCGCTGAACACCACCCAAGCCGCCCTGCCCGGCATGCGCGCCGCCGGCGGCGGACGCATCATCAACGTCGGCACCAACCTCGTCCAGAACCCGGTCGTGCCCTACCACGACTACACCGCCGCCAAGGCCGCGTTGCTGGCCTTCACCCGCACGCTGTCGCACGAGCTGGGCGCGGACGGCATCACCGTCAACATGGTGTCCGGCGGCCTGCTGCGCACCACCGACGCCTCCGCCGCCACCCCCGACGCCGTCTTCGACATGATCGCCGCCGGCACCCCGCTGCGCGAGGTCACCACGCCGGAACAATTCGCCGACGCGGTCCTGTTCTTCGCCAGCCCGTGGTCGCGCGCGGTGACCGGGCAGAACCTGATTGTGGATGGCGGATTGGTCAAAGGCTAAGGAAGCGGATCGGGCTGCTGCCCGGACAACGCCGTTGTCTCGTGTGTTACGGTGGAACGGCAATCCACCGCAACCCAGGAGGCAAGATGAAGACACAGATCAGTTATCGAAAGCTCGACGGCAGCGACGGCGTGGCGCTGGTCAATGGCGGGATCTCCGATAGCCAGCAGGCGAAGCAGGAACTGGCAAATTGGCTGGACCTGCCGGCGGCAGACGCGGCGGGCGGAAATCCGGACGATGTCGACGGCCGGCTGCGGCGCGGCGGCATCGAACCGGGCTCGGTCGAGTTCAATCACATCAGTGAGTAGCAAAAGAAAAACCCCGATTCGCAGGAATCGGGGTTTTTGCTTGAAGGGGTCAGACACCTTGCGGCGACGGTGGAGCTTCGCTGGCCGGTGTCTGACACCCGTTGGGACGCCGCCACGAACTGAGGATCGTCTCCCCAGGGTGTCAGACACCTTGCGGACCTTGCGGAGATCAGCAGGCAGAAGAAGACAGCATGAGCGGGTATCATCTGGCCTTATCCCCGGCGAATGCCAACCACGCCCCGGATGCGTAGCCAGATGAGTAGCTAGACCGGGGTTTTGGAAGGCGCCACCGCCAAGAACCGCCTGAATAAACGGTCTGAAGAAAACATGAAACTCGCCACCTGGAACGTCAACTCCCTGAACGTGCGCCTGCAACAGGTCCTCGACTGGCTTGCCGCCAATCCCGTCGACGTGCTGTGCATCCAGGAACTCAAGCTCACCGACGACAAGTTCCCCGAGGCGGCGTTCAAGGAAGCCGGCTATCACGCCGTCTGGGCCGGCCAGAAGACCTATAACGGCGTCGCGATCATCTCGCGCATGCCCGGCACGACGATGGTGCGCAACATTCCCGGCTTTGAGGATTCGCAGCAGCGCGTGCTGGCCCTGACCTTTCCCAGCCCCGAAGGCGACGTGCGCGTCGTCTGCGCCTACTGCCCGAACGGCCAGTCGGTCGGTTCCGACAAGTACACCTACAAGCTGGAATGGTTCGAAGCCATGCGCAAGTGGCTGGCCGAAGAGATCAAGCAATTTCCCCGCCTTGCCGTGCTGGGCGACTACAACGTCGCCCCTGCCGACGAAGACGTGCACAACCCCGAAAAGTGGGAAGGGCAGGTCCTGGTGTCCGAACCCGAACGCCAGGCCTTGCGCTCGCTGCTGGACCTGGGCCTGACCGATTCGTTCCGGCTGTTCGAACAACCGGAAAAGTCGTTCAGCTGGTGGGACTACCGCCAATTCGCCTTCCGACGCAACGCCGGCCTGCGCATCGACCACGTGCTGCTGTCCGCCCCGCTGGTCAAGCGCTGCGTCGCCTGCGTCATCGACAAGGAACCCCGCCGCAACGAGCAGCCCTCGGACCACGCCCCGGTCATCGCCACCCTGCAATTCGTTTGAAAATTCGGTGCCGGCGCATGTTGCGCACCCAGGCCGAATTCCTGTATATTTCTGCTCTTGCTTGATTTGGGGCGGTAGCTCAGCTGGGAGAGCGTCGCGTTCGCAATGCGAAGGTCGGGAGTTCGATCCTCCTCCGCTCCACCAAATTCCAGACGGAAAAGCCTTGGACACTTTTGTGTGCCAAGGCTTTTTTGTTTCTGTGCGTCTGATTTACTTCGTGTAGGCGTTGGCCGCCGTCGCTGGCGGGCCCAGAATGTTCGCCATCGGGCCGCAATGGCCGAGCGGACTCTCTTTATGCCTTTCATCAAAGTTCAGCACACGTCCGAACCGCGGTATACCGCAGCGGGAGATCGCGTAGCCGAGCAAAGTCGCAGTAGCGATTTGAGCCTCTTCGACAATCCAGCCCCAGCCGTCCGGCCAAGCCGCCATACATGCCTAGGCTCGCTAATGGCAGCCATCGCTCATGAAGCCGGCCCACTAAGTGACGAGGAGGTCGAAATCTTCGATCTTGTTCGGGACAAGACGCCTGCCAAGCCCTTGCCTATCCGCTAGGCCCTTCCCTCAAACCCGCTCCTGATCCAACCTGCGCACCGCCCCGCTCAGCGTCGCAAAATCAAACTCCTTGCGCCCGCGCATCATCAGCCGGATCAGCACCGTCGTCACCACTGGCACAAACGCGGCCAGCAGGAACGATTCCAGCAGGAACACGGGCTTGTCGCCCGGTGCGGGAAAGAAGAACAGGCCGGCGACGAGGCCGGTGATGGTCGAGAGCGTGGCAGTGAAACCGTCATGCTTGCGGCTGAAAAGGCCGTAGAACACCGGGAACGCGGCGGCCGAGCACAGCAGGTCGGCAAGCAGGAACAGGTACAGCACGCTGTAGCCCTGCGAGGCCACGATCATCACGGGAATGGCCATCAGCAGCACCAGCGAGCGCGCCAGGCGCTTCATGGTGCCGGCAGTGGCGTTGGGCATCAGGCGGCGCAGATCGACCGCGATGATGCTGGTCACCGCGCTGATGGCGGTGTCGGCGGTGCTCATGACCAGCGCCAGGCCCAGCGGGATCAGGGCGATGACGAACCACACCGGAGCGTGCGGCATGATGACGCTGAATAGCGCAATGGAACTGTCGCCCGCCGGGGCCAGGCCGACAAACGCCAGGCCGAACAGGCCCATCAGGAAGATGAACGGCGCCACCAGCACGCCGCCCAGCAGAAAGCCGTTGCGCATCGTGCGCGCGTCGCGCGCGGCGTAGATGCGTTGCCAGTTGCCCTGGTGGAAGATGCCGGTCAAGAGGATGGCGACAAAGAAGGTCAGGCCGGCTTTGACGCCCACCGGGTCGGTCACATCCAGCAGTTGCGGCGCCTTGGCCTGCAGCGCCTCGATGGTGGGCAAGGCGCCGCCGGCCGCCTGCCAGCCCACGACGCACAACACCACCAGCAGCGGCACGATGATCATCATCTGCACCTGATCGGTGAAGATCGAAGAGCGCAGCCCGCCGTAGGTGGTGTAGAGCAAGGTCGTCCCCATCACGATGGCGGCCGTGGTCCACAACGGCACGGGCGCCAGCATCGCAACCAGCTTGGCGATGGCCGTGACCTCGGCGGACAGCGCGATGAAGAGATAAAAGAGCATGATGAACAGCGCCAGGCCATACATGGGCCGGCCGTAGCGCGCCATCAGGAACTCCGTCAGCGTGTGACCGTGCGGGATCAGTTCGCGCATGCGGCGTCCCAGCGGAATCATGACCAGCCGCGGCGACATCGAGCCCAGCGCGTAGCCGATCACGGCCGCCAGGCCGCCCCAGGTGGCCGCCTGCGCGGGCGAGAAAAGAATCCAGGCGCCCAGCGTGGACGCCATCAGCGTGAGGATCGTGCCAAACGACCCCTGGCTGTTGCGCGCGACGATGTAGTCTTCAAGCGTGCTGCGCTTGCGCCGGGTGTACAGCACGCTGGCCACGGCAAAGCCGCCCGAGAACAGCAACAGCCATATCAGGGCGGTGGTTTGGGTCAACATGAAGGTCGGTCCTCCCGCGGGCGGCCTGCGGCCACACGCGTAACGCGGCGGCCCGCCGTCGGAAGGCCGCAAGATGAGTGGAATCAGGGAGGGCGCGCGAGACTTGCGGAGTCCTTCCCTTCGCCGGCATTACCCGGATCAGGTTCAAAGGGTTACCGCGTTGCCGCGGAATCTCAGCCCATGCAGGGCTCCCCCAGGAATTGCCGCAAGGTTAGGAGAGCAGCGCGGCGATGTCAACGCGCGGCGCAGGCCGGTGTGGCGGGCGGGGGTGGCTGGCAAGGGTGGCGGGCGCCCGCGCGGGCGATTTATGCTAATTTCGCCCGCTTGCGGCACCGGCGGGCGTGCCGGACGCGGCAACCGATGACGCCAACGAAGACCTGATCGCCATGATGCACCTGAACCTGTTCATTTTCGGCTGCGGCCACCACCGCGCGGCCTGGCGCCACCCGGACTCGGCGGCAGAGCGGCTGGGGGACATCGCCTATTACGAAAGCCTGGCGCGCACGGCCGAACGCGGCAAGCTGGACGCCATCTTCTTTGCCGACGGCCAGTCGATGGACAACATCGGCGACGGTCCGCGCTGGTACCTGGAACCGCTGACCACGATGGCGGCCATCGCCCGCGCCACCACGCACATCGGCCTGATCAGCACGGTATCCAGCACATTCTTCACGCCCTTTCATGCGGCGCGCATGGTGGCCTCGCTGGATCACATCTCCCGCGGCCGCATGGGGTGGAACGTGGTGACGTCGATGTTCGACGCCGAAGCGCGCAACCACGGCTACGAAGCCATGCCCGGCCACGACTGGCGCTACGCGCGCGCCGAGGAGTTTGTCGACGTCGCGCTGCGGCTGTTCGACTCGTGGGACGACGACGCACTGGCCATCGACCGCAACGGCCACTTTGGCGTGCCCGACCGCCTGCACAAGATCGATCACCACGGCGAACATTTCCTGGTGGACGGCCCGTTGACCGTGCCGCGACCGCCGCAAGGCCATCCGGTGCTGTTCCAGGCGGGCGCCTCGGACCAGGGCCGCGATCTGGCGGCGCGGCGCGCGGAAGCCATCTACGCGGTGGCCTACGACCTGCCGGCCGCGCAAGCCTATTACCGCGACATCAAGCAGCGGGTGCGGGCCGCGGGCCGCGACGCCTTCGTGCCGATCATGCCCGGGCTGGTGACCTATGTCGGCTCGACCGAAGCCGAAGCCCGCGCCAAGCAGCGCGAACTGGACGAGCTGCTGCCCGCGGACGCCTCGCTGCGACAGCTGGGCATGTTCGTCCTGCAGGATTGCTCGGGTTGGGAACTGGACGCCCCCGTGCCGCCCCTGCCCGCCTTGTCCGAGTTCAAGGGGCCCAAGGGCCGTTACGCGACGATCCTGCGCATCATCGAGACCGAACAGCCCACGGTGCGCCAGTTGCTGGGCAGGCTGGCCGCGGGCGGCGGGCACTGCACGATGGTGGGAACGCCAGAGCAGATCGCCGACCGGATGGAACACTGGTTCCGGAACGAAGGCGCCGACGGCTTCAATCTCATGCCCCCGTCACTGCCGGGCGGCATCGACGATTTCGTGGAACAGGTGGTGCCGGTGCTGCAAAAGCGCGGGCTGTTCCGCAAAGACTACGAACACGCCACGCTGCGCGGACATCTGGGCTTGGATCGGCCGGAACGGCGAATGGCGGGAAACTGACGGGCCGTCAACGGGACCAGAACCCGCCGGACGCCCGTCACGCACGCGAGGCAGGCCCGCCCAATCAGGCCCAGGTCACGAATTCGCGGTCGGGGCCCGGCATCTACAGATTGGGGTACGTGCCCACGATCTCCAGCACGCCATTGATGACGAACTGCACCCCCATGCAGACCAGCAGAAAGCCCATGACCCGCGAGATGGCCTCGACGCCGCTCTTGCCGATCACGGCGACGATGCGGCCCGCCCAATGCAGGCAGATCCAGAACAGCAGCCCCAGCAGCGAGAAGACGATGACGGGCGCCACGGCGACCACCCAGCGCACATAGTCGGGCGCAATGGCGGAATCGACCGAGGATGCGCCGCTGATGATCATCGCGATCGTGCCCGGGCCGGCGGTGCCCGGCAGGGCCAACGGCACGAAGGCGATGTTCGGGCTTTCGCGCTCCAGCGCATCGGCCGTGGCTTCGGCCTCCAGGGCGCGTGGATGGTCCGACGGAAACAGCATGCTGAAGCCGATGGTGACCACGATGAGCCCGCCCGCGATGCGCAATCCGGGGATCGAAATGCCGAAGGTGTGCATCAAGAGCGCGCCGGCGTAGTACGTGACCAGCATGATCCCGACGACATAGAACGCCGCCTGGGTCACCTGCTTCTGCCGTTCCTTGAACGGAATCTGGTTTCCGAGCGACAGCAGCAGCGTCATGGAAGTCAGCGGATTGGCCAGCGGCAGCATCAGCGCCAGACCCAGGCTGACCAGCTTGCCCAGTTGAATCAGTTCATCGATCATGAAGGCTCGCTAGAGTGTGCGAGCCATCTACTCTACCTCACCCCGCCCGGCGGTTTGCTGCCGCAAGGACACGAAGCGGGCGCGTTCCCCCGCGTCCGCGACTTGGTCAAGGCGTTCAGCATCGCCCCGGCTAATCATCAGCATCCATTAAACTGATGCAATTCCCGCGGCGGGCCGCGCTGCCTAGCATACAAGCGCCCGCCGCCCGCGGTTCTGCCGCGGCGCATTGCCATTGCCACCCGGAGTTTCTCTTGAGCGACATCTATCACTTCAGCCGCGGCACCGCCCCGCTGCTGATCTCCATTCCCCACCTCGGTAGCCAGATTCCCGAGGCGCAACAGCCGCAAATGACGTCCGTCGCCCTGCAGTCGGGCGACACGGACTGGCACCTGGACACCCTGTACCAATTTGCCCAGGCGCTGGGCGCCTCCGTGCTGGGCGCGCGCTATTCGCGCTACGTGGTCGACCTGAACCGTCCGCCCAACGACGAAAGCCTGTATCCCGGGCAGACCAAGACCGGCCTGTGCCCCACTCAGGCGTTTCGCGGCGATGCCCTGTACCAGAACGAGGCCGTGCTGACCGACGGCGAACGCGCCCAGCGGCTGGAGGCGTACTGGAAGCCGTATCACGCCAAGCTGCGCGAAGAGCTCGACCGCATCAAGGCCGAGCACGGCACGGTGCTGCTGTGGGAAGCCCACTCGATCGCCAGCGTCCTGCCCCGCCTGTTCGAAGGCAAGCTGCCGGACCTGAACATCGGCACGTCTGACGGCGCGTCGTGCGCGCCCGATATCCTGGCCGCCGTGCAAGGCCAGCTGAATGCGTGCACCGACTACTCCTGGGCCGTCAATGGCCGCTTCAAGGGCGGCTACATCACCCGCCACTACGGTGCCCCGGCGGACAACGTCCACGCCATCCAGCTCGAGATGTGCCAGTCCACCTACATGGACGAAACGTACCCGTACGGCTATCGCCCCGACCTGGCCGGCAAGGTCATCCCGGTGGTCGAAGGCATGGTGACTGCCGCGCTGCGCCAGACCACCGCGCGCCAGCGCTGACCCACCGCCCCTCGCAGCCGGACGCCAACGCCATGACCCGCTTTTCGTTCAGCACCACGGAAAACTATCCGGAATGGAACCTGCTGCTGACCTGGGTGGCGGTCGTGGAGGCCGCGTCGGTGTCCGGCGCGGCGCGGCTGCTGGGGTTCTCGCAGGCGGCGGTGTCGCAGCGGATCAAGCAGCTTGAAGCCGCCATGTCGACCGAACTGCTGGACCGCAGCACCCGCCCGGCCCGGCCCACGCCGGCCGGCGAGCTGCTGTTCGAACACGCCGCGCGGCTGCTGGCGCAGGCCGGCGACATGACCGAGAGCGTGCGCAACCTTAGCCGGGCCAAGCGCAACATCGTGCGTTTCGGTTGCGTGGATTCCTTTGCGGGCACGCTGGGGCCCACGCTGATCCATGGCCTGTCCGGCGCGTCGCGCCAGATCCGGCTGTGGTCGGGCATCACGCCCGTGCTGGACAAGCAGCTGGAGGACCGGCAGCTGGACCTCGTCGTCACCACCAGCGCGTCCGCGGGCAAACCCAACATCCGCAAGTACAGCCTGTTCAGCGAGCCCTACGTGCTGATCGTTCCGCGCTCGATGAACATGGACCGGATCGATACGCTCAAGGAATTGGGCAAGCGCGCGCAGTTCATCCGCTACAGCGCGCGTTCGTTCATCGGCGCCGAGATCGACCGGCTGGTCGAGTCTCACGGCGTGACGATTGAACGCACCTACGAATTCGACAACACCGACCCGCTGCTCAGCCTGGTCACCGCGGGCCTGGGTTTTGGCATCAGCACGCCGCTGTGCATCTGGCAGTCGCGCCACTTTCTGGACCAGTTGCGCGTGCTGCCGCTGGCGCCGTATCTGGGCGCGGCGCGGGCCGACGATCCCAGCCTGTCGCGCACGCTGTTCCTGGCCGCGCGCCAGCAGGAAGTGGGCAAGCTGCCCTTCGAGGCCCGCGACGTGATCCTGATGGCCATGGAACGCCTGATCCAGAAGGAACTTGCGCCGGCCCTGGGGCTGCCGCCGGCCACGCTGTGGCGCAGCCTGCGGCGTTGACGCCCCTGATTACGGCAGCGATGCGGTCAGCGCCGGCACGGCCTCGAACAGGTCGCCGACCAGCCCGTAGTCGGCCACGCCGAAAATCGGCGCATCGCCATCCTTGTTGATGGCCACGATGACCTTGGAATCCTTCATGCCCGCCAGATGCTGGATGGCGCCCGAGATGCCGACTGCCACGTACAGCTCCGGCGCGACGATCTTGCCGGTCTGGCCGACCTGCCAGTCGTTTGGCGCGTAGCCCGCGTCCACCGCGGCGCGCGAGGCGCCCAGAGCGGCGCCCAGCTTTTCGGCCAGCGGATCCAGCAACTTGAAGTTCTCGGCGCTGCCCAGGCCGCGTCCGCCCGACACCACGGCGCGCGCGCCGCCCAGGTCGGGGCGTTCGGACACCGCGATCTCGCGGCTGACGAATCGCGCCAACCCGCTTCCAGCGACGGCTTCGACCGTTTCAACCGTGGCGCTGCCGCCGTCGGCGGACGCGGGGTCGAAGGCCGTGGGCCGGATGGTGGCGACGATCACCGGGTAACCGCTCTTGACCGTTGCAATGGCATTGCCGGCGTAGATGGGACGCTTGAACGTGTCGGGCGCCAGCACTTCAATGACATCCGATATCTGCGCCACGTCCAGCAAGGCGGCGATGCGCGGCGCCACGCCCTTGCCCTGCGCCGTCGCGGGCAGGAACAGGTGCGAGTAACCGGGGGCAAGCGCGACCGCCTGCGCGGCCAGGGCTTCGGGCAAGCCATCGGCAAGCTGCGGCGCTTGCGCCAGCAGCACCTTGTCCACCCCGGCAACGCGCGCGGCGGCGTCGGCCACGGGCTGCGCGTCGCCGCCCGCCACCAGCACGTGGACCGGCAGGCCCAGCCGGGTGGCCGCGGCGATGGTGTTGAGCGTGGCGCCGATGAGCGCCCGATTGTCGTGTTCGGCAATAACAAGGACCGTCATCAGATCACCTTGGCTTCGTTCTTCAGTTTGTCGACCAGCGCGGCCACGTCCGCCACCTTGATGCCGGGCGCGCGCGCCGCGGGTTCCTCGACGCGCAGCGTCTGCAGGCGGGATACGGGATCCACGCCCAGCGCGTCGGGCGTCTGGACATCCAGCGGCTTCTTCTTGGCCTTCATGATGTTGGGCAGCGTGACGTAGCGCGGCTCGTTCAGGCGCAGGTCCGCCGTGACGATCGCGGGCAGGGTCAGTTCCACCACTTCCAGCCCGCCGTCGACCTCGCGCGTGACGCGCGCCGTGCCGTCGCCGATGGCGATGGCGCTGGCGTTGGTGGCCTGCGGCCAGCCCAGCAGGGCCGCCAGCATCTGGCCGGTCTGGCAGGCGTCGTCATCGATCGCCTGCTTGCCCAGGATCACCAGCGCGGGCGCTTCCTGCTCCACGACGGCGCGCAGCAGCTTGGCCACTTCCAGCGGCTGCAGCGCGGCATCCGTCTGCACCAGCACGCCCCGGTCGGCGCCGATGGCCATCGCGGTGCGCAGCGTCTCTTGCGACTGGGCCGTGCCGCAGGACACGGCCACGACCTCGGCGGCAGCGCCCTGCTCTTTCAGGCGCACGGCGGCCTCGACGGCGATTTCATCGAACGGGTTCATCGACATCTTGACGTTGCCGATGTCCACGCCGCTCTGGTCGGCCTTGACGCGTACGTTGACGTTGTAGTCAACCACGCGCTTGACCGCGGCAAGTACCTTCATGGAAACACTCCTGAGTGAAAGGAATCAACGGCCGTTACCGCGTCGCGGCGGAAACGGATGCAGCTTGTTCAGCCGGGGCTGGCAGCGGAGACGGCGACGGTGAGGATCACGGCGAATCCGGCGGCGGGGGTGGCCGGCAGCGGGTGGGCGTGTGGTGCGGGGACGCCCCGCCACAGCAGGTATTCGCCTGATTCCAGCTCCCCCGGAAAACCACCCCGACCGCCCGCGCCACCCGCGTCCGCGGCCACGATCAACTGCGTGACCGCGCGCCCCGCCATCGCGCCGGGCAAACCGCCCACGTCGCATCGGCCCGCCGCCACGCCCGCGCAAGTCACCGACGCCACCGCCTCGCCACGCCGGACAAAGAGGTTCAGCACGCGCACGGGCCCGCCGATCAGCGTGGACTGCAGCCCGTCATCGCCCCCGAACGGCGCGGGTTCGCGAGGCCGCAGCGCCACCAAAACCCCTTCCCCTTGCAGCGTCACGCCTTCCCCGGACAGCACCACCGACACGCGGTCGTAGCCGGGAAAGCGCGAGTACGGACCGTCGCGCTCGATATCGGCGATGCTGACGCGCCAGCGCCCGTCCGGGTCAGCTGCCAGCGTGCGCGTGACGCCGCCGCCGTTCTTCCAGGGCTCGGGCGGCAGCGCCAGCCAGCTGGCGCGCTGCGGCGCGGCCAGATCAGGACACCGCGCCAAGGCCGTACTTCCCGGTCAACAACGCGCCGCGCTGAAAGCGGCCAAGTTCATAAGGCGTGAGCGACACGTCAGTCGCCAGGCCCAGCGCCTCCTGCGCCAGCACGCGACCCACCGTGGGCGACAGCTTGAAGCCGTGGCCCGAGAAGCCAAAGCCCACGATCAGGCCTTGCACGCCGGGCACGCGGCCCAGCACGGGATTCCAGTCCGGCGTCACGTCATAGACGCCGGTCCAGGACGACGCCAATCCGGCCGTCTCGTAGGCCGGAAAGCGGTCTGCGACCTGCGCGCCGACTTCGGCCACGTAGTCCAGCGGAATGTCGCCCTGTTCGGCGTCGCTCTTTTGCAGCGCCTCGCCCACGATGCCCTCGCTCACCAGCATCTGGTTGCCGCCGTAGCTGCGGCAGTACAGCATGCCGGGCGACGCCAGGTCCTTGAAGACGGGCATCGAATACGTATAGGGCGCCGCGTCGCATTCCAGCGCCAGCACGGCGTGGCGCTCAGGCACGACGGGCATGGCAACGCCCGTCCAGCCGGCAAGCTCGGGCGTCCAGATGTTCTGCGTGCTGATGACCATTGGGGCGTGGTAGTCGCCTTCCGAGGTGGAAACGCCCGTCACGCGGCCGTTGTCGATAAGCAGACGCTGGACATTGACGTTCTCGCGGATGGTGACGCCACGGCGGCGCGCGCCGCGCGCAAAGCTGGTGGCCACCAGGTACGCGTCGGCAAAGCCCGCTTCCGGCTCGTAGCCGATCAGCGCGGCGTTGTCGAAAGACGCGATGGGCAACAGTTCACGGGCCTGGGCGGCGTCCAGCAATTCCAGCGCGATGCCCTGCGCCGTTTGCTGCGCCAGCGCGCCGCGCAGCGGTTCCAGCTTGTCGTCGTCGGCGGCGGTGATCAGGTAGCCGCATTTGACGAGTCCGCAGGAGGCCTCGTCGTCGCCCAGGTAGCTGGCGAAATTGTTGAACACGCTCCAGGAGCGTTGGGCCAGCTCCACGTTCTCGCGCACGGAATAGTGCGTGCGCAGGATGCCGGACGACTGCGACGTGGTGCCCGCCCCGATGGTCTCGCGGTCCAGCACCAGCACGTTCTTCGCGCCGAGCTCGGCCAGGTGAAAGGCCACCGAACTGCCGATCACGCCGGCACCAATCACGATCACGTCATAACTTTTCACGACAAGGCTCCAAGGACAAGTGCCGCGAGTGTGGGCCCGGCCTTTCGGCGCCGCGGCAATATAAGCGCCGCGAATACTTAATAAAAGCGTTCTGGAAAAGCGCGCCGGGTGTCAGGCGGCGGCGCTGGCGGCGGCGCGTATCGCCTCGGCATCCCTGCCCGGCGGCAGGCCGAACATCCGCCGGTATTCACGGGTGAACTGCTGCACGCTTTCATAGCCCACGGCGAACGCCGCGCTGCTGGCGGACGCGCCCTCGGCCGTCATGCGCCGGCGCGCCTCGATCAGGCGCAGTTGCTTCTGGAACTGGCGCGGCGACAGCGACGTGGCCGCACGAAAGTGCTGATGGAACGATGATGCGCTCATGCCGGCCACGGCCGCCAGCCGCTCGACCGGCAGCGGTTGCGCAAATTCCGCCCGCAGCAGCCCGACGGCGCGCGCGATGCGCGGGGCGGCGCTGGCCGGCCCGGCCAGCTGGCGGATTGCCTGCCCGTGGCGGCCGGCCAGCAGCCAATAGTGCATTTCGCGCACCAGCTGGGCGTGCAGAATGGGCAGCGCCGCCGGCCTTTCGACCAGGCGCAGCAGACGCAGCGCGGCGTCGGCGACTTCGGCATCCGTCTGCTCCACCCGCACCGGCGCGCCGGGCTCTCCCGGCCCCAGCTTCATTTCCAGGGCCAGTCCGGCGATGACGGCCAGATCCAGATCCAGGACCAACGACAGATACGGCTGCGCCGCGCTGGCGCGCGTGATCTGGCTGACGGTGGGCACATCGGCCGTGATCAGCAGCGAATCGCCCGCGCCGAAATCGAAGATGTCCGCACCCAGCGACACGCGCTTGGCGCCCTGCAGCACCAGGCACGCAAGCGGCCGCGAGATCGCGTGGTCCAGCCCGCTGGGCTGCACGGCGCGGATGACGGCGAGTCCCGGGATGGGGGTTTGTGCCAAACCGGCCGGCCCGGCGTGGCACGCCGCGTAGCGGCTGGCGGCCGCGCGCAAGGCGTCGTTCATGGAGGATTCGCAAGAGGTTGCCACCAGGCCATCGTAATGGGTTCTCGCCTGGCCGGGCGCACATTTGGAGGATCAGGCCAACAACGTCAACGTTCAGGCAAAGGCCATCGGCGGCATCCGCCACAGAATGGAAGCCTCACCGCAAGCCACCAAGGAGCCATTCCATGAGCAAGATTTCTCTCGTCACCGGATCGAGCCGCGGCCTGGGCCGCAGCGCCGCCCTGGCCCTCGCCCGCCACGGCCACGATGTCGTCATCACCTACCAAAGCCGCGAGGCGCAGGCCAACGAGGTCGTCGCCGAGGTGGAAAAACTGGGCGGCAAGGCCGTGGCGTTGCAGCTCGATGCAGGCAACGTCGCCGCGTTTCCGGATTTTGCCGCCCGCCTGCAGGCGGCGCTGGCCCGGACATGGCAGCGCGACCGCTTCGATCATCTCGTCAACAATGCCGGCCATGGCGAGATGGCGCCGATTGCCGACATGCGCGTCGAGGCCTTCGACAAGCTGGTCGACGTGCACTTCAAGGGCGTGTTCTTTCTGACGCAGCACCTGCTGCCGCTGCTGGCCGACGGCGGCCGCATCGTGAACCTGTCCAGCGGCCTGACGCGCGTGTCGGCGCCCGGCTGGGCGGCGTATGCCGCGGCCAAGGGCGCCGTCGAGGTGCTGACGGTTTACCTGGCCAAGGAGCTTGGCCACCGCGGGATTGCCGTGAACACCGTGGCGCCGGGCGCCATCGAAACGGACTTCCTCGGCGGCGCGGTGCGCGACACGCCCGAGTTCAACAAGGCGTTCGCGGACATGACCGCGTTGGGACGCGTGGGCGTGCCCGACGACATCGGGCCGATGATTGCCAGCCTGCTGTCCGAAGACAACCGCTGGGTCAACGCCCAGCGCATCGAAGTCTCGGGCGGCCAGGGCATCTGACACGGGCGCCTCGGGCACGGCCGCGCGTTGCGGCCGCGCCCGCCTTTCCCTTGCTGCCTGCGGCGCGCCGATTAAGCGCCGCTGATGTTGACCATCGCCGCTCCTTATATTCATGCCGCGGCCGGATGCTCGGGCGAAAGTCTCGTCTGCCGCACCCCAGAGTGCCGGCGACATGGAATCCATCGGTCAATCTACAGACAGTAGGGGAAAAATATGAACATGAATCGCCGCGCCATGCTGGTGCGTACGGCCGCGCTTGCGGGCGCCAGCGCCCTGGGCTTTCCGATGATCGGCCGCGCCGCGGGCGCGTCCTACACCTATGGCGGCTCCGCGTGGCTGGGCCATTACTCCGCCTACATCGCCATGAAGACGGGGCTGTTCGCCAAGCAGGGCCTGGACATCAAGTGGCAGAGCTTTGCCACGTCGTCCGACCGCATGAGCGCGGTGATGGCCGGCAACATCGATCTGGCGGGCACCGGCGTGGTGTCGTCGCTGGCGCTGATGGCCGCGGGCGCGCGCCAGTTCCAGGTCATCGCCACCCCGAACAACTTCGGCCGCGCCGAGGGCGTGCTGGTGCGCGAGAACGTCAAGTCGGTGGCCGACCTGAAGGGCAAGAAGATCGGCGTCACCTACGCCTCCAGCGCCCACGTGCTGCTGCTGGACGTGCTGCGCCAGGCCGGTCTGAACCCCGACCGCGACGTGGCCATCATCAACCTGCCGGCCACCAACCTGCTGTCGGCCTACCAGGGCGGGCAGATCGACGCCGCCGTGGCGTGGACGCCGGCCTTTGACCGCATTAAGGCCGTGCCGGGCACGCATGTGCTGCTGGACGATACGGCGTTCTCGCTCTACAAGCAGTACGCCATCACCCCGGGCCCCGATGTGCTGCTGACCCATGCCAAGCTGGGCAAGGAAAACCCCGAGGCCGTGCGCAAGTTCCTCACGGCGGTGTTCCAGGCCAATGCGATGCTGACGAACCAGCCCGAGGAGGCCGCGGGCGTGCTGCTGGCGCTGACGGGCCTGTCCAAGGACGAGCAGCTTGCGGTCATTAAGCAGACGCAGTGGTATTCGGCCGAGGACCAGAAAGCGCTGATGATCGAACCGGGCAACTTCGTGAACGGCATGCAGAAACTGGCCGAGATGCTGGTGTCGCTCAAGCAGATCGACCGCGCGCCCGCCGTCAAGGACTGGGTCCAGTCCGCGTATCTCTGAACCCGGGACATTCTGCCTATGTCCGCACGTTCTTCTTCACGCGAAACACGCCTGCTCTGGGTCAGCGTGTTTTCGCTGCTCGGTTTTCTGTTGCTGTGGGAGGGGCTGTGCCGCGCCGGCGCGGTCGATCCCATTTTCCTGCCCGCGCCGTCCCAGGTCCTGGCGCGGGCGCTGTCCATGTCCGACCAGGGCACGCTGTTCTACAACGTGCTGGCTTCGACCCGGCGCGTGATGGTGGGCTTTCTGGCCGCGGTGATCGTCGCGATTCCGCTGGGCATTTTGCTGGGCACCTCGAAGGTGGCGCGCGCCGTCTTCGATCCCATCATCTCGTTCCTGCGTCCGCTGCCATCGATGAGCTGGATTCCGCTGTCGCTGCTGTGGTTCGGCATTACCGAAACGCAGAAGTACAGCATCGTCTTCATGGGTTCCTTTGTGCCCGCCCTGCTTTACGTGATGGAAGCCTCGCGCAGCATCGATCCGGTGCTGGTGCGCGCCGCGCGCAACCTGGGCGCCAACCGCTGGCAGGTCATGCGCGAGGTGCTGTTTCCCGGCTGTCTGCCGCAGATCCTGTCGGGCATGAAGATCATCCTGGGCCTGTCGTGGACTTGCGTGATCTCGGCGGAACTGGTGGCGTCCAAGGAAGGCCTGGGGTTCATGATCATGAACGGCAAGGAATTCTTCCAGACCGACACGGTGGTGCTGGGCATGGTGCTGATCAGTTTCACCGTGCTGGTGACCGATCTGTGTTTGCGGCTTCTTGAACGGTGGGTGCTGGCATGGCAGCGATAAACGACACGATGATCCGGCTGACGGACGTCTCCAAGGCCTACGGCGACGTGCCCGTGCTGGACAAGGTGAACCTGGAGGTCAAGCGCGGGGAATTCCTGGTGCTGCTGGGCGCCTCGGGCTGCGGCAAGTCGACGCTGCTGAACCTGATGGCCGGCTTCATCACGCCCAACACCGGATCGGTGCAGATCAACGGCAGAGCGGTCACTGACGTGACCGCCGCGTGCGGCATGGTGTTCCAGCAGTACGCGCTGTTTCCGTGGCGCACGGTGCAGGAGAACGTGGAGTTCGGCCTGAAGATGCGGGGCATGTCCCGCCAGGAACGCGCGCCGATCGCCCGCCGTTTTATCGAGATGGTGGGACTGAAGCACGCGGCGGACAAGTATCCGCATGCGTTGTCGGGCGGGATGAAGCAGCGCGTGTCGATCGCGCGCGTGCTGGCCAACGACCCGGACGTGATGCTGTTCGACGAGCCCTTCGCCGCGCTGGACGCGATGACGCGGCAGGTGCTGCAGGATCAGCTGTTGTCGATCTACGAGCAGAGCGGCAAGACCATCGTCTTTATCACGCACTCCATCGACGAGGCGCTGACCCTGTCGACGCGCATGGCCGTCATGGGTTCCAAGCCCGGCCGCATCGTGCAGGACATTCAGAACGACCTGCCGCATCCGCGCAGCGCGGACGTGCAGTTGTCGCCCCGCTTCGTGGAACTGAAGCGCGCCATCTGGGAGCGCGTGCAGGAGGAAGTCACGCGCAGCATGGAGCTGGCGGCCGACTAATGGCGGGGGGACCCGATGGGCGCCCCGCCCTTCCCCCAAGCCCTGCTACGCGCGGCGGCCTTCCTCGGCCAGGAACTCCACCAGCGCCGGCAACGAAGGATCCATCGGCCGGTTGGCATGGATGCGCATCACATAGCCCCACGAACCCGCCATGCGCAGGTGGGGCGCCAACGGCACCAGCCGGCCACTCGCCAGGTCTTCGTCGATGAGCGGCGCGCGGCCCAGCGCGATGCCGACGCCCGCCGCCGCGGCGGCCACCACGGTGCTCAGGCCGCTCAGCACCATCGGGTCCTGCCAGTCGTCCGGGGCCAGACCCAGCCGGGGACGCCACGTTCGCCAGTCGGTCTCGGGACTGTCGATGTGCTTTTCCTCCAGCCAGCGATGGCGCAGAAACACGCCCGGATCGTTGCGCTCGGCCTCGGGCACCAGCGCCGGGCTGCACACCGGCACCACGGTTTCGGTCATGAGCGGGATGTCGCCCGGCGCGGCAATGTGCGGTCCCATCGCCCGCACGTGCAGGAAGGCAAGATCGATGTCCTGGGTTTTCCAGGCCGGATCCTGGCTGGCGTGCAGATACACCTGAATGTCGATGTCCGGATGCAGTTCGATGAACCGCCCGATGCGCGGCGCGAGCCATAGCGCGGCCAGCGAGGGGTTGGCGGACACGTTCAACGTATAGCGCCGCTTGCCGCGGGCGCTGGCCCGGACATTGCGGCAGGCTGTCTCCAATAGGGTCAAGGCCTGTTGTACGGACGCCAGCAGCGCCGCGCCCGCTTCCGTGGTCTCGGCGCGCCGCACGGTGCCGCCCCGTCGCAGCAGCGGCGCCCCCAGATCGGCCTCAAGCGCCCGCAACTGATGGCTGACGGCGCTTTTCGTGACGTTCAGCTCTGCGGCAGCGCGGCTCAGGCTGCCCAGCCGGGCCACGGCTTCGAAGGCGCGCAAGGCGGCCAGCGGCGGAGTGCGGGTGGAGGCGTCGGACATCGGTTGAGTTTATCTCAACCCTTGATTGAAAATTCATCGCTTTCGCATGCAGGCCGGATCGGGGACCATGCAGCCTCTGGATGGAGTAATGGCTATGTATTTCGATTCGAGGCTGTGGCGCCTGACCGAGGGTCTGCGCGCCGGCATGGCGGGCGGCATCTTTCTGGGCCTGCTGGCCCTGGCAGCCGGGATTGCACGCTACGTGTTCCTGGGCCAGTTACTTGCTCGCGTGTTCGACGGTGCGCCGTGGCAGGACTGGGCGGCGCCCGCGCTGTGCGTGGCGGCGATGGTGCTGCTGCGCGCGTTCCTGGACGACTGGCGCACCGTGCAGGCCAACCGCACGTCGGCCGCCATCCAGCACACGCTGCGCGCGCGCCTCTACGACCGCATGGTCGCGCTGGGGCCGGCATGGTTTGCCAACCAGCGCACCGGCGGCATCATGCTCACCGTGGTGGACGGCGTCGAACAGTTGCAGACGTTCTTCGGACAGTACCTGCCGCAGGTCGCCATCGCAGCGGCCGCGCCGTTCGCGATCTTTGCCGTCATCGCATTCTGGGACGTGCCGACTGCCCTGGTGTTCCTGGCCGCGGCGCTGTTCGCGCTGTTCGGGCCGATGGCGGTGCACATGCTGGACCGGCGCGCCAGCCTGGCGCGCAGCCGGTCGCTGAACGAATTTGGCGAAGAATTCCTGGACGCCGTGCAGGGCCTGCCCACGCTCAAGTCGTATGGCCAGGGCAAGGCCTGGGGCGAACGGCTGGCCGCCCGCGCACGCAGCCTGTCGGACAACACCTTCTGGGTCCTGTCCGTCAGCCTGCTGACGCGCGGCATCAGCGACCTGGGCGTGGCGCTGGGCGCCGCGCTGGCGCTGACGCTGGGCGCATGGCGCGTCGCCGCCGGCGACATGAGCGTCGAGGCGCTGCTGATCGTGCTGATGGCGGGCACCGAGATCTTCCGGCCGCTGCGTGACCTGCGCGCGGTGCTGCACCGGGGCATGCTGGGCCAGTCGGCCGCCGCCAGCATCCACGCGCTGATGGACGCGCAGCCGCTGACGCCCGCCCCGGACACCGCCGGGCGAGCGGGCACCGTGCGAGCGGGTGCCGCCCGCCTGGCGCCCACCATCGAGTTCGACGACGTGGCGTTTTCGTATACGCCCGAACGCGCCGCCCATCAGGGCCTGGCGTTTCGGATCGCGGCGGGCGAGCGCGTTGGCGTGGTCGGCCCCAGCGGCGCGGGCAAGTCCACCATCGTGCGGCTGCTGCTGCGCGAATGCGTGCCGCAAGGCGGCGTGGTGCGGGTCGGCGGACACGACATCAACACGCTGGACACGCAGTTCCTGCTGTCGCACTTTGCGCTGGTCAGCCAGGACATCACGCTGTTTCACGGCACCATCGACGACAACCTGCGGCTGGGCCGCCCAGACGCCACGCGTGACGAGGTGCGCGCGGCCGCGCGCGCCGCCAACATCGACGACTTCATCATGGCGCTGCCCGACGGCTACGCCACGCGCATTGGCGAACGCGGCCTGCAGTTGTCGGGCGGCCAGCGCCAGCGCGTGGCGATCGCCCGCGCCCTGCTGCGCGATGCGCCCATCCTGATCCTGGACGAGGCGCTGTCGTCGGTGGATACCGAGAACGAGGCGCTGATCCAGCAGGCGCTTGACCGTCTGATGGCCGGCCGCACAACGCTCATCCTGGCCCACCGCCTGGCCAGCGTGATCGGCGCCGACCGCATCCTGGTCCTGGACCAGGGGCGCGTGGCGGCATCGGGACCCCATGCCGCGCTGATGCGCCAAGGCGGGCTGTACCACCGGCTGATGCACGAACAGGCCGCCGCGCATCGGAATCCCGCCGCGGGCACGACGCCCGCCGCGCGGCCCGACACGGCGCGGGCGGCTGTCCCAGACGACGGCAACGGCCAGGGCCCCGCCCTGCGCTCGCTGGACGCCGACGCCGAACAGGTCGGCTGGCGCGCCACGCTGGGCACGCTGTTGTCGGTGGTGCGGCCGTGGCGCGGCACGCTGATTGCGACCATCCTGCTGGGCGTGGCGCGCGTTGCCGCCTTCATCGGCGTGGGCGTGTTCAGCGCCCTGATCGTGGCCGCTATCCGCGATGGCCGCGAGACCGGCGCGCTGGTCGCTGGCCTCTTGATCGCCGCGCCGCTGGCCGCCCTTTTCCACTGGCTGGAGTCGTGGCTGGCGCACGCAATGGCCTATCAGCTGCTTGCCGACATGCGCGTCAAGCTCTACGACAAACTCGAACGCCTGGCGCCCGCCTATCTGCTGCAGCGCCGCTCCGGCGACCTGGTGGCGCTGGCCACCCAGGACGTGGAAATGGTGGAGTATTTCTACGCGCACACCATCGCGCCGGCCATCGTGTCGGTGCTGGTGCCGCTGTCCGTGCTGGGCTTTCTGGGGTTCTACAGCTGGCCGGTTGCGCTGGCGCTGCTGCCCTTCCTGGCCTACGCGCTGCTGTCGCCGGTGCGCGGCCGCCCGCGCGTGGACGCCCTGGGCGACAAGGCGCGCCAGGCGTTGGGCGAAATGAGCGCCCACACCACCGACACCATCCAGGGCCTGGCGGACCTGACCGCCTTCCAGGCCACCGGCCGGCGCCGCGACCAGTTCCTGAAGGTCGCCGACCACTACCGCGCGCGGCGCCTTGCCATTCTGCGCGACCTGTCGCGCCAGACCGCCTGGTTCGAAACCGCGATGGGTCTGGGCGGCCTTGCCGTGGCGGTCGTGGGCGCGTTGCAGGTGCAGGCGGGCGCGCTGTCCGCCGGCATGCTTCCCCTGCTGGTGCTGATTGCGCTGGCCACGTTCCTGCCGGTGTCGGAGATCTCGCAGGTCAGCCGGCAACTGGCCGACACCATCGCCGCCACGCGCCGCCTGCACGTGGTCGCCAACGAACCCGAACCGGTCGTGGACGGCCCCCTGCCCGCGCCGGTGGCGGCCCACGGCCTGTCGCTCGCCTTCGATCACGTCAGTTTTGCCTATCCCGGCAAGCGCCAGGACACCCTGCACGACCTCAGCTTCACCGTGCCGGCCGGCGCCACCGTGGCGATCGTGGGCGCCTCGGGCGCCGGCAAGAGCACGGTGGCCAGTCTGCTGTTGCGCTTCTGGGACCCGCGCGAAGGCGCGGTCAAGCTGGACGGCGTGGACGTGCGCCAGCTCAGGCTCGACGGCCTGCGCGAGCGCGTGGCGCTGGTGACGCAGGACACCTACCTGTTCAACGACACGCTCGAAGGCAATATCCGGCTGGCCCGCCCCGAGGCCAGCCGCGAAGACCTGATGCGCGCGCTGGAACAGGCGGCGCTGGGCGACTTCGTCAAACGCTTGCCCGAGGGCCTGGCCACGCGCGTGGGCGAACGCGGCATGCAGTTGTCGGGCGGCCAGCGCCAACGCATCTCGATCGCGCGCGCCTTCCTGAAGAACGCGCCGGTGCTGATTCTGGACGAGGCCACCTCGCACCTGGACACGCTGTCGGAAATGCAGGTGCGCGGCGCGCTGGACGTGCTGATGCGCCACCGCACCACGCTCGTGATTGCGCATCGCCTGTCCACCATCCGCGACGCCGATCTGATCCTGGTGCTGGACCGCGGCACGCTGGCCGAGTCCGGCACGCATGATCAGCTGCTGCGCAAGCAAGGCGTGTATGCGCGGCTGGCAAGCCATCAGGGCGGCTACGCGGCCGCGGCGTCGCAGGCCGGCTAGCGCCGCGTTGAAAAAAACCGACAGCCCATTTCGTCCCCCCGCACGGCCCGTTGATTCGCCTACATCACTTCGATAGAATCAGCAATTCGGGCCGTTGCCCATTCCTTTTTTCCCCCTCACCCACCGACAGGGAGGCTGCATGATGTACCCCATGCCGAACGCCGTCCCGCGCGTGTCCCCGCGACGCCATTAAGTCGTCGCCCGCGCGGCCCCGTCGCCAGTTCCTTATCTGGCGACCGGTCCGCCGTGCCTATCTGAACCCTTGAACGCAGTGGCCAGCGCCCAACAGGCGCCCGGCGTGTTTTTCCCTCTTTCCTTACAAGGAACCTGGCGCGTTCGTCCCGCCAGACCATGGCAATGGCTAGAAAAAAAATCGACTTTCGAGGACAGGCCTTCAAGGATGTCCTGGGCTTTACCTTCCGTTATTGGGGCCGGCAACCCTTGCGCATCGTGGTCATCGTGGCGCTGGCCCTGCTGTCCGCCGTGGCCGACGTGCTGACGCCGATGTACGCCGGCCGTCTGGTCGACGCAGTGGCGTCGGGCGCGGCCGGCGACCAGCTTGCCTGGAATGCCGCCATCACGGCCTTCTGGCTGCTGGTGGCGCTGGGCGTGGGCGGCACGCTGCTGCGCCAGGCCGTCTTCCAGAACATCATCACCTTCACGCTGCAGATGATGAACGGCATCGCCTCCAACGCGTTCTACCGCGTGCAGCGGTTTTCCACCGACTGGCATGCCAACAGCTTCGCCGGCTCGACGGTGCGCAAGATCACGCGCGGCATGTGGGCGGTGGACCTCTTGAACGACACGCTGCTGGTGGCGCTGCTGCCGTCGGTCGTCATGCTGGTGGGCGCCACCGCCCTCTTGGGCGCGCACTGGCCGCTGATGGGGCTGGTGGTGGGCCTGGGCTCGGTGTTGTACATCGCCGTCACCGCCACGCTGTCGCTGGCCTATGTGGCGCCCGCGGCGCGCCTGGGCAACGCCTGGGACACGCGCATGGGCGGCGCGCTGGCCGACGCCGTCAGCTGCAACGCCGTGGTCAAGGCCTTTGGCGCGGAGACGCGTGAGGAAGCGCGCCTTGACCGGGTCATCGACAAGTGGCGCCGGCGCACGCGCCGCACCTGGATCCGCGCCACGTTCAACGGCGGCATCCAGGGCGCGATGCTGGTGGCCATGCAGGCGTCCATCCTGGGCGCGTCGCTGCTGCTGTGGTCGCGCAACCAGGCCAGCGTGGGCGACATCACGTTCACGCTGACCATGTTCTTCGTCCTGCAGGGCTATCTGCGCGACGTCGGCATGCACATCCGCAACCTGCAGCGGTCCGTCAACGACATGGAGGAGCTGGTGTCGCTGGAAAAGCAGCCGCTTGGCGTGGAAGACCGGCCGGGCGCGGGCGCCATCGCCGTGACGGCGGGCGAGATCCGCTTCGAGGACGTGACGTTCCGCTACGGGTCGCACCACACCGCGCTGTACGACCGGTTCTCGGTGCGGATCGCGCCGGGCGAACGCGTGGGCCTGGTCGGTCACTCGGGTTCCGGCAAGACCACGTTCATCAAGCTGATCCAGCGCCTGTATGACGTGAACGGCGGGCGCATCACTATCGACGGACAGGACATCGCCCAGGTAAAGCAGGCGTCGCTGCGCAGCCAGATCGCGATCGTGCAGCAGGAGCCCGTGCTGTTTCACCGGACGCTGGCGGAGAACATCGCGTACGCGCGGCCCGGCGCGTCGCAGGCCGACATCGAGCAGGCGGCCCGGCTGGCCAGCGCGCATGACTTCATCATGGCGCTGCCCAAGGGCTACGACACGCTGGTGGGCGAACGCGGCGTCAAGCTGTCCGGCGGCGAACGCCAGCGCGTGGCCATTGCGCGCGCATTCCTGGCCGACGCGCCCATCCTGATCCTGGACGAAGCCACGTCCAGCCTGGACAGCGAAAGCGAGGTGCTGATCCAGCGCGCGATGGACCGCCTGATGGAAGGCCGCACGACGCTGGTCGTGGCGCACCGCCTGTCGACGGTCCGCGCGCTGGACCGCCTCTTGGTCATGGACCATGGCCGCGTGATCGAGGAAGGCAGCCATGACGCGCTGATCCGCCTGAAGGGCGGCCTGTACCGGCGGCTTTTCGAGCGCCAGGCGCTGGAGCTGACGAAGGGGCTGGACCCGGCCGAACTCCTGGAAGACGGCGCCGTCCCGCCGCCCGCGCAGGCGGACGACGTGGACGCCGCCTCGTTCGCCTTCGGGAAGTGATGCAGGCGCGGCACGGTCAGGGCATGGCCGCCGCCGCCCGGTCCACCGCCGCGCGGCGCCGCTCGAAACGCGCCTGCGACATCGCCAGATAGCGTTCCACGATCGCCGGGTCCGACGTCTTCGGCGTGCCGCCCGGAAACGGCGGTTTCGGGTCGTACTCGATCTGCAACTGGATCAGCTTGGCGACGTCCTCGCCGCAAAGCGCCGCCACCACCTTCAACCCCATGTCGATCCCCGACGTCACGCCGCCCGCGGTGAACACGTTGCCATCCACGCACAGGCGCTCGTCGCTCGGCGTGGCGCCGAAGCGCGCCAGGAGCTCCCGCGCCCGCCAATGGCTGGACGCCCGTTTGCCCCGCAACAGGCCGGCCGCGCCCAGCAGCAAAGAACCCGTGCAGATGCCGAACAGGTACTTCGCGGCCTGGCCCTGCTGGCGGGTGAACGCCACCCAATCCGGGTCGACGATGGCGTCATCCGTGCCCGGCCCGCCCGGCACGACCAGCAAGTCGCAAGGCTGCGCCGACGCGATCGTCTGCGTGGGCACGAAGCACAATCCCCGGTCGCAACGCACCGGTTCCATCGTTTTTGCGACAAAATCCACCGTAAATCCCGGCGCGTTCGCCAGCACTTCGTAAGGCCCGGTCATATCAAGCTGGGTCAGCCCTTCGAACAAGACGATATTCACCTTCATGACGATGCTCCCATGGAAACGCCAGAACCCAGCATAGGCGAACGCGCCACGCACGGCGCGCCAGAATGCGCGCCAAATGCGCCAATCGCGCCAACCGCGCCACAACGCGTGATGTTCGTGCTGTACGACGGTTTCCAGCCGCTGGACCTGGCCGGACCGTGGCAGGCCTTCAGCTCGGCCAACGAAGAGGCGGGCCGCCAGCTGTACGCCCTGCACACCATCGCGGCGGCGCCAATCGTCGCCACGTGGGAACAGGGGCTGCGCATGCAGGTCGACGGCACCTTCGAGGCCGACGGCGATGCGCCCATCGACATGCTGCTGGTGCCCGGGGGCCCCGGCGTCGACCGGGCCGCGGCGCACGGCGAAACACGCGCCTGGCTGCGGCGGCGCGACGCCGGCACGCGCCGCACCAGCAGCGTCTGCACCGGCGCGTTCGTACTGGCGGCGGCCGGACTGCTGGACGGCCGCGCGGTCACCACACACTGGCGCTCGGCCGACCGGCTGCGCCAGCTTTACCCCGGCCTGCGCGTCGACGACGACCGCATCTTCATCGAAAGCGGCAAATACTGGACGTCAGCGGGGGTCACGGCCGGCATCGACCTCGCGCTGGCGCTCATCGAGCGCGACTTCGGCGCCGCGCTGTCCCAACAGGTCGCGCGCCGCCTCGTCGTCTTCATGCGCCGCAACGGCGACCAGCGCCAATACAGCCAGACGCTGCGGCTGCAGGACCGCGTGGCCGCCCCGTTTCGCGAACTGGTCGAAAAAATGGAAGCGCGGCTATCGGCCCGCTGGTCGGTGGACGACATGGCAGACGCCTGCCAGATGTCGCGCCGCACCTTCCAACGCAAGTTCGCCGCGCACTTCGGCGTCGCGCCCACCGAAGTCCTGCGACGCCTGCGCGAGGAGCGCGCAGGCGCCCTTGAGAGCGCCGGCAAGATGACCAGGAAGGCCGTCGAGCAACACGTGGGCCCGGTGCCCAAGCGCCCCGGCAATAACGGCAAGGCCGCGTGAGATCGTCGAAGGCCGCCCGACGTTGCGGTCATCGTGGTCGGGGCAGCACCTCTGCGCGGCCGCCGATCGTCCGCCGCTGCCGGTGTCTGACACCCTTGGTAGATGAACTTGATATGAAGCCAATCTCACCAGGGTGTCAGACACCTAGGACAATTGCTGCCACCCGGGTGCCGGCGATCAGCATCGTCTGCCGCTGCCGGTGTCTGACACCCTCGGTAGATGAACTTGGTATGAAGCCAATCTCACCAGGGTGTCAGACACCAGACGCAGAAGCAGCCACACGCGAAGCGCCATCGCGACGACGCAAGACACCGCGTAAGCCCACGAAGGCCGCCCGCGCGGCCGCCCGGGGGCGGGCCCCGCAAGACCTTTCTCTAACACCCAACCGTGTGCAAGAACCTAAAGAACCCAGCTCCCCCCGCCACCCGTAAAGATTCAACCATAGAGCCCGGTGTGGCGTGGGCCTGGGGTGGGCGGGGCGTTTAGATGCGCCCGGCGGAAACCGAAGGGAGCCGAAGGCGTACGAGGTTGAGCCCGGGGTAGTCCGGAGCGAAGGCTCCGGACCGCAATCGGAGCCCCGCCCGCCCCAGGCCCACGCCGCGCCGGGCGTCTCAAGAACCCCGCCCGACCACCAGCACCAGCACCGGCACCGGCACCAGCACCAGCAACGGCAACGGCAACACCAACGCCAAGCCCAATCCCCCCGTCACCCCACCAACCCCACCGACATCCCCCCACAAACAAAAAGCACCTGCCCCGTAACAAACCCGGCACGCCGATCCAGGAACATCGACACGGTATGCGCCACCTCATTCGGCTGGCCGACCCGCCCCACGGGAATCGCCGCCTCCAGCGCCAGCGTCTTCGGCGCACCTGGCGGATTGGATTGATTGAACAGCTCGGTCGCGACCGGCCCCGGCGCCACGGTGTTCACCGTGATCCCATCGCCCGCCAGCTCCAGCGCCCAGGTCCGTGTCATGCCCGCCAGCCCGGCCTTCGACGCCCCGTACACCGACCGCCCGCCCTTGCCCAGCGCGGCCCGGCTGCCGATGTTCACCACGCGCCCATACTTCGCCTGCCGCATCCCTGGCAGCAGCGCCTGCATCAGCAGGATCGGCGCGGTCAGGTTCAGCGCCATCGTGCGCGCCAGTTCCTCTTGCGTGATGTCCTCGATGTTGGCGACCTGGATCATGCCCGCGTTGTTGACCAGATTCAGCACCGGCTGCTGCGCCGCAAGCTCCCGGGCGGCGGCAATGGTTGCGGCCGCGTCGCACAGGTCCACTGACCGGAACGTTTCCCCCGGCAGGAGCGTCTCGGGCGACGTACGGCTGAAATTGACGACCTGAAAGCCGTCTTCGATCAGGCGCGCCACGATGGCGCGGCCGATTCCCCGGCTGGCGCCGGTGACGAGAGCGATGGGTGGGTTCATTGCGCCTTGATTCCCTGGTCTTTGATGAGTCCGCCCCACTTCTTGCGTTCGGCGGCTTCGAACGCGGCAAGGTCCGCCCCGAACAGCGTCCCCGGCTTGGCGCCCATGGTGGCGAAGTTGGCCGCGATGGCCGGCGTCTGCAACCCGCTGCGCGCGGCGGCGATCAGTTGGTCGACGACCGGCTGGGGCGTATTGCGCGGCGCGTACAGCGCGAACCACGCCGTCACGTCAAAACCAGGCAACCCGGACTCGGCAACCGTGGGCAAGTCCGGCACCGACGGATCCCGCGCGGCCGAGGTCACGGCCACCCCGCGCACCAGATTGCCGTCCTTGATCTGCGCCAGCGCCCCCGGCAGGTTGTCAAATAGCAGGTCCACCTGCCCGCCCGCCACCGCCGGCAGCGACGCCGACGTGCCCTTGAACGGCACATGCAGCATCGTGACCCCGGCCATGGCCTCGAAGTACGCGCCCGTCAGGTGCACGGAGGAGCCAATGCCCGGCGATGCGTACGTCAGCTTCTTGTCCGGCGACTGCTTGGCGGCCCGGATCACGTCCGCCACCGTTTTGTACGGCGACTTGGCGCTCACCGCGATGACGTTCGGCGTGGTCGACACCAGCGCGATCGGCACCAGGTCGCGTTCGGGGTCGAACGGCATGTTGCTGTAGAGAAACTGATTGATCGTCTGCGTGCCGATCGTGCCCAGCCCCAGCGTGTAGCCGTCCGGCTTGGCTCGGGCCACGTATGCCATGCCGATATTGCCGCCCGCCCCCGGCTTGTTTTCGACCAGCACCGTCTGCTTCAGGCCGGGCTGCAACGCGTTGGCGATGGCACGGCCAAAGAGGTCTGCGCCGCCTCCGGGCGGATACGGCACGACGACGGTCACGGGATGCTCGGGATAGCCCGCAGCGTGGGCTGCGGGTAGCGCCAGAACGGCCAGCGCGGCAAGGGCAATGCGCCATCCGGCGCGCGGCTGCGGCAAATGCGTCATGGTCTCGTCTCCTATCGAACCCGCTGATTGCGGATTTCTTTTTAAAGTACGTAAATACGTACTATATTCATAAGAACATAGAAAACCGACAGGAGACAAGCAGATGAAACGCTGGACGCAACGCCCCGAAGGTTCCACCTGGGGCGACTTCGGCCCCGACGACGAACTGGGCCGCCTGAACCTCCTGACCGAGGAAAAGGTGCTGCAGGCGGTGCGCGAAGTGCAAGCCGGCAAGGTCTTCTGCCTGTCGCTACCGCTGGATCTGCCCGGCGGCAACGTGCTCAATCCCCGCCGCCACGCGCCCACGCTCAAGCCCACCTTCCGCGAGGGCACGCCTTATTTGAACTTCGCCATGTCGCAGGTGCAGCCCGAGGCGGTCGACGTGCTGTCGGACGATCAGGTCACCCTGTCCATGCAGTACTCCACGCAATGGGACGGACTGTGCCACGTGGGCGCGATGTTCGACATCCAGGGAGACGGCCAGGCGCGACGCGTCTACTACAACGGCTACGCAGCCGGCGTGGACGTGTTTGGCGGCGCGGATCCCGACAACGCGCAAGCCCCCTGCTGCCCGCCGGGCGGCTCCTTTGCGCGCAAGCTCAGCGTCAGCCGCTACGCCGAAAAAGGCATGCAGGGCCGCGGCGTGCTGGTCGATCTGGCGCGCGCGTTTGGCCCCGGCCGCACTCTCGTCGGCCATGACGAGCTCCAGGCCGCCATGCGCGAGCAGGACGCCGTGCCCGAGGCCGGCGACATGCTGGTGCTGCGGACCGGATTCGCGGAAGCCATCGTGGCCATGAACGGCCAGCCCGATCCGCACAAGCTTGAGGAAACCGGCGCGGTGCTGGACGGGTCCGACCCCGCTCTGCTCGACTGGATCACGCAGTCCGGCATTGCGGCGATCTGCGCCGACAACTATGCGGTGGAGGCCTATCCCGCGCGCACCGCCGGCCCGGGCCACTCCATTCTGCCGCTGCACCATCATTGCCTGTTCAAGCTGGGGGTGCCGCTGGCCGAGCTGTGGTACCTGAAGGACCTGGCCGACTGGCTCCATACGCACGGCCGCAGCCGGTTCCTGCTGACCGCCCCGCCCTTGCGCATGCCCGGCGCGGTGGGTTCGCCCGTGACGCCCATTGCCACGGTATAAGCCATGCCGCTGTCCCACTCCACGTTCTCCCAACACCTGGATGCGCTGGCGGCCCGTCAGCCCGATGCCATCGCGCTGATCGACCGCGACCAGCCGCTGCGCCTTGCCGACCTGCGCGCGCGCAGCCGCGCGTTGGCGGCTGGCCTTGCCCGCATCGGTGTGCAGCCCGGCCACCGCGTCGCCGTCTGGCTGCCCAATTGCGCCGCCTGGGTCGAAACCTTTCTGGCATGCGCGCATCTGGGCGCGCTGGTGCTGGCCGTCAACACGCGCTTCCGGTCGGTGGAGGTGGCCGACATCCTGGGCCGCGGCCGCGCCGACTGGCTGGTGTACTGGCCCGACTTCAAGGGCATCGACTTCCAGGGCATCCTGGATGGCGTGGCGCCCGTGGATGCGGAGCCGTTGCAGGGCGCGGTCGCCCTGGCCGGACCGGACGAACTGCCCCCGGCATCGCTGCACGGCAAACCGGTGCACCGGTACGACGCGCTGCTGGCCTGCGCCGACCCTGCGCCCGCCGCCCACCCCAATGCCGGCGTGCTGTGCTTCACCACATCCGGCACTACTTCCAAGCCCAAGTTCGTCCTGCACGACCAGAAGACCCTCTTGCGGCACGGCGCCATGGTCGCGCAAGCGTTTGGCTACGACGACCGGGCCTGCGTGCTGGCCAGCGCGCCATTCTGCGGCGCCTTCGGGTTTGCCACGCTGGTGGGCGGCCTGGCCCGCGGGGTGCCCGTCGTCTGCGCGCCCGTTTTCGATGCAGCCCAATCGGCACGCGCCATCGCCCGCCACGCCGTCACGCACACCTACGCCAACAATGAGGCCCTGGTCGGCATGATGCAGGCCGCCGCGCCCGGCACGTTCTCGTCCGTCCAGTTGTTCGGTTTTGCCAGCTTCACGCCCGCGCTGGACAACATGCTGGACCTGGCCCGCGCGGCCGGCGTCCCGTTGACCGGCCTGTACGGCTCCAGCGAACTGATTGCGCTGGTGGCCGGCCAGCCGCGCGATCCCGCCGAAGGCGACGTGTCGGCGCGGCACCAGCCCGGCGGCACGCTGATCTACCCGGGCGCCCGCGTGCGGGCCCGCGATCCCGAAAGCGGCCAGGTGCTGCCGCACGGCCAGTCCGGCGAGATCGAGATCCTGTCGCCCAGCCTGATGCTGGGCTACCTGGACAATCCGGACGCCACCCGCGCGGCCCTGACGGCCGACGGCTACTTCAAGACC
Source organism: Achromobacter mucicolens (assembly GCF_029866465.1). NCBI lineage: Bacteria > Pseudomonadati > Pseudomonadota > Betaproteobacteria > Burkholderiales > Alcaligenaceae > Achromobacter > Achromobacter mucicolens. Next base: position 2,102,216 of record NZ_CP123364.1, on the reverse strand, counting down.
GGCGATCTGGGCTATACGCTGACCGACCGGCAATTCGTGTTCCAGACCCGGATGGGGGATTCGCTGCGGCTCTCGGGCTTTCTGGTCAATCCGGTGGAGATCGAGCAGGTCGTCGAAACCCTGCCGGGCGTGCGCGCCTGCCAGGTGGTGGGCGCCACGCGCCACGGCAAGATCGTGCCCTACGCCTTCGTGCTGCTGCACGCGGGCGCCCAGGCCGACCCGGCCGGTTGGACCGCCGCGTGCAAGGCGGCCATGGCGGGTTTCAAGGCGCCCGCCGGGTTTACCGTGCTGGACGCCTTTCCGTCGGTCGAGAGCGCCAACTCGGTCAAGATCCAGAAGCACCGGCTGCGCGAGATGGCGGACGCTATGCTCTCGGGTTCCGCGTCATAACCATCCGCCCGCCATGCCCGCCCGCAAGCTTTTTTCGCGCAGTCCCCAGCCGCTTTATCTGCAGGCCGCCGCGCTGTTTCGCAGCCACATCCAGAACCGGACGTGGCGGCCCGGACAGCAGATTCCGCCGCTGGAATCGTTGATGGAAACCTACGGCATCTCGCGCGCGACGATCCGCCAGGCGTTCGGCCTGCTGGAAGAGGACGGCCTCATCCGGCGCTCGCGCGGGTCGGGCACCTTTGTGAACGCCGAGCTGCCGGAAACGCCCACGCTGCTCATTCCCAAGACCTGGGCCGAAACCGTCGAGCTGAGCAACCAGCTGGGCACCGTGTCGCTGGTCGAGTCCAATGCCGACTCCCCCCTGCCCGACACGCTCGGCATGCCGTGCGGCGCCGACCGCAGCGGCAGCTTCCAGTACCTGCGGCGCATCCACACGACCGATGCAGGCCCCTTCTGCTACAGCGAGGTCTTTCTGGACAGCGGCCTCTTTCGCAAGCATCGCGCCCGCATCCAGAAGAGCACCGTCGCGCCGGTGCTGGACCAGTTCTACGGGGCGCGCATCTCCGAAGCGCGCCAGGTCCTGAACGTGATCGAGGCGGGTCAGGAGTCGGCCGAATCGCTGCAGATTCCCGTGTCCTCGCCGGTGGCCGAACTGCGCCGCTATGCCTGCATCGACGGCCGCGTGGTGTATTTCGCGCGGCTGGAATTTCCGTTTCGCAAAGTGCGGATGGAATTCGACCTGCTCACCAACCGCTGACCGACTTGCGTACCCGCCTCAAGGAGACCATCGCCCACCCATCGCCCGCCCGCTGTCCCAACCCCACACAAGGCGCCAGATCAATAAAACCAGGACACGCGCCCGCACTATCCGAAAAGAATCCGGCATACAGGGAGACAACCATGAAGCATGCCGACAAGACCCGGATTTCAATGCAGTGCCGCAGCACGATCATCCAATTGTTTACCGCCACGGCGATAGCTGCCGCCGCCGGCGCACACGCGCAATCGCCTGCGCCCGCCGTCTCTGACGACGTGGTGCGGCTGGGCCTGATCCTGGACATGAGCGGCGTCTATGCCGACGTGACCGGCAAGGGCAGCGCCACCGCCGCCGAGATGGCGATCGCCGATTTCGGCGGGACCGTGCTGGGCAAGAAGGTGGACCTGCTGGTGGTGGACCACCAGAACAAGGCCGACATCGCCGCCGCCAAGGCGCGCGAGTGGTACGACACCCAGAAGGTCGACGCCATCATGGACGTCGCCGGCTCCGCGCCCGCGCTGGCCGTGCTGGAAGTGGCGCGCGAAAAGAAGAAGATCGTCGTCTTCAGCGGACCGGGCACCGAGCGCATCACCAACGACCTGTGCTCGCCCTATTCCGTGCACTACACCTACGACACCTGGTCGCTCGCCAACACCACCGCGCGCGCCACCGTCGAGCAAGGCGGCAAGAGCTGGTACTTCCTGACGGCCGACTACGCGTTCGGCCACACCCTGCAGGCCTCGGCCACCGACGTCGTAAAGGCCAACGGCGGCACCGTGCTGGGCGCCTCGCGCCACCCGCTGGGTTCCAGCGACTTTGCCTCGTACCTGTTGCAGGCGCAAGCCAGCAAGGCACAGATCGTCGGGCTGGCCAACGCGGGCGGCGACACAGTCAACGCCATCAAGGCGGCCAGCGAATTCGGACTGACCAAGGGCGGGCAGAAGATGGCGGGCCTGCTCCTGTACATCAACGACATCCACGCCATCGGCCTGGACGCCGCCGCGGGCCTGACGCTGACGGAAGCCTTCTACTGGGACATGAACGACCAGACCCGCGCCTGGTCGCAGCGCTATTACGACAAGCTCAAGAAGATGCCCAACATGAGCCAGGCGGGCACGTATTCGTCGGTGATGCACTACCTGAAAGCCGTGCAGGCGGCGGGCACCGACGAACCCACTGCCGTCATGAAGCAGATGAAGGCCACCCCCATCAACGACTTCTTCGCCACCAACGGCCGCATCCGCGAGGACGGCCGCATGGTCCACGACATGTACCTGTTCGAGGTGAAAAAGCCGTCGGAGTCCAAGCGGCCGTGGGACTACTACAAGCTGGTGGCCACGCTGCCCGGCGACCAGGCCTTCATGCCGCTGTCCCGGTCGACGTGCCCGCTGGTGAAGAAGTAGCGCGGCAGGCGGTCCTGCGGCGGGCGGACGCGGCTGATGGGAACCGCGGCGGGTAACCCCCGCCGCGGGATACGCCCGCCGCGGGAAACGCCCGCCGCGGGAAACGCCCGCCGCGTTATCCTTGCGGCTTTGCCTTCGCCGCTCCGACATGCCACACCGCGCAGCCCGCATCATCGAGGGAAAGATTGACCAGATCCGGCTCGCAACGCCGGTCCGGCGAAACGATGTCTTCCTGCGGGTCGGCGCGGAAATCCTCTGGGGTTCCGGGCTGGACCCATCGCACATCGCCCAGCTGCGCGCCTTCCACGACAAAGGCACGGCCGTGCGCATTGGCGTGCTGGAGGCCCAGCATGGCCTGAACCGCTTCTGTTGGGCCGTGCCGGCGCGGGGCGATCCCATTGCTCCGCTCACCTACCAGACCGCGCAACGGCGTAGCGGGCGCGAGGCCGCGATCTGCGGCGCCGTGGGCGTGATCGCGCTGGGTGCGGCGTGGCTGTCCGGGATCGCGACGCTGCCGCGCGTATTCCTGATGGTGTTCGCGCTGGTGATCGCGTTGATGGGGCTGGTACTTGCCGCGAATGCCTTGCATGTCCTCTGGCACAACCGCCGCGAGCGGCCACGCATTCTCGCCAGCGAGGCGCAGTTCGATCCCGCCCGGCGGCCAGCGGCCATGGCGGGCACTTCAGCCGCGCCAGCCGCCCCGCGCCCCCGGCACGAACCCGCTGCGCTGACGCAGGATGGCGATCCGCCCCTGCTCCTGATCCGGGGGCAGCTCGACGGGATCACGCATGAAACGCGGCATGTGCACAAAGGCCCGACCTACGGCCACTATCGCTTTTCCATCCAGGGCCGCCCGTTCCTGATGACGGTCGATGAATCGCTGGGAAGCTGGCAGCCGTTCCTGGCGCAGGACGATGCCGTTGAAATGGCCGTCAACGCCCAGCCGGTTCCGGGCGAACCGCATGCGGTGTATGCGCTGCGCAATCTGGAGGACGGGCGCGCCTATATGTGTCATCTGCGATTCCGCGCCATTCCCGGCCGCGACACGCCGGTCGGCGTCGGCATGAACCAGCGCGCGCCCCTGCTCAAGGCCATCGGCGGCCTGATGCTTGCGGTCTGGCTGTTTCTGATTGGCCTGACCTGGTTCATGGACCCCGACGCATTGCAGGGCGACTTTCCGGAACTCGCGCTCTTCATCCTGGGGATGTTCCTGCTGGTTTGGCTGTGCTTTGCGCTGCCGCTTCTGTGGCTCGACATGCGGTGGCGCATGGGCAGGCCGACACGGCGCCAGCGCATCACCGAACGCATCTACGCGCTGCTCGGTCTGGGCACGCCGTTCGCCCCCAGCCAACGCATCGAAGAGGTGTGACCGGACCGGCGTATCCTTGCCGCATGCCTGACTGCCGCTGGAGACCCGCATGACCCAACCCGCCCCGCGCCCCATCGCCGCCACCATCGCCGCCGTCGTGCGCGACGGCCACGTGCTGCTGGTGCGCCGCGCCAATCCGCCCGATCAGGACCGCTGGGCGTTTCCGGGCGGCAAGATCGATGCGGGCGAACGCCTTCCCGATGCGGCCGCGCGAGAGTTGCTGGAAGAAACGAGCGTCACCGCCGAGCCGCTGCACGTCTTCGACGCCGTCGACGTGTTCGACCGCGACGACGCAGGCGCCCTGCGCCGCCACTTCATCCTGATCGCGGTGCTGTGCCGCTGGGTGTCAGGCGAACCGGTCGCCGGCGACGATGCCCGCGACGCGCGCTGGGTGTCCCTGGCCGATCTTGATGCCCACGCGCTGGCCACCAGCTTCGGCGTCGCGGAACTGGCGCACAAGGCGGCGGATTTGATGGCAGCGCGCTGACCGCCCGATACGTTAAGGTGTAGCCCCACACCCCTTGTCTCTTCATTCCTGGAGTACCGAATGACCGGATTGTTCATCGTGGTGGCGGCGTTGGCGTTCTTGATGCTGGCGGCGTATCGAGGCTATAGCGTCATCCTTTGCGCGCCCATTGCGGCGATGGGCGCGGTGCTGCTGACGGACCCGTCGGCGCTGGCGCCCGTGTTCTCGGGCATCTTCATGGAGCGCATGGCGGGCTTTGCCAAGCTCTACTTCCCCGTGTTCCTCCTGGGCGCCGTGTTCGGCAAGCTGATCGAGCTATCGGGCTTTTCGCGCGCCATCGTGCAAGCGGTGCTGCGGCTGATCGGCGCCGAGCGCGCCATCGTGGCCATCGTGCTGGTCTGCGCGGTACTGACTTACGGCGGCGTGTCGCTGTTCGTGGTGGTGTTCGCGGTGTACCCGTTTGCCGCCGAGATGTTCCGCCAGGGCGGCATCCCCAAGCGTCTGATGCCGGGCGCGATCGCGCTGGGCGCCTTCACGTTCACCATGACGGCGCTGCCGGGCACGCCGCAGATCCAGAACATCATTCCGACGACCTTCTTCGAGACCACGACCTGGGCCGCGCCCTGGCTGGGCCTCATCGGCGCCACGTTCACGCTGACCGCGGGCATCGCCTACCTGGAATGGCGCCGCAAGCGCGCCGCCGCGGCCGGCGAGACCTACGGCACGGACCTGCGCAACGAACCCGCCACGCCCCCCGCCGAACGCAATCATCATCCGCTGATCGCGCTGCTGCCGCTGGTGGTGGTGGGGGTGATGAACTTTCTGCTGACGCGCTGGATCCCGGGCTGGTACCCGGCCGGTTCCGAAGTGGACCTGCCCGGCCTGCCCAAGCCCCTGCCCGTCAACGCGGACGAACAGGTGGCGCTGTGGGCCGTGATGGGTGCGCTGATCGCGGGCATCGTCACCATCCTGCTGTTCTCGTTTCGCGCCATCAAGTCGCATTTTGCCGAGGGCAGCAAGAGCGCCGTGTCGGGCGCGTTGCTGGCCTCGATGAACACCGCGGCCGAGTACGGGTTCGGCGGCGTCATCGCCGCGCTGCCGGGCTTTCTGCTGGTGGCGCAGGCCCTAAAGGCCATTCCCGATCCGCTGGTCGGCGAAGCCGTGGCGGTGACGACGCTGGCCGGCATCACCGGGTCGGCCTCCGGCGGCATGAGCATCGCGCTGGCCGCGATGTCGCAGACCTTTATCGACGGCGCCCTGGCGGCCGGCATTCCCATGGAAGTGCTGCACCGGGTTGCTGCGATGGCAAGCGGCGGCATGGACACGCTGCCGCACAACGGCGCGGTCATCACGCTGCTGGCGGTCACGGGGCTGACGCACCGCCAGTCCTATGGCGATATCTTCGCCATCACCCTGATATCGACGCTGTCGGTGTTCCTGGTGATCGGCGTGTTCTACCTGACCGGCATCGTCTGATCGAAGGCGGCGGCAAACACGCCCGCCAGCCACTGCGTGAACACGCGCACCCGCGCCGGCACCTGCCGGTTCTGCGGCGTCAACACCGACACCGGCATCGGCGCGGGCGGCGCGTGGGGCAGCACGATCCTCAAGTGCCCCGCCGCTAGTTCGCGTTCCACGCGATAGCGCGGCACCTGCACCATTCCCAGGCCCGCCAACGCCGCGCTGGTGTAAAGCTCGGCGCCGCTCACGCTGACCACCGCGCGCGGGCGCACCTGCACGATGCGGCCATCGACCCAAAAATCCAGCGGCGCCGCGCGGCCCGTGGCGCTGGACACGTAGTCCACGGCCAGGTGCTTTTCCAGCGCCTGCACGCTGTCCGGCATGCCATGTCGAGCCAGATACGCGGGGCTGGCCACCGTCACCTGCGGCATCTGCGCAATCGTCCGCCCCACAAGCGTCGAATCCTGCAGCACGCCCGCCCGCAGCACGCAATCCACGCCTTCGCGCACCAGGTCCACCAGCCGGTCGTCTTCGCCCAAGTGCAGGGCAATGTCGGGATAGCGCTTCAGAAAGTCCGGCAGGCCGGGCATCACGAAAAAGCGGGCAAGCGTGCCCTGCGCATTGACCCGGAGCAGCCCCTTGGGGGCCGTATCCAGGAACGCGCCATCGGCTTCCTCCAGGTCGGCCAGCAGCCGCACGCACCGCCGGTAGTGGGCCTCGCCGTCGTGCGTCAGCCGCACCTGGCGCGTGGTGCGCTCGAGCAGGCGAGCGCCCAACCGGGCCTCCATGCGCTTGATCAGGTTGGTCACCGTGGCGCGCGGAATGCGCAGGTCATCGGAGGCCTTGGTAAAGCTGCCGCGCTCCGCAATGCGCACGAACACCTGCATTTCCTGGAATCGATCCATGCCTTTGGCTGCCCGCCGCACGGGCCTATTGTTAAAGCAAATGAAATTATCTTAGCAAACGCCGCCTAATTATCTTTCGAACGGAATAGTCGATCATATGCCTCACCCTTTCACGGAGAGATCGCATGACCGACCAAGCTTCCCAGCGTGTTGCCCTCGTCACGGGCGGATCGCGCGGCATCGGCGCCGCCATCGTGCGCCGCCTGGCCAATGACGGCTTTGCCGTCGCCATCAACCATGCGTCCGGCGCGGCAGACGCCGACGCCCTGGCCGCCGACATCCGCCAGGCCGGCGGACGCGCCCTCGCGGTGCGTGCAGACGTCTCCAAGCCGGATGCGGTGCGCGCGATGTTCGATGCCGTCACGGCCGAATTCGGCCGCCTGGACGTGCTGGTCAACAGCGCGGGCGTGCTGCAGGTGCAGCCGCTGGCGGACACCAGCGACGACCTGTACGACCGGACGTTCGACATCAACACCCGCGGCACCTTCAACACTTTGCGCGAGGCGGCCGCCCGCCTTGCCGATGGCGGCAGCATCGTCAATGTGTCCAGCACCACCGTCGCGCTCAACCTGCCCGGCTACTCGGTCTACATCGCCAGCAAGGCCGCGGTCGAAAGCCTGACGCAGGTCTTTGCCAAGGAACTGCGCGGCCGCCAGATCAGGGTGAATGCCGTCGCCCCTGGCCCCGTCGCCACCGAGCTGTTCTTCAAGGGCAAGAGCCCCGAGCTGATCGAGCACTACGCCAAGATGCCGCCGCTGGAACGCCTGGGCCAACCGGATGACATCGCGGGCATCGTCTCGTTCCTGGCGGGACCGGACAGCGGGTGGGTAAATGGGCAGATCGTGCGTGCGAATGGCGGCGTGGCCTGAAAATTTTTCGTGAGCGCCGGCGCCTTCCTGCGGCGCGCTCTCATCCCAACGCACGAGCCCGGCCAGTCGGCCGGGCTTTTCTTTCACGGCGCTGAACACCGCATATTTGCTGTTGTCCTCATCCGTTCTACCCATGCGTGCCTCGGCCGATGGACCGAGGGGCTGTTGCGGGTTTTGAAATTTTCCGATCGCGCGCTCGGGACTTTGCATTACAGAAAAGTCTGGCCAGTTGGACGAGGTTTGCATGAGACGGAGTGCCTAAGCCGTGGTTTAGCCTGACCCGGCAGTACTCCGACTCACCTTGATCGATTGGACGAAAGCAATGAATCAACTCATTCATCCGGACTGCCACCCCTTTACCGCCGCAGGCAATCTGAAGCAGATCTCCGCGTATTACGAAGAAGGTCGCCGTGTCATGTGGATGATGCTGCGCGCGCAACCGCGCCCGTGCTTTAACCATGAACTCATCGACGAGATCATGACCCTGGCGCGCGCCGCCAAGGATTCCGGCCTGCCCATCGACTTCTGGGTCACCGGTTCGCTGGTGCCCCAGATCTACAACGTTGGCGGCGACCTGAACTTTTTCGCCGAGGCCATCCGCACCGGCAAGCGCGAGGCGCTTCGGGCCTATGCCCGCGCCTGCGTCGACTGCGTGCATGCCGCCACGCGCGGTTTCGATACGGGCGCCATCTCGCTGGCCATGATCGAAGGCACCGCGTTGGGCGGCGGCTTCGAGGCCGCGCTGGCCCACCACTTCGTGCTGGCGCAGAACAATGCGCGCATGGGCTTTCCCGAAATGGCGTTCAACCTGTTTCCCGGCATGGGCGGCTATTCGCTGGTCGCGCGCCGCTCGGGCATGAAGCTGGCCGAAGAGCTGATCGGCACCGGTGAATCGCACACGGCCGAGTGGTATCACGGCCGCGGCCTGGTCGACGTGCTGTTCGAGCCCGGCGAAGCCTACAAGGCCACGCGCACCTTCATTGACGTCATGCGCCCCAAGCTCAACGGCATGCGCGCGATGCTGCGCGCCCGCCAGCGTGTGCTGAGCCTGTCGCGTTCCGAACTGATGGATATCACCGAGGATTGGGTCGAGGCGGCCTTCTCCATCGATCCGAAGGACCGCGCCTACATGGAACGCCTGGTGATGGCGCAGAACCGCCGCACGGCAGGCAGCTCGGAAGCCACCGAAGTGGCCACCATGCACTGAGCCGGCGGCGGGCCGCCGGTTGCGTCACGCAATCAGATGCAGCCGGCGGCGTTGCGGGATGTGTTGGCCAGAGCGTCCGCGACCATCCAGCGGCGCCGATCCATCTGGCGAACGCGGCAGTTGCATTTGGATGGGAAGCCCGAGGGAGCCCCCAGCAGGAGCCGGGAAGTTGGCCACTGCAAGCCCGTCAACTGGCAGATTTATCAGGGTTGTCTACCGGCCAACTCGACAGAAAATCATCGAGCGCGCGGCGATCCCTTTCGGCCTGCTCCCGCGAGATCGGCGACGCCCGATCATCCCCGGCATCGGGGCGCGGCAGCGCACCGGAACGCAGCCGAATCGTGGGAAGAATGGCGTCCCATGCGCTCATGGCTTCGTAATCGGTCAAAGACGACGTAATCGGGGGAATGCGTGCCGCCGACGACTGACGCGACTTTGCGGCGAATCTAGGCAGATAGCCCTCGGTCATCAGGAAGTCGGGCGCATCGCGGCGCGCCTGTCGTTCCGCGTCGCTCAGCCACGACAGGTGACCACCAGACTTTAACTGCACGGTCAGCGTGGGCCGCGACAGCCCAGGATCGGGCCGATAGGTCTCGGCACTGAACAAAAGCCGACGCACCCTTGCGCCATCGTCCTGCATGGAATCACTACCGAGCACATCCTCCTCGCCTTCCATGCCGGCAAAAGCACGGCGGCCTGATCGCAGCGTATCGAGCTTGGCGCCACCTCGCCGAAATAAAGGCAGTGCCGCCTGGCTGCGCTGCAACAACCGACGCGATTCGTCCGGCGTCACCGCGCTGCTGTTGATTTCCAGCGTCAGATCTCGCCGATCGGGGTCATAGAACTTGACGGTGGAAACTTCATGGTCGTGTGTGCCACGGATCACGATCGGACCAAGAACGAAGCCAGGACCCGCTCGAGCGGGATCACTGATGACAAAAATCTGCTTAGCCAGCGCTTGTAGCCGTTGCTCGACTGGATTGATTACTCCCTCGTAAGACTTGGCTTTTAGCAGTACGTAGATTGATCCCAATAACAAATGGACTTCATGGGTGTGATAGTTGTCGAGCGTCGTACCCTCGTAATAGCGAAGCAGCACTGCCTGTCGGTTTGCATCACCATCAACGTTTGCGTCAATGTCCCATGCACCCACCAGCATTGGCGCGCCCGCCATCTGATTGGTAATCGAGCTTAAACGCCGCTGCTTCCAATCAATTGCAGATTTAAACTGCGTCGCGGTAACCCCATGGTTGATGATCTGGATCCGGTCTACTTTAAAGTTCGCGCCCAGCCCGTAATACAGCGTGACCTCGCCGGATCCGTAGCGCCAAGACGATGGCAGGTCAACCAGATAGCGTCCCAACCCGTGGGTCGTCATTTTCGAGGTCAGTTCACTCACGGTGTCTTTCTCCGCGCCGGTGGGCTCGTAGGTGCAGCCACCCACGAGCAAGGAAAGGATGATGATTCTTAACCAGCGTGTCATGACGGCTTCCTGGCGTTTGCGGCGATCTTGATGATCGCGTAGAGAGAAAACGATCGGACGTTTTCGTTCTTGTATGAGCCTTCATGGTCAAAGCCTGCAAGACGAACTTGTTCGAGTACCTGCCCCATCGCGTACGACGCCAACGGCGCATTTCCCGAACGAGGCGGCACTGTGCCATCGCCAATTGCGTCCTGCTTATCGGCGTGAAGCTCCCAGTGACTTGTTTCGACGAGATGAGGAACATGCATGACCGAGCCTGCAAACGCAAAGGGCTGGCTCCATTGCGTGGCGCCCCCCACATAAACTGGGTTGCGGCCTTCGTCGCGGGTATCGCCCGTGCCCAACTCCGCGACATTTGCAGCGCTGGGACGCGGACTGCCGTTTGGTGCAATTCCAGGCCTCATGCGCCACACAATGTTTGCAAAACTGCGCTTGTCCTCGTCCGCGCCATAGAAGACGTAGGTAGCAGGGTGATACTGGCGCCGGGTGGCCGCATGAAACAGGCGCGCCTTTTCGATATTATTTTTATAATCTCCCCAGGTAATGGGTTGCCCGTCTTCAGGCGCCAGCCAAGCCTCTCTCACCAGCCCCCACCACCGGTCTCGCCGCAGATATATATCCGTATACGGATCGTTGGCTTTGGGTAAAGCAAGAATGGGAGCCTTGTCTTGGCCTTCCCGCAACTGCAACCACCCGGACGGGTAGTCTTCCGTGGGTAGCAGTTCCAACGCTCCTGGCGCCTGGGCGAAAACAGCAGTGATTTCGCGACCGTTGTTTCCAATGACAAGAGACGCAATCGAGCCTTGAATGCCGCTGGCTTCGTCAGCCATTCCCAATTTGCATCGCCGATAAGCGACCGGAGCACCTAGCGCGGGCATCACGCCGTGCAAAACGCCGGCTATCTTTTCCGACATTCCAGGCAATTGCTGACAGCGACGCGCCACCAGACCACCCATGGAATGCGTGACGAGGATCACCTGATCGCAACGATCGCCGTATCGCTCCCGCACCTGCTCGATACGTTCCGCCAGCAGCTGTGCAGCGTGCTCGTTGGAGGCAAGCCAGTTGTATCCGAAGGCGTGAACCGGCATCCAAAACTGCGCACGCTTCTGCAATTCGCCGAATGTGAGCGGAGAGACTTTGCCATTCCGCTCGGCGCCTTCATCCGACATGCCGCGTACTTTCATGGCTGTGTTTGGCGGGTACGGAACGCGTGGCTGCGCAGGCCGCGATGCAGGGTCGGACATGGAGTCGGTCGGGTGGAAATCTTGCCACTTCATGGGATCCCACCCGCGTCCGTTGAGGGTTCTCTCCAGCCACAACAGAAATCCGTGATAACTACCCTCACCCACTTCGCCCCAACCACGGTCCGTATACGCGTTAACCGGCCGACCGGCCGAATCCAAGACAAACAAGGAGGAAATGGATCCCGTGGTTCTGCTAGGCACGGCTCCGCGGTCGTCCACCGTCACACGGTCAGGATGCAGTAATCGCTGCCTGATACCGGCACCCAGAACCACATTCTTGATGAGATCTATAGGAACATACCCTGCCAAGCTGATATCCAGGCGCCAGACGGGATCCGCCTCAGTGTCAAGCTCTGTGGGCGGGTCGACTTTGAGATTCGATCCCATTATTCCGGGGACAAAAATCACTGGCAGCACATATGGCGGGCCGAGATTGAGCCGGACAGTTCCGGCGAGGCCGCTACTCGTGAGATTCCATTGATGTCGCAGGCGACCACTTGCATCAAAGTTCCAAGACGCGACGCGAGAACTATCTTCGTCCGGTAAATCAAGTGAACTCGGTGGTGTGTTCACGGCTTGACTCCTCTCGGGCAGCGGTGTTGTGGGCTTTTGTTGGCGCTGCAAACTCGGCAACCCGACGAACGGCGCGACGACAAAACTGCAAAAATAATTACGATGAATTTGAAGGATTGGCAGACCCCAGCCATACAACCTCCAGCCTTTCCGGACTCAGGCCTTTTTGCATTTGCAGCCTTCCGTTGGCGTCTGTCGTACCTGGAATTCGCGTGCCATCCGCACGGACGAGTTCGTATCGCTCAAAAGCGGCTGGCGAGCCATCGGGTAGATAGGCCACGAAATCGTCATCGAATGGCGCTTTATCCCAATGATTTAGAGATGTCGACAATGAGGCCGGCCCATCCACCGCAAGCGAAGCATGTATTTGCATTTGCGCGCCGAATAGTTCAATGCGCCCGTCAGCATGGAGCACCAATGCGCTCTTGCCACATCGCAAGGCCAGCGTCTCCCCTGCGGAAGCGATGAACTGCTCATTGGCTTCGTGAAGGACGCTTTTGCTTGCATGCACACTAACCGTACCGTGCTGGGCCTCTGTGATCACGTCGCCCTGATTGGCGAGATGGCGAATGCCGCCACTGAGCGCGAACGCGCTAATGCCTTCGCCAGCAGTAACGTGGATACGGCGGGCGGCCGTGACGGTTTGATCTTGCTGCGCGATGGTCTCGATATTGTCCGTGGCCGCCGTAAGAACGCTGGCCGCCGTCACGGTCGCAACGCCGGCAGGCGCGCCCATGACCACGACAGGTTGACCACCGTTTTCGCCTTGACGGTCATTCGCCCCTGCGCCCAATTGCTCTACAGCCCGAACAAGCTGTTCGCGCGCAGTGTGTTCAGCGTCCAACCCGCGGTGTTCCTGTGCGACGCCAAGCAGACTTCTCGCTTGCTGAGCGCTGGCCTTGAGCACCCGTGACAGTTCCGACACATCGAGCTGACTGCCGGCAGCCTGCGGTTGCGCGTAGGCGGTTACCAGTACGCCCTTGGCCGCGCGCAACGCGCCGTGTTCGTCGGTACGCAACTCGAAACCCTCTCCGCGAGGCTGCCCACCAGCCGGCCGAGGATGCGTGAGATAGCCCAAATGCAATTGCGTTTCGCCATGCTCGCTCATCAAGGCCGCGCTGATTTGCCCTGACGTGTCGTCCAGGCGCAGTTCATTGGCGCGATCACCCTTGTGCTCTTTGGATTTGACAGTGTTGAGCGTGTTGAACCTGGGAAGCCCATAGGGCGGCAGATTCGTCGCCCTATATGTCCGGCCGGTAATGATTGGCTGGTCGCAATCTCCGTCCAAAAAATCGACGATTACTTCCTGTCCGATCCGCGGAATGGCCATGTGACCCCACGCGGCGCCCGCCCAATTCTGCGAGACGCGTACCCAGCAGGAACTGTGTTCGTCGCGTGTTCCCAAGCGGTCCCAGGGAAACTGGACTTTGACACGGCCAAAGTCGTCACAGTAGATCTCTTCGTTGGCGGGCCCGACAACGGTGGCCATCTGTGGACCGTCGATCCGGGGCCTGTCGGCCGGTTCCGGCTTCCAGTCCACCTTGTCCGGCACGATGTCGGCGCGGTAGCGGTATTGCGTTCCCTGCGTAGACTCAGCGCTCTCTTCCTGCTGGCTCGTGTGCTGGATGCCGTGGTGCCGCACGCGCACGGGACGCCAACCGTGGTTCCATTCTTCGCGTGGATGACCAATCAGATCGAAAGCGACGCCTGGCACGAGACGCGGGTCATCGCCTTCGACCTGCGCCATGCGAGCGTCACGACGCAAGCCCAGGAGGCGGCTTTGGGTGAAAGGTTTACCGGCTTCGTCGCGCTTGTATCGACCGGGATAGTCGTAGCGTTCGTACCGGTGGGACTGGTGACTTAGCTCGTTGGCGACGGCCGAATGCTCTTGGTCATATTGCGGATGCGTATAGGTGTAGTCCCGCTGGGTCTGGCGTGCCGAGCGCACGTGTTCGGCATAAATGAAGCGTCGCAGCGCCGGTTCAGTTTGATTGCCCCCGGGCGCAGCGTTGTAAAGAACAGGACCACCATCGACTTCTCCGTGCACGTATATGCGGTCGCCGTGGATAAGACGGTGCCCCTGATCGCTGTGTGCAAACCGATAGAAGAAGCCTTCCTCGGCTGCCAGGCGAGCGAGAAACGTCAGGTCCGTTTCTCCGGCCTGCACACAGTATTCTCGTGGCAGGTGATCGTTTGTGGTGATTTGTTCGTAGTCCGTGATGCCGTGGGACCTGATGACTTTCTCAAGTATTTCCGGCACCGATTGCTGCTGGAAGATGCGCCAGTCAGAGCATAGGGCTGCGCGGGACAAGGCAGGCTCAATTACCGCCCGGTAGCGGGTTCGACGAAATCCCGTGTCGAGCTGCTCAAAGCTCGTGACGATTCCGTGCACGTGACGCACGGCCGATTCATTGCGCCAGATCGTGAAGAGTGCGGGTTGGTCCAGCAGCGCGCCGAAATCTACGGAAGGATCAAAACAGGATAAGTCGACGCGCAGACAGTATGGTTCAGACAATGCTTCGTCGAGCGTAAATTGCACCACTTCAAATTCCAGTTCGGCGAAGGTGGGCACGAACGAGAACCGCAGATCGGAAAGATGAAGCACGTGGAAATCCAGCGCAATCAAGGGACAGCCAAATCAGTCAAACTGCCTTGGTCTGGCGGTCACCGTGGAATGTCGAATTGACGTCTGGAAGTATCAGCGAAAGGTTGATTCCAGAAACTAAGGTTTATTCGAAAGTTGAAAGTAACCTTGCTTCACTTGAACGAGGCGCCTTCGGCTCGGCCTGATGATTGCGCCACGAATGCGGCCAGGACCTACCTGGAACGGCTGGCGATGGCGCAGAACCGCCGCCCGGCAGGCAGCTCGGAGTCCACCGAAGTGGCCACCATGCACTGATCCGGCGGCGCGCCGCCGGTTGCGTCACGCAATGAGATGCAGCCGGCGGCGTTGCGCCAGCCAGGCGGTGAACTCTTGCGCCGGCATGGGCTTGGCGTACAGATAGCCCTGCTTGGCGTCCACGCCCAGAGTGTCCAGGAAGACCGTTTCTTCCTGGGTTTCCACGCCCTCGGCGATGACCTTGAGCTCCAGCGTGCGCGCCACCGCGACGATGGCGCGCGCCAGCGCCTGCGACACCGGATTCTCGTTCACGCCGCGCACGAAGCTGGCGTCGAGCTTGATCGCGTCCAGCGGAATGCGCGCCAGCTGCGACAGCGACGAATAGCCCGTGCCGAAGTCGTCCAGGTGCACGCGCGCACCAAGTTGCCGGAACTGCTTGATGAGTTCGATGGCCGCGTCCTCATCGTCGATCAGGCAGCTTTCCGTCAGTTCGATATCGAGAAGGCAGGGATTGAGGCTGGCGTCGTTGATGGCCCGCATGAATTCGCTGACCACGCCCTTGTCGTCCAGCTGGCGGGCCGACATGTTGATGGCGATGCGCAGGTTCAAGCCGTCGCGCTTCCAGGCCGCCGCCTGCCGCGCGGCTTCGCGCATCACCCAGACACCCAGCGGCGAGATGAGGCCCGACTCCTCGGCATACGGAATGAAGGTGTCGGGTCCGACCATGCCGCGCTCCGGAGAGCGCCAGCGCACCAGCGCTTCCACGCCGTCCACCTCGCCGGTGCGTCCCACCAGCTTGGGCTGGTAGTACAGCATCAGATGATTCTCGGCCAACGCCTTGCGCAGATTGGTGTCCAGCCACACGTAGTCCGCGTTGCGGCGGTCCATGTCGGGCTGGAACACCCGGTACGTATGGCGGCCCGCTTCCTTGGCCACATACATGGCGATGTCGGCGCTGCGCACCACGCTGTCCAGGTCGGCCCCGTGGTCGGGATACATGGCGATGCCGATGGAACAACTGGTGTAGACCTCGATGAGGCCCTGGCGGAAGGGCTCGCGCAGCCGGTCAATGATGCGCTGCGCGGTCGCCTCCAGCTGCCAGGCCTGCGCTTCTTCCTGCAGCACGATGAATTCGTCGCCACCCAGGCGGGCCAGCGTCTGTCCATCGGAAAGGCAGTTCGAGATGGCGACGGCCACGGCTTTCAACAGCCGGTCGCCGAAGCCGTGGCCGTAGTGGTCGTTGATGCGCTTGAAGTTATCCAGGTCCAGGAACAGCACCCCGCCCCGCCCCTCCCGGCCAGCGTCCAACGCGGCCTTCAACCGCGACGTGATCGCGTGCCGGTTGGGCAGGTTGGTCAGCATGTCGGTGTTGGCAAGCACCCGCAGGCGTTCCTGCGCCTGACGCTCTTCCGTGATGTCCGTGCCCGAACAAATCAGGTAGACGCGCTTTTCGCCGCTGCCGCTGGTGACGAACTTGTTGCGGAACAGAAAGAGGCGCGGCCCCTTGACGGTGTTGATCGTGCGCTCGACCTCATACGACTGTCCGCGCTTGTAGAACTCGGCAATATTGCGGCGCGAGGCGATGGCTTCTTCGCGCGTCATGAACATCTCGAAGACGCTGCGGCCCACGATGTCCTGTTCGCGCTTGCCGGTGTATTCCTCGCTGAGCTTGTTAAAGCGCTGCACGCGGCCGTTCTGGTCGACGATGACGATGACTGAATTGGCTTCCGACACCACCGTTTCCGCGAACGACAGGCCTTCTACGAGGTCCTTGGCGACGGATTCGGTATCGGTGTGGGCCGATGCGGTGCCGGCCCATTCGTTCGGGTTGATCTTACGGCCGACCAGGTGCAGGTGCAGCAGATCGCCATACAGCATGATGTCGATGCGCACGCTGGACGTGATGCCAGTCAGGCTGCGCACGGCCTCGGCCTGATCCGGGCGCAAGGCCATGGCGATATTGGTCGCGCCCTTGACTGCGGCGAGTTCAATCGCATCGCTATCGGCGGACAACCGCCAATATGGGCTTTGCGTACCGAAATGCGTGTGCAGGATCGACTTTTCGTCCTGGTTCTCAGTCATTGGTATCCCCCCGCCGTCCTAAGGCCCGCGAAACACATTACGGGCTACTGAATTTGGGGTCAACCACCTTTGCGGCGGTGCAAGCCTATTTATTGCGGTTTATTGCACAGCCATTCCCGCAGCTTTGCAATTGTCTGAAATACAGGTGTTTTCCCGGCGCAGCCGGCGTGCAACGGGAATCGATTATTTCGCTTCCTTTCAATACCCGCAAAAACGACAACGCCGGAAACCCTTGGCGGATTTCCGGCGTGTGGCGGAGATGGCGCGCAAGGCGCCCGCGGCAATGGGCTTATTCGCCCTTCACGCCCGCCTCATCGATGACCTTGGTCCAGCGCGCCACTTCGGCCGACACACGCTTGCCGGCGTCGGCAGGCGTGGTCCACGTGGCGATCGCGCCCTGGTTCAGCAGCGACGCCTTCACTTCGGGCTTGGCCAGGATCTTCTTGAGCTCGGCATTCAGGCGTTCGATGACCGGCGCCGGCGTGTTGGCGGGCGCCACGATGCCAAACATCGAGCTGACCTCGAAGTCCTTCAGGCCGGCCTCGGCGGCGGTGGGCACGTCGGGCAGCGCATCGACGCGCTGCGGCGAGGTCACCGCCAGGGCGCGCAGCTTGCCCGCCTTGATGTTGGCCTGCGCCGCAGGCACCGTCTCGATCATGCTCAGCACCTGTCCGCCCATCAGGTCGGTCATGGCCGGGCCGCTGCCCTTGTAAGGCACGTGCAGGATGTCGGCGCCCGCCGCGCGCTTGAACATTTCGCCGGCCAGATGCTGGGGCGAGCCATTGCCGGCAGAGGCCATGGTCAGGTAGCCGGGCTTGGACTTGGCCAGCGCGATGAATTCGGGCAGCGTCTTGGCCTGCACCGACGGATTCACCACGAACACCAGCGGCACGGTGCCGACGATGGACACCGGCGCGAAGCTCTTTTCCACGTCGTAGGTGACGCGCCCGCGGTACAGCGCGGCATTGATCGAGTGGCTGGTCAGCGCACCCATCAGCAGCGTGTAGCCGTCGGGCTGGGCCTTGGCGACCTGGTCCGCGCCGATGTTGCCGGCAGCGCCCGCGCGGTTTTCCACCACCACGGTCTGGCCCAGCGCGCCCGTCAATTCCTGCGCAAGCACGCGGCCGATCACGTCGGTGGCGCCCCCGGGCGGGTAAGGCACGATCATGCGGATGGGCTTGTCCGGATAGGCGTCGGCGGCATGCGCCGGGGCGGAAACGCCGGCGCAAAGGGCCAGCAGGGAAAACAGCACGGCGCGGCGCGGCCGCAGACGCAGGTCTGACATAGGGTCTCTCCAAGCCGGGATGGGTATAGGAATGAACGGACGCCCGGTTCGTCAACCGCGCCAGTGTAGGGGTCCGAGCTTGATTGAAGAATCGCCATTTTTCTATCGACTGATCTTCATTTCAGATCAATAGAACGCATCTGCACAAACCGCTTGCGGGCGTTGCAAGGGGCTGGATATGATGACGCCGCAGGATTATCAATAATATTATCGGGACTGAAAATGACGGACGAGACCAAGGGCGGCAAGCCCGGCAAGGGCCCCTTCGACAGCGACAGCGCCACCGCGCAAGGCGTCGCCCGCGGGCTGACCAATTACGGCGACAAGGGTTTTTCGCTGTTCCTGCGCAAGGCCTTCATCAAGGGCGCCGGCCTGTCGGACGATGCCCTGGCGCGTCCCATCATCGGTATCGTCAACACCGGCAGCAGCTACAACCCCTGCCACGGCAACGCCCCGCAGCTCATCGAGGCCGTCAAGCGCGGCGTCATGCTGGCCGGCGGCCTGCCGATGGACTTTCCCACCATTTCGGTGCACGAAAGCTTTTCCCAGCCCACCAGCATGTACCTGCGCAACCTCATGTCCATGGACACCGAGGAGATGATCCGCGCGCAGCCGATGGACGCCGTCGTGCTGATCGGCGGCTGCGACAAGACCGTGCCGGCGCAACTGATGGGCGCCGCCTCGGCAGGCGTACCCGCCATCCAGCTCGTCACCGGGTCGATGCTGACCGGCTCGCACCGCGGCGAGCGCGTGGGCGCCTGCACCGACTGCCGCCGCTACTGGGGCCGCTACCGCGCCGAGGAAATCGACGCCGTCGAGATCGCCGACGTGAAC
Source organism: Achromobacter mucicolens (assembly GCF_029866465.1). Lineage (NCBI taxonomy): Bacteria > Pseudomonadati > Pseudomonadota > Betaproteobacteria > Burkholderiales > Alcaligenaceae > Achromobacter > Achromobacter mucicolens. The sequence goes on along the minus strand of NZ_CP123364.1, from coordinate 2,083,046 downwards.
AACCAGCTCGTCGCCAGCGTGGGCACCTGTTCCGTCATGGGCACGGCCAGCACGATGGCCTGCATCACCGAAGCGCTGGGCATGATGGTGACCGGCGGCGCCTCGGCCCCGGCCGTCACCGCCGACCGCGTGCGCGTGGCCGAGCACACCGGCGCCACCGCCGTCGCCATGGCGGCTTCGCGCCTGACCCCGGACCGCATCCTGACCGGCAAGTCCATCGAAAACGCGCTGCGCGTGCTGCTCGCCATCGGCGGGTCGACCAACGGCATCGTCCATCTGACCGCCATCGCCGGCCGCCTGGGCATCGACATCGACCTGGCCGGCCTGGACCGCATCAGCCGCGAGACGCCCGTGCTGGTCGACCTGAAGCCGTCGGGCCAGCACTACATGGAAGACTTCCACGACGCGGGCGGCATGCCCGCCCTGCTGCGCGAGCTGCGTCCCTTCCTGCATCTGGACGTGCTCACCGTGTCCGGCCGCACGCTGGGCGAAGAACTGGACGACGCGCCCCCGCCCTTCAAGCAGGACGTCATCCGCACGGCCGCCGCGCCCATCTATCCGGTGGGCGGCCTGGCGGTGCTGCGCGGCAATCTGGCGCCCGGCGGCGCCATCATCAAGCAGTCGGCGGCCAATCCCCAACTGATGGAGCACGAAGGCCGCGCGGTGGTGTTCGAAGACGCCGAGGACATGGCGCGCCGCATCGACGACGACGCGCTGGACGTGACCGCCGACGACATCCTGGTGCTCAAGCGCATCGGCCCCACTGGCGCGCCGGGCATGCCCGAAGCCGGCTACATGCCCATTCCGAAAAAGCTGGCGCGAGCCGGCGTCAAGGACATGGTCCGGATCTCGGACGGCCGCATGAGCGGCACCGCGGCCGGCACCATCGTGCTGCACGTCACGCCGGAATCCGCCATCGGCGGTCCGCTGGCCTATGTGCAGAACGGCGACCGCATCCGCCTGTCGGTGGCCCGGCGCGAAATCGCGCTGCTGGTCGACGACGCCGAGCTGGCGCGCCGCGCCGCCGCCCAACCCATCACGCGGCCGGCAGCCGACCGCGGCTACCGCAAGCTCTTCCTGCAGTCCGTGACGCAGGCCGACCAGGGCGTCGACTTCGACTTCCTGCGCGCCGGCGTCACGCACGACACGGTGCCCAAGAAGTAAACCTGCCCTCGTTGCCATGAACGCCATCACGCCCGCCGCCTTGCAGGAACCCGCCCCCGACGCCGTACAGGCGGCGGTGGCCGCGCTGGAGGAAGACATCGTCTTCGGCCGGCTGCATCCGCGCGAACGCCTGACCGAGGACGAGCTGATGGCGCGTTTTGGCATGAAGCGGCACGCGGTGCGCCAGGTGCTGGTCGACCTGGAGCTTCTGGGCGTGGTCGAGAAAAAGCGCAACATCGGCGCGGTGGTGCGGGCGTTCTCGGTGCGCGAGGTCATGGAGCTGTACGCCTTGCGCGAGGTGCTGGAAGTGCATGCCGCCCGCCAGATGCCGCTGCCCGTGCCCGAAGCGCGGCTGGCCGCGCTGGTGGCAGTGCAGCGCGAGCACGACGCCGCGGTGGCCGCGGGCGACGCGCGCCGCGTGTTCCGCAGCAACCAGCACTTTCACCGTGAATTCGTCGGCCTGCTGGACAATGCCGTGCTGGGCCAGGCCATCGAGGAATACGCGCGCCGCACCCACCCGATCCGCTTCGGCTCGCTGGTGACAGCCGGCCACCGCGAACGGGCCCGGCAGGAACACTGGACGATGATCCAGGCACTGCGCGACGGCGACCGCGACGCGCTGATGGCCGTGTGCCGCGACCACCTGATCCCGTCGCGCGATGCCTATCTGGCGTCCCAACAGGCGTATGCGCAGACGCAGGGCGCGTACCCAGTCGCTGGCGCGCCGCGCTGACGCCTGCCGGCAACGCCCAGCCGCCCGCGCCCGGCAACAATTTGACAAGCCCTGCCTGGAATCGGTAATAATAACAATTACTATTTCCCGTAATTCGCATGAGCAGTTGTCCCGCCTCCGACTGCGAGGCGCCGGCGGCTTGATCAAAAGGTTGGATCTTGAGTACGCCGGGATGCGCCTTCCCCTCCTCCATCGAAACGCTTTATAGCGATCACCACTCCTGGCTGAGAGGATGGTTGCGCCGCCGCCTGGGCAACGCCGATCAGGCTGAAGACCTGGCGCACGACACCTTCATCCGCCTGCTTAGCAGCGACCGGATTCCGGCCACGCTCACCGAGCCGCGCGCGTTTCTGACCACCGTCGCCCAGCACCTGGTGTCCAACCACTGGCGCCGCGAGAAACTGGAGCGCGCCTATCTGGAAGCGCTGGCCCAGGCGCCTCAGGCGGTGCACTGGTCGCCCGAGGACCGGGCCATCGTGCTGGAAACCCTGCTGGAGCTGGACCGTCTGCTGGATGGGCTGCCCGCCATCGTTCGGCAGGCATTCCTGCTGTCGCAGCTGGACGGGCACACGCATGCCCAGGTGGCCGAGGCGCTGGGCATCTCGGTCCCCACGGTCAAGCGCTATCTCGTCAAGGCGTTGCAGCGCTGCTGCTTCGCCGATCTGTCTTTTAGCGGATGAGCCGCCGCATGTCCGCCTCGCCGTGGTACGCCGCCACCCGCGACGCGGCTGCCGTGTCGCCCGCCGTCGCGCAACGCGCGCTGGAATGGCTGGTGCAATTGCAAGACGACCCCGTTGCCCCCGAAACGGTGCGGGCATGGACCTCCTGGCGCGCCGCGCACCCCGACCACGAACGCGCGTGGCTGCGCATCGAATCCGTGCAAGGCCGACTGCAGCCGCTGGCTGCCCCGGGAAGCTCGGCCATCGCGCAGGCTGCGCTGGCGGCCCCCGCCTGCGCCAAGCGCCGGCGCGCATTGAAGGCCGTGAGCGTCCTGGGTATCACCAGCGGCGCGGCCTGGGGCGTCGGGCAGAGCGCCCCGTGGCGCACTTGGACGTCAGACCATCGCACCGCCATCGGCGAACACCGCAGCCTGACGCTGCCGGACGGAACCCGTGTGGTGCTGAACACCGACAGCGCCATCGACGTGCGCTACAGCGCGGGTTTGCGGCGCGTGGCGCTCATCACGGGCGAAATCCTGATCACCACCGCCCAAGAGACAGGCGTACCCCACCGGCCCTTTCTTGTCGAGACCGCGCACGGCACCGCGCGCGCGCTGGGCACCGAATACGCCGTGCGGCTGCTGGACACCTCGACCGAGGTCAGCGTGTTCGAAGGCGCGGTCCAGATCCGCCCGCGCGACGACGCCGCGCACGGACTGACGCTGCAGGCGGGACTGCGCGCCCATTACTCGTCACGTGGCGTCGCGCAGCCGGACGCCGCCGAGACCAACCAGATCGCCTGGAAGGACGGCTTCATCGTGGCGCGCGGCATGCGCCTGGCCGATTTCATTGCCGAACTCGGCCGCTATAGCCGCGATACGCTGAGTTGCGATCCCGCCGTGGCGGACCGGCTGCTGTCTGGTTCCTATCCCGTCAACAACGTGGACAAGGTGCTGGCCGCGCTCAGCGCCACGCTGGACATCCGCGTGGAAACCGAGACGCGGCGCTGGCGCGGCCGCCGCCTGCACCTCATCGCCGGCCCCGACACGGCGCGTCCGTCGCCGCTGTTACAAAAAAGCTGATCCGTTTTTCGATCCGAAGGGTCAAGGAGGGTGAGCACACAGCAACCTCACCTCTCTGAAAGGCCAGTTCATGAATCACGTCCGGGCGCCCAAGCGCCAGTCCTCCCGCATCCTGCGCCGCGCAGCCACGGCGCGTCTGGCGGGCCGCATCGCCACCGCCACGCTGCTCGCGGCCCCCGCACTGGCCGTCCCCACCGCCGCCCACGCGCAGGCCGCTGCCACGCGCAGCTACGACATTCCCGCGGGATCGCTTGAGGACGCGCTGGGCCGCTTCGGGCGTGAAGCCGGCATCGTGCTGTCGTTCCGGCCCGACGTGACGGCCGGCCTGCAAAGCAACGGACTGCGTGGCGCCTACGGCGTGCGCGGCGGGCTGGACGCCCTGCTGGCCGGCACCGGCATCCGCGTGCTGCCGCAGTCCAATGGCAGCTATGTGCTGGACCGCCCGGCCGGCGCGGGCATCGCCACAACGCAACTGCCCGCCGTGACGGTGACGGCCTCAGCCGCCGATCCCACCCTACCCGCGCCCTTCGCGGGCGGCCAGGTGGCGCGCGGCGGCGGCCTGGGCGTGCTGGGCACGGGCGACGTCATGGACGTGCCGTTCAGCACCACCAACTACACCGCGCAGATGATCGAGAACCAGCAGGCCCGCACGCTGGCCGACATCGTCATCAGCGAGTCCTCGGTGCGCACCACCACGTCCAGCGGCGGCTTCTCCGACGAATTCCAGATCCGCGGCTTTTCCGTCGCGGCAGGCGACGTGGGCCTGAACGGCCTGTACGGCCTGGCGTCCGCCAGCCGCATGCCCGCGGCCATGATGGAGCGCGTCGAAGTCCTGAAGGGCCCCGGCACGCTGATGAACGGCATCGGCCCCAGCGGCAGCATCGGCGGCGGCATCAACATCGTCACAAAGCGCGCGGGCGACGAACCCCTGACCCGCCTGACCACCACCTACCAGAGCAAATCGCAACTGGGCGGCCAGCTCGACATGGGCCGGCGCTTTGGCGAGAACAACGAATGGGGCATCCGCGTCAACGGCGTCTACAGCAACGGCGACACCAACATCGACGACGGCAAGCAGGAGCAAGGCGTGGGCGCGCTGGCGCTCGACTACCGCGGCACGAAGCTGCGCTGGTCGCTGGACGCCTACACCCAGCATGAAGACATCGACAATTTCCGTCCCCAGATCGGCTTCCAGTCGAACGTGACCTCGCTGCCGTCGCCGCCGTCCGGCCACCGCAACTTCTATCCCGGCACCAAGCTCAAGCTGAACGACTCGACCGTGGCCACCCGCCTCGAGTACGACATCAACGACCACCTGATGGTCTACGGCGCGACCGGCTACCGCTACGGCACCGCCGAGCAGACCTTCCCGTCCGGCCCCGCCGATGCGCTGGGCAATTTCACGGTATCCAACGCCTATTACGACTCGTATTCGCGCACCTGGACGGGCGACGTCGGCCTGCGCGCCCGCTTCGACACCTGGGGCGTCGGCCACACCGTCACCCTGTCGGCCACGCGCCTGGACCAGGAGTCCGGCAACGCCTACGTCACGTCCTCGGGCCCGGGCGTGCCGTCCAGCATCTACCGCCCCGCGCCGCTGCCCCCGGTCACGGCCTACCGTGGCGCGCCGCAAAAGGCGTCCAAGACCGAGTTGACCAGCTACACGCTGACCGACACCCTGTCCTTCGCCGACGACACCCTGCTGATCACCGGCGGCCTGCGCAACCAGCGCGTCGCGCTGGACAACTATTCCACCGCCACCGGCGCGCGCCTGAACGCCTATGACGAAAGCGCGATTTCCCCGGTCGCCGGCATCGTGTTCAAGCCGATTTCCAACGTCTCGCTGTATGGCAACTTCACCTCCGGCCTGACCCGCGGCGGCATCGCCCCCGCCACGGCCGCCAACGCCGGCCAGGTGTTTGCGCCCTACAAGTCCAAGCAATACGAAGCGGGCGTGAAGGTCGACTGGGGCAAGATCATCACCAGCGCCTCGGTGTTCCAGATCACGCGCCCCAACTCGATGACCGATCCCGACACGCGGATCTACAGCTTCGACGGCGAACAGCGCAACCGCGGCCTGGAACTGTCGGCCTTCGGCGAAGCCATGCCGGGCCTGCGCATGATGGCCAGCGCCACGTTCTACGACGCCACCCTCAAGCGCACTGCGGGCGGCGTGAACGACGGCAACGAAGCCAACGGCGTGCCCAAGAACACCTTCAACCTGGGCGTGGACTGGGACACCCCCTGGGTGCGCGGCCTGAGCCTGAACGCCCGCGTGATCCACACCTCGTCGATGTACTTCAACGCGGCCAACACCCTGACCCTGCCCTCGTGGACCCGCTACGACATCGGCGCGCGCTACAACACCGAGATCCTGGGCCGCTCCGTGGTGTTCCGCGCGAATATCGAAAACCTGTTCAACAAGGACTTCTGGCTGGCCAGCGGCTCGTACGCGACGGTGGCCGCGCCGCGCACGTTCTTGTTGTCGGCGCAGATTGATTTTTGATCCGTACGCCTGCAAGGATTCGCGGCCCCCGCGCCGCGAATCTGCTGCCTGCCGCAAAGCCGGCCTCCGCAACGAGGCCGGCTTTTTTCATCGCGGCTGCGCCGCCACGTACTCCCGCAACGTCTGCACCAGCGCCACGGCAGCCGGCGACAGGCTGCGGTTGCGCGCCGTCACCAACCCAATCGAGCGCTCGGCCACCGGCGCCGTCAGGCGGCGCTGCACGATGCCGGTCTGCGCCACCGCGCCGGCGGCGATCTCTGGCAGCGCGGCCACGCCGAAGCCGCATTCCACCATGGCCACGATGGTGGTCAGGTGCTCGGCCTCGAAGGCGGGCGCAAAGCGGATGCGGTTCTGCAGGAAGGCCCATTCCGTGTATTGGCGCACGCTGCTCGGGTGGACCATGGACACATGTTCCGCGCCGGCCGTGTCGGCCCAGCGCAGCGGACCCTTTGCGCGCGCAAGCGGATGCGCCTCGGGGATCAGCAGGATGAAGCTGTCGGACATCAGCGGCACGTAGTGCAGGTCGGCGTGCTGCGGGTCGGCGGCGGTCAGGGCAAAATCCACTTCACCCGCGCGCACCAGGTCGAAGGCCGGGCCGGACAGCGTGTCGCGCACTTTCAGCGCGACATGCGGGTGCGCCTGGCGATAGGTCATCAGCACGCGCGGCAGCAGCCGCGCCGCCAGCGACGGCAGCGCGGCGACCGACACCTGGCCCTCTTCCGCGCTGGAAATGCCGCTCACGGCAGCGATCGCGTCGCGAAACGCCGCCTGCAGGGTCGCGGCCTGCTGCAGGAAGACCTCGCCCGCGGCCGTCAGCCGCACGGTGCGCGTCGTGCGGTCGAACAGGCGCACGCCCAGCGCCTCCTCGATCCGCTGGATCTGCGTGGATAACGCCGACTGCGACAGATGCAGCTGCCCGGCGGCCTGCCGGAAATTGAGCGTGCGGCCCAGCACCAGCGTGGTGTCGATGTCGCGCATCGAGAGATTGATCTGCATGGTTTGTCCCCGGACGTTATTGATCTGATTGATCGATCATTCTATTCAAAAATTTTGATTCATCAATCAACCGCACTTCTCTACACTCGCCTCCAAACGGGTTTCCAGGAGAACAGCATGCAGAAGGACGCGAAGGCGCTGCCCAATCCGGGCGCGGCGCATGCGGTGGTGGTGGGCGGCGGCACGATGGGCGCGGATGTGGCCGTCGTGCTGACGCGCGCGGCGTGCCGCACGACGGTGATCGAATCGAATGCCGAGCGCGCGGCCGGCGTGCCGGCGCGGGTGGCGGAGAACCTGAAGGTCATCGGGCGCGAGGCGAACGCCACGCTGCTGGCCACCGCGCCGTCGCTGGACGCGGTGGATTGGTCCACCGTGGATCTGGTCATCGAGTGCATTCCCGAGCGGCTGGACATCAAGCAGGCCCTGTTTGCGGACCTGGCGCGGCGTACGCGGCCGGACGCCATCCTGGCCAGCAACAGTTCCAGCTTTCCGATCAGTGCGATCAGCCAGGGGCTGGACACGCGCGGCCGCATGCTGGGCCTGCACTTTTTCATGCCCGCGCACCTGGTGCCGCTGGTGGAAGTGGTGCTGGGCGAGGCCAGCGACGAGGCCTGCGCCGACACGCTGATTGCGTTCATGCGGCGTTGCGGCAGCGTGCCGGTCAAGGTCAAGCAGGATCTGCCCGGATTTCTGGCAAACCGCCTGCAGCACGCCCTCTCGCGCGAAGCCTTTGACCTCATCGACCGCGGCATCGCGTCGCCCGAGGACGTGGACGCCGCCGTGCGCTTCGGCTTCGGCTTCCGGTTCCTGGCGGCTGGCCCCGTCATGCAGCGCGACCACGCCGGCATCGACGTTCACGCGGCGGCTGGCGCCACGATGTATCCCACCTTCTGCAACGCCGACCACCCGGCGCGCTGCCTGACCGAACGCGCCGCCGACGGGCGCCACGGCATGAAGGCCGGCGAAGGCTTCCATGTCTGGACGCCCGAGACCATCGCCGCCGAACGCGCGCGCTACGACAGGCTGCTGCGCGCGGGCCTGGACCTGATTGCCCCCGAACTGCCGGAGATCCAGCCATGAGCGCCCCAGCCCCCCTGCCGCGCGCCGCGCTGGCCGACTCGCCCGTCATCATCACCGTCGCCCCCAATGGCGCCTACAAGAAGGCCGCCGACCACGCGGCCGTGCCGTTGACCGCGCAGGCGCTGGCCAGCGAGGCCCGGGCCTGCCTGGATGCCGGCGCCGCCATGATGCACATGCACGTGCGCAAACCCGACGGCAGCCACCTGCTGGATGCCCAGGCCTATCGCGACGCGATTGCCGCGGTGCACAAGGCAGTTGGCGACGAACTGCTGGTGCAGGTGACCAGCGAAGCGGCGGGCGTGTACCAGGCCGCGGAACAGATCGCGATGGTGCGCGAATTGCAGCCCGAGGCCGTCTCCATCGGCCTGCGCGAAATCGCCGTGCCGGGCATTTCCGAAGCGGAACTGGCGGCCTTCCTGGCGTGGCTGGCCGAGCGCCGCATCATGACGCAGATCATCCTGTACGACGAGGCCGACGTGCGCCGCTGGCTGTCGCTGCGCGCGCGCGGGCTGGTGCCGCCCGGCGCGTGGTCGGTGCTTTTTGTGCTGGGGCGCTACAGCGCCGGGCAGACGTCGTCGGCGTACGACCTGCTGCCCTTCCTGGCCGCCTACGATCATTCGCTGCCGTGGGCCATCTGCGCCTTCGGCCCCGAGGAAAACGCCTGCGTCACGACGGCTGCCGCGTTTGGCGGGCACATGCGCGTGGGGTTTGAAAACAACCTGAAGCTGCGCGACGGGACTATCGCCCCGGACAACGCGGCATTGGTGGAGCAAGCCGCGCAAGGCGCGCAGGCATTGGGCCGGCCGCTGGCGACGGCGGCAGACGCCCGGCGCATTTACGGCGCGATCGGCTGACGCCGCCGCGGGCCGCGTCGCGGTCGCCCGACGCGGCGGCGGGCGGCGCCGCGGTCGGCCGACGTGGCCGCACGCGGCATCGCGGGCATCTGCGTTGGCATCTGCACGGACTGTCTTTGCCGTCATCGCAGCGTAAACAGTCCGCGGTACCTTCTCGATTATTTCGCTGTGTTGCAACATTGACGCGGCGCAAACTCATCTGCTACAAACTTTCGCATCTGTCCGTTTAACGCAATACCCCCACAAGTTTCTGCAGCGAGGTGGTGTGTGCAAGACGAATCCAATGGCTACACAAAAGCCCAGGAATTCCGAAGTTTCCTGTTTCTGGCGGCAGTCATGGCTCCGGTGCTGGCAGTAGTCATCGTGGCCGGGTACGGTTTTGCGGTCTGGATCTACCAGATGTTTGCAGGCCCCCCGGGAAGCTGATGCAAAGCTTCCGCCCCCCTCTTCCCAATCGTCAGCCGGCCCCCGCGTCCTGTAGCGCGCCGCCCGAGCTGCATATCGCCAGCATGGTGGTGCATGCCGCCCCTCGCCGGCTCTCGGACGTGCGTGCGGCGATCCTGGATATCGCGGGCGCGGAAATCCACGGCGCTTCCGAGACCGGCAAGCTGGTGGTCACCCTGGAAGCCTCTTCCACTGACGACATGATGGCGCAGATCTCCACGATCCAGCGCCTGGATGGCGTGCTGGCGTCCGCCCTGGTCTATCAGGCCGCCGACACGCTGGACGCGATGAATCAGGAGATTGACGATGGCCATCGCCCGTAGGGAATTCATCAAGCAATCCGCTGTTGCCGCGGCCGCCACGGTGGCGGGCATTCCCATCGTCGGCTACACGCAGAACATCGTGACCGAATCGGAAGCGGCCAAGCTGAAGTGGTCCAAGGCGCCCTGTCGATTCTGCGGGACCGGCTGCGGCGTGAACGTGGCGGTCAAGGACAACCAGGTTGTCGCCACCCACGGCGACTTCAACGCCGAGGTCAACAAAGGCCTCAATTGCGTAAAGGGCTATTTCCTTTCCAAGATCATGTACGGCAACGACCGGCTGACCACGCCGCTGTTGCGCATGAAGGATGGCAAGTACGCCAAGGACGGCGAGTTTGCGCCGGTGTCCTGGGACACCGCGTTCGATGTCATGGCCGAGCAGTTCAAGCGGGTGCTCAAGGACAAGGGTCCCGAGGCGGTGGGCATGTTCGGGTCAGGCCAATGGACCGTCTGGGAAGGCTACGCCGCACTCAAGCTGATGAAGGCGGGTTTCCGAACCAACAACCTGGACCCGAACGCGCGCCACTGCATGGCGTCCGCGGCGGTGGGCTTCATGCGCACCTTCGGGGCTGACGAGCCCATGGGCTGCTATGACGATATCGAGAACGCCGACGCCTTCGTGCTGTGGGGCTCGAACATGGCGGAGATGCACCCGATCCTGTGGACGCGTGTCACCGACCGCCGGCTGTCGGCGCCCAAGACCAAGGTGGCCGTGCTGTCCACGTTCGAGCACCGCTCGTACGAGTTGGCCGACCTGACGCTCACCTTCACGCCCCAGACCGATCTGGCGATCCTGAACTACATCGCCAACTACATCATCCAGACCAAGCGGGTGAACCGCGAATTCGTGGACAAGCATACGGTGTTCCACGAAGGCAACACCGATATCGGCTACGGGTTGCGGCCCGAACATCCGCTGCAGAAGGCGGCCAAGAATGCCAACAATGCGGGCGGCTCCAAGCCCATCACCTTCGACGAGTTCGCCAAGTTCGTCTCCAAGTACGACCTGGACTACACCGCCAAGCTGACGGGCGTGCCCAAGAAACAGCTTCAGGACCTGGCCGAGCTGTATGCGGACCCCAAGATTCGCGTCACCTCGTTCTGGACGATGGGCTTTAATCAGCACACCCGGGGCGTGTGGGCCAATAACATGGTCTACAACATCCATCTGCTGACGGGCAAGATTTCCACGCCTGGCAACAGCCCCTTCTCGTTGACGGGCCAGCCGTCCGCCTGCGGCACGGCGCGAGAGGTCGGCACGTTCTCGCACCGCCTGCCCGCCGATCTGGTGGTCACCAATCCCAAGCACCGGGCGCATGCGGAAGAAATCTGGAAGCTGCCCGCGGGCACCATCCCCGACAAGGTCGGCGCGCACGCGGTGTTGCAGAATCGGATGCTCAAGGACGGCAAGATCAACGCCTACTGGGTGATGGTCAACAACAACATGCAGGCGGGCGCCAACCTGATGAACGAGGGGTTGCCCGGTTATCGCAACCCCGAAAACTTCATCGTGGTGTCGGATGCCTACCCCACGGTCACGACCATTTCCGCCGACCTGATCCTGCCGGCCGCCATGTGGGTGGAAAAGGAAGGCGCGTACGGCAACGCCGAACGCCGCACGCAATTCTGGCACCAGCTGGTCAACGCGCCAGGCGACGCCCGCTCCGATCTCTGGCAACTGATGGAGTTTTCCAAGCGCTTCAAGGTCGAGGAAGTCTGGCCCGCCGACCTGCTGGCCAAGATGCCGGAGTACCGGGGCAAGACCTTGTTCGACGTGCTGTTTGCCAACGGCAAGGTCAACAAGTTCCCCAATACCGAACTCAGCGCGGAATACGAGAACCAGGAGGCGAAGGCCTTCGGCTTTTACGTGCAAAAAGGTCTGTTTGAGGAGTACGCCGAATTCGGCCGGGGCCACGGCCACGATCTCGCGCCGTTCGACACTTACCACGAGGTCCGCGGCCTGCGCTGGCCGGTGGTCAACGGCAAGGAGACGCTGTGGCGCTACCGCGAAGGCAGCGACCCCTACGTGAAGGCGGGCGCGGGCTTCGAGTTCTATGGTCATCCGGACGGACGCGCCATCATCTACGCCCTGCCCTACGAGCCGCCTCCGGAGATGCCGGACGAGGAATATCCGTTCTGGCTGTCCACCGGACGCGTGCTTGAACACTGGCACTCGGGGTCGATGACAAGACGCGTACCCGAGCTGTACAAGGCATTTCCCAACGCGGTGTGCTTCATGCACCCGGACGACGCGCAGGCCATGGGACTGCGGCGCGGCGTGGAAGTCGAGGTCGTCTCGCGGCGCGGACGGATGCGCACGCGGGTGGAAACCCGCGGCCGCGACAAGCCGCCGCGCGGGCTGGTCTTCGTGCCGTGGTTCGATGCAGGGCAGCTCATCAACAAGGTCACGCTGGACGCCACCGATCCGATCTCGTTCCAGACCGATTTCAAGAAATGCGCCGTGAAGATCGTCAAGGTCTGAGCCCCGGGAGACAGCCATGAAGAATCGCGTCACCGCCATCGCGCTCTGTGTCCTGCTCGGGTCAGCGGCCTGGGCCGCCCCCCCTTTCGAGGTGGTGGACCCGATGCGCGGCCCCACACCGGTCGCCGACGAGACGGATCCGCCGCTCATCAGTCCCATCGAGAACAAGGACATCAAGCGGATGCGCACGTATTCGATGCAGCCGCCCACCATTCCGCACAAGATCGACGGCTACCAGATCGACAAGAATTTCAACCGCTGCCTGACGTGCCACGCACGCGTGAACACCGAAGAGACGCAGGCCCCGCCGCTAAGCGTCACGCACTACATGGACCGCGACAGCAACGTGCTGGCGGAGGTGTCGCCGCGGCGTTATTTCTGCGTGCAATGCCATGTGCCCCAGGCTGAAGCCAAGCCGCTCGTGGCCAATGACTACCAGGACATCGACGTAATTCTCAAGCGCCTGACCGCCCCGGCGTCCGACAAGAAGTAAGGGACAGGAGCCCGTCATGGTCAAGCTCATCAAGCGTTACTGGAACATCATCCGCCGGCCCAGCGTGCACTTCAGCCTGGGCTTTCTGACCGTGGGCGGATTCATCGGCGGCATCCTGTTCTGGGGCGCGTTCAACACCGCCATGGAGCTGACGAACACCGAGAAGTTCTGCACCGGCTGCCATGAAATGCGCGACAACGTGTACGCGGAACTGAAAGGCACGATCCACTTCACCAACCGCTCGGGCGTGCGGGCGCTGTGCTCGGACTGCCACGTGCCGCACAACTGGACCGACAAGATCGCCCGCAAGATGCAGGCGTCCAAGGAAGTCTGGGGCAAAATCTTCGGCACCATCGACACGCGCGAGAAGTTCGTGGACAAGCGGCTGGAGCTGGCGCAGCACGAGTGGGCGCGCTTCAAGGCCAACGATTCGCTGGAATGCCGCAACTGCCACAACTACGAGTACATGGATTTCACCCGCCAGAGCGTGCGCGCGCAGAACATGCACTCGACCTACCTGGCCGACAAGTCCAAGACCTGCATCGACTGCCACAAGGGCATCGCCCACACGCTGCCGCACATACCGCCTGGCCAGACCTCTGAAGCGACGCCGCCGGCCAGGGCGTCCAAAGAGGTCGCCAATGCGGCCCGCTGACGCGCCGCTGCCGATGCTGAGCGCGCGCGGCCTGGTCAGCCGGCGCGGCGCGCCCGAAGGGTCCGCGCCGCTGGATTTCGACTTGTATGCCGGTCAGCTTCTGCATGTGCAGGGCGCCAACGGCAGCGGCAAGACCAGTCTGCTGCGGATGCTGGCGGGCCTATTGCGGCCGCTGGACGGCGCCATCACCGGCCGGGACGGCGATATCCGCTGCGATCCGGCGGCGCACTTTGCGCGCACGGCCTATCTGGGACACGGCAATGGCCTGTCGGGCGACCTGACCGCGCTGGAAAACCTGCGCTGCGCGCTGCACGTGGCCGGCACGCCGCATGGCGACGGCGCGATCGCCGCCTGCCTGCAGACGTGGCGGCTGGGCGGCTGCCTGCACACGCCGGCTGCCCGCCTGTCGCAAGGCCAGGGCCGCCGGCTGGCGCTGGCCGGCGTGGTGCTGGGCGCCAAGCCGCTGTGGCTGCTGGACGAACCCGACGCCGGCCTGGACGCGGCCAGCCTGGACCAGTTGGGCGCGGCGCTTGCCGCCCATCTGGCGGCGGGCGGCGCGGCCGTCGTCGCCTCGCATCGCGGCCCGGCAACCCCTGCCAAACACACCCAAACCCTGAACATGGATGACTACGCGGATGCTGGCAACGTTGTCTCAGTTGGCGCTGCGTGAAGTCCGGCTGGCCTGGCGTCGACCGGCCGACACGCTGGGCGCGACGCTGTTCTTCATCGTCACGGGGTCGCTGTTCCCGCTGGCGGTGGGGCCCGATCCCGTGCTGCTCCTGGCCATCGGGCCCGGCGTGCTGTGGGTCTGCGCGCTTTTGGGCATCCTGCTCAGCCTCAATCGCCCGTTTGCGCAGGACTACGACAACGGCGCGCTGGAGCAGCTGCTGGTGTCGCCGCATCCGCTGCCCATGCTGGTGGGCGTGAAGCTGGGCGCGCATTGGTTCAGCACCTGCGTGCCGCTGATTCTTGCCAGCCCGGTGCTGGCGTTGCAATTCGGCCTGCCGCCGCACGCCATCGGCATCCTGGTGCTGTCCCTGCTGCTGGGCACGCCGACGCTGGCGCTGGTGGGCGGCCTGGGCGCGGCGCTGACGCTGGGACTGCGCGGCGGCGCGCTGCTGCCGCTCCTGGTGCTGCCGCTGTATGTGCCGGTGCTGATCTTTGGCGCGGGCGCCGTGTCGGCCACGCACGCCGGGCTGGGCGCGGGGCCGCAGCTGTCGCTGCTGGGCGCGGGCCTTTGCCTGGCTATCCTGCTCTGCCCCTGGGGCGCATCGGCGGCGCTGCGCGTGGCGCTGGACTGAGGTTATCCATGCACAATCCCTCCACCTTCGACGCTCCCCGCCCCGCCGCCGCGCGGTCTAGCTGGCTGCGCTATGCGTCACCCGCGCTGTTCTATCCGCTGGCCGGGCGGATGATTCCGTTCTTCGCGGCGGGCGCCGCCCTGCTTGCCGCGGCCGGCCTGTACACGGGCCTCGTGGTGGCGCCCATCGACAGCCAGCAGGGCGAGGTCTACCGCATTCTCTTCATCCACGTGGCCGCGGCCTGGATGTCGATGTTCCTGTATCTGGTGATGGCGGGGTATGCGGCGCTGGGCCTCGTCTTCAATACGCGTCTGTCGTTCATGATGATGCGCGCGCTGGCGCCCACGGGCGCGCTCTTTACCTTCCTGACGCTGTGGACCGGCGCGCTGTGGGGCAAGCCGACCTGGGGCACGTGGTGGGTCTGGGACGCCCGGCTCACGTCCGAGCTGATCCTGCTGTTCCTGTACCTGGGCTTCATGGCCCTGCAGGCCGCCACCGACGACACGCAGCGCGCGGACCGCGGCGGCGCCATCCTGCTGCTGGCGGGCGTGGTGAACGTGCCGATCATCTATTTCTCGGTGCAATGGTGGAGCACGCTGCACCAGGGCGCCTCGATCAACCTGACGTCGGCCCCCAGCATGGCGCGCGTCATGGTGACCGCCATGCTGCTGATGGTGGCGGCCTTCTGGCTGTACAGCGCGGCGGTCGCGCTGGCGCGGGTGCGCGGGATCATTGCAGAGCGCGAGCCGGGCGCCGTGCTATCGGGTGCCGTGCTGGCTGCCGGTTCGCCGGACGGCGCAGTGTCTTCCGGCGAGCGCCGCGGCACGCGTTCGGAGGCGCCATGAACTGGGATACGTTTTTTTCGCTGCAGGGCCACGGGCCCTATCTGATGGGCGCCTATGGCGTCACGATCGCGCTGATGGCGTGGGAAGTGCTGGCGCTGTGGCGGCGCGCACGCCGCGCGCGCCGCCCCGGGGGGCCGCGCCGATGACCCCACGCAAACGCCGCGCGCTCGCCATCGTGGGCGGCCTTGGCCTGTTGGGCCTGGCCACCGCGCTGGTGCTCAACGCGCTGCAATCGAACCTGGTGTTCTTCTTCAGCCCGACGCAGGTGGTGGCGCACGAGGCGCCCGCCAGCGGCAGCTTCCGCGTGGGCGGTCTGGTAGAACAAGGCTCGCTGCGCCGCGACGCCGACGGCCTGACGTTGCGATTTGCGGTGACGGACACCGCCCACGCCGTGCCTGTCACTTACCAGGGCCTCCTGCCCGACCTGTTCCGCGAGGGCAAGGGCGTGGTCGTGGCCGGCAAGATGGGCGCAGATGGCGTGTTCCGCGCGACCGAGGTGCTGGCCAAGCACGACGAAAACTACATGCCGCCCGAAGCCGCCGACGCGATCAAGAAGGCGGAGCAGCGCGCGCAGGGTGCGGCTGGCGTACCGGCATCGGGCTACGCCCCGGCCCTTCAGGCGGAGGCGCGATGATCCCCGAAATCGGTCTTTTCTGCCTGATCCTCGCGTTGCTGGTCGCGGTGGCGCAAGGCACCCTGCCGCTCATCGGCGCGGCCACCGGCTGGCAGGCCGGGTTGCGTGTGGCCCGGCCCGCCGCCATCGGCCAGTTCGGCCTGACGACGCTGGCCTTCGCCTGCCTGGCGTGGTCGTTCGTGAACAACGATTTTTCGGTGCTGTATGTGGCTGCGAATTCCCACGCCGACCTGCCGGCCGGCTACCGCTTCGCGGCGGTGTGGGGCGGACACGAAGGGTCGCTGCTGCTGTGGCTGTATCTGCTGACCGCGTGGACGCTGGCGGTGGCGCTATGCAGCAAGCGGCTGCCCTTGCCCTTCGTCGGCCGCGTGCTGGCGGTGATGGGCTGGATCAGCGTGGGTTTCCTGCTGTTCATGCTGTTCCTGTCCAATCCGTTCGAGCGCCTGATCCCGCCCGCCATGGCGGGCCGCGACCTGAACCCGCTGCTGCAGGATCCCGGCATGATCGTGCACCCGCCCATGCTGTACATGGGCTACGTGGGCTTCTCGGTGGCGTTCGCCTTTGCGATTGCGGCGCTTCTGTCGGGCGAGCTGGACGCGATGTGGGCGCGCTGGGTGCGGCCGTGGACGCTGGCCGCGTGGACGTTCCTGACCATCGGCATCCTGCTGGGCAGCGCGTGGGCCTACTACGTGCTCGGCTGGGGCGGCTGGTGGTTCTGGGATCCGGTCGAGAACGCGTCGTTCATGCCTTGGCTGGCGGGCACCGCACTCATCCATTCGCTGATCGTGACCGAGCGGCGCGGCGCGTTCCGAAGCTGGACCGTGCTGCTGGCCATCTGCACGTTTTCGCTCAGCATCCTGGGCACGTTCCTGGTCCGTTCGGGTGTGCTGACGTCGGTCCACGCGTTTGCGGTGGACCCGGGCCGGGGCCTGTACATCCTCGCGTTCATGACGCTGATCGTGGGCGGCTCGCTTGCCTTGTATGCCTGGCGCGCGCCCACCGTCGGGCTGGGCGGCGGCTTTTCGCTGCTGTCGCGTGAATCGCTGCTGCTGTCCAACAACGTGGTGCTGACGGTCGCGGCGGGCTCGGTGCTGCTGGGCACGCTGTACCCTGTCGTGCTGGACGTGATGGAGTGGGGCAAGATCTCCATCGGGCCGCCCTACTTCGAAGCCGTGTTCGTGCCGCTGATGACACCCGCGATCTTCCTGATGGGGGTCGGACCCGTCGCGCGCTGGAAACAGGCCGAGGTGCCCGAGCTGGGCAAACGCCTGCGCGTGGCCTTCGTGGTCAGCGTGCTGACGGCGGTGCTGGTGCCGCTGGCAATGCCCGGGCCGTCACGCTTCGGTTCGCCGATGATCGTGCTGGGCCTGTGGCTTGCCGCCTGGTCCGTCGCCAGCGCCGCGGCACACGCGCGCCAGCGCCTGATGGATGGCGACGGCGAGGTGCTGCGGCGGCTTACGCGCCAGCCGCGCGCCTGGTACGGGATGCTGCTGGCGCACGTGGGCGTGGGCATCTTCATCGCGGGCGTCACGCTTGCCAACGGCTACGAGGACAAGCGCGAACTGCGCGTGGACGTGGGCGCCACGCAGGAAGCCGGCGGCTACCAGTTCACGTTTGCCGGCATCGGCCCGGCCACCGGCCCCAACTACACCGCGCAACGCGCGGTATTCCACGTCGTGCGGGACGGCAAGCCGGTGGTGACGCTGTATCCCGAAAAGCGCCATTACACCGTGCAGGACATGGCGCTCAGCCAGGCCGACATCGACAGCGGCTTTACCCGCGACCTCTTCGTGGCGCTGGGCGAACCGGTGGCCGGCAACGCCTGGACCGTGCGCATCCAGGTCAAGCCCTTCATGACCTGGATCTGGACCGGCTGCATCCTGATGGCGCTGGGCGGCCTGCTGGCGGCGGGCGACGGCCGCTACCGGCGTGCGCAGCAAGCGCAGAGCAAGGCAGAGGCACAGCGGGCAGCGCAGGCCGGCCTGCCCGAGACCGCTCGCGCGGCGCGGGAGGGCTGAGGATGCTGCGCTATCTGCTGCCGCTTGCGATCTTTCTGACGATGGCCGTGTTCCTGGCGAAAGGGCTGTCGCGCGATCCACGCGCGGTGCCGTCCGCGATGATCGACAAACCCGCGCCCGCCATCGGCCTGCCCGACCTGCTGGAGCCCGGCAAGACGCTGGATGTGGAATCCCAGCGCGGCAAGGTGTGGCTGCTGAATGTGTGGGCGTCCTGGTGCGGCCCCTGCAAGGACGAACTGCCCGTGCTGCGCGAGGCCGCGCAGCGCCACGGCATTGCGCTTTACGGGCTGAATTACAAGGACAAGCCTGACGAGGCGCGCCAATGGCTGGCGCGCAATGGCAATCCCTACCTGGCCTCCGCCAGCGACGTCGACGGGCGCGTGGGCATCGAGTACGGTGTCTACGGCGTGCCCGAAACCTTCGTGATCGACGGCGACGGCCGCATCCGCTACAAGCACCTGGGCCTCATCACGCCGGAGCTATGGCGCACCCGCCTGCAACCTGTCATCGAGGCGCTGCAATGACCGCCGCGCCTTATCAGCCTTGCCCGCTGCTTCGTCTTTCGCTGCGTCACCTTTCGCTGCGTCACCTTTCGCTGCATCGTCTGCTTCTGCCGCTACTGCTAAGCCTTGTGCTGCTGCCCGCCGCCCTGCTTGCCGCGCCCGCGCCCAATGCCGAGCCCCCCGCCGTGCTGTCGGCCGAACAGGAGCAGCGCGCCGACAAGCTGGCGCATGGATTGCGCTGCCTGGTCTGCCAGAACCAGACCCTGGCCGAATCCAATGCGCCTCTGGCGCAGGACATGCGCAACCTCATTCGCGGCCAGCTTGCCGACGGCAAGACCGACGCGCAGATCATGCGCTTTTTCGAAGACCGTTACGGCGACTTCGTGCGCTACGACCCGCCGTTCAAGCCGGTCACCTGGCTGCTCTGGCTGGGCCCCTTCGCGCTGCTGGCGCTGGGCTTTCTGGTGTTGGTGCGCACACTCAAGCGGCGTGCCGGCGTGCGCGCGCCGCTGACCGCGGACGAACGCGCCCGCGCCGCCCGCTTCCTGGATTCCGGCTCATGACCACGCTCTGGCTCATTGTCCTGGCCCTGCTCTTGGCCACCCTGCTCTGCCTGGTGCCGCCGCTGCTGCGCCGCACGCCGGCCGCGGAGACCGCGTCGGACGCCAGCGTGCGCGCCTTCTACCTTGCGCAGCGCGAACAACTGCGCCGCGATCTCGCCAACGGGGCCCTCACCCCGCAGGCGCACGCCCGCGCCGACGAAGAGCTGCAGCGCGACCTGCTGCAGGATCTGGCGATGCGCCGCGATCCGCGCGCGCGGCTGGGCGGCCAGCGCGCCGGCCTGGCCGCGGCCTGCGTGCTGACGGTGGCCGTTCCGGTGGCCGCAGTGCTGCTGTACGGCCAGCTCGGCAATCCGCGCGCGGCCGCCACCGTCGCCTTGTCGCAGGCGCCCGAGCCGCATGCGCAGGCGGCGGACAACGACATGGCGCTGGCGGTCAACGCGCTGGCCCAGCGCCTGCGCGCCTCACCCGATGACGCCGACGGCTGGTACATGCTGGCGCGTTCCTACGAAACGCTGGGCCGCTACAACGACGCCGTCGCCGCGTATCAGGAAGTGCTGCGGTTAGTGCCCGGCCAACCGGCCGTGCTGGCCGATCTGGCCGACGCGCTGTTGTCGGCACGGCAGGGACAGCCCGACGAGGCCTCCATTGCCGCCGTCGCGCAGGCGCTGCAGGCCGATCCCGACCAGCCCAAGGCCCTGGCGCTGGCCGGCATGATGGCGCTGCGCCGCGGCGACGCCGCCGACGCGCTGACGCACTGGGAACGGCTGCGCGCGCTGCTGCCCCCGGACGCCGAGGCCGCGCGGCAGATCCAGACGAACATCGCCCAGGCTCGCGCCATGGCGGCAAGCGGCACGGCCGGGGGAGCCGCCGCGCCGCCGGCTTCCGGCAATTCCGCATCCACCGCCGCGGGCCAACCGGCGACGGCGCCGGGGCCAACGGCATCCGGCGTGGCGACGCCCTCCCCTTCCGCCGGCGCTTCGACCGCAACCGCCCGGCTCGCCGGCCAGGCGCGGATCGCCGACGCCCTGCGCGATCAGGTCCGCCCGACCGACACCGTTTTCATCCTGGCGCGCCCCATGTCGGGATCGCGCATGCCCGTCGCCATCCTTAAGATGCAGGCCGCGGACCTGCCGCGGGCCTTCGTGCTGGACGACAGCACAGCCATGTCGCCGGACGCCACGCTGTCCAAGGCCGGCAAGGTGCGTGTGGAGATTCGCGTCAGCCGCTCGGGCAACGCCGCCGCCCAGGCCGGAGACCTGAACGGCGTGCTGACGGATGTGGGGCCTCGGGCGGACGGCCTGGCACTGGTGGCCGACACCGTCGTGCCCTGACGCTTACCGCCACGCACGCGGGCCGGCCCCCCAGCCGTCAGACCCGCTCGATCCGGGCAGGCAGGCCTTGCCGCACCGCCGCGCCCGACACCCAATCGATCCAGACGTTGGCGTGCTGGCCCCGCGTCGCGTCGCCAAAACCCAGGTCGTTCAGGTTGACGCCCGCGGCCAGCGCCGGATCATGCGGCATTGGCTTGCCATCGACGACATGGACGCGCGCGCCCAGTTCGGTGTGGCCGTAGCCGTGCTCGATGCCCACCGCGCCCGGCTGCACGCCATCGCGCAGCAACGCCGGCCCTGTCACCGACCCGCCCGGCGTGACGATGCGCACTGTGTCGCCGTTGCGGATGCCCAGCCGTTCGCCGTCCTGCCGGTTGATCGACACCGGGTTGTGCGGATGCACCTGGCGCAGGCGGTTCACCCCAATCGACAACGAGCTCATCAGATTGGACTTGAACGAACTCAGCAGGAACGGCCACTCCTGCCGCGGATACGCATCGCGCATGTCGCGGCCATCCGCCAGCCTGGTCGGATACCAGGTGGGACAGCCGCTGTACCGCTCACCCGTCATCGCATGACGAAAGCCCGCCAGCTCTTCGCTCCACACATGCAGCGGCTTGGCATACGCCACGCGCGTGCGGCGTGTCTGGCCGCCTTCTTGCGTCCAGGCGTCGTCCGTCCGGTCGAATCGCCCGCCGCGGCTCATCAGCATGGCCACCTGCCGCCATTCGGCAGGCTTGAGCTTGGCTTGCAGCAGGTCGCGATAGCGGTCGACGCCGGTCAGCGCCATGTCGTCGTCGCTGGCCGGCGGCACCGGCCGTCCCGCGGCAAACGCGATGTTCGCCATGCCGCGCAGAAAGAAGTCCTCGGGCGTATCCAGCGCGTACTTGGCGCCCTCCTTGTCTGACATCGCGCCCTCGCCGAATCCCGGCATGGCCAGGCGTTTGGCGCACGCGATCAGGAAGGTCTCCAGGCAAACTGGCTCGTTCGTGGCCGTGCGCGCCACGCGCGGCTGCACGGTCGGCCACCGCACCGTCGAGGCTTTGGCCACCACGTCCGCCCACGGCGCCGACACTCCCCAGCTTTCGTACGTGACCGTGTCCGGCACGATGTAATCGGCCAGCGCGTTGGTCTCGTTGATGAAAGGGTTGATCGACACCGCCAGCGGCAGGATGCGCGGGTCCTTCAGCTTTTCCAGCGCCACGTGCTTGAACCCGGCAATCCCGTAGACCGGGTTACTCATGTGATTGAACCAGACCTTGGCACGGTACGGATAGCCCGCCAGCGCCGAAGCCAGCATCTCGGAACTGAGGCCGCCCGTCGCCGGATACCACGGCGCGGCTGCCGGATAGGCAGGCTGGCCCGCGGCCTTTTTGCGCTTGAATTCGCTGGATTTTTCGTACGGAAAGCGGTTGCGCGACAGCGGCACGCCCTTGGGCGTGGCCTTGTTCGCGAAGCCGGCAATGTTGTAGCGCGGCCCCGCGCCGTAAGGCGGAAACGGCCCGGCATCCAGCACCAGTCCGCCTTCCACGTTCAGGTTGCCCACCAGCGTGTTGAGCATGGCGATGGCGTAGGCGGTGTAGAAGCCCGCGCCGCTCATGGTGCCGCCGTGCGCATCGGCCACGGCGCGCTTGCCGTGACTGGTGAAACGCTCGGCGAGGGACGCGATTTTCGCCGCCGGCACGCCGCAGAGCGAGGCGTACTCGTCCAGCGTCTTGCGGCGCGCTTCTTCGCGCAGCAGGTCCAGCGAGGTGCGCACCCGCAGCGCCGCTTGCGGACCCGCCAAGCCCGGCGCGACGACCGGCTCGTCGACAAACAGCGCGGCCGGCGAGGCCGTCGTGTGCGGCGCCAACGTGCCGTCCGCAAGACGCACGACGTAGACGTCCTCCCATTTCTCGTCCGCGTCGGCCGGGCGCGCCCAGCCCATATCGGCGCCACGCAAAAAGGCGCCCAGGCGCGGATGGCCCGGTTCGGCCACCACCAAGTGCGTGGCGTTGGTCCACGCCGCTTCGCCCGCCGCCTTCATGGCGGCGGGGCCCGGCTGCGCCAGCATGCGCGCGTCGAACCGTTCGTTGTCCAGAATCCAGCGGATCAGCCCCATGGCCAGCGCCAGATCGCTAGCCGGATTGACGGGCACCCATTCATTGCCCGATCCCGCCGACAGGCTGGACGAGGCCGGCAGCACGGGCGACACCACCACGTAGCTGAATCCCGATTTCTGCGGGCGCACGCGCGCCTCGGCCAGCTGACGGGCCTGGCGTTGAAAGGGATTGCCCGCCTGCGCCGGCGCCGCGCCAATGAAGAGCCCGAAACGTGCGTTGTCCCAGTCCGGCTTGCCGTGCGGCATGCCCTTCAGGTCGCCCAGCGCCGCGCCCGCCCCCACCCGGAAACTCTGCCCGCAATACGAGCCGTGATTGCTGAAGTTGACGGTGCCGAAGGACTGCCCCGCAAAGCGCTGGATCAGCGGCGTGCGCCCCTCGTTGGAGGCGTCGGTGAACAGGAACTGGTTGACCTTCGCGCCGTATTCGGGATTGTCGGGGTCCAGCGGCGTCTCGCGGTCGCAGATCGCGCGCAAGCCGTCCACGTGGCCTTCGCCAAACAGATCGCCGCCTTCACAGACTTCCTCGACCAGTTGCTCGAAGCTGATCGTCTGCCACTTGCCCTCGCCGCGCTTGCCCACCCGCTTCAAGGGCTGCAGCACGCGATACGGGCTGTCCATCTGCTCCAGCATGGCCGAGCCGCGCGCGCACGAGGTGGCGCGCCCTTCCAGGCCGCTGTCGCCGCCCAGCTGCGCGTAGACCTCGCGCACCGGCGTCTCCATGGCCGCCGGCCGTGTCGTGGCCAGCGGGTGATACGGATTGCCAGCGACGCGCAGGATGCGGTTCTCGGCCGTGTCCACGCGCAACCGCACGCCGCATTGCGTCCAGCAGCCCAGGCAGCTCGACGGGCTGACCGTCTGCCCCGGCTGGGCGCTGAGCGCACCGGTCAGCGGGTCGATGCGGAACTCTGGCGGCAGCGAGTTGCCGCGCACGGCATGCGCCGTCGGCACGCCGGCCGTGCCCTGCGCCAGCCCCTTGACCGCCTTGACCACCGTGTCGCCGTAGCCCGCTGCAAACGCCGCCATGCCGCCGGCCGCGAGGCCGCCGCGCATCATCAGCTTGCGCCGGGCCTCGTCGCGAGGCAGATCCGCGCCATCGTCCGCGGCGCCGGGCTTGTCGTCTTTGTGTTGCTTGTCCATTGCGTTCTTTTCCATGTGCTTTCGTCTCGGCGCGCGCTCAGGCGGCCACGGCGCGTGCGCGCGCGGGGGAGATGTCCAGGGCCCAGGTCACGGCGGTGATCAGCGCCACGCACAGCCCCAGCACGCCCACCATGCCCAGCAGCCCATCGCTGCCCCAGGGCATGTCGTACAGGTACAGCCCCGCGCCGTACTTGGGCACACCCTGCACGCTCATGAAGACCACCCACCGGAAGATCCACGCAGCGCCCAGCATGGTCAGCGCCAGCACGGCCGACGGCAGTGGCGCGGCCAGCGTGCGCGCCGGCCGCTGCAGCAGCGCGACGATGCAGAAGGCCGTGATGACCGCGCCCGCCAGGCTCAGGCGCCAGACCGGAAAGTCCGCGAAAAGCCGCAGCGCCGCCTCGAAAGACGCATCGAGTCCCGAGAGGCCCAGCAACACCCACGCCCCCGCGCCCATCGCCATCATCACGACCGCGATCACGCTCAGCCGGCGCAGCATCGCCACCGGCTGCACGCGCAGGCCGCCGGGCAGCCAGCGGCCCACCAAGAACATCGCGCCCAGCGCGCCCAGCCAGGCGGTCAGCGCAAAGTTCACCGGCAGGAACACGGTGTGCCACAAGGGCCGCGAGCGCAGCACCATCACCTCGGCGCCGGTGTAGACCAGAATGGACAGCGCCGACAGCGCCAGCGCGGCCGCCACCACCCGAAGCCATCCCATCCGGCCGCACCACCACACCGCGCAGAACAGCAGCGCCAGCGTCACGAAGACCGGCAGCAGCAGTGCCCCCAGCCACATCCACGACCACGGCGTGATGTGCGCATAGAAGTGCCAGAAGCGGCCTGGCTGGTGCAGGTCGGCCAACAGCGACACCGGCGCGGCGATGGCGCTGACCAGCAGCACCGTCACCGCCGCCGGCAGCAGGCGGCGCGCGTCGGAGTCGGCCCGGCCGAAGGCCGCGAAGGCGGCGGTCAGCGCGGTTGTGGCGCTGATGCCGATAAGAAAGAAATACTGCACGGCCCAAGGCAGCCAGGCGGCGTCGTAGACCGGTGTGAGCAATTCAGAGATTTGCATGAGTGTCCCCTTCCTTGGCTCAGTGGCCGCCCGCCAGGCGCACGCCGGCCTGGCCGTCGACCTGGTGCACGAACGCATCGGGCAGGCCGATGTAAAAGACGTGGGGATCGGTCTTCATCTCGGGCTTGAGCACCTTGATGTCGGCCTTGTGTTCGGCCAGCAACCGCGAAATGGCGCTGTCCGGATCGTTCATGTCCCCGATCACCCGGGCGCCGCCCACGCAGCTTTCCACGCACGCGGGCAGCAACCCGGCTTCCAGCCGGTGCTCGCAGAACGTGCACTTGTCGGCCGTCTGGGTCTCGTGATTGATGAAGCGCGCATCGTAGGGACAGGCCTGCACGCAGTAACCGCACCCCACGCAGCGCGCGTTGTCGACCAGCACGATGCCGTCTTCGCGCTGGAAGGTCGCCTGCACCGGGCAGACCGGCACACAGGGCGGCTTGTCACAGTGGTTGCACAGGCGCGGCAGCATGACCATCGAACACGGCCCGCCCGCGTCGGGCGTGACCTCGTACTGCAGGACGGTGGTGCGGAACTGCCCGATGGGCGGCACGTTCTCCAGCGAACAGCTCACCGTACAGGATTGGCAGCCGATGCATTTGCGCATGTCGACAACCATGCCGTAGCGCTTGCCCGCCATGCCGGGCCGGCGCGGCGGCTGGCCATTGAGCCCGGGCGCGGCGTCGGCGTGGATGGGAATGACAGTGGCCGCGGCGCCCAGGCCGAGCAGCCCTTTCAGAAAGCCACGCTTGCCCGGCAGCGGTGTTTCCGGGGGGCTGGTGGGGGTGTGCATCGTTAAACTCCGAAACGTTTAGGTGTTACGGAAATTAACTTATCACTTGTAGTTATATAGGGTTTTGATAAGCGTCAATTGGGGGACGGAGTCAGGGTGGCGGCGGGCGTTTGGCCCGCACGACCCATCAGGGCGTTGGAAGCCTCAGCGCCGGTTCCCACGCCGCCAGCTTTTGCGCGAAGCTGGCCGAAGCATGCGCCGGACTGGTCGAAGGCAGTTCGAAAAACTGTATCGAGGCGGCTGAAGGCAGATTCGGCAACGCATGCCGCCGGAACATCGCCACGGCCTTCGCGCCGTTGAAACAGATGCGCGCGATCGAGGGATAGCGGTCCAGGAAGACGTTGAAATCGTTCGGCACCAGCGTGTCGCCCCGGATATCGGCGTCCAGGCTGCCCGGCCGTTCGCACGCCTGCAGCACATCCCACAGCGCCACGCGGTTCGCCAGCAATGCCTGCAACCGCTCGTCGTAACCCAGCCCGGCATCGAACCCGAAGATCCGCGCCGCCAGCGGCCAGAATGCGTTGCGCGGATGCGCGTAATACTGCGCCTGCCGCAGCGACGCCACGCCCGGCATGGAGCCCAGCACCAGCACGCGCGGGCCGTCCCCCACCACCGGGGCAAATCCCGTAACCACCGCCTCGCGCCGCGCCGCCGCGATGTCGTCCCTGATCTTGTCCATGCCCGGAAGGATACCCGCCGCGACGCTGGCCCGCCCGCCTGGCCCGTATTGATCGTTCGCCACATGGAACGGTGCTTATCAATCACGAGCACTACCGGGAATGCCGATCCGCCCTTATCTTCTTCCCTATGACGAACGGCCCCGAAGGGGCCGCGCAACAGGAAACCTCACCATGAAGAAGATCCTCGGCGTGCACGCCAGCCCCCGTCCCCACTGGGTGGGCGACGGATTTCCGGTGCGCTCCATGTTCTCGTACAACGACAAAGGCCGCGACACCAGCCCGTTCCTGCTGCTGGACTACGCCGGCCCCGCCGAATTCGGTCCGGCCAGCCAGCCCCGCGGCGTCGGCCAGCACCCGCACCGCGGCTTCGAGACCGTGACCATCGTCTACAGCGGCGAAGTCGAACACCGCGACTCCACCGGCAACGGCGGCGTCATCGGCCCCGGCGACGTCCAATGGATGACGGCGGCGTCCGGCATCCTGCACGAGGAATTCCATTCCCACGCCTTCACCCGCACGGGCGGCAAACTGGAAATGGTGCAGCTCTGGGTCAACCTGCCCGCCAAGGACAAGAAGGCGCCGGCCGGCTACCAGGGCATTCTGAACGCAGACATCCCGGTCGTGGACCTGCCCGACGCCGCCGGCACGCTCCGCGTGATCGCAGGCAATTACGCTGGCCAAGCGGGCCCCGCGCGGACCTTTACGCCGATGGACGTGTGGGACGTGAAGCTGGCGGCGGGCAAGACGGCGACCTTCCCCGTTGCCGCGGGCCGCAACAGCATGCTCGTCATGCTGCGCGGCACGGTGCTGGTCAACGGCGAATCCGTCGCGCGGGATGCGCAATTGGCGCTGTTCTCCAAAGAGGGCGAGGACATCACGGTCGAAGCGAATAACGACGCGGTGTTTTTGATCTTGAGCGGAGAGCCGATCGATGAACCCGTGGTCGGGTATGGGCCGTTTGTGATGAACTCGCAAGCGGAAATCGTCGAGGCGATCCAGGACTTCAATGCTGGAAGGTATGGGCAGATGGGTTAGGCGTTGCTGCACCGAGAACGGAAAAGCCGCGCACTGCGCGGCTTTTCGCGTTTTGGGCCCTTCCTGCGCGGGCTTGTTCGCTAAAGGGACCGAATCGACATTTCAAAGAAAAAAGAGAAATGCAGCGGCAATCGCCGTGGGCACCAGCGCACCAGACAACAACCCAAGCATGCCGACCGCACCATTGGCGAAACCGCCTCGAAGCAACGCCACGCCCGCCGGGTTGGGCGCGTTGGCGATGACGGTCAACCCGCCGCCAGCCACCGCGCCGGCCACCAGCATGTACTGCGCCTGGTCGGAAATTCCGTCAATGAGTGAACCCAGATAGGTCAGCGCGGCATTGTCCGTGATTGCGGTCAGCGCCAATGCGCCCACAAACAGCACGTTGGGTTCGAGCCCGCTCACGATGGGTTGCAACCACCATTGCTGCATGCCGCCCAACACGACCAGCCCTGCAAGAAAGAAGCCGACCAACAGCGCCTCTTTGATGATGAGCGGACTTTGGCTGGCCTTGTAAGCCTGCGTGTAACCGATGAAAAACAGGAACAGCGCCAGGAAGATGATCGGGTGGTGCGCGGTGAACACGACCGCGGCCAAGAAGAACAGGTGCACGGCGATAACGACCGGCGACATTGGCGCCGCGGCCTTCCTGGCCGACAACACATCCCCAGAACGCAGGTAAGGACGCAGCAACAGGGTCACGAGCGTGGCGTTGACCAGCACGGCCAGCGCCGCCTTCCAGCCAAACGTGGTGAACATGAACGCGCTATCCCACCCCCACGTCGAGGCCACCATCAGAACGGGCGGCGCCGCATAGGACGTCAGCGTCCCGCCGATCGAGATGTTCACGAACAGGACACCCAGCGCCAGATACTTCAGCCGCTCCGGCATGTCGCGATGGAAGACCTGCGGCGCCAGCATCATGGCCGCAATCGTCATGGCGGCCGGTTCGGTCACCAGGGATCCCGCCAACGGAACCAGCGCCAAGCATAACCACGCCTTGGCGGTCTGGTCCTGAACGGGCAGGACCCGAGCCACGCGTTCCACAAGCCGCATCACCACCGTCAACACCGGCAACGAGGCCGCGATGACCATCACGACAAATACGAAAGCCGGTTCCGTGTAGTTGCGCGATTCGGCATACGCCAGCGCCGTGCTGCCCGAGGCGGCCAACGCCATCAGAATGAGCAGGATCGCCGCCCAAAATCCAAAAACGACTTCGACCTCACCCAAGAGATGCAGCAGACCGCCATGACGTTTGCTGCGATGCGCCAGGCGCAGGAAGATCGGCGCGGAAAAGGTGTGCAGCAAGGCAATCGCAAAAACGATGGCGGCGAGGATTTGCAGACCGGACTCTGTCACGTTGGCGTTCCTGTGTGAAAAAGGGATGGGTGTTTGTGATCCGGCTGTCAGAACCGAGCGGACGAGACCCGCGCAACTTCCACCCAGAGGCGCGTCATGACGACATGCCTGACCAGGTCGAAAAGGTGCGCAGGCGCATTGGCGGGCACGAGAACACGCCGTATCAGTCCCTGCAAATCCACGCGCACGCACGGCTGAGATGCGGGCCGCCCGCGTTGGCGTGAAAGCGTTCGCAGGCGCACGCGGCTCTTTGAGGGCATGTCGATTTTCAGTACGGCGTCTTCCGGGGGCAGCACCGCGTGGTGCAGCGCGTCGATTGTCGTGCAGACATAGACCGAACCCGGATCGGCCGCGTCATCCTGGATTTGCCGGTTCCATTCCTGAGAACCGACCAAGGTTGCCGTGGAGCCGCGCTTTGGAAGGTCAAAGCGCAAATGGCTGAATTCAAGCAGTTCGATGAATTCCACAAAGGGAAGCTCGCGAACGACCGTCAGCGCCTGTCCGGCCTTGTTGGTGTCCTGACTCAGCCCCAGTTGCTTCATCACTCCCTCCTGTAAATAAAAAAAGGGGCCAGCCAGTGGCCCCCGAATATCGGCGCTTCGCCGCTTGGCGGTCAGGCGTTGGCCTGGACGCGCTCAAGCTCACGGACGCGCTTGCGATTGCGCACCGTCGAGAACACCAGCCAGGCGGCAAGCGCCAGGATCGCATAGACAAAGCCGGCGCTGATCGGACGATCAACGAAGACGCTCATGCTGCCGCGCGACAACAGCAACGCACGGCGGAAGTTCTCTTCGACCATCGGACCCAGCACGAAACCCAGCAACAGCGGCGCGGGGGAAAACCGCAGCTTCAGGAACAGGTAGCCGACCAGGCCAAGCACCAGCACCATGCCTACATCGAACAGGTTGTTGTTCGTGCTATAG
Organism: Achromobacter mucicolens; assembly: GCF_029866465.1. NCBI lineage: Bacteria > Pseudomonadati > Pseudomonadota > Betaproteobacteria > Burkholderiales > Alcaligenaceae > Achromobacter > Achromobacter mucicolens. The sequence goes on along the minus strand of NZ_CP123364.1, from coordinate 2,053,280 downwards.
ACGCCGACACACACGAAGAACAGCGCAGACGGGAAAAGATACTTGTAGGGGACCTTCAACAGTCTTGCCCACATGCCGATCAGCGGCAGGTTCATCACGACGAGCATGATGTTGCCGATCCAGAAGCTGGCAATCAGCCCCCAGAACAGGTCGGCGTGCTCGGTCACCATCTGCGGACCAGGCTGAATGCCATGGATGATCAGCGCGCCCAGCATCAGGGCCATCACCGAGTCGCCGGGAATGCCCAGGCTCATGGTGGGAATGAAGCTGGTCTGCGCGGCCGAGTTGTTGGCCGCTTCCGGACCCGCCACGCCTTCAATGGCGCCATTGCCAAAGCGCTTGGGGGTCTTCGAAACGCGCTTTTCCACGGCATAGGACATGAACGACGCGATCGTCGCGCCCGTGCCAGGCAAGATGCCCAGGACGGCGCCGATGGCGCTGCCGCGTGCGACCGGCATGGCCGATTTCTTGATATCGCCGGGTTCCGGGCGCACCGACATCTTGGGGCCCGCGCCCACGGTGGTGGCCTTGCCAATGCGATTGACGTTGGCAAAGAAGTCCGCAAGACCGAACAGGCCCATCGCCAGCGCCACCAGCGGGATGCCGTCGCTCAGTTCAATGACGCCGAAGCCGTAGCGGATGGTTCCCGTGTTGACGTCGGTGCCCACGACACCCAGCAGCAACCCGAGAAAGACCATCGCAATGCCCTTGATCGCCGAGCCCTTGGCCAGCGTTGCGCCGGCAAACAAGCCCAGCATCATCATCGAGAAATATTCCGCCGGGCCGAACTGGAAAGCAACCTCAACCAGCAGCGGCGAAAACAGGATCATGATGACGATGCCCACGCTGGCGCCGACGAAGGACGCCATGACCAGCATGAACAGGGCCGATCCTGACTTGCCCTGCCGGGCCAGGGGATTGCCGTCCAGGCAGGTCACCGCGTGTGACGGCGTACCGGGCAAATTCAGCAGAATGCAGGTGATGCCGCCGCCATACTGCGCGCCGTAATAAATGCCGGCCAGCATCATCAGTGCGGCCACCGGGGTCATCGCGTAGGTCAGCGGCAGCAGGATCGAGATGGCCGCCAGCACACCCATGCCCGGCAGCACGCCGATCATGTTGCCCATGAAGACGCCAAACAGCGACCACAGCAGGTTCTCCCACTGCAACGCCACGGAAAAGCCATGCAATACGTTGTCGAATAGATCCATGATTCAACCCCAGCGCAGCATCGGAAACTGCAATTGCAGCGCCCAGGAAAACACCACCGCGCCAAAGACGGTCATCGCAAGCGCGAGGATGGCGGCGGACTTGACCGAGTTGGACGTATCGCCCAGCGCAGAGACAAACACCAGCGCGAAGGTGGCGGGCAGGAATCCCAGGTAACTGCCCAGGATGATGAACAGCGCGATGCCGCCCGCGATGCACGCCATGCCGCGCACGCGCTCACGCTGCGTTGGCTGGGGCAATTGCTCTTCCAACATCTCTTCCTGCACTTCATCAGGGTCGGGGCTAAGCGGGACCAGGATGCCCAGCGCCACCAGAAAGCAGCCGACCATCAGGGGAAAATAACCGGGCCCCATCCGGGCCAGTTCCCCGATGTTGTACGAGATCGCTTCAAGAATAGTCAGCGCGCCGCACAGGGCAACGAACGCCCCGCCCCATAAATCGCGCTTCCTGGAAAATATGGTGCTGCCCACGGCTTGCTCCCCTGTTTGTTGTGAAAAGATCCTGGCGCGCGGGATGTCGCGAGCCAAAGGAGGAGGCACTTTAAGAAGGACGCCTTGCAATTCGCTTTCACGGCTGGACACGCGAAATCCGGGTAAACCAGCAGCGGCGGCCAGCGACGTTCACGCTGGCGTGAATGAATGAACAGCCGTTCACTCGACATGTTCACAAAAGTGAACAACACCCGGCGATTTCTCACCGGATAGGCGGTTGGCACGGATCTTGTCGACGCGCCGCTCGCTTTCCATTGCTTGCAACTGCAATGCCCGAATCGTCCAAGGCATAATCGCCCTTTTCCGCCTGCTGGCGCCTCGCATGCTCCGATTGCCCCTTACTGCAAGAATTCCGCTTGCCGTCTCGTTGCTATTTCTCGTGATATCCGCCGCGCTGATTTCCTTGGCGCTGCATGGCGTGTCACGCCAGTTCGACAGGCAGGTCGCCAATTTGGGACAGGTGTATCTGGACGGGCTGTCCGCGGCGATTCTTCCGGCCGTGCGCGCCGGCGACACCGCGCAGATGGACGACGTGCTCAACCGGGCACTGGATACGCACTTGGGCGTCGTCGATCGAACCCTTGCCGTGGTCACCGCCGATCGCCGCATCCTGGCCCACGTGGCCCGCTATCCGGAGGTCGAGCCGATTCCCCTGGCATCATTTGCGGACACCGCCGGCACGCTTGTCAGCCCGCGATCGGAAGGCGTGTGGACATGGCGCTTGCTGGACGACACGCGGCCCGGACTGGGAACCGTGGTGGCCAACCTTGATGTCAGTGATTTTCATCGGCAACGGCAGGCGCTTGCCTGGGAACTGGGCCTGGTGGGATTGGCAATCAGCCTGATTGGCGCGGCGTTGTGCTTTGGCATGGCGCGACGGCTTCAACGCCCCATCATCTCCTTGACGGAAGCGCTGCGCGCCGGCCCGGAGAATCGCCTGCGCCCCATGCCGGTAAACACCACGGACCCCGAATTGCAGCAACTGCTGTCGGCCTACAACTGGATGATTGAAGGCGTGCTGGAACGCGAAGCGCTGACGCAACGCAGCGCCCGCATTGAACGTGAGGCCGTGCTCGGAAGGATGTCGGCGGCGCTTGCCCACGAAGTGCGCAATCCGCTGGGCGGGCTGCGCACCGCCGTGCAGACGCTAAGGCAATTCGGCGACCGCAGCGACGTCCGCAGCGAGTCGCTCGGCTTCATCGAACGCGGCGTCGAGACCCTGCAAGCCGTCGTGGACGCCAGCCTTCGCACCTTTCGGCCTGGCAATGCGCTGTTGCGTGAAGCGGATATCGCCGATATCCGCCTGATGGTGGGGGCACAAGCCAGCCGGGGCGGCGTGCGCGTGGAACTTCATTGCGAAGGCCTTCAGGAGCGGCGCCTCGCACTGCCCGCGGGCGCCGTCCGTCAGGTGTTGCTCAATCTGGTGCTCAACGCCATCCAGGCGTCGGCGCCGGGCGAACTGGTGCGCGTCTTCGCGCGTGCCCGCGGTGGCGCCCTGACGCTGCATGTGGCCGATGCCGGAAGAGGCTTGCCGCCCGCCGCACGACGCGCATTGACGGGATGCCAGACCGACGGCGATGGCATGGGGCTGGGCATTGTGGCCGATCTGATAAAGGCCATGCGTGGAGGGCTGCGCGTCACGTCCCTTGCAAGCGGCACGCGCATTTCCGTGCGTCTACCTTTTGGCATACAGGAACAAGCGCTTTGAACGATATACAGGTTTTGCTGATCGAAGACGACGAACTGCTGGGTGGCGCGTTGTTGCAGCGACTGCGGCTTGAAGGCATTTCCGCGCAGTGGGCGCAGAGCTGCGCGCAAGCGGTCGAACTGTTTCGCAGGACGCGCATGCGGCCGGCGTTCCTGTTGGCCGATATCCGGCTTCCCGACGGCTCCGGGGAAGATTTATACCGGCGCCTCATTCCCCATCTGGCCAGCACCACCGTGGTTTTTGCGACGGCGTATGGCGATATCGCGCAGGCGGTACGGCTGGTCGGGGCCGGCGCCAACGACTATCTGACCAAGCCCTACGACACCGATGCGCTGGTGGCCCGCATCCGGTCGGTCATCGCCGCGCAACCCGCCGGCCCTCACGATGACGTCCTTGAAAACCCCTTCGCAGTCCACGACGAGACCTTCGCGGTGGCACAGGAGCTTGAACGCCTTGCCGCCAGTTCGCTGCCGGTGCTCTTCGAAGGCGAGACGGGATCGGGCAAAGACCGTGCCGCCCGCTACATGCACACGCGCTCGCCTTACGCGGCGGGCCCTTTTGTCGCGGTCAATTGCGCCACATTGGCGACGGAGCTCGTGGAAAGCCTGTTGTTCGGACACGTGAAGGGCGCCTTCAGCGGCGCCAGCACCGCGCGCGAGGGCTTGATTTCACAGGCCAGCGGCGGCACGCTTTATCTGGACGAAGTCGCTGAACTGACGCCCAGAGCGCAAGCCGTCTTGTTGGGGGTACTGGAAAACGGCCAATACCGGCCGCTGGGCGACGGCGCCGCAAGGCAAACGCATTGCCGGATTGTGTCCAGCACCAGTTCGGACCTGCAAGCCGCAATGACCCAAGGCACGTTTCGTCCCGATCTTTACTATCGGCTGACCGTAGCCAGCATTGCGGTGCCACCGCTACGGCAACGGCTGGGCGCATTGCCTGACCTGGCGCGCGCCTTGCTGGCGCAGCAGTCGCCCGCCGGGGCTGCGCTGTCATCCGACGCCCTGCAAGCCATATGCGACTACGCTTGGCCGGGCAACGTACGCGAACTGAAGAATCGCATCGCCCGCGCAGCGGTCATGACGGATGACACGACGGTAAAAAGCGGCGACATCTTCCCGGAAAGCAAGCTTGTGGAAACGCCGGACCTGGCCGCCACCCGGTTTGGCGCGGAACAGCGGGCAATCCAGCAGGCCATTGCGGAGTCGGGTGGCCATATGGGCCAGGCCGCGAAACTCCTCGGCATTTCGCGCACGACGCTATGGAAGAAGCTACGCGCCGCTCGGGGCGAGGACGCCGGGAGTTGAAAGGTCCACCTCCACGCGGTTCCGCCCGCCCGCCTTCCCTCGATAGAGCGCCGCATCGGCCTCGCGCAGCGCTCCCTCCAGCGCATCCGCCCCATCAAACCGTGACGACACGCCGATCGTCACGGTGCAGCGCAGCCGCTCGTTCGCGCCGGTGACACGGATCGGCTGGCTCTCGATGCTGGCCCGCAGCCGCTCTGCCAGCACCATCACATCGGCCACGTCCGATTCGAGCAGAATGGCGACAAACTCCTCTCCCCCGATCCGGCCGGTCAGATCCCCCCGGCGCACGCCCGCACGCAGCAACCCCGCCACATGGCAAATCACCTCGTCCCCGGCCTGATGGCCGTAGGTGTCGTTGATGCGTTTGAAGTGATCGACGTCCAAAACCAGTAAATACGCCGGCTTTGCACTGCGCCCATTGAAATACTGGACGAGCGCATCCGAGAGCCCGCGCCTGTTGAGCAGATCCGTCATCGGATCCCGCGCCGCCATATTCCGCAGGCTGTCCGTCAAGCGGCGCAGCACCAGCCAGACAATCGACGGCGGCACGATCGTGGCGAGGGTGGACATATAGATGTAGAAAATCATCTGGAAGCGGCTGTCCATGTGCAGCGCATCCAGGCCGCCCTCCATGATTTTCAGGAACTTCAACGCGTTCAGCACGCAGATCCCGCCAATCAGGCACGCGAAGAAGACCATTTCCGCGCGCAAGTCCTTGGCGAAGGTTCGTGTGCCGCATAGCACCGTGACCGACATCGCAAAGAAAAGCAGCGTGGCCGACGCTGCAAGCATGGCGTAGCGGGCTTGCGGGCCCATCTGCCATTGCACCCACCATTGCGCCATGCCGTAAACGAGACAGAACGCAAGCAGCGGCTGCCACAAGCGGACCTGATGCCCGAAGAACCGCATGGCGCCCAGCAGATAGGCGATTGGAGCGGCCAGCGTGAGGCAGTGGTTGACGACGCTCATGAGGCTCCACGCGGGGCCGCCTTCGATGAGTTGAAGAATGTAGGCGGCCGCCAGCAGCAGGTTGCCGACGGCAAAGAAGTCCATCCCCATCCTGTTGCCAGGCAGACGACGGCTGATAAGCAGAAACATGCCGGAAAAGCACAGCAGGTGTGCGCACAGCATGCCGACGAGCGTGGAGGCAACCATGAGAGAGGCGTCAAGAAAGGAAGCGGATTTCCAGCACCGGCGTGAAGCCGGCGCTAATCGCGCCGCCGCCAGACGCTCGCCAGCCACGGCTGCTGCTCGCGCGGCAGCCCATCGGGCCGGTAGTAATGCTCCAGCTCCTCGAAGCCGGCGGCCTGCATCAGCGCCCGCCAGCCTTCAAGATCGTGATACGCGCCATAGCGCCCGCGATTCCAGCCTTCCTGGTTGCCGCCCCGCGGATTGGAGCTGAACAACACGCCGCGCGGCCGCAGCGTGGCGCGCAGTTCTTGCAGCACCCGAGGCAGTTCCTGCCCCGGCACATGGAACAGCACGGCGTTGGCGAAGATGCCGTCAAACCGCGCCGCGGGCAGTTGAAGCTGCAGGAAATCCTGCTCCCAGACCTCGCAACCGCTTGCCGCGCGGGCCATTTGCACAAACCGCGGCGTGCCGTCCAGGCCGACGGGCCGGTGTCCCATCGCCAGGAACGTCTTCAGGTCACGGCCCGGTCCGCACCCGAGATCCAGGATGTCAAAGGGCGGCTCGCCGTCGATATGGCGCAGCAAGGCGGCGATGTTCTGGCTGACGTCGTGATCCTGCGTGCCGGCCTGGAACGAATCGGCGTTCTCTTCGTAATGGGCGAGCGTCAGGGACGTGATCTTGGCGAGGTCTTCGGGATCCAGGTGCATGGGGCGATTGTGCATCAAACAGCGCAGGCCGGCGAGACCGAGCGCGCCATTCAGGAAATCGGCTGCGCCTTGATGAAGTCGATCAGCGCCTTGAGCGGCGAAGGCACCAGCCGGCGGCCGGAGTAATACAGAAACGGTCCCGAGAACTGCGGCCACCAGGGTTCCAGCACGGGTTCCAGCGCGCCGCTTTCGAAGTGCGGGCGCAGCCAGTCTTCGAACAGATACATGACCCCGGCGCCCGCGATGGCCGCATCCACGGCCAGGTCGACCGCGCCGCCGATCTGCACGACCAGCGGACCCGATGCGTCGATGCGCACCGATTCCCCGTCCCGCTCGAACTCCCACGGCGGCATCGACCCGCTGGGAAACCGGCCGCGCAGGCAGGCGTGCTGCATCAGGGCTTCGGGATGGGCGGGCCGTCCGTGCCGGTCCAGGTAGGCGGGCGAAGCGCCGGCCGCAAAGCGCTGCACGCGCGGGCCGATGGGCACGGCGATCATGTCCTGTTCCAGCCGGTCGTCGTAGCGGATGCCGGCGTCGCACCCAGCGGCGAGCACGTCGACGAAGCTTTCCTCGGCCACGACTTCCAGGCGGATGTCGGGATAGGCGGCCAGGAAGGCCGGCACGATGGACGGCAGCACGAGCCGCGCGGCGCTGAGCGGCACATTGAGCCTGAGCGTGCCGGCGGGCTTGTCGCGAAAGACGTTGACGGCGTCCAGCGCGGCCTCCACTTCCGTCAGCGCGGGCGCCAGCCGGGCCAGCAGTTCCTGGCCGGCCTGCGTCAGCGCGACCGAGCGCGTGGTGCGGTTAAAGAGCCGCACCCCTAGTTGCGCCTCAAGGCGGCGCACGGTGTCGCTTAACCGCGAGGCGCTGGTGCCGGCCGTGCGGGCCGCTTCGCGAAAGCCTTGCGCGCGCGCCACCGCAACGAAGGCGTTGAGGTCATCGAGGTCGGTCGCCATTGTTCTTTTTTCCGTACAAGCCGTGCGGATTGTATTGGCTTATCAGGCGGCGATGGAAGTTCTATCGTTTGACCCATGCCTCCCTTTCATCGAAAACAGGATCAGACATGACTCAACTTGCAGACAGCGGCACCTACGCGCTCGGCTCGCGCCAGGTTTATCGGCTTGGCTACGGCGCCATGCAGCTTGCCGGCCCCGGCGTCTTTGGGCCGCCCAAGGATCGGGACGCCGCGCTGGCCGTCCTGCGCGAGGCCGTGGCCGCGGGCGTCAACCACATCGACACCAGCGATTTCTACGGCCCGCACATCACCAACCAGCTGATTCGCGAGGCACTGGCCCCCTATTCCGATGACCTGGTGATCGTGACGAAGGTAGGCGCGGTGCGCGGCGACGATGCATCGTGGAATCCCGCGTTCTCGGCCGAACAGCTGACCCGCGCGGTGCACGACAACCTGCGCAACCTGGGACGGGACGTGCTGGACGTGGTCAACCTGCGCGCCATGTTCGACGTGCATGGTCCGGCGGAAGGCTCCATCGAAGAACCGCTGTCCGTGCTGGCCGGCCTGCAGCAGCAAGGGCTGATCCGGCACATCGGGCTGAGCAACGTGACGCCCGCGCAGGTGGCGCAGGGCCGCGGCATCTGCGAGATCGTGTGCGTGCAGAACCAGTACAACGTCGCGCACCGGGGCGACGACGCGCTGATCGACGACCTGGCGCGCGAAGGCATTCCCTATGTGCCGTTCTTTCCGCTGGGCGGCTTCAGCCCGTTGCAGTCGTCCATCCTGAACGACGCCGCGGCGCGGATCGGCGCGACGCCGATGCAGACGGCGCTGGCCTGGCTGCTGCGCCGATCGCCCAACATCCTGCTGATTCCCGGGACGTCGTCCCCGAAACACCTGCGCGAAAACCTGGCAGCCGCGTCGCTGCAATTGCCGGACGACGTGGCCAAGGCGCTGGACGGGATCGCGGCCAGCAAGACGGCTTAAACCCCTGGGCTGAACCCGCTGCACGCAAAAAAACCCGCCTGCGCAAAGCAGGCGGGTTTGTTCAGACCACAGGATCCAGCAGCCTCAGGCCGCCAGACGGCCTTCGATTTCGGTCTTGGTGGTGCGCAGTTCGTCGGGCAGGCCTTGCGACAACTGGCCGAAGAGCTCGTGGTGCAGCGCCAGTTCTTCGCGCCAGGCGTTCTCGTCCACCGACATGACCTGCTCGAACTTGTCCGGGCTGAATTCCAAGCCGGTCCAGTCGATGTCCTGGTAGCTGGGCGACACGCCGAACACCTGGTCCACGCCCTTGGATTGGCCGTCGATGCGGCCCAGCATCCAGCGCAGCACACGCATGTTGTCGCCAAAGCCCGGCCAGACGAACTTGCCGTCCGGACCCTTGCGGAACCAGTTCACGCAATAGATGCGCGGCAGGGTCGCGCCGGCGGCTTCGAGCTGCTTGCCCAGATTGAGCCAGTGGCCGAAGTAGTCGCTCATGTTGTAGCCGCAGAACGGCAGCATGGCGAACGGGTCGCGGCGCACCACGCCTTGCTGGCCGGCGGCCGCGGCGGTGGTCTCGGAGCCCATCGTGGCGGCCATGTAGACGCCTTCGACCCAGTTGCGCGCTTCGGTGACGAGCGGCACGGTGGTGGAGCGGCGTCCGCCGAAGATGAACGCGTCGATGACCACGCCCTTGGGGTTTTCCCACTCGGGGTCGATGGACGGGCACTGCGAGGCGGGCGCGGTGAAGCGCGCGTTCGGGTGCGCGGCCTTGCGGCCGGTTTCGCGCGCGATCTCGGGCGTCCAGTCCTTGCCCTGCCAGTCGACCAGGTGCGCCGGCGGCGTGTCGGTCATGCCTTCCCACCAGACGTCGCCGTCGTCGGTCAGCGCGACGTTGGTGAAGATGACGTTGGCCTTGAGCGTGGCCATGGCGTTGAAGTTGGTCTGCTCGCTGGTGCCCGGGGCTACGCCGAAGTAGCCGGCCTCGGGGTTGATGGCGTGCAGGCGGCCGTCCGGGCCGGGCTTGATCCAGGCGATGTCGTCGCCAATGGTGGTGACTTTCCAGCCGTCCATGCCTTGCGGCGGAATCAGCATGGCAAAGTTGGTCTTGCCGCAGGCCGACGGGAAGGCGGCAGCGACGTGGTACTTGCGGCCCTTGGGCGAGGTCACGCCCAGGATCAGCATGTGTTCGGCCAGCCAGCCCTGGTCGCGGCCCATCGTGGATGCGATGCGCAGCGCAAAGCACTTCTTGCCCAGCAGCGCGTTGCCGCCGTAACCGGAGCCGTAGCTCCAGATTTCGCGGGTCTTGGGGAAGTGCACGATGTACTTGGTGGGGTTGCACGGCCAGGCCACGTCGGCCTCGCCCTCGGCCAGCGGCTTGCCGACCGAATGCAGGCAGGGCACGAAGTCGCCATCGGTGCCCAGCACGTCATACACCTGCTTGCCCATGCGCGTCATGATGCGCATGTTCACGGCCACGTACGGGCTGTCGGACAGTTCGACACCAATGTGGGCGATGTCCGAACCCAGCGGGCCCATCGAGAACGGCACCACGTACAGCGTGCGGCCGCGCATGGCGCCGTCGAACAGGCCGTTCAGCGTATCGCGCATTTCGGCCGGGTCGGCCCAGTTGTTGGTGGGGCCGGCGTCTTCGGCGCGGTCCGAGCAGATGAAGGTGCGGTCTTCAACCCGCGCCACGTCGGACGGGTCGGACCACGCGAGATAGGAATTGGGGCGCTTGGCGGGGTTGAGCCGGCGCATGGTGCCGGACTGGACCATCTGCTCGCACAAGCGGTCGTACTCTTCCTGCGAGCCATCGCACCACACGACGCGATCGGGCTTGGCCAGCGCGACGAAACTGGCAACCCAGTCGATCAGTCCGCGGTGCTTGACGTACGCGGGCACGTTCAAGGCTGCCAGTCCCCCGTCCAAAGGCTTATTCATTGGGGTTATCTCCATACTTTGGCTAAAGGTGATACGGCCCCAATTGAGTGGGGCCGTATCCAGTTTGCGCCATCATACTTGCAGCGCCGGGCAACCCGTCAACCCATCCACATGGAGGAGATTGTCACCGGGTGAGACGGCTCAGCCCGGGTAACCGGCGCGCAACTCCCGGCGGATAATCTTGCCCGTCGCGGTCGTCGGCAAACTGGTTACAAACCGGATCGCGCGCGGATATTCATGGGCGGCCAGCCGGGTGCGGACATGCGCCTGCAGCGCCTTGACCAGCGCCTCGTCGCCTTCGACGCCCTCTTTCAGCACCACGTACGCCACCACGATTTCCGTGCGTTCAGCATCGGGCATGCCCACCACCGCCGCCATGCGCACGGCGGGATGCCCGAGCAGGCAGTCTTCGATGGGACCCGGACCAATCCGGTAGCCGGCGCTGGTAATGACGTCGTCGTTGCGGCCCACGAACCGGATGAAACCTTCCGCGTCACGCACGCCGACATCGCCGGTCAGAAGGTAATCGCCGGCAAATTTTTCCGCCGTCGCCGCCGGGTTGTTCCAGTACCCCAGGAACATGACCGGATCCGGGCGCATTACGCCGATGTTGCCCTCTTGTCCATCGGCCAACTCGGCCCCGGCGTCATCCACAATAGCGACCCGGTGACCGGGCGCGGCGCGGCCGATGGCGCCCAGGCAGGGGTCGAACAGCGACGAGCACGAGGACACGATCATGTTGCATTCGGTCTGGCCGTAGAACTCGTTGATGGTCACGCCCAGCACGCGGCGGCCCCAATCGATGAGTTCCGCGCCCAGCGACTCGCCGCCGCTGGCCACCGAGCGCAGCGCGCGCGGCCCGGCGTCCCCGGGCCATTCGCAGCCGCGCATCATCTTGAGCGCGGTGGGCGGCAGGAAAGTGTGCGTGACGCCGTGGCGCGCCATGAGCTCCAGCGCCGAGGCGCCGTCGAATTTCTCGAACCGACGCGCCAGCACGGGCACACCGTGGTGCCAGGACGGCAACAGCACGTCCAGCAGCCCGCCGATCCATGCCCAGTCGGCCGGCGTCCACATCAGGACGGCGTTTTCCGGAAAGAACTCGTGCGACATCTCGACGCCGGGCAGATGGCCCAGCAGCACACGGTGCGCATGCAGCGCGCCCTTGGGCTTGCCGGTGGTGCCCGAGGTGTAGATGATGACGGCCGGATCGTCGGCCGCCGTCGCCACGGGGTCGAACGCGTCAGCCTCCAGCGCCAGGCTTTGCTGAAACGGCAGCGCATTGACGGCGGCCGCCGGGTCTTCCATACCCCCGGCCTCGCCGTCGATGCAATAGATCACTCTCAGATCCGGCAGGCTGTCGCGGATCTCGAGCAGCTTGCGGCAGCCTTCGGCGTCCGTAATGAGCGCCGATGCCCCGCTGTTGGCCAGCCGGTACTGGATGGCGTCCACGCCAAACAGCGTGAAAAGCGGCACCGCCACCGCGCCCATCTTGTAGGCAGCGACATGGGCGATGGCGGTTTCTGGCGCCTGCGGCAGGTAGATGGCCACGCGGTCGCCACGGCGGATGCCGTAGCGCGCCAGGCTGTTGGCCAGCTGGTTCGACTGCGACTTGATCTGGTCGAACGTGTAGCGCGTCTGCGCCCCATCGCTCTTTTCATAGATCAGCGCCAGCCGGCCGCTGCCGTCCGCCCACTTGTCGCACACGTCGACGCCGATGTTGTAGGCCGCGGGCACCTGCCACTGGAACGTGGACAAGACTTGCGCGTAGGAATCTGCTCTATGCAGCATGGTTGTCTCTTGATGATTATGGTTGTTGCCATGAAGGGGCCGCGGCGGCGGGTTGCATCCCGCCTTGCCACGGCGTTGACCCTCGCTCAATAATAGGCGCTCGCGCGGACAGCCAGGCAGGCCGCCCGCCCCTTTTTCGCCATTTGCCTGCATGGAAAATAGCCCAGCCGTCCCGATGCGCCGCCCGCCGGCCAGCGCCAAGTCCGAGCAACGCATCCGCGACATCCTGCGGGTCGCGCGCCAGGTGTTCTCCGAAGCGGGCTTCCAGGCGGCCACCACCACCGAGATCGCGCAGCGCCTGGGGGTTTCGGAAGCCACCGTCTTTACCTACTTCGGCGGCAAGCGCGAACTCTGCGTACGGGTGATCAGCGACTGGTACGACGAAATCATCGCGCGGGTGGAAGACCACCTGCCCCATATCCACGGCACGCGGGCCCAACTGCATTACCTGGTCCATACGCACCTGCGCCATCTGCTGGCCGAGGGTCCCGGCCTGTGCGCGTTCATCCTGTCCGAAGGGCGCGCGCGCAACGACGACTTTGGCGAGATCTACGCCGGCCTGCAACGCCGCTACACCGCGCCCCTGATGCGCATCCTGGCCCAAGGCCAGGCCGATGGCGACATCCGCCAGGACATGCCGCTGCGGCTGCTGCGCTCGGCGGTCTACGGGCCGATGGAACACGTGCTGTGGGATGCGATGCTGCGCGGCACGGGCGTGGATGTGGCGGCCACCGCCGACCACCTGGTGGGCTTTTTGTGGCAGGCCTTGCAGCCGCCGCGCCAGGATGCGCTGGCGCTGGCACAGTTCCGGGGCGAAGTCCAGAATGCCCTGCATCGCCTTCAATCTTCCGAAAACAGCGACGGCGGCACGTACTGAGGAAAGCCGTTGTAGGCCTGGCCGCGCTCGGCGGGCTGCAGGTTCCAGGAATGACGCGCGTTGGGCACGCCGCCATCGACGCGGATGACGCTGCCATTGATGAACGCCGCCGCGGGCGACAGCAGGAAAACGACGGCCGCGGCCAGCTCGGCCTCGGTGCCGAAACGCTGCAGCGGGACCTTGGTCTTCAGTTCGCGCAGCACGCCGCGGTAATGTTCGTCATAGCTGTCCATGCCGCTGGAAGCGATCCAGCCCGGCGCCACCGCGTTCACGCGCACGCCGGCATGCGCCCACTCGCAGGCGGCGGTTTCAGTCAGGTTCCACACGCCCGCGCGCGCCGCGCCGGAATGGCCCATCCCCGGCATGCCGCCCCAGATGTCGGCCAGCATGTTGACGATGGCGCCGCCGTGCTGGCGCATGTGCTGGGTATAGACCTCGCGCGACACCAGAAACGTCCCGTGCAGGTTGTTCTGCACCACGGCATTCCAGCCGTTCAGGCTGATCCTGTCCAGCGGCGCGGGAAACTGCCCGCCCGCGCAATTGAATACGCCGTCCAGCCCGCCGTGCGCGGCCAGCGCATCGGCCACGGCGCCGCGAACGCCGGCCTCGTCGCGGATGTCGCACGCATGCTGGCTGATGCGGCCGGCGGCTTCGGGGTAGATGCCGGCGATTTCCTCGGCCACGGCGCGCAGCTTGTCGGGGTTGCGTCCCACCAGCGCCAGACCGGCCCCCAGCGCCGCCAGCTCATGCGCGGTGCATCGGCCCAGGCCGCTGCCGCCCCCGGTCACCATGACGGTCTTGCCGTCGAACAATCCCGGCCGGAATACCGATGCGTAACGCTGACCGGCGGACGCGCCGCCCTGATGCTGGCTCATGTCTATCTCCGAATTTTTTGTTGAGGATAACTCAATATATCCAAAAGAAGCATCGCGAAATCGCGCTTTTACCCATAGAATCAGCCAGGCAAATGACCACGCCGATTGAGCCATCATCAATAACACCGGAGACCGCGCATGACGCCGAACGCACCGCTGGACCTGGCCCTTGACGGCCCAATCGCCCGCCTGACGCTGAACCGCCCGGACATGCGCAACGCGTTCGACGAGACGCTGATCGCCGCGCTGACGGCAGCGGTCGAGACGGCCGTGGAAGACTCCCGGGTCCGGGTCCTGCTGCTGACGGGTGCGGGCAAGGCGTTCTGCGCCGGCGGCGACCTGAACTGGATGCGCAAAATGGGCACGCTGACCGACGCGGACAACCGCCAGGACGCCACGCGGCTGGCGGACATGCTGCACGCGGTCTGGACCTGCCCGAAACCCATCGTCGCCTGCGTCAATGGCGACGCCTACGCGGGCGGCATGGGGCTGGTAGCCGCCTGCGACATGGCGGTGGCGGCGGACAGCGCGCACTTCTGCCTGTCCGAAACCCGGCTGGGCCTGCTGCCCGCCACCATCAGCCCCTACGTGATCCGCGCCCTGGGCGAACGCGCGGCCAACCGGTACTTCCTGACCGCCGAACGTTTTGACGCCGCCACCGCGTTGCGGCTGGGGCTGGTGCACGAGGTGGTCCCCGCAGCGCTGGCGCTCGCGGCTGCCGAAACGCTGTGCCGTACCTTGTGCGCCAATGGCCCGGGCGCCGTGCAGGCCAGCAAGCGGCTGGTGCGGGACTTCGCGGGCCAGCCGCTGGATGGGGCCCTGATTGCCGACTCGGTCGAACGCATCGCGGCCATCCGCAGCACCGAGGAAGCGCGCGAAGGCGTGACCGCCTTCCTGGAAAAGCGCGAGCCAGCCTGGCGCAGAACGACGTAGGCGGCGGCCCGGCGCGCGGCGGCATGGAGGCCATGGCATTGATGCCATAATCCAGGGCGATCTTCTGGAAGTCTCATGCCGCAAGCCACACCGCCCGCCTTTCCTCCCCTGAACGCCGAACGCCTCTGGGCGCGCGTCGACACCCTGTCCAAATTCACCCTGCCCGACGTGCCCTGGACGCGCCGCGCCTTTTCGCCGCTGTTCGATGACGCGCGAGCCTGGCTGCGCAGCGAGTTCGAAGCCGCGGGGCTGGCCACGCGCCTGGACGCGGGCGGCAACCTGGTCGGCACGCGCGCCGGGCGCGACGCCGCGCGCAAGCCGATCGCCACCGGCTCGCACTGCGACACCGTCATGAGCGGCGGCCGCTTCGACGGCATCATCGGCGTGCTGGCAGGCATCGAGGTCGCGCACACGATGCAGGAACACGGCATCGCCCTCGACCATCCCTTCGAGGTCATCGACTTCCTGTCCGAGGAACCCAGCGACTACGGCATTTCCTGCGTGGGCAGCCGCGCGCTGTGCGGCCAGCTCAGCGCCGACATGCTGGACGCCCGCAATCCGCAGGGCGAGACGCTGGCGCAGGGCATCGCCCGCCTCGGCGGCGATCCGGCGGCGCTGAATGCGCCGCTGCGCCGCGCGGGCGAGACCGCCGCCTTCGTCGAACTGCACATCGAACAGGGCCCCGTGCTCGAGAGCCGCAACCTGCCGATCGGCGTGGTCACCAACATCGTCGGCATCCGCCGCGTGCAGATCGTGGTCGAGGGCCAACCCGATCACGCGGGCACCACGCCCATGGATATCCGGCGCGACGCGCTGGTGGGCGCGGCCCGCATCATCGACGCCGCCCACCGCCAGGCCAGCGCCGCCAGCGGCAATCCGCATTACGTCGTCGCCACGGTGGGCCGGCTGGCCATGACGCCCAATGCGGCCAATGCGGTGCCCGGCCGGGTCGAGATGACGCTGGAAATGCGCAGCGACAGCAACGCCGTGCTCGACGCCTTTCCGGAAGCCCTGATGGCCGGCGTGGCGGACGACCTGAAGGCGCTGCGCCTGACCGCCGGTTTCACGCAGCTCAGCCGCGCGCAGCCGACGGACTGTTCGCCCCTGGTGATGGACGCCGTCAAGGCTGCCGCCGACCAGTTGGGCTACGCGTCGATGCGTCTGCCCAGCGGCGCCGGCCACGACGCCGTCTACATGGCGCCCACCGGCCCCATCGGCATGATCTTCATCCCCTGCCTGAACGGCCGCAGCCACTGCCCCGAAGAATGGATCGAACCGGCGCAACTGCTGGACGGCACCCGCGTGCTGTATCAGTCGGTGCTGGAACTGGATCGCGTGCTGCGCGGCGCTTGAGAGTCCTCACACCATGGAACAGATAACCCTCAACGACAGCACCGCCGACCGCTATCTGCTGGACGCGCCCGGCCTGTCGCTCATCGTCTTTCACAGCCGCACCTGCGGCACCTGCCGCGTGGCGCGCGAGCAGCTTCCGGCCATTGAACTGCCGGTCGAGCGCATCTGCTGGATCGATGCCGGCGACAACCGCGGGCTGGTCGAGCGCTACGAGGTCTTCCATCTGCCGGCCATGTTCGTCGCCCGCGACGGCGCCTTCTACGGACCGGTGCAATCCACGCTGGCCGAATGGGACCTGCGCCAGCAGATCGGGCTGGCGCTGGACAGCTACCCCGCCGAACTGCCGTGAGCGTCGCCGCCGCAAGGCCGCAACGCCTTCCCCTGGACACGCTGGCCACCAGCGCCATGCTGGCGCTGTGCGTGTGCTGGGGCTTTCAGCAGATTGCCATCAAGCTGGTGGCCGATGACATCGCCCCCATCATGCAGATCGGGCTGCGCTCGACGTTCGCGGCATTGGTGCTGGCGGTGGTGGTGTGGCGTTCAGAGCGCGGGCGCGCGTTCACGGACGGCACCATCCTGCCCGGCCTGATCGTGGGGTTGCTGTTCGCGGGCGAATTCCTGTTCGTCGCGCAGGGTCTGGTCTACACCACGGCCTCGCACATGGCGGTGTTTCTATACACCGCGCCCATCTTCGCGGCGCTCGGCTTGCACTGGCTGCTGCCCGAAGAGCGCCTCAAACCGCTGCAATGGGCAGGCGTGGCGCTGGCCTTCTGCGGCATCGCGGTCGCGTTCCTGGTCAAGGGCGGCGAACCCGCCGTCCACGAGGGCGCCCGCAACATGCTGCTGGGCGACGCGATGGGGCTGGCGGCCGGGTTGCTGTGGGGCGCCACCACGGTCGCGATCCGCAAGACGGCGCTGTCCGAGGCCGCCCCCGCCAAGACGCTGTTCTATCAGATGGCCGTGGCCGCGGTGGGGCTGCTGGCCTTCGCCGTGGCCACCGGCCATCACGGCATCCGCTATACCCAGGCCGCCATGCTGAGCGTCGCCTTCCAGTCGGTGGTGGTGGCGCTGTCCAGCTACCTGGTCTGGTTCTGGCTGCTGCGCCGGTATCTCGCCTCGCGCCTGTCCATCCTGTCCTTCATGACACCCCTCTTTGGCGTGAGCTTTGGCGTGCTGATCCTGGATGAGCCGCTGGATGCGGGATTCGTGATCGGCGCGGTGATGGTGCTGGCCGGGATCACGCTGGTCAGCGGCGCGGAAATGGTGCGGGAACGGCTGCGCAGGCGGCGCGGCGGCGCGTCTCATGGTTGACTCAGGCCTCATGGTTGAACCGGCCATCATGGTTAACTCGGCTTTCACCCTGCGGTCCGGGCGGATATAACGGACGTTTGCCGCCCCGGACGCTTGCCGCCCCCCTCCCGGCGCGCGGCCACGGCCTGGAGTCCTCATGCAACCCTGGCACAGCGACAACCCCGCCCTGACCCGTGCGTTCGCGCCGGTCTTTGACGAACGCGACGACGCGAACCTGCCCATTGAAGGCGACCTGCCCGCCGGCCTGTCCGGCGTCTTCATGCGCAACGGCCCCAACCCGCAATTCGAACCGGGACCGGGCTACGCCTATCCCTACGACGGCACGGGCATGATCCACGCGCTCTACCTGGAAAGCGGCCGCGCGCGTTACCGCAACCGCTGGGTGCTGACCGCCGAACTTCAGGAAGAACGGGACGCGGGCCACCGCATTTACAACCCGACGTTCGGCCCGCCCCCGCAAGCCAACCTGGCCAACACCAACGTGCTGCGTCACGCCGGGCGGATCCACGCGCTCTACGAAGGCGGATGCCCCTACGAAGTGAACGACGCGCTGGGCACGCTGGGTCCCAATACGTTCCACGGCAAGCTCGCGGGCGCGTTCTCGGCGCATCCCAAGGTCGATCCGCTGACCGGGGAAATGCTGGCGATCAACTACGACCTCATGGCCGGCACGCTGCAATACATGCGGCTGGACGCCACCGGCCGGGTGGACCGCCAGGTGTCCTTCTCGTCCCCCTGGCCGGCGCTGGTCCACGACATCGGCCTGACCGCCACCCACGTGGTCGCATTCGTCTGCCCGCTGGTGTTCGACTTCAGCCGCGGACCCGCGGCGCCGGCCTGGGACCCGCAACGCGGCACGCACGTGCTGCTCGTGCCGCGGGACTGCAACGACGCGGCGCAGATCCGGTGGATCGAAGCGGATCCCTTCTTCAACTGGCACGTCGCCAATGCCTGCGTGGACGGCAACGTGATCGAGGCGGTGCTCCCCTGGCACGACGGCTACGGACCCAGCTCGCGCAAGCGGCTCGAAATGCACCGGCTGCGCATCGATCTGGACAGCGGACGCGTGGACGATCAGATGCTGGACGATCAGCCCTGCGAGTTCGGCCGGGTCAACGATGCGTGGCTCGGGCGGCGCGCCCGCTTCTGCTATGCCGGCCTGCGCGACCCGCGTCCGGGTGAAACGCCGCAGCCCGGCGCCTTCGAAGCCTTTGCCCGCTACGACCTGCAGACGGGTGAAAAGTCCGTGTTCCGGCTGCCCGCCGGGCAGACCGCGTGCGAACCGGTGTTTGCGGCCGACCCGGCCGGCGCGGGCGAAGCGGACGGCTACATCCTGAGCTTCGTGCATGCGGAAAACGACACCGGGGGCCGGTTCATCGTGCTGGACGCCCGCGACCTGGCCGCCGGTCCTGTCGCGCAGGTTCGACTGCCGCGCCGCGTGCCCGCTGGGCTGCACGGCACGTGGATGCCGTCGCCGCCCGAGGGTGCCGGTCAGGCGCGCCGCTGACCCAGGTTCAGGACGATCAGCCCCGCCCCGGCCATGACGAAGGCGAAGCCCCACCAGTCCGCCGGGGCCGGCCGGTCGCCCACCAGCGCCATCGCGCCCAGCACGCCCACGACCGGCACCATCAGCGTGGTCAGCGCGGCGACGGTGGCGCTGACGCGTTCGCTCAGCACGAACCACAGCCAGTACGCCACCGCGGTGCCCAGGATGATGTGAAACGAGAGCGCCCCCGCGACGCTGGCGGTCCAGCCGCGCGTGGGGAAGGACTCGCCGGCGATCAGCGCGCCGGCCAATGCGCAGCTGGCGCCGACGACGAGCTGCCACGCGGTGATGACGATGCGGTCACCCGCGACGGGCCAGCGCTTGAGATACACGGTGCCGGCCGCCCACCCGAACGCCGCCACCAGCGGAAACACCAGCCCCTTGGCGGCGGCTACATCGTTGCCAGCGAACACCGCCTGCAGCACCGGCCAGGCCAGCACCGCCACCCCGCAAGCGCCCAACAGCAGCGCCAGCCCCCGACGGCGATCCAGGCGTTCCCCCAGCACCAGCCACGCAAGCAGCGCCGACATCATCGGCATCGTGAAGGTCAGCACCGCCGCGCGCGACGTGCTGGTGCTGAGCTGCGCCCACGCCACGGCCAGGTTGAAGACGGCCACGGCCAGGACGCCGCCCACCACGATCCCGGGCCACGCGCTGCGCGGCGGCAACAGCGGCAAGCGTTTGGCGCCCGCCAGCAGCAATAGCAGCAACGCGCCGCTGCCCAGGCCGAGCACGCGCAAGGTGAACGGCGGGAAGATGGACAGAATGATCTTCACCGCCGGCCAGTTCAGCCCCCAGAAAAGGGCCAGTGCCACCGGAATCAGGCGCACGCAGCCGGGTCTCCTGCGCCGTTGCCCCGCCGATTGCTGGCCACATCGTTGCCCGCGCCGGCGGCCGCTTCGGCCGCGATCAACGCCGCCAGGCCCTGGCGTTGCTTGCCCTCGGCGTCGAAGTTGTCCGGGCTGAGCCAGCGCTCGTAGGCCGCGCGCCGCGCGGGCCATTCGCTGTCGATGATCGAGAACCACGCCGTGTCGCGGCTACGGCCCTTGTAGACGGTGGCCTGCCGGAAGATACCTTCAAAGGTGAAGCCCAGTCGCAGCGCGGCGGCGCGCGACGGCGCGTTCAGGCTGTCGCACTTCCATTCATAGCGGCGGTAGCCCAGCTCGTCGAAGGCGCGGCGCATCAGCAGGAACTGCGCTTCGGTGGCGATGCGGGTGCGCTTGAGCTGGCGCGAATAGGACACGAAGCCGACCTCGATGACGCCGTTGGGCGCGTCGATGCGCATCAGCGCCAGCGTGCCGACGGCGCGGCCCGTGGCCAGGTCGATGATGGCGTGATGCATGGGGTCCGGACTGGACTGCGCGGCGTCGGCGAACGTCCGGTAGGCGGCCTCGTCCGCGAAGGGGCCGGCGCCCATGTAGGTCCAGTCGCTGTCGTCGGGCGCCCGGCTGAAGGCCTGGTACAAGTCTGCCGCGTGGCGCTCGGCCGACAGCGGCTCCAGACGGCAATAGCGGCCGACGGCGGGCGCGAGCGGCGGACGCGGACGCGTCGTCCAGCCGGGCAGCGCCGGGCCGATGGGTTGCTGGAAATCGTTGGTGCGCGGTTGCATGCGGGCGGTGCCTCGGCGATCGGTTCAGGGCGCGCCGCCGACGGTGGCGGGCGCAACACCCAGGGCCTCACGATATCGGAACCGTGGCATCATAAAAAGCGCCACGAACCAGGAATTTAATAGGGCCATGACCGACTCTGCCTTGCGCGACGCCGCCAATGCTTCACTCCTGTCCAGTCCGCTTGCGCGCGGCCCGGGTTCGCTGCCGCGCCAGCGCCAGCTCATCCAGCGGCTCAAGCAGGCCATCCTGGCGGGCCAGCTTCCGGCAGGCGGCAAGCTGCCGTCGTCCCGCGCACTGTCCGAGGACCTGGCCATCTCGCGCAACACGGTGCTGATCGCCTACGAGCAACTGACGGCCGAGGGCTACGTGATCGCCGACCGCCAGGGCACGCGCGTGGCGCCGCTGTCGGCCGCGGCCCGCCACGCCGCCCGCCAGGCCGTGCCCAGCCCCACACAGGCCCCGGCGACCGCCCGCCGCCTGGCCCGCATCGTCTCCACACGCCATGCCGCGGACGCCACGCTGCCGATGACGCCCGGCACGCCCGCGCTGACCCAATTCCCGCTGAATGCCTGGCGCCGCGCGCAGGACCGCGCGCTGCAGGCCGCCCCGGCCGCCGCGCTGGGCTATGGCGATCCGGCCGGCGAGCCCGCGCTGCGCGAGGCCATCGCCCAATACCTGCGCGTATCGCGCGGCGTGCATTGCGACGCTTCGCGCATCGTCATCACGGAAGGCGCGCAGGGCGGGCTGGCGCTGTGCGTGCAACTGCTGACCAATCCCGGCGACACGGCCTGGCTGGAAGACCCGGGGTATCGCGGCGCCAAGGCCGCCTTTCATGCGGGCGACCTGAATGTCGTGGCCATGCGCGTGGATGCCGACGGCATCGTCATCCCCGAAAGCGCCTGGGCGCGCCAGCCGCCCCGCCTGATCCAGACGACCCCGTCGCATCAGTACCCCACCGGCGCGGTGCTGTCGCTGACGCGCCGGCTCGACCTGCTGGAACGCGCGCGGCGCGCGCACGCGTGGATCATCGAAGACGACTACGACAGCGAATTCCGCCATCAGGGCGAACCGATCGCCGCCATGCAGGGCCTGCTGCCGGACGCCCCGGTGCTGTACGTGGGCACATTCAGCAAGACCATGTTCCCCGCCCTGCGGCTGGGCTTTCTGGTGCTGCCCGAGGCCATCGCGCGCGAGGCCATGCCGTCCATCGTCGAAATGCAGCGCGGCGGCCACCGGCTGGAGCAGCTCACCATGGCGGCCTTCATCGAAAACGGCCAGTTCTCGCGCCACCTGGGCCGCATGCGGCGGCTGTACCGCGAACGCCAGTCGGCGCTGCGCGAAGCGCTGGCGCAGCATCTGGGGATCGAACACGAGGTGCTGGGCGGGCACTGCGGATTGCATCTGACCGTGCGGCTGCCGTCCGAATATGCGGATACGGCCATCGTGGCCGAAGCGCGCAAGCTGGGCATGAATCCCGGCGCGCTGTCTTCGTTCGCGCTCACGCCGCGCCCCGAGGACAATGGTCTGGTGATCGGCTATGGCAACACCGGCGCGGAACGCTTTCCAGCGATGGTGCGGCGGTTGCGAGAGGTTGCCCAAGCGGTGGCAAAGGCGGTGCCGCGGGCCCGCTAGTCCACCAGCCCACCGAGCACCAGCAGCGTCATGAACAGCCAGAAAAGGAACCCCAGAATCGAGCGCCGCAGCAGCGCCTTGACCGCGCCCCACAGGAACATGAGGCCCAGCGCCAGCAGCACCAGATTGAAGATCGACGGGCTCATGCCCATCGCGCCGGCCAGGCCGGCGTAGAAGTCCGCCAGCGCGCCGCCCAGGCCGCCCAAGAGCCATTTGATTCCTGCAACGATGGCGCGCAGGCCCTCGCCGAGCATGCCGCCCAGCGTTGCGAAAAATCCGTCCTGGGCCGGCATCAGCGTCGCGTATCCACAAGCATGCGCACCGCCAGGCCGGCCAGCACCGTACCCATCAGCCAGCGCTGCACCACCATCCACAGCGGACGGCCCGCCAGGAAACCGGCAATGGAACCCGCCATGATCGCGATCAGCGCGTTCACGGACAGGCTGATCACGACCTGCGTCATGCCCAGCGCCAGCGATTGGGTGAAGACGCTGCCGTGATCGGGCTGAATGAATTGCGGCAGCAGCGACACGTACATGACCGCGATCTTGGGATTGAGCAAATTGGTCAGGAGACCCATCGTGAACAATTGCCGCGGGCTGCTTTTGGGCAGGTCATGCACCTGAAACGGTGACCGGCCGCCCGGGCGGATCGCCTGCCACGCCATGTAGAGCAGGTAGAGCGCCCCGCCGATGCGCAGCGCGTCGTAGGCGTAGGGCACGGCCATCAGCAAGGCGGTGATGCCGAACGCCGCACAGGCGACGTAGAAGATGAACCCGACCGCCACGCCGCCCAGCGAAATCAGGCCAGCCTGCGGCCCTTGCGAGATGGAGCGGGACACCAGGTAGATCATGTTGGGGCCGGGTGTGAGCACCATGCCCAGCGCTACCAGGGCGAAAGTCAGCAGATGTGTCAGGTCGGGCATGGGAAGCCGGCGTGCGCCGGACAAAAGTCGGATCGTGAATGCACACCTTAGCCGAAAACTGTACCGGAACAGCGGAATTTTCCGATGGGGTTGGCGGCTAGTCGCGCCGGCGATACAGTGGACCGCTCGACCCCTTTCGTGGAGCGCAGTCCATGCCGAAACGTCATCCGTCCCCGGCGGGCCGGGCCGCCGCGATCCGCGTTGGCATCGGCGGCTGGACCTTCGAGCCGTGGCGCGGCGGCGTCTTCTATCCCGACGACCTGCCGCACGCGCGCGAACTGGAATACGCCAGCCGGCAGGTCACGGCCATCGAGATCAACGGCACCTACTACGGCACGCAAAAGCCTGCCACGTTTGCCAAGTGGCGCGACGAAACGCCCGAGGATTTTGTGTTCTCGCTCAAGGCGTCGCGCTATTGCACCAACCGGCGCGAGCTGGCGGGCGCGGGGGACTCGATCGATCGCTTCATTAAAAGCGGCATCGCCGAACTGGGCGCGAAGCTCGGCCCCATCGTGTGGCAGTTTGCCCCGACCAAGCAGTTCGATCCAAAGGACTTCGGGGCCTTCCTGGAATTGCTGCCGGACAAGGTGGACGGACTGCCCTTGCGGCATGCGCTGGACGTGCGTCATGCCAGCTTTGCCTGCGAGGAATATCTGGACCTGGCGCGCCGCCATCGCGCAGCGACCGTCTACACCGACAGCGACGAGTTTCCCGCCATTGCCGACCGGACGGGCGACTTTGTCTACGCGCGGCTGATGCGCGCCAGCCCCCGATACAAGGCCGGATATGCGCCCAAGGCGCTGGACGCCTGGGCAGAGCGCCTGCAGGCCTGGTCGCGCGGCGACCATCCGGACGACCTGCCGCACATCGGTGCGCCGGCCAAGCCTCCCAAGGCTGCCAAGGTTCAGGACGTCTTTGCGTACTTCATCAATGGGGCAAAAGAACGCGCGCCGGCGGCGGCGCGCGTCATGATCGAACGCCTGTAGCGTCAGGCGTTCGCGCGTCTTACTGCGCGACAGGCGTGCGCATCGTGACGAACTCTTCGGCCGCCGTGGGATGGATGCCGATGGTGTCGTCGAAGACGGCCTTGGTTGCGCCCGCCTTCAGCGCCACGGCAAGCCCCTGCACGATCTCGCCGGCCTCCGGGCCCACCATGTGCACGCCCAGCACGCGATCGGTCTGCGCGTCGACGATCACCTTCATCAGCGTGCGTTCCTGCGACTCGGTCAGCGTCAGCTTCATGGGCCGGAAGCGGCTTTCGAAAAGCCGCAGCTCGTACCCGGCGTCGCGCGCCTCTTCGGTGGTCAGGCCCACGGTGCCGATATTCGGCAGGCTGAACACGGCGGTGGGGATCAGCTTGTAGTCGACCTTGCGATACTCCTGCGGGCGGAACAGCCGGCGCGCAACGGCCATGCCTTCGGCCAGCGCCACCGGGGTAAGCGGCACGCGGCCGATCACGTCGCCGATGGCCAGGATGGAAGGTTCCGCGGTGCGATATTCGTCATCCACGTCAATGAAGCCGTCCTCGCGCAGCTTCACGCCGGTGTTCTCCAGCCCCAGGTTGTCCAGCATCGGACGGCGGCCCGTGGCGTAGAACACGCAATCGGTCTCGATGACGGCGCCGTCCTTGCAGGTGGCGGCCAGCGAGCCGTCCGCGCGCTTGTCGATGCGGGCGACCTCGGTGTTCATGCGCAGGTCGATGCCCTTCTTGACCAGTTCGTCGCGCAGGTGCTCGCGCACGCCCAGGTCAAAGCCGCGCAGGAACAGCGGACCGCGGTAGGACTGGATGGTCTGCGCGCCCATGCCATTGAAGATGGACGCGAATTCCACGGCGATGTAGCCGCCGCCCACGACCAGCACGCGGCGCGGCAGGTCTTTCAGGAAGAAGGCCTCGTTGGACGTGATGGCGTGTTCCTTGCCCGGAATGTCGGGCACCAGCGGCCAGCCGCCGGTCGCGACCAGGATGTGCGCGGCGCTGTAGGTCTTGCCGTTGATGTCGACCGTGTTCGGGTCGACGATGCGCGCGTGGCCTTCGAGCAGCGACACGCCGCTGTTGACCAGCAGATTGCGGTAGATGCCGTTCAGGCGTTCGATCTCGCGGTTCTTGTTGGCGATCAGCGTGGGCCAGTCGAACTTCGGCGCGTCCGCGGTCCAGCCAAAGCCATGCGCCTGTTCGAAGTCTTCGCTGTAGTGCGCGCCGTAGACCAGCAGCTTCTTGGGCACGCAGCCCACGTTCACACACGTGCCGCCCAGGTAGCGGCTTTCGGCCACGGCCACGCGCGCGCCGAAGCTGGCCGAAAAACGGGCTGCGCGCACGCCGCCCGAGCCCGCGCCGATCACAAACAGGTCAAAGTCAAATGCCATGGAGTTTCCTTCGCGCGGCCTGGCGGCCGGCGTTCACTGTCCGGGAAAGCTGTATTTAACACCACCGCGTCGCGGACTGCCGGGTCTTGGATGCCCGCCGCCCTGGTTCTCAGGCCGCCCGGTTGGGATACATTGGCCGCAGCCGGCCCCACGCGCCGGTCCCTCTTGCGGAGTTCCTTCCATGTCTCTCGAAACCTGGCTGGCCTTCCTGGGCGCCTCGGCCCTGCTTGTCATGCTGCCCGGCCCCACCATCCTGACCGTGATCAGCTATTCGCTTACCCACGGCAAGCGCGCCCGCCTGCCGCTGGTGCTGGCCGTGGCGCTGGGCGATTCGACCGCCCTGGTGCTGTCGCTGCTGGGCCTGGGCGCGCTGCTGGCCGCGTCCGCCTTCTGGTTCACGGTGGTCAAGACCGTCGGCGGCCTGTATCTGCTGTATCTGGGTTACCGGCTGCTGCGCGCCGGCGTGTCGCCGGCCACGCTGCCCGCCGCCAAGCCGGTGGGTTCGCGCTGGAAGCTCTTTGCCAACACGTATCTGGTGACCGCGCTGAACCCCAAGGGCATGATCTTCTTCGTGGCCTTCCTGCCGCAGTTCATCGATCCGGCGGGCGATGTGACGCGGCAGTTGTGGATGCTGTCGGCCACCTTTGTGGCCTGCGCGGGCATCAATGCCGCGGCCTACGCCATCTTTGCGGGCTCGGCCCGGCGGATGCTGGTGTCGCCGCGCGCGCAGCGCGGCTTCAACCTGGGCGGCGGCGCGCTGATGTCGGCCGCCGGCGTGTGGGCGTTGCTGGCCCGCCGCGTTTAGCAGGGCGGGCGGCCAGCCGCTTGTAGCGGCGCGCGCCGCCAGCCATTGAGCGCTACTTCGCTGCCGCCATCATGTATTCCACGGCGGCGCGCAGCGTGGCCTCGTCTGCCGCCGAGCCGCCGCGCGGCGGCATGGCGCCCTTGCCTTTCAGCACGGTGACCATCAGCGCATCGGTGCCTTGCGCCAGAAACGGCGTCCAGGCTTGTTTGTCGCCCAGCTTGGGGGCATTGGCCACGCCGCTGGCATGACACACCACACAGGCAGATTTATAGAGCTTTTCTCCGGCGGGATTGACGGCGGCAAGCGTGTCGGCCGCGGCATGCTGCACGGGCAGTCCCGTCAGCGCAAGGGCAAAGGCGATTCGAGCAATAAGAGGCATGGCAGCAATTCCAGGCGTGGGGTTGATAGCAAACCGGCAGGACGCGCGGCGCGCGCCCTGCCGTCTGGGCATTACTGCGGGATGGGGCCCGGCGCCTTGATCTGCTTCATCAGGTCGTCGTTCCACTTGCCCTCGACCTTGATGTGCCCGGCCGCGCCCAGTTCAAAGGCTTCGATCAGGTTGTGGTTCAGGTAGGCATACACGCCCGGCTGCTTGAACGTGTACAGCGCCGCGCCAGCCGAACCGCCGCGGATGAACCAGGTTTCCAGGTCCTTTTCGGGCGGATTGTTGAACTTGCCGGTTTCCCAGACCCAGTCGCCGTGGCCGCCGATCAGGTGGGGCCGCGTGTCGCGATTGGCTTGCGAATGGATCAGCAGCACGGTTTCGCCGACCTTGGCGGTAAGCGCGTTGTCGCCGGTCAGGGCGCCAACCTTGCCGTTGAAGACGATGTGCGACGGAGTCAGCTTGCGCATGACTTCCACGGTGTCGCCATAGCTTTCAGCGAGGGTCGCGTAGTCTTTGTACTTGCCGTTGGCGTCCTTGGGGATGTACAGGTCGAACTCGCCGATGGTGTAGACGCGGTCGTACTTGAGCGGCTTGCCTTGCGGGTCCTTCAGGCCTTCGCGCGGCAACACCATGATCGTGCCGCTCATGCCGGACACCACATGCCACGGCACCATGCCTTCCGGCGCGCAGTGATAGACGAAGGTGCCGGCGCGGTCGGCCTTGAAACGCATGGTGGCTTGTTCGCCGGGGTTCACGTTGGTCAGCTTGGCGCCGCCCAAGGCGCCCGTGGCGGCGTGGAAGTCGACGTTATGCGGCATCGCATTGGACTTGGGATTGACCAGGGTCAATTCCACGTAATCGCCCTCGTGCACGACCATCGTGGGGCCGGGCATGGATCCGTTGAATGTCATGGCCTGCAGCGTGGTGCCCTTGCTGTCGATGACCATCTTCTTTTCTTCGATGGTCATGGTGAATTCGACAACCTTGGGTCCCGACTTGGCCACCTGCTCATGCGGGTGAACCAACGGCGGGGCGACCAGCGTGACCTTGGCGCGCGGCAGCGTGTCTGCGTTCTGGGCGGAAGCCAGGCCACCCGCCATTGAGAACATCAGGGCGGCGGCAAGCAAGGTGGGGCGCAACGCGTTCATGTGCTACTCCTCTTTCGGTTTCTTCAAAGCCGAGTCTGTCGGCACCTCCATTGAAGAACCGCGAGCGATCGCGTTCTTTGCTGTAGCGCAAATTCGGGATAACCCTGCGGCCGCCCGCAAGTTGTCATGGTGCCCCTCAGGTGTCACCATCGATCCGTGGAAAATCCCTCCACGTCCACACGCGGACCGCCATGCCATCGCCTTTATGCCATGCCCTGCTGCGCAACCTGGATCTGTTCAGGCCCTTGTCCGACGCGCAGCTAGACACCGCGCTCAACGACGCCGTTCCCTGCCGCCTTGAAGCCGGCGAAGCCGCTTACCGGCAAGGCGCCGAAGGCGCCCATTTCTTCGTGTTGCTGCACGGCTGCCTCAAGGTCACCCAAATTACATCGGAAGGCGATCAAGTTGTCGTGAGATATGTCAATCCGGGCGATATGTTTGGCCTGGCTTGCGCGATGCGGCAGTCCTGTTACCCGGCCAGCGTATTGGCCGTGCAGGAAAGCGTGTGCCTGGCGTGGCCGGCGTCGGCCTGGGAAGGCTTCATGGGCAGCCATCCGCAATTGGGCGCGATTGCGCTGCAGACCATGGGACAGCGGCTGCAGGATGCTCACCTGCGCATCCAGGAACTGTCCACCGACGAAGTCGAACAGCGCGTGGCGCGCGCCATCCTGCGGCTGGTGCAGCAATCCGGGCAGCCCACGCACGACGGCATCGGCATCAGCTTTCCGATCACGCGGCAGGACGTCGCCGAGATGACCGGCACCACGCTGCACACCGTCAGCCGGCTGCTCAGCGACTGGAAGCAGCGCGGCATCGTCAGCAGCGGCCGCAAGCGCATCGTGCTTCGCTCGCCCGCCGCCCTGGCCAGCCTGTCGCAGAACGCGCAGCCGGCCATGGACTGCGCATCGTGCCTGTCTTGCCGCAACGGGTCACCGGCAACAGGCCACTAGCCCTCTTCCAATACCAGCCGCATTCCCAGGTTCGCGGGCGGCACGCCGACCGAACACGCGCCGTTCTTGGGATCGCGGATGAAATCAGGCAGGTACGCAATATGCCGTCCGGCCGCGACGCGTATGCCGCAATTGCGGCTCAGGTCCGCGTCTTCGGGAGCGTCCGGCGCCGCGTCCAGCACGCGGCGCGAGTGGCAATCGGACGTCCAGTCCCACACGCTGCCCGCCATGTCCTTCAGGCCGGCCGCGTTGGCGCCATACTGGCCAAACGGCCGCACGTCGATGTCGGCGCCCTGCTTGCCGCGGCGGATTTCCTGTTCGTATTCCGCCAGCCAGCGCTGCGCGGGGTCGTTGGGCGCCTGGCCGTTGTCTTGCAAGCCGGCAGGCGGCGCTTCTTCGCGATAGGCCTCGCCGGCGGCGTAGATCCATTCGGCATAGCGCGGCAAGCGATAGCGCTGGCCGGTCGAACCCGATAGCCACGCGGCGTAGGCCGTCGCGTCGGACCAGCTGATGCCCGTGGCGGGCAGATCGGCAGACGCGTCCTTGCGGTGCGCCGCGTCCAGCGGTTTGCAGGCGCCGGCGGCCACGCACGCCGCGTATTCGGCCTGGCTGACCTGCCGCGTCATGATGGCGACGCCGCGCGGGTGGCGGGTGGTGACCGGTGCGGGGGTGACGGGATAGCCATTGCGCAGCGCCTCGCCGGGGGGCTGATGCGTGACCTCTCCGGGCGGCAGCCGCGTAAGGTCAGGCAACGCAAAGCGGGCCCGGTCTGCGGGCCCGCAAGCGATCAACAACACTGTCATGGCGCCGGCAATGGTTGCGGCAATGGGCAGGAAGCGCATGCGGAGTTTCTCCGAAGCGCCTGCGCCAGGCCGGCGCAGGCTTTGCTTCCATTGGACCGGGAGGTCCCCTTCGCAACGTTGCGCTGGCGCAAAGTCGCGAAGGTACGCAG
Organism: Achromobacter mucicolens; assembly: GCF_029866465.1. Lineage (NCBI taxonomy): Bacteria > Pseudomonadati > Pseudomonadota > Betaproteobacteria > Burkholderiales > Alcaligenaceae > Achromobacter > Achromobacter mucicolens. Next base: position 2,023,369 of record NZ_CP123364.1, on the reverse strand, counting down.
GTCAGCCGCGTGCCGCCTTGGGCGTCAGGCGCGGTTCGACCAGCGCGGGCTTGCTGCTGAGAAGGCCCAGGATCACTTGCATGACCATGGCCAGCGCGCCCAGCAGGAACACGACGTCGCCGAACGTGCGGCCCCAGCGCAGGGTCTTGAGCAGGTCCTGCTGCATGAAGGCTTCGCTGCGGGCGTACCACATGCCTTCGCTGACGCTGGCATGGAACTGGATCAGGCCCACGGGCAACAGGCTGGTGAAGATCATCAGGGCCAGACCGATGTTCATGCCCCAGAACGCCAGCTTCATCAGACCCGGGTTCAACGCGTACTGCGGGCGGATGTAGCGCAGGACCAGCAGCGTGAAGCCAAGCGCCAGGAAACCGTACACCCCGAACAGCGCGGCGTGCGCGTGCACCGGCGTGGTGTTCAGACCCTGGATGTAGTACAGCGAGATGGGCGGGTTGATCATGAAGCCGAAGACGCCGGCGCCCAGCATGTTCCAGAAGGCCACGGCCACGAAGCACATCAGCGGCCACTTCAGGTTGTCCATCCAGGCGGCGCGGGTCTTCAGGCGCCAGTTTTCCCAGGCTTCATAGCCCAGCACGATCAGCGGCACCACTTCCAGCGCCGAGAAGCTGGCGCCCACCGCCATCACAGGCGTGGTGGTGCCCGCGAAATACAGGTGGTGGAACGTGCCGGGAATGCCACCCAGCATGAACAGCGAGGCCGAAGCCAGGCTGGCCGTCGTCGCCATGCGGCGCGACACGAGACCCAGCGTGGAGAAGATGAACGCGAGCGCCGTGGTGGCGAACACTTCGAAGAAGCCTTCGACCCACAGGTGGACGATCCACCAGCGCCAGTACTCCATGACGGTCAGGTGCGTGCGTTCGCCGTAGAAAAAGCCCGCGCCGTAGAAGAGACCAATGGCGCCGACCGATGCCGTCAAGAGCGCCAGCAGGTTCTTGTCGCCGCCCGGCGTGCGCAGCGCGGGCACGATGCCGCGCAGCATCAGCACCAGCCAGAAGCAGATGCCCGCAAACTTGCCGATCTGCCACAGGCGGCCCAGGTCGACGTATTCATAGCCTTGATGGCCCAGCCAGAAGTTCAGCTCGGGCGGCATGATCTGTGCAATGGCCAGGTAGTTGCCGGTAAACGAGCCGACCACGACCAGCACCAGCGCCCAGAACAGGATGTCCACGCCCACCTTCTGGAACTTCGGATCGCGACCGCCGTTGATCAGCGGCGCCAGGAACAGGCCGGCGGCCAGGAACCCGGTTGCGATCCAGAACAGGGCGCTCTGGATGTGCCAGGTGCGCACCAGCGAATACGGGAACCACTGAGAGACGTCGATGCCATAGAACTTCTGTCCTTCAACGGTGTAGTGCGCGGTGAAACCGCCCAGCAGCACCTGAAAGCCGAACAGCGCCACGACCAGGAACAGGTACTTGCCCAGCGCGCGCTGCGAGGGCGTCAGGGCGAAGGTGGTCAGCGGATCGCGGGCGGGCGGTTGCGGTTCGTCTTCTTCCTGGCCGCGCAGGAACGCCCACGCCCAGACCAGGAAGCCGATGCCTGCCAGCAGCACGACGACGCTGATGATGGACCACATGACGTTTTCAGCGCTGGGCTGGTTGCCGATCAGCGGTTCATGCGGCCAGTTGTTGGTGTACGTGACCGGCTTGCCTTCGCGTTCGGTTGCCGCGGCCCAGGCCGTCCAGAAGAAAAAGTGCGTCAGCTGCTGGCGGCGCGTGGCGTCCGGCAGCGTGTTTTCCTTCATGGCGAAGCTCTCGCGGCTGCCTTGCAGGGCCGGTGCATCGGAAAACAACTGGTCGTAATAGGCCGCCGTCTGCTCGATGGCCTTGGCGCGGCGCGGCGTGATGGTCAGCGTGTCGGTCGCGGCGTCGCTGCGATTGGCGCGGTACTCGGCCTTGAGCGTTTCGCGCAGCGCGGCCTGCTGCGGTTTGGACAGGTCGGCGTAGGCCTGGCCGTGCTCGTCGCGCGCGGCCAGGTCCAGCCAGGCCATCAGCTCGCGGTGCAGCCAGTCGGCCGTCCAGTCGGGCGCCTGGTAGGCGCCGTGGCCCCAGATCGAACCGAGCTGCATGCCGCCCACGGACTGCCAGGCGGTCTGCCCATCCAGGATGTCTTCGCGCCCGAACAGCGCACGGCCGTCGGACGTCACCACATGACCGGGAATCGGCGGCGCCTGGCGGTAGACCTCGCCGCCGTAAAACCCGAGCAGTGCAAATGTGATCGCCACCACGGCGATCAACGTGAACCATAATTTCCGATACGGACCCATGATGGGAACGCCCTCCTGTGTTGCGGTTGGTTGGGTACGTGTCCTCATGCGAAATCCGTGCCAGAAAAAAACCACGAAGAATCAACAGGTTGAATTCTTTGTGGTGTTTTTCACTATCGCGATTTCGGGTATAAACAACCCCTGCATGGTGAATTTGACCCTGATTCGACCGTCATCTGGTCGATTGGACCGTTACAGAAGGAATCGCCTGGATGAACGCCACGCCGCTGCACATTGGCATCGTCGCCTGCTCCGCCGAAGGCGCCGCGCTTTGCTACCGCACCCTGTGCGCCGAAGGCGCGCGGCGCATGGGCCCGCATGCGCATCCCGAGATCTCGCTGCACACGCATTCGCTGGCAGACTACGTCGCCTGCCTGGATGCCCGCGACCTGGACGGCGTGGCCGCCCTGATGCTTTCGTCGGCCAGCAAGCTGGCCCGCGCCGCGCTGGACCATGCGCTGGGCGGCCTGGCCGCCTGACGGCGGTCAGATCTGATCCAGCCCGTACTGGCGCAAGCGCGACAGGTCCAGCACCTTGATCTGGTTGTAGGCGAGCGCCAGGATGCCCTGGTCGGCCAGCGTCTGCAGCGCCTGGTTGACCCGCTGGCGCGACAGCCCCGTCAGGTAACCCAGTTCTTCCTGCGAAATCGCCAGCGTCAGATCGGTGGACGGATACAGCTGCGGGTTGAACAGCTGCGCCAGCGATTGCGCCACGCGCGCGTCGGCATCCAGCAAACGGTGGTTCTGGATGGACGCGATGAACTCGCCCATGCGGTCATTCAACTGGCCGATGACAAAGTGCGAAAACGGCAGGCTGGCCGACAGCAGCGCGTGGAAGGTCGCGGTGGGCACCATCATCACCAGCGACGGCTGGATGGCCACGACATCGTATTTGCGCAGCTCGCGCTTGATGACGCTGCCCTCGCCGAACCAGCCGCCCGGCGGCACGCCCGAGAACGTGCAACTGCGGCCGGATTCGTTATAGATGGCCAGCTTGAGCAGCCCTTGGCTGACGCCCAGCCAGTAGTCCGACGGCGCGTTGCGCCGCGCAATCCACGCGCCGCTGGCCACGTGTTCCGCGCGCGAGGTCGCCAGCACCAGCGCCTGGTGCCGCGCATCCAGCGCCCCGAACCACGTACAGGCGCGAAACAGCGCAGGCAGTTCGTCGGCGGAAACTGTGTTTGAAACATCGGACATGGGAAGAACCGTGTAAAACTTGAGGAATGCGCAACCGGCCGGGGGTCTGTCATGCAGGCGACAGACGCCATTTTCCAGCCGGCCATAAGCTAGGGCAAGCGACGGGGATCAACACCCCGCGGACTTGATAAGGGGTCAACCCGCCCCATTGGAGACAAGCATGACCGGCATGTTCGATCACGGCCTTGAACGCCGCGAGGCCAACTACGAAGCCCTGACCCCCGTGGATTTCATTGCCCGGGCGGCGCAAGTCTATGGCCAGCGGCTGGCCATCGTTTACGGCAAGGTCCGCCGGACCTGGGCGCAAACCTACGCACGCGCCCAGCGCCTGGCCGGCGCTCTGGCCCAGGCCGGCATCCAGCGCGGCGAAACGGTCGCCGTCATGCTGCCCAACATTCCCGCCATGGTCGAGGCGCACTTCGGCGTGCCCATGCTGGGCGCCGTGCTGAACACGCTGAACACCCGCCTGGACGCGCCCAGCGTGCTGTTCATGCTGGGCCACGGCGAAGCCCGGGCGCTGATCGTCGACACCGAATACGCCGACGTCGCCCAGCGCGCCCGCGCCGAATTCCCGCACCTGAAGATCATTTCGGTGCACGACCTGGAAAGCGCTCCCGCCACGCTGCCGGGCGCCACCGACTACGAGGACTTCCTGGCGGCCGCGCCCGCCACCTACGACTGGAAACCGCCCGCCGACGAATGGGACGCCATCGCGCTGAACTACACGTCCGGCACCACGGGCGATCCGAAAGGCGTGGTCTACCACTACCGCGGCGCCTACCTGAACGCGGTCAGCAACATCCTCGAATGGGACATGCCCAAGCATCCCGTCTACCTGTGGACGCTGCCGCTCTTTCATTGCAATGGCTGGTGCTTCGCCTGGACCATCGCGGCGCGCGCGGGCGTGAACGTCTGCCTGCGCAAGTTCGACCCGAAGACGGTGTTCGACCTGATCCGCGACGAAGGCGTCACGCACTACTGCGGCGCGCCCATCGTGCAGAGCGCGCTGGCCAACGCCCCGGCCGAACTGCGCGCCGGCATCACCCACACCGTGCGCACCATGGTGGCGGGCGCCGCGCCCGCGCCGGCCGTGATCGACAAGATGCGCGAGATCGGCTTTGAGCTCACCCACGTGTACGGCCTGACCGAAGTCTATGGACCCGCCGCGGTCTGCGCCCACCAGGACGCGTGGGACGCGCTGGACCCCGAGCGCCGCGCGTTGCTGACCGCCCGCCAGGGCGTTCGCTATCACCTGCAGGCCGGCGTCTCGGTGCGCGACCCCGACACCATGCAGGAGGTGCCGGCCGACGAACAGACCATCGGCGAAGTCATGTTCCGCGGCAACATCTGCATGAAGGGCTACCTGAAGAACGCCCGCGCGACCGAGGATGCCTTTGCCGGCGGCTGGTTCCACACCGGCGACCTGGGCGTCATGACGGCCGACGGCTATGTCCGCATCAAGGACCGCAGCAAGGACATCATCATCTCGGGCGGCGAGAACATCTCCAGCATCGAGGTCGAGGACGCGCTCTACCGGCATCCCGCCGTGGCGGCCGTGGCCGTCGTGGCGATGCCGGATCCCAAATGGGGCGAGACGCCCTGCGCCTTCGTCGAGCTCAAGCCCGGCTGCACCGCCACCGCCGAGGAAATCATCGCGCACTGCAAGCTGCTGTTGTCGGGCTTCAAGGTGCCGCGCGCGGTGCGCTTCGGAGAACTGCCCAAGACCTCCACCGGCAAGATCCAGAAATTCGAGCTGCGCGCCGCCGTCGGCGCCACGTCCGCCATTGACGTGGCCGACCCCGGCAAGCCGGCCTGATCCGCTAATTCCATAAAACCAGGAGCGCCTACGCCATGACGTACCAAGCCCCCGTGAAAGACATGCTGTTCGTGTTGAACCATCTGGCCGGCCTGCCGCAGGTGGCAGCCCTGCCCGGTTTCGAGGAGGCCACGCCCGACACCGCCCAGGCCGTGCTGGAAGAATCCGCCCACTTCGCCGCAGAAGTGCTGGCGCCGCTGAACCATCCGGCCGACCGCGAACCCAGCGCCTGGCACGACGGCGCGGTGACCACCGCTCCGGGGTTCAAAGAGGCCTTTCGCCAATACGCCGACGCCGGCTGGCAAGGCCTGGCCCACCCCGCCGAATACGGCGGCCAGGGGCTGCCGGGCCTGATCGGCTCGCCGTGCTCTGAAATGCTGAACGCCGCCAACCTGTCGTTCGCGCTGTGCCCGCTCTTGACCAACGGCGCCATCGAGGCCCTGATGACAGCCGGCTCGCCCGAATTGCGCGAGCGCTTCATCGGCCCCATGATTTCCGGCCAATGGACCGGCACCATGAACCTGACCGAGCCCCAGGCCGGTTCGGACCTGGCCATGATCCGCGCGCGCGCCCAGCCGATGGGCGACGGCACGTACCGCCTGTCCGGCACCAAGATCTTCATCACCTACGGCGAGCACGACCTGGCCGAGAACATCCTGCATCTGGTCCTGGCCCGCCTGCCGGACGCACCCGACGGCGTCAAGGGCATTTCGCTCTTCCTGGTGCCCAAGTTCCTGGTCAACGAAGACGGCTCTTTGGGTGCGCGCAACGACGTGGCCTGCGTGTCCATCGAGCACAAGCTGGGCATCAAGGCCAGCCCCACCTGCACGCTTCAGTTCGGCGACGGCGGCGGCGCGCTGGGCTACCTGGTCGGCCAGGAGAACCGCGGCCTGGACGCGATGTTCATCATGATGAACGCCGCGCGGTATGCCGTCGGCGTGCAAGGCATCGCCATCGCCGACCGCGCCTACCAGCATGCGGTGGCGTACGCCGCCGACCGCGTGCAGAGCCGCCCCGTGGACGGCTCGTCGCGCGAGGCCGTGCCCATCATCCAGCATCCGGACGTGCGCCGCATGCTGGGCACCATGCGCGCCCTGACCGAAGCCGGGCGTGCGCTGGCCTACGTCACCGCGGGCCATGCGGACCTGGCGCATGCCAGCCCGGATGCGGACGAGCGCAAGCGCCACTTGGCGATCCAGGAATTCCTGGTGCCGATCGTCAAGGGCTGGTGCACCGAAATGTCGATCGACGTGGCCAGCCTGGGCGTGCAGGTGCACGGCGGCATGGGCTTCATCGAAGAGACCGGCGCGGCGCAGTACTACCGCGACGCGCGCATCCTGACCATCTATGAAGGCACGACCGCCATCCAGGCCAACGACCTGGTCGGCCGCAAGACGCTGCGCGACGGCGGCGCCGTGGCGCGCGCCCTGCTGGACGCGGTCCGCCAGACCGAGGCCGACCTGCAAGCCCGCAGCGAGCCCGCCGCCGCCCGCATGCTCAAGCCGCTGCGCGAGGCCCGCGAAGCGCTGGCCAGCGCGGTCGAGTTCATTCTTGCCAACGCGGCCGGCAATCCCAATGCGGTCTTTGGTGCGGCGGTGCCCTACCTGCTGCTGGCGGGCACGACCTTCGCCGGCTGGCAGATGGCCCGCGCGCTGCTGGCCAGCCTGGACCTGCAGGCCGAAGACCCGGACTTCCACAACGCCAAGATCGCCACCGCGCAATGCTTTGCGCTGCACAAGCTGACGCAGGCGCCGGGCCTGGCGGCGGTGGTGCTGGGCACGGCGGAGTACGAGGTTCAGCCGTAACCTGGCAAGCGGCGGGCGCGCACGTCTTCAGGCGCGCGCCCGACCCTGCCTTGCGCAGTTGGCGCGCGGCGCCGTTGCCGCCCAGAACACCAACGCCGCCACGCTGATGCCTGCGCCCAACGCGCAAACGCCCAGCCACCCGGCGCGCGCATACACGGCCGTCGCGGCAATCGAGCCCAGGCCGCTGCCCACGGCGTAGAACATCATGTAGCCCGCGACCAGGCGGCTGTGCGCCTGCGCACTGATGCTGAAGATCATGGCCTGGTTGGTCACGTGCAGCGCCTGCGCCGCCAGATCCAGCACCAGCACGCCCAGCGCAAGCAGCCACAGGCTGTGGTCCAGCAAGGCAATGGGGACCCAGGCCACGCACAGCAGGCCCAAGCCCAGCGCGGTGGTGCGCTGGCCGTGCCCGGCGTCGGCCAGACGGCCGGCGCGCGCCGCCATCAGCACGCCCGCGACGCCCACCAATCCGAATGCCCCCACCGCCGTGTGCGACAGCGAATGCGGCGGCGCGCTCAGCGGCAGCACCAGCGCCGTCCAGAATGCGCTGAACGCGGCGAACATCAAGAGCGCGATCGTGCCGCGCACTCGCAGCACGCGCTCGGTCGCGAGAAGCGTGAAGACCGAGCGCAGCAACGCGCCATAACCCAGCCCGGCCACGGGCAGGCGCCGCCGCGGCAGCCAGCGGGCCAGCACCAGCGCCAGCACCGCCGAAAGGCAGGCCGACACCACGTAGACCGCGCGCCAGCCCCACAGATCCGCCAGGGCGCCGGCCAGCGTGCGGGCCAGCAACAGGCCGATCACCACCCCGCCCTGCGCCGCGCCCACCACGCGCCCGCGCTCTGCCGGTGCGGCCAGGGCCGCGGACAGCGCAAGCAGGCCCTGCGTCATCGCCGTGCCCAGCAAGCCCAACGCCACCATGCCGGCCAGCAGCCAGGGCGAACTTGTCGACGCCGCCACCGCCGCTAGAGCCAGCACCAGCAGTGCCAGCTGCGCCAGCATCAGTCGCCGCCGGTCCAGCAGGTCGCCCAGCGGCACGACGAAGAACAGGGCGAGCGCGCAGCCCAGTTGCGTGGCGGTGACGACGATGCCCACCGCACCCTCATCCATGCGGAACTCGCGACCGATCGCATCGAGCAGCGGCTGTGCGTAATACACGTTGGCAACACTCAAGGCGCAGGCGGCGGTCAACAGCAGCACCAGCGCGGGCGGCATTGGGGGGTCTGGTCGCATCCTGGCGCGCGGGATCGCGGGGTTGGCGTCATGATTCATTTGGTTTTATAACGAAACCAGAATGCTAGTTCATGAGGTTTTATAATGCAACCAACTTCACCCTCAGCCAGCGCAAGGAGTCCGCATGGTCAAACGCACCAGCCTTGAAGGCGCCGCCTGTCCGGTTGCCCGCTCGCTCGACGCCATTGGCGACTGGTGGTCGCTGCTAATCGTGCGGGACGCCTTCGACGGGCTGCGCCGGTTTGGCGAATTCCAGAAGAATCTGGGCATGGCAAAGAACATCCTGAGCGACCGGCTGCGCACGCTGGTCGCGCACGGCATTCTTGCCGTCGCCCCGGCGTCCGACGGCAGCGCGTATCAGGAATACGTGCTGACGGAAAAAGGCGAGGCGCTGTTTCCGGTGATCGTCGGGTTGCGCCAATGGGGCGAGGACCACTATTTCGGACCGGACGAGCCGCACTCGACGTTGATCGATCGCCAGCGCGGCCAGCCGGTGCAACGCATGGAGATCCGCGCGCAGGACGGCCGCCCGCTGCGCCCCGGCGACACGGTCGTGCGCAAGGTGACGCAAGACAGCCGCTAGGCCGCGGCAGGCCAGCGCCCCGTCGCCAATACCGTGGGCGACCAGGCATCGAAGCGCCAGCGCAAGGCCAGCGCGCCAGGCCGCCTGACCACCCGGCGCACATGCACGCGCCACAGGCGTTCGGCGCCTTGGAAGGCCGAGATTTCCGGGCTGTCCAGAATCACCTCCGCCCTTCCCGTCAGTTGCAGCACGTCGCCGCGTTCGAAGTCGATGAACAGCAGCCCCGCGACGGGATTGGCGGCCAGATTGCCCAGCGTATTGAAGAACCGGTTGCCCGAGAAGTCCGGAATGGTCAGCACATCGCCATCCACCCGCACGAAGCCGGGCTTGCCGCCCCGGTGCGAGACATCGACGGCGCGTCCGTCCACGCTTTCATCGCGGTCCGCATAGCTGGCCACAAAGAAGGTGTCGGACACCGAGATCAGGGCGCGCGCCGCGTCGTCCAGCCCCGCGCGCTCCTCCCGCGCGGCGGCAAAGCGCAGCGACGGCGAACGCGCAAAGAAAAAATCGCGAGACTGGATGTACTGCGGACAGTTGCCAAACGACTGCGCCACCGCCACGTCAAAGCGCTTGCCGTCCCACGCCGCAATGCGGCCGTTCATGCGGTTGCGCCGGCGGGTGTGCAATTCGATACCCAGCAATCCCACCGGCTTGCCCAGTCCCATTCCTGCGCGCAACGGGTCGTCCGCGTCCGGCATGGCGGCGATGCGCAACGTGTGCGGGTCCGGCGACACGGCAAAGCCGGGCTGCCCTTCCAGGATGCCGGCCCACGGATCGCCTTGGTCGTCGACCGCGCCGGCCACCACGAACGGCAGCTGCGCGAAGAATTCGCGGTGCTGATCGGGCATGTAGTCGCGAATGACCTTGCGGCCGACCATGTCCATGCGCGCGGCAACGCCCGCGTGCGCTTGCAGTTGCAATTCACCCTCGTGCCAGGGCGACGGCATGGTGTTTTCGGGAAGGTTCATGGCAATGTCCTCGCGGTCGATTGGCGGGAATCAGGCGGCCAGCAGGCCCACTGGCGACGATTCCATGGGAACGAAGCGCGGCAGGTTCTCGATGCGGCTCAGCCACGCGCGGATCCGCGGATAGTCCGCCAGCGACACGTTGCCTTCAGGCGCATGCGCCACGTAGGCATAGCAGGCCACATCGGCGATGGTGGGCTCGCTGCCAGCCAGGAAGTCGCGCTGCGCAAGTTCGCTTTCCATCACGGCAAGCAGCGCATGCGCGCGCGCCAGCGTGGCGTCGACATCCAGCGGCGCACCAAACAGCGTCACCAGCCGCGCCGACGCCGGACCGCCCGCCAGCGGCCCGGACGCCACCGACAACCAGCGCTGCACGGCCGCGGCGCCCGCCGCATCCTCGGGCAGCCAGGCCCCGCCGCCGTAGCGCTTGGCCAGGTACACCAGGATGGCGGTCGAGTCGGCCACCACCACGCCGTTGTCGTCGATGACCGGCACCTGGCCGAAGGCGTTGAGCGCCAGGAATTCGGGACGCTTCTGCTCACGCTGACGCAGATCCACGTCGATGCGTTGGTGCGGCACGTCCAGCAGCGACAGCATCAGCGCGACACGATGCGCGTGGCCGGAAAGCGCGAAGCTGTAGAACTTGAGCGGAGCGGCGGCTTGCGCCGGGGCGGAGTGCGAGGAGGTGGATGGCATCGGAGGCTCTCAGGTGGATTCGAGCCACCATCTTGAGCCTGCCCGCGCCAATGGAGAACGGCCGGCGCCGGCAAGACACTCTTGCCGGAAATGAAATAAACGGGTCAGGCCGGCAGCGCCGCCAGGTCGCGGCGCAGCGCCTCGACACAGAAATCGACAAAGCTGCGCACCTTGGCCGAGCTTTTCCGCCCTTCCGGATACACCAGATGGACGGGCACGGGCGGCATCTCGAAGTCGCGCAGCACCACCTGCAAGGCGCCGCTGGCCAGGTGCGGGGCCACCTGATAGGACATCACCTGGGTCAGGCCCCAGCCTTCGCGGGCAGCCGCCACGGCCGCCTGGAACGAGGTGACGGTCAATTGCGACTGCATGTTCAAGCGAAGGCTCTGGCCGTCCTGCAGGAAGCGCCATTGCGGCCCGCGGCCTTCCATGGCCGCGGTGATGGTGCAGAAGCGATGCAGCGATTCGGGGTCGGCCGGCTCGCCATGGGCGCTCAGGAATCCCGGCGCGGCGCACACCACCCGGCGCACGTGGCCCACCGGCACCGCCGTCAGCGACGAGTCCGGCAGCGCGCCGATGCGCACGGCCACGTCGATGTCCTCGTCCACCAGGTTCACCACGCGGTCCACCAGCAGCGCGCGCAGCGACACCTGGCGATGCCCGCGCAGATAGCCCAGCACCGCCGGCATCACGTGCAGCTCGCCGAACAGCGCGGGCGCGGTGATGGACAGCGCACCGCGCGGCACCGCCATCGCGCCCGCCGCGGCGTCATCGGCCTGCTCGACCTCGTCGAGAATGCGGCGGCAATCGGCGGCGTAGCGCTGGCCGGCCTCGGTCAGGCGCAGGCTGCGCGTCGTGCGCACCAGCAGCAAGGCGCCCAGGCGGCGTTCGAGCGCGGCGACGCTGCGCGTGACGCTGGGCGCGGACATCTCCAGCCGGCGCGCTGCCGCGGCAAAGCCGCCCGCGTCGGCAACCGCAAGAAATACCGTCATTTCATGGAATCGGTTCACGGCGGGGCGCACTCCGTAGTCTGAAAACGCGAACGCCGCACACGGGCGGCGACGTCAATGTACCCGCTCGTGCGCATCCTGTCCCGCCGCGCGTGCGCTCACCACGGATGCCGCGCGCGGCCAGCCACTAGCCTTGGAAGGCCTTGCGCAACCATGTCAGGAATGCCTTGACGGGCGGATGACGCTCGCGCCCCGGCGCGCACAGCGCAGTGTAGGCCGCGCCCGGCACCCGGACCTCGGGCCGATAAGGCGCGAGCGTGCCCGCGGCCACGCTGTCGGACACCATCACCGAACTGGCCAGCACCAGGCCCTGCCCGGCAATGGCGGCCTGCAGCGCGTAGTGTTCCTCGGTGTAGGCGTGCTCCGCCACCGGCCGCTTCCATGCCGGCAGGCCGGCGGCTTCGCACCACGCCTGCCACCCCTGTTCGTATAAGGGCGAGTCGCGCCAGCGCACCGTCACCAGGGCCGGCGCCCGCCGGCCCGCACGGGCAACCTGCGCCGGCGCGCCGTATACCCCGAACCATTCGGGCAGCGCGCAGGCCGCGTGCAATGCGGGATAGCGCACCCGGCTGTAGCGGATGGCGACGTCCACGCTGGCGTCCTTAAGCAGGTCCACGGGATCAGGCGACGTATCCAGGCGCACTTGATACTGCGGGTAGGCCTCGTGAAAGCGCCCCAGCCGGGGCACGAGCCACAACGCCGCAAAGGAATGCGTCGTGGACACGGTGAGCGCGCCGGATTCCGGCGCGGGCCGCAAGGCGTCCAGCGTCTGCGCCACGTCCAGCAACGCGCCGTGCACGCCGGCAAAGAGGCGCGCCCCCTGGTCGGTCAGCCGCACGCCGCGCGGAACGCGATCGAACAGCGCGCACCCCACATGGCGTTCCAGTGCCTTGACCTGATGCGACACCGCCGTCGGGGTGACGGACAGTTCGGCTGCGGCCAGCTTGAAACTGCGCAGCCGCGCGGCGGCCTCGAACGTGCGCAGCGCAGTGACGGGAAGCGTGGCGAACATGGGCGATTCCTGAGATGAACAGGATTCATCTTAGTGAAGGAATTGTCAGTTGTCGCGGCCCTGCCTGGAGATCAGGATTACCTATCCGAACGTAGTCCCAGCATTTCACCAAGGAGCCAAGAATGAATTCAAATCACCCAAAACAACGATTGCTGATCCTGGTGGGCAGCCCGCGCCGCAATGGCAACAGCGCGGCGTTGGCCCACGCCGCGCGCCAGGGCGCGCAGGCGGCTGGCATTTCGGCCTCCCTCTTTTTCCTGGATGACTACATCCAGGGCCTGCTGCCCGATCTGCGCCATGCCAAACCGCCCGCCGACCGGTACGCCGAACTCTTCCTGGACCATTTCCTGCCGGCCGATGGCGTGCTGTTCTGCACGCCCATCTACTGGTATGGAATGTCGGCGCAGACCAAGGCGTTCTTTGACCGATCTTTCAGCCACTACGCGGGTTCCGGCCCCGAACCCGAACGCGTCAAGGCACGCATGGCCGGCAAGCGGCTCGGACTGACGGTGGCGTCCGAAGAGACCTATCCCGGCGCGGCGCTGGGCATCGTGCATCAGGTGCAGGAGTTTGCGCGCTACACGCATTCCGACTTCGTGGGATATGTGCACGGCGCGGGCAACCGGCGCGGCGAGGTGGCGCTGGATCCGCGGCGCCCGCTGGCCGCCGCGCAGGCGCTGGGCGCGGAATTCTTCACGCGCAAATATTCGGATTACCGGCTTGAAACGCCCCGCAGTCACAACGTGTGGGAGCCCACCGCGCCGGCTCTCACCAGCACGCCGGGCGGACTGCCGTAAACCTGCTTGAACACCCGCGTCAGGTGCGCCTGGTCGGCAAATCCCACCGCCTGCGCCGCGTCAGCCAGCGGCAAGCCGCCGCGCAGCAGCACCCGCGCGCGCGCCACGCGCCAGTTGCGCAGCCACGCCTGCGGCGGCAATCCGTAACGCCGCGCAAACTGCTTGACCAGTGTGGTCCGATGACGATCCTGCGCCTGCGCCAGCGCTTGCAGGTCGGGCGCGCAGGACGGATCCGCGGCCATGCGCGCGTGCAGCATGGCGCAGACGTCGGTGATGGCGGACAGGTCATCGGAGGGAGGTGCTGCGGGCATACCGGCGGCGGGCGTACCGGCATCGGGCATACCGGCTTCGGGCGTACCGGCAGCGGGCGTCCCGCTTTCCCCCAGCGCCTTTCCGTGCGCGGCCAGCGTGCCGAACAGGGCCGCGGACAGGCGTGCGCTGCGTTCGGCGGGCGCGATCTCGTCAGGCGTCAAAGCGTCCAGCCACTGCACGCACAGGGCGGCATCCGCGATCACCGGTCCCGCCAGCCGCGCGCCCTGCGCATGCAGCGCGCGAGCGTGGTCCTGGAACCAGGCCAGATCGATGTACGCCATGCGATACGCGAGCGGTCCGACGGCCGTGCCGCCCGTGTGTACCTGTCCCGGCGCGATCACCACCAGTTCGCCCGCGCAGGCGGCGTGGGCCTCGCCCTGCACGGTGAACTCGCACCGGCCATGCTCGATGGCGCCGATGGACCAGGCGTCGTGAAAATGCGGCGCGTACCGGTAGGCGCGCAGGTCCGCGATCAGCACGTCGCCGGGCAGTCCCGCGCCGCAATGCCAGATGTGTTGAGAAACCGCCATGTTGCGCCAGCCAGTCGCGGCTATCCGAAGTAATGCCCGTCCGAGGTCAGCGAACGGGCCAGGAGCCACGCATTGCGAGGATTTTCGCCGACGCGGCGGATGGCATACGGCCACCAGTCCGCGCCGAACGGAAGATAAACCCTGACGTTATAGCCCAATCCGCGCAGCGCAATCTGCCAGTCCGGACGCACGCCGTAGAGCATTTCGAATTCAAATCCCTCGGCGGGCCAGCCGCGCTCGCGCGCCAGATCGACGATGGCCCCGGCCAGCCGGTCGTCGTGCGTGCCGAACACCGGGTAAAAGCCCGATTCGCGGGCCTCGCGCGACAACATGATGGACGCCGCGTCCAGATAGGCCTGGTCGATGCGCGCGCGCCCGGCGTGGTCCAGCGCACGCTCGGGGAAGGCGCCTTTCACCAGCCGCAGCGATGTGCGCTGGCGGATCGCCCAGACCAGATCCTCGGGCGTGCGCCGGCGCCGCGCCTGCAGCGTAAGGCCCGCCGGCAGGCCCGCGGCCAGCAGCGTCCGGTGCAGCGCGCACGTGCGGTCGCGGATGCCGGAATCTTCCATGTCCAGCACCAGCCAGTCCCGCCCCGTGCCCGAGGCGGCCTGCACCGCCCTGCCGATACGGCGCGCGTTTTCCTCGCCCAGGGCGTCGGCGTGCATGTAGCCGATGGCCGTGGGGTCGACGGAGACATGCACGTCCAGGCCCGCGCCCGCCAACGCCCGGCAGGCGTCGATGGCTTGCCCGACGTTGTGGTCGATGGCGGCGCGATCCGCCACGTACTCGCCCAGATAGAAGAGCGACGCGCGGATGCCGTGCGCCTCGCGCAGTCTCACGGCGGTGCGCACGGCTTCGTCCACGCCGGCGCCGCCGACGAACCGGCGCGCCAGCGATGTCCGGGCGGCCATCGCCCGCATCGCCTGGCCGACCGCCGGGCTCCGGGCCAGCGCAATCGTGGTCTTTTGAAAAATGCTCATCGCCTCACCGCGCAAAGCGGCCACTATGCGTCGGTGGCGGGCGCCTGTCTTGAACGCCCGTGAACGGCGGGGCTACGCCTTGCCGGCCGCCAGCGCGCGCCCGGCGCCAAACAGCGGCCGCTGCACGGTCTGCGCCAGCAGCACGCCCGCCAGCGTGACCGCGCCGCCCAGGACGTGATAGCGCTGCAGGTGCTCGCGCAGCATCACGAAAGCGGCCAGCGCGGTAAAGAGCGGCAGCAGGTTGATGAAGATGCTGCAGCGGTTCGGGCCCAAGCGGTGCACGCCTTCGATCCACAGATACGACAGCAGCACCGACGAGAAAATGCCCGCGTACAGGATCAGCGGAATGGTATTGACGTCCAGCGCGGCCTGGGCGGCCGGCACCCGCAGGTACAGAGGAAGCATATAAATCAGCGCAAAAATCGACTGCACGAAGGTGGACTGCCAGGCGGGCACCGGCACCTTCCAGTGGCGCAGCAGCACGCCGTACAGCGCGTACGACAACGCGGCCAGCAGCATCAGGCCATCGCCCACATGCACGCCATGCTGGAACACGCTCAGCATGTCGCCCTGCCCCACCAGATACAACAGTCCCAGAAACGACAACGCCCCGCCCGCGGCCATGCCGACCGTCAGCGGATCGCGCAGGATCACGACGCTGCCCAGCATGCTGAGCAGCGGAATCAGCGCCGTCAGGATGGCCATGTTGGTGGCGGTGGTGGTTTCGGCCGCCCGGTACGACAGCGCCTGGAATACCGCCGACGACAGCGCGCCGTACAGCGCCAGCTTTGGCCAGTGGCGCAGGATGACCCTGCGATTGCGCCACGCGGGACGGGCCGTGAACAGCCCCATGAGGAACAGCGCCAGCAGCAGGCGGTAGAAGGTGATGGCGGTGGGAGAGATGGCGCTGGCGGCCATCTTGGAGACGATGACGTTGCCCGCCCAGAACAGGATGGCGAACAACGGAAACAGATAGGACATGATGGAAGGCTCGAAGGAGGGATCGGCTCCTTCGAGCCCGCAAGAATGCGGTCTGGCGAAGGAGTGATCGTCATCCTATTGAGCCCGCGTCAGCCCGTCTGCCGACGAAATGGCACGTGCTATCGCAAAATGGACATCGCCCTTGCCGGCGCCGCGTTCACGCTTCGAGGTTCAGGGCTTGAACGGCGCCGGATCCAGCGGCAGCTCCAGGCCGCCCATTTGCGCCGTCAGCAACGCCGCGCTGCCGCAGGCCAAGGTAAACCCCAGCGCGCCCTGCCCCACGTTCAGCCACAGATTGTCGGCTGCCGGGCTGCGGCCGATCAGCGGCTTTCCGGTGGGCGTGGCCGGGCGCAGGCCTGCCCACGGAATGGCCTGGCGCAGGTCCAGTTGCGGGAAGGCTTCGAGCACTTGTTTTTTCAGAAGACCGACGCGAGCGGGGTCGATGTCGGCGTTGTTGCTGCCGATGTCCACCATGGCCGCGATCCGCAGCACGCCGCCGACGCGGGCGTAGACGATGCGCCGTTCGTAGTCGGTCACGCTGATGCGCGGCGCCACGGTGTCGTCGTCTGCCAGCGGCACGGTCAGGCTGTAGCCCTTCAGGGGGTACAGCGGCACGTCGTGACCGAGGGGCCCAAGCAAGGCGCGGGTACCGATGCCCGTGGCCAGCACGACGGCGTCGGCGCCGATATCGCCGTCGCGCGTGTTGACCGCGACGATGCGGCGGCCTTCGCGCTGCAGGCCGGACACCGGGTTGGACATGGCGCACTGCACGTTGCCCAGGCCTTGCAGGCGGTCGAACAGCGCTTCGGTGAATTGCCGGCAGTCGCCGGCTTCTTCGCTGGGGGTATAGATGGCGCCCGCCAGGCTGGCGCCCATGCCGGCCAGCGCCGGTTCGCGCGCCACGGTCTGGGCGGCATCCAGCACCTGCTGGTCCGCGCCGTGCGCCGCCTGATACGCCACCAGCGCGCGCGCCTTTTCCAGCAGATCGGGGCTGCGGTAGGCGATGAGCTTGCCGTTCTTCAGGTGGCCGAAAGCCAGGTCTTCCTGTTCCAGCAGCGAGTGCATGACATCGCGGCTGAGGTAGGACAGGGTCAGCATCTGGGCGGTGGACGCCTTGGCGACCGACGCGCGGCAGGCCAGCGCAAATTGCAGGCACCAGCGCCACTGATGCGGGTCCAGGCGGGGCCGGAACCGCAGCGGCGAATCATGGCGCAGCAGCCAGCCCGGCACGCTGGGCAGCACGCCGGGCCCGGCCAGCGGCGCCACATAGCTGTAGCTGAGCTGACCGCCATTGGCATAGCTGGAGACTTCCGCCGGGCGGGGCTGGCTGTCGACCAGCACCACGTCATGACCCTGGCGCGCCAGGAAATAGGCCGACGTCACACCGACGACGCCGGCGCCAATTACGCAAACGCGCATACCGTTATCCAAGTAGACCGCGAACACGGCCATTCTGTAACGGCCGCCCCCGCGCCGGCAAATGCCAAACGCCGCAGGAGCCATAACCAAACATCATGTCCCCGATTCAGGCGACGCGGTGCAGCTTGATGATCGCGGCGGCGGTCGGTTCCCGAACCAGATCGGCCAGCGTGTAGCCATTGAGGGTGTCGTAGAAGGCCTGCAGCGTCTGCGCCAGCACGCCCGACAGCCGGCACACGCCGTCCAGCGCGCACGGGGGTTCGCGGCAATCGATGAGCGGACCCTGCTGCTCGAGCTCGCGTACCAGATCACCGACGCGGTATTCCGTGGCGGCGCGGGCAAGGCTCAGCCCGCCCCCCTTGCCGCGCGTGGTGCTGACCCAGCCGCGCTGCGACATGAAATGCACGACCTTGACCAGATGATTGCGCGACAGGCCAAAGCGGTCAGCGATCTCGGGGATCGTGACGGCTGCGGACCGGTCGCGGCATTGCGTCAGATACATCAGGACGCGCAGGCCGAAGTCGGTGAATCGGTTCAGTTGCATGGTGGTCAGGACATGTGGACCGGGCGGCCCGGAAACGTCGGGCCGCCAGGATACACCGGTCAGCCGGCGACGCCGCCGGTGCCGAAGGCTTCGGCGTGGATGCGGTCTTCGGTCACGCCCAGCACCAGCAACGCCTCGCGCTGCGCACGCATGAAGGCCGCCGGGCCACACAAGTAGTAGTCCGCGCCCGGCACGATGGCCTCGTCGCGAATGGCGTGCAGATCGACGCGCCCCTGGTGATCGTAGTCGCGGCCGGCCTGGTCGCCGTGGCCCACCTCTTCGTAGAACACCGCCTTGCGCACGTTGGCGCGCTTTGCCGCGATGTCGTTCACGTGGTCGCGCATGGCGTGCACCGAACGATTGCGGCAGCCGTGCACGAAGCGGATCTGGCGCGCGTCATTGGCATGCACCAGATGGTTCAGGATCGACACCATGGGCGTCAGACCCACGCCGCCGCTCAGCAGCACGACGGGCGCATCGCCGTCCTCGCGCAGGTGGAAATCGCCCTGCGGCGGCGCGACGTCCAGCACGCCGCCTTCTTCCAGGCGGTCATGCAGCGCGTTGGACACGCGGCCCGCCGGCGTCTGGTCGCCGGCCGGCTCGCGCTTGACGGAGATGCGCAGGCGATCCTGGCCGGGCGCGTCCGACAGGCTGTATTGGCGCGGCTGCATCAGGCCCAGTTCCGGCACGAACACGCGCACGGACACATACTGGCCGGGCCGGTAAGCCGGGACCGTGCCGCCGTCGGCCGGGGCGAGGTAGAACGAGGTGATTTCGGCGCTTTCGGGCTGCTTGCCCACGACGCGGAACGCGCGCCAGCCGGTCCAGCCGCCGGGCTTGTTGGCCGATTCCGCATACAGGCGGGCCTCTTCGGCGATCAGCAGGTCGGCCAGTTGGCCGTATGCCGCGGCCCACGCGTCCACCAGTTCGTCGGTGGCGGCTTCGCCCAGCACCTCACGAATGGAAGCCAGCAGATGCTTGCCCACGATGGCGTAGTGCTCGGGCCGGATGCCCAGGCTGACGTGCTTGTGCACGATCCGCGTCACCACCGGCATCAGCACCGAGGGATCGTCGATGTGCTCGGCATAGGCGGTGACCGCGCCGGCCAGCGCGTGCTGCTGCGCGCCGCCCGCCTGGTGGGCCTGGTTGAACACGTGCTTGAGTTCCGGGTTGTGCTGGAACATGCGCGCGTAAAAGTGCTTGGTCAAGGCGACGCCATGGACCTTCAGGACGGGGGCCGTGGCTTTGACCAGCTCGCGGATTTGGGGACTCAACATCAACTGCTCCTTGAATGGCGAACAGGATCGCCTTTAAACATATATTCATAATACATCTTTAAATGCGAGCGGCGAAACGTCAGGGCGGTTTCAAGTCGTATCGGGCAGCCAACAACCTTGTATCAGGACATGCGGCAGTTGACAGCCGGCCGCGCCGGTCCACACGGGTTGCGCGAACTCCCCCGCCGATCCTTGTGGGGCCTGCCAAACCACCGAGGCCATCCAGCCGGCGCCCACCCGATAGGAGCAGGCCCGCCAGCGTCCCGGCGGCGGGCGCAGCGCCAAACCGGACGGCGCCGGACACAAGCCCACCGATGCCATGTCAGCCGGAAAATCCAGGCCGGCGGCCTTGATGAAGGCCTCTTTCAATGTCCATAGCTGGTAGAAGCGGAGCAGGCGCGCCTCGTCGGGCAGTCCCGCCAACAGGTCGCGTTCGGCGGCCGAACACACCCACTGGGCCAGCCCCTGCACGTCGCGCGGGGAGATTGCCTCGAGGTCGGCGCCGATTTTCCAGCCGGCCGGGGCGGTGGCCACGATGGCGTGACCGTTGCTGTGGCTGAGCGAGGCCGGGCGGGAATGGGGCTGGCGGCTGCGCACGTCATGCAACAGCGCGCGGCTGGCCTTCCAGTCGCGCAGCGCCTTGCCGCTGCGGATCGCAGCCGCTCGGGCAGCGTCTTCGGCGGACAGCTGCTCGGGGCTATATATAGAGGCGGCGCTTTGATCCGCCCACCAGATTAAAAGTTCCTGAATATCCAACGGAGAACGTAACTATTTAGAAAATAATGCGAGAAATATAAGCCAATTTGTGTGATGTGTAACCATTCAAAACAGTTTGAGCCGAGTTTGCCATAGTAGAATCGCGCGCTATGTTGACGTTCTCCATCGCGCATTGGCAAGGTTGGACACCAGGATTTCAAGACCCGAGCAGTTGGCAGCACTGGGCGGAACACCCGTATTGCCCCCTCGGAGATCAGGCCGCCGCCCGCCTCGACTTCTTGCCCCCCATGCAGCGCCGCCGCCTCAGCCCTCTGGCTCGCGGGGTGTTTGCGTGCGCGTGGCCGCTTGCCGACGGATACCCGGACATGCCGTTCGTCTTCGCCTCGCGGCACGGAGAAACCACGCGCAACTTCGGACTGCTTGAGTCGCTGGCGGCGGACGAGCCGCTGTCGCCCACGGCATTTGGCCTGTCGGTGCACAACGCGATAGCCGCGCAATGGTCGATCATACGCCGCGAAACGGCCGAGTCCGTGGCGCTGTCCGTCGAGGACGACGGCCTGGAGCACGCCTTCCTCGAAGCCGCCCTGTTGTTCGGCCAGGGGCATGACAACGTGCTGGTGGTGCTGGCCGAGGAAGTGCCGCCGCGCCCGTACGCGCCCTGGGTGGCCGACGCGCCGTTTTCCTACGCCGCCGCGTTCCGCCTGTGCCCGGGCACGGACTGGGCGCTCTCGATGGATCCGGCTGGCAACAGTGGTGCGGCGCCGCAAGTGTGGCCCAATCCGCTGAATCTGGTCCGCCACCTGACGCTGCAGACCCCAAGCTGGCGGCACGCCAACCGCAGCCGCCAATGGACCTGGACACGTAACGCATGACCTCCCCGGCTCAAGTTCGTCAAGATTTCTGGCTTTGGCGGCTGGTCGCCACCGGCATGGCCTTCACCATGTTCGGGGTGGGCGGCGTGCTGCTGCGCCTGATGGTGTTTCCGCCCCAGCGCCTGCTGCCGGGCGACCGCCAGGACCGCCAACGCCGGGCCCGCTGGGCATTGAATGGCACCTTCAGGCTGTTCATCCGGTTCATGGTGCGCGTGGGCATCCTGACCGTGGAATTCAAGGGCGCCGACCGCCTGGGCCGCCCGGGCCAGATGATTCTTGCCAACCACCCGTCGCTGCTGGATGTGGTGTTCCTGGTCGGGCACGTCAAGAACGCCAACTGCATCGTCAAGCATGGCCTGGCCACGAATCCCTTCACCCGCGGCCCCGTGGCCAATGCCGGATACATCACCAATGACGAAAGCTTCGACATGTTCGACCGCGCGGCTGATGTGCTGCGCAATGGCGAAACGCTGATCGTCTTCCCGGAAGGCACGCGCACGCCGCCGGACGCCATGCCGCAGTTTCATCGCGGCGCATGCGCCATTGCGCTGCGCGGCGCGCAGGTCGTGACGCCGGTCGTGATCCGGATGAATCCGCGCAGCCTCACCAAGGGCGAGCCCTGGTACCGGATTCCGCCCTCGCGCATGCGCTACGTCATCGAGGTCGGTGAAGACATCGACCCGGCGACCTGGAGCCAGGCGCATCCGCTGCCGATCGCCGGCCGCAAGATGAATGCCTACCTGCACGCCTATTTCGAAGCCAAGCTGGCGCCGCAGGCGCCACAGGGCGCCCCAATGAACGCGCCGCCGCCCACGGCGGCGCAAGTGGAGTCAAAGCTGGATGAATCAACTGGAACTTGAGCTCAAGACGCTCGTCATCGAGTCCCTCGGGCTCGAAGACATCACGCCCGACGACATCGACCGCGAAGCCGCCCTGTTCGGAGACGGACTGGGCCTGGATTCGGTCGACGCGCTGGAGCTGGGCCTGGCGCTGCAAAAGCGCTACGCCATCACCATCGATCCCGAAACGCGCAACATGCGCGAGCATTTCGCCAGCATTGCCAGCCTGGCGGCATTTGTCACTGCGCAACGCCGCGACTGACGCATACGGAGTCACCATGCACACCCGCGACGAAATCTTCAACACGCTGCGCGGCGCCCTCGTCGAACTGTTCGAAATCGAACCGGAACGGATCACGCCCGACGCGCATTTGTACACCGATCTGGAAATCGACAGCATCGACGCGATCGACCTCATCGACCACGTGCGCCGCCAGACGGGCCGCAAGCTGGACGCCAACGACTTCCGCACGGTCCGCACCGTCGAAGACGTCGTGCAGGCCATGTGGCAAAAGCAGGACCCGGCCGCATGAACCGTGGCGTCGCGGCCGCCTTGGCCGCCGCCGCAGTGGCTTACCCCTTCGTCGTGTACGCGATGCTGGGACGCGTGAACGCCGCCTGGCTGGCCTTGCCGCTGGCCCTGTTGTGGCTGGCCCGCGGCCTGACCGCGCGCGCCGCGCAGCCCGGCGACAAGCTGCTGCCCGCCGCCGCACTGGTCTTCTGCCTGATCCTGGCGGTAACCAATTCCGAGAGCTGGCTGCGCTGGTATCCCGTGCTGGTCAACGCCATGATGCTGGCCATTTTCGGCATGAGCCTGCGCGCCGGACAGCCCGTGGTGGAACGCCTGGCGCGCCTGCGCCACCCCGATCTGCCGCCCGAGGGCGTGCGCTACACCCGCAACGTGACCCGCGCCTGGTGCGTGTTTTTCGCCTTGAACGGCGCGACCGCTGCCGCGCTGGCGGCCTGGGCGCCGTGGAGCTGGTGGGTGGCCTACAACGGCTGCGCCAGCTACGTGCTGATGGGCATGATGGCCGCCGGCGAATGGCTCGTGCGCCCCGCCGCCGCGAAGGCCGCCTGAAGCCATGGCCTGGACGCCCCTGCCCCGCCTGCTGATGCCCGCCCCTGGCGGCATGGACGCCGCCATCGCGGATGGCCCGGCGATCACCCGTGAGGTCTTTGCGCGGAACGCCCTGTCCGTGGCGGGCGCGTTGCGCGCGCGCCCGGTGCGCCGCGCCGCGCTGTGGTTCGACGACGCGGTGGAACTGGCCTGCGCGCTGTTCGCGTGCTGGCGCGCGGGCGTCGTGGCCGTCCTGCCCGGAGAAAACCAGGGCCAGACCTGCAACGGCCTGGACGGCACGGTCGATGCATGGCTGACCGACACGGATCTGCCCGTGCCTGCCGCGCGGCAATGGCGGCTGGCGGACCTCTTGGACCAGCCGCCGCTCGCGCCCGCCGAACTGGATGCATCGGTGACGCTGGTGCTGTGCACCTCGGGCTCCAGCGGCGCGCCCAAGCACATCGTCAAGCAATGGCGCCAGCTTGCGGCGGAGATCGACGCCTTGCAGCGGCAATGGCCCGACACGCAGACACCGGTGCTGGGCAGCGTGTCCGCCCAGCATATGTATGGCCTGCCCTTTCGCGTGCTGTGGCCGCTTTGCGCGGGCCGCCAGATCGACCGCCGCCAGCGGCTGTACCCCGAAGACCTGCAACAGGCCAGCCTGCGCTTTCCCACATTCGCCTGGATCGCCAGCCCCGCGCTGTTGCGCCGGCTGGGCCAGCGCCTGGACGCGGCGCAACTGCGCGGGCGGCTGACGCGCATCCATTCGTCGGGCGGCGCGCTGCCGCTTGACGTATCCGACGACATCGAACGTTCGCTCGGACTGCGCCCCACCGAGATCTACGGCAGTTCTGAAACGGGCGCGGTCGCCTGGCGCACCGGCGACACCGACTGGCAGCCGCTGCCGGGCGTCAGCGTCGACCTGAACGACGCAGGCGCGCTGCGCGTGTCGTCGCCCTGGGTGCAGTCCAGCGAGGCGCAGACCGCCGATGGCGCCGAGCTCACAGCGACGGGTTTCCGGCTGCTCGGCAGGCTGGACCGCATCATGAAGATCGAAGACAAGCGCGTGTCGCTGCCCATGATCGAACACGCGCTGATGGAACATGCCTTCGCGACCGACGTCCGGCTCGGCAAGGCCGCCGGCGCCACGCGCCTGACCGCGCTCGTTGCGCTGTCGGCCCACGGCCTGCATGCACTGCGCAACCAGGGCCGCAAAGCCGTGGTGGACGCGCTTCGCGGCCATCTGGCCGCGCGCTTCGAATCGCTGGCGATTCCGCGCACCTGGCGGCTGCTGCCCCACCTGCCCGCCAACGCCCAAGGCAAATTGCCGCAAGCCGACTTCGAGGCCGCGGCCGGCCCGCGCTCCGTGGCGCCCGCCGCCATCCCGGCTGGCCTGCCCGGCCAACCGGACAACGAACGCCGCTATACGCTGGACATTCCCTACGACCTGGCTTACTTCAGCGGACACTTTCCCGCGGCGCCGGTCGTGCCGGGCGTGGCGCAGATCAGCTGGGCCATGTCGCTTGCCCAGCGTGACCTGCACCCCGGCCTGAACTTCGCGGGCATGGAAGCGCTGAAGTTCCAGCGTCTGCTTCGTCCGGGCGACGCCGCCGTCCTGACGCTGAAATGGGATACCGCCAAACAGAAGCTCTACTTCACGTTCACGGTGAATGACGCCCCGTGCTCGTCCGGGCGCATTCTCCACGGAGCAAGCCATGACGCCGCATAAGCTGTGCGCGGTCGTGCCCGTGTACAACCACGGCGGCACCGTCGCCGCGGTCGTCGCGCAGCTTGCCGCGCAAGGCCTGCCTTGCGTCCTGGTGGACGACGGCTCGGCGCCCGCGTGCGCCGCCGTGCTGGACGCCTTGGCCGAACGGCGCGACACCCACCTGGTACGCCGCGCAGTCAACGGCGGCAAGGGCGCCGCAGTGCAGGATGGCTTGCGGGCCGCGCTGGCATTAGGATACACGCATGCCCTGCAGGTGGACGCCGACGGCCAGCATGCGCTGCAAGACATCCCGCTATTCGCGCAAGCCTCGCGCGAGCAGCCGGACGCCGTGATCTGCGGCGCGCCCGTGTACGGCGACGACGTGCCGCGCAGCCGTCTCTACGGCCGCTGGTTGACCCGCGTGTGGGTCTGGATCAACACCCTGTCGCTCGACATCCCCGACGCCATGTGCGGGTTTCGCGTCTACCCGCTGGCAGCCGTGCTGCCGGTGATCGACGGCGCCCACGTCGGCCAGCGCATGGACTTCGACATTGCCGTGCTGGTGCGGCTGCACTGGCGCGGCGTGCGCATGGCCTGGCTGCCGACGCGCGTGGTCTACCCCGAGGGCGGCATTTCGCATTTCAAGGGCCTGCAAGACAACGTGCTGATCAGCCGCATGCACGCGCGCCTGTTTTTCGGCATGCTGGCCCGGTCGCCGGCGCTGTTGTGGCGCCGCGTGTCCCGGAGCGCCCAGCCATGAGCGTGGCCGATCCGCATTGGGCCGGGCAGCGCGAACGCGGCAGCCCCGTGCTGATGCGCCTGACGGCCTGGGCCGCGCGCAGGCTGGGACGGCGCGCGGTCGCCCCCGTGGTCTGGGTGGTGGTGCTGTACTTCTACGCGTTTGGCGCCCGCGCGCGGCGCGCGATCGCGGTGTACCAGTCTCGCGTGGCGGCCTCCGGCGAACTGGCCGCGCCGCTGCCGCGCGCCCTGCCCGTGTACCGCCAGTACCTCGCCTTCGCCACCGCCATGCTGGACAAGCTGGACGTATGGCAGGGCAAGATCACGATGGCGCGTCTGGATATCGCGGACCCGGACGGCCTGCATGGCCAGATGGGCCACGGCCGCGGCCAGATCCTGGTGGGCTCGCACCTGGGCAACCTCGAAATCTGCCGCGCGCTTGCGGAGCAGACCGGCGCGCTGCGGCTCAATGTGCTGGTGCACAGCAAGCACGCCGTTCATTTCAACCGCCTGCTCGACGAGGCCGGAGGCGGGTTGCGCATGATCCAGGTCAGCGAGCTGGATGCCGCCGTCATGCTGGATCTGGCCAAGCGCCTGGACCGCGGTGAATGGCTTGCCATCGCCGGTGACCGCGTGCCGCTGCGCGGCGACCGCACGGTGCCCGTGCAATTCCTGGGCGCCACCGCCCTGTTCCCCCAGGGCCCATGGCTTCTGGCGGGCCTCTTGGGCTGCCCCGTGAACCTGCTGCGCTGCACCCGCCACGGCGGCCGCTATCGCGTCTCGATGGAGCGCCTGACCGAGCGCGTCGAATGGACGCGCGCGACCCGGCAGGCGCAGATCGCCGTCTGGACCCAGCGCTATGCCGACCGTCTGGCGGCGCATTGCCGCGACGCGCCGCTGCAGTGGTTCAACTTCTACCCCTTCTGGAAAGACGATGCGTAAACGTGGCGCGATCGGCGCGCAGGTCGAAATCCGTGTGCCCTTCTTCGATGTCGATTCGATCAACGTCGTGTGGCACGGCCATTACGTCAAATACCTGGAACAGGCGCGCTGCGAGCTTCTGGACCGGATCGGCCACAACTACGACGCGATGCGGGCAAGCGGCTACGCCTGGCCGGTGATCGACCTGCATCTGCGCTACGCCCAGCCCGCGCAGTTCGGCCAACGCCTGGTCGTGCGCGCCGAACTGGTCGAATGGGAGCACCGCCTCAAGATCAACTACCTGATCCAGGACGCAGCCACGGGCCAGCGGCTCACCCGGGCGACCTCCGAGCAGGTCGCCGTGTGCCTGGCCAGCCGCGAAATGCAGTTGACCTCGCCCAACGTCTTCGTTGATGCGGTCCAACGCGCCCTTCAATCCCAGGAGACCGCGACATGCGCCTGACCCGATTTCTCTTTCTGCTGGCGATGGCGCTGCTGCCCTTGAGCGCCCAGGCGTTCGACCTGAACGCCCTGCAACAGCAACTGCGCGCCACGCCGATCGTGCGCGGGCAGTTCGTCCAGCAGAAATTCCTGCGGTCGCTGCCCCAACCCCTGACCAGCCGGGGCGACTTCACGCTGGCGGCGGGCAAGGGCCTGCTGTGGCTCCTGCGTACGCCCATCGCCCAGGACCTGCGCATCAACGCCGACGGCATCGCGCGCCGCGACGAATCGGGCGCCTGGCAGGCGCTGCCCCAGCACACCGGCGCGGGACGCGAGAACCAGCTATTCCTGTCGGTCCTGGCCGGCGACACGCGCGGGCTCGAAGAGAACTTCGACCTGGCGCTGACGGGCGAGGCGACCGCCTGGAAACTGACGCTGACGCCGCGGTCGGCGCTGCTCAAGCAGATCTTCAGCACGATCCAGATCGACGGCGGCGCGCTGGTCGATCGCATCGAATTGCGCGAGACGCAAGGCGACCGCAGCGTCCTGCAGATGACGGGCGCGGTCGCGGCCGACGCGCTCACGCCCGAGGAACAGCGTGCATTCTCGGACTGAACGCTGGCTGCCCCGCCTCTTCAAGCTGGGGCTGCTGCTGGTGCTGCTTGCCGGCGCCTGGCAATGCCGCAATGGCTGGCCGGTGTCGGCCAACCTGATGGAGCTGGTGCCGCAAAGCGCCAGTGACGCCACGCGCCAGCTGGCCGAGGCCCGCATCCAGGAACCGCTGTCGCGCCAGCTCATCGCGCTGGTGTCTGCCCCGGATGGCGCCGACCCCGCGCAGCCGGCGCGCCTGCTTGCCAAACGCTGGTCGGACAGCGGCCTCTTTTCGGTCGTGCAGGTGGAAGTGAATGTGGACCTGGCCGCCCTGCGCGAACAACTGCTGGCCGGCCGCCTGGCGATGCTGCCGCTGTCGGACCGCCAACTGCTTGAGACGGATCCCGCCGCATTCGCACAGCGCCGCGCGCGCGAGCTGTCCGATCCGTTCTCCTCGTCGGGCCTCGTGCCGGCCGATCAAGACTGGCTGGGGCTCACGCGCCGCGCCGAGCAATCGCTCAGGCCCGGCGGACCCGTGCATTACGACATGGGCTCGGGCACGCTGCAGGCGCAGCAGAACGGCAAACGCTGGGTGCTCGTGCGCGCCGAGACGCGCGGCGACGCGTTCGACGCCGATGCGCCGCAACGCATCGCCACGCAGATCGCCAAGGACCGCGAGGCCCTGCAAGCCGGCGGCGCCCAGATGCTGGTGGCGGGCGGCGCGCTGTACGCGGCGGCCGGCAAAGCGCAGGCGGTCGCCGAAAGCAGCTGGATCGGGTCCGGCGCCACGATCGGCATCGTGCTCGTCCTGCTGCTGGCGCTGCGCCGCTGGCGGGTGCTGCTGGCCTTCGTGCCGGTGGCCGTGGGCCTCGTGACCGGCGCGGTCGCGTGCGTCGCGGTATTCGGCTCGATCCACGTCCTGACGCTGGTCATCGGCGCCAGCCTGATCGGGGTGGCGGTCGACTTTCCCATGCACTGGCTGGGCAAGCGCTTCGGGATGCCGGACTGGCAAGCGTGGCCCGCGCTGCGCCGCGTGCTGCCCGGTCTGACGATCAGCCTGGCCGCCAGTCTGGTGGGCTATGTCGCGCTGGCGTTCACGCCGTTTCCGGCGCTGACCCAGACCGCCGTGTTCTCGGCGGCCGGCCTGCTTGGCGCGTATGCCTGCACCGTGTGCCAGCTTCCGGCGTGGATGCGGGGCTGGCAGCCGCGCCCCTGGCTGCCGCTGCTTCACTTTGCCCAGGCCGCGCTCGCCACGCGCGAACGGCTGGGCGCCCGGCGCGGCGTCCTGTGGGCCGGGGCGGCCGTCCTGGTGGCGATGACGGCGGGCGGCATCGCGCGGTTGGGCATCCAGGACGATCTGCGTCAATGGCTGAGCCTGCCGGCGCCGCTGATGCAGCAGGCCCGGCAGATCGGCGAGATCACCGGTTTTGTGCCCACAAGCCAGTTCTTTCTGGTCCGCGCCCCCGATCCCGACGAACTGCTGCGCCGCCAGGCGCGGGTCGCGCAAGCGCTCGACACGCTGGTCCAGCGGGGCGGCCTGGCCACCTACAACGCGCTCAGCCAGCTTGTCTCGCCCGCCGCCGACCAGCAGGCCCTGGGCCGCCGCCTGGCCGAACTGGCCGGACAACCGCAAGTGTGGAAGCCCATGACGGACCTCGGCATTCCGCTCGAGGCCGTGACGCAGGAGCTGCAGTCGCTGGCGGCGCTGCCGGTCGTCACCATCGACGGCGCGCTGCAAGGCCCGCAGGCCGAACGCTGGCGCGCGCTGTGGCTAGGCCAGCACGACGGCGAATACGCCGGCATGATCTCGCTGCTGGGCCTGACCGATCCGGCCGCGCTGCCAGCCATCGCGCAGGCCGCGCCAGGCGTCACGCTGGTCGACCGCAGCGGCGAGTTGAACCGCATGTTCGCCGCCACGCGGGTCGAAGCCGCCGAACTCAAGCTGCTGTCCTACGTGGCCGCGGCCGTGCTGCTGCTTCTGACGCTGGGACGCGCCGCCACCTGGCGCATCCTTGCCGTGCCGCTGGCGGCCACCGCCTGCAGCCTGGCCGCGCTGGGTTACCTGGGCCAGCCCTTGACGCTCTTCAGCCTCTTCGGCCTGCTGCTGGTGTCGGCCATCGGCGTCGACTACGCCATCTTCATGTACGAGCGCGTCGCTGGCGCCGCCGCCAGCCTCGTCGGCATTCTGCTGGGCGCCGTCACGACGCTGCTGTCTTTCGGACTGCTTGCCCTCAGCCACACGCCCGCCATCGCCAACTTCGGGCTGGCGGTGGCACTGGGCGTCGCCTTTTCGCTCCTGTGGGCGCCCTGGGTCGGGCCGCCCCGGCGGGCCTGACATCTGCCTCTTTCACCAAGGAATCATGGAAACCTCCAGCATGGAACATCGGGAAGTTGTGGTTATCGGGGCGGGCCCCGCCGGCGCGGTTGCCGCGGCACTGCTCAAGCGGCAGGGCCATGACGTGCTCATGCTGGAGCGCCAGCAGTTCCCCCGGTTCTCCATCGGCGAAAGCCTGCTCGCGCATTGCCTGGAATTCGTGGAAGAGGCCGGCATGCTGCCCGCCGTCCAGGCCGCGGGCTTCCAGGTCAAGAACGGCGCCGCGTTCGCCTGCGGCGACGCCTACACGTACTTCGACTTCCGCGACAAGTTCACCGCCGGGCCGGGCACGACCTTCCAGGTACAGCGCGCGCATTTCGACAAGGTGCTGGCGGACGACGCCGCGCGCCAGGGCGTCGAGGTGCGCTATCAGCAGGAAGTCACCGCCGCGGACTTCGGCAGCGCCGGGCCCTTGCTGGACGTGCGCCGCACCGACGGCAGCGCCTACCAGGTCAAGAGCCAGTTCGTGCTGGACGCCAGCGGTTACGGCCGCGTGCTGGCCCGTCTGCTGGACCTGGAACGCCCGTCCGGCCTGCCGCCCCGCAAGGCCATCTTCACGCACATCGAAGACCGCATCGACGATCCCGGCTTTGACCGCGAGAAGATCCTGATCACGGTTCACCCCGAACAGCGCGGCATCTGGTATTGGCTGATTCCCTTCTCCAACGGCCGCTGCTCGTTCGGCGTGGTCGGCGGCGATGACCTTTTTGGCGGTCCCGCCGAGGACCTGATGACCACATTGCGCGCCATGGCCGATGCCGCGCCCAACCTGAAGCGCGTCTTGAAGAACGCCGTCTGGGACACGCCGGCCAACACCATCGGCGGATACTCCGCCAGCGTCACCCGCCTGCACGGCCCCGGCTACGCCCTCTTGGGCAACGCCGCGGAGTTCCTGGATCCGGTGTTCTCGTCCGGCGTCACCATCGCGCTGCGCTCGTCCAAGCTGGCCTCGGACGCCTTGCACCGGCAACTGGGCGGCGCGCAGGTGGACTGGCAAGCCGAGTTCGCCGACCCGTTGATGATCGGCGTGGAAACCTTCCGCGCGTATGTGCAGGGCTGGTACACCGGCGAATTCCAGGACGTCGTCTTCTACCAGCAGGCGCAACCGGAAATCCGCCGCATGATCAGCTCCATCCTGGCCGGCTACGCCTGGGACACGGCCAACCCCTTCGTCGCCAACCCGCATCGCCGCCTGCGCATGCTGAGCGAGCTGTGCCGCAGCGGCGACCGGCTCGCCCAGCCCGCCTGAACCCGCCATGACCGCCCATCCCGCCTCCTTCCTGTCCGCCTGCCGCGCCCTGGCGATGACGCTGGCCTTGCTGGCGCTGGCCGGCTGCGCGGGCGCGCCGCCCCTGCCCGCGCGCGACGCCGGCTTTTCGCTGCCGCGCCAGTTGCACGTGGTGCAGGCCGCGCCGGGCCAGCCCGCCCAGGACCTGCTGCTGGTGGTCCAGCGCGAAGACGCCGCCTTGCGGTGGTCGCTGTTCGACCCCATGGGCGTGCCGCAGGCGCGCCAGATGCTGGAGCGCGGGCAATGGCGCAACGATGGTTTCATGCGGCCCAACGCGCAGGCGCGCGATCTGTTCGCGGCGCTGATGTTTGCCTGGACCCCGCAGGCCGAACTTGACGCAGCCTACGGCCAGGCGTCGTGGCGCGCGGCCTCGCAAGGCGGCGCCACGCAACGTCTGCTGCTCGATGGCGGCAAGGTGCGCTGGACGGTCACCTATCCCGCGGACTCGCAGAGCCAGGCGTTGTCGATCGGCAGCGCCAGCGGCGTGACGTGGCGCATCACCCCCCTGAAGGAGCAGCCATGACGACCTGGCTTGGCACTCCCGGCATCGTCTGCGCGCTGGGTGCTGGCGTGGACGCCGTCGGCCGCGCCGCTTTCGCGGGCGACACCAGCGGCATGCGCGCCCAGGACGGCTGGGTGAACGGCCGCACACTGACGCTGGGCGCCGTCACCGCCGCGCTGCCGCCGGCGCCCCCGCACATGCCCGTGCATCACCACAGCCGCAATAACCAGTTGCTGCTTGCCGCAGC
Organism: Achromobacter mucicolens; assembly: GCF_029866465.1. Lineage (NCBI taxonomy): Bacteria > Pseudomonadati > Pseudomonadota > Betaproteobacteria > Burkholderiales > Alcaligenaceae > Achromobacter > Achromobacter mucicolens. The sequence goes on along the minus strand of NZ_CP123364.1, from coordinate 1,991,631 downwards.
CCTCCAGATCGAGGACCGGCTGCGCGGCGCCATCGCCCGGTACGGCGCCGCGCGGGTCGCGGTGGTGCTGGGCACCAGCACGTCCGGCGTGAACGACAATGCGCCCGCGTTCCGCCATCTGCGCGCGCACGGCGCCTGGCCGGACGACTACGACTACCGCCGGCAGGCCCTGTCCTCGCCCGCCGCCTTCCTTGCGGACTGGCTGGGCGTGACGGGGCCGGCCTACACCCTGTCCACCGCGTGCACCTCCAGCGCCCGCGCCCTGCTGTCGGCGCGCAGGCTGCTGCAGCTGGGCCTGTGCGACGCAGTGATCTGCGGCGGCGCCGACACGCTCTGCCGCCTGACCATCAATGGCTTCGCGACGCTCGAAGCGGTGGACGAAGCGCTGTGCGCGCCCTTCTCGGCCCATCGCCGCGGCATCAACATCGGCGAAGCCGGCGTGCTGTTCCTGATGGAACCCGATCCGGCCGATGCCAACGCCGTGGCGCTCTTAGGCGGCGGCGCCAGCTCCGACGCCTGGCACATGTCCGCGCCCGACCCGACCGGCGAAGGCGCGCGCCGGGCCATGCAGGCCGCGCTGCAATCGGCCAACGTGGACGCCGCCAGCATCGGCTGGCTCAACCTGCACGGGACCGGCACGCCGCACAACGACGCCATGGAAAGCCACGCCACGCACGCGGTGTTTCCGAACGGCGTGCCCTGCGCGTCGACCAAGGCGCTGACCGGCCACACGCTGGGCGCGGCCGGCGCCCTGGAAGCCGCGCTGGCCTGGATCACGCTGTCCGCCGCCAACACGCAGGGCGCGCTGATGCCCCATGTGTGGGATGGCCAACCGGATCCGGCGCTGCCCGCGCTGGACTTCAGCACGTCAGCGCACCGCTACCCGGCGGGCCAGCGGCGGCTCGCCATGAGCAACTCGTTCGCCTTCGGCGGCAACAATGCCAGCCTGGTGCTGGGAGGCCAGCCATGACGACGTGGCCCATCGCCAGCCTGCTGCCGCACGCAGGCGACATGATCCTGCTCGACGCAGTCACCCACCATGACGCGGACAGCCTTACCGCTCAGGCCGTCGTGCGGCCCGGCCCCTACTCGCTGCCCGACGGCTCCCTGCCGCCCTGGCTTGGCATGGAACTGATGGCGCAGGCCGTCGGCGCCTGGGCAGGTTGCCAGGCCCGCCAGGCCAACGAAGCCGTCAAGCTCGGCTTCCTGCTTGGCACACGGCGCTACGAATGCCACGACGCATCGTTGCCCGCCGGCGCCGCCCTCACCATCCACGTCGAACGCGGCCTGATCGACGCCAGCGGCATGAGCGTCTTCGAATGCGAACTGCGCGAGGGCACGCGCGTGCTGGCCCAAGCCCGGCTCAACGTCTATCAGCCCAGCGACCCCAACACCCTTATGCAGGAACAAGCCCCCCAATGAGCGCCGACCCCATTCTCGTCACCGGCTCGAGCCGCGGCATCGGCCGCGCCATCGCGCTGGCTCTGGCCGACGCGGGCCACGATCTGGTGCTGCATTGCCGCCAACAGCGCGCGCAGGCCGAGGCCGTCCAGGCCGAGGTGCAGGCCCGTGGCCGCCAGGCCCGCATCCTTCAGTTCGACGTGGCCGACCGCGCGCAGTGCGCCGCGGTGCTGCAGGCAGACGTCGACGCGCACGGCGCGTATTACGGCGTGGTGCTCAATGCCGCCCTGACGCGCGATGGCGCGTTCCCCGCCCTGACGGGCGACGATTGGGACCAGGTGCTGCGGACCAACCTGGACGGTTTCTACAACGTGATGAGCCCGCTGGCGATGCCCATGATCCGCCGCCGCGCGGCGGGCCGCGTGGTATGCATGACCTCGGTCTCCGGATTGGTCGGCAACCGCGGACAGGTCAACTACAGCGCCTCGAAGGCCGGCCTCATCGGCGCCGCCAAGGCGCTGGCCGTGGAACTGGCCAAACGCCACATCACCGTCAACTGTGTGGCGCCCGGTCTGATCGATACGGACATGATCGACGAGCAGGTGCCCGTCGAAGAAATCCTGAAGGCCATCCCGGCGCAGCGCATGGGCCGGCCCGAAGAGGTGGCCGCGACCGTGGCATTCCTGATGTCCCCCGGCGCCGCGTACATCACGCGCCAGGTCATCGCTGTAAACGGAGGACTTTGCTGATGAAACGCGTCGTTGTCACCGGCATGGCCGGCATCAGCGCCCTGGGATCGGAATGGCAGGCTATCCAGCAGGCTTTCCAGGAGGGCCGCAGCGCCATTCGCGTCATGCCCGACTGGTCGCGCTACACGGAACTGAACACCCGTCTGGGCGGCCCGGTCGAAAACTTCCAGCCGCCCTCGCACTGGACGCGCAAGCAGCTGCGCAGCATGGGCCGGGTGTCGCAGCTGGCGGTGCGCGCCGCCGAAAACGCCCTGGCCGACGCCGGCCTGCTGGGCGAGCGCAGCATCACCGACGGGCGCATGGGCGTGGCCTGCGGATCGTCGGTCGGCAGCACCGCGGAAATCCGCGCCTTCGGCAACATGCTGCTGAACGGCGTGACGGATGACCTGAACGCCAATTCCTACGTGCGCATGATGCCGCACACCACCGCGGCCAACATCGGCATCTTCTTCGAACTGAAGGGCCGGATCATCCCGACCTCCAGCGCCTGCACGTCCGGCAGCCAGGGCATCGGCTACGCCTACGAGGCCATCCGCTACGGCCGTCAGGACCTGATGCTGGCGGGCGGCGCCGAAGAACTGTGCCCCAGCGAAGCGCTGGTGTTCGACGCGCTGTACGCAACCAGCCAGAAGAACGACACGCCGGAACTGACGCCCCGCCCCTACGACCGCGACCGCGACGGACTGGTCATCGGCGAAGGCAGCGGCATGCTGGTCCTCGAATCGCTGGAACACGCCCAGGCCCGCGGCGCGCGCATCCACGCGGAGATCGTGGGCTTTGGCAGCAATTCGGACGGCACGCACATCACCCGGCCCGAGGCGGCCACCATGCGCATCGCGATGGAGATGGCGCTGGCCGACGCCGGCCTGCCGCCCGAGGCAATCGGCTACGTGAACGGGCACGGCACCGCGACCGAACAGGGCGACGTGGCCGAAACGCAGGCGACTTCCGGCCTCTTTGGCAGCCGCATGCCGATCAGTTCGCAGAAAAGCTACCTGGGCCACACGCTGGGCGCCTGCGGCGCGCTGGAATCGTGGTTCAGCATCGAGATGCTCAGGAACGATTGGTACGCGCCCACGCTGAATCTGCAGAATGTCGATCCGCTATGCGGTGAGCTCGACTATCTGGACGGAGACGGCCGGCGCATGAGCAACGAATACGTGATGAACAACAACTTCGCGTTCGGCGGCATCAACACGTCCCTGATCTTCAAGCGCTGGCCCTGACGCGGGCCAGCGCCGCTTCCCCGCTTTCCCGCTTTTCCAACGTCTCATCAAGGAATGCAAGTCATGACCCTCCATTGCAAGCTCGCTGGCGCGCTGGCCGTGTCGTTTGCCCTGACCGCCCCGGTCCTGGCCGCGGATCGCACCGTCCACCTGCCCCTCGCGGCCGCCATCAAGGCCGCGCAGGACGCCGGCAAGATCGACGGCAGCGTCAAGTTCTACCTGGCGGGCACGGGGCCCAAGGGCAAGGTGCTGGAGGCCGGCGTGGTCACCAACCGCAAGACGAACGCCTTTGCCAAGAAGGACGAAGAGGCTTGCGTGTGGGTGGCCCAGTCCGCCGTGATCGCGCTGCATGAAGCCGCGAAGAAGGCCGGCGCCAATGCCGTCACCAATATCGTCAGCTACTACCGCAAGAACGAATACCGCAGCACCACCGATTACGAGTGCCACGCCGGCGCCATGGTGGCAGGCGTCGCGCTGCGCGGCGACCTCGCCACGGTGAAGTAAGCGCAACGGGCCGGGGCCGCCCGGTGCGCCCCGGCCCGGTTTACACTTCCCGATTACCGCAACACCACAAAGGTTTACCGATGAGCACTGCTACGCTCAAGACCCGCCTGTCCGACGCCGTCAAGGACGCGATGCGCGCCAAGGCCACCGAGCGCCTGACCACGCTGCGATTCCTGCTGGCTGCCGTCAAGCAGAAGGAAGTGGACGAACGCCGCGATCTGTCCGACGCCGAAATCACCGCCATCATCGAAAAGCAGGTCAAGCAGCGCCGCGAGTCCATCGCCGCGTTCGAGCAGGCTGGCCGCACTGAAACCGCCGAGCAGGAAAAGGGCGAACTCGCCGTGCTGCAGGAATTCCTGCCCCAGGCCGCGACGCCCGAGGAAGTGGCTGCCGCCATCGACGCCGCGCTGGCGGAAGTGGCCGCGCAAGGCGTGACCGGCGCGCCCGCGATGGGCAAGGTGATGGCGATCCTCAAGCAGAACCTGGCCGGCCGCGCCGACATGACCGCGCTGTCGCAGCAAGTGAAAGCCCGCCTCGCAAACTAAAACGCCCCCCCAAACAGATCCGGCTGGCGCGACTGCTCCGCCGGGTCTGCGAAGTTGCTCATGCCCACGCCCGCCAGCCGGTACAGCGTGTCCGGCGGCAGTTCGACCCGTTCGCATAGCAGCCGAGCCAGCGCGGCCAGTTCCAGGGCGGATGCTGGCGGCTGCGCGCAGGTCTGGCTGCGCGTCAGAATGCGGAAGCGGTCGGTCTTCAGCTTGAGCACCACCGTGCGTCCCAAGGCGCCCTTCTTCAGCGCCTGATCCCACACTTTTTCCGCCATGCGGTCCAGCGCGTCTCCCACGGCATCCAGCCGGACATCGTTGGAAAACGTGGTTTCCGCGGACACCTGTTGCAGCGGCTGGTCCGTCTGCACCTCGCGTTCGTCGATGCCGCGCGCCAGTTCATACAGGCGCCGGCCGTAGCGGCCGAAATAGTGCTCAAGTTCCTGCGCGCTGTGCGTCGCCAGGTCGCCCACCGTCTGGATTCCAAGCTGCTCCAGGCGCGCCTGCGTGACCTTGCCCACGCCCGGCACCTTGCGCACCGGCAAGGACTCCAGAAACGCCAGCACCTTGTTGGGCCGCACGACAAACAGCCCATCGGGCTTGTTCCAGTCAGACGCGATCTTGGCCAGGAACTTGTTTGGCGCCACGCCCGCCGACGCGGTCAGGCCGGTTTCCTCGCGGATCTGCTGGCGGATCACCTGCGCCACCTCGGTGGCCGACGGCAGCCCGCATTTGTTGACCGTGACGTCCAGGTAGGCCTCGTCCAGCGACAAGGGTTCGATCAGATCGGTATGGCGCGCGAAGATCTGCCGCACATGGCGCGAGACGTCGCGGTAGCGGTTGAAATCGGGCGGCACGTAGATCGCGTGCGGGCAAAGGCGTTCGGCCTTGATGGCCGACATCGCGGAATGGATGCCGTAGCGCCGGGCCTCGTACGAGGCCGCGCACACGACCGAGCGCGGGCCCGTCCAGGCCACGACCACGGGCTTGCCACGCAGGTCGGGGTTGTCGCGCTGCTCCACGGACGCATAGAAAGCATCCATGTCCACATGCACGATCTTGCGCGCGGACTGCGCGGGCGCCTGCCCCGTCATGGCCTCAATCCCGTGGCAAAAACATATATTATGACCGGCGACAATTCGCTATCCCTTCTTGCCCCCGACGGATCCATGACTGCACCCGCCCGCGCCAACACCGACTACTTCGGCCTGACCATTCCTTTCATGAGTTTCATCGGCCTGGTGCCGGAAAGCATCGCGCCCGCTTACGCCCGCACGACGCTGCCGTGGCGCGAAGACTTGACCAACAGCCGCGGCGATGTGCACGGCGGCACGCTGATGAGCGTGCTGGACTTTACCCTGAGCGCCGCCGCCCGCGGCTCGGCCGACGCCACCGAAGGCATGGCCACCATCGACATGAACACCACGTTCCTGTCGCCCGCCACCGGCGATCTGGTCATCGAGGCGCGGTGCCTGCGCCGCGGCGCTTCCATCGCCTTCTGCGAGGGCGACATCCGCCGCGCTGACGGCGAACTGGTGGCGCGCGCCACCGCCACCTTCAAGATCATCCGCCGCCGTCCGGGCGGCGACTGACCTTACCAGGCTCCCTATCCTACCTGGGCAGGTCGCGCGACGGCTTGACGGGCGGACGCGGATCCAGCGGCATGTACGTGCTGCACGACACCAGCCCGTAGTACACCGCGTCCTGCATGGCGCGCATCGCGGCGGCATCCCACGTGCCCTTGCCCCACATCACGACGCGCACGTCCGTGGACTTCGGGCCCAGCGACTTCAGGTCCACGCGCGACATTTCCCGATCAGAGTACGGCGCCAGCACGCGCACCACACCGGTTTGCGCGCTTTCGTTCAGGTCGGACACGACACGGTAGGCGTTGTCGGTGCTGCGCAGGCAGGCGTTGGACTGGCGGATGACCGCATCGTAGGCGTCCTTGAACGCCACCGGCGCCTTGAATTCGCTGTGCGGCGACGCGCTGTCCGGCGAAATGCCGAGCGAGCAGCCGGCCAGCCCCAGGGCCAGCGCCGAGGCCGCGACCAGATTCCTGTACATGTAAATCTCCAGAAGAATTGCCGCGATTATCCCGCAAACCGCCTGGCGGCATAAGTGGGGCCGGTTCGACACCCCTCGCGCGGCTATGGCATTATCGACCGGCCATTGCAACGCGGATCGACATCACGGAGGTTTCCCTTGTTCTCATTCCTGCGCACCGTCCTGGCGGCCGGCATTGTCGGCGCCTCATTGGGTGCCTGCGCCACGCAGCCGCCTCCTCGCGCCTATCCCCTGAAAGATTTCTTCCGCAACCCGGATCGCGGCTTTTTCCGGCTCTCGGACGACGGCCAGACGCTCTCGTTCATGCAGCCGACCAGCGTGGACGGCAATCCGGCCCGCATGAACATTTATGTGCAGCCCCTGCAAGGCAGCGAGCTCATCGGCGAGCCGCGCCAACTGACCCGCGAGACCGCGCGCGACATCAGCGCCTACTTCTGGAAAGGCGCGGACGTGGTGCTGTACCAGAAGGATTTTGGCGGTGACGAGAACTTCCACGTCCTGGCCGTCAATGCCAAGACCGGGACGATCACCGACCTGACGCCCTACGAGGGCGTGCGCGCGGGCATCGAGGACGACCTGGAAGACGATCCCGACCACGTGCTGATCAGTCACAACCAGCGCGACCCCGAAGTCTTCGACGTCTACCGCGTCAACGTCCACACCGGCGCGGCCGTGCTGGTGGCGCAGAACCCGGGCGACATCGTCGGCTGGCAGACCGACCACGCCGGCAAGGTGCGCGCCGCCGTCGCCAGCGACGGGCTGAACACCACCCTGCTCTACCGCGACGACGAAGCCTCAGACTTCCGCCCCCTCATCACCACCGACTACCGCACCAGCGTCAGCCCCGCGTTCTTCACGTTCGACGACAAGAAGTTCTACGCGCTCAGCAACCGCGGCCGCGACAAGCTTTCGCTCGTCGTCATTGACCCGGCCACGCCGGACGTTGAAGACGTCATCTTCACGCCCGACGCGGTCGACCTGGACGGCGCGGCATTCTCGCGCAAGCGCCGCGTGCTGACCGTCGCGTCCTACCAGACCGACAAGCCGCAATACAAATTCTTCGACGCCGAAACCGAAGCGCTGTACAAGACCCTCGCCGAGCGCCTGCCCGGCTACGACGTCGTCCTGCAGGGCGGCAACCGCGACGAAAACAAGTTCATCGTCGCCGCCTACAACGACCGCACGCCCGGTTCGCGCTACATCTATGACGCGGTGGCCGGCACGCTGACCAAGCTGGCGGACCTGAATCCGGCGATCCCCGAGGCCGACATGTCGCGGGTGCAGCCCATCAGCTACCAAAGCCGCGACGGCCGCACCATCCACGGCTACCTGACGCTGCCTGCGGGCCGCACGCCCAAGAACCTGGCTTGCGTGGTCAACCCGCACGGCGGCCCCTGGGCCCGCGACGGCTGGGGCTACAACCCCGAAGTGCAATTCCTGGCCAACCGCGGATTCTGCGTCCTGCAGATGAACTTCCGCGGCTCCACCGGCTACGGCCGCGACTTCTGGGAAGCGGGCTTCGGACAATGGGGCCTGGCGATGCAGGACGACATCACCGATGGCGTCGAATGGCTGGTCAAGCAAGGCATCGCCGATCCCAAGCGCATCGGCATCTATGGCGCCAGCTACGGCGGCTACGCCACGCTGGCCGGCGTGGCCTTCACGCCGGACCTGTACGCCGCGGCGGTCGACTACGTGGGCGTGTCCAACCTCTTTACGTTCATGAAGTCGATTCCGCCCTACTGGAAGCCGATGCTGGACAAGATGCAGGACATGGTGGGCGACCCGGTGCGGGACCGCGACCGCCTGACCGCCACGTCGCCGGCGCTGCATGCGGACAAGATCCGCACGCCGCTATTCGTGGCGCAAGGCGCCAAGGATCCGCGCGTGAACAAGGACGAGAGCGATCAGATGGTGTCGGCGCTCAAGGCTCGCGGCGTCGATGTGGAATACATGGTCAAGGACAACGAAGGCCACGGCTTCCACAACGACGAGAACAAGTTCGAGTTCTACGAGGCCATGGAGAAATTCCTGACGGAACACCTCAAGCCGTAGTGCCCGCGGCTTCGGCCTCCAGGGCATTCCTGGCGGCGGCCGGCTGGCCGCCGCCTGCCCGAACCATCCCCCGGCCGCTCCAGGCCATTTCCACCCGGTCGCGCCCCTGTTCCTTGGCCCGATACAGCGCCACGTCGGCCCGCGCCAGGATCACGTCGGCGCTATCGCCGGGCTGGTAGGACGCCAGCCCCCCGCTCGTGGTCATCTGCACTTCCAACCCCTGCAGGTAAAGCGGCATGTCGCGCAAGGCGTCGCAGACGCGCTGCGCTTGCACCAGCGCGCTCGCCGGATCACAGTCGTACATCAGCAGCACGAATTCCTCGCCGCCCATGCGTCCGAAGCGGTCGCTCGACCGGACCGCGTTCTGCACCACGCGCGCGAAGTGCCGCAACGCAGTGTCGCCGCCCGCGTGCCCATAGCGGTCGTTGATGGATTTGAAATGGTCGATGTCCAGCACCAGCACCGCCAGCTTCCCGCCGCTGCGCTCGCAACGTTGAAGCTCGCGTTCCAGCTCGTCCAGGATGCTGCGCCGCGAGTAGGCCTGCGTCAGGCTGTCGAACGTCAGCGCGGCCTGCATCTTTTCCGCCTGGCTGGACTGGATCATAAAGAGCAGCGCCAGAAACAGCCCCGGCACCGTGACCGAGCCGCAAACGATGAAGAACAGGCCCCACGCCGACGGCTGCAGCAGCGACACCGGCGCTTCCACGCCCGCGCCGTAGACATACACGCGCAGCGCGTGCAATCCCACCAGCCCGAAGAAGGCCAGCAGCAGGTAGAGCACGACGCCTTTGGTCTGGATGCGCCGCCGCTGCCGGAAGATGACCCAGCCCGTTGCCGCCATCAGCACGCAGGTGTAGCCGGAATACAGCATCATTCGCGACAGCAGACTGTCGTTGCGATACAGCAGCAGCGCAAAGCCAAACGTGCACAGCGAGCACAACACGGTCGTGCGCAGGATGTGCGGATGCAAGCCGAAGAACTGGCGCACGCCGATGTACACCAGCGCGGCGGACACGGCCCAGGCCGCGTTGGACACCATCACATAGGCCGCGGGCGGCATCATTTCGGCGCACGCGTAGGCCAGCATCGACAGCACGGCCAGCGCATTGGCCGCCATGAACGCTGGCACGCCTTCGACGCCGCGGCCATGAAATGGCAGCAGCAGCGGCAACGCAAGCGCCGTGGCGAGTCCCCACATCAGGAAAAACAAGCTAGTCGTCATGGTTGTTCCGGCTCAGGCCTTCTGGGCCTGCCCCGCCGTTGGGAATTGCAGTTGCACTGGGTTCGCAATCGATAACGCGTTACACGTCAGCATTTTTGATGCTTTTTGTTACCAGAACGACAAAATGACCCACTGCGCGTTTGCCCATCGAGGCAACGCGCGCCTGTTCGTTCAGAACCTTTACTGCCCGCGCCAAGACGATCGCACGGCCTGCGACGAAAGAATACGCCAAGGCGCCCGCGCCGTGACGTTCCCTTTGCAGTAATTGACAGTTAACTTACGCAAATATCCGTAAAGTTCCGTGCGTCGACGGCCACGCCCCGCGGGCGTGGCGCGTACGTTTGGCGCCCCCACTCCTGCGATCCTCGCGGGCGCCCCTACACGCGCCGCATTTTCGGCAACAGGATGGCCACGACGCCCAGCAGCGGCAGATAGGCGCATAGCTGATAGACATGGCCAATGCTGGTGGCGTCGGCCAGCCTGCCCAGCACCGCCGCGCCCAGGCCGCCCATGCCGAACGCAAAGCCGAAGAACAGCCCCGCGATCATCCCCACCTTGCCCGGCACCAGTTCCTGGGCATAGACCACGATCGCCGAAAACGCCGAGGCCAGCACCACGCCGATGATGACCACCAGCACGCCCGTCCAGAACAGGTTCGCGTGCGGCAGCATCAGCGTGAAAGGCGCCACGCCCAGGATCGACACCCAGATCACGATCTTGCGGCCGATGCGGTCGCCGACCGGTCCTCCCACCACGGTGCCCACCGCCACGGCGGCCAGGAACAGAAAGAGATACAGCTGCGCCTCGCGCACCGACAGCGCGAACTTGTCGATGAGGTAGAAGGTGAAGTAGCTGTTCAGGCTGGCCAGATAGAAGTACTTCGAGAACACCAGCACGCCCAGCACCGCCAACGCGCCCATCACCTGATGGCGCGTGAGCCCATTGTCCGCGCCCTCGCGCCGCGCGCGCGGCTTGAGCAGCACGCGGTTCGCGCTGTACCAGCGGCCGATCCAGATCAGCACCCCGATGCCGAACAGTGCCGCCACCGAGAACCACGCCACGCTGCCCTGTCCGTGCGGAATGATGACCAGCGCCGCCAGAAGCGGTCCCAGCGCCGATCCCACATTGCCGCCCACCTGGAACAGCGACTGCGCCAGCCCGTGCCGCCCCCCCGACGCCATGCGCGCCACCCGCGACGACTCGGGGTGAAACACCGACGAGCCCGTGCCCACCAGCACCGCCGCCACCAGTAGCCAGCCGAAGGACGGCGCCATCGACAGCAGCAAGAGGCCCACCAGCGTGAACCCCATGCCCACCGGCAGCGAGTACGGTTTCGGATGCCGGTCGGTGTACAAGCCGATGAAGGGCTGCAGCAACGACGCGGCAAGCTGGTAGACCAGCGTGATCAAGCCGATCTGCGTGAACGTCAGGCTGAACGAATCCTTGAGCATCGGATAGATGGCGAGCAGGATCGACTGGATCATGTCGTTCATCAGATGCGCCACGCTGATGGCGCCCAACACCTTGAAGGCGGTGGAGGGATCGGACGAGGCGGCCGGTGCCGCGGGCGGAGTGGCGGCCAGGCCGGCGGCGGGATTCTGGGCGGAGTTCATGGGTCGCGCAAGAAAGATTGAAGGACAGCCGGCCAGACGCCGGAACCAGGCCTCAAGTGTAGAAATCCGGCGTCCGCGCGATCTGCCAATTTTCGTCGCCAAAGTGACAAAATAGGCGCACTGCGCTTTTGGGCGTGCCCTCATTCTTTTGCCGGAAGTGACACCATGGTCGTGCGCCCCGCCCCCGATCCCGCGCGCAGCATCAATGCCCAGGACTACCAGCATCGCCCGCGCATCGTGACGGCAATGGCCAAGGAATTTCCCGCGGGCGCGCAGACCGGCTCGCATTCGCACCCCCGCGCGCAGCTCATCTACGCCATCGAAGGCGTGATGCGCGTCACCACGCCCAGCGGCTTCTGGGCCCTGCCGCCGCTGCGCGCGCTCTGGGTGCCGGCCGGCGTGCCGCACGGCGTGGACATGGTGGGCGCGGTCTCCATGCGTTCGCTCTACATCCAGGCCGAAGCGGCCGCGGGCTACTGGCCCCAGTGCCAGGTGATCGAGGTAAGCGGCCTGTTGCGCGAACTGATCCTGGCGCTGACGGCCGAGCCCATCGACTACCCGCTGGGGGGACGGATCGAACAGGTCGCCGGACTGATCCTTTCCGAACTGGCCGCGGCCCGTGTCGTGCCGATTCAGATCCCCTGGCCGCGCGACCGGCGCCTGCAAGCCATTTGCGCGGCCATCCTGGACCAGCCCGGCCTGCAGCGCGGCATCGACGACTGGGGCAGCGAAATCGGCGCCAGCGGCCGCACATTGATCCGATTGTTTCAAAGCGAACTGGGGTTGAACTACCGCCAATGGGTGCAGCAGGTGCGCCTGGCCGACGCCGTGTGCCGCCTGTCGCTGGGCGAGCCCGTCGCGCGGATTGCCGCGGACCTCGGCTACCGTAGCGCCAGCGCGTTCTCGGCCATGTTCCACCGAGCGCTGGGCGCGCCCCCGCAGCGCTACCTGCAATCCGTCCCCGGCGCCGGAGGCGCCTGACATAACGCTGAATTCCCCCTGGGCGGGCAGATTTCGTTACCGAAACCTTATTGCGCCCTGGGCGGTCTATAGCGTTCTGACCTAGAATCGCCTGCAATGAGCACCCCCCAGCAATCCTCCGCCAACCCGGGCGGCAAATCGGGCCTCCCCTGGAAACCTCTCCTGGTCAAAGCGGGCATCGCAGCCGCCGGCGCAGCCGTGTGCGGCGCCATCCTGCTCGGCCTCGCGCTGGCCCTGGCGTGGCCCAGCCTGCCCGACCTGCACGCGATGACCGACTACCGGCCACGCGTGCCGTTGCGCGTCTATACCGCGGACAAGGTCTTGATCGGCGAGTACGGCGAAGAACACCGCAACGTGCTGCGTTTCGACGAGATTCCTCCGGTGATGCGCCAAGCCGTGCTGGCGGCCGAGGACGACCGGTTCTACAGCCACGGCGGCGTCGACTGGATGGGCGTTGCGCGCGCCGTGCTGACCAACATCGTCAAGGGCTCCAAGTCCCAGGGCGGCAGCACGATCACGATGCAGGTCGCGCGCAACTTCTATCTGTCGTCGGAGAAAACCTACTCGCGCAAGTTCTACGAACTGCTGCTGACGTTCAAGATTGAATCCGAGCTCACCAAGGACCAGATCCTCGAGCTCTACATGAACCAGATCTACCTGGGCCATCGCGCCTATGGTTTCGCGGCCGCTTCGCGCACGTACTTCGGCAAGCCGCTGTCGGAAGTCACGCCGGCCGAAGCCGCCATGCTGGCCGGCATTCCCAAGGCGCCCTCGCGCTTTAACCCCATCACCAACTTCCCGCGCGCGGAAATCCGCCAGCATTACGTGCTGGGCCGCATGAAGACGCTGGGCTACCTGACGCCGGAGCAGACCGAAGAGGCCCTGAACCAGCGCCTCACGATCCGCGGCTCGGACGGCAGCAGCGCACGTGGCTTCGCGGTGCATGGCGACTATCCCGCCGAGCTGGCCCGCCAGCTGATGTACGGCGTCTTCCAGGAAAACACGTATTCGCAGGGCATCGACGTCTACACCACGATCGATTCCAAGGCCCAGGAAGCCGCCTACCGCGCCGTGCGCGACGGCATCATCGATTACACGCGCCGCGCCGTCTATCCGGGTCCGGAAGACCAGGTCGACCTGCCCGACGGCGTGGAAAAGGATCCGCAGGCGCTCGACGAGGTCCTGGATGGCGTGCAGGAAAAGTCGCCCGACAGCGAAGACCTGCTCGCCGCCGTCGTGCTGGCCGCCAGCCCCACCGAAGTCACCGTGGCGCGCAGCGGACGCGACATCATCACGATCTCGGACAAGAAGGCCCTGGCGGTTGTCGCCCGCGCGCTCAATCCCAAGGCCAGCGACACCCAGCGCATCCGCCGCGGTTCCGTCGTCTACATCCACAAGAACGGCGACAATTGGGAAATCATCAACATGCCGGCGCTGCAGGCCGCGCTGGTGTCGATGGTGCCGCAGGATGGCGCCATCCGCGCCATGATCGGCGGCTTTGACTTCAATCGCGGCCACTTCAACCGCGTCACGCAGGCCTGGCGCCAGCCCGGTTCGAACATCAAGCCGTTCGTTTACGCGGCCGCGCTGGAACGGGGCCTCACGCCCGCCACGCAGATTTCCGACCAGCCCTTCATGCTGACCGCCGAGCAGACGGGCTCGAAGGCCTGGCAGCCCAAGAACGACGGCAACAAGTACGAACCCATGCTGACCCTGCGTCAGGGCCTCATGCGGTCCAAGAACATGGTGTCCATCCGCATCCTGCAGGCGATCTCCCCGCAATATGCCCAGGACTACCTGACGCGCTTCGGCTTCGACAAGTCGCGCTGGCCGGCCGTGCTGCCGCTTGCCCTGGGCGCGGGCGGCGCCACGCCGCTGCAAGTCGTCAATGGCTACAGCGTGTTCGCCAACGGCGGCTATCGCGTGACGCCCTACCTCATCGACCACGTCACGGACCGCTCCGGCAACGTGCTGATGAAGGCCCAGCCCGTCGTGGCCGGCGATGCGCAGGCGCGCGCCATCGACCCGCGCACCGCCTGGGTCATGGACGACATCCTGCGGGACGTCACCGTCAATGGCACCGCCGCCCGCGCGCACCAGGTGCTCAAGCGCAACGACATCGGCGGCAAGACCGGCACCACGAACGACGCGGTCGACGTCTGGTTCTCGGGCTTCACGCAAACGCTGGCCACCACGGTGTGGATGGGCTTTGACCAGCCCAAGTCGCTGGGCACCAACGAGTTCGGCAGCGGTCTGGCGCTGTCCACCTGGCTGGACTACATGCAGCCCGTGCTCAAGGACGTGCCGCAAGCCAAGCCGGCGCCCCGTCCCGATGGCCTGCTGGTGGACAACGGCGAGTACTACTTCTCCGAATTCCCGCCCGGCCAGGCAGTGGCCTCGCTGGACCTGTCTTCCGGCGACGCGCTCACCGATTTCCTGAACAACAACCGCTCGACGGACGGCGTCGACACCTCGGTCAAGCCGCTGCCCCCGGGCGGCGCCGCAGCCCCGCAAGACAGTCCGATCCAACCGCCGTTGATGCCGATCCCGGTGCCGCGCGCGGACGCCGCGCCCGCCCCGCAGGCGCAGGCCATGCCCGCCGCGGGCGGCGTGCAGCCGCCGGCCCTGCCTGCCGCGGTTGCGCCGACCGACTCGGCCGGCGTAAGCGCAAGCGCCGTCACCAGCCCCGGCACGGTGACCGCCCGGCCGCTGTAAGCGCCGCGCATCACGCAAAACGGGCGCCTCGGCGCCCGTTTTTCTTTTGGGACCCGCCCCCGCTACTCGGCGGCCGCGGCCTCGGTCACGACTTCGCGCGGCCACGCCTGCAGGGATTCCAGATTCAAAAAGGTGAAGTAGCCGCCATTCCAGCCTTCGGTGTCGATGTGATACACATTGCCCAGCGCAAGCGGCGATGCCACCGGGGTATGCCCCGCCACCACCGCCCTGACGCCCAGGATGCCGGTGCGGTCCATCTGGCGCAGGCGGTCGCGCGACCACTGGCACGCCGCGCTGGTGCGTTTGTAGCGGTCCTGCAACGCGGATTCCAGCCGGGGCCAGAACAGCACCGGGCAGTCGGCATGCAGCAGTCCGACCGCGCCCGACGAGGTTTCCACCTCGATGGCAATGGGCAGCCGGGTAAAGGCTTCGGCAAACACCGCTTGCCGCTCGGCAGGCAAATCCAGAAACCAGCCGCCGCCGTAACCGCGCCAGTTCTTCACGTCCACTTGCCCAGTGCGCACATGGCGAATCGCGTAGTCCTCGTGATTGCCTTGCACCGCGTAAAACCACGGCTTTTCCAGCCAGTCCAGCGCGGCTTCGTTCTCGGGCCCGCGGTCGACCAGGTCGCCCACGGAAAAAAGCCGATCGAAGACGGGGTCGAACCCCAGTTCATCCAGCGCCTGTTGCAGACGCGAAAAATGGCCGTGCACGTCGCCCACCGCAAAATCGCGGCCGGCTTCATTGCGCGGGACCTTGAGAAAACGCTGCTCCATGATGCTTCGGGTATGCCGCAAGGAAAAATCTGACCCTTCTTTTTAACCCGCTTTGCTCTGTCCCCACGGCCAGCCCGGACGCCGAAAGGGTCAAATAGCGTTACGAGAATCGCTCTTGTTCGTGATAATGTTTCCTCCTTTCCCGTTCCGTTCTTGAGGGGGTTGCGCCTGGCCGCTCCCCCGCCGCCGCCATGACCGCCGCGTCCACCATCAAAACCTGGTATCTGGTCCATAAATGGACCAGCCTGGTCTGCACGATCTTCTTGCTGATCATCTGTCTCACCGGCCTGCCGCTCGTGTTCCATCACGAGATCGAGCACTGGCTGGACGATGCCAAGCCGCTATCGGAGGTGCCTGCCGGCACGCCGCCCGCCAACCTCGACAAGCTTGTGGCGAGCGCCCGCGAGCTGTACCCGAACGAGGTCGTCGACTACCTGTTCTTCGACCCCGACGAACCGCAGGTCTTCGTCGGCATGGCCAAGACGCCCGGCGACGGGCAGGCCTCGGGCCATGCCATCCGCATGGACGCGCGCACGGGCGATGTGCTGCTCGACGGCCCGCTCTACTCCGAAGACAAGTTTTCGTTCATGGGCGTCATGCTGGCGCTGCATGTGGACCTTTTCGCGGGGCTGGCGGGCGAGCTGTTCCTGGGCTTCATGGGCCTCTTGTTCTGCGTGGCCATCGTGTCGGGCGTCGTGCTGTACGGCCCCTTCATGAAGAAGCTGGAATTCGGCACCGTGCGCGCCACGCGCTCGACACGCCTGAAGTGGCTGGACCTGCACAACTTGCTGGGCATCGTCACGCTGGTCTGGGCGTTCGTGGTGGGCGTCACCGGCGTCGTCAACGAACTGTCCACGCCGCTCTTCCGGCTATGGCAGTCCACCGAACTGCCTCGCGTCCTGGAACCCTACAAGGGCCAGCCCATTCCCACGCAACTGGCATCGGCGCAACTGGCGGCAGACACCGCGCGCAAGGCCATGCCCGGCAACGAGGTTTCGTTCATTTCATTCCCCGGCAACGCCTTCGGCAGCCCGCAACACTTCATCGCCTGGATGCGCGGCGACACGCCGCTGACGTCCAAGCTGAATACGCCCGTTCTGATCGACGGCCGGACCGGCGAACTGACGACGGTCGCGCGGATGCCGTGGTACCTGACCGCGCTGGAAGTCTCGCGGCCGCTGCATTTCGGCGATTACGGCGGCCTGCCGCTCAAGATCATCTGGGCGCTGCTCGACCTGGTCACCATCGTGGTGTTGGTGAGCGGCCTGTACCTGTGGCTGGCCCGCCGCCGCGCCACCGAAGCGCGCATCAACGACCTCATCAAGAAACACCAGGCAGCCGCCGCCCCGCAAAGGACACCCGCATGAGCCAGTTCAAAGGCAAAGGCGGCCGCGGCTTCCTGTTCGTGTGGGGCATGCCGATCCTGCTGGGCGCCCTCAGCATCTTCGGCCTGCTGGCCGCCCTACTGGGCACCGGCGCGTGGCACTGGGCGTCATGGACCGCCCTCACCATTCTGCTCGTGGTGATCCTGCGCTACTGGGTTTTCCCGCTCGATCACTAGCCGGCCGCTTGCCGGCGCAATCGGGCGGCCCAGGACTGCCGCGCGGCCCCGCTCGCCGCGCCCGCCGTGCCCGCTGCCGCTCGTTACGCGAACTTCTCGGGGTCCGGCCCCAGCCGCGGGCCTTCCTTGATGCCGTCGATGGCCGCCATCTCGGCCGGCGACAGTTCGAAGTCGAAGACGTCGATGTTTTCGCGGATCCGCGCCGGCGTGATGGACTTCGGAATCACGACCAGGTCGTGCTGCAGATGCCAGCGCAGCGTCACCTGGGCCGGCGACTTGCCGTGCTTTTGCGCCAGATCCAGGATCACCTTTTCCTTCGTGATGTTGCCCTGCGCAAGCGGGCTCCAGGATTCGGTGACGATGCCATGGCGGGCGTGGAAGGCCCGCAGCGCCGCCTGCGTAAATCCGGGATGCAGCTCGATCTGGTTGACGGCGGGCGTGACGCCGGAAGCGTCGATCAGCCGTTCCAGATTCGCTTGCGTGAAGTTCGACACGCCGATCGATCGCGCGCGGCCATCTTCCTTCATCTCGATCATGGCCCGCCAGGCGTCCAGGAACTTCTCGCTGCCGGCCACCGGCCAGTGAATCAGGTACAGGTCCACGTACGCCAGGCCCAGCTTCTCCAGGCTTTCGTCCATCGCCTTGTGCGCGTCGTCGTAGCCATGCCTGTCGTTCCACAGCTTGGTCGTGATGAACAGGTCCTTGCGCGCCACGCCGGCTGACCGCAATCCCACACCCACGCCCGCCTCGTTGCCATAGATGGCTGCCGTATCCACCGACCGGTAACCTGCCGCCAGCGCTTCCTTCACGCTGGAGGCCGCCTGATCGTCAGGCACCTGCCACACGCCCAGGCCCAACTGCGGAATCTTGCCTCCGTCGTTCAATTTCACTGCGGGTACCTTCGCCATAAGACCCTCCATAGCATGCAACGCCACCGCGGCGCGGCGAAAACGCGCCCGGTCGCGCAACCAGGGGAGCAGCCGGCCGGCCCCCCGGTTGGAAGAGAAAGAAACGGGCCCGACGCGCTGCGCCCGTGTCGCGATACCGCCTTGACGCCCCCGGTTAAGGTGCACCCGTGCCCAGGGGTTATGCCTCAAATAGTACCGCTGGTGCCCCATAATGCCCTGCAAACGGCTTAACTCCCCTGGTGGAGCCCGCCTCAACCACGGCATCCCGACCCATGAATCCTCCTGAAACGCGGCCCGGCAAGGGCGGCGGTCTTGCCACGCTTCGCACCCTCTTTCCCTACCTGTGGCCGCCCGGCAAGACCGGCCTGAAGCTGCGCGTGGTGGCGGCACTGCTGTGCCTGTTTGCCGCCAAGGCCGCGACCGTCTACGTGCCCCTGCTGTACAAGCAGGCGGTGGACGAGCTGGGCAAGGGCGCGCCCGGCACGGTGACCGTGCCGCTCGGGCTGATCCTGGCCTACGGCACCGCGCGCGTTCTGTCGCTGCTGTTCTCCGAACTGCGCGACGCGATCTTCGCGCGGGTCGGCCAGCATGCGATCCGTTCCGTCGGCCTGCAGATCTTCCGTCACCTGCACAGCCTGGCGCTGCGCTTTCACCTGGCGCGCCAGACCGGCGGGCTGAACCGCGCCATCGAACGCGGCACCAAGGGCATCCAGACGCTGCTGTCGTTCCTGCTGTTCAACATCCTGCCCACGTTCTTCGAAATCAGCCTCGTCTGCGTCGTGCTGTGGAAGATGTTCGACGGCTGGCTGGCGCTGGCCACGGGCGCCACGGTCGTCCTCTACATGGCCTACACCCTGGCTGTGACCGAATGGCGCACCAAGTTCCGGCGCCAGATGAACGAAACCGACTCCGAGGCCAACACCAAGGCCATCGAAAGCCTGCTGAACTACGAAACGGTCAAGTATTTCGGCAACGAAGAGCACGAGGCCCGGCGCTACGACGCGTCGCTCACCCGCTACGAACGCGCCGCCGTGCGCAGCCAGGTCAGCCTGTCGATCCTGAACGTGGGCCAGGCCGCCATCATCTCCGTGGGGCTGACGCTCGTGATGTGGATGGCGGCCAACGGCATCGCCGAGGGCCGCTACACGCTGGGCGACTTCGTGCTGGTCAACACCTATCTGTTGCAGCTCTACACGCCGCTTAGTTTCTTCGGCTTCATCTACCGCGAAATCAAGCAGGCGCTGATCGACATGGAGCGCATGTTCGAGCTGCTGGGCCAGGACCGCGAAGTGGCCGACCGCCCGGGCGCCACGCCGCTGCAGGTCTCGGGCGGCGCCGTCGAATTCCGCGACGTGCATTTCGGCTACGACCCGCGCCGCGCCATCCTGAAGGGCGTCAGCTTTTCCATTCCCGCCGGCAAAACAGTGGCCGTGGTCGGCACCTCGGGCGCCGGCAAGTCCACGATCGCGCGCCTGCTGTTCCGCTTCTATGACGCGGACAGCGGCGCCATCCTGATCGACGGCCAGGACGTGCGCGACGTCACGCAGGCCAGCGTGCGCGCCGCGATTGGCGTCGTGCCGCAGGACACCGTGCTGTTCAACGACACCATCCGCTACAACATCGGCTATGGGCGGCCCGGCGCCACGGAAGCGGAAATCGAGGCCGCCGCGCGCCTGGCGCACATCCACGACCTCATCCTGACCATGCCGGACGGCTACGACACCCTGGTGGGCGAGCGCGGCCTGAAGCTGTCAGGCGGTGAAAAGCAGCGCGTGGCAATCGCCCGCACCATCCTCAAGAATCCGGCCATCTTCCTGTTCGACGAGGCCACCAGCGCCCTGGACACGCATACGGAACGCGAGATCCAGGCGAACCTGCGCGAGGTCAGCCAGGGCCGCAGCACGCTGATCATCGCGCACCGCCTGTCCACGGTGGCGGACGCGGACGAGATCATCGTGCTGGCCGACGGCCGCATCGTCGAGCGCGGCCGTCATCCGCAACTGCTCGCCCAAGGCGGCATCTACGCCGGCATGTGGACCCGCCAGCAGGAGAGCGCACGGTCCGCGCCCGCAGATTGACAAGCCGCGCCCCCTGTCCGAACATCGCACCCTTTGATAGCCAGGCCTCCCATGCAGGATTCCCCCACCCTTCCCGAAGTGCTCGTCTGCGCCGCCGGCGACCTGGTCAACGGCGGCCTGGGCGTGAAGGTGCCCGTGACCGATGGCGCGGGCCGCACCACCGCCTTCTTCGTGCGCTACCAGGATCAGGTGCACGGCTACCTGAACCGCTGCGCCCACATCGGCGTCGAACTCGATTGGGAAGGCAGCTTCTTCACCCGCGCGGGCGACCTCATCATGTGCGCCCGCCACGGCGCCACCTACCAGCCCGACACGGGCGTTTGCGTGGGCGGGCCCTGCAAGAACGGACGCCTGACCACGCTGGCCGTCACCGAGCGCGACGGCAGCGTCTTCTGGCAGCCCGCCGGCAAGATCCAGCCGCTGGACGCAGCCGCCTGACCCCATCGGCCGGCGGCGCGCCGCGCGGGGCCTTACGCCCGGGCCGGCACCGCCGCCGCCGGTTCCTCGCGCTCGGCATAGCGCCGCGCCAGCACCGCGCAGACCATCAGCTGCATCTGGTGAAAGATCATCAGCGGCAACACCACCACGCCCATCTGCGACGTGCCAAACAGCACCGTCGCAAGCGGAATGCCCGACGCCAGCGACTTCTTCGATCCGCAAAAGACCAGCGTGATCTCGTTCTCCTTGGTCATCCCCAGCTTGCGGCTGCCCCACGTCGTGATCACCAGCACCGATCCCAGCAGCAAGGCGTTAACCAGCACCATCGAGGCCAGGTCGATGGCCGGAAACGCGTGCCAGATGCCTTGCGCGACGGCTTCGCTGAACGCGGTGTAGACGGCCAGCAGAATCGAGCTGCGGTCGACCTTGGACAGCGTGCGGCTGTTGCGCAGCGCCCACGCCCCGATCCACGGCCGCAGCAGGCTGCCCACCGCGAACGGCAGCAACAGCTGCAGCAGGATGCGGCCGGCGTCGGCCAGACCATGCCCGCCGCCCTGGCGATGCAGCAAAACGGCCACCAGCAGCGGCGTCAGCACGGTGCCCAACAGGTTGGAGGCCGTCGCCGCGCAGATCGCACCCGGCACGTTGCCCCGCGCCATCGACGTGAACGCAATCGAGGACTGCACGGTGGAAGACAGCGTGCAGACGAACAGCACGCCCAGCCACAGCGACGGCGTCAGCAGCCCGGGAAACAGGGCGCGCAGGCCCAGCCCCAAGGCGGGAAACAGCAGGAAGGTGCAGGCCAGGATCAGCCCGTGCAGGCGCACGTCCTTCACGCCGGACACGATGGCGTCCGTGGACAGCCGCGCTCCGTGCAGGAAGAACAGCAGCGAAATCGCCACGTTGCTGGCCACCATCATGAACGTCGCGCCCTTGCCCACCGCCGGGAAAAAGCTGGCGAACGCCACGGTGGCGATCAGGATGAGCGTGAATTGGTCGGGCAGAAAGCGGCGCATTGCAGGGACGTGTCGAAGAAAATGCGCCCACTATAGGCGCGCCCCTTGCCATCGTGAAGGCCACTGGGTACTTTAACTGTCATCGGCATTTCCTATGACCAGACCGCGCCCATGCTCAATCCCCTGTGGCTCAAGACCTTCGCGGCCGCCGCCGGCGCGCCAAGCTTCACCGAGGCCGCGCGCCGGCTGGGCCTGACCCAGCCCACCGTCAGCGAACACATCCGGCAACTCGAATCGGCCGTGAATCGCCGGCTGTTCCAGCGCGACACGCATTCGCTCGCCCTGACCAGCGATGGCCGCAGCCTGCTCGTGCATGCCGAAATCATCCTGGCCGCCCACGAAAAAGCCGAACGCCTGTTCGATGCGCCACGGCTGCGCGGCCGGATCCGGCTCGGCACCTCGGACGATCTGGCGATGGGTCCCCTACCCGACGTCCTGGCGGCGTTCCGGCTTGCGCATCCCGAAGTGGAGCTGGACCTGACCATCGGCGTCACCAGCGAGCTCTACAAGCTGCTGGACGACAACCGCCTGGATGTGATGATCGGCAAGCGCCGGCGTGGCGACCGCCGCGGCCAGACGCTGCACAAAGAGGCGCTGCTGTGGCGCGCCAAGGAAGGCTTGCGGATCGTGTCCGACGAACCGCTTCCGCTGATCCTGCTGCGCGAACCCAGCGTCACACGCACGCTGACGCTGGACGCGCTGGCGCGCGCCGGACGAAGCTGGCAAATCGTCTGCACCAGCACCAGCTACGCAGGCTGCCAGGCGGCCGCGCGCGCAGGATTGGGCATCACCGTCCAACCCTCGCACCTGTCCACCGCCGGCCTGTCGGCGCCCGCGGGCGCGGCCAACCTGCCCGCGTTGCCGCCGGTGGAATTCATCGTGATCTCGGCCCCGGCGCCGGGCAAACCCACCCGCGCGCTGATCGACATCCTCATGCGCAGCACCCTGACCTGACCCGCCTGACGGCAGCCTACTCGGGCAACGGGTCCGGCACGCCGTCCGCATCCACGGACTTCACCCGGTCCAGCGCATTGCGCGCCGCCGACATGGCCTCGATCGTGCTGCGAAAGCGCCGCGAAAGGAATATCTCGAAGGCCTGGCTTTCCGGCTCGGGCGCAGCCGCTTCGGCGTCGGGCTCGGCGTCATCGGCAGGCGCAGGCGCTTCGGCGGCCTTCACGGGCAGGCGCCGCGTCTCCAGAAACGCGCGCGCGGGGATGCGCCCCTCGGGCTGGGTCGCATAGGCGACCACTGAAAATCCATCGATGATCTTCTCGGACATTGCGGTTTCCTTGGGCGCGATCGATCGGGCGCGCCGACACGTTCACAACGGCTTGCCCCAAGAAAACTTAAGCCGGGACCGGCGCGGGATTCCGCCCTGCGCGCCGGTTATTCAAACGACTCTATTTTGTCGACGTGACCGCTTGCGCGCGCACGCGCACATAGGCCGCCACCTGTTCCAGCACATGCGACAGATCCGCGCGCAACGCGTCAAAACCCGCGTTGCGTTCCCGCGTGGCTTCGTCCATGTAGAGCGGACGGCGGATCTCAACCTGCAGACTGTGCCGGTTCAGCGCGGGCTGGCCAATCTGCGCGATGAGCTGCACGCCCTTGTACGGGTCGTTGCGCGCCACCGTGTAGCCCTTGTCGCGCAGCGCCGTCTCGATCAGCGCAATGAACTCCGGCTCGCACGTCGTGCCGTCGCGGTCGCCCAGCACAAAGTCGGCAAGCGGATGTTCGCTCTGGCGTCCCAGCCGCTCATAGGCGTCGTTCGGCATCGAATGCAGATTCAGGTGCCATACCGCGCCGAAGCGCTCGTGGACGTGCCGGATCGCCGTGGTCAAGGCCGCGTGATACGGCTCGTAGTACGCCTGGATGCGATGCCGCACCTGCGCCAGCGTCAGCTTGCGGTCGTAGATCGGCGTGGCCTTGTCCATCCGGCGCCAGATCAGACCCTTGCCCAGGCGCGTCTTTTCGCCGGGGTCCAGCGGCTCGGGCCAGGGCTCGGCCAGCAGCTCCGGATCCAGATCCTGCAAGGTGCGGTTCGGGTCGATATAGACGCGCGGAAAATTGGCCGCGACCAGCGTGGCGCCCAGCGCGGGCGCCGCCGACCACAACGCGTCCACGTGCGTGTCCTCGCCCTGGCGCAATTGCGCCAGCGTGGCCGAGGCGCCGAAGTCATCGGGATAGCGCTCGCCGCTATGCGGCGAATCACAGACCAGCGGCAACGCGGGCCCGGTGGGTTCATGCACGGAAACAGCGGGGAAGTCGGCGGTCGTCATCGTTCAATCAGCCTGGATGTTGGCGGTCTTCGCCACTTTTGCGTAGCGGGCCAGGGCCTGGTCGATCTGCACCTGGAATTCTTGCGGCGTCGTGGGCATCAGCGTACCACCCACGTCTTCGGCCTTCTTGCGGAATTCCGGATCTTCCATCGCAGCGCGGACGGCCTTGTTCAGACGCTCCACCACGGTCTGCGGCGTGCCGGCCGGCGCGACCAGGCCGAACCAGCCGCCGGTGCCCATGTCGGGATAGCCCAGCTCGATGTAGGTGGGCACGTCGGGCAGCAGCGGCGAGCGCTCGGCGCCCAGCACCGCCAGCGGACGCAGCTTGCCGCCCAGCACCTGCGGCAGCGTCGACGACAGGTTGTCCGTGATCGCGTCCACCTGCCCGCCCATCACGTCGTTCAACGCCGGCCCCGCGCCACGGTACGGCACGTGCAGCAGCTTGATGCCGGACAGCATCATGAAATTCTCGATGTTCACGTGCCCCAGCGATCCCACGCCCGGCGACGCGAAGCTGTAGCGTTCGGGCGCGCCCTTGGCCAGCGCGACGAACTCGGCCATGTTCTTGGCCGGGACATTGGGGTTGATCGCGAAGATGCTGGGCACGGCCAGCACGTTGGCCACCGGCACGAAATCCTTGACCGGGTCGTAGTTCATCTTGCGGAACACCGCGGGATTCGACCCGTGCGTGCTCATGGTCGCCATCCCGATCGTGTAGCCGTCCGGCGTGGACCGCGCCACCTGTTCCATGCCCAGCGATCCGCCGGCGCCCGCCTTGTTCTCGACGACGATGGTCTGCTTCAGGTCGCGGCCCGCGTACTCGGCCACAAGGCGCGCCACGATGTCGGTCGACCCGCCCGCGGCAAACGGCACCACCAGCTTGATCGGACGCGCGGGATAGTCGGCGGCATGCGACATGCCGGCAAAGGACAACGTGGCAAACATGCCGGCGAGCGCAAAGCGCGCGGACCGGCCAAAAAGACGGCGGGACATGAGGCGACTCCTGGGTTGTCGTGCTGAAGGCCGCCAGTGTCCAAACTTTACGATCCCCTTTCAAACGACTATATTGCACTCCTTCATTACCTAAGGTCATGCTAGATGCGCCTGCATTCGCCCTCGATGTCCGAGCTGCATGCCTTCGTGACCGCGGCCCGGCTGGGCAGCTTCACCCAGGCAGCAGAGGTGCTGTGCGTGACCCAGGGCGCCATCAGCCGCGCCATCTCGCGCCTGGAGGCGCACTTCGGCCAGCCGCTCATGCACCGCAATGCCCACGGCCTCACGCTGACCGAGACCGGCCGCAAGCTGTACGACGGCGCACAGGCGCCTTTGCATGCGATCGAAGCGCTCAGCACGGAATTGCGCGCTGACGACCGCCGGCTGCGCCTGACCCTATCCTCGGTGCCCACGCTGGCCAGCGCGTGGCTCGTGCCGCGTCTGCCGGACTTCCACCAGCGCCACCCGGACATACAGCTCGGCTTCTCGGCCTACCGCCGCAACGAAGACTTCTCGGGCGCCACGCCGGATGCGAGCATTCTGTCGGGCACGCCCGACCAGTGGCCGGGCTGGCACGCGGACTACGTCATCGGCCGCGAAATGGTCGTGATCTGCCACCCGGGGCGGCTGGCGGCACGCCAGGCCAAGGACCTGTGGAGCACGCCGCAGGGCTTGTTGGGCGAGCCCCTGCTGTATCACACCAACGGCCGGGAAAACTGGGCCCAATGGTTCGCCGCGGCCGGCGTGCCTCGCGCCAGCGTCACGTTGTCGAACGGGTTCGATCAGGTATCGATCCTGATCCGTGCGGTCATGGCCGACATGGGCATCGCTGTGTTGCAACGCTGCCTGGTCCGAGACGAACTGCAGGCTGGCCGCGTCGCCGCCCCCTTCCCGGAACTGGCCATCCGTATCGACCGCGGCTACCACCTCTGCGCACCCGCCCAGCGGCGCGACCACTACGCCCTGGCGTGTTTCCGCCAATGGCTGCTGGAAACCGCCAGCCTGGATCCTGACGTCATGGCGGCCGGCGCTCCCGCCTGAGCTTCAACCGCAATCGTGCGGGAATGGCCGCTAATGCAACCAAAAGCAACGGGCCCCATAAAGGGGCCCGTGTCGTACGAGTTGCCGGCGGATCCGGTCAGGGCGCGAGCTTGAAGCCCAGGTCCACGCCCCACTTGTCGGTCTCGCGCAGCCATTTCGCGCCGCAATTCAGGCAGCGGAAGTGGTCTTCGCGGCTTTCCTCCCGGCCCTTCTGCGTTGGGTTGGTAAATCCTTGATGTCCCAGGTGCGAATGCGGCGCAACACCGGCAAGGCCTGGATTAATGCGTTGGCAAGCCAAACACATAACGCTCATTGATGCTTCCCCACAAACAGTGTTAGCAAATTGTAAGGGATTTCACCAATGTCTTTCTATTAATTCGCCCTCAACTTGGGAATAAAAATTGTTAACGTGATTAGGATACAACGTTTTGTAACGCGGCCAGGCAGGTCGCCAAGTGATATGGCGAGGTCGACGGCATGTCGGCCCGCGTCACGTTGCCCTTCGCATCCAGGCATTCATGCCAGCCGCCCGGATGCAGAAACCGCTCGCGAAAGCTTGTCAGAGCCGTTTGCAGTGCCGGCAGATCGCCCATCACGGCCAAGACCCTCAGGTATTCCGTCTGCGCCCAGATCCGGCGCGTATCGTCCGCCACGGCTCCCGATTCATCCAGCGACGCGATCACCCCCGCGGCATCCACGCCATGGGCGCGCGACCATTGCACGGCGCGCGGCAATGTTTCGGCGAGATCCAGGCCTTCGAACACCTGCGCCGATTCGTGCACGAGGGACAGCCATTCGAACTGATGACCCGGCTCCAGCCGGTTGCCTGCGCTACCCTGCAACGCCTCGGATACGCATTGCGTGGGCGCGTGGACGAAGAACTGGCTGACGCCTTGCGCAAGCTCGCGCAGGTGCTGCGCAAACCCAGCCGGTTCGGCAACCTGCGCCGCCGCCAGATAGGCTTCGGTCAGGTGCATCATGGGGTTTTGCGCCGGCGGCTTCAAAGGTTGGGAAAAGTCCGCGCTCAGCGCCGCGTGGTACAGCGAATCCGTGGTCTTGAAACGCGCCTCGATCGTGCGCGCCGTGGCCAGCATCAGCTTGCGCGCCTGTGCATTGCGGCTGCGCTGGAAATACGCCGACGCGGCCAATACGATGAACGCGTGCGTGTACAGGTCCTGGGTATCGTCCAGCGGCCGAGCCTGCGCGTCGACGCTATAGCGCCAACCGCCATGCTCGTCCTGAAAAACACGACGCAGGGATTCGAAGAGGCGATCAGCGTGCTGCGCGGCCGCCTCGCCAGGCGCCTGCGCAAAAACATAAAGCTGGCGCGCGCACGCCATGGCGCGATAACGCGTCACGGGCAGCGGTTCACCGCTGGCGGCGTCCAAGGATTCGTAAGGCAGTCCGAGCGCGTCGTTGAAGCCGCGGTCCAACCACATGGGCAACACGACAGAATCAAAATGCGCCCGCAGCGCGCGGATATCATCCGCAAGAAAGGAATTGGTCTGTGCGGCAGTCATCTTGGAACGGCGCAAACCCGACGAGGGCCCCAGGTTTTGGAGCAGCAACGATAACCGAAATCGTCGTCGCCATCTCGCAGGAATCCGCCACGTGCTCATGCACACACAGACCGGTCGTGCCGATCAGCTCCGTCCAGGGTGCAAGCCCTATCGGAAGATATTTTCCTCTACCCAGTTTTGCGCGAAGATTTCCGCGCGATCACGAGCTTCGTCCAACGAAGCGCAGTTGCCCAAGTGGGAAAACGCGGCATCCACTTCGGTGCCGCCCTCAGCCGTAACCGTCAGCAATACGCCATATCCGCCGGTGTCCATGGCCGCTGTGGAAACGTCGATCAGTACTTCCTGGTCACGATGCTGCATGTGCTACCTCCCAGTCGGTTACCTAAACGCGCGAACCACGCGTGACGTGCAACAGGACAAAATTTCCCGCGCAAGACAATAGACCTTCAAACGTCACGCAAAGTTCATCTTACTGGCGAGACGCTGGGCCGGATACGACGGAAAGATGTCAATTCGCACATTCCGTCTCAGGATATGCCGGACGGCACAGCGGCGGCGGCGAGGCGCACGAAATACTGCGAAAAGATTCGCAACCATGCGGTAATTTCGTTGCCGCCTTAGGCACGCGAACGCTGACATGGTGCGTAAGCCGGCGGTTGCCGCAAATGTGCGACGACCGCAAATGGCCTAACGCAAATGGATGGCGCCCGGCTCTTCCATGCGTAGCGAGAGCCTGCCCTTGTCGGTGATGACCCAGCGGCCGTCTTCGCCGGCCTGAATGCAGCGCAATGTCTCAAGCGCTTGCGCGACGTTTGCGGGCACGTCGGTCTGGACTGCGCCGGGCTCGTTGTTGTCGGCCACGACGCGCAGCCAATGTCCCAGTTCGCCCTTTTCGAAACGATGCAATGCCATGCGTGGTTCTCTCGTGAATTTGTCTACGATAGCATGGCCGTCAAGCCCGTCCGGCACGTGTCAGCCAATGGTCAGCCAAGCAGACGCGGCACCGACGACGCCAGCAACGCAACGCCCGAAACCGTCAAAAGGCCCAGTACGACGCGGCGGAACGCCACGTCGCTGATGCCGACATACACGCGCGTGCCCAAGAGTGTCGGCACCAGCATTGCCGGCACGATCAGCGCAAAGAGGGGCAGCATGTCGCGTGTGACCACGCCGGTCAGCACATAACTGGCCATCGTCACCATCAGCATCGACAAGTTGAAGTTCTGGATCACCGCGCGCTGCACGTCGCGGTCAAAGCCGCGCAAGGTGCACCACAACGTCGGAATCACCCCGGTGAACCCGCCCAGCCCGCCCATGACCCCGCCAATCGCGCCCGCGACGCCATCGGCAACCTTGCCGCCTACCGTGATGCGCGGGATGCGCGCCGCAAACAGCATGATCGGGCACCAGATCGCGAGCAGCCCGCCGATGAAGGCCTTGAACACCGTCGGATCCAGATGCGGCAGCACTTTCACGCCTAGCGGAATGCCCAGCAATCCGCCGGCGATGAATGGCAGCAGATGCGCGGCGGCAAAGCCCCGGCGCACGGTAAAAGCCGCCAGCAACTGTCCGGTCAACGCGCCAAACACCGCCATCGCCGCAGCCAGCCGCGGGTCCACGGTCCAGGCCCAGAACGACATGGCAACCATGCCGAAACCAAACCCGGACAAGCCTTGCACGAAGCCCGCGGCCATGGCGCCCACCACGACCACTACATATAACGAGTCCATATCCGCTGCGCGTTCCGCATGACGTGCCGGCACCATTTCCGGCGCACGCCATTCTAGAGCCTTCTATGAAGGTCGCAGCGCCAACGGCCGCAGGCGCGCGGCCAGCGCCGAGGCCGCCACGCTGGCCGCGATCAGCGCAAGCCCAAGCGCCAGGTCCGGCGAGATGCGTTCGTGGAACACGACGGACGACACGATCAGCCCGATCACCGGCACGCACAGCATCGCAATGGACGTCGCGGCCGGCGGCAGCTTCTGCGTCATGCTCAGCACGACAATGAACGTCAGCGCAGTGGCAAGCGGTCCGGTGTAGAGGATCAGCGGCCAGGCTTGCGCATCGACCAGAAAGGTCGGCGCGCCGTCACGCATCCAGGCCAACGCGGCCAGCGGTATCGTGGCCAATGCGGTCTGCCAGGGAATCATGTCGGCGCCCAGGCGAACGTGGCGATTGGCGCGCAGCTGGATGATGTTGCAGGCCCATGCGAACGATGCGCCAAGCAGCATCACCAGACCGATGACGGTGTGCGCCTGCCACGGGCTGAACGCGGGCGCCACGATGACGCCGATGCCCGCGTAGCTCAGCGCCGTCGCCAGCCATTGGCCCATCGACAGGCGCTCTTTCAGGATCAGCGACGACAGCGGGATCACCCAGATGGACGTCGCATAGGCAATGACCGACGCGCGTCCAGGCGCCACATACTGCAACGCCCACAGCGCGAGGGCGGTGAAGGCGCCCATCTGCAGCAAGGCCACACCCGCGACCAGCGGCCATTCCTGGCGTGTCGGCAAACGCAGGCGACCCAGCAGGGCCAGCACCAGCACGCTGATGAGCGCGGCGGATCCGAACCGGCTGGCAGCCAGCCACAACGGGCTCATGTGGGCCAACCCCAGTTTCATCACGGGCCAGTTTCCTCCCCAGATGGCGACCGCACCCGCAAGCGGGAGAAACCTGCGAAGACTGCCTTGCTGACTCATCACTACCCTGCTCTGCCGCTGAATATTCTGCATTCCGGCCAAATGGCCGAAGAACGGAACAGTCTATAGGGTAAACCCCAGCATTTTTGACCGCTTTATGCGTCGTTTACCGGCATACTCGGCACACCTGCACCGTAAAACCGCCGTCTTGAGGTGACTTATGCCGGAAATCAACCTGGATGCCACCGACATTCGCATCCTGAACGAATTGCAGCGCGACGCCAGGCTTACCAATGTGGAACTTGCCGCCCGCGTGAATCTGTCCGCCTCGCCCTGCCTGGCGAGAGTGCGCCGCCTGGAAACCGAAGGACTCATCGACCGCCGCGTCACGCTCTTGAACGCGCGCAAGCTGGGCCTGAAGGTGAACGTCTTCATTCAGATCTCGCTCGACAAGCAACGCAAGGCCGCGCTGGATGTGTTCGAACGCGAGATCGCGGTGCTGCCCGAAATCATGGAGTGCTACCTGATGTCGGGCGACGCCGACTACCTGATCCGCGCGCTCGTGCCCGACGTCGATGCGCTGGAACGGCTGATCGTCGAACACATCACGCGGATTCCCGGGGTGGCAAGCATCCGGTCCAGCTTTGCGTTGAAGCAGGTGCTCTACACCACCGCCGTGCCGCTGGCCTGACGCCGCATCTGGTATCCATCGATCGCTTGCGGGATTGCGGCGGCAAGCCCACAATCAAATTGCATGGCGCCGTTTCGTTCATTCCGGCGCCAGCATCCCTCCCATCGCTTAGCAAGGAGCACACCATGCCCGAAACCGACTGGTTCCCCGGCAACACGCTACCCGATCGTCAGGGTTACTTCGAAGTGGAGTTCGCCTCCGGCGAAACTGAAATCACGCGCTACGGCATGCTGGGCTGGGAGCCCGAAGAAGAGCGCGGCCACATCCTTCGCTGGCGCGGTCTGGACCCCGCCATCGAGCAAGCCGAAATCGATCGCGAAACCGCCGTCCTCAAAAACAGCGATGACGTGATCGGCTGACCGGCCGGCAAAGGCCGCGGAGCAGGTCCGCCTTGCTCCGCAGCAAAACAAAACGCCGCGGCTTGATGCCGCGGCGTTTTGACTGGGGGGCTCGCGCGATCAGCGATCCAGCTTCGAGATCTTGGTGCCCGCGAGCGACACGCCAGCCATCAGACCGCCATTGTTCATGACGAAGCCCACGACCGGCTGCTGGGCCGTGTTGGTGTCGATGCGGCCATTGGCGCCGATATTGACCACCGCCACCGTGGCGTCCGCGCCGACGGTCCAGCCGCTGCTGTTGCGGAACTTGTTCAAGGCGTCATCCGTCATGAAGAGCAGGATCATCGCCTTCGATTGCGCGCCGGCCTGGAAGCCGATCGAGCCCGCCGTCGTGCTGTAGTAGCCGGCATTTGCGCCGTTCACCCGCAGCACGCCCTTGCCATGCTCGGCGCCGACGATGAAGCTGCCGCTCAGCACGTCGGGGAACACCAGCACGCCCTTGGCGCGCGCAACCAGGTCCTTGGACTGGGGAGCGGCTTCATACAGCTTGGCGAGCGTGGCATTGGCCGCGCTGTTCATCGATTGCCGCTGCTCTGCCGTCGAAGCGGCCGGAGACTTGGAAGGCGTGGTCGTGGTACAGCCTGCAAACAGAACGCCGGCGGCGCCGATTGCAATCGCCATGCCGGTGCGGCGCAGAACGGGATAAGCGTCAAACATGGAACTCTCCTTTTGTTGTCATGCATGAACAACTGTACCGGGCATTCCACGTCCGACAAGACACATGAATGTGATAAACGAAACAAAACACTAGCGAGCGCTAGAGAATTCCGTATCGGGGTTCGCCAGTGAACTCGTCAACGGTCCGGATGCCCGAGAGCACCAGCTCGGCATGACGCCGCGCGGCGGCAGGATCGTTGAAGGTGACGAAACGGGGCAGCGACCACCGCTGGGCGGCGGCCTCGTTGCCCTGCCGGCGGACCATGATTTCGATAGCCAAAACCCCAGTTTCCAAGTCCACCACTTCACACTGCACTTGAAAACCGTTGATATGACGCTCTGGCCACCCGCTCATGCTGCACCTCTGAATTCCGACTAACGGGCCGCAATATGCACCAAACAAAAAGGCTTGGAAAGCAGAGTTTTTAAGGGGTAAAACAGTACTAATTCGCCTAGTGCGAAGGCATCTTGAAGTTGAAAAAATCAGCGCTAAAAACCCGCATTTTTGCCCTCATCGCCGAATTGGCGAACCGGCGCATAATGTCAGGCCACTGCGCTGCGCGTAATTGATTGCCCCTACCGGCTCACATTCAAACCTGCCATCGACCCCATGAACAAACCCGTCTTCGAACCTGATACCGCTCCGCTGGAAGTCTTGCCGCGAGACCTGTCCGCCTATCGCGAGGGCAACACCGGCATCCCCTACGTTCATCGCTTCGACTCCGGCAAGCCCGGACCGCACGTGCTCATCAACGCCATCACGCACGGCAACGAGATCTGTGGCATGGTGGCCGCCACCCATCTGTTGGACACCGGCGTGCGCCCGAAGATCGGCACCTTGACGGTCAGCTTTGCGCACGTCGAGGCCTACGAGGCTTTCGACATCGACAGACCTTACGACAACCGCCAGCTCGTGCACAACCTGAACCGCATCTGGTCGGCCGCCATGCTGGACGGCGCGGAAGACAGCCCGGAACTGCGCCGCGCCCGCGAGATGCGCCCTGTCCTGGACGCCGCCGACTTCGTGCTGGACATCCATTCCACGCGCGCGCCCGTGCAACCCTTCTGGGTCTACAACGAGATGGACCGCAACACCGCGCTGGCCGCTGCAGTCGGCTCGCCGCAAGTGCACCTGGTCATGCCGCAAGACAAGTTTCCGGGCACTGGGGTCATGGGCTACGGCCATCATGGCGATCCGCTGTCCGACAGCGGCGGTGCGCTCGTTGTCGAATGCGGACAGCATTTTTCGCGTTCCGCGGCCGAACTCGCCACCGACGTGACCTTGCGCTTTCTCGCGCATCTGGGCCTCATCGACACGCCGGCCGGCACCCCGGCCCCGCCCACCCCGCAGCGCTATCGCCTGCTGGAGGTCCACATGGTGAAGTCCGAGGACTTCACCTTCACGCGTCCGGTGATTGGCTTTGAGACCTTCGACAAGGGCGAACTGATTGCCATGAATGGCACGGAAGAAATCCGCTCCCCGTGCGATGCTTGCACGATCTTCATGCCCACGCGCATGCCCATCGTGGGCCGCGAAGCCGTGTATCTGACGCAGGCGATCTGACGCCTGACATCGCGTGACCAAGCGACGCGGGCGCCGCCCGCATGCGCCCGGCTCGCCGCGCATGCCGGGCATCAAGCGCCTTGCGCCTGATGCCCGCCGAATCCTCAAAGATCCGGAATCAGGCGCTTGCCCATGCTGATCACCGCGTCTTCCTGAAAGCCCAGGCTGTCGTAGAAGCGCTTCACCGCGACGTTCTCGGAACGGATCAGCAGATTGATCTTCGGGCAACCCATCTCAAGCAGCTTGCGCTCGACCGCCCGCATCAGCGCCGAGGCGAAGTGGCGCCGCCTGTGCAGGGGCGAAACGGCCAGATAATTGATCCAGCCACGATGGCCGTCGTAGCCGCCCATCACCGTCGCGACAATGGCGCCATCCAATTCACCCACCAGAAAGAGATCGGACTGCACCGTCAACTTGCGCGCGATGTCCTTGCGCGGATCGTTCCACGGCCGTGTCAGCCCGCAGGCTTGCCACAACGCGATCAGCGCGGTTTCGTCGGATGCCTGAAACGGCCGGATGGCGAGGTCTTGCTGAGACATGCTTCATTCCTTGTGATGAAAGAACGAAGGCCTTGCGATACGCCCCGGATGCAAAACGCAATCAAACAAAAAGGCCACGAGGGGTATCGTGGCCTTCTGGGATAAGCGCCTCATAACCGGCGCCCGAACACGGCTAGCCACTCAACGGAGACGTCGAGTGATTCGTCGGAAATCTGCGCGCGATGCGGCAGCGAGGTGCGGTGCGTTCATGCGCTGCAGCTTACAC
Organism: Achromobacter mucicolens; assembly: GCF_029866465.1. Taxonomy (NCBI): domain Bacteria; kingdom Pseudomonadati; phylum Pseudomonadota; class Betaproteobacteria; order Burkholderiales; family Alcaligenaceae; genus Achromobacter; species Achromobacter mucicolens. The sequence continues at coordinate 1,957,226 of NZ_CP123364.1, read as the reverse complement.
GAGGCGCCCTGCCGCCCGCAAACCCCACGCTGCCTTGTCAATCGCTTGCGGGCGCGGGCAGTGTGCCTTCCATCACCACCACCGCCTGTCCGGCCACGTTAGCCCACACGCCATCGTCCCGCGGCTCCGCATGCGCCAGCAACAGGCTTGCACGTCCCATGTCCACGCCCTGCCCCACGCGCAGCCGCAGGGCACCCTTGCCCGCAAGCGAGGCGCGCAGCGCCGTCACGGCCGCCGTCGCACTGCCCGTGGCGGGGTCTTCGGTCATGCGGCTCGTCAGCATCCGCGCCTGGATATCGGTGGGCGCATCCATCGCCTCGCTTGCCGTGTCGGTGGTGTAGACATAGATGGACTTCGCGCCCAGTTGCGGCATCAAGGCCGCGTATCCCGCCGCATCGGGCGACGCGCGGCGCAGCGCGTCGCGGCTGGCAACCTGCACCACCAAGAACGGCAAGCCCACCGACGCCACCATCGGCGCGTGCGTTGACACCATGATGTCCGCGCAATCCAGACGCAGCGCCCTGGCCACCGCGTCCAACGGCGCCTCGCTGCCGCGCGACAGCGGCTGCGGCGCGCGCAGCTGCGCACCCTGCAGGCCGTGCTCCCCGTATGTCAACGCAATGCGCACCAGGCCAGCTTCTTCCTCGAACACGAACGCCTGCGGCGCCGGCAACCCGGCCGCGATCTGCTCGCGCGCCAGCACGACCGCAGTGCCCACATTCGGATGGCCAGCAAACGGCACCTCGCGATCCGGCGTGAAGATGCGCACGTGCGCGGTATGGGCACGGTCTTGCGGCGGCATCACGAAGCTGGTTTCCGAATAGTTGAATTCGCGTGCGATCCGCTGCATCTGGCGCGCGTCCAGACCCTGCGCGTCCAGCACGACAGCCAGCGGATTGCCGAGGTAAGCATGGCCGGTGAACACATCGGCCGTCACGTAGCGGTAGCGCATCCAAACATCCTCAAGATCCACCCGACACGGGCGGCAAGCCCAGATTGTGCGTGCCGCGGCGCGAACGTGAAAAGGCACAGAGCCGCGAAATTGCACGCATAACAGACGCCTTTCGACGCCAAGGAAGACGTGGCCGGCATGACGGCCGCACCGCCCCGCTTGGTGCGCCATCACTATTGAAAATCACAGGTCGCTGCGGAATACTTTGCGTCCAGACCAACTACTTTTGGAGGAGGTTGCAATGCAACGCGAAGACATCCAAAAGCTGGGCGCACAAGCAGCCCGAGACGGTTTGACCTTGTGGGATTGCCCGTTCTATCGCGCCGCCGCCATGCCGGGCCATACCGGCGAATCGATCTCCGAGTGGAGCGACAAGGTCGAAGCCTGGGAAGCCGGATGGATGGAGGCCACGGGCGGCGGCCAAGCGCCCCCTGGCGGCCGTTTCCGCTATGTGCCACGCGCGATGGCGCGGCTGTGCAATTGACTCGTGGACATGCGCCCCGCCTCCGGGGCGCTTTGCATTTGGCATGGCAAGCAAATGTCGCGGTGCAGATACGAAACCGGGATAAGTGAATCGGCCCCGTTTTTATCGACATATACTGTACATTCATACAGTATTTTTAGTTTCATCATGCGATGCACCGTCATCCGAACCCACATCCTGGGCCGGAAGCGCCACGACAACGATCCCGCCCCTGCAGTGACCGGGACGGTCCGCATGTATTCCATCATGCGCGAGGACATGCGCCGCTACATCAGCGTCATGACGCTGGACACCCTGGCCAAGTTCGGCGCGTCGCAGAAAGGCCCTATCCCCGATCTGCTCGAGCCCGAACTGCTCACCTTCGGATCCGATCGCGGCATGATGGTCTGCGGCTTCGAGGAAATCGACGGCAGGCGCTATTACCAGGGGTGGTGGATGCAGTGGGTGCATCTGTAGCCGCGCGGCAAAGCCGTGCGGACGATGATCCATCCCGCTATTTCTGCGCGTAACTTTTCTGGACAAGGATGGCGATCGCGCTCATCTTTTGGCTCAGGACCTTTCCCACGAGGAGGCGCGAATGGATGACCCCGTTCACAGAGCCGGCCAGGAAGCCGCCAGATATGGTGTGCCGCTATCTGCCTGCCCCCTCATGAAAGAAACCAACATGCCCAGCCATACCGGCGAATCGCTACCTGGTTGGCGCGCCAGATTGGCCTCGTGGCAGGCCGGCTGGCATCAGGAAAACGAAGCCCGCCTTGCCGAGCTTCGCCGCCGCCGGTTATTGCAACAATCGCTGGACTAAGCAAGTCTGGCCCGCTGGCGGGAACGGGGTTTGCTGGACCCTGATTGCCGCAGCGGCGTGATTGTCATTCGATCAAGCAGAGGGCGGCTCCGCACACTCCCTCCCTCTAGCCGCTGCGGCCCTTTCCGCCGCTTCAATTTCTCCGCGCTGTCCCCGGCAAGCGCGCTTGCTGCGCGAGCGCATCACAGTTCCCGGATGATCTTGTACCCGCAGCGCACGCATACATGGCCGTTGTAAAAGCGATCGCCCATCGATGACGTTGCGCCCACGACGTTACTCGAGTCACGAGACGGCCCTGCGACCAGTGCTTTCGCCGTCGGCGGCGCGGTGCCGACCGCCGCGGTATCGACCGCCGCGGTATCGACCGCCGCGGTATCAAACACCGGCCGGAAGTCGTGACTGAACAACCGCCCGGCCAGCCCTTTGCAGCGCATCGCTAACTCCTGAGCTGACGCGGCACAGCCAGCGCCTTCGCTAGAGCCCCGACTGCTTCAGTCTCAAGAACAATACCTTCGATTGACCGTTGGACCATTCGATCGCCCCCCGTCGATTGATAACCTGGCCAATATCCGGAAATACAAAAGGTATGTCGATAGGAACAATATGAATCCTCGTCCCGCCTCTTGAAATACATCACTCGTCGCGATCGTGCCCGCAGCGGCCACCGCGATGGGGTAGGCCGAAATCCGCGATCGAGATACACTACCCGGCTGGGTGTCAGGCGTATTCCTTCGCGCTGGCAGGTCAACGCGCTGGTCGGGCCGCCACGCAGGAGCCCGCGCGTCCATGCAGCCCAGCATCCCCCATGCCCTCGACATCGCAGCCGCCATCATCTTTGCATTGGCGCTGATCCACACCTTCACGGTCAAACAGTTCGAGCGGCTCTCCCACCGCTATCCCCGCCACGCCGGCCTGTTTCACCTGCTCGGCGAAGTCGAGATCGTCTTCGGCTTTTGGGCCTTTGTGCTTCTGATCGTCATGGCGATAGCCGCCGGTGGAGATCAAGCGCTCGCCTACGCCGAGTCTCGCAACTACACCGAACCGCTCTTCGTATTTGTGGTCATGGTCGTGGCGGCATCCCGCCCGGTCCTCCAGACGGTCATGGTCGCCGTCAACCTGATCGCAAAGAACCTGCCTTTCCATACCTCCGTCGCCACCGCGTGGCTGGGCCTTGCCGCGGTTCCGCTGATGGGATCCCTGATCACAGAGCCGGCCGCCATGACCATTGCGGCCCTCATGCTTGCCCCGCAATTGTTTCGGCCGTCGGTTCCCGCCGTTCCCAAGTACTTCGCGCTTGGCGTGCTGTTCGTCAACATTTCGATCGGGGGAACACTGACCGCCTACGCGGCGCCCCCCGTTCTGATGGTCGCCGCCACCTGGAATTGGGACTCGGCATTCATGCTGGCCACCTTCGGCTGGAAAGCCGCCATTGCCGTGGTCGTGAACGCCACCGTGGCCACGTTCATGATGCGCAAGTATCTGCTTCAACTGCCGGCCGAAAGCATGACCCGGTCCGAGCGCCCTCCCGTGCCGATCACCGTGGTCATCGTTCACCTGGTCGTGCTGGCCGCGGTCGTTGCCCTGGCGCACCATCCCGTCGCGTTTCTCGGCCTGTTCCTGATGTTCCTGGGATTCACGCAAGCCTATGAGCGGCATCAGAATCCGCTGATTCTCAAAGAGGCGCTGCTCGTTGGCTTCTTCCTGGCCGGCCTCGTCATCCTGGGAGGCATGCAGGCGTGGTGGCTGCAGCCCATCGTCTCCAGCCTGGAACCCATCGCACTATTCTTCGGATCCCTGGCGCTCACCGCGATCACCGACAACGCCGCACTGACCTATCTGGGCTCGCTGATCGACGGCATCTCCGACGAATCGAAATACATGCTGGTGGCGGGCGCCGTCGCCGGCGGCGGCTTGACGGTCATCGCAAACGCCCCCAATCCTGCGGGCGTGGCGCTGCTAAAGCGCGGCTTTTCAGACGAGACCATCAGCATCGGCGGACTGCTGCTTGGCGCGTTGGGTCCCACGGCAGTTGCGGCGGGTGCGTTGCTTTTGCTGTAGCGGGAAGAACGCGTGTGCCAAGATTTCAGGCGTGCCCCTGCAAAAGTCACTGCGCCGGGTACATGCCGAGTTTACGCATCAAAAGCTCACCGCCAGCCCGACCGAGAAGCCCGACACATTGGTGCCGAACACGTATCTTCCGACCAGCCTCGTGCGCGTGATGAACACGTCATAGGCGCTAGAGTCCAGCTCCAGACCCGCGCCCAGTGCCGTCAGCCGGTCAAAGCCCAGGGCGCCGCGCTGGTCCCCTAGAAACTCCGAATGGGTAAGCTCCAGAACATATCGCAATGGGCGCTGCAGCATGGTGATACCCGTAGGGGCCCGGTAGCGCGCCCACAAATTGGCGGACTGGGCCACCGCGCTGCCCTGCACCGCAGACGAGCTGTCGAAGCTCTTCAAGCGGATGTCGGAGTACCGCAATTCCACGTCCACCTCATAGCCCGGGCGGTAATGTTCGTAGTCCAACATCAATGACCCGCCCAACCCGTACGCGTTCAATGATCCACGATCGAGAAAGTCGACATCCCTGCCCGTGCGCTGTCCCACGTACCAACTGGCCGCGCGCAAGTCGCTCGTGACGTTGCCCAACGCGACATTGAAGATGGGGCGCAGCTTCAGTTCATCGGTCAGTTTGAAGTCCCAACCGATCCCGCCGGTAGCCGACACACTGTTCCACTTGGTTGGGATGCGGCGTTGCTCCGCGCCTTGGGTCGCAATGAAGGTGGGGTCGTAGCGGCTGCCGGCCAGCACGCCTTCAAGGTAGATAGGGACGGAATCAGAGATCGTGTCGCCCCCACCCAACTGCGTCATGAAAAACTCGGTTGAGCCCGTGGTGGAAGCACCGGCGCTGCCAATGGACAACGAACTTGTCGTAATGTCTGGCACGATGGAAAAAGACATAAGCGCCAATACCCCATTGGCACGCTTCTGTAGATCATCGTGACTCAACCGAAGGGTTGATTGGGCCGAGGCCTCGGCACCCGCCAGACACGCGAGCCCTATCACGAGGCACCCCGGCACACTGCCGCTGCGCAGCGGCCAGGGAGCGTATCGCAACCCAAATGCGCGTATGTTGAACATGCTCGTTCTCCATGGCCAACATGATTTGGCACCTTGCCATACGGTCGGATTCGTTCGAATATCACGCAATTGGCGCGAAAAACAAAGGCGCCTCCCGTATCCTGCTGGCGCGCGTTGCGCCTGCACCACAAAGCTGTAAACCGCTGCACCGCACGCGATTTCGGTCATGAAATTCCCTCGCCCACCCATTTTCCGGGCAAGGCCGCCTCCCCCTCCTTCAGGACACCCGCACGACTCGATACCTGCCGTCCGTTTCTTCCGGCGCGCCGCCGGCGTGAATCTGCCTCGATACATGGAGAGAAGTCGTTATGAAGCTCACTTCCAGTATGAACATCCTTTCCCCGTCTTCAGCAGCACGGAGATGTTCCGCCCGAGTAGCACGCAGCCAGCCTTTAAGGATCAGCACAATCACCACGGCAGTCATACTGGCATTCGCCCCCCCGGCGTGGGCCGCATCAGCGCCCAAGCCCGCGGAACAGGCCACCAAGGACGCCAACGCCGCGCTCCTTCAGGAGTTGCCCTTTTCCGACAAGACCTCCTTCGAACTGGCGCACAAGGGATTCATCGCCCCCCTTCCTTCCGGGATGATCAAGGGCGAACAAGGCAACCTGGTCTGGGATCCGACCAAGTATGACTTCATCAAGGAAGGTGCGCCTGCGCCCGACACCGTCAATCCCAGCCTGTGGCGGCAGTCGCAACTGCTGAATATTTCGGGTCTGTTCAAGGTGATGGACGGGATTTACCAGGTTCGCAATTACGACCTGTCCAACATGACCATCGTCGAGGGCAAGGACGGCCTCACGATCATGGATCCGCTCATCTCCACCGAAACCGCGAAAGCTGCGTTGGATCTCTATTTCCAGCATCGTCCAAAGAAGCCCGTGGTCGCGGTGATCTACACGCACAGCCACGTCGATCACTACGGCGGCGTACGAGGGGTGGTGGATGAAGTGGACGTGAAGGCCGGGACCGTCAAGATCTACGCGCCGCTTGGGTTTCTGGAACATGCCGTCGCGGAAAACGTCATGGCCGGCACCGCCATGAGCCGACGCGCAAGCTACATGTACGGCAACCTCCTGCCGCCCAGCGCGACGGGACAAGTGGGCGCGGGGTTGGGCACGACGACCTCAGCCGGCACGGTGACCTTGATCCCGCCTACGGACATCATCGAGAAGACGGGCGAGACGCGCACGATTGATGGGCTCACCTATGAATTCCTGTACGCACCCGGTAGCGAAGCGCCTGCCGAGATGCTGTATTACATCAAGGAGAAGAAAGCCCTGAACACGGCCGAAGACTCCACCCACACGCTGCACAACACCTATTCTCTGCGCGGCGCCAAGATCCGCGACCCGCTGGCTTGGTCGAAGTACCTGAACGAGGCGCTGGCTCTGTGGGGCGACGACGTCGAAGTCATGTACGCCATGCACCACTGGCCGGTGTGGGGCAAGAAGGAGGTTCAGGAGCAGCTGGGCCTGCAGCGAGACATGTACCGCTACATCAACGACGAGACGCTGCGCCTGGCCAACATGGGCTACAACAAGGAAGAGATCGCGGAGCAGGTCAAGCTGCCGGAGGCGATCGCCACGCAGTTCTCCAACCGCGGCTACTACGGATCGGTGAACCACAACGTCCGCGCCACATACGTCCTGTATCTAGGCTGGTTCAACGGCAACCCCGCCACCCTGCACACATTACCCATCCAGGAGGCCTCCAAGCGCTACGTCGACATGATGGGCGGCGTGCCTGCCATTCTTTCCAAAGCGCGCGATTACTACAAGAAGGGAGATTACCGCTGGGTGGCCGAGGTGGTGAATTACGCAGTCTTTGCCGAGCCCGACAACCAGGAAGCAAAGAACTTGCAGGCCGACGCCCTGGAGCAGATGGGCTACCAGGCCGAAAGCGGCCCGTGGCGCAATTTCTACCTGACGGGCGCGAAGGAACTGCGTGAAGGCGTGCAGAAACTGCCCGTCCCCGACACCGCCAGCCCGGACACCGTACGCGCGATGACGCTGGACATGCTGTTCGATTATTTCGCGGTTCGGATAAATCGTGAGAAAGCCGCAGGCAAGCACGTGGTGCTGAACCTTGATTTCACCGACACCGACCAGAAATACACGCTCGAGATGGTGAACAGCGTGCTCAATCACACCGAAGGCAAGCAGGCCAAGGAGCCAACAGCCAGCATGTCGCTCAGCCGGGAAACGCTCAACCGGATGATGCTAAAGGAGATGACGCTCAAGGACGCGCTGGCCAAGGGTGACGTAAAAGTCAGCGGCGATCAGCAGAAAATCACGGACATGTTTGCGTCCCTGGACAACTTCGAGTTCTGGTTCAACATCGTGACACCATAGGACGAGGTCTTAAGTTGAAGTCTTAGGTCGCGGTTATTGGCAGATAGCCGACTTGATCGCAAGACCAATGAGAAAGGCCGTTAGTGATTTCTCACTAACGGCCTTGGAACTACTGGTCGGGACGGCGGGATTCGAACTCGCGACCCCTTGCACCCCATGCAAGTGCGCTACCAGGCTGCGCTACGCCCCGAAAGAAAAAGAGTATAGCAGAACTAAAAAACGTTTGCACGCATTGGTGCAAAAAAAGTGCTGAATACCGGAAAAAATTTTGCGCTTTGCGTTCGCCGTTCACATCAGTGCAAAGTGATGAAGCGGCGCGCGCGAAGCGCAAGGCAAGACTAGCTGCAACGCGCGCTGCCATGATGGCGTCGCGCGTCGCGGGCACTGAAATCAAGGTCTGGATTGCAACCGATGCGTCGCGAAGAAAACGGCTCAGGCAGTGGGCGCGGTCTGCGTCGTCGCAGCAGCGGCGGGCTTGGTGACCGTCGTTCCCAAGGCTTCGGCGAGCATCGCCGACACGTTGCCGAGTTCCGCGCGCAGCGACTGCATCTCGGTGCCCGACAGGCGCACGGCGGCGTCCTGGTCGTGCGGCACGTCGCGCGCATCGCCCAGGCGATTGCGCGCGCCGCTGATCGTGAAGCCTTGTTCGTAAAGCAGCGAACGGATGCGGCGGATGAGCAGCACTTCGTGGTGCTGATAATAGCGGCGGTTGCCGCGGCGCTTCACGGGCTTGAGCTGAGTGAATTCCTGTTCCCAGTACCGCAACACATGAGGCTTGACGCCACACAGGTCGCTGACTTCGCCGATGGTGAAGTAACGCTTGGCGGGAATGGGCGGTAAGGTAACGGTGGATTCAGTACGTGTCATAAGCGGATTTTATGCGCGCGATGCGTGGTGCGCCGATAACAATTACCGACAAAGCGTATCACTCCGCGGCGTCGGGCGTTGTAGGAACGGCCTGCTCGACCACGCTCTTGAGTTTCTGGCTGGCGTGGAAGGTGACGACACGCCGCGCCGCGATGGGGATGGTTTCTCCGGTCTTCGGGTTGCGGCCAGGACGCGGCGGTTTGTCGCGCACCTGGAAGTTGCCGAAACCCGAGAGCTTGACGGAATCACCGCGCGCCAGGGCGTCGCGGATTTCCTCGAAGAACGTATCGACGATGTCCTTGGCTTCGCGCTTGTTCAGGCCGACCCGCTCGAAAAGCAGCTCGGCCAGCTCGGCCTTGGTGAGGGTGCGTTGCTCGGCAAGCATACTGGTCCCCATGTTCAGCCACGTTGGCGCGCGCCGTGCGCGGCAACCAGGGCTTCCTTGATGCGCGCGAGGCAGTCGGCCACGCGGGCTTCGTCCAAAGTGACCTCAGTGTCCTGTAGCCAGAAACGGAACGCAAGGCTTTTCTCGGCGACCGGTTCGCTGCCCTGCGCCTTGTCGCGCCACACGTCGAACACGCGCGCATCCTGCACAACGGCCAGTTGCGCATCGGCCTTGACGGCCTTGGCGACGGTATCGAGCATGGATTGGACGGTCACGTCCTCGTCGACCCACAGCGCCAGGTCGCGCACCACCACGGGTTGGCGCGAGAGCTCGCGCACCTGCGGCAATTCGCCTTCCGACAGCGCGTCCACGTCCAGCTCGAAGACCACCGGCGCATGCGCCAGGTCGGCCTGTTGCGCCCAGCGCGGATGCAATTCGCCGATCCAGCCCACATGCTTGCCGTCCAGCATGACGCGCGCGCCACGGCCGGGATGCAGCGCCGGATGCGCCGCAGCCTCGAAGCGCAGGCGGCGGCCGCGTGCGCCGAACAACGACTCGACGTCCATCTTGACGTCAAAGAAGTCCACCTGGCGCGTGGGCACGCCCCACTGTTCTTCGGCCGCCGGGCCCCAGGCTGCGCCCGCGAGCTTCATGGGCTGGCGCACACCCGCCACTTGCAGCGGACCGTCCTCGGCCGACGCATCGCGGAAAAACACGCGTCCCAGTTCGAACAGGCGAACGCGCGATTGCTTGCGGTTGGCGTTGTGACGGATGTTGGCGACCAGGCCGCCGATCAGGCTGGAACGCATGACCGACAGATGGCTGGCGATCGGGTTCACAAGCCGCACGGGGTTGTCGTTGCCCGCGAAATCGCGTTCCCAGTCGGCTTCGACGAAGCTGTAGTTGACGACTTCCTGGTAGTCCTGCGCGGCCGCAAGACGGCGAAGCGCATGCGCGCCGCGTCGCACTTCGGGCTGCGAGAACATCTTGGCGCGCGCCATCGGCGGCACGTCGGGGATGCTTTCAAAACCGTAGATGCGAGCCACTTCCTCGATCAGGTCTTCTTCGATTTCCAGATCGAAACGGTATGACGGCGGATTGACGATGAAGTCGTCGCCCTCGACCGCGTAGTCCAGGCCCAGACTGCAGAAGATGGTTGCAACCTGCTCACGCGTGACCGGCACGCCCAGCACGCGATGGCAGCGCGCCAGGCGCATGCGCACCGGCGGACGTTGCGGCAGATTGACGATCTGGTCGTCGATGGGACCCACCTGGCCGCCGCAGATGTCGACGATGAGGCGGGTGATGAATTCAATGTGCTCGGGAATGCTGGCGTAGTCCACGCCGCGTTCGAAGCGGTGGCTGGCCTCGGAGCTGAACTTGAAGCGGCGCGCACGGCCGGCAATGGCTTGCGGCCACCAGAATGCGGCTTCGAGATAGATGTTCTGCGTGTCCAGCGTCACCGAGGTGGCTTCGCCGCCCATGATGCCGGCCAGGCTTTCGACCTGATCGCCCGCGACGACGACGCCGACCTTCGGATCGAGCGTGACGGTCTGGCCGTTCAAGAGTTCAAGCGTTTCGCCTTCACGCGCCCAGCGCACGCTGATGTCGCCGCCGATCTTGTCCAGATCGAACACGTGCGACGGACGGCCGAGTTCAAGCATGACGTAGTTGGAGATGTCGACCAGCGCGGACAGCGAGCGCTGGCCGGCGCGCTCAAGGCGCGTCTTCATCCACTCGGGCGTCGCTGCGCGCGCGTTCACGCCGCGAATGACGCGGCCGCCGAAACGACCGCACAGGTCAGGCGCTTCGATCTTGACGGGCAGGCGCTCATCGAGCGTGACGGGCACGGCAGCGGCCGTCGGCACCGACAGCGGCGCGCCGGTCAGCGCGGCCACTTCGCGCGCCACGCCCAGAATCGACAGGCAGTCGGCGCGGTTGGGCGTCAGCTTGAGCGTGAACAGCGTGTCGTCCAGGTCCAGCGCTTCACGGATGGATTGGCCGGGGACCATGTCCGCGGGCAGTTCCAGGAGGCCCGCGTGATCTTGCGACAGACCCAGTTCGCGCGCCGAGCACAGCATGCCGGAGGACTGCACGCCGCGCATCTTGGCCACGCCGATCTTCATGCCGCCGGGCAGTTCCGCGCCCACACGGGCGAGCGGCACCTTCAGGCCGGCGGCCGCGTTGGGCGCGCCACACACGATCTGCAGGCGTTCGCCCGAGCCGTCGTCGACCTGGCAGACGCGCAGCTTGTCGGCGTCCGGATGCGGGGCGATTTCGACGATGTGCGCGACGACCACGCCGGAGAAGGCGGGCGCGGCGGGTTCGGTTTCTTCGACTTCCAGGCCGGCCATCGTGAGCCGGTGCGCGAGTTCATCGGTTGCGATCGGAGGATTGACCAGCGTACGCAGCCAGGATTCGGGAAATTGCATGATCAGCCGTCTGTTATTCGTTGAACTGGCGCAGGAAGCGCAAATCGCCTTCGTAGAACTGGCGCAGATCGTTGACGCCGTAGCGCAACATCGTCAGGCGCTCGAGTCCGGAGCCGAAGGCAAAGCCGATGTAGCGCTCGGGATCCAGCCCGAAATTGCGCACCACCTGCGGATGCACCTGGCCGGAACCGGAGATCTCCAGCCAGCGGCCGCGGTTGGGACCCGAGGTGAACATCATGTCGATCTCGGCGGACGGTTCCGTGAACGGGAAGAACGACGGGCGGAATCGCACGACCAGATCGTCGCTTTCAAAGAAGCAACGCAGGAAATCGGTGTACACGCCCTTCAGGTCGGCAAACGAGATGTCCTCGGCGATCCAGAGCCCTTCCACCTGGTGGAACATGGGCGAGTGCGTGGCGTCGCTGTCGACGCGATAGGTGCGCCCGGGCGCGATGACCTTGATGGGCGGCTTGTGCATGCGGGCATAACGCACCTGCATGGGGCTGGTGTGCGTGCGCAGCAACAGCGGCAGACCGTCCGCGTCGTTCATGTCGACGTAGAACGTGTCCTGCATCGAACGCGCCGGATGGTCCAGCGGGTTGTTCAATGCGGTGAAATTGGTCCAGTCGTTTTCCACTTCGGGGCCGTCGGCCACGTCAAAGCCAATGGAACGGAAGATTTCTTCCACGCGTTCCCAGGTCCGGATCACCGGATGGATACCGCCCGGCGCGCGACCGCGGCCCGGGAGGGTGACGTCAATGGTTTCGGATGCCAGACGGGCATCCAGCTCCGCCTGCGCCAGTTCGGCACGGCGCGAGGTCAGAAGCTCTTCGATCTTCTGCTTGGCCTGGTTGATTCGTGCGCCGGCCTCTCGCTTCTGCTCGGGATCGAGCTTGCCCAGGCCTTTGAGCAGCACCGTCAAGGCGCCTTCCTTGCCCAGGAAGCGAGCTTTTGCGTTCTCAAGCGCGGCGGCATCCGTAGCCGCGGCGAACCGTTCTTGCGCCTGGGCTACCAGGTCGTCAACCAATCGAGTCATGAAATCCAGCCTTCAAAACGCAAACGGGGCCATTACAGCCCCGTTTGCAGCGATGCGCGATGAGTTAAAGCGCGCGATCAGGCAGCCAAGGCAGCCTTGGCTTGCTGCACGATGGCGGCAAAGCCGGCCTTGTCGCGCACGGCCAGATCGGCCAGGACCTTACGGTCGAGTTCGATCGAAGCCTTCTTCAGGCCAGCGATGAACACGCTGTAGCTGACGCCATGCTCACGGACGGCCGCGTTGATACGCGTGATCCACAGAGCGCGGAACGTACGCTTCTTGTTGCGGCGGTCGCGGTAGGCGTATTGGCCAGCGCGCATGACTGCTTGCTTGGCAATACGGAACACATTACCGCGGCGGCCACGGTAACCCTTGGCGGCGGCAATGACTTTCTTGTGACGTGCGCGGGCAGTTACGCCGCGTTTGACGCGAGGCATAGTAGATCTCCCTTAGATCAAGCGAAAGGCATCATGGCCTTGACGGAGGCCACGTTGGAGTCATGAACCGCCGCAGAGCCGCGCAGTTGACGCTTGGCCTTGGTGGTCTTCTTGGTCAGGATGTGACGCTTGAACGCCTGACCACGCTTGATGGAGCCGCTGCCGCGCACCTTAAAGCGCTTGGAGGCGCTTTTCTTGGTTTTCATCTTGGGCATGATGATTCCCTAAACTAAAACACGCATTGTTGATTTACATGACGCCAGGTGCTTGGCGCCAAAGACGCCAAAACTTGTAGACCTGTTGCCACTTCTGGGGGGTCGCGAAATCTGAAAAGCCGGTTCCGAACGAAGTGCATCGATTCGGTAAAGCATCCGGCCAGGCGGTTTCGCGATTGCTTCCCGAAGGCGGACAAAACTGACCCACATCCGGAAAAGCCTTTGATTATATGGTGATTTCCTGGACTTTGTCGAGTCAGCGCGTACGCCCGGAACAACGGGATCGCAGGGCCGACGCCGCCCGGGGATCATACCCCCGTACGCCGGTACTGCACCGCCTGCGCGACGTGACTGGCCGCCAGCACCGCCTGGCCGTCCAGATCCGCGATCGTGCGGGCCACGCGCAGCGCCCGGTGCATCGCCCGCGCCGAGCCTGTCAGGCGGCGCATGGCCTGCTGCAGCAGCGTCTGGGCATCGGCATCCATCACGCAGAATTCGTCCAGCTCGGCCCCGGCCAGCCCAGCGTTGATCTTGCCCTGGCGGGCCATCTGGCGTTCACGGCAGCGGACCACGCGCTCGCGGACGGCTTGCGACGATTCGCCGGGCGGCGCCGTCATCCAGGCGGGATCGGACGGCGGCAGGGCGACATGCAGATCGATCCGGTCCAGTAGCGGACCCGATATTTTGCCCGCATAACGCGTCACCTGATCCGGCGTGCAGGCGCACGTGCGCGCCGGATGGCCGCGCCAGCCGCAAGGACAGGGATTCATGGCGGCCACGAGCTGAAAACGGGCCGGAAACTGCGCGGCGTGCAATGCCCGCGAGATGACCACCCTGCCCGCCTCCAGCGGCTCTCGCAGCGCCTCGAGCGAGCGGCGGCTGAATTCCGGAAGCTCATCGAGGAACAGCACGCCATGATGCGCCAGACTGATTTCACCGGGCCGCGGGCGCCCGCCGCCGCCTACCAGCGCGGCTACCGACGCCGAATGGTGCGGCGCCCTGAACGGCGGCTGCCCGGTGAGCGTGTCGGGCATTCCGGCCATCGTTGCCACGGCCGCCGCCTCAAGCGCCTGATTGCGCTCCAGCGGCGGCAGCAGGCCCGGCAGGCGTGCGGCCAGCATGCTCTTGCCCGCACCGGGCGGCCCCAGCATCAACAGGCTGTGGCCGCCCGCCGCCGCGACTTCAAGCGCCCGCCGCGCGCCCGGCTGGCCCCGCACATCCGATAGACAGGGGACGGGCGCGGCGGGCGGCCACGGCGCGGGCACGGCATTGGGAAGCAGGCAGACGCCCGCTGCGTGGGCTGCCACGTCCGCCAGGCAACGGGCCGACAGCACACGCAAGCCGGGAACCCAGGCGGCCTGCTCGGCGCTGCCGGCTGGCAGGATAAGCGTGGCGTCGGGCGCGTCCCGAGCGACGCTCAGGGCGATCACCAGCGGCGCGGCGACGGGCACAAGCGCCCCGGTGAGGGAAAGTTCGCCTGCAAGCACCAGCCCGGCCAGCGCGGGATCCGGTGCGCCGGCCGGCGCGTTGTCTTGCGCGGGGGCAGCCAACTGCCCGGACGCCAGCAGCACCCCCAACGCAATCGGCAGATCGAAGCGGCCGGACTCCTTGGGCATGTCCGCCGGCGACAGGTTGACGGTGATGCGCCCCGCCGGAAATTCGAAACCGCTGTTGATGATGGCCGCGCGGACCCGCTCGCGGCTTTCCCGGACTTCGGTGTCGACCAACCCGACGACGTTGAAACCCGGCAACCCGGGCCCCAGGTGCGTTTCCACGCGGACCGCATGGGCATGCATGCCGCAAAGGGCCCGGCTGGCAAGTACAGCAAGCGTCACGACGGTCTCCGGATGGTTCGGGCCGCCAGTATCCGCAAAAAACAAACGGCCGCGGGAAGCGGCCGTGACAAAACGATCTCGCGCAGGACCCGCGCAAAGCGGGCGCGCGGGGCTTGCTTACTTGTCCAGCCCGGTGGCCGGCCCCTTGTCCAGCCCGGTCAGGCGCTGTTCCATCTGCTGCACCTGGGCAGCCAGCTGATCGACGCGGGCGCGCGTGCGGGCAAGCAGATCCGCCTGCACGTCGAACTCTTCGCGGGTGACCAGATCCAGCTTGGAAAACGCCTGCGTCATCATGGCGCGCACATTGCGCTCGACGTCAGCCGCCGGGCTGCGCGCGATCAGGTCGGAAATGTTCTTCTGAAGGTCTTCCATCCACTGGGTGCGATTGTTCATAGTTGCCTCTCGATGTTCCGGATGCCTCAAGTGTAGTGCGTTGGTTGCCGGGTTCAGGCCGCGCCGATTGCGCCACCGCAAAAAAAAGGGCGGGCCGCATGCGGTGACCGCCCTTCAAAGCACAGGAGAAAACCGGGCCGCCTGACGGCAGCCCCTACCAACACCACTAGCCCTGCCGCCGGTCGCTGAGACCGCGCTGTGCATCGGTCATTTGCCCGATACACGTCCTGGTTTCGATTCTTCTCGACCCCACCCCTGCCAACAAGCCGATCGGTGTAAACCCTCGTATCAGGCTCGCACCCCAATTTGAGGCGCTTTGGGGCAACCGCGGCCGCGCCCGAAACCCGCGCTGCATGCGCGGAGCCGCAGCCGGTAACGCTGAGCGGCCTGCGGAGCCGGCGCAACGCACCTGCCGATGCGGCGCCGCGCACGCGGAGGTGCCCGACACGTCCGCATTAAATGGCTACAAATCCTTCGTGCGGCATACATCTGGTTGCATGGCGGGGCTACCCATTGTTGCGCACCAAAAAGAGGCCGCTCCACGGTGCATTGCGCACCATGATGGTGCCTATCCGCACAACATTTGCGCCTTTCCCGGCCGTGCCCGGCGCTGCCCAACATGGCACGGATATTGCTTTACCCAGGGTGCGTGCAACCATGAGAGGAAATGCCATGAAACTCATCATCGCCATCATCAAGCCCTTCAAGCTCGACGAAGTGCGGGTGGCTCTGTCCGGGATCGGGGTCCAGGGCCTGACCGTTACCGAAGTCAAAGGCTTTGGCCGCCAGAAGGGCCACACCGAACTCTATCGCGGCGCGGAATACGCCGTGGACTTCCTGCCCAAGCTGCGGGTCGAGGCTGCCGTGCCCGATCACCTTGTCGACCAGGTCATCGAAGCGATCGAACAAGCCGCCCGCACCGGCAAGATCGGCGACGGCAAGATCTTCGCCGCCCCCCTTGAACAAGTCATCCGTATCAGAACTGGCGAAGCCGGCGAAGCTGCGCTGTAAATAAATAAAGCCTCAATGGAGCCTGAAAATGGATAAAGCAGATATCTCCTGGTTGCTCGTCTCTACCCTGCTTGTATTGATGATGGCCGTACCCGGCCTGGCCATGTTCTACGCCGGCCTGGTGCGCAGCAAAAACGTGCTGTCCGTCTTGCTGCAAGTGTTGTGCACGTTCGTGCTGGGCCTGGTTCTCTGGTTCATCTATGGATACTCCCTCGCGTTCACCGAGGGCAACGCCTTCTTCGGCGGCCTCTCGCGCGCCTTCTTCTCTGGCATGTTCAACCCGGCAGACGGCACGTACGCCATGTCGAACACCCTGACCGAGCTGCTGTTCGCCTCGTTCCAGGCCACGTTCGCCGGCATTACCTGCGCCCTGGTGGTGGGCAGCTTTGCCGAGCGCGCCCGCTTTTCGGCCGTGCTGGTGTTCACGGTGATCTGGTTCACGTTCGCCTACATCCCCATTGCGCACATGGTGTGGTTCGCCTCTGAAACCGCGCCGGGCCTGTTGAATGCCCAAGGCGCGCTGGACTTCGCCGGCGGCACCGTGGTGCACATCAACGCCGGCGTGGCTGGCCTGGTCGGCGCCTACGTGGTCGGCAAGCGCGTGGGCTACGGCCGCGAAGCCATGCAGCCGCACAACCTGCCGATGACGTTCGTCGGCGCCGCCCTGCTGTGGGTGGGCTGGTTCGGCTTCAACGCGGGTTCGGCGCTGGCCGCCAACGAGAACGCCACCCTGGCCTTCTTCAACACCATGATCGCCACGGCGGGCGCCGTGCTGGCCTGGCTGTTCACGGAATGGGCCATCAAGGGCAAGCCCTCGATGCTGGGTGCCGCGTCGGGCGCCATCGCCGGCCTGGTCGGCATCACTCCCGCCGCCGGCCTGGTCGGTCCGGTGGGCGCCCTGATCATCGGCGTGGTTGCCGGCGTGGTCTGCGTCTGGGGCGTGAATGGCCTGAAGCGCCTGCTGCGTGCTGACGATGCGCTGGACGTGTTCGGCATCCACGGCGTGGGCGGCATTGTCGGCGCCCTGCTCACCGGCGTGTTCAACGCGCAGGTCTTTGGTGGCCCCGGCCTGGCCGAGCCCGGCATGATCGCCCACCAACTGTGGGTGCAGCTCGAAGGCGTCCTGCTGACCGTCGTGTGGTCTGGCGTGGTGGCATGGATTGCCTACAAGATCGCCAACGCCCTGTGCGGTCTGCGTGTGCCGGAAGACCAGGAGCGCGAAGGCCTGGACGTCACCAGCCACGGCGAATCCGCCTATCACAGCTAAGCTGCTGCGACGCTCCCGCCGCGCCCTGCGGCGGGGCGGGATGGAAAATGAAAGAGCCCTTCATCATGAAGGGCTCTTTTTTTTGTCAGCTTGCTTGGGCGGGTGTCACACACCCGGTTCAGTCACTGCCGCGAAGGACGAATCAAGCCGGGCCGAGGGCGTCCAGGTCGACCGGCAAGGCGCGGTTCAGCGCCGAGGCCACCTTGATGCGGAGCGCGTTGGAATGCGCGCGGCGCACCTCGCGTTTTACGTCCAGGAGCTGCTGCGGGTGCATGGAGAACTCGGTCAGGCCCAGGCCAAGCAGCAGGCGCGTCATGCGCGAATCGCCCGCCATTTCGCCGCAGACGGCGACCGGCTTGCCCGCGCGTTCGCCCGCATTGATGGTGTTGGCGACCAGGCGCAGCACCGCCGGATGCAGCGGGTCGTACAGCGACGCCACGTCGTGGTCGCCCCGGTCGATGGCAAGCGTGTACTGGATCAGGTCGTTGGTGCCGATGGACAGGAAATCCAGCGCCTGGGCGAAGGGTTCGATCGCGATGGCGATCGCGGGCACCTCGACCATCGCCCCCACTTCCATGTGTGGCGCATAGGCCTGGCCACGGGCATCGAGTTCGCGGCGCGCAGATTCGATGGCGGCCTTGGCGGCCACGACTTCGTGCATGTGCGCGATCATCGGGATCAAGAGACGCACCGGACCGTGGGCGGACGCCCTGAGGATGGCGCGCAGCTGCGTCGCGAACATCTCGGGACGCGCCAGGCAATAGCGGATGGCGCGCTGTCCCAGGGCGGGGTTGGTGGCCACGGTGGCCTCGCCGTCCAGCGTCTTGTCCGAGCCGATGTCCAGCGTACGGATCGTGACCGGACGGCCGGCCATCACCTTGACGACCGACGCATAGGCCTCGTACTGCTCTTCTTCGCCGGGCAGGTCTGGCCGGCCCATGAAGAGGAATTCGCTGCGAAAGAGCCCGATGCCGTGCGCGCCGGACGCCAGCGCCAGCGCAGCTTCGTCCGGCAGCTCGATGTTGGCGTGCAGCACGATGTCGATGCCGTCCAGCGTGACGGAGGGTTCGTCGCGCAGGAGGCTGAGCTCAGCGCGCTCGTCTGCGTACGCGGCTTGGCGGCGGCGGTATTCCTGGAGGATGCGTTCGGACGGGTTGACCACCACCGCGCCGACCGAGCCGTCGATGATCAGCATGTCGCCGTCGCGAACGAGCTCGCGGACGTTGCCCATGGCGACCACCGCGGGCACGCCCATGCTGCGCGCCACGATTGCGGTGTGAGACGTCGGGCCGCCCAGGTCGGTGACGAAGGCGGCGAACCGGCCGCCGCGCAGGCGCAGCATGTCGGCGGGAGAGATATCGTGCGCCACCACCACCAGAGCATCGTCGCCGCCCATGTGGGACATGTCGGGCAGGATCGCCGACGTGCCGGCCAGGACGTGCAGCACGCGCTCGATCACCTGGCGCACATCCGCCCCGCGCTCGCGCAGGTACTCGTCTTCCATGGCGTCGAACTGCTGCCCCAGGATCTGGCCCTGCGTCGTCAGCGCCCACTCGGCGTTGTAGTGACGGTCGGCGATCAGGGCAAGCGTCTGTTCGGCCAGAAGCGGATCGCCCAGGAGCAGGCTGTGCACATTGAGCATCGCGCCCAGTTCGCGCGGCGCGTCGGCCGGAAGCGTGTCGGCCAGTTGCAGCAGTTCCTGCTGCGCCGACGCCAGCGCTTCGGTCAGGCGTGCGCTCTCGGCGGGCACGTCTTCCGGAGAGATCCGGTAGTGCGCCACTTCAAGGGCGGCAGCGCCCATAACCACGGCGCGGCCGATGGCGTACCCCTTGGCGACGCCCTTGCCGTACAGACACACCACGGGGCTGGCAGAGCCAGCCCCGTGGGGCGCGCCAGCAGCGGGCGCGCCGGTCGCGGGTGCAAGCGAACCGGCCCGAGCCGGGCCGGCAGCTTCAGAAGACGTTTTATTCCTGCTCACCGAATTTGCTGTCGAACAGAGTTTCGATTTCGGACAAGGCTTGCTCGGCATCGCTGCCGGATGCCTCGAGCTTGACCGTGACGCCCAGACCGGCCGCCAGCATCATGACGCCCATGATGCTCTTGGCGTTCACGCGCTGCGCACCGCGCGAAATGAAGATTTCGCTGGAAAACTTGCTGGCAAGCTGCGTCAGCTTGGCCGCGGCCCGAGCGTGCAATCCCAGTTTGTTGCTGATGACAATGTCAGTATTAGGCATAGGAAAGATGGTGACCGCGGACCATGCCGCAGTGTTGATCGCAGCCAATCGTCGAACCGATCGTCGGCTTGAAATAATAGCCGACATAATAGGGCAATTTTCTGCCCGTCAGTCTACCCGCAAGACACCTTGCACGCCGCCGGCAAGCGCCTTTTCGCGGGTTTCAGCCAATGGCAGGTTGCGGTAGGTCAACGCGCGCAACAGCATCGGGGTGTTGAGACCCGCGAGTACACAGCACTGGATGCCCTGGGCCTGCGCGTCGGCGACCGCGCGCTTGGAAATATTGGCGGGGGTGGCGCCGATCAGGTCGGTCAGCACCAGCACGCCCGCGCCGTGGTCCTGTTCGAGGATGTCTTTCAGGACATCCGGCGCCAGGTCGTCCGGCTGATCTTCCGGCTGGATGTCGTGAATAGCCAGCATGCCGTCCAGATCGCCCATGACGTGGCTCGCGCATTCGCGCATTGCGGCGCCCAGGGGCGCATGCACGACGATCACAATACCCGTGGTCATGTCGGTTCCGGAAAATCAGGCTGCAACGGCGGCAGCGCCTGCAGCCTTGGCCGCCACCGCTTTCTCGAGCGCCTGCACGAACATGCCGGCCACATCGAAACCGGTCTGCTCGGCAATTTCGACGAAACAGGTGGGGCTGGTGACGTTGACTTCGGTGACGAAGTCGCCGATGACGTCCAGGCCAACCAGAAGCAGGCCGCGGGCGGCCAGCTTGGGCGCCACTGCTTCGGCGATCTGGCGGTCCCGGGGGGAGAGCTCCTGGGCGACACCGCGGCCGCCGGCGGCCAGATTGCCGCGCGTTTCGCCAGCCAACGGGATGCGCGCGAGCGAATACGGCACGGGTTCACCGCCGATCAGCAGGATGCGCTTGTCGCCCTTGACGATGTCCGGAATGAAGCGCTGCGCCATGATGGTGCGCGCGCCGTTGTCGGTCAGCGTCTCCAGGATGGCGTTCAGGTTGGGGTCCTTGGGCTGCAGGCGGAACACGCCCGTGCCGCCCATGCCGTCCAGCGGCTTGACGATGACATCCTGGTGCTTGTCATGAAACGCCTTGAGGCGAGCCATGTTGCGGGTCACCAGCGTCGGGGCGGTGAACTCGCTGATCTCGGTGATGGCCAGTTTTTCGGGGTGGTTGCGGATGGCCGCGCCGCCGTTGAACACGCAGGCGCCCTGCGCCTCGGCATATTCGAGCAGATGCGTGGAATACACGTATTCCATGTCGAACGGGGGGTCTTTGCGCATCACGACCGCGCCAAAATCCGCCAGCGGCAGATCCTGAGGGGCGGATTCGCGCCACCAGTCGTGGCCGTGCAGGTCGGCATCGGCGACGAGCTCGATCGGGGTGGTCTGCGCCTTGACGACGCCCGCCTCGATGTAGAGGTCGCCCTGCATGGCCACGCTGAGCGTATGGCCGCGCGCCACGAGGGCACGCATCATGGCGACCGAACTATCCTTGTACGCCTTGAGCAGCGGCAAGGGATCCAAAACGAACAAAACGTGCATCGCGACACCCTGAACGGACGCCGCCTCCCCTGATGGGAAGGCGGCTATGCTTTGTGACATCGTAGCGTAGAGCCAGCCAATAAGCGAACCCGCCGGTCACGAGACGGACACGGCGGGTTGCAGGAATGGGCGGCTGGGCCCTGCCTGTCGGTACGGCTGGGACTCAGGCTGCCGATTCAGGCTTGCCTGCAGGCACAGCCTTCTTTTTCGGCGCCAGCACCATGACCATCTGACGGCCTTCGAGCTTGGGCATGGCTTCGACCTGGGCAAGCTCAAGGAGATCGTCGCGCACGCGCTCAAGGACGCGCATGCCAAGTTCCTGGTGAGCCATTTCGCGGCCGCGGAAGCGCAGCGTGACCTTGGCCTTGTCGCCTTCCTCGAGGAAGCGGCGCAGGTTGCGCAGCTTGACCTGATAGTCGCCCTCGTCGGTCGCCGGGCGGAACTTGACTTCCTTGACCTGGATGACCTTTTGCTTGGAGCGGGCTTCGGCCTGGCGCTTTTGCTCTTGGTACTTGAACTTGCCGTAGTCCATCAAACGGCAGACCGGGGGCTCGGCGTTCGGCGCGATTTCCACCAGATCCACGTCGTTTTGCTCGGAAAGACGGAAGGCGTCGGCAATCTTGACGATGCCCAGCTGTTCTCCGTCCAGACCTATCAGGCGCACCTCGGGGACGCGGATTTCACCGTTGATGCGATTGGCTTTTTCAGTGGCGATGTTGAAAGCTCCTAGAAATGTTAAGCAGCGCTGCTATCAAGTCGGTTGGACGTCGCGGCGGGCGGCCACGTCGTCGGACAACCGGGAAACGAAGTCGTCGAAGGGGATGGCGCCAAGGTCCAGGCCGCCCAGTCCGCGTACGGCAACAGTGCCGTTTTGCTTTTCCTTGTCGCCGACGACAAGAATGTACGGCACCTTTTGCAGGCTGTGTTCCCGGATTTTACGAGTGATTTTTTCACCGCGCAAATCGGACTCGACTCTAAAGCCTTGTTTTTTCAGGCTTTGCGTAATTTGCGCCGCATAATCGGCCGAAGGTTCGGAAATGCAGCACACAACTGCTTGCACGGGCGCCAGCCACGGCGGCATGGCGCCGGCGTGGTTTTCGATCAACATCCCGATGAAGCGCTCGAGCGAACCGAGGATCGCGCGGTGCAGCATGACGGGCGGGCGGCGCTGGTCGTTCTGGTCCACGTACTCGGCGCCCAGGCGCACGGGCATGGAGAAGTCGACCTGAATCGTGCCGCACTGCCAGTGCCGGCCGATGGCGTCCTTGAGGGTGTATTCGACCTTCGGGCCGTAGAAGGCACCCTCGCCCGGCGAGATTTCGAATTCGCAGCCCGTGCGGCGCAGGCTTTCCATCAGGGCGGCTTCGGCCGTATCCCAGACTTCGTCCGTGCCGATTCGCTTTTCGGGGCGCGTGGCAACCTTGTACAGGACTTCGGTAAAGCCGAAATCGCGGTAGACCTTTTGCAGCAGTGCCGTGAAATCGGCGCATTCGTCCTGCAATTGCTCTTCGGTACAGAAGATGTGACCGTCGTCCTGCGTAAAGCCGCGCACGCGCATCATGCCGTGCAGCGAGCCGGAGGGCTCGTTGCGGTGGCATTGGCCGAATTCGCCGTAGCGCAGGGGCAGTTCGCGGTAGGAATGCAGGCCCGCATTGAAGATCTGCACGTGGCCCGGGCAGTTCATCGGCTTCAGGCCATAGACGCGGTTTTCGGACTCGGTCGTGAACATGTTTTCACGGTAGTTGTCCCAGTGGCCCGTCTTCTTCCAGAGCGAAATATCCAGGATCTGCGGCGCCTTGACTTCCTGGTAGCCGTTGTCGCGGTACACGCTGCGCATGTACTGCTCGACCTGCTGCCACAGGGTCCAGCCCTTGGGGTGCCAGAAGATCAGGCCCGGGGCTTCGTCCTGGAAGTGGAACAGGTCGAGTTCGCGGCCGATCTTGCGGTGGTCGCGGCGCTCGGCCTCTTCGAGCATGTGCAGGTAGGCTTCCTGTTCTTCCTTGGTCGCCCAGGCGGTGCCGTAGATGCGCTGGAGCATCTCGTTCCTGCTGTCGCCGCGCCAGTAGGCGCCGGCCACTTTCATCAGCTTGAAGACCTTGAGCTTGCCGGTGGACGGCACGTGCGGGCCGCGGCACAGGTCGATGAAATCGCCTTCGCGGTACAGGCTGAGCGTCTCGTTGGACGGGATCGAGGCGATGATTTCCGCCTTGTACTTTTCGCCGATGCCCTTGAAGAATTCGACAGCGTCGTCGCGCGACCATTCTTCGCGCGTGACGACTTCGTCCTTCTTGGCCAGTTCGGCCATCTTCTTTTCGATGGCAGTCAGGTCTTCGGGCGTGAAGGGGCGCTTGTACGAGAAGTCGTAGTAGAAGCCGTTGTCGATCACGGGGCCGATGGTGACCTGGGCGTCCGGGAACAGCTCTTTGACGGCGTAGGCCAGCAGGTGAGCCGTCGAGTGGCGGATCAGATCGAGGCCGTCCGCGTCCTTGGCCGTCACGATGGCCAGGCGGGCGTCTTGCGCGATGCGGAAACTGGTGTCGACGAGCTTGGATTCCGCGCCGTCGAACGTCACGCGGCCGCCCAGGGCAGCCTTCGCCAGGCCCGTACCGATCGATTGCGCCACTTCGGCGACCGTGACCGGTCCCGGAAATTGGCGCTGCGAACCATCGGGCAATGTGATCTGTACCATCGGGAGTGCTTCCTGGGGTTCTTGGAACTGAAAAACGAAAACAGAAACGAAAAACGCGGCTTCAAAGCCGCGTTCATTTGATTGTCTTGATGAGTCCTACCGCTGACCTGACACGGTGAAACCCGACGCACGAAAAAACTAACGCGACATGGGGCGAAAGTTCCGGGTCGTAGTTCGTGCGTACGGGAAAAGCATGTTTTGAGCCTGTGGGGGCGCGCGCGAAGCGCAGCGCAAATCAAGGTGCAGCAAGACAAATGCAGCCGAAATAGCTGCATGGATCGTTGCCGATTGTAGCACCGTTTGCGCCCTGCCCGTGGCGAAAACGCCACGGAGGATTGCAGGGCGACGCGGGGGACCGCAACGGATCAATTGCGCCGAGTGCATCGGTCTGATTTTGCCTCGTTTGGCGACCCAAACGCGCGCCGACCACGTAATCTGCCCACCAATTTCAGGGCTGCTCAAGGAAACGCGCCACGCGACCGCCCCTCGTGGCCGCCCGGATCGCCCTGAACCCCCATCCGATCGTGGAGCAACGATGAATTGCGTTTCAGAGACTGCAAGCCAGATGACCGGCGGCTCGCTTCACGGCCCGTTTATCGCGCCGGAGGACGGCTTTGAAACCCGAAAGCACCTGCTGCTGTCGCGGCCGCCGCCCGTCATCCGGGTCGCGGTCCTGGACGACCATCCCGTGGTGGCGTTGGGCATCGGCGCGTTCCTCGAAAGCCGGCCTGGCTTTCATGTCGTTCATCGCGAAACCTCCGCGCGCGCGTTGCTGGAAAAGCTGGCGAAGCAGCCGTGCGACGTCGCGCTCATTGATTTCTATCTGCCGCTGGAACCCTGCGACGGCGTCAACTATCTGCGTCGGGTGCGCCGCTACCACCCCAGCATGGCGGTCATCACGTTTTCGGCCGGCAACCGGCAAGAGACCGAGTACGCGGCATACCGCGCCGGCGCCGCCGGCTATCTGGCAAAGCAATGGGGGCTGGTCTTGCTGCCGGACATGATCCGCGGCGTCATCGAGGCCAAGGCGCCCTTTCTGACGGTAGAGGACGGAAAGATCCGCGGCATGGAGCCGACGGCGCCGCACGCGCTGTTGACGACTTCGGAAGTGGAAATCCTGCGCCACATCAGGCAGGGGATGTCGGTGACGCAGATCGCCGAAAGGCTGGTGCGCAGCAAGAAGACAGTCAGCACGCACAAGCGCCGCGCCATGCGCAAGTTGGGACTGTCCGATGATTTGTCGCTGGCGCTGTACCTGCGCGACAAGTTTGCCGAATGAGCGCGCGGCGCCGCGGCCGCGCGCAGGTCAGATGATGCGGGAGTACCTGGCGGTCGGCATGGCCGAGCGCAGGTATTTGTCGAAGGTCATGGCCACCGCCCGCACGAAATACCAACCCAGGCCGGTGACGCGCAGTTCTCCGAGGTGCAGGTTCACCAGGCCCAGTTCGGCCAGGCTGGCCATCTGCGAGAGCTCGCGGCTGAAGTAGTCGCCGAACTGCAGGCCGTGCTTGGCTTCGATCCGCGAAAAGTCCACCCGGCCCTGGCACATGATGTCCATGATGACCTCGCGGCGGACCAGGTCGTCGGCGCTAAGCGTCAGGCCGCGCTCGACCGCGAACTTTCCGGATTCAATGGCCGCGTAGTATTCGTCAAGGATCTTCGCGTTCTGGCTGTAGGTGTCGCCAATGCGTCCGATGGCCGACACGCCCAGCGCGATGAGGTCGCGATCCGGCTGCGTGCTGTATCCCTGGAAATTGCGGTGCAGTTCACCGCGTTGCTTGGCAATGGCCAGCGCATCGGTGTTCAGCGCGAAATGGTCCATGCCGATGTAGGTGTAGCCCTGGTTCAGGAAGCCCTGAATGGCCGAACTGAGCAGGCCAACGCGCGTCTCGCGATCGGGCAGGTCTGCTTCGTTGATGCGGCGCTGCGGCTTGAAGCGTTCGGGCAGGTGCGCGTAGGCGTAGAGCGCAATGCGGTCGGGCCGCAGCGCGATGACCTGTTCGATCGTGCGGGCAAACGACGCCGCGGTTTGCAGCGGCAAGCCATAGATGAGATCGACGTTGACCGACGCATAGCCCAATGCCCTGGCGCTGTGCATCAGCGCGGCGACGTCGTCGAAAGACTGAACCCGATGCACCGCCACCTGCACCCGTTCGTCGAAATCCTGCACGCCGAAGCTCAGGCGGTTAAAGCCCAGCTGCTGCAGGAACGCCAGGCGCTCCGGCGTTGCGGTGCGCGGATCGACTTCGACGGAGATTTCGGCGTCGGGCTGGAAATGGAAGGCGCCGCGAAGATCGCCCATCAGGCGCGCCAGTTCCTCGTTGGACAGGAATGTGGGCGTGCCGCCCCCGAAATGCAGCTGCGACACCGGCACGCCGGGGCCGAGTTCTTGCACGTGCAAGGCGATTTCGCGGGACAGGGCATCCAGGTAGCGGGCGGCTCGGTCATGGTGGCGGGTCACCACCTTGTTACAGGCGCAGTAATAACAGACCGATTCGCAGAACGGGATGTGTACGTAGAGCGACAGCGGCTCGGCCGGACTGGTTGCGCGCCGCTGTTGCAAGGCAAGCCGGTAGTCTTGCTCGGCGAAGCCCCCGTGGTAGCGGTCCGCCGTGGGATACGAGGTGTATCGCGGCCCGTTCTTGTCCAACCGGGCCAGCAGTTGGGGAGGAAAAAACGGCTCGGCGGTGGCGGGCGCCGGCGATTCCGAAGATTGAGGGCGTAGAGCGGCTTGCATAACCCGGATTATTCGCCTGCCCCGCGCCCTTCACATTGATCTTGCGCAAACCGAGCGCAACGCATCTGCCGTTGGGCAAGCTTTGCCGGGCCGTTACCGGCCCGCGCCCTGCCCCGTAAAATGCCGCGATTCCCGCAGCAAACAAGGACCCCCAATGGAAACGGAACTGGAAGGCCGCCTGCTGGCCATGCGCCAGGCGCTGGCGATTGCGATCGCCCTATCCACCCGCAGCAGCCCCCAGGCCACCGACATGGCGCTGGAACTGCTGGGCGACCTGAAAGCCAATCTGGACAACACGCCGGCGGACAGCCCGTTCGACAAACCGGAATGGGTGATGGGCGCGCACGACGAACTGGACGGCATCGCCCGGCTGGTTCGCGCCTTCACGCAGACGCCCGAACCGGACGACGAGGCGTAGCGAACCCGGCATCCCGCCGCCCTGCCCCGGCGGCGGACCTCAAGCGGCCGGTCCACTGGCCTGACCAGCAGACGAACAGCGGTGGAATCCCTCACATCGTTTTCCCTGAAAGCGCCAATTATCCCTTTTGTTTCAATGGCGAGGTGCCTATATTGGTGGCCTGACCACCAGGCCAAGCCCCCGCCCGATGAGCACCTTCCAAGCCGTCGCCGTCACCCGTCTGTATCGCATGATCGCCGACCAGATTGCCGGACGGATCCGGGCCGGCGACTTCCCGCGCGGGCGGCGTTTGCCGTCGGAGCGGGACCTGGCCGAACAACTGCAGGTCAGCCGCGCGTCGATCCGCGAAGCGCTGATCGCGCTTGAAATCGAGGGCTACGTCGAGGTCCGCGTGGGCACCGGCGTGTTCGTGGCGGACAAGGAAGGCGCCGGCTTGGCGGCCGCCGCGGGAACACCGCCCAGCGCCGCGCAGGGCGTCGACGACATCGGGCCGTTCGACCTGCTGGAAGCGCGCCTCATCATCGAACCCGAATGCGCGGGCATGGCGGCGCAGCATGCCACGGCCGCCCAGCTGGCGGCCATCCTCGACGCCCACGACGGCATGTCCCTGACGGATTCGCCAGGCCGGCATGACCGGGAGTTTCACGGCGCGATCGCCGCCGCCTGCGGCAACGCCGCGCTGGCCGCTGCCGTCGCCCATCTGTGGAACCTGACCCAATCCAGCTCGGTGTACCGGCGGATGCAGGACTATTTCGTCGATGCCAAGGTGTGGGCCGTGGCCCACGCCGAACACCAGCGCATCCTGACCGCGATCGTGGCGCGCGACCCCATTCGTGCGCGGCACGCCATGCACGCACACCTGCTTGGCATCCTGGCGCGCCTGCGCGAGGACTTTGGCGACGTTTCCCACCCCCGAGGCGACCTATGACGACACCCCCTCTGTCCATCAACGGCAACCGGCTGTGGCAGTCCCTGATGGATCTTGCGCAGATCGGCGCGACGCCCAAGGGCGGCAACTGCCGCCTGGCGCTCACCGCGCTCGATGGGCAGGGCCGCGATCTGGTGACCGGCTGGATGCGCGAGGCCGGCATGACGGTGCGGGTGGATCAGGTGGGCAACATCTTCGCCCGGCGTGCGGGCCGCAATGACAGCCTGCCGCCCGTGATGACGGGCAGCCATATCGACACCCAACCCACCGGCGGCAAGTTCGACGGCTGCTACGGGGTGCTGGCCGGTCTTGAAGTGATCCGCACGCTCAATGACGCGGGCGTGACGACCGAGGCCCCGCTGGAAGTGGCCATCTGGACCAACGAGGAAGGCTCGCGCTTCGTGCCCGTGATGATGGGATCGGGCGTCTTTGCCGGCAAATTTCCGCTGGAAACCGCGTTATCGGCGCGCGACGCGCAGGGCATCAGCGTGCGCGACGAACTCCAGGCCATTGGTTACGCCGGCGCCGACCCCGTCGGCGGGCGCCCGGTGGACGCCTACTTCGAGGCGCATATCGAACAGGGTCCGATCCTGGAGCACGAGGAAAAGACGGTCGGCGTCGTGACGGGGTCGCTGGGCCTGCGCTGGTACGACGTGACCGTGACCGGCATGGAAATGCATGCCGGCCCCACACCCATGCCGATCCGCCGCGACGCGCTCTTCGCCACCAGCTTCCTGCTGCAGGCCGTGGTGAACATTGCCAACACCCATCAGCCTCATGGGCGCGGAACCGTGGGCGAGATCCACGCGTATCCGGGATCGCGCAACGTCATTCCGGGGCAGGTCCGTTTCACCACCGACCTGCGCCACGAAGACGAAGCGACGCTGGACCGCATGGACCGGGACTGGCGGCGCATCTGCGACGACATTGCGGTCGCGCACGGCGTTCGCGTCGACGTGAAGGACGTGCAGTATTTTCCGCCCACGCCGTTCGATCCCGATCTGGTCGACAAGGTGCGCAAGGGCGCCGCGGACCGCGGCCTGCCCGCCATGAACATCGTCACGGGCGCCGGACACGATGCCGTCTACATGGCTGCCGTGGCGCCCACCGCGATGATCTTCGTGCCGTGCAAGGACGGCATCAGCCACAACGAAATCGAAGACGCCCGGCCCGAGCATCTGGAAGCCGGCTGCAACGTGTTGCTCGACGCCATGGTGGCGCGAGCCAATGCGCCCCAAGCCGCCACCGCAGACATGGCCAGGCACCACTGAATTCTCCGCATTGGTGCGCGGCGCCTTAACCAGCACCTGAACGAAGCATTGTTGCAGCAGCTCCACCCGCAGTACCCGAGAAACGCAGGTGGCATGAGGTTTGCTTGATCCGGCACGGCGATCGCCGCGTCCGAGCGGCCGCCTGTCCGACCCTTTCCAGCCCGGAGGCTCGCAGTGAAATCGAAAAACTGGTTTTCCCTAAGCATCGGCGCATTGGTCCTTGCGGCCGCGCTGCCCGCCACGCAGGCCTTGGCTCAGACCAAGGGCGGCACGCTGAACATGATCGTCCAGCCCGAACCGCCGGTGATCGTCACGGCCATCAATCAGCAGGGGCCGACGCAATTCGTCGCGGGCAAGATCTACGAGAGCCTGCTGACCTACTCCACCGACCTCAAGCCGCAGCCCGGACTGGCCAAGTCGTGGGAGGCCGCCGCCGATGGACTGACTTACACCTTCCACCTGCAGGACAACGTGAAGTGGCATGACGGCAAGCCGTTCACGTCCGAGGACGTGGTGTTCTCGCTGGCGGACATGCTGCCCAAGACCCACGCGCGTGCCCGCGTCATCCTGAACAAGTTCGTCGAGTCCGTGCAGGCGCCCGACGCCAAGACGGTGGTCATCAAGCTGAAGACGCCGTTTCCGGCCTTCATGCTGATGTTCGAACCCGGCTTTGCGCCGATGATGCCCAAGCATCTGTACGCCGGCACGGACTACATGACCAACCCGGCCAACCAGAAGCCCGTGGGCACCGGCCCGTTCATCTTCAAGGAATGGAAGCGCGGCGAATACATCAAGCTGGCGCGCAATCCCGATTACTGGAAGCCCGGCAAGCCGTATCTGGACGAGCTGGTGTTCAACGTGATTCCGGACGCGGCGTCGCGCGCCGTGGCCTTCGAGCGGGGCAGCGTGGACGTGCTGCGCGGCGGCGACGTGGACAACGTCGACATCAAGCGCCTGCGCGGCCTGCCCAACGTGGAATACACGACCGCGGGCTGGGAAATGTTCTCGCCGCAGGCCTACCTGATCTTCAACATGCGTAAGCCGCCCTTCGACAACCTGAAGGTGCGCCAGGCGGTCATGGCGGCCATGAACCGCAACATGGTGGTCAACAACATCTTCTTCGGTCTGGGCAAGGTGTCGACCAGCCCCTTCGTGACCACCGAGATGTTCTACGACAAGAACATGCCGCCGATGCCGTTCGACATGAAGAAGGCGCGCGCGCTGATCAAGGAATCGGGCATCAAGCCCGGCGACTACACGATCCGCCAACTGAGCTTCCCGTACGGCTCGACCTGGGACCGGCTGGGTGAATACACCAAGCAGGCGCTGGAACAGCTGGGCTTCAAGGTGAACGTGGAATCCACCGACGCGGGCGGCTGGGCAAGCCGCACCGGCAACTGGGACTTCGACCTGACCACCACCTTCACGTACCAGTACGGCGACCCCGCGCTGGGCGTGCAGCGCTTGTATATCTCGTCGAACATCGTCAAGGGGTCGCCCTTTGCCAATGTGCAGGGCTACAGCAACCCCGAGACCGACAAGCTGTGGGAGGCTGCCGCCTCCGAAGTCGATCCGGCCAAGCGCCAGGCGCTCTACACCCAGATCCAGACGACGCTCGTCAACGAGGTCGCCAATGGCTTCCTGGTCGACATGGAGTTTCCGACCCTGTATCGCGCCAACGTGAAGAACCTGGTCAAGACCGCCATCGGCCTGAACGAGTCGTTCGACGACGTCTACATCGAGAAGAAGTAAGCGCCCCCGGGGGCCGCCGCGGATCCCGTGTCCGCGGCGGCCCCCGGCTGCGCGGCGGGCAGGGTTGCCGCGAGGCACGTCCGTCCTGAAAGGACCCGAGCATGAGATTCCTGTCTTTCCTGCTGTCCCGCATCGGCAAGGCCCTGGTGGTGGTGCTGGGCGTGGTGATCATCAATTTCTTCCTGATACGGCTTGCGCCCGGCGATCCCGCCGCCGTGCTGGCCGGCCAGGCCGGCGCGAGCGATGCCGCCTACGTGGACCAGCTGCGTGTCGCCTTTGGCCTGGACAAGCCCGTCCTGACGCAGCTTTTTCTCTACCTGAAGGGCGTAGTGCAGCTGGATCTGGGCTTTTCGTACCGCAATCATGTGCCGGTGCTGGACCTGATCGTCGAGCGCCTGCCCGCCACGTTCCTCCTGATGTCGTGCGCCTTCGTGTTTTCCATCGTGCTGGGCGTGCTGCTGGGCGTGGTGGCGGCCAAGGCGCGCTACCGCAACAAGCGCCGCTGGATCGACAGCTCGGTGATGACCGGCGCCCTGTTGCTCTACGCCACGCCGCTCTTCTGGCTGTCGCTGATGGGCATCCTGCTGTTTTCGGTGGTACTGGGCTGGCTGCCGGCCTTCGGCATGGAGACCGTGGGCGCCAACCTGACCGGCTGGGCGCGCGCGGGCGACATCGCCCTGCATCTCATCCTGCCGACCGTGACGCTGGGCTGCTTCTTCATGGCCGTCTACGTGCGGCTGACTCGCGCGTCGATGCTGGAAGTGATCGGCATGGATTTCGTGAAGACGGCGCGCGCCAAGGGCGTAAGCCCCAGCCGCGTGATCCGCGCGCACGTGCTGCGCAACGCGCTGCT
The DNA here is from genome assembly GCF_029866465.1 of Achromobacter mucicolens. Classification (NCBI taxonomy): domain Bacteria; kingdom Pseudomonadati; phylum Pseudomonadota; class Betaproteobacteria; order Burkholderiales; family Alcaligenaceae; genus Achromobacter; species Achromobacter mucicolens. The sequence continues at coordinate 1,925,224 of NZ_CP123364.1, read as the reverse complement.
GCCGGTCATCACGTTTGCCGGCATCCAGCTGGGGCAGATGGCGGGCGGCGCGGTGCTGACCGAGACCGTCTTCGCGTGGCCCGGCATCGGACGCCTGATGTTCGACGCCCTGCTGCAACGCGACTACCAGCTTCTGCTGGGCATCTTCCTGGTCACCTCCATCATGGTCGTGGTCTTCAACCTGCTGACCGATGTGCTGTACCGCCTGATCGATCCGCGCATCGGCGCGGGTGCGCAGCAAGGAGCCTCCGCATGAAGTCATTCGCCCGACGTTACCTGCGCAACTACGGGGCGGTGGCCGGCCTGGTCATCATGCTGATCGTGGTGGCCGTGGCCCTGGCGGCGCCGCTCCTGTACGAAGAGTCGCCCTGGATGATGGTGGCCGACCCGCTGATCCCGCCGTTCACCAATGCGGACTATCCGTTCGGCACGGACATGCTGGGCCGCGACATTACGGCGGGCCTGGTGTGGGGCGCGCGCGTGTCGCTGATGGTGGGCCTGCTGTCCACCGCCGTGGCGCTGCTCTTTGGCATCGTAGTCGGTTCGATCGCCGGCTACTGCGGCGGCCGCGTGGACGACGCGCTGATGCGGTTCACCGAGTTTTTCCAGACCATTCCGCAACTGGCGATGGCCGTGGTGCTGGTCGCCATCCTGAGCCCGTCGGTCTATTCGATCATGGGCGCCATCGCGGTGGTGTCCTGGCCGCCGGCGGCGCGGCTGGTCCGCTCGGAATTCATGACGCTCAAGCAACGCGAATTCGTGCAGGCCGCGATCGTCATCGGCCAGACGCCGGCCCGCATCGTGGGCACGCAGATCCTGCCCAATGCCATGTCGCCCATCATCGTGTCGGCCTCGTTCATGGTGGCGACCGCGATCCTGACGGAGTCGTCGCTGTCGTTTCTGGGCCTGGGCGACCGCAACCTGATGAGCTGGGGTTTCATGATCGGCGCGGCGCGCACCATGATCCGCGAGGCCTGGTGGATGAGCGTGTGGCCCGGGGTCGCCATCTTGCTGACCGTGCTGGCCATCAACCTGATCGGCGAAGGCCTGAACGACGCCCTCAACCCGCAACTGCGCAAGCGCGGCGAATAGGAGGCCGGCATGAATGAAAACCTGACAACCCCGCCGCTCCTGTCGATCCAGAATCTGACCATCGCCTTGCCCAAGGGCGGCGACCGTCCTTACGCTGTGCAAGACGTCTCGTACGACATTCGCGCCGGCGAGATCCTGTGCATCGTGGGCGAATCGGGCTCAGGCAAGTCCATGAGCGCCAACGCCATCATGGGGCTGCTGCCCGATTACCTGACCCCGCAGGCCGGCCGCATCCTGTTCCGCGGCCAGGACCTGCTGCAACTGGACGAACCCGCCCTGCAGGCCATGCGCGGCAAGGACATGGCGATGATCTTCCAGGAGCCGCTGTCGGCCCTGAACCCGCTGATGACGGTGGGCGAACAGATCAGCGAGGTGATGCGCGTGCATAACGCCTACCCTGGCGCAGAACGCTTGAAGCGCACGCTCGAACTGCTGGAGTTCGTCGGCCTGCCGGATCCGGCCACGCTGTATCACGTGTATCCGTTCCGCTTGTCCGGCGGGCAGCGGCAGCGCGTGATGATTGCGATGGCGCTGGCGCTGGAGCCCGCGCTGCTGATCGCCGACGAGCCCACGACCGCCCTGGACGTCACCACCCAGGCGCAGATCCTGGCGCTGATCGCGCGCATCCAGAAGGAAAAAGGCATGGGCGTGATGTTCGTCACGCACGACTTCGGCGTGGTGGCCGAGATTGCCCATCGCGTCGCCGTCATGGAGAAAGGCGTGATGGTGGAGCAAGGTCCGGCCAGCGAGGTGCTCAACCGCCCGCGACATCCCTACACCCAGCGCCTGATCGCGGCCGTGCCGCACCGGCGCGGCGAGGAGCGCGCCGGGCTTGCCGACGACAGGCCCGTGCTGGAGGTCAAGGATCTGAAAAAGACCTACGTGATCGGCCACGGCTGGCTGGGCAACAAACGCCAGGTGCACGCGGTGGACGGCGTGAGCTTTGCCGTGCGGCGCGGCGAGACGCTGGGCATCGTGGGGGAATCCGGTTCGGGCAAGTCCACGATCGGCAAATGCCTGCTCAAGCTTGTCGGCATCAATGGCGGCCAGCTGCTCTTTAACGGCCAGGACATCGCCACGCTGCCCGAATCGCGCTTTCGGCCGATGCGGCACGAGATCCAGATGATCTTCCAGGACCCGTTCGCCTCGCTCAATCCCCGGCACACGGTGGGCCGCATCATCAGCGACGGCCCGGTCGCCAATGGCGTCCCGCGCGCGCAAGCCGAAGCCCGGGCGCGCGAACTGCTGTCGCTGGTGGGCATGGACCCGTCCGCCTTTGACCGCTATCCCAACCAGTTTTCGGGCGGCCAGCGCCAGCGCATCGGCATCGCGCGCGCGTTGGCGCTGGAGCCCAAGGTGCTGGTGGCCGACGAATCGGTGTCGGCGCTGGACGTGTCGGTTCAGGCGCAGGTGCTGCAACTGCTGCACGACCTGCAGCAACGGCTGAAGATTGCACTGGTGTTCATCACCCATGACCTGCGCGTGGCGGCGCAGATCTGCAATTCGGTGCTGGTCATGCATCGCGGCAAGGTGGTGGAGTACGGATCGCCATCCCAGATCTTCGACAACCCGCAGCATGCCTACACCCGCCAGCTGATCGCCGCCGTGCCGGGCCAGCATTGGGACCCGACCAAGGCGCAGGCCGCCTGACCGGACATCGCCTCACCATTGAATTCCAGGAGAACCGCTATGCAACGCCCCGCCGCCATCCCCACCGTGCAGATCGACAACGAACTGGTCACCGTCACCGAATGGCGCTTTCCGCCGGGCGGCGAGACGGGCTGGCACCGCCATGGCATGAACTACGTGGTGGTCCCGCAGACCACCGGCCCGCTGCTGCTGGACACGCCCAACGGCCAGGTCACCAGCCAGCTCACCACGGGGGTGGCGTATTACCGGCCGGTGGGCGTGGAACACAACGTCATCAACCCCAGCGACACGGAATTCGTGTTCGTCGAGATCGAACTCAAGCAGGCATGAGCCCCACGCATCTGGCAGCGACCGTGACGGTCTGAGCGAGGATATCCATGAAGGCGTTTTTTTCCGAAGAACAGTTGCTGCATTCGCCCCGGCAATTCATGCGGCTGGGCCGCATCAGCGCCCCCACCGACCTGCCGTCGCGCGCGGAGAGCCTGCAGCAGGCGCTGGCCGCCCGCGGCGTGAACGTCGAAGCGCCATCCGACTATGGCCGCAAGCCGCTTGAACACGTGCACAGCACGGATTATCTGGACTACCTGGAAACCGCCTTTGCGCGCTGGCAGGCCCTGAAGGCGCCGGGCGTCGATCCCGGTCCGGAAGTGCTGCCCAATCTTTCGCCCTACTACAACGGCCGCATCGATGCCGCCGGACGGGGCCCCTGCCCGTCCCCGTCCATCGTGGCGCAAACCGGGTATTACCTGAGCGACCTCGCCTGCCCCATCGGGCCGCAGACCTGGCGCTCGGCGCTGCGGTCCACGCATAGCGCGCTGGCGGCGGCGGACCATGTGGCGAGCGCCAGTGGCGTGGCCTACGCGCTCTCGCGGCCTTCCGGCCACCATGCCCATCGCGACCGCGCCGGCGGCTTCTGCTACCTGAACAACAGCGCCGCCGCGGCAAGCCGCCTGTTGCAGACGTGGTCAAAAGTGGCGGTGCTGGATGTGGATGCGCATCATGGCGACGGCACGCAGAACATCTTCTATCACCGGGCGGACGTGATGACCGTCTCGCTGCACGCCGATCCGGCCGGGTATTACCCCTTCTATACCGGCTACGCGCACGAGCGCGGGCACGGCGCGGGCGAAGGCTACAACCTGAACCTGCCGCTGGCGCACGGCTGCGGCAACGCGGAATTCCTGCAGGCGCTGGACACCGCGCTGGATGCCCTGGCGGGCTATGCGCCGCAGGCGCTGGTCCTGCCGCTGGGATTCGATACCTATAAGGACGATCCGATCAGCGTGCTCAGGCTGGACATCGACGCGTACCGCCACATCGGCGCGCGCGTCGCCGGTTTGCGCGTGCCCACCGTCGTGGTGCAGGAAGGCGGCTACATGGTCGAGGCGATCGGGCCCGCGCTGGATGCGTTTCTTGAAGGCTTTGGCCGTGGCGGCAAATGAAGGCGCGCGCCAGACTGGCGTCCTGCTGTTCTTCGCGGCGCTGGTAGCGTTCGCCACCTTCGATGCGGGCGCCAAGCAGCTTCTGGAACGCTATCCGGCGCCCTTTCTGAACGTGATGCGCTACCTGGCGGTGGTGACGCTGGCGATGGGCATGCTGTGGCGCCACGGCCGCGGCCTGCGGCTGCGCGACGCGCCGGAAAAGCCCCTGCTGGTGCTACGCGGTGTCATGCTGGCCACGGTGGCCACGTGCTTCATGACCGCGCTCATCTGGATGCCGCTGTCCGAGGCCACCGCCATCTACTTCACCGCCCCGCTCATCATGGTGGCGCTGTCGCCGTGGCTGCTGGGCGAACGCGTCCGGGCGGCGCAATGGGGCGCCGTTGCCGCGGGCTTTGCCGGCATGCTGCTGATCGTGCGGCCCGGCGGCGACCTGCCCCTGCTGGGCACGATGCTGATGGCGGTGTCGGCCGTCAGCTACGCGATCTTCCAGGTGCTGACCCGCAAGCTGTCGAACAAGGTGCCGGGGCCGGTGCAGTATGCGTACACGGCATTCATCTGCCTGATCGTGACCGCGCTGCCCGCGCCGTTCTTCCTGCCCGACCCCTGGCCCGGAACGGCCGATACCGTCATCATCCTTGCCCTGGGCGCCTGCAGCGGCCTGGCGCAGATCCTGCTGATCGCGGCCTTCCAGCGGGTTCCCGCGGCAACGCTGGCGCCCCTGAACTACTTCCAGCTGCTGCTGGCGCTGGGCTTCAGCACGTTCTGGTTCCAGCGCCCGCCAGACGCGCTGGCGCTGGCGGGCATGGGGCTGATCATCGCGGCCGGGGTCTTTCTGGCGCTGCGACCTGTCAGAACGCCATCGACGCCGGCCGCTTGAACAGGCGCGGCGCCTCTTGCGGCGGCGTCCTCAACTGGTTTCGCGCTGCACCAGTTCGAAACCCAAATCCACATGCCGCTCGGGCACGGGTTCGCCCGCCAGGTGCTGCATGAGCAGTTGCGCGGCTGACAAACCGATCTGGTAGCGGGGCGTGGCAATGGTGGACAACGGCGGCGTGGTCCAGGCCGTGCCCGGAAAGTCATGAAAGCCGACGATGGCCATCTGCTCGGGCACACGCACGCCATCCCGGCCGCACTGGAACACCGCGCCTTGCGCCAGGTCGTCGTTGCAGAAGAACACGGCGTCGCAGTCGGGATGACGCGCGTGAAGATCCTGGATCAACGACGCCCCCAGGCTGATCGACGATTTTTCCGGTGTCATGATTTCCAGGGCGGCGTCGTACAGCCCCGCGTCGCGCAAGGCCTGCCGGCATCCTTCGCAGCGGCGCAGCGACCGGGGATCCAGCTGCGCGCCGATGATGCCGATGCGGCGGTAGCCGCGTTCGACCAGATGGCGGCCTGCTGCGTAGCCCGAGTCGAACTGCGAGAACCCGACGCTCATGTCCTCGCTGCCTTCCAGCGTTTCGATCGTGTGCACCGTGGGAATCGCCTGCGCGCGAAGCAGTTCCCAGACGCCCGGATTGTGGTCGATGCCGGTCAGGACCACGCCGTCGGGCGAATGCTGCAGATACTTGCGCAGCAGCGCTTCTTCTTCGTCCGGCGAATAGCCCGTCACGCCGATCAGCATGTGGTAGCCGTGCTGATCCAGCACTTCCTTGATGCCCGTGATGATGTCCACGAACACCACGTTGCTGAGCGACGGAATGAGCACCACGATGGTCTGCGACCGCGCCGACGCCAGCGCGCTGGCGGCGTGGTTGGGCACGTAGCCCAGTTCCTGGCACACCCGCGCGATTTGCTGGCGCAGATCCTGGCCCACCTTATCGGGCGTGCGCAACGCCCGCGATACCGTGATCGCGCTGACGCCCACGCGCCGCGCGACGTCCTGCATGGTGACGCGGCCGGCGCGCGAGCTTCGAGGTTTGCGGATGGACATGGACCCTCGCGGTGAATGCAAGCGCGTAGTCTGACCGAAAAAAAGGGGCTTGCCAAAGCAAAAATGTTAGCGCTAACATGATCCGCATCAAACGACTAAAAAAATTCCGGCAAACGGAGAGGAGACAAACATGCAAGCTTCCCCATTGGGGCGGCCGGGGCCATCGCGTCCGGGCCGCTCGCCGCTGGCCCGCGCCGCGGATTGGTGTTTTGCGCTACAGACCTGGCTGATGGTCGCCTGTCTGGTCATCATGGTCGTGCTGCTGTTCGGCAACGTGGCGCTGCGGTATCTCTTTAACTCCGGCATCAACGTCTCGGACGAGGTCTCGCGCCTGGCGTTCGTCTGGATGATTTTCCTGGGGTCGGTGATTGCGCTGCGCGAGCACCAGCACATCGGCGTGACCATGCTGGTGGAACGCTTTGGCCCGGGCGCGCGCCGGGTGTCGCATATTGCCTGCCAGTTGATGATCCTGTGGGTGCTGTGGCTGATGGCCGAAGGCAGCTGGGTCCAGACGGTCATCGGCCTCGACACCGTATTGCCTGTCACCGGCATGCCCCAGGCCGTGTTCAACGCCGCAGGGCTGTATGCCGCGGTGGCAATGGGCATCCTGACCGTCGTCGACCTGGTCCGCGTGATTGCGGGCGGTCCGCTGCCGGCGGAATCCAGTCCGGAAGACCCGCTGGTCTGACCCGGCCCTCACCCGCACCAACACGCGCCCCGCACCCGCCCCACATTAATCCGCCCGGATACCCGCAATGATCCTGACCGTCTTCCTAGTCGTGCTGCTGGGGCTGATTGCCCTGGGCATGCCGATCGCCTTCGCGCTTATCATCAGCGCGATCGTCATGATGTTCCAGCTGGATTTCTACGACACCCAGCTTCTTGCCCAGAACATGCTGTCCGGTGCCAACAGCTTTACGCTGATGGCCGTGCCGCTCTTCATGCTGGCCGGCGAATTGATGAATGCCGGCGGCATCTCGCGCCGCATCGTTCACCTGGCCAACACGTTTGTGGGTCACATCCAGGGCGGCCTGGGTTACGTGGCCATCTTCGCCAGCGTGCTACTGGCATCGCTGTCGGGCTCGGCCGTGGCCGACGCCGCGGCGCTGGGATCGCTGCTGATCCCCATGCTTCGCGAAAAGGGCTATGACGCGGGGCAGGCCTCGGGCCTGATCGCCTCGGGCGGCATCATCGCGCCCATCATTCCGCCATCGATCTCGTTCATCATCTTCGGCGTCGCCACCAATGTGTCGATCACCAAGCTGTTCTTCGCCGGCATCGCGCCGGGCCTCATGATGGGGTTGACGCTGGTGGCGGTGTGGACGTGGGTGGCGCGCAAGCACGGCAGCATCACGCCCTCGCCGCGCGAGCCGTGGTCCAACCGTCTGAAAGCGCTGCGCGGATCGCTGTGGGCGCTGTTCCTTCCCGTCATCATCATCGGCGGGCTGCGCGGCGGCATCTTTACGCCCACCGAAGCCGCGGTCGTCGCCGCCGTGTATGCGCTGCTGGTCAGCATCTTCGTGTACCGCGAGATCGGCTGGCGCGACCTGGGTCCGCTTTTCATCAACGCCGCCCGCACCACGGCTGTGGTCATGTTCCTGGTGGCAGCCGCCATGGTGTCGTCCTACATGATCACGCTGGCGGACCTGCCGCAGGATCTCATCGCTCTCCTGGAACCGGTCATGGACCAGCCCAAGCTGCTGATGTTCGCGCTGCTGATCCTGCTGACGCTCGTGGGCACGGTGATGGACCTGACGCCGACCATCCTGATTCTCGGCCCCGTGCTGATGCCCGTCGTCACCAAGGCCGGCATCGACCCCGTCTACTTCGGCGTCATGTTCGTCATGGTCGGCAGCGTGGGCTTGTTGACGCCACCGGTCGGCACGGTGCTCAACGTCGTGTGCGGCGTCGCCCGCATCAACATGGAAACCATCTGCAGAGGGGTGTGGCGCTATGTCGTGGCCTACACGCTGCTGCTGGTTCTTTTGGTGATCTTCCCCGAACTGATCACCGTACCCGCACGCTGGATGCACTAGCGGCAATTACAAACCCCCGAGGAGAAACACCATGATCAAGCAATTGAAGACCCGCGTTCTTGTCCTGGCGGCGGTACTGTCCTGCACCGTGGCCGGGGTGGCCGCGGCGGCGGACGTCAAGCCGCGCCTCATCCGCTTTGGCTACGGGCTGAACGAGGAAAGCGTGCAGGGCCGCGCGGCCCGCCATCTGGCGCAGGAACTGGAAAAGGTCAGTGGCGGCAAGCTCAAGATGAGGACGTTTGGCTCGGCCAACCTGGGTTCGGACGAGCAGATGCAGAGTGCGCTGGTGGGCGGCGCGCAGGAAATGATGGTGGGGTCGACCGCGCCGCTGGCCGGCATGGTCAAGGAGTTCGGCGTGTTCGACCTGCCCTTCCTCTTCAACAGCGAAAAGGAAGCCGACGCGGTGCTGGACGGCCAGCTCGGACAGGATCTGCTCAAGAAACTGGAAGCCAAGGGACTGGTCGGCCTGGTCTACTGGGAAAACGGCTTTCGCAACATGACGAACTCCAAGCGTCCGATCACGCGCGCCGAGGACCTGCAGGGCATCAAGCTGCGCGTCATGCAGAACCAGATTGCGCTGGGCGTCTTCAATACGCTGGGCGCCAATGCCGTGCCGATGCCGTTCTCGGAATTGTTCACCGCGCTGGAAACCCGCACCGTGGACGGCCAGGAGAACCCCATCACCACGATCCAGAGCAGCAAGTTCTACGAGGTGCAGCCCTTCCTGACCATCACGCGCCACGTCTACACGCCGTGGGTGGTGATGGCCTCCAAGAAGTGGTGGGACACGCTCTCGCCCGACGAACAGAAGCTGATCCGCCAGGCAGCCGCGTCATCGCGCGACTTCGAGCGGCAGGATAGCCGCGCCGATTCCACCAAGGCGATGGGCACGCTTGAGAAGAACGGCATGAAGATCAACACCGTCTCGCCGGAGGAAGTGGCCCGCATGCGCCAGAAGGTGCAGCCCGTGGTCGACAAGTACACCCAGGAACTCGGGCCGGAACTGATCAAGCAGTTGAACGACGAAATCCAGAAGGCGCGGAACTAACCGTGCCGGCCCGGATCCCGTGGGGGTCCGGGCCTGAATGCAACCGAAGCAAAGCGAGACAGCCATGTCCCAGACTCCCCGCCGACTGCGCAGCCAGAAATGGTTCGACGATCCCTCGCACGCCGACATGACGGCGATCTACGTCGAGCGCTATCTCAACTATGGCCTGACGCGCCAGGAACTGCAGTCCGGGCGGCCGATCATCGGTATCGCGCAGACAGGCAGCGACCTGGCGCCCTGCAATCGCCACCATCTGGCGCTGGCCGAACGCATCAAGGCGGGCATCCGCGACGCCGGCGGCATTCCCATGGAATTCCCGGTGCACCCGCTGGCTGAACAGGGACGGCGGCCCACGGCGGCGCTGGACCGAAACCTGGCATATCTGGGCCTGGTGGAGATCCTGCACGGCTATCCGCTGGATGGCGTGGTGCTGACCACGGGTTGCGACAAGACCACGCCCGCGTGCCTGATGGCGGCGGCGACCGTGGACATTCCCGCCATCGTGCTGTCCGGCGGTCCCATGCTGGACGGCTGGCATGAAGGCCAGCGCGTGGGCTCGGGCACCGTCATCTGGCACGCACGCAACCTGATGGCGGCCGGCAAGCTGGATTACGAAGGTTTCATGACGCTTGCCACGGCATCGTCGCCGTCCATCGGCCACTGCAACACCATGGGCACCGCGCTGTCGATGAACTCGCTGGCCGAAGCGCTGGGCATGTCGCTGCCAACCTGCGCCAGCATTCCGGCACCCTATCGCGAGCGCGGGCAGATGGCCTATGCCACCGGCATGCGCATCTGCGACATGGTGCGCGAAGACCTGCGGCCATCTCAAATCCTGACCCGCAAGGCGTTCGAGAACGCCATCGTCGTGGCCTCGGCGCTGGGCGCGTCCAGCAATTGCCCGCCGCATCTGATCGCGATCGCGCGCCACATGGGCGTCGACCTCAGCCTGGACGACTGGCAACGGCTGGGCGAAGACGTGCCGCTGCTGGTCAACTGCGTGCCGGCGGGCGAGCATCTGGGCGAAGGCTTTCACCGCGCGGGAGGCGTACCCGCCGTCCTGCACGAGCTGCTGGCCGCCGGCCGCCTGCATCCGGAATGCCGAACCGTATCCGGCAAGACCATCGGCGATATTGCGACGGCGTCCAAGACCCACAATACCGACGTCATCCGGACCTGCGACGCGCCGCTCAAGCACCGCGCCGGCTTCATCGTGCTGTCGGGCAACTTCTTTGACAGCGCCATCATCAAGATGTCGGTCGTGGGCGAAGCCTTTCGCCGGGCGTACCTGTCCGAACCGGGGTCGGAAAACGCCTTCGAGGCGCGCGCGATCGTGTTCGAGGGCCCTGAGGACTATCACGCCCGCATCGAAGACCCGGCGCTCAACATCGACGAACACTGCATTCTGGTGATCCGGGGCGCCGGCACCGTGGGCTACCCCGGCAGTGCGGAAGTGGTGAACATGGCCCCGCCGTCGCACCTTATCAAGCGCGGCATCGAGTCCCTGCCCTGTCTGGGCGACGGCCGCCAGAGCGGCACCTCGGCCAGCCCGTCCATCCTGAACATGTCGCCCGAAGCCGCGGTGGGCGGCGGACTGGCGCTGCTGCGCACAGGCGACCGGATCCGCGTGGACCTGAACCAGCGGTCGGTCATGTTGCAGGTGGACGAGGCGGAACTGGAACGGCGCCGCCAGGAACCGCCGTATGAAGCGCCGCCATCGCAGACGCCGTGGCAGGAACTGTATCGGCAGACCGTGGGGCAGCTTTCCACGGGCGGATGCCTGGAGGCGGCGACGCTGTATTTGAAAGTGGTGGAGACGCGGGGGGATCCGCGGCATTCGCACTGAGGCCGGGAGGAGTGCGGCTTGGCGCGCGGCTTATTCGCGCGGCGGCTTGCTGGCCGGGCCACCCGCGCGGGGGCTGGGCCGGCTGAGGACATACGCCGCGCTGGCCAGAAAGAAGATGCCTACGCCGATGGCCAGGGGCAGCGAGGGATGGGCGCTCCAGTAAAAGATCCCGTAACCAGCCGCCATGCCCAGGCTGGCATACGTCTTGCCTTTGCGCGACACCGCGCCCTCGTCGCGCCACGCGCGCAGCGACGGACCATAGGTCGGGCTATCCAGCAGCCATTTTTCAAGCCGGGGCGACGAGCGGGAGAAGCAGGCCACCGCCAGGATCAGGAAGATCGTCGTCGGCATCACCGGCAAGAAGGCGCCGATGACGCCCAGCGCCAGCATCAAGCAGCCCAGGCATAACCAAAGTGCTCTCATCATGATGGTGAGCAGGATATCGCAAATGGGCAGCCGGCAGTCCGCCAGGCATCGTGCGCCGCTTGATTCACGACGTTGGGGGCTCCGGCATCCTTGCGCGCAGCATCCTGACGAATTTCGCATCCGGACTGCCGCCCGCGGCGCGTGACTTGTGGACCATGGCCCAGGCTTCCGCGTACTGGCCACGCCAGTAATAGGCCGTGGCCCACGAGGCATACAGATAGCCCTTGTCGGGCTCCACGGCCTCGCCCTTGCGGTACCACTCGTCGGACCTGGTCGTCGCCGCGATACGCGCTTCGGGGGGCAGCGTCTTGTCCTCGGCGGCGCAACGCGCCGCGATCCGGCCGGCATCCGCATGAATGCCGCGAAACGCCGGGGGATTCATGCTGATCGCGCGGTCCATCATGCTCATCGCCTGGCAGATCTTGCGCTGACTTTCCAGCACCACCGCGAAACCCGCGTATACCTCGGGGTTGTCGGGATTGAGCAGCCACGCCTGATTGAATTGCCGCATGGCCTGGCCCGGCCGGTCTTCGCGAAAAAGCCGGTAGCCCAGTTCGACCCGCGCCTGCGCTGCCGCGGCAGGCGATCCAAACACCTTCAAGGCTTCGGCGGCCTGTTGTTCATCGCCCGCGCGCAAGGCAGCGGCCGCGCGGCGATCAACCCCGGCATACATTGGCGCCTCGACGTTGCGCGCATCGGCTTGCGCGGGCGCATTGGTCACGCAGCCGGGCAACCACAACAATTGCGCCAGAATGAATGCCTTCATGGTGAAGTGCATGGGCGGGCTTTTGAATGGAAGAAGATGGAATATAGCGGCGCGGGTATCAAACGCCGGAATCGCGCCACACGGTGATTAATGCAGCAAATACAAGCGCAGCAATGACGCGAGGAAAAGCAAAAAGCCGCGAAGTCGTAAGACTGTCGCGGCTTTTTCAGGTCTGCGTTCGACTAGCTCTATCGAACACACCTTTGCAGGAATTTGGTAGGCGGTATTGGAATCGAACCAACGACCTCCACGATGTCAACGTGGCGCTCTAACCAGCTGAGCTAACCGCCTGCAAAGAAGAAGAATTATATAATGCTTTTTTAAACTGTGCAAATCGTCTTAGAAGATTTTTTGCAGTTTTTATTGCGTTTAGGAGGTCTCAGCATTTGCCTGTCGGCTTTGCCAAACTCACCTTCGCGCAATGCGTTTAATTTGATCTTGCATTAATGCGTTGGCATTAACCAAGGTCTTTTCACACGCCCTACAGCACTACTTCTTGTCCTTCAATTTCGTGTCTGCGTCATGTGCCGCAGCAACGAAGAACGAGATTCTATCAGAACTTTTTATTCCTTGCTCGACTTCGACGCCACTACTCACATCGATCGCCCAAGGCCGCACCAATTCGATGGCGGCACCCACGTTTTCGGCGTTCAGACCGCCGGACAGGATCAAGGGGCGGGACACCGGGTCGGCCCTCACCTCATCGAGCAACGCGTAGTCAAATCCATGCCCGCTGCCGCCGTATCCGGCGCTATAGCTGTCGAACAACCAGCCCGCCGCCTCTCCATAGGCGCGGCACGTGGCCGCAAGGCTCTCCGCCGTCTCCAGGCCCGGCGCACCGGCCCGGAAGGCCCGCAGATGGCGATGCCCGTAGCGCGCACACTCCAGCGGCGTTTCGTCGCCATGAAACTGCAGCAGCTCGGGCCCCACTTCACCCAGCACGGTGCGGATCTCTTCTTCCTGCGCGTTCACGAAGAGCGCGACGACGTCGACAAACGCCGGCACCATCCGGCGCAGCTGCGCGGCGCGCGTGGGCGTGAGGCAACGCTTGCTCTCGGGATAAAAGACAAATCCGATCGCGTCGGCGCCGACGGCAACGGCGGCTTCGACGTCTTGTTCGCGGGTCAGCCCGCAGATCTTTATGCGTGTACGCATGACATTTTCTGGAAGTGTCGCCCCGCGGCGACTGGCTGGATCAGTATATCCGGACCGAAAAACCGGTCTCACGCGCCAGTCGAACCCAGCGTGGCCATCATGTTGTCGAAGCTGCCCTCGGCCATGCGGAACCAGGGGATCTGGTTGCCGCGCAATGCCAGCATGCTGTCGTAGAGCTTCTTGAACATCGCGTCCTTGGCGCTCAATTCATTGCAGGCCGCCACCGTGGCTTCGTGAGCGGCTTGCAGCAGCGGCCTGGAATACGCCTTCAGTTGCGCGCCTTGCGACATCAGCCGGCGCAGCGCTTGCGGATTGTTGGCATCAAAGGTTGCGATCATGTTTTCGCTTGCCGCCGCGCAAGCCAGCGACAACGCGGTCTGGTATGACTTGGGCAGTTCAGCAAAGGCGTCCTGGTTCACGTACAGCGACAACTGTTGCGTACCGGCCCACCAGCCCGGAAAGTAATAGTTCCGCGCAACGTCAAACAGCGCCAGGCGTTCGTCCTCCAACGGTCCGATCGTGACGGCCCCGTCCGCAAGGCCTTCTGCCAGCGCGGCATGCAGTTCGCCAGCGGGGATTTCCAGCGCCGAGGCGCCCAGACGCGACAGGATATGCCCCGTAAAGCCGTCAGCCGCCACCTTGAGTCCGCGCAGGTCATCGAGCGTCTTGATCTCGCCCCGAAACCATCCGCCCATCTGCGCGCCGGTATAGCCGCACGGAAAGTTCAGGATGCCGTACTTGCCAAAGGCTTCGCGGGTCAGCGCCAGCCCCTCGCCCTGCCGCATCCACGCGTTCATCTGGCGGGTATTCAGGCCGAATGGCACGCCGCCGTCAAAGCAAATCGCGGGATCGGTGCCGAAGTAGCGGGCCGATGCCGCGTGGCCGCATTCGACGATGCGGTGCTGCACGGCCTCCAGCGCCTGACCCGACTGGAACAGCTCGCCGGCGGCGGATATCTCGATGGTGAAGCGCCCCGCCGTGACCTCGGCCACGCAACGCGCGACGTCGGTCGCGCCCGCGAACAGCGTAGCCGCGTCGGCCGGAAAATCCGAAGCCAGCCGCCAGGTGAGGTTGGGAGCTTCCTGCGCAATCGCGGGGGCCGCCAGCACGGCGCTGCCCGCGGCGGCGCCCAAGGCAGTTTGCTTCAGAAACGCGCGGCGTTGCATGGCGCATGCCTCCAGAAAGGCGCGGGATCCCGCCGCCTGCGCGGCGGCTTCCCTAAAAGGATTGAGTAAAGGGCGACAGCAGCGACGATCCGCCGTCGAGTTCGCGCAGTCCGAAGGATTCGGGATAGTCGATCGCGGCCAGGTACAGGCCGTCAGGCGCAAACGTGGGCGCGCCGCGCTTGCGGTCGCGCCACGCCAAGAGCTGCGTCATCCAGTCAACCGTTTCCCTGCCCTGCCCCACTTGCAGCAACGCGCCCATGATGTTGCGCACCATGTGATGCAGAAAGGCGTTTGCCTTCAAGGTAAAGACGAGAAACGGTCCCCGCTCCTCGATCTCCAGGCTGTGCATGTGCCGCACTGGATGCTTGGCCTGGCATTGCGAGGAACGGAAGCTGGAAAAATCATGTTCGCCGACAAGCGCCTTTGCGGCCGCGCGCATGGCCTGCACATCCAACGGCTGGAAGCACCAGCCGGCGCGCCCCGCCCACAGCGCCGGACGCACCCGGCCCCGCCAGAGCAGGTAAACGTACGTGCGGGCGCGCGCCGAAAAGCGCGCATGGAATTCTTCGGACACTTCTTCGGCCCACTGCACCGAGATGCTCGGCGGCAGAAACGCGTTCACGCCTCGGACCCAGGACTCCGTCTTGCGGGTGAGCGTCGTGTCCAGATGGACCACCTGCATCGCGCCGTGCACGCCCGTGTCGGTGCGGCCGGCGCAGATCGTGGGCACCGGCTCGGTGACGCCACAAAAACTGGCCAGGGCGGACTCCAGGCAGTCCTGCACCGTCTGCCGGTGCGGCTGTGTCTGCCAACCCTGCCAGGCGGAGCCGTCATACGCCAGCCCCAATGCAACTCTAGACATGCTTCAAACCCGAGGACCGCCGATACGGCGCGGTTCGTCCGTGGGCGGTACGTCCAGGTCGAGATTGATGGTGTCGAGCTTGCGGTTCAGCGCTGCCGTATCCAGCGCCGGCTCGTTGTACGTGTAGCTTTCTTCGTCATCGTCGTCACGCCGCGCCCCGGCCCGGCGCAACAGCCACGCGATGGCGAAGGCGACGAGCGCCAGCACCGCGGTAACGATCACGAGAAGATTGTCGGCCAGCCAGCCAGGCATGCCCGTTTGCACGGTCTTGTCCGGCAGCGTGCCGATGGGTTTGTCGGCATCGACGGGCGCCGAGCCTGCGGCGCCTGGGGTGGTGGTGGTGGTCGACGCGCCCGTGGCGTTCGACGTGGTCGTTGCGGCCCCCGGTGTAGTTGCCGCGCCCGGAGTGCTTGCGGTGCCGGGCGTGCCCATTGCACCGGGAGAACCCGCTGCGCCGGGAGTGCCTGCTACACCCGGAGTGCCTGCTGCACCGGGAGTGCCTGCTGCACCGGGAGTGCCTGCTGCACCGGGCGTGCCTGCCGCACCGGCAGTGCCTGCCGCACCGGCAGTGCCTGCCGCACCGGAAGTGCCTGCCGCACCGGAAGTGCCTGCCGCACCGGAAGTGCCTGCCGCACCGGGAGTGCCTGCCGCACCGGGAGCGCCTGCTGCACCGGGAGCGCCTGCTGCACCAGGAGTGCCTGCCGCGCCGGGAGCGCCTGCTGCACCGGGAGCGCCAGCAGCACCGGGAGCGCCAGCAGCACCGGGAGTGCCTGCCGCACCGGGAGTGCCTGCCGCACCGGGAGTGCCTGCCGCACCGGCAGTGCCTGCCGCACCGGCAGTGCCTGTTGCACCGGAAGCGCCCGCTGCACCGGGAGCGCCTGCTGCACCGGCAGTGCCTGCTGCACCGGAAGCGCCTGCCGCACCGGAAGCGCCTGCTGCACCGGAAGCGCCAGCTGCGCCCGCCGCACCAGCCGTGCCCGTGCCGGCCGCGCCCGATTGCTGCGCGACGGCCTTGGTCAGTTCGTCGACATTGCTTTGCAGCTGGGCGACTCGCCCTTGCGCGTCGGCCAAGGCCCGGTCGGCAGACGTCTTGGCGTCTGCCTGGGCTTCGGCCTGCGCGGCTGCGCTGTCCTGGGCCTGACCGGTCGACAGGCGCACGCGGTCCTGTGTCGGCGTGGCGGTTGACACACCCGTGTCGGCCGGCGGGGCGACCGTGCCCGATGCTGCGTCCTGACCCTTGACCACCGATGGGTTCGATCCCGCCGCCGCGCCCACGCGGCCGCGGTATTTGGCGTAGGCCTCGGCGTGCTCATTGAAGATGCGGCGGGCTTCGGCCGGATCGATGGCGCGCACCGTGGCGGCATCAGGGATCTTGAGTGTCTGGCCAGCCCGCACCAGATTCATGTTGTTCTGAATGAAGGCCTGCGGATTGGCGCGCCACAGCGCCACCAGCATCTGGTAGACCGAGGCGTTGGGCACCGCGTTGCGCTGGGCGATGGCAAAAAGATAGTCGCCCGACTTCACCGTGACCGAGCCCGAGGTGCCGCCCGCGCGGGCAGCCCCGCCCACGGCGGCGGGTGTGACGTCGGCGCCCGTGCCGCGCAGCGGCACCAGGATGCTGACCTGCACCTGGCGCTGGCCCGAACTGGAGTTGATGTCCAGCAGCAGATCCACCGCGCCGCCCGCAGGCGCCTGCGTGGACCGCACCCGCAAGTTCTTGCGCGTCGGATCCATTCCGTCCTCGACGCGGACCACCATGCTGGCAAGCGGCACCGGCGGCTTGACGCCCGCGCGCTGCCACGCGGCTTCATCGGCGATGGAAACCTTGAGCGAACTGATCTCTTCGGGCGTCAATTCCTGCAGACCCACGGTGGCTTGCAACGGCGCGCCCGGCACGGAAACGACGCGCGAATGCCCGACGCGCATGGCCAGCGCCGAACCGCACACGCTTGAACCGATCGCCAGCGCAATGGCCCACTGAAGGGCTTTCAAACGGCGGGCATGCTTCACTTGGCGCGAACGCTGGGTCATAAGCTGGAATTCCGTTCTTGTAATCGAATTACGGGCCTGGACCCATTCGCGCCATTTGCCGCGCAAAAAAGGGCCTCAATTCACCCGAAAAGTGTAATGGATCAAGCGCATTTCACAAACCTGAAAGGGGCGCGCACGTTGGCTGGCGGGCACGGGCGGCGCTTGTTGGCGTACGAGTCGCCCGCCGGGCTCGACCGGGCTGCGCCACGATGGTGCATCTTCGCGGGCTGGACAACCCAGCCGCGCGCCAAAAAACAAGGGCACCCGAAGGTGCCCTGACTGCCTCTTGCGCGTGGCGGGCGGCCAGAAAAGCCGCCCGGCACGACATCAGGCTTCGTTCAGCGCGATGCGCAGCATGCGGCGCAGCGGCTCGGCCGCGCCCCACAGCAGTTGGTCGCCAACCGTGAAGGCGCCCAGATATTGCGAGCCCATCGAGAGCTTGCGCAGGCGGCCCACCGGGATGTCCAGCGTGCCGGTGACGGCCACGGGGGTCAGCGCCGAAACGGTGGCTTCCTTGGTGTTGGGAACGACCTTGGCCCACTGCGTGCCCTGAGCGATGAGCGCTTCGATCTCGTCCAGCGGCACATCACGCTTGAGCTTGATGGTCAGTGCCTGGCTGTGGCAGCGCATGGCGCCGATACGCACACACAGACCGTCGATCGGGGTGACGGGCGTGCCGAAGGCGGCGCCGCGGCCCAGGATCTTGTTGGTTTCGACTTCGCCCTTCCACTCTTCCTTGGACATCCCGTTGCCCAGGTCCTTGTCGATCCAGGGAATCAGGTTGCCGCCCAGCGGCACGCCAAAGTGTTCGTGGGGCAGCGCGTCGTCCTTCTGCTTGGCCAGCACGCCGCGGTCGATTTCCAGGATGGCCGAGGCCGGGTCGTCCAGCAGGGACTTGACCGACTGGTTGATCTCGCCGAACTGGGTCAGCAGTTCACGCATGTGCTGCGCGCCGCCGCCCGACGCGGCCTGGTACGTCATGGAGGTCATCCATTCGACCAGGTCGTTGTTGAACAGACCCGCCAGGCCCATCAGCATGCAGCTGACCGTGCAGTTGCCGCCGATGAAGTTGCGCACGCCGCGCTTCAGGGCCGCGTCGATCACCGGGCGGTTGACCGGGTCCAGCACGATGATGGCGTCGTCGGCCATGCGCAGGGTGCTGGCCGCGTCGATCCAGATGCCGTTCCAGCCCGCGCCGCGCAGCTTGGGATAGACCTCGGAGGTGTAGTCGCCGCCTTGCGCCGTCACGATGATCGGCAGTTTTTTCAGAGCGTCGATGTTGTAGGCGTCTTGCAGCGGGCCCGCGCCAGTCGCCCAAGTGGGGGCGGCGCCGCCAGCGTTGCTGGTGGAGAAAAACACCGGTTCGATCAGTGCGAAGTCGTTCTCGTCGCGCATGCGTTGCATGAGCACCGAGCCGACCATACCGCGCCAGCCGACAAGGCCTACTGCTTGATTCATTTCAATCGCTCTTTAAAGGGGGTGACAAGGTAAGGAGGGAAAAATCGTGCAATTCAACAATTTATCAGAATGCACGCAGGGATGTTGCGATGCAGCTAGAAAAAAACGGGGCCGCAAGCGCAAGGAGAGACTTTCGGCGCGCGCCGCCAACACGGCGTCTTGCAGTGGCAAAACAAGCGAGGCCGCCCGCGGGGCGGCCTCGCTATATATATTAAGAGACCGCGATCAGGACGCGGCCCCTTGCGTCATCAGGCAAGCGCCTTCAAGACCGCGTCGCCCATGCCGGCGGTCGTGACCTTCGTCGTGCCCGGCTCGAAGATGTCCGCGGTGCGCAGGCCGCTGGCCAGCACGCTGCGCACGGCCGCCTCGATGCGGTCCGCCTGCGGCGCGAGGTTCAGCGAGTAACGCAGCAGCATGGCGGCCGACAGGATCGTCGCCAGCGGATTGGCAATGCCCTGCCCCGCGATGTCGGGCGCCGAACCGTGGCTGGGCTCGTACAGGCCTTGGCCGCTGGCGTTCAGGGACGCCGAGGGCAGCATGCCGATGGAGCCGGTCAGCATTGCCGCTTCGTCGGACAGGATGTCGCCAAACAGGTTGCCGGTGACGATGACGTCGAACTGGCGCGGGTTGCGCACCAGTTGCATGGCCGCATTGTCGACATACATGTGCGACAGCTCGACGTCCGGGTACTCGCGCGCCACTTCGATGACGATGTCGCGCCAGAACTGCGAGGTCTCGAGCACGTTGGCCTTATCCACGCTGCACAGCTTCTTGTTGCGCTTTTGCGCCGATTCGAAGCCGATGCGCGCGATGCGGCGCACTTCGGATTCCGCGTAGCGCATCGTGTCGTAGCCTTCGCGTTCGCCGGTGAAGGCGCCGTCCGGCGACGAGCGCACGCCGCGCGGCGTGCCGAAATAGATGTCGCCGGTCAGTTCGCGGATGATCAGGATGTCCAGGCCCGACACGATCTCCGGCTTGAGCGACGAGGCGCTGGCCAGTTCGGGGTACAGGATGGCCGGACGCAAGTTGGCGAACAGGCCCAGCGCCTTGCGCAGGCCCAGGATCGCCTGTTCCGGACGGAACTCGCGCGGCAGGCTGTCGTACTTCCAGTCGCCGACCGCGCCGAACAGCACGGCATGCGATTCCTTGGCCAGGTTCAGCGTGGCGGGCGGCAGCGGATGTTCGAACTGATCGAAGGCTGCGCCGCCGACCGGCGCCTGTTTGATGTCGAAGGGCACATCCAGCGCCTTCAGGACGCGCACGGCCTGTTCGACGATTTCCGGGCCGATGCCGTCACCCGGCAGGACTGCGATGTTGTGGGTCATTGAATAACGATCCTGTGTTCGATGGTTTGATCAGGCGATGGGGCGGCTTTCGAGCCACGGATGGCGGGCCAGGCGCTCGGCTTCGAAGGCGCGGATCTTGTCGGCGTGGCGCAGCGTCAGACCGATGTCGTCCAGGCCGTTCAGCAGGCAGTATTTGCGGAAGGGTTCGATGTCAAAGCCCATCGCGCGGCCGTCCGCGGCGATCACGACCTGGCGGTCCAGATCGATGTTCAGCTTGTAGCCCGGGAACGCCTTGACTTCGTCGAAAAGGCGCGCCACTTCCAGTTCGGACAGCACGATCGGCAAGAGGCCGTTCTTGAAGCTGTTGTTGAAGAAGATGTCGGCGTAGGACGGCGCGATGATGGCGCGGAAACCGAACTGCGTCAGCGCCCAGGGCGCGTGCTCGCGGCTGGAGCCGCAGCCGAAGTTCTTGCGGGCCAGCAGGACCGAGGCGCCCTGGTAGCGCGGCTGGTTCAGCACGAAGTCCGGATTGAGCGGGCGCTTGCTGTTGTCCATGCCCGGTTCGCCGTGGTCCAGGTAACGGAGCTCGTCGAACAGGTTGGGCCCGAAGCCCGTGCGCTGGATGGACTTGAGGAACTGCTTGGGGATGATGAGGTCCGTGTCGACGTTTTCGCGGTCGAGCGGCGCCACCAGGCCTTCATGAGTGGTAAATGCTTGCATGTTGTCTACTCGGTGCTTGACGCTTATCGGAACGTGCGAACGTCGACGAAATGGCCGGCGACGGCCGCGGCGGCGGCCATGGCCGGGCTGACCAGGTGCGTGCGGCCGCCCTGCCCTTGCCGGCCCTCGAAATTGCGGTTCGAGGTCGAGGCGCAACGTTCGCCGGGTTCGAGGCGGTCGGCGTTCATGGCCAGGCACATGGAACAGCCCGGTTCGCGCCATTCAAAGCCGGCTTCAATGAAGATCTTGTCCAGGCCTTCACGTTCGGCCTGCTGCTTGACCAGGCCGGAGCCCGGCACGACCATCGCCTGGCGCACATTGGAAGCCACGCGCTTGCCGCGCGCCACCACAGCTGCGGCGCGCAGGTCTTCGATGCGCGAGTTCGTGCACGAACCGATGAACACGCGATCCACGCGGATATCGGTCAGCGGGGTGTTGGGCTTCAGGCCCATGTATTCCAGCGCGCGCTCCATGCCGCTGCGGCGCACGTCGTCTTTTTCGCGGTCGGGGTCCGGCACGCGCGAATCCACCGGCAACACCATTTCGGGCGACGTGCCCCAGGTGACTTGCGGCTTGATGTCGCGCGCATTGACTTCGACCACGGTGTCGAACTTGGCGCCTTCATCGGTGTGCAGGGTGCGCCAGTACTTGACGGCCTGGTCCCAGACGACGCCGGTGGGTGCAAAGGGACGGCCACGGAAGTATTCGATGGTCTTGTCGTCGACCGCAACCATGCCGGACCGGGCGCCCGCTTCGATCGCCATGTTGCAGACGGTCATGCGGCCTTCGACGGACAGCGAGCGAATCGTGCTGCCGGCAAATTCAATGGCGTGACCCGTGCCGCCGGCCGTGCCGATGATGCCGATGATGTGCAGCACCACGTCCTTGGCCGTACAGCCGAAGGGCAGTTCGCCATCGACCTTGATGAGCATGCTCTTGGCTTTCTTCATGAGCAGCGTCTGCGTGGCCAGCACGTGCTCGACTTCGGACGTGCCGATGCCGAAGGCCAGCGCGCCCAGCGCGCCGTGCGTGCTGGTGTGCGAGTCGCCACAGACCACGGTCATGCCCGGCAGGGTGGCGCCCTGCTCCGGTCCGATCACGTGGACGATGCCCTGGCGCAGATCGTTCATGCGGAATTCGGTGATGCCGTACTTGCCGCAGTTGGCATCCAGCGTGTCCACCTGCAGGCGCGAGATGGGATCGTCGATGCCCTGCGCGCGATTCATCGTGGGCACGTTGTGATCGGCCACCGCCAGGTTGGCGCCGGTGCGCCACGGCTTGCGGCCCGCCAGCGTCAGCCCCTCGAACGCCTGCGGGCTGGTGACCTCGTGCAGCAGGTGGCGGTCGATATAGAGCAGACAGGTGCCGTCTGATTCCTGGTGGACGATGTGGGCGTCCCAGAGTTTGTCGTAAAGAGTTTGGGCCATGGATGCGCTCTGCAAATAGACAATCCGGCTCGAGCCTGGCGCGAGGGGTAAAACGCTACCCTGCCGCGCCGGCTGCTGCGGCAT
Organism: Achromobacter mucicolens; assembly: GCF_029866465.1. NCBI lineage: Bacteria > Pseudomonadati > Pseudomonadota > Betaproteobacteria > Burkholderiales > Alcaligenaceae > Achromobacter > Achromobacter mucicolens. Next base: position 1,902,796 of record NZ_CP123364.1, on the reverse strand, counting down.
GAAGGGAATTATGCCCAGCCACCAAACCTAGTACAAGCACACCTGATATACCAGTACTACCACTACCATGCTGACCGACTCGCCGGGGGCCCATCCCGCAGTTGTGTTGACTTGTTGCATAGCCAATTAATGCCCGGGAAAAATCACTATCGATACAAATTGGTAAACAAAATAGATACAGAACTCTCAAATAGATATAATCGTCCCACGCCCTGGAAGCGTTCACTTCGAAATAATGCGTAATAAACCGTATTAATAGAAGTAAACGATTTTAGATTGAGCGATGTTCGTGCAAATTCGAAGAAGTAGTTAGATGTTGCGCGAAATTCACCTAATGGACCGCCGGCAACAAACCTCAAGAATTAACAAATCTTGACTCGCCAAAGCTGACATTTACATACAACATGGCGGCCATTCAATCTCAACTTGACTCGCGAATAATCACTATGGCTTCGTTTTTGCTCAAAAGCACGACCTCGGTCCTTGCCCTTGCATTTGCCCCTGCCGTTTTTGCACAGTCCGCGACGCCCGCTGCCACCGCACCGGCCGGGCAGCCGCAAGTGACGTTGAATCAGATCGTTGAGCAGACCCTGCTCAGCAATCCCGAAATCCAGGCCAAGTACCACGACTTCCAGGCGTCCCTGGAAGGCCAGGCCGTCGCCCGCGCCGCCTACTTTCCGCAGATCAATGCGCAAGGTTATCTGGGCCGCGAATGGCGCAACAACGTGCCCGGCGTCGGCTCGCAGAGCTGGAACCGCCCCGGCTGGAGCGTCGAGCTGCGTCAGCTGATTTTTGACGGCTTTCGCACCACCAACGACGTCAAGCAGGCCGGTTTCGACAAGCTGGCCCGCTTCTATGACGTGCTGGCCACCAGCGACAACACCGCGTTCACCGCCGTGCAGGCCTACATCGACCTGCAGCGCTACCGCGACATGGAGCTTTTGGCCCGCCAGAACTATTCGCTGCACGAAAACACGCTCAAGCAGATCGGCGAGCGCACGGAATCCGGCGTGGGCCGTCGCGTCGACCTGGAGCAGGCCGGTGGCCGCCTGTCGCTGGCCCAGACCAACCTGATGACCGAAACGGCCAACCTGCTGGACGTGCAGCAGCGCTTTCAGCGCGTGACCGGCGCCCTGCCGCCCGAATCGATGCTGCCGGCTCCGGATATCGCCGACAAGCTGCCCAAGGCCCCGGGCAACTTCAATGACTCCCTGCGCCGCAATCCCAGCTTCCTGTCCAAGCAGGCCAGCCTGCAGGCCGCGCAGGCGGGCGTGCAGTCGTCCAAGGGCGCGTTCTCGCCCAAGTTCGAGTTCGTGGCAAACACCGGCCGCGACCAGAATGATCCGACCCCGCAAAGCCGCGACATCCAAAGCTCCAGCGTCCAGGTCGTGATGAGCTACAACCTGTACCGGGGCGGCGCCGACTCCGCCCGCGTGCGCCAGACCGCCAACCAGTCGTATGCCGCCCGCGACATCCGCGATTACACTTGCCGCAACGTGCAGCAGGACCTGGCCGTGGCCTGGAACAACATCACCAGCCTGAGCCAGAAGTTGCCCTTCCTGCGTGACCACGAAGTGGCCACGACCAAGGTGCGTGATGCGTACGCGCAACAGTTCCAGATTGGCCAGCGCTCTCTGCTGGACCTGCTGGACACGGAAAATGAACTGTTCGAATCGCGCCGTGCGCTGACCAATGCCATTTATGATCTGCGTCTTGCGCAGTATCGCTGGCTGGCGCTGTCCCACACCCTGCTGCCGGCGCTGGCGCTGCAACCCGCGCGCAACGAAATGCCCGAGGAAAACGGCAAGCTGGAAGTGTCGGACGAAGTGATCAAGCTGTGCAATTCGACCGTTCCGGACACCGCCCGCCTGGCTCCCGTTCGCGTGCACTACAACGAAGGCACCCTTCCCCCGACGCTGGTGCCGGTGAACTCGCCTGCCGCCCGACCCTGATCGGAGCAGGCCGCAAGGAGGCCCAATGGCCAACAAGGGCAGTGATTTCTCGCAGTTGGACGCGGACTTTGTCCGCGTCCTGGAAGACTTGATCGACGCGTTGATCGCCAACGGCACCTTGCGTATGACGGACCTGCCTATCCAGGCCCAGCAAAAGCTCACCCAGCGCAAGCAGCAGCGTGCGCGCCTCTCGGAACACCTTGACCTGTTGGATGACGAAGATGGACAAGTTATCTGATCTGGCTGCCCGGGAATGGCGCGCGGACGCCCGCTCCGCGCACGACGACCCGCTGCTCGACTGCCTGGTGGAAATCACCCGCCTGCACGGCGTCGCGGCTACCGCGCAAGCCCTGTCGGCGGGCCTGCCCCTGGAAGAACACCGCCTCACGCCCGCCCTGCTGCCTCGGGCGGCCGCGCGGGCGCAGCTTTCCGCGCGCGTGGTCAAGCGCTCGCTGGATCACATCTCGCCGGACCTGCTGCCCGCCATCCTGCTGCTCAAGGGCGAACGCGCCTGCCTGCTGCTGAAAAAGGACGGCGGCAAGTTCGTGGTCAGCCACCCCGAACTGGGCGGCAGCTCCATCGACATGGATCCGGCCGAACTGGCCGAGCAGTACAGCGGGCTGGTCTGCTTTGTCCGTCCGCAATTCCGGTTTGACGCCCGGTCCCCGGAAGTGGCCAAGGTGCGCGAGCGCCACTGGTTCTGGGCCGCCATCATGGAGAACCGCCGGCTGTACCGCGACGCCCTGGTCGCGGCGCTGCTGATCAACGTGTTCGCGATGGCGATGCCGCTGTTCACCATGAACGTGTACGACCGCGTGGTGCCGAACAACGCCGTCGAAACGCTATGGGTGCTGGCCATCGGCATCACGCTGGTGGTGATCTTCAACATGATCCTGAGCACCGCGCGCTCGCATGTCGTGGACAGCGCCAGCAAGCGGGTCGACGTGCGCCTGTCCTCGCAGATCATGGAGCGCGTGCTGGACCTGCGCCTGGAAGGCCGCCCGGTGTCCGTCGGTTCGTTCGCGGCCAACCTGCGCTCGTTCGAATCCATCCGCGACTTCATCGCCTCGGCCACCATCACCACGCTGGTCGACCTGCCCTTCATCCTGCTGTTCCTGGGCGCCCTGGCCTGGATTTCGCCGTGGATGATCCTGCCGCCGCTGGTCGCGATCGTGCTGATCCTGCTGGTGTCGCTGGCGGCGCAGGCGCGCATGGAAGCGCTGACGATGGCCTCGTTCCAGGCCTCGTCGCAGCGCAACGCCACGCTTGTCGAAGCGCTGACCGGCCTGGAAGCCGTCAAGACGCTGAATGCCCAGGGCTCGATCCAGCGCAACTGGGAACGCGCCACGGAGTTCATCGCCCAGACGGGCGGCAAGCTCAAGCTGATTTCCTCGTCGACGGTCGGCTTCGTGCAGGCCGTCCAGCAGCTCGTCTCGATCGCCGTCGTGATCATCGGCGTGTACCTGGCGCAGGAATCCGCGCTGTCGATGGGCGGCATCATTGCCGCGTCCATGATCGCCGGCCGCTGCCTGGCGCCGCTGGGCCAGGTCGCCGGCCTGCTGATGCAATACCAGAATGCCCGCACCTCGCTGGGCTCCATCGACAACTACATGAAGATGGCGATCGAGCGTCCGGCCGAGGCCGAGTTCCTGCATCGCCCCGTGTTCCACGGCGGCCTGGAATTCCGCGACGTGACCTTCACGTATCCCGGCAGCACGCAGCCGGTGCTCAAGAAGGTGTCGTTCAAGCTCAAGCCCGGCGAGAAGGTCGGCATCATCGGCCGCATCGGCTCGGGCAAGACGACGCTGGAGAAACTGGCGCTGGCCCTGTACCAGCCCACCGAAGGCGCCGTGCTGCTCGATGGCGTGGATGTCCGCCAGATCGACCCGGCCGACGTGCGGCGTGCCATCGGCCACGTCCCGCAGGATCCCCTGCTCTTTTACGGCAGCCTGAAGCACAACCTGGCGATGGGCGCGCCCTACGCCGACGACGCCAGCATCCTGGCGGCCGCCAACACGGCCGGCGTGACCGAATTCGCCAACCTGCATCCCAACGGTTTTGACATGATCATCGGCGAGCGCGGCGAATCGCTTTCCGGCGGCCAGCGCCAATCGGTGGCCGTGGCGCGCGCGCTGATCAACGATCCCCCCATCCTGCTGCTGGACGAACCCAGCAGCAACATGGACCACCAGAGCGAGGCCCAGCTGCGCAAGCGCCTGGGCGAAGCCAGCGCAACCAAGACGGTCCTGCTGGTGACGCACCGCACCGCGCTCCTGGAGCTGGTCGATCGGCTCATCGTGATCGACAACGGCCATATCGTGGCCGACGGTCCGAAGGAACAGGTTGTCGAAGCCCTGCGTCAAGGACGCGTTGGACGCGGAAGCTGAGAAGACCATGCTGAACAATCCTGGAGCCCCCAAGCACGGTTTCTTTGGCAACCTGCTGCGCGCGCCGCGCAACGTCTTCGTGTTCTTCTTCGACCGCCTGCTGGACGGCGCCGAGAAAGGCAAGCCCGCCCAGCGGTCCGACTACATCGGCAATGCCGAATGGGTCATCCACGAGTCGCAGGCCCGCGGCTCGCGCATCCTGCTGTGGACGTCGCTGCTGGCCACGATGGGCCTGCTGGTCTGGGCAGGCTTTGGCAGCATCGATGAGGTGGTCCGCGGCGAAGGCAAGGTCGTCCCGTCCCGCCAGGTGCAGATCATCCAGAGCCTGGACGGCGGCATCGTCGAAGAGATCCTGGTGCGCCCCGGCCAGGAAGTCGAGGCCGGCGAGGTCCTGCTCAAGATCGACTCCACCCGTTTCAACTCGTCGCTGGGCGAGAACAACGCCGAGTACCTGTCGTTGCTGGCCAAGGCGGCCCGTCTGAAGGCGCTGGCCACGGGCGAACCCTTCGTCACGCCCGAGGAAGTGCTGAAACAGGCGCCCGGCCTGGGCGAAATGGAACGCAACGCCTGGCAGGCGCGCAACACCGAGCTGAACGCCACGGTCAACGTGGCCCGGGAACAACTCAAGCAGCGCCAGGAAGACCTGCGCGAAACCATCGCCAAGCGCGACCAGGCCTCGGCCAGCTGCGGCCTGACCTCGCGCGAGCTGCAGGTGACCCGGCCGCTCCTCAAGAGCGGCGCCGTGTCCGAGGTCGATCTGCTGCGCCTGCAGCGCGACGTCGCCCGCTATTGCGGCGAGCAGAAAGGCGCCGAGGCGCAGATCGACCGCTTCCAGGCGTCCATCAAGGAAGCCGAAAGCAAGATCCAGGAAGCCGAGCTGAACATCCGCAACCAGGCCCGCAGCGAGCTCTCGGAAACCAACACCAAGCTGGCGACCCTGCGCGAAGGCAAGGCGGCGCTGGTCGACCGGGTCAAGCTGGCCGAAGTGCGCGCCCCGGTGCGCGGCACCGTCAAGACCCTGTTCAACAACACGGTCGGCGGCGTGGTGCAGCCGGGCAAGGACATCATCGAAATCGTCCCCAAGGACGACACGCTGCTGCTCGAAGTGCGCATCCAGCCGCGCGACATCGGTTTCCTGCACGCGGACCAGAAGGCCGAGGTCAAGTTCACGGCCTACGACTTCGCGATCTACGGGGGCCTGGAAGGCCGCGTGGAACAGATCGGCGCGGACACCGTGACCGACGAGAAAGGCAACTCCTACTACGTCGTGCGCGTGCGCACGGACCGCAGCACGGTAGGCGACAAGCTGTTGCCCATCATCCCCGGGATGGTGGCAGAGGTTCATATCCTGACAGGCAAGCGCACGGTGCTCCAGTACCTGCTCAAGCCCATTCTGCGGGCGAAGGCCAACGCCTTCACCGAACGTTAATGGAGAGCTTCAAGGCCTTATGAAACCCATTCCCGTCCTGTTGATTACGCACGACGACCTGCTTTGGCAGCACTGGCGCGCGCTTGACCCGGCGCGCTGGATGGCTGCCCGCGGGCGAGGCCTGGCGGATCTGCAACGCTGGCGAGAACAAGGCCGCACGCTGGCGGTGCTGGACGCCGACGTGCCCAAGCTGCCCGCCTGGCACGATCCATTCTGGACCCCGTCGCTGGCCGGCCTGCACGTCGTGGTCGCCAGCGCCAGCCCCAACGATGAACAAGGCACGCAGGCGCTGGGCGCCGGCGCGCACGGTTACTGCCACAGCTATGCGCCGCCCGCCGCGATGGCCCAGGCCCTCGAAGTCGTCGCCTCCGGCGGCATCTGGATGGGGCGCTCGCTGGTGTCGCGCCTGCTCAAGCTCGTCACCGAGCGTGCGCAGGACGCGCACGCGTGGGACGGCGGCCGTCTCACCGAGCGCGAAATCACCGCCGCGCGCTACGCCGCCAGCGGCCAGTCCAACGCCCAGATCGCCGAAGCGCTGGGCATCACCGAACGCACGGTCAAGGCGCACCTGTCGGCCGTTTTCGACAAGCTGGGCGTTACCGATCGCCTCCAGCTCGCCCTGCTGGTCCACGGCATTTCCGCACCCGCCGACGCGCGCAGCAAAATCACCGCGTAAACCTGTCCTCAAGGACAATACCCGCCGCCAGCGGCGACCCGTAGTATCTGGCCATCTTGGATAACTCCCTGAAACGGAACCAACATGGCCAACTCCTCTCCCGCAGTCGTCAACGAAATCTCCGGTCGCGCGTGGATACGCAATAGCGACGGTTCCTTGACCGAACTGCATCAAGGCAGCAAAGTCCCCGCCGGCAGCGACATCGTCACTGCCTCGGGCGCCACGGTTTCGCTTCAGGTTGAAAACGGCATGCCGATCGTGATCGGCGAAGGCCGCGAAGTCGCGGTCAACGGCGACATGACCGGCCCGCTGGCCGATCCGACCGAAGCCGCGGTTGCGCCGCCTTCTGGCACCGATTCGGACCGCCTGCTGGCCGCCCTGCAAGCCGGCCGCGACCCGTTCGACGAACTCGATCCGACCGCCGCCGTCGTGGCTGGCGGCGGTGAAGCCGGCGGCAGCAGCTTCGTCCGCCTGGCCCGCATCCTCGAAACCACCAGCCCGCTGGATCTTGCCTACCCGAATCCGGCGCGCGGCGACGACACGCTGCCGCGGGTTTCCGGCGCGGCGCTGACCGCCGATGACGGCGACGGCACTGCAGCCACGCCCACCACGCCCGCCAACAATGCGCCCAACGCGTTGAATGACGCCGCCGCCGGCGATCAGAACTCGCAAGTGCGCGGCAACCTGCTCGCCAACGACTCCGATCCCGACGGTGATCCGCTGGCGATCACCTCGATCAACGGCCGTCCCATGGTGCCGGGTGGCATTTCGGTACTGGGCTCCACGGGCGGCACCTTCGTCGTGCAGCCCGACGGCAGCTACGTCTTCACTCCGGGTGGCCAATACGACTACCTGGCCGTGGGTGAGACCGCCACCAGTACCATTTCTTACACCATCACCGACCCGAGCGGCGCGACCTCCACCGCAACCGTCGTCGTAACCGTGACCGGCACCAACGACGGCCCGGTCTCCTCCGCCCTGACCAATCAGGCCGGCGTCGACGCCCAGACCGACGTGCGCTATGACGTGTCGGACCGCTTCTCGGACCCGGACACCAGCGACAAGCTGACTTACTCGGCCACAGGCCTTCCGCCCGGCCTGACCATCGATCCGAACACCGGCATCATCACCGGCACGATCGACCATTCCGCTTCGCAAGGCGGCGCCAGCGGCGTGTACTCCGTGGTCGTGACCGCGACGGACCCGTCCGGCGCCTCGACCTCGCAGGAATTCAAGTGGGACGTCACCAACCCTGCCCCGACCGCGGTCAACGATAGCGGCACGACCGACGAAGACACGTCGCTCAGCGTCACCGCCCAGAACGGTGTGCTCGCTAACGACACGGATCCGGACGGCGACACGCTGACCGTTTCGCAAGTCAACGGCAATGCAGCCAATGTGGGCACGGCAGTCACGGGCTCCAATGGCGGCACCTTCACGCTGAACGCCGACGGTTCGTACAGCTTCAACCCAGGTTCGACGTTCCAAAGCCTGGCCGCCGGCCAGACCGCGACCAGCTCGATCAGCTACACCGTGTCGGACGGCCAAGGCGGCACGTCGACGGCAACCCTGACGGTCACCCTCACGGGCACGAACGACGCCCCGACGCTGACGCCGGAAGTCACGCTGGCCAACCAGTCCGGCAACGACAGCGATCCGATCACCCCGATCGACGTTTCCGGTCAGTTCCGCGACGTCGACAGCGGTGATTCCCTGACCTACTCGGCCACCGGCCTACCACCCGGCCTGACGATCGATCCCGCCACCGGCATCATCTCCGGCTCGCTGGACAAGTCCGCCTCGCAGGGTGGCGACCAGGGCGTCTACACGGTTACCGTAACGGCCACCGATAAGAGCGGCGCTTCGGTATCGCAGGACTTCTCGTGGGACGTCAAGAATCCTGCCCCCACCGCCGACAACGACCAGGGCGAAACCAACGAAGACACGACGCTGAACGTCACCGCCGATAACGGCGTGCTGGCCAACGACGTGGATCCCGACGGCGACGCGCTGCACGTCTCGCTGGTCAACGGCCAAGCGGCCAACGTCGGCACGGCTGTCGCCGGCCTGGGCGGCGGCACCTTCACGCTGAACGCCGACGGTTCCTACACCTTCAACCCTGGCGCCGACTTCCAAAAGCTGGCGGAGGGCGAACGCGCCACCAGCTCGATCACTTATACGGTCTCGGACGGCGAAGGCGGTACCAGCACTGCCACGCTGACGGTAGCCATCTTCGGCACGAACGACGCGCCCACTGCTGTGCCCCTGGACAACCAGAGCAGCATGGACGGCGACGCCGTCAACTACAACATCGCCGGCTTCTTCAGCGACGTAGACAACGGCGACGCGCTGTCGTACACGGTCGACTACCTGCCTGGCGGCCTGACCTTCGACGGCGCAACCGGTACGTTCTCCGGCACGTTCACCAACTGGGTCTCCGATCACACCAATACGGGCGTGAAGGGCGAATACCTCATCAACGTGACGGCCACCGACAAGTCTGGCGCCACCGTAACCCAGAGCTTCATCTGGAAGGTGGGCAACCCCGAGCCGATCGCCGCTGACGACAACAACGCCACCACCGAAGACAATGTGCTGGTGGTCGACCATCGTACCGAAGGCGTGCTGGGCAACGACACCGATCCGGACGGCGATCCCCTGCACGTTTCTCACGTCAACGGCAATGCCGCGGGCGTGGGCACGGCCGTAGCGGGTTCCAATGGCGGCACGTTCACGCTGAATGCCGACGGCACGTACACGTTCAACCCGGGCACGGCGTTCCAGAATCTGGGCGCAAACCAGACGGCCACCACCTCGATCACCTACACGGTTTCCGATTTCCAGGGCGCCACCAGCACGGCGACGCTGACGATCACCATCACCGGCACCAACGACACCCCGATCCTGACCCCGGGCGTGACGCTGGATGACCAGTCCGCCAACGACGGCCAAGCCATCACACCGGTCGACATCTCCGGCCAGTTCTCCGATGTGGACAACGGCGATGTGCTGACCTACTCGGCCAGCGGCCTGCCGCCCGGCCTGAGCATCGATCCCAAGACCGGCATCATCACCGGCACGATCGACAAGTCCGCTTCGCAAGGTGGTGATTCTGGCGTCTACGCCGTCACCATCACCGCGACCGACAAGTCCGGCGCGTCGGTCTCGCAAGACTTCTCGTGGGATGTGAGGAACCCGGCCCCGACGGCGGTCAACGACTCGGGTAGCACCAACCAAGGCGTCAGCCTCACTGCCGATGCCGCGCACGGCGTGCTGTCCAACGACACCGATCCCGACGGCGACGCGCTGCACGTCTCGGCCGTCAACGGCCAGGCGACCAACGTGGGCGCCGCGATCACTGGCTCCAACGGTGGCACCTTCACGCTGAACGCTGACGGTTCGTACTCGTTCAACCCCGGCTCGACCTTCAACAACCTGGGCGCCAACCAGACGGCGACGTCGTCGATCACCTACACCGTCTCCGACGGCGAAGGCGGCACCAGCACGGCCACGCTCACGGTCACCATCACCGGCACCAACGACACCCCGATCCTGACCCCGGGCGTGACGCTGGATGACCAGTCCGCCAACGACGGCCAAGCCATCTCCCCGGTCGACATCTCCGGCCAGTTCTCCGACGTGGACAACGGCGACGTGCTGACGTACTCGGCCAGCGGCCTGCCGCCCGGCCTGAGCATCGATTCCAAGACCGGCATCATCACCGGCACGCTCGACAAGTCCGCTTCGCAAGGTGGCGATTCTGGCGTCTACGCCGTCACCATCACCGCGACGGACAAGTCCGGCGCCTCGGTCTCGCAAGACTTCTCGTGGGATGTGAAGAACCCGGCCCCGACGGCAGTTGCAGACGACGGCGCGACCAACCAGGGCGTGAGCCTGAACGTCAACGCGCAGAACGGCGTCCTGTCCAACGACACCGATCCGGACGGCGATACGCTGCACGTCTCGGCCGTCAACGGCCAGGCGACCAACGTGGGCGCCGCGATCACTGGCTCCAACGGTGGCATCTTCACCCTGAACGCTGACGGTTCTTACTCGTTCAATCCCGGCTCGACGTTCAACAACCTCGGCGCCAACCAGACCGCTACGTCGTCCATCACCTACACCGTCTCCGACGGCGAAGGCGGCACCTCGACCGCGACCTTGACGGTCACCATCACCGGCACCAACGACACCCCGATCCTGACCCCGGGCGTGACGCTGGATGACCAGTCGGCCAACGACGGTCAAGCCATCACCCCGGTCGACATCTCCGGCCAGTTCTCCGACGTGGATAACGGCGACGTGCTGACCTACTCGGCCAGCGGCCTGCCGCCCGGCCTGAGCATCGATCCCAAGACCGGCATCATCACCGGCACGATCGACAAGTCCGCTTCGCAAGGTGGTGATTCTGGCGTCTACGCCGTCACCATCACCGCGACCGACAAGTCCGGCGCGTCGGTCTCGCAAGACTTCTCGTGGGATGTGAAGAACCCGGCCCCGACGGCGGTCAACGACTCGGGTAGCACCAACCAAGGCGTCAGCCTCACTGCCGATGCTGCGCACGGCGTCCTGTCCAACGACACCGATCCTGACGGCGACACGCTGCACGTCTCGGCCGTCAACGGCCAGGCGACCAACGTCGGCACCGCGATCGCGGGCACCAACGGCGGCACCTTCACGCTGAACGCTGACGGTTCGTACTCGTTCAACCCCGGCTCGACGTTCAACAACCTCGGCGCCAACCAGACCGCTACGTCGTCCATCACCTACACCGTCTCCGACGGCGAAGGCGGCACCTCGACCGCGACCCTGACGGTCACGATCACCGGCACCAACGACACCCCGATCCTGACCCCGGGCGTCACGCTGGACGACCAGGCCAACAACGACGGCCAGGCCATCACGCCGGTCGATGTCTCCGGCCAGTTCTCCGATGTGGACAACGGCGATGTGCTGACCTACTCGGCCAGCGGCCTGCCGCCCGGCCTGAGCATCGATCCCAAGACCGGCATCATCACCGGCACGATCGACAAGTCCGCTTCGCAAGGTGGTGATTCTGGCGTCTACGCCGTCACCATCACCGCGACCGACAAGTCCGGCGCGTCGGTCTCGCAAGACTTCTCGTGGGATGTGAGGAACCCGGCCCCGACGGCGGTCAACGACTCGGGTAGCACCAACCAAGGCGTCAGCCTCACTGCCGATGCTTCGCACGGCGTGCTGTCCAACGACACCGATCCGGACGGCGACGCGCTGCACGTCTCGGCCGTCAACGGCCAGACGACCAACGTGGGCGCCGCGATCACTGGCTCCAACGGTGGCACCTTCACCCTGAACGCTGACGGTTCGTACTCGTTCAACCCCGGCTCGACCTTCAACAACCTGGGCGCCAACCAGACGGCGACGTCGTCGATCACCTACACCGTCTCCGACGGCGAAGGCGGCACCAGCACGGCCACGCTCACGGTCACCATCACCGGCACCAACGACACCCCGATCCTGACCCCGGGCGTGACGCTGGATGACCAGTCCGCCAACGACGGCCAAGCCATCTCCCCGGTCGACATCTCCGGCCAGTTCTCCGACGTGGACAACGGCGACGTGCTGACGTACTCGGCCAGCGGCCTGCCGCCCGGCCTGAGCATCGATTCCAAGACCGGCATCATCACCGGCACGCTCGACAAGTCCGCTTCGCAAGGTGGCGATTCTGGCGTCTACGCCGTCACCATCACCGCGACGGACAAGTCCGGCGCCTCGGTCTCGCAAGACTTCTCGTGGGATGTGAAGAACCCGGCCCCGACGGCAGTTGCAGACGACGGCGCGACCAACCAGGGCGTGAGCCTGAACGTCAACGCGCAGAACGGCGTCCTGTCCAACGACACCGATCCGGACGGCGATACGCTGCACGTCTCGGCCGTCAACGGCCAGGCGACCAACGTGGGCGCCGCGATCACTGGCTCCAACGGTGGCATCTTCACCCTGAACGCTGACGGTTCTTACTCGTTCAATCCCGGCTCGACGTTCAACAACCTCGGCGCCAACCAGACCGCTACGTCGTCCATCACCTACACCGTCTCCGACGGCGAAGGCGGCACCTCGACCGCGACCTTGACGGTCACCATCACCGGCACCAACGACACCCCGATCCTGACCCCGGGCGTGACGCTGGATGACCAGTCGGCCAACGACGGTCAAGCCATCACCCCGGTCGACATCTCCGGCCAGTTCTCCGACGTGGATAACGGCGACGTGCTGACCTACTCGGCCAGCGGCCTGCCGCCCGGCCTGAGCATCGATCCCAAGACCGGCATCATCACCGGCACGATCGACAAGTCCGCTTCGCAAGGTGGTGATTCTGGCGTCTACGCCGTCACCATCACCGCGACCGACAAGTCCGGCGCGTCGGTCTCGCAAGACTTCTCGTGGGATGTGAAGAACCCGGCCCCGACGGCGGTCAACGACTCGGGTAGCACCAACCAAGGCGTCAGCCTCACTGCCGATGCTGCGCACGGCGTCCTGTCCAACGACACCGATCCTGACGGCGACACGCTGCACGTCTCGGCCGTCAACGGCCAGGCGACCAACGTCGGCACCGCGATCGCGGGCACCAACGGCGGCACCTTCACGCTGAACGCTGACGGTTCGTACTCGTTCAACCCCGGCTCGACGTTCAACAACCTCGGCGCCAACCAGACCGCTACGTCGTCCATCACCTACACCGTCTCCGACGGCGAAGGCGGCACCTCGACCGCGACCCTGACGGTCACGATCACCGGCACCAACGACACCCCGATCCTGACCCCGGGCGTCACGCTGGACGACCAGGCCAACAACGACGGCCAGGCCATCACGCCGGTCGATGTCTCCGGCCAGTTCTCCGATGTGGACAACGGCGATGTGCTGACCTACTCGGCCAGCGGCCTGCCGCCCGGCCTGAGCATCGATCCCAAGACCGGCATCATCACCGGCACGATCGACAAGTCCGCTTCGCAAGGTGGTGATTCTGGCGTCTACGCCGTCACCATCACCGCGACCGACAAGTCCGGCGCGTCGGTCTCGCAAGACTTCTCGTGGGATGTGAGGAACCCGGCCCCGACGGCGGTCAACGACTCGGGTAGCACCAACCAAGGCGTCAGCCTCACTGCCGATGCTTCGCACGGCGTGCTGTCCAACGACACCGATCCGGACGGCGACGCGCTGCACGTCTCGGCCGTCAACGGCCAGACGACCAACGTGGGCGCCGCGATCACTGGCTCCAACGGTGGCACCTTCACCCTGAACGCTGACGGTTCGTACTCGTTCAACCCCGGCTCGACCTTCAACAACCTGGGCGCCAACCAGACGGCGACGTCGTCGATCACCTACACCGTCTCCGACGGCGAAGGCGGCACCAGCACGGCCACGCTCACGGTCACCATCACCGGCACCAACGACACCCCGATCCTGACCCCGGGCGTGACGCTGGATGACCAGTCCGCCAACGACGGCCAAGCCATCTCCCCGGTCGACATCTCCGGCCAGTTCTCCGACGTGGACAACGGCGACGTGCTGACGTACTCGGCCAGCGGCCTGCCGCCCGGCCTGAGCATCGATTCCAAGACCGGCATCATCACCGGCACGCTCGACAAGTCCGCTTCGCAAGGTGGCGATTCTGGCGTCTACGCCGTCACCATCACCGCGACGGACAAGTCCGGCGCCTCGGTCTCGCAAGACTTCTCGTGGGATGTGAGGAACCCGGCCCCGACGGCAGTTGCAGACGACGGCGCGACCAACCAGGGCGTGAGCCTGAACGTCAACGCGCAGAACGGCGTCCTGTCCAACGACACCGATCCTGACGGCGATACGCTGCACGTCTCGGCCGTCAACGGCCAGGCGACCAACGTGGGCGCCGCGATCACTGGCTCCAACGGTGGCACCTTCACCCTGAACGCTGACGGTTCGTACTCGTTCAACCCCGGCTCGACGTTCAACAACCTCGGCGCCAACCAGACCGCTACGTCGTCCATCACCTACACCGTCTCCGACGGCGAAGGCGGCACCAGCACGGCCACGCTCACGGTCACCATCACCGGCACCAACGACACCCCGATCCTGACCCCGGGCGTGACGCTGGATGACCAGTCGGCCAACGACGGCCAAGCCATCACCCCGGTGGACGTCTCCGGCCAGTTCTCGGACGTGGACAACGGCGATGTGCTGACGTACTCGGCCAGCGGCCTGCCGCCCGGCCTGAGCATCGATCCCAAGACCGGCATCATCACCGGCACGCTGGACAAGTCGGCTTCGCAAGGCGGCGATTCTGGCGTCTACGCCGTCACCATCACGGCCACCGACAAGAGCGGCGCCTCGGTGTCGCAAGACTTCTCGTGGGATGTGAAGAACCCGGCTCCGACGGCGGTCGCTGACACTGGCACGACTGAACAAACCGTGACCCTGAACGTCAACGCGCAGAACGGCGTGCTGTCCAACGACACCGATCCCGACGGCGACACGCTGCACGTCTCGGCCGTCAACGGCCAGGCGACCAACGTGGGCGCCGCGATCACTGGCTCCAACGGCGGCACCTTCACGCTGAACGCTGACGGTTCGTACTCGTTCAACCCCGGCTCGACCTTCAACAACCTGGGCGCCAACCAGACGGCGACGTCGTCCATCACCTACACCGTCTCCGACGGCGAAGGCGGCACCTCGACCGCGACCTTGACGGTCACCATCACCGGCACCAACGACACCCCGATCCTGACCCCGGGCGTGACGCTGGATGACCAGTCCGCCAACGACGGCCAAGCCATCTCCCCGGTCGACATCTCCGGCCAGTTCTCCGACGTGGATAACGGCGACGTGCTGACCTACTCGGCCAGCGGCCTGCCGCCCGGCCTGACCATTGATCCCAATACCGGCGTCATCACCGGCACGATCGACAAGTCCGCTTCGCAAGGTGGCGATTCTGGCGTCTACGCTGTCACCATCACGGCCACCGACAAGAGCGGCGCCTCGGTGTCGCAAGACTTCTCGTGGGATGTGAAGAACCCGGCTCCGACGGCGGTCGCTGACACTGGCACGACTGAACAAACCGTGACCCTGAACGTCAACGCGCAGAACGGCGTGCTGTCCAACGACACCGATCCCGACGGCGACACGCTGCACGTCTCGGCCGTCAACGGCCAGGCGACCAACGTCGGCACCGCGATCGCGGGCACCAACGGCGGCACCTTCACGCTGAACGCTGACGGTTCGTACTCGTTCAACCCCGGCTCGACGTTCAACAACCTCGGCGCCAACCAGACCGCTACGTCGTCCATCACCTACACCGTCTCCGACGGCGAAGGCGGCACCTCGACCGCGACCCTGACGGTCACGATCACCGGCACCAACGACACCCCGATCCTGACCCCGGGCGTCACGCTGGACGACCAGGCCAACAACGACGGCCAGGCCATCACGCCGGTCGATGTCTCCGGCCAGTTCTCCGATGTGGACAACGGCGATGTGCTGACCTACTCGGCCAGCGGCCTGCCGCCCGGCCTGAGCATCGATCCCAAGACCGGCATCATCACCGGCACGATCGACAAGTCCGCTTCGCAAGGTGGTGATTCTGGCGTCTACGCCGTCACCATCACCGCGACCGACAAGTCCGGCGCGTCGGTCTCGCAAGACTTCTCGTGGGATGTGAAGAACCCGGCCCCGACGGCGGTCAACGACTCGGGTAGCACCAACCAAGGCGTCAACCTCACTGCCGATGCCGCGCACGGCGTCCTGTCCAACGACACCGATCCGGACGGCGACACCCTGCACGTCTCGGCCGTCAACGGCCAAGCCGCCAGCGTGGGTACCGCGATCGCGGGTTCGAACGGCGGCACCTTCACCCTGAACGCTGACGGTTCGTACTCGTTCAACCCCGGCTCGACGTTCAACAACTTCGGCGCCAACCAGACCGCTACGTCGTCCATCACCTACACCGTCTCCGACGGCGAAGGCGGCACCTCGACCGCGACCCTGACGGTCACGATCACCGGCACCAACGACACCCCGATCCTGACCCCGGGCGTCACGCTGGTCGACCAGGCCAACAACGACGGCCAGGCCATCACGCCGGTCGATGTCTCCGGCCAGTTCTCCGATGTGGACAACGGCGATGTGCTGACCTACTCGGCCAGCGGCCTGCCGCCCGGCCTGAGCATCGATCCCAAGACCGGCATCATCACCGGCACGATCGACAAGTCCGCTTCGCAAGGTGGTGATTCTGGCGTCTACGCCGTCACCATCACCGCGACCGACAAGTCCGGCGCGTCGGTCTCGCAAGACTTCTCGTGGGACGTCAAGAACCCGGCTCCGACGGCGGTCGCTGACACTGGCACGACTGAACAGAGCGTGAGCCTGAACGTCAACGCGCAGAACGGCGTCCTGTCCAACGACACCGATCCTGACGGCGATACGCTGCACGTCTCGGCCGTCAACGGCCAGACGACCAACGTCGGCGCGGCGATCACCGGCTCCAACGGCGGCACCTTCACCCTGAACGCTGACGGTTCGTACTCGTTTAACCCCGGCTCGACGTTCAACAACCTCGGCGCCAACCAGACCGCGACCAGCTCGATCACCTACACCGTCACCGACGGCGAAGGCGGCACGTCGACCGCGACCTTGACGGTCACCATCACCGGCACCAACGACACCCCGATCCTGACCCCGGGCGTGACGCTGGACGACCAGGCTAGCAACGACGGCCAGGCCATCACCCCGGTGGACGTCTCCGGCCAGTTCTCGGACGTGGACAACGGCGATGTGCTGACGTACTCGGCCTCCGGCCTGCCCCCGGGCCTGAGCATCGACTCGAAGACCGGCATCATCACCGGCACGCTCGACAAGTCGGCTTCGCAAGGTGGCGATTCTGGCGTCTACGCCGTCACCATCACCGCGACCGACAAGTCCGGCGCGTCGGTCTCGCAAGACTTCTCGTGGGACGTGAAGAACCCGGCCCCGACCGCGGTCGACGACGCGGGCAGCACCAAGCAAGGCGTGGGCCTCTCCGCTGATGCCGCGCACGGTGTGCTGTCCAACGACACCGATCCGGACGGCGACGCGCTGCACGTCTCGGCCGTCAACGGCCAGGCGGCCAGCGTCGGCAAGGCGATCACCGGCACCAACGGCGGCACGTTCACGCTGAATGCCGATGGTTCGTACTCGTTCAACCCGGGCACCGCGTTCCAGCATCTGGCCAATGGCGCCAGCGCCACCACGTCGATTTCCTACACCGTCTCGGACGGCGAAGGGGGGCTGTCGACGGCAACGCTGACCGTGACCGTCACGGGCACGAACTCGGGCCCGACCTCGACCGTCATCGCTGACCAGACCGGCGTCGATTCGCAAACCGTTGTCAGCCTGGACCTGTCCAGCCACTTCAAGGATGTGGATCTGGCCACCGGCGACAAGCTGACGTTCAGCGCGTCCGGCCTGCCGAAGGGTCTGACGATGGATGCGAACACCGGCATCATCAGCGGCAAGATCGATCACTCGGCGTCGCAGCTGGGTGGCACTGGCGTGCACACGATCACTGTCACCGCGACCGACAACGCCGGCCTGACGACGACCCAGACGTTCAAGTGGAGCATCACGAATCCGCTGCCCCAGGCACAGCATGACCAGGGCACCACGGACGAGGACACCACGCTCAAGGTGACCGACGTCAAGAATGGCGTGCTTGCCAATGACGTGGATCCCGATGGCGACCCGCTGCAGGTCTCCGCGGTGGGCGGCAATGCCAACAGCGTGGGCAAGTCGATTGCCGGCCTGAACGGCGGCTCGTTCATCATCAACGCCGACGGCACCTACACGTTCAACCCGGGCAACGACTTCCAGTACCTGAACGCCAACCAGACCGCACAAACGTCGATCTGGTACACCGTATCCGACGGTGAAGGCGGCACCAGCCAGGCCCTCTTGACGGTTACCGTCACGGGCAAGAACGACGTCGCCACGATCGGTGGCGCAGGCTCGGGCTCGGTATACGAGGACTCCCCGGCGTTTGCGACCGGCAAGCTGACCGTGACCGATCCGGACGCCGGCCAAAGCTTCGTGCAGCCTCGCACGGCCGTGCAGGGCAACTACGGCACGTTCACGGTGGACGCCAATGGCAACTGGACCTACCAGCTCAACAACGCGTTGGCTGCCGTGCAGAACCTGAAGGCTGGCCAGACCCTTAGCGAAGTCTTCACGGTCACGTCCCAGGACGGCACCGCGACCAAGCCGGTCAACGTCACCATCATCGGCACGAACGACGCCCCGATTTCGGGTGATTCGGCAGCGCACTCGGCCGTGAACACGGCTTACACGCTCAAGGTGTCCGACTTCCCGTTCAATGACGGCGTGGAAAACGACAGCTTCCAGAGCGTGGTCATCACCCGCATCCCGGGCACCGGCGAAGGCACGCTGACCCTTAACGGCCAGGCTGTGACGGCGGGCCAGGTCATCTCGGTCACCGACATCCAGTCGGGCAAGCTGGTGTTCACCCCGTCCGCCGCGGGCGGCGATGCCACGTTCGACTTCTCGGTCCGCGATGCCGGCGGCACCGCGAACGGCGGTCAGAACACCTCGGACGAACACACCTTCACGCTGTCCACCGACAAGCTGGTGGTGGGCAACAACACCAGCAACACGGACATCAACGGCGGCGGCGGCAACGACATCCTCGTGGGTGACCGTGGCGGTTCGGTGACGGCGGTGGAGCCGGGCAAGAACTACAACATCTCGCTCATCGTCGACGTGTCCGGCAGCATGACCGACAAGATCGGCAACACGAATGTGTCGCGGATCGCGCTCTTGAAGAGTTCGCTTGTCTCGCTGGCCAATCAGCTGTCGAACCACGACGGGGTCGTGAACGTGCGCCTCATTCCGTTCTCGGACAAGGCGCAGAACGGTGTCACGATCAACAACCTGAGCAAGTCCAACGTCCAGCAGTTGCTCGACGCCATTGACGCCCTGAAGGCGGACGGCAACACCAACTATCAGGACGCCTTCAACAAGGCCGTGAGCTGGTTCAACTCGCAGGTTTCCGGCGGCAAGGACGCGGCCCACAACTACCAGAACCTGACGTTCTTCCTGACTGACGGCAATCCCAACGTCTATGGTCCCAGCGGGAACCAAAGCAGCGGCGCCCTGCAGCAGGCCGTCGATGCGGCCAAGCCGCTGGTGGATGGATCCGGCGTGCTGGTGGGCGGCAACAAGGTCGTGATGTACGGCATCGGCATCGGCGCGGGCGTCAACAGCGACTACCTGCGCTTCTTTGACAACACCAACGCCACGGGCCAGGGCTCGACGAAGGTTACTGAAGGCAGCGGCTGCAACTCCACGGAGTACACGGTCAACGGCACGGTGGGCCAGCCCCAGATCGTCAACAGCGCCAACGAACTGAACGCGGCGCTGCAAGGCGGCCAGACCACCACGGACCCGGCGCCCGTATCCGGCGACACGATCCATGGCGGCGATGGCAACGACATCATCTTCGGCGACACCATCAACACCGATCATCTGTCCTGGAGCGGCCACGCGGCAGGCACGCATGACGGTCAAGGCTGGCAAGCGCTGGTGGACTTCATGACGGCGCAGAAGGGTGGCACCGCCCCGACCACGCTGGAGATCTACAACTACCTGCAGCAGCACAGCGCCGAGTTCGACAAGGCTGGCGACACGCGCGGCGGAGACGACTTCCTGTACGGCGGCAAGGGCGACGACACCCTCTTCGGCCAGGGCGGCAACGACTACCTGCACGGCGGCGAGGGCAACGACACCCTTTACGGCGGCACAGGTAATGACGTGCTGGTCGGCGGAAAGGGCAACGACATCCTCGTCGGCGGCGCGGGCAGCGACACCTTCCGCTGGGAACTCAACGATCAAGGCACGGCGGCCGCACCCGCCATCGACCGGATCAAGGACTTCTCGACGGCTACACCTGCCAACAACGGCGACGTGTTGGACCTGCGCGACCTGCTGCAAAACGAGCAGTCCAATCCGCTGACCAACTACCTAGAGGTCAAGAAAGATGGCAGCAACACGGTCATCAATGTGAGCACCAATGGCGACATCGCCCACAACGTCGACCAGAAGATCGTTCTGGAGAATGTGGATCTCACCAACAACGGTTCGATGACCAGCGCGCAGGTCATCAATGACCTGCTGAACAAGGGTAAACTGATCGTCGATCACAATTGACCCACGCGCCACGCGCTCCGGCCTTCGCGGGCCGGAGCGCGGCCTCTTTCCCGTATCCCATGCCCAAGCATTTTTTTGAACGCGACCAGCTTCTTGCCTGGTTCAAAGGAAACGCCGCCGCGGCCGATTACGTGGACATGGTGTGCCGCATTGCGCATCTTTGGGACGATCTCATCGACCGCGACAAGGACGTCCCGGACGACGAGATCAACCAGGGCTTTTTCGAGGCCCTCATCAAACTGCCGCGCAATCCGTTCTACCGGACGCATTTCGATCATCTGAACGCCGTGCTCATCAACGCCGTCTCGAACTGGCAGATCGCCACCAAGCTCGAGCGCGACGGCGGCGACTACGAAAAGAGCATCGCGTTCGTCCTGCGCTCTTCCTACGCAGACCTCATCACGCAATCGGCGCTGATCGTGGGCGGCGAGAAGTGGGCCTGCCAGGTGGGCGAGGAAGTCCGCAAGGCGACGCACGGCGAAACCTTTGATGGCTACATCAAGAATCTGTCCAAGGAGGCCTCGGATCGGACGCGCATGAAGGCCGCCGGACAAGCAAAGAACCGCTGATCCCAGCATGACCGCCCGGGAGAACTGCAGCGACATGCGGCGACATCACGTGCCCCCTGATTCATGCCAGGCCGCCGCCCGCTTCGTCTGAAACGGGCCATCAGCCTGGCGCTGCTTGGCCTTGCCTGCTGGTGGGGCGGCAGTTTTGCGATCGAAGTCGATGCCGGCAAGCTGCAGAAGCTATCGGCCAGCCGCTACGGCGCCAAGGGCGCGCGGTCGGTCGACAACTGGCTGCAATTGCTGCGCGCCCCCGCCCCCGCTGCCGAACGCGACCGCCTCACCGTCGCCAACGACTTCTGGAACCGCGCCCTGCTCTCCGGCGAGGATTCCATCATCTGGAAGCAGGCCGATTACTGGGCCACGCCGCTGGAGTCGCTGGGCCGGGGCGCCGGCGATTGCGAAGACTATGTCATCGGCAAGTATTTCACCCTGCTCTCCATGGGGGTGCCGGCCAACAAGCTGCGCTTCATCTATGTGCGCGCCCGCATCGGCGGCGCGGCCAGCAGCGCCCAGGTGGCCCACATGGTGCTGGGCTATTACGAAACCCCGAATGCCGTCCCGCTTGTGCTGGACAGCCTGATTTCAACCATCCTGCCGGCCACGCAGCGGCGCGACCTGACGCCGGTGTTCAGTTTCAACGCCGACGGCGTCTACGTGGACGGCAAGGCGGCCGCGCCTGTCGACCGCCTCAGCCGCTGGCGCGACCTCCTTCAACGCATGGAACGGGAAGGCATCCGCCCCTGACGTCCGGAAACAAGACTATGTCCATACTTCGACAGCTACTGCTCAGCGTGACCCTCGCCATCAGCGTCATCTTGCTGGGAACGCTGGCGCTCAGCGTCAACTCGGCGCGCGAGTACCTGTCGGGCCAGCTTCAGGTGCAAAGCACCGACGCGGCCGTATCGCTGGCCCTGTCCTTGTCGCAGCCGGCGAACAACGACCCGGTCGTGCAGGAACTGCTGGTGTCCGCGCTTTACGATGGCGGGCACTTTTCTCTGGTGCGCCTGACCGATCCCGACGGCAAGGTGCTGATCGAACGCCGGTCGACCGCCACTGCCGCGTCGGTGCCTGCGTGGTTCCAGGCGCTGGCGCCGCTGGATAGCCAGGCGGCCAGCCATGCCGTCAGCGACGGCTGGCGGCAGATCGGTGAAGTCACCCTGATCGCCAACGATGCCTACGCCTGGGAAGCCCTGTGGCGCAGCAGCCTGAAGATGATTGCGCTGGTGGTCGGCGCGGGGATCCTGTGGGCCATCTTCGCGTTCGTCCTGGTCGGTTGGATCAAGAACCGTCTGCTGCGCGAGATCAGCGACCACGTTCGCGGCATCGGCCGTGATGCGCCGGGCGAACAGGTCGAGGCGCGGGTGCCGGAACTGTCCGGCGTGGTGCAGGCGCTGAACCAGACGCGAGAGCGCATTCACGCCAGCGTCGAAGAACAGAACGCCAAGATCGAGTCGCTGGAACTGGAATTGAACCAGGACCCCGTGACCGGCCTGCCCAACCGCAAGTATTTCGTCAACGAGTTCCGCCGCGCGCTGGAAACCCGGGCGGCGGCGGGAACGTCACGGATCGACGGCGGGCACGTGCTGGTGTTCCGCCAGCGCGACCTGGCCGACCTGAACCGCCACATGCCGCGCGAATTCATCGACCAGTGGTTGCGCACCGCCTGCGAACGCATTCAAGGCACGCTCAAACGCATGCACGTCGCCGCGCCCATGCTGGCGCGACTGAATGGATCGGACTTTGCGCTGCTGCTGCCGGGCTGCGCGGCGCCCCAGGCCATGATGGTGGCCGAGCAGGTCCGGGCCGACCTGCATGCCTCGCGCATTCCAGTCGGCGAAGGTCATCTTTGCCGCTGGGCGCAGGCAATGACGGACTATGGACACGGCAGCCAGGCTGGCGCCGTGCTTGCCCGCCTGGATTTCGGCCTGATGCGCGCGGAGAGCGCCGGCAACGACCAGGTCGTCATCGCGGGCGCCACGGACACGCATTCGCCGTCGGAAGCCGGCGAGCGCGCCTGGAAGGACGCCATCCAGACGGCGTTGGAAGGCCGTCACTTCGAACTGTCGACCGAACCCCTGCTGGCGCTGAATGGACGCGTCGTGCGCACCGAAGCCATGCTGATGCTGCGCACTGCCCCGGATCAGGAGCCGATTCCCGCCACGCTTTTCATTCCGCCGGCGGTGCGGCTGGACCTGGTGGCCGAGTGCGATCTGGAAGCGGTGCGGCTGGGCCTGGAATGGCTGGCCAGCCACGCGGGCGAGCTTGCCGTGCGCGTGTCGCTGCCGTCGCTGCGCGGCCAGAAGTTCCTGCGCCAGCTTGCGTTGCTGCTGACCGAAAACCGGCCGCTTGCGCGCCGCCTGTACGTGGAAATCGACGCGCACGGCCTGGTGGAATGCCACGAGCAGATCACCGCGTTTGCCCGCGTCGCCGCGGAGTTCGGCGCCCATATCGGCGTGCGCCGGCTGGCGCAGCAGTTCGGCGCGGTGGCGCAACTGCACACGCTGCCGTTGTCCTACGTGAAACTGGGCGGGGGCTTCGTGGGCGGCATGTCGCAAAGCCCGGGCAGCCAGCAGCTCACGGCCTCGGTGCTGGAAACGGCCCGGTCGCTGGGGATTGCCGTCTATGCGGAAGACGTGCCGGACGCGGAAACCCAAGGCATCCTGCAAGGGCTGGGCATCGACATCATGCGAGGCCAGGGCGTCAAGACGGCGAGCGTGGAGTAAGCGGGACGGTCCGGGCTGAGCCCGGCAAGCCGGCGGGCGCCCCAACCGGAGCGCCGCGCCCCCCGCGCGATCAGCGCGCGGCTTGTCCCTTGGACTGCTCGTAAAGCGGCATCACCTTCTGCGCCGCCGTTTGCAGGTCGCTGATGCGCGAGGCTGCCGAGGGGTGGGTGGACAGGATCTCGGGCGGTGCGCTGCCCTGGCTGGCGGCGCCCATCTTCTGCCACAGCGTCACGGCCGCACGCGGGTCGTAACCTGCCCTGGCGGCCAATTCAACACCCATGCGGTCCGCTTCGGTCTCGTGCGTGCGGCTGTTGGGCAACGTGAACATCACATTGGTCAATTCGCCGCCCAGGTCCGACGCCGCCGACGATCCGGTGGCAATGGACAACACCTGCAGGCCCAGGCTGGTAGCCATCTGCTGGGACACGCGCTCGCGGGCGTGTTCACGCAACGCATGGGCGATCTCGTGGCCCAGTACCGCAGCCAGCTCATCGTCGGTTGGGTTGATCTTCGAGATCAGGCCGGTATAGACCGCGATCTTGCCGCCGGGCATGCACCAGGCGTTGACCTCGTCGCTGGACAGCACGTGGACTTCCCATTTCCAGCTTGTGGCATCCGGACGGAACACGCCCGCCTGCGCGATCAACCGCTGCGAGATGGCGCGCACCCGCGCCACCTGCTTGGCATCCTTGTCCAGCAAGCCCTTGGACTTGGCCTGCTGCAGGATCTCGGCGTATTGCTGGGTTGCTTCCTGTTCCAGCGCCTGCGAAGGCACCATGCTGGACATGTACTGGGTGCGGTTGACGCCCACGGCGCCCGACTGCGTGGTGTTCATGCCGGTGCAGCCCGCCAGCACGGCCAGCGACAGCACGGCTCCGGCATTGCGCAGAAAATGACGCTTCTGTTTCATGTCGGCCTCCAAGCCATTTTCAACAACGGAAAAACGTATCAGACCGCGGCGGCGCCGCACTGCCCGCGATGGCGCAGCGCGTGGTCGATCAGCACCAGCGCCAGCATCGCCTCGGCGATCGGCGTGGCGCGGATGCCCACGCAAGGGTCGTGACGGCCCAGCGTCTGCACCATCACCGGCTCGTTGGCGCGGTTGACCGAGCGGCGCTCGACACGGATGCTGGAAGTGGGCTTGATTGCGAGCGACACGGTGATGGGCTGCCCGGTGGAGATGCCGCCCAGCACGCCGCCGGCGTGGTTGCTCAGAAAGCCATCGGGCGTGATTTCGTCGCCATGTTCCGAGCCGCGCTGCGTGATGCAGTCAAAGCCCGCGCCGATGGAGACGCCCTTGACCGCGTTCAGGCCCATCATGACGTGGGCGATGTCGGCATCGAGGCGGTCGTAGATGGGTTCGCCCCAGCCGGCCGGCAGGTTCTCGGCAACGACCTCGATGCGGGCGCCGATGGAATCGCCATCCCGGCGCAACTGGTCCATGTAGGCTTCCAGTTCGGGCACGACCTCGGCGTTGGGCGCATAGAAGGGATTGTTGGGCACTTCGTCCCACGAAACGAACGGGATGGCGACGGGGCCGAGCTGGCTCATGTAGCCGCGCACCTTGACGCCGTACTGCTCGGACAGCCACTTCTTGGCGATGGCGCCGGCCGCCACGGTGGGCGCGGTCAGGCGGGCCGACGATCGTCCGCCGCCGCGCGGGTCACGCACGCCGAACTTGTTCCAGTAAGCGAAGTCGGCGTGGCCGGGCCGGAAGGTGTCCTCGATATTCGAGTAATCCTTGCTGCGCGCGTCGGTATTGCGGATCAGCAGGCCGATGGGCGTGCCGGTGGTGACCCCTTCGTAAACGCCGGACAGGATCTCGACCTGATCGGCTTCCTGGCGCTGCGTCACATGGCGCGAGGTGCCCGGACGGCGGCGGTCCAGTTCGAACTGGATGTCGGCCGCGGTGAGGGCCAGCCCCGGGGGACAGCCGTCCACGACGCAACCGATGGCCGGCCCGTGGGATTCGCCGAAATTCGTGACGGTAAAGAGAGTACCTAGGGTATTGCCGGGCATAAGGAGTCAACAGGTCGGGTTTGCAAGCAACCCCGATTATGACACCGCCGCAGCCAAAGCCTGGATTTCGGCGGCCGGCGCAGGCCGTCCCAGCAGAAAACCCTGCATCACCCGGCATCCCAGCGACTTGAGGATTTCGCGTTGGCCTTCCGTCTCGACACCTTCGGCCACCACCGGCAGGTGCATCGCCTGGCACAAGCCGAACAGGGCGGAAACCACCTCGCGGCTGCCGGCGTCCGATTCCAGCGCGGAGATAAAGCTGCGGTCGATCTTGACCCAGTCGATGGGCAGATGGCGCAGATGGTTCAGGCTGGAATAGCCGCACCCGAAGTCGTCCAGCGCCACCCCGATACCCATGTCGCGCAGCGTGTTCAGGATCTTCACGTGCCGCTCGTAGTGCAGGATGAAGATGGATTCGGTGATCTCCAACACCAGCTTGCGCGGCGACAGGCGGGTGGCGGCCAGCACGTCCGACACCAGTTGAACCAGCCCGTCCTCGTTCATCTGCTTGACCGACAGGTTCACATGCACGCGCCACGCAGCCGGCCATAGCGCCGCTTGCGTGCAGGCTCGCTCCAGGATCCAGGCGCCCAGCGGCACGATGAGGCCGCTGCGTTCGGCCAGCTCGATCGTCACGGCGGGCGACACGCTGCCCAGTACGGGGTGATGCCAGCGCAGCAGCGCTTCGCACCCCTGCACCACGCCGCTCGCACTGTCGCAGACCGGTTGGTAATAGAGTTCGAACTGCTCCATGACTGGCGTTGTCAGGGCCAGCCGAAGGTCGTTTTCCAGGCCCTGCTGGTCCCGCTGGCGTGCCAGCAGCCGGAAGTCGAAGAGATTCCACCCCTGGCCGCCCTGATCCTTGAGCGGCACCATCGCGACCTGCACGCAGCGCTGCAATTCCTCGACGCTGCGGCCGTGGGCCGGGTACAGAGCGGCGCCGATGCGAAAGACGGCAATAAGGGGACGGGCGCCCAGTTCATAAGGCACGCTCAGGTCGGCCAGCAGCTTGGCAGACACCTGGGCAGCGCCCTCCTCGTCAACGCCGGGCACGCAGACGGTGAACGAGTCGGTCCCGGTGCGTGCGGCCATGCCCCCGAGCGCGCGGGCAACCAGGCTGATGCGATCGGCCACCTGAACCAGCAGCGCCTGATCTTCACCGGCCCGCAGCATGGCGCTGATCTGGGCATAGTGCTCGAAGCTGACGAGAAAAAAAGCGCCGCGCCGGGTCGTGCCCTGCGGCTGGCCCAGCCAGGCGCGCACGCGACGATGCAGCTCCTGCTGGCTAAGGAGGCCGGTCAGTTCATCCCGCGTCAGGCGTCGGCGCAGCGCGCGCTCGCGGCGGAAGAACAGCAGACTGATCGCTGCAAGTGCGCCCGCGAGCGTCAGGCACAGTGCGAGCAGGTAACTCTCACGCACGGAGCCCCCTATCCATAAGCCCCCGGCGTTGCGGCCCGACCACGGGCCCGGGGGCTGTAACATATTTTAAATTATGCATTGTTTTCGCAAAAAAACGCCACATTTCGGAGGCAACGCGCCCCTTTTATCCTGACTTTCCTTGGATCCTCGTTGCTCGCTTCGGTCATGGCGGGGCCCCTGGACGGCGATCGCTGGCCGGTCCTTACGCCATGCCTCGGTCCATCTACGACACCGCAACCCGAAAAATTAATACGCAGTGTCTCAATAGTTCTCAACCGGACCATTCTCACGAGCGAAATAATTACACACCTTGTCTGATATGACCGAGGATTTCGTAATATTCTGTGCGTTCTGTGACAACCTCTGTTTCCTGCATCCGCATCCTTGACGGTCGTTTCGTAACGTGTGTCACGTTTGATATCCAGGTTTTTTTATCCCGCGCAGGCGCCCTTGCCGCCTGATGCCCGTTGAAGCCGCAGTGGACACCTGCCCGCGTCCGCTGCCGCGTATACCCAGACAGGGACTCGCAAGTACATGTCCACATTACGCCGGCTGCTTTTCTGCTCTGCCCTTCTGATCGGCTTCACCCTGCTCGGCGCGCAAGCCCTGGGGATGCTGGCGGCGCATCGCTATCTGAATACCCAGCTTGCCCAGCAAAGCGAATCGGGCGCCAACGCGCTCGCCTGGGCGCTGTCGCACAGCACGGGCAGCCATCGAGAGCAGATTGAACTTGCCGATCAGCTGTTTGGCCAAGGCCTGTATTCGCTGGTCAATATCACGAACGAAGGGAACGCGATCCGCGTGGAGCGCCGCACCGGACCCACGGCCGGTCCCGGCCAAGAGTCCGACTGGCGCGCCGCGTGGCTGAACATGGAGGCGCCCGCGGTGTCGCGGCCCTTCGTCATTCCGGGCGGCCAGGCCAAGGGCGTCCTGACGGTGCAGGCCGATGCGCGGATGGCGCGCGACACCCTGTGGCAAGGCGGCGTCCGGGTGCTGGGCCTGGTGCTGGCGGCCGCCGCATTCTGGGCGCTCTTCGCGACGAACCTTGTCCGCTGGATTGAAGCCCGCACGTCACGCGACATCTGCGAACGCGTGCGCGCGCTGGCGCCGGGCGCGGACGCGCAGCTGACCGGTTCATGCGAAGTGCCGGGCGTGGACCAGGCGCTTGTCGATGCGCAACGCCGCGTCGCCGCCACGGTCGAGGAACAGAATGCCCGCATCGAATCGCTGCAAAGCGAGATCTACCGGGATCCCATCTCCCGCCTGTCCAACCGCAAGCATTTCGTCGACCAGTTCCGGCTGGCGCTGGCCGACAAATCCGATGAGGCCGGCGGCCATCTGCTCATGTTCCGCCAACGCGACCTGGCGCAGATCAACCGCCACCTGTCGCGCGCCTTCACCGACCAGTGGCTGCGCTCCTCGTCGGACCGCCTGCGCAAGCTGGTGCAGGAATTCGGCGGTCCCGGGACGCTAATTGCGCGCATCAGCGGATCGGATTTCGCCTTGCTGCTGCCGCGCACCTCGGCGCCGCAAGCCAGCGTGCTGGCCGAGCGCGTGCGCCGCGAACTGCGGTCGCTGCGCGTGCCCATGGACAAGTTCGGCTGGTGCCGCTGGGCGTTGGCCATGGCCGCATTCGCGCCGGGCGACAACATGAGCGACATCCTGGCCCGCCTGGACCACGCGCTGATGTGCGCCGAAAGCGCCGATGACGACCAGATCACCCCGGCTAGCCAGGCCGCCGACAGCACCCGCATCGGCGAATACAGCTGGCACGACGCGTTGATCACGGCGCTGGAGCAGCACCGGTTCTCGCTGTCGGCCCAACCCTTGCACGACCTGTCCGGCGCGCTGCTCCAGCACGAGGCCAGCCTGACGCTGCATGACCTGTCCGGCACCGATCCCGTGCCTGCCTCGATCTTCATGCCGCCAGCCGTGCGCCTGGGGCTGTCCGCCGAATGCGATATCCAGGCGATTCGCCTGGGCCTGGACTGGCTGTTCACGCATGAAGGCGCGCTGACCGTGCCGGTGTCGCTTGCCACGCTTGCTCAAGGATCGTTTTTCGGACGCCTGGAACGCATGCTGGCAGACCGGCCCACGCTGTCGAGCCGGCTGATCCTGGAAGTCGAAGCCGCAGGCCTCGTCGAACAAGGCGCCGACGTGCGCCAGCTCTGCGATATCGTCACCGGCGCCGGCGGGCGGGTCGGCGTATCGCGGCTGTCGCAGCAGTTCGGCGCCATGGAGCACCTGCACGAATTCCCGGTTTCGTACGTGACGCTGAGCGGCAGCTTCATCAGCGGCCTGCTCCATAGTCCCGGCAGCCAGCATCTGGCCGCTACCGTCGTCGCCACCGCGATGACGCTCGGCATGTCGGTCCATGCGGCCGACGTGCCGGACGCCGCCACGCAGCTCATCTTGGAGGGAATCGGCGTCCGCGCGATAAGCGGCGCTGTCGTACACTCCGCCCACGCGCAAGACCTCGCGCACGATCATCAATGGGTTCCTAGTTGACGGAAGGATTGTTTCTTCGCACCCGCTGGCATTTTCGCCACCTGCGCCCCAGCCGTCCCGGCGTCTTCCGGACATCCGTCTGGCCGGGATTCGGCCTGTTGCTATGCGCCCTTTTCTGGCCTGCCCATGCGCTTGCCCACGGACTGAATGCCGGCTACGACGGCCTGCCCGCCGGCATGACTGCGGGCGTCGCGATCGCCTGCGCGGTGACGTGCGGCGTGGCCTGGGCGCACACCCGCAACGCATTGTTCGCGGCGGGCATGATCTTCGCGCTGCTCGAAGGACTGTTCCGCTCCCTGCCCGAGCTGATGCCGCCCGGCGCGCTCCAGGCCGCGTCCTACGCCGCCTTGCTTGCCCTGACCGCGCCGCTGTTGCGGGGATCACGCCTTGCGGCCGGTTTGGGCGCCGCATGCCGGTGGATCAGCATCTTGCTGTCCGGGGTGGCCGCCCTGGCGCTGATCTTTGTGTACGAAACCGAATCCGGCGTGCTGCCCGCCTCCATCGCTGGCGTGTGCGCCGCGCTCAGCGTGCCGTTGGCGATTTGGTTTGTGGCCAGCGCGATCCGGCAGCGCGCCGGCCGCCCGGCCAGCCTGACGCTGGCGCTTGCCTATGCCGTGTCTGCCTGGGTTCTGGGACACGACGCCTGGCACGCTGGCGGCGCGGACGCCGCGGGCGCCAGCATGGAAGTGCTGAGGCTGATGTTGGTGTCGGGCACGCTGCTCTGGGTTGCCCTGGACGCCTCCAATACCGCCGAATCCGCCCGCAAGACAGGCGCCGGCTCCGACGCCGAACATGTGGCGCAAGGCGAACTGCGGCTGGCGGAACTGGCCGGTGCGCTGGACGCGCAGCGGCAGATGAACGCACTGATCTCGCACGAGCTGCGCGCGCCGCTCGCCACCATCAGCGCCGCCGCGCAATCCCTGGACATGATTCTGTCGGATAGCGGCGAAACCGTGGACACGCGGCTGGCGCGCATTCACCGGTCGGTCGGAAGGATGACCGAGCTGATGGACCAGTTGTTGAACCAGGACCGCCTCGAGGAACACGCCTGGAGCCCCCGCGGCGAACAGACCGACATGGCCGATCTGGTGCGCGACGTGGTGAACGCCATGCGGCCGGATACCGCGCACGCGCTGGTGCTTGAAGCGCAAGCGCCGCAACCGGTCTTTTGCGATCGGCCGCTCACCAGCGTGGTCGTACGCAACCTGATCCACAACGCCATCAAGTATTCGCCGGCCAACGAGCCCGTGCGGATCGAAACGGGGCACACGCGCATCGGCGAAACACCCATGACCTGGGCGGCCGTCGTGGACCGTGGTCCCGGCATCGGGGAAGAAGAACAGGCCCGCATCTTCGAGCCGCGCTTTCGGCGGTCAGCGCATCGCGAAACCCAAGGCATGGGTATCGGCCTGTATCTGGCCCGGCGCATCTGTCAAAGCCAGGGCGGATCGCTGACGATGCAGAGCAAGGTGGGCGTGGGCACGCGCTTTGTCATCACCCTGCCCTCAAACGGCCCGACGGCCTAGACGCCGCCCGGGCGGCGGCCTGGATCAGGCCGCGAACACGTAGCCCTGGCCGCGCACCGACAACACCGGCAGCTTCAGGCCCGCGCTTTGCGCCTTGGCGCGCAGACGGCTCACCAGCACGTCGATACGCCGCAATTCAAACCCGCCCGGGCTGTCCGGCAGGAAGAGTTCGGCCAGCGCCTGGCGGCTGACGGCGCTGCCCGCGGCGTCCATCAACGCCACCAGGAACGTCCTTTCCTGCGCGCTCAGGTGCAGCGAGGCGCCGTCCGGCGCCACCAGAATCCATCCGCCGTCCTGCAAAGACCAGTTAGTGTCCGCCGACGCGCGCGTTTCGGCATCGGCCGGACGCGGCGCCTTGGCCAGACGCATCCGGCGCGCCAGGCTGCGAATGACGGAGCTTAGCTCCAGGAGGTCCACCGGCTTGGTCATGTAGACGTCGGCGCCGCCTTCCAGGCCGCGGACGCGGTCCTCAAGGGCGCTGCGGCCCGTCAGCATGACGATGCCCACGGGGCTCAGGGCGCGCAGGCGGGTCGCGACGGAAAAACCGTCTTCGCCGGGAAGATGGGCGTCCAGGATGACGATGTCGCAGGGCTGCTCTTGCAGCCGGCGGTAGAACGCGACCGCATTGTCGCAAGCAAACCCCACGCGAAAGCCATAGCCGCCCAGACCCAACGCCAGTTCCTCGCGGAAATCGGCGTCGTCCTCAAGCAGACCAATACATAGCAAACCATCTGCACCAGGCATATTCAGAGTGCTTTACCTTGAAATTGTCGACGAAAACCCTGGAGCGCCCACGCAAGAAAAAATGCCCCCGAGCCGGCAATCTTACGACTTTTACAATAGAAACGAATGATTGCAGTGAAAAAAACGGCGATATTTCACCTTTTTACCCAGGCTTTTTCTTAATGCCGGGCTTCCAGCCAGATTAATGCCACCGACAATATCGCAAAATCGCCCTCAGGACGAACAGCTCACTTCGATTCCGCCAGCCCAATCCGGCGGCAAACCGGCGTAGCGTTCATAGCCATCCTGCGCCACATAGGGATTGCGCAGCAGTTTGATGAGGGTATCGATTTCGCTGGCATCGCCGGCCTTGGCCGCGCGAATCGCTTGTTCGGCTAAATGATTGCGCAGGACATACAGCGGATTGACGCCATTCATGGCGGCCGCCGTGTCTGCGGCCGACCTGCCCTGCCGGCCATGACGGGAAATCAGCCGGTCAAGCCAGGCGCCGGCAGCGGGCCGATCAATAAATAAATCCTCAAATCCGCTGCGCTGGCCCTGTATCGCATCGGCCAGACGCCGCCACGTCAGCGTGAAATCCGCCTGATTCGCGTCCATCAGTTTGAGCAGATCATCCAGCAGCGCCTCGTCGTCGGGCTGCCAAGCCGCCAATCCCATCTTGGCGCCCATTTTGTCGTGGAAGGCGCGCGTGAAAATGGCTTCGTATTCATCCAGCACGGCACGCAAGGCATCGGCGTCCTGCACCATCATATGCAGGCTGCCGCCCAGCCGATACAGATTCCAAAGCGCCACGGAAGGTTGCCGGTTCCAGGAATAACGTCCTTCGGCATCCGAGTGGTTGCAGATATGCCCCAGCCGGAAACCGTCCATGAAACCAAACGGGCCGTAATCCAGCGTAAGTCCCAGGATGGACATATTGTCGGTATTCATGACGCCGTGGCAAAACCCGACGGCCTGCCAATCCGCCATCAGCAACGCCGTGCGCCGGGTGACTTCCCGCAGCAGATTCACATATGGCGCCGTCTCGGATGCGGGCTCGCCCGCTTGCACGTCGCGGCACTCGGGGTAGTAACGGTCAATCACATAATCGGCCAGCGTCTTGAGCAGGTCGGGCTGACGCCGCGACGACCAGTGCTCGAACGACCCGAACCGGACGAAACTGGGCGACATCCGGGTCACGATGGCTGCCGTCTCGACGGTCTCGCGCATGACCGGATCATCGGACACGACCAATGCCAGGGCGCGCGTGGTCGGCACGCCCAGCCCGAACATGGCCTCGCTGGCCAGGTACTCGCGCACCGACGATCGCAACACCGCACGGCCGTCGCCCATTCGGGAATACGGCGTCATGCCGGAGCCCTTGAGCTGCAGTTCCCAGGCGCCCGCAGGTCCCTGGATTTCGCCCAGCAGATGAGCCCGTCCGTCGCCCAATTGCCCCGCCCACACGCCGAACTGGTGGCCGCTATAGACGGCAGCCAGCGTGTCGCCGCCCGGTAACGGCTGGGCGCCGGAGAAAACCTGCAGGAATTCGGGGGTGGTCAGCACCGACGGATCCAGGCCGATCAGGGCTGCGGCTTGCGAATTGGCGTGCAGCAGGCGGGGATTGTTCAGCCCCCGCGGCGCCAGCCGGGTGTAGAAGGTCTCGGGCAGGGCCGCAAACGAGTTGACGGCTTGCAGTTCGGACAGGGACAGGGCGGTCATGCGCGTTGCCTCCGGGCGGCGCGCTTGGCGGGCCGCACATAGAAAATGGCGCTGAGGAAAAACGTGGTGGACAGGATGATTTCGCCCCACGCCATCAGGACGGACAGCGGCGCCGGATCCGACATGGCGCGCACCACGCCTTCCATCAGATACAGCAGCGACAGCATGGCCGCCCATTGGTAGGTGTAGAGATTGCCGCGCACGATGCCGCGCAGCGGAAACGCCAGCGGCAAGGCTTTGAGCAGCATCCAGGAACCGCCCGGCCGCACCGGCGCCACCACGGTTTCCCAGGCGACGCACAGCACGATCAGGGCAAACAATGAAACCGAGGCCACGAGGCGCAGGCGGGGGTTGAGTTCGGGATTCATGCTGCTATTATCGCCTGATGAATCGCCCCGCCGAGCCCGCCGCCGCTACGCCGGCGGTCAAAGAACGACCAACCTCGCGCATTTCCCGGGTCGCGAGGACCGGACGCGTATTTCGTTTCGTCGTCCAGCGCGCCAACGAAGAAAAGCTGCTGCAGGTCGCCTCCAGCCTGACCTTCACCACCGTCCTCGCCATCGTTCCCATGCTTGCGGTGGTGCTGTCGCTGTTCACGGCGTTTCCCGTGTTCCAGGAGTTCCGGGTCGCCCTCGAGGACTTCCTCACCACCAGCCTGATGCCGCCGTCCGTGTCGGACAACATCATGGACTACCTGAACCAGTTCGCGCACCAGGCCTCGCGCCTGACCGCCATTGGCGGGGCATTCCTGCTGGTCACGTCCCTGCTGCTCATCATGACGATCGACCAGGCGTTCAATGACATCTGGCGCGTCTCGCGCCAGCGCCCCCTGCCGCAACGGGCGCTCGTGTACTGGGCGATCATCACGCTGGGCCCCGTGCTGGCCGGCGCCAGCCTGTGGGCCACCTCGTTCGTCGCGCGCGAATCGCTGGGGCTCATCAAGGACGTGCCTGAAGTCATCAGCGTGGCCGTCTCGTTCATCCCCCTGGTGCTCACCGGCCTGGGCTTTGCGGCGCTCTTCGTCGTCGTGCCCAACCGCGAGGTGCTGTGGCGCGATGCGCTGATCGGAGGCTGCGTCACGGCCATCGTGCTGGAAATCATGAAGTCCGCGTTCGCCTTCTATCTGACGCGGTTTCCCACCTACACCGTCATCTACGGCGCCTTCGCCACCCTCCCGATCTTCCTGCTGTGGATTTACCTTTCCTGGCTGGCCGTCTTGCTAGGCGCAACGCTTGCCTCCAGCGCGCCGCTCATCCGGCTGGGCCGCTGGCACATCAATCGCTACCCGGGCGCTTCATTCGTCGACGCGCTGGACGCCCTGCGCGCGCTGCGCCGAGCGCAGCTTTCCACGCCGGGCGGGGTGTCCGCCAGCTTGCTGGCCTCGGAATTGCGGCTGCACCAGGACGAGCTCAACGAAGTCCTGGAAGCGCTGAGCGCGATGGGACTGGCCACCCGCAGCCCGGAAGACAACTGGATGCTGACGTGCGATGCGCGCGAGACCTCGCTGGCGCCGGTCGTGGATCGCTTCCTGCTGGACCGCAGCCAGCCGCGCGTGCGCAACGACCCCGACATCCTGCGCATCGCATCGTCCGTAAATTCGCCGCAAACCACGCCAACGCTGGAAGAACTCTGCGGAGAAGCGCAAAATACCGGAAATGGCGTCGCACCAGTGCTGCAACTGGAAGCGAACAAGAAATAGCAAAGCATAGGGCGCAGTCCGCCCCCAGGAGATACCGATGTTGAAGGTCAGTGAGATTTTGCGCGTCAAGGGCGATACGCTCTACACGGCGTCGCCGGACATGCCCGTGGCCCAGGCCGTGCAAACCATGAGCGAGCAGGATATCGGCTCCCTGGTCATCATGGAATTCGGCACGTTGACCGGGATGCTCACGTTCCGCGAGATCATTCGCCACATGCACGCGCATGGCGGCGCCGGCGATACCACCATCAGATCCATCATGGACGACGCGCCGGTCAGCGTTTCGCCCAACACCAGCGCCGACGAAGTCCAGCGCCTGATGCTGGAAAAACACGCCCGCTATATCCCCGTCATGGACGGCCCCACCCTGATGGGCGTCATTTCGTTCTACGACATGGCGCAGGCCATCGTGGCGGCCCAGCAATTCGAAAACAACATGCTGAAGGCCTACATCCGCGATTGGCCCGCGGAAAGCGCGGAACCGGCCCAGTCCTGAACCAGCCGGCGCCCTTGCGGCGCCGGCTGCAGATCTACATCCCGGCGGGCGCGGCCTCGCGCGTGGCGTCGCGCGCGCCCGGCGCATGACGCTGGCTGCGCCACGCGTCATAAATCAGTTCCGGATTATTCGCGGCCAGCAGGGCCGGATCCGACAGCATCCGCCGCCAGCGCCTTGCGCCCGACTGCCCGTTCACCAGCCCCAGCATCGGACGCGTCATCATCCGCAATGGCACGCCCTTGGCCACCTGCCGCGCGGCGTATTCCGTCATGGCGTCCACCACCTGCGCATCGCTGGGCAGCCGCACCGACGGCCACAACTGCATGGAAACCTCGGACAACACGCGCGGCGTATGCCAGGCGGCGCGGCCCAGCATCACGCCGTCAAAGGCTTCGGCCGCCTGTACCGACTGCCCGGCATCGGCCAGTCCGCCATTGAGCACGAACGTGCAATCTGGAAAATCACGCTTCAATTGCGCGACCACGTCGTAGCGCAGCGGCGGAATCTCGCGGTTGTCCTTGGGCGACAAGCCCTTGAGCACCGCGTTGCGCGCATGCGCAATGAACACGCGGCAACCCGTGTCGTAGACCTTGCCGACAAAGTCGCGCACGAACTCGTAGGATTCGTCGTAGTCCAGCCCGAGGCGGTGCTTGACCGTGACTGGAATATCCACGGCGTCCTGCATGGCCTTCATGCAGTCGGCCACCAGCGCCGGCTCGGCCATCAGGCAGGCGCCAAACGCGCCCTTCTGCACGCGCTCGGACGGGCAGCCGCAATTCAGGTTGATTTCGTCATAGCCCCACTGCTTGCCAAGCTTGGCCGCATGCGCCAACGCATCGGGCTCGCTGCCGCCAAGCTGCAAGGCGACCGGATGTTCGGCTTCGTCAAAGTCCAGGTGGCGGGCCACATTGCCATGCAGCAGCGCACCGGTGGTGATCATTTCGGTGTACAGGCGGGCACGGGGCGCCAGCAGCCGGTGAAAGTACCGGCAATGGCGGTCGGTGACGTCGATCATCGGGGCGACGCAGAGCCGCCAGTCGGGGGAGTCCAAGAATCACTCTACAAAACAAGGGGATGCGGTATTTTACGGTGCTTGGCGACATTGTGCCCGCCGGCCCCGGGCACCCGCGGCCGAATCGCTGCCGAAGGCCGCCCGCCATGTGGTCTAAAATTGCGGCGCCGCAACCCTACACGCCCGTGCGCGCGTCCGTTCAACCCTCATACCGAAGATCCATGGCCGTATTCACCCCCGTATCCGATGACGACGCGCGCGCCCTGCTGGCGCATTTCGATCTGGGCGAGTTTGTCTCGCTTCGAGGCATTACGGCGGGTATCGAGAACACCAATTATTTCCTGCACACGACGCGTGGCGAATATGTGCTGACGCTGTTCGAAGTGCTGACGCACGCCCAACTGCCCTTCTACATTGAACTGATGTATCACCTGGCGGAACGCGGCATCCCGGTGCCGCAGCCGCAGACCCTGCGCGACGGCACCCGGCTGACCACCCTGCACGGCAAGCCTTGCGCCATCGTGTCGCGCCTGCCGGGCGGCTACGAGCCCGCCCCGGGGCCCGCCCACTGCGCGCTCGCTGGCGCCACGCTCGCCCGCGCCCACGTCGCGGCGCAGGACTTCCCGATCCACCAGCCCAACCTGCGCGGGCTTTCCTGGTGGCTGGAAACGGCGCCGAAGGTCATGCCCTTTCTCAGCCCGGCCCAGGCCGAGCTGCTGACCTCGGAACTGGCCGCGCAGCAGGCCGCCGTCAAGACGCCCGCCTGGCAGGCCCTGCAAAGCGGACCGGCCCACTGCGACCTGTTCCGCGACAACGTCCTGTTTGCAGGCACGTTCGAGAATCCGCTCATGGGCGGCATCATCGACTTCTACTTCGCGGGCTGCGACACCTGGCTGTTCGACGTGGCAGTCAGCGTCAACGACTGGTGCATCGAGCGCGACACCGGCGAATTCATCCCGGAGCTGGTGCAGGCCTGGCTGGCCGCCTACGCCTCGGTTCGCCCCTTCACCGACGCCGAGCGCGAAGTCTGGCCCCAGATGCTCAGGGCGGCAGCCTTGCGCTTCTGGCTGTCCAGGCTGTATGACTTCTTCCTGCCCCGCCCCGCGCAGACGCTCAAGCCGCACGACCCGCGCCACTTCGAAAGAGTGTTGCAAGCGCGCCACCGCTCGGAACAGCCCGTCTTGCCGTAATCGCTACGCCCCCCATAATGGGAATAGCGCCCCCTTTTTGAAAGATCTCCCCCTTCAGAGAGCCATGCAAGCAGCATTTCTACCCGCGACGTCCGGCTGGCTTTGGGTCCGCGACGGATTCCGCCTGTTCCGCAAGCAGCCCCTGGCCATGTTCACCTGGGCCATGGCCATCAGCCTGATCGTCGTCTTTGCGTCGGCCACGCCGCCAGTCGGCCCGATGCTCGTCGTGGCCCTGATGCCCATCATCACGCTGATGACATTGTCCGCGTGCAAACATGTCGAGGCCGATCGCATCATGCTGCCCTCCATGTGGGGCAAGCCGCTGAAGCAGCCGGGCGTATTCCGCAAGCTCTTCCTGATGGGCGTGCTGTATGCCGGCCTTTGCCTGGTGATGGGCCTGGTCATCTTCCTGCCCTTCTCCGACGCCATGATGGAAGGCATGCGCATCGCCTCCGTCGAAAAAAGCATGGAACCGATCCTGTCAGCCATGGCGCTGCCGCTGATGCTGTTTGCGATCTGCTACGTGGTGATCGCGGCGCTGTTCTGGCATGCACCCGTGCTGGTCGCCTGGCACGGCCTGCGCCTGACCCAGGCCCTGTTCTTCTCCGGCATTGCCTGCTGGCGCAACAAGCTGCCGTTCCTGGTCTACGGGGTCTGCTGGATCATGGTCTTTCTGTTCATCGACCTGTGCGCCGGGCTGCTGGTCGCCGTCGGCTTGTCGCCGCAGATGGCCGGCACGCTGCAGATTCCGTTCAACATTGCCGCCGGTGGCGTGCTTTACTGCAGCTTCTATCCGGCCTACACCTCCGTGTTCGGCATCAATAGTTCCAGCACGCATCTCGACAACGGCAACGGCGCGCAGGCATAACGCCACCCGCCACGGCGCAAGCGCCCGGCGCAATCGCACAACCCGGCCGTCCCGGCCGATGAACGCCACGTCGATGGCATAACGCATGCCGAAGGTATGCACCGCGGCACAGGGAATCAGCATCACCCCTGTGCGCGGCCCGGGCGGGGCCCGCCCCAGCAACCCGCGCATCCGCCCCCACCACCCCGTTACCGTCAACAGCCGCAGGCGCCCCTGGCGCAATCGCACGGGGCCGCTCATTGCACGCTCTGAAGCAACTGCATCGCGATGGGAAACGCCAGCACGATGAACGTGCAAGGGAAAATGCAGCCGATCAACGGCAGCAACATCTTCACCGGCGCCTGCATCGCCAGTTGCTCGGCCCGCGTATGGCGGTCGCTACGGCACTGCGCCGCCTGCGCGCGCAAGACCGGCCCCAGGCTCGCTCCCAGTGCCTCGGCCTGCGCAAGGGCCGCCGCCCAATTGCGCGCCAACGGGCTGTTGCTGCGCTCGGCCAAGGTCTTGATCGCCGCGGTTCGGGAAACGCCGGCGCGCATCTCGGCCAGCGCATCCGCCAGCGCGTCGCGCAGCACGCCAGGCGGCCCGCTCTGCGCCGCCAAATGCAGCGCGCCCTGCACGCTCAGTCCGGCCTCGACGCACAACGTCATCATGTCGAACACGAAGGGCAAGTCCCGTTCGATGGCGCGGCGCCGCTGCGTGCCCAGGCCTTTCAACCACGCCGCCGGCGCCACCCCGGCGGCCAGCGCCGCCGCAGCCGTCCAGAGCACCCACGACGCGGAGCCGGGTGCAGCAAGCGCCACCGCCACGGCGCCGGCCACGCCACCGGCAACGGCGGCCGCGCTACCGCACAACGCCGCGATGTGCGCATATCCGACTCCTGGCGGCAAGGCCGCCCGCGCTATTGCCCGGTTCAGCCGCAGCCGCCAGCGCCAGGCGCAAAGGGGACCCGCCAACGGCGCCACCGCCACGATCCACGGCCATGCGGCGCGCCACCACCACGGCATCGCACGCTCGGCGTTCCGTTCCTGCCGCAGCAACGGACACAACAGCACCCACGCAAGCCAGGCCGTTCCCGCTGCCGTCGCCACCATGCCCACATAAAGCCACATCCCGCCCCCTTTTCAGATATCGATCCGCATGATCCGCCGGATCAGCAGCACGCCCGCCGTCTCCAGCACCGCCACGATGACCAGAACACCCCATCCCATCGGCGTATGCCACAACAGACTCATGATGTCGGGCTCCAGCCGGTCCAGCACCGCCAGCAGCAGCAAGGGCAGCGCGCCCACGATCCAGGCTTGCAGCCGCCCCTGCGAGGTCAGCGCCAGCAGCTTCGTTTGCAACTGCAGGCGAGCCCGCAGTGTCTGCGCGATGCTCTCAAGGGCCTCGGCCAGGTTGCCGCCGGTTGTTGCCGCGATGCGCATGGCAGCCACCACCAGCGAGGTCGAATCGGCCGGCATCCTGGCCTGCAGGTTGCCAAGCGCAACCTCCCATGGCACGCCAAGCCGCTGTTCGCGCAGCATCAGACCAAACTCCTGCGCCAGCGGCGCGCTGCTCTGTTCCACCACGTGGCGCAGGCCGGTCGTCATAGCCACGCCAGCCCGCAGCGCGGACGCCAGCATCAACAGCGCCATCGGTAATTGCGTTTCAAAGCGCCGTGCACGCCGCCGCCGCAGTCCGTCAACGACCGACCGCGGCAGGCGCGAGGCCGCCAGCGCGAACAAGGCCGCGAGCAACGCGCTTCCGGTGGCCGAGAACGCGGCCGCCGCGGCGGCCACCCCGCAGATGATGGCGCCCGCCCACAGTTGGCGCGGGTCGATGAAGAGGAACACCTCGCTCAACCGCACGCCCGCATCCTGCGTGTAGACCTCGCGGTATCGCCGCAGCGCGGGCGCAAACCAGTTCTGAGCGCGCCACGCCAGCAACCCCGCGCACAGCATCGCGGCCGCCGCCGCAAGCCAGATCATGGCAAGCCCTGCGCAAAGGACGCAACGCCCGGCGCCTGGCCCGCCAAGTCCGAAAACCAGGTGGCGTCCAGGCTCACGCCCTTATCGGCCCAATCGCGCGCAAAGCTGGGCAGCGCGCCGCATCCCCGAAATCCGTGGCTGCGGTCAAACCCGAACAAGTCCTGCAATTGGATGCGGCCGCTTTCCATGCCCGCCACTTCGACGATCGACGTGACCACGCGGCGGCCGTCCGCCAGTCGAGCCTGCTGCACGACCACGTCCACGCTGGCGGCAATGTGCTCGCGGACCGCGGACAGCGGCAGGTCAAGCCCTGCCATGAGAATCATGGACTCCAGCCGGGCCAACGCGTCGCGCGGAGAGTTGGCATGCAGCGTCGTCAGGGAACCTTCGTGGCCAGTGTTCATGGCCGTCAGCATGTCGAACGCCTCGGCGCCGCGGCATTCGCCCACGACGATGCGGTCAGGCCGCATGCGCAGCGCGTTGCGCACCAGTTCGCGGATGTCGATTCGGCCTCTGCCTTCCTGATTGGCCGGCCGGGCCTCCAGCGCAACGAGATGCGCATGGTTGAGCCGCAATTCCGCAGCGTCTTCGATCGTGACCACGCGCTCGCCGTCCGGAATCTCGTTCGACAGGATGTTCAGCAGCGTGGTCTTGCCCGCCCCCGTCCCCCCGGAAACGACCAGGTTCTTGCGCATCCGTACGCACAAAGCCAGAAACTGCGACATCGCGTCGCTCAGCGCGCCCAGCGCAATCAGATCGGGCATCTGCGGCCGACGCTGCGGAAACTTGCGTATGGTCAGGCTGGCGCCCTTCATCGCCACCGGCGGAATGATGGCGTGGACCCGCGAGCCATCGGGCAGCCGCGCATCCACCATCGGCGAGCTTTCGTCGATGCGGCGCCCCAAGGGCGTGACGATGCGTTCGATCACCCAGCGCACCGACTGTTCGCTGGTGAATGCGGCCTGCTCCCGCCACAGGCGCCCCGCACGCTCGACATAGATTTCGTCGTAGCGGTTGACCATGATTTCCGTGATGTCGGGGGCCGCAAGCAAGGGTTCCAACGGCCCGAGCCCAACCGCCTCATCGAGCACCTCGCGGCACAGCGCCGCCTTGTCCGCATGGGGCGGAAGTTCGGCGTCCGTGGCAACGATCTGGACCAGAAGGCGCTCGGCTTCGGCACGAAGCATCCCGTCGCTCATCCCCGCCACGTCGCGCCGTCTCAGGTCCAGCGCGCTCAGCAGGGCCGCGTGAAGACGTCGACGGTCGTGCAGCCGATGCGGGGCGCAGGGCGGAACAACTGGCGGCGCAATGCCCCGGTCATCGCCCATCGACGGGATTTCCGGTTGAACCGGGTCTGATGGCACCGCATCCGCACCGTCAAGAGACGAGGCGGCCTCGGCTTTCCGCCTCGACACGCGCAGCCTGCAAGGCCCGATCAGGATCTCGTCTTGGGGCTGTACCGGCGCATGCCGCACGATCCGCACCCCATTCACCATCGTGCCTGCCAGCGTGCCCAGGTCTTCCAGGACGATTTGATCCGCTTCGCACAGAAGCCGGGCGTGCTGACGCCCGACTCTCCAGGTGGGAATCCGCAATCCGCACTGAACGCCCCTTCCGATAAGTACCGGCGCGCGCAGCGTGAGCTGCTGCTGCGCGGCGTCCTCGAAGGTCAGTTCGATGGTCAGCTCAATGTTGAGCATTGCGCCCCTCCGGAAAAGGTGAATCGGCCTCGGCAGATGTCTGTCCCCACTGGGACCCCGCGCCCGAGTAGGGATCCCAACCGATCGCGTCCGACGGAACCGCCGTCCCGAGGAGGGGAGGATCGGGAAACGCCGCCTGCAGCGTCTCGCGTCCGCGGCGTATGCGATCGGCCATGGCGGGCTCTGCTTGCGACACGATCTTGGGTGTTACGAAGATCGCCAGTTCGGTCTCGCGGCGTTGATAACGGGTCGAGGAAAACAACGCGCCCAGGATAGGAATGTTGCGCAGCCCCGGCAGACCGCTGACGTCGGTGCCCTGCTCACGCGAAAGAAACCCGCCGATGACGAGCGTGTTGCCCGACCGCACGTTGAACTCGGTGGATGCGCGGCGCGTGCGCAGCGCCGGGCCGCCGGGAAGGCTTAGCGACGTGTCGACCGAACTGGCCTCCACCTCGATCAAGGACCGGATGACCCCATTTCGGTCGATCCGCGGCGTGATGTTCAGCGACACGCCGTAGGGCTTGAACAGCGTGGTGGGATTGCCCCGTGCATCCGTGGAGGCATAGGGCACTTCCCCGCCCGCGAGAAACGTCGCACTGGCGCCGCTGCGCGCCAGCAGCTGCGGTTGCGCAAGCATTACGGCTTCACCCGTTTGCGCCAGCGCGGCAATACGCGCCGAAAGCAGCGCATTGACGCCGAAGTAGCCCGCGGCCGACGCGACCGGTGCGGCCGTCTCGATGA
Organism: Achromobacter mucicolens; assembly: GCF_029866465.1. Lineage (NCBI taxonomy): Bacteria > Pseudomonadati > Pseudomonadota > Betaproteobacteria > Burkholderiales > Alcaligenaceae > Achromobacter > Achromobacter mucicolens. Next base: position 1,859,265 of record NZ_CP123364.1, on the reverse strand, counting down.
TCTGCTCGCCAGGGCGTGTCATGCGGCTGCGCGATCCGCCATCCCACGCGAGACCCGCATTGAGGCCACCCTGCGTCATGCCATCCCAGCGCACGCCGAACTCCTGCAGCCGCGATGTGGGAATCTCGACCACCTGCACGTCCAGCAGCACCATGCGGTCCCATCCGACCTGACCCGTGAAATCCACGACGTCCGGATACCGGTCAACCAGCGCCGCAATGCGCGCGCGATCATCGTCGGACAGGTCATCGCCTTCGATGAGGATGCGGCCGCCCACGTTCGAGCTGCGCGCCCCCGGGATCCGGGAGAGCAGGCTCTGGACCTCCTCGCGCAGTTGTGGCGTGCCGGCAGGGACCACTCGCAATTCGTAGGCTGCCACGCGATCGCGTCCTGCCCACACATGCACGGACGACACGCCTTCGGCTCGCGCAAACACCACGACCTCGCGCCCTTCCGCCGCCACGGCGCTGGCTACCTGACTATTGCCGATCGCGACGCGCCGCACGCCGGGGTGCGGCAACACACGCGTCTCGCCGACTTGCAGTTCCAGCGTCTGGGTGTTGGACCATGCAGGCAGGCTGCACAGGCACAGCACGATGGCGAGCAAGCTTTGAATTCGGTTCATGGCCGCTCCGCGTCAAAGCCTGCCAGTGCATCCAGGCGATCACCGTAAACGATGGCGACACCGGGCACGGGCTTGGGTTCGGCGTCCAGTCCCATGAGGGAAGCCAGATCGCTTTGTGCAACGGGGTTTACGGACGCGGCGTCGTCGCGATGACGCAGCATTGCGGTCAGCACCCCAGCCTGCCGCGCGGCAATGAACCGCATGGCTTGGTCAGGCGTCGCGGCCAGGGTGATGTTGCCCGCGCCGTCGTCGCTCATGGCGGTCAGGACTCGCATGCTCTGCAGCACCGGGACGGTGAGTTCGCGTTGGCGATGATTGAACGTCACGTAGATATCGATGGCATCGCCGCCTTTGAGCATGTCTGCAAGACCGCCAAGGTCCGCCGCGTTGACCGTGAACGCGCGCTGCCCCGCTTCAAGCCGCGCGGCCAGCGAAGGCTGCGGCGGGTCGTAAGTCATGAAGCTTCTCAGCAAGGGGTCTCCAAGCGCCAGATCGGCAAGTAGCGTTGCGCCCAGCACGCTGCCCAGTTCCATCGGGTCGACGCTGGCGCCAGGCGCCCAGGGCTGAGGGATCTTGCGCACGGCCAGATGCACCTCTTCGAGCAATGTGCCGGCCGGCAAGTCATAGGCCGCCACAAGACGGCTGACCAGCGGCGTCTGCGCCTCGGCTTCCAGCGCCTGCACGCGCTGCTGGACATGCTCGCGCACGGCCCATGCGGCGACCAGGCCCGCCAGCACCGCCAATCCATACACGCCGGTACGGCGCAACCGCTCGGCGCCGCGAATGATCCAGGGCTTCATGGCGCCCACCCAAGGGCTCGCAGCCCGCTGCCGCCTTCCACAGGCACCAGCCATAGCTTCATCCGCTCCCGTTCTCGTGCCCACCATTGGCCTGCGCCTGCGGAGGGCGCGCCTCGCCCCGCGGTGGCCGCTGACGCCGCCATCGCGGCCCCCTCACTATCCGGGTCGCCCTGCGGCCGCCATCCCGTCCGCCGCAACGCGGCATCAAGCAGTTCAGCCAGCTTTTGAGGCGGCAATGCGTACTGCCAGATCCGGTCGGAAACCTTGACGCCGGATTCCATCACGGCAACGTCCGACCTGACGCGCGCGCCCTTTGGCAGCCACCCCGGCAGATGCACGGAGGGAGCCGCACGCACAGAAATCGCCGAGAGGCTGCCGACGGTACGATCCGCGCCCGCGTTTTCCAATTGGGCCACCCAACGCTCATCGCCGACGCGGCCGGACAGGATGAGTTGCCCCGGCAGCACGTGCAGATCCGCCAACGCAGGTTGCTGCGCGGCCAGCGTTCTGGCCAGGGCCGATGGGCTCTGGGGCGCATCGAACACCCACACTTGCGCGGGCATGCCGTGCAGCCACAACCAATCCGCCATGCGTTCTCGCAAGGCGCCTTCTGGGAGCCGCAGCCCCTCCAGGCTGGACACGCCGCCTGATGCGCCCGCGCGTTCGGGCAACAGCATCAACGCACCGCACAGCCCGATGCCGACTGCAAGCAAGGCAGGACGGATTCGCATGCCCGGCCCTTCGCACACTTTTCGGACAGGGTTCATTTTCCGCCCTCCGAACGCCCGCCAAGCCGATCGCCTGGCAGCACATCCCCCCACGCGGAAAGCCAATCCCGCGACAGCGCCGGCCGCCCCCACGGCGCCTCTGCCTGGCTGACAGGACGCTGCATCCTTACCGCCTCAGCCTGCGAGGTGCGGCTCGCTTGCAACCAGCCCGTTGGCGATGCCCCAATACGGCGTTGCGCATCCGCGTCGCCATGCGCATAGCCCGCGCCGTCTGCCACGCTGAGGTGACGCGAGACTGGCAGTCCAAACATGACATTGCCCGGAGGCGGCAGCGAACGCACTTGCACGGACAGCAGACGCATTGCCGCGCCAAACCATTCATCCTGCAACACGCTGCCCCCCGCAACGGAAGATCCTGGCCAGCGTTGGGCGCTGCCTTCCACGTCCATCCGCGCCGGCGCGCGAAGCGTCGCGACCGGCTGTCCCAACGCCGCCGCCATGGCGGCCTGACGACTAACCTGGGTCGTGCGCTGTGCCGAAAACTGCATTGCGCCGATATCCGAGACCGCCCACAGCAACACGGTCAAAAACGGCAACATCAATAGCGCCTCGACCACCGCCTGTCCTTGTTCGTTTGATCCGCGTTGCATCACGGCAGCCTCCTGGCCAATGCTTCCTCTTGCGGCGTGACTGCGGAAAGGCGAGCCTGCCAATAGGGCCGGAAAAGCGTGGCGAGCTCCAGGCGCCCGTCGGCGCGCCGCTCCGGCCGGGAAAAGTAGGTCTCGGCAGCCGTACTGACGGTGATGGCGCCCGTTCGGCCCAGTGCGGCATATCGGAACTGACCGATCGGCGCCGACACAGCGCTGCTGGCATCCGTGGTTTTGACGACGGACGATTGCAGGCCAACCGCCACGGCGAAACGCAAGGGCTCGGCAAGACGCTTGGACGCAACTTCCCGGTAGGCGGGCAAGCCGCCGCCGGGCCAACGGCGCACCCCAGCCATTGCGTAGGAGTTCGCCATGGGGTTGTTGGCTCCGTCAAAGATGTTCCAGGCCGTGGCGTGTTCCACCCATCGCCAGAAGTCTTCCTGCGAAAAGTCTGCGGGTGGATCTTCGACGAATTCCACGTCGTCGGGCGCACGGCTTTTATTGCCCTGGACGGTGCCCCACCCCATCGCGTATTCGCGGAAGTGGCAGCCAATCCAGCGGTTCGAGCGCAGGGCATGGTAGGACTGCGTGTCCAACGCGCCCCAATGGCCATCCGGCCCAAGCCAGGTCGAGCCGCGCCGCCGGAGTTCGTGCCGAAGCCACGGGCACCGGGTGCTGACCACCCAAGGGTTGCGTAGCGTCGTGTTGCGGCGGTCCAGGAAACCATAGCGGGCCACAGCGCTTTCAATAGCCGGCCGCAGGCCGGCCTTGCGTGTTGCGGCTTGGCGCTCCGTGAAACCCGGCCAGCCGTCCGTCAACACACGCAGATCCAGCGGCGAAGCCCTGGATGCAGCGTCCTGGCCAGTCTTGCCAAACTCGGGATAGTTGGCAGCCAGCACCTCGCGCATGACACGATCCCGAGACATGATGAAATCGCCGGTGATCGCTCGCGCCGCGGCTTCCAGCACCTGATGCACGACGCGATCATGCTGCGCGAACGCGCGCGCCAGACGGCTTTCGGCGTCCGTAGGGGCCTGCGCCCCTTGGTAGGACGCCCCGGCAGCCGGCCCGAATAGCATCGCGATCAGGCCGGCTGGCGGATTGCCGCGCCGACGCTGCGATTGCAACGCATCGAGGTATTGCGCCGACGCCCCTAGCGTCACCAGATGCGCCATCGCAACCTGATGCGCGATCTGGCTGCGATTCACGTAGGCGATGGCATTGAGCGCGCGCGCCTGCATGAGCGCACCGCTATAGGCCGCCGCATCCGCGGCGTGGGTCAGGCGGCTGCGCGCTTCGACGGTCTGGCCAACGTTGTACAGGACGACGAGCGACGCCACGCCGACGGCCGCGACCATCAAACCCAGGACCAGGGCTTGGCCCCGTTGTTGATCGTCGAACATGGATGGCGGCGCGTTCAATTCGCGATCTCGGCGTTGCCGGTAAATGACTTGAGCGACCGCGCCTTGGTCTGGGCCGCCGCCTTTTGGGCCGCCTGCTGCGCCGCTTTGGATTGCGTGCTGCCGTCTTCGCCGGCAAGCTCGCGAGCCATGGCTGCCGTCTGCGAACGCACGACCTGTCCGAAGTACTGATAAACCGCGATCGCCGCCACGGCGACCAGCGCGACGACAACGATGTACTCAGTCATCCCCTGTCCCAGTTGGCGCTTTCGATGCCCCCACATATCTGCTCTCCCGTGCATTGAACGTGGAGGCCAGTGTCGCCAGCGGGCGGCGGGCGGACAATTCGTGGATGCCGAGACGGACAAATCCGCGCACGCCCCCTTGACGCATGTGCATGCCTCGAAGGTCCTGCGCCAATGACGTTCCCACCCCTTTTTTGACAAGGGTTTCCCCTATTGCCGGGCTGAAGTCCGAGCAGTAGATTGGAGTTGCCGGGCTGTCTGACACCCATCGCGTGCGAAGCCGGGCAGGAGCGCCTCAGACTCATCTTGAGCTGGGGCGCTCTTCCATTTGGAGACGCTTTCCTAGTAGGTGCGTTCCTGGTCGCGGGTGCTCGTTTCCCTGCCGGTCACGGTTCCAACACGACGTTGCGATCTAAGCTGGCCCCTACCACTGCACGCGAAAGCCGATCATGCCGCCCACGGCGTGGTTGTCGCTCATGTTGTTGGTTGCGCCGGCCACGCTCAGGTTTCCATAAACGCCGTAGCGCCCTTTGTTCCATTGGTAGGTCCCGCCAACGCCAAGTTCGGCCCACAGCCGCTCGTCCCGGCTTCGAAAAGACACGCCCGCCACGTTGACGTTCGTGCCATTCATGAACTCGTTGTACAGATTGGCGATGGCGTACACATGCGTTTGCCCGGCCGCCCCTTGCGCAACGGAGCGTTCAGGTTCGTAATCGAGCGACACGCCCAGACGTCCGATCAGACTGTCGCCATCGTCAAGCCGCACCTTGGCGCCGAACGGGTCCGTAAAGCTGTCGAAGTCGACTCGAGAGCGTATCAACTGCGCCTGCGGCGTCAGCGAAAAGCCCGTGCCGATGTCATGGCGATAGCCTGTCTCCACCGAGATGGCGACGCCGTTTCCATTGTTTCCCTTCACCTCATCGCGCCCGATCGTGCGCGACGAGATGTCGCTGTCGAACCACATGGCCTGCAATTGTCCGTCCACGTAGAACCCGCTGGCGCCGTACCACGTCAGGCTGGCGCCCACACCCGTGCCAGTCGTGTCGATCTTGCCCCGGCCATACGGAGACGCAATATCGGCCGACGCGTTGCCATGAGAAAGATTGACGCCAGCTACCAGCATCGAGCCATCGGGCTGGCGGTTTGCGACGACGTCAATGCCCGTTTGCAGCTTCCACAGATCGATATCCCGGCTCGACTTCGTCGCCGACTGAGCCGGGCGCGTGGAACTGGTGGCGCCTTGGATGCGAGCCCACCCCCCGAATTTGTCCTCGGCCGCGGGCTGACCGTCCGTCCGCCAGAACCGGTTTCCGACGCGTTGCTGCAACGTCGGCAACGTATTGAGGGAAGCGAGCACCTGGGGATACTGCTCATAAAGCGGTATGCCCGGCTGATAGCGTGGCCCCTCTTCGGGACTTCCGGGAATTTCCTCCACCGGCGCGCCCGGCCCGGGTTCGGGTTCGGGTTCGGGTTCGGGCTCTGGATCAGGACCCGGCCCTGGCTCCGGTTCGGGAGCGGTCTCCGGGCCCTTGAATTCGGATACGAGATACCAGTGACCGTCCGTGGGCGTATTGCTGCCGCCGTGTTGCAGCGTGTACGCATACGCGCCGGCAATCACGGCTTGCCGACCGTTTTCGGCCCGATAATCGCCCCGAAGGTTGAACGCGCCCGCAGGCGACGCGCCGCCGACCTCAATGACGCGAATGCCATTTACCGTCTGCGCCCCGCTGCCATTCAGATTGGTGACCTTGACGGCCGTACTGCCCGCGACATTGCCCGTCACAACCAGTTTGTCGGTAGGCGACGCGTCATTGCCAAGCACCGTCTCCAGCTGCAACAGCGAACCGCTGCTGCCCGCGTAGTTCCCGCTGATGGTCAGCGTGCCCAGCGAGGCCCCGGGCGATACGGTGCCTGCATTGACGACACTGCCCACCCGTCCGCGCCCTTCCAACGTGCCGCCAGAGAGAATCTGCATCGCCGCGCCCGACAGGTCGCGATTGACCTGCAGAATGCCCGCACCGCCTATTTGCGCGGCGCCCGAGAAGTCCCCGTGGTCCGCATTCAGGATGGTGCGACCCGCCATCGCCGCCAGCCGCCCGCCCCCGACCAATCCGGTATTGGAGCCTGCTGCATTGTTGGCACCGTTGTTGATCGTCCCGTCGAACACATAACCGGAAGACGTGTGATTGAAAATCACGCGGCTGTCGCCCGCGCCAAATGAAACACGCGAGGTTTCCAGCGTGCCAGGCGCGACCGGCGCAGCGCCCGCATCGCTGCCGATGACAAGCTTGCCGATCCCGGAAGTTGTTGGGCCTATCAACGCGCCGGGAGCAATGACCTTCCCGCCTTCCGAGATCGTCAAACTGCCACTTCCGAATGAGCCAATCTGAATGGGCGAGCCGGACAGCCATTGAGAATTGGCCCCGCGAACCGTCACCGCTCCTTTGCCGCCAAATACGCCAATGGCGCTTGAGCCCGTCGAGACATAGCCGCCGTCCGCAATGTTCAAACTCCCTTCACCCGACATCCCGATGAAAAGCAGCTGATTGTTTATCCATTGCGAGCCCGCGCCAGTGACGGTCACAACGCCGACGCCATCGTCGAATTCCCCGAGAACGCCGCGCTGACTCTGGACCACACCGCTACCGGCAACCGTTAGCGTCCCTGCTGCACTCCAGCCAACATTCAGCGTACTCAAGCTGTTGGCGGACACTTCCCATCGCGCGTTTGGTCCGGTCACCGACACCACCCCGGCACCGCCGAAAACACCTCCCAGGTAAGCATCCGGGCTATTCACCAGACCGCCACTCAACACGTTCAGCGTACCGGGTCCCGTATTTCCAACCAAGAGGGGGCTGTTCATGTTCCAGGGAGAAGCCTGAGTTCCCGGAACCGTTACCGTCTGCCCACTCTCGATTGTGATCTGAGCGACCGATACCCAAGGAAATGCCAGAAGGGGGAGCAGCGACGAACGAGACAGTATGCCGGCGGGCAGAGCGTTGTTTTTCATGAAACTTCCTCCGATCGAGCTTCGGTATCAGCACATGCCAAACATCAGACGGGGCGGATGGGCCCTCCCCTCATCGCCCACAGTCACGAGCGGTTTCGAGGATTATTGGGGAATAGTCCTTTTGGATAAGGAAGTGTTACGCGGGGTTACCAATCAGGAATGGCACCGCGGCACGGCCCGCGCAGCCTCACGTCCAACCGTGACCCAGAAATGAAAACAGCCGCCATTGCTGGCGGCTGCGGTACCTGAGTGTCAGGATTTCTTTGGTAGGCCCCCCGAGAGTCGAACTCGGCACCAACGGATTATGAGTCCGCTGCTCTAACCAGGCATGAGCTAGAGGCCCAGGAAATTTACTGCCCTTCCAGGAAGCTCTTCAGCTTGTCGGCCCGGCTGGGGTGACGCAGCTTGCGCAGCGCTTTAGCCTCTATTTGGCGGATGCGCTCGCGCGTGACGTCGAATTGCTTGCCCACTTCTTCCAGGGTCTGGTCGGTGCTCATTTCGATGCCGAAACGCATGCGCAGGACCTTGGCTTCACGCGGGGTGAGAGAGTCTAGCACTTCCTTGACGACGTCGCGCATCGAACCATGCAGCGCCGCATCCGAAGGCGCCAGCGTGGACGTGTCTTCGATGAAATCGCCCAGGTGCGAGTCGTCGTCGTCACCGATGGGCGTTTCCATGGAGATCGGTTCCTTGGCGATCTTCAGGATCTTGCGGATCTTGTCCTCGGGCATGTCCATCTTTTGCGCCAGGGTCGCGGGATCCGGCTCGGCGCCGGTTTCCTGCAGGATCTGGCGGCTGATGCGGTTCATCTTGTTGATCGTTTCGATCATGTGAACCGGAATACGGATGGTGCGCGCCTGGTCGGCGATGGAACGCGTGATGGCCTGACGGATCCACCACGTTGCGTAGGTCGAGAACTTGTAGCCGCGGCGGTATTCGAACTTGTCCACGGCCTTCATCAGGCCGATGTTGCCTTCCTGGATGAGGTCGAGGAACTGCAGGCCACGGTTCGTGTACTTCTTGGCGATCGAGATCACCAGACGCAGGTTGGCCTCGGTCATTTCGCGCTTGGCCTTGCGAGCCTTGGCTTCGCCGGTGGCCATGCGCTTGTTGACGTCCTTCAGGTCCTTCAGCGGCAGCACGACGCGCGTTTGCAGGTCGATCAGCTTTTGCTGCAGTTCCTGCACGGCGGGAATCTGGCGCTCCAGCGTTTCGGCGTACGGATGGCCGGCGGCCACTTCGTCGACGACCCACTGCAGGTTGGTTTCGTTGCCGGGGAACACCTTGATGAAGTGCAGGCGCGGCATGCCGGCACGGTCCACACACGTGTGCAGAACAGCGCGCTCGAGCTGACGCACTTCTTCAACCTGGTTGCGCAGCGTGTCGGCCAGCTTTTCCACCATCTTGGCGGTGAAGCGGATGCCCATCAGTTCGTTCTGGATCGATTCCTGGGCGCGCACGTATATGTCCGACTTGTAGCCGTCCTTCTCGTACGACAGGCGCATCTTGTCGAACTGCTTGCCCACTTCGTCGAACTTGGCCAGCGCCTTGACGCGCAGGTCTTCCAGCTGCTTGCTGGACATGCCGCCGGCGGGGCCGTCGTCGCTTTCGTCTTCATCGGCGGTGACGCCGGCGCCGGCGTATTCTTCGCCGTCTTCCGGATCGACCAGGCCGTCGACGACTTCGTCGATCTGCGCCTGTCCCTCACGCACGCGCGTGATGTGGGCCAGGATTTCGTTGATGGTGGTCGGGCAGGCCGAGATGGCCATGACCATGTGCTTCAGGCCGTCTTCGATACGCTTGGCGATCTCGATTTCGCCTTCGCGGGTCAGCAGCTCGACCGAGCCCATTTCGCGCATGTACATGCGGACCGGGTCGGTGGTGCGGCCGAAATCGGAGTCCACGGTGGTGAGCGCAGCTTCGGCTTCGTCTTCGACGTCGTCGTCGTTGGACGCAACCGGCGCGTTCTCGCTCATCAGCAGGGTTTCGGCGTCGGGGGCCTGGTCATAGACCGCGATACCCATATCGCTGAACGTGCTGATGATGCCGTCGATGGCTTCGGCATCGACCAGGTCGTCGGGCAGATGGTCGTTGATTTCGCCGTACGTCAGGTAACCGCGGTCCTTGCCCAGCTTGATCAGCTGCTTCAGGCGATTGCGGCGCGCTTCGTATTCTTCCGGCGTGACGGGGCCACGGGCGATCAGGTCCTTGGGATCGGCCTTGCCGCGCTTGCCGCCGCGCTTGGGCGGCTTCAGATCGGGCAGGACTTCGCCTTCGCCGTCCATCGGATCGTCGAAACCGTCGGAGTCGTTGTTGGCGTTCTTGGCGGGGCGGCCCGGACGGCGGCCGCTCGGCGCGGGACGCGCGCTGCCGACCAGATCGGCCAGTTTGTCTTCGGCTTTCTTGGCGCGGGCCTTCGTCACCTTTTCGGGCTTGTCCGCGGCAACTGCCGTTTTGGCCGCCTTTTTGGCGGCCGTCTTGGCGGCGGGCTTGGCGACCTTCACCGCCGTCTTGGCGGGCGCTTTTTCCGCGGCCATGCTGACGGCGCGTTTGGCCGCCACAGCCTTGGTTTCGGCCGCATCAATTGCAGAGGAGGATTTGCCGGTGGATTTGGTCATAGTCGCTTCCGTGGTCGTCGCAACCCGTTCGGGCTTGTTGCACCGCATAACGCCGCGCCGGATACGGATCCGGTGCGGCATGGAATACGGGTAAATCTGGTGGATCGGCGAAGATCACGCGGCTGCGTTGTTCGCAGCACCGGCTCTTGCGAGCCCGTCTGGCGACGTCTCCGGTTCTTGACCGTTCTGACGCCCGACGTGCATGACCTCATTCAACGGCGGGTTCCGGACGTTGGGGGGGCTGCCTGCCTATAAATAGGCTTTGCTCGCTTATCGGGCCATTGCCCCAAGCAGCTACGTATACACAGCTCCCAAACCACTCACGCCACGCGGAGTTACCGCCGCTGAACTGCTTTTGATCCACCGCTCAGCTATATTAATTAACGATGTAACAATTTTGACGCACGCGTCCCGTTTCTAACCTTTTTTAGTGGTTAGCGATGCCGCCTGGGCTCAATAACCGGGATGCCCGAGCTTCAGGCCGCTCTCGTCAAATTGGTACATAAATCATTAGATTCCGCCTTCCGGAATAGATTCCAGTTGCCGGACTTCGTGTCACGTTCCTGCTCTTGCTGCATCGATCTGGCGAACAATCCGCCACCAATCGACCTTGAATTTCCAGCGATCATGCAACAGTCGGGCACAGCTGGCAATGGCGGCATCCGCGCTTGGCCGAACTGCGCCAGCCCTGCGCTGGCCTCACAGGCCCCCGCATGAGCGGAAAACCTTTGATTTTAGCGTATTTAGCGTATTCCGGCACCTTTCAGCACGGTCATGCGGCGGGAGAGCTCAAGATACCGCTTGCGAGCCTCTTCCGAAGCCAGTCCGGAAGCCGCCAGCTTGGCCATTTCATTTTTCGCCGAATCGAACTCGATCCGCCGCAACGCATCGTCCCATTCCGTCTGCGGGTCGGGCAGGTCTTCCTGCGCCAGGATGTCCGCCCGCAGCCCCTTCAATACGGTTGCAAGGTCCGAGTCCGGCTCCGCAGCCTCCAGCAAGGCGCCGACATGGCGCGCGCCGCTGGATTGCGCCAGCATGATCAGGTCTCGTACCAATCCCAGATGGGGGCCATGGTCGATGACTTCAAGCTGCTGATCGCCCATGGAGTCGACCAGCTCGGGATGCGCGAGCAGCAGGCTCAAGAGCCGCTTGGCCAGCGACGGCATGGTGCGGCGCCCCTCGAAGCCGCCAACATCGTTGTCGCGCCGGCCTTTCCAGTTGCCCTTGCCGCCCTTCCAATCACCCTTGCCCTTCCAGTCGCTCTTGCCTTTCCAATCGCTCTTGCCCTTCCATTCCTGCTTGGCGCCTGGCTGCCAGCCCGCAGATCCGCCACCAGACGCTTCGCCATGCGAGGCGTACTGGCCGTAATCGTCGGACTCGTCGGCGGGAATGTCGTGGAAGTCGTGGTTGCCGTAGTCGTAGCCCATGTCCGGCGGACCGCCGTCGTGGCTCGGCTCGCCGCCCGGTGCCATACCGGACTCGGCACCGCCCGACGCGGGCCGCGCGGCCGGCGCAAATGGCTTGGCAGGCTGTTGCGCCAGAACCTGCGCCATTTCCTCGGGCGTCAATTGCACCAGCTTGGCCATTTCCCGTTCGATCTGCACGCGCAACGCGCATTCGGGGATCGTTGCCAGCAGCGGCTTGGCCTCGTGCAGACAACTGGCGCGCCCTTCGGCCTCGGTCATGTTGTGACGCGACGCCAATTCGTCCAACAAGAAGCGCGACAGCGCCACGGCGTCGCCCAGACACGCGCGGAACGCTTCGGCGCCCAATTCGCGCACATACGAATCGGGATCATGCTCCGCCGGCAGGAAGAGGAACCGGATCGCGATGTCATCCCGAAGCACCGGCAGACAGGCCTGCAGCGCACGCCAGGCGGCGCGCCGGCCGGCCTTGTCGCCATCGAAGCTGAAGATGACCTTGTCGCTGGCGCGCAAGAGCTTCTTGACGTGATCCGGCGTGGTGGCGGTGCCGAGCGTGGCAACGGCATTGGCAATGCCCTGCTGCGCCAAGCCGACCACGTCCATGTAGCCCTCGACGACAATCACCTGGCCTTCCTGACGGATGGCCTGGCGTGCCTCCCACAACCCGTAGAGCTCCTGCCCCTTCGAAAACAGCGGAGTTTCAGGGGAGTTCAGGTACTTGGGTTCGCCTTTGCCGATGATCCGGCCGCCAAACCCGATGAGGCTTCCCCGCGCATTGCGGATCGGAAACATCACCCGTTCGCGAAAGCGATCGTAGCGCCGCCCGTCCTCGGATTCGATGACGAGGCCGGACTCCACCAACGTGGGGTCCTCGTAGTTCGGAAACACCTGGGACAGACCGTGCCGGTCCGTGCCTGACCAGCCCAGGCCAAAATGCGCGGCGATCTCGCCAGTCAGGCCGCGCTGCTTCAAATAGCGGACGGCGGCGGGCGAAGCGCGCAACAGTTTCAGGTAATGGGCTTGGGCAGCGTCCAGCACCTGGGTGTGCCGGGATTCCTCGGCCTTGCGGCGCGCGGACTCCTGCTGCTGGCGGGGACTGCGGTTTTCTTCGGGGACCGTCATTCCCGCCGACGCCGCGAGCGTACGCACGGCGTCGGGGAAACTGGCGCCCGTATGTTCCATCAGGAAGGTGATGGCGCTGCCATGCGCTCCACAACCGAAGCAGTGATAGAACTGCTTGGTGGGGCTGACAGTGAACGAAGGGCTTTTTTCGTTATGAAAGGGGCACAGGCCAAGCAAGTTGGCCCCACCCTTTCGCAACTGCACATATCGCCCGACAACGTCGACGACGTCGACTCGGGCGAGCAAATCCTGGATGAATGATTCTGGAATCAATAGATTCGGGAATCAGAAATCAATACAGGCGCGGGGGCAGTTGTTGGCTACGGATGCGCTTGTAGTGGCGCTTCACGGCGGCGGCATGCTTGCGCTTGCGCTCGGCGGTGGGCTTCTCATAGAACTCGCGCGAGCGCAGTTCGGTGAGCAAACCGGTCTTTTCGATGGTGCGCTTGAAGCGGCGCAGAGCGGCTTCAAACGGTTCGTTTTCCTTCAGTCGAACGATAGGCATAAAGTAATTGGCCTGCTTGTAGGGTAACAAAGTTGATGACAAACCTGGCTTGCTTTTCCAGCAACGCTGCGCGGCCCCAGGTACGCGAAGACGGCCTCTGGCGATAAGACCTGCAAACCGCCAATAGGCAAGTACCGCGAACTGTGAACCTTCAAAGCGCAACCCGGGCATGCGTTCACCCGGGTTTGAGCTGGCTGTTTCCGTTACCCAAAGACTACCCAAAGAGTAACAAGCCAAGTTCGGTTTAGCGATAACCAGCGATTCTAGCATGGTCAAGGACGGTTTGACTACTGCCAGGGACAGTCCGCGCCCTGGGCCCCGCCCTTTTCCTGCCTGCTATCAGCTCTGGGAACCCTTGCGGATCCAGGCTTCCAATTGATGGGGACGCAAGCTGTCGTAGTCTTCGAAAGGCTGGTGAATCCAGGGATTCGTGGGCAGCTTCTCGACGTAATAGTCGGGCGTTGCCAGGGAATGCCCCTTCCACCACAGCACGGCGCTGCGCAATTCGGTGATATCAGCGAACTGGCTCTTCAGGTGATCGAAGACCTTATTGAAGGTCTTGCCGGTATCGACCATGTCGTCCACCAGCAACACCCGGCCAGACAGCGTGCCGCGGGTGATGGTGATGAACTGAGCGATGTCCATGTCGCCTTGCTTGGTGCCAGCCGCCTCGCGATAGCTGCTGGTGGCAAGAATGCCCAGCGGCACATCAAAAATACGCGACATGACGTCACCCACGCGCATACCGCCGCGCGCCAGGCAAAGAATCTTGTCAAACTTCCAGCCCGACTGGTGCACCTGCAAAGTAAGGCGCTCGATCAAGCGGTTGTAATCGTCCCACGTTACCCACAGGTGGCTATCGTCACTGGTCGGCGTGCTCATAGGCAAGCATCTCCTGCACAAAAATACGAAAAGGCCGCCGCCGGTATGACCGGCGGCGGCCTTGGGAATAATAACCCGATGTCAGCCCTTCAGGGGATGACGCAAAACAATGGTCTCGTTGCGGTCCGGACCGGTGGACACCAGGTCGATCGGCACGCCGCAGACTTCGGCGACACGCTCCAGATAACGGCGCGCGGCGGCGGGCAGCTTGGCGTATTCGGTGATGCCGACGGTGGATTCGCTCCAGCCGGGCAGCTCTTCGAGCACCGGTTGCGCTTGCGCAACGGCGTGCGCGCCGTAGGGCAGCACGTCGCGGAATTCACCGTTGACGCGGTAGCCGACGCCCAACTGGATGGTTTCCAGACCGTCCAGCACGTCCAGCTTGGTGATGCACAGGCCGGAAATGCCGTTCAGGCGGACCGAGCGCTTCAGCGCGGCGCCGTCGAACCAGCCGCAACGGCGCGGACGGCCCGTGACCGAACCGAATTCCTTGCCGATGGTGGCCAGACGGGTGCCGATCTCGTCGACCAGTTCCGTGGGGAACGGGCCCGAGCCAACGCGCGTGGTGTACGCCTTGGTGATGCCCAGCACGTAATCCAGTTGCTGGGGGCCGACGCCGGCGCCTGCCGAGGCCGCGCCCGCAACGCAGTTGCTGCTGGTGACGAAGGGATAAGTGCCGTGATCGACGTCCAGCAGCGCGCCTTGCGCGCCTTCGAACAGGAGGCGCTTGCCTTCCTGCTGCATGGCGTACAGGTTGCTGGAGACGTCCTTGACCATCGGGGCGATGGCCGGCGCCAAGGCCATGGCCTGATCGCGCACTTCGTTGGCCGAGACCGCTTCGGCGCCCAGGTACTGGGTCAGCACGAAGTTGTGGTAATCCAGCACTTCGGCGAGCTTTTCGTCAAAGAGCGCCGGATTGAAGAGGTCTTGCACGCGCAGGGCGCGGCGGGCGACCTTGTCTTCGTAGGCCGGGCCGATGCCACGGCCCGTCGTGCCGATCTTGCCCTCGCCCTTGCGCGCTTCGCGCGCCTTGTCGATGGCGACGTGGTACGGCAGGATCAGCGGGCAGATCTCGGAGATCTGCAGGCGCGAACGCACGTCCAGGCCGGCGGCCTCAAGCTCTTCGATTTCCTTGAGCAGGGCTTCCGGGGACAGCACGACGCCATTGCCGATGAAGCAGGTGACACCGGGGTGCATGATGCCCGACGGGATCAGGCGAAGAATCGTCTTCTTGCCGTTGATCCACAGCGTATGGCCGGCATTGTGACCGCCTTGGAAGCGGACCACGCCCTGGACGGATTCCGCCAGCCAGTCGACGATCTTGCCCTTGCCCTCGTCACCCCATTGGGTGCCGATTACGACTACGTTCTTGCTCATGATACGAATCAATTTCGAGTTTCTCGGGAAATCCGGAAATCTCCCCGCGGCCCTCTCGTTTCCGAGAGGGAGTTAGTCACAGCGTTTTGACCGTCCAGACGCCATCCTGCAGCGCCAGCTCGCGATCGCAAACGAATTCGTCCTGATCCTGCTCGTGACCGGGCAATACCTGAACGACGATTTCCCCTGACCGGCGCAAGCGGCGAACCGCCTCGGTCAGAGCGGGGGCCTGCCCCCAGGGCGCGCGAACCGCTCGCGCCCTTTCCGCCGGCGGCAGACCCGCCGCCAGCTTGCGTAAATCAAGACTGAAGCCCGTGGCCGGACGCGACCGGCCAAACGCGTGGCTGACGTCATCGTAGCGGCCACCGCTGACCAACGCGTCGTGCCAGCCTTCAGCGTACAGCGCAAACTTGACGCCCGAGTGGTAAGCGTAACCACCGACGTCGGCCAGATCGACACTGAAAGACACGTTGGGCATGGCGTCGACCACTGCCTGAAGGGCGTCGAGCGCCTCGGCGATACCCGGCAGCGCCGGCAGGTCACGGCGGGCGATCTTCAGCACGTCCTGACCACCGTACAGCGTGGGCAGCAATTGCAGCGCCTTCAGCGTTTCCGGACGGATGCCGGGCGCGCGCGCCGCCAGCTCGCCCAGTCCGGGCACATCCTTGTCGCGCATCAGCCGGATCGCATCCTGCGCCAGCTCGGCAGCCGCCGGATCCGACTTCAGGATCGCGCGCAGCACACCGGGGTGATTCAGATCCAGGCGCGGATTGCGAACGCCGGCGATGGCAACGGTTTCCAGCACCAGCTGGATGATTTCCAGATCGGCTTCGAATCCGGCATGGCCGTAGATTTCGGCGCCGATCTGCAGCAACTCGCGGCTGGACAGCAAGTCCGAGGGACGGGCATGCAGCACATTGCCGCAATAGCACAGGCGGGTGACGCCCGCGCGGTTGAGCAAGTGCGCGTCAATGCGCGTGACCTGGGGAGTCATGTCCGCGCGCACGCCCAGCGTGCGGCCCGAAAGCTGGTCAATCAGCTTGCAGGTGCGCAGATCCAGATCGCTGCCGGTGCCCGACAGCAATGAATCGATGTACTCGACCAGGGGCGGCGCGACCAGCTCGAACCCGTATGTACGGTAAAGATCGAGAAGTTCGCGGCGCAGTTCCTCGATGCGCCGGGCCTCTGCCGGAAGTACGTCGGCGAGGCTTTCGGGCAGCAGCCAGTTACCCATGAATGTGTTTACCTGAATAACGCCAAGTGATGCGTGGGCGTCGCCCAAACGAAAAGCGGCTGAGGGGCGTAAGCCCGCTCAGCCGCTGCGGAATGTTTTATAGCTTACGCGGTATTGTACATGGTTCAGCGGCAAGCGCCACCCGGGGGACGGGCATGTCCAGTGCCCGCGGCGTCCCCGATACCCGTAAGGGAGCATCCCGCCAGAAGCAGAAAAGCCCCTCGGGTACCCGAGGGGCTTTTTCGTTCGTGCCGGCTGCTGCCGGTTACTTGGCCGGCACCGTGACCGGAGCCAGCGCGGCGCCTGCCGGATCCTTCATGAACTGGAAGAAGCTGGAGCTGGGGTCCACCACCAGCACGTCGCCCGGCTTGGAGAACGAGGCGCGATAGGCTTCCAGGCTCTTGTAGTACGTATAGAAGTCCGGATTCTTGCCATAAGCCTGGGCGTAGATGGCTGCCGCAGCGGCGTCGCCCTCACCCATGATGCCCTGGGCCTTGGCGTACGCCTGAGCCACGATGACCTCGCGCTGGCGGTCGGCCTCGGCGCGGATCTTCTCGCCTTCGGCGGCGCCGATCGAGCGCAGTTCGTTCGCCACGCGAGTACGCTCGGCTTCCATGCGGCGGTACACCGACTCGGAAATTTCCGGCGCGAACTCGATGCGGCGCAGACGCACGTCAACGATCTGCACGCCCAGCGGCTCGGCGCGCTTGGCGACGTTGTCCAGGATTTCCGTCATGATCTTGTCGCGTTCGGTCGAGACCACGTCGCGCACCGTACGCACGTTGACCGATGCGTTCAGGGCGTCGCGGATCTGGGCTTGCAGACGCTCTTGCGCCGCACGCTCGTTGCCGCCGAACGTCACGTAGAACAGACGGGGATCCGCAATGCGCCACTTGACGTACGAGTCGATCAGCAGGTTCTTCTTTTCGGAAGTCTGGATGCGCTCGGCTTCGTTGGTCTCGATGGTCAGAATGCGCTTGTCGAGCGTGACGACATTCTGGAAAGGCGGCGGAACCTTGAAGTACAGGCCAGGTTCACTGATGACGCGGCGGACCTCACCTAGCGAGAACACCAGGGCATAGTCGCGCTCGCGGACCACGAAAACGCTGGAGGAAAGGAGGGCCAGCACGATGAGCAGGCCGACCAGGATGGGCATAAGACGATTCATGTTCAGGACTCCTCCGGATTAGCGCGACATACGGTCGCGGGGCAGCGTGTTGCTATTGCTGCTGCCGGAAGGCTGCGGCACCGGCGCGGCCGAACCGCGCGAAGGCTGCTGGACAGGCGGGTTGGCCACCGGCGAGCCGGAGCTGCCGATATTCGACTTGCCTGCGTCCTGAGCGGCGAGATGCATGATCTTGTCCAAGGGCAGATACAACATGTTGTTGTTGCTCTTGGTGTCGACCATGACCTTGCTGGCGCGGGTGAAGATGTCCTGCATGCTTTCCAGGTACATGCGCTGGCGCATGACTTGGGGAGACTTTTCGTATTCGCCCAGGATGCTGGTAAAGCGCGAGGTATTACCTTGCGCATCGCCCACGACCTTGGCCTTGTAGCCTTCGGCCTGCTCCATCATGCGCGAAGCCTGACCACTGGCCAGCGGCACGACCTGGTTGGCGTAGGCCTGGCCTTCGTTGATCTGGCGCTCGCGATCCTGACCGGCCTTCACGGCGTCGTCGAACGCGGCCTGGACCTGCTCGGGCGGCTGCACGTTCTGGATGGCGACGGTGCTGACCTGCACGCCCGTCTTGTAGCGGTCGAGGATCTGCTGCATCAGCGCCTGAACCTGCGAGGCCACCGTCGTACGGCCTTCGTACAGCACGAAGTCCATCGACTGCTTGCCCACGACTTCGCGCATGGCGGTTTCCGACGCCTGGCGCACGGATTCGTCCGGGTCGCGCGTCTTGAAGAGATAGTCGGGCGCGCCGTCCGCACGCAGGCGGTACTGGACGACGAACTGCATATCGACGATGTTCTCGTCCGTCGTGAGCATCAGCGCTTCGGGCAGGACCTTGTTGCGCGCGCCGCCACGGAAACCGACTTCGAACGTGCGCAGTTGCGACACGTTGACGATTTCATGGCTTTGAATGGGATAAGGCAAGCGCCACTGGAAACCAGCTTGCGACGTGCTCTTGTATTTGCCGAACTGGGTCACGACCGCGACCTGGCCTTCTTGCACGATGTAGAAGCCGCTGGCCAGCCAGATACCTGCCGCAACCAGGGCAATGACGCCCAGGCCGATGCGTGTGCCCCGCGGGGATGGCGGCGTCATGCCACCACGATTGCCGGGCCGGTTGTTGCCGCCCCCGCCTTTGCGCCCGAACAGGTTCCCGATGCGATTATTGAAATCGCGCCAGACCTCGTCCAGGTCCGGAGGGCCGTCTCCATTGCCTTGGGGCCGCTTGGGCGGCGGCTCGGAGCCATTGTTGTTTCCGCGACCCCAGCCGGGGTCATTCAGATTGAAGAGTTTGATAATTCGCGGCATTGTTTCCCACAATCTGTCCGGTTTCCGCAATTGCCCCGCGCAACGCATCCAAACCGGCGCGCTCGGTGGCGCTTACAAATACTCGCGCAATCGTACCATGTGCATCGCGCTCCACCCGCGGGTCCAGGCCCGCCCGGTCGATCTTGTTGTATACCAGAATGGTTGGAATCGCGGCAGCGCCTATTTCGGCGAGAACCTTGTTGACCTCGAAAATCTGCTCATCCCGCTGCGGGCTGGCCGAGTCCACCACATGCAGCAGCAGATCCGCGTGCACGGTTTCTTCGAGCGTGGCGCGGAAGGCGGCAATCAGGTTGTGCGGGAGGTCGCGGATGAAGCCCACGGTGTCCGACACCACCACCGATCCGGCGCCTTCGATCCAGATGCGGCGGGTCGTCGTGTCCAGCGTGGCGAATAACTGGTCGGCGGCGTAGGCGTCCGCGCGGGTCAGCGCGTTGAACAGCGTCGACTTGCCGGCGTTGGTGTAACCCACCAGCGACACCGACAACGCTCCGCCCCGCGCGCGAGCGCGCCGCTGGGTGATGCGCTGGCGTTCGACCTTGTCGAGCCGCTCACGCAGCGTCTTGACCTTGGCGCCGATCATGCGGCGGTCCATTTCAAGCTGGGATTCACCTGGCCCGCGCATCCCGATGCCGCCGCGCTGCCGTTCCAGGTGACTCCACATGCGCGTCAGGCGCGTGGCCAGATGCTGAAGCTGGGCCAGTTCGACCTGCAGCTTGCCTTCGTGGCTCTTTGCGCGCAGCGCGAAGATGTCCAGGATGAGGGCAACGCGATCCACCACGCGCAGGTTGAAGGCGCGTTCGAGGTTGCGCTGCTGGGCTGGCGAAAGCGGCTGGTCGAAAAGGATGATGTCGGCAAGCAGCGCCTGCGCCATCGCGACGCCCTCGTCGGCCTTGCCGGAGCCGATGAAGAACTTGGCGTCGGGACGATCGCGGCGGGCCGTCAAGGTGCCGACGATTTCGGCGCCCGCGCCCTTGGCCAGCATGGCAAATTCCTCGGCGTGTGCCGTGAAGTCCGGATCACCGAGATCCACGCTGATGATCAGAGCGCGCATACATGCACCATATTCGAGCCAAAGCGAAAATGCCCGCCGACGAGAACCGTCTGGCGGGCAATAAAAGGTAAAGCTGGAGCGAGATTACTCAGCAGGGACTTCCACTTGAAAGTTGACGGCGCGCGCGGGAACGACGGTGGAAATGGCGTGCTTGTAAACCATTTGGGTGACCGTATTGCGCAGCAGCACCACGTATTGGTCGAAGGATTCGATTTGCCCTTGAAGCTTGATGCCGTTCACGAGGTAGATCGACACGGGCACATGATCCTTGCGCAGCGTGTTGAGGAACGGATCTTGCAGAGTTTGCCCTTTATTGCTCATTGGCCAGGCTCCATTTGTTTGTTATTGAGTAATGACGCGCTTTTTGTACTGGTGGTGCACGCCGAAACACGTACTCTACAGGGTTTTCCCGGCCCGTGCTACTTGGCCGGGAAGCAAAAATGAGACCAGAGTTTTCCAGCTGAAATGCCTCTGAAAATCACGCCTTCAGGATGCTCTGGAGCGCTTGCAGAAGCAGATCGCACTGGGCTTCGGTACCCACCGTGATGCGCAGGAATTGATCGATCCGCGCATGACGGAAATGACGCACGATGATGCTGCGCTCGCGCAGGGCGGCGGCAAGCGTCGCGGCGTCCTTTGACTGATGGCGCGCGAACACGAAGTTCGCCGCTGATGGAAGCACCTCGAAGCCCAGCGCCTGCAACCCTGCGGTCATGCGGGACCGCGTGTCGATCACGGCTTTGCGGGTCTGCTCAAAGTACTCCGTATCTTCCAGCGCCGCTACTGCACCGGCGGATGCCAAACGATCGATGGGGTAGGAGTTGAAACTGTTCTTTACCCGCTCAAGCCCATCGATCAGGGCGGCGCTGCCCACGGCAAAGCCTACCCGCAGGCCCGCAAGCGAACGCGACTTTGAAAGGGTCTGCACCACCAGCAGGTTGTCGTAGCGCGAGACCAGCGGGATCACCGATTCGGCGCCGAAATCCACATACGCCTCGTCCACGACAACGACCGTGTCCGGATTGCCGGCGACGATGCGCTCGACCTCGGCGGCGCTGAGCGCCCGGCCGGTGGGCGCGTTGGGATTCGGGAAGATGATGGCGCCCGCCTGACCGTGGCGCGCGGGCAGATAGTCTTCGACGTCGATGCAAAAGTCCGCGGTGAGCGGCATCGTTTCGAATTCGATGCCGTACAGGCCGCAGTACACGGGATAGAAGCTGTACGTGATATCCGGAAAGCGCAGCGGACGGTCATGCTTGAGCAGGGCCAGAAACGCATGCGCCAGGACCTCGTCCGACCCGTTGCCCACGAACACCTGCTGCGGCTGCGCGCCGACCGCGGCGGCGATGGCCTCGCGCAGGCGGTCCGAGGAAGGGTCCGGATAGAGCTTGAGCGTGTCGTCGCAAGCGGCGCGGATCGCATCGAGCACCTTGGGCGACGGCCCGTAAGGGTGCTCGTTGGTGTTCAGCTTGACCAGATTCTGAAGCTTGGGCTGCTCGCCCGGCACATAGGGACTGAGCGTCCCGACAACGGGACTCCAGAAGCGGCTCATGGATCAGCTTTCCTGCGCGTAAGGGTTGTGCGAGGACTTGAATTCGATACGCAGCGGCGTGCCGGCCAAGTCGAATGCATTGCGGAAACGCGTTTCGAGGTAGCGGCGGTACGAATCGGGAATGGCGTCCAGCGCGTTGCCGTGAATGACGACCAGCGGCGGGTTCTGTCCGCCCTGGTGCGCGTAGCGCATCTTGGGACGGAAGATGCCCTTGCGCGGAGGCGGCTGCTGTTCGACAGCGGCCTGCAGCTCGCGCGTGAGCTTGGGCGTGGACAGTTTGGCAAAGGCCGCGGCATGGGCGGCATTGATGGACTTGAGCAGGGGCTTGATGCCCTGCCCGCGCAGCGCCGAGATCGTGTGCACGCGCGCGAACGACAGGAAGCGCAGCTTGCGGTTGAACTCGCGCTCGATGCGTTCCTTTTCTTCGCCGTCCAGGCCGTCCCACTTGTTGACGGCCACGACCACGGCTCGGCCGGTTTCCAGCACGAACCCGGCGATGTGCGCGTCCTGCTCGGAGATTTCGGTTTGCGCGTCGAGCATGAGCAGCACGACGTTGCTGGCCTCGATGGCCTGCAAGGTCTTGATGACGGAGAACTTTTCGACTGCCTCGAAGACCTTGCCGCGCTTGCGCAGCCCGGCCGTGTCGATCAGCGTGTAGCGGCGCCCGTCGCGCTCGAAATCGATTTCGATGGCGTCGCGCGTGGTGCCCGGCATGTCGAACGCGATCACGCGCTCTTCGCCCATGAGCGTATTGATGAGCGTGGACTTGCCTACGTTGGGGCGGCCCACGATCGCCAGCTTGATGCGGTGATCGTGCTCGCCTTCTTCGACCGGATCTTCTTCGACGGGCGGCTCGGCCAGATCCTTGAGCGCCAGCTCGATGAGATCCACGATGCCGTCGCCGTGCGCCGCCGAAATGGGATACGGCTGGCCCAGGCCAAGTTCATGGAATTCGGCGATGGCGGGACCCAGGCCCATGCCTTCGGCCTTGTTCACCGCCAGCAGCACGCGCTGCTGGCCGGACTTGCGCAGCAGTTGCGCGATCTCGTGATCGTGCGCATTGATGCCAGAGCGCGCATCCACCAGGAACACGACGACGTCCGCCTCGGCGATGGCCTGGCGGGTCTGCCGGGCCATTTCCAGCAGGATGCCGTCCTTGGCCACGGGCTCGAAGCCGCCGGTATCGATGGCGATGAACGGAATATCGCCCACCCTGCCCTCGCCGTAATGGCGATCGCGGGTCAGGCCGGAATAATCGGCCACCAGCGCGGCGCGCGATCGCGTCAGGCGGTTGAAAAGGGTCGATTTCCCCACATTGGGGCGGCCGACCAGGGCAACGACAGGCTTGAAAGACACGGTAAAAGGCTTTGTTTTATAAGTTTCAGTTGGCGCCGATCATGACGAGATTGCCATTGCCCGTCTGGACCAGCACACCTTGGGGCGTCGTCTGCGGCGGTGACACGACTGCGCCGCCGCCCACCGACAGGCGCGCCATCAGGCTGCCATCGCTGCGCGACAGGAAATGCACGTAACCATCCAGATCGCCGACAGCCAGCGCTCCCCCAAGCATAGCCGGAGCCGTGAGCTGGCGGTTCTTCAGAGCGCTCTGTTTCCAGACATTGCCCCCGTTATCGAGCGCAAACGCGTTGACCACGCTGTTCTGGTCGGCGGCATAAGCGAAGCGGTCATCGAGCGTGAGGCCACTGACGCTGGAGAAATCCTTGGTCCAGAGCGGACGGCCACCGGCGGTGACGTCAAAGCAGACGATGCGTCCCTGATAAGCAACCGCGCACAGCAGGTTGCCCGCGATCCGGGGCGCGCCCACCACGTCGGTCAGACGCTCCAGGTCGCTGGCGCCGCGCGGCGTGGCCACGGTGCCTTCCCATTGCACGTTGCCGCTATTGGAGGCGATGGCCATGATCTTGCCGCCGGGCAGGCCCGTGATGACGAGGCCTTCGGCCAGGACCATTTGCGAGACGCTGCGCAAGGCGAGCGACGGGCCGGGACGCTGCACGCTCCAGACGCGCTCGCCGCTGTTCGCGTCGAAAGCCTGGATGCGGTAGTCGCCGCTGCGCACGACGACGATGCCGTAGCCGACGACCGGCGGAATCGTGACGTCGCTGGTGGCGCGGACCTTCCACTTCACCTTGCCGGTGTCGTCAAAGGCGATGACGTCGCCGTTGGGCGAAGCGACCGCAGTGGTGGTGCCGTCGCTGCCGGCGCCCGCCGACAGCTTGCCTTCGGCCTTGGCCTTCCAGATGACGCGGCCGCTTTGCAGGTCGAACTTGCCGACGGAGCCGTCGGGCGTGGCGGCATAGATGGCATCGCCCAGCACGGTGGGCGCGAAGCCCAGGCCCGAGCCGCTGCCGATGGACGTGGACCAGACCTGGCGCACGGACATGCCAGCCTTGTATTCGGTCAGGGGCGCCGGATCGTAGCGGCCGTCGTCATGGGAGAACAAGCCGCATCCGCCCAGGGCAAGCAGGCTTGCCAAGAGGACGGCGCCGCGCCACGTACGGCCAGGTGCAAATTTACGCATTACAGTCACGCTCCGCTCAAGGCATCCAGTTTCAGTTGCACAACCTGGGTCAAGGGATTGGCCGCACCCAGGCCATCGATGGCGCTCTGCCAGGCCGCGCGCGCTTCCTCGCGCTTGCCTTGCGCAGCCAGCACGTCGCCGCGGCGGTCAGCGAACAAGGCGGCGAAGGCGGCCGGCGGATTGTTCAGCTGCGCCAGCGCGGCGTCGTATTGCTTCTGGTCCAGCATCATGCCGGCCAGGCGCAGGCGCGCCACGGCTT
The DNA here is from genome assembly GCF_029866465.1 of Achromobacter mucicolens. Lineage (NCBI taxonomy): Bacteria > Pseudomonadati > Pseudomonadota > Betaproteobacteria > Burkholderiales > Alcaligenaceae > Achromobacter > Achromobacter mucicolens. The sequence goes on along the minus strand of NZ_CP123364.1, from coordinate 1,834,741 downwards.
GCATGGAGGGGTTCTTGTTCTGACCGGCCAGCCATTCGAGCTGTTCGCGGGCGCCGGCGTCATCCTTCTGCGCCTGCAGGGCCTGCGCGGCCACCAGAGCGCCACGCGCGGCGTAGCCGGTGTTGGGATACTTTTCGCGCAGCGTCGAGGCTGCGGTCTTGATACGCACCGAGGAATCGGCGCCACCCAGGCGGGCCGCGTCTTCCAGCGCTTCGAAGTAGCCCATTGCCTGGTTGGCCTGGTGCGATTCGTACGCCTTCCAGCCCCACCAGCCGCCCCAGGCCAGGAGCACTGCCGTCGCCAGCGTCAGCAGAAGCGTGCCATAGCGGGCCCACCACGCCTTGATAGCGTCGAGTTTTTCCTGTTCTTCAAGATCGTATGCCATGCGTTAACCCTTGTTGTTCAATGCGTCGGCCAGCTTCGCCAGCGGAACCTGTTGCTGCGCCGAGTCGCCCTGCCCTTCTGCGCGCAGGAACTTGACGCTGGCGGTCTGCGACGCCACTTCGTCGGCGCCAAGGATAACCGCAACGCGGGCGCCGCTGGCGTCCGCGCGCTTGAATTGGGACTTGAAGCCAGCCGATCCGGCATGCACGATGACCGACAGGCCCGCGTCACGCAGGTCTTCGCCGACGCGCGCGGCCAGGCGCTGCGCGTCCTCGCCCTGGTGCACGACGTACACGTCGCACTCGGCCGGCGCGGCGATTTCGACGCTTTGCTCCCACAGGTCGAGCAGGCGCTCCATGCCGATGGCAAAGCCCACGGCAGGCGCCGGCTTGCCGCCCAGCAGTTCGACCAGGCCGTCGTAGCGGCCGCCGCCGCAGACCGTGCCCTGGGAACCCAGGCGGTCCGTGACCCATTCGAAGACGGTCAGGTTGTAGTAGTCCAGGCCGCGGACCAGACGGGGATTCAAGCGGTATTCGATGCCGGCGTCGGTCAGGCGCTGGCACACGCCGTCAAAGTGCGCGCGGGACTCTTCGCCCAGGAAGTCGAACAGGCGCGGCGCGCTGTCGGCCATTTCCTGCATGGCGGGGTTCTTCGTGTCCAGCACGCGCAGCGGATTGCTGTACATGCGGCGCTGGCCGTCTTCGTCGAGGATGTCGCGGTGCTTTTCCAGATGCTGGATCAAGGCGGCGCGGTGCGCGGCGCGCTCGGCCGGCTGGCCCAGCGAATTCAGTTCAAGGCGCACGTCCTTCAGGCCCAGCAGCTTCCAGAGGCGGCCCAGCATGACGATGAGTTCCGCGTCCACGTCGGGACCGGCAAAGCCCAGCGCTTCGACGTCGATCTGGTGGAACTGGCGGTAGCGGCCGCGCTGCGGGCGCTCGTGACGGAAGACGGGACCGATGGAGTAGACGCGTTGCGGACGATCGTAGAGCAGGTTGTGTTCGATCGAGGCGCGCACGATCCCGGCGGTCATTTCGGGGCGCATCGTGAGCGATTCGCCGTTGAGCGCGTCGGTGAACGTGTACATCTCTTTTTCGACGATGTCGGTGACTTCGCCGATGCCGCGTGCAAACAGGCGCGTATGCTCAAGCACGGGCGTACGCACATTGCGGTAGCCATAGCCGCGCAGCCAGCCGCGCACGATTTCCTCGAATTGCTCCCAGCGGGCGCTTGCCCCCGGCAACAGGTCATTCATGCCGCGGATGGCGGCGACTTTCTGGAAAGCTTGAGTCATCTTGATCATGCCGTCGGCGCGCCGGAGAAGCGCGCCAATGGCTACACCCTTACTTTAGTGAGAGGCGAGCGCGCCATACCGGCGCGCAACGTATTCTTCAACGATGGCCTGGAACTCTTCGGCGATATGGTCGCCCTTGAGCGTGACCGTGCGCTCGCCGTCGACGAACACCGGCGCGGCCGGCACTTCGCCGGTACCCGGCAGGCTGATGCCGATGTCGGCATGACGGCTTTCGCCCGGCCCATTGACCACACAGCCCATCACCGCGACGTTCATCGATTCGACGCCGGGATACTGCGTGCGCCACACCGGCATCTGCCGGCGCAGGAACGACTGGATGCTGTCGGCAAGTTCCTGGAAGAACGTGCTGCTGGTGCGGCCGCAACCGGGGCAGGCGACGACCATGGGCGTGAATGCGCGCAGGCCCATGGTCTGCAGGATTTCCTGCGCGACGATGGCCTCGCGGCTGCGCTCTCCGCCCGGTTCGGGGGTGAGCGAAATGCGGATGGTGTCGCCGATGCCCTGCTGCAGCAGCACGGCAAGCGCCGCGGTCGAGGCCACGATGCCCTTGCTGCCCATGCCGGCTTCGGTCAGGCCCAGATGCAAGGGGTAGTCGCAGCGGGCGGACAAATCGCGGTAGACGGCGATGAGATCCTGCACGTGGCTGACCTTGCACGACAGGATGATGGCGTCGCGCCGCAGGCCGAGTTCCTCGGCGCGCTGGGCATTGCTGATGGCCGAGACGACCAGCGCGTCGCGCATGACGGCCTGCGCTTCCCAGGGCTGGGCGCGGCGGCTGTTTTCGTCCATCTTGCGCGCCATGAGCTCGTGGTCGAGGCTGCCCCAGTTGACGCCGATGCGCACGGGCTTGTCATAGCGGCAGGCGACTTCGATCATTTGCGCGAAGTTGTCGTCGCGGCGCTTGCCGCCCCCCATGTTGCCGGGGTTGATGCGGTATTTGGACAGCGCCTGGGCGCATTCCGGGAACTGCGTCAGCAGCTTGTGGCCGTTGTAGTGGAAGTCTCCCACCAGCGGCACGTTCACGCCCATGCGGTCGAGCTGCTCGCGGATGGCGACGACCTCGCGGGCGGCCTCGGGCGTGTTCACGGTGATGCGCACGAGCTCGGAGCCGGCCTGCGCCAGCTCCTTGACCTGGATCGCGGTGGCGATGGCGTCCGCGGTGTCGGTGTTGGTCATGGACTGAACCACGACCGGGGCGTCTCCGCCCACCGTCACGACACGATCGCCCCACTTCACCGCGACGGAACGCGTGGCGCGGCGCGCTGCGGCTCCCACCGAGGGAGGCGGCGCGTCCTGGCAAGGCAGAGAAGAATCTTGCATCGGTTGGAACCGGGTTACTTGGTCGGCTTCGGCAGCCAGTCGGCGGGCAGCCACTGCTGCGGCAGCCAACCTTGCCAGAAGGCATACGCCACGCCGGCGGCAAGCACCAGCACGATGGCGATCAGCCAGCCCCACGACGACGTGGACGAGCGGTCGTCGTCGGCGCTGGATTGCGGAATGGAATGCGCGGAATGCAGCGAGCTGGGACTGAGCTTGGCCGGGCCAGTGGCGCGGGCATTGGGATCGAGCGAGTCGACGATGGCCTGGGCATCGGCGCCGAGCAGCCGCGCATAGTTGCGCACGAGGCCGCGCAAGGAAACGCCGGTGGGCAGGTTGTCCCACTGCTCGTTTTCAAGGGCTTCGATCTGCTTGGTGGAAAACTTGATGCGGCTGGAAACTTCGTCGAGCGACCAGCCCTTGGCCAGGCGCAAACCGCGCAAGGCGGCGCCCACGCTGCCCACCGCGCCGGCGGACGAGTCGGAAACTGCAGAAGCGAAATCCTGCGTCATGCGTGCACCTGTTTAATTGGTATGGTCTGGCGCTGGGCGGCGTTGCGCTCGGTGATCCGAGTGCGGTCCCGCACCTCTCCGGCCAGTTGGCCGCAAGCCGCATCGATGTCGTCGCCCCGGGTCTTGCGGACCGTGGTGATGATGCCGGCGTCCATCAGACGCTGGGCAAACACCTTCACCCGCGCCGAGGCCGAGCGCTTCAGGCCGGATGCGGGGAATGGGTTGAACGGTATGAGGTTCAGCTTGCAGCGCACCTGGCGTGCAATGTGGATCAATTCCTTGGCGTGCTGGTCGGTATCGTTGATGCCGTCCAGCATGCAGTATTCGAACGTGATGAAGTCGCGGGGCGCAAACGCCAGGTAGCGTTCGCAGGCGGCCAGCAGCTCCTTCAGCGGGTACTTCTTGTTCAGCGGCACGAGCTCGTCGCGCAGCGCGTCGTTGGGCGCGTGCAGCGACACGGCCAGCGCCACGGGACAGTCTTGCGACAGGCGGTCCATCATGGGCACGACGCCGGAGGTGGACACCGTGACGCGGCGGCGCGACAGGCCGTACGCGTTGTCGTCGAGCATCAGGCGCAGCGCGGGCAGGACCTGGTCGTAATTGAGCAGGGGTTCGCCCATGCCCATCATGACGACGTTGCTGATGACGCGGGTGTCTTCGGTGGCGCGGGCGCTTTCAAGGCGGGCCGTGCCGATGTCGGCCTCTAGCACGCGCTTGGCCCACCACAGCTGGCCGATGATTTCGCTGGTCTTCAGGTTGCGGTTGAACCCCTGGTGCCCTGTCGAGCAGAAACGGCAGTTCACCACGCAGCCAGCCTGGCTGGAGATGCACAGCGTGCCACGGTCGTCTTCGGGGATGAAGACGGTTTCGATGGCGTTGCCCTGCCCCACATCGAACAGCCACTTGCGGGTGCCGTCGGTCGAGCGTTGCTCGATGTTGACGGGCAATGCCTCGATGCGGCAATGCGTCGCAAGCTGGCTGCGGAAATCGCGGGCCAGGTCGGTCATGGCGTCGAACGAATCGGCGCCGCGCTGGTGCATCCAGCGCTGCAGCTGGCGGGCGCGAAACGGCTTGCCGCCCCACTGCCCGACCAGTTCGGACAGGGCGGAGCCGTCCAGCCCCAGCAGATTGATTCGTTCGACGGATTCCATAACCAGGTAAAACTAAAGCGCTTTCAACAACTTAAGCCAAAAATTAACGGCTGTGGATGTTGATTTCGGGGAAGAAGAAAGCCACTTCGACAGCGGCCGTTTCCGGCGCGTCGGAGCCGTGGACGGCGTTGGCGTCGATGCTGTCGGCGAAGTCCGCGCGGATGGTGCCGGCTTCAGCCTTCTTGGGGTCCGTGGCGCCCATCAGGTCGCGGTTCTTCTGGATGGCGTCTTCGCCTTCCAGCACTTGCACGAACACGGGGCCCGAGACCATGAAGTCGACCAGGTCCTTGAAGAAGGGACGGGCGGCGTGCACAGCGTAGAAACGCTCGGCGTCGGCGCGCGACAGTTGGGTCAGGCGGGCGGCGATGACCTTCAGGCCGGCTTGCTCGAAACGGGCGACGATCTGGCCGATCACGTTCTTGGCGACGGCGTCGGGCTTGATGATCGAGAGGGTGCGTTGAATGGACATAAAGGACTCCGAAAACTGATTTCTGACGGGTTTCTAGTTAATTGCCTGGTGGGGCTCTGTGCTTGCCGATGCCGCGCTTGGATGCCACCCTTCGGGGCGACATCAAGCGCCATCGCGCCGTTGGCACGCAGGAGATCCGAAACGAATGGGTGTCTCGGGCCACCCTGAACCACCGACCAAGACAGGATTCGACACTGCCGACCTGTCGGACGCATCCTGGAATGCCAGCGGGATTCCGGCTGCGCGCCAATCCAATGATTCAGCACGCATTTCCGAAGGAATCCTCAATGAATTCAGGGACTTCTAAAAGGTTTACAGTAACCCGGTATTCTAACACGCTGAGAAGACCGCATTACATCTTAAAATGAGCGGTTTGCTGCCCGCTTCCTACCCGGGCGCCCCTGTCTGCCGGAACTTAGTAATGACTCAAGCTGCTCCCCCGAACGCCGCGCCTATCGCCGGCGAAACCCCGGAACTCTCCAAGAGCTTCGAACCCTCCGAACTGGAATCCCGCTGGTATGCCGAGTGGGACAAGCGCGGCTACTTCGCCGCGGGCCAGCACGTGAAAACGGGGACGGAAAGCCAGCCTTACGTCATCCAGTTCCCCCCGCCCAACGTGACCGGCACCCTGCACATGGGCCACGCGTTCAACCAGACCATCATGGACGGCCTGGTGCGCTACCACCGCATGTCGGGCGACGACACCGTGTTCATTCCTGGCACCGACCACGCCGGCATCGCCACGCAGATCGTCGTTGAAAGACAGCTCGACGCGCAAAAGGTTTCGCGCCATGACCTGGGCCGCGAGAAGTTCGTCGAGAAGGTGTGGGAATGGAAGGAGAAGTCCGGCAGCGCCATCACCGGACAGGTGCGCCGCCTGGGCGCCTCGGCCGACTGGCCGCGCGAATACTTCACCATGGACGACCGCATGTCGCGCGGCGTGGTGGAAACGTTTGTCCGGCTGCATAAACAGGGACTGATCTACCGCGGCAAGCGCCTGGTCAATTGGGACCCCAAGCTGCTCACGGCCGTGTCCGACCTGGAAGTGCAGTCCGAAGAGACCGATGGCCACATGTGGCACATCCTCTACCCGTTCGTCGACGGTCCGCAGACCATCGTCGACAAGGACGGCCAAACAGTCACCCTGCGCGGCATGACCATCGCCACGACACGCCCGGAAACCATGCTGGCCGACGGCGCGCTGTGCGTGCATCCCGACGATCCCCGCTACAAGCATCTGGTCGGCAAGCAAGTCGAGCTGCCGCTTTGCGACCGCAACATTCCCATCATTGCCGACGATTTCGTCGACCCTGAATTCGGCACGGGCTGCGTGAAGATCACGGGCGCCCATGACTTCAACGACTACGCCTGCGCGATGCGCCACGATCTGCCGCTGATCGTGATCTTCACGCTGGACGCGCACATCAACGAAAACGGTCCCAAGCAGTTCCAGGGCATGGAACGCTACGAGGCCCGCAAGGCGGTCGTTGCGCAACTGGAAGCCGAGGGCTATCTGGTCAAGGTCGAGCCGCACAAGATGATGCAGCCCAAGGGCGACCGCACCGGCGTCGTGCTCGAGCCGATGCTGACCGACCAGTGGTTCGTCGCCATGAGCAAGCCCGCGCCGGAAGGCACGCTGAACCCGGGCAAGAGCATCACCGAGGTCGCGCTGGAAGTCGTGGCCGACGGCCGCATCCAGTTCTATCCGGACAACTGGACCACCATCTACAACCAGTGGCTCAACAACATCCAGGACTGGTGCATTTCGCGCCAGCTGTGGTGGGGTCATCAGATTCCGGCCTGGTACTCGGAAGATGGCCAGGTGTTTGTGGCCCACGACGAAGCGGGCGCAATCGAGCAGGCGCGCGCCGCCGGCGTCACTGGCCCGCTCACGCGCGACCCCGACGTCCTGGACACGTGGTTCTCGTCGGGCCTCGTGCCCTTCACGACGCTGGGCTGGCCGGAAAACACGCCGGACCTGCAGCGCTACCTGCCTTCCAGCGTCCTGGTCACGGGCTTTGACATCATCTTCTTCTGGGTGGCGCGCATGGTCATGCTGACCACGCACCTGACCGGACAGATCCCGTTCAAGCACGTTTACGTGCACGGCCTCATCCGCGACGCCGACGGCCAGAAGATGAGCAAGTCCAAGGGCAACACGCTGGACCCGGTGGACCTGATCGACGGCATCGACCTGGACGGCCTGGTGGCCAAGCGCACCTACGGCCTGATGAATCCGAAACAGGCAGGCGCCATCGAAAAGGCCACGCGCCGCCAGTACCCCGACGGCATCCCCGCCTACGGCACCGATGCGCTGCGCTTCACGATGGCGGCCTACGCCACCCTGGGCCGCAACATCAACTTCGACCTGAAGCGTTGCGAGGGGTACCGCAATTTCTGCAACAAGCTCTGGAACGCCACGCGCTTCGTGCTGATGAACACCGAAGGCCATGACCTGTCGGTGCCGGACGAAGGCGAACTGTCCTTCGTCGACCGCTGGATCGTCAGCCAGATGCAGACACTGGAAGCCGACGTCGCGCGCGGGTTTGCCGACTACCGTTTCGACAACATCGCCAACGCAATCTATCGCTACGTCTGGGACGAATACTGCGACTGGTACCTGGAACTGGCCAAGGTGCAGATCCAGACCGGCACGCCGGCCCAGCAGCTTGGCACCCGCCGCACGCTGATCCGCGTTCTGGAATGCGTGCTGCGCCTGGCGCATCCGATCATTCCGTTCATCACGGAAGAGCTGTGGCAGAAGGTGTCGGTCGTGGCCGGCAAGCGCAAGGAAGGCGTGGCCGACAGCGTCAGCGTGCAGCCCTACCCCAAGGCCAATCCGGCCGCGGTGGATGCCGCCGCCGAAGCCGATGTGGCCGAACTGAAGGCGCAGGTCGAGGCCGTGCGCGCCCTGCGCGGCGAGATGAGCCTGTCGCCCGCCCAGAAGGTGCCGCTGTGCGCGCAGGGCGATGCGCCCATGCTGACCCGCAACGCGCCCTACCTGGCCGCGCTGGCCAAGCTGAGCCAGGTTGACGTGCTGGACGTGCTGCCCGACGCGGGCGCGCCGGTGCAGGTCGTCGGCGCCAGCCGCCTGATGCTGCACGTCGAGATCGACGTCGCCGCCGAGCGCGTGCGTCTGGACAAGGAGATCGCCCGCCTCTCCGGCGAGATCGCCAAGGCCCAGGGCAAACTGTCCAACGCCAGCTTCGTCGAGCGCGCGCCCGCCGCCGTCGTGGAACAGGAAAAGGCCCGCATGGCGCAGTTCGGCGAAACCCTGCAGAAGGTGCAGGAGCAGCGCGCCAAGCTCGGCAACTGATCCTCGCGCCGCCCCAGAAACCCCGGACACTGTTCCGGGGTTTTTGTTTGGGGACAGCCGGGATTCAGACCCCGCCGTCCGTCATCCGGTACCAGCTGACCACCGCATTGACGTACAGGCGGCGCAGCGGATAAAGCGGAAATGGCTTGATGGCCGACAGCGGCACGGGCAGCGCATTGGCATCGCCCGTGACCACGTACTGCGCCATTGCGCCCCCCATGCAGGTCTGCAAGCCGACGCCGCGGCCCTGGCAGCCGATATCCACCAGCAGCCCGGGCTGCGGTTCATGCAGATGCGGCAGATAGTCGCGCGTGACGGCCACTCTGCCGCACCAGCGGAACTCGAACGGCGTGCCGGCCACCTGCGGGAACATCTTGACCATCACGCGCTCCAGATGCGCCCAATCCGCCTCGCCCTTGGGCTCGCGAAAAGGGCCCCGGCCGCCCATCAAGAGGCGGCCCTGATGATCCAGCCGGAAGTACAACAGCAGATTGCGCGTGTCGGACGTGACGTGGCCCTCGGGAAAGATGCCCGCCCGGATGCGGTCGGGCAGCGGCACGGTGGCCACCTGGAACGTGTTGGCGTCGATGATGGACGGCTTGAGGCCAGGCCACAGGCCGCCGCCATAGGCATTGGTGCACATCACCACGCGGTCGGCGCTGACCGACGGCCCGCGCGCCGTGGACACCGTCCACTTGCCGCCGTCGCGCGCCAGGCCCGTGACGGGCGTGTCGGTGTGCAGGGTCGCGCCCGCGTTCAGCGCGGCGCGCGCCAGGCCGCGCGCATAGCTCAGCGGCTGCACCGCGCCCGCCCGCCGGTCCACCCATCCGCCCAGATACTTGTCCGTGCCGATAAGCCGGGCGACCTGCGCCCGATCCAGCGGTTGCGCGTCCACGCCCAGCCGCGCCCATTGCGCCGCGCGGCCTTGCGCGACACGCAGCGCGTCGGGCGTGTGCGCGCCCTGGATCCACCCCTTGCGCACGCGCGGCACGTCCATCGCGTGGCGCTCGATCAGGTCGAAGACCGCGTCCGCCGTCCCGCCGGCGAACCGTGTCAACCGCTCGCCGCGCTCGGGGCCGAACATCGCAATCAGATCGTCAGGGTCGTATTTCAAGCCCGGAATGACCTGCCCGCCATTGCGGCCCGAGCCGCCAAAGCCGATCTCGCGCGCCTCCAGAAGCACGACCTTGACGCCACGCTCGGCCAGGTGCAACGCAGTGGACAGGCCGGCGTAGCCGCCGCCAATCACGGCGACGTCGGCCTGCGTGGACGCGTCAAGCGGCCCGGTGGGCGGCGGCGGCGCTGCGGTGGCCGCCCATAGTGACGGGGAAAGCGGAAACGGCGTTGGCTGCATGGGGCGTCCTTACATGGGGTGCAACACACGCCGCAGGAAGTCCTGCGTGCGCGGATGCTGCGGATGATTCAGCACTTCCCGGGCGGCGCCCTGCTCCACCATGACGCCGCCGTCAAAGAACATGACGCGGTCGGCGACCTCGCGCGCAAAGCTCATTTCGTGCGTCACGACGACCATCGTCATGCCGGCCTCGGCCAGCTTGCGCATGACGCCCAGCACGTCGCCGACCAGTTCGGGATCAAGCGCCGAGGTGGGCTCGTCGAACAGGATCGCCTTCGGTCTCATTGCCAGCGCGCGCGCAATCGCCACGCGTTGCTGCTGGCCGCCCGACAGCTGGTTCGGATGCGCGTTTTCCTTGTCCGCCAGGCCGACGCTGGCCAGCAGCTCGCGGCCGCGTTCAACCGCCTGCGCGCGCGGCTCTTTCTTGACGAAGATCGGGCCCTCGATGACGTTTTCCAGCGCCGTGCGGTGCGGAAACAGGTTGAAGCGCTGGAACACCATCGCGACCTGCGTGCGGATCGACACGATGGAAGGCGAATCGCAATCGACCAGCTCACCGTCGACCGTGATGCGGCCGGCGTTGTAGCGTTCCAGTCCGTTCATGCAGCGCAGGATGGTCGACTTGCCCGAGCCGGATGGCCCCACGACACACACGACCTCGCCCTGCTCGACCTCGGCGTCGATGCCCTTGAGGACTTCAAGCGGCCCAAAGCTTTTCCTCACGCCTTGCAGGCTGATCATTTGGTTGCGCTCCGTTTTTCCAGATGCCGCACCAGCAGGATGAGCGGCACGCACATCACCAGGTACATCAGCGCGACCAGCGTGAACACCGTGGCGTTCTTGAACGTCGACACGGCGATGAGCTTTCCTTGCAGCGCCAGCTCGGCAACGGTGATGGTGGATGCCTGCGACGAGTCCTTGAGCATCATGATCATGATGTTGCCGTAAGGCGGCAGGACGATCTTCACGGCCTGCGGCAGCACGACGCGGCGCATCGTCAGCCCCCAGCCCATGCCCATGGCCATGGCCGCCTCGATCTGGCCGCGATCGATCGCCTGGATGCCGGCCCGGAAGTTCTCGGCCTGGTAGGCCGAATACGCGACGCCCAGGCCGATGATCGCAGCCTGCACCGCGCTCAGCGACACGCCCATGTCCGGCATCACGAAGTAGATATAGAAGAGCAGCACGATGATGGGAATGCCGCGCAGCAGATTGACCAGGCCGGCGCTAAAGCCCGACAGGTATTTGTTGCCCGACACCCGCATCAAGGCCCAGACCAGCCCCAGCACCGTCGACAGCGCCAGCGAGCCCAGCGTGACCAGGATCGTGAGCTTGGCGCCCTCCAGCAGTATCGGCATGAACTCTGCCGCGTCCTTCATGAATTGCATCATGCGTCCACCACCCCCAGAAGACTGCCCGCGTCGCGCTCCGGATGCGCGGCGTCCGCCGGCGGGTTTGATCGCGCCGGCGGGATTTTTAACGAATGCTTGCGCTACGAACGCCCGGCCGGCCTCACGCGCCGCCCAGGCCCCACTTCTTCAGGATGGCGTCGATGGCGCCGTCGGCCTTCAGCTTGGCCAGCGCCTTGTTGATGCGATCAAGCAGCTCGGTGTCTTCCTTGCGCGTGGCCAGCCCCAGGCTGCCCATGATCGTGGGCTGGTAGGACTGCGCCATCTTCAGATTGGGGTAGTTGCCTTGCGACAGCACATACGCGGCAATGGGATAGTCCATGAAGCCGCCCTGGATCCGGCCGGCGTTTGCGTCGCGCATCATGTCGGGCGGATTGTCGTAGAGCTTCACCTCCTTGAAGACCCCGCTCTTCTGGATGGGCTCGACGAAGGCCGTGCCCACCTGCACGCCTACCGTCATGCCCTTCATGTCGGCGAACGACTTGTACTCCTTGTTGTCGCTCTTGAGCACCATCAGGCCTTCGCCATAGCGATAGACGGGCTCCGAAAAGCTCACCACCTGCTGGCGCTGAGGCGTGATGAACATTGCCGCCGACACGATATCGATGCGCTTGGACGTCAGCGAGCCGATCAGCGCTGAAAACGCCATCGGCTCGATCTGCACCGAGAATCCGGCCTCCTTGCCGACCGCCTTCACAATGTCGACCATCACGCCCTCGATGCTGTTCGTCTTGGTATCGAGGAACGTGAACGGGCTGCCGGTGGGCGTGGATCCCACCTTCAATACCGTCTGGGCTTGGGCGCCCGCCGCCATGGACAATGCTGCGAATACAGAGACAACCAGGGTCTTGAATTTCATGACATATCCTCATCGTGGCAAAGAAGGCCGGGCCGCGCCTGGCGCGCCCGGTGGCGGCCCGCTCCCCTCGCGTGCCGCCGCATGGGTGCTGCGCGCTCAGGGCGCTTGTGACGTGTCGTCCTCCGCGGCTTGAGTGTTGTTGGAGATGGCCCAGATGACCTCGGTCGTCTGGGACCCCGGATTGCACCAGCGGCGCGGCGTGCTGCTGGCATAGCAAAAGCTGTCACCCTCCTGCAGGCGGATGACGCGGTCGCCGACCCACAACTCCAGCACGCCCTTGAGCACCACGCCAATCTGCTCGCCCTGCCCGGTCACGAAGAGCTCGCTGCCGGTGGAGCCACCGGGCGCGATGGAGGCGCGGCACAGATCCATGCTGCGGCAGGCGGCGGGCGTGTACATCTCTTTGCAGATGCCCTTTTCCTTGAGGTCGATGTACCGATGCGTGCCCGCGCGGGCCACGCGCCCATCTTCCTCGCCGCCCGTGTGCTCGGCGTTGCGCAGCAGGGCATTGACCGACACGCGAAACTCGCGCGCCAGGAGATGAAGGACTTTGACGGAGGCCGAGCTCAGCCCTCTTTCGATCTGGCTCAGCAGACCCAGCGACATGCCGCAAGCCTGGGCGACGTCAGCGAGCGACCGCCCCTGCTGCTTGCGCAGCTGACGCAGTTGCTGGCCCAGCCACAGATCGACGGCCGACTCCGGCCTGTCCGCCCGGGCGGGTGACGACGGTGCTGCACTGGCACGACGAACGGCGGCTGAACGGCTCATATGAAAATTTCATGTGCATGTAATTTTCAATACTAAGGAGCAGCGAAAACGCCCACAATCTAGGACCTTCCCTAGCGTTGTGGGCGTTGCGGATGGGGCAGGATGACCGTCAGGCGGCGCCAGAGGGATCGGACGGCTTGCGCGGCCGGCGACGCCGGGATGATCCCGGCTCGGCGGGTAGCGGCGTCCCGGCCAGCTCGGCCAGATATCGCTCGTCAAGCTTGCTGAGCCAGCCTTTCTCGCGCGCGGACGCGATGAGTTCAGGCCGGCGCGCCGCGGTCAATGCCAATGAACGCTCGCGCCGCCAGCGCGCGATATTGGCGTGATGACCGCTCAACAGGGCCGCCGGCACCGCTTCGCCTTCGTACACTTCGGGGCGTGTGTAATGCGGGCTGTCCAACAGGCCAGACAAGGTGTCATTGAAGGAGTCCTGCAGCGCGGAATCCCCATCGTTGAGCACGCCGGGCAAAAGGCGCACCGCGGCATCGATCACGGCGAGCGCCGCGATCTCGCCGCCGGACAAGACGAAGTCGCCAAGCGAAATCTCTTGCGTGACGCATCGATCGATGAAGCGCTGGTCCACGCCTTCGTAGCGACCGCAAATGAGAATGAGGCCATCGCTGGCGGCCAATGCCTCGGCGCCAGCCTGGTCATAGCGCCGGCCCACCGGGGCCAGCAACGCCACCGGAGCGGGACCAAGCCCCTGTCCGGCGCGCGCCTGCTGGGCGGCGTTGACGGCGGCTTCCAGCGGCCCCGCCATCATGACCATGCCGGGACCGCCGCCGTAGGGGCGGTCGTCGACGGTGCGATGGACGTCATGCGTGAAATCGCGCGGATTCCAGGCATGCAGCTGCCACCGGCCCTGGGCATGGGCCCGGCCGGTGACCCCGAGGTCGCGCACCACCCCGAACATTTCGGGAAATAGCGTAACGACGTCGATACGCATCAAAAATCCGCGGGCCAGTCGCTGTCGATGCGGCGCGCGGCCAGATCGACGGCATGGATGTGCGCGCGTACGAACGGAACAAGCATTTCGGCGGGCCGGCCCTTGGCGTCCAGGACGGGTTCGGGATTCTCGCCCTCGCCCTTCTGCAGCAGGACCTTCAACACGGCATGCGCGCCGTTGTCGAGGACCTCGCTTACCACGCCGATTCGCGTGGGTTCGCCGCTGGCGCTGGAGTACAGCGCGCAACCAATGAGATCGACCCAGTAGTATTCGTCTTCGTCGGGCGCGGGGAACGAACCGCGCGGCGCTTGCACGGAATGTCCGCGCAGCGCTTCGGCCTGATCGCGATCCGTGATGCCCTGCAGTTGCGCCACGACGGTGGCTCCCTGCGAACGGGCTTGCAAGATCTTGAATGCGACAGGCGCAGACGCGACAGCGCCCCGCGCCAATTCAGGCACAGGGCGAGTCAACCACCATTGAGACGCTGAGAGCAGCACTTCGGCGTTGGCCGAATGCGGCTGCACTTTAACCCAGCCTTTCACACCGTAGGCTGCAGTAATGCGGCCCAGCTCGACCAAATCCGTAGGCGCCGCGTTGGAGGTTGCGGCATCAGGCATTTATCGTGCTCTTTATCGGCTTGGATAGCGATGAAGCAGCTAGGAATGTCAGCTTGCAAGCGCAGGGCTTTCAGCGTGGAAAAACTAGCCGCTCAGAATTCAGCTAAAGAATTTCAGCTAAGGATGTGCGACGCGGGCAATTAGGCCGCGGCGGAAACCTTGGCCGAGTATTCCTTGACCAGACGCTCGACGGCGGGCGACAGTTGCGCGCCGGTGCCGGTCCAGTACTGCACGCGATCCAGCGCAATGCGCAGGTTTTCCGTGCCTTCGCTAGCCACGGGGTTGTAAAAACCCACGCGTTCGATAAAGCGGCCGTCGCGACGGTTACGCGAATCGGTGGCCACCAGGTTGTAGAACGGACGCTTCTTGGACCCACCGCGGGCCAGGCGAATCACCACCATAGGTAATCCCTTGAATTAGTTGTGAAAAACGGGAAATTCTAGCACTGAAAGGAGCCTGCTGGCAAATGCAAGTGCCGAAATCTGCGGTGTGGCGCGATTTGTATCCTAAAACACCACATCCGGGTATTCTACAAGCATGAGCCCAGCCCTGCTGCGGCTCTATCTGCAGGCGCGCCGCGCGGCGGTTGCGTCCGGCGTTGCGCCGGAAGGCTGTGTCCGCCCGGTCATGCCGCCCCCGCCCCATGCCTGCAGCCCGTCTCGTTGTTATGCGTTTGAGCAGTTGGTGCGTCTGAAGAGCAATCTGATTGGAGAGATCGGATTCATGTCGACCCGCGCAAAACTCTACGCCCTGCCCTTGCCGGCCTCCCCGCAACGACAGCTTTCCCCTGCCTTCCTGCCCCCTCAGGGCCCGGCCTCCCCGATCGGAGCGGCTGCGCCTGCGCCTGACTGCGCTTTCCCCCACTGACGTCCTTGAACTGGAGTGTGCACATCATGAAGAACCAAAAATCCGTCTTCGCCCCCGTCGCGCGCCTGGCTGTGGCTGGATTGCTGGCGGGATCCCTTGCGCTGCCAACGGGCGCGTCCGCACGGGTGATGGGTGCGGCGCTGACGACGGCATCCGGCCAGGTGACCGCCGTGGATCAGGCAAGCCGGACCCTCACCTTGCGCGGCGCCGATGGCAATACCGTCGAGATCGTTGCCGGACCAGATATCCGCAATTTCAAGCAGATCAAACCGGGCGACACCCTGACGCTGGACTATTACGAATCGATCGCGGTGGACGTGCGCCCCGCGGGCTCCGGCGCGCCGGAAGTCGTGACCGAGACCGCGGCGGCTCGTACCGCCAAGGGCGCGATGCCAGGCGGCGCCATCGGCCGTCAGACCACGATCACGGCCGAGATCTGGCACATCAATCGAAGCGCGAACCTGGTGATCCTGAAAGGTCCTCAGGGCGGCCGCCGCACCATCCAGGTCAGGGACCCGGCGCTGCGCGAGAAACTCCAGCAACTGAAGGAAGGTGACCTGGTGGACTTCACGATCACCCAGGCGGTCGCAGCGGCCATCCACCGCTAGCCGACGCCGCCAGGATGAACAAGGCCCGCTGCGGGAGCGGGCCTTTGTTGATAGCGAGATTCGGTGCGGGTCAGCGCCGGCGCAGGAAATGCACGCACCGCCCGTCGGCTTCCTGCTGCGCGACCAGCGCGTTGCCCGTCTGACGAGAAAATGCCTGGAAATCGCGGATCGCGTTGCGGTCGGTGGTGATCACGCGCACCACCTGCCCGCTTTCCATCTGCGCAAGCGCCTTCTTGGCGCGCAGGATGGGCAACGGACAGGTCAGCCCGCTTGCATCGACTTCTTGGTCGAACACCGGCGCCTCGGCGCCGGCATCGAGACGGGAATCGACGTCGCTCATCAGAGGCGCTCGTCCACCCACTTCTGCACACCGGCGATCGCCGCGGGCAGCGCAGCGATATCCGTGCCGCCGCCCATGGCCATATCGGGACGGCCACCACCCTTGCCGCCCACCTGGCCGGCCACGAAGCCCACCAGATCGCCCGCCTTGATGCGGTCGGTCAGGTCGGCCGTGACACCGCCCACCACGCTGATCTTGCCGTCGGCCGAGCCAGTGGCCAGCAGCACGACGGCCGGCTTCAGACGATCCTTCAGGTTGTCGACCATGCCGCGCAGCGCCTTGGGATCGACGTCGCCAATGCTGGCCGCCAACACCTTGATGCCCTTGACGTCGACGGCGGCGCTGGAGGCCAGGTCGTTGCCGGCGCTGGCCGCAAGCTTGTTGCGCGACTGCTCAAGTTCCTTTTCGAGCGCCTTGACCTGGTCCTGCACCTGCGCAATGCGCGCCGGCAGGTCGGCGGGCGTGCTGCGCAGCATGCCGGCGACCTGGGTCAGCAAGGCGTTCTGGTTCTGCACCCAGGCCAGCGCGTTGTCGCCGGTGATGGCTTCAATGCGGCGCACGCCGGCGGCCACGCCGCCTTCGGAAACGATCTTGAAGAGACCGATGTCGCCGGTGCGGCTGACGTGCGTGCCGCCGCAGAGTTCACGCGAAAAGCCGATGTCGAGCACACGCACGGTGTCGCCGTACTTTTCGCCGAACAGCGCCATGGCGCCGCCCTTGACTGCATCGTCATAGCCCATGACCTGCGCGACCGTGGGCTGGTTGGCCAGGACTTCGGCATTGACGATGGCTTCGACGCGGGCAATCTGCTCGGCCGTCAGCGGCGCGTCCTGCGCGAAGTCGAAACGGGTCTTATCGGGATCCACCAGCGAGCCGCGCTGCTGCACGTGCGCGCCCAGCACCTGGCGCAAGGCCTTGTGCATGAGGTGGGTGGCCGAGTGGTTACGCACCGTGCGGGCGCGGCGGATGGCATCCACGCGAGCCAGCAGCGTGTCGCCGACGGCCAGCGAGCCGGATTCCAGCGTGCCGTGATGGCCGAACACACCGGACTGGATCTTGAGGGTGTCGGCAACGGCAAAGCGCACGCCGTCGGCTTCCAAGAGGCCGGTGTCGCCCACCTGGCCGCCCGACTCCGCATAGAACGGGGTGGCGTCCAGCACGACGACGGCGCTCTGGCCGGCTTTGACTTCCTGGACTTGGGTGCCATCCACGTACAAGGCCGTGACCTTGACGTTGTCCAGTTCAAGCTTTTCGTAGCCTTCGAAACGCGTTTCGGCGCCTTCGTAGCTGAGGCCTTCGGCCATCTTGAACTTGCCGGCGGCACGGGCCTGGTCGCGCTGACGCTCCATGGCGACCTCGAAGCCGGCCATGTCGACTTCGACTTCACGTTCGCGGCAGATGTCGGCCGTGAGGTCGACGGGGAAGCCATAGGTGTCGTAAAGCGTGAACAGCGTGGTGCCGTCCAGCACGCCGCCCTTGGGCACATTGGCCAGGGCGGTGTCGAGGATGCGCATGCCGTGTTCGAGGGTTTCGCCGAAGCGCTCTTCTTCCTGCTTGAGGACCTGGGCCACGCGCTCGGCGGCGGCTGCCAGTTCCGGATAGGCCTCGCCCATTTCGGCAACGAGATCCGGCACCAGGCGATGGAAGAACGGCTTGGTCTGGCCCAGCTTGTAGCCGTGACGCAGCGCGCGGCGCACGATGCGGCGCAGCACGTAGCCGCGGCCTTCGTTGCTGGGAATCACGCCGTCGACGATGAGGAACGAGCAGGCGCGGATGTGGTCGGCGATGACCTTGAGCGAGTTGTCTTCCAGATCCTTGATGCCGGTTTCGCGCGCGGCGGCGGCGATCAGGTGCTGGAAGAGATCGATTTCGTAGTTGGAATGCACGCCCTGCAACACGGCGGCGATGCGTTCCAGGCCCATGCCGGTGTCGACACAGGGACGCGGCAGGCGCGGCATGTTGCCGGCGGCGTCGCGTTCGAACTGCATGAACACCAGGTTCCAGATTTCGATGTAGCGATCGCCGTCTTCTTCGGGGGATCCCGGAGGGCCGCCCCAGATCTCGGGACCGTGGTCAAAGAAGATTTCGGAGCAAGGACCGCAGGGGCCGGTGTCCGCCATCTGCCAGAAGTTGTCGGACGCATAGCGCGCGCCCTTGTTGTCGCCGATGCGGATGATGCGCTCGGTCGGCACGCCCACTTCCTTGGCCCAGATGTCGTAGGCCTCGTCGTCTTCCTGGTAGACGGTGACCCAGAGCTTTTCCGCCGGCAGCTTGTAGACCTGCGTCAAGAGCTCCCAGGCGTACTGGATGGCGTCGCGCTTGAAGTAGTCGCCAAAGCTGAAATTGCCCAGCATTTCGAAGAACGTATGGTGGCGGGCGGTGTAGCCCACGTTCTCCAGGTCGTTGTGCTTGCCCCCGGCGCGCACGCTGCGCTGCGACGAGGTGGCTCGCGTGTACGACCGCGATTCCTTGCCCGTGAAGACGTCCTTGAACTGGACCATGCCCGAATTGGTGAAGAGCAGGGTCGGATCGTTGCCCGGGACGAGCGACGACGAGGGAACAATGGTGTGTCCCTTGGACTTGAAGAATTGCAGGAACTGCTGGCGAATCTCGGAGGATTTCATCGTGGATGAAGCAGAATTTAGGGCGAATCGCCAATTATAGAGGGTTGGAGGAAATACGCGGGGAATGGGCTGGACGGCGGTTACCGGACACAGACGTAACCGATGGTCCAGCCTTCGGTTCCCTTCCAGACGCCGCCCGAGGACACGACGACGCTCTCATAGCCCGTCGGGCATGCGCACTGGCCGGTGCGGGGGTTGGCCGTGGAGATGCCCGTGTAATGGAAGCAGCCTAGCGGGTAATTCACGCTGAAGGCGCCCCCAAACCCGCCGCTGGCCTGCATCCAGACCCCCGATTCGCAGGAAAGCAGCTGCCCGGCGGCGGATTTGGCCAGAGCGCCGGGCTGCGCCCCGCAGGCGTGGCCCGGGACTTCCCGGGCGCCCACGTTGACGTATCCGCCCGCCTCCACGCTGCCAGCCACTGTCAGCCCGCCTTGCAGGTCTGGATCGCGCGTGTCGCGCATTTTCACGTAGCCGCTCAGGTCGGGCACCCCGGCGCCAGCGCCCGCCCACAGGGCAAGCGTGCCCGGCGCATGCGTGGGCGCGCCGGCGGCCAGGGGATTGGGAAACCCATACGCGGCGCCGCGCAGTTGGGCGGGCGCCTGCGGCCACACCGCCCCGCCGTAGCCATCCGTGGATGCAACGACGGATGCCATGGCGACTTCGTCCGGCACTTGCGACCCTTTTTTCAGCAGGGGCTTGTCGGCGTAGACGATGCCGTCCAACCGGCAGGGATCGCCCGGGCAGGTCTGGCTGCGCGCGATGTGGATGTCCGCGCCGAAACCCAGCGCCGACTGATTGGGAAAGTCGGCGGGCAACAGCCCCTGGGCGCGCAATTCCGCCAGGCTGGGTCGCAGGGCCTGCGCGAACAGCGGCTGGCCTTCGCCATCCAGAGGCGGCTTGCCTTCGGACAGGGCCTCGGCATGCCGCGACAGCATCTGCGTCACTGCCAGGCGGATCTGCGTCATCCAGACGCCCGTGGACCGGGCCGCGGACGCTTCGATGCGGTGAACGACTTCGTTGGAGGCCCAGATGGCCACGGCGGTGGCGATGGCCAGCGCCAGCGCCATGCCGATGAGCGAAAAGCCCCCCTGCCGCCGCCGGACGGCGGGCGGCCGCGGGCGCCATGCCGGCTTGCCTGGGGCGCAGCGAGGCGCGCTCATCTTGCAGTGAAAACGAAAGTGTTCACGTCGCCCTGGCTGCATTGCGCCTGCGCCTGTGCGGCGCGGTACGGCGTGGCGGGAGTGGCGATCGAGTCCTTGACGACCTTGGCGCCGCTGCTGCCGCTGATGGAAATGATTTCGGAGACCCGCTGCAGGACGGACGCCAGCGCCGGGCAGGCGGCATGGCTGACGTTGGTGAGCGTCAGGGTGAACGCGGACCCCATGCCCGCCCCGTCAACGGAGGCCGGTTCAACCTGGACCACACCGCTGCCGCTGGTGCCGCTGCCTCCCAGGCCGTGGGCCACGCTTGCCGCCGCGCCCGTTCCTTGCACAGACAGCACGGTGGAGTCGCGCAGCGCGTTGGCCAACGCACCGGTATCCAGTCCGGTGTAAGGCGTCACGCCGCCGCCCTGGGCGTTGATTTTCATGCTGGCGACGAAGCGCTGCAGTTCTTCGCCTACCTTCGGCACCTTGTTTTCTATGACGTAGCCGCCGATGGCCGGGATGCCGACGATCGCGATGAGCAGGACGATCGCTGTGACGATGGACACCTCCATCAACGAAAACCCCTGCTGCTTCCACCGGGCGCATCGAAACACTCTGACTCTTTTCATGAAGATCCTCTTTGATAAAAGCGCGCGGCGAGCCGCGCAGTTGCCGCCAACCGGCGATCCACTACTGGCTGGCATAAAAATTGGTCAACGCCAAGCGCAGCTCGTCGATCACCGCGTAGTGCCACAGCGTGATGCCCAGCACCGTGGACAACGAGGCAATCAGCAATGACCAGCGCAGCACCAGCGCCTGCCGCCGCACTCGGGCCAGCAGGCGGACCTCCACGCGCTGGCGCACGCGGGCCAGACCCGGCTCGACGCCCAGCGCATCCATCAGGTCCGCCATGTACCACCAGGTCTGGGCATCCAGCAGACCGGTGCCGAAGATTTCCGCGCCGCTGGCGCCGCCGTCGATCCGGCTCAGCATGGCCTGCAGGTGCGCCAGCAGCCACGGCGAGGCGTCGCGCGCCTGCACGGACAGCGCGTGGCGCAAACGCGTGTCGGCTGCGCCGTGCTGTCTGATGAGCACGGCCAGCAGCGATAGAAAGCGGATCGCCTGAAAATCGCGATACAGCCGCCAGAGCAGCCAGCGGTCGAGCACGGCGCGAATATCGCCAGTGAAGTTGGCGAGCGACCAGAGCGCCAGCATGACCGCGCCGAATATCAGGACAACCCACAGCGCAAGCCATTGCTTCAAGCCGCCGGCCAGCGCGAACAGGCCACGCGTGAGCGGCGCATAGTCTTCGGCGGGCACGGCCTGGAAAACCTGCTGCAGCCTAGGCACGCTGAAAAACGGAATGGCGCACAGCAATGCGAAAGCGACGATGGCGGCGATCACGCCCGTGGCCGCCGCCGACAGCAATGCCGACCAGGCCTCGGACGCCAACCTGACGGCGCGCGCCAGATCGCGCAGTGCAGCGGCCAGATCGCCGCCTTCCTCCTGCACGCAATTGAGCAACAGGCATTCGCCGTGCGGCAGCGTGTCTGACCACGCAACGCCCAAATCGCCGCCAGCGCCCAGATAAGCGGCGGCCCAATGCTGGCAGAGGCGCCCGCGCACGGTGTCAGGTCCGTAGCGGCTGGCGTCGTCCTCGAAGATGTCTCGCAGGCTCTTGCGCCCTTGCGTGCCTTCGACGACATCGGCCAGGTATTCGTAATAGTCCGCACGCTGCGCGCGAAATCGCAGCGCGTCCAGCCGCAGCCGGTGCTGGCCGGCCGACGACGCAGACCAGCGCGATGCGCGCGCTATGACGTCAGCCATGACGGACTCCCTTGGACACGGCCGCGCGGGTCGGCGCAGGCGCTGCGGCCAGCACTGAAACGGCCGCCACCGAACCCAGCGTCGGCAAGACGGGCAGTTCGAAGCGGCGCAACAGCGTGCGCGGATCGATTTCTCCGAGGCTCGTCCGGTACAAGGCGCAATCCAGCGCTCGCGCGCCGCGCAAGGCGGCATCGCGCCAGGCGCCGCCTATTGCGGGCTGGAACTGCTGCTTCAAGCCGTGGTTGTCGCGCCGCCGCACTTGCTCAAGAAAGCCCCGCACGCGGTCCGGCTCGATCATTTCGGCCGCGACACTGCGTCCCGCCGTGCCGTTCAGCTCCGGCATGTGGTCGCGCCGGCACGCGGGGCAGCCCGCCTCGTTCCTGACCTTGAGCAACGCCGCGTCCAGGTCGAAGGTGTCTTGCATCGCGCGCACCCAGCCGCGCCAGTCCCAACCTTGCGCCTGCCGCGCCGGGACGCCCGACCACAGGCTGTCCACCGGTAGCGCGCAACCGGGACACAGGCGTGGCAGCAGGGTCTGGTAGATGAGCAGTTTCAGGATGCCGGGCGAAGCCAGAAACTCTCGCGACACACCGATGGCGTCGGAGGCCAGGCGTTCGGGAATCATCGCGGCCGACCCGGCGTGCGTGGTGGCGTACAGGCTCACCCCAGAACTGGCGAGGTCCATGAAGGCGCGGCCCGTCTGGATATCGCGGACCTCGCCGATCAACAGGTCGTTCATGGCCGAGCGCTTGATGGTCTTGAGCTTGGCGTCCAGCGTGGGCCACGCCGCGTCCGCCAGCGCGCCGCTCAACGTGTTCTGCAGCGCGTTGCCGATGTGGTATTCCACGGGATCTTCAAGCGTGATGACCTTGCGTGTTGGCGAGATGCCTCGCATCAGCGCGGCGATGGTGGTGGACTTGCCCGAGCCGACCACACCCGCCAGCACGATGGCGCCGCCCTCGCGCTCGCGCGCCCGCAGCAACGTTTCGGCCTGAGCCGGCAGGTAACCCAAGGCCAGCAGGTCGCCGTTGACGGTCGCGTCCAGCCGCAGGATCCGCAGGCACACCGAAGGCCCCGCGTCCGCGGCCAGCGAGGCCCAGCGCAACACGATGGGCGCGGCGTCCACGGTCAGAGAAATGCGCCCCTGTTGCTCGAGCGCCGGATCGAACACCGCGCCGTTGCCGCCGCGCACGTCCATCCACGCCACGGCCAGGACCTCGAGCAGCGTGGCGCTGGAAAGACCCGCGAACCGCTCGGCGCCGACATACTCGCCGTGGATGGTGTAGCGGATGTCGCCGCCGTCGCGTCGCTGGTCCACGTTGATGTGCACGTCGCTGGCGCCCTGCACCACACCCCAGCGGATGATGTCGAGGAACAACGCAGCCAGCGCCGAGGCGCGTTCGGCCGGGTTGGCCTTTGCCAGGCGCCCCGGCCCGGACGCCGTGTACTGGCCTCGCGCGATCATCAGCAGAAGCGGCGCGGGAACGGCGTAGCGCGCGGGCCGCGCCATGCGGTAACCCGCTGCTTTCACCATCCGTTCGACCTCATCGATCGGGTCGCCAACGGTGTACTCCTTGACGGCGAAGATCGCAGCCTGGCCGCCTTCAAGCAACACCGGGCAGAGGCGGCCGGCCAGCGCCGCCAGATCGAACTGGCGGCTCAGCGCGCGCACGAAGGCCGGCTCCATGCCAGCAACGTCTTCAGGCGTATGCAGTTCGGGCGGGCAAGCAGGCAATGCCGAAGCGGGCAAGGTGTGCATCGTCATCACTGGCCCCTTGCTGCGTCCAGACACGCCGAGTGCTCGCGACCGTCGCGCTGCAGGCGAACGCAGGCGCCGTCGACGGCCAGCAGGCGATACGGCGCCATCCGTGCGCCGCCTGCCACGGGATCGGCACGGCCGGCCCGGTAGCGCAGCAAGGTGCCGTTGACGACGATGTCCACGTTCAAGGCGCGCGCCGTGCCGAATATCGCGGTCACGCGGATGTCGTCTGCGCCGTGTGCGACGGATGGCGCCGAGGCGCTCTTGCCTTCGCCCACTCCGCAAAGGCCCGGCACCCGGCAGTCCGCCAATGCGGCCGCGGCGTCCGCCCGCAACAAGGTGCGGACGGTCTCGACCTCTGGCCAGGGTTGGGGCGTCTGCGCGTGATCCGCAGCCCGGGCTTGGCCTGCCGACAGCGCCGCGGCGCTCAGTGCAATGCGGGCCAGCATGCGCCCGGTTGCGCGTCTGCGCTGGATGCAAAACTTATTCCTGTTCATAAAGATCCCCCTGCAATTCAGCGACAAGCGCACTCGCGACGAGGCTGGGCCGCGGTTGCGGCTGCACATTCACCACGAGGCGCGACCAGCGGGCAGCAGGCACTGGCCCCGGCAGCAACGCCATGGAGCGCAATGGCCCATGCAAGACCAGGCTGCGCCTGCGAACGAGTGGCGTCCCCCATCCGTCAGCGCTGCCGGGCGACGCAACGGCACGCGCCGCGGCAGGCAGCCGCGGCATCAGCGGCACGGCCGGCGACAGCGCAACGGAAGCGAATGCGGGACGCAGCCCTTGCAGTCCCCCTGCCACCCGCGTGTCCACGTGCAGCGACGTGGGCAATGCCAGGTCGGCCACACGGATGGGCGCCGACGCCACGCGCCAGGCCAGCGTGGCTTCCTCGAGCGGCTTGAACGACACCCGCCAGCCGGCGGGCAGCAGCGCGTGCAGCCCGTGATTGGTGGCAAGCGGGTGAGCCCTGGCGTATACGGCCGCGCAGTCCCATTGCTGCGCGGCGGCCTCGCATTGGGCGCGGCGCAGGGCCCAGCCCTGCACCTGCACAGGCAACGCCGCCACGCTGGCGAGCAGGCGCGTGAGGTCCGTGGCGGGATGGACCGTCGTGCCTTGCAGCATCGCCTCGTACGCATCGGCCATCGGGTCTCGAACCGCGGCGGGCTCGGGTGGGGCAGCCGGTTTGCGCGCGAACGGGGCGACGCTCGCGTTCCACAACGGTGGCGCGATGGCGGCAAGACCGATGCAGGCAAGAAATAGACGCAGCGCGGCAGGCAGTTCGGCCCAACGCGAAGGCAGCACCGTCAGCGCGGCGCCAGGCTCCGCAGTCTGCGCCAATGCCGCCCACACCTGATCCGGCGAATGTTCCGTCAGCGACGGACGCTGCGCGAGCAGCGCGCGCTGTTCCGACTGTGCATCGTCCAGCGAGTCGAACACCCTGTCCGTCTGCGACAGGACGGCGCCGCCATGTGCGGCAACCAGCCAATGGCGTCCATCCGGCAGGCGAACCAGACTATGGCCGCCCTCGGGATACAGCAGGGCGAACAACTGCGCGGCCGATTGCGGCGGCGTGGCGCCCGGTGACCGCGCGCGGCGCCAGGGCCGCGCCGCCCGCCGGCCCGGCCGCCCCCGCCCATACCCCGCGACCATCGCCGGCGATCCGCCCACAACGTAGTGCGTGGCGCGCAGGCGGCGCCCCCGGGATCGTGCGAGCTTGGGGACGTTGGAGCCGATGAGCGCAAACCATCGCAGGCCAAACGCCAGCACGCGATCCGCACCGGGGCATTCGATCAGCAAAAATTGAGGGGCCCGGTTCACGATCAATACCCTTCCTCGACCTGGGCTGTCACCAGGATGAGGGTGGTATGGCGTTCGGTGGCCGCACTGTCCAGCCCGCCGGCCACGAGCGGCAAGCCGGGGGCCAGCCGTTGGCGATCATGCTGATCCTGCTTGCGGTCAAAGCCGGCCACGATCATGGGTTGCCCTGGGCGCAGTTCGATCTGCTGCACCGTGCCACTGCCATCGATGGTGATCTGCTGCACCTGAACCTGATTGGCGCTTTCACCGAACGTGATCGTCTTCAGAGGCTGCGCGACCGCGTTGTCATACGCGATCGAAAGCAGGATCTGCCCGTCTTCCTGGATGTCCGGCACCAGCGTGAGGAATGAACCGACGGTTTCTTCCTTTTGGCTGATGGACACCGCAGGCAGCGATCCATTTGCGCCAGTGGAGGTCATGCCGGGCATTGCCGTGCTCTGCACGCGATCGATGTACGAGAACGTGGTTCGCACGGCGTGCGAGACCGGCCGGCGGTTCAAGGTGAGAACCGGGATCTTGCTATGCCGCACGACCGCCCCCATCGTGCTGAGCGCGGAGACGATGGCCTGCGAGCCCTGGAATGGCCCTTGGGCCGATGCGGCCTGAAGCAGGCCCGCGCCAGTGACGGGCACGCCCGGCATGGCCAGTCGTGCCGTTGCGCCCGCGGCCGCGTACAGCGCGTTCCAGTCCAGGCCGCCGGCGGCCTCGGAGCTGGCAATGAGGGTGATCTCCTCGAAAAGGAGGCGGACGCGGCGTGTCAGCGCCTTGTTCTCGCGCTCGAGGTAGCGCGCGACCCGGTCCAGCGCGTCGGGCGTATCGGTAACCACCAGCGCGGCCGCGCCTTCCACGGGCTCTGCGATCGCGCCGGATCGCGTGAGGAATGGCAGGATGTTTGCGCGCAGGATGGCCAGCGCGTTGTGCTCGCCCGCGGAGAGCGTGGTGTTGGATGTGCTTTCGAATCCCTCGCCTTCCGCGCTGCCGGACCGGCCGAGCCGCACGTCGACCTTGCTGGCCAACGTCAGCGCGCGCAGGTCGAAGACACGCGTTTCGGTGCGGTAGAACTCCAGCGCGTTGTGTTCGTAACGCCAGTGCACCGAGAAGCGTGCGGCCAGCGCATCGAGCAGATCGGCGAGCGGTTGCGGATCCGCGCGCACTTCGATGCGCGCGGGCGCGGCCAAGGCTACTGAGCCGCTGACGGCCAGACGCGGCAGGAAATGGTCTTGGGCAAGCAGCGCGTCCGGACGCACGCGCACCGCGATGCCGGTAGCGGCGGTCAGACGCTGTGCCAGCGTGGGCAGGTCCGCGTCGTCAGCCAGCATGAGTGTGGTTTTCACGTTCTCGCGCAATGCAGGCGGCAGCGCGACCTCGCGCGCAAGCGGTTGCGGCTTGCCCGCAAGCCAGGGCGTGGCGACTTCCTGTGCGGCGATGCGCGCCTGACGATCGGTCAAGCCGTCGGCATAGGCCGCGTGTCGGGAAGCGGCATCCGCATGCTGGGCGGTGGCCGCGCGTCGCATGTCGGTGACCCGTTCAGATACCGAGCATCCGGCGAGGACGCACGAGAGCGACACGCACGCGAGAGCCCTGCATTTGCGCAAACGAGCGGTGCAGACAAACAGGCTGAGGTTCATGCCGCGGCTCCTTTGGGCGTGGCCGCGCGTGAGCACGATTGCGCAAGCGGCACCACACGCAGAACACGGTTGCCGTAGAAACAAGGTTGCAGGGGCCGGTCCGCCAGTTCGGTTGCGCCAAGCAGGCCGCGCACGGCGGTCTTGAAGTCACCGGGAAATTCGGCCGTGGCAGCCAGCGGAATGTCGACGTCAACCGCCCAATGCTGCGGTTGGAAAGTCCAGCCGGCCGAGTCGGCCCAGCGTGCCAGGACGGCGCGCAGCGTGGCGTCGGGCGGTGCCGCGCGGAACGGGGCGGCTTGCGGGGCCACCAGCGCGCCGGCGTTCCCGGCCTCGTGCGCGGTCGGCGGTGCGATACCGGCGCCTTGGGTATTCAGCATCTGAGGGCCGCCCAGCGCGTGGCCGTCCGATCGCGCGGGCGTGTCAGCCGAAAGCGTGATGGCCGCGCTGGCATCTTGCGACGGACGCTGCGATGGATCGGGTCCTGCCGCCGTGGACAGCGCCAGGCGGGACGTGGGTGCCGGTTCGCGCGCCGGGTTGGCCGCGGCATGCGCGCGCCGGGCCCGCGCGGTCAACCTGCCGCCGCGAAAGGAAAGCCCATTCCATGCGCCAGCAACCACGACGTAGGGGTCGCGCCGTACGTACGGCAAGGGGTGCTCGCCACCGTCGCCCATGCTGAAGATGGCCGGCAACGGTTGGCCCGGCAAGAACTGCAACCAGGTCTCGCGGCCGTCGTCGAAGACCTGCAGCGGAGCAACGGCGGGATCGCCGGACAGTTGCCAATCGAAGCGGAACCCCTGAGAAGACGGGATGCCGGACTGCCAGGAAGATCCGCCCGCCGGACCGGGGCCCGACCACGAGCATGCGCCAAGGCAAGACAGCCCGGCCGCCAGGAAAAAGATTCGTACCATGCCTCACCGCGAACAAAGGGCGCATCGGAAGCGACACGCATGAGCGGCATGGTGGCCGAGCGCGGAAGGCGCCGCCAGACTGGCATGTACGTAGGGATGGATTCATCCCCACTGACGGAGCTACGAATTCAGGCGCAAAAAAAAGCCCGGTCCGAAGACCGGGCTTTGCTTGCCGCACGGATGCGATCAGCGCTGCGTGGCGATGGTGCGGGCCTGCGCGGCAGCGTTGTTCAGTGCGGCAACGGGCGGCACCTTGCCGTCAAAGGCGTCGGTGAGCTCCTTGTTCAGCACGGGCTCGATGCGATCGTAGTTGGCCATGCGGAAGCCGCGGCTGTTCTGGACGGGCTTGGCGCTCATCGAGGCGACAACAGCCTGCGCGCCCGGAATCTTGCTGTAGAACGACACGTCGGAAGCGCGGAACGCGGCTTCCGTCAGCGGCAGGTAACCCGTGCGCTGGTGCCATTCGGCTGCGACGACCGGCTTGGACAGCCATGCCAGGAACTGCGCGGTGGCTTTTTCCTGCGCCTGCGGGTGGCCTTCCAGCGCCCACAATGCCGAGCCGCTGACGAAGGGCTTGCCGCCTTCCTTGGTGACTTGCTCGTAGTAGGGCAGCGGCGCGACGCCGAAGTTCAGCGACTTGGTGGCCAGGAACTGGCCAAACGCGCCCGAATTGGCCGTCAGCACGGCGCATTCGCCCTTGGCGAACAGCTTGTCGTTGGCGTTGTCGCCGGAGTAGGCAGTGAACAGCAGCGAACGCTTCCAGCTCACCATCAGCGAGATGTGGCGCATGTACAGCGTGTCGAACTGCATGGCGGGGGCAGCGGACTTCTTGGTGACCGCATCCAGGCCATTGTTGTTGCTGGTGAACTGCTGGTTGTTGATGGGCGCCAGGTTTTCAAGGTGGACCGCGACCTGGTCGCTGGACGCGTAGGGGCAGTCGATGTCGGCCACGTCGCGCAGCTTCAGCAGTTCAGCCTGCAACGCGGTCCACGTGCGCGCCGGCTTGTTGGGATCGAGACCGGCCTTCTTGTAGGCGGCGGTGTTGTAGAACATCACGGGCACTTCGGCCATCCAGGGGAAAGCCAGCAGACGGCCCTTGCTGTCGCGCGTGAAATTGCTGGTGGCCGGGATGAACCAGTTCAGGTCCTTGATCGGATACTTGGCCAGCAGTTCGTACAGCGGCAGCACCGCCTTGTGCTGAGCCACGATTTCGGGCGAATGGTTATCGGACAGTTGCAGCAGGTTCGGGCCCTTCTTGGCCTTTACCGCGGAAACGGCCTCTTGTTCCAGGGCGGACGGCGAGGCGAAGCCGCGCAGCGTCACTTTGACGTCGTCCTGTTCCTTGTTGTATTGCTTGGCGAGCTTTTCGAACTCGGCCTTGTTTGCGTCTGTCAGGGTGTGCCAGACCTGGATCTCGACGGGTGCGGCATTTGCCACGCCGGCCATCGCCATCGCGGCGCCAAACACCCATGCGCGCCGGCTGGCGAACATCGCGCGGGCAACGCCCGCCAATTGCAGTTTCTTCATAGGTTCACAGACCAAGAAAAGGGAATTCCGGTTCTGGCCGCCGTCCACTGATCAGATCGGCCAATGCCCGGCCCGAGCCAACACCCATCGTCCAGCCAAGCGTACCGTGTCCTGTATTGATATACAAATTCGGAATGCGGCTGCGGCCAATGATGGGTACGTTCGAGGGGGTGGACGGGCGCAAGCCCGACCAATAGCTGACGCGCCCGAAATCGAGCGCGTCGGGAAAGAGTTCTTTGGCGAGGCGGGTCAAGGCCTCGCAACGGCCGGTATTCAGACTGCGGGAATAGCCGGACAGTTCCGCCGTGCCCGCCATGCGCAGCCGATCGCCCAAGCGCGAGAAGACGATCTTGTGGCTGCTGTCGGTCAGGCTGACGGTGGGGGTCGCACCCGGATTCAGCACCGGGAAGGTAGCCGAATAGCCCTTTGCCGGATACACGTTGCACGGGATTCCGAGGGGACGCAGCATCGCGGGGCTGAAGCTACCCATGGCGACGACATAGGTGTCGGCCGAGAGCGTGGCATACCGGCCATCGGGCTGGATGATTTCGATGCCCGTGACCGCGCCGCCCTGAGTCAGGAGCCGGGTCGCGCGCGTGTTGTATTGGAATTCGACGCCCGCGCGCGCGCAGTGTTCAGCCAGCGCGACGGTAAAGAGGTGTACGTCCCCGCTTTCGTCTTCGGGGGTGTAATCGCCGCCCACGATGGTGGCGCGATGCGGCGCCAGCGCGGGCTCGATGGCGATGACTTCGTCGGCGGTCACGACACGGCGTTCCACGCCGAAGTCGCGCATCAGGCCGGCGGCGCGCTGCGAGTTTTCGAATTCGTGGGGATCGCGGTAGAAATTCAGGATGCCGCGCTCGAGGTGGTCGTACTGGATGCCGAGTTCGGCGCGCATCCCGCGCAGCGTGGCGCGGCTGTATTCGGCCATGCGAACCATCGCCCGGATATTGGGAGCGAGCCGGCTGGGAAGGCATTCGCGCAGGAAAGCCAGACCCCACATCCATTGCCGCCAGTCGAGTTGCGGGCGGAACAGCAGCGGCGCGTCGTCGCGGAACATCCACCTGAGCAGCTTCATCGGCGCCTGGGGATTGGCCCAGGGTTCGGCGTAGGACACGGAAATCTGCGCGCCATTGGCAAGGCTGGTTTCCTGTGCGGGACCGGTGCAGCGGTCAATGACCACGACGTCATGACCCGCCTGGCTGAGCCACCAGGCGCTGGAGATGCCGATAATGCCGCTACCCAATACCGCTACTTTCATGCCTGCATCGCTCCTTGCATGCCGGTTGCGTGCGCGGACCCGATGTCCGCGTACCCCCGGCAGGCCGCTGCCAAAGCAGTTTACCTTGCCGTTTTGCAGCCGCCTAAGTAATAAAAAAACATATTACTTACGACCCGGCCTTCGCCAGATCGGCCTCGGACGTGAACGCGTCCGCGTAGAACTCTTCGGGTGGCAGGCCGTTCTGCGCGCTGAACTCACGGCGCGCGGCATCGACCATCAGCGGGGTGCCGCAGGCATAGACTTGATGCCCGGACAGGTCCGCAATGTCTTGCATCACGGCTTCGTGGACAAAGCCGGTGCGGCCGGTCCAGTTGTCTTCCTGCAGCGAGTTGGACACCACCGGGACGTACCGCAAGTTCGGCAGCTGGGCCGACCAGGATTGCGCCAGCGCGTCCATGTAAAGGTCTTGCGGACGGCGGCCGCCCCAGTACAGCGCGACGGGCCGGGTGATGTTCTTGTGGATCATGTGTTCGACGATCGCCTTGACCGGCGCAAAGCCCGTGCCGCTGGCCAGCAGCACGATGGGCTTGTCGCTGTCTTCGCGCAGGAAGAACGATCCGAAGGGCCCTTCCAGGCGCAGGATCTCGCGTTCCTTCATCTGCGTGTCGCCGGCGCCGAAGACGTGATCGGTGAAGAGCCCGCCCGGCATGTGCCGGATGTGCAGCTCCAGCGGGCTGCCGGTGTGCGGCGCGCCGGCCATCGAATAGCTGCGGCGGCGGCCGTCCTTCATAATGATTTCGACGTACTGCCCGGCGTAGTAGCGGAACTGCTCGGAGGCCGGCAGTTGCAGCTTCAGGACCGTGACGTCCGGCGCCACGCGCTCGATGGTCTGGACACGCGACGGCAGCTTGCGGATCTGGATGTCGCTGGCCAGCCGGACCTCGGTGGACTCGACCACGAGGTCGGACTCGGGGCGAGCCTGGCAGAAGAGCGTGTAGCCGTCGGCCAGTTCCTCGGGCGACAGGATCTGCGCGGGGTACTGGCCGGCGTCGAACTCCCCGGAAACCACTTTGCCCTTGCAGGTGGAGCACGCGCCGTTGCGACAGCTGTAAGGCAGGACGATGCCCGCCGCCAATGCGGCGTCGAGCACGGACTGGCCGGGCTCGACCGGGAATTGATGCTTGCTGGGTTGAATGATGACCTGGAAGCTCATGATGAAACGGTTCAGAGGCGACGAAGCGCTATCCGGGTAATGCCGGAAAGGCGCCCCGCCCGGCCCGGCGTCATGCCGGGAACTTTCGGATTTCCTTGACGCGGTTGGCGTCGTCCACCAGCACCACCTGGGGCTTGTGCGTGGCTGAATCTTCTTCGGACATGGGGCCGTACGTGCAGATGATCAGCAGGTCGCCCACCTGCGCCCGGCGCGCCGCCGCGCCGTTCAGCGAGATGGCGCCGCTGCCGCGCGCGGCCTTGATGATGTAGGTGTCGAAGCGTTCGCCATTCGTCACGTTGTAGAGTTCGATGCGTTCGAACTCGCGCATGCCGGCAGCGTCGAGGAGGTCTTCGTCGATGCCGCAAGACCCTTCGTAGTGAAGGTCGGCTTCGGTGACCGTGACGCGGTGCAGCTTTGCCCGCAGCATGATGCGTTGCATAAAAAATTCCTGGTTCCGCGGCCCGGACCGCGAAGTGTTGCATGGTTGATGCCCGGCATCCGGATTTGCCGTCGAAAGCCGGTATTCTATAATTTTTGCCGCAACGGGACGGCCCGTTGCTGCGCACAGTCAAACGGCTGGCGCGTTTTCCGGGGACGACCCCATTTATGCCGGCGGCTTGCCGGCAGCGTAACTTGGGAGTCGTGAATGACCTGGATCATCCTGGTATTGGCCGGCCTGTTCGAAATCGTCTGGGCCGTCGGCCTGAAATACACGCACGGATTCACCCGGCTGTGGCCATCCGTTGGCACCGTGGCCGGCATGCTGGCCAGTTTCTGGCTGCTGGCCTTGGCCATGAAAACCCTGCCGCTGGGCACCGCCTACGCCGTGTGGGTGGGGATTGGCACGATCGGCGCCTTCGTGGCAGGCATCGTGCTGTTCGGGGAATCGGCGAACTGGCTGCGCATTGCCAGCGTTGCGTTGATCGTGCTGGGTCTGGTTGGCCTGAAGCTGTCCACGTCATAAGGCTCAGGCCGCTCAAGGCATAAGGCTCAGGCCTAGCCCAGGCCCATCGGGGCGGCGCGTCAGAAATCCAGTTCGATCTCGACCGCGTCGCCCACCTTCAGCCGCGCGCCCGCCGGCGCATCCAGAATGGCGTTCTGGCCGAACACCACCCCGATGTCCAGATTGCGGTAACCCGCCAACGTGCGGCCCGGCTCCTCGTATTGCTTGGCCGTGCGCTGGTCGATGTCGGGAATCGAGCAACGCGTGCACGGCTTGACGAACGCCATGCGCACGCCAGCCGCCGTGATCATGGCGGTGTGGTCTTCCTCGAAGGCCTCCCATTCGCCTTCGACCACGATGTTGGGACGGAAACGGTCCATCGGCACCGGATCCGCCCCCTTGGCCTTCAGGCGGCTATTCAGGTCGTCCAGCGACGCCTGGTTGGCGATCAGCAGCGGAAACCCGTCGGCAAATCCGAAGCAGTGCTCGCCGACGAAAGCGTCGGCCAGATCGGGGTGTGCATCAACCCAGCGTGACACCCAATCGGGCTTGGCGTCGCGGCGCGCCGCGGCGTCCACCTTGAGCAGGCCGCACGGGGTCTGCAGAAACTGGGACAGCCACTGGGCGGCAGCCTCGCTTTCGCGCCGGGCCGTGGTGGTGTCGCTCCAGACGCCAACCGAGAGCGGCTCGCCGTGCAGACCCGACCCGTCCAGCGCGACGTCCAGGTCCGCCATGCCGGGCGCCGACAGCCGCAGCGCGTGCGCGGTGAGCGCCGTGCGGATGAGCGCCATGGCTGGCCATTGCCGCTGCGTCATGAACTGGCCCGCCGCGTCCACCACCATCCAGCGCCGGTCATTAGCCAGCCCCGACCGGTCGATGGGCGATTCGGTCAGGTCGATGCCCGCGCAGGATTTGACGGGATAGATATGCAGGCTGAGGATACGGGCGGACATGGCGGCGATGGCTCAACGGGTGACGGATGCCGCAGAGAATACAAGAAATGCGGCACGCCGGGCCGCCCGAAAGAGACAAAAAAAGCCCGGGACAAGCCCGGGCCAGATCAGGTGGCGGTTGCTCAGCCGCCCACCAGCTTCAAGGTGTCAAGCGGGGTCACCGCCTTGAACCCCTTGCGCGTCGCGATGTGCTCGGGACGCGGGGTCAGCCCGTACTTGGGCGGATTCAGGGTGTTCTCCATGCTGTTGTAGACCATGAAGACGTTGGACCGCGGCCACGGCGAAATGTTGCTGTTCGAGCCGTGCATGGTGTTGCAGTCGAAGAACACCACCGAGCCGGCCTTGGCCGTCATCGTGCGGATGCCGCCCTGCTCCACCAGCAGCTGCAGGCTGACGGGATCCGGGACCCCGTACTCCTGCTTCTTCAAGGACTGCTTGTAGTGCTCGTTCGGCGTCTCGCCGACGCACGAAATGAACTGGCGATGCGAGCCGGGCACCAGCATCAGCGGGCCGTTGCACTCGTTGTTGTCGGTCAGCAGCACCGAGCAGCTAAGCGCGCGCATCGACGGCATGCCGTCCTCGACGTGCCAGGTCTCGAAATCGGAGTGCCAATAGAACTCCTTGCCCTTGAAGCCCGGCTTCATGTTGGCGCGCGACTGGTGAATGTAGACCTCGGAACCGAGAATCTGGCGCGCCACGTTGACCAGGCGCGGATCCCGCACCAGGCGGGCCAGCATGGGATTGAGCACGTGCACCATGAAGATGGAACGCACGGCGTTGCTGCCCGGCTCGGTGATGGCCTCTTCGCGGCGCACAATGGACGGGTCGCGCGTCATGCGCTCGACCTCGGCCGACAGCGCACGCACTTCGGCCTCCGAGAACAGGTCTTCCAGCAGCAGGAAACCGTCGCGGTCGTACTGGCCCACCTGCTCGGTGGTCAGCGCGCTGGCGTACTTGCCGTCTTCATAGACGACGGGGTCCTGGCGGGAAATGATGGCGGAACTGCGATCCGTACGGGAGGCGTACGGATCCTGCGCGGGTGAGATCATGCGTACCTCCTTGTTCAGGCCGCGACCGCATCGGGTAGCGCGTAGACACCTTCCTTGTCGTGCACTTCCTGGCCGGTCAGCGGCGGGTTGAAGACGCAGATGACGCGCAGCGGCTCCTTGCCGCCGCACAGCCAGTGCTCGTCGTGTTCGTTCAGGGCGTAGACCACGCCGGGGCCCAGGTCGTACTTCTTGCCGTCGGCAATGGTCTCGATCGAACCGTCGCCCTCGATGCACCAGACGGCCTCGAGGTGGTTCTTGTAGTGAATGTGCGTGCGGCCGCCCGGAAAAATGGTGGTCTCATGGAACGAGAATCCCATGCCATCCTTCTTCAGCAGCACGCGGCGGCTGACCCAGGTGTCGGTACGGACTTCGTCGGCGGTGCCGATCACATCTTTGACATTACGTACGATCATTGACGTTTTCCTCCAAATTTCAGGATGCGGGCGGACTGCCCCTCATCGGCCAGCGCTTCTGCCACGCTGGCCTCGATCAGATCCAGGCCCTTGGCCAGCAGCTCTTCCTCGATCGTCAGCGCGGGCAGCAGCTTGAGCACTTCATCGTGCGCGCCCGACGTTTCGATCACGACGCCCTTCTTGAAGGCGCATTGGGCGATGCGGTTGGACAGCGCCGGATTGCCGTTGGAAACCAGACCCTGGATCAGGCCGCGGCCGCGAGCCGACAGGCCGGCGTTGGGATAGCTGTGCACCAGGTTTTCCAGCCAGTCGCCCACCAGGCGTTCCTTGCGCTGGATATCAGCGGTGAACGCGGCGTTGGTCCAGTAGGTTTCCAGCGCCTGGGTTGCGGTGACAAACGCGAGGTTGTTGCCGCGGAAGGTGCCGCTGTGGGCGCCGGGCTTCCAGATGTCCAGCTCGGGCTTCATCAGCACCAGCGACATCGGCAGGCCGAAACCGGATAGCGACTTGGACAGCGTGATGATGTCCGGACGGATGCCGGCGGTCTCGAAGCTGAAGAACGTGCCGGTACGGCCGCAGCCGACCTGGATGTCGTCCACGATCAGCAGCATGTCGTGGCGCTTGCACAGCTTTTCCAGTTCCTTGAGCCAGCGCAGCGTGGCCACGTTGACGCCGCCCTCGCCCTGCACCGTTTCCACGATGACGGCGGCCGGCTTGTCCATGCCGCTGCTCGGATCTTCCAGCATGCGTTCCATGTAGGCCATGGTGTCCACGTCCGGACCGAAGTATCCGTCGTAGGGCATGAACGTCGTGTTGCCCAGCGCGTAGCCGGCGGCGTCACGGAACTTCATGTTGGCGGTCGCGGCAAGCGAACCGCCGCTCACGCCGTGAAAACCGTGCGTGAACGAGATCACGTTGGGACGGCCCTTGACCTGGCGCGCGATCTTCAGCGCGGCTTCGACGGCGTTGGTGCCGGTCGGGCCGGTGAATTGCAGCGTGTATTGCCAGTTGCGCGGCTTGAGCAGCACGCGATCCACCGTCTCCAGGAAACGCTTCTTCGCGCTGGTGGCCATGTCCAGGCCGTGGACGACACCGTCCGCCTGCACATACTCCAGCAGCTTTTCCTTGAGAACAGGATTGTTGTGGCCGTAGTTCAGCGTGCCTGCGCCGCTGAAGAAGTCGATGTATTCGGCGCCATCCTCATCGATGAGCGTCGAGCCCCGGGCCTGATTGAATATCACGGGAAACGACCGGATGTAGCCCCGCACCTCAGACTCCATACGGTCAAAGATCTTCAAGTCCATGATTAATCCTCCCTTTTCATCTCATAAATTGACGGACGGCCTGATCCACCCGGGTGCGGCAAGCGCACCCGGACAGCAGAATCGTCCCGGTAAACCGATAAGACCGTCAGGCCTGTACCACCCCTACGGGGATGGCAAGGCGAACGGGCCTATCCTCAAGAGCATCTCGTCATCGTGATCCGCGCCGCCGAACAATTGCCGGTCGAAGAACGGCTGTTCGGAAACGTGGGCGCCCACCTCGGCGGCCAAGCCGGCGAAGGTGCGGCGCGAAGCCTGGTTGTCAGGCCCCACCGTGGTTTCAAGATAGCGGACATGCGCCAGGTTCTTGCGCTGCAAGAGTTCCCGGAGCATGGCGCGGCCAAGGCGTTGGCCGCGTGCGCGGGCGTGCACCGCAACCTGCCAGACGAACAGAACGTCAGGGCGGGACGGGTCCACATAGGCGGAAATAAAACCGTTGATACGTCCTCCGGCGCTTTCAGCCAGGACGCAGGTGTTGCGAAAGTGCTCGCACAGGAGCAGGTACGCGTAGAGGGAATTCAGGTCGAGTGGCGGGCACTCGGAAATGAGGCGGTGGATCGCGGCGCCGTCTTTGCGGTCGGGCAGACGCATGGTATGGGTCTGCGCGCTGACCGCCGGCGCCACGGCACTTGAGAGTGTGGGGGTGTCCAGTTCGTTTTTCTTCATGCGACGATTCCCGATTCTGGTGGTGCCCCGCCCGTGGGCACTTCTAGGATGGGCGACGACACGTCTCCATGCGTGTCGACTGCGGCCTGACCTTCCTGTTCCATGAGCGTCACGATGCGCTCCAGGGACAGGGTGATGGTGGCCTGTTCCAATTCCGGCAAGGCATTGAGCGCGTCAGCCAAATGCTTTTGCAGCGGCGACGGCGCGCCTTGCGCCAATTCACGTCCCGCCTCCGTGGCGGTGACAAATACGATGCGGCGGTCTTCACGGCCCCGCTCGCGGCGGATCAGCGCCTTGTCTTCCAGCCGATCCAGGATGCCGACCACCGTGCTGGGGCTGACGTGCATCTCGCGGCTGATCGCCGTGGCCGTCATGGGGCCATTGGCGATCACGGTGCGCAGGCACATCAGCTGCGGGGCAGTGATGTGGCTGACCGCGGACAACTGTCGCGAATGCAGCGCGATCGAACGCGTGATGCGGCGCAGGGCTCGCAAAATGCGCAGGTCGTACTGCTGAGATGTTTCGGATTTCGCGGCGTCAGTCATGGGTTGCGATGGGTTCGGACAAAATCATTTCTACACGAATGATATGCGCCCGATTTATTCGAGTCAAACAAAAACGCCGGCACGATGTAAATAAATGAACGCTGATTTGGCGAGGATGACGGCACTATGACTGGACTTGGCACCCAGCGGAGCCAACGTGGATGCGGCTCAGCGCGGGATCCGGCCCAAGTCTTACCCGGATAAAAAACATATGTTTTGTTCAAGATGTTTTATTTATCATATGTTTTTACGCGAACGAACGACGCTGCCCTCTCATGCCTCTGCCCTCCTCCCTGCTTGCTGCCCTACAGGAAAAGCTGGAACATCTGCCGCCCGAATTGCAGCGGGCGGCGAAGTGGGTAGTGGCCAATCCCGCGCAGGTGGGGCTGTGGTCGATGCGCCGGCAGTCGCAGGCGTTGGGCGTGGCGCCCGCCACGATGTTGCGATTGGCCCGTGCGGTGGGCTACGCCAGTTACGAGGATTTCCGCCGGCCGTTTCAGGACGCGCTGGCGGGACGCGACGAGCCGGGAATGCGCGACCGCGCCGCCGCCCTGCAGGCCGCGTCAAGCGACAACCCGGAACCGGGCCCGGGCACGTTGACCGACCTCCAAGTCCAGGCCCTGTCCTCGGTCTGCGCGCTGAACTCGACGCAAGCGTTCGACGCGGCCGTGCAGACCCTGCTGGACGCGCGTCAGGTCGGTTTCCTGGGAACGCGCTCGGCCTTCGGCATCGCGTTCCAGATGCGATATGCCTATCAGCTCGTGCGACGCAACAGCGTCCTCATTGACGGGCTGGGCGGCGCGCCCGCCGAGCAGGCGGACAACCTGGGCGCGGGCGACGCGCTGATCGTCATCTCGCAGGCGCCCTATCCCACGGCCACCGTCCAGCTCGCGCGCCAGGCGGCTCAGCGCGGTGTGGCGCTAGTGGCGCTGACCGACGATCCGCTCTCGCCGCTTGCGCTGGACGCCCGCCACACCCTGCGGTTTGCCCCGCCCGACCTCGACGGCGTGCGCGCGCAGCCCGCGCGCCAGGGGCCGGGCTCGTTCCTTCACACGACGGCCGGGCTCTTGGGACTGGCCGAACACCTGATCGCCCGCCTGACGGCCCGCGGCGGCCAAGCCGTGCTGGACAGGCTGGCCGAGGTGGAACAGCGCCTGCAAGCCGACAACGTTTACTGGAATGGCGCGCTCGCGCGCCGCCCGGGCCGGGCCTTCGGGCCGGCAACCTCCTCAACCTGACCTAGGAACTTCGCAGCATGAGCCAATCCCGCGTCCTGCATCGCTCCCTTCGC
Organism: Achromobacter mucicolens; assembly: GCF_029866465.1. NCBI lineage: Bacteria > Pseudomonadati > Pseudomonadota > Betaproteobacteria > Burkholderiales > Alcaligenaceae > Achromobacter > Achromobacter mucicolens. The sequence goes on along the minus strand of NZ_CP123364.1, from coordinate 1,795,656 downwards.
CATACGCCTGCCGTCGCCGTGCGCGGCCAGGGTGTCTGGATCCATGACAGCGCCGGCCGCGCATATCTAGACGGCTCCGGCGGCGCGGCAGTGTCGTGCCTGGGGCACAACCACCCCGACGTCCAGGCCGCGCTGCACGCGCAGGTGGACGCGCTGGCCTACGCCCACACCAGCTTCTTTACGACCGAGGTCGCGGAAAAGCTGGCGGCCCGGCTCGTGGCCGACGCCCCGGCAGGCACATCGCATGCCTACTTCGTGTCCGGCGGATCAGAAGCGGTGGAAGCGGCGCTGAAGATGGCGCGCCAGTATTTCGTCGAAATCGGCCAGCCGCAGCGCCGCCACATCATCGCGCGGCGGCAGAGCTATCACGGCAATACGCTGGGCGCGCTGGCGGTCGGGGGCAATGCGTGGCGGCGCGCGCAGTTCGCGCCGCTGCTCATCGAGGTCGAACACGTGTCGCCCTGCTATGCCTATCGCGACCAGCACAGCGGCGAGACCGCCGACCAGTACGGCGAGCGGCTGGGCAAGGAACTGGAAGCGGCCATCCAGCGCCTCGGCCCCGACTCGGTGATGGCATTCGTGGCGGAACCCGTGGTGGGCGCCACGTCCGGCGCAGTGACGGCCGTGCCCGGCTATTTCCGCCGGATCCGCGAGGTCTGCGACCGTCACGGCGTGCTGTTCATCGCCGACGAGGTCATGTGCGGCATGGGCCGGACCGGCACCCTGTATGCCGTCGAACAAGAAGGCGTGACGCCGGATCTCATCACCATTGCCAAAGGCCTGGGCGGCGGCTACCAGCCCATCGGCGCGGTCATGGCGCAGCAGCACATCGTGCAGGCCATGCAGCAAGGCAGCGGCTTTTTCCAGCACGGCCACACCTATCTTGGCCATGCGCTGGCCTGCGCGGCCTCGCTGGCGGTGCAGGACGTGATCCGGCGCGACGGGCTGCTGGAGCGGGTGCGGGTGATGGGCGCAGGCCTTGCGCAGCGGCTGCAGGAGGCGCTGGGCGACCATCCGCACGTCGGAGACATCCGTGGCCGGGGCCTTTTCATGGGCGTGGAACTGGTCCGGGACCGCGGCACCAAACAGACCTTCGATCCCGATCTGGCACTGCATGCGCGGATCAAGCGCGAGGCCATGGCGCGGGGCCTGATGGTCTATCCCATGGGCGGCACGATCGATGGCCGCCAAGGTGATCACGTGCTGCTTGCGCCGCCCTTCATCATTTCCGAGGACGAACTGGACCAGTTGACCGAACGGCTGACCGGCGCCATCGACGCCGCCATCGCGCAATCGGGCGACTAGACGCCGGCCGTTGAAGCGGAGTCAAAAGGCCCGCTTCGCGCAGGTTCGGTCAGCCTGGCGCCACGCGGCGCCAGGGCGGCCAGGCGCCGATCGTGAGCGCGCGCAGGAACCATTCGACGGGTCCGTAGGCGTGGCGCCGCAACCACCATGCGGACAGCGGCAGCTGGGCGGCAAAGATGGCCACCGCGGCAAGGAATGCGGCCAGGGGCGGCACAGCGGCATACAGCCGCAAGCCCCAGGCCGTGAAGAGGAATGCGCAGACGACCGACTGCATCAGGTAGTTGCTCAGCGCCATCCGTCCCGCTGGCGCCAGCCACGCCCCCAGGCGCTCGCCCGGCCCCGTGCGCAGCGCCAGCAGGAACGCCGCACCGTACGATAGGCTCAAGAGCGGCGCCGTGAAAAGGCCCACGGCCAATCCCGGCAGTTCCCACACCACGCGGGCCTGTGGCAAGGCGCTGGTCGCGTAGGCAGCGGCGCCGGCCAGGCCCGGTAAGAGGCCCAGCGCGCAGAGCAGCCCAAGCGCGCGGCGCGAGCGCCACGGGTCCGCCAGCGCATTACGCCGCCCCAGCGCATAGCCGGCCAGGAACATGGCAAAGACGAAAGGCCCCTGCACGAGCAGCACGGTGAACCAGATGGTTTCCGTGAGCTCTTTGATGTGCTGCGCGATCGTGGTGCCGATGGTGCCGCGATACGCCTCGATGGAGGCCAGCGCCTCGGCCTTGTACAGCGCGGCGTATCCAGCGGGCGCCGGATCCAGGAATGTCAGTGCGCCCAGGATCGCCCACACCGCCGACGCCAGCGCGATCAGCCACAGCGCCACGCGCAGCGCACGACCCGGATCCATGCGCCGGCACAGCAGCAACGCGAAGCCCAGCAAGGCATAGGTCACCAGGATGTCGCCCTGGTAGAACAGGATGGCGTGCGCAAAGCCCAGGACGGCCAGCCCCGCCAGCCTGCGCAGGAAGCGCGGCGCGAAGGCGGCATCGGCCTGTTCAGCGGCCGTCATCTGCAGGGTGAAGCTGTAGCCGAACAGGAAGGAAAATAGCAGGTAGAACTTGGTCTCGAATAACCAGGCGATCAGCCACCGGACCGTCACGTCGACCGGGCGCGAATAGACCGGGTCGGCCACGCCCCCGCCATAGAACGGAAAGGCGAACACGCCGATGTTGACCACCAGGATGCCGAAGAGCGCAAAGCCGCGCAGGGCATCGACGTGGGCAAGCCGCGGCCGGACGGCGTGGCCGCCGGTCATGCCCGCCCCCGGATCGCATACCGGCGGCGCAACACGCGCGCGCCGCCGGGCCTTTGCTGCGTCAGGCGGCGGGCAGGCCTCAACCCAGCACCGGAGACAGCAACGGCTGCTTGGGCCGCACGTCCAGTGCGCGCCCCTTGCGGGCCCGCTTGCCGACGTAGACCGCCAGGTCCGCACCCGCCAGGATGTCCTCGGTCATCTTGTTGCGGTAGATGCCGGTGGCGCGCAGCCCCAACGTGCCGATCGGCACGGTCTGATCGAGCTTGTCCGCGCCGTCCAGCCCCATCAGGATGGTGCCGCGTCCGCCGCCCGCCAGCGACTTCACTTCGTCCAGGCCGAAGACCAGGAACTTGCCCTTTTGCGACAGCAGCGCCAGTTGCTGGGCGCCGGCGAACAACGGCACCGGACGCAGCAGTTCGTCGCCCGTCTCAAGGGTGATGAACTGTTTGCCGGCCCGCTGGCGGCTGACCATGTCGGACAGCTTGGCCGCGAACCCGTAGCCGCCGCGCGTTGCCAGCAGCCACCGGCTGTCGGCCGAGGCCGCGATGGTGTGGACGATGCGCGTGCCCGATTCCAGGTCGATCATCGTGGTGACCGGCTGGCCGTCGCCACGCGCCGACGGCAGGCCGGACACCGGCACGGAATAGACCCGGCCGTTGTCGCCAACCGCGATCAGCGTGTCGGTGGTGCGGCACTCGAAGGCGCCGTACAGATCGTCGCCCTGCTTGAAGCCGAATTGCGCGGCGTCATGGCCGTGGCCCTGACGGGCCCGCAGCCAGCCCTTTTGCGAAACGATCACGGTGACAGGCTCGTCCAGCACCTTGGTTTCAAGCACGGCGCGCTCGGCCGTCTCGATCAGGGTGCGGCGCTCGTCGCCATATTGCTTGGCGTCGGCTTCGATTTCCTTGACCAGCAGGCGCTTGAGCGTCGTGGGGTTGTCCAAAAGTTCTTGCAGCGAGACCTGTTCCTTGCGCTTGTCGGCCAGTTCCTGCTCAATCTTGAAGCCTTCCAGGCGGGCCAGCTGGCGCAAACGCATTTCGAGGATGTCCTCGGCTTGCCGTTCGGACAGCTTGAAGCGTTGCATCAACGCGGCGCGGGGCTCGTCGGATTCGCGGATCGTCTGGATGACCTCGTCCACGTTCAGGTAGACGACCATGCGCCCTTCCAGCACGTGGATGCGGTCAATGACCTTGTCCAGGCGGAAGCGCGTGCGGCGCACCACGGTATTGGTGCGGAACGCCAGCCATTCGACCAGGATGTCGCGCAGGCCCTTCTGGCGCGGACGGCCGTCGGTGCCGATGCACACCAGGTTGACGCTGGCGCTGCCTTCCATGCTGGTCTGCGCCAGCAGCGTGTTGACGAATTCGTCGCGGTCGACCCGCGAGGTCTTGGGCTCGAAGACCAGACGAACGGCGGCGTCCTTGCCGGATTCGTCGCGCACCGCATCCAGCAGGTTCAGCATGACCGCCTTGGCCTGCGTCTGCTCCGGCGTCAGGCTCTTCTTGCCCGTCTTGACCTTGGGATTGGTGATTTCCTCGATTTCTTCCAGCACCTTCTGGCCCGAGGTGCCCGGCGGCAGCTCGTTGACGACCAGTTGCCACTGGCCGCGCGCCAGTTCCTCGAACTGCCAGCGCGCGCGCACCTTCAGGGACCCGCGGCCCCCACTGTAGATCTGCGCGATGTCGGCCGCCGGGGTGATGATCTGGCCGCCGCCCGCGAAGTCCGGGCCGGGGATCATGGCGTACAGTTCTTCGTCGGGCAACTGCGGCTGCTTGATGAGCGCCACGCAGGCCTGCGCGACTTCGCGCAGGTTGTGCGGGGGGATCTCGGTGGCCATGCCCACGGCGATGCCCGAGGCGCCGTTCAGCAGCATCACGGGCAGGCGCGCCGGCAGCATCTGCGGCTCTTGCTGGCTGCCGTCGTAGTTGGGCACGAAATCCACCGTGCCCTCGTCCAGTTCGTCGAGCAGCAGCTTGGCGATCGGCGTGAGGCGCGCTTCCGTGTAACGCATGGCGGCGGCGTTGTCGCCATCGCGCGAACCGAAGTTGCCCTGGCCGTCGATCAGCGGATAGCGCAGCGAAAAGTCCTGCGCCATGCGGACCATGGCGTCGTACGCCGCCTGGTCGCCGTGCGGATGGTACTTACCGAGCACGTCGCCCACGACGCGCGCCGATTTGACGGGCTTGGCGCCGGAGCCCAACCCCATTGCCTGCATGGCGAAAAGGATGCGGCGCTGCACGGGCTTCTGCCCGTCGCCCACGTCGGGCAGCGCGCGGCCGCGCACCACGGACACCGCGTAGTCCAGATAGGCCTGCTCCGCGTAGCGCGCCAGCGTGATGGCGGCGTTGCCATCGCCGTCGCCGCCGGGCGGATTGGAGTCGAACAGGCCGGGTTGATTGGTGTCGGTCATGTTGTATTCAGGTAGACAATTTCATCGAAACGGCGTCAATGCGCCTCAGGCGGACGGGGCCAGGAACTGCGTGTCGGCGACATGCGCGCGCATCTGGGTGCGCACAGCCTGCAGCGTGGCGGCGTCCTGCCCGCGCTTGGGGATGATCACGCCTTGCAACGTGCCCAGGATGACGTAGAGGTGCTCGGGGGTTTCCTCGACCCGCCGCACGTCGGACCACGCCATGTGCCCGGAGGCGGTGGCAGTGGTGTCCGTGACGCCGTCCGGCCCGAAGTCCAGCTCGTGCCGCCCCAGGTAAAGGGTGTCGGGCTGCTTGGCCAGCATGCGGCGCGTGTTCATCTTCACGAGGCCGGGCAGCACGTATTCGTACGCCAGGGCCAGCAACGCGAGGATGCCCAGGCCCACCGCCAGGCCCTGGAAATACACCGGCAGCAGCGCACCCCAGTTGGGCCCCTTGCCGTCCCAGGTCTGCCAGATCAGGTAGGCAAGCAAGGCCACGATCATCAGGACGCCGAAGCGCAGATGGGACCGGTAACGGCGGCGGCGCAGTTCCGGCCGTTTGTACACATAGGCGGCGAAATCCGCGTAGTCGTCGGCGGTCAGGTCGACGACCATGCGGGCTTGCCCGGGCACGGTCGCGGTCATCAGATGTCGAGCTCCGCCAGGTTGCCCTTTTCCTCGATCCACGCGCGGCGTTGCGAGGACTCGCCCTTGCCCATCAGCATGTCGAACATGCGGGTGGTGTCGTCGGGAGTCTGGTCGCCATAGCCCACCGGCAGCAGGCGGCGCGTGTCCGGATTCATGGTGGTTTCCCACAACTGCTCGGGGTTCATTTCGCCCAGGCCCTTGAACCGGCTGACGGCCCACGCGCCTTCGCGCACGCCTTCCTTGCGCAGCTTGTCCTGCGCGGCCTCGAGCTCGCCTTCGTCAAGACAGTAGATCTTGCGGGCGGGACGCTTGCCCTGCGCCGGCACGTCCAGACGGAACAGCGGCGGCTTGGCGACGTAGACGTTGCCGGCCTCGACGAGCTTGGGAAAGTGGCGGTAGAACAGCGTCAGCAGCAGCACCTGAATGTGCGAGCCGTCGACGTCCGCGTCCGACAGAATGCAGATGCGGCCGTAGCGCAGGCCGGACAGGTCGGGCGTATCGTTGGGCCCGTGCGGATCCACGCCGATCGCCACGGAAATGTCGTGGATCTCGTTGTTGGCAAAGAGGCGGTCGCGGTCGACCTCCCAGGAGTTGAGCACCTTGCCGCGCAGCGGCAGGATGGCCTGGAATTCCTTGTCGCGGCCCATCTTGGCCGAGCCGCCGGCCGAATCGCCCTCGACCAGGAATACCTCGGTGCGCGTGGCGTCGCTGGACTCGCAGTCGGTCAGCTTGCCGGGCAGGACCGCCACGCCGGAACTCTTGCGCTTTTCGACCTTTTGGGCGGAACGCTGGCGCGCCTGCGCCTGCCGGATGGCCAGTTCGGCAAGCTTCTTGCCGTATTCCACATTGCTGTGCAGCCACAGATCGAGCGCGCTCTTGGAGAACCCGCCCACCAGGCGCACGGCATCGCGGCTGTTCAGGCGTTCCTTGATCTGGCCCTGGAATTGCGGATCGAGCACCTTGGCCGACAGCACGAAGCTGGCGCGGGCAAAGACGTCTTCGGGCAGCAGCTTCACGCCCTTGGGCAGCAGGCTGTGCAGCTCGGCAAACCCCTTCACGGCGCCGAACAGGCCTTCGCGCAGACCGGACTCGTGCGTGCCGCCGGCCGGCGTGGGGATGAGGTTGACGTAGGACTCGCGCACCGCGTTGCCGTCCTCGGTCCAGGCCACGACCCATTGGGCGCCCTCGCCCTCGGCGAAGTTTTCGTGGTCGGCGCCGGCGTATTGCGCGCCTTCGAAGAACGGCACCATCAGCTCGGCGCCCGCCAGGGCCTCGGCCAGGTAGCCGCGCAGGCCGTCCTGGTACTGCCAGGTCTTGGTGTCCCCGGTTTTCTCGTTGACGAGCGTGACCTTCACGCCCGGCAGCAGCACGGCCTTGCTGCGCAAGAGGTGGGTGAGCTCGCCCAGCGGAATATTGGGGCTGTCGAAATACTTGGCGTCCGGCCAGACGCGCACGCGGGTGCCGGACTTCTTGCGGCCGCCCTGGTCGTAAGGCGCCAGGGGCTCGGCGACATCGCCGCCCTTGAACACCAGGCGGCTAACGGCGTTGTCGCGCCAGACGACGACTTCCAGGCGGGTGGCCAGCGCGTTGGTGACGGACACGCCGACGCCGTGCAGGCCGCCGGAGAAGGCGTACGCGCCGCCGCCGGCCTTGTCGAATTTGCCGCCCGCGTGCAGGCGCGTGAACACGAGTTCGACGACGGGCGCGTTTTCTTCGGGATGCAGGCCGACGGGAATGCCGCGGCCGTCGTCTTCGACGGACACGCTGCCATCAGCGTGCAGCGTGACCTGGATCTGTTTGCCGTAGCCGGCCAAGGCCTCGTCTGCGGCGTTATCGATGACCTCCTGCACGACGTGCAGGGGGTTTTCGGTGCGGGTGTACATGCCCGGGCGCTGCCGCACGGGTTCCAGCCCCTTCAGGACGCGGATGGACGCCTCGTTGTAACGTGGAGTGGCCAAGTTATCCCCAACATCTGTGGAAAAAAACCGACATTTTACGGACAAGCCTAGATTCTGCGCGGCTCCGGGTGGGATGCGCACGACCTGACCAGGTCCGATTTCGGTAGGATGATGACAGTCACAACCGCCGTTCCGGACTTTGACCGCCCGGATCGCGACAGCTGCGCCGCAACATCCTACACAAAATCCTGCAAACCCTGTTGTTATTAACAGTGGTATGCCTGTTGTTATTGACAGTGGTATGCTTGAGTCCATTCCACAAACAAGAACAACGGCAAGGCGCGTCTTAACGCGCCTTTTGCTGCCGAACCGAGAATCACCATCATGAGCGACCAAATCAAGAACGTCAGTGACGCCAGCTTCGATGCCGATGTGTTGAAATCCGGCCAGCCGGTGCTGGTGGACTACTGGGCTGCCTGGTGTGGCCCCTGCAAGATGATCGCCCCCATCCTGGAAGAAGTCGCCGCCGAATACGCAGGCCGCTTGACGATCGCCAAGCTGAACGTGGATGAAAACCAGGGCACGGCCACCAAGTACGGCATCCGCGGCATTCCCACCCTTATGCTCTTTAAAGACGGCCAGGCTGCCGCCACCAAGGTTGGCGCGCTGTCGAAGTCGCAACTCACCGCATTCCTGGACGGCGCGTTGTAAATCGCGTGCTGTAACCGAGGGCGCCGCCGCATAGGCGGCGCTCATTCAGTACCGCGCGAGCCCGTCCGTGGCGCGCCGCCAGAGCCCTCCTTTACTTTTCCCCCAACACCCACCGCGATGCACCTCAACGAACTGAAGGCGCTGCACGTCTCGCAGCTGCTCGAAATGGCCGCTGGCCTGGAAATCGAAAACGCCAACCGCCTGCGCAAGCAGGAACTGATGTTCGCCATCATGAAGCGGCGCGCCAAGCAAGGCGAGCAGATCTTCGGCGACGGCGTTCTTGAAGTCCTGCCCGACGGCTTCGGTTTCCTGCGCTCGCCGGAAACCTCGTATCTGGCCAGCACCGACGACATCTACATTTCTCCGTCGCAGATCCGCCGCTTCAATCTGCACACCGGCGACTCCATCGAAGGCGAAGTGCGCACCCCCAAGGATGGCGAGCGCTACTTTGCCCTGGTGAAGGTGGACAAGGTCAACGGCGTGGCGCCCGAGGCGATCAAGCATCGCATCATGTTCGAGAACCTGACGCCGCTGCACCCGAATCGCGTCATCCGCCTGGAACGCGACATCAAGAGCGAGGAAAACCTCACTGGCCGGATCCTCGACGTCTTCGCCCCCATCGGCATGGGCCAGCGCGGCCTGATCGTCGCCAGCCCCAAGTCCGGCAAGACGGTGATGATGCAGCACATTGCGCACGCCATCACCACCAACTACCCCGACGCGGTCATGATCGTCCTGCTGGTCGACGAACGCCCGGAAGAAGTGACCGAAATGCAGCGCACGGTGCGCGGTGAAGTCGTGGCCTCGACCTTCGACGAGCCCGCCACCCGTCACGTGCAAGTGGCCGAAATGGTCATCGAGAAGGCCAAGCGCCTGGTCGAAATGAAGAAGGACGTCGTGATCCTGCTGGACTCGATCACCCGTCTGGCCCGCGCCTACAACACCGTCGTGCCGGCCTCCGGCAAGGTGCTGACCGGCGGCGTGGACGCCAACGCCCTGCAGCGCCCGAAGCGCTTCTTCGGCGCGGCGCGCAACCTGGAAGAAGGCGGCTCGCTGACCATCCTGGGCACCGCGCTGATCGAAACCGGCAGCCGCATGGATGAAGTCATCTATGAAGAATTCAAGGGCACCGGCAACTCCGAAGTCCACCTCGAGCGCCGCCTGGCCGAAAAGCGCGTCTACCCGTCCATCAACCTGAACAAGTCGGGCACCCGCCGCGAAGAGCTGCTGATCGCCCCCGACCTGCTCCAGAAGGTGTGGGTGCTGCGCAAGTTCATTCACGACATGGACGAAGTCCAGTCCATGGAATTCATCCTGGACAAGATGCGCGCCACCAAGACCAACGCCGAATTCTTCGACATGATGAAGAAGAAGTAAGCGCACCGTCCGCGCCCACGAAAAAGCCGCCTTCGAGGCGGCTTTTTCGTGGGCGGCTGGCTCAGTGCTCGATGAACTCCGGCATCCGGCGCGGCGAGGAATTGGCCGGCCGGGGCGTCTGCTTGTCCGGTTCCTTGCCCGAGGCGTCGATGGGTTCGATGCGCGGGTCGTCCCAGCTTCCCGTGACGGCGTATTCCATCGTCATCGCGCGCGCCAGCGGCTGCTTGAGGAGCCACTGCGTGACGAACGCGCCCAGGCCGATCAGCGGGTTGACCGCCAGCGCGGTGACCATTGCCGCGCCGCTGGCGTCCAGATTGGGAATCACCACCGCCTTCATGTCCCAGCGCTCCTTGACGAGGTTCACGCCGCCCGCCAGGACGATTGCGGCCACCGGACCGTTGATCTTGTAGCCTTCGGTATTCAGCGTGCCGTCGGCCACCTTGACGTTGCCGCGGATGGTGTCGAACGGAAACCCGTCCCGCAGCAGGTTCGTGGGATTGACGTCCAGCCGCGCCAGCCGCTGCAGCGACTGCAGCGACAGCAGCTCCAACAGGCGCGCCGTGCGGGAGTTCACGTGCATGAAGCGGCCGTTGTCCAGGCTGACGACCACATCGCCCACCACGTCGGCGATATCGTGCGTCCACGGCAGGTTGCGCCAGGTCGCCTTGCCCTGAATCGTTCCCTTGCCGTTGGACACGACGTTCTCAAAGCCGATGCGGCTCATGAAGTCGCCGACGTTTTCCAGCTTGAGCACGGCATCGACGGTCAGCCCCCGGTTCGGCCCTTCAAGCCCCCAATTGCCCGTGGCGTTCAAGGCCGCCGAATCATTGGTGATGGACAGCTTGTCCAGCCGCCATTGCCGCCCCCGCTCCAGGTTGGTGCCCGTCACCTGCAGCGCCCCCAGGTTCTTGCCATACAACAAGAATTGATTGGCCTGCAGATCGATCGCGGGAATGTCGGACAGGTCGTTGCCGGAGGCCAGCGCCTTGTCGGCCTGGTTGGAGTCGCCCTCGCCCGCAATGGACAGATGCTTCAGGCGGGCGGTGATCTGCCCGGCGATGGCGCCCTGCGCCTCGCGCCATTCCAGCGTGCCTGCCGCCTGCCGCGATTCCAGTTCAACGCGCCAGCGCGCCGGCGCGGGGCGCGTGGCATACAGCGTCAGGTCATTGAGGGTGTAGCCGCTGGTGTGCAGCGCGCCGGCAGCCAGACTGATGCGCTCGGGCTGCGGCAGGATGGGCTTGGAAGGCGGCCGCCCCTTCGCGGGCGCCACGTTGAATCCCTCGGAGACGGCATCCCAGGCGTCCATGTCCAGTTCGGGCAGGCTGGCGTTAAGGCTCAGCCCGCGCTCCGGCAGGCTGGCCGGCCGCCCGATGCCCAGCGCGCCGCGCGAAAAGTAGGCGGCCGAACCCTCGGCGGGATCCCGTTCGAACAAGGCGTTGACGTTATCGCCCAGGCTGGCCGTCAGCCAGCGCCGGTCGCGGGCGCCGCGGTCCTGCGCCGGCGACCATTGCAGCTTCAGCAACTGCGCGGACTTGGCCGGCTTGCCGGCGGGCGCCGGCATGTCGATCGCCATGCCAACCAGGTCGGACTCGGCCGATATGTCGATGGCGCCGCCTTTCAGGTAAAGCAGCCGGCCTTTGTAGGCCGCGCGGCCGGTGAAACGCGACATCGATGCGGCGCGGCTCAACTGCGCCAGCCCGGTCCCCGACAGGGTGCCGTCAAAACGCAGCGCGTCCGTGCCTTGCGCCAGCGTGCCGTAGATGTTGGCGGGTCCGCCCAGGAATTGCGCCCGGATGCCCTTGGTCTGCACGCCCTTTTCTGAAAACTCCAGGTCACCGTGGATCTGGCTGAGCGGCGGGATCTCGGGCATGAAGGTAAAGGAATTGTCCGAGAAACGGATACGCCCCTGGACCTGAGTGTCATCGGTATTGAGCAGCGGCACCTTCAGGTCGAGCGGCATGCGCCAGTCGCCGGTGCCGTGGGCCTCGTCCAAGGCCCCGTCCAGCAGCTCGCCCAACGGAGAATTCGCGGCCAGCGCCAGATAGGCCGCCACCGGCCCCGAGGTGTCGCCGGTGACCCGCAGTTCCGAGTCATGCTCCATGTTGGGAATGGCCGCCTTCACGGCGCCCAACGTGACGGTGTGCCCCTTGCCGGTGTGCGCCACCGCGCCGCCCGCGCTGTCCAGCGCCAGGCTCACCTTGTCGATGCGGAAACTGCCCGACAGGTTTTCCAGCATCGGCCAGCCCTTGCGGTTCTCGCCCGCCGGCGCGTAGTCGACCTTCGCGCCGGAATACGCGCCGGCGATGACGAATTCGCCGGTGGCGCCCGGCGCACCGAACGGGAAGTCGTCCAGATCCCCCTTGAGCGTGATGGCCGCCGAATGCATCTGGCCGGCAGGCAAACCGGTCGCCAGCCATTCACGGGCGTCGGCGTTCACCTCGAGCGGCAGATAACGGTGGATGGCGGGCATCGACCCGCGCACCATCGTGCCGCGCACGTCGGCGCTGCCCGCCGCGGTCTTGCCCTCTTTGCGCCACTGGCCTTGCAGACGCACATCCATGTCTTCATTGGCCAGGCGCATCTGGGCCACGTCCACGAACCAGTTGTCCGCATCAGGCCCCTTGACCTGGGCGTCGAGCTCCAGGTCGTCGGCCCGCAGCGTCGGCGTCTCGAAGACGCCCGGAAGCGTCACGCGCAACTGGTGCACCGCGCCCTTGACCGTCACGTCGGCCGCGCCGGGGCTGCGCGCCATCGGCAGGCCATCGATCGTCACGAAATCGCCCGGCAGCGCGGCAATGCGCAACTGGCCCGAACCGCCCTGAAAGGCGGGCCCGTCCGGCGACGCGCGCCAGGACACGCCGCGCGCGGCGACGTCGCTCGTCAATTTGGTGAACTTGCCGTGGTCGAGCTGCCACCACGCGCGCGCGGCGATGCGGCCGGCTAGCCGGGCCACGTCGATCCAGGGCGCCCAGGCCAGCGGTTCCACGTCATCGACCTGGGCAAAGATCTGGCCGCTCCAGTTGGCGGGCTTCTTGGCGTCGGCGGCAAACAGGCTGCGGTTGAATTCGCCGCGCAGCTCCAGTTTGTGGGCCAGCGCCGGCCCCGCGGATGCCTGCAGCACGAACCGATGCGAGAGACTGCCGTTGCGCACCAGGAAGTCGACGCCTTCCAGCGTGAGCTCGGGCGCCTGGCGCAGTTCGTCCTGCCAGCGCAGCGTGGCGTCGCTGACCAGCAGCTCGCGCTGCGCCGCCAGCCAGCGCAGGCCGGGATGGTTCAGGTCGGAAGCGTGGTCGCTGGTATTCAGGTCGATATTCTGGCCAGCGACCCACAGATGGTTTGACGTGTCCCGCCGCAGCGTCAGTTCCGGCTTTTCGAGCCGCAGCCGCACCAGGGTGGGCGACAGGGACAGGATGCTGCGCCATGCCACGACCGCGGACACGGACGGCAGGCTCAATACCGGATCCGTCTCGTCGTCGTAGACCTGGACGGCGGCGAGATCGAGCCGGGGATTGAGCCCTTGCCAGTTGGCCTTGATCGCGCCGATCGTAACGCGGGCGCCCAACGCCTGGCTGGCGTAGGCTTCAATCTGAGGGCGCCACTGATCCACCCGCGGGAGGACCCAATAGCGCACGCCCAGAAACCCGATGGCGACAACGCCATAGACGGTCAGCGCGGCCCAGTACAGGCTGCGGAGCACTTTTTTTGGAACAGACACGGATCAGTGGGCAGGAGGAGATGTCTTGCAGTATCGTCCCCACTTATACCTGAAACACGTCCATCCGTCTGCCGCCCTTTGCACCATGTCGAAACCATCACTTATCGCCCCTGCCCTCGCCTGGTCCGGCCATCTGCGCCGCCGTCTGGACGCTCACCCGGATCTGGCCGCGTGGCTGGACGAGGCGGTGAAACAACCCGTCACACCGGCGTTGATGGCGCAATGGCAGAACGAACTGGCCGGCACGGCCGTGACCGGCGCCTTGCCGGTGGATGTTTGCCGCATGGTGCTGCGCAAGCTGCGCGAACGCGTCTTCAGCGTGCTGATCGTGCGCGACCTGTCCGGACAAGCCCCGCTTGAAGAAGTGGTGGGCGCCATGACCACGCTGGCGGACATGGCGGTGGCAGCCGCCTACCGCAGCGTGGCCGCCGAACTGGCGGCCGTGCACGGCGTGCCGCGCGACCCGGCCACGGGCAAGCCCCAGGAAATGCTGATCGTGGGCATGGGCAAGCTGGGCGGGTGCGAGCTGAACGTGTCGTCCGACATCGACCTCATCATGCTCTACGGCGAGGAAGGCGAAACCGACGGACCCCGCCGCATCAGCCATCACGAGTTTTACGGCCGCCTGACGCGCCGCATGATGCCGGTGCTGTCCGAGGTGGACGCCAACGGCCAGGTGTTCCGCACCGACCTGCGCCTGCGCCCGGACGGCGACGCCGGCCCGTTGGCCTGGAGCCTGGACGCGCTGGAGCACTATCTGATCGGCCAGGGGCGCGAATGGGAGCGTTATGCATGGCTGAAGGCGCGCCTGATGCCGGCGCAAGCCTTCGAAGACAGCGACAGCGCCGCGCAGGCCCGCCAACTTGAAAGCCTGCGCGTGCCCTTCGTCTACCGCAAGTACTTTGACTTCGATGCGCTGGCCGCGCTGCGCGCGCTGCGCGAACGCATCCGCCAGGACTGGCAGCGCCGCGCGTCGGCGCGCAATGGCATCGACAGCGCCAACAACATCAAGCTGGGCGACGGCGGCATCCGCGAGATCGAGTTCGTGGTGCAACTGGCGCAGCTGATCCGCGGCGGCCGCATGCCGGCGCTGCAAAAGCGCGGCTTGCTGGAAGCGCTGCATGCCGAATGCGTGGCCGGCCTGGTGCCGCAAGACGACGCCCGCCGGCTTGAAGAGGCCTACCGGTTCCTGCGCCGCACCGAGCACGCGCTGCAATATCGCGAAGACGAGCAGACCCATCTGCTGCCCGGCGACCCCGCCCTGCGGGCCGCCCTGGCCGAGGCGCTGGGCATGACGCCCGACGCATTCGAGAGCACGCTGGCCGCGCACCGCGACTTCGTGTCGCAGACCTTCCGCAACGTGTTCCGCATGGTGGGCATGGGCGAGGAAGAAGCGGCGCCTGCCCCCACGCCGGGCGAGGCGCCGTCCAGCCAGGAAGAACCCGATAGCGAAAGCGAGCTTACCGACCAGATCCGCCAGGCGTTTGGCCAGGACGCGGACGACCTGCTGCGCCGGGCCCAGACGCTGTCCGGCAGCCACCGCGTGCGCAGCCTGCCCGAAAGCAGCCGCCGCCGCATGGAGGTCCTGCTTCCGGCCGCGCTGCGCGCCGCGCTGCAGACGCCCGCGCCGCACGAGGCCGCGGTGCGGCTCTTTGACCTCATAGAAAAGATCGCGCAGCGCAGCGCGTACCTGGCGCTGCTGGCCGAATACCCGGACACACTGGCGCGCGTGGCGCGCATGGTGGCCGCCAGCCCCTGGGCCGCGCAGTACCTGACGCAACACCCATTGCTGCTCGACAGCCTGATCGACTGGCGCACGCTCTTTGAACCGCTCGACTTCGGCCAGATCGCGCGGCAGCTCACGGCGGACCTGGACGCCTGCCGCCTGCCGGACGGCGCCCCCGACATCGAGCGCCAGATGAACCTGATGCGCGACGTGCAGCGCCAGGCCAGCTTCCAGCTGCTGGCGCAGGACCTGGAGGGCGAGCTCACCGTTGAAAAGCTGGCCGACCAGTTGTCGGCGCTGGCGGATCTGTTGCTGACCGAGACCATCCGCCGCGCGTGGCCGCTCGTGAACAAAGCCGAAGGCGCCGAGCCGCGCTTTGCCGTCATTGCGTACGGCAAACTGGGCGGCAAGGAGTTGGGCTACGCCTCAGACCTGGATCTCGTGTTCCTCTTCGACGACCCGCGCGACGATGCCGCGGAGGTCTATGCCAAGCTGGGCCGGCGCATGTCGTCCTGGCTGTCGACCATGACCTCGTCGGGGCGGCTGTACGAGACCGACCTGCGCCTGCGCCCCGACGGCGACGCGGGACTGCTGGCGGTATCGATCGAAGCCTTCGAGGAATACCAGCACAAGCACGCCTGGGCCTGGGAACACCAGGCGCTGACCCGCGCGCGTTTCGCGGCCGGCGACGCCAACGTGGGTGCGCGTTTTGAAAAGATCCGCGAGGACATCCTGGTGCTGCCGCGCGACACGGCAGCGCTGCGCGACGAAGTGCTGGCCATGCGCGAAAAAATCAATGCCGGCCATCCGAACACCTCGGACCGCTTCGACTTGAAGCACGACCGCGGCGGCATGGTCGACGTGGAGTTCGTGACGCAATACCTGGTGCTGTGCCACGCGGGCACGCACCCGGTGCTGGTACGCAACCTGGGCAACATCACGCTGCTGCGCCTGGCCGCCGAAGTGGGGCTGATCCCGCCCGAGCTGGCCGCGCGGTCGGGCGACGCCTACCGCACCCTGCGGCGCGTGCAGCATCAGTTGCGCCTGCAGGGCGTGGAAAAGGCCCGCGTGGCGCCCGATCAGCTCCAGCCGGAACGCGCCGCGGTGCGGGAACTGTGGACAACGGTGCTGGGGTGACGGCAACTCGTCGTAAAATAAGGGTTTTTCCGCTTTTGCCCCACCGCCATGTCTGAACTCGTCCGCCCCAAACTCGACCTGCCCGCCGGCCGCAGCAAGGTGCTGATGCATTCGTGCTGCGCGCCCTGTTCCGGCGAGGTCATGGAGGCCATGACGGCCTCCGGCATTGATTACGCGATCTACTTCTACAACCCGAACATCCATCCGGTCAAAGAGTACGAAATCCGCAAGCAGGAGAACATCCGCTTCGCGGAGCAGCACGGCATCGAATTCATCGACGCCGACTACGACATGGACAACTGGTTCGACCGCGTCAAGGGCATGGAAGACGCCCCCGAGCGCGGCGAGCGCTGCACGGCGTGCTTTGACATGCGCTTCGAACGCACCGCGCTCTACGCTCACGAGCATGGCTTTGACACCATCACCAGCTCGCTCGGCATCTCGCGCTGGAAGGACATGAACCAGATCAACGGTTGCGGCGAACGCGCCGCCGCGCGTTACGACGATCTGATCTACTGGACCTACAACTGGCGCAAGGGCGGCGGTTCGGCCCGCATGATCGAAATCAGCAAGCGCGAGAACTTCTACCAGCAGGAATACTGCGGCTGCGTCTATTCGCTGCGCGATACCAACCGCCACCGCCGCTCGCAAGGCCGCGAGCGCATTCACATCGGCGTGAAGTTCTACGGCAAGGAAGACCTCATCAACCAGGAAAAGCTCTGATCAGCGGCTGATTAAAAAAAAGCCCGGCAGTCCGCGCATCGCGCGTCCTCCAGGCCTGTCGCGGCGCCCCACGGGGCGCCGCCTTGCTTTGTGGTGCGATCAGTACTGCAATCAGTCCAGCGTCAGCACCGTCGCGCCCGTCGTCTTGCGCGACGCCAGCGCCGTCTGCGCTTCGCCCGCCTGCTCCAGCGCGTAGCGCTGGTCGATGCGAACCTTGATCTTCTTTTTCAGCACCAGGTCGAACAGCTCTTCAGAGGCCGATTGCAGCTTCTCCAGCGTGTTCACGTGGATGCCCAGCGAGGGGCGCGTCACGTACAGGCTGCCCTTCTGGTTCAGCACGGCCAGGTTCACGCCTGCCACGGGACCGGATGCGTTGCCGAAGCTGACCATCAGGCCGCGCGGCTCGATGCAGTCCAGCGAGGTTTCCCACGTGTCCTTGCCCACGCCGTCATACACGACCGGCACCTTCTTGCCGCCCGTCAGCTCCAGCACGCGTTCGACCACGTTTTCGCGCGAATAGTCGATGGTTTCCCAGGCGCCATTTTCGCGAGCCAGTTCCGCCTTTTCGGGGCTGGACACCGTGCCGATGAGCTTGACGCCCAAGGCCTTGGCCCATTGGCAAGCGATCAGCCCGACGCCGCCGGCTGCGGCATGGAACAGGATGGTTTCGCCACCTTGCAGGCGGTAGGTCTGGCGGAACAGGTACTGCACCGTCAGGCCCTTGAGCATCAGCGCGGCCGCTTCGTCAAAGCCGATGCCCTTGGGCACCTTGACGACCTGCAGGGCCGGCACATTGCGGGCCTTGGCGTACGCGCCAATGGGGCTCTGGCCGTAGGCGACACGGTCGCCTTTCTTCAGGTGCTTGACGTCGGCGCCCACGGCGGTGACCACGCCCGCGCCTTCAAAACCCAGGCCATGCGGCAGCGGATGGGGATACAAGCCCGTGCGGAAATAGATATCGATGAAATTCAGGCCGGCGGCGTGCTGCTCGATCGTGACTTCGTTGGCGGCCGGCGGCGGCACTTCCACCTCGACCAGCTTCAGGACTTCGGGACCACCGTGCTGCTCGATACGAATTGCCTTGACGAGATTGCTGGCCATGCTGGCCTCCTTTCATTGGAAATAACGCGAATTGACCAAAATTGCAGACTTCACCGGGGGGATTGCCTGCCGTCCTGTCCCGCGGGCGCGCGGGCGGCGCCGCCGCCCATCAACGCAAACACCCCCGCCAGCACCAGGACGGTTCCGCCCATTTGCCACACCGTGATGGGCTCGTCCAGGAACCACGACGCGAGAAACAGCACCGACACCGGTCCCACCATGCCCAGCAGCGACGCGGTAGGCGCGCCGATCAGCGAGACCGCCCACATCAGCATGAACACCGGCACCACCGTATTCAGGGTGGCGTGAATGATCGAGTAACCGTAGACCGCGGCGGGCTGGATCAGCATCGATGGCGGATGCACGACGAAGAACTGGATGATGCAGGCCACGCACGACACGAGCATGGCATAGGCCACCAGCCGCGTCGGGCCAATCCGCTTGATCAGTTCCCCGGAACAGATGAGGTACACAGAATAGCTTGCGGCCGAGCCAAAAACGAACAAAGACCCTAACAGCACCTCGCTGCCCCCGCCGAAGGACAGATCGTGCGCGAACACCAGCACCACGCCCCCGTAGGACAGCACCATGGCCAGCCATTGCCGGCGTTCGATCGGGCGTTTGAACCAGAGGGCCGACAGCAGCACGACGAGCGAGGGAGACAGAAACAGGATCAGGCGTTCGAGGCTGGCGGTGATGTAACGCAGCCCCAGGAAATCCAGGAAGCTGGACAGGTAATAACCCAGAAGGCCCAGCACGCACACCTGCAGGCGTTCCTTCGTGGTCATCGTCACGATCTCGCCCCGCGCCGCGCGGCGCGACTGGCGCCACGCCACCACCGCGAAGAACGGCATCGCGAACAGCATGCGAAACGCGATCAGCGTGACCGCGTCGATACCGTAGCGGTAGGTGAACTTGACGACGATGGCCTTGGCGGAAAAGAGGATCGCGCCAAGCACCGCCATGGCGATCCCGGCAGCGCGGCTGGACGCCAGCGGGAGCGCCGTAAGCTTGGCAATACGATTCATGCGATGATTTTAAATTCACCGCAAAAATAATTGCACGCCTTCTCTGATGCAATCCGCTTCTTTCGCAGCATGACTCGACACCGCGCGCTCACCTATATTCATCTTGCCGCCGTGCTATTCGGCCTGACCGGCGTGTTCGGCGAACTGATCCAGGCCAGCGCCGCGGTCATCACGTTGGGACGGGCGGCATTCGCGGTCGTGTCGCTGGGCATCTTTGCGCGGATGCGCCGCAAACCGCTGCTGGGCGCGCTGACGCCGGCCCAGTTGTTCGTGCTGGTGATCGCGAGCGCGCTGCTCGCGGCGCACTGGGTCACTTTCTTCATTTCCGTCAAGGTGGGCGGCATCGCCATCGCGACGCTCGGCTTTGCCAGCTTTCCCGCGTTCATCACGCTATTCGAAGGACTCCTTTTCCGCGAGCGAGTCCGCCTGGCCGAATGGCTGCTGCTGGGTCTGGTGACCGCCGGGCTGGTGCTCGTCACGCCGTCGTTCGACCTCGCAGACCAGGGCACCATCGGGCTGGCGTGGGGCATTCTGTCCGGCCTGACCTTTGCTCTGCTCGCCTTGAGCAACCGCCGCTCGGCCTCCGGCATGGACCCGATGCAGGTGGCCTGCTGGCAAAACGTGGTGGTCGCATTGGTGATGGTGCCGTTCGCGGTCGGCCAGTTGCCCGCCGTGCACGCGCTGGACTGGTTCTGGCTGGCGCTCCTGGGCGTTTTCTGCACCGGGCTGTCCCATTACCTGTTCGTGTCCAGCCTGACCCGCCTGAATGCCCGCAGCGCGGGGCTGGTCATCGCCCTGGAACCCGTCTACGCCATCGCATTCGCCTGGATGCTTTTCAGCCAGCAGCCCACACCGCGCATGCTGGCCGGCGCCGCGCTGATCGTGGCGGCCATCGTGTGGTCGGGGCTGCGCAAGCAGGCGCCGGCGCCAGAGCCGGCCCCGAAAATACAGCCTTGACAATAACTGACTAGGCAGTAAAATTCGGCGCATGACTGTCGCGCCTTTCCCGCCCTCGCCCGTATCCTCCGAGCCATCCGACGCTCCCATCCATTACCGCAACGACACGCGGTGCATGGCGGAAGAGAACGCGGGCTACCTCATCAAGCTGGTCTACCACTCCCTGACCCGAATGCTGGACCAGGAGATGGCGCCCCTCGATCTCACCGCGATGCAATGGCGCCCCCTGGCCATGGTATTCCTGGGCCGCGCCGACACGCCCGCCGAACTGGCCCGCCTGAACGACATGGACACCGGCGCCATGACCCGCGCGCTGGACCGCCTGGAAGCCAAGGGCCTCCTGCGCCGTAACCGCAGCCAGGAAGACCGCAGGGTGGTCAAGATCGAACTGACCGAACTGGGCGAGGCCAAGGCCCGCCTCATCCCCGCCAACATCGCCCGTGCGCTGAACCACCACCTGCGCGGCTTCTCCACCGACGAAGTCACCCAGCTCATGCATTTCATGCGCCGGATGATCGCCAACGGGTCCGCCTCCGGCGCCGCCCCCGAGCGCTGACGCCACACCCCGAGCGGGAGCCGGGGTTTTTATTTGGCATAATCGTTGCCTAGGCAAATACAGATCAATCAATTACTTTCAGCTAACAGTCAGGATGAAACGCCTTTTATCTATCGCATTGGTGCTCGCCCTCACCGGTTGCGCGTTGATGGAGCCGGCGCCAAAGCCCGTCGCCGAGCTTGACGCCGCCAAACTCGGGCTGACCGGGCAGGCCACCGAATGGCCCGCCGCGCAGTGGTGGGAACGCTACGGCGATTCGCAGCTCAATGCGCTGATGACCGAAGCGCTGGCAAACAGTCCGTCGATGAGCGCCGCGCAGGCGCGCCTGGCCAAGGCCAACGCCGCTGTCGGCATCGCGCGCGCGCCGCTGCTGCCGCGGGTGGACGCAGGCTACACGCTCAATCGCGAACACTTGTCCAAGGACTACATCTACCCCGCGCCGCTGGGCGGCTCGGTCGTCAGCGACAACCGGCTGGCGCTTGATTTCAGCTATGAACTGGACTTCTGGGGCAAGAACCGCTCACGCCTGCAGTCCGCGGTGTCGCAGCAGGAAGCCGCCAGCGCCGATGCGCAGGCCGCGCGCAACCTGCTCGCCAGCGCCACCGTGCGCGCCTACCTGAACCTGCAGAACGCCTTCGCGCAGCGCGACGTGCTGAACCGGGTGATCGCGCAACGCGCCGAAGTGCTGTCGCTGACGCAGGGCCGCTATTCCGCGGGCCTGGACACCCAGGTCGAGGTCAAGCAGGCGGAATCGTCGCTGGCCTCCGGCAAGGTCGAACTGACCCAGACCGACACGACGATCGCCCAACTGCGTAATCAGGTCGCCGCGCTGGCCGGCGCCGGCCCGCAGCGCGGACAGGATCTGGTTCAGGTGACGCTGACCGCGCCGGCAGGCGTCGTGCCGGCCAGCGTTCCGCTCGACCTGCTGGGGCATCGCCCCGACGTCACGGCCGCCCGCTGGCGCGCCGAGGCGGCGCGCCATACCATCGACGCGGCCAAGGCCGAGTTCTACCCCAACGTGAACCTGGTCGCCTTCGTCGGCTTCCAGGCCATTGGCACCGGCAACCTGCTGGGCGCCGACGCCCGCATGGCCGGCATCGGTCCGGCGATCACGCTGCCCATCTTCCACGGCGGCGAACTCAATGCCAACCTGGCGGGCCGCCGTGCCGACGCGGACCTGGCGGTGTCGGACTACAACCAGACCGTGCTGGACGCCGCGCACCAGGTCGCCGACGCACTGGACGGCCTGCGCCTGCTGGATCAGGAAAAAGCCCAGCAACGCCAGGCGCGCGAGGCCATCGAGGCCGCCTACGCGCTCGCCGTCGACCGCTACAAGGCGGGCATGGGCAACTACATCTCCGTGCTGATCGCCCAGACCGGCGTGCTGACGCAGGCGCGCCTTGACACGGACCTGCGCATCCGCGCCTATCAGCTCGACGCCAACCTGGCCACCGCCCTGGGCGGCGGCTACGCGGCCCCGGCCGAGCCGGCCCCGAACTCCATTCATTGAACGATCCCGGATTCAGACGTCATGAACGCTGCCACTCCCACAACCCATCCCGCCCGTAAACGCCTGCTGCTGCTCGCGACCGGAGCCTTCATCGTCATCGCGATCGCCTATGGCATCTGGTGGGCGTTGTTCGGCGCGCACTTCGAAAGCACCGACGACGCCTACGTGCACGG
This sequence comes from Achromobacter mucicolens, assembly GCF_029866465.1. Classification (NCBI taxonomy): domain Bacteria; kingdom Pseudomonadati; phylum Pseudomonadota; class Betaproteobacteria; order Burkholderiales; family Alcaligenaceae; genus Achromobacter; species Achromobacter mucicolens. The sequence goes on along the minus strand of NZ_CP123364.1, from coordinate 1,773,429 downwards.
CAACCTGGTGCAGATCACGCCGCAGGTGCCCGGCACCGTGGTCGCCATCGAAGCCGACGATACCGAAACCGTCACGGCCGGCCAGCCGCTGGTCCGCCTCGATCCCGCCGACACCGACGTCGCCCTGCAGCAGGCGCAAGCCAAGCTGGCGCAGACCGTGCGCCAGGTGCAGACCTATTACGTGCAGAACGATGCGCTGGCGGCCGACGTCGACCTGCGCAATGCCGACATCCTGCGCGCCCAGGCCGAGCTGACCCGCGCCCAAAGCGACGTCAAGCGCCGCCAGCAGCTCGCCAAGTCGGGCGGCGTCAGCGGCGAGGAAATCCTGCACGCCGAGGTCGCGCTCAAGTCGGCCCAGTCCGGCGTCGCGCAAGCCAAGGCGGCGCTGGCCGCCGCGCAGGCCAAGCTGGCGACCAACCAGGCCCTGACGCAAGGCACCACGGTGGCGAACCACCCCGACGTGCGCCAGGCGGCCGCCGAGCTGCGCAATGCGTGGCTGGCCCAGTCACGCACCGTGCTCCCCGCCCCCGTGGGCGGCGTGATCGCGCGCCGCACCGCGCAGGTCGGCCAGCGCGTTGCTCCCGGCGCCGCGCTGATGACCGTGGTGCCGCTGGACCAGGTCTGGGTCGAAGCCAACTTCAAGGAAGGCCAGTTGCGCAAGATGCGCATCGGCCAGCCGGTCAAGATGGTGGCCGATCTGTACGGCAGCTCGGTCACCTACCACGGCACCGTCGCCGGCCTGGACGCCGGCACGGGCAGCGCCTTCGCCCTGCTTCCCGCCCAGAACGCCACGGGCAACTGGATCAAGGTGGTGCAGCGCGTCCCCGTGCGGATCACGCTGGACCCCGAAGACCTCAAGCAGCATCCGCTTCGCGTGGGCTTGTCGATGGACGTGGAAGTCGACGTGGGCAAGGACGACGGCGCCCCGCTCACGCAAGTGGCGCGCAAGGAACCGGCCTGGTCGACCCGCGCCTTCGAACCCGCCCACAATGAAGTCGATGCGATGATCGCGAAGATCATCGCCGCCAACATCGCATCATGAGCACAGCCGCCCAGCCCGCGGGCGCCGGCGCGCCCCCCGACGCCGCCCGCCCGCCGGGAACCCATCCGCCTCTGGAAGGCGCGACCCGCATCATCGGGTCTATCGCCCTGTCGACCGCGGTCTTCATGAACGTGCTGGACACGTCGATCGCGAACGTCTCCATCCCCACCATCTCGGGCGACCTGGGCGTAAGCACCAGCCAGGGCACCTGGGTGATCACGTCGTTCGCGGTGGCCAACGCCATCACGGTGCCGCTTACCGGCTGGCTCACCCAGCGATTCGGCCAGGTGCGCCTGTTCCTGATCTCCACGCTGCTCTTCGTGCTGGCCTCCTGGCTGTGCGGCTTCTCGCCGTCGCTAGAGGCGCTGATCGCCTTCCGCGTGTTGCAAGGCGCCGTTGCCGGCCCGATGATCCCGCTGTCGCAGACGCTGATGCTGGCCAGCTTTCCGAAGTCCAAGGCGGGCATGGCGCTGGCGGTCTGGTCCATGACCACGCTGGTGGCGCCGGTGGCCGGCCCCCTGCTGGGCGGCTGGATTTCAGACAACTACACCTGGCCCTGGATCTTCTACATCAACGTGCCGGTGGGCCTGTTGGCCGCATGGATCAGCTGGCGCATCTACGGCAACCGGGAATCGGTCACGCGCAAGCTGCCCATCGACAAGCTGGGCCTCGTCCTGCTCGTGGTCTGGGTGGGCGCGCTGCAGATCATGCTGGACAAGGGCAAGGAGCTGGACTGGTTCGCCAGCCCCACCATCATCGCGCTGGCGGCGATCGCCTTCGTCGCCTTTGTCTTCTTCCTGATCTGGGAGCTCACCGACGCGCACCCCGTCGTGGACCTGCGCCTGTTCAAGGTCCGCAACTTCACGGTTGGCGCACTGACGCTGGCGGTGGCGTATGGCGTCTTCTTCGGCAACGTCGTGCTGCTACCGCTGTGGCTGCAAAGCAATATGGGCTACACGGCAACCTATGCGGGCCTCGTCACTGCCCCCGTGGGACTTCTGGCGATCCTGCTGACGCCCATCGTGGGCAAGATGCTGGCCACGCGCGATCCGCGGCAACTCGTCACGGTCGCCTTCCTGATCTTTGCGCTGGTCTGCTTCATGCGCTCGGGGTTCAATACGCAGACGGACGTGCGCACACTGATGATCCCGACGATCATCCAGGGTGCGGCGATGGCGGCGTTCTTCGTGCCGCTCACGTCGATCACCCTCTCGAGCATCGAGCCCTGGCGCATCCCGGCCGCGTCGGGCCTGTCGAACTTCCTGCGGCTGACGGCGGGCGCGTTCGGCACGTCGATCTCCACGACGTTGTGGGAAAACCGAGCCACCCTGCATCACGCGCAGCTGACCGAAATCGCCAAGCCTGGCCAACAGGCGTTCGACCAGACCATGAATACCTTGCAGAACGGCCTGGGCGTCTCGCACCAGCAGGCGCTTACGATGGTGGACGGGATGATCAACGCGCAGGCCTTCACCATGTCGGCGACGGACGTGTTCTATGCGTCGGCGATCATCTTCCTGCTGCTGACGGGCCTGGTGTGGTTTGCGCGGCCGCGGTCTTCCAAGGCGGGTAGCGGCGGCGCGGCGGAGGCGGCGGCGGGCGCGCACTGATCCGCGCGGCATGCCCCCATGAAAAAGGCGCCGCGAGAGGCGCCTTTTTCTTTTGATCCATGCGGCTCAGTCCCTGAGCAGCGTTTGCCAATCCTTGCGTTCGATGATGTCGGCCGACAGCGCGCTGACCGGAGACAGATTGAACACGGACACCCCACGCTCGCGCCACAGCGGCGACGCAAAGCGGAATGACGGCTCGATGAACTTCGGAAAGTTGCGCGTCAGCCGGCTGGTCTGCGGCTTGCCGCCTTCATCGTAGAAACGCAATCCGCCCTGCACGGTCAGGTCCAGCCCATGCACGTAGACCTCGCGCGCGCCGCCGGACATCAAGACCTGCAGCGCCGCATAGGCCACGGTATCGGCATCGAACACGCCCAGCGACGCATCGAAGCTGTAACCCAGCCCCTGCTTGGCGTCCAGCAGTTCAACATCAGGCGAGGCGGCGGCAATGCGCTTGAGCACTGCTGGCGCAACGCTGCGCTCGTAGGCGCGCCGGGAGATCAGCTCGATGATGCAGATGCGGCAGCGGATTTGCTCCTGTGGAATGCCCTGCATGATGTAGCGCAGAACCTCGGGAAACACATACAGCGTCAGGTCGCGCCCGACGATATCGCGCACCAGCTCAATGCGGTCCCGCACGAAGTTCTGGTCGATGATGCAGTAATACTTGAACTGCAGGTTGAACTTGCGCGACAGCGCGATGGAGCCATTGACGCCCATCGCCACGCCGATATCCATGCGGTCATACGGGATCTCGGAGATCGAAGGGCCGCTCAGGATCAGGTGCACCACCTTGTCGGCAGGGTCGTAGCCCTGCGACAAGGGAGTGATGCGCAATGAACGGCCGAATGCACGATAGGCGCTGATCGCGCCATCCTTGTCCCGCCAGATCCGCACGAACGGCCAAAGGTGCTGATTGTGCCGCTGCGTGCGCGAACGCAGCATGCGGAAAAGCTTGCGGACAAACCGGTCGGCCCGCCCGCCGCCCACGTGATCGGAGGGAGGAGAAAACATCGAGTCGTTCATCTACTAACCAGACAGGCCTGCCCGCAACTGCACTTAACCGCCCCGGACCAGCGAAGCAATGGCGTCACCGACCTCGGCTGTCGAAGCGTTGCCTTTCATATCCCGCGTCCGCGGGCCATCGGCCAGCACGGTTTCGATTGCCTTGACCACGGCGGCCGACGCGTCGGGATACCCCAAGAAATCCAGCATCAATGCCCCGCTCCAGATCTGTCCGATGGGGTTGGCGATGCCCTTGCCATAAATGTCCGGCGCAGAGCCATGCACCGGTTCGAAGAGCGACGGAAATTTCCGTTCCGGGTTCAGGTTCGCCGACGGCGCAATGCCGATGGTGCCCGTGCAAGCCGGCCCCAGGTCGGACAGGATATCGCCGAACAGGTTGGAAGCCACCACCACATCGAACCAGTCCGGATGCTGCACGAAGTGCGCGCACAGGATGTCGATGTGATATTTGTCCCAGCGCACATCGGGATAGTTCCCGGCCATGTCGGCAACGCGCTCGTCCCACCAGGGCATCGAGATGGAAATGCCGTTGGACTTGGTGGCGGCGGTCAGGTGCTTGCCGCGCTTTTGCGCCAGCTCGAATGCGAACTTCAGCACGCGCTCGGCGCCGATGCGCGTGAAGACGCTTTCCTGGATGACGACTTCGCGGTCGGTGCCCTCGAACAGGCGGCCGCCGCTATTGGAGTATTCGCCTTCCGTGTTCTCGCGCACGATGAAGAAATCGATCTCGCCAGGCTTGCGATCGGCCAGCGGCGAGGGCACGCCGGGCATCAGCCGCACCGGGCGCAGATTGATGTACTGATCGAATTCACGGCGGAACTTGAACAGCGAGCCCCACAGCGCCTCGTGGTCGGGCACCGTGGCGGGCCAACCGATCGAGCCGAAGAAAATGGCCTCGTGCTGGCCGATCTGGTCCTTCCAGTCGTCCGGCATCATCTTGCCGTGCTTGGCGTAGTAGTCGCAGCTCCAGTCGAAATGGTCCCACTGGAAGTCGATTCCGAACCGCGCCGCCACGGCATCCAGCACCTTCAAACCTTCCGGCACGACCTCCTTGCCGATTCCGTCTCCTGGGAGCACTGCAATTTTGTGTTTCTTAGCCACCGTGTCTTCCTTTGGTTTTCATTGATACATCGCCCGCAATCTTAGGCATAAATGTGCGCAACACAAATACCCCGCCCCCAAATGGGTGGCGGGAATGGACGGCGGCATGGGACGATCAGCGTCCATGCGGCTCAGCGCCGGCCCTTCGATCCCAGCAACGATCCCAGAATGCCGCGCGTCAGTTCCCGCGCGATGGACCTGGCCGAGCTTTTGGCGATGGTCTGCACCACGCCGTCGCGCTTGCCGCCGCGCGGTCCGGTCGATCCGAACAGCACGTCCTTCAGACTGTCCATCAGCCCGCCGCTGTCTGAGGCTGGCGGCTCGCCTGTCTTGGGGGCCGGCTGCCCCGCCCGGGCCGGCGCGTCCTGGGCGGCGCCCGGTTCGGCGGGAACCGCCGCGCGGCCCGCCAGGATTTCATAGGCGGACTCCCGGTCGACCGCCTTTTCATACTTGGCCGCCAGGGGGTTGCCCTGGCGCAGCGCCTGCCGCTCGGCGTCTGTGGCCGGTCCGATGCGGCTGCCCGGCGGCACGATGTACGCCCGCTCGGTCGGCATGGGCCGCCCCTTGGCATCCAGCAGCGACACCAGCGCCTCGCCCACGCCCAGCTCCGTGATGGCGGCCTCGATATCCAGGCCCGGATTGGGGCGCATGGTCTGCGCGGCGGTCTTGACGGCTTTCTGGTCGCGCGGCGTGAACGCCCGCAGGGCATGCTGGACGCGATTGCCCAACTGCCCCAGCACGGTGTCCGGGATATCCAGCGGATTCTGCGTCACGAAATAAACGCCCACCCCCTTGGAGCGGACCAGGCGCACGACCTGCTCGATCTTCGTCAGGAGCGCCTGCGGGGCGTCGTTGAACAGCAGATGCGCCTCGTCGAAGAAGAAGACGAGCTTGGGCTGGTCCATGTCGCCCACTTCGGGCAGCTTTTCGTAGAGGTCGGCCAGCAGCCACAAGAGGAAGATGGCGTACAGGCGCGGCGCCTGCATCAGCTTGTCGGCCGCCAGCACGTTGACGATGCCCCGGCCCTGCGCGTCCACGCGCATCAGGTCAGCCACGTCCAGCATCGGCTCGCCAAAGAACTTCTCCGCGCCCTGGGATTCCAGCGCCAGCAGGCCGCGCTGGATGGCGCCGACACTGGCCGCGGACACATTGCCGTAGCGGGTCTTCAGCTCTCCCGCCCGGTCGGCCACGTTCTGCAGCATCGCCCGCAAGTCCTTCAGGTCCAGCAGCAGTTGCCCTTCGTCGTCTGCCACCTTGAAAACCAGGGTCAGGACGCCTTCCTGCGTGTCGTTCAATTCCAGGATGCGCGACAGCAGCAACGGCCCCATGTCGGTGATGGTCGCCCGCACGGGCAGCCCCTGCTCGCCAAAGACGTCCCACAGCGCGACGGGGCTGGCGCCCCAGGCGGGTTCCGCCAGGCCCAGGTTCTTAAGACGTTCCTGCAGCTTGGGGCTGGGCACGCCGGCCTGCGAAATACCGGTCAGATCGCCTTTCACGTCCGCCATGAAGACCGGCGTGCCGATCCGGGAAAAGGATTCGGCCAGGACCTGCAGGGTGACGGTCTTGCCCGTGCCCGTGGCGCCGGTGATGCATCCGTGGCGGTTGGCCAGCGCCGGTAGCAGCGCCAACTCGGTCTGCGCGTTCTTGGCGATGACAAGGGGGGTGGGCATGAGCGGCTCCGGACCAGGGATCAAATGGATGCCCAAGTGTAGAGCCTGCCGCGCGGCTTGTGCGCGTGGCTATATGGACACAAGCGGCCCTCTTGCCGCACGGGAGGGCCGCCGGCACGGTAAAATGCCGTCTTTGCAGACACATTTTCCTGGGAAGCCATGGCCGGACACAGCAAATGGGCCAATATTCAGCACCGCAAAGGGCGCCAAGACGCCAAGCGCGGAAAGCTCTGGACCAAGATCATTCGTGAAATCACCGTGGCGGCGCGCGCCGGCGGCCCCGACCCGGACAGCAACCCCCGTTTGCGCATGGCCTGGGACAAGGCGACCGACGCCAACATGCCCAAGGACAACATCCAGCGCGCCATCCAGCGCGGCGCCGGCGGCGCCGACGGCGAGGCCTACGAAGAAGTCCGCTACGAAGGCTACGGCATCGGCGGCGCGGCGGTCATCGTCGACTGCATGACCGACAACCGCACCCGCACCGTCGCCGAAGTCCGCCACGCGTTCTCCAAGAACGGCGGCAACCTCGGCCAGGAAGGCTCCGTCGCCTTCATGTTCAAGCACTGCGGCCAATTCGTGTTCGCCCCCGGCACCCCCGAAGACAAGGTCATGGAAGCCGCGCTCGAGGCCGGCGCCGAAGACGTCACCACCGACGAAGAAGGCGTGATCGAAGTCGTCTGCGCCCCGTCCGACTACGCGGCCGTGCGCAAGGCCTTCGACGACGCCGGCCTGAAGGCCGAAGTCGACGGCATCGTCATGAAAGCCCTGAACGAAACCGAACTGGCCGGCGACGACGCCGTCAAGATGCAGAAGCTGCTCGACGCCCTGGAAAGCCTGGACGACGTGCAGGAAGTCTATACGACCGTCATTTTCGACGAAGCGCAGTAAATCTCCCTTTCCTGGCGCGCCGGCGGCTCCGCCCGCCTGCGCGCCTCTTCAGACTCACGCAACATGAAACTCCTGGTTATTGGCTCGGGCGGCCGCGAACATGCCCTCGCCTGGCGGCTGGCCCGCTCCCCGCGCGTACACAAGGTGTACGTCGCTCCGGGCAACGGCGGCACGCAACGGGCCGAGCAGATGGAGAACATCCCGCTCACCAATGCCGAGGAACTGGCCGACTTCGTACAGCGCGAGGGCATCGCCCTGACGGTCGTCGGCCCCGAGGCGCCGCTGGCCGCCGGCGTAGTCGACGTCTTCCGCGCCCGTGGCCTGAAGATCTTCGGCCCCACCAAGGCCGCCGCGCAGCTTGAAAGCTCCAAGGATTACGCCAAGGCCTTCATGGTCCGGCACAACATCCCGACCGCGCGCTACGAAACCTTCACCGACCCGGCCAAGGCCCACGCCTACATCGACCAGGAAGGCGCGCCCATCGTCATCAAGGCCGACGGCCTGGCCGCCGGCAAGGGCGTCGTGGTTGCCGCCACCCTCGAAGAAGCGCACGCCGCCGTCGACGCCATGCTGGGCGACGGCTCCATGGGCGAAGCCGGCGCGCGCGTCGTCATCGAGGAATGCCTGGTTGGCGAAGAAGCCAGCTTCATCGTCATGTGCGACGGCCGCAACGTGCTCGCCCTGGCCACCAGCCAGGACCACAAGCGCCTGCAGGACGGCGACCGCGGTCCCAACACGGGCGGCATGGGCGCCTACTCGCCCGCGCCCATCGTCACCCCCGAACTGCATCACCGCATCATGCGCGAAATCATCCTGCCGACCGTGCAGGGCATGACGCGCGACGGCATTCCGTATACGGGCTTCCTGTACGCCGGCCTGATGATCGCCCCGGGCGACGATCCCGACCGCGAAATCAAGACGCTGGAATTCAACTGCCGCATGGGCGACCCCGAAACCCAGCCCATCATGATGCGCGTCAAGAGCGACCTGCTCGACGCGCTCGAGCACGCCGTCGAAGGCACGCTCGACCAGGCCGACATCGTCTGGGACCGCCGCACCGCCCTGGGCGCCGTGCTGGCCGCCCACAACTACCCCAACACGCCGCGCACCGGCGACGTCATCCGCGGCCTGCCCGCCGATGCCGAAGACTGCATGGTCTTTCACGCCGCCACCCAGCTCGACGGTGAAGACATCAAGACCACCGGCGGCCGCGTGCTGTGCGTCACCGCCCTGGGCGACTCCGTCAAGATGGCGCGCGATCGCGTCTACGAAGCCATCGACCGCATCCACTTCGATGGCCGCCAGTACCGCACCGACATCGGCTGGCGCGCGCTCAAGCCCTCGCAGCAAAAGCCCAAGTCCAACGCATAAACGGAACCGCCCATGACCGCTCTGCCCGTCTCCGCCGTCCGGGACTACCTCACCGGCCTGCAAGCCCGCATCGTGGGCGCGCTGGAAACGGCCGAAGGCGGCCCCTTCCGCGCCGACGAATGGGTGCGGCCGGAAGGCGGCGGCGGGCTGTCGCGCCTGCTCGAAGGGGGCCAACTCTTCGAGCGCGCCGGCGTGCTGTTCAGCCACGTCAAGGGCTCCAAGCTGCCGCCGTCCGCCAGCGCGCATCGCCCGGAGCTCGCGGGCCGCTCGTGGGAAGCCATGGGCGTATCGATGGTGCTGCATCCGCGCAATCCGTACGTGCCCACCACACACATGAACGTGCGCATGTTCGTCGCGGCGGCGCGGCCCGGCCATGACGAGGCCGACGTCTTCTGGTTCGGCGGCGGCATCGACCTCACCCCGTACTATCCGTTCGAAGAAGACGCGCGCCATTTCCACACGGTATGCCGGGACGCGCTGGCGCCCCACGGCCCCGATTACTACCCGCGCTACAAGCGCTGGTGCGACGAATACTTCTTCCTCAAGCACCGCAACGAAACCCGCGGCATCGGCGGCGTCTTTTTCGACGACCTGAACGCCCCCGGGTTCGATGCGTCCTTCGCGCTGACCCGGTCAGTTGGCGACGCTTTTCTGGACAGCTACCTGCCTATCGTCGACAAGCGCCGCGGCATTGCCTACACCGAGCGCGAACGCGATTTCCAGGCCTACCGCCGGGGCCGTTACGTCGAATTCAACCTGGTCTTTGACCGCGGCACGCTGTTTGGCCTGCAATCGGGCGGCCGCACCGAATCGATCCTGCTGTCCATGCCGCCCATCGCGCAGTGGCGCTACGACTGGCAACCGCAGCCCGGCACGCCCGAAGCCGAACTGGCCGACTACCTGAAACCGCGGGACTGGGTTTGAAACGCATCGGCCTCTTGGGCGGCAGCTTCGACCCCGTCCACGTCGCGCATATCGCGTTGGCCCAGAACGCCTTGCAGTCGCTCGGGCTGACCCAGGTGCAGCTCATTCCCGCCGCCAACCCCTGGCAGCGGGCCGCGCTGAACGCCACCGGCGAAGAGCGCCGCGCCATGCTGGATCTGGCCATCGCCGGCCATCCGGGGCTGGCGGTCAACCCCATCGAAATCGAGCGGGGCGGCGCCACCTATACCATCGACACGTTGCGCGCGCTGCCGCAGGACGCGCGCTACGTGTGGCTGCTGGGCGCCGATCAGCTTGCCAACTTCTGCACCTGGCGCAATTGGCGCGACATCGCCAGCCTGGTCGACCTGGCCGTGGCCACCCGCCCCGGCACAGCCCTCAGCGCGCCGCCGGAACTGGCGCAGTGGCTGCGCGAACAGGGTCGCGTCCTGCAAGAGCTGCCATTTCCCCCCATGCCGGTATCGGCTTCCGAGGTCCGCCGGCGCCTGTCGCAAGGCGAATCCACTGACGGGCTGCTCGATCCATCCGTCGCGGCTTATATTGCGGCGCACAAACTCTACCGATAAACCCTCCCCGCCCGGCGCCACCGGCAAGCCGCCGTTGCCACTGCGCGGGTTATATTTGCAGCTATGGATATACAGAAACTCCAACGCGCCGTCATCGACGCCCTCGAAGACGTCAAGGCGCAAGACATCAAGGTCTTCAACACCACGCATCTGACCAGCCTGTTCGATCGCGTCGTGATTGCAAGCGCCACCTCCAACCGCCAGACGCGCGCCCTCGCGTCCAGCGTCGCCGATCGCGGCCGCGCCATGTCGCTCACCGGCATCACCATCGAAGGCGAAGACACCGGCGAATGGGTCGTCGTCGACCTGGGCGATGTCGTCGTGCACATCATGCAGCCGGCCATCCGCCAGTACTACAACCTCGAAGAAATCTGGGGCGGCAAGCCGGTGCGCGTGAAGCTCCTACCCGAATCGACCCGTCCCGCTCCTGTCGCCAGCGACAGCGGCAACGGTTACGACGACAACGAAGACTGAACGCGCCGTGAAGCTGATCGTCGTCGCGGTGGGCACGCGGATGCCGGACTGGGTGCAGACCGCCTGGGACGACTACGCCAAACGCCTGCCGGCCGACTGCGCGCTGGAGCTTCGCGAAATCAAGCCCGAGCCCCGCACCACCGGCAAAACGCCTGCCCAGATGATGGCGGCCGAGGCCAAGCGCATCGAGGCGGCCCTGCCCGCCAATGCGCTGCGCCTGGCCCTGGACGAACGTGGCCGCGACCTCACCACGATGGCGCTGTCGCAAAAGCTGGAACAATGGCGCGCCGGGGGGCAGGATGTCGCGTTTCTCGTGGGCGGCCCCGACGGGCTGGATCCCGCGCTCAAGGCATCCGCCAGCGGGCAGTTGCGCCTGTCTTCCCTCACGCTGCCTCACCCCATGGTGCGTGTGGTTCTGGCCGAACAGCTCTACCGCGCCTGGGCCATCATGACCAACCACCCCTATCACCGCGCCTGACCGCCGCCCCGCGGCGCCTGGCCTGCTCCGCATGACCGACACCGCCCACTCCCCCAGTTCGTCCCCGCGCCTGTATCTCGCCTCCGCCAGCCCGCGCCGCCGCGAGTTGCTGACGCAAATCGGCCTGGCGCACGAAGTCCTGCGCGTGCCCGCCCCGCCCGGCGAGGACGAGCCGCAACACCCCGGCGAAAGCGCCGCCGACTACGTACAGCGCACCGCCCGTGACAAGGCCTTGCGGGGCCGCGATTGGATGCGCACGCAAGCGCTGCCCGAACTGCCGCTGCTCGCGGCCGATACGACCGTCATCCTGGGGGGCGAGGTGCTGGGCAAGCCCGCCGACCGCGACGACGCCATCCGCATCCTGCGGGCGCTGTCCGGCACCGCGCACGAGGTCCATACCGCCGTGGCGGTCTGGAGCGGCCACCGCCTGCTCGAAGCGGTCTCCATCACCCATGTCCAAATGCGCGCCTTGCAAGAGGACGAAATTGGCCGTTACTGCGACAGTGGCGAGCCCTTTGGCAAGGCCGGCGCCTATGGCATTCAGGGCCTGGCCGGCACCTTCGTCTCGCGCATCGACGGCAGCTACACCGGCGTCATGGGTCTGCCCCTCTTCGAAACGGCCAACCTGCTGCGGGAGGCGGGCATCCAGGTGCCCTGATCTCCGTCCGCATCCCCAAGAAAAATCCCCCGTGCCGCGAGGCATCGGGGGATTTCTTTTTGACCCTGCGCATTGCCGCGCGCGGATCAGGCACGGGCGCGCTGGCGGAAATCCGCACAGCGCGCCCAGACGATCAGCTTTGCCGCGCAGGCTCGCCAAGGGCAACCTGGGTCTGCGGCGTGGCGGGCGTGCTGGCGCTGTCCAGCGCGGCATGCAACTGCTCCTGGTCCAGCTCGCCTTCCCAACGCGCGACGACCACCGTCGCGGTGGCATTACCCACCAAGTTGGTCAGGGCGCGGCATTCCGACATGAAACGGTCCACGCCCAGGATCAGCGCCATGCCGGCAACCGGCACCGACGGCACCACCGACAGCGTCGCCGCCAGCGTGATGAAACCCGCACCGGTCACGCCGGCCGCGCCCTTGGAGCTGAGCATCGCCACCAGCAGCAGCAGGATCTGGTCGCCCAGCGACAGCGGAATGTCGCAGGCCTGCGCAATGAACAGCGCTGCCATCGTCATGTAGATGTTGGTGCCGTCCAGGTTGAACGAATAGCCGGTGGGCACCACCAGGCCGACGACCGACTTCGAACAGCCGGCGCGCTCCATCTTCTGCATCAGCGTGGGCAGCGCCGCTTCCGACGAACTCGTGCCCAGCACCAGCAGCAGTTCTTCGCGGATGTAGCGGACCAGCTTGAGGATCGAGAAGCCGTTGTAGCGGGCAACCAGGCCCAGCACGACCACGACGAACAGCACCGACGTGGCGTAGAACGTGCCCACCAGCATCGCCAGGTTCACGACCGACTTGATGCCGTACTTGCCGATGGTGAACGCCATCGCGCCAAAGGCGCCGATGGGTGCGGCCTTCATCAGGATCGCCACCATCTTGAAGATGGGCTGCGCCAACGCCGTCATGAAGTTCAGGATTGGCTTGCCGCGCTCGCCCACGATGGCCAGCGAAATGCCAAACAGCACCGCCACGAACAGCACCTGCAGGATGTCGCCACCCACGAACGGGCTGAAGATCGTCGTGGGAATCACGTTCATCAGGAAGCCGGTGATGGTCGAGTCATGCGCCTTTGCGACATAACCGGACACAGCTTTTTGATCGAGCGTCGACGGATCGATGTGCATGCCGGCGCCGGGCTGCACGATATGGCTGACCACCATGCCGACGACCAGCGCCAGCGTCGAGAACACCAGGAAATACAGCATGGCCTTGCCGGCCACGCGCCCGACCTTCTTCAGGTCGCTCATTGCCGCGATGCCCGTGGCCACCGTAAGGAAGATGACCGGCGCGATGATCATCTTCACCAGCTTGATGAACGCATCGCCCAGCGGCTGCATCTGCTGGCCCAGCTCGGGTTTGAAGGCGCCAAGCAAGATACCCACCACGATGGCGAAAATCACCTGCACATACAGGATTTGATAGAACTTGAGCTTGCGCGCGGGCGCGCTTTGATCCACTTCGATCATTGGGATTGTCCCCACCAGGGCCCCTTGCTCCGCGCAGCGTGGCGCGTGCGACGTCGGGGCGTTTTCTCTTTTATGGCCACGCGATCCTGCCGCCAGCCGATTTCACCGCGCGTGATGCGTCGCGCGGCTTGGCGGTATATATGCAATACCCATGCCAGGCGGGAGCCAGCGTCATCGCCGCACATAAGCCATTGAAAATAAATATCTTTTGAAATCGCAGCCGGAATCTTCGGTCACTTAAAGCGGCGAAACTTCGCACAGAAACCCGCTAAAATGTGCGGAAAACCGCACACCATGACCGGCTCCACCTCCTCCCCCCTTTCCCCGCCCGCTGGACCGCGCAGGTTGCCCTGGCCGTGGCGCGTGGCCCTGGCGCTGCTGGCTGTCGCCGTGGTCACGTTCACGCTGCACGCGGCAACGCAGTGGGCGCGTGACGGCGCCCTTCGCGAGGCCGCCATCCAGGCGCGCAGCACGGGCCAGATAAATGCCGCTTTATTGCGCAACAACCTCGACAAATTCCGCGCACTGCCCTTCGTGCTGACTCAGGACGTCGACTTGCGCGCCGCACTGCAAGGCGGCAGCACCAGGCAAATCGAGGCCCTGGACGAGAAACTCGAATCCCTGAGCCGCGGGGTTGGCGCCTCCGCCATCTACGTTCTGGACAAGAAAGGTCTGGCCATCGCCGCCAGCAACTGGCGCGAGCCCGCCACTTTCGTCGGAATCGGCTACGAATTCCGCCCTTATTTTCAAGGGTCGGTCGCGCACGGCGCCGCCGAACATTTCGCGCTCGGCACGGTCAGTCACGAAGCCGGCCTGTATCTGTCGCGTCGGGTCGACGACGCGCAGGGCGTGATGCTGGGCGTGGTGGTCTTGAAGGTCGACTTCCGGGATCTCGAAGCCGACTGGCGTCAGGCCAACGCCGTCATCTTCGTCACCGACGAGCACGGCGTGGTGCTGCTCGGCAATATTCCAGATTGGCGTTTCAGAGTCCTGTCGCCGCTGCCGCCTGCGCTGGCGCAAACGCTGCGCACCAGCCTGCAGTTTGGCGACGCCAAGTTTCAGCCGCTGCCTGTCTCACCGCGCCTGCAAGCCGCCAGCAACGGGCAACTCGTCCGCACCGACGACGCCTTGCCCCGCGCCGCCGCGGGCACGCCTTTGCTGCACACCACCCTGCCGGTCACCGAATCGCCCGGCTGGACACTGCACCAGTTGTCCCCCATCCAGGCGGCCATGAACCAGGCCAGCGCCAATGCCCAACTCGGGGCATTGCTCACCCAAGGCGTGCTCGCGGCGCTGATCGGCGTGGTGCTTTACCGCCGCCACCGCAACCAGGAGCGGGCCGAGCAGCAAGCAGCCGTCCAGCAACAGCTCGCGGCATTGGTCGACGAGCGCACCGCGCAATTGCGCGACGTGAACGCCAAGCTAGTCGGCGAAATGGACGAGCGCCAACGCGCCGAAACGCAGCTTCACACCATGAAGGACGAACTGGTGCAGGCCAGCAAACTGGCATTGCTGGGCCAGGTGGCCGCCGGCGTCGCGCACGAAGTCAACCAACCCGTCGCCGCCATACGCGCCTACGCAGACAACGCCACCGAATTTCTGCGGCGCCACGACGAAGGCGCCGTCCGGGAAAACCTCGGCACCATCGCGGCATTGACCGATCGCATCGGCCACATCACCGGCGAGCTACGCGCCTTTTCGCGCAAGGCCGGTGCGACTGTCGGCCCGACGGATCTGATGGAGGCGCTCGAAGGCGCAATCCTGCTCGTTGGCCCGCGTGCCCGGCGCCAGGGCGTCACGCTGCAAAGCCCGCCCCGCAACCACAACTGCCGCGTCCAGGCGAACCGGGTCAGGCTTGAACAGGTGCTGGTCAATCTTTTGCAGAACGGGCTCGAGGCCCTCGAAGGCACGGAAAACGGCCGGATTGTCATCGCCCTGCAAGACCTGGGCGAATCCGTTCAGATACAGGTTCACGACAACGGTCCCGGACTCTCCGACGAGGCCCGCGCCCGCTTGTTCACCCCGTTTCACACGACCAAACCAGATGGCCTGGGCCTGGGCCTTGTCATCAGCCGCGACATCGTCGCCGAGTTCGGCGGCGAACTGCGCGCCGCGCGCGCAGGCGACGCCAGCTTGTCGTCTCCCCATGCGCCCGGCAGCGGCGCCTTGTTCATCCTGACCCTGCGCAAGGCGCCGGACCAGACCCACCGCACCGAGCACTCCACATGACGCGCGCCCCTGATCTCCAGCTCCCCGCCACGATCGTCTCCGACGACCCCATGCAGCGGCCAGTGGCCCCTCACGCCGTCTTCATCGACGATGACGACGAACTGCGCCGCGCCGCGCTCCAAACCCTGAAGCTGCACGGCATCTCGGTGGCGGCCCACGGCAGTGCCCGCGCCGCGTTACCGGCGTTGGACCGCAACTTCGATGGGGTGGTGGTCACCGACATCCGCATGCCGGACATGGACGGACTCGAACTCTTCCAGCGGCTGCGCAACATTGATCCCGATATCCCGGTCATCCTGATCACCGGCCATGGCGACATCGCCACAGCCGTTCAGTGCATGCGCGAAGGCGCGTATGACTTCCTGTCCAAGCCCTACCCCGCCGACCGCCTGGTCGCCGCCATCAGCCACGCCGCCGAAAAGCGGCGGCTGGTCCTCGAAAACCGCCGTCTCCGCGAAGCCGCTTTCAACGTCGAGGCCGACGAGGTGCCGTTCATCGGCACCACGCCCGCCATGCAACGCATCAAGCAGACGTTGCGCCATATCGCGGACGCCGACGTCGACGTGCTCGTCGAAGGCGAAACCGGCACCGGCAAGGAAGTCGTCGCCACAGCCCTGCACCGCCTGAGCCGCCGCCGGCACCGGCCGCTCGTCGCCATCAACTGCGGCGCCTTGCCAGAAAGCGTCATCGAAAGCGAACTCTTCGGCCACGAGCCTGGCGCTTTCACCGGCGCACAAAAGAAACGCATCGGCCGCATCGAACACGCCAGCGGCGGCACCTTGTTCCTCGACGAGATCGAAAGCATGCCGCTCGCCGTCCAGGTCAAGCTGCTGCGCGTGCTCGAATCCCGCCAGATCACCCCGCTTGGCAGCAACGAAGTCCGCAATCTCGACCTGCGCGTGGTCGCCGCCACTAAAGAAGACCTGGGCAGCCCCGCCATCCGCGCCAAGTTCCGCGAGGACCTCTTCTACCGCCTGAACGTCGTCACGATCCGGCTGCCCCCGCTGCGCGAGCGCCGCGAAGACATCCCGCTGCTCTTCGCACACTATCTCGGCCACGCCGCGCGCCGCTTTCATCGCGACATCCCTGACATGCCCGCCTCGATCCGTCAGCACCTCATGACGCACGACTGGCCCGGCAACGTGCGTGAACTCGCTCACTTCGCAGAACGCTTCGTGCTGGGCGTCCTCAATGGCCCGGCACCTGATACGGCTCCGGCGCCCGCCGGCTCGCTCAGCCTTCCCGAACGCATGGAAAACTACGAGGCACAGATCATCCGCGATGCCCTCGCCGCACACCGCGGCGACATCAAAGCCACGCTCGACACCCTGGGCATACCGCGCAAAACGTTCTACGACAAACTCCAGCGCCACGGCATCGACCGCCAGGAATACGTGGCCCCGCCTAGCGGCGCCATCTAGCGCAAGCCCCACACCGCAGTCATCTTCAAGACCCGCGCGGCGCACAGATCCCTTTACGACACCAAAAACAAAACCCCCTCGCGGCGCCAGCCGCGAGGGGGTTTTTAATTACTTTCCGGATACCGCATTCCCGGCACCGCATTTTCGATACTGGAATCCCAATGCAGTATTCCCGACGCCACAAAAACAAAACCCCGCAGGGGATACCTGCGGGGTTTTGAGCAATAAAAGCCTGACGATGACCTACTTTCACAGACGTCCGTCCACTATCATCGGCGCAAAGGCGTTTCACTGTCCTGTTCGGGATGGGAAGGAGTGGGACCACCTTGCTATGGTCGTCAGGCGTAACTGGTTGAGCAGTTGCGGGTTAGGCAACGGCTCCAATCTTGGAAGAAGCGCAACGCGTGGCGATCAGAGCCTGGGGCTCGATGATCAGCGCACGGTGGGGTGTAATTGTGTTGGCTGGCTGCTGACGGTGCAGCCAGTATTTTGTATTGAACGACACTTGGAACGCTATATCACCAGGTCAATAACCATCAGTGTTATAGGATCAAGCCTCACGGGCAATTAGTATCGGTTAGCTTAACGCATTACTGCGCTTCCACACCCGACCTATCAACGTCCTGGTCTCGAACGACCCTTCAGGGGGATCAAGTCCCCGGGATACCTAATCTTCAGACGAGTTTCCCGCTTAGATGCCTTCAGCGGTTATCTCTTCCGTACTTAGCTACCCGGCAATGCCATTGGCATGACAACCGGTACACCAGAGGTACGTCCACTCCGGTCCTCTCGTACTAGGAGCAGGCTCCGTCAAGTATCCAACGCCCACGGCAGATAGGGACCAAACTGTCTCACGACGTTTTAAACCCAGCTCACGTACCTCTTTAAATGGCGAACAGCCATACCCTTGGGACCGGCTACAGCCCCAGGATGAGATGAGCCGACATCGAGGTGCCAAACACCGCCGTCGATATGAACTCTTGGGCGGTATCAGCCTGTTATCCCCAGAGTACCTTTTATCCGTTGAGCGATGGCCCTTCCATTCAGAACCACCGGATCACTATGTCCTGCTTTCGCACCTGTTCGACTTGTCAGTCTCACAGTCAAGCACGCTTATGCCATTGCACTATCAGCACGATTTCCGACCGTACCTAGCGTACCTTCGAACTCCTCCGTTACACTTTGGGAGGAGACCGCCCCAGTCAAACTGCCCACCATGCACTGTCCCCGATCCGGATAACGGACCAAGGTTAGAACCGCAAACAAACCAGGGTGGTATTTCAAGGATGGCTCCACGTGATCTAGCGACCACGCTTCAAAGCCTCCCACCTATCCTACACAGGCCGGTTCACAGTCCAATGCAAAGCTACAGTAAAGGTTCATGGGGTCTTTCCGTCTAGCCGCGGGTAGATTGCATCATCACAAACACTTCAACTTCGCTGAGTCTCAGGAGGAGACAGTGTGGCCATCGTTACGCCATTCGTGCAGGTCGGAACTTACCCGACAAGGAATTTCGCTACCTTAGGACCGTTATAGTTACGGCCGCCGTTTACCGGGGCTTCGATCAAGAGCTTGCACCCCATCACTTAACCTTCCGGCACCGGGCAGGCGTCACACCCTATACGTCGACTTTCGTCTTTGCAGAGTGCTGTGTTTTTAATAAACAGTCGCAGCCACCGATTCTCTGCGACCCCATCATGCTAAGCGCGCAGGCGCTTCACACTACCGGGGTATACCTTCTCCCGAAGTTACGGTATCAATTTGCCGAGTTCCTTCTCCTGAGTTCTCTCAAGCGCCTTGGAATATTCATCCCGTCCACCTGTGTCGGTTTGCGGTACGGTCTCGTACAGCTGAAGCTTAGAGGCTTTTCTTGGAACCACTTCCGATCACTTCGCAAGCAATGCTCGCTCGTGCCATACCCTTGATTTACGCGCCCGGATTTGCCTAAGCGCCATCTTCGATACAGCAACAGGGACATCCAACACCCTGATGATTTTCCGCGATCCGTCCCCCCATCGCACTGTACGACGGTGCTGGAATATTAACCAGCTTCCCATCAGCTACGCATCTCTGCCTCGCCTTAGGGGCCGACTCACCCTGCGCCGATGAACGTTGCGCAGGAAACCTTGGACTTACGGCGAGGGGGCTTTTCACCCCCTTTATCGCTACTCATGTCAGCATTCGCACTTCTGATACCTCCAGCAGCCTTTACAAGCCACCTTCGCAGGCTTACAGAACGCTCTCCTACCGCGTGCACTAAAAGTGCACACCCGCAGCTTCGGTTTATCGCTTAGCCCCGTTACATCTTCCGCGCAGGACGACTCGATCAGTGAGCTATTACGCTTTCTTTAAAGGATGGCTGCTTCTAAGCCAACCTCCTGACTGTCTATGCCTTCCCACTTCGTTTCCCACTTAGCGATAATTCGGGACCTTAGCTGGCGGTCTGGGTTGTTTCCCTCTTGAGTCCGGACGTTAGCACCCGGTGCTCTGTCTCCCAAGCTGTACTTGCGGGTATTCGGAGTTTGCCATAGTTTGGTAAGTCGCCATGACCCCCTAGCTATAACAGTGCTCTACCCCCCGCAGTAATACTTGAGGCACTACCTAAATAGTTTTCGGAGAGAACCAGCTATTTCCAGATTTGTTTAGCCTTTCACCCCTATCCACAGCTCATCCCCTAATTTTTCAACATTAGTGGGTTCGGTCCTCCAGCACGTGTTACCGTGCCTTCAACCTGGCCATGGATAGATCATCTGGTTTCGGGTCTACACCCAGCGACTGAATCGCCCTATTCGGACTCGCTTTCGCTACGGCTTCCCTATTCGGTTAACCTTGCCACTGAATGTAAGTCGCTGACCCATTATACAAAAGGTACGCAGTCACCCCACAAGGAGGCTCCTACTGTTTGTATGCATACGGTTTCAGGATCTATTTCACTCCCCTTCCGGGGTTCTTTTCGCCTTTCCCTCACGGTACTGGTTCACTATCGGTCGATCACGAGTATTTAGCCTTGGAGGATGGTCCCCCCATCTTCAAACAGGATTTCACGTGTCCCGCCCTACTTGTCTTACGCTTAGTTCCACACACAGAATTTCGTCTACAGGGCTATCACCTGCTACGGCCGGACTTTCCATTCCGTTCGACTATCCTGCGCGCTAAAACGTAAAGGCTCATCCGATTTCGCTCGCCACTACTTTCGGAATCTCGGTTGATTTCTTTTCCTCGAGCTACTGAGATGTTTCAGTTCACCCGGTTCGCTTCCACTAGCCTATGTATTCAGCTAGGGATACTGCATTGCTGCAGTGGGTTTCCCCATTCGGATATCTGCGGATCAAAGCTTGTTTGCCAGCTCCCCGCAGCTTTTCGCAGGCTACTACGTCCTTCATCGCCTGTGATCGCCAAGGCATCCACCATATGCACTTAGTCGCTTGATCCTATAACGCTGTAGGCTATAGGACCTGAGTATTAGCGTTTGTGCCGTTCATAAGTTTCAAAGCAGTCTGAGGCTTGTCACCCCAGTCTTGAGAACTTGGAACAAAAATAATGCAATCACAACCCGTGCCCATCTTCATCAGCAACGCTGATTACTTGATGAACACATTTTCGTTGTGCTTCTTCCAGATTGTTAAAGAACAAATATAGCTGTTGGGTAAAACCCAACTCATAACGTCGTGACTGACGACACTATGAGTTGGCCTCTACATCGCCACCGGCGATCAATGAGAATCAATGGTGGAGGTGAACGGGATCGAACCGATGACATCCTGCTTGCAAAGCAGGCGCTCTCCCAGCTGAGCTACACCCCCATATTTCGCTTGCCGCGAAATACCTGGTGGGTCTGGTTGGATTCGAACCAACGACCCCCGCCTTATCAAGACGGTGCTCTAACCGACTGAGCTACAGACCCAAAACCTTCTCGGATCAGTAGTCAGGAAGCTGAAGACCTAGGGAAGATTCCCTCGACCCAAGCCTACAACTGATCCCAGCTATATCAAACAACCGATAAGAGTGGACGCTTAACACGAGCACGTAAGCTCTGAAAGGAGGTGATCCAGCCGCACCTTCCGATACGGCTACCTTGTTACGACTTCACCCCAGTCATGAATCCTACCGTGGTAATCGCCCTCCTTGCGGTTAGGCTAACTACTTCTGGTAAAACCCACTCCCATGGTGTGACGGGCGGTGTGTACAAGACCCGGGAACGTATTCACCGCGACATGCTGATCCGCGATTACTAGCGATTCCGACTTCACGCAGTCGAGTTGCAGACTGCGATCCGGACTACGATCGGGTTTCTGGGATTGGCTCCCCCTCGCGGGTTGGCGACCCTCTGTCCCGACCATTGTATGACGTGTGAAGCCCTACCCATAAGGGCCATGAGGACTTGACGTCATCCCCACCTTCCTCCGGTTTGTCACCGGCAGTCTCATTAGAGTGCCCTTTCGTAGCAACTAATGACAAGGGTTGCGCTCGTTGCGGGACTTAACCCAACATCTCACGACACGAGCTGACGACAGCCATGCAGCACCTGTGTTCCGGTTCTCTTGCGAGCACTGCCAAATCTCTTCGGCATTCCAGACATGTCAAGGGTAGGTAAGGTTTTTCGCGTTGCATCGAATTAATCCACATCATCCACCGCTTGTGCGGGTCCCCGTCAATTCCTTTGAGTTTTAATCTTGCGACCGTACTCCCCAGGCGGTCAACTTCACGCGTTAGCTGCGCTACCAAGGCCCGAAGGCCCCAACAGCTAGTTGACATCGTTTAGGGCGTGGACTACCAGGGTATCTAATCCTGTTTGCTCCCCACGCTTTCGTGCATGAGCGTCAGTGTTATCCCAGGAGGCTGCCTTCGCCATCGGTGTTCCTCCGCATATCTACGCATTTCACTGCTACACGCGGAATTCCACCTCCCTCTGACACACTCTAGCTCGGTAGTTAAAAATGCAGTTCCAAAGTTAAGCTCTGGGATTTCACATCTTTCTTTCCGAACCGCCTGCGCACGCTTTACGCCCAGTAATTCCGATTAACGCTTGCACCCTACGTATTACCGCGGCTGCTGGCACGTAGTTAGCCGGTGCTTATTCTGCAGGTACCGTCAGTTTCCCGGGGTATTAACCCGGAACGTTTCTTTCCTGCCAAAAGTGCTTTACAACCCGAAGGCCTTCATCGCACACGCGGGATGGCTGGATCAGGGTTTCCCCCATTGTCCAAAATTCCCCACTGCTGCCTCCCGTAGGAGTCTGGGCCGTGTCTCAGTCCCAGTGT
This sequence comes from Achromobacter mucicolens, assembly GCF_029866465.1. Classification (NCBI taxonomy): domain Bacteria; kingdom Pseudomonadati; phylum Pseudomonadota; class Betaproteobacteria; order Burkholderiales; family Alcaligenaceae; genus Achromobacter; species Achromobacter mucicolens. Next base: position 1,751,215 of record NZ_CP123364.1, on the reverse strand, counting down.
GGCTGGTCGTCCTCTCAAACCAGCTACGGATCGTCGCCTTGGTGAGCCGTTACCCCACCAACTAGCTAATCCGATATCGGCCGCTCTAATAGTGCAAGGTCTTACGATCCCCTGCTTTCCCCCGTAGGGCGTATGCGGTATTAGCTACGCTTTCGCGTAGTTATCCCCCGCTACTAGGCACGTTCCGATACATTACTCACCCGTTCGCCACTCGCCACCAGACCGAAGTCCGTGCTGCCGTTCGACTTGCATGTGTAAGGCATCCCGCTAGCGTTCAATCTGAGCCAGGATCAAACTCTTCAGTTTAATCTCTGTATTTGTTTCGTATTCTTGGTCTGAATAAATTCAAACCAGGTCATACGTCGCTACTCAAAGGAAGTGAGGTATGTTCTTAAACTTGACGTCTAAGGCACTTCACTTCTAGTGAGCACTTGATTTCTTGTGCTTGCGATAAGGCCGAAACCCAATCGCTGCACTCGCATCAAGCGCCCACACTTATCGGTTGTTTAATTGTTAAAGAGCGGTACTGCTAAATTCTGTACTACTGGTTTCTGCCTTCAACTTCGACTAACTTCGCTTTCGCGTCGTCGCTGTCGCTGCAGCAGAGAAGCGAGATTATGAAGAAGTTTTTATCGCTTGTCAAGTCAGCTTCGCTTTTGCTTTACGCAGTTGCGTCGCTTGCTTGCGGCGACCTCTTCAGACCTCGCCAGGACTTTTGTCCTAGCCTAGCAGATATTGAAACTTCAGGGTAAACCCTAAGTTTTCAGTAACTGCCAAGTTCAAAACTATAGCACAATTTATGCAGATCTTGCAACTGGCTTCTGCCTGATTTGCGTCGATCCTTGCAATAACCGCTTGGCGCTCATTACTGATTGCCGCTGCGGCAGGTGAAAGTGGGTTGCCCCGTTACCTGTTGCACTTGCTTGGCTTCGCGTCTCAAAACTGTCTGAGCGGCGAAGGAGCGAGACTATAGCACAGAATTTTGGACTGTCACGCCAGTGTCGCAAATTTGTTGATGGAAAGGCAGTCAGGCTGGCGCCGACGCCCTGCTCCGTGGAAGGAGGCACGGGCCGTCAGTGGCCGCGCCTATATATATAGATAGCGGCAGCCCCTGCTTGTGGGACTAGTATGTACGTTTACTATTCGCCTGTAAGCCGCATCTGATTGGAGACAGATACCTCATGCCCCCTGCGATCGCCCTGAGCGAAGACATCCTGATCAACGTCACCCCGTTTGAAACCCGCGTTGCGCTGGTGGAACAGGGGTCGGTTCAGGAATTGCACGTCGAACGTAGCATCCAACGGGGCCACGTCGGCAATATCTATCTGGGTCGGGTCGTGCGGGTGCTGCCCGGCATGCAGAGCGCGTTCATCGACATTGGGCTGGAGCGGGCGGCGTTCATTCATATTGCGGACCTGCGCGAGAATCGCACCGAGCGCAGCCAGGGTTTGACGCCGACGCCAATCGAAAAGCTGATATTTGAGGGACAGACCCTCATGGTGCAGGTCGTGAAGGATCCGCTCGGCACCAAGGGCGCGCGGCTGTCGACGCAGATCAGCATGGCCGGGCGGATGCTGGTGTATCTGCCGCACGATCCGCACATCGGTATTTCGCAGAAGATCGATTCCGAGTCCGAACGCATCCAGTTGCGCGAACGTCTGCAAGCGCTGATGCCCTCGGACGAGAAAGGCGGGTTCATCGTGCGCACGCAGGCCGAGGGCGCCAACGACGCGGAGTTGACCGCCGACGTGGAATATCTGCGCAAGCTGTGGACGAGTGTCCAGGCGGCGGCCCGCACCCAGCCCGCCCCCGCGTTGTTGCACCAGGACCTGACGCTTGCCCAGCGCGTATTGCGCGACATGGTCGGCCCCGAGACCGGGTCGATCCTGGTGGATTCACGCACGACGACTGCCGCGATGCTGGAATGGGCGCGTGTGTACACGCCTTCGGTGGTTGACCGCATCAAGCATTACAGCGGCGAGCGCCCCCTGTTCGACACCGCCAACGTGGATGACGAGATTGCGCGCGCGCTGTCGCGCCGGGTCGACCTGAAGTCGGGCGGCTATCTGATCATTGACCAGACGGAGGCGTTGACCACGGTGGACGTCAATACCGGCGGGTTTGTGGGAGGCCGCAATTTCGACGACACGATCTTCAAGACGAACCTTGAGGCGGCACAGGCAATTGCGCGGCAGCTGCGGCTGCGCAACCTGGGGGGAATCGTGATCCTGGACTTCATTGACATGGAGGAACAGGAACATCGCGACACCGTGCTGGCGGAGCTGAAGAAGGCGTTGTCGCGCGATCGGACTCGCATGACCGTCAATGGATTCACGCAACTGGGGCTGGTGGAAATGACGCGCAAGCGCACGCGCGATTCGCTGGCGCACCAGCTTTGCGAGCCCTGCCCCATGTGCGAGTCGCGCGGCAATGTGCGTACGCCGCGCACGGTCTGTTATGAAATCCTGCGCGAGATTCTGCGCGAGGCACGGCAATTCAATCCCAAGGAATTTCGCATTCTTGCCTCGCAGGAAGTGGTGGACCTTTTTCTGGAAGAGGAAAGCCAGCATTTGGCGATGCTGGGCGACTTTGTGGGCAAGCGCGTGTCGCTGGAAGTGGAAGCGGCGTATTCGCAGGAGAAGTACGACATCATCCTCGTTTGACGGCATAAGAAGAATGCCTAGTCATCGGACCGACGGAAGAGCCGCGCCTGCAAGCGCGGCTTTTTTCATTGGGGCGCGGCAGGATGGGGGCCATCGGGAGGCCGAAATGGCGATATGCCTGCGCGCCCATTGATGCGCGCGTTTAAGCCGTGAACCGCGCTGGCGGCCGCTCTTCGCCAAGTCCGCATTCAGCGCGCGTGCGAGAGCAAGGACCCATACCCGAATCGCGAACAGGCTTCAACTCGATATGTGTGGATTTTGTGACTTAACAATTCGTTTGAAATGATTTCTGAAACGGATGGCGACAAGTAAGGGTTATCGATAAGCTGCGGGCGCTTTGCCGGGTCGGTTACCGCCCCGGCGCTTTTCCCTTAGTCATTCGGAGGTCATTGCAATGAAGTCCCTATTCCGTCCGTTCCTGGTTCTGGTCGCGGCCCTGCCGCTGATGCTGGCAGCCTGCGGCGACAAGGAGCCCGAGCAGCGCGCGGCGTTCACGCAGTTCCTGCAGACGCGCATCGTGGACAAGCCGGGCGTGCGTGTGCCGAAGCTGACGGAGGAAGAAAAGAAGTCCTTCGGCGACTACGCGGCCCACTACGCCATCATCACCGACTTCAATGCCGGCATGGATGCGTCGGTCAAGCCGCTGTCGGGGATCCTGCAGAAAGGTCAGGTGCGCTCGGTGAACGATATCGTCACGCGCCGCGAGGACCTGAAGTCCGTGCGTGCCGGTCTGAACGACATGAACGCGGCGCTGAAAGAGCATCGCGCCAAGGCCGACGCGGCTCACGCCCAGCTCAAGCAGCCTGAGGACCTGAAGGCCGTGTACGACAAGGCCTACGAGAAGACCATCACCCTGCCGGCCGACACCTTTGGCGACGTGCTGCCGCAGATCAACGCCACCTACGACGTCACCCTGAAGATCGCCGACTACGTGGAAGCGAACAAGTCGAAGATCGAGATCTCGGGCAACAGCGTGACGGTGACCGATCCTGCCGTGCAAGCCGAGCTGAACAAGCTGCTGCAAGAGATGAACGCACAGGCCAAGAATGTGCAGCAGGCACAGACGCGCCTGCAGGCCGTGATCATGGGCCGTTAAGCACCGCTCAAGCACACTGCGCCACGCATCACCCCGCCGTCACCGAAAGGTGCGGCGGGGTTTTTCTTGCCATGTCGATAATCAGGCTGGCGCCGACGCGACGCGATTGCGGCCCGCGGCCTTGGCCTGGTAAACGGCCGCATCGGCGGCTTCCACAAGGGCGGCCGAAACGTCGTCGCCTAGCGGCACGACCGTGGCCACGCCGACGCTGACGGTGACGATACCGCCTTCGTTGTCTTCATGCGGAATGGCCAGGTCCTCGACCGCGCGCCGGATACTTTCGGCGATGACCAGCGCCTGTTCGCGGCGCGTGTCGGGCAGCAGCACCACGAACTCTTCGCCGCCGTATCGGGCTGCCAGATCGCGAGGCCGGCGAGCCTTGTTCTGAAGCGCAAGCGCCAGCATCTTGAGCAGCGCGTCGCCTTCCTGGTGGCCATAGCGGTCGTTGTAAAGCTTGAAGCGGTCGGCATCCAGGAACAGCAGCGACAGCGGCGCGCGATCGCGACGCGCGGCCGCCCATTCCCGATCGAGTACCTCGTCAAAGGTGCGCCGGTTGGCGATACCGGTGAGTCCGTCCGTCTGGGCCTGACGCGCCAATTGCGCCTCGAACGCCTGCCGCCAGCGCATCTCGCGACGAAAGAGGAGGATCTGCGCCATCACCGATGCAAAGAGCGCCAAGGTCACGGGCACGATCAGGGCGGCGCGGCGCACCCAGGGTTCGAGCAGATCGTCGACGGCCAACGCCACGTCGATCACCAGCGGCGTGCGCTCGATGGCGTCGAACGCATAGAGACGATTGACGCCCTCGGGCGACAGCACGCCGACAAATGCGCGCAAGGCATCGCCGCCCTGGACAGCAAAGTCAGGGGCGGCGATCAGCGCAAGTGACGGGAATTTTTGCCCGGGAAGATGCCCGGGCACGCGCGGAAAGACAGCAGCCGGGCGCGGCGCGCCCGAGGCGGGGCTTTCAGGACAGCGCGGCGGCTGCGATGCGGAACGGGAAGGCCTTGGCCCCGCGTGCCTTGTCGGTCTCGCGGTGGGCGTTGATGGCCCAGGCGGGCCCTGCCCCGCCGGCCTGCGCCATCAATTGGCGGGTAAGCACGCCAGAGAATCCGCAACGAAGCGTCATGGCCTGACGCCGGGCAAGCTCGATTCCGATGGCGTGCGACGTAGTCGAATTACGGTCCGTTTGCAGCATGGCAGCCCCCTGGCAAAAGCGCTTCCTGAGTGAAGCGTCATTGCGGATTAATCTACCCTAGCTGTTTGATTTTGCGCGTGAAATGATGCGTAAAGTAATGCAAAGATCCGGAAATGCACGCCGAAAAATAGCCGTCAGGCGGATGGACTGGGCGCCGCGTCGCCGGTTTCGCGGTCCGGCCGGTCATTGATGCCATCCGGTTGGCCCGTCATATTTCCGTAAAGCAGTGACCGGCCGGCGAACAGCCCGCCTGCCACCTCGAGTTCGAAGCGTTCGGTGTCGCGTTGCCGTACGTCCTGAATGACCTCCTCGGCCTCGTCGGGCGGCACGCCGATGGCGCGCAACGCCGCTTCGCCGAAGACCAGCGCCGATTCCAGGGTTTCGCGGACCTGGAAATCCACCCCTTCGCGGGCCAGCGCCAGCGAATGGATGCGGTCATAGGCCCGCACCACGACGCGCACCAGCGGGAATTCGGACTTGATGAGATGCACCATGTGGGTGGCGGCGCGCGGGTCGTCGATGCACACCAGGATGGCGCAGGCGTTTTCGGCGCCGGCCGAACGCAGCATGTCGGCGCGCGTACCGTCCCCGTAATACACCTTCACGCCCCACTTTGCCGCGGCGCGGATCGCGTCGGTGTCGGTGTCCAGGATCGAGACCTTTACCCCGCGTGCCAGCATTGCCTGCGTCACGATCTGGCCGAAACGGCCAAAACCCACGATCAGCGCGCAGCCGTCCAGGTCGCGAGCCACGTCCACGCCATCCATGGACGGCTTGGGTTTGGGCAGGAGCCAGCGCAAGGCCAGGACGCATAGCGGGGTGAGCGCCATGGAAATGATGACGACCGCGGTCAGCACCGCGCCCGTATGCGCGTCGAAGATGCCTTTGTCGGCGGCTGCGCTGTACAGCACGAAGGCAAACTCGCCGCCTTGCGCCAGCAACGCGCAACGGGTGATGGCTTCGGCATGGGTGGCGCGCAGCAGGCGCGCCACGATGTAGACGCCCACGGATTTGACTGCCATGAAAGCGACGACGCCCGCCAGGATGAGCGGCCATTCCCGCGCCACGGCCAGGAGGTCCAGCGACATGCCCACGCCCAGGAAGAACAGGCCGAGCAGGATGCCGCGAAAGGGCTCGATATCGGCTTCGAGCTGATGGCGGAATGTGGATTCGGACAGCAGGACACCAGCCAGGAACGCGCCCATGGCCATGGACAGGCCGCCCAGTTCCATCAGCAACGCGGCGCCCAGCACGACGAGCAATGCAGCCGCGGTCATCACTTCGCGGGCATGCGCCGCGGCCAGAAGACGGAACAGTGGATTGAGCAGCCACCGGCCCGCGGCCAGCAGCGCCAGAATGCAGCCGAGCGCAATGGCGGCCTGCCACCACGGATTGGCTTCGCTGCCGCTGCTTGCGGGAGCCAGCAAGGCGGCCAGCGCCAGCAGCGGGACGATCGCCAGGTCTTCGAGAAGAAGGATGGAGACGATGCGTTGGCCCTGCGCGCTGGTGGTCTCGTCGCGCTCGGCCAGGATCTGCATCACGATGGCCGTGGATGAAAGCACGAAACCCATCGCCGCCATGAAGGCCGCGGCGCCTGACAGGCCGGCCAGCAACCCGACGCCGGTAAGCAGCGCACCGCAAACCAGCACCTGCGCGACGCCCAGCCCGAAGATTTCGCCGCGCAGCTTCCAGAGGCGCGACGGCTGCATCTCCAGCCCGATGATGAAAAGAAACATCACCACGCCCAGTTCCGCGACGTGCAGGATGGATTTGGGATCGGTGAAAAACCCGATGCCGAACGGGCCTATCGCCAGGCCGGCCGCCAGATAGCCCAGGACCGAACCCAGTCCGAGACGCTTGAACAAGGGGACGGCAATCACCGCTGCGCCAAGCAGAACGACGACGTTGAGGACTTGATTGCCTTCGGAAGGCAGGGCCATGGAGCGCTCCTGGTTGGCATGGCGGGCCGAAGCGCCTGGGACGCCGCCCAGCCCGCTATGCGCAGGCTGGGGCCATTTTCCGGCAAACCGCGGGATTGGCAAACAGGAACTTCGGCAATGAAAAGCCGCCCCGAGGGGCGGCTGCTGGGGAAAGACGTGTACGGTTTGGCTCAGTCTTCCCGGAACTGCATCTTGTAGAGGGATGCGTACAGGCCGTCGGCCGCCAGCAGTTCCGCGTGCGGACCCTGTTCGACGATCTTGCCGGCGTCCAGGACGATGATGCGGTCGGCGTTCTGGACGGTGGACAGGCGGTGCGCGATGACCAGCGTGGTGCGCCCCTTCATCAGGCGTTCCAGCGAGGCCTGCACCTGGCGTTCGGATTCGTTATCTAGCGCCGAAGTCGCTTCGTCCAGGATCAGGATGGGCGCGTTCTTGATGAGCGCGCGCGCGATGGCCAGACGTTGGCGCTGGCCGCCGGACAGGCGGGCGGCGTTCTCGCCCACGGGCGTGTTGATGCCTTGCGGCAGGCCTTCGACGAAGTCGAGCAGGTTGGCGGCGGCCAGCGCATCGCGCACCTTTTGCTCGCTGGACTTGCCCAATGCGCCGTAGCCGACGTTGGCGGCGATCGTGTCGTCGAACAGCACGACGTCCTGGCTGACCAGCGACAGGTGCGAGCGCAGGCTGCGCAGCGTGAGTTCATCGATGGGCACGTCGTCCACGAGGATCTGGCCGCTGTCGGCCAGCACGAAGCGGGGCAGCATGTTGACCAGCGTGGTCTTGCCGCTGCCCGAGCGGCCCACGAGGGCGACGGTCTGACCGGGTTCGACCACGAAGGAAATGTCATTGACCGTGTCGCGGTCGGCGTCGGGGAAGCGATGCGACACGCTGCGGAACTCGACCTTGCCGCGCACGGGCTCGGGCAATTCCTTGGTGCCGGTGTCGTTTTCCGGGATCTGGTCGATCAGGGTGAACACGCTTTCGGCCGAGACCAGCATCTTTTGCAGGCGGGCGGCCACGTTGGTCAGGCGCTTGATGGGGTCGAAGATCTGGGCCAGCGCGGCCATGAACGACGCGAAGCTGCCCACGGTGAGCGAGCCGCTGTTGGCCTGGCTGAGCGCCACGGCGATGACCGCGCCCACGGAAATCGAGATGCAGACCTGGGTCAAGGGCGTCAGCGCCGCATCGGCCGTGGCCGTGCGCATGGCAAAGCGGCGCAGGCGCCGGCTGACGAAATCGAAGCGGCCGCGTTCGACCTCGTAGCCGTCGAACAGCTTGATGACGCGCTGGCCGTCGATGCCTTCGCCGACCACGCGGGTCAGCTCGGCGTTCATGTTGACGGTTTCGCGGTTGATGCGGCGCAGGCGCTTGATGAAAAAGCGCGAGATCAGGACCGAGACCGGCAGCATGACCAGGATGATCAGCGTCAGCACCCACGACATGTAGAGCAGCACGCAGATCAGCGCGATGACCACCAGGGTTTCGCGCACCAGCACGGTGATGACGTCGGTGGCGTAGCCGGTGACGTTGCCGGCGTCGATGGTGAAGCGGTTCAGGAGGCGCCCGGTGTCGCCGCGCTTGAAGTCGGCGTCCGGCAGGCCAAGGAGGCGCTCGAACATGTCGCGCCGCATGCCCAGCAGCACGTTGTTGGCCACCCAGGCCAGCAGGTAGTCGCTGAAGAAGTTGCAGATGCCGCGCACCAGGATCAGGCCCACGACCGCCAGCGGCAGTGCCCACACGTAATACGGCTTGGCGCCGGAGAAGCCGCCGTCCAGGAGGGGCTTCATGATGACCGCCAGCACGGGCTGCGTGGCTGCGGCGCCTGCCATCAGGAGGACGGCCGCCAGCAAGCCCTTCCAGTAGGAACCGACCCGGCTGTAGATCCGGGTCCAGAGTTCGGATTTGACGGGCTGGGAGCCCGCTGGCGCATTCCGTGCGGCAGAATTCAAAGGGATCACTCGCTTTTCATACAATTGTGCCCAGGATTGTACCGGCTGCGCGTCTGCGCGCCGTCCCCGCCCCTTAGCCCTATCCGCGCCCGTGCGCCCTTCCATGTCCGATATCAGTTGCCTGTATGTCCGCCTGCCCAACTGGGTGGGCGATGTCTGCATGAGCCTGCCCAGCCTGCGCGCCCTGGCGGCAAGCGGCCTGCCCCTCGTCATCTGCGCCCGCCCCTGGGCCCGCGACCTGCTCGATGGCGTGGACAAACTGGATTTCGTCCCCATGCGCGGCAAGGTGGGACCGGACCGGGCGGCGGTCAGCGCGCACCGGCGGGGGCTGGGCGCGCAAGGCCGCCGCGCCCGGGGCCTGCTGCTGCCGGATTCCCTGTCCAGCGCGCTGGTGTTCCGGCTGGCCGGCGTGCCGTCGGCGGGGTACCGCGACGACGGCCGCAGCTTTCTGCTGCGCTGGCCGTTCGCCAAACCCGACCAGCCGATGCACGCCGTCGAATCCTGGCATCACCTGACCCGCGAGGCCCTGATCCGCTGGAATCTGCCCTGCGGTCCCGCCCAGCCCGGTCCGACGCTGGACCTGCCGCTGACGGCGGCGCATGAACGCGCGGCGGGAGAGGCTCTAGCTCAGGCCGGCCTGCAAGACCGGCCCTTCGTGCTGATTGCGCCCACCGCCACGGGCCTGCACAAGGGCAGGATCAAGGTGTGGCCGGGATTCGATACACTGACGCGCGCCTTGCAGGCCCGCGGCCATACCGTGGTAATGTGCCCCCCTCCGGCCGAAACCGACGAAGCCCGGCGCAATGCGCCGACCGCCCGGTTGCTGCCCCCGCTGGGATTGGGCGCCTTTGCGGCGCTGACCGCCCGGGCCGCGCTGGTGATTTGTAACGACTCCGGCGTGTCGCACGTGGCGGCGGCGGCGTCGGCGCGGCAGCTGACGCTGTTTGGCGTGACACAGCCGCAACGCACCGGCCCGTGGTCGCCGCGCGCGGTGTGCCTGGGCAGCGACCAGGCCTGGCCCTCGCAGGAAGAAGCAACACAGCAGGCCGAGCGCCTGCTGGATGGTACGCAGTAATCAGGACAGTCTCGAAATGACCTTTTCCAGCTATCTCACGAATCTGATCATTCCCTTGAATTTGTGCATCACCCTGGTGGTCCTTGGCCTGGTGCTGGGACTGTTCCGGCTTCGCAAGACGGGCCTCACGCTCGTCGCGGCAGGCTTGCTCTGGGCGCTGGCCTGGTCGTTGCCGGCGACGTCGCTGTGGGCGGGCGGCGCGCTGGAAAACCGCTATCCGCACAAGCCCGCCGCCGAGATGCCGACGGCCGACGCGATCGTGGTGCTGGGCGGCAATACCGCCAACGGCCGGGCCAATTGGTTCCTGCCCTATGACAAGGACACGGCCATCGTGCGCGTGGACGCCGCCGCCCAGCTGTATCTGGCCGGCCGCGCGCCCAAGGTGCTGCTGTCGGGCGGCGCGCTGGAAGGCGATGTCAGCGAAGCGCGCGGCATGGCGCATGCGATCCGCCAGCAGGGCGTTCCGGAGTCCGCCCTGATCCTGGAAAACGCCAGCCGCACCACCTATGAAAACGCCACGCTCACCGAAGACCAGCTCAAGGCGCGCGGCATCGGCAAGGTACTGCTGGTCACGTCCGCCTTGCACATGCCCCGCGCCATGGCGGCCTTTTCCAAGCAGGGCGTGGAAGTAATTGCCGCCCCCGCGCCGCCGCAGATCGTGGAGCCGGCCGACGGGTCGCTGTCGTTGTGGCTGCCCGATGAACGCACGTTCGACGCCAGCCGTTCGATCGTGAAGGAATACGCGGGTCTCTTTGTGTACTGGTTGCGCGGATGGGTATGAGCCTGACCGGCGCGGCACCAGCGTGCCGCCCGGGATGCGGCGCCTGCTGCATCGCACCGTCGATCACGCGGCCCATTCCGGGGATGCCGCAGGGCAAGCCCGCGGGCGTGCCCTGTGTTCAGTTGCTGCCGGACATGCGGTGCGCGATCTTTGGCGATCCTTCCCGCCCGGACTTCTGCGGCGGACTGCAGCCCCAGCACGAGATGTGCGGTCCCGACCGCGAACACGCCATCCACTGGCTGGCCGACCTGGAAAGGGCAACAGCGCCCTGCCATTGAAAAACGGGGCTCGACGCCCCGTTTTTCAATGGCGCTCCAGCAGCACCTGTTCGTACAAGGCCTCGTAGCGCGAGGCCACGGTTTCCCAGCTTTGGTCGCGGGCGATTTCCAGGCCGCGTGACGTCAGCGCCGCGCGCAGCTGCGGATCCGAACCCAGGCTTTCCAGCGCATGTGCCAATTGGGCGCCATCGCGCGGGTCCTGCAGGATGAGCGCATCCGTTCCCGCCGTGAGGTATTGCGCAAAGCCGCAATAGACCGGCGAACTGACGATGACCGGCAGGCCGTGCGACATGGCTTCCAGCGGCGCCATGCCGTAGCTGTCGTTCAGGGTCGGGTGCGTGTAGATGTCGGCCGCATTGAAATACTGGGCGACGTCCGGGGTGGGGTCGACCAGCGTGACGCGGCGGGCGACGTCTCCGGCGGCGCGTACGCGCTCGCGCGTGGGCTCGTCGGCGCCGACCACCAGCAGCCGGTAACGCGGAGGCAAGAGCGCCAGCGCGTCCAGCAAGGCGGGCAGGCCCTTGCGCAGCGGATTGCGCGCCACCAGCAGACAGCCGATCGTGTCCGCGTCCCAGCCGAGCCGCGCGCGCGTGGCCTGGCGGCCCCCGTTACGGTCGGGCGCGGGCAGCTTGACGCCCGGGGCGATGATGTCGACCGCGAGTTCTTCGCCGTAGCTGCGGTGCAGCTGGTCCATGATGAGGCCCGATACCGCCACCACGCGGCGCTGGGGCGTCTTGCGCACACGCAGCTTTTCCAGCATCAGGTAGGTAGCCAGCCGCGGGCTGAGCCAGGCCGTCAGGCGCTGCAGCGGCGTGACCCGGGTGATGCGGTTATAGCGGACCGGCGTCACGTGCATGACCTGGATTTCGCCCGCCCAGCCGTTCATGTGCGAATGGACGATGTCGAAGCGGCCGCGGGTGAGGCGGTCGGCGCGCCAGGCGAAATACAGCACCCGCGTCCAGCTGGGCAGCCAGCCGGGAAAACGCACGGGCAGGTATTCGAATGGCAGGTCGCTGTCGAAATCGCGGGCGACCACGGAGATGTCGTGGCGCTTGCCGAGGACACGCATCAACTCGACGCCATAGGCCTCGGCCCCCCCGAAACGGTTGCCGAAGCGATCAACCAACAGCGCGATGCGAAGCCGGCGTTCAGGAGCGCCGGCGGCTGTCTTCATACCGGGTGAGGCACTTCTGGAGGAATCGGACGATGTTGGTCGAGCGCGCCACGGTAACGCGCGGCAATCCGAAGGGATCGTCGGACGCCGCCGCCAGGCCGCGCTTGGTGAGCGTGGCGTTCTCGTAACCGGCCTCGCGCGCCATGGCCTGATGCTCGGGGCCATGGTCGCCATACGGATAACAGAACGCGGTGACGGGCGCGCCCAGCGCCTGTTCGAGCTCGTCCTTGGACTGGACGATCTGGCGCCGCGCTTCTTCGGCAGGCAGCTCGGGCAGGTGGACGTGATCCAGCGTGTGCGAGCCGACCTCGTTGCCGGCCTGCGCCCATTCCCGCATTTCCTGGACGGTCATCAGCGGCGCAAACGGGATCCCCTTTTCGAGGTCCCACACGTTGCCGCCGTCGAACTGCCGGGCCACGAAATAGTTGGTGGCGGTGAATCCCAGTTCGCTCAGTACCGGCATCGCGTTGTGATGCACATTGCGGAAACCGTCGTCGAACGTGATGCCGAAGACCTTTCCCTGGCGCTCGCCGCGGACGTAAGGCATGACGTCGCGCATGGACAATCCGCGATAGCCCAGCCGGCGCATCCAGCGCATCTGGCGGGCAAAGCTATCGGGATGTACCGTCAGTCCGCGAAACGGCGTGCCCTTGGGGTTGGGCTCGCCGATCTGGTGATACATAAGGATTGGAATAGACATAGCTCGACATTATATGGCTCAGCGTCCCGCGAGCGTGCGTTGGTATACATCCACCGTGGCAGCTGCGAAACGCTCCAGGTTGAAGTCGCGCAAACTGGTCTCGCGCGCTTTGTGGCCCATCAGACGCACCGCCTCCGGGTTGTCCAGCATGAATCGCAACTTGGCGGTCATGGCCGGGATGTCGCGCGCGGGCACGATCCAGCCATCCACGCCGTCTGTGACGTTTTCGGGCAGACCGCCCGCGTCACTGACAAGCGCCGGCAGTCCCAGTGCCATGATCTCGCGGCAGGCAAAGGACAACGCCTCGCGGTACGACAGCACGAATCCCGCGTGGCAGGACGCCAGCGCCGCGCGCACGTCATCGAGCAGCCCGGGAAACTTCACCTGATCGATCATGCCAAGCTCGCGCACACGCGCCAGCTTGGCCTCGGAGGGCGGATCGCCCGCCACCATCAGCAAGATGCGTGCCTTGTCGGCCGGCGGCAGGGCGGCCGCGGCTGCCACCAGGTCCAGCCAGCCCTTGTCGTAATCGGTGCCGCCCGCGCTGCCCAGCAGCAGCTTGCCTTGCCAGTCCGGGCCAAAGAAGAGTTCGCGCAGCTTGTCCAGGCTTTCGGGCGGCGGCGGGGCGAAGAAATTCGTATCGATGCCGTGCCGGATGGTCGTGATGGGGCGTTTGCGGTACGGGGACTGCTCCATCATGCCGCGGATGTAGTCGCTGACGGCGATGCCGTGATCGGTGGCCAGCGCCACCCGCAGCTTGTGCCCGAAGCTGGTCAGCGGGTGATCGTTGTGCTTGGTGAACACGATGCGCGGCCGGCGCCGCATGCCCAGCGTGGCCAGCATGACCTGCTTGTGATCGGCCGAGCCGTTGGCGTGGATGATGTCGAACTGGCCGTCGGCAATCAGGCGATGCAGCCTGGCGCGGTCCTTGAACCAGGACGAGGGGCGCGTCGTGTAGCGCATGTCCACCACGTTCACGCCGGGGATGGCCTTGGCGTAGCGGTACAGCCGGCTGGTCTCCGGCACCGCCACCGTGATCTCGTGGTCGCGGGCGAGCGCCTTGGCCAGGTTGATGATGTAGGTGACGTGCCCCCCGCCGTTGCCCGCGTGGAAGTTCGTGTAGAGGATCTTCACTTTTTGTTTTCTGCCAGGAACATCAGCTTCGAGTAACGGAAGAAGCTGCCCGCCGCCGCCGTCACGGCCAGCACGAGCCCGTGGCGGCCGTCCAGGAAGCCGCGGCGGATCAGGTAGATGCGCACGAAGGTCCAGAAGCCGTGGCCCAGCGCACCGAAGACCGACGTGCGCTTGCCCTTGGCGTACATCATGGCGGCCGCGTCGGACGAATACCGGTTGACCTTGTTGATCAGCGCGTCCAGGTTGTCGTACGGATAGTGGTTGAAATAGCCGCGCAACTGCAGGGGACGGCCATTGGCGGGCACCACGCGTTCGTGCACGGCGGCATCGGTGAAGCGCGCCGTGCCGCGCTTGAAAAGCCGCAGCACGTAGTCGGGCCACCAGCCGCTATGGCGGATGTCGCGGCCGCAGAAGTTGGACAGGCGCGCGATTTCGTAGGCGTCGGCCTTGGGCGCGCGCAGCACGTCCTGGATTTCCTGCGCCAGCTCGGGCGTGACGCGCTCGTCCGCATCGATCGACAGGACCCAATCGCCCGTCGCCAGATCCAGCGCGCGGTTCTTTTGCGGACCGAAGCCGGGCCAGTCAGGGGTGACTTCGACCCGCGCGCCCAACGCCCGCGCCAATTCCACGGTGCCGTCAGTGCTGCCCGAATCCACAACGATGAACTCGTCCGCAAACGACACGGACTTCAGGCAGGCGGCAATGTTGGCTGCTTCGTTCTTGGTGATGATGATGACTGATAACTTCATCCGCGATTCCTAAGACGCTTTTTCCAGGCCTTCCAGGCGTGATAGCGCGGGCCCCAGAAGGGGTCGCGCGACAGCCAGATCCGGCGGTTCAGCCAGGACCCGCCCTGATTGCGCACCGCGAAGCGGTAGATATGAGCGGGATCCGTGCCGGGGAGGTTCTGGCCGAAAGGGTCGGTAGTGTACAAGTGCCGGAAACCGGCCTGCCCGGCGGCGGCCACGTAATCGGCATCGAAATAGCCCTGCGGCCAGCAGAGGTGGTCGCTCACGCCGCCCAGCCTGCGGATCAGGGTTTCACGCGAATCCTCTAGATCCTGCGCGATGTGCTCGCGCTTGGCGTTCGTATCCGCGCCGCAGACCTTGTCCCAGCGGGTGTGCGTGTGGGTGTGGGAATGGAATTCGAAGGTGCCGGCAGCCTGCATGGCCTCGATCTCGCTCCAGCGCAGCATCGCCTCGTCGGCGCGGCCCGACGCCACGAGTTCCTTGCAGGCGTGGTGGTCGGGCGTGGGCGGCAGCGGGCCGCCCTGCCCCGCATGGGGCCGCACGGGGCCGTCGCCGATCCAGCCGGTGATGGTGAACAACACCGCGCGCATGCCATGACGGGCGAGGACGGGATGCGCGTGCACCCAGTTGTTCAGGTAGCCGTCGTCGAACGTGATCAGCACGGCGCGTTCGGGTACGGAGGCGCCGGCCAGATAAGCGGCAAACTGGGCCGTGGTGAGCGACTGGTAGCCGGCGCGCGCCAGGCGCGAGATCTGTGCCTCGAAGACGTCCGGCGTCGCGGCAATCATGCCGCCGGCCGGCGTGACGTGGTGGTACATCAGCACCGGCACATTGGGCGCATTCATGGGCGGCGCTCCGCCGGGCGGCGTTCCGCCAGCCAGCGCAGGTAGATGGCTTCCGTGGTTTCCGCCAGGCGCGCGGGCGAAAACACGCCCTCTTCCCAGACCATCTTGCGGCCGGCCTCGCCCATCGCACGGCGCAGGGCCGGCTCGTCGATCAGGCGCGCCAGCGCGGCGGTCAATGCGGCCGGGTCCTTGGGCGGGACCAGAAAGCCCGTCACGCCGTCGCGGAACATTTCGGACACGCCGCCCACGTTCGTGCCGATGACGGGCAGGCCGCTGGCCTGCGCTTCGACAAACACCGTGCCGGACGCTTCCTGCTGCGTGGCCAAGGCAAAGAGATCGAATCCCGCCAGCAGATTGGGCACATCGCGCCGCGTGCCCATCAGATGGATGCGGTCCTGCAGTCCGCGCTCGGCCACATACGCCTGGGTCTGCTCGAAGACCGGCGATCCGGCGCCGACGAACACCAGGTGCAGCTTCGGGCGCGTGGCCATCAGCGGCGCGATGGCGTCGATCAGGTCCTTGTGGCCCTTGGTGGCGCGCATGACGGCCACGCAGCCCACCACGACGTCGTCGTCGGCCAGGCCAAGTTCTCCGCGCAGGGTGGAGCGCTCGACCGGCGCGGGCAGCACGATGGGCGAATACACCGTCGCGATCTTTTCGGGCGGGACGCCGCGGGTGATGAGGTACTTGCGCACGTGGTCGCTGACGGCCGTGACGCGATGCGGCAGGACGGTGTACGACCACATCGACCCGACCGGATTGGACAGGTGGCGGGTGCGCACGATGAGCGGCGTGCCGGCCATGCGCCCGGCCAGGGCCGCGATGACCGTGTCGCGCCGGCTGTGGGTATTGAGCACGTCAAAGCGCCCGGCCTTCAGGATCTTGCGGACCGCGGCCACACCCTTCAGGTAGTTCACCGGCCCGGCCATGTCCACGGCGTGCACCGTGAAACCGGCATCGCGCAGCCGTTCCGTCAGCTGCGCGCGCGGCTGGCAGATCGCCTCGAGGTGATGCCCACGCGCACGCATGGCGTGCATTTCCTTGAAGATACGTCCTTCCTGCCCGCCGAAACTGGTGGCGGCTTCCGAATGCACAATACGCAGGCTGGGCATCATTAGTAAGTGACCTCCACGCCATCAGGCTTGGTCCAGTCGTTCAGGTTGGCCAGCAGCGTGTCGGCCATGCGCACGCGCCATTCCTCCCCGAGCCGGACCGTGCACAGGAAATTGTTCTTCGTGTAGACGATATCGACCGGCACCCCCGGAATGCCATTCTCGGGTTCGGCGCGGAAGGGATTGAGCATCTGACGCAGGCGGGCCGCGTCGGCAGTGCCATTGAGCTTGACGCGCAGGGACTTGGCGCGCGCCTCGCGCGCCAGCTGCAGGTCATATAGCTGTTCGGCGACGATGCGCATGCCGCCGGAGTAGTCGTCGTTGCTGACCTTGCCCTGCACGATGACGAGCTGGTCTTCGCGCAGCCGGTTGCGGTGCTTCTCGTAAAGTTCGTTGAAGACCGAGATCTCGACCTGCGCCGTGCCGTCGTCCAGCACGGCAAAAACCATCTTGCCGCGGCGGGTCATCATGACGCGCACGCTGGCCAGCACGCCGCACATCCATTGCAGGTCGCGCTGGGGCTCCACACGCGCAAGCTGCATCGGCACGATGCGGCGCACTTCGTCGCGCCACGCATCGAACAGGTGGCCGCTGTAGTAATAGCCCAGCGCGGACTTTTCTTCGGTCAGCTTCTTGTGCAGATCCCAGGGCGCGACCTTGGCCAGTTCGCCAGCGACCACGTCGCCGCTGTCGTCGCCAAAAAGCGAGGCCTGGTTGGCGCTGCGCGCGGCCTGCTCGGCCGCTTCCATGGCGGTGGGCACCGAAGCCAGCATGGCGGCGCGGTTGGGCTCGATGGTGTCGAACGCGCCCGCCTTGATCAGCGCTTCGATGGTGCGGCGGTTGACGGCCTGCTTGCTGACGCGGCGGCAGAAGTCGAACAGGTTCAGGAACGGGCCGCCTTCCTTGCGCGCGCGCAGGATGTCTTCGACCGCGCCCTGCCCCGTGCCCTTGACGGCGCCCAGGCCGTAACGCATCGTGCGCGGCGGCTTGCCTTTTTCGGTGTGCTTGTCGGCGACGGGCTCGAACCGGTAGCCCGAGTGGTTGACGTCGGGCGGCAGCACCTCGACGCCGTTGTCCTGGGCGTCGCGGCAGAAGATCTGGACCTTGTCGGTGTCGTCCATGTCGGAGGACATGGTGGCGGCCAGGAACTCGGTCGGGTGGTAGGCCTTCAGCCAGGCGGTTTGGTAGGAGATCAGCGCGTACGCGGCCGAGTGCGACTTGTTGAAGCCGTAGCCGGCGAACTTCTCCATCAGGTCGAAAAGCTTGACCGCCAGGTCGGGATCGTGGCCCTTTTCCTTGGCGCCCTGTTCGAACAGCTCGCGGTGCTTGGCCATTTCCTCGGGCTTTTTCTTGCCCATGGCCCGGCGCAGCAGGTCGGCGCCGCCCAGCGAGTAGCCCCCGATGATCTGCGAGATCAGCATCACCTGTTCCTGGTAGACGATGACCCCGTAGGTGCTCTTCAGGGTGGCTTCCAGGTCCGGGTGGAAATAATCGACGGCCGCGCGCCCGTGCTTGCGGTTCACGAAGTCGTCCACCATGCCCGATTCCAGCGGCCCTGGACGATACAGGGCCAGCATGGCGATGATGTCTTCGAACGTATTGGGCCGCAGCTTCTTGAGCAGCTCTTTCATGCCGCGCGATTCAAGCTGGAACACCGCGGTGGTGTTGGCGTCGCACAGGATCTTGTAGGCCGCCGGATCGTCCAGGGCCAGCGCCATGACGTCGAAGTCGCGCTTTTCGGCGTTGAACTGGCGCACGTAGCGCACGGCCCAGTCCAGAATCGTCAGGTTGCGCAGCCCCAGGAAGTCGAACTTCACCAGGCCGGCGGCCTCCACGTCGTCCTTGTCGAACTGCGAGACCGCGCTGTTCTCCTGCCCCGGCTGGCAGTACAGCGGGCAGAAGTCGGTGAGCTTGCCGGGCGCAATCAGCACCCCGCCCGCGTGCATGCCGATGTTGCGGGTCAGGCCTTCGAGCGGCTTGGCCAGATCGACCAGCGAGCGGACTTCTTCTTCCTGCTCGTAGCGGTCCTTGAAGGCGGGCTCGTCCTTGAGCGTGCGCTCCAGCGTCCAGGGATCCATCGGGTTGAACGGGATCAGCTTGGACAGGCCATCGCAGAACATGTAGGGCATGTCCAGCACGCGGCCCGCGTCGCGCACCACGGCCTTGGCGCCCAGCGTGCCGAAGGTCGCGATCTGGCTGACGGCGGCGCGGCCGTATTTTTCCTTGACGTAGTCGATAACCCGTTCGCGGTTGTCCTGGCAGAAGTCGATATCGAAGTCGGGCATGGAGACCCGCTCGGGATTCAGGAAGCGCTCGAACAGCAGGTCATAGCGGATGGGATCGAGGTCGGTGATGCCCAGCGCGTAGGCCACCAGCGAACCGGCGCCCGAGCCCCGGCCCGGTCCAACCGGCACGCCGTTGTTCTTACCCCAGTTGATGAAGTCCTGCACGATCAGGAAGTAGCCGGGAAAACCCATCTGGATGATGGTCTTGCACTCCCAGCGCAGCCGCTCGTAATACTGCTCGCGCTTGGCATCGCGCTCGGCGGGGTTCGGAAACAGGAACTCCATGCGCTTTTCCAGGCCCTGCTCGGAGAGCTGGACCAGGTAATCGTCGAGCGTCACGCCGTCCGGCGTGGGGAAATTGGGCAGGCGCGGCTTGCCCAGCACCAGGCTCAGGTTGCAGCGCTTGGCGATTTCGACCGTATTGGCCAGCGCCGACGGCACGTCGGCGAACCGGCGCGCCATTTCCTCGGAGCTGAGCAGGTACTGCTCTTTGGAGAACCGGCGCACGCGGCGCGGGTTGGCCAGGATCTCGCCTTCGGCGATGCAGACACGGGCCTCATGGGCCTGGAATTCGAATTCATCCAGGAACTGCACGGGATGGGTGGCGACCACCGGCAGGCCGGCTTCGGCGGCCAGCCGCATGGCGGCCTGGCAGTAGCCTTCGTCGCCGTCCATGCCGGCGCGCTGCAATTCGATGTAGTAGCTGCCGGGGAACATCAGCGCCCACTGGCGGGCCAAGGCCAGCGCCGAGACGGCATTGCCGGCCTCCAGCGCCTGCCCGACGTCGCCGGCCCGTCCGCCGGACAAGGCGATGAGACCGGCCTGCCCTTGCAGCCATTCGCGGCGGATTTCCGCGCGGCCCTTGCCCTGGTTCGTCAGGAAGGCCTTGGACAGCAGTTCGCAGAGATTCAGATAGCCCTGGTGGTTGCGCACCAGCAACAGCAGGCGAAATGGCTTGGCGGGGTCTTCGTCGTTGGAGATCCAGACGTCGCAGCCGGCAATGGGCTTGACCCCCGCGCCGCGCGCGCCCTTGTAGAACTTGATCAGTCCGAACAGGTTCGACAGATCGGTCAGGGCGACGGCGGGCTGGCCCAGCTTGGCCACACGCTTGATGAGGTCGGGGATACGCACCGTGCCGTCCACGACCGAAAACTCGGAGTGGACGCGCAGGTGAACAAATGGGGTCGGGGTCGTTACGGCTTCGGACATGGCGGAATTGTACCCAGCGGCCGACCTCCAGAGGGCAATCCTTTGAATCAGAATCCGGCAGGCCGCGCGCCCTGCTGGCTGATTGGCGTCGCCCGCTTGTGGGACAATACCGCCCATACCGCACCACCCCGATGCACGACGAGATCTACCTATGAAATGGTTAATACCCGGGATCTGGCTTGCCGCCATCCTGTTCGCGCACTTCCGCGGCCGCGTCAAGCTGCCGCTGGGCCGGCAGTTGCTGGACCACTCGGTGCTGCTGGCGCCGATCAACGCGTTCATGGTCCTGACGTCGCGGGTGCCCACCACCCCCTACCTGACCACCAGCGAAATCGCCGAACTGAAGGTGCTGGACGACAACTGGGAAACGATCCGCGAGGAAGCCATGCAGATGGCCGAGCTTCGCCGGATCAAGGCGGCCGACACCCATAACGACATCGGCTTCAACTCGTTCTTCAAGTACGGCTGGAAGCGCTTCTACCTGAAGTGGTACGACGCCCGCCACCCGTCGGCCGAAGAACTTTGCCCCAAAACTGTCGCCATCCTGAAAGGCCTGCCCAAGGTCAAGGCCGCCATGTTTGCCGAACTGCCCCCGGGCGGCCAACTGAATCCGCACCGCGACCCGTTTGCCGGGTCGCTGCGCTATCACCTGGGCCTGGCCACGCCCAACGACGACGGCTGCCACATCATCGTGGACGGCGAACACTACAGCTGGCGCGATGGCGAAAGCGTGGTGTTCGACGAAACCTACGTGCACGAGGCCTACAACAAGACGGACCAGAACCGGATCATCCTGTTCTGCGACGTCGAGCGCCCGCTGAAGTGGCGCTGGGCCGAGGCCTTCAACCGCTGGTTCGGCCGCAAGGTCATGTCCGCGGCCAGCTCGCCCAACGACGGCGGCGACCAGACCGGCGCCATCAACAAGCTGACCCACGCGCACTGGGTGATCGACCAGAAGCGCAAGGCGTTCAAGAAGTGGAACCGCACGGCGTACAAAGCCACGAAGTACGGGCTGATCGCTTTGGTGGTCGTCGGGTTTCTGGCGCTGTAACAACGCACGTGCACCGGTGTCTGACACCCGGACGGGCCCCTGGCAGGCGGGGCGCCGGCTCCAGGGTGTCAGACACCCAGCCTAGCGCTGCAGGGACTCCCAGCTTTTCATCAGGCGTTTCACCGACACGGGCATCGGCGTGCGCAGCTCTTGCGCAAAAAGCGCCACGCGCAATTCCTCGAGCAGCCAGCGGAACTCGTCCAGCCGGGGATCGGGCGCGCCCTTGAGCGCCGCCCGCGCCCGCTGGTACTGCGTGACCAGCGGCGCCATTTCCGCCACCAGCTTTGCATCCCGCGCCGGATTGGCGCGCAGCTTGTCGATGCGCGCCACCGCCGCCTTCAGGTATCGCGGAAAGTGCGACAACTGCGCGTACGGGGTGTCGCGGATGAACCATTTGGGCATCAGCGCGCCAAGCTGCTGCTGCAGGTCTGCGTAGGCCGCCGCATGCGGCTTGGCTTGCGGCAGCTTGCGCTGCAGCGCCGCGTATTCCGTCAGGACCGCACCCGCCAGCCGCGCGACTTCCTGGGCCAAGAGGCCCAGCCGGCCCTTGCCCTCGGCGCGGCGCGCTTCAAATTGCTGTTCGTTCACCGGCCACGGTTCGGCCAGGCAGGCCTGCCCCAGCGCGCAGTCGATGATCTGGTCGCGCAGTTCTTCCTGCGTGCCCAGCGTCATGTACAGCATGCTGATCTTGGTGAGATCGGTCAGGTTCTTTTCCAGGAACTTGACCTGTTCGCGCAGGCCCAGCCGGAAGAGCTTGAGCAGACCCGCGCGATGGTGCTTGCGCGCCTCGTCCGGATCGTCGAAGACATCCAGGTCGCAATGCGCGCCGCGGTCCACCAGCGCCGGATAGCCGATGACGGACTGGCCCCGGCGCTTGATCTCCATGATCTCGGGCAAGGGGCCGAACGACCAGGAAGTCAGGTTTTCGTGCGCCAGCGCCTGCGCGACCTGAGTGTCGCTGGCCGCCAGCTGCTGGAAGGTGGCCTGGGCCTGCTTGCCGAACTCGGCCCGCAGTTGCGCGAGGTTGCGTCCGGCGGCCAGCATGCGGCCGTGCTCGTCCACGACGCGGAAGTTCATGAACAGATGCGCGGGCAAGGTCTCGAGCTTGAAGTCGCCCACGGCCGGACGCACCTGCACCTGATCCCACATGTCGGCGATGATCGCGTCCACCAGCCCCTGCTGCGGATCGGCCTGGCGGTCGAACCAGCGGTCGTAGAAGCCGGCGGCGTAGTCGGGCAGCGGCACGCAATGGCGGCGCAGCTTCTGCGGCAACGACTTGAGCAGCAGGTGCACCTTTTCCTTCAGCATCCCGGGCACCAGCCACTCGCAGCGCGCGGGATCGATCTGGTTCAGCGCGAAAAGCGGCACCGACAGCGTGACGCCGTCTCGCGGCGAGCCGGGTTCGAAGTGGTAGTCCAGCGCCATCGACACGCCCTGCCACTCCACCTTCTTGGGGAAGACATCGGTCGTGACGCCGGCGGCCTCGTGGCGCATCAGCTCGTCGCGCGTCAGCATCAGCTTGGCGGCGGCCGCCTTGTCCAGGCCGCTTACCCACTTTTCCAGCGACGCGGTCTGCGAAATGTCGGCGGGCAGTTGCCGGTCGTAAAACGCGTAGATGAGTTCGTCGTCGACCAGGATGTCCGGCCGGCGAGTCTGGTGTTCCAGCTTTTCGATGCCCGCGATGAGCTTGCGGTTGTGCGCGACGAACGGCAGGCGCGTGTCGATTTCGCCCGGCACCAGCGCCTGGCGGATGAAGAGTTCGCGCGCATGCGTGGGGTTCACGCGGCCGTAGTGAATGCGCCGGCCGGTGTAAATGGCCAGGCCATACAGCGTGGCGCGCTCGTTGGCCACCACCTGCCCGGCCTTCTTTTCCCAGCGCGGGTCGGACCAGTTCTTGCGGATCAGGTGCGCGCCGACCTTCTCCAGCCATACCGGGTCGATGCGCGCCACGCAGCGCGCATACAGGCGGGTGGTCTCGACCAGTTCGGCCGCCATGATCCAGCGGCCGGCCTTCTTGGCCAGGCGCGAACCCGGATGGATGTGGAAGCGGATATCGCGCGCGCCCAGGTAGCTGCCGCCCTCATCGCTCTTGAACCCGATGTTGCCCAGCAGGCCGGACAGGAGCGCCATGTGCAGCTGTTCATACGTGGCTTCGGACTGGTTGACGCGCCAGCCCTGCTCGCCCACCAGCGCCGCAAGCTGCGTGTGCACGTCGTGCCATTCGCGCAGGCGGATCGGCGACAGGAAGTTCTGACGCAAGAGGCTCACCAGCTTGCGCTGCGAGGCCTTGTGCTGCACCTGCTCGCCATACCAGCGCCACAGCTTCAGGAACGAGACGAACTCGGACTTGTCGTCGCCGAACTTGGCGTGCGCGGCCTCGGCGGCCTCGCGCTCCTGCATGGGGCGGTCGCGCGGATCCTGCACGGACAGCGCCGAGGCGATGATCAGCATTTCGGCCAGGCACTGGTGTTCGCGCGCGGCCAGGATCATCCGGCCGATGCGCGGGTCGACCGGCAGCTTGGCCAGCTCGACGCCGGTGCGGGTCAGGACGAACGAGGCGCCCGTGCGGCCCGCATCCGTGTCGGGGTCGGACGCCAACGCCAGCTCGATGGCGCCCAGTTCCTGCAACAGGTGGTAGCCGTCGGCCACCGCCCGTCCCGGCGGCGCCTCGACGAACGGAAACTGCTCGATGTCGTCAAGCTTGAGCGACTTCATCCGCAGGATCACCGAGGCCAGCGACGAACGCAGCACTTCGGGATCGGTGAAGGCGGCCCGGTTGTTGAAGTCCAGCTCGTCGTAGAGCCGGATGCAGACGCCCGGCCCCACCCGGCCGCATCGGCCGGCGCGCTGGTTGGCGGAGGCGCGGCTGATGGGCTCGATGCGCAGCTGCTCGACCTTGTTGCGCCACGAATAGCGCTTGATGCGGGCAAGCCCGCTGTCGACCACGAAACGGATGCCGGGCACGGTCAGCGAGGTTTCGGCCACGTTGGTGGCCAGCACGATGCGCCGCGCGTTGCCGCGCGGGCGGAAGATCTGTTCCTGCTCGGCCTGCGACAGCCGCGCAAAGAGCGGCAGGACTTCCGTGCCAGCAGGATGGCGCTTGCGCAGCGCTTCGGCCGATTCGCGGATTTCGCGTTCGCCGGGCAGGAACACCAGCACGTCGCCAGGGCCATGCCGCGCGCATTCGTCGACGGCATCGACGATGGCGTCGATCAGGTCGCGCTCTTCGTCGCCCGACATGCGCTCGCGATCGCGGCCGGCCTTGTTGGGCGCGGGCGCGTCGTCGGCGGCGGCGGCGGGCTCTTCGCGCACGGGCCGGTAGCGCACTTCGACGGGATACAGGCGGCCGGAGACTTCGATGACCGGCGCGGGCTTGTCTTCCGAGGCGGCAAAGTGCTTGGCAAAGCGCTCGGCATCGATGGTGGCCGAGGTGATGATGAGCTTGAGGTCCGGGCGCCGCGGCAAAAGCTGCTTCAGGTAGCCCAGCAGAAAATCGATGTTCAGGCTGCGCTCGTGCGCCTCGTCGATGATGATCGTGTCGTGGCGGCGCAGGAGCGGATCGCGCTGCGATTCGGCCAGCAGGATGCCGTCCGTCATCAGCTTGATGGACGCGTTGGGACCGGTGCGGTCGTTGAACCGAACCTGGTAGCCGACAACTTCGCCCATGGGCGTGTTCAGTTCTTCGGCGATGCGCTTGGCCACCGACGTCGCCGCCAGGCGGCGCGGCTGCGTGTGGCCGATCATCTTCTGGCGGCCGCGGCCCAGTTCCAGGCAGATCTTGGGCAGCTGGGTGGTCTTGCCCGAGCCGGTCTCGCCGCTGACGATGACGACCTGATGACCGGCGATGGCGCGCGCGATCTCCTGCCGCCGCGCGCTGACGGGCAGGTCTTCGGGATAGGTGACGGCCGGAATGGGCCGTTCGGGACGAGGTGCGGCCAAGCGGCCTTCGGGCCGGGCCCGGGCGGGTTCCCGGGTGTCTTTCCGGGATTGTTCCCCGGGCTTTTCCGCGTCGCTGGCGCGCGGCGCCGGTTGCTTCGCCGCCCGCGGGCTGGAGGATTCAGGCATGTAGGATTTATCCGATTAGCCCGCCATTATAAATTTCTGGCGGACTTCGCGCGCGCGCCCCCTGCCCGGCCCGCCTCGGCTGTCCTACAGCAGCTTGCCCGGGTTCATGAGCTGGTTGGGATCGAGCGCCCGCTTGATCATCAGCATCAGGTCCATTTCGACCGGGGATTTGTAGCGGCGCAGCTCGTCGCGCCGCAACTGGCCCACGCCATGCTCGGCGCTGATGCTGCCCCCGCGCTGCGCCACCAGGTCATGCACGCGCCGGTTCAGCGCGGCGGTCAGCCGGGCATACTCGGCCGGCGCCACGTCCAGCGGCAGCAGCACGTTGTAATGCAGGTTGCCATCGCCGATGTGGCCGAAGTTGATGATGGGCAGCCCCGGAAAATCCGAGACCAGCGCCAGATCCGCTTCCTCCACAAACGCCGCCAGGCGCGAGATCGGCAGCGCGATGTCGTGCTTGACCGCCTTGCCCGCACGCACCTGCGCCTGCGAGATGCCCTCGCGCAGGCGCCACAGGGTCTGCACCTGCGTGTCGTTCATGGCGACGACGCAATCCTGGATGACGCCGGCCTCCAGCGCCGCCCCCAACGCGGCTTCCAGCAAAGCCGGCAGGCCGGCCGGTTCCGTGTCGGACAGTTCCACCAAGGCGTAATACGCGTGACGGCCGGCGAGCGGGCTGGCCGCGCCGCTGACGTGCGCCACCACCAGATCCAGGCAGCGCGCCGACATCATCTCGAACGCGGTCAGCCGTTCGCCGCAGACGCTCTGCAGGCGGCTCAGCAACCCCACGACCTGGGCGGGCGTCTCGGCCCCCACCCAGGCCGCCACGCGGCCCGCCGGCGCGGGATACAGCTTGAGCACCGCGCCGGTGATGATGCCCAGCGTGCCCTCCGAGCCGATGAACAGGCTTTTCAGGTCGTAGCCGGTGTTGTCCTTGCGCAGCCCGCGCAGGCCGTTCCAGACCCGGCCGTCCGGCAGCACCACCT
The DNA here is from genome assembly GCF_029866465.1 of Achromobacter mucicolens. Classification (NCBI taxonomy): domain Bacteria; kingdom Pseudomonadati; phylum Pseudomonadota; class Betaproteobacteria; order Burkholderiales; family Alcaligenaceae; genus Achromobacter; species Achromobacter mucicolens. Next base: position 1,724,928 of record NZ_CP123364.1, on the reverse strand, counting down.
CCAGTCCCAGCGCCAGGTCGCGCGTGTTGCCATAGCGCAGCACCGCGGTGCCGCCGGCATTGGTGGCCAGATTGCCGCCGATGGTGCAGCTGCCCTCCGCGCCCAGGCTAAGCGGAAAGAAGCGGCCCGCCTCGCGAGCGGCCGCCTGCACGTCGGCCAGCAGCACGCCGGCGTCGGCGCACAAGGTGTTGTTGACCGGGTCCACCTCGCGGATGCGCTTCATCCGGTTCAGGCTCAGGATCACTTGCGCGCCGCTGCCATCCGGCGTGGCGCCGCCGCTCATCCCGGTATTGCCGCCCTGCGGCACCACCGGCGTGCGGGTCTGGTGACACAGCCGCATGACCGCGGACACCTCCGTGGCGTTGCGCGGCCGCACCACCACGGGCGTGCTGCCCTGCCACTTGCCCAGCCAGTCGCGCACGTAGGGCGCCTGGCCGTCGGCATCCAGCACCAGTCCGCCATCGCCCACCAGATGCGACAGCCGCTCGATCAGTTCATGGTTGCGCATGGTGGCCTCAGGCGCCGTGCCAGTTCAGGCGGATGCGGCCGATCGCCATCGCCGCGGCAGCCTGGGTCGGCTCGACCACGGGCAGGCCCAGCTCGGCCTGCAACCAGCCCCGATAGGCGGCCATGCCCGCGCAGCCCAGCACCAGCACGTCGGCCTGATGTTCGTCGCGCAGCCGCGCGCCGACATGCAGCAGGCGCTCGCGCGTGCGGGCTTCGTCGGACAGTTCCACCACGCCCAGATCCAGCGGCAGCTCGGCCGCCACGCGGCCGGCCAGGCCGATTGCGCCGAACATCCGCCCGTGACGCGGCAGCGACTGGCGCAGGATCGCGATCACGCCAACGCGCTGGCCCAGCGTCAGGGCGGTCAGCATGCCGCATTCGCTGATGCCCAGCACCGGCTTGCGGGTGGCTTCTCGCACGGCATGCAGGCCCGGATCGCTGAAGCAGGCTATGACGTAGCCGGCGGCGGCGGCGCCGTGGTCGGCGTCCAGCTTGCGCACCAGGGCGGCCAGCGGCAGGGTCACGCTTTCGACGTCCAGCTGGGTCTGCACGCCTGCGGGGCCCTCGGCCAGCGTCAGGCACCGGATGCGCGGACCACCGGCCATGCGCAGCGGTTCCAGCGCCGCGTCGAACGCGTCCGTCACGGCCTGCGTGGAGTTGGGATTGATCACAAACAGGGTCTGTTCCATTCGTCCGTCCTGGTGTTGGCGACGCGCGGGCGCGGTCCGGGGCAAGGTACGGCGCCAGTCTAGCCGCGCACGGCCTGAGCATGTATTGTCAATTTGTGCGCTGCCCTTAACCCTTTGTTATGCTCGTCGCGTCAATTCGGAGCGGGCGCGCCATGCAACTGAATCTGCGGCAAATCGAAGTCTTCCGGGCGGTGATGACCACGGGCTCGATCAGCGGGGCGGCCAAGCTGCTGTTCGTCTCGCAGCCTGCGGTCAGCCGGCTGCTGTCGCACACGGAACAGCGCCTGGGCTTCGCGCTGTTCGAACGCATCAAGGGCAGGCTCTATCCCACGCCCGAATCCCGGCAACTCTTTCGCGAAGTGGAAACCGTCTATGCGGGCGTGCGCCGCGTGGGCGAGCTGGCCTCGGAACTGTCGGAGCGGCGCAGCGGCATCCTGCACCTGGTGTCCAGCCCCAGCATCGGCCACATGCTCGTGCCGCTGACGATCTCGCGCTTTCGCGAAACGCATCCGGACGTCAAGATCACCTTCCAGCCGCTTACGCAGCAGCCCCTCACGCAGATGCTGCTGGACAACCGCGCCGAACTGGGCGTCGTGATCCTGCCGGTCCAGCACCCCAACCTGCTGACCCAGCCGATCGGGCAGGCCAGGCTCGTCTGCATCTGCCCCTACAACCATCCGCTTGCCCATCGCTCGCTGCTGTCGATCGGCGACCTGCTGCCCTACCCGCTGATTTCCTACGGCGGCGACACGCCGTTCGGGATGCTGGTCGAGCAGATGTACCACGAGGCCGGCCAGACCCGCCGGCTTGCTGTCGAAGTGAGCTCGCCGCAGAACGCGTGCTCGCTGGTGCAGGCTGGCGCGGGCATCGCGATCGTCGATGAATTTTCGGTCAAGAGCCGCACGCAAGGCGACTTCGTGGTGCGTCCGATCGACCAGGCCAAGATCCTCACGGCGAGCCTGGTGCAGTCACGATTCGAGCCCCTGTCGCAGCTTGCGCAAGCCTTCGTGGACGTGCTGCGCCACACGCTGCAGGAGCAGGGTTTCGAGCTGTCGGCGCAGGTCCAGGCAAACCCTGCCAAGGGTAAACCTTGACTTAACCGGCTGTTATACCAAGGCAATAAAAAAGCAAGTGGAGTTCTAAAAGTTCCGCTTTAGGATGACATCGAAACGTCGTTCCCGATTTCGGTTTTCACGCATCCTGACGGAGAAAAGATGGCAGCCTCCATCGACGCCAAAGGCGTCTTCACCATTTGCCCCACGCCCTTTGACGATGCCCTGCGCGTCGATGCCGACAGCATCCGGACGCTGGTCGACTTCCTGCTGGAAACCGGCGTCACCGGCCTGGCCATCCTCGGGTTTCTCGGCGAGCTTCACAAGCTGTCGAACGCCGAGCGCAGGCTGGTCCTGGAAACCTTCGTCAAGCACACGAATGGCCGCGTGCCGGTGTGGGTCGGCGTGCGCGCCCACGGCATTGCCGGCGCCATCGAGCAGGCCCGCGAAGCTCAGGAACTGGGCGCCTCGGCCGTGTTCGCCGCCCCCCTGGACAACGCCAGCGATGCGCTGCTGTTCGACTATTACAAGGCGGTGGCGGACGCCGTGAAGATCCCGGTCGTGATCCACGACTTTCCGGATTCCTTCGGCACCGAGATCCGGCCCGAGGTGGTGGCGCGCCTGGGCCGCGAAGGCGGCGTGCACATGATCAAGATGGAAGAGCCGCCGGTGGGCCAGAAGATCAGCCGCATCCGCGAACTGGTGCCCGACGCGGAGATGGCGATCTTCGGCGGATTGGGCGGCGTGTACTTCCTGGAGGAATTGCAGCGCGGCGCGGTCGGCACCATGACCGGCTTTGCGTTTCCGGAGATCCTCGTCGCCATCTACGAACGTTACGCCAGCGGCGACCACGCCGGCGCCGCCGCGATCTTCGACCGCTACTGCCCGCTGATCCGCTACGAGTTCCAGCCCAAGATCGGACTGGCGCTGCGCAAATACGTGTACCAGCGCCGCGGCGCCATCAAGAGTCATGCGTTGCGCGCACCGGGGATGCGCATCGATCCGGTGACCGCGGCCGAACTGGAAGCCACGGTCGCGCGCGTCGGATTGTCCCTGGCCGCCACCGGCCGCCAACCCGTGCAAGGCTGAAAAGGAGCGCACGCATGGATCTGGGCATCAAGGGAAAGCACGCGCTGGTGTGCGCATCGAGCAAGGGTCTGGGCTACGCCTGCGCGCTATCGCTGGCGCGCGAAGGCGTGAATCTGGTGATGGCCGCGCGCACCGCGGCCACGCTGGACGCCGCGGCTGACGCCATCCGCCGCGAAACGGGCGCCTCGGTCGTCACGGTGGCCGCCGACGTCACCACCGAGGCCGGAAGACAGGCGCTGCTTGCGGCGTGCCCCGAGCCCGACATCCTGGTCACCAACGCGGGCGGGCCCAAGCCGGGCGACTTCCGAGAATGGTCGCGCGAGGACTGGATTGCGGCGCTGGACGCCAACATGCTGACGCCGATCGCGCTGATCCGCGCGACGGTGGACGGCATGATCGCGCGCCGCTTCGGCCGCATCGTGAACATCACGTCGGCCGCCGTGAAAATGCCCATCGACATCCTGGGCCTGTCCAACGGCGCGCGCGCCGGGCTGACCGGATTTGTCGCGGGCCTGGCGCGCCAGACCGTGCGTCACGGCGTCACGATCAACAACCTGCTGCCCGGCCCGTTCCTGACGGACCGCCTGCGCCAGACGGCCGAGCGCGGCGCGCGCGACAGCGGCAAGACGGTGGACGACGTGCTGGCTGCGCGGCTGGCGGGCATCCCCGCGGGCCGCTATGGCGACCCCGCCGAGTTCGGCGACGCCTGCGCCTTCCTGTGCGGCGCGCGCGCCGGTTTCATGACGGGGCAGAACCTCGTGCTGGACGGCGGCATCTATCCCGGCACGCTCTGACCACACATTCGCCCGGAAATCCCTATCCATGACCGACACCGCAGCATTCGATCTGACGATCCGCAACGGCCGCATCAGCACGGCCGCCGACACCTTCCATGCCGACATCGGCGTGCGCGACGGCGTGATCGTCGCGCTGGGCCAGGGCCTGCCGCCGGGCGCGCGCGACATCGACGCCGCGGGCCGCTGGGTGCTGCCCGGCGGCATCGACAGCCACTGCCACGTCGAACAGCTGTCGGGCATGGGCATCATGTGCGCCGACGACTTCTACAGCGCAACCGTGTCCGCGGCGTTCGGCGGCACGACCACCATCATCCCCTTCGCGGCACAGCATCGCGGCAACGCGCTGCCTGAAGTCGTGGCCGACTACGCCCGCCGCGCCGAGGAAAAGGCCGTCATCGATTACGGCTTTCACCTGATTCTGTCCGATCCCACGGAACAGGCGCTCAAGCACGACCTGCCCGCGCTCATCAAGAACGGCATCACGTCTTTCAAGGTCTTCATGACCTACGACCGCCTGAAGCTGGACGACTACCAGCTGCTGGACGTGCTGGAGGTCGCCGACCGCGAGGGCGCGCTGGTCATGGTGCACGCCGAGAACAACGACATGATCCGCTGGGTGGCGCGCCGCCTGGCCGAACGCGGCATGACGGCGCCCAAGTATCACGCGGTGGCCCACACGCCGCTGGCCGAAAGCGAGGCGACGAACCGCGCCGTGACGCTGGCCCGAATGATGGATGTGCCGATCCTGATCGTGCACGTGGCCGGACTGGAAGCCGTGCGCGTGGTGCATTCGTCGCAGGCGCTGGGGCTGCCGATCCACGCCGAAAGCTGCCCGCAATACCTGTTCCTGACGGCCGACGACATCGACGCGCCGGGACTGGAAGGCGCCAAGTTCTGCTGCAGCCCGCCCCCGCGGGATGCTGCCTCGCAAGAGGCCGTCTGGCAGGGCCTGGCCGACGGCACGCTGCAGATCTATTCGTCCGACCACGCGCCCTACCGCTTCGATGCCAGCGGCAAGCTGCCCAAGGGCGAGGCCACCACCTTCAAGGACGTGGCCAATGGCGTGCCGGGACTGGAAGTGCGCATGCCGCTGCTGTTCTCCGAAGGCGTGCTGGGCGGGCGCATTTCCATCGAACGCTTCGTCGCGCTGACCGCGGCCAATCACGCCCGCACCTACGGCCTGTATCCGCAGAAAGGCACGATCGCCGTGGGCGCGGACGCCGACATCGCCATCTGGAACCCGGAACGCGAAGTGACGATCTCCGCGTCCATGCTGCACGACAACGTCGGCTACACGCCCTACGAGGGCCGGACGGTGCGCGGCTGGCCCGAAGTGGTCATCAGCCGCGGCCGCATCGCCGTCGAGGACGGACAGTTGCACGTGGCGCGCGGCAGCGGCCGCTTCATCAAGCGCGGCACGCCGGAACCGGTGCTGCGTCAGCGACTGACCGGCAATCCCAACGCGCTGGTGCGCAAATACTTTTCGGCCGATAGCGCCGCCTGAGTCACTGAGCAAAGGATCACGGCATGAGCAAACGTCCCTTCGGCCTGGCGGTCGCGCAGATGGGTCCGGTGCAACCCGAAGAGACCCGGCGGCAGGCGGTGGCCCGCCTGCTTGAGATGATGCGCGAGGCGCACGGACGCGGCGCGCGCATGGTGGTGTTTCCGGAACTGGCGCTGACCACTTTCTTTCCGCGCTACTGGATGACCGAAGAAGAGGCGATGGCGCGCTATTTCGAAAAGGAGATGCCCGGCCCCGAGACCCGCGTGCTGTTCGACACCGCCCGGGAACTGGGCATCGGGTTTTATCTGGGCTATGCGGAAATCGCCTCGGACGGCCGGCGCTACAACACCAGCATCCTGGTCGACGCCAACGCTCGCATCGTCGGACGCTACCGCAAGATCCATCTGCCGGGCCACAGCGACCACAAGCCCGAGGCGCCCTTCCAGCACCTGGAAAAGAAGTTCTTCGAAGTCGGCAACGACGGCTTCAACGTCTGGGAAACGCTGGGCACGCGCATCGGCATGTGCCTGTGCAACGACCGCCGCTGGACGGAGACCTGGCGCGTGCTCGCGCTGCAGGGCGCCGAAATCGTGGCGCTGGGATACAACACGCCGTCATTGAACATCCACTGGAACGAACCGGTCCACTTGCGCATGTTCCACCACCTGCTCAGTCTGCAGGCGGCCGCGTATCAGAACGCGGTCTGGGTGGCTGCCGCAGGCAAGGCCGGCAACGAGGACGGCAGCCACCTGATCGCCGGATCGGCCATCGTCGCGCCCACGGGCGAGATCGTGGCGCAGGCGCAGGGGGAGGAGGACGAGGTGATTTTCTGCCAGGCCGATCTGGCGCTGGGAGACACCTTCAAGCAGCACATCTTCAACTTCGCCGCCCACCGGCGTCCGGAACACTACGGCTTGATCCTTGAGCGCGTGGGAACCGGACCCGCCCTGGGCAAGACGCCTCTTCCCTAAAGGACCTGCCATGACCCGCCTTCTCCGCACCCTGACTTTTGCCGGCCGCTGCGGCCTCACGTTGTGCCTGGCCGGCGCCAGCCTGGCCGCGGTTGCCGCCCAGCCGCTGACCACCGGCGTGGACGCCACGTTCGCCCCCCACGCCATGCCCAAGCTGGGCGGCGGCCTGGACGGCTTCAACATCGAACTCGGCCAAGCCATCGCCAAGCAGTTGGGCACGACGATCAAGATCGAGGGCACCGAATACGCGGCGCTGATTCCGGGGCTGAACGCCAAGAAGTACGACTTCGTGCTGGCGCCCACCACGGCCACCGAGGAACGCGCCCGCGCCCTGCTGTTTTCCGAAGGCTACCTGAACACGGACTATACCTTCGTGATCGGCAAGAACGGCAAGGAAATCAAGGGGCTGGATGACCTGAAGGGCCGCAAGCTGGCGGTCAACAAGGGGTCGGCCTACGAGAACTGGGCGCGCGACAACGCCGCCAAGTACGGTTTCACGTATGACGTGTACGCCTCCAACGCCGACGCTGTGCAGGCCGTGCAGGCCGGCCGCGCGGACGCCAACCTGGCGGGCAACACCGTGGCGGCGTGGGCGGCCAAGCAGAACCCGGCGGTGCGCACCAGCTACACGATCAAGACGGGCCTGGTGTGGGCGCTGGCGTTCCGGCTGGACGACCAGGCGGGCCGCGACCGCGTGTCGATGGCGCTCAAGTGCCTCAAGCAGGACGGCACGGTGTCCAAGCTGGCGCAGAAGTGGTTCGGCTTCACGCCTGCCCCGGGCTCCGCGGCGGTCACGGTGACGCCGGGCCAGGGCGTGCCGGACCTGCCGGGCTACGACGCCAAGCCGGTCGAGCTGCGCTGCAGCTGATTTTCCGGCGCACCGCCAACGACAGGGGGGAAGCCGCCACGCGGCCTCCCGCCCGCGCTTTGAGGAGCTTTCAATGGAAACGCCGATCCTGAAAATCGCCGGGCTGCACAAGTCCTATGGCGACAACGCGGTCCTGAAAGGGATCGACCTGGACGTGGGCAAGGGCGAGCTGGTCTTCATGATCGGCCCGTCCGGCTCGGGCAAGAGCAGCCTGTTGCGCTGCTGCAACCGGCTGGAGGAGCCGACAGCCGGCAGCATCCACGTCGACGGAGAGGAAATCACCGCCCCCGCCGCCGAGCTGAACCGCATCCGCCAGAACATCGGCATGGTGTTCCAGCACTTCAACCTGTACCGCCACATGTCCGTGCTGTCGAACATCACGCTGGCGCTGCGCAAGGTGCAGAAGCTGGCGCGTGCCGAGGCCGACCGCCGCGGCATGGAGGCGCTGGACCGCGTGGGGCTGGCCGACAAGGCAAAAGCCTATCCCGACCAGTTATCCGGCGGCCAGCAGCAGCGCGTGGGCATCGCGCGTTCGCTGGCGCTGCGGCCCAAGGTGGTGCTGTTCGACGAGCCGACCAGCGCGCTGGACCCGGAGCTGGTGGGCAGCGTGCTGAACGTGATGCGTGAACTCAAGCGCGACGGCATGACGATGATGGTGGTCAGCCACGAAATGGGCTTTGCCCGCGCGGCGGCCGACCGGGTCGTGTTCATGGACGGCGGGGTGATCGTCGAACAAGGCCCGCCGCAGGACGTCTTCGGCGCCCCCAGACAACCCCGCACGCAGGCCTTCCTGGCCAGCATGGCGGAACATGCCGCGTAACGCGGTTTGAAGAGTGCGCCATGGATCTGAATGCCCTGCTGTTCTCGTTCTTCAATGCGGAAGTCGCCTGGCGCTACCTGCCCGACATCCTGGCCGGCATGTGGGTCACGCTGCAACTGGGCGTGGCGGTGGCCGCGACAGGCGTGGCGCTCGGCCTCGTCCTGGCCGTGGTGCGCGCGCTGCGCATCCGGCCGGTGAATTTCCTGATCATCTGCTTTGCCGACATCCTGCGTGCGCTGCCGCCGCTGGTGGTGATCATGGTGCTGTTCTTCGCGTTCCCGTACATCAACCTCTCGATGTCGGCGTTCATGGCGTGCTGGCTGTCGCTGTCGCTGGTGCTGGCCGCTTTTGCCGAGGAAATCTTCTGGGCGGGCATCCTGTCCGTGCCGCGCGGCCAGGCCGAGGCGGCGCGCTCGACGGGGCTGAACTGGCTGCAGAGCATGGTGTATGTGGTGATGCCGCAGGCCATGCGGCTGACGGTCGCGCCGCTGACCAACCGCGTCATCGCCATCACCAAAAGCACCGCGCTGGGCTCTGTCGTGGGCTTGAGTGAAGTGCTCAACAACGCGCAATCGGCCAGCAGCAATGCGGGCAACGCCACGCCGCTGACCTTGGCCGCGGTGGCGTGCCTGCTGATCTTCCTGCCCGTGGTCGTGCTGGGGCGCTGGACCGAAACGCGCTTCAAGTGGAAGCACTGACAGGAAGCACTGACGGGAAGCACTGCGCGAACGCATCTTTACGAATACATACCGGGCGGGAAGCGAGGCTGATCACACCCGCCCGGCACAACAAGGGAGCCCGGAACGGGCCCCAGGGGAACCGCATGGACGAAATCCTGCAGAATTTCTTCAACCTGAACATCTATGTCAACGTCGCGCCTTACCTCTTGCAGGGCCTGGGCCGCACGCTGATGCTGTCGGCCATGGTGATCCCCGTGGGGCTGGCCTCGGGGCTGCTTATCGGGGTGCTGTCGGTCACGCTGAAGGCGCGCTGGTCGCGCGTGCTGCTGGCCATCTACATCGACTTCTTTCGCGCGCTGCCGCCGCTGGTGCTGCTGATCTTCATCTATTTCGGTGCGCCGTTCCTGGGGCTGGACCTGCCCAAATTGCTGGCGGTGGCCGTGGGCTTCATGCTGAACAACTCGTCCTACTACGGCGAGGTCTTTCGCGCCGGCCTGGAAAGCGTGCCGCGCGGCCAGATCGAGGCGGCGCGGTCCACCGGCCTGTCGGCCTGGCAAACGATGTGGCACGTTCAGATCCCGCAGGCCACGCGCAATGTCATGCCGGACCTCATCAGCAACACGCTCGAAGTGGTCAAGCTGACCACGCTGGCCAGCGCCGTGGCGCTGCCCGAGCTGCTTCGGGTGGCCCGCGACGCCCAGTCGCTGGTCTACAACCCGTCGCCCATCGTGCTGGCGGCGCTTTTCTACCTGGCGCTGCTGTGGCCGGTGGTGCGGCTGCTCAGCCGGCTGGAACACCGCCAGCTATCGCGGCATTGACGCGCGCCTTGCGGTCGGCTCGCCTGCCGGAACCGCAAAGCGCGACCACCTGTGGGGCGCCCGCAACAACGCCTGCCGCGCCCGCCGTGGGCGCGGCAGGCGCGAGCCCTATAATTCCGCCTAGCGCCGCCCCCGGGGCGGTGCTCTGCGCATGGCCCCTCGGCCCGCGCCGTCCCGCGACCCATAGGATCTTAAGCAACACACATCATGCCCGACCTGGAACCAGACACCGTCTCCGCCCTTGAAGCCCCTGAATTCGCCGCCGCGCAATTTGTGCGATGGTTCCGAGACGTGGCCCCCTACGTGCATGCGTTCCGAGGCAAGACCTTCGTGGTGGCGTTTGGCGGCGAACTGGTGCAGGCCGGCGCGCTGAACGCCCTGGTCCAGGATCTGTCCCTGCTCTCGTCGCTGGGCATCCGGCTGGTGCTGGTGCATGGCTCGCGGCCCCAGGTCAACGAGCAGCTGCGCCTGAAAGGCTACACGCAGCAGTTCGACCGGGGCCTGTCCCCCACCGACGCCGCCGCACTGGAATGCGCCAAGGAGGCCGCCGGCGAGATCCGCCTGGACATCGAGGCCGCGTTCAGCCAGGGGCTGCCCAACACGCCCATGTCGCACGCGCACATCCGCGTCATCTCCGGCAATTTCGTGACCGCGCGTCCGGCGGGCGTGCTGGATGGCGTGGACTACAAGCACACCGGCCAGGTGCGCAAGATCGACGTGGAAGCGCTGAAGTTCGCCATCGAGAAAGGCTCGTCGGTCGTGCTGCTGTCGCCGCTGGGTTTCTCGCCCACGGGCGATGCCTTCAATCTGGCGATGGAAGACCTGGCCACCAGCGTGGCCGTGGGACTGCGCGCCGAAAAACTGATCTTCCTGTCCAGCTCGCAAGGCGTGCTGAACGACGACGGCACGCTGGACACCGAACTGGCGCGTGTGGATGCCGACGCCCTGCTGGCGGCCGGCGAGCTGGACGAAGAGACCCATTCCTTCCTGCAATACGCCTCGCTCGCGGTCAAGCGCGGCGTGGCGCGCGCCCACCTGCTGCCGTTCCAACTGGACGGCAGCGTGCTGCTCGAGATCTTCACCCACGACGGCGTGGGCACCATGGTCGTCGAGGACACGCTGGACGACCTGCGCCCGGCCACCATCGACGACGTGGGCGCCATCCTCAGCCTCATCGAGCCGCTGGAAGCCGACGGCACGCTGGTGCCGCGCCCGCGCAGCGTGGTCGAGCGCGACGTCGAAAACTTCACCGTGCTGGAGCACGACGGCGTCATCTACGGCTGCGCGGCGCTGCATGACTTTCACGAGGAGCAGATGGCCGAAATGGCCTGCCTGATCGTGCACCCGGAATGGCAAGGGTCGGGCGAAGGCGAAATCCTGCTGCGCCACATGGAGTCGCGCGCCCGCGCGCTGGGCGCCAAGCGGCTGTTCGTGCTGACCACCCGCACCTCGCACTGGTTCATCAAGCGCGGTTTCGTGCAGGGCGGCATCACCGACCTGCCCCGCGAAAAGCAGACCAACTACAACCGTTCCCGCAACAGCCTGGTCTTCATCAAGAAGCTCTAAGACCGGCCTGCGGGGCCATTGCACCGCCAGCGGAAGGGGCTTGGCGCCCGACGCACGCCAAGCCCGCTAAAATGACGCGTTATTCATTTTTCCGGCAGCGAACCATGGCCCGTATCGTCAACTGTGTGAAACTGAAGCGTGAAGCCGAAGGACTGGACTACCCGCCCTATCCCGGTGAACTCGGCACCCGCATCTGGCAAAGCATTTCCAAGGAAGCCTGGGAAGACTGGAAAGGCGTGCAGACCCGCCTGGTGAACGAAAACCGCCTGAACCTGGCCGACGCCCGCGCACGCAAGTACCTGCAGCAGCAAATGGAACGCTATCTTTTCGAAGACGGCAGCGTCGAAGCCGACGGCTACGTTCCGCCCTCGGCCTGATCCGGCCCGCCCCCGCCGCGCCCACAGGCGCGGCTTGGCAAAGCCCCTCGCATGCGAGGGGCTTTGTTTTTGCGGCACGCCGGCATCCGTCCTGCCCGAGTGTCTTCCGAGCGTCAATCGCACACCGGCCAAGGCCTTAAGATTCAAAGAATGCCGACCGTATTAAAGCTGTCATGAAAGAAGAATCGCGCCCGCCCATCAGTCCCGACCCGTCCCCTGTCATCGCGCGTGCCTTGCAGATCGAACCCGACCGCAAGACCGGCACACTGAAAGATGTACGCCACGTCGTGATCCTGATGCAGGAAAACCGGTCCTTCGACCATTACTTCGGCACGCTGCCCGGCGTGCGCGGGTTCGCGGATCCGCATCCCGCGCCCACCCGCGCGGGCACGGTGATGACGCAGACCGATGGCCAGGCGCGATGCCGCCCCTACGATCTGCAGGCTGAGGTTCCCAGCGACAAGCCCGTCGGCTACATCACGCCGCATACCTGGGACGACTCGCAGCGCGCCTGGAACGACGGCCGCATGGACCAATGGCTGTCCGCCAAGAGCCGGCTGGGGCTGGGCGTCTACCGCAGCGCCGACGTGCCGTTTCAGACCGCCCTGGCCAACGCCTTCACGCTGTGCGATGCCTATCACTGCTCGATCCAGGCAGGCACCAATCCGAACCGGCTGTTCCTGTGGACCGGGACGAACGATCCGCTGGGCGCGGCCGGCGGACCCGCGCTGGTCAACACCTTTGACCGGCTGGGCCCCGCGGGCGAAGGCTACGCCTGGACCACGTACCCCGAGCGTCTGCAGGACGCGGGCGTGGACTGGCGCATCTACCAGGACATGGCGGACAACTACAACGACAATCCGCTCGCGGGATTCCGGCAGTACCGGCGGCAACACGAGGGCAGCGCCGGGGACGCGCCGCTGCGCGACCGCGCGCTGGCCACCCGCACGCTGGACGACCTGGCGCGCGATGTAGCGCAGGGCACGCTGCCCGCCGTCTCGTGGATCATCGCGCCCACGGCCGACTCGGAGCATCCCGAAGTTTCCTCGCCCCGGCGAGGCGGCGCCTATACCGAGCGGGTGCTGGACATCCTGACGTCCAGTTCCGACACCTGGAGCCGGTGCGTGCTGTTCGTCACCTACGACGAAAACGATTGCTTCTTCGACCACATGCCCCCGCCCGCGCCGCCAGCGCGACATCCGGACGGCGAGTCGGGCGGCCTGTCGACCGTGGAGCTGGACGGCGAATACCACGACGCGCGGCAGGGTCCCAGCGCGTCCACGGCCGACGATCCGGCGGGCATGCACGGGCGCGCCTTCGGCCTGGGGCCGCGCGTGCCGATGCTGGTGGTATCGCCCTGGAGCCGCGGCGGATGGGTCAATTCGCAGGTGTTCGACCACACCTCGGTCATCCGATTTCTGGAAATGCGGTTCGGCGTGGCCGAACCCAACATCAGCGCCTGGCGCCGCGCGGTGGCCGGCGACCTGACGACGGCATTCGATTTCGCTGGCGACCGGAATTCGCATCACCCGGACAGCAACCGCCACACCTGTCCCCTGCCCTACACGCTGGAGGCCGTGGGCCAGATGGCGGCCGACGGCGAACACTACCGCCTGACGCTGCGCAATCCGGGCAGCGCGGGCGCCGTGTTGCACGTGTACGATCGGCTCGCGCTGGCGCGCGCGCCCCGGCGCTACACGGTCGGTGCGGGCGCGCGCCTGGACGACGGCTGGAAGCTGGGCGCGGACCGCAGGTACGACCTCTGGCTATTGGGGCCGGACGGCTTTCACCGGCAGTTCCGCGGCGATGCGCGCGATGCGGGCACGCTGGAAGCGCAACTGGTGCCCGTCACCTCGGGCCTGCGCCTGCGGCTCGTGAACCAGGGCGACGCGCCCCAACCGGTGCGGGTGGAATCGCAGATGAACGATGGCTGGCGCGCGATGGCGCACGTACCCGCGGGCGGCGCGGTCGAACTCAAGTATGCGGGTTGCGAGGGCTGGTACGACCTGGAGGTCAGTGCGCCGGCCATGCCGGTCTTTGGACGCCGGCTGGCGGGCCGCATCGACGGCGGCAAGCCGGGTGTGCCGGATCCCCGGCTGTGCCAGGGAGCGGCGCTGCCGCTGTGAAGCGGCAGCCGGTCTTGCCGTTTACTGGTCCGAGGTATCCTCGGATTCTTCTTCGCCGCGCGCCAGGCGCTCGGTGTTCTTCACGCCGGTGTGGCGCACGTCGGCGCCCTTGACCATGTAGATCACGCGTTCGGACATGTTCTTGGCGTGGTCGCCAATGCGTTCGAGCGCGCGCGCGATGAAGATCATGTCGATGGCGCGCGAGATCGTGCGCGGATCTTCGATCATGTACGTGATCAGGTGGCGCAGCGCGCCCTTCCATTCCTTGTCGACTTCCTTGTCGCTGCGCACGACGGCGGCGGCCTGGATGGGGTCGAGGCGGGCGAACGCGTCCAGCGCCTGGTGCAGCATGTTGCGCACGTTGGCAGCCATGTGGCGCAGTTCGATCACGGGAATGTGGCGCAGTTCGCCTTCGTGGACGCGGCGGGCGACGGTCGCGACCTTCTCGGCCTCGTCGCCGGAGCGTTCCATGTCGGTCAGCATCTTGGACACGGCCATCAGCATGCGCAGGTCGATGGCGGTGGGCTGATGCCGGGCCAGGATGCGGCTGATGCTCTCGTCGATCTCGACTTCGTGGCGGTTGACTTCCTTTTCCCGCTCGCGCACCTTTTCAACCAGCGTCATGTCGCCGCTGGCCAGCGCATCGATCGCCTCCTGGATCATGGCTTCCACCACGCCGCCCATTTGCAAGAATTGCGAACGGACGCTTTCCAGATCGGCGTCGAACTGCTTGTTTGTATGCTCCGTCATCCGGGCTCCCTGCGTGGTTGATCTCATTGCATTGCCCCGAAGTTGAGAGAAGTTACGAGATGGGCCTGCACAACCGGCAAGGTTATGACCCAAGTGTGACAGGATTATGAATCGCGGCCCCGCCCCCCGCAAGGCGGTTCGGCGGGACCAGCCCTGGCCGCCGGAATCAGGCGCGGCGGTCCAGGCGGCGGATGCCGTTCTGGGTGGCCAGCAGGGCCACGTCGGCGCCGGACAACGCAAACAGGCCGCAGGTCACGACGCCCGGCAGGTTGTTGACGATGGCTTCGAACGCGGGCGCGTCCGAGAGGATGAGGCCCGACACGTCCAGGATGATGTTGCCGTTGTCGGTGACAAAGCCGTCGCGCAGGCGGGGCTGGCCGCCCAGCGCGGTCAGCGCGCGGGCCACGGACTCGCGCGCCATCGGGATGACCTCGAGCGGCAGCGGAAACTTGCCCAGCGTCTGCACCAGCTTGGATTCGTCGGCGATGCAGATGAAGCGCTCGGCCACCGAGGCCACGATCTTCTCGCGCGTAAGCGCCCCGCCGCCGCCCTTGATCATGTGCAGGTCGGCGCTGATCTCGTCGGCGCCGTCCACGTAGATGGGCATGGTCGAGACGTCGTTCAGGTCCAGCACTTTGAGGCCATGGCCGGCAAGACGAGCCGCGCTGCGCTCGGAGCTGGCGACCGTCCCGCCGATGCGGCCCTTGAATCGCGCCAGGCCGTCGATGAACAGGTCGGCGGTGGAACCGGTGCCCACGCCGATGATGACGTCCGGGCCGGCGACCTGTTCGACGAATTCCAGGGCCGCGTCGGCGGCTTGCTGCTTGAGTTCTTGCTGGGAGAGCATGGCGGTAGAAGTGCGGAAAAGTTGCTTGAGCCGGGAAATTTAGCATGCGGCGATGGCGGGCCAGGCGCGCGCCAGGATCGCCGGCGTGTCGACGCCCGGCGTGGCGACGCCAGCTGTATCGTCCCCCGCGCCCAGTTCGCCGAACATGCCGCCCGTCTCCCGCAGGCGGCTGGCGACGAAGGCCTGCGACACGGCGGCGGGCGCGTGCTCGATGAGCAGCGCCGCCTGCCACAGGCGCGCCAGCCCGGCGGCGATGCGGCGCGCGTGGAATTGCGCGTGCTCGCCATCCGCCAACATGGCGCGCCAACGCGCCAGCGCCGCGTCGAAATCCTGGTACTGCCCTGCGGCGCGGGCCAATTCGGCCTCCAGCGCCGGCAGCGCATCGGGTTCGCGTTGCAGCGCCCGCAACACGTCCAGCGCCATGACGTTGCCCGAGCCTTCCCAGATCGAATTGACGGGCGTTTCGCGGTAAAGGCGCGGCATCGGGCCTTCCTCGACGTAACCGTTGCCGCCCCAGACCTCCATGCACTCGGCCACGGCGGCAACCGCGCGCTTGCAGACCCACAGCTTGGCGGCCGGCGTGCCCACGCGCACCAGCGCGCGCGCGCCCGCGTCGGCGCGCTCGTCCACGGCACGCGCCAGACGCAGCGCCAGGACCATGGCCGCTTCGCTTTCCAGCGCCAGGTCGGTCAGCACATTGCGCATCAGCGGCTGGTCGACCAGCGGCTTGCCGAAGGCCTGGCGGTGCAGCGCGTGGTGCGCCGACTGCGCCAGCGCCTGGCGCAGCAGCGCCGCGCTGCCCAGCACGCAGTCCAGCCGCGTGGTGCCCGCCATCTCCAGCAGCACCGACAGGCCACGGCCGGGCTCGCCGACCATCACGCCCCAGGCATCCTCGAATTCGACTTCCGAACTGGCGTTGCTCCAGTTGCCCAGCTTGTCCTTCAACCGCCGCACGCGCACCGCGTTGCGGGGGCCATCCGGTATCCAGCGCGGAACGAAAAAGCAGCTCAGCCCCTCGTCGGTCTGCGCCAGGACCAGGTGGGCGTCGGCCTGCGGCACCGAAAAGAACCATTTATGCCCCACGAGCTGATACGCGCATCCGCGGCCGGGCGCACCCAGCGGCGCGGCGCGCGTGGTGACCGCGCGCAGGTCCGAGCCGCCCTGCTTTTCGGTCATGCCCATGCCGATCAGCGCGCTGCGCTTGGCGGCAAGCGGCGCGTCGCTGCCATCGAACTCCCGCGCGTACAGGGCCGGCAGCCACTGGCCGGCAAAGTCCACCACGCCGGCGGGCTCGCGTTGCAGCAGCGGCACGGCGGCAAAGGTCATGGTGGTGGGGCATAGCGTGCCGGCCTCGACCTGCCCCTGCATCAGATAGGCAGCCGCGCGCGCCACCTGCGAGCCCGGCGCGGGCTGCATCCACGCGCGGCTATGCAGGCCGCGCGCCATGATGCCGCTCATCAGCACGTTCCAGGCGGGGTGGAATTCGACGCGGTCCACGCGATGGCCGGCCCGGTCGAAGCTGACCAGGCGGGGCGGACAGCGGTTGGCCTCGGCGCCGGCGGCCAGCGTCTGCGCCCGGCCCAACCAGGCGCCGTGCGCGGCAAGATCGCCCGCCCAGGCCTCGGCGCCCTCGCGCCGCACGGCCTCGCGCAGCGCCGGATCGGTGTCGTACAGGGAATAGTCTTCCAGGGGTGGCACCTGGTTGAACACGGTATGCGTCGCAAACGATGACATGCGATCTCCCTGGTTTGGCCGGCCGGCGCGGGGCGGCGGCGCCCGGTGGCAGCTATCGGGCCATGGGCGCCGTCAAGGGCCAGGGCCGCAGCGTTTCGACCTGGGCAGCCAGCTCCAGCAATTGCGCCTCGGCGCCGAGCGGACCCATTACCTGGATACCGATGGGCAGCCCGTCCGCAGACATGCCGAAGGGGATCGAAATGGCGGGCATGCCGGTCAGGTTGGCCAACGGGGCGAATGGCGAATAGCCGATGACGCCCTTCTTGCCCAGACGGTAGGCCAGATAGTCGGCGTTGTCCATGGCGTAGCGCCCGATAGGCGCGGGCGGCAGCGCCAGGACCGGACTGAGGAACAGGTCGTAGCCCTGGGCGCCGTCGCGATGCAGGAAGCGCCCGATGCGGCGGGTGATTTCGTGGCAGGTGTCCACGCAGGCCACGTACTGCGCGCCCGAGATGGCGCGGGCGTACTCGCGCGCGCCGAGCGTGGTGGGCTGCAATTCGTCGGCGGCCAGGCGGCGGCCGCGCGCGGCGACAAAGCTGTCGATGGCGTTGGCGGCCGCGCTGGCGATCAGGGGCAGCATCGGCGACAGGACTTCCTCGGAGCCGACGGGCGGCGCGGCGGGCACCAGTTCATGACCCAGCGCGGCGAAGAACGCGGCGGCCTCGTCCAGCGTGGCGGCGACATCGGGATGGATCGCGCCGCCTTCGTAGGTGGTGTTGATGAACGCGATGCGCCGGCGGGGCGCCGCGCGCGGATCGGCGGCAACGCGGGCCACCACGCCACGATAGGATTGCGCGGGCTGGACGGGCGCCGCATAAGGCGCACCCACGTCCGCGCCCGCACTGATGTCCAGCGCCGCCGCGCAATCGCGCACCGACAGCGTCATCATGTGTTCGGTGGCCAGGCCGCCCCACCCTTCTCCTTTCAGCGGACCCAGCGGCATGAGGCCGCGCGAGGGCTTGAGCCCCAGCACGCCGCAGCACGAGGCGGGAATGCGGATCGACCCGCCGCCATCGCTGCCATGGGCGATGCGCACCATCCCGCTGGCCAGCGCCGCCCCGGCGCCGCCGCTGGAGCCGCCCGCGCTATGACCCTTTTTCCAGGGATTCTGCGTGGCCGGGCCATAGACCGGCGATTCCGTCGTGGGGCTCAGGCCAAGCTCGGCGCTGGTCGTGCGGCCAAACGGAATCAGCCCGGCGCGGCGATAGCGCTTGACGATGTCGGCGTCGAGGTTCCATTGGACCTTGCCGTACAGAACGGACCCCATCATGCTGGGCAGGCCGATGGCGGCCGTGGCCAGGTCCTTGAGCAGGGTCGGCACGCCCAGAAATGGCCGGTCGCGCAGCAGCGCCTGGCGTTGTTCGGACGTCAGCGACGCAAGTTCGGCGTCCATCGCCTCGGCCAGCCGCAAGCCGGCCTCGGCCTGCACGCCGCAGGCGGCGTTGATGGACGGATTGCGGGCCGCGACGCGGTCCACCGCCTGCTGCATGGCAACCAGCGCCGTGGTGGCGCCCAGAGCGATATCGGCGCCCAGCGCCGTCGCGTCGAGAGAAGAGGAATCATGGCGTTCGGCGATGCTCATGCTGACGATGCTCCAGGTATCGACGGCGAAGTGCCGCATGCATGAGGATATCGGCTGCGAGGGCGGGCAACAAGCACGCGCCGGGGCGGACGGGGCCCCGGACTTCGGTGTTCCCGCCTCAGACGCCGCCGGTGGACGGTGCGCGGGTCTCGTCGGTGTCGTCGTCGGGGTCGGCGGCGTCCGCCGCGCTGGCGCCCAGCAGACGCAGGGCATCGGCTTCGGGCAGGGCCTCCACGCCCTTCAGGTTGCGCAGCATGGCGCGCGTGCGGACCTCGGTCTGGCCGATCTTGTTGCTGGCGGTGTCCAGGGTCTTCTTGACGCTGGCCAGCGATTCGCCGAACTTGCCGAACTCTGTCTTGACGGCCCGCAGCACCTGCCAGACCTCGGAGGAACGCTGTTCGATCGCCAGCGTGCGAAATCCCATCTGCAGGCTGTTCAGCAGCGCGGCCAGATTGCTTGGCCCCGCCACGTTGACCCGCAGGTCGTGCAGCTTGTCCAGGAGGCCGGGGCGGCGCAGCACCTCGGCATACAGGCTTTCCGTGGGCAGGAACATGATGGCGAAATCGGTCGTGTGCGGCGGCGCGATGTACTTGCCGGCAATCAGCCGCGCCTGCACTTCGACCGCGCGGCCCAACGCGGCCCCGGCCGCCTTCACGCCTTCGGCGTCGGCCGCTTCCTGCGCATCCATCAGGCGCTCGTACTCTTCCTTGGGAAATTTGGCGTCGATCGGCAGCCAGACGGGATCCCCGCCATCGCCGCGCCCCGGCAGCCGGATGGCGAATTCGACGGCGGCATCGCTGCCCGGCACAGGCTTGACGTTGCTGGCGTACTGATCCGGCGTCATGTTGTCTTCGATCAGGCGCGCCAGTTGCACTTCGCCCCACGTGCCGCGCGACTTCACGTTGGTCAGCACACGCTTGAGGTCGCCGACCCCGGCCGCCAGCGCCTGCATTTCGCCCAACCCCTTGTGCACGGCTTCAAGACGGTCCGACACCAGCTTGAAGGACTCGCCCAGGCGCTGCTCCAGGGTGGCGTGCAGCTTTTCGTCGACAGTGCGGCGCATTTCATCGAGCTTGGCGCTGTTGTCCGATTGCAGCGACTGCAGCCGTTGATCGACCGTGGCGCGCACTTCCATCAGGCGCCGCTCGTTGATCTGGATGAGGCCCTGCAGTTGCTCCGAGAACCCCGCGGCAAAGCGCGCCAGCGATTCGGCGGACTCGGCGCGGGCGGCCTGCGCATCGCGCGACAGCCCCGCGCGCAGGTCGCCATGCGACTGCGCCAGCTCCTGACGCAGCCCTCGCGTGGATTCTGAAAACTCGCTGCGCAGGCCGCGCTGGCCTTCGGCGATGTCGGCGCGCAGCGCGCGCTCGGTTCTTTCCAGGCCTTCCAGCAAAGCCTCAAGGCGGGCGTCCGACGCGGACGGACGCAGCCAGGCCAGCACCGCGGCCACGAAGGCAAGCACCGCGCCACCCGCGGCGACCCAAAGCAGAATGTCGTTCAAGAAAGGGCTCTCCAAAGCGCGAATTGTAGGTCGCATTCTGCCCCCGTTTCCAGCCGGCGCGGCGGGCGCGAAGACGCGGCGGGAGCAACCGGATTAAACTGGCGGCCATCCGAATGAACCGCCCCGCTTCTTTGAACTCTGCCGACCGCCCCGCCAGCACGCCTCCCGTGTCATATCAATCCGTGTTCGGACCGCTGAACCTGGATTCGGCCACGCCGCTCGCGACCGGCGGGGACCGGCACATTTTCCAGCACCCGCATTCCCCGTCCCTGCTCGTCAAGGTCATGGATATGCGCGCACGGGCGATCTACCTGGAAGCGCGGCCGTTCAAACGCTGGTACAAGCAATATCAGCGCGAAAGCGCCTACCGCGTCTACCTGAACGAGATCTCGGAATACGTCACCACCACGACTCGCCCCTCCGGCGTGTGGCAGGTGCCCATGGCGCGCATTTTCGGTGTGGCGCAGACCTCGCTTGGGCTGGGACTGGTTGTCGAAAAGATCACGGACGAGGCGGGCAACATGGCGCCTACCTTGACCGAACTTGCCATGAAGGGTCAGTTTGACGAGGCCCTGCGGGCGCAGCTGGACGAATTCTTCGACGACCTGGCCGACGCGCACGTGGTGGTGCATGACATGTCCAGCAGCAACATCGCGGTGGGCCAGAACGCCGACGGCAAGAAGGGGCTGTACCTGATCGACGGCTTCGGCGTGCTGCCGCTGATCCCGCTGTATGCATGGAGCAAGCGCTTGAACCGCCGGCGCCTGCAGCGCAAGTACGCCGAACTGCGCGAATCGCTTGCCCGGCGCGTCCGCGAAGCCGGCCTCTAACCGCCGGCCGGCGCCTCGGGCAGCATGATGCCCTGCCGGTCCACCCACACATAGTCCTGTCCCGCGCGCTGGCCGCGCCGCAGCGGATTGCGCGTGCAGAAGGCGGCGTAGGCCGGATCCACGAACCGGTAGCTCAGGTGCTCGTCGCGCCCCGAGGGGATGCCCAGGCGCGTGGTGCAGATCAGATACGGCGGTGACTCGCCCACGTCTTCGACGTACAGGGCCTCGGGATCGAAGCGGCGCGCATCCCACTCGGGCACCTTCAGGCCCAGCGACCGGCATAGCAGGGTCTGCCCCGCGCAGAGCGCGCCCAAAGCCCGGGGCCGTCCTTGCGCATCGGGATTGAGCTCGCGCATCCGGTCCAGGGCTTCGGGGCCGGACAGCGCGTCCGTCCACGGATAGGCGGACTTGATCAGCACCGCGTTGCCGGGGCCGCCCGCGCTGAAGTTCAGCGAATCGCCCCCGCGGGCGTAATACATGTAGATGGTGCCGCCGTCCATGAACAGGGCGCGGCGCTTGTGGGTGTAGCCCAGCGAGGCATGGCTGCCCCGCTCTTCCAGATAGTAGGCCTCGGTCTCGATGATGCGGGCCGACAGCCACAGGCCGCCGACCCGGTGGCGGATCACCTTGCCGGGCAACTCGCGCGCAAGCTGGGCTGCATCGCGGTCGAAGAAGGCGTCCGGCAGGGCCCGGCCGGGCCCGCCCCCGGCCTCAGGCGAAACGTTCGCCGTAGCGCTTTTCACTGAAACCAACACTCACCTCGCCATCCGGCGTGACCGTCACCGGACGGCGCACCAACGCCGGGTATTCGGCGATCAGCTTGGTCCACTGGGCGTCGGTGTGCGCGGTCTTGCGGTCTTCGGGCAAATTGCGCCACGTCATCGAGGCGCGGTTGACCAGCTTTTCCCAGCCGCCGACCTGCTCGGCCCAGGATTTGAGCGTCGCGGCCGCCACCGGATTGTCGCGATAGTCGACGAAGGCGTGGTCGACGCCGTGTTCGGTGAGCCAGTCGCGCGCCTTCACGCACGTGCTGCACTTGGTCAGGCCATACAGGGTGGTTTGCGTCATTTGGATTCGGACTCCTTGCGCCATTGCATGCGGTTGGCGAGGATCACGCACGTGCCCACCGCCAGGATGAACAGGGTGGCCAGCGCGTTGATCTCGGGCTTCAGGCCCAGCCGCACCCGGGAGAAGACCTCCATGGGCAGCGTGCTGGATCCGGGGCCGGACAGGAACGACGCGATGACGACGTCGTCCAGCGACAGCGTGAAGGCGAGCAGCCAGGCCGACGCCAGCGCGGGCGCGATGAGCGGCAGCGTGATCTTGAAGAACACCGTGATCGGGGTGGCGCCCAGATCCAGCGCGGCCTCTTCCAGCGAGCGGTCCAGGTCGCGGATGCGGGTCTGGATGACGACGGCCACGAACGCCATGCACAGCGTCACGTGCCCCACCCAGATCGTGAACATGCCGTTCTGCTCGGGCCAGCCCAGCGCGCCGCGCACTTCGACGAACATCAGGAGCAGCGAGATGCCCAGCACGACCTCGGGGATCACCAGCGGCGCGCTCAGCATGCCGACGTAGAGCGCAAAGCCGCGAAAGCGCCCCATGCGGCCCAGCACGTAGCCGGCCCAGGTGCCGATGACGACCGCCGCGGTGGCCGTCAGCACGGCAATGCGGAACGACAGCCAGGCGGCGCGCAACAGCGCGTCGTCGTTGGCCAGCGAGTGATACCAGCGCAGCGAGAACCCCGTCCACGACGTGACGGACGGCGACTCGTTGAACGAAAACACCATCAGGCTGATGATGGGCACGTACAGAAAGAAGTAGCCCAGCCCCAGCACCACGGCGCGCAGCGTCTTGTTCGGACCGTTCATTTGCGGCCTCCCCCCTGCTGCTTGACCTGGCTGTACTGGAAGTACACCAGCGGCACGAGCAGCAGCAACACCATCACGCACGTCACCGCCGACGCCATCGGCCAGTCGGCGTTGTTGAAGAATTCATTCCACATCACGCGGCCGATCATCAGCGTGTTGGCCCCGCCCAGCATTTCCGGGATCACGTATTCGCCGACGGCCGGGATGAACACGAGCATGGCGCCCGCGATCACGCCCTGGCGCGACATCGGGACCGTGATCTGCCAGAACGCCTGCCAGGGTTTGGCGCCCAGGTCATAGGCGGCTTCCAGGAGGCGCAGGTCCATCTTCACCAGCGTCGCGTACAACGGCAGGATGAAGAACGGCAGATAGGCGTAGACCATGCCGATGTACACGGCCAGGTCGGTGCGGTAGATCTCGAGCGGACTGGAGATCAGGCCCAGGCTCTGCAGCAGGTTGTTGAGCAGGCCGTCGTTGCGCAGGATGCCCACCCAGGCATACACGCGCAGGAGCAGCGAGGTCCAGAACGGCAGGATCACCGCCAGCAGCAGCAGGTTGCGCACGCGCGCCGACGAACGGGCAATGTAGTACGCGATGGGATAGCCGATCAGCACGCAGACCAGCGTGGTGATGCCGGCGATCTTGACCGAGCTGAGGTACGTGCGGAAATACTGGTTTTCCGTGAACAGCAGGATGTAGCCGCGCAGGTGCAGGCTGAACTGGATCGCCTCGTCCTGGAACTGCGCCAGCGACGTATACGGCGGGATGCCGAACTTCATTTCGGCAAAGCTGATCTTCAGCACCAGCAGGAACGGCACCAGCAGAAACAGCACCAGCCAGGCGAACGGCGGCACCACCGCCAGTGCCCGGCCCGACGGGAGCCAGTCGCGGGGCGAAAAACGGATCATGACGCAAGCACCGTCGCGCTGTCGGCGTCCCAGCTGACGAAGATTTCTTCGTCGATGCCCGGCGCATCCATCTGGGCAAGGAGCCGGCTGGGCACGCTGGCCTCGACCGTCTTGCCGGAATCCAGGCGGATCTGGTAGAGGGCGTAGCTGCCCATCCAGGCCATGTGGCTGACCATGCCGTGCGCCCAGTTGTAGTCGCCATCGGGCTGCTCGCGCGACACCAAGAGGCGCTCGGGGCGGATGGACACGTGCACTTCCATGCCCAGCGGCTCGCTCACGCCGTGGTTCACGTAAAGCGGCCGGGTCAGCTCGGCGCATTCGATGGCGACGTGGTCGGGCTCGTCGACCACGATGGTGCCGGTGAACATGTTGGTCGACCCGATGAAGCTGGCGACAAAGCGCGAGTTCGGGAACGCGTAGACGTCCTGGGGCGTGCCGCACTGGACGATCTGGCCTTCGGTCATGACGGCCAGGCGGTGCGCCATGGTCATGGCTTCTTCCTGGTCGTGGGTGACCATGATGCAGGTCACGCCGACCTGCTCGAGGATCTTCACGAGTTCGATCTGCGTCTTCTGGCGGATCTGCTTGTCCAGCGCCGACATGGGCTCGTCCAGCAGCAGCAGCTTGGGACGCTTGACCAGGCTGCGCGCCAGCGCCACGCGCTGCTGCTGCCCGCCCGAGAGCTGGTTGGGCTTGCGGCGCGAATAGCCCGCCATCTGCACCAGGTCCAGGGCCTCGAACACGCGGTCATGGATTTCCGCGCGGTCCACGCCTTCCTGCTTCAGGCCAAAGGCCACGTTGGCCTCGACCGTCATGTGCGGGAAGAGCGCGTACGACTGGAACATCATGTTCACGGGCCGGCGGTACGGCGGCACGCTGGTGATGTCCTCGCCGTCCAGCAGGATCTGGCCCGAGGTGGCTTCCTCGAAGCCCGCCAGCATGCGCAGCAAGGTGGACTTGCCGCTGCCCGAGCTGCCCAGCAGCGCGAAGATTTCATTGCGTTTGACGGACAGGTTGACCGAGCGCACGGCCACCACGTCGCCAAAGATCTTTACCACGTCGGAAACCCGGACGAACTCGTCCGGGTCCGCCGCGTGCTGCGCCGAGTAACGGCTATCGTTCATGATGACTAATTTCCCAACTTCAGCTCGGACCACAACTTGTTCTGCAGACGTGAAATGTTCAAGGGCAGCGCCTTGATCACGTACAGGGTCTTGGAGACCTCGGGGGGCGGGTAGATCATGGGATTCTCAGCCACATCCTTGTTCACGTACTGCCGCGCCTCTTTGTTGGCGTTGGGATAGAACATGGTGTTGGTGATGGCCGCATGGACCTTCGGCGTTTCGATGTAGTTGATGAAGGCCAGCGCCTCTTCGGGATGCGGCGCATCCTTGGGGATGACCATCAGGTCGAACCACGCCGGCGCGCCGCCCTTGGGAATGAAGTAGTTCACTTCATAGGGCTTCTTGGCGTCCTGCGCGCGCTTGCGGGCGATCATGACGTCGCCGGAAAAGCCGTAGACCATGCACAGGTCGCCCACGGCCAGCTCGTCGATGTAGCCCGACGAACTGAACTGGCGGATATACGGGCGGATCTTCTTCAACACTTCCATCGCGGCCTGGTAGTCGGCGGCGTTGGTGCTGTTGGGGTCCTTGCCCAGGTACTTGAGCACGGCCGGGAAGACCTGCGCGGCTTCGTCCAGCATCGAGATGCCGCACTCCTTGAGCTTGGCGGCGTTCTCGGGCTTGAAGATCATGTCCCAGCTGGCCAGGTCCACGTCGTCACCCATGATCTGCTTGACCTTGGTGACGTTGTAGCCCAGGCCGTTGGTGCCGTAGCCCCACGGAATGGCGTGTTCGTTGCCGGGATCGACCGTGGCGACCAGCGCCATGATTTCCGGATCCAGGTACTTCCAGTTGGGGATCTTGGACTTGTCCAGCTTCTGGAACAGGCCGGCTTCGATCTGGCGCGAGGCGTAATGGGTGGACGGGACAACGACGTCGTAACCCGACTTGCCGGCCAGCAATTTGGCCTGCAAGGCGTCGTTGCTGTCATAGACGTCATAGCGGACCTTGATGCCGGTTTCCTTCTCGAAACCCGGGATCGTGTCCGGGGCCGTGTATTCGGCCCAGTTGTAGACATTGACGACCTTGTTCTGCGCCACCGCCGCCGATGTCGCTGCCGCAGCCAGCACCGCGCCGAGCGCCCAGCGCATTCCCGCCTTCAGTTCCATTATGTCCAGCCCCCTTGCTCTATGCCGTTTATGACAGGAGTACCAAAAGGCGAAATGATAAAGCCTTTTAGCGCTGACCTGCCCAACTTTGCGGGGTAATTGGCGCAATTGCCCCCGTGGCGGCCGCGCCCGGCGGGCCGGCGGTCAGGGCTGGATGCCGATGCCCCAGGCCGTCCAGTAACTGTCGCGCAGGCGCATCCAGAATCGGTCGCCGGCCTCGCCAGCCACCTTGCGCAGCGACCGGCGCAGCCGGTCCAGATTGGCCTGGCGCTGACGCTCGGACAACGCGCCCTGCGTGCCGCGGTCGAAGTCGATGAGCCAGACCCGGCCGTCGTTGCCGATGAGGATGTTGAAGGCGTTCAGGTCGGCGTGCCAGACGCCCGCCCGGTGCATGCGGACGATGGCGTCGGCCACCGGCTGCCATAGCGGTTCGGTCAGCGCCTGCGCCAAGGGCCGCACGCCGGGGATGCGCTCGACCACGATGGCGGCGCGGTAGATCGGGCCCTGACGCCAGTAGGCCGCCGCCAGCGGGGCGGGCACCGGCAGCCCTTGCGCGCGCAGCGCGGCCAGCAGGCGGTATTCGCGGAAGCTTCGGGTGCGCGACTCGCCGTTCCACAGATACGCGTCGCGGCTGATGCGGGCGATCATGCCGCCGCGGCGGTAGCGCCGCAGCACGCCCTGCCAGCCCTGCCCCTCCACGAACCACGCGGCCTGGCGACCGCCGGCGTCCACGGGCCGCGCCCGGTCGCCGTAGTGCGCGGGATTGAAGACTTCCGGCCCCGCGTCGGCCACGCGCCGCGTGTCGCTGAGCATGGCCCCGGCCAGCGGACCCTCCCAGGCGGTGCGCCGCGCGCCGGATCGATGGTCACCCTGCACGATTGCGCATCCAGTCGGCAACGCCGTAGAACGATTCGAGCAGGCGCTCGATCAGGACGGGCTCGATGCCCTCGTCTTCCATCGCGCGTCCGATGCAGGCCACCCACTGGTCGCGCTCGACCTCGCCGATGGAAAACGGCAGATGGCGGGCCCGCAGGCGGGGATGCCCGAAGCGCTCGATATAGTGGTCCGGCCCGCCGAAGTACCCGCACAGGAACCAGAAGAGCTTGTCGCGCGCCTCGTCCAGGCTGGGGCCGTGGGCGGCGCGCAGTTCCTTGAGGTCGGGCTCCATGTCCATCAGGTCATAGAAACGGTCGACGAGGGCGCGCACGCCAGCTTCGCCGCCAAGAAGGTCAAACATGGTGCGGGAGTTTTCCACGGGTTCTGTAATGGTGTGGACGCGGGACGTCATCAGGTTTCTCGAAGGGTGACAAGCGGCGGTGTGCGCAGCACGCCGCGCAGGGCAAGCGCGCCGCCCGCCCAGGCGCCCAGCATGCCTGCGCCGATGCCGGCCAGCCATGGCCAGAGGCTGAGGGTAATGGTGAAGTCGAACACCTGCGTTGACAAAACCCAAGCGATCGCCGTGGCGCCAGCCGCCGCCAAAAGGCCGGCCAGCCCGCCCACCGCCCACAGCTCGATGCGCTGGGAACGGGCAAGCTGACGGCGCGTGGCGCCGAGCGCGCGCAGCACCGCCGCCTCACGCATCCGCTCATCGCGCGTCGCGGTCAGCGCCGCGGACAGCACCAGCACGCCGGCGGCCAGGGTGAACAGGAACAGGAGCTGCACCGCGCGGCCCACTTCATTCAACACGGATTGCAACTGCTGCAGGATGGCGCCCACGTCGAACACCGTCAGGTTCGGAAACTCCCGCACCAGCGCGGGCAACACCGCCGCCTTGTCAGGCGGCAGGTAAAAGGACGTGATCCAGCTTTGAGGCATGTCGGCCAGTGCGGCGGGGGTCAGGATGGCGAAAAAATTGACGCGCATCGTATCCCAATCCACCCGGCGGATGCTCGACACGGCCACTTCGACCTGCTGGCCGGCCACATCGAACGTCATCTTGTCGCCTAGCCCGATGCGCAGGGACTGCGCCAGCCCCGCTTCCAGCGAGACCTCGGCCGAACCCGGCGCCAGCCAGCGGCCCTGCTCGATGCGGTTGGAAGACGGCAGCTCGTCGCCATAGGACAGGTTGAATTCGCGGTCCACCAGGCGCTTGGCGCGCGGTTCTTCGTAGTCGTCCGGTCCCACCGGCTTGCCGTTGACCGCGATCAACCGGCCACGCACCATCGGCGATAACGTGATGCGGCCCAGCCCTTCGCGCGTCAGCGCATCGGTCACGGCCTGGCGCTGGTCTGGCTGCACGTTGATCAGGAACCGGTTGGGCGCGTCCGGCGGCATGGTGCGCTGCCACCCCTGGATCAGATCGGTGCGGGTCATGGTCAGCAGCAGCAGCGCCATCAACCCGACAGCCAGCGCGCAGACCTGCGTGATCGTGGCCGCACGGCGGCGCACCACGCCCGCCAGGGCAAAGCGCAGCGCGGGAAACCCGGCCGCCAGGCGGCGCACCCGCGCCAGCCCCAGGATGCACAGCCAGGCAACCAGCGCAAACACGCCGAAGGCGCCCAGAAAGCCGCCCGCCACCACGCCGCCCAGCTTCGCGTCGCCCGCGAACCACCAGATCAGGAGCGCGAACCCCGCCGCGCCCAGCACGTAACCGAAGGCGCTACGCGCGCTGATCGTGTCCGCATCGCGCCGCAGGACGCGGGCGGGCGGCACGTGCCGAAGCTGCGCCAGCGCGGGCAGCGCAAAGCCCAGGAGCAGCAGCAGCCCGGTCAACAGGCCCTGCAGCGCCGGAATGGCCGATGGCGCCGGCAGCGTGGTGTCGATCAGCGACCCCAGCAGCATCACCAGCACCTGGTGCACGCCAAAGCCCAGCAGGCAGCCGGCCGCGGACGAGAACAGGCCAACCAGCGTGAATTCCAGCGTCAGCATCCGCGCGACCTGCGACTGCACGGCGCCCAGGCAGCGCATGACCGCGATGCCGTCGCGGTGCCGCGTCATGTAGCGCCCCGCCGCCAGCGCCACGGCCACGGCCGAGATCAGCACCGCCAGCAGCGCC
This sequence comes from Achromobacter mucicolens, assembly GCF_029866465.1. Classification (NCBI taxonomy): domain Bacteria; kingdom Pseudomonadati; phylum Pseudomonadota; class Betaproteobacteria; order Burkholderiales; family Alcaligenaceae; genus Achromobacter; species Achromobacter mucicolens. The sequence goes on along the minus strand of NZ_CP123364.1, from coordinate 1,695,810 downwards.
ACCAGCGACAGGAAACGCTGCGCGCGGTCCAGCGTGCGGCGCACTTCGGGGCGGCCAGACTCCAGCGTGGCGATCTTCTGGCCGCGCTTGAGGTTCTGGTTCAGCCAGGCGGAATACCCGGCCACGGCGTCCGGCTGACCGGCGATCAGCATGGCATACCCGATGCGGCTGCCCGGCGCGATCAGGCCGGTGGCCGGCAGGTCGCTGGCGCGCAGCAGCACGCGCGGGGCCACGTTGACAAACTGCATGCCCTTGTCCGGCTCATAGGTGATGACGCGGTCGATGCGCAGGTGGGCGTCGCCCACATTGAGCGTGTCACCCACCTTCAGGTTCAGCAGCGCCAGCAATTGCGCGTCGACCCACACCGCGCCTTCGGGCGGCACGTCGCGCGTGGGCGCGTCGGGCGCGAACGGCGCATCCGCCACCCGCAGCGCCCCGCGAAGCGGGTAGCCGGGTTCCACGGCCTTCAGGGCGGCAAGCTGAGCGCCGTCGCCGGCGCCCACCATGGAAGGAAACTGCCACGTGCTGGACACGGTGAGGCCGCGCTCGCGCGCCTGATCCTTGAAGGCGGCCGGCACGGGCTCGTCGGCGTCCAGCACCAGATCGGCGCCCAGCATCTGGCCGGCGTCGCGTTCCAGCGCGCGTCCGACACGGTCCGCCAGAAAGCCCACGCTGGTGACCGCCGCCACCGCCACGACCAGGGCCAGCACCAGGAGGCGCAGTTCGCCGGCACGCGCATCGCGCATCATCATCCGGGCGCCCAGGCGCAGGGTGGACCAGAAACCGGGGCGCTTGGCCTGTGACATATCAGGGAAATCCATCATTCAACTATGTTAGCCAACGGTAAGAAAGCGATCTGATTCCCGATATCATCCCGGGGCGGGAGGCAAAGCCGCCCCTAAAGATAACCAATTCCGGAGAAGACAATGCGTAAATCCTGGCTTGCGGCCACGATTCTGGCCGCCTGCGCGGCCGCAACATCCCTGCCCTCGGCGGCGCAGACCACCCTGAAGATGGCCTACGCCCTGTCGACCTCGTCGCACTACGGCGCCGGCGCCGACGCGATGGCCAAGTCCATCGAGGCCTCTTCCAACGGCAAGTTCAAGGTCCAGCAGTTCGCCAACAGCGCGCTGGGCGGTGAACGCGAGGTCATCGAGGGCCTGCAGATCGGCACCATCGATCTCGCGATCGTTTCGACCGGAGCAACCCTCAATTTTGTTCCCGAAACCGGCGTTTTCGATATTCCCTTCCTCTTGCGCGACCTGCCGCACGCCCGTGCCGTGCTCGACAGCAAGATCGGCCAGGACATGCTGGCCAAGTTCCCCAGCCGCGGCATCGTGGCGCTGGCCTGGGGCGAACAGGGCTTTCGCCACCTGACCAACAACGTGCGTCCGGTCAAGACCCCGGCGGATGCCAAGGGCCTGAAGATCCGCACCACGGAAAACCCGATCCACATCACCGCCTTCCGCCAGATCGGCATCCTGCCCACGCCGATGGCCTGGCCCGAAGTGGCCACCGCCCTTCAGCAGGGCACCATCGACGGTCAGGAAAACCCGCTGTCCGTGATCACGTCGGCCAAGCTGTCGCAGATGCAGAAGTACCTGTCGCTGACCGGCCACGTGTACGGCCCGGCCCTCGTGCTGATGTCGGCCAACGTCTATGAAGGCCTGTCGGCCGCCGACAAGGCCAACTTCGACAAGGCCGGCAAGGAATCGGCCCAGGCCATGCGCGCCTACGTCGACAACATCGAGAAGACGGGCGTCGAGCAGCTGAAGAAGGAAGGCATGCAAGTCACCGAAGTGGACCGCGCCGCCTTCGCCGCCGCCGTGGAACCCGCCTACCCCGAGTACTACAAGAAGTTCGACAAGAAGCTGATCGACTCGATCCGCGACACCAAGTAAGCCGGCGCGGCCCCCGTGGCGGGGCCGCTCGCCTGACGGCGGGGCCGGCTTTCGCCGCGCGCCCGCCCTATTTTTTTCGCGACTTTCGCCAACGGAATTCACCATGCGTTTGCTCTGCGCCTTCGACCGCGGCCTGTTCAAGCTGGTCTCGGCATTCGCCCAACTCCTCTTGGTCGCCGCCGCAGCGGCCGCGTTCTATCAGGTCATCGCCCGGTTCGTGCTGCATTCGCCGGCCGACTGGAGCGAGGTCCTCACCCGCGCGCTTCTCATCTGGACCGTGCTGCTGGGCGTGGCCCTGGCCTTCCGCCACGGCGCCATGATCAGCGTGGAACTGCTGCGCAACATGCTGGGCGGCAAGCGGCGCCGGGTACTGGAAGCCATCATCGGCCTCATCTGCGCCGGGTTTCTCGGCTTTCTGGCCTGGATTGGCGGCAACATGACCTACCGCGTGCGTTTCCAGAACGTGCCGAGCCTGGACATCTCGATTTCCTGGATCTACCTGGCGATCCCCGTGGGCGCCACGCTGGCGGCCATCGCCGTGCTGGCCCGCTGGTGCGCCGGCGACGAAGAAGACGTGCCCGTGCGCAACGACGCGCAAGGCTGAGCCGCCCCTTATCGAACCTGAGCAGCAGAAATCGCCATGTCCCAATTAATGATTGTCTCGATGCTGATTTTCTTCGGGCTGTCCGTGCCGGTCGCCGTGTCGATCGGGCTGGCCAGCCTGGCGGGCGTCGGCGCCGCGGGCCTGCCCTGGCTGGTCGTCGCGCAGCAGTTGTTTGCCGCGCTGGACAAGTACCCGCTCGTGGCCATTCCCTTCTTCATCCTGGCCGGCAACCTGATGGAAGCCGGCGGCATCTCCGAACGCATGGTGGAATTCGCCAAGAGCGTGGTGGGCGGCATCCAGGGCGGCCTGGCCTGCACCTGCGTGCTGACCTGCATGATCTTCGCGGCGGTCGCCGGCTCCAGCGTGGCCACCACCTTCGCGGTCGGCGCGATCCTGATTCCCGCCATGATCCGGCACGGCTATCCCGCCCCCTTTGCGGCGTCATTGCAGGCCAGCGCGGCGGAACTCGGCGTCATCATTCCGCCGTCGATCCCGATGATCCTGTTTGCCGTGTCCACCGATACGTCCACCGGCGAGCTGTTCATCGCCGGTGTCATGCCCGGCATCCTGATCGGGGTGGCGCTGATGTTCTACGTCTGGCTCTACGCCAAGCGCAATAACCTGGGCAAGCGCGACGGCGAAGGCCGCCTGCCGCTGTGGCCGTCGTTCAAGCGCGCGTGGCTGGCGCTGCTGATGCCCGTCATCATCCTGGGCGGCATCTACGGCGGCATCTTCACGCCGACCGAGGCCTCGGTCGTGGCCGTGATGTACGCCGTCTTCGTGGGCAAGGTCATCTACCGCCGCCTCACGTTCCGCCAGTTGTCCGCCACGCTGCACAAGTCGGTCGTGTCGACCGCGGTCATCATGTTCGTGATCGCCAACGCCGGCCTGTTCAGCTTCCTGCTCAACCGCGCCGGCATTCCGGACGCGCTGGGCACGTGGCTCGCCCAGATTTTCGACACAAAGTTGGGCTTCCTGATGGGCGTGAACGCAGCGCTGTTCGTGATCGGCATGTTCATCGAGACCTCGGCATCGATCGTGGTGCTGGCCCCGCTGCTGCTGCCGGTGGCGCTTCAGTTCGGGGTGGACCCGGTGCACTTCGGCATCATCATGGTGGTCAACCTGGCGCTGGGCATGATCACGCCGCCGTTCGGCGTGAACCTGTTCGCGGCCTGCGCGGTGGCCAAGCTGCCGCTCGAGCGTATCGTCAAGCCGCTGGTGCCCTTCGTCGGCGTCGTGATCCTGTGCCTGATGGTCATCACCTATTGGCCCGGGCTGTCGCTGGGACTGCGCGACCTGGTCTACGCCAAGTGATATGCCTGCCGCCGTGCGGGCCAGCGCCCGCGCGGCGGGTAGCGCCCGGCCCGCCCGATGGGCGTGCCGGGCCGCAGAATGAGAAAAGCGCCCGGTTGGGGCGCTTTTTCGTTCTGGGGGCCTAGATTTCGCGTTCTTCCGTCTTGAGGTTGTTGTCGCGGGCGAAATCCACCACGAACTTGTAGGCCAGCGGCTCCAGATCGCGCAGGCGCAGGTCGACCACGATCCCGCGCACGCCATCGATCACGACGGGCAGCACATAAGGCGAATAAGTGAGGTGGTTACCAGCACAGCCGGCCGGCCGGAACTGTGCCATTACGCCGGCGAGCCGTTCTGCCCAATCGCTGGGGCGGAAGCGGCTACCGCTTTCGGTAACGCCATGAATTACGAATTGTCTGACGCGAGTTGCCATGTGTTCTTCACTGCGGGACGCCTTTCACGAAAGCCGGATCTTCGGCGTGATCAAACATGCGTGCCGCGCCGCGAATTGTATATGATTGATCCTTTGCCCTCTTTCAAACCGCGATTCGCCCCCGATTCGCCCCTTGGAAGCGGGCACGCTGTCGATGCCATTCCCCCAGGAGGATCCGCGATGAGCTCGCCTCTGGCCAATATCTATGCCCGGCTGCCGGTATCGTTCACGCACGGCCAGGGTGTCTGGCTGTGGGACGCCGACGGCCGAAAGTACCTGGATGCCCTGGCCGGCATCGGCGTCTCGTGCCTGGGCCATGCCCATCCCAAGCTGGTCGCCGCCATCACCGAGCAGGCCGCCCGCGTCATCCATACCTCCAACATCTACGAAATCCCCCAGCAGACCGCGCTGGCCGCCCGGCTGACGGCGCTGTCCGGCATGCAGGAGGTCGCGTTCAACAACAGCGGCTCCGAAGCCAACGAAGCGGCCATCAAGCTCGCCCGCTACTACGCGTACCAGCGCGGCAACAAGCACGCCCACATCATCACGATGGATTCGTCCTGGCATGGCCGCACGCTGGCCACGCTGGCGGCCACCGGCAGCGACAAGGCGCGCAAGGGCTTCGAACCCCTGCCCAGCGGCTTCATCCAGGTGCCGTACAACAACCTGGACGCGGTGCGCGCCGCGGGCGACGCCGAGCCCCGCACCACCGCGGTGCTGCTGGAAGTCCTGCAGGGCGAAGGCGGCATCCGCCCGTCCGACATTGCCTACCTGCAAGCACTGCGCCAGTTGTGCACCGAGCGCGGCTGGCTGCTGATGATCGACGAAGTGCAGTCCGGCATCGGACGCACCGGCAAGTGGTTCGCGCACCAATGGGCCGATATCCGTCCCGACGTCATGACGCTGGCCAAGGGGCTGGCGGGTGGCGTGCCCATCGGCGCGATGCTGGCGGCAGGCCCCGCCGCGGGCGTCTTCACGCCGGGCAGCCACGGCACCACGTTCGGCGGCGGGCCGCTGGTGTGCGCCGCGGGCCTCGCAGTGCTCGATGCGCTGGAATCCGAAAACCTGCTTGAAAACGCCCATGCCGTGGGCGAATACCTGAAAGACCGCCTGGCCGGCGCGCTGGCCGGCACGCCCGGCGTGGCCGACATCCGCGGCCGCGGCCTCATGCTGGGCATCGAACTGGCCCGCCCCTGCGGCGTCCTGGCGCTACGCGCCCTGGAAGCGGGCCTGCTCATCAACGTCACGCGCGACCGCGTCATCCGCATGCTGCCGCCGCTGATCCTGACCCGGGAAGAGGCCGACCAGATCGTCTCCCTCCTGGTTCCGCTCATCCAACAGTTCCTGGCCGAAAAACCATAATCAACGTCCCTGCCGGGCCACGAGCCTGGCCGGGCCCAATGACCTGCGACATCAACATGACTCCTCCCACGACTCAAAATGGCCCGCTGCGGCACTTTCTGCAGTTCAAGGACTTCTCGTCCGCCGAGATCGCCTACGTGCTGGACCGCGCGCGCCTGATCAAGGAAAAGTTCAAACGCTATGAGCCCCACATGCCGCTGCACGACCGCACGCTGGCAATGGTGTTCGAAAAGGCCAGCACGCGCACCCGCGTGTCGTTCGAGGCCGGCATGTACCAGATGGGCGGCTCGGTCATCAACCTGACGTCCAACGATTCGCAGCTCGGCCGCTCCGAGCCCATCGAGGACACCGCGCGCGTGATCTCGCGCATGGTCGACATCGTCATGATCCGCACGTTCGAGCAGACCCGCATCGAGCGCTTCGCGTCGCATTCGCGCGTGCCCGTGATCAACGGCCTGACCAACGAATTCCACCCCTGCCAGATCCTGGCCGACATCTTCACCTACATCGAGCACCGCGGCCCCATTGCCGGCAAGACGGTCGCCTGGGTGGGCGACGCCAACAACATGGCCTACACGTGGCTGCAGGCGGCCGAAATGCTGGGCTTCACGCTGCACGTGTCCACGCCGGCCGGCTACGAACTTGAAGCCGCCCGCATCGGCACGCCGCCCGACAAGGTGCTGCGCCAGTTCAAGGATCCCATGGAAGCGTGCAAGGGCGCGCACCTGGTCACGACCGACGTCTGGACCAGCATGGGCTACGAGGCCGAAAACGAAGAGCGCCGCGCCGCGTTTGCCGACTGGTGCGTGGATGCCGAAATGATGGCCGCCGCCGACCCGCAGGCCGTCTTCATGCACTGCCTGCCCGCCCATCGGGGCGAGGAAGTGACCGGCGAAGTGATCGACGGCCCGCAGAGCGTGGTCTGGGACGAGGCCGAGAACCGCCTTCACGTGCAGAAGGCGCTGATGGAATTCCTGCTGCTGGGTCAGGTCGACTGACGCCCTCCCGCAGGTAAAAAGGGGCCCGGACATCGCGCGATGTCCGGGCCCCTTCACTTTTGTGGCGCAACGGCGCTACAGGATCTTCCTGAACATCGTGCGCCGCGTGTTGCGAAAGGACGGCCGCACGCGGCTGCTCCAGTCGGTCGCGCGCACGGCCAGCCACGGCGGGCTGCCGAAGGTTTCCTGCGTGTGCAGGTCGTAGCAGGCCAGGTACCGCGGCGACGCATCGCGGCATTCCCAGCGCTGCGCGCGCACCGTGCCGGGCACCGACGCCAGGCCGGGCAGGTGCTCCTGGTCGTACCAGGCGTTCAGGTCGGCCTCGGCCTCGGGCAGCACGTCGGTTTCGACGATGTAATGCCACGGCGCCTCCTGTCCCGCCGACGCGCCCGGCAAATCCAGCGTCAGATGCAGCACCCGCGCGTGCGCGCCGGGCGCCAGTTCATTCAGGCGGGCCTGGATCTGCGGCAATGCACGGGCCCCGCGCACGTATACGTAGGTGTCTTCGGCTCCCAGCGCGGCAAAGGCGCTGATCTTCACATCCTCCAGGCCGTCCGCGAGACGCCCGGCCAGATCCTGAATGCGCGTCTCGTCAAACCGCTCGCCCAGCGACACCAGCAATATCGTTTCCTGCACAGCGCTCTCCTTTCAATGTCCGACGCGCAAGGCGACCAGGAAGCGCGACACCATGTTGTACGCGCCCACCGTCGCAGCCAGTTCCACCAGTTGCGCGTCGTCGTAGCGCGCGCGCAGCGGCGCGAACACCGCGTCTGGCACCTCGATATCGCGCGTCATGGCGTCGGTCAGCGCCAGCACCTCGGCCTCGCCAGGTTCCAGGCCCTGTACCTGATCCGGAGCGGGATTGCCACGCAGCACGTCGATGACAGCCTGCGGCATGCCGCCCGCCAGCGCGTGCGGCACATGCGCCTCGAATTCGTACGGCGCGTTGTTCAAGGTCGCCACGCGCAGGATGATCAGCTCGCGCAGCCGCGGCGCCAGCGACGTCTTCTGCCGGATCGCGGTCAGCATGGCTTCCCAGCCTTCGACCACGGCCGGACTGTTCAGCAGCACCTGATACAGCGGCGAGATGCGGCCGCGGGCGGCGGCAATGCGCGCCTCCAGCACAGCCAGTTCCGGGCGCGTGCCCGGCACGACGGGTTCGATTCGGCTGGCGCTCATGCTTACTCCGGACGAATGTTCTTGCGCTGGATCAGCGCGGTCCACTTCTCGCGGTCGGCGGCGATCAGCGCGCCCAATTCCTGCGGCGTGCTGGGCGCGGCCTCGGCGCCGAACTTCTCCAGGCGGGCGCGCACGGTTTCGTTGCCCAGCGCGGCGCGCACGGCCTGGTTCAGCTTGTCCACGGTGGCGGCAGGCGTGCCCGCCGGCGCGACAAGGCCGTACCAGTTATTGGACTCGACGCCGGGGATGCCCTGCTCGGCCAGCGTCTTCACATCGGGCAGCAGCGGATGGCGGGTCGGCGCCGCCACGCCCAGGGGCTTGAGCTTGCCGCCCTGGATGTGGCCGATCAGGCCCGGCACGTCGCCGAAGAACCCGGACACCTGATTGCCCATCACGTCGTTGATGACGGGCGCCGCGCCCTTGTAAGGCACGTGCAGCACCTTGGCCTTGCTGGAATCGGCGAACATTTCCAGCGTGAGGTGCGGAATGCTGCCGATGCCCGACGAGCCGATGGCGACCGACTGCGACGCGGCTTGCGACTTCTTCACGAAGTCGGCCGCATCGGTGGCCGGATTGGACGGGTTCACCACGAACACCGTGGCGTTGTTCACCACGCGCGACACCGGCGCGAAATCGCGCGCCGGATCATACGGCAGGTCCTTGTACAGCGCCGGGCTGATCGCCACCGCGCCAACGCTGGTCAGGAACAGCACCGAGCCGTCGGCAGGCGCCTTGGCCACGTAAGCGGCCGCGATGTTGCCATTGGCCCCCGCCTTGTTCTCGACGATGACGTTCTGCTTGAGCTCCTTGCCCAATTGCTCGGCCAGCACGCGGCCCACCAGGTCCACCGGGCCGCCCGGCGGGAACGCGATGATGAGGCGCACGGGACCGTCGGCATGGGCCGCACCCGCGGCGGCCAGGCTCAGCACGGCGGCCGAGATGATTTTCTTGAACATGGTGTCTCCTCGTTGATGGGGGTGTGCTTGCGGCTCGGGCATCCTGGCCCTCGTTCCGCGTTCTCGGTACTACTGAAATCCGTAAAGCCGTGCGGGGTTGTCCACCAGCACGCGCTGACGCAGCCCGGCGTCCGGGCAGGCCTCGAAAAACATGTCGACCAGCTCACCGTCGTCCGGCATGTCGCCCGCCACATTCGGATGCGGCCAGTCCGTGCCCCACAGCGTGCGGTCCGGCATGGTCTGAACGAGCGCGCGCACGAACGGAATACCTTCGGCGAACGGCCGCCGGCCGGCGGCAATGCGGTCGATGCCGGACACCTTGACCCAGGCCGCGTCGACGTCGGCCAGGCTGAGCAGCGCCCGCATCGCCGGCGAATCGAGCCCGTCCGATGTCTTCAGCCGACCCATGTGATCCACGACGAACGGCACCGGCAACGCGAGCAGGCGCGGCAGCAGTTCCGGCAGCATCGCGCCGTCCACGTGCAGGCACAGGTGCCAGCCCAGCGGCGCAATCAGCGCGACCACATGGTCGAACACGGCCGGATCGGGCGCGCCGCCCAGATGCGGCACGAAATTGAAGCGCGCGGCCCGCACGCCGCCTTCATGCAGCGCCTTGACGCTGGCCGCAGTGGCGTCGGCGCCCAGCAACGCCACGCCGCGATACCGCCCGGCGCTGCGCGCCAGCGCGTCCAGCAAGGCGCGGTGATCCGACCCATGGCAATTGGCCTGTACGACGACGGCCCGCTCGATGCCCAGATGGGCATGCAGCGCCGCCATGCTGGCGAACGGCGCGTCCGGCGGCGTGTAGGAGCGGCCCTGCGCGTACGGAAACACGTCGTCCGGCCCAAAGATGTGGCAATGCGCGTCGCACGCGCCCGGCGGCAGCGCGTGGCGGGGACGGGACGGCGAGGCGAGCGGCGGACGGCAATCGGGCACGGGGGGACTTCCTCATTGCAAAACGCCATCCTCGCGGAATCTGGCCTGGCAAACAATGCTATACCTGATATTTCTGATATCGAAAAAGCTAATATCCGATGGATCTCAAGCAGATCGAATACTTCGTGCGGGTGGCCGAGCGCCGCAGCTTCTCGCGCGCCGCAGAGATGCTGGACGTCGCGCAGCCCACGCTCAGCCGCCAGGTGCGGCTGCTGGAGGTAGAGCTGGGCCAGCACCTGCTCTACCGCAACGGCCGCGGCGCCGAACCCACGGAGGCCGGCCTGCGCTTTTTGGAGCACGCCCGTGCCTTGCTGACGCTGGCGGAACGCGCCAAGGAAGATCTGCAGACGCTGCGCGAAACGCCCACGGGCAAGGTCATGATCGGCCTGCCACCGCGCATCGCGCGCGTGCTCACGCCCCCGCTCGTGCAGGCGTTCCGCCAGGACTTTCCGGATGCCTCCATCGCGGTGGCCGAAGGCTTGAGCGCGCAGGTCCGCGAATGGCTGCTCGCCGGCCGGGTGGACCTGGCCTTGCTCTATGACCCGGCCCCGTCTCCGCAGCTGGCCTACGAATCGCTGTTTCGCGAAGATCTCGTCCTGGCGGCCGCCGCGGGCCATCAACCGCCCCTGCCCGATCGCGTGCCGGTCGCGCGGCTGGGCGACTATCCCTTGGTCCTGCCCAGCCTGCCCAACGCCATCCGCACCCTCGTGGAAAGCGTCTGCCGCGCGCAGGGCGTGCGGCTCAAGGTGGCGGCCGAGGTCGACGCCGTGCAGACCATCGTCGAACTGGCGGCGCAGGGCGACCCCTACGCCATCCTGCCCCGCTCGGCCGCGCGCGGCCCGGCCGCCGAGCATGAACTGTCCCTGTGCGCCATCGGTTCGCCCACGATCACCAACAACCTGGTGCTGGCCAGCCCGCGCCATCGCCCGGCCACCCGGCTGGCCGCCGCCACGGGCCAGCTCATCCGCGAACTGCGGCTTGCCGATCTGTTCGCGCCCGAGGCCAGCCCCCCTCAAAAGAGTTAAAATGGCGGGCTACTTTTCTTGTTTGGCGGCTCGTTGCTGTCAAAGTCCTGTTGGCGTCTCACCTCAAACAATGACCACTATCCTCCCGAACCTGCCCACCGGCCAGAAAGTCGGCATCGCCTTTTCCGGCGGCCTGGACACCAGCGCGGCGCTCCTGTGGATGCGCAACAACGGCGCCATTCCCTACGCCTACACCGCCAACCTGGGCCAGCCCGACGAATCCGACTACGACGAGATTCCCCGCAAGGCCATGGCCTACGGCGCCGAAAACGCCCGTCTGATCGACTGCCGCGCGCAGCTCGTGGCCGAAGGCATCGCCGCCCTGCAATCGGGCGCCTTCCACATCTCGACCGCCGGCATCACGTACTTCAACACGACGCCCATCGGCCGCGCCGTCACGGGCACGATGCTGGTCGCCGCCATGAAGGAAGACAACGTCAACATCTGGGGCGACGGCAGCACGTTCAAGGGCAACGACATCGAGCGCTTCTACCGCTACGGTCTGCTCACCAACCCGGAACTGAAGATCTACAAGCCCTGGCTGGACCAGCGCTTCATCGACGAACTCGGCGGCCGTTCGGAAATGTCCGAATACATGCGCCAAGCCGGTTTCGACTACAAGATGTCGGCTGAAAAGGCCTACTCCACCGACTCCAACCTGCTCGGCGCCACGCACGAAGCCAAGGACCTGGAGCACCTGAACTCCGGCATCCGCATCGTCAAGCCCATCATGGGCGTGGCGTTCTGGCGCGACGACGTCGCCGTCAAGGCCGAGGAAGTCACGGTGCGCTTCGAAGAAGGCCAGCCCGTCGCCCTGAACGGCGTCGAATACGCCGATCCCGTCGAACTGATGCTCGAAGCCAACCGCATTGGCGGCCGTCACGGCCTGGGCATGAGCGACCAGATCGAAAACCGCATCATCGAGGCCAAGAGCCGCGGCATCTATGAAGCCCCGGGTCTGGCCCTGCTCTTCATCGCCTACGAGCGCCTGGTCACCGGCATCCACAACGAAGACACCATCGAGCAGTACCGCGAAAACGGCCGCAAGCTGGGCCGCCTGCTGTACCAGGGCCGCTGGTTCGATCCGCAAGCCATCATGCTGCGCGAAACCGCCCAGCGCTGGGTTGCCCGCGCCGTCACCGGCGAAGTGACCATCGAACTGCGCCGCGGCAACGACTACTCGCTGCTCAACACCGTGTCGCCCAACCTCACGTACGCGCCCGAGCGCCTGTCCATGGAGAAGGTGGAGAACGCCCCCTTCACGCCGGCGGACCGCATCGGCCAGCTCACCATGCGCAACCTCGACATCGTCGACACGCGCGAAAAGCTGTTCACGTACGTCAAGACCGGCCTGCTCGCCTCCAGCGGCACGTCGCTGCCCCAACTGAAGGACGCGACCTCGAAGAAGTAATGCTTCAAGGCCCAATAAAAAACCCTCGGTTTTCACACCGAGGGTTTTTTTTCGCCTCATCGCGGCGCGGCGCGGCGCGCCTAGAGTTCGACCTGCATGCCCATTTCCACAACCCGGTTCGCGGGGATCTTGAAGAACTTGGTGCTGCGGGTGGAGTTGCGCGCCATGAACGAGAACACCGCGCGCCGCCAGCGCGACAAGGCCGGCTTTTTGGCCGCCACCACGGTCTGGCGCGACAGGAAGTACGACGTGCGCATCGGTTCCAGATCCAGTTCGGGGTAGCCCTCTGCGATCAGGCGCAGCGCCTCCGGCACGTCCGGATCTTCCTTGAACCCGTAGTTGATCGTCGCGGCCCAGCTCGATGCGCTGAGCCGGTTCACCTCGAAGCGCTCTTCCGGCGCGATGTACGGCACGTCGGCCGACAGGATCGTCAGGAACAGCACCTGGTCGTGCAGCACCTTGTTGTGCTTCAGGTTGTGCAGCAGCGCCGACGGGACGTTGCCCGAATTCATCGTCATGAAGATCGCGGTGCCCGGCACCCGCGACGGCGGGTATTGCTCGAGCTGCTCCATGAATTCCTTGAGCGGCTGGCGGTCGCGCTGCTGCATGTCGGACAGCAGGTGCCGGCCGCGGCGCCACGTCATCATCAGCGTGAACACCACGATCGCCACCACCAGCGGCAGCCAGCCGCCCTCGTGGATCTTGAAGACGTTGGCCGAAAACAGCAGCACGTCCAGCAGCAGCAACAGACCCAGCACCAGGAACCACATCATGCGCTTGACGCCCGTGGTGCCGCGCGGCAGCACCGCGAACGCCAGCACCGACGTCGTGAACATCGTGCCCGTCACCGCGAAACCATAGGCGGCAGCCAGGTTGTCGGAGTTGCGGAACCACAGCACCAGGACAAGCACCGCGCACAGCAGCAACGCGTTGACCTGCGGCAGGTAGATCTGGCCTTTTTCGATGGCGGACGTGTGCAGGATCTGCATGCGCGGCCAGAAGCCCAGCTGCACCGCCTGGCGCGTCACCGAATAGGCGCCCGAGATGACCGCCTGCGAGGCGACGATGGTGGCGACGGTGGCCAGCGCGACCAGCGGGGCAAGCCCCCATTCCGGGGCCATCAGGAAAAAGGGATTGCGGATCGCGGTGGGATCGCGCAGCAGCAGCGCTCCCTGGCCGAAGTAGCACAGCGTCAGCGCCGGCAGCACCATGCTGAACCAGGCGCGGCGGATCGCCGGGCGCCCAAAATGGCCCATGTCGGCATACAGCGCCTCGGCGCCAGTCAGCGCCAGCACCACCGCGCCCAGCAGCACAAAGCTCACCCACGGCGCTTCCACGATGAAGCGCAGCCCCCATATCGGATTCAGCGCGGCCAGAATCTCGGGCGTCTGCCAGATCTGCCAGCCGCCCAGCGCGGCCAGCGTGGCGAACCACAGGAACATCACGGGGCCAAACAGCTTGCCCATCGTCGCCGTGCCGCGCGACTGGATCGCAAACAGCGCGATGAGGACCACCAGTGCGATCGGCACCACCCAGCGGTCCAGCGTGTGCGACACGATGCCAATGCCTTCCAGGGCCGACAAGACGGAAATTGCCGGGGTGATCATGCTGTCGCCGTAGAACAGCGCCGCACCGAAGATGCCCAGCACGATCAGGATCCAGCGCAGCTTGCCCTCGCGGGCACGCACCGCCAGCTCCAGCAGCGCCAGCGTGCCGCCCTCGCCGCGGTTGTCCGCGCGCAGCACCAGCATGACGTATTTCAGGGACACCACCACCATCAGCATCCAGAACAGGATGGACAGCACGCCCAGCAGGTGGGCCGGTTCCAGATCGGTATGCACGCTCAGGCCGGTCAGGCAGGCGCGCAGGGTGTACAGCGGGCTGGTGCCGATATCGCCGTACACCACGCCCAGGGCGCCCAGGATCAGGGCGGCGCGCGACGACGGCGCGTGCGCGCCGCCGGGGTGGCCGGGGGGCAAAGAAGCAGCGCTGACCGTGCCTTGGCTCATGATGCAGGTTCTTGGCGAGTGAGTTGAGCCCCCTTGCGGGGGCCGGGGAACACGACGGACAGCCGCGTTCCGGAAAAATCGGGCCGGCTCGTGAGCTTCCACCACGCGCCGTGCGCATGCGCGATCTCACGCACGATGGCCAGTCCCAAACCCGAGCCGCCGGCCGTGGCCGTGGGCGACCGGTAGAACGCCTCGAACACGCGGTCGCGCTCTTCGGGCGGGATGCCGGGGCCGTCGTCTTCGACGGTCAGCGAGGGGGGATTGGCGCCGACGATCAGCGTGATGCGGCCCGTGGGGTTGCCATAGCGCAGCGCATTGTCGATCAGGTTGCCCAGCAGTTCGGCCAGCAGCAAGGGATCCGCGTCGATCCAGATGGGCGTTTCGGGTGCGGCCAGGTCCAGTTCGTAGTGCGCCTCGCGCACGCGCGGAAACCATTCCGCGCCATGCACGCGCACCCATTCGCACAGGTCGATGCGCACGAAACTGTCCTGGGGCCGGGCATTCGGGTCGGCGCGCGCCAGCACCAGAAGTTGCTGGCCCAGCCGGATCATGCGGTCGCTGACGGCCTTGATGCGCTCGGCGCGGGCCCGGACATCGTCGGGCAAGGGACGCGCCAGCATGAGTTCGGATTCCAGCCGCAGCCCCGACAACGGCGTGCGCAGCTGGTGCGCGGCATGGCCGATGAAGCGGCGCTGCGCGGCCAGCGATGCATCCAGCCGCAGCAACAGGTCATTGGTGTGGGTAACCAGCGGCTCGATCTCCACCGGCACGCCGGCGACCTCGAGCGGCTGCATGTCGTCGATGGAGCGTTGCCGGATTTCTTCGGACAGGTGATTCACCGACCGCAGCCCGGAGCGCACGCCCTGCATCACCACCCAAGCGAACAGCGCAATCAGCGCCACCTGGCCCACGACCATCAGCCAGAAGAAGTCTTCCAGCATCCACAACGACATGTCGATCTTGTGGGTGATGACCCAGGTGGCCGCCAGGTCCAGCAGGACGAGGAGCAGGATGGGCGGCATCAGGCGGATGACCAGATGCCGGGCCAATGAACGGGAGGGAAGCATGGGAGGCCGCGCAGCCGGAGACGGTTGGGGGGTGCGTTCCTGCGTCATGGCGCGAAGCCCTTAATGAGGCGGATGAATGCGCGCGGCTGGCGGTCGCCGGCCGCGGCCGGCCTGTCAAGCCGCTTCCACATCCAGCATGTAGCCAAAGCCGCGTACCGTCTGGATGCTGGCGCCCGTTCCTTCCAGGCGCTTGCGCAAGCGGTACACATAGACTTCGACCGCATTCTCGCTGAAATCCGCATCCCAGGCGGACAGGGAATTGACGATCTGGCGCTTGGTCACGACGCGGCCCACGCGGGCCATCAGCATTTCGAGGACGGAAAGCTCGCGCACCGACAGCGACAGGCGCTGGCCGTTGGCGCGCACTTCGCGGCCGACGGTGTCGAACACCAGCGGACCGACTTCGATGAGCGGCTGGGCCTGGCCCGCGCGGCGGCGGCCGAAGGCGCGCACGCGCGCGGCAAGCTCGGGCAGTTCAAAAGGCTTGGTGACGTAGTCGTCCGCCCCGGCATCCAGACCGGCGACGCGGTCTTCGATGCCATCGCGGGCGGTAAGGATGAGCACGGGAACCTGATTGCCGTCCTGGCGCAGCTGGCGCAGCACGTCCAAGCCGCTCATGCCGGGAAGGTTGAGGTCGAGCAGCATCAGGTCATACGGCTGGCCTGCCAACGCGCCCAGAACCCGGTCGCCGTCGGTCAGCCAGTCGACCGCATAACCCTGGTCGGCCAGGAATTCCTGGAGCGCATGGCCCAGGGTGGTGTCGTCTTCGATTACCAGAACTCGCATGCCGCGATTCTAGCGCGATCCAAAAAAAAAGGGGCGCGAAATGCGCCCCCCTTTCCGGATTCGTTCACCGGCCGGACGGTGCCGCGGCGGGCGCCGTCGCCCCTGCCGGCGCACCGGCCGCCGGGGCGCCGCCAGAGGGCGGCGTCGTGACGAAACCGATCCGGGTCATGCCCGAACGGCGCGCCGAGGCCATGACCTTGGCCAGCGTTTCGTAACGGGTGTTCTGATCGGCGCGGATGCGGATCTCGGGCTGCGGCTTGGTGCCGGCGATCGACTTGAAGCGATTGGGCAGGTCGTCGATATTGACCGGCTTCTCGTCCCAGAACAGCGCGCCGCTGGCATCGATGGCCAGGTCCACGGTCTTGGGCTCTTCCTCGATCTGCTCGGCGGCCACCTGGGGCATGTTGATCTTGATCGAGTGCGCCAAGAGCGGCGCCGTGATGATGAAGATCACCAGCAGCACCAGCATGACGTCGATCAGGGGCACCATGTTGATCTCGGACACCGCATGGCTTCCGGACCCTTTACCCTCAAAGCTGCCAAAGGCCATCATTCGCTCCCGCGTTGGACCGCGTGGCCATTCTGGCGACGCAGCGCGCGCACCTTGCCGTCGGACAGCGCAACCTGCTGGCCGGTGGTCAGGAACGCAAACAGATCATGCGCAAAGGCATCCAGGCGCGACAGGAACACGCGGTTATTGCGCACGAACGTGTTGTACGCCAGGACGGCCGGAATTGCCACCGCCAGGCCCAGCCCCGTCATGATGAGGGCCTCGCCCACCGGACCGGCGATGCGGTTGATGGTCACGCCGTCGGACAGACCGATACCGACCAGTGCGTGATACACGCCCCACACCGTACCGAACAGGCCGACGAACGGCGCCGTCGAACCCACCGAGGCCAGCACGGTCAGGCCGTTTTCCAGCTTGGCGGTTTCTTCGTCGATGACCTTGCGCATGGTGCGCGTGACGAAATCCGAATTGCTGCCCGACTCTTCCAGCTTGGTTGCGCCGAACTTGTTGTGGTGCGCCTGCGCGTGCATGGCGTGGCTGGCCAGATGCGAGAACGGATCGCGCGCGCCGTGCGTGTTGATTTCGTGCTCGACCTGTTCCAGCGAGCTGGCGTTCCAGAACTTGTTCAGGAAGTCGGCGGAACGCTTGCGCATGCTGACATTGCTGGCGGCCTTGACCAGGATGAGATACCAGGTCACCAGCGACATGAGGATCAGGATGACGAACAGGCTCTTGCCCACGAAGTCGCTCTGCGCGACGAAGTGCAGGAAGCCCATGTCGGGGACCGGCGCCGGCGCGGGCGGAATCGCGGCGGCGGCGCTGTGCAGCGCGTCGGCCGACTGCTGGACGGCGCCAGCGGCCTGCTGAACGGCGCCGGCGGCTTGCTGGGCGACCTCGCCGCCCGTCGTGGCGGCCTGCTGGGCTGCGGGCGCGGCGGCGGCAGCCGGCGCTGCTGCCGGGCTGGTGGTCGCCTGCGCCACCAGGGTGGCGCTATGCAGTGCGTTGGACATCTCAGTTCCTCATTACGAAATCGAACGGAATTTTTGCTTTGGCGGGATAGGCCACGCCATTGCGGGTATACGGCTTGAAACGGCCTTTGCGCGCGGCTGCCAGCGCCGATTCGTCCAGGCGCGGAAACCCCGACGAAGCGTCGATGGTCGCGCGCTCGACCAGGCCCTGGGTGTTGATTTCCACCAGCACCACGACACGCCCCTCTTCCCGCATGCGGCGCGATGCCATCGGATAGTTGGGCATCGGACGCGCGCCCTGGAATTCAATGCTCGAGACCAGCACGGGCTGATCGGGCGGCGGGCCCTGCGTCGGGCCTTGCGGCGCCTGCGTGCCTTCCGGCGCGCCGCTGGGCGGCGTCTGCTGCGGCGGCGTCTCGGGCTTGGGCTCGGGCTTGACCTCCTGCTTGGGCTGAGGCTTGGGCTTGGGCTTCGGCTTGGGTTTGGGCGGAGGCGGCTTGGGCGCCGGCATGGGCGGCTTTTCGACCACCGGCTCGGGTTCGGGCTCCGGCTCGGGTTCCGGTTTCAATTCCGGTTCGGGCTCGGGTTCGGGCTCGATCTCGGGTTCCGGCTCGGGCGGCGTCTCGGTGACCGGCTGCGGCACTTCGGGCGTAGGTTCGGCTTTGGCGATCTGGGGAACGGGTGCATCCACCACGCTCACCATGATCGCCTCGGGTTCCTCCAATTCAGGACGACTCTCCGGCGCCATGAAAATGGCGCCGATCACCGCTGCATGAAGCGCAACGACCGCCAGGCCAGCGCCTGCGCGAATACCAAAAGAAGACCGCGAAGAAGAATTCCAACCGGGTTGAAGACTAGGCATGAATCAGCCAGGGTGCATTGACTTTTCCGGCCTGCCAGGAAGTTGACGCGCACAAGACCGCGGCGCCGGCTGACCGGTACAAGCCCGTCATAGTATCTTAAATGCGAATGATTCGCACGTTGTATTTCGAATGGAACAGCGTAACACTGCTGATCGGAATCAAGGCAGCATCAATAAAACGCTTATGACAAGGCGGGCAGCATGAGGCATGCCCGTGACGGCGCGTTGGCCACGCGGGTCAGCGCAATGCGGGTCAGACCCATGTTGGCCAAGCGTTCAATTCGAAGAGACGCGCCGTCGCAATCTGGCCCGGAAAACAAAAAACCCGCCACGTCGCCGGAGGCGGGATGTGTGCGGGTTCGATGTGAA
This sequence comes from Achromobacter mucicolens, assembly GCF_029866465.1. Classification (NCBI taxonomy): domain Bacteria; kingdom Pseudomonadati; phylum Pseudomonadota; class Betaproteobacteria; order Burkholderiales; family Alcaligenaceae; genus Achromobacter; species Achromobacter mucicolens. Next base: position 1,677,140 of record NZ_CP123364.1, on the reverse strand, counting down.
CTGCGAGGGCTTCTGGTGGGTGCTACAGGGGTCGAACCTGTGACCTACGCCGTGTAAAGGCGCCGCTCTACCAACTGAGCTAAGCACCCATTTCGGTGCAATCGCCCGGCGCATTTGCGCGGGGACATTGCCAATTTGGGGTACTCAAAAGCAATACGCGGGCCGGAGTATACCGGACCGCGTACTTGTGGGCAAATCGCAGCGCCGTGCGCCATGCGATCGGCTGCCGTCCTATCAGTTGACAGCGTCCTTCAGGGCCTTGCCCGGACGGAACTTCGGCACCTTGGCCTTCTTGATCTTGATGGTTTCGCCAGTGCGCGGGTTGCGGCCGGTGCGCGCGGCGCGAGCCGACACGGCAAACGTGCCGAAACCGACCAGCGTGACCGTACCGCCCTTCTTCAGCGTGGTCTTCACGGCACCGATCAGGGCGTCGAGCGAACGGCCGGCTGCAGCCTTGGAGATATCGGCCTTGCTGGCGATGTGATCGATGAGTTCGGTTTTGTTCATGCAGGTGTACCCCTCACAAGGTGTGGAGTCTGCCCGGGGCGGCAGTTCATGGCCGTCAGGAAGGAATGCCAGAAATGGACGCGAGACCAGGCAAACGACGAACAGACAGTGGATAAACTTTTTTCTTGCGCTGCAAAGCACAACTTTTAAACTGCTGCGCCGCCTAGGATTTGCTGGCTTGATGCCTGCAAACCGTCAGCGACGCAGACGTGTATTAGGCCTTGGCGTAGAGCGGCTGTCAAGCGAAAACCTCACGGCAACCCGCGTCAATACTAGCTTTTAGCCGATTCCGCAATAAACAAAAACGCTCATTTGGGGTTTGCGCGACACCCGCAAAAAAACACTTTAAGCTTCATCAAACGTCGGCCCAGCGGCGCAGCAGATTGTGATAAATGCCGGTGAGCTGAACAATTGAGGCATGTCCTGCCACATCTTGATTCAAGCGTTGGATGGCGACGTCCATGTCCAGCAGCAGCGCACGCTGGCTGTCTTCGCGCACCAGGCTCTGCATCCAGAAAAATGAACTGACGCGCGCGCCGCGCGTTACGGGATTGACTTTATGCAGGCTCGTCCCCGGATACAGCACCATGTGTCCGGCCGGCAGCTTCACGGCACGCGGGCCATAGGTGTCGTCGATGACGAGCTCGCCGCCGTCGTAGCTGTCGGGGTCCGAGAAGAACAGCGTCGCGGACAGGTCGGTGCGCACACGCTCGGCCGAGCCGGCGATGCCGCGCACGGCGTTGTCCACGTGATAGCCGAACGCCTCGCCGCCTTCGTAGCGGTTAAAGAGCGGCGGGAAGATCTTGCGCGGCAGCGCCGCCGACATGAAGAGGTTGTTTGCCGACAGGCGCTGCAGGATCAGCGTGCCGAGCTCTTGCGCCAGCGGATGCTGCTCGGACAGTTGCCGGTTGCGCTTGACCTGGGCCGACTGATGGCCTGCGGTCACCTTGCCGTCCACCCAGTCCGCGGCATCCAGCCGCTGGCGGATGTCGGCAGCCTCTTGCGGCGTAAAGACTTCTGCGATCTGAATAAGCATGGGTTCCTGCCCGATTGCGTTGCTGGCGCCCCTGCCCGGAGCGCCGCGGCTGCCGAATTATCCCTTCAGGCAACCATTGAGCGCCTGATCGAAATCAAACAGCAAATCGGCCTCGTCCTCGATGCCGACCGACACGCGGATCAGGCTGTCCGCAATGCCCATCTGCTTGCGGCGCTCCGCGCCCATCTCGTAATAGATCGTGTGCGCCGCCGGCAGCGCCAGGCTGCGCGTATCGCCCAGGTGCGTCGCCATCAGCACCACGCGCAGGCGGTTCAGGAAGTCGAAGCAATCGACGCCGTCCGCCAGTTCGACGCCCAGCAGACCGCCGAATCGCGACCCGAACAATGCCGCCGCCCGCTCATGCTGGGGGTGGCTGGCCAGGCCCGGATAATGCACCTTCGCCACGCCAGGATGCGCTTGCAGCAAACGCGCCAGCGCCAGCGCGTTGGAACAATGTTTGGCCATGCGCAGCGCCAGCGTCTCGGCGCCCACCGCGATGCGGTGCGCGGGCTCGGCGGCCAGCGTGCCGCCCATGTCGCGCAGGCCCTTCTTCTTGATCTGCGTAAGCCCCCAGCCGGTGGACGCGCCCTTGCGATAGGCTTCGTAGATGTTGTCGTTGCCGGCCCAGTCGTACAGGCCGGTGTCGGTCACGGCGCCGCCTAGCGCATTGCCGTGTCCGCCGATGTACTTGGACAGCGAATTCATCACCAGCGACGCGCCGACCGAGGCCGGCCGGAACATCCACGGCGAGGTCAGCGTGTTGTCCACGACATAGACCAGCCCCTTCTCGCGGCAGATCTCGCCGATCACGGCCAGGTCGGCCACCTGCGTGCCCGGGTTGGCGATGGTCTCGGTAAAGACCATGCGCGTATTGGGCTGGATGGCGGCGCGCACCTGCGCCGAATCCGTCGCGTCCACGAAGGTGATCTCCACGCCCAGTTCCTGCAGCGTGCCGAACAGGCTGTTGGTGTTGCCGAACACATATTGGCTGGACACCAGGTGATCGCCCCGGCGCAGCAGCGTGGTGAAAATGGCGGCCAGCGCGGCCATGCCCGTTGAAAAGCTGACCGTGCCCTTGCCGCCTTCCATCTGGCTGATCTTGGCCTCAAGCGCCGTCGTGGTCGGCGTACCCTGGCGCGCATACGTGAAGCCCGCCTTGCCCTGGAATACGGCAGCCAGCTCGCGCGCGTCGTCGTAAGCGAATTCGGACGACGGGTGCATCGGCTTGTGCACCGCTCCGTGCTCGACGGATTGATTGCGGTCGGAATGGAGAATCGTGGTGGTAAAGCCGTTCTGGTGCATGATGGGCTGACGCAATTGAAGAAGGGAATCTACAGGGTGGGACGGGTCACGATTGGCGCTGGCGCACGGTCTCGTACAGGCAGACGGCGCTGGCGACGCTGACGTTCAGGCTTTCCACCGAACCCAGCATCGGGATGTTCACGAGCTGGTCGCAGGTCTCGCGCGTGAGGCGGCGCATGCCCTCGCCTTCCGCGCCCATGACCCACGCCATCGGCTGGCGGGCATCGACCTTGTGCATGCTGTCGGTGGCCTGATCGTCCGTCCCGACGAGCCACACGCCCCGGTCCTTCAGGCTGCGCATGGTGCGCGCCAGGTTCGTCACCATCAAGTACGGCACCGTGTCCGCCGCGCCGCAGGCGACGCGCTGCACGGTAGCGTTCAGCCCCACCGCCCGGTCGCGCGGCGCGATCACCGCATGCACACCCGCCGCGTCGGCGGTGCGCAGGCAAGCGCCCAGATTGTGCGGGTCGGTCACGCCATCAAGGATCAGCAGCAGCGGCGGCCCTTCGATCACGTCGAGCACTTCGTCGACATCCACCGCCAGTTGGCGCTCGTCGGCCAGCGCCACGACGCCCTGGTGACGCGTGCCGCGCGCCAGGCCGTCCAGGCGTTCCATCGGAACCGGGTGAAGCCGGCAGCCGGCGCGCTCGGCCTGCTCGATGAATGTCTGCATGCGCTTGTCGCGGCGCGAGGCCTCGACGTAGATTTCCTTGATCGACTCGGGCGCGTGCCGCAGCCGCGCGACAACCGCGTGAAACCCGGCCAGGACTTGGGTCGACGCCATAAAACAATACCTTTAGATAAACGAATACCCGCCCCAGAGGGGGCGGGCCACCGGACAGCGCCGGCACTAACCGCAATGTTACCCCCTTAGGCCACGCCGCCAAACGACCGCATGGCCATAAGGATCCGCGCCGCCGGTCAGTGGCGCTTGCGGGTGGCCTTCTTGGCGGGCGCGGCCCGCTGGGTGGCCTTGGGCGGCTTGCCGGCCTTCTTGGCCGAGGCGCGCCGTTCCTTGGCGGTCTGGCCCTTCAGGCTGGCGGGCTTGGGAGAGGCTGCCTTCTTGACCCGGCGCACGGGTTCGTCGGGCCCGCGCGCCGACGCCTTGCGCAGCGCGTCGAAGCTCGTGCCCTGGACCAGGCGGAACTCGATGCGGCGCGCTTCCAGGTCCACGCGCGCAACCTGCACCTGCACCTTGTCGGTCAGGCGGTAACGCATGCCGGTACGCTCGCCGCGCAGTTCGTGCAGGGCGTCGTTGAACTGGAAGTATTCGCCGCCCAGTTCCGACACGTGCACCAGGCCCTCGACGTGCAACGTGTCCAGCGTGACGAAGATGCCGAAGCTTGCCACGCCGGTGACCGTGCCGCTGAAGTCTTCGCCCACGCGCTCCTTGACGAACCAGCACTTGAGCCAGGCCTCGACATCGCGCGACGCCTCGTCGGCGCGGCGCTCGCTGGCCGACAGCACCAAGCCCATCTTTTCCCAGATGGCCTGCTCGTGTTCGCGCTGGCTGCGGCCGATGACAACCGCGTGATCGTCCAGGCTGGGCACATACCGCTGCCCCGCGAGCAACGCTTTGATGACCCGGTGCGTGAGCAGGTCGGGATACCGGCGAATCGGCGAGGTGAAGTGGCTGTAGCCCGGATAGGACAGGCCGAAGTGGCCCATGTTGTCGGGGCTGTAGACCGCCTGCTGCATCGAGCGCAGGCACATGGTCTGCAGCAGCTGGTAGTCGGGACGCCCGCGCACGGAATCCAGGAAATCGCCGTAGTCCTTGGCCGTGGGCATGTCGCCCCCGCCCAGCGACAGCCCCATGGTGCGCAGGAATTCGCGCAGCGACTGCAGGCGCTCGGGCGTGGGACCCTCATGGATGCGGTACAGGCCGGGATGCTTGCTGCGCGTCATGAAGTCGGCCGCGCAGGTGTTCGCGGCCAGCATGCACTCTTCGATCAGCTTGTGCGCGTCGTTGCGCACGGACGGCACGATCTGTTCGATGCGGCCGAGCTCGTTGCAGACGATCTTGGTTTCAACCGTGTCGAAATCGATGGCGCCGCGCTTCTTGCGGCCTTGCGACAGCAATTGGAAGAGCTCGTACAGGTGCTGGACCTGCGGCATCACGCTGCGCATCGCATGCGCAGCCGGACCGCCCGGCTGCTGCAGCGCCGCCCAGATGTTGGTGTAGGTGGTGCGGGCGTGCGAGTGCATGACCGCGTTATAGAACTGGTACGCCGTGACCGTGCCGGCCTTGGCGCCGCTGGCCGGGATGACCATGTCGCACACCAGCACCAGACGGTCGACGTCAGGGTTGAGCGAGCACAGGCCGTTGGACAGCGACTCGGGCAACATGGGGATGACCCGGCGCGGGAAGTAGACGCTGGTGCCGCGCTCCATCGCATCGTCGTCCAGCGCATCGCCCGGACGCACGTAATGGCTGACGTCGGCAATGGCAACCAGCAGGCGCCAGCCCGGACGCTTGCGTTGACCCGTGCCCAGTTCGACCGGCTCGCAGTACACCGCGTCGTCGAAGTCGCGCGCGTCCTCGCCGTCGATCGTGATGAGCGGCACGTCGCGCAGATCGACGCGGTCTTTCAGGTCGGACTTGCGGACCGTGTCGGGCAGGCGCGCGGCCTGCTTCAAGGCGCCTTCGGTGAAGTCGACCGGCACGTCGAACTTGCGCACGGCAATTTCGATTTCCATGCCGGGATCGTCGATCTCGCCCAGCACCTCGGCCACGCGGCCGAGCGGCTGCGTGTGGCGCGTGGGCTGCGCCATGATTTCCACCGCGACCACCTGCCCGTGCTGGGCGCCGTTGGTGTCGCTGGGCGGAATCAGGATGTCGTGCTTGATGCGCTGGTCTTCGGGCACGACGATGGACAGGCCGTGCTCGTGCAGGAAGCGGCCCACCAGCTTGTTGGTGCGGCGCTCGATGACTTCGACGATGGTGCCTTCCGGCTTGCCCCGGTATTCGCCCGACGGCTTGACCAGCACGCGGTCGCCGTGCAGCACCTTGAGCATTTCGCGAGGCGACAGGAACAGATCCGGCCCGCCGTCATCGCGCAGCAGGAATCCGAAGCCGTCGCGATGCCCCAGCACCTTGCCCGCCACGAAATCGAGCTTGGTCGCCAGCAGCAGCACCCCCTTGCGATTGGGCAGCAACTGCCCGTCGCGCTCCATCGCACCGAGGCGGCGCTCAAAGCCCACCATCGTCGCCTCGCGCTCGACGCCCATGCGTTCGGCCAGCTCAGCCGGCGACAACGGCGAACCCGCGGCGCGCAGCGCTGTCAGGATGGCTTCACGGGACGGAACATCAGGGTCGAAGTCCGGCGGCGCTTCGGGCAAGGGTGTTGATCTGTTGTTATTCGATTCGTTATTCGATCGTTTTGCCAAAGCTAAATTTTCCGTATATAATGCGCAGCTTCTGTGGTTCGCCCAAGGCTGAACACTGAAGCAGAAATGGTCAGAAGAGTTAGAAGCCGAATTAAAAAGCTGATAACTCGGGTTGAAAAAAACCCATTGTAAAACCAACTGCATTCGGACGCATGGATTAGTTCAAGGCTCAGAACTTGAATCAAGTCACGCGACTGGAACGCAGCGTAGCACATAGTTCTGACAGTATCTTTCAGTGCCCAGGTGGCGGAATTGGTAGACGCGCATGGTTCAGGTCCATGTGCCGCAAGGTGTGGAGGTTCGAGTCCTCTCCTGGGCACCACGGAATTCTAATCAAGGCAGTTTCAAACTGGCTTGATCAAAAGGCTAAGAGCCCCGGAAATCGAAAGGTTTCCGGGGCTTTTGCTTTCCGCGGGGCTTTTGCTTTGCCGGGGGATTTACGTTGCCCCACGCGTTTTGCTTTCCCCGGTCAGCGCCAAGGCACCTTGCGATTCAGATGATGACGCGCGTAAAGGTCCGCGCCCATGCCGTCGATCTGCCCATCGATCAACGCCTCAAATGGCGCCAGCAGCGCGTCGAAGTTGCGCGGCGCCTCGATGGCATTGAGCGCGTGCGTCACGGCCTCGATGGTGGACAACGCGCCCGGCACATCGGCATGGCGCACACGGTAGCGCGTCGACAGGCCCGGCGGCAGCATGACGCGCGGCAGCGCGGCAAGCGCCGGGTTGATGTGCAGCAGCTTGCGCGCATGCCCCCACGTGCCGTCCGGCACGATCAGCCGGATGGGCGAGTCCATGTCCTGGCCATAGCCCGGCGTCAGCACGTCGGCGCCCTCTCCCGGAAACAGCAGGCGCGGCGCGTACCCGGGCGCTGCCCACTCCGCCTCGGAAAAATATTCACCGACGACACGGCGCGCGCCCGCGATTCCCAGCACTGCCAGACGCGCCGTGTTCAGCGCGTGGCGCGCTTCGCTGGGATGCTGCAGGACCACCACGCTGGTGCGGCAGGACAACGACGAGATCAGGGCGCAAAGGCAATGCGACAGCGGGCGCAGGCAGCGCGTACAGAGGGATCGAGACATGGCCGACACTATATCGAAAGCGGACCGCACAAAAAAAGTGAAAAAAATGCAGACCAAGTTGCACACTTCAAAAAAAGTGTGCATAATCTCGTTCCTCTGCTGCTGAACACGAAACGGAAGCGAAAGCGACGCAACATGTAAAGCAACAGCGCCCAGGTGGCGGAATTGGTAGACGCGCACGGTTCAGGTCCGTGTGCCGCAAGGTGTGGAGGTTCGAGTCCTCTCCTGGGCACCAATTACTACATCACGAGGTACCTGTCGTGATGCGCCAAAAGAAAAACCCCGAATGCGAAAGCGTTCGGGGTTTTTGCTTTGTGCGCGCCACACTGCGCAGGGCGAGGCGCCGCCGCGCATCGGCTGCGGCGCACGCCCACAGCGCGGCTCCCTACTTCAACGTGCGCGTCATCACCACGTGCGGGATGCCGGCCTCGACGAACTCTTCGCCTTCGGCCTTGAAGCCATGCGCCTCGTAAAAGCCCGCGGCGTGCGTCTGGGCATGCAACACCAGCATGCGGTGGCCGTCGCCGTGCCCCTGCCCGATCAGCGCATCGAGCAACTGCCCGCCCACGCCCATTCCGCGCGCGCGCTTGTGAACCGCCATGCGGCCGATGTGACCGTCGGGCAACAGGCGCCCCGTGCCCATCGGCGTGCCATCGGGTCCATACGCCACGGCATGCACCGACACCGCGTCGTCGTCATCCATCTCGATTTCCGGCGGCACGTTCTGCTCGACCACGAAAACCGCGTGGCGCACCGAATAAGCGTCGTCGCGCAAGCGATCCCAGGTTCCCAGCGCAATACGCACCGTTGCTTCTTTGTTGGCCGACATGTCCTACCCCTACATTGCAGCAAATGAATAACTGAATCCTACGCCGCATTTTCGCAAGGATGAAGAAGGCGCGAAAAGGGGTACGATCGCGGCTTGCCCTTGCCGCCCTTGGTCCGCCATGACGCCTGCCGCGCCCCCTGCCTGGTTGAAAGCCGCACCCGCGCTCTTTCTTATGCTGTGGTCCAGCGGCTTTGTCGTGCTCAAGGTGGGCCTGGCCTATGCCGATCCGCTGACGTTCCTGGCGTTGCGCTACGCGTGCGTTGTCTTGATCCTTGCGCCGCTGCTGCTGGCGCTTCGGCCGCCGCTGCCCACGCGGGCCAGCGCATGGGGGCACCTGGCGATGGTGGGCCTGCTGCTGCAGGCCGGCTACTTCTGCTTCACCTACCTCTCGCTCAAGCAGGGAATGTCGGCGGGCGGCGTGGCCCTCATCACCTCGCTTCAACCCATCCTCATCGGCCTGCTGGCGCCCGCGCTCGCGCATGAACGCGTCGACGCCCGGCGATGGGCCGGCCTGGCGCTGGGCGTGGCGGGCGCCGCGCTCGTGATCGTGGCCAAGGCCTCGATCGACGTGCTGGCGCCGCTGGGGCTGGCGTTCGCGGTCGGCGCGCTGCTCTGCCTCACGGGCGGCACGCTCTACGAAAAGCGCTTCGGCACGCAGATCCATCCCGTCGCCTCCAACTTCGTCCAGTATGGCGTGGGCCTTGCCGTGTCCGCGCCGTTGGCATTCTGGCTGGAACCCATGCGCATCGAATGGACCGGCCCCTTGCTCGGCTCGCTCGCCTATCTGGTCGTCGGCAACTCCCTGGTCGCCATCACCCTGCTGCTGGCCATGATCCGCCACGGCGAGGCCTCCCGCGTGTCCGCGCTGTTCTTCCTGGTGCCGCCCTGCACGGCGATCATTGCGCTGCTGATCCTGCGCGAACCCATTCCCCCGCTGGCCTGGCCGGGCATGGTGCTGGCCGCGCTGGGCATCCTGCTGGTGACCCGCAAGCCCGCCAGCGACGCCAAGTAGAATGACCGCCTTTCCGCCCTTGCGCCCTCGCCCATGAACGCCGTCGTCACCGCCGCCCTGCCGGTCTTTGCGCTGATACTGACCGGCTGGCTGGCCGCCCGCTGGCGCATCCTGGGCACCCACGCGACCGACGCGCTGAATCGCTACGTGGTGTACCTGTCCTTGCCCGCGCTGCTGTTCCGCGCCATGACGCAGGTGGACCTGGCGCAGATGGCGCACTGGGGCTTCGTCGGCGCGTTTGCGGGCGGCATCGCCATCACGTTCGTGGTTTCGTTCCTGGCGCGCGGGCGCCGCGCGCAGACGCTCACCGACCGCAGCATCGAAGGCCTGGCGGCGTCCTACGCCAACGCCGGATACATGGGCATTCCGCTGTGCCTGGCGCTGCTTGGCGCCGACAGCCTGGCGCCCGCCACTTTCACCACGCTGCTCACCGCAAGCGTGCTCTTCGGATTTGCCATCGCCCTCATCGAGTTCGATCGGCAGCAGACGCCCAACCTGCCCGCGACGCTGCTGAAGGTAGGCCGCGCCCTGATCCGCAATCCGCTGCTGGCGGCCCCGGTCCTCGGCCTTGCCTGGGCGGCAACCGGTGCCCGTCTGCCCGAAGGCGTCGACCGCTATGTGGCCTTGCTGGGCGCGTCCGCCAGCCCGTGCGCGCTGGTGACCATCGGCCTTTTTCTGGCGCAAACGGAAACCGCGGCCTCCGGACCGGGCGTGATGCGCCTGGTGCTGGGCAAGCTGCTCCTGCAACCGGCCGCGACTGCGGTGCTGGCGTTCTACGTGTTCTCGATGCCGCCGCTGTGGGCCTGGACGGCCGTGCTGATGAGCGCGCTGCCCATCGGCACCGGACCGTTCATGCTGGCCAAGATGTATGGACGCGACGCCCGCGTGACCTCGCGCGCCATCCTGGTCAGCACCGTGGCATCGGTGGTGACGGTCAGCCTGCTCGTCGCGTGGATCAGCGCGCACCCCGTCTCGTGAACTCACCAGCGGCACTATATAACTTGAAGTTATTGCTAAAGCACGAATCCTTGGTTTGAGATATTTACTGACAGGACTAGACTGACGTCCATTCCCACGGGTGCGCCTTTCGCACCCGTTTGCATTTACGACTTGATCCTCGGGATTTTCATGAGCGCCAACGCCTCCTCCCTGCCGCTGCCCTCGGCCCTGCCGCCCATCCACATCAATCGCAAGCCGCTCTGGATTGCGGTGCTGCTGGTCCTGGCCGGCGCCCTGTACCTCAACCAGACCGTCAGTTGGCGCCAGGGCGCGCTGTGGGTGGTCGGCGCACTGCTTGGCGTCACGCTGTACCACGCGTCGTTCGGTTTCACGCAAGCCTGGCGCGTGTTCGTATCGGACCGCCGCGGGGCCGGCCTGCGCGCGCAGATGCTGATGCTCGCCGTGGGCGTGCTGCTGTTCTTCCCCTTTCTGGCCGCCGGCACGCTGTTCGGTCAGCCGGTCAACGGCTTCGTGTCGCCCCCGGGCGTCTCGGTCCTGCTGGGCGCGTTCCTGTTCGGCGTCGGCATGCAGCTGGGCGGCGGATGCGCGTCGGGCACGCTCTTCGCGGTGGGCGGCGGCAACACCCGCATGGTGGTGACGCTGCTGTTCTTCATCGTGGGTTCGGTCATCGCCACGGCCAACTTCGGCTGGTGGTCCAGCCTGCCGGCGCTGGCGCCCACGTCGCTCATCAAGACCTGGGGCCTGGCGCCCGCGATCCTCGTCAATCTGGCCGTCTTTGCGCTGATCGCCTGGGTCGCCACCACGCTGGAAAAGCGCCGTCATGGCCACGTGATTTCCTTCGCCTCGCGCACGGCTCGCCCCGTTTCGCTGCTGCAGGGTCCGTGGCCCCTCGTGTGGGGCGGCGTGGCGCTCGTCGTGCTGAACTTCGCAACGCTGGCGTTGGCCGGACGCCCCTGGGGCATTACGTCCGCCTTCGCCTTGTGGGGCGCCAAGACGCTGGATGCCCTGGGCGGCGACGTCGCCACCTGGGCCTACTGGGCCAAGCAGCCGTCGCTGGCCGCGCCGCTGCGCCAGGATGTCACCACCGTCATGGACATCGGCCTCATGCTCGGCGCGCTGGCCGCCGCCAGCGCGGCCGGCAAGTTCGCGCCCGTCTGGAAGGTGCCGGCGCGCTCGCTCGCGAGCGCCGTGATCGGCGGCCTGCTGCTCGGCTATGGCTCGCGCCTGGCCTTCGGCTGCAACATCGGCGCCTACTTCAGCGGCATCCTGTCGGGCAGCCTGCATGCCTGGCTGTGGCTGCCTGCCGCGTTTGCCGGCAGCGCACTGGGCGTGCACCTGCGTCCGCTGTTCGGCCTGGCCGTCGAAAAGACACCGCCGGCATCCAGCTGCTGAGAATCAGTGTTCCAACAATGGCCTCCTGATGCAGGAGGCCATTTTTTTTGCCCGGCCGCCAAGCCATTGAACATGCGCCTTTCAGCCTATCCTCCGGCTGCGCAAGGCACGCGCCGGCGCACGCGCACGCGGCCCGCCATTCATCCGGCAGCCAGCGGCCCTGGTGTATGGTTGCTGCATTCCGAAAAGCGGAGACGGACATGAACTGGATTGCCGGCCGATTCACGGCCTTTCTGTTGACCCTTGCAGGCGCGGCCATCACCGCGGCCCTGGCCGCCACCGCGTCGTTGTGGTGGCTTGCGGCAGCCGTGCCGCTGGCGCTGCTGGGCGCGCTGGGCGTGTACGACCTGATCCAGCCTCGGCACGCCATCCGCCGCAATTATCCGGTCATCGGCAACCTGCGATTCCTGTTCGAATTCATCCGCCCCGAGATCCGGCAGTACTTCCTGGAGGACGACACGCAGGCCTCGCCGTTTTCCCGCGCGCAGCGTTCCATCGTCTACCAGCGCGCCAAGCGCGAGATCGACAAGCGCCCCTTCGGCACGCAGGAAGACGTCTACGGCGACCGCTACGAATGGATCAACCATTCGATGTCGCCCTCGCATATCAACGACACGGACTTTCGCGTCACCGTGGGCGGGCCCGACTGCACGCAGCCCTATTCCATGTCGGTGTTCAACGTGTCGGCCATGAGCTTTGGCGCGCTGTCGGCCAACGCGGTGCTGGCCCTGAACGAAGGCGCGCGGCAAGGCGACTTTGCGCACGACACCGGCGAAGGCGGCATCAGCCGCTACCATCGCCAGCCGGGCGGCAGCCTCGTCTGGAACATCGGCTCGGGCTATTTCGGTTGCCGCGACGAGCACGGCGCGTTTTCGGAAGAAGCGTTTGTGCGCAACGCCTGTACGCCGCAGGTCAAGATGATCGAGATCAAGCTGTCGCAAGGCGCCAAGCCGGGCCACGGCGGCATCCTGCCGGCGGGCAAGGTGACGATCGAAATCGCCGAGGCACGGGGCGTGGCGCCTTGGCAGGACTGCAATTCGCCCGCCAGCCATTCCGCGTTCGACAGTCCGATCGGCCTGATGAAATTCGTGGCGCGCCTGCGCGAGCTCTCCGGCGGCAAGCCCGTCGGCTTCAAGTTCTGTGTGGGGCATCCCTGGGAGTGGTTCGCCATCGTCAAGGCGATGCTTGAAACCGGCATCACCCCGGACTTCATCGTGGTGGACGGCGCGGAAGGCGGCACGGGCGCAGCGCCCGTGGAATTCGTGGATCACGTGGGCACGCCGCTGCGCGAGGCGCTGCGGCTCGTGCACAACACGCTGATCGGCGTGAACCTGCGCGACCGCATCAAGCTGGGCGCGTCCGGCAAGATCATCACTGCGTTCGACATGGCCCGCGTGATGGCGATGGGCGCCGACTGGTGCAACGCCGCGCGCGGCTTCATGTTTGCCATCGGCTGCATCCAGGCCCAGGCCTGCCACACCGGCAAATGCCCCACCGGCGTCACCACGCAGGATCCGCTACGGCAACGCGCGCTGGTGGTGCCCGACAAGGCGCAGCGCGTGGCCAATTTTCACAAGAACACGCTGCATGCACTTGCAGAACTGCTGGCCGCAGCCGGCCTGACCCACCCGGGCCAGTTGCGCCCGCACCATATCGCGCGACGCATCTCGCCCAGCGAAATCCGCCTCTTGTCCGCGCTGTTTCCGGAGCTGGCGCCTGGCGAGTTGCTGCGCGGCGAGTTCCGGCACCAGGTCTTCCGCGCAGGCTGGGCGATGGCGCAGGCGCAGTCGTTTCAGCCCACCCACGACATCACCACGGCCCTGGCGCGCGAGCACGCCGCACAGGCCGCCGCGGCCGGCAACTCCTGAACGGCGCTGACGGGCGGCGCGGACAGGATCCGAGCCGCCCGCGCACCCGCTACAACCAGCGCTCGAACATGCGCGAGAACGACTCCATGAAGCGGTCGTCCAGGCCGCGCTCCTTCCAGGCCTCGGGCGTCACTTGCTCGGCATCGGCCACGTCGCGCTGGAACAGCGCCTCCATCTCGGCCGCGAACTCCGGTCCCAGCACCACGGCGTTGATCTCGTAGTTCAGCGCAAAGCTGCGCCAATCCATGTTGCTGGACCCCACGGTCGACCAGACGCCATCGACCACCGCCGTCTTCGCATGCAGCAAGGCGTCACGGCGTTCGTAGATCTTCACGCCCGAGCGCAGCAGATCGGTGTAGTGCGAACGCCCGGCATGAAACACCAGCGACGAGTCGCTGAAGCCCGGCAGCACCAGCACCACGTCCACCCCGCGCCGCGCCGCGGATTGCAGCACCTCGATGAACGCCGGATCCGGCACGAAGTACGCCATCGTGATGTGGATGGATTTCTGCGCGCTTTCGAACGCCGACATCAACGTCAGATAGACCGTGTAGCCGTCGCTGCGATCGGGCTGGTTCGCAAGGATGCGGACGGCGGTGTCGCCGACCGCAGGCGCAACGTGCGAATCGCCGCCCTTGATGGGCTCCTTGGCCTGCGATGCCCAGCCGGCCTGCAACACCTGTTCCAGCTGCGCCACCGCCGGCCCTTCGATGCGCAGGTGCGTGTCGCGCCAGGGCGCGGAGTCGGCATCCTTGGCGGGCTCGCCCGCCTTGGCGCCCGAGCCGCCGCCGGATCCCGACGACCCGGAGCCGCTTCCGCCCGAGAACGAAGACGACTCGTACACGCTGCTGACGTTGATGCCGCCCAGGTAGCCCACCTTGCCGTCGACGACCAGCACCTTGCGGTGGTTGCGCTGATTGGGTGACCAGCCGGCGCGCGCGTTGACCGGATTGACGGGATTGAAGACCGCCACCTGCACGCCCGCGTCGCGCATGCGCTGGAAAAGGTCATCGGGCGTCTTGATCGTGCCGACCGCGTCCACCATCAGCGACACCTCGGCGCCGCGGTTGCGCGCCGCGATCAGCGCGTCTGCAAAGCGATTGCCCTCCGCATCGTCGTCGAAAATGTACGTTTCCATGTGCACGTAGCGGCGCGCCTGGGCGATGGATTGGAGCATCGCCTTGTACGTGCTGGGCCCGTCGGCAAGCAGGCGCACCCGATTGCCCTTGACCAGCGGCGCGCCGCTGACCGCCTGCTCCACCGCCAGGTGCCGTGCAAGAAAATCATCCTTGGGGGTTTGAGGGTCCGCAGCAATGCCTTGCCCGCGACGATAGCTGTCCTGTGCCGCATCCGCGGACAGGCCTGCTTGCGCGGCGCGCGCGTGCCGCTCCTGCGCGTCGGGGACGCTGGCGCAGGCGGCGAGCACGGATGCGACGCACGCAAACAGGACGGCGCGCGCCCAGCGGCGCGCGTCGGTCGTCAGTGCTTGCAGGGCATTGCGCGGCCCACCCCGGCTCAATGCCGGTAATGGGCTCATGATGCGTCTCTAGCGTCGATTACCCGCCACGAAAATGCAGCCGAGCACGGCGCCCACTATCGCCGCCACGCCGACCGACTTCCATGCATTCTCATGCACGTATTCGTCCGCGTAAGCGGTGGCCCGGCGGGCTCGTTCGCGGGCGACGCCTTCCCAGCCGCCAGCGGATTCACGCGCATCGGCGAGCTGGCGCTTCAAGCGCGCGCGCGCCGCTTCGATTTCGGAGCCCGTATACGAGGCGGTCGAACGCAAAAGGTCTTCCGTGCCGGCGAGCAGCTCGTGGAAGCTGTCATTCACGCGTTCACGATGCAAAGCCATTTCAGCGCGCTGGTGCTTTCGATTCATGCTAGCTCCTTCGATTTTTTCTTGGAAGTCCCATTGTCCACACCAACGGCCCAAAACTGCCCGAGCTTTCGCAACCAGCGGTAAACCGATATTTCAGCGGCCCGAAACTTGCTGATGGCGGAGTCGGAACGCCTGCGCGTGACCTCGCGGCCCCTTCCCGTATTCCGCCAAACGCGATTTCGATTTCGTAAAAGTCCATTGCATTCAGAGGCCTGGCGCTTGACACGCAAACCCCCCCAGCCGCCACAATGAGTCTTTGCAATGCGCTTCAACCGCCCCAAAAAGGAACTGAACGCATGGTTTCTCCTTCCGCACTCCTCGCCGCCGTCGCCCCCGAATTCATCGCGCAGGAGCCGCAGCACCCCAGCGCCGAGCAGATCGAATTGCACGAAGGGCTGCTCGACAGTGCCGCCCACATCGATCCCAAGTTCCTGTACGACGCGCTCGGCTCGTCGCTGTTCACGGCCATCACGCAGCTGCCCGAATACTATCCAACGCGTTGCGAAGACGAGATCTTTCAGCGCCACGGCATCGATATCGCGCGCCACGTCGGCCCCGTGCAGGCCATGATCGACCTGGGCGCCGGCGATTGCGTCAAGGCCGAGCGGCTGTTCGCCAGCCTGCGGCCCAGCCACTATGTGCCCGTCGATATCTCGGCCGACTATCTGCAGGCAGCCGTGCGGCGCCTGAAGCTTTCGTATCCGGACATGCGGATCACGGCTGTCGGCCAGGATTTCTCACATGAACTGGCGATGCCCGAAGGCGTTCCGGGACAGCAACGCCTGTTCTTCTATCCCGGCTCCAGCATCGGCAATCTGGGTCCCGAAGCCGCGTACGCCATGCTGCGGCGCATCCGGGAAGCCTGTCCCGGCGGCGGACTCGTGGTCGGCGTCGATCGGGTCAAACCGAAGAGCGTGCTGGAACCGGCGTATGACGACGCCCTGCACCTGACGGCCGCGTTCAACCTGAATCTGCTGCGCCACGTGAACACCGTGCTCGGCAGCGATTTCAATGTCGATGACTGGCGCCACGTGGCGCTCTTCAACAGCGAACGTTCGCGTGTCGAAATGCACCTGGAGGCGCAGCGCGCCGTGCAGGTTGCCTGGCCCGGCGGCCACCGCGAGTTCAAGGTCGGCGAACGGATCCACACCGAGAACTCCTACAAATTCACGCCGCAAGCCTTCAGCGATCTGCTCCACCGCGCGGGCTTTCGCGACATCGCGCACTGGTCGGACGCCCGCGACTGGTTTTCTGTTTTCAGCGCCCGCGCCTGACGCAGGGCGCCCACGATTCTGGAGATATCCCCATGGACCCCGCATGCCTGCTGACTCATCCCGCCATCGGGCCTTATGCCAGCGGACAAGCCGGACAGCACGACCGGTACGACGCCGTACGCTCCACCACCGCCGCCTTGGCCGCGCCCTTGAGCCCGGAGGATTGCCAGGTGCAATCCATGCCCGATTGCAGTCCGGTCAAATGGCATCTGGCGCACACCACCTGGTTCTTCGAGACCTTCCTGCTGGCGCGCTATGACGCGTCCAGTCCGCCCTTCCATCCGCAATACCGGATGCTTTTCAACTCCTACTACAACGCCGTCGGCGCAAAACATCCGCGCCCCCAACGCGGCCTGTTGTCGCGCCCGCCGCT
This sequence comes from Achromobacter mucicolens, assembly GCF_029866465.1. NCBI lineage: Bacteria > Pseudomonadati > Pseudomonadota > Betaproteobacteria > Burkholderiales > Alcaligenaceae > Achromobacter > Achromobacter mucicolens. The sequence continues at coordinate 1,660,237 of NZ_CP123364.1, read as the reverse complement.
GTCGGAAGTGCTGCAATACCGGCAGCATGTCGACCAAGCGATGCACGCGCTGATCTCGCGCCTGGGCGGCAACGATCCCGAATTCGACGCGCTGCTCGAGCTTGGACTCAATCATGAGCAACAGCATCAGGAACTCATCCTGACCGATCTGAAGCACATGCTGTCGGCCAACCCGCTCAGGCCTGCTTACGTCGCGCCGGGCCAGCCCGCGCAGCCGCCCGCTACCACACCGGGCTGGACCCGGTACGACGGCGGCATCACGCGCATCGGCCACGACGGACGCGGGTTCGCCTTCGACAACGAAGGGCCGGCCCACGACGTCCTGCTGACGCCCTTCTCCCTGTCCGATCGCCTCGTGACACAGGGCGAATACCTGGCCTTCATGCAGGATGGCGGGTACCAGCGGCCCGAACTGTGGCTCTCGATGGGGTGGGACATGGTGAGCGCACAAGGCTGGCGCGCTCCGCTGTATTGGGAAAGCTCGGACGATGCGTGGCGTGTCTTCACGCTGCGCGGCATGCAGGACCTGGAGCTGCACGCCCCGGTCACGCACGTCAGCTACTTCGAGGCCGACGCCTACGCCCGCTGGGCCGGCGCGCGCCTGCCGCGCGAAGCGGAATGGGAATACGCCGCGCGCCAGTTGTCGGAAGACACCTATTCGGCCCGCGCGAACATGCTTGAAAACGGTCACCTGGACACGCGCCCCGCCCCGGCGCGCCACAGCCAGGGCGGTCCCGTGCAATTGTTCGGCGACGCGTGGGAATGGACCTCAAGCTGCTATGACGCCTATCCCGGGTTTCAGCCCAGCGCGGGCGCCGTCGGCGAATACAACGGCAAGTTCATGTGCAACCAGTACGTGCTGCGGGGCGGCTCGTGCGCAACGCCGCGCGACCACATCCGGCCCAGCTACCGCAACTTCTTTCCGCCCGAGGCGCGCTGGCAGTTCTCGGGCATCCGCCTCGCGCGGGATGCCTGAAGGGCGGCGCGCGACCGCACCAACGCTGGCTGAACAAGTTGTCCAGACCGGCCGAAAAAATTTGGCTGGCGCCCACTTGCACTCCAAAAAAACTTCGTGCTAGAATTTCGTTCTTCGTTGATCGGCACTTGCAACGCAAACCGAACGGCGAAAAAAGGATGGCGCATTAGCTCAGCCGGTTAGAGCGACGGAATCATAATCCGCAGGTCCCCTGTTCGAATCAGGGATGCGCCACCAAGGAATTTAAAAGGGCCCGCACACTGTGCGGGCCCTTTTGCATTCGGGCGGATTATCTACACCCGAAGCACCACATTAAACCCGATAGACCGCATCGCGGCGGCGGCCGCCCCAGGTGGCAGCCAGGCTCGCCACGAACGCGCCGATCAGCATCGATGCAAAGCCCCACAACGCGAACGCCGCGGCAGCCTTGCGGGCTGCGTCTGCAGCTTCCTTGGCCTTCACCTTGGCTTCTTCCGCGGTCTTCTTGGCGTTCTGGATCGCCTCGTCGACGCGGCGCTGCGCGACGGCGGGTTCCACACCGGCCTGGGCGGCCACGACCTTCACCACGTAGTCGCGATCGGCCGGCGTCATGTCGCCGCGGGTGATGCTCATGGCGACGATGCGGCCAACTTCGGCACGCGCCGCTTCAGGATCGGTGTTGGCCTCGGGACGTTCCGAGCGCATCAGGGTGTCGGTGAGATAGTCGGTTGCGCGCTCCATGCCACCGCCACTGCTCGCACCGGTCGCGCCGGCCGTCGCCGCCGCGGTTGCCGCCGTGCCGGCCGTGGCCGCCACCGAAGCGCCGGCCTTGGCAACGCCGGAAGCCATCGACGCGAGCGCGGAGCCCAGCAGCGCGGCGCTGACCACGGCGCTCAGCGCCCAGACCAGAAAGCCGTGCGCGGTGTCGCGAAAGTAGACCTCATCGGAATGCACGTCGACCCATTTCGTCCGCAGGCGCCCGGCGACATAGCCGCCGATGCCGTACGAAATGATCTGCGTGAGCAGCATCCAGACAATGATGCCAATGCCGATGGCGGGCGCCGACACGCCCTCCTCACCCCAAGGCGAAACGGACAGAAAACCGAGGCCGGTGCCGCCGGCAAACAATGCAAGCGACAGCGCCGCGGCGATCACCGCGCCGGCGAATACCGCCGCCCACGACACGGCCGAAATGGCGGACTCACGTGGAGGCACGCCATCGGCATAAGGTTGGCTCAATGAAGACGTATTTTGCATGATCGATCCTTGTCCAGAGACTTACGCAGCCGCGCACACGCGGGTGCCAAAGCGGAAATGACGCACCGGCCTTCAGTGCCAGAACAGAGCCAGCAGGATGATGATGGGAATGGGCACGCCGAGCAGCCACAACAGGATTGAGCGCATGGAAACCTCCTTGCTTCGATGAAGGGATCGGAATTGAAGTAATGCTGGCCGCAATCAGGCCAGGTCGATGGTGCCGGGCGCGCGGGGATCCGGCGCGGGCGGCGTGGGGTCGATGACGTCGGGGTTGTCCGTGGGACGGCCCGGGTCCGGACGCGGATCGTCCGCAGGCGGGTTTCCCGGGAGCGCCGGATCGTCAGGCGTGAGATCGTCCGGCTGACCGGGCTCTCGATGCGGGATCTGGGACATGATTGCCTCTCCTCAAGCAGCGCAAGATGCGCCTTGCATGAGCATCAGCAAATGGCGTGCCCAAGACCGCTCAGCGGCCGGGCGCCATGGAAGGACGGCGCGCGGCGTCAGTCCTTGCGCTTGCCGCCGCTTGCGGCCGGCGCGCGTTCGGACGTGTCGTCCGCGAGAAATGCAAGGACGGCGGCCTTGCCGGCCGTCGACGCTTCATCCTGGCTGGGATATCGCCTGTCCGAATAATTGGTGCTGCGCACATTGCCGGATTCGGGATCGAGCAAGGTAATGATCCACGCAAACTCGCCGGGCGAAAGCTGGCGGACCTGCAAGGTGGCGCGCGTGCCAGGGCGTAGTTTTTGCGGCATCTGGCGGCCTCTCCGGTGTTTTGATCACGCCATCGTAGCGCAATCGCGCCGGGTTGCCGAAGCCTGTTCCGCCGTCGGAAATTGCTGCGTCCGCACACGATTTTCATGCTGCACACTGCGCGGCAAATACGCCACAAAGCCGCCCGCCGGCAAGGAAAACCCTAGGGTGCAGTCTCGCAATACAGGCGCACAATCGACACAAACATCAAGACCGCACAGCGGCGCCGCATCCCCTAAATCAGGCGAGGACGGAGACAACATGACTTACGTAGCAGTTTTCATGAGCTGTTTGATGGTTATGGGTATCGTCGCGTTGGTGGTTCAAACGATACGAAGCGCAGGGCCCGAGCCCTTGCTGAAGATATCGGCGGCGATTGTCAGTTCCACTTTTGCCTCGTTGCTGCTGGTTCCCTTGGGGTTCGCAGTCGCCCTGACGATGCTCGTCGAGTAAATCTCCCCCTCTCACGACACGGCCCGGACTATCCGTTGCGGGCCGGTCTGCCGCGCGTCGCTGCCCAGCACAACAATGAACCGGCGGTGACCATTGCCACGCCCTGCCAGAACGACAGGGTGAGCGGCGTGGATAGCCACAGCGCGGCAAAGAAGGTGGAGAAGACCGGCGTGAAGTACGACGCGGTAGCCAGCAGGGTCAGGTTGCCCCGCAGTATTCCGACGTTCCACAGTGCATAGCCGCTTGCCATGGCGCCAGCGGCCACGCACAACTCGACCGTGGCGGGCGCGGCAAACACCAATGCGGGTTCCGCGCTGAACAGGTACTTGATCCACAAGACCGCTGCCGTGAGCATGAAAAACAGCGCGACGCCATTCTTGCCGTCCGCAAAGCGCTTGGTCACGTTGCAGTAAACGGCCCAGATGATGGCGCCGCTGAAGGCCAGTCCATAACTCAGAGGATTGCTCGACACATTCGCGGCGGTGCGTTCAATTGACAGCCCGCCCGTTCCGCCCACGACCCAGACGATGCCGCAAACCGACAACAAGATGCCCGGCGCCACCCACCAGCTCGCCCGCTGCCCATTGATGAGCATGGCGAACACCACCGTCAGGCATGGCCACAGGTAATTGACGATGCCCAGCTCGATGGCTTGCGCACGATCGGCCGCGAATCCCAGCGACAGCGACAGGCATATCTCATAGGCGACGAACAGCAGGCTGCCCACGATGAGATACGACCGGGGAAACGTGCGCAGCTTGGGCAATCCCAGCAACAGCACCAGGAAGATGGACCCTCCCGTATAGATCAGCGCGGCGCCGCCAATGGGGCCGAAGTTTTCACTGACGCCCCGGATCAGGCCGACGACCGTGCCCCACAGCAGGATAGCCAGCAGACCCAGGGTAGTGGCCGCGTTCCGGCCAGGATTCAATTGCATTACCGTTTCCGATTGCGCGCCGCGCATGCCCGGCAATCAGACCGGACCGGCGCCAAGGCGGCAAGTTTAGCGAAAACCCAACGGAGAAATAGCGGCATGGCCATTTCTACACGCAGGATGAGCGACGTGCTGGCAAGCACGGATTCGGGGCGCCTTTACCGCATTGAAGTGTTCTTGCGGGCGGACGACGCGGGCGCCAGCCCCATGCCGCTTGCCGCATCGCGCTACATACTCAGAACCTCCGAAGGCGACCCTGTCGTCGCGCTGGACAACAGGCGCTATCGCTTGAAATCGGGCGAGGTCCTGACCGCACTGTCGCCGCGCCAGGATATGTGACGCGCATGGCGACCGGCGGCGGACCTACTGGTCCTGCGCCACCCGGCGCTTGCCCAGGCCCTTGGCGCGGTACAACGCCACATCGGCCCGCTCGAGCAACTGCAACATGGTGGCGCCCGATTGGGGATACACCGCGATGCCGATGCTTGCCGACACCGCGACGCGCACATTGGGGTACGGTAAGGACAGGCTCTCGACCAGGGCTTCGGCCACCAGCCGCGCGTTCTCCTGGTTGGCGCCCAGCAGCAGCACCGCGAATTCGTCGCCGCCCAGCCTTGCCGCCACGTCCGAGACCCGGATGGCGCTGGCCATGCGATCGGCCGCCTCTTTCAGGACCGTGTCGCCGGCCGCGTGCCCGTGCATGTCGTTGACCGCCTTGAAGCCGTCCAGGTCGATCGCCAGGATCGAGAACGAATCGCCGCTGCGCTGGGCGACCGCCAGTTCACGCAGCACGAGTTCGCCGAACAGCACCCGGTTGCACAGGCCGGTGAGCGGATCGTAGTGCGCCAGGTGCTGGGCGCGCGCCAGCTTGCGCGACGCCTGCAGCATGGCGGCGCCCACCTCCTGGGCTTCCTTGATGCGCGTGGCGGGCAGTTCCACGGTCCGGCCTTCGCCCAGCGCGAGCGCCGGCGCGACCAGCCCCTGCACGGCCGACGTGAGCCGGCTTGCAAGCCTGAGCGCCAGCCACAACCCCAAACCGAACGCGAACAACGTGCCCAGACCAATCCACGCAATGGATCGGTACAGGTCCGTGGTCAGCAATTGCATGGGCGCGCCGGCGGCGACTGTCCAGCCCGACAGCGTCGACCGGCTGAACGCGGTGTAGACGGGCGTGCCTTCCTTGGTGATCGTCTCCAACGAGCCTTCGCCTTCCTGCTGCACGGCGCGGGCCAGCGCCGGCACCGCCTTCTGCCCCACAAATTTGGAGGTGTCGCGGGTGCGGGCGATGATGGTTCCCGAGCCGTCCAGCACGGCGGCCACCCAGCCCTCGGGCAGGGCGCGGCGGCCCAGGACGTTGCCGATGCGCTCGGGCGACAGTCCCACGTTCAGGCTGTACACCACCTCTCCGTCCCGCAAGACTGGCACGCCGAGCGCGATGGTGGGGTCCTTGGTCAGACCGCCGGTGAACAGGCTTGTCAGCACCGGCATGCGCGTCAGGAAGACGCGACCCAGTTCATCGGGCGCCCTGCCGGTTGGCAAGGCCGAGCCGTAGGGCACCTGCGTGTTGATGATCTGCCGGCCTTCCTTGTTCGTCAGCACGTAAGTGTCGGCGATCTGAAAGCGCACGGACTCGCGCGCGCGCCGATGGAAACCGGCGAGATCGCCCTCGACCAGATCCGGCGAGGACGCCAGCATCTGCAGACCGGCTTCGACGCCGGTGAGCTCGCGATCCAGGATCGCCGTGAGATTGCGCGCCAGGAAGATCGTGTCGCGGAAGATCCGCTCTTTCTGGATGACGTAGCTTTCGTAGACGGCGACCGTCGCCACGATGAGCGCCGGGGTAATACAGGCAAAGACGAGGGCAAGCAGACCCGTCCGCATGGAATAGCGGCGCGCCCGGCGGCGGCGCACGCCAGCAACCGTTTCGCCGTCAGCCATGGCGCGGCCTGCCCCTCGGTCTGCCCATCGCCCTGCTATCTCTCTTCCAGGTCGGGCGTGCCTGAAAACTGGCTCTTGAGCAGCGTCAGCGCGCCTTTTTCAGCCAGCGCTTCGTTGGGGAACACGTGCTTGGTGTCTTCAAGAACCGGAAAGCCGAAGACGCGCACGCGCGTGTGGTATCCCTCGGGCGTTTCGGCGAACTCAATGTCGAAGTTGCGTTCCTCGATCCAGCCCGACCGATGCAGTTTCCATTCCATATCCGGCGCGCTCCTGTTTGGCGAAGTTGACACGAAAGGCCGGCCGCGGTTCGGCCGGCGCTGCTACACCTTACACCCGGCCGGGCGCACGCGGGCGCCCGGCGAGATCATTCGTCGCGGGACTGGCGATCCCTGGCAAGCGCTGCCTGCGCACGCACGCCGGCGCCCCCCGGTGCCGGCGGCGAGCCGGCCACGGGGTTGCCCGGCAGCGGCGCGCTCACTGCGTGCACACCGCCCGGGTCGCCTGCCGCGGGCGAAAACAGATCCCAGCTTGCCATGAACAATGCCGCGATGAGCGGACCGATCACGAATCCGTTCAGCCCGAACAGCGCCATGCCGCCCAACGTGGAGATCAGGATCACGTAGTCCGGCATCTTCGTGTCCTTGCCCACCAGAATGGGCCGCAGCACGTTGTCGACCATGCCGATGACCAGCACGCCGAACGCAATGAGCACCGCGCCCTTGACCACGGCCCCCGTCAGCAGGAAGTACACGGCCACCGGCGCCCAGATCAGCCCGGCCCCGATCGCGGGCAGCAGCGACAGGAAGGCCATGATGACGCCCCACAGCAGCGCACCCTGGATCGAGAGGATGGAAAAGATGATGCCGCCCAGTGCACCCTGCGCCGCCGCGACCGCGACGTTGCCCTTGACGGTGGCGCGCACCACGGTCGTGAACTTGCGGAACAGGTGCTGCTTGTGCGTGTCGCTCAGCGGCACGGCACGGCGCAGTCGCGCCGACAGCAGCGGACCGTCGCGCAGCAGGAAGAACAGCAGATACAGCATGATGCCGAAGCTGACCACGAACTGGAACGTGTCCTGCCCGATGTTCAAGGCCTGGGTGGCCAGGAACTGGCTGGCCTGCATTGCACCGGCCGTCAGCTTGTCCTGCAGGCTTGCGATATCGGCCAGGTCAAAGCGCGCCAGCAATGCGTGCACGGACGGCGGCAGTGCGTCCATCGCCTGCTGGAAGTACGCGCCAAAGTTGATTTGCCCGGACTTGATGCTTTGGTAGAAATTTGCCCCTTCGTTCACGAGCGACCCGCTGATCACGACCAGCGGAAGAATCACCAGCAGCAGCACGAGCAGCAGCGTGATGAGCGCGGCCAGATTGCGCCGCCCGCCAATGCGCGCCACCAGACGGCGCTGCAACGGCGCAAAAAGGATGGCAAGAATGGTGCCCCAGAAGACGGCGCCATAGAACGGCCACAACAGCCAGCCGAACGCGATGGTGACCACCACGAGCAGGAGCACGAAGGTCCTGTAATGCACGCCTGAAGAATCGCTCATAGTCAGTCCAAGGCACGGCATGCGCCGCAAGAGCCGCATTGTACAAAGCGCGGCCGGGCGCCGCTGGGATCGCGACGGGGCTGGCGCATGGCTAGGGCGCGGCCGAGCCCGCGCTGGCAGCCTGCAGCAGCGTTGCGCGCGCGGCTTCCAGCCCACCCGACTGCGCGTTCAATGCTTGCAACCGCTGGTTCAGCTCCTGTTGCAAGGTCGGCTTGGCCACCTTTGTTTGCCCATCTTCGAACTGGATGTCCGCGGCATTGGCCGCCACGAAGTCCGCAATGGCCAGCGCATCGCGGGCAATCGCATCCATCCGGGATGCCGCGTCGATCAATTCCCCAGCCGGCGCCGTCACCGCCTCGTCATAGACGCCGTCATAAACGGGCGCCAGGTCGGCGGGCAAGGCAAGATCCGCGCGCGCCTTGTCTGCCTTGCCGCGTGCCGCCTGGACCTGGGCGGCACTGCCGGCCAGCGTCTTGCGTGCGGCCTCCAGGCTGCCACGGCGCGCCACGATCTCTTCAACGGACTGGATCGTCTCCACCGACAGCACCTCGCGCAGAGGCGCCGCCGCCTTGGCCAAGGCCTCCTGGAAATCCGTCATGACCTCGTACGCGTCGTCGTAGCCGCCAATGGCTTCCTTTTCCGACTTGTCGAGCATGCCGATCGGCACGAGCGTCACGTTGTTCATCCGACCCTGCAGCAACTGTATGAATGCGGCGCGCTCCTGCGGTTCCTTGTTGACGCACGCCGCCAGCAATATCGAGACGACCGCCATACCTGTCACCCACGCGCGAACCCAAACCATGCGCATCCTGTTAGCACTCCGATTCCGCAGATTACGGCCGCACGGGGCGGGCCATTCCGGCAGATTATCCGGTAGCGCCGCCAATGGGGCCAGAAGGGGCGGAATTTGTTGCCATCGAAGCGAGTTGACACAGTGCGCGCCGCGCCGCGCGCCCGCGTCGCAGCCTTTACGCATCCTCTAGAATCGAACATTCGGCGGCCCGTTGCCGCCTCCTCTCATTGCCTTGGCTGACGACATGACTCAGAACGCTTCCCCCCTGCCCTGGGGCTTCACCCTGCCGGACTGCCGCGGCGCAAACGCCCTGCTTCATTTCATGAATGACCTGGCGCGCGTGGTCAATCAATACCTGGGCCACGGCAAGTTGTCGGAGGAAGCGCTGGCGGATGCGCAAAAGGCGGTCAATGCCTTGCTCGAGCGCTACGTGGAAATCCAGGCGGCCCCGGAGGCCTTTGACGACGAACGTATCGAACTCGCCCTGGAAACCCAGCAGCAGCCCGATGGCACGACCGGCGCCCAGGTGGCGCTGCGCATGTCGCCACGCCTGGAAGGCCTGATCATCGAGGCCCAGCGACAAGCCCGTCCCGCAACGCACTAATCGGCAAGGGCGCACGTCCTGCGCCCTCTTTTTAGAAAATGCTTGCATAATCGCTCAAATGTCGATAATATCGTCGGTTGGATCTGAAAGAGCAGACCTTTGAGGGTCAGCCCGGCCAAGCTAAACGACTGTGGCCACCCCCTGCCAAGATCCGCCCGACAGCGCTGGCGTCCTAGCGAAGTACAACGCAAAAAACGCAACCCCAGCGCCGCATCGGGAACGCCTTCACCCGTCCGCCAGTCCGGACCGGCATGAAGCAAACCCAACCCAAATGATGGCTTCACCCGCTACCACGCGGGCTTACGCCAATGCGCGGGCAATCTTGTCTTTCGCCGCGCAGCCCGAATCGATGCCCTCCAAGACTGGACGAAGGCATCACTTCGCCGGACCCGGCGCGCAAAAAACATGAGAATGCGCAAAAGGACGGCAGCAGCAATGCGTTAGTGTCATGTAGCGCGTGTCCAATCACATCCGGCGGACGCAGCGCATCACGCACACTCATGGCGGCAATTTTCCCGCCCGGTGCGTTCACCATGGCAAGACGCAGCTTTTCCTATAACTAGAACCTAAAGAGAACACAACATGAACACTCGTTTCACCACCACCGACCTGATCCGACGCCCGGCCCACACGCAGCTTGACGACATGCCTATCCACATCGGCGACATCGTCTATCTGCAACCGGCCGACGGCCCCGAGATTCGCGCCACGGTCATCTTCAATGCGCCGATCAACGGCACGACGACCTACACCACTGAAGTCGTGCCCTGCGGATCGGCCGTACAGAAGGCGCCGGGCCAACGCATCCGGTTCCGCCACGAGCACGTGCATCGCATCGAACCGGTGCGCCGCAACGCTCGCTGATCTGCCTCAAAACCGCCGCCTGACCAGTGCGGCGGTTTGCTTTGTGCGTGATAAAGTCCGGGCAACTCCCGTCCGCCGATCTCAACATGCAGAACAATCGTCTCGCGGTCCGTATCTGGGACCTCCCCACCCGACTCTTTCACTGGGCCCTCGTCGTCTGCATCGTCGGCGCGTTCGTCAGCGTCAAGATGGGCGGCCTGTACATGGACTGGCACGTGCGTTTCGGCTGTACGGCGCTGGGTCTGATCCTGTTTCGCCTGATCTGGGGCTTTGCCGGACCGCGCTATGCCCGCTTCGCGCATTTCGTGCGCGGCCCGGGCGCCGTGGTCCGCTACCTGAAGGGCGCCGCCGCGCCCGCCGGCCACAATCCGCTGGGCGCGCTGTCGGTCATGGCCTTGCTGCTGGTCGTGGGCTTTCAGGCAGTCAGCGGCCTGTTCACCACCGACGACATCATGACGCAGGGCCCCTTGTTCGGGTATGTCTCGGAAGCCACCGCCAGCGCGATGACGTCCTGGCACAAGCTCAACGAGTGGGTCATCATCGGCCTGGTCGCGTTGCACCTGCTGGCCGTCATCTGGTATGCGGTCGTGCGCCGCAAGCGTCTGGTGCGCGCCATCATCACCGGCAACGTCGACGCCAAGGATGTCCCGGCCGGCACGCCGCCCGCGCAGGATGGGCTGGCGGTCTGGCTGCGCGCCCTGGTGCTGGGCGCCTGCGTGACGGGACTGGTGCTGTGGATACGATCGCTCGAGATCGTGTCCGACATGTCCTTCTCCTGATCGCGCACCCATGAAAAAAGCCCCTTGACGGGGCTTTTTGCTTGGTGGGCGGCGGACCGGCACGGCCGGCCCGGCACCTTACTTCTTCTTGCGGTACGCGTCGTGGCAGGCCTTGCAGCTGGCGCCCACGTCGCCGAAAGCCGCGCGCAGCTTGTCCAGATCGCCTGCGTCGGCAGCCGCCGACAGCTTCACGATGTTGTCCTGAAACGCCTGCTGCTTCTGCTTGAAGCCCGCGGCATCGCTCCAGATTTCCGGACGGGCGTCGCCGCCTTCCGTACCCGGACCGAAACCCGCCCAAGGCAATGCCGACAGCGTCTTCAGCACATCGACGTTGGCCTTGATCTGCGCGGCGTCGTAGGGCGCCTGGCCCTTGACCACCGGCGCCATGCGGCCAAAGTGCGAGCCGATCAGCGAGAGCGCCGACTGGCGGTACTTGACCGCATCTTCGGGCTTGGCGAATTGCGCGGAGGCGGACGTCGCCAGCAGCGGACCCACCGTCATACAGGCCAGCGCTGCGAGCGTGGACAACTTCTTCATTGCGATCTCCCGTAGGTACAACGTGAAAGCCGCGCGCATGACGCGCGCGGCACGGCGACTATACCGCCCGGGCCAGCTCGGCCGCCAGGCCGATGTAGGAGCGCGGGGTCATCGCCAGCAGGCGGGCCTTGGGCTCTTCAGGCAGCGCCAGGCCCTGGATGAATTCTCGCAGGGCCTCTTCGGTAATGCCCTTGCCGCGCGTCAAGGCCTTGAGCTGTTCGTAGGGCTGCGGCAGACCGTAGCGGCGCATGACGGTCTGCACCGGTTCGGCCAGCACTTCCCAGCACGCGTCGATATCGGCGTCGATGGCGGCCGTGTTGACTTCCAGCTTGCCCAGGCCGCGCATGCAGGCATCCCATGCCACCAGGCAGTAGCCCAGGCCCACGCCCAGGTTGCGCAGGACGGTGGAATCGGTCAGGTCGCGCTGCCAACGGGAAATGGGCAGCTTGTCGGCCAGATGGCGCAGTACGGCGTTGGCCAGACCCAGGTTGCCTTCGGAGTTTTCGAAGTCGATCGGGTTGACCTTGTGCGGCATGGTCGACGAACCGACCTCGCCTTCCTTCAGGCGCTGCTTGAAGTAGCCCAGCGCCACATAACCCCAGATGTCGCGATCCAGGTCCAGGATGATGATGTTGGCGCGGGTGATCGCATCGAACAGCGCGGACATCCAGTCATGCGGCTCGATCTGGATGGTGTGGCGGTTCTGGGTCAGGCCCAGCCCGGACAGCACGCGCTTGCTGAATTCGGGCCAGTTGATTTCCGGATAGGCGGACAGGTGGGCGTTGTAGTTGCCGGTGGCGCCGTTCAGCTTGGCCAGGGGCTCGACGGCCTCGACGGCGGCGATGGCGCGGTTCAGGCGCGCGGCCACGTTGGCGAATTCCTTGCCCAGCGTGGTCGGGCTGGCCGGCTGGCCATGCGTGCGCGACAGCAGCGGCTGGTCGGCGTTGGCGATGGCCATTTCATTCAGCTTGGCGGCCACTTCGCGCAGGCGCGGCACCACGACCTGGTCGCGGGCGCGCGACAGCATCAGCGCGTGCGAGGTGTTGTTGATGTCTTCGGACGTGCACGCGAAGTGGATGAACTCGGCCGCGCGGGCCAGTTCGGCGTCATCGGCGACCTTTTCCTTCAGCCAGTATTCAACGGCCTTCACGTCGTGGTTGGTGACGCGCTCGATCTCCTTGATGCGGCCGGCGTCGGCCTCTGAGAAATTGGCGACCAGCTGAGCCAGACGCGCGCGGGCGCCCTCGGAGAAGGCCGGCAGCTCGGGCAGGCCGGCGTCCGACAGCGCGATCAGCCAGGCGACCTCGACTTCGACGCGGTGCGCCATGAAACCGGCTTCGGACAGCAGACCGCGCAGCGCGTCGCCCCGGGAAGCGTAGCGGCCATCCAGTGGCGAAAGGGCATTAAGTTGGCTCAGCTGATCGGCGATTTGCATGGTCTGGTAGAGAAAAAACGACGGATGGGAAAACCCGGCGATTTTATCATCCGGGGCGGCCCGACATTGTGGCAAACTGACGAAGATTCCGCCCTGCGGACAATTCCGGCCGTCATACAGCCTGCTATACTTCGGCCGCTTTCCGACTCCGCTTGTGACTCCATGAAACTGATCGGCTCGCTTACCAGTCCCTACGTGCGCAAAGTGCGTATCGTCATGGCCGAGAAAAAGCTGGACTACCGGCTTGAACTCGAAAACGTCTGGTCCGCCGACACGCAGATCCAAACGTACAACCCGCTGGGCAAAGTTCCTTGCCTGGTCATGGAAGATGGCGGCGCCCTGTTCGACTCGCGCGTCATCGTCGAATACCTGGACACCCTGTCTCCTGTCGCCCGGCTGATTCCGCAGCCCGGACGCGACCGCGCAGCCGTCAAGTGCTGGGAAGCCATCGCCGATGGCCTCCTGGACGCGTGCGTGACCATCGTCAAGGAAAACCAGCGCCCCGAAGCCCAGCGCAGCCCCGAATGGATCGAGCGCCAGTACGGCAAGATCCACGCCAGCCTGGACGCCATGAACAAAAGCCTGGGCGACAACGCGCATTGCATGGGCATCAACTACAGCCTTGCGGACATCGCCGTGGGCTGTGCCCTGGGGTATCTGGACCTACGCTTCCCCTCGCTGGACTGGCGCACTGGCCAGCCCAACCTGGCCCGCCTGTACGACAAGCTGTCTCAACGCCAGTCGTTCATCGACACGGTGCCCAAGACGGCCTGACGCCTCAACAAAAACGCCCGGCATGGCCGGGCGCTCGCTTTTACCGGCCGCTTTCCGCGGCCGGTTTTCATTTACGCGATCAAACCGTCCAGGTCTGCCAGGCCTTGAACAGCATGTAGGCCGCCAGCGCAAACAGCAGTGCGGCGAACACGCGCTTGAGCGTCTGAACCGGCAGGCGATGCGCCATGCGCGCCCCCAGCGGCGCGGTCAGGACACTGGTGCAGACCAGCGCCAGCAGCGCCGGCCAATAGATGAAGCCGAGCATCCCCGGATAGGTCTGGGCCTCGTTCAGGCCCGAGACGACATAGCCCACGCTGTTGGCCAGCGCAATCGGAAAGCCCAGCGCCGCCGACGTCGACACCGCGTTGTGCAGGGCCACGTTGCACCAGACCATGAACGGGACCGACAGGAACCCGCCCCCGGCGCCGACCAGGCCCGACAGAAAGCCGATGCCCGCGCCGGCCGCGCTGGTGCCGACAACGCCCGGCATCTGCCGCGTGGGCTTGGGCTTCTTGTTGCGCAACATGCTCCAGCCGGAATACCCCACGAACAGGGCGAAGAACAGCGACAGCCACAACGTGCTCAGCGCCGCAAACACCGCGCCGCCGGAAAGCAGCCCGCCGACGATGATGCCCGGCGCCATCGCGGCGACGATGCGCCACTTGATGGTGCCTCGCTGCTGGTGGGCCCGGACGCTGGAGATGGACGTAAAGAGGATCGACGTCATGGACGTGGCGATCGCCGCATGCACGACCAGATCAGCCGGCATTTTCTGCCAGGTGAACAGCATCGTCAGGAACGGCACCAGCAGCATCCCGCCGCCAATGCCAAGCAGGCCCGCCGCAAAGCCCACCACGCCGCCCAGGACCAACAGGCAGATCACCATCGTCACATCCACAACCCTCTCCTCGCTTTTATTGTCATGAACAAGGCCCCACGGATATTGCACCCGGGGGCCTTGGTTACGTGCGGCAGGGCATTCCTAAAGAATGATCCCGCCGCCCAGGCAAACCTCGCCATCGTATAGCACGGCCGACTGGCCGGGCGTCACCGCCCACTGGGGGTCGGTAAATTCCAGTGAAAAAGTCTCTTGCGCCGCGTCGGCCAGGCGGCACGCCGCATCGGCCTGCCGGTAACGCGTCTTGGCGCCGTAGACGCCGGCGGCCGGCGGGCGGCCCGCCACCCAGCTCGCGTCCTGCGCCTTCAAGTTGCCGGACAGCAGCCACGGATGGTCGTGCCCCTGCACGACGTACAGCACGTTGCGCTCCAGGTCCTTGCGGGCCACGTACCAGGCCTCGGCCGTGCCGTCCTCCCGTTGCCGGCCCTTCACGCCGCCCACGCCCAGCCCCTTGCGCTGGCCCAGCGTGTAAAACGACAAGCCTTCGTGGCGGCCCACTTTCTGCCCTTCGGGCGTCAGGATGGGGCCCGGCTCAGTCGGCAGGTAGCGGTTCAAAAATTCCCGGAACGGGCGCTCGCCGATGAAGCAGATGCCGGTGGAATCCTTTTTGGCGGCATTGTGCAGGCCGATCTCGTGCGCGATGCGGCGCACTTCGGACTTGTGAATCTCGCCCAGCGGAAACAGCGTGCGCGACAACTGCGCCTGGTTCAGCCGATGCAGGAAGTAGCTTTGGTCCTTGGAAGCGTCCAGCGCCTTGAGCAGCTGGAACTGCGTGCCGCCGCCCTCGGCTGGCACTTCGCGCACGCGCGCATAGTGGCCGGTCGCGATGTGCTCGGCGCCCAGCGCCATGGCGTGGTCCAGGAATGCCTTGAACTTGATTTCGGCATTGCACAGCACGTCGGGATTGGGCGTGCGGCCCGCGGAGTACTCGCGCAGGAACTCCGCGAACACGCGGTCCTTGTATTCGGCGGCGAAGTTGACGAATTCGAATTCCACGCCGACCAGATCGGCCACGCTGGCGGCGTCCAGCAGATCCTGGCGGGTGGAGCAGTATTCGGAATCGTCGTCGTCTTCCCAGTTCTTCATGAACAGGCCGACGACCTCGTAGCCTTGCTGCTTGAGTAGCCACGCGGTGACCGAAGAATCGACCCCGCCGGACATGCCGACGACAACGCGGCCTTTCTTGGTGGATGTTTGACTCATGATGCGGCTATTTTAGATCGGACACGGCGTCTTCCCGCGGCTGGGGCTCGGCGGCGCGCGACACTTCCATCAGCCAGGCCCGGAAAGCCTGCAAGGTGGGCAGATTGGCCTTTTGCTCGGGATAGCACAGGTAGTAGCCCATGCGCGCCCGGATCGGCAGCTGGATGGCGATAGCCAGCTTGCCGTCGCGCAGTTCGTCCTCGATCAGGCAGCGCGGGATCAGCGCCACGCCAAAGCCCGCGGCGGCTGCCTGCGACAGCAACGCGTACTGGTCGAAACGCGCGCCTTCCAGGCTGCGGCGCGTGTCGCAGCCGGCCTGCTCGAACCAGTCGCGCCAGCCCTCCAGGGCCGACGTATGGTGCAGCAGCGGATAGGCCAGGAGCGCTTCGGGCGACGTGCACCCGCCCGGGATCAGGCGGGGACTGCAGACGGGAAGAATCTCGCGGCCGACGATGTAATCGGCCCCGCTGCCGGGCCACAGGCCCTCGCCGAAGCGCACGGCGGCGTCCAGCTCCGGCGTGGAGAAGTCGTAGCCCTGGCGGTGCGGCAGGAATTCGACGTGGATATCGGGACGCAAGCGCATGAAGGCGGTCAGGCGCGGAATCAGCCAGCGCGCGCCGAACGTGGGCATGCAGGTCAGGTTCAGCGTGCCGCCCCGCCCCTGATGCGCAATCAGTTCGACGGTGGCCGCTTCGATCTGGCCGAGACCGGCCTGGATCTTGGCCAGGTAACTGCGGCCCGCTTCGGTCAACACCAGGCCTTGCCTGATTCGCAGGAATAGTTCGACTCCAACGAACTCCTCCAGATGTTTCACCTGTTTACTCACCGCGCCCTGCGTCACGCACAATTCCTGCGCGGCGCGCGTGAAACTGCTGTGTCTGGCGGCGACTTCAAAGGCCTGAAGATCGGTTAAAGAGGGACAGAAACGCCTCATTTGCAGCCCCCACCCGTCGTGGGGCTCCCTTGCCATCGCGGGCGTGATGTCGGCACAGGATGCACGGCGAATGTTACATAAAAGTAACCGCGGCGAAGCCCTGCCGAGTAAGAGGTATGAAAAAAAGTCATAGCTTACGGAGAATCTTTCGTTTGCGCAAACCCGCCCGCCAGGAAAGAATCGTCGGGTTTGCGACTGCTTTCATGCAGCTGCTTTCCATTCATTAGTAGGGGAATTCATGCAACGCCGTAATGTAGTTCTGGGCCTGTGTGTCGCTGCCGCGACCCTGGCCACGCCGCTGACCTCGGGTATCGCGCACGCTGAAGACGCGTATCCCAGCAAGCCCATCCGCCTGATCGTTCCCTTCCCGCCCGGCGGCACCACCGACATCGTCGGCCGCCTGTTCGCCGACAAGCTCGGCAAGGAACTGGGCCAGACCGTCGTCGTGGAAAACCGCGGCGGCGCCGGCGGCTCGATCGGCAGCGCGTTCGTCGCCAGCAGCGCGCCGGACGGCTATGTCCTGGGCATTGCCACCGTCAGCACGCACGGCATCAACCCGGCCATCTACCCGAACCTGCCGTTCGATGGCGAGAAGGACTTCACGCCCGTCTCGAACCTGGCCGCCGTGCCGAACATCATGACCATCAACCCGAAGGTCCAGGCCAAGAACATCGCCGAGTTCATCACGCTGGCCAAGAGCCAGCCGGGCAAGCTGACGTACGCGTCGGCCGGCAACGGTTCGGTCTCGCACATGATGGGCGAACTGTTCAAGATGGCGTCGGGCACCGACCTGATGCACGTGCCGTACCGTGGCGTTGGCCCCGCGCTGAACGACGCGCTGGCCGGCCAGGTCGACGTCATGTACGACAACCTGCCCTCCACCCTGCCGCACGTGCAGTCCGGCCGCCTGATCGCCATGGCTGTCGCCGCCCCGCAGCGCGTTGCCGCGCTGCCTGACGTGCCCACGTTCGCCGAAGCCGGCCTGCCCGCCGTGAACGACGCGTCGTGGTTCGGCCTGGTCGCCCCGGCCAAGCTGCCCGCCCCCGTGCTGGCCAAGCTGAACGCCGCTGTCCAGAAGGTCAGCGCCGAAGAGGACGTCAAGAGCCGCCTCGCTGCCCTGGGCGCTTCGCCCGCGGCCAACACCTCGGCCGAATTCGGCGCGCAGATCTCGGCTGAAATCGCCAAGAACAAGCGCATCGCCAAAGAAGCCAACGTGAAGATCGACTAACCGGTCTTCGGTCCTCGCGCGCCGCCGGCACGCGAGGACCTCCGATTCACGAACGCAGTACCCCCCCTATGCGAATTACCCAACCCCTGTCCTACCGCCTCGACCTTCCGCAGCAATACCCCGATTCGGATATTTCGGCCCCCCTCGTGCTGGATTCCCCGCACAGCGGCACCGCCTACCCCCCCGATTTCGCTGCCGCGGTGGACTTTGGCGCATTGCGCACCGCCGAGGACACCTGGGTTGACGATCTGTGGGGCGACGCCATCGAGATGGGCGTGCCGATGATTGCCGCGGCCTTCCCGCGCGCCTACATCGACGCCAACCGCGCCCGCGACGAAATCGACGAACTGCTGCTGGACCAGGCTTGGCCTGACGCGCTGAATCCTTCGCCCAAGGTCAAGCTTGGCAAGGGCCTGATCTGGCGCATGCTCGATGACGGCACGCCGCTGTACGACCGCAAGCTGACGGTCGAGGAAGTGCGCCACCGCATCGACGCCTGCTGGGCGCCCTATCACGCCGCACTTGGCCAGGTGCTGGACAACGCGCATCGCAAGTTCGGCAAGGTCTGGCACATCAACTGCCATTCCATGCCCAGCGTCGCCGGTGAATTCGCCACCGACCGCCCCGGCCTCGTCCACCCCGATTTCGTGCTGGGCGATCGCGACGGCAGCACCAGCGACCCCGCCTTCCGCGAATTCATCGCAGCCTGGCTGCGCGAGCGCGGCTACGACGTCACCGTGAACGATCCCTACAAGGGCGTGGAACTGGTGCGCGCGTTCGGCCGCCCGCAAGAAGGCCGCCACAGCCTGCAGATCGAAATCAACCGCAAGCTCTACATGGACGAAGTGTCGCTTCGCCCCACCGAAAACTATGGCCGCCTCAAGGCCGATCTGCGCGACCTCACCCGCGCGCTGATCAACTGGACGCGCGCGCAGACGGCTTGACGCCGGACGTCTGTTCGCCGGCGCCGGCCAGCGACGTGTTCATACCGGCCGGCGCATTCGGGTTGCAAGACCCCTGCCCCATGGTTCGCCATGGGGTTTTTTTTGCCCGCGCGAGATGCGGACAAACGGGGGAAGCGTCAGAGCGCACATTCCGTGTATAACTACGGCGAACCTTCTGAGGAGAGGCGTCGATGCACATCGGGATACCTAAAGAAACCCGAGACGGGGAAACCCGTGTCGCAGCAACACCGGAGACCGTCAAGAAGTACGTGGGCGGCAAGCACACCGTCGTCGTGGAGCGTGGTGCGGGCGCCGCGGCCCGCTATCCCGACGATGCCTACGTTGCCGCGGGCGCCACGCTAGGTTCCGCTCAGGATGCCCTGGGCGCCGATCTGGTCATGAAGGTTCGCGCGCCCTCCCCTGAAGAATTGCCGCACATGAAACCGGGCACGGTGGTCATCGGCATGCTCGATCCCTTCGACGCCGAAGGCCTGGCGCAACTGGCCGCCGCCGGCCTGACCGGCTTCGCGCTGGAAGCCGCGCCGCGCATCACCCGCGCCCAGAGCCTGGACGTGTTGTCCTCGCAGGCCAACCTGGCCGGCTACAAGGCCGTGCTGCTCGCCGCCCATCACTACGGACGGCTGATTCCCATGATGATGACGGCCGCCGGCACGCTGAAGGCCGCGCGCGCGGTCATCCTGGGCACTGGCGTCGCTGGCCTTCAGGCCATCGCCACGGCCAAGCGGCTGGGCGCCGTGGTCGAGGCGTCGGACGTGCGCCCCGCGGCCCGCGAACAGGTCGAATCGCTGGGCGCCAAGTTCATCGACGTGCCCTTCGAAACCGACGAAGAACGCGAGATCGCACAGGGCAAGGGCGGCTACGCGCGCCCCATGCCCCCGGCCTGGATGGCCCGCCAGGCGGCGCTGGTGTCCGAACGCTGCAAGCAGGCCGATATCGTGATCACCACGGCGCTGATTCCCGGCCGGCCCGCCCCCATGCTGGTTTCGGCGGAAACGGTGGCGGCCATGAAGCCCGGTTCCGTGCTGGTGGACCTTGCCGTCGAACGCGGCGGCAACTGCCCGCTTTCCGAGAAAGGCCGCATCGTCGAAAAGCACGATGTCACGATCATCGGGCTGACCAACCTGCCCGGCCTGGTCGCCACCGACGCCTCGGCGCTCTACGCGCGCAACATCCTGGATTTCCTGAAGCTCATCATCAATGCGGACGGCGCGCTGGCGATCCAGCGCGACGATGAAATCGTGGCGGCCTGCCTGGTGTGCGAAGGCGGCAATGTGACGCGGAGGACGTAACCATGGAAGCGATCAATCCCACCCTGATGAACCTCATCATCTTCGTGCTGGCCATCTACGTCGGCTACCACGTCGTCTGGAACGTCACCCCCGCCCTGCACACGCCGCTCATGGCAGTCACCAACGCCATTTCCGCCATCATCATCGTCGGCGCGATGCTGGCCGCCGCGCTGACCGAAGGCGGACTGGCGCGCGGCATGGGCGTCTTTGCCGTGGCGCTGGCCGCCGTGAACGTCTTTGGCGGATTTCTCGTGACGCGGCGCATGCTCGAGATGTTCAAGAAAAAGGACCGCAAGCCGGGCAAGGAGGAAGCGAAATGATCTCGCTGAACCTCGTCACGCTGCTTTACCTGATTGCCTCGGTCTGCTTCATCCAGGCGCTCAAGGGCCTGTCCCATCCCACCACCTCCCGCCTGGGCAACGCCTTCGGCATGGCCGGCATGGCGATCGCCGTGGTGACCACCGCGGCGCTCATCGTGGGCCTGGCGCGCAGCGGCACGGCCACGATCGGGCTGGGCTGGGTCGTGCTGGGGCTGCTGGTCGGCGGCTCGATCGGCACGCTGATGGCCAAGCGCGTCGAGATGACCAAGATGCCCGAACTGGTCGCCTTCATGCACAGCATGATCGGCCTGGCGGCGGTGGCGATCGCGGTGGCCGTTGTGGCCGAGCCGCACGCCTTCGGCATCGCGCCGCCCGGCATGGCCATCCCCACCGGCAACCGCTTTGAACTGTTCATCGGCACGTTCGTGGGCGCCATCACGTTTTCAGGCTCCGTCATCGCCTTCGGCAAACTGTCCGGCAAGTACAAGTTCCGGCTGTTCCAGGGCGCGCCGGTGGTGTTCGCCGGCCAGCACATGCTGAACCTGGCGCTGGCGCTGGCGATGCTGGGCTGCGGCGTCTGGTTCATGCTCACGCAGGAATGGACGCCCTTCATCATCATGACGCTCATCGCCTTCGTGCTGGGCGTGCTGATCATCATCCCGATCGGCGGCGCGGACATGCCCGTGGTGGTGTCGATGCTGAACAGCTATTCCGGCTGGGCGGCGGCGGGCATCGGCTTCTCGCTGAACAACCCCATGCTGATCATCGCCGGATCGCTGGTGGGCTCGTCGGGCGCGATCCTGTCCTACATCATGTGCAAGGCGATGAACCGCTCGTTCTTCAACGTGATCCTGGGCGGCTTCGGCGGCCAGGCGGGCGGCGCCGCGGCCGCTGGCGACACGCCGCAACGCAGCGTCAAGTCGGGCAGCCCGGATGACGCGGCGTTCCTGATGACCAACGCCGAAAGCGTGACCATCGTGCCGGGCTATGGCCTGGCCGTGGCGCGCGCGCAGCACGCGCTGAAGGAACTTGCCGAAAAGCTCACCGAGCGCGGCGTGACCGTCAAGTACGCGATCCACCCGGTTGCGGGCCGCATGCCCGGCCACATGAATGTGCTGCTGGCCGAGGCCGAAGTGCCGTACGACCAGGTCTTCGAAATGGAAGACATCAACAGCGAGTTCGGGCAGACCGACGTGGTGCTGGTGCTGGGCGCGAACGACGTGGTCAATCCCGCCGCCAAGAACGATCCAAAGTCGCCCATTGCGGGCATGCCCATCCTGGAGGCCTACAAGGCGCGCACGGTCATCGTGAACAAGCGCTCCATGGCCTCGGGCTACGCCGGCCTGGACAACGAGCTCTTCTACATGGACCGCACGATGATGGTCTTTGGCGATGCCAAGAAGGTGCTCGAGGACATGGTCAAGGCCGTCGAATAGGCGGCGCGCCAGCCGCCGCGCGGGCCTAGCCCTGCGCGGCGCGGCGCAACTGCTCGTCCACCACCTCGACCCAATGCCGCACCGGCGTGTCGGTGCCGCTTTGCAGATGGCCGATGCAGCCGATGTTGGCCGACAGGATCACATCGGGACTCGCCGCCGCAATGGCGCCCAGCTTGCGGTCGCGCAGCTCAAGCGCGATGTCCGGATTCAATACCGAGTACGCGCCGGCCGACCCGCAGCACAGGTGCTTGTCGGCAAACGGCTGCAGTTCAAAACCCAGGTCGGCCAGCAACTGCTCGGACAACGGCCGCAAGCCCTGCCAGTGCTGCAAGGTGCATGGCGGATGAAAGGCCGCCCGCATGCCCGCCGGCAGCCGCGCGCGCAGCAGCCCGGCATGCGGCGCAACGATTTCGGCCACGTCCTTGACCAGCGCCACGATGTCCGCGGCCTTTTGCGCATAGGCCGCATCGTGCCGCAGATGGTGCGCGTATTCCTTGACCATGGCGCCGCAGCCCGACGCGTTCATCACGATGGCCTCGACCTTGCCGTCCTGAACGAGCGGCCACCACGCGTCGACGTTGGCGCGCATCTGCGCCACGGCTTCGTCCTGCGCATCCAGATGGAAACTGACCGCGCCGCAGCAGCCGGCGCCCGGCGCAATGCGCGCGCCGATGCCAACGGCATCCAGCACGCGGATGGTGGCGGCGTCGATGGTGGGCATCATGGCCGGCTGCACGCAGCCGGCCAGCATCAGCACCTGCCGTGCGTGCTGCCCCACCTGGGGCAGCGGCCCCGCGTCGCGGCGTTCCGGCACCTTGCGCCGGAGCGCCTGCGGCAGCAGCCCGCGCAGGCTCTGGCCCAGCCGCATGGCGGGCGCGAACATCGGCGACAGCATCGCCTTGCGCAGCAAGGTGCGCCGGGTTCTATCGCCCCATGACCGCTCCACGCGCTCGTCCACGATCTTGCGGCCGATATCGACCAGATGGCCGTACTCGACCCCCGACGGGCAGGTGGTCTCGCAGTTGCGGCAGGTCAGGCAGCGGTCCAGATGCTGCTGCGTGGACTGCGTCGGTTCCTTGCCTTCAAGGACCTGCTTGATGAGATAGATGCGGCCGCGCGGGCTGTCCAGCTCGTCGCCCAGGACCTGGTAGGTCGGACAGGTTGCCGTGCAGAATCCGCAATGCACGCAGCGGCGCAGGATGGCGTCCGCCTCGTTGCCCAGATCGGTGCCGCTAGCCCAGGATGCCAGATTGGTTTGCATGATGTCCTACAGCTCCAGGACCAGGCGGCCGGGGTTGAACAGGCCGGCGGGATCAAGTTCCTGCTTCAGCCGGCGGGTGATCGCGCCAATGCCCGGCGCGAGCGGGTGAAACACGCCATCGGCCGGCGGCGCGGTGTCCGCAGGCCGGAACAGCGTGGCATGGCCGCCATGCTGGGCCGCCACGTCGCGCAGTTGGGCCGCATCGTGCGGGCCGCTCAGCCATCGCTGCCCCCCGCCCCACTCGATCAGCGTCGGCCCCAACTCGAGGTCGGCCGTGGTGGGCGGCAAGGCAAGACGCCACAGGGGCTGCCCGGGCGAAAAGAACGCGTGGGTCTGCTCGCGCAGCGACTGCCACCACGCCGCCGCGGCCTCGGGCGTCATCAGGTCGCCGCCGATCAGCCCTCGGGCGCTGGCGAGCGCGGGCGGCGCGCCCGACAGACGCACCATCGTCATGCCGTCGGCCCCACCGCTTTCGCTTGTCCAGCTCGATGCGGAGATCGGCAACGGCTTGCCGCGCCAGAAGGCAAAGTTCACCAGCGCCTGCGCCTGCGTGGCGGGCAGCGTCAGCGTAATCTCTTCCATCGGCTTGGGCACGACCTTGAGCGACACCTCCAGGATGGCGCCGAAGATGCCGTGCGAGCCGGCCAGGAGGCGCGACACGTCATAACCCGCCACGTTCTTCATGACCTCGCCGCCGAAGGACAGGATGCGCCCTTCGGAATCCAGCAGTTGCGCCCCCAACACAAAATCCTTCAAGGCGCCGGCGCTCATGCGGCGCGGCCCCGACAGGCCGGCAGCCACGCAGCCGCCCACGGTCGCGGTGGACGCGAAATGCGGCGGCTCGAAGGCCAGCATCTGGCCGTGCTCGGCAAGCGCGGCTTCCAGTTCGGCCAGCGGCGTGCCGGCGCGCACGGTCACCACGAGTTCGGACGGGTGATAGCTGACGATGCCGCGGTAAGGCGTCATGTCCAGCAGGCAATGGCCATCCTGCGGCCTGACCGGACGATAGTTGCCGTAGAACCGCTTGCTGCCGCCGCCCATCACGAACAGGGGTTTGTGACCGGCACGCGCCGTCATGACCTGGTCGCACAATTCCGACAGGACAAAATCCATAAGGGATACGTCCTAGAAACGGGCGAGATCGGGGAAGCGCAATTCTCCCGCATGGACGTGCATCTTGCCGTATTCGGCGCAGCGAGCCAGCGTGGGGATGACCTTTTCAGGATTGAGCAGGCACGGCGGATCGAAGGCCCGCTTGACTGCCAGGAACGCGTCGAGTTCTTCGCGAGAGAATTGCACGCACATTTGATTTATTTTCTCCATTCCCACACCGTGCTCTCCAGTCACGGTTCCTCCCACCTGCACGCACAGCTCAAGAATGGCCGCACCGAATTTTTCGGCGCGTTCCACCTCGTCCGGCTTATTCGAATCGAACAGGATCAGCGGGTGCAGATTGCCGTCCCCGGCATGAAAGACGTTGGCGCATCGCAGGCCGAATTCGTCTTCCATCTGTTCGATGGCGCCCAGCACGCGCGCCAGATGACGACGCGGAATCGTGCCGTCCATGCAGTAGTAATCGGGCGACACACGCCCCGCGGCGGGAAACGCGTTCTTGCGTCCCGCCCAAAATTTCAGCCGTTCGGCCTCGGACGCCGACACCTGGCAGCGCGTGGCGCCAGCCTGGCGGAACACCGCTTCCATCCGCGCGATCTCGTGCGCCACCTCTTCGGGCGTGCCGTCCGATTCGCATAGCAGGATGGCCTGCGCATCCATGTCGTAGCCCGCACGGACAAACGGTTCCACCATGTGCGTCGCGCGGCGGTCCATCATTTCCAGGCCAGCGGGGATCATGCCCGCCGCGATCACCTGCGTGACCGCATTGCCCGCGGCCTCGACGCTGGAAAAACTGGCCATGACCACCTGCTGGCACGCCGGCTTGGGGATGAGCTTGACGGTCACTTCGGTGACCACGCCCAGCATGCCCTCGGATCCGATGAACACCGACAGCAGGTCCAGCCCTGGCGCATCGGGCGCGTGCGATCCCAGTTCGACCACATCGCCGTCTATCGTGACCACGCGCACGCGCAGCACGTTGTGCACCGTGAGGCCGTACTTCAGGCAATGCACGCCGCCGGAGTTTTCCGCCACGTTGCCGCCGATGGAGCACGCAATCTGGCTGGACGGATCCGGCGCGTAGTACAGCCCGTAGGGCGACACCGCTTCGGAGATGGCAAGGTTGCGTACGCCGGGTTCGGAGATGGCGGTCGCGCTGGCCAGGTCGATATGCTTGATGCGGTTGAACTTGGACAACCCGAGCAGCACGCCCCGGCTGTGCGGCATGGCGCCGCCCGACAACCCGGTTCCGGCGCCCCGCGCCACGATCGGCGCATTCAGACGCTTGCACACGCGCATGATGGCCTGCACCTGCGCTTCGGTTTCGGGCAGGGCAACCACCGCGGGTATGGAGCGGTAAAGGGATAGGCCGTCGCACTCGTAAGGACGTGTGTCCTCTTCGCGATACAGCACACAGTGCGCGGGCAGCACGGCCGACAACGCCTCGATGAGCTGTTGCTGCGAATAAGGCGCCTGCACTTGTGCCAGGCCAGTTTCGACCAGTGAATTCATGAGCGCAACAATAGCGCGAGTGCCCCGGTTAATCAGGCCGGGATTTACCCGCACCTGACGTATTTACGGGGCTTGGCGGCCGATGCATACGTAACCGACCGTAAACCGGGCAGGCGCCTGTCGCTTAAATGCAGCAGGGGTGCCCAAGCGAGGCGGCGCTGCCGCCCCGCCCGCCGTTTACCAGGAAACGATCTTGCCCGGATTCAGGATGTTGTTCGGGTCGAAGGCGTGCTTGAGGCTGCGCATCAGGTCGAGCGCGTCGTCGCCATGCTCTTCGGCCATGAACTGCATCTTGTGCAGGCCGACGCCGTGTTCGCCCGTGCAAGTGCCGTCGGCAGCGATGGCCCGGCGCACGAGATTGTGGTTGATGGCTTCCGATTCCTGCCACTCCTGCGGGCTATCGGCATCCAGCAGCATCAGCACGTGGAAGTTGCCGTCGCCCACGTGGCCGACGATCGTGTACGGAAAGCTTGCGCGGTCCAGTTCCTCGACGGTGTCGCGCACGCAATCGGCCAGGCGCGAGATCGGCACGCAGACGTCGGTGGTGCTGGCGCGGCAGCCGGGACGCAATTGCAGGCCCGCGAAGTACGCGTTGTGGCGCGCGGTCCAGAGACGGCTGCGGTCTTCGGGACGCTCGGCCCATTCGAAGTCCATGCCGCCGTGCTCGGCCGTGATGGCCTGCACGGTTTCCGCTTGTTCTTGCACACCGGCCGGACTGCCGTGGAATTCAAACACCAGCAGCGGCGTCTCGCGCAGGGTCAGCTTGCTGTGCAGGTTGACGGCGCGAACGCTCGCGGCGTCCATGAACTCGACACGCGCGATCGGCACGCCCATCTGGATGATTTCGATCACGCTTTGCACCGCGGCGTCCAGCGTCGGGAAATTGCAGACCGCGGCGGACACGGCTTCGGGTTGCGGATATAGCCGCACCGTAACTTCCGTGATGATGCCCAGCGTGCCTTCGCTGCCCACGAAAATGCGCGTGAGGTCGTAGCCGGCCGACGACTTGCGGGCGCGGCCGGCCGTGCGGATGACGCGGCCGTCAGCCGTGACGACGGTCAACGACATCACGTTTTCGCGCATCGTGCCGTAGCGCACGGCGTTGGTACCCGAGGCGCGGGTGGCGGCCATGCCGCCCAGGCTGGCGTCCGCGCCCGGATCGATCGGGAAGAACAGGCCAGTACTGCGGATTTCTTCGTTGAGTTGCTTGCGCAGCACGCCGGCCTGCACCGTCGCGGTCAGGTCTTCGGCGTTGATGGCCAGGACCTTGTTCATCTGCGACAGGTCCAGGCTGATGCCGCCCTGGATGGCGAGAATGTGGCCTTCCAGCGAAGACCCCGCGCCGTACGGGATCAGGGGAACGCGATGCTCGTTGCACACCTTGGCGACGTACGCCACGTCTTCGGTGGACTGCGCGAACACCACGGCGTCAGGCAGCATGGCCGGATAAGGCGATTCGTCGCGGCCGTGATGCTCGCGAACGGCGGCCGATTCCGACAGGCGGTCGCCAAAGTGCGCGCGCAGCGCATCCAGGCAGGCGGCCGGCACCGCGCGGCGCAACGATTCGGCGTGCAGGGGAGCGTTCATGATCTCGTGGTTTCCCGGGTTCGATAATCCAAATATTCTACGCCGCCCCGCGTGCTGCGCCGCACACTCCGACAAGCGCAGGGTGCGCGGCGCGCATCCCCTTCACTTGCCGGAGGTCAGCGCGACGCGGCGGCGTTCACGCACGGCCTGCGCCAGGCGCTCCAGCACAGCGACCGAAGCGTCCCAGTCGATGCAACCGTCGGTGATGCTTTGGCCATACACCAGGGGCTGGCCCGGCACCATGTCCTGGCGGCCGCCCAAGAGGTGGCTTTCGACCATGACACCGACCAGGCGGGCATCGCCGGCTTCCATCTGGCGCGCGACGTCCTCGACGACGAGCGGCTGGTTCTCGGGGTTCTTGCTGCTGTTGGCGTGGCTGGCATCGACCATGATGCGTTGCGCGAGACCGGCCTTGGACACGTCCAGGCAGGCGGCGTCAACGCTGGCGGCGTCGTAGTTCGGGGTCTTGCCGCCACGCAGGATCACGTGGCAGTCCTCGTTGCCGGCGGTGGACACGATGGCCGAATGGCCACCCTTGGTCACCGACAGGAAATGGTGCGGCTGCGAGGCCGCCTTGATGGCGTCGACGGCGATCTTCACGTTACCGTCCGTGCCGTTCTTGAACCCCACCGGACACGACAGGCCGGACGCCAGTTCCCGATGCACCTGGCTCTCTGTCGTGCGCGCCCCGATCGCCCCCCAGGAGACCAGATCCGCGATGTACTGCGGCGTAATCATGTCCAGGAACTCGCATCCCGCCGGCAGCCCCATGCTGTTGATGTCCAGCAGCAATTGACGGGCCACGCGCACCCCCTTGTTGATGTCGAAGCTGCCATCGAGGTCGGGATCGTTGATGAGCCCCTTCCAGCCCACCGTCGTGCGCGGCTTCTCGAAATAGACGCGCATCACGATTTCCAGGTCCGCGCTCAGGCGGTCGCGCACGGGCTTCAGGCGCTTGGCGTATTCGATCGCGGCACGCGTGTCGTGAATCGAGCACGGACCAATCACGACGATCATGCGGTCGTCCATGCCGTGCAGGATGCGGTGCATGCCTTGCCGCGCGGCGAAGACGGTCTCGGACGCCTCCTTGGTGCAGGCGAACTCCCGCATCACGTGCGAGGGGGGATTCAGTTCCTTGATTTCTCGAATACGAAGGTCATCGGTGTTGTGCGACACGGTACTGCTCCTGGGTTGCCCGCCACGGCGGCATAAAAAAAGCCGCCAGATTCGCTGGCGGCTTTTTTGGGGGGATTCTTTCCAAACTTCAGATTGAGCGCGTCCCTTCCTCCGCCAGCGGCTTCAGAAAACCAAAAAAATAAAAATAAAAGGCGGGGGACGCGAATTTCATGGGGACTGACTCTAGCACAGTTTTTTGAGAGCGTCACGCCAGATTTTTTTGGCGTGCCGCCCCCATTTAACGCATCAAGCCGTGCCGCCGACCGTCAGGCCTTCCATGCGGACCGTCGGCATGCCCACCCCGACCGGCACGCTCTGGCCGTCCTTGCCGCAGGTGCCGACGCCGGAATCCAGCTGCAGATCGTTGCCGATCATGGTCACGCGGTTCATGGCGTCGGGGCCGTTGCCGATGAGGGTTGCCCCCTTGACCGGGTAGGTCACCTTGCCGTCCTCGATCATGTAGGCCTCGGACGCCGAGAACACGAACTTGCCGTTGGTGATGTCGACCTGGCCGCCGCCGAAATTGACGGCATACAGGCCCCGCTTGACCGAGGCCACGATTTCATCGGCAGGCTTGTCGCCGGCCAGCATGTACGTGTTGGTCATGCGCGGCATGGGCAGGTGCGCGAACGACTCGCGGCGGCCGTTGCCGGTTGCGGCGGTTTTCATCAGGCGGGCATTGAGCGTGTCCTGCATGTAGCCGCGCAGGATGCCGTCTTCGATCAGCACGTTGCGCTGGGTGGCATTGCCCTCGTCGTCGATGTTGAGCGATCCGCGGCGATCCGGAATGGTGCCGTCGTCGACCACGGTGACGCCCTTGGACGCCACGCGCTCGCCGATGCGTCCGGAAAACACGCTGGACCCCTTGCGGTTGAAGTCGCCTTCCAGGCCGTGACCGACGGCTTCGTGCAGCAGGATGCCCGGCCAGCCCGACCCCAGGACCACCGTCATTTCGCCGGCCGGCGCCGGACGCGCTTCCAGGTTGACCAGCGCCTCGTGCACCGCGCGCTCGACATAGCCCTGCAGCATCTCGTCGGTGAAGTAAGCCAGACCCAGGCGGCCGCCGCCGCCGGCATGGCCCATTTCACGGCGGCCATTGCGTTCGGCAATCACGGTCAGCGACAGGCGCACCAGCGGACGCACGTCCGCGGCCAGACGGCCATCGCTGCCCGCAACCAGCACCACGTCATATTCCGCGCCCAGGCCCGCCATGACCTGGATCACATGGGGATCGCGCGCCCGCGCCATGCGTTCGACGCGTTCGAGCAGCGCGACCTTTTCGGGCGCGCTGAGGCTGGCGACGGGATCGATGTCCGCATAGAGGCTGCGGCCGATCTCGGCCTCGACCTGGGCGGCGACCTTGACCTTGCCTGCGCCGCGGCGGGCAATACCGCGCACGGCATGCGCCGACGACAGCAGCGCCTCGGGCGACAGCGAATCCGAATACGCGAACGCGGTCTTTTCACCGCTGACCGCGCGCACGCCCACGCCTTGGCTGATCGAGAAACTGCCCGTCTTCACGATCCCTTCTTCCAGGCTCCAGCCTTCACTGCGCGTGTACTGGAAGTACAGGTCGGCGTAATCGACCTTGTGGGTGAAGATTTCACCCAGTGCCCGCGCCATGTCCGCTTCGGTCAGACCCCAGGGGTCGAGCAGAAGGGATTTGGCGGTGGCCAGGGAAGCAATGGCGGGATCGATGATTTTCATAGGCTCAGTTCAGGAACGGCACCGGGGCCGTGCATGCGCGTCGTGGCGCTCAAGACCGTATCGTACCGCCGACACGGGCCCGGCGTCCCGGCAAACGCCAAAAGTCGCGGCTTACCGCAGCGGCAAATGCGGGACAAAATGGTCTCGCATTATCTTGCCGCCATAGATGGAGACGGCATACCGGGTATCAAGTTAAGTACCCAATTACCTATCAAGTTAAGCAATTGTGCTCAGCCCGAATCGCAAGACTGGCACTTTTCGTGTTGTCGTATGACCTGACGGAAAAATGAAAACTCGGGGACGGAACACCGTGGCGCCCGGGTATATCACCGCAGGTGGGATGCAACGCCATAATGTATGGCACCTGCTTTCGCGACGATTTTCCGCCTGAAGAAAATTGCGAGAATTTGACGCGCATTGCACGCGCAGTCGTCCAGGATGATCGGGCATGCAATGCCGGCCAATCACACGCTAGGCCCGTCATTACAAGGTTGTCCGACAATTGCCCGCCCGCACCGCCCGCCCGTAAACCAAGCAAGCGCATGTTTCAGTTTGTCCCAAATTTAAGATTTTCCTTCCTAACTGATGGAAATTGCGGCCAACCGCAAAGCGGAGAGCCGGTGGCGCTTTTGATACAAAGTAATTAGTCCGACAATTGAGATACCACCTCGTAAATTCTGTATTATGCGAGGCACAACAATTAAACATAACTTCGCCGGCGATTAAAGCAGTTCCATAATCAGGAATAAACATGGCCCGAGAAACCTACGCAGCTCTGCAAGCAAAGATCGAAAAGGAAATCAACAAGCTCCAGAAGAAGGCGGAAATCCTTCAGACGAAGCGCCGCAAGCCGGTCATCACCTCCATCATCACGTCGATGCGCGAGTACGACATTACGCCTGACGAGATCATCGCCGCCTACGGCGCAGGCAAGCCCGCGCGCGCCGCCACGAGTGGCCGCCGCAAGGCCAGCGGCCCCGCCCGCGCAGCCGGCGCCGCCAAGCGCGCCGTGGCGCCCAAGTACCGCCATCCCCAAACCGGAGAAACCTGGAGCGGCCGCGGCAAGGCGCCGCGCTGGCTCGCCGCTGAAGAAGCCGGCGGCGCCACCCGCGAGAGTTTTCTTATCAAGGAATAAAACCTATTCTTCAGTAAGAAAAAAAGCGGCGCACCATGATGGTGCGCCGCTTTTTTATTTTAAGCAGGCGCCGCGAGGCGCCTGCTTTCGTCAACGTGCCGGGAATTGAATCTCTCGCTCAGCGCCATTATTGCCTGGGAAATTGTCGAATATGGCACGCACCAGATAGGGCATGGTGCGAATCAAATCGTCACGCTCGCTCAATATGAACGCCGTCGAGCGGTAAACTTCCGCGCCGCCGTTCTGGGTATCACGAATGAAGAGCGAGAGGGAATTGCGCTGGACGACCATGGGCACGTCCACCCAGTCAGGTCCCCAGAATCCCGCGCCCATGCCCCAGGGGCCCGGCCCATAGAAGCCGCCGTAGCCGCCGTAGAAATACGGGTCGTACGGACGGCGCACCATCACCTGCGTCTGGGTTGTGCCATAGCGGAACGACACCTCAAACCGCCCCTTCACGCCAGGGCGCGCCTCGACCAGTCCCGTGGCCCCGATCCCCGCGCGCACCATATCCTGAAATGACTGATATTCCAGATTATTGATTTGGGATGGGTCGGCAGGAACAAACTGGTAGGTCTGGCCCTCGACACCGGTTGGCCATTGCTGAAACGACGTCACACGGGCGGAGACGGTGGGCGCGGCGCAGCCTGTCAGCATCATGGCTGCAAGCACCGAAAAAATACCGGCCCATCGGCCCAGACTGTTGATCCAAGACATCCTGGACATTTGAGACTCCTGTTCGCACGACGGCGCCATCATAACGAGCTTTGACATAAGCGCTTGCCAAAAGTTTTCAGGCTAGCCCGTACGCCCAAGGTACCGCTCAACCGCCAGCCACTACAATAGCCTTCTTGTTCATACAGGACTGCAAATCCCCATGCGCACCGACACGCCCGTTACCGTATACCGCAAGGATTACCAGCCCTACCCCTACGAAATTCCTGAAGTCGCCCTCGCCTTCGATCTCGCGCCCGACGCGACCGAAGTGCGTTGCACGATGCACGTGCAGCGCAGGCAAGACGCCAGCGCTGACGCCGCCCTGATCCTGGATGGAGAAGAGCTGGAACTCGTGTCGGTAGGCGTGAATGGCGAGCCGCTGCCGGCGGCCAGCTACCAGTTGACCGAACACACGCTCACGCTGCGCGGCCTGCCCGCCGATGCCACCGTTGAAATCGTCAGCCGCTGCAAGCCTTCCGCCAATTCCACGCTGATGGGCCTGTATGTGTCTGGCGGCAATTTCTTCACGCAATGCGAGGCCGAGGGCTTCCGGCGCATTACCTGGTTTGCCGATCGTCCCGACGTGATGTCGCGCTACCGCGTGACGCTGCGCGCGCAGCCCGAGTATCCCGTGCTGCTGTCCAACGGCAACCTGATCGCCTCGCGCCAGTTGCCCGACGGCCGCAATGAAGTCGAGTGGGAAGATCCGTTCCCCAAACCCTGCTACTTGTTCGCGCTGGTCGCGGGCAACCTGACGCATCGCGAAACCACGGTCAAGACGGTCAGCGGCCGGGACGTGCTGCTGCAGGTCTACAGCGACCCCGGCTCCGAAACCAAAACCGAATGGGCATTGGATTCCCTGGTGCGTTCCTTGCGCTGGGACGAGAGCCGCTTTGGTCTCGAACTGGATCTGGACCGCTTCATGATCGTGGCCGTCCATGACTTCAATATGGGAGCCATGGAAAACAAAGGCCTGAATATCTTCAATGCGGCCTACGTGCTGGCCGACGCCGAAACCGCCACCGATGCCAACTACGAAGGCATCGAGTCGGTCATCGGGCATGAATACTTCCACAATTGGACCGGCAACCGCGTCACCTGTCGCGACTGGTTCCAACTGAGCCTGAAGGAAGGTCTCACGGTCTTTCGCGATCAGGAATTCAGCGCCGACATGATGGCCCGCGACATGGACGCGGCCGCCGCGGCCAGCGCCCGCGCCGTCAAGCGCATCGACGACGTCGTGGCGTTGCGCGCCGCGCAGTTCCCGGAAGACGCCGGCCCCATGGCGCATCCGATCCGCCCCGAGAGCTACCAGGAGATCGGCAACTTCTACACGGCCACCGTGTACGAGAAAGGCGCCGAGGTCATCCGCATGCAGCACACGCTGCTGGGCGAGGCCGGGTTCCGCGAAGGCATGGACGAATACTTCCGCCGCCACGACGGCCAGGCCGTCACGTGCGACGACTTCGTCGCCGCGATGGAATCCGTCTACGTCAAGCAGCACCCGGGACGCGACCTGTCCGTGTTCCGCCGTTGGTACCGGCAGGCCGGCACGCCGCGCGTCACGGTCAGGCTCGACCACGACGCGGCCACTCGCCTCTGCACGGTGACGCTTACCCAGGCCTGCCCGCCGGTCGGCGTTGAAAAGAAGGCCGGCCCCGACTACGTGAAGGCGCCCTTTCACATTCCGTTTGCGATCGGCTTGCTGGACCGTGAGGGCAACGCGCTGCCGCTGCGTCAGGACGGCGCGGTCGTGGACACCGCCCTGCTGGAACTGACCACGCAAAGCCAGCAATGGGTGTTCGAAGATATCGCCGACCGCCCCGTGCCCTCGCTGCTGCGCGACTTCTCGGCGCCGGTCATCGTGGACTACGACTGGTCCAACGAGGAACTGGCGCTGCTGTCCGCGCACGATGGCAATCCGTTCGCACGCTGGGAAGCCGGCCAGGAACTGGCCACCCGCCAGATTCTTGCATTGGCCGACGCCAGCCAGGCGGGCCGCCCGCTGCAGGCCGACGCCGCCTTCCTTGAAGCCTGGCGCGCGTTGCTGACCGATCCCGCCCTGGACGCCGCGTACCGTGCGCGCGCATTGGCGCTGCCTTCGGAAAAGACGCTGGCCGAGCGTATGCAGCAGGTCGATCCGCCTGCTCTGGCCGTGGCGCGCGATTTCCTTCGCGCCGAACTCGGCCGTCAGCTCCATGCCGAATTCCGCCGCGCCTTCGACGAGAACCAGACGCCGGGCGAATATAGCCCCGCGCCGATTCCCGCCGGCATGCGCGCATTGAAGAACCTGGCGCTCAGTCACCTGATGGCCGCTGGCGAACCCGAAGCCCAGCGCCTTGCCGAAGCGCAGTACGCCACCGCCGGAAACATGACCGACAGCATGGCCGCGCTGGCCGCCTTGATCAACTTCGGGCAAGGCGACTACCCGAAAGAGGCGCTGGCCGCTTTCTACACCAAATGGAGCGCCAATCCGCTGGTGGTGGACAAATGGTTCGCGCTGCAGGCCACCGCCCGCTCGACCACGGTGCAGACCGCCCGCGAGCTGATGAAGCACCCGGCATTCACGCTGCGCAACCCGAACCGCGCCCGCGCGCTGATCTTCCAGTTCTGCCTCAACAATGCCCGCGGCATGCACCAGCCGGACGGCTCGGGCTACACGTTCTGGGCGGAGCAGGTGCTGGCATTGGACGCGCTCAATCCGGAGATCGCCGCGCGGCTGGCGCGTGCGCTCGACAACTGGTCTCGCTTCGTCCCGGCGCTGCGTGTCCCCATGCAGGCCGCGCTTGAAAAGGTGCGCCAGCACGACGGCCTGTCGCGCAACGTCCAGGAAATCGTATCCAAGGCTTTAGAATTCGCTGCATAGGGAGATCCTTTTGAAACGTAAAACACTCACTCAATACCTGGTGGAGCAGCAACGCTCCGCCCAAGCCCTGGCGCCCGAAGTGCGCCTGCTCATCGAAGTCGTGGCGCGCGCGTGCAAGGCCATCAGCCACGCAGTCAGCAAGGGCGCGCTGGGCGGCGTTCTGGGCAGCCTGGAAAGCGAGAATGTCCAGGGCGAGGTCCAGAAGAAGCTCGACGTGCTCTCCAACGAGATCCTGCTGGAAGCCAATGAATGGGGCGGCCACCTGGCGGCCATGGCGTCGGAAGAGATGGAAACCATCCATCTGATCCCGAACCGCTACCCCAAGGGCGAATACCTGCTGCTGTTCGATCCGCTCGATGGCTCGTCGAACATCGACGTGAACGTCTCCATCGGCACCATCTTCTCGGTGCTGCACGCGCCGCACGACGTGTCGGGCGCGCCCGTCTGCGAAGCCGACTTCCTGCAACCGGGCAACAAGCAGGTGGTGGCCGGTTACGCGGTGTACGGTCCGCAGACGATGCTTGTGCTGACCATCGGCAACGGCGTCGTGGGTTTCACGCTGGATCGCGAAATGGGCTCGTGGGTGCTCACGCACGAGAACATCCGCGTGCCGGAAGACACCAAGGAATTCGCCATCAACATGTCGAACAAGCGCCACTGGGCTGCCCCGGTCAAGCGCTACATCGACGACTGCCTGGCCGGCTCGACCGGCCCGCTCGGCAAGGACTTCAACATGCGCTGGATCGCCTCGATGGTGGCCGACGTGCATCGCATCCTGACCCGCGGCGGCATCTTCATGTACCCGTGGGATGCGCGCGAGCCGGGCAAGGCTGGCAAGCTGCGCCTGATGTATGAAGCCAATCCCATGAGCTTCCTGATCGAACAGGCCGGCGGCGCGGCCATCAACGGCGTCCAGCGCATCATGGACATCCAGCCTGACACGCTGCACCAGCGCGTGAGCGTCATCCTGGGCTCGAAGAACGAAGTCGAACGCGTGGGCCGCTATCACGCCGAGGACGCGGGCAAGTAAGACGCCCGC
This sequence comes from Achromobacter mucicolens, assembly GCF_029866465.1. Taxonomy (NCBI): domain Bacteria; kingdom Pseudomonadati; phylum Pseudomonadota; class Betaproteobacteria; order Burkholderiales; family Alcaligenaceae; genus Achromobacter; species Achromobacter mucicolens. The sequence goes on along the minus strand of NZ_CP123364.1, from coordinate 1,624,232 downwards.
CGCGCTTTCGGCGCGCCAATGCAAAAGCCCCCGGCCATCATGGCCGGGGGCTTTTTTCAAGGGTACAGGCAAGCAGGGGGTGCGTTACTTGACCTCTTCGATGGACTTCACGTCGTCCTTGTTGATCTGCATTTTCTTGCCGTTCTGTTCGTATTCATACATGCCCGACTTCTTGTCGTATTCGGGCTCGTCGGGCGCTACGGTCGAAGATCCGTCGCGTTGGTGAATAACCGAGGGCGACGAGCATCCGGCCAGCACACCAACGCCGGTCATCACCAGGGCCAACGTCATGGTCTTCAGCTTCATGGTTGTGTTCTCCGAGTGTTGAATGGGTGATTTCACTCTATCCGAATCGCTCCCCGAAATCGTGTCGGGTTGTCGGCAAAATGCATAAGAACGTAATCGTCCCCGCCCCCAATAATGAAAAACCCCTCGCAGGACGCGCCTGGGAGGGGTTGCAACCGTACACAAGCGGCAATCGTGCTTACACCTTGGCGTGTGTCTCGATGAAACGGCGTACGGCGGCCTCGCTGCAGTCCATGACTTCGACGCGTTGCGGCAGCGATTCCAGGTCTGCGAGGTTGCCCGGCGGCGTGGCCGGACGGCCAAGCGCTTCCTCGATGGTCTCGGAGAACTTGGCCGGCAGCGCGGTTTCCAGCACGAGCATGGGAACGCCCGGCTCGACGAATTCGCGCGCGACCTTCACGCCGTCGGCGGTGTGCGGGTCGACCAGCACGCCGGTGGCGTCGTAGACGGACCGGATCGTGGCCAGGCGATCCGTATGCGAGCTGGCGCCCGACACGAAGCCATAACGCGACTCGAACTGGTCCTTCATGTCGGACAGGTCGAACGCGCCGTCGCGTGCCATCGTCGCCCACAATTCCTTCACGCGGTCGGTATCGCGGCCCGTCAGGTCGAACACGAAGCGCTCGAAGTTCGACGCGCGCGAAATGTCCATCGAGGGGCTGGACGTGGCGTACGTCTGCGCAGCCGCGCGCGGACGATACACGCCAGTGCGGAAGAACTCCTCCAGCACGTTGTTCTCGTTCGTGGCAAGCACGAGGCGGCGGATGGGCAAACCCATGCTGCGGGCGATGTGGCCCGACAGGATGTTGCCGAAATTGCCCGACGGCACGGCGAACGACACTTCTTGTCCCGCGCGCTCGGTGGCGCGCAGCCAGCCATGGAAGTAGTAGACGACCTGGGCGGCGATACGGGCCCAGTTGATCGAATTGACGGCGCCCAGACGGTACTTCGTCTTGAAGGCCAGATCGCCGGCCAGCGCCTTGACGATGTCCTGGGCTTCGTCGAAGACCCCGCGCACGGCGATGTTGTGAATGTTCTCGTCTTGCAGCGAGTACATCTGCGCGCGCTGGAAGGCGCTCATGCGGCCGTGGGGCGACAGCATGAACACCGCCACGCCCTTCTTGCCGCGCAGCGCGTATTCAGCGGCCGAGCCCGTGTCGCCGGAGGTGGCGCCCACGATGTTCAGCGTGGTGCCGCGCTTGGAGAGCACGTACTCAAATACCTGGCCCAGGAACTGCATGGCCATGTCCTTGAACGCCAGCGTGGGACCTTCGGACAGGCCCAGCAGCGACAGCCCGCCATCGAGCGGACGCAGCGGAACGATGTCCTCGCTGTTGAAGATCTGCGGCGTGTAGGCGGCACGGGTCAGACGGCGCAGGTCGTCCGAGGGGATGTCCGTGGCAAACAACGACAGCACTTCGAAGGCCAGATCGGCATACGACAAGCCGCGCCACGATTCCAGCGTTTCCGCGGAAACCTGCGGCAGCGTCTGCGGCACCGCCAGCCCGCCGTCGGGCGCCAGGCCTTCGAGCAGGATGTCGGAGAATTCGAGCGGGGCCATGCCGCCGCGCGTAGAGATGTATTTCATGTCAATTGCTCCACGATGCACCGGGCGCCCCCGATCACGTCAGGTTCTCCACGCGCAGGCGCGTCACCTTGGACCGCACGAACGGCAGCGACTCAATGCGCTCGATGGCCTGATTGACGTTGCCTTCGACGGCTTCGTGCGTGAGGAAGATGATGTCGGCGCCGCCGATGTGCGACGGCTGCTGGATCATCGAACCGATGGAAATGCCGCGGTCGGCCAGGATGCGGGCGATGTCCGCCAGCACGCCGGGCTGATCGTCCACGCGCAGACGCAGGTAGTAGGACGTGCTGACCTGTTCGATCGGCAGGATCGGGGTGTCCGACATGGCATCCGGCTGGAAGGCCAGGTGCGGCACGCGGTTGCCCGGATCGGCGGTGTGCAGGCGCGTCACGTCGACCAGGTCGGCCACGACGGCCGAGGCGGTGGGCTCTTCGCCCGCGCCCTGCCCGTAGTACAGCGTCGGGCCGACGGCGTCGCCCTTGACCAGCACGGCGTTCATCGCGCCTTCGACATTGGCCAGCAGGCGCTCGGACGGCACCAGCGCCGGATGCACGCGCAGCTCGATGCCGTCGGGGCGGCGCTTGGTGATGCCCAGCAGCTTGATGCGATAGCCCAGGCGCTCGGCGTGTTCGATGTCTTCGGCGGCCAGTTGCGAAATGCCTTCGATGTGGGCGCGGTCGAATTGGACCGGCACCCCGAATGCCAGCGAGGCCAGCAGCGTCAGCTTGTGGGCCGCGTCCACGCCTTCCACGTCGAACGTGGGGTCGGCTTCGGCGTAGCCCAGGCGCTGCGCTTCCGCCAGCACGTCGGCAAACGGCAGCCCGCGCGAGCGCATTTCGGACAGGATGAAATTGGTGGTGCCGTTGATGATGCCGGCCACCCACTGGATGCGGTTGGCGGTCAGGCCTTCGCGGATCGCCTTGATGATGGGGATGCCGCCCGCGACGGCGGCCTCGAAGTTCACCATCACGCCGCGTTCGGACGCGGCGGCGAAAATCTCGTTGCCATGCTTGGCCAGCAAGGCCTTGTTGGCCGTGACCACATGCTTGCCGTTGGCGATGGCTTCGAGCACCAGCTCGCGCGCCAGCGTGTCGCCGCCGATCAGTTCCACGACGATGTCGATGTCGGGATCGCGCACCAGCGCGTGCACATCGGTGTCGACCAGGATGGAGTCGCCCACGCGGGCACGCGCCTTTTCCACGTCGCGCACGGCGGCGCGGGTGACTTCAATGCGGCGGCCAGCGCGGCGGGCGATTTCCTCGGCGTTGCGAGACAACACGGTCCACGTGCCGCCGCCAACCACGCCAAGACCAAGCAGACCCACCTTCATGGGTTTCATCGCGCCGCCCTCTGCGGGCGGGCGTTGAGGGGAATTCATTTCACTTCTCCATAATCCTGTGCATGAAGCTGTTGCCACCCGATCGCGATGCCGCGGATCCGGCTCCGCCGGTCCGCAGGCATGCCCCCTCAGAGGGGGAAGCGCGCAGCGCTGCGGGGGTGGGCACCCATCACTTCAGCAATCCGTCCTTGCGGAACATATCTTTGATGCCGCGCACCGCTTGACGCGTGCGCTGCTCGTTTTCGATAAGCGCGAAGCGGACGTATTCGTCGCCATACTCGCCGAAGCCGATCCCGGGGGACACGGCCACTTTCGCATCCGACAGGACACGCTTGGCAAATTCCAAAGAGCCCATCGCCCGGTAGGGTTCGGGGATCTGCGCCCAGATGTACATGGACGCCTTGGGAATCTCCACATTCCAACCTGCTTCATGCAGGCCGCGCACGAGCACGTCGCGGCGGCTCTGGTATTGCGCCACGATTTCGCTCACGCAGTCCTGCGGGCCGTCCAGCGCGGCGATGGACGCCACCTGGATCGGCGTGAACGTGCCGTAGTCGTGATAGCTCTTGATGCGAGCCAGCGCGTTGACCAGCTCGCGGTTGCCGACCATGTAGCCGATGCGCCAGCCGGCCATGTTGTAGCTCTTGCTCATCGTGAAGAACTCGACAGCAACGTCGCGCGCGCCGGGCACCTGCATGATGGACGGCGCCACATAACCGTCGAACGTGATGTCGGCATACGCCAGGTCATGCACGACGAGAATGTCGTGTTCCTTGGCAAGCGCCACCACGCGCTCAAAGAACGACAGGTCCACGCACTGCGCAGTCGGGTTGCTGGGAAAGCCCAGCACCATCATCTTGGGTTTCGGGATGGATTCGCGCACGGCGCGTTCCAGCTCCTCGAAGAAGTCAACGCCCGGCGTCATGCGCACGGAACGGATGTTGGCGCCCGCGATGACGGCGCCGTAGATGTGGATCGGGTAGCTGGGATTGGGCACCAGCACGGTGTCGCCGCGGTCCAGCGTGGCCAGCATCAGGTGCGCCAGGCCTTCCTTGGACCCGATGGTGACGATGGCCTCGGAGTCCGGATCGAACTCGACCGCGTAGCGGCGCTGGTACCAGTCGCAGATCGCCTTGCGCAGGCGCGGAATGCCCTTGGACACCGAATAGCCGTGGGTGGTGGGACGCGTGGTCGCCTCCACCATCTTGTCGACGATGTGCTTGGGCGTCGCCCCATCCGGATTGCCCATCGACATGTCGATGATGTCTTCGCCACGCCGACGCGCCGCCATCTTGAGCTCGCCGGTAATGTTGAAAACGTACGGGGGCAAACGCTCGATGCGAGAGAACTTCCTCATGATGGGAATCCTTAGGGGCGAAAAGGCAAAAAGACCAGGGCGCGGTCGCGCGAAGGGGAAAGGGGCTCTGAGCCGCGCCAGTTCACGATTGCAGCGCAGCAAAACCCTGTAATCTAGCGCAACGACGCCTTGGCGGCAAATGGGGCAAAAAAGCCCCTTTTTCCCCGTGGATACGTTGCAACATGCGGCGTGTCCGATGCGCTATTATCAAGCACGTAAAGCCGGAGTTTTTATTGAAGCTGCATACCGATCCTGCGACGGCCGCTCTAAACACTGTCACCGCCTACGGCGATGGCTACATCGAGGTCAACCAGGTACGTTTTTCCTCTTCGGTCGCTTTCGGCCCCGAAGGCGAAGTGACCATCTGGCCTGTTGAGTCGACGGCCGACATTACCTCCTCCCTCTTGCTCCTGGCAGCCGGATTGTCCGAGCCCGCCCGCAATCCCCTGGATTTTCTGGATGCCCCGGAAGCCGCGCCCAGCCGCCCGGCCAACGCCCCCGAAGTCCTGCTGGTGGGCACCGGCGGCAAGCAACAGTTCCTGCGTCCCGACGTGCTGCGTCCCCTTTTGGCGATCGGCATCGGCGTCGAAACCATGGACACCCACGCTGCCTCGCGCACCTACAACATCCTGATGGCTGAAGGCCGGCGCGTGGTCGTCGCCCTCATCCCTCCCCACGGAGCCACGAATTAATGACGCCGAGCATAGGCAAACCCGCCCCGTTGTTTACCGCCGAAAGCACGATCGGCCCCATCAGCCTCGAGCAATGCCAGGGGCGGGCCGTGATCCTGTATTTCTACCCCAAGGACAACACGCCCGGCTGCACCACCGAAAGCCAGGATTTCCGCGATCTGCACGCCGACTTCCTGTCGGCCAGCGCAATCGTGATCGGCATCTCGCGCGACTCGCTGAAGTCGCACGAGAATTTCAAGGCCAAGTACGAGCTTCCTTTCCCTCTCATCTCCGACGCCGACGAAACCGTCTGCAATCTGTTCGGCGTCATCAAGCAGAAGAACATGTATGGAAAGCAGGTGCGCGGCATCGAACGCAGCACCTTCTTGATCGACGCCTATGGCGTGCTGGTGCAGGAGTGGCGCGGGGTGAAGGTCCCAGGCCACGCCAAGGAAGTCCTGCAAGCCGCCAAAAGCATCGGTTAGCCGCACAGGAAACCCGTCAGGCGCTATAGCCGGCCCAAACAGGAGAGTGACGCATATGCCGCTTCCGAAGTTGCCTACCCGCCCCGCAGCCATCCTGACCTTCCCCTCGGGCGAATCCGCCCGGGCGCAGGCCCGCACCACCAAGACTGCCGCTGCGCGGTCCAACACCCAGGCAGCCCTCGCCGAAGACGAGGACGAACTGCTGGTACAGCCAGAACTTGAAGGCCTGGCGGCGCCGGCACGCAAGGCCCACACGCCGTCGCCCGCTCACCAGGCGCCGCCCCCCGCCGCGCCGGCCGCTCGCGCCCCGGCGCGCCAGCAGGCCAAGGCTGCGCCCGCCCCCGCCAAGCGCGGCAAGGCGCGCGCCCAGAATGAACCTCGCAAGCTGTTCGTGCTGGACACGAACGTGCTGCTGCATGATCCCAGTTCGCTCTTCCGCTTCGAAGAGCACGACATCTTCCTGCCGATGATGACGCTGGAAGAACTGGACCACCAGAAAAAGGGCATGTCGGAAGTCGCGCGCAACGCGCGTCAGGTCAGCCGGTCGCTCGATTCGCTGGTGCAGGACGCCACGCACCTGGACGAAGGCCTTGAGCTGGCCAAGCTGGGCAACAAGGATGCCACGGGCCGCCTGATGTTCCAGACCACGGCCATCCACAGCACCCTGCCCTCGGACTTGCCGATGGGCAAGGCCGACAACCAGATCCTGGGTGTGGTGCGCGCCCTGCAGGAAAAATACCCGCAGCGCGAGGTCGTGTTGGTGTCCAAGGACATCAACATGCGCCTGAAGGCGCGCGCGCTGGGCATGGCCGCCGAAGACTACTTCAACGACCATGTCCTCGAAGACTCCGACCTGATGTACTCGGGCGTGATGCAGTTGCCCGAAGACTTCTGGAACAAGCACGGCAAGGACGTCGAATCCTGGCAACAGGGCGGCACCACCTTCTACCGCATCCACGGCCCGCTGTGCTCGCAATTCGTGGTCAATCAGTTCGTCTACTTCGAAGGCCAGATGCCGCTGTACGCGCAAGTGCGCGAAGTCAGCGGCAAGATGGCGGTGCTGGCCACCCTGCGCGACTATACCCACGGCAAGAACAATGTCTGGGGCATCACGGCGCGCAATCGCGAGCAGAATTTCGCCATGAACCTGCTGATGAACCCGGAATGCGATTTCGTGTCGCTGCTGGGCCAGGCCGGCACGGGCAAGACGCTGCTGGCGCTGGCGGCGGGCATCACGCAGGTGCTGGAGACCAAGCGCTACACCGAGATCATCATGACGCGCGTCACGGTGCCCGTCGGTGAAGACATTGGTTTCCTGCCCGGCACCGAAGAGGAAAAGATGCTGCCCTGGATGGGCGCGCTTGAAGACAACCTCGACGTGCTGAACATGGGCGAAGGCGAAGGCAACGGGGACTGGGGCCGCGCGGCCACCATGGACCTCATCCGCTCGCGCATCAAGGTCAAATCCCTGAACTTCATGCGTGGTCGCACCTTCCTGAACAAGTACCTCATCATCGACGAGGCGCAAAACCTGACGCCCAAGCAGATGAAGACGCTGGTGACCCGTGCTGGCCCTGGCACCAAGGTGATCTGCCTGGGCAACATCGCGCAGATCGACACGCCCTACCTGACGGAAGGCAGTTCGGGCCTGACCTTTGTGGTCGACCGCTTCAAGGGCTGGCCGCACTCGGGCCACGTCACGCTGCAGCGTGGCGAGCGCTCCCGCCTGGCCGACTACGCGGGCGACGTGCTCTAGGCTTGTTCTCGCACCGACAAACAAAAAGCCCCTTGATCGCTCAAGGGGCTTTTTTTCACTACCGCGCGCCGATTATTTGTCGGCTGCGTTGGTGATGGCATTGCCTGCCCGGGACATGTCCTTGCCCATGCCGGCGACGGTATTGCAACCGGCCAGCACGAAACCGAACACGACAAAGGCAGTCAGCACAATCTTGCCGCGCATGCTGTGACTCCAAAATGAAAAAATGAAAGCGCCTGCGCTCAGGCGATCTGCACGCGCAGTTCGCCCAGGCCTTCGACGCCGCCAGTGATCACGTCACCTTGGCGCACGGCGCCCACGCCCTCGGGCGTGCCGGTGAAGATGATGTCGCCGGGCTGCAGTTCAAACAGGCCCGACAGATACGAAATGCTTTCCGGAATATTCCACAGCATCTGCGAAATGTCGCTGGATTGCTTGCGCTCGCCATTGACGTCCAGCCAGATGGCGCCCTTGTCGAGCGTGCCGACCACGCTGCGCGGGTGGATGGGGCCCAGCGGCGCCGACTGATCGAAGGCCTTGCCGATTTCCCAGGGGCGGCCCTGCTTCTTCATTTCGCCTTGCAGGTCGCGGCGGGTCATGTCCAGACCCAGCGCATAGCCCCACACGCATTCGTTGGCCTGGTCGACGGGGATGTCGCGGCCGCCCTTGCCCAGCACCACGACCAGCTCCATCTCGTAGTGCAAATTGGAAGTCTTGGGCGGATAAGGCATCTTGCCGGTTTCGCCGTCGGCCACGAACAGCACCGCGTCAGCGGGCTTGCAGAAGAAGAACGGATCTTCACGGCCCGTGAAACCCATTTCCTTGGCATGTTCGGCGTAATTGCGGCCGACGCAATAGACGCGGCGCACGGGGAACAGCGCGGCGCTGCCGGCAACGGGGACCGCGACGGGCGGCTGGGGAGGCAAAACGTAGTCCATGAGCTATCAACCTATGACAAATACGTGACCGGAATATCCGGGAAAAATGTTACCCCGACGCCGCGCGCGCTTGGCATGCCCTGTGCCCCCGCGATGGGGCGTTGTTGTTGTTGGGCGGCCGGGCGTTTGAAAAAGCACTCGCGAGTGTAGCCCTTTCTGCGGCCAATGCGAGGACCGCACGGAACGGGCGCCTGCAAGACAACGGCGCGGCGGCGACAGGCCACGGGCCGTCGCGGCCGCGCCGCCGGTAGGCGCCGGCCGGCAAGATGCCGGCTGGCGTGTAGCCCGATCAGCCCTTGGTGTAGCGCTCGGCGCTGCGCACGATTTCCTCGTGAGCGGCGTCCACGCCCTTCCAGCCCTTGACCTTGACCCACTTGCCCTTTTCCAGGTCCTTGTAGTGCTCGAAGAAATGCTGGATGCGGGAGATGTCTTCCGCGGGCAGATCCTCGTAGGACTTGATGTTGCGGTACGGGGGGTAGAGCTTTTCGATCGGCACGGCCAGCAGCTTGGCGTCGCCGCCCGACTCGTCGTCCATTTCCAGCACGCCGATGGCGCGGCAGCGCACGACGGCGCCGATCTGGATGGGGAACGGGGTCAGGACCAGCACGTCGGCGGGGTCGCCGTCTTCGGACAGGGTCTGGGGGATATAGCCGTAGTTGCACGGGTAGTGCATGGCCGTCAGCATGAAGCGGTCGACGAAGATCGCACCGGAATCCTTGTCGACCTCGTACTTCACCGGGTCGGCGTTCATGGGGATTTCGATGATGACGTTGAAGTCTTCCGGCAGCTTCTTGCCAGGGGAGACGCGATCAAGACTCATGGTTCAACCTTGTTTGTCTGAAAGGATATTCAAATCGAGCCGTCGTCCTTGAACGGCGGCTTGGTGGTCGGCACGAGCGCCGCGGGCGGCGCAGGCTTGGGAGCAGGCACGGCCGGCGCCGGCGCGTACGTGGGCACGGGCTCGTCGAACGCCGCCGCCGGAATGGGCGCGCTGTCGAAGTATTCGTCGATATCGGACGTTCCGCGAGCCAGCGGCGCGTCTTCGGGCGCCAGGGCGCGGTCTTGCTGGGCCTTGCTGGCGCGGGCATCCGGATCCAGTACGTAGTCCGAAGCCGATGCGGCAGCCGGCGGCAAGGCCGGGTAATCGCCACCGGTGTCCTCATCGCTGTCCGTGTCCGACAGGCCGACGGCATAGCCGCCTTCGGCATCCACGCGATAAGGGTCCGAGCCGGTGTCTGCGGCGGGAAGCGCCGCATCCGAGGCCAGCACCGGCAACGCCATGCTGGCGGCCGTGGCCAGGCGCCAGTGGCGCACGGCATCTACCGGCCGGTCCAGACGATCGTACAGACTGCCCAGCAGCGCGTGCGTCTGCGCATCGCTGCGCCGCGCCAGGCTACGCAAGAGGTAGCGTTCGGCCTGTCCCCAGAGCTGGCCATTCAGGCACAGCATGCCCAGGGCGGTCAGGAGGTCGGGATCGGTCGGGCGTTGATGCAGCCAGGTCTCGGCCTTGGCCAGGCGCCGCGACACCTGCTCGGCTTCGCAGCGGGCGTAGGCCGCCACCAGGGCGGGATTGAACTTGACCGCGATGGCCGATTCCAGGACGCGCGCCGCTTCGTTGGGCTCGCCGGCGGCTTCGAATGCGGCGGCGCCCGCCAGGGCAATTTCCGGGAGCAGGCGCTCTTCGGCCTTGAGGTCTTTCCAGATGGGACGCCAGGCATCGTTGGCCGCGGCGGCACGCAAGCGCGCGGCGCCCGCGGCATCGATCAGGCCGTCGGCTTCGGGGCGGCCCAGCGCATTGCGGCGCGACAGTCCGCGCGCCAGCGTGAAAACCTGTTCCTGATGATTCAGAGCCGTGTGCGCCCGCAGCAGCAGGCGCATGGTGTGCAAATGACGGGCGCCGCCGTCGGCCAGCGGGCCCAGCACGGTCAGTGCGCGTTCAGCGCGGCCCTGATCGAGCAGCATGTCGGCCGAGACGGTGGCGGTGGCTTCAATGAGGCCGGGCTCGGTGCCGGCCTGCTCTTGCGCGTTGGCCAGCAGACGATCGCGCCGGTCGAATTCGCCCAGGCCATGCGCGGCACGAGCAGCGGACAGGGCAGCCAGCACGCGCCGCGTGCGGACCTTGGTCTGGTCCAGAAGCTTGGTCAGGTCTTTTTCGGCGTGGGCGTAGCGGCCTTCAAGCAGGCCAATCCAGCCGCGTTCGAGCAATTCGTGGTCGCGAGCCTGCGCGCGCTTGCCGCGCCAGGCCCGGACGCGATCGGGAATGGCGAGCAGCCAGGCCAGAAGCCGCAGGCCCACGTACAGGATGATGAAGGTGGCGACGATGAGCAGGACGGCGAGGGTCAGCGACATCTCGATGCGCCACGGCCACACCAGAAGCAGCACGTTGCCCGCGTGCGAGCGCAGGACCACCGCCAGGGCGACGGCGACGACGGCGAGCAGCAGGGTCCAGAACCAGGTACGCATGGGTTCAGTCCTGGTCGCTGGTCTTGAAGCCGGCGGCGCGCAGGGCCGCCACGGCGTTCAGGCTGTCCGCCACATCCGGCATGCGCACGGCGATGTCGGTCTGGGCCAGTTCGCGCGCAAGCGTCTGCGCGGCGACGGTGTCAGGCGAGCGGCCATCGAAGTACTTGGAAAGCGTGGTGCCGACGTTGTCGAGTTCGCTCTTCCAGACCGAGGGCTGGCGCATCAGCATCGCGAGCTGCGCGGTCAACAGGCGCTGGCGCAGCGTGCCGCGCACCTGATCGGCCTGTTCGGGCGACAACAGCAGCGCGGCCGGTTCGTCCACGCGCTGGATGGTGATGAGACCGCCAAGCTCGTGAGCCAGCGCGGAGCCCGCGCGGCCAGGCCATGAAGCCACTTCGGCGCGCCAGCGCTGCCACCAGGGCGCGTCGGCGGGCAGGCCGGCCAGCGGATCGATCGTGGGGGCCGGCGCGGGCGGCTGGGCTTGACCGACCGGGGACACGCCCGGCGACACGGTGTCCGGCACCAGCAGCGGCGCCTTGCCGATCAGCGCGACCAGGCGTTCGATGCGGCCCGATTGCGCGGGGATGTCGACGGTGGACACGGCACGCAGGCGGTCCAGGTCGCCATTGATGGATTGCTGCAGGCTGGAGAACCGCGGGCGGTCGGCACGCGCCAGACGCGATTGCGCGGTTTCCAGGGCGACGATGGCGTTGGAGACGTTGCCGGCCAGGCGCAATTGCTGATTGGCGATGGTCAGCAGGCGTTCGACGTCATTGGCCAGCAGTTCGTCGCTGGCGCTGTCGTTGAAGTTCTGCCAAGCCTGTTGCAGGGCGTTGTATTGGCTTTGCGTTTCGCGCAACGTGTCTTCGAGTTCGGCGACGCGGCCGGTCTGCGCCTGCGCGAGGGCAAGCGCTTCGCGGGTGTCCTTGCGGGCTTGCGCCACATCGGCGCTGAGCGTATCCAGGCGCGTTGCCACTTCGCGGCCTGCGGAGACGAACTGGGTGCGTTGCTTCCACAACGCATATCCCAGGCCCACGGCCAACAGGATGACGATTATCAGTGCGGTGGCCAAAGGACCACTGCCGCGCTTGGCCGGACGGGCCTTGACGGAGTCGGCCGGGGCCGATGCGGACGCGCTTGCGTCCGGGGCGGCCGGATGAACGGCCGGATCGGTAGCGGGAGTCTTATCTGTCATGACGCGATTGTATTCGGTGTCAGTCCGAACCAACGAATCAAGCAGCAACAAAAGCCTGGAAAATCGACTCGTCGTTGGGCACGCAGATTTTTACCATCGCCGGCTCGGGCGCGCCAATGCGGGGCTGCGGCAGGCGGCCAACCAGCGAGGGGTGCGTGGCGACGAAGCGGCAGCGCTGCCACCACCCGGTCAGACCCGCGGCGCTGAGCTGACCATAAATGGCGTCGACGCCCTCTCCGCTGGTGACCAGCCAGGTGGCCGTGACGCCTGCATCGGCCCAGCGCCTGAGGGTGGCAAGCTGTTCCGCGGTCCAGCCAGCCGGTTGCCGGCGGTAGGCTGCGTGGCGCGTCACGTGCGCACCGTGTGCCTCGAGCGTATCGCCGAGCCAGTCCCGCCCCTGCGTGCCCCGCACCACCAGCACGCGCGCGGGCAACTGAGGCTGGGCGGCAAGCACGCGCCAAAGCGCCTCGGAATCATGGCTGGGGGCCGATTCGTCCGGATGCAGAACTGTTGTATTCACGCCAAAACGGCCGGTCTCGTGCAGCGCCTGGGCACTGGCGGGCCCGACCGTGGCGACCGCGACGCCCGCAGGCCAGTCCGCGGCGCCATCGGCGCGCGCGAGCTGATCCAGGTATTGGCGCGCGGCATTGCCGCTGACGAACACGACGAGGTCGTAGGCCGACGGCCGCGGCAGGTCTTCGGCAGCGACAGACAGGGGGTGGATTTCAAGTGCGGGCAGGATGCACGGTTGCCAACCGGCGCCCTGCAGGCGGCCGGCCAGCGCTTCGTTGCGCCCTGCGGGCCGCGTCAGGATGGCGATGCGCGGCCCGTCGGCGGCTGCAAACGCCGGGTCCATCAGTCGGACCCGGGGTTTTGCAGCAGTTCGCGAAGAATCGTCTCTGCACCCGCCTCCAGGAGTTCGGAGGCGGCCGCTTCGCCGATGGCTTCGGCTTCGGTCATGGGACCGCTGTGCGTGGCATGAACGACACGGGTGCCGTCGGGCGAGGCCACCAGCGCGCGCAGCGACAGCGTGTCGCCGGCGAGCTGGGCAAAGGCGGCCAGGGGCACCTGGCAGGAACCGCCCAGCTTGCGCGACACCGCGCGCTCGGCGAGCACGCAGGCGGTCGTGTCTGCACTGACCAGCGGTGCAAGCCACGCGCGCATGTCGTCGCGGTCGTCGCGGATTTCGATGCCGAGGGCGCCCTGCCCGGCCGCCGGCAGGCTGTCGGCGGGATCGAGCAGGCTGCGGATGCGCTCGCCCATGCCAAGACGGTCCAGGCCGGCGGCAGCCAGCACGATGGCGTCGTAGTCGCCCTTGTCGAGCTTGGAGAGGCGCGTATCCAGATTGCCGCGCAGGGGCTTGACCACCAGGGCGGGAAACCGGGAACGGATCTGGGACTCGCGGCGCAGGCTGGACGTGCCGACCACGGCGCCCGCGGGCAGGTCCGCCAGCGAGGCATATCGGTTGGACACGAAGGCATCGCGCGGATCCGCGCGATCGAGGACGGCGCAAAGCTCAAACGGCGCCTGCAGATCCACCGGCACGTCCTTGAGGGAGTGGACGGCGAGATCGGCACGGCCGTCGAGCAGCGCGTTTTCGAGTTCCTTGACGAACAGACCCTTGCCGCCCACCTTGGACAGCGTGCGGTCGAGGATCTGATCGCCTCGGGTTGTCAGGGTAAGAAGTTCAACTGCGCACGCTGGGTACAGCGTGCGCAGCCGATCGCGCACATGCTCGGCTTGCCACAGGGCAAGCCGGCTTGCGCGGGTCGCAATGACCAGACGTTGCGGTAGAGACACGTGACGCCATCAAACGAAGTTGGAGACGATGATCGTCGCGACTACCCCGAGGATGGCCAGCACGAACAGACCCTGAAGAAGGCTCAGGCCCGATTCGGATTGCTGGGGATCGGTGGATCTACGCAGACTCATGTGCTGATTCCTTGGAAGCGTTCTTGCGGCTTGCAAGCCACCGTCCAAGGACAACAACGAGCAAGGCGCCAATGATTTCAGCGGCGATTTTAACCGTAGTCGGCTGAACGCCAAATTGACGCTCGACAATAACGTCGGTGACCAGCATGCCGCCAGCGATCCAGCCCAGCAGGCCCGCGCCGAAGGTGACGACCAGCGGATAGCGGTCGATGAGCTTGAGCACCAGCGTGCTGCCCCAGATGATGATCGGCACACTGACGACCAGGCCAAAAATGACCAGGCCCAGCTGATGGTCGGCATGCGCATTCTGCGCGGCGCCGGCGATGGCGATCACGTTGTCCAGGCTCATCACGAAGTCAGCAATGATGATGGTCTTGATCGCGGCGACGATGGATGTGCCGCCCTTGATGTCGCCATGCGCATCTTCTTCGGGAACCAGAAGCTTGACGCCGATCCAGACGAGCAGCAGCGCGCCCACGACCTTCAGGAACGGGATGTTCAGAAGCTGCATTGCGAAGGCGATCAGCACGACGCGCAGAATGATTGCCCCTGCGGTGCCCCACAAAATGCCTTGCATCCGTTGCTTGGGCGCCAGGTTGCGACACGCCAGCGCGATCACGACAGCGTTGTCGCCGCCGAGCAGGATGTCGATAAGGATGATCTGAAATACCGCTGCCCAACTCAGCGTCTGAAAAAACTCAAGCACTTTGAACCCCCGAAGGCATTTATGAAAAGAATGGCCGGTCCCGGCCCGGCCGCCCTGCCGCGCGCCTTCGCGCGGCAGGTTTATTTAGAAAAACATATTATTGTAGTTCAGCTTTCAGTCAGCTTTCCGACGCGCAAGCAAAACTTTACCAATCAGTAGCACCAGCACTGCGCCCAGCGCGCCCGACATCAGTGCGAAGCTGTGCTGAGTAACGCCCAATGCGGCATCGATACGCGCCACCGGCTCCTGCAACGCCGGGTCGCCCACCAGCAGCTCGCCTGCGATGAAACCCAACAGCGCCGCCCCAACCCAGACAATGAGCGGGAAGCGTTCGATGACCTTCAAGAGCAGCGTGCTGCCAAAGATGACCAGCGGAATACTGATGGCCAGGCCGAGCACCAGCAACGTCGTGTCGCCCATCGCAGCGGCGGCGACGGCCACCACGTTGTCCAGGCTCATGACCAGGTCGGCGATCATGATGGTGCGGATGGCGGTCAACAGGTTGCCATGCGACTTGCCGGCACCGTCTTCTTCGCCTTCGGGCAGCAGCAAGGTGACGCCGATGTAGACCAGGAGCAGCGCGCCGATCAGCTTGAGCCACGGCAGCAACAACAGCTTGGCCGCGACGAGCGTCAGTACGATACGCATGATGATCGCAGCGGCGGAACCGACCACGATCGCTTTTTTCTGTTGTGCCGGAGGCAACGAGCGCGCTGCCAGCGCAATAACCACGGCGTTGTCGCCCGATAGCAGAATGTTGACCCAAATGATCTGGAGCAACGCGATCCAGAATGCCGCTGAACTGAGTTCCATGCCTCTCTTTCCTAGGTGTGATCCCCCTAGGACAAAACCAAATTAATGGATGAATTGAACGCAAAAACGTACTGACCGTCTTGGTGCGAGCCCGACGGCATTCTTGCTGGTACGCGCAAAATTTCTTTCATTATAGTTTCGTTCAGCTTTCCGTATGATTCACCCGGCCGCTTCCTGGACGCGGGATTTCCCTAAGAAAGCCTGAATAAACGGCGCCCAAAAAAAAAGCCCGCCGAAGCGGGCTTTTTATCGCGCGTTGCTGAAACTTATAGCACCGACTTGAGCAGCTTGCCCATTTCAGAGGGGTTGCGCGTGGTGCGGATGCCGCAGGCTTCCATGACTTCCAGCTTGGCGTCGGCCGTGTCGGCGCCGCCGGAGATCAGCGCGCCGGCGTGGCCCATGCGCTTTCCGGGAGGGGCGGTGACGCCAGCGATGAAGCCGACGACCGGCTTCTTCATGTTGTCCTTGGCCCACTGCGCGGCATTGACTTCATCCGGACCGCCGATTTCGCCGATCATGATGACGGCGTCGGTGTCGGGATCGTCATTGAACAGCTTGAGCACGTCGACGTGCTTCAGGCCGTTGATGGGGTCGCCGCCGATACCGACGGCGCTGGATTGACCCAGGCCCAGTTCGGTGACTTGCGCCACGGCTTCGTACGTCAGGGTGCCCGAACGGCTGACGATGCCGATGCGGCCCTTGCGGTGGATGTGACCGGGCATGATGCCGATCTTGATTTCGTCCGGGGTGATCAGACCGGGGCAGTTCGGGCCCAGCAGCAGCGTCTTGCTGCCCTTGGCCTTCATGCGGTTCTTGACTTCGAGCATGTCGCGGACCGGGATCCCTTCGGTAATGCAGATCACCAGATCCAGTTCGGCTTCGACGGCTTCCCAGATGGCGGCAGCGGCGCCGGCGGGCGGCACGTAGATGACCGAGACGGTGGCGCCGGTGTCGGCCTTGGCGTCCTTGACCGACGCGAAGATCGGCACGCCTTCGAAGTCCTCACCCGCCTTCTTGGGGTTCACGCCGGCCACGAAGGCGGCCTTGCCATTGGCGTACTCACGGCACATGCGGGTGTGGAACTGGCCCGTCTTGCCCGTGATGCCCTGGGTGATGACCTTGGTGTCCTTGTTGATCAGAATCGACATTGTGAATCCTTGATTTTTGCTTTACTTGACGGCGGCTACGACGCGGGTGGCAGCTTCGGCCATCGTGTCGGCGCTGATGATCGGCAGGCCGGAGTCGGCCAGCATCTTCTTGCCGAGTTCTTCGTTGGTGCCCTTCATGCGCACGACCAGCGGCACGTTCAGGTTGACGGCCTTGCAAGCGGTGATGACGCCTTCGGCGATCACGTCGCAGCGCATGATGCCGCCGAAGATGTTGACCAGGATGGCCTTGACGCTCTTGTTGGCCAGCATGATCTTGAAGGCTTCCGTGACCTTCTCGGCCGTGGCGCCGCCGCCGACGTCCAGGAAGTTGGCCGGCTCGCCGCCGAACAGCTTGATGGTGTCCATCGTGGCCATGGCCAGACCGGCGCCGTTCACCAGGCAGCCGATGTTGCCGTCGAGCTGGATGTACGCGAGGTCGAACTTGCTGGCTTCGATTTCAGCGGGATCTTCTTCGTCCAGGTCGCGGTAGGCGACGATTTCCGGATGACGGAACAGGGCGTTGGAGTCGAAGTTGAACTTGGCGTCCAGGGCGATGATGTTGCCCTTGCTGTCGCGGTTCAGGGGGTTGATTTCGACCAGGGAGGCGTCGGTGTCCATGTAGCACTTGTAGAGCTTCTGGAACACGTCAACGGCCTGGGCGGTCGAGTCGGCGGGCAGGCCGATCGCGTTGGCGATCTTGGTGGCTTGCTCGGCGGAAAGGCCAACCAGCGGGTCGATGTATTCGGTGATGATCTTTTCGGGCGTGGAGTGAGCCACTTCCTCGATGTCCATGCCGCCTTCGCTGGAAGCGATGAAAGCGACATTCTGCGTGGCGCGGTCGGTGACCAGCGACACGTAGTATTCCTTCTGGATGTCGGCGCCGTCTTCGATGTACAGGCGGCGGACCTTCTGGCCTTCGGGGCCGGTCTGATGCGTGATCAGCTGCATGCCCAGGATTTCGGATGCCAGCTTGCGGACGTCGTCCAGCGAGCGGGCCAGCTTGACGCCGCCGCCCTTGCCGCGGCCACCCGCGTGGATTTGTGCCTTGACGACCCAAACCGGTCCACCCAGCTTTTCAGCGGCAGCCACGGCCTCGTCGACGGAAAGAGCGGGGATCCCGCGCGGCACGGGGACGCCAAATTGCTTCAGCAGTTCCTTGCCTTGATACTCGTGGATTTTCATGTGTTACCTGTCAGGACGTATGAGAAAAAGAAGGTGAATCGGAGGACGACTCGGCCGATGCCTCAGCGCTACCCCCGGTGTACCACTCGGGATAATGCTCAGCCACCACAGGGCCGCCAGTGCTGAGCGCATGGCAGCCGTCCAGTTGGAATGGACGCCGGTTCGGGTTGGGTTCCTGCCGCCGGCGGTTGGCCATGGTCTGGACCGCCGCGGTGGGAAGCACCTGCGACAGTTCGGTCATGTGCGTACAGCCCTCCACATGCCCGAACCGCTCTTTGACCTGGCGGCGGAACCCCTTGAGCAGGTTCATGCCGATCAGGTCAGTGTACGCCGGCTCGATGGCCTTGCAATGCTCGCCATAAGGCGCCGCATCATAGACGGCCTGAGCCGCCACGATCGAGAATTCCTCGTCGATGGTGATGCGCAGGTGCATATGGTGGATGGGCTGCCCGGCCTTGAACATCTCGCCGTCGCGCTTCGGAAAATCGTACGCTTTCACGTCGATCAGCTCGGCTTCCAGGTCCCAGTTGCCGTCATCGCGCGCGTACGACTGCACACGTATGGAACGCGTATGCAGCGGTTGGCGAGGACAATCCGGCGGTGGCAAGGGCATGCGAGGGGGCCTGCGGGGCAAAGATGGCCTGCGCGTATGGTGCGCGGCAACAAAACCTTCAAAGTATAGCGCAGGCGGCATTCGCGCAATCGTATTAATTGGGCGGCGGATGCCCCGCTGTCCGGTCCGCTGACCGCGCCGCCGTGACTTCCCTCCTTCCACGCGGCCCCTGCCGGTTTCGCCGCGCGGCTCGGCGTGGGGCTGGTAATGGCGTCTGCAGCAGGCAAAAACCCGGCGTGCGCGTGGCGCGCGGCCGGGTTGGAAATGCAGGAGGCCCGGCGCGCGTGCGCCGGGAACGCCATCGGCCGTCAGGCCGCCTCGCGCAGCGCGCGCGCCGCCTGGACCATGCCGATCAGCGCGGCCTCCGTTTCCGGCCAGGCGCGCGTCTTCAGGCCGCAGTCGGGATTGACCCACAGGCGTTCCTTGGGCAGGCGGGCGGCGGCCTTGTTCATCAGGTCAACCATCCAGCCGACCTCGGGCACGTTGGGCGAGTGGATGTCGTACACGCCCGGGCCGATGTCGTTCGGGTACCGGAAGTCCTCGAACGCCTTGAGCAGCTCCATATTGGAACGCGACGTTTCGATCGTGATCACATCGGCGTCCATGGCGGCAATCGATTCGATGATGTCGTTGAATTCCGAATAGCACATATGCGTGTGGATCTGCGTCTCCTCGCGTACGCCGGCGGTCGACAGGCGGAAGCAGTCCACGGCCCAGTCCAGGTATGCCTGCCAATCGGCGCGGCGCAGCGGCAGGCCTTCGCGGATGGCCGGCTCATCGATCTGGATGACGTTGATCCCGGCCGCTTCCAGGTCCACGACTTCGTCGCGCAGCGCCAGCGCCAGCTGGCGGCAGGTGGCTTCGCGCGGCTGGTCGTCGCGCACGAACGACCACTGCAGGATGGTGACCGGACCGGTCAGCATGCCCTTGACCGGCTTGTCGGTCAGCGACTGGGCGTAGGACGACCAGCCTACCGTCATGGGCGCGGGACGGGCGACGTCGCCGAAAATGATCGGCGGCTTCACGCAGCGCGAACCGTAGCTCTGCACCCAGCCGTTTTTCGTGAAGGCAAAGCCGGCCAGCAGCTCCCCGAAGTACTCGACCATGTCGTTGCGCTCGGGCTCGCCGTGCACCAGAACGTCCAGGCCCACCTTTTCCTGGAAGCGGATGACTTCCTCGATCTCCTTGCGGATGGCGGCTTCGTACGCGGAATCCGTCAAGGCGCCCGCCTTCCAGTCGCGGCGCAACGCGCGGATCTCGGCCGTCTGCGGGAACGAGCCGATCGTGGTGGTGGGATAGGCGGGCAGCCCCAGCTGCTCCTGCTGGCGCGCGATGCGGCCTGCAAACGGCGCCCGGTCGCGCGACATGCCCTTTGCTGCGGCCATGCGCTCGGCCACGGCCGGGTTGTGGATGCGCACCGAGGCGCGGCGCGCGGCCAGCGCCGCGCGTTGGCTGGCCAGCCCCTGCTGCACCGTGGGGTCCGTGGCGCTGCTCAGCGCGCGGCCCAGCAGGCTCAGCTCGTCGAGCTTCTGGGCGGCAAAGGACAGCCAGCTCTTGAGTTCGGCGTCCAGTTCGGTTTCGTTTTCCAGGTCGACGGGCACGTGCAGCAGCGAGCACGACGGCGCCAACCACAGTCGGTCGCCAAGATGGCGCGCAAGCGGGGCGAGCGCGGCAATGGCGGCGTCGAGATCGGTGCGCCAGATGTTGCGGCCGTTGATGATGCCGGCGGACAAGACCTGCCCGTCGTTCAGGCCCGCCACCACGTCGGCCAATTGTTCGGGGGCACGCACCAGGTCCACGTGCAGGCCGGCCACCGGCAGGGCCTGCGCCGTCGAGAGGTTGTCCTTCAGACCGTCGAAGTAGGTGGCGACCAGCACTTTAACCGCACTGGCGGACAACGTGGCATAAGCCTGCTTGAAGGCATCGCGCCAGGCTTGCGGCAGATCGAGCGCCAGGATGGGCTCATCGATCTGCACCCACTCGACGCCCAGCTTGGCAAACCGCGCCAGCACCTCTTCATAGACCGGCAGCAGCGCTGCCAGAAGCTGGAGTTTCCCGGCATCGGCGGCGCCGCCGGCAAAGGCGTCGCCCTTGCCCAGGAACAGCCAGGTCAGCGGGCCGGGAATGACCGGCTTGACCTCAAGACCCAGCGCCTGGGCCTCCCTGACCTGGTCGAACAGGCTTTCGCGGGCAATGCGGAAGGTTTGGCCGGGCACCAGTTCCGGGACGATGTAGTGGTAGTTGGTATCGAACCACTTGGTCATTTCGCAGGCAGCGGCGGGCTTGCCCGACGGCGCGCGGCCGCGGCCCATGCGAAAGAGCGTGTCCAAGGACACCGGCTCGCTGTCCTTCTGGCCGAAGCGCGCTGGCACCGCGCCCAGCAGCGTTGTCCATTCCAGGATCTGGTCGTACCAGGCGAAGTCGCCCACCGGCACGAACTTCAGGCCGGCCGCGGCCTGAAGGCGCCAGTGGCGGGCGCGCAGTTCACGGCCCGTATCTTCCAGGGCGTCGGCGGTCTGCTTGCCGGCCCAATAGGCCTCGACCGCCCGCTTGAGTTCACGCTGGGCGCCGATGCGGGGGAAACCCAAATTATGAATCGTAGTCATGTTCTAGCCGCCATCCACAAAATTTGTTCAAGTGGCGATCATTCTGAGGCCAAATCAAAATGAATCAAAATCAATGTACGCATTCATAAGATGAGGAAACCTCATAGAATAGCTAGCCATGCCAACCCGCCGGGGTTTGGCGTCCTTATGCCGCCCCCGGATCCCGACCCGCTCAGCCGCCCTCAATGCTAGAAATCCGCCACCTCGAAACTCTGACCGCCATCCGGGATGGCGGCAGCCTTCAGGAAGCCGCAGAACGCCTGCACCTGACGCAATCCGCGCTGTCGCATCAGCTGCGAGATCTCGAAACCCGCCTGGGCACGCCTCTGCTGAACCGGCGCACACGGCCGGCCCGGCTGACCACGGCTGGGCTGCGGGTGCTGGCGCTGGCCGATGAGGTCCTGCCGCGCATTCGCGCCACGGAACGCGACCTGCAACGGCTGGCGGCCGGGCGCACAGGTCGGCTGCACCTGGCGATCGACTGTCATTCCTGTTTTCAATGGCTGATGCCGGCGCTGGACGCCTTCCGCGTGCAATGGCCCGATGTGGCGCTGGACCTGTCCGCGGCGTTCTCGTTCGCCCCCCTGCCCGCGCTGGTGCGCGGCGACCTGGACCTGGTCATCACGTCAGACCCGCAGCCGCTGGACGCGGTGGAATACCTGCCGCTATTCAAATATGAGCTGGTGCTGGCTGTGTCCGAATCCAACCCATTGGCGGGCAGCAAATTCATCCTGCCGGAGCAGTTGGCGGACCAGACCCTGATCACCTACCCCGTGGACAAGCAGCGGCTGGATGTCTTCACCGCCTTTCTGGACCCGGCCGACGTGGAGCCCGCCGCGGTCCGCAAGGCGGAACTCACGCCGATCATTGCGCAACTGGTGGCCAGCAATCGGGGCGTGGCGGCCCTGCCGAACTGGGCGCTGACGGAATACATGAATCAGGGATGGCTGCGGCTTTGCCGCCTGGGCCCGCAAGGCGTGTGGCGCACGTTGTATGCGACCGTGCGCAGCGAGGACACGGACGCCTCGTATATCGACGAGTTTCTGACCATTACCCGCGACGTCTGCTTCAAGACGCTGTCGGGCATCAAGTCGGCGAAGTGACGACCGAAGTGAAGACCGAAGTGAAAACGTAAGGAACAACGACGGCCGCAGCGGCGCCGGCTGGGTAGACGCACGTGGAAAACCACGCCGCCGGGCGTCAGTCTTCGTCGCCCTCGCCGAGGATGCGCCGGATGACGTCGTGCGCGAACCCCCGGCTGGCCAGAAAACGCGCCTGCTTTGCGTAGGCCGCGCGATCTTCGGGCTTGGCGCTGAAGCGCTTTTTCCAGACCTCAAGCGCCCGGTCGTATTCGGTGGCGCGAAGCTGTTCGCGCAGTTCCGCGACCTGGTTGTCGTCCACGCCATGCTGGCGCAATTCCTGCACGATGCGCGCCGCGCCCTGCCGCGAGGCGCGCCGATGAACCAGGCTTTGGGCAAAGCGTTCGGTGGACAGCCAGCCTTCTTTTTCAAGCGCGTCCAGTACCGATTCGACCTCGGCCGCATCTTCGGCATAAGCAGCCAGCTTGCGCGCCAGTTCTTCGCGCGCGTGCTCGCGCCGCGACAGATACCCCACTGCCCGCATCTTCAGTGACGGTCCCTTGCGCGCCTGCTTGCCGTCGGACGTTGACGCCTCGTCGGCGCTGGCGGCGGTGTCGGCACGCCGGCCGCGCGCGGCGCCGCGCTGATTGGAACTTCGCTGCTCGGAACTGCGCTGCCACAGGCCGGAAGATTCAGCGCCATCGGCCGAATCGTCAGACGCTGCGGGTTCGCGTGCCACCCGCGCATCGGACGTGCGCCGCAAGCCTTGCGGCTTGGCGACCGTTTCGAATTCGTCGTCCAACCGGGCGCGTTGGCGCTCGGCGGACGCGGGAGTCGATTTCCAGCTCATGCGCTTTCCTGCTTGCTAAACAAAACGGCAGGCCCATCTTGGCGCCTGCCGCAGTTTCCCAGCCCAGCCGGGCCGGCGATGGGACTTGCCTGAACCGCGGCGAGCCCTGCCGAATGTCCGGGATTATTCGGCGGTGTCTTCCGCCGTGGGCACGAATTCAGCGGCGCGGCTGACGATGCCCTGGTTTTCGCGGACGCGGTTTTCGATTTCGATGGCCATGTCCTTGTGCTCTTTCAGGTATTCGCGCACGTTGTCCTTGCCCTGACCGATGCGGTTGCCGTTGTAGCTGTACCAGGCGCCCGACTTGTCGACGACGTTGGCGGCCACGCCCAGGTCGATGATTTCGCCTTCGCGCGAGATGCCGGCGCCATACATGATGTCGAACTCGGCCTGCTTGAACGGCGGCGCAACCTTGTTCTTGACGA
Source organism: Achromobacter mucicolens (assembly GCF_029866465.1). NCBI lineage: Bacteria > Pseudomonadati > Pseudomonadota > Betaproteobacteria > Burkholderiales > Alcaligenaceae > Achromobacter > Achromobacter mucicolens. Next base: position 1,600,780 of record NZ_CP123364.1, on the reverse strand, counting down.
CCTTGACGCGGGTTTCGTTGCCGACGACCTCGTCGCCCTTCTTGATGGAACCGATGCGGCGGATATCCAGGCGCACGGACGCGTAGAACTTGAGCGCGTTGCCGCCGGTGGTGGTTTCGGGGTTGCCGAACATGACGCCGATCTTCATCCGGATCTGGTTGATGAAGATGACCATGCAGTTGGTCTTCTTGATGGTGGCGGTCAGCTTGCGCAGCGCCTGGCTCATCAGGCGGGCCTGCAGGCCGGGCAGCGAATCGCCCATTTCGCCTTCGATTTCGGCCTTGGGCACCAGCGCGGCCACCGAGTCGACGACGATCAGGTCGACCGAACCCGAGCGCACCAGCGCGTCGGTGATTTCCAGCGCCTGCTCACCCGTGTCCGGCTGCGAGATCAAGAGGTCGGCCAGATTGACGCCCAGCTTGGACGCATATTGGACATCCAGTGCGTGTTCCGCGTCTACGAAGGCGCAGGTGCCGCCCAGCTTTTGCATTTCGGCGACGACCTGCAGCGTGAGGGTGGTCTTGCCCGACGATTCCGGACCGTAGATTTCGACGACACGGCCGCGCGGCAAGCCGCCGACGCCCAGCGCGATATCCAGACCGAGCGAACCCGTGGAAACCACCTGGATGTCGTGCGAGACCTCGTTGTCGCCGTAGCGCATGATCGAGCCCTTGCCGAACTGCTTTTCGATCTGCGAAAGCGCTGCGGCGAGCGCCTTGGCCTTTTCCGAAGCGGCGGCCTTGGTGGTTTTGTCGTCCATGAGGAGTCCTGTCTGTAACGTATCTGGAAGTCGGAAAAACTGCGGGTCTGAGCTGGCCGGGTCTGAGCTTGCCGGATTTGATGCCTGTCCTACGGCCTGACGTGGAGCCTTGAGCTACGGATCAGATTATGGCATCGGATTGTACTGTACAAAAACCCAGTGTGCCAGCTTTTTGCACGTATACCCTGAGTGGCAAGCCCGGCGCCGTATGACAGAATCCGGAGCGATTCCGGTATTTTCGCCATTCTCCGTCCCCCGGGCCGGCGTGTATCTTCCTAGCAGCAGCCCATGCGTATCCTGATCGCCGAAGACGACAGCATCCTGGCCGATGGCCTGTCCCGCTCGTTGCGCCACAACGGCTATGCAGTGGATGCCGTGCGCGACGGGCTTGCCGCCGATTCCGCGCTGGCCGCCCAGGCCTTCGACCTGCTCATCCTCGATCTCGGGCTGCCGCAACTGGCCGGCCTGGAAGTGCTGCGCCGCCTGCGTGCCCGCAACTCCGCCCTGCCCGTCCTCATCCTGACCGCCGCCGACAGCATCGAGCAGCGCGTCAAGGGCCTGGACCTGGGCGCGGACGACTATATGGCCAAGCCCTTCGCGCTGTCCGAACTCGAAGCCCGCGTGCGCGCGCTGACGCGGCGTGGCGCGGGCGGCGGCGGCACGATGATCAAGCACGGCAAGCTGCTCTTTGACCAGACCGGCCGTGTCGCCATCGTGGACGACCAGACGCTGGACCTGTCGGCCCGCGAGGTCAGCCTGCTCGAAATCCTGCTGACGCGCAGCGGACGCATGGTCAGCAAGACCCAACTGGTCGACCATCTGTGCGAATGGGGCGAGGAGGTCAGCACCAACGCCATCGAGGTCTACGTGCATCGCCTGCGCAAAAAGCTCGAGCCCAGCGGCGTGAAGATCGTCACCGTGCGCGGCCTGGGCTACTGTCTTGAGCGGGACCAGGGTGCGGCGTACCTCGCAAGCTGAGCCCTCACCAGAGCCGCTCAACCAGGAAGCCCTGGATATCATGCAAGCCGGGTCCAAGGGCCCGAGCTTTGCGCCGCCCCAACGTTCGCTGCTGGGCGAAATCCTGGACTGGATGCTGGCGCCGCTATTCCTGCTCTGGCCCATGAGCGTCGCGATCACCTATGTGGTCGCGCAGAACATCGCCAACGTGCCATACGACCGCGCACTGGCCAACAACCTGCACGTGCTGACGCGCCAGGTCCACGCGCAGGACGGCCGCGCGGTGCTGAAGATGACCGACGCCGCGCGCGACGTGCTGCGCGCCGACGAGACGGATAGCGTGTTCTGGCTGGCGCTGGGCAGCCGGGGCGAATACCTGGGCGGCGACCGCGCGCTGCCGCTGCCCACCACCGTGGGACAGCCCCGCCCCGGCGAGGTCCAATACGAGGACGACACGTTGCGCGGCTTTGGCATCCGGCTGGCGTTCACCTGGGTCGACCTGCATCTGCCGGGCACGCAGCCGGCGCTCCTCATCGTGGCCGAGACCGTCGAGAAGCGCACGCAATTGGCCAACGACATCATCAAGGGCGTCATCATCCCGCAGTTCGTGGTGCTTCCGATCGCCGTGCTGCTCGTCTGGTTCGGGCTGTCGCGCGGCGTGGCGCCGTTGAATGCGCTGCAGCAGCGCCTGCGCGCCCGCCGCCCCGACGATCTTTCGCCGATCGACGAGCGCGCCGCGCCCTCCGAGATCGCGCCGCTGGTCGCGGCCATGAACGACCTGCTGGACCGGCTGTCCGCCAACGTGCAGGCGCAGCGCCGGTTCGTGGCCGACGCCGCGCATCAATTGAAGACCCCGCTCGCGGGACTGCGCACGCAGGCGGAACTGGCGCTGCGCGACGCCAGTCCCGAGGAAATGCAGTCCAGCCTGCGGCAACTGGTCACCGGCTCGGAACGGGCGACCCGGCTCGTCAATCAGCTGCTGCTGCTGGCACGCGCCGAAAATCCCAGCGCCATCGGCATGACCCGCACCGACATCAACGCCATCGCCTACGAGCAGACCATGCACTGGGTGCCGCTGGCGTTGTCGCTGAACACGGATCTCGGTTTCGAGGGGTCGGACACGCCTGTCGAGATCAACGGCAATCCGCTGCTGCTGGCCGAACTGCTGAACAATCTGGTGGACAACGCCCTGCGCTACACCCCTCGCGGCGGGCATATCACCGTGCGCGTGCTGCAGGCGGACGGCGAGGGGCTCCTGGAGGTCGAGGACTCGGGACCGGGCATTGCGCCCGAAGAACGCGAGCGCGTGTTCGACCGCTTCTACCGCGTGCTGGGCACGTCCTCGGACGGCAGCGGCCTGGGCCTGGCCATCGTGCGCGAGATCACGCAAAAGCATCAGGCCAGCGTCGTGATCAGCGACCATCCCACCGAACACTCCGACCTGCCCGGCACCCGCATCCGCGTCGCTTTTCCCCTCTACACGCCCCCGCCCGAGCCCGCCGAAAGCTAAGGACTATCCCTAGCCTTCCCCGGAGCGCTTACCATTTGTTTCAATTTTAAGATTCAAGTAAGGGTCCCGTCAGAACCTCGTCAGCGTCGCGCCCCAATGTGACGCTTAGCTCGATGTCGGCCGCGCCGGCGGAGGGTCAAGCACGGCGGAAAACCGCCGGCCTAAAAACGAGGAGACATCATGAGCACAACTACCATGGCAGGCCGCGGTCCATCCGCGGATCCGCGTCCGATGACCAAGGAGGAGCGCAAGGTCATCTTCGCGTCTTCGCTCGGCACGGTGTTCGAGTGGTATGACTTTTACCTGTATGGCTCGCTCGCAGCCATCATTGCCCAACACTTCTTTTCCGGCGTGAACCCGACCGCGGGCTTCATCTTCGCGCTGCTGGCCTTCGCGGCGGGTTTCGCGGTGCGGCCGTTCGGCGCGCTGGTGTTCGGCCGCCTGGGCGACCTGGTCGGACGCAAATACACCTTCCTGGTCACGATCGTGATCATGGGCCTGTCGACGTTCCTGGTCGGCATCCTGCCCAGCTACGCCAGCATCGGCCTGGCCGCTCCCGCCATCCTGATCGTCCTGCGCCTCTTGCAAGGCCTGGCGCTGGGCGGTGAATACGGCGGCGCGGCGACCTACGTCGCCGAACACGCCCCGCACGGCCGCCGCGGCTTCTACACGTCCTGGATTCAAACCACCGCGACGCTGGGCCTGTTCCTGTCGCTGCTGGTCATCCTGGGCATCCGCACATTCATGGGCGAAGACGACTTCAAGGCCTGGGGCTGGCGCATTCCGTTCCTGATCTCGGTGGTGCTGCTGGGCATCTCGGTCTGGATCCGGCTGCAGCTGAATGAATCCCCCACCTTCAAGCGCATGAAGGAAGAAGGCAAGGGTTCGAAGGCGCCGATCGCCGAATCGTTCGGCCAATGGAAGAACCTGAAGGTCGTGCTGCTGGCGCTGCTGGGCCTGACCGCCGGCCAGGCCGTGGTCTGGTACACGGGCCAGTTCTACGCGCTGTTCTTCCTGACGCAGACGCTGAAGGTCGACGCCAACACCGCCAACATCCTGATCGCCATCGCCCTCTTGATCGGCACGCCCTTCTTCGTGATCTTCGGCGCGCTGTCGGACAGGATCGGCCGCAAACCCATCATCATGGCGGGCTGCCTGATCGCCGCGGCGACCTACTTCCCGATCTTCCAGGGCCTGACCCACTTTGCCAACCCGGCGCTTGAAAAGGCGCAAGCCACCGCCCCGGTCACGGTGATCGCGGATCCGAGCACCTGCTCGTTCCAGTTCAACCCCGTGGGCACGGCCTCGTTCACCAGCTCTTGCGACGTGATCAAGTCGTTCATGGCCCGCAACTCGGTGAACTACCGCAACGAAGCGGCTCCGGCCGGTTCCGTGGCCCGCGTCAAGATCGGCAATGAAGAGTTCACCTCCTTCGACGGCCGTTCGCTGGCGCCGGCCGAGTTCAAGGCCAAGGTCGCCGAACTCGACAAGACGCTGACCGCCTCGATCCGCAGCCACGGCTACCCGGCCAAGGCCGATCCGGCCCAGACCAACACCGTGATGGTCGTGGTGCTGCTGACGATCCTGGTGCTGTACGTGACCATGGTCTACGGTCCGATCGCCGCCATGCTGGTGGAGATGTTCCCGACGCGCATCCGCTACACGTCGATGAGCCTGCCCTACCACATCGGCAACGGCTGGTTCGGCGGCTTCCTGCCTCCGGTCGCATTCGCCGTGGTCGCGGCCACCGGCAACATCTACGACGGCCTGTGGTATCCGATCATCATCGCGGTCATGACCCTGGTGGTCGGCACGCTCTTCGTGCGCGAATCCAAGGACAACGACATCAACGCCTGACAAACCATCCCCCGCCGGGCGGGACTGCTGCGCCTGCCCGGCCTTTCAAAAGCTCCTCGCGGAGCTTTTTTTTTGTGCCGCACTTTCAGGACCATGTCAGACCTGCGCCAGTAGACTGAGCGCTCAGATTACGGCCTTGCGCAAGATTGCCTGACGATTGATCCCCCTGTCAGACGATTGCAGGGCTGCTGATCTGACACCAATGCCGCGTTCCCCGCGAGCCTTTTATGACGCGGCATTGCGTGCTCCCGTACCGGCCCGACTCTTTATTGAGCCGGGCCGCTTTTTTTGCGGCGGCCCGCAAAAGACTAAGGGCGGCCGCAGCGCGACCGCCCTCTTCATGCTGCACGGCCGGCCTTGCGGCCGGCTCATATCAACGACGCATGCCCACGCCGATGGCGACCACACCCGCCACGATCGCGGCAATGCCTGCCCACGTCGGGATGGGCACCGACTTCTCGGTTTCCGCCGTGGCCTTCACAGATCCGATCTGCAGAACCGTTTCTTCGGACTTGTAGCTAAAGCCCTTATAGGCCAGGGCAACCACGCCCAGGACAATGAGGATCGCGCCAATGATTTTCATCTTTTCACTCCAATCTCACGTTGGTGCGCGGGACATTACCGGATAGGCTGCCCCCTGTCAGTGACAGAACGTGTCGCCTGTTGCCAGCGTGCCTGCCCCCTTCGGCAAAGCCGCCGCGTCGTATAGAATCAACCCTTTTGGCCGACGCTCATGTGGTTCAAGAATCTCAAGATTTACCGCCTCTCCTCGCCCTGGACCCTGACCGGCGAGCAGCTTGAAGAAACGCTGGCGCGCCATGCCTACCAGACCGGCAACAACCTCGAAATGCAAAGCCTGGGCTGGGTGCCCCCGCGCGAGAACGGCGGCCTGGCCCACGAAGTGAACGGCCAGATCCTGCTCAGCCTGCGCGCTGAAAAGAAACTCTTGCCGGGCACCGTCATCAACCAGGTCGCCAAGGCGCGCGCCCAGGAAATCGAAGAGCAGCAAGGCTACAAACCTGGCCGCAAGCAGATGAAGGAAATCAAGGAGCGCGTCACGGACGAGCTCCTGCCGCGCGCCTTCAGCGTCTATCGCGACACGCGCGTGTGGATCGACCCGAAGAACAACTGGCTCGTCATTGACGCGGCCGCTTCGGCCAAGGCCGACGAAGTCATCGGCCTGCTCGCCAAGTGCGTCGATCCGTTCCCGCTCGAAAACCTGTACGTCGCCCAATCGCCCGCCTCCGCCATGACCGGCTGGCTGGCCGAGGACGAAGCGCCCACCAACTTCACCATCGACCAGGACACCGAACTGCGCTCGTCCGGTGAAAGCGGCGCCGCGATCCGCTACGTCAAGCACTCCATCGACGCTGACGACGTACGCCGTCACATCCAGTCGGGCAAGCAGTGCACCCGCCTGGCCATGACGTGGGCAGACCGCGTGTCGTTTGTCCTGACCGAAGGCCTGGACGTCAAGCGCGTGGCGCCGCTGGACGTGCTGAAGGAAGGCAACGAAGGCGTGGCCGCGAACGACGACGAAAAGTTCGATTCCGACATGATGCTGATGACCGGCGAACTGGCCAAGATGATGGCCGAACTGGTCGAAGCGCTGGGCGGCGAAAAGAAGATCTAAGCCGCCTTTGACCGGCAGCAACACCAGGGGCCGCTCTTGTCGAGCGGCCCTTTTTCATGCCTCGACGCTGCGGTCGCGGCCGGCCTGCTTGGCCTTGTACAGCGCCTTGTCGGCGCGATCGATCAGGTAGGCGTAGTCGGGATGGCCGTCGAAGGTCGCCACGCCGATGCTGGCTGTCACATGCATCGCGCCGGCCTCGGCGATCACGAAGCGATGCCGGCGAATCTCGGCGTTGAGCTTTTCGGCGGCGGCCAGCGCAGCGCCCGGCCCCGTGTCCACCAGCACGACAAGAAATTCCTCGCCGCCATAGCGGAACACGAAGTCGCTGGATCGACAGGTCTGATGCACGACTTCGGCAAACTGGCGCAGGATCTGGTCCCCGCCCGCGTGGCCGTGCGCATCGTTGATGGCCTTGAAGTGATCGATGTCCAGCAACAGCACCGAAAAGCTTGACCGCTGACGCTGCGCCAGCGAGATTTCGCGGCCGATGACGGACGGCAGGAAACGCCGGTTGAGCACGTTGGTCAGCGGATCGCTGCCGCTTTCGATCTCGGCCACCATGTCAAAGAGGCCGTTGAGCAGATGCTTGATGCGCGCCACCAGCTCCTGCAGTTCGCGCACCTGATTGGGCAGCGATTCCGGCGCCTGACTGGCGCTTTGCATCATCCCCGGCAGCACCGTGTCATCCAGCCGCGCCACGGCCTCGACGATCTGCCGCAGCGCAGGCGCGCTTTCGAACAGCACCGCGCCCTTGTGCTGCAGCCAGAGTCCGAACTCCGAGGCGGCCAACCGCGGCAGCGCCTGCTCCGGCGTGCGGTAATGCAGGCCGATCAGCACCGCCTGGCTCCATTCCAGCAAGGCGGCGCGTTGCCGCTCGCGTTCGGTCGAAATGTTCTGGCCCAACGCAAAGAGGCGATAGGCCTCGTCGTTGCGGGCGCCCCGATTGATGTCGCGCATGAACGCGCGGCTCATCTGTTCGATGGCCAGGTCGAACAGATTGCACACGTACTGCGTTGCGACGGAAGCCGCCTGGCCTTCCAGGCCGCCGGCGCGCAGGCGCTGCGCGATTTCGTTCTTCAGGATGCGGGCGCCGGCCATCACCAGATGGATCGGGATATGGACGCGCGCGTGAACCTCGCCGACCTTCTTCTGCGTGGCCATCAGCACGTCGATATCGCCTTGCTCGCGCACGCAGAGCAGGCCTTTCAGCCAATGCGTCATGCCGCGGTGCAGGCGGGTCGAGACGATTTCGTGAGAGAGCCGCGGGCCGGCTTCGGCATCGGCAAGCAAGGTGGAATAGAAGGCATCCACCAGTTGCGCGGCATGGTCGGACACCAGCGCCGCAACCTGGCCGCGCGTATTGGCGTCGACCGATTGATAGACCGCCTCCCAGGCCTGCGCATTGGAGGCGCTCAGGTAGCACGCCTGGCCGCTGGCTGCATCGGCGGTGGCCGCGGAAGGAGGAACATCGGAACTGCTCGAAGACATAAGATCATCCGCCCAAGAACGGCGTGCGCGCCTGATAGCGGCACTCGCCCGTAAAACCAGCGCGGATTATGCTTGAATTCCCCGTGACGGGACCGCTTTCGCGGCGCCGCCACGGGCGTCTGGCCTCAATCCAGGCCGTGGAAGACCGAATCGTCGGGACCGACATGCGACGGATGTTGCCACGTCACATCGCGCAGCGAATGCTGCACCAGGCCTTCGACGCCCAGCAACACCGCGAAGATCGCCATGCGGATGGGAATGCCGTTGTCGGTCTGGCGGAAGATCGCCAGACGCGGATCGTGGTTCAGATCCACGCTCAGGTCGTTGGCGCCCGGACGGCTGTCGCGCGGCAGCGGGTGCATCACGATTGTCTCGGGGCTGCAGTAGGCGTCGATGATGGCGCGGTTGACCTGGAAGTCGGGCGTATAGCCTTCGTTTTCTTCGTTGGCGAAACGCTCTTTCTGCACGCGCGTCGCGTAGATGACATCGGCGCCCGCCAGGCCCTCGGCCAGCGAGGACTTCTGCTCGATGATGTTGCCGTTGCGGCTGGCCTGCTCGACGATGTAGGTCGGCATCTCCAGGCCCTTGGGCGAGATCAGCGAGAACTTCACGTTCTTGTACAGCGCCATCAGCTTGATGAGCGAGTGCACGGTGCGGCCATACTTCAGGTCGCCGACCATGGCGATGTGCGCGCCGTCCAGCAGTTTGCCCAGGCGCGAGAACTCGGTCAGGATCGTGTACAGATCCAGCAGCGCCTGGCTGGGGTGCTCGCCGGGGCCGTCACCGCCATTGACCACGGGAATGTTCGTCGCACGCGCAAATTCCGCGACCGAACCCTGGTCGGGATGGCGAATGACCATCGCGTCCACGTAGCCGCTCATGACGCGGCTGGTGTCGTAGATGGATTCGCCCTTGGCCATCGATGAAAACGTGAAGCCGGTCGTGTCGCACACCGACCCGCCCAGGCGGCAGAACGCGGATCCAAAGCTCACGCGGGTGCGGGTGCTGGCCTCGAAGAACAGGTTGCCCAGCACGGCGCCTTCCAGCACCCGCGACACCTTCTGGCGGCGCGCAATGGGCTGCATCATGTCGGCGACGCGGAACAGGTCTTCGACGGAATCGCGGGTGAATTGGTCCACCGACAGCAGCTGATTCTTGCCTTCGACGGCAATGCGGTCACGCAAGGGGCCGTCTTGTACGCTTTGCGTATATTTTTCGAGCAGCACGCCGTTTTGCACGATTTCGCTGACGAACCGCTGCACCACTTCCGGCATGGCCCGGAACTCCTGCGAGCCTTCAGGCAACAGCCAGGTGTCCAGCGCGCGGCGTTTGACGCCGATGCGGGTGGCGAACACGTCGCGGGTGAGATTGAGGCGGCGCATGGCGTCGCGCAGAAAGGCTTGCTGGGAGATGCTCATGACGGGCCCCAAGAAGAGGAGTTATATACGCAGTGCGCATATTATTCCGTACGTCTACACAAGTCCAATATTTTTGCGCATACGGGTTTACCCGCGTTTTAACGCTGCGCGTAAGCCGCCGCCTTTGGGGCGTCCGCCACTGCCTGCGACGCCGCAAACCAGCAGGCGCCGCAGAATGCCAGCGCGCTGGCCACATAACAAAGTAGCGCCAGCAACTGCGCCGGCCAATGGCCGCGCGTCAGATGGCCGTTGTAGCCTTGCCGCAACAGGCTGACCTGCGCAAGGTAGGCAAACGCCACACCCAGGCACGCCAGCATGAGGCCGCCCAAAAAAAGGATGAGGGGAATCTGGAGATCGGGCGCGGCAATGTCCCCGCCCACGATGCCTAGCGAGAAACCCACCAGGACGAGGGCGGCCGCGCCGTTCAGCCACCCCAGGAACCGGAACGCGCCTGCCAGCAGCGCGAACGACAGGCCGTTGGCACGGATCTGCTGGGCGCGGGGATCCATGTATCAGCCGCCGCTGGCGCTACGGCAGGTCGGCGTCGCGCTCTGGATCGACTTGCGCGCCGCCGCGATTTCGGCTTCGTCCCACCGGCCTTGGCCCAGGACCGTCACGGTCACCTTGGCGTTGGCAGGGCCTGCGGGTTCCGCGGAAATCAATTCCAGCACCGTCGCGGGCTGACCGACCTTGTAGAGCTGGATCTCGTCTGGCGCCCCCTTCTGGCCCAGCGTGTGGCGCCAGGCATAGGAGACGCCGTACGGATGGCTGACCTGCGTGTGGCAGGTGCGCACGTATTCGCCGGCGCGGCGGAAGGCCGCCTGGTAATTGGTGTCGACGCTGAAGGTCTCTTTCTTTGCGGTTTCCGACTCGTAGACGCCGGTGCTGGCGCATCCGGCCAACGTAGCCGCCAACGCGACACCCACCCATACAGACTTGCGCATGATTCTTCCCGCCATTGCTATTCGGACTTCCGCGATTATGCCAGCGGCAGCAAAAAGGCCACGCTGGAAATGCCAATCTCGTGGCACTTCTGGCGTGGCCTTGCGCCGCCCGAACGGCGGCGAACCAGACGCACTACCGCTTTTCCGCGGCCCCCTCGATCTTTTCCCCGCCTCGCTGGATATCCTTACCGGCCCCGGCGACGGTGTTGCACCCGGCCGTCAACGCAGCAATCGAAAGCATCATGACGAGAAAGACTCTGTTCTTCATAAGACATCTCCTGTCTGGGCATGGAAAAAACGAAACCCAGCATACCTCAAAGGCCCCGTTTTTTGCGTGACACGAGCGCGCCACCTGTAACAACGCTGCCAAGAAACCGTCACCCCCCTTACGCGCCGGTGACATTTGCGAGGCATTCTCGGCTGTCGCGTATTTGCCGCCAATGGATTAGGATGCGCACATGACGAAGACACAAGCATCACAACCCGCTGGCGCCGGTCCGCAAGGCTGGGGCTGGCAACAGCCTCAATGCCGTGGGCAGGCCGCATTGGCGCTGTTCATCGACGATCTGCATCGCATTTTGCAGGCGCACGCCGCGGGCAAGCTGGCTGACAGCAGCACGCTGGCAGACGCGCAGGCCCAGGTCAATGAACTGCTGGCGCGGTACAACGAAATTTCCGCTGCCCCGGATATATTCCAGGGGCAGTCAGTCCAACTCAAGGAAGGCATCGACCGCAGCGGCGTATCGCACACGGTGCCGATTTTTTCGCCGCGCCTGAAGCAGTCGCTGGTGTCGATGCTGGGACAGTGACCGGGATGACTCCCCGGAAACTGGCGCCCCCGGCGATCGAACAGAGCAGCCCCCAAAGGAAGGAGACCACAAGATGAGCACGGACAACGTTGTTGAGTTTCTCCGCCTGCTTTCCCTGGACGTGACGCTGGGCACCGCCGCTCAGCATGCCGCCAGCCAGGCCGACGCGCCGCTGGCCCTGGCCCGGCTCGCCACGTCTCATGGCCTGCCCTGCAATGCTTCCGATTGGTCTTCCTTTGCGCGTAACTGCCTGGACAACCTGGACCTGACTGAAGGCGACACCGGCATGGGAAACGCCACGATCTGGCAACTGGTGCAGGATCCCGCGCACGGCACGACCATTCCCGCCAGCGCCATCACCCGCGTGATCGGCATCATCTCGCAGCCCGAGGGCGGCCCGCCCGTGGTGGGCCACGTGGTCGGCGATCTGGCGCCTCGCGCGCCGGTCGGCATGGCCCCGCACACGACGGGCTCCTGATCGCCGCTTGCCAGGCAGTCCGCAGAGGACTGCCGGTTCAGGATTGCGGATTCAGGAATTCCATGACGCCCGCCGCGCCAGCCACGCCGCTGGCCATGCAGGCCGTCAACAGGTAGCCGCCTGTCGGCGCTTCCCAATCCAGCATTTCCCCCACGCAGAAAACGCCGGGCACCGCTTTCAGCATCAACCCGGCGGTCAAGCCGTCGAATGCCACCCCGCCCGCGGTGCTGATCGCTTCGTCGATCGGACGAGTCCGCAGGAGCGTCACGGGCAAGGCCTTGATTCGCTGGCCCAGCCGCTCCGGATCCTTGAAGTCGTCGGCACTGGCGCACTCTCTGAGCAAGCCCGCCTTCACACCCGTCAACCCCAGGCGGCTTTGCAAGTGGCTCGACATCGAGCGCGCGCCGCGCGGATGCGTCACTGCGGCCATCACCTTCTCGTGAGGCCAGTCCGGCGCAAGGTCCAGCAAGGCCACGGCGCTGCCGCCGGTGTCGATCCGGTCGCGCAGGGCGGCCGACAAGGCATAGACGAGGCTGCCTTCGATCCCGGTTTCCGATACGACGAACTCGCCCTGGCGGCGAAGTCCGCCGCAGGCCATGGACACCGACTTGACCGGCTGACCGGCAAAGCGGCTGCGGAAGTTATCGGACCATGCGACGTCGAACCCGCAATTGGCGGGCCGCAATGCCGCAACCGGCACACCGTGCGACCGGAGATCCGGCACCCAGGCGCCATCGGATCCCAGCTTGGCCCAACTGCCGCCGCCCAGCGCCAGCACAACGGCATCCGCCGCATGCTGCGTCTGGCCGGCGGGCGTCTCGAAGCGCAACGCGTCCACACCGGGCTTGCCGCCGCGCCAGCCGAGCCAGCGGTGCCGCATGTGAAAGCGCACGCCCTGTCCGCGCAGCCGGGCGAGCCAGGCGCGCAAAAGCGGCGCGGCCTTCATCTCCTGGGGAAACACCCGGCCCGATGAACCTACGAAGGTCTGGATGCCCAACGCGTGCGCCCACTCGCGTAGCGCGGCGGCGCCCATCTTGTGCAGCCACGGCTGCACGAAAGGGGCACGATCGCCGTAGCGGGCAAGAAAGGGTTCGGCGGGCTCGCTGTGCGTCAAGTTCAGGCCGCCCCGTCCCGCCATCAAGAATTTGCGTCCCACCGAGGGCATGGCGTCGAACACGTCGACCTGCGCCCCCGCTTCGCTCAGCTTTTCGGCAGCCATCAGGCCGGCCGGGCCGCCCCCGATGATGGCAACGCGTTTGGCGGACAGGCTCATGGCGCCGTCGCCTTGGTGACAGGACGCGGAAGGGGAAAAGCGGAACGCATGCGGGAGAAAACCGGGACGAAGATGACGTTCGGACGTCGGGCCGTGGGGACGCAGATTGTCTCATGGCTGCGCCGGCTGGCAGCGGGATCGCCCGCTTTGACCGCCCGGAAAGCGCAACGGCGGCCACTTCTTGACCGCCGACGCCAAGCCCATGTTTTTGCTAGAGAAATTGCATATACGCAGCAGCTATCCCAAGGGTTTTCCACAATCCCTGTGGGTAACTGCCGCGGCGATTCAGACAATAATCAGGCGCGCTCGGCCGCCTGCATCGGGCCGGACCAGGGCTCGGCATCCAGCTGGAAACGCAGTTCCTGGTACTCGCCATCGACGGCGACCGTGCGCAGCAGCCCGGCATCCAGCGCCTGCCCCAACGCGCGGCGGCACAGGGTTTCGGGGTCGTCCGGCAGCGACTGGAAGACGCCGTCCGGAATGCGCAGTCTCAGCAAGGCATGGGGATCGCCGCGGTCGGCCGGACGGCCGATATGGATGTGGGCGGGATACCCGTGCGGGCACCAGATGCCCACGTGGTACTTGCCCTCAGCGCCCGTATCAGCAACGTAGCCGGGATGATCGTATTTTGCGGTTCCCATGGACACTCCTTTTGTGCGGCAATGTAGCGCGCGTGACCCATGGTAGCGCAGGGTGGCGGCCGTGTCCGGGCGCGGCTATCGGGGAAACTCCGAACGCACGCGCGGCATGACCCAGCGCAATCGGCAGACGAAAAAAAGCCGCGACGGCGTCGCGGCTTTTTTGCTGTGGACTTGCCGGGGCATGTGAAACGCGCCGCTTGCAAGACCGGGTACTGCTTGAAACTGGTTGCGGGGGCAGGATTTGAACCTACGACCTTCGGGTTATGAGCCCGACGAGCTGCCAGACTGCTCCACCCCGCGTCTGATGTGTGAATCATACATCATTTTGAAATCTTGTGCAGCGCACCCAGGCGAATGTTTCCGTTTTTCGACACGAAACGATGAAAAAAGCCCGCTGCCCGGCGCAGGGCCGAAGGCAAACGGCCTTCGGCATCCAGGCATATCACCTGTGCGCCGCCCAGCGCGCTCACGCGCACCGCGCCCCCGTTCGTCACGCCGTGAACCTCCCCTGCGTTCAGGCGAACCGGAACGATGCGATGCAGACCGTTCGCGGCTTCCAGGCCGTTTGCGCCCTCTTCGACGCGCACGCTGCCTTCAGTGCAGACGACGGCGGCGCCTGCGCGCAGCACGAACATCCGGCTGGCGCCGGCGGGAAGATCCAGGCGCTGGCCTGGGAAGTCGGGGGTGGATTGCGGGGTCATGATGGTCTCCAGAAGCACCATGACAGGCTACGCGCGCCCTGCTTTGCGCAACAGCCACACAAATCGGCTTTCTGTACCGATGCAGAGGCTCGATTTTGTCGCTGTTATGGTGTACTTTGCCCTCATCTGTGCCTACCCACGGCCCAACGCAGGGGAGCAAGATCGGCGCATGGAACCCCAACCGCTGTACCTTCGCCTGGCCAACCACTACCGGCGCGCCATCCAGACCGGCGTGCTTGCCCCCGCGCAGCGCATGCCGTCCGTCCGCACGCTGGTGCGCACGCATCATGTCAGCCTGTCCACGGCCCTGCAGGCCTGCCGCCAGCTCGAGGACGATGGCCTGATCGAGGCCCGCCCCCGCTCCGGCTACTTTGTCCTCAAACCCCGCCGCAACAGCATTCCACCCGTGTCCGAGCCGGACATCCGCCAGACGCTCGGCGCGGCGCAGTATGTCGGCATCCACGACCGCGTCTCGGACTTCATCGCCAAGTGCGAGGCCCACCCTGTCAGCGCCAACTTCGCCCTGGCTGCGGCCGTGCCGCAGGCGTATCCCATGGAGGCGCTCAAGCAGGCAATGACGCGGGCGCTGCGGCAATCGCCCGAGGTGCTGGTCAGCCCGGTGCCGCCCCAAGGGCATCCCGATCTGCGCGGGGTGCTGGCCCGCCGGGCGCTGGCCAATGGCATCAACGCGACGCCGGACGACGTCATCGTCACGCATGGCTGCATCGAAGCCCTGAATCTGGCGCTGCGCGCCGTCGCCCGGCCCGGGGACACCATCG
Organism: Achromobacter mucicolens; assembly: GCF_029866465.1. Classification (NCBI taxonomy): domain Bacteria; kingdom Pseudomonadati; phylum Pseudomonadota; class Betaproteobacteria; order Burkholderiales; family Alcaligenaceae; genus Achromobacter; species Achromobacter mucicolens. Next base: position 1,585,532 of record NZ_CP123364.1, on the reverse strand, counting down.
CGGTGGAGTCGCCCGCCTACTTTGGCTTGCTGCAGATCCTGGAAAGCCTGGGAATGCGCGCGCTCGAGATCCCCACCAGCCCGCAGCATGGATTGTCGATCGAAGCCTTGGACCTGGCCTTCCAGACCCACGGCAACATCCGCGCCGTGGTTGTGGTGCCGAACTTCCAGAACCCGTTGGGCTGCGTGATGCCCGACGCGCACAAGGCGCGGCTGGTGGCCCTGTGTGAGCGCCAACAGGTGCCGCTCATCGAGGACGACACCTACGGCGCCCTGACCGACGACGACACGCCGCTGGCGGCCGCCAAATCCTGGGATGCCACCGGCAACGTCATCTATTGCTCTTCGATGCACAAGACGCTGGCGCCGGGCATGCGGCTGGGCTGGCTGCTGGGCGGCCGCTGGAAAGCCCGGATCGCCATGCTCAAGTTCGCGCAAAGCCGCCCCAACGAACCGCTGGCCCAGATCGCAGTGGCGGAGTTCATGGGGTCGCGCGCCTACGACCGCCACCTGGCCCGGCTGCGCCGCGAGTTAAAGACACAGCGCGACCTGACCGCCGAGGCCATCGCCGCGCACTTCCCGCGCGGCACGCGGCTGAGCGTGCCGCAAGGCGGCATGCTGCTCTGGGTGGAAATGCCCGCGGGCGTGTCCGGCATGGACGTCTTCGAGACCGGATTGCGGCAAGGCATACGCGTGGCGCCCGGCGCCATGTTTTCGAATGGCGCCCGTTACGACCACTTCCTGCGTATCAGTTGCGGGCAACGCATCACCCCGGAAGTCTCGCACGCACTGGTGGCGCTCGCGCGCATCGTTGAAGAAAGGACAGGATGAACGCGGCACTGCATCAATTCATCGCGGACTACGGCCTGTGGGCCGTGCTGGGCGGAACCTTCCTGGAAGGCGAAAGCGTGGTGGTGTTTGCGGGTTTCCTGGCGCACCAGGGACTGTTCCACCTGCCCTACGTCACGCTCTGCGCGTTCGCTGGCTCGTTCATGGCGGATCAGGTGCTGTTCTACGTGGGACGCCGCTACCGAGACCACCGCTACGTGCAGCGCATCCGCGCCAAGCCGGCGTTCCACAGGGCGCTGTCGGCCATCGACCGGTATCCCAACGGTTTCATCCTGGCGCTGCGCTTTCTGTATGGCTTGCGCACGGTCGGCCCCGTGGCGCTCGGCATATCCAAGGTGCCGGCCCTGCGCTACCTGGTGTTGAATGCCATCGCGGCCATGATCTGGGCGGTCTGCTTCAGTTTGCTGGGCTTCGTATTCGGACGGACGATCGAGGCGCTGCTTGGCCGCCTGCACGGCGTGGAAACCAAGCTGGCCGTCGCGGCGGCGCTAGGCGTGCTGGTGTGGCTGGCCTATCGGCTCCATGCGCGCCGCCGCGGATAGCGGCCGGCGCTCAGAAGACCAGCTTGCCGCTGGCCCGCTGCACATGGCGGCGGCGCGCCTTGCGGTACAGGGCGCCGATGACCGGCAGCCGCGCAAGGCGGCGCAGGATCGGGTGGCGCTGGTCGAAGTCGTGCCACGCCTTGAAGCCGTGGCCCATGCGCTCCCAGCTTTCCCTCGCCTCGGGGGAAAGCTTGCCGGGGTCGAACGCCGCCAGCTTTGCCGCTTCCGAAACGCGCGCCGCGAGGGCGTGGCTCCGGCCTTCCAATGAATACTGATTCCGCATGGGGCCGCATATTACCCGGGCTTGGCCCGTCGTGGCGGCCGTCCGGCTGCGCACCGCGCATGCGCCAGGGAGCCGCTTTTGACCGCTCCGCGCAAGCCGTTGTAATTAAAGGAATTTGGGCATCTATGCCCGCACTATCCCAAGGCTTGTCCACAGAACTTGTGGGTAACTGCCGCCGCGCACATCACTTCAAGGCCGTCACGACCATGTCGCGCACGCTTTCGAAACCCGCGACGTATTGCGGGTTCTCCGAGCGCGCAAGCAGGCTGGAATAGTTCTGTTCGAGCTGCGCCTCGATGGCCTCGCGCAGCCCCGGCGAACTCTTCACCAATTGCAGCACCGACAGCAGCGTGGCATTGAGCGCATCGATGCGTCCGCCCTGATGCGAGATGGTGTGCACGACGACGGCGATCTGTTCCTGGATATCCATGGTGTAAGCCTCCTGGCAATGAAATTTGGCGCAAATCCTAGCACGGCGCCCGCGCACGTCGGACGGGGGGCGCACGTGGCGTACCCCCTGCCGCGGCTAGGCAAGCACGGGGGTCGGCGCTAGCATGAAGCGTAGCCGCAAGGGCACCGCGGCGCACGCCGCCGGCGCTGCCTTCAGACGCCCGGCAAAACCGGAGCGCGCTCATGAAAACGATCCAGAATTACGTCCCGCCCAGCGCCCAGTCGCTGCAACGGCTGCAGGACAGGCTGGGCTACAGCGATGGCAAGATGGCCGAGCTGGCCGGGCTGGACGCATCGACGCCCTGGCCCAGTTATGTCGGCGGCGCCGAGCCGCGCACGCTGGGCCGGCAGCGGCTGTTCTACATGATGGCGCGCCTGACGCTGCAGGAGTCCGAATGGCAGCGCGTGCTGGCCGCCATGCGCGAGGCCGGCGCGCACTTCGATTGCCAGGATCCGCACGCTGGCGACGCGCCGCCGCCGCCCGAACCCATGGCGGACGAAGAGCGCAAGTTCGGCATGCTGCTGGTCAGCCGCAACGGCTCGTTCCACGAAATGGAGCAACTGCGTGAATTCGCGCATTTCGCCCATGAGGCGGATGTCAGCCGTTTCGTGCACAGCGCGTTCTATGACAGCGACATCGACCTGTGCCGTTTCAGCTTCGCGGACCACGACGGCCTGGACGACGCCAGCCGCGACCGCATCTTCGACGCAGCCCAGAAAACGATCACGCGCTTCGAGTTCGACGGTCGCATCTATCACGGCGGCATTCCGCCCGAGTCCGACGGCTAACCCCGCCGCATTGACGCGGGCAGGCCGGCGCCTGTACCGTCGCCACTTCGCCATCCGCCCGACGCCATCGCCCACCGCATGAACGAACGACTCGACGCCATCGACCGGCAACTGCTGAGCCTGCTGCAGGCCAATGCGCGCGAACCGGCCGCCATCCTCGCGCGCAAGCTTGGCCTGGCGCGAACCACCGTGGTGGCGCGCATTGCGCGGCTCGAGCGCGAGCGCATCGTCGCGGGCTATGGCGTGCGCCTGGGCCGGCTGCTGGAAGAGGCAGCGGTGCGGGCCTACTGCTTCATCAGCGTGCTGCCCAAGACGCCGGCGGCCGTGATCCGCGAGCTGGAAAAGATGCCCGAGGTCGAAGAGGTGTCTTCCGTCAGCGGCCCCTACGATTACCTGATCTTCCTGCGCTGCGAGACCCACGAGCAGCTGGACGCCCTGCTGGACCGCATCGGGCTCATCGACGGCGTCAAGCAGACCCAGACCTCGATCGTGCTCAGCCGCAAGGTCGACCGGCGCAGCGCGGTCGCCGCGCCCTGACCGGCGGCCTTTGCCCGGCCTGTCTTTCCGGCGGGCGCAACATGGTGGTGTAATGGGAGCCTGTCGCGAATCCTGGATTTTTCATGCTTGCTCGCCTTGCCCCTGCCGCCGCCCTCCTCGTCCTGTTGACCGCGTGTTCCAGCATGAGCGAGGTCAAGCCCCTCGAAAAAGACCAATACAGCGTCACCTACAGCTCCGGCACGCAACTGCTGAGCTGGGTCGAGATCAAGATCAAGACATTGGAGCGCGCGGACGAATACTGCCAGTCGCTTGGCCGCAAACTGGTCAAACCCAGCGTGACGTCCAACCACGCCACCGGGCTGGGCTCCAAGCGCGCCACGGTCACCTTCGAATGCGCGCCGATCGACCCGCCCAAGCCCGCCGCCCAGTAGATGCCCCCGGCGCCGTCCGGCTTCGGGTGTAGCATTTCCGCATTCCCCCTCTCTCTGCCTGCATCGTGAATACTCTTCTGCCCGTGGGCATCACCATGGGCGATGCCGCCGGCATCGGTCCCGAAATCGTCGTCAAGGCCTGCGCGCAGGGCTTGGGCGCGCCCTGTGTGGTGTATGGCGACGCGGGTGCGCTGCGCCAGGCGGCCGCGCAGCTTGGCGCCCGCCTGGACATCGTCGAGATCGCCGGCATCGGCCAGGCTCGGCCCGATGCCGGCTGCATCCAGGTGGTGGCGTGCAGCCCCGCCCTGCCGGCGGACCTGCCGTTGGGACGGGTCAGCGCGCTGGCCGGCCGCGCGGCTTACGATTACGTCTGCGCCGCCATCGACGATGCGCTCGCCGGACGCATCCGCGCCATCGTCACCGCGCCGCTGAACAAGAAGTCCATGCACGAGGCCGGCATCGATTTTCCGGGCCACACCGAAATCCTGGCCGACCGCTCCGGCACGCAGAATTTCGCGATGATGCTGGCCAATGATGAGCTGCGCGTGCTGCTGGTGACGATCCACGTCGCGCTGGCCGATGTCATGGCGCGCATCACCCCGGAATCCGAACTGACTGCGATGCGCCTGGCGCACCACGCCTGCCGCCAGATGGGAATCGCGCAGCCGCGGGTCGCCGTCGCGGGACTGAATCCGCACGCGGGCGAAGGCGGCAAGTTCGGCCGCGAAGACGTCGACATCATCGAGCCGGCCATCGCTGCCGCCCGCGCCGAAGGCATCGATGCCAGCGGCCCCTGGCCGGGCGACACCATTTTCATGCGCGCCCGCCGCGGCGAATTCGACATCGTCGTGGCGCAATACCATGACCAGGGCCTCATCCCGGTCAAGTACCTGGGCCTGGATCATGGCGTGAACGTCACCGTCGGACTGCCCTTCGTGCGCACCAGCGTTGACCACGGCACCGCGTTCGACATCGCGGGCAAGGGCCTGGCCGACCATGCTTCCCTGGTCGCGGCCTTCGACCTCGCGCTCGCGATGACGCCCTGAGCGCGTAAAAAGCCGCCGGTTGCCTCAGCGCGCGGACGATTCGCGCGGCCGCGCCACGGCCCCGCCGCGCGCCGGGTCTACAATACGCCCCGTTTCCGGCGCCCTGCGCCACCGCTTTCCGTTCTTCCCTCCCTTCCCATGTCCCGCCTCGTTCGACTCCTGCCAGACCGCTTCACCCTCTACCTGATCTGCACCGTCATCATCGCCAGTTTCCTGCCCGCGCACGGGCAAGGCGTCGTCGTGTTCGGCTGGATCACCAACGTGGCCGTGGGCCTGCTGTTCTTCCTGCACGGGGCGCGCCTTTCCCGTGAGGCCATCATCGCGGGCCTGACGCACTGGAAGCTGCACCTGACCATCTTCTCGGCGACGTTCCTGATGTTCCCGCTGCTGGGGTTGGCGCTGCAGCCGGTGCTCGAGCCGCTGGTCACGCCCGAGCTGTACCTGGGCATCCTGTTCCTGTGCTGCCTGCCGGCCACCGTGCAATCGGCCATCGCATTCACGTCCATGGCGCGCGGCAACGTCCCGGCCGCCGTGTGCAGCGCGTCGGCGTCGAGCCTGCTTGGCATCTTTCTCACGCCCCTGCTGGTTGGCACGGTCGTGGCCAACGCCGGCAGCGCGCCGATCTCGTTCGATGCGGTCGGCAAGATCATGCTGCAACTGCTGCTGCCGTTCGTGCTGGGCCAGTTCGCGCGGCGCTGGATCGGCGCCTGGGTCCACAAGCGCAAGGCCATGCTCAAATTCGTCGACCAGGGCTCGATCCTGCTGGTGGTCTACACGGCATTTTCCGAAGCCATCAACGAAGGCCTGTGGAGCAGCACTCCCATCCCCGCGCTGGTTGGCCTGGTCGTCTGCTGCGGCGTGATCCTGGCGCTGGCGCTGGGCCTGTCGGCCCTGGCCGGCAGGATTTTTGGATTCAGCATCGAAGACCGCATCACGCTGCTCTTTTGCGGCTCGAAAAAGAGCCTGGCCAGCGGCATTCCGATGGCTCAGGTGCTTTTCGCCGGCCACGCCGTGGGTGCGGTGGTGCTGCCGCTGATGCTGTTCCATCAGATCCAGTTGATGGTCTGCGGCGTGCTGGCGGCCCGCTACGGCAAGCGGCCGGATGCGCAGCACTGATCGCTGTCCAGAATGAAAAAAGCCGCGCTTACACTGCGCGGCTTTTTTATTGGGCGGCAGCTGTCGCCAGAGGATCAGTACATGTCCCGCGGCTGCGCGCCGGAGAAGTTCAGGAAGCGCGTGCTGGAGCCCTGGAACGTCAGGCGCACCGTGCCGATGGGACCGTTACGCTGCTTGCCGATGATGATCTCGGCCGTGCCCTTGTCCGGCGAATCCGGGTTGTAGACTTCGTCGCGATAGATGAACAGGATCACGTCCGCGTCCTGTTCGATAGCGCCCGATTCACGCAGGTCGCTCATCACGGGACGCTTGTTGGGGCGCTGCTCCAGGCTTCGGTTCAGCTGCGACAGCGCGATCAGCGGGCAGTTCAGTTCCTTGGCCAGACCCTTGAGCGAGCGGCTGATTTCCGACACTTCGGTGGCACGGTTTTCGCCGGAGCCGTTGCCCGACATGAGCTGCAGGTAGTCGATGATGATGAGGCCGAGCTGGCCGCACTGGCGCGCCAGACGGCGAGCGCGGGCGCGCACTTCCATCGGGCTGAGCGCGGGCGATTCGTCGATGTAGACCTGCGCGTCCTGCATGAGCTGCACGGCGTGGGTGACGCGCGGCCAGTCTTCGGCGATCAGCTTGCCGGTACGCATGCGGTGCTGGTCCAGCAGCCCCACGGAACCCAGCATACGCATGGCGAGCTGAACCGCGCCCATTTCCATGGAGAACACCGCCACAGGCAGGCCCTCTTCGATGGCGACGTGTTCGCCGATGTTCATGGAGAACGAGGTCTTGCCCATCGACGGGCGTCCCGCCACGATGATGAGGTCCCCGCCCTGCATGCCGGACGTCATCTTGTCCAGGTCGGTAAAGCCCGTGGGCACGCCCGTCACGTCGGACGTGCTCTCGCGGTGATAGAGCTCGTCGATGCGCTCGACCACCTGGGTCAAGAGCGGCTGGATCTCCTGGAAGCCCGCGGCGCCGCGCGCGCCTTCCTGGGCGATCTTGAACACCTTGGACTCGGCCTCGTCCAGCAGTTGGCGCGCTTCCTTGCCCTGCGGGTTCATGGCGGCCGAAGAGATTTCGTCGGCGATGGACACCAGCTTGCGCAGCATGGCGCGCTCGCGCACGATCTCGCCGTAGCGGCGGATGTTGGCGGCGGACGGCGTGTTGTGCGCCAGCGCGTTCAGGTACGCCAGCCCGCCGGACTCTTCGGCCTTGCCCGCGCTGACGAGGGATTCGTGCACGGTGATGACGTCGGCCGGGCGCGCCAGACCGATCAGGCGAGCGATGTGGTGCCAGATCAGCCGGTGGTCGTGCCGGTAGAAGTCTTCTTCGAGGAGCACGTCCGCGATGCGGTCCCATGCGGCGTTGTCCAGCAGCAGTCCGCCCAGGACCGACTGCTCGGCCTCGATGGAATGGGGAGGGACGCGCAGGTACTCGAGCTGGGAATCGGCGGGTGTGTTCATGGCTTCAATAGTAACGGCTGCAGGATATCCGCGACGCGGAAAAACCCTTGGATATCGCGCGAGGGAAAGCGGGCGAGGACCGGGCGCAGGGGCATGGCGATGCCGCACAGCACGCGCGCCAGCCGCTTCAAGCGGATGCGCACTTCGGGATCCGGATTGCTCTCCAGGTAGACGTCCAGCGCCAGCTTGCCCAGCGACCTGGCGTCGTCGTCTTCGAGTTTACGCAAGGAGACCAGCGAGGCCAGCATCTGGAACAGGTCATACGCTTGCGCAAGCGGCCGGGACAGCGTCGCGCCGATGTTTTCCTCGAAGTCGATGCGCCAGATCTCGCCGTCGCGCAACGTCACGTTGCGGATCTGCGCCCCGCCATGCCACATGCCGCGCACATGGAAAGCGGCCAGGTCGGCCGCGGCGGCGCGCGTGAGCCACAGGCGCGAGGTGGAGTCTTCGTTGCGGATGAGATCGGCCAGGTCTTCGCCCACGAACTCCAGCACAAGCAGGTTCTGCTCGCGCCACCAGACTTCCGGGACACGGGCCCCGGCTTGCAGCAACTGCGCCAGACGCTGCCCTTCGTGGGCCAGGCCATTGCGCAGCAGCACGCTGGGGCGCGGAAACTCGCCCAGGAACACTTTGCAGCCCACGGCGAGGAACAACGCGCGCACGTAGCGCAGGACATAGCTCACGCCCTGCAGGATGCCGGGCCGGCGCCGCTTGATGATGCAGCGCACGCCATCTATCGTCACATCGCGCACCGAAGGTTCACGCGACGCATCCACGCTGTCGAGCCAGGCTCGCAATCCGGGCGGGGCGTTGTGGTGGACAGGCGGATGAGTCAAGAGGTCCTCGGGAATGACAGCGTACAGCGAGGGTGTGGGGCCACGCACCCTTCAGCAGAAAATGGGCCCATTGCCGCGAAAAGAAAAAAAGCCGGCGCGCGGGCCGGCTTCTTTTTACCGCGACTGCCGGATCAGGACAGTTCGCCTTCGACCAGCACCGTGATGTCGACCACGACGTCGGCGTGCAGGGCGACCTGGACCGGGTACTCGCCGATGGCCTTGAGCTGACCATTGGGCAGACGGACCTGAGCCTTTTCGACGGCTTCGAACGAAGCCTTCTTCAGACCTTCGGCGATGTCGGCGTTGGTGACCGAACCGAACAGACGGCCGTCGACGCCGGCCTTCTGAACGATCTTGAGCTGGTAGCCGTTCATGCGCTCGCCCAGCGCTTGGGAAGCGGCCAGCTTTTCAGCCTGGGCCTTTTCCAGTTCGGCGCGGCGGGCTTCGAATTCCTTCAGGGCGGCGTCGGTTGCGCGACGGGCCTTCTTCTGGGGAATCAGGAAGTTGCGGGCGTAGCCATCACGCACGCGCACGACTTCACCCAGGTTGCCCAGGTTGACGACTTTTTCGAGCAGAATAACTTGCATTTCAGTGCCCCGGATTAGTTGTGGTTGTCGGTGTAAGGCAACAGAGCCAGGAAGCGCGCGCGCTTGATGGCGGTGTCCAGCTGGCGCTGGTAGATTGCCTTGGTGCCGGTCAGGCGAGCCGGGATGATCTTGCCGTTTTCTTGCACGAAGTCGCGCAGGGTGTCCAGATCCTTGTAGTCGATCTCTTCGACGCCGGCTGCGGTGAAGCGGCAGAACTTACGACGCTTGAAGAGCGGGTTCTGCTGCGTGAATTTGCGTTTTTCTTTGCGTTTTCCGAAGAAAGCCATGATATGTGCCTTTATGTTTGAGGGGACTGGGTCATTGCCCACTTCCCCATAACCTATCCGTATTCAGAAGGCGCTCTCGCACCCTGGGTCTCATTCGCTTCAAGCCACCTGCGGATCGCGTCCGGCGCTTGCCTTGATCTTGCGTGCCTGCTGCAGATGCAGCTTGATCTTCACCGAGTCCTTGCGGGTGGGAGCCAAAAACCCCTGCACCAGCAATTCGGACCCTAACGCGGTGTCCTTCAACAGCAGCGCCAGATCTCCCAGTGCCACGGCGGCGATCGTCAGTTCGACACGGCGCGGGTGGCCGGCTTCGATGACCTCCGACTCGTGCGCCAGCAGCATTTCGAGTGCTGGCAGACCGGCGGGCGTGTGGCGCAAAGGCTCGCATTCGAGAACGCGTGCGCTGAGTTCCAGCTTGTTCATCCTGCCTGGTACCGAGGGGACTTGATGCGATGAGCTCTGCGTGAGCGTGCTTACTCGGCCTGAGCCGGGGCAGCTTCCGCCGAAGCCTTGCGGGCTTCTTCGCGCTCGACCGACTTCATCATGATCGACGGGGTGGTCTGGGCCTTCTTGGTCTTGATGACCAGGTGGCGCAGCACGGCGTCGTTGTAGCGGAACGAGTGTTCCAGCTCATCCAGCGTGGCTTGGCCGCACTCGATGTTCAGGCAGACGTAGTGAGCCTTGACGAGCTTCTGGATCGGGTAGGCCAGTTGACGGCGGCCCCAGTCTTCCAGGCGATGGATCGAGCCGCCTTGGCCCGTGACCAGTGCTTGGTAACGCTCGACCATGGCGGGCACTTGCTCGCTTTGGTCGGGGTGAACGATAAACACTACTTCGTAGTGACGCATGGGTAAAACTCCTTGAGGATGTCTTGCTGGCAGTTCGTCTTGCACCCGCGCTTTCCATCATGGGTGGATCAAGGATCATCGACGATCGCCGCAAGGGGCAGCCCGCTACCCAAAAACCATGGGCGGTCGAGCAAGAAAGCTCTCGATTATCACCGATTGAGCGATCCCGTGCAAGCCGATGAAAGCTCAGGAAATAAGGGACGCGTTACCGGCAGACGCCTGCCCGTCGGCGGCGGGCAGATCGGCCTGGCCAATGGGCCGCGGCCGGTTCACGGCGCTGACCATGACGTAGCTGATGATCATCAGCAGGAACCACGAGCCCAGCTTGGCGATGGACACCACCTGCCACACGTGCGACTGGTTGGGATAGCGCCACGCATTGGCGAAGGTGCCGATATTCTCGGCGAACCAGATGAACAGCGCCACCAGCACGAAGCCCAAGAGGAGCGGCATGCGCCGGTAGACCTGCCAGATCCGGAAATACACCCACGTGCGCGCGAACAGCATGGCCGTCATCGCGAACAGCGCCCACCGGAAGTCCCAGACGTAATGGTGCGCGAAGAAATTCAGGTAGATCAGCACCGACAGCGCCACCGTCGCGGCCAGCGGCGGATGCGCCCGAAAGCGAAAGTCGAAGAGGCGCCACACACGGGCAAGATAGCTGCCCACCGCGGCATACATGAAACCCGTGAAGAGCGGCACGCCGCCAATGCGCAGCACGCTCGCCTCGGGATAGATCCACGAGCCGGCGGCGGTCTTGAAGATTTCCATGCAGGTGCCGACCACATGGAACATCAGGATCACGCGGGCCTCGCTCCAGGTTTCCATGCGCAGCGCGAGCAACGCGGCCTGGATGCCCAGCGCGGCAAGCGTCAGGAAGTCGTAGCGCGCCAGGGCGGCATCCTTGGGATACCACCAGTGCGTGCCCAGCAGCAGCGCGCACATCAGGCCGCCAAAAAGACAGGCCCACGCCTGCTTCACGCCAAAGCGGAAGAACTCGTACAGCGCCACGCCAAGGCGGCCCCGGCTGGCCAGATTGCTGGCCAGCCGCGCTTCCCATTGCTGCAGACCGGCAATGAGCGGCCAGTCGCTGGCCGCCGGATGGCGCATCGGCGCTCAGCCTTCGACGACGGCGTATGCCGAGTGGTTGTGAATGGACTCGAAGTTCTCGGCTTCGACGCGATAGCGCGCGATGCCGGGATGGGCGTTCAGGCGGGCGGCCACGTCGCGCACCAGGTCTTCGACGAACTTGGGGTTGTCGTAGGCGCGCTCGGTGACGAACTTTTCGTCGGGGCGCTTGAGCAGGCCCCACAGTTCGCAGGAGCCTTCGTCTTCGATCAGGCGGATCACGCCGTCCATCGAGATGTCTTCGTTCAGGATGGCCGAGACCGTGACGTGCGAACGCTGGTTGTGCGCGCCGTACTCGGAGATGGCCTTGGAACACGGGCACAGGCTGGTGACGGGCACCTGCACCACGAGCTCGAACTCGACCCGGTCAGCCTGTGCGCGCGCGATCCACTGGACCTCGTAGTCGAGCAGACTCTGCACGCCTGAGATCGGCGCGGACTTGTTGATGAAGTACGGGAACGAAGCCGTGATGTCGCCGCGCTCGGCATGCAAGAGAGGCAGCATGTCGGCCGCCATGGTGCGGAACAGCGCCGGCGTCATGGGCGTGCTGCGGTATTTTTCGAGCAGGGCCACGAAGCGGGACATGTGCGTGCCCTTTTCTTCGGGCGGCAGGGCCACGGTCAGCGTCCAGTTGGCGACCGTGCCTTGCGCCGAGCCGTCGCCGCTTTGAACCAGCATGGGGTGACGCACGCCGCGGATGCCGACGCGCTGGATCGGGATATGCCGCGTGTCCGTGGCGCTCTGGACGTCGGGCATCACGATGGCGGGGTCGATCGGAGAATTCATTTCGGCTTACCTGTCCGGGCCCGGTGCGCCGTGGAGCGACCCGCCCAGTTGTCTTGAAAGGGGCTAATTATCGCCCACCCGCAGGCGATCGGGAGCGGTAACCCTGTGGCCCGCATGCCCGAGGGGCCGGAACAGTGTGTTTCATCCTTGCGGCTGAGGGCGCGCGCCCTCGGCCGCAAGCATGAAGCCGGCTCAGGCCAGCAGGCTGGCGTAACGCGCGCGGATCGACTGTTCGATGCCGGCGGCATCCAGACCCAGGCCGGCCAGCAGGGCCGATTGTTCGCCGTGGTCGATGAATTCGTCCGGCAGGCCCAGTTGCAGCACCGGGATCAGCACGCCGGCCGCGCTCAGCACTTCCAGCACCGCGCTGCCCGCGCCGCCCATGATGCAGGCGTCTTCCACGGTGACGAGCGCGTCGTGGCGGCTCGCGAGATCCAGGATCAGGTCGCGGTCGATCGGCTTGACGAAACGCATGTCGGCCACGGTGGCATCCAGCTTGCCGGCGGCGCCCAGCGCTGCCTGCACCAGCGTGCCAAAACCCAGGATGGCGATCTTCTTGCCTTCGCGCCGCACGATGCCCTTGCCCAGTTCAACGGTATCCAGGGCTTCGGCTTCCGCCGCGCCGCAGCCCGCGCCGCGCGGATAGCGCACCGACGCCGGACCCGGGTACTGATAACAGGTGGACAGGAGCAGACGGGTTTCGTTTTCGTCAGAGGGCGTGGCCACCACCATGTTGGGCACGCAGCGCAGGAACGCGATGTCGTAGTTGCCCGCGTGCGTGGCGCCGTCCGCGCCCACGATGCCGGCGCGATCCAGGGCGAAGGTCACGTCCAGGTTCTGCAGGGCGACGTCATGGATGAACTGGTCGTAGCCGCGCTGCATGAAGGTGGAGTAGATGGCGACGACGGGCTTCTGCCCCTCGCACGCCACGCCGGCCGCGAACGTGACGGCATGCTGTTCGGCGATGCCCACGTCGAAATACCGCTGCGGAAAGCGTTGTTCGAATTCGACCAGGCCACTGCCTTCGCGCATGGCCGGCGTGACGGCCACCAGACGCGCGTCCTCTTGGGCCGTGTCGCACAGCCACTTGCCGAACACCTGCGTGAAGGTGCGCTTGCCCGGCGCCTTGGACTGCAGGATGCCGACGGCCGGATCGAACTTGCCGGGACCGTGATAAAGCACCGGGTCGGCTTCGGCCAGTTTGTAGCCCTGGCCCTTGCGCGTGACGACGTGCAGGAACTGCAGGCCCTCCAGGGCCTTCAGGTTCTGCAGCGTGGGGACCAGCGCGTCCAGGTCGTGGCCGTCGATGGGGCCGACGTAGTTGAAGCCGAATTCCTCGAACAGCGTGGCGGGCGTGACCATGCCCTTGGCGTGTTCCTCGAAGCGGCGCGCCAGCTCCAGCACCGGGGGCACATGCTGCAGCACTGCCCGGCCCACATTCTTGGCCGTGGCGTAAAAGCGTCCGGACATCAGGCGCGCCAGATACCGGTTCAGCGCCCCCACGGGCGGCGAGATCGACATGTCGTTGTCGTTCAGGATCACCAGCAGGTTGATGTCGGGCGTGACGCCCGCGTTGTTCATGGCCTCGAACGCCATGCCGGCCGACATGGCGCCGTCGCCGATCACCGCGATGTGCTGGCGCTGCACGCCCGCATTGCGCGAGGCGACCGCCATGCCCAGTGCCGCCGAGATCGACGTGGACGAGTGCGCGGTGCCGAAGGCGTCGTACTCGGATTCGCTGCGCTTGGGGAAACCGGAGATGCCGCCCTGCTGGCGCAGCTTGGCCATGCCGGCCCGGCGTCCCGTCAGGATCTTGTGCGGATAGGACTGATGGCCGACGTCCCAGACGATGCGGTCATGCGGCGTGTCGAACACCTGATGCAGCGCCAGCGTGAGTTCGACGGTGCCCAGGTTGGACGACAGGTGACCGCCCGTTTTGGATACCGACTCCAGCACGAAGCCACGCAGTTCGTCGGCGAGCTTTTTCAGTTCGCGACGATCCAGGCGCTTGAGGTCAGCCGGCGATTGAATGCGGTCCAGTAAATCTGTCGTCATGCTTTTATGGGGTTCGTTGGCCCGGCCTACCAGGAAGGCCGGGCTGATCTCGGATCAGCGGTCTCGAAGAACGATGAAGTCGGCAAGCTGGGCCAGTCGCCCGCCGGCGTCGCCCAGCGGCGCCAGGGCGGCCAGCGCCGTCACGCGCAGTTCCTCGGCGAAGGCCCGCGCTGCGTCAAGGCCCAGCAGGGAAACATAGGTGGGCTTGTTTTCGGCGGCGTCCTTGCCGGGCGTCTTGCCCAGGCTGGCGCTGTCCGCGGTGACGTCCAGAATGTCGTCGACCACCTGGAACGCCAGGCCCATGGCCTGCGCGTAGGCATCCAGCGCCTGGCGCGAGGCCGAGCTGGCGCCCGCCACGATGCCGCCCAACGCCACGCTGCACGCCAGCATCGCGCCGGTCTTCATGCCGTGCATCGTCTGAAGTTCGTCGCGCGACAGCGCGCGGCCGACGCTGAACAGATCGATGGCCTGCCCGCCCGCCATGCCACGGCTGCCGGCGGCGCGCGCCAGCGACTGGGTGGCCTGGACGATCAGCGCCGGCGCAATCGGCATGGAGGCGACCAGCTCGAACGCCAGCGGCTGCAACGCGTCGCCCGCCAGCATGGCGGTGGCTTCGTCGAACTGCACGTGCGTGGTGGGCCGGCCGCGGCGCAGCGTGTCGTCGTCCATGCAGGGCAGATCGTCATGGATCAGCGAGTAGGCGTGGATCAGTTCGACGGCGGCCGCCGCACGGTCCAGCGAGGCCTCGATGGCCAGCACGCTGCCACTGACGGGGCAGGCCTGGCCGGCGGCATAGACCAAAGCGGCCCGCACGCGCTTGCCGCCGCCAAGCACGGCGTAACGCATGGCTTCGTGCAAACGGGCAGGCGCCAGGTCCGCCGGCGGCAGCAGGTCGTCGAGCACGTCTTCGACATGCAGCGCACGGCCTTGCAACCACTCGGGAAAAGCGAGTTGAATTTGCTTCATCGGCTTCTTATTCGTCGTCCAGCGCCGCGGGATCCAGCGGCCGGAGCAGGCCGCCCTCGAGGACCTTGACCTGCTGCTCAGCCTGGGCCAGTCGTTCCTGGCAAACCCGTGTGAGCGCCACACCGCGCCGGTAGGCAGCCAGCGACTGCTCGAGCGGCAACGATCCGTCTTCCATGGCCGCGACCAGCGATTCCAGTTCGGCCAGCGCCGTTTCGAAATCCTGGGGCAAGGGACGATCGTCGTTCTGCGGATCAGCTTGAGTGGGTTTGGCCAAACGGGCCTCCGGGGCACTAGGGGGTGGATTAATCCGTGAATTGTACGAGATAGCCAAGCGCGGCCCGCAAGGGCCCCGCGCGCTAGGCCGGCGCCCCCGCCAGGCCTGCCACGGCATCCAGAAGCGCCGGGGCCACGCGGTCGCGAAGGAGCGAGGCCTCGAGCAGGCTGGCCGGTCCGCCGCAGCTCATGACGAAGACGCCCTCGCCCGTGATCGACGTGAACGGCACGGCGACGGCGTTGATGCCGGACTGCCATTCGCCGATTGCGAAGCAGCAGCCGGTTTGCGCGATTTCGGCGCGCGCCCGCGCAATGGTCTCGGCGGCTGGGGCGCCCTGGTCCAGACGCGCGAGGACGGCGTCGCACTCGTCGGCGGGCAGACTGGCGAGATAGGCGCGCCCCATGGCGCTGTCCAACGTGGCGCGGTAACCCACGGGCAAGCGCAAGTACAGCGCCGACGAGCCGTGGATGGCTTCGACGTAGGTCATGGCATCGCCGTCGAAGGCGCCCAGGGCCACGGCGCCACCGGTCTCGCGCGCCAGGTCGGTCATCGAAGCCTTGGCAAGCTCACGCACCTCGAGTCCCGCAAGCAGGCCGAATCCCAGCGCCAGCACACCATAGCCAGGCGAGTACTTGCCGGTGTCGGGGTGGTAGCGCAGATAACCCAGTTCAGTGAGCGTGTAGGTGATGCGGCTGATGGTGGGCTTGGGCAAGCCGGTCAGGCGCGCCAGGTCCAGGTTGCCCAGCGCGGCCACGCCGTGCCGGAAGCACCGCAGCACGTCCAGGCCCCGCGCCAGCGCCGTGATGAAGTCGGGCGAATGGGCGCCTTCTCCCGAGCCGGCGGCGCGCTTGCGGCGCGCGGGCAGGCTCAATTCAAGCTTCTGGTCCGGCTTGGACGGCGGGAGGGCGGCGCGCTTGCCGCCAGAAAATGATTGCATTTCTATACGCTTCGTTTTTATAGTTTATTTCGAATGACAAAATTAAATTCCATATGACGGAATTTAGAGCATCCAAGGAGACCTGGCAAGCGGCCCGATGTTCGCACCCGGCGTGCGTATCAAGTCAGCCAAGCCAGGCCCGTCGATCCACTCTGACCACGCGATTTCAAGGGGAAAACATGATTCGCAACAGCTTCAAACTGCTCGCCACCCTGATGCTCAGCGCTGCCGCGCTGGGCGCGCAGGCCGATACGTATCCGGCGCGGCCGATCAAGGTGATTTCGCCCTTCCCGGCCGGCGGCGCCACCGACGTGCTGACGCGCGTGCTGGCCGAGCGGATGGCCAAGAACCTGGGCCAGTCGATGATCGTGGAGAACAAGGCTGGCGCGGGCACGTCCATCGGCGCCGCCTACGTCTCGCGCGAAGCGCCGGACGGCTACACCATCCTGATGGCCACGAACTCCACGCTGGTGACCAACCGCTATCTCTATAAGGAACTGCCCTACGACCCGGACAGCTTCGCCAAGATCGGCATGGTCGGCGTCGGCCCGCTGGTCCTGCTGTCCACGCCGAAGCGCCCGTTCAACAACACCCAGGACGTGGTGGCCTACGCCAAGCAGAATCCGGGCAAGCTGACGTTCGCCACGTTCGGTCCGGGCACCTCGTCGCACCTGGCCGGTGAACTGTTCAAGGAACGCGCTGGCATCGACATCCTGCACGTGCCGTTCAAGGGCGCCACGCAGGCCCTGCCCGCCCTGATCAGCGGCGATGTGGACCTGTTCTTCGACATGGTGGCCACCGGCATGCCGCAGGCCGACGCCGGCAAGGTCAAGGTCTTCGCGATCACCAGCCCCAAACGCCTGGCGACGCAGCCCAACCTGGGCACGCTGGCTGAACAGGGCTACCCGTCGTTCGACATGACCGCCTGGTTCAGCTTCGTTGCACCCAAGGGCACGCCGGCCCCCGTGGTCGAACGCCTGCAGGCCGCACTGACCGAAACGCTGCAGGACGAAGCCGTGAAAAAGCGCCTGCTGGACATGGGCATCGACCCGCGTTCGGGCACCGCCGCCGAACTGGACAAGCAGATCAAGACCGAGCAGCCCATCGTGTCGCAGCTCATCAAGCAGGCCAACATCGTCCTGCAGTAAGCCTCGACCCGCCGGTTTCGTGACAAAACGTTCGCGGACCGCCGGCCCGCGATCGGCCTGCCCGCGGCTCAGCTGCGGGCAGGCCCCTTCCCCCCGACAGCGCCCTCCCGGCCCTGTCGGTTTTTTACGCGCGGGTTAACCCCTGGATACAGAAATCGGCGTGGCGCCGCTGATAAGGTAAGGCGAGAAGAAGCCGAACCATCCGGGAGCCCGATGCCTCACTCCGAAGACCGATACGCCCGCCTTGACTCAGCCCGATGGCTGGCTGCGCTGGCCGTCGTTCTGCTGCACAGCGCGGCACTCATCGTCAGCGATCCCGCCGCGCACGGCCGCGGCGCATGGCTGGCTGCCAACCTGTATGACTCGGCCGCGCGCTGGTGCGTGCCCGTCTTCGTGATGGTGAGTGGCGCCCTGCTGCTCGATCCCGACAAGCCGCACGATGCGCGGCGCTTCTACAGCAAACGCATGGCGCGGATCTGCGCGCCGCTGCTGTTCTGGACGCTCTTCTACCTGGCGTGGCGCACCGGCCTGGATTGGTGGGACGACGGACGCGTGGACTTTTCGTTCTGGCCGCGCAAGGTCGCGCAGGGCGAGCCCTACTACCACCTGTGGTACCTGTACATGATCGTCGGCCTGTACCTGTTCGCGCCGCTGGTGCGGGTGCTGTATGCGCGCAGCACGCCGAAGGCGCGCGCGTTGTGGGTCGTGGGCATCCTGGGGGTGGCAATCCTTGACGCCCTGTATCGCCGCGCGCTGGGCGCGCCGCATGGTTTTTTCCTGACGTGGTTCCTGCCCTATCTGGGCTACTTCGTCGCCGGCCGCCTGATCTTTGACGGCGAGATGCGCGTGCCGCGCCCGGGCCTGATGCTTGCCGCCACCGTGGCCGCGACGGCGATGGGCGTGACGATCATGTCCAACGGCCACGTGCTGGACACCTACTTTTACGACTACTTCAGCCTGACGGTCCCGTTCATGTCGCTGGCCGCGTTCCAATGGATCGTGTCCTCGCCGCGGCTGCCCAGGCTTGCCGCGCTGGCCCCGCTGACCTTTGGCGTCTATCTCATCCATCCAGTCTTCCTGGATGTCGCGCGCCGCGCGGGCGCCTTTTCCGGCGGGGACCGCGATGTGTGGGCAGTGCCCTTGCTGACGATGATGGTGTTTGCGTTGTCAGCCGCCAGCAGCTGGCTGCTGCGCCGTCATCCGGCCACGCGCCGCCTCGTCTGAAAGACCTACGGATTAAGGGGTTAATCGCGCTTTGCGCCGGGTCAACGCCACCCGCAGATTGCCTCGATAAGCCGGGGGGATTGCCCCGGGCGTCGCACAGGCCCTTGGGGTACAATTCACGGCTTACTTGATCGGCCAGACACCGATTTTTCTTCGCGCCAGAACGGATTCAACCAGGCTCGAATTCACGAACAAGACCCGCCGGAACCGCCGCCGGGATCCTGGACTTGAACAAAAGCACCTGGCAAGGCTCAAACCGTCCTGGCTTTTTTATCCGAGCGGAGGGAATCATGACCGACATCGGTCGGATGGCACATGTCGTGCCAGCTCGCACCCAGCTACCCGTCAGCGCATATTTTGACGAAGCCCTCTTTGCCCGCGAGCAAGAACTCATTTTCAAGCAATCCTCGCTTTATGTCGGCCACCAGAAATTGGTGCCCGAAATCGGGGATTGGCGTACGTTGGTCCAGGAAAACGGAGGGCGCTCGCTGGTTCGCAACCAGCACGGCGTCGAACTCATCTCAAATGTCTGCCGCCACCGTCAGGCACTGATGCTTGGCGGCCAGGCCGGCAACGTGGCCGGCAACTGCAACACGCACGGCAACCTGAAGGCCACGGGCGGCAATATTGTCTGCCCGCTGCATCGCTGGACGTACAACAACCAGGGTGAGTTGTTGGGCGCGCCGCAGTTCGAGACCACGCCCTGCATGAACCTGCAGAAGTTCCGCCTGCGCGATTGCCACGGGCTGCTCTTCGAAGGCCCGCGCGATCCGGCCGCCGACATGGCGCCGCTGTTTGCGCGTCCCGAATTCGACTTCGGCGACTACGTGCTGGACCACGTTGAAGTGCATCAGTGCAACTACAACTGGAAGACCTTCATCGAGGTCTACCTCGAGGACTACCACGTCGGCCCGTTCCATCCCGGACTGGGGCGTTTCGTCACATGCGACGACCTGACCTGGGAGTTCAACGACTGGTACAGCCTGCAGAAGGTGGGCGTGCACAATGCGCTGGCGCAACCCGGCTCGGACGTCTACAAGCAGTGGCACGACCGCCTGCTGTCGTTCCGCGAAGGCGACGCCCCCGACTTCGGCGCCGTGTGGGTCACGTACTTCCCGACGCACATGATCGAGCTCTATCCGCACGTGCTGGTGCTGTCCACGCTGTACCCGAAGGGCCCGCAGGAAACGGTGAACGTGGTCGAGTTCTACTACCCCGAGGAAATCGCCGCCTTCGAGCGCGAATTCGTCGAGGCGCAGCGTGCGGCCTACATGGAAACGGCCATCGAGGACGACGAAATCGCCGAACGCATGGACGCTGGCCGCAAGGCATTGATGCTGCGCGGCGTGAACGAGACCGGTCCCTACCAGTCACCCATGGAAGACGGCATGCAGCACTTTCATGAGTGGTACCGCCGCATCATGCAAGCGGTGTAGTTCCCCTGCCCCGGCTTGCAAGACAAAGGGCCTCGCGACATCGGTTCCGATTCGCGAGGCCCTTTTTTCGTCTGGACGCGTCAGCGTGCGTCAGCGTCCGATGACACCAGCGATCGTCCTTTCGCCGATCGCCAGCCCCACCGTCATGCCGACGCCGGAGTGCATGACGGCCACCGTGGTCGCCGGATCCACCGGCATGACCGAGAACGGCGCCGGCCCGTGCGCGCCGTAGACGCCCTGCCAGCGCTCCACCACGCGCAGCCGCGCGCCCAATGCCTGCGACGCAAGGTCCAGCATCGCGTTGTCGACGGCCTCGTCATTGAACGGCAGCGCGTCCTGCCCATAGCGATGCGAATCGCCGATGATCAGTTCGCCGTAGGGCGTGGGGCTGATCAGCAGGTGGATGCCGTTTTCCAGCAGCATGGGCGTGCGCGCCTGGATCACGCCGCGCAGCGCCTGCGCCGTGGGCAGGTCCGAGAACGCGCCGTAATGCACGCACGACAGCCCGGTCAGCAGCGGCCGGTCCAGCGCGATGGGATGCGTGTCGAACACCGCACGCAGCATCTGCAGGCGCGTGACCTCCAGATCCAGCGGCGCGAACAGTTCCGGCAGCAGGGTCAGGTAGTCGTGGCCCGGGCACACGAACACGTGCGTGCCCGTGAAGTCGCCCGCCGACGTGCTGACTTCGCCCTTTTCCACGGCGCGCGCGAGCGTTCCGGTGATGAAGTCCACGCCCAACGAAGACTGCAGGTAGTGCGTGATGGCCGGCAGCGCCTCGCGCGAATAGATCTGCAGATCGTCGTGGCCGCGCAGCGCCAGGCAGTGATGCGCGAGCCGGCCGCCATAAAGGCCGGTCACCTCACGCGCGGAAAGCAGATCCGCGCGATACCCTTCCTGCCGCAGGCGCGTGTCCGCGAACTCCTGCAGCACGTCGGCCTCGTCGCCGTTGCGGGCCAGCACCAGCGCCCCGTTGGCGCGCACATGAAAGCCCGCCTTGTCCGCCAGGTCGAGCCACAGCTCGCGCGACTGCTGCGCGTGCGACAGCATCGTGCCAGGCGCCTGCCCCGTCACGATGACCTGTCCGAAGTTGCGGATGGTGGCGCCGTGGGCCTGGCGGCTGCGCTCGATGACGGCCACGGACAGGCCGCGCTTGGCGGCCGCCCAGGCATGCGCGATGCCGAGCATGCCCGCGCCCACCACGATTACGTCGTAAGTCTTCATCGCCGGGACGCCGCCTTACTTCTTCTTGGGCTCGGACTTGCCGTCGTAGCGGCGGGTCCACTCGGCGATGATGCGGTCGCGATTCGTGGCGGCCCACGTGAAGTCGTTCTTGATCATGCGCGCGGTCAGGTCGGCGGGCAGGTTCGGGTTGGCCGTGGCGATCGACGGAATCGCCAGCACCGCGAAGTTGGCCTTGTACAGCTCATTGGCCTCGCGGCTGGCCGAGAAGTCAGCCAGCTTGCGGGCGGCTTCCAGGTTCTTGGTGCCCTTCATGATGGCGGTGGCCTCCACTTCCCAGCCCAGGCCTTCCGAGGGGAACACGGCTTCGACCGGCGCCCCATCAGCCTTCAGCTTGGCCGCGCGGTAGTCGAACGAAATGCCGATCGGGAATTCTCCGGCGGCGGCCATGTTGCACGGCTTGGAACCCGAGTGCGTGTACGAGCCGATGTTCTTGTGCAGGGCGTCCATGTAAGCCCAGCCCTTTTCTTCGCCAAACATCTGCAGCCAGGCGCTCACGTCCAGAAAGCCCGTGCCGGACGAGGCCGGGTTGGGCATGACGATCTTGCCGGCATACACCGGCTTGGTCAGGTCCTGCCACGACGTGGGCTTGGGCAGCTTCTGCTTATCGGCTTCGATCGTGTTGAAGCAGATGGCGGCGGCGTAGCCGTCCATGCCGACCCAGGCGGGTTCGGCCTTGGCGTCGCGCATGTTGGCGGCGATCTGGTCCAGGCCCTTGGGGGCGTAGGGCTGCAGCATGCCTTCCTTGTCCATCAGGCCCAGCGCCGTGCCGGCCAGGCCCCAGATCACGTCGGCCTTGGGGTTGTTCTTCTCGGCCAGCAGCTTGGCGGCGATGATGCCGGTGGAGTCGCGCACCCACTGGATCTTGATGTCGGGATTGGCCTTTTCGAAGGCGGCCTGGTAGGCCTTGATCTGGTCGGCTTCCAGCGCCGTGTAGACGGTCAGCGTGGTCTCGGCCGAGGCGGCGCCCATCACGCCCGTCAGGGCGGCGGCCAGTGCAAGCAGCTTGTAGCGATTCATGAACAACTCCGTGCGTGAGCGAAAAACAGGATGAACGAGGTCCCCGCGGCCGGCGGCTGCCGGCTGCGGATCGCGGTGAGTCAAAGGTTTAGGGGTGGCCCGGGACGCCGGGCGGAAGGGTTTAGATCAGGGGCGTTCGCCTCGCGCCAGACGGGCTTCGATGTCGTCGACCACGGCCGGCAGATCAGCCACCGTGTCGATCACGTAATGCGGGCCGGCCGGTACCAGCTCCGCGCGCGCGGCGGCGCGTGCTGCGTCACGGGCGGGGCCGGCAAGGCCAAGGTATTCGTCCAGCGTCAGGCCCGCGGCGTTGCCCGACAGCAAGAGGCCGACGGTCCACATGCCGGCGCGGCGGCCTTCTTCGATGCCCGGCGCGGTGTCGTCGACCTTGATGCACGCGGCCACGTCGGACAGGCCCAGCTCGACCACGTTCTTCAAGGCCATCGCGGGCGCCGGACGCGCGCGCGGGACCTCGTCGCTGGCGACGATGCAATCGGGCGTCAGGTTATCGGCGGCCGCGCGCTCGACGACGCGGCGCATCACACTGGCGGGATAGCCGGAGCACGACCCGATCTTCAGGCCGCGCCCGCGCAAGGCGCGCATCACGTCGGCCGCGCCGGGAATGGCGGCCGAATACTGCGCCACCTTCTCCAGCTGCATCGGCAGGAAGCGCTCGTAGATGGCGGTGACGTCGTCGTCGCTGGGCACGCGGCCGAAGCGGGCCTGATACTGGGCGGCGATGGCCGGCTGGTCGCACAGCGTACGGATGTGGTCCCACTTGCCCATGCCCATCGGGCCGCGCGCCTCCTTCAGCGACACGTCCATGCCGAACTGCGCGAACGCGTCCACGAACACCTTGGTGGGCGCAAAGGAGCCGAAGTCGACCAGCGTGCCGGCCCAGTCGAAGATCACCGCCTCGAGGCGGACGGCCAAGGGTTGAACTGTCATGGAAGTCATCCTGAAAAATTGGCCGGTCAACGGGTCGCCGGGCGCCGCCAGGCCTGCGTGCGCGCCACCAGGGCACGGCTGGCCAGGTGCAAGACCAGGGCGGCAACGGCGGAGCTGGCCATGATGACCGTGCACATGGCGGCGGCCGGACCGATGAAGCCGGCGTCGTCCATGTTAAGCACGGCCACGGCGGCCAGCACCGTCGACGGGCT
This sequence comes from Achromobacter mucicolens, assembly GCF_029866465.1. Classification (NCBI taxonomy): domain Bacteria; kingdom Pseudomonadati; phylum Pseudomonadota; class Betaproteobacteria; order Burkholderiales; family Alcaligenaceae; genus Achromobacter; species Achromobacter mucicolens. The sequence continues at coordinate 1,562,141 of NZ_CP123364.1, read as the reverse complement.
GTAGAGAAACACCACGGCCGACACCGTCGTCATGGCGGATACGAAAAGGTAGCGGGCAACATCCAGCGCCGCGGGCAGGCACATCGGCAGCGTCACGCGCAGGAAGGTCGTCAGGCGCGGCACCTTCAGCGACGCGGAGGCGGCCTCGAACTCCGGGTCGAGCGCATTGAGCGCCGTGGCGGCTGTCAGGTGGGCGCTGGTGTAGAAGTGCACGACCGTGCACAGCACCAGCAGCGGCATCGTCCCGTACAGCACGTTCAGGGGGTTTGCCAGGCTATTGAAAAAGAAGATGTAGCCCAGGCCCAGCACCAGCCCCGGCACCGCCATCGGCATCAGCGCCAACATGCCGGCCATGCCGCGCAGGCCGCGCGCCATCGCGCCGCGCGCTGGCACCTTCTCCATCATCCACGCGCCCACAAAGACCACCACGGTGCCCGCGAGCGCCGTGAAGAACGCGAGCTGCAGGCTGTTGCGCCAGGCGAGCCAGCCGCCGCCGTCCATGTTGTCGAAGTCGTAAGAACGCAGCGACATCGACAGGTTGTACGGCCACATCTTCACGAACGACGCCCACACCGCCACACCGATGATGAGCAGCAGAAAGGCAGCCATCACGCCGGACAGGGCCAGGAATGCCGCGTCGCGGCGGCCGTTCACGCCGGCCGCGTAAGGCTGCGCGCGGCCGCTCATCTGGGCGCCCTGGCGGGCCCGCAGCCGGCGATCCAGCACGAAGGTCAGCAGCGCCGGCAGCAGCAACAGGATGCCGATGGCCGCGCCCTTGGGGAAATTTTGCTGCCCGACCACCGCCTTGTAGGCCTCCATGGCAAGCACGTTGTAGTCGCCGCCCACCACCTTGGGCACGCCAAAGTCCGTGACGGTCAGTGTGAACACCACGCAGCACGCCGAGAACCCCGCGTAACGCGTGCCGGGCAGCGTGACCGTCATGAAGGTGCGCCACGTGCCCGCGCCCATGGCGCGCGCCGCGTCATAGAGGCGGCCGTCGGCCAGCGCCAGGCCCGTCAGCAGGATCATGAGCGCATGCGGAAACGTGTAGAACGCCTCGCCCACCACGATGCCCCAGAAGCCATAGATCGTGGCGCCGCCAGTCAGGCCCTTGAGCAGTCCCTGGTTGCCCAGCAGATAGACCAGCGCGATGCCGGGCAGCAGCGACGGCGCAAGCAGCGGCAACAGCGCGATCGTGCGCAGGATGCCCTTGCCCGGCAGGCGGGTGCGCGTGAGGCCATAGGCAAAGCCGTAGGCGCAAGGCACGACCAGCAACGTCGTCACGATTCCCACGGCAAGGCTGCGCCCCACCATGTCCAGGAAACCATCGGCGCCGATGATGCCCGCGATGACAGACAGGCCGGCCCAGCCGCCATCGGCGTCCGTCACCGATTTGACGAGGATCGCCGCCAGGGGCAGCGCCAGGAAAACGAGCAGGCCGAGCGCCAGACCGCCCTGCCCCAGCGCCAGGCCCAGCGCGCCGATCCAGGCGGGCAGCGGGCGGCGCCCCAAGGCGGGCAGCGGGGCGAAGGCGGCGGGAGCCGGGGAATGGGGCACGGTCTGACCCACGGCGCGCGAATCGTTCATGGCCGGATCAAGCGTAGGCGCGTATCGCATGGCGCGGCAGCTCCACCCAGCAACGGCTGGCAGCGTGAGGGCCCAAGAGGGCATCTCCGGTTTCGGGGGACACGATGGAATGCACGGTGGCGCCAGGCACGCCTTCCAGGCGCAGGGCAAGGCGGTAGCTGCGCCCCAGGAACACGCCGTCCAGCACGTCGGCCAGCATGGCGTTGGGCTCTTCGGGCTTGGCCATGCTGACGCGCACGGCTTCGGGCCGCACGAAGAGTTTGCCCGAGCGGGCCTCCAGCGCCGCGTCAACCGCCAGCTCCTGCCGCCCCACCCGGGCGCGATGCGTATCGATGCGTTCGAACGGCAGCCAGTTGGCTTCGCCCACGAAGTCGGCGATGAAGGCCGATCCCGGCTGGCGGTAGAGTTCGCGCGGCGTGCCGTACTGCTCGATCACCCCGCCATTCATCACGGCGATGCGGTCGGCCATCACCATGGCCTCTTCCTGGTCATGCGTCACCATCAGCGTGGTGATGGACAGGCGCTTTTGCAGCGCGCGCAGTTCGATTCGCAGGTGTTCGCGCACCCGCGCATCCAGCGCCGACATGGGTTCGTCCAGCAACAGCAGCGACGGAGACGGGGCCAGCGCGCGCGCCAGCGCCACGCGCTGTTGCTGGCCGCCCGAAATCTGGCCGGGATACTTCTGCGCCGCGCCGGCCAGGCCGACCAGCGTCAGCATTTCCTCGACGCGGCTGGCGACGTGGTTGCGATGGGCGCGCTTGCCGCTCAGGCCATAGGCCACGTTCTGGGCCACGGTCAGGTTCGGAAACAGCGCATAGGACTGGAACAGGATGCCGTAGTCGCGCGCCTGCGGCTCGGCATGCGAAATATCACGACCGGACAGCACGATGGTTCCGCTGTCCTGGCGCTCCAGGCCGGCGATCGCGCGCAGCAGCGTCGTCTTGCCGCACCCCGACGGCCCCAACAGGCACACCAATTCTCCGGCGCGGATATCCAGCGAAACGTCGGCCAGCGCCGTGTGGCTGCCGAATCGCTTCACGAGATTCTGCACGGAGAGAAAGGCGGTATCGCGTTGGGGCATGGGGCCTCCGGTCTGGGAACGAAGGCAGTATGGGAGCCGCGTATTGAGCGTTTATGACACTTCGCGCAAATGCAGTAATAAAAACATCAAATTATTTTGGTGTACTGGCGGTCTTGCGCATTGCGTCCAACCTTCGCCCCCCGACCGTGCTCGTCGCCGAACTCAAATCCTTCTATGCCGTGGCCCGCTGCGGAACCGTCACCAAGGCCGCCGCCCAGCTGGGCGTCAGCCAGCCCACGGTGACGGGGCAATTGCGCCAGCTTGAATCGCGCTACGGCATCGAGCTGTTTCATCGGCAGGGGCGCGGCATGCGGCTGTCGGACGCCGGGCAAAACCTGATGCCGATGGTCGAGAAGCTGGTGCAGCAGGAGACCGAGATCGACTTCCGGCTGCGCGACGCGAGCGACCTGCGCGAGGGCAACCTGCGCATTGGCGCGACCGGCCCCTACTACATCATGGATACCGTGCGGCGCTACAACCAGCGCTATCCCGGCATCGACCTGACGGTCACGATCGGCAATTCGCAGTCGATGCTGCAGGCGCTGCAGGATTACCGCATCGAGATTGCCACGTCTTCCTTTCTGATGGATGACAAGCACCTGTACCGCCGCAAGATCGCCGCGGACCCGATCCGCGTGGTGGCGCATCGCGATCATCCGCTGGCCCGGCGCGGCCAGGTGCGGCTGGCCGATCTGGCCGAGCATGCGCTGCTGCTGCGCGAGCCCGGCTCCATGACGCGCCAACTGACCGAAGACGCGCTGCGAGCGGCCGGCGTCACCGTGCGCCGCACGCTGGAGATCGGCAGCCGCGAGTCGATCCGCCAGGCCATCCTGTGCGAACTGGGCATCAGCCTCATCCCGTCACGCGAAATTCCGTCCCATCCCGATCTGGCGGCCCTGGACATCCAGGACGCCGGCATCGTGATGAATGAATACCTGTACTGCTTGCGCGAGCGCCAACCGGTGCAACTCATCGCGCGCTTTCTGGAGATGGCGCCGGCAGCCGGCTGACCGTCGCGGTCACTGTCCCGCCTCTTCCCCTTGCGGCCACTCAGGAGACAACCATGGCCTTGACCCTGCAAGACATCGAACAGCTTTTCCTTGAACGCGGACACCGGTCCTATGACGGCGAATCCGTCAGCCATCTGCGCCATGCGCTGCAAACGGCCGCACTGGCCGAACAACACGGCGCCAAGGCCCATCTCATCACGGCCTGCCTGCTGCATGACCTGGGCCATCTGATCGCCGACCGGCCGGGCACGCCCACGCTGCGCGGCATCGACGACAAGCATCAGTATTTCGTGCTGCCCTTCCTGCGCGGCTTGTTCAGTTCCGCCGTGCTGGACCCCATTCGGCTGCACGTGGAAGCCAAGCGCTACCTCTGCTACGTGGAACCGCAGTACGAAGCGAAGCTGTCGGACGATTCCCGCCGAAGCCTGGCGCTGCAGGGCGGCAGTTTCGACGCGGGCCAGGCGGTCGACTTCGCCAGCATGCCCGGCGCGCCGGACGCGATCCGTCTGCGGCGCTGGGACGACATGGCCAAGGTGCCGGGGCTGGCCACCCCGCCGCTCGACCACTTCCTGGAGATCGCCGAAAGCGTGTCCGGCCGCGTCAAGCTGGCCGCCGTCTGGTAATGGCCGCGCACCGCCCATGAAAAAGCCAGGGCGCGTTGCCCTGGCTTTTTGTTCGTTTAATCGCCCTTGGCTACCGGCCGGGCGGGATCGCTGCACCATTCGCTCCACGACCCCGGATAGAGGCGCGAGCCCGTCAGGCCGGCAATCTCCATGGACAGCAGGTTGTGGCAGGCCGTGATGCCCGAGCCGCACTGGTGGACGACCGAGGCTGGGTCGCGCCCGGCCAGCAGGCTGCCGAACTCCGCGCGCAGCTGCTCGGCCGTCTTGAAACGGCCATCGGGCTGCAGGTTTTCGCCGTTCGGGCGGTTCAGCGCGCCGGGGATATGGCCGGCCACCGGGTCCATGGGTTCGACTTCGCCGCGATACCGGTTGGCGGCGCGCGCGTCGACGACCGTGAACGACGGCTGGGCGATGTTGGCCAGCACCGCCTGGGCATCGACCGTGCCCGCCAGGGACTTGCCCGGTTCGACAGGCGTGCCCGGCTGCACCGCCGGCGCCGGATCGTGGCTGACGGGCAGCCCCGCAGCCGTCCAGGCCTGCCAACCGCCATCCAGCACGGCGACCCGGTCATGGCCCAGCCAGCGCAGCATCCACCACAGATGCGCGGCGTACATGCCGCCGCTGGCGTCGTAGGCCACCACCAGCGTGCCGGGCGTCACGCCATGCGCGGCCATCAGGGCGCCGAATTGCGCCCGGTCGGGCAGCGGATGCCGTCCGTTCTTGCCGGTGCGGGCGGCGGCCAGCTCGGTTTCGTGATCTAGGAAGCGGGCCCCGGGGATGTGGCCTGCGTCGTAGGCCTGGCGGCCCGCCAAATGATTGGTCAGGTCATGGCGCACGTCGAACACGCGCACGTCGGGCGAGTCCAGGCGGGCCGAGAGATCGGCAGCGGTGATCAGGGTCGTCGTCATGCGATGGGGCTCCTGTGTGAAAAGCGGCGGGCGCCGGGATCAGCCCGGCTTGGGGTCGCGCATGGTGCGCCACACCGACAGCAGGCCCGCGAAAATGATGAGGCCCATGCCGGCCCAGGCCACGACGTCCAGATGGTCGCCCCAGAAGCCCATGCCGATCAGTGCCGCGAAGATGATGGTGCTGTATTGCAGGGCGGCGGTCAGCAGCGCCGACCCCATGCCGAACGCCCGGGTCATGGCCAACTGCCCGAACAGCCCCGCGACGCCCACGCCCAGGAGCGACAGGTAGCCGGTCCAGTCCGCGTAGCCCCAGCCCTCGAAAGCCAGGCCGCCAGCGCTGGAGGCGCACACGGCCACCGAAAAGAACAGCACGGTACGCCATTCGGGTTCGCCAATGCGGCCCAACTGGCGGATCTGCATCATCGCAATGGCGGACATGGCCCCCGCCCCCATGCCGAGCAGGGCGGCAAGCCACTGGTCGTCGTTGATGCTTGGCCGCAGCACGGCGATCACGCCCAGAAAGCCCAGCACCACGGCCAGGATCCGCACCGGGTCGCGCTGCGCCCCGCCCCATCCCAGCATCCAGCAGGCGATGAACAGCGGCGCCGTGTAGTTCAGGCTGGTGGCGGTGGCCAGCGGCAGATGGGAGATGGCAAAAAAGCCCAGCCACATCGAAGTGACGCCGGACAGGTTGCGCCAGATGTGCAGCTTCCAGCTGGTGGGAATGATGGACTGGCGGCCGGCGCGCGCCCAGAGCAGCAGCAGGATCACCGAGGGCAGGCCGCGAAAGAGCACGACCTGCGGCAGCGATGCGCCGTGTTCGGTGCCGAGCTTCACGAACGACCCCATGATGGCGAACATGGCGGACGCCACCAACATCCAAAGTGCTTGCATGCGGGTCTACGCTAAGGGAAAAGAGGGAAGGAATAAGGGAAAGCGATACTATACTCTCCGTCACCGGGCGAGGAGCCGGCGAGTCGGGGAACTGGCAAGGCTCCGCCATGTCGAAATCCGGGTATTTGCCGCTCGCAGAGGAATATAAAAAACATGAAACGCATTGTTCTGTTCGTCATCACCAACCTGGCCGTCATGCTCGTGCTGTCGGCCACGCTTCGCATCCTGGGCGTGGACCGTGTCATCACGGCCAACGGGATCAACTTCAACGCGCTCCTGATCTTCTCGGTCGTGGTCGGCTTCACCGGCGCCATCATCTCGCTCCTCATGAGCAAGCCCATGGCCAAATGGAGCACCGGCGCGCAGGTGCTGGATCCCAACTCGCCCCGCAACCAGCGCGAGGCCTGGCTGGTCGACACCGTCCACCAACTGGCCGACCGCGCCGGCATCGGCCGCCCCGAAGTCGCCATCTACGAAGGCGCCCCCAACGCATTTGCCACGGGCGCATTCAAGAACGACTCGCTGGTCGCGGTGTCCACGGGCCTGCTCGAAAGCATGACCGAAGAGGAAGTCGCGGCCGTGCTGGCGCACGAAGTCGCGCACATCGCCAACGGCGACATGGTCACCCTGACCCTGATCCAGGGCGTGGTGAACACCTTCGTCATCTTCCTGGCGCGCGTGGTCGGCTACTTCATCGACCGCGTCGTGTTCAAGAACGAACGCGGCATCGGCCCCGGGTACTTCGTCACCGTGCTGGTCTGTGAAATCATCTTCGGCGTGCTGGCCTCGATCATCGTGGCCTGGTTCTCGCGCCAGCGCGAATACCGCGCCGACGCCGGCTCGGCCCACCTGATGGGCGCCCGCGAACCGATGATCCGCGCGCTCGCCCGCCTGGGCGGCCTGGAACCGGGCGAGCTGCCCAAGTCCTTCGAAGCGTCCGGCATCACCGGCAAGGGCGGCCTGGCGGCCATGTTCGCCTCGCACCCGCCGATCCCGGCCCGCATCGCCGCGCTGCAGAATGCCCGCGTGATCTGACCGGTCACCGGCCGCAAAAAAAGCCCGCTTCGGCGGGCTTTTTTGCGTTCAAATCCGACGCCGTTGCAGGGATGGGTGTCTGACACCCGCTGAGATGTTGCGACACGCCCGAGATCATCTCCCCTGGGTGTCAGACACCTTGCCGCGGGTGCGTTGCAGCAACAACGACCTCGGCATCACATCGCTCAGCACTCGACGATATTCACCGCCAAACCGCCCCGCGCCGTTTCCTTGTACTTGGTTTTCATATCCGCGCCGGTTTCGCGCATGGTCTTGATGACCGAATCCAGCGACACGTAGTGCTGTCCGTCGCCGCGCAGCGCCATGCGGGCGGCGTTCACGGCCTTGACCGAGGCCATGGCGTTGCGTTCGATACAGGGAATCTGCACCAGCCCGCCGACGGGATCACAGGTCAGGCCAAGGTTGTGCTCCATGCCGATCTCGGCCGCGTTTTCCACCTGCTCCACCGACCCGCCCAGCGCCGCCGCCAGTCCGCCGGCCGCCATCGAACAGGCCACGCCGACTTCGCCCTGACAGCCCACTTCCGCGCCGGACAGCGACGCGTTGTACTTATAGAGCAGTCCGATCGCCGCCGCGGTCAGCAGGAATTCGCGCACGCCCTCGCGGTTGGCGCCCGGCACGAAGCGGTCGTAATAGTGCAGCACGGCCGGAATGATGCCCGCCGCGCCGTTGGTCGGCGCCGTGACCACCCGGCCGCCCGCGGCGTTCTCTTCGTTGACGGCCATCGCGTACAGGTTCACCCAATCCATGACGGAAAGCGGGTCGGACAACGTGCGCTCGGCCCGCTGGGTGAGATTGCGGTATAGCTCGGGGGCGCGCCGGCGCACGCGCAACGGGCCAGGCAACTCGCCGTCCGCCTCCGGATAGTTGATGCCGCAGCCGCGCGCCACGCAGTCCTGCATGACCTGCCAGATGCGGTCCAGGCCGGCATTGACCTCCGAGGTTTCGCGCCAGGTCAGCTCGTTCTGCATCATGACCTGCGCCACCGTCAAACCGTTGTCCTGGCACATGGCCAGCAGTTCCCGCCCCATGCGAAACGGGTACGGCAACTGGTCGTGCGCCGCGATGACCTGGCTGTTGGAGGCGCCGGCTGTGACGACGAACCCGCCGCCCACCGACAGGTAGCGGGCCTCGCGCAGAGACTGGCCGTCGGCGTCGAATGCGTGGAATTTCATGCCGTTGGGGTGTTCGGCCATGGCTTCGCGGCGGTAGAACATCATGTGTTCCTTTTCCACGAAGGGCAGCGGGTACTTGCCCAGCAATGGCAACTGCCGGCTGGCGCGCACCGAGGCAATCATGCCGGCGATGGCCGCGGGGTCGACCGTATCCGGCGCCTCGCCCATCAGGCCCAGCAGCACCCCCTTGTCGGTGCCGTGCCCCTTGCCGGTGGCGCCCAGCGATCCGTACAGTTCGGCCCGCACGCTGGCCACGCGCGGAACAAGGCCGTCGCGCTCCAGCCCTTGCGCAAACAGCAGCGCCGCCCGCATCGGGCCCACGGTATGAGAGCTCGACGGGCCAATGCCTATCTTGAACAGATCGAAAACGGAAACGGCCACGCCAAACTCCAATACATCCACCAACGATCAGGCAATGATACGCGCGAGCCCGGGCGCACGCAGCAAAGCCCCGCCCGGCGTATCCTGTATCTTCGCGCCGGGTGTCAAAGCCTGCCCCGGCATGCGATCATTACAGAATTATTACTTGTCATAAAAAGAACGGAAAAACGCCTGCATGTCTGGACTCATTACCCTGCTTGACTTCGCCGGCTACGTTGCGCTGCTGCTTTGGGGCGTGCATATGGTCCAAACCGGCGTGCAGCGCGCGTTCGGGGCGGCGCTGGGCGCGGCCTTGGGACGCGCCCTGGGCACGCGGTTGCGGGCCTTTTTTGCGGGCCTGGGCATCACGGCGGCGCTGCAAAGCAGCACCGCCACCGGCCTGATGATCACCGGTTTTGCCGCGGGCGGCGTGGTCGGCCTGGTGCCGGCGCTGGCGGCGATGCTGGGCGCCAACGTGGGCACCACGCTGATCGTCCAGCTGCTGTCCTTCGACCTGACCGAGCTCGCCCCGATCCTGATCCTGGCCGGTGTCTGGATGTTCCGGCGCTACCCGCCCGGCCGCACCCGCGACCTGGGCCGGGTCTTCATCGGCCTGGGCCTGCTCCTGCTGTCGCTGCACCAGCTCGTCGAACTCTTCGCGCCGTTTCAGACCGCCCCCATGTTGGGGATGATCCTTGCCGCCCTGTCGACCCAGCCGGTCGCCGCGGTCTTGCTGTCCGCCGCATTCACGTGGGCCGCGCACTCCAGCGTGGCCGTCGTGGTGCTGGTGATGTCGCTGGCCAGCCACAACATGGTCGCGCCGCACGTGGCGTTTGCGCTGGTGCTGGGCGCCAACCTGGGCACGGCGATCAACCCGATGATCGAAGGCGTGACGGGCGACGACCCCGCCGCCCGCCGCCTGCCGCTGGGCAACCTGCTGACGCGGGTGCTGGGCGTGCTGGCCGGGCTGCTGCTGTTGCCTTTCCTGGAGCCCTGGATGAGCGATCTGGCGAGCGACCCCGCCCGCGCGGTCGCCAACTTCCACACCCTGTTCAATGCCGTCATCGCCCTGGCCTTCCTGCCGATCCTGACGCCGTACGCCGCGCTGCTGACCCGCTGGCTGCCCAAGCGCGCCGACCCGAACGACCCGTCCCGCCCCCAATACCTGGACGAATGGGCCCACGACGTGCCCGCCGTGGCGCTGGGCAATGCCGCGCGCGAGGCGCTGCGCATGGCCGACATGCTGCAGACGCTGCTGCTCTACGCGCGGGCCGGCTTCAAGCGCGACAACCGCCACCGCATGGTGCAGGCGCGCCAGCTGGACGGCGCGCTGGACAAGCTGGAGAACGCCATCACCACCTACCTGGCGACACTGGACCAGGAGAACATGACGCGCGAGGACCTCCAGCGGCTGGACGACATCCTGGCGTTCACCAGCAACATCGGCCACGCGGGCGATATCGCGCATCACGGCTTGCTGAGCCACGTGGCCAAGCTGCGCAAGCAGGGCTGGACGTTCTCGCCCGAGCAACGCGCCAGCCTGGACGACACCCTGGGCCAGCTCATCGCCAACCAACGCACGGCGGCCGCGCTCTTCGTGAACGACGACCTGCGCCAGGCGCGCTCGCTGGCCGGCGAAAAGGCGCGCTTTCGCACGATCGAAACCCATGCGGCCGACACTCACCTGCAGAAGATCAAGTCCGGCCAGGTCGACGCCGCGGAAGTGGGCGCGCTGTACCTGGACATCCTGCGGGACATGAAGGGCATCAACTCGCACCTTGTGGGCGCGGCGGCGTACCCCTTGCTGGCCCGCCACGGCGAGCTCCTGCCCAGCCGCCTGCGCGAGGCGGGCAATTGAATGGTGAATAGGTAAGCCCCCAGCGCGGGTGTCTGACACCGTCCCAAGCACGCTGACGCACGAAAAAGCCGACCCACGGGTCGGCTTTCGTTTGCATCGGGCAAATCCGGCGGGCCAACCTGGTGGCTCACCCTCCCCGCCTTACAGATACCGCTTGAACCACTCCAGCATCCGCTTCCAGCCATCCTTCGCGGCCTCGGGGTGGTAGCTGGCCCGGTAGTCCGCCAGGAACGCGTGATCGGCTTCGGGGTAGACCACGATCTCGGACTGCTTGGCGGCGGCGTTGCCGGCGGCCAGTTTCGTCTTCATGGTTTCCACGTCCGACAGCGGGATGCTGGCGTCACGGCCGCCGTAAAGGCCCAGGACGGGGCCGTGCAGCTCGTGGGTCACGTCCAGCGCGACGCGCTTGATGAGCGGACCGTGGCCCACGCTGAGCTTGCCGTACCACGCCACGCCCGCCTTCACGTCCGGATTGTGCGCCGCGTACATCCAGGTCAGGCGGCCGCCCCAGCAGAAACCCGTCACCGCCACGCGGCGCGCGTCACCGCCATTGGCGGCGGCCCACGCCACGCTGGCGTCCAGATCGGCGTACACCTGTTCGTCAGGCACCTTGCTGACGATTTCCGAAATGAGCTTCGGGATGTCGGTGTAGACCGACGCGTCGCCCTGGCGTTGATAGAGGTTGGCGGCGACGGCCAGGTAACCGACCTTGGCCACCCGGCGGCAGATGTCCTTGATGTGTTCGTGCACGCCGAAGATTTCCTGGATCACCAGCACGACCGGCAGGTCACGCTGGCCTTCGGGCGCGGCGTAATACGCGTCGATCGAACCGTCCGTCACGGGAAGCTTGAAATCCCCGTGGACCAGGCCCTGCGTGTCCGTGTGGATCACGGTGGGGGCGACATTGCCAGCGGCGGTGGAAAAACTCATGGAGAACTCCTTGGTTGGGTCGACGAAAGCCGGCCATCCCCGCCGCGCCACCTGCGCTAGTGCCGGTGGCCGTGCTCCGCCTGGGACACGCCTTGATCCGCGTGTGCCTCATGGTCGTGCCCGTGGTGCATCAACGTCGTGACGCTGTAGATCAGCGCCACGCCCACACCGACCAGCAGCAATTGCGGAACGGCATCGGACAGGGATACCCGCTCGTGCATCTGCGGCATCAGGTCGGCCACCGAGATGTACAGGAAGCTGCTGGCGGCAATCACCAGGATGTACGGCGTCCACTCCTGCGCCTGCTGCAGCACGAAGTACCCTATTATGCCGCCGACCGCTGAACACAAGCTGGTGAACAGGATCAGCGCAAAGGCGCGGCGGCGGCGCAGGCCGGCGTTGAGCAGCACCACGAAGTCGCCCAGCTTGTGCGGCACTTCGTGGATGATGATCGACGCGGCCGTCAGTACGCCCAGCAGCGGATCGGTCAGGAACGCCGCGGCGATCAGCACGCCGTCACACAAGTTATGCAGCGAACTGCCGATCAGGATCAGCATCCCGCCGCGCCCCGCCTCGTGGCGGTCGTGGCCCTTGTGATGGTGGTGGCCGTCGCCCTCGTGGTGATGGCTGTGGCGCAGCAGCGCAATCTTCTCCAGCACGAAAAAGCCGATCAGCGACGCCAGCATCAGTCCGAAGAGCACGTGGGCGTTGCCGACCCCCGTCTCGAATGCCTCGGGCAGCAGATGCAGGAGCGCCACGGACAGCAGCACGCCGACCGACAGGCTCACCATGTGATGCAGGTATTTGGCAAAGACCTTGTACGCGAGCCAGCTCGCGATAAGGACGGCAATCAGGCCGCCAGTGATGGTGGCGAGCAGAACCCAGAGCAGCAACATGAGGGGGAGAATTAAGGCGGGGGGAAGCGCAACATTATATTGTTTCAAACCAAAAACCGGAAATGGGCCGTCAGAAGACGGCCCAGCCCCATCAAAGCCTAGTGCGCCTGCTCCCAGTTCTTGCCGACGCCCACTTCCGCCACCAGCGGCACGCGCAGCGTCGCCACGTTGCACATCAGGCGCGGCAGCGCTTCCTTGACCACTTGCAGCTCGTCGTCGGGCGCTTCCAGCACCAGTTCATCGTGCACCTGCATGATCATGCGCGTCTTCAGGTTTTCGGCGTCCAGCCAGTCCTGCACCGCCACCATCGCCATCTTGATGAGATCGGCCGCCGTGCCTTGCATGGGCGCGTTGATCGCCGCGCGCTCGGCGCCCTGCCGGCGCGGACCCGACGCCCCCCGGATTTCCGGCAACTGCAGCCGGCGTCCGAAGACGGTTTCCACGTAGCCCTGCTCGCGCGCCAGGCGCCGCGTGTTCTCCATGTACATCGCCACGCCCGGATAGCGCGCAAAGTAGCGGTCGATGTAGGCCTGCGCGGCGTCGCGCGTGATGCCCAGGTTGGATGCCAGGCCGAACACGCCCATGCCGTAGATGAGACCGAAGTTGATGGCCTTGGCGGCACGGCGCTGATCGGTCGTCACGCCTTCCAGCGGCACGCCGAACACTTCGGAGGCGGTGGCGCGGTGGATGTCCTCGCCCGCCGCGAAGGCGCTTTGCAGGTTGGCATCGTCCGAGACGTGCGCCATGATGCGCAGCTCGATCTGCGAATAGTCCGCGGACAGCAGCATGCCCTGCTCGGCAATGAACGCCTCGCGAACGCGCCGGCCGGCCTCGGTGCGCACCGGAATGTTCTGCAGGTTGGGATCGGATGACGCAAGGCGCCCGGTGATGACGGCGGCCTGGGAATAATGCGTATGCACTCTGCCCGTCGCCGGATTGATCATGCGCGGCAGCTTGTCGGTGTACGTCGACTTCAGCTTGGACAGCCCGCGGTACTCCAGCAGCACCTGCGGCAGCGGGTAGTCCAGCGCCAGCTTGCTCAGCACTTCCTCGTCCGTGGACGGCGCGCCGCTCGCGGTCTTGCGCACCACCGGAAGCTGCATGCGGCCGAACAGGATCTCGCCCAGCTGCTTGGGAGAATTCAGGTTGAACGGCTGGCCCGCCAGTTCGTAGGCCTTCTGCTCGAGCTGCAGCATCTCTTGCCCCAGCTTGTTGCTCTGGCGGCCCAGTTCCGCAGCATCGACCTTCACGCCGTTGCGCTCGATGGTGGTCAGCACCGCCGACACCTGCATTTCCAGGCGATAGATGCGCTCCAGCCCCGCGTCGGCGGCGACCATCGGGCGCAGCACCTGATGCAGTTGCAGCGTGAAGTCGGCGTCCTCGGCCGCGTAATGCCCGGCCTTGTCGACCGCCACCTCGTCAAAACCGATCTGCTTGGCGCCCTTGCCGCACAGATCCTCGTACGACACGCCGCTGCGGCCCAAAAAGCGCTGCGCCAGGTCGTTCAACCCAACGCCGCGATGCGACTCCAGCACGTAGGCCTGAAGCATGGTGTCTTCGGCGGCGCCCGCCAGGCGGATGCCTTCGTTGGCGAACACGTGCGTGTCGTACTTGGCGTGGTGCAGCAGCTTTGCGCGCGCCGGGTCTTGCAGCCACGGCTTGAGCCGTGCCAGCACCTCGTCCTTGGGCAACTGGACCGCGCCATCCGGCCCCCGATGCGCGACGGGGATGTAGCAGGCCACGCCAGGCGCCACCGACATCGACAAGCCCACCAGCCGGGCCTGCATTTCGTCCAGCGACGTCGTCTCGGTATCCAGCGCAACCAGCGCAGTCTGCTGCACCAGTTCCATCCAGGCGTCGAACGCCGCCCAGTCGGAAATGATGCGGTAGTCGGTGGTCTCCGGCGCGGCCGGCGCCTCGTGCGCGATGCGGGCGTCGCCCGCGGGCACGCGCTCGGCGTCACCGGTCAGGTCGCGCAGCCAGGTGCGGAACCCGTAGCGTTCGTACAGTTCGGTCAGCGTCGCGTCGTCGCGCGCACGCGGCGTCAGGTCATCGACGCCGTCGACGTGCCCGGTCAGATCGCAATCGCACTTGACCGTCAGAAGCTGGCGCGTCAGCGGGAAATTGGGAATGGCCTCGCGCAGGTTGTTGCCGGCCACCCCCTTGATGCCCTCGGCGCCTTCGACCAGTTTGTCGATGGAGCCAAATTCCGTAATCCATTTGGCGGCCGTCTTGGGGCCCACCTTGGTGACGCCCGGCACATTGTCGACCGTGTCACCCACCAGCATCAGGTAATCCACGATACGGTCGGGCGGCACGCCGAATTTGTTCACGACGCCGGCCTCGTCCAGGACCTCGCCGCTCATCGTATTGACCAGGGTGACGTGGCTGTTCACCAGCTGCGCCAGGTCCTTGTCGCCCGTAGAGACGATGGTGTGCACGTCGTGCTGCGCGGCACGATGTGCCAACGTGCCAATGACGTCGTCGGCCTCGACACCCTCGATGGCCAGCACCGGCCAGCCCAGCGCGCGCACCGCGCGATGGATGGGATCGATTTGTGCTGCAAGGTCTTCGGGCATGGGCGGACGGTGCGACTTGTACTCCGGATACAGGTCGTCCCGGAAAGTCTTGCCGCGAGCATCGAAAATACATGCGGCATACTCTGCCTTATAGTCCGATACAAGCTTGCGCAGCATATTGACCACGCCGTAAATCGCACCCGTAGGTTCGCCTTGCGCGTTGCGCAAATCAGGCATAGCGTGGAAAGCGCGGTACAAGTAACTTGAACCGTCGACCAGTAATAAGGTTTTTTTCATGGTTACAAAGGCAGATATGGATACACCCGCCGGCAAACAAATTCCGCTGATTATGTCAGAGATAAGGACGGCGGCAGACAAGCTCGCACACATCGGGCCCGCAGTCAGCATTTTTGGTAGCGCACGAGTCAGCCGTAATTCCCCGTACTATGAAACCACCATCGCGATTTCCGCGGCCCTGGCCGAAGCAGGCTTTGCCGTCATCGCGGGTGGCGGCCCCGGCATCATGGAAGCCGCCAACAAAGGCGCATTCGAATCAGGAGGCACGAGCGTCGGCTTGAACATCAGCCTGCCGCACGAAGCGCACAACAACGAATACCAGACCATCAGCCTGTCCTTCGAGTACTTCTTCCCTCGCAAGGCGGCATTCTTCATGCACAGCTTCGCCTACGTGGCGATGCCGGGCGGCTTTGGCACCCTGGACGAACTCTTCGAAGCGTTGACGCTCATCCAGACCGGCAAGGTCCCCCCGGCCCCCATCGTCCTGGTCGGCAGCGAGTACTGGTCGGGCCTTGCCGAATGGCTTGGCGATCAGGTGCTCGGCAATGGCATGATCGGCGCGCATGACCTGGATCTTTTCATCATCGAAGACGATCCCGTGAAGGTTGTGCGCAAGGTAGTCGAGTTCCACGAACGCGTGATGTCCGACGAGCAGTACGCCCCTTCCCTTCCCGCCTGATCCCGCACGCCCGCCCGGGGCCGCATGCCCCGCGGGCGCGGCTGGCCATCGTCAAGGCAGTGACTTAGGTCATCGCCTTGACGATGGCCTCGCGCGCCAGCCCCACGAACTCGCTTTCGCCGGGGCGGGCCGCGAGCAGCCGGAATTCCACCGACGGCAACGCCGGCAGGCCAGGCGCCTGCAGCCGCGCCATGCCGGCGCCAAGCGCCGATTCGTTCAGGCACGCCACGCCCAGTCCCGCCGCCACCGCCAGCTGCAATCCCGCCACGCCGGACGCCTCGTGCGACACGACATAAGGAAGACCGCGGCGTGACAACAGCCGCTCAACGTATTGGCGCAAGGCGCACGTCTCCGGCAGGGCCAGCAAGGGCAACGGTTCGGCCAGCGGCGGCGTCGCGCCCTCGGCTGCCATCCACAGCAGCGGTTCGCGCCGCAGTAGCGCGCCATCGGCCCGGCCGCGCGCCGCGCCCCGCTCCTGGATGACCATGGAGATGCCGACATCGATCTCGCCGCGCTCGTAAGCGGCCTCGATCGCCCCGCTCTTCATGATGGTGACGTGCAGCCGCACCTGCGGGTATTGCTCGTTCAGCCGCCGTAGCAGGCGGGCGACGTCGCCGGGGCGGAAGTAATCCGTGATGCACAGCCGCAGTTCGCCGCGTAGCGCCACGCCGCGCAGGTCGCGGTAGGCCTCGTCGCTCAGGGCCAGGATCGTGCGCGCATGCGCCAGCAGGCGCTGGCCGGCGGGCGTTGCCCGCACGCCCGTCTTGCCGCGCACCAGCAGCGGCTGGCCCGCCCTGTCCTCCAGCTTGCGCATCTGTTCACTGACCGAAGACTGCGACAGGAACACCTTGGGCGCGGCTGCCGTCAGGCTGCCCGCATCCAGCACGGCAACCAGGGTGCGCAGTTGGTCCAGGTCAAATCCGCTCATGGCCTATCCAACGGCAAATACGATGGGTGAGATCGTAAATTCCCGCTTTTCCGATGTCAATGCGCTTTCTACACTGGCGCCGTACCTACCCACCCGGAGAGCCGTCATGCCCCACATCGTCATCCATCGTTCCGGCACGCCCGACGCCGCCACCGACCACCGCATCGTCGAATCCGTCGCCGGGCTGACCCAGTCTGTCCTCGGAAAAAAGCTGCCCGTCATCGCCATCACGCTGCAGCACATTGCGCACGACCTCTGGTTCATCGGCGGGCGTCCCTTGTCGGAACTGGGCAAGAACGCATTCCATCTGGATATCAGCGTGACCGACGAGACCAACACCAAGGCCGAGAAAGCGCGCTTCATCAAGGAGATCTACGCGGCTTTCTCGGACATCCTGGGCGAGCTGCACGAATGCTCCTATGTGCACGTCATCGACGCGCGCGCGGCCGCCTACGGCTATGGCGGACGCACGCAGGAATACCGGCACCAGCACAGCGCCTCGTAAGCCGGTAGTGCCACGTCCCGCGATGTCGGGCACCCGCCCAACATGCAAAAAGCCGCGCACCGTTGGGTGCGCGGCTTTTCATTGGCCGGGCTTGTTGGCGGCAGGCTGCCGTCGGCAAGCTTAGACCGCGGATTCGCGCGCGGCGCGCTTGCGCTCGTTTTCGAGCAGGTAGCGCTTGCGCAGACGGATCGACTTCGGGGTGATTTCGACCAGTTCGTCGTCGTCGATGAATTCCACGGCGTATTCCAGCGACATCTGGATCGGCGGAACCAGGCGCACGGCTTCGTCGGTGCCCGAGGCGCGCACGTTGGTCAGCTGCTTGCCCTTGATCGGGTTCACGACCAGGTCGTTGTCGCGGCTGTGGATGCCGATGATCATGCCTTCGTACAGCGCATCGCCCGGGTTGACGAACATGCGGCCGCGATCCTGCAGCTTCCACAGTGCGTAGGCCACGGCGTCGCCGTTGTCCTGGCTGATCAGCACGCCATTGCGGCGCTCGCCGATGGAGCCTTCCTTGATGGGCGCGTATTCGTGGAAGATGTGGCTCATCAGGCCCGTGCCGCGCGTCAGCGTCAGGAACTCGTTCTGGAAGCCGATCAGGCCGCGGGCCGGGATCAGGTATTCCAGGCGCGTACGGCCACGGCCGTCCGGCTGCATGTCCTGCAGGTCGCCCTTGCGGCGGCCCAGCTCTTCCATGACGCCGCCCTGGTGGGCGTCTTCGACGTCAACGGTCAGCGATTCGAACGGCTCGCACTTCACGCCGTCGATTTCCTTGAACACCACGCGCGGACGCGACACGGCCAGCTCGTAGCCTTCACGGCGCATCGTTTCCAGCAGAATGGTCAGGTGCAATTCGCCACGGCCCGACACTTCAAACACGGTGTCGTCGCCCGTGTCGCGCACACGCAGCGCCACGTTGGACTTCAGCTCGCGGTCCAGGCGGTCGCGCACTTGGCGGCTGGTCACGAACTTGCCTTCGCGGCCGGCCAGCGGCGACGTGTTCACCATGAAGTTCATGGTCAGCGTCGGCTCGTCGATGCGCAGCATCGGCAGCGGCTCCTGGTTGGCCGGATCCATCACGGTGCAACCGATGCCCAGGTCTTCAATGCCGTTGATAAGCACGATGTCGCCGGCTTCGGCTTCGTCCACCACGATGCGCTCCAGGCCATGGAACTTCAGCACCTGGTTGATGCGGCCGCGGCCACCCTGGCCGTCGGGACCGAACTTGTAGGCCACTTCCATGCCCGGGCGCATACGGCCACGGTTGATGCGGCCCACGCCGATCTTGCCGACGTAGCTGTTGTAGTCCAGCGAGATGATCTGCATCTGCAGCGGACCGTTGGGATCGTCCTCGCGCTGCGGCACGTGCTGCAGGATGGCTTCGAACAGCGGACGCATGTCGCCTTCGCGCACATCCGGCGTGAGGCCGGCATAGCCGGACAGGCCCGACGCGTACACGACCGGAAAGTCCAGCTGCTCGTCGGTGGCGCCCAGCTTGTCGAACAGATCGAACGTGGCGTTGATGACGAAATCCGTACGGGCGCCCGGACGGTCGACCTTGTTGACCACGACGATCGGCTTCAAGCCCAGGGCCAGCGCCTTGCGGGTCACGAAAATGGTCTGGGGCATCGGGCCTTCGACCGCGTCCACCAGCAGCAGCACGCCGTCGACCATGGACAGCACGCGCTCGACTTCACCGCCGAAGTCCGCGTGTCCCGGGGTGTCGACGATGTTGATGTGGGTACCTTCGTATTCCACGGCACAGTTCTTGGCCAGAATCGTGATGCCGCGTTCCTTTTCCAGGTCGTTCGAGTCCATGACCCGTTCGGTCAGCGCCTGGTTTTCGCGGAAGGTGCCGGATTGGCGCAGCAGCTGGTCGACCAGGGTGGTTTTACCGTGGTCCACGTGGGCGATGATGGCGACGTTGCGCAAGGCGCGAGTCATAGCGAGTCCTTTAAGGTCAGGGTGGAGGGCAGCAAGCCCTCCGGCAATTCGTTCAGTGCAAGCAATGCCTGCTTCGGGTCTGGCATGGCCTGCAAGGCTTCCAGTTCAACGGCGCGTTCCAGAGAGAAGGGCCCGACGTGCGTGCGCCGCAGCGCCGTCAGGTGGGCGAAACAGCCCAGCACGCGCCCGATGTCCTGGGCCAGTGTTCGGATGTATGTGCCTTTACTGCAAGCCACATCGATCTCTGCCTGCGTCCCTGTGAGGGACAACAGCTCGATGCGGTATATCGTGATCTGGCGCGGCGGCCGCTCCAGTTCGATGCCCGCGCGGGCGTACTCGTACAGCGGCTTGCCGTCGCGCTTGAGCGCGGAGTACATCGGCGGAATCTGCTCGATGGTGCCCGAGAAACGTGACAGCGCGTCGCGCAGCGCCTGTTCCTCGACGGTAAAACCGGGTTCGGCGGTCGCCGTGACGTTGCCCGTCAGGTCGCCGGAATCGGTTTCCGATCCAAATTGCAGCGTAGCGCGATATGCCTTGTCGGCGTCAAGCATCGCGCCGGAAATTTTGGTGGCGCGACCCATGCAGCACACCAGCAAGCCGGTGGCAAAGGGGTCCAGCGTGCCGGTATGGCCGGCCTTGGCCGCATCCATGGCGCGTTTGGCGCGCTGCAAGGCGTGATTGCTCGACAAACCCACGGGTTTATCAAGCAACAGCACACCGTCGAGCGCAAGCCCGCGTCGTTTAGCCATCGTCGGAATCCGGAAAAAAATGAAGCAGTGACGACAGCCCGATCAGGACTGGTCTTCTGGCTCGTCGGGTACGCCCGAGTGCGGGCCGGGGCGGTTTGCGCGGTCGATGAGGATCGACATCTCGATGCCACGAGCGACTTGCTCGTCGTGGAAGAAGCGCAAAGTGGGGACGGTATGGATGTGCAAAAGCTTGTAGAGCTGCGAATGCAGCCAGCCGGCCTTCTCGTTCAGCAAGGTGGCGGCGGCTTCGGGCTCGGCGCCCAAAACCGTGAACCACACCTTGGCATGCGCGTAGTCGGTCGACAGTTCCACACCCGAAATCGTGATCAATCCAGCGCGCTTGGTGTCGATCTCGCGCTGGATGATCCCGGCCAGATCCTTCTGGATCTGGTCGGCCAGCCGCAGATTGCGGCCGGGAATGGCTTTGGACTTGTGACGGCTCATTAACAATGCCTGGCGCCTGCTTTACAGCGTGCGCGCAATTTCCTTGATTTCAAAGACTTCCAGCTGGTCGCCCACCTGGATGTCGTTGTTGCCGCGCAGCGTCAGGCCGCAATCGAAGCCCGACTTGACTTCCTTGACGTCGTCCTTGAAGCGGCGCAGCGATTCGAGGTGCCCCGTCCAGTGAACCACGTTGTTGCGCAGCAGGCGGACCTGGGAATCGCGGCGCACGATGCCATCGAGCACCATACAACCGGCGATGTTGCCGAGGCGGGAGATGCTGTACACCTCGCGGATCTCGACCAGGCCGATGATTTCTTCCTTCTTCTCGGGCGCCAGCATGCCCGACATGGCGGCCTTAACTTCATCCACGGCGTCGTAAATGATGTTGTAGTAGCGCACGTCGATGCCGTTGTTCTCGGCAAGCTTCTTGGCGCTGGCGTCGGCGCGCACGTTAAAGCCGATGACGACGGCGTGCGAGGCGATGGCCAGGTTGATGTCGGTTTCCGAGATGCCGCCCACGGCGGCGTGCACGACCTGAACGCGCACTTCGTCGGTGGACAGCTTGACCAGCGATTGCACCAGCGCTTCCTGCGAACCCTGCACGTCGGTCTTGACGATAAGGGTGAGGGTCTGGGTGCCTTCGCCGAGGTTGTCGAACATCGATTCCAGCTTGGCGGCCTGTTGGCGGGCCAGCTTGACGTCGCGGAACTTGCCCTGACGGAACAGCGCGATTTCGCGCGCCTTGCGCTCGTCGGACAGCGCCATCAGCTCGTCGCCGGCGGCCGGCACTTCGGTCAGGCCCTGGATCTCGACGGGGATCGACGGTCCGGCCGTCTGGATCGGCTTGCCGTTTTCGTCGAGCATGGCGCGCACGCGGCCAAAGCTTGCACCGGCCAGCACCACGTCGCCGCGCTTGAGCGTGCCGCTCTGCACCAGGATCGTCGCGACCGGGCCGCGGCCCTTGTCCAGACGGGCTTCGATGACCAGGCCCTTGGCGGGCGCGTCTTCCGGCGCCTTCAGTTCCAGCACTTCGGCTTGCAGCAGCACGTTTTCGAGCAGATCGTCGATGCCTTGGCCAGTCTTGGCGGACACGCCCACGAACGGCACGTCGCCGCCGTATTCTTCCGGCACGACCTCTTCGGCAACCAGTTCCTGCTTGACGCGGTCCGGGTTGGCGGCGGGCTTGTCGATCTTGGTGACGGCCACGACGATGGGCACACCAGCAGCCTTGGCATGGTGGATGGCTTCACGCGTCTGGGGCATCACGCCGTCGTCGGCGGCAACCACCAGAATCACGATGTCGGTCGCCTTGGCGCCGCGGGCACGCATGGCGGTGAACGCCTCGTGGCCCGGGGTGTCCAGGAAGGTCACCATGCCGCGCTCGGTGCGCACGTGATAGGCGCCGATATGCTGCGTAATGCCGCCGGCTTCGCCCGCGGCAACCTTGGCGCGGCGGATGTAGTCCAGCAGCGAGGTCTTGCCGTGGTCGACGTGGCCCATGACGGTCACGACCGGCGCGCGCGGCAGCTGTTCGGCTTCGGATTGCGTGGCGGATTCGTCCAGGAAGGCTTCCGGATCGTCCAGCTTGGCGGCGATCGCGACGTGGCCAAGTTCTTCGACCACGATCATGGCCGTTTCCTGGTCCAGCACCTGGTTGATGGTGACCATCTGGCCGAGCTTCATCAATTGCTTGATGACTTCGGCGGCCTTGACGGACATCTTGTGGGCCAGGTCGGCGACGCTGATGGTTTCCGGCACGTGGACTTCACGTGCGATGAATTCCTGCGGCGCCGGCTCGTTGCGGCGGTCGTTCTGCTGGTTGCGGCCACCACGGCCGCCCGACTTGCCACCGCCCTTGCCGCCTGCACGCCAGCCATCGCGGCTGGCCGGGGCTGCCGGCTTGTCGGCGGGCTTCTTGCGCGACGAATCGTCCGACCAGGTCGACGACACTTCGGCGGTCTTGATGGTCTTCTTGGCGCCAGGCGCGGCCGGCTTGGCGTCCTTCTTGGCCGCGGGCGCGGCGCCGGGCTTGCCGGCGGGCTTGTGCAGCGTGCCGGAGATCGGCGCGGCAGCGGGCGCTTCCGGTTCCGGCGCGCGCAGCACCTTGCGGGGACGGTTCAGCATTTCGCGCAGCGCGGCGGCCTCGGCCTCGGCGGCGCGGCGGGCTTCGTCACGGCCAGCGGTCGTGGCGGAAGCGGCCAGCGGCGGCGCAGCGCGACGATTGTCGGCGCGCGAGGCCACCTTGGGCGCAGCGGCGGGCGCGGCGGCCTCGGGCTTGGCGGCGGGCTTCACGGATTCGGATTTCGCGGCAGGCTGCGCCTGGGCAACAGGCGCGGCGGCCTGGAAGGAAGATGTTTCGGACTTATTGGCTAGCACAGCAGGTTCCGGCTTGGCTTCTTCAGCCTTGGGCTCGGTGGTTTCAGTCTTGATTTCGGGCTTGGCCTCTTCGGCCACGGGCTCGGCAGGAGCAGGCGCCGGCGTCGGTTCGGGTTCAGGCTGGGCCTGAACTTCGGGCGCTTTGGCCTCGACGGGGGCGGGCGCTTCGGCCGCGACGGATTCGGTTGCCGCGGACGCTTCAGCCGGGGCGGCAGCTTCGACAGCGGCGGGCTCCTGCTGCGGCGCTTCGGCCTGGGCGGGAGCTTCGGCCTCTACAGGCGCCGTTTCGCGAGGTTCGGCGGCGGCGGGCGCCTCGGGCACTGCGGGCGCAGCCGGAGCGGAAACCTGCGGAGCGGCTTGCTCGGCAGCTTCCTCTTCGGGACGGGCCGAGGCAGCCTGCTCCAGGGCGAGTTCGGACGGGTCGCGCTTGACGAAGACGCGCTTCTTGCGCACTTCGACCTGGATCGTGCGCGAACGGCCCGTGGCGTCGGCTTGCCGGATCTCGGAAGTCTGGCGGCGCGTCAGCGTGATCTTCTTGCCTTCGGTTGCGCCGTGTGCGCGACGCAGCGATTCGAGCAATTTCGCCTTGTCGCTGTCGGTGACGGAATCGTCAACCGATTTGAGGTCAACGCCAGCCGAACGCAGCTGATCCAGCAGCACGTTGGCAGGCATTTTCAGCTCGGTAGCGAACTGGGCGACGGTATTACTCGACATTAGGCTCTCTCTTCCCTATAGGCAGCTATTACAAACAACGTGAACTTGCGGTGGACGAAGCGGCAGCATCCTCCACCGCAGACCCGTGTCCTTATGGTTATTCTTCGTCGAACCAATGGGCACGGGCACGCATGATGAGATCGCTGGCTTCCTGTTCGGTCAGACCGGCGATTTCCGCCAGCTCGTCCGTTGCCAATTCGGCCAGATCATCACGCGTATGCACTTGACGCTCGGCCAGCTTGGCGGCCAGTTCCGGCGTCATGCCTTCGAGTTCTAGCAGATCCTGTGCGGTCTCAAGGCGCTCTTCCTGGGCAATTGCCTCGGTCAGCAGCGCATTGCGGGCACGGGCGCGCAACTCATTGATGGTGTCTTCGTCAAACGCCTCGATTTCCAGCAGTTCCTGCATGGGCACGTAGGCGATTTCCTCGATACCGGTAAATCCTTCGTCGATCAGGATGTCAGCGACTTCCTCGTCGACGTCCAGCTTGCTCATGAACGTGGTGCGCAGACCCGAACGCTCGACTTCCTGGCGGTTCAGGCTTTCTTCCGGCGTCATGATGTTGATCTGCCAGCCGGTCAGTTCGGACGCCAGGCGCACGTTCTGGCCCTTGGCGCCGATGGCCTTCGGCAGGTTTTCCTCGTCCACCACGACGTCCATCGCATGCTTGTCTTCATCGACGACGATGGATTCGACGTTGGCCGGCGCCAGCGCGCCGATGACGAACTGCGCGGGGTCTTCCGACCACAGCACGATGTCGACCTGCTCGCCGCCGAGTTCGTTGCGCACGGCGGTCACGCGCGAACCGCGCATGCCCACGCACGTCCCGATGGGATCGATACGCTTATCGTATGCCACGACGGCGATCTTCGCACGCACGCCGGCATCGCGGGCAGCAGCCTTGATCTCGAGCAGACCCTGCTCGATCTCGGGCACTTCGTTCTCGAACAGCTGGCGGATGAACTCGGGCGAGGTGCGCGACAGGATGACCTGCTGGCCACGCGCGGCGTGGTCCACACGCAACACGAAGGCGCGCACGCGATCGGCAACCCGAAGGTTTTCCTTGGGGATCATTTCGGAGCGCGGCAGGCGCGCTTCGATCTTGCCGGTTTCAACGATGGCGTCGCCCTTGTCCATGCGCTTGATCGTGCCGGAAACGATGGTTTCACCACGATCCAGGAAGTCGTTCAGCACCTGTTCGCGCTCGGCGTCGCGGATCTTTTGCAGGATCGCCTGCTTGGCGGCCTGGGCACCGATGCGGCCGAATTCGATGGGCTCCAGGGGCTCTTCGATGTACTCGCCTTCCTTGATGCCGGGGACGATTTCCTCCGCGTCCGACAGCATTTCCTGCTTGTCGGGTTCTTGCAGGCCGGCCTCATCGGGCACGACCAGCCAACGGCGGAAGCCTTCGTGGTCTCCCGTTTCCCTATCGATGGAAACACGAATGTCCGCATCATCCTTGAAGCGCTTTTTCATGGCCGAGGCCAGCGCACTTTCGAGAGCGCCGAACACGACGTCACGCGTGACGTTCTTTTCACGCGCCAAGGCATCGACCAACAGAAGAATTTCGCGACTCATCGCTTTTTGCCCTTGAAATCCAGAACGGGATCCAGTTTTGCACGCTCGATGTCTTCGACCGTGAAATTCAACACCTGGACTTCGTTCTTTTTTGCCTCAAATTCGAGACCGAACACGGTCTTGTGCATGCCAGCAGCCGCGTCGGAAGCAGCGGCGTCGTCTTCCGGCACGGTCAACGTGCCCGAGAAGACCTTGCGGCCGTCCAATGCTTCGCGCAGCTTGATTTCGATGCGCTCGCCTGCGAACCGGCGGAACTCGGCCTCGGTGCGCAGCGGGCGATCCACGCCCGGCGACCCGACCTCGAGGCGCTTATAGTCGATGTTCTCGACCTCATAGACCCGCGACAATTGGCGGGACACCTGCTCGCAGTCTTCGATGCGCACACCGCCGACCCGATCGATCGTGACGCGCAAAAGACCCAGGGCGGCACGTTCCACGTCGACGAGTTCGACGTCCATGCCGGCCAGAGCCTCTTCGGTCAATGCGAATAAATCAGCCATATACTCAAAAAAAATGGGCTGCACGCCCAGCCCACCGATATTGCACAGAGCCCAGCCGCTTCCCTACTGCACGTAAGGAGCAATGCTGGGCAGTGCCCTATATTGCGACCTAATTTTTGGCTTGCGCCGTCCTGACTGCCCGTCCCGGTCTGGCCGGGGTCGGGATCAATGCCGTGGCGCCTGTGCGCCGTCCGCAGATAGCGGCTCGCTCCAACGAGACTGCTGCAAGCAGCGCCCCTGGGCACGCCAACACGCCAGCACAAAGCCGAGCGCCCGGTCGGCACACATGCAGCCGACGTGCTTTTTGCGGTAAAGCGCACTTGATAAACCAGTGCATCCAGCAAAAAGCCATGACGCGAAGCCATGAAAACCATTGATTTTACCAGATAAACGGGAAAATCGCCTGATTCGTCACGGGCTTACGTTTATATGGGACGGATGCGGGGCGGCAGCGCGTTCAGCGGGCCGCCCTGCAGGGATCAGCGCCCCTGACGTCCCCGGCCGCCGCCCACGACACCCAAGCGGGATTCGTGCGCCGACGCACTGCGCGGCTGCCAATCGTCGCCCCGCTGACCGCCTTCGCTGCGAGCGCCGCCCGCACGCGGCGTGCGCGGCTTGCCGCCCGCGCCGGGACCCTTGTTGTTGCCGCCGGCGCGTGCGCCTTCGGCCTTGTTGCCGCCGCGGCCGCCGGCAGCCGGCTTGCCGCCGCGCGCCGCATTGCCGCCACGCGCGCCTGCCGGTTTGTTGCCGCCCGGCTTGCCGCCGCCCGGCTTGCCACCGGACTTGCCGCCAGGCCTGCGGCCCGCGCCAGCCGGCGCTTCCGCCATGCCGCCAACCGCCGGGTTCACGCCTGCGACATTGCCGCCCGCCGGGCTGCTGGCCATCGGGTTACCCGGGCCGGCGTTCGCCGCAGCGCGAGGCCCGCGAGCATTGCCGCCCGAGCGTCCACCTGCCTTGCCGCCCGGCTTGCCGCCCGCCTTGCCACCGGGCTTGCCGGCGCCAGCGGGCCGCGAACCCGGTTTGCCCTTGCGATTGCCGAAGCCGCCCTCGCCCGAGAGCGGGTGGCCGTTGGCATAGCCGCCAGCAATCATCAATCCGGTGCCGAACGGATCGGACGGACACGCCGCGGCCTGACCCGCGCTGCCCACACCGCCGCCCTGCAGCTTGCCGCGGCGCCCGATGCGGGCGCCATTCATGCCATTGCGGTCCAGCGTCCCAAACCCCGGGGGCAGCGCGCTGTCATGCGATTGCGGCTGCTTGGAGCGGCGGCGGTTGCCGGACGAATCGTCGTCGTCACGCAACAGCCCCAGTTGCACCATCAGCGCGGTCACGAGAGACGCATCCAGTTCGTCCCAGCGGCCACGGCGCAGCGTGCGCGGCAGCACGACATCGCCAAAGCGCGTACGGATCAGGCGGCTGACCGTGACGCCAACCGCTTCAAACATGCGGCGCACTTCCCGGTTGCGGCCCTCTTGCAGCGTGACGCGATACCAGCGGTTGCTGCCGTCGCCGCCCAGATAATCCAGCGCGCCGAACGCGGCCAGACCGTCTTCGAGTTCGATGCCGTCCACCAGCGACTGGCGCTGCGCTTCGTCCATTTCGCCCAGGACACGGACGGCGTACTCGCGTTCCGTGCCATAACGGGGGTGCATGATCCGGTTGGCCATGTCGCCCGACGTCGTGAAGATGAGCAGGCCTTCGGTGTTCAAGTCCAGGCGGCCCACCGAGAGCCACTTGCCGGTGCGCAGCTTGGGCAAGCGCGCAAACACGCTGGCACGGCCGCCGGGGTCGTCGTGGCTGACGATCTCGCCGGCGGGCTTGTGATACAGGATCACGCGCGGCGGCTTCTTGGTGTTGGCGCGCATGATGGGCTTGCCGTTGACGCGCACCTGGTCGTTGGGACCCACGCGCTGGCCAATATGCGCCGGCTCGCCGTTGACGGACACGCGGCCCGCCACGATCAGTTCTTCCATTTCGCGGCGCGAGCCGATGCCAGCATCCGCCAGCACCTTGTGCAGCTTGGGCATGACCGCTTCGCTGTTCAGGTACTTGCCCAGGCGCTGCTCCATGCGGTCAGCCGTGTCCAGGTAGGACAGGGCCTGTTCGGCCTCCTGCTCGCCGCCACGGTTGTCCGCGGACTCGACCGGTGCGGCCGGCGCGGCAGCCTGGCCTTCGGCGGCGGGGGCCTGTTCGGCAGCGGCATCGCCACGACGGCGGCGGAACGGCGTCCTCAGCTTGCGGCCGCGGCCGCGGGCGCCGGCATCGCCTTCGGCGGCCGGTTCGCGCGCGGCGGAGGATTCCGGCGCGCCGGCAACGGCGTCATCCGAACGGGGGGTGTCGTCCTGTATTGCTGTATTCGTTGTCACTGGGACAGCTCCGAATTTCAAACTTGGGTAGGCCTGCCGGGAGCAGGCTCGTCATCATCTGGGGACGCCGAATCCCGTCCAGACCCGGACCGTTCGGGGTCCGCCTCTTCCGGTGCCGCGTCGGCGGCTTCGGCGTCGGGCTGAACAGCCCCGCCAAGACCATGAACGGGCTCACGCCTGGCGTCGCCAGGGGCCTCGGCATCGGTCTTGTCAGTCGGGTCAGTCGGTTCCGCGTGTTTTGCGTTCTCGACTCTTTCCTTTGCAGCACCGGCCTCGGAGGCATCGGCGGCCATATCGGAAGTGTCGTTGCCAGCCCTGTCGTCGGGAAGATCGGACGAGAGCGGCGTATTGGACAAGCCTTCGGCTTGCTCCCGGACGGTGGATTCGTCGGCGGGATCCGCGCCTTCTTCTGTGCGCGAAAGCTGGGATTCTACGCTATCGATGGCCGCCATGGGGGCCTCGTCTTCCGAAACAGACAATTCCGCAACAGGGAAGTTCTCGCGGTTTTGTTCGTCGAGGCCGGCCAAGGACAGATTTTCGCCTTCGGGGGCCGCCTGGTCCGGATCAACATCCGAGCCCGGCTCTGCGACATCGGCGCCGGACGTGGCGCCTTCTTGGGCAGCCTCGCCCGCGGGCGCGGCGCCCTCGCCTTCGGCCGGTTCCGGCCCCTCGCCCAGCACCTGCTGCACTTCGCCCAGGTCCAGCCCGGCGAGTGCGGCGGCCGCGTGCGCGGTTTCCAGCGGCGGCAGCTCGTCCAGCGCGCGCAGCCCCAGATCGTCCAGGAACTGACGCGTGGTGCCGAACAGCGCGGGGCGTCCCGGCGCGTCACGATGGCCGATCACCTCGATCCAGCCACGGTCTTCGAGGGCCTTGACGATCTGCGACGACACCGTCACGCCCCGGATGTCTTCGATATCCCCGCGCGTCACGGGTTGGCGCCAAGCCACGATGGCCAGCGTTTCCATCACGGCGCGGGAATATTTAGGCGGCTTTTCCGGGCTTAGACGCTCCAGATAGCGCTGCATGCTGGGGCGGCTCTGGAAACGCCAGCCGGAGGCAAGCTGCACAAGTTCCAACCCGCCGTCGGCCCAGTTGGCCTGCAACGTCTCCAGCAGCCGGCGCACGGCACTGTTGTCGAATTGTTCATCATCCCCGAACAGCTTGCGCATATCGGAAATCTGCATCGGCTGCACCGCGCACAGCAGCGCGGTTTCCAGCACGAGTATTGCCTCGCTATCGTTCATCGACATCCAAATTCAAAAAGGGGCTAACTTGCGCTTGGTTTAAAATAAGGTTAATATTCTTTTCTCAGACGCGGGGTGGAGCAGTCTGGCAGCTCGTCGGGCTCATAACCCGAAGGTCGTAGGTTCAAATCCTGCCCCCGCAACCAATTCGATGAAGGCTCGGCATTCGCCGGGCCTTTTTCATTTGCGCGGCCAAATTGAATGCGCGAGAAACCGGCATTCGAATTGCGGACGAACCCGCGACAGCAGGCATCTTCGCGCGCAAACACCCGGGCCGCCGCATGAGCGGCGGCGCAACAGTCGATGTTGGCTTGCGAAATTGTCACTGGGTTCCTGTTTACCGCCGCGCGCCGGCGCCCATAAGGCGGAACGCCTGCCGCTGCTGCGCAGCAGCGGCAGGCGTCTAAGCAAAATCCGGTCTGAGCAAAATCTGGAAAAGCTGGCGCCAGCTATGCCGACGCCGGTCGCCAATATGGCTGCGGAACGCGCCGGAACCACCGACACCAAGCGTTATCCGCGAAATTATTGATAGCAAAGACTAGAACCAACAGGCATCGGCCACAGCCGCGCGACGCAATAGCGCCACTGCCAGACAGACACGCCCACTGGCACACCCCCATGCGCAAACCGAGCCGTGCCGCGGATTGCGCCGACCTGCCACCAGGCCGGAATGATTCTTAGGTTTTTTAAGGTCAAATGCCGGCAAATTATACCGCCATATATTGCGCTCTCAAGCTGCGGCGCACCCGGAGCCTAGGTTGCCGGCCTGTCCCACGGCGCCGATCCCAGCCGCTCGGCAAGATAATCCAGCATCGAGCGCAAAATCAGCGGCATTTGCCGGCGCGAGGCATAAACGCCATAAATGCCAAGCTCCTGAGGCTTGCACTCGCGCAGGATGACCTGCAGCTTGCCGGACGCAATGTATTCGGCCGCGTAATAGGTGGGCAACATGGCGATGCCCGCCCCCTCCACCGCCGCGGACGACAACACCGACACTTCATTGGCGCTGATGTTGCCGCCGACCGGCACATCGACCGGCTCGCCGTCGCGTTCGAAACGCCAGAGGCTTTTACCGAAATAGGAATGCGTCAGGCAGTTGCGCAATGACAGATCTTCGATGCGCGCCGGCACGCCTTCGCGCGCCAGATATTCCGGGGATGCGCAAACCACCGAGCGGCACACGGCCAGCTTGCGCGCAATCAGGTTGGGATCGAGGTCATTGGTGATCCGCACGGCAAGATCCACGCGCTCTTCCACCAGATTGACCGCCCGCTCCACCAGCATCAGGTCGACCGACGTGCCGGGGTGCCGCTTGACGTAGTCGGTGACAGCCGGCGCCAGGTGACGGGCGCCAAAGGACATGCTTGTGGTGATGCGCAGCAGGCCGCGCGGCGTGTCTTCGGGGGTGGCGACGGCGCTATGCAGGTCGCCGACCATATCCAGCATCTGGCGGCAGCGCGGCAGCGTTTCGGCGCCGGCCGGCGTCAGGCTCAGGCGCCGCGTGGTGCGATGCAAAAGACGCACGCCGACCCATTGCTCCATCTCGGCCAGGTAGCGAGACACCATGGCCCGCGACATGTCCAGATGGACGGCGGCCGCCGACAGGCTGCCCCGGTCGGCAACCTCGACGAACACCTGCATGGCTTTCAGTCGATCCATCTTCGTCTCGGCACGGGCATCAGACCGTACCGGTTATACCGTATTTCCGCGCCGCATCCGCAACGGAATATCGATCAATGAAACGGGGTCCTTCGAAAGGATCAGGCCGCGGGCTGACCCAGCGCCTCGCGCACGGCCCCGGCCACTTTCGTCTCCGCCACGCCCCGCACGATGAGCACCAGCCGCGACGCGCGCGATTCGTCCGGCCACGCGCGCAAGGCCTGCAGCGGGTACAACTCGCCATGAACGCCATGCACCTCGCAGGGCGTCGATTCGCCCTCGAAGCAGATCAGCCCCTTCATCCTGAGCAAGCCCTGCCCATAGCGCTCCTGGATCCGGGCGATGCCCGCTAGAAACGCTGCCCGCCCAACGGGCGCCTGCAACGTGATCGACACACTGCCCACGCCCGCATGCCGAGCGCCCGGCGGCGTGGAAAAGGCAGCAAGCCAATTGGCGGCAATCACGCCGTCCTGCCGCGCAAAAAGATCCGGCGCCTCGCGCAGCATGAGCGCAAGCGGCTCGTCCGGGTGCTGCACGCACCGCCGCGCGCCGGGATTGACGGCGGCAATCGCCCGCTCGACCTGCTGCACTTGCGCGTGATCGGCCAGGTCGGACTTGCTGACCACGACCGTGTCGGCGAGCGCCAGCTGCCGGGACGCCTCGGGCTGCGTCTGCAACTGCCCGGCGCCCTGCGTCGCCGACACCACCACGATCGCGCCCCGGTACACGTAGCGTTCGGCCAGAAACCGGTCATGCTTGAGCGTGAAGAGAATGGGCGCCGGATCCGCGAGGCCGCTGGTTTCGATGACGACGTGCCGAAACGGCTTGATCTTGCGCCCGAGCGCCGACATGAACAGATCGCGCAAGGTGTCGACCACCGAGCCGCTGACGACGCAGCACAGGCAGCCGCCCTCGACCAACACGACATTGTCCGGGGCGAGCCGGACCAGATGATGATCGACCCCGATATCGCCGTATTCGTTGACGATGACCACCGCGCCGGCATAGGCAGGCTCTTGCAGCAGGCGATTGAGCAGCGACGTCTTTCCGCTGCCCAGAAAGCCGGACACCACGGTCACGCCCACGCGCTTGTCGTCACTCATGCCGATTCGACCCTTTGATGGACGCGCAACGGCGCCACGCCGCAAAAACCAAAAGGGCCGCTCACTTGCGTGAGCGGCCCAACATTCTTTTGGCTCCCCGAGCTGGGCTCGAACCAGCGACCTGCGGATTAACAGTCCGTCGCTCTACCGACTGAGCTATCGGGGATCTGCCAAGACCGAAATTATGAACTAAAAATTCATCGCGTGCAAACACCATCTTTTTCCGGATTTTTTTTCACTCCTTGTTTCCCATCGCGAAAAAACTCTGATATGATTTCGGTCTTTCCAGATCGGGCCCCAAAAAAGGCATCGAACGGGAAAGAAAAAAGATGTTTTGCTTAGCGCTTTCCGGCTTGGTCCAGAAACAAAAGCAAATGGTCTTGCCGGCATAGCTCAGTTGGTAGAGCAGCGCATTCGTAATGCGAAGGTCGTAGGTTCGACTCCTATTGCCGGCACCAGATTTCCAAAAAGCAGCCCTCTCGGGCTGCTTTTTTCATTTCCGCCCCCGATCCTCGTCCCGCCCGCGCCTCCCCCAGCCGGGAACTCGGGCTGATCGCCGCGCGTCCAACCCCCTTGGACCACCCCAGCGGAAAAAACCATGCGCATTCTTCTCGTGGAAGACGACATGATGATCGGCGAAAGCGTGCTGGACTGCCTGCGCGCGGAACACTACGCCGTTGATTGGGTCCGGGACGGCAGCGCGGCGGACTCGGCGCTGCGCACCGACCCCTACGACCTTGTCCTGCTCGACCTGGGCCTGCCCAAGCGCGACGGGCTGAGCTTGCTGCGCGACATGCGCACGCGCAAGGACCGCACGCCGGTGCTCATCGCCACCGCGCGCGATGCGGTCAGCGACCGGATTGCGGGGCTGGACGCCGGCGCCGACGACTACATCGTCAAGCCCTACGACGTGGACGAACTGCTGGCTCGCATGCGGGCACTGATCCGCCGCAGCGCGGGCCGGGCCGAACCCATCTTCGAACACGAAGGCATCACCATCGACCCGCAGTCCCATGCCGCCATGGTCGATGGCTCGCCGGTCACGCTGACCGCCCGCGAATGGGCGGTGCTGGAACCCTTGATCGCCCGGCCCGGCATGATCTTCTCGCGCGCCCAGCTCGAAGAAAAGCTCTACAGCTGGAAGGAGAGCATCAGCAGCAATGCCGTTGAGGTTTATATTCATGGCCTGCGCAAGAAACTGGGTCCGAACCTGATCCAGAACGTCAGAGGCGTCGGCTATGTCATCCCCAAAACATGAGCATTCCGCTTAGCTACTCGCTGAGAGCCAGGCTGCTTTTCTTTCTGCTGGCCGCCATCGCGGTCGGCGCGCTGGTGCAAGGCGCAATCGCCTACCGCAGCACCTTGACGCAAGCCGACGACATCTTCGATTCGCTGCTGCAGCGCACCGCGCTGTCTCTGGGCACCGGCGACGGCTTGCTCAGCACGGGGCCGACGCACGCGCGCGGGGCGGGTTCGCCGGTTGCCGACGATCTCATCATCCAGATCTGGACGCCGGACGGCCTGCGGGTCTTCAATTCGCGCTCCCGCCTGCGCCTGCCCAGCCAGATCGTGCTGGGGTTTTCGGATGCCAGGCTCGAGGGCGAGACCTACCGCGTGTATTCGCTGGCCACGCCCTTCCAGGTGATCCAGGTGGCGCAGGATATGCGCGTGCGCAAGAACATGGCCAGCGCGCTTGCCCTGCGCACCGTCGCGCCGATCGCCGCGGCCGCGCCGCTGCTGATGTTGATCATCTGGTGCGTCGTGAGCTGGTCGCTGCGGCCGGTCAAGCGCGCCCGCGCGCAAGTGGCCGCGCGCCAGCCCGAAGACCTGTCGCCCGTGAGCGTGCGGGGGCTGCCCGATGAAATCCGCCCGCTGGTGCAGGAACTGAACCTGCTGCTCGAACGCATGCGCGGCGCCTTTGCCCAGCAGAAGCAATTCGTGGGCGACGCGGCGCACGAATTGCGCTCGCCATTGGCGGCATTGCGCCTGCAGATGCAGGCGCTGCAGCGCGCAACCGACCCAGAGGCCCGCCAGGTTGCCGAGCAGCGCCTGGCCGCGGGCATCGATCGCGCCACGCGGCTGGTCGAGCAGTTGCTGTCGATGGCGCGCCAGGAAGGCGCGCAGGCGCAGACGCCGCTTGCGCCCGTGGATATTGCCGACGTGCTGCGCCAGGCCATATCCGAGACCCTGCCGCAGGCGAACGCCAAATCCATCGACATTGCGCTGGACGGCGAGGCAGAGGCACAGGTGCGCGGCAATCGCGATGCGCTGGTGCTGCTTGCCCGCAATCTGCTGGACAACGCGATCAAGCACTCGCCTGCCGGCGGGCGCGTCGGCATCCGCCTTGACCGCACGCCGGACCGGGTCTCGCTGCTGATCGACGACGCGGGCCCGGGCATCCCCGTCCACGAACGCGAGCGCGTGTTCGACCGCTTCTATCGCGCCGAAGGCAACACGACGCATGGCAGCGGGCTGGGGCTGGCCATCGCGCGCACCATCGCCGACCGCCACGGCGCCACCATCACTTTGGAAGATCCGCCTGCCGGCCAGGGCCTGCGCGCGCGCGTGGATTTTCCTGCTTAAGTTTCCCCTAAGTGTCGGACCTGAAGATAGCGCCATGTCCCCAACATGATCGCAGGAGCCGACATGAAGACCACGCAAATCAAACCCTCGCGCCTCATCATGGCGCTGCTGGCCGCCGGCGCCATTGGCGGCGCAGGTGCCACTGCCTTGACCGGCAGCGTTTCGATGGCTGCCGACGCCCCCACCGCGGCTTCGCAGCCGATCAGCGCGTCCGTGCCGCCCAATTTCGCGCAGATCACGCGCGAATCCGGTCCGGCCGTCGTCAACATCAGCGTGAGTGGCACACGCAAGGTGTCCGCCGACGAGAGCGACGACCCGTTCGCCCAGTTCTTTGGCCAGATTCCCGGCTCTCGCGGCCGCGCGCCGGCCCGTGAAGTGCCGATGCGCGGCGAAGGCTCGGGCTTTATCGTCAGCTCGGACGGCATCATCCTGACCAACGCGCACGTGGTCCAGGACGCCAAGGAAGTGACCGTGAAGATGACCGACCGCCGCGAGTACAAGGCCAAGGTCCTGGGCGCCGATCCGCAGACCGACGTTGCCGTCATCAAGATCGAGGCGAAGAACCTGCCGGTGGTCAAGGTGGGCGACGTCAACAAGCTGCAGGTGGGCGAATGGGTGCTGGCCATCGGCTCGCCCTATGGCCTGGAGAACACCGCCACCGCCGGCATCGTCAGCGCCAAGGGCCGCTCGCTGCCGGACGACACGTCGGTGCCGTTCATCCAGACCGACGTGGCCGTGAACCCCGGCAACTCGGGCGGCCCGCTGTTCAACGACCGCGGCGAGGTCGTGGGCATCAACTCGCAGATCTACAGCCGCACCGGCGGCTTCCAGGGTCTGTCGTTCTCGATTCCCATCGACCTGGCTTACAAGATCAAGGACCAGATCCTCGAGCACGGCAAGGTGCAGCATGCGCGCCTGGGCGTGACGGTCCAGGAAGTGAACCAGGACCTGGCCGATTCGTTCAAGCTGGATTCGCCGTCGGGCGCGCTGGTGTCCAGCGTCGAAAAGGGCAGCGCGGCGGATAAGGCCGGCCTGCAGCCGGGCGACGTGGTGCGCAAGATCGACGGCAAGACCATCGTGTCGTCGGGCGACCTGGCTTCCACGATCACCATGGCCGCCCCCGGCGAGAAGATCAAGCTGGACGTGTGGCGCAATGGCGGGCAGAAGGAAATGGTCGCGACGCTGGGTGGCGTGCCCAAGGACAAGACGCAGGCGTCGGCCGACGGCCAGGAAGTGCAGCGCGGCCAGCTTGGGCTGGCGCTACGCCCCCTGAGCCCGCAGGAGCAACAGGAGGCCGGTGCGGAAGGCTTGCTGATCGAACGTTCGGCCGGCCCCGCCGCCAAGGCTGGCATTCAGCCCGGCGACGTGCTGCTGTCGCTCAATGGTGTGCCGGTGCACAACGTCGGCCAGGTGAAGGCCGAGTTGTCCAAGGCGGGCAAGACCGTGGCCTTGCTGGTGCAGCGGGGCGAAGACAAGATCTTCGTGCCGGTGCAGATCGGCTGACCGGCCGCTGTGTCACTCCGCGTCGGGCTGGTTGCCCGGCGCGGCCTTTTCGAAAGCCGGCAAGGCCCGGCACGCCGCATCGATGCGCAGCACATTGGGCATGGCCGACAGGTCACACTCGAAGCGCTGCGCATTTGCCACTTGCGGCACCAGGCACAGGTCCGCAATGGTGGGCGTGTCGCCGTGGCAGAACTGGCCCGTGGCGCTTGATTCGGCCAACTGGGCTTCCAGGGCTTCGAGCCCCTGATGCACCCAGTGCTTGTACCAGGCGGTCTTGGCCGCTTCGTCCACGCCCAGCGTGTGCTTCAGGTATTTCAGCACGCGCAGGTTGTTCAACGGATGCGTGTCGCAGGCAATGCCCAGCGCCAGATCGCGCACCCGGGCGCGGCCGATGGCGTCGGCCGGCAGCAGCGGCGTCTGGGGATGGGTTTCTTCCAGGTATTCGATGATGGCCAGCGATTGGCCGATGACCGCATCGCCGTCGACCAGCGCCGGAACCAGCGCGGTCGGATTCACCTTGCGGTAATCGGCCGACAGCTGCTGGCCGCCGTCCTTCAGCAGATGGACCGGCACGTATTCGTAGGGCAAGCCCTTCAGGTTCAAGGCGATGCGCACGCGGTAAGCGGCCGAGCTGCGGAAGTAGCTGTAGAGCTGCATGAAGTCTCCTCGGTGTTCTTGTGGCGCCGCCCGCACGGGCGGCGCTTGTTCATTCCAGCGATTCGGTCTGGGCCGCCTTGCGCGACAAGCCCTTGGGCAACGGGAACGCGACGTTTTCTTCAAGCCCAGGCATCTTGCGCACCGAGACGGCACCCAGTTCCTTGACCCGCGCAATCACCTGCTGCACCAGCACTTCCGGCGCCGAGGCGCCCGCGGTCACGCCAATGCGCTTGCGGCCAGCCAGCCAGGCCGGATCGATGGAATCCGCGCCGTCGATCAGATAGGACGCGACGCCCTTGCGCTCGGCCACTTCGCGCAGCCGGTTGGAGTTCGAACTGTTCGGGCTGCCCACGACCAGCACCAGGTCGCATTCGGGCGCCATGACCTTGACCGCGTCCTGCCGGTTCTGCGTCGCATAGCAGATGTCGCTCTTCTTGGGCTCGGCAATGTTGGGAAAGCGCGCCTTGAGCGCCTGCGACACGGCGGCCGCGTCGTCGACCGACAGCGTGGTCTGCGTGACGAAGGCCAGGTTTTCAGGGTTTGCGACATCAAGGCCGGCCACGTCCTCGACGGTTTCGACGAGATACATGCCGCCCTGCGCCTGCCCCAGGGTGCCCTCGACCTCGGGATGGCCCCTGTGGCCGATCATGATGATCTCGCGGCCGGCCGCGCGCATGCGTGCGACTTCGATGTGGACCTTGGTGACCAGCGGGCAGGTGGCGTCAAACACTTGCAGGCCGCGCGATTCGGCTTCGGCGCGCACGGCCTTGGAGACGCCATGCGCCGAAAACACCACGATGGCGCCCGCCGGGGCGTCCTCGAGCTCGTCAATGAAGATGGCGCCCTTGGCGCGCAGGTCTTCGACGACATAGCGGTTGTGAACGATCTCGTGGCGCACATAGATGGGCGCGCCGTGCAGCTCGATGGCCCGCTCGACGATATCGATGGCGCGATCCACGCCTGCACAGAAGCCGCGCGGCTGCGCCAGCAGGACTTCGGCGTCGGAGGCGGTGACAGCCTGGCTCATCAAAGCACTCCCAGCAGCGCGACGTCCACTTTCAGGCTGATGCCCGCCAGCGGGTGGTTGAAATCGAACAGGGCCGAGTCGTCGTTGATTTCCTTCAGGACGCCCGAGTAGCGGCCCCCGTTGGGCGCGGTGAATTCGACCAGGTCGCCGGGTTCGAAGGTGGCATCCGGACCCGCGTGTTCGGCCAGCATGGCGCGCGTGACGCGCTGGATGAGTTCGGGATTGCGGTCGCCGTAGGCATCGGCGGGCTCGATGGTGACGCTGAACTTGTCGCCTTCGGCGCGGCCGACCAATGCGGCCTCAAGGCCGGGCGCCCACTGGCCGCTGCCCATCTGCAGCGTGCCGGGCCGGCCATCGAAGGTGTCCGTGAAGATGGAGCCCGCGCCCGGGCCGGACGCCAGCGTGATGCGGTAATGCAGCGTCAGGTAGGAATCCGGACGGACCAAAACGTTCACTTCATTAGAGGCGATGCTCACGATCTGCCACCGTATGGGTATTTGAGTAAACCCTGATTTTAGAGCCTCTTATGAAATTGTCCGTCCGGCTGCCAAAACAAGACCGTCCCCGAGAGCGCATGCTGCGCCACGGGGCCGCATCCATCCAGGACGCCGAACTGCTTGCCGTCGCCCTGCGCACGGGCATTCCGGGGCTGAATGTGGTGGATCTGTGCCGCCAGTTGCTGGACCGGTTCGGCGGCCTGCGCGGCCTTTTAAGCACCTCGCCCGAGGAACTGATGGCCGTCGCCGGCCTGGGCTCGTCCAAGGCCTGCACCCTGGCGGCCTTGCTGGAACTGGCGCGCCGGGCGCTGGAAGAAGATCTGGTCAGGGACATCGCCATGAACCACCCGACCCGCGTGAAGCAATACTGCAAGGCGGCGCTCGGGCATCGCCAGGTAGAGCACTGCATCGCGCTCTACCTGGACGCCCAACTGCGTTTGATCGCCACCGGCGAACTGGCACGGGGCACGCTGTCGCAGGCGGCGGTCTACCCCCGGGAGGTCGTGCGCGAAGCCTTGCGCCACCACGCGGCGGCCCTCATCGTGGCGCACAATCATCCATCGGGCGTGGCCTCGCCAAGCGCCGCTGACCAGAGCTTCACCCGGCACCTGAAGCAAGCCCTGGCGCTGGTGGACGTCCGGCTGGTCGACCACCTGATCGTCGCGGGCGGCTCGGCGCTGTCGATGGCCGAGCTGGGCTGCCTCTGACCGCAACGCGGGCCGGAATTCCGTTAGACTACCGCCCGATATTGTTTTAGGCTTAACCTAATTTCGGCCCTCGCGACCCTTCTTGCCTGCCATGAAACGCCTGTGGGACATTTCCCCGCCCGTCTCGACGGCATCGCCCGTGTTTCCGGGCGACACGCCGTACCGCCAGCAATGGAAGTGGTCGCTCACGCCTGGCTGTCCGGTCAATGTCAGCGAAATCACGCTGTCGCCGCACATCGGTGCGCATGCCGACGCCCCGCTGCACTACGAAAACGGGGCCGCAGCCATCGGCGCGGTCTCGCTTGAACCCTTTCTGGGCCCCTGCCGCGTCATCCACGCGATCGACTGCGGCGCGCTCATCACCATCGATCACCTTGCCCATGCGGCGCACAACCTGCCGCCCCGCGTGCTGGTGCGCACCGCCAAGCATGCCGCGCAGGACTGGTGGACGGACGACTTCTCCGCCTACGCGCCCCAGACGATCGAATGGCTGGCCGAACGCGGCGTCATGCTGATCGGTCTGGACACCGCCAGCATCGACCCCGCTTCCAGCAAGACCCTGGACAGCCACCACACGATCTTGCGGCATGACATGCGGGTACTGGAGAACCTTGTGCTCGACGACGTGCCGGAAGGCGATTACGAGTTGATCGCCTTGCCGTTGGCGCTGGTCCAGGCCGATGCCAGCCCGGTCCGCGCGGTCCTGCGCGAACTGTAGGCTGATTTGCCTGCCTGGGAGCGGCTGCGCGACTGCAGCCGCCCCGCCCGGAGAATCGACCATGCAACTGCTTTTCGCGCCCCACTGGCGCGCCCTGCCCGCATCCGCCCGCCGCGCCGCCCCGCCCTGCCCCGGAGGCCGCGCATGAACCAGAACGAACGCCCCGAAGACATCGTCCACCAGGAAAAAGCGCAGCTCGATTTCGCGCGCGACATGACCTACGGCGATTACCTGCATCTGGACGAACTGCTCGGCGCCCAGCATCCGATGTCGCCCGAGCACAACGAAATGCTGTTCATCATCCAGCACCAGACCAGCGAACTGTGGATGAAGCTGATGCTGCACGAGCTGCGCGCGGCGATCGCCAGCGTGGCGGCAGACCGTCTGCAGCCCGCCTTCAAGATGCTGGCGCGTGTCAGCAAGATCATGGAGCAGCTCGTTCACGCCTGGGACGTGCTGGCCACCATGACACCCCCCGAATACTCCGCGTTGCGTCCCTATCTGGCGCGGTCGAGCGGATTCCAGAGCTACCAGTACCGCCAGGTCGAATTCCTGTTGGGCAACAAGAACGCGGCAATGCTCAAGCCGCATTCGCACCGCGCCGACCTGCTGGCCCAGGTGCAGAGCGCCTACGAGGCGCCGTCCCTGTATGACGAGGCGCTGCGGCTGCTGGCGCGAAATGGCCTGGACATTCCCGCGGACTACCTGGAGCGCGATTGGACGCAGCCCTATCAGGCGTCTGCGGCGGTTGAAGCCGCGTGGCTGACGGTCTACCGCGACACGGACCGCTACTGGGCGCTGTACCAGCTGGGCGAAAAGCTGACCGACCTGGAAGATGCCTTCCGGCTGTGGCGCTTTCGCCACGTGACGACGGTCGAACGGGTCATCGGCTTCAAGCGCGGCACGGGCGGCACGTCCGGGGTGGATTACCTGCGGCGCATGCTGGAAGTCGTGCTGTTTCCGGAAATCTGGAAGCTGCGCACGGATCTCTGACGTTCTCTCGCGTCAAGGCGCCCGGGCCGCAGGCTGGCCCAGGCGTCCACTTACGGCTGGCCGAGGGCAATATCGCGTGCTAGAATGCGGGGTTACTTTTTGGATACGTGGCTAGCGCCTGTCGCGCCATTGGGTGTAGGCAAACCCAACCCAGGCAGCTGTAGCTGGCGACCCTAACTCTTGAAAAAGACTCGACCGAGTCTAGGAAAGCACCATGAAAGAAGGCATTCACCCCGAATACCGCGAAGTCGTCTTCGCCGACCTGCAAACGGGCAACAAGTTCATCACCCGTTCCACCGTCCAGACGCGCGAAACCGTCGAACTCGACGGCAAGACGTACCCGCTCTTCAAGTGCGACGTGACCTCCGAATCGCACCCGTTCTACACTGGCGCCCAGACCCGCATCGTCGAAACCGGCCGCGTGGAAAAGTTCCGCGCCCGCTTTGCCCGCACTGCTGGCACGGTCAAGTCCGCTTCCTGATCCTGTTGCTCCTACGGGAGTCACAGCAAAAAGGCAGCCTTCGGGCTGCTTTTTTTTCCCCCCTTGACGCCGGACAATCGGTCAGGGGGTGGCGCATTCCGACCACTCGGTTACATTAACGCCCGTGTCCCCACTTTCCATTTCCACCCCGGCCCGGCTGACGTCGGTCGCCACCGCAAAACTGCCCCGCCTCATCCTGCTGGGCCTGTCCCTGGCCTACATCGTGGCCGGGCTGTTCATGCGCGACCCGTGGAAAACCGACGACGCCGTCGGACTGGCGACCATGATCACCGCGATCCGCGAAGGCGGCCTGACCTGGCTGCTGCCGCAGGTGGGGCATCTGGCGCACGCCGAGGAAGGTCCGCTGATCACGTGGGTGGGCGCGATCAGCATCTGGCTGTTTGGCCCGTTCATCGGCGACATCACCGCCGGCCGCCTACCCAACCTGCTGTGGTTCGGGATCACGGCCTCAAGCGTCTGGTACGGCACGTACCTGCTGGGCCGCCGCGCCGAGGCCCAACCGCTGGCGCTGCC
Organism: Achromobacter mucicolens; assembly: GCF_029866465.1. Taxonomy (NCBI): domain Bacteria; kingdom Pseudomonadati; phylum Pseudomonadota; class Betaproteobacteria; order Burkholderiales; family Alcaligenaceae; genus Achromobacter; species Achromobacter mucicolens. Next base: position 1,520,460 of record NZ_CP123364.1, on the reverse strand, counting down.
CTTCGGCGGCGAACCCGAACCCCGCGACTATGGCCGCATGCTGGCCGACGCCGCCCTGCTGCTGCTGCTCGCCACCGTCGGCATCCTGCAGCGCACCCATGAAACGACGGTCATGCCCGCGATCATGGCCTGCCAGGCGCTGGCGTTCTATTCGCTGGCCCGCACCGTGGACCGCCCCGTCACCGGCTCCACCACGCTGGGCATCGCGCTGGCCGCCAGCTTTCTGACGCGCGGCTGGGTCGGCGCCCTGCCCATCATGATCGGCGCGGCGCTGGCCTTCTATCCGCGCAGCCCGCTCTGGAAATGCAAGCGCTGGCTGCTCTGGGCCGCAGTGCTGGCCGCCGGCCTGATCCTCGCCTGGTGGATCCCGGCCAGCCAGGGCAGCGAATACTGGATCCGCAACTGGAAGACCTGGAACCTGTCGTCGTTTGCCATCCCGGGCCTGCATGACGCCGCCCGCACGCTGCGCGACCTGCCGTGGTACCTGTGGCCGACCTGGCCGCTGGCGCTGCTGGCCATCTGGCGCTGGCGTGCCTGGATCCATGCCCCGCACATCTGGGTGCCCCTGATGCTGCTGGCGTGCTCAACCGTCATCCTGTTCTTCGTGGACGAGGCCGGCGACTCCGAATTCGTGTTGCTGGCCGTGCCGTGCGCGGTGCTGGGCGCGTTCTCGCTGCCCACCCTGCGCCGCGGCGTGGTGAACACGCTGGACTGGTTTGCCGTCATGTGCTTTTCGCTGACCGTGGCCACCGCCTGGCTCGGTTGGGTGGCGCTGCATTTCCATTGGCCGGCGCAGATTTCCCGCAACATCGCCCGCCAGACCACCGGCTATGAGCCCGTGATCTCGTGGGTGGCCTTTGCCCTGGCCGTCCTTTTCACGCTGGGGTGGATCGTCCTGGTCGTATGGCGGCTGCGCGTGCGCCCGCAGGCGCTCTGGCGCGGCACGGTGCTGTCGGCTGGCGGCCTGACCGTGACCTGGATCCTGCTGGTGCTGCTGTGGCAACCCGCGGTGGACTACGCGCGCAGCTATCGCACCGTGTCGGGCCAGCTGGCCGAGGCCATCGCGCAGCACAAGCGTCCCGGCGAGTGCATCCGCGGCCTGAGCCTGGGCAGCGGGCAACGCGCCTCGTTCCTCATCTTCAACAACCTGTCGTTCCCGTTCGACACGCGCTGCACGCTGGTCCTGCAACAGACCACCAATCAAAGCCTGCGCGACGGCACCGCTGCCTACAGCGAAGGCGCCGAAGTCCTCTGGCAAGGCGGCCGCCGCGCCGACCGTTCCGAAACCTTCCGCCTGCTGCGCACCGGCGCCAAGCCATGACCCCTGCCTTGACGGCGCCGATGACCTTCGGCGCCACCCTGCGCGGGATCCTCAAGCAGGCCTGGCCCGTGCTCATCAGCCAGTGGGCCAGCATTTCGTTCGGCGTGCTGGACACCGCCATGACGGGGCATTCCAGCCCCGACGACCTGGCGGCGATGGCGCTTTCCGCTTCCATCTACATCACGATCTTCGTCGGCCTGATGGGCGTCGTGCATGCCCTGATCCCGATCCTGGCGCAGCAATTCGGCGCCGGCAACAACCTGGAAGTCGGCAAAAGCTGGGGCCAGGGCGTGTGGCTGGCGCTTGGCCTGTCGGTCGTGGGCGCGGTGCTGATGCTGTTTCCGGACATGTGGCTCTTCATGTCGGGCGATGTTGCCCCCGGCGTGCGCGACCGCATCGCGTCCTACCTGCAGGCGCTGGTCCTGGCGCTGCCCGCCGCGCTGGTGTTCCGCACCATCTATGCGCTGGGCACCGCGGTGTCGCGGCCCAAGCTCGTCATGGCCATCAACCTGTCCATCATCGGCTTCAAGGCGCTGTTCAACTGGATCTTCATCTACGGCAAGCTGGGCCTGCCCGCGATGGGCGCGGCCGGCGCGGGGCTGGCCACGGCCGTGGTGTCCTGGATGAGCCTGGGCCTGGGCCTGTGGGTGATCACGCACGACCGCTACTACCGCCGTTTCCAGCTGCGCATCGGCAAGCCTGACTGGAAGGCGCTCAAGGAACTGCTGCGTCTGGGCGTCCCGATGGGCGGCTCTTACCTGGTCGAGGTGTCGGCGTTCACCTTCATGGCGCTGCTGGTGGCGCGCGAGGGCACCTTCGTGACCGGCGGGCATCAGATCATGTCGAACCTGGCCGCGCTCTGCTACATGATGCCGATGGCGCTGGGCGTGGCGACCGCCGCGCTGACGGCGCAGGCCATCGGCGCGGGCAACTACGCGCATGCGCACCGCACCGGCATGGCCGGCCTGGCGCTGGGCCTGATAGGCGCGCTGCTGACGGCCGCCGTGCTGCTGATCGGCCGACCGCTCATCCTGGCCGCGTACACGGACGACGCCGCGGTCGCTGCCGTGGCGACCACGTTGCTCGCCGTCCTGCCGCTGTTCCATCTGTTCGATTCGATGCAGTGCATCAACTCGTACCTGCTGCGCGCCTACAAGATCGCCGTCGTGCCGCTGATCCTGCAGACGGTCGCGCTGGCCGGCGTGGGACTGGTGGGCGGCTGGTGGTTCGGCTTCGGTCCCGGCCAGGGCGGCATCGACGGCCTGCGAGACCTGCTGGTGCCGGGATCGCCGCAAGGCGCCGGCAGCATGTGGCTGATGGCCATGTTCGGCCTGGCGTTGTCGGCCGCCCTGCTGCACTTCTGGTACCGGCGGATCCTGCGCACCGTGGGTCAGTAGTGACGGCGCAATAAAAAAAGCAGCCTTGCGGCTGCTTTTTTTTTACTTCGGACGCTTGTCGATCACCCGGCGCGCCTTGCCGGTCAATGTGCGTTCCACATGCCCGGCATCCGACACCTGGATGCGCGCGCTGACGCCAATGTGCGTCTTGACCGCGTGCTGCAACTGCTTGCCCAGGTTGGCGCGCTCCGCGTCGGAAAGGCCCGAGAACTCGGCGCGCACTTCGGTCAGGATCTCCAGCTCGTCCATGTTGCCCGTGCGGCTCAGCACCAGCTGGTAATGCGGCGCAAGCTGCGCGATCTTCAGGACCAGTTCTTCCACCTGCGTGGGGAACATGTTCACGCCGCGCACGATCAGCATGTCGTCGCTGCGGCCCGTGATCTTGCCGATGCGGCGCATGCTGCGCGCCGTGGGCGGCAACAGGCGGGTCAGGTCGCGCGTGCGGTAGCGCACGATGGGCATCGCTTCCTTGGTCAGCGACGTGAACACCAGTTCGCCCGGTTCGCCGTCGGCCACCGGTTCGCCCGTGTCCGGGTTGATGATCTCGGCGTAGAAATGATCTTCCCAGACGACCGGACCGTCCTTGGTCTCGACGCATTCGCTCGCCACGCCCGGGCCCATCACTTCGGACAGGCCATAGATGTCGACGGCGTCGATGCCGGCTTCGGCCTCGATGTCGGCGCGCATCTGGCCCGTCCAGGGTTCGGCCCCGAAAATGCCGATGCGCAGCGAGCTTTGACGCGGATCGATACCCTGGCGGCGTTGCTCTTCCAGGATGTTGCAGAAATAGGAAGGCGTGACCATGATGATGTCCGGACGGAAATCATTGATCAGCTGGACCTGCTTTTCAGTCTGTCCGCCCGACATCGGAATGACCGTGCATCCCAGGCGTTCGGCTCCGTAGTGCGCGCCCAGGCCGCCCGTGAACAGCCCGTAGCCGTAGGCCACGTGAACCGTATCGCCGGGCTTGCCGCCCGCCGCGCGGATCGAACGGGCCACCAGGTTGGCCCAGTTGTCCAGATCGCCCTGCGTGTAGCCCACCACGGTCGGCTTGCCGGTCGTGCCGCTGGACGCGTGGATGCGCGAGATGCGCTCGCGCGGCACGGCAAACATGCCGAACGGATAGTTCTCGCGCAGTTCTTTCTTGGTGGTGAACGGGAACTTCGAAATATCGGACAACTGCTTCAGGTCGTCCGGGTGCACGCCGGCTTCGTCGAACGCCTTTTTGTAGTGCGGCACGTTTTCGTACGCATGCTTGAGGGTCCACTTCAAGCGGTCCAGCTGCAGCGCCCGCAGCTCGTCCTGGCTGGCATGCTCGATAGGATCCAGTCCCGGCTTGCTCATGGTGTTGGGCATGATGATGTCTCTCTTCTCTTTGGTTCTGTAATGCAGTCAGGCGTCCGCGGGCGTCCCGACGATCTGGCCCTTGATGCGGTACGAACGTCCCCGGAACAAGGCCACGTTGCGGCCGTCCTGGTTGGTCACGGTGACGTCGTAGACGCCGGTGCGGCCAGCGAGCGAACGCTCCTGGGCCACGGCGGTCAGCAGGTCGCCCTCGAATCCCGGCGCCAGATAGTCGATCGTGCAACCCGACGCCACGGTGCTGACATTGCGCGAATTGCACGAGAACGCGAAGGCGCTGTCGGCCAGGGCGAAGATGAAGCCGCCGTGGCAGGTCTTGTGGCCGTTCAGCATGTCGGGCCGCACCCGCATGGTCAGCCGCGCGTAGCCCGGCGCCATTTCCTCGACCTTCATGTCCAGGCCTTGCGAGGCCGCGTCGCCGGCATACATCACCGAGCCCACGGCCTGCGCCAGTTCCTGCGGATCGGCCGGCACTTCAACTGGGGGAACGTGGACGCTCATCATTGCCCCTTGAACTGCGGTTCGCGTTTGCCCAGGAACGCGGCCACACCTTCGGCATAGTCGGCGCTGCGGCCCAGTTCGCGCATCATGTCGCGTTCCAGATCCAGCTGCGTGGACAGGTCATTGCCCAGGCTGGCCTGCAGCGCCCGCTTGGTGAACGCCAGGCCCTTGGTGGGCGCGGCCGCGAAATGCGTGGCCAGGCGCTCCAGCGCGGCGTCGAATTCCTCGTCGGCCACGCATTGCCAGATCAGGCCCCACTCTTCTGCCTGCTTGGCGCTCAGCTTGTCGCCCAGCATGGCCAGGCCCATGGCGCGGGCGCGACCCACCAGACGGGGCAGCGCGAACGTGCCGCCCGTATCCGGAATGAGCCCCAGGCGGCAGAACGACTGGATGAAGTTGGCCGACGCCTTGGCGATGACGATGTCGCCCGCAAACGCCAGATTGGCGCCCGCCCCCGCCGCCACGCCGTTCACGCCCACCACGACCGGCATGGGCAAGGCGCCCAGCCGGCGCACCAGCGGCGCGTAGAACTTGTCGACGGTCTCGCCCAGATCGGGCGGCGTGCCGTCGGGCGCGGGCTTGCGCTCGCTCAGGTCCTGGCCGGCGCAGAAACCGCGGCCGGCGCCCGTCAGCACCAGCACGCGCGCGCCTTCGGTTTCGACGCGGGTCAGCGCGTCGGCCACTTCCGCGTGCATGTTGGCCGTGAAGCTGTTGAGCTTGTCCGGGCGGTTAAGCGTCAGGCGCGCGATGCCGCCCGACAGGTCGAATTGAATATCCTGGTAGGTCATGTGCGATCGCCCGGCTTAGATGTGACGGCGGGTTTGCACCACGCGGAAGCGGTTGGAGACGAACGCCGTGTCCGACAGCGCCGCGTTGGCCGCCGGGTTGGCGCCGGTGCCATGGAAGTCGCTGAAGGCCGCGGTCTGATTGACGAACACCGCGCCGGTCAGGTTCAGCGACAGCGATACGCCCGACACTTCGGCGGCGTCCTGGATCTGCTCGGCCACGCGCTCGTCCGTGGTGTAAGCGGACAGGGACAGCGCGCCGTGCTCGATGACGCTGTCACGCGCCAGCTGGATGCTGTGCGCCGTGGAATCGGTGGCCACGACAAACGCGATGGGACCGAACCACTCCTGGCTGAGCGCCGGGTTGCCGGCCTCGGTGCGCAGCAGCAGCGGCGTGCGCACGCGCGCGTTCTCGAACTGCGGATGGACCAGCGTCTTGCTGTCGGCCACGACCGGCAGACCCAAGGCGCGCGCCTTCTCGATGCGCTCGACGATGCCTTCGTTCTGGATGGCGCCCGTCAGTTCGACGGCCTTGGCGGCGTCGGCGCCGACCTTTTCCAGCGCCACGCCCAACGCGGCGGCCACGTCGTCGAAGCTGACCCGGCCTTCGGGCGTGTTGATGCCGTCGCGCGGCACGTAGATGTTTTGCGGCGCCGTGCACATCTGGCCGGAATACAGGGCCAGCGAGAACGCCAGGTTACGGGCCACGCCCTTCAGGTCCGAGGTCGAATCGATGATGACCTGGTTCACGCCGGCCTTCTCGGTGTAGACCTGGGCCTGGCGCGCATTGTTCTCCAGCCAGTCGCCGTTGGCGGTGCTGCCGGTGAAGTCGACGATCTTGACCGCGGGGTCCAGCGCCAGCTTCTGCGCGGTGTCGTCGCCCGCTTCATGGGCGGCAAGCTGCACGACGTCGGGATCGAAGCCGGCTTCCTGCAGCACTTCGCGCGCCACCTTCACGGTGATGGCCAGCGGCAGGATTGCGCCCGGGTGCGGCTTGACGATGACGGTGTTGCCCGTCGCCAGGCTGGCAAACAGCCCGGGGTAGCCGTTCCACGTCGGGAAGGTCGAGCAGCCGATCACCAGCGCGACGCCGCGCGGCACGATCGTGAAGTGCTTTTCCATGCGGATGGGATCGTTCTTGCCCTGCGGCTTTTCCCAGACGGCGACGCCCGGAATGCGCGACATCTCCTGCCAGGCGTAGGTGACGGCTTCAAAGCCGCGGTCCTGCGCGTGGGGGCCGCCGGCCTGGAAGGCCATCATGAAGCCCTGACCGGTGGTGTGCTGGACCGCGTAGGCGATCTGGAAGCTGAGCTTGTTCAGGCGCGCCAGGATTTCCAGCGACACGCCCACCCAGGCGTGGGGACCGGCGCGGCGCCAGTCTTCGAGGGCGCGCTTGGAAGCGGCGATCAGCTTGTCGGCCGGCACGCGCGGATAGGTGATGCCCAGGTCGAAACCATAGGGCGATTTTTCGCCGCCCACGACGCCGTCGGCATCGTGCAGGTTCAGCGGAAAGGGCTTGCCCTTGAGGGCTTCAAAGGCGGCGCGGCCCTCGTCGTTGGCGGTCTCGCCATAGTTGCGCGGGCTGGGCGACTCGGCAAACGGGCTCCAGTAGCCGCGCAGCGCGGCGGCTGCCAGGGATTGTTCCAGCAGGGGCTGGTGGCGTTCGAAGAATTTCTGGGACACGCTTGTCTCTCCAATAAGATTTGAATGCTTGCCTGGCGCGCGCCGGGTCAGGTTTCCTGGTCGAAGTCGATGACCAGCCGGTCGCTGACCGGGAAGCTCTGGCAGCTCAGGATGAACCCGCGCGCGACCTCATAGTCTTCAAGGGCGAAGTTGGCGTCCATGTCCACCTCGCCTTCAATCACCTTGCAGCGGCAGGTGGAACACACCCCGCCCTTGCACGAATACGGCAGTTCGATGCCCTGCGCCAGCGCCGAATCCAGCACGCTGTCCTTGTTCTTGTCGATGACGAACATGCGGCTATGCCCGTCCTGCACCACGGTGACCTCGCACTGCCCCTTGCCGGGCGCCTGGCGGGCGTCCTGGCCGGTGCGCAGCGCGCGCGGGCCCTTCGGCGCGCCGAAGAGTTCGAACTTGATGTTCGACTTCGGGATGCCGCGCGCCTGCAACCGTTCGACCACGCTCTCCGTCATGGTCTGGGGACCGCACACAAAAGCGTAATCGATATCTTCCGGGCTCATCCAGGCCGACATGAGCTGGTCGACCTTGTCCCCGTCCAGGCGCCCGTTGAAGAGCTCGATGTCCTGCGTCTCGCGGCTCATGACGTAGACCAGCGAAAAGCGGTCCATGTACAGGTTCTTCAGGTCTTCGATTTCCTCGCGGAACAGCACCGCGGACGACGCGCGGTTGCCGAAGAACAGGGTGAACTTGCTCTTGGGTTCGGTCGACAGCGCCGTCTTGACCAGCGAAAAGACAGGCGTGATGCCGCTGCCCACCGCGAAGGCCACATAGTGGCGCTGGTTCTCGGGAGAGAAATCCACCGTGAAGTTGCCGGCCGGCGCCATGACTTCGAGCGTCTGGCCAGGCTGCAATTCGTGATTGGCCCAGCTGGAGAACACGCCCTCGTCGACCTTCTTGATCGCCACGCGCAGGAGCTTGTCGCGCGGCGCCGAACAGATCGAATACGAACGGCGCAGTTCTTCGCCGTTGAGCTGCGTGCGCAGCGTCAGGTACTGGCCGGGCTGGAAGGCAAATTCTTCCGTCAGCGCCTCGGGCAGGTCGAAGGTCACGACCACGGCGTCGCGCGTGTTGCGCGCGACGGACGCCACCTTCAAAGCATGGAATTGGTTCTGGCTCATCTCGAAACCACTCTTTAGTGAGTCTTGAAATAATCGAAGGGCTCGCGGCACGAGACGCAGCGATACAGCGCCTTGCACGACGTGGACCCGAAATTGCTGACCAGGCGCGTGTCGCGCGACCCGCAGCGCGGGCAGGCGATGGCCGGCGCGGCCTCGCGGCGGCTGATGCCCGAGATGTCGATGGCGCGTTCGGCGGGGGCCGCGATGCCGTAACCCTTGAGGGCCTCGCGGCCTTTTTCGGTCATCCAGTCGGTCGTCCAGGCGGGCGCGAGGCGCGTTTCCACCCGGACCTCGGGCACGCCGTGGCGTTCGAGCGTCTGGCGGATGTCCTGCGTGATTTCGCGCATGGCGGGGCAGCCCGAATAAGTCGGCGTGATGACGACGACACAGGCGTCGCCGTCCCACGACACATCGCGCACCACGCCCAGGTCCACCACGGACAGCACGGGGATCTCCGGATCGGGAACCTCCTGCAGCCAGGCGTAGACCTGGTCGGCGGAAATGGGCGCGAGCGCGTTCACCACGTGGCTCCCGGGTAGGCGCGGGGCAGGTATTGCATTTCAGCCAGCACGTAGCCCAGCGCCTCGGTGTGCTTGCCCTGGCGGCCGCCGCGGTGCGCCGCGTGGTTTGCGGCCGCCTCGTCGGGCACCGTCAAGGTGGCTTCTTCCAGCACTTCGCGCACGTGCGCAAGCCAGGGCTGGCGCAGCGCGGCCAGCTCACAGCCGATGCCGCGCGCCGCGAGGTCCTGGTCGATGGCGTCATCGGCGAAGAGCTCGCCGGTGAAACGCCACGCGTCGTCGATGGCGGCCTGCATCTTGGCGTGGCTTTCGGCCGTGCCGTCGCCCAGACGCACCACCATGTCGGAGGAACGCCGCACGTGATAGGTGACTTCCTTGAGCGACTTGGCCGCGATGGCCGCAACGCGCTCGTCGGCGGACGTCTCCAGGCGCTGCAGCAGGAAGTAATGCCACACGTCGAACAGGAATTGCCGCGCCATGGTGTCGGCGTAGTTGCCGTTGTCGCGCTCGACCAGCAGCGCGTTGCGGAATTCGTGCGCGTCGCGCAGATAGGCCAGCGCGTCCTCGTCGCGGCCCGCGCCCTCGACCTCGCCGGCCAGCGTCAGCCACATGCGGGCCTGGCCCAGCAGGTCCAGCGCCGTGTTGGTCAGCGCCAGGTCTTCTTCCAGGATCGGACCGTGGCCCGTCCAGGCGCCCAGCCGCTGCGACAGGATGAGCGACGTGTCGCCCAGACGCAGCAGGTATTCAAAGAGTGCTTTATCCATGTCTCCCCCACCCGCCTTACATGTGCTTGATTTCTTCAGGCATCGGGAAGAAGGTCGGATGCCGGTAGACCTTGCTGTTGGCCGGCTCGAACAGCGGATCCTTGTCGCCCGGGCTGCTGGCCGAAATATCGGAGGCGCGCACCACCCAGATGCTCAGGCCCTCGTTGCGGCGCGTATACACGTCGCGGGCATGATTGATCGCCATTTCCGCATCCGGGGCATGCAGGCTGCCCACGTGCTTGTGCGCCAGGCCGTGCTGGCTGCGGATGAAGACTTCCCACAGAGGCCAGTCTTTGCTCATGATGGATTTCCTCTAATGCCGGGGCGCATGGCGCCGACGGTCTGCAATAAATGAAATTGGGAACTGCGAATGCCAGAAATTTGACCGATCCCGAAGCGCCAGCAAGGGCCAGCGGGGCCGCGCGGATCCGGGCTCCGCCGGTCCGCTGCGGCGCCCCCCTGGGGGGGAAGCGCGCAGCGCTCCGGGGGGGGGAACCACCTCAAGCGGCTTTACGGGCGGACTGCTTTTCGGCGTGGGCGACCAGCGCGTCGCGCACCCAGGCGCCGTCCTCGTGCGCCTTGACGCGCGCGGCGAGGCGTTCGCGGTTGCAGGGGCCGTTGCCCTTGAGCACGGCGTAGAACTCGGTCCAGTCGATTTCGCCGAAGTCGTAGTGACCGCGCTCGGCGTTCCACTTCAGGTCAGGATCGGGGACGGTCAGGCCCAGGTATTCGGCCTGTGGCACGGTCTGGTCCACCATCTTCTGGCGCAGCTCGTCGTTCGAGAAGAGCTTGATCTTCCAGGCCATCGATTGGGCGCTGTTGGGCGAGTCCGCGTCCGACGGGCCGAACATCATCAGGGCCGGCCACCACCAGCGGTTCAGCGAGTCCTGCACCATCGCCTTCTGTTCGGGCGTGCCGTGCAGGCACATCTGCATGAGCAGGTCATAGCCCTGGCGCTGGTGAAAGGACTCTTCCTTACAGACACGCACCATGGCCCGCGCGTAGGGGCCGTACGAACAGCGGCACAGGGGAATCTGGTTGATGATCGCCGAGCCGTCGACCAGCCAGCCGATCATGCCGATATCGGCCCAGCTGAGCGTGGGGTAATTGAAGATGCTGGAGTACTTGGCGCGTCCGGCGTGCAGGTCGTCGATCAGGTCGTCGCGCGACACGCCCAAGGTTTCCGCGGCGCTGTACAGGTAGAGCCCGTGACCCGCTTCGTCCTGCACCTTGGCCAGGAGGATGGCCTTGCGCTTGAGGGACGGCGCGCGGGTGATCCAGTTGCCCTCCGGCAGCATGCCCACGATTTCCGAGTGTGCGTGCTGCGAGATCTGGCGAACCAGGGTCTTGCGGTAGGCCTCGGGCATCCAGTCCTTGGCCTCGATGCGGACGCCGTCGTCGATGCGCCGCTGGAACGTCTGTTCCAGGCCTTCGAGCTGGTCCGCGGTCTTGACCTGCTTCACGCCGGTTTCGACGAGTTGAGCGTACATAGTTGTCTCCTTGAGACGGTTTGCGAAAACGCAAAGCAAACGCTGCGCAGTGCCGTCATGTCATGGATCGATTATTTAATACAAAAAATTCATTGTCAAACTCAAATCTGTATCACATTGGATTTATGTATCATATCCAGCATCCCGATATCGGCCGTCCGCGGCCCTCCCTATGGCAAACCCTCAGTCGCCCCTGGAACGCGCCCTGTCCCGCTTATTGAAAAGCGATCCGCCCCGCGCGAAATCGCTCTGCGTCAGCGTGCTGGGCGATGCGCTCGCGCCCCACGGCGGCGCCATCTGGCTGGGCAGCCTGATCGAGCTGCTCGCCCCGTTGGGCATCAACGAACGCCTGCTGCGCACCAGCGTCTTTCGCCTGGTGGCGCAGAACTGGCTGCAGTCCGAACGGCACGGCCGGCGCAGCCTGTACCTGATCTCCGAGCAAGGCGCGCGATATACGTCGCACGCGTCGCAACGCATCTACGAAGGCGGCGCCAAGGAATGGAACGGGGAATGGACGCTGGTCGCGTTGCCCCGCACGGGCAACGGACTGGCTGAGCGCGGCGAGTTGCGCCGCGAATTGACCTGGGAAGGCTTCGGCATGATTGCGCCGGGGCTGTTTGCGCATCCGCACACCGAGGCGCGCGCCGCGCACGAGATTCTTGAGAAGCTGGGCATTCCAGACCGCGCCCTGGTGCTGTCGGCCCGCGATCTGGCCGGGGCCGGCGGGCTGCCCATCGCCAGCCTGGCCACCCAGTGCTGGAACCTGGACGACGTGGCCGAGCAATACCGGCAGTTCTCGCGCAATTTCGGCCCGCTGGAAAAGCTGCTGGACGACGCGCCCTCGCCCGCAGACGCCTTTACCGTCCGCGTCATGGTGCTGCACAGCTGGCGCCGGATCGTCTTGCACGACCCGCAGCTTCCCGCCCCCATGCTGCCGGACAACTGGCCCGGCCACGCCGCCCGCGACCTATGCGGCCGGCTCTACTGGAAGGTATTCGATCCGTCCGAGATCCACCTGGATGCCCTGGCCGGCCAGGACAACGAACGCTATCGCCCACTGTCGCCCGAGGTCGAAACCCGGTTTGGCGGACGGCCGGCCTGACGGCCCCCCGTGCGGCAGCTCAGCGGTCTGCGCTGTCGGCGGGCATGACGACGCCCAGCGTATCGACGTGGCACTCTCCGGCGGCCGCGCGTCCCGCGCAGGGAAGCGACAGCCCGCGGCTGACCGCAATGAAAGATAGCGTCCAGCGCGCCTGAATCGGGCGGCCCAGCGCCGCCCCGCTGTCGGCCTCGATGCCGCTGGGCACATCCAGCGCCAGCACCGGCACCTGCAAGGCATTGACCGCATCGATCAGGGATTGCCATTTGGCATCCAAGGGACGGTTCAGGCCAATGCCGAACAGGCCGTCCATCACCAGATCAGGGGACGGTCCTTCAGGCAGGTCTTCATGCGTGCGTGCTTGTCCGCCTGCGGCCAGCCAGCCGGCCCAGGCACGGGCAGCGTCGGCGGGCAGCTTGCCGGGGCCGGAAGGCAGCACCACATGGACATCGAAGCCCCGCGCCAGCAGCAGCGTGGCCGCTTCCAACGCGTCCCCGCCGTTATTGCCGGGACCGGCCAGGGCAAGCACCGAGGCCTTAGCGGGAACCCGCGCGGTAACGAAGTTGGCGGCCGCGGCGCCGGCAAGCGGCATCAGGGTGCGCCCGGATGCCAGGGCGCGCTGCTCTGCAAGACGGATCTGCGCGACGGAGTAGGACGGCATAAGCGAAGCGCGGCGGCAAGGCCGTGTGACGTTTGGAACCCGGCGGTCCGCCGCCGGTCTCAGACCTTCAGGAAATGCTCGCGGTAGTACTTGAGTTCGTCGATGGACTCGTAGATGTCGGCCAGCGCTTCGTGGCGGCTCTTTTTCTCGAATCCCTTGTAGACGGCGGGGGCCCAGCGGCGCGCCAGCTCCTTGAGCGTGCTGACGTCCAGGTTGCGGTAATGGAAGAACTGTTCCAGGCGCGGCATGTACGCAAACATGAAACGGCGGTCCTGGCTGATGGTGTTGCCGCACATCGGCGATTTTCCGGCCGGCACATGCTGCGCAAGGAACGCCAACAGCGTATCCTCTGCCTGCGCCTCGGACACCGTGGAGGCCTTGACCTTGTCGATAAGCCCGCTTTTGCCGTGGGTGGATTTGTTCCAGTTGTCCATGGCGTCGAGCAGGCTGTCGGATTGGTGCACCACGATCACCGGCCCTTCGGCCACGACCGTCAGGTCAGGCTCGGTCACCACGACGGCGACCTCGATAATCCGTTCTTTCTCGGGGTCCAGCCCCGTCATTTCCATGTCGAGCCAGATCAGGCGGTTTTCGTTCGCAGCCATATAATTTGCCTTTAAAACACGCGATTTTCGCACATCCCTTCTTGAGCAAAACGCATTGCCCATGTTCACACTGCTGTTCGTTGCCTTCCTGCTGACCGATATTGCCGTGCGCATGTGGCTGGCGTCGCGCCAGATCCGCCACGTCGCCCGCAATCGCGACCAGGTGCCTGCGGAATTCTCCCATCGCATCGGGCTGACCAGCCACCAACGGGCGGCCGATTACACCGTGGCGCGGGTCAGGCTGGGCATGCTCGAACGCACCTACGACGCACTCGTGCTGGTCGCCCTGACGCTGTTGGGCGGGCTGCAGTTCATCGACCTTGCGGTCAGCCAGCTTACCAGCAACGACTTCGCGCGGCAGATGCTGCTGCTGGTGACCGTGGCGCTGGTGCTGGGGTTGCTGGGCCTGCCCTTCACGCTCTGGCGCCAGTTCAAGCTGGAAGCACGCTTTGGCTTTAACCGCATGACGCCCGGGCTGTTCGTGGCCGATGCCCTCAAGGGCCTCCTGGTCGCCGCCGTGCTGGGCCTGCCGCTGGCCGCCGCCGTGCTGTGGCTGATGGGCAGTGCAGGCACCTACTGGTGGATCTGGGCCTGGGCGCTCTGGACAGTGTTCAACCTGGCGCTGCTGATCATCTACCCGATGTTCATTGCCCCCCTTTTCAACAAGTTCACGCCGCTTTCCGACCCCGAACTGGCCGGCCGCATCCAGCGCCTGGCCCAGCGTTGCGGCTTTGCCTTGAACGGGCTCTTCGTCATGGACGGCTCGCGCCGCTCGGCGCATGGCAACGCCTACTTCACGGGCTTCGGAAAATCCCGCCGCATCGTGTTCTTCGACACGCTGCTCGCCCGCCTGAACGCCGACGAAATCGAAGCTGTGCTGGCGCACGAGCTGGGGCATTTCGCCAAGCGTCACATCATCAAGCGCGTGGTCTTCAGCTTTGCCGCCGCGCTGGTGTTCTTTGCCATCCTGGGCTGGGTCGCCCAGCAACCGTGGTTCTATGTGGGCCTGGGCGTGCTGCCGCAACTGGGTGGCCGCAACGACGCCATGGCCCTGTTGCTGTTCTTCCTGGTCATTCCCGTATTCACCTTCATGTTGACGCCGCTTGCCAGCTGGTATTCCCGCCGCGACGAATTCGAAGCGGACCGCTATGCCGCCGAGCAAAGCTCGCCGGACCGCCTGGTTTCCGCGCTGGTCAAGCTATACGACGACAACGCCGCCACCCTGACGCCCGACCCCGTGCATTCAGCCTTCTATGACAGTCACCCGCCTGCCGCCGTGCGCATCCGCCACCTGATGGCGGCCGCCGCATGAGCGCGCCAATGGAAGGCCGCATCATCGCCGCGCATGGCCGCCACTACACCGTGGAACTGGCCGACGGCGCGCTACGCAAATGCTTCCCGCGCGGCAAGAAGACCGGCGCCGCAGTGGGCGATCGGGTCAAGATCACGCCGCAAGGCAAAGACGAAGGCGCCATCGACGCCATCCTGCCGCGCAGCAACCTGCTCTATCGTTCCGACGAAATGCGGTCCAAGCAGTTTGCGTCCAATGTGGACCAGCTGTTGATCGTCGTGGCCGTGCGGCCCACCTTTTCGGACGACCTGACGGGCCGCGCCCTGGCGGGCGCATGGAGCGCGGGCATCGCGCCGCTCATCATCCTGAACAAGACGGACTTGGCCGACGAGCTGCCGGCCGCCCGCGCGCGGCTTGCGCCCATCGCGGCGCTGGGCGTGGACGTCATCGAACTGAGTGCGCTCGAGCCCGAAAAGGTCCACACCCTGCTCGCGCCACGCCTGGCTGGCCGCACCAACCTGCTGCTCGGGCAAAGCGGCATGGGCAAGTCCACGCTGCTGAACGCCCTGGTGCCAGACGCCGCCGCTGCTACGCGCGAGCACTCCACCGCGCTGGACATGGGCAAGCACACCACCACCAGCACCCGGCTCTACCATCTGCCGGCGCCGGGCGGCGACCTGATCGATTCGCCGGGATTCCAGGCGTTCGGGCTGCATCACCTGACCCGTGACGACATCATTCGCGGTTTTCCGGAGTTCACGCAGCCCATCGAGGAATGCCGTTTCTACAACTGCACCCACCGCCACGAGCCCGGCTGCGGCGTGATGGCGGCGTTGCAGGCAGGCAGGATCGATCCTGCTCGCTACGCGCTGTACGAACGCATCCTTGAGGAAAACCTGGCGGGCCAGCAACGCTACTGACGCTTGGCGCCGCTCCATTGAAAACGGCCCCAATCGGGGCCGTCAGCGTGTGCGGGTCACGAAAAGCCCTGCCCCAGGCGCGTCAGCGCGGCGTGAATCCGTGGCGCAGCAGGTGATAAAGATTGCGCAGCATTCCCGCGGTCGCGCCCCAGATGAAATGCTTGCCATACGGCATGCCGTAATACTGGCGCACCCGCCCATCATCCAGCCGGGCTTCGTACAGGCGGTGATTGGCCGGGTCCATCAGGAACGACAGCGGCACCTCGAACACCTCGGCCACCTCGAACGCATCGGGCGCCAATTCGAACCCCGGCCGCACCAGCGACACGACGGGAATGATCGAAAAGCCGGTCGCCGTCAGGTACGGCGGCATGCTGCCCAGGACTTCCACGTGATTGGCCGGCAAGCCGGTTTCCTCTTGCGCCTCGCGCAGCGCCGCCGCCACGGGCGTGGCGTCGCTGGTCTCGATGCGGCCACCGGGAAAACTGATCTGGCCCGCGTGATCATGCAGATGCGCCGCGCGCTGCGTCAGCATGATGTTCACGCCCTCGTCACGGGTCACCAGCGGAATCAGCACGGCGGCAGGCACCGGCGCGCCCTCTCGCCCGGGATAGCGCAGGTCGTTGTCACGCGACAACTCCAGCGTCCAGGTGGACGGCTGGCTCAGCGTGCCTCGCAGCGAGTCCGGCGTGAGCAGGCGGGTCGGCACGGGCGGCAGCGCTTCGTTGGCCACCACCCACGGTTGCGTCGCGGGATCGAAGCCGGGACGCGCCAGCGGCCGTCGGGGCCGCGCGGAAGACGAGGAATCAGACATACGGCTCAGAAATAAGAAAAAAGGCACCCTCGCAGGTGCCTTTTTAACCCGGAAACCCGTGCCGGACGGAAACGCGGGTTGGCGTGTACGTCCAACACTGGCAGGGCCGTGTACCGATAAGCGATCAAGCCGCGTTGGCTTGCTTGCTGACCAGCTTTTCCTTGATGCGAGCCGACTTGCCCGAGCGCGAGCGCAGGTAGTACAGCTTGGCGCGGCGCACGTCGCCGCGGCGCTTCACTTCGATGCTGGCGATTTGCGGCGAGTACAGCTGGAACGTACGTTCCACGGCTTCACCCGACGAAATCTTGCGCACGGTGAACGCGGAGTTCAGACCGCGATTGCGCTTGGCAATCACAACGCCTTCGAAAGCCTGCACGCGCTTGCGGGTGCCTTCGACAACGTTGACGCTCACGATGACGGTGTCACCAGGAGCAAATTCAGGCTTGGCTTGACCGCCGGTCAGACGGGCAATTTCTTCCTGTTCCAGGATAGCGATGAGGTTCATGTGAACTCCTAGATCATCATGCCTTTGCGGGGTAATACTTTTGCCGTTCAGTATTGTGAGTGCTATGCCGCAAGCAGAGGATGAGATTTGGCAAACCGATGATTCTACACCAAAATTCCGCCAGGCCTCGGGTAACATCTGCGGCTTGAGCATGGTTTGCGGTACCCTTCCAACTCCCTGTAACAAACACGTCATCTGACGCTGTTCCCTCATGTCGTACTCGTCCCTGTTATTGGTCGTCCTGGCGGCGATGGCCCACGCCACGTGGAACCTCCTTGCCAAGCGCGCGGCCATGGTGGGCGCGCCCTTCGTGTTCGCGTACGGCCTGTGCGCCTCGGTGCTGTATGCGCCCTGGGTGATCTGGGTGTTGATGCACGACGGCATGAACTGGACCTGGCCCGTCGTCGGGGCAATCCTGGCGTCCAGCCTGTTGCATCTGGGCTACAGCCTGTGCCTGCAACGCGGCTATCAGGTGGCCGACCTGTCCGTGGTGTATCCGATTGCCCGGGGCACCGGCCCGCTGCTTTCCACCACGGGCGCCTTCCTGCTATTGGGCGAGCCAGCCACCCACACCGGGATTGCGGGCATGCTGTGCGTGGTCGCCGGGGTGCTGCTGATCGCCACCCAGGGACGGCTGGCCATCTTCAAGCAGCCGCAGGCGTGGATCGGCGTGCGCTGGGGTGTGGTGATCGGCCTGTTCATCGCCGCTTATACGGTGGTGGACGCGTACGGTGTGAAAGTGCTGCTGATCAGCCCGGTGCTGTTCGACTGGTTCACCTGTGTAACCCGCACCGCGATGATGACGCCCCACATGCTGCGCCGCCCCACGCATTCGTGGGAATCCATGCGCGGACATTGGCATCTGGCGCTGGCCGTGGGTTTTCTGTCGCCGCTGGGGTACATCCTGGTGCTGTATGCATTGCGCAACGGCGCGCCGCTGAGCCTGGTGGCGCCTGCCCGCGAAATGTCCATGATGCTCGGCACCCTGGCCGGCATGTTCCTGCTGCGTGAAAAAGTGGGCGTCGGCCGTCTGGCCGGTTGCGTGTCCATTCTGGCGGGCGTGATCCTGTTGGGATCGAGCTGACCGCCGCGTGGCAGCGTATTCAGAATCCGCCCGCCACGCCCAACCACATCAGGCCGGGAATCATTGCGCCCCAGGCCAACACCAGCACGACGTCCGTGATCATGGCTTTCATGGTGAGCTGGTTGGCAACGGGCTGAGCCTTGGCGTCACCGATGCTGTGATCACGCGCGCCCGAGGCGGCCGGCACGGCTGCGGGAACGGGAGCGGCGGCCGGAGCCGAAACGCTCGCCGGGGTGTCGACCGCAGGATCGCCTGCCGCAGGACTGATGGCCACTTCCTCAGGCGTGGGCGCCGGCGGGAACGGCCAGCGGGCGGGCATGCGGGTGGCACGCGTGCGCGGGCCAGAGGCCGAACCGCTCCAGGGCAGGGCCATGCCAGTCAGGCTGGCGCAGAACGCGCGGGCGCGGTTGGCGCCGCGGCGCAGCGGGTTCAGGGAAACGGCGAGCTCATCCTGCAGGACGGAAAAATCAGCGGTGTTCATGGGAACTCCTTGGATAAACGTTCCAGCGCCGAGGCGATTCGCCCTGGCATGCACCCGAGGCAACAGTAGCCTGCGGTCAGTCGAACAAAGACAATTGGCCGGCGGCCATGGCGCGCAACTGGCGCGCACCGCGCCCGTACGCGCCGCTGACCGCGGGCAAACCACCAGGAAAAGGGACCCCTGAAGACGCTTTCGCGCCAGCCGGGGATGGGAAATCGGAGTCGGCACCGCCGGCATCACCCGGCGGAACCGCGGCCGGGCCCGCGGGAGCCGCAACCGCAGCCACGGCCGCAGCGTCGAAAAGCGACGCTGAAGCGCCAGGCCCCACAGGGGGCGCAAAGCGGCTGCAATCGAGCGACAAGCGGGTGCGGTTGAGCCCCAGCTTGCGCGTGGCAACCGCAAAACGCTGGCGCAGCAGGTCGGCCCAGATGCCCGTCCCACGCATGCGTGACCCGAAGTTGGGATCGTTGCGGCGGCCGTTGCGCAGGTCTTCGATGCGATGCAGGACGCGCTGCGCGCGGTCGGGATAGTGGGCGTTGAGCCAGTCTTCGAACAGGGTCTTGACCTCCCAGGGCAGGCGCAGGACCGTGTAGCTGGCGTAGTGCGCGCCGGCGGCCTTGGCCTCCTGGAGGATGTGTTCCATGGATTCGTCGTTGATGAACGGAATGACCGGGGCCACCAGCACGCCCACCGGCACGCCGGCGTCGGTCAAGCTGCGCACCGCTTCAAGGCGGCGCCACGGCGCGGCGGCGCGGGGCTCCAGCGTGCGGGCCATGCCGGCATCCAGCGTGGTGATGCTGATGTAGACCACCACGAGGTTCTGCTGCGCCAGGGCGGCCAGCAGGTCCAGGTCGCGGGCGACCAGCGCGTTCTTGGTGACGATGGTGACCGGATGCCGGGTTTCGAGCATGAGCTCGAGCATGCCCCGCGTCAGGCGCCAGTCGCGTTCGATGGGCTGGTAGGCGTCAGTGGCCGAGCCGATGTTGATGGGCGACGGCTTATAGCCGGGCCGGGACAGTTCGGCGCGCAGCGCTTGCACGGCGTTGGCCTTGGCGACCAGGCGGGTTTCGAAGTCCAGCCCGGGCGAATAGCCCAGGTAGGAATGCGTGGGCCGGGCATAGCAATACACGCAACCGTGCTCGCAGCCGCGGTACGGATTGGCGGCGACGTCGAAGGGGATGTCCGGGGAATCGTTGCGCGACAGGATCTTGCGCGCTTCTTCCGCAGTGACCGTGGTCTTGGGTGGGGACGGCGCGCAGCGGGTGTCGGGCAGGATGGGGATAACGGGGGAGCGGACCGCCTCGCTGGCGTCCGGCGCGTTATCGGGGACGGGGTCGATGAAATCGGCCGGCAGACCGGACGCGGACCAGCCGTCGTCGACCTGCACGCGGTCATCGCGCTGAAAGCGATGCCGAACATTAGTAACCGCACCCCGACCGCGCAAGGCGGCGGGGGCGGCAGCCGGGGACCCAGAACCGGCGGGAAAAGAATGATCGGTGCGTGCCATAAAAACTACTGTACAAAAACACAGTGGTTTTGACAAGCACCAAAAGCCTTTTCGTAAGACAGCCCAACTTTACCGCAAGAAGAAGACATCGTCTGAACAATTCGATTTCATCTTGCGATATCGCCCGGGAACCCGCGCCAACATTAGGTTTGGACGAAAAACAACACGAAAATCCGGGGCGAAATTCAGCGATTTCGCCCCGGATTGCGGCTTACCGCAGCATGCCGGCGGCAGCCGTCTGATGCGTGGCCTCGTCGATCAGAATGAACGCGCCGGTTGCCGCCACATCGTCGTAGCGATCGACCGCGAGCGACTCGCGCGTGGTGAGCGTCACGCGTCCGATGTCGTTCATGCGCAGCGTGCCTTCGGTGTTCTCGACTTCCTGCAGTTCGTGGATGTCCCGATGCGACAGCACCGCACGCACCTTCGCCGACGTCAGTCGCGTGCCCGACTTGAGCAGATACTTGCGCGCCGGATTCAAGGCCTGCGCGTCCAGCCAGCACAGCTCGGCTTCGAACTCGCGCGACACCTGCGCCGGCGCGGCCGTGTGCACGATCACGTCACCGCGCGACACGTCGACATCGCGGTCCAGCACCAGCGTGATGGAGTCGCCCGCCACCGCTTCGTCAAGCGTGCGGTCGAATGCGCGCACTTCCTGCACCACCGCCGTCACGCCAGATGGCTGCACCGTCACCGCGTCTCCCGGGCGCACCACGCCACTGGCGAGCCGGCCCGCGTAGCCGCGGAAATCATCGGCGCGCTCGCCGCCATGGCGCGCCACCCACTGCACCGGAAAGCGCAGCGGCAACGCGCGGCCGTCGCCCGACAAATCCAGCGATTCCAGGAGCGCGAGCAGCGGCTGCCCGTCGTACCAGGGCGTCTTGCCGGACAGCGTGACGACGTTGTCGCCGCTCAGCGCCGACAACGGCAATGCGTCGAAATGCGCGATGCCCAGCTTGCCGGCCAGGTCCGCATAGGCGTCGCGGATGCGTTCGAATACGGCGCGGTCCCAGTTCACCAGGTCCATCTTGTTCACCGCGACGACGATGTGACGTATGCCCAAAAGGCGCGCGATGGTGCTGTGCCGCTTGGTCTGCGGCAGCAGCTTGCCGTCGGCGGCGCGGGTCGCGTCGATGAGGATGACCGCGACATCCGCGGTCGATGCGCCAGTCACCATGTTGCGCGTGTACTGCTCGTGCCCCGGCGCATCGGCGATGATGAATTTGCGCGTCGGCGTCGAGAAGTAGCGGTACGCCACGTCGATGGTGATGCCCTGCTCGCGTTCGGCTTCCAGGCCGTCCGTCAGCAGCGAGAAATCGATGCCGTCGCCCGCGACGCGCTTGTGCTTGGCGCGCGAGATCGCATCGAGCTGGTCGGCAAACACGCCCTTGCTGTCATACAGCAGGCGGCCGATCAGCGTGGACTTGCCATCGTCGACGGAGCCCGCCGTGATCAGGCGCAGCACGCCGGTGTCGGCGCCGGAAAGAAAGGAATCGTTCAGTGCGTTCATGTGGTTCCCCAGACGCCGGCGTGCGCCGGCGCGTCTTTTCGTTCAGAAATAGCCTTCCTTCTTGCGGCGCTCCATGGAGGCCTCGGAAGTCTGGTCGTCCATGCGCGTGGCGCCGCGCTCGGTGATGTCCGTCACGGCGGTCTCGGCGATGATGGCCATGGTGTCGCCGGCGTCGGAGGCGACCGGGCACGTGCACGAGATATCGCCCACCGTGCGGAACCGGACCGACAGGCGTTCGACCTGTTCGCCCTCGGCCGGCGGCGTCAGGCGGGTGACGGGCACCAGCAGACCCTTGCGGCGCACCACCTCGCGCTCGTGCGCGAAGTAGATCGACGGCAGCGCCAGCTGTTCGCGCTGGATGTACTGCCAGACGTCCAGCTCGGTCCAGTTCGAGATCGGGAAGACGCGCATGTTCTCGCCGCGATGCACGCGCGTGTTGAACAGGCTCCAGAGCTCGGGACGCTGGGCCTTGGGATCCCATTGGCCGAACTCGTCGCGGAACGAAAAGATGCGTTCCTTGGCGCGAGCCTTTTCCTCGTCGCGGCGCGCGCCGCCGATGCAGGCGTCAAAGCCGAATTCCTCGATGGCTTCCAGCAGCGTCACCGCCTGGGCCGCATTGCGCGAGTCGGTCTCGCGGCGCAGCACGACGCTGCCGCGCTTGATCGAATCCTCGACGCTGCGCACGATCAGCGTCTCGCCCAGCTCGGCCGCGCGGGCATCGCGAAAGGCGATCACCTCGTCGAAGTTGTGGGCGGTGTCGATGTGCATCAGCGGAAACGGGAAGCGGCCCGGACGGAAGGCCTTTTCGGCCAGGCGCAGGAGCACCACGGAATCCTTGCCGCCCGAAAAAAGCAGGACGGGCTTTTCGCATTCGGCCGCGACTTCACGCAGGATGAAGATCGCTTCCGATTCCAGCCAATCCAGGTGGCTGCGTTGAATAACAGCAGACATAGGTTTTCCCCTAAAACGATTTTGAATTCATGGCCGCGCTCAATCGGCGCGCGCCGCAATGGTGATGACCCGGTTGCCCGCGTGCAGGCCGCATTCCTTCGAGTCGGACGATTCCCACCACCACCGCCCTGCCCGCAGGTCCTCGCCGGGGCGGATGGCGCGCGTACAGGGTTCGCAACCGATGGACGGGTAGCCCTGGTCGTGCAGCGGGTTGTAGGGAATGCCGAGCGCGCGGATGGCGGACCAGATGTCGTCCTCGCTCCACTCGGCCAGCGGGTTGAATTTGTAAAGGCCGAAGGTCTTGTCGTCCTCTTCGAGCAGCAGCTCGCCGCGCGTCGTGGACTGCGCGCGCCGCTGTCCGGTGATCCAGGCGCCGCGGCCGGCCAGCGCGCGCTTGAGCGGCTCGACCTTGCGAATCTGGCAACAGGCCTTGCGCAGCTCGACGCTTTCGTAGAAAGCATGGGCGCCATGCGCGGCGACGTGTTCGTCGACCGCCGCCTGCACGGGCCGGAACACCGTGATCTCGCGGCCGTAGCGTTCGCGCACCGCATCCAGCACGCCCAGCGTCTCGGCATGCAGCCGCCCCGTGTCCAGCGTGAAGACCTCAAGATCCAGGTCCGAGCTGTAGATGGCATGCGTCAGCACCATGTCCTCGGCCGCCAACGACGAGGCCAGCGCGGCGTCCGGGTAACGCCGGCGGATGTCCGCCAGCCGCCCGGTCAGGTCGCGCCAGCGCGCCGCCAGGGCGGGTTCAAGTTCTGAAGTGAGTTCCGTTGTGGTCATGGTTGCACCGCGAAAATACGGGCGCGCCGGGGACGCGCCAGCAGGATCTCGCCATCCTGCAGATTGAGTTGCTGATAAAGGGATTCGGGCACCTCGGCCTCGATGATGGCGTCCGAGTCCTGGCGCGCCAGTTCCAGGTATGCGCTGGGGCCTGCCAGATAGGCGTGAGACAGCCGAACGGCAATGCCCTCGGCGCCGGCGCGGTAGCGCTCGACCTCGAACTCATGCGGCCGCACGTAGGCCGTGGCGCGCTGCGCGTCGGCCTGCGCCAGCTCCGGGGCCGGTAGCGACAGGCCGGCGCCTTCCCACACCCCGCGCGTGGCGGTGCCTTGCAGTTGATTCACGTCGCCCAGGAATCCGTAGACGAACGGCGTGGCCGGACTTTCCCAGACCTCGCGCGGCGTGCCCACCTGCTCGATGCGGCCGGCGTTCATCAGCACCACGCGGTCCGAGACTTCCAGCGCCTCTTCCTGATCGTGCGTGACGAACACGCTGGCCACGTGCAGTTCGTCGTGTAGCCGCCGCAGCCAGCGGCGCAGCTCCTTGCGCACCTTGGCGTCCAGCGCGCCGAAGGGCTCATCGAGCAGCAGCACGCGCGGCTCGACCGCCAGCGCACGCGCCAGGGCGATGCGCTGGCGCTGCCCGCCCGACAGCTGCGCCGGATAGCGGTCGGCCAGCCAGTCCAGTTGCACCAGGCTCAGCAGGTCATGCACCTTGCGCTTGATCTGATCCTCGGACGGACGCTGCGAGCGGTGCTTGACGCGCAGGCCGAAGGCCACGTTCTCGAACACCGTCATATGCTTGAACAGCGCGTAGTGCTGGAACACGAATCCGACCTGGCGCTGGCGCACGTCCACGGCCGTGGCGTCTTCGCCCGCGAACAGCACGCTGCCCGAATCGGCCGACTCCAGCCCGGCGATGATGCGCAAGAGCGTGGTCTTGCCGCAGCCCGACGGCCCCAGCAGCGCCACCAGCTCGCCGGTCTCGATGTGCAGCGACACATCGTTCAGCGCCTTGAACTGGCCGAAGCGCTTGGATAGATTGCGTACTTCGATACTCATGCCTATGTCTCCTTGCCCGGCTCGTCAGGCGGCCGCCGGGTTGATGGCAACCGCGGGGCCGGGATACTCCACCGGCTGGTCGGCGCCCTGCAGAAGGCGCGCGTTGCGCCACTCGACCACGTTCTTCGCCACCAGGGTCACCAGCGCCAGCAAGGCCAGCAGCGAGGCGACGGCGAACGCCGCGGAATACTGGTATTCGTTGTAGAGAATCTCCACATGCAGGGTCATCGTGTTGGTCAGGCCCCGGATCTGCCCGGACACCACCGACACCGCCCCGAACTCGCCCATTGCCCGCGCGTTGCACAGGATGGCGCCGTACAGCAGGCCCCACTTGATGTTCGGCAGCGTCACGCGCCAGAAGATCTGCCAGCCGCTCGCGCCCAGCGTCAGCGCGGCCTGCTCTTCCTCGCTGCCCTGCGCCTGCATCAGCGGGATCAGTTCGCGCGCCACGAACGGGAACGTCACGAACAACGTCGCGAGAATGATGCCGGGCACCGCATAGACGATCTTGATGTCGTGCGCCTGCAGCCACTCGCCAAACCAGCCCTGCGAGCCGAACAGCAGCACGAACACCAGGCCGGCCACCACGGGCGAGACCGAGAACGGCAGGTCGATCAGCGTGATGAGGAACTGCTTGCCGCGGAACTGGAACTTGGTGATGGCCCAGGCCGCCGCCACGCCGAACACCAGATTGACCGGCAAGGCGATTGCCGCGACCAGCAGCGTCAGACGGATCGCCGCCAGCGCGTCCGGTTCGACGATGGCGTCCAGGTACAGCGCCCACCCCTTCCGGAGGGCCTCGGCAAACACGGCCGCCAGCGGCACCAGCAGAAAGAGCGCCAGAAACCCCAGCGCGATGAACAGCAGAACGCCGCGCACCCAGCGCGGCTCGGTCAGATGCGCGGGACGATCCGGTGCGCTCATGACAGCCTCCCCAGGCCGCGGCGCGCCTGCCAGCCCTGCAACAGATTGATGACGAGCAGCAGCACGAACGACAGCACCAGCATCACGGTCGCGATGGCGGCCGCGCCGGCGTAGTCGAACTGCTCCAGCTTGGAAATGATCAGCAGCGGCGTGATCTCGGACACCATGGGCATGTTGCCCGCAATGAACACCACCGATCCGTACTCGCCCACCGCGCGCGCAAACGCCAGCGCAAACCCCGTCATCAGCGCGGGCGTGATGGTCGGCAGCAGCACGCGCCGGAAGGTCTGCCAGCGGTCCGCGCCCAGGCTGGCGGCGGCCTCTTCGATTTCGCGCTCGACGTCTTCAAGCACCGGCTGCACCGTGCGCACGACGAACGGCACGCCGATGAAGATGAGCGCGATGACGATGCCCAGCGGCGTGAACGCCACCTTCAGGCCAAACCATTCCGACAACGGCCCGCCCAGCCAGCCCTTCTGCGAGTACAGCGCGGTCAGGGCAATGCCCGCCACAGCCGTCGGCAGCGCGAACGGCAGGTCGACCAGCGCGTCCAGGATCTTCTTGCCGGGAAAGCGGTAGCGCACCAGCACCCACGCAACCACCGTGCCGAACACCAGATTCACTAGCGCCGCAATGAACGACGCGCCGAAGGTCAGCTTGTAGGAGGCCAGCACCCGCGGCGCGGTGACCGCGTCCCAGAAGCCTTGCCATCCCAGGCCGGCGCTCTTGATGGGCAAGGCGGCAAGCGGGATCAGCACGAGCACGCTGAGATACAGCACCGCGTAGCCCATGGAAATGCCAAATCCGGGCAGCACGCCCGGGCTGTTGCGCCGAGCGGCAAAAGGCGCTTGCGCGCCGTTTGCCACCGGGTTCGAGGCTGAAGTCATGGCCGTCGTCCGAACGTGATGCCGTTATTTCTTCTGCGGCTGGTAGATCTGATCGAAGGTGCCGCCGTCGCTGAAGTGGTCCTTCTGCGCCTTGCGCCAGCCGCCGAAGATCTTGTCGTCGATGGTGACGAGCTTGACCTTGGGGAACTTCGCCTCGTATTTGGCGGCGACCGTCTTGTCCAGCGGACGGTAGTAATTCTTGGCGATGATTTCCTGGGCGGCCGGGGTGTACAGGAATTCCAGATAGGCCTGCGCGGCGGCGCGTGTGCCCTTCTTGTCCACGACCTTGTCGACGATGGCCACCGGCGGTTCGGCCAGGATGGACAGCGACGGCACCACGATGTCGAACTTGTCCGGGCCCAGTTCCTCCAGGGCCAGGAACGCTTCGTTCTCCCAGGCCAGCAGCACGTCGCCCACGCCGCGCTCCACGAACGTCGTGGTGGCGCCGCGCGCGCCGGTATCCAGCACCGGCACGTGCTTGAGCAGGTCGCCGACGAAGGCGCGCGCCTTGTCCTCGCTGCCGCCGTTCTTTTCCAGCGCGTAGGCCCACGCGGCCAGGTAGTTCCAGCGGGCGCCGCCCGAGGTCTTGGGATTTGGGGTGATGACCTGCACGCCGTCCTTGACCAGATCGTCCCAGTCCTTGATCTGCTTCGGGTTGCCCTTGCGCACCAGGAACACGATGGTGGACGTGTACGGCGAGCTGTTCTGCGGCAGGCGGGTCTGCCAGTTCTCGGGCAGCAGGCCGCGGTCGGCAATGGCGTCGATGTCGTAGGCCAGCGCCAGCGTCACCACGTCGGCTTCCAGCCCGTCGATGACCGAACGCGCCTGGCGGCCGGAACCGCCGTGCGACTGGCGGATCGTCAGATCGACGTTGGCCTTTTCCTTGTACTGCTTGACGAAAGCGTCATCGATGGCGCGGTAGAGCTCGCGCGTCGGATCGTAGGACACGTTCAACAGCGTCTGCTTCTGCTGTGCCTGCGCGGGCGCCATCGCGGCAAACGACACCGTGACTGCGGCCAAGGCGGCCAACCAACCGGCTTTCCTGAAAGACATGCCCTGCTCCCTGTGATCTGCAATGTGGAGGCAAGTTTGCGGGCAGGCCGATCTGAACGGAACGAATCATTTTTTGATTGCTCATCGCCAAGAGGCATATAGGACGCGCGTCCCAGCAACGAAAAACCGCCGCAATCCTCTATGAAGATTGCGGCGGTCCAGGTGGTTATCGGGCGCGCTGAAGCGGCAGCGCGCACCCCCTGTTTTTCGTATTTACTTATTCGGTTGCGGCGTGATGCGCAGGTACGGACGCACGGCCTTGTAGCCCTTGGGGAACTTCTCCTTGATGACCGCTTCGTCCTGCAGGGAAGGAACAATGATCACGTCGTCGCCGTCTTCCCAATTGACCGGCGTGGCCACGCTGTGGCTGTCGGTCAGTTGCAGCGAATCGATGACGCGCAGGATCTCATTGAAATTGCGGCCCGTGCTGGCGGGATACGTGATGGTCAGGCGGATCTTCTTGTTCGGATCGATGACGAACACCGAACGCACGGTCGACGTGGCGCTGGCATTCGGGTGGATCATGTCGTACAGCTCGGAGACCTTGCGGTCCTTGTCGGCGATGATCGGAAAGTTGACCGTCGTCGATTGCGTGTCGTTGATGTCTTCGATCCACTTGGCGTGCGAATCGGCGCCATCGACCGACAGGGCCAGAACCTTCACGTTGCGCTTGGCGAACTCGTCGGCCAGCTTGGCGGTGTAGCCCAGCTCGGTCGTGCAGACGGGCGTGAAATCGGCCGGATGCGAGAAAAGCACCCCCCAGCTGTTGCCCAGGTACTCGTGGAAGCGGATCTTGCCAGCCGAGGATTCCTGCTCGAAATCAGGGGCGGTGTCGCCCAGGCGTAGTTGACTCATGATGTCTCCTGTACGGGATTCAGTTGATGGGACCGGCCGCCGGTCCGGCTTGGACCGCAGCGGGCAATCGCGTTTCGGGGCGGCGGTGACCGCGTGTGAAACGATTCTTCCATCAAACCAACAGGCGGGGAAATACGCAAGTCATATAACCTTATGCAATATTCGCAGCAGGCTTTGCGCCATCCCGCCCCCGACCGAATACCCTCAGCTCAGGTGGTACGCCAGCGACACGATGATCGGCCCCAGCACCGGCAGCAGCACGTTCGCGATGGCGTACGTCACGGTGTAACCCAAGAGGGGCACCGAACTGCCGCTGGCCGTCAGGATGGCGCTGATGGCCGGCGTGCTGACATGCTGCCCGGCAATGGCGCCCACCAGCAGCGGCCCTTCGATCTTCAACAGCTTGTGTCCCACCCATAGCGACAGGCACGCGGGCCCCAGCGACACCAACAGGCCGATCAAGGGCAGCACCGCGCCATGCTCGCGGATCAGCGACAGCGCATCCGGCCCGGCCGACAGGCCCACGCAGGCCACGAAGATCGCCAGTCCCAGGTCCTTGAGCAATTGCACGGCATGGGCCGGCATGTGTCCGATCGACGGCCGCTTCGCATTGATCCAGCCGCACACCAGGCCGCTGACCAGCGCCCCTCCCCCGCTGCCCAGCGATACCGGAATCCCCCACAGCCTTGCCCCCAGGCTGCCGATCATCAGCCCGGCAAGAATGCCGAACGCCAGAAAGACCAGGTCGGTCACGCCGCTGCGGCGCAGTTCGGATCCCAGCGCCGCGCCAGCCTCGGACAGCTCCGGCTCCGCGCCCACCAGGGTGACCAGATCGCCGTATTGCACGACCGTCGCGGGGGTCAGGGGCAGCACGTGCCCCGACCGCGTAATGGATTGCAGGAACACGCCACGCGCGCGCCGGGCGTTGGGGCGCTTAGCCAGCTCGCCCACCGTGTGACCATTGATGGTCTTCTTGCTGACGATGACTTGCAGCTCGCTCAATTGCAGGTCGTCCGCGTGCGCCTCGGGCAACTGGATTTCCGGGCCGATCACCGATCCGGCCCGCAGCGCAAAACGGCGCTGTCCCAGCACCACCACGATGTCGCCGGTCGCCAGCACATAATCGGGCGTGGCATCGACCGCCTCGCCATTGCGCAGGACGCGGCTGACCACCGTGCGCCCGCCCAACTCGGCCTCCACGTCGGCGACCCGTTTGCCGTCCACGTCCTTGACCACGTGGGCGCGTCCCACCAGCCGCGGCAGCGTCGGCAGGCTGGCTTCGTCGTTGTCGCCGGGCGTGGCGCCCAACTGGGCCTCCAGCGCCTTGGACGCCTCGCGCAGGTTGATGCGCAGCAGCGCGGGCGCCACCTGGCTGGTGAAGAACACGATGCTGATAAGCCCCACCAGGTAGGTCAGCGTGTAGGCCGTCGCGATGTTGGCCTCCATGCGCTGCACCTCGGCATCCGGCAGCCCCAGGTGCTTGAGCGCCTCGGCGGCGGTGCCAACGACAGCCGATTCCGTCGCCGCACCGGCCGCCAGGCCCGCGGCGGTGCCGGCATCCAGCCCGAACAGCGGCACGGCCGTCAGCACGATCGTCAAGACCAGCACCGCCTCGATGAGCGGCAGCGCCACAAAGCGCAGGCTGGACCGGTTGAGGTTGGCGAAGAACTGCGGGCCGCCGGAGTAGCCCATGGCAAAGATGAACAGGGCGAACGCGACCTCCTTCAGGTCGCCGCGCATCTGGCAGCCCGTCTGGCCGATCAGCAGGGCGACGATGAGCGTGCCGCACACCCCGCCTAGCTGTATCGGCCCGACCTTCAGCTTGCCGATCAGGTATCCCAAGCCCACCGTGACGAACAACACCGCGATGGGGACGCTATTGAAAAACCCGACCGAACACGTCATGAGTTCACGCCGCCCTGTTGTTGCCTGCGTTGCGGCCGCCTACTTCGCGGCGGCCTTCTTGGCCGACTTCGCAGCCGTGTCGGCCTTCTTCACCGCCTTCTTCACGGCCTTCTTGGCCGCCGTCTTGCCAGCCGGGACGCGCTTCTTGGCGGCAGAGGCCTTGACCGTCTGGCCCTTGCCCGCGGTGGGGCCGGAACGCACCAGTTCAGACGACTTCCACGCCTCGACATATTCGGTCGCGGATTCGACCATGTACTTGCCGATCTTGGCGTAGTCCCCGTCGTCCAGGTTGGCCAGCGAAATCCGGATCGACCACGGCGGGCCGCCGAAGCCGCCGCCGTCCATCAGCACGACCCCCGACTTCTCCGCCAGGCGGAACAGGAAGTCCACCGGTTCGTAGTTGTCGATCATGTATTTGCAGAAGGCGTCTCCATACATGACCTTGGCCCAGACCATGAAGTCCAGTTCGACGTAGTACCAGCCCCGCATCGGATCTTCCGGCGGCATCGGAATGCCCAGCCCCCGCCACAGCGCGTCGCGCCGGCTGCGCACGATCTGCATGGTCAGATGCTTGTAGGCGTCCTTCAGGTCCAGCAGATGCGACAGCGCGAAAAAGCCCATCTGCACCTGCTGCGGCAACGACAGCCCCGCCGTGTGATTCAAGGCGACATCCCGGCTGTCCGCGACCAGGCGGTCGATGAACTTCAGTTTCTCCGGCTCCATCGTCATGGCGCTGTAGCGCTTGTCCAGCCGCTTTTTCCAGGCTGCGGGCAGCTCGGCGATGCGCCGGTCCATCGTGTTGTTCTCGTGCGTGGCGATGACGCCCAGACGCCAGCCGGTGCAGCCGAAATTCTTTGAAAAGGAGTACACGCAGATGGTGTTCTGCGGCACCTCGGCCATCAGCGACCGGAAGTTCGGCACGAAGGTGCCATAGACGTCGTCGGTCACCAGCACCAGGTCGGGATTCTTGCGGATCAGGCGCACGATCTGCTTCATCTCGACGGGACTGAACGCGACGGAGGGCGGGTTGCTCGGGTTCACCGTGACCGCCAGCTTGATCTTGGGATCCTCCAGCTTGGCGATTTCCGAGGGCGGATAGTGCCAATCGTGCGTGCCGTCGGCGCGCATGCTGCTGGCGTTGATGCCGACGATCTTGAACTGGAAGCGCTCGAGGTGCGCGATCTCGATGTAGGGCGTGAAGGTGGGCAGGAACAGCGCGATGGTGTCGCCCTGCTTGAGCAGACCGTTGACCATCAGCGAATCGAAGATGTAGCACATGGCCGCCGTGCCGCCTTCCACCGGGAAGAGATCGAACTTGCCCTTGGGCGGGCGGCCATCGCACATTTCCTTGACGAGGTAGTCATGGATGATCTGCTCGATGTGCACCAACGCCCGGGGAGGCACGGGATAGTGGTCGCCGATGATGCTGTCGGTCAGTTCATGGATCCATTCGTCCGGATCAAACCCCTTGATCTTCACGCCGTATTCCAGCACCCCGACCAGAAAGTCGTAGCCGTCTTCACCCTTGTGCTTGGAGAGGAACTTGCGCAGCCGGTCGGCGCATCCCTTCTTGGCCGGCATGCCCGCCAGAATGCCTTCGTCGCGCACCCGGCGCGCCTCTTTCATGGCAAACCGGCCCAACAGGAAAAACGCATCCCGCGGTTCCGTGGCGATCCAGTTGGGATTGCCCCGGCCCGCATTCAGCATGGAGGCGGCGGCCGATTGCTGGCTATCCTTGGCCAGCGTGATCAGATAGTCCTTCAGTTCAAACGGAGACAACTGTTCCAGGTCGCGCTGATGGGAACGCGTGGTCTTCAAGGCCGAGGCCAGGCTGACGGTGACGGGCGCAGTGGAAGCCATTTTGTGTACTCCTGATGAGCTTGTTGGCCGACGCCGTGAAGACCGGCGCCGTTACGATTGCCGCGCTTTTCTGCTCTGTAGCACCCGCACGCCGCGGCTTTGCGGGGCTGTCCTGCTAGGCCATGAGCATGACGATGACAATGCCCCAGATGATCAGGAGGGTATTGCCGATGGCATAAGGCACCGTGTAGCCAAGCGCCGGGACCTGGCTTTTCGCCGTCTCGGTGATCTGGCCGATGGCCGCGGTCGTGGTCCGGGCGCCGGCGCAGACCCCCAACGCAATGGCCGGGTGGAACTTGAAGACATGACGGGCGATCAGCACGCCCAGGATCATCGGAATGCTGGTGGCGATGACACCGGCGATGAAAAGCTTGGCGCCCAACTGCTGAAAACCCTGTACGAACCCCGGTCCGGACACGATGCCCACGACGGCGACGAACGCGGTAAGGCCGACCGATGTCAGGAACCAGTGCACCGGCTCGGGCACACGCCCGAACGTCGGATGCACGGAGCGCAGATAGCCGAACACCAGCCCTGAAATCAGCGCGCCGCCGGAGGTCGACAGCGTGATCGGAATTCCGCCCACGGTCAGCACCAGCGTGCCGAACAACCCGCCCAGCAAAATGCCGAAACCCACGAACACCATGTCGGTCTGGTTGGTCGCGCGGTCCACGTAGCCCAGCTTGCCCACGACCCGTTCGACGTCGCGCTTGGCGCCCAACATGAAAAGGCGGTCGCCGCGGTCCAGCTTCAGGCCCCAGTTGACCGGCATCTCGTGGCCGCCACGCACGACCTTGCGCAGGAATACGCCCCGGCCCAGTTGGCGCACAGTCTCGTTATCGGCAAGCTCCTTGATCGTCTTGCCGGCCACGTTCTTGTTGGTCAGCACGACTTCGACGACTTCGGCGGGCAGGTTGATGACGTCACGGTCCTCGACCTCGGTGCCAATGAGACCCGAGGCCTGCAGCACCAGCGCGTCATGGCGTCCGGTTACGCCCAGCACGTCGCCCGCCTGCAATGCGGTGGTGGAGTCGGCATCGATGATCTGGTCGCCGCGGCGGATACGCTCGACAAACACGCGGGCGTCGACGAACTTCGCCTCCAGGTCGCCCACCGTCTTGCCCACGTATTCCGTGTTGTCCAGCCGGTATGCCCGCGCCGTGAATTTGCGGTAGCCCGACAGTTCCATCGAGTCCGCCCCCCCGGACATCTTGGCCTCGTACTCCTGGCATTCCTTGACGATGTCCACGCGCATCAGCTTCGGACCCAGGGACGCCAGCAGCCAGGCGCTTCCCACCGTGCCGTAGATGTAGCAGACCGCGTACGCGACGGGGATGCTGTCGATCCACTGCTTCTTGGTGGCGGCGTCGACGGACAGCCCGTTGATCGTATCGGTGGCCACGCCCATGACCGCCGAAATGGTCTGCGCGCCCGACAGCAATCCCGCGCCTGTGCCGGCGTCAAAGCCGAACGCAACCGCGGTCCCCCAAGTGACCAGCAGGCAGAGCACGCAGATGACGACGGCAAAAATGACCTGAGGAAGGCCATCGCTTTTCATGCCGCGGAAGAATTGCGGTCCTACGCCGTAGCCAAGACCGAAGAGGAAAAGCAGGAAAAACACCTGCTTGAGAATGGGGGCAATCGATATGTTGAGCTGGCCGACCAGCACGCCCACCAACAGAGTTCCCGTTACTGCGCCCAGATTGAAGCCGAAGATCTTCTTGGCGCCGATCCAATAGCCAAGACCCAAGGTCAGGAAAATCGCCAGCTCCGGGTACTTACGTAGTGTGTCAAAGAACCATTCCATCCCGAATCTCCTTCGTTCTGTACAGGTCAAGCACATTCGCAAACAGGGGGTAGCGCGCCGGTTACGTTAGCAGAGTCTTTGCGAAAATCAAACGTTTTTGACAGTTTTGCGGCGCGGATAAACCGAAAACAAACCGCGCAAAAAAAAACCGCGGGCGTCATGCCCGCGGTTCTGATTGACGCCTGCGCTGCGGTTTACAGCGCGTTGGTCAGTTCGGGAACGACCGTGAACAGATCGCCCACCAGGCCGTAATCGGCCACGCCAAAAATCGGCGCCTCGGCGTCCTTGTTGATCGCGACGATGACCTTCGAGTCCTTCATGCCGGCCAGATGCTGGATGGCGCCCGAGATGCCGACGGCCACGTACAGTTGGGGCGCGACGATCTTGCCGGTCTGGCCAACCTGCCAGTCGTTCGGCGCGTAGCCGGCGTCGACCGCGGCGCGCGAAGCGCCCAGCGCGGCGCCCAGCTTGTCGGCCAGCGGATCCAGGATCTTGAAGTTTTCGGCGCTGCCCAGACCGCGGCCGCCCGACACCACGACGCGGGCGCCGGCCAGTTCGGGACGATCGCTCTTGGCGACTTCGCGGCCCACAAACGTGGACAGGCCCGAGTCGGCGACAGCGGCAGCGTCTTCGACCGAGGCGGAACCGCCTTGCGCGGCAACCGCGTCAAAGCCGGTCGTACGCACGGTGATGACCTTGACGGCGTCGGCCGATTGCACGGTGGCAATGGCGTTGCCGGCGTAGATCGGGCGCTGGAACGTATCGGCGGATTCGACGCCGATGATGTCGGAGATCTGCGCCACGTCGAGCTTGGCGGCGACGCGCGGCGCCACGTTCTTGCCCGAGGCCGTGGCCGGGAACAGGATGTGGCTGTAGCTCGAGGCCACGGCCAGCACCTGCGCGGCGATGTTTTCGGCCAGGCCGTCAGCCAGATGCGGGGCATCGGCCAGCAGGACCTTCGCCACGCCGGCGGCCTGGGCGGCCTGGTCGGCCACGGCGCGCGCGTTGGCGCCGGCGACCAGCACGTGCACGTCGCCTCCGATCTTGGCGGCGGCGGCGATGGCGTTCAGGGTTGCGCCCTTGAGTTGAGCGTTATCGTGTTCGGCAATAACCAGCGTCGTCATGATCAGACCACCTTCGCTTCATTCTTGAGTTTGTCCACCAGCGCCGCGACATCGGCAACCTTGATGCCGGCCTTGCGGGCGGGCGGCTCGCTGACCTTCAGCGTCTTCAGGCGGGGTGCCGGATCAACGCCCAGGTCTTGCGGCGTGACGGTGTCCAACTGCTTTTTCTTGGCCTTCATGATGTTCGGCAGCGTGACGTAACGCGGCTCGTTCAGGCGCAGGTCGGTGGTCACGATGGCGGGCAGCTTGAGCGACAAAGTTTCCAGGCCGCCGTCGACTTCGCGCGTCACGGTGACCTTGCCGTCGGCCAGTTCGACCTTGCTGGCGAACGTGGCTTGCGGCCAGTCCAGCAGCGCGGCCAGCATCTGGCCCGTCTGGTTGGCGTCGTCGTCGATGGCTTGCTTGCCCAGAATCACGAGCTGGGGCTGTTCCTTATCGACCAGTGCCTTGAGCAGCTTGGCGACAGCCAGCGGCTGCAGTTCGGCATCGGTCTGGACCAGCACGCCGCGATCGGCGCCGATGGCCATGGCGGTACGCAGTGTCTCCTGGCATTGCGCAACGCCGCAAGAAACCGCCACGACTTCAGCGACCGCGCCCTTTTCCTTCAGGCGGGTGGCTTCTTCGACGGCGATCTCGTCAAAGGGGTTCATGGACATCTTCACGTTGGCGATATCCACGCCGGTCTGATCAGACTTGACGCGCACCTTGACGTTGTAGTCAACGACGCGCTTGACAGGTACCAACACCTTCATCCCGCTGCCTCCAATTGGAAAATAATGACCCGGCATGCGCCGGGATCGCATTGCACAATTTTTTCCTGATTCTACAGCTTCGCCAGCGCCCGTATGTGCGCGACCACGCTGCGGCCCAAGGCGGACAAGTTGTAACCGCCCTCGAGCGTGCTCACGATCCGGCCCTGACAATGGCGATCGGCCACCTCGACCAGCTGCTCGGTGATCCAGGCGTAGTCCGCCTCCACCAGGCCCATCTGCCCCATGTCGTCCTCGCGATGAGCATCGAAGCCCGCGGACACAAGGATCAATTCCGGACGGTGGGCCTCCAGCCGCGGCAGCCAGGTGTCCGTGACGATGGTCCTGACCGCGGCGCCAGCCGTGTAGGCGGGCACGGGCACATTGAGCATGTTGGCGGCCGGATGGTCCGCGCCGCTATTGGGAAAGAACGGATGCTGGAAGAAGCTGCACATCAGCACCCGATCGTCCCCGGCAAAGACATCTTCGGTGCCGTTGCCATGATGGACGTCGAAATCGACGATCGCCACGCGCGTCAGGCCGTGAAAGTCCATGGCATGCTGCGCCGCAATGGCGACGTTGTTGAAAAAGCAGAAGCCCATGGCCTGCGACCGGCACGCATGGTGCCCGGGCGGACGCACGGCGCAGAAGGCCGTTCGGGCCTCGCCGCCCAGCACGGCATCGACCGCCGCCACCCCCGCTCCCGCCGCGTGCAACGCCGCCTCGAAGGTGTGCGGGTTCATGAGCGTATCGGGATCGATAGGGTAATACCCTTGGTCCGGCGTATGTTTCTGCAAACTGTCCAGGTACTGGACAGTGTGCACGCGCAAGAGGTCATTGCGGGACGCCTGCGGCGCCTGCCGGTCATCCAGATAAGGCATCAATCCGCTTGCGAGCAACTGATCGGAGATGGCGTCCAGCCTCTGGGGGCTTTCCGGATGCCAGCTTCCCATTTCATGCAAGCGGCATGCCGGGTGGGTAAGATACATGGTCTCCATAAGGAAGATTATGTTCATCTGTCGGCGAATACTGCAACTCGGCGCGCTTTCCGCTCTGCTGGCGGGGTGCTCCACCACCACTCCCACCGCAGCAACCTCCACTCCTTCCGCTTCCCAGACCGCTCAGGCTTCAGGGACGCCTGCCATCCGCATCGGGCCCAGCACGCCGACGCTCGGCCCCGAACTCGCGGACGACGCGCCCGCCACGCTGACGCCATCCGGCGCCTTGCGGCCCGACGTCCGCACCTTCGTCGAAAACCTGTCCGCCGAGCGTCAGCTGCCGCTGGCGCCGATGGTCCAGGCGCTGGAAAGCTCACGTTACAACGCCACGGTGGCGCGGCTCATCGCGCCCTCCCCACCCGGCAAGAAGGTCTGGCGCAGCTGGCTGACCTATCGCTCCCGCTTCGTCGAACCCAAGCGCATTGCCTGGGGCGTCGAGTTCTACAACGAAAACCGCGACCTGCTGAATCAGGCGGCGCAACGCTTTGGCGTGCCGGCCCCGATCATCGCCTCCATCATCGGCGTCGAAACGCTGTATGGCCGCAACATGGGCAATTTCCGCGTGCTGGACGCGCTGGCCACGCTGGCCTTCGACTACCCGGACCCGGCCAAGCCCGAGCGCGCCACGATGTTCCGCACCCAGCTGGCCGACTTCCTGACGCTCGTCATGAACGACAAGCTGGAACTGGAAACCAAGGGGTCTTACGCCGGCGCCATCGGCATGCCGCAATTCATGCCGACCAGCGTGATGCATTACGCCGTGGACGGCGACGGCAATGGCCATATCGACCTGACCAACAACACCCAGGACGCCATCATGTCCGTGGGCAGCTTCCTGGCACAGCACGGCTGGCAGCGCGGCCTGCCGGTGTTCGCGCCGGTGGTGCTGCCCGCCGACCCGACCGCCTTGGTGGACGGCGGCCTGGAGCCCAAGCAAAGCTGGGCCACGCTGACGGCGGCGGGCTCGCGCCTGCAGCCCGGCGCATCCAGCGATGGCTGGGTCAGCCAGCCGCTGGGCGTGGTGGATCTGGTCGAGGAAATGCGCGGCACGGCGCAGTATCGCGTGGGGACGCCCAACTTCTTTGCGCTCACCAAGTACAACCGCAGCTACTTCTACGCCACGTCGGTGGCCGACCTGGCCACCGAGATCGAGGCCCGCGTGACGCGATGATCGCGCGCGCGCCGATTTTCCCCGCGCGGTGACTGCTGCCCGCGCGGATGGACAAACGCCCCGGCGGATGCAACCGCCGGGGCGTTTTTTCATTCAAGCGATGGCCGCCTCGTCCTGGGCGGCGCGCCGCGCGTCCCGCGCGGGGGCCAGCCAGCAGGTCAGTTGAAGACGCCCGTGGACAGATAGCGGTCGCCGCGGTCGCACACGATGAACACGATGGTCGCATCGTTGACGCGCTCGGCAACGCGCAGGGCCGCGACCAGTGCGCCGGCCGACGAGATCCCGCCGAAAATGCCTTCCTCGGCGGCCAGCCGCCGCGCCATCACTTCGGCTTCGGACTGCTGGATGGACTCGTAGGCGTCCACGCGGCTGCGGTCGAAGATCTTGGGCATATAGGCCTCGGGCCATTTGCGGATGCCCGGGATCTGCGATCCTTCGGCCGGCTGCGCACCCACCACCTGCACGGCGGGGTTGCGCGACTTGAGGTACGTGGATACGCCCATGATCGTGCCCGTGGTGCCCATCGCGCTGACGAAGTGCGTGATGCGTCCTTCCGTCTGATTCCAGAGTTCCGGGCCAGTGGTTTCAATGTGCGCGCGCGGATTGTCGGGATTGGCGAACTGGTCCAGCACCAGCCCCCGGCCATCGGCCTGCATCTCGGTGGCCAGGTCGCGGGCATATTCCATGCCGCCCTTGTCGGCCGGCGTCAGGATGAGCTCAGCGCCATACGCCGCCATGGCGGCACGCCGCTCGACGGACAGGTTGTCCGGCATGATCAGGATCATGCGGTAGCCCTTCATGGCGGCCGCCATGGCCAGCGCAATGCCGGTATTGCCGCTGGTGGCTTCGATGAGGGTGTCGCCCGGCTTGATGTCGCCGCGCTCTTCGGCGCGCTGGATCATCGACAAGGCCGGGCGATCCTTCACGGATCCCGCCGGGTTGTTGCCTTCCAGCTTGGCCAGGATGACATTGCCGCGCGCGTCGCCCGCCGCCCCGGGAATGCGCTGCAGGCGCACCAGGGGCGTGTTGCCGACGGTCTGCTCGATGGTGGGGTAGGTAGTAGTCATGCGGTCGATCATAACTCCGCCCGGCGCCGCGCGGCCCCAAAAGCCGCGCACGCGCCAGGGGCTCCCCGCATCGCCGGGATGCGGGGATGCGGGGATGCCGGATCGTCGGATCGCCGGATCGCTGGACCTCGGGATCGCCCGATCGCCGGATCGCCGGATCGCCGGATCGGCTGATCGGCTGATCGCCGGGCTCAGGGCTTGGCGCGGGCCGGGACCGGCGCGCCGCCCGCCGTGGACGCTCCGGCAGGCTTTGCCGCAGCCGCCTTTCCTGGTGCCGCGCGGGCCGCAGGCGCGGCACCCGCCGCAGACCTCGGCGCGACGCCCGCCGCACCGATCGTCATACCCGCCGCCTGCAGCGCCTGAGCCTTTTTCTGTCCGATGCCCCGCACACGCTCGGTCAGGTCGTCCAGCGATTCGAAACGGCCGCCGCGTTCGCGTTCGCGCACGATGATGTCGGCGGTGCGCGGGCCGATGCCCCGCAGGCCTTCAAGCTGGGCCGCGGTGGCCTGGTTGATATCCACGGCCTGAGCGGGCGGCGCGGCAACGCCAAGGCCGGCGGACAGCAGCAAGGCGCCAAGCGCCTGCCGCAGCGCACGCTGGCCCGCGCGCGGGCAGGCGGGCATGGCGGCCGGACGCGCGCGGCGCCACGGCGCCAGCGGCAGATGGCGGGCAACGGTGGAATGGACGAAGGGATTCATGGGCTCTCCTGACGGGTCGGAGCGCAGCGGTTGCCGCGCCTTGTTCCCATCATCGGGCCCCGCCCCGCGCCGCGGCCGGCGAGTGAATCAATTCATCCAGCCCGGCAACCACGCAGGCGAAAAAAAGCCACCGCATGGCGGTGGCCTTGTCGGATCGGCTGCCGGAAGGATTACTTGCGGGCGCGCCAGTAGCGCACGTATTCAGCCACGCCCGTCTGCACATCGCGCATGGGCGCCGTGAAGCCGGCGGCGCGAAGCTGCGTGACATCGGCCTGCGTGTAGCTTTGGTAGCGGCCCTTGAGGTCGTCCGGGAACGGGATGTAGCGGATCAGGCCCAGTTCGGCCAGCTGCGCCAGCGTCAGCTCGGCCTCGCCACGCTCGGCGCGCAGCGTGTTGACCACCGCGGCCGCCACGTCATTGAACGGCTGCGCCTTGCCGGTGCCGCAGTTGAAAATGCCGGATTGTTCGGGATGATCCAGGAAATGCAGGTTCACCGCGACCACGTCTTCGACCGAGATGAAATCGCGGCTCTGGCCGCCATCCACGTAGCCGTCCCAACCCGCGAAGAGGCGCACGTGCCCGTGTTCCAGGAACTGGTTCATGTTGTGGAAGGCCACCGACGCCATGCGGCCCTTGTGCTGCTCGTGCGGGCCATACACGTTGAAATACCGCAGGCCGACGACTTGCGCCGTCAGGCTGTCCATG
Source organism: Achromobacter mucicolens (assembly GCF_029866465.1). NCBI lineage: Bacteria > Pseudomonadati > Pseudomonadota > Betaproteobacteria > Burkholderiales > Alcaligenaceae > Achromobacter > Achromobacter mucicolens. The sequence continues at coordinate 1,480,428 of NZ_CP123364.1, read as the reverse complement.
CGCTTGCGCAGCACCTGGTCGAACAGCAGCTTGGAATAGCCGTAGACGTTCAGCGGGCCTTCGTTGTCGGGATGCTCGACGTAGGTCGTCGACCCGCCGTACACGGCCGCGGAGGACGCATACAGGAACGGCACGCGGCGCGTCTGGCAGAACTCGAAGAGCTCCAGCGTGACGCGGTAGTTGTTGTCCAGCATGTAGCGGCCGTTGCGCTCGGTGGTGTCAGAGCACGCGCCCTGATGCAGCACAGCGCGGATATCGGGCAGACTGCCGTCGGCGACGCGGCGGCGGAAGTCGTCCTTGTCCATGTAGTCGGCGATCTTGCAATCGACGAGATTGACGAACTTATCGCCTTCGGTCAGGTCATCGACGGCAATGATGTCTTCGATGCCGCGGCGGTTGAGCCCGCGAACCAGGTTGCTGCCAATGAAGCCCGCGGCTCCGGTAACGACGATCATGAGGATTCTCCTGCCAATTCCGCGGCGGTGACGACGGACGTGCCCAGCTTGCCCACGGCGATCCCGCCGGCCTTGTTGGCCCAGCCCATGGCTTCGGCCCAGGGCAGCCCGATGGCGCGCGTGACCGCCAGCGTGGCAAGCACGGTGTCGCCCGCGCCGGACACGTCGAACACTTCGTGCGCCTGCGCATCGGTGTGATCGCGTCCCGCATCGGAAAACAAAGTCATGCCCTGCTCGGACCGCGTCACAAGCAGGGCTTCAAGGTCCAGATCCGCGCGCAGGCGCTGCGCGCGATCGGTCAATTCAGCCTCGGAATTCCAGCGGCCGACCGCCTGCTGCATTTCCGAGCGGTTGGGCGTGACCAGGGTCGCGCCGCGATAACGCGAGTAGTCATCGCCCTTGGGATCCACCAGCACCGGGATGCCTGCGCTGCGCGCCAGCGCAATCAGCGACTCCACGCGGGTCAGCACGCCTTTGGCGTAATCCGACAGCACGACGATGTCGTGGCTGGCCAGATGGCGCGCCAGGGCCGCGTCCACGGCGTCCAGCGACGCCTGCGAGGGATGCTGTTCGAAATCCACGCGCAAGAGTTGCTGCTGGCGGCCCAGGACGCGCATCTTCAGGGTGGTGTGCAGCTCGTTGTCGGCGATCAGGTCGCCCTGGATGCCGGCCTCGGTGGACAGGCGCCGGACGCTGTCGCCGGCCTCATCCTGACCCAGCACGCCGACCAGCGTGACATGGCCGCCCAGCGCGGCCACGTTGCGCGCCACGTTGGCGGCGCCGCCCAGACGATCTTCGCGGCGGGCGACCCGCACGACCGGCACCGGCGCTTCGGGGGAGATGCGCTCCACTTCGCCGAACCAGTAGCGGTCCAGCATGACGTCGCCAACCACGAGCACGCGGCTACGCGAAATGGCTTCGGCGGGAAAAGAGTTCATTCAAGTTCTTCCAGACGGCGCGGCGCATAGGTTTCCCAGGCGTTGCAGCCGGGACATTGCCAGTAGAAGCGACGCGCTTGAAAACCGCAATTGCGGCATGCATAGCGATCGAGCCGTTGCGTGTGTTTGTGGATCAGGCTGCGCAGCAGGGTCAGGTCCGCGCCCGGCACCGGGCCGTGGTCGCCATCGCTGTCGCCGTTGGCCAGTTCGGCCTCCAGGAGGCGATCTAGCCCCAGCAGCGAAGGATGGCTGCGCAGCGCGCCGCGCGCGAAGGCCCATGCCGTCGCCGCGCCCTGCTGCACGCGCAGTTCCCGGAACACCACGTTGAACAGATCCAGGGACGCATGGCGGCCATACTGCTTTTGCAGGAAGTCCAGGCCTGCGGCGGCCTGGTTGGCGTTGCGATAGTTCGCCAGCAACTGCTCGGCCACCAACCCGGCGTACTCGGACGCGTCGGTCATGACCGATTCCAGGTACAGCCTTTCGCGCTTGGGATCCTGCTCGATCAGCGCCAGGCGCGCGCGCAGCATGGCGGTGCGCACCTTGGCGCCCTTGCTCGAGGCGGCCTCGGTGGTGGTCAGCGCGTGGTCTGCGGCGTCCAGCGCCTTGTGCGCGCTTTCGACGTCGGCGGGCTTGGCCGCCAGCGCGGTCTGCGCCTGCTCGCAGTAGTAGTGCACGATTTGCGGGACGGGCTCGTCGACCAGGCCCTGCAAGGTCTTGACGGCCTCGATCGCTCGCGGCCAATCGTGTTCGGATTCATAGATGCGGATCAGCGAGCGCAGCGCAGGCAACGCATAACGCGTGTCCTTGAGCTGCTCGAAACCGCTTTCGGCCCGGTCCAGCATCCCGGCCTTCAGGAAGTCCTGCGCCAGTTCGTGCTGCGCGTGTTCACGCTCGGCCTGCGGCAGGTCGGAGCGGTTCAGCAGGCTTTGATGCACGCGGATGGCGCGCTCCATTTCGCCGCGGCGGCGAAACAGGCTGCCCAGGGCAAAGTGCAGCTCCGTGGTTTCCGGGTCCAGCTTGGCGACCTCGACGAACGCGTCGATGGCGCGGTCCGGCTCTTCGTTGAGCAGGAAGTTGAGCCCGCGGAAATAGGAGTCAGGCAGGCTGCGCGTTTCCCGCAGCATCTGCCGGATATCGAAACGCGCGGCCAGCCAGCCCAGCGCGAACAGCACCGGGACGAAAATCAACCACCAAGGTTCAAAATCCACTATTCGGACTCATGCGGTAATTCGGTGCAAAAAAGCCGGCGCGATGTCACAGCGGCGACATGGGAGCGACGGCTTCGGGGGGCACGACGGGCGTGGTGCCGTTGGCGGCGGCCTGGATGCGATCCAGTTCGCGGCGCAGGCGGATGGCCTCGCGGCGGCGGCGCAGCGCTGCGGGAACGGTCAGCAGCAGCCCGAACAACGCGCCAAGCACGAATACGACCAGCATGACGACGATCAGCGGGACGTCCTGGATGACGTAGTCGGCGTAGAACTTCACGGCGACGGGGTCGGTGTTCTTCAAGGCGAACATCAACACCGCCACAAAGACGAGCAATCGCAGGGCCCAGACGAGATAGCGCATGGCGCATGCTCCAGATGATTCGAGACCGTCAATTGTAAGCGACGTCTTCACGGCGAGAGAAAAAAAAGCCCCAAGGCGGAGCCCGGACAGCGAATGCGAAGGTGGGACGAACGCGTGAACGGGCGCCACAAAAACAAAGCCCCTTGATTTCTCAAGGGGCTTCGTTCGCGGTCCGATCTGCCCGAAGGCAGCTCTGCCTGGCCGACGCGTCAATGCATGGCGTGCAAACCTGCCATGGAAGACGGCATCGACTCGCTCGATCCGGAGGATTGAGCGTCCTCGTCATTGCCGCCGACCAGGTCCACCCGTTCGCGCAATTCCTTGCCTGCCTTGAAGTGCGGCACCTGTTTGCCAGGCACCAGCACCTGCTCGCCGGATTTGGGATTGCGACCGATGCGGGGAGACCGCTGCGACAACGAAAAACTGCCAAAACCGCGGATCTCGATGCGCTGACCCGAGGCAAGCGCCTGGGTCATTGCATCAAGTACGGTCTTGACCGCGTAATCGGTGTCGCGGGCGGCCAGCTGAGGATAGCGGGCCGCCAAGGCGGCGATCAGCTCCGACTTGGTCACGAATTAACCGTCGTTGCGCTGTTGGTCCAGCTTGGCCTTCAGCAGCGCGCCGAGGTTGGTGGTGCCGGACGAAGCGCTGGCGTCGGACATGCGCTGGATCGTGTCGGCGGTTTCGGCGTTGTCGCGGGCCTTGATCGACAGCTGGATCGAACGCGTCTTGCGGTCGATGTTGACGATCATGGCTTCGATGTTCTCGCCGGCGGACAGCACGGTGGTGGCATCTTCGACGCGGCCCGAGGAGATCTCGGAAGCGCGCAGGTAGCCTTCGACGTCCACGGACAGCGTAACCACGGCGCCCTTGGCTTCGACCGACTTGATGGTGCCCGGAACCACGGCGCCCTTGTCAAACGTGGCGACGAAGTTGTTGAAGGGGTCGCCTTCCAGCTGCTTGATGCCCAGCGAGATGCGTTCCTTGTCGGTGTCGATGCCCAGAACCACGGCTTCGATTTCGTCGCCCTTCTTGAAGTTGCGCACGGCTTCTTCGCCAGCTTCCGTCCACGACAGGTCGGACAGGTGGACCAGGCCGTCGATGCCGCCGGGCAGGCCGACGAACACGCCGAAGTCGGTGATCGACTTGATGGCGCCGCGGACCTTGTCGCCACGCTTGAAGTTCGTGGCGAACTCTTCCCACGGGTTCTGGCGGCACTGCTTCATGCCCAGCGAAATGCGGCGACGGTCTTCGTCGATTTCCAGGACCATGACTTCGACTTCTTCGCCCAGGGTCACAACCTTGCGCGGGTCGACGTTCTTGTTGGTCCAGTCCATTTCGGACACGTGGACCAGGCCTTCGATGCCGGCTTCGACTTCAACGAACGCGCCGTAGTCGGTCAGGTTCGTGACCTTGCCGAACAGGCGGGTGCCTTGCGGGTAGCGGCGAGCCAGGCCCACCCACGGATCTTCGCCAAGCTGCTTGACGCCCAGGGAGACGCGGCTCTTTTCCTGGTCGAACTTGAGGACCTTGGCTTCGACTTCCTGACCCACTTGCAGGACTTCGGAGGGGTGACGCACACGGCGCCAGGCCATGTCGGTGATGTGCAGCAGGCCATCGATGCCGCCCAGGTCGACGAACGCGCCGTAGTCGGTGATGTTCTTGACCACGCCCTTGACCACGGCACCTTCGTGCAGGGTTTCGAGCAGCTTTTGACGCTCTTCGCCCATGCTGGCTTCCAGCACCTGGCGACGCGACAGCACAACGTTGTTGCGCTTGCGGTCGAGCTTGATGACCTTGAATTCGAGGGTCTTGCCTTCGTACGGGGTGGTGTCCTTGACCGGACGCAGGTCCACCAGCGAACCCGGCAGGAACGCGCGGATGCCGTTGGTCATGACGGTCAGACCGCCCTTCACCTTGCCGGTGATGGTGCCGGTAACCAGTTCGCCGTTCTCCAGGGCCTTTTCCAGTTGCAGCCAGGCCGACAGGCGCTTGGCGCGGTCACGCGACAGGATGGTGTCGCCGTAGCCGTTTTCCAGGGAATCGATGGCCACCGAGACGAAATCGCCGGGTTGCACTTCGAGCTCGCCCTGGTCGTTCAGGAACTCTTCCAGGGGGATCAGCGCTTCGGACTTCAGGCCGGCGTTGACGACGACGAAATTGTGGTCGACGCGCACGACTTCGGCGCTGATGACCTCGCCGGACTTCATGTCCTGGCTCTTGAGGCTTTGTGCGAAAAGGTCGGCGAAGCTTTCGCCGCCGGTGGCGGTAGTGGAAACGGAAGACATGGGGTTGAAATCCATTGGGCCGAAATGGCCGTTAAGAACACACCGCAGCGGATTGCCCGCCACAGTGGAGTCAAAATACCTGCCGGCTGGCTGACCCTTGCGGGGTGGCCCGTGGGGGAGTCGCCTGGCTTGAGCAGGGCCTAATCAAAAAACTGCTTTAAGTGCTGCGTCGCGGATCACTGGCTGGCTTGCTGCCAGAAATCCAGTATTGCCTGCACCGTTTCTGCGATTGTCAGGTTGGACGAATCCAGCACGTGTGCATCTGCTGCGGGAGCGAGCGGCGCGGTGGCGCGCCCGGTATCGCGCGCATCACGCTCGCGCATATCCCGCAAAAGGTCGTCTAGATTAGCAGAAATTCCCTTTTCGATCAACTGCTTACGCCGCCTCTCCGCCCGGGCAACGACGTCGGCCACCAGGAAGACCTTCAGGGACGCATCCGGGAACACGACGGTGCCCATGTCCCGGCCGTCCGCGACCAGGCCCGGCGGCAGCCGGAAGGCGCGCTGGCGCTCGAGCAGCGCCTGCCGCACGCCGGGAAAGGCAGCCACGCGGGACGCGAAATTGCCCACTTCCTCGCGGCGGATGTCATGGCCCGCATCGGCGCCCTCGAGGTACACGTGGGGCCCCTCGAAACGCACATCCAGCGTCTCGGCCACGCGCGCCACGGCCGGCTCGTCCTCGGCGGCAACGCCCCGGTTGATGGCGGCCAGCGCGGTCAGGCGGTACAGCGCGCCGCTGTCCAGCACGGCCCAGCCCAGCGTCTTGGCGACGCGATGAGCCACGGTGCCCTTGCCGGACGCGGTGGGGCCGTCGATCGTGATGACCGGGGCCGGTGAGGCGGAAGTTGAAGCTGTCGAAGTCATGGATGCCATGCAGCGCTAGGCCGACACCAGGCCGGCGTAGACGTCAAAGTAACCCGGGAACGTCTTGCTGACACAACCGGGGTCGAGAATGCGGACCGCCGCCGGGCCAAATGCCGCCAGCGAGAAGCACATGGCCATGCGATGGTCGTCCCAGGTGCCGATGTGCGCATCGCGCCAGGCGCCCTGCGCCGGCGGCGTCACCTGCAGCCAGTCGGGGCCGGATTCCACCCGTGCACCCAGCTTTTCAAGCTCGGTCTGCATGGCGTGGATGCGGTCCGTCTCCTTGACGCGCCAGCTGCCGATGTTGCGCAGCCGGCAGGGGCCGTCGGCATACAGGGCCAGCGCAGCGGCCGTCATGGCGGCGTCGGGAATCAGGTTGAAATCGGTGTCGAAAGCCTTCAGGCGCGCGCCGTCAGCGACCTGCACACCGGAGACTTCGATCCAGCCCGGGCCGTAGGTGACCTGGGCGCCCATGTCGGCCAGGGTGCTCGCGAATCCCACGTCGCCCTGGATGCTGTCGGCGCCCACGCCGGTCACCCGCACGGGGCCGCCGCCGATGGCGCCCAGCGCCAGGAAATACGACGCCGTCGATGCATCCCCTTCCACGGCGATCTCACCCGGGCTGCGGTATGCCGCGCCCGCCTCCACCACGAAGCGGCTCCAGCCGTCCCGCTGCACCAGCACGCCAAAGCGCGCCATCAGGTTCAGGGTGATTTCGATATAGGGCTTGGAGATCAGCTCGCCGACGACCTCGATGGTCACCGGCTTGCCGCTGCGCGCCGCCTGCAGCGGCGCGGCCAGCAGCAATGCGGTCAGGAATTGGCTGGACACCGAACCCTGCACGCGCGTCACGGCGTTCTCGGCGATGTCGCCGCGGCCGATGTGCAGCGGCGGATAGCCCGGCTGCCCCAGGTAGTCGATGCGCGCGCCCAGCGCGTTCAGCGCGTCGACCAAGTCGCCGATGGGGCGTTCGTGCATGCGCGGCACGCCGGACAGGCGGTAGTCGCCGCCCATCAGCGCCAACGCCGCCGTCAGCGGGCGAATCGCAGTGCCGGCATTGCCCATGAAAAGGTCGGCGCCTTCCACCGGAAAGCGGCGCACGCCCTGCACCGTCACGCGGCCGGCGTCCAGGTCGGACACCTGCACGCCCAGCTGGCGCAACGCAGCCAGCATGACGCGCGTATCGTCGGAGTCCAGCAGGCCGGTGATGACGGTCGTGCCCTCGGCAATGGCCGACAGCAGCAGCACGCGGTTGGAAATGCTCTTGGATCCCGGCAAGGCCATCATGCCCTGCGCGCGCCGCACACGCGGCAGATCGAGGTAAGGCAAAGCGCCCATTGAACTACTCCTTGCGCCAGCCGCGGCGCGCACGCGCCGCCGTCTCCAGCAACGTCAGCAAAGCCTCGCCGTCGCCATCGGCAATAGCGCGCTCGGCACGGTCCAGCACTCCGCGCACCGCAGCCAGTTCGGCCAGCATCGCGTCGCGGTTGGACAGAAAGATGTCGCGCCACATCTCGGGCGATCCGGCGGCGATACGGGTGAAGTCGCGAAAGCCGCTGCCCGCCAGGTCAAGCCGGGTCTGGGCGTCGGCGGCCGTGGCCACCTGTTCCATATACACCGCGGAAAGCAGATGCGGAAGATGGCTGACCGACGCGAGCACACGGTCATGCGCGCCCGCCTCCATGTCGATCACGTCCGCGCCGCAGGCCTGCCAGGCCCGGCGCACCAGCGTCAGGGCGGCCGCGTGGTTTTCCGGCACGGGCGTAAGGATGACGGTGCGCCCGCGATACAGGCTGGCGTCCGCCGCCTCCGGCCCGGTACGCTCGGCACCCGCGATGGGGTGGCCCGGCACGAACTGGCCTATGCGGTCGCCCAGCGCCTCGCGCGCGGCGTCGACCACCTCGGCCTTGGTGCTGCCGCCATCGGTCAGGATGGTATTTGGGGCAAGGTGCGGCCGCATCTGCGACAGCACGTTGGTCAGGCCGCCAACCGGGGTGGCCAGCATGATGAGATCCGCCTGGGCGGCCGCGGCTTCGGCCGGCACGGCCTCGTCGATCAGGCCCAGCGCGACGGCGCGTTCCAGCGACTGCGCATTGCGTCCCACGCCCAGCACCTTGCCGACCTGCCCGGCTTGGCGCAAGGCCGCCGCGAACGAACCGCCGATCAAGCCGACGCCAACCACTGCCAACACAGGAATCAGGGGGCCCGCGGCCCCCTGATCGGAAGAAGGTAACGCGTCGTTCATGCGGTCAGGATGGCGGTCAGGGCGTCGATGAATCGGGCGTTTTCATGGGGCAGTCCAATGGACACGCGCAACCACTCCGGCAGGCCGTCGCCGGCCACCGGACGCACGATGACGCCACGCTTGAGAAGTTCAAGATTGATGCGCGGCGCGTTGCCCACGTGGACCAGCACGAAGTTGCCGTAGCTGGGCACGTAACGCAGGTTGAGCTTGTCGAACGCGGCGCAGAGCTGAGCCTTGCCCGCCTTGTTGGAGGCGTAGGCTTCTTCCAGGTAGTCCGCATCGCCGAGCGCGGCGATGGCCGCGGCCTGGGCCAGCGTGTTGACGTTGAACGGCTGGCGCACGCGGTTCAGCAGATCGGTCAGGCCGGGCTGCGCGACCGAGAATCCGACACGCAGGCCCGCCAGGCCATAGGCCTTGGAGAACGTGCGCGACACGATCAGGTTCGAATAGCGGCGCACCAGCGCGGTGCTGTCAAAGCGCAATTCGGGGTCGAGGTATTCGTTGTAGGCCTCGTCCAGCACAACGGTGACGCGGTCGCCGTGGGCGGCCTCTACGCGTTCGAGGAATTCGGCGACCTTCTCGCCCGGCACGAAAGTGCCGGTCGGGTTGTTCGGGTTGGCGATGAACACCAGCCGCGTGTCGTCGGCGATCGCCTCGAACATCGCATCCAGGTCATGGCCGTGGTCGACGGCGGGCACCACGATGTGGCGCGCGCCGCGCGCCTGCGTGGCCAGGCGATAGACCGCAAACGAGTGCTGTGCGTACACCGCCGAAGTGCCCGGTTCCAGCAGCGCGAGCGCGGCGATTTCCAGGATGTCGTTGGAACCGTTGCCCAGCGTGATCCAGTTCATCGGCACGCCATAGCGTTCGGCAAGCGCCGCCTTCAGGTCGAAACCGTTGGGGTCCGGATAGCGCGCCAGCGATTCGGCGGCGGCCAGCATGGCCGCGCGCGCCGACTTGGGCATGCCAAGCGGGTTTTCATTGGAAGCCAGCTTGACGATGGTGGCCGGATCCAGCCCGAACTCGCGGGCCAGTTCTTCAATCGGCTTGCCGGCCTGGTACGGGGCAATGGCACTGACGTGCGCGGGGGCAACGAGGGGCTTGGATGCGTGGGTCATGATGTGGGATTCACTGCGCCGGGTATGAGCCCAGCACTTTGAGATAGGCAACCTGCGCCTGCAAGGCTGCCAGGGCGCGCTCGACATTCGGGTCGTTCCGGTGGCCCAGGACGTCGACGTAGAAATAGTATTCCCACTGGCCGGTACGCGCCGGGCGCGACTCGAAGCGCGTCATCGACACGCCGTTGGCGGCCATGGGCGCCAGCATTTCATAGACGGCGCCCGCGCGGTTGGGCACGGCCAGGATCAGGCTGGTCTTGTCCTTGCCGCTGACAAGCGGCTCGATGTTGCCGATCGCCAGAAAGCGGGTGCGGTTGTGCGGGTCGTCCTGGATGCCGGCGGCAATGATCTGCAGGTTCCAGGCAGGCGCCGCGACATCGCCGGCAATCGCCGCGATGGTCGGATCCCCGGCGGCAGCGCGCGCCGCTTCGGAGTTGCTGGACGCGGCCACGCGCTCGACGTCGGGATAGTTGCGCGTCAGCCAGCCCTGGCACTGGGCCAGCGCCTGCGGATGCGCGGAAATGGTCTTGATGCCGTCCATGCTGCCCGATTGCGACATCAGGCAATGACGAATCACCAGCGAACGCTCGCCCAGGATCTTGAGCGGGGTGTTCAGCAGCAGGTCCAGGCTGCGGTTGACGGCGCCTTCGGTCGAATTCTCGACAGGCACCATGCCCACGTCGGCCTGCCCGGCCTCAACGGCCCGGAAGACTTCGTCGAACGAGGCGCAAGGCAGCTTCTGCACCGCATGCCCGAAGTGTTCCAGCGCGGCCTGTTCCGAAAACGAACCCTGCGGGCCCAGGAACGCGACTGTCATGCCGCGCTCGAGGCCGCGGCATGCGGAAATGATTTCGGTCCAGACCGACGCCACGCCGGCATTCGGAAACGGACCCGGATTGATCTGCTGCAGGCGGCGGATGACTTCGGCCTCACGCTCGGGCCGCAGCACGGGGCCGTCTGCGTGCGCCGCGTGTTTGGCCTCGCCCACTTCCAGCGCGGCGCGGGCGCGCTGCGACAGGAGATCAAGGATTTGCGCATCGAGGTCGTCGATACGCTTGCGCAGGGGAAGCAGCTTGCGCTGCAGCTCTTCATCCATGGCGGCGCTCGAAGTCCTTCAGGTACTCGACCAGCGCCTTCACGCCTTCGAGCGGCAGCGCGTTGTAGATGGAGGCGCGCATGCCGCCCACGCTCTTGTGGCCCTTCAGCTGCGTGAGGCCCGCTGCCTCGGCGCCCTTCAGGAAGGCGTCGTTGAGCGACTCGTCATGCAGCACGAACGGCACGTTCATGCGCGAACGCACGGGCGCGTGAATGGGATTGCGGTAGAAACTGGTGCTGTCCAGATAACCGTACAGCAGGTCGGCCTTGGCCTTGTTGGCCGCTTCCATGCCCGCCACGCCGCCGTTGGCCTTGACCCACTTGAACACCAGGCCCGCGATGTAGATCGCGAAAGTGGGCGGGGTGTTGTAGCGCGAGTGTTCGGCGGCCACGTTGGCGTAGTCGAACGCGGACGGGCAGATCGGCAATGCCTGGCCGATCAGGTCGCGGCGCGCGATGACCATGGTGACGCCGGCCGGACCAGCGTTCTTCTGCGCGCCGGCGTACATCATGCCGCAGCGCGTCACGTCCATCGGGCGCGACAGGAAATGCGAGGAAGCGTCGATGACCAGCGGCACGTCGGGCGCGCCCAGGTCGGCGGTGTCGGGCCAATCCAGGAACTCGACGCCGCCAATAGTCTCGTTGCTGCACAGGTGCAGGTAGGCCGATTCCTTGCGCACCTGCCAGGTATCGGCAGCCGGCACCCAGGTCAAGGGCGCCTGCTCGCGGCCGTCGATCTGGGTGGCGTGGTCGGAGCTGGCCGCGATATGCGTGCTGCCGTAGCGGCCGGCTTCCTTGTACGAGCGCTTGGACCAATGGCCCGTCACGACGAAGTCCGCAGCCGGCGCGCCGCGGCGTCCCATGAGATTCATGGGAACGATGGCGTTTTCCCCGGAACCGCCGCCTTGCATGAACATGACGGCGTAGTCCGCCGGCAGGCCCAGCAGGTCGCGCAGATCGGACTCTGCTTCATCGCAGATCTGCACGAAATGCTTGCCGCGATGGCTCATTTCCATCACGGACATGCCGCTGCCGTGCCAGTCCAACATTTCTGCAGCGGCTTGCTGCAGCACCACCTCGGGCAGGACCGAGGGGCCGGCCGAGAAGTTCCAGGGGCGGGCCATTATTGCTCCGTAGGTTCCGTCGAATCTGCTGCGTCGCTGCTCTCGTCGCCACCGGCTTGCTGGCCGTCTTCGTCCAGTTCGCCGTCGTCGTCCGCATCGCTTTCCACGACACGGCGCACGCCGGACAGCGTGCTGCCGTCGTCGACGTTGATCAGCGTGACGCCCTGCGTCGCGCGGCCCATTTCGCGGATTTCCGCGACGCGGGTGCGCACCAGGACGCCGCCAGTGGTGATGAGCATGATTTCATCCGTGGGCGTGACCAGCACCGCCCCTACGACCTTGCCGTTACGCGAGGTGGTCTGGATGGCGATCATGCCCTTCGTGCCGCGGCCGTGGCGCGTGTACTCCGCGATCGGCGTACGCTTGCCGTAGCCGTTTTCGGTGGCGGTCAGCACCGTCTGCGTTTCGTCGCCGGCGACCAGCAGCGCAATCACGGTCTGCGTGTCTTCGAGCATCATGCCGCGCACGCCGCGGGCATTGCGGCCCATCGGACGCACGTCGTTCTCGTCGAAGCGCACGGCCTTGCCGGCGTCCGAGAACAGCATGACGTCATGCTTGCCGTCCGTGAGGTCAGCGCCGATCAGGTAGTCGCCATCGTCAAGGTCGACGGCGATGATGCCGGCCTTGCGCGGGTTGGAGAAGTCGGACAGCGGCGTCTTCTTGACCGTGCCGCGCGAGGTCGCCATGAAGACGAAGTGGTCTTCGCTGAATTCCTTGACCGGCAGCACCACCGTGATCTTCTCGCCGTCGGCCAGCGGGAACATGTTGACGATCGGCTTGCCGCGCGAATTACGCGTGCCCTGCGGCACTTCCCAGACCTTCAGCCAGTAGACGCGGCCGCGGTTCGAGAAGCACAGCAGGAAGTCGTGCGTATTGGCGATGAAGAGCTGGTCGATCCAGTCGTTTTCCTTCATGGCCGTGGCCTGCTTGCCGCGTCCGCCGCGCTTTTGCGAACGGTATTCGGACAACGGCTGGCTCTTGATGTAGCCGCCGTGCGACAGCGTCACGACCATGTCGGTCGGCGTGATCAGGTCTTCGGTATCCAGTTCCGTCGCGTTCAGTTCGATTTCCGAACGGCGCGAATCCTTGGCGCCGGTCGAGAACTCGGCCTTGATGGCCTGCAGTTCTTCGCTGATGATCGTCGTAATGCGCTCGGGACGGGCCAGGATGTCCAGCAGGTCGGCGATGGTGGACATGATGTCCTTATATTCGCCGACGATCTTGTCCTGCTCCAGCCCGGTCAGGCGTTGCAGGCGCATGTTCAGGATTTCCTGGGCCTGGGTGTCGCTCAGGCGGTACAGGCCGTCTCCCTGAAGGCCGAACTCGACGCCCAGGTCGTCCGGACGGAAGGCCGCGCGGCCTCCCGGCGTGTCGCCGTCGGCGCGCGACAGCATTTCGCGCACCAGCGACGAATCCCAGGACTTCGCCATCAGTTCCTGGCGGGCCACCGGCGGGGTCGGCGCTGCCTTGATGATGGCGATGAAATCGTCGATGTTGGCCAGCGCCACCGCCAGGCCTTCCAGCACGTGGCCGCGCTCGCGGGCCTTGCGCAACTGGAACACCGTGCGGCGCGTGACCACTTCGCGGCGATGCTGCAGGAAGTAGTCGATCATCTGCTTCAGGTTGAGCAGGCGGGGCTGGCCGTCGACCAGCGCCACCAGGTTCATCCCGAAGGTGTCCTGCAGCTGGGTGTTCTTGTAGAGGTTGTTCAGCACGACCTCAGGCACTTCACCGCGCTTGAGCTCGATGACAAGGCGCATGCCGTCCTTGTCGGACTCGTCGCGGATGTCGGAGATGCCTTCGATCTTCTTGTCGTTGACCAGCTCGGCAATGCGTTCCTGCAGCGTCTTCTTGTTGACCTGGTAGGGAATCGCGTCGATCACGATCGCCTGGCGATTGCCCTTCTCCATGTCTTCGAAGTGCGTCTTGGCGCGCATGATGACGCGGCCGCGACCCGTGCGATAGCCTTCGCGCACGCCGGACATGCCGTAGATGATGCCGCCCGTGGGGAAGTCCGGCGCCGGGATGAGCTCGATCAGCTCATCGACCGTGCACGCCGGATTGCGCAGGCAGTACAGGCAGCCGTCGACCACTTCCTGGAGGTTGTGCGGCGGAATATTGGTGGCCATGCCCACCGCGATGCCCGAGCTGCCGTTGACCAGCAGGTTGGGCAGGCGCGACGGCAGGAGCAGCGGTTCCTGTTCGCTACCGTCGTAGTTGGGTCCGAAATCGACGGTTTCCTGGTCGATGTCGGCCAGAAGCTCGTGCGCGATCTTGGCCAGGCGGATTTCGGTGTAACGCATCGCGGCGGCGTTGTCGCCGTCGATGGAACCGAAGTTGCCCTGCCCGTCGACCAGCATGTAGCGCATGGAGAAATCCTGCGCCATGCGGACGATGGTGTCGTAGACGGACTGGTCGCCGTGGGGGTGGTACTTACCGATGACGTCCCCGACGATACGCGCGGACTTCTTATAGGCGCGGTTCCAGTCGTTGTTCAGCTCGTGCATCGCGTAGAGCACGCGCCGGTGGACGGGCTTCAAGCCGTCCCGCACATCCGGTAGCGCCCGACCGACGATCACGCTCATCGCGTAATCGAGGTAACTGCGGCGCATCTCTTCTTCCAGCGATACCGGAAGCGTCTCCTTGGCAAAGGAATCCATATATATAACGACAGAATCGTGTAAGGAGGAACCCGGGCCGGGTAAACAGGAAATTCTATCATTCGATTGAGGGACCGGTCGGATGGGCCGTCGGAAGGCGCCGCAAGCGGACCGCGACGGATCGATTGGAAACGCCGCCCGGCCAAGCCCACCCGCGCCCCGCGGCCCTGTTGTCAAAAACCAACATGGGAAACGGCAGGAGTGCCGAAAACGTCATATCCAGCATTAATGCGCCTGTCCAGGGAAGCCAAAGCCCCCCAAATGCCTTAAGATTGTTTCCAGCACGCAGGAAACCCAGTAGCTATTCCTTTGAACCAGCTCTTGGCGTTGCTATACTGGCCCCGTTTTCCTGATATGCGGCGGGGGTTCGCTGCGAGTCACTTATCCAGCTTCAAGCTCAACGAGGAGAAACATGAACAAACCCTCCAAATTCGCTCTGGCGCTCGCCTTCGCCGCCGTCACGGCCTCTGGTGTAGCTTCCGCGCAAACCGTGGACAACTGGCGCAACCCGTTCGGTAACGTTTGGAAGAACGGTACGAACGAACTGTGCTGGCGCGATGCCTTCTGGACCCCGGCCACCGGCATCCCCGGTTGCGACGGCGTCCCGGTTGCCCAGCAGAAGGCGAAGCCGGCCCCGATGGCGGCAAAGGTCGTGTTCAATGCTGACACGTTCTTCGACTTCGACAAGTCGACCCTGAAGCCCGAAGGTCGCCAACTGCTGCAGCAAGTCGCTCAGCAAGCCAGCACCATCGATCTGGAAACGATCATCGCCGTCGGCCACACCGACTCGATCGGTACCGAACAGTACAACCAGAAGCTGTCCGAGCGCCGCGCCGCTTCGGTCAAGGCTTACCTGGTCAGCCTGGGCATCGACCCCAACCGTATCTATACGGAAGGCAAGGGCGAACTGCAGCCGATCGCTTCCAACAAGACGAAGGAAGGCCGCGCCCAGAACCGTCGCGTTGAGATCGAAATCGTGGGTAGCCGCAAGTAATTGCTGGACTAGCTACAATAAAGGGGCCTCGCATAGCGAGGCCCTTTTTTTCGCCTGCGCCGCGCCCATCGGGTGCGGTGCCGAGCCCTCTCCTCGCCTAGCGCGCTGGACCCCTCTATATATAGAGCAGCCTTACGCCGGACCGCCCATGAACACGCAAACTCACGACACCGCGCAAGCCTCCGTCAACGCCGACCAGGCCGAAATCGACAAGTTCAGCGCCCTGGCCAGCCGCTGGTGGGATCCCGAAAGCGAGTTCAAGCCGCTGCACGCCATCAATCCGCTGCGCCTGGAGTGGATCCAGGAATGCGCGGGCAGCCTGGCCGGCCGCAAGGTGCTGGACGTGGGCTGCGGCGGCGGCATCCTGTCGGAAGCCATGGCCCGCAGCGGCGCCGAGGTGACCGGCATCGACCTGGCCGACAAGTCCCTGAAGATCGCGCGCCTGCACGGTCTGGAATCGGGCGTGAAGGTGGAGTACCGCAAGGTGCCCGTCGAGGAACTGGCCGCCGAGCAACCCGGCCAGTACGACGTGGTGACCTGCATGGAAATGCTGGAACACGTGCCGGATCCCGCCTCGATCGTGCGCGCGTGCTCGACCCTGGTGAAACCGGGCGGTTGGGTGTTCTTTTCGACCCTGAACCGCAACGCCAAGTCCTTCGTGTTCGCCATCATCGGCGCGGAATATGTCCTGCGCCTTCTGCCGCGCGGCACGCATACCTACGACCAGTTCATCAAGCCGAGCGAACTGTCGGCCGCGGCGCGCGGCGCCGCGCTGGAGCCGGTGAGCATGCGCGGCATGGAATACAACCCGATCACCCAGATCTACTCGCTGTCGTCCGACACCTCGGTCAACTACCTGATGGCTACCCGTAAATGAGCGCCCTGATCCTGTTCGATTTCGACGGCACCCTGGCCGACACCGCCCCCGACCTGGCAGCCGCCGCGAACCGGCAACGCACCCGCCGCGGCCTGGAGCCAATGGCTTACGAGGCGCTGCGTCCCGTGGCGTCCCAGGGCGCGCGAGGCCTGCTGCGCGTGGCGCTGGACCTGCAACCGGGTCATCCGGACTACGAGCCCACCCGCCTGCAGTTCCTGGAAGACTACGCCGCCAGCTCGACGGTGCACAGCAAGCTGTTCCCGGGCATCGAGGAGCTGCTGGCCGATATCCGCAATCGGGGCATGTCCTGGGGCATCGTCACCAATAAGGTCACCTACCTGACCTTGCCGATCGTCGAATTCCTGGACCTGACGCGCGACAGCGCCGTGCTGGTTTGCGGCGACACCACCGCACACGCCAAGCCCCACCCCCTGCCCCTGCAGCACGCCGCGCGCGAAGCGGGCTTTGAGATCGACCGCTGCGTCTACGTCGGCGACGACCTGCGTGACATTCAGGCTGCCCACGCCGCCGGCATGCCCGCCGTGGCGGCTGCCTATGGCTACGTGGGCGAAGAAGACAACGTCATCGCCTGGCAGGCGGAAACCTGCGCCAATTCGCCCACGGAATTGTGGGCGGCCATCGAGCCCTTGCTGCCGCGCGATCTGCGCTGACCGTCGCGCACGGGCGGCCCGGCGGCTGCCCGTCCCGCCGGGGCGGCGCCCGCACCTGCCGGGTGCCCGCCACTGTTCGGCCTTATTAGCGCAACTGACCGAACAATCTATCCGGACGCCGGGGCTTTATCCGCCCCGCAATCTCCCCTAAAGTGTGAACCGTACACCGCGCTCCGGTTTTTTCGGATCGCTTCGCTACCGGCGCATGCCGGCGTCGTGGCCCGAGCAGGCCGCGGCGATTTCCCCGTGCTGACGGCCCTCAGCGTCCCGTCGCACCGTGCCCCGCCCGCCTGGCGTGGCGCACGCCAGACCTTTTAGACCTTGCCTTCAACTCCCTGCACGCGCGGCGACTTCCGGCCTCGCGCCCAAGGAATGCCTATGCTTTTGCCCATCCTGCTTCTTTCCGCCGCCGGCTTCACCATCCTGACCACCGAGTTCCTGATCGTGGGCCTCCTGCCCGGCCTTGCCCGCGACCTGAACGTGACCGTTTCCCAGGCCGGCCTGCTGGTGACCCTGTTCGCCTTCACCGTCGCGGCGACCGGCCCCCTGCTCACCGCCCTCATGGCCAACATGGAGCGCAAGCGCCTGTTCATCGGCGTGCTGGTCCTGTTTGGGCTGTCCAATGCGCTGGCGGCGGTGGCGCCCAACATCTGGATCATGGCGATCGCCCGCTTCGTGCCGGCGCTGGCGCTGCCGGTGTTCTGGTCGCTGGCCAGCGCCACCGCCGTGGAACTGGTGGGACCGGCACGCGCCGGACGCGCCATCTCGACGGTGGCCTTCGGCATTGTGGCCGCCACGGTGTTCGGCATTCCCATCGGCGTGCTGATCTCGGACGCCTTCGGATGGCGCGCCGCATTCTGGGTGCTGTCCGCGGTGGCATTCGCCAAGGCCCTGCTGCTGCTCCTGACCTTTCCCAGCACGCGCGTCAGGGCCGACAGCGTGCGCCTGGTCACGCAATTGCGCATCCTGCGCGATCCCATGGTGGTCAGTCACGTGTTGCTGTCGCTGCTGGTGTTCACGGGCATGTTCACCGCCTACACCTACCTGGCCGACATGCTCGAGCGCATGGGCGGGTTTGACGGCGAGACCGTCGGCTGGACAATGATGGCGTTCGGCGCGGTCGGACTGGCCGGCAACACGCTGGGCGGGCGCCTCGTGGACCGCAGCCCGCTGGGCGCCACGGCCCTTTTTTCGGCGCTGATGGCCGTGGGCCTGACGTTCGTTGCACCCGCCATGCAGTCGCATGGCCTGCTGGCCGTGGCGCTGGGAATCTGGGGCATCGCCCAGGCCGCGCTGTTCATCGTCTGCCACGTGCGGCTGATGAAGTCCGCCCCCGAAGCGCCCGCCTTTGCCGCGTCGCTGAACATCTCGGGCGCCAACATCGGCATCGGCCTGGGCGCCGTGGTGGGCGGGCACGTGATCGACCACTACGGCCTGACGGCGCTGGGCGGCGCAGCCGCCATCATCGTGGCGGTTTCCGTGGGCCTGGCCGCGCTGATGATGGCGGCGGCGCGCGGCCGTCGTCAGTCCAAGGCGGCGTGCGCCAACGCCGTCTGAGCCGGCGCCGGTGTCCAGGCCGCCACGCCGGTTCCGGCGGGCAATTGCGCGATGGCAGGCTATTGCGTTTGACAGTACAATAGGAAGTTCTTGGGGCCGATCCGGATTCGACGTGGGTCGCGAAACAACTCAGGGCATGCCGAGCACCAGTACGCTCGTTAAACCACTGGAACACTACAAACGCCAACGACGAGCGTTTCGCTCTCGCCGCTTAAGCGGTGAGCCGCTGCACTGATCTGTCCTTGGGTCAGGCGGAGGAAGGCAACTTCCTAGGGGGGTAACCCTCGAACCGCAGCAGCGACATTCACAAGGAATCGGTCTGCGCTGGGGTCACACGGCTCAGATTTAAATTACGTGAATCGCTTTGGTCCGGCCTGTCGGTTGGCTAAGTCCAAAGTTAAAACCAAATAAATCGACTACGCATGTAGAACTGGTTGCGGAGGGCTTGCGGACGGGGGTTCAATTCCCCCCGGCTCCACCAAATTCCGTTCAGCAACGTCAGCTGAAACCAAAAATCCTCAAGGGTGCAAATCCTTGAGGATTTTTTTCGTCTGGGCCCGGCTGGCGCGCCGGCATTGCGGCGTCACTGCCGGTTGATCCAGTCTTGCGCGCCCTCAATGAACCACGGCAGATTCAAGCGTTCGCCCTCGCCGGACTGGATGGTCAGGCGCTGACCGGACGGGTTGGATTCTGCCCCTGCGGGGGAATCCAACGGCCGGCTGCGGTAGTCCACGTTGCTGCGCGGTTGCTGCGGCGTGTCGGCGCAGGCTGCGAGGGAGGCGAGGGCTGCTCCGGCAAGGAGCAGCCGCATCGCTGCGTGATGTGTCTTCATGGTGTGCGGGTTCCTGCTGGCGGCACAGGCCGGTGTGCCGGGCAATAAGGCCTTCCCCGTACCTTACTCGCATTGGGCTGCCCGCGTCAGCCTGCCCCCATCCGGCTGCCGCATCGACGACCAGATCAAGCTGCACGGCTACCGCATCGAACTGGCGGACTGGACGCACACGCTGGGCCGCCGGTCCTCGTTTGTGCGGGCGATCAATCCGCACGTGAATCCGCTGCAGGCGCAGGTCGCCCAAGGTCCGGTGCAGGAGATCGGCCCAGACCGGCAAGCCACCACCTACGCCATCGTGCAGGGGCAACCAGCCCTTTGACGTGCGCATCGACGGCAAGCTCGCCGGCACGCTGCAGGTGGCGCCCGACACGTTCAGCACGCTGGTGCCGCGGCGCGACGGCGGCAGGCTGTCCTTCAGCGCCATCGACGACAGTGCCGGCCTTGCAACCCAGTCACGCGCTTCATTGCCAGCGAGATCGCACCCCACTATGCCGAGTAGGAAGCCGGTGGCGTGACTCCGCGCGCGCTGTGGCGGCGCTCGGGTGAAGAGGGGTTGCTCAACTGCGCGCTGCCGGACCCCTATGGGGCAGGCGGCGACTTCGGTCATGCGGCCGCGTGATCGACTACCAGAACACCCGCTTCAACAGGCGAATGCGCGCGCGCTGCGCATCTTCGGGGGCACGAGCGAGGTCATGCTGGAAATCATCGGCCACAGCTTCAATTGACGCGGCGCGCGTCAGACGCGCGCGTCCATCCAGGCCTGCATCAAGGCCTGCGCCTCGGGCGTATCGCCGATCACCCACGGGTCCAGCGCGAAAGCCACGATGCGCTTGGCGCCATAGCCGCGCGCCACTTCCCATTGCTCGTACACCCGGGGAAAGTCGGCCGAACGGGCCTTGAACGTCGAGCCGTCAGTCGACCCCGACGGCAGTTCCTCGAAGAGCTCCAGGATCAGGTCGAACGACGCACGGCGTTCCAGCAGCATGTCGTGCAGCGGCGCCAGCGCGCGCAGATTGTCCATTCCCGCCACGCCCACGCCATCCTGGATCATGGGATGGATACCCACGTGGTCAAGAATGCGGCTCCACAGTGTCGCCAGCGACCCGTTGCCCGGCAGCCGGCTGAAATAGGTGGAGATGCAGGGCACGTTGCCGCTGGTCTCCTGCGCCGCGCGCGATAGCGCGTCCAGCCACGGCAGCAAGAGCGACTGCCGCTCGTCGGACGCCCAGTTGTACTGTTCCAGCTCATACGGCAGATACCATCCGCGGAAGGCGCGGCGCTGGTTCCAGCCGGATTCGCGCATGTACGCGCTGCCGCGCTCGCGTGTCTGGTCCAGGAAGGCGGCCAGCGCGGGGGTGTCGCCCCGGGCCAGCACGTCCCACCAGCGCTGGTCGTACGGCAGGCCGACGTGGATGCCCAGGCCCTGGTGCGCGGCTTCGTCGAACAGCGTGTCCAGCAGCGCGCCGGGCGCCATCCAGTCGTCTGGCCGCCCGCCTTCCAGGCCGGTCCATTGCAGGAAGATCTCGCGGCTGCCCAGCCGGCGGAAACTGCGCAGCCGCAGCCGCCAGTCGTCAGGCGTCAGGTCCGCGTGGCTGCGCCAGAGCTGCAGGAACGTGGCATTTACGGAAACTGGCGGCGAGCATGCCGCCAAGGGCGCCAGCGCGCCGAGGGCCAGCGCCTGAAACAGGCGCCGGCGCAGGGGGGACTTGAGCCGCGGATGTTCCAGAAGACTGCCCTGCCCTTATCCGCGGTTGCCGAAAATGCCCGAAAGCGAACCCAGCAGATCGGCCGGGTTGAAGGATTGGCCGGGTTGCACCGCGCCGTCAGGCGTGGCCTTGTCGACCAGTTGCGGCAGCAGGGCCGACAGGGAATCCAGCACGGCGCTCTCGTCTTGCCCCGTCTTGGCGGCCAGTTCGTTCACGACGCCGGGATCCAGCACGGCGCCGAGCTGGCTCGGGCTGACGGGCAGGTTCTGACCCGTGCCCACCCATGACGCCACGACTTCGCCCAGTCCGCCCTTCTGGAAGCTGGCGATCAGCCCGGTCAGGCCGCCGGGGTACTTGTTCAGTTGTTCGATCAGCGCGGGCAGCAGCGAGGCCGATCCGCCTTGCTGACCGCCGCCGGCCATCGAGGCCAAAGTGTCCAATAGGCTCATTGCCGCGCTCCTGAAAAAGTCGGGAAATCAGTATAGGCCCATGAAAAGCGCGGTGTGCGTCAATGCTGTTGCCGCCGGCGACGACTTTGCAAAAGTTGTAAATCGCGCGCGTGGCCACGCGATCCGGTTCATCCTTTGGCCGGGGCCGCCGATGCCCGCAGCGCCTTCAACGCCTTCTGGCCCGCGCGCCCGTCCGGCGGCAGTCCCAATTCGCGCTGGGCGGCCTGCAAGGCCTGGCGCGTACGGGCGCCGATCATGCCGTCGGGTTCGCCCAGGTCGTAACCCCGGGCGATCAATAGGCGCTGCAGTTCGCGCCGCTCGGCGCGTGACAGGCCAGGATCGTCCGTCGGCCAGGCCTGCAACAGCGGACCGCCGCCCCGCAAACGGTCCGACAGATGCGCGATCGCCAGCGCGTAGCTTTCGGCCGCGTTGTACGAGTACAAGGCGTCGAAGTTGCGCGTGACGAGGAACGCCGGGCCGTTGCGGCCGGCCGGCAGCAGCAGTCCGGCAGGGGTGTCGCCCGCCGGCAACGCCTGCCCGTCGGCGCGCGTCACGCCCTGTCTGGCCCACGCGGACATCGGGCGTTTGTTCTTGCGGCCTGCCCCGGCTGTATCCAGCCCGGCCGGCAGCTTGACCTCATAGCCCCAGACCAGTCCCGGATTCCAGCCCGCGCGCTTGAGGAAATTGGCCGTCGACCCCAGCGCATCCGGCACGCTGTCGACCAGATCCCGGCGGCCATCGCCGTCAAAGTCCACCGCCAGCCGCAGGTAGGTGGACGGCATGAACTGCGTCTGGCCGAAGGCGCCCGCCCAGGATCCGACAAGACGCTCGGGCGCAATGTGCTCGTCCTGGATGATCTTCAGCGTGGCAAAGAACTCGCCGCGGAAATACGCCTGCCGCCGGCCGTAGCACGACAGCGTGGACAGCGAGGTCAGCAACGGCCGGCCGCCCAGCGTGCGGCCGAAATTGCTTTCCACGCCCCACACCGCGGCGATGGTGGCCGGGTCCACGCCATAGCGCACCGAGGCCCGGTCCAGCTCGGCCTGCCAGCGCGCCATGCCGGCCTGCCCGTCGGCCACGCGCTCGTCGTCCACCAGGCCCGCCATGTAGTCCCAGATGGGCGTCTTGAATTCCGGCTGCGCGTCCAGCAGATCGATCACCGCCATGTCGGGCACAAGCTGGGCGGTATGCGTGTCGAACGTCGCGCCCGAGACGCCGGCCTTCAAGGCGGGCGCCCGCAGTGTCGACAGGCAGGCGGCAAAGGAGTCGGCCGCCAGCGCCGCAGGCGCGGGCAGGATCAGCGCGGCGGTCGTCATTGCGGCGGTCGTCACCGCGGCGCGGGCGCGCGCGCCGCTCAACAGGGATTTCATGCTTGGGATTCCTTGGGAGGTGCGATCGCGGCATCGCCTTGCAGGCGCCGCGTCCAGTCTTCGACTTCACCGGCACGGGCGCGCTTTTCAAACAGGGCACGCCAGTTGGGCGACAGTTCGGGCAGCGCGGCAAGGGCGTGCAGCACGTCGGGAGCGAGCACCCGGCGGTTCAGGATGTCCTGCACGCGCGCCAGCGTCCATTGCGGATGCAGCCGCTGCGCAAGCGTGAGGGTGTCGCCAGCCGACAGCCAGCCCGTCTGCAGCACGCGGTAATACCAGCCCGTCATGCCGCTGGCCTGAACCTGCGCGGCCATGCCCTTGTGCTGGAACCGGTGGTCCAGTTTCCAGCATGGCTGGCGCGCCTGCGACACCTGGATCAGCGCCGTGCCCGCGCGATAGATGTCGCCCACGCATACGTCGCTTTCGGTCATGCCGGTCGTGGAAAGATTTTCGCCGAAGGCGCCGGGCGCACGCAGCAC
Organism: Achromobacter mucicolens; assembly: GCF_029866465.1. Classification (NCBI taxonomy): domain Bacteria; kingdom Pseudomonadati; phylum Pseudomonadota; class Betaproteobacteria; order Burkholderiales; family Alcaligenaceae; genus Achromobacter; species Achromobacter mucicolens. The sequence continues at coordinate 1,457,135 of NZ_CP123364.1, read as the reverse complement.
GGCGCGTTCGCCCAGCGCCTGGCGCCACGCGGGATAGTGGTCGCGCGCATAGTGATGCAACGCCTTTTCCGGGCCGCCATGAAAGCGCCGGTCCGCCTGTTCGTCCCCGTCCAGCCCTTCCAGGCCCAGCCAGCGCCGTTCGGCAACCGGCTGCTTGTCGATGCCGCTATCGCGTCCCGAATCGCCCAGCGGCCGCACCGCGCCCGTCAGCAGGGCCTCGATCGTGATGTTCATCTTTCCGTCTTCCAATCAGCCGGCCTGTAGCGCGGCAAGCTCGTCGTCGTCGAATCCAGCGGCGCGCCGCGCCTCCAGGTTGAAGGGGCCACGCAGGCGGGGCGCCTGATAGCGCGCCGCCAGTTCCGCGTAGCAGGCAACCGGCTCCTTGCCCGCCAGCGCGCACTGCTGCTTGTACCAGTGATTGCCGATCGCGACATGGCCGATCTCGTCGCGCAGGATGATGTCCACGATGGCGGCGCTTTGCGCATCGCCCGCGCCCGCCAGCTTGTTCCGGATCATGGGAGACGCGTCCAGACCGCGCGCTTCGAGCGTGCGCGGCACCAGCGCCAGGCGCGCCAGCAGGTCGTCCCGCGTGCGCTCGGCCATGTCCCACAAGCCGTTGTGCGCGGGAAAGTCGCCATAGGCGAATCCCAGCGCGTCCAGCCGCTGGCGCAGCAGGTCGAAATGCAGCGCCTCTTCGCGCGCCACGCGCAGCCAGTCGCGGTAGAAGGCCTGGGGCATGCCGGCAAAACGCCACATGATGTCCAGCGCCAGGTTCACGGCGTTGAACTCGATGTGGGCCAGCGCGTGCAAGAGCGCCGCGCGGCCCTCCTGCGTGGCCATGGAACGCTGGCTGACCTGGGCCGGCGGGACCAGTTCGGGCCGCGGCGGGCGGCCGGGCAATCCCGCGACCGGCGCAAAGACGCGTGCGCAATCGAGCCGCGCATCGTCGGCAATGGCGTGCACGCGCGCCAGCTTCTCGGGCCATGCCGTGGCGGCCAGCGCCGCCAGCGCCTGAGCGCGGATGCAACGCGCATCGTCCTCCTGCCCGCCGGGGGCCGTCTTGCTGCTGTCCATGTTGCCGTCGTTCCCGGGCGCCGCCTGGGCGCCTCAAATCCCTGTCATTGCCATGGCTTGCACGCCAGGCATTGCCGAAGACTTTATCATTCGCGGATGGATCCCTTGCGCCTTACCTTGGAAACCGATCTGTCCCGCATCGACGCCCGCCAATGGGACGCGCTGGCCGGGGATCAGCCTTTTCTGCGCCACGCCTTTCTGCTGGCGCTGCACGAGACCGGCTGCGCGTCGCGCCAGACGGGCTGGGCGCCGCATTTCATGGCGCTGTGGCGGGACGATGTGCTGGCCGGAGCGGTGCCGCTCTACCTGAAGTCGCATTCGCGCGGCGAGTATGTGTTCGACTACGCGTGGGCCGACGCCTTTCAGCGGCACGGCATGCGCTACTACCCGAAGCTGTTGTCGGCCATCCCGTTCACGCCGGTCACCGGCCCGCGGCTGTTGGCGGCCAACGACGAAGACCGCGCGACGCTGGTGCGCGGGCTGGTCGCGTTTGCCGAAGAGGTCAACGTGTCGTCGCTGCACCTGCTGTTCCCCATCGACGCCGACGTGCGCGCGTTGCGGGATGCTGGCTTCATGATCCGCGAGAGCGTGCAGTTTCACTGGACCAATGCGGGCTACGCCGAATTCGACGCGTTCCTGTCCGCCATGAGCCACGACAAGCGCAAGAAGATCCGCCAGGACCGCAAAAAGGTCGCGGCAGCGGGCCTCGCGTTCCGCTGGCTGCGCGGCGGCGAAATTGGCGTGGAGGAACTGGATTTCTTCTACAGCTGCTACTGCCGCACCTACTTCAACCACGGCAACCCGCCCTACCTGAGCCGCGAGTTCTTCGAGCAGGCTCATCGCGACCAGCCCGACGCCTTCGTGCTGATCCTGGCCGAACGCGACGGCGAGCCGGTGGCGTGTGCCCTCAACCTGGCGGGCGGCGACGCCCTGTACGGGCGCTACTGGGGCGCGACGGAATACGTGCCGGGACTGCATTTCGAGACGTGCTACATGCAGTCGATCGCGTATTGCATCGCGCATGGCATTGCGCGCTTCGAAGGCGGCGCGCAGGGCGAACACAAGATGGCGCGCGGGCTGCTGCCTACGCCGACGTGGTCAGCGCACTGGGTGGCGCACCCGGGTTTTGCCGAGGCGATCCAGAACTTCCTGGACGAGGAAACCGCGGCAGTGACGGACTATCTGGGCGAACTGGAATCGCATACGCCGTTCAAGGGGCCGGGTGTCTGACACCGACTTTAAAAAGCCCGCCTGAACCGTCAGAGAAACCGGTCCAGCAGCTTGCGGCTGTGCTTGTCCAGCGACTGGATGTCGCGCACCAGATAGAAAATGCCGTGATTGTCGGCGATGAGCAGCGTCTGCGCGGACAGGCGGCGGATGTCTTCTTCGCCGCGCAGCGTGAACGAGGTGGCGCCGCGGTCGGTCTCGACCTTCCAGACGCTGGGCGTGGCGTAGGTGGACACGCTGGTCAGCTTGCGGATCTCGGGCATGAACTCGCGGCTGGCGAGTTCTTCTTCGATCAGGGCGCGCGGCTCGGCGGGGACGTCGGACAGGTGTTCGATCCACAGCAGCTCATGCCCGTCGCTGGTCACCAGCGACAGGCCGCGGCCCGCCTCGCTGATCGGGAAGGCGCGCACCGGCAGGACGCCTTCATGCGATTCGCCGTCGGCGGACTGGAACTCCAGCCGGCCAAAGGCGTTGCGGCGCAATTGAAAGAACGGCAAGGTCATGGCGAGGTTATTCCGTTTCCGCGTCAGGCCACGGCGGCCATGTCTTCGCTGCCCGACGCCTGGGCGTCGGCTTCCGCCTGGCGCGCCTGCGCCTGATAGAGGCGGTAGTAGGCGCCCTCGCGGGCCATCAGTTCTTCGTGCGGGCCCTGCTCCACGATCTGGCCGCGGTCCAGGACCACCAGGCGGTCGGCCTTGCGCAGCGTGCTCAGGCGGTGCGCGATCGCAATCGTGGTGCGGCCGCGCACCAGGTTGTCCAGGGCCTTCTGAATCTCTTTCTCGGTCGTGGTGTCCACCGACGACGTCGCTTCGTCCAGGATCAGGATGCGCGGATCGATCAACAGCGCGCGCGCGATCGAGATGCGCTGGCGTTCGCCGCCCGACAAGGCCTGACCGCGTTCGCCCACCAGCGAGTCGTAGCCGTGCGGCAGGCGCAGGATGAACTCGTGCGCATGCGCGGCGCGCGCCGCGGCCACGATCTCGTCACGGGTGGCGTCAGGCCGGCCGTAGGCGATGTTCTCGGCAATGGTGCCGAAGAACAGGAACGGCTCCTGCAGCACCAGCCCGATATTGCGGCGGTAGTCGGCCACGCGGACCGAACGGATGTCGGCACCATCGACCAGCACCGCGCCTTCGGATACGTCGTAGAAGCGGCAGATCAGGTTGATCAGCGTGCTCTTGCCGGAACCGCTGTGTCCCACCAGCCCGATCATTTCGCCCGGCGCGATAGTCAGGTTCAGCCCGCGGATGACCTGGCGGTTGCCATAGCGGAAACCGACGTCGCGCAGCTCGATGCGGCCATTGATGTGCGGCAGCTTGGCGGGGTTTTGCGGCTCGGGCACGCTGGACACATGGTCCAGGATGTCAAAGATGCGCTTGGCGCCGGCAGCGGCCTTTTGCGTGACCGACACGATGCGGCTCATGGAATCCAGGCGCATGTAGAAACGCCCGATATACGCCAGGAACGCGGCCAGCACGCCCACGGTGATCTGCTTTTGCGAGACCTGCCAGATGCCGAAGATCCACACCACCAGCAAACCGACTTCGGTCAGCAGCGTGACGGTGGGCGAGAACAGCGACCACGTGGTGTTGACGCGATCGTTGACTTCCAGGTTGCGGTTGTTGGCTTCGCGAAAGCGCGCGACTTCGCGTTTTTCCTGCGCAAACGCCTTGACCACGCGAATGCCGGGAATGGTGTCGGCCAGGACGTTGGTGATCTCGGACCAGATGCGGTCGACTTTTTCGAAGCCGTGGCGCAGGCGGTCGCGCACGGCATGGATCATCCAGATGATGAACGGCAGCGGCACCAGCGTGACCAGCGCAAGCCACGGATTGATGCTGATCAGGATGACCGCCGTCATCGCGATCATGAGGATGTCGGTGGCGAAGTCCAAGAGGTGCAGCGACAGGAACACGCAGATGCGGTCGGTTTCGCTGCCGATGCGCGAGATCAGGTCGCCGGTGCGCTTTCCGCCGAAATACTCAAGCGAAAGCTGCTGCAAGTGCGCATAAGTGGTGGTGCGCAGATCGGCCCCGATACGTTCGCTGACCCAAGCCAGAATGTACGTGCGCGCCCAGCCCAGGCCCCACGCCAGGATCGCCGATCCCAGCAGACCGCCCAAATACAGGCGCACCAGGCTGTAATCGATGGGTGCGCCGTTCTGGAACGGGATCAGCACGTCGTCCATCAAGGGCATCGTCAGGTACGGCGGCACCAGCGTGGCCGCGGTGCCCAGCAATGTCAGCAGAAAGCCGGCAAACAGCGGGCCGCGATAGGGCCGCGCAAACCGCCACAGCCGCAGCAGCGCCCAGGTGGTCGACGGCGCGGCCTGTTCCTGGTTGCAGGTCGGACATTCTTCCTCGCCCGCGGGAATGACGTTATTACAGATGGTGCAGGTGCGCTCTTCCAGCGCTTCGGCCTGTTTGCCCGACAAACGGATGGACTGCTGGGTTTCAAACTGCGCCAAAAGCCGTAACGCCGCGGGATTGCACGCCAGCGTGAACCGCCAGACGGCTAGGCGCGCGCTGTCATCATGCAGTTCCAGCACGGCGGCGCCGGCATGGTCGGTGAGGGATAGCTTCAGTTGGGGGCCATATGGCCAGGATTCCCAACCGGAATCGTCGGGAAGGCGGGCGATCAGCCGTTTATCGGTGACGGCGACCAGTCCCGGCTGGAACTTCAAGCGCTGATCGAGGTCTATTTCGACCCAGGCCAGAAGGGTTTCGTCATCCGCCAGTTCGGTGCGGATTTCATCCCGCCAGCGGGCAGGAAATGCGTCGGCAAGGCCGGAAAGCAGGTTTGGTTTTTTCATTGGAACGCATACCGGGCCAGGACTCTGCCCTACTAGGCGGCAACCGGTTTGACGCCAGGGGCGGCAAACGTGTCCCTTCCTTACAACACCACGAGTTCACGCCATGAAGGCGTCGTATAGTATCAGCCGATTTTTCTAATTAGGAACATCTGGGATCCCCCACTCGTTGGCATTATTCTTAAGGCGCAACCCCAATAAAATCGCGGTCTTGCATAGGGGCGTCCGCGCGTGCCAACCTGCTTCTCGAGCGAATTAAAACATGAAAAAGAAAGACATTGAATTTATCGATGTCGTGGCTTTGCGCGGCCCGAACATTTGGACGTATCGTCCCGTCCTTGAAGCATGGGTGGATATCGGCGAACTGGAGGACTACCCCTCCAACACGATTCCCGGATTTTATGAGCGCCTGACCGAATGGTTGCCGACCCTGATCGAGCACCGGTGCAGCCCCGGCGTGCGAGGCGGTTTTCTGGCACGCCTGAAGGAAGGCACCTGGCCCGGCCACATTCTCGAGCACGTCACGCTGGAACTGCAGAACCTGGCGGGCCTGCGCGGCGGCTTTGGCAAGGCGCGCGAAACCTCCAAGCGCGGCGTCTATAAAGTGGTGGTTCGCGCCTGGCAGGAACAGGTCACCCGCACCGCGCTGAATGAAGCGCGCGACCTCGTCATGGCCGCCATCGAAGACCGCCCGTTCGACGTGTCCGCCACCGTCGCCAAGCTGCGCAGCCTGGTCGACCGCCATTGCCTCGGCCCCAGCACCGCGTGCATCGTGGATGCGGCCGACGACCGCGACATTCCGTATATCCGCCTTTTTGAGGGCAACCTCGTCCAATTCGGCTACGGCTCGGCGCAACGCCGCATCTGGACGGCCGAGACCGATCGCACCAGCGCCATCGCCGAGGGCATCTCGCGCGACAAGGACCTGACCAAGGAGCTGCTGTCGACCTGCGGCGTGCCGGTGCCCGAAGGGCGCCTGGTCGACAGCGAGGAAGACGCCTGGGACGCCGCCGAAGACATCGGCCTGCCCGTGGTGGTCAAGCCCTACGACGGCAACCATGGCCGCGGCGTCTTCACCAACCTGACGACCCGCGAGGAAGTGGTGTCGGCCTACCGCGTCGCCGTGGACGAAGGCAGCGGCGTCATCGTTGAACGCTTCGTGCTGGGCAACGAACACCGCCTGCTGGTGGTGGGCAACCGCATGGTCGCCGCTGCCGCCGGCGAACCGGCGTGGGTCACGGGCGACGGCAAGTCCACGGTCACCGAACTCATCGATAGCCAGATCAACACCGACCCGCGCCGCGGCCGCACCGAGAACCATCCGCTCAATTTTGTGCGCCTGGATTCCGCCGCCCGGCTGGAAATCGCGCGCCAGGGCTTCACCGAAGACAGCGTTCCACCCGAGGGCCAGCGCGTGCTGGTGCAGCGCAGCGGCAACGTCGCATTCGACGTGACCGACCGCGTCCACCCCAGCGTCGCGGCCACTGTGACGCTCGCGGCACGCATCGTCGGCCTGGACATTGCCGGCGTGGACCTGGTGGCCGAAGACATTACGCGCCCCCTGGACGAACAGCGCGGCGCCATCGTCGAAGTCAACGCCGGCCCGGGTCTCCTGATGCACCTGAAGCCCGCCGACGGCGCGCCGCGCCCGGTGGGCCGCGCCATCGTCGATCACCTCTTCCCGGAGGGCGAGGCTGGCCGCATTCCCATCGTCGGCGTGACCGGCACCAACGGCAAGACCGTCGTCGCCCGCCTTGTGGCGCGCCTCTTGCACCTGTCGGGCAAGCGCACGGGCCTGGCGTGCAGCGAAGGCCTGTATCTGGACCGCCGCCTGGTGCAAAAGGGCGACCGCGCCGACTACGCGTCGGGCACGCGCCTTCTGATGAACCGCAACGTGGACGCCGCCGTCATCGAGAACGACAGCGGCGTGATCCTGGGCCAAGGCCTGGCCTACGACCGCTGCCAGGTCGGCGTCGTCACCAACATCGATGACGGCGACCATCTGGGCGACTACGACATCAACGAAACCGAGCGCCTGTTCAACGTGTTCCGCACGCAGGTCGACGTCGTCCTGCCCGATGGCGTGGCCGTGCTGAATGCACGCGATCCGCGCGTGGTCGAAATGGCCGAGCTCTGCGACGGTTCCGTGATCTTCTTTGGCATCGACCCCGCCCTGCCCGCCATCGTGCAGCACCTGGCCCAGGACGGGCGCGCGGTATTCGTGCGCGACGGCAGCATCGTGCTGGCCCGAGGCAGCCATGAGGAACGCCTGGCCGACGTCGCCGCCATTCCGCTGACGCATGGCGGCCGCGTGGCCTTCCAGGTCGAAAACGTGCTGGCGGCCGTGGGTTCGGCCTGGGCGCTGGACATTCCCGTTGAATTGATCCGCGCCGGCATCGAGACCTTCGACATCGATCAGGCGGATGCCCCGTGGCAGTTCACGCTGTTCGAGCGCAATGGCGCGACCGTCGTCGTGGACGACGTGCACAACGCGTCGGCGCTGCGCCCGCTGATCGCCGCCATCGAGCAGTTTCCTTCCGCCAAGCGCGCCGCGGTCTACTCGGCCGGCGCGGACCGCCGCGACGCAGACCTGATCGAGCAAGGCAAGCTGCTGGGCGACGCCTTCGACCGCGTGGTCCTCTACGACGACGCGACGGTGCGCAGCAAGCGACCCGAGGGCGAGGCGCGCGCGCTGCTGCGCCAGGGCCTGGCGCAGGGCAGCCGCGTCAAGGACATCCAGGAAGAGCCTGACCACGGCAAGGCCATCGCCAGCGTGCTCGATGGCATCGGAAGCGGCGACTTCGCCCTGCTGCAGTCCGACGAGGCGTTCTCCGGCCCGACCATCGACCTGGTCCGCCGCTGGATCCAACAACACTGACACTATTGCGCACGCGTCCGCCCCCCCGTGGCGGACGCGCGCCAGACGACAGGAAACCCTGCCATGGAAGTCTCCCGTATCCGAGCATTGCGCGGCCCCAACCTGTGGAGCAAGAACACCGCCATCGAGGCCATCGTGTCTTGCAGCGATGCCGAATGCTCCATCGATAACCTGCCCGAGTTCGAAGCCCGCCTGCGCGCGCGCCTGCCGCAGACCGGATTGCTGCGTCCCGAAGGCCATCAGGGCGCGGTGTCGATCGCGCATGTGCTGCAGATCGTCGCGCTGACGATGCAGGCGCACGCCGGCTGCCCCGTCACGTTCGGCCGCACCGCCTCCACCATCGAGCCCGGCGTGTTCCAGGTCGTGGTCGAGTACAGCGAAGAAGAAGTCGGCAAGCTGGCCATGGAACTGGCCCAGGACCTCGTGCGCGCCGCGCTCGATGACACGCCGTTCGACATCGCCGACGCCTTGAAGCGTCTGCGCGAACTGGACGAAGACGTCCGCCTGGGACCCAGCACCGGCTCCATCGTGAACGCCGCCACGGCGCGCAACATCCCGTACCGCCGCCTGACGCAAGGCAGCATGGTGCAGTTCGGCTGGGGCAGCAAGCAACGCCGCATCCAGGCCGCGGAAACCGATCTGACCAGCGCCATCTCGGAATCCATCGCGCAAGACAAGGACCTGACCAAGATGCTGCTGGACGCCGCCGGCGTGCCGGTGCCGATGGGCCGTTCCGTAACCAGCGCCGAAGAGGCCTGGGAAGCGGCGCAGGAACTGGGCGGTCCGGTCGTGGTCAAGCCGCGCGACGGCAGCCAGGGCCGCGGCGTTGCGGTCAATATCGAGACCCGCGAGCGCGTGATCCAGGCCTTTGAAGTGGCCGAGGAAATCAGTTCCGAGGTCATCGTCGAACGCTACATTCCCGGCCACGATTTCCGCCTGCTGGTGGTCGGCGGCGCGCTGGTGGCGGCCTCGCGCCGCGATCCTCCGCAAGTCACGGGCGACGGCCAGCACACGATCCGCCAACTGGTCGATCAGGTCAACGCCGACCCCTTGCGCGGCGATGGCCACGCCACGTCGCTGACCAAGATCCGCTTTGACGACATCGCCCTGGCGACGCTGAAAAAACAAGGCTTTGACGCCGATTCCGTGCCGCCCGCCGGCACGCTGATTTTCCTGCGCAACAACGCCAACCTCAGCACGGGCGGCTCGGCCACCGATGTGACCGACGAGGTCCATCCGGAAATGGCGGCGCGCGCAGTGTCCGCGGCCCGCATGATCGGCCTGGACATTTGCGGCGTGGACGTGGTGGCCGAAAGCGTGCACTACCCGCTCGAAGAGCAGCACGGCGGCGTGGTCGAGGTCAACGCCGCGCCCGGCCTGCGCATGCACCTGAACCCCTCGTTCGGCAAGGGCCGCGCGGTGGGCGAAGCCATCATCGCCAACATGTTCGCGGACGGTGAGGACGGCCGCATCCCGGTCGTGGCCGTCGCGGGCACCAACGGCAAGACCACCACGGTGCGCCTGACCGCGCATCTGCTGGGCGTGGCCGGCAACCGCGTGGGGATGACGAACTCCGACGGCGTGTACGTGGACAACCTGCGCATCGACACCGGCGACTGCAGCGGCCCGCGCAGCGCGCGCAGCGTGCTGATGCATCCGGACGTGGACGCCGCCGTGTTCGAAACCGCGCGTGGCGGCATCCTGCGCGAAGGGCTGGCGTTCGACCGCTGCAACGTCGCCATCGTCACCAACATCGGCATGGGCGATCACCTGGGGCTGGGCTACATCAGCACGGTCGAGGACCTGGCCGTGGTCAAGCGCGTGATCGTCCAGCATGTGCATCCGAGCGGCATGGCGGTGCTGAACGCGGCCGATCCGATCGTGGCCGAAATGGCGTCGAGCTGCCCGGGCGCGATCACCTACTTTGCCGAAGACCGCAATCATCCCGTGCTGGCCACGCACCGGGCGCAGGGCCTGCGGTCGGTGTATCGCGATGGCGATGCCATCGTGGCGGCGCAGGGCGCCGACGAAGTGCGCTTCCCGCTGGCCGAGATTCCGCTCACCCGCAACGGCACGATCACCTTCCAGGTCGAGAACGCGATGGCGTCGATTGCTGCGGCATGGGCGCTGAACCTGGGCTGGGACGTGGTGCGCCGCGGGCTGGCCACGTTCGTCAACGATGCGCAGACGGCGCCAGGCCGCTTCAACGTGTTCGATTACCGCGGCGCGACCGTGATCGCCGACTACGGCCACAATCCCGACGCCATCCAGGCGCTGGTGCGTGCGGTGGACGCCATGCCGGCCAAGCGCCGCTCGGTCGTCATCAGCGGCGCGGGCGACCGCCGCGACGAAGACATCCGCATGCAGACCGAGATCCTGGGCGCCGCCTTCGACGACGTGCTGCTCTACCAGGATCAATGCCAACGCGGCCGCGAGGACGGCGAAGTGCTGGCCTTGCTGCAGCAGGGCCTGGTGGGCGCCAGCCGCACCACGCACATCGACGAGATCCACGGCGAGTTCCTGGCCATCGACACGGCGCTGTCGCGTCTGAACCCGGGCGATCTGTGCCTGATCCTGGTGGATCAGGTGGAAGAAGCGCTGGCGCACATCGCCCAGCGCATCGCGCAACCCTGACCGGGTCGCGGGATGAAGACGGGGCGCTCAGGCGCCCCGTTTTTTTGTCCTGACCGCCTTAGCCCTGCGGCGCGGCCACGGGCGCCGAAGCCTGATACCTGTCGGTCACATGGGTGCATCCCACGGCAGCCATGGCGCCCAGCGCCAGCAAGATCGCGCTGCAAAGTCGTTTCGTCATGCGGGCTTTCTCCCTTCGGATGTGTCGAACCGCCAGCCGGTTCCCCGTGGACTATACCGGCCCGCGGATCGCCCGGCCACCCGCGCCATTGCTGGCGTTCGAGCGGATCGGTTACTAGCCGCGCTCAAAAGGGGTCAAATCGTTGCTCAAATGTAACTCGGCACCCTTGCTCCGGGGACGCGATTTCTCGTCTCAAACACGGGGCTTTTTCCACATTGGCGCAGTTACATTTCTCCACAGCGTCGTTTGACAGCCCCAGGGGGCGACTCGTAGCTTAGAACCTAGCTGATCAGTACCCAACACACCGCGTCACGGCAGCTTCATAGGCCATGAACCTGCCGCCGCACGTAACCAGAGAGAGGTCACCATGAACAACGACATCATCGCCGGAAAGTGGAAGCAACTGACGGGCAAGGCCAAGGCGGCTTGGGGTGAACTCACCGACGACGAGCTGACCCGCACCGAGGGCAATGCCGAACGCCTGGCTGGTCTGATCCAGGAGCGCTACGGCAAGACCAAGGACGAGGCGCAAAAGGAAGTCCGGGATTTCTTCGACCGTAATCCCTGATCTACATAAACACCAGGAGAAGCTGTCATGTTGCATTACGCCGTAGTTTTCTTCGTCATCGCGATCATCGCGGCTGTCCTGGGTTTCGGCGGCATCGCCGCCGGCGCCGCGGGGATTGCCAAGATCCTGTTCTTCGTCTTTCTGGTTCTGGCACTGCTGTCCATTCTGGGCGGCGCCTTCCGCAAGAAATAGAACGAGCACCTGAACGTTTTTAGTTAGTCATTGCGTCTCGAACGCGCTGAACACCAATAAAAAGGAGCATTACTATGGAAATTCGCAAGCTGATCGCCGCCGCCGCACTGGGTACGGGCGCTGTCTTCACTTCCATGGCTTTTGCCGCCGACGACGGCAAGCCGAAACAGTCCGTGGGTGAATACGCGTCCGACGCCACCGTGACCACCAAGGTCAAGGCCGCCTTCGTGGCCGACAAGCAGCTGAGCGCGCTGGAAATCGCTGTTGAAACCAACAACGGCGTTGCCACGCTGACCGGTACGGTCGGTACCGCTGCCGAAGCGGATCATGCCGCGACGGTCGCCCGTGGCGTCGAGGGCGTGAAGCAGGTCAAGAACAACATCAAGGTTGATCCGGCCAAGAACCGCAAGTAATCAGGCATCGAACTTTCGACGCCGGATTTGAAAACGGCGCCTGTGAAAACACAGGCGCCGTTTTCACGTTCGCGATCCGGAAAACGCCAATGCTATAGCGTAACGGTCCCTCGCCCGATTTCCAGCGCGCGACCGCCCACCAGGATGCGGCCGTCCGCCGGAACATCGAGCAGCAGGCGGCACGGACGGCCGGTCCGGTCGCCCTGCTCGACCAGCACGCAGGCCGGCAGCGCCGCCTTGCGATGCAGCAGCCAGCCGCCCAGGTTGGCGCAGGCCGAACCGGTGCCGGGGTCTTCGTTGATGCTGCCGCCGGGCTTGGCATAGAAGTAGCGGGACACCACCACCTGCCGCCCCGCCTGAACATTGCCTTCGTCGAAGGCGAACAGATACATCGTCTTGCGCCCCAGGGCGCTGGCCTGCCAGCGGTTCAGCAGCGACACGTCCGGGACCGCGCGCCGCACTGCATCCACGCTGGCAACCGGCACGAGCAACTGGTCCGCGCCGGTGTCGACCCAGATCGGGTCGGCTGCCAGGTCTTCCTCCGACAGTCCCATCAGTTGCGCGATGCCCGCGCGGTCCAACGCCGGCGTGGCCGTGCGCACGCCGTCCGGACAAGGCGCGGTGAAGGTCCAGGCATCGCCCTGCGCCGTCATGGGCACGACGCCCGCCTGAAACTCCAGCGTCACCGCGTCTTCGGCCTGCCGCAGGTCACGCACGACCTGCGCGGTTCCGATGGCCGGATGCCCGGCAAACTTCATTTCAAAGCCCGGCGTGAAGACGCGCACGCGCGCGTCCGCCCGCTCGGACGGCAGGATGAACGTGGTTTCGGACAGATTGAATTGCGCCGCGAGATTGAGCATGGTGGCGTCGTCCATGCCGCGGGCGTCTTCAAAGACGCAGAGCTGATTGCCGCTGAATGTCGAATCGGCAAAGACGTTGAGAAGTCGGAACGCGTAAGTGGCCATGGCGAAAAGCTGAAAGGGATGACGCCGGCAACGCCGGCGCGGTTCCCAACTTTATCGCAGCGCTGGCACGCCCGCTTACCAGACCGCGAAGAACAGCACCCACGCGATGCAGAACGGCGCCAGACCTGCCGCCAGCACCAGGCCCGCGCCGAGCTTGCGCGCCATGCCAACCGGACGCGCGTTCAGCAGGCGGGCGTAGAGACGCAGCGTCCACAGCACCGCCAGCGTCAGCAGCGTGAACCGGACCGGCGTCGCCCATGCCGCCTGCACGCCTTCATGCTTTAGCAACGTGATCGTCGTGGCGGACAGGCCCAGGAACACGCCAATGCCGGCCGACGGAATCAGCGCCTGCGCCAGCTTGTGCAAGCCGGCCCGCCCCCAGCGCGATACCGGTGCATGGGCAGCATGGGAATTAAGGGGCGCCTGCGGCACGGGTGCGGCGGGCGCAATGCGGTCCGCAATCCACAGCGACAGGAATGTCGCGCCACCCACGCACACCGTGGCGCCGACGACAAAAAGCAGGATGCCGGCGCCGTCCAGCCACGAGAAGCTGTCGTTCACGTCGGGGTAATGGGTCAGGATGAACCACGGCGCGTTGTCCATCAGCGGCCACAGGATGTCGTGCTCGACCAGCCACGTCGCGGCCCACTGCTTGGACGTCACGAACCAGGGGCTGGCGCTCCAGAGGAACGCGCCGATCGCAATGCCCATCAGGCCGAAGCACAGCAACGCCGTTTGCCACGGATCGCCATCGGCGACGTGCACGATCTCTTCCTCGGGCGAACGCGGCGTCAGCGCGATGGCGCCGCGATAGCCGCTGCAGCGGCCACAGACGTGGCAGTCGCCCGCGCCCTTCATGTGGCGCAGCGGCACCAGCGGCGCACAGTTGATGGGCTCGATGCGGATGACCGGATGGCGCCACTTTTCTTCGTCGACCTTGAAGTGCCACGGCGCCAGCTTGGCCAGAAGATTGAACACGCCATTGACCGGGCACAGGTACTTGCACCACACACGCTTGCTGCGGCCGTAACGCCAGCCGACGATCATGGCCGCCACGGTGGAGCCGCCCAGCACGGCCAGCACCGCCAGCGGGTACTGGTAGACGCTGACGAGCTGCCCGTAGATGGTCGTCAACGCGAAGGCCACGAACGGCCAGCCGCCCCAGCGCATCCATTTCGGAATGGCGCGGCCCTGGCCGCGCTCGCTGGCCCATTCGGTCAGCATGCCTTCCGGACAGAGCCAGCCGCACCAGGCGCGTCCCAGGATCGGCATGGAGATCAGCACGAACGGCCACCACACGCCCCAAAACGCAAACTGCGCCACGACGGTCAGGTTGTTGAACATCGACGCCGCGTTGTCGGGCAGCGGCAGCAGCGCCGGCACGATCAGCAGGAACGCGTACAACGCGACAATGCCCCACTGCAGCTTGCGCAACAGCGGGGCATGGTCACGGAGGAAGTCGGCGATGCGGGAGGTTGCCCTCCCGAGTGCAGCAGCCATGGTCAAACCTTCAAATATTCAGTCCGGAAAAAAACCGGAATCAGGATGCTCCCCGGGCGGCGGCCACGGGTGCGGGCCGTCCGCCCGCCCAGCGCAGGAGCGCCCAGACGATGATCCAGTAAGCCACCCACAGCAGCACCGAGGTCAGCGCCGGCAGTGCGCGGTAACCCGCGAAGTCGGCCAGCACCTTGCCCACGCCCGTGCTGTCGCTGAGCAGCCAGGAACTGTCCCACACCGGGTCCACGAGGGTCGGCAGGACATCCAGGGAAATCAGGTGATCCAGCCCGCCCACCAGCAGCGAGCCGGCCAGGAGCAGCAGCAGGATTTCGGTCACGAAGAAGAAGCGGCGCCACGTGATGAGCTTGCCGCCCAGTTGCAGCAGCCAGAACGTCAGCAGCGCCACGGCGAAACCCGCGATGCCGGCGACGGCCAGCATCAGCATGTCGCTGCCGCCCTCGCCCGCCGACACCGTGCCGTACAGGAACACGACGGTCTCGCTGCCTTCGCGGGCGACGGCGATGGCAACCAGCACCAGGAGGCCCCACCAGTTGTCGTTCGCCACGGAGGCGCGCGCCCCGCTCTCGAGCTCGCCCTTGAGCGTGCGGCCGTGCTTTTTCATCCACACGACCATCTGCACCACCAGCGCGCACGCCGCCAGCGACATGATGGCCTGGAACCATTCCTGGCCTTCATCGCTGAGCCACGAGGACACGCCCAGCAGCACCAGCGCCAGCGCGACGGCCAGCGCCAGCCCGGCCGCGACGCCGCCCCACAGGTAGGGCAGCCCGCGCTTGCCTTCCGGCGTGGCGCGCAGCCAGGTGTACAGGATGCCCACCACGAGCAGGGCTTCGACGCTTTCGCGCCAGACGATGAAAAGTACCTGTTCCATGCTTTGGTGCCGCGTTATTCCTTGGGCTTGACGACCAAGGTGCCTTTCACGCTCTGGTGAAAGTCGTCAAAAAAGGGATACTCGCCCGGACGCGAGATGGTGATGACCACGAAGGATTTCACCCCCGGTCCCAGGACTTTTTCCTTGCGCAGCGGAATGCTTTCGAATTCCACCGGCTCATTGCTTTCATTGATGAGTTCGATCTTGAAGCGGCCCGCCGGGACTTCGAGCGTGGCAGGCTCGAACGTGCCGTCGGGCTTGAACCGCAAGGTGAACGTGGGCAGCTCGTCCGCCTGCGCGGGCGCCATGCCCGCCACGCCGGCCAGGCCGATCAGCATTGCGGCAAGTACGCGAAGCAGGCGGCGCACGATCAGTAACCGCCCTTCTTGCCGGTGCCGGCGTACACAAATTCATATTCCAGGTCGAACGGCTCGAACCAGTCGGCCACGCCGGTTTCCTTGTCGATGTGGCGGCCGAAGTGGCTCATCTTGTTCGCGGTCGGCGGCAGGATCGTGTACTTGAGCTTGTACTTGCCCGGGCCTTCCAGCTTGATGTTTTCGCCGTAGTGCGGGCCGTCGTTGGCGACCATCGGCATGAACGTACCCTTTTGCACGTTCTGGCTGCCGACCTTCTGGATCTCGTAGTTCACGACCAGGTAAGGCACCCATTCGCCTTCCGGAAAGCCCGTCTTGTTGCCGGCGGTGGCGTGGATGTCGGCCTCCAGGTGCACATCGGAATCCTTGGCCGGACGCATCATTCCGGGCGGATCCATTTCGATCGGCTGCAGGTACACCGCGCCGATTTCCATTCCGCCCTTCTCGACAGGCTTGCCGATGGGGTATTCGGCGGCATGGGCGGCGGACACGCTCAACGCGACAATGGCCAGCGCCAAGGCTTTCTTGATCATGTGCATAATCCTTGAGACACAAAAGAAATAGCGGCTCTCAAAACACAAACAAGAACCGTTTTCATTAATTTAGTGGATTTTGCTGACACAACCCTGAACCTGGGCCGGCTAAAAGTGCCAGATCATTGCGTTCAGTCAATTGGCAAAAAGCCGCCTGGCATTCGCCAAGGCGGCTTTTTTGCACTACGGCGGGCCACATCGGCCCGGCATCTGGCGGGATTACTTGCGGCCGGAGCCCGGGTTGCTGCCCGGCGTGAACGGGAAGGTCGAGAACATGGCGCGGGTCTGATCCTGCATCTGGTCCTGCATCTGCACGAACAGATTTTTGCTCTGGTCGATGTAGTTGTTCATCATGTTCTGCAGCATCGGCGTCTGCACATTCATGAATTGCGTCCAGGCTTCCGGCCCGAACTGGCTGCCGTACAGGCCCTTGGACTGCTCGGCCATGCGCTGCTGGATCTCCATGAAGGCCTGGATGTTCTTCTCGAGGTAAGAACCCATGATGCCTTGCATGGCGTGGCCGTAGAAACGGATGATCTGCGACAGCATGTTCGAAGAGAACATGGGCATGCCGCCGCTCTCCTCTTCAAGAATGATCTGCAAGAGAATGCTGCGCGTGAGGTCTTCGCTGCTCTTGGCGTCGACGACCTGGAATTCCTCGTTGGCCAGGACCAGTTGCTTGACATCTGCCAGGGTGATGTAGGTGCTGGTCCGGGTGTCGTATAAGCGACGGTTGGGGTATTTTTTAATCAGGCGCAGGCTGGCGCCGGGTTGTGCTTGCGTCATGGTTGTCCCCGGATCGGGCGATCTCTTTAGGCTTCGAATAATGTGAGTGTAATGCCGTACGGCCCTCTGCCCGAAGCCGTACAGCGCCAGCGGGCCGCCCGGAGGCGGCCCACGTCGCGTCAGCCCATGTGCAGGCCGCCGTTCAGCGAGAAATCCGCGCCGGTCGAAAAGCCGGATTCATCGGACGCCAGCCACGAGGTCATGGAGGCGATTTCCTCCGGCGTGCCAAGGCGGCGCACCGGAATGGTGGCAATGATCTTTTCCAGCACGTCCGGCCGGATGGCGCGAACCATGTCGGTGCCGATGTATCCCGGCGAGATCGTGTTGACGGTCACACCCTTGCTGGCCACTTCCTGCGCCAGCGCCATCGTGAATCCATGGATGCCGGCCTTTGCCGTGGAGTAGTTGGTCTGGCCGAACTGCCCCTTCTGGCCGTTGACCGAGCTGATGTTGATGATCCGCCCCCACTGGCGCTCGACCATGCCGTCGATGACCTGTTTGGTCACGTTGAACAGGCTGTTCAGATTGGTGTCGATGACCGCGCGCCAATCGTCGGCGCTCATCTTCCGGAACAACCCGTCGCGGGTGATGCCCGCGTTGTTGACCAGCACGTCCACCGGCCCGAGGTCGGCCGTCACCTTTTCAAAGGCGGCTACGGTGGAGTCCCAATCGGACACATTGCCCACCGACGCGTAGAACGTAAAACCCTGTGCGGCCTGCTCATCCAGCCATTGCTGGTAGTTGCGGCTGGGGCCGCAACCTGCCACGACGCGAAAGCCATCCTTGGCCAAGCGCTGGCAAATAGAGGTGCCGATCCCGCCCATCCCGCCTGTTACGTAAGCCAGTTTTCCGCTCATTGGACTTCCTCCTGTGTGCGACGGACGCCTCGTTGATTAAACATCTTTCTGCCGGGGACCGGACCGCGGTGCGCGGTATCAGGCCGCCCGGACCTTTACATATCTGCCAGGCGCCGGCTCGATCGGCCGATACTTGGCATTGCCTGCCTTTGCCCTCGCCTTGATCTGCTTGCCCGAATGTCCTGCCAGCCAACCGGTCCAATCGGGCCACCAGCTGCCGGGATGCTCCACCGCCTGCGAAAACCAGGTGTTGGGGTCGCCGGGCAGCGGCTGGCTTTGCTGTTCGAGCGCATCGGCCACCCAGTAACTGCGGCGCTTCTTGGCGGGCGGATTGACCACGCCCGCGATGTGGCCGGAAGCGCCCAGCACGAAACGCTGCGGACCGCGAAGCACCTGCGTGGACGCGTAGGCCGACACCCAAGGCACGATGTGGTCCTCGCGCGAGCCGAATATATAGGCGGGCATGCGCAGGCGCGTCAGGTCCAGCGGCAGGCCGGCGGCCTGCGCGCGGCCCGGCACCTTGAGATTGTTCTCGAGGTAGGTATTGCGGAAATACCAGGAAAAGAAAGGCCCCGGCAGGTTCGTGCTGTCGCCATTCCAGAACAGGAGGTCGAAGGCCGGAGGCTTTTGCCCCTTGAGGTAGTTGCCCACCACGTAGTTCCAGACCAGTTCGTTGGGCCGCAGGAACGAGAAGGTGGTGGCGAGATCGCGGCCCGGCATCAGGCCGCCGTTGCCCAGTTGATGATCGCGCATCAGCGCGTGGGCCTCGTCGACGAACACGTTCAGGATGCCGGTGTCGTGGAAATCGAGCAGCGAGGTCAGCAGCGTCAGCGACGCCACCGGGTGCTCGCCGCGCGCTTCGGCCAGCGCCAGCGCCGAGGCCAGCATCGTGCCGCCCACGCAGAAGCCCAGCGCATTGACCTGCGGCTGCTTGGTGATGTCGCTGGCCACGCGCAGCGCCTGCAGCACCGCGTCGTCCAGGTAGTCGGACCAGGTGGCGCGGTCCACGCCGTCGGTATCGGCAGCAACCGGATTGCGCCAGGAAATCAGGAAGACCGTGTAGCCCTGCCCCACCGCGTGGCGCACGAAGGAGTTCTCGGGCTGCAGGTCCAGGATGTAGAACTTGTTGATGTTCGGCGGCACGATGACCAGCGGCCGGTCGTACACGGTGGCGGTCGAGGGCGCGTACTGGATCAGCTGGAACAGCTTGTTTTCGAACACCACGTCGCCGGGCGTCGTGGCCACGTTGCGGCCGATCTCGAACTGCGACTCGTCAGTCTGGGTGATGCGGCCCTTCTGCACGTCGCCCAACAGATTGGCCAGCCCTTCGTTCAGTGCGCGGCCGGCGCTTTCGACGATGGATTGCTGGGCATCGGGATTGAGCGCCAGGAAGTTGGCCGGCGACAGCGCGTCGACCCACTGCATGATCGAGAAGCGAAGGCGGTCGCGCATGGGCTCGCTGACCTGCGCGGCATCGACCATGCGCTGCATGGCGCGCGCGGACAGCAGATACGTGTGCGCCAGGAGCAGGTGCGAAGCATTCGCCGCCCAGGCGTCGCCGGAGAAACGGCGATCGGACGGCGGCGCCAGCGCGCCACGCCGGGCATCGTCGCAAAGGCGTTGCCATTCGCGCGAGAACTCTGCCTGGATGTCAGCCAGGACTTCCGGTGCCACGCTCACCGGAATGGGACCTGCGGAGAGATTGGCATTCACTTCGACACCTTGTTATCGAAACTTCGCGATTGATGTTGCATTCCGGGTTCAGGACTGTCAATGCGGGTATACAAGGAGGCTTACTACGGTAAAACGCAAGCCCGGCGCTGGCCTTTGCGCGACGTCAAACCGGGCTTAACCAGGCCAGCAGCGCCATGCGTCCGGTCACGCCGTCACGGCGGTAGGAAAAGTACCGGTCCGCGCGGGTCACCGTGCATTCCCCACTGAGGGACACTTCTTGTACCCCGGCACGCCGCAGCCGGAAATCGGCCAATCCGGCGAGGTCGGCCAGCCATTTGCCGGCAAGGCCGGGGCGCGGCGCAAAAAAGCGTGTCGTCGCCGGATCGTCGGCGGTGAACGCGTCCAGCACGTCCTGTCCGACTTCGAAGTGCTGCGGCCCGATGCCGGGTCCGACCCAGGCGCGCCAGCCGGACGCCTGCGGCGCCTTGGCCCGCATGGCCTGCAGCGTGTTTTCAAGCACCCCGCCCGCCAGGCCGCGCCAGCCGGCGTGCGCCGCACCCAGCACGGTGCCCTCGGCATCGGCAATGACCACCGGCAGGCAATCGGCCACCATGACGGCCAGCACGCGGCCGGGTTGGGCGGTGACGCTGGCGTCGACCGCGGGCTCGGCCGGCACGTCCGGCGCGTCCGCGTCGACGACCTCGCTGCCATGAACCTGGCGCAACCAGAGGGGATCGGCGGACACTGCGGCGCAAACCCGGCGCCGGTTCTCCGCCACGGCCTCGGGGTTGTCCTCGGCACGCAGGCCCAGATTGAGGGTGTCGTGCGGAGCCACGCCCACGCCGCCGGCGCGGGTCGTGCAAAAGTAGCTCACGCCCTGCCAGTCGGGTCCCGTCACGACGGGCAGGCCTGCGATCAGGCGTTCCATGCAATGTTCTCCTGGACCTGCGCCATGTCGGCGGGCACGGGCGCGGCGAACTGGACGTCGCCCTTGCCGCCCGGGTCGTCGAAATGCAGCGCGCGGGCGTGCAGCATCTGGCGCGCTGCCCCCGCGATGTTCTTGCCGCCATAGATCGTGTCGGCCAGCAGGGGGTGTCCCAGGCTGGCCATGTGCACGCGGATCTGGTGGGTGCGCCCCGTTTCCAGCCGGCACACCACTTCGGTCACCCGCCCGCCCGGATCGACCGAGCCGCGGCGGGCCGGCGCGTAATTGGTGATGGCCGGCTTGGGCGCGACGGGGCGCTCGACGCTCATGCGCACCGGCACGCGCGCATCGCGCCCGATGGCGCGGTCGACCTTGCCCGCAGCGGCCAGCCATCCGTGCGCCAGCGCCACGTACTCGCGGCCCATGGTGCGCGCCTGAAGCTGGCGCACTAGGTGAGTCTGGGCGATTTCGTTACGGGCCACCACCATCAGGCCGGAGGTGTCCTTGTCCAGCCGGTGCACGATGCCCGCACGGGCGACCTGTGCGAGTTCCGGATAACGATGCAGCAGGCCGTTGAGCAGCGTGCCGCTCCAGTTGCCGGCGCCCGGGTGGGTAACCAGGCCCGCCGGCTTGTTGACGACGATCCAGTCGGGGCTTTCGGCCACCACGCCGAATTCCACGGGTTCAGGCATGAAGGCCTGCGCGTCGGGCGCGGGCTGGGCCCAGATGGTGAGTTCGTCGCCAGGGCCGACTGTTTGGCGGATCTTGCCCGGCGTCCCGTTGACCAGGACGTTGCCGGATTCGATCCAGCCTTGCAGGCGATTGCGGGAATGGTCGGGCAAGAGGCCCGCCAGGACCTTGTCCAGCCGGTCAGCGCGCGTGGCCGACGGCACGGTTACAAATTGCGGCTCGGGGCGGCCGGATTCGTCGAGATTTTCGTCGGCGCTCTCGTCGGAAACAAGATCTGCGCGGGCGGCTGTATCAGACATGGAGACAAATCATATAATCAGCCTGCCATGCTAACACCAAGGATACGATTCTCGTGATTCACCACCCTGCAGCTCCCTCGAACCCCGCATCCCGCAGCGGGTCGGTTTTGCGCGTGGTCATCGCGCTTTTTGCCGTCATCGTCATCGCTGGTTGCAGCGGGGCGGACAGCAAGTACGACAAGACCACCAACTGGAGCGCAGAACAACTCTACGCGGACGCCAAGGCCGAAATGTCGTCGGGCGGCTGGAAGGAAGCGCGCGAGCGCCTGACCGCCATCGAAAGCCGCTACCCCTTCGGCGTCTACGCGCAGCAGGCCCTGCTTGAACTGGCCTACGTCAACTGGAAAGACGGCGAGAACGAACAGGCGCTTGCCGCCATCGACCGCTTCCAGCAGCTGTACCCCAATCACCCCGGCACCGATTACGCGCTCTACCTGAAGGGCCTGATCAACTTCACGCCGGCCAGCGCCTTCATGAGCAACCTCACCGGCCAGGACCCGGCCGAGCGCGACCCCAAGGGCCTGCGCGCGTCCTATGACGCCTTTACCGAGCTGATCAAGCGCTACCCGGAAAGCAAATACAGCGTCGACGCCGAAAAGCGCGTGGCCTGGCTGGTCAACACCATTGCCATGAACGAAGTCCACGTGGCCCGCTATTACTACGAGCGTGGCGCCTACGTGGCCGCCGCCAACCGCGCGCAGACCGTCATCACCGACTTCGAGGGCGCCCCCGCCACCGAAGAAGCGCTCTACCTGATGGTTCAGTCGTACGACAAACTCAACATGACGGACCTGAAGAACGACGCGCAGCGCGTCTACGACAAGAACTTCCCGAACAGCGAGTTCCGCACCAAGGGCCTGAAGGCCGACAAGAGCTGGTGGAATCCCTTTAACTGATTCCGCTCGCATGGGAAGAGAAAAGCCCTTCAAGATTGAAGGGCTTTTTTTTGCCTGCGCGGCGCGGACGGCGCCGCCTGGAGCCGCGTTCCTTGCGCCGGTCTATTCGTCGTCCGGTCCGCGCTTGCGACGGTAGAACGCCAGCACCTCTTCCAGCTCGCGCGTGCGCGCAAATGGCGGCAGACCGCGCCACAGGCGCTTGCCGTAGGGCTTTTCCACCAGCCGGGCGTCACCCACCATCAGCACGCCCCAATCCGATTCCGTGCGGATCAGCCGGCCCGCGCCCTGCTTGAGCGAGATGGCGGCTTCCGGAAGCTGGTATTCCGCAAACGGGTTGCCGCCCTGCGCGCGGCAGGCGCGCAGACGGGCCTCGATGACGGGATCGTCGGGCGGCGCGAACGGCAGCTTGTCGATCGCCACCAGCGTCAGCACGTCGCCCGGCAGGTCGATGCCTTCCCAGAAGCTGGCGCTACCCACCAGCACCGGGTGCTTGAGCTTGCAGAAGCGGTCGAGCAGATCGCGGCGCGTGCCCTCGCCCTGCTTGAGCAGCGGCCAGTCATGGCCCGCATCGTCAAAGGCATCGGCCAGCAGATTGGCCACCTTGTCCACGGCGCGCAGTGTCGTACAGAGCACCAGCGTGCCGCCCGGACTGGCCTCCAGCAACGGCATGAGGGTCTGCACGAAGCGGTCCAGGAACTGCGGCGATTGGGGTTCGGGCATGCCGCGCGGCACGAACAGCAGCGCCTGCTCGGGGTAGTCGAACGGGGACTCCCACTTGCCGGTGCGCGCGGACTCCAGGCCAAGCTGGCTGGTGAAGTGCGTGAATTCACCGTTCACCGACAGCGTGGCCGAGGTCATGATCCAGGCCTGGCCAGGCTTGCGGAATTTGGAAAAAGCCTGCGCCACCGACAGCGGCGCCGAATGCAGGCGCACGTGGTGCAGTCCGTGCTCGACCCAGCGCACGGCCGGGCCGGTCCATTGCTCGGCCAGCGCCGCGCCTTCGAGCAGGGCCGCGGGGGTGGAGGGACCGTCGCCGAGCGGGCTTTGCACGGGCGCCTGGTCGTCGCGGCCCCAGCCCTCGTCGTCGTGCACGCCGGTACTGCGGCCGGGCGTTGCCCAGCGCTTGAGCTTGACCGAGATCTCGGCCCCCATGCGCGCAGCCGCGAGCAGGTCCGGGTGTTTTTCGGCCACCGCGCCCAGCGCCTTGGTGGCGCTGTCCACGGCCTCGCGCAGCGACAGCAGCGCGACGTCGAATTCCTCGGGGTTGGGAATGGCCTCGAACGTGGCCTTGCGGCCCGGCATCTTGTCCAGCGGCGCGCAGACCAGCCGCAATTCGCGCGCGGCGGTTTCCAGTTGGCGGCTGACGTCGCTCCATTTGGCGGCTTCGCGCGCGTAGGCCAGCCCCGCGACTTCCAGCGCGCGGCCAAAATCCATGAGCTGGTGCGTGGACACGCTGCTGCCCAGAAAGCGCGTGGCGGTATCGGGCAATTGATGGGCTTCGTCGAAGATGACGGTGTCGGCTTCGGGCAGCAGATCCGTGACGCCTTCTTCGCGCAGCATCAGGTCGGCCATGAAGAGCGCGTGGTTGACGACGACGACGTCGGCCTCTTGTGCCTGGCGGCGCGCCTTGACGACAAAGCAGTCGTGGATGCGCGGACATTCCTGGCCCAGGCAGTTTTCGCGGGTGGATGTGACGCGTTGCCAGATGTCGGCGTCTTCGGGCACCTGCGCCAGGTCGCCGCGGTCGCCCGTTTTGGAGATGCCCGCGAACACCTGGATCTGGCGCAGCTGCTGGATCTCGGAGCGGGATTTGAGCGCGCGTTCGTCGCCCTGCAGGCGCTCCAGGTGGTAATGACACACGTAGTTGCCGCGGCCCTTGAGCAGCGCGGCCGTCACGGGCGCGGCCAGCGCCGCGCGCACGCGCGGCAGGTCGCGCGCAAAGAGCTGATCCTGCAGGGTGCGTGTGCCGGTGGAGATGAGCACCTTGCCGCCCTGGATGAAGGCGGGTACAAGATACGCCCAGGTCTTGCCGATGCCGGTGCCGGCCTCGGCCACCAGCGTGGCGCGGTCCTGGATGGCCTGGCCGATGGCCTGCGACAGTTCCACCTGCGATGGACGTGGCTTGTAGCCGGGCAAGGCCGTGGCCAGCGGCCCGTCCTCGTCAAAGAATTCGGATATGTCCAGGTCCAGCATTACAGCAGCCTTGTGTAGGGCCCCAAATGATACCTGCTGCCGCGTCGTTTTCCGGCTTGCGGCCTGCCGCAACGCCGCTGGCAGAGGGACGGATCAGTCCCTTCTGCCACGTTCCGTAACAACGGCTTATGGCACAATCCGCCCCTTGTTTTCCCTTTTTGCCGTCGTATAGAGATGTCTGAAACTTCCACTATCACGAACGTCGCCGCCGGCGTCGACAACGCCCGCATCGTCGCGCAGCTCGCCACCGAGCTGGGCGCCCGCGCCTCTCAAATCGCTGCGGCGGTGGAACTGCTGGATGACGGCGCGACCGTGCCCTTCATCGCCCGCTACCGCAAGGAAGCGACCGGCGGTCTGGACGACACCGTGCTGCGCAACCTGGAAGTCCGCCTGGGCTACCTGCGCGAGCTCGAAGACCGCCGCGGCGCCATCCTGGAATCCATTTCGCAGCAAGGAAAGCTGACGGCCGAACTGCAGCAGGAAATCGCTTCGGCCGACACCAAGCAGCGCCTCGAAGACTTGTACGCGCCGTACAAGCCCAAGCGCCGCACGCGTGCGCAGATCGCCCGCGAAGCCGGCCTGGAACCCCTGGCCGACGCCATCCTGGCCGATCCCGCCTGCGATCCCGCAGCCCTGGCCGCGCAGTACCTGAATCCCGAAGCCTCCATCAACGACGCCAAGGCGGCGCTCGATGGGGCGCGCGACATCCTCGCTGAACGCTACGCGGAAAACGCCGACCTGCTGGCCGACATGCGCGAGCACCTGTGGTCCACCGGCCTCGTGTACTCGAAGATGATCGAAGGCAAGGAAACCGAAGGCGCCAACTTCCGCGACTGGTTCGACTTCAACGAGCCGCTGCGCACCCTGCCCTCGCACCGTATCCTGGCGCTGCTGCGCGGCCGTCAGCAAGGTGTGCTTGAACTGCGCCTCGGCCTGGAAGCCGACCTCGAAGCGCAGACGCCGCATCCGTGCGTGGCCCGCATCGCCAACTTCCTGAAGCTGGGCAACGGTCTTTTCGCGCTGGACGCCACGCCGCGCGCGCGCTGGCTGGGTGAAGTCTGCCGCTGGACCTGGCGCGTGAAGCTCCTGACCGCCTTCGAAAGCGAACTGATCGGCCGCCTGCGCGAAAGCGGCGAAGCCGAGGCAATCCGCGTGTTCGCCGCCAACCTGAAAGACCTGCTGCTGGCCGCCCCCGCCGGTCCCAAGGCCGTGCTGGGCCTGGATCCCGGTATTCGCACGGGCTGCAAGGTCGCGGTCATCGACCAGACCGGCAAGGTCGTCGACACCACCACCGTGTACCCGTTCGAACCGCGCCGCGACCGCGACGGCACGATCAACACGCTGGCCGCGCTGGTGGCGCGCCACAAGGTGGACCTGATCGCCATCGGCAACGGCACGGCTTCGCGCGAAAGCGAAAAGCTCGTGGGCGACATGATGGAGCGTTTCCCCGACCTGAAGGTCACCCGCGTCGTCGTGTCCGAGGCAGGCGCGTCGGTGTATTCGGCATCGGAAACCGCCGCCCAGGAATTCCCCGACCTGGACGTCACGCTGCGCGGCGCCGTGTCCATTGCACGCCGTCTGCAGGATCCGCTGGCCGAACTGGTCAAGATCGACCCCAAGGCCATCGGTGTCGGCCAGTACCAGCACGACGTCAACCAGCGCGAACTGGCGCGTTCGCTGGATGCCGTGGTCGAAGACTGCGTGAACGCGGTGGGCGTGGACGTGAACACGGCATCGGCCGCGTTGCTGGCCCGCGTGTCCGGCCTGAATTCGCTGCTGGCCAAGAACATCGTCGCCTTCCGCGACGAGAACGGTGCGTTCCCCACCCGCGACATCCTGCGCAAGGTGCCGCGCTTTGGCGACAAGGCGTTTGAACAGGCCGCGGGCTTTCTGCGCATCCCCAACGGCGACAACCCGCTGGACGCGTCGGCGGTGCACCCGGAAGCCTATCCCGTCGTCGAGCGCATCGTCGCCAAGATCAAGACCGAGGTCAAGCAGATCATCGGCCAGCGCGAGGCCCTGAAGGGCGTGTCGCCGTCCGACTTCACCGACGAGCGCTTCGGCCTGCCCACCGTGAAGGACATCTTTGCCGAACTCGAAAAGCCTGGCCGCGACCCGCGCCCGGAGTTCAAGACGGCGCAGTTCAAGGAAGGCGTGGAAACGCTGAACGACCTGTACCCCGGCATGGTGCTGGAGGGCGTGGTGACCAACGTGGCCAACTTCGGCGCGTTCGTGGACATCGGCGTGCACCAGGACGGCCTGGTGCATATCTCGGCGCTGGCCGAGAAGTTCGTGAAGGATCCGCGCGATGTGGTGCGCGTGGGCCAGACGGTCAGCGTCAAGGTGCTGGAAGTGGACGCCGCGCGCAAGCGCGTGGCGCTTACCATGCGCCTGAACGACACCGCCGCGCCGGCCCGCCGCAGCGCCGATGCGCCCAAGGGCGGTGACCGTCCCCGCCGTCAGGGCGATGGCGGCCGCAACGCCGGTGGCGCGGCCGGATCGATGAACAGCGCCATGGCCGACGCGTTCGCCAAGCTCAAGCGCTGATCCGCCGATCCGCTGCACTGCCCAGATCCCGGCGCCCGATGCGCCGGGATTTTTTTTGCACTGTTAATGGAGCAAGCAGCTGAACTGCATGCGCGACGGCGCGGATTGCCCGCGCCGTCTTCGGCTGCCGTTTATTCCCGCGCCAGCGACAAGAGCGCTTCGCGGGTGCGGGCGAGGCGCGCCGCGGGCTCGCCCTGCATGCCCTCGGGCGCGGTGGCGACGGTCACGCCATCGATCACCGCCGCATAGCCCTCTGTCTGCGCCTGCAGGACGCTGTCAGCGGGTTCGGACTGCAACCGGCGCATCAAGGCGCCCGCTTCCTTGGGATCGGCAAAGCGCTGCGACAACAGCAGTTCCTCGCCGTCGGCCGCCAGCAGGCGGAAGCGGAAGCCGCCGTCCTCGTCACGGAAGCTGACGAAGCGCGCGCCCTTGGATTTTTCCTTCTTGCCCTGCGCGCCCTTGCCGGCCGTGGCGGCTGCGCTCAGGTTGCGCAGGCCCACGGCCTCGCGCAGTTCCTGCATGAAGGGCACGGCAAGCTTGCGCGCCTTGGCCGCGCCGGCTTGCAGGATGTCTTCGATGCGGCCCGGATTGGCCATCAGGTCGACGTACTTTTCGCGCATCGGCGCAAGCAGCGCTTCCAGGTGCTCGAACAGCGCCTGCTTGGCGTCGCCCCAGCCCATGCCCGCTTCGAGCTGCTGGCGGAACGCCGCCGATTGCTCGGACGTGGCGAACGCGCGGTACAGCGTGTACAGGTGGGAGGATTCGGCATCCTTGGGTTCGCCGGGTTCGCGCGAATCGGTCACGATGCGCATCACCGAGGCGCGCAATGCGCTCTTGCCGCCTTCGAACAGCGGAATGGTGTTGTTGTAGCTCTTGGACATCTTGCGGCCGTCCAGCCCCGGCAGCGTCGCCACGTCTTCTTCGATGACCACTTCCGGCAGCGAGAAATAGTCGCGTCCGTACAGGTGGTTGAAGCGCTGCGCGATGTCGCGCGCCATTTCAAGATGCTGGATCTGATCCCGGCCCACCGGCACCTTGTTGGCGTTGAACATCACGATGTCGGCCGCCATCAGGATCGGGTACGAGAACAACCCCATGGTGATGCCGTCGTCCGGATCCACGTTCTTGGCCACGTTCTGGTCGACCGACGCCTTGTACGCATGCGCCCGGTTCATCAGGCCCTTGGCGGTCACGCAGGTCAGCAGCCAGCTCAGTTCGGGGATTTCGGGAATGTCCGACTGGCGGTAGAACGTCACGCGTTCGGCGTCCAGGCCGACCGCCAGCCAGGTGGCGGCGATTTCCAGGCGCGAGCGCGCCACGCGTGCCGGATCGTCGCACTTGATCAGCGCGTGGTAGTCCGCCAGAAAGAAGAATGCGTCGACGCCGGGCTGCGTGCTGGCCTGCACCGCCGGACGGATCGCGCCCGCGTAGTTGCCGAGATGGGGGGTTCCAGTCGTGGTGATGCCGGTAAGGACGCGGGTATTCATGAGGCGAGAAGGCGGTTGCTAGGGGAAGCCGTCAGTGTAACGTGCCGCAGCGCGGCCCTGCCCGCCCGCCACGCAGCCTGCGCCTACCAGACCGCCAGCACGGGCGCGGCCAGCGCGCACAGGCCGCCCGCGGTCAGCGCCGCGCGCGGACGGAAGGTCAGGAACCAGATCAGCAGCAGGCCGGCAATGCTGAGAATGCCGATCCATTCGACCGTCCCGTAGCTCCAGCCCCAGACCGCCGCGGACGCCCACAGCGACAGCGCAAGCGCCGTCCAGCCGAACAGCCGCAACGGCAACCGATGACGGCGCGGCAAGGCGCGGTCGAACAGATCTTCGTAGTGCCGGTCCATGGCCAGGCACAGAGCGGAAAACCCGGCATAGGCCAGGCAGAAGGCGGCAAGCGTCATGGCGTATCACCTCGCGGTTCGAAAGCGGTGCGGTGCACGGCGGCCGGAACGGCGGGGTCGTTCGGGGCGGGCGCAACGGCAGCGGACTTGACTGCCTGGGCGCGCGCGGCGCGCGGCTTGCCCGCGGATCTGGCGGGCGCCTTGCGGGCCCGGGCAGCCTTCCGCGCCATCCATGCAAAAAACAGGGCGCTTGCCAGGCACGTCAGGTCAAAACCCGCCATCACCCAGTCGCCCTGCGGCAACGAGACGCCCAGGTGCCGGTGCGTGGTCAGCGCATTGACCACGGGCACCAGGGCCAGCGCGGCCGCGGCCACCGCCAGCAGGTCCTGCCATTTGCGCCGCTGGAAGAGAAACGCATAGACCAGCGACAGGCCCCAGGCGATGAAGAACGCGCGCACCTCCCACACTTGGCGGCCGGGCATGTCGGCGGGCAGCAGCCGGTTGGCCAGGAACACCGCCGCCACGCCGAACACGACCCCCGTGATGGTGCCCGCGTTCAGGCCGTCCACCAGCCGCAGCGAGAACGCCTCGCGCGCGTCGCCCGGCCGGGCCTTCTGGCGGCGCTTGGCGATCCACAGCACCAGGCCCGTGGCCACCATGGCCGTGCCGGCCAGGCTGACGATGAAATACAGCCAGCGCAGCACCGGTTCGGCGAACAGGCCAAGGTGCAGGCCGGTGATCACGCCAGCGGTCAGGGCGGTCGCGCTGCGGCCGGCCTCGGACTCCTGCAGCGCGCCCGTCACCCCGTCAAAGCGCATGAACGGCGCCATCAGCCCGTACGACACGCCGTCGCCCACGTGGCGGCTGATGGTGATGGTGGCGCCCGCGTCATTGGGATTGTTGACGGTCACCCGGCCGACGCGGCCTTGCCACTGCTGCTCGGCCTGCGCCACCAACGGGGCAATCGGAACCAGCGGCGCGGGCTGGTTCAGCGGCGGCGTGACCTTGAAGGCCTTGAAGACCTCGTTGGTGTAATCGCGCGGATTGTCGTAAACGGCCTGGATGCCGGCCGGCATCAGCATCACCATGAACAGCACCAGGCCGCTGAAGGTGATCATCAGGTGAAACGGCAGGCCCAGCACGGACAGCACGTTGTGGCCATCCATCCATGCGCGCTGGCCGCCCTTTCCGGGCCGGAACGTGAAGAAATCCGTGAATATCTTCTTATGCGTGATGATGCCGCTGATGATCGCCACCAGCATGAACATGCCCGCGATGCTGGCCAGCCAGCGTCCCCACGGAAACGCGGTTTCCAGCTCGAAATGGAAGCGGTAGAAGAAGTCGCCGCCGCGGGTCTGGCGCGGCGTCACGGCCTGGCCGGTGGCCGCGTCCAGCTTGACGCGCACGAATCCGCGCTCGCCCGGCTTGGGCTTGGGGGTCTGGTACAGCAGCTGGATCAGGGGCTCGCGGTCCGAAGGCGGCGTGATGAACCAGCGCTTGGCATCGGGCGCGTTTTCCGCCAGATAGCGCTGCGCCGTGGCGACGGCCTGAACGGCGGGCGCCGGCTGCACCTGGATCTCGGGCTGCATCCAGCGCGTGATCTCGGGCCGGAAGAACGCCAGCGAGCCGGTCAGGAACATCGCGAACAGCACCCAGCCGAAAATCAGCCCGGCCCACGTATGCAGCCACGACATCGACTGGCGCAGGCCCTCTTCGCCGGGATGCCTGGTCTTGGCCGCCTTCATGCCGCCCCCACGAGCCGGTGCGCGAGAAACATGCCGCCCAGCAGCGCGGCGGGGACCAGGATGCCCGCCCAGGCGCGCCAGGCGTTGCGCGTGGCGAACACCCAGATCACGCCGCAGGCATAGACCACGAAGGACAGCAGCTGCGCCGCGGTCACGGCATCGGGCCGCCCCAAAGGCAGCCAGACCGCCAGGCAGGCGGCCGCCGCCGAGGCCAGGGCATAGCCGCCCAGGATGGCGGCCGTCGCGCGGGAGAAGACGGCCAATCGGTAGCGCATCATGCCTGCGCCGGCTGCGGGAGCTTTCACGGGAGTTCTAGGTGGTTGCGGGGACGTGGCCGGCCTGAATTATAACGATTCTCGTTAATACAGGAACGGCCAACCTGCTTACCAGCGATATCGCAGGCTCGCCTTGATGGAGCGCTGGTAGCCGAACCAGCACCAGGACTCGCCGGAGCACGACGCGATGTACTCCTTGTCGAACAGGTTCTGCACGTTCAGCGCAACCTGCATGCCCTTGAGGGCGGGCGAGGCGCGGCCCAGGTCATAGTCCAGCATCAGGTCCACCAGCGTGACTTTCGGCACCTTCAGCGTGTTGGCCTCGTTGGCGTACGACGAACCGATGTACCGCACGCCGCCGCCCACGCCAAGGCCGGCCAGCGGGCCTTCCTGAAGCTGGTAGCGCGCCCAGGCCGACGCCTGCTGCGACGGCAGCGCGGCGGGGGTCTTGCCGGTCAGGTCAAAGCCCGCCGCATTCGGATAGGCCTTGGTGTATTCGTTGTTCATGACCGAGTAGGCGGCAATCAGCGACAGGCCGCGCATCGGCTCGGTCTTGGCCTCGAGTTCGATGCCCTGCGTGCGCAGCTCGCCCGCCTGGATCGAGCAACGTCCACCCGCCGTGCCGCACAGGTGCGTCGGGTCCGGGTCGGTGGTCGTCATGTTCTCGCGGCGGATGTCGAAGGCCGCGAAGGTCAGCATCGTGGCCGAGCCCGGCGGCTGGTACTTGATGCCCACTTCGTACTGCTTGCCCTCGATCGGCTTGAACGGCGTGTTGTTCCAGCCCGTGCCCGACTGCGGCTCGAAGGATTCCGAGTAACTGAAGTACGGCGCCACGCCGTTGTCGAAGTTGTAGATGGCGCCGAACCGGCCCGAAAACGCTTCGGCGTTCAGCTTGGACGGGGTGACGCGGCCCGAGGCGATCGCCGTCGTCTCGCCCACGTTGCGCGACCAGTCGTAGCGCCCGCCCAAGAGGAACGACAGACGGTCGATCTTGATCTGGTCCTGGAAATACACGCCGGTCTGGTACTGCGTGGTGGTCGCGTCGCTGGAGAATGCCGGCACGGGAATGTTCTGGAAATTGTCCGGATTCTTCACGTAGAGCGCCGGCGCGGAACCAAATCCCGACAGCGTGTCGGTCTTGACGTGCTGGTAGTCGAATCCCACCAGGACGTCGTGGCCGATCTTGCCGGTGTTGAAGCGGGCCTGCAGGTTGTTGTCGATGGTCAGCGCCCCCACATCCACGTCGGTCGCGATCGAGGCGCGCTGATGGTACAGGTAGGTCCTGTCCGTATAGCCGTAGTAGTTGGTCATCGCGCCATAGACGCTGCGGTACTTGGCGTCCGAGTGCGTCCAGCGCAGGCTTTGCGAGGCCTTGAACGTGTCGTTGAAGCGATGGTCCAGGATGTAGCCCAGCGAGTAGCTCTTGCGGTCGCTCTTTTCGAAATTGGCGTCGCCATCGTAGTAATCGGCGGGCAGCCGGAAGCCGTCGGGCGCGCGCAGCAAGGTGCGCATGGCCGGCACCGCGCCGTACGACCCCATGTCGGGATCATGCTGGAAATTGGTCAGGATGGTCAGCGAGGTATCGGCATTGGGTTTCCAGGCGAACGCGGGTGACACGAAGTAGCGGCGTTCCTTGGTGTCCTGCACCTGGCCGTCCGACATGTAGCCCGATCCCACCAGGCGATACAGGTACTTGCCCTCTTCGTCGATGGGGCCGCCGAAGTCGAAGTTGGCGCGGCGGAAGTCATAATTGCCAACCTGCAGTTCCACCTCGCGCAGCGGCTCGTCCAGCGGCCGCTTGCTGACCTGATTCACCACGCCGCCCGGACCGCCCTGCCCGTACATGACCGACGCCGGCCCCTTGAGCACGTCCACGCGCTCAAGGCGGAAGGCATCGACCTGCGGCAGCGCATCGCGGCCGCCGAACACGCGTAGCCCATCAAGGTACGTGGACGCCGAGAATCCGCGCACGTTGAACTGGTCCAGGCGGGTCGCCGTGGCGCCGCGCGACTCGGTGGCCACGCCCGCTGTGTAGCGCAGCACCTGATTCAGCGTCTGCGCGCCCTGCTCGGTGATCTGCTCGCGCGTGACCACGGACACCGACTGCGGCGTCTCGATCAGCGGCGTGTCCGTCTTGGTGGCGCTGGCGCTGGCGGTAGCCACGTAGCCCACCGTGGGCGCATAGGCGCTGTCCGACATGCCCGTGACCGTCACGGGCGCCAGAGTATGCGTATCGCCCGCGGAGGCTGGCGCGGGCGCCAGCGTCCACGTGTTGCCCGATTGCGCGCGCGCCTGCAGGCCGCTGCCCGCCAGGATGCGCGAGAAGCCCGCGCCCACCGTATACGCGCCGTTCAACCCGTCCGAACGCCGCCCCCGCACCAGCGCCGGATCGAACGACAGCACCACGCCCGCGCTGCGCGCGAACTGCGTCAGCGCATCGGCCAGCGGCCCTGCCGGAATCTGGAAACTGCGCTGGCCATTGGCGGCTGCCGCCGCGTCTGCGGCTGGCGTGGACTGCGCCCAGGCCGCGGGCGCGCCGGCGGCCAGCGCCCCGGCGCACGACACGGCCAGCACGGCTTGACGGCCGGCGGTCAGCGGTGCGCGCAGGCGGGTGTGGATTGAAGCGGACACAAACATCTCCCTGTACGGTGGTTTCTTTCTGCTTTCCGTACGGGGATGCAAAACCTGCAATGCGCCGGCAAGAAAATTTGTAACGGTCAGGCGTCGCGCGGTCCGACCTGCAGCCAATAGTGCGTGTGGCGCGTGACGGTGATCGGCAGGGAGTGTTCCAGCGCCTTGAGCGCGCGCTCGGCGTCGTCCAGCGGAAACACCCCGGAAAGCCGCAAGGCCGCCACCGCGGGATCGACGCGGATGACGCCCACGCGCTGGCGGGCCAGGTATTCGGCAAAGTCGTCCAGCCGCCATTCGTTGGCCACCACCATGCCGTCCACCCAGGCGAGCCGGTCCGGGTCCGTCGCGCCGCGCTGAAGTTCTCCGTCTTCGGCAGGGAACAGCCGTTCACCGGCGGCAAGCTGCGTCAGGACGCCATCGCGCAGCAGCGCCACGCTGCCTTCGTACACGCCCACGCGCGCGCCTTGCGCCGTTCGCCGCAGGTCGAACCGCGCGCGCTCGGCCTGCACTTGGCCGTCGCCGGTGTCCACGCGCAGCGTCCGCGCGCCCGGATACGGCTCGGCCTGCACCAGCATCTCGCCGCGCAAGAGCGCAATATCACGTACGTTGCCGCTGACGTTGACGCGCACGGCAGAATCGCTGTTCAGGGTGACGCGCAACCCGTCCGCCAGCGCAAGGGCCTGGCGTTCGCCCACGCGGGTGCTGTAGTCGGCGACCAGCCGCTGCCAGGGCGCATGACGGTAGCCGGCCCACCCGGTGGCGGCCACGCCGGCCACGGTCAACAGGCTGCGCAGCGCGGCGCGCCGGCTGCGCGAGGCGGGCGCGTTCAGCGCCGTGTGCGCCAACGCCGCCGGCACCCGGCGCGCATCGCGGCCGATGTCCTGCAGGCGGTCCCACGCGACGCGATGCGCGGGATCCTGCGCAATCCAGGCGCGGCACGACTCGCGCGTTTGCAGGTCCGCCACGCCCGATTGCAACCGGGTCCACCAGACAATGGCCTCGCGCACGACGGCCTCCGAAGGGGCGGCATCCGAGGACCTGCCTGCGGGGGGCATGAGCTTCAGCGCGTCAGGCATGGATCGCCGCATAGCACGCGGACATCGCGCGCACCATGTATTGCTGCACGGAGCTCAATGACACATCGAGGCGTTCGGCGATCTCGGGATACGTCAGGCCGTCAAGCTGCGACAGCAGGAACGCGGCGCGGGCCTTCGGCGGCAACCCGTCCAGCAGGCGATCCAGTTGCACCAGCGCCTGCAATTGCTCGGCCTGCGCCTCGGGCGACGGCGCATAGGTTTCGGGCACGCTGGCCAGATAGGCAAGGTACGCGTGTTCCAGCGCGGCGTGGCGCTGGTGGTCGACGACCAATCCCTTTGCGATGGTGGTGAGGAGCGCCCGGGCCTCGTTGACCCGCACCTGCTTGCGGCCCTGGATCACCCTGACGAAGACGTCCTGCGCCAGATCCTCGGCGCGATGTTCGCAACCCAGCCTGCGGCGCAGCCATCCGAACAGCCACGGGCGGTGATCGCGGTACAGGCCATCGACAGGCGCGACCTGGGCGTCGACGCACGGGGCCGATGAGGAAAGCAAGGTGGAAGACACGGATGAGACTGCGGCGCGGGACCAAAAGTCTCAAAATCTTAATTGATAATGACTTGCATTAACAATGATTGACCTCACCCGGCCCCGAAATTGCGGGCCGGGTGACGCATTACTACAACGTCACAGCCAGGCGGCGTTCGGATTCCAGGTATTCGCGCGACTGCATTTCCATGATGCGCGAGACGGTCCGGTGGAACTCGTTGGCCAGCGCGCCTTCCGTGTAGATCTCTTCGGGCTCGCATTCTGCCGACATGATGAGCTTGACGCGATGGTCGTAGAACACGTCGATCAGCCAGGTGAAGCGGCGCGCCTCGGACGCCTGGCGCGGGCCCATGCGCGGCACGCCCGACAGGATCACCGCGTGGAAGCGGTTGGCCAGTTCCAGGTAGTCGTTCTGCGAGCGCGGACCGCCGCACAACGTGGCGAAGTCGAACCACACCACCGAGCCGCCCAGCGCCAACGCGCGGATCTCGCGATGCTCGATGTGCAGCACGGGCTCTTGCGGGGGGGTGTCGGCCAGCGCGTCGAAGGCCGCCTGCAGCGCCTGCTGCGCATGCTCGTCCAGCGGCGTGTGATAGCTCTGCACCTGCTCCAGCGAGCGGCGGCGGTAATCGATGCCCGCATCCACGTTCATCACGTCCATGCGCGACTGGATCAGCGCGATGGCGGGCAGCACGCGGTCCCGGTGCAGGCCGTCGGTGTACAGCGTGGAGGGTTCGTAGTTGGACGTCATCACGAACGACGTGCCGTATTCGAACAGCTTGAGCAGCAGGCGGTGCAAGATCATTGCGTCCGCCACATCGGACACATGGAATTCGTCAAAGCAGATCAGCCGGTAGCGCTTGGCCACACGCTTGGCGACCTCGTCCAGCGGATCCTGCATGCCCTTGACTTCCTCGAGCTCGCGATGCACACCGCGCATGAATTCGTGAAAGTGCAGGCGCGTCTTGCGCACCACCGGCACGGTGGCATAGAACGCATCCATCAGGAAGCTCTTGCCGCGGCCCACACCGCCCCACAGGTACACGCCGCGCGGCACGTCGGGACGGTTCAGCAGCTTTTTCAGCGCGTTCGAGCGCATCGACTTGAACTTGACCCATTCGTCGTAATAGCGCTGCAAGCGGTCGATCGCCTTCTTCTGCGCGTCGTCGGGCTTGTAGCCGCGTTCGGCCAATGCGTGTTCGTAGTAGTCGCTGACGTTCATAGGGGAACCGGATCAGGCTGAAATGGTAATGGCGGTAAAGAAAAGGGCGGGTCCTGGAACCCGCCCCCGGTCTTGCAGCAGTCAGTCGCGGCTTAGAAGTTCAGCGCGCGCTTGTCCACGGCCAGCGCGGCTTCCTTCACGGCTTCCGACAGGGTCGGGTGCGCGTGGCAGATGCGGGCGATGTCTTCGGCGGCGCCGCGGAATTCCATGATGGTCACGGCTTCCGAGATCAGTTCCGAGGCCATCGGGCCCACGATGTGCACGCCCAGGACTTCATCGGTCTTGGCATCGGCGATCACCTTGGCAAAGCCGGTGGTGTCGCCCAGCGCGCGGGCGCGGCCGTTGGCCAGGAACGGGAAGCTGCCCGCCTTGTACTCGCGGCCTTCGGCCTTGAGCTGCTGTTCGGTCTTGCCGACCCAGGCGATTTCCGGCGAGGTGTAGATGACCCACGGCACGGTGTCGAAGTTGACGTGGCCATGCTGGCCGGCGATACGCTCGGCAACCGCCACGCCTTCTTCTTCAGCCTTGTGCGCCAGCATCGGGCCGCGCACCACGTCGCCCACTGCCCAGACGTTCGGCAGGTTGGTCTTGCAGTCGCCGTCCACGGCCACGAAGCCGCGTTCGTCCAGCTTCAGGCCCACGGCGTCGGCGTTCAGGCCGCCGGTGTAGGGCACGCGGCCGATCGAGACGATCAGCTTGTCCACGACCAGCTTCTGCTCGGCGCCCTTGGCGTCGACGTAAGGCACGGTCACGGACTTGGCGGTCGCCTTGATCTCGCCGATCTTGACGCCCATCTGGATGTTCAGGCCTTGCTTGGTGAAAGCCTTCAGGGCTTCCTTGGCCACTTGCCCGTCGGCGGCAGCCAGGAATTCCGGCATCGCTTCCAGGATGGTGACTTCCGAACCCAGGCGGCGCCACACGCTGCCCATTTCCAGACCGATCACGCCAGCGCCGATGACGCCCAGCGTCTTGGGCACGGCGCCGATGTTCAGTGCGCCGTCGTTGGACAGCACGACCTTTTCGTCGAACGGCAGGCCGGGCAGTTCACGCGCCGACGAGCCGGTGGCGACCACGACGTGCTTGGCAACCAGGTCTTCCTCGGCGGTGCCGGTGACCTTGATGGCCCAGCCGCCTTCCACCTGGCCGCTGAACGCGCCCTTGCCGTGGAAGAACGTGACCTTGTTCTTCTTGAACAGGTAGAGGATGCCGTCGTTGTTCTGCTTGACCACCGTGTTCTTGCGGCCGATCAGCGTGTCGAGCTTCAGGCTGACGCCCTTGACTTCGATGCCGTGCTCGGCGAAGTGGTGGTTGGCTTGCTCGTAGTGTTCCGACGATTGCAGCAGCGCCTTGGACGGGATGCAGCCGACGTTGGTGCAGGTGCCGCCGGGAGCCGGGCCGCCCTGGCCGTTCTGCCAGGCGTCGATGCAGGCGACCGACATGCCGAGCTGCGCGGCGCGGATGGCGGCGATGTAGCCGCCGGGGCCTGCGCCGATCACGACGACGTCAAATTGTTTGGACATAGTGTTCTCGCGAATGAGGGGTGAAGAAGCGCACTTGCTGCCCAGCGGGGTCGTGCTGCGGGCCGGCGGGGAGCCGGCCCGGGCGCCGCGCGACTTGCGGGTCGCGCTCGGCGCCGGCCAGGGGCGTCGAGATTACAGGTCCAGCAACAGGCGCTGCGGATCTTCCAGGGCGTCCTTCATGGCGACCAGGCCCAGCACGGCTTCGCGGCCGTCGATGATGCGGTGGTCGTAGGACAGGGCCAGGTAGTTCATCGGGCGGATGACGATCTGGCCGTTTTCGACGACGGCGCGATCCTTCGTGGCGTGCACGCCCAGGATGGCCGATTGCGGCGGGTTGATGATCGGGGTCGACAGCATCGAGCCGAACACGCCGCCGTTGGAGATCGAGAACGTGCCGCCGGTCATCTCTTCGATACCCAGCTTGCCGTCAGCGGCGCGGCGGCCGAAGTCGGCAATGGTCTTCTCGATGTCGGCGATCGACAGCTGGTCGGCGTTGCGCAGGATCGGCACCACCAGGCCACGCGGGCTGCCGACAGCGATACCGATGTCGAAGTAGCCGTGGTAGATGATGTCCTTGCCGTCGATCGAGGCGTTGATCAGCGGGTACTTCTTCAGCGCGGCAACGGCGGCCTTGACGAAGAACGACATGAAGCCCAGCTTGATGCCGTGTTCCTTTTCGAACTTGTCCTTGTACTTGGCGCGCAGGTCGATGACGGCCTGCATGTTGACTTCGTTGAACGTGGTCAGGATCGCGTTTTCCTGCTGCGATTGCAGCAGGCGCTCGGCGATGCGGGCGCGCAGGCGGCTCATCGGCACGCGCTGTTCCGGACGGCCGTCCAGCGACAGCGTGGTCGGGGCGGGCGCGGCGGCAGCCTTGGCCGGCGCGGCCTTGGGCTGGGCGCTGGCGGCCAGGGCGTCGCCCTTGGTCACGCGGCCATCGCGGCCGGTGCCCGACACGGAAGCGGCGTCAACGCCCTTCTCGGCCAGGATCTTCGAGGCGGCGGGCGAAGCGACGCCGGCAGCGGCGGTCGAGGCTGGGGCGGCAGCGGCGGGCGCCGGCGCGGCGGCGGCTTGCTCAGCGGCCTTGGGGGCTTCGGCCGGTGCGGTGGCGGCGGCGGCAGCCTTGGCGGCGGTGTCGATGCGGGCCAGCACTTCGCCGGAGGTCACGGTGCTGCCATCGCCCTTGACGATTTCGGACAGCACGCCCGAGGCGGGGGCCGGCACTTCCAGCACGACCTTGTCGGTTTCGACTTCGATCAGGATTTCGTCGGCTTCAACGGCAGCGCCCGGCTGCTTCTTCCAGGTCAGCAGGGTGGCTTCGGAAACGGATTCGGAAAGTTGGGGAACGACGACGTCGGTAATAGCCATTTTGTTTATTCCGTAGAGAGTGTGTTCTTGTCACGCGGCGCGGCAAGGTTCGAAACGGGGTTCCGGAACGCTTGCCGCCCGCGGCGCGTGCATCAAGCAAGAGTTACTTCGTCAACATGACCTTGAACTTGGGCGCGAAGGCCGTTTCGATCAGGGCCTTCTGCTGCTCCTGGTGCTTGGCCAGGTAGCCCACGGCCGGCGATGCCGACGCGGCACGGCCTGCGTAGCCAAGCTTCTGGCCTTCGACCATGTTCTCGTACACGTGATGCTGAACGTAGAACCAGGCGCCTTGGTTCTGGGGTTCGTCCTGCACCCAGATCACTTCGGTTGCCTTGGGGTACTTGCGCAGTTCGGCTTCGAACGACTTGTGCGCAAACGGATACAGCTGCTCGACGCGGATGATGGCGACGTTGTCGGCGCCACGCTCGCGGCGGGCGTTGACCAGGTCGTAGTAAACCTTGCCCGAGCAAGCCAGCACGCGCTTGACCTTGCTGGCGTCGATGGCCTCGTCGACCTCGCCGATGACCGGGCGGAAGCTGCCGCCGGCCAGATCGGTCAGGGGCGAACCGGCGTCCTTGTTGCGCAGCAGCGACTTCGGCGTGAACAGCACCAGCGGCTTGCGGAACGGACGGATCATCTGGCGGCGCAGGACGTGGAAGATCTGCGAAGCCGAGGTCGGCTGAATCACCTGCATGTTGTTGTCGGCGCACAGCTGCAGGAAGCGCTCGATGCGGCCCGACGAGTGCTCGGGGCCCTGGCCTTCGTAGCCGTGCGGCAGCATCAGCGTCAGGCCCGACTGGCGGCCCCACTTGGCTTCGCCGGAGCTGATGAACTGGTCGATCACGACCTGGGCGCCGTTGACGAAGTCGCCGAACTGGCCTTCCCAGATGACCAGCGTGTTCGGTTCGGCGCTGGAGTAACCGTATTCAAAGCCCAGCACCGCCTCTTCGGACAGCACGGAGTCGATGACGGTGAACGGCGCCTGGCCTTCCGACACGTTCTGCAGCGGAATGTAGGTGCCGTCGTTCCAGCGTTCGCGGTTCTGGTCGTGCAGCACGGCGTGGCGGTGCGTGAACGTGCCGCGGCCCGAATCCTGGCCGGTGATGCGGATGGCGTAGCCCGAGGACACCAGGGTCGCGAAGGCGAGGTGTTCGCCCATGCCCCAGTCCAGGTTCATTTCGCCCTTGGCCATCGTGCGGCGGTCGTTCAGCAGCTTGGCGACCAGCGGGTGCACCGTGAAGCCTTCCGGCACGGTGGTGATGCGTTCGCCGATGCGCTTGAGTTCAGCCAGCGGCACGGCGGTGTCGGCCTGGTCGGTCCACTTGGCGCCCAGGAACGGCGACCAGTCGATGGCGTACTTGCTCTTGTAGTCGGTCAGCACCGGTTCGATGGTGCGTTGGCCGTCTTCCATGAGCTGGCGGTAGTCCTTGACCAGCTGATCGGCTTCGCCGTCGGCCAGCACGCCTTGCGTGGTCAGCTTGTCAGCGTACAGCTTGCGCGTGCCGGGGTGGTGGCCGATGCGCTTGTACATCAGGGGCTGCGTCAGCGACGGGGTGTCCTGCTCGTTGTGGCCCAGCTTGCGGAAGCAGACGATGTCCACGACGACGTCGTGGCGGAACTGCAGACGGTAGTCCAGCGCCAGCTTGGTGACGAACACCACGGCTTCGGGATCGTCGCCGTTGACGTGGAACACCGGGGCTTCGATCATCTTGACCACGTCGGTGCAATACAGCGTCGAACGCGAGTCACGCGGGTCGGACGTGGTGAAGCCGATCTGGTTGTTGATGACGATGTGCAGCGTGCCGCCCGTACCGTAGCCGCGCGTCTGCGCCAGGTTCAGGGTTTCCATCACGACGCCCTGGCCGGCAAAGGCCGCGTCGCCGTGCACCAGCACCGGCAGCACTTGCTTGCCTTCGGCATCGCCGCGGCGTTCCTGGCGGGCGCGTGCGCTGCCTTCGACGACGGGGTTGACGATTTCAAGGTGCGACGGGTTGAACGCCAGCGACAGGTGGACGGGGCCGCCGCGCGTGGACAGGTCGCTCGAGAAGCCGTTGTGGTACTTCACGTCGCCGTCGGTCAGGCCTTCGGCGTGCTTGCCTTCGAACTCGGCGAACAGGTCGCCGGGCATCTTGCCCATGATGTTCACGAGCAGGTTCAGGCGGCCGCGGTGGGCCATGCCGACCACGATTTCCTGGACGCCGTTTTCACCGGCGTGGTTGACTACTTCGTCCATCGAGGCGATGAAGCTTTCGCCGCCTTCCAGCGAGAAGCGCTTCTGGCCGACGTACTTGGTGTGCAGGAAGCGTTCCAGGCCTTCGGACTCGGTGAGCTGCTGAAGGATGTGGCGCTTTTCTTCCGCGGTGTACGTGGGCGCGCCCAGCGTGGTTTCCAGGCGTTCCTGGATCCAGCGCTTGGCGGCGGGGTCGGAGATGTGGGTGAATTCTGCACCGATGCTGCGGCAGTAGGTGTCGCGCAGCGCCTTCAGGATGTCGCGCAGCGTCATCGTGCTGGCGGTCGTGAAGTAGGTGTTGGTGGCCGAGTACGTCTGGTCCAGATCGGCTTCGGTCAGGCCGTAGAAGGCGGGATCGAGCTCGGGGATCGGCGGACGTTCCTGGCGCTTGAGCGGATCGAGGTCGGCCCAGCGCGAACCCAGCGAACGGTAGGCGGCAATCAGCGATTGCACCGAAACCTGCTTGCTGGCCACGCTCAGGTCGGGTTCGGCGCAGCGTTGCACGAAGGCATTGGCCTTGGCGCGCTGGGCGAACGATTCGACGATGGGAGCGTGGGCCTGGTCGCGAGTGGATTCCTGGCCGTCGGTTGCGGGAGCGTGCTGCAATTGGTCGAAATATTCGCGCCAGTTGTCAGGTACCGAACCGGGGTTATCGAGGTAGGCTTCGTAAAGCTCCTCGACATACGGGGCA
The DNA here is from genome assembly GCF_029866465.1 of Achromobacter mucicolens. NCBI lineage: Bacteria > Pseudomonadati > Pseudomonadota > Betaproteobacteria > Burkholderiales > Alcaligenaceae > Achromobacter > Achromobacter mucicolens. The sequence goes on along the minus strand of NZ_CP123364.1, from coordinate 1,414,934 downwards.
TTACCCCCAAAGAGGTAAGACGTGGATAGAGATTCTATTTCCGAAGACATATCGCTTCACCTTTACGAGTGCTTCACTCGAGACGATGCAGGAAAACCTTCCGCGACACGGGCTTCCCGTTAGGCGGATAGCAGGGGCAGAAGGCGCGTACAAGCCTTGAAAGCCTATGGTCGAGAAGTATAACCCTTTGAGTTTACGGGCGTCTTCCCGCATTTCCGTGACGCGAAAGCCCTTTCGGAATGCCGTCATGCAGCAACGGAATGTCCGTCCAACCCCTTCCAATGCGCCGTCTACGCGCCACCAAAATCGGTCAATGCAAAATGCCGCAGCGCGTCATTTTGAATAGCAGAAAAGGCAAGTGTTGCATTTACGCCGCGTCAAACAGGCAGCGCAGTGGTCGACATGATCTCTTTCAGTACGAAAAAGGTGCGAATTTGGCGTACGCCAGGCAGCTTGATGATCTCGCCCGCATGCAGCTTGTTGAATCTTTCCAGATCGCGGATGCGCAGCATCAGGAAGTAGTCGAATTCGCCTGCCACCAGGTGGCATTCCAGGCAGCCGCTGATGCTCTTGGCCGCTTCCTCGAAGTCGGTGAACGAGTCGGGTGTGGAACGGTCAAGCACCACGCCCACGATGACTAGCGTGGCCATGTCCACGTCGGCAGGTTCCAGCAGCGCGACCGTCTTTCGGATGATGCCTTCGCTTTTGAGCCGCTCGACGCGCCGCAGACACGCCGCCGGACTGAGATGCACGCGCGCGCTCAGGTCCAGATTGGTGATCTGCGCGTCGTCCTGAAGAATGCGCAGGATCTGGCGGTCGATGCGGTCCAGCGTGAACACGGCGGTCATGGAATGCGTCCCTGAAAATTAAATTTGGTCGCGGTTTTTAATTTAGAAATATTAATTGCATAAACACCAATAAACGAGGTTTCGATTTGGCAGATTGAAAAAATACGCAATTGACCCCTCAAGCCCATGATTTCTATGATTTTTGCGAACCCTGCCAAAAAGCGCAGGCCGCCCGAATCATCAGGAGCCACCATGGATCTGCAACGCTTTCCCCGTCATCGCCTGACCTTCGGCGATACCCCGATCGAAAAGCTGGACCGCCTTTCTCAGCATTTGGGCGGCAAGGTCGAGATCTACGCCAAGCGCGAGGACTGCAACAGCGGCCTAGCGTTTGGCGGCAACAAGCTGCGCAAGCTTGAATACCTGATCCCGCAGGCGCTGGAACAAGGTTGCGACACGCTCGTCACCATCGGCGGCATTCAGTCCAACCACACGCGCATGGTCGCGGCGGTGGCCGCCAAGCTGGGATTGGCCTGCGTGCTGGTGCAGGAAAACTGGGTGGATTATTCGGATGCGGTCTACGACCGCGTCGGCAACATCATGATGAGCCGCCTCATGGGCGCGGACGTGCGGCTGGTCGACCAGGGTTTCGACATCGGCTTTCGCCGCAGTTGGGAAGAGGCGCTTGAAGAAGTGAAACGCCGCGGCGGCAAGCCCTATGCGATTCCCGCGGGCGCATCCGACCACGAGCTGGGCGGGCTGGGCTACGTGGGCTTTGCCGAAGAGGTGCGCCACCAGGAAGCCGATCTGGGATTCAAGTTCGACTACATCGTCGTCTGCGCGGTCACGGGCAGTACGCAGGCCGGCATGGTCGTGGGCTTTGCCGCCGACGGCCGCGCCGACCGCGTCATCGGCATCGACGCATCCGCCACGCCGGAGCAGACGCGCGCCCAGGTCCTGCGCATCGCGCGGCGCACCGCCGACCTCGTCGGGCTGGACAGACCCATCGAAGACAAGGACGTGGTGCTCGACACGCGTTACGCCTATCCCGCGTATGGCCTGCCGTCAGCCGAAACCAACGATGCCATCCGTACCTGCGCCCGCCTGGAAGGCATGATGACCGACCCCGTGTACGAAGGGAAATCCATGCAGGGGATGATGGACATCATCCGCAAAGGCGAGATTCCCGCCGGTTCGAAGGTCCTGTATGCGCACCTGGGAGGGGTGCCGGCGATCAACGCCTACAGCTTTCTCTACCGCACCGGATAGCGGCGGCTTCGGCGTCATGGGGTGGCCTTGCGGGGATTTGCGGTGACGCCAAGCCCCCCGTAGGGCAACCCAGGATGGCGCGGGAGGGACAATTGATGTACATACTTTGTATACACAAATCCACACGCGAATCCTGTGTTGCCTAGCCACGGTTTCGCGTTCCCCCGCCCGCCCATGCCCGCCTACGATTCCACCAAGCCTTACCCCCGCGACCTCGTCGGCTACGGCCGCAATCCGCCGCACGCGCAATGGCCAGGCACCGCGCGGATTGCGGTGCAGTTCGTCCTGAATTACGAGGAAGGCGGCGAAAACAGCGTGCTGCATGGCGACGCCGGCTCCGAGCAGTTCCTGTCCGAGATGTTCAGCCCCGCCAGCTATCCGGACCGGCATCTCAGCATGGAAGGCATCTATGAATACGGCTCGCGGGCGGGCGTGTGGCGCATCCTGCGGGAATTCGAAAAGCGCCAGCTGCCGCTGACGGTGTTCGGCGTCGGCATGGCGCTGCAACGCCATCCGGACCTGACCGCGGCGTTCGTGGAATTGGGGCATGAAATTGCCTGCCACGGCTGGCGCTGGATCCACTACCAGAACGTGGATGAAGCCACCGAGCGCGAGCACATGCGCCTGGCTATCGACGCCATCACCACGCTGACGGGCACACGGCCGCTGGGCTGGTACACCGGCCGCGACAGCCCCCGCACCCGCACGCTGGTCGCCGACGATGGCGGATTCGAGTACGACAGCGACTATTACGGCGACGACCTGCCCTTCTGGATGCAGGTGCGCAAATCGGATGGCGCCACGGCGCCGCAGCTCATCGTGCCCTACACGCTGGACTGCAACGACATGCGCTTTGCGCTGCCGCAGGGCTTTTCCCACGCCGATCCCTTTTTCCAGTACCTGAAGGACAGCTTCGACGCGTTGTATGCCGAAGGCGACGAGGCGCCCAAGATGCTCAGCATCGGCATGCACTGCCGCCTCTTGGGCCGGCCCGGCCGCATCGTTGCCCTGCAGCGTTTCCTGGATCACATCGCGCGCCACGATCGCGTCTGGGTGTGCCGCCGGCTGGACATCGCGCGGCACTGGAAAACCACCCACCCCTACCTCTCCGACCGTTGAACAGGACGACCATGACCAACAATCTGAACGAGCCGAACGTCGAGCCGCGCCCGCACAGCCGCCACGGCGAAACCGGCATGGGCAGCGACATCTGGGACTGGCACGAGGCGCTCAGCGTCTACAGCGATCCGGGCTACGCCGAAAAAGGCCAGCTCACGGTCACCTACCTGACCGACGCGCACCGCGCCTGCGCCGCGCGCATCTCGCAATGGATGCGAGACTGCGGCTTTGACGAGGTCGGCATCGACGCCGTCGGCAATGTGGTGGGACGCTATCGCGCCGCCCAGTCCGGCGCGCCGGTCCTCATGACCGGCAGCCACTTCGACACGGTGCGCAACGCCGGCAAGTACGACGGCCGGCTTGGCATCTTCGTGCCCATGGCCTGCGTGCGCGCGCTGCATCGCGAGAACCGGCGCCTGCCGTTCGACATGGAGGTGATCGCCTTCGCCGAGGAAGAAGGCCAGCGCTACCGGGCCACGTTCCTGGGCTCGGGCGCGTTGATTGGCAGCTTCAATCCCGACTGGCTCGCGCAGAAGGATGCGGACGGCATCACCATGCGCGAGGCCATGATGCACGCGGGCCTGGACATCGACGGGATTGCCCGCCTGCGGCGCGATCCGGCCGATTACCTGGGCTTTGTCGAGGTGCACATCGAGCAGGGTCCGGTCCTGTATGAAATGGGGCTGCCGCTTGGCGTCGTCACGTCCATCAACGGCTGCGTGCGCCATCAGGTGCAGATCCTGGGCCTGGCCAGCCATGCCGGCACCACGCCCATGAACCGGCGGCGCGACGCGGCCGTCGCGGCCGCCGAGCTGGCGCTCTATGTTGAACGCCGCGCCGCCCGCGATGGCGATTCGGTCGGCACGGTAGGCATGTTCGAGGTGCCCAGCGGATCGATCAACGTCGTGCCGGGCGAGTGCCGCTTCAGCCTGGACCTGCGCGCTCCCAGCGATGTGCAGCGCGACGCGCTGGTCGATGACGTGCTGGCCGAGCTGGCCGCCATCTGCGCGCGGCGCGGTCTGCGCTATTCGATTGAAGAAACCATGCGCGCCGCCGCCGCGCCCAGCGATCCTCGCTGGCAGCAGCGCTGGGAGCGCGCGGTCGACGCGCTGGGCGTCCCCGTGCACCGCATGCCCAGCGGCGCCGGCCACGACGCCATGAAGCTGCACGAGATCATGCCGCAGGCGATGCTCTTCGTGCGCGGCCAGAACAACGGCATCAGCCACAACCCCCGCGAATCCACCACCAGCGACGATATCGAACTTGCCGCGCAAGCCATGCTGGGCTTGCTCGACGCGCTGGCCAACGAAACCTCGACATAACGCCATGACCGATTACGCCCGACTCGACGCCTGGGTGGACGCCCATTTCGACGAAGAAGTCCGCTTCCTGCAAGCACTGGTGCGCGTGCCCACCGACACGCCGCCCGGCAACAACGCGCCGCACGCCGAGCGCACCGCGCAACTGCTGCAGGATTTTGCCCTGCACGCCGAAGCGCACCCCGTGCCGGCCCAGGCCGTCGCGGACTACGGCATGCAGTCCATCACCAACCTCATCGTGCGCCGCGAATACGGCGGCGCAGGCCCGCGCATCGCGCTCAACGCGCACGGCGATGTGGTGCCTCCCGGCGACGGCTGGAAGCACGATCCCTACGGCGCCGAGATCGAGGACGGCTGCCTGTACGGCCGCGCCGCAGCCGTCAGCAAGAGCGACTTCGCCAGCTTCACGTTTGCGCTGCGGGCGCTGGGAGCCGTCGCCATGCCGTCGCGCGGTGCGGTGGAGCTGCACTTTACGTACGACGAGGAATTCGGCGGTCTGCTGGGTCCGGGCTGGCTCCTGGAGCAGGGATTGACCCGCCCCGACCTGATGATCGCGGCCGGCTTCAGCTATGAAGTCGTCACCGCGCACAACGGCTGCCTGCAGATGGAAGTGACGGTGCACGGCAAGATGGCCCACGCCGCCATCCCAAGCAGCGGCGTCGACGCCTTGCAAGGCGCCGTCGCGATTCTGAATGCGCTGTATGCGCAGAACGCGCATTACCAGGCGATCACGTCGCAGGTCCCGGGCATTTCGCATCCGTACCTGAACGTGGGGCGGATCGAAGGCGGCACAAACACGAACGTGGTCCCAGGCAAGGTCAGCTTCAAGCTGGACCGCCGCATGATTCCCGAAGAAAACGCCACAGAGGTCGAGGCCGACATCCGGCGCATCATCGAAGAAGCCGCGGCTTCATGTCCCGGTATCCGCGTCGAGATCAAGCGGCTGCTGCTGGCCAATTCGATGCGCCCGCTGCCCGGCGCGCAGCCGCTGGTGCAGGCCATCCAGCAACATGGGGAGGCCGTGTTCGGCGAACCCATCCCCGCGATGGGCACACCGCTCTACACCGACGTGCGCCTGTACGCCGAAGCCGGCATCCCCGGCGTGATCTACGGCGCGGGCCCGCGCACGGTGCTGGAATCGCACGCCAAGCGCAACGACGAGCGCATCAATCTGGAAGACCTGCGCCGCGCGACGAAGGTCATTGCACGCACGCTGGCGGATTTGCTGCACTAAGCCAGCCGCATCACCCGCCGCCAGAACAGCACGGCCACCATGACAAACACGGCCAGCCCGAGGTAGGACGCCATGCCGGCGAACGCCTCTCCCGCGATCGCCAGCGGCGCCTCGGAGCCCGTGCCGCCGATGATGGCCGCCATCAGCACGCCCACCAGGCTCTCGCCCACGATCAGGCCCGAGGCGATCAGCACGCCGCGGCGGTTGGCCGCCTCGGCGAAGCGGTCGTAGGGCTGGTTGGCGGCGGCGGCGCGGCGGCGCAGGGCGCGCTCAAGCAGCCAGGCGAGCAGCGCGCCCGCCACGATGGGCGCGGCGACGGTCGGCGGCAGGTAGATGCCGATGCCGACCGCCAGCACGGGAATGCGCGCCACCTTGCAGGTGCGCTTCATGATCTCGTCCACCACGATCAGCCCCACGCCCACCGCCATGCCGATCAGGATCATCGTCCAGTTCAGCTGATGGGTGAAGATGCCGCGCGTGATCGCCAGCATCAGCGTGGCCTGCGGCGCGGACAGCGCCTGCGAGGCGTCCATGCCCTCGCGCGGCATCGCGTCCGCAAACCCGTATGCGTTGTACAGCAGCTCCAGCACCGGCGAAATCACCGCCGCGCCCACGACGCAGCCGATCAGCAGCGCGACCTGCTGACGCCACGGGGTGGCCCCCACCAGCCAGCCGGTCTTCAGGTCCTGCAGGTTGTCGTTCGAAATCGACGCCACCGCCACCACGGCCGAGGTGCTGAAGATCGCCAGGGCAATCGCCATCTGCACGCCGTTTTCCAGCGCCATCAGCTCGCCGCCCACGCCCAGCATCAGCACGGACACCAGGACGATGGCGACGATGCCCACGCCGGAAATCGGGCTGGTCGACGACCCCACCAGGCCGGCCATGTAGCCGCAAGCCGCGGCCACCAGAAAACCGAACACAAAGGCGAAGAGGACCGCGTAGGCGACCAGCTTCCAGATGGCGCCGGCCGACAGCGGCGTGCCCGACAGGAACACCTGGAACGTGAAGACCAGGATTGCCACCAGCACCAGCGTCACGGCCGAGATCCAGCCCGCCGACAGGTCGCGTTCGGTGCGCGGCGCGGTGCCCGCTCGGGCCGCGCCCTCCTTGGTCAAGGCCGAAAACGAGGCCTTCACGCCGCGCGCCATCGGCACGAACAGCGTCGCCAGCGTCCAGATCGCGCCCACGCCGATCACGCCCGCGCCAATGAAGCGCACCTGCGAGGACCACAGCCCCGTGGCATAGGATGCCAGCGTCGCGCCCGCGGGCATGTCGCCCATGGCGGTCAGGATGGGCACCGCGATGCCCCACGCAATGACCAACCCCGTCAACATCGCCAGCCCGGCGACGATGCCGATCAGGTAGCCCGCACCCAGCAGCGCCAGCGAAAAGCCCATCGGCAGCCTGAACACGGCGCCGCCCAATGCAAACCAGCCGCTGACGCTGTCGCCCAGCACGCGCAGCCCGCTGGCGGCAAAGCTGACCACGGCCGCCGCGACGCCCCCGGCGACGATGTCGCCCATGCCGGTGGCGGCGGGTTTGGCCGACGCGTGCGCGCCGGTCTGCGGCGCGTCCTGCGCGCGCTCGGCGCTGCCCACCCGCAGAATCTCCGCCGCCGCCACGCCTTCCGGATACGGCAGGTTGCTCTGCACCACCATCACGTGGCGCAGCGGAATCGTGAACATCACGCCCAGCATGCCGCCGGCCGCGCAGATGCCCAGCGTCTGCCAGAACGGGAAGCCCTGCCAGTGGCCCATCATGACCAGCGCCGGCAGGATGAAGATGATGGCCGACAGCGTGCCGGCCGCCGAGGCCTGCGTCTGCACCATGTTGTTTTCAAGGATGTTGGCGTCCTTGAACATGCGAAGGACCGACATCGAGATCACGGCCGCCGGAATGGCCGACGAGAACGTCAGGCCCACTTTGAGCCCCAGGAACACGTTCGAGGCGGTGAAGATGACGGTGATCAGCGCGCCGAGCAGGACGCCCCGGACGGTCAGCTCGGGCAGCGTGACCTCCGGCGGAACGCGGATGGGCTGGGTCATGGGTTTCTCCCTATTGATAGCCGCGCATTCTAGCGCCAGACCGTCCACCCCGTGGTCACCAGCGGTAAACGCGATCGGGCAGTGGAACCTGCCGTGCAGCAGGATCCTGACGAAAGATTATGCTGAAAGCGCCGGATTCCCCTGGGGAATTTGATGACTCATGCCTCGGGCATGGGTCTAGCATGAGCAGTAAAAACAGGAGACGACTCACCATGCTCGACCCTCGCCAGCCCCTTTCCGGATCGGCCCTCCAGGACGACGCCGACCCCGCCGAAACCGCCGAATGGCGCGAAGCGTTGCAGTCCCTGCTGCAGGCCGACGGGGCCGAGCGCGCGAGCTACGTGCTGGACAGCGTCCTGGGCCACGCCGCCTCGCTCGGGCTGCGCGCCAACAGCCAGACCCGCACGGCCTACCTGAATACCATTCCCGCCGACCAGGAACCGCCCTTCCCCGGCAACCTGGCCGTCGAAGAGCGCATCGCCCGCATCAACCGCTGGAACGCGCTGGCGATGGTGGTGCGCGCCAATCAGGCGCATGGCGAGCTGGGCGGCCACATCGCCAGCTACGCGTCGGCCGCCGACCTGTTCGAAGTCGGCTTCAACCATTTCTTTCGCGCCCGCACGGACGGCAACCCGGGCGACATCGTCTACATGCAGCCGCATTCCGCGCCCGGCGTCTACGCGCGCGCCTTCCTCGAAGGCTTTCTGGGCGAAGACGACCTGGCGCATTTCCGCCAGGAAATCACCGCCACCACGCGCGGCTTGCGCGGCCTGTCCTCGTACCCCCATCCGTGGCTGATGCCGGATTTCTGGCAGTTCCCCACCGGCTCGATGGGCATCGGCCCCATCAACGCCATCTACCAGGCGCGCTTCATGCGCTATCTGGAACATCGCTCGCTGGTGCCCGGCGCCGATCGCAAGGTGTGGGGCATCTTTGGCGACGGCGAAATGGACGAGCCCGAATCCATTGCGGCGCTCACGCTGGCCGCGCGCGAAAAGCTCGACAACCTGATCTTCGTCGTCAACTGCAACCTGCAGCGCCTGGACGGCCCGGTGCGCGGCAACGGCCGCATCATCGACGAACTCGAAACCCTGTATGCCGGCGCGGGCTGGAACGTCATCAAGCTCGTCTGGGGCAGCGACTGGGACGCGCTGCTGCGCCGGGACACCGGCGGCGCGCTCGCCCGCGCCTTCGCCAACACCGTGGACGGCCAGTTCCAGACCTTCGCGGCCAACGATGGCGCGTTCAACCGCGCCCATTTCTTCAACCAGAATCCTGAGCTGGCGGCGCTGGTGGCCGACTGGTCCGACGACGCCATCGACCGCCTGCACCGGGGCGGCCATGACATGGTGAAGATCCACGCCGCCTACCACCGCGCCGCGAACCATCGCGGCCAGCCCACCGTCATCCTCGCGCAGACCAAGAAGGGGTTTGGCATGGGGACGGCCGGCCAGGGCAAGATGACCACCCATCAGCAAAAGAAGCTGGACGACGAAGCGCTGCTCGCGTTCCGCGACCGCTTCGCGCTGCCGATTTCCGACGCCGACTGCCTGGCGCTCAAGTTCTACCGCCCCGCCGACGACAGCGCCGAAATGCGCCATCTGCAGGCGCGCCGCGCCGCGCTGGGCGGCTATATCCCGCGCCGCAACGCCGAGGCCCCGCGGCTCGCGCCCCCGGACGCCGACCAATGGGCGCGCTTTGCGCTGGCGGCCGACGGCAAGGAGATGTCGTCCACGATGGCCATCGTGCGCATGCTGACCGCGCTGCTCAAGGACGCCACCGTGGGCCCGCGCATCGTGCCCATCGTCGCGGACGAGGCGCGCACCTTCGGCATGGCCAACCTGTTCCGGCAGATCGGCATCTATTCCGCGCAAGGCCAGCTCTATGAACCCGAGGACATCGGCTCGGTGCTGTATTACCGCGAGGCGCGCGACGGCCAGATCCTGGAAGAAGGCATCACCGAGGCCGGCGCCATCTCGTCCTGGACGGCGGCCGGCACCAGTTACTCGGTCAACGGCCTGCCGATGCTGCCGTTCTATATCTATTACTCGATGTTCGGATTCCAGCGCATCGGGGACCTGATCTGGGCAGCCGCCGACCAGCGCGCCCGGGGCTTTCTGATCGGCGCCACGTCGGGCCGCACGACACTGGGCGGCGAAGGCCTGCAGCACCAGGACGGCTCCAGCCACATCATGGCCGCCACCGTGCCCAATTGCCGCGCGTATGACCCGGCCTACGCCTTTGAGGTCGCCGTCATCGTCGAACATGGCATGCGGCGCATGCTGGACGAGCAACGCGATGAATTCTTCTACCTGACCGTCACGAACGAGAACCTGGCGCAGCCCGACATGCCCCGGGATCCCGCGACGCGCGAAGGCATCCTGCGCGGCCTGTACCGGCTGCGGCACGCGCGCGGCAAGGCGCAGGTCCGCCTGCTCGGCGCCGGCCCCATGCTGCGCGAAGCCGAGCTGGCTGCCGCCCGCCTGCAGGACGAATTCGGCGTGGATGCGGAAGTCTGGAGCGTGACCAGCTTTTCGGAGCTGGCCCGCAGCGGCCGCCAGGCCGAGCGCGCACGCGTGCTGGGCCTGGAAGCGCCGCAGGACCAGGACTGGGTGCACACCTGCCTGGCCGGCAGCGACGCCCCGGTGATCGCGGCCAGCGACTATGTGCGCGCCGTGCCCGAACAGATTCGCGCCTACGTAAAAGCGCCCTACCGCACGTTGGGCACAGACGGTTTCGGGCGCAGCGACACGCGGGCGCGCTTGCGCGATTTCTTCGAGGTCGGCGCCGACTGGATCGTGCTGCATGCGCTGGACAGCCTGGACAGGCAGGACGATGCGCGCACCTTGCGCCGCGCCTTGAACGCCGGCAGCCGCCAGGCGCCGCCGTGGGAAATCTAGGGTCTCATCCATTTCACCTCGTCCATCGGGGCGGCGCCGCACACGCGTTTGCTTGATCAAAAGCGAACGCTCGCTGCACTGCAGCAACCAAGCACCCGCGCTTTCTGGTGAAATACGGGTGTTCCCTAAGCATTTCGCGATGAATACGGCGGGCCGCGAGCCCGCTTTTTGCATCCCTGTTTTTTTCCGTTAGCCCTTTCAGGCCCCGATCCCATGGACGAAACTCTCACCAAACTGGCGTTGGACTACCACGCCTATCCCACTCCCGGCAAAATCTCGGTCACCCCGACCAAGACCCTGGCCAACCAGGACGACCTGTCCCTGGCCTACTCCCCCGGCGTGGCTGCGGCTTGCATGGCCATTTTCGACCAGGGCGACGACGCCGCCTCCAAGTACACGTCGCGCGGCAACCTCGTGGGCGTGATCACCAACGGCACCGCCGTGCTGGGCCTGGGCAACATCGGTCCGCTGGCCGCCAAGCCCGTGATGGAAGGCAAGGGTTGCCTGTTCAAGAAATTCGCCGGCATCGACGTATTCGACATCGAACTCGCTGAAAACGATCCGGACAAGCTGGTGGACATCATTGCCGCGCTCGAGCCCACGCTGGGCGGCGTCAACCTTGAAGACATCAAGGCGCCCGAGTGCTTCTACATCGAAAAGAAGCTGCGCGAGCGCATGAAGATCCCCGTCTTCCACGACGACCAGCACGGCACCGCCATCATCTCGTCGGCCGCCATCCTGAATGGCCTGAAGGTCGTGAACAAGGACATCGGCTCGGTCAAGCTGGCCTGCTCCGGCGCCGGCGCCGCGGCCATCGCCTGCCTGGACCTGCTGGTTCACCTGGGCATCAAGCGCGAAAACATCTTCGTGGTCGACTCGCGTGGCGTCATCTGGGACGGCCGCGACGAGAACATGGAAGCCAACAAGAAGCGCTACGCGCAAAAGACCGACGCGCGCACGCTGGCCGACGTGGTCAATGGCGCCGACGTGTTCCTGGGCTGCTCGACCGCTGGCGTGCTGACCGCCGACATGGTCAAGTCCATGGCCGACCGTCCGCTGATCCTGGCCCTGGCCAACCCGGAACCCGAAATCCGCCCCGAAGTCGCCAAGGCCGCGCGCCCCGACTGCATCATCGCGACGGGCCGTTCGGACTACCCGAACCAGGTCAACAACGTCCTGTGCTTCCCCTTCATCTTCCGCGGCGCCATGGATGCGGGCGCTTCGCGCATCACCGAAGAAATGAAGCTGGCGTGCGTCAAGGCCATCGCCGACCTCGCCCAGGCCGAGCAGAACGATGAAGTGGCCCGCGCCTACGCTGGCCAGGAACTGTCGTTCGGTCCCGAGTACATCATCCCCAAGCCGTTCGACCCGCGCCTGATCGTCCAGATCGCGCCGGCCGTCGCGCAAGCCGCCGCCGACTCCGGCGTTGCCGCCCGTCCCATCGAAGACATCGAGGCCTACCGCCAGAAGCTGATGGGCTTCGTGTACCACTCGGGCCAGCTGATGCGCCCGCTGTTCGCCCAGGCCAAGAAGGCGCCCAAGCGCGTCATCTACGCCGACGGCGAAGACGAGCGCGTCCTGCGCGCCGTGCAGACGGTTGCCGACGAAAAGCTGGCGTTCCCGATCCTGATCGGCCGCCCCGCCGTCATCGAGATGCGCATCCAGAAGGCCGGCCTGCGCCTCATCGCCGGCCAGCACTTCGAGATCGTGGATCCCGAAGACGACAGCCGCTTCAACGAAACCTGGAACGCGTACTACCAGCTGAAGGGCCGTGAAGGCGTGACGCCGGCCATCGCCAAGGCGATGATCCGCAAGCACAACACGCTGATCGGCGCGATGCTGCTGCGCCGTGGCGATGCCGACGCACTGCTGTGCGGCGTGGCCAGCAAGTACGACAACCAGCTCAAGTACATCGACGAAATCATCGGCAAGAAGGAAGGCCAGACCTACGCCGCCCTGAACGTGCTGATGCTGCCCGACCAGACGCTGTTCGTCACCGACACCCACGTCAACGAAAATCCGACGGCTGAGGAAGTCGCCAGCATCACGATCCAGGCCGCCGACGAAATGCTGCGTTTCGGCGTGGTGCCCAAGATCGCGCTGCTATCGCACTCGAACTTCGGCAGCCGCATCACGGAATCGTCGCGCAAGATGGCCGCCGCGCGCCAGATCGTGCAAGACCGCGCCCCTGACCTGGAAGTCGACGGCGAAATGCACGCCGACGCCGCCCTGTCCGAAAAAATCCGCGTCCTGGCCTACCCGGACAGCACGCTGAAGGGCCCGGCCAACCTTCTGGTCATGCCCAATCTGGATACGGGCAACATCACGTACAACATGCTGAAGATGACCGGCAGCAATGGCGTCGCGATGGGTCCGATCCTGCTGGGCGCCGCGCGTCCCGTGCACATCCTGACCACCAGCGCCACCGTGCGCCGCATCGTCAACATGACGGCCCTGGCCGTGGTGGATGCGCAGCAGGAAGCCGCGGAAGAAGCCAAGAAGCGCCGCCGCTGATCGCACCCTCTGGCTGCACGCTCACGGGCGCCCCTCAAACGGGGCGCCCGTTTTCTTTTTTGGATGGTAAAACCTAGCTTGACCTTTACCTGGAGACGACATGCTGGCCGATGCAATGTATGCCTGGTTCCACTACCTGGCGATCTTCGTTCTGGTGGTGGTGCTCACCGCCGAAGCCGTATTGCTGCGCCCCGACCTGACGCCCGCCGGCGTCAAGCGCCTCATCATCTACGACCGGCTCTACGGCGTGAGCGCAGTCCTCGTCCTCGTCACCGGGGTGCTGCGGCTGACCGCCGGCGCCAAGGGCGCCGCGTTCTACATGGGCAATCCCTGGTTCCACGCCAAGATTTCGCTCTTTGTCGTCATCGCGCTCTGTTCCATTCCGCCCACGTTGACTTTCCTGCGCTGGGCAAAACAACGGCGCCAGCAACCGGAGTTCGTCCCGGCCCTGCCCGAGATCAAGCGCGCGCGCCGCTGGGTGATGATCGCTTCGCACCTGTTCATCTTCCTGCCGCTCTTCGCGGTGCTGATGGCGCGCGGCATCGGCTACTGATGCCTGCGGCTATGGGCAGCGGGCGCGCGCCGGGCGCGCCGGCTCCTTGCCATCGACGACGAACGTGTCAAAGCGGAACACACCCGCCGCTTCGTTGCTGACGATCTTGATGAACTCGCCTTGCGGCGCATGCATCACGGACATGCCTTCGGGCACGTCCTCGTGGCCGGGCCGAACCGCGGCCTGCCCGTTCCAAGGACTGAAGACGAGGACGCCCGGGTACGGTTCACGATCCTCCTCCGCGCCCCGCCGCGCGGTCTTGAACTGTGTGCCAGCGGGGTACGTCAGGCCGCCGAACTGCGTGCGGCACGCCAGCTCCGCGTCCGTGACGCGCAATACGTTGCGCGACGCATCCAGATAGAGCGTGGGCCGGCTGAGAAACAGCCCGAACAGCGGCACGGCCGCCTCGCTCTCCACCTCAAGCCGCCAGCGGTCGGCGTCCCGCGAACCATCCGTGTAGACCGTGCCGCTCGATCCGCGCAACGCCGTGCCTGCCGCGATGGCCAGGCCCGCGGCCTCGTTGCCCGGCGCCAGCACGCATTGTTCGAACGCCTTCATGGCGCCGTCCGGTTTGACGGCGAACTCGATGTCGTGCGCGCCGTCGCACGCCCAACCTTGCACGGTCTGCACGCCCGCGCCCCGCAGGATGACCGTGCGCGGGTGCCGGCCAAGCGTGGCATAGGTTTGCGCTTCGTACTCGGTATCCAGGTAGCGCCGGGCCGACGTTGCCTGAACGCCCAGCATGGGCACCGCTTGCGGAAAACTGGCTTCGACGTAGGTGTCGAGCTTGCCCTCGTCCTGCAGCGTCAGGCGCGTGCCGGCGGGCATAACCACGCCCCCGACCGTTGCCGACTCCTGCAATGTGACGCGCAGCGCCGCCTGCTTGCGATCGATGTCCCGGCCCACCTGCCACATCACCGCGTGGAACCAGGCATAGAAGCTGAACGGCGCGGCCAGCGCCAGGCAAAGCACGAGGGACGTCTTCCAGTACTTGCGGACGGTGCGCCGGGCGCGGCCGCTGATGGCCAGGGCGATGCCCCAGCCCAACAACAACAGGCCGGCGAAGAAGCCGGCCGTGAGCAGAATGAAAAAACTGGCGCTGGGAAGTGCTATCGGAATCATGGCGGTGATGCTATCCGCAAAATTACTCACTAGCTAATTATCAGAATTTTATTAAAGACACCACTTCTCGGACCGACTGTAATCACACATGTCGCCGAGAAGTACGCCATAAACCTCTGAAAAGCACCGTCGGCGCATTGCATTTCAGCCAATTTGATAGACATCAACTTATGAAATCCAAAGTAATCATCGCGCTGGCCATCGGCGCCCTCGCTTCCACGTCGCAGCTGGCCTTTGCCTCGGACGGCACGATCAATTTCACGGGCGCCATATCCGCCAACACGTGCACCATCGATGGCAACGGCACCGGCAGCAAGAACTTCAACGTGCTCATGCCCACGGTCGGCGTCGATTCACTGACGGCCGCGGGCCAAACGGCCGGCACCACACCCTTCACCATCCGCCTGACCGCATGCACCCCGGGTACGGGCATGGTCCACACCCTGTTCGAACCCGGCGCCAACGGCAATGCCGCCACCGGCAACCTGACGATCGCCGCAGGGGGGGCCGCCAACGTCGAGATCCGCCTCCTGAATGGCGACGCGACGCCCATCAGCGTCACCGTCGCCGACGAGGCCCAGAACTCCAAGGCCGTCTCCCTGGCCAACGGCGAGGCCACGCTTCATTACCAGGCTCAGTACTTCGCGCTCGGCCAGGCAGGCGCGGGCAACGTGAACGCCACTGCCAAATACACCATCATTTATCAATAAGCCGCCCGGCTTGGCCTTGCGCTCGTTTGCAGCCGCCCGGATCAGTAGTCAAGCCCCCATTTACAGTCCGAGGAAACCGATGAACCCATTCAACGTAGCTCTTGCAGCCGGTGCATTGGCAGGCTGTATCTTCGCCGCCGCGCCGGCGACCGCATCCGTCGTCATTGGCAGCACCCGAATCGTCTATGAGGCCGGCCAGGCGGAAGTCAACGTCAAGCTCAAGAACGAGGGCGACCAGCCCGCGCTCACCCAGACCTGGATCGACACGGGCGACGCCAAGGCGGCGCCGGGGTCCATCCAGGTGCCCTTTATCGTGACCCCGCCCGTGTCCCGCATCGACCAGGGCAAGGGCCAGACCCTGCGCCTGATGCACACGGGCGAACCGATGCCTCAGGACAAGGAGTCCGTGTTCTGGCTCAACGTGTTGGAAATCCCGCCCAAGGACAAGGCCAATCAGAACCTCTTGCAGATGGCGTTCCGGTCGCGAATCAAGCTGTTCTACCGGCCCAAGGACCTCAAGGGCAAAGCCGAAGACGCACCCGCGCAGGTCAGCTGGCGCCTGGTCAAGTCCGGCAACCGCACCGCAATCGAAGCCACAAACCCCACGCCGTATCACATCACCTTCATCGAAATCAATGTGGCAAGCAACGGCAAGCGCGCCAAGTTCACCGACGGGGACATGCTGGCCCCGGGCGAAAAAAAGGTCCTTCCCCTTGTGGGCGACGTGGTCCAGGGCGCAGACGCCGAAGTCACGTACCGCTTCCTGAATGACCACGGCGGCGCAGTCAAAGGCACACGCGCCCTCAGCCCCGCCTAGCGCGGCATCAGCATGACCGGCCCGCACTGACCGGCCGGCGGTCCGCTTACCAAACCACCACCCGACGCCTGCAGGGGCGGCGCCATTGGCAGGCATCAGCCAGCCGATAGCGCCGCGCCTCACCACGCACCTGCCCATCATGGAACGTCTCGCCACCACGCCGCATTTCGCGCTCGCCGCGATCACGCTAAGCCTGCTCAGCGCAGCTGCCTGGGCCGCCAGCAGCACCGAGCTCGCCGCGTTGGAAGCGGACGTGGAGTTCAACGACGCCTTCCTGAGCGGCGCGGAGGTGGACGTCAGCCAGTTCTCGCGCTCGAACAGCGCCATCCCGGGCTCCTACCGTCTCGACGTGCTGGTGAACGACCGCTGGCTGGGGCGTTCCGACGTGCGCATCGGCAAACCTTCGACCTCAAACGCGCCGCTTCAAGCCTGTTTCGACCCGGCGCTGGTCGAACTGGTGGGCATCGACCTCGCCAAGATCGACGCCGCGCGAGCCGGGCAGCTGACCGCCGGCCAATGTGTCCCGGTGACCGACCTGGTGAAGGAAGCGCATGCGGAGTTCGACGCGGGCGAACAGCGGCTGAACGTGACGGTGCCCCAGGCCTCGCTGATCCGGCAGGGCCGCGGGTTCGTGGACCCCAAGCATTGGGACGAAGGCGTGCCGGCGGCGCTCTTGAATTACAACGCGAACTTCTACACCTCCCGCGCCGATGGCAAGACGTCGACGCAGAGCTTTGCGGGTCTGAACGCCGGCGCGAACGCGGGCCCCTGGCGCTTGCGCCACACCGGCAACGCAACAAAGGGCAGCAAGAGCGGCCTGCAGTATCAAAGCGTGCAGACCAATCTGCGGCGCAACATCACCGGCATGAAGAGCCAGCTGGTGATCGGCGATGCCTTCACGGACGGGTCGACTTTCGACAGCGTCGGGTTCCGCGGCGTGCAGATGTCCAGCGACGATCGCATGTATCCCGAATCGCAGCGCGGCTTTGCGCCGACCCTGCGCGGCATCGCCAACACGAACGCGCGCGTCCAGGTGCGCCAGAACGGCAACATCATCTACGAAACCACCGTCGCCCCCGGTCCGTTCATCATTGACGACCTGTATGCCACCGGCTACGGCGGCGACCTGGAGATGGTGGTCAACGAAGCCGACGGCCGCGTCCTGGTGTCACGGGTTCCTTTCTCCAGCACGGTGAATTCGTTGCGCCCGGGTGTGACCCGCTACAGCGTCACCGCGGGCCAGTACCGCACGCCGCAGACGGCCGATCGGCCCCTGATGGCGCAAGCGACCGTTCAGCATGGGATCAACAACCTGGTGACCGCCTATGGCGGCCTGACCGGGGCTCAGGGCTACGGCGCCGTGTTGGGCGGCGCTGCGCTAAACACGGATTTTGGCGCGTTTGGCCTAGACGTCACGCAGGCGGCCACGCGCCTGCCCAAGGAAAAAAACCGCAATGGGCAGAGCGTCAAACTGGGCTACTCCAAGTTCCTGGAGCCCACGCGCACCAACCTCACGCTTGCGGCCTACCGCTATTCCAGCCGCGGCTACCTGAGCATGGCCGACGCCATGGAACTGAGATCCCGGCAAGAGCTGGGGCAAGGCGCTGGCCCGTATGGAACGCAACGAGGCCGTCTGCAGGCGACGATCAATCAAAACCTGCCGGCCGGTTATGGATCCCTGCATTTCACGGGTTCGACCCAGGACTACTGGGACAAGTCCGGCCGCGACACGCAGATCCAGGCGGCCTACAGCAACAGCTACAAGCGCGTGAACTATAGCGTTTCGGCCACCCGCCAACTCAACGTGGGCACCCAGAAATGGGACAACCAGGTCATGCTCAACCTGGGCATTCCGCTGGGCCGCAACCAGAATCCGGTCTACGCATCGACCAGCCTGCAGAAGGGATCGGATGGATCTGGCAGCGTCCAGCAATCCGTGGCGGGCTCGCTCGGCGCGGACAACGCGTTCAACTATGGCGTCAGCGCCGGCCGCGGCGTGTCGTCAAACAGCCCGGCCAACACCAACATCGCAGCCAACGCCTCGTACCTCACGCCAGTGACCGCCGTGACCGCCAACGCCAGCACCAGCGCGAACTACACACAATACGGCGCGGGCATTTCCGGCGGCGTCGTGGGCTATGGCGGCGGTGTCGTGATGACGCCGGTCTCTGGCGAAACGATCGCCATCGTCGAAGCGAAAGATGCTGCCGGCGCGCGGGTGCTCAACAGCAGCGGCGTGCGCCTGGACGCCAAGGGCCGCGCGATCGTATCGACGTTGACACCCTACGCCAGAAACGGCATCGAAATCGATCCCAAGGGTCTGCCGTTCAATGTCGAGCTCAAGGCGACCGAACAACACGTGGCCCCTACCGCCGGCGCGGTGGTTCGGCTGAGCTTCGAAACCGAAAACGCCGGCAGTGCCGCGCTGCTGACCGTGGCAACGCCCGGCGGCGAACCCCTTCCGTTTGGCGCCGACGTGCGGGACGCCGACGGAAACAGCGTGGGCGTCGTGGCGCAAGGCGGCCGCGTCCTTGCGCGCGGACTGAAGGACACGCAGGGCATCCTGACCGTGAAATGGGGCGCGAACGATGGGCAAGCCTGCACGTTCGGCTACGCCCTTCCCGCGCAGCCTCCCAAGGACGCAGCGCTGCCGCGGGTAAGCGGACTGCTCTGCGAGGGGTCGGCGCTTACCCGGATAGCCATCAACTGATGATGAGAACACTGATGAAAAAAGCCATCCTGCATGCGGCGATTTTGCTGCTTGCCTTGCTCGGTTCCACGTCTTCGTGGGCCGCCTCGATCTGCACCCAGACGACAAGCTCGGTTGCCGTGAACACACCGCCCCACATCACGATTCCCCGGGATGCGACCAACGGCACCGCGCTGACCGGCTGGCTGGAAACCGACGCCACCACCAATTGGTTCAATTGCAATGTTCCCGCGGGCATCGGCACCGGCACGAGTATGCGCACACTCATTCCCAGCTCGGGTTGGACCAAGGTGGTTGATGGAATCACCTACACGGTTTACGCGACCGGCGTCGATGGTCTAGGCATCATCCTGGGTGGCAGAGGCTACATCAACGGCTGCGGGTGGGCAGCATTCCAGGCCCTGACGCCGATCTGGAGAGGCGGCGCATGCAACACGGCAGGCGCCGTCACCAACGGCGGCCAGCTACGCGCGATGTTCGTCAAAATCGGACCGGTGGCCACCGGCGTTCTCGCACCGATCACCCTTGCCGCCGCGGCGTCGTCATCGAATGAAGGGGGTGGCGGTATCGTCACGAATCCGAACCTCGAAATCCAGTTCGTCACGATGGCGATGGCGGTGACGTCACAGGCGTGCACCACGCCCGACGTTTCCGTATTCCTCGGAACCCCCAAGTCCTCGGATTTCACGGGCAAGGATTCGTCCAGTCAGGTTGTTGCATTCGATATTTCGTTGAATGGCTGCCCGGCGGGGATGAGCACCATCCACTACCGGATCGACGCCGTCACTCCCGTTGTGGACGCCGCAAATGCAGTCATCGGTCTGGACGCGAGTTCATCGGCAACGGGCGTCGGCGTCCAGTTGCTGGACGCCGATGGCAATCCGGCCGTTCTGGGAAGGAGACTGCCGTTTGCTGCATACAACAGCGCAGCCGGCGGCAGCTTCAAGATCCCCTTGCGGGCGAGATATCGTCAAACCGGCGACAAGGTCACGCCGGGCTCGGCAAACACGGCAGTCACCTTCACGATGAACTACCTGTAGCCGGAAAGAAAAACGCCAGTCGGCGCAAGGCTGACTGGCGTTTTGCCGGAAGGCGTTGCCTTCCGGATGCGCATTGCGAATTAACGCTTGTCCATCGGGGGCACGTCGCGCGTGACCGAACCGGTGAACAGCTGACGCGGACGGCCGATCTTGTAATCGGGATCCGACAGCATTTCGTTCCACTGGGCGATCCAGCCCACCGTGCGAGCCAGCGCGAAGATGGCCGTGAACAGCGAGGTCGGGATGCCGATGGCGCGCTGGACGATACCCGAGTAGAAGTCCACGTTCGGGTACAGCTTGCGCTGCACGAAGTACGGATCTTCCAGGGCGATGCGTTCCAGTTCCATGGCCAGCTTGAACAGCGGGTCGTTTTCCAGACCCAGGGCGGCCAGCACTTCCTTGCAGGTTTCCTGCATCAGCTTGGCGCGCGGGTCGTAGTTCTTGTAGACGCGGTGGCCAAAGCCCATCAGGCGCACGCCCGAGTTCTTGTCCTTGACCTTCTCCATGAACTCGCCGACCTTGTCGATGCCGCCGTTGGCTTGCAGTTCTTCGAGCATCTGCAGGCAAGCTTCGTTGGCGCCGCCGTGAGCCGGACCCCACAGGCAAGCCACGCCAGCCGAGATAGCCGCGAACGGGTTGGTGCCCGACGAGCCGCACAGGCGGACGGTCGAGGTCGACGCGTTTTGCTCGTGGTCGGCGTGCAGGATGAAGATGCGGTCCAGCGCGCGCTCGACGACTTCATTGACCTTGTAGTCTTCGCACGGCGTAGCGAACATCATACGCAGGAAGTTGCCCGTGTAGGACAGATCGTTTTGCGGGTAGATGAACGGTTGGCCTTGCGAGTACTTGTACGCCATCGCAACCAGCGTCGGCATCTTGGCGATCAGGCGGATGGCCGAGATGTGGCGATGCTGCGGGTTCGTGATGTCGGTCGAGTCGTGGTAGAACGCGGACAGCGCACCCACCAGGCCCGTCAGGACGGCCATCGGGTGGGCGTCGCGGCGGAAGCCACGCAGGAAGAAGTGCAGTTGCTCGTTGACCATCGTGTGATGGGTCACTTGCGAGTCGAAATCGGCCTTTTGTTCCTGGTTCGGCAGTTCGCCGTTCAAGATCAGGTAGCAGATGTCCATGAAGTCGCAGTTCACGGCCAGCTGTTCGATCGGGTAGCCGCGGTACAGCAGTTCGCCCTTGTCGCCGTCGATGTACGTGATGCCGGATTCGCACGCGGCCGTCGACATGAAGCCGGGGTCAAACGTGAACATGCCCGTCTGGCCGTACAGCTTGCGGATGTCGATCACATCCGGACCGACCGTGCCCTTGTAGACAGGGAACTCAATGGGTGCGCTGCCATCCGAGAAGGATAGAGTGGCTTTTTTGTCAGACAGGTTCATGTTTATTCCTCTCAATTAATCAGAGCGAGCGCATCTGGCCAATAATCGCCCGAAGCTTGGGGGTGTCCAATTCGCCTTCGAGTTCCTTTCTGGCCAGCAGCAGATCGAGAAGATCGTTGTCTCCCATCTCGAAAAGCTGGGTCAATGCGGCCACGTCATCATCGGTAAGCTCAGCTTCGTGGGCATCCAGATACCGAGTGATGATCAAGTCGTTTTCGAGCAGGCCGCGGCGCGCCCGCCAACGCAGTCGCGCCCGCTCCAGTTCAGTCAGCCTGCTCATTCGTACACCTCAAATACACAAAAACTAGACCGTGCGGCGGACCATCAGTTCCTTGATCTTGCCGATCGCCTTGGTCGGGTTCAGTCCCTTGGGACAGACGTCGACGCAATTCATGATCGTGTGGCAACGGAACAGACGGTACGGGTCTTCCAGGTTGTCCAGGCGCTCGCCGGTGGCTTCGTCGCGGCTGTCGGCGATGAAGCGGTAGGCTTGCAGCAGGCCGGCCGGGCCGACGAACTTGTCGGGATTCCACCAGAACGACGGGCAGGAAGTGGAACAGCACGCGCACAGGATGCACTCGTACAGGCCATCGAGTTCCTCGCGCGCCTCGGGCGACTGCAGGCGCTCTTTTTCGGGCGGCGGCGTGTCGTTGATGAGGTACGGGCGGATCGAGTGGTACTGGTTGAAGAAGTGCGTCATGTCCACGATCAGGTCGCGGATGACCGGCAGGCCAGGCAGCGGACGCAGGACGATCGGTTCCTTCAGTTCGCGCAGGTTCGTGGTGCAGGCCAGGCCGTTCTTGCCGTTGATGTTCATGGCGTCCGAACCGCACACGCCTTCACGGCACGAGCGGCGCAGGGCCAGGCTGTCATCGACGTCGTTCTTGATGCGCACCAGCGCATCAAGCAGCATCTTGTCGGTGGGCTGGAGTTCGACGTCCAGCTTCTGCATGTAGGGACGCTCGTCCTTGTCCGGATCGTAGCGGTAGATTTCGAACTTGACGATTCTCTTGGTGCTCATAGTAGGCTCAATCCGGACTTAGAAGGTACGCGCCTTGGGCGGGAAGGACTCGACCGTCAGCGGCTTCATCTGAACAGGCTTGTAATCCAGGCGGCTGCCTTCGGAGTACCAAAGCGTGTGCTTCAGCCAGTTCTCGTCGTCGCGGGTCGGGTGGTCGTCAAGCGCATGCGCGCCGCGGCTTTCGGTGCGGGCGGCGGCCGACTTGATGGTGGCGCGGGCCACTTCGGTCATGTTCGCCAGTTCCAGCGCCTCGACGCGGGCGGTGTTGAACACCTTGGACTTGTCCTTGAAGTAGATGCTGTCGGCTTGCTTGGCCAGATCTTCGATCTGGGTCACGCCTTCGTTCAGCAGCTCCAGCGTGCGGAACACGCCGCAGTGGCGCTGCATCGAGAAGCGGATGGCGTTGCCGATGTCCTGCGTCTTTTCGCCGGACGTGCGCGACTCCAGCTTGTTGATGCGGTCCAGCGAGAATTCGACGGCCTGCTGCGGCAGGTCCTGGTGCGCGCGCTGGCGCTCAGGATGCGAATTCACGATGTGGTTGCCGGTGGCGCGGCCGAACACGATCAGGTCCAGCAGCGAGTTCGTGCCCAGGCGGTTCGCGCCGTGGACCGACACCGCGGCGCATTCGCCGATGGCGTACAGGCCGTTGACGATCTTGTTCTCGCCGTTTTCGCGCGTCAGCACCTGGCCGTGGTAGTTGGCCGGAATGCCGCCCATCTGGTAGTGGATGGTCGGAACGACGGGGATCGGTTCCTTGATCGGGTCCACGTTGCCGAACTTGATGGCGATTTCGCGGATCGAGGGCAGGCGCTTGTTGATGACGTCGGCGCCCAGGTGGTCAAGCTTGAGCACCACGTAGCTGCCGTCCGGACCGCAACCGCGGCCTTCCTTGATTTCCTGGTCCATCGAGCGCGACACGAAGTCACGCGGCGCCAGATCCTTCAGGGTGGGCGCATAGCGCTCCATGAAGCGCTCGCCATCCTTGTTCAAGAGGATGCCGCCTTCGCCACGCACGCCTTCCGTGATCAGCACGCCCGCGCCGGCCACGCCGGTCGGGTGGAACTGCCAGAATTCCATGTCTTGCAGCGGGATGCCGGCACGGGCAGCCATGCCCAGGCCGTCGCCGGTGTTGATGAACGCGTTGGTGGAAGCGGCCCAGATGCGGCCCGCGCCGCCGGTGGCCAGCACCGTGGTCTTGGCTTCCAGGATGTAGATCTCGCCCGTTTCCATTTCGAGGGCGGTCACGCCCACGACGTCGCCGGCTTCGTTGCGCAGCAGGTCCAGCGCCATCCATTCGACGAAGAACTGGGTACGCGCGGCAACGTTGCGCTGATAGAGCGTGTGCAGCAGGGCGTGGCCGGTACGGTCGGCAGCGGCACAGGCGCGCTGGACGGGCTTTTCGCCGAAGTTCGCGGTATGGCCGCCGAACGGACGCTGATAGATCGTGCCGTCGGGGTTGCGGTCGAACGGCATGCCGAAGTGCTCGAGCTCGTACACGGCGTTCGGGGCTTCACGGCACATGAATTCGATGGCGTCCTGGTCGCCCAGCCAGTCCGAACCCTTGACGGTGTCGTACATGTGCCAGTACCAGTTGTCTTCGCTCATGTTGCCCAGGGAGGCGCTGACGCCGCCCTGCGCGGCAACGGTGTGCGAGCGCGTGGGGAACACTTTGGAGAGCACCGCAACGGACAGCCCCGCTTGGGACAGTTGCAGCGAACAACGCATGCCGGCTCCGCCGGCGCCAACGACCACCACATCAAACTGGCGGCGCGGCAGGGATTTCATGACAGAGACCACGGCTTAAATGCTCCAGAGGATTTGCGCGAAGTAAACGACCGAACCGACCAGCCAGAGGATCGTCAGCACTTGCAGCAGCAGGCGCACGCCCACCGACTTGACGTAGTCCATCCAGATGTCGCGCACGCCAATCCAGGCATGCCAGGCCAGCGCAATGAATGCAAGGGTGGCCAGGATCTGGCCAACCGGAAGAACGCCCACGTAGAAATTGAACAGCGCGGTCCAGTGCTCGTACGTGAAGGCAGGCATCATGAGGATGCCGATGAGCAGCACCAGCGTGTACACGGCCATAATGACGGCGGTGATGCGCTGGATGATGAAGTCCATGACGCCATAGTGCGCGCCGACGACCAGGCGCTTGGGTCCGTAGTTTTTAGCGGCGGCCATTTACAGCACTCCGAACAGTTTGAGAGCAAACACCAGGGTCAGCGCGAGGCTGACGCCGAACACCACGCCGGCGCTCTTCTTGGACGATTGCTTGTCGATGCCGATGTGCAGATCCAGCATCAGATAGCGGATGCCCGCACAGAAGTGGTGCAGGTAACCCCACACGAGGACGAGGAAAACGAGCTTGACGATCGGGTTGCCGGCGTACGCGGCCACGGCGGCGAACGTCTGGGGCGCGGCCACGCTGGCCGCGAACAGCGGCAGGATGACCAAGGGAAGACAGAGGAACAACAACGCGCCGCTGACGCGGTGCAGAATGGACAGCTTGCCGGCCAGGGGCAGGCGGTAACTGGCAAGTTGCGCAATACCAATATTGCGAAACTGCGGACGTGGCTTGGCAGCGGTGTCGGACATGACGGCCTCGGTGTTTCGGAACTAGGGAATCGTTACGGCAAAATTGCCGCGGCCCTTGCGGGCAAACGCGGTATTTTCGCCCAGAGACGGGTTGGTATCAAATCGTAGGTAAAAAGCTCATCAATTCAGACTATTGCGGTAGTGGTATCGATCGGTCAAGTACAACCCCCGGCGGATTTCCATGGGGCGGTCACCGTACGTGTAAGACACCCGGTCTACCTGCAACAACGGCGTTCCGGCGGCAACATTAAGCAGCGTACAGACTTCGGCCGGCGCGGCGACCGCGCGCAGCTTCTCGTCCGCGCGCACCATGCTGACGCCGAACTCGGATTCAAAAAGGCCATAGAGCGGCGCCTTGTTGGCGGTCAGCAGCTCCAGGGTGAGACCACGGAAGATCGAACCGGGCAGCCAGATGTCGTCCAGCACGGTGGGTGTCTGCCCCATGGACAGCAGGCGGCGGATCATGACGACGGTTTCGCCGGCGCGCAGATCGAGCGCGCGGGCGATCTCGGCGGGCGCGCGCGTGCGGCGGCATTCCAGGATGCGGCTTTCCGCCCGGCCGGCCTCGCCCTCTTCGTCGGGGGCCAGGCGCAGGAAACGATAGCGCACGCGGGCTTCGTGGTGGGTGGCGACAAAAGTGCCCTTGCCCTGGCGGCGCAGCAGCATGTGCTCGGCCGCCAGCTCATCGACCGCCTTGCGCACCGTGCCCTGGCTCACCTGGAAACGGGCGGCCAGATCGATTTCGCTGGGGATGAGCTCGCCGGGCTTCCATTCGCCGCGTTCGAGGCTTTGAACAAGCAGATCCTTGATCTGGCGGTAGAGCGGACTGAAAGCGGCTCCCTCGCCCGTCGGACGGGCGGCGCGATTGCGTAAGGAGGTTTCGGGCCGAGGCTCTGCCATGGATCTTCTTGAGAGTGTCATGTTTATCCGGATGAATGAGAAGACAACGCCAGGGATGCAAACTCATCCGCATGCGCTGCTGCCGCCGGTCTTCAGGCTTGATGCAGACGCACGGCCGAGCGGGGCCGCGGCGCATTCGAATAAACGCTCTATTGTGGCATATCGGGAGGCGAGCTGTCCAACGTCTTATGTCTTATATAAGATAGAAGAGCGATTGACGCTTACGTTAATTCGAACTAGGATTCAAAGCTGCCCGCGCGACGCGCGGCGGCCCTGCCGGCCGCCTGAATTTCCGCGCCCAACGATTACACTGATTGGTGAGATTTCTTTCTCGCCAAACCATTACGGAGAACGTTCATGTCCAAGCCTGCCTTGCGTGTCGCCGTCACCGGCGCCGCCGGCCAAATCGGTTACGCACTGCTCTTCCGCATCGCCTCGGGCGAAATGCTGGGTAAAGATCAACCCGTCATCCTGCAACTGCTGGAAATCCCCGACGAGAAAGCGCAAAAGGCCCTGAAGGGCGTCATCATGGAACTGGATGACTGCGCCTTCCCGCTGCTGCAGGAAGTGACCGCGCACAGCGATCCGCGCACCGCTTTCAAGGACGCCGACGTGGCCCTGCTGGTGGGCGCCCGCCCCCGCGGCCCGGGCATGGAGCGCAAGGACCTGCTGTCCGTCAACGCGCAGATCTTCACGGCGCAGGGCAAGGCCCTGAACGACGTCGCCAGCCGCAACGTCAAGGTGCTGGTCGTGGGCAACCCCGCCAACACCAACGCCTACATCGCCATGAAGTCGGCGCCGGACCTGCCCGCCAAGAACTTCACCGCCATGCTGCGCCTGGACCACAACCGCGCGCTGTCGCAACTGGCCGCCAAGTCGGGCAAGGCCGTGGCCGACATCGAAAATCTGATCGTCTGGGGCAACCACTCGCCCACGATGTACCCCGACTACCGCTTCGCCACCGTCGGCGGCGAATCGCTGTCCAAGCTCATCAACGACGACGCCTGGAACCGCGACACGTTCATCCCCACCGTGGGCAAGCGCGGCGCCGCCATCATCGAAGCCCGTGGCCTGTCCTCGGCCGCTTCGGCCGCCAACGCCGCCATCGACCACGTCCGTGACTGGGTCCTGGGCAGCAACGGCAAGTGGGTCACGATGGGCATCCCGTCGGACGGCTCCTACGGCATCCCCGAAGGCATCATCTACGGCGTGCCGGTCACGACCGAAAACGGCGAATACAAGCGCGTCGAAGGCCTGGAAATCGACGCCTTCTCGCGTGAGCGCCTGGACTTCACGCTGAAAGAGCTCCTCGAAGAGCGCGACGGCGTCAAGGACCTGCTGAAGTAAGCAGCGCGCAGTAAAGGTTTGGGCCCGTTCATGCGGGCCCATTCCTTAGGCGGGCCGCCACGCGCGGCCCGCCATGCAGGCAGCACCGGGAAATACACCTGTCTCTTTGCCAAGCCGCAAAGGTACGCGCCGCGGGATTGTCGCGCAGGGGACAGATTTATTTTTCGGACCCGCGATAACGTCGTGGGCTACCAAGAACAGGAGACAACCATGTCCAGACCCGACTCGCCCGGCGCCCTCTTTCGCCGCGCGCTCGCCGAAGAAAATCCCCTGCAGATCATCGGCGCCATCAACGCCAACCACGCCCTGTTGGCCAAGCGCGCCGGCTATCGCGCCATCTACCTGTCCGGCGGCGGCGTCGCGGCCGGTTCGCTGGGCCTGCCGGACCTGGGCATCAACACCATGGACGACGTCCTGACCGACGTGCGCCGCATCACCGACGTGTGCGATGTGCCGCTGCTGGTGGACATCGACACCGGCTTTGGCCCGTCGGCGTTCAACATCGCCCGCACGGTCAAAAGCCTGATCAAGTTCGGCGCGGCCGCCTGCCACATCGAGGACCAGGTGGGCGCCAAGCGCTGCGGTCACCGTCCCGGCAAGGAAATCGTCACGACCGAGGAAATGGCCGACCGCGTGAAGGCCGCCGCCGACGCGCGCACCGACAGCGACTTCTACCTGATCGCCCGCACCGACGCGATTGCCTCGCACGGCGTGGACGCCGCGATCGAGCGCGCGCTGGCCTGCGTGGAAGCCGGAGCCGACGCGATCTTCGCCGAAGCCGCCTACGACCTGCCCACCTACGACCGCTTCGTGAAGGCCGTCAAGGTGCCCGTGCTGGCCAACATCACCGAATTCGGCAAGACGCCGCTCTTCTCGGTCGAAGAACTGAAGAGCGTCGGCGTGGGCATGGTGCTGTACCCGCTGTCGGCCTTCCGCGCCATGAACAAGGCCGCCGAGGCCGTCTACACCGCGATCCGCCGCGACGGCCACCAGAAGAACGTGGTCGACCTGATGCAGACCCGCGAGGAACTGTACGATCGCATCGGCTATCACGAGTTCGAATCCAGACTGGATGCGCTCTTCCAGAAGGGCAAGGCGTAATCCCGCAACGTCCAGGCGCCGCCGCGGCAACCCCGCGGCGCCGTCCGCCACCCATTGCATCTTCCATCGCGTAAGGAAAGGAGTAGAGACATGAGCACGGCTCCCAAGAAGCAAGAAGCCAAATCGGACGCCAAGCCGGAAGAAAAGGCCGGTTTCAAGCCCAAGAAGTCGGTTGCGCTGTCCGGCGTGGTCGCGGGCAACACCGCCCTGTGCACGGTCGGCCGCAGCGGCAACGACCTGCACTATCGCGGCTACGACATCCTGGACATCGCCGATACCAGCGAGTTCGAGGAAATTGCTCACTTGCTGGTCCATGGCAAGCTGCCCAACAAGGCCGAGTTGAAGGCCTACAAGGAAAAGCTGCGCAGCCTGCGCGGCCTGCCCGCGCAGCTGCAGGTCGCCCTGGAAGCGCTGCCCGCCGCCAGCCATCCGATGGACGTGATGCGCACGGCCGTGTCGGTGCTGGGCTGCGTGCTGCCTGAAAAGGACGACCACAACACCCCGGGCGCGCGCGACATCGCCGACCGCCTGATGGCCAACCTGGGCTCGGCCCTGCTCTACTGGTACCACTACAGCCACAACGGCCGCGTCATCGACGTGCAGACGGACGACGACAGCATCGGCGGCCACTTCCTGCACCTGCTGCATGGCGAAAAGCCGAGCGACGAATGGGTCAAGGCGATGCACATTTCGCTGAACCTGTACGCCGAGCACGAATTCAACGCCTCCACGTTCACGGCCCGCGTCATCGCCGGCACGGGTTCGGACATGTTCTCGGCCATCTCGGGCGCCATCGGCGCGTTGCGCGGCCCCAAGCACGGCGGCGCCAACGAAGTGGCGTTCGAGGTGCAGAAGCGCTATGAAACCCCGGACGAAGCCGAGGCCGACATCCGCCGCCGCGTGGAAGCCAAGGAAGTCATCATCGGATTCGGTCACCCGGTCTACACGGTTTCCGATCCGCGCAACAAGGTTATCAAGGACGTCGCCAAGAAGCTGTCCAAGAAGGCCGGCACGACCAAGATGTTCGACATCGCCGAACGCCTGGAAACCGTCATGTGGGACGTCAAGAAGATGTTCCCCAACCTGGACTGGTTCTCGGCCGTCAGCTACCACATGATGGGCGTGCCCACCGCCATGTTCACCCCGTTGTTCGTCATCGCGCGCACCGCGGGCTGGTCGGCCCACATCATCGAGCAGCGCATCGACAACAAGATCATCCGCCCCACCGCCAACTACGTGGGCCCGGAAGACCAGAAGTTCGTGCCCATCGACAAGCGCAAGTAAGACGCGATCGAGGGCGCGGCATGGCCACCTGTATTCACTTTTCCGAAGAGGTACTGCTATGTCTGCCCCGATCTCGAACGTACGTCCCGAGCCCGACCAGGTCCTGGCCGATATCGCGGACTACGTTCTGAATTTTGAAGTCCGCAGCGACCTGGCCTACGAGACGGCACGCAACTGCCTGATCGACACCCTGGGCTGCGGCCTGGAAGCGCTGGAGTATCCGGCGTGCCGCAAACTGCTGGGCCCGGTCGTGCCGGGCACCGTGGTGCCCCAGGGCGCCAAGGTGCCCGGCACGCAATTCCAGCTCGACCCCGTCCAGGCCGCGTTCAACATCGGCGCCATGATCCGCTGGCTGGACTTCAACGACACGTGGCTCGCGGCCGAATGGGGCCATCCGTCGGACAACCTGGGCGGCATCCTCGCCACGGCCGACTGGCTGTCGCGCACGGCGGTCGCGTCGGGCAAGCCCCCGCTCACGATGCGCGACGTGCTGACCGGCATGATCAAGGCGCACGAGATCCAGGGCTGCATCGCCCTGGAGAACTCCTTCAACAAGGTGGGTCTGGACCACGTCGTGCTGGTCAAGGTGGCCTCCACGGCGGTCGTGGCACAAATGCTTGGGCTGTCCCGCGACGAAGTCATCAACGCCGTGTCGCTCGCCTGGGTCGACGGCCAGAGCCTGCGCACCTACCGCCACGCCCCCAACACCGGCAGCCGCAAAAGCTGGGCCGCCGGCGATGCCACCAGCCGCGCGGTGCGCCTGGCGCTGATCGCCCGCACCGGCGAAATGGGGTATCCCTCGGTGCTGACCGCCAAGACCTGGGGCTTTTACGACGTGCTCTTCAAGGGCCAGCCGTTCAAGTTCCAGCGGCCCTACGGCAGCTACGTGATGGAAAACGTGCTGTTCAAGATTTCGTTTCCAGCCGAATTCCATGCGCAGACAGCCGTCGAATGCGCCATGCAGATCCACGGGCAGCTCAAGTCGCTGGGCAAGACGGCCGACGACATCAAGCAGATCCGGATACGCACGCACGAGGCGTGCATCCGCATCATCGACAAGAAGGGTCCGCTGAACAATCCCGCCGACCGCGACCACTGCATCCAGTACATGGTGGCCGTGCCGCTGCTGTTCGGGCGCCTGACGGCGGGCGACTACGAAGACGAGATCGCGCAGGATCCGCGTATCGACGCGCTGCGCGCCAAGATCGTCTGCGTCGAGGATCCGGCCTTCACCAGCGACTATCACAACCCCGCCAAGCGCTCGATCGCCAATGCGCTGACCGTGCAGTTCAACGATGGCACGGCGCTCGACGAGATCGTCTGCGAATACCCGATCGGCCACAAGCGCCGCCGCGCCGACGGCATCCCGCTGCTGGAAGCCAAGTTCCGCACCAATCTGGCCCGCATATTCCCGCCGCGTCAGCAGCAGCGCATCCTGGACGCGTCGCTGGCGCAGGCAACCCTGGAGTCGATGCCGGTCCATGAGTACATGGACCTCTATGTGATCTAAGGGGCGCCAGCCCCCGACGCAGCCGCCCAATCTGACGCCGCGCGCACGCGGGTGTCAGACACCGGCGGCCACGGGTATCGGCCACCGGCGCGCATACAATGCGGCTTTCCTCAATTGGATCGCGCCATGGCCATGCTCTGGGTCAAGACCTTTCACATCGTCTTCATCGCCTCCTGGTTTGCCGGCCTGTTCTATCTGCCGCGCATCTTTGTGAACCTGGCGCAGCAGTCGGATCCCGCCGTGCAGACGACGCTGCTCGGCATGGCGCGCCGGCTGTACCGCTTCACCACCATTCTGGCGGTCGTGGCCATCATTTTCGGGATGTGGCTTTACGTGGGTTACCGTATCGGCGTGGGCCCCGGCAATGGCTGGATGCACGCCAAGCTCTTTTTCGTGCTGCTCGTCATCGGCTACCATCACGCCTGTGGCCTCATGCTGCGCAAATTCGAACAGGGCAAGAACACCCGTTCGCACAAGTTCTATCGCTGGTTCAACGAAGTTCCCGTCTTGCTGCTCTTGGTGGTGGTGGCGCTGGTCGTCGTCAAACCCTTCTGATACCCCTACCTTTGCACATTCGCCAGGATCCGTATGTCCTCTGATGAACAGGACCGCCCGCGCAAGACGCTGACGATCAAGAAAACGGCCCGCGACGCCCAAGCCGAAGGCGCGGGCAAGCGCACCCGCACGGGCGCCCGCGCGCGCCTGGTGGCGCAGATCGAGCGCACCCGCGAAAACACCGAACGCCAGAAGGACCCCGCCGGCTACCAGCGGCGTCAGGAAGAAGAGGCGCGCGGCGCCCGCAAGCCCGCCCGCGGCACGTCCTCGCGCCCCGGCCAGTCTGAACGCGGCCAGTACGACCGCGGTCCCGCCAACCGGGGTCCGTCCGACCGTCCCGCGCCGCGCCGTGGCGCTCCCGACCGCGACCGCGCGGGCGACGCCCGCCGCGATGACGCCCCCGGCCCGCGCGCCGGACGCACGCCGCAGCGCGCGCCGCGCCTGGACGACCAGTACAT
Source organism: Achromobacter mucicolens (assembly GCF_029866465.1). Lineage (NCBI taxonomy): Bacteria > Pseudomonadati > Pseudomonadota > Betaproteobacteria > Burkholderiales > Alcaligenaceae > Achromobacter > Achromobacter mucicolens. Next base: position 1,382,626 of record NZ_CP123364.1, on the reverse strand, counting down.
CGCGCCGGCCACGCCTGCCGGCCGCTTCTACGACCCATTCGAAGACGACGGTCCCGCCCCCGAATTCGCGCCCGAACCCGAACACGCGCACGACACCGAGTTTGCGGGCGAGTCCGATTTCGCTCATGAGCCGGATGTACGAAGCGAGCGCGCTGCGCCCCGCGTCGACGTGCGCAGCCGCCGCCCGCGCGAACCGCGCCAGGCGGAAACCTTCACGGTATTCGCGCCCTGCCCGCAAGGCCTGGAAGAAGCGCTGACCGCCGAAATGCAGGCGCTTGGCTACGAAGACGCCAAGGCCGGCCGGGCGGGCTGTTCGTTCACGTCCGACTGGTCGGGCATCCAGCGCGCCAACCTGTATTCGCGGCTGGCAACCCGCATTCTGGTGCAGGTGGCGCATGCCGAGATTTCGCACGAAGACGACATCCTGGATCTGGCCCGCGACACCCCCTGGGAGCGCTGGTTCGGCGCCGAACAGACGCTGCGCGTGGACACGTCGGCCATCAAGAGTCCGGTGCAAAGCCTGCAGTACTGCAATCTGCGCGCCAAGGACGGCATCTGCGACCGCCTTCGCGAGCTCGAAGGCGAGCGCCCCAGCATCGACACGGTGCGCCCGGACGCACGCGTGCACCTCTTTCTGACGGGTCACACGGCGACGCTGTATCTGGACACGTCGGGCGAATCCCTGTTCAAGCGCGGCTGGCGCCTGGACAAGGGTGAGGCCCCGCTGCGCGAAAACCTGGCGGCGGGCATGCTGGCGCTGGCGGGCTGGGATCCGGCCGCGCCGCTGCTGGACCCCTTCTGCGGGTCCGGCACCATCCTGATCGAAGCGGCCTGGATTGCCCTGGGCGTGCCCCCGGGCATTTCCCGCCCGTTCGGATTCGAGCGCCTGCGCGACCACGATGCCTACCGCTGGCGCGACCTGAAGGACGACGCCCGCGCCCGCATCCTGCCCCAGCTCGATGCGCCGCTGGTCGGATACGACCTGAACCCCCTGGCCATCGAATACGCCCGCAACAACGCCGAGCGCGCCTGGCTGACGGCCGATTCGATCCGCTTTGAAGTGGGTGATGCGCGCGAGGTGACGGCGCCCGCCGACCACGGCTGGATCGTCACCAACCCGCCCTACGGCGAGCGCATGGGCGCGGAGCAGGACGCGGACCTGTGGCGCGACTGGGCCAGTTGCCTGAAGCGTAATTTCGCGGGCTGGCAGCTGCACGTCATCACCAGCGACCTGACGCTGCCCAATCAGATGCGCCTGAAGCCCAAGCGGCGCATCCCGCTGCACAACGGGGCGCTCGACTGCCGCCTGTTCGGCTTTGAACTGGTTGCCGCCGGCTACCGCGACGCCTGAGCACGTTGTAAAAGCGCCGCAACATGGCGCGCCTATCTTTGCTTATGGTGCCCCGCCGCGCGGTTTTGGGGCATCATCAGCACCAAGGTGTTGCCAAGTTGCACCAGCCTGCATCGGCCACTTGCATAGTTTCAGGGTAAACCCCTATAATCCGGGTTATCCCTAGTAGCAAACAACTGTGCAAGCCCGTGGAGGCTATAGTGATCAACCCGAACAACACCATTCGCCTGACCGACGAACTCGAGCGTCAACTGATGCTCCAGGCTATCGAAGAACAATTCCGCCCGCATCCGATGCGGGCGTTGGCTGCAGGCCTGCGCAAGCTGGCCCACGGCATCAAGGCCCTGGCTGGCAAGACGAGCGCCAAGAACGCGCATTCCGCTGCCTAAGCAAGGCCTGGGCCGCTGGCCCAACGATTTTCCCCTTGGGGGCTGCATAGCCCCTTTTATAGACCCGCCCTCAACGGCGGGTTTTTTTTCGCGCGCACACCGAAGGTCAGCGGCGGCGCCCCGCCGCCCGGCCGCCCGAAGGCGGGGCAGCAACATTTTATGGATAATACCGGTCCATGAATGACGCCACCCTCGACCAGACTCCGAACCGGCTGCGCCGGTTTGCCTGCATGATGTACGAAGCCGTGCTGCTGTTCGGCGTCGTGTTTCTGGCGGGCTACCTGCTGGACACGCTTACCCAGAGCCGCAACGCGCTGGAATTGCGGGCCGCCCGCCAGGCGTGGCTGTTCGTGGCGATCGGTGCCTATTTCGTGTTGTGCTGGCGGCGCCGGGGCCAGACGCTGCCCATGAAGACGTGGAACATCCGGCTGGTGGATCGCCACGGCAACACTCCGTCGACCGGCCTGCTGATCCTGCGCTACATCCTTGCCTGGCCGCTGGTGCTGGCGGGCGCCGCGCTGGTCTGGGCGGCGGCGCTGGCCACGGGATGGCCATCGGTGGACATGTTCATCGTCGCCGCCCCCTTTGCCATCTTCATCTGGTCCTGGCTGGATCCCGACGGCCAGTTCCTGCACGACCGGATCCTGGGCACGCGCCTGCGCAATGCGCCGCAGGCCAAGGGCAAAAAGACCCGCTGAACCGCGCCGCCGCTGCACCGGCATGCTGGACCCGGTTTGATGGGGGCCAAGGCGCAGACCATCTAGCGCCCCCCTGTTCAGAAAGATGACAGCCGCACGCCGGGACAATGAGGCCCCAATTAATTTACGGCTTCATCATCACCATGCGCGCATTCCTTTCCCGCCTGCCGCTGGCCTTCGCCAGCGCGCTGTTGTTCCTGCACGCAGGCGCGTCCGCCCAGAACGCCTCGGCCCAGCAGGAGATCGAAGCGGCGTCCAAAGCCGCCTTTGCCGCGGCCCGGCAAGGTCCTGACGACGTAACGCTTGGCGACCAGGCAACCCTGAAGCTGCCCCACAACATGTTTTTCGTGCCCCGCCCGCAAGCCGAGCGGCTGATGCAGGCCTACGGCAATGGCAAGGATCCCTCGCTGCTGGGCGTCGTGATGCCCAAGAGCGACGATGAGGACTGGGTCGTCACCATCAACTTCGACAAGGCGGGCTATATCAAGGACGACGACGCCCGGAACTGGAACGTCGGCGAGTTGCTGGACAGCCTGCGTGAAGGCACCGAGGCGTCCAACGAGGAACGCAAGAAGCGCGGCTTTCCCGAACTGACGGTGGACGGCTGGGTGGAGACGCCCAAGTACGACAGCAACAACCAGCGCCTGGTCTGGTCGGTGGCTGCCAAGCACAAGGGCGCGGCTGCGGACGAAGACGGCACGGTCAACTACAACACCTATGCGCTGGGCCGCGACGGCTACATCACGCTGGATTTGATCACCGAAAAGAAGAAGGTGCCCACGGACAAGGCCGCGGTGCTGGCCCTGCTGGACAACCTGCATTACGTGCAAGGCAAGCGCTACGCCGATTTCGACGCCTCGAGCGACAAGGTTGCCGAGTACGGTCTGGCGGCCCTCGTGGCGGGCGTGGCCGCCAAGAAGCTCGGGCTGTTCGCGGTGATCGCGGCATTCCTGGCCAAGTTTGCCAAGGTGGGCATCCTGGCCGCGGCCGCGCTGGGCGGCGCGGCCTGGAAGCGTCTGAAGGGCAAGAAGGGCACCGAACAGTCCTGATCCGCGGGACCGGCGCGCGCGGCCCCTGCCCGCGCGCGCCGTCACAACCGTGTCACGGATCCGTCACGCACACGTCATCGCGAGATGGTCTCATGCTCAAGCATGACCACTGCCCACAGGGAAGCGACCGTGAACGAAATCCAACCCGCGCATTGGCGCGCCCTCTGGATTTCCGATATTCACCTGGGCACTGCCGGGTGCAAGGCGGAATTCCTGCTCGATTTCCTGGATCACAACGATTCGGACACCCTCTATCTGGTCGGCGACATCGTCGACGGCTGGCAGCTGCGCAAGCACTGGCATTGGCCCCGCGCGCACAACGACGTGATCCAGCGCATCCTGCGCAAGGCCCGCAACGGCACCCGCGTGGTGTTCATCCCCGGCAACCATGACGAGTTCGCCCGGGAGTTCGCGGGTTTCGCCTTCGGCGACATCGAGGTCCTGGACGAGGACGTGCATGTCACGGCCAAGGGGCTGCGGCTGCTCGTGCTGCACGGGGACCAGTTCGACGGCGTCATCCAGCACAGCCGCTGGCTGGCGCACCTGGGCGACGGGCTCTACCAGCTTGCTCTCTGGATCAACCACCACTTCAACCGCCTGCGCCACCGGCTGGGCCTGCATTACTGGTCGCTGTCCCAGTACCTGAAACACAAGGTCAAGAACGCGGTGTCGTTCATCACCGACTTCGAGGAGGCTTTGGCCGGCGAGGCGCGGCGCCGCGGCCTGGACGGCGTCGTCTGCGGCCATATCCACAAGGCCGAACTGCGCGACGTCGGCGGCATCCTGTATTGCAATGACGGCGACTGGGTGGAAAGCCTTACGGCGCTGGCCGAAACGCACGACGGGCAGCTCCAGCTCCTGGACTGGGCCGTATTGCAAGCCGAACGCCAGCGCGACCCGGCCAACCGCCCGCCCCGGTCGCTGACCTTGCCGGCCCTGCCGTCCGCCCTGCGCCGCCAAGGCAAATACCCGTGATAACCCTTATGCGTCCCCGTTACGCAACGCGGATATTGCAGTTCAAGCCCCTCTAGGTCATGCTTGCAACTGGTTAGCGGGCGTCATGGCCCGTTCACGCTGCAACATGCTCACAACATAGGGCCATGAACGACCAATATCAGGCGCTCTACCAATCATTCCGCTGGCTGGTGCCCACCCAGTTCAACATCGCGGAAGCGTGCTGCCACCGCTGGGCATCCAGTAGTCCGGATGCGCGGCGCATTGCCATCTACTACGAAGATGAGTCCGGCAACCGCGAGGTCTGGACCTTCGCCCGACTGGCGGAAGCCGCCAATCAGCTGGCCAACGGCCTGGTGAAAATGGGCGTCGGCCGGGGCGACAGGGTCGGTGTGGTATTGGGACAACGCCCTGAGACCGTAGTCGCCCACATGGCCATCTACAGCGTGGGCGCGGTGGTCCTGCCCCTGTCCGCGCTCTTCGGTCCCGAGGCGCTGCAAAGCCGCCTGTGCGATGCCGAAGCGCGCGTTGCCATCGTCGACCACGCCTCCAGCGCCAATCTGCTTGCCGTCACTGAAAACTGCCCCGCCCTGCAACAGGTCATCGGCATCGGTTTCGCCGACGAACGCGTGCTGCCGTGGCGCAGCCTGCTGGCCCGCCAGCCAAACGAATTCAAGGCCGTCCAGACCCGCTCGTCGGATCCGGCCATCCTGCTCTATACCTCCGGCACCACCGGCGCGCCCAAGGGCGCCCTGCTGCCCCACAGCGTGCTGATCGGCAACCTGCCGGGCTTCGTCGCCTCGCAGGACTGGTTCCCCAAACCCGCGGATGTGTTCTGGTCGCCCGCGGACTGGGCCTGGACCGGCGGCATGATGGACGCGCTGCTGCCCACCCTGTATTTCGGCCATCCCATCGTCGGCACGCGCGGGCGTTTCTCGGTCGAGCGTGCCTTCGAGCTCCTGGAACGCTATCAGGTCACCAACACGTTCCTGTTCCCCACCGCCCTGAAGATGATGATGAAGGCGGTGCCCGAGCCCCGCCAACGCTACCAGCTGGCCCTGCGTTCCATCATGAGCGCCGGGGAAAGCGTGGGCGATACGGTCTTCGAATGGTGCCGCACGGCCCTGGGCGTCACGCCAAACGAGATGTTCGGCCAGACCGAGATGAACTACGTGGTGGGCAACAGCAACAAGCGCTGGCCCGCCAAACCCGGTTCCATGGGCCGCCCGTATCCGGGCCACAACGTGGCGGTGCTGGACAGCGACGGTGTGCCGGTTCCCCCGGGCGGAACCGGCGAAATCGCCGTGAACCGGCTCGACATCCACGGCTTTCCCGACCCGGTGATGTTCCTTGGGTACTGGCGCAACGAAGCGGCCACGCAGGCCAAGTTCAAGGGCGACTGGTGCCTGACGGGCGACCTCGCCACCATCGACGAGGACGGCTACCTCTGGTACGCCGGCCGCGCCGATGACGTGTTCAAGTCGGCCGGATACCGGATCGGTCCGGGCGAGATCGAAAGCTGCCTGGTCGGCCATCCGGCCGTGGCCAACGCGGCGGTCGTGCCCAAGCCGGATGCCGAGCGCGGCGCGCTGGTCAAGGCCTACGTGGTGCTGACGCCGGAATTTGCCCAGCGGGACCACGGCGAAATCACCGAGAACCTGCAGGAGCACGTGCGCGAGCGCCTGGCGCCGTACGAGTACCCCAAGGAAATCGAATACGTGGACGAACTGCCCATGACCACCACGGGCAAGATTCAGCGGCGCATCCTGCGGCAGCGCGAAGAAGAACGCGCGCTGGCACACGCGCCCCAAACCGACGCTGGCGTGCCCGTTGCCGCCCCCGCGCGACAAACGGAGACATAGCATGGCCATTTACCAACTGGGCGACCTGATTCCCCGCATCGACCCGCAAGCCTACGTGGCCGACAGCGCGGATCTCATCGGCAACGTCACGCTGGAAGCCGGCGTCAGCATCTGGTCGCATGTCTCCATCCGCGCCGACAACGACGCCATCCTGATCCGCGAAGGCACCAACATTCAGGAATCCAGCGTCCTGCACGTCGACGAGGGCTGTCCCATGACCATCGGCCCGAACGTCACGGTCGGTCACCAGGCCATGCTGCACGGCTGCACCATCCATGAAGGCGCGCTGGTCGGCATGCAGGCCATCGTGCTGAACAATGCCGTCATCGGCCGCAACTGCCTGATCGGCGCCGGCGCGATCATCCCCGAAGACCGCGTCATCCCGGACAATTCGCTGGTCATCGGCATCGGCAAGATCGTGCGGGAGCTTTCCGCCGACGAAATTGCCAACATGCACAAGAACACTGCCCATTACGTGGCGCGCGGCCAACAGTACAAGACCGCCCTGAAACGGATCGGCTGACGGCTCCCCCGAGGGCCCCCTCACCGCCTTCGCAACCGTCCCAACCCCTGCTGCCAGCAGGGGGAATACCCCACCGCGATCGGCTAACATTCCGCTATGACCGATCAGCTCAAGAAATACCTCACCGAAGACCGCAGCGTCCGCGTCCAAGCGGTGCGCCTGTCTGACACGTGGAAGGCCGTCCAGGCCAACCACGACTACCCGCCCGCCATCACCGACCTGTTGGGTGAACTGGTGGCGGCATCCACCCTGCTCGCCGCCAACATCAAGTTCGATGGCTCGCTGGTGCTCCAGATCCAGGGCGATGGCCCCATCGCCCTGCTCGTGGTGGAATGCCGCTCGGACCTCAGCCTGCGCGCCACCGTCAAGATGCGCGAAGGCCACGAGGTGCCCAGCGCCGGCGACATGCAAAGTCTGTTGAACCCCGGCGGCAACGGGCGCTTCATCGTGGTGCTGGACCCGCAGCGCAAGCTGCCCGGCCAGCAGGCCTACCAGGGCATCGTGCCGCTCGAAGGCGACACGGTCGCCGAGGCGCTGCAACACTACATGAAGGCCTCCGAACAGCTCGACACGCGTCTGTGGCTGTCGGCCGATGCCGATCACGCCGCCGGCATGCTGCTGCAACGCCTGCCGCATCACGGCGGCGGAGAAACCGACCGCGCCCTGACCGAACAGGTGGCTGCCGAAACCTGGGAGCGCATCAATGCCCTGGCCGGCACGCTCAAGCGCGACGAAATCCTGGCCACGGACATCGACACGCTGATCCACCGCCTGTTCTGGGAAGAAACGCTCATCGCCTTCGACCCGCAGCCCGTCAGCTGGCACTGTCCGTGCACGCGCGAGCGCGTGGCCAACATGCTGCGTTCGCTGGGCGAAGCCGAGGTCAACAGCATCCTCGAAGAACGTGGACAGGTCGACGTGGCCTGCGACTTCTGCGGCAAGCCCTACAAGTTCGACACCGTCGACTGCGCGGCGCTTTTCTCGGCAAACCAGCCGGCAGCCGGAGACGAACCTCCCACCGTGCATTGATGCCCCCCGGCGGCAAGCCCGCCGGGACGGTTTCGTCACACCGGATTGTCCTCATCGACGGGCGGTCATGGGCGCGCCACACTGCGCAGCCATGACCGCCTTTATTTTTCCTGCCGTGTTTCGCGCCGTCCGCCGACAGCATGGCGCGTCCGCCCTTGAATTTGCCGTGGCGGGCGCCGCGGTGCTGCTGCTGGGTCTGCTGTGCATCGAAGCCGTCCAGTGGCACGGCGCGCGCCAGATGGCCCATCTGGCGCTGACAGAAGCAGCGCGCGCCGGCGCCACGGGCCACGGCGACCCGGCCCGCATGCAAGCCGCCTTTCTGCGGGCGTTGCTGCCGTTGCACGCCCACGCCGAGGGCCCGTCGGGCGCGCGGCGGCGCCTGGACACCGCGATGGCCAATCTGAAGGCGTTGACGGGCGTTGCGCCCTGGCGCATCGAAGTGCTGATGCCGGACGACCAGTCGTTCCGCGAGCACGGGCACGCGGGCTTGCAGGTGGCCGCCGCGCCCGGCTTGCGCGCCATCAACAACGGCTACCAGGACCTGCAACACGCCCGCCGCCCGCCACGCCCTGGCGGCCAGGACATCTTCCTGGCCAACACGCTCAGGCTGCGTCTGACGTATCTGCACAAACCGCTGCTGCCGCCGTTGCGGGCGCTGCTGGCGGGGCTGGGCCGGCAGGACGGCAGCTACGCCGGGCACGCGCTGGCCAAGGGCGTGTTGCCGATCGTGGTGGAGCTGGATCAGGAAATGCACACGCATCCGGTGGACTGGGCGCGCAGGCGCCCCCATCCCGAAGGCGTGGTGTATGGACCGTGCCGCCAGATGCGTTGCGGCCCGGGATAAGCCGGGCCGCCGCTGGCAAGGCTAAAAAAAACCGCCGGGCATCACTGCCGGGCGGTGGAATTGGAATGGTTGGCGCCGGTGGCGGCGGGCCTGGCTGGCGTTGCCGCCGCGGGCCGGGATGGGGTTGCTGCAGAGGCCGGCCGGGTGGCGGGGGCGTTGGCGCGTGCGGGCGTGCCGGTGGCGGCAGGCTTGGGCGGCGCCTCGGCGGAGAGCGAGGCGCCCGCGGGAGGCTGGGTGTTCTGGGGCAGGATGTGCACGAACACTTCGCCGTCGCGCATCATGCCCAGTTCACCGCGCGCCCGTTCCTCGATGGCCCCCGATCCGCCTTCCAGATCGCGCACTTCCGCCTCAAGGGCGGCATTGCGCGCGCGCAGGCCTTCGTTGGTCTCGCGCTGCTCGGCCACCTGGCGTTGCAGATCCCAGACCTTGAACCAGCCGCCCTTACCCAGCCACAGCGGGTATTGGATCAGGCCTAGCAGCACGAACAGCACCAGGAACAACAGGCGCATACGCGGGAACCTCAACTGTCGTGGCGTGGATGCGGCCCAGGCAACACGCCAGGGCCGCGCTTTTTATCAACGCAGGTTGTAGAAAGCTTCCAGGCCGGGATACGACGCGACTTCAGCCAGCTCTTCTTCGATGCGCAGCAGCTGGTTGTACTTGGCCATGCGATCCGAGCGCGACAGCGAGCCGGTCTTGATCTGCATGGCGTTGGTCGCCACGGCGATGTCGGCAATGGTCGAGTCTTCGGTTTCGCCCGAGCGGTGCGAGACGACGGCGGTGTAGCCGGCGCGCTTGGCCATTTCGATGGCGGCAAACGTTTCCGTCAGCGTGCCGATCTGGTTGATCTTGATGAGGATCGAGTTGGCCACGCCCTTCTGGATGCCTTCACGCAGGATCTTGGTGTTGGTGACGAACAGGTCGTCGCCCACCAGCTGGACCTTCTTGCCGAGCTGGTCGGTCAGGAGCTTCCAGCCTTCCCAGTCGTTTTCGGCCATGCCGTCTTCGATCGAGATGATCGGGTACTTGTCGCACCACGTGGCCAGGAGGTTCGTGAATTCTTGCGAGGACAGCGAGATGCCGCCTTCGCCGGCCAGCGTGTACTTGCCGTCGCGGTAGAACTCGGAGCTGGCGCAGTCCAGGCCCAGGGCGATCTGCGTGCCCGGCTCGTAGCCGGCTTCGGTGATGGCCTTCAGGATGAGCTGAATGGCGGCTTCATGGCTGGGCACGTTGGGCGCGAAACCGCCCTCGTCGCCCACGGCGGTCGACATGCCCTGGCTGTGGATCAGCTTCTTGAGCATGTGAAAGACTTCGGCGCCCCAACGCAGGGCTTCGCGGAAGCTGCCCGCGCCCACCGGCAGAATCATCAGTTCCTGCAGGTCCAGCGTGTTGTTGGCGTGCGCGCCGCCGTTGATGACGTTCATCATCGGGACGGGCATGCTCATGGGGCCGCTGCCGCCGAAATAGCGGTACAGGGACAGGCCAGACTCGTCGGCGGCGGCGCGGGCCACGGCCATGCTGGCGGCCAGGATGGCGTTGGCGCCCAGGCGCTCCTTGGACTCGGTGCCGTCCAGTTCGATCAGCGTGCGATCGACGAACGTCTGTTCCTGAGCATCCAGGCCCATCAGGGCTTCGGAGATTTCGGTGTTGAGGTTTTCCACGGCGCGCAGCACGCCCTTGCCCAGATAACGGCCCTTGTCGCCGTCGCGCAGCTCGATGGCTTCGCGGGCGCCGGTGGATGCGCCCGACGGCACGGCCGCACGGCCCATGGCGCCGGATTCCAGCAGCACATCGCATTCCACGGTGGGGTTGCCGCGCGAATCCAGAATCTCGCGGCCGATGATGTCGACGATTGCACTCATGACTTTACATTCCCTGAACGATAAACATATTCATGACGGCCGCGCCTTCGCGGGCATTGCGGGCACGGCGGTACTGCCAGGAATCGTAGAACGCCTGCGCCGCGGCCATGGACGGAAATTCCATGACGACGGTGCGGCCGGGTTCACGCCCCTCGAGGTGCTTCGATTCGCCGCCGCGCACCAGGATCTTGGCATCGTACGCGCGCATGGCGAGCGTGGACAGACGCTTGTAGTCCTCGTACTGCGCGGGCTTGGTCACTTTGACGTCGGCGATCAGATAGGCACTCATGGGGTTCCTTCAGAGCAGTTGCGTTGGTTTCGGTCTGACGCCGGATACGGCGCCGCCGCCAGTGTCGCGCAAGGCGCACGGGCGACGCATATCCGATGCTAATCGGTTGTATCCGAAAGAAGCGCCGCCGTATAGGGCGGCGCTGGGGAATCGGCCCGCGGCCCCGAGGATCCGCTTACGGAACTCAGGACCGCGGACACGCATCAGGCCTCCTGGCCGCGGCGAGCCTTCTGCTCGATGGCGGCGCGGATGTAGCTGGAGAACAGCGGGTGGCCGTCGCGCGGGGTGGACGTGAACTCCGGGTGGAACTGGACGCCGACGAACCACGGGTGGTTGGGCAGTTCCATCATTTCGGGCAGGTTCTCGGTCGGCGTGCGGGCGCTGATCACCATGCCGGCTTCTTCGAGGCGCGGCACGTAGACGTTGTTGACCTCGTAGCGATGGCGGTGACGTTCGTTCACCTCGTCGCCATAGATGGCCTGCGCGCGGGTGCCGGGCTTGATCGGCACGCGTTGCGCGCCCTTGCGCATGGTGCCGCCCATGTCGGACGACGTGTCGCGCTTCTCGACCTTGCCTTCGCGGTCCATCCACTCGGTGATGAGTGCGACCACCGGGTGCGGCGCGGAGGGATCGAATTCCGTGCTGTTGGCGCCGCCCAGACCCGCGACGTGACGCGCGAATTCGATGACCGCCAGCTGCATGCCCAGGCAGATGCCCAGGTACGGCACGCCGTTTTCGCGGGCGTAGCGGATCGCGGCGATCTTGCCTTCGGTGCCGCGCTTGCCGAAGCCGCCCGGAACCAGAATGGCGTCCAGGTGCTTCAACTGATCGGTGCCGCGGGTTTCGATGTCTTCCGAGTCGATGTACTCGATGTTGATCTTCGAGCGCGTGTGGATGCCGGCGTGAACCAGGGCTTCGGTCAGCGACTTGTACGACTCGGTCAGGTCGACGTACTTGCCGACCATGCCGATGGTGAGCTGGTGCTCGGGGTGTTCCAGCGCCTCGACCAGGTTGTCCCACATGGACAGATCGGCCGGCGGCGGGGTCAGGCCCAGGGCCTCGCAGACGATGTTGTCCACGCCCTGCTTGTGCAGCATGGCCGGGATCTTGTAGATGGAGTCGGCGTCCCAGACGGAAATGACCGCGTCCAGGGGCACGTTGGAGAACAACGAGATCTTGGCGCGCTCGTCGTCCGGAATGCGGCGGTCGGCGCGGCACAGCAGCGCGTTCGGGTAGATGCCGATTTCGCGCAGCTTCTGCACCGAGTGTTGCGTGGGCTTGGTCTTCAGTTCGCCGGCGGAGGCGATGAAGGGCACGAGCGTCAGATGGACGAAGGCCGCGTTGTTGCGGCCCATGCGCAGGCTCATCTGGCGGGCGGCTTCGAGGAACGGCAGCGATTCGATGTCGCCCACCGTGCCGCCGATTTCCACGATGGCGACGTCGGTGTTGCCATTCCAGCCGGCTTCGGCGCCACGGGCGATGAAGTCCTGGATTTCGTTCGTGATGTGCGGAATCACCTGGACGGTCTTGCCCAGGTAGTCGCCACGCCGTTCCTTGCGCAGCACGGATTCGTAGATCTGGCCGGTGGTGAAGTTGTTCACCTTGTGCATGCGAGCGGAAATGAAACGCTCGTAGTGGCCCAGGTCCAGGTCGGTCTCGGCGCCGTCTTCCGTGACGAACACCTCACCATGCTGGAAGGGGCTCATTGTGCCCGGATCGACGTTGATGTAGGGGTCGAGCTTCAGCATGGTGACTTGCAAACCACGCGACTCAAGGATGGCGGCAAGCGACGCGGCGGCGATGCCCTTGCCCAGGGAAGACACCACACCGCCGGTGACAAATACGTATTTGGTCATCGTAATGAGCACCCGGGACGAGCGGGCGCGTGCGGGAAATTTGGATTATAGCCGGGCGACGCGACTTGTTTGGGTTTTCCCCTAGCTCTGTGCGGGTAACAATTGGCTGCACTCGGCAAGCCCATTGCCACAAGCCCCACGGCGCCCGCATGGTATGGTCGCTCCCTAATTTTGAACCGCTGCCCGTGCGGGCGGCGCCCTCCCATCCCCGCCCCCGCGCCGATGACCGCCCTTTCCCGCCCCGTTCCCTCCCTTGCCTGGCGCATCGCCGTCGCCGCCGTCCTGCTGCGGCTGACGTATATCGCGCTGGTGCAGGCCTACACCTTGTTGAGCCCGACGCCCTATGTGGAGCAACTGCGTGAGAGCTACACGCAGCCGCCGGTGCTGGCCCCGCTGCTGGCCAACATCGTCTCGACCCTGCTCATCGTCGGGCTCGCGGCCTGGGGCGCAACGCGCCAGTGGCTTGCGCGCCGCGATGCGGCAACCGTGGACCAGCCGGGCAGGCTGCTGGGCACGTTCCTGGCTTTGCAGGCGCTCTACACGCTGTGCCTGTCCAGCGGCATGGCCTACGCGCAGCACCTGTTGATGAGCGGCCTGATCAAGGAAGGTTCCTGGCTCCAGACGGCCCTCGGCCTGGATGTGGCCGGACGTTTCATCGTCATGAACCTGGGGATCCGCGTCGTCACGGTGGCGCTGGAGATCGCCGGTATCTGCCTGGCGCTGCGCATCGCCGCCTGGACCACCACCCCGGCCGTCCCGGGCGCCGGCTCAGCGCTGACCCGCCGGCATGCGGCATGGATCAGCGGGCTGACCATCCTGATCTGGCAGTCCAGCGTGTCGCTCATGCTGGGCGGCTATCTGCAGATGCAGACGCTGGAAGCGGGCTGGGCCCAGTATGCGCTGGGATATTGGGTGCTGCCCATCGCCCTGCTGGCGCTGACCACGCTCGTTTGCCTGAAAGTGCTGCCGCGCCCGCTGGAACGTTTTGGCATCGGCCGCGCCGTGGCGCTGGGCAGCGTGGCGTTCTGGATCGCCCAGGTGCTGGGCATTGGCCTGGGTATTGCCGTGCTCAAGTCCATGACCTGGGATCAACTGGCCTGGGCCGTCCAATCGCACGCGTCCGCCGCGCTGGCGCTGCTCGCTTACGGCGCGCTGCTGGCGCTGGGTTGCCTGACGGCCACACGCCTGCTTCACCGCAAGCAGGACGCGCCGGCGCGGTAACCGGCGGCGCGCCGCGCCATGAAAAAAGGCCGTGGCGTCATTGCGCCGCGGCCTTTTTTTGCGCCGGCCCTGCCGGCAATACTGTCAGGTCAGATCGCCGCGCAGCGCAGCGTCAGCCACGCCAACGCCTCGCCCTCGACCAGCGGCGACAGGCGCTCGAACACCGTCTTGTGATAGTCGTTCAGCCAGTCGATCTCGTCCTCGCGCATCAGCGAGGGCTCGATGCAGCGCGTGTCGATGGGGCACATTGTCAGCGTCTCGAAGCACAGGAATTCACCCAGCTCCGAGGTCAGCCAGCTGCGGTTGGCGACCAGGTTCTCGATGCGCACGCCCCAGCGTCCCGGGCGGTAGATGCCCGGTTCGTTCGAGGTGATCATGCCCGGCTCCATGGCCGTGTGCGGACCCGGCATTGCGCGGTAGGAAATGACCTGCGGGCCTTCGTGCACGTTCAGGAAATAGCCCACGCCGTGGCCCGTGCCATGGCCGTATTCCGCGCCGCCTTCCCAGATGGGCGCGCGCGCGATGGCATCGAGCATGGGCGAAGGCGTGCCGCGCGGGAACGACGCGCGCGACAGCGCGATCATGCCCTTGAGGACCAGCGTGAAATCGACCTTCTGGTCCGCGCTGGGCGTGCCCACCGCCACCACGCGCGTGATGTCCGTGGTGCCGCCCAGATATTGGCCACCCGAGTCGATGAGCAGCAGGCCATCGCCTTCGATCGTGGCGTGCGATTCCGGGGTGGCGCGGTAATGCGGCATGGCGCCGTTGGCGTTAAAGCCCGCGATGGTGGCAAAGCTGGGGCAGACGTACGCCGGACGGCGCGCGCGGGCGGCCGTGATCTGCTCGTCGATGGTCAGTTCGGTGATGGTTTGCTTGCCCAGTGCGCCTTCGAACCAGGCGAAGAATTCGCACAGCGCGGCGCCGTCCTGCGCCATCGCCTGACGCACGTTCGCCAGTTCGGCGTCGGTCTTGCGCGACTTGAGCAGCGTGGACGGATTGATGGCTTCCACGCGCGGCACGGCCGGATCCATGGCGTGGAACACCCCGCAGGTGACGCGGGCCGGATCGATCAGCAGCTTCTGGTCCACTTCCAAAGAGGCCAGCGCATCCGCGGCCTGGGCGTAGTCCGCGACTTCGACGCCATCGGCGGCCAGGATGGCGCGCAGGCTGTCGTCGATCTTGCTGTCTGCCACAAAGAGCGTGGCGTGGTCCAGGCCGACCAGCGCGTGGCCAACAAAGACCGGGTTGTAGTCCACGTCGGCGCCGCGCAGGTTGAACAGCCAGGCGATGTCGTCAAGCGTGGAAATGAAATGCACGTCGGCGCCATGCTTGCGCATGGCGTCGCGAACCTGAGCCAGCTTGTCGGCGCGGGTCACGCAGGCGTCGGGCGCGACATGTTCGTAGATCTTGGCGTCCGGCAGCCCGGCGCGATCGGCCCAGACCTCGTCCAGCAGGTCTTCGCGGATCTCCAGCATGGCGCCAGAGGCGGCTGCGGCAGCGGACAAGGCGCGGAAAGCGCCCAGGCCCAGCACCTGGCCGTCCACCCCGATGACGTCGCCCGCGCCGGTGTTGGCGGCCAGCCAATCGACATGGCCCGGCGTCGTGGCCAGCGCAATCTTCATCAGTTGCACGCCCGTGCCCGCAAGCTGGGCTTCGGCCTGAACCCAGTAGCGGCTGTCCACCCACAGGCCGGCAAAGCTTGGCGTAACCACCAGCGTGCCCACCGACCCCGTGAAGCCCGACAGCCAGCGCCGCCCCTGCCAGCGGGCCGGCAGGTATTCGGACAGGTGCGGGTCCGAAGAAGGAACAACGTAGGCAGTCAGACCGCGGCGGGTCATGGCCTGCCGCAATTGGGCAATACGGGCGTCGGTGCTAGACATGGAAGATGGGATCCTTAGCGCAACATGAAAGACATGGCGGCCAGGCTGTTCAGCGTGCGGATGGCGGACTGCATGCTATCCGTGGTGAATCGCAAGGTGACGCCGTCCACGCGTTCGAGCGTGGGCCACATGCAGAACAGATCGGCGAGCGCCGAGCTCTGCGTCTGCAACCGGCATTCTATAGGCGCGGGAATGCGGAAAGGAACGGCTTTCTTGTCGCCGCCGCGCTTGAAATTGCGCACCGCGCTTTCGGCGGCCGCGGCAATCGCGCGGCGCGAGGCGGCGGGCGACAACGTGATGCCGCTGCCCTGCCCGTGCGCAACCTTGGTCTGCACCCATTCGGCGCCAGGAAAGGTGTCGCGGGTTTCCTCGATGAACACGTCGTCGCCCGTGCCCAGGATGACGGGCACGCCCAACTCGCCGGCCAGCGCGCCGTACAGGCCCGCTTCGCCCAGCTCCATGCCGTTGATGACAACGCGCGCGAACGCGAAGCTGTTGATGGTGTGGGCCAGGATGCCGCGGCCTTGCGAGCGCGAGTGGTAGCCGATCATGAAGACGGCGTCGCACGCCTCTTCCAGCCCGCCCATCATGCCCAGGTAGCGCGGCTTGCCCAGCACCAGGCGGGCGCGCTCGTCCAGGCCATCGGGCAACAGGTTGCGAAAGCCGCCGTGCGAATCGTTGACCAGGATCTCTTCGGCGCCGCCCGCGATGGCGCCTTGCACGGCCGCGTTGGCCTCGGCGGTCATCCAGGCGCGGGCCCGCTCGTACTCGCCGTTGCCGGCACGGACCTGCTCGGCATGGAAGACGCCGGCGACGCCTTCGATATCGGTGGAAATAAGGATCTTCATGAAAGGGGCCTTGAAAATGTTCAGAGTTCGGTGTCGGACAGCCACTGGCGCCAATCGGGCGCGGCCTGGCGGATGCAATCGCGGTGGTTCCCGTCGCGCCCGGTCACGCTTTCGGCGTGCCACAGCGCGGCAATGATGGCCTGTTCACAGGCTTCGGCGGCGGCTTCGAAAAGCGGATCGATGCGGGCCTCGTGCAACATGGCGATCGCGGGCATGGGCGACTCGGCCAGCTGCGGAATCGTGTATGCCGTCGAAAACGCCAGCGCAATGTCGCCGCTGCCGTGGCCGAACACCGAGCCGGTGCGAGCCAGCCCCGCGCCCGCGCGCAGCGACAGCCGACGCAACTGCCGCGAATCGAGCGGCGCGTCGGTGGCCACCAGCAGGATGATCGATCCCTTCTCGGGCGCGATCACCGCGTTTTCGCCTTGCTGCGCCAGCTTGACGTCAAGCTGGTCCGCCAGCCGGCGGCCGAACGGCCTGCCCGCCACCGTCAGGTTGGGCAACCGGCCGAAGTTGGAAAGCACCAGCGCGCCCACGGTGTACTGCGGTCCGTCCTTGATCCGCGCCACGCGCGAGGCCGAGCCGATGCCGCCCTTGAACGAAAAGCTGGACATGCCCCGGCCGGCGCCAACGGCGCCCTGCGCGAAACGCTTGCCGGCGGCGGTCAGCGCGTCGGCGTAATGCGATTCCTGAACCGCCATCGCCTGGATGTCGTTCAGGAACCCGTCGTTGCACTCGAAGACCAGCGGATTCACGGTCGCCATGCCGCGGCCGATGCCGGGGTTGGCGGCGACCGCGGCGCGGATCTGCGCATTGGCCACCGTGCCCACGCCGAACGTATTGGTCAGCGCGATCGGCGTTTCCAGCACGCCCAGTTCCTGCACCTGAACCAGACCCGTGCTCTTGCCGAAGCCGTTCAGCACGGTGGCCGCGGCCGGCGTCTTGTCCAGGAAGGGATCGCCGCCATGCGGGCGCACGACGGTCACGCCCGTCTGCAGCGGGCCATCGGCCAGCGTGCAATGACCGACGGTGATCTCGCCCACGTCGCAGATCGAGTCCAGCGGGCCCGAGGGCAGTACGCCGATCCGCGGGATGTCCAGCGCTTGTTTGTCCATGTTCGTCTACGTGTCGCCACGCTCCAGAATGCAAAACGCCGCCACCCTGGGTCCGGGACACGCGCGGGACAGCGCGTGGCGGACGGAGGCGGCGGCGGAAGAATCGCCCTCCACGCCGGCCTGGGCAAACAGGCCGGCGGCAGGTTTACTTGCGGTCGATCTTGGGATCGAGCGCGTCGCGCAGGCCGTCGCCCAGCAGGTTGAACGCCAGCACCGTCAGGAAGATGGCAAGCGCCGGGAAGATGGCGACGTGGGGTGCGATGACCATGTCGGCGCGCGCTTCGTTCAGCATCGCGCCCCACTCCGGCGTGGGAGGCGAAGCGCCCATGCCCAGGAACGACAGGCTGGCCGCGGTGATGATCGAGGTGCCGATCCGCATCGTGCCGTACACCACGATCGGCGAGATCGTGCCGGGCAGGATGTGGCGCATGATGATCGTCCAGTCGGACGCGCCCACGCTCTTGACGGCTTCGACGTACGTCATCTGCTTGATCGACAGCGTGTTGCCGCGCACCAGGCGGGCAAACGCGGGCACGCTGAACACGGCCACGGCCACGATCACGTTGACCATGCTGGAGCCCAGGATGGCGACCACGCCGATGGCCAGCAGCATGCCGGGAAATGCCAGCAGCACGTCGGAGATACGCATCGTGATGCGTTCCCACCAGCCTTCGTAGTAGCCGGCCATCAGGCCCATGAACGTGCCGACGATGGCGCCCATGGCGACCGACAGGAAGCCGGCAGCCAGCGAGATGCGCGCGCCCATGATGATGCGGCTGAAGATGTCGCGGCCCAGCGAATCCACCCCCAGCCAGTGAGCGAGGGACGGACCGGCGTTCAGCGCGTCATAGTCGAAGAAGTTCTCCGGGTCGTACGGCACGATCCACGGCGCGAAGACCGCGACGATGACCAGCAGCAGGACGAAGAGGCCCGCGCCGACGGCAAGCTTCTGCTTCTTGAATTTGCGCCAGAACTCGGTGGCGGGCGTGCGCACGTCGTTCTTGGGAACGGCGGCGATGGTTGCGGCGGGTGTCGTATTGCTCATGGCCGCCTCACTTGTAACGGATGCTGGGATTGATGACGCCATACAGCACGTCGACAATCAGGTTGATCAGGATGAATTCCAGCGAGAACAGCAGCACGAGGCCCTGGATCACCGGATAGTCGCGCTGGGTCACGGCGTCCACCAGCAGGCGGCCAAGGCCGGGCCAGTTGAACACGGTCTCGACCACGATCGAGCCGCCCAGGAGGAAGCCGAACTGCAGGCCCATCATGGTCACGACGGGAATCAGCGCGTTGCGCAGCGCATGCTTGATGATGACGCGGCGCTCGGACAGGCCCTTGGCGCGGGCCGTGCGCACGAAGTCTTCCTGCACGACTTCCACGAACGACGCCCGCGTGAAGCGCGCCATCACGGCGGCCACGGCGGCGCCCAGCGTGATGGAAGGAAGAATGTAGTGTTGCCAGGTCGAGGCGCCCACCGTAGGGAGCCAGCCCAGGTTCACCGAGAAGATCTGCATCAGCATCATGCCCAGCGCGAACGCGGGGAACGAGATGCCGGACACCGCCAGCGTCATGCCAAGACGGTCGGGCCAGCGATTGCGCCATACCGCCGACACGATGCCGATGATCATGCCAAAGCCAACGGACCACACCATGCTCGCAAGGGTGAGCCACAAGGTGGGCATGAAACGGTCGGCGATTTCGGTCGAGACGGGGCGCTTGGTGCGCAGCGAGGTCCCGAGGTCGCCCTGCAGCAT
Organism: Achromobacter mucicolens; assembly: GCF_029866465.1. Classification (NCBI taxonomy): domain Bacteria; kingdom Pseudomonadati; phylum Pseudomonadota; class Betaproteobacteria; order Burkholderiales; family Alcaligenaceae; genus Achromobacter; species Achromobacter mucicolens. The sequence goes on along the minus strand of NZ_CP123364.1, from coordinate 1,363,096 downwards.
GTGGCTGAAGTAGCGCACGAACTGCTGCGGCAGGGGCAGATCCAGCCCAAGTTCCTTGCGCACGAGCTCGACGGTTTGCTGGTCGGCTTCGGGCCCGGCGGCCAGTCGCGCCGGGTCGCCCGGAAGCATGTGCACAAACAGGAACACGACCACCGCTACCAGCAGCAGCGTGGGGATCATGCCCAAAAGACGTTTGACGATGTAGGTCAGCATTGAAATTCCTGCAACATCGGCGGGGACACCGCGTCCCCGCCGTATGTGGCCTTACAAGGGCCCGAAGGCCCCGAGAGTTACTGCTTGGTTTACTGCTTCAGGTCGATGTCGCCGAACCAGAACGAGGTGTCCGGTTCCACGTACACGCCCGACAGGTTCTTCGACTTGACGTACAGGTTGTTCTGGGTCACCAGGAAGGCCCACGGGGCGTCCTTCCAGATGGTTTCCTGAACATTCTTGTAGATCTCGGTCTTCTTGGCGCGATCGGTCGTGGCCAGCGCTTGCTGGACGCCGTCGTCAACCGACTTGTTCGAGTAGTACGACACGTTGTTCAGCACCGGCGGGAACGCGGCGGTGGTCAGGAGCGGACGCAGGCCCCAGTCGGCTTCACCGGTCGAGGACGACCAGCCGGCGTAGTACATGCGGACCTTGGCGTCTTCAGGCTTTTGCACCTGTTGAACGCGCTGCACGCGCTGGCCGGATTCCAGGACTTCCACGGAAACCTTGATGCCGACCTGGGCGAGCTGCTGCTGCAGGAACTGAACGACCTTCACCGAGGTGCCGTCGTTATAGGCGGACCACAGCGTGCTTTCGAAGCCGTTGGGGTAGCCGGCTTCGGCCAGCAGGGCCTTGGCCTTCTTGATGTCGTAGGGCCATGCACCGATCTTGTGCGCGTAGTCCACGCCTTGCGGCACGACGCCGTCGATGACGGTGGCGTAGCCCGAGAACGCGACCTTGGCCAGGGCGTCCTTGTTGATGGCGTAGTTGATGGCTTCGCGCACCTTGACGTTGTCGAACGGCTTTTGCTGCGTGTTCATCGACAGGTAGCGGGCCATGATCGAGTTCTTGTGATCGACCACGTCCAGCTTTTCGTTCTTCTTCAGCACGGCGGCCTGCTCGAACGGCACCGGGAAGGCGAAGTGCGCTTCACCCGTCTGCACCACGGCGGCGCGGGTGTTGTTGTCGGTCACGGTGCGGAAGGTCAGCGTGTCGACCTTCGGGTAGCCCTTCTTCCAGTAACCGTCGAACTTCTTGACCTTCAGGTATTCAGCCGGCTTCCATTCGACGAATTCGAACGGGCCCGTGCCGACCGGGTGAAAGCCGATTTCCTTGCCGTACTTGGCCAGGGCAGCGGGCGAGATCATCATGGCGGCCGGGTGCGCCAGCGCGTTGATGAAGGCCGAGAACGGCTTCTTCAGCGTGATCTTGACGGTCATCGGATCGACCACTTCGGTCTTCTCGATGACGCTGAACTGGATGTAGCGCGACAGGCGGTTGTCCGGGTTGGCCGGACGATCGAAGTTGATCTTGACCGCTTCGGCGTTGAAGTCGGTGCCGTCGTGGAACTTCACGCCGGGACGCAGCTTGAACGTGTAGACCAGGCCGTCTTCGCTGACCGTGTAGTCGGTCGCCAGGACCTTCTGCACCTTCAGGTCCTTGTCGAACTCGAACAGGCCTTCGTAGTAGGCCTTGCCAGCCGCCTGGTTCAGCGTGCTGTTGGTGTTGTAGGGATCAAGCGTTTCCAGCGCGATGGAAACGGCGAACGTCACGTCCTTGGCGGCATGGGCCATCGGCGCGGCGAGCACGCCGAAGGCCAGCGCGGCAGCGGCCATCAGCTTGGTGGGGCGCAGAACTTTCATCATTGCAACTCCTGGTTCCAAAAAAAGGTCAACTACTGAGTCAATACGCGCCGCCGACGGGATGGCGGGCTACAAAATGATCCGTACCGACCTGCACCAGCGGCTGCACCACCGGTTCGTCGTTCAGTTTGCGGATCGGGCTGGGGATTTCATCGGACAGCAAGGTGCGCTTCATGTGACGGCGCGCCGGATCGGCGATCGGCACGGCCGACATCAGCTTCTTGGTGTAGGGATGCTGGGGATTCTCGAAGATCGCGCGGCGCGGGCCGATCTCGACGATCTGGCCCAGGTACATCACCGCCACGCGGTGGCTGACGCGTTCGACCACGGCCATGTCGTGCGAGATGAACAGGAACGAGATGCCCATGTCGCGCTGCAGGTCGATCAGCAGGTTCACGATCTGCGCCTGGATCGACACGTCCAGCGCCGACACGGATTCGTCCGCGATCACGACCTTCGGATTCAGGGCCAGGGCGCGCGCAATGCAGATGCGCTGGCGCTGGCCGCCCGAGAACTCGTGCGGATAGCGCTGCGCCATTTCCGGCGGCATGCCCACGCGCTCGAGCAGTTCGGCGACGCGGCGCTCGGCATCCTTGCCCTTGGCCACGCCGTGCACCAGCAGCGGCTCCATGATCGAGAAGCCCACGGTCACGCGCGGATCCAGCGACGCGAACGGGTCCTGGAACACGAACTGGATGTCGCGGCGCAGGGACTGCAGTTCGCTGTTCTTCAGGCGCACGATGTCGCGGCCGCCGAAGCGGATTTCGCCGCCCTGGCTTTCCACCAGGCGCAGCAGCGAGCGGCCGGTCGTGGACTTGCCGCAGCCGGACTCGCCGACCAGCGACAGGGTCTCGCCCGGGTACAGATCGAAGCTGACCTTTTCCACGGCGTGCACGCGGCGCTGGACGCGGCTCATGATGCCGCCGCGCAGGTCAAAGCGCGTCACCAGGTTGCGCACGCTCAGGATGGGCTCGCGCTTGCCGGCGGGCACTTCCTGCGTGCTGACGGCGCCGGCCTCGGCCACGGGCTGGGCCTTGCCATCGACCTGCAGCAGCGGGAAGCGCGCGGGCAGGTCCGTGCCCTGCATGGCGCCCAGCTTGGGCACCGCCGACAGCAGCGCCTTGGTGTAGCTGTGCTGAGGCGCGGCGAACACGCGGTCCGACGGGCCTTCCTCGACCTTGTCGCCGCGGAACATGACCAGCACGCGGTCGGCCACTTCGGCCACCACGCCCATGTCGTGGGTGATGAACACCACGCCCATGTGCATTTCATCTTGAAGCTGGCGGATGAGCTGCAGGATCTGGGCCTGGATCGTCACGTCCAGCGCGGTGGTCGGTTCGTCGGCGATCAGCAGCGCCGGCTTGCAGGCCAGCGCCATGGCGATCATGACGCGCTGGCGCATGCCGCCCGACAGTTGATGGGGATAGCGGTCCAACACCGACTTGGCTTCGGGAATGCGGACCTGTTCCAGCATGCGCAGCGCTTCGGCGCGCGCCGAGGCGCCATCCATGCCCTGGTGCTCGCGGATCGATTCGGCGATCTGGTCGCCGGCCGTGAACACGGGATTCAAGGAGGTCATCGGCTCCTGGAAAATCATGGCCATGTCGGCGCCGCGCACATCGCGCATCACGCGCTGGCTGGCATTGGCCAGGTCGATCACGGAGCCGTTGCGCCGGCGCAAGGCCATGCTGCCCTGGGCGATGCGGCCACCGCCATGTTCCACCAGACGCATCAGCGCCAGCGACGTCACCGATTTGCCCGAACCCGATTCGCCCACGATGGCCAGGGTCTCGCCCCGGTCCACATGAAACGACAGATTGCGCACGGCTTCGACCGTGCGCTCGGAACCCACGAAGCGCACCGTCAGGTCGTCGACCTGGACCACGCGGTTATCCGGCAGCGCCAGGCTGTTTGCGCGATCAACCATCTCTTCTCATTCCCAAAATAAACCTACTGATCCAAACCGCCGCCGCTCATCGGTAGATGGCGGTTACCGGCTTCTCGCCAACGCGGGCGTAACCCCGGTACATGCCTTCCGTGTTGAACGGCAAGGCCACATTGCCCTGGGCGTCGACGGCCACCAGGCCGCCCTTGCCGCCGATGGTGGGCAGTTTTTCCATTACGACGCGGTCCGCCGCCGCTTCCAGCGAGGCGCCGCAGTATTCCATCTGGGCGGCCACGTCGTACGCGGCAACCATGCGGATGAACATTTCGCCCGTGCCCGTGGTGGACACGGCGCAGGTCTTGTTGCTGGCATACGTGCCGGCGCCGATCAGGGGCGCATCGCCCACGCGGCCGACCTGCTTGTTGGTGATGCCGCCGGTGGAGGTGGCGGCGGCCAGGTTGCCCTGGGCATCGACGGCCACGGCACCCACAGTGCCGAACTTCTTGTCGGCGTCCAGCGGATCGGCGGGCGCGGGCTGGCCGCGCGCGACCATGGCCTGGCCGTCGTGATCCAGCACGGCGGCGTCCGGCGTTTCGCGCTGCACGCGCAGCAGCTGCTCGCGGCGGGCGTCGGTCGAAAAATACGAGGGGTCCACGAGTTCCACGCCTTCCTGGGCGGCGAACGCTTCAGCGCCCTCGCCCACGAAGAACACGTGCTTGCTGTTTTCCATGACCTTGCGCGCGGCAAAGATGGGATTGCGCACGCGGTTCACATTGGCGATGGCGCCGGAACGCAGCGTGGCGCCGTCCATGATGGCGGCGTCCAGTTCATGGGTGCCGGCACTGGTGAACACGGCGCCGTGGCCGGCGTTGAACAGGGGGCAGTCTTCGAGCAGGCGCACGGCCTCGGTGACGGCGTCCAGGGCGCTGCCGCCCTTGGCCAGCACGGCCTGGCCGGCGGTCAGGATCGACTCCAGCGCCGCGAGGTATTCCTGTTCTTTCTCGGCAGACATGGCCGCGCGGGACATCGCGCCGGCGCCACCGTGAATGGCAATCACGGGTTGAATCATCGTTTACCTACTCCATGGATGAGCCACGGCATCACGGACTGGGTCACCCCAGCGGCGGCCGCAACGGAATTCTTGGCCCGATAGGCCACCGCCGCGGACAAGGCTTCGATGAGCCCCAACGCGGCGGTTTCGGAATTGGGAATGAGCTGGCGCGCCGAGAAGGCGTACAGCACGACGGACGCCGTGGGCGCCAGCGGCGAGGTGGGCTTGTCCGTCAGCACCAGCACCGGCACCCCGGCCTGCTTGGCCGCGCCGGCCAGCGTCACGGTGTCGGCCAGGTAACGCGGAAAACCGATGGCGATCACCAGGTCGTTGCTGGTCATGCGCGACATCTGACGCGCCGCGTGCGACACGCCGCCGGGACCGGCCAGCGATTCGACCGAATGCAGGTGCATGCACAGGCCGCGCTGCAAGAGGCCTGCGAGGAACCCGCTGGCGCCGAAACCGATGATGAAGACGCGATCGGCGGCCAGGATGGCGTCGACCGCCTGTTCACAGGCCGCGGAATCCAACGCCTGCAGGTTGCGCTGCGCGTTGCGGATGTCTTCTTCGAGGGTTGCCGCAAAGATCTGGACGGCGCTGGCCGAGTGGGCCAGCTCGGTGCGCAGCTTCTCGACCGGTTCCAGCGCGGCTTCGAAGCCGCGGGCCAGTTCGGCGCGGAACTGCGGATAGCCCGGCAGGTCCAGGGCGCGCGCAAACCGGTTGGCCGTGGCGACCGACACGCCCACTGCCGCCGCGAACTCATCGATGGTCATGGTGGCGACGCGGAACTGGTGCGCCAGCACGTACTCGGCCATCTTGTGCTGGGTCCGGCTCAGCGCGGGCTGGGCCCGGGCGATCCGATCAGCGATCGTAATGGCGGACTTGGTCATCGAACAGCGTGGTGGAAATCGGGCGGCGGGTTTATGTAAATCTGTTTACACACAAATTTTAGTTAAGAAAATAGATTTTCATACTAAGGGTATACCCGTGAATAGATGTAACAATCGGGCCTGAGGAATCGGGGCCGGTTTGCGTTACGCTAGTTGCCCTGTTTTTGTCCCGCTATCTGGAATGACCCGCATGACACCCGCCTGGATCTGCAAGCCCCACGCCGACCTGACCCCCGCTGAGCTCTACGCCATCCTGCGGCTGCGCTCGGAGGTGTTCGTGGTGGAACAGAACTGCGTGTTTCTCGACATGGACGGCAAGGACCTGCAAGGGCAGACCGAGCACCTGATGGCCTGGCACGACGGCGAACTGGTGGCCTATTGCCGCCTGCTGGAGCCGGCCCTGAACGACGGCCGCGCCGTCATCGGCCGCGTGATCACCGCCCCCGCCGCCCGCGGCACGGGCCTGGGCCACGAACTCATGCGCCGCGCCAAGGAAGAAGTGCAGCGTCTGTGGCCGGATCAGCCGGTGTACCTGGGCGCGCAGGCACGATTGAAGGGTTATTACGGCGGCCACGGTTTCGTGCCGGTCACCGAGGAATACATGGAAGACGGCATCCCGCATGTGGGGATGCTGTTGCAGGAGACGGCGTAGCGCGCGGCGCCCCGCCTCTGCATCAAGCAGGAACAAAAAAAAGCGCCCGTTTGAACGGGCGCTTTGATTTTGGCTGCCGGCGGCCGGCATCATCAGCCGGCCTGACCAGCCTGGCGTTCAGCAGCGTTACTGCACCGCAGACACGTCCAGCTTCGCCGCCGTCTTGGACTTGATCTCGTCCACCGTCACGCCGGGCGCCGTTTCCAGCAGCTTCAGGCCGTTTTCGGTGACTTCCATCACGCCCAGGTCGGTGATGATGAGATCGACCACACCCACGCCGGTCAGCGGCAGGTTGCACTCGGGCAGCAGCTTGATGTCCTCGGTGCCGTCCTTTTTCTTGGCCACGTGTTCCATCAGCACGACCACGCGGCCGACGCCGGCCACCAGGTCCATCGCGCCGCCCATGCCCTTGACCATCTTGCCCGGGATCATCCAGTTGGCCAGATCGCCCTTCTCGGAGACCTGCATCGCGCCCAGGATCGCCAGGTTGATCTTGCCGCCGCGGATCATCGCGAACGAGTCGGCCGACGAGAAGATCGAGGAGCCGGGCAGCGTCGTGACGGTCTGCTTGCCGGCGTTGATGAGGTCGGCGTCGACCTGATCGTCGGTGGGGAACGGGCCGATGCCCAGCAGGCCGTTTTCGGATTGGAGCCACACTTCCACGCCCGCGGGGACGTGGTTGGCAACCAGCGTGGGCAGGCCGATGCCCAGGTTCACATAAAAGCCGTCTTGCAGCTCGCGCGCGGCGCGCGCCGCCATTTCATCGCGGGACCATGCCATGTCGTCTTCTCCTTAGGCCGGGCGAGTGGTGCGTTGTTCGATGCGCTTTTCGGGCGTGGCGTTCAGCACGATCCGTTGCACATAGATGCCGGGCAGGTGGATCTGATCCGGGTCCAGGCTGCCGGTGTCGACGATTTCCTCGACTTCGACCACCGTGAACTTGCCCGCCATGGCGACGTTCGGATTGAAGTTGCGGGCCGTCTTGCGAAACACCAGATTGCCGCTGCGGTCGGCGATGTGCGCCTTGACCAGGGACACGTCCGGCACCAGCGAGCGTTCCATCACGTACTGCTGGCCGTCGAACTCACGGATTTCCTTGCCCTCGGCCACGATGGTGCCCACGCCAGTGCGGGTGAAGAACGCCGGAATGCCAGCGCCGCCGGCACGCAGCTTTTCGGCCAGCGTGCCCTGCGGCGTGAATTCAAGCTCGAGTTCGCCCGACAGGTATTGGCGTTCGAATTCCTTGTTCTCGCCCACGTAGGACGCGATCATCTTGCGCACCTGGCGCGTGTTGAGCAGCTGGCCCAGACCAAACCCATCGACGCCTGCGTTGTTGCTGATGCAGGTGAGATCCTTGACGCCCGAATCGCGCAGCGCGGCGATCAGCGCCTCGGGAATACCGCACAGGCCGAAACCGCCCACGGCGATCATCTGACCGTCCTTGACGATGCCTGCCAGCGCCTCCTGGGCGCTTGCATAAACCTTGTCCATCGCTCCAACTCCTAGTTAAGGTCTAACCAAAGTGAGCCCGCCCCGCCGCTACCCGCGCACGGGTCCCGGAAAAATCGGGGAATCGGGACAAGCCCAGTCGTTCCTTGGGGCGCGGCTGTTGGCGCCCGCTACCCGGGCATCGCGGCGAAGCCCGATTTCCGTGAAGCGGCGGCGCCGAGGGTGGCGCGCCCTCATTGCTTTTTTGATTTTGCGCTAGATTTTACCGGCATGACCGGCCAAAGCACGCGCTATTTTGGCCGGTGCGCGGCCCGTGGCCGCGCGCGCTTACTCGGCCGGCGTGAACTGCGTGGCCATCTGCGCCAGGACTTCGGGCGGCCACGGTGCGGACGTATTGGCCACGTAATCCATCCAGACCAGCACATTGCGGCCGCGCGCATAGGGGCCAGCCTCATCGCCGACCTTCTCGAGCAGCAGCTCGAATTCGGCGCTGGAGCGGCCGATGCGCGTGACCTTGTGCGTCACGCGCACGGTGGCAGGATAGGTCAGCGGACGCAGGAAATCGCACGACGCATGCGCCAGGATCGCGCCATCGTCGGCCGGCAGCTTGAAGCCCGCGTTATACAGAATCTGCATGCGGGCCTCTTCCATGAGGCGGAAATACAGCGTGTTGTTCAGATGGTTCAAGGCGTCTGAATCGCCCCAGCGCAAAGGCAATTCGAGCTGATGGGTGTCGCCCACCGATAGCAGCCGCGCAGACAGATTGTCCGGGTTCACCAATAACTCCTGAAGGCTAAAAGAAATGCGAAGGCATACAGGACCCTCGCCTGCAATACAATCGCCGATAATACTTCCAGCCATATATGGAATACATACGGGGAGCTTTGCAAATGTCTGAACGCGAGTCGATGGAATATGACGTGGTCGTGGTTGGCGGTGGTCCCGCCGGCCTGGCCACAGCAATCCGTCTGAAGCAGCTGGCTGCTGAGAAGAATCAGGAGATTGGCGTCTGCGTACTTGAGAAGGGTGCGGAACTGGGCGCGCACATCCTGTCCGGCGCCGTGATGGACCCGCTGGCGCTGACCGAGCTCATCCCCGACTGGAAGGAAAAGGGCGCGCCGCTGAACGTGGCCGTCACGCAGGACAAGTTCCTGTTCCTGTCCGAGACCGGCGCGCGCGCCACGCCCAACTGGCTGCTGCCCCCCTGCTTTCACAACGAAGGCAACTACATCGTCCGTCTGGGCGACGTCGTCAAGTGGATGGGCGAGCAGGCCGAAGCGCTGGGCGTGGACATCTTCCCCGGCTTTGCGGCCGTCGAAGTGCTGTACGACGAGAACGGCGCCGTCCGCGGCGTGGCCACGGGCGACATGGGCGTGGCCCGGGACGGCAGCCACACCGACCACTACCAGCCGGGCATGGAATTGCACGCCCGCTACACCGTGTTCAGCGAAGGCTCGCGCGGCCAGCTCGGCCGCCAGCTCATCGAGCGCTTCAAGCTGGACGACGGCCGCAATCCGCAGTCGTACGGCATCGGCATCAAGGAAATGTGGGAAGTCGATCCGGCCCAGTCCAAGCCCGGCCTGGTGATCCACACCGCCGGCTGGCCGCTGGATTCGGACACGTACGGCGGCTCGTTCCTCTATCACCTGGACAACAACCTCGTCGCCGTGGGCATGATCGTCGGCCTGGATTACGCCAATCCGTGGCTGTCGCCCTTCGATGAGTTCCAGCGCTACAAGACGCACCCCGCCATCCGCGGCACGTTCGAAGGCGGCAAGCGCATCGCTTACGGCGCCCGCGCCATCACGGCGGGCGGCCTGCTGGCGCTGCCCAAGCTCACGTTCCCGGGCGGCGTGCTGGTCGGCTGCGAAGCCGGTTTCCTGAACGCCTCGCGCATCAAGGGCAGCCACGCCGCCATCAAGTCGGGCAAGCTGGCCGCCGAAGCCGCGTTCGACGCCCTGGTTGCGGACCGCCGCCAGGACGAACTGACTGCATACCCCAAGGCCTTCGAGGCCTCGTGGCTGCACGCGGAATTGAACAAGGCCCGCAATTTCAAGCAGTGGTTCAAGAAGGGCCGCACGGTCGCAACACTGATGACCGGCATCGAGCAACTGCTGCTCAAGGGCAAGATGCCCTGGACGCTGCGCCACAACAAGCCCGACCACGCCTGTCTGCAGCCCGCGTCGCAATGCGCGCGCATCGACTATCCCAAGCCCGACGGCAAGCTCACGTTCGACAAACTGAGTTCGGTGTTCATCTCCAACACCAACCACGACGAGAACGAACCCGTCCACCTGACCCTCAAGGATCCGTCCGTGCCGGTCAAGGTGAACCTGGCCAAGTACGGCGGCCCCGAGTCGCGCTATTGTCCGGCCGGCGTGTACGAGTTCGTCAAGGACGACCACGGCGACGACCGTCTGCAGATCAACGCGCAGAACTGTGTGCATTGCAAGACCTGCGACATCAAGGACCCCACGCAGAACATCGTCTGGGTGGCGCCGCAAGGCGGCGAAGGGCCGGTCTACAGCGGCATGTGATACCCCGGGCGCATTGCGCCCGCCCGAAAGGCGCCCCGCGGGGCGCCTTTTTTCCGACTGCCTGGAGCGACACCATGCGCGAACGCGTACTTCTCATCGGCTGCGGCGACCTGGGCCAGCGCGCGGCGCAACGCTTTCTGGCGCGCGGCGACGAGGTCCATGCCCTGCGGCGCCATCCCCCCGCCGACGACACGAGCGGCATCCAGTGGCTGCAGGGCGACATCACCCGCCCCGACACGCTGAACGCGCTGCCGCAAGGCGTGACCCGGCTCATCCACCTGCCCACGCCTGGCGCGCGCGATCCGCAGGCCTACCGCGGCGTGTTCGTGGAGGGGCTGGCAAACGTGCTGCACGCGCTGGATCGATCCCAGCTCAAGCGCATCGTGTTCGTCTCGTCCAGCGCGGTGTATGGCGAGCATCATGGCGCCTGGGTCGACGAGGACACGCCGCCTGCACCGCAAGGCTTCAACGGCCGCGTGCTGCTCGAAGCCGAAGCTGCGCTGGCGGCGCAGCCGGTCTCGTCGACGGCATTGCGGCTGGCGGGCCTGTATGGGCCCGGCCGCATGCAGCTCATCGAGCGGTTGCGCAGCGGCGCGGCCGGCGCGCCGGTACAGCCCGAACACTGGGCCAACCGCATCCACATCGACGACGCGGCTGCCGCGGTGGCACATCTGGCGCTGCTGCCGCAGGTTGCGCCGGTGTATGTGGGCTGCGACGACACGCCCCTGCCGCTGCACACGCTGTATGCCGAACTGGCCGCGCTGATCGGCGCCCCCGCGCCGCGCGAGGCGCCCGCGCCGGCCAACGTGGGCAGCAAGAAACTCAGCAATGCCCGGTTGCGCGCCAGCGGCCTGTCGCTGCAATGGCCGGACTCGCGCCAAGGCTACGCCGCCCTGCTGGCTGAGGACGGCGCGTCGCAGGCATAGTTCGGCCCTCGCCGAATCGTTGCCGCCGGCGCGGGCGGATACTGGTGGCCGTCTCCATTGCCCGCCGTCACCATGCCGCCCGCCCATCCCCTGGCCGCCGTCACACACCCCGATCCGAATCCCTACTATGCCCAGCTGGCGCGCGAGCGTCCGCTGTACCGGGATACGGCACTGGGCATGTGGATCGCCTCGCATCCCGACACCATCGCGGCCATCCTGCGGCATCCCGGCGCACACGTGCGTCCCGCGGATGAGCCCGTGCCGCGCGGCTTGTGCCCCGGCCCTGCGGGAGACCTGTTCGGCCGGTTCGTGCGCATGAACGACGGCGCGGCGCATGCGCGCTTGAAGCCGCTGCTGACGGGGTTCATCGCGCACCGGGCGTCGGAACCGGTGCAAGCGCATCACGAAGGACCATTGCCGCGCCTTCCGCTGCAACCAGCCGTCCCGGCATCGCAGGATTGGCTTGCCGCCGCGCCGCACGCCCCCGCCGCCGTCGACCGCTATCTGTACACGGCGCCCGTGCACGCGCAGGCAGCATTCCTGGGACTATCCAAAGCCGTTCATGCGGATTGCGCGGCCGATATCGCCGCTTTCCTTTCCGCCCTGCCCGCCGATGCGGGCGCAGACCGGACCTCGGCGGGCCATGCCGCCGCCGCGCGCCTGCAAGCCCGCATGCAGGCGCATCTGGCGGGGCCCGAGGCCACCCCGGCACTGCGCGCATTGCATGCAGACGCACTGCAAGCAGGCATTACGCCCGAACAGCTGGCCGCCAACCTGGCGGGCCTGCTGTTCCAATCTTGCGAAGCGGGCGCGGGACTGCTGGGCAATGCGCTCATCATGGCCGGCCGGCGCGGCGCGGCGGGCGTGCAGACACGCGAGGACGCCCTACGTCTCATCGACGACACCGTGCGCCGCGATCCGCCCTTGCACAACACGCGGCGGTTCATGGCCGCGCCGATTGATGTCGGCGGACAGCGCATCGAAGCCGGCCAGACCGTCCTGCTGGTGCTCGCCGCCGCCGCCATGATCGAACCCGAGGCGGGATGGATCTTTGGCGCGCACCGCCATGCCTGCCCCGGCGCGTCGCTGGCGCGAAGCCATGCAGCCGATGCGCTGCTGCGCGTGTTGCGGCAGGGCATGGGCCCTGCCCCGCTGGCGGCGCGCTTTCGCCATCGTCCGCTGCCCAACGCCCGCGTGCCCCAATTTGATTTTCCCGAGGACCACAACCGATGATTGCCGTGATATTCGAAGTCGAGCCCGCCCATGGCGATCCTGCCCCGTACCTGGACATCGCCGCCGGCCTGATCGATGAACTGCGCACCGTGGACGGTTTCATTTCCGTCGAACGCTTTCAAAGCCTGTCCACGCCAGGCAAGCTGCTGTCGCTGTCATTCTGGCGCGACGAAGCGGCAGTCAAGCGCTGGCGTTCGCTGGAATCGCACCGCCGCGCCCAGCAGGCCGGGCGTGGCGGGGTGTTTCAGAACTACCGCCTTCGCGTTGCGCAGGTGGTGCGCGACTACGGCATGCAGGAGCGGGACGAGGCGCCCGCCGACAGCCGCCAGCGCCACGGGTGAAACCGCCGGGACGCGTTAGTCCGGGACGCGTTAGTCCGGGACGCGCTCGTCCGGGAGGCCATCCCTTTGCCCCCTGACCGCCTACCGCAGCAGACGGCCCACCGTCTCGACCACGCGCCGCACGTCCTCGGCCGACACGTCCAGGTGCGTCACCAGGCGGGTCGGACCGCCGTAGACGGCGCGCATCAGGATGCCTTCCTTGCCCAGCGCCTCGGTCAGCGCGTCGCAGCGCGACGGCTCGAACCGCGCGAACACCATGTTGGTGTCCTGGCTCAGCACGTCCACGCCCGGGATGGCGCGCAGGCCTTCGGCCAGCAGGCGCGCATTGTCGTGATCCTGGGCCAGCCGTTCAACGTTATGCTCCAGCGCGTACAGGCACGCGGCCGCCAGCACGCCCGCCTGGCGCAGCCCGCCGCCCAGCATCTTGCGCCAGCGATGCGCGCGTTCGATCAGTTCCTTGCTGCCGACCAGCACCGACCCGATCGGCGCGCCCAACCCCTTGGAAAAGCAGATGGACACCGTATCGAAGGGCGCGCAAAGCTCGGCCACGGGCTTGCCGCTTGCGACCGCCGCATTGAACACGCGCGCGCCGTCCAGGTGCGTGGAAAGCCCCTGCTCGCGCGCCCACGACGTGGCCGCCTGGATGTAGGCCGCCGGGATCAGCTTGCCGTGAAAGGTGTTCTCCAGCGCCAGCAGACGCGTGCGCGCAAAGTGCGGATCGCCTTTGGGCTTGACGGCCGCGGACAGCTTTTCCAGCGGCAGGGATCCGTCGGGCGCGTGCTCGATGGGTTGCGGCTGGATGCTGCCCAGCACCGCCGCGCCGCCGCCTTCGTATTTGTAGGTGTGCGCAAGCTGGCCGACCAGGTATTCGTCGCCCCGCTCGCAATGCGCCATGAGCGCGGCCAGGTTGCTTTGCGTGCCCGACGGAAAGAACAGGCCCGCGGCCTTGCCGGTGCGTTCGGCCAGGGTTTTTTGCAGGCGGATCACGGTGGGATCGTCGCCCATCACGTCGTCGCCCACGGGGGCAGTGGCCATCGCCTGCAACATGGCGGCGCCGGGCCGGGTGACGGTATCGCTACGCAGATCAATCATGAGGGTTCCAGGAAAACGGGAAAACGGGAAGTCGGAAGGGTCAATCGGCTTTCGCTGCCGGCGCCGCGCGGCTGACGACAAAAATGCCCGCCAGGATCAGCGCCATGCCGCCCAGCTCGACCGGCGTGGGCCGCTCGGACAGGAACGCCCAGGCCAGCAGCATGGCCACGACCGGCACACCGAGGCTGGACAGGCCGGCGATCGACGCGGGCACGCGGCGCACGACCTGCAGCCACAGCAGCCAGCCTGCCGCGGTAGCGATCAGCACAATGTATGTCATGCCGGCCCAAAGCTGCCAACCCCATTGGGCGGGCATCTGCGGCACCAGCCAGGCCACGGGCGTCATGACCAGGCCGCCGAACAGCATCTGCCAGGCCGTGAACGTCATCACATCCGGCGCGTGGCGATCGAACATGCGCTTGGACAACACCGTGCCCACGCCCCAGCACAGGCCGCTGCCCAGGCCCAGCAGCACGGGGCGGATGTCGCCCAGGCCGTTCCAGGGCTCGACGAAACAGACCAGCCCGACAGCAGCCAGCGCGATGCCCGCCGCGTGGCGCGCGGTGGGCCGCTCGCCCAGCAGCCACCAGGCAAACAGCACGACCCAGAACGGCATGGTGTACGCCATGAGCGACACCTTGCCCACCCCGCCGTCCACCAGCGCGGTCTGCACGAAGCCCTGGAATCCCGCAGTCTGCGTCAGGCCGATCAAGAGGGTCAGTTTCCAGGGCGGCATCGACAGCGGCCGGCGCGTTGCGATCGCCAGCGCGAAGAGCACCAGGCTGCCCACCACGTAGCGCAGCGCCACGAAGTCGAAGGGGCCGATGTAGGGGACGATCAGCTTCATCGCAATCCAGCTACCGGCCCAGACCAGGATGGTGCTGAACATCAGGGCAAGCCCTGCGCGATCGAAACTGCTGCTCACGGGTGTGGCTCCATGCAAGGGGATCTGGCGATCAGGAATGAAGACGCCCGTGCCGCAACATGCCGGCACGGGCGTCTTCATTATGCGCCTGTCGCGATGCAAATGGCCGGTGGGATCCGGCCCGATGCGACTACAGCGGCTTGGAGAGCTGCTCCAGGATGGCGGGATTTTCCAGCGTCGAGACGTCCTGCGTCACTTCCTCGCCCTTGGCGACCACGCGCAAGAGGCGGCGCATGATCTTGCCCGAACGCGTCTTGGGCAGATTGTCGCCAAAGCGGATGTCCTTGGGCTTGGCGATGGGGCCGATCTCGCGGGCCACCCAGTCGCGCAATTGCTTGGCGATGGCCTGGGCCTCCTCGCCCTCCGGACGCGAACGCTTGAGCACCACGAAGGCCACCACGGCCTCGCCGGTCGTGTCGTCGGGACGGCCCACGACGGCGGCCTCGGCCACCATTTCGTGCGCCACCAGCGCCGATTCGACTTCCATCGTGCCCAGGCGGTGGCCCGACACGTTCAGGACGTCGTCGATGCGCCCCATGATCCAGAAGTAGCCGTCCGCATCGCGCTGCGCGCCATCGCCCGCCAGGTAATAGCCGCGCAGTTCGGCCGGGAAGTAGCTTTTCTTGAAGCGCTCCGGGTCGCCCCAGATGTTGCGGATCATGGCCGGCCACGGACGCTTGATGACCAGGAAGCCGCCATTGCCCTTTTCGACGTCGCCGCCGGTTTCATCGACGATGGCCGCGGCAATGCCCGGCAGGGGCAGCGTGCACGAGCCCGGCTTGGTGGGCGTGGCGCCCGGCAGCGGCGTGATCATGTGGCCGCCGGTCTCGGTCTGCCACCAGGTGTCCACGATGGGGCAGCGTTCGCGACCCACGTTCTTGTGATACCAGATCCACGCTTCGGGATTGATGGGCTCGCCCACCGTGCCGATGATGCGCAGCGAGTCCAGGTCGAAATTCTTGGGGTGCGCTTCCGGCGTGGCCTCGGCAGCCTTGATCAGCGAACGGATCGCGGTGGGCGCGGTGTAGAACGTGGTGACCTTGTGGCGCGCGATCATGTCCCAGAAGCGGCCGGCGTTCGGATAGGTGGGCACGCCTTCGAAGACGATCTGCGTCAGGCCGGCGGCCAGCGGACCGTACGTGATGTACGTGTGGCCGGTGACCCAACCCACGTCCGCGGTGCACCAGTAGACGTCGTCCTTGCGCGCGTCGAAGGTCCATTTGACCGTCAGCAGCGCCCACAGCAGGTAGCCGGCGGACGAATGCTGCACGCCCTTGGGCTTGCCGGTCGAACCGGAGGTGTACAGGATGAAGAGCGGGTGCTCGGCGTTGACCGGAACCGGCTCGCAGGTGTCGGGCTGGCCGTCCTCGACCTCGTGCATCCAGAGGTCGCGGCTGTCGTTCCATTGCACCTTGCCGCCCGTGCGGCGGTACACGACGACCTTCTTGACGGCCTCGCAGCCGCCCATGGCGATGGCCTCTTCGACGGCGGGCTTGAGCGGGATGGTCTTGCCGCCGCGCACCTGTTCGTCGGCGGTGATGATGAGCGAGGCGCCCACGTCGACGATGCGCTCCTGCAGGCTCTTGGCCGAGAAGCCGCCGAACACCACCGAGTGCGTCACACCCAGGCGCGCGCAGGCCTGCATGGCCACCACGGCTTCGATGGACATGGGCATGTAGATGATGGCGCGGTCGCCCTTCTTGTAGCCCAGCGCCGCCAGCCCGTTGGCGAAGCGGCACACGCGCGCCAGCAGTTCGCGGTAGGTCACCTTGTTGACCTTGCCGTCGTCGGATTCGAAGATGATGGCGGTCTTGTCGGCGTTGCCGTTGGTCAGGTGGACGTCCAGGCAATTGGCCGAGACGTTCAGTTCGCCGTCGCCGAACCAGCGGTAGAACGGCGCGTCGGATTCGTCCAGGACCTGCGTGAACGGCTTGGTCCATTGCAGATTGTCGCGGGCCTGGCCGGCCCAGAATCCGTCGAAGTCGTTCTCGACCTGCGCGCACAGCGCGTTATAGGCGTCCATGCTGGGAATCGCGGCGCCCTGCGCGGCGCGCTCGGGCGGCGGAAACACGCGGTTTTCCACCAGGACGGACTGAATAGCGTTCGACATGATCTTGTCTCCAAACGGTGATTCTGTTGTTTATGCTGCTTTTTTATTACCCACCTGCAACCGTATCGCCGCGCTCTTACGGGCACCTTACGCAAAATGCGGGCCGGAGCCCGCAGATTGACTAGGCCCAAGGCGATGCGTCTGCGCCGGATCTGGGCAGGAAGACGCCCCAAGGCGCCAACCGGGCAGCATGCACAAGCCAACGGCGCGCCGTCACGCGGCGCGCCAACAATGCCAAGCAATCAGCATGCGCCGCCGCATCGAAACGCGCCGGCGCAAGGCAGTCCATAAGGATAGCAGCCGCATCAGGCTTGACGAATACGGCGTTCAGCCGGTCTGCCGGGCGAGGCCGCGTTTCATGTCCACCCGCGACAACAGGGCCAGTCCTCCGACGAAGAACAACCCTGTGACGAGGATGGCCAGGCGGTGATTGCCGTCCGTGCCCCACGTCACCAGCCCGTACGTCAACGGACCGATCACGGCGGCAAGCTGCACGGCAAAGGTCCACAGCGAATAGAACTCGGCCAGCCGGCCCGCGGGCGCCAAGGCGCCGGTCATGGCGCGGCCCGCGCTTTGCGTGGTGCCCATGCACAGCCCGGCCAGCGCGGCCGCCACCCAGAACACGGGCGCGGTGACGGCCGAGTAGGCCACCAGCACCATCACGATCCACCCGGCCAGCGTGATGGCCAGCGCCGGTTTGTGGCCGATGCGGTCCTGCACGTAGCCGAACGAAAACGCCCCCGCCGCCGCGCCGATGTTCACCGTGAACACCAGCAGCATGATCTGCGGCGTGGTGAAGCCCATGACTTCGGACGCATACACGGCCGCCAGCGTGATCACGACGGAGATCCCGGCCTGGTAGCAGGCAATGCACATCAAGAGGCGGCGGAATTCCGGAAAGTGCAGGCCCGTTTCACGCCAGGCGTACGCCAGCCGCTTGAGCATGTGCAGCGCGGCCGGATTGCCCGGCTGCGGCCGAGCGCGCTCGCGCAGCAGGAAGAACGACGGCATCGCAGCCAGCGCAAAGACAGACGCCGTGACCACGATGACCCACGGCACGAATTCTTCGGCGGTGGCGCCGCGGGCCTCGGCCAGCGTCACCACGACGAGCGACAGGCCCAGCGTCAGCATGCCGCCGCAATAGCCGAAGCTCCAGCCCCAGCCCGACACGCGGCCCAGCGCCTGCGGCCGGGCGAGTTCGGGCAAAAAGGCGGCGACCACGGACTCGCCGACGCAATAGCAGTAGTTGGACACGACGATGGCGGCCAGCGCGAGCCACACGTCGCCCGGACCAGCCTGCGTGAGTACCAGCGTGGCAGCCACGCAGCCGATCGTGCTGGTGTAGAGCAGCCGCCGCTTGCTGGCCCGCGCATCGGCGCGCGCGCCCAGCGTGGGCATGGTCAGCATGATGAGCAGGTACGACAGCGACAGCGCCGCCGTCCAGGCCAGCGTGGCCCACGAGGCGCGCCCGCCTACCACGCCGACGAAATAGGTGCTGAAGACCGCCGTGAGGATTACGGTGGTGTAGCCGGAGTTCGCGAAGTCGTACATGGCCCAGGCCAGGACTTCGCGCCGCGTGACGCCCGGGTTCAGCGGACCGTCGCCCGCCCCCCGGGGGTCCAGCGCGGAAACGCCGGCCGGCGTTTCCGGCGGCTGCGCCTGGCTCATAGGCCCAGCGCGGCGATGCCTGCTTGTGCAATCTGCACGTCTTCGGTCGACTTCACGCCCGAGACGCCCACCGCGCCGATGACCTGGCCGTCGGCAATGACCGGAACGCCGCCCTCGAGCATGCCTTCGATCAGGGGCGCCGACAGGAACGAGTAGCGGCCGTTGTTGATGAGTTCTTCGTAGATGCGCGATTCGCGGCGGCCCAGCGCGGCCGTCTTGGCCTTGGCCGGCGCGATGTGCGACGAGATGGGAGCCGCATCGTCCAGTCGCAGCATGCCCAGCAGATGGCCGCCATCGTCGGTCACGGCGATGGTGACGGCCCACTTGTTCTGCAAGGCGTGTGCTTCGGCCGCGGCCAGGATCTTTTTGACGTCGTCGGCGCTCAGCACGGGTTTGGTTTTCATTGCAGTGACTCCTTGATCTGTTCGAGGGCGTTAGGGTCTTCCATGGTGGTCAGGTCGCCGGGATCGCGCGACTCGCATACCGCGACGATCGCGCGGCGCAGCACCTTGCCGGAACGGGTCTTGGGCAGCGCGCCCACGAACCGGATCCTGGCCGGCCTTGCCACCGCCCCAAGCTGTTCTTCCACCAGGCGCATGATATCGCCTTCCAGCTGCTTTGCCGCTTCCGGCGTGTCGGCGCCGGCGGGATTCTTCAGCACGGCAAACGCCATGGCGACCTGCCCCTTCAACGGGTCGGACACACCCACCACCGCGCACTCGGCAATGCCGCTGTGGCTGTTGACGGATTCCTCGATTTCGCGCGTGCCCAACCGGTGTCCCGCCACGTTGATCACGTCGTCCGTGCGGCCCAGGATGAACCAGTAGCCGTCGGCGTCCACCCGCCCCCAGTCGAAGGTCGAATACACCTGCCGGCCCGGAATCGACGTGAAATAGGTCTCGACGAAGCGCGCGTCGTCACCCCAGATGGTGGACATGGCGCCGGGCGGCAGCGGCGGCACGATGGCCACCACGCCCTTCTGCTCGGGGCCCAGGTCTTCGCCGGTGGACTCGCTGACGATGCGCGCGTCAAAGCCGTAGACCGGGAACGAGGGGCTGCCGAACCGGGTGGGCACTTTTTCGATGCCGGGTTGCGCCGACAGGATTGGCCAGCCCGATTCCGTCTGCCAGTAGTTGTCGATGATGGGCTTGCCCAGCCCTTCGGAGATCCATTGCGCGGTCGGCTCGTCCAGCGGCTCCCCGGCCAGGTAGACCGCGCGCAGGGTGGACAGGTCATGCCGCTTGAGCAGTTCGGGATCCTGGCGCTTGAGCACGCGTACGGCCGTGGGCGCCGAGAAGAGCGTATTCACGCCGTACTGCTCGACCAGCTTCCAGAGGATCGCGCCATCCGGGCGCACGGGCGTCCCTTCGTACAGGATGGTCGATTGCCCGCCAATGAGCGGTCCGTAGACGATATAGGAATGCCCCACCACCCAGCCGATGTCGCTGGTGCAAAAATAGGTGTCGCCAGGTCGGCCGTCGAACAGGTATTCCATGGACGAGGCCAGCGCCACGGCGTAGCCGCCGGTGTCGCGCTGCACGCCCTTGGGACGGCCGGTGGTCCCGGAGGTGTAAAGGATGTAGCTGGGCTCGGACGATTCCAGCCATTCGACGGGCACCCGGGCGCCGCGGTGGCGTTCGCGCAGCGTCGCGTAATCCAGGTCGCGCCCGGCCACCGGCTCGAACGGCGCCAGACCGCGATCGAACACCACCACCGACGCGGGCGGCGACTTGGCCAGGCCCAACGCACGATCCAGCAGCGGCTTGTACGGCACGACCTTGCCGGCGCGCGAGCCGCCGTCCGTGCACACCACCACCTTGGGCGCGGCGTCGTCGATGCGCTGCGCGAGGTTCACGGATGCAAACCCGCCGAACACCACCGAGTGGACCGCGCCGATCCGGGCGCACGCCAGCATCGTGAATACCGCTTCGGGCACCATGGGCATGTAAAGCAGGACCCGGTCGCCGCGCCCCACCCCCAGTTCGCGCAGCATGGCGGCGGCGGCGTTCACTTCTTCAAAGACGTCCTGCCACGTATAGACCTGTTCGCGATCCACTTCCGTGGACACCCAGATGAGGGCCGGCTTGTCCGCCTGCGTGGGCAGCCAGCGGTCTACCGCGTTGTGGCACAGGTTGGTGCGCCCGCCAACGAACCACTTGGCGAAGGGCGGACGCGAGAAGTCCAGCACACTGTCAAATGGCGTTTCCCAGTGAATGCGCGTGGCCTCTTCGCGCCAGAACGCGTCGCGGTCATGAACCGAGCGATAGTGGAAATCCCGGGTTCTTTGCATGTTTGTCTCCTGGTATTGTTCATAGGCCTTAAGGCTGATTGATTTTTTGTCTAATCTTTTCAGCCATTCTGGTAGGCAAACCTTGCACGAGGCTTGCCGCAAGTCAAAAAATTCTTCCAGATGTCCACGCTGCATGGATATTTAGGGCCGTTACGTCACGAATCGGCCTTAAAAGTTTGGTAGAATCCCCGCGAAGTTGCACATAATTGTTGAATTTGCTGACATTTCGGCCCCATCCGCGGCTAAAGCGCGGGTTTTTGCTGTCATTCAGTGATTCATCCCCAGGCGAATGCATCGACACTCCAACCCCGCGCGATTCAATTCAACCACTGGCCATGCAAAGGGCGGTCTGCGCATGCTCGCGTTGGTTGCTTGCTTTGCGGGTCTGGCCGGTTGTGCAAGCACTAGTCAAAAGTCAACCGCCCATACGTCCGAGATCGATCCCTACGAGATGGAATGGGTTGCCACCGCCGATGACCCGATCGGCATGCTGGTGGTCCAGAAATTCAAGCGTGAACGCCAGCGCACCCATTCGGGTGTCGGCAGCGACAACGCCATGGTCAGCGAAGCCCTGAATCACCTGGGCATCCGCTACCGCTTCGGCGGCAGTACCCCCGAAACCGGCTTTGACTGCAGCGGCCTGGTCGCTTACTCGGCCGAACGCGGTCTGGGCCTGAAGCTGCCCCGCAACGCCGCAGAAATCGCCCAGCAAGGCGTGGCCGTCGCCAAGAACGAACTGCAGGTCGGCGACCTCGTCTTCTTCAACACCATGGGCCGCCGCTATTCCCACGTTGGCATCTACCTGGGCGACGACCGCTTCGTGCATTCGCCCAGCGCCGGTGGCGTGGTGCGCGTCGAAAGCATGACCATGGCCTACTGGTCCAAGCGCTACAACGGCGCCCGCCGCCTGGACAACACCCTGATGGCGTCGGCCCGCGCGTCCAACTGACCGCCCTGCCGGACCCTGCCCGTCTTCTGGGCAACATCTTCGCACGCAGGCCAACCTGCCGCCATCGTCCAAATGCAAAACGCCGCCCGACTTTCCGTCCGGCGGCGTTTTTGTTTTTTCTCTTCGCGGCGATCAGGCCGCAGGCCGTATCGGCCTCCCCAGTTTGTCTTGGATGCGCGGCAAGACGCGTCCCGTCAATGAACGGTGCCGGCGCGCGGGCACAGGCCGCATTGCTGCAGGGCTTGCTGCATGCTGCACACGGAACGGCGACAAGCCACGACCCGGATGCCGCCGCGCTGCGCCGCGTTGCGGAAGGTCTTCATGACATTGTGGCCAAGAAAATCGGTCAGCAGAATGACCAGTTGCGTGCCGGAAGGTAGTTGCAACGTCTTCTTTTGATGCGAGGGATCGCGCCCGCTGATGTGGTGCGTGATCGAGATGTTGTGACCTTTTAGCAGATCGGGAATATTGCCGAGGCGGTCGGCGCCCACTACCACTGCACTAAGTCCTGCCGTCATGATTTACCTCACTGGGTCGTTGAGCCTGGATGTAATGATAATGATTCCTATTTTTTCGTCAACTTAAATGAGATCAGTTCTTATTTAATTATTTTTATGAGCTTGTCGAATGGGATAGCCGTCTCACCCTCCCCGCCTGAATCGCAGGCAAAAAAAACGCGACGTCGTAAGGACGTCGCGCTTTTTCACGCATGCTGCGGCGATGCGGGCTACTTCGGCGTGCCCTGCACCGCGTCGGTGACGACGGCCCGGGTCAGCGACGGCGCCAGCATCTCCAGGAATGTGTAGACGTAGTCGCGCAGGAACACGCCGGCCTTCACGCCCACGCGCGTGGTATGCGTGCCGAACAGGTGTCCCACGGGCAGGCCGACCAGATTCGAGTCGCGGCGCGGATCATAGGCAACGCCTGCGATGATGCCGATGCCCAGGCCCACGTCCACGTAGGTCTTGATCACATCGGCGTCGATCGCTTCGAGCACGATATCCGGATGAATGCCCTGGTTGGCGAAGATCTCGTCGATCGTGCTGCGGCCGGTAAAAGCCCGGTCGTAGGTCACGATGGGGTATTCGGCCAGTTGCGCCAGCGACAGGCGCTTGGCGGCGCTGGAGGTCAGCTCGGCCAGCGGATGATCGGGCCGCACCACCACCGTGTGCTCCCACGCGTAGACCGGCAGCGTGGCCAGGCCCGGCGTCAGCGCCAGCGATTCGGTCGCCAGCGCCAGATCCGCCTGTTCATGCAGCACCATTTCGGCCAGCTGGGCGGGGCTGCCCTCGGCCAGCGACAGGTGAACCTTGGGGAACTGCTTGCGGAACGCCGGGATCACGCGGGGCAGCAGATAGCGCGCCTGCGTGTGGGTGCAGGCAATGACCAGGCCGCCTTCGTCGCGGCGTGCGAATTCGTCGCTGACTTTTTTCAGGTTGTCGACCTCGCGCATGATGCGGTCAATCACCTGCGACACGGCCAGGCCGGGCTTGGTCAGCCCCTTGATGCGCTTGCCATGACGTTCGAAGATCTTGATGCCCAGCTCGTCCTCGAACTCGATGATGGCCTTCGAAACGCCGGGCTGCGACGTGTAGAGCATCCGGGCGGCTTCAGTCAGGTTGAAGTCGCGCCGGATGGTTTCACGCACGAAACGAAATTGCTGGAGGTTCATTAATTGGCCCCTGATAGACCGGCCAATTATAAGTAATAAGAACGCCTTGCTATATGAATTATCGATATAAGCTTAGGAGCAAGGCGTCCCTCTTTCAGCGCATCGAGATCGTGGTGTTCACGGTCTTGGCGTGTGCCGACCAGCGCGCGGTCACCGTCTTGGTCTGCGTCCAGAACTGCACCGCCTGCTTGCCGTTGGGGCCCAGGTCGCCCAGCTTGGAGCCGCGCGAACCCGTGAAGCTGAACCACGCCACCGGCACGGGGATCGGCACGTTGATGCCCACCTGCCCCACGTCGATGTTGTTCTGGAAGTAGCGCGCCGCGCCCCCGTCCTGCGTGAACAGCGCGACGCCGTTGCCGTTGGGGTTGCGGTTGATGAACGCCACCGCGTCTTCCAGGGTCTCGACACCGACGCAGCACAGGACCGGCCCGAAGATCTCTTCCGTGTAGATAGTCATGTTCTCAGCGACGCCGTCGAACACGGTCGGGCCGACGAAGTTGCCTTCCTCGAAGCCGGCCACCTTCAGGTTGCGGCCGTCCAGCAGCAGCTTGGCGCCTTCGTCCACGCCCTTCTGGATCAGGCTTTCGACGCGCTTCTTGGCGTTGGGCGACACCAGCGGACCCAGGTCGGCTTCGCGATCCGTGCCGGCGTTGACCTTGAGCTTCTTGGCGCGCTCGACGAAGTCGGGCAGCCAGTTGCGGGCTTCGCCCACCAGCACCGCCACGGACGAGGCCATGCAGCGCTGGCCGGCCGCACCAAAGGCGGCGCCCAGCAGCTGGTTCAGCGCCACTTCGGGATCGGCATCCGGCAGGACCACGCAGTGGTTCTTCGCGCCCATCATGGACTGGCAGCGCTTGCCGGCGGCCGACGCGCGGTTGTAGATCTCGGTGCCCACGCGGGTCGAGCCGATGAACGACACCGCCTTGATGTCGGGGTGCTCGCACAGGCCGTTGGCCGTTTCAGGACCGCCGTGCACCACGTTCAGCACGCCCGGGGGCAGGCCGGCTTCCAGCGCCAATTCCGCCAGGAACAGCGACGACGTCGGATCCTGCTCAGAAGGCTTCAACACGAACGTGTTGCCGCACGCCACGGCGATGGGAAACATGAAGCACGGCAGCATGACCGGGAAGTTGAACGCGGTGATGCCCGCGCACACGCCCAGCGGCTGGATCAGGGTGTAGACATCGATGCCGGACGCCGCGTTCTCCGCGTACTCGCCCAGTTGCAGGTTGGCGATCGAGCAGGCGTGCTCGACCACTTCCAGGCCACGGCCGACTTCACCCTCGGCGTCCGGCAGCGTCTTGCCGTGTTCGCGGGTGATCATCTCGGCCAGCTTGCCGGTATTGGCGCGCAGCAGTTCCTGGAACTTGAGCATGACGCGCATGCGCGTGCCCTGCCCGGCGTTGCGCCAGGTCTTGAAGGCCTCCTTGGCGTTGGAGACGGCCAGGTCCAGTTCTTCGCGCGTGGCGAAGGGCACCTTGGCAACGACCTCCTGGGTGGCGGGGTTGATCACGTCTCGCCATTCGGTGGTTTTGGACTGCACAAGCTTGCCGCCGATCAGTAGCGGAACGCGCGGGACTTCACTCATTTTGTTGCTCCTCACACTGCGTAGTCGATGCGGATGAAAATCCGCGTTCTTGGATCGAGCCGCGCCCGCGGGACAGCGCCCGCGGGCTTGGCGCTATTTCTTCACCAGCGGGCAGGTCGAATCGGCCAGGGGCTGGAAGGCTTCGGCCGCCGGAATGGTGGCCACCAGCTTCGAATAGTCCCAGCCGCCCTTGGAGTCCGCGGGCTTCTTGACTTCGTACAGGTACATATCGTGGATCACGCGGCCGTCCGGGCGGATCGACGCATTGCGCATGATGGGATCCTTGATGGGGATCTCGCGCATCTTGTCGGCGACAACCTTGCCGTCGGTGCTGTTGGCGGCGGCCACCGCGCGCAGGTAATGCAGCACGCTGGAATACACGCCCGCCTGCGTCATCGTGGGCTTCAGGCCGCGGAACGCCTTCTCGAAGCGCCCCGACCACTCACGCGTGGCGTCGTCGTAATCCCAGTAAAAGCCATCCACGTAAGACAGCCCCTGCGCGTTCTCCAGGCCGAGCGCACGCAGATCGGACAGGAAGATCAGCAGGGAAACCAGCCGCTGCCCGCCTGCCACGATGCCGAACTCGCGCGCCTGCTTGACCGCATTGACGGTGTCCTGGCCGCCATTGGCCAGCGCCACCACCTGCGCCTTTGAGCTCTGCGCCTGCAGCAGATAGGACGCGAAGTCGGGCGCGTTCAGCGGGTGGCGGACATTGCCGGCCACCGTGCCGCCCAGTGCCTTCACCGCCTTGGCCGTGTCGGCTTCCAGCGAGTGGCCGAACGCGTAGTCGACGGTGATGAAGAACCAGGACTTGCCGCCCTCGCGCACGGTGGCCTTGGCGCCGCCCGCGGACTGCGAGTAGGTATCGAACATCCAGTGAAAGCCGACCGGCGAGCAGTCCTTGTTGGTCAACGCCGTGGTGGCCGGGCCGGAGAACATCACGACCTTGTTTTTTTCGCGGGCAATCCCCTGAACGGCGAGTGCGACTGCGGAATTGGTGAGGTCGGCAATGGCGGTGACGCCGTCGCGGTCGAACCATTCGCGCGCCCGGGCGGCGCCCACGTCGGCCTTGTTCTGGTTGTCCGCGGACACCAGATCGATCTTCATGCCCTTGCACTGCGCGGCAAGGCAGTCGTCGATGGCCAATTGCGCCGCCGCGACCGAGCCTGCGCCCCCCATGCCGGCGTAGGTGCCGGACATATCCGTCAGAATGCCGATCTTCACTGGCGGCTTGTCCGCCGCATGGGCCTGCCCAATCAAACCGGCGCCCAGACACAAGCCTGCGGCGAGCCCGCGTGCGTGCAATTTCATGGATTTGTCTCCTGAGTTTTTATGCGCTGAGTAGTAGCGTTGTGGCGCCGTCTTCGCGGCTTGCGGTCCCAGGGCATAGCCCAAGGCCAGCCGAACCAGTGTAGATGTGTGAAAATCAACAAGCAACACCAGAAATGCACATTCCTTGTGCATTCATGCACATACAAAAATGTCGCCGGCGCAACGTGCTGCCGGGGGCCTGGAGCGACGGATCTTGCTTGATTGGGACAGCCTGCGGTATTTCCTGGAAGTGGCCCGCACCCAGCGCGTCAGCGCCGCGGCGCGCAAGCTGGGCGTGGAGCACACCACCGTGTCGCGCCGGATTCGGGCGCTGGAAACCGAGCTGGATACGCTGCTATTCGAGAAGTCGCGCAGCGCGGGGTTCGTACTGACGGACGACGGCCAGCGCCTCTTCGTCCACGCCGAGCAAATGGAAAGCGTGGTGCACACGGCGCGCGAAAACCTGTCCGGCATCGGACAGGCGCTGTCGGGTCACCTGCGCATCGGCGCCACCGAAGGCTTCGGCAGCTACGTGTTGACGCCGCTCGCGGCCGACTTCCAGCGGCGCTATCCGCACATCACGCTGGACATCCTGCCCGTGCCGCGCTTTGTCAGCCTGTCCAAGCGCGAAGCCGACCTGGCCATCACCATCGAACGGCCGCAGCGCGGCCCGTACGTGTGCAGCAAGCTGTGCGACTACACGTTGCGGCTGTACGGCACGCCGGGTTATCTGGCCAACCATGCGCCCATCACTCGCCGCGAAGACCTGGCGGATCACACGTTCATCGGCTATGTGGACGAGCTGTTGTTCAGCGAGCGCCTGCGCTATCTGGAAGACCTGCTGCCGGCAAGCAAGGTGGTGTTGCGCAGCACGAGCGTCGTGGCCCAATACCACGCGGCGCTGCAGGGGCAGTCGCTTGCCATCCTGCCGTGCTTCATCGCGGCACAGGATCCGCGGCTAAAGCCAGTGCTGGAAGACGAGATCGCCATCACTCGCTCGTTCTGGATGTATTGCCATGAAGACCTGCGCAAGCTCAAGCGCGTGACCGCGCTGTGGGAGTTCATCCGCAAATCGGTCTTGAGAAACGCCGACCTGCTGGCAGGCCGGCGCGGGACGATGAAATATCTGCCCTAACAGGCGCGCCCTGACACCGCCTGTCTTGCTAGGTGTTGTTCTTGGGCGCCTTGACGCGCAGGCGGCGCATCAGCAGGAAGACGGTCAACAGCGCGACGGCGCCGTGGATGGCCCATACCCCCAGACCGAAACTGAGCTTGCCGTTGGAGATCCAGGCGCGCGACAGGTTGATCAGGTTCATGTAGAGCAGACCGACCAGACCGGCGATGAGCAGGTCGCCCGAACGCCCCAGCCGCGGATTCACCGCGCCAAGCGGAATGGCCAGCAGCGCAAGATTCAGCGCCGCAAGCGGCAGCGAAATCCGCCACATCACCTGCGACCAGCTGCTGTTGGTGTTGTCCTCGATCAGTTGCGGCGTGCTGCGCGCCTTCGAGGATCGCTCTGCCGCCGCGCGGGCCTCGGCCACCGGGTCGCCGCCCCCCTTGCTTTCCAGGCGCAGACCGTATTTTTCGAAGTGCACAAGGCGCAGCTCGGGCGTGCCAGGCTTCAGGTCGTAGCGATGCCCTTCGCCCAGCACCAGAAAGCGGTCGCCGTTGGGCAGGGTTTCGATATGCGCGCTGCTCGCGGTCAGCACGCTCAGCCATTCGGGACCGATCTCGCGCGCGAACACATTGCCAAGTTCGTCGGTGGGATTGACCGGGTCTTCGGCAAAGAACACGCGGTTGCCGCCCGAGGACTCGGCGAATTGGCCAGCCGTGACCTTGGACAGGTCCGAGCGCTGCTCGAAGCGTTCGTGGTATTCGCCGATCTGGCGGTAGGCCCAGGGCGAGGCCACCAGCGTCAGCCCCGCCACGGCGATCGCGACGGGCACCGCCACGCGCAGCACCGGCTTGAGCCAGTCGGCCAGCGACAGGCCGCTGGCAAACCACACCACCATTTCGGATTCGCGGTAGTTGCGCGTGACCGTGGTCAGCACGGCAATGAAGATCGAGACCGCCAGAATGGTCGGCAGCGCAGTGATGGTAGAGAGCGCGGCAAGCACCACCACCACGTCCGCTCCGATGTTGCCTCCCGCGGCCTCGCCGAGCAGGCGCACGAGAAGCACGCTGAGCCACACGACGAGCAACGTGGAAAAGACAACGCCAGCGTGACTGGTGATCTCGCTGACGACAGAGCGTTTGAATAGAGACATGGGAGAATATGCGGGATAATCGACCGCATCATACACAGACGCACACGGGAAACCCTCATGGAATTTAGCACACAGACCACTGCTTCCCTGCACCAGGTCAAAACCGCCGCCCTCGCCGTCGGCGTGTACGCGGACGGCGTGTTGAGCCCCGCCGCCGACATCATCGACCGCGCTTCCAATGGCGCCGTCCGTGCGGTGGTCAAAAGTGAATTCCGCGGCCGCGCCGGCTCGACCCTGACGCTGCGCACGCTGCCGGGCGTCTCCGCGCAGCGCGTCGTCCTGGTTGGCCTGGGCAAGCAGGATGAATATTCGGCCCGCACTCACGCGTCGGCCGAACAGGCATTTGCCTCGGCCTGCGTCTCGGCCCAACTCACCGAAGGCGTGTCCACGCTGGTCGCCAATCCCATCGCCGGCGTCGACGTCATTACGCGCGCCCGCAGCGCCGCGATCGCGGCCGGCGGCGCGGCCTACTACTACGACGCAAGCTTCGGCAAGCCCGACCGCGACGCGCGCCCCAAGCTCAAGAAGATCGTGCAGGTCGTCGAGCGCGCCGATGCCACGCAAGCCCAGAAAGGCCTGCGCGAAGGCAGCGCCATCGCCAACGGCATGGAGCTGACCCGCACGCTGGGCAACCTGCCGGGCAACATCTGCACCCCCACCTACCTCGGCGACACCGCCAAACGCCTGGCGCGAGAATTCAAGTCGCTGAAGGTCGAGGTCATGGACCGCAAGCAGGTCGAAGCGCTGGGCATGGGCTCGTTCCTGTCCGTCGCCCGCGGCTCCGAGGAAGCGCTGCGCTTCATCGTCCTGCGCCACGCCGGCGCCAAGACCGCCAAGAAGGGCGCCAAGTCCGCGCAAGGCCCGATCGTGCTGGTCGGCAAGGGCATCACGTTCGACGCCGGCGGCATCTCGCTCAAGCCCGCGGCCACCATGGACGAAATGAAGTACGACATGTGCGGCGCCGCCAGCGTGCTGGGCTCGTTCCGCGCCCTGGCCGAACTGGAACTGCCGCTGGACGTCGTCGGCCTGATTCCCGCTTGCGAGAACCTGCCCAGCGGCAAGGCCAACAAGCCGGGCGACGTCGTCACCAGCATGGCTGGCCTCACCATCGAGATCCTGAACACCGACGCCGAGGGCCGCCTGGTCCTGTGCGACGCCCTCACCTACGCCGAACGCTTCAAGCCGTCTGCCGTGATCGACATCGCCACGCTGACCGGCGCCTGCGTCGTCGCGCTGGGCAACGTCAATACCGGCCTGTTCTCCAAGGACGACGCGCTGGCTGACGCCCTGGCGTCGGCGGGCCGCCGTGCGCTGGACACCGCCTGGCGCATGCCCATGGACGACGCCTACCAGGAACAGCTCAAGTCCAATTTCGCCGACCTGGCCAACATCGGCGGTCCGCCGGCCGGCGCCGTCACCGCGGCCTGCTTCCTGTCCCGCTTTGCCAAGGCTTACCCCTGGGCGCACCTGGACATCGCCGGCACGGCCTGGCGCGGCGGCAAGGACAAGGGCGCGACCGGCCGTCCGGTGCCGCTCCTGATGCAATACCTGCTGGACCAGGTTTGAAGCGACTGACGCCAAAAGCCCCATGACGCGCATCGATTTCGCATTCGGCGCGCCCGACCGCCTGCGCATGGCCTGCCAGGTCGTGCGCAAGCGCGTCCTGGCAGGCCAGCGGCTGGTGGTGTACTGTAAAGACGGTTCGCGCCTGGCGGCGTTCGACCGGATGCTGTGGGCGTTCGACGACACGGCGTTCGTGCCGCACGTGTTGGCAAACGATCCCCTGGCCCCTGAAACGCCGGTGGTGCTTACCGCAGGAGAGCCGCTGCAGGCCTTGCAGGCGGCAGGGCAGCCCGATCAGCCGCAGCCCTGGCTGCTGAATCTGGACGACGATTGCCCGCCCGGCTTCGACGCTTTCGAACGCCTCCTTGAAATCGTCTCGGACGATCCGGACGACAAGCAGGCGGCAAGGCAGCGCTGGCGCACCTACCAGACGGCCGGTCATGTACCGCAAAGCCACGACCTGAGCCGCAAGGCCCAAGGCGGCTGAACCGTCCCCCACGCGCGCCCGCGCGCCGCGTCCACCAGAATCTCGGGAGTTTCCATGCCCGCTCGCACACCCGACCCCGGCATCCCCACCCTGACTCATCGCGCCGAGCCCTCGTTCCACGACCCGGCGGACGACGACGCCGATGCGCCGCTCTTGACCGAACTGGCCGACGAGGCCGGCCCGGTTTACGAGCACGACCCGTTTCCCGTGCTGACGGATGTGGCCGACGACGACGGGCCTGCTGCGCCAGCCGCCAGCCCGGCGCCGACCGCGTGCCAGCCGCCGCCCGCCGCCCCCGCACTACGCGCCCTGCCGGACGCCACCGTGCTCGCCGCCCGCTTGCAGGCCGAGGTGGAACAGGTCATGCGACAGGCGCTTGCCGACGCCGTGGCGCAATTACAGGCACGCATGGATGCGGAATTGCCTGCTATCGTTTCCCGTGTGCTCAATGAGGTCAGGCAAGGCTGACTGGATTCTTCAGGGAACTGTAAGGTATCCTTCGCATCTAAGCCTTCTAGGCAATCACCATACTTGCCGTATACAGGAGTTCTCCATGAACGAATATCGTCCGTCCCCTTTTAACCGTTCCGGCGCGGTCGCCGGCGCGCCGGGCGAGGTCGCTCGCAACCAGGTCCTGCGCAATACGTACTGGCTCCTTGCCCTGTCGCTGATCCCGACGGTCCTGGGCGCGGCCGTCGGCCTCTACACCGGCATCAACCGCGTCATGGGCGCCAGCCCCGGCCTGTCGGCCATCGTCTTCCTGGTCGGCGCCTTCGGCCTGATGTTCGCCATCGAGAAGAACAAGAACAGCTCGCTGGGCGTGGTCCTGCTTCTGGCGTTCACGTTCTTCATGGGCGTCATGCTTTCGCGCCTGCTTGGCTTCGTGATGGGCATGAGCAACGGTTCGCAGCTCGTCATGACGGCGTTCGGCGGCACCGCGATCGTGTTCGGCACCATGGCCACCCTGGCCACGACCATCAAGCGCGATCTGTCGGGACTGCAGAAATTCCTGTTCATCGGCGCGGTCGTGATCCTGGTGGCGGCACTGGCCAACATCTTCCTGCAACTGCCGGCCCTGATGCTGACCATCTCGGTGCTCGCCATCGTGATCTTCTCGGCGTTCATGCTGGTGGACCTGCAGCGCGTGGTCAACGGCGGCGAGACCAACTACGTCTCGGCCACCCTGGCCATCTACCTGGACGTCTACAACGTCTTCTCGAACCTGCTGATGCTGCTGGGCATCTTCGGCGGCAACCGCGAGTAACGCGCCGTCGTCAGACCAGCACCGAAAGGGCCTGCATGCACATGTAGGCCCTTTTTCATTGGGCCGCCCCCTTTCCTCTTGAATAGCCGGAGCCTTGCCATGCCTGACCGCCGCCGCTTCCTGCAGACCACCGCCAGCGCAGCCCTAATGGGGGCCGCGTGGCCGGCATGGGCAGCCACGCCGGGGCAGGCCATGCTAAAGCGCCCGATTCCGTCGTCGGGCGAGACCCTGCCCGTGGTGGGACTGGGCACCGCGGACACGTTCAACGTGTCGCCCGGCGACGCCGCGGCCATGGCGCCGCTGGCCCAGGTGCTTGAAACGCTCATGAAGGCGGGCGGCAACCTGATCGACACGGCGCCCAGCTATGGCCAGGCCGAAGCCGTCACCGGCGCCCTCCTGGCCCGCGAAGGCGGCCTGCGCAAGCGCGTGTTCCTGGCGACCAAAATCAGCACGCGCGGCCACGAATCCGCGATGCGCCAGGTGCGGGAGTCGCAACAGGCGCTGCGCAGCGACAAGCTGGACCTGATCCAGGTCCATAACCTGATCGACACCCGCAACCAGCTCGCCTTGCTGCGCGATCTGAAACAGCAGGGCGTGACGCGCTATATCGGCATCACGCATTACACGGACCATGCGCACGACGACCTGACCGAGCTGGTCGAAAAGGAAAAGCCCGATTTCCTGCAGGTGAACCTGTCGATCGCCTCGCGCAGCGCCGAAAAACGCCTGCTGCCCGCGTGCCAGGCCAACGGCGTCGCGGTATTGATCAACCGGCCGTTCGAAGACGGCGCGCTGTTCCGCCAGGTCAAGGGCGTGGCGCTGCCCAAGCTGGCCGCCGAGATCGATTGCACCTCCTGGGCGCAGATCTTCCTGAAGTTCATCATTGGCCATCCCGCCGTCACGGCCGTCATCCCCGCCACGTCCAAGCCCGCCAACATGGCGGACAACGCGCGCGCCGGCTTTGGCCGCCAGCCCGACGCCGCCCTGCGCGACCGCATCGCCGCACTGCTCGCCTGACGCGATGGCGGCCGCCCCTCTGTCCTGGCGTGCCCGTGCCGCACGGGCGCTGGGCATCCAGGAAACCGAGCTCGCGCCTGCCGCGTGCGGCTTCGCGTTCTTCTTTTTCCTTTTCTGCGGTTATTTCATGCTGCGCCCCATCCGGGAAACGATGGGGATCCAGGCGGGCGTGAACCAGTTGCAATGGCTGTTCACCGCCACCTTCCTTGCCACGCTGGCCGTCGTGCCGCTGTTTGGCTGGATATCCAACCGCGTGCCGCGTGCCACGCTGGTGACCTGGGTCTACGCCATCTTCGCGCTGACGATGGTGGGCTTTGCCGCCCTGCTCCACCTGCAACCCGGCAGCGTCTGGGCCGCGCGCGCGTTCTACGTCTGGCTATCGGTGTTCAACCTGTTCGTCGTCTCCATCGCCTGGAGCCTCATGGCCGACGTGTTCCGCATGGAATCGGCCAAGCGGCTGTTCGCGCTGATCGCCGCGGGCGCCAGCGCGGGCGGTCTTTGCGGCCCGCTGCTTGGCGCCCTGCTGGCGGGCGTGCTGGGCCCGGCGGGCTTGCTGGTGCTGTCGGCCCTGCTGCTGACCGCCACGCTGCCGCTCAAGCAATGGCTGCTGGCCTGGCGCGCCGCATCCCGGCCCGACGTCGGCCTTGCAGACATGCAGCGTCCCATCGAAGGCGGCATCCTGGCCGGGCTGTCGCGCATCTTCCAGTCCCGTTACCTCTTGGGCATTTCCCTGCTGGTCGTGCTGCTGGCCACCTTGAACACCTTTCTCTACATGGAACAGGCGCGGCTGGTCGCCGACGCGTTCCCCGACACCGCTCAGCGCATCCGGGTCTTCAGCGCGCTGGATTTCACCGTGCAGACGCTCGCACTGCTGTCGCAGATCTTCATCACCGGGCGCGTGGCCGCCCGCCTGGGATTGCGGTTCCTGCTGACTGCCGTCCCGCTGGCGGTGGCGGTCGCCTTTCTGGCGCTGGCCGCCTTGCCCGTGTTCGCCGTGCTGGCAGCCGCCATGATCCTGCGCCGCGCCGGCGAGTATGCGCTGATCCGGCCAGGGCGCGAGATGCTGTTCACGGCAGTCACGCCCGAGGACAAGTACAAGACGAAGAACGTCATCGACACCGTGGTCTATCGCGGCGGCGACGCTGCCAGCGGCTGGGTGAAGGCCGGCATCGACACGCTGGGTTACGGCGCGGCACTGATCGCCCTGTTGGGCGCGGTCGTGGCGCTGTGCGCGGCTGCGGTGGGCCATGGATTGGGCAAACAGGCCGATCGGCGAAACGGCGACAGTAATTAGATTTAGGCAAACAACCATGTGATTCAACCAAACGGCAGCTGCGTCGTGCAGTCGCACAATGGCGCAGCCCTCAACGCCTCGGGAATCGTCATGAAACGCTCTGCCTGCCTTGCCGCCCTGTTGCTTTGCCTCGCCGCGCCTCACGCGCACGCCGACTACCCCGAACGCGCCATCACGCTGATCGTGCCAGCTGCCGCGGGCGGCAATGCCGACATCACGGCCCGTCTCATCGGCCAGGAAATGAGCCGCCTGCTTGGCCAGCCGGTCGTCGTTGAAAACCGCGTGGGCGCCGGCGGCCGCATCGGCACGCAAGCCGTGGTCCGGGCCCCCGCGGACGGCTACACCATCGGCTATGCCCACGTCGGCACGCTGGTGCTGCACCGTTATCTCTTCAAGCAGCAGATGTACGACCTGGACCGTGACCTGAAACCCATCGGCCTGGTTGCCGAGACGCCCAACGTGATCGTCGTGAACGCCGCCTCGCCGTATCGGGACCTGAAAGGCTTCATCGAGGCCAGCCGCGCGCAGCCAGACCGCCTGACCATGACCTCGGCGGACCCGGGCACGACCAGCGAAGTGGGCGTCAAGCTCTTCATTGCCCAGACCGGCGCCGCCGTGCGCCAGATTCCGTACAAGGCCACCGCCGCGCAGCTCTCGGACCTGCTTGGCGGCCATGTGGATTCCATGATGGAAAACCTGCCGCCGTTGATCGGCAATCTGAAGGACGGGCGCCTGCGCGCGCTGGCCGTCACAACCCGCAAGCGCGCCGCGTCCAATCCCGACGTGCCAACGGTGGCCGAACAGGGCTATCCGGATTACGAGCAGTCCGCGTGGAGCGCGCTGGTGGCCCCGGCAGGCACGCCGCCCGCCGCGATCTCGCGGCTGAACGCCGCGCTGAATCAGGCGCTGCGCTCCGACGCCGTGAGCCGGGAGTTGCGCAGCCGCTCTCAGGAGCCCCTGGGCGGCACGCCGCAGGATGTTCAGGCCCAGATCAAAAAGGAGCTGCCCAAGTGGGAAAGCATCATCAAGGCCGCCACGCTGGACTGACCCGCGCCCCCGCGCGTCCGACACCTTTCCCCGGAGCCCCCGCATGGCCAGCGTAACTCGCGAGGATTTTTCCGTGGCCGCCGCCACCAACGCGTCGGCATACCGTCGCATCACGATCCCCGTCCTGCGGATCGAGGCAGGCCCGGGACCCGCCGTCGCGCTGATCGCCGGCGTGCACGGCGACGAATGGGAAGGCCAGGCCGCCATCCTGGATTTGTGGCATCAGTTGCCGGACATCCTGCAGCGCGGCACCGTCTATCTGCTGCCCGCGGTCAACGCGGAAGCATCGCTTGCCGGCACCCGGCTGTCCCCGTCTGACGGCGGCAACCTGAACCGCGCCTTCCTCGGCGAACCAGCGCGCGGCTATACCGAAAGCGTGGCAGCCGCCCTGGAAGCGCGGCTGCTGCCCCGCGTACAGGCCCTGGTGGACGTGCACAGCGGCGGCGCGTCGCTGCGCTACCTGCCGTCGTCGGTCATCACCCGCTACGGCAACGATCCCTACGACGAACGCCTGCCCGCGCTCGCGCGCGCGTTCGGGCTGCCCGACTGCGTGTTCTTTCGCGGCGGCGAAGCCGGTTCCATGCCCGCCGCAGCCAGCCGGCACGGCGTGCTGCGCCTGTCTGCCGAGATCGGCGGCGGCCGAGAGACCAGCCAGTTACTGGCGGACCGTTGCCGGGACGGATTGCTGGGCTGCCTGGCCGAATTGGGGCTCCTGCATGGCCGGGCGCCCGCCTCCGCCGCGCAAGTCCGCCTCTACGACCTCGACACGCCCGCCGCGACGCTGCGGTCACGTGAATCCGGCGTCTTCGTCCCCGCCGTGGAACTGGGACAATCCGTGGACGCGCACCAGCGCATCGGCCGCCTGATCGAACCGGCACGGCCCGACGCCCCGCCGCGCGCCCTGCTCAGCCCGCAGGCCGGCACGGTGGTGTGCCTTCGACCCATCGCGCGCAGCGACGACGGCGATTGCCTGCTGCAGGTCGCCCCCGCCCTCCCCTTGGACGCTCTTGCAACAAGATACTGACTCATGCAGATGAACCCCAGATTGACCGGCCTGCGCTGCATCCGCTGCGCAACCCTTTGGCCCGCAGGCGACTACCCCGAAGGCTGTCCCGCTTGCCTGGCGGCCGGCCACCCCGCCACGCTGGAGTGCCAGTATGACGCGCACGCGGTGGACGAGGTCATGCCCCTGCCCGTGCTGTCGCCCGTGACGTTGGGCGAAGGCGGCACGCCTTGCCTTGCCGCGCCCGACCTGGCGCGTGAAGAAGGCGTGGGCGCGTTGTGGCTCAAGTGCGAAAGCGCCAATCCCACAGGCAGCCACAAGGACCGCATGTCGGCGCAGCTGGTCTCGCGCGCGCGGCTGGCTGGCGCCACCCGCGTGGCGGCGGCTTCCAGCGGCAACGCGGGCGTGTCGCTGGCCGCCTACTGCGCCGCGGCAGGCCTGGAGGCCGACATCGCCATCACCCGCAACTGCCCGCCACTGCAACGCGAAGCCATGGAGCGCTTCGGCGCCCGGCTGCGGGCGTTCGAAGACAGCCTGGGCCGGTGGCCCTACGTGGCCGACCTGTGCCGCAACCACGGCGCGTTCGCGGGCACGAACTACCTGAATCCGCCGGTGGGCACGCACCCCTATGGCGTTGAAGGCTACAAGCCCATCGCCCAGGAGATCCTGGACGACTGCGGCGTGCCCACGGACATCATCGTGCCGACGGCGCGCGGCGACCTG
The DNA here is from genome assembly GCF_029866465.1 of Achromobacter mucicolens. Classification (NCBI taxonomy): domain Bacteria; kingdom Pseudomonadati; phylum Pseudomonadota; class Betaproteobacteria; order Burkholderiales; family Alcaligenaceae; genus Achromobacter; species Achromobacter mucicolens. The sequence goes on along the minus strand of NZ_CP123364.1, from coordinate 1,326,009 downwards.
CTGTGGGGCATCTACCTGGGCTGGCAGCACCTCTTGGCGGCTGGCCGCATTACGCGCCTGCCGCGGCTACACGCCGTGGAACCCTACGCCCGTCTGTCACGCGCACTCACGACCGGCGATGCCCGGGGCCAGTGGGAAAGCGCGACACAGCAATACTCCATTGCGGGCGGCACGTGCACGCTGCAGGCCCTGGAGGCGCTGTCGCGCTCGGGCGGCATGCCGGTGGAGACATCCGATGCGCAAGCCGGCGACGCGCGCCTGCGCCTTGAACGCATGGGCCTGGGTGCGGAATTATCGTCGGCCGCCGCCCTGGCGGCCGTGGCGCGGCTCAGGCGCGCCGGCAAGCTCGACGCGGAGTCGGCGGTGGTGTTGATGCTGACCTCGGACGGGCGCCGGGGCTGACCGCCACCGCTACACGCCGAATCGATCGATCAGCGGGGCCAGGGCGGCGCGCAGGCACGTCGCCCAGAACTTGCCGGCTTCGGACAAGGGGCGGCTGCCATGCACGATCATGTGGCATTCGAAATGCACGGGGGCTTGAAGCGGCCGGAAGCTGAGTCCCGCAGCCTCCATGCCTAGCGCCGTTGCCGGATTGGCGATGCCCACGCCATGCCCCGCCAGCGCAAGCTGACAGACCGTGCTGGAATACGGCGTCTCGATCGCGACGCGCAAGCTTTGGCCGGCCTGGCGCAACAGCGCATCCAGCCGCTTGCGCGAGCCGTCCTCGGCGTTCAGCGCAATCACATCGACTTCGGCCAACTGCGAAAAATTCACCGACTCCAGCCGCGCCAGCGCGTGTCCGGCCGGAAACACCGCCACCGCCCGCAAGCTTGCCAGACGATGCCCGCGCAGCCCTTCCAGTTCGGACTCGTCGGCCACTGCCGCCAGATCCAGCTCACCGGACACCACCATGTCGCGCAAGGTGTTGGAATCGCGTATCTGCAAGTAAAGCGGCGTATCGGGGTAGCGCACGCGAAAGCGCGAGATGGCATCGGTGACGATGGCGCCGCTGTAGGCGTGGATGCAGCCGATCCGCAGCCGCGGCTGCGCGGCGCCGCGGATCGCCCGGATCTTGCGTCCCAGGCTTTCCAGTCCGACATTCAGGCGGCGGATCTCTTCGTACAGGAGGGTAGCCTCGGGCGTGCGTTGCATCCGCTGGCGCACGCGCTCGAAAAGGCGCAGCTCGATGCTGGCTTCCAGCGCGGCCAGCGTCGCGCTGACGGTTGCGGGCGACACGTCCAGACGCCGCGCGGCAGCGGTAACGCTTTCGGTTTCGTAGACCGTGCGGAAGGTTTCGACCTGCTTGAGCGTGAACGTCATGAGGCCGGGCCGCAATCAGATGCGCTGGAGGTCCAGCAGCACGCGCCGCGTGGAAAGCGGACGGCCCGCCAGAATTTCGGCCAGGCGCGCGCGCAGATCGCTGCGCAGCGCGGGCTCGATCACCGGATCATCGAAATCGGGCGGCGCTTCGTCCACGCCGTAGCCCGTCTCGCGCAGCAGGGTCCACTCAAAGCGGCGCAGCGCACCGGCCGCGCGGGTGCCAGCGGACAATTGCTGCAGCGCCATGTCATACGCATCGAACAGCAGCGGGTGGGCGTCCTCGCGGGGCAGAAGGCGCAGCAGCAGTTCGTTCATGTACCACGCCGACATCAGCGCGGCGCCGGCCAGCGGCCGGATGCCGGCGATCTCGGCGCGGGTCAGCGTCTTGACCTCGCCGTTGCCGGTCCATGACAGCAGCAGCGGCTGAAAGGCTGACAGGACGGGGCGCAAAACGGAATAAGGGCGCTTGGCGCCCTTCGCGACCATGGCCACGCAGCCGTGATCGCGAGAGAAGGTCTGAACAATCAGAGAGGTTTCGCGCCACGCCGTGGCGTGGAGCATGAACCCCGGGCGATCCTGGACGCGTGGCGCCCGTCTACTCATAACCCAGATCGCGCAGCGCACCCTCGCGGTCAGACCAGCCCTTGCGCACCTTGATGTAGACCTCCAGATGCACGGGCTTGTCCAGCAGCTTGGCGATGTCCTGCCGCGCCTCCGTGGCGATCCGCTTCATGTGCATGCCGCCGGTGCCCAGCAGGATCGGCTTGTGGCTGTCGCGTTCAACGACGACACAGGCATTGATGGTGGCGCCCTTGGCGGTCTCTTCCCATTGCTCGATGACGACCGTGCAGCCATACGGCAGTTCGTCGCCCACCAGGCGGAAGATCTTCTCGCGCACGAGTTCGGCCGCGATGAAGCGCATGGGACGATCGGTGAGCGTATCTTCCTCGAACATCGGCTCGCCTTCCGGCAGGCGCGACGCGATTTCGTCGAGCAGTTGATCCAGTTGCTGGTTCTTGGTGGCGCTGACAGGCACCACCGCGCCGAACGGATGCTGCGCCATGATCTTGGAGACGAACGCGAACAGGTCGTCGCGGTTCTTCAGGGCGTCGATCTTGGACACCACGAGAATCGTGCGCTCGGGATTGGGCAGGAGCGGCAGCAGCTTGGCGTCGCCCTCCGACCACTTGCCGGCTTCCACCACATGCACCACCACGTCGACGTCGGCCAGCGCCTGCGTCACGACGCGGTTCATCATGCGGTTCATGGCCCCGCCGTGGCGCGTCTGGAAACCCGGGGTATCGACGAACACGAACTGTTCGTGCTCGCGCGTGAGCACACCGTGGATGCGGTGGCGGGTGGTCTGCGCCTTGCGCGAGACGATGGAGATCTTGGAACCGATCAGGGCGTTCGTCAGCGTGGATTTGCCCACATTGGGGCGGCCAACGATGGCAACGAAGCCAGTACGAAAAGGGGTATCGCTCATTTAGTCTCTTGAGCCACTGCCACGGGCAGCGACAATTGCGCGGTTTTGCGCGCCTTGCCCGATTTGCGGGCAGCCTTGGCGGCCGGGCTGACGGCCAGCGCGGCCTCGAGCGCCAGCTTGGCCGCGGATTGCTCGGCGGCGCGACGGCTGGCGCCAGGCGCCATCACCTTGATATCGAGCGCCGGAATGGCGCATTCGACTTCGAACTGCTGGCTGTGGGCCGCGCCGTGCGTGGCCACCACCGTATACAGCGGCAGGGCCATCTTGCGGCCCTGCAGAAATTCCTGGAGCAAGGTCTTGGCATCCTTGCCAAGCGTCTTGGGGTCCACCGACGCCAGCACCGGCTGGTATTGGCGCACGATCACGCGTCGCGCCGCGTCAAAGCCCGCGTCCAGGAAGACGGCGCCGAAGATGGCCTCGACCGTGTCGGCCAGGATGGAAGGCCGGCGGAATCCGCCGCTCTTGAGCTCGCCCTCGCCCAGGCGCAGGTACTGGGACAGCTCCAGCCGCTGGGCGATGTCGGCCAGCGATGCCTGTTTGACCAGGTTGGCGCGCAGGCGCGACAGATCGCCCTCGTCGATCTTCGAGTAGCGTTCGAACAGCATCGCCGCCACGACGAAGTTCAGCACGGAATCCCCAAGGAATTCCAATCGCTCGTTATGGCGCGCCCCGTGGCTGCGGTGCGTCAGCGCCTGTTCAAGCAAGGCTGGATCACCGAAGTGGTGATCCAGGCGGTTTTCTAGCGTGGCTAGCGACATAATCAGTTGAATCGGCCGATGCGGCTCAGATCGCTGAAGTTCATCCAGATGAAGAAAGCGCGGCCGACGATGTTGGCTTCCGGGACAAACCCCCAATACCGGCTGTCCGCGCTGTTGTCCCGATTATCGCCCATGGCGAAATAATTCCCTTCGGGTACTTTGCAGCGTACCCCATTGTGGCTGTATTGGCAGTTTTCGCGGTAGGGAAAACGCCACTCCTGCGGGGTATAGCGCTGCGGAACGTTCTCATCTAGCAGAATCTTGTGCTCAACGTCGCCCAACTTCTCTTTATATTGCGCGATATAAGACACACGATCCGGCTCGAAATAGTCGCCATCGCGCACATGCGGCACCAGTTCGCCATTGACATACAGCTTCTTGTCGATGTATGCGACCTCGTCGCCCGGCAAGCCCACCACGCGCTTGATGTAATCGACGTCCGGATCCACCGGATACCGGAACACGAACACGTCGCCGCGCTGCGGCGAGCCGATGGGGATGACCTTCTTGTCGATCACCGGCAGGCGAAGGCCATAGCTGAATTTGTTCACCAGAATCAGATCGCCCGATTGCAGCGTGGGCAGCATCGATCCGGACGGAATGCGAAACGGCTCGACGACAAACGAGCGCAGCATGAACACGAACAGAATGACGGGGAAAAAGCTGACCGCGTACTCGACCCACCAGGGCACGCGCCGGGCAGCGTCGCCAGCTTCGCGCCGCAGACGCTCGGCCTCTTGCGCGTCGCCCACCAACGCCGTGTCGTACTGCGCCATCGCGGCCTGCGCCCGGCGCTCTCGCCCCTTGCGCAGCACGGCCAGATCGAGCGCCCAGATGACGCCGGTAACCACCAGCAGAATAAAAAGGATCAGGGCAAAGTTCCAACTCATCAGCTAATCGCCTTCTGGGGTTCTATTTGTCTTCCACTTGCAGGATGGCAAGGAACGCCTCCTGCGGAATTTCCACGCTGCCCACCTGCTTCATGCGCTTCTTGCCCGCCTTCTGCTTTTCAAGCAGCTTCTTCTTGCGCGAGATATCGCCGCCGTAGCACTTGGCCAGCACATTCTTGCGCAGCGCCTTCACGTTCTCGCGCGCAATGATTTCCGCGCCGATGGCCGCCTGGATGACCACGTCGAACATCTGGCGCGGGATCAGGCCGCGCATGCGCGTCACCACATCGCGCGCGCGGTGGCGCGCATTGCTGCGGTGGACGATGACGGCCAGCGCATCGACGCGGTCGTTGTTGATCAGCAGGTCGACACGCACCACGTCCGCGGAGCGGTACTCCAGGAATTCGTAGTCCATCGACGCATAACCGCGCGACACCGACTTCAGCTTGTCGAAGAAGTCGAGCACGATTTCGGCCAGCGGGATCTCATAGACCAGATGGACCTGGCGGCCGTGGTAGCTCATGTTGACCTGCACGCCGCGCTTGTTGTTGCACAGCGTCATGACGGGGCCCACATAGTCCTGCGGCATGAACAGCGTGACCTTCACGATGGGTTCGCGAATGTCCTGGATCTTGCCGATCTCGGGCATGCGCGAGGGGCTTTCCACGGTGATCACGGACCCGTCGCGCTGCTCGACCTCGTACACCACCGACGGCGCGGTGGTGATGATGTCCATGTCGAATTCGCGCTCCAGGCGCTCCTGCACGATTTCCATGTGCAAGAGGCCCAGGAAGCCGCAGCGGAACCCGAAGCCCAGCGCTTGCGACACCTCGGGCTCGAACATCAGCGCGGCGTCGTTGAGCTTGAGCTTTTCGAGCGAATCGCGCAGCTGGTCGTATTCGGAGCTCTCCACCGGATACAGGCCGGCGAACACCTGCGGCTTGACTTCCTTGAAGCCCGGCAGCGGGTTGGCGGCCGGCTTGTTGGCCAGCGTCACCGTATCGCCGACCTTGGCGTCTTCCAGTTGCTTGATGCCGGCGATGATGAAGCCCACCTCGCCCGCCGACAGATGCGGACGCTGCTGCGACTTGGGCGTGAACACGCCCGTCTGCTCGCACAGGTGGGTGGCGCCGGACGCCATCAGCAGGATCTTGTCCTTGGGCTTGAGCACGCCGTTGATGATGCGCACCAGCATGACCACGCCGACGTAGTTGTCGAACCACGAATCGATGATCAGCGCCTGCAGCGGCGCGTCGGGATCGCCTTTGGGCGCGGGAACGCGGGCAACGATGGTTTCCAGGATCTCGTCGATGCCCATGCCGGTCTTGGCGCTGGCCAGCACCGCGTCCGAGGCGTCAATGCCGATCACGTCCTCGACTTCCTGGCGCGCGCCTTCGGGATCGGCCTGCGGCAGGTCCATCTTGTTCAGAACCGGCACGACTTCCACGCCCAACTCGATCGCGGTGTAGCAGTTGGCCACGGTCTGCGCTTCCACGCCCTGCGACGCGTCCACCACCAGCAGCGCGCCTTCGCAGGCGGACAGGGAACGGCTGACTTCGTACGAGAAGTCCACGTGCCCCGGGGTGTCGATCAGGTTCAGGTTGTAGATCTTGCCGTCCTGCGCCTTGTAATGCAGGGCAGCCGTCTGGGCCTTGATGGTGATGCCGCGCTCGCGCTCGATTTCCATGGAATCGAGAACCTGCGCCGACATCTCGCGATCCGCCAGTCCGCCGCAGCGCTGGATCAGGCGATCAGCCAGGGTCGACTTGCCATGATCGATGTGGGCAATGATGGAAAAGTTGCGGATATGCTGCATGCTTGAATTTATAAGGGACGGAACAGACGGCATATTGCCGGGAGACACCGCCGCCGGAGTGTGCACGGCCGAGGTGTGAGGCGCTGACGGGCTGGGCCCGGACAAAACTGAGGGGGCGCCTGGCGCCCCCTCTTGCGGCAACCAGCCATTTTAGCCGGTCTTGAGCCATTTTATTTGTCACGGCTGCGCCCCGGGACAAAAAGCGCCCTGAGATGCCAGCGCCCGCCGGTGTCCGGCCGAGCCGCCGGCCGGACCTGGCGCCCGAGGGCACCGGCCGGCAGGGCCGTCACATCACTTGCCAGCAGGTACCGCCACCCACTGCGTCTGGTCGCCGCGGCGCACCAGCAGACCCGTCGCGCGGCTCTTGTCCAGCTTGGCGACCAGCTCGCCGAACTGCTTGGCGCCGGTCACGTCGGTGTCGTTCAGGGCCAACACGATGTCGCCTTCCTGCAGGCCCGCCTTCCCGGCCGCGCCATCGGCAACCTTCACCTGGACGCCGCCCTTGATGCGCAGCTTCTTCTGGACATCGGCCGGCACGTCGATGACGCTAAGGCCCAGCGCGTTCGTCACTTCGGGCTCGGGCGCGGGCTTCTTGCCGGCGCCTGCCGCCTTCTCGGCCGGGATCTCACCGACCTTGACCGACAGCGTCATGCTCTTGCCCTTGCGCCAGATTTCCATGTCGGCGCGCGTGCCCGGCTTGGTCTCACCGACGATGCGCGGCAGATCGGACCAACGCTTGATGGGTTCCTTGTTGAACTTCAGGATCACGTCGCCCGGCTGCACGCCCGCCTGTTCGGCAGGACCCTCGGCTTCGACGCTGCTGACCAGCGCGCCTTCCGCCTTGGGCAGGCCGATGGCCTCGGCCACATCCTTGCCGACTTCGCCGATCTGCACGCCAACGCGGCCGCGCGTGACCTTGCCCGTCGTGCGAAGTTGCTCCACGACGCGCATGGCTTCGTCGATCGGAATGGCCAGCGAAATGCCCATGAAGCCGCCGCTGCGCGAGATGATCTGGGAGTTGATGCCCACGACCTCGCCGTCCAGGTTGATGAGCGGCCCGCCCGAATTGCCGGGATTGACCGCAACGTCGGTCTGGATGAACGGCAGGTATTCGCCGGTATCGCGGCCGATGGCGCTGACGATGCCGGAGGTCACGGTGGAGTCCAGGCCGAACGGCGAGCCGATGGCCAGCACCCACTGACCCTTCTTCAGCGTCTTCGGGTTGCCGATGACCAGCGGCGTCATGTCCTTGGCTTCGATCTTGATGAGCGCCACGTCCGTGCGCTCGTCCGTACCGATGACCTTGGCCTTGAACTCGCGTCCGTCGGTCAGCGTGACATAGATGTCCGTCGCGTCGACCACGACGTGGTTGTTGGTCAGGATATAGCCGTCGGCTGAGATGAAGAAGCCCGACCCCACGCCGCGCGGCACGGTGCGCTCTTCAGGCGGCGTCGGCTGCGGACGCTGGCGCGGATTGGGCGATTGGCCGGGCGGCTGGAATTCGGGGCCGAAGAACCAGCGGAACAGTTCGTAGGGATCGCTGCCGCCGGGACCATTGCCCCCGCGCACGGGCACGGTGGCCGTGGTGCGGATGTTGACGACGGCCGGATCGGCCTTTTCAACGATAGCCGTGAAATCGGGCAAACCGACCGCGGCGGGCGCCGTCGTCTGCGCCACCGTCACGGGCACATAGGCGGTGGACAGCAACGTCCCCGCCGCGACAGCCGCCAGAAAGCGCCGGAAAAAAGCGTTCGAGACCGTCATTGCTTTCATATGTCACTCCGAAATTGCTGCTTGCGGAACGGCGGGAATCATTTGGCCCCGCCCTCCGCGGGTGCGGCTGCCGCGGGTGCGGGCGGCACGTACTCAGTGGCTTGCGCAAGTTGTTCCAGCGTGGCGGCGGGCACTTCGCCAACCGCCGTCAACCAGAAGTCCGCGATGCGCGCGCCATAGACGTTGATCGCGCCGCGCTGCGACGCGCCATGCAACGGCTGGTGATTGCGCTGGCTGTCGTAGGGCTCGATGAAGACCGAAATCGCCGCCAGGCCGTCGGACAGTACCATCTGGCTGACGGGCGATCCGCGCTTCATGGCGCGCGACACCTGCATGATCGTCTTGAAGCCATCGGGCGCCGGAATGCGCCACCCCTGGGCCGCAAGGTCCACGGGCTTCATGTTGGCCTCGAGCACCTTCCAGTCACGCGTGTTCCAGCGCGAGGACAGCGACTGCGGATCCACTTCGGAACCCAATCGCAGCGAAGTGAACGACACCTGCTCGACCACGCCGCGCGCGGCGTTCAGCGTCTGGGCCTTCAGCAGCAGATTGGTTTCGACGTCCGCGCACAGGCGATAGCCATAGCGCAGCTTGTCCAGGGGTTCGATCGTGATGAGCCGGCATTCGCGGCCCGCGACGCGATGCGGCGTGGGTTCGGTGCGGATCATGTAGTGTTCGGACAGATTGGCGGCGTCGCCCAGCAGCAGGCCGGGAAAGCGATCACCGCGGCGACGCTCGATCAGCACCGTCTTGCGCTCGGGGATCAGGCACTGCACATCGTCGTTGTGACGCAGGTATTCGCGCGGCTGGCCGTCAAGAATCTCGAGGCGTTCGCGCTCACCAGTGCCGTCAAGGACATGCACCAGGCGCGAGGACTGGATCACATCGCCCTGCTGATACATGAAGACGCCGGCGTAATCCTGCTTGCGGGCCGCCTGCTGGATGCGCGTGAGCAGTTGCACCACGTCCTCGGTCTGGCCGGCCGGCGTGGCGCCGGCGGCGGCCGCGGGACCGTGCGCGGCAAGGAAAGCAGTCAGGAGCGTGGCGGCGAACCAGCCGGCGCGGTGAGCGTGCCACGAGGCAGCGCGTCCCAATACGGGCCAGCGTGATGCAAGCACAAGCGCCATCAGCGTCCCGCTCCGCCATCGAACGACACCTGGCGGACCGCGCTGGGGCCGGCCATCTGGCGATGGGCCTCCAGGTAATCACGCAGGCCCGAGTCGTCGGACGCCGAGGCCGAACCCGACGAACTGGCGTCGGCCAGCACGCGGACGTCCGTCGAAGGCGAGCCGGTGACGTACGGCTGCGCCACCCATGCGACCGTGGCCACGGCGGCGGCGACGGCCAGGCCCGACAGGCCCATGCGCAAAGGAGAGCGGCGCCGAGGCGCCGCTACGATGGGCAATTCCGCATCCAACGCGCGCGCCAGCCGGGCCGAAAAGGCCGCGCTGGGCGTCAGCGCCAGATCGGCGTTGCGCAGGGAATCACCAATCAGATGATAGGTGTCCCAAGTCTGACGTCCCTCTTTGGACAACAGACTGGGAAGAATATCGTCGGAATCCTCTCCGTCCATCCAGGCGGAAACCGATTCTTCCCAGGAAGACTCGGTGATTTCAACGGATTTGGCTGCTATTTGCATGACTGCCACTCCTTACCAGCGACGCTCGACATCGGTGTCGAGCAGTGGACGCAACTTGGTGGCAATGGCTTCACGCGCACGAAAAATGCGGGAGCGCACCGTACCGATCGGGCAGTCCATGCTCTGGGCGATGTCTTCGTAACTCATACCTTCGATTTCACGCAGGACAATTGCGGTGCGCAATTCTTCAGGCAATTCCTCAATGGCCGCGTTCACCGTCTCGGCGATTTCGCGGCTGGCAACCATGGATTCCGGCGTGCTTATATCCGTTAGGTTGTCGGTTTCGTTAAAAGTTTCACCGTCTTCCGTTTCAATCGCATTGGGTGCGCTGGGGCGGCGTCCCTGCGAGGCAAGCCAGTTGCGCGCGGTGTTGATGGCGATGCGGTAAAGCCAGGTGTAGAAGGCGCTTTCGCCACGGAATTGGGGCAAGGCGCGGTAGGCCTTGATGAAGGCTTCCTGCGCCACATCCTCGATTTCGGCCGGATCGCGGATCATGCGGGCGAGCAGGCGGAGGATCTTGCGCTGGTATTTCAGCACCAGGAGATCGAAGGCCTTCTTGTCGCCCCGCTGCACGCGCGCTACGAGCTCTGCGTCGACTTCGCGTTCGCTCATGAGGCCTCCCGCAAACGACGCGCAGGTTGTGCCTGCCGCGCCGTGGCCGCGACGAGGCGCAGACGGCGCCAGGATTCGGGTCGCAACGTGTGCTTCCAGACGGTGAGGGTGATTTTGCTGGTGGTAAAGGCCGTACTCCCGGTGGGCAAGGGCTGCAAGACAAGCGTCAGCCACGCTGGCCCCCTTTGCTGATCCAGCAGCAGCGCATCCTGCCAGCCTTGCGGCCAGCGTAGCTGCCAATGGTCAGCCCCGGTCGCGGTGCGTAGCGCCGTTACCGGGGACGGGGTGCTCCGTGCCGAGTGTAACAGCCCGGCCAACAGAAACAGAAACGCGAGCAACGCGGCGGCCATCCAGGCATGACCGTGCCAGGACGCCGCCGTCAACACGCAGGCCACGGCCGCGGCCAGGGCCAGCCCGAAGAGCGCGACGGCGCTCCTGGGCGGCGAGACTGGCACGCGGAATGACCAGCGCCCCCCGACCGAGCCTTCCAAATCAGACCCGGCGAACGGCCATCGAGCCGTTGGTGCCGCCAAAGCCGAACGAATTGGACAGGCCCACGTCGATCTTCATCGGCCGCGCCTCGTTGGCGCAGTAATCCAGATCGCATTCCGGATCCTGATTGAAGATGTTGATCGTCGGAGGCGAGACCTGGTTGTAGACGGCCAAGGTCGTGAACACGGCTTCGATGCCGCCGGCCGCGCCCAGCAGGTGGCCCGTCATGGACTTGGTCGAGTTGACCACCAGCTTCTTGGCGTGATCGCCGAACGCCAGCTTCAGCGCATCGGTTTCGTTCTTGTCGCCCAGCGGCGTGGACGTGCCGTGCGCGTTGACGTACTGGACGTCTTCGGGATTCAGGCCGCCGTTGCGCAGCGCGTTGATCACGCCGCGGCGCGGGCCGTCCTTGTCCGGCGCGGTGATGTGGTGAGCGTCGGAGCTCATGCCGTAGCCAGCCAGTTCACCGTAGATGCGCGCGCCGCGCTTCTTGGCGTGCTCGTACTCTTCCAGAACCAGGACGCCTGCGCCCTCGCCCAGCACAAAGCCGTCGCGATCGCGGTCCCAGGGACGCGAAGCGGTCTGAGGGTCATCGTTGCGGGTCGACAGCGCGCGCATGGCGGCAAAGCCGCCGATGCCCAGCGGCGACACGGTCGACTCGGCGCCGCCGGCCACCATGACGTCGGCATCGCCGTATTCGATCAGGCGGGCAGCATCGCCGATGCAGTGCAGGCCGGTCGTGCAGGCCGACACCACGGCGTAGCTGGGGCCCTTCATGCCATAGGCGATCGACAGATGCCCGGAAATCAGGTTGATCAGCGAACCCGGCACGAAGAACGGCGAAATGCGCCGCGGGCCCTTGGCAAGGTACTCGACCTGGGTTTCTTCGATGCGCGGCAGACCGCCGATGCCGGACCCCACGATCACGCCGATACGCTCGGCGTTTTCTTCGGTGACTTCCAGGCCGCAATCGCGCCAGGCCTGCATTCCGGCAGCCAGGCCGTAATGGATGAACGTATCCATCTGGCGGGCTTCCTTGGCCGAAATATAGGTACTGATGTCGAAGTCTTTGACTTCGCCAGCAATGTGGGTGGTGATGGCCGAGGGATCGAAACGGGTGATGCGGCTGATGCCAGAACGTCCGTTGACGATATTGTCCCAAGCGGTGGTCAGATCATTTCCTACGGGGGAAACGATACCCAGGCCGGTGATGACGACACGTCGCTTCACGGATGACTCCTCAAACAGACAAAAGAAAGGCGGTTTTCGGGATGCGCTGCGCGTGTGGACCACATGAAGGCAGGCGAGGCGTTATAACGCCTTGCCTGCCGGTGGACCACACGGCACTCCTGAAACCGCCCTGATTCCAGGTTGGCCGACGATATCGGGCAACCAGGACGATATAGGCTGAGCTTACTGCTTACCGTGCGAATTGATGTAGTCAATCGCTTGTTGCACGGTCGTGATCTTTTCGGCCTCTTCGTCGGGGATCTCGGTCTCGAATTCGTCTTCGAGGGCCATGACCAGTTCGACCATGTCGAGCGAATCGGCACCGAGGTCGTCAAGGAAGGAGGACTCGTTCTTGATCTCGGCTTCGTTGACGCCAAGTTGTTCAGCGACGATCTTCTTGACGCGCTGTTCGATGCTTTCCATGCAGATCTCCAATTGGGAAAAATCCCGCGAATTATAGCCAAGCGCGGAGTGATGCAACGCCTGACCGTGACAAAAATAACACCGCGCATTTGTTCTGTCGCCGAGAGCGGCGCGGGAAGACCATGTGCGGCGTTTCCGGAGAATCGCGCCCCGCCTTGCCGGTTGCCCGGCGGCGACGCGCGATTCGTGATTTATTGCATGTACATCCCGCCGTTGACGTGCAGGGTGGTGCCGGTAATGTAACCCGCCTGAGGCCCGGACAAAAAGGCCACGGCATGCGCAATGTCAGTCGGAGAGCCCAGACGGCCCAGCGGAATCTGCTGCAGCAGCGCCGCGGTCTGGTTTTCGCCCAGCGCACGCGTCATGTCGGTATCGATGAAGCCAGGGGCCACGCAGTTCACGGTGATGTTGCGGCTGCCCAGTTCACGCGCCAGCGCACGGGACATGCCTGCCACGCCGGCCTTCGCGGCGGCGTAGTTGGCTTGGCCCGCGTTGCCGCTGGAACCCACCACGGAAGTCACATTGATGATGCGTCCCCAACGAGCCTTCATCATGCTGCGCAGCACGGCGCGCGACAGGCGGAAGACCGACGCGAGGTTGGTGTCGATGACCGCCGACCAGTCGTCGTCCTTCATGCGCATCGCCAGCGTATCACGGGTGATGCCGGCGTTATTGACGAGGATGTGCGGACCGCCGCCTTCCTTACCCAACGCGTCGATCAACGCGTCGCAAGCGGCAGCGTCGGTCACGTCGAGCACCACGCCGCGGCCGCCAAACGGCGCCAGCGCTTCGGTGATGCCCGCCGCGCCCGATTCGGACGTGGCAGTGCCGACGACGGTTGCGCCGCGTGCGGCCAGTTCCAGGGCGATCGCCCGGCCAATGCCGCGCGTGGCGCCCGTGACGAGCGCGATCTTGCCCTGCAGTTCGGTCGAGGTGTTGTCCATTGATCAGTTTCCGTTGACGGCAGCCAAAGCCGCTTCCAGCGAAGCGGGATCGGTGATGGCCAGGCCGGTGAGTTCGGGGTCGATGCGTTTGGTCAGGCCGGCGAGCACCTTGCCGGGACCACACTCGATGACGTGCGTGACGCCTTGCGCCTTCATGGCGCGCAGGGTTTCGACCCAGCGCACAGGATGCCACGCCTGGCGCACCAGCGCATCGCGGATTGCCCCGGGTTCCGTGGGCGAGGCCACATCGACGTTGTTGATGACCTGCACCTGCGGCGCGGACACGGCGGCGCTGGCAAGCGCGCCAGCCAGCACGTCGGCGGCCGGCTTGAGCAGGCTGGAATGGAACGGCGCGGAAACGGGCAGCAGCAAGGCGCGCTTGGCGCCGGCGGCCTTGGCCAGTTCGCAGGCGCGTTCGACGGCGGCCTTGTGGCCGGCGATCACGACTTGCGCCGGCGCATTGAAGTTGACGGCTTCGACGACTTCGCCTTGCGCGGCTTGCGCACACGCGGCGCGCACGGCATCGTCGTCCAGGCCGAGGATGGCGGCCATGGCGCCGGTGCCGACCGGCACGGCGGCCTGCATGGCATCGGCGCGCACGCGCACCAGGCGCACGGCGTCTTCCAGCGTCAGCGAGCCCGCGGCAGTCAGCGCGGCGTATTCGCCCAGGCTGTGGCCGGCCACGACATCAGGCTTGCGGCCGCCCGCGGCCACCCATGCGTTGTAGAACGCCACGCCAGCGGTCAGCATGGCCGGCTGGGTGTTGGTGGTCAGGTTCAGTTGTTCCGCGGGCCCCTGCGCGATCAGCGCGCCCAGGTCCTGCCCCAGGGCCTCGGAGGCACGCGCCACGGTGTCGGTGACCGCCGCCACGCCGGACCAGGCGTCCAGCATGCCGACAGCTTGCGAACCCTGGCCAGGAAAGACAAAAGCGATTTTCATGATTGAGCGTGTGGATTGATTCAGTGTCTGAGTGGGATGCCAGGCGCGCTCTCAGGCCGCCGGCGGCACACGTGCCGCCGCAGCCCGGGCACGCCCTTACATGCGGGCCAGTACCGAGCCCCAGGTGAATCCGCCGCCGACGCCTTGCATCAGGATGAGCTGGCCCGGCTTGACGCGGCCGTCGCGGCGCGCGGCATCGAGCGCGAGCGGCACGCTGGCCGCGGACGTGTTGGCGTGACTGTCGACGGTGATGACGACCTTCTCGACCGGCACGTCCAGCTTGCGGGCAAGGAAATTCAGGATGCGCACGTTGGCCTGATGCGGGATCAGCCAATCGACGTCGGCAACGGTGACGCCGGCCTCGGCGCAGGTGTCGCGTGCGGAGCGGTCCAGGACGGTGACGGCTTGCTTGAAGACGGCCTGGCCGTCCATGCGCAGGAAAGGATCGCCCGTGACGTCGCCATAGGCCACGTTGCCGGCCGCGCTCAGGATCTTCATCTGGCTGCCGTCGGCATGCAGTTGCGCGGCCATGATGCCGGGCTTGTCGGACGCCTTGAGCACCACGGCGCCTGCGCCGTCGCCGAACAGCACGCAGGTGCTGCGGTCGTTCCAGTCGAGGATGCGCGAGAACACTTCGGCGCCGATCACCAGCGCGCAGCGCGCGCGGCCCGCGCGGATGAAGCTGTCGGCGGTGGTGAGCGCGTAGACGAAGCCGCTGCACACGGCCTGTACGTCGAACGCGGCCGAGCCCTTGGCGCCGAGGTTGGCCTGCACCAGGCAAGCCGTGCTGGGGAACACGAAATCGGGGGTGGACGTGGCCACGATGACGAGGTCGATTTCGGAAGCGTCGACGCCCGCATCGGCCAGCGCGCGGCGCGAGGCCTCGGTGGCCAGCTGGCTGGTGGTCACCCCACGCTCAGCCAGATGGCGCTGACGGATGCCCGTGCGCTCGACAATCCATTCGTCCGAGGTGGCGATGTCGCGCGTCGCCAGTTCCGCAGCCAGTTCGTCATTCGAAACCACGCGTTCCGGCAGGAAGCTGCCGGTGCCCGCGATCACGGAGTATTTCATTGCGGTATCCATCAAGCGGTATCCCCAGCCACGTTGGGCGACGCCGCCGAGGGGCGATCGCCGGATTGAACGCGCTTGGTAATTTGAGCGACCGTCTGCGCGGTGCGCTCCAGCAGTTTACTCACTACGGCTTCGCGGGCGCGTTGCAAGGCAAAACCGAAGGCGTAAACGTCCGCGGAACCGTGGCTCTTGATGACCACGCCGCGCAAGCCCAGCAAGGCTGCGCCGTTGTAGCGGCGGTTGTCCACGCGGTTGCGCAGGCGGTTCAGCACAGGCTTGGCCACCGCGCCGGCGATCAGCGTGATCAGATTGCGCTTGAACTCTTCGCGAATGATGCTGGACAGCATCTTCGCCAGTCCTTCGACGGACTTGAGCACGACGTTGCCGACAAAGCCGTCGCAGACGACGACGTCGACCGTGCCCTTGAAGATGTCATTGCCTTCGACGTTGCCGTAGAAGTTCAGCGGGCTGCCGCGCAGAAGCTCGGCGGCTTCCTTGACGACTTCGTTGCCCTTGATGACTTCTTCGCCAATGTTCAGCAAACCCACGGTGGGGTTGTCGCGATGGTCCACCGCCTGCGACAGCGCGGCGCCCATGATGGCGAATTGCAGCAGGTGCTCGGCCGTGCAGTCCACGTTCGCGCCAAGGTCCAGCACCGTGGTGGCGCGGCCCGTCTGGTTCGGAATGGACGTGGCGATCGCCGGGCGGTCAATGCCGTCCAGCGTCTTGAGCACATAACGGGAAATGGCCATCCAGGCGCCGGTGTTGCCCGCGGAAACGCAGGCGTCCGCCCGCCCATCCTTGACGGACTGGGCAGCGAGGCGCATGGAGGAGTCTTTTTTGCGGCGCAGGGCGACCTCGACCGGGTCGTCCATGGTGACGACTTCGGAAGCCGCCACGATCTCAATGCGAT
This sequence comes from Achromobacter mucicolens, assembly GCF_029866465.1. Lineage (NCBI taxonomy): Bacteria > Pseudomonadati > Pseudomonadota > Betaproteobacteria > Burkholderiales > Alcaligenaceae > Achromobacter > Achromobacter mucicolens. The sequence goes on along the minus strand of NZ_CP123364.1, from coordinate 1,309,703 downwards.
CGCGCGCCACGTTGCGGTGCTCGGCGAGCGCCGCTTCGATGGCGTCGGGAAGCCCGACCAACAATAGCCGGGTGTCCGGAAATTGCCGGGCGAACTCGATCGCAGCCGGAATCGTGACGGGCAGACCGAAGTCTCCGCCCATACAGTCTATGGCGATGCGTATCACGGGTGCCAGGTATCAGCGCTCAGCCGAAATGGTCCGAGTACGAGTTCGGCCCGGGGGCCTTATTCGTCGGCCTTGGTCTTCAGGACCTTGCGGCCACGATAGAAGCCGTTGGGGCTGATGTGGTGACGCAGGTGCGTTTCACCGGTGTTGGGTTCGATGGCGGTCGACGGGGCCACCAGAAAATCGTGCGAACGGTGCATACCGCGCTTGGAGGGGGACTTCTTGTTTTGTTGAACGGCCATGATGACTCCTAGAAACGGGGCGCATTGTACGCGATGCGGCCCGATGTTGATCTCAATCTTTGTGCTTCAGTTGTTCCAGCACCGCAAACGGCGACGGACGCTTGACAGCGGGCTCCTCTTCAGGAGCTTCGCTGGCCTTGGCCTGCGCGCCCGGGCATACATCATGCTTGGGCACATACGGAATGCTCAGAATGAGCTCATCTTCGATCTGGGCCAACAGATCAAAATGATGCGAACCCACCACCTTTTCAGGCAGGTGGGCCACAGAATCCCTTCCTACGCCTTCGTCGCCCTCGTCGTCGTCATCGTCGCCGTGATCGGCAAAGGAATGATCGTCGTCGAGGTCGTCTTCGGATTTGACCAGTTGCAGCACGACTTCGCTGTCCACCGGATAGGCAAACGGCACATTGCACCGCTGGCACATCACCACCGGATTGGCCCGCACATGCAGGCGCAAAATCGGCTGGCCCAACAGCAAGCCGGTCTTGCCTTCTTCGCCTTGCACGGACCAGGTCACAAGCCCGGCTTCGCCCAGCGGTTGCTCGGGCAAGCCGTCAACCACGCGGCCAAGCCGCACCAAGGCGATGGCGCCCTGCGCGCTCTTGCCCAGTCGAGCAAAGGCAAAGGCGTCGATGCGCTTTACACCGGTATCCACGGGCGCGGCTTCCAGTGCTTTGTCGGCTAAGGCTTTGTCGGCCAGAGCTTTGTCCGCCGGTGCTGCATTCACACGAGCACCGGCCGATCCGTCCGCGCGGCGACTCAAGTCGCCAGGCTTTCCCTTCGGTGTCATGTTGATGTTCCTGCAAAAATGCCGCAAAACGTTAGATAATACTGTGACTTACGTATTACCGTCAAATGCCGCATGCCCTCAAAGCCTAGCCTGATCCTCGCGTCCAGCTCGCGATACCGCAAAGAACTGTTGTCGCGCCTGCGCCTGCCCTTCACCGCGATTTCCCCCGATGTAGACGAAACGCCACAATCCGGCGAAACCCCCGAGGCACTGGCGCTGCGCCTGTCCGTTGCCAAGGCAATGGCGGTGGCCACCAGCCACCCGGGCAGCATCGTGATCGGCTCTGACCAGGTGGCGACCGTGGATGGAACCCCAATCGGCAAACCGGGCGACTTCGCGCGGGCACAGGCGCAGTTGCGCGCCCTGTCGGGCCGGATGGTGGAATTTCACAGTGCGCTTGCCGTGACCGATGGCGACCGGGTGGCAAAGGCCGACGTCATTACCCGCTGCCGCTTCCGCCAGTTGTCCGACCATGCCATCGACGCCTATCTGCGGGCCGAGGAACCTTACGATACCGCAGGCAGCGCCAAGGCGGAAAGCCTGGGCATTGCCCTGATGGAAAGCATCCAGAGCGACGATCCCACCGCCATCATAGGCCTGCCGCTGATCGAACTGACGCGCATGCTGGCCACTTTCGGACTGGATCCGCTGGACGCCCCCGGAGCGCCCGCATGACCGGCGCCCTGCACCTGATTCCCGTCAGCCTGGGCGAAGCCCCGCCCGAGCGCTGGCTGCCCGCCGACGTGCGCGCGCTGGCCGGCCGGCTGGACACGTATATCGCCGAGAACGCCAAAACGGCGCGGGCCTTTCTGAAGCTTGTCGGAACCACCCGGCCGCTGCAGGAAATCACCATCCACACCCTGACCGACATGGCTGATGCCGCGCAGATCAAGGCATGGCTCGAGCCGGCCAGGCGGGGCGCGGAAATCGGGCTGGTTTCCGAGGCGGGCTGCCCGGCCGTCGCCGACCCCGGCGCCAAGGTCGTGGACGCGGCCCATCGCCTGGGGATCCCCGTCAAGCCTTGGGTGGGACCCTCTTCCATCCTGCTGGGCCTCATGGCAAGCGGCCTGGACGGGCAGCGCTTCGCCTTTCATGGCTACGCGCCCGTGGACCCCGGCGAACGCGCCAAGCAATTGCGCGCCTGGGAGCAGCACTCTGCCCGCCACAACCAGACGCAGCTCCTGATCGAAACGCCCTACCGCAATGCCGCGATGTTCGCCACGCTGATCGCCACCCTGAAGGGCGACACCAAGCTCTGCGTGGCACGCTCGATGACGACGGCGGACGAATGGGTGGTCACGCACACGGTGGCCGACTGGAAAAAGCTGCCCGCGCCCCAGCTGGACAAGCTGCCCACGCTGTTCCTGTACCTGGCCCGCTGACCATGATCCGCCTTTCCTGCACGCTGCTTGCCGCGGCGCTCCTGGCGGGCTGCGCCGCGCGCGGCCCCGCCGGCCTCGATCTGGACACTTCCATCACCGCCGCCAGCCAGAGCAGCCGGGTGCGGTCCGTGGTCGTGCACTACACCACGGTCGACGATGCCGAGTCGCTGCGCCTGCTGTCCAAAGGCAAAGTCAGCGCCCACTACCTGATCGACCTGGACGGTCGCGCGTACCGGCTGGTCGACGAAAACCGCGCCGCGTGGCACGCCGGGGCCAGCTCCTGGTACGGCAACATCGCGATGAACAGCACGTCCATTGGCATCGAGATCGTCAATCCCGGCTGGACCGAGGGCAGCAACGGCGAGCGCGTCTGGCATCCCTATGACAGCCGCCAGGTCCGGGCGCTGACCATCCTGTTGCGCGACATCGTCCAACGGCACAACATCGCCCCGGAAAACGTGGTGGGCCACAGCGACATCGCGCCGCAACGCAAGGTGGACCCCGGCCCCCTCTTTCCCTGGAAGTCGCTGGCGGATGCGGGGATAGGACGCTGGTACAACGAGGCCGGCGCGGCCGAGCACCTGGCGCGCCTGCAGACTCAAGGCGTTCCGGATATCGCGTGGTTTCAGAAGCAGCTTCAGCGGCTAGGCTACGCCTGCCCCCAGGACGGCGTGCTGGACCGCGCAACGATCAACACGTTGGCCGCCTTCCAGATGCACTATCGCCCTGCCCTGCACGACGGCCAGCCCGACGCAGAAACCGCGGCCATCATGCTGGCCATCCTGTAGCCTCGCTGCCGCCCTATGCCCGCCGCCGCCACCAGGTGGCGAGGCGCCACCCCAGCAGCACCGCCAACACGGCGGCGTAGATTGCCGGCTCTGTCAGGTCATTCTTGCCGGCCTTATGCCACCAGTAGTGCAAGATGGCTAGCAGGCCAATCGCGTAGATGGCCCGATGCAGCGTCTGCCAGTGTTTTCCCAGCCGGCGCATCGCCCACTGCGTCGACGTTGCAGCCAGGGCCGCCATCAACACGAAGGCCGAAAATCCCACCATGATGAAGGGACGTTCGGCGATGTCACGCACCATTGCGGCCGGATCGAAACCACGATCCCACCACACCCAGGCCATGAAATGGAGCGCGGCGTAGAAGAATGCAAACAGCCCGCACATGCGCCGCACGCGCACCAGCGCGGGCTGGCCCGTCAATCGCCGCAGCGGCGTGATCGCCAGCGTGACCAGCAGGCAGACCAGCGCCCAGGTCCCCGAGGATCGGGTCAGAAATTCCACGGGATTGGCAGTGAGCCCATTGTTCACGCCCAGCCATATCCAGCGCGCGAAGGGCGCGATGCCCAGCAGAAACAGCAGCGGCTTGAAGCGCCCGACGGTGCGGGCCGATAGCTGCGCCTTCGGGTAAGCCGCAGCCGAGGCCGCGCGGGGCGTCACAGACATGGAGGCGCCCTCAGTAATTGGCCTTCAGGTCCATGCCCTGATAGAGCGATGCCACCTGGTCGCCATAGCCGTTGAACATCAAGGTCTTGCGCTTGGGACTGAACAGGCCGTCCTCGCCGATGCGCCGCTCGGTGGCCTGGCTCCAGCGAGGATGCGCGACGTTGGGGTTCACATTGGCGTAGAAGCCGTATTCCTGGGGCGCGGACTTCACCCACGAGGTCACCGGCGGCTTTTCCACCAGCCGGATCTTCACGAGCGACTTGCCGGACTTGAAACCGTATTTCCAGGGCACGGCCAACCGCAGCGGCGCACCATTCTGGTTGGGCAGCACGCGCCCATAGACCCCGAAGACCAGCATCGCCAGCGGGTGCATGGCCTCATCGAGGCGCAGTCCCTCCACGTAGGGCCAGTCCAGGATGGCCGTACGCACGCCGGGCATGTTTTCCCGCTGCACGGCAGTGACGAACTCGACATACTTGGCGTTGCCGGTCGGCTCCACCTGCTTGAGCACTTCGGACAGGGAATAACCCACCCACGGAATGACCATCGACCAGCCTTCGACGCAGCGCAGGCGATACACGCGATCTTCCATTGGCGCGAGCTTGAGCAGATCTTCGATGGTGAAGGTGCGGGGCTTGCTGACCTCGCCCTCGACGCTGACGGTCCACGGCTGCGTCTGCAACTTGCCGGCATTTTTGGCCGGATCACCCTTATCTACGCCGAACTCGTAGTAATTGTTGTAGGACGTGACATCCGACAGCGACGTCTGCTTGTCCATGACGCTGAACGCGGGACTGGGCTTGCCGGGCAGCGCACCGGCCTCCTGGGCACGCGCGGCGCGCGTTGCCCAGCCGGATAACCCTACAGCCGCTGCGGCGGCGCCGGCCCGCAGCATCAGGTCGCGGCGGGATCGCCACACCGCCTCGGAGGTGATCTCGGAAGGGAGAACGTCGTCGGGTTTGCGTATCAGCATCGTAATCTCCGGTATGGCAGCGCGCCTTGCGCGCGCCCCGCATCAATCATGGACGATGGACGGGACCAAGTTATTCCACGGCGCCGGCCTGCAACATGAAACACCCACGCAATGCACGCGGCGAACCTTCCAGATAGACTTGCCTGCCGGGCGGACGTTCCTGCCGCCCCTTGCCTGCAACCGGCTAGCCGCGTGCGACAACTCGCGGCATCAGCCACTCACGCATCAGCGGAACCGAGTCGAGCACGGCTTGGGGGGCACACCCCTGAAGCTCTTTCAAGGTATGCGCGCCATAGGTAACGCCCAGCCCGTGCACGCCGGCATTGCAGGCCATCTGCAAATCGTGCGAGGTATCGCCAACCATGATGACCCCCGACGGATCCACGTCCAGCTCCTGCATCAATTCGTGCAACATGGCCGGATGCGGCTTGCTGAAGGTCTCGTCGGCGGTGCGGGTGGCGTCAAAAAGGGGGCCCAGGCCGGTGGCGGCCAGCGCGCGCGTGAGACCGACGCGGCTTTTGCCCGTCGCGACCGCCAGCCGCACGTTCTGGTTGGCCAGGTCGGTCAGCAACTCGTTGATGCCCTCGAACAGGCGCAATTCGGGATCGCGCAGCAGGTAGTGGGTGCGATAACGCTCAAGAAAGCGCGGCAACATGGCCTGCGTCAATTCGGGGACAGCACGTCGCAATGCGCTTTCGAGGGAAAGGCCGATGACCCAGCTGGCCTCGGAGGCGGACGGCACCGCCAGCTCAAGGTCGCGGCACGCGCCCTGGATGGCGGCCACGATGCTGTGCGTGGAATCCATCAGGGTGCCATCCCAGTCAAAAACGACCAGCGAATACGACATATCAGGCAGACTCCAGTGATTTCAGTATGTTCCGGCAAGCAGGCGGCAGCTCGGCGGTCAGTGTCATGACCTCGCCCGTCAGGGGGTGAGGAAGGGTGAGGCTGTGGGCGTGCAGGAACATGCGGTTGAAGCCTTGGCGCGCAAATTGCGCCCGCACGTCGTCACTGCCGTATTTGTCGTCGCCGACGATGGGAAAGCCGCTTGCGGCCAGATGCACGCGGATCTGGTGCGTGCGCCCGGTGCGCAGCTCGGCGTCGACCAGACTGTAACCGCCAAAACGTTGCTTGAGCGTGACGATGGTGTGCGCCGCCTGCCCGTCCGGGTCCACCTTGACGCGGCGCTCGCCCGACTGCGTGGTCCATTTGGACAAGGACAGCTTGATGTGCTGGCGATCGTTCACCCAGTCGCCCTCGACCAGCGCGAAGTAATGCTTGTCGCTCCGGCCCTCGCGCAGCATGGCGTGCAGGGCCAACAGCGCGCTGCGCTTCTTGGCGACCATCAGCAGCCCGGAGGTCTCGCGGTCCAGCCGGTGCACCAATTCCAGGAACTTTGCCTGGGGACGGGCCGCGCGCAATTGCTCGATCACGCCGAACGACACGCCGCTGCCCCCGTGGACCGCCACGCCGGCGGGCTTGTCCACCACCAGCATCGCATCGTCTTCAAACACGATGGGGAATTCGGCCGCGGGCACGGGCCGGGGCTTGCCGGGGTCGGGCAGGCGCAAGGGCGGAATGCGGACCACATCGCCCTCTTGCACCCGGTAATCGACCTGGATGCGTCCCTTGTTGACGCGCACTTCGCCGCCCCGGATGGCCTTGTAGATATGCGTCTTGGGCACCCCCTTGCACAGCCGCATGAGGAAGTTGTCCAGGCGCTGGCCGGCGTGCTCGGCGCCCACTTCGACCATGCGGACGACGGGGGCTGCTTTAGAGGCGGATACAGGGGAGGAAGTTTCTTTGCGCATTGCGGAAAGCGACATATAATCGGGACAGCCTAAAGGGGCTGAACAAGCCGCCTGGCGTAGAGATGCAACCAACACGCAACTCCGTCGAGCGCGCGGGCCGCCATTGTACTGCCTGCTCATTCAACCCCTGGGTCTCTTGGTCGCCGGCGCAACCGAGCCCTGTGGAATAGTGGTGTGGCATTCATCTTGCCCGCTTTTCCGGCAGGTCCGTTGCATGCCGCAAGCGGCTCTGAAGCACTGCAAGAATCGTCGCATATTTAAAGCACCAGCTGCGTGTAGGCAACCAATCCGACCGCAGCTGCCGTTCCCCAGCACAACTCCGTCAAACCACATTCAGTGAAGCTGACCCTCCTGCTGAAAGAACCCCGTGCCCCACGGCACGACGTGCCCGCCTGACCCGCGGCGGATACGCCTGGGCGCCGCCCAGGTACGGTCCGCATCTTCTTGCCCGCTTCAGCCGCAGCCCGAGTGGCCCGAGGTCACGCGCCGATATCGGCGCGTCATGACAACGGAGAAACCCTCTCATGAAGCGCATGCTGTTTAATGCGACGCATCAGGAAGAATTACGCGTCGCTATCGTCGATGGGCAAAAACTCATCGACCTTGACATCGAGACTGCCGGCCGCGAACAGCGCAAAGGCAACATCTACAAAGGTGTCATTACCCGGATCGAACCCGGCCTCGAAGCTTGCTTCGTCAACTACGGCGAGGATCGCCACGGCTTTCTGCCCTTCAAGGAAGTCGCCCGCAGCTTCTTCAAGGAAGGCGTCGATGTCCGCACCGCCCGTATCCAGGACGCCCTGCGCGAAGGCCAGGAACTGATCGTCCAGGTCGAAAAGGAAGAACGCGGCAACAAGGGCGCTGCCCTGACCACGTTCATCTCGCTGGCCGGCCGCTACCTGGTCCTGATGCCCAACAACCCCCGCGGCGGTGGTGTTTCGCGCCGCGTCGAGGGCGAGGACCGCCAGGAACTGCGCGACACGATGGAGCAGCTTGACCTGCCCCAGGGCATGAGCATCATCGCCCGCACCGCAGGCATCGGCCGCAACGTCGAAGAGCTGCAATGGGACCTGTCCTATCTGCTGCAACTCTGGACCGCCATCGACGGCGCCGCGCGCGACAACTCCGCGCCCATCCTGATCTACCTCGAATCCAGCCTGGTCATCCGCGCGATCCGCGATTACTTCTCGCCGGAAATCGGCGAGATCCTGATCGATACCGACGAGATCGCCGACCAGGCCACCGCCTTCATGAGCGTGGTGATGCCGGACAACGTCCAGCGCGTCAAACGCTACCGTGACGACATCCCCCTCTTCTCGCGCTTCCAGATCGAACACCAGATCGAGACGGCCTACTCGCGCACCGTGCAACTGCCCTCGGGCGGCGCCATCGTCATTGACCACACCGAAGCGCTGGTGTCCGTCGACGTGAACTCGGCCCGCTCGACCCGCGGCGCCGACATCGAGGAAACCGCGCTGCGCACCAACTCGGAAGCGGCAGACGAAGTGGCCCGCCAGTTGCGCCTGCGCGACCTGGGCGGACTGATCGTCATCGACTTCATCGACATGGAAGACAGCAAGAACCAGCGCGCCGTCGAACAGCGCCTGCGTGATGCCCTCCATTTCGACCGTGCCCGCGTCCAGATGGGCAAGATCTCGCGCTTTGGCCTGATGGAACTGTCTCGCCAGCGCCTGCGCCCCGCCCTGAACGAAGGCTCGCACATCACCTGCCCGCGCTGCAACGGCACCGGCGTGATCCGCGACGCCGAGTCCAGCGCCCTGCACGTGCTGCGCCTGCTGCAGGAAGAAGCCATGAAGGAGAACACCGCGGCGGTCCACGCCCAGGTGCCCGTCGACGTGGCCACCTACCTGCTGAACGAAAAGCGCGCCGACATCACCAAGATGGAAGCCCGCCTGAAGGTCAACCTGATGCTGATCCCCAACAAGCATCTGGAAACGCCGCACCACCACATCGAGCGCCTGCGCCACGACGACCCCCGCCTGGAAGAAGTGAAGACCAGCTTCGAACTGGTGGAAGCGCCGGCCACGGATGCGCCCTGGCAGCCCCGCGAAAGCGAAATCAAGTCGCGCCCGGAAGCCCTGGTCAAGGGCATCACGCCCTCGCAGCCCGCTCCCGTCTCCACGCCCGCAGCGCCGGCCGCGGCACCTGCCGCGCCCGCAGCAGGCGCCGGTCTGGGCGGTCTGTTCAAGCGGTTGGTCGGCTGGCTGACCGGCGGCTCCGAGCCCGCCAAGCCCGCGCCTGCCGCCGCCGAGGAAACCGCCAAGCGCGCCGCCCCGGCCCGTGGCAAGGGCCGTAACGGCCATGACGGCCAGGACCGCCGCGGTGAACGCCACGGCTCCGACCGCAACCGCAATCGCCGTGGCGAAGGCCGTGGGGAAGGCGCCGAGGCCACCGAAGGCGGCCGTCACCACGTGCGTGGCAATCGCCGCTCGGACGCCGAGCGCGGCGAACGCAACAACCGTGGCGAAGGCCGCGGCGAGCGCGACGCGCCGGCCGCCACCCAGGCAGCCCTGGCGTCCGCCCGTCCTGAACAAACCCCTGAGCTCAATGGCGAGGACACCGGCGCAGGCCGCAACCGCCGTCGTGGCCGTGGCCGCAACCGCCGCGAGGAAGGCCAGGCCGACGCGCCGATGAGCGAACAGGAAAGCATGGTCGCCGCGCTGGCCCAGACGGTCGCCACCGCGCTGCCCGACACCAAGTCGGATGCCAAGCCTGCCGCCGAAGCTGCCATGGACACGGCTGACGCCGACGATCTGTCCGCCGAAGCGATCCCGGGCGTTGAAGGCGCCGAAGGCGCGGCCGATCCGGAGCGCAAGCGCCGCCGCCGCCGCAGCCGCCGCGGCCGCCGCAGCCAGGACGAAGCTGGCGTGGCCGGCAGCGACGAGCAGCAGGAAGACGGCGCCGAAGACGCTGGCGAGCAGCAGGCCGAAGGCATCGACGCCCAAGCCGCCGAGCCGGTTCAAACCGCAGCCGCCGAGGCAGCGCCCGCCGCAGCCCAGCAGGTTCAAGCGCCGGCCCAGCCCGTGCAGACCGCCGCGCAGCCCGAGCAAGCCCCGGCCGAGCCGGTTCAAGCGCCCAAGGCTGAGCCCGTCCAGGCCGCAGCAGAGCCCGCCGTTGAGCGCGCGGCTGAGCCCGCGATCGAGCCCCTGACCCAAGCCGCGGCTGAACCCGTCGCGCAACCGGTCCAGACGGCGCCCGAAGCGACCCCGCCCGTCACCGTGCAACCCGCAAGCGAGGCTTCGGTCCCCGCCGCGCCGGTGCAGGCGCCGGTGGAAGCGCCCGCCGTCGAACCGGTCGTCCCGGCCCCGGCAGCTGCGCCCGCCCCCGCGCCCGTCGCGCCGGCCCCCGCGCCGGTGGCTCCGGCCAGCGCGCAGCAGCCCATCGTGGTGCCCGCCGCTGCCCCCGCCGCCAAGGCGCAGGCCTTGCACGACGTGGTCAACGCCGCTGGCCTGAAGTGGGTGGAAACCGATCCGGAACGCCACGAACAGACGCAGCAACGCATTGCCGCCTCGTATGCGCCGGTCCGCCTGGGCCGCGAGCGCAAGCCCGTGACGCCCGTCTCGAACGAGCCGCTGGTTCAGGTCGAAACGCGCCACTAAGCCGCTAGGCCGCCAGGCCCCCAGGGCCTGGCCCTGAGATGCACAACACCCCGCACACCGGAAACGGTCTGCGGGGTGTTTTTTTACCTTGAGCGGCGTCAGTCGCTTGCCGAATGGCGCGCCTGCGGATCGAGGGCGCGGCCCGCTTCCTCCACAAAGGCTTCCGCCAGGGCCGAATGCGGCATGTGACGGGCCCACAGAATGCCCATCCGGCGCAGTGGCGCTCGGCCGGGCAGCAGCACACGCTTGACGCGGCGGCTGTCGAGCCAATCCGGCGCCCAATCCGGCACCAGCGACACGCCCAGCCCCTCCGAGACCATGCAGGCAATGCCCATCAGGCCGTCGACCTCCAGCCGCTCGCGCGGCGCAATGCCATGCTGGCGCAGGTACTGGTCGGCCAGCCGCCCGCCCCAGACATTGCGGTCGTAGCGGATGAAGGGTTGCGTGCGCATCAACTCGTGCGCGTCGTTGCCCGGCGTGTCGGGCGGGGCAAGCACGACCAGCGGCTCCTCGGTCACCTGCTTCCAGGCGTAGCCCTTGGACAGGTTGAATTGCGGCTTGACGATGAACGCCGCATCCAGGTCTGCATTGATGACGCGGTGGTACAGATGATTGGAAGTGCCGGGTTCCATGAAGACCGCCAGCTTGGGCATGCGCCGGTACAGCCGGGCCAGCACGATGGGCATGATGCCGGTCAAGGCCGACGCCGAGACGCCCAGGCGCAGCTCGCCGAGCGGCGCGTCGTCCGCGGCGCTGGCCCGCAGGTCGCGCACCTCGCGCAGCACGCTGCGGGCGCGCTCGAGCACCTTCAGGCCGGCTTCGGTCGCCTTGACGCTGCGGCCGACACGCTTGATCAGCGTGGCGCCCAGCTCTTCTTCCAGCGTGCGCACGCGCGCCGCGATGGCGGCGGGAGTCAGGTCCAGCCGCCGCGCGGCCTCGGCGAGCGAGCCGCTCTCGATGACCGACACAAAGCTCTGCACATAGCGCGTATCCACGGTCTCCCCCTTTTCTTGACGTGTGGCAAACCACAACAATTTTATGGATTGAAGCCATTAAACAGCAGATGTTCGCAGGACAGATCAATGCCAGAATCGGAAATCGCAGCCGCGCGACCGCGGCGCGCTTTTTCCATCCTTCCAATAACGAGTAGAGACATGACGACCCCTGCCCGCATTCCCGGCGTTTTTTCTCCTGTCCTGACGCCGTTCGACGAGCGCTACCGCCCGGCACTGGGGCGTTACGTGAAGCACTGCCGCTGGCTGCGCGAACAGTCCGTCGGACTGGCCATCTTCGGCACCAACTCCGAGGCCAACTCGCTGTCGCTGGAAGAGAAGCACACGCTGCTGGACGCGCTGCTCGAAGCGGGGGTGGAACCGTCGGCGCTGATGCCGGGCACGGGCGCCTGCGCGCTGCCCGATGCCATTTCGCTGACGCAGCATGCCGTGCGCAGCGGCAGCATGGGTGTGCTGGTCCTGCCGCCCTTTTATTACAAAGGGGTCAGCGACGAAGGCCTTTTCCGCTACTACGCCGAGCTGATCGAGGGAGTGGGCGACGACAAGCTGCGCATGTATCTCTATCACATCCCGCCCGTGAGCCAGGTGCCGCTGAGCCTGGCCCTCATCGAGCGTCTGCTCGATCGCTATCCCGGCATCGTCGCCGGCGTGAAGGACAGCGGCGGCGATTGGGCCAACACTGCCGCGATGATCGAGCGATTTTCGCCCCGCGGATTCCAGGTCTATGCGGGCAGCGAGGCATTCCTGCTGCAGACCCTGCGCGCGGGCGGCGTGGGCTGCATCACGGCCACGGGCAACGTCAACCCGGGTCCGATCGTGGCGCTCCAGCAGCGCTGGCAAGAGGCGGATGCCGACGAGCGTCAGGCGGGCCTGAACGCCACGCGCAACGTGTTCCAGCAGTTTCCGATGATTCCCGCCATGAAGGCGGCCATCGCCTGGAAGTCCGGCGATGCGGCGTGGGCCACGGTAAGGCCGCCGCTGGTGGAACTGAATGCCTCGCAGACAGAGGGGCTGAAGGCTGCGTTGCAGGCCAATGGGTTTGAGATGCCGGGCGCCGCCACGCTGTCCGACGCCTGAGCGTTTCTGCACCACACGCGCAGGGTCAACACGCGGACAATCCCAAACGCGGACGGTCGAATACGCTGACCGTCCGCGGTGCCGCCGTCTTGCGAGGCGGTCAGCTCACCACGCCGATATTCCAGGGCACGAATTCGTGGTCCCCCAGGCCCAGCAACTCGCTCTTGCTGCGGTCGCCGGAGGCCACCCGCAGGATTTCCTCGAAGATCCGCTGCGCCACCTCTTGCAGCGTTGCCGTGCCGTCCAGGATGTCGCCGCAGTTGACGTCCATGTCTTCAGTCAGCCGGTCGAACATCGGCGTATTGGTGGCCAGCTTGATCGAGGGCACCGGTTTGGCGCCGAACATCGAGCCGCGGCCGGTCGTAAAGCAGATGATGTTGGCGCCGCCCGCGATCTGCCCCGTCGCCGACACGGGATCGAACCCCGGCGTGTCCATGAACACCATGCCCGGCTGCCGGACAGGTTCCGCGTAGCGGTAGACCTCCATCAGCGCCGTGGTGCCGCCCTTCATCGACGAGCCCAACGATTTTTCAAAGATGTTGGCCAGGCCGCCCATCTGGTTGCCCGGACTGACCTTGCCGTTGATCTGCACGTCGCGCCCCGGCGAATACTCTTCCTTCCACCAGCGGATGCGCTGGACCAGCTTCTCGCCGACTTCGCGATTGCGCGCCCGTGACGTCAGCGTATGCTCGACGCCATAGATTTCCGGCGTCTCCGAGAGGATGGCAGTGCCGCCATGCCGCACCAGGATATCCATGGCCGCGCCCAGCGCCGGATTGGCGGTGATCGACGAAAAGCCATCCGATCCGCCGCATTGCAGGCCGATCTTCAGGTGCCGCGCCGGCACCGGCTCGCGTCGCACGTCGTTCGCGGCCGGGAGCATCGCCTTCACCGCGGCGACGCCGGCCTCGATCGTTTTTCGGGTGCCGCCCGTCTCCTGCATGATGAAGGTCTGCAGCCGCGCGCCCGCCTCCAGGCCCTGGTCCTTGAGCAACGCATCGAGCTGATTGCGTTCGCACCCCAGGCCCACGATCAGCACGCCCGCAAAATTTGCATGACAGGCGTATCCGCCCATCGTACGCCGCAAGAGATCCATCGGCTCGCCGGACATCTCCATGCCGCAGCCCATGCCGTGACTCAACGCCACCACGCCGTCCACGTTGGGATAGGCGTCCATGACATCCTGTGTGAACGCGGCCGCAATCCGATGCACCACCGTCGCCGAACAGTTCACCGTGGCAAGAATCCCGATGTAGTTGCGTGTGCCCACCTGCCCGTTGGCGCGCACGATGCCCTGGAATTGCGCCTGCTCCGATTCGGGCAGGATTTGCGTCGGGACGTAGTCCCGCGCGTGGGCATAGTCGCGGTCGAATTCCTGGAAATCCATGTTGTGCGAATGCACGTACGTGCCCGCCGGGATGTCGGTGGCGGCAAAGCCGATGCAGACGTTGTATTTCAGGATGGGTTCGCCCGCGCGCAGATCGCGCGCCGCGATCTTGTGGCCGGCGGGCACCTGGCTGCGGCTGACAAGGTTTTCGGAGGGCACGGCAGTGCCGATGCCGATGGGCACGCGCGCCACCACGACGTTGTCTGCGGAATGCAGCCGGATGACGGGGCCGGCGGCGCGTTTTTCGGTGAAGTCGATCATGTCATTGTCTCGGGTGAATGAAAGGGAGCCGCCGGTGAACGGCTCCCGCTGACGCCCGCCCAGGGGCGCCAGCACGTGGTGACCGCGTTATTCCGGCTTGATGCCGATGTCGCGGATCAGCACCGACCAGCGCGGCAGTTCGGCGCCCACGAATTGGCTGAAGGCCGCCGAATCGCTGCCCACCACCGTGAACCCCTGCTCGCTCAGCTTGGCCTGCATGTCCTGTTGCGCCAGCGCGGTGCGGATGGAATTGGACAGCTTCTCGATCACCGGCTTGGGCGTCTTGGCCGGCGCGAACACGCCATACCAGGTCGACACCTCGAAGTCCTTGAAGCCCGATTCGGCCAGCGTGGGAATCTGCGGCGCCTTGGGATCGCGCTTCAGGCTGGTGATCGCCAGCGGACGCACCTTGCCCGAGGCGATGTGCGGCAGCGCCACCGGCAGGTTCGCAAACATGTAGGGCACGTGTCCGCCCAGCACGTCGGCGATCGCCGCCGATTCGCCCTTGTAGGGCACGTGCGTGACCTTGGTGCCGACCCGGTGTGCATACAACTCACCCGCGATGTGTTGCGGGCCGCCCTGGCCGGAGGACGCATAACTGACCGCGCCGTTGCCCGCCTTGCGGATGTGCTCGGTCAGCTCACCGACGCTTTTCACATCGATCATCGCGGGGTTGACCACGAGGATGAGGGGCATCGTCACGATCTGCGATACCGGTTCGAAATCGGTCTCGGGTTTGAACGGCAGCGTGGGGAACAGGGATGGCGCCACGACCATGGTGGATTGCGATCCCAGGAACAGCGAGTAGCCATCGGCGGGCGAGCGGGCCACGTTGTCGGCCGCGATCGTGCCCGTGGCGCCGGCGCGGTTTTCCACCACCACCTGCTGACCCAGGCTGTCGGCCATCTTGGCGCCCACCAGCCGCGCCACGATATCCGCGCCGCCGCCCGGCGCGAAGCCCACGACCATGCGCAGGGGCTTGGCGGGAAATTCGTCGGCCAGCACGGCGCCCGGGGCGGCGGCCAGCGACAGGACAAGACCGGCGGCGCCGGCAATGCGCGCCAAGCGGCGCGCCTTCGTACAGGGGTATTTCATCTGCGTCTCCGTGTGCCGCCTGCCGGGCCCTGCCCCGATCACGCATGCGGCGGCGGATCGAAGCCTCCCACGACGGCTCGTTGTGGTTTTGGGTGTTGCCAGGGCATTCTGGCCATTGCACTCAACACCAACAAGTACGTGAACACACAGTCAAACGATAATTTTTTTGTGGTTTTAGCGGTGGCCCCGGGATGACCGGCGGCCCAGGCGACGCACAAAAAAAACCACCCGTGAACGGGTGGTCTTCAAGATCTGCGCCCGGAACGTTCCGGCAGGCGGGAACGCTCAGGACGTCACGATTCGATCAGAACTGGTACGTGTAGGTGAGTTGCACCACGTCCAGGCCCGGGTTCGGGCGCTTGATGCTGGCATTCGAGAAGTGCGAATAGCGCACGCCGATGCGGTTATTCGGCGTGAGCAGGAAGCCAACGCCGACGTGGTCGCCGAACTGGAAGGCCGTGCTGATATTTTCGTCGGCAAAGCGCGTGCTGGAGAACAGCGTGGCGCCGATACCCGCTTCGATGTAGAAGCGTTCGCCGGTCCACCAGCGGAACATCGGGATGGCGCTGAACTGCCACACATGGCCGGGCGAACGCGAACCGTCAGCCTGCCAGTACGAGGCGCCGAATTCCGGCGTCAGGTCCAGCCGGCCCCAGTTGCCGCCGAATTGATAGGTCCAGAGCGAGGCAGTTTCGTAGTTCAGGGTCAGGCGCTTGTAGTGATCGCCGATGCCGTAGTGCAGGCTGACGCCGCCCTGCGTGCCCTCGGACGACTGGGCGCTGGCAAAGGTGGCAACGCCTGCCAGGGCCAGGCCGGCAAGGCGCGTCAGCATTTTCTTCTTCGTCGACTGCATGGGATTAACTCCATCTATTTCTGGACTAACGGGGAACATTAGCAAAATCCGGACCAACCCGCCTTACGCATGTCGCAATATGGCAACAAACGGACATGAAAAAGACTGTTCCGGACCACGCGTAATTCAAGCTTGCGATTTTGCGCTAGGCCGCCTTAGCAAGTGGCGTGCCCGGGCTTTGACGCTGAGCGCAAAAACAAAAATGCCGCCCGAAGCACGAAGCTGCTGGCGGCATTTTCCGAAGCCGGCGGCCGTCATGCGGCAGCCCGGCGCCGGCAGCATTGTCAGGCAGTCACCACGTCGGCCGGCTGATTGGTCAGCAGCGCCAGCAGGCGGGCGATTTCTTCGCGAAGCTGGCGGCGATCCACGACCATGTCGATGGCGCCCTTTTGCAGCAGGAATTCCGCGCGCTGGAAGCCTTCCGGCAGCTTTTCCCGCACGGTCTGTTCGATCACGCGCGGGCCGGCAAAGCCGATCAGGGCCTTGGGTTCGGCAATGACGACGTCACCCATGAACGCAAAGCTGGCCGACACACCGCCCATCGTGGGATCGGTCAGGACGCTGATGAACGGCAGGCCGGCGGCCGACAGACGGGTCAGCATGGCGTTCGTCTTGGCCATCTGCATGAGCGACAGCAGGCTTTCCTGCATGCGCGCGCCACCCGAAGCGGCCACGCAGATGAACGGCGTCTTGTTGTCCAGGGCTGCCTGCGCGCCGCGCGCAAAGCGCTCGCCCACCACCGAGCCCATCGAGCCGCCCATGAATTCGAATTCAAAGCAGGCCAGCGTGGCAGGCACGCCGCGGATCGAGCCGCTCATGACCACCAGCGCGTCGGATTCGCCCGTGGCCTTGACGGCCTCTTGCAGGCGCTCGGGATACTTGCGCGTGTCCTTGAACTTCAGGGTGTCGACCGAACGCGTGGTCTGGCCGATTTCGACGCGGCCTTCCATGTCGAGCAGCGAATCGATCCGGGCGCGAGCCCCGATCCGCATGTGGTGGTCGCACTTGGGGCAGACGTGAAGGTTGGCTGCCAGGTCTTCGCTATACAGCACCGATTCGCACGACGGGCATTTCACCCAAAGGCCTTCGGGAACGCGGCGGGCGCCGCTGTCGCTGGTTTTGTTGATGCGAGGCGGCAGGAGTTTATCGATCCAGCTCATTGAGTATTCATCCCGTTTGAGATCGCGACCCGGCCGCTCAGGCCGACGCGTTCTCTCGTTTTACTTGATCCAGCGCCTGCCGGATGGTGCGCAGCCAGCCGCTGGCGGCGGCGACTGCGGCGTCGGTTTGCTGGGCAGCCGGCGCGTTGGCGACCGCCTGCTCCATGGTTTCAATCAGTTTGCTGCCAATGACCACGGCATCGGCCGACCGGGCCACGCGCTGGGCGCTTTCGGCATCGCGGATGCCGAATCCCACGCCGACCGGAATGTCGCGCACGTGGCGGCGAATCAGGGCCACGCGGTCGGCGACGTCGTCGGTGTTCAGCGAACCCGCGCCCGTCACACCCTTGAGCGACACGTAATACACGTAGCCGCGCGCCACCGTGGCGACGGCCTTGATGCGTTCTTCGGTGGACGTGGGTGCCAAAAGGAAGATGGGCGCAATGCCGTGCTCACCCAGGGTGGCGGCGAACTCGATGACTTCCTCGGGCGGATAGTCCACGACCAGCACGCCGTCCACGCCGGCCTGCGCGGCGCGGCTGGCGAATTCTGCCTGCCCCATGCGTTCGATGGGATTGGCGTAGCCCATCAGCACCACCGGCGTCGCGGTGTCGCGCTGGCGGAAATCTGCCACCAGTTCGAGCACGCGGGCCAGGCCCACGCCCTGCGCGATGGCGCGGTCGGCGGCGCGTTGGATGACGGGGCCATCGGCCATGGGATCCGAGAACGGCACGCCCAGTTCGATGACGTCGGCGCCGGCATCCACCAGCGCGTGCATCAGCGGCACGGTGGCGCCGGGGGAAGGATCGCCGGCGGCGATGTAGGGAATCAGGGCCGCGGCGCGGCCGGACTCTGCGGTGCGCGCGAAAGCCGCGGCAATGCGATCAGTGCGGGTTGTCATGTTCAGAGCTCGATGCCGGCGCGTTCGGCGACGGTGTGCATGTCCTTGTCGCCGCGGCCCGACAGATTGACCAGGATCACGGCGTCGCGCGGCAGCGTGGCGGCCATCTTGACGGCTTGCGCGATGGCGTGCGAGGACTCCAGCGCGGGCATGATGCCTTCGATGCGGCAGCAGTCGTGAAAAGCCTTCAGGGCTTCCTCGTCGGTGATGCCGACGTATTCGGCGCGGCCCGAATCCTTGAGCCACGCGTGTTCCGGGCCGACGCCCGGGTAGTCCAGGCCGGCGGAGACGGAATGCGTTTCCTGAACCTGGCCATCCGCGTTCTGCATGACGTAGGTGCGGTTGCCGTGCAGCACGCCCACCTGGCCCGCGGCCAGCGATGCGGCGTGCTTGCCGCTGTCCATGCCCTCGCCCGCCGCTTCGACGCCGATCAGGCGCACTTCTTCGTGGGGGATGTAGGGATGGAAGATGCCCATGGCGTTGGAGCCGCCGCCCACCGACGCCACGACGTAGTCGGGCTGGCGGCCGATGGCCTCGGGCATCTGCGTCAGGCATTCGTTGCCGATGACGGTCTGGAAATCGCGCACCATGCGGGGATAGGGGTCGGGACCCGCCACCGTGCCGATGATGTAGAACGTGTTTTCGATGTTGGTGACCCAGTCGCGCATGGCTTCGTTCAGCGCGTCCTTCAGGGTGCGCGAACCGGAAGTCACGGGCACCACGGTCGCGCCCAAGAGCTTCATGCGGTAGACGTTGGAGGCCTGGCGGCGCACGTCTTCGCTGCCCATGTACACCACGCATTCCATGCCGTAGCGGGCCGCGACGGTGGCCGTGGCCACGCCGTGCTGGCCCGCGCCGGTTTCGGCGATGACGCGCGGCTTGCCCATGCGCTTGGCCAGCAGGGCCTGGCCGATGCAGTTGTTGATCTTGTGCGCGCCGGTGTGGTTCAGGTCTTCGCGCTTGAACCAGATCTGGGCGCCGCCGACCAGCTCGGACCATCGCCGGGCGTGGTAGACGGGGCTGGGCCGGCCCACGAAATGCTTGAGTTCGTAGTTGAACTCTTCCAGGAAGGCGGGATCGACCCGATAACGGTCATAGGACGCGCGCAGTTCATCGAGCGCGTGCATCAGCGTTTCCGCCACGAAAACACCGCCATAAGGCCCGAAATGGCCCTTGGCATCCGGAAAGTCGTAAGGTTTCACCAAAGCATCTCCCCCGGCATCGCGGCAGGCCACTGCCGGCCGCAAATCCGGTTTGCAACCCGTCATTTTACCTGACGCGGACGGCACCGGCGTGCCGCCCGCCCCCAGGAGGTCCGCTCGTCAGAGCGACTGCCCCATGCGGCGCAGGAAGGTTTCGCAGGCGGCAAGCTGGTCCAGCGCCACGTATTCGTTGGGCTTGTGGGCCTGTTCGATGTGGCCGGGGCCGCAGACCACCGTGGGAATGCCGATCCCCTGGAAAAGCCCCGCCTCGGTGCCGTAGGCCACCTTGCGCGTGGCGCGGTCTTCGGTCAGGGCGCGCACGAGCTGGGTGATGGCGGCTTCTTCCGAGGCTTCCAGGGCGGGCGCGGCGGCGCCGGTCTCGATTTCGATGCTGGCGCCGTCGAATTCGGCCTTCATCTTCGGCAGCAGCTCTTCGCGCACGTATTTTTCGACTTCGGCCTGGATGTCGTCGGGACGCATGCCCGGCAGATTGCGGAATTCGTAGGTGAATTCGCACAGTTCGGGAATGGTGTTGACCGCGATGCCGCCCCGGATCTGGTTGGTGGTCATCGTGGAGAACGGCACGTCGTAGAACTGATCGTAGGGGCCGTTGGCCTTGAAGCTGTCCGCGAGGTCGCGGATGCGGCAGATCAGGCGGGCGGCGTATTCGATGGCGTTGCAGCCGCGCGGCGTGAGCGAGGAATGCGCCGCCTTGCCGTGGACCTTGCAACGGAAGAGATTGATCCCCTTGTGGGCCACCACGACCTGCATGCCGGTGGGTTCGCCCACGACGCAGCCCTCGGGGCGGATGCCGCGTTCGTGCAGGTCGGCCAGCATGTACGGCGCGCCCGCGCAGCCGACTTCCTCGTCGTAGGAGAACGCCAGGTGGATGGGCTTCTTGCGCGGCATGGCCATGAATTCCGGCACGAGGGCCAGGGATCCGGCAATGAAGCCCTTCATGTCGCAGCTGCCGCGGCCATAGAGCAGACCGTCTTTTTCGACGAGTTTGAACGGGTCCGTGCTCCAGTCCTGGCCATCCACGGGCACCACGTCGGTGTGGCCCGACAGGACGATACCGCCCTGCTGGTTGCCGTCTTGCGCCGGCAGCGTGGCAAAGAGGTTGGCCTTGGTGCGCTCGGGGTTGTGCGCCAGCCATGCCTCGACGCCCTGGCCCTTGAGCCAGTCACGGACGGTTTCGATCAGGGCAAGATTGGAATTGCGGCTGGTGGTGTCAAAGCCAACCAGCGTTTCCAGCCAGGTGCGCGCGTTCATGTCACTACTCTCGTGGGGAAAAGACGCAGTGTAAAGCCAGGCAGCGGCCGCGTCTCGGCCCCCATCCGGACGATTGCCGGGACGGCCGGGGCGGCACCGCCTAGAATGTCGGCCGGATTTTAAAAAGCCCCCAAGGAGATCCCGTGCAGCACAAAGCAGTTCCCACACGCAACATCGTGGCAGCGGTAATCGGCAACGCCCTCGAATGGTATGACTTCCTGGTGTTCGCGTTCATGACGCCGATCATCGCCAAATTGTTCTTTCCCACGGACCCCAGCGTCCCCGGCAGCGAACTGAACGCCATCCTCATGACCACCGCCATCTTCGGCGTCGGGTTCTTCATGCGCCCGGTGGGCGGCATCATCCTGGGCCTGTATGGCGACCGCAAGGGCCGCAAGGCCGCCATGGTGCTGGTGACCTCGCTGATGGCCGTGTCCATCGCGCTGATCACGGTGGCGCCCACCTACCACGCGGCCGGCATCCTGGCGCCGATCTTCATCCTCATCGCTCGCCTGCTGCAAGGCTTCTCGGCCGGCGGCGAGTTCGGCACGTCGACGGCGCTGCTGATCGAAATGGCGCCCAACGGCAAGCGCGGCTTCTATGGCTCGTGGCAGATGGCGGGCCAGATGCTGGCGCTGCTGATTGGCGCGGCCTGCGGCACGCTGATCACCGAGTTCTTCACCGAGCAGCAGATCGCCGACTGGGCGTGGCGCCTGCCGTTCGCCTTCGGCCTGGTGATCGTGCCGATCGCCATCTATATCCGCCGCAACGTCGACGAAACGGACGCCTTCAAGCAGATGAAGGAAGCCGACCGCCAGGCCGCCGAGCGCGGCGAGGTCAAGCGTCTGTCGCTGGGTCAGATGCTGCGCACCCACACGCGCGAGACGCTGATCGGCGTGGGCCTGGTGGTGACGGCCACGGTGTCCATCTACATCACCTTCACGTATCTGGTCACCTATTCGACCAAGGTGCTGATGCTGCCGCTGAACCAGACCTTCCTGGTGCAGATGGCGGGCGCGGCGCTGATGGTGGTGCTGACCCCGTTCATGGGCGCCTGGTCCGACCGCATCGGCCGCCGTCCGCTCGTGATCGGCTCGCTGATCGGCTACCTGAT
The DNA here is from genome assembly GCF_029866465.1 of Achromobacter mucicolens. NCBI lineage: Bacteria > Pseudomonadati > Pseudomonadota > Betaproteobacteria > Burkholderiales > Alcaligenaceae > Achromobacter > Achromobacter mucicolens. Next base: position 1,287,935 of record NZ_CP123364.1, on the reverse strand, counting down.
CGTGCTGTACCCGCTGTACTTCTGGCTGTCGGACGCGCCGTCGATCGGCCGCCTGCTGACCGTGCAGGTCGTGGTCTGCATTTTCGTGTCGGCGTTCTTTGGCGTGTTCAGCACGGTGATGGCCGAGCTGTTCCCGGCGCGCGTGCGTTCGGTGGGCCTGTCGCTGGCCTATAACGTGGCCGTGATGATCTTTGGCGGGTTCGCGCAGTTCATCGTGACCTGGCTCATCAAGACCACCGGCTCGCCCATGGCGCCCGCCTACTACGTGATGTTTGGCGTGGCCCTGGGTCTGGTTGCCGCGTTCTACATGCGTGATCGCGCGCATGAAGACCTGGAGCACTGAGGCCTGAACCGCCCCCGCCCCGCGTTGTTCAGCGCGCGGGGCGATCTCCGGCAGCGGCGCCGCTGCCGGACACCCCGCTAGCGGCGCGTCGCCGACGACACGCCTGGCACTTCGGCCAGCGCATCGAGCGCGCGCGACAGCGATTCGCCGCCGCGCACTTCCACCGTGAACACCATGTGAGCCAGCGACTGCTTGCTCTGCGTGTTCACGCCCACCACGTTCAGACGCAGGCGCGCAAACACTTCCGACAGGTCGCGCAAGAGGCCCGACCGGTCGTGCGCGCGCACGCTGATGTCGACCGGATAGAAGGTATCGGCGGTTTCGCCCCACGCCACCTCGATGACGCGTTCGGGCTCGCGCGCCGAAAGCGCCAGGTAGCTGTGGCAGTCGCGGCGGTGGATGGACACGCCACGGCCGCGCGTCACGAACCCGGAGATCGCATCCGGCGGCGCGGGACGGCAGCAGCGGGCAAGCTGCGTCAATAGCGACCCCACCCCGACCACCAGCACACCGCTCTTGCCGCTTTTCTCGGCGCTGCCCGCGCTGGCGTGGCGCAGCGCGGCCGGCGTGGGCTCGGCCGCGGGCGCCGGCTGCTGGAACACCGCATCGATCTGGCGCAGGCTGAATTCTTCCTTGGCCGCGGCAACATACAGGTCGTCGGCGCGGGCAAAACCCAGGTTTTGGGCCAGCTGTTCCAGGTTGATGGCCGTCTTGCCCAGGCGCTGCAATTCCTTCTCGACGAGCGCCTGGCCCTGCGTGATGCGCTGCTGCAGTTCAATGGCGTTGAACCACATGCGCACCTTGGCGCGTGCGCGGGGGCTGGCTAGAAAGCCCAGCTGCGGATTGAGCCAGTCGCGCGACGGGCCGCCGGACTTGGCGGAGATGATCTCCACGGTCTGTCCGGTGGACAGATGCGTCTGCAGCGGCACCATCTGTCCATCGACGCGCGCGCCCCGGCAGCGGTGACCCAGGTCGGTATGCAGGTGGTAGGCAAAATCCACCGGCGTGGCGCCGGCGGGCAGCTCGATCACGCGCGCCTGGGGCGTCAGCACATAGATGCGCTCGTCGGTGTGCGCGGGCGCCGCCACCGCACCGCGGCTCTTGCCCGCGGCGGCCCTGCCCGAGGCAGGCTTGGCCGGTTCGGGCGGCGTGTCCGCGCCGCCCTCGACTTCGCTGTTCCAGGCCAGCAACTGGCGCATCCAGGCAAGCTGCCGGTCGTATTCGCTGGAGGCGGCCACCTGGCCGCCCTTGGCGCCCGCTTCCTTGTAGCGCCAGTGCGCGGCCATCCCGTATTCGGCGAACTGATGCATCTCGCGCGTGCGGATCTGCACTTCGAAGGGGCGGCCATCGTCATCGGTGACCACCGTGTGCAGGGACCGGTAGCCGTTGGGCTTGGGCCGCGAGATGTAGTCGTCGAATTCCTCGGACAGCGGCGTCCACATCTCATGCACCATGCCCAGCGCCGTGTAGCACGCGCGCACGTCGTCGACGATGACGCGCAGCGCCCGCAGGTCGTACATCTGCGAGAAGTCCAGACGCTTGACGCGCATCTTGTTCCAGATGCTGTAGATGTGCTTGGGCCGGCCGCTGACCTCGGCCTGGATGCCGCTTTTGGCCAGGGCTTGTTGCAGGCGAGCGATGGCGCCGGCGATGAAGGCCTCGCGCTCGACCCGCTTTTCTTCCAGCAGGCGGGCGATGTGCTTGTACTTTTCGGGCTCAAGAAACCGGAAGGACAGGTCTTCCATTTCCCATTTGATCTGCCAGATGCCCAGCCGGTTGGCCAGCGGCGCGTACAGGTCCAGGGTCTCGCGGGCAAAGTCGGGCGAGCACGGGGCCTTGGTTTCGGCGTGCCAGCGCAGCGTGCGCAGCCGCGAGGCCAGCCGCATCAGCACGATGCGCAGGTCGGCGGCCATGGCCAGCAGCATCTTGCGCTGCATTTCCTTTTGCGAGCCGCTTACCGCGGCGGCGTCGCTGGCCTGGCGGGCGACCACGCCCAGGCGCAGCAGGGCGTAGGCGCCCTGCACCAGCCGCGCGACCTCCGTGCCAAAGGCAGCGGCGATGGGGTCGTTTCGCAGGGACGGCGCGGGGGCCATCAGGTCGGTGGGCAGCGCGGCCAGGAGCGCGGCGGTGCGCGTGGCCGCGTCGGTGTGCATGGCGGCCAGGATACGGACCACGCCGGCGCCGTGGCCGGCCAGGGGCTCGCCCGTCAGGGCGTTCTGGCCGTGGAAACGCGGCTCGGCCCAGGCGACGGCCCGGTCCAGCAACGTCAGGCCATCGGCATCCAGGCCCGCCCCGGCTTCCTGCCGCCAGGAAGCGTCGAATGGCGAAGGCGCATCGGGAACAGGCGGGGCGGACATGACGGGCGTAGCACAGGTGTCTGGTTGAATATCCCGACACTCTACACTAGGGTTCAATCACCCTGAACACCCTGCCGCATCCCGGCATATGGAAGGAACCAAAGCTTATGTTGCGCTGGCTGAAGGGGCGCGGCGCCCGCCCGTCCGAGGTCGCCGAAATGCAGGCCCGCATCCCGCCCGAACTGTGGCGGCAGGTGCTGGACACCTATCCGTTTCTGGCCGTGCTGACGCAGGGCGAAGCCGCCCAGCTGCAGTCGCGCGCCGCGTGGCTGCTCGCCAGCAAGACCATCAACGGCGCGCAGGGACTGGAGGTCTCGGACTTCATGCGGCTGTCCATCGCCGCGCAGGCCTGCATGCCCATCCTGAACCTCACGCCCGAGCTGTACGAAGGCTGGGACGAGATCATCGTGTATCCCGCCAGCTTCCGCATTCCGCGTTCGCGTCAGGACGAGGACGGCGTGGTCCACGAGTACATCGAGGACGCCGCGGGCGAAGCCTGGGAAGGCGGGCCGCTGGTCCTGTCCTGGGAGGACACGCAGTTGTCCGAAGGCGGCTTTAACGTGGTCATCCACGAATTTGCCCACAAGCTGGACCTGCGCTCGGGCTTTGCGGACGGCATGCCGTCCCTGTCGGCGCATCCCGAGATCCAGCCGCGCGCGTGGCGCCAGGTGCTGGACGACAGCCTGGACCGCTTCATTGCGGCGGTCGACGCCGTGGAGGCGGCGATCCCGCGCGACGTGGATCCCGAGAGCGAGGAAGCGGACGCCTGGTACGGGCAGCTGCCGATGGATCCCTACGCGGCCACGGACGAAGGCGAGTTCTTTGCCGTCAGTTCGGAGCACTTCTTCGTGGATCCCCATCCCATGCAGCAGGCCCTGCCCGAGTGGTATGCGATGCTGCGGGCGTATTACCGGCAGGACCCGGCGGAGCGCTACGCATGAAGGAATTGCTGATCGTCTGGCATTCGCGCACGGGCGCGGCACAGCAGATGGCGCGCGCCGCCGCGCGCGGGGCCACTGAAGCCGCGGCCGCGCTGGAGCAACCGGACGATCTGCGCGTTACGTTGATGCGCGCGCAGGATGCCGGCGACGACGCTTTGCTGGCCAGCCACGGGTTCCTTTTCTGCGCTCCCGAAAACCTCGCCAGCCTGAGCGGCGAGATGAAGGAGTTCTTTGATCGCAACTACTACGCGGTGCTGGACCGCCTGCAGGGACTGCCCTACGCGGCCATGATCAGCGCGGGCAGCGACGGCGCGGGCGCCGCCCGGCAGGTCGAACGCATCTGCACCGGCTGGCGGCTGACCCCGGTCGCGCCCGCCGTCATCGTGAACCTGGGCGCCCAGACCGCCGCGCAGATCCTGGCGCCCAAGACCGTGCCGGCGGCGGATCTGGCGCGTTGCGAGGAACTGGGCGGTCTGCTGACGGGCATCATGCTGATGGGCGCGTAACGCGGCGTGGGTAGCTGACATCCGCGCAAAGAAAAAGCCCTCGGCGTAAGCCAGAGGGCTTTTCAGGTTGCCGGACGAGGCCGGCATTCAGCGTGCGTGCATCACAGTGCAGCCGTCACCACGATCTCGACCTTGTAGTCGGGGTTGGCGAGGCGGGCCTCGACGGTGGCGCGGGGGGGCGAGTTGCCGTCGGCAACCCATGCGTCCCAGGCCTTGTTCATGCCGTCGAATTCCTTCATGTTGGCCACGTAGATCTGGGCCATCAGGATCTTGGTCTTGTCGGTGCCGGCTTCGGCCAGCAGACGGTCGATCGTGGCGAGCACTTGCTCGGTCTGGCCCGTGATGTCCAGCGTGGCATCGTCCGGCACCTGGCCCGCCAGGTAGGCAACGCCGTTGTACACGGCCATGTCCGACAGGCGCTTGGTCACGTGAAAGCGCTTGATGCTGCTCATGAGAATTCCCCTAGAGTCGAGTGGTTTGGTTGGAACTGGGTAACGCTGCCCGCGCGCGACGCCCGGGCGTCGTCAGGCAGGCGGCAACTGGAAAACCTGGCGCAGATAGGCCAGGTAGGCGGGATCGTCGCACATCGTCTTTTCGGGCGCATCCGATACCTTGGCCACCGGCTGGCCATTGCAGCGGACCATCTTCATGACGATCTGCAGCGGCTCGTGGCCCAGGTCGTTGGTGAGATTGGTGCCGATGCCGAACGACACCTTGCAGCGGCCCGAGAACTGGCGCGCCAGCTCGATGGCGCGCGGGAAGGTCAGCGCATCCGAGAACACCAGCGTCTTGGCGCGCGGATCGACGCGGTTCTTGCGGTAGTGCTCGAGCAGACGCTCGCCCCAGATGAAGGGATCGCCGGAATCGTGGCGCGCGCCGTCAAAAAGCTTGCAGAAATACATGTCGAAGTCGCGCAGGAACGCATCCATGCCGTAGACGTCCGACAGCGCGATGCCGAGGTCGCCGCGGTATTCCTTGGCCCACACTTCCAGCGCGAACACCTGTGAATCGCGCAGCCGCGGACCGAGCGCCTGGCAGGCCTGCAGATACTCGTGGCCCATGGTGCCCAGCGGCAGCACGTCGTGTTCCTTGGCCAGCAGCACGTTGCTGGTGCCCGCGAAATGCGGGCCCATCTCGGCTTTCATGGTGGAGACGATTTCTTCGTGCCAGGCCTTGGAGAAGCGGCGCCGCGTGCCGTATTCGGCCACGCGGAAATCCGCCAGCGCGGGATCGTCCAGCACCAGGTGCATCTTGGACTGCAGGCGCTTGCGGCCCTCTTCCCAGTCCGGATGCTTGCGGGTGTTTCGGAAATAGACCTCGTTGACGATGGCCAGCACGGGGATCTCGAACAGGATCGTGTGCAGCCACGGCCCCTTGACCTCGATGCTGATTTCGCCGGGGCCTTCGCCTTCGCTGATGTGAATGCAGCGCTCCGGCATGTGGAACAAACCCAGGAAATCAACGAAGTCGCTTTTGATAAAGCGCAAGCTGCCGAGATATTTAAGCTCGTCTTCCGTGAAGCGCAACTGGCATAGCTGATGCACTTCGTCGCGGATTTCGTCCAGATAGGGGCGCAAATCCACGCCTTGCGTCCGGCATTTGTACCGGTACTCGACCTGGGCAGCCGGGAAGTGATGCAGCACCACTTGCATCATGCTGAATTTATACAGGTCGGTGTCGAGCAGCGAAGTAATAATCATGATTGCGCGTTTCGTTTCGCGACACCATAGCATGAAGCAGCGGGCCTTCGACACGATGGGCCACGCTGTCAATACGGGTATTGCCGGCACATCGGCGCGGCATTGGGTAAAATCCGCCCATTAAGACACATCTGCCGCCGATCCCCGGAGTTCCTGAATGACCCACGTAGTCACCGAAAACTGTATCAAGTGCAAGTACACCGATTGCGTCGACGTGTGCCCGGTGGACTGTTTTCGTGAGGGTCCGAACTTCCTCGTGATCGACCCGGACGAATGCATCGATTGCGCGGTCTGCATCCCCGAATGCCCGGCCAACGCGATCTACGCCGAAGAAGACGTGCCGCAGGACCAACTCAATTTCATCGCGCTGAACGCCGAACTCTCCCCGGAATTCGCCAGCATCAGCCGCGCCAAGAAGCCCCTGCCCGACGCCGACGAATGGAACGGCAAGCAGGACAAGCTGCAATACCTGGAAAAGTAATCCACGGGCGCCGGCCGCACGCCGGACCGGCGCTTTCCGTGCGATGTCCCGATGACCGACGACTCCAAATACACGCGCCAGACCATCACCAGCGTCCACACCTGGGTGCCGGACAAACTGTTCTCCGTGCGCGTGACGCGGGACGAGGCCTTCACGTTCGTGCCAGGCCAGTTCGCCCGGGTGGGTCTGCCCGGCGCTGAAGACCCTGATGGCGCGCCCACGATCTGGCGCGCCTATTCCATGGTCTCGGCCCCGCATGAGCCCTGGCTGGAGTTCTATTCCATCGTTGTCCCGGACGGTCTGTTCAGTCCGCGCATGGCGCGTCTGCAGCCTGGCGATGCGCTTTACGTCGAAAAGGCCCCCTACGGCTTTCTCACGCTGGAGCGCTTTGCGCCCGGCGGCGACCTGTGGCTGCTGGCCTCGGGCACCGGTCTGTCGGCCTACCTGTCCATCCTGCGCGACCCGGCCGTCTGGCGCGCTTACCGCCGCATCGTCCTGGTGCACGGCGTGCGCACCGCAGCCGAACTGGCCTATCGCGACGAAATCGAGTCCTGGCGCCGCGATCCGGCCCTGGCCGAGATGTTTGCCGCCGACCCCGGCAAGCTCGTCTACCTGCCCATCGCCACGCGCGAAGCCATGCCCGGCATGCCGCAAGCGCGCATCACCACGCTGATCGCCGATGGCCGCCTGGAGCAGCTGGCCGGCCAGCCGCTGGATCCCGAGACCGCCAAGGTCATGCTGTGCGGCAACCCCGCCATGCTGGCGGAGGCACGAAAATTGCTGGGTGATCGGGGATTCAAGCCGGGACGCCGCGGCATTCCGGGCAACCTGGCAGTCGAAAACTACTGGTGATCCCGCACTGCATGGCGTAGTGCATAAATCCACCTTTTGGCGTCACCGCAAGGCATGAACGCGGCCCTAAACTGGTGCGAAACACATGACGGGTCGCTTTTTAGCAACAAAATCAGGCACTTTGCCTGACATTCTTCAGTCTGATTGGAAATATCGTTACGCCTCGGAGCAATAATCGGGGCACACGCTCGACCCAGAAGGACTTCCCCGAAATGCTGTACCAATTGCACGAAATGCAGCGCGCCTTCCTGACTCCGTTCGCTGCATTCACGGACGCCGGTTCTCAGCTGTTCTCCAGCCCCTACAGCCCGCTCGCCTATACCCCGATTTCGCGCCAGATGGCCGCCGGGTATGAGCTGATGACCCGTATCGGCAAGGAATACCAGAAGCCCGCCTGGAATCTTCCCACCACCCAGATCGGCGGCAAGTCCGTGCGCGTGATCGAAGCCGTGGCCATGGACAAGCCGTTCTGCCGACTGGTGCACTTCCAGCGCGACGTGCGCCTGGCAGGCAAGAACGATCCCAAGGTGCTGCTGGTGGCACCACTTTCCGGGCACCACGCCACCCTGCTGCGCGACACCGTGCGCGCCCTGCTGCCCAACCACGACCTCTATGTGACCGACTGGGTCGACGCGCGCATGGTGCCGCTGTCGGCCGGGCCGTTCCATCTGAACGACTACGTGCGCTACGTGCAGGACTTCATCCGCCACCTGGGCCCCGACGTGCACGTCATTTCCGTGTGCCAGCCCACGGTGCCGGTGCTGGCCGCCGTGTCCCTGATGGCCTCTGCCAACGATCCCTGCCAGCCGCGCAGCATGGTGATGATGGGCGGTCCCATCGACCCGCGCCAGTCGCCGACGCAGGTCAACCGCCTGGCCACGACCAAGCCCTACGCCTGGTTCGAGAACCAGGTGATCCACCCCGTTCCGCCCCGTTATCCGGGGGCCGGCCGCCGGGTTTATCCGGGCTTCCTGCAACATGCGGGATTCATGGCCATGAATCCGGACCGCCACATGAAGTCGCATTACGACTTCTACCTGGACCTGCTGCGTGGCGACGACAGCGATGCCGAAGCGCACCGCCGTTTCTACGACGAATACAACGCCGTGCTGGACATGCCGGCCGAGTTCTACCTGGACACGATCCGCATGGTGTTCCAGGAGTTCGCGCTGCCCGGCGGCACCTGGGAAGTGGACGGCAAGCTGGTGCGCCCGGCCGACATCAAGGACGTGGCCCTGTTCACCATCGAAGGCGAACTGGACGACATTTCCGGCCAGGGCCAGACGCGCGCGGCCATCACGCTGTGCAAGAACATTCCGGCCGACCGCAAGGCGCACTACACCGCGCCGAACTGCGGCCACTACGGCATTTTCTCGGGCCGCCGGTGGCGCGAAATGATCTGTCCTAAAATTGCCGAGTTCATCCGGCAATCGGCTTGAGGACGGCGCCGCGCCGTCCATCCGGCGGGGCACGGGCGCAAGCCCGGCGCCGCCAGCAGCCTGATCCGTATCCCCGGGGCCCAAGCGGCCCCTTTTCATTACTGGCTTTACATGTCCTGTCGCTCATTAGCCGACCGCGTTGATGCCTTGCTGCCTCAGACGCAATGCACCAAATGCGGTTACGACGGCTGCCGGCCCTATGCCGAGGCCATCGCCCAGGGCGCCGCCCCGATCAACCGCTGTCCGCCCGGCGGCGAGGACGGCGTCGCCGCCTTGTCCGCGCTGCTCGGCACGCCCCTGCTGCCGCTCGATCTGTCGCGCGGGGAACCCGGCCCGCTGCTCGTCGCGCGCATCGACGAATCGCATTGCATCGGCTGTACGCTGTGCATCCAGGCCTGTCCGGTCGACGCCATCGTCGGGGCCAACAAGCACATGCACACCGTGCTGGACGACTGGTGCACCGGCTGCGACCTGTGCGTGGCGCCCTGTCCCGTCGACTGCATCGAGATGGTGCCGGCCGGGCGCGCATGGACCAGCGAGGACGCCGCCGTCAGCCGCGAGCGTCATCGCCGTCATCAAGCGCGCGCCGAGCGCCTGGCTGCCGACAACGCGCGCCTGATGGCACCAGAGATGCCCGAAGCGCCCGCGCCCGTGGCGCCCGCCGCCGAGGATGCGCAAAAGGAAGACCGCAAGCGCTCCGCCATCGAATCCGCGCTGGCCCGCGCCCGGGCCCGCCGCAATCCCACGCAGTCATGAACGCCGCCAAACGTCGAGAGATCTTCGCCCGCCTGAAGGCGGCCAACCCTACCCCCACCACCGAACTGGAATACGCCACGCCGTTCCAGCTGCTGATTGCCGTGCTGCTGTCGGCACAGGCGACGGACAAGTCGGTCAACATCGCCACGCGCAAGTTCTTCCCGCAATACGGCACGCCCGAGGCCCTCTTGGCGCTGGGCGAGGAAGGGCTTGCCGACTACATCAAGACCATCGGCCTGTTTCGCACCAAGGCCAAGAACGCGATCGCCACCTGCAAGATCCTGATCGAGCAGCACGGCGGCCAGGTGCCGCAAACACGCGAGGCCCTGGAGGCCCTGCCCGGCGTCGGCCGCAAGACGGCCAACGTGGTGCTCAACACCGCGTTCGGACAAGCGGCCATGGCGGTGGACACGCATATATTCCGCGTCTCGAATCGCACCGGCATCGCGCCGGGAAAAAATGTGCTGGAAGTCGAGCAAAAGCTCATGAAGTTCGTGCCCAGCGAATATCTGCTGGATGCGCATCACTGGCTTATCCTGCACGGCCGCTACGTTTGCGTGGCGCGCAAGCCGAAGTGCCCGCAATGCGGCATTTCCGACCTCTGCGAATTCAAGCAGAAAACGCCTGCCTGAAACCCGCGCGCGGGTATTCACCTGCGATTATGCGAGCGGAAAACCGGGTTTTCCCTCGCCTATTGCCGCGTGACATCTTGATGACGATCAACGCGTAATTGCTGCAACGCATTTGCATATCGGGCGCCCTTTCTCCCCATATGCGCACTGCATTGTCGGCATGCCGACAATTGGCCTTTCCGCAGTGCAAAACCTATGACAAACCCTCATGGAATTTTGATTGCGACGTCCGCATACTCGCCGGCAACTCATAAGAAAACTGCGCACGCAAACAGTTTTCCAACCCTGCGGGGGCCCGACGCAATAACGTCAGGCAGAGACCATATAAATACAACGCTGGTGCAGCGAACATGGATGACACAATCCTGGAGACAAAAGGCCTCACCAAGGAGTTCCGCGGCTTTGTCGCGGTCAACGGGGTCGATTTGCGTATCAAGCGGGGCGAGATTCATGCCTTGATCGGGCCTAACGGCGCGGGCAAGACCACATGCTTCAACCTGCTTACGAAATTCCTCGCTCCCACGTCGGGCAGCATCAGGTTCAATGGCATCGACATCACCGGCGAGCGGCCCGCGCAGATCGCGCGGCGCGGCATCATCCGGTCGTTCCAGATCTCGGCGGTGTTCCCGCACCTGACCGTGCTCGAGAACGTGCGGATCGGCCTGCAGCGCAAGACCGGCCTGTCCTATCACTTCTGGCAAAGCGACAAGCGGCTCGCCTCCTTGAACGAGCCGGCGCGCGCGCTGCTTGAACAGGTGGACCTGGGCGACTTTGCCGATGAAACCACCGTCAACCTGCCGTACGGCCGCAAGCGCGCGCTCGAGATTGCCACCACGCTGGCGATGGAGCCCGAGCTGATGCTGCTGGACGAACCCACCCAGGGCATGGGCCACGAAGACGTGGACCGCGTCACGCAATTGATCAAGCGCGTGAGCGCCGGGCGCACCATCCTCATGGTGGAACACAACATGAACGTCGTGTCCTCCATCGCCAACACCATCACCGTGCTGGCGCGCGGATCGGTGCTGGCCGAAGGGTCCTACGCCGAAGTCTCCCGCCATCCGGCCGTGATGCAGGCTTACATGGGCACGACCGACGGCGAACTTCAAGGAGCGCACGCATGAGCACCCCCGCACTCGAAATCTCGGGCTTGAACGCCTGGTACGGGGAATCGCATATCCTGCACGGCGTGGACATGCGCGTTGGACAAGGCGAGGTCGTCACGCTGCTGGGCCGCAATGGCGCCGGCCGCACCACGACGTTGCGCGCCATCCTGGGCCTGACCGGTTCGCGCAAGGGCTCGGTCCGCATCCATGGCACCGAGGCCATCGACCTGCCCACTTACAAGATTGCCCACCTGGGCGTGGGCTATTGCCCCGAGGAACGCGGCATCTTCGCCAGCCTGTCTTGCGAAGAGAACCTGCTGCTTCCGCCGGTCGTGGGTTCGCTTGGCGGCGGCATGTCGCTGGCCGAGATCTACGACATGTTCCCCAATCTGCAGGAACGCCGCAATTCGCCGGGCACGCGCCTGTCGGGCGGCGAACAGCAGATGCTGGCCGTGGCGCGCATCCTGCGCACCGGCGCAAACCTGCTGCTGCTCGACGAGATCTCCGAAGGCCTCGCGCCCGTCATCGTGCAGGCGCTGGCCCGCATGATCACGGCGCTCAAGCAGCGGGGCTACACCATCGTCATGGTGGAACAGAATTTCCGCTTCGCCGCACCGCTGGCCGACCGCTTCTACGTCATGGAGCACGGCCAGATCGTCGAGCACTTCGAAGCTGCCGAACTTTCAGAAAAACAGGACACGCTCAACGAACTGTTGGGCGTCTAAAGCAACCTGTGTCATCCGCCGGAACCCCGGCAAACACCACACCGTAGGGAAGAGGAGTCATCCCATGAAGCTGCACACCATCACTGCTGCACTGGCCATGGCGGGCCTGGGATTCGCGGGGGCAACCGCCCACGCTCAAGGTATCTCCGACGATGTCATCCGCATCGGATTCATCACCGACATGTCGGGCGTTTACTCCGACATCGACGGCAAGGCGGGCCTGGAAGCCGTGCGCATGGCGGTCGAGGACTTCGGCGGCACGGTCAACGGCAAGAAGATCGAAATCGTCTCCGCCGACCACCAGAACAAGGCCGACGTCGCTTCGGCCCGCGCCCGCGAATGGTTCGACCAGCAGAAGGTCGACGTCATCATCGCCGGCACCAACTCGGCCACCAGCCTGGCCATGGCGGCGGTGGCCGCTGAAAAGAAGAAGCCCTTCATCGCAGTGGGCGCCGGCTCGTCCGACCTGACCAACGCCCAATGTTCGCCTTACACCGTGCACTACGCCTACGACACCGTGGCGCTGGCGCGCGGCACCGGCTCGGCAGTCGTGAAGGACGGCGGCAAGAGCTGGTTCTTCCTGACCGCGGACTACGCGTTCGGCCACGCGCTGGAACGTGACACGATGGCGGTCGTCAAGGCCGCGGGCGGCGAAGTGAAGGGCCAGGTGCGCGCACCGCTGGGCGCTTCGGACTTCTCGTCGTTCCTGCTGCAGGCGCAAGCCTCCAAGGCGCAGATCCTGGGCATGGCCAACGCCGGCGGCGACACCATCAACACGGTCAAGGCCGCCAACGAATTCGGCGTCACCAAGAGCATGAAGCTGGCCGGCCTGCTGGTGTTCATCAACGACGTGCACTCGCTCGGCCTGGACGCAACCAAGGGCATGTACCTGACCGACGGCTGGTACTGGGATCAATCCGACGCCTCGCGCGCCTGGTCCAAGAAGTTCGAGTCCAAGGTCGGCCGCAAGCCGTCCATGCTGCAGGCGGGCGATTACTCGTCGGCGATGTTCTACCTGAACGCCGTCAAGGCCACCGGCTCGGATAACGGCGACGACGTGATGAAGTGGATGAAGTCGAACAAGGTGAACGACTTCTTCGCCCAGGGCGGCGTCGTGCGCGAGGACGGCCGCATGGTCCACGATATGTACCTGATGCAAGTGAAGACCCCGGCCGAATCCAAGGGCCCGTGGGACTACTACAAGGTGGTGGCGACGCTGCCTGGCGACGAGGTCTACACCAAGTTGTCCGAGTCCACCTGCAAGCTGGTCAAGAAATAAACCGGCGCATGTGATCCCGGATGCGGTCCGGGCCGACAGCCCGGCCGCATCCTTCCTGACTAGCTCGCTTCCTTCCGTACCGCGCAGGACTTTCACACGATGACTGACATTTTCGGCATCCCCATACAGGCCTTGTTCGGCCAGCTGTTATTGGGCCTGGTCAACGGTTCCTTCTATGCAATGCTGTCGCTCGGACTCGCCGTCATCTTCGGGCTGCTCAACGTCATCAACTTCGCCCACGGCGCTCTCTACATGCTGGGCGCCTTCGTCGCATGGATGGGGCTGTCGTACTTTGGCCTGAATTACTGGATCATGCTGATCCTGGCGCCGCTGATCGTGGGCCTGTTCGGCATCATCATCGAAAAGCTGCTGCTCAAGCACCTTTACAAGCTCGACCACCTGTACGGGCTGCTGCTCACCTTCGGGCTGACGCTGCTGATCGAAGGGCTGTTCCGCAGCTTCTACGGCGTATCGGGCCAGCCCTATCCCACGCCCGAGGCCCTGCGCGGCGCGACCAACCTGGGTTTCATGATCCTGCCGAACTACCGTGGCTGGGTCGTGGCGGCATCGATCATCGTCTGCTTTGCCACGTGGTACGTCATTGAACGCACCCGCCTGGGCGCCCTGCTGCGCGCCGGCACCGAGAATCCTCGCCTTGTCGAATCCTTCGGCGTGAACGTGCCCCGCATGATCACGCTGACCTATGGGTTCGGCGTGGCGCTGGCGGGCTTTGCCGGGGTGCTGGCCGCGCCGGTGCTGCAGATCTCGCCGCTGATGGGATCGAACCTCATCATCGTCGTGTTCGCGGTGGTCGTGATCGGCGGCATGGGCTCCATTCTTGGCGCCATCGTCACCGGGTTGGGCCTGGGCGTGATCGAAGGCCTGACCAAGGTGTTCTGGCCCGAAGCGTCCAGCACGGTCGTCTTCATCATCATGGCCATTGTTCTGTTGATCCGCCCGGCCGGGCTGTTCGGAAAAGAAAAATGAATCGTCAATTCCTGGGCTATGCGGTCTTGGCCATCGTGGTGGCCTTGCTTCCCTTCGCAGGCGTGTATCCGATCTTCGCCATGAAGGTCATGTGCTACGCCCTCTTCGCGTGCGCCTTCAACCTGCTGCTGGGCTTCACGGGGCTCTTGTCCTTCGGCCACGCCGCCTTTTTGGGCAGCGCGGCCTATGCGGCCGGGCACAGCATGAAGGTCTGGGGCCTGCCCACCGAGCTGGGCCTGCTGTTCGGCGTGGCCGTGGCGGCGCTGCTGGGCCTGGCCATGGGCGCGCTGGCCATCCGCCGCAGCGGCATCTACTTCGCCATGATCACGCTGGCGCTGTCGCAGATGGTGTTCTTCTTCTTCCTGCAGGCCAAGTTCACGGGTGGCGAGGACGGCCTGCAAAGCGTGCCGCGCGGCACGCTGTTCGGGCTGGTCGACCTGTCCAAGGACATCAACCTGTACTACCTGGTGATGGCCATCTTCATCATCGGCTACTTCATCATCTGGCGCACGGTGAACTCGCCCTTCGGGCAGGTGCTGCAGGCGCTGCGCGAAAACGAGCCGCGCGCCATCTCGCTGGGTTACGACGTCGACCGCTTCAAGCTGGTGGCCTTCGTGCTGTCGGCCGCCCTGGCGGGCCTGGCCGGCGCCACCAAGACGCTGGTGTTCGTGTCGGCCACGCTGTCGGACGCCACCTGGCAGATGTCCGGGCTGGTGATCCTGATGACGCTGATCGGCGGCCTGGGCACATTGACCGGTCCGGTGCTGGGCGCGTTCATCGTGGTGCTGCTGGAGAACAAGGTGGGCGACTTCGGCCAGATGATGGCCAACCTGACCGGCGTCGAATGGTTCCTGCGCCTGGGCGAGTCCGTCACCATCGTGAGCGGCATGATCTTCGTGGTCTGCGTGCTGGCGTTCCGGCGCGGCATCGTGGGCGAACTGGGCGCGCTCTTCAACCGCCGGCGCGCTGCCCGCGCTTGATCCGATTTATCGGTTGATTGACCCCGGGGCCGCGCAAAGCGGCCCCGTTGCATTGGGGCGCGCGGCAGCGCCCCGTACAATGGCAGGCACCCTACTACACAGGTGCCGACCATGCGCATCACGCATCTCGTTCCCGGCCTCGGCGCGCTCGCGCTGGCCGCCGCCCTGCTGTCCCCCGCCGCGGCCCAGGCCGCGCCCGCCGCCCCCGTTTGCGAAGTCGACCGGCCCGTCCGTTTCAGCGGACTGAACTGGGAATCCAATCTTGTCCTGGCCGGCATCGAGCGCTTCGTGCTGGAACACGGCTACGGCTGCAAGACGTCTGTTGAAATCGGCGAAACCCTGCCCATGCTGGCCGCGCTGCAACGCGGCGACGTCGATGTCACGCCCGAGGTCTGGCCCGGCCAGATCGAAGGCGCCTGGAAGAAGGCGCTGGCCAGCGGCAAGGTGCTGGGCGTGGGCCACGTCTATGACGCCGGTGAAGGCTGGTACGTGCCGCGCTACACCGTCGAGCGGCACCCGGAGCTCAAGTCCGCCGCCGACCTGGCGCGCTTCAAGGAGGTGTTCGCCGACCCCGAAGACCCGGGCCGCGGCCGCATCTACGGATGCCCGGCCGGCTGGGCCTGCGGCACGCTGAACGACAACCTGCTGCGCGCGCTGAAACTGGACAAGGACTATTCGCTGTTCGCGCCCGGCTCCGGCGCCGCGCAGAAGGCCGCCATCGTGTCGGCCTACAAGCGCAAACGCGACATCGTCTTCTACTACTGGACGCCCACGTCGCTGGTTGGCGCGCTGGACCTGGTCAAGCTGGAACTGCCCGCGTTCGACCAGGCGGCCTATACCTGCATGACCGATCCCAAGTGCGCGGACCCCGTGCCCACGCAGTTCAAGCCCAATCCGGTCGTCACCGGCGTGAACGCCGATTTTGCCAAGCAGGCGCCGCGCGTGACCGAGTTCCTGTCCAAGCTGACGGTGCCCGACGAAGCTATCGACGCGACGCTGGGATGGCTGGAAAACGAGGGCAAGGAACCGGAGGACGCCGCGCGCTATTTCCTCAAGCAGTACGCGCCCGTCTGGCGGCAATGGATGCCCGCGGACGTCGCCGATCGCGTGCAGGCGGCGCTGGCCAAGGAATAGCAGTCCGGCTCATGTATTCTGGCGATTCGGCGTTCTGGACCCGCTTCGCGCCCGATCGCCAACCCGATTCAAGCTAAGGATGACAATCATGGATGCCTTGTTCTGGCACAACGGTCACTGGACCACTGAAAACCCCAAACTGCTCGGCCCGGCCGACCACGCCTTCTGGATGGCCAGCATGGTCTTTGACGGCGCGCGCGCCTTCCGCGGCCTGACGCCCGACCTGGACCTGCACTGCCAGCGCGTCGTGCGCTCGGCCGAAAAGATGCTGATGAAGCCGCAGATGGCCTGGGAAGAAATCCAGGACCTGTGCCTGCAGGCCGTGGCGCGTTTCCCCGAAGGCGCCGAGCTCTACATCAAGCCCATGTTCTTCTGCGCCGACGGCTTCCTGCTGCCCGACGCCGACAAGACCCAGTTCGTGCTGCATGTCTTCAAGGTGCCGATGCCGGGCGACCAGGGCTTTTCCGCCTGCTTCTCCAGCTTCGCGCGCTCGTGGCCCAACATGGCGCCCACCGACGCCAAGGCCTCGTGCCTGTACCCCAACGGCCAGCGCGCCATCCGCGAAGCCGCCGAGAAGGGGTTCGACAACGCCATCATGCTGGACGGCGCGGGCAATCTGGCCGAGTTCGCCACCAGCAACCTGTGGCTGGCCAAGGACGGCGTCGTATCCACCCCGGTGGACAACGGCACGTTCCTGAACGGCATCACGCGCCGCCGCGTGCTGGCGCTGCTGAAGGCCGATGGCATCGAGGTCCAGGAACGCAGCCTGACGCGCGCCGACGTCGAAGCCGCCGACGAAGTGTTTTCGTCGGGCAACTACGGCAAGGTGGTGCACGTAAACCGCGTCGAGGACCGTGCGCTGGAATACGGCCCGATCGCACGCCGTGCGCACCAGCTATACATGGAATACGCGGAAAGCACGCGCCGCTGACAACGCAGCCGCAAGCCCGCGCGCACCCCGCGCGGGCCGTCAGGCAAATAACAGCAAGGCGGCGTACGCTGTGGGCTTCCGACCGTGAGGCCCGATCATGCAAAGCAGACGCGAATTCCTGCGCCACAGCGCCACCCTGACCGGCGCCGCCGCCGCCCTGTCGCTGTTTCCCCCCGCGATCCGCCGCGCGCTGGCCATTCCGGCCGACCGCCGCACCGGCACGATCCGCGATGTCGAGCACATCGTGGTCTTCATGCAGGAAAACCGCTCGTTCGATCACTACTTCGGCGGTCTGGCGGGCGTGCGCGGCTTTGGCGACCGCTTTCCCATCCCGGTGCCGGACAGTCCCGATGCGCGGCATCGCACCGTCTGGGCCCAGTACAACGACAAGCCGGATGAAGGCGCGCCGCGCACCGTCCTGCCGTACCGGCTAGATACGCGCGAAGCCTACGAGGCCATGCGCGTGGCGAGCACGCCGCACACCTGGTCCAACGCGCAGGACGCCTGGGACGCCGGCCGCATGGGCAACTGGCCCGCCGCCAAGAAGAATCATTCGATGGCCTACTACACGGAAGGCGACCTGCCCTTCCAGTACGCCATGGCCCGCGCCTTCACCGTCTGCGACGCCTACCATTGCTCGTTCACCGGCGGCACCAACACCAACCGCCTGTTCCTGTGGACCGGCACCAATGACGGCCTGGCGCGCGGCAATGGCCCGGCGATGGGCAATGTCTACAACAAGCTCACCGGCGGCGACCCGGCCGGCGCCTACACCTGGACGACCTATCCCGAACGGCTGGAGCGGGCCGGCGTGAGCTGGCGCATCTACCAGAACATGGCGGACAACTATTCCCTCAATCCCACGGCGGGCTTCAAGGCCTATCGCGATGCGTACCAGGAACTGCCGGGCGCGCTGGCGGCGCTCAAGCACAAGGCGCTGGCCACGCGCGACCTGGACCTGCTGCGCCAGGACGTGCTGGACGGCACGCTGCCGCAGGTGTCCTGGATTTGCGCGACCAAGGCGGGCTCGGAACATCCCAGCCCGTCCAGCCCCGCGCAGGGCGCCGACTACACGGCGCGTGTGCTCGACGCACTGACCGCGAATCCCGCCGTGTGGAGCAAGACGGTGCTGCTGCTGATGTTCGACGAGAACGACGGCTTTTTCGACCACATGCCGCCCCCGGCGCCGCCATCGCGTCTTCCCTCCGGCGAGCTGGCCGGCGCCTCCACGGCCGACACCGCGGGCGAGTATCACGAACATCTATCCGGCGTTGAAAAGGACGACACGCCGGCGCATCTGCATGGCGCCTACGGGCTGGGGCCGCGCGTGCCCATGTATGTGTTGTCGCCGTGGACCAAGGGCGGCTGGGTCAATTCGCAGGTGTTCGATCACACGTCGGTGTTGCGCTTCATCGAGCGGCGCTTCGGCGTGGCCGAGCCAAACATCTCGCCATGGCGGCTGGCGGTCTGCGGCGATCTGACCAGCGTGTTCGATTTCGCGGCGCCCGACGACGGCGACCTGTTGCGCGGCCTTCCCGCCACGGCCGAACGCGCGGCCCGCGCCGCCGCGTTGGACGGCACGGTCAAGCCGCCCGCCCCGCTCGACCCCGCGCCCGCCCGCCAACACGCCGGCACACGTCCGTCGCGCACCCTTCCCTATGCGCTGCAGGTACACGCCCGCGTCCAGGACGATGGCGTCACCCTGCGGTTCGAAAACGTGGGCACGGCGGGCGCGGTGTTTCACGTCTACGACCGGCTGGACCTGGAGCGCGGGCCGCGCCGGTACACCGTGGAGGCCGGCAAGACGCTCGACGGCACGTGGCCCGCCGCGCCAGACGGGCGCTATGACCTGTGGGTGCTGGGCCCCAACGGCTTTCACCGGCACTGCGCCGGGCGTATCGGGCAGCCGTCGCTGGCGGTCGTGGCGGCTTGCGACGGCGCGGGCGCGCGGCTGCGCGTGTCATTGCATAATCCGGGCACCCAGCCGCGCGTCTACCGCATCGACGCCAATGCCTATGGATACCCCGGCGACACCGAAGCCGAGCTGGCTGCCGGCGAATCCCGCGAACTTGCCTGGGAAATGTCACGCAGCGGCGGCTGGTACGACATCAGCGTGCGCGACAGGCAGGATCCGTCCTTTCTGCGCCGCTTTGCGGGGCGCATCGAAACCGGCGCCGACTCGACATCGGATCCCGCAATGGGAGAGGAATTGATCGTGCGATGGACGCCTGTGCCTTGACGCCGCCCTCTGAAAAAACGGCGCCGCCGCGCCATTCGTCGGCAAGCCGCGCCGTAAAAGAAAACGCCGGCCCCTCGCGGCAGCCGGCGTTCTGGTCTGGCGCGTGGCGTCAGGCCGCTTCGGCGCCCTTGCCCAGCCCCAGGTAGCTTTCGATGACCTTGGGGTCACCAGCCAGCTCGCGCGCCGGGCCGTGCAGGATGACCTCGCCGGTTTCCAGCACGTAGCCGTAGTCGGCCACCTGGAGCGCCGCGCGGGCGTTCTGCTCGACGAGCAGGATCGCCACGCCGGTCTCGCGCAGGCGCGCAATGATGTGGAAGATCTCGCGCACGATGCGCGGCGCGAGGCCCAGGCTGGGTTCGTCCAGCATCAGGAGTGTGGGCTTGGCCATGAGCGCGCGGCCCACGGCCAGCATCTGGCGTTCGCCGCCCGACAAGGTGCCGGCCTGCTGGGCGCGGCGCTCGCGCAACCGCGGAAACAGGTCGAAGACTTCGTTCAGCGTGTCGCGCCAGCCGCTTTCGCGGGCGCGATACCGGCGAAAGCCGCCGAGCAGCAGGTTGTCTTCCACGGACATGGTGCCGAAGAGTTCGCGGCGCTCGGGCACCAGCGACATGCCGGCCGCCACGCGGCGCTCGACCATCCAGCCCGACACGTCCGCGCCGGCGTAATGCACGGCGCCGGCGGCGTGGCCGGTCTGCGGCAGCGAGCCCATGATGGCGTTGAGCATCGTGGACTTGCCGGCGCCGTTGGCGCCGATCACCGTGACGATGCTGCCGGCCGGCACGCTGAGCGAGGCGCCAGCCAGCGCGCCAACCTTGCCGTAGCGGGCCGACAGGTTGCTGACTTCCAGGACGGGGGAATTGGTTGCGCTCATCACACCCCTCCCGCGGGCACGGCCTTGGCCTGGTCGGCTTCGGGCAGGTCGTCGTCGATGCCGCCCAGGTAGGCCTCCAGCACCGCCGGGTTCTTTTGCACGTCGGCCGGCACGCCTTCGGCCAGCTTCGTGCCGAAATCCATCACCACGAGGTGGTTGGTCAGGCGCATCACAAAATCCATGTCATGTTCGACGAGCAGAATGCTCATGCCTTCCGCGCGCAGCTGTTCCAGCACGCGCGCCAGGTCCTGCTTTTCCTTGTAGCGCAGGCCGGCGGCCGGCTCATCGAGCAGCAGCAGCAAGGGATCGCAGGCCAGCGCTCGGGCGATTTCCAGGATGCGCTGTTGGCCCAGGGCCAGGTTGCCGGCCTGTTCGTACAGATATTCACCCAGGCCCACGCGCTTGAGCTGCTCGGCGGCCTCGTGCAGCAGCTGCGCTTCGCGTGCACGGTCCGAATGCAACGCGCCCGACAGCACGCCCACGTCCGAACGCAGGTGCGCGCCCAGCGCCACGTTTTCCAGCACGGTCATGCCCGGCAGCAGCTGCACGTGCTGGAACGTGCGCCCCACGCCCATCTTGGCGATTTCACGCGCCGAACGGCTGTCGATGCGCTGGTCCATGAACGTGACCTGGCCACGCGTCACCGGCAGCACGCCGCTGATGAGGTTGAAGGTGGTGCTCTTGCCGGCGCCGTTCGGGCCGATGAGACCCATGATCTCGCCCGAACGCACCTTGAAGGTGATGTCGTTCACGGCCACCAGCCCGCCGAATTCCTTGCGGATGGCATCGACTTCCAGCACGACCTGGCCGGGCTGCGGGCGCTCGCGCGTCGGCAGGGCCGGGGCCGCCGCGGGCGGCGCCAGGTTGCGGCGCGAGCCATCGGCGCCGGTGATGCTGCCCCACCAGCCCGACAGGATCGGCCACAGGCCGTTGCGCGCGTACTGCAGCATCAGGATCAGCAACACGCCGAAGACGATCATCTCGAAGTTGGCGTTGGTGTCCAGCAGCTTGGGCAGGAGGTTCTGCAACTGGTCCTTCAGCACCAGGATGACGCTGGAACCCAAGAGGGCGCCCCAGACGTAGCCCGCGCCCCCGACCACCGCCATGAACAGGTATTCGATGCCGTAGTTCAGGCCGAAGGGGCTGGGGCTGACCGCGCGCTGCATGTGCGCATAGAGCCAGCCCGACAGGCAAGCCAGCAGCGCCGCCCAGACGAAGATCACGATCTTGTACGCGGCGGTGTTCACGCCCATGGACTCGGCCATGCCCGCCCCGCTCTTCAACGCGCGGATGGCGCGGCCCGGACGCGAGTTAAGCAGGTTGCGCGTGGCCCACAGCGCCAAGAGGACGCAGACCCAGATCAGGTAGTAGATGTGGCGGCCGCTGGCCAGCGACATGCCGAAGATGCTGATGGGCTCGATGCCGGCAATGCCGTCATGCTTGCCCAGCCAGTCGATGTTGCCGAACAGGTAATACAGCGACAGGCCCCAGGCGATGGTGCCCAGCGGCAGGTAGTGACCCGACAGGCGCAGCGTGATCGCGCCCAGCAAGTAGGCCACGACGGCGGTCAGGATGAGGCCCGCGGGCAGCGCCAGCCAGGGCGACACGTCGTATTGCGTCGTCAGGTAGGCGGTCGTGTAGGCGCCCAGCCCCACGAACGCGGCCTGGCCGAACGACGTCAGACCGCCGACGCCGGTCAGCAGCACCAGGCCCAGCACGACCAGGCTGGCCAGACCGATATAGTTCAGTTGCGTCACCCAGAATTCGGGCGTGGCCGACACCATCGGCAGGCCCGCCAGGACGACGAGAAAAACGGCAAGCAGAATGCGGTTCATGGCTTATTCCTCTTCGTCCGCGTGATGGGTGCTGAACGAACGCCAGACCAGAACCGGGATGATCAGGGTGAAGACGATCACTTCCTTGTATGCGCTGGCCCAGAACGACGAGAAGGATTCAAGCACGCCGACGAGCAGCGAGCCGGCCGCCGCGATGGGATAGCTGGCCAGACCGCCAATGATGGCGCCGACGAAGCCCTTCAGGCCGATCAAAAAGCCCGTGTCGTAGTAGACCGTGGTGATGGGCGCGATCAGCATGCCGGACATGGCGCCGATGCCCACGGCCAGCGTGAACGTCAGCGAACCCGACATGTTGGTGCTGATGCCGACCAGGCGCGCGCCGCGGCGGTTGACGGCGGTGGCGCGCAGCGCGCGGCCGTACAGCGTCTTGCCGAAGAAGATCCACAAGGCCAGGATGAGCAGCGCGCACGTGGCGACCACGAACAGGCTCTGCGCGGACCACGTCATGAAGCCCAGGTCGACCTGCCCGCTCACGAATGCGGGCGTGCGCCAGCCTTCGGCGCCAAAGAACACGAGCGCCAGGCCCATCAGCGCGAAGTGCACGGCGACGGAAACGATCAGCAGCACCAGCACGGTGGCTTCGGCGAGCGGCTGGTAGACAATGCGGTAGACCATCGGGCCCATCGGAATCACCAGCAACAGCGTCAGCAGCATGTTGAGCCACAGCGAGTTCTCCGGACCGGTATAGCTACGGGTCAGCCAGAACAGCGCCAGCGGCAGCACGACGCAGGTCGCAATGGTCTTGGGCAGGTCGGCGGCGCTACGGGTGCGCACGGCGCGCATCAACTCGAGCGCC
This sequence comes from Achromobacter mucicolens, assembly GCF_029866465.1. Taxonomy (NCBI): domain Bacteria; kingdom Pseudomonadati; phylum Pseudomonadota; class Betaproteobacteria; order Burkholderiales; family Alcaligenaceae; genus Achromobacter; species Achromobacter mucicolens. The sequence continues at coordinate 1,265,024 of NZ_CP123364.1, read as the reverse complement.
AGGCACACCAGGCCCAGCAACGGCAGCAGGTAGGCAGTGCCCGGCACCTTGCCGTCGACCAGCATGGCCAGGGTCAGGGCGCCAAACGCCACGAACTCGCCCTGGGGAATGAAAATGACGCGCGTGACGGCGAAAACCAGTACCAGAGCCATGCCCAGGAGGGCATAGATGGCGCCGTTGACGACACCGTCTTGCAGCAGGATCAGCGCAATTGATGAATCCATCTAACAACTACCTTGTGGTTTCTTGGTGTTCCGGCCCCACCCGGAACACTGATACGACACACCGGCCGGAAAGGCCGGTGCGAAGTCCTGCCGGGCGCGGCGCGGCGGGCGGTGTGCCGCCCCCGCGCCTCGGGCGCCCGCTATGGGCAGCCCGCGCTCGGGCGATCCTGGGGGATTACAGGCCGGGCTGGTAGACCCACTTGCCGTTTTCCACCTTGACCATGACGCGCGAGCGCTCGTCAAAGCCGGCGTGGTCCGTGGGCGACATGTTGAACACGCCTTGCGACACGGCCAGGTCCTTCACGCCTTCCAGCGCGTCGCGCATCGCGGCACGGAATTCGGGCGTGCCGGGCTTGGCGCCCGTCTTGAGCGCCACGGGCAGCGCGGCGACGACCAGTTGGCCGGCATCCCACATGTGGCCGCCGAACGTGTTGGTCGAACCGGCGCCATTGGCCTTTTCGTAGGTTTCCACGTAGGCCAGGGCCGACTTCTTGACCGGGTTGCTGTCAGGCAGTTGCGCGGCGACCAGCAGCGGGCCGGCCGGCAGGTACATGCCGTCGCAGTCCTTGCCGCAGACGCGCAGCACGTCGTTGTTGGCGGCGCCGTGGGTCTGGTAGATGGTGCCGCCGTAGTTGCGGGCCTTCAATTCCTTTTGCGGCAGCGCCGACGGGGTGCCGGCGCCGGCGATCAGGATGGCGTCGGGCTTGGCGCCGACCAGCTTGAGCACCTGGCCCGTCACGCTGGTGTCGGTGCGGCCGTATTTTTCGATGGCGACGATCTCGATGCCCTTGGCCTTGGCGGCCTTCTGCATCACGTCCAGCCAGCCGTCGCCGTAGGCGTCGGCAAAACCGATGAAGCCCAGCGTCTTGACCTTGGACTTGGCCATGGCGTCAGCCAGGGCGCCGGCCATCAGCGCGTCGTTCTGCGGGGTCTTGAAGACCCAGCGGCGCTTGTCGTCCACGGGTTCGACGATCTTGGCGCTGGCGGCCACGCTGATCATCGGCACCTTGGCTTCGGCGGCCACATCGACCATCGCGAGCGAGCCCGGGGTGATGGACGTGCCGATCAGCACGTCGACCTTGTCGTCGGAAGCCAGCTTGCGCGAGTTCTTGACGGCCTGCGTGGTGTCGGTGGCATCGTCCAGCACGATCCATTCGATCTTCTGGCCGGCGACTTCCTTGGGCAGCAGGGCCACGGTGTTGCGCTCGGGGATGCCCAGCGAGGCGGCGGGGCCGGTGCTGGCAACCGTGACGCCAACCTTGACCTGTGCGCTCGCCAGAAGCGGCAGAGTCAGGGCTACAGCGGCGGCGGCCGCGGACAAGCCGAAGTGCTTGCGCATGTTTTTGTCTCCTGTGGTTGGCTCTTATGTGCCTCGAACGAGGCGAAGCGAGCCTGTTTAAAGTTATACAGAAAAAAATATTATATGGTTAAAACAGTATCAGATGACGTAGCGCAACTACGGTAATTCCCTGATGTGCTATGGAAATCGTGATTTGGCAAACGCATTTGTTAATGGCGAACTTGTACTTGAAAGGGCCGCAGGCGTCATGTTGGGGGATTCCCTTGGGGCGACTGGGGTTTTCAAGGGGGGCTCAACGGCCCAGCATCGGCCACACCCGTTCGACGCGCGACGCAACCCAGGCGGCCACCACGGCCTTGACCAGATCGCCCGGCAGGAACACCGCGACCGCACCGGCGGCCTTGGCCATGTCCATCTTCGCCACCGCCGCCAGCCACGGCACGCCAAACGCGTACACCACCGCAATGCCGCCGACGACGCAGGCGGCCACGTAGCCCGCCAGCCCCATCCACGTGCCGGATGCGCGCGCGGCCAGGCGGCGCGTCAGCCAGCCCGTCACGAATGCGCCGGCCACCATGCCGACCAGGAACCCGCCCGTCGGACCGAAGAACGCGCCCAGTCCGCCGCGGCCGCCGGGCAGCACGGGCAGGCCGACCGCCGCCAGCGCCAGATACAGCAGGCACGCCAGCGCGCCACGCACGGGGCCGAGCATGGCGCCGGCCAGCATCGCGCCAAGCGTCTGCAAGGTGATGGGCACGGGAATGCCGGGCATGGGAATGGGCGGCATCAGGCTCAGGACGACGATCAGCGCCGCAAACAACGCGACCAGCACCGTATTGTTCGATTTCATGGGGTTCCCCTCGGATATGAATGTTGGGCGCGTGCGGTCAGAAGCTGCGCGCGTCGATCGCTTCGGACACTTCCTGGGCCCGCTTCAAGGTCAACACGATCAGCGGCACGATCAGCGCGACCGGGTTTGCGCCCAGACCGCGCGCGGCCTGCGCCTCGCGGATCTCCTGGAAATTGCGCCAGATCTCCGGCACGAAGCGCAGCGCCAGCGCAAGGGCCAGCGCCACCTTCTCGGCATCGACCAGCCCCGTGCGCTCCAGCGGCCGCAAGGTCCGCTCGCAGACGGCAATCAGGTCGGACGTGCGGGTGGACAGGGTCACGGCAAGGGCCAGTCCGACCATTGCCGCCACACGCAGCACGACGGCCAGGGCCTCGATCGGCCCCTGGAACCAGCCGGTGAACAGCGCCACGGCCAGCAGCACCCAGAGCAGCCCGCGCACCTGGCGCCACACGACCGCTGCCGCGACGCCCGTGGACCAGACCATCGCCACCGAGACGCCGAAGGCAAACGCCAGCCAGAGCGGATCGCGAAGCAGGAACAGGCCCGCGCCCGCCGCCATCAGCGCCAGCAGCTTCACCCATGCCGGCAGCCGGTGCAGCGGTGTGTTGCCCGTGACGTACAGCGGCTCCATCATGCGCAGTGCTCCCGGTACCAGCGCAGCGCGGCGGCAGGCGTGTCGTCGGCGGCGATCGCGCCGTCACGCACGACCAGCACGCGGTCAAAATCCTCGAGCAGTTCCAGGTCATGGGTCACGACGATGGCGTCGTGGGGCAGCCCGTCGATGGCGGCGCGCACCCGGTTGCGGTTGCGCAGGTCGAGCTGCGTGGTGGGTTCGTCAAAGACGATGAGCGCGGGCTCCATGACCAATACGGCGGCCAGCGCCACCAATTGGCGTTCGCCGCCGGACAGCGTGTGGCTGCTGCGGTCGGCCAGATGGCCCACGCCCAGCCGGTTCAACTGGCTGTCGATGCGGGCCTCGCGCTCGTGGCGGTCGGGCGCCAGGCGCTTCAGGCCGAACGCCAGGTCTTCGCGCACGATGGGAAAGACGATCTGGTTTTCCGGGTTCTGAAAGACGAAGCCGACGCGCGCACGCACGGCCTTCAGCTCTTGCCGCGTATCCAACCCATCCACGCGCACGCTGCCCGACGTGGGCGCCACCAGGCCATTGACCAGCCGCGCCAGCGTGCTCTTGCCGGCGCCGTTGGGACCGACGATGCCGACGCGGCGTTCGGCCAGGGTGACGCTCACCCCGCGCAACACTTCCGCCTGGGGCGTCGACACTACCGCCTGGTCAAACTCGATTAACATGGGGCGGGATTATGCCCGAACCATTTCGGGCATCGCGACTCCAAGAGCTCATATGGAAAAAGTACGCAAAACCGACGCCGAATGGCGCGCCCAGCTTTCCCCCGAAGAATACGTGGTCACCCGCCAAAAGGGTACCGAACGCGCATTCACCGGGCGCTACTGGGATACTTTCACCCCTGGCATCTACCGTTGCGTCGGCTGTGGCACCGCGCTGTTCGCATCCGACACCAAATTCGACGCCGGCTGCGGCTGGCCCAGCTATTTTCAGGCGCTGGACCCCGAACTGGTGCGCGAAGAGCGCGACATCAGCCACGGCATGGTTCGCACCGAAGTGCTGTGCAACGTCTGCGACGCCCACCTCGGCCACGTCTTTCCCGACGGTCCCGAACCCACCGGCCTGCGCTACTGCATCAATTCCCTGTCGATGACGTTTGAGCCCCTAGAAGACTGATGAAGAAGTTCCTGTTCGACCTCTTTCCGCTGCTCCTGTTCTTCATCGCCTACAGGTATACGGACATCTTCACCGCCACGGGCGTCGCCATGGCGGCCGCGGTGGCGCAGATCGTCTGGCTCAAAGCCACCGGACGCCCCACCGAGGCCATGCACTGGATCAACCTGACGGTCATCCTGGTGTTCGGCGGCGCCACCATCTGGCTGCACAGCGACGTCTTCATCAAATGGAAGCCCACGGTGCTGTACTGGATGTTCGGCGGCGCGCTGGTCTTTGCCCGCCTGTTGTTCAAGCGCAACCTGATCCGCCGCCTGATGGAAAAGCAGATCCAGCTGCCGGACGCCGCGTGGGACAAGCTGAACATGATCTGGGCCGCCTTCTTCCTGATTGCCGGCGCGCTCAATCTGTATGTCGCGTTCTCGGGTCACTTCACCGAATCCCAATGGGTCAGTTTCAAGGCCTTCGGCCTCATGGGACTGATGATCGTCTTCGTGATTGGCCAGTCCCTGTGGCTGGGCAAGCACATCCAGACCGAGGAAAACACGCCGGCCAACCCGGGCGCCACGCCGCCCGGCAAGCCCTGAGCTTCCCATGCCAGAAACCACCGACCGTATCGCCCTGATCCGGGAGCGCCTTGCCGCCCTGGAACCCGTCAGCCTGGACATCCTGGACGACTCCCATTTGCATGCCGGCCACGAAGGCAGTAAAAACGGCGCCGGCCATTACCGCGTCATCATCGTAGCGCCTTGCTTTACGGGGCTCTCCGCCGTTGCGCGGCACCGGCTGGTGTATCATCATTTGCAAGATTTGATCCCCTATCCGATTCATGCGCTTGCGCTTGACGCCCAGGCTCCCAAATAGAAAGTAAAAGGATATTCATGAAACGCATCGTCATGCTGGCTGCGGCCTGCGTCATCGCCGTGCCGGCTTTTGCGCAAAACGTGGCAACCGTCAACGGCAAGGCCATCCCGCAAAAGAGCCTGGATCAATTCGTCAAGCTCCTGGTCGGCCAAGGCGCCACCGATTCGCCCCAACTGCGCGAACAGGTCAAGCAGGAAATGATCAACCGCCAGATCTTCGTGCAAGCCGCCGAATCCAGCGGCATCGCCAAGCAGGCCGACGTCCAGACCGAAATCGAACTGGCCCGCCAAGGCATCCTGGTCCGCGCGCTGATGGCCGACTACCTGGCCAAGCACCCGGTCACCGACGCCCAGGTCACCGCCGAATACGAGAAGATCAAGAAGGAACAGGCCGGCAAGATGGAATACAAGGTCCGCCACATCCTCGTCGAAGACGAGAAGAAGGCGAACGACCTGCTGGCCCAGTTGCAGAAAAACAAGGGCAAGTTCGACGACCTGGCCAAGAAGAACTCGAAGGACCCGGGCAGCGCCGAAAAGGGTGGCGATCTGGGTTGGGCGCCCCCGACCAACTACGTGCAGCCGTTCGCGCAAGCCGTGACGCAGCTCAAGAAGGGCCAACTGGTCGACAAGCCGGTCCAGACCCAGTTCGGCTGGCACATCATCATGGTTGACGACACCCGTCCGGTCGAATTCCCGCCGATGGATCAGGTCCGCCCGCAGCTGGAAGAAATGCTGCGCCAGCAAACCCTGGCCGACTACCAAAAGCAACTGCGCGAAAAGGCCAAGATCCAGTAAGGTCTGCGCTGCTCAAAAAACTGCCCGCCGATCGCGGGCAGTTTTTTTTGCGCTCGGCTCAGGTGTCAGACACCCCTTGAAACGCTACCTCAAGCTGAAGACCATCTCTGCAGGGTGTCTGACACCGCCCCCCCCCCAGCAAACAACAAGAAGGGCTGCACGCCGGTGGCGTGCAGCCCTACTTCGTTAGCGCGCGGCAGCGTCCAGGCTAGGAAACGCCCAGCAGCGCCTTCAGTCCGTCCTCATCCAGCACCGGCACGCCCAGTTCCTGGGCCTTGGTCAGCTTGCTGCCGGAATCTTCGCCCGCGACCAGATAGGCCGTCTTCTTGGACACCGAGCCGCTGACCTTGCCGCCTGCGGCCTGGATGTGCATCGAGGCCTCTTCGCGCGTCCAGTTGGGCAGCGTGCCGGTCAGCACGAAGGTCTTGCCGGCCAGCGTGGTGTCTTGCGGCGCGGCTTCGGCCACCGGGTTCACGCCCTGCGACTTCAGTTGCTCGATGACGTCGCGGTTGTGCTGCTCGGCAAAGAAATGCCGGATCGACGCGGCCACCACGGGCCCCACGTCCGGCACCGACGACAACGCGTCTTCATCCGCGTCCATGATGGCGTCGATGCTGCCGAAATGCCGCGCGACGTCCCGCGCCGTGGTTTCGCCCACGTGGCGGATGCCCAGCGCGAAGAGCAGCCGGGACAGGTTGGGCGAGCGCGCCTTCTCGATGGCGGCCACCAGGTTGTCCGCGGACTTCTGGCCCATGCGGTCCAGGCCCACGAGTTCCAGCGGACGCAGGCTGTACAGGTCTGCCAGTGTCTTGACGCGGCCGCTGTCCACCAACTGGTCCACCAGCTTTTCGCCCAGGCCTTCGATGTCCAACGCCTTGCGGCTGGCCGCGTGCCACAGCGTCTGCTTGCGCTGGGCGCCACAGAAAAGGCCCCCGGTGCAGCGCGCGATGGTCTCGCCTTCCAGGCGCTCGATGGCCGATTCGCAGACCGGGCATTGCGTCGGCATGACGAATTCCCGCGCATCGTCGGGCCGCTTTTCCAGCACCGGGCCCAGCACTTCGGGAATCACGTCGCCCGCACGCCGCACGATGACGGTGTCGCCAATGCGCACGTCCTTGCGGCGGATCTCGTCTTCGTTGTGCAGCGTGGCGTTGGTGACGGTAACGCCGCCCACGAACACGGGCTTGAGCCGCGCGACCGGGGTGATGGCGCCGGTGCGGCCCACCTGCACCTCGATGTCCACCAGCGTCGTGGTGGCTTCTTCGGCCGCGAACTTGTGCGCCAGCGCAAAGCGCGGCGCGCGCGCCACGAAGCCCAGCACCTTCTGCGCGGGCAGCGAATCAACCTTGTAGACCACGCCGTCGATGTCGTACGGCAGGGTGGCGCGCAAGGCGCCCACCTTGGCGTAGAAGTCCATCAGGCCTTGCGCGCCGGTTGCGCGATGGTTGTGCACCACATTGACCGGCAGTCCCAGCGAGGACAGCCACGCCAGCATGGCGCCGTGAGATTTCTCGGGCAGTTGCGACGCCTGCGCCGCGCCCGCGGAGGCTTCGTCAAACAAGCCGCTCTGCGAGCCGGGCAAGCCCTGGACCTCGCCCCAGCCGTAGGCAAAGAAACGCAGCGGCCGCTTGGCCGTGATGCGCGGATCGAGCTGGCGCAGGCTGCCTGCCGCCGCATTGCGCGGGTTGACGAAGACCTTTTCGTCGCGCTTGGCCTGCGCGGCGTTCAGCTTTTCGAAGTCGGCGCGGTTCATCAGCACCTCACCGCGCACCTCCAGCACCTTTGGGGCCGCGCCCTTCAACTGCAGGGGAATCGCCTTGATCGTGCGGATGTTGGACGTGACGTCCTCGCCGGTCTGGCCGTCGCCGCGGGTGGCGGCCTGCACCAGGCGGCCGTCCTCGTAGCGCAGGCTGATCGCCAGGCCGTCGAGCTTCAGTTCACAGAAGTAGTCCGGCTGCTGCGCGGGTCCCAGCATGCCGGCGCCGCGCAGCGTCTCGGTGACGCGGCGGTCGAAGGCGGCCACCTCTTCCTCGGAAAACGCATTGTTCAGCGACAGCATCGGCACCACGTGGTGCACGCTGCCAAACGCGGAGACTGGCGCCGCGCCCACGCGCTGCGTGGGCGATTCCGGCGTCACCAGTTCCGGGTGCTCGGCCTCCAGGGCCTGCAATTCGCGCATCAGCCCGTCGTACTCGGCGTCCGAGACGGAAGGCTCGTCGTAGACGTAGTAGCGGACGTTGTGCTGTTCGATTTCGGCGCGCAGGCGCGCCGCGGCTTGCGCCGGGTTCTCGCCGGACCTGCTTGCCATCAGGCAAACACCCGCTGGGCGCGCTCGCTGCCGGCGGGCAGACCCGCTTGTTCGAGTTGGCCGAAGAGAACCTGCAGGCGCTCGTCGATGACGGCTTCAGAGCCATCGGCCAGGGGCTTGCCCTGATCGTCGACCAGCTCGGCGCGCAGGCGCGACGCCAGGTCGCGGCCCACGTCGACCATGCGGCCAAAGGCTCGGGTGTCGGCCGGGCTGCACGGCACGTCCAGCAGCAGGTACAGGCGTTCGATGCCGCCCATGCCCGCGTCGAACGCCGCGCCGTCTGCGCGGGCCAGCGTGAAGCGGGCCACGCCGTTTTCGTTGGGCCACGCAAGGCGGTTGCCGTCGGCGACGAAACCGACGTCGCGCGCCACGGCCAGGACTTCGGCTGCCGGTTGGGCCGAGCCCAACAGCAGCGTCAGGCCAACCTGGGTGTCCAGTGCGGCGCAGGTGTCGTCCAGTCGGGCGCCCTGCTCCAGCACGGCCTGCTGGTCGGGGCCTTCGATCGTGGCGTCGAAGCGCTCGGCCATGTCCTGGGCACGCGCCCAGGCTTGCGACCATTCGATGGCGGTCAACGGGCCGCTGCGGTTGGCCAGCAGCACGGCCAGCTGCATGGAGGCATAGGATTCGCCGGGATGGACGCGCGCGCGGTGGCGGCGCTGGTCGGTTTCAGCGAACACGCGCATGGGCTTGCGGCCCACGTTGCGCAGGCTCTGCATGTAAGGCAGCAGATCCGCGCCGCGCACCGCGTCGGCAAAGTTGATCTCGATGACCACTTCGCACGCGGGATCGGGTTCTTCCGCGTCGTCGGCATCGCTGCCGGGATCGACGGGGGCCGGTTGGCCGGGCTGCGCGCGCGCGGGCTCACCGCCCATGCCGGGCTCGCGCCGGGCCACATTGGCCGTGGCGGCGCCCGCCGCCCCCGCGCCCAGCAACGGATCCTGTTCGGACGTGGGGAAGTGGCTCTGCATCTTGCGGCGCACGCGCCGGTCCTGCCACCAGTTGAATCCCAACACCAGCAGTATCAGCAAGACGCCCAGGGCTATCAGCCCGATCTGCAAATCACTCATGTATAAATCCCGCGCCTGGAAGGCGGCGCCTTTCTCAATATTGGGTTTATGCCGCTTCGGAGGCCATCATCTGGACGGCCGAATCTATGTCTACCGCAACGATACGCGAAACCCCTTGCTCTTGCATGGTTACACCGATCAATTGCTTTGCCATTTGCATCGCGATCTTGTTGTGCGAGATGAAGAGGAACTGTGTCTGCTCGCTCATGTTGGCGACCAGATTCGCATAGCGTTCGGTGTTGGCGTCGTCCAGCGGCGCGTCCACCTCGTCGAGCAGGCAGAACGGCGCGGGGTTCAGCTTGAACAACGCGAACACCAGCGCCGTCGCGGTCAGCGCCTTTTCGCCGCCCGACAGCAGATGGATCGTGCTGTTGCGCTTGCCCGGCGGCTGCGCCATCACCTGCACGCCGGCGTCGAGAATTTCTTCGCCGGTCATGCTGAGCTTGGCCTCGCCCCCGCCGAAGAGCTTGGGGAAGAGATCGCCGAAGTGGCCGTTGACGATGTTGAAGGTCTCTTGCAGCAGTTCGCGCGTCTCGCGGTCGATCTTGCGGATGGCGTCTTCGAGGGTCTCGATGGCGGTCATCAGGTCCTGGTGCTGGGAATCCAGGAAGCCCTTGCGTTCGCGCGAGGTGTTCAGCTCGTCGAGCGCGGCCAGGTTGACCGAGCCCAGCGCTTCGATCTGGCGCGAGATGCGGCCGACTTCCTGTTGCAGCCAGCTGGCGCGGCGCCATTCGTCGGGTTGGTTGGCCAGGAACTGGGCCAGCTCCTCGCGGTCGACTTCGCGCGCGTTGAGCTGCTCCGTGAACTGTTCTTCAGCCAGTCGCGCGGCCTGCTCCTGCAGTTGCAATTCCATGATGCGCGCGCGGCGCGGTTCCAGCGTCTGCTCCTGTTGCTGGCGGTCCTCGTCGGCGCCGCGCAGCAGGGCTGCCAGGTTTTCGAGTTCCTGGCGGGCGCGCGACAGCGCTTCCTCGCGCTCGGCGCGCATTTCCAGGGCATCCTGCAAGCCGGCCTGCGACGCGGACGCGTCAAGCTCCGCCAGGTCGCCCATCAACTGTTCCAGCTCGACCGCGCCGCGCTGGCTCTGGTCTGCGGCCAGCTGCTGGTTGCGCTGCAGGTCGGTGATGCGGACCTGGATGCCGCGTTCGGCGAATTCGGCTTCCTGGGCAGCGCGCTCCAGTTCGCGCAGACGGGTGCGGGCCGCCTCGGCTTGCGCCGCCAGCGTCTCGCCGTCCATCTCGGCATCGGCGAACTTGGACTGGTGCTCGGCGAGTTCTTCGTCCAACGCTTCGAAGCGGGCCTCGGCCTCTTCGCGCGTGGCGCGCAGGTCTTCTTCGTGCGCCTTGATTTCTTCCAGGTCCTGACGCAGGCGCGAGGCGCGTTCGCCGGACTGTTCGGCCTGCTGCTGCAGCCGCGAATGTTCCAGCTGAATGTCGTGCACGCGGCGCGTGACTTCGGCCACACGCGTGCGCGCCGGCGAGATGGCCTGGGACACCTGCTGCCAGGCGGCTTCGGCGCGGGCAACCGCGGCGCGGGCCTGGTCGGCGATCAGTTGCTGGGCCTTGATCTCGCGCTGCAGGTTTTCGATTTCCTGCTGGCGCGCCAGGAGGCCAGCCTGTTCCGAGTCGGGCGCATAGAAACGCACGCTGTGCGCGTCGATCAGGTGACCGGCCTTCACCACGCAGGCAGCGCCGGCGGGCAAGGTGGCGCGCAGGGCCAGGGCCTGGGTCAGGTCATTGGCCGTGTAGACGCCCGCCAGCCATTCGTTCAGCAGCGTGCGCAGGTCGGGATCGGTGATGCGCAGCAGGCTGGCCAGCGGCGTGAAACCTGCCGGCGCCGGCGGCGTGGGCGCGGCGGCGGGCAGTTGATAGAACGCCAGCCGGGCGGGCGGCGCATCGTCGGCAAAGGCGCGCGCCCAATCCAGATTGCGCACTTCCATGGAAGCCATGCGTTCGCGCAGCGCCGATTCCAGGGCGGTTTCCCAGCCCGGTTCAACGTGCAGCTTCTGCCACAGGCGCGACAATCCGGCGAGTTCGTGCTTGGCCAGCCAGGGTTCGAGCGCGCCCTGCTTCTGCACGTCGTCCTGCAGCTTGACCAGCGCGGACAGGCGGGCTTCCAGGCGGGCCAGGTTCTGGGCTTCGGTCTGGGCGGCGGCCTGGGCGCGGCTGCGCTCGGCGTCGGCCTCGGGCACGCGGCCCTCCAGGACGGCCAGTTCTTCCTGGGCGGCTTCGAGCTGGTCTTCGCCCGCGGCGCGGTCGCCGGCCAGTTGTTCCAGGCGCTCGGGGTCGGGGCTGTGCAGTTCGCGCAGTTCCTGTTGCAGGCGCTCGCGCCGCTGGTCCAGGGTCTGCATCTGGCGGTCGGCGTCGCGCTGGGTCTGCGCGACCAGCGCAAGGTTCTGCTCGACACGGGCCAGAGCCGCGCGCATCTCGTCGCGGCCGGCGGCGGCTTCGCGCACGCGCTGCTCGACCGAGGGCAGGCCCGCCTGCGCGTCTTCCGCGGTGGCGCGCGCCTCTTCGGTGCGCGCGGCGGCCGCGGCCAGGTCGTCTTCGGCCTGGGCGATCTGTTCGGTGCAGTGCTCGCGCTGGCTGGTCCATTCGGCGATCTGCTGCTGAAGCTGATCACGACGGGCCTGCAGGCGGTTGCGGGAATCGACGACGTGGCGGATCTCGGCTTCCAGGCGGCTGACCTGGGCGTTGGCCTCGTACAGGGCGCCCTGCGCGGTATGGACGGCGTCGCTGGCGGCGTAGTGGGCCTGGCGCCGGGATTCCAGCGCGGCCTCGCCCGCACGCAGCCCGGCAATGGCCGCTTCCAGTTCGTTCTGGGCCTGCGCCATTTCCTGCGCCTTCTTGGCGCGTTCCTCGCGGGCCCCGGTTTCCTTCAGCAGCCACAGCGAATGCTGCTTCTTTTCGCCGTCGGCCTGGAGCTCGCGGTAGCGGGTGGCCACTTCGGCCTGGGCTTCCAGCTTTTCGAGCTGGCTGTTCAATTCACGCAGGATGTCTTCGACGCGGGTCAGGTTCTCGCGCGTGTCGGACAGGCGGTTTTCGGTCTCGCGGCGGCGTTCCTTGTAGCGCGACACGCCGGCCGCTTCTTCCAGGAAGACCCGCAGTTCTTCGGGGCGGGCTTCGATCAGGCGGTTGATCATGCCCTGCCCGATGATGGCGTAGCCACGGGCGCCCAGGCCCGTGCCCAGGAAGATGTCGTGGATGTCGCGGCGGCGGACCTGCTGGTTGTTGACGAAATAGCTGCTGGTGCCGTCCCGGGTCAACACCCGGCGCACCGCAATTTCGGCGTAGCTGCTCCATTGGCCGGCAGCGCGCCCCTCGCTGTTGTCGAACACCATTTCGACCGAAGCCCGGGCGGCGGGCTTGCGGTTGCCCGAGCCATTGAAGATGACGTCCTGCATGGACTCGCCACGCAGTTCCGATGCCTTGGCTTCGCCCAGCACCCAGCGCACGGCGTCGATGATGTTCGACTTGCCGCAGCCATTGGGTCCCACCACGCCGACCAGCTGGCTGGGCACGGGGATGACGGTGGGGTCGACGAAGGACTTGAAGCCGGCGAGTTTGAGCTGAGTAAGGCGCACAGTACGATGACGACGGGGTGGGTTGAACGAAAGGCGTTAACGGACCTGCCGCACAGATTGCAAACCGGCCCAAGAAGGGCCGGCTCTCATATGGGTCGTATGATACCGCAGGCGGTCTCCACCCTGACCTTGGCGCCGGGCAACCCGCGGGCAAACGCGCAATGGCTCGGGGCAAGGGTCCGGCTATACTCCCTGACACTTTTTGGCACGACACATAATTTTCACGCGGACTGGCCAGCCTCTGGCCAAAGATCGGGGACATTCTTGAAACGTGGTTTCTATCTGGTCATGGCGGCGCAGGCCTTCTCGTCATTGGCGGACAACGCGCTGTTCATCGCAGCGATCGCGCTGATACAGGAGCTGCACGGTCCTGACTGGCTGGCCCCGATGATGAAATGGTCGTTCGCGCTGGCCTATGTCGTGCTGGCCGCGTTCGTCGGCGCCATCGCGGACTCCTACCCCAAGGGCCGCGTGATGTTCTCCACCAATGCCCTGAAGGTGGCCGGCTGTCTGCTGATGTTCTCGTACGCCAGCATCGGCGTCGCCCCCCAGTACCAGACCTGGCTGGTCTGCGCCGCCTACGGCGTGGTGGGCATCGGCGCGGCGGCCTATTCCCCCGCCAAGTACGGCATCGTGACGGAAATGCTGCCGCCCACCATGCTGGTCAAGGGCAACAGCTGGATCGAGGGCCTGACGGTCTTCTCCATCATCCTGGGCACCGTGCTGGGCGGCCTGCTGATCTCCTCGTCCGTTTCCACCGCCCTGCTCAGCCACTCCTTCATCGGCAAGCTGGTCCACACGCCGGCCGAGGCCGCCATCCTCGTCATCGCCTTCGTGTACCTGCTGGCGGCGCTGTGCAACCTGATGATTCCCCGCACCCACGTGCGTTATCCGCCGCAGCAGAAGAACCCCGTGCGCCTCGTGCGCACGTTCTGGGGCTATGTCTGCGTGCTGTGGAAGGACAAGCTGGGGCAGATCTCGCTGGCCGTCACCACCCTGTTCTGGGGCGCCGGCGCCACGCTGCAGCTCATCGTCATCGAATGGGGCCGCAGCCACCTGGGCTACCAGCTCGACAAGGCCTCGATGCTGATGGGCGTGGCCGCGCTGGGCACGGTGGTCGGGTCGATCCTGGCCGGCCGCATCCCGCTGCGCCGCGCGCTCGCCGTGCTGCCGGTCGGCGCCATGATGGGCCTGGTCGTGCTGCTGATGCCGCTGGTCTACCAGCCCTGGAGCGTCTATCTGCTGCTGTTGCTGACGGGCGGCCTGGCCGGTTTCTTCGTGGTGCCCATGAACGCCCTGCTCCAGCACCGCGGCCACGTGCTGCTGTCGGCGGGCCATTCGATCGCCGTGCAGAACTTCAACGAACAGCTCAACATCCTGCTCATGGTGGCCATGTACACGCTGCTGCTGTGGCTGGAACTGCCGATCAACGTGATCATCGTGATCTTCGGCTCTGTCGTGGCCGTGCTGATGGTGGTCTTCATGCGCTGGAGCAAGCGCAACATGCAGGCCAACCCCGACCTGCACGACCAGATCGGACAGGAAGGCCACGGCCGCGCACTGGATACCACCCACTAGGCCGCGCGCGCCAACCACTTGATCTTCCAGCAAAAAACCGGGCTCTCGCCCGGTTTTTTCATTTGCCGCCGGTCCGCTACAGTTCGCGGGCGGCCAGCTTCAGGTCCTGCCAGGCACGCGCCTTTTCTGACGGGCTGCGCAGCAGGTAGGCCGGGTGGTAGCTCACGACGACCGGAATCTGCGCGCCCTCGTCCGTCTTCAAGTGATGGACGCGGCCCCGCAGGCTGCCGATGGTGGCGTCCGTGCCCAACAGCGTCTGCGCGGCAAACCGCCCCAGCACCAGGATGCGCTCGGGTTTGAGCAACGCGATCTGCCGCATCAGATACGGGCTGCAGGCGGCGATTTCCTCGGGCTTGGGATTGCGGTTGCCCGGGGGACGGCACTTGATGACATTGGTGATGAAGACGTCCCGCTCGCGGCTCATGCCCACCGCCGCCAGCATGGCGTCCAGCAACTGGCCCGACCGGCCCACGAAGGGCTGGCCCTGGCGGTCTTCCTGTTCGCCGGGCGCTTCGCCCACCACCAGCCAACGGGTCGGCTGAGCGCCCTGGCCGACCACCGCATGACGGCGGCCCTGGCACAGGCCGCAGGCCGAACACGCCACGACCTGCGCGGCCAGCTGTTCAAGATTGGCGTCCTTGACGGCCTCGGCCACCGGAATGGGCGGTGGCGCTTCCTCCTGGACTTCGACCTTCGGCGCCGGCCGCGGCGGCGGGCCGGTGCGGTTCAGGATCGAGGCCGGAATGGCCGATGATGCGCGCCCGGATGGCGGCTCTGCCGGCGTGGCGGCGGGCTCGGAAACCTGGGCAGCCTGCGCGGGCGGCGCAATCGTTGGAACCGCAGAGGGCGATTCGGCCGGGGCCGGCGCGACGACGGCGGATTGGGGTGCCGCAGCGGGCGCGCCGCCGGACAGGGCCGAGGGCGCCGCCACGGGGGCCGGCGCCGATGCGCCGACAGCGGGCGCAACGGGCGTCTTGATGGCCGGCGCGGCAGGCGGCGTACGCAGCCACAGCCGCTCCATGCCGAGCTCGCGCAGCCAGATGCGCTGCAACGGGTTGATGCGGGGCGGCGCAGGGCGCGCCGCGGCGTCCACCGGGTTCATGCTTGGGCTCCGTCGGCGTGGCCAAAGCGCTTTTGCATGACGATGGCATCCTCGCGGCCGCCCTTGTCAGCCGGGTAATAACCACGGCGCACACCGATCTGCAGGTAGCCGTGGCCCTTATAGAAACTGATGGCCGAGGCGTTGGACGGCCGCACTTCCAGCAACAGCCCTTCCAGCCCCCGTTCGCGCGCCTGCTGTTCACACCAATCGAGCAGCACGCCGCCGAGCCCCTGGCGGTGCAGGTCCCGCGCCACCGCAATCACCAGCAGGTGCGCCACGTCGGGCGCATACATCAGCACGCAGAATCCGGCCAGTTTGCCCTCGCGCCGCAACGTCCAGGCGCCGTAGCCCGACGCCAGGGCGTCAGCGAAATTGCCGCGCGTCCAGGGAAACGCCTGAACTTGCGCCTCCAGCGCCACGACTTCCTCCAGGTCCGCCTGCGTCATGGGCTGCGGCACCGGCGTGGCGAGCGATGGCTGGGCTTTGGGATTGCCGCCCTCGCCACGCAGGCGCTCGGCGGTGGTGAACGCCACCTTGTCCCGCACATACAGGGGCGCGGCCAGCTCGGGCGCCAGGGTTTCGCCCCGCAGCCAGCCCTGGCGGGCAAGGCGCGCCACGCTGGCTGCCTGCGGCCGCTGGGCATCGACGGCACGGCGCCATTCGGCGGGCGCCGCCATATCGGCGGCGTACGCGTCCCAGGCATCGCCTGCCAGCAGCGGCGCGATCGGCTGCCCGGCCCGCGCCGACCAGATCGGCAAATGGTGCGCCGTCCAGGGCACGACCTCGGCGGCGGCGATCAGCATCGGCGCCTGCAGGGTTTCCCAGACGGATTCATCACCCGCCGCAGCGCTGCGGCGGTAGACTGCGAGATAGACCTCGTTCATGCGGGCGTCCAGCGCCACGACCAGGGCCTCACCAGGGGTGCCATCGACGTCCGCGGCCACGGCCTGGTGCGAAACAATAGGCAACACCGGGATGCCCAGCCCCAACGCCATTCCCTGGGCGACGCCGCAGGCCACGCGCAGGCCGGTGAAGCCGCCGGGCCCCTGCCCGAACGCCACGGCGTGCAGCCCCGATGCGGCGATGCCGGCCTCGGCAAGCAGCGCATCGGCCATAGGCAGTAGGCGCTCGGCGTGTTCCTGGGAACCTTCGTGTTCGCGGACGCTGATCTCCAGGCGGCCGTCGACCGCCCGCAAAAGGGCCACGCCACATCGTGACGACGAAGTTTCCAGTGCCAGCAGGTTTAGTTCCATAGATGCAGATTGTACGAAATAAGGCGCTGTTACCCCCGGGTGTAAGGGGGATTTCAACCAGGGATCGCAATGTGTAATATCTTGTGAACGCCCTCTAGCCCCCGGTTCTTGTCACTGTTACATTTCCGGCCATGAATACGCAAAACACCACCCCCACCCGAAAAATCCTCGTCGTTGACGACGATCCGCGCTTGCGCGATCTGCTGCGCCGGTACTTGTCCGAACAGGGATTCAACGTTTTCGTCGCCGAAGACGCCAAAGAGATGGGCAAACTCTGGCAACGTGAGCACTTCGACCTGCTCGTGCTGGACCTGATGCTGCCCGGGGAGGATGGCCTGTCCATCTGTCGCCGGCTGCGCGGTGGTCACGACAACACCCCCATCATCATGCTGACGGCCAAGGCGGAAGAAATCGACCGCATCGTCGGCCTGGAGATGGGCGCGGACGACTACCTGTCCAAACCCTTCAACCCCCGCGAACTGCTGGCCCGGATCAATGCGATTCTGCGCCGCCGCGGCACCGAAGAACATCCCGGCGCCCCCAGCCAGGAAAACGAATCCATCGCCTTCGGCCCCTACGTGCTGAATCTGTCCACCCGCACGCTCACGCGCAACGGCGAACAGGTGCCCATCACCACGGGTGAATTCTCGGTGCTCAAGGTCTTTGCGCGCCATCCGAAGATTCCCCTGTCGCGCGACAAGCTCATGGAACTGGCTCGCGGCCGCGAATACGAAGCCTTCGATCGCAGCCTGGACGTCCAGATCTCGCGTCTGCGCAAACTGATCGAGCCAAACCCGTCCAAGCCCGTATTCATCCAGACCGTTTGGGGTCTAGGATACGTGTTCGTCCCGGACGGTGGTAGCTGATCGGCTGGCCCGCCCCGGGCAGGAGCGCAGCGTCGTGCCGCGCCTGCGCAGAACATTCAGGAACCTGACATCACGTTTGCGGCTGGGCTTGTTCGGCCGCACGTTCCTTTTGCTCGCCGCGCTGATGCTCGTCAGCCTGGGCGCGTGGCTTCAAGTATTTTTCAGCATGGAGCTGGGACCGCGCGCCAATCAAATGGCGCAGCGGGTGATCACGGCCGTCAATATCACGCGCACCGCGCTGATCTATTCCCATAACGGCGAACGCAGCAAGCTCCTGCTCGACCTGGCCACCAACGAAGGCATTCAGGTCTATCCGCGCGAGGTCACCGACTTCGCCGAAGCCCTCCCCGACGACGACTACTGGCAGCGCGTGGCCCAGCACATCCGCACGCGCTTCGGCCCGGAAACGCAGATTGCCTGGGGCGTGAACCAGGTACCCGGCTTCTGGGTCAGTTTCCAGATCGAAAAGGACCTGTACTGGCTGGTATTCGAGCGCGAGCAGATTGGCCTGACAGGCGGCATTGAATGGCTGGGATGGGGCGCCACCGCGCTATTGCTGTCTCTGGTCGGCGCCGCGGTCAGTGTGGGATTCGTCAACCGGCCGCTCTCCCGTCTGGCGCGTGCGGCCCAGGTGCTGTCGCGTGGTGAAACACCCGCGCCGCTGCCCGAGCAGGGCCCGCTCGAGATCCGCGACCTGAATGCGTCGTTCAATCGCATGGCCAAGGATTTGCGGCAGGCCGAGGCCGATCGCGAACTCATGCTGGCCGGGATCTCGCACGATCTGCGCACCCCGCTTGCGCGCATGCGGCTGGAAATCGAACTGAGCGGCGTGTCCGAGGACGCGCGGCAGGCCATCGACGAAGACCTCGGCCAGATCGACCACAGCATCGGCCAGCTCATGGAATACGCGCGCCCGGCGGGCACGCTGCCGCAACTGGCCACCGACATTTCCGCCGTGCTTGCCGAACTGTATGAACGCGAGCGCAGCCATACCGCCTCGCTCGGCGGCGAACTGGAAGCCTCGCTCGAACCTGGCCTGCGCGCCCGCATCACCGCGCTGGACTTGAAGCGCATCGTCAGCAACCTGATCGAAAATGCGCGCCGCTATGGCCGCTCGCCCGACGATGGGATGGCGCACCTGAACATGACGCTGCAGGCCGAAGGCAGCATGATCGTCATCGAAGTGTCCGACCGCGGCCCCGGCATCGCGCCCGAAGACGTGGACCGCCTGCTGCGCCCGTTCTCGCGCGGCGAGGCCGCCCGCACCGGCGTCAGCGGCGCAGGCCTGGGTCTGGCCATCGTCGAGCGCCTGCTCAAGCACGTCGGCGGGTCGCTGCGCATGCTGCCGCGCGAGGGCGGCGGACTCACCGCACGGATAGAGCTGCCCAAAGCCAAGTTTAGGAATTATCAATTAGACAACGATAATCCATAGCGTAAAATTTGGGGTTTGAGGCGCTGCCTTATCTCCACCCAACAACTACGGGAGTAAACATGAAAACTGTTGGCGACAAACTCGAACCCTTCAAGGTCACCGGCGTCAAGCCCGGCTTCAACCAACACGAAGAAAACGGCGTGTCGGCGTTCGAAGACATCACCGAAAGCTCGTTCCCCGGCAAGTGGAAGGTGATCTACTTCTACCCGAAAGACTTCACGTTTGTGTGCCCGACCGAAATCGTCGGCTTCAACAAGCTGGCCAAGGATTTCGAAGACCGCGACGCCGTCCTGCTGGGCGGTTCGACCGACAACGAATTCGTCAAGCTGGCCTGGCGCCGTGAGCACCCGGACCTGAACAAGCTGGGTCACTACCAATTCGGCGACACCACCGGCGCCCTGATCGACCAACTGGGCGTGCGTGAAAAGGGTGCTGGCGTTGCCCTGCGCGCCACGTTCATCGTCGACCCGGACAACACGATCCAGCACGTTTCGGTGAACAACCTGAACGTCGGCCGTAACCCGGAAGAAGTGCTGCGTCTGCTCGACGGTCTGCAAACCGACGAACTGTGCCCGTGCAACCGTACGGTTGGCGGCGCCACGCTGTAATTTCCAGCCCGGTCCGGGGCCTGTCCGCAGGCCCTGCGCCGGGCATTAATTGCGCTAGATTATAGGTAAAAACTATGGAATTTCTTACGACCATTAAGGAACAGCTGCCGGATTGGGCCAAGGACATCCGCCTGAATCTGGACGCCGTGATTGCCCGCTCGACGCTGGCTCCCGAAGACGCCGTGGGCGCCGCCCTGTCCGCCGCGTACGCCGCGCGCAGCCCGGTGCTGGTCGAGGCCTTCAAGAGCGGCCTGTCGGAAGGCGACGCCAATGCCGCGCTGACCGCCTCCGCCCTCATGGGCATGAACAACACCTGGTATCCCTACGTGGAGATGACCGGCGACGCCCAGTTGAAGAGCCTGCCGGCCCAGTTGCGCATGAACGCCTACGCCACCCACGGCGGCGTGGAAAAGAAGCGCTTCGAGCTCTTCGCCCTGGTGGCTTCCATCATCGGCAAGTGCCATTTCTGCGTGGCTTCGCACTATGAGAACCTGAAGAACGACGGCCTGTCGACCGAACAGCTGCGCGACGCCGGCCGGATTGCCGCCGTCGTCAACGCCGCCGCGCTGGCGCTGGCCGCCCAAGGCAAGTAAGCGCCCCTCGCTGGCAAAAAAAAGCCCGCCTGCATGATGCAGGCGGGCTTTTCCTTTTGGCTGTCGTGTAGCGCGCTATTTGCCGGCGGCGGGCTTGACCGGCGCGGTCGGCAGGCCGTTGGCGGTCCACGCCTCCATGCCGCCCCGATACCAGTAGGCGCGCCAACCCAGGGTCCCCGCGCGCAGCGCCGCGTTGTAGGAGGATCGGTCGTTCATGCCCGCGCCCATGAACACGATGGGCGTGTCGCGCCGGTCTCCGGTGTTCTTCTTCAGCCAGGCGTCCAGCGCGCCTTGCAGGTGGTCCGCGACGCTGCCGTCCGACCCGGCGTCGGACAGCGGATAGGCGATGGGCAGCGTCTCCCGTAGCCCGCTGGTGTCGATGATGAGAATGTTCTTATCGTTGTTGATCAACCGCACCAGCTCCGGCGTCGTGATGATGTCGGCGCGCGTGTGCTTGTTGGGCGTTGGCCCCCGATACGGCGACGAGAACAGCAGGTTCGTCGGCGGCACGCCGTAGTCCTTCAGCTCGTCGAAGGCGCCGGCGGGCAGCGCCGGCATGCCCTGCCCCGCCGCGGGCGGTTGCCGCGGCGCAGTCGGCGCGCCGCCATCCTTGGCGACGACCTCGCCGCCCACCGTGCCCATCTCAATGTCCGAAACCATCACCGCGATGTTCTCGATGAGGTCATAGCACATCGTGATCGACCCCTCGCGCGGGTTGTACCAGGCGTTCAACTGGCCGCAATCCTTGAACACCACGTTCACCGGCCTCGGCAGCACGTAGGTCTGGCCGAGCAGCTTGATGTTGTTGGTGATGGCCTCGGACAGGTTGTTCGCGAACAGGTTGCCGATCTTGCGCTTGGATGGCTCGAACACCACGTTGACCGGCGCGCCGGGCGCGTTGGCCGGCTGCAGGCCGTCGGGCGTCCAGGCGCCGACCCGCGTGTGCGGTGCCAGCAGCCGGCGCCACGCGCGGTTCTGCTTGTTGAATTCGTCCGTGCACCGCGCTTTGGTCCGGTCCTCGAAGCCAACGTGCTTGGCCACCGGTTCGAACACCGCGGGATTGCCGCCGTACATGATGCACAGCATGTTGCGAAAGCGCTTCAAGTCGCCCGTGTGCTCGTCCTGCCAGGCCGAATTTGCCGAGGCGCCGCGCTTTTCCGCCAGCTTGCCGCTGTAGTACCACTGCAGCGCGGCATAGGTCGCGGCCTCGCGGGCCATGGTGTTCAGGTCCTCGTCCTTGGTCGGATACATGGTGGGCTCGACGATCTGCAACGCCGAGTACATGTCGACCGCGTCTTCCTCGGCGCCCGTCGCCGGCAACTCCAGCTCGCCGATCAGCGCGTGGCCAAACTCGTGCAGGAAGATGCTGCGCATGATCCCGACGTAGACCCCGACGATGCGCAACGTATCGCCGCCAAATCGCGGATAGGGGCCCGCGCCCGGCAAGCCGGGGGCGTTGTTGGCGGGCGTGCGGGTGGCGGGCGTGTTGTTGGCTGTCGTGTTATTGGCGGGCGCGGGAGGCGGCGCCGCCGACGGCACGCGCGGCGCACCCGCCCCCGCGCCGCCTTGCGCGCCGGACCCGGCGGGCTTGGCAGCCACGTCCGACACGATCATGAAATCGGCAATGCCGAACGTGCCTTCGTCGTACGCCATGATGCCGATCTCGCTGCCCAGCGCGGGCTCGTTCTCGATATCGGCAATTTTCTGGCCATTGACCAGGAAACGCGCGGCGCCGGGCACTTCCACCACTCTGATGCGGTCGGTGCCGTCCAGCTTGGCCACGTTGGGCACGGAGGCGATGTCGCGGCGCGTCTGGCCCTCCAGACAGAACAGCATCGTGTTGCGGTCCGCCCGGATCTCCAGGAGGCACAGGCTCTTGCGCGCGTTGTTGTTCAGCGCAATGCCGATGGACGCCTTGGGACTCTTCGAGTTGACCATCACGTTGACATCGGTGATGCGGCCCGTCTCGGGCGCGGGCCCCGGATTGATGTAGAACGTCTGCTCGCCGCCGGGCACATCGCTATTGCGCAACGTGAACCAGCCGTCCTGCTCTCCGACGTGCCAGCCCTGCAAAAGCTGCTGTTTGACGGTGCCTGCCAGTGGGCCGAGCTGCTTCTCATACGCCGCGTGCGCGGTGGTAGCAAAAGCGGCCAGCACGAAAAATAGCCCCGCGCCACGGAATCGCATCTGAATGTCCCTGATTAGTCAGATTTCAAGTCGCGCAGCGTATGTCAGATCAAACCGGTCCGCTTATTCATTTGTTAAAGATGTATTCCAACGTAAAAGCCGCCCGGGCTGGCGGCACGGACGGCTTTCGATTTGGGGGCAGGCGTGGCGTTCGCGCCACGGAACCGGTGGCGCGTCAGGAATCCGCGCGCGCCAGCAGCGCGACCACCGTCGCCGCGATGCCTTCCTTGCGGCCCAGAAAGCCCAGCCCTTCGTTGGTCTTGGCCTTGATGTTGACTTCGGTCTCTGCCAGCCCCGTATCGGCGGCAATGTTCCTCACCATGGCCGGCGCGTGCGGGCCGATCTTGGGCGCCTGCGCATGCAGCGTGGCGTCGATATTGACCGGCGCCCAGCCCGCCTGGCGCACGCGCGCCATGGCTTCGCGCAGCAGGACGCGGCTGTCGGCCCCCTTGAAGGCCGGATCGGTGTCGGGAAAGTGCCGGCCGATGTCGCCCAGCCCCGCCGCGCCCAGCAGCGCGTCGGTGATCGCGTGCAGCAGCACGTCCGCATCGGAATGCCCCAAAAGGCCGTGCGTATGCGGAATCGTGACCCCGCCGATGATCAGCGGCCGGCCTTCGACCAGCGCGTGCACGTCAAAGCCCTGCCCGACGCGAAAAGGAATGCTCATAGCCATTTTTCCATCAGTTCAAAATCGTCCGGCCAAGTCACCTTGAAATTGCGCATCGACCCCGTGACCAGCAGCGGCGCATAGCCGGCGGCCTCGATGGCCGAGGCCTCGTCGGTGACGATGACGCCATTCACGGATGCCGCGGTCAGCGCATCGCGCAGCACGCCTGCCCGGAACATCTGCGGGGTCTGCGCCAGCCACAGGCCATTGCGGTCCAGTGTGCGCTCGACCCGCTGGTGCCCGCCCTTGACCGTGTCGGCCACCGGCAGGGCCAGCAAACCGCCCACCGGATCGGCCAGGCAGGCATCGATCAGCCGCGACAGCGCCTCGGCAGGCAAGCCGGGGCGAGCCGCGTCGTGTACCAGCACCCAGGTGTCGTCAGCGACCTCGCTGTCGGCAAGCGCGCCGGCGACCGTATCGGCGCGCGTCGCGCCGCCGCAGGCACGCCAGACAGTGCGCGGCAGGCCAGCAAGCGCGGCATTGACCCAGCCGTCGCCCGGGCTGACCGCCACCCGAACCTCGGACACGCGCGCGTCGGCCAGCAACGCGCTGACCGCATGCCGCAGCATGGGCTGTCCGGCCAATGGACGGTATTGCTTCGGAACGGCCTCGTGTCCGGGCCGGCTGGCGCGGGCGCCGACACCGGCGGCGGGCACGATTGCGATGATTGCGTCAGACATGGTGCGGAGATTTTATAATCGTTCGCTTGATGTCCGCTTCCAGCCTGATGCCCGCCCCTTCCTCCTCCGCCACGGCCGCCCCTCCCGTCCCCGCCACGGTTCCCACCCTGTCCGCGCTGAAGCCCGGCACGCGCTACGCGCAGCCCAGGCCGCCGGGTTCCGGCGACGCCTGGCTGCTGGCGGATCTGGCCCGCCAGGCCGGCGGCCCGCTGGTCATCCTGACGGCCGAGCCCCTGGAAGCGCAGCGCCTGGCCGAGGAAATCCAGCTGTTCGCGCCCGGTCTGCGCGTGCGGCAGCTGCCCGACTGGGAAACGCTGCCCTACGACGCGTTCTCGCCGCACCAGGACCTGATTTCGGAGCGCCTGCACACGCTGCATTCGCTGATGATGAAGACGGTGGACGTGCTGACCGTGCCCATCACCACGGCGCTGTACCGGCTGGCGCCGCCCTCGTTCCTGGCCGCTTACACGTTCTCGTTCAAGCAGAAGGACCGCCTGAACGAAGCGGCGCTGCGCGCGCAGCTCACGCTGGCCAATTACAACCACGTCACCCAGGTGACCGCGCCCGGCGAATTCTGCCTGCGCGGCGGCCTGATCGACCTGTTCCCGATGGGCTCGGTGGTGCCGTACCGCCTGGACCTGTTCGACGACGAAATCGAGACCATCCGCAGTTTCGACGTGGACACCCAGCGCAGCCTGTACCCCGTGCGCGAGGTCCAGCTGCTGCCAGGCCGCGAATTCCCGATGGACGAGGACGCGCGCAACCGGTTCCGCGCGCGCTTTCGGGAAATTTTCGAAGGCGATCCCTCGCGCGCCCTGCCCTACAAGGACATCGGCAACGGCATCCCCTTTGCCGGCGTCGAGTACTACCTGCCGCTGTTCTTCGAAGAGACCGCCACGCTGTTCGACTACGTGGCCGAAGGCACGGTCATGGTCACGGTCGGCGACATCGACGACGCGATCCAGCGCTTCAACCAGGACACGGCCAGCCGCTACGGCTTCTTGAAGAGCGATCGCGAGCGTCCCGTGCTGCCGCCCTCGGCTTTGTTCCTGGATAACGAATCGCTGTATGGCCGGCTGAAGGCCTTTCGCCGCCTGTCGCTGACTGCCGGCCAGCCGCACCCCGACTTCCGGGCCGCGCCCGATGTCAGCGTGGCGCGCCGCGCCGAGGATCCGATCGCCAAGCTGCGCACGCTGGTGCAGACGGGCCAGACCCGCGTGCTGCTGTGCGCCGATTCCGCGGGGCGCCGCGAAACCTTGGTGCAGATGCTGCACGAGTTCGGCGTCACGCCTGACGCGCAGCCCGAGACCATCGAGGCCTTCCTGGCGTCGGACGCGCATTTCGGCATCGTCGCCTCGCCGCTGGGCGTGGGCTTCCAGCTGCCGGACGCGAACCTCGCCTTCCTGACCGAAAACGACCTCTACCCCGGATTGGCAACGCCGGGACGTCGCGGCAAGCGCGACCAGGAGCGCGCCAGCAACGTCGAAGCCATGGTGCGCGACCTGTCCGAGCTGCGCGAGGGCGATCCCGTCGTCCACGCCCAGCACGGCATCGGGCGCTACCACGGCCTGGTCAACATGGACATGGGCGAAGGCGAGATGGAGTTTCTTCATCTTGAGTACGCCAACGGCAGCACGCTGTACGTGCCGGTGTCGCAGCTGCACGTGATCGCCCGCTACAGCGGCGCGGATCCGGAAGCCGCGCCGCTGCACCAGCTGGGCTCGGGGCAATGGGACAAGGCCCGCCGCAAGGCAGCCAAGCAGGTGCGCGACACCGCCGCGGAACTGCTGGCGCTGTATGCGCAGCGCGCCGCGCGCGAAGGCTTTGCGTTCAACCTGCCGCTGAACGACTACGAGGCCTTTGCCGAGGGCTTCGGCTTCGAAGAGACGGCAGACCAGGCCGCCGCGATCCAGGCCGTCATCAGCGACATGACCTCGGGCCGCCCGATGGACCGCCTGGTCTGTGGCGACGTCGGCTTCGGCAAGACGGAAGTCGCGCTGCGCGCCGCCTTCCTGGCCGTCGCCAATGGCAAGCAGGTGGCGCTCTTGTGCCCCACCACCCTGCTCGCCGAGCAACACGCCCAGACCTTCACCGACCGATTCGCCGACTGGCCCGTACGCGTGGTGGAACTGTCGCGCTTCCGCTCGGCCAAGGAAGTGTCGGCCGCCATCGAAGGCATCAACGACGGCCGGGTCGACATCGTCATCGGCACGCACAAGATTCTGTCGAAAGATGTGAAGTTCAAGCGGCTGGGTCTGGTCATCATCGACGAGGAGCACCGTTTCGGCGTGCGCCAGAAGGAAGCGCTCAAGTCGCTGCGGGCCGAGGTCGACGTCCTGACGCTCACCGCCACGCCCATTCCCCGCACGCTCGGCATGTCGCTGGAAGGCATCCGCGACTTCTCCGTCATTGCGACGGCGCCGCAGAAGCGCCTGGCCATCAAGACCTTCGTGCGGCGCGAAGATGGCAGCACGCTGCGCGAGGCCCTGCTGCGCGAACTCAAGCGCGGCGGCCAGTGCTACTTCCTGCACAACGAGGTCGAGACCATCCACAACCGCCGGGCGCGCCTGGAAGAACTGGTGCCCGAAGCCCGGATCGCCGTCGCACACGGCCAGATGCCCGAGCGCGAACTCGAACAGGTGATGAAGGGCTTCTACCAGCAGCGCTACAACGTGCTGCTGTGCACCACCATCATCGAAACCGGCATCGACGTGCCCAGCGCCAACACCATCGTGATCCATCGCGCCGACCGCTTCGGCCTGGCGCAGCTTCACCAGTTGCGCGGACGCGTCGGGCGCTCGCACCATCAGGCCTACGCCTACCTGCTGACGCCGGGCGAGGACGCCATCACCAGCAACGCCAAGAAGCGGCTGGAAGCCATCCAGGCCATGGAAGAGCTCGGCTCGGGCTTTTACCTGGCGATGCACGACCTCGAAATCCGGGGCACCGGCGAAGTGCTGGGCGACTCGCAGTCGGGCAACATCCAGGAAGTGGGCTTCTCGATGTACAACGAGATGCTCAACGAGGCCGTGCGCGCACTGCGCGCTGGCGAAGAGCCCGACCTGGACGCGCCCTTCAACCTGGCGTGCGAGGTCAACCTGCACGCCCCGGCGCTGCTGCCTTCCGATTATTGCGCCGACGTGCATGCGCGCCTGGCCATCTACAAGCGGCTGGCGCACGCCGCCGACGAAGACGACCTGATCCACATCCAGGAAGAACTGATCGACCGCTTCGGCAAGCTGCCGGAAGCGGCCCAGACCCTGCTGGCCACGCACCGCCTGCGCCTTGCGGCCCAGCCGCTGGGCATCGTCAAGATCGACGCCAGCGAAGCGCAGGCCCTGATCCAGTTCGGCCCCAAGACCTCGGTCGATCCGGCCCGCATCATTGACCTCGTCCAGCGGCAGCGGCACATCAAGCTGGCCGGACAGGACAAATTGCGCGCCGAGATCAAGGCCCCCCTCATTCCCGCCAGGGCCGACGCCGTGCGCGCCGTCCTGCGTGCGCTCAAGTAACCCCGACTCTCCTTCCCATCCGCCATGACTACCCACAATCTCGTCGTTCAATCCCCCGGCCTCGCCATCGAACATGCGGAGCAGCTTGCCGCGCTGGCCCAGGCCCAGGGCGTGGCGCGCATCAGCAACACCGCGGCGCGCCTGCTCGACGTACAGCACGACGACGAGACGCGCGCGGTGGTTTGCGCCTTCGCCGAGGCGCGCGGCGTGGACGCCGCCTTCGTGCCTGCCGGACTAAAGCTTGCCCACTGCAAGGTCCTGGCCATGGACATGGACTCGACCCTGATCAACATCGAATGCATCGACGAGATCGCGGGCGTGGTCGGCGTGAAAGACAAGGTGTCGGAGATCACCGAGGCCGCCATGCGCGGCGAGATCAAGGATTTCGCCGAAAGCCTGCGCCGGCGGGTCGCGCTGCTGAAAGGCGCGCCGGCTGGCGCGCTGGACCAGGTCTACGAGGAAAAGCTGCGCTTGAACCCGGGCGCCGAACGCCTGATCTCCACGGCCCAGGCCGCCGGCATCAAGGTGCTGCTGGTGTCGGGCGGTTTCACCTTCTTCACGGAGCGCCTGCGCGCGCGCCTGAACCTGGACAGCGCCCACGCCAACACGCTGGAAATCGAAGACGGCGTGCTCACCGGCCGCGTGCTGGGCGACATCCTGGACGCCGACGCCAAGGCCACCCACCTGCGCGACTTCGCGCGCACGCACGGCGCCTCGACGGATCAGATCATCGCAATGGGCGACGGCGCCAACGACCTGAAGATGCTGGCCAACGCCGGCTTTCCGGTGGCCTACCACGCCAAACCGCTGGTGCGTCAGCAGACGCGCTACGCGCTGAACGTCTCGGGATTGGACGGCGTGTTGAACTGGTTCGAGAGCTGATCCTGCCTCAAAGGTCTCCCCAAAGGTGTCTGACACCCTGGGGAGATGGCCGTCAGCTTGCGGCAGCGTCCCAACGGGTGTCAGACACCGTGCTCACACCGCGCTGCAACGCGAGCAGCCACCGCCCAAAAGCAAAAGCCACCTCACAACGAGGTGGCTTTTTTCATGCAAGCAGGCGCCGCTGACGCGGCGCCCCGCCATCAGTACCGCACGCGCAGGGACAGCAGCGCCGCCCGGCCCGTGCCCAGCGCCGCGTAGTGCGCGGCGTAGGCCTTGGTGTAGTACGTTTCGTCGAAGATGTTCAGCACGTTCAACTGCGCCGAGAAGTGCTCGTTGAACTCATAGCCGGCCATCGCGTCGAAGCGCCAGTACGACGGCACCCAGCGCGCCTTGGGCGTGCCGTCGGCGTTCTTCGTGGCGTCCGAGTTGCCGTACACCTTGTCGACGTAGTACGCGCCGCCGCCGACCGTCAGCTTGGGCAGGACCTTGTAGGTCGTCCACAGGCTGAAGGCGTTGCGCGGCGTGTTGGGCAGGTCCTGGCCGACGGCGCCGCTGTTGTAGGCGCCCTTGGTCATTTCGCTGTCCATGAAGGTGTAGCCGCCGAACACATTCCACTTCGGCGTGATGGCGCCCGAGAATCCCAGCTCGATGCCGCGCACCTTGGCTTCGCCCACTTGCGCCACTTCGGTCGCCGACACCGCCACGCTGGTGTTCTTGCGGATGTCCTGGAACGCCGCGGCCGACAGCGTCAGCTTGTCATCGAACACCTGCCACTTCGTGCCCAGCTCCACCGTGCGGCTCTTTTCCGGTTCCAGCGAAGACGTCGACAGCGAGGTCGCATCGCTGATCGCTCCGCCAGCAATGGCGGACGGCGTCGACGAGGTGCCGTAGGTCGCGTAGATCGTGCCGTTGGGCACGGGCTTGTACGCCAGGCCGACCTGGTAGTTAAAGAGATTGTCCTCACGGCTCGTGCTGTAGAACGCGGGGGTGCTGGACGGATCGTTGCGGCCGCGCGCGATGTTGCTGCCGCTGGTGCGGTAGTTGTCCCACCGTGCGCCCACGCTGGCTTGCCACTGTTCGTTGAACTTGATGGTGTCAAAGCCGTAGAGGGCCAGCGTGTCCGTGTTGTAGACGGCAGGATTGTTGTTGCGGGTCAGCCTGCCGGTGTAGTCGTCGTGGGGATTCGGATCCCACAGCGACGTGCACAGCGCCGGGTTCGACAGGTCCGTGGCGCTGACCTTGCAGTTCATCGGGCCTCGCGCGATCGTCTGGGTGTAGCTGTCCTTGTCCTGCTTGATGTTGCTGTACTCGAAGCCCAGGTCGAACGAGTGCTTCAGGCTGCCGGTCTCGAATTCGCCCGTCAGGTCCGTCTGGTTGGCGAACGTCTTGGTGACGTAATAGCCGGACTTGAGCGCGCGATACACCAGCCCGTTCGGGATGTTGCCCTTGCTGTCGTCGGGATTGGTCGCCGCGAAATCCGTCGTGCCGCGGCCATAGCGCGTTACGTTGCGCAGTTGCAGCTTGTCCGAGAAGTCATGCTGGAAGTCCACGGTGGCGACATCATCGCGGGTCTTCATGAAGTCGCGGCCGGTCAGGCCGTAGAACGACTTGCGGCTCACGCCCATGGTCTCCGTCACCGGCTGACCCGACTTCGGGTCATACGGAATGGAGTAATCGGGCATGCTGTCGTCCTGATAGTGGTAGTAGCTCAGCGTGATGCGCGTCGGCGTGCCCACGCCCAGCATCAGCGACGGCGCCACGCCCCAGCGCTCGAAGTCCACTGCGTCATCGCGGCCCGGCGTGTCGCCCTTGTTGCCCATCACGTTCAGACGGAAAGCCGCCTTCTCGCCCAATCGCCAGTTGCTGTCGATCGTGGCGCGGTAGTTGTTGTCCGTGCCGATCTGCGCCGTGGCTTCGGTGAAGTCCGTGGCCTTTGGCGTCTTGCTGACCATGTTGATGCTGCCGCCCGCGCCGCCGCGGCCGGAGTACACCGAATCCGGTCCCTTGATGATCTCGACCTGCTCCAGATTGAAGGTATCGCGCACCTGCGTGCTGCTGTCGCGGATGCCGTCCAGGAAGATGCTGCCGGCCGAATTCTGGCCGCGAATGATGGGCAGGTCACCGCCTGGACGGCCGCCCTCACCCGCGCCGAAGGTGATCCCCGGCGAGTTGCGCAGCACGTCCTGCAGCGTGGATGCCGCCTGATCCTGGATCACCTGCTGCGGCACAACCTGCACCGTGCGCGGCGTGTCCAGCAACGGCGCCGTCATCTTGGGAGACTGCGCGGTCGACGTCTGGTACGACGAGCTTTCGCCCTCCACGCGGACGGGCGACAACTGCGTCACGCCGCTGTCAGCGGACTGCGCTGCGGCATAGGGACTGACGAACAACGCTGGGGCGGCAATCGCAGCAGCCAGCGACGTGGCGAGCGTATTCAGCGAATACGAATCTTGGGGCTTCAATCCAGCTTCTCCAGAATGTAAATAGCAACGATTCTTGTTTTTTTGTCGTTTGCGATTCTGAACCCTGACGCTGAATGAAACCTGAATGACAGGCTGTTGATGATCTAAAAGATGAAAAAACAACAGAGTTGATCTGCCGCAAATGCGAAACGGTCGGAGATTCGAATCGGGGGCAGATCAACGGTGGGATCCGGAAGCGTCACAAGCCCCTGCCGGCATGCGCAGGACAAAAAAACGCCCCGAAATCGGGGCGCTATTTTGTGCTGGGCAGAACTCAGACCCGAAGGCGAGGATGCCGCTTGAAGAGGTACCGGTACACGAATCCAGGATAGGCCAGCACCAGATACAGGCTGAGCGTGATGGCGTAGAACTCCCAGGTCTGGGCGAAGCGGTTGCCCAGCGTGGACTCGAACGCAAAGCCCAGTGCGCCAACGATGGCGTAGAACACCAGCACCTCGACCAGCCGCAACCAGAACGGCTTGACCGCCACCGCCCCACCCTGCTTCCAGGGCAGCACGGCGAAGACGCGCTCGGTCAGGAAGGGAAGATTCGCGCTGACAAGCGCCAGCGCGATCAACAGCCACACCGCCAGCGTCTGGTTCATGGCTGTTATCCGTTCCTTAGAGGCTCAGCGACGAGCGGATGGCCTGCACGCACAGGGCCATCAGGCCACCCGGCAACAGACCCAGCACCAGGATCAAGGCGCCGTTGATCGACAGCACGCCGCGCTGGCCGACCGTGGCCACCATCGGGGCGGCGTCGGCCGCCGGTTCGTCGAAGTAGACGACCTTGACCACGCGCAGGTAATAAAACGCGCCAATCAGCGAGAACAGCACCGCGACCACCGCCAGCGTCACGTGACCGGCGGAAACCAGCGCCTGCAGCACGGCCAGCTTGGCGTAGAAGCCCACCAGCGGCGGGATGCCGGCCAGCGAGAACATCAGGAGCAGCACGATGGCGGCATGCCAGGGGCTGCGGCGGTTCAGGCCCTTCAGGTCGTCGATGTGCTCGCACTCGAAGCCCTGGCGCGACAGCAGCAGCACGATGCCGAAGCTGGCGAGCGTGGTCAGCACGTAGGTCAGCATGTAGAACAGCGAGGCGCCGTAGGCGGCCGACGACAGTTCCGGCTTGCCGGCCACCGATCCCGACATCAGGCCCAGGAGCACGAAGCCCATATGCGAGATGGTCGAGTAAGCCAGCATGCGCTTGAAGTTGGTCTGGGCAATGGCGGTCAGGTTGCCGATGGCCAGCGAGAGCACCGCCAAGATCATCAGCATCGGCTGCCAGTCGGTAGCCAGGCCGTGCAGGCCGTCGACCAGCAGGCGCAGCGTGATCGCAAAAGCGGCCAGCTTAGGCGCGCCGCCCAGAATCAGCGTGACGGCGGTGGGCGAACCCTGGTAGACGTCCGGCACCCACATGTGGAACGGAACGGCGCCCAGCTTGAACGCAAGGCCCGACACCAGGAACACGATGCCGAACACCAGCGCCATCTTCTCGGCCTTGCCGGCGGCGATGACGTTGGACACTTCGGTCAGGTCAAGGTGACCCGTCGCGCCGTAGATCATGGACATGCCGTACAGCAGGA
Source organism: Achromobacter mucicolens (assembly GCF_029866465.1). NCBI lineage: Bacteria > Pseudomonadati > Pseudomonadota > Betaproteobacteria > Burkholderiales > Alcaligenaceae > Achromobacter > Achromobacter mucicolens. Next base: position 1,232,874 of record NZ_CP123364.1, on the reverse strand, counting down.
AGCCCGAGGCCAGCGCGCCCAGCACGAAGTACTTCATGGCGGCTTCGGTGGCCACGACGTTGTCGCGGCGCAGGGCGATCAGCGCGTACAGCGCCAGCGACATCAGCTCCAGACCCAGATAGATGGAGATCAGGTTCCCGGAGGAGATCATGACCATCTGGCCCAGCAGGGCAAACAGCGTCAGCACGTAGAGTTCGCCGCCGCGCACCATGTCGCGAACCTGCGCATACACGCGGCCGTAGATCAGCGTGACGCCGACGGCAAGGTACGAAGCGATCTTCAGCAGGTGCGACAGCTCGTCCGTGACGTACAGGCCGTTGAACGTCGAGCCAGCCACGCCGTTCTTCCACTGCACGGCCGACACGACGGTCAGCACGCCCAGGGCAAGCATGGTCAGCAGAAACGTCGGCTTGCGCTCGGGGTGATTGCTGACCGCGTCGATGAGCAGGATAGCCAGGCCGAAAATCAGCAGAAGGATTTCCGGTGTCGCCAAGGCGAAATCGATTTGGGATTGCATCATTGTCTTGTCTTACAGTTTCGAGACGGCAACGTGTTGCAGCAGGGCCTCGACCGACACGTGCATGACGTCGGTAAAGGGCTTGGGATAGATCCCCATGTACAACACGGCGATCGCCATCACGCCAAGAATCACGAATTCGCGGCGGTTGATATCGGTCAGCTCGCGCACGTGGTCGTTGGCGACATCGCCCAGGACGACGCGCTTGACCATCCACAGCGAATACGCCGCGCCCAGGATCAGGGCAGTGGCTGCCAGCAGGCCGATCCAGAAGTTGTGCTCGACCGCGCCCATGATCACCATGAATTCGCCGACGAAGCCGCTGGTGGCCGGCAGGCCGCTGTTGGCCATCGAGAACAGGATGAAGAACGTGGCAAAGCGCGGCATCACGTTGACCACGCCGCCGTAGTCGGCGATGCGGCGCGAGTGCATGCGGTCATAGAGCACGCCAATACACATGAACATGGCGCCCGACACGAAGCCGTGCGAGATCATCTGCACGATGGCGCCTTCGACGCCGGCCGTGTTGAAGATGAAAAAGCCCAGCGTGACAAAGCCCATGTGAGCGACCGACGAATAGGCCACCAGCTTCTTCATGTCGTCCTGCACGATCGCGACCAGACCGATGTAGATCACGGCAATCAGCGACAGCGTGATCATCAGGCCGGCCAGGCTGTGCGAGGCGTCAGGCGCGATCGGCAGCGAGAAGCGCAGGAAACCGTAGGCGCCCAGCTTCAGCATGATCGCGGCCAGCACGATGGAGCCACCCGTGGGCGCTTCCACGTGGGCGTCCGGCAACCACGTGTGGACTGGCCACATCGGCACCTTGACCGCGAAAGCCGCGAGCAGCGCCACGAAGATCAGGATCTGCGGGGTGTAGCCCAGCTTGGTCTGCTGCCAGGTCAGGATGTCGAACGAACCGCCCGAGACATTCCAGAGGTAGACAAACGCGACCAGCGTCAGCAGCGAACCCATCAGGGTGTACAGGAAGAACTTGAACGCCGCATACACGCGGTTCGGTCCGCCCCAGACACCGATGATGATGTACATCGGGATCAGCGTGGCTTCGAAGAACACGTAGAACAGCATGCCGTCCAGCGCGCAGAACACGCCCACCATCAGACCCGACAGGATCAGGAAGGCGGCCATGTATTGCGCGACGCGGCTCGTGATGACTTCCCAGCCGGCGAGCACCACGATGATGGTGATGAACGCGGTCAGGAGCACGAACCACATCGAGATGCCGTCGATGCCCAGGTGGTAATTGACGTTGAAGGCCTCGATCCAGGAGGTCTTCTCCACGAACTGCATGGCGGCCGTGGAGGAATCGAAACCGGTGTAGAGCGGAATCGTGACCAGGAAGCCGGCGATCGCGCCGACGAGCGACAGGCCGCGCGTCAGGCCGGGACGGTCGTCACGGCCCACCGCCAGCACCAGCAGGCCGAATACGATCGGGACAAAGATCGCAAGCGTGAGCCAGGGAAAAGTGTTGGATGCCATCTCGCTTGCCATCATTGGGGAATCAGCACAAAGAAAGTCACCAGCGCCATGACGCCGATGATCATTGCGAACGCGTAGTGATAGATGAAGCCGGACTGCAGGTGGCGGCTGATGGCTGCCACCCAGCCCACGACACGGGCGCTGCCGTTGATCAGGATGCCATCGATGATGCCGCGATCACCGGTCTGCCACAGGCCGCGGCCCAGGCAGCGCAGACCGCGCGCGATGACCTGCTCGTTGAACCAGTCGACGTAGTACTTGTTCTCGAGGATCTTGTTCACGCCCGACAGGTTGGCCTTGATGGCGGCCGGCACCTTGGGGTTGATCAGGTAGCAGTACCACGAGATGACGAAGCCAGCGACGACCAGCCAGAACGGCAGGGTCTGGAAGGCATGCAGGCCGTAGGCGACCCAGCCGTGCCATTCCTCGCTCAGCACGTGCATGGCGGGATGCTGCTGCGGCAGCACCTTGATGACGCCGTCGAAGAACTTGCCGAACACCATCGGGTCGACCGCCCAGGCGCCGACGAACACCGACGGAATGGCCAGCAGGATCAGCGGCAGCGTGACGACCCAGGGCGACTCGTGCGGCTTGCCGCCGTGGTGGCCGTGGCCGTGGTCGTCATGGCCGTGAGCATCGTGGCTGTGATCGTCATGAGAGTGCGCGTCATGGCCGTGGCCGTGATCGCTGGTGTCGAAGCGTTCCTTGCCATGGAAGACCAGGAAGTACACGCGGAACGAGTACAGCGACGTGACGAACACGCCGATCAGCACGGCATAGTAGGCAAAGCTCGCGCCCCAGACGTTGGCCTGGCCGGCGGCTTCGATGATGTTTTCCTTCGAGTAGAAACCCGAGAAGAACGGCGTGCCGACGAGCGCCAGCGTGCCAAGCAGGAAGGTGATCCAGGTGATGGGCATGTACTTGCGCAGGCCGCCCATGTTGCGGATGTCCTGGTCGTGGTGCATGCCGATGATGACCGAACCCGCACCCAGGAACAGCAGCGCCTTGAAGAACGCGTGCGTCATCAGGTGGAAGATCGCGACCGAGTAGGCCGACGCACCGAGCGCGACAGTCATGTAGCCCAGCTGCGACAGCGTGGAATACGCAATGACCCGCTTGATGTCGTTCTGGATGATGCCCAGGATGCCCAGGAACAGCGCACCGATGGCGCCGATCACGATGATGAACGACAGCGCGGTATCCGACAGTTCGAACAGCGGCGAGAAACGCGCGACCATGAAGATGCCGGCCGTCACCATGGTGGCGGCGTGGATCAGCGCGGAAATCGGGGTCGGGCCTTCCATCGAGTCGGGCAGCCAGGCGTGCAGCGGAACCTGGGCCGATTTACCCATGGCGCCGATGAACAGGCAAATACATGCCACCGTCAGCAGCATCCAGTCGGAACCGGGCAGCGTCATGCCGGCCAGCTTGTCGGCCTGCGCGAAGACTTCACCGTAGTGCATGGTGCCGGCGTAGGCGAACAGAAGGCCAATGCCCAGCACGAAACCGAAGTCGCCGACGCGGTTGATCAGGAACGCCTTCATGTTGGCGAAGATCGCCGTGGGGCGCGTGTACCAGAAACCGATCAGCAGGTAGGACACCAGGCCCACCGCTTCCCAGCCGAAGAACAGCTGCACCATGTTGTTCGACATCACCAGCATCAGCATGGAGAACGTGAACAGCGAGATGTACGAGAAGAAGCGCTGGTAGCCGGGATCGTCAGCCATGTAGCCGATGGTGTAGATGTGCACCATCAACGACACGGAGGTCACCACGACCATCATCATGGCCGACAGCGGATCGATCAGGAAGCCGATTTCCAGCTTGGTCTGGCCGATCAGGCTCCAGGTGTAGACCGCGCCGTCAAAGCGCAGGCCGTTCAGCACGTCGCCCAGCACCACCACCGAACCGATGGCGGAGATGAGCACGCCCAGGATGGTGATGACGTGCGAGGCGCGGCGGCCGATGGGACGGCCAAGGAACCCGGTGCCGAAAAGGCCCGCGAGAATTGCTCCGGCCAGCGGCGCCAGCGCGATGAGCAGGTAGAGATTGGGTGAGCTAGACATTTTCTTCCAATACCCCGTCAGCCCTTCAGGCGATCGAGTTCGTCAACGTTGATCGTGTTCAGGTTGCGGAACAGCAGCACCAGGATGGCCAGGCCGATCGCCGCTTCGGCGGCGGCCACGGTCAGGATGAAGAACACGAACACCTGGCCGGCGGTGTCGCCGAACCAGCTGGAGAACGCCACGAAGTTCATGTTGACGGCCAGGAGCACGAGCTCGATGGACATCAGGAGAATGATCAGGTTGCGGCGGTTCAGGAAGATGCCGAAGATCCCGATGGCGAACAGGATTGCGCCAAGGATCAGATAGTGGGCCAGCGTCAGCGTCATTGTTTTTCTCCTTGGGGCGCGGCACCGTTCGACGCGTCACGCTTGGCCTGGGCGCGCTCGCTCTGGGCGGGCATGCTCACCATGCGGAAGCGGTCCTTCGCACGCACGCGGACAGCGGCGACCGGGTCGTTGTACTTCACGTCGCGGCGGCGGCGCAGGGTCAGCGCGATTGCGGCAACCATGCCGACCAGCAGCAGCGCGGCGCCCACTTCAACGGCGTAGACGTACTGCGTGTACATCGCCTCGCCCAGCGCGCGGGCGTTGTTGTAGTCGCTGGGCAGTTGCGCCTGCGGACCGGAGCCGTACCAGATGGTGCCCAGCACGAAGGACACTTCCAGCACCAGCACGAGACCGATGACCAGGCCGAGCGGCAGGTAGGTCTTCATGCCCTGGCGCAGGGTGTCCATGCGGATGTCGAGCATCATCACGACAAAGAGGAAGAGCACCATCACGGCGCCCACGTACACCAGCACCAGCAGCAGCGCGAGGAACTCGGCGCCCAGCAGCATCCAGAGCATGGCCGCGTTGGCAAACGCCAGGATCAGGTGCAGAACGGCGGTGACCGCGCTGCGCGCGGTGATCACGCGGAAGGCCGCGATCACCAGCACGGCGGCCAGTATGTAGAAAAGGACAGTGGTAAAAGTCATGGATCAGACCCTGGGCTTCAGCGGTAAGGCGCGTCTTCGGCCCGGCGGCGGGCGATGTCGGCTTCGTAGCGGTCGCCCACGGCGAGCAGCATGTCTTTGGTGAAATACAGGTCGCCGCGCTTTTCGCCGTGGTATTCGTGGATATGCGTTTCCACGATGGAGTCCACGGGGCAGCTTTCCTCACAGAAGCCGCAGAAGATGCACTTGGTCAGGTCGATGTCGTAGCGCGTCGTGCGGCGGGTGCCGTCGTCGCGCTGATCCGACTCGATCGTGATCGCCAGCGCCGGGCACACGGCTTCGCACAGCTTGCACGCGATGCAGCGCTCTTCCCCGTTGGGGTAGCGGCGCAGCGCGTGCAGGCCGCGGAAACGCGGCGACGCAGGGGTCTTTTCCTGGGGGTAGCGCAAGGTGACCTTGCGCTTGAAGAAATACTTGCCCGTCAGGCGCATGCCCTTGAGCAACTCGGTCAGCATCAGGCTGCCGAAGAAATCCTTGATCGCTTCCATATCCTGCCTCTGCTTGGCGCTTAGCGCCAAATGTTCCAGGGCGTCTGCATCCAGATCGCCACCACGACCAGCCAGACGCCGGTCAGCGGGATGAAGATTTTCCAACCCAAACGCATGATCTGGTCGTAGCGGTAGCGCGGGAACGAGGCCCGGAACCACACGAACAACGAGACCACGACGAACGTCTTGAGACCCAGCCAGATCCAACCCGGAATCCAGGTCAGCGGCGCGATATCGATCGGGGAAGCCCAGCCGCCCAGGAACATGATCGACGCCATGCACGACAGCAGGATCATGTTGGCGTATTCGCCCAGGAAGAACAGCGCGAAGGCCATGCCCGAGTACTCGACCATGTGGCCGGCCACGATTTCGGATTCGCCTTCCACCACGTCGAACGGGTGACGGTTGGTTTCTGCGACGGCCGAGATCACGTAGATCACGAACAGCGGCAACAGCGGCAGCCAGTTCCAGGACATGAACGTCAGGCCCTTGTCGGCAAACCAGCCGCGGTTCTGCACGTTGACGATCTCGGACATGTTCAGGCTGCCCGACACCAGCAGCACCGTCACAAGCACGAAGCCGATGGCCAGTTCATACGACAGCATCTGGGCCGAGGCGCGCAACGCGCCCAGGAACGCGTACTTGGAGTTGGACGCCCAGCCAGCGACGATCACGCCGTACACGCCGATGGACGTGATGGCCATGATGTACAGCAGGCCGGCATTGACGTTGGCCAGCACGACGTCGGGACCGAAGGGCACGACCGCCCAGGCAGCCAGCGCGGGCATCAGCGTGACCACGGGGGCCACGACGAACAGCACCTTGTTGGCCTGGCTGGGAACGACGACTTCCTTGGTGAGCAGCTTGAAGACGTCTGCGAAAGGCTGCAGCAGCCCCTTGAAGCCGACGCGGTTCGGACCCATGCGCACGTGCATGGCGCCGATCATCTTGCGCTCCCAGTACGTCAGGTACGCCACGCACAGGATGATGGGCACGGCGATGACCACGATCTTGATGAGGGTCCAGAGGACCATCCAGACCGTCGGGCCCAGCAATGCCTGACCGTGGCTTTCAAGAACATTGAGCCATTCCATCAGGCACGCTCCACGCTGATTTGACCAAATGCGCCACCCAGGGCAGCGGTAGTTTCGAAGGCGGCGGAAATGCGTACGGCACGATCGGCCACGGCATCATCCTGCACGGTTTCCAGTTCGACGGCGCCCTGCCCGGCCGAGACGCGCACCTTGACGCCGGCCGTCAGGCCGAGGCTGGTGAGGGTACGGCCGTTCATGGCGGCGGCGGGCTTCTTCGAAGCCGGCGAGGCCTGCAGCGGTTCCGAGCGGCGCACCATGGCGTCGGTGCGGTAGATCGGCACATCGGCGACGCGTTCCAGACCGGTGAGGACCTGGCCCAGACCCAGCGGCGCCTTGACGTCGTTGGACAGGCGGCCTTCGACACCGCTAGCCAGCACGGCGTCGCGCACGGACTCGGAGGTCTCGTCGTCGAAGCCGGCCAGATGCAGGACGTTGCCCAGCACGCGCAGCACCTTCCAGCCCGGACGGGTCTGGCCGAACGGCGTGACCGTGCCCTTGAAGCTCTGGGCCAGACCTTGGGCGTTGACGAACGTGCCCGAGGTTTCCGTGAACGGCGACACCGGCAGCATCACGTCCGCCCATTCGGCAGCGGCCGAACGGTAAGGCGTGAGCGCGACGGCGAACTGCGCGCCGCGCAGCGCGGCGATGGCTTGCTGGCCGTTGTCGGCGTCGAGCAGCGGTTCGGCGTGCAGGACGATGTAGGCCTTGAGCGGTTCGGCGAGCATGGCCGCGGCGGTCTTGCCGCCCTTGCCCGGGATGGCGCCGGCGAGGTAGCCGCCGACGGTGTTGCCGCCCGAGGTCAGGAAGCCGAACTTACCGCCCGACAGGTCAGCCACGGCGCGGCCGTTGGCGGCCAGGGTGGTGGCCTGAGCGCTGGCGACGGCCAGGTTGCCCATCAGGACGGCCGTGTTGGCGCCCGAGGCAAGGCTGGCGGCGATGAGCTTGGCGTTTTCGCCCGGCGTGACCGAGGCGAATTCGGCCGGCACGGCCTGTTCCTTGGCCTGGGCCAGCGCGACGGCCACTTCGGCCAGCGCGCGCGCCAGTTCCGAGGGGGCCACGGTGATGCGCGCGGTCACGGGCATCAGGGGATCGTCGGCGGCGCTGTCGACCATCAGGATCTGCGTGCCGCGCTTGGCGGCCTGGCGCAGACGCTGGGCCATCAGCGGGTGGTCCTTGCGCAGGAACGAGCCGACGACCAGGACGCGGTCCAGGTTGTCGAGTTCGGCGATGGGCATGCCCAGCCACGGCGCGCCGGTCAGCGCGGCGTCGAAGGCCGGGTCGGTCTGACGCAGGCGGAAGTCGATGTTCTCGGAACCCAGCGCGCGGACCAGGCGGCCCAGCAGCGCGTATTCCTCGGTCGTGGCGTATTCGGACGCCAGGGCGCCGATCTGGCCGGCGCCGAAGCTGTCACGCACGCGCGACAGGCCTTGGGCCACGGCCTGCAGGGCATCGGCCCAGGAGGCTTCCTGCCACTTGCCGTCGGTGCCCTTGATCATCGGGGCGGACAGGCGGTCTTCGCTGTTCAGGCCTTCGTACGAGAAGCGGTCGCGATCGCTGATCCAGCATTCGTTGACGGCTTCGTCCTCGAACGGCACCACGCGCATCACGCGGTCGCCCTTGACCTGGACGACCAGGTTGGCGCCCAGGCTGTCGTGCGGGCTGACCGAACGGCGGCGAGCCAGTTCCCAGGTGCGGGCGCTGTAGCGGAAGGGCTTGGAGGTCAGCGCGCCCACCGGACAGATGTCGATCATGTTGCCCGACAGTTCGGACTCGATCGAACGGCCGACGAAGGTCGTGATCTCGGAGTGTTCGCCACGGCCCAGCATGCCCAGTTCCATGACGCCGGCGATTTCCTGGCCGAAGCGCACGCAGCGGGTGCAGTGGATGCAACGGGACATTTCCTCGGCCGACACCAGCGGGCCCAGGTCCTTGTGGAACACGACGCGCTTTTCTTCCTGGTAACGCGAGGAAGAACCGCCGTAGCCCACGGCCAGATCCTGCAGCTGGCATTCGCCGCCCTGATCGCAGATCGGGCAGTCGAGGGGGTGATTGATGAGCAAGAATTCCATCACCGACTTCTGAGCGGCGCGAGCCTTCTCCGAGCAGGTGTGGACGACCATGCCGTTGGTCACGGGCGTGGCGCAGGCGGGCAGCGCCTTGGGCGCTTTTTCCACTTCAACCAGGCACATCCGGCAGTTGGCCGCGATGGACAGTTTCTTGTGGTAGCAGAAATGCGGCACGTAAAGCCCGACTTTCTGGGCGGCATGCATGACCATGCTGCCTTCGGGCACTTCGACCTTGTTGCCGTCGACGGTTAGTTCAACCATTGCTGTTCCTGAGACCTACAGATATTGCGGGACCACACAAGACTTGTGCTCGATGTGGTGCGCGAATTCGTCGCGAAAATGCTTGAGGAAGCCACGTACGGGCATGGCGGCGGCGTCACCGAGGGCGCAGATGGTGCGGCCCATGATGTTGGCGGCCACGTTGTCCAGCAGCTCCAGATCTTCCGGACGGCCTTGACCGTTCTCGATGCGGTGCACCATGCGGTACAGCCAGCCGGTGCCTTCGCGGCACGGCGTGCACTGGCCGCAGCTTTCTTCGAAATAGAAGTACGACAGACGCAGCAGCGACTTGACCATGCAACGCGTCTCGTCCATGACGATGACCGCGCCGGAGCCGAGCATCGAGCCGGCCTTGGCGATGGAGTCATAGTCCATCGTGCATTCCATCATGATGTCGGCGGGCAGGACCGGGGCGCTCGAGCCGCCGGGAATGACCGCCTTCAGCTTCTTGCCGCCGCGCATGCCGCCTGCCAGTTCCAGCAGGGTCGAGAACGGGGTGCCCAGCGGAATCTCGTAGTTGCCGGGACGTTCGACGTCGCCGGTGATCGAGAACAGCTTGGTGCCGCCGTTGTTCGGCTTGCCGACTTCCAGGTAGGCTTGGCCGCCATTGCGGATGATCCACGGCACCGCCGCGAACGTTTCCGTGTTGTTGATCGTGGTGGGCTTGCCGTACAGGCCGAAGCTGGCCGGGAACGGCGGCTTGAAGCGCGGCTGGCCCTTCTTGCCTTCCAGCGACTCCAGCAGCGCGGTTTCTTCGCCGCAGATGTAGGCGCCGTAACCGTGGAACGCGTGCAGCTGGAAGCTGAAGTCGGAACCGAACAGGCGGTCGCCCAGGAAACCGGCGGCGCGCGCTTCTTCCAGGGCTTCTTCGAAGCGCTCGTAGACTTCGAAGATTTCGCCGTGGATGTAGTTGTAGCCGACGCTGATGCCCATGGCGTAGGCCGCGATCGCCATGCCTTCAATCACGATGTGCGGATTGAAACGCAGGATGTCGCGGTCCTTGAACGTGCCCGGTTCGCCTTCGTCGGAGTTGCAGACGAGGTACTTCTGGCCGGGGAAGGCGCGCGGCATGAAGCTCCACTTCAGGCCGGTGGGGAAGCCCGCGCCGCCACGGCCGCGCAGACCCGACGCCTTGACCTCGGCGATCACGTCTTCCGGCTTCATGCCGGTGGTGAGGATCTTTTTCAGGGCTTCGTAGCCGCCGCGCTTGACGTAGTCGGCCAGGCGCCAGTTGGCGCCGTCGACGTCGGCCATGATCTGCGGCTGCATGTGCCGGCCGTGCAGGCACATCGAGTTGGACAGGTCGTTCAGGGGGTTGGGGTCCAGCCCCTGCGCGAACTGCTTGTACAGGTCAGGCGCATTCATGCCGACTCTCCTTGCTGCTTGAGGGCCGCGACCAGCGCGTCCAGCTTCTCGTCGGTCATGCGCACGCACATATGCTTGTTGTTCACGATCAGCACGGGGGAGTCGCCGCAGGCGCCCATGCACTCGCCTTCGACAAGGGTGAACTGGCCGTCTTCGGTGGTCTGGCGGTAGTCGACGCCCAGCTTGCGCTTGAGGTATTCGCCGGCACGGTCGCCATCGCGCAAGGCACAGGGCAAGTTGGTGCAGACGGCGATCTTGTTCTTGCCGACGGGCTTGACGTCGAACATGTTGTAGAACGTGGCGACTTCCTGGACCGCGATGGGCGGAACGCCAATGTAGTTGGCCACGTCTTCGATGACTTCGGTAGCCAACCAGCCCTTCTCTTCTTGCGCGATGGCAAGCGAGGCCATGATGGCGGACTGCCGCTGGTCGGCCGGGAACTTGGCCAGTTCACGGTCGATTTTCTGGTAGGCCTGTTCGGAAAGCAGCATAGTTTGAATCCGGGTTATGCGGGCGTGCTCGTGACTGTCTGGGGCGGATGATCAGCGATCGATCTCGCCGAAAACGATGTCCTGCGTGCCAATGATGGTGACGGCGTCGGCGATCATGTGGCCGCGCGACATTTCATCCAGCGATTGCAGGTGGACAAAGCCGGGCGCCCGAATCTTCAGGCGGTAGGGCTTGTTGGCGCCGTCGGACACCAGATAGATGCCGAATTCGCCCTTCGGATGCTCGACCGAGGCGTATGCCTCGCCCGGGGGCACGTGGAAACCTTCGGTGAAGAGCTTGAAGTGATGGATCAGCTCTTCCATGTTGGTCTTCATGGCGGTGCGCGACGGCGGGGCGATCTTGTGATTCTCGATCATGACCGGGCCGGGATTGTTGCGCAGCCATTCCACGCACTGGCGGATGATGCGGTTGCTCTGGCGCATCTCGGCGACGCGGACCAGATAGCGGTCGTAGCAATCGCCGTTGACACCCACGGGGATGTCGAAATCAAGCAGGTCGTAGACTTCGTAGGGCTGCATCTTGCGCAGGTCCCATGCGACGCCCGAACCACGCAGCATCGGGCCGGTGAAGCCCAGTGCCTTGGCGCGATCGGGATCGACCACGCCGATGCCGACCAGACGCTGCTTCCAGATGCGGTTGTCGGTGAGCAGGGTTTCGTACTCGTCGACGCAGGCCGGGAAACGGTTGGTGAAGTCTTCGATGAAATCCAGCAGCGAGCCCGAACGCGCATCGTTCATGGCGCGGATTTCCTTGTCGCCACGGTACTTGCTGGAGTCGCCGTACTGCGGCATGGAATCCGGCAGGTCGCGGTAAACGCCGCCCGGACGGTAGTAGGCCGCGTGCATGCGCGCGCCCGACACCGCTTCGTAGCAGTCCATCAGGTCTTCGCGTTCCCGGAAGGCATACAGGAACACCGCCATGGCGCCCACGTCGAGCGCGTGCGAACCCAGCGACATCAGGTGGTTCAAGAGGCGGGTGATTTCATCGAACATCACGCGGATGTACTGCGCGCGCAGCGGGGCTTCGACGCCCAGCAGCTTTTCGATGGCCATGACGTAGGCGTGCTCGTTGCACATCATGGACACGTAGTCCAGGCGGTCCATGTAGGGCAGCGCCTGGATGTAGGTCTTGTGTTCGGCCAGCTTTTCGGTGGCGCGATGCAGCAGGCCGATATGCGGGTCGGCGCGCTGGATGACTTCGCCGTCAAGCTCGAGCACCAGGCGCAGCACACCGTGCGCGGCCGGGTGTTGAGGACCGAAGTTCAGGGTGTAGTTCTTGATGTCTGCCATGATTCAACGCCCCATGCCGTAGGTGTCTTCGCGCACCACGCGCGGGGTGATCTCGCGCGGATCGATCGTGACCGGCTGGTAAATGACGCGCCGTTGTTCGGGGTCGTAGCGCATTTCGACGGTGCCCGACAGCGGGAAGTCCTTGCGGAAGGGATGGCCGATGAAGCCGTAGTCGGTCAGGATGCGGCGCAGGTCCGGGTGGCCTTCGAAGACGATGCCGTACAGGTCGAAGGCTTCGCGCTCGAACCAGCCGACCGCGGGCCAGCACTCTATCAGAGAGGCGACCATGGGAAACTCGTCGTCGGGCGCCCAGGTGCGCACACGCAGCCGCCAGTTGTTCTCGATGGAGAGCAGGTGCGCCACGACAGCGTAGCGCGAGCGGTGGATGCGGACGTTCGTTTCCTCGGGCAGCTGGCGCGTGCCGTTGCCCCAGGTCAGGTAGTCGACGCCGCAGAGGTCGATACAGGTTTCAAAGCGCAGGCCGGCTTCGGTGCGCAGCTTGTTGCAGACGGAGAACCACTGCTCCGCGGGCACTTCGAGCGTCAGCTCGCCCAGCGCCTCGGTCAGCGCGATGTCCGCGCCGAGGGTGGTCTGCAAATTGTTTTTCAGGGATTCGAGCCTGGTCATCATCTTGTACGCTTAGGTGAACCGATACGCTGGTTTCGCAAGGTTCGCGGCGGCTAAAGGCCTGCCGGCGAACCGGACGAAGCATCAGCGCGCAATCGTGTTGGTCAGACGGATCTTGTTCTGCATTTGCAGCAAGCCGTAGACCAGCGCCTCGGCCGTGGGCGGGCAGCCCGGCACGTAGACGTCTACCGGTACGATGCGATCGCAGCCACGGACCACCGAATACGAGTAGTGGTAGTAGCCGCCGCCATTGGCACAGGAGCCCATGGAAACCACCCAGCGCGGCTCGGGCATCTGGTCGTAGACCTTGCGCAGCGCCGGCGCCATCTTGTTGCACAAGGTGCCGGCCACGATCATGAGATCGGACTGGCGGGGACTGGGCCGGAAGATGATGCCGAACTGGTCCAGGTCGTAGCGGGCCGCGCCCGCATGCATCATCTCAACCGCGCAACAGGCCAGACCGAAGGTCATGGGCCACATCGAACCGGTCTTCGCCCAGTTCAGGAACTTGTCGGCGCTGGTGGTGATGAACCCTTGCTTGAGAATGCCGTCTATAGCCATATTCGTCTCTGATAGCGTGCTGTGAAATGAACCCGGAGGTCACTCCCAATCCAGCGCGCCCTTTTTCCATTCGTAGATGAAGCCGACGGTCAACACGGCGAGGAAAACCATGACCGTCCAGAAACCGACGAGTCCGACGGTGCCCTGGGCGATGGCCCACGGAAACAGGAACGCGATTTCCAGGTCGAAAAGAATGAACAGGATCGCCACGAGGTAGTAGCGCACGTCAAACTTCATGCGTGCATCTTCAAACGCTTCGAAGCCGCACTCGTAAGGCGAGAGCTTCTCAGCGTAAGGACGCCGCGGACCAAGGAGGGAGCCGGCCGTTAGAAGCGCGAACCCGATAAGGGTGGCCACTACGATAAACAGCAGGACGGGAAAATACTGTTGCAGGTTCATTCAGGCGTCCGTCAAATGCGCAAACCTTAGGATTGTAGCATTCGCGCGGTTACTTCCGGCTGAACTCTGTAGCTTGAATAGCAGGCGAAAGACTGCATTCCTCAAATGGAACAATCGCAGCTTTCGTCGGCGCACTTCGAAGGATACACGGCTTGATGAGCACGAAGCCGTAGTATGCACGAATTCAGTCAGCAGACGAAAAAAAACCACCCCCAAAAGGGTGGTTTATGCGAACGGGCCGAGGCCCGTTCGACTTTGCTTTAAATCCAGACAGGGCTTGCACCCTGCGTTGGATTAGAAGCGGTGACGGACACCGACGCCGACAGCGGTCGACTTCAGGTCGTTCAGGAACGCGTAGTTCGTGGCGTACGAACCGTAAGCGTACAGGTTGGTACGCTTGGACAGGTCGTAGGTGTAACCCAGCGAGTAGATGTTCATGTTGGCGTCGTCACCCGTCAGGTTGGCGTTCGACGGATCAACGCGCTGCCACGAACCGAACAGGTTCGAAGCGCCGCCGATCGGGGCCGACAGACCGACCATGTACGAATTGGCCTTGAAGCCGTCAGCAAACAGGTTGCTGCCGAAGTTCACGGAGCCAGTGCCACCACCGATGGTGCTGGTGGCGGTGCCTTGGCCGGCGAACCAACCGTCGGTCGTGCGAGCGTAGGCCAGGGCCAGCTTCACGACTTCAAAGTCGTACGAACCGCCGATGGCGTACATACGCGGGGTGGCGTCGGTCGACTCGGTCGGCAGACGGTTCGAGGCGTTCAGCTGGTCGTACGACAGAGCGACGTTCAGCGGGCCGTTGACGTAGCGCAGACCGGTCGTGATGGCGCGGGTGTTGTCGGCGGTCTTGAAGCCGGTTTCGGCACCCTTGGTGTCGTCAGCGCTGAACGAGTAGCCAACGCCGAACTGGAAGCCGCTGAACGACGGGGTCTGATACATGACCATGTTGTCGTAGCGTTGCGTGTTGGCAGCGCTCATGCCGACGCCGATGTTGGCTTGACCGAAGCCAGCGCCGAACGGGTCGATCGAGCCGAAGTACTTCGACGCGATGTTGGTTTGACGACCGAAGTCCAGTTGACCCCAGCTGTCGCTGGCCAGACCGACGGTGGCTTGACGGCCGAACAGACGACCACCTTGGGCGGAGTTGCCGTTACCCGAGTTGAAGCCCGATTCCAGTTGGAAAACAGCGCGCAGGCCGTCACCCAGATCTTCCGAACCACGCAGACCCCAGCGCGAACCGTTCTGGACGCCGTTGATCATGCCAAAACGGCTGCCGTTTTGGGCATCAGTACCGCCGCTGATCTTGTTGTAGCCGAGGCCCGTGTCGATGATGCCGTACAGGGTGACAGACGTTTCTGCCTGGGCGACACCGGCGAAACCGGCGAGCAGGGCGGCAGCGAGCAGAGTCTTTTTCATTTAAGAAATCTCCGTTGATTTGAGTGACAAGAGCAGCAATCCAGCAAACCAGCCTGCCGCCCCCCTAACTCCGCGAAGGGAAGTTGACGCTATTGCATCAAAAATCGGGGGGGCTGGCTATGGTCGGCATCAGAAAAGTGCAGGTTTGCGACAGGCTTGTTGGGAAGTTGCAACATCCCGCTGATGCTTGCCCGGCAACGCTAGGGCTTTCCCTTACCGAAAAGCCCGAGCGCGCAACCATGCGACTTTCGGCCCTGCCCCCAATTTTCCGGGCAATTGCAAAACTCATTTGTCGCGCAACTTTCTTCACGGATCCGGCGGCCATCCGGCGAAAAACGGAGGCGGCCGCGATGACGCCGGCCCTGCTGATCATCGTAGTCAAGTCCCGGCTGGATAACATTGTTATTAATAAAAATCGTCGATATGATCGGTGGCATCGAACAGACGCCCAGCCCCATGTCCACCCCCTCCCCGCGCGCCGACCGAAACGAACGACTCAGCGCCCTGCGCCGGCAGATCATCCTGGACGCCGCGCAGCGCGTCTTCGAGCGCGACGGTCTTGAAAAAACGACGATCCGGGCGATTGCGAAGGAAGCCGGCTGCACGACGGGGGCCATCTATCCGTGGTTTGCGGGCAAGGAAGCGCTTTATGGCGAACTGCTGGACGAATCGCTGCAGCGGCTGCACGCGCATCTGGAGCGAGCCGAACAGGCCGAAGCGCCGGAATCGGCCGCGCGCGGCGTGATCCGCGCGTTCTTCGGTTATTACGCCGAGCGGCGCACGGATTTTTCCCTGGGGCTGTATCTGTTCCAGGGACTGGGGCCGCGCGGATTGGGCCGCGACATGGACGAGAAGCTCAATTCACGGTTGAGGCAATCCATCGATCTCATCGGCCAGGCGTTGTCGCGCACGAAAGGCTGGCGCGGCGAGGCCGTGCAGGCCGAGCAGATGAACGTGTTCACCTACCTGATGGGGCTGTTGCTGCTGCTGCACACGCGCCGTCTCAAATCCCTGGGCCAGCAGGCCGACGCGCTGCTGGACAACTATTGCCTTGCCCTGGAGCAACGATGACTGCAACCGCCCTAGCCGCCAACGGCCACGCGCCGCTGATCAGCCTTGCCGACTTTCACGTGCTGCTGGCCGACCAGCACCCGTTCTCGATGCTGCTGGGAATCGACGTGCTGCACATCGGCCACGGCACGGCGCACGCCGTGCTGCCCGCCCGGGACACGCACCAGCGGCTGGGCGGCATCGTGGCCGGACCGATGTTGATGGGGCTTGCCGACCTGGCCATGTATGCGGCGGTCGTGGGCGCTACCGGCCAGGCGCATGCGGTCACGGCCAGCCTGACCATCAATTTCCTGCGCAAGAGCCCGGCGGGCGCCATCCATGCTCATGCCCGCCTGCTGAAGGTGGGCCGGCTTAGCGCGGGAGAGGTCGTGCTGACGGGAGAAGGCTCGGACGAGCCGGTTGCCCATATCGTGAGCACGTGGTCGGTGCCCAAGCCATGAGTCCGCGCGTCAGCATCGTCGGCATGGGCAGGATCGGCACGCTGGCTGCGCGGCGGCTGCTGGCTGCCGATCCCGACATTGCGCTGACGCTTTATGACATCGAGGCGGACCGCTGCGAGGCATTCCGCGGCAACGCGACGCTGGCGACGTCGGCGCGCGAAGCCTTGGCGGAATCCGACACCATCGTGCTGGCCCTGCCCCGCGAGCGCGAGATCGATCGCACGCTGGAACGCTTCAGCGACGGGCAGGTCACGGCGCCCATCGCCGGCAAGCTGATCATCGACCTGGATCCGCCGCCGGCCGACCGAATGCGGCAGCTGGACCGGGCCATTGCCAGCGCGGGGGGACGTTATGCCAGCGCGCCGCTGAAGGCGTGCGATTCGGCCAGCGTGGAGTCTTGCTTACTGGACGCGCTGAGCCCACCGGCCTGACACGTGCAGCCGCTCGACGGCCGCCACGCACAGGACCAGCCAACCGAGGCTGACGGCAAATCCGGCCACGACGTCGCTCGCGAAATGCACCTGCAAGAGGATGCGGCTAAGGCCGATGGCCATGATGAGCGCGGCCATGAACGCCACGCACGGCAGGCGCCACGCGGGCGGGGAAAACCGCCACATCAGGTAGCACGCCGTGCCGTAGACGGCCATGGCGGCAGAGGCGTGACCGCTGGGAAAACTCCAGCCGGTCGCCATGGCATAGCCGTGGTCGTGATCGGGGCGCACGCGTTCGAAGGTGTGCTTGAACAGCCAGTTGAGCGCGCCGTTCAGGCCGGTCGCGATGGCGCAAAAGAGCGCAAGCTGCCACAGCCCGCGCCATAACAGCGCAATCGTCATCAGCACGGCGACGACGGTGAGCAGGTTGCGGTCGCCCAGATACGTGATCCAGGACAGCAGCCACAGCATCGACGTGCACATGGACATGCTGAGCGCATCGGCCAGCGCGCCGTCGAACTGCACCACGGCGCCGCGGCTTTCGACAGCCAGGGCCAACGTGAGAAACAGAACGAAGGACACGCCGGCCACGCCGGCAAACAGCGCGGCGCGGCCATTGCGGGACAACCGCCCATGGCACCGCATGAACAGCAGCGCCGCGCCGCCGGCCAGCAGCGGCAGCGCGATAAACAACGAGAGGGCATGGGCCGCGGCCCATGCGGCGTAGACATCGGTCATGTGTGCGCCATCAAAAAAATTTCGCGCGGACGAGCGCGCGCACTACTACAGCGAGACCAGCGTCTTGTCGACGGGTGCGAACGCGTGCGCGCCGGCCGCGTAGTCCCAGCGCTCGACGTGGCAGACCTGCTGGCCGTCCTCTTCGGTGCGGGTGATCACGCCCAGCGAATTGGGCACGGTGCCCCGGACGCGGTGCGAACAGGTCGTTCCGGCCTGGACGATCCAGCCGGCCGGCCCCGTCGACGCGGTCAGCGGCAGCACGTAGGGCAAGTGTATGTGACCTCCCAGCACCAGGTCGACGCCCGCCTGCGCCCACGCCGCGAGCGCGCGCTCGCGGCCGATCAGCAGGTTGGACAGGTCGGATTCGACCTTGGCGCGCACCGGATGGTGCGCCACGACGATCCGCAACTGCCCCGGCCGCGCCTGGCGCAGCCGCTGGGCGACCCGGGTGATCTGGGCATCGGAGATCTCGCCGTCCTTGTGGCGCCTTGGCCGCGTGGTGTTCACGCCGATTGCCAGCACGCCGTCGTTCTCGAACACGGGTTCGAGGATTGGTCCGAGCGCGCGCTTGTAGTTGCCGTACGGATTGAGCACCCGCAGAAACACGTTGAACAGCGGGATATCGTGATTGCCGGGCACCGCCAGCACGGGCAGCGCCAGGCGCTCGATGAAACGGCGTGCGGCGGCGAACTGGCTGCGGCGCGCGCGCTGGGTGATGTCGCCGCTGAGGACCACGAGATCGGGCGACAGTTGCCGTGCCAAATCCAGCACAGCTTCAATGACCGCCTTGCGCTCGGTGCCGAAATGGGTATCGGACAGATGCAGGATCCGCGTCATGAGCGGTCCAGGAACTCGGGATCCGCCGGCACCACGAGAGGTAGACGATCAGTCGCCACCTTGAATTCGAGCGGCGTGTCCATCCAGGAGATTTCGCCGTCCATCGCCACCTTGACCCGGCGGCGCCCTCGCACCCCCACCGTGAGCTTGTCGAAGGCGAAATTGATCACGTTCTCAGCGTCGCCCAGCCGGCTTAGCAGGCCGCGCACCAGCAGGCCATAGAGCGCCAGCGTGCCGACGGGCCGCGCCGCCATGGCGACCAGTTGGTTCCGATCGAGCCCGTCGTTTTCGATGCCGATATGTTCAAGCTGCAGTTTGTTGTTGCCCACTACCAGCGTGGGCGACGTCAAGCTGCGCGACTTGCCTTCGAATTCAAGTTGCAGGCCGAGCTGGCGCGGTTGGCGCCACAGCGTGACCAGGCCCGACCACAGCGCGACCCAGCGCCGGCGGCCGTAGCGCTGCTTGTAGGCTTCGCGGTCTTCCAGCAGTTGCGGATACAAACCAAGGCTGGCGTTCACGAGGAACAGGCGGCCGTTCAGCAGGCCGACCTGCACCGGCCGGATGGTGCCTTGCAGGAAGCCGCGCAGCGCAACGTCTGTCTCTTGCGAAATGCCGTAGGTGCGGCCGAAGTAGTTGAAGGTGCCTTGCGGCAGGATGCCGAAGGGCACGCCTTGTCCCAGCACCGCGCCCGCGACGGCATTGAGCGTGCCGTCGCCGCCCGCGGCAATGACGACGCCCTGCTCGTCCTGCGCGCGCTTGACCGCCTGGCGCGCCACGTCCGTCAGCCGCGACGGATCGTCGACCGGCATGAGTTCGTAGCGCCGCCCGGCCTCGTCGAGGATCTGCCGGATGGTGTCCTGCAGGACCTGCGCGTCGCCGCGCCCCGATCCTTTATTGAGGACGATGAATAAGGGTTCTGTTCCCGTGAGGGGTCGAGCCGCTGTTGCCGGGCTCTGCTCGGATGGCGTCATGCGACAAACATACCCTAAGCGGGCAAAGCGCCGCAAGACGCGGTGAAGCGCGGGCACGCACGCTTTGTAAGCAAGCGTGCGTGCGACCGGTCAACGCCCGATGGCGTAGGCCTGCATCAGGCGCGGCGTCGCGGCCGCATGCAGCAGTCCGTCGGGATCGCGCGATGCCGCGGTCAGCCGGCCGACCGACCATTCGGGCACTTCCTCGATCTGGTGCCCGCGCTGGCGCAGGGCCTCGATGACCTCGGCGCCAAAGCTGGCCTCCAGCGCGAGATGGCCCGGCTTGCGGTCACGGGGATAGAACGAGGTGGGAAAGTGCATGGTGTGCGACATGGGCAGGTCGATGGCTTCCTGCAGGTTCAGGCCGTGATGCACGCGACGCAGGAAGAACAGGAGCTGCCATTGCTCCTGCTGGTCGCCGCCCGGCGTGCCGAACGCCAGATAGGGCTTGCCGTCGCGCAGCGCCAGCGACGGGGTCAGCGTGGTGCGCGGGCGCTTGCCCGGCGCCAGCGTGCCGGGCAGGCCTTCTTCCAGCCAGAACATCTGGGCGCGGGTGTTCAGGCCGAAGCCCAGTTCAGGGATGACCGGCGAGGACTGGAACCAGCCGCCCGACGGCGTGGCCGAGATCATGTTGCCCCAGCGGTCGATCACGTCCACGTGCGTGGTGTCGCCGCGCTTGGCCGAGGCGCGCATGTCGGCAAGCGTCGGTTCGTTCGTGGCGCTGCCGGGCGCGGTGACCGGCGACAGCCGTTCCAGGGTGTCCATGACCCGCGCCACCTGCGCCTCGAAGCCGGGCACCTGGCCGGGCAGCAGGTCGCGCGACGCGCCCTCCCCGATCAGCTGGCGGCGTTCGGCGTTGTACGCGTCGGACAGCAGATGGGCCAGCGGCACGTCGATGAACGCGGGGTCGCCGTAATACGCTTCGCGGTCGGCGAAGGCGAGCTTCATGGCCTCGGTGACGCGATGGATGAACTCGGCGCTGGTGGGACCGACGCCTGCCAGGTCCATGTCCTTCAGGATGGCGAGGGTCTGCAGAAAGACCGGTCCCTGGCTCCAGGCGCCCGCCTTGGCGACCGTGTAGCCGTGATAGTCGTAAGTCAGCGGCTTGTCATAGCTGGCGGACCAGCCGGCCAGGTCGTGCGCGGTGATGACGCCGCGGTGGGTCGTGCCGCTTTCGTCCATGACGTCGGTGTTGCGGGCGAAGCGGTCGATCTCTTCAGCGATGAAGCCGCGGTAGAACGCGTCGCGCGCGGCCTCGATCTGGCGGTCGCGGTCGGCGCCAGCGCCTTCGGCGGCTTTGAGGACGCGGGTCCAGGTGCGGGCCAGCGCCGGATTGCGAAACAGCTTGCGGGACTGCGGCACCTGCCCGCCCGGCACGTAGACCTGGGCGGTCGTCGGCCAGTGCGTCTCGAAGAAGTCTTTCAGGCCAGCGATGGTGTTGGAGATGCGCGGCATCAGCGCATGGCCATGCTCGGCGTAATAGATGGCGGGTTCAAGCACGTCGCGCACCCGCATCGTGCCGTGGTCGCGCAGCAGCAGCATCCAGGCGTCGAACGCGCCCGGGATCACCGTCGCGAGCAGGCCGTTGCCGGGGATGAGCTTCAGCCCTTCGGCGCGGTAGCGTTCGAGCGTGGCGGCGGCGGGCGTGGTGCCCTGCCCGCACAGCACCTCGACCTTGCCGGTGCGGGCGGAATAGAACACGGCGGGCACTTCGCCGGCCGGGCCGACCAGATGGGGCTCGACCACCTGCAGCACGAACGCCGAGGCAACGCAGGCATCGAACGCATTGCCGCCGCGCTCCAGCAGCGACATGCCAGCCGCGCTGGCCAGCCAATGAGTGGACGTCACGACACCGAAGGTGCCGAGAATTTCCGGGCGAGTCGTAAACATGGTGGGTCCTGGTGTGGGAGGGGTGTCTGACGCCAAAGTGCGGCTATCGGCCGGTGTCAGACACCCGTGGGGCATCGAGATGTACAGCGGTCATTGCGTACGGGTGTCAGACACCTGGGAAGGAGAGACCCGCCGCCAGCAACTGACGCCATCCGGGACACCGCGGATCCGGCTCCGCCGGTCCGCTGGAGTCGCCCCCTTGAGGGGGGGCCCGCGTCAGCGGGCTGGGGGTGGGCCTTACCTTCCGGTCCGCTGGTGTCGCCCCCTTGAGGGGGCCCGCGTCAGCGGGTAGGGGGTGGGCCTACCTCTAGGGGTGGGCCTACTTCTTCTCTACCCCTTTCAACCGGATCAAGCCGTCCGGATACGGAACGAAGCCTTGCAGCTTGGCCTGCACGCCGAACGTCCACGGCAGGTAGAACAGGTAGATGATGGGACGCTGGTCCTGCATCGCGGCCAGCACCTGGTCGTACAGGGCGCGGCGCTTGGCGGTGTCGGCCTCGGCGCGGGCGTCGTTGAGCAGTTTGTCGACGGCGGCGTCGCAGAACTTGCCGTCGTTCAGGTTGCCCTTGCAGCTCAGGTATTGGTGGATGTTGCCGCTGGGATCGACCCGGCCCGACCAGCCGCTCTGGCCTACCTGGAAGTCGCCGCGCGCGAGCGAGGACTGCAGCGAGGCGAATTCGACAGGGCGCAGGGTGATGTCAAAGCCCGCTTCGGCCCCCATGGCCTGCACCAGTTCGAAGACCTGCTGCATGGTGGTGTTGTTGCCGAAGGTGATCTCGACCTTCACGCGGTCGTAGCCGGCTTCCTTGAGCAGGGCCTGCGCCTTCTTGGGATCGCGGCCCGGGCGGTCGAAGGACTTGTTGTAGGCAAAGCTGGCGGGCGGGAACGGCTGGTGGGCAGGCTGGAACATGCCTTCGCCGATCACCTGGTTCAGCACGTCGCGGTCGATGGCCAGATCCAGCGCCTGGCGCACGCGCTTGTCCTTGGCCAGCGGATGATCGGCGCGCGCGCCGTTGGCAAGGTTGACGGAGATGGACTGGAAACCCAGGCCGGTAACCGGGGCCAGACGCAGGCTGGGGTCGTCCTTGACGGCCTTGGCGTCGCTCGGCGCCACGCGCTCGATGATGTCCAGGTCGCCGGCGCGCAGGTTGTTCAGGCGCACGGTGTTGTCCGGAATCGGCGTGAAGACGAGGCGGTCGAAATGGTAGTTGGCCGCGTCCCAGTACTTGGGGAATTTCTCGAGCACGATGCGGTCGTTCTGCACGCGCTCCTTGAACTGGTAGGGGCCCGAGCACACGGGCTTGCCGCCGGGATCCTTGTCGAAACTGGCGGGCGAAATCATCATGCCGGCGCGGTCGGACAGCTGCGACAGCAGCGAGGCGTCCGGTTCCGACAGGTTCAGCACCACGGTCCGGTCGTCCGGGGCATCCACGCTGGCCACCGTGGCCAGTTCGCTCTTGCGGTTGCTGTCGGGCAGCGTGCGGGCGCGGTCGAGGTTGGCCTTGACCGCGGCGGCATTGATGGGAGTGCCGTCATGGAAGACGGCATCCGTGCGCAGCTTGAAGGTCAGCGTCTTGTTGTCGGGGCCGACGGACCACGATTGCGCAAGCTGGGGCACGAACTTCAGGTCGGGCGTGATGTCGACCAGCCGGTCGCACAACGAGGCGAACACGATGCGGCCGACAAAGGTGCGGGCGCGCGCCGGATCCAGCACGTCCGGGTCATCCTGCAGCCCGATACGCAAGGTGGACTGGGCTTGCGCCAATCCGGTGGCGAGCATTCCCGCCATGGCCATGGCGAGGCAAAGTTTACGCATGAAAGATCTCCGTCGATTCCGCGGGGGACCGTGCCTCGTGCGGGGGCGCACCGCCTGGCAGGGAGGAACAGACCCCGGGTCGTGCCGCATCGCCGGGCCCATCCCCCTCGTGCGCACGTTGTTGCTGGATTCTGCGCCAGGCGCGCGGCGATTGTATAGACCGGCGCGGGGCGCGCCGCCCACTATACGCCCGTGGCGGCCGCCTTGCGGACGAAAGCCTCAGGGCAGACGGCACGGCGCCGAGAAATCGGCCGAGGCGGCAACCGTGTCGCGCAGCAGGGCGACCAGCGGCCGGGCGTCGTCGCGCCGGTACTGGAACGCGTAAGGCAACGCGGCCAGCTCGGGATCGCCGTGCAGGACACGCAGGCTGCCTTCGGCCTGGAGCTTTTCGGCCCAATGCCTGGGCAGCAGCCCCACCCCGGTGCCTTCGATCAGCAATCCCACGATGGCGCCCCAGTTGTTGCAGCACAGGCGCTCGCCCGCGGCCTGGCGCCCGCCCAGCCAGTCGTCGATGATGCGCGTGGTGCCCGCGCCCTCGGGCAAGGTCACGAGCGGCAGCCGGGCCAAGAGGGCCATGGTCATGCCGGTTTCGCCGGGCTGCAGCACCGCGGGCGCGGCAACCCAGGAAAAGCGCGCCTCGCCGATGGGCAAGGACGCAATGCCGGCGCGGGACGACCGGCCGGCGATCACGGCGAAATCCAGTTCCCCGTCCGCGACGCGTTGCTCCAGCACCTGGCCGATGTCGACGTAGGGTTCCAGCACCAGCTCAGGGTAGGCGGCGCGCACGGCGCGTATCAGCTGCGGCAGCCAGGTCAGCGCCGTGAGTTCGCCCACGCCGAAACGGCAGCGGCCGCGCAGGCCGGGCGTCTCGGTCATGGAAGCGCGGATCTGGTCCGCGGCGGCGAGCAAGCCGCGCGCCTGCGGAACCAGGCGCTGGCCGGCGTCGGTCAACACGGCCTTGTGGCCGCTGCGGTCAAAGAGCGGCTGGCCCAGCGCTTCTTCCAGTTCCGTGATGCGCTTGGAAAGCGAGGACACCGACAGGTGAAGCCGCTCGGCCGCCACGGCGAAACTGGCGCAGGTGGCGGCCCAATAGAAGGCTTCGAGCTGCTTGAGCGTCATGGCTGCTTGCTGACGCGATAGGCGCAGCGCCGCGCGCCGGCCAGGATATGTTCTTCGCGGTCGACCTGCACGCCCTCGCCCAGCACCTTGCGAAACAGTTCCAGCTCGCTGCGGCAAAAGCCCATACAGGCCTTGGCGGCCGAACAGATGGGGCAATGGTTCTCGATGAAGACGAATCCGGCTTCGTCCTCGCGCAGTTCCGCCATGTAGCCCTCTGCGCTGCGCACGTCGACCAGCCGTTCGAGCCGCGCCTTCAGGTCCGGCGCGTCCTGCATGGCCTGCTGGTAGACGTTGAGCATGGCGTTCTCGCGCACCTGCACCAGCTTGTCGATGCCCTCGTCGCCAAACACCTGGCGCACCGCCGCGATCATCTGCACCGTCATCTCGGCGTGCGTGTCCGGAAAGCGCCCGTGGCCGGCGGCGGTCAGGAACCAGATCTGGGTGGGCCGGCCGCGGCCCGCGCTGCGGCTCTCGGCGTCGACCAGCCCGTCGGCGTGCAGCCGCGTCATCTGCTGGCGCACCGCCTCGGCCGTCACGTCCATGGCCCGCGCGATGACCGCGATGGATTGCGGCCCGCGGGTCTTCAGGGTCATGAGGACGCGGTCCGCAGGCTGGTGCGGCAGCGCGGCGGCCGGTTGGGACAGGCTGTCAGACATGAGGGGTATCGATGCTCCGGATGAAGGTTCCTATGGTGCCACGGCCAGCCGCGTCTGGCCGGCCTCGTCAGCCTGCCAGCCGCCGCCCAGCGCCTTATAGAGCGCCACGAGGCGCGTATAGGACTCGGCTTCCGCCACGGCCACGGCGTCCTGGGCGCGCAAAAGCGTACGCTGCGCATCCAGCACGGTCAAATAAGGCGTGCTGCCCTCGCGGTAGCGCAGCCGGGCCAGTTCGGCGGCCCGCCCGCTGTGGGCTGCGGCCTGCGCCAAGCTGCCCAGGCGCTGCTGCGTCTGCCCGTATTCGGCCAACGCCGACTCCACTTCCTCGACCGCGCGCAGGACCGCCTGCTCGTAGCGCGCCGCCTCGCCATCCAGGCGCGCCTCGGCCCCGCGCTTGCGGGCAAGAGCCGACGGCAGATGGAACGCGGGCCAGTTGGCGTTTGCCGCGACGCCGAACCCGCGGCTGGCGGCCGAGCCGAAGTCCGCGCCGCGCAGCGCGACGAATCCCAGGAAGCCGCCCAGATCGATGCGCGGGTACAGCTCGGCCGTGGCCACGCCCACGTCTGCGTTGGCGGCAGCCAGGTTGCGTTCGGCGGCCAGCACGTCCGGGCGCCGCGACAGCAACGCGCCCACGTCGCCGATGGGCAGGCGCGCGGTCAGCGGCGCAAGCGGCTGGGCGGCGTCCAGCGCACCCAGCTCCGCCGGACGCAGCGCCGCCAGCACCGCGATCCGGTAGCGCGCCAGCCGGCGCGCGGTCTCCTGGACCGGGACGCTGGCCCGCACGGTGTCGAGTTCGGCCCGCGCGCTGGCGAGGTCTCCTTCGTCGCCACGGCCGGCCGAGACCAGCGCCTGGGTCACGCGCAGGCTGTCCTCCTGGCTGGCCAGGTTGGCGCGCGCCACAACCAGCCGCTGCTCGGCGCCGCGCAGTTCGAAATAATTGCGCGCCACTTCGGCCGCGACCACGATGCGCGCCTGCGCCAGGTCGGCAGCCTGCGCCTCGCTACGGGCCGCGGCGCTCTCGGCCGCGCGGCGCAGTCTGCCAAAAAGGTCCAATTCCCAGGCCGCGTCAAAGCCCGCCCGGTAGCTTTCGGCCAGATTGCGCTGGCCTGCGACGCCGGGATTGGCCTGCGACAGGCTGCGCTCGTAGCCGCCGCCCAGCGTTACGGCCGGCAGCTTGTCCAGTTCCTTTTCGTCGAGCACCGCGCGCGATTCGGCAAGGCGGGCCTGGGCGATGCGGATGTCCAGGTTGCGGGCGAGCGCCATGTCGATCAGGCGGTCCAGTTGCGGGTCCTGCAGTTGCTTCCACCAGTCGCGCTGGACCTGATCGGTGGAAAACAGCGCCTGCTCGGGGCTGGTCAGCACCACGGGCGCCGGGCTGGGCCGGCGGTAGTCGGGTCCGACGGCGCAGCCCGCGGCGGCCAAAGCGGCCAGCAGCACGGCGGCGCCGCGGAAAAGGCGGGGAAAGAAATGCGGTTTATCCATGATCGATTCCTCAGTGCTGGACGGCGGCGCGCGCGTCCTCGGCGTCGGCCTGCGCCAGTTCGCGGGCGCGCGGCGTATCGTTGGCGGCGCGGTGGTCCCGGGCAAACACGGTGTAGACCGTGGGCAGCACGAACAGCGTGAAGAGCGTGCCGACCAGCAGCCCGACCACGATGACCAGTCCCAGGCTGTAGCGGCTGTGCGCGCCGGCGCCGGTGGCGAACAGCAGCGGAATCAGCCCCATGACCATCGCCGCCGTGGTCATCAGGATGGGACGCAGGCGGATGCGCGCGGCCGCTTCCATCGCCGCGCGACGGTCCAGCCCGTGGCTGACCTGCATCTCGTTGGCGAACTCCACCATGAGGATCCCGTGCTTGCTGATCAGGCCGATCAGCGTCACCAGGCCGATCTGCGTATAGATGTTGACCGTGGCCATGCCCAGCGCCAGCGGGATCAGGGCGCCGCAGATCGACATGGGCACGCTTACCAGGATGATGAAGGGATCGCGCAGGCTTTCGTACTGGGCGGCCAGCACCAGGTAGATGACGATGATGGCGAAGATGAAGGTGATCATCAGCGCCGAGCCTTCCTGCGTGAACTGCCGCGCGTCGGACTGCCAGTCGTAGCTGAAGCCCGCCGGCAGCGATTGCGCCTCGCGCGTGAGGAACTGCACCGCATCGCCCATCGTGACGCCCGGCATGGGAATCGCCTGGAACGTGGCGGCGTTCAGCTGGTTGAACTGCGTGAGCTTGTTGGGCTCCACGCCCATCGACACCGATACCAGGTTGGACAGCGGCACCTGCGCCCCCGAGGCGCTCTTGACGTGGTACTGCGCCAGCGCCTGCGGCGAGATGCGCTGTTCGCGCAGGCTTTGCGGAATGACGTCATAGGAACGCCCGTCCATGCCGAAGCGATTCACGTAGTTCTCGCCCACCAGCACCGCCAGCGTGTCGCCGATGGCCTTCATGGTGACGCCCAGGCTGTTGGCCTTGCTGCGATCCACCTTCAGCTGCACGACGGGGTTGTTGTAGTCCAGGTCGCTGTCCACCACCATGAACAGGCCGCTTTCCCTCGCCGCCTGCTTCAGGCTTTCCATGGCGTCAAAAACCACGGCATAGTCCGACGCGCTCATCAGCACCATCTGCACCGGCAGCCCGCCCGTGGAGCCGGGCAGCGACGGCAGCTGGAACGCAAAGATGTTGCTGCCTTCGACCTGGTTCGCCATCGACTGCATGTCGGCCTGGATCTCGTCGGCCGAGCGCGTGCGGTCCTGCCAGTCCACGAAGTCCACGCCCCCGATGCTGTTGGAGACGCCGTCGGACCCGTTGATCAGCCAGCGCCCCTTTTGCTCGGGCAGCGTCTTCATGACGTCGTCCCACTTCTTGCCGAACTTTTCCACGTAATCGATGTTGGCCTGCTGCGGCGACTTGATGGCGGTGAGCACCGTGGACTGGTCCTCGACGGGGGCCAGCTCCTGCTGCGCGGCGTTGTACAGGAAAGGCAGGCTGGCCAACACGGCCACCGCCAGCACGCCGGTGACCCAGCGGTGATGCAGCGACACGTCGAGCACGCGGCCGTAGGCCTCGCCCAGGCGGCCGAAGAAGTGCTCGGCCTTGCGCGCCATCCAGCCATCGGCGACCCGGCCATTCAAGAGAAACGAGCTCATCACCGGCGACAGCGTCAGCGCGATCACGCCGGACACCACCACCGCCCCGGCCAGCGTGAAGGCGAATTCCTTGAAGAGCGAGCCGGTCAGGCCGCCCATCAGCCCGATCGGCGCATAGACGGCCGCGAGCGTGATGGTCATGGCGATCACCGGACCGGCGACCTCCCGCGCGCCGATCAGCGCCGCCCGCACGGGCGACTTGCCCTCCTCGATGTGGCGGTGCACGTTCTCGACCACGACGATGGCGTCGTCCACCACCAGGCCGATGGCCAGCACCATCGCCAGCAAGGTCAGCAGGTTCACGCTGAAGCCAAAGAGGGCCATGATGGCCGCGCCGCCCAGCATGGACAGCGGAATGGTGACCACGGGAATCAGCACCGCCCGCAGCGAGCCCAGGCACAGGAAGATCACCGCCACCACGATGACGATGGCTTCGAGCAGCGTCTGCGTCACGCCGTCGATCGAAGCGCTGATGAAGCGGGCCAGTTCGAACGGCACCTGCACGCTGGTGCCGGGCGGCAGGTTCTGCTTGATGTTGGGCAGCAGCTCGTTCAGGCGCTTGACGATGACCAGCGGATTGCCGACCGGCGTGGCGTTCAGGCCGAAGTACACGGCCGGCTCGCCGTCCATCAGGCCGCTCGAATCGGTGGACGCCGCGCCCAGTTCCACGGTCGCCACGTCGCCCAGCCGAACGACGGCGCCGCCTTCGTGCTTGACCACCAGGTCCCGGAACTCGGCCACGTTGACGAGGTCGGTGTTGACCTGGATGTTGGACACCACGTACAGCCCCTTGGCCTGGCCGGGCGCCGCCTGCACGTTGTTCTGGCGCAGCGCGTCGGCCAGCTCGCCGGCGGAGATGCCGCGAGCCGCCATGCGGTCCGGGTCCAGCCATACCCGCATCGCCAGCTTCTGCCCGCCGTACAGCTCGACGCTTGCCACGCCATCGATGGACGAGAGCTGCGGCTGCACCACCCGCGACAGGTAATCCGTCAGCGCGGCCAGCGACAGGTTCGTGCTGGAAAAGCCCACATAGGCGACGGCCGTCGCCTCGCCCGCGGACTTGACCAGGACCGGGTCGTAGACGTCCTGCGGCAGGCGGTACTTGACCTCGTTGACCTTGGCCATCACCTCGGTCATGGCCTTGTTGGAATCGGCGTTCAGCTTCATCCGCACGGTGATCACGCTGCGGCCCTGGGTCGACGACGACGACAGGTAGTCGATGCCCTCGACGGTGGCCACGGACTGCGCGATGGGCTGCGTGACGAAACCCTGCATCAGATCGGGCGAGGCGCCCGGATATTGCGTCGTGATGGTGATGGTGGTGCTTTCGGTCAGCGGGTATTGCCTGACCGGCAACCCGCTCAAGGCCTTGATGCCCAGCAGCAGGATGAGGGTGCTGACCACCAGCGCCAGCACGGGGCGGCGCACGAACAGATCGGTGAACTTCATGTTGGCCTCCGCACCTTACCGGGCCTGCGCCACGGCGTGTCCCGGCGCGGCCAGCGCCACGGTGTCGTCCGGCAGGATCTCGACGGCGGCGCCGTTATGCAGGCGCAACTGGCCCGACGTCACGACCCGGTCGCCCGCCTTCAGCCCCTCGGTCACCACCACCCGGCCGCGCAGGCGCTCGCCGGTTTTCACATAGGCCTGCCTGACAGTCGGCGCCGCCGCAGCAGCTTCTGGCGGCGTCACGACGTAGACCGAATCGCCATAGGCGCTGTAGCTGACGGCCGTCTCCGGCACGGTGATGACATCCGGGCGGTCGGGCAGTCCGATCCGCCCCTGCGCGTACATCCCCGCCGACAACGCGCCGTCAGGATTGGCCAACAGGGCCTGCACGCGGACCGTGCGGGTGCCCGGGTCGACCTGCGGCTCCACGGTGGTGACCTTGCCCGGGAACTCGCGGCCCGCGTGCGCGTCCACCGTCACCGCCACCGGCTGGCCCACCCGCAGCGCACCCAGCGCCTGCTCGGGCAGCGTCAGGTTGGCGTACAACGAGGACGCATCCGTCAGCGACACCAGCGGATCGCCCGCGCGGGCAAATTGGCCCAGGTTCACGCGGCGCACGCCAAGCACCCCGTCGAACGGCGCCTTGATGCGCTTCTGGTCGATCAGCGCCTGCACGCGCCGCACGTCGGCGGCCGCCTGTTCATGGTCGGCCACGGCCTGGTCGAGCTGTTCACGCGTGGCGGCCTGCAGCGGCACCAGCCGGCGCGTGCGATCCAGCAGGGCCCGCGCATTACGCGCCTGGGCTTGCAGCCGTGCCAGTTCGCCCTGCTCGGGCGCGTCGTTCAACTGCACCAGCAACTGCCCCGCCTTGACCGCCTCGCCCGGCGTGAAGAGGATCTGCGCCACACGTCCGTCGACTTCCGCCGCCACCATCACCTGGCGCGTGGCTTCCAGCGACCCGATGCCGGCAAGCATCACCGGAAAATCCGCCTGCACGGCGGGCGCCACCGCGACCTTGGCCGGCGGCATCGACCACCCGCCGCCAGGCGCGGCCGCCTTCGATTTCCAGTACATCGCCCCGCCGGCCAACGCCGCCGCCACTGCCAGGGCGACGACCGCCCCTGCCCTGCTTCTCGCCTTCATGATTCGCTCGCTTTTTTATTTAAACAAGAATTTGCTTGGATAATCCACGAATCGCGGGATTTCGTCAAAGCAGCGAAAGCAATGAAGGGGATAGCGCCGGCCTATGGGCCAAAAAAAAGCCGCGCGGACAGCGTGGCTTGGGAATATGAGCAGGCGCCCGCCGGCGCGCCGACTAACCGCGAACCATGTGCAGGTAGTGGCGGTGCCGCTCGTATTGGTCGAGGATGTCGCCAATGACGGCGTCGCGGCTCCAACCCATGATGTCGTAGTCCTGCCCGCCCTCGCGCAGATGGACTTCGGCGCGGAAGTACTTGCGCTCGTCTTCGTCGGCGGCCTCGTCGGGCGTCAGGCTGGGGCGCACGAAGGCCTGGGGCTGCACGGCGTAGGAAAAGTCCAGGTGTTCGCCATGCGAGACCTCGAGGATTGCGCCGCCCTCGTTTTCGTCTTCGCGCACCTGCACGGCGTAGCCTTGCTTGCGCAATTCGTCGGCCACGTCTTCCAGCGCGGGCCGCACCACATCCGCGATGAAGCGCAGCACATGGGCGCGGCGCGGCATCATGACCATGTTGCGCAGACGCCGCTCCCAGGATTGGCCGCCGCGCGCCGGCCGCGACAGCGTCAGGGATTGATAGCGGATGCCGCGTTTGGTGGCGTCCAGCTTGAGCGCCTTGAACAAACCCCAGAGCGACAGCAGCAGGATGATCGAGAACGGCAGCGCGCTGGCGATGGTGGCCGTCTGCAACGCGGTCAGGCCATCGGCCAGCAGCAGCGCGATGGCCACCGCGCCCATGGACAGCGACCAGAAGATCCGCTGCCATACCGGCGTGCGGTCCGCGCCGCCCGAGGCCAGCAGATCCACCACCAGCGCCCCCGAGTCGGCGGAGGTGACGAAGAACACGGCCACCATCGCAATGGCGAACACAGAGATCACGCTGCTCCAGGGCAATAACTCAAGGAATGCGAACAGGGCCAGCGAACTGTCCGCATCCACGGCCTTCGCCAACCCCTGGTCGCCGCCGACCAGGATGTAGTAGATGGCCGTGTCGCCGAACACCGTCATCCAGAACAGCGTGAACCCGGCGGGCACCAGCAGCACGCCGCAGACGAATTCACGAATGGTGCGGCCCCGCGAAATGCGGGCAATGAACAAGCCCACGAACGGCGACCAGGCGATCCACCACCCCCAGTAGAACAACGTCCAGCCGCCCAGCCAGTCGGTCGGCTCGTAGGCGTACAGGTTGAAGGTCTTGTTGACGATGTCGGACAGATAGGCGCCGGTGTTCTGCACGAACGTCTGGAAAAGGAACACGGTGGGGCCAACAGTCAGCACGAACAACAGCAGGACCACCGCCAGCACCATGTTGGCTTCCGACAGGAAGCGGATGCCCTTGTCCAGCCCGCTGGCCACCGACAGCGTGGCCAGTCCGCAGGTGATGACGATCAGCACGATCTGGGGCACGACGCCAACCGGAATGCCGAACAGATGGTTCAAGCCGCTGTTCATCTGCGCCACGCCCAGGCCCAGCGATGTGGCCACCCCCAGCACGGTGCCGATGATGGCGAAGATGTCGACCGCATGGCCGATCGGGCCATGGATGCGATTGCCGATCAGCGGATACAGCGCCGAGCGCAGGGTCAGCGGCAGGCCGTGGCGGAAGCTGAAGAACGCCAGCGTGAGCGCCACCGCCGCGTAGATCGCCCAGGCGTGCAGTCCCCAATGAAAGAAGGTGATCTTCATGGACTCGCGCGCGGCTTCGACGGTGCCGCCCTCGCCCACAGGCGGCGACACGAAGTGCATGACGGGTTCGGCCACGCCGAAGAACATCAGCCCGATGCCCATGCCGGCGGAAAACAGCATGGCGAACCAGGTGAAATTGCGGTAATCGGGCTCGCTATGATCCGGGCCGAGCTTGATGTCGCCATACCGGCTGATCGCCAGGAACGCGACCGAGATCAGGATGATGGCGACGACCAGGATGTAGAACCAGCTTGCATTGCCGATGATCCAGGCCTGCATCGATTCGAAGAGGGTCTGCGCGGCCTTGGGCGCAATGATGGCGAAGGCCACCAGCAGCAACGTAAAGACGGCCGCGGAATAGAAGACGGGCCGATGGATGGTCGTGCTTGGTCGGGGTTCCGAAGTCATGGATGCACTCCTTGTGCCCGAGGGTGATGGAACGTGGCGTTGGCCCCCTCAGCACGACCGGTGCGCCGCCGGTATTACTATCACGGGCGCACCCAAGCTGACAATCACCTGAGTTTGAAATCGGACCGTTCAGCGACGGTCCCGCGGCCTCAGTTCGGCTTCGCGTCGCCGAACACCACGCGGCGAAAGAACCCGGCCAGCACGGCCTCGGTCATCTCGGCCGTGACGGCCTGGGGGTCGAAGGCAACGCTGAACTGCATGCCGTCGGACAGGGCCAGGAGGCCCACCGCAAGCTGCTCGGCCGGCAGCGGCAGCGGCGTGCCGACCTGGGCCGAGAACTGGCGGATGTATTCGGTGGTGGCCGCGCGCAATTCGCGCAGACAGGCGACAAAGCCCACGCGGAAGTCCGGATCGCGCGCCGCCTGCAGCTTGCCTTCCATCCACAGCAGGAAGCAGTCGTTTTCGCGAAAGTGCTTGCTGTAGTAGTCGAGCACGCGCGCTTCCATCTGCGACCGGCTCTCGCCGCCTTCGAAAATGGCGCGCATGTCGGCCATGACGTTTTCGTGGTCGCGCTTGAGCAGTTGCAGGAACAGCTCGGACTTGCTGCTGAAATTGGAATAGAACGCGCCGCGCGTGTAGCCCGCCTGCTCGGCAATGTCTTCGACGCTGGCGGCCACGAAACCCTTCGCCAGAAAAATCGCCTGCGCGGCGTCAAGCAGGCGCTGGCGCGTCTGATCTCGGCTTTGCTCTCGGGTCAGGCGGACTTTGGACATGGCGCGAGTTTAGCACCGGCGCGCATTTCAGATTCAATTTTGTATTCAGATACAAGACTGTATTAGAATTCAGTCCGTATCGAGTCTGACTCGTCCCTTTCCTGTCCCATTTCCGCGCAGCGAGGTGTTTCGTGAATTGTTTTGGCCCGGGCGCGCATCCCATCGCGCGCCATGCCGTTGCTGCTGCAGCACGGATCGTTCCCGCCGTTTCGCCCCGCCGCGGCACGCGCCTGTTGGCCCTGTCCGCTGTCATCGCAATGGCCGCCGCCATGGCCGGCTGCGGCCGTGACGAAGCGCCCGCCCCCGCGCCGCGCCCCGTCGTCGCCATGCCCGCGCAGGCGGACGAAGCCCTGCCGGCCTGGACGCTTCCCGGTGAGGTGCAGGCGCGCTACAGCACGCCGCTGTCGTTCCGCGTGGGCGGCAAGATCGTGGAACGCAAGGTACGGCTGGGCGACACCGTGTCCCCCGGCCAGGTCCTGGCCAAGCTGGACCCGGCCGACGCCACCAAGAACGCCGCCGCCGCGCGCGCGGCGCTGTCGGCGGCCCAACACCAGCTGGACTACGCCCGCAAGCAACTGGATCGCGATCGCGCCCAGGCGCGCGAGAACCTGATCGCCGCCACCCAGCTCGAGCAGACCCGAAATGCCTATGCCTCGGCCCTTGCGCAGCGGGACCAGGCCGCGCAGGAGGCGGCGCTGGCGGCCGACCAACTCAACTACACGACGCTGCACGCCGATCACGCGGGCGTCATCACCGCCGAACAGGCCGACACGGGACAGAACGTCGCCGCCGGCACCCCCGTCTATCAGTTGGCCTGGGCGGGCGACATCGACGCGCTGTGCGACGTGCCCGAAAGCGTGCTGGCGGGCCTGGAAATCGGCCAGCGCGCCACCGTCACGCTGGGGCCCTTGCCCGGCCAGACGTTCACGGCCGTGCTGCGCGAGATCGCGCCGGCCGCCGATCCGCAAAGCCGCACCTACCGCGCCAAGCTCACATTGGAATCGCCCTCGCCCGAGGTCCGGCTGGGCATGACGGCCAACATCAGTTTCGATAACCGCCAGGCCAACGGACGGACCACCTATACCGTGCCGGCCACGGCCCTGTTCCATGACGGCCGCGAGCCGGCGGTGTGGATCGTCAAGCCCGAGGCCGACACGCTGGAACTTCGCCGCGTGCAGGTGCTGCGCTACGACGCGCGCACCGTCACGCTGTCTCAAGGGTTGGCGGCGGGCGAGCGCGTGGTGTGGCAAGGCGTGCACACCGTGTCGGCCGGCGAAAAGGTGCGCCCGGTGCCGCCGCTGCATCCCGAGGATTTCGCGTCATGAGCGCCCCCGGCCAGGACCCCGGCCAGCAGGCTGACCAAGACGCCCATCGCCACGAGGAAGGCCGGTTCAACCTGTCGGCCTGGGCGCTGCGGCATCAGCCGCTGGTGATCTTCATCATCACGCTCGTCACGCTGTTCGGCGTGCTGTCGTATTCGCGGCTGGCGCAGTCCGAAGACCCACCCTTCACCTTCCGCGTCATGGTCATCCAGACCCTGTGGCCGGGCGCCACGGCGCAGCAGGTCCAGGAGCAGGTCACCGACCGCATCGCCAAGAAGCTCCAGGAGACCGCCAACACCGACTTCCTGCGCAGCTACTCGCGGCCCGGCGAATCCCTGATCTTCTACACAATGAAGGATTCGGCGCCGGCCAGCACCGTGGCCGACCAGTGGTATCAGGTGCGCAAGAAGGTGGGCGACATGCGGGCCACGCTGCCGCAAGGCGTGCAGGGTCCGTTCTTCAATGACGAGTTCGGCGACGTCTACACCAACATCTACACGCTGCAAGGCGACGGCTTCTCGCCCGCGCAGCTGCGCGACTATGCCGACAAGCTGCGCACCGTGCTTTTGCGCGTGCCGGGCGTGGCCAAGGTGGACTACTTCGGGGATCAGCCCGAACACATCTACCTCGAGATCCCGAACACGCAGCTCACCCGGCTGGGCGTGTCGCCGCAGGAGATCGCCGAGGCAATCAACAGCCAGAACGCCGTGCAGGGCGCGGGCACGCTGACCACGGCGGACGACCGCATCTTCGTGCGGCCCACCGGCCAGTTCCCGAACAGCCGCGCCCTGGCGGACACCCTGATCCGCGTGAACGGCAAGTCCGTCCGGCTGGGCGACATCGCCACCCTGCACCGCGGCTATGACGATCCCCCGGCGCAGCAGGTGCGGTTCCAGGGCGAAACCGTGCTGGGCATCGGAATCACCATGCAGCCGGGCCACGACGTGGTGCGCCTGGGCAAATCGCTGGACGCCAAATTCAAGGAACTGCAGGCGGAACTGCCCGCGGGGCTCGCGCTGACGGAAGTGTCCAGCATGCCGACGGCGGTGTCGGAGTCCGTCGACGAATTCCTGCGTTCCGTGGCCGAAGCCGTGGCGATCGTGCTGGCGGTAAGCCTGGTGTCCCTGGGGTTGCGCACGGGCATGGTGGTGGTGATCTCCATCCCTGTGGTGCTGGCCATCACGGCGCTGTTCATGGAGATGTTCGGCATCGGCCTGCACAAGGTGTCGCTGGGCACGCTGGTGCTGGCGCTGGGCCTTTTGGTGGACGACGCCATCATCGCGGTCGAGATGATGGCGGTGAAGCTTGAACAGGGCTGGAACCGGACACGCGCCGCCGCGTTCGCCTACACCAGCACCGCTTTTCCCATGCTGACCGGCACCCTGGTCACCGTGGCGGGATTTCTGCCCATCGCGCTGGCCAAGTCCAGCACCGGCGAATACACGCGCTCGATCTTCCAGGTGTCGGCCATTGCGCTCATCACCTCGTGGTTCGCGGCCGTGGTGCTGATTCCGCTGCTGGGCTACCGCCTCCTGCCCGAGCGCAAGCGCGAAGCGCATCTGCCGCACGACCACGAGCACGACATCTACAACACCCGCTTCTACCAGCGCCTGCGCGGCTGGGTGGCGTGGTGCGTGGACCGGCGCTACCTGGTGCTGGCCGGCACGGTGCTGGTGTTTGCCGTGGCGATGGCGGGTTTCAGGTTCGTGCCGCAGCAGTTCTTTCCCAGCTCCGACCGCAGCGAACTGCTGGTGGACGTGCGTCTGCAGGAAGGCGCGTCCTTTGCCGCGACGCTGCGCCAGGTCGAGCGTCTGGAAAAAGCGCTGGAGGGCCGGCCCGAGATCGCGCATTCGGTCAGCTTCGTGGGCACCGGCGCGCCGCGCTTCTACCTGCCGCTGGACCAGCAGCTTGCCACGCCCAACTTCGCCCAGCTCGTCATCACCACGCATTCGGTGGAAGACCGCGAAAAGCTCGCGCAGTGGATGGCGCCGATGCTGCGCAGCGACTTCCCCGCCATCCGCAGCCGCCTGTCGCGCCTTGAGAACGGGCCGCCGGTCGGCTACCAGGTGCAGTTCCGCGTCAGTGGCGACAAGATCCCCGAGGTGCGGGCGGTGGCCGAAAAGGTGGCGGCCGAGGTGCGGGCCGACAAGCGCTCGGCCAACGTGCAGTTCGACTGGGACGAGCCTTCGGAAAGATCGGTGCGCTTCGAGGTCAACCAGCAGAAGGCCCGTGAACTGGGCATCACTTCCAGCGACATCTCCAGCTTCCTGGCGATGACGCTCTCGGGCTACACCGTGACGCAGTACCGCGAGCGCGACAAGCTCATCAACGTCACCCTGCGCGCCCCGCGCGAAGAACGGGTCGACCCGGCCCGCCTTGCCACGCTGTCCATGCCCACGGCAAACGGCCCCGTGCCGCTGGGCACTATCGGCCAGGTCCGCTACGACCTCGAGTACGGCGTCATCTGGGAGCGCGACCGCCAGCCCACGATCACTGTCCAGGCCGACGTGACGGGCGATGCGCAAGGCATTGACGTCACGCACGCCATCGACAGGAAGCTGGACGCCCTGCGTGCCGAGCTGCCCGTGGGCTTTCGCATCGAAGTCGGCGGGCCCGTGGAGGAAAGCGCGAAGGGCCAGACGTCCATCAACGCGCAGATGCCCCTGATGGCGGTGGCCGTGCTGACGCTGCTGATGGTGCAGTTGCAAAGCTTTTCCCGGGTGCTGATGGTGGTGCTGACCGCGCCGCTGGGACTGATCGGCGTCGTGGCCGCCCTGCTGCTGTTTGGCAAGCCTTTCGGCTTTGTCGCGATGCTGGGCGTGATCGCCATGTTCGGCATCATCATGCGCAACTCGGTCATCCTGGTGGACCAGATCGAGCAGGACATCCGCGCGGGCCACAAGCGCGTGGACGCCATTGTCGGCGCCACGGTGCGGCGTTTCCGGCCGATTACGCTGACCGCTGCCGCCGCCGTGCTGGCGCTGATCCCGCTGCTGCGCAGCAACTTCTTCGGCCCGATGGCGACAGCCCTGATGGGCGGCATCACCATCGCCACGGTGCTGACGCTGTTCTTCCTGCCCGCCCTGTATGCGGCGTGGTTCCGCGTGAAGCACGACGAACGCGACGAGCCGGAAGGCGTGCCGCCCGGCGCCAACGCGGGCGACACGGTGGAACGAGGAGCCTGACCATGCGCATCCCCTTCACTTTTCAACGCGTTCGGTTTGCGGCGCTGCCGCTGATGCTGGCACTGGGCGGCTGCGCCTTCGCGCCGGACAGCAAGCCGCCTGCCATGGCGCAACCCGCGCAATATGGCGTCGAGGCCGCGCCCCCCGCGGGCGCCACCGCGCAGGGCGTGGCGCAACGCTTCGAGCGCGGCGCGCACCCCGTGCCGCAGTGGTGGAAGCGCTACGGCTCCGAGGCGCTGAATGCACTCGTCGAGGAAGGCCTGGCCAACAGCCCGGACCTGGCCGCCGCCGAACGCAACCTGGCCGGCGCGCGCGAGCAATTGCGCGGGCAGGTCAATTCCTCGTTGCTGCCTTCGGTGGACGCGGGCGCCAGCGCCACGCGCAACCGCGCGCTGACGATGCCCGAACTGCCCGAACCCACGGCGCTCTTTAACGTCTTCACGGGACAGGTGCAGGCCAGCTACAACCTGGACCTCTTTGGCGCGGCGCGCTTTGCCAACACCTCGCTGGCGGCGCAGGTCGCGCAGCAGGCCTATCAGCTTGAAGCCGCCCGGCGCTCGCTCGCGGCCAACATCGTCACTGGCGCGATCACCTCGGCCGCGCTGGCAGAACGCGTGGCGCTGACGGAAAAGCAGGCGGTGCTGCTGCGGCAGGTGGCGCATGACACGCAACGCCGCTATGAATACGGCTCTGCCTCGCAGAACGACGCGCTGGCCGCCGACCAGGACGCCGCCACGCTGGAGGCGTCCTTGCCCGGACTGCGCGCGCAGTGGCACGCCACGCGTCACGCGCTGGCCGTGCTGCTGGGCCGCAGTCCGGACCAGGCGCCCCCCGACCTGGCCTTCGACACCCTGGCCGTGCCCGAGGCGGTGCCCGTGGTGGTGCCGTCGGAACTGCTGGCCTCGCGGCCGGACATCCGGGTCGCCGAAGCGGCGCTTGAGGCCGCCGCTGCGGACGTGGGCCTGGCCACCGCGCAGATGTTTCCCAGCCTGTCGCTATCGGCCTCCATGGGCAAGGGCGGGTTCTCTTGGGCCGACGCCTTGTCAGGTGGCGGTTCGATCTGGGCCATTGGCGCGTCGCTGACGCAGCCGATCTTCCATGGCGGGCAATTGCTGGCCGAACGCAACGCCGCGAAAGAACGGTACGAGGCCGCCGTTTTGCAATACAAGCAGACCGTGCTGACCGCGTTTCGTGATGTGGCCGATACGCTCTCGCGCCTGGATGCGGGCGGACAGGCGCTGGCGTCGGCGGAAGCCTCGCGGCGCGCGGCCGAACAGTCCTATCGGAACACGGCCAGCCGGGTCAAGTTGGGTGCGCTGGCGCCCTACACCGAATACGCCGCCGAACAGCATTACGTCGCTGCGCGCCTGCGCGAACTGGAATACGCCAACAGCCGCATGACGGAAACGGCGGCGCTGTTCCAGGCAATGGGGTCGCCGGTTGCCGCCGCACCGCAAAGGTAGCGATCCCGCGCGCCGGTCTTCGTGGCGCGCCGGGACCGGCTGGCGCATCAGCCTTTCTTGAAAAGGCGCTTGACCAGACTCACCGCGCCCAGCACGACCGCGCCGGCGACGATGCCGAACAGGGCATTGAGCAACGTGGACACCAGCGCGTGCACGACGCCGCCCCCGCCCACCGCGGCGGCGGCGTGTTCGATGGCCGCATGCACGGGGGGAATGCCGTGGGTCAGGATGGCGCCGCCGACCATGAACATGGCGGCCGTGCCGACCACGGACAGGGTCTTCATCAGGTAAGGCGCCGCGCGCACGATCCGCTCGCCCAGCCAGGCCACCGCGCGCGACGATTTCTGGCTCAGGTGCAAGCCCAGGTCATCGAGCTTGACGATGCCCGCGACCAGGCCGTAGACGCCCACCGTCATCGCAATGGCAATGATGGACAGCACCGCGACCTGCCGTGTGAAGTCGGCGCCCGCCACCGCGCCCAGGCTGATGACGATGATTTCCGCCGACAGGATGAAGTCGGTGCGCACCGCGCCTTTGATCTTGGTCTTCTCGAACGCGACCATGTCGACCGACCGGTTCTGCAGCGCCTCGGAGAGCGCGGCGTGATGCCCTTCCGGGGATTCGCCGTGCGACAGGAACTTGTGCGCCAGCTTCTCGACGCCTTCGTAGCAAAGAAAGGCGCCGCCCAACATCAGGAGCGGCGTGATCGCCCAGGGTGCGAAGGCGCTGATGAGCAGCGCCGCAGGCACCAGGATCAGCTTGTTGATGAAGGAACCCTTGGCCACCGCCCAGACGACGGGAAGCTCGCGGTTGACGGGCACGCCGCTGACCTGCTGGGCGTTGAGCGCCAGGTCGTCGCCCAGCACGCCCGCCGTCTTCTTGGCGGCCACCTTCGTCATGACGGAAACGTCATCCAGGATGGTGGCGATATCGTCGAACAACGCGAAAAAGCTGCTTCCGGCCATCAAGATCCCCAGGCGCCTAATAAGGTGCTCCGAGTGTACAGGCGGCGGCCGGCGGATTCATGCAACCGAGCTGTCGGTTTTCATTCCGTTTGTGTCCGGATCGGGGCGGGTTGCGCGCCGTGCGCGCCGCCGCGTCTGAAGCGTCTGGCGGGTCTGGCGCTACATCGCCTCGATGCGGGGATAGAGATCGCGGTTTTCGCGCTGCATGCGCTCGTGCACCCGGCGCAGCACGGTGTTGGCGTCGTCGCGAAAACCCCGCTCGTCCAGTTCCAGGCTGCGCGCATTGTTCCAGCGCTTGGCGAAGCCTTCGTAGGCGGCGGCGATGGCGTCCATCTCTTCCTGGAATTCGCGTCCCTTTCGCGCCAGGTCGGCGTCCGCGCTGCGCGCCACTGCGGGATACAGCGCGCGGTCCTCGACCGCCAGATGCAGTTTGATGGTGGCGCTCATGGCGACGATGCCCTGGGCGATCTCGGCCGCGTTGCGCGCCACGCCGGCAAGGGCCAGCTTGCGCAGCGACGCGATGCCTTCAAGGATATCCACGTGCTGCTGCTTGAATTTGTCGATGTTCATACGGACCTTCCCTGCTGATGCCGCGGGGCCGGCAGGCCCCGCCCTTCCTTGCCGCGCGCCGTCAGGCCGGCGCGCGCGCTCCTGCGTTCTCGAAGAGGATGTTGTTTTCCAGGTGGATGTGCGCCATCAGATCTTCCTTGAACTGGCGAATGCCCAGGTAAAGCGCGCGCCAGGTATTGCAGGCCGCACGCGGCAGGGTCACGTTGTTGGTCAGCGCCATCAGGCGTTCGAGCGCCACGCCGTGGTCGTCGTGTTCCGTGCGCATGACCATGATCGGCATGGTGGCCATGGCGCCGTGGCCGCGCGCCAGCATCGGGAACAGCACCTGTTCCTCTTTCTGCATGTGGCTTTCCAGTTCCTGCTGCATGGCGCGCAGGTGATCGGCCAGGCCCGCCGGGCAGTCCGGGCTGTCGGCGTGCACCTGTTCCACCTTCAAGGCCAGGCGAATGAGTTCCGGCAATTGCTGACGGTGGACCTCGTGGTAACGCGCCAGGATGTGATCGACCAGCTCGGCCGGCGAAGCGAGCCCCCAGTCCGTTTCCTGCGAGGGGTTCTGCGCCAGGGCGATCAGGCGCGCCTCGATCTGCGCGGGATCCAGCGAACGCTGGGCTGCCGCCTCGGCCAGGCTTTTCTTGCCGCCACAGCAGAAGTCCAGTTCGAATTCGTGAAACACCTGCGTGGCGCCGGGAATGCTGCGGGCCAACTGGCCCAGGGATTGCTCAACCATGCTCATCGCGTCTCTCCATAGATCATGACGGTGCTCCTCTACTTGCGAAATCCGTGCCAGGAAAAACTTGCGATTTATCAACCACCTGCGTTTTAAAGGGTAGATATCACCCTTCGGCGGTAGGGTTCTATTCACCTTGCAACGGTAGAATTCACCCATGCAAAATCTCCTGCTTGCCGACCTGGTCGCCGACCTGCCGCCCGCCATTCGTCTACAGCGCCTGGTCTCCAGCCTTCGAACGCATTTCCGCTGCGGCGCCGTCGCGCTGCTGCAGCTCGAAGAAGATCATTTGCGCCCCATCGCGGTGGACGGTCTGACGCAGGACGCCCTGGGCCGCCGCTTCGCCGTGCAGCAGCATCCGCGGCTGGCGGCCATCCTGGCGCGGCGCGGCGTCACCTGTTTTCACCACGACAGCACCCTGCCCGATCCCTACGACGGACTCATCAACGGCATGGCCGGCGAACCGCTGCCCGTGCACGACTGCATGGGCACCAGCCTGCACATCGAAGGCAAGACCTGGGGTGTGCTGACGCTGGACGCGCTGGAGGTCGGCACGTTCGACATGGAGGCGCAGGCCGATCTGCGCGACTACATCGTGCTGCTCGAAGCCGCGCTGCGCACCACCCGCCTGGAAGCCGAGATCCGCGCCCTGCGCGTGGCGCGCGGGCAGGCGCCGGCGGACAGCGCCGCGCCCGCCGCCAGCGAGATCCTGGGCCAGAGCGAGTCCATTGCTCGCCTGCTGCACGAGATCGAAGTCGTGGCCGATTCGGAATTGCCGATTCTGCTGCTCGGCGAGACGGGCGTGGGCAAGGAATTGTTTGCGCGCCGGGTGCACGGGCTGTCGCGCCGCCGCGACCGGCCGCTGGTGCACGTGAACTGCGCCGCGCTGCCCGAGTCCCTGGCCGAAAGCGAATTGTTCGGCCACGCAAAGGGCGCGTTTTCCGGCGCGGTGGCCGACCGGCCCGGCCGCTTTGAAGCCGCCAACGGCGGCACGCTGTTCCTGGATGAAGTCGGCGAACTGCCGCTGCTGGTGCAGGCCAAGCTGCTGCGCACCCTGCAGAACGGCGAGATCCAGCGCCTGGGCGACGACCGTCCGCGGACGGTGGACGTGCGCATCGTGGCGGCCACCAACCGCAGCCTGCGCGACCTGGTGCGTGCGGGCGATTTCCGCGCCGACCTCTACCACCGGCTGTCGGTCTATCCGATTCCCATCCCACCCCTGCGCGATCGCGGCAATGACATCCTGCTGCTGGCCGGCCGCTACCTGGAACTGAACCGCGCGCGCCTCGGGCTGCGCAGCCTGCGGCTGTCGCCGGAGGCCGAGGAAATGATGCGCCGCTACCGCTGGCCCGGCAACGTGCGCGAACTTGAACACGTCATCAGCCGGGCGGCCATCAAGGCGGTCAGCCACGGCGCGAGCCGCAACGAAATCGTCACGCTGGGCGCCAAGCTGCTGGACCTGTCCGACGGCGACATGCCCGGCGCGCTGGAAGACGATGCGGATGAAGCGCCCGCCCGCCAAGCGCCGGCGCAGTCGCTACGCGACGCGGTGGACGCCTGTCAGCGGCAGGTCATCCGCCGGGCGCTGGACACCCACGACGGCAATTGGGCCGTCGCCGCGCGCGCGCTGGATGTTGACCCCAGCAACCTGCACAAGCTGGCGCGGCGGCTGGGGTTAAAGGGCTGAAGCGTGACGCCGCGTTGGGCGCAAATCAAGCAATCCGGGCGTGCGAATCGACCACCAGACGACCGTGGGTGATTGCGGCGTCGACCGCCATTCCGGGCGTGGCAACAAACCCGCCGGCAACGAAAAGCGGCACGGCATGGGGCTCGCCAAGCCGGTCCTGATCACCCGCCAGTTCCACTGCCACGGTGGCGGTGAACGCTGGCCGATGCGCGTTCCCGACGGAAACCCGGGAGACGCTGGCGGTAAGCCGATAGCCCTTGTAGACCATATTGTTCTGATACATGGGACCTCCAATGTTCGGCGGCAGGCCTTGCGGCCCGCCACTCACAGCGCGCGGATCTGCGTCGCGTGAGGGCCCTTGGCGCCTTGCGCGGTCACATAGCTGACCCGCTGGTTTTCCAGGAGCACTTTGTGTCCGTCGCTGACGATCTGCGAGAAGTGCGCAAACAAATCCTTGCCGCCGTTCTCGGGCATGATGAAGCCAAATCCCTTGGCATCGTTGAACCACTTCACAATTCCGGTTTCCATTGACGCTTTCCTTTAAATGCGGACAGGCCGCGTAGGGAGGCCTGTCAAGGAAAGGATCGCGAACAATGAGGCGCCCCGCAAAGGGTGCAAGACCGGACGAAAATCACGATGCTCGAAAAGCTTCGGGACCACTATGGGTGCCGGGCCG
Source organism: Achromobacter mucicolens (assembly GCF_029866465.1). Lineage (NCBI taxonomy): Bacteria > Pseudomonadati > Pseudomonadota > Betaproteobacteria > Burkholderiales > Alcaligenaceae > Achromobacter > Achromobacter mucicolens. The sequence goes on along the minus strand of NZ_CP123364.1, from coordinate 1,188,480 downwards.
GGGGAAGTCAACGCGCTTTGTGCTTATTGCGTAACCAATCAACTCAATCCTCGGGACGGCCGCGAAAAGCGCGTATGCTGGCCGCGTGGTGCTTGAAACGCGCGTTGCCTCGCCGTATCGCCATGAGGAGCAAGCCGTGATCAACCATCGCCAGAACGTCCCGCCCATCCCCCGCCCAGGCCAAGTCACCGCGTTGACCGCTGACGCCACGTGAGCCTGATCGGCAGGTCCATCGCCCGATTCGCCAAAGCGTGCGTTAAGCGCCTTCCCCCAGCGCCGGCCCCGTCCCGTGGCCCTGTCGAATCGGGACGCGATCGGCATCCGCGCCACGCCGCGATTTCATCGCCCTGGCGGATCTACCGCATCTACGCCCGCCCTGGCCATCTGCTGTTGCGCAACGAACAAGGCCAAATCCTGGATCTGGGCGTGATGAAAGGCGCCGAACCCAATCTCCGGTACCGGCTCTTTGCCCGGGACCTGCAAGGCAGGGGGTTCGCCACGCGCACGCAATTGCTTGACGACATTGCGCGGCGCATCGAGGCCGGGGAAGTCAGCCAGGAACTGCAGGTCCTGCCCGCCTGGGACAGGCCGCTGGGCGCCGATCTGGACCGGGGCACGCACACGGATGTGTCGATGAAATTCGCACGCTAGCCGGATATGCTCGCCAGTCCGCTGATGCAGGCCGACGTGACGGGGTTCGACGCACCCTCGCGCTGACGCGTGAAAGGCAATTGCATTCGGTAACAGGGCCGTGCTACAAGACGGCCCTTCCCTGTCATCCCTCGCCCGAATCATGTACACAGCCTCGACCGCCAGCCTGTTTATCGCCGGCGTCGCAGTCATTCTCGCCATGCCGGGCCCGACCAATACGCTGCTTGCCGCCGCCGGCCTGCGCCAGGGCTTTCGCCAGTCCGCGCCGCTGACGCTGGCCGAGCTTGCGGGCTATCTGATTTCAATCACGGTGTGGGGCCGCTTTCTCGGTGAAGCGGCGCAGGTGCTGCCCTGGTTGCCGGGCGTAGTCCGGGCCACCAGCAGCCTGTACATCGCCTGGCTCGCGTGGCGCATGTGGCGCGCGGCCAGCGCCGTGCCTTGCGCGGCCAAGCAAGTGATCGGCATGCGCACGCTGTTCGTTGCCACGTTGCTCAACCCGAAGGGCATTCTGTTCGCCAGCGCCATCTTTCCCGCACTGGCTTTCCAGAACTTGCCCGCGTATCTGACGGCGATGGGCGTCTTTGCGCTGCTGCTGGTGCCCATCGGCCTGGCCTGGGTGCTGTTTGGCGCGACGCTGGGCGGCGAACGGATGAAGTGGATCGATCCGGCAAAAATGCAGCGCGGCGCGTCGATCGTGCTGGGCGTGTTTTCCGCGACACTGGCCTGGTCGGTGTTTCGCTGAGCACATGTCGCACCGGCTTGAAAACCCATAGGATCCCTCGGGCGCGGCGGACCGAGCCCGCCCGCCGCCGCGGCCATCAGCCCTTGGGCATCTCGCGCTTCAAGCAGGCATTGACCACCTCGGTCACGCTCTTGCTCAGCCTTTCGCTGTCCGGCGTGGCGCTTTTGGTCGCCAGCAGTTGGTCCAGCTGCTTGAATTCTTCGTACGGCACGGATTTCTGCAAACCGTCGACCATGCAATTGCAATAACTGGCGGCCTTCGCGTCCACTTCCGGCGAGGCCTGGACCCGGGACTTGAAGCCCGCGACGCACGAACTATAGGTTTCGCGCTGGACCTCGGGCGGATAGGCCTCTTTCTTGCCGCACGCGGCAAGCGCCGCCAACGACATCAGCCCCACGCCCGCCGCGACCCGCAATGACGTTCCAGCCATGAGCCCCGCTCCTGATGAATTGAAAGCGGACCATTGTGGCATAGGCGAAACCCGCCATTGCGCCCCAGCCGCCGTGCTCAGCCCATGCCCGCTGCGCAATCCAGGATGGCGCGCCGGAATTCATGCATCAACGGCGACCAGGCGGTCCCCTGCCGCGAAATCAGCGCAATGGCGCGCGGCAGCGGCCGGCCCAGCGCCACCGGCAGCGCGACGACGTCCGCCTCAGCCTCCAGCGCGCTTTGCGGCAGCAGCGCCAGCAGGTCCGTCTGCGCCAGCAACGCCAGCGTACCCTTGGAAAAGTGTTCGACTTCCAGCGCCGCGGCGGGCAATGGCAGGTTGCTTTCCGCGTACCGCGAATCCAAGGCCTTGCGGGCAATCGAGGAAGGCTTGGGAAGAATCCACCGCAGGTCCGCCAGATCGCGCAACGCCAACTTGCGGCGCGCGGCCAGCGGATGATGACGGCTGGCCGCCACGCACAGCCGGTCTTCCATGATCGGTTCATGGTGCAGGGTCGAAGGCACGTCCGCATAGATGGGCGTCACCGCCAGGTCCAGCTTGCCGCTGGCGACCTGCTCGTTCAGGTCATCGGATAGCCCCTGCGTCAATTGCACCCGCAGCGCCGGTCGGCGCGGCAGCAGGTGCCGCATCGCGGGCATCGCCACGCTGTCGATGGTGGCGCCCGTCACCCCGACGCGCAGCAATCCCGCCTGCCCCACGCGCAATTCCGCCGCGTGACGCATTGCGTCCAGGTATTCGGCCCAGAGACGCTTGGCATGGTCCAGAAACACCAGTCCAGCCGACGTCAGGCGCAGCCCACGGCCGCTGCGGTCCAGCAACGCAAGACCCGTATCGGCTTCCAGCCGCTGCAGCGACTTCGACAGCGCCGGCTGGCTGACGCCAAACGACGCCGCGGCGCGTTCCAGGTTGCCGTACTCGACGGCGGCCAGGAAATACTCGATATCACGCAGCGACAGATTCATAACCAAAGTTCATTCATTTACGTACTTTCAGGAATATAACGGCCACCCTGCCCTCCTAGAATCCTGGGATCAACCCGAGCATTCACCGAGGCGAGAGCACAATGGAACACAAGCCGAACATCGTCTTGATCGTGGCCGACAACCTGGGATGGGGCGAACTTGGCTGCTACGGCGGCGGCGCCCTGCGCGGCGCACCCACCCCGAACATCGACCGCCTGGCCGCCGAGGGCCTGCTGCTGCAGAACTTCAACGTCGAAAGCGACTGCGTGCCCACGCGCTCGGCGCTGATGAGCGGCCGTCACCCCATCCGCACGGGCTGCCTGCAATCCGTGCCGCCCGGCCTGCCGCAAGGGCTTACGCGCGACGAGATCACGCTGGCGCAACAACTATCGGGCCAGGGCTACGCCACCGCGCATTTCGGCAAATGGCATCTGGGCGACATCCCCGGCCGCTATCCCAGCGACCGCGGCTTTGACGAGTGGTACGGCATTCCGCGCACCACCGACGAAAGCCAGTTCACGTCGTCGATCGGCTTCGATCCCTCGGTGGCGGACATTCCGCACATCATGCAAGGCGAAGCCGGCGAGCCGTCGGAGAACGTCAAGGTCTACGATCTGGATACGCGGCGCGGCATCGACGCCGAACTGGTGGACCGGTCGATCGGATTCATGCGCAAGCACGCCGAGGCGGCGCGCCCGTTTTTCTTGTATCTGCCGCTGGTGCATCTGCACTTTCCCACCCTGCCGCACCCCGACTTTGCCGGGCGCACGGGCGCGGGCGACTTTGCGGACTCGATGGTCGAAATGGACCACCGCGTCGGCCAGATCGTGCAGGCCGTGGACGCGCTGAACCTGCGCGATGACACCGTGTTCATCTTCTGCAGCGACAACGGCCCTGAATACCGCAAGCCTTATCGCGGCACTGCAGGGCCCTGGAGCGGCACCTACCATACCGCCATGGAAGGCAGCCTGCGCGTGCCCTTCATCATCCGCTGGCCCGGCCGCGTGCAGCCGGGCCAGGTGTCCAACGAGATGGTCCACGTGACCGATCTGTACACCACGCTGTCCCGCATCGGAGGCGCCGGCATTCCGCAGGACCGGCCCATCGACGGCATCGACCAGACCGACTTCTTTACCGGCGCCAGCCCGAAATCGCTGCGCGAGGGATTCCTGTTCTACATCAAGGGCGACCTGCGCGCCGTGAAATGGCGCGACTGGAAGCTGCACTTCTACTGGGAGCCCGAGGTCAACGAGGGCAAGGGAAAACTGGAATCCCCGTATCTGTTCAATCTGATTCAGGACCCGAAGGAGGAAAGCGACATTCTCATCTTCAATACCTGGGTGCTCGGCCCCATCCTGAAAATGGTGCAGGCGTTCAACCAGTCGTGCGCTGAACATCCGAACACGCCGCCCGGCAAGCGGGATCCCGGCTGAGCGCAAGACGAATCACCGATAGCAGAAATCAAGGGGAAAACATGAAATTCGCTATCCAATGCTGCGCGATGCTCCTGAGCATCGCCCTGCCCGCCGCGGCCGCCACGGCGGCCGACAGCAATTCTCAATGGCCTGCCAAACAGATCACGTGGGTGGTGGGCTTCGTGCCCGGCGGCACGGCGGACGTGCTGACCCGGATCGCGGCGCAGGAACTGGCGCGCCAGACCGGCCTGAATGTCATCGTGGAAAACCGTCCCGGCGCCTCGGGGGCGATCGCGCTTCAGCTGGTTGCGCGCAGCAAGGCCGCCGACGGCTATCTGATCACCGTGCCGGGCCCGCTCATCTACCCCACGCCGCAACCCGACATCGGCCACGAGCTGGCCCCCGTGATGCTGATGGCGCAAGGCCCCATGGTCATCGTCGGCCCCGCCCGCAACGCCAAGAACAGCCTGCAGGACGTGCTGGCCGACGCCCGCCGTCAGCCCGATGCCTGGAGCTATGGCAGCTCGGGCAACGGCACCTCGCAGAACCTCGCGGGCGAATTGCTGAACCAATACGCCGGCACCCGCATCGTGCATGTGCCATACAAGGGCGGCGGTCAGGCGGTGGCGGACGTTGCCGGTGGACAGATCCCGCTGGCCATCCTGGGATCCGCGCCGGTCATGCCGCAGATCAAGTCCGGCGCGCTGAAGGCTTACGCCGTGACGACGCCCTACCGCCTGGACAGCCTGCCCGACGTGCCCACGGTGGAGGAATCGGGCTTCAAGGGCTACGCCGCGACGCAATGGTTTTCAGTGGCGGCCAGCAATGCCATCACGAGCGAACAGCTAGAACCCATCAACGCCGCGCTGCGCGCCGCGGTCGCCACGCCCGCGTTCAAGGCGGCGGTCGACAACGCCGGCATGCTGGCCGGCGGCGGCTCGCGGGAAGACCTGCTGAAGTTCATCCAGGCGGACAACGCCAAGTGGAAGGCCCTGATCGACAGCGGCGCGGTGAAACTGGCGAACTAAGGGGCTGGCGAACTAAGGGGCTGGCGCACTGCGGGGCCGGGCATCAGCTCATGTACACGCCGCCATTGATGGCGTAGTTGGCGCCGGTGACGAACGCCGCCTCGTCCGAGGCCAGCCACGCGCTCAGCCCGGCCAGATCCTGCGCGGTGCCCAACCTGCCGACCGGCACGCTTTCGACGATGCGGTCCAGCAGCGCGGGCGGGAAGGCGCGGACGGTGTCGTCGGCGATGAAACCCGGCGACACCAGGTTCACCGTCACGCCGCGCGCCGCGACTTCCTGCGCGAGCGAACGGGTGAAGCCGATGACGGCGCCCTTGGCGGTCGCGTAGTTGATCTGGCCGATCTGGCCTTTTTCGGCCGCCACCGATCCGATGTTGATGATCCGCCCCCAGCCTCGGTCCGCCATGCTGTCGACGACCTGCTTGGTGCTGTTAAAGAGCGTGTCCAGATTGCTGCGCAGGACGGCCGACCAGTCGGCGTGGCCCATCTGCCGAAAGCGCATGTCCAGCATGGACCCGGCGTTGTTGACCAGCACATCGATCTCGCCGACCTCGCGGCGGACCTTGGCGAACGCGGCCTCGGTCGAGGCCCAGTCGGTGGCGTCGCCTTCCGAGGCGATGAAGTCGTAACCCAGCGACTTCTGTTCCTTCAGCCAGTGGTCCTTGCGGGATGAGCGCGGACCGCAGCCGGCCACCACGCGATGGCCGGCGCGGTGCAGCGCCTGGCAGATCGCGGTGCCGGTATGGCCCATGCCGCTGGTGACGTACGCAATGCGCAAAGCCATGGTGCTTCCTTTGAATGTCGTGCGGCAGGCGCCGCGGGAATCAGGCGGCGGCGCCGACCAGCGGAAACAGGCCGAACGCCAGCGCGGCCGCCAGCATCACCAGGCAGACCATCGTGGCCCACTTCAGCGAATAGCGCTGGTGATCGCCGAATTCCACCCCGGCCAGGCCGACGAGCAGGTAGGTCGACGGCACGAGCGGGCTGAGCAGATGGACGGGCTGGCCGATCAGGGAGGCGCGCGCCATTTCCACGGGCGAGATGCCGTAGCCCTGCGCCGCTTCGCTCAGGATGGGCAGCACGCCGAAGTAGAAGGCATCGTTGGACATGAAGAACGTGAACGGCAGGCTGACCAGCGCGGTGATGCCCGCCAGGTACGGTCCCAGCGCGTCGGGAATCACGGCGAGCAGGCTGCGCGACATGGCTTCGACCATGCCGGTGCCCGACAGGATGCCGGTGAAGATGCCCGCCGCGAAGATCAGCGACACCACCGACAGCACGTTGCCGGCATGCTGCGCCACGCGGCGGCGCTGCTCGGCCAGGTTCGGGTAGTTGATGATGAGCGCAACCGCGAACGCAATCATGAACAGCACGGGTAGCGGCAGCACGCCCAGCACCAGGCTCACCATCAGCGCCAGCGTCAGGCCCGCGTTCACCCACAGCAGCTTCGGACGGCGCAGGTCGTGATCCACTTCGATCTCGGGCAGGTTCTTGGGGCCGTCCTCGTCGTACCCGGCGTGCAGGGACGCGCCATCGGGCAGCGACAGCACACCGAGGCGGCGGCGCTCGCGCAGGCCCAGGAAGAACGCCAGGATCAGGATAGCCACGATCGCCACGCCCATCACCGGCACCAGCGGCACGAAGATGTCGCCCGCGTCCACATGCAGGGCGCTGGCCGCCCGCGCGGTCGGGCCGCCCCACGGCGTCAGGTTCATGACGCCGCTGGCCAGCATCGCCAGGCAGGTCATGGACAGCGCGTTCATCTTCAGGCGCCGGTACAGCGGCAACATCGACGCCACCACGATCATGTAGGTGGTCGACCCGTCCCCGTCCAGCGAGATCACCAGCGCCAGCACGGTCGTGCCCACCACGATCTTGAGCGGATCGCCCTTCACCGCGCGCAGGATGCGGCCGACGATGGGGTCGAACAGGCCCGCGTCGATCATCACGCCGAAGTACAGGATGGCGAACATCAGCATCACGCCGGTCGGCGCGATTTTGCGGATGCCGTCCAGCATCATCTTGTCGATGCCGCCGCCAAAGCCGCCCAGCAGCGCAAAGATAATGGGGACAAGGATGAGGGCGACCAGCGGCGAAAGGCGCTTGGTCATGATCAGCGTCATGAACGTGATCACCATGCCGAAGCCAAGCAGGGTCAGAAGCATGAGGGTTATCTCCAGCTAGTTGTTGTTATGTGCTGCCTCCGGCGGGGGGAAGCAGGATCGCAAGACTAGGAAGAAAAGCTGTCTGGAACCTGTCGTTTTTTGCTATGCGACAATCGCGCCATGCGCATTCTGGTAATCGAAGACGACGAGGATCTTTCCGACGCACTCGTGCGCCGGCTGCGCCGTCTTGGCCACGCGGTCGACAGCCAGAATGACGGCCTGAGCGCCGATGGCGTCCTGCAGTACGAGACCTTCGATCTGGTCATCCTGGACATCGGCCTGCCTCGCATGTCGGGCTTTGACATCCTGCACCGGCTGCGCGACCGCGGCAGCAAGACGCCCGTGCTTGCGCTGACCGCGCGCATCGACATCGAGGACCGCGTTCATGCGCTGGATACCGGCGCGGACGACTACCTTGCCAAGCCTTTCGATTTCCGCGAACTGGAAGCCCGCTGCCGCGCGCTGCTGCGCCGCCCCAGTCCGCAGGCCACGGGCGTCGTGCGATTCGGCGACCTGGTCATCGACAGCGCCGCGCGGCAGGTGACGCTGGCGGGCCGGCGCATCGAGCTGCCCAAGCGCGAATTCAGCCTGCTGGAAATCCTGCTGGCCGGCATGAACCGCGCCGTCAGCAAATCGGAAATCGCGAACAAGCTGTTCGCCTTCGATGACGACGCCGCGCCCAACGCCATCGAGGTCTACATCGCGCGGCTGCGCCGCAAGCTGGAAGGCTCGCCGCTGCGCATCGAAACGCAACGCGGCACCGGCTACCTGCTGACGGCCGCCGGCGGCGCGCAGGACGAGCCCCCTACCCCGCCGTCACCGTAGCGGTCCCGCGCCACCATGATCTGGCCGCGCCCCGAGCAGCCTCGCCGCATTTCCGTCCGCCGCCGGCTGCTGACCGTGCTGGGGATGCTGTTCGCGGCCGGGCTGGCTGCGATCTACCTGCTGCTGCGCGGCTACGCGCACCAGACCGCCGACACCACCTACGATCAATTGCTGCGCGCGTCCGTGCTGTCCATGTCCGACAGCCTGCAGCTCGTGCAGGGCGAGTGGCAGATGGACATGCCCTACGCGGCGCTTGCCCTACTGGAGCAGGCGCCGCGCGATCGCGTGTTCTACCGGGTGGCCTCGGCGCGCGGCGCGCTGATTTCCGGTTACGGCGACCTGCCCGCGCCGCCCGCGCGCGGCAACGCCGACGCCAGCACGCCGCAGCTTTACGCGGCCGAATACCAAGGCGAACCGGTGCGCGTCGCGTGGATGGAACGCAAGGTGGCGGGCCCGCAAGAGACCGAAACCGCGATCATCCAGGTCGCCCAGACACGCGAGGCGCGCAACGCGCTGGCCGAACGCATTCTGTGGCAAGGCACGCTGGCGCTGATCGGCTTTACCGCCGCCGCGCTGGCGCTGGCCTATTGGGGATTGCAGCGGTCGCTCTCGCCGATCCAGCGGGTCGAGCGCGAGCTGGCTGGCCGCTCGGCGTCGGACCTGCATCCCATTGCGGCGCCGGTGCCTGAAGAGCTGGACATGCTGGTCCAGTCGCTGGACGGCTTCATGGCGCGGCTGTCGGAAAACCTGGACACGCTGCGCCTGTTCATTGCCGAGGCCGCGCACCAGCTGCGCACGCCGCTGGCCGCGCTGCATGCGCAGATGGAAGTCGCGCTGGACGAGGACGACCCGATGGAGCAGCGGCGCAGCCTCGCGGCCGTGCTGCGCAACGCCGAAAAACTGTCGCGGCTGGTCAACCAGCTGCTCAGCGACGCCAGCGTCATCCATCGCAGCAACGTCAGGCAGTTCCAGCCGGTCGACGTGGCCGAGCTGCTGAGCCAGGCCGTCTACGACACGGTTCCGCAGGCCGATCCCCAGCCCGACGTCCGGCTGCACCTGCCGTCCCCTGGCGACGAAACGCCCCGCGTGCAGGGCGACAGCCTGATGCTGCGCGAAGCGTTCAAGAATCTGATCGACAACGCCTTGCGCCACGGCGCCAACGAGGACGGCTACATCGACGTTCGCCTGGAACGGCATGACGGCGGCTGGCGCATCACGGTGTCCGATCAGGGGCCGGGCATCCCGCCGGCGCTGGCCAACACCGCCTTCGAACGCTTTGCGCGCGGTCCCAATCCGCGCGCGCCCGGCGCGGGCCTGGGCCTGTCGATCATCAAGCGCGTCGTCGACATCCACGGCGGCACGCTCAGCCTGAGCAACCGCGTGGGCGGCGGGCTGGACGCCGTCATCACATTGCCTGGAGGCCCCGGTCATGCGTGACGCCCTGACCTTCCTGCGCGGCCTGGCCGCAAGCGCCGCGCTGACGCTGGCCGCGATCGGCCACGCCGCCGAAGTCAGCAGCAGCGGCCTGACCCTGGGCCCCGCCGACAGCAGCAACGTGCTGGTCGTGCATGCGTCCAACAGCGTGCAGGTGTTTCGCGGCGTGCTGGAAGACTTCAGCCGGCTCAACCCCTCCGTGCGGCTGGAGTACACCGAGCTGTCCACGCAGGAGCTCTACCGCGAGACCGTGGACCGCGCGGCGAGGTCGCCCGGCGTTCCGTCCGGGCCCGACATCGTCATCAGCAGCGCGATGGACCTGCAGACCAAGCTGGTCAACGACGGCTACGCCCGCGTGCACCTATCGCCGCAGACGCGCGCCCTGCCCGGCTGGGCCAACTGGCGCGACGAGGTCTTCAGCATCGGCACCGACCCCATCGTCATGGTCTACAACACGCAAAAGCTTGACGCCGCGCGCGTGCCGCACACCCGCCGCGAACTGCTGTCGCTGCTGCAGGCGCCCGACCAGCCGCTGGCCGGCCGCATCTCCACCTACGACGTGCAGGGCAGCGGCATCGGCTATCTGGCGGCCACGCAGGACACGCGGCTCGACAGCATGGCCGGCGCCCTGCTCGCCGCCTTTGGCCGTAATGGCGTGTCCATCCACGAGTCCACCGAACATGCGCTGGACAAGCTGGAAAGCGGCGAGGTCACGCTGGCCTACAACCTGCTGGAATCCTATACGCGGCACCGCATCGACAACGGCGCGCCGCTTGCGATCATCTACCCGCAGGACTACACGCTGATGCTGTCGCGTTCGGCCATCATTCCGCGCCAGGCGCCGCGCGGCGACCTGGGCGCGCTATTCCTGGACTACCTGCTGTCGGCGCGCGGCCAGGACGCGCTGGCCCGGGAATCCGGCATGCGCCCGGTCAGCGCCTCGGTCGTGCCCTCGGCCGGCGTCCGGCCGGTGGCGTTGGGCGTCGGCCTGCTGGTGTACCTGGACCCGCTCAAGAAACGCCACTTCCTGGACCTGTGGCGCGCGGCGATCTTCCCGCCGCGCTGATACCGCGCCGGCAGCCGGTCTAGCGCAGGGCGACGCTCATGCCGCCGTCGGCCATCACCACCGCGCCCACGATGTAGCTCGCCTTCTCCGAGGCCAGGAACGCAATCACCTCCGCGATCTCGCGCGGCTCGGCGGCGCGCCGGATTGGCGCGTTGCGGCCATGCTCGGCCAGGAACCTCGGCCCGTCGGCGTGGATATGGTTGGTGATGTTGGTGACCACGTCGCCCGATCCCACGGCGTTCACGCGGATGCCATGGTCGATGGCTTCCAGCGACAGCGCGCGGGTCAACTGCGCCAGCGCCCCCTTGGACGCCGCGTAGGCCGCGATCGTCGGAAACGCCTGATAGCACGCGTAGGATCCGACGTTGACGATGGCGCCGCGTCCGGCCGGCGCCATCACGCGCATGGCCTCGCGGGAAAACAGGAAGGCGCCCGTGGCGTTCACGGCCAGGATGCCGTTCCAGTCGTCCAGCGTCATGTCGATCACCGGCTTGTTGATGATGATGCCGGCGTTGTTCACCAGAATGTCCAGCCGGCCGAAGCGGTCGATGGCGGCCGCCACCGCCTGCACGGCGCTGTCTTCCTTCGCAATGTCGGCCACCAGCGGTTCGACGCCGGGCCGGGCCAGCGCGCGCACGGCCTCGTCCCGGTCCACCGCCACGACGCGCGCGCCCTGCGCATGCAGGAGTTCCAGCGTGGCCAGGCCGATGCCGCTGGCGGCTCCGGTCACGATGGCCGTCTGGCCGGCAAAGGGTTGCGACGCGGAAATCGTTGTCGTCATGATGGGATTCCTTATGGTTGGGTTCAATGCGGGCTGGCCGTCGGGCGCACCACCACTTCGCTGACGTCCACGTCATCCGGTTGTTCGATGGCGTAGGCAATGGCGCGGGCGATGGCGTCCGGGTGCAGGGCGACGCGGCGGAACGACTGCATCGCCACGCGCGCGGTGTCGTCGGTGATGGTGTCGGCCAGTTCGGATTCGACGACGCCGGGGCAGACCACCGTCACGCGGATCTTGCTGGTCTCCTGGCGCAGGCCGTCCGAAATCGCGCGCACCGCGAATTTGGTCGCGCAGTACACCGCAGCCGTGGGCGACACGCTCAAGCCGCCAATGGAAGACACGTTGATCACCTGCCCGTGCCCCTGGCGTTCCATGCCCGGGAGCACCGCGGCGATGCCATGCAGCACGCCGCGGATGTTCACGTCGATCATGCGGTCCCACTCGTCCACCTTCAGCGAGGACAAGGGCGACAGCGGCATGACGCCCGCGTTGTTGACGATCACGTCCACTTGCCCGAAAGCTGCCTCTGCACCGCGCACGAAGGCCTGCATGTCTTCGGCGGATGTGACGTCCAGCGCGCGGAACGCCGCCGTGCCGCCCTTTGCCCGAATCTCTTGCACCAGCGTTTCCAGGCGGTCCGTGCGCCTCGCGCCTACATACACGCGGTGGCCTTGGGCGGCCAGCAACCGCGCTGCCGCCTCGCCGATCCCGCTGCTGGCGCCGGTGATCAGCACTACTTTGGATTGCCGTTCTTGCATCGAAGTCATGGTCGTTCTCCAGGTTGTTTTCCGTGACTGAAATGCTACGGACCCGGCTGCCGCGCGCGAATACCCGCGTCTATCGCACCTTTGCCTATTTCTATCGCCCGCCATGTTCCCGCCGGGAAGACGCCGGTAGAATGTGCCGCACCGGAACCGAAACACGGGATGCCCCCCCATGACGCTGCCGTCCAGTCCGCAGTCGCGCGAAATGATTGCCCTCATCGAACGCCTGGCGCCCAACGAGGGCTACAGCCTGTCCGCGCTGGACGGGGTGCGCTTCATGCGCTCGGACCGTCCGCTCGGCCGCACGCCGGTCCTGTACGAACCCGGCATCGTCATCGTCTGCCAGGGCCGCAAGCTCGGCTTCCTGGGCGATGAGGTCTACGTGTACGACGCGCAGCACTATCTGGTGCTGTCCGTTCCCCTGCCCTTTTCCACCGAAACGCAGGCCAGCCGCGAAGAACCCTTGCTGGCCGTGTCCATCCGGATGGACCTGACCACCGTGGCGGACCTGGTGGTGGCGATCGACGCGCTTGCCGGTGGGCGCTCGGGCGACGGCCAATCCGGCGACGCGCCGCTGGGCATTGCTTCCACCCCGTTGTCGATGGAACTGGCGGACGCCACCGTGCGCCTGCTGCGCGCGCTGAGCAACCCGCTGGATGCCGAGATCCTGGGCCCGGCGCTCGTGCGCGAGATCTGCTTTCGCGTCCTCACCGGCGCGCAAGGCGACGCCCTGCGCGCCGCGCTGGCGCACCCGGGCCGCTTCGGCCGCGTCGCCCGGGCGCTGCGGCGCATCCATACGGACTTTTCACAACCGCTGGACGTGACGCACCTGGCGCAGGAAGCCGGCATGAGCGTGCCGGCCTTCCATGTCAATTTCAAGGCGGTCACGCAGACCTCGCCGATCCAGTACATCAAGTCCACGCGCCTGCATCACGCGCGGCTCATGATGATCCGCGACGGCCTGACGGCGGCGTCGGCCTCGGCGCGCGTGGGTTACGAGAGCGCCTCGCAGTTCAGCCGCGAATTCAAGCGCTTTTTCGGCCGCACGCCCATCGAGGAAGTGCGCGACATGAAGGCCTCGTTCGCGCTGTCGCCCGCGGCCGCCATCGGAGATTTCGCGTCCCGGCATTGAGACGGGCGCGGCGCCGCATCGTGTAGCATTCGGCGCAATTGCCGCAATGTTCACGCCTCAGGATGTCCGACGTATCCCGCCCCATTGGCCTGCATCACAAGACCGCCCAAGCGATCCAGGACGAAACGCTGGCCGCCATCCACCGCTGGTTCGACACGCTGCAAGCGCGCGACGACATCGATGCCATCGTGGCCCGCACGCCGCTGCAGGTCGGCATCCACAGCGAGATCCTGCTGGAATACGAGCCCTCGCGCATCGTGTTCGACGTCATGCCCAGTTGGGAGCCCGACGACCAGGACGGCCTGCTCGCCGAAGGGCGCAACGGGCCGCTCAGCCCCGACGCAGTGCACACGTCGCTGGCGCCCGTGCTGCGCGAGGCCGTGCGCGAACGCATCGCCCGGCTGGCCGGCACGCCCTATCTTGACCACCACTTCCGTTTTCGCGCGCAGTTTCCGACCACCGAGGGCCGGCTGCGCCTGACGCTGGTGGATCACACCGACGAGGTCAAGCAACAGACGCTGCGCGATCGCGTGACGCACTACGTGGACCAGGCGGTGCTGAACGGCAGCCATCCCACCGACCGCCTGCACGTCAGCCTGCTGTGCCGCCACCTGCTGGATGAGCGCCTTTTCCCGCACCCGGACCATTCCTGGCTGATCGCCGTCTTCACGCGCATGCTGGCGCTGAACGCAGGCCAGGAATCGCTGGCAGAACAACGCGGCTCGATCATTCACGCGCTGCGCGGCTGGGCCGAGGCGCAGTATCTGCCGCGCTACTTCGACATCTCGCAAGACGTCTTCCGTCAGAACACCTACTCGCCCAAACCAGGCGCCTCGCTGGATCCCGACGACCGCAGCATCGACCTGCTGCTCTACGCCGCCACGCTGATCCTGCGTCACGAACCGGGCTATGCGCGTCCCACGGGCCTGACGTTTCTGGAACTTGCCCGCGGCCTGGGCAGCGCGCGCGCCGGCGCGATGCTGGCCAGCGGCAGCGGCGCATTGGCGCCCGAGCTCACGCGCCTGTCGACCGACCTGGCGGACGGCGCCGCCAACGACGTGCTGGCCACGGTGACCATCACCATCCGGCAGGAATCGCCGGCCGCCTATGTGCAGGCGCTGGACTTCCTGGCGGCCCTGCTGCGCGCGGGTTTCCCGGCCGGCTACCGTGTCGCGTTAAAGAGTCAAGCGCGTCACTATCTGCCCGTCAAGGGGCTGGCCAAGTCAGAGACGCATCGCTTCTTTGCCAACGCCGCGCAGCACCCCGCGGCGCACGACGCGTTGGCGGCCTATGCGCACGCCGCCATCCAACCCTACGAGTGGTACGCCGACGCGGAGGCCGAAAAGGCGTGTCTGTCCGGCACGTATGCCGCCTTTGCCCTGGGCCTGGCCGGCCGCCGCCATTTTGCGCTGCTGCGTCACTACATGGACCTGGTGGATGACGAGCACCAGTCCGTGCAGGACCGCTACACCACCGTGTTTCTCGAGCAGCATGGCCTGACGCCGGACACCCTGGCCACCGCCATCGCCTGCCTGCGCGTCTGCACCGATGCCTTCAAGTTGCCCGCGAAATTTGCGCTGGAAGACGCGGCGACGCTGGACCAGCTGGCCGCTGCGCTTGCCGGGCTGCCCGAGCACGACAGGGCCCCGGTGCGCGAGCGGCTCTTCGGGTCGGACAAGAAACTTGCCGCGTTGGCGCGCAAGGCCGACGGCCCGCACAAGGCGCGGCTGATGCGGCTGCTGGAATGCTAGACGGCGGCATGGGCGCGTTTGCGCAAGACGGTTGAATTAGCCCGGTATCGCCGCATCAACGCCGCATTTGCCGCGTGAAAATGCGCGGCAAAATGCGCCTTGCGCGCAAGTTTGCGACGATAATCGGCGCTGGGCCCACCGCCGTTGCCAACCTGAAATGCGCGGCGCGCCCGCCGCTTTGATCCGCAGCAGCGGTGCGCCGCCCACTTGCCAGCCGGCGCCACCTACAACCATCTGTGACACGTAGCAGCGTTTACGTCTGAACCAGAGTTGGAGGCACGCCATGCCCGATCATCGAATCGCCTTGCGCCGCGCCGTCGAGGCCGTGGACCATCTGACCGATCCCGAGCCGCCGTGGCGGGACATCCTGGGCACGGCCCGCGATCTGATCGGGGCCGACAGCGGAACGCTCATCGTGTTCGACGCCAGGAACAAGCTGTTGACGCTGTCCGCCATCGGTTTCTCCGACGCGTGCGCGTCGGACTACCAAGCGCATTTCTACAGCTGCGACATCCTTGAGCAGGACGGGCGCCATGCCCCGGCCGGCACGTGGCTGGACACCGCGCGGATGTACGACGCCGCCCAGTTGCACCGCACCGAGTTCTATGCGGACTTCATGGTCCGGCATCGCATGGCGCAACTGCTGTCGCTCATCATCGAATCGAACACCGTCCTGCACGCGGCGATCGGCTTTCAGCGTTCGTCCGTGGATGCAAAGGCCGGCGACCGGCTGCAATCCGGCGACTTTGGCCGGTACTTTCGCGTGCTGCGTCATCAACTGTCGCAGCGCGAGCGCAATCGCGCCATCGGCTGGAAGTCGCTGGAAAGCGCATTTTCAGAAGTCCACGAAGCGGTGCTGCTCATCAGCGTGGATTGCATCGTCGACAAGCTGTCGCCGTTGGCGGTGGGGTTCCTGGACGACGTCAATGGCTGGACCCTGCATGGCCGCAGGCTGCGCCACGCCGACGCCAAGGTGCAGCGGCTGTTCGACGCGCACTGCGCGGCGGTGGCGCGCGACGGCCAGATGCGGTCGATGGCCACCGCGTCGGGGTGGGGGGAACTCTTCTGGGTCGATATCAGCGCGGCGCCGCCTGCGCTCAGCCTCATCGGCGGCCGGATGCTGCTGATGCGCATGCGCAAGAAGAGCGCCTTTGCAATGCCGGACGTCACCAAGCTGCAATCGGTGTTCTCCATCACGCATGCCGAGGCCGCGGTACTGGCGGGATTGGCGGCAGGCCATAGCGTCGAGGAGGTTGCCACCCTGCGTCATGCCTCCGTCCTGACAGTGCGCAAACAGGTGGCGTCGCTGCTGACCAAGATGGAATGCAGCCGGCAATCGGAACTGGTCCGTCTGGCCTCGCTGCTGTAGCGCAAGGACGACGCGGCGTACTCAATCTTGAGTATGTGGTCTGCACCCATGCGGTCCTACGATGAGCACGAAGGCATGAGCACCGGGCGGCCACGTGTCCGCCGGATGCCTTCCCCCGGCCTGCGCCGGCCTCATCCAAAAGCCTTTGCGCGAGAGAGCCCGAGCCGCGGTCCGGCGCCCCTGTTCGTCACCAGGAGTTCCCACATGAAGCCCCTACTTCCCTTACGCGCCCTCGTTCCGGCCGCGCTGGCGGCTTTTGCCCTGCTGTCCGGCCCTGCCGGTGCGCAACCTGCGGCCTCCGCCCCCGCCACGGCCGCGCCGCCGTCCAACTACACCCCTACCCGCGCTGAGGTCGAACGCGATCTGGCGGCGTGGAAGGAGTCAGGCGTCGAAGCCCAATGGGCCGGCGAAGAAACCCCCAACATCAACAGCCCGACCTATATCACCGACTACCAGAAATACGTCAGCTCGGTGCGCGGCGACGACATGGCCCAACCGCCCGCCAGCCAGACGGGTTCGCAGCGACGGTGGTGATTGCCGCGGCGCGTGGCCCGACTCTGCGGGTTGGGCCACCCCCGATGTCGTGACGAAAAATGTCATCACATCGCGCACGTCCAGGCCGGGCGGCCGGCCGGCAGCGCGTCCCCGGCGAACGGCTTGCACCAAGGCGTTACAAGTCCTGCCAGAATTAATCAAATAAAACACTTCTCCCCGCGCTTCTGCTTTAGTTCTAGCCGTTGCATGGTGTTGCGTTTGGCGCGGCTGCCTGCGTCTTGCGTACCGCCGGCATAGAAAAGATCAATAACCCGGAGGAGAAGTCTATGCGTACGTTCAAGCGCAGGGCCGCCGCATTGCTGGCAAGCGGCCTGATCGCAGTGCTGGCGGGCTGCGCCTCGCCAGGCGGCAAGAAGGAAACGATCGCCATGGCGGGGCTGTCGCAGCCCGTGGAAATCGTCAGGGACAAGCACGGCGTGTCCCACATCTACGCCAAGAATCAGGCCGACCTGTTCTTTGCCCAGGGCTTTTCCGCGGCGCGCGACCGCCTCTGGCAGCTGGACCTGTGGCGCCGCCAGGGCGAAGGCAAGATGGCCGAACAGTTCGGCCCGCGCTTCATCGAGCAGGACCGCGCGGCGCGGCTTTTCCGCTACCGGGGCGACATGCAGGCGGAATTCGCCAGCTACCACCCCGACGGCCAGGCCATCCTGACGGCGTTCGCCAATGGCATCAACGCCTACGTGAACTGGGTCAAGGCCAATCCCGACCAGATGCCGCCGGAGTTCAAGCTGACCGGCACCGAGCCCGGCTACTGGAGCCCGGAGACTTCGCTGATCCGCATCTACGGGCTGACGCGCAACGTCAGCGAGGAAGTGCGGATGTCCGAGCAGATCGCCGCACTGGGGCTGAATGCCGTGCAGGGGCTGACCACCTTCGAGCCGCCCCTGGCGTTGCAGGTGCCCGCCGGTCTGGACGTGCGCCAGATCAACAAGTCCGTGCTCGCCACCTACCGGCTGGCGCGCGACGGTCAGAAGTTCGAGGCGGGCGACTTCCCGCGCAGCCCGCTCGCCGCCGACGAACGGGCCAAGCTGGCCAGCGCCTTGTCCGAGGGCCGGCTTGCCTCGCTGGATCCGGCCTTCGACCCGCTGGCGCCGCGCTATGAAAGCAACAACTGGACGCTGAGCGGCGAGCGCACCGCGACCGGCAAGCCCATTCTGGCGGGCGACCCGCACCGGTCCATCACCATGCCGTCGCTGCGCTACATGGTTCACCTGAATGCCCCGGGCTGGAACGTGATCGGCGCGGGCGAACCGGCGTTGCCCGGCGTCTCGATGGGACACAACGACCGCATCGCATTCGGCCTGACCATCTTCGCCTTCGGCGACGAGGAAGACCTCTACGTCTACGACACCAACCCCGCCAACCCCAGCGAATACCGCTACCAGGGCGGCTGGGAAAAGATGCGCCAGATCGACGAGACCATTGCCGTGCGCGGCGCCTCGCCTGCAACGCGCAGCCTGAAATTCACGCGCCACGGGCCGGTCATCCATGAAGACCCGGTGCGGCGCAAGGCCTACGCCCTGCGCGCCGCCTACCTGGAATTTCCGGGGACGGCGGCCTACCTGGCCAGCCTTCGCCTGAACCAGGCGCAGAACTGGAACGAGTTCGTGGCGGGCATGGAAAAGCACTACACGCCCAGCGAGAACATGGTGTACGCCGACGTGGACGGCAACATCGGCTGGTTCGGCGGCAGCATCGCGCCGATCCGTCCGCGCAATGACTGGTCCGGCATGCTGCCTGTGCCCGGCAACGGCGACTTCGAATGGCGGGGCGTGCTGCCCGGCAGTTCCCTGCCGCGCGTCTTCAATCCGCCCGAAGGCTATGTCGCCACGGCCAATGAGTACAACCTGCCCGCCAACTACCCGTACAAGGACATGTCGGCGCGCACGTGGGCCGAACCCTTCCGCGTGCAGCGCATCCGGGAGGTGGTGGCCGACGGCCGGGGCCTGACCGTGCAGCAATCCCAGGACTTGCAGTTCGACAACCTGTCGATCCCGGCCCGCACGCTGGGCGGTTACGCCAAGTCGTTGAACTCGGCGGACCCGAACGTCGGCGCGGCGCTGAGCCTCTTGAAGGACTGGGATTACCGCATGGAGACCGACTCCCGGGCGGCGACCGTGTACGCGTTCTGGCTGCCCGAAGTCGTCAAGCGCGTGACCGACCTGTACGTGCCGGCTAACGGACGCGCGGCGTTCGGCGACCTTTCCACCCGGCGGACACTGGAAAAGCTGGCCACGCCCGACACCGCTTTCGGCCCCCGGCCTGAACAGGGCCGCGACGCCCTGCTGCTGCAGGCGCTGGCCGACGGCCTGACGAAGCTCACCGCCAAGATGGGGCCGGATTCGACACAGTGGCAGTGGGGCAAGCTGCACCACATCCAGTTCGATCACAGCCTGGCCAGCCTCTTGCCGCCCGACACGGCCAAGGCTTGGGCCACGCCGCGCTATCCGGTCGGCGGCGACAACGACACCGTGCACCGCGCGACGTTCCGCAAGAGCGACTTCCGCCAGACCAGCGGCGCATCGTACCGCCAGGTGATCGACGTGGCCGACTGGGACAACTCGCGCGTGCAGAACGTGCCGGGCCAATCGGCAGATCCGCGCAGCCCGCACTACCAGGATCTGCTCAAGGGCTGGGCGACGGGCGAGTATTTCCCCATGGCGTTCAGCCGCGCCAAGGTGGACAGCCAGCGCTCGGATACGTTGACGCTGCAGCCTGCGGGCAAGTGAGCTGACATCCCGGCTTTTTGATCGGGCTGCTTGCCTGGTACGGTGTCAGACGGGGCCCCGCCCCCTTGATGTTTGTCATTTCCCGCCGCCATCCGGCGGCGGAGAATACCGCCATGACCCTCTATCCCGTGCTGCTCATCCTGCACCTGCTTGCCGCCTTCCTGTTCGTCGGCACCGTCGCTTTCGAGGTGCTGTTCCTGGAACCGGTGCACCGGCGCCTGCCGCCGGACGTGCGCAAGGCGCTGGGCAGCCAGCTTGGGCCCCGGGTGCGTTCGGTGGTGCCCTGGTCGGTGCTGGTGCTGTACCTGGCGGGATTGGGGCTGGCATGGCAGCATCGCGGCGCGCTTGCCGCGCCGCTGGCCTCATCGTTCGGGCTGCTGCTGACAGTGAAGATCCTGCTGGCCGTCAGCGTGCTGGTTCACGTCGTGACGGCGTTGGTACTGGCACGCCGGCGCAAGCTCACCGGCGCGCTGCAAAGCCGGCTGCACACCAGCGTGTTCTGTCACATGGTCGCCATCGTCGTGCTGGCCAAGGCGATGTTCTACATCACCTGGTGACCCGGCGCTGGCAGCTATCGCTTCGCTGCCTTGCCCGACGCATCCTGCTCGACCACCATGTCCAGCACGTAGACCTTGGACGGCGCATCGGCGGGCGGATTCTTCCAGTCATAGCGCTTGACGCGCAGCACGGTGCGCACGCCATCCTGGTGCTCGAATCCCTCGATCGACTGATACAGCGGCTGCCATTTGTCCGGCGCGGGCAAGGCGATGCCCGCCTCGTTGAATTTACGCTCGCGCACCATCAGGCACTGGTAGTGCGGAATCATCGGATGGCTGCACTCGGCACGCTTGGCCGCCACTTCCAGAAACATGATCTGGCCCGTGCTGCCATACAGGGTTTCGGGCGTCGGTTCGCCGATGAACGTCAGGACGCTGCCGTCCTGCGCGGCCAGTTCCAACGCGGGCTCGGCCTTGTCGCCCGACAGCGTCACGCGCAATTGCCCTTTGAGGCGCTGGGCGATTTCCGCATCGAGCTGCATCAGGCTTTGTTCGCACGCCTTCATCGTGGAGGCCAGGTTCGCGATGGTCAGCACGCCATTCTTGTACGTGTACCCGCCGAACTGCGCGTTGCAGCCGCCGCGGACATTGACGCCATCGTCCTTGAAGGTCAGCCGCACCTGATGTTCGACCCCCTTCTGCAGCGCCGCGATGGCCTTGCCCGCGGGGTCGGTGGCGGCGGTCAGGCGCCAGTGGTAGGCGGTGAGGCCTGCTTGGGTGGCGGCTGACGTGGCGGCGGAATCAGGCATGGCGGACGATCCTTCACGGGGAGAGGTCGCGGGCGCGCAGGCAGACAGCAGCGCGGCGCAAACGGATGCAAGAAGGAGGGTTTTTTTCATGATTGGTTCCTGTCAGCCGCTGGCCGGAAAGAAAAGCGGCATTCTACGTCCGTGGTGTGGACGAAATGGCCAGCGCGCCGGCCATACCGTTTCCAAATCTTGCGAGCGCGGCGCGCGAATTACAGTCTGACACTTTCGTCTGCCGTCCGCGCCGCCGCAGGCGTCTGCGCGCGCTACTTTCCGTCGGGATAGGCCGGACTGGCCAGGCAGGCCTGCGCCCATTCGTAGTCGTCGGTATCGAAGATCTCGCCGTCGATCTTTGGCAGCGGCTTGTCGGCATACGCGAAATCGGGCTTTGCCGGCGACCGGTTCCAATGGGTCTTGCCATTGCCGTCGCTGCACGCCTCGTCGGCGCTGCTGAACGAGCACGACGCGATGACCTTGGGCCTGCCGTTCTCGACGTTGGCCACGTAGCGCTTCGTGTAGACGCCGCCGGACGCCCAGTACTCGTCGATCGTGCAGACGCGGTCGTTGTTCTGGTAATGGCGGGTGGCAAAGCAGGCGTAGTTGTTGTAGTCGGGCGGCAGCACGTCGCACGACGACGCGAAGCCGGCAAACGGGCCACCGGTGAACTGCGCCCGGAACTTGCGCTGTTCCAGCGCCCGCGCGATCAGGGCCGGGGTGTCGGACCCCTTGGCCTTTTCCTTGAGCTGGGCGCTACGCGCAAGAATCAGGCTGCGCGCCGCCTGTGCGGGGGTCTTGCCGTCGGGCAGCAGGTCGGGCGACTCGATCAATCTTTCCAGTGCGTTGTCGCGCGCCGCCAGCCAACGCTTCTGGCCCTCGACCAGCATCGTGCGGATCTCGGCATCGGGCGCGGATTTCAACAGGGCGCTGTAGCTGCGGTTCAATTCCGCGTCGGCGGATACCGCGCCGCGGTCGGCGCAGATCAGCTTCTCGACGCCGGTGGCGGCCTTCTTGCAATCGATGGCCAGCGCAGGCGCGGACAACGCGAACAAGCCAGCCAGGGACAGCAACCGTAGTGCGGGAATTCCAGGTCTCATCGGATTCTTCTCGGGTTCGATGGCGGGTGAACAGCGTGCCATTCTGGCATGAATCCGGGGACGCCCTAAAAACGGCAAACCCGCCGTCCGCCCTGGTCTTGGGCGAGCGGCGGGCCGGGCGATGCGCGCTACAACGCCGAGGCCATCGCCAGGCGCTCTGCGTAATGCGGTATCGACAGGCGCTCGATGACGGCCTGCTGCTGCGCCCCGAACACGTCGCGCTCGTCGGGCGAGGCCGAAATGTTCGGGCGGTCGATCGTCAGCTTGATGGCATTGCAGCTGTCCACGAAGAACGTGCCCACCACGCGCTCAGGCGCCACGCCCAGCACACGCGCCACGTTGGCCGCGCAGAACACGTTCGAGCGCAGCGCGGCCTCGTAGTCGGCGGCGGAATTGAACACGATGTCGAACGTCAGCCGGTTGATGCCGGCGTCCTTGCTGCGCACCACCACGGCCATGTCCAGCAGCGGCTGCTCGCGCTGCGGCGTTCCTGCAGGCGGCACGTCGGCGATCAGGGACAGCGTGCGATCGTCCAGGTTGCCCTCGTAGCCCGTGATGCCGATGTCCGCGTACCGCGGCCGGTCGGATCCGCTTTCCGTCCACGCCGCGCCGTTGATGCGGAAGTACGTGATCGGGAACATGCGGTTCTTGATGATGTCCTCGTTCTGCAACAGGTGATAGAGCGTCCATTCGTAGGCGTCGCCCGCGTCCATGTTCAGGCGCGAGCCGTCACGGGCGGGGGCCAGCGACAACAGGCGTTTCAGGTCGGCCTGATGCCGCTGGGCAAGCTGCGCGGGATCGCGGTCAATGGTGCGAACCAGCGCCACCGGCCGGCTGGCGTCGGCTTCGTGGATCTTCCACGTTGCGGCGCGCAATGCGTCCGCAAACTCTGCCTGCACCAGCTTGAGCACGGCGTCCTTGATCATCGGGTAGTTGGCCTGGAACACCGGATCGCGCGTGCCGCTGGGAACCACCGCGCCATACTGGCCGTCCTCGCGCTGAAAGCTCACCAGGTTGGGCGACAGCGGATAGGCGATGTTGCCCGCGGTGGCCTTGCGGCCGGCATAGCCGTAGTGGATCAGGTAGTGGGTCAGGAGGCTGGCCAGCGTTTCGGCCGCCTGCGGCGTGGCCGCGCAGGTTTCCACGATCAGGCCCAGCTCCGCTTCGCCCTCGCGCAGCGGCACGGTCTGCACCCCGTTGCGGCCGTAGACCAGCACGTCGGCGGGCACGCGCGGCAGATCCGCGGGATCCAGGTGGACCAGCGACACCTTGCGCTTGCCCAGCCGGCGCGCGCCTTCCAGCTTGATGCTCCACGGCCAGGGTTTGCCTGCCCGCACGAACTGGCTGTTGCGGATGCCGGCGGTGCGCGCATCGCGCGCGAAGAATTCGGTGTGCTCCATCGCCAGGATCCCCTCGGGATAGAACTGGAGCTGCGGATGGCTTTCCTCGTAGAGCGAATGCGCGGCAATCGAATACGGCGTGCAGCGCCGTCCCGGATCCGGCGCCACGAAAAGCGCGGTGCCGTCGTCGTAGATTTCCGCGACCAGGCAATCCGACGGCGAGCCCGGGTCGCAGGCCAGCGCGCCGCATTCCAGCACGTGGCCGACGTGATAGGCCAGCCCCGGGTCGATGCCGCGGCGGATCATGTCGGACGCGAACAGCGCAATGTCGCACGACCGGCCGGCCAGCACATACTTCGCGCCGCTGTCCAATGCCGTGATGAGGGGATGCACGCCCATCTGTCCCACGATGGTGCTCTCTTCCAGCGCCGCGGCGTCCAGCTCGGGGCCCGCGCCCGTGGGCCGCAGTGTGCCCGACCGGAATTCCCGGATCACGCTGGCCGGGTCCAGCTCGGACCGGATGACGGCCACGGTGCGGTCCTTCACGCCCAGCTCGTCAAAGACTTCCTTGGCGACGTCGATCATCCAGTCCAGGTTGCGGTTGCCGCCGGCCATGCCGCAGCTGCCCAGGATGACCGGTCCGTCGATGCGCTCGCCCGCCTCGACCATGTGGCGAAAGTCCGCCTTCACGGCCTCGCGTTCGAAGTATTCGGTGCCCGTGCCCAGGTAATACGGGCCGGCGTCCATCGACCCCGCATCCGAGATCACGGCATCGATACGCCCTTCCAGCGCCTTTTGCAGCGATTCACGGGGAAATCCATATCCCAGCGCGCCGCACGCGGACACCACGCGATAAACCAGCTTTGCCATCGTCACTCTCCTGTTTGCAGGCCGCGGACATTGCGGTTGCTGCCTGGGAGTGCACTTTGCGCCGGCGTCGGCGGCAGGAAAAATACTATGTCGATATGCGGGTATCGGCCGCCGATATGGCTGCCTGGCCTGTTGGCGGCGCGTCAGGACGCCAGCGGTTCCGCGCCGGCCAGTCCGTTATCCGCGACGTGGCGCATGACGAATTCGCTGAGCAGCGTGCGCACCGCCTCGGCCGGCGGCGCCAGCGGCACGTCGCTGGAGGCGATGACCGCCGCGGTCAGATAGACGGGCGGCTCGATCATCGCCGCCGACACCTGGGCATGCCCGGGCGCGCGCGAGAAGTCGCCCAGCGGCAGGATGGTGTGGCCGATGCCCGCCTGCACTGCCGACAGCATGCCCGAGAAGACCTCGGTTTCCGCGACCACCTGCGGCACGATGCCGGCTTCGGAAAACAGCCGGTCCAGCAGGTTGCGCGTCATGTTGGGATGGGCGGGCAGGATGAGCGGCATGCCGGCCAGCTGCTCAAAGCGCATGGCGCAAGGCCGGCGCCCCGGCTTGCGCGGGCTGACCACGAACAGCCGTTGCCGGAAGAGCGGCTGGCGCGCAAAGCCGGTGGTGGGCTCGTCCTCGAACACCAGCGCCAGGTCGAGCGAGCTGTCGCGGATGCGGGCGCCCAGCTGGCCGCTTGCGTCGCTGCTGAAGCGCAGGCTGATCTTGGGCAGCGATGCCCGGCACTTTTCCATCAGTTCGCCCGCCAAAAACGACGCCAGCGTGGACGACATGCCGATCCGCACGACGCCCTGGATGTCGCCGCCCAGCGAGCGCACGATCTGCGGGATGCGCTCCATGCGGCTCAGGATGGACGCGGCTTCCGTGTACAGCGCGGCGCCGGCGGCCGTGGGACGCGCGCCCCGCGCACTGCGGTGCAATAGCGTCACGCCCAGCTCTTCTTCGAGCGCCGCGATCTGCTGGCTGAGCGCCGGCTGCGCCACCGGAATGAGCGCCGCCGCACGGGAGAAACTGCCCGCTTCGACGATCTTCACGAAATACCGGAGATGGCGCAGTTGCACGGACGCGCTCCGTTCAGAACGTCACCGTGACGGACGGCGCGCTGCGCCGGGCTTCGCCGTGGAACACGGCTTCGATGTTGTTGCCGTCCGGATCCAGCACGAATGCGCCGTAGTAGCCGGGGTGGTAATCGCGAAATCCCGGCGCGCCGTTGTCCTGGCCGCCGTGGGCCAGCGCCGCCTTGTAGAACGCGTCGACCATCGCCTGGTCGCGCGCCTGGAACGCAAGATGGTGGCGACCCGTCAACTGGCCCAGCGCGGCCTGGCTGTCGGCCGTCGACACGAACAGTTCGTCCGCCCAGAAGTAGTCGGCGGCCGTGCCGCCCATGGGCACCTCCAGGGCGTCGAACACTGCCTGGTAAAAGCGCTGGCTGGCGGGCAGGTCCCGCACGACAAGCTGGATGTGATCGATCAGGCGGCCGCGATGGATCTCATTGGTCTGCATGACGTCTCCTTTCGGGTTGACAGGGCTCAGTCGACTATAGCGCCATAAGCCGCCCGAAAATGACAAAGCCCGCATGGCTCTGTCGAGCAATGCGGGCCTGAAGACCGCGGTCCTGCCGGGCGCGCGCGGCGCGCCCGAGGCGATCAGCCAAACACGCGGAAGCGTTCGGCGTCGTCCATGAACGGCTTGTCGCCGAAACCGGCTTCGTTCGAGCCGAACGGCATCTGCGCGCGCAGCTTCCAGTAGGCGGGGACGTTCCACTCACGCGCCACGGCGGCGTCGATCAGCGGGTTGTAGTGCTGCAGGCTGGCGCCGACGCCGGCGTTGGCCAGCGCGGTCCAGACGGAAAGCTGGGCCATGCCGCCCGACTGCTCGGACCACACGGGGAAGTTGTCGGCGTACAGCGCAAACTTTTCCTGCAGGCTGCGCACCACGTCCTGGTCTTCGAAGAACAGGATCGTGCCCACGCCGGCGGCAAAGCTCTTGAGCTTGGCTTCGGTCTTGTCGAAACCTTCGGCCGGCGCAACCTTGCGCACTTCTTCCGTGGTCAGGTTCCAGAGCTTTTCGCTTTCGGCGCCAAACAGGATCACGGCGCGCGAGCTTTGCGAGTTGAAGGACGACGGGCTGTGCTTGATCGCTTCCTGGATCAGCGTGGTCAGTTCTTCCTTGGAGGCCGACAGGTTGCGGCCCAGCGAATACTGCGTGCGGCGCTGCTTGAGCGCTTCGAGATATGCGTTGTTCATGTTTTGACCTTTCGACCAGTAGATAGAGATGACGATGGGAGGCATTCTACCGGCTGGACCATGACGCGAATACCCGTTCAACCGCACTTCGGCTGGAACAAACTGTTCCACCGGTGAGATCAAACGGGTGAAATCGGTGCGCTGGGGCGGTCAATTCAGTCGGCGCGGAACCCGGTCGCCTTCACCACCTCGGTCCAGCGCTTGGATTCGGCGGTCAGCAGCGCCTGCAGGGCCTGGCGGTCCGAACCCACGACGACGAAGCCGGCCTCGCCCAGCGTCTTCACGGCGGCGGGCTGGCGCAGCGCGGCCGCGCTGTCGGCCTGCAGGCGGGTCAGCACGGCGTCGGGCGTGCCGGCCGGGGCGAATAGCGCGAACCAGGCGCCGAAGTTGACCGCTGGCAAGCCGCGCTCGGCAAAAGTCGGCACATCGGCCAGGGCCTGGGTGCGTTGCGCGCCCGTGGTGGCCAGCGCGCGCAGCTTGCCGCCCTGCACCTGGGGCGCGGCCAGCGCGGTCGTCACGAACGCCGCCTGCACGCCGCCGGACACCAGCCCGGAGACGGCGTCACCGGTCGAACGGTAGTGGATGGCTTCGATCTTCAGGCCGGCCTCGCGCGCAAAGAGCTCGGCGCCGAAATGGCCCGGCGTGCCCGCGCCGAAGGTGGCGAAGTTCAGGCGGTCCGGCGCCTTTTTCGCGGCGTCGATGAATGCCGCCAGGTCCTTGTAGGGCGACGTGGCCGGCACGACCAGCACGAAGTCGGCGCGCACCACCTCGGAAATCGGGGCGAAATCGCGCGGCGGATCGTAATTCAGGTTGCGGTACGTGGCGGGCGAAATGCTGATCGACCCGACCTCGCCCAGCAGCAGCGTCTGGCCGTCGGCCGGACTGCGCGCGACGGTCTGCGCGGCGATCTGCCCGCCCGCGCCCACCTTGTTTTCCACCACCACGCTTTCGCCCAGCAGCGGCCCCATGTGCTGGGACAGGGTGCGCGCCACGATATCGGGCCCGGTGCCGGGCGGAAAGCCCACGTTCAGGCGCACCGGCCCATTGGGAAATTGCGCGGCGGCCGCAAGCGGCACGCACAGCAGTAAGCCGCCCAGCAGGCGGCGCAGCATCGTTTGCATGGTTGTCTCCTGGTTTTTTTAATGCCGCGGCGGCTGCCGCGGGGTCAGCAAATGCGATAGAAGCGCAGCTCGACGCGATCGGGATAGCGCGCGCCGGTGCCGATGAAAAGGCTTTCGTTCATCCAGCCCAGCGTGGGCGAGGACGTCTCGAAACGGGGATAGCTGCGAAAGTAGATGCGCGCCGGATCGACGGCTTCGCCGCGCGCCAGCCGCGCAATGTCCTCGGCGCTGCCCGTGCGGATGCCGGTGTTTTCGACATACACGCGTTCGCCCGAGGGCGTTTCGATGACGTAGCGCGCGTGGATGTCCGTGAAGGTGGCCGACCGGATGATCTGGAAGTCCGCGCCGCCGGGCAGCACCTTGCCCGACAGACGCGGTCCCTGGACCGTGCCGCCGGTGATGGGGATCACGCGGCGGCGCCCCTGCGGCGTATCGCCCACTTCCTGCGGCGCGCCCACGTCGACCACGACGGTGGCCACGTGTTCAAGCCGGGGGGCCTGCGTGTCGTTCATGGCATCGGCGCCGCTCATGGTTTCTCTCCGCGGGCAAGGCGCAGCGCCGCCGGGTCAAAGCCCGCTAGCTGCTTGTAGCGCAGCGACACCGCCGCCAGCTCCTCGCCCGAAATCACGTCGTTGATGTTCGCGAACCCCGCGGGCGCGCGTTCTTCGGCCATCTGCATCACCTGCTCGGGGCCGTTCAGGCGGTTGCGCAGCACGATGCCCGCGGTGCGCGGCAGGCGTTCGGCTTCGTACTCCAGCAGCGCGACCTCGGCCGAGCGCGCCTTGCCGCGCACGGCCTGATCCAGCCAGTCGGCCAGGCAGCGCGCGTCCAGGATGGCCTGCGCCGATCCGTTGGAGCCGATCGGGTACATCGGATGCGCGGCGTCGCCCAGCAGCGTGAAGCGCCCGCGCGTCCAGCGCGGCAAGGGGTCGCGATCGACCAGCGGAAATTCGTAGATCGCCTCGGCGCCGTCGATGATGGCCGGGATGTCGATCCAGTCCCAGCGCCAGTCGGCAAAGCGGTCCGCGAAGACGGACTTGTCGACCTTGCGATTCCAGTCGGTGGCGGGCAGTTCCGCGCCCGGAATGGACAGCTCGGCGATCCAGTTGATGAGCGAGCGGCCTTGCCGGCGCAGCGGTTCCGAAATCGGGTAGCAGACGAACTTCTGATCCTGGTGCCCCGCCATGAACATGCTGCGCCCGTCCAGATACGGCGGCGCCTCGGTCACCGCGCGCCACAGCATGCGGCCGGAGAACCGGGGTTCGTCTCCCACGGGATGCAGCTGGCGCCGCAGCGCGGAATGAATGCCGTCGGCGCCCACCAGGATGTCGCCCTGCACGGAATGCAGCGTGTTGTCCGCGCGGCTGCGGAACTGCGCCTGCACGCCGTCCGCGTCCTGGGTGGCGGACTCCAGCACCATGCCGGGGACGATGGCATCCGGGCCCAGGCGCTCGCGCACGGCCTGCGCAAGCAGCATCTGGAACTCGCCGCGATGCACCGAGAACTGCGGCAGCGGATAGCCGGCCTCGCGGCCGCGCGGCTCGCGCCAGATCGGCTGGCCCAGCTTGTTGTAGTAGTGCAGCTGCGAGGTCTCGATGGCGCGTTCGGCCAGCGCGGGCATCAGGCCCAGCCGTTCGATCTCGCTGACGGCGTGGGGCAGCAGGTTGATGCCGACGCCGAGCGGGCGCAGTTCCTGCGCGCTTTCATAGATGCGGCAGCCGATGCCGCGGCGGTGCAGCATCAGCGCGAGAGTCAGCCCGCCGATACCCGCGCCGGCAATGACGATTTGCATGTCCACTCCTGGTCTTATTTGTTATGCAACATAACAAAATCGCCCCGCCTTCCGCACGAGGGATTTCCCGCAATCCGGTGGCGCGGCGACAATGCCTGCATTAGTGTTGAGGCCCCGTCCGCGATCCGCCCCCATGTCCAGAGCATCCGTCCAACGCCCTCGCCGCCCCGCGGCCCGTGGCGAACACTTCGATCCGCACGTGCCGGGCGTTCAGTACGGCGCGCTGGACGACCTGGTCGGCTACGCGATCCGGCGCGCGCAGATCCTGATCTACGAGGACTTCCTGGCCGCGCTGGCGCCGTGGGACATCACGCCGCAGCGGTACTCGGCGCTGACGCTGATCGCCGCGAACGAAAACCTCAAGCTCACCGACCTGGCCCGCATCCTGGGCATTGCGCGGTCGGGCGCGGTGCAGATCGTGAACCAGCTGCAGGACCTGGGCTACGTGGAACGCCAGGAGGCCGAGCACGACCGGCGCGCGTACGCGCTGGCCATGACGCAGACCGGCCACGATGCGCTGGCCGCCATCACCGAAGCCGTGCAGGCGCACGACGCGCGCATCAGCGCCAAGCTGGGCGCGGCAGAGCGTCGCAAGCTGATTGGCTTGCTGGGCAAGCTGGGCTGAAGCAACCGCCCGCATCGCGCGGCGTCCCCGATTCGCGCGTCCGCGCCCCATTGCGTGCTTTTTGCCCCGATGCGGGCTTTCCCCTATTACCCCCGCCGCGTCAAAAAACTATCGTATTCGAGAATTATCAAATAAGAGAATTCTCGCTTCCGACAAAATGATTGCTGAAACCCTATACGATTTTGCCGTGATCGGCGCGGGCATCGCCGGCGCCTCCGTGGCCTACCGCCTGAGCGCCTCGGCGTCCGTGGTGGTGCTGGAACGAGAGTCCCAACCCGGTTATCACTCCACCGGCCGTTCGGCGGCCATGTTCATGGAGACCTACGGCACCACGCAGATCAAGGCGCTTACGCGCGCCAGCCGCGCGTTCTACGAGCATCCGCCGGAAGGCTTCTGCGAACATCCGCTGCTCAGCCCTCGCGGCGTGCTGTACATCGGGACGCCGGATCAGAAGGATCTGCTGCAGGACGCCTTCGAAGACTTCCACCGCCAGTCGCCAAACGTCACCCTCATCGACGCCAGCCAGGCCGTCAAGCGCGTGCCCTGCCTGCGCGAAGACCAGCTGTGCGGCGCGATCGAGGAACCGGATGCGCGCGACATCGACGTGCATGCGCTGCACCAGGGTTTCCTGCGCGGGATGAGCCGCCAGGGCGCCGTGCTGCACAACAACGCCGAACTGGCGGGCGCCGCTTTCGAGAACGATGTCTGGACGCTGACCCTGGCCGATGGCCGGCAGATCCGCGCGCGGGCCGTCGTCAACGCCGCGGGCGCCTGGGCCGACCACACGGCCGGCTTGTGCGGCGCCGCCCCCGTTGGCCTGCAGCCGTGCCGCCGCACCGCGTTCACCTTCAGTGGCCCGGAAGACGTCGATTTCTCGCACTGGCCCGCGGTAGTGGGCGTGGACGAAAGCTACTACTTCAAGCCCGACGCGGGGCAGTTGCTGGGCTCGCCCGCCAATGCCGATCCGGTCGATGCGCACGACGTGGTGCCCGAGGAACTGGATGTCGCCACCGGCATCTACCGCATCGAAACCGCCACGTCGCTGACCATCCGCCGCCCGAAACACACCTGGGCCGGCCTGCGCTCGTTCGTGCGCGACGGTGACTTCGTGGTGGGCTGGGACGCGGCCACGCCGGCGTTCTTCTGGCTGGCGGCGCAAGGCGGCTACGGCATCCAGACCGCGGCGGCCACGTCCGAGCTGGCGGCCGCATTGCTGACGCACCAGCCCATTCCCGATCACCTGCAGGCGCACGGCGTCAATGCCGACGCCGTGCGGCCCGAGCGCCTGCGCTGACCTTATTGCCTACGACACCGAGATTGCCCAAATGACCGCCATTACCCGCTACCCCAGCACCCTGCCCCTGCCTTTCTCGCGCGCCACCCAGGCGGGCGGCTTCCTGTT
The DNA here is from genome assembly GCF_029866465.1 of Achromobacter mucicolens. NCBI lineage: Bacteria > Pseudomonadati > Pseudomonadota > Betaproteobacteria > Burkholderiales > Alcaligenaceae > Achromobacter > Achromobacter mucicolens. The sequence continues at coordinate 1,156,861 of NZ_CP123364.1, read as the reverse complement.
CCTGTCCGGCCAGATCCCGATGGATGCCGCCGGCCAGGTGGTGCGCGGCGACGTCGCCACCCAGACGCATGCCGCCATCGACCGCATCAAGGAAACCCTGGCCCTGGCCGGCGCAAGCCTGAAGGACGTCGTGCGCGTGACCGTGTGGCTGACCGACCTGGCGCATTTCGCGCAGTTCAACGAGGCCTATCGCAGCCATTTCTCTTCCGATTTCCCCTCGCGCTCCACCGTCGAGGCCAAGCTGGCCATGGACGTGGACGTCGAGATCGAAGTGCAGGCGTGGCTGGGCGATGCCCAGTCCACGACGCCTGCCGCCTGAACGCTGTCCCGTTCGATTGCATGACACCGCCAGGCGCAGCGCCTGGCGGGGCGACACCCCCAAGCGCGCGCCCCGATGCCCGCGCCCTAAAGCCCCACTTTTTGCGCGGAGCGTCATTCATGAAGATCTTTTCCGGGTCCCTGGCGACCGAGACCAACACCTTTTCTCCCATTCCGACGGGCCTGGCCTCCTACCGGGCGCGCGGCTACTTTCCGGCCGGCCAGCATCCGGACCGCATGCAGATGTTCTCGGGACCGCTGTGGGCGGCGCGCCAGCGCGCCGCGGGCAAGGACTGGACGCTCATCGAAGGGCTGACGGCCGGCGCGACGCCGGCCGGCATCACGACCCGACAAGCCTACGAGACGCTGCGCGACGAGCTGCTGGACGATCTGCGCCGCGCGGGCAAGGTCGATATCGCCCTCTTTGGCCTGCACGGCGCGATGGTCGCCGACGGCTATGACGACTGCGAAGGCGACCTGCTGCGCCGCGCGCGCGAGATCGTGGGCCCCGATACCGTGATCGGCGCGGAGCTCGACCCGCACTGCCACCTGACGGACACGATGGTCCAGAGCGCCGACTTCCTGGTCTGTTTCAAGGAATACCCCCACACCGACATCCTGGAGCGCGCCTTCGACCTGGTCGACCTGTGCGTGGCGCGCGCCGAGGGCCGCATCAAGCCCGCGCGTGCGGTCTTCGACTGCGAGATGATTTCCATCATGCACACCAGCCGCGAGCCGATGCGCAGCTTCGTGGACCGCCTGCTGGCCATGGAGGGCAAGGAAGGCGTGCTGTCCGTGTCCATCGCCCACGGCTTTCCGTGGGGCGACACGCCGGACATGGGCTCGAAGGTGCTGGTCTATACCGCCGGCAACCCCGCGCAGGCCGAGGCGCTGGCGCGCACGCTGGGCGAAGAGATCATCGGGTTCCGAGACCAGCTTGCGCCGCCCTACCCCGGCGCCGACGAAGCGCTGGACCAGGCGCTGGCGCACACCGAATTTCCCGTGGTGCTGGCCGATTCGGCCGACAACGCGGGCGGCGGCGCGCCCAGCGATGCCACGTTCATTCTGGAACGCGTGCTGGCGCGCGGCATCACCGATGTCGCCACGGGCCCGTTCTGGGACCCGGTTGCCGTGCAGCTGTGCTTTGAGGCCGGTGAAGGCGCGCAGATCAAGCTGCGCGTGGGCGGCAAGGTGGCGCCGGTGTCCGGCCAGCCGCTGGACCTGGACTGCGAGATCCTGGCGCTCAAGCGCGACGCCGTCATGACCGGCCTGGCCGGCACGCCCGCGCTGCTGGGCGACGTTGCCGTCGTGCGCACCCGCGGCGTGACGCTTGTGATGACCACCTCGCGCACCCAGGCGATGGGCACCGACCTCTTTACCCAATTCGGCGTGGACCTGGCCGCGATGAAACTCATCATCGTGAAGTCCTCGCAGCATTTCTACGCCTCGTACTCCAAGGTGGGCCGCCACGTCATCTACGTCGAGACGCCCGGCGCCATCACGAATGACCTCAACACGCTGCCGTTCGTCAAGCGCCAGCTGCCCAAGTGGCCGTTCAAGCAGTAAGACCCGAGGCCCAGGACCAACCACCCAAGCCGCCCGTGATGGGCAGACCAGAATCAACAAGGGGAAATCCATGATCAGACGTTTCAGCCTGCTGGGAGCCGCCGCGCTCCTGGCCATGAGCGCCGCAACCGGCGCGCTCGCCCAGACCAAAACCCTGCGCCTCGTGCCGCATGCGGACTTGAAGACGCTGGATCCGCTCTTTAACACCGCCTACATCACGCGCAACCACGGCTACATGGTGTTCGATACCCTGTTCGCCCAGGACAGCCAAGGCCAGGTCAAGCCGCAGATGGTGGACACCTGGACCAAGTCCGAGGACGGCAAGACCTGGACGTTCACGCTGCGCCCCGGCCTGAAGTTCAACGACGGCACGCCGGTGACGGCCGAGGACTGCATTGCCTCGATCCAGCGCTGGGCCAAGAAGGACACGTTGGGCCAGGCCATGATGGCGGCGGGCGCGGAACTGGCGGCCACCAACGAGAACACGTTCACGCTGACCCTGAAAGAGCCCTTCGGCCTGGTGCTGGATGCGCTGTCCAAACCCTCCGGCATGCCGCCCTTCATCATGCCCAAGCGGCTGGCCGCCACCGATCCGAACACCCAGGTGACCGAGATGGTCGGGTCGGGTCCGTTCCTGTTCAAGCGGGATGAATGGGTACCCGGCAACAAGGTGGTCTACGTGAAGAACCCGGCCTACGTGCCGCGGTCCGAAGCGCCGGACGGCCTGGCGGGCGGCAAGAACGTGAAGGTGGACCGCGTGGAGTGGGTCTACATCCCCGACGGCAACACGTCCACGGCCGCACTGATGAACGGCGAGGTCGACATGATCGAACAGGTCACGCCCGACTTCCTGCCGGTGCTCGAAACCAATCCCGACATCACGCTGAGCACGTCGGTTGCCTCGCAAGGCATGGTGATCCTGAACTCGCTGCATCCGCCGTTCAACAACCCGCTGGCGCGCCAGGCGCTGTATCACCTGGTCAGCCAGAAGGAAATGCTGACCGCGATGGGCTACCCGGACAAGTACCGCGTCGACTACTGCCCCACCATGTACATCTGCGGTTCGCCCCTGGCCACGGACGCGGGCGCCGCGCCCTACGCCAAACCGGACGTGGCCCGCGCCAAGCAACTGCTGCAGGAATCGGGCTACAAGGGCGAGAAGGTCGTGCTGCTGTACCCCACCGATCACCTGAGCGCCCCCGCCGTGATGGTGCTGGCGCAGAACATGAAGAAGGCGGGCGTGAACGTGGACCTGCAGTCCATGGACTGGGCCTCGCTGGCCGGACGCCGCCTGAAGAAGGATCCGCCCGCGCAAGGCGGCTGGAACATCTTCCTGACCTGGGGCGGTTACTTCGACGCCAGCACGCCGGTGACCAACCCGTGGCTGTCCGCCGCCTGCGGCAACAGCCTGCCGGGCTGGCCCTGCGACAAGGAACTGGACACCCTGCGCACCAGCTGGATCCGCGAAACGGACGCCGCCAAGCGCAAGGACATCGCCGCGCAGATCCAGGCGCGCGCCTACCAGACGGTGCCTTACGTGATGTGGGGCGAGTTCAAGCCCGTCTTTGCCGTGCGCGGCCTCAAGCACACCGAGCTGGTCAAGTCCGGCATCCCGGTGATGTGGAACATCGAAAAACCGTAAGGCCGACGCCGGGCGCCGCGCGCGCCCGGCCGCAAGCCGGGGGGAATCCAGCGTGAAATTCATCCTGCGCCGCATCGCGGCCGTCATACCCGTCATGGCCGTCGTGGCGGTTGTGGTGTTCCTGCTGATACACCTGTCGCCGGGCGATCCCGCGGCGGTGATCGCGGGCGACAACGCAACCGCCGACGACGTCGAGAAAATCCGCCAGAACCTGGGCCTGGACAAGCCGCTGTTGCAGCAGTTCGTCATCTGGGTCAGCCACATCGCCACGGGCGACCTGGGCACGTCGATCTCCACGCAGATGCCCGTCTCGCAGCTCATCGCCCAGCGCATGGGCCCGACGATCTCGATCGCGCTCTTCACGATGCTGTTCGCCGTGCTGGCGGCAATTCCCCTGGGCGTGCTGGCTGCATGGAACGCCGGCAAGTGGCTGGACAGGCTGGTGATGGTGGGCGCGGTGTGCGCGTTCTCAGTGCCCGTGTTCCTGATCGGCTACAGCCTGGTATACGGCTTTTCCATCAAGCTGGGCTGGCTGCCGGTGCAGGGCTACAAACCCCTGGCCGATGGCCTCGTGCCTTACTTGCGCCACCTGGTGCTGCCCTGTCTGTCGCTGGGCCTGGTGTACATGGCGCTGCTGACCCGCATGACGCGCGCCACCATGCTGGAGGCCCTGTCCGAAGACTACATCCGCACCGCGCGCGCCAAGGGCCTGTCGTCCGGTCCCATCGTCTGGCATGCGCTCAAGAACGCCGCCAATCCCATTGTCACGACCATCGGCGTCGGCGTGGCGCTGCTGATCGGCGGCGTCGTCGTGACCGAGACGGTGTTTGCGATCCCCGGCCTGGGCCGCCTGACCATCGACGCCGTGCTGCGCCACGACTATCCGGTCATCCAGGGCGTGCTGCTGGTGGCCTCGGGCATCTACGTGCTGATCAACCTGCTGGTCGACCTGAGCTACCGGCTCTTCGATCCCCGCATCCGCTATTGAGAAGAGGCCACGCATGAACACGACCACCCTGCCCCTTCCCGCCACGCGGCCGCGCCTGCGGCGCGCGTTCCGGTCGGTGCGCCGCCATCCCATGCTGTACGCCGGCGGCGCGATCCTCATCATCCTCGCGGCCATCGCGCTGGCCGCGCCGTGGCTGGCCACCGTCGACCCGCAGGAAATCAATCCGCTGGCGCGCATGAAGCCGCCCTCGGCCGAGCACTTGTTCGGCACCGACGCGCTGGGCCGCGACGTCTATTCGCGCACCGTCTGGGGCGCCCGCATCTCGCTGCTGGTCGGCATCGTGGTCGCCATCGTCTCCACCGCCGCCGGCGTGGTGCTGGGCATGATGGCCGGCTACTTCCGCCGCATCGACGCCGTCATCATGCGCATCATGGACGGCCTGATGGCCATCCCCGGCGTGCTGCTGGCGATTGCGCTGATGGCCACGCTGAAGGGCGGGCTGGGCACCGTCATCATCGCCATCGTCATTCCCGAGGTGCCGCGCGTCGTGCGCCTGGTGCGCGCGCTGGTCCTGACCATCCGCGAGCAGCCCTACATCGAGGCCGCCGTCTCGGTCGGCACGCGGGTGCCGTCGATCCTGGTGCGCCACATCCTGCCCAACCTGTTTGCGCCGCTGATGGTGCAGGCCACGTTCATCGCGGCCTCCGCCATCCTGACCGAAGCCGTGCTGAGCTTCCTGGGCGTGGGCATTCCGCCGCACATCCCGAGCTGGGGCAACATCATGGCCGAAGGCCGCAACTTCGTGGCCGTGGCGTTCCACATCATCCTGTATCCGGGCCTCTTCCTGGGCGTGGCCGTCCTGGCCGTCAATCTGGTCGGCGACGGGCTGCGCGACATGCTCGATCCCCGCCTGGCCAAGAAGCTGTAGGAGCGCACATGCAACCCCATCCCGTCCTGCGCGTGCAAGACCTCACCACGTGTTTCGACGGCGACGACACGACCGTGCTGGCCGTCGACAAGCTCTCGTTCGACCTTCTGCCCGGTGAAACCCTGGGGCTGGTTGGCGAATCGGGCTGCGGCAAGAGCGTCACGTCGCTGTCCATCATGCGGCTGCTGCGCGCCCCCGGCCGCGTCGCCAGCGGCAGCATCGAGTTCGACGGCAGCGATCTCCTGGCCCTGCCCGAGAAATCGATGCGCGCCATTCGCGGCAACAAGATCTCGATGATCTTCCAGGAGCCCATGACCTCCTTGAATCCCGTGATCACGGTGGGCAAGCAGATCAGCGAATCGCTCATGCTGCACCAGGGCCTGTCACGGCGCGAGGCGCTGACGCAGGCCGAGGCGCTGCTGGACCTGGTGCAGATCTCCGACCCGGCGCGCCGCGTGCGCGAGTACCCCTATCAGCTCTCGGGCGGCATGCGCCAGCGCGCCATGATCGCCATGGCGCTGGCCTGTCAGCCCAAGGTCCTGATCGCCGACGAGCCGACCACGGCGCTGGACGTCACCATCCAGGCGCAGATCCTGCACCTGTTGCGCGATATCCAGGCGCGCCTGGGCACGGCCATCGTGCTGATCACGCACGACCTGGGCGTGGTCGCGCAGATGTGCCAGCGCGTGATCGTCATGTACGCCGGCCGCAAGGTCGAGGAAGGCAGCGTGGACGACGTGCTGGACCGTCCGCAGCACCCGTACACGCAGGCGCTGATCCGTTCGCTGCCCGACTTCGTCGACGGGCAGGACCACACCGCGCGGCTGGCCGAGCTGCCCGGCATCGTTCCGGTGCGCACACCCGCCTCGCGCGGCTGCGCCTTTGCGGCGCGCTGCCCCGAGGCCCTGCCGCGCTGCACCGAGGAAGCGCCCGGCGCCACCGACGCGGGCGCCCGCCACCGCGTCTGGTGCTGGGCCCGCCAGGACGCACCGGCACCCGCCGCCCTGACCGCCTGAGACGCATGAGACCCGCCATGAACCTGCACGACATTCCCCTCGCGTCTTCCGTGCCCGCCGCCACCGCGGTGCCCATGCTGGAAGTCATCGGCCTGAAGAAGCACTTTCCCGTGGATAGCGGGCGCGGCGCCAAGGTGCTGCGCGCGGTCGACGGCATCTCGCTGTCGGTGCCCCGCGGCCAGACGCTCAGCCTGGTCGGCGAGTCCGGCTGCGGTAAGTCCACCACCGGCAAGTGCCTGATCCGCCTGACCGATCCCACCGAAGGCCGCATCCTGCTGGAGGGCGAAGACCTCGCCAAGATGAACAGCAGCCAGCTGCGCGCCATGCGCCGCCGCATGCAGTTCATCTTCCAGGACCCGTTTTCGTCGATGAATCCGCGCATGCGCGTGCGCGACATCATCGGCGAGCCGCTGCGCAACTTCGGCCACGACCGCGAGGCCATCCGCGAACGCGTGTCGCAGTTGCTGGCGCGCGTCAGCCTGCGGCCCGACGCCGCCGACAAGTATCCGCACGAATTCTCGGGCGGCCAGCGCCAGCGCATCGTGATCGCGCGCGCCCTGGCGCTGGACCCGGGGCTCATCGTCTGCGACGAGCCCGTGTCGGCGCTTGACGTGTCGGTGCAGGCGCAAGTCATCAACCTGCTGATGGACCTGCAGCGCGACCTGGGGCTGACCTACGTGTTCATCTCGCACGACCTGAGCGTCGTGCGCCACATCAGCCACCGCGTGGCCGTGATGTATTTGGGCAAGATCGTGGAGATCGGCACCCGCGATGCGATCTTCGACCGTCCGGCCCACCCTTACACCCGGGCCCTGCTAGCGGCCGTGCCGTCCGCGCGCCACGGGGAGCGCAACCCCGTCGAGGTGCTGAAGGGCGAAATCCCCAGCCCGCTGTCGCCCCCGTCCGGATGCGCGTTCCGTACCCGCTGTCCCATGGCGCAGCCGCGCTGCGCCGAAGAAACGCCCCAGCCGCGCCAGGTCGCCGCCGAACAGCAGGTCGCCTGCCACTTTGCCTGATCCCCCATTGCCCGATCCCACCTTGCCGGAGAACCGCATGTCCCAGCCCGACGCCACCCCGTTTGACTACATCCTCGCCGGCGGTACCGTCATCGACGGCACCAACGCCCCGGGCCAGCGCGCCGACGTGGGCGTGCGCGGCGACCGCATCGCCGCCGTGGGCGACCTCAGTGGCAGCGCCGCGCGCCGCCGCATCGACGTATCGGGCAAGGTGGTGGCCCCCGGGTTCATCGACTCGCACACGCACGACGACAACTACCTGCTCAAGCGCCGCGACATGACGCCCAAGATCTCGCAGGGTGTCACCACCGTCGTCACCGGCAACTGCGGCATCAGCCTGGCGCCGCTGGCCCACGCCCACGCCAGCCCGCCGGCGCCGCTGGACCTGCTGGACGAAGGCGGCTCCTACCGCTTCGAACGTTTCTCCGACTACCTGGATGCGCTGCGCGCCACGCCCGCCGCCGTCAATGCCGCCTGCATGGTCGGCCATTCGACGCTGCGCGCGGCCGTCATGTCCGACCTGCAGCGCGCCGCCACGCCCGACGAAGTGCAGGCTATGCAATCGCTGGCCGACGACGCGCTGTCCAGCGGCGCCATCGGCATCTCCACCGGCACGTTCTACCCGCCCGCGGCCCAGGCCACCACCGAGGAAATCATCGAGGTCTGCCGTCCGCTCAACACGCACGGCGGCATCTACGCCACGCACATGCGCGACGAAGGCGAACACATCGTGCAAGCGCTGGAAGAGACCTTCCGCATCGGCCGCGAACTGGACGTGCCCGTCGTGATCTCGCATCACAAGGTCATGGGCCAGCCCAACTTCGGGCGGTCCGCCGAAACCCTGCCGCTGATCGAAGCCGCGATGGCCAAGCAGGATGTCTCGCTGGACGCCTACCCCTACGTGGCCGGATCCACGATGCTCAAGCAGGACCGCGTCCTGCTGGCCGGCCGCACCATCATCACCTGGTGCAAGCCGTATCCGGAGCTGAGCGGCCGCGACCTGGACGAAGTGGCCGCCGAGCGCGGCAAGTCCAAGTACGACGTCGTCCCGGACCTGCAACCGGCCGGCGCCATCTATTTCATGATGGACGAGCCCGACGTGCAGCGCATCCTCAAGTTCGGCCCGACCATGATCGGCTCGGACGGCCTGCCCCACGACGAGCGCCCGCATCCCCGGCTGTGGGGCACCTTCCCGCGCGTGCTGGGCCATTATTCGCGAGACCTGGGGCTGTTCCCGCTGGAAACCGCCGTCTGGAAGATGACGGGCCTGACCGCCGCCAAGTTCGGGCTGGCCGAGCGCGGGCAGGTGCAGCCCGGCTACTTTGCCGACCTCGTCGTCTTCGACCCGGCCACCGTGGCGGACGCCGCCACCTTCGAACGCCCCACCGAACGCGCGGCCGGCATCCATTCGGTCTACGTCAACGGCGCGCCCGTCTGGGAGGAGCAGGCCTTCACCGGCCAGCACGCCGGCCGCGTTCTGGCCCGTACCGCCGCCGGGAGCGGCGCATGAGCGCCCGCAAGCTCCACCTTGCCGTCGCGCAGCTGGGCCCTGTGCAGCGCAGCGACACCCGCGTTCAGGTCGTGCGCCGTCTGATCGACCTGCTGGAAGACGCGCACAGCCGCGGCGCCGCCTGGGTGACGTTTCCGGAACTGGCCCTGACCACCTTCTTTCCGCGCTGGTCCCTGGACGAACCCCGCGAAGTGCAGGAATTTTTCGAGACCGAGATGCCGGGCCCGCTGACCCGCCCCCTGTTCGACGCGGCGCGCGACAAGGGCATCGGTTTTTACCTGGGTTACGCCGAGCTCGCGGACGGCGCGCAGTACAACACCAGCATCCTGGTGGGCCGCGACGGGCAGATCGTGGGCAAGTACCGCAAGATCCACATCCCCGGCGACGCGCAGACTGTCGACGGCGCGCCCTTGCAGCACCTGGAAAAGAAGTACTTCGCCGTCGGCGACCTGGGATTTCCCGTGTGGCAGACCCCGGACGCCGCCATCGGCATGTGCATCTGCAACGACCGCCGCTGGCCCGAGACGTTTCGCGTCATGGGCCTGCAGGGCGTGGAGGTCGTCATGGCCGGCTACAACACGCCGTCGGGCTACGTGCAATGGAACGAGCCGATCCACCTGCGCATGCACCATCACCTGCTGTCGCTGCAGGCCGGCGCCTACCAGAACGCCTGCTGGGTGGCGGCGGCAGCCAAGGCCGGCGTCGAGGAAGGCAACCCCATGATCGGCGGGTCCTGCATCGTCGCGCCCACCGGCGAAATCATGGTGCGCACCTTTTCCGAGGACGACGAGGTCATCAATTTCGTCTGCGACCTGTCGGTGTCGGATCACTACCGCGCCAACATCTTCAATTTCGCCGCCCACCGCCGGCCCGAGCATTACCGGATGATCGTCGAACGCACCGGCGCCCAACCACCCGCCTGATCCGGCCCACCCCTTACAATCCGGCTACACGCGGCGGGGCTTGCGGGCCCTGCCCCTGCCTTCAACCCTATCAGCCAGACCGCTACATGGCCCCAACCGGCAACACATCCCCGCCAGAGATCGTGGGCAAGGAAGAAATGGGCGCCCGCCTGCGCGCCGAGCGCAAGGCCAGGAAAATGACCTTGCAGGCGCTGTCCAAGGCCAGCGGCATCGCGGTATCGACCCTATCGAAGGCTGAACTCGGCCAGATCGCCCTCAGCTACGAGAAATTCGCCGCCCTGGCCCGCGCGCTCGACATCGACATGACCCGCATGTTCATGCTGCGCGACGCCGCGCAGGCCGCGGTTGCCCCCACCTTCGTCAAGAACCGGCTCAGCGACGCCCGCGACTACATCACCGAGAACTATCACTACCGCCTGCTGATGGGCGAATACCCCGGCAAGAAGATGCTGCCGATGGTCGCCATGATCGACTCGCGCAAAGTGGTGGAATTTGAGGACTACATTCGCCATCCCGGCCAGGAATTCGTCGTGGTCCTGTCGGGCAAGGTCCGCATCCAGTTTGAAAATGGCGACAGCGTCGTGCTGAACCGCCTGGAATCGGCATACTTCGACAGCAGTATCGGGCATGTGTATCTGTCGCTGAGCAGAAAGCCGGCCGAGGTGCTGGCGGTGTGCAGCGACATGGACGACGTGCCGGACAGACTGAAGGGCTGAGCGCCTAAAGGCGCCGCGCGCTCGCGGCCAGCAGCTTTTTCGTCATCGTGTCGTAGCGGCGCAGGATGCGCCGGCCATTGAGCGCCTTGCTCCACGAATACACGGGAATCAGCTGCTTGGAGCCGTAGCCGTCCACCAGATAAAGGCCTTCCCGGCCTTCGGCATTGAAGCCTACGACGATATTGCTGGCGCTGACGTCGTTGAAGATGACGTGCGCATCGATCAGCGCCATGATGAAGTCATGCACGCGATGCCGCAGTTCTGGGGAAAACCCGTGCCGCGCCACCACCTCTTTCAGGGTGGGCGCCAGGTTACCGTGGGCGTCGACGATGCGCTCGACCACCAGCCCCAACCCCTTCGAGGTCAGCACCAAACCAAAGATGCGCGCCATGAGCACATTGCTCACATGCGCTCCTTGGCGAGCGGACGTGGCGATGTACTCGACGGTCTCCATGATGAACACCCGGTGCGCGTCATCCCGCTGAAAGCGCTTGTACCAGGCCCGCTTGCGGTCCGGCTGGCTGCGGCGCGCGCCATTGATGATCTTGATGAGCAGCGAGCTGTCGGCCGGGTGCAGATACACGTCCCGTTCGCTGCCTGCCGCGGCGATCGAGAGCGGTCTCATGTCCAGGACGTCGAAGGGACTGGCCGCCCACGCGGCATGAAACGTCATCCGCGGCAGGACGCTCAGATCATTCGATAGCGGGGTCAGTTCGGCAATATCGCGCCGGACGGACGCATTTAGCATGGCAATCTCTGGAGACGACTGCTGCACTGTGTCGTTGAAAACTTGCGGGGTAGCGCGGCGAACCGTTCTATCCAAACGAACGGATGCAGGATGGCGCAGGCGCGTGGTGGCCATATGGTATGCGGGCATCTGCCCGCGCACAAGCGCGCGTTTGGCACGGCCGACCCGCGGATTTCGCCGGAATGGGCCCGGTTTCCTAGACGATCCCGGGCGGCGGCCGATTGTTTCCCAACATGGAAATCTGTTTTCCAGGCCAATCCGGAAACATTTTCCGGATTGGCTGGCCGATACGCCTCAATTATTGAGAAACACGTTCGCGCGATCCGGGGCCTGGGATTTCTCGGCAGCGGCCGATGCGCGCTTCGGGGCGGGCCTGGCAGCCGCCGGCGCCTGCACCTTCTTGTCGGTCTTGCGCACGATGTAACTGCCGCCTTCGCTCAGGGTGCCCGACGCCATCTTCAGGAAAGAGAACTTGGGCTTGACCTCCGTGACGCGCCCCACCCCGACTTCGGATTCCATCGCCCCCAGCGATTCCCCGCTCTGCGGATCGCGCAGTTCTTCGCCCACCAGGAAGACCGCATAGGTGTCGCCCGCTGCGATGCCGCCTTCTCCGCGATTGATGATGGCCGTATCGCCCATCACCTTGATGACCTGCATCGGATAGATCGCATCCACCATGCGGGCAACCAGCTTGTCGGCGGCGCCGCCGATCAGCTTGTTCAGGGTATCGGCGCCCACACTGGTGGCGCCCGCATAGTTGCCGCCGAACTTCTGCGACCCCGACCATTTGATCTTGCGGGAAGAGAACTCGATCACTTGCAATTGCAGCGTGCCGCTGGCGCTGCTGTTGACCAGGACTTCGCCCGTCATGGCAATGGTTTCGCGCTGGTTGTTGCTGACGCCAAGACTCTGCAACTGGGCCACCACGAGATAATCGGCGCCACTGGCCTGCGACAGGCGGGCGACCTCGGGATTGGCCGCCGCGTCGCCCAGGATGAACTCCTTCTCATCCTGGAAGAGCCTGTCGTTTTCCCGATTCAGCACATCGAAGCGCCGCGTGCCCACCAGCGATTCGCCGACGGTCTGGATCAACTGAGGACGAAACTGCCTGCTGTTGCTGACCACGACCACGCTACGGCGGTTGCTGTCCGCGCCCAGACGTTCGTACTTGGCGTAGCGCAGCGTGACGGTGGCTTCCCAGCCGCGGCCCGGAAACTCAGCCACGTTGTTGACGTCGTAACCGAGTATCGGCGCATTTTGCGGCGTATTGAGCGTCTGGCGAATGTTCTTGTTCATGGCGCTGACGACCGTGGAATGATCCTGATTGTCCACGGACGCATCGACAGACACGTTCTGCGTCACGAACTGCGCCGACAGGCGCACGCCAAACGCCTGCCCGGCCGCGCTGACCAGCGCGGCCTGAATGGCCTCTTCGCGGCTCATGCCCTGGCCATCGGCCGTCACGGTAGCCTCCGTGACTTGCGCCTGGGCGCTCGGCATCAGGCCAAGACAAATTGCCAACGAAACCAGCAGGGTCGAAAGAACGGCTTTCATGCAGTGATCCTGTAGGGGCGGTCAACCGCCGTTAAAAGTCATGCTTGCTGTTGATGGACTTCGACGAGCGGTTCTGGTCGGTAGCCGTGGCGGCCGCGCCGTTCGGCTGCGCGCCGTTGCCGCGCCCGCGCATCTGCGCGTCGATGGCGTTGGCGTTCTCCAATTGCCCGTACGTCCACCCCACCACGGTTCCCACGTGTTCGACGCCGTTGCCGTCCTGGGTGGACCAGCGCTTGACGATGCTGGTGCCACGCAACTCGCCGCTTGCCGACGCCGTGCCGGTGCGCGACCGCTTCTGGATCGTTTCGGCGATCTGTTCCTTGATCTGCTGGCTCTGGCCAACCTTGCCGTTCTCGATCTCGGTCACCTGGCGGGCCAGGTCTTCGTTGACGTCGCCCGTCTCCGTGTTCTCGGAGATCCGGATGTTGTTGTTCATGAAGGCAACGATGTTCGCCTCGGCCATCGCCTGCGCGATACCCTGGGCCGTCTGCTTGGCGCGAATCGCGCGCGACGCGCTCCAGCTCGGGTCCATCGGCACCGATGCGCGGCCATAGGACAGCAGCATCGGACGACCGGCCTCGTCGTAGGTAAATCGCAGGCCGACCTCGTTCAGATAGCCCTTTTCATTGGCGGGCAGCAGATCCTTGAGCACCTTGGGGTCGCCCTTGACCAGCGTCGGCCGCTTGCGCGCGATGTCCTGCGCAAATTGCCGGGTCTTTTCGGACTGCACCGCAATGACCGCCACCAGCATGGCCTTCTTGCCATTTGCCGTCTGCGAGAAGATGCGCGTCTGCACCGGCACGAGGCCTTGCATGTTCTGGTAGGCCGACTTGGTCACGCTCTTGCTCAGATTGTCCTTGAACAGCGTTTTCTTCTGTTCCACGGTCATCTTCTTGACGTCCTCCGCCGGGACGCCCTCCTCGACCAATGCGTTATCGAGTTTCTTGTCGAGCAGCGTCAGCGCCTTGTCGATCAAGGCTTCCAAGCGTCCGCCACCGGCTTTCAGCGCGGCTTCAAGCTCCACCGGATCGAAGACGTCCTTGTTGCTGGACTGGTCCTCAAAACGCGTCAGGATCGTCTGGGTGGTCAGGCGGCCATAGGTCGACAGGATGTAATCGGCCTGCATGTCGAACACGGCGCGCTCGTAGGCCAGGGCCAACTGCGTGCCGTAATGCGGATTGGCCGCACTGTCGACCGACAGCGGCGCAAAGCCGGCGTAGAAGACTCGCCCATCCTGGGCCTTGCCCATCGCCTGGCCGAACTGCTCTTCGAATTCGGCCACCCAGTCTTCGTAGCTCTGGACGGGCTCATCGCCCATGGCATTGGCGCCGGTGGCCTTGTCAAGCAACGCCTCCGGCGCCTGGCCGGGAACGGGGGTCACGGCGTGCGCGCCCGCTGCGGGTTGTGCTGCGGGCTGTGCTGCGGGCTGGGCCGGGGTTTGCGCCCGCGCGGTTTGCATCGGCGTGCCGGCTGCGGCAAGCAGGGACAACGCCAGGACGATCGGGGTGAATTTGAACATGACGCGGCCTCTTACCAAGCGAAATTCTGATTCGGCCCCAGCTTCTCGATGGGGATCAGGGATTGGAAAATTTCCAGGCCGGTATCACGCTCAACCACGCGGAAATCAAATTCGTACTCCAGCTGCTGCTGCTTCTGCGCCCCGTCGACAACCGTGCGCTGACGGATCGCGCCCCCCATTTCCAGATCGGACGCGACCACGGTGCCATTACGGGCGACCGTCTTCTGGTTGAACATCTTGGACTTGCTGAGTTGACGCGAGTCCTTCACGAAGTCCGTGCGTTCGGCGCCCGTCGCGCCGGTAAAGATGAACTGACCGGTCTTCGTCAGCGCGATCTTCATGCGCGAGGTCATGCTGGCGGTGTCGATGCGGAACGTCGTGTCGTTGACCACTTCGCCCATCTGCACGACCCAGCGGCCGCCGCCCGGCTTCTTGGCGTAGGGAGATTCCAGAAACTCCTGCACGGCCTTCTTCGACGCGTATTCAAAATCCGTGTTCTGCAGACCGAAGGACACCATGCCCGGCTGGCCGGTGCGGCTGAGATCGCCATTCGGGTTGCTGGAAACCACTGCCATGTTCTGGCAGCCCGCCAGCGACAGCGCCAGGAGGGCGATGAGAGATGCTTTTTTCATGGATGTTTGATGCTCAGTTTTCAACGTATATGCGCACGATGGCGCGCGTGGCCAGGGGATCCATGGCCGTGGACTGGATGATTTCCTGACGCCGAGGGTCCAACGCCAGGCCATCGACGACCTGGGCGCCGTTGACGACGCGGCGCCCGCAATCGTCAAACCACTGGACCGCGTATCGGACGCGCAGAATGACGCCGAAGGGCTGGGGGTCGCGCGCGTTGCGGACAGAGAACTGCACCGCCTTCATGCCGTTGCGCAGGTCTATCAACGCCGCGCCCTCCACCGCCGCCCCTTGCGGGCTGGCCTCATCCACGACCTGAAGGGCCGTTTCGGGGGCCAGTGTCATGTCGCAGGTGATGACCCGCGGCGCCGCGAGCGGCACCCGTGTTTCCCCCTGCACACCGCCAGCAATCCCCGCCAGCAGGACGATGGCCAATCCTCGAACAAGCGGCTGCATGTCAGAGACCACCGGCAACTTTGACCGGCGCGGCAGCTTGGGTGACCGGCGCCTGGGCCGGCAGCGGCTGCACGTACACAGCCGGCTTGCCCGCCGTGCCGGACGCTTTCACCAGCACCAGCGTATTGACGTCTTCCTGCAGCGGAATCTGTGCAAGGGATTCGCCCTGGGCAGCGGCCAGCGTCAGCAAACCGTCTTTCGGGCGGTCGACCACCACCATTTGCAGCGTGTCAGGCAGATTGGCCCAGGCGCGAACGTCCGCCTTGGTCAGGGCGTACTGCACGGCGCCGGTTCCCAGCTTCAGCAGCCCGGCCACCAGCGGATCCGCCTTCTGCTTGTCGATCTGGTTGTTCACAGCGGCCTGGGCGGTGGTCTTCAAGACCGTGGAAATCACGGCTTTGGCCACCACGCCCTTGTAGCCGGCATCGAACTCCAGCCCGGCCACTTCGTTCAGGTCGGTCAGGACGGCGGTTTCCTGCTGCGTCTTGCCCGAACCCACCTTCAGGCTGCCGTAGGCGGCCTGTCCGCGAACAAACTGGGGCAGCGCGATGCCGCTATAGGTGACCTTGTCGCTGACGATGAACAGGGGCAGGTCAATGCGAAACTCCTTGAACCCGGGTCCGACGCCGTCTTCGTACAGCACGATGACCTTGTTCTTCAAGACGCCCTTGCCCTGCTGCAGCTCCCGGCTCAGGTAGGCAAGGACCGCATTGCCGCCGCGCGTGGCGCTGGCGGCGTTGGCGCTTTTCAACATGTCCCGGGACACGTTCGAGCGTTTGTCGGACGTGGACGAGGACGTCGCACGGAAGACGGCGCTCATTGCGTCACCGGCCGACAGGCGGATCTTCGACGACTTCAATCCACTAGGCAGATCTTTCACGCCGTCGGCGATCTTGGGGCCCACCTCGCCCAGGCTTTTCTTGGCGCCTTCGCTCTTCTCGTCGGCCAGACCGGTCTTCACCGACGCGTTGACGGTATCGGAATAGGCCTTGAGCTGGGTCTGCGCGTTGCCCTGCCGGACCTGCAAGCGGTTGAAGTCCACCCGGGCATTGCTCTCGTCGCCCAGCATCAGATGGTTGATGGCCTGGTAGTAGTCGACGAGCGAGCCTTGGTAGATCTTGCCCTGATAGGCGCCGAACGCGCTGCTGGTCAGGGTCGTGCCGATCAGGTTGGCGACTTCGGCCGGCGTTTCGACCGTGTCTTCCTTCCAGTTCAACTGGGTGGCCGCGGCGTTGAAGGCGTCGCGGCTCAGCGCCCACATGCCGGCGTCGTTGAACGCCTTGCCCGCTTCCAGCGCGTCCAGCAGGCTGGCCGGGTCATACGTCGGTTGGCCCTTCGCGTCCAGGTAGCGCGCGGCATAAGCCTGGTAATCCGACGCGGCGAGATGGATGGAAGCGTCTTTCTCGCTTACGGTCCGCGTCCCCGCGCAACCTGACAGCACGGCAACAGCCGCAACCAGCACCCCCTTTCCCACCCACCCCATGCAGCGCATCCTGCTCTCCTTGTAGTTAATTCAAATACTTGGTTACATAGATCGGCTGCGATGGTAACACATGGTTATTTTTCAGCACATTTCAAGCGTAGTTTGTATCCCGCTTGTGACAGGTCGGGGGCCTTCAGCGCGCACGCTCAGGGCGTGAGCGGTTTGCGGAGATCGGGAAACGGACGGGGAGTCACGAGGGAATCGCGCCATCAGGACGAGCAGGCGGATAGCGGATCGAAGGGGATGTCGCCGGGGAGATCGGCGAAGATGACGACGGGATGCAACCGAGCCAGGCGGAGCCCGGCCGATGGGGTGCCGAGCCCGACGGAGCTTGATGCCGAGCCCGGCGCCATCTGAACAACAAAAAACCCGCATCCTCAAAGAGAGATGCGGGTTCATTGCGAGGAATTTCTTGGTGCCGACGGCGAGACTCGAACTCGCACAGCTTTCGCCACTACCCCCTCAAGATAGCGTGTCTACCAATTTCACCACGTCGGCTTGACCACTCCAACAAGGCGAACCTTGCTGGAAAGTCGAGCATTCTATCACGTAATTTTGAAAGCGGGAAAGCCGTCCCGCTTTATCCGTGAAGCGGCTGACGCGAGGGTCATCGCTGCCCTCGCCCCCTGCCCCGCCGATCAGTTGATCTGCAGATTCGTCGCCTTGACCACGTCGCCCCACTTGCGGGTTTCGCTTTCCATGAACGCCTTGAACGCCTGCGGGGTGTTGGGCGGCGGGGGAAGCAAAAAGCCGTTGGTCTGGTAGCTGGCGGCCAGCGCCGAATCGGAGGTCAGGGCCTTGTTGATGGCAGCGTTGACCTTCTGCACGATCTCCGGCGGGGTGCCGGCGGGCGCGAAGAGGCCAAACCAGGCCGCCACGTCAAAGCCCGGCACACCGGACTCGGCGATGGTCGGGATCTCGGGCGCGAACGGCACGCGGCTGGCGGTGGTGACGGCCAGGCCCGTCAGTTTGCCGGCGCGCACGTGTGGCAGGAGCGGCGGCAGGTTGTCGAAGATGGAGTCCACCTGGCCGCCCAGCAGGTCGGCCACGGCCGGACCGCTGCCGCGGTACGGAACGTGCAGGATGTCGATGCCGGTCTTCATCTTGAAGAGCTCGCAGCCCAGGTGGGCGGACGAACCGTTGCCGGGCGAGGCGCAGGTCAGCTTGCCGGGATTCTTCTTGGCGTACTCGATGTATTCCTGCACGGTCTTGACCGGCACGTTCGCGTTGACCGCGAGGATGTTGGGCACCACGTTCAGCAGCGCGACCGCGTCCAGGTCCTTGAGCGCGTCATAGGACATCTTGGAATACAGCGACTGGTTGATCGCCGTGGAGATAGATCCCACGAAGAACGTATAGCCGTCCGGCTGCGCGCGGACGACGGTCTCGGCGCCGATGTTGCTGTTGGCGCCCGGCTTGTTCTCGACCACGAAGGTCTGGCCGAATTCCTTGCCCAGCACGTCCGCGATCATGCGGGCGCTGATGTCGGTCGTGCCTCCCGGCGCGTAGCCCACGACCAGCCGCACGGGCTTGGTGGGATAGCCGTTTGCCTGGGCCAGGGCGGGGCCGCCCACGACACACGCGAGCGCCGCGGCAACGCCAGCCAGCTTGGAATAGATTTTTTTCATGTTTCCTCCTGTTGAAAGCGGTGGGGCGCGACGTTACGCCGCGCCATTTCTTGTTGTTGTCCGGGCCGGGCGGCCCGGTGGGAATCAGACGGCCGGCCGGGAACTCCAGGGTCCGGCCGGTTGCACCGGCGCGATCAGGTCCGGCGTGACGTCGGCAAGCGTGCCGCAGCCCAGCAGCGCCATGTTCGTGGAAATCTCGCTGTGAAAGATCCGCGCCACCTTGCGGATGCCGGCGGCGCCCGCCACCGCCGCGCCAAAGAGCTGCGGGCGGCCGGTGAACACCATGCGCGCGCCCAGGGCCACGGCCTTGAGCACGTCGGCGCCGCGCCGGAAGCCCCCGTCGACCATCACGGGATAGCCTTCGGGCACCGCGGCCACGACATCGTGCAATGCCTGCAGCGGCGAAATGCAGCCGTCGAGCTGGCGGCCGCCGTGGTTCGACACGATCACGCCGTCCGCGCCCGCCGCATGCGCCATCCGCGCATCGTCGGGGTGCATGACGCCCTTGAGCACCAGCTTGCCCGGCCAGTTCTCGCGGATCCAGCGGATGTGTTCCCACGACAGCTTGTCGCGCTCGCCGCGAAAGCCGTTGGGCGGGTCCTGCGTGATGGGCGGGCCGATCTCTTCGTACAGGTTCGAAAACCGGGGCACCCCGCTGCCCAGCAGCGTGCGCATGAAGACGTTCAGCGTCCAGCGCGGATGCAGCATGCCGTCCAGCACGACGCGGCCGCTCATCTTGAACGGGACGGTGAAGGCCAGCCGTTGCAGGTTCTCGCGGTTGGCGCCCACGCAGGTGTCGATGGTGACCACCAGCACGGGGATGCTGGCCGCACGCAGCCGCGCCAGCAGCTTGCCGATGCGATCGATGTTGCCCGGCAGATAGGCCTGGTACCAGCAGCGGTTGCCGGTCGCCGCCTGCAGGCGTTCGAGCGGCACGCTGGAGGCGCCGCTGATGATGAACGGAATCCGTGCCTCCTGGGCCTCGCGCGCCAGCGCCAGATCGCATTCGTGCATAACGATGGCCGAGAAGCCGGTCGGCGCGAAGCCCACCGGCATGGCGTAATCCTGGCCAAACAGGCTGACCTGGCTGCTGCGCTGGTCCACCACGCGCAGCCCGCGCGGCCGAAAGCCGATGTCGCGCGGGGCACGCACGCTCTCGGCCAGCGACGCGCCGTCTTCCGTGCCGCCGCAGATGTAGCCTTCGACGCAGCGCGGCATGATGCGCCGCGCCTCGCGTTCGAAGTCACCCACCGACAGGCAGCGATCCAGCCGGCTCATGCGTCCACGGGCGCGGCGAGCGCCTGCAGGCAGGCCTCGAGCGAGCGCGCCTGCGTGTCGTCGTAAAGCGCCAGCTCATCCAGCACGCGGGCGCCCAGCGCGGCTTCAAATGCCGTCTGGCTCGCATTCTGCGCGTACTCGGCCTGCGCCTTGTCGCCCAGGTTCGACTGGAAGATGCCGGCCGCGCTGACCGGCAGGAAGTCTTCGTACACCAGCGGTTCGTATTGGATGAACCCCGCGTCGATCAAGGCGGACAGTTCGGACGTCTCCGGCGTGCCGGCCTTGCCCGTCAGGAAGTATCGGAAGTACGCCAGCCCCTGGTCATGCAACGCCGCGTAGTTGTCGGGAAATGCCGCAAAGCAATCCTGCAGGTTCTGCATGTAGGCGGCCGCGTTGCCTTCGTTGGGTGCGCCGCTGATGCGGCTGCGGGCCAGATCCAGCAGCTGGTCGTACAGCGCACGGCCCTTGCGGGTCAACGCCACGCCACGCTGCTCGATCTCGCCAAAGCGGGCCGTGTGGCTGCCCACCGCACTGGCGCCGTCGGCGCCCGCAAAACGCACGGGCTCTTCCAGCGCCTTGAAGCTGGTCTGACGCAGCAGGATCGGGCACTTGCGCGGCGGCGGGCCTTCGATGACGGCCTTGGCCGACACGCCGCGCCGCGGCATCTCGGCCTGCGCTTCGTCGATGTCCAGCGTGCGCGGAGTCAGGTGATTGATGTGCGGGCCCTTGAACGCCACCACGTCGGCGATCAGGCGATGCTGGCCGTGCAGCTCGCGGTAGTCGTCCAGGCTGACCGTGGACTCGCTGTGCCAGCGGAACGTATGCAGCGCCTCGGCGACAAACTCGCGGGCGTCGGCCTCGGTGAGGCCGCCTTCCGCCTCGAAGCGGGCGGTCAGCGCCAGCGCGCGGTCCGTGAAGATCTGGCGCGCCGCCAGGATGCGGGCGGCCTTCTCGCGCAGCGCCACGTCATCGATCAGTTCCAGGCGCAGCAGCGACGTGAAAACGCGGAACGGGCTGGCCTGCAGCGCTGCCTCGTGCGTGGCGCGAAAGGCCGTCGAATGCACGGGCACGCCCGCAGGCGACAGATCGTAGTAGCCGACCGGCTGCATGCCCATCACGGCAAACACGCGGCGCATGTTCGCCAGTTCCTCGGGCGTACCGACGCGGATCGCGCCGTGGCGTTCGATGTCCAGGCGTTCGATCTCGCCGGTGCGCGCCAGTTGCGCGGCCAGTTCCGGCTGCTCGGACATCGTCCGCGCATTGACCTGCGCTACAAGATCCAGCAGGGTGTCGTACAGCGGGACTTCCTGCTTGTACATGTCGGACATGGCGCGCGAAAACCAGGCGCGGATCTGATCGGGATTGACGAAATTCTGACTCATGGCGGGCTCGGCACATCGGTAAACAAGGATGGCCCGCATGAGATCACGCCCGCCGGGGCTCGATCAAATGAAAAAAATCGGCTTAATCAGTCCGTTTTTTCATGGACTGCCCGCGCGTGCCGCCCCGCGCCTCCTGCTGGCGCGCCTCGTCGCGCACCCACGCGACGAACTGCTTGATCTTGGGCACCTCGGCGGAGTGTTCGGAATACGCCACAAAGTACGCGCCGTCACTGGGCTGCACATAGCCCCATGGGATGACCAGCTTGCCGGCTTGCAGCTCTTCCTCGGCCAGCAGACGCGGCGTCAGCGCGATGCCGCAGCCGCCCTCGGCCGCCCGCACGCACATGTAGAACGTGTCGAACCGCGGACCGTGATAGCTGCTGTCCGACTGATACTGCTGATGCGAGAAGTAGTCGTGCCACGCCTCGGGACGCGACGCGCACTGGATCAACGTCTGTTGGCTCAGTTCGTCCAGGTTGGCAATCCGGCCGCCGCGCAGGAAACCGGGCGCGCACACCGGCACGACGTCGGCCTCGAAGAGTTCCAGGCACTGCGCGCCGGGCAACGTGCCGTGGCCAAAGAAGAACGAGATGTCGATCTTGGCCTGCATCAGGTCGAACGGGCGGGTTTCGCTGCGCACCTTGACCTGGATGTCCGGATGCGCGGCCATGAAGCGCTGCAGCCGCGGGATGAGCCAGCGCGAGCCGAAGGTGGGCTGGGTGCCGATCGTCAGCACCTGCGTTTCACTGCCGTAGGTCAGGATGTACCGCGAGGACATGTCCACCTGGTTCAGGATGGTCCTGACCTCGGATTGGTACAGCGCGCCGGCCGGCGTCAGTTGCAGCCGGCGGCGCACGCGCAGGAACAGCGGATTGCGCAGCAACGCCTCAAGCTGCGCAATCTGTTTGCTGATCGCGCTTTGCGTCATGTGCAGCTCTTCGGCGGCACGCGTGACGCTCATGTGCCGCGCCACCGCCTCGAAACACTGGAGCGCCATCATCGACGGCATCAATCGCTTTTCCATGGTTTCCCCACGCGGATCGCTTCAATATCGCAAGCATAAAAAAAGCCGGCTTGCGCCGGCCTTTCTGCTGCAGTCCCTTACTTTGCCGGAGCGGCGGGGGCTTGCGCCGGCTTTTCAGCGGCAGGCGCAGCCGGCGTGGCCGGGGCCGCGGGCACGGAGGCGTCGGGCGTGGCGGGAGCCGGGGTGGCAGGCACCGACGACGCGCCCGGCACGGACGATGCGCCCGGCGTGGCGGGCACCGAGGAGCCCGGGGCCTGCGGGACCGAACGGTCGGCCGGGAAGCTTTGCATCACGCCGGAATCCACGGCGGGACCGCTGGTGCCCTTGTGGCTGAAGTAAGCCAGGCCAGCGGTGGAGGCAAAGAACACGACCGCGGACCACTTGGTGGCGCGCGACAGGAAGTTCGCCGCGCCAGTGGCGCCGAACAGGCTGCCCGACGAGCCGCTACCGAAAGCGGAGCCCATGTCGGCGCCTTTGCCCTGCTGAAGCAGGACCAGGACGATGATAGCCAGCGCCGAGATCACTTGGACGGCCAGCAGAATTTTGAGCATCAGGGGCATTACAGACTCCGGAACGGAAACTTAGATGGCGGCAATTCGCAAAAACTCTTCGGCCACGAGCGACGCGCCGCCGACCAGGGCTCCGTCGATATCAGTCATGGCGAACAAACTGGAGGCGTTGGCGGCCTTGACGCTGCCGCCGTACAACACCTGAACCTGCGCAGCGCCGAGCGCGCGCAGGGCGGCGCGGATGGCGCCATGGACTTCCTGGGCCTGCTCCGGCGAGGCCGTGCGGCCGGTGCCGATGGCCCAGACGGGTTCGTAGGCGAGAACCATGCGCGAGACGGCGTCGGCGCCCAGCGCCAGCACGGGCTTGAGCTGCCGTTCGATCACGGCCAGCGTGTTGCCGGCTTCGCGGTCAGCCAGGGATTCGCCCACGCAGACCACGGGCGTCAGGCCGGCGGCCAGCGCCGCCTTCGCCTTGGCGGCCACGATCTCGTCGGTTTCGCCGTGCAGGACGCGGCGCTCAGAATGGCCGGCCAGCGCCCAGCGGCAGCCGAACTCTTTCAGCATCGAACCGGAGACTTCACCCGTGTACGCACCCTTGTCGTGCGCGCTGACGTCTTGCGCGCCCCAGGACACGCTGCTGCCGGTGAGGGCCGACGCGGCCTGCGCCAGGTAGGGAAACGGAACGCAGATGCCGATTTCGCAGTGGCCCGCCGCATCCGCGGCACGAAGCTCGGTCAGCAACGCGGCGTTCTCGGCGAGATTGCCGTGCATCTTCCAGTTGCCCAGCACGAGGCGGGCGCGATTTTCGACTGAAGTCATGGCGAATTTGTCTGACGATTGGGTCTGAGGTGGGAGGACCTGTTACAGGGGCTTTGTGCAGCAACCGCCCACGGGCCTGCCTGGAAAAAATTCCAGGCGAAACCCGAGATTGTATCCTGTTGCGCGGCGATACGCCGAACGCCGCGCGTTTCTTACATGGTCAGGATGATTTTGCCGATGTTTTCCCCGCCTTCCATCATGGCGTGCGCCTTGGAGGCCTCGGCCAGCGGGAAGGTGGCATGGACGATGGGCTTGATGGCCCCTTTTTCCAACAACGGCCAGGCGTGCTCGCGCAGGGCACGCGCGATGGCGCCCTTGAAGGCCACCGGACGGGGACGCAAGGTCGAGCCGGTAATGGTCAGGCGGCGGCGCATGACCTGGGCGGCATCCACATTGGCGTGCGAGCCGCCAAGCTGCGCAATGATGACGATGCGGCCGTCATCGGCCAGGCACTGCATGTCGCGGGCGATATAGTCGCCGGCCACCATGTCCAGGATCACGTCCACGCCGCGTCCGCCGGTGGCGTCCAGCACTTCCTTCACGAAATCCTGCGTCTTGTAGTTGATGCCCTTGTCGGCGCCCAACGCCTCGACGGCGCGTGCGCGATCATCGCTGCCGACGGTCGCGTACACCTTATGCCCCATCGCACGCGCCAGCTGGATGGCCGTGGTGCCGATGCCGCTGGCGCCGCCGTGAACCAGCAGCGCCTCGCCCTCGGACAGGCGGCCGCGATCGAACACGTTGCTCCACACCGTGAAATACGTCTCGGGCAGGCCCGCGGCCTCGATGTCGGACAAGCCCTTGGGAATCGGCAGGCACTGCGCCACGGGCGCAACGCAGTATTCGGCATAGCCGCCGCCGGCCACCAGGGCGCAGACCTTGTCGCCCACGGCAAAACCGCTGCCAGCCACGTCGCCGCCGACGATCTCGCCGGCGACTTCCAGGCCCGGCAGATCGGACGCGCCACGCGGCGGGGCATAGTTGCCCTTGCGCTGGAACACGTCGGGGCGGTTGATGCCCGCAGCGGTCACTTTGATGAGAACTTCGCCGGCGCCGGCCTCGGGCGTGGGACGTTCCACGGGGACGAGAACCTCGGGGCCGCCGGGGCGGGTGATTTCAACAGCGTGCATCGCGTGCCTCCTTTGCAGCAAATGGATTATTATTGCGCCCTTTGCGGCATATCGTGGCTTCGATCGGGCAGAATGTTTGCCTGGCGGCCGCGATACCTGGGTGACCACCCAGGCAAGCCCCCCCGGAAGCGTGGCAGAGTGGTCGATTGCACCGGTCTTGAAAACCGGCAACGGGCAACCGTTCGTGAGTTCGAATCTCACCGCTTCCGCCAGAATCAACGGCAACCGTCCCCTTCGGGCGTACCATGGACGGGAGATTCCCCCTGGAGGTTGCCATGTACAAGCACATACTCATCCCCATCGACGGATCCAGCCTGGCCAATTCCGGCCTGGAGCAAGCGCTTGCGCTTGCCCGCGAGTTGGGCGCCAGCGTCACGGTCCTGACCGTGTACAGCCCTTTCCAGATGCCTTCCATGGAAACCGTGCAGTTCGAAGGCATGCGCGGCGTCTACGAGAACCAGGCGCGCGAACTGGCCAGTTCCTATTTGTCCGAAGCCGCCGGCAAGGCCAGCACCGCGGGGGTGGCCTGCGTCACGGAACTGCGCGAAAGCGAGTCGCCGTACCAGGTGATCGTGGACGTGGCCATGACGCGCAATTGCGACCTGATCGCCATGTCCTCCCACGGCCGCGGCGGCATGGCCGCGCTGCTGCTGGGCAGCCAGACCCAGAAGGTGCTGGCGCACAGCACGCTTCCAGTTCTGGTGTATCGCTGAGCTACGCGGCCGCGTAGGTCTTGGGAATGCCGGCGGCGGCCACGCCGCTGCGCAGTCTTTCCTGCGGCAGTGAATCGGCCAGGAGCGGGCGCGCCGCCAGCAGGCGGGACAGGTCGACACCGGTCCGAAAGCCCATGCTTTCCAGCATGAACACCAGATCTTCCGTGACGATGTTGCCCGAAGCCCCCGGCGCGAACGGGCATCCGCCCAGCCCGCCCAGGCAGGAATCGAAGGCGCGGATGCCCTCGTCCAACCCCGCCAGCGCGTTGGCCAGGCCCAACCCCATCGTGTCGTGCAGATGCAGCTTGGTCAGCCGTGCCCCCACCGCGTCCTGCGCGGCCCGCACCGCCTCGCGCACCCGTCCGGGGTGGGCATAGCCCACGGTATCGGCCAGGGCGATTTCGTCGGCGCCGGCGCTCGCCACCGCTTGCGCGACGTCGGCCACGCGCCGCACGGGCACCTCTCCTTCCATCGAACAACCGAACGCCGTGGCAACGGCCGCATCGATGCGCATGGGCCGCGCCTGTGCGCGAACCCAGTCGACGATGGCGGCCAGCATGTCGACCTGCGCGTCGGTGCCTTTGCCGACGTTGGCGCGGCTATGCGTGTCGCTGACCGACACCGGAAACGCCAGCACATGCGCGCCCGCCTCATATGCCGCGATCGCGCCCTTCAGGTTGCAGGCCAGCGCGCACACGGTCAGCCCGTCGATCTTCAGGACCTCGGGCAGGATGTCGCCGGTGTCCGCCATCTGCGGCACGAGGCGCGGCGACACGAAGCTGCCCACCTCGATCTCTCGCAGGCCGGCGTCGGCCAACTGCCGGATCCAGCGCAGCTTGTCGGCGCCCGCCATCATGCCGTTGGCCATCTGCAGTCCGTCGCGCGGCCCGACCTCGCAAAGCCTGACTTCCTGGTTCATATGGGTTCCCGTGATCCTATTGCTGAATGACGATGCCGGCGCTCTTGATGGTTTGCCGCGCCTTGCCGATGTCCGACTGGATCAGCGCCGCAAACTGCGCGCTGGACACCGGATCGGTCTCCAGTCCCTGTGCCGCCAGCGCGTCCTTCACGTCCTGCCGGGCAAGCAGCTTGTTGAAGTCGGTGTTCAAGCGAGCCACGATGGCGTCCGGCGTCTTGGCTGGGGCAAGCACGCCGTAGTAGGTCACCACGCTGAAGTCCTTGTATCCCAGCTCGGCCACGGTCGGCACGTCGGGCAAGGCGGGATTGCGCTTGGGTGAAGTCACCGCCAGCGCGCGCACCTTGCCGGACTTGATCAGCGTGGCCGCCGAGGAAATCGACGAACCCGCGAACTGCAAATGGCCGCCCATCAGGTCGGCCAACGCCGGGGCGGACCCTTTGTAGGGCACGTGCTGCATCTTGAAGCCGGCTTCGTGCTGCAGCATCTCCATGGCGATGTGCACGCCGCCGCCCGTGCCCGACGTGCCATACGAGATCTTGTTGGGTTCCTTCCTGGCCGCCTCGATCACCTCGGGCAACGTCTTGTAGGGCGATCCCTCGGCCACCAGCAGCACCATCGGCGTGGTGGCCACCAGCGCCACGGGCGTCAGGTCCTTGACGGGGTCGTAGGCCACTTTCATCAGCAGCGGAATCAGCGTGACGTTGTCGGACTGACCGATCACCAGGTCATAGCCCTGCGCGGGCGACCGCGCGGCTTCCGCCAGGCCCAGCGCGGTGCCAGCACCAGGTTTGTTCTCGGGCACCACCGCCCAGCCGTTCAGCTCGTGCAGCTTGGTGCTCATCAGGCGGCCGATGTAGTCGGTGCCGCCGCCTGGCGTGGACGGGATGATGATGCGGATGGGCTTGCTGGGATAGTCCTGCGCGTTTGCAGCACATGCCACGGCCAATGCGGCCAGCGCAACGAGTTTGCGGATCATGGTTGTCTCCTCTTTGATGGATGTCTTGGCGGTCTGGCGCCGCCTCGACAGGGATCGGGCGCTACTGCCCGTCGTTCATGCAATCACTCCCGAAGCGCGCAACGCGTCGATGCGCGCGGCATCCAGCCCCAGGCCCTGCAGAATCGCGTGAGTCTGCGCGCCCTGCGTGGGTGGATCGAACCGCTTGCCCGCCTTGCGGCCGTCGAACTCGATGGGCAGCGCGGCGGCCGAGATTTCGCCGCCGTCCGGCAGCCGCGTTTTCAAGAGCGCCCCGCCAGCGTTCAAGTGCGCATCGTCGAGCAGGTCGTGCGGCTGGCGGATCGGGCCATACGACAGGTTGGCCTCTTCCAGCGCGGCGCACAGGTCGTCGGTCTTCCAGGCCTTCAGGATCTCGCCCACGCCCGGCACCAGCCACGACCGCGCGGCTTCGCGATCGACGGCGGTCGCCAGGCGCGGGTCCGCGGCCCACTCGGGCGGCAGGAATTTCTGCGCGAAGTTGCGCCATTGCGCATCGCCCACCACCGCGACGAACACGCGGCCATCCGCCGTTTCGAAGACGTCGTACACGCCCCATGGCGGCTTGCGCTCCGCGCCCATGGGTTTGGGCGCCGTGCCCGTCAGCTGGAACTGCGCGATGAACTGCGCAACGAGCAGAAGATTGTTTTCAAAGAGCCCGGACCGGACATGGCGTCCGCGGCCCGTCGCGTGGCGGTCGTGCAGCGCGGCCAGCGCGCCCACCACCCCGAACGTGCCGCCCAGGATGTCGTTGACCGACGCCGCCACCCGTTGCGGCGTGTCCGCGCCGCCGTTGATGTAGGCCAGCCCGCCCATCATCTGCACCACCTCGTCCAGCGCCGTGCGGTGCTTGTAGGGCCCGGACAGAAAGCCCTTGAGCGACACATAGATGAGCCCCGGATTCTCGGCTGACAGCGATTCATAATCCAGGCCGTATTGCGCCAGGCTGCCGTCGCGGAAGTTTTCCACGATCATGTCGGTCTGAAGCGCCAGCTTGCGCACGACCTCCTGCCCCTCCGGCGACTTCAAGTCGATCGCCAGGCTCTGCTTGTTGCGGTTGAAGACAGGAAAGTAGCCGCTGCCGGATCCCTTCAAGCGGCGCGTGCGGTCGCCATCGATGGGTTCCACCTTGATGACGTCGGCGCCCAGGTCCGCCAGCGACAGGCCGGCGGCCGGCCCCATGATCATGTGGGACAGTTCCAGGACCTTGATGCCGCGCAGGGGCAGTTCGGTGCTGTCCATGAAGGGTGAAGCCGGTGCTGCTGTCATCTCGGGTTCCTCTTGCCAGCCTGTTCGATGGAAGCGCGGCGGCGGCCAGGGAAACGCGCCCGCCGCCGCCCGCATGCCTGCATGATCGCGGGCGGGCGAGAAGGACGGGTAGCGGTCTTTCAGCACGGGGGCATTCTCGATTGGGAACGTCCGGGTTACCCCTGAGACGCCCGTCAGCTGCCCAGCACGCCCAGATGCGCCAGCAGCGCACGGGCGGCCGGCGACAAGGCGTCTGGATCCCGCACCGCGACACACAGCGGCGTGCTGGACCAGGGCCCCTCCAGCGGAATGAATCGGATGTCCAGGTGCGCCAGCCGCGCCTTCAGGTAATGCGGCACCACGGCCACGCCCATGCCGCGCGCCACCAGCAGGCAGATGGTCTCGTGCGAACTGACCCGCGCGCTGATGCGGCGCGACACGCCCGCGTCGCGCGCTGCCTGGTCGAACACGCTGCTGATGCCGTTGTCCCGGTTCAGCTCGATCAATTCGAACGGCAGCAATTGCGCGTACCCCAGCGTTTCGCGGTCGGCCAGCAGGTGCCGGCCGGGCACCACCGCCGCCAGTTCGCAATGGCCAAAGGGAAATACCTGAAGACCGTCGTGGCCGAAGTCCGATCCCGCCGCCACGTCCGCCTGCCCTTCCAGCACGGCACGAAAGGCCGTCTGCGTGGTGTCCTCTTCCAACGAAATGTCGATCTGCGGGTTCGCGCGGCGAAAAGACTGGATTTGCGCCGGCAGGTCACCCGACAGTGCCGCGAAACTGACCGCCAGCCGGATATGCCCGCGCACCCCGGTCGCGAATCCCGCCATGTCGCGGTGCATGCGGTCCATGTCTTCCAGCACGCGGCGCACGTGCGCGGCCAGCGCATCGCCCGCCGGCGTCGGCTGCACGCCCTTCACGCCGCGCTCGAGCAGCGGCACGCCAAACGCGTCCTCCATCTCCGACATGCGCTTGCTGACTGCGGACGGCACGATGTTTTCACGGGCGGCGGCGCGCGCCAGGCTGCCCTCTTCCAAGGCCGCCAGGAACAGGCGCAGGGAAACGGGGTCGATGTCGCGGGACGGCGGGGCGGGCGGACTGGGTTTCATGGCGCAAAGTGTCGTCCGGAGTCCGGGCCCGCAGGGATCGGGGTTTACCCGCGCGTGGCCGCGGCAACAATTCGCCGCCGCGCGCGCGGCCATGCGGTCTAGATGGTATAGTCTCGCCCGCTGCCGGCTCCACGCGGACCGCGCATCGCCCGAGTGGTGAAATTGGTAGACACAAGGGACTTGAACAAATTTGAGCCCTTTGGAGGAAACTCCAAAGGTGTAGCCCGTCAAACTCGGTGAAGGCCCTGGACCCCGTCCGCGCTAATGCCGAGCCAAGCCCCGGTGGCCAACCGGGGAAGGTGTAGAGAGCAGACGGCGGGCACCTAAGGCCGGCAAGGCTATGGTGAAGGCGTGCTCCAGACCACGAACAGCAAGCCTGTGCTGGCGGCGAAAGCCGAAGTGGTAAGAAAATCCCTCGGCCTCGCGGCCGTACCGGTTCGATTCCGGTCTCGGGCACCACCCCTCGCATCACCCCCGCACTGGACAAACCGCGCACCGGCGCGGCAAGCTTGGACTTCGAGACGCGCTCCCAGCGCGCCGCCCGTTACACCGGGAGCCGTCCATGTGTTCGCACTATCAGACGCTGAAAGACGCCGAACTGCTGCTGCAGAAGTTCGGCGTGCGCCGCAAACCTACCGCCATCGGCAAGTACGACATGTGGCCTCGTTACGAAGGGCTGTTCGTGCGCCGCCCACCCGAACACGACGCGGGCGACGATGCCGTCCCGGAACGCGAGGCGGTCACCGGCCGCTGGGGCTTGATCAGCGCCATGACCCGCACGGGCGGCCTGGACCGCGCCAGCAAGCTGTCCACCTTCAACGCCCGCGCCGAGACGGCCGCCGCGTCCTATACCTTCGGCAACGCCTGGCGCCGCGCGCAGCGCTGCATCATCCCCGCCGACGCGATCTTCGAACCCGACTGGACCTCCGGCAAGGCGGTGGCCACCCGCTTCACCCGCGCCGACGGCAAGCCGATGGGCATCGCAGGGCTGTGGGACCGGTATCGCGATGCGGCGGGGCAATGGCACGAGACCTACACCATGCTCACCATCAACGCCGACCTCGATCCCCTGTTCAGCCGCTACCACCAACCCGGCACGGAAAAGCGCATGGTCGTGATCCTGCCTGAAGGCGCATACGGCGACTGGCTGACCGCCGCAGCGGAGCGAAGTCGCGAAATGCTGGTCCCGTTTCCGGCGGAACAGCTGACGGCCACTCCGCTGGGTTGAACGCGCACCTTGCCCCGCCCGGCAGCGCGTCCAAAAAAACACTATCCTTCTGCCTCGCCTTCCATTTTTCCGCCCGCCCGGGCGTCCGCGGCGCGCAGCGTGTGCGCGTTTTCCGGACCCGCGGCCGTACCGATCTTGAGCCTGCCCCCTCCTTCTCCCCCGTTCATCGTCCTGGACGCCTGCGTCCTCATGTCTGGCATCCTGCGCCGGCTATTGCTGCGGCTGGCCGAGGCCGGTGTGTTTCAGCCCGTGTGGACCGAGCGCATTGGCGAGGAATGGCGCCGCAACGCCTGCCGGATCTGGGATATTCCGCCCGAGGTGATGGCCGATTTCTGGGCGGACATGAACGCGCGGTTTCCGGCGGCCCTGGAATCCGACACGCAGGTCTATGAGGCGTCGTTGCGCTATAGCGACCCCAAGGATTTCCATGTGATCGCGGCCGGACTGGCGCGGCGCGCGCGCTGCGGGCTGCCGCAGACGCCGACAGTCCAGGTGCTGACGTGGAATCTGAAGGACTTCAACCGTTCCGAGCTGCGCCGCCAGGGCCTGGACGTCTACAACCCGGACCGGATGCTGGTGCAGTGGTGGCATGCGGGGTCCGAAAACATGCAGGATGCGATCGCGCAGATTCCGGCCGACTATGTCGCGCTGGGCCGCGACCCGGAGCCGTTGACGGCAACCCTGCATCGGGAACGCCTGTACGGCCTGAAGAACCTGGTGGCCAGGCAATAAAAAAAAGGGTCTGGCCGGCTTGTGCCGAACCAGACCCGGAGCCAACCGGATCCAAAAAAAGTCAGTCGACCTCGACGAAGGCTTCTTCGCGCTTCTTGCGCAGCGCGGGCAATGCCACCAGCACCAGCAGGATCGCGGCAAGCGCGAGCAGCGTGGCCGACAGCGGGCGCGTGACAAAGGTGGAGAACTCGCCACGCGACAGGAGCAGTGCCCGGCGGAAGTTTTCTTCCATCATGGGCCCCAGCACCAGGCCAAGCAGCAGCGGCGCGCCTTCACACCCCAGCTTGCTCCACACGTAGCCGATGATGCCGAAGATGGCGAACATGAAGATGTCGAAGGCGTTGTAATTCAGTGAATACACCCCGATCGTGCAGAAGACCAGGATCGCGGGAAACAGCATGCGATACGGCACGCGCAGCAGCTTGACCCAAATGCCGATCAGCGGCAGGTTCAGCACCACGAGCATCAGGTTGCCGATCCACATCGAGGCGATCAGCCCCCAGAACAGCTCGGGGTGGCTGGACATGACCTGCGGACCGGGCTGGATGTTGTGGATGGTCATCGCGCCGACCATCAGCGCCATCACCGCGTTGCCCGGGATGCCCAGGGTCAGCAGCGGGATGAACGAGGTCTGCGCGCCGGCGTTATTGGCCGATTCGGGACCGGCTAGACCAGCCGGGTGGCCCTTGCCGAAGCGCTCCGGCTCTTTCGAGAGCTTCTTTTCCAGCGTGTAGGACGCGAACGCCGACAGCACCGAACCGCCGCCCGGCAAGATGCCCAGGGCCGAGCCCAGCGCCGTGCCGCGCACGATGGCGGGCGCGGCCTCGCGGAATTCCTGGCGGTTGGGATACAGCGAACCCACCTTGTCGGTGATCTCGACCCGGTTTTCCTTCAGTTCCAGGTTGCTCATGATTTCCGACAGGCCGAACACGCCCATGGCCACGATGGCAAAGTCGATGCCGTCCTGCAGTTCAGGAATGCTGAAGTCGTAGCGCGCAACGCCCGAGTTCACGTCGGTGCCGACCATGCCCAGCAGCAACCCGAGCAGGATCATGCAGATGGCCTTGGGCAGCGAGCCCGACGCCAGCACCACGGCGCCGATCAGGCCCAGTGCCATCAGCGAGAAGTACTCGGCCGGCCCGAACGCAAAGGCCACTTCGGCCAGCGGCGGCGCAAAGGCCGCAATCAGCACGGTGGCGACGCTGCCCGCAAAGAACGAGCCGATGGCTGCCAGCGATAGCGCGGCCCCAGCCCGCCCGTTTCGGGCCATCTGGTGCCCGTCCAGCACGGTCACCACCGCCGAGGTCTCGCCCGGCAAGTTCACCAGAATGGCCGTGGTCGAGCCGCCATACTGCGTGCCGTAGTAGATGCCGGCCAGCATGATGAGGCCCGCGGTGGGCGGCAGCACGTAGGTGATGGGCAGCAGCATGGCGATGGTCGGCACCGGTCCGAGTCCCGGCAGCACCCCCACCAGCGTGCCCAGCAGGCAGCCGATGAATGCGTAGGTCAGGTTTTCGGGGGTGAATGCCACCGAAAAGCCCAGCATCAGGTTTTGAAGCAGTTCCATGTCCGGTACCTCAGTTGGTCAGCACGCTGGGCCACAGCGGAAAGATGAGACCCAGCCCGCGAATGAACGCGAGGTAGGAGAACGCCACGAGGAACAGGCCGTTGGCGACGGCGACCTTCCAGTTGAATTCGTGGCTGGCAACGCTGCTGATCAGGACGAGCAGGAATACCGAGAGATACAGCCCGAGATAGCGCAGGGAAAAGCCGTACAGGAACACGGACCCGACGACGAGAAAGAGGATGCGAAAGTCATAGCGGCCGATGGTCGTGGTTTCGGCGCGGGGGGACAAGGCGCTCATCAGCACCGTCGCGCCCATCAGCGCCAGCACGATGCCGAGCCAGAACGGAAAGTAGCCGGGGCCCATGCGCGCCGCGGTTCCCATGGAATACGTGGTCGCCTGCAAGGCGAAGCCTCCTCCCACCACGATGAACATCACGCCAGACCAGAAATCCTGTCTGTTTCTTATCAATCTGCTTTCTCCCTAATTCGTCGCAGCCAGCAAAAGACAGCCTCAACTGCGAACGTTTCTCTTTCGACGAAGCCGCTTCAATGGGCGGCAACGACATGAACGCGGGATGGTAAATCGTGGAACGACATAATCCATATCGGTATCAACCATGACTTCCCGGGGGATATCCCTAGAACACGGAATGGACGCCGGGCGGTCGAGGGCCGGTATGAATATGGTGATGCAATCCAGGAACATCGCCCGAAAAGACCGTTTTTCGGGGAAGTTAGCCGGACGCCAAAAAGTTCCATGAAAAATTCAACGCCCGAAGTCCTGAAATATGCAGATGCATTTTTTCGGGGTCAGAGGTGCGCGTGGGACCAAGTCAGTCGTACCGACGCCGCAAACGATTCGGCCCTTGAACCGCTCAATGCGTGGGCCTCGCCCATGAAAAAATCGCTCCCGCCAAAGCTCGGCGGGAGCGACAGTTTTATGACAGGAACTTGAAAGCAACGGCGGCGTGTCGACGCCGCACGGTGGATCAGTGGTCGTGGTTGCTGGCGGCGAATCCCGCCGCGTTCAGGACGTCGATCACTTCCTGGATATGCTCGGGGCCCCGTGTCTGGAGGACAAAATCCACCTCGACATTGCGCACCGGCAGCGACGTGAACGCGCGCTGGTGATGCACTTCCGTGATGTTGGCTTGCGCGTCCGCAATGAGCTTGGTGGCGTGGGCCAGCGCGCCCGGCAGGTCGCGCAGGTCGACGCGGATGCGCGCCAGGCGTCCGGCGCGGACCATGCCGCGCTCGATCAATTCGCCCAGCATCAGCGGATCGATATTGCCGCCGGTAAGCACCAGCCCGATGCGTTTGCCCTTGTAGCGGTCGCTGCCCTCTTCCTGCGCGCGCAGCAAGGCGGCCAGGCCAGCGGCGCCGGCGCCTTCGACGACGGTCTTTTCAATTTCCAGCAGCACGACGATGGCATGCTCGATGTCCGCCTCGCTGACCAGCTCGATCCGGTCGACCAGCCGGCGCACGACGGGCAGCGTCAGATCGCCGGGTGATTTGACGGCGATGCCTTCGGCAATGGTGTACTGTCCCGGCGGCATGGTGGCGCCCTGGACGGCGGCGTACATGGCCGGAAAGCGCTCGGTCTGCACGCCCACGATCTCGATGGCGGGGTTCACGGCCTTGGCGGCCGTGGAAATCCCGGAGATCAGCCCGCCGCCGCCGATGGCGATGACCAGGGTATCGAGCTGGGGCTGGTCTTCCAGCATTTCCAGCGCGACGGTGCCCTGCCCGGCCATGACGGCTTCGTCGTCATAGGGGTGGATCATGATGAGGCCACGCTGCTGGGCCAGTTCGTAGCCGCGCGCCTTGGCGTCATCGAAGGTGTCGCCCGCCAGGACGACTTCGGCACCGAAGCGGCGGGTATTGGCGACCTTCACCGTCGGCGTGAACCGCGGCATCACGATCACCGCCGGCACCCCCATGCGCTGCGCATGGTAGGCCACGCCCTGGGCGTGATTGCCCGCCGAGACCGCGATCACGCCCTTGGCGCGCTCGGCATCCGACAGCGTGAGCATGCGGTTCAGCGCGCCGCGCTCCTTGAAGGACGCGGTGAACTGCAGGTTCTCGAACTTCAGCCAGATCTCTGCGCCGAAGATGTCGGACAGCGTGCGGGACAGGGTGAACGGGGTCTTGAGCACCTGCCCGCGCAGGTTCTCGCGGGCGGCCTGGATGGATGCGATATCGATCACGATGGAAATCCTGTTAACGCACAGGCAGGAAGTTGAAGAGCAACAGGCCCTGGGCGTAGTTGATGCCGATGCGCCGGGAGTTTTCGCCGAGCAGGTTGGCGATCAGGTCCAGCCGGCCGATGATGGCGCCGAACTCGCGCTCGAAGCTGAGATTCGTGGCGTTCGGGGAAATCTCATTGGCCAGCAGCAGCAGTTCGCCCTGGTTGTTGCGGCGCGTGGCCAGCAGCCAGGCCGCGGCCTCGACGTTCCGAGCGGCATTGTAGACCCGCTGGCCATCCAGGGCGTCGGTGGCGTACAGGCGTGTCTTGCCGTTGTGCGCGGCGATGATGGTGTCGGCCAGGCCGTAGATGAAGGCGCCGACCCGGTCGCCCGGATAGTTGGGATCCAGCGCAACCGCCAGGATCTGGATGTCGCGCAGACCGGCCAGGTCGCCAGGAGGCACGCGCACTTCGATGGAATGCTTGACGCGGTTGACCGCCGTGGCCAGGTCCGGCACGCCGGTTTTGCGCCATTCCCGGGGATTGCGGCGGTACAGCTTGTCGAGCAGCGAGTACAGGCTGGTCAGGTTGTCTCGCACCTCCAGCGTGACGGTGCGGTTGAAGTCCGTCTGCGCGAACTGGTCCGCCGTCATGTCCTCGCCCTTGGGGCCGCGCTGACCCGGCCCGGGGGGAGTCATGCAGCCCGTCAACAGCGCAGCCAGCAGCGCCGTGGTGACTGCGGTTATCGGCCACGCCGTCATGCCTTGCTCATCCGTCTGCCCCCTTAGATCAAGCGTGAAGCGCGCCGCATCGGGGCGGCGCGTCTCTCGCGCAAGACTTTACAGGAAGGCGGGCGAACTGGGGAGCCGCGGGCCTTCCCGCATGGCTGCCAGGGCGCAGGCAAAAAAAACGACGCCTTGCGGCGCCGTCTTTCAATCAGGAGGCTGCAGGCTTATTCAGCTTGCGGTTCCGATTGGGGAGCGGCTTCGGGTGCGGAAGCGGCTTGCTGCTGCTCGATGCCGCCGATCGCCTTGATGGACAGGCGCAGGCGGCCCTTGTCGTCGGCCTCGATGACCTTGACGCGGACTTGCTGGCCGACCTTCAGCACATCGTTGATGTTCGCGATGCGGTAGTTGGCGATTTCGGAGATGTGCAGCAGGCCGTCGCGGCCCGGCAGCACTTGCACGATGGCGCCGAAGTCCAGCAGACGCAGGACCGAGCCTTCGTAGATCTGGCCCACTTCGACGTCGGCGGTCAGCTCGACGATGCGGCGCTGGGCTTCCTTGGCCTGCGCTTCGTCGACGCTGGCGATCACGATCGTGCCGTCGTCGGAGATGTCGATCTGCGTGCCGGTTTCTTCGGTCAGCGCGCGGATGGTGGCGCCGCCCTTGCCGATCACGTCGCGGATCTTCTCGGGGTTGATCTTGATGGTCAGCATGCGCGGCGCGAAAGCCGACAGCTCGCCGCGCGAACCGTCCAGGGCTTCCTTCATCTTGCCGAGGATGTGCAGACGGCCTTCACGGGCCTGGTCCAGCGCAACCTGCATGATTTCCTTGGTGATGCCCTGGATCTTGATGTCCATCTGCAGTGCGGTAACGCCGTTTTCGGTGCCCGCAACCTTGAAATCCATGTCGCCCAGGTGATCTTCGTCGCCCAGGATGTCCGTCAGCACGGCGAACTTGCCGCCGTCCAGGATCAGGCCCATGGCCACGCCGGCCACGTGATCCTTGATGGGCACACCGGCGTCCATCATGGCGAGCGAGCCGCCGCAGACCGAAGCCATCGACGAAGAGCCGTTGGATTCGGTGATTTCCGACACGAGGCGGATCGTGTACTGGAAGTCTTCGGGGGCCGGCAGAAGCGGCACCAGCGAGCGCTTGGCCAGACGGCCGTGGCCGATTTCGCGGCGCTTGGGCACACCGATGCGGCCGGTTTCGCCGGTGGCGAACGGAGGCATGTTGTAGTGCATCATGAAGCGGTCACGGTACTCGCCCATGAGCGCGTCGATGATCTGTTCGTCTTGCTTGGTGCCCAGCGTGGCCACGACCAGCGCCTGGGTTTCGCCACGGGTGAACAGCGCGCTGCCGTGCGCGCGGGGCAGCACGCCCAGACGCACGCTGATCGGACGCACGGTGCGGGTGTCGCGGCCGTCGATAC
This sequence comes from Achromobacter mucicolens, assembly GCF_029866465.1. Taxonomy (NCBI): domain Bacteria; kingdom Pseudomonadati; phylum Pseudomonadota; class Betaproteobacteria; order Burkholderiales; family Alcaligenaceae; genus Achromobacter; species Achromobacter mucicolens. The sequence goes on along the minus strand of NZ_CP123364.1, from coordinate 1,119,265 downwards.
GCGGTTCGCCGTTCAGGATCTGGCCACGGACGATGGCCGATTCCAGCGAGAACATGATGTTGTCGACCGTGACGGCGTCGGGAGCCGATTCGCCCTTTTCGGCGGCGGCGGCGGCCAGCTTGGCCGACACTTCGGCCGACACTTCACGCAGCTTGGCCGAGCGGGCCTGCTTTTCGCGGATCTGGTAGGCGGCGTTCAGGCCTTCCTGGGCGGCGGCGGTGACCGCGGCGATCAGGGCCTCGTCCTTGGCGGGAGCCTGCCAATCCCAATCGGGCTTGCCGGCGTCCTTCACGAGGTCGTGAATGGCGTTGATGACGGTCTGCATTTGCTGGTGGCCATAGACCACGCCGCCCAACATGACTTCTTCGGACAGCTGGTCAGCTTCCGATTCGACCATCAGCACGGCGTTTTCCGTACCGGCGACAACCAGGTTCAGCTTGGAGGACTTCAGTTCCGATGCGGTCGGGTTGATGGTGTATTGACCATCGATGTAACCCACGCGCGCGGCGCCGATCGGGCCATTGAACGGGATGCCCGAGATGGCCAGCGCGGCCGAGGCGCCGATCATGGCGGCGATGTCGGGATCGATTTCAGGATTGACCGACAGCGTGTGCAGGACCACCTGGACTTCGTTGTAGAAGTCTTCGGGGAACAGCGGACGCAGCGGACGGTCGATCAGGCGCGACGTCAGCGTTTCCTTTTCGGAGGGCTTGCCCTCGCGCTTGAAGAACCCGCCCGGGATGCGGCCGGCGGCGTAGGTCTTTTCGATGTAGTCGACGGTCAGCGGGAAGAACGTCTGACCCGGCTTGGCCTTCTTGGCAGCCACGACGGTGGCCAGGACGACGGTGTCCTCGATCGACACCACAACGGCGCCGGAGGCCTGGCGAGCGATCTCGCCAGTTTCCAGGACGACCGTATGCTGGCCGTACTGGAACGATTTAGTCACTTTGTTGAACATGACGATTATTCCTTACAAATGAAAAACCGTGGCCGCTGCGACATGCGTCGCACCGACCACGGTTGCGTCATGGGGAGCCAGCCCCGTCGATCACTTGCGCAGACCGAGTTTTTCGATCAGTGCGCGGTACGAATCGGGATTGCGGCCCTTGAGATAGTCGAGCAGCTTGCGGCGACGGCTGACCATACGCAGCAGACCGCGGCGCGAGTGATGATCCTTCATGTGTTCTTTGAAGTGACCGGTCAGCTCGTTGATACGGGCGGTGAGCAGAGCCACCTGAACTTCGGGGGAGCCGGTATCGCCCTGAGCGCGTTGGAATTGCGCAACGATATCGGATTTCTTGATGTCAGCTACAGACATTGATGACCTCTTCGGACATGCGACAGGGCCGAGGCGCCCTGACGTGGTTTGGAAAAAATTTGCGCGAGCCAGGCTTGAATTCGCTTTCTCACTGCTGCCATTGGCGGGATCGGGCAGGACCTGCAAATAAGGCGTGACGCCGTGTTGCGGGCACTGCGACAAGCCACCAGCGGCTGGCGCAAAGGATCTTGCAGAATCAATACATTTGATAAAGCTCGGCGATTATAGCTGATTCGCTAGAATTACCCCAGCAAGGAGACTGGACCCGGCCAATGGCCGGTCGAGGCGGCAACGCCCACCCCACAGGAGCAAGGACATGATCAGCCCAAACCGAATGGTCCGCTTGGCCGCCGCATCGATCGCACTGGCCGGTCTGGCCGCCTGCGCCAACATGACCGAGGTGCCGCCCGGCACCCCGCTGTCGCAAGTCCAGGCGCAATTTGGCGCGCCCAACTTCGAATGTCCCCAGGCCAACGGAGGCCGGCGCGTCATCTGGACGCAGCAGCCGATGGGCCAGTATGCGTGGGGCGCCAACGTCGGTCCCGATGAACGGGTCGACCGGGTGATGCCGCTTCTGACCGACGCGCATTTCAAGGTGCTGGAGACGGGAGATTGGGGGCCGGATCGCGTGCGCTGCGAATTCGGACCGCCCGCGCGCATCGACCAGGCCGGGCTGGGCGAAAAGCGCGAAGTCGTCTGGTCGTACCGCTACAAGGAAAACGGCGTGTGGAACTCGCTGATGTACGTCTACATGAGCCGCGACGGCAGCAAGGTAACGCACTTTCATCCCGGGCCGGACCCCATGTACGACGACGACCGGTTCAACTGGTGGTAGATGGCCCGCCCGGGCTGTCTGCGCCCCGGACCTGAAGGCCCGCCAGAATGAAAAAACCCGCCGGTTTTGCATCGGCGGGTTTGTTTTTGGGCGTCCTCAGGAGGAATGGCCCCGGCGCTCCTGCTGCAGGCGGCGCACCTTGTTCCAGCGCCAGACCCACGTGACCCAGCCCGACAGGCCGTACAGCACGAACAGGCCGAACAGCACCACCGGAGGATCGCTGGACACGAACACGAACACCGCGACGACGAGCAGGATGCCCCAGAACGGCACGCTGCGGCCCAGGGCGAAGCTCTTGCCGCTGAAGAACGGCGCGTTCGACACCATGGTGATGCCGGCGTACATGGTTAGCGTGAACGCCACCCAGGCCATCAGGCTGTCATGGATGGGCAGCTTGTTGTCCACGGCCAGCCACACAAAACCGGCCACCAGCGCGGCCGCGGCCGGGCTGGGCAGGCCCTGGAAGTAGCGTTTGTCGACCACGGCGATGTTGGTGTTGAAGCGCGCCAGACGCAGCGCCGCGCCCGACACATACACGAAGGCCGCCAGCCAGCCCCAGCGGCCAAGGTCGTTCAGGATCCATTCGTACATGACCAGCGCCGGCGCCACGCCGAACGACGTCATGTCGGACAGCGAGTCGTATTGCTCGCCGAATGCGGACTGGGTGTTGGTCAGGCGGGCCACCCGGCCGTCCATGCCGTCCAGCACCATGGCGACAAAAATGGCGATGGCGGCGACTTCGAAGCGGTCGTTCATGGCCTGCACAACGGCATAGAACCCGGCAAACAAAGCGGCGGTGGTGAACGCGTTGGGGAGCAGGTAAATGCTCCGGTGGCGGTTCTCGGAATCGCGCATGGAAAAATTGGGCATGGTCTCAATAACTTACGACGGACTTTGAAAGGTTAACCTATCTGGCCCTGCTTGCGGGCTACAGCAAGGATCGTGCCCGGCCCAATTGGCGCCAGGGGCCGTAAATAAGCAGGAAAAGGCCAAAAAAAGCGGCATGCCCTTGCGAGGCATGCCGCTTCGATCCTGACCGGCGGGGCCCAAAGCCCCGCCTGCCCGGGGATCAGTTCTTGGACTTGTCCACCAGCTTGTTGGCGGCGATCCAGGGCATCATGGCGCGCAGCTTGCCGCCCACTTGCTCGATCTGCGATTCCGCGTTGATGCGGCGGCGCGAGGTCAGCGTCGGGGCGCCGGCGGCGTTTTCCAGGATGAACTTCTTGGCGTATTCGCCGGTCTGGATGTCCGTCAGGCACTGGCGCATGGCCTTGCGGGTTTCGTCCGTGACGATCTTCGGACCCGTTTCGTATTCGCCGAATTCGGCGTTGTTCGAAATCGAGTAGTTCATGTTGGCGATGCCGCCTTCGTAGATCAGGTCGACGATCAGCTTGAGCTCGTGCAGGCACTCGAAGTAGGCCATTTCGGGCGCGTAGCCGGCTTCCACCAGCGTGTCGAAACCGGCCTTGATCAGTTCGACGGTACCGCCGCACAGCACGGCCTGTTCGCCGAACAGGTCGGTTTCGGTTTCTTCGCGGAAATTGGTTTCGATGATGCCGGCACGGCCGCCGCCGTTGGCGCTGGCGTACGACAGGGCCACGTCACGCGCGGCGCCCGACTTGTCCTGGTACACGGCCACCAGGTGGGGCACGCCGCCACCTTGCTTGTACGTGTTGCGCACCGTGTGGCCGGGGGCCTTCGGGGCGATCATGATGACGTCGATGTCTTCGCGCGGCACGACCTGGCCGTAGTGCACGTTGAAACCGTGGGCAAACGCCAGGGCGGCGCCCGCCTTGATGTTGGCGTGGACTTCGTTGTTGTAGACCGAAGCGATATTCTCGTCGGGCAGCAACATCATGACGATGTCGGCCGACTTGACGGCGTCGGCGACTTCCTTGACTTCCAGGCCGGCGTTGGCGGCCTTGTTCCACGAGGCGCCGCCCTTGCGCAGGCCGACGATGACCTTCACGCCCGACTCATGCAGGTTCAGCGCGTGCGCGTGGCCTTGCGAGCCGTAACCGATGATGGCGACGGTCTTGCCTTTGATGAGGGACAGATCGCAGTCTTTGTCGTAGAAAACTTTCATGTTGTGCTCCAGATTCCAGTATTTGGATATTCGTTTGATTCAGATGTAGGGTGAGGCAGGCCTGGAAGGCCGGTCAAATCTTCAAAATCCGTTCACCGCGTCCGATGCCGGACACGCCGGTGCGCACGGTTTCAAGGATGGCACTGCGGTCCAGGGCCTCGAGGAAGGCCTGTACTTTTTCCTGCACCCCGGTCAGTTCGATGGTGTAGGACTTGTCGGTGACGTCGATGATGCGGCCGCGGAAGATGTCCGCCATGCGCTTCATTTCCTCGCGTTCCTTGCCGACGGCGCGCACCTTCACGAGCATCAGCTCGCGCTCGATGTGGGCGCCTTCGGTCAGGTCCACCACCTTCACGACATCGACCAGGCGGTTCAAATGCTTGGTGATCTGTTCGATGACCTCGTCCGAGCCGGTCGTGACGATGGTCATGCGCGACAGCGTGGAATCCTCGGTGGGCGCCACGGTCAGGGTTTCGATGTTGTAGCCCCGCGCGGAAAACAGGCCGACCACGCGCGACAGCGCGCCGGGTTCGTTTTCGAGGAGGACGGAAATCACGTGTTTCATTGCGGGGCCTCCTTACAGGTCTTCAGAGCCGAGCAGCATTTCGGTCAGCCCGCGGCCGGCCTTGACCATCGGCCACACGTTTTCGGTGCGGTCGGTGATGAAGTCCAGGAAGACCAGGCGCTCCTTGTGCTTGCCAAACGCCTCGCGCAGCGCCGGTTCGACGTCGGCCGGGCGCTCGATGCGCAGGCCCACGTGGCCATAGGCCTCGGCAACCTTGACGAAATCGGGCAGCGAATCCATGTACGACTCGGAATAGCGCGAGCCGTAGTCGATCTGCTGCCACTGGCGCACCATGCCCAGGAAACGGTTGTTCAGGCAGACGATCTTGGGCGTCAGGCGGTACTGGTGGCAGGTCGACAATTCCTGGATGTTCATCTGGATCGAGGCTTCGCCGGTGATGACGGCGACGTCCTTGCCCGGATTGGCCATCTGCACGCCCATGGCGTACGGCAGGCCCACCCCCATGGTGCCCAGGCCGCCAGAGTTGATCCAGCGGCGCGGCTTGTCGAACTTGTAGTACTGCGCTGCCCACATCTGGTGCTGGCCGACGTCCGAGGTGACGAAAGCGTCGCCGCCCGTCACTTCCCAGAGCTTTTCCACCACGTACTGCGGCTTGATGACTTCGGTCGAGTTGGCGAACTTCAGGCATTCCTTGCCGCGCCACGTCTCGACCTGGTCCCACCATTTGGCGAGCGAGGCCGGCTTGTGCTCGGCGGCGGCGATCTCGAACTGCGCGCTGAGGTCGGCCAGGACGTCCTTGACGTTGCCCACGATCGGGACATCCACGCGCACGCGCTTGGAGATCGACGAGGGATCGATGTCGATATGGATGATCTTGCGGGCGTTCTGCGCGAAGTGCTTGGGGTTGCCGATCACGCGGTCATCGAAACGGGCGCCGATGGCAAGCAGCACGTCGCAGTGCTGCATGGCCATGTTGGCCTCGTACGTGCCGTGCATGCCGGGCATGCCCACGAACTGGCCGCTGCTGGCCGGGAAGCCGCCCAGACCCATGAGGGTGCTGGTGCAGGGCGCGCCCAGCTGCGTCACGAGCTTGTTGAGCTCGGGCGCGGCGTTCGACAGGATGACGCCGCCGCCCGTGTAGATCATGGGGCGTTCGGCGGCCAGCAGCATCTGCACGGCCTTCTTGATCTGTCCTTGATGGCCCTTGTTGACGGGCGCGTAGGAACGCATCGAGATCTCGCCCTTGGGCGGCACGTACTTGCACTGCGCGACGGTGATGTCCTTGGGGATATCCACCAGCACCGGGCCCGGACGCCCCGTGCGCGCAATGTAGAACGCGCGGCGCATGGTTTCGGCCAGGTCCTTGACGTCACGCACCAGGAAGTTGTGCTTGACGCAGGGACGCGTGATGCCGACGGTGTCGCACTCCTGGAAGGCGTCTTCGCCAATGGCCGCAGTGGGCACCTGCCCGCTGATGATGACCATCGGGATGGAGTCCATATAGGCGGTGGCAATGCCGGTAACGGCATTGGTCACGCCCGGACCGCTGGTCACGATGCAGACGCCGACCTTTTGCGACGAGCGCGAATAGGCATCGGCCGCGTGCACGGCAGCTTGCTCGTGACGAACCAGGATATGCTGGAATTTGTCTTGCTTGAAGATTGCGTCGTAGATATAGAGCACCGCGCCGCCAGGGTAGCCGAAAACGTGTTCCACGCCTTCATCGGCCAGGCAGCGCACGACGATGTCGGCGCCATTCATTTCCATGTTGTAGTTCCTTTCAGTACCGGCCCTGCAACCCTGACTGCTGCGCGCCCGGATACGGCGGCAACTGAACCCATACCGGTTACGACAACATGATCCGGCGCTTAGCGGCTCACGGAGCCACGCCACCCGGACACCTTGCCGACCCGGCACACGCTCGACAGAACGCAGTGCAAACGCCCCTTGGGGACGCTGGAGGTCGAAATGGAAGCCTTGGCAACACACGCTTGTGGCGCGGCCAACGGCAGGTGTGACTTGCTGCAGGACGGCTGGGATGTGACCCTGGCCGTTCGCATCAACGCTCCGGTTTCGGATAGGCAGACCGAAGCAAGTGTGGCAATTTACCGCGTTGCGTCAAAGGTGGCAAATCGGCTTTTGCCGACCGTTGCAAGGAGGGTTCGGTAACTATCCGGCCCCAAAACCCGCGATGGCCTCTCTATACTTGTTGCGTCGTCCAGAACCGAGCCGCCGCCCATGGATTTACGCATTGCCAGCATCCGCCGCTTTCTCTATAGCCACTACTTCTTCGGAGGGGTGCGCCAGGGGGTTGGCATGCTCTTGCCCGTGCTGGTGCTGGGCGGCATCTTCGGCAATTACACGACCGGCCTGGTGGCGACCTTCGGCGCCCAGTGCCTGGCCATCATCGACCAGCCGGGCGGTCCGCAGCGGCACCGCACCAACGAAATGCTGGGCGGCGCGGCGCTGGGCACGATCACGGTCATCATCACGGGGCTGGCGTCCACGAATCCGGTGCTGATCTGGCTGGTGGTCATCGCGCAGTGCTTCGTCTATTCCATGTTCACCGTGTTCGGCAAGCGCGGCGGCCTGATCGGCTTTGCGGGCCTCTTGCTGATGACGCTGACCATGCATTCGCCGCTGGCGCCGCACGAAGTCCTGTCCCATGCCGCCGCCACGCTGGGCGGCGCGCTGTTCTATGTGGTGTTCAGCTTGGGGTTTTCGCGGCTGTTCTGGCTGCGCGAAGAGCAGCAGGCCATGTCGGTGGCGCTGTTTGCCACCGCCGACTACGTGGCCGCGCGCGCCAACTTCTACGACGAAACGTCCGATCTGGACGAGGCCTACCGCAACCTGATCCAGCGCCAATCGGTCATGACCGAGAAGCACCAGGCCGCGCGCGACATGGTGTTGCGCGCCCTGCCCCGCGGCAAGGGACTGGGCGACCGCCAGCGCGTGATGATCTGGAACATGTTCGTGGACATGCTGCAGCTGCTGGACACGCTGGTTGCCACGCATACCGACTACGCCGCGCTGCGCCGCACGCTGGCCGGCAACGACTGCCTGATCTTCATGCGCGACGCGCTGTTGAAGATGTCGCTGGAGCTGAACCGCATCGCGCTGGACGTCTCGCGCGGGCGCGAGGTGCAGTACCGCAGCAGCGCCAAGGCCGAACTGCGCGCCATCGAATACGAGATCGAACAATTGAAGCAGCAAGGGCTGGGCGAGCGCGATCCGGAGATGCTGGCGCTCATCGTCCAGGTGCTGCGGCGCCTGCGCAATTCGGCGCGCATCGTGGACCGGCTGGCCGATCACACCGCGGCCTCGCCCGACGCCAAGCCGACCGATGTGCTGCGCATCAACAAGTCGCTGACGCGGTTCATTTCGCGCCAGGAGTTCCGGTTTGGCCTGTTGACCAGCAACCTGCGGCTGGATTCTCCGCATTTCCGCTACGCGCTGCGCGTGACGGCCGCCGCGGCCATCGCGATGACGCTGGCCAGCCGCTGGCTGTCGCCCGAGTTCTCGGCGCACAACTACTGGATCATGCTGACCATCGTCATCATCATGAAGCCGGGCTTCGCGCTGACGCGCCAGCGCAATGGCTGGCGCTTGATGGGCACCCTGATCGGCTGCATCGCCGCGCTGCTGCTCTTTAACGTGACCGACGAGCCCAGCATCCTGTTCGCCGTGCTGCTGGGCGCATGCATCATGGGCAACAGCCTGGTGCAGCTGAACTACATGGCCAGCGCAATCTTCAACACCTTGTTCGTGGTGCTGGTGTTTCACTTCGTGTCGCCAGGCACCGTGTCCATGTCGGTGATCGGCGAACGCGCCATCGACACGCTGCTGGGCTGCGCGCTGGCGCTGGTCTGCAGCTACATCCTGCCGTGGTGGGAGGCGCGTTACCTGAAGCCGCTGGCCTCGGCCGCGACCCGCGCCAACCGCGAGTATCTGCTGGCCGGCCTGCGCTACGTCGAAGCCATGCAGGCGCACGGCGCGCCGGTGGGCGAAGCCGCTGCCGAGACGCCGGCCGTCACCGACGCCGACCTGGCCTGGCGATTGGCGCGCAAGAACGTGCACATCGCCTTCAGCAATTTCGCCGAGGCGTTCTACCGGATGATGAGCGAACCCAAGTCGCATCAGGTGGACGTGCCGGAACTGAACAACCTGCTGATTCAGAACCACGTGCTGGCCTCGCAGATCACCGCCGCGATTCCCATTCTGGCGGCGCTGCCCGCCACGCCCGAGCCTATCAAGCAGGCCCTGGACGGCATGACCGTCCTGCTGGACGAAAGCAGCCCGCGCGTGCCGCTGGACCTGCCCACGCAGTTCGACACCGCCGGCGACCAGGCCGCGCTGGTCTATCCCGTGAAGCAGATGCTCAAGGCCACTCACATGATCCGCCAGGAACTGCTGGCGCTGGCCGACCCGCTGCATGCGCCGCCCGTGGCGGCCGCGGCTTCGTAAGCTGGCGTTCGCCGGTTCCGCGGGCAAAAAAATGCCGGCCTGGCGCAGATGCCAGGCCGGCATTTTTTTGTGAAAAGGCGAAGCCCGAGCAGCTCCAACCAGGTGTCTGACACCCCAACGAGACAGTCTTCAAGCGACCGCACCGCTTCCGGGGTGTCTGACACCCTCCCCGCTCGACAACTCCGTCAGTCCAGCTTGCGGCGGAACACCAGCTTGTCTGCCGACGACGCCGATGCGTCGTACGCGTAGCCTTCCAGATCAAAGCCCTGCAGCCCTTCCGGCTTGGCGACCTTGTGCTGGATCGCGTAACGCGCCATCAGCCCGCGTGCGCGTTTGGCATGGAAGCTGATGATCTTCCAGGCGCCGTTCTTCCAGTCCTGGAACACGCATTGCACCACCCGCGCCTTCAGCACCTTCTGGTCCACCGACTTGAAATACTCCTCGGAGGCCAGGTTGATGATGACCGGCGACTTCTGGCCGGCCTGGCGCTCGTTCAGGTAGTCCGCGATGGTGCTGCCCCAGTATTCATACAGGTTCTTGCCCTTGGGGGTCTCCAGCCGCGTGCCCATTTCCAGCCGGTAGGGCTGCATCAGGTCGAGCGGGCGCAGCACGCCGTACAGACCGCTCAGGATGGCGACGTGCTCCTGAGCCCAGTCGAGCTGCTTGGCCGACAGGGTGGCGGCGTCCAGGCCTTCGTAGACGTCGCCATTGAAGGCCAGCACGGCCTGGCGCGAGTTGGCCTGCGTGAAGCTGCGCTTCCAGTGCGCGTAGCGCTGGACGTTCAGCTCGGACAGGGCCGGGCTCAGGTTCATGAGTGCCGAGATGTCCTCGGCGGTCTTGGTCTTCAGAACCTTGATCAGGCCCGCGGCCTGATCCACGAACATCGGCTGGGTGTGCGTCTCGATGTGCAGCGGCGAGTCGTAGTCCAGCTTCTTGGCGGGGGAAAGCAACAACAGCATTCAGGATTTCCTTGATTTAGCGCGCCGTCCAGCCGCCATCGACGGAGACGGTCGTGCCGGTGATTTGCGCGGCGGCATCCGAGGCCAGGAACACGGCGGTGCCGCCCAGTTGTTCCGGCGTCACGAATTGCAGGGACGGCTGCTTTTCGCTGAGCAATTCGCGGGCAGCGGCTTCCTGGTCGACGCCATTCTTTTCGGCCAGCGCGGTGATCTGCTTTTCGACGAGCGGGGTGCGCACCCAGCCCGGGCAGATCGCGTTGGCGGTGATGCCCTGCCCGGCCGTTTCCAGCGCCGTGACCTTGGTGAATCCCACCACGCCGTGCTTGGCCGCGACATAGGCCGACTTGCTGGCCGAGGCCACCAGACCGTGCGCCGACGCGATATTGATGATGCGGCCCGAGCCTTGCTTCTTCATGTGCGGCAAGGCGGCGGCGGTGCCGTGGAAGACGGCGGACAGATTCAGCGCCAGAATGGCGTCCCACTTTTCGGTCGGGAAATCTTCGATCAGCGCCGTGTGCTGGATGCCGGCGTTATTGACCAGGATGTCGATGCGGCCCAACTGGCGCACGGTGTTCTCGACCAGCTCGCGCACGGCCGCTCCCTTGGACAGATCCGCGCCGTCGTAGATGACCTTCACGCCATGCTTGCTGGCCAGTTCCGAACGCAGCTTTTCAATGTCGGCCGCGTCGCCGAAGCCGTTCAGGACGATGTCCGCACCCTGCTGGGCGAAGGCCGTGGCGATACCCAGGCCGATGCCGCTGGTGGAACCGGTGACAAGCGCTACTTTTCCTTTGAGCATGAGCTTTCTCCTGTGAGCGGGCGCATAAGTGAGGAAAACGAAAAGGGGGCAAACGAACAGGGCTACAAGTGTAGCTGCCCGGCAAGGCACAAATCATGCCATGCCCTCACCCGCCGCAGGGTCAAGCGGCCGGCGGCTTGTCCGCCGGCGCGGACCGCGACGCCTCGACGGGCTGCGCGGTGTCCGAGACCGGCGGGGTTTCCATCACGGGCAGGTCCGCCATGCCGCCATATTTCTCCGGCACGCGCTCCAGCACCTTGATCAGCACCGGCACCACGCCCATCGACACGGCGACGATCACCGACAACACGTCGCGCTGCTCCAGGTTCACAAGATGGTTGTCCCACGCTTCGTTGAAGATGGCGAAGCTGAACTCGCCGCCCTGGGCCAGCACCAGCGCAAACAGCAGGCGGTGATAACGAGGCAACCCCAGAAAGCGGGCAAAGCCGTAAAGGATGACGGCCTTGACCGCCAGCAGGGCCAGCACGCCGGCGCAGATGAACATCCAGTGATGGGCCACCACCTTCAAGTTGATGGACATGCCGATGGCCACGAAGAACAGGCCCAGCAGCAATCCCTTGAACGGGTCGATCGCCTTTTCGAGTTCGTGCCGGTAGCGCGATTCGGCCATCAGCACGCCCACCAGGAATCCGCCCAGGCCGGCCGACAGGCCCGCATAGTCGAACAACTGGGCGGCGCCCACCACCATCAGCAGCGCGGCGGCGGTAAACAGTTCGTTCAATTCCGCCTTGGCTGCCCAGCCCAGGAGACGCAGCCGGTAGGCCAGCGCCACCACCGCCACGGCGACCAGGGCTTCCTTGAAGGAGGGAGCCGACGTGCCATCCGAACCCAAGAGGCCGGCAGCCACCAGCATCGGAATTGCGGCCATGTCCTGAAACAGCAGCACCCCCAGCGCCGAGCGCCCCAGCGGCGCGCGGGTCAACTGGCGCTCGTCGAGCAGCCGCAGCGCCACCGCCGTGGACGACAGCGCCAGCGACAGGCCGCACAGCACAGCTGCCTGCCATTCCATGCCGGCCAGATGCCGCAGGGCCGCGCCGAACACCACGCCCAGCAGCAGGCCGCACACCAGCATCTGCAGCGAACCCAGGACAAAGACTTCGTTGCGCATCGCCCACAGGCGCTTGGGCGACAGCTCCAGCCCGATGATGAACAGCATCATCACGACGCCCCACTGCGAGACGCCGATCATCGTGTCCACATTGGTGACCAGCTTGAAGCACGATGGGCCGACCAGGATGCCTGCGATCAGATAGCCGGGAATGGCGCCCAGACCCAGCATTTGTGTGACGGGCACGCACAGCACCGCGGCGAGCAGCAGGATGAGGATGAGGTCCATGGGATGGCCAGAGGGCGGAATGGGAAGAATTCTGGCCAAAGATTGCCCCGGCTGAAAGCCGGATGAAACCCGTTGTGGTCCTTTTACCCTTCCTTTTATCCGCCCCTTTACACAAAAGAAAAAAATCCTGTAGAATTGCGGGCTTCGCTGCTCCGACAACGAAGATCCTTCCGACCAGGGATCTTTAGTGAAGTCTTGTTAAACCGAAACTTCACCGCTGCGGAACCCAGCCACGGAGAGGTGGCAGAGTGGTCGAATGTACCTGACTCGAAATCAGGCGTACGGTATCCCCGTACCGTGGGTTCGAATCCCACCCTCTCCGCCAAGTATTAAAGAATGAAGCCCCTGAGAAATCAGGGGCTTTTTTCTTTGTGCTGTCTTTGGTGTGGGCTTATCGGTGTGGGCTTTTCAATAAGCAGCCAGCCGCCGCGGCGCCGGCGTTTCGCCAGCGTGGACGGACGACACCGCCTCAACCGCCAACACCCGCTCCGCCCCGCCCGGCAACCTGAACGCGCTCACCGCCCGCGTCAAATCTGCCGACTGATCCTGCATCGATCCCGCCGCCGCGGCGGCCTCTTCGACCAGGGCGGCATTCTGCTGGGTCACCTCGTCCATCTGCGCCACGGCGCGGTTGACCTGCTCGATGCCGTCAGCCTGTTCGGCCGAGGCCGCGGCGATTTCGCCCATGATGTCGGTCACGCGTTGCACGGAACTGACGATCTCCTGCATGGTCGCCCCGGCGCGTTCGGCGCTGCCCGAGCCCTGGCCGATCTTCTGGACGGTGTCTTCGATCAGCACCTTGATCTCCTTGGCGGCCTGGGCGCTGCGCTGCGCCAGCGTCCGCACCTCGGCGGCCACGACCGCGAAGCCCTTGCCCTGCTCGCCAGCCCGCGCGGCTTCCACGGCGGCGTTCAGGGCCAGGATGTTGGTCTGGAATGCAATGCCGTCGATCACCGACACGATGTCCGAGATCTTCACCGAGCTGGCGGAGATCGCGTTCATGGTGCTGACGACTTCGGACACGGTGGCGCCGCCGCGCGATGCGGTTTCCGAGGCCGCCGCGGCAAGCTGGTTGGCCTGCTTGGCGCTATCGGCGTTCTGCTTGACCGTGGAGGACAGCTGTTCCATAGACGCGGCCGTTTCTTCCAGCGAAGCGGCCTGCTGTTCGGTGCGGGAAGACAGATCGGTATTGCCTGCCGCGATTTCGCCGGACGCGGACGCGATGCTGTCCACACCGGTCCGGATGCGGGCGACCGTGGCGGCCAGGTTGGCGTTCATGGACTCCAGCGCCATCATCAACTGGCCGATCTCGTCACGGGATCGCACGACGATCGCGCTGGTCAGGTCGTTGGCGGCGACGGTGCGCGCCACGCGCACGGCGTCGGACAGCGGACGGGTGATGCTGCGCGTGAGCAGCACGGACATCAAGAGACCGCACACCACCGCGATGGAGCCGATCACGATCATCCACAGGTTCGCGTTGCCGTAGGACGCTTCGATCTCCACGGCCCGCGCATCGATGTCGGCGCGTTGCAGCGCGGACAGGCGATTGATGTTGTCGATGAACTGACGCGTCGCGGGCAGGAACTCCTGCGTGAAGATCTTGTTGGCGGCCTCCACGTTGCCTTCCTGCTTGGCCTTGAAGATGCCGTCGCGGGTGCGCAGGTAGTCCGCCCGCGCCTTGCCGATTCCCTGCCACAGCGCCTTTTCCTCGTCGGTCTCGATCAGCGGCTCGATCTTCTGCTGCAAGGCCGACGAGTTGCGGGTCGAGGCCGCCGCTTCCTCGGTGAAAAAGCCCGCCAGACTGGCGTCGGCGCTCTTGGCGATCGCGGTGGTCCGGGTGACCCCGGTCTGGATGTTGCGCGCCCAGTCGTTGATCAGGCGCTCCTTGGTCAGTGAACGTTGCGTCAGCGTGTCGACCGAATCGTTGATGTTGGCCAGGCTGACCAGCCCGACGACGCACATGACCATGATCATGGCCAGCAAGATGGCGAAACCACCCGCCAGGCGGGTTCCAAGCTTCATGTTTTTCATACTGCCTCCGGCGGCTTCCAGGGCAAGTGTGAATGCGGGCTCGGGCGGATGCCTCGGCGGCGGAATTGCGCCGCCTCCAAAACAGGCCAGATGCTCGCAAGCCCCTGGTTATCCGCCCCCAATAATGGTGTCCGTTGTGTCTGAGAATTGCCGGCGGAGAGGTCGAATTGTCGAGGGTTCTCGCGACGGTCGAACGGATGCTAGCAGTCCGGATTTGGGGGGCATCGGGGGAAATGAAGGCGTTATTGACGCAACCTCGACGCATTGCGCCAAATCGCCGGCGGCGTTGTAAAAAAGCCGCTTTCCGGCCGCAAACGCACGGGAGAGGACCAGGCGGGTTTTGCTGCAGGCTTCGTAAGTCGCCCGCCGCGGCGGCAATCGGCATTCGGGCAGAGGGGCGTCGTCGCGGTGTGCGCTGCGCGCTGGCGGGGTGTTGTGATTCGGTGTGCTGTTGGCGTCCGGTTGGATGTCTTACTTTTGCGCAAAAAAAACGGCCCGAAGGCCGTGGTCAGATCAATCCGGCGTTGTCGGCCGCGCAAGCTGGAAGGTGTCCGTGCTGCGCGCGTACCAGCCGCCGCCGTGCATGCGGGCAATCAGCCCGAGCGCCGGCGTGTCCACGTGGCCGCGCTCGGCGTCGCGCACATAGGCGTCCTCGACGTGCGCGCCCAGGACGCGGCCGATGACGACGATCTGGCGCGGGCCGGTCACGACCGTTGCCTGGCTGACGCATTCCAGCGCCACCGGGCTGCCCTGGATGCGGGGCGGCCGGACATGCGTGGACGCGAGCGCCGTCAGGCCGGCCGCGGCCATCTCGTCCACGTCGGCCGGGTAATCGGCGCAGGTCTGGTTCATTTCGCGGACCAGCGACTCCGGCACCAGATTCACCACGAACTCGCCGTTCTCGATGATGTTGGCGCCCGTGTCCTTGAAATCGCCATCGGGATGGCGCATCAGGCCGATCGCGACCGTCGGCGGCTGATGCCCCATCACGTTGAAGAAACTGAAGGGCGCCGCGTTGACCACGCCTTTGCCCGACACGGTGGTGACCCAGGCGATCGGACGCGGCGTGACGGTCGAGGTGAGGATGTTGTAGACCGTCTGCGCCGGCAAGGCGCTGAAATCGAACTCCATCGATCAAGCCTCCTGCTGCGGCGCGGCGGGGCCGGTCGCCGACACCGCGCGCTTCTCGCGGGTGTCCACCTGCAGCTGGAAGACGTCGGGGCGGGCGTAGTGTCCGGACACGTCGAAGTCGTATTTGCCGCGCAGGATCTGGTTGGGCTCGATGTCGGCGTACAGGATGGTCTCTTCCGAGAAATCCGGGCCGGCCAGCACCTCGCCGAGCGGGCCGATGATGGCGCTACCGCCGCGCATCAGCACCGTGTCCGGCGCATCACCCAGGGCGCATTCGAAGTCTTCGGGATACGCGCTGCGGCGCAGGTGCTGGCACGCCGTCAGCACGTAACAGCGGCCTTCCAGCGCAATGTGGCGCATGCTGGGCACCCAGGTGTCGCGGTCGTCCGCGGTGGGCGCGCAGTACAGCGCCACGCCCTGGCTGTACATGTACATGCGCAGCATGGGCATGTAGTTCTCCCAGCAGATCACCGCGCCGATCTTGCCGTAGGGCGTGTCGATGACGGGTAGGGTGGACCCGTCGCCAAAGCCCCAGATCAGCCGCTCGCCCGCGGTGGGCATCAGTTTGCGGTGCTTGCCCGCCAGGCCGGCCTGGCCATTGAAGTACAGCACGGTGCAATACAGCGTGCCGCCGTCGGCCTCGATGCAGCCCATGACCACGAAGCTGTCGGTATCGGCCGCGGCCTGCGCCACCAGCGCGACCTCTTCGCCGTCCAGGCGGATGGCCTGCCGATGGTATTGGGCGAACGCGTCGCGGCCCTCCGGTTTGCGTATGCCGATGGGCGCGCCGAAGGAGTTGCCCTTGGGATATCCGCCCAGGAAGGCCTCGGGAAACACCTGCACGCGGGCGCCCTGCTCGGCTGCCTGCCGGACGAGCCCGGCCGCCTTCTGGGCGCAGGCCATGCTGTCGGTCGGAATGGACGCCGCCTGGATGACGGCGGCCTTGAAGGTGGTTTGCACGGACATGTCTCTGCTCGCTTCCTTGTCGCGTTGTTGTTAGTGGGCCGGGTCTTCGTCGATGGCCTTCGCACGCGTGTTGGGCAGCAGCAAGCTGCCGATCACGCCCACGATCACCATCACCGTCACCGGGTACATCAGGCCGCCGAAGATATTGCCGCTGGCCTGCGCCAGGTAGGTGGCGGTAAAGGGCACGATACCGCCAAATATGCCGGCGCCGATGTGATACGGAAAGGACAGCGCCGTGTACCGGATGCGCGCGGGGAACAATTCCACCAGATAGGACGCGACCGGACCATAGACCATGGCGACGACGGCGGTCATGAGCACCAGGATCAGGATGATGGTGGCGCGGTCGATCCGCGCCGGATCGGCCTTTTCCGGATAGCCGGCTGCGGTCAGCGCCTTGGCGTACGCCGCGCGGTCAAAGCCGTTGACGGTGGCGCCGCCCACGCTCATCGCGATCTCCTGTCCCGGAATCGGCGCAGCGTATTCGAAGTTGATGCCCTTGCCGACCAGGAATTTCTTGGCCTGCACGCATACCTTCTTGTGGTCGGCGTGGCTGCCGATCATGGCGGCCTGCAGCCCAAAATCGCAGGCGCCGCCGGTGGTGTCGGCATGCACGCGGACGGGCGTCGTCTGCATCGCCTGCGCCAGCGCCGGATTGCCGGCGTTGAGCAGGACGTTGAACATGGCGTGGTAGCCCACCGCGCCGATGAACAGGCCCGCCATCATGATCCACTTGCGGCCCACCTTGTCCGACAGCCAGCCGAACAGCACGAAGGTCGGCGCGCCGATGATGAAGCCGATCAGGATCAGCGTGTAGACGGTGGTCTGATCAAGCTGCACGGCCTGCTGCAGGAAGATCATGACGTAGAACTGGCCGGTGAAGTACGTGGCGCCCTGGCCCGCCGTGACGCCGATCAGCGCCAGCAGCACGAGCCGCAGGCTGGGCCATTGGCCGAACGTTTCCTTGACCGGGTTCTTGGACAGGCGGTTCTGCTGCTTCATGCGCGTGAAGACCGGCGATTCGTGCAGCTTGGCGCGGACGTAGATCGAGATGGCCAGCATCACGATCGACAGGATGAACGGCAAACGCCATCCCCACTGGCGAAAGTCCTCGGCGCTCATCGAGGCCTGGACGCACAGGATCACGACCAGCGACAGGATCAGCCCCGCCGACGAGGTGATCTGGATCCAGCCGGTCAAGAGGCCCCGGCGCCGCGGCTCGCAATGTTCCGCGACGTAGATCACCGCGCCGCCGTATTCTCCGCCCACGGCCAGCCCCTGCACCACCCGCAGCGTCAGCAGCAGGATCCAGGACAGGTGCCCCGCGGTTTCGTAGGTGGGCAGGCAGCCGATCAGCACGGTTGCGCCGCCCATCATGACGACGGTGATCAGGAAGGTGTACTTGCGGCCCAGCTTGTCGCCCAGGTAGCCGAACATCACCGCGCCCAGCGGCCGGATGATGAAGCCCACGGCCAGCGCGCCCAGGGCGGCCAGCAGCGCGACAGTCGGGTTGTCCTGCGGGAACAGGACCTGGCTCATGAAGACGGCCAGCGTCCCGTAGATGAAAAAGTCGTACCACTCGAACAACGTTCCCAGTGTGGAGGCCACCACGACCTGGCGTTCTTCCTTGCGGCTCAGCGTCGGCCCGGCGTCGATCCCGGGCATTGCGACATTCGCTTCCATGCTTGCTTTCCCCTGATGTTTTAGATTGATACTGCTGTATGCATTAACTATTATCAAAGCTAAGACGTCGCCGGCAAAAGCTAGGGGAAACCCGGCGCGGCGGTCCAAGCGGCAAAAAAGGCCGCTGCTACACTGCCGCCACGCACACAGTGGAGGCAGCAATGGCAAGGCCCGCCGGCAAGGCTGAGAAGAATTCGGAACAGGCGCCTGCCACGGCGCGCAGGGGCATCCAGTCGATCGAAGTGGGATTCCGGATCCTGGACGTCATCCGCAAGACCGGCCGCCCGATGCCGCTCAAGGAAATCGCGGATGCCTGTGCGCTGACCGTTCCCAATGTCCACTATTACCTGGTGAGCTTCCAGAAGGTGGGCGTGGTGCAGCAGCACGCCGACACCGGCCATTACGGGCTCGGTCCGTACGCGCTACGGCTGGGGCTGGCCGCCCTGGAACAGTTCGACGTGTTCACCACGGCGCGCCCGATCATGGCGGAGGTGGCCGCGGCCACCGGCCATACCGTGTTCTTGGGGGTGTGGGGCAACAAGGGGCCCACGATCGTGTACCGCGTCGAGGGCAGCCGCAGCCGGCCCCTCCTGGAATTGCGCGTCGGCACGGTGATGCCGCTGCTGTCATCCGCGCTGGGCCGCAATTTCCTGGCGCACCTGCCGGATGCGCTGACCCGCGAGCTGCTGGAACAGGAGATGGCCTCGTCCGTGCCGGAAAGCCACGGCGGTACCGCCGGCAACGCCTACACGATGGCGGATGTGCAGGCCATTCGCGACGAGGTCCGCAAGCACCACATCAGCCGTTGCCGCCACGCGCTGCTTCCGCACTTCACGTCGCTGTCGGCGCCCATCTTCGACATGCTGGGCGAAATGAAGGCGGCCATCACGCTGATGGGGCCGGTGGGCGCCGTGGATGACGACCTGGAATCGGCCACCGCGCGCCTGCTCAGCGAAAAAGCCCGCTCGATCTCGGCGACGGCGGGCTGGGTGGATCCGGAGGCGGCAGCCATCTGAGTTACGTGGTGTCTGGCTTTATCCCTCAGCCACGATCTTCGCGTCCTGGATCGTCTTCGCGTACTTCTGCTGCTCGCTCTTCATGAATTCGGCAAAGCGCTGCACGCCCCCGCCGCCGTCTTCCGCGCCCACCTGCGCCAGCTTTTCCTGCACGTCGGGCATCGCCAGCACCTGGTCGATGTCGCGGCTCATGCGCTGGACCATGGCGGCGGGCATGCCGCCCGGCCCGACCATGCCGAACCAGATGCTGGCCTCGAAGCCCGGGTAGCCCTGCTCCGCGACCGTCGGCACATTGGGTTGGCTCTTGGAGCGCTTTTGCAGCGTCTGCGCCAGCGCGATGACCTTGCCGGACTGAATCAACGGCGTGGCCGTCGTCATGCCTTCGAAGCAATACTGCACGTGGCCACCCAGCAGATCGTTCATCAGCGGCGCCGATCCCTTGTAGGGCACGTGCAGCACGTCAATGCCGGCGCGTGCCTTGAAGATTTCCAGGGCCAGGTGCTGGGCCGATCCGCTGCCTGCTGAGCCGAACACGATCTTGCCCGGCTGCGCGCGGCACAGCGCGACGAGGTCGGGCAACGTCTTGGCCGGTTGCCCGGCGCCCCCGATCAGGATGGTGGGCGTCTTGCCGACCAGAGCGATCGGCGTGAAGTCCTTGTCCACCGAATACGCAAGCTTGGGCTGCAGGCCCGGCGCAATGCCGTGACTGTTCACATGCGCCATCAAAAGCGTGTTGCCGTCGCCCGGCTGGCGCGCAACCTGTTCGGCCGCGATGATGCCGGCCGCGCCCGCGCGGTTCTCGATGATGACGGGCATGTTCCACAGCACGCCCAGCTTCTGCCCCAGCAGACGGGCCAGCACATCCGTGCCGCCGCCCGCGGGAAACCCGACCACGATCTTCACCGGACCGGACGGCATCTCCTGCGCCCGCGCTACCGCGGGCAGCACCAGCGCCGCTCCCAGCGCCGCGGCGCCGGTCATGAATTGCCTACGTTGCATTGTTGTCTCCTCGCGCGCCGGTCCAAAGGCCGGCAACTGGTTATGTGGACACTGCCTGCCTCTGTGGCATCCGGCCATCTGGCGCGGCCTGGATGCGGACCTTCGGAACGACACCTGCGTGAACCGGCGCCGCTGCCGCATGCGCACTGCATGTGACGTTTTGCGCGGCGCCTCGCGAAAGGCCTAGCGGCCGACGCGCGTCCACTTGCCGAAGCGTTCGACCATGCGCTCGTCAAAGCCGAATCCCAGCCCCGGCTCCTGATGCAGGATCACGCGGCCCTGCTTGTGGGTCAGTTGGCGGTCGACCAGCTTGCGGAAGTTCAGCACCTGGTCGTCCCAGAAGAATTCGACATAGCGCGCGTTGGGCGTGGCCGCGACCAGCGGCGCATGCACGTCGTGGAACCAGTGCGGGCACACCACCACGCCGTAGCTGGCCGCCGTGGCCGCGATGCGCTTCCACTCGGTGATGCCGCCGCAGACCGCCGCGTCCGTCTGCAGGATGCCGGCCGCGCCCTTGTCCAGCAGTTCCTTGTGATACCAGCGGCCGTAGCCGATTTCGGCCGTGGCGATCGGCAGATGCGTCAGCCGCGCCAGCTTGGCATGGCTGTCGATGTCGTCCGGGCCGAACGGTTCCTCGATGAAGTACGGTTCGTATTGCTCGAAACGGCGGATGTACTGCATGGCCTGCGTCACGTCCTGCCAGGCGTTATTGCAGTCCATCATCAACTCGACATCCGGCCCCACGGCTTCGCGCGCGGCCTTCAGACGCGCTTCTTCCTCGCGGGGCGAGAGGCGGCCAGTCTTCATCTTGACGGCGCCAAAGCCCTTGGCAACATAGCTGGCCATCTCCTCGCCCAGGTGCTGCGGGGTCTTGCCATCCAGGTAATAACCGCCGCTGGCATACGCCGGCACCGATTCCAATTCCATCGCGCCCAGGAATTTGTGCAGCGGCAGGCCCGCGGTCTTGGCATTCAGGTCCCACAACGCGATGTCCAGCGCGCTCAATGCGCGCATCACCGTGCCCTGCCGGCCCTGCAACAGCGCTTCCTGATACATCGCCTGCCACAGGCCTTCGACCGCATGCGAATCCTTGCCCAGCAGCACAGGTCCCAGCAGGCTCTGGACGGCGGCCTCGAAAATGGCGCCGCCGGCGCTGCCCACGTAGCAAAAGCCGATGCCTTCGACGCCATCGGTAGAGCGCACCTTGACCAGGCCATAGTGGCGGGTGGACACGGTGCGGTTGGAGAACGAGGTGACTTTATCCAGAGGCACCGCCGCGGCGCATACGTCTATGGATTCAATGATGGGCACGGGCAAGCTCCTTGATGACAGTGAAATCGGCTGGACCGATCGGCGCGCCGCGCGCTGCCTGATCGCCTGGACGTATTCTTCCCCTGCCCAAAGAAAACAACAATTATCTTCACGCATCTTTAGAATACGGAAAAACCATCTTCCCGATAGGCAGGCCGGTGTGGACTCACGCTTTTTGCAGACGTATGTGCATGTGGTGGAACTGGGTTCCATCGCCCAAGCCGCCCGCCACCAGGGGCTGACGCCAGCGACGGTGCAGCAACGGCTGCGCGCGCTGGAAGCCGACGTGGGCAGCGCGTTGATCGCACGCTCGGGCCGTACGGTCAAACCCACGCCTGCCGGCGTGCGCATCCTGGAGCGGGCGCGCGCCATCCTGCGCGACGTGCGCGACCTGCGCTCGGCCGCGTCGGACACGGATCTGCCTGCAGGGCCCTTGCGGCTGGGCGCCACGCCCACCGCCCTGACCGGCATCATGCCGCCCGTGCTGCGCACCTGGGTGGCGCGGCATCCAGGCATCGAGATCTATATCGAGCCGGCGCCGACCACGCTGCTCTACAGCAAGGTGCTGTCGGGCGAACTGGACGGCGCGCTGCTGGTGCATCCCCTGTTTCCCATTCCCAAGACCTGCGCGTGGCGCGACCTGCGCCGCGAACCGCTGGTGCTTGTCACGCCTGCGCAGATGAAGGTCGACGACCCGCTGGCCGTCATCGCCCGGGAACCGTACATCTGCTATGACCGCAGCGTGGTGGGCGGCAAGATGGCGGACGACTACCTGCGCGCGCGCAGCCTGCGCCCCCGGGTCCGCTTTGAACTGGATGGGATCGAATCGATTGCCAAGCTGGTTTCCGAGGGGCTGGGCGTGGCGCTGCTGCCAGACTGGGCCAGCACAGGCGCGCCGCTGGCGCACGTCAAACGCTGGCCGCTGCCCGAGCCCTGTCCGGTACGAACGGTGGGCGCCATCTGGCTGCGGTCAGGCGTGCGATCGGAATTGATGCGGGCCTTCGTGGAACTGGCCGAATCGCAGCTGGGGCTGGGCGGCACGGCCGCCCAGCGCACCCGCTAGGCGATGGCGTCTTCGCCGTTGCGCGCCACGACCACGCCGCTGGACACCACCAGGCGCCGCGGCGAACGCTGCACCACGGCTTGGGCGATACAGCCCGCATCGGCCAGCACCAGATCGGCACGCGCGCCGGGCGCCAGGCCGTAGTCCGCAAATCCGCAGGCGCGGGCGGCGGCGCGGGTCACGCAGTCGAATGCCCACTCGATCTCGTCGTCGCGGCGCAGATCGTTGCGCAGCCCGATCAGCGCGGCGCGCTCCAGCATGTCGGGGCTGCCGTAAGGCGTCCAGGTGTCCCGGATGCCGTCATTGCCGCCAAAAAGCGTCACGGCCGCCTCGCGGCAGGCGCGTAGCGAGGGCACCGGACGAGACGCCGGCGCGGTGGTCAGCAGCGCGACGTCCAGCAGCGCCAACCGCCGCAGCAAGCCCTCCAGACGGCGGGCGTCGAGCGCGCCCAGGCAGAAGGCGTGGCTGATGACGACCTTGCCTTTCATGTCCAGTGCCTGGACGCGGTCCAGAATCAGCTCCAGCGTAAAGGCGCCCAGTTCGCCGGGCTCATGCAGATGGATATCCACCGGCTTGCCGTGCTTGTCGGCCAGGCCAAACAGCACATCAAGGGATTTCACGGGATCACGGTCGATGGCGGACGGGTCCAGCCCGCCGAGCACGTCGGCGCCATCGGCAAGCGCCTGGTCCAGCAGGTCGGCTGTACCGGCGCGCGCCAGGAGGCCAGACTGCGGAAACGCCACCGTCTGGATCTCGACGCGCCCGGCCAGCGCTTGCCGCGTGTCATGCACGCCTTCCAGGTGTTTCAGTCCCGCGTCGGTGTCGATATCGACGTGGGTGCGGATGCGGGTGGTGCCCGCGCGCAGGAACGCCAGCGCCAGCGCATGCGAATGGCTGGCGGCGTCGTGCCCGGTGGCGGCGCGCCAGTTGCGTTCGTTGTCGATGCGATCGGTCAGGGACGGGCCGACCTTGTTCACATACCAGGCCGAACCCCAGGTCGTCTTGTCCAGATGGGTGTGGCCTTCGACGAAGGCGGGCAGCAGCAAGGCGCCGCCGCCCTCTTCGACGTTCACGGCGGGATCGGCCTCAAGGCCGGGGCCGATTTGCAGGATGCGGCCGCCGCGCACCAGAACGTCCACGCCCTCGCCTTGCGGCGTGCGGACGTTCGTGAGGAGCAGATCCGCCATGTCAGACTTGGGGCGGTTCGATCCAGAAAAAGCGCTCGCCCTGGCGGACCATGTCGGCAACGCCTTCGGCGCCGATGCGATAGTCCGTGCCCATCAGCGTGGCCCCGCCGTCTTCATGGATATGGATGACGGCCAGCGGGTCGTTGGCCATGGTGTACCAGTAGTAACCGGGCTTGAGATTATGGAGGTCGGTAGTCATGCGTCGAGTATACAAACAACGCCTCGGCATTTTCAAAAAGACAACACATATGCAGCGCCCACCTGACAGGTAAGTCGTGACACGTCATACTCCCCGAAGCAGAGATTGAGTCCGTCTCAAGCAGGTGGCACGTGCAGGCCCCGGCCATAACAGCAATAAGCGCGCAAGCGTTAATCGCGAGGGATACAGCTAGCACATGAAACGGCAGTTACTTCAGTTCAGCGAACCGCTCAAGCAGGCCATTCTGGATGGGGCAAAGGTGCAAAGCCGGCGCATTCTCAAGCCGCAGCCGTCCAAGTTCACCACGATCTGGTACGCGGACGCCGCCGATTCGGGCAGATGGGTGGCCATGGGCCCGTCGCCCGATAACCCGTCCGAGATGCGCAAGACTTCAAGCTGGGTCAGGTGCCCCTACGGAAAATCGGGCGAGACCATCATCCTGGCCGACGAAGCCGGCGCGCCGTTCGCCAGCGCCGTCGTCGTGGGCATACGTATCCAGCGGCTGCAGAACCTGACCGAGGCCGATGCGCGTGCGGAGGGCACGCACGCGCTTTATCAAAGCTCGGCGCTACTGCCCGGCGTGCCGCTGCAAACGGCGTTCGCGCTGATGTGGTGCGAACGCTATGGCGCGCACGCGTGGGCGGCCAATCCCTGGGTGTGGGTGGTCGAATATCGCCAGACCACACCCTTCGACAAGTCGGATTACTGATGCGCTGGCGCGCGGGCGCAACACCGCGCGAGCCGGTTGACCGGAGTTGGTGTCAAGGTGTAACACCAACCCTCGGCTTCAGTTAATTCCATCCTATTTCAATCGACTTCAAGCGACGTTTCGCCAGAGCGGACCCGCGCTGCCGCAGTGCAGCACCCGTCGCCCACTGAAAACGGGGGCGGTTGCGGATTGTCGCGATTGCGGCCGGGATGCTTACGTATAGCTGGCGCAAACCGCCGAAAATAGCGCCAACGAATACTCAACTTTGCTGCGTCTCGCAGCGGGCAGGTGCAAGATGAAAAAATGGCTTATTGCAGGTGTTGGCGCCGCGGGGCTGATGATCTCCAGTGTCGCCTTGGCACGCGTGGACGTTGGCATCTCGATCGGCGTTCCTGGAATCGTCTACCCGGCACCAGTCTATGTGGCTCCGCAGCCGGTCTACGTGGCGCCGCCGCCGCCGGTGTATTACCGCCCGGCGCCGGTGTACGTCGCGCCCCCGCCGCCGGTGGTATACCCGGCGCCCGTGTATTACCGTGGCGGTCGCTACTACGATCGCGGCCACTATCACGGCCCGAAACACGGTCACGGGTATTACCGGGGCCGCGGCCACGACCGCGATTGATAATCGCTCGCGCCAAAAGCAAAGGCCACTCCTGCGAGTGGCCTTTCTTTTGTCGAGGCAATATCCGATGCCCCGTGACAACCTGTCAGGCGGCAGGCGCCTGCACGGGCTTTGCAACCACCGAGGCCGGTTGTTGCGCAACCGGTTTGGCCTTGTCATCGGCCCAACGCGGCGATTCCTGGACCAGATCGATCCAGCGGCGCGGCGCACTGGACGCCCGCCACCAACCATTATGCGGACGCATGAGCAAACTCCGGTTCACCGTTAAAACGCACACCATTAATGCCCTGGAACAGATGACGGCTTTCCTGTTCTGCTTCGTGCAAATCAGTGAACGGCGCCTGACCCGGCACCGTCCAGCATTTTTCGGGTGCGGTTCCGCCGATTCGGCGAGTCCATATTTGCACCCGATAACCCTGCTCGTCTTCCTTTGCCACAGAGCATCTCACACGAAAATCTCCAATCATTCTTGAAGTCATGGACAACTCCTTGTTATATAAGTGAATGAAGCGTGTAGAACGCCGGTGTATTGTGCCGTAACTATCCGGCCCTTTTATGCCAAATACACATTTGCTCACATCAAAAATCAAGCACTCACGTGAGCACGATAACGTTCCAAAAAGACAGCAATATGTCGGCAATGATAAAAAAAAACGGAGCCCGCAGGCTCCGTCTTTTTATCAGCCAAATGGCCGATGGACGCCGCGCGAATATCAGGGTTTTAGTACCGTAATACCGCCCATGTAGGGCTGCAGCGCTTCCGGAATCAACACGCTGCCGTCTTCCTGCTGGTGGTTTTCCAGCACGGCGACCAGTGCGCGGCCCACCGCCAGGCCGGAGCCGTTCAGGGTGTGGACATATTCCGGCTTGCCCTGGGCATTGCGGAAACGCGCCTGCATGCGGCGGGCCTGGAAGGTTTCGCAGTTGGACACCGACGAAATCTCGCGCCAGGTATTTTGTGCCGGCAGCCAGACTTCCAGGTCATAGGTCTTGGACGACCCGAAACCCATGTCGCCCGTGCATAGCAGCACGACGCGGTACGGCAGATTCAGCAATTGCAGCACGCGCTCGGCGTGCCCGACCATTTCTTCCAGGGCCTCGTACGAGTGGTCCGGCTGCGTGATCTGCACCATTTCGACCTTGTCGAACTGGTGCTGGCGGATCATGCCGCGCGTGTCGCGGCCGCCGCTGCCGGCTTCCGAGCGGAAGCACGGCGTGTGGGCGGTGAGCTTGAGCGGCAGGTCGGCGGCGGCCTGGATCGTGCCGCTGGCCACGCTGGTCAGCGTGATTTCCGAGGTGGAAATCAGGTACTGGTCTTCGCGCACATACGGCTTGCCCTGGTCGTCGACCTTGGGATCGTCGTCGCCGCCACCCTTGGAGACCGCAAACATGTCGTCCTTGAACTTGGGCAACTGGCCGGTGCCGTACAGCGTCGAGGCGTTGACGATGTACGGGGTGTAGCACTCGGTATAGCCGTGCGTGCCGGTCTGCAGGTCGAGCATGAACTGGGCCAGCGCACGGTGCAGGCGGGCGATGGGGCCGCGCATGAACGAAAAGCGCGCGCCCGACAGCTTGGCGGCCATGTCGAAGTCCAGGCCCAGCGGTTCGCCCAGCGCGACGTGGTCGCGCGGCTCAAAGCCCAGCGCGGGCGGGTTGCCGTCGGCGCCGGCCTGGCCGGGCAGCCAGCGGCGCACTTCGACGTTGTCCTCGGCGGACTCGCCCAGCGGCACGCTGGCGTGCGGCAGGTTCGGCACCGACATGAGCAGGTCATTGAGCGGCTGCTGCAGGGCGGCCAGCTCTTCCTCGAGCTGCTTCAGGCGCACGGGCACGGCCTGCGATTCCGCCATGACGGCGCTGGCGTCCTCGCCCTTGGCCTTCAATTGGCCGATCTGCTTGGCCAGCGCGTTGCGGCGGGCTTGCAGGGACTCGGTTTCGGTCTGGACGGCCTTGCGGCGAGACTCCAGGTCGTTGAACCGTTCCGTGTCGAAGGCGACGCCGCGGGTCTTCAGGCGGTCTACGACGGTTTGCAGGTCTTTGCGCAGCAGTATCGGGTCTAGCATGGTGAGGTCGGTGAGGTTGCAAAAAAGGCGGCGGGGGATTGCCCGTCACCGGTTCTTGGCGCGTTCCTGTGCGTCCAGCTCGCGCAGGAATGCCAGCTTCTGCTGGATTTTAGCCTCCAGGCCGCGATCGGTCGGCCGGTAGAAGGAAGGCTTGAGTCCGTCAGGGAAATATTGCTCGCCCGCGGCGTAGCCGTGCGGCTCGTCGTGCGCGTAGCGGTAGGCCTTGCCATGACCCAGCTGTTTCATCAGCTTGGTCGGCGCATTGCGCAAGTGGATGGGCACCGGCGCGCTGCCGTGTTCCGCCGCGAACTTGCGCGCCTGGTTGTAGGCGTTGTAGACGGCGTTGGACTTGGCGGCGCACGCCATGTACACCACCGCCTGCGCCAGCGCCAGCTCGCCCTCGGGGGAACCGAGTCGCTCGTAGATGTCGGCGCCGTTCACGGCGAGGTCGGTCGCGCGGGGGTCGGCCAGGCCGATGTCTTCCACCGCCATGCGCACCAGGCGCCGCGACAGGTACTTGGGATCGGCACCGCCGTCGATCATGCGGCAGAACCAGTAGAGCGCCGCGTCCGGGTTCGAGCCGCGCACCGACTTGTGCAGCGCGCTGATCTGGTCGTAGAAGGCGTCGCCGCCCTTGTCGAAGCGCCGCAGGTTCTGCGACAGCGAGATTTCCAGCCAGGCGGCATCCACCGTGTCGCGTCCGGCGGACTGCGCCGACTCGGCCACGACTTCCACCGCGCTGATCAGGCGGCGCGCGTCGCCGTCGGCCCACGCGGCCAGCTGCTCGCGCGCGTCGGGCTCGATGCGGATGGTGTCGCCCGGTTCCTGTCCTTCATTGAGCGCCGCGACCGCACGGTCAACGAGCTGTTGCAGTTCTTCTGCCGTCAACGATTGCAGCACATACACACGCGCCCGCGACAGCAAGGCCGAGTTGACCTCGAACGACGGGTTTTCGGTGGTCGCGCCGATGAACGTGAACAGACCGCTTTCGACATACGGCAGGAAGGCGTCCTGCTGCGCCTTGTTGAAGCGGTGGACTTCGTCGACGAAGAGGATGGTTCGCCGGCCCTGACCTTGCGCGACCTGCGCCACCGTCACGGCGTCGCGGATGTCCTTCACACCACCCAGCACGGCCGAGATCGCGATGAACTGCGCGTCGAAGCCGTCGGCCATCAGGCGTGCCAGCGTGGTCTTGCCCACGCCGGGCGGCCCCCAGAAGATCATGGAGTGCGGACGGCCGGAGTCGAAGGCGACGCGCAGCGGCTTGTCGGGTCCCAGCAGATGCGACTGGCCAACCACGTCGGACAGGGTGCGGGGACGCAGGCGTTCGGCCAGGGGAACGTAGGGCCGATGCGCGGGATCGGCCGCGAAGAGATCGTTGCTCATTGGCAGCAGATGAAGGGGTGCAGCAAGGATTTCAAGTCTGCATTACACCATGCCCGCGCCCTGGCGCCCGCCGGCCGTTGCACCAGCCGGCGGCGTGGCCGCCTTACGCCAGTTCGGGCGGTGCAAAGCGGCGGTTGGCCAGCACGGGCAACACCTTGCGCGCATGGGCGAGGCGCTCCGGGTCGATGTCGGCGAAGACCAGCGCGGGCGCTTCGCCCGCGCGCGCCGTGACGACGCCCAGCGGATCCACCACCATGCTGCAACCGATGTTGCGCTCGCCGCATTCGCCCGTGGCCGCGACGTAGCAGGTGTTTTCCAGCGCCCGCGCCGTGACCAGAACCTCCCAGTGCATTTCCTTGAGCGGGCCCCGCACCCACGCGGCCGGCAGCACCAGCAGGTCGGCGCCGTCCAGCGCCAGCCGGCGAGCCAATTCGGGAAAGCGCACGTCGTAGCAGGTCATGAGGCCCACGCGCAGGCCGGCGATGTCCAGCAGCGGCGGGATGTCCGTGCCCGGGGTGACATTGGTCGATTCCTTCATGGTGAAGGCGTCGTACAGATGCAGCTTGCGGTACTGCGACAGGATCTTGCCGTCGCGGATCGTGACCAACGTGTTCCACACCCGGCCCTCGCCCGTCGGCACATGCACGCACATCATGGTCGCCAGGTCCGACCCGCGGCTGGCATCCAGCAGGCGCGTGATGAACGGGCCGTCCAGCGGCTGCGCGGCCTTGAGCACGATCTGCGGATCGGTGATGTCGCGCGCCAGGATGCCTTCGGGCAGAACCAGGAGGCCGGCCCCGCCGGCGCGGGCGCGTTCCATGAGATCGATGCAGACCTGCGCGTTTTCTTCCCAGACGCGGCTGACGGCGAACTGGCCCAGGGCGACTTTCAGCATGGCATTTCCTTTGTCAAAGCACAGGCGCGCCTCAAGGGGCGCGCGGCATGGACCTATTTTCCCATCGTCCGGGCGCCATGGCGTACGGGAAACTCCTAGCTCCCGCTTGTAAATTTCTTTCACGATAATGAAAAAAACTGGATTTGACGTAAATATTTTCCATACCGGGCCGCCACCATGACCAACTCCTCCTCTCCTGCAGCTCCCCTGGACGTCAACGGCAAGGGCCTGGGCGCGTTTCCCGAATCCTGTACCACCGCCGACGTGGCGGCGCTGAACTGGAACCTGCTGAACGAAGACGTGAGCCTGCCGGTGGCCGTGCTGTACGAAGCCCGCATGCGCCACAACCTGCAGTGGATGCAGCAGTTCATGGAGGCCTATCACGTCAAGCTTGCGCCCCACGGCAAGACGACGATGAGTCCGGCCCTGTTCAAGCGCCAGATCGACAACGGCGCCTGGGGCATCACCCTGGCGACCGCACCGCAGGTCCTGGCGTCGTACCAGCACGGCGTGCGCCGGGTGCTGATGGCCAATCAGCTCGTGGGCCGCGCCAACATGGCCATCATCGCCCGTCTGCTGGAGGATCCGGCCTTCACCTTCTTCTGCATCGTGGATTCTGCCGCCAACGCCGCGCAGCTGGGCAAGTTCTTCGGCGACGAGGGCAAGGTGCTGCCCGTGCTGATCGAACTGGGTCCGGCGGGCGGGCGCACCGGCGTGCGCGACGACGCGCAGTTGCAGGCCGTGGCCGATGAGATCGCCCGCTGGCCTGGTCTGGCGCTGGCCGGCATCGAAGTCTATGAAGGCGTGCTGCAGGAAGAAGGCGCCATCCGCGCCTTCCTGCGCCGCGCCACCGACGCCTTGCGGGGCCTGGCCGCCGCGGGCCGGCTGCGCAAGAGCGGGCCCGCCCTCATCTCCGGCGCCGGGTCGGCCTGGTTCGACGTCGTGGCCGAGGAATTCTCGCAACTGGACATCGGCAGCCCGCTGGAAGTGGTGTTGCGCCCGGGTTGCTACCTGTCGCACGACGTGGGCATCTACCGCAGCGCCGCCGAGCGCATCAACGCGCAGAACCCCGTGGCCCGCCAGATGGAGCCCGGCCTGCAACCTGCCCTGCAGGTCTGGGCCTACGTGCAGTCGCTGCCCGAACCCGGGCGCGCCATCATCGCGATGGGCAAGCGCGACGCGGCCTTTGACGCGGGCCTGCCCACCCCTGCTCGGCTGTACCGGCCCGGTTCGGTGCAGCCCGGCGCCGCGCCGGCCCACTGGAAGCTGTCGGCCATGATGGACCAGCACGCCTTCATGCAGGTGGGCGACGGCGACGACATCCAGGTGGGCGACATGATCGCCTTCGACATTTCGCATCCCTGCCTGACGTTCGACAAATGGCGTCAGGTGCTGCTGGTGAACGAGCACTACGGCGTCACCGGCGTGGCCGAAACCTTCTTCTAGTCCCCCTGCCCGCGGCACCGCGCCAGGCCCACAGGGGACCGCAGGATCCGGGCACCCGGCGCTCATCCGAACTTACGCGACAACCTGTTTCTGACCCTCTGGAGAGAGAATCATGAACTTCCGTACCTCCCGGCGAGGCGGTGGGCTGAAGAGCCTGCTCGCGGCCGGCGCAATTGGCTTGACCGCTTTGTCGACCCCCGCCCTCTGTGCCACGCCGGTCAAGGGAGGCACGATCTCTGTCGCCACCATCGGCGAGCCGCCGACGCTGGACCCGATGACCAGCACCGCCGACCTGGTGGGCATCCTGACCCAGCACTTCTTCGAGACGCTGTACACCTTTGACGCGAAGTGGAACCTGACGCCGCTCCTGGCCGACAAGATGCCGGAAGTGTCGGCGGACGGGCTGGTCTACACGATTGCGCTGCGCCAGGGCATCACGTTCCATGACGGCTCGAAGATGGATTCGTCGGACGTGCTGGCGTCCCTGAAGCGCTGGACCGAGACCGCCACGCGCGGCAAGATGGCCGCCAAGATCATCAGCGGGATCGAGGCCCCGGACGCCAACACGATCCGCATCACGCTCAAGCAGCCGTACGCACCGCTGACCGCCCTGCTGGCCATGAACAACAGCGCCGCGGTCATCATGCCCAAGGGCAAGATCGCGCCGTCCCTGACCGAATTTGTCGGCACCGGCCCGTATCAGTTGAAGGCCCGCGTGCCCGACCAGTATGTGCAGCTCGTCCGCTTCGAGGGCTACAAGCAGCGCGAAGGCGAGCCCAACGGCTATGGCGGCGCACGCAAGCAATACCTGGACGAAATCCGCTTCGTGCCGGTCAGCAATGCCAACACCCGCGTCGAAAGCGCCGTGGCCGGCCAGTTCGACTACGTGGACTCGCTGCCCGTGGAATCGCTGCCCAAGCTGAAGAACGGCCGCTCCGATCCGGTCATGCTCAAGCCCTTCGGCTGGCCGCGCCTGGTGCTCAACACCAAGCAGGGCATCATGTCGAACCAGGCCGTGCGCCAGGCGGTGCAGCTTGCCCTGAACGAAGAGGACATGCTGTTCGCGGCGTTCGGCGACAAGAACTTCTACAAGCTCAATGGCGACCTGTACCCGGAAGGCTATCCGTGGGCCACGTCGCTGGGCGGCAAGGTCTACAACAAGGGCGACGCCGCGGCGGCCAAGAAGCTGGTGGACGGGGCCAACGTGCAGGACCGCAAGATCCGCATCCTGACCAGCCAGCAGTACGAGTTCCATTACAAGATGGCGCTGGTGGCCGCCGAATACCTGAAGGCCGCGGGCTTCACGGTGGACATGCAGGTGGTCGACTGGGCCACCCTGACGCAGCGCCGCCAGGATCCGGCCGTCTGGGACATCTTCATCACGCACAGCCCCTTCCTGCCTGAACCGGCGCTAATCGACTTCCCGTCCAAGGACGCGCCTGGCTGGTGGGACACGCCGCGCCGCAACCAGGTGCTGGACGCTTTCAACCAGGCCGGCTCGCAGGAAGAACGTGTGAAGCGCTGGGCCGACGTGCAGCAGGCCGTGTACGACGAAGTGCCTTTCATCAAGGTCGGCGACTTCAACGCCCAGGCCGCGCGCTCGCCCGCGCTGCAAGGCACGCAGGCCGTGCCGTGGCCGTACTTCTGGAACGCCTGGAAGGCGTCCAAGTAAGCGCACGTCCGTCGGGCGGCCGCTGCCGCCCGACGCCGCAGGCACCCGCGCGCGACCCGTTCGCGCCCGCGCAATGACCTCTAGGATTTCACCGTGTTGCGTTATCTCTTGAATCGGCTGGTCGGGCTGGTGGCCGTGATGTTCATCGTCGCGACGATCGTGTTCGTGATCATCCGCCTGACGCCCGGCGACCCGGCCGCCGTGATGCTCGGTCCCCAGGCCAGCCAGCAGGACATCGCCGCCCTGCGCGCGCAACTCGGGCTGGACCAGCCCGTGGCGGTGCAGTACGTGTCGTGGCTGGGCAAGCTGCTGCAGGGCGACCTGGGCCAGTCCATCTTCATGAACAAGCCGGTGCTGGCGGCGCTGGCCGACCGCGCCGAGCCGACGATCCTGCTGACGCTGATGTCGCTCTTGATCGCCAGCGCCATCGCACTGCCGGTCGGCATTCTTTCCGCGGTCAAACGGGGCACCACGCTGGACCAGTCGGTGCTGTCGTTCTCGATGTTCACGTCCAGCGTGCCCAGCTTCTGGTTGGGGCTGCTGCTGATGCAGGTGTTCTCCGTGAAGCTGGGCTGGCTGCCGGTGGCCGGTTATGGCGGCCCGGACGCCTCGCTGGCCACGCGCCTGTCGCACCTGATCCTGCCTGCGGTCGTGCTGGGCCTGGTGAATTCGGCCCTGATTACCCGCTTCATCCGCGCCAGCATGCTGGACGTGCTGCGCGACGACTATGTGCGCACGGCGCGGGCCAAGGGCCTGCCGGAACGCAAGGTCATCCTGAAGCACGCGGTGCGCAACGCGTTGATCCCGATTCTGACGGTGCTGGGCTTGACCACGGCGTTGCTCATCAGCGGCGCGGTTGTGACCGAGACCGTGTTCGGTCTGCCTGGTGTCGGCAGCCTGGTGGTGTCGGCGGTGCTGCGCCGCGACTATCCGGTCATCCAGGGCGCGCTGCTGATCATCGCGGCGATCTACGTGCTGATCAATCTGCTGATCGACCTGCTGTACCTCGTGGTCGACCCCCGCGTGCGTTACTGAGCCATCGACATGACGACTGCAACTTCCATGAATCCCGGCGCGGACCGCTGGCAGGTCCTGCGCCTGCTGGTGGCGCGCAAGACGGTGCTGATCAGCCTTATCGTGATCGTGGTGCTGGCGGCCGCCGCGCTGCTGGCGCCGTGGATCAGCCCCTACGATCCCTTCAAGCTGTCCATCATGAACCGCCTGAAGGCGCCCGGCGCCGCGCACTGGTTTGGCACCGACGACTTCGGCCGCGATGTTTTCAGCCGCGTCATCCACGGCGGACGGCTGTCGCTGATGGTCGGCTTTTCCGTCGTCATCCTGTCCAGCGTGCTGGGCATTGCGCTGGGGCTGATCGCGGGGTTCTTCCGCACGGCCGACAGGTTCGTGTCGCGGCTGATCGACGCGATGATGGCGTTCCCCGATATTTTGCTGGCCATTTCGCTGGTGGCCGCGCTGGGCCCGTCGCTGGTCAACGTGGTGATCGCGCTGGGCATCGTGTACACGCCGCGGCTGGCGCGCATCGTGCGGGCCTCGACGCTGGTGATCCGCGAACTGCCCTTCGTGGAAGCCGCCCGCGCGCTGGGCGTGCCCACCTGGCGCATCGTCACCGTGCACGTGCTGCGCAACCTGGTGTCGCCCATCCTGGTGCAGGGCACCTTCATCTTCGCGTACGCCATTCTGGCCGAGGCCGGCCTGTCGTTCCTGGGCGTGGGCGTGTCGCCCGACATTCCGACCTGGGGCACCATGATCAACGCGGGCCAGCAGTACATGGGGTCGGCCGATTGGATCATGATCTTTCCCGGCATCGCCATCGTGCTGTCCGTGCTGTCGCTGCAACTGGTGGGCGACGGCCTGCGCGACGTCCTCGATCCGCGCCTGCGCAAGGAGCTGTAAACATGACCGCAAGCACCCGAGACATCGTGCTGTCGGTGCAAGGCCTGAAGACCTGGTTCCACAGCCGCGACGGCATCGCCAAGTCGGTGGACGGCGTCACCTTCGACCTGGCCCGCGGCGAGACGCTGGCCATCGTCGGTGAATCCGGCTCCGGCAAGTCCGTGACCAGCCTGTCCATCATGGGCCTGTTGCCCAAGCCGGCTGGCCGCATCGAGGCCGGCAAGATCCTGTTCCGCGACCGCCAGGGCGTGCAGCACGACCTGGCGCACGCCACGCCCGCCACGCTCCAACGCATCCGCGGCGCCGAGATCGCGATGATATTCCAGGAGCCCATGACCAGCCTGAACCCGCTGTACACCGTGGGCGACCAGATCGCCGAGGCGGTGCTGCAGCATGAGGGCGGCTCGCGCGCCGCGGCGCTCAAGCGCGCCCGCGAGATGCTGGAGCGCGTGGAGATCCCGGCGGCCGACCGGCGCGTGAACGAGTATCCGCACCAGATGTCGGGCGGCATGCGCCAGCGCGTGATGATCGCGCTGGCCCTGGCCTGCAACCCCGCCGTGCTGATCGCCGACGAGCCCACCACGGCGCTGGACGTGACCGTGCAGGCGCAGATCCTGGACCTGCTGCGCCGCCTGCAGGCCGAGATGAACATGAGCATCCTGTTCATCACGCACAACCTGGGCGTGGTCGCCGAGATCGCGCATCGCGTGGCCGTCATGTATGCCGGGCGCGTGGTCGAGGACGCCGGCGTGTACGACCTGTTCGAAAAGCCCACGCATCCCTACACGCGCGGCCTGCTGTCCTGCCTGCCGACCGCCGCGCTGCTCGCGTCCGGCGAGCGCCTTCGCGCCATTCCCGGCAACGTGCCCAGCGTGCTGGCGCTGCCGCCCGGCTGCACCTTCGCGCCGCGCTGTCCGCTTGCGGCGGACGACTGCCGCGCCGGTGTCCCCGACCTGGTGACGGTGCAGGCCGAACACCGCGCGCGCTGCATCAAGGTAAATCCGCTATGACGAGCCCATCCACTCCCCGCGCCGCCGCGCCGCTGGTGCGCATCGACGACCTGAAGGTCCACTTTCCGACCTCGCAGGCGCGCAACGCCCCTGTCGTGCGCGCCGTGGACGGCGTGAGCTTCGACGTGCCGCGCAACACCATCGTGGGGCTGGTCGGCGAATCCGGCTCGGGCAAGACCACGACTGGCCGCGCCCTGCTGCGCCTGTTCGCCCCCACCGCCGGACGCATCGTGTTCGACGGGCAGGACATCACGACGCTCAATGAAAAGCAGATGCTGCCGTGGCGACGCCGCATGCAGATCGTGTTCCAGGACCCGTACGCCAGTCTCAACCCGCGCATGACGGTGGCCGAGATCCTGGGGGAAGCCCTGGACACCCACAAGCTGGCGCAGCATCGCCGCGCCGAGCGGATCGGCGAATTGCTCGAACGTGTCGGCCTGAACGCGGACCACAGCCGCCGCTATCCGCACGAGTTCTCCGGCGGACAGCGCCAGCGCATCGGCATTGCCCGCGCGCTGGCAGTGGAGCCGGATTTCATCGTGGCCGACGAGCCCGTATCCGCGCTGGACGTCTCGGTGCAGGCACAGGTGCTGAACCTGCTGCAGGACCTGCAGCGCGACCTGGGCCTGACCATGCTGTTTGTCGCGCACGACCTGGCGGTGGTGGATTACCTGTGCGACGACGTCGTGGTGATGTATCTGGGCCGCGTCATGGAGCGCGGGCCGACCAGCGAAGTCTATGCGCGCCCGCGCCATCCCTACACCCGCGCGCTGCTGTCCGCCGCCCCCGTGCCGGATCCGCGTGCCCCGCGTTCGCGTATCCTCCTGAAGGGCGACATCCCGAGCCCGGTCAACCCGCCTTCCGGCTGCGTGTTCCGCACACGCTGCCCCCATGCCATCGACGCCTGTGCGGCGGCGGTGCCGCCGGCCGTCGGCGTGAGCGCGGACCACTACGTGTCCTGCATCCGCCTCGACGATCCCGCGCTCGCGGCATGAGTCCGCCCGAATTGATCCAGGAACCACACATGAACATCATCCGCGACATCGTCTTCCAGATACGCAGTCGGCGGGACGCATTGAGCGTGACAGAACGCAAGGTTGCCGACGCCATCCTGGACGACATCATCTGGAGCGCCAGCGCCACGGTGGACCAGCTTGCCGCCAAGGCCGGCGTCAGCATCGCCACCATCTCGCGGTTTGCGCGCACCGTCGGCTGCGACGACACGCGCGACCTGAAGATGAAGCTGGCGCAGGCCAGCACGGTGGGCAGCCGGTTCCTGGACCCCAGCGCGCCGGCCGAGGAAAGCACGTTCTATGCGCGCATCTATGCCGACATCGAGAGCACCCTGCGCGCGCATCTGCCGACGTTCACCGAGCCGCTATTCGAAGCCGCCGCGTCCATCGTGGACGGCGCGCGCATGATCTACGTCTTCGGCATGGGCGGCGCGTCGGCGGTGCTGGCGCAGGAAGTCCAGTCACGCCTGGTGCGGCTGGGCTATCCCATCGCGGTCTACAGCGACGCGGTGCTGCTGCGCATGGTGGCGGCGACGCTCGACGAGCGCGACGCCGTGCTGGTGCTGTCGGCTTCGGGCCTGACGCCCGAGATCGTCGGCGCCGCGCGCATCGTGAAGCAATACCGCGCGCGCATTGTCGCCATCACCGACGCGTCGTCCGAACTGGCGAAACTGGCCGACGTGGTGCTGCCCATCCGCACCGACGAGACCGACTTCATCTACAAGCCGTCGGCCTCGCGCTACGCGATGATGCTGGCCATCGACCTGCTGTCGACCGAACTGGCCATGCTGAACCAGGAAGAAAACCGCGAACGCCTGCGCCGGATCAAGCTGGCGCTGGACGAACACCGCGGCGGGCCGAACCGCCTGCCGCTGGGCGATTGATCGGGAAACCACGATGTACGACACCCTTATTGGCAACGTCCGGATCCTGGACGGTTCGGGCGGCCCCGAATACCGCGCCAGCGTCGCGCTGGACGGCGGCCGCATCGCCGCGATCGGCGAGCTGCCGGGCGCGCCGGCGCGCCAGCTCATCGACGGCACCGATCTCGCGCTGGCCCCGGGCTTCATCGACGTCCACACCCACGACGACACCAACGTCATCCGCACGCCGGACATGCTGCCCAAGCTGTCGCAGGGCGTGACGACCGTGGTGGTGGGCAATTGCGGCATCAGCGCCTCGCCGGTCACGCTGCGCGGCGAGCCGCCCGATCCGATGAACCTGCTGGGCAAGCGCGAGGACTTCCGCTACGCCACCTTTGCCGACTACACCCGCGCAATCGAAGCTGCGCGGCCTGCCGTGAACGTGGCCGCCCTGGTGGGGCATACGGCCTTGCGCAGCAACCACATGGACCGGCTGGACCGGGCCGCGACGCGCGACGAGGTGCTGGCAATGCGCGCCCAACTGCGCGACGCCCTGGCGCAGGGCGCGATCGGCCTGAGCACCGGCCTGGCCTATGCCTCGGCGTTCGACGCGGACACGGCCGAGGTCAAGCTGCTGGCCGAGGCGCTGGACGAATTCGGCGCGCTGTACACGACGCACCTGCGCTCGGAGTTCGCCGCCATCCTGGAGGCCATGCAGGAAGCCTTCGACATCGGCCTGCACGCGCGCGTGCCGGTGGTGGTGTCGCACCTGAAGTGCGCAGGCGCCGGTAACTGGGGCCGCACGAAAGAGGTGCTGTTCGCGCTGGAAAACGCGGGGCGCCTGCAGCATGTGGGCTGCGACTGCTATCCGTATTCCGCCAGTTCGTCGACGCTGGACTTAAAGCAGGTCACGGACGAATTCGATATCGACATCACCTGGTCCGAGCCGCATCCGGAGCAGGCGCGCCGCAAGCTGGCCGCCATCGCGGCGGACTGGGGCGTCACGCTGCTGGAGGCCGCCAAGCGGCTGCAACCGGCCGGCGCGGTGTATCACAACATGCACGAGGACGACGTGCGCCGCGTGCTGTCGCACCGGCTCACGATGGTGGGGTCTGACGGACTGCCCAACGATCCCATGCCGCATCCGCGGCTGTGGGGCGCCTTTCCGCGCGTGCTGGGCCATTACAGCCGGGACGTGGGCCTGTTTCCGCTGGCGCAGGCCGTGCACAAGATGACGGGGCTGTCCGCCGCGCGCTTCGGCTTGGCCGAGCGCGGCTTCGTGCGCGAGGGGCACCACGCGGATCTGGTGCTGTTCAACCCCGATACCGTCATCGACCGCGCGACCTTTGCCGCG
Organism: Achromobacter mucicolens; assembly: GCF_029866465.1. Classification (NCBI taxonomy): domain Bacteria; kingdom Pseudomonadati; phylum Pseudomonadota; class Betaproteobacteria; order Burkholderiales; family Alcaligenaceae; genus Achromobacter; species Achromobacter mucicolens. The sequence goes on along the minus strand of NZ_CP123364.1, from coordinate 1,080,388 downwards.
CCCGTGCAGACCGCGGCGGGCATCGAGGCCGTTTGGGTCAATGGTGTCCTGTCGTACCGCAAGGGCCAGGCCACTGGCGAGCGCGCCGGCCGCTGGCTGCCGCGCAGCGGCGACCTGCGCGCCTCCTACCCCGCCATTCCGGCCGCGTCGTAGCGGCCGCCCCCGGACCACTTCAAGGAGAATCCTTCATGAGCGCTACCCCCACTCCCGACAACAACGGCATCACCCGATACGGCGTGGCCGGCGGCACCGGCCAGGGCGGCTCGCACATGCCCTTCGCCCGCGCGGTCGCCGCGGACGGCTGGCTGTACGTTTCCGGCCAGGTGCCGATGGAAAACGGCGAAGTCATCGAAGGCGGCATCGTGACGCAAAGCCACAAGGCCATCCAGCAGGTGCTGGCCATCTTGCAAGAAGCCGGCTACGGCCCCGAACACGTCGTGCGCTGCGGCGTCTGGCTGGACGACGCGCGTGACTTTGCGTCGTTCAACAAGGTGTTCAAGGAATACTTCGGCGCGAATCCGCCGGCGCGTGCCTGCGTGCAGTCGAGTTTGGTCGTCGATGCGAAAGTGGAAGTCGACTGCGTGGCGTATAAGCGCCCCTGACACGCAGGCAGGTCGCGGTAGGTGTCTGACACCCCTGCGGCGCCGGCTCAAGCTGACGACCGTCTCACACGGGTGTCAGACACCGGGTTCAGTGCACGGCTACCGCCAGACATGGCATGCCAAATAAAAAATGCCCGGTTTCCCGGGCATTCTGCATTGGGCCAGCGCCGTCCCTACATCTTCACCACATCCACGCCCTTGGGCGCGGTGAACTGGAATTCCTTGGCGGGCAGTTGCGGGTTGGGCTGGATGGCCGACAGGTCGACGCGGGTGGTCTGGCCGAACGAGTCGAGCAGCTCCACGCGCACGGGCAGGTTGTTCTTCATGCCGATGTCCACGCGCGAGAAACCGGCGTCGGCCGTGCGCGGCTTGGCTCGCAGCCAGTCGACGCCATCTTTGGCCGGCAACGCGCTGACGTCAAAGGACTGTTCCAGCGAGCCCGAGCCGAAAAGAATGGCCGCGGGCGACGTGCCGATGGCGGCGTCGACCTTGCGCTCGGTGACCTGGGCCAGATCGGGGTCGAACTGGAAGACCTGGCGGCCGTCGGAAATGACCAGTTGCTCGTAGGGCTTTTGCACGGCCCACTTGAATTTACCGGGGCGCTGGAACGAGAACACGCCGGTCTGCGCGGGCTGGGTGCGGCCCTGGTCGTTGACGGTGTACTGCGAAAACGACCCGGTGGCCGCCGTGACCGTGGACACGAAGTTGCGCAATTGCTCTTGCGCACTGGCGGCCAGCGCCAGGGCGGGGACCAGGGCCGGAGTCAGGCCCAGCACCGCAACGGCGGCCAGGCGTTGAAACGTCTTCATCATGCTTCCTCTCGTGCGGCGGCTGCGGGAACCAGGATCTCGCGGTTTCCGTTGGATTGCATCGCCGACACCATACCCGATTGCTCCATCTGCTCGAGTAACCGTGCCGCACGGTTGTAACCAATCCGAAGATGACGCTGCACCAGCGAAATGGACGCGCGGCGGTGCTTGAGCACGACTTCGCAGGCCTGGTCGTACATCGGGTCGGATTCCGCGTCCCCGCCGATGCCCGTGACGCTGCTGGCGCCCTCGGCGCCGTCGCCGTCCAGGCCGCCTTCCAAGAGGCCCTCGACGTAATTGGGTTCGCCCTGCGACTTCAGGCTTTCGACCACGCGATGGACTTCGTCGTCGCTGCAGAACGCCCCGTGCACACGCACCGGCAGGCCGGTGCCGGGCGGCATGTAGAGCATGTCGCCCTGGCCGAGCAGGGTTTCCGCGCCCATCTGGTCAAGAATGGTGCGCGAGTCGATCTTGGACGACACCTGGAACGCGATGCGCGTCGGGATGTTGGCCTTGATGAGGCCGGTGATCACGTCCACGCTGGGACGCTGCGTGGCCAGGATGAGGTGGATGCCCGCCGCCCGTGCCTTCTGCGCCAGACGGGCGATGAGTTCTTCGATCTTCTTGCCCACGACCATCATCAGGTCGGCCAGCTCGTCGATGACGACCACGATGGTGGGCAGCGGCGACAGGGGCTCGGGCTGGTCCGGCGTGAGCGAGAACGGATTGGGGATCGGTTCCTCGCGCTTGATCGCGTCACGGATCTTGGTGTTGTAGCCGGCCAGGTTGCGCACGCCCATCTTGCTCATGAGGCGATAGCGCTTTTCCATTTCGCCCACGCACCAGTTCAGCGCGTTGGACGCCTGGCGCATGTCGGTGACCACCGGCGCCAGCAGGTGCGGGATGCCTTCGTAGACGCTCATTTCGAGCATCTTGGGATCGATCAGGATCAGGCGGGTGTGCGAGGCGTCGGCCTTGTAGAGCAGCGACAGGATCATGGCGTTGATCCCGACCGACTTGCCCGAACCGGTGGTGCCCGCCACCAGCAAGTGGGGCATCTTGGCCAGGTCGGCCACCACCGGGTTGCCGGCGATGTCCTTGCCCAGCGCCATGGTCACGACCGAATGGCTGGCGTGGTAGGTCTGCGAACCCAGGATTTCGGACAGGCGCACCATCTGGCGGCGCGGGTTGGGCAGCTCCAGCCCCATCAGGTTCTTGCCGGGTATGGTTTCGACCACCCGGATGCTGACCAGGCTGAGCGCGCGCGCCAGGTCCTTGGCCAGGTTGACGATCTGGCTGCCCTTCACGCCGGTGGCCGGCTCGATTTCGTAGCGGGTGATGACAGGGCCGGCCTGCGCCGCAACCACGGTGACCGACACGCCAAAGTCGGCCAGCTTCTTTTCGATCAGGCGCGAGGTGAATTCGATGGTCTCGGCCGACACGGTTTCCTGGTTGTTCAGGGGCGGGTCGAGCAGGCCAAGGGTGGGCAGATCGCCTTCGGCGCCGCCGGTGGGCGGGAAGAACAGGGATTGCTGCTTTTCCTTTTCGACGCGCTCGGACTTGGGCACCACGGTGATGGCCGGTTCGATGCGGACCGGCTGCTCGTGCACCAGTTTTTCCTGCTTGGCCACCACCTGCTCGGTGCGCACGGCCTTGGCGACTTCGCCGACCTTGCGGTCCTGGCGCGCGGTGTAGGAGTTGCGCATCTTGCGGACCAGGCCTTCCAGCCAGGAACCGACGCGCTCGGCGACCGCCAGCCACGAAAACGAGAAGAACAGACTGAGTCCGATGGCCAGCATGACCAGGAAGGCCAGCGTGGCGCCGGTAAAGCCGATGCTGCTGCCGATGAGGTCCGCCAGCATCTGGCCGATGACGCCGCCCGCGCCGCTTGCCGTTTCCGACGCGCCGGGCAGATGCGTGCCGCGGCTGGCCAGGCGCAGGGCTTCCATGCCCAGCGAGCCCATCATCAGCAGGAAAAAGCCGATGCCCTCTTCCCAGTGGACGCGCGGCAGCACTTCGGGTTGCTTGCTGTTGGCCACGCGCAACTGCGCGGCCAGGCGCCGGTAGCCAGCCCGCACGCGATGCAGCAGCAGGACGACCCACCACCAGGCGGAGAAACCAAAGAGATAGAGGAGGATGTCCGCCAGGTAGGCGCCCAGGCGTCCGCCCTGATTGCGCACGACATCGCCCGGAACCGAGTGCGACCAGCCAGGGTCGGACGCGCTCCAGGTGGCGAGCACCAGGGTAAGCCAGGCCGCCAGGGCGGCAAAGAGGATCCAGCGGGCTTCACGCAACAACGCGGAAATGCGCGTTTGCAGCGGCGAGGGTCCGTTGCGGGTGTTGCGCGAGGCGCGCGGAGAAGCAGTCGAGATACGCGGCATGCGGCTCATTATAATTGGGCGTTACCCTAAAGATACCTGCCCATGTCCACGCCTACGCACGCTAAAGTTTTGATACTCGGTTCCGGCCCCGCCGGTTACACGGCGGCCGTCTATGCGGCACGCGCCAATCTTAACCCTGTTCTTGTTACAGGTTTGGCCCAAGGCGGCCAGCTCATGACCACCACGGACGTCGACAATTGGCCGGCCGACGCGGATGGCGTGCAGGGCCCGGACCTGATGCAGCGCTTCCAGAAGCACGCCGAACGCTTCAACACGGAAATGCTGTTCGACCACATCGCCAAGGTCGACCTCTCCAAGCGCCCCTTCACCCTGACCGGCGACACCGGCAAGGTCTACACCTGCGACGCCCTCATCATCGCCACCGGCGCCTCGGCCAAGTACCTGGGCCTGCCGTCCGAGCAGTCCTTCATGGGCCGCGGCGTGTCCGGCTGCGCCACCTGCGACGGTTTCTTCTACCGCAACCAGGATGTGGTGGTGGTCGGCGGCGGCAATACCGCTGTCGAGGAAGCCCTGTACCTGTCCAACATCTGCCGCAAGGTCACGCTGATCCACCGCCGCGACAAGTTCCGCGCCGAGCCGATCCTGGTCGACAAGCTGATGAGCAAGGTCGAAAACGGCAACATGGAACTCAAGCTGTTCCACACGCTGGAAGAAGTCCTGGGCGACGACAGCGGCGTGACCGGCGTGCGTGTTCGCCACGTGGACACCGGCGCCACCGAAGACATGGCGGTCACGGGCGCCTTCATCGCCATCGGTCACCAGCCCAACACGGAAATTTTCCAGGGCCAGCTCGAGATGAAGGACGGCTACATCGTTACCAAGAGCGGCCTGTCCGGCATGGCCACCATGACCTCGGTGCCCGGCGTGTTTGCCGCCGGCGACGTGCAGGACCACGTCTACCGCCAGGCCATCACCAGCGCCGGCACGGGCTGCATGGCCGCTCTGGACGCACAACGGTGGCTGGAGAATGCGGGGCAGTAAGGTCGGCGTGGCCGACCTGAAACGCCTGAAGAAGGACCTGCAGGAAGAACGCGAGCGCGCCGCCCTTGCCCCGCAGCGCGCGGCGGCGGCTGCGGCCGCGCGCCCCGCGTCGCCCCCCGAGGACGACCTGGCGGCGTTCAAGCGCTCGATGAAGTCCGTCACCCCGATCCGGCACGCGCCACGCGTCGAGCACAAGCCCGCCCCCGAACCCGCGCCCGCGCTGCGCCGCGCCAACGCGCTGGGCGAAACGCCCAACCGCGCCGACGCGGGCGTCTCGGACGGCGGCGAGATCACGCACCTGCTGTCCGAAGGCGGCACCGCCTTCGTGCGCGGCGACGTGGCGCCCGACACCGCGCGCAATTTGCGCCGCGGCCAATGGCGCGCCGGCGCGGAACTCGATCTGCACGGGCTACGCGTCGAGCAGGCGCGCCATGCCCTGCTGTCGTTCCTGGACGAGTGCCAGGAACACGGCATCCGCTGCGTGCGCATCGTGCACGGCAAGGGCTACAACTCGGAAGGCCTGGAGCCGGTGCTGAAAGACAAGGCCCGGACGTGGCTGGTCCAGAAGGCCGACGTCATGGCGTTCTCCGAGGCCCCCGAGCGCGAAGGCGGCGCGGGCGCCCTGTTGGTGCTGCTGCGCCAGTCCGAGGGGCCGCGCAAATGAAGTGGCTTTACCTGGCGGTGGCGATCGTCGCAGAGATCTTCGCCACCAGCGCCCTCAAGGGCTCCGAAGGTTTTACGCGGCTGGTGCCGTCGGTCATCACCGTCTTCGGCTACCTGATTTCGTTCTACTTCCTGTCGCTGACGCTGCGCGAGATTCCCGTGGGCATCGCCTACGCGATCTGGTCCGGCGTCGGCATCGTGCTGATCTCCATCGTGGGCGCGGTGCTGTTCAAGCAGCATCTGGACACACCCGCGCTCATCGGCATCGGCCTCATCATCGCCGGCGTGGTGGTGATGAACGTCTTCTCCAAATCCGTCTCGCATTGACGACGTTCGGTCCGCCGGGCGGCCCGTCGCGCACCTAGCTGTTGTCCGGCTGCGGATGCCGCGCGTCCGGATTACGCAGGTAATCGACCAGCGCCAGCGTGGCCCGGTCGGGCGGCGGGGTCAGCAGCGACACCACGAAGATCGTCAGGAACGCCACCGGCGCGCCGAACACGCCCGCCGCGATGGGCTGGATGCCCCACCAGAGGTCCACGGGCTGCGTGCGCGCGATGCCCAGCACCGATTCCCGCAGCCACGGGTGCGTGTGCGTCATGTAGGCAAACGTCACGGCAAGGCCTGCGGCCATCCCCAGCGTGGCGCCCCATTTGTTGGCGCGCCGCCAGAACACCCCCATGACGAGCGCCGGGAAGAACGACGAGGCCGCGAACGAAAACGCGGCCGACACCATGAACAGGATGTCAGCGGGCTTGCGGGCCGCGACCCACGCCGCGCCAAACGCGACCACCAGCAGCAGGATCTTGGACACCATCACCCGGCGCGCGGCCGACATGCGCGGCGAGACGACCCGGTACCACATGTCGTGAGAAAGCGAGTTGGACAGCGTCAGCAGCAACCCGTCGGCCGTGGACAGCGCCGCCGCCAGACCGCCGGCCGCGACCAGCCCGGAGATCACGTAGGGCAAGCCGCCGATTTCGGGCATGGCCAGCACCACCACATCCGCGCCCATGCTGATTTCGCTCAGCTGCACCACGCCATCGCGGTTGATGTCGGTGACGTCGAGCAGGTTGGTGTCGACCGCGCTCCAGGCGTGCACCCAGTTGGGCAGACTGAGGAAGTTCGAGCCCACGACCTGGGTATAGATCTCGAACTTGACCAGCAGCGCCAGCGCGGGCGCCATGAAGTACAGCAGCAGGATGAACAGCAGCGACCAGCACACCGACTTGCGCGCCTCGATGACGGACGGCGTGGTGTATGAACGCATCAGGATGTGCGGCATGCCGGCGGTGCCCAGCATCAGGCACAGCACCATCGCCAGGAAGTTGATGCGCATGTTGCTGCGTTCCTCGGGGTCCTTGGCCGGGAACGGTTCGGCGTGCGGCGTGGGCGGCGCGGCGCGGGCCTCGAAGGTCGCCTTGGCCTGCGACCACGTGGTGCGCGCGTCGTCGACAGTCGGCGGGTAGGCGGCCAGTTCGCGTTCGGCCGACCGGATCTCGACCATGGGCGCGTCGCCCGCGTTCAATTGGGCCAGCCGGCTGCGCAGCTTGTCTTTTTCCAGCGTCCACGATTCGGGCAGCGTCTGCAGGCGGCGCGCCATCTCGTCGGCGCGCTGCTGCCAGATCGTGCGCACCTCGATCTCGGACGGATCGTTCTGCAGGTAGACCTCTTTTTCGGTCACCTGCTGCAGCACGGCCCCGCCCGACAGTTGCGGCAACGGCATGTTGGTGTGCTTGACCGACAGCCAGATCACCGGCACGAGGTACGCAATGACCAGGATGATGTACTGCCCGACCTGCGTCCACGTGACCGCGCGCATGCCCCCCAGAAACGAACACACCAGCATGCCGCCCAGCGCAACGAAGATGCCCAGCTCGAATGAAATGCCCGTCATCCGCGTGGTGATGATGCCCACGCCGTAGATCTGGGCGACCAGATATGTGAACGAGCAGAGAACGGCGCAGAAGACCCCGGCCAGGCGCGGCAGGTTGCCGCCGTAACGGGCGCCCATGAAATCGGGAATGGTGTATTGGCCAAAGCGGCGCAGGTACGGCGCCAGCAGCATCGCCACCAGCACGTACCCGCCCGTCCAGCCCATGATGTAGGCCAGGCCGCCATAGCCGGTCAGATACAGCGTGCCCGCCACGCCGATGAAGGACGCCACCGACATCCAGTCGGCCGCGGTCGCCATGCCGTTGTAGATGGCCGGCACGCGCCGGCCGGCGACGTAGTACTCCACCTGGTCGGAGGTGCGGCAGACAATGCCGATGCCGGCGTACAGGCTGACGGTGACCAGCAGGAACACATAGCCGATCCAGTTGCGCGGCATGCCCAGGATCTCGGCCAGCGCCATCAGCAGGATCATCAGCGCAAAGCCTGCCGTGTACAGCACATAGATGCGCCGCAGGCGGATGCGGAACTCCTGGGGGGTGTCTCCCGTGAAAAACGGCATCAGCGCGGCTCCCCGGTTTCGTCGGCGCGCTCATCGGCGCGATTCATGACCCGGGCGTAGACGGCGATGATGATCAGATAGGCCAGCGGGGCGCCATAGGCGGCCATCCAGAAGGCGAAGGGCCAGCCGATGAAGTCGAACGAGAGCCGGCTGGCGAAAAACGAGGGAATGAAGGTCAGCGCCGCCCAGATGGCGAGCAGCAGCAGGATCAGCCGCAGATTGCGGCGCCAGTAAGGCGTGACGGATGTCCGGGAGGGAGTAAGGCGCGTTTGCGGCATAGCGTGGATGAGCAGGTCCCATCTAAATATCGCCAAACGCAGCGCTTGAAAAGCCCTGAAGCTTGATTTGCCGGCTTTTTATGCGACAACGGCTGGCACTTCCTGGTGCCAGCCGTTGTGCGTTTGCTTTTTTTGAGTACTGCTTTACTTTTTTTATTTACCGGTGCCGCCGGTATTTGCCCATGCAGGGCTTTGTCTCCTCACCTGCATGGGAAGAGATTCTGCACCAGATGCGGGATTGCCACACTAGGGGAATGCCCTAAGACGGAGCATTCATTTACATATTCCCTGCACCATATAAGTGCATTTTGGCCCTGCCGTTCTAAATATTGGGATTTTTTGGCCCAAACCGCCCCGCACACGGCCTAATTCTTGAGCACTGCTCAGTTCATGAGCATGGCCGATGGCGCCCGGCGTCCGAACCCGTGCACGCCAGGATGCCCGATTCCGGGCACGACAGCCAGAAGCTTGCCAGCCGCTCTTTACACGGCGTTTACACCCCGCCCGCCAAGCTATACCCCGTTTTTACCCCCCGCTCCGTAACCTGCCGGTGTCTTCAATGGTCACCTCGCCTGCCCGGCGCACATCCGCCTTTTGCCGCGCAGGCCTGTTCGAAGGGAGCAAGCCTCCCGGGGAGAAAAAACGTGGATCTCGTCTATATCGGGCTCTTTGCCGCGATGGCCGGGCTGACCTGGGCGCTCGTCCGGTTCTGCGACGCCTTGTCGGCCGGAGGGCAGTCATGAGCTGGCTCTACTGGCTAAGCGGCCTGACGGCCGCATTCCTGTTCGTGTACCTGCTGGTCGCGCTGTTCAAACCGGAGAAATTCTGATGACCCCCGAATTCGTCGGGCTGCTGGTCGTGTACCTGGCAGTCCTCTTTGCGATTGCGCCCGTCCTGGGCCGCTACATCCGCGTCGCGATGGAAGACGGCCGTTCGCGGCTGACAGCCTGGGGACGGCCGCTCGAGCGCGGCATCTACCGCCTGGCGGGCATCGACCCCCAGGCAGAAATGGGCTGGAAACGCTATGCCGCCGCCGTGCTGGTCTTCAACCTGGTCGGCATCGCCGCCGTCTATGCCCTGCAGCGCGTGCAGGGGCTGCTGCCGCTGAACCCCGCCGGCCTGGGCGCCGTGTCGCCCGATTCCGCCCTGAATACGGCCACCAGCTTCGTCTCGAACACCAACTGGCAGGGCTACGCGGGCGAATCCACGATGAGCTACCTGACGCAGATGCTGGCGCTGACGGTGCAGAATTTCGTATCGGCGGCGACCGGCATCGCCGTGGTGTTCGCGCTGATCCGCGGGCTCGCCCGGCACTGCTCGGCCACCGTGGGCAACTTCTGGGCCGACATGGTCCGCTGCACGCTGTATGTGCTGTTGCCGCTGTCGCTCGTGCTGGCGATGGCGCTGGTCAGCCAGGGCGTGATCCAGAACTTCAGCCCCTACCAGGCCGTGCAGACGGTCGAGACCGTGCATTACGAACAGCCCCGCGTGGACGCGCAAGGCCAGCCCGTGCTGGACGCGGCCGGCGCGCCGGTCACCGACCCGGCCACCACGCGCATGCAGACCCTCGCCATGGGGCCGGTCGCCTCCCAGGAAGCGATCAAGCTGCTGGGCACCAACGGCGGCGGTTTCTTCAACGCCAATTCGGCGCACCCCTTCGAAAACGCCACGCCGCTGTCGAACTTCCTGCAGATGCTGGCCATCCTGGCGATACCCGCCGCGCTGTGCTTTACCTTCGGCGAGATGGTGGGCAGCCGGCGCCAGGGCATCGCCATCCTGGCCGCGATGACGGCGCTATTCGCCGTCTTTGCGCTGTCCACCGCCTATTTCGAGCAGCAGCCCAATCCGATGGCCGAGCAAGCTGGCGCCGCAACGTTCGGCGGCAACATGGAAGGCAAGGAGACGCGCTTCGGCATCGCGGCCACGTCGCTATTTGCCACGGTCACCACGGCGGCGTCGTGCGGCGCGGTGAACGGCATGCACGATTCGTTCTCCGCGATGGGCGGCCTGTCGCCGATGCTGCTCATGCAGCTGGGCGAAGTGGTATTTGGCGGCGTGGGCTCGGGCCTGTACGGCATGCTGGCCTTTGCCATCCTGGGCGTCTTCATCGCCGGACTGATGATCGGGCGCACGCCCGAGTACCTGGGCAAGAAGATCGAGGCCTTTGACATGAAGATGGTTTCCATCGTCATCCTGGCCACGCCGTTGCTGGTGCTGGGCGGCACGGCGCTGGCCGTGTCCGTGGCGGCGGGCCAGGCCGGCGTGCTCAATCCCGGCATCCACGGGTTCTCGGAGATCCTGTACGCCCTCTCGTCGGCCGGCAACAACAATGGCAGCGCCTTCGCGGGGCTGTCAGCCAACACGCCCTTCTACAACGTCCTGTTGGGCATCGCGATGTGGTTCGGCCGGTTCGCCGTGATCGTCGCGGTGCTGGCCATGGCCGGCTCGCTGGCGGCCAAGCGCCGGCTCCCCGCCGGCCCCGGCAGCATGCCGACCACCGGCCCGCTTTTCGTGACGCTCCTGATCGGCGCCGTGCTGCTGGTCGGCGCCCTCACCTATGTGCCCGCGCTGGCTCTCGGCCCGGTCGCGGAACACCTGCAACCCTGATGCAAGAAGGCTAGGAAAGAACATGGCCAAGATTGAAATGCAAACCATCGGATCTGACGGCAGTACAGCCGCCCGCGCGTCCGTGCCCGGCGAACCGGGTCAACCGAACGCGGGCAAGCAGAGCGCGGCGCGGACTGACGCGGCGCGACCGAGCGCGGCCCGACCAGACGCGGCCCGACCCTTTGGCCTCTGGTCGCGGGCGCTGGTGGGTCCCGCGCTTGTGGACAGCCTGCGCAAGCTGTCGCCCGCCGCGCAGGTCAAGAACCCCGTGATGTTCGTGGTCTATGTGTGCAGCCTGCTCACCACGGTCCTGTGGATCATGGCCCTCGGCGGCCAGGCCGAGGCGCCGGCGGGATTCATTCTGGGCATCGCCGTGTGGCTGTGGTTCACCGTGCTGTTCGCCAACTTCGCCGAGGCGCTGGCCGAAGGCCGGGGCAAGCAGCAGGCGGCCACGCTGCGCGGCCTGCGCACCACCATCGACGCGCACCTGCTCAAGGGCTTTCGCGACGGGGACGCGTTGGATGCGGACCCGGCGCACTGGCGCGCCCAGGCCGTCAACCAGCCATCGGGCCTGCTGCGCCGCGGCGATGTCGTGCTGGTCGAAGCCGGCGACACGGTGCCCGGCGACGGCCTGGTCATCGCCGGCGTGGCCTCCGTCGACGAAAGCGCCATCACGGGCGAGTCCGCGCCCGTCATCCGCGAGTCGGGCGGGGATTTCTCGTCCGTCACCGGCGGCACGCGCGTGCTGTCGGACTGGATCTTCGTGCGCATCGCCGCCGATCCCGGCGAGAGCTTCCTGGATCGCATGATCTCGATGGTCGAAGGGGCCCGGCGCCTGAAGACGCCCAACGAGCTGGCGCTGACCATCCTGCTGGTGGGACTGACCGTGGTGTTCCTGCTGGTCGTCGTCACGCTGATGCCCTTCTCGCTCTACGCCGTCGCGGCGGCGGGCGGCGGCGCGGCGGTCACGGTGACCGTGCTGGTGGCGCTGCTGGTCTGCCTGATACCCACCACCATCGGCGGCCTGCTGTCGGCCATCGGCGTGGCGGGCATGAGCCGCATGATGAGCGCCAACGTGATCGCCACGTCCGGCCGCGCGGTCGAAGCCGCGGGCGACGTCGACGTGCTGCTCCTGGACAAGACCGGCACCATCACCTTCGGCAACCGTCAGGCGTCCACCTTCCTGCCGGCGCCCGGCGTGTCCGCACGCGAACTCGCGGATGCCGCGCGCCTGGCCTCGCTGGCCGACGAGACGCCGGAAGGCCGCAGCATCGTGGCCTTGGCGGACAAGGCCATCCATGCGCCCGCACCGCGCATCGCGGGCATCGAGTTCGTGCCGTTCACCGCGCAATCGCGCATGAGCGGCGCGGACCTCGGCGAGCGCAGGATCCGCAAGGGCGCGGTCGACGCGATCCAGGCCTGGCTGGCCGCGCAGGACGCAACGGTGCCCGCCGAGGCGCTGCGCCTGGCCGAGGACGTGGCGCGGCGCGGCAGCACGCCGCTGATGGTCAGTGACGGCAATCGCGCATTGGGGGTGGTCGAGCTCAAGGACATCGTCAAGCCCGGCATCCAGTCGCGCTTTGCCGAACTGCGCCGCATGGGCATCAAGACCGTGATGATCACCGGCGACAACAAGCTGACCGCCGCCTCCATCGCGGCGGAAGCCGGCGTCGACGACTTTCTGGCCGAAGCCACGCCCGAGGCCAAGCTCAAGCTCATCCGCGACTACCAGTCGCAAGGCCGCCTGGTCGCCATGACGGGCGACGGCACCAACGACGCGCCCGCGCTCGCGCAGGCCGATGTGGCGGTGGCGATGAATTCGGGGACCCAGGCCGCCAAGGAAGCCGGCAACATGGTGGACCTGGATTCCAACCCGACCAAGCTCATCGAGATCGTCGAGATCGGCAAGCAGATGCTGATGACGCGCGGCGCGCTCACCACGTTCAGCGTGGCCAACGACGTGGCCAAGTACTTCGCCATCATCCCGGCCGCCTTCGCCACCGTCTATCCGCAGCTTGGCGTGCTGAACATCATGGGCCTGGCGACGCCGTCCTCGGCCATCCTGTCGGCCGTGATCTTCAACGCGCTGATCATCGTGGTGCTGATCCCGCTGGCCTTGAAGGGCGTGCGCTACCGCCCGCTGGGCGCCTCGGTGCTCCTGCGCCGCAACCTTCTCATCTATGGCCTGGGCGGGCTCATCGTGCCGTTTGCCGGCATCAAGCTCATCGACATGGTGCTGGCCGCGCTGGGCTGGGCGTGACGGCCGCCGTCATCCCCGCCACTGCCTTGCAAGCCTCCACGCAAAGGAATTCCTCATGACCACCGCAACTTCCGCGCCGCGCCAAGGCGGCATCCTGCGCCCCGCACTGACCGTCTTTGCCGCGCTGTCGCTCATCACCGGCCTGGCCTATCCGTTTCTGACCACCGGCATCGCGTCGGCCGTGTTCCCCCACCAGGCCGCCGGCTCGCTGATCGAGCAGGACGGCAAGGTGGTCGGATCCGCGTTGATCGGCCAATCGTTCACCTCGCCGCAATACTTCTGGGGCCGCCCATCGGCCACGGCGCCCATGCCCTACAACGCGGCGGCCTCCGGCGGCTCCAATCTTGGCCCGCGCAACCCGGCGCTGGCCGAGGCCATCCAGGCGCGCATCGCCGCCTTGAAGGCGGCCGATCCGGACAACGCCGCGCCGGTCCCGGCCGACCTGGTCACCGCCTCGGGCAGCGGGCTGGACCCGCACATCAGTCCGGCCGCCGCGGCCTATCAGGCGGACCGGGTGGCGCGGGCCCGCAATCTGCCGCGCAGCGAGGTCGATGCGCTGATTCAGGCCCACACCGCCACGCCCTGGCTGGGCGTGCTGGGCAGCCCCGCGGTCAACGTGCTGACGCTGAACCTGGCGCTGGACAAGCTGCGCGGGCCGCGCTGATGAGGCGGCGTATAGTATTGCCAGCCGTTTCCTCCCCTTCCTTGCGCGTTCATGGCTGACATCGCTGGCGAGCGTCCCGATCCGGACGCGCTCTTGAAAACCCTGGACGCCGCCGAGCGGCAGGCGGTGCGCGGCAAGCTGCGCGTGTATTTCGGATCGTCGGCCGGCGTGGGCAAGACCTACGCCATGCTGGCGGCGGCGCGCGCGCAGGCTGCGCAGGGCACGGACGTGCTTGCGGGCATCGTCGAAACCCACGGCCGCCGCGAGACCGCGACGCTGCTCGATGGCCTGCCGGTCCTGCCGCTTCGGGACGTTGTCTACCGCGGCCACGTGCTCAAGGAATTCGACCTGGACGGCGCGTTGCGCCGCCGTCCGGCGCTGGTGCTGGTCGACGAACTGGCCCACTCCAACGCCCCCGGCTCGCGCCACGCCAAGCGGTGGCAGGACATCCAGGAGCTGCTCGCGGCCGGCATCGACGTCTGGACCACGCTGAACGTGCAGCACCTGGACAGCCTGAACGAGGCCGTGGGCAGCATCACCGGCGTGCGCGTCTGGGAAACGGTGCCCGACGACGTGTTCGACGCGGCCGACGAGGTCATGCTGGTCGACCTGTCGGCCGACGAACTGCTGCGCCGCTTGAAGGAAGGCAAGGTCTACCTGCCCGAACAGGCCCGGCACGCCTCCCGCAATTTCTTTCGCAAGGGCAATCTGATCGCGCTGCGCGAGCTGGCGCTGCGGCGCACGGCCGAGCACGTGGACGACGACGTGCAGGCGTACCGCCGCGACCGCGCCATCGATTCCGTGTGGCGCACGCGCGAAGCCATCGTGGCCTGCATCGGGTCCGACGCCGACGCCGAGTACGTCGTCCGCAACGCCCATCGCATGAGCCAGCAGCTCGATTGCGATCTGCATGTCGTCACCATCGACACGCCGCGCGCCGCGCCGCCCGCCGCCGCCGAAACCGAGCGCCTGCAGCACGGCCTGGCGCTCGCCGACGCGCTGGGCGCTCGTACCGAGACGCTGGCCGGCGGCGACATGGTCGACGCCGTCGTGCGTTATGTCCGCCGCCACAACATCACCAAGGTGATCGTGGGCCGCACCCGCGCCGGCGGATGGCAGCGCCTGCGCCTGTCGCTGACGGCGTTGCTGACCGCCGGCATGTCGCACGGTTGGCTGTGGCGGCGCCACAGCTTCGCCGACCAGCTCGCCGCCGGGTGCCCGGAGATCGACATCATCCGGCTGGGCGCGCCGCCCGTGCCCCAGCACGCGCCCGCCAAACGCGACCCGCTCACGCTGGGCCGCCGCGCGCGCGCAGCCGACGACGAACGCGCCGCCCGGCCACTGGCGGGGTACGTGTGGGCGCTGTGCTATTGTGCCGTGGCCACGGCGCTCTCCTCCCTCGTCTTCCCCGCGCTGCACCAGACCAACATCGTCATGCTGTTCCTGCTGGCGGTGGCCGCCGTGGCGCTGCGCCACGGACGCGGGCCGGCCGCGCTCGCGTCGGTCGTCAGCGTCGGGCTGTTCGACTTCTTCTTCGTGCAGCCCTTGTCTTCGTTCGCCGTGTCGGACGTGCAGTACCTGCTGACCTTCGGCGTGCTGCTTGGCGTGGGCTTGCTGATCGGCCAGCTTACCGCCGGCCTGCGCTTGCAGGCGCAGGCGTCGGTCAAGCGCGAGGCCGACGCGCGCAGCCTCTACGAATTCGCGCGCGAACTGTCGTCCGCCCTGCTGCCCGAACAGATCGTCGCGCTGGCCGGCTCGTTCGTGCACGCCACCTTTGGTGCGCGTTGCGCGCTTTACATCCTGGGCCTGGACGACCGCCTGAAACTGGCCATGCCCGCCGACGGCGACATGTCCGCGCCCGAATCGGCGCTGGCGCAGTGGGTGTACGACCACGGCCAGCCTGCGGGCGCGGGCACCGCCACCCTGTCCAACAGCGCGTTGCTGTACCTGCCGCTGAAGGCACCCATGCGAACGCGCGGCGTGCTGGTGCTGGACGCGCCCCGCCGCAGCCTCTACGCCAATCCCGACACGCGCCGCCAGGTCGAGGCCTACGCCACCCTGATCGCCATTGCGCTAGAACGCCTGCACTATGTCGAGGTTGCGCAGCAGGCCGTGGTCAGCATGGAATCCGAAAAACTGCGCAACTCGCTGCTGGCTGCGGTTTCGCACGACCTGCGAACGCCGCTTACCAGCCTGGTGGGCATGACCGACACGCTGATGCGCGAGCGGCAGGCGCTGCCCGCTGGCGTGCAGGACACGGTGCGCGCCATGCGCGATCAGGCGCAGCGCATGCACGCGCTGGTGGTCAACCTGCTGGACATGGCGCGGCTGCAAAGCCGCGACACGCCGTTGCGCCTGGAGTGGCAATCCGTCGAAGAACTGGTCGGCGCCGCGCTGGCGGCCATGCGCGAACCGCTGGCCGGCCGCGAGGTCCTGGTCGCGCCGCTGTCCGCGCTGCCGCTGGTGGAGTGCGATGGCGTGCTGATCGAACGCGTGCTGTGCAATCTGCTGGAGAACGCGGCCAAGTACACGCCTGCCGGCAGCACGCTGCGCATTCACGCCTTCGTGCATGAGGTCGAAACCCCGGGAGCCCAAACGCAAGGGCGCGAAATGCGCGTGGCCATTGCCGACAACGGCCCCGGCGTGGCGCCCGGCGCCGAACGCCGCATCTTCGAAAAATTCACGCGCGGCGAACGCGAATCCGCCACGCCTGGCGTCGGCCTGGGACTGGCAGTGTGCGAAGCCATCGTCGCCGCCCACCACGGCCGCATCTGGGTCGAACACGCGCCCGGCCAGGCCAGCGGCGCGCAGTTCGTATTCAGCTTGCCGCTGGGCGCTCCGCCCGAGATCCAACCCGAAACCGCCTGAGTACCCCCAATGTTCGATTTCCAGCCCATAGTCCTCATCATCGAAGACGACGCCAACATCCGGCGATTCGTGCGCCAGGCCTTGGAAAGCGAAGGCTGCGTGGTGCACGAGGCCGACAGCGTCAAACGCGGGCTGATCGAGGCGGGCACCCGCCAGCCCGACGCGATCGTGCTGGACCTGGGCCTGCCTGACGATGACGGCATGACGCTCATCCGCGAGCTGCGCGGCTGGACCGAAGTGCCCGTGCTGGTGCTGTCCGCGCGCAGCGCAGAAGCCGACAAGGTCGCGGCGCTGGACGCGGGCGCCGACGACTACCTTGCCAAGCCTTTCGGCGTCAGTGAACTGCTGGCGCGTTTGCGCGTGCTGCTGCGCAGGCATGGGCGGGGCGGCGCGGGCAATGCAGCCGAGATCGCGTTTGGCGACGTGCGCGTGGACTTCTCGCGGCGCGTCGTCGAACGCGCCGGCCAGCACGTGCACCTGACCGCGATGGAATACCGCCTGCTGGCGGCGCTGCTGGCCCACCGGGGCAAGGTCATGACCCACCGCGAACTGCTGCGGCAGGTATGGGGGCCGTCTCATGTCGAGAGCAATCACTACCTGCGGATCTACATGGGCCACCTGCGCCAGAAGCTCGAGGCCGACCCGGCGCAACCGGTGTTCCTGCTGACCGAGATCGGCGTGGGCTACCGCTTCGCGGGCTGATCTTTCGCGCGCACCGCCGTTTTGATGCGCGCTTTACGCGCAGGGCGCGAGTCTTGTCCCGCGCTTTATGCCGGTCCTCCTATTGTTGCGGTCCGCACAACACCAGGAGGCTTTCCATGCCCCGCAACACCCTTGCCGCAGTGGCGCTGTTTTCCCTCGTTCCCCTGGCGCAAGCCGCCGACGCCCCCGTCGCCACCGATGCCGTGTCGCCGTATTCCCTGACGGCCAACGTCACGCTCGCCAGCCAGTACCGCTATCGCGGTCTCATGCAGACCAACAACCAGCCCGCCATCCAAGGCGGCTTCGACCTCGCGCACGCCAGCGGCTTTTACCTGGGCAACTGGAACTCCAGCATCAGCTGGCTGAACGACAGCAACAGCGACGTCTCCGCGCCGGTGGAAATGGACTTCTACGGCGGCTACAAGGGAAATCTGACGAACAGCGTGCCCGTGGACCTGGGCGTGCTGCAGTATTACTACCCGGGCGACTATCCGTCCGGCTTCACCAGCCCCGACACCACCGAACTCTACGCCGGCATCGGCTACGGCCCGGTGATGTTCAAGTACTCCCTCGCGCTGACCAACCTGTTCGGCTTTGCCGACAGCAAGTACAGCCAATACTTCGACCTGTCGGGCAACTTCGACACCGGCATCTGGGGCCTCGTCCTCAACGCCCATGCCGGCCGCCAGATCGTGCGCAACGTCGACAACGGGTCCTACACCGACTGGAAGCTGGGCCTGACCAAGGACTTCGGCCAGGGCCTGTCCGTCTCGCTGGCCTATCTGGACACCAACGCCGACCGCGCCGTCTACACCAATACCCGGGGTCGCGACATGGGACGCGCCAACGGTCTCCTATCGGTGACCAAGACGTTCTGACCGGCGCCTGCCGTTGACGCGGTTTTTACGCGGCACACGCGCATTTATCGGCAGGTTTTACGGCGCGATTCCTATAGTGGAATCGTCATCAACCCACCGGATACGCGGGACGCCCTCAACGCCCCCCGCCCTCAAACCGCCATGATTCCCCGACCGCGCCTTCGCCAGGTTCCGATAGCCGCCCCCGTTGCCGCCTCGCCTTCGCCGCAGCCGCAATGCCGCCTGATCTCGCTGACCGTGCGCATCAATACGCTGGACGCGCTGAACGTGCGGCTGGCCCTGCACCGCGCATTGGGCGACCGCATTGGCGTCTACCTGCTGTCGGTGGACCACGCGCACGCCCAAAGCACGCTGGAACTGCAATGCGAACGCGGCGAACTGGACGCCATGATGTCCGCGGTCATGCGCGGTCTGCCCCGCGCGGAATTCGGGCCGGCGCGCCCGGCGACTGCCGTCACGGAGCGCTGAGCCATGCACCCGAGTCCCAAACCCATGTTCGAGGGCCTGTGGCTGCCGATGGTGACGCCCATGCGGGGCGGCCACGTGGATCTGGACGGCGCGCAGGCGTTGGCCCGCTACTATCGCAACGCCGGCATCGCCGGCCTGGTGCTCTTTGGCTCCACCGGCGAGGGCAACCTCTTGAGCATGCCGGAGAAGATCGAGATGATCGAGGCCATCAACAGCGACTCGCACGCGCTGCCGCTGGTCCTGGGCGTGGGCGGCGTCGACACCCGGGGCGTGGCCACGGCGGTGCGCCGGCTGGACCGCTACGCGCCGGCCGGCTACCTGGTCCCGCCGCCGTATTACCTGGGTCCGTCGCAGGCCGGAATTCTGTGGCACTACCGGCAGATCGCGTGGGCGACAGAGCGCCCCATCATCCTGTACAACATCCCCAAGCGCGCGGGCGTCGCCATGACGGTCGAAACCATGGAGGCGCTGGCGGTGCTGCCCAACTTCGGCGCGGTGAAGGAATGCAATCCGGCCGTGCTGGCCGCCTTGAATGCGCGGGGCCGGCTGAATGCGCTGTGCGGCGAGGATCTGGCCTTGCTGGATCACTTCCTGGCGGGTGGACGCGGCGCCATTCCCGCGGCCGCGCATCTCTTTCCGGAACGCTTTGTCGCGCTGATGGCGCTGGCACAGGCAGGCGATGCGCAGGCCGCGCGCGACTGCTTCGACCCCTTGCGCCCCCTGATCCGGCTGCTGTTCAGCGAGCCCAATCCCGCGCCGGTCAAGCGCGCGCTGGCCATGCAGGGCCTCATCGCCGACGAGCTGCGCCTGCCCATGATGCCCGCCAGCCGCGAGCTGAGCGCGCGGCTGCGGCGCGCCCTGGACCTCATCCCGGCATCGGCTGACCGGTTGCAGACAGCCTGAAGATCGACACGGCGCGCGCCAGGTCGCCCGCCTGTCCATGCAGCGTGGCGGCCGAGGCCGCGAACTCCTGCACCAGCGCCGCATTCTGCTGCGTGGCGCCGTCCAGATGCGTCACGGTCACGTTGATCTGCTCGATACCCGCGCTTTGCTCGCCGGACGCCGTGGCGATTTCGCTCATCAGCGGCGCGCTGGTGGCCGCCGATTCCAGCACGCTGCCCATCGTGGCGCTGGCCTGCTCCACGCGTTGGCTACCGCGCGCCACGGAGGCGGACGACGCCTCGATCAGCGTCTTGATCTCTTTGGCGGCCGTGGCCGAGCGCTGGGCCAGCGCCCGGACTTCGCCCGCCACCACGGCAAAGCCGCGACCCTGCTCGCCCGCCCGCGCGGCTTCGACGGCGGCGTTCAGCGCCAGGATATTGGTCTGGAACGCGATCTCGTCGATCAGCCGGATGATCTCGTCGATGCGCTGCGAACTGTGCGAGATCTCGCGCATGGCGTCGATGGCGTGCTGCGTCTCGTCGCTGCCCTGCCGGGCCAGACGCGCGGCCTCGGCGGCCAACGCGCTGACCTCGCGCACGTGCTCGGCGCTTTGCCGGGCGGTGGCGGTGATCTCTTCCACGCTGGCCGCGGTCTGTTCCAAGGCCGCCGCCTGCTGTTCCGTGCGGTCCGACAGGTCCACGCTGCCTGCGGCGATCTGGCGCGAGGCGGCCGCAATGGACGCGGTGGAATGCACGATGGTGCGCACCGCCGCGTCCAGCCGCTGCTGCATCCGCGCCATTGCGCCGAACAGCCGGCCGATTTCGCCGCGATGATGGTGCGAGATGGCGCTGGACAGATCGCCATTGGCCACCCGCTCGCACACGGCCACCGCCTCATCGAGCGGCCGCAGGATGTGCGTGCTGAAAAAGCGCAGCGCCGCCGCCAGCACCAGGGCCAGCAAGGCCAGCGTCACGCTGCCCTGCCGCCATAGCGTGCCGTAGAACGCCGCGTCGACGTCGTCGACATACAGGCCCGTGAACATCAGCCAGCCCCATTCCGGGTCGTAGGCTGCGTAGGTCAGCTTGGGCAGCGGATCCTCGGCGCCCGGCCGCGGGAACAGGTAGCGCACGTAGCCGCCGCCCGCCTTGCCTTGCGCGTAAAGGTTCTCAAAGAGCGGCTGCCCGTCGCTGTCGCGCGTGGCGCGCACGTTCGTGCCCACCCGCTTCGCGTCGGGATGCACCAATAGATCGTAGTCGTCGCCAAACGCGCCCACATAACCATCTGCGCCGTACCGCATTGCCGACAGCTGGCGCGCCACGTCGCGCTTGGCTTCGGCCAGCGGCACGCCTTCCTGCACGCGCCGCTTACCCCCGCTGACGACGCCCGCAGCCATGTCGATCACGTGGCGAAGCTCCGTCTTGCGGTCCTCCATCATCTCGGCGCGCCGCTGCCAGGCGTCCCACACGCCCAGCGCCAGGACGGCGGCGCCAATGGCAAACACGAACCACAACAGTTCCCTGCGCAAGCTGGAATGACTCATCGACTCTCTTCTGCATGACCGCGACTCGAAACAAAAATCGGCGGATTGTGACTTTTTATGTAGATTGGCCGACGAGGATACTATTTCAAACTTCGTTTGAATTCGATTTGACTAGTCACTTTGATCTAGCTCAATTTCCATAAAAAAAAACGCAAGGCGACTCGCGCCTTGCGTTCTGCTTCAAACCGGACGGCGGGACGACGCCCGCCCGTGCCCTATGCCCCGGGCGGGGCGACGCGTTGCGGCCGCGCCGTCGTCAGGGCAATCAGCGCCACCATGATGAGCGCATAGGTGGGCACGCTGCGCATATTGCGGAACATCATCTCGGTCATGCTGAACGCGCAGTAGCTCAGGCAGAACAAGAGCCCCATCTGCGCACCCACCCGGATCACCCGGTCGTCGCTGGCCAGGCGCCGGAAGAACACGCCCGCCGGCACCAGATACAGCGCCAGCATGCTCAACAGACCCAGCAGGCCGTATCCCGCCATGGCGGCCAGCAGGTCGTTGTGCGGCTCGCCAAAACCATCCACCACTTCCTGCGTCACGATGCCCTGCTTCTGCAGCTCGCGCAGTTCCTCGCGGAACCGGCTGGGGCCGATGCCCACGATCGGGCTCTTTTCGAACATCAGGAACGAGGCATGCCACAGCTGCAGCCGGATG
Source organism: Achromobacter mucicolens (assembly GCF_029866465.1). NCBI lineage: Bacteria > Pseudomonadati > Pseudomonadota > Betaproteobacteria > Burkholderiales > Alcaligenaceae > Achromobacter > Achromobacter mucicolens. The sequence goes on along the minus strand of NZ_CP123364.1, from coordinate 1,058,672 downwards.
CCGAACGACGTATCGCGGTTGGCCGACGTGGAAAAACCCTGAACGTCGTGGGTGATCTGCTGCATGCGGCTGCTGAAGGTCCAGATGGCCGCCGCGCTGGCGACCAGCGCCACGCAGACAGCCAGCGCGCAATACACCTTGTGGCGCCGGCGCCAGTTGCGCAGCCCAAGCAGAAAGACCAGGCCCAGAATGGGCAACAGCATCCAGCTGCTGCGGGTCTCGGACAGCCAGGTCGCGACCACGGCCAGCGCCACGGCCACCAGCTTGACCGCCGTTTCCAGGCGCGGCCAGCGCGAGCCCGGCCCCCAGCCCAGCGACAGCAAGGTCATGCCGCCCAACAGCAGCACCATGTTGGCAAAGGCCACGGCGTTGTAGCGTCCGCCCACCTCGACCACCGCGCCGCGGCCGCCCGAGAGCATCGTCACGATCAAGAGGATGGACCCGGCCAGCGCGCCGGCCAGGATGGTCCATTCGATATGGCGAAGCAGGCGTTGCGGCGCGCGCAGCAGCAACCACAGGACGGGGAGCGCCAAGGCAAAGCGAAGCAGTTTCTCAAGCTCGGAACTGCTCCACATGCCTTTCACGGCCGAGGTGATCAGCAGACAGGCCAGCGGCGACAGCAGCGCCAGGGAAAGGGGCCAGAGCGCGCGGAAATCCATGGGCTCGTAGCGCTTGAGGGCGTTCATGGTGATCGCGGTCAGGGCGATCAAGGCGCTCAGATACAGAACGGCGGGGCCGCCCACGGGGCTGGTCAGCGCCAGGGCGGGCATCAGCAGCACCAGCCAGGCGGCCAGGGTTACATACAGTCGGGGCACAACAATCAACCTGAAAAGAACAAAGCACGCACGATGCGCGTCATGCCGGTGGTTAGAGAAAACCCGCCGGCCATGAAGGCGGGCGGGTTTGGCGAAAGAGCGGGAGCCGGGCCTTGCACGGCAGACAGCCTTGCGGGGGGCCCTTTTCGCGGCTTACATGTTTTCGATCATCACCTGGCCAAAGCCGGAGCACGACACCTGCGTCGCGCCTTCGAGCAGACGGGCAAAGTCGTACGTGACCTTCTTGGACTGGATCGACTTTTCCATGCTGGAGATGATCAGGTCCGCCGCTTCGGTCCAGCCCATGTGGCGCAGCATCATTTCGGCGGACAGGATTTCGGAACCGGGGTTCACGTAGTCCTTGCCGGCATACTTGGGCGCCGTGCCGTGGGTGGCCTCGAACATGGCGACGGAATCGGACATGTTGGCGCCCGGGGCGATGCCGATGCCGCCCACTTGCGCGGCCAGCGCGTCCGAAATGTAGTCACCGTTCAGGTTCAGGGTGGCGATGACGTCGTATTCCGCGGGACGCAGCAGGATCTGCTGCAGGAACGCGTCGGCGATCACGTCCTTGACGATGATCTCGCGGCCGGTCTTGGGATTCTTGAACTTGCACCACGGGCCGCCGTCGATCAGCTGCGCGCCGAACTCCTTCTGCAGGAGTTCGTAGCCCCAATCGCGGAAGCCGCCTTCGGTGAACTTCATGATGTTGCCCTTGTGCACCAGCGTCAGCGACGTGCGGTCGTTGTCGATGACGTACTGGGCGGCCTTGCGCACCAGGCGCTCGGTGCCTTCGCGCGACACCGGCTTGATGCCGATGGACGAGGTGTTCGGGAAACGGATCTTCTTGACGCCGAGCTTGGTCTGCAGGAACTGGATCAGTTCCTTGGCCTGCTCGCTTTCGGCCATGTATTCGATGCCGGCGTAGATGTCTTCCGAGTTCTCGCGGAAGATCACCATGTTGGTCTTTTCGGGCTCGCGCACCGGGGACGGCACGCCCTTGAAGTACGCCACGGGGCGCAGGCACACGTACAGGTCCAGCTGCTGGCGCAGGGCCACGTTCAGCGACCGGATGCCGCCGCCGACCGGGGTGGTCAGCGGGCCCTTGATGGAAACCACGTAGTCTTTGACGACTTCCAGGGTTTCGTCGGGCAGCCACACGTCCGGGCCGTAGACCTTGGTGGCCTTTTCGCCGGCGTAGACCTCCATCCAATGGATCTTGCGCTTGCCGCCATACGCCTTCTCCACTGCCGCGTCGACGACCTTGATCATGACGGGGGTGATGTCGGCGCCCGTGCCGTCGCCTTCGATGAAGGGGATGACGGGCTGGTCAGGCACATTCAGCGAGAAATCGGCGTTGACCGTGATTTTCTGGCCGCCGGCGGGAACCTTGATATGTTGGTAGGACATGAATGCTCCATTTGCTCCGGGTGGTTTTTCTGCACGCGCCAGGATCGGACCACGTCCGATTCCGCGGGTCATACCGCCTCCTGCGAACCGCACACCGGATGGCGGATAGCAGCCCATTCTATATCGCAAAGCGCCGGGCGAAACCTGAGCTGCGTCGTGGGGCGGTAAAATAAAGCGACTCCATCCTGCTTTTGGCTCCCTCCCGATGTTCAATCCCTCCCGCGACCAAGTTCGCGAATTCTTTATCGAAACCTGGCGCAAGCACCGCGCCAACGAGGTCCTGACCCCGCTGGAGGCGATCGCGCTGGACTGGATCATCGAGCACCCGGAATACCACGCAGACCTCGAAAGCCCCGAGGCCATGACGGCCGAATACGCGGTGGAAAAAGGCCGGACCAATCCGTTCCTGCACCTGTCCATGCACCTGGCGATTGCAGAGCAATTGTCCATCGACCATCCGCCCGGCATCCGCCAGGCCTACCAGCAGCTGACGGCGCGCTCGGACGCGCACCACGCCGCCCATGAAATCATGGAATGCCTGGGCCAGGTCGTCTGGGAAGCGCAGCGCCTGGGCACGCCGCTGGACAGCGACACCTACATCGACCTGATCCGCCGCCGCGCCAGCCTCTGACCCAAACAAAAAAACCCTCGCACGCGAGAGTTTTTTGCTTGCACACCCGCTGCAGCGGGCGCGTCTTAGCGCCGGACGCCCAGGTCGCTGGGCAGCGACGCCAGCCACGCCGACACGTTGGAGATGTCCTGGTCGGACAGCTGCGTGGCAAAGGCGCCCATGATCGGGTTCTTGCGCACATTGGCCGTGGCCGCGCTGCCGGAGGCGCCACGCTTGTAGGCCTTCAGGGCATGCACCAGGTAATCGGCATGCTGGCCGGCCAGCGTCGGATAGGCGGGGTCCACCGCCGTCTTGGCGTCGGCGCCGTGGCACGAGGCGCAGTTGAATTTGTCGAAGACGGCCTTGCCGGCCGCCAGGTCCTGCGCCTGGGCGGCTGCGCCCGAAATGGCCAGGGTCGCGCCCGCAAGGGCAAGCATGGTGCGGTTCATGGTGTTGCCCCCTTACTTGAGATTCGAGTAGTACGCGGCCAGGTCGGCGATATCCTGGTCGGTCAAGCTGCCGGCAATCGCATCCATCGTGGGATGGCTGCGCGCGCCTTTCTTGTACTCGTTGAGGGCCGTTTCGATGTATTTGGCGTTTTGGCCAGCAATCATCGGAACATGGTAAAGCTCGGGAAACGATGCCTTGTAGCCTGGGATGCCATGGCAACCGATGCACATCGAAACCTTGTCTCGGGCATTCTGGACATTACCGACCGGCGCTGCGTCTGCAGCAACAGCCTGGCCGGCGATCGCACAGGACGCCATCGTGGCCAACACGGAAACCGTGTACTTCAGAGAGGTTCGCAACTTCATTGGAATGACTCTTCTTGGTATGGCTAAGGACTAGGGCCTGCTCACACGAAAAGGCCCTCTGCAAACACGTTGCGGGTGGAACCCAAAGCAAAACCGCCTGATTGTACGATAATTGCTCAGGATTAATACCTTGCGTTAGTGTTGATCCCAATCAAACCACAGAAGCCATCAGATCATGCCCGCAGCCCAGACCGCCTCCTCCGCCAAGCCAGTCCGCTTCGATGGCACCGACAGCTACGTCGCCACCGACGATCTCAAGCTCGCCGTGAACGCCGCCCTCACCTTGCAGCGCCCGCTTCTCATCAAGGGCGAACCCGGCACCGGCAAGACGATGCTGGCCGAGGAAGTGGCCCGCGCGCTGGGACGGCCGCTGCTGCAATGGCACATCAAGTCCACCACCAAGGCGCACCAGGGCCTGTATGAATACGACGCCGTCTCGCGGCTGCGCGATTCGCAGCTGGGCGACGAGAAAGTCCGCGATATCCGCAACTACATCGTGCAGGGCACGCTGTGGCAAGCGTTCCAGTCGCACGAGCCCGTGGTGCTGCTGATCGACGAGATCGACAAGGCCGACATCGAATTCCCCAATGACCTGCTGCGCGAACTGGACCGCATGGAGTTCCATGTGTACGAGACGCGCGAGACCATCTCCGCACGCCACCGTCCGCTCGTCATCATCACGTCCAACAACGAAAAGGACCTGCCCGACGCGTTCCTGCGCCGCTGCTTCTTTCACTACATCCGCTTTCCCGATCGCGACACGATGCGCGACATCGTGGCCGTCCACTATCCGGATCTGAAGCAGGACGTGCTGCGCGCCGCGCTGGACACGTTCTTCGCGCTGCGCGATGCGCCCGGCCTGAAGAAAAAGCCGTCCACGTCCGAACTGCTGGATTGGCTGCGCCTCTTGCTGGCCGAGGACGTCTCGGCCGCGCAGATCGACGCGCACACCGCCACCGCCGTGCCGCTGATGGCCGGCGCGCTGCTCAAGAACGAGCAGGACGTGCATCTTCTTGAACGCCTGGCGGCCATGACGCGCGGCGGCCAGCGCCGCTGATCCCGCATCCAAGGGCGGCACGCACATGCTGATCGACTTCTTCTATCACCTCCGGGCGCACAAGCTGCCGGTCTCGGTCAAGGAATACCTGACGCTGGTGGACGCCTTGCGCCAGGACCTGATGTCGCCCACGCTGGACGAGTTCTACTTCCTGGCGCGCGCCACGCTGGTCAAGGACGAATCGCTCTACGACCGCTACGACAAGGCGTTTGGCGCGTACTACCACGGCATCGAGGCCGCGTTGCCCGCAGGCAAGGAGATCCCGCTCGACTGGCTCATCAAGCAGTTCGAAAAAAGCCTGTCGCCCGAAGAAAAGGCCGCCATCGAAAAGCACGGCTGGGACAAGCTCATGGAGCTCTTCAAGGAGCGCATGGATGAGCAGAAGGAGCGCCACGCGGGCGGCAGCAAATGGATCGGCACGGGTGGCACGTCGCCCTTTGGCAACGGCGGCTATCACCCCGAAGGCATCCGCGTGGGCGGCGCATCGGCCGGCAACCGCACGGCGGTCAAGGTCTGGGACATGCGCCAGTTCAAGGACTACGACGACCAGGTCGAACTGGGCACGCGCAACTTCAAGGTGGCATTGCGCCGCCTGCGCCGCTTCGCGCGCCAAGGCGCCGATCTGGAACTGGACCTGGACGACACCATCGCCAGCACCGCGCGCAACGCCGGCCATCTGGACCTGCGCATGGTCCCGGAACGCCACAACACGGTGAAAGTGCTGATGCTGCTGGACGTGGGCGGCAGCATGGACGACCACATCGGCCGCGTCGAGGAACTGTTTTCGGCGGCCCGCAGCGAGTTCCGCAACCTCGAGGTCTATTACTTCCACAACTGCCCGTACGAAAGCCTGTGGCAAAGCAACCGCCGGCGCCAGAACGAGCGCTTCGACACCTGGGACGTGCTGCGCAAGTACAACCCGGACTGGCGCCTGATCATCGTGGGCGACGCCACCATGAGTCCCTACGAGATCCTGCAGCCCGGGGGCTCGGTCGAACACTACAACAAGGAACCCGGCGCCGAATGGATGCGCCGGTTGCTGGACGCCTGGCCCAAGTCGGTGTGGCTGAACCCCGAGCCCACGGCCTCCTGGCAGTACCGCCAGTCCATTGCCTTGATGCGCGACATCATGCAGGACCGCATGTATCCCGTGACCGTCGCCGGGCTGGAGCAGGCGATGCGGGTGCTGTCGAAGTAGAGGCCGAGGGCGCCAGCCGCCGATCTCAGCCGTCGACCGGGTTTGCCGGCGTGTTAAGCGTCAGTTGGTAAAAGGCCAGGTCGAGCCAGCGGCCGAATTTGAAGCCGGCCTCGCGGATGGTGCCGGCATGCACGAACCCCAGCTTTTCATGCAGCCGGATGCTGCCCTGATTGGACGCATCGATGCCGCCGACCATGACATGCACGCCATCGGCGCGCGCCCGTTCGATCAGGAGGCCCATCATCGCCTCACCCAGGCCGCGCCCGCGAAAGCGCCCGTCCACGTAGACGGAATGCTCGACCGAATACTTGAACGCCGGAAACGCGCGGAACGTGCCGTAGCTCGCGAACGCCATCAATTCGCCGTCTTCGTTTTCCAGTCCCAAGACCGGAAAACCGCCCTGCTCCTTGGCCTGGAACCAGCCCTGCATGGCCTCGCGCGGCCGCGGCTTGTAGTCGTACAGCGCGGTGGAGTTCGCGATGGCGTCATTGAAAATGGCCAGGATCTGGTCGGCGTGGCGCGCGTGCGTGCACGGGACCAGGGTGGTGCCTTGCGGGGCGCGGAGTTCGGCGGGCGTCGTCATGGCCGGGATTTTAGCGACCGGGCCGCGCGCCGCCTACAGGCGTGGACCGGGCACAGGGCGAAAAAAAACCGGCGATGACGCCGGTTCAGTGAAACGTTGCCGCTTCTGGCCACTCTCAGGCGGCGCGGCTCTCCACAGATCGATGCGCGCCGTTTCCCGCATGGCGCAAACCGGGGCACTGCCGCCATGCCAATTCGTCGGCGTCCATGTCCAGGTCGAACAAATCTTGCGCGGCGGGCCACGGATGGGAGCGCGCGGTGGCGCCCTCCATTTCAAGCACATGGCCGGCAAATCCGCGAGGCGATCCGCCGCACTCCGCGAAATACCGCTGGGAACTCAGGTCCACCACGTAGGTGGTCATGTCATGGGTCAATATGGCCACGTATTGGCCGTCATCACTGGCATAAGCGTACTGAAACTGTCCTTTGATGCCGTCGCCGTTCAGGGCATTGCCGGTCAGTTGGGACAAGGCACGCGTGACGATCTCGGTCAGCATGGGTCGTTCCTCCGTAGAATGCGCCAGCAGGATGCCGGCGGCGAAGGCGCGAACGACAAGCACCGGCGCCGCGCTGCGGCGGCGTCTGGCGTTGGACGGGAAGCCTGTAAAACGGCTGTCGCGCATCCCGTCAGCAACAGCGAATGCGTGCTTAAAAGCTTACACCCGCGACCGGAACCGATTCAAATCCCCTGGGAAATCAGCGTTGCTGCGCCGCAGCATCAAGCGGGATGCGGCTTCGCGCCGCGCTCATGCCGCCGCAAACACCGCACCGTCTGTAGCGCCCGCCGCGTCGCGCCGGCGGCGCCAGGCGTCCCGTCCGATGCGGTACAGCACATGGGCGCGCAAAGGATGGCCTGGCGGCACGGCGGGATGGTCGAAGGGCTGCGGGTCGGCCGCCATGCCCAAGCGGTCCATGACGGCGCGGGACCGCAGGTTGTCCGTGGCGGTGAAGGCGACGATCTCATCCAGCGCGACCTGCTCGAAGCCCACGCCAAGGGCCGCGCCGGCCGCCTCGCTGGCGTAGCCCCGTCCCCAGAATGACTGCGCGAGACGCCAGCCGATTTCCACCCCCGGCGCAAAGGGCAACGCAGGCGCCAGCGGCTTGATACCCACAAAGCCGATGAAGGGCGCCACGCCGGGCGCTTCCACCGCCCAGAAGCCCCAGCCGTGCTCGTCGATGCCCGCGGCCAGCCTGTCGGCCAGGGCATCGCTTTCCTGGGGCGTGAGCGGCAGCAGGAACTGCGTCACGGTCGGGTCCGCGTTCAGGGCCGCAAAGGGCTTGCGATCGGAAGCCCGCCATTGCCGCAGCACCAGGCGGGGCGTTTGGACTTCGACGGTCAGGGACATAGGCATTTCCTCGGCATTGCGGATGGCGCTGAAGCGATGCGGCGGCTTTGGCGGGAGGCCCGCCGCAGCGCCTGAACCATTGCCAACGTATACACTCCAACGGATTCTGCCATGCCAAAGGAATGATCCGCCATGCGCTTGTCCCTGTCGAAGCTGCCGCGCCCCCTGGGCATGCTGCTGTTTTCCTCCTTCCTGGCCTTTCAGGCCGGAGCCGCCAGCCTGCCGGCCGGCGTCACGGAGGCCGCCTCGATCGAAGGCATCACCGAATACCGCCTGGCCAATGGCCTGCGGGTGCTCCTGGTACCCGACGAATCCAAGCCGTCCACCACGGTCAACATGACCTACCTGGTGGGCTCGCGCAACGAAAACTACGGCCAGACCGGCATGGCGCACCTCTTGGAACACATGCTGTTCAAGGGCACGTCCACCACGCGTAACGCGATGGGCGAGTTCTCGCGCCGCGGCCTGCAGGCCAACGGGTCGACTTCCAGCGACCGCACCAACTATTTCGCCAGCTTCGCGGCCAACCCCGAGACGCTGAAGTGGTATCTCGGCTGGCAGGCCGATGCGATGGTCAATTCGCTGATCGCCAAGGAAGACCTGGACTCGGAAATGACCGTGGTCCGCAATGAAATGGAAAGCGGCGAGAACAATCCTTTCCGCATCCTGATGCAGAAGATGCAGTCGGCGGCCTACCAATGGCACAGCTACGGCAAAAACACGATCGGCGCCCGCTCGGACGTTGAAAACGTGGACATCGCGCAGCTGCGCGCCTTCTACCACGAGTACTACCAGCCCGATAACGCCGTGCTGATCGTGGCGGGCAAGTTCGACCCGCAGACGACGCTGGCGGACATCGAGGCCACACTGGGCAAGCTGCCCAAGCCCGACCGCAAGCTGCCGCCGGAATACACGGTAGAGCCGGCGCAGGACGGCGAGCGGTCGGTGACGCTGCGCCGCACGGGCGGCACGCCGCTGGTCGCGGCGATGTATCACATCCCCGCCGGCGCCAGCGCGGACTTCGTGCCGTTCGACCTGGCCACCACGATCCTGGCCGACACGCCGTCGGGCCGTCTATACCATGCGCTGGTTCCGACCAAGCTGGCCTCGGGCGTGTTCGGTTTCACGATGGAAAATCTGGATCCGGGACTGGCGATGTTCGCCGCGCAACTGACGCCGGGCAAGGACCTGGACGCGGCCATGACGGCGCTGACGGGCACGCTGGAGTCGCTCGACAAAAAGCCGTTCACGCAGCAGGAGCTGGACCGCGCGCGCAGCAAATGGCTGACCTCGTGGGAACAGACCTACAGCGACCCCGAACAAGTCGGCGTGGCGCTATCTGAAGCGATTGCCGCGGGCGACTGGCGTCTCTTTTTCCTGCAGCGCGACCGCGCGCGCCAGGCCACGCTAGCCGAAGTGCAAAAGGCCGCGACGACCTATCTGGTGCAGAGCAACCGCATCGAAGGCCGCTACATCCCGACCGAAAAGCCGGTGCGCGCGCCGCAGACGCAGCGCGTGGACCTCACGGCGGTGTTCAAGGACTACAAGGGCGATCCGGACTTCAAGGCCGCCTCGGCGTTCGATCCCTCGCCGGCCAACATCGACAAGCTGACCAAGCGCACGACGCTTGACCTGCCCAATGGCCCGGTGAAACTGGCGCTGTTGCCCAAGGCCACGCGCGGCAGCCGCGTGCAGGCGCAGATGCTGATTCAATTCGGCAACGAAAAGGACCTGCTGGGCCAACGCGTGAATTCCAGCGCGGCCGCCGACCTGCTGCTGCGCGGCACGGACAAGCTGACGCGCCAGGACATTCAGGACCGTCTGGACAAGCTGCAGGCCGAGCTGGGCTTTAGCGGCGGCGGCACGACGCTGAAGGTAGCGATGTCGACCAAGGGCGAAAATCTGCCCGAGCTGACGGCGCTGGCGCTGGAGATCATCCGCAACGCCAGCTTCCCGAAGGAACAGGTCGAGGAATATCAGCGTCAGCTCGAGACCTCGATCCAGAACGCGATGACGGAGCCGTCGGCCCTGGCCGGCCGTACGCTGGCCCGCCACGACAATCCGTGGCCTGCCGACGACCTGCGTTACGTGCCGACGTTCGAGGAGTCGCTGGCCAGCGTGCGCGCGCTGAATCGCGAGGCACTGGCCAAGTTCCACGCGAAGTTCTACGGCGCGGGCGACATCGAGTTCTCGGCGGTGGGCGATTTCGAGCCGGAAGCGGTGGAAAAATCGCTGCGCGCGGGACTTGCCGGATGGAAGAAGGCGCCGGCCTATACCCGCGTGCCGAACCCGTATCGCGACGTGCCGGCCAAGCAGTTCGACATCAATACGCCGGACAAGGCCAACGCGTTCTATCTGTCGCGCATGCCGCTGAAGCTGCAGGATACCGACGCGGATTATGCGGCGCTGTATCTGGCCAACTATCTGTTCGGCGCGTCGGAAACGTCGCGGCTGTGGAACCGGGTGCGCGAGACCGAGGGCCTGTCGTACAACGTGCGCAGCTCGCTGTCGGTATCGTCGTTCGAACCTGCCGCAAGCTGGAGCATCTATGCGATCTACGCGCCGCAGAATCGCGAGCGCCTCGAGAAGGCAATCAATGAAGAACTGGCGCGGGTCCTGAAGGATGGCTTCTCGGACAAGGAAATCTCGGAGGGCATCACGGCGCTGCTGAACTACCGCAATCTGGCGCGCGCGCAGGACGATGTATTGGCCAGCACCTGGCTGGACTATCTGGAGCGTGGCCGCACGTTTGCGTGGTCGGCCGAGATGGACAAGAAGATCTCGGCCTTGACGCCTGACGCGGTGAACGCCGCGCTGCGCAAGTACGTGCGTCCGGACGGATTCAGCACGGCGCTGGCGGGTGACTTCAAGAAGCCCTGACGCACAGCCGATTGCAAAACCCCTGCTTCGGCAGGGGTTTTTTTTGCATAGTGGATCTGCTCCCGTGAAGCGGGAAGGTGGGAAATGGATTCAACCATTCCATTGATGGGGGCAATTCGCCGCCTTGAATCGATTACTCGGTTATTTGGAAAGATGTTTTCAAGGAATAAGGGTTTATCCCAGGTGCGATGACGAGGACAATTCAGTTCATCGGGAACAGCAAACGAACACGACGGAGCGCCGCCGGATTCGGTCCCCATTTACGACGAATTGGAGGTCTCATCATGAAAACCCTAGCCACTACCCTTTTCCTATCCCTGGCCCTGGCCGGTGTCGGCGCACAAGCCGCCGGCGTCGAGCAAGCGAAGAGCAGCGCCCAGGTGGCGACTGAACTGCACGAAGCGAAAGTCAGCGGCCAGTACACCTTCGGCGAGCTGGACTATCCGCCCGCCCTGCCCCAAAAGACCAGCCTGAGCTCGCAAGAAGTGCAAGCCCAGCTGCAACAAGCCAAGGTCAGCGGCCAATACACGTTCGGCGAATTGCAGTACCCGCCGGTCGCTGCCGCCACGGGCGCCGCGAAGTCGCGCGCCGATGTCCAGCAGGAACTGGCGCAAGCGAAGGCCAGCGGTCAATACACGTTCGGCGAGCTCGAATACCCGCCGATCAGCCGGTGAGCTGCTTGCTGTAGCCCGGCCGGCCTCGGGCGGCATCATGGCCTGAGGCCGGTATTTTCGGCATACAGCGGCGGTTGAAGTAGCAGTAGTTGAAGTTGAAGTAGCAATCGAAGTTGCTGTGATGTAGTTGCAGTCAGCAGTTGAAGTTCGCAGTTGAAGTTCGCAGTTGAAGTTGAAGTTGCTGTACTAGTAGTTGCAGTTGCAGTAGTGAAGAGGCCGTGGCGATGCGTCGCGGTCTCTTTTTTTTGTCGGTTCAGGACTGGCGGGGATCTGGGTTCTTTTGGCGCCCGGCGCGGCCACGGCGCGCGGGGCCACGATTGCGGTCCGGAGCCTTCGCTCCGGACTTCCCCTGCCTCATCCTCGTCATCGCCTACGGCGATTCCTTCGGATTCCGTTGGGCTTATCGACGCCCCACGCACCGGGCGCCGCAGCCACACCGGGCTCGCGCCGTGGAGCACACGACGGGCGTCGGGGCGGGTGGTTTGCTTGGCGTTTTTTTCGCGGTTTTGGTGGTTCGGAAGATCTTGCCGGCCCGCGCTGCGTCGGCCGCGCGGGCGGCCTCGCAGCGCTTACGCGATGTGGTTCGGTTTCGGGTGCTCGCTGCGCGCGGAGGGCAAGCCGCGGGAAGCCGGATCTGATTGCGGGGTGGCGGTATCTGGCGGCAGTGGCAGGTGAATGCAGCGGGTTGGCAGCGGGTGGCTCCGGCATCCGCATTCCGCATATCCGTAATTTTTAGAAACCCTTCGATTTCTTGGCTATTTGGAAGGTGGTTTCATGCGTGCGGGTTTATTCGAGTTTCTTACGGTACGCCGCATCGGCCCTCTTGATATGTACTGGGTCGTGAGGCAGCGACGCGGGACTCGATCACTCTTAAAACAAACTGGAGCTCTCACACATGAAAATCCTGGCCACCACGCTGTTCTTTTCCCTGGCCCTGGCCAGCACCGGCGCGCATGCGGCGGGCGCTGAACACGGGAAGTCCGGCTCTCAGGTCGCGGCCGAGTTGCAGGAAGCCAAGCTGACCGGCCAGTACACGTTTGGCGAAATGGACTATCCCGCCGCTTTGCCCCGCACCTCCGGCCTGACCGAACAGGAAGTGCGAGCCGAGCTTCAACAAGCCAAGGCCAATGGCGAATACACCTTTGGCGAACTGGATTACCCGCCGGTCGCTCGATAAGCAGCCGGATGTGGGCGGGCCGATATCGAAAGGTCCGAAAAAAAGCCGCGACTCTCGTCGCGGCTTTTTTGCTGAAGATCGGCGTGATCAGCTGAAGAATTCCTTGACGCGGTCCGTCCAGGATTTGCTTTGCGGCGAGTGGCGGTCGCCGCCGTCGTTCAACGACGCTTCGAACTGGCGCAGGATGTTCTTCTGGTCTTCGCTCAGGCGCACCGGCGTTTCCACCACGACGTGGCAGTAGAGGTCGCCGGGGTAGCTGCCGCGCACGCCGCGGATGCCCTTGCCGCGTAGGCGGAAGGTCTTGCCGGATTGGGTGCCTTCGGGGATGGAGATCTCGGCCTTGCCGCCCAGCGTGGGTACCTGAAGTTCGCCGCCCAATGCCGCGGTGGTGAACGGGATGGTCAGCTCGCAGTGCAGGTCGTCGCCGTCGCGCTGGAAGATCTTGTGCTGCTTGATGTGGATTTCCACATACAAGTCGCCCGGAGGCCCGCCATTGATGCCGGGTTCGCCATTGCCGCTGGAGCGGATGCGCATGCCGTCGTCGATGCCGGCCGGGATCTTGACCTGGAGGGTCTTGTTGCGGCGGATGCGGCCGACGCCGTCGCAGGACGGGCACGGGTCGGTGATTTCCTTGCCGTTGCCGTGGCAGGTCGGGCAGGTTTGCTGGACGCTGAAGAAACCTTGCTGCATGCGCACGGCGCCCGAGCCGCCGCAGGTGCGGCAGGTCTTGGGCGAGGTGCCGGGCTTGGCGCCGGAGCCGTGGCAGGTGTCGCAGTTTTCCCAGCTGGGGACGCGGATTTCCGTGTCGAAACCGGCGGCTGCCTGTTCGAGGGTGATTTCCAGCGCGTATTTGAGGTCGGCGCCGCGATACACCTGGGGACCGCCGCCACGACGGCCACCGCCGCCGCCGCCGAAGATTTCGCCAAAGATGTCGCCGAACGCGTCGGCGAAACCGCCACCCATGCCCGCGCCGCCCATGCCGGCGGCATTGGGGTCGACGCCAGCGTGACCGTAGCGGTCGTACGCGGCGCGCTTTTGCTCATCGCCCAGGACCTCGTAGGCTTCCTTGGCTTCCTTGAACTTCTCTTCGGCTTCTTTGCTGTCCGGATTGCGGTCCGGATGGTATTTCATGGCCAGCTTTCGATAGGCCTTCTTGAGATCGTCGTCCGAGGCGTTTTTTGCCACGCCCAAGACGTCGTAATAGTCGCGTTTTGCCATGATCCGTGGGCTCGAAACCGAGCCTTCTTTTCAGTGCTACAGAATGAGTTCGCCCGGTAGGCGGATTTCTCCGGCTACCGGGCGGCAGAGGCAGGTCAGCGCCCGGCCATTATTGGTCGCGCTTGACTTCCTTGAAGTCGGCGTCGACGACGTTGTCGTCCACCGGCTTCGCGTTGTCGGCCGCTTGCTGCTGGCCGGCGGCTTGCTGCGCCTGCATGTCGGCGTACATCTTTTCGCCGAGCTTTTGCGATGCGGTCGACAGGGCTTCCACCTTGGCGTCGATCGCGGCCTTGTCGCCTTCCTTCAGCGTGTCTTCCAGGTCCTTGATGGCGGCTTCGATGCTTTCCTTTTCGGAAGCTTCGAGCTTGTCGCCGTACTCGGTCAACGACTTGCGGGTGGCATGCACCAGCGCATCGGCCTGGTTACGCGATTGGGCCAGTTCGGCAACGCGGTGATCTTCCTCGGCGTTGGCCTCGGCATCCTTGACCATGCGCTGGATCTCGTCTTCCGACAGACCCGAGTTGGCCTTGATGGTGATCTTGTTTTCCTTGCCGGTGCCCTTGTCCTTGGCGGACACGTGCAGAATGCCGTTGGCGTCGATGTCGAACGTGACTTCGATCTGCGGCATGCCGCGCGGCGACGGCGGAATACCTTCGAGGTTGAACTCGCCCAGGGCCTTGTTGCCCGCAGCGATTTCGCGCTCGCCCTGGAACACCTTGATCGTCACGGCCGGCTGGTTGTCGTCGGCGGTCGAGAACGTCTGCGAGAACCGGGTCGGGATCGTGGTGTTCTTCTGGATCATCTTGGTCATGACGCCACCCAGGGTTTCGATACCCAGGGACAACGGCGTGACGTCCAGCAGCAGCACGTCCTTGCGGTCGCCCGACAGCACGGAGCCCTGAATGGCGGCGCCCGCGGCGACGGCTTCATCGGGGTTCACGTCCTTGCGCGGATCCTTGCCGAAGAATTCCTTCACCTTTTCCTGAACCTTGGGCATGCGGGTCATGCCGCCGACCAGGATCACGTCGTCGATGTCGGAGACCTTCACGCCGGCGTCCTTGATGGCGACGCGGCAGGGCTCGATCGTGCGTTCGATCAGTTCTTCGACCAGCGCTTCCAGCTTGGCGCGCGTGATCTTCAGGTTCAAGTGCTTGGGACCGGAGGCATCGGCCGTGATGTACGGCAGGTTGATTTCGGTCTGCTGCGCGGACGACAGTTCGATCTTGGCCTTTTCGGCGGCTTCCTTCAGGCGTTGCAGCGCCAGCACGTCCTTGGACAGGTCAACGCCTTGTTCCTTTTTGAACTCGGCAATGATGTAGTCGATGATGCGCTGGTCGAAGTCTTCGCCGCCCAGGAAGGTGTCGCCGTTGGTCGACAGCACTTCGAACTGCTTTTCGCCGTCCACGTCGGCGATTTCGATGATGGACACGTCGAACGTGCCGCCGCCCAGGTCATAGACAGCGATCTTGCGGTCGCCCTTTTCGGTCTTGTCCAGGCCGAACGCCAGCGCCGCGGCGGTGGGTTCGTTGATGATGCGCTTGACTTCCAGGCCCGCGATGCGGCCGGCGTCCTTGGTGGCCTGGCGCTGGCTGTCGTTGAAGTAGGCGGGCACGGTGATGACGGCCTCGGTCACTTCTTCGCCCAGGTAGTCCTCGGCGGTCTTCTTCATCTTGCGCAGCACGTCGGCCGACACTTGGGGAGGCGCCATCTTCTTGCCGCGCACTTCAACCCAGGCGTCGCCGTTGTCGGCCTTGACGATGGCGTAGGGCATCAGGTTGATGTCCTTCTGCACTGCCTTTTCTTCGAACTTGCGGCCAATCAGGCGCTTCACGGCGTAGAGCGTGTTGCGCGGGTTGGTCACGGCCTGGCGCTTGGCAGGTGCGCCGACCAGAGTCTCGCCGTCATCCATGTAGGCAACGATGGAGGGGGTGGTGCGAGCACCTTCGGCGTTTTCGATGATCTTGACCTGCCCGCCGTCCATGACAGCCACGCAGCTGTTGGTCGTTCCCAGGTCAATGCCAATAATCTTGCTCATGGTGGGTTACCTTGATTATTAAATCTATGAAAAATTGGGGAAAACTGCTTGTCCCCCCATAACTGGGGCTGCCCAAAGGGTTTTTCAAGACGCCGGGCTGGAATTTTCGGCGCCCGATTCCTGCAGGCGGTGGATCGCCGCCGTGAACTGGGGCAATCCGGGCCAGCCGGTGATGCGCCCCAGGCGCTTGCCGGACCGGTACAGCACAAAAGTGGGGACGCCATGCAACGAAAAGCGGCGTCCCAGCGGTTCATCCGCGTAAACATCGGCTTCGAACCACGTCAGGCCAAGCCCTACCAGCGTTTCCTGGTGAAGCAGCGCCGCCTGTTTGAACAGATTGCAGTTGTAGCAATCCTGGCCCCACAGGAAGACACAGCGCAGGTCCGCCCCGGGCGCTTGCACCACGGCCGCATCGAATCCCGCGGTGTCGACATGGCGCATGCCGAACACCTGGAATACCTGGGCCGGGTCAAAGCGCGGGTCGGTCATGGTGGGACGCGGTTCAGCCCTGGCCGGCCGACACGACCACCAGCGCCGGGCGCAGGGTACGGTCGGCAATCACATAGCCCTTCTGCAGCAGTTGCACCACCGTGTTGGCGGGCTGCTCGTTGGGAATGGACGAAATGGCTTGGTGCTGGTGCGGATCGAACTTGTCGCCCTGGGCCGGCGCGATTTCCTTGAGCAGATTGCGCTCGAACGCGGCGGCAAGCTGCTTGAGGGTGACTTCGACGCCTTCGCGCAGGGTTTCGACCGTCTGATCGGGCTGGGCCAGGGCAGCTTCCAGGCTGTCCTTGACCGGAACCAGGCTTTCGGCGAACGACTCGATGCCGAACTTGCGCGCCTTGGACACTTCTTCCTGGGCGCGGCGGCGCACGTTTTCGGCTTCCGCGTGCACACGCAGAAGCTGGTCGTGCTGCTCGTTGACGGTAGCCTGGGCGGCGTCCAATTGGGCGCGCAACTCGTTCAGCTCGGCCTGCGCGGCGTCCTGGGCGGCGGGAGCCGCATCGGCGCTCTGGCCGACTTCGGGCGCCTGGTCAGCAGGCTCGTGGGGTGCCGTCATGGGGAATCCTCCAAAAAGAATGGCTTTCGC
Organism: Achromobacter mucicolens; assembly: GCF_029866465.1. NCBI lineage: Bacteria > Pseudomonadati > Pseudomonadota > Betaproteobacteria > Burkholderiales > Alcaligenaceae > Achromobacter > Achromobacter mucicolens. The sequence continues at coordinate 1,041,765 of NZ_CP123364.1, read as the reverse complement.
AGACATGAATGGGGGCCAATACCCCTAATTCAAGCCCGGTTAAGCGAAATATTCCCCGGGGCACGGCCCGAAGGCCGGGCGCCCGCTGACCGAACGGCTACTTCTTGCTGGGTTGGGCGGGGGCCACGGGGTCGCTGGCCGGAAAACTTTCCTTCAGCGCGCGGTCCACGCGCTTGTCATCGGCGTCCGGGTCCGAGGGAATCGCGACCGGGTCGCTGGCCGGGAACGTATCGGCCAGGGCCTCGTCCAGGTCATGTTCGACGCGGTCCTCGTCGACGGGAGTGGTGACTTTGCCCTTCTTGACCGTCTTTCCAGTCTTGGGATCATGGTGCATGCGCCTTCTCCTTCAAGTCCGTGGCTGCTGGTATCCACCCCTGCAAGTTTCGTTCCACCAGACCGGACAGCCCCGCGATCCAGGCCGGGTCGTCATTGATGGCAGGAATGTAACGGAACTGTTTGCCCCCCGCCTCGAGAAAGGCGTCGCGGCATTCCAGGCTGATTTCTTCCAGGGTTTCCAGACAGTCTGCCACAAATCCCGGGCACACCACATCGACCTCCGTGACGCCGGAGGCCGCCAGGGCCTTCAGGGTCGGCTCGGTATAGGGCTCCAGCCAGCGGGCCGAGCCGAACCGGCTCTGGAAGGTCACTTCGATCTGGTCGCGGGGCAGGGACAGCCGCTGCGCCAGGAGCCGGGCGGTTTCCATGCAGTCGCGGTAGTAGGGATCGCCCAGTTCGATGGAGTAGCGCGGCAGGCCGTGAAAGCTCATGACGAGTTTCTGCGGCTTGCCATGTTCGGCCCAGTAGCGCTCGATGCGCGCGGCAAGCGGGTCCAGGTAGGCGGGCTCGTCGTGAAAGCGCTTGATGAAGCGCATCTCCGGCTGATCGCGCAGCTTGCCCATGTAGCGGGTGACCGCGTCGACCACGGTGGCGGTGGTGCTGGCGGCGTACTGGGGATACAGCGGCACCGTCAGGATGCGCTCGCAGCCCTGCTTGCGCATGTTTGCGATCACCTGGGGGATGGAGGGGTTGCCATAGCGCATGCCCAGCTCGACCACGGCATCCACGCCGGCCGCCTGCAGGGCGGCGCGAACGCCGTCGGTCTGGCGTTGGCTGTAGACCATCAGGGGCGAGCCGCCCTCCATCCAGATGCCGGCGTAGCGCGGCTCCAGCCGCTTGGGCCGGCGCACGAGCACAATGCCGTGCAGGATGGGCTTCCAGAGGTAGCGCGGGATTTCGATGACGCGCGGGTCGGACAGGAATTCGCCGAGATACTTGCGGATGTCCTTGGGCGACGTCGTGTCGGGCGTGCCCAGGTTGACGAGCAGCACGCCGACCTTGCCGGGCACGCGCGGCGGCGGATCCTCGTTGAAGGGATCTTCTTGGTGGGGCTCAGGAAGGTAGCGCTCAGGCCAGAGATACTTGAACAGGCGAAGAAACACAAAAACTCCCCTTCCTCCGCAAGGAGGATGTAGCTTTGAATGGGACTACTGGTTGTGGCTGAGGGCGTTGGACAGCAGGCGCGCCGTGATGTCCACGATGGGTATGACCCGCTCGTAGGCCATGCGGGTCGGACCGATGACACCCAGGGTGCCGACCACCTTGCCGTCGACGCCGTAAGGCGCCGTGATGACGGAGACGTCTTCCAGGGGCACCAGTTGCGAATCGCCGCCGATGTAGATCTGCACGCCCTGCGCGCGGCTCGAGACGTCCAGCAATTGCAGCAGATCGGTCTTTTTCTCGAACAGCGAAAACATCTTGCGCAGCCGATCCATGTCGGACGCGATGTCGGTGACGTCCAGCAGCTTGCGTTCGCCCGAGATGACCACGGCGTCGCCGTCCTCGGCCGCTTCGGCGCTGGCCTCGACGGCGGCCTGCATCAGGCGCGAGATGTCTTCGCGCAACTGGGCCAGCTCGGTCGACAACGTCTGGCGCACGGCATTGAACGACTTGCCGGCGAAGTGCATGTTGAAGAAGTTGCCGGCTTCCAGGAGCTCGGATTCGGCGTAATCCCGCTGGACGAAAAGGATGCGGTTCTGCACGTCGCCATCGGGCGTCACGATGATGAGCAGGACGCGTTTGTCGGACAGGCGGATGAATTCGATCTGCCGGAACACCTGCGCCCGCTTGGGCGTGAGGACCACGCCGGCGAACTGCGTCAGGTTGGACAGCAGCGCCGCGGCCGCATTGACCGCGCGGGTGGGTTCGGCAGCCGAGAGCATTTCGCCCATGTTGTGCGGCTGCAGCTGGTACGACTGCACCGACAGCAGCGAATCGACGAACATGCGGTATCCGCGCGGCGTGGGAACACGGCCGGCGGAGGTATGCGGACTGTGGATCAGTCCCAGCTCTTCCAGGTCCGCCATGACGTTGCGGATGGTGGCCGGAGACAAGTCAAAGACTTTAGATAGCGTCCGCGAGCCGACTGGCTGCCCATCGGCGATGTAGCGTTCTATCAACGCTTTCAGTAAAGCGCGTGCGCGGTCATCCATAGCGGCTATTTTAGGGAATCTTTTCAGGTTGAGGCGATTTTTGTCCCGCAACACAATATACGGCCCCATATAATCGGCTAATTGGCCCATTCTGGGCATGTTCAGCTTTGCGGTTTCGCCCTTTTCATTCCTACGCAGCCATGCATTTTCCTATAGTCGCCCTGATCGGCAGATACCAGGACACCGGCCTGGACACACCGCTGAGAGCACTTGCGCACGCGCTGACGCAGGCGGGCCGCCATGTGCTGATCGATGCGGACACGGCGCGCAATACCGGGCTGACCGAATACCCCATCGCCACGCTCGAGGAAATCGGCAAGACCGCCTCGCTCACCGTGGTCATGGGCGGCGACGGCACCGTGCTGGGCGCCAGCCGCCATCTCGCGCCCTACGGCATGCCGCTGATCGGCATCAACCACGGGCGCCTGGGCTTCATCACCGACATCGCCCTGCAGGACGCGCACGCCGCGCTCGCCCGCGTGCTCGAAGGCAGCTTCCAGATCGAAGACCGCATGCTGCTCGAAGGCAGCGTGTGGCGCGGCGACCAGAAGATGTATTCCGCGTCGGCCCTGAACGACGTGGTCCTGAACCGCGCGGGCCGCGGCGGCATGATCGAGGTCCGGGTCGAACTTGACGGCGCCTTCATGTATACGCAGCGCGCCGACGGCCTGATCATCGCCACGCCCACCGGCTCCACGGCCTATGCGTTGTCGGCCAATGGCCCCATCCTGCACCCGGGCATGAACGCCATGGTGCTGGTGCCGGTGGCGCCGCAAACGCTGTCGAACCGGCCCATCGTCATCCCGGACACCGGCGTGCTCAACATGACGCTCACGGCCATGGGCCGCGTCGAAGTCGGCGCCAGCGTGCACTTCGACATGCAGACCTGGTCCGACCTGCAACCGGGCGACCGCATCGTCGTGCAGCGCGCGCCCTACACCATCCGATTCGTGCATCCCGAAGGCTACAGCTTCTTTTCCACCCTGCGCCGCAAACTGCACTGGAACCTGATGCCCGAAGCCTCCGACAACGTAGAGTAATTAGCGCCCCTTATGCTGCGCACCCTGCACATCCGCGACTTCGTCATCGTCGAACAGACCGAGATCCACTTTGGCCCCGGCTTCACCGTCTTTTCGGGAGAAACGGGCGCCGGCAAATCCATCCTGGTCGATGCGCTGGCGCTCACCCTCGGCGAACGCGGCGACGCCAGCATGTTGCGCGAAGGCGCGGCCCGCGCCGACATCACCGCCGTGTTCGACACCCCGGCGGCGCTGCATGCGTGGCTGGCCGAACGCGAAATCGACGCCGACGACGAACTCTCGCTGCGCCGCGTCATCGATGCGCAAGGCCGCAGCCGCGCCTACATCAACGGCACCCCCGCCACCGTGGCGCAACTGCGCGAACTGGGCAACAGCCTGGTCGACATCCATGGCCAGCACGCGCACCAGAGCCTGATGCGTCCCGACGCCCAGCGCGACCTGCTGGACGCGCACGGCGGCCACGGCGACCTTCGCCACGCGGTTGGCCAGGCGTGGAAGCAGTGGCGCGCCTTGGCACGCCAGCTGGAATCGGCCGAAAAAGACGCCGAAAGCCTGGCCTCTGAACGTGAACGCCTGCAATGGCAGGTCGACGAACTGGACCGGCTGAACCTCGGACTGGACGAATGGGACGCCCTGCAATCCGAGCACACGCGCCTCTCGCATGCGCAATCGCTGCTGGATGGCGCCTCGCAAATCCTAGAAATGCTGGACGGCGAAGGCGATTCGGCGCATCACCGCCTGACGGCCGCGAACCAGCGCCTGCAGCAGATGCTGCGGCACGATCCGGGCCTCAAGGGTGTCCATGACGAACTGGAATCGGCACGCATCGCCATCAGCGAAGCGGTGTCCGACCTGAACAACTACGTCAGCCGGGTCGACCTGGACCCCAAGCGGCTCGCCGACGTGGAAGCGCGGCTTGGACTGGTATTCGAGACCGCCCGCAAATTCCGCACCGATCCTGATGCCCTGTGCGAGCTGCGCGAATCGCTACATGCGGAGCTTGCCGCCTTGCAGGCCGCCGGCGACATCGACGCGCTGCGCGCCCAGGCGGCCGCGGCGCAGGCGCAATACGACGCGGCCGCCGCCAAGCTGACCACCGCCCGGCGCAAGGTCGCCAAGGATCTGGGCAAGCAGGTCACCCAGGCCATGCAGACGCTCGCGATGCAGGGTGGCCGCTTTGAACCGACGCTCGCGCCGTCGGCGCCGTCCGCGCACGGCAACGAACAGGTCGAATTCCTGGTGGCCGGTCACGCCGGCACCACGCCGCGTCCGCTGGCCAAGGTCGCCTCGGGCGGCGAACTGTCGCGTATCTCGCTTGCGCTGTCGGTCATCGCCAGCCGCGCGGCGCGCGTGCCCACGCTGATCTTCGACGAAGTGGACAGCGGTGTGGGCGGCGCGGTGGCCGAATCCGTCGGCAAGCTGCTGCGCGAACTGGGCGAACGCCATCAGGTGCTGTGCGTCACCCACTTGCCCCAGGTGGCCGCGTGCGCCAACAACCAGTTCCTGGTCAGCAAGGCCGAGTCCCGCGGCACCACCCGGTCCAGCATCGAACCGCTGGACGCCCCGGCCCGCGTCGAGGAAATCGCGCGGATGCTGGGCGGCATGAAGCTCACGGCCACCACCCGCGAACACGCGCGCGAAATGCTGGAAGGGTTCGGCCAGACAACGCCTTGAGTCTGCGGCCTGCCGGCGTCACTGGCCCCAACGCAAAAAGCCCCTTCACTCAGAAGGGGCTTTTGTTTTTGGCTACGCAGCCGGATGTACCGGCCTCACGGCTGCCCGCCCAGGCTTAGCGGCCTTTGAGGCAGCTGCCGCAGATGCCGTACAGCACCATCGCGTGGCTTTCCAGCGCGAAGGCGTTGTCTTTGGCGATCTTTTGCTGGCGCTTTTCGATCTCGGGATCCGAGAACTCGACGACCTTTCCGCAGTTGGTGCAGATCAGGTGGTCATGGTGGTCGCCGTCGTTGAGCTCGAAAACGGCCTTGCCGCTGTCGAATTGGCTGCGCGCCAGGATGCCGGCCTGCTCGAACTGCGTCAGCACGCGGTAGACGGTAGCCAGGCCGATTTCGACGTTTTCGCCGATCAGGGCGCGGTAGACGTCTTCGGCGCTCAGGTGCCGTTCACCCGATTTGCGGAAAATATCAAGAATCTTCAGGCGCGGGAAAGTCGCCTTCAAACCCATGTTTTTCAGTTCGCTTTGGTCGCTCATGGTGTAATCGCTCTCCGTCCGCGTTGGCATGGGCAAGGACTGGGGTCACCGCAAGCCGGCTCGCCGAATTCATGCCGCCTCGCGGAACTATCCTTATGAAACCTTTATGATAACGGTTTTGCTTGCTTCCAAATAATAGGGGCGCGTAGTGTCCATGTTTGCACGTATTCCCTCCCGCTCTCTGAAGACCGGTTTGGCCGTTGCCGCCCTGGCCGTCGCCTTGGCGGGCTGCACCTCGAACAAATGGGGCTTCCCGTACAAGGCGCCGGTCCAGCAGGGTAACTGGATCACGCAGGAACAGGTTGCGCTGCTCCAGCCCGGCATGACCCGTGAACAAGTCCGCTTCGCGCTCGGCAGCCCCACGCTCACCAGCGTGCTGCACGCCAATCGCTGGGACTACCCGTACTACTTCAAGCCGGGCTACGGCAACCCGCAAGAGCGCAAGTTCACCGTCTGGTTCGAAAACGACCGTCTCACGCGCTGGGAAGGCGACAAGCAGCCCGATCTGCAGCCCTACCAGATCAACACGCCGGACGCCGTTGCCGACGAAAAGACCGACAAGCGCCTGGCCCGGGACGAAGCCCGCGTCGAGCAAGAGCAGGACGAACAGAAGCGCGACGCCGATGCACCCGCCAGCCCGCTCAACCAGTATCCGGGCCAGCCCGGCATCTCACCCGAGCCGCTGCGTTAAATCCAAGGACTTTTTTTATGCGTATTGCTATCGCCGGCGCAAACGGCCGCATGGGCCAGATGTTGATCGAGGCCATCCTGAAGGCCGACGACCTGGAACTGGCCGTTGCGCTGGACGTGCCGGGCTCGGCCGCGCTGGGCCGCGATGCCGGCGCCACGCTGGGCAAGCAGACCGGGGTTGCCATCACCGACGACCTGGACGCGCTTGCAAGCGCTGACTGCCTCATCGATTTCACCCGCCCGGAAGGCACGCTCAAGCATCTGCAGGCTTGCGTGAAGCACGGCGTGAAGGCCGTCATCGGCACCACCGGCTTTGACGACAACGGCCGCGCCGCAATCGAGGTTGCCGCGCAAAAGACCGCCATCGTGTTCGCCCCCAACATGAGCGTGGGCGTCAACGCGACGCTCAAGCTGCTGGACATGGCCGCCCGCATCCTGAACGCCGGCTACGACGTCGAAGTGTTCGAAGCCCATCACCGCAACAAGGTCGATGCGCCTTCCGGCACGGCGCTGAAGATGGGCGAGACCATCGCGTCGGCCTGGGACGTCGCGCTGCCCGACGTTGCCACCTGGAGCCGCCACGGCGACACCGGCGTGCGCAAGCCCGGCACCATCGGTTTTTCGGTGCTGCGCGGCGGCGATATCGTTGGCGATCACACGGTGTCGTTCTGCGGCATCGGCGAGCGCATCGAGATCACGCACCGCTCGTCCAGCCGGGCCACTTACGCCGAAGGCGCGCTGCGCGCTGCGCGCTTCCTCGAGGGCAAGACCAACGGTCTCTACGACATGCAGTCCGTGCTGGGGCTGTAATTTCTGGCGCCAAAAGCAAAGGACCCCGCGGGGTCCTAATGAGATGGTCAGCCCGATCCCCACGAAGCGGTACGCTGAGTGGGGATTGTTCTTTCTGGGAGACCTCTCATGAGCACCGTCACGCTGATTGGCATCGATCTGGGTAAGCATAGCTTCCATCTGCACGGGCAGGATTCTGCCGGCAGGATGGTGTTTCGCAAGAAGTGCTCTCGCCAGCAAGTGTTCACGTTGCTGGGTAATAGCCCGTGCAGCACGGTGGTGATGGAGGCCTGCGCAGGAGCCCATTGGATGGCGCGCCGCATCCAGGCGCTAGGCCACCAACCCAAGCTGATCTCCCCACAGTTCGTGCGCCCTTTCGTGCAGGGCAACAAGAACGACTTTGCCGATGCGCAGGCGATCTGCGAAGCCGCCTCGCGCCCGAGCATGCGGTTCGTGTGCGTGCGCAACGAGGCTCAGCAGACCGTCTCGGCGCTGCACCGCGTCCGAGAGTCGCTGGTGCGCGAGCGCACCGGCGTGATCAACCAAGTCCACGCCTTTTTGCTGGAGTTCGGCATCAGCCTGCCGCGCGGCCAGGCGATCCTGCGGCGCCTGCCAGCGGTGTTGGCCGAGCATGAGCTGCCGCCCCGACTGGCGGCATTGCTTGAACGGCTGCAGGCGCACTTCAAGTATTTGGACGAGCAGATCGGCGAAATCGAACGCGATTTGTGCCAGCAACTGCGCGAGGATGAACGCAGCCAGCGGCTTCTGGAGATCCCCGGCATCGGGCCGATCACCGCGAGCGTGCTGATGACAGAATTGGGCGATGCGCAGCAATTCGGTTCGGCCCGCCAGTTCGCCGCCTCTGTGGGTCTGGTGCCACGCCAATACAGCACTGGCGGTACGCCTAAGCTGCTGGGAATCAGCAAGCGTGGCGACAAGAATCTCAGGCGGCTGTTGGTGCAGGGCGCACGAGCGATCATGCAACGCGTAGAGCGGCGCACGGATCGGCTGGGCGTCTGGGTACGCGAGCTGCTGGCACGACGCCACTCGAACGTGGTGGCCTGCGCGCTGGCCAATAAATTGGCGAGGATAGCCTGGGCCATCCTCGCCAATGGAACGAACTACCGAAGTGAGCAGGCTGTTAGCGCAACCTGACATTCATCACCGTTTTACGCAGTCACTTCCTGGTTTTGCGACGCGAGTACGTGAAGACATAAACGGCTCAACGGCCTGGCAAGAAACCTGGTAAAAAATTCAGCACCTGGATGCTGAGGCCCTTTTGAGGTTTGCCGGGCGCGACTCTCATCATGGAGCGGGGGACCTGTCCCCAAACGACTCCGAATAGATTTGAGCAAAGCCCAATTTACGCCAACACAAACCCGCTTGCAAAAATCGGGCTGACCATAGATTTTTTCATGCCGAAAAGCCTGCCCGGTCACACCACGACCGGCTCGGGCTCCAGGCGCACGCCATAGCGATCGGCCACCGCATCCTGCACCGCGCGCGCCAATCCCATGATGTCTGCGGCGGTGGCACCCCCGCGATTGACGAGCACGAGCGCCTGGCGGTCATGCACGCCCGCCGCCCCCAGCGCCCTTCCCTTCCAGCCGCACTGATCGATCAGCCAGCCTGCGGCCAGCTTGAAGCGGCCATCAGCCTGCGCGTACGACACCAGGCCAGGAAAGCGCTCCGCCAACGCGTCACGCTGCGCGGCCGGCACGATGGGATTCTTGAAGAAGCTGCCGGCATTACCTGTGACCGCGGGATCGGGCAGCTTGGCGCGCCGGATCTCGCACACCGCATCGAAGACATCGCGCGCGCAGGGCGATGCACCCGACAGCCGCGGATGGCGTTGCAGATCGGGATACGCCAGCACCGGCCGCCACGGCCGCGGCAAGGCAAAGCGCACGCTCACGATGATCCAGCGCCCGGGCGCATCATGCTTGAACACGCTGTCGCGGTACGAGAACCGGCAATCGGCCGCCTGCATTTCCACAAAGCGCGCCTCGCGCACATCCCAGGCCGTCAGGCTGTGAAGGCGTTCCTGCAGCTCGACGCCATAGGCGCCGATGTTCTGCACGGGCGCCGCGCCCACGGTGCCGGGGATCAACGCCAGATTTTCCAGGCCATCCCATCCCTGCGCGACGCAGGCCGACACGAATCCATGCCAGCTCTCGCCGCCTGCCGCTTCGACGATCCACGCGTCCGGCCGCGATTCCAGCAGCCGCACACCTTGGAAGGCCACGCGCGCAACCAGGCCGGGCACGCGCTCGGGCAGCACCACGTTGCTGCCGCCGCCCAGCACGAGCAACGACGGCGCCGTTTGCGCCAGGGCGGACAACGCGGGCAATTGCGCGGGCTCGCGCAGCGCGACGAACGCATCGGCCCGGGATGCCAGTCCCAACGTATTCAGACCAGTGAGGTCCTGCACGGACGGAGACAAGGAATCGGGCGCGGATCCCGCGAAGGAATTTGACATGAGTGCTACGAGGTATGCTATAGTTTCTGTCTTCGCTCAGTTTACTTGATTGAGTGCTTGACCCGATTTACAGCGTAAATCGCAGCCAGCCAGACCGGCTCAGGACAAGCTCAAAAAATCGTGCTAGACTGCGCGCCTTCTGATCGATAACCAAGTTGGTCAGAGTGAATAAGAAAAGCGGTTCTGGGCAGTTTACGGAACCAATGCGGGAGTAGCTCAGTTGGTAGAGCGCAACCTTGCCAAGGTTGAGGTCGCGAGTTCGAGACTCGTCTCCCGCTCCAGATTTTGATCTGCAGCGCTTTTTCAAATCGCTGCAAATCGTTGAAAGCAAGGGCCGAAAGGCCCTTTTTTCATGCCTGAAACACCGGGTTCGCCAACGCAGGCGCATCGGCTTGATGGATGAAAAAATTAATGTATACTCTCGCCTCGCTGATCGGCCAGCCGCCAGAATTCTCAAGATTCAAACGGACCCTCAGCGATGCGGTCAGTGTGCAAATGCGGGAGTAGCTCAGTTGGTAGAGCGCAACCTTGCCAAGGTTGAGGTCGCGAGTTCGAGACTCGTCTCCCGCTCCAGATTTCGATCTGCAGTGCAAAGACCCTAAAAAGCATGTACAATCGCTTTCTTTGCTGAACAGCCCTGATACCAATGCAGGCTTTCACTAAAAGCAAATAAAGCAGTGGGAAAGCAGTACGGCAAAGCAGTACCCCAAGCGGGAGTAGCTCAGTTGGTAGAGCGCAACCTTGCCAAGGTTGAGGTCGCGAGTTCGAGACTCGTCTCCCGCTCCAAATACAAAGAGGAAGCAACGGCACACACCGCGCTTCCTTTTTTCTTGCAAGTGCTGGCGCAATGGCAGAGTGGTTATGCAGCGGATTGCAAATCCGTGTACGTCGGTTCGATTCCGGCTTGCGCCTCCAGCATCTTTCTCCTTTCCCCCTGCATCTCGTTACCCATCCCTACGCCCGGTTAGCCGGATGATTGTTATGGTGACCCCGTTTTCATTTGAACGATGAGTCCATGCACAACATCCCGGAATCGCACCCGCGCCGCTTTGCTACCCGCCCCGCTTTCCTGAGCCTGTCCGCCGCCGCGTTGATCGCACTTGCGCCCCTTGCCGCGGAGGCTGGCGACAAGCACCATCACCACCGCCACAAGGGTGGCGAGTACAAGGAAAAGTACTGGGATGGCGCCTGTAAGGTCGAGCGCAAGTGGAAGCGCAATGGCGATTACAGCGAAAAGCGCAAATGCCGCGACGACTATGCGTATGGCTACGCGCCGCAGCCCGTGGCCGTGCCTGTGATGCCCGTTCAGCCTGGCATCGTCATCTCGCCCACCATCGTCATCCGCCCGTAACACCATGGATCAATCGGTGAAGGACGCCCTCGCCCGATGGCCCAATGTGCCGGCAGTGTACGGCTGGCTGTCGCTCGATGCGCGCGGGCGTTGGCGCCTTCATCCGCAAGGTCAGGCCAATGAAGGCGGGCCGGGCGAGCCGATCACCAACACGCAAATCCTGGAATTCATCGGCCGCAATTACGACCATGACGATGTGGGCCGCTGGTTTTTCCAGAACGGGCCGCAGCGCGTCTTCGTGCGGCTGGACGCGGCGCCTTATGTATTGCGCCTGGCCGATGACAATCGCGCCCTCGTCACGCATACCGATGCGGCCGTCGGCTCGGTCACCGGGTGGTGGCTGGATGATGCAGGCCGGCTCTTCGCATCCACGCCTCTGGGCGCCGGCATTGTGATGGACCGCGATCTGCAGCCGCTGCTCGAAACCCTGCAGACGGCTGCGGGCGCGTCGCTGATGGACGCGCTGGCCGGCTTGACGCCCGGCCAGTCGATCAGCGTGGCGTGGCCAGACGTTTATGTGGACGCGCCGCTGCATTCGATTGCGCAGGCGGACGTTGCCGATCGCCTGGCATTCGACCCCGCGCCGCACGCCGACGCGGGCTGAAAAAGGGCGTTCAGCGACGGCCGCTCTTGACCAGCGCGAACTTGCCGTCGCCCAGCAGCGCCAGCACGGCGGCCGCGACGGTCAGGAAGATGGGATATTCCCAGCCGCCGCCCGGGTTGCCGAATCCCCAGCCATTGCCGAAGTGAACCGTCGACGCCGCGAAGAGCTGCACCACGGCAATGGCGGCCACCCAGCGCGGCACCACGCCCAGGATCAGCAGAATGCCGCCCGCCACCTCAAAGAACGTCACGGGATAGGCCAGCCAGCCGGCAAAGCCGATCTTCGTGAAAAACTGCGCCGTGCCGGGCAGCGTGAAGACCAGCAGCTTGGTCAGGCCGTGGGCCAGGAACATCACGCCCAGCGCCACGCGCAGGAGCAGTGCCGCATACGGCGCGGTACGGGAATCAATCATTGCAGTCATCCTTGTGCAGAAACGGATCGCTCAAAACGGGGCGAACCTTCATGGAGCCGTATTCTTGCGATTCCAAAAACAAAGATAAACATGCAGAATTGCAAATTATTGTTCCTCGATAGGAAACAATCTTGGACACCCACACCGCCATGCAGACCTACGCCAAGGTCGTTGAACTGGGTTCATTCGCGGCGGCCGCCGACAAGATGGGCCAGGCGCGCTCCGTGGTCACGCGGCAGATTGCCTATCTGGAGCAGAAGTACGGCGTTCGCCTGCTCAACCGCACCACCCGCAAGCTGAGCATGACCGATGCCGGGCGCGCCTTCTACGAGCGAGTCCGGCCCATCCTGGCCGAGGTCGCCGACCTGGAACTGTCGCTGCAGGCAGAAGGCCAGCGGCCCAGCGGCCGGTTGCGGGTCAGCGCCCCCGTGTCCTTCGGCATCCTGCATCTGGGACCGGCGATTGCCGAGTACCTGCAGCGCTATCCTGACGTGGTGATCGACCTGGACCTGAACGATCGCGTGGTGGATCTGGTCGAGGACGGCTACGACGTCGCGGTGCGCATCGGCCCGCTGGTGGATTCATCACTGGTGGCCAGGCCGCTGGCGCCGCAGCAACTGCTGGTCTGCGCAGCGCCCTCGTACCTGCAACGCCACGGCGCCCCTGCCGTGCCTGAAGACCTGAAGCAGCATCGCTGCCTGCACTACGCCTACGCAAGCACGGGCAACGAATGGCATTTCGAAAAGGACGGCGTGACGCACCTGGTGCGCGTGAATGCGGCGCTGCGGGCCAATAATGGCGACGTGCTGCGCACCGCCGCGCTGGCCGGCCACGGGATCATCCTGCAACCGGAATTCCTGGTGGGCGACGACATTCGCGCCGGCCGCCTTACCGCCTTGCTGACCGGCTACGCCCACACCCCCATCTCCATGGTCGCCGTCTACCCGCACCGCCGCTTCCTGTCGCCCAAGGTGCGGTCGTTCGTGGAACACCTGGAAGCCCGATTCGGCAGCCCCGCGCCCACGCCGCCGGGACGGCGCGCCACGACCCGCCGCAGCCGTTAGAATCGTACCCATGACCGCCAAATCGCCCCTCGTATACTTTCCCGCCCCGCGCCGTTCCCTCTTTTGCAGCCAATGCGGCACGCCGGTAAACCGCCGCGTGCCGGAAGGCGACAACCGCGAGCGCGACATCTGCGATCACTGCGGGGCGATCCATTACCAGAATCCTCGGCTGGTGGTCGGCACCGTGCCCGTCTGGGAAAACCGCGTGCTGCTCTGCCTGCGCGCGATCGAGCCGCGCTACAACACGTGGACGCTGCCCGCAGGCTTCATGGAACTGGGCGAGAGCACCGCGCAGGGCGCCGCGCGCGAAACGCTGGAAGAATCCGGCGCCAAGATCCAGCTGGGCGACATCTACACCATCATTGACGTGCCGCAGATCGAGCAGGTGCACGTGTTCTATCTGGCGCAGGCGGTGGGTCCCGAACTGGACCCCGGCCCGGAGAGCCTGGAAGCGCGCTGGTACGACGAAACCGAGATTCCCTGGGACGACCTGGCGTTTCGCACCGTGGCAAGCACCCTGCGCCTGTTTTTCGAGGACCGCAAACGCGGCACCTTCGGTCCTCATCACTACACCCTCGAATCTCACCGTTGAAACTGCCCTGGCTGGCCGCCGACACCCCGTTCCCCCCTGCGGAATTCGCGCTGACGGATCCGGATGGCCTGCTGGCCGCAGGCGCGGATCTGTCCCCGGAACGGCTTACCCAGGCGTACTCCAACGGTATCTTTCCGTGGTACTCGGAAGGCGAACCCGTCCTGTGGTGGAGCCCGGATCCGCGGATGGTGCTGCGCGTGAAGGATTTCGCGCCGTCGCACTCGCTGCGCAAGCTGCTGCGGCAGATCGCCGCGCGCGAGCACGACGCGGCGCCCAGGGTGCAGGTGCGGGTCGACACCGTGTTCCCGCAGGTCATGGCGGCCTGCGCCGCGCCGCGAGACGGACAGCCAGGCACGTGGATCACGGCGGCCATGCAAGAGGCTTACCGCCAGTGGCATGAGGCCGGGGTTGTGCACAGTATCGAGACCTGGATCGACGGCGAGTTGGCGGGCGGCCTGTACGGCATCAGCCTGGGGCGCATGTTCTTTGGCGAATCCATGTTCACCCGTGTCCCGAACGCCTCCAAGATCGCGCTGGCGCATCTGGTTCGCTACCTGGAGGCGCAGGGCGTCGAGTGGATCGACTGCCAGCAGCAGACGCGCCACCTGGCCAGCATGGGCGCACGCCCCCTGCCGCGCGAACGCTTTCTGCGGCATGTCCGCCAGGCCACGATCCAACCCGGCATCGCGTGGTCCCGCGGCAGGTTGGATGCGCAGGGAACGCTGCATCCGGACACACCCGAGGGGACGGATTGCCGCCCGAGTTAAGCGTTAATATGGAGCGATTCCTGTCCCGGGCCCGCCGCCGTCAAGGGATATTCCATGCGACAGCGCCAATGAGCCAGCTCCCATGAGCCAGCTGAAAGAACTTCCCTTCTCCACGCTGCAGTTCTATGCAACCGCTCCCTACCCGTGCAGTTATCTGCCGGGTCGCCAGGCCCGGTCGCAGGTTGCCGCGCCCGGCCATCTGATCAACGCGGGCACGTATTCGCAACTGGTGGAACAGGGCTTTCGCCGCAGCGGACTCTTTACCTATCGTCCCCATTGCGACAACTGCCAGGCCTGTATCCCCGTGCGCGTGGACGCGGCCGCCTTCGCCCCCAATCGCAGCCAGCGCCGCGCGTGGCGCAATCATCCGCATCTGCAGTCGTTCGTGGCCGAACTTGCATGGTCGCCCGAGCACTACCGGCTCTACACGCGCTACCAGCAGGGCCGGCATCCGGGCGGCGGCATGGACGAAGACAGCCGCACCCAGTACGCGCAGTTCCTGCTCACCAGCCGCGTCAACACTCGGCTGGTCGAGTTCCGGAGCGCCGAAGGGGTGCTGGTGATGGTGTCCATCATCGACGTGCTGGACGATGGCCTGTCCTCGGTCTACACGTTTTATGACCCGGACATTGCTGACGGCCTGGGCACCTACAGCATCCTCTGGCAGGTCGAACAGTGCCGCGCACTGAACCTGCCCTGGCTCTATCTGGGATACTGGATCGCGGACAGCCGGAAAATGTCCTATAAATCGGCCTTCCGTCCGGCGCAGTTCCTGGTCGATGGGCAATGGCGCGACACGCCCGAGCGACCGCCCGCCTGAATCAGCCTTGCGGTGGGTCCATGAGCGGCGGGGACACATCAAATCGCTCTACAATTCCGCCCCATGTCTATCCTCTTTCACGCCTACCCCCTGGCCCGCCCGGCGCTGTTCGCCATGGACGCGGAAACCGCCCACGAAGTCACCTTGTCGGGCCTGCAGCGCGCCTATGAATGCGGCGCCACGCGCAAGCTCATGCACGCGCAACCCAAGGCGCCCTGCACGCTGATGGGGATGCAGATGGCCAACCCGATCGGGCTGGCCGCCGGCCTGGACAAGAACGGCGCCTATATCGACGCGCTGGGCAATCTGGGCTTCGGCTTCATCGAGGTCGGCACGGTCACGCCGCGCGCGCAGCCGGGCAACCCCAAGCCCCGCATGTTCCGCCTGCCGCGCGCCAATGCGCTGGTCAACCGGCTGGGCTTCAACAACCAGGGACTGGAAGCGTTCCTGGCCAATGTGCAACGCAGCACGTGGCGCAAGCAGGGCGGGATCCTGGGCCTGAACATCGGCAAGAACGCGGATACCCCCATCGAACGCGCGGCCGACGACTACCTGATCGGTCTGGACGGGGTGTACCCGCATGCCGACTACGTCACCGTGAACATCTCGTCGCCCAACACCAAGAATCTACGCGCGCTGCAAAGCGGCGACGAGCTCTCTGCCTTGCTCGGGCAGTTGGCCGACAAGCGCCGCGCATTGGAAGACCAGCACCAGCGCCGGGTGCCGATGGCCGTGAAGATTGCGCCGGACCTGACGCAGGAGCAGATCGACGCCATCGCCGAGATCCTGCCGCGCCACGGCATCGACGGCGTCATCGCCACCAACACCACGCTGTCGCGCGACGCGGTGCAAGGCCAGGCCCACGCGCAAGAAGCAGGCGGCCTGTCCGGCGCGCCCGTGCATGAATTGTCGCTGGCGGTGATCCGCCGCCTGAAGGAGCGGCTGGGCAATAGCCTTGCCATCATCGGCGTGGGCGGCGTCCTATCTGGCCAGCAAGCCCGCGAAAAGATGGACGCCGGCGCCGACGCGGTGCAGCTCTACACGGGCCTGATCTACCGCGGCCCGGGGCTGGTCGGCGAATGCGTGCGCGCCGTGGCGCGCCGCTGACCGCGGAACCTGCCCGGCAAACCTGCCCCACAAAACACAGGCAAAAAAAAGGGGCCACCCTGTGGGTGGCCCTAATTCCAGCTCTGCTCTGTCACTCAACAGTACTACATTACTGCGATTCGCGCAGCACCGCGCGCCAAATACTTAGGCGCTGCGGCGGCTGCGGCTGGCGACCTTGGTGGCGGCATCGGCAGCGTCCGTGGCAGCCTTGAAGGTCGCGTTGGCGGCGGCATTCAGGTTCGACTCGGCGACTTCGGCGGCCTGCTTGGCGGCCTTGGTCATCGAATCGTAGGCGCTGGTCGCGGTGGCCAGCGAGGACTTGATCAGGGCGACGGCGCTTTCGGAACCGGTCGGGGCGTTCTTGGAGAACTGGTCGACGGCTTCGCTCAGCTGCTGCTGGCTTTCGGCGATCTGTTCTTCGGTCAGCTTGACCAGGCTGCCTTGCACGCCGGCAACGATGTCATACACGTGCTTGGTGTAGGCCAGGGCCTTTTCGGCGCCCGGTTGCAGCAGGCCGGTGGCAAACGCGGCGGCTTCCTGGGGATCCTTCACTTCGGAAGCTTGCTGCGACTTCTGGGCGACTTCGTCCAGGGTGGCCTTCACGACCTTCAGGTTCAGTTCGACCAGCTTTTCAAAGCCGGCGAAAACGGCGGACTGGGCAGCCACGATGGTGTTGATGCTGGCCTTTTGGCGGTCCAGGACTTGTTGCGGGATTGCGCTCATAGAATGCTCCTCTCAGGGTAGCCGGAGGCTGTCCGGCAATAAGGATGGTTGTCTGCGACGAAATAAGAAACGTGCGCGGAAACTGGTACTACAAGCTACCGCCGGCCCGTTTGATGCACTGCACAATTGCCATTCTAGACTCGGTAAAAAACTTGTCAAGCGCTTTTTGTGCGGCGCAACAAGTGTTTGCACTTTATCGGTGCGGCGCCTGGCGCGGCTTGATTGCGCTCAATGATTTCCCAGAACTCGGGAAATACCGGACATGACGCGGTATCAATTCTTTTCTACACTGCTTTCACGCTGATGACAGACAAATACCAAATACATGTCAGCGGTTGATAACTAAATCGCAGCAAGCAAAACCCTGCAATCGGAGACCTCATGACCCTGATCCCCCGCACGCTTTCGGCCCTGCTCGCGGCCGGTGCCCTGTTCGCGGCCGGCGCCGCGCACGCGGAATACCCGGAACGCCCCATCAACATGGTGGTGCCGTTCGCTGCAGGCGGCCCGACCGACAACGTCGCCCGCTCTCTCGCGGAAGCCATGCGCACCAGCCTGGGCCAAACGGTCGTGGTCGAAAACAAGGGCGGCGCCGGCGGCACCATCGGCACGACCCAGGTCGCCCGCGCGCAGCCGGACGGCTATTCCATCCTGTTGATGCACGCCGGCTTCTCGACCGCGCCTTCGCTCTACAAGAATCCGGGGTACGACCCCTTCACCAGCTTCGAACCGATCGGCCTGGTGGTCGACGTGCCGATGACGATCGTCGCGCGCTCGGACTTCCCGCCCAACAACATCGCCGAGCTGGCGGACTACGTCAAAAAGAACAAGGACAAGGTGTCGCTGGCCAACGCGGGCATCGGCGCGGCCAGCCACCTGTGCGGCACCATGCTGGTGGAAGCGCTTGGCGTTCAACTGCTGACGATCCCGTACAAGGGCACCGCCCCCGCCATGAACGACCTGCTGGGCAAGCAGGTCGACCTGATGTGCGACCAGACCACCAACACGACGCAACAGATCGAAGGCGGCAAGGTGAAGGCCTACGCCGTGACCAGCCTGCAGCGCGTTCCCACCCTGCCCAAGCTGCCGACCATGGACGAATCCGGCTACAAGGGCTTCGAAGTGGGCATCTGGCATGGCATGTGGGTGCCGAAGGGCACGCCCAAGCCCGTCGTGGACAAGCTGGTCAAGAGCCTGCAGGCAGGCCTGGCCGATCCCAAGTTCCAGGAGCGCATGAAGCAGCTGGGCGCCACCGTGCTGACTTCGGAAGCCAATCCCGACGCGCTGACCGCCAAGGTCAAGCAGCAAGTCCCGCAATGGGCCGAGCTGTTCAAGAAGGCCGGCATCGAAAAGCAATAAGCGCAGCCCATGGGGCCGTCCACGACCGTGGCGGCCTCGGGCGGCAATGCCGGAAAAACGAAAGCCCCCTTGCGGGGGCTTTTGTATTTGGGGCCAGGCACCGCGCTACGGGCGCATCGCTTCGGCCGCCATGCCCAGTCCGTTGAAGCCGGTGGAAACCGAGGGCTCGTAGCCCAGGGCCTCTGAAATGCTGGCAGCCGTATCGACCAGCGCCTTGATCCAGTCGTCCTGCAAGCGTTCGGCCGGCGCGGAAATCGACAGCCCCGCCACCAGTTTGCCGGTGTCATCGAAGATGCCTGCGGCGATGCAGCGCACCCCGAGTTCGAGTTCTTCGTTGTCGCGCGCATAGCCATGGCGGCGCACCAGGGCGAGTTCGCGTTCGAGCTTGTCCAGATCGGTCAGGCTGTTGCGCGTGTGGCCGGCAAGCCCCGTGCGCAGCGCATAGGCCCGCACCTGGCGCGTGTCGCCCGTGGACAGGAACAGCTTGCCGGTGGAGGTCAGGTGCAGCGGCGCGCGGCCGCCGATGGCCCGCACGACCTGCATGCCGGAGCGTTCACTCCAGGCGCGGTCGATATAGACGATCTCGTCGCCCTGCTGGACGGAAAGATTGATGGTCTGCCCCGTCAGCTTGTGAAGCGACCGCATGGCGGGAATGGCGGCCTCGCGCACGTTCAGGCGTCCCTTCACCAGCGAGCCCAGCTCCAGGAGGCGCATGCCGAGCTGATACAGGCCGTTGTCGACCCGCTCGACGTAGCGGCCCACCACGAGATCGTTCAGGATGCGGTGCGCGGTGGACGCGTGCAGGCCGGTGGTTGCCGACAGCTCTTTGAGCGTGACCGGATCGGGCTGCGCGGCCAGGGCGTCGAGCAGCCGCATGGCGCGTTCGATGACCTGGATGGCGATCGGATGGGCGGACGCGCCTTCGGTTTCGGCGTCCAGGGGATTGCGGGGCGTTGGAAGACGGGCCATGGAAGATTGGGCTGGCGCCGCCGCGCACGGGGGTGCGTTGCGGCACTGCAGCAAGCGGTTCTTTCCCGTATTGTGAAATTTACGAGCCGGTTTTGCAATCAGAATTTGAGCGGGCCTTGCAACCGGCGGTGTCCCGCCGGCCCCCCGGTCAGGCGGCCGCCGGGGGCGCCAGCTTGCCGCCCAGGCGCAGCACTTCCGCCCGCAAAAACTCCAGCGCCTCGGCCGCTGCCTCGGGATCGCCCTTCACGCCGAGCTCGATGTGGGGCATTCCGCCCGCCTCGCCGACGCTGGGCAGGCTGAACGCGCGCACGCCGGGCCAGCGGGATTCCACGCTGACCATCGACGGCGTGATGCGGGATTCAGGCATGCTGAAAACCAGGAACGAGTGTTCGGCGTGAACGCGCACATGCTGCAGCGCACGATAGCGTGTGTCCAGGGTCCATTCCAGCATCGGCCACGCCATGACGGGAAAGCCCGGCACGAAGGTGTGGTCCTTGATGAAGAAGCCGGGGATCCGGTTGTAAGGGTTGGGAACGATCTCGCAGCCCTCGGGGAACATGCCCATCTGCAGGCGCTGCTGATTTTCGGGTGCGCTCATATCGGCGGTGCCTTGGCCTTTCTCGGCCATTTCCCGGGTGCGCAGCGCGATGGCGGCTTCGGCTTCCGGGTGCAGCGCCAGCGGCAGGCCCAGCGCGGCGGCCGCGGCCTGGCGGGTATGGTCGTCCGGCGTGCCGCCGATGCCGCCGCACGAAAACACGACGTCGCCGGTGGCGAAGCTGCGCTTGTAGGCGTCCACCAGGCGGTCGCGCTCGTCAGGCAGGAATTCGGCCCAGCTCAGGTGCATGCCGCGCGCGCCCAGCATCTCGACGATCTTGGAAAAATGCTTGTCCTGACGTCGTCCCGACAGGATTTCATCGCCGACGATGATGAGACCGATACGGCGGGCGGTGGATTCTGCAGCCATGTCCAATTCCAAAGGTGAGAAATGACGCCGGTCAGACGTCGATGACGCGGTCCTGCCGCAGGCGCTTCAGAGCTTCCAGGCCGTAATGCGCATAGACCAGGGCGGAAAACACCGGCAGGATAATCCACGCGGGCGGCAGCAGGTTCAAGAGCGAGCAAATCAGGCCGATGCTCCAGAAGCCGCCGTTGTTCCGTTCCAGGATCAGCTTGCGTTCCTCCGGGCTGGCGTGTTCGACGATGGCGTCCACGCGCATCATGCGCGAGAACGCAAAGGCCCACCAGAAGATCGACAGCACCACGGCCATGGGCGGCACCAGCCAGAGGGGCAGCGTCAACACCCAGCCGGCGGCAAAGGCGGCGGACACCCACACCGCGTTCCACACACTGACCGCCGTCGAATACTTGCCGCGGCGGGCGACGGAGGAATATTCACGCTGGCCGACGTGGCGCAACACCAGCGGCATGACGAACACGGCGGCGATGGCCAACCCCAGGATGCCGGACACCGGCAGCAGGATGGCTGCGGCGATGACGGGAATCAGCCAGATCTTGAGCGAGAACAGGCCTACCGCGACCAGCCATTCGTCAACGCGATTGACGACATCCCAGTGCGAGACCTCGGCGCGCAGCCAGTCAGTCAGGGGCGTCCAGAAAAACCAGAGCAGCAGGATCGCGCCAACCAGCGCGATCAGAAAGGGTAGCAACACCGCGAACAGCATGGTCGGGTGGCACTGCGACACGAGCGCGCGCTTGAACGCCTGGCCCACGCTTACCGCGCCCGCGCCGGCGCCGGACAGGCGGCCGTTCCCGGGGGTGGCAGGATCAGTACGCAGAGCGGTCATGGCAGTCGAAGTGAGGGGTGAACAACCCGGGTATCATAGTCAAACCCGCCCCGATCCGCTCACATGTCACTGCTCACCCCCGGTACCGATCTCGCCCCGCTGCGCGCACGGCTGGACGCCACGCCCGGCGCCTGGCTCATTGCCTGCTTCTGCGCCGCCTGGTGCGACACCTGCGAAGAATACAAGCCCAAGCTGCAAGCCTTGGCCGACGCAATGCCGCAGCATGTCTTTGCGTGGATCGACATCGAGGACCACGCCGAACTGCTGGGCGACGTGGACGTCGAAAACTTCCCGACCCTGATGGTGCAGATCGGCGATCGCGTCGTGTTCTACGGCCCCATGCTGCCGCATATCGGCCATCTAGAGCGTCTTCTGGCAAGCCTGAACGCAGAGAGCGCGGCGGTGAACACCGCCCTGCCCGATCTGCCCCGGATGCTGGCCGCCTGACGCGCGTCGCCCCCAACAAAAAACCCGCAACGCCGGCTGGCCTTGCGGGTTTTTTCATGGGCCGGAACCCGATTGCGATCAGGGCTTGCGGCTGCCGCCAAGCAGAACGGCCAATTGGCGCTTGGGCGCGGACGACGGCGTGGCGTTGCCGCGCGATTCCTGTTCTTCGGCCGGCGCGACGGGCGCCGAGGGCTCGTAGGGCTTGAAGAAGAAGTCGTCCACGGGCTGGCGCGAGCCGCCGGAATGGTGACTGGAACGGCGCTCGGAAGAACGGCCCCGGTCGCCGCGGCTTTCGCGGCCGCCTTCGCGCCCTTCGCGCGAATGCGAGCTGCTGTCGCTGCGGCGATGGCTGCGCGCGATCAGGTCGGCCGGCACGTCGAGCGTGCCGCGCGGCACTTCGCGCTTGATGAGCTTCTCGATGTCGAGCAGGAAGCGCTCTTCGTCGGCGGTAAACAGCGCAATGGCTTCGCCCGATGCGCCCGCGCGGCCGGTACGGCCGATGCGGTGCACGTAGTCTTCGGCGTTGTACGGCAGGTCGTAGTTGATGACGCAGGGCACGCCGGCCACGTCCAGGCCGCGCGCGGCCACGTCGGTGGCGACCAGCACTTCGAGTTCGCCGGCCTTGAAGGCCTCGAGGGCCTTCATGCGGTCGGCCTGGGTCTTGTCGCCGTGGATCGATTCGGCCTTGACGCCATCACGTTCCAGGTCGCGCGCCAGGCGTGCGGTGCCGATCTTGGTGTTCGAGAAGACGATGACCTGATTGAGGCCGCGCGACTTCACCAGATGCACGACGGCGGCGCGCTTGGCGTCGCTAGTCATCTTGTAGGCGATCTGCGTGATGGTCGTGGCGGTGGCGTTGCGCGCCGCCACTTCGATTTCGACGGGGTGGTTCAGGTACGACCGGCCCAGCTTGCGGATTTCGTTGCTGAACGTGGCCGAGAACAAGAGGCCCTGACGCTGCGCGGGCAGCAGGCGGATGATGCGTTCCAGATCGGGCAGGAAGCCCATGTCGAGCATGCGGTCCGCTTCGTCCAGCACCAGGATGCCGACCTGGCTGAGGTTCACGTTCTTCTGTTCAACGTGATCGAGCAGACGGCCCGGCGTGGCGACCAGCACTTCGCAGCCGCGGCGCAGCGCTTCCTTTTGCGGACCGATATCCACGCCGCCGAACACCACGGCCGAGCGCAACGGCGTCTTCTTGCTGTAGCGCTTGACGCTCTCGAAGACCTGGTCCGCGAGTTCGCGCGTGGGCGCCAGGATCAGCGCGCGCACCGGATGCCGGGCGGGCGAAGCGCTGGTGTTGGCCAGCGGCATGAGGCGATGCAGGATCGGGACCGTGAACGCCGCCGTCTTGCCGGTGCCGGTCTGGGCGGCGCCCATGACGTCGCGGCCCGACACCACCACGGGAATCGCTTGCGCCTGGATGGGCGTCGGGGTGGTATAGCCGGTTTCGGCGATGGACTGCAACAACAGGGGGTGCAACCCGAAATCGTCGAACGTCGGCGCGGGCGCGTCAGCGGTGGGTGCTACGGTTTGAGTGGATTCAGTCATCAGGGTTAGGCAAGTACCGGGACCAGTGAAAAAGAACAAAACGAGAGTGCTGCATGCACTGCACTACATAAGCATCGGGGCAACCATGCTGGAGTCGATACTTATGTGGGCAGTACCAGGCCCGGATTGCTGTGGATTGATGAATTTTAGCGCAGCCGCCTTACCACACGGTCAAACGGCCCGTTCAAGTGCCGGTTAGCCGCGCGTTCAAAGCGCCCGCCGAGGCGAAAAAGACACTGCGAGCGTCCATCAGGTGGACATATCGGCGGGAAAATCGTGGCCGTCAGCCGGCCAGCCAGCGCAAACCCCAGAGCACCAGCATGCCAACCACGATGACCAATACAGCGCTGCGCGTGCGCAGAAAGACCAGAATGGCGACCAGACCGGCGACCAGCTTGTAATCGAACACGGGGCCAAGTCCGGCTTTCCAGGGCAGCAGATCCGGGACCACGATGGCGGTGAGCGCGGCGGCGGGCGCATAGCGCAAGGCACGCCGCACATTGTCGGACAACGGAATGTAGTCGCCAAACAGCATGAAGCCGGCCCGCGTCAGGACGCTGCACAGCGCGAGCAGCAGAATGGCGGAATAGACGTAGAGTTCCCAGGACCAATTCGTCATGGACGCGCCTTGAAGAAGCGTTCGGCCCACATGCCGGCGATGACGCCGGAGATGACCGCCGCGGCCAGTCCCAGGCGCAAGGGCATGGCTTGCCCCACCCAGGCGACGACGCCGGCCGCCAGCATGGACACCAGCATGGGCTTGGAGCTGGCCAGCGGCACCGTGATGGCCAGCAGCGCCAGCACGGCGGCGAAATCCAGAGACCAATTGGTCGGCACCTGGGCGCCCAGATAAATCCCGATGATCGACGAGGACTGCCAGACCAGCCAGCCCGGCACGATGGAGCCCAGGAAGAACCAGAGCTGCTCGCGCGTGCCGCGCTCGACCGAGTCGCCAAAGCGCGGCATGAAGAGCACGAAGCCCATGTCGGTCGTGAAATAGCCGAGTCCCAGGCGCTTGGGCCAGGACAGATGGCGGAAGTACGGTTGCAAGGCCGCGCCGAAGATGATGAAACGCAGGTTGACCACGCAGCCGGCGGCGAAGATCAGCCACAGCGGCGCGCCCGCCGCGATCAGGGGCAACGAAGTGAGCTGGGCCGAGCCGGCGTACAGCAGCAGCGTCATGGCGAGCGCCATGGATTCGGTCAGTCCGGATTTGACCATGGCCACGCCGGTCACCAGACCCCAGGTCGCGGTGGCGATGAGGGCGGGCACGATGGCGTGGACGCCGGCGCGAAAGGCGGTCAGGCGTTCCTGGCGAACCAGGCCTGGGTCTTCGGATTCAGGAAGCGCGGATTCAGAGGACAACGGCTGGCCCCTGGCGATGCAGACAGGACGACATGGAAACTCTATGGAATGAACACGCGACGGCCCGTTCGCCCGCCGGCATCATGCTGCAAGGCCGTTGGCCCCAGACCGGTGCGCGAATAGGCGCGTATTGTAACCTCGCTGCTTGATACAATAGCGCCCTCAAGATTCTTGACCCCTTGGGGCCTGGCGCGCGGCGGCAGGTCTGGCGCGCACTGTGTGGAGAAGACCATGTCGATGGCTGACCGCGACGGTTTCATCTGGTATGACGGCAAGCTCGTTCCATGGCGAGACGCGACCACGCATGTCCTGACGCATTCGCTGCACTACGGGCTGTCCGTGTTCGAAGGCGTGCGCGCCTATCGCTCCACGCTCGGCACCGCCATCTTCCGCCTCGAAGACCACACCAACCGGCTCTTCAATTCGGCGCACATCTACCAGATCCCCATGCCGTTCGATCGCGACACGATCAACGAAGCCCAACGGATGGTCGTGCGCGAAAACCAGCTGGAATCCGGCTACCTGCGTCCCCTCGTGTTCTACGGTCCCGAAAAAATGGGCGTGTCGCCCAAGGGCGCGCGGGTGCACGTGGCCATCGCGGCCTGGCCGTGGGGCGCGTACCTGGGCGAAGAGGCGCTGTCCAACGGCATCCGCGTGAAGGTGTCGTCATTCGCGCGCCAGCATGTGAATGTCACCATGCCGCGCGCCAAGGTCGCCACCACGTACGCCAATTCCATCCTCGCCAACACCGAAGCCCTGCAGGACGGCTACGACGAGGCCCTGCTGCTGGACACCGACGGATTTGTCGCCGAAGGCTCCGGCGAGAACCTGTTCATCGTCAAGGACGGGGTGCTCTGCGAGCCCGAGATCGCCTCGGCGTTGACGGGCATCACCCGCTCCACGATTCACGCCTTGGCGGCCGACCTGGGCCTGCGCGTGTTGACCAAGCGCCTGACGCGCGACGACGTCTACATCGCGGACGAGGCCTTCTTCACCGGCACGGCCGCCGAAGTCACGCCCATCCGCGAAGTCGACAACCGCCGGATCGGCTCAGGCCGGCGCGGTCCAGTCACCGAACAATTGCAGAACGCGTTTTTTGACGTGGTGAATGGCCGCAACCCGAAGTACCATCACTGGCTAAGTAAAGTCTGATTTTCAATTCTGATTGGCGCGCTTTTGCCCCGCAAGACCGCATCATTGTTTCAACCTGCCGTTCATCGGTTCTTTTTTCAGGAATATTCATGACCGCTGCTGCCCCGGCCGCCGTCTCCCGCGCTCACGAAGTCATCGAGGTCGGCGCTGAAGACCTGCCCGTGTTCTGTCCCGGCCCCAAGGCCCCGCTCTGGAGCATGCACCCCCGCGTCTTCCTGGATGTGGCCCGCACGGGTTCCGCAAGCTGCGCCTACTGTGGCGCCGAGTACCGCCTGAAGGCGGGCACGGTGCTGCACGGCCACCACTGACCTCGCCGCCCCACAACACGCTTAACCGTTTCAGCAGCCATGTTCGCCACGCCCGAAGAAGCAGAACACGCGTTCTACGAAGCCCTTGAGCAGGCGGACGCCGTCCGCCTGATGCAGGTCTGGGCCGACGACGAGGAAGTCGTATGCATCCATCCGGGAGGCCTGCGCGTCGTCGGTCATTCCGCGGTGCACGAGTCCTGGCAACAGGTGCTGTCCAACGGTCCGCTGCATGTGCGTCCGCTGCGCCCGCTCGTCATGCTCAGCATGATGTGCGCGGTGCACGTCCTGGTCGAACAAGTAGCGGTGCGCACGCGTGAGGGCACGCAGTTCGCCAACTGCTACGCCACCAACATCTACCACAAGGGCCCCACCGGCTGGCGCATGGTCATGCACCATGCCTCGCAGGCGCCCTCGGAAGCCGGGGTGCTCGACCTGCACGACGTGCCCGACATGCTTCATTGACCCGGGTGGATTCCCAGTTGGCCCCTGCTCGTCTTGATACAACGCCCTGCCCCGTCCCGCCCTGGCTTCCCGGGGGCGACAGCCAGACGGTCTACGCCGCCCTGTTCGCGCAGTATCACCGCATCGCGTTCGTGCGCGACCGCGTCGACACGCCGGACACGGACTTCGTCGATTTCGACTGGACCGGCCCTGGGCTGTTTCCGCACAAGGCCGCCGACGGCGCGCCGGTAAGCGGGCAACGCCCGGTCGGCAACGGCAAGACTGCCGCGGCACGCTGGATGACGGACGCCGACTGGAAGTCGCTGCCGCAAACCCCCGACACCCCTGCCCTGATCCTGTTCCACGGCCTGGAAGGCGGCAGCAACAGCCGCTATGCGCAGTCCATCGCGCATTACTTCCGGGCACGCGGCTGGATCGTGGTGATCGCGCACTTCCGAGGTTGTTCGGGCGTGCCCAACCGCCTGGCCCGCGCGTATTACTCTGGCGACTCGGCCGAGGTCGGCTTCCTGCTGAACACCGTGCGCCAGCGCATTCCGCACGCGCGCTGGCACGCCGTCGGCGTGTCATTGGGCGGCAACGCGCTGCTGAAGTATCTGGGAGAACACCAGGAAGACACCACTTGGCTGACCGCCTGCGCCGGCGTGTCGGCGCCGCTGGATCTGGTCGCCTGCGGCAAGACGCTGTCGACCGGCATCTTCAACCGGCGCGTTTACACGGCGCACTTCCTGAAGACGCTCAAGCACAAGGTGCTGGAAAAAGCGCATCGTTTTCCCGGCTCCATCGACGTCATGCGGATCGCGCACGCACACGACCTGCGCGAGTTCGACGACACCTACACCGCGCCGATGCACGGCTTTCGCAATGCGCTGGATTACTGGACGCGCGCGTCCAGCAAGCCGTGGCTGCCGAAGATCGCCGTGCCGACGCTGGTGCTCAATGCGCGCAACGACCCGTTCATCCCGGCCGCCTCGCTTCCCAAGCCGGAAGACTGCGCGCCGGGCATCCTGCTGCATCAACCTTCCGATGGCGGGCACGCGGGCTTTCCCACGGGCAGCTTTCCGGGGCACCTGAACTGGCTGCCCCAGCGCCTGGGACGGTTCTTCGAAACCGGGCTGTAAAAGCTGCGGCCAGCTCAGCAGGTGTCTGACACCCGCGAGCGT
Organism: Achromobacter mucicolens; assembly: GCF_029866465.1. Taxonomy (NCBI): domain Bacteria; kingdom Pseudomonadati; phylum Pseudomonadota; class Betaproteobacteria; order Burkholderiales; family Alcaligenaceae; genus Achromobacter; species Achromobacter mucicolens. The sequence continues at coordinate 1,014,051 of NZ_CP123364.1, read as the reverse complement.
CAACCGCGGCTTGCGACACTGCCTCAGGGGCGTCAGACACCTTGTGTCAACCTGACTTGAAGCGCTCGAGCAGCCGGCGCTCTTCGGCCAGCTTGTCCTTGACTTCCTTGATCTGCACGTCGATCTGCGACTGCTCGTAGAAGTCGTTGGACAGGCCGCGCGCCTGTTGCAGCTGCGACTCCGCGGCGGCGTACGCACCCGTCATGACGTAGTAGCGGGCCAGGTCGCGGCGCGCCTGCACCGGCTTGCCGTTGCGCTCTTCGCTTTGCGCCAGCATCTGATACAGGCTCGGTTCGTCGCTGCCCCACTGCTTGATCTTCTCGCGCAGGTAATCCTGCGCCTCGGCATGCCGGCCATTAGCCTGCAGCGCCTGGGCGTAGGCAATGCCCAGCGCGCGATGATCGGGATAGCGCTTGGTGCCCGCCTGGGCAAGCGACATCGCCTGCGGATAATCCTTGCGTGCCAGCGCGATATCCACGGCAAGCTTTGCCAGCTGCGGTGAACTGCGGCCATTGGCGGAAGCCAGGTTCCAGTAGCGCTCCGCTTCCGGCAGGTTGTTGCGCTGGAAGTTCTGCAGGGCCAGCCCGTAATACGCGGCGGACTGCCGCACGCCCGAAAGGGCCTGGGCCTCGTCCTGCAACTGCTGGCCGGCCGTGCGCAGGCCAACCGTGTCGCGGCCCTGCACCACGCGCATCTTGGCACGGATGTACCAGAAGTCGTCGCTGTCCAGATGCCGTGAGGCCGGCAGCGCGCGGGCGCGGTTCTGCACGTCCGACATACGCTCGATCGACAGCGGGTGGGTGCTGGCCCACGAGCCGCCGCCCGCGCCTTCGTTCAGGCGCGATGCGTTCATCAGGCGCGCAAACATCTGAGACATGCCGTCGGCGTCGTAGCCAGCCTTCGTCAGCATCTGCAAGCCAGCGCGGTCGGCCTCGCGTTCCGCGTCGCGCGAGAATCCCAGTTGGCGGTTGATGGCCGCCGCCTGCCCGAAGGCGGCCACGCCCATCGACAGGTTGCCGCCGCCGCCCGCCAACGCCGCCAGCAGCGCGCCCGCCAGGCTGGCCAGCATCAGCATGCCGTTCTGGTTCTGCTGGGTCATGCCGCGCGCAATGTGGCGCTGCACGACGTGTCCGATTTCGTGGGCCACCACGGCGGCCAGCTCGGATTCGCTGGCCGACGACACGATCAGGCCCGTATTGATCCCGATGAAGCCGCCCGGCATGGCGAACGCGTTGATCTCGGGATCCCGCACGCCGAACATCTCGACCTCGGGCACGCCGCCCGGCGCGAACGCCGCAAGCTTGCGCCCCATCGTCGTGAGGTACTGGCTGAGTTCGGAATCATCGATATAGGAAGGGTCGCGGCGGCCCTGCGACATGATCGCTTCACCCAGCGTGCGCTCCAGCATGGGCGACAGGTCGGACGACGAGGCGGCGCCCATGGAAGGCAGCCCGACCGGCTGCGCCCACGCCGTGACGGGGGCAACGGGCATGGCGAGCGCCGCGCAAAGGCTCGCGATCGCGCCCCGTTTCGCAATCGAGCAAATGGATGGCATTTTCCTGCGGTTCATAAGCCTATGATAGCGATGAGCTTAAAATGTTTCATCGAATCCTCAACGAGGTCTCAATGCGTCCCGTCCGTAAAGCCGTTTTCCCTGTCGCCGGCATGGGCACCCGCTTCCTGCCCGCCACCAAGGCGATGCCCAAGGAAATGCTGCCCGTGGTCGACAAGCCCCTCATTCAGTACGCGGTGGAAGAAGCCGTCGCTGCGGGGATTACCGATCTCATATTCGTGACTGGCCGAAACAAGCGCGCCATCGAAGATCATTTCGACTCCGCGCCCGAGCTGGAATCCGACCTGGAAAGCAAGGGCAAGCATGAACTGCTGGCGATGGTGCGGGGCATTCTACCCGCGCACGTCAATTGCCTCTATATTCGCCAATCGGCCCCGCTGGGCCTGGGCCATGCCGTGCTGTCGGCCGCCCCCGCCGTGGGCGACGAGCCCTTTGCGGTCCTGCTGGCCGACGACCTGATCGACGCCGATACGCCCGCGATGAAGCAGCTGGTGGACGTCGCCGTGGCGCGCAACGCCAGCGTGCTGGGTGTGCAGGACGTGCCGCGCGCCGACACCCGCAAGTACGGCATCGTGGCCACGCACACGGGCGACACGCAGGCGGATGGCCGCACCGAACGCGTCACGCACATCGTTGAAAAGCCGGATCCCGAAGCCGCGCCGTCGACGCTGGCCGTGGTGGGCCGCTATGTGCTGGAAGCGGCGATCTTCGACCATCTGCGCTCGACCAAGATGGGCGCGGGCAACGAAATCCAGTTGACCGACGGCATCGCCTCGCTGATGCGCGAGCGCGAGGTCTATGCGCACCGCTTCGATGGCGTGCGCTACGACTGCGGCAACAAGGCGGGGATGTTCCAGGCCACCGTGGCGCTGGGCAAGAAGTATCACGGCCTGCTGCCGGAGTGACCGGCGCGGCCTGGCGGGAATGGGCACATCAGTGCCGCGTTCACCGCCGGGTTCAGGAAGACAGCGCCGCGCCCGACTTGGCGCGCGCGCGCGCATCGCGGTCCGCCTTGCGCAGCCGCCCCTTGGCCGACAGGCGCATCAGCGTGCCCAACGCCACCATCAGCCCGATCACCTCAACGAGCGCAGCGGGAATCCACATCGTCAGTCCGCCAATGGTCTGATCCGTCTGCGCCGACATGGCAATCGCACGCCCGCATAGCTCAAAGAGCGGATAGATGTCGCTCTCCGTGAAGGCGATGACGGCGCCCGCCACCATTTGCGGCAGCATGGTCGCCACCGGCGAAATGACGCGTCCGCCGGGCGACATGGCCGCGGGGGGCGCGGGACGGCGGTCCAGGATCAGGTTCCAGTACATGAACCCGCTGATCACGACCGACCAGTTCATGAGGCGGTAAAGACGCCAGTCGAGCATCGAGTAGAACTGCACCGACGGAATCAGCCAGATCAGCACCAGGAACACGAAAAGCGCCGGCACGAAGATCTTGTGGGTCAGCACCGCCACCGTGGCCCGGCCCGTGCCGGTGCGCAGGAAATCGCGCAGCCGCAACCGCCACCGCATCGGCAATCCCGCCCGCATCACCTGCCCCGGGAAGGCCGCCATGACGAGCAGCGGCCCAAGATGGTGCAGCACCAGATGCTGGATGCGATGGATGAAGAACATGCGCTCGGCGTAATAGTCGAGCCGGGTGTGCAGGGACAGGTACAGGAGGACCATCCCCGTCCAGAAAAGGATCTGACGCGCGCGCGTGACGTGATGAACCCGTTGGCCGCGTACGAACAGCACGATGGCCACCAGGAAGGAAGCCACCAGCGTGGGAGAGAACTCCCAGGGTACGAGCCATTCGAGACTATCCATGCGTGCCATCCGAGAAACGACGCGAAGACAAGGGCCGGCGCCCGGCGCCGTCTTTCGGCGATTGTAGTAGACCCCGCCATCGCGCGCTGCCGGGCGCCTGCCCGGGCTGGAACGTGTCAGAAACGGTGTGTCACGCCCGTGCCGATGCGCGTGGTGTGGGCGTTGCCGGGGTCGAACTGGTTATCCAGCGTGTAGTTCGACGCGTAGCCCGCGAAGGCATAGAGCGTCGTGCGCGGGGACAGGTCGTAGGTATAGCCCAGCGTCGCAACCTGCGCATTGCGCGCCGTCATGCCATTGTCCCAACGCCAATCGGGCCGGGCCAGCGACCATTGCACCAGGACGGCGCCCGGCCCGGCCGGAACACTGACCCCGACCAGCCAGGCGTCGACCGTGCCGCCCTGCACGAAGGCCGCGGGTCCCAACCCGAGGCCCAGTCCGTCGGGGTCGCCGCCGTCCAGTCCCACGTAACCGTTGCGCTGGCGCGACCAGGCAAGAGACACCTTGACCACCTCGAAGTCGTACGAGGCGCCCACCTGGAATGCCTGCGGACGCCCGCCCGCCTGCGCGGGCGGGGTGGCCAGGCGCAATTGTTCCCAGGTGGCCACGGCCAGGAGCGGCCCGTCCTCATACTTCAGGCCGAGACTGATTGCACGAGTGTTCTGGTTGGTGCGAAATTGGTCCTGTCCATCCGCGTCGAAGGCGTAGCCGACCCCGGCCTGGAACCCCTGCCATTGCGGGGAATACCAGTTCACCATGTTGCTGAATTGGTAATTGTCGGACGCCTTGAAGGTCGCCCCCATGCCCATGTCTTTCCACGAGGCGATCTCAAGCGCGTTGCCATAGGTCTGGCCGACTGTGTACTGGCGGCCAAGGCGCAGGTCGCCGTAGCTGGCATGGGCCAAGCCGATCCAGGCGCCATAGTTGAAGAGCCGGCTGCTGTCGGCCGCGGTGCCGCTGGAAGGGTCAAAGCCGCTTTCAAGCTGGAAGCTGGCGGCCCACCCGGAGCCCAGGTCTTCCGTCCCCTGCAGGCCCCACAGCGAGTCCGTCAGGCCGCCGTTCAGCAGGCCGCTTTGGCTGCCCTGCCCCGACACCCGGGTCACGGCAACGCCGGCGTCCACAATGCCGTACAGCTGCACGCTGGTGCCGCCATCCGCGGCCACCGCCACGCAGGAGGGCATCAGGCCGGCCGCCGCCAAGGCGGCGAAAAATGCAATTCTCATGATCTTTCCTTGCGTTGGCGGCGGGCGCGGAGCCCGCCGCCGGTTGCATCAGCCTACTGCCAGCCGTAGCGGCGGACCCAGAAGTGCTTGAGCGTCTGCGTCAGCACGCAATATCCCAGGAGGATGCCGACCAGCCAGGGGAAGTAGCTCCAGGGCAGCGCCTGCAACTGGAAGTACTCCGCCAGCGGCGAGAACGGCAGCACCAGTCCCAACGTGATCACCATCAGCGTCATCCCCATCAGGGGCCAGGACGCGCGGCTTTGCAGGAAAGGAATCCGGCGAGTGCGGATCATATGCACGATCAGCGTCTGCGACAACAGGCCCTCGACAAACCAGCCGGACTGGAACAGCGTCTGATGCTCGGGCGAATTGGCCTGGAACACGAACCACATGACGGCGTACATCGCGATATCGAAGATCGAGCTGATCGGACCGAAGAACACCATGAATCGGCCCAGGCCTTCCGGATCCCAGCGCTGCGGCTGCTTCAGCAATTCTTCGTCGACATTGTCAAACGGAATCGCCGTCTGCGAGATGTCGTACATCAGGTTCTGCAGCAGCAGATGGATGGGCAGCATCGGCAGAAAGGGCAGGAAGGCGCTGGCGACCAGCACCGAAAACACGTTGCCGAAATTCGAGCTGGCCGTCATCTTCAGGTACTTGAGCATGTTGCAGAAGGTCTTGCGGCCTTCGATCACGCCGTCCTCCAGCACCATCAGGCTCTTTTCCAGCAGGATGATGTCGGCGGCCTCCTTCGAGATATCCACCGCGGAATCCACCGAGATGCCCACGTCCGCCGCGCGCAGCGCCGGGGCGTCGTTGATGCCGTCTCCCATGAAGCCCACCGTGTCGCCCTGCGCGCGCAGGCTGCGAACGATGCGTTCCTTGTGAATCGGCGCCAGCCGGGCAAACACGTTGGCCTCGCGCACGGCGACCGCCAGCTCGGCGTCGTCCATCGCCTCGATCTCGGCGCCCAGGTACACCTTGCGCACATCCAGTCCCACCTCGCGGCAGACCTTGCGCGTGATGAGTTCGACGTCGCCGGTCAGCACCTTGACCTCGATGCCCGAGTCCTTCAACGCGGCCAGCGCGGGCCCGGTCGACTCCTTGGGCGGATCCAGGAATGCGATGTATCCCACCAGCACCAGGTCGGATTCGTCCGCCACGCCGTAGGCCTGCTGCGTGGGCGGCAGTTCCTTCACGGCGACGGCAATGACGCGCAGGCCCTCCCGGTTCAGACCCGCCGTCACGTGACGGATGTCGGCGCGGCGCGCGTCGGTCAGCGGATGCACTTCGCTGCCCACGCGCAGACGCGTGCAGGCTTCCAGCATTTCCTCGAGCGCTCCCTTGCAGATCAGTTCGTGGTGGTCGCGGCCGTTTTCGGTCTCGTTCACCACGACGGACATGCGGCGGCGCGAGAAGTCGAACGGAATCTCGTCGATCTTGCGGTAGCGGCCCGCCAGGTCCAGGCTGCGCGCCACTTCCGCATGCTCCAGCACGGCCACGTCCAGCAGGTTCTTCAGGCCCGTCTGGTAGTAGCTGTTCAGGTAGGCATAGGCCAGCACGTCGTCGCTGGCCGCGCCATAGACGTCGGTGTGACGCTCGAGCACGATGCGGTCCTGCGTCAGCGTGCCGGTCTTGTCGGTGCACAGCACGTTCATGGCGCCCAGGTTCTGGATCGCGTCCAGACGTTTGACGACGACCTTGCGGCGGGACATGCGCACGGCTCCCTTGGCCAGCGTGGCCGTGACGATCATGGGCAGCATTTCGGGCGTCAGGCCCACGGCGATGGCCAGCGCGAACAGCAGCGCCTCCAGCCAGTCGCCCTTGGTAAAGCCGTTGATGAGCATCACCACCGGCGCCATCACCAGCATGAAGCGGATCAGGATCCAGCTCACGCGGTTGATGCCTTGCTGGAATTGCGTGGGCGCGCGCGAGGTCTGCGTGACCCGGCCAGCCAACTGGCCGAAGTACGTGTCCGAGCCGGTCGCCACCACCAGCGCGCTGCCCGCGCCGCTGACCACGTTGGTGCCCATGAAGGCCATGTTCTCCAGTTCGAGCGGGTTGGCCGACTGCACGCGCGGGGACATGTGCTTTTCAACAGGCAGCGATTCGCCCGTCAGCGCGGCCTGCGCCACGAAGAGGTCCTTGGCATTCAGAATGCGGCAGTCGGCGGGGACCATGTCGCCGGCGGAGAGCAGCACGACGTCGCCGGGCACCAGATCGGCCAGCGGCACTTCACGCTGTTGCGACCCGGTGGCGTGCAAGGCCGCGCCAAAGAAGCGCCGGCCATTGCCCGCGTCAGGCGATCCGGCATCGCTGCGCAGAACCGTCGCGGTGTTGCGCACCATCGCCTTCAGGGCTTCGGCGGCGCGGTTCGAACGCTGCTCTTGCACAAAGCGCAGCACGGTCGAGATCAGCACCATCGAGCCGATGATCGCAACGGCCGTCCAGGACTGGTCCTCGGGCGCCGCCATGCGCACGTCGGTCAGCCAGGACAGGACCGCCAGCGCGGTCAGCAGCAGGTTGAACGGATTGCGATAGGACAGCCACAGGTGATGCGGCCAGGAAAGCGGCTTCTCGTGGTCGACTTCATTGGCGCCATGCCGTTCGCGGGCGGCCTGCGCCTGGGCGTCGGACAGTCCGCCCCAGCTGCTGCCGAACCGCTCGAACAGGGAATCGAAGCCCAGCCGGGACGTCTCGACCATGCGCAGGCTGGCGCGGCGGGCGGCCTCGGAGGAAGCCGCGGCGTTGTCCGCGCCTTGTTCAAGGATGGGGGCGCGGCGAAAGTGCCGGCCGGTGCGGCGCAGACGCGCGGCGGAAGAAAAAAAGGATTTCAGGAAAGCAAACATGGGAGTGCTCCGCATTTATTGGTGTTGTTGCGGGAGACACGGACGACCCTGCCGGTGGCGGCCGCGCGCAGGCAGCAGCGGACCGCGGCGTTTCCTGGGAAATGCCGTGAGGCCGCCGCTGACGGGCGTGCGAAGGCGCCGGAGCAATGTTGCCGGTGTCCGGATCGCGTCTATGGCGCGCCGGGTGCGGAAAACGGAAGGGAAGCGGGCGGTGGAACCGGGACCGGACGCCGATGCTCGCAGGACGCAAGCGGGGCCGGGGATTCCAGGCTGCGGGTTCCGTACGGACCGGGATGTCTATCCGGCCAGTCGGCTCGCAGTGAGTGACGGGTCAGATAGGCATGCCGGAGCCGCGCACAGGGCGCAATCGAGGCTCTGGGTCTAAGGCGCTAGGCATGATTTCTCCGGGGGAAGGAAATGTTTGGGGGGTTCAGGCCATCGCGGCCTGCGCGCCGAAATGCACGTGGCGCACAGCGGGATTGGCGCTCAAACGGCGCGCTTGCGTCATCAATTCAGCCCGCAGTTCGGGCGGGCAATTGATCGTGATACAAGCCGACGCGAGATCGGGATCCTGACCTTGGTCGACCTGCACTTGGGCGACGTCCAGGCCAGCGGCGCTGAAGTCCAGGCAGATCTGCTTGCGCAGTGCGCCGAGCTCGCCGCGCGGACAGATCACCGTCAGCCGGGAAGTGCCGCGGCGGCGGCCCAGGGCGGTGGCGCGGTCCACGCCGGCACGGCGCAGGAACAAGTCGAAGAAACGCATAACGACCTCCATGACAAGAAGGCGGAGCGTGATCGCGAACACGTGCGCAGCCGGACAGCGCCCCGGCGGCGGACACGACGAACGTGCACGAACGCTGGCGCTGCGACTAGCGGCGGTTCTGGCGGTTTACGTTGGGGAGAGTCCCGGCAGGCCGAGAGCCTGCGCTACTGGCCGGGCTGAAGCCTGGCGCCTGGGATACACCGCAACCTGCTGAATGACAGGATGCGGCAGACGGAGTTCTGCGTGGATCCTGTCAGACAGCGACGTCGATGCAAGATCGACAACTTTCGCCGGAATCGGTATTCACGAAGACTGCTCCTGGGATGGAAAACAGCGAAAGTTTACGCGGGTTTGTACTGATGGACAAGGGTTGGGTGCATTTTTGACGCAGAAAAGCGCCAAGACCGGACAGACGCGCGCGCCTGCCCGGCCTGCCCGTCTTTACCCGTAAAAGTGCCAGCCCAGGTAGCCCGCGAAAATCGCGTACAGCCCGCCCACCGCCGACAGCGCCGGCACGCTCATGGCAGACCGGCGGAAACGCAGCCACAGCAGTCCGATCGACAGCATCGTGAAAAAGCCCGCCGCGAGCAGCGGGGCGTCCAGCAGCCACGGCGTCATGAAGATGCCAAGCGCGCTGGGGATCGTCGCCTGGATCATCATGGCGCCCGAAATGTTGGCCAGCGCCAGGCGTTCCTTGCCCTGGCGCACCCAGATCAGCGCATTCATGATCTCCGGCAGCTCGGTGGCCACCGGGGCCAGCAGCAGCGCGGCCACGTGGGGCGAGGCGCCCATGGCGATGCCCAGCAATTCGATCTGGTTCACGAACACGTGCGAGGCGCCGGCGATCACGACCAGCGCCATGACCGTCTGCGTGACGGCCCAGAACATGGAGGGGTCTTCGTCGCGCGGCCGCAGTTTCAGGGGTTCGAGGTCATCGCTGTCCAGGGATGCCTCGTCGTTGCTGAGCTCACGCTTGATGTATAGCGCATAGGTGACCAGGAACACGAAGCCCAGCCAGGGCTTCCAGGCAAAGGCCAGCAGGCCCAGGCCCACCTTGAAGATGAAGATGCCCATGAACCAGGCCTGGTCGCGGGCCAGCCGGCGCTGGTCCGCGTTGATACAGTTCGCCTGCGTGGGCTTGCCGCGGCGGGCGCGCCACAGGGCCAGGCCGACGACCGCATAGGCCAGCGTGGCAAGCACCAGGGGACCGCCCATCGCGGCGCCGACGCCGATGTCCTTTTGTTCGGGGGTATCGCCGAAGACCACGGCCATGAAGGTGACGGCGCTTTCCGGCAGCGCGGTGCCGAAGGCGGCGAGCACAGTGCCGGTGGCGGTCGCGCCCAGCTGGAAGCGGTGACCGACCCATTCGACGCCATTGACGAAGAACTCGCACGCGACGTAGATCACTGCCGCGGACAGGAAGAACAGAAAAAGGGTGAGCAACATGGGAATGCGGCCGGACGAGCGGATACCGATGGCGCGACGCAGCGGCTCGCCCGGCCAAGGGTGAACGCTACGCGGCCAAAGGTCTCGCCTGGCTGATCCACGCGGCTGCAAGCCGGACGTGGGTGCCGTCAGCGCCATGGGGTTCTAGCGGCTGCTCCGCAGCACTGAACCACCAAGTCTGTTGACGCTGACTCCTTTGGGGACAAAGGATGGCTACTCCCCAATGACAGAGCGGCGATTGTAGCAGCGGCCGGCACGTTGTCCAGTCATCACCGCACGGCCAACGCGGATACGCCACGGGGTGTTGCATTCGCGGGATGGCAGGTAAAGTAGTCCCATCTTCCGCCCTTGCCGGGGCTGCACGCCCGGCCCGCCCGACATGAGCCTGCCTCCCGACGACCTCGCCCCTTTCGCCGCGCGGCGCCAGCGCCTGATGGATCGCATGCGCGCGGAAGGCGGCGGCATCGCCATCCTGGCGACCGCGACGGAAGCCATCCGCAACCGCGACGCGGAATTTCCTTACCGGCACGACAGCGATTTCTTCTACCTGACGGGCTTTACCGAACCCGATGCCTGGGTGGTGCTGGTGGCGGGCGCGACAGACCGCGCCGTGCTGTTCTGCCGGCCGCGTCACGTGGAGCATGAATTGTGGGAGGGCAAGCGCTTTGGCCCCGAGGCCGCGGCCGCCCACTTCGGTTTCGACGACGCCCACCCCATCGACGCGCTGGACGAACTGGTGCCCGCGCTGATGCTGGACCATCCGACCCTGTACGCCCCGCTGGCCGGGGACAAGCGCACGGACGGCCGCCTGCACCGCTGGCTGGCGGCGGCGCGCGAGAAAAGCCGCGGCGGGCGCCTGCCGCCCAGCCGGCAGCAGGACGTGCGGCCGCTGCTGGCCGACATGCGGCTCATCAAGGACGCCTCGGAAATCGCCGCCATGCGGCGCGCGGCCAAGATTTCGGCCGGCGCGCACGCGCGCGCCATGCGCGTGGCGCGGCCCGGCATGCGCGAGTACGAGATCGAGGCCGAGCTGCTTTATGAATTCCGCCGCCACGGCGCGCAGTCCGTGGCGTACAACAGCATCGTCGCGGCCGGGGCCAACGCCTGTGTTCTGCACTATCCGGCTGGCGAGGCCGTGCTGCGCGACGGCGATCTGGTGCTGGTCGATGCGGGCTGCGAAGTGGACAGCTACGCCAGCGACATCACGCGCACCTTTCCGGCGAACGGCCGCTACAGCGGCCCGCAGCGCGCGCTTTATGACCTGACCGTCGCGGCGCAGGACGCGGCCGCCCAGGCCACCGCGCCCGGCCGCAGCTTCAACGATGCGCACGAGGCCGCGCTGCGCGTCCTGGCGCAGGGCATGCTGGATCTGAAACTGCTGAAGGGATCGCTGGACGGCGTGCTGGATTCGGGCGACTACAGCCGCTTCTACATGCACCGCACCGGCCACTGGCTGGGCCTGGACGTGCATGACGTCGGCGACTACCGCCAGCCCGGTGCGCCCGGCACCGATCGGCCGTGGCGCACGCTGCAAACCGGGATGATGCTGACCATCGAACCGGGCATCTACGTGCGCCCCGCCGACGACGTGCCAGAGGCCTACTGGAACATCGGCATCCGCACGGAAGACGATGCGCTGGTCACGGACGAAGGATGTGAACTGATCACCCGCGGCGTGCCGGTGCAGGCCAGCGAGATCGAGGCGCTGATGCGCGAATGATGCAGCGGGCGGCCTACAGCACGTAGCCGTCCAGCCAGCCCATGGCCACCCAGACATAGACCACCACCATCGCGATGGCGAACATGGTGGCGATGGCGCCGACCAGGCACGCCAGAATGGCGACCAGCACCGGCCCCCAGCCTGTCGAAGTCACCTTGCCCAGGCCCGGATTGCAGATCCGGTCGAACTTCTCGTCCGGCATCAGGGAATAGACCGCGCTTTCGATGAACCCGTCGATCATGGGAATGAACAGCAGGAAGAACGCGGGGTTGTCGTACCAGACCGGGTAAAAGCGCACGGCGCAGAACAGGCACACGGCGGCGAAGACGGTCACCAGCCAGGCGTGGCGCCGGCCCAGATACCACCAGTGCGCGCCAAACGCGCCGAACAGGCAGGCCAGGAGTCCCACCGCGACCTTGCTGCGGGGGCGGCGCGCGGAGACGGCGGAAAGCGAAGAGGAAGCCTGAGCCTGCGTCATGTCAATCAACCGGAAAAGGGGCGTAGGCGCCAAGCGGCGGCGGCTGCCGCGATTGTAGTGGACGGTTAAAATCCGGGCATGACTTCCTCCGCCTTCGACATTGCGATTCTTGGCGCCGGCCCCGTGGGCCGCGTATTGGCCCTGATGCTGGCGCGCGTGGCGCCGGACCCGGCGCGCATCGCCCTGCTCGCGGGCAGCGCACCGGCACCCGTCACCCCGGCCGCGGCCGTGCCCGCCGCCGATCCGCGCGTGCTGGCCATGAACCACGGCAGCCGGGTGCTGCTGGAGTCGATGCATGCCTGGCCCGAACGCTCGGCCGACATTCGCAACATCCACGTGTCGCAGCGCGGCCGGCTGGGCCGAACGCTCATCCAGAACACCGATTTTGGCGTGCCCCAGCTGGGCAGCGTGGTGGCCTATTCCGGCCTGTACGCCAAGCTGGACGACTGCGTGGCCGCGTGCGGCGTCTCCGTGCTGGCCGGCCCCCCGGCGCAGATCGGCATGCAGGACGCCGACGGCGTGCGCATCCAGCAGGGCGACACGGAAATCCTCTGCGGCGTCGCCGTGCAGTCCGACGGCGCCGGCGCCACGGATGTGCGGCGCGATTACGACCAGCACGCCGTGCTGACCACCGCCCACGCCACCCTGCCGCGGCGCGGCTGGGCCTGGGAGCGCTTCACCTCCGAAGGTCCGCTGGCGCTGCTGCCGCACCCGCAGACCCCGGATGCCTTCTCCGTCGTCTGGTGCAGCGCGCCGGACCGCGCGGCCGAACTCGCGGCCCTGGACAACGTCGCTTTCTCGCATGCGCTGACGCAGGCCTTTGGCGACCGCCTGGGCCGCCTGACCAGCCATGCGCCGCGCCATGTCTTTCCGCTGGCGCTGTCCGCCCGGCGCGCCCAGGTGCACGGCCGGGTCGCGGCCATCGGCAACGCCGCGCAGACCCTGCACCCGGTGGCGGGCCAGGGATTGAACCTCGGCCTGCGCGATGCGGCGCGCCTTGCCCAGACGCTGACCGGCTGGCTGGCCCGTCCCGGCGCCAATCCCGGACCGGCCCTCGCCGAGTTCGCCAGCGCGCGCCATCTGGATCGCTTCATCACGGCCGGACTCACCGATTTCATGCCGCGCATCTTCGCCACGGGGCTGGCGCCCGTGGAACACGCCTGCGGCGCCGCCTTGCTGGGGATGGATCTGGCCTCCCCCTTGCGCGCCCCGCTCGCCCAGCACCTGCTCCAAGGATTCCGCGCGTAAATCCCCGTCGGATCCGGCCCGGTTCAGGGGCCGGCTTCCCCTAGTTCCCCCCCATCTGTTACCAGGCCATCGCCCCTCCAAAAATGGGGGTTCGATCGAGCCGGTTAAAATGTGAGCATGCGCATAGGCCAGTGGACCCTTCCCAACAACGTTCTTGTCGCGCCCATGGCGGGCGTGACGGACCGTCCTTTCCGCCAGCTTTGCAAGAAGCTGGGGGCGGGTTACGCGGTGTCCGAGATGGCCGCCAGCAACCCCAAACTGTGGGATAGCGTCAAGACATCGCGCCGCCTGAACCACGACGGCGAGATCGCCCCCATTTCCGTGCAGATTGCGGGGGCGGATCCGGCCATGATGGCCGAGGCCGCGGCGTTCAACGCCAACAAGGGCGCCCGGATCATCGACATCAACATGGGCTGTCCGGTCAAGAAAGTGTGCAACGTGGCGTCCGGGTCGGCGCTGTTGCGCCACGAAGACCTGATCGTCCGCATCCTGGACGCCGTGGTGGCCGCCTGCGCGCCGCTTGGCGTGCCCGTCACCCTGAAGACCCGGACCGGCTGGGACCGCAGCAGCCGCAATGCGCTGCGCGTGGCCAAGCTGGCCGAAAACGCGGGCATCGCCGCCCTCACCCTGCACGGGCGCACGCGGGCCGACCTCTATACGGGCGAGGCGGAATATGACACCATCCGCGCCGTCAAGGCTGAAATCGGCATCCCCGTGATCGCGAACGGCGATATCGACTCGCCCGCCAAGGCCAGGCACGTCCTGGATTACACTGGCGCCGATGCGGTCATGATTGGCCGGGCGGCCCAGGGCCGCCCGTGGATCTTCCGCGAAATCGACCACTACCTGCGCACGGGCGAAACACTGGCCCCTCCCTCTTATGGGGAAATGCGCGAGCTGCTGCTCGAACATCTCGACGACCACTACCGTTTCTATGGCGAGCACACCGGCGTACGTACCGCGCGCAAGCACATAGGCTGGTATGTGGACGGCCTGCCGGGCGCGGATTCGTTTTGCGCCCGCATGAACCTGATCGACAACACCCGCGACCAATGGCGGGCGGTGGCGGACTGGTTCGACACCCTCTCAAGCGACGGCAGCTGTACCCCGGCGCCGGCCGCAGAAGCCCTGCTGGCGGCATGACCGCCTCAACACCAACATAAAAATATCTGTACTCAAATGAGCAAGAAAGATGTCCTGGAAGAATGCGTGCGCGCCAGCCTGGAGCGCTATTTCGAAGACTTGGGCGAGTCCGAGCCCCACGATATGTGGGACATGGTCATGCGCTGCGTGGAGCGCCCGGTGCTTGAAGTAGCGTTGGAGCGGTCGGGCGGCAACCAGTCCCGGGCGTCCGAGATGCTGGGCATCACCCGCAACACCCTGCGCAAGAAGTTGCTGGCGCACAATATCCAGGTATAGATTTCCCTCGCGCGGGCGGCGCACGCGTCGCGCCGCCGCCGCTTCCAGATTTCCCATCCGACCAGAACGAGAAAGGCGCTCCCGCCCCGCTCCGTCCCATCATGAAAATCGAAACCGCCCTGCTTTCGGTGTCCGACAAGACCGGCATCGTTGAATTTGCCCGCGCCCTGGCCGCGCGTGGCGTGCGCCTGCTCTCGACCGGCGGCACCGCCAAGCTGCTCGCCGACTCCGGCCTGACCGTCACCGAAGTGGCCGCTCACACCGGTTCGCCCGAGATCCTGGACGGCCGCGTGAAGACGCTGCACCCCAAGATCCACGGCGGCCTGCTGGCCCGCCGCGACAGCGCCGAGCACATGGACACCATCAAGGCGGCTGGCATCGATCGCATCGACATGCTGGTGGTCAACCTGTATCCGTTCCGTGAAACCGTGGCCAAGCCCGATTGCACGTTTGCCGACGCCGTAGAGAACATCGACATTGGCGGGCCCGCCATGCTGCGCGCCGCCGCCAAGAACCACGGCACCGAAGCCGGCGGCGTCACGGTCGTGATCGACCCGGTCGACTATTCGCGCGTCCTGGCCGAAATGGACAAGGGCGGCGCCACCTCCTACGGCCTGCGCCTCGCCCTGGCCGCCAAGGTCTACGCCCACACGGCCGCCTACGACGGCGCCATCGCCGCCTACCTGACCAGCCTGACCGCGGCCGAGCCCGAGCAGGACGCCGTGCCCGCCCGTAACGAATGGCCCGGCACGCTGACCCTGCAGGTCAAGCAGGAGCAGGCGCTGCGCTACGGCGAGAACCCCCATCAAAGCGCCGCCTTCTACGTGGACGCGCAGCGTCCGGCCGGCCTGCTGGGAAACTACCGCCAGTTGCAGGGCAAGGAACTGTCCTACAACAACATCGCCGACGCCGACGCGGCGTGGGAATGCGCGCGCAGCTTCGAAGCGCCCGCCTGCGTCATCGTCAAGCATGCCAACCCTTGCGGCGTGGCCGTTGCGGCCGACACGCTGGGCGCGTACCAGCAAGCCTTCAAGACCGACCCGACGTCGGCCTTCGGCGGCATCATCGCCTTCAACCGTCCGGTTGACGCCGCGACGGCCGAGGCCGTGAGCGCGCAGTTCCTGGAGGTGCTGCTCGCCCCCGCCTACGACGGCGCCGCGCTGGCCATCCTGGCCGCCAAGAAGAACGTGCGCGTGCTGGAAGTGCCGATGGGCACAGGCCAGAACGCCTTCGACATCAAGCGCGTGGGCGGCGGCTGGCTGGTGCAGACGCCGGACGCCTACAACGTGCCGCGCGACGCCCTCAAGGTCGTCACCAAGCGCCAACCCACCGAGCAGGAAATGAACGACCTGTCGTTCGCCTGGAAGGTCGCCAAGTACGTCAAGTCCAACGCCATCGTGTTCGTGGGCGGCGGCATGACCCTGGGCGTGGGCGCGGGCCAGATGAGCCGCATCGACTCGGCGCGCATCGCGTCCATCAAGGCGGAAAACGCCGGCCTGACCCTGAAGGGCTCGGCCGTGGCATCCGACGCGTTCTTCCCGTTCCGTGACGGCCTGGACGTGGTGGTGGCGGCGGGCGCAACCTGCGTGATCCAGCCGGGCGGCAGCGTGCGCGATGACGAAGTCATCGCCGCCGCCGACGAGCACGGCATCGCCATGGTGCTGACCGGCACCCGCCACTTCCGCCACTGATGCGCGTCCTCGGCATCGATCCCGGCCTGCGCCGCACCGGCTTCGGTGTGATCGATGCCGAAGGCTCGCGGCTGCGTTACGTGGCCAGCGGGACCATCGTGGTCCCGCCGGCGCTGACGCTGTCCGAACGCCTGAAGGTCATCCTGGACAACCTGCGCCAGGTGGCCCGCGACACGCAACCTGACGTGGCCGCGCTGGAAATCGTCTTTCTGAACACCAATCCCGCATCCACCCTGCTGCTGGGCCAGGCCCGCGGCGCGGCGCTTTGCGCGCTGGCCGACAGTTCGCTCGACGTGCACGAGTACACCGCGCTGCAGATCAAGAAGGCCGTGGTCGGCACCGGCCGCGCCGCGAAAGAGCAGGTGCAGATGATGGTGCAGCACCTGCTGGCGCTGGATGGCATGCCGGCCCCCGACTCGGCCGACGCGCTGGCCTGCGCCATCTGCCACGCGCACGTGGGACCGCTGCAGGACAAGCTGGAACGCCTGGGCAGCGCGCTGCGGATGGGCGGCAAGACCCGCATCCGCAATGGCCGGCTGATCGGCTGAGCGCCCTCCCGTATAGAATCCCCGCATTCGCCGCGCGTTCCGCGGCCGCCACCATTGCAGGCCTCTCACCATGATCGGAAGAATCACCGGAACCCTGATCGAAAAACTGCCCCCCACGATCTGCGTGGATGTGGGCGGAATCGGGTATGACATCGACGTGCCCATGAGCACGCTGTATTCGCTGCCCGAGACGGGCGCGCGCGTCACGCTCTACACGCACCTGACCGTGCGCGAAGACGCGCACATCCTGTATGGATTTGCCTCGGCCGGCGAGCGCAGCGCGTTCCGTGAACTCATCAAGGTCAGCGGCATCGGCGCGCGCACGGCGCTGTCCGTGCTGTCCGGCCTGTCGGTCGCGGATCTGGCGCAGGCCATCACGCTGCAGGAGTCCGGCCGCCTGACCCGCGTGCCCGGCATCGGCAAGAAGACCGCGGAACGGCTGCTGCTGGAGATGCGCGGCAAGCTGGGCGCGGACATCGGCGCAGCGGCGCACGTCACGCACGACAACCAGTCCGACATCCTGAATGCCCTGCTGGCGCTGGGCTACTCCGAGAAGGAATCGCTGTCGGCGCTGAAGACGCTGCCCGAAGGCGTAGGCGTGTCCGACGGCATCAAACAGGCGCTCAAGGCGCTGGTGCGCTGACTGGCGCTAGGCCGCCTTGCCGTGCTGCAGGTAGCGCGGTGCCACGGCCTCCAGGCCCGTGGGCACCACGTGCAACTCGGGGGCGATGGGCCCGCCGCAGACGTTGTCGCGGCGCAGGGAATCCAGGTTGTCGCGCGACATCAATGGCGTGCCCGGCATGCATTCGAACAGCCGGGCCTGCATGCGCCCCACCCCCATCGGCATGCTGATGACGGGGCGCGGATGCCCGCTCCAGGCGGCGCACAGCCTCGCGATCTCGCCCAGCGTGTAGACCTGCGGCCCGCCCAGTTCGTAGGTCTTGCCGCAGGTGTGAGTGTCGGCCAGCGCGTTGACCATGGCGGTCACCACATCGCCCACATAGATGGGCTGCATGCGCGCATTGGCGCCCGCCAGCGGCAGCACCGGCAGCCAACGCGCCAGCGACGCGAACATATTGGTGAAGTTGTCGTCGGGTCCGAAAAGCACCGACGGGCGGAAGATGGTCCAGCAGATGTCGGGCCGGCCTTGGCAGGCCGCTTTGATGGCGGCTTCTCCGTCGCCCTTGGAGCGCTGGTACATGCTGTCGCCGCTGGAGTCGGCGCCCAGCGCGCTGACGTGAAGCAAGCGCCGCACGCCATGGCGCACACAGGCCTGCGTAATGCGCTGCGGCAGATGCACGTGAGCGCGCGCGAAATCGGACCCATACGGCCGGCCCACGTTGCCGTGCAGGATGCCCACCAGGTTCACGACGGCATCGCACCCTTGCACCATGCCATCGAGCGCGGCGTCGTCGTGGATGTCAGCCTGAAGCAGCGTGACGGTGGGAAGTAATTGCAGGTCGCGTCCGCGGGCAAGAAGCCGCGTGGGCACGACGATCTGATGCGGGTCCGCGCAAAGCCGTGCTACCAAGTGGCGGCCGATGAAGCCCGTGCCGCCAATGACAAGGATACGCATGGCGTAGCCTCCGGTTCGTCAGGATCGAGGTTCGATTCTGCCCTGCAAGGTCGGCATGCGCAAGCGCGCGCGAGCGAGGCGCCGCGCGCGCCGCTTGATGCGCGTCAGCCCGCCAGCAGCTTTGCGTAGGCCGGAAGATCGACGTTGCCGCCGCTGATGATGACGCCAACCCGGGCCCCGCGCACCGGCACCACGTTCTGCATGACGGCCGCCGCCGCCAGGCAGCCCGTGGGTTCCACGACCATCTTCATGCGTTCGGCAAAGAACTTCATGGTCGTCACCAGCTGTTCATCCGTCACCGTGACGATGTCGCGCACGTATTTCTGGATGAGGGGGAAGGTGAGATTGCCCAGATGCGTGGTGGCGGCGCCGTCCGCCAGCGTCTTGGGCGCGGGGATTCGGACGATTTCACCCTTGCGCAAGGACTGCTGCCCGTCATTGCCGGCTTCGGGTTCCACGCCGTAGACCAGGCAGCGCGGGCTGAGCGCGAAGGCGGACAGGGCCGAGCCCGACAGCAGGCCGCCGCCGCCCAGGCACACGAAAAGGTAATCGAGCTCGCCGACTTCCTCGAACAATTCCTTGGCGGCCGTGCCCTGCCCCGCGATCACGTCCTCGTGGTCGTACGGCGGGATCAGCGTGGCGCCGGTTTCGGCCTGGATGCGGCGGGCGATGGTCTCGCGGTCTTCGGTGTAGCGGTCGTACGTGACGATCTTGCCGCCGTAGCCTTCCGTGGCGGCGCGTTTGGCCGCGGGCGCGTCCAGCGGCATGATGATGGTGGCCTGGACCCCTTGCAGCCGGGAGGCCAGCGCGATGGCCTGCGCGTGATTGCCCGACGAGAACGTCACGACGCCCGCGGCCCGTTGCTCGGGCGTGAGGCGCGCGATCGCGTTGTAGCCGCCCCGGAACTTGAAGGCGCCCATGCGCTGGAAGTTCTCGCACTTGAAGAACAGCGACGCGCCGGCGATGGCATCGGCGGTGGCCGAGGTCAGGACGGGCGTGCGGTGTGCGTTGCCGGCCAGGCGCTCGCTGGCGCGCGCGACATCATCATAGGAGGGCAATTCGGGCTGCATGGAATAAGGTCCTTAGATCGCGAGGGGGAAACGAAACCCTCGGATCATAAACCCGCCGGCGCGATTTGCGCGCCGCCCGAAGGCATGACGGCGCGAGGGCAGCCTATTTGCCGAAGAGGTCGCCGCTGCCGACCGTGGTGCCTGCGGGCGGCGCGAGGCCCAGGTGGCGCCACGTGGTCAGCGTGGCCGTGCGGCCGCGCGGCGTGCGTTGCAGATAACCGTGCTGGATCAGGTACGGCTCGATGACGTCCTCGATCGTGTCGCGCTCTTCGCCGATGGCCGCGGCCAGGCTGTCCACGCCGACCGGACCGCCATCGAACTTGTGGACGATGGCTTCGAGCAGCTTGCGGTCCATCAGGTCCAGGCCCTGCGGATCGACTTCCAGCATGGCGAGCGCGCGGCCCGCCACGTCGGCATCGATGGTGCCGCCCGCCTTCACTTCGGCGTAGTCGCGCACCCGGCGCAGCAGGCGGTTGGCGATACGCGGCGTGCCGCGGGCGCGGCGCGCCACCTCGGCCGCGCCGTCCGGCGTGATGACGGCATTGAGCAGGCCCGCGCTGCGCGTCACGATGCGGCCCAGATCCGCGGCGTTGTAGAACTCGAGCCGCGACACGATGCCGAAGCGGTCGCGCAGCGGATTGGTCAGCATGCCCGCGCGGGTCGTGGCGCCAACCAGCGTGAAGGGCTGCAGGTCCAGCTTCACGCTGCGCGCGGCCGGCCCTTCGCCGATCAGGATGTCGATCTGGAAGTCTTCGAGCGCGGGGTAAAGGATTTCCTCGACCACGGGCGACAGGCGGTGGATCTCGTCGATGAAGAGGACGTCGTTCTTTTCCAGGTTGGTCAGCAGCGCGGCCAGGTCGCCCGGGCGTTCGAGAACGGGGCCGGACGTCTGACGCAATTGCACGCCCATTTCGTGCGCAATGATGTGCGCCAGCGTGGTCTTGCCCAAGCCCGGGGGGCCGAACAGCAGGACGTGGTCCAGCGCCTCGCCCCGCTTTCTGGCCGCGGCGATGAAGATTTCGAGCTGTTCGCGGGCGCGCTGCTGCCCGACATATTCTTCCAGCGCCTTGGGCCGCAACGCGCGTTCGATCGACTCCTCGTTGGGCGACACCGGCTGCGGCGTCACGATGCGGGGGGCGTCGGGACGGGAGGAAAGCGAATCGGACTGGATGGCCATGGTGCGGGGAACGGGCAAAGGACGAAGCAGGATGAATCGTACCGTAGCGCGGGCTGCCCCGGGGCCGTCCCCGGAGCCGGCTCGGTCAGGCGGCCTGGGAAAGCGGCAGCCGCACGCGCACGCACAACCCGCCGGACGGAGCCTCCCGCAATTCGAGCGATCCGCCATGCGCCCGCGCAATGGCCTCGGCCAGCGCCAGGCCCAGGCCCACGCTGCCGGTGCGGGTACGCGCGTCGTCAAGCCGGCTGAAAGGCCGCAAGGCCTCCTGACGGCGTTCCGGCACGATGCCCGGCCCGTGATCGGCCACGTCCAGCACCGCGTATTCTTCTTCGCGCCGCAGCGCGACGTCCACCGGCGGCGCGCCGTGGTTCAGCGCGTTGCCGATCAGGTTGTCCAGCAGGCGCCCCAACGCCACCGCGTCGGCCTGCACCACGGCGCCGCTGGCCTGGGCATCGGTGTTCAGGCCGATCGCGGTGCCGGCGCCCTGCCAGGCGCCCACGCGCTCGGTCAGCCATTCGGACAGCACGATGGGCGCATAGCGGTAGGCCGCCGGATCGGTGCCGCGCACGAAACCGATGAACTGGTCCACCATGTGCTGCATGTCGCGCAGGTCGGTGCGCAGCCCTTCCTTCAGCGTCGAGTCGTCGGCCATCTCGACGCGCAGCCACATGCGCGACAGCGGCCCTTTCAGGTCGTGCGGCAGCCCGGAAAGCAGCGTGCGCCGCACGGAATCGGACTCGGACAAGGCGTCCAGCATGGCATTGAAGCGTTCGCCCAGCACACGGGTTTCGTGCGGACCCGAGGGTTCCACGCGCTGGGGCTGGCCCGCGGCAAGCTGGTCCGCGGCGTCGGCCAGCCGCGTGATCGGGCGCGTGATGTGCCACGAAAAACCCACGGCCAGCAGCAGCAGCAATCCCAGCCCGCCCAGCCAGGCGGCGATGAAGGGCGTGGCAACGGGCGGATCCAGCCGGTCCAGCGGAATGACCAGCCACTCGCGCAGCCGCGGCGCGTCTTCGGTGGCCGGGTTGGGCGCCAGCGAAATGAAG
The DNA here is from genome assembly GCF_029866465.1 of Achromobacter mucicolens. NCBI lineage: Bacteria > Pseudomonadati > Pseudomonadota > Betaproteobacteria > Burkholderiales > Alcaligenaceae > Achromobacter > Achromobacter mucicolens. The sequence goes on along the minus strand of NZ_CP123364.1, from coordinate 992,403 downwards.
ATCTCCGGCGTGGGGCCGCGCGACAGCGCCACGCGCGTGCCGTCGTTCAGGCGTTCGTTGAGCTGCTGAACCAGCACGCGCAGGTCGCGGCGAATATCGTCGGGCTCGGGCTCTGACTTGTGGCGGCGCGCATGTTCCTCGCGGGCACGGTCGCCCTCGCGCTGGGCATCGCTGCGAGCATCTGCTTGCGCCGCATCGGTTTCGCGTTCGTCGCCGTGCACCTCGGGCGGGGGCGGCGGCGGCGGACCGTGCAATTGCGAATCCTGGGCGGGCGGGGGTGCGGGAGGCGGCGGGCGCGGCGCGGCACGCGGCGGCGGACGGCGGCCATTGAAGCGCTGCAGCTTGGCTTCGGCGGGCAACACGCGTGACCACAACCGCCACTGGTTCTGCGATGCGGCGCGCACGAAGTCGGCGCGGTCTTCGGCCGGCACCTGGGACACGGCGGCGCGCAGCGTGCGGATGGTGGTGACGATATAGCCGATGGCCACGTCTTCCATGAACTTGTGCCGGAAGTACGACACCGTCACCAGCGTGGCGGCCTGCGTCAGCAGGACCGATCCGAGGATCAGCAGGATCAGCCGCGCCCGCAGCGAGCGGGGCACGAGAATGCCGGGGGAAAAGCGCATCAGGGAGAGAACCGGTAACCGATGCCCCAGACGGTCTGGATCCAGCGCGGCTGCTTGGGATCGTCCTCGATCACGCGGCGCAGGCGCAGGATCGCGATGTCGATGGCGCGGTCGTTGCGCTCGCCGGCGTCGTCGTCGCGGGCCAGCGCCAGCAGGCGTTCGCGCGACAGCGGCTTGCCCGCATTGCGCACCAGGGCTTCAAGCAGGTTGATTTCGCCGCCGGTCAGCTTGACCACGGTGCCTTCGCGGGACAGCTGACGCGTGGAGGGGTCAAAGACAAACGGGCCGAAAGCGACCGGCGCGTCCTTGGTGAGCGCGGACGGGCCGCGCTTGCGGCGCAGCACGGCCTCGATGCGGGCCAGCAGTTCGCGGGGGTCGAAGGGCTTGCCGACGTAATCGTCGGCGCCGGCCTCCAGGCCGATGATGCGATCCACGGCTTCGTCGCGCGCGGTCAGCAGGATGACGGGGATGTCCTCGCCCTGCTCGCGCAGGCGGCGGCACGCATCGGCGCCGTCGCCGCCGGGCAGCATGCGGTCCAGCACCAGCAGATCGGGCGCGTAACGGGTGATGCGCGAGGAGAGGTCGGTCGCGTCCGGGGCGAGCAACGTGTCGTAGCCATGCCGGTTCAGGTAGTCGGCCAGCAGCTGGCGCAGCGCCGGGTCATCGTCAACGACCAGCAGCTTGGTGTGGGAATTGTCCATGGGCGTGATAGTGCGGCGCGGCGCGCTCGCCTGCAAGGGGCAGGAAATCATCTGAAATATACCCGTTGCACGATGTTGGCCGGATGTTTCGGGCTTTTCGCGATCGGACGTGCCCCAGACACGCGACTGCCCTAGAATGGCGCTTCGCCTGCCGCCCCTCGTGGACTTTTCTAAAGATCGTTTACAGATGCGCGGCAGCGCGCTCTCTACACTGTCCCCATGGTCGCCACAGCTAACATCTGGCGCAGAGGGCTGTTGCACGCGGCATTGACGGCGGGCCTTGCCTGGCCGATGGCGCCTGCGTTTGGCGACGAGCCCGACGTGTCCCCGTTTACCTTGACGCCGCCCCCGGCGGGCGAGCTCACGCGCGTGGCGCGCGGCATTGGCGTGCTCTCGCCGGTTCAATCCCTGCCGGTGCGCCCCGCCCCGTCGTTCGACGACCGGGCCGTGCCGCTGGACCCCACGCCCTGCGACCTGCACGCGACCGAACCCGGCATGGACACCTCGGTGCGCGACGGCGGCCCGGATGCGGCCGACGTGTTCATCCCCGGCACGGGCCTGGGCCTGACCGGCAGCGCGCCGCCCGTTCCGCTGACGTGCGATCCGCTGGCGGCGCCCGCGTCGGCGGCGGACATCCCGCCGGATTATTCCTTTGCGCTTGAAGACGGCGACCTGCCGAGCGTGCCGGTCGTGGTGATTTCCGGCGTCTCCCGCCCCTCGCGACCCTGGTTTTCGTCCGTGAGCGGACAGGACGGCCTGCGCTATGGCGGCAGCCGCAACTGGGTGTACCGCAATACCTCGGGCCCGTCCCTCACGGTGGGCAACGTCAGCCCCAATGCGCCCGCCTGGGGCAGCGGCGCGCCGGTGGGCGGGCTGCAGATCGCCAACTGGGGCGGCAGCGGCGCCACATTGCCGGAAGGCAGCTTCGGTTATTCGTCCTCGCTGGGCAAGCTCAACCTCATGGACCCGGCCGCCCAGTCCGGGGCCGTGGACTACGGCGCGTCCGTCGGCAGCGGCAGCGTGCGCTACGGGCTCACGCCGGTGCTGACGGTGGAAGGCCAGATGCAGAGCGCGCCGTCGCTCACCACGCGCGGCGTGGGCACCACGTACAACGCCGGCGAATTCGGCACCTTCCGGGCAGGCGCCACGCAAAGTTCGTTCGATGCGGCCAGCGGCTACCGCTACCGCTTCGGCTACAGCGTCGATGTGGCCGACACCGTGACGCTGGGCTACACCAACGAACAGATCGGCGCGGGCTACGGCGACCTGTCGACCTATTCCGACGGCGTCGCGTCCGCCCCGCAGACCCGCAATACGGTCTCTGCGGGCGTGCCGCTGTCGGGCTGGGGCACGTTGAGCGGCACGTATTCCGGCCTGCGTGAAGGGTCGGTGCTGGCCGAGCAGCGCGTGGGCCTGTCCCACAGCATGTTCGTCGCCCCCAAGGTCAAGCTGGCCGTGGGCGCGGACCGCGACATCGTGACGGGCGACTATGGCTGGCGCGCCAACCTGAGCATGCCCGTGGACACCTTCATGCGCGGCACCTGGCTCAGCTGGTAAGCGCCGGGAACGCGGACCAAAAAATCCCCCTGGGATGGGACCGGCCGGAATTGGGGCTTAAAATCCCTGCCATGATGCTTCCGGCCTACCCCCATGTCTGACGCGCGCGCCCTCGGCGTGTTGCAGCGCGTTTTCGGTTACGAATCCTTCCGCGGCGACCAGCAAGCCATTGTCGATCAGGTGATCGGCGGCGGCGACGCCCTCGTCCTCATGCCCACCGGCGGCGGCAAGTCGCTGTGCTACCAGATTCCCTCGCTGGTGCGCGAAGGCACGGGCATTGTCGTGTCGCCCCTGATCGCGCTGATGCAGGACCAGGTCGACGCCCTGACGGAACTGGGCGTGCGCGCGGCGTTCCTGAATTCGACGCAGGAATGGCGCGTGGCCCGCGACGTGGAGCAGGCGTTCCTGGATGGCGAGCTCGACCTGCTGTATGTCGCGCCCGAACGCCTCCTGACCGACCGCTGCCTGCAGTTGCTGGACCGCGGCCGCATCGCGCTGTTCGCCATCGACGAAGCACATTGCGTGTCCCAATGGGGTCACGATTTCCGTCCCGAATACCTGGGCCTGTCCATGCTGCACGAGCGCTGGCCGGACGTGCCGCGCATCGCGCTGACGGCCACCGCCACCGCCGTCACGCGTACCGAGATCGCGCAGCGTCTGTCGCTGGACGAAGCGCGCCATTTCGTCTCGAGCTTCGACCGCCCCAACATCCGCTACCGCATCGTCGAAAAGAACGAGGTGCGCAAGCAGCTGCTGGACATGATCCGCACCGAGCACGAAGGCGAATCCGGCGTGGTGTACTGCCTGTCGCGCGCCCGGGTGGAAGAAACGGCCGAATTCCTGTGCAACCAGGGCATCGATGCGATGCCGTACCACGCGGGGCTGAGCGCCCAGGTGCGGGCGGCCAACCAGTCGCGCTTCCTGCGCGAGGACGGCGTGGTGATGGTCGCCACCATTGCGTTCGGCATGGGCATCGACAAGCCGGACGTGCGCTTCGTGGCGCACATCGACCTGCCCAAGTCGGTCGAAGGCTACTACCAGGAAACCGGCCGCGCTGGCCGCGACGGCCTGCCCGCCACCGCATGGCTGGCCTACGGCTTGCAGGACGTGGTGCAGCAGCGCCGCATGATCGACGAATCGCCTGGCGACGAGTCCTATCGGCGGCGCCTGGGCCAGCAGCTCGACGCCATGCTGGGCCTGTGCGAAACCGTGGAATGCCGGCGCGTGCGCCTGCTGGCGTACTTTGGCCAGCAGATCACCGCGTGCGGCAACTGCGACGTCTGCCTGGATCCGCCCCAGGCGTGGGACGGCACCGTCGCGGCGCAGAAGGTGCTGTCGGCGGTGTACCGGCTCTGGAAGGAACGCGGCCAGCGCTATGGCGCCGGCCACATCATCGACATCCTGCGTGGCAAGGTCACCGACCGCACCCAGCAGCATGGCCACGACACGCTCAGCGTATTCGGCGTGGGCGCCGACCTGTCCGACACCGCCTGGCGCGGCGTGCTGCGCCAGCTATTGGCGCAGGGCCTCCTGACGGTGGACAACGAAGGCTTCGGCACGCTGGCCCTGACCGAAGGCAGCCGCGCCGTGCTCAAGGGCGAACGCCAGCTCATGCTGCGGCGCGAATCCGAAAAGAAACCGCGGTCCGGCAAGACGGGCAGCGGACGGCCCAAGGCGGCGGCGATCGACCTGCCGGCCGAATTGCAGCCCGTGTTCGAAGCCCTGCGCGCCTGGCGCGGCGAAGTCGCCAAGAGCCACGGCGTGCCCGCCTACGTGATCTTTCACGACGCCACGCTGCGCGAGATCGCGCTGGCGCAGCCCGAGTCCATGGACGACCTGAGCCACATCAACGGCGTGGGGGCCCGCAAGCTGGAAGCCTACGGCGAAGAAATCCTGCAGCGGGTGGCGCGGCCGGTGCTGTAGCGCCGGCCCGGGCGCCCCGCCTTTGCGGCATGGCGCCCGGCCCGCAAGACCCTTAGTAAGACGGCGGCGGCAGCAGCGGCACGCGGCGGCGTTCCTTGCCGAACACGGACCGGTACGCCAGGATGTTGAACACCAGCACCACGGGAATCCCCACCACGGCGCCGGCCATCACGAGCCGCATCGAGCCCAGCGCGCCCGCGCCGTCCCACAGCGTCATGTCGTCCAGGATCAGGTACGGGAACAGGCTGTAGGCCAGCCCGCTCAGCATCAGCAGGAACAGCGCGACCGTCAGCACGAACGGCAGCCAGCTGAAGCGGTCGGCGCGGCCGGGCAGCCGCGCCAGCAGCATTTCCGCGGCCACGAAACCGGCCAGCATCAGCACCCACACCGACGCCGCGAGGCTCAGGTGCGCGATGTTGCTCCATTTGTAGAAGATGCCGGCATTGGCCAGGCCCAGGGTGACCGCGATCGACACCATGCCCACGGCGGTCCAGCGGATCGCGTGGCGCGCCCAGTTGGCCGCGCGGCGCTGCAGGTCGCCATCGACGCGCATGACCAGCCACGCGGCGCCCAGCAGCACGTAGGCCGCCACCGCGCACAGGCCCACGAACATCGCGAACCAGCCATAGCCCGCATCGGACTGGTAGCCCGTGGCAATGCGGCCAAGCAGCACGCCCTGGCCGAAGGCGGTGATGAGCGAGCCCGCCCAGAAAGCGAAGATCCAGCGCGGCTTCAATTCGTTGCGGGCGCGGATGCGGAATTCGAACGCAACGCTGCGCAGCACCACCCCCAGCACCATGAGCGTCAGCGGCCCGTAGAGTTTGCCCAGCACGGCGCCCCAGGCAAACGGAAACGCCGCCGCGAACAACCCCATGCCCAGCAGCAGCCAGAATTCATTGGCGTCGCGCCACGGGCTGAGCAGGCTCATCATGCGGCCGCGCTCGTGCTCCGGCGCGATCTGCAGCAGGATGCCCACGCCGAGGTCGAAGCCGTCCAGGACCATGCCCGCGGCAATCACGACGAACAGCAGCGCCATGAAGGCGAGCGGCATCCAGAAAGAAGGATCGTCGGGGCTCAGGCCTTGAGAGGCGGCCAGCATGGCGATCATGGCGCACCTCCGCTCAGCTTGCGCACGGGCACGACGCCGTAGCGCGCGGCATGGAACAGCATGCCGGCGAACGCGGCGAGCAGCAGCGCGTACAGCACCCCGTAGCCGGCCAGGCCATACAGCACGGTGCTCGACGGCATGGAACCCAGGACCTCGGATTGCGTGACCGTGCCGTTCACGACGAAGGGCTGCAGTCCGATGATGGACACCCACCAGCCCGCCACGACGGCGATACCGCCGGAAAACATCATGCCGCACAGGACCCGCTGCCACCACGGCGGCAGGGCCGACGGGTCCAGGCCGCGGCGGAAGGTCCACAGGAAGGTCACGCAGGCCACGGCCAGCATCAGCACGCCGAGCCCCACGGCCACGCGCACCGACCAGAAGGTCACGGCCACCGGGGGAAGCATGCCCGAATACTTGTCCAGGCCCTGGTAGGTGCCGTCAGCATTCCGGTGCAGCCACATGCCGCCCGCATTGTTGAAGGTAAGGTCGCCGACATTGACGTGAGCCCGGGCGTCCGGCCAGCCGAACAGCACCAGCTGCGGCACGGGGCCGCTTTGCCAGAAGCCCGCCGCGGCGGCGGCCTTGGCAGGTTGCAGCTTGGCCATCATCTGGCCCGCGCCGGTTGCGACCGGCACTTGCAGGAAGGCGGCCACCACGGCCACCACCAGCGCCGTCTTGAACGCGCTGCGCTCACCCTCGCCCAGCGGCCGGCGCAACGCCTGCAGCGCGGTCACGCCCATCATCAGGAACGAGGCGGCCAGCGCCGCCCCGACCATCACCACGGCCAGGCGCCAGCCGACCGAGGGATTGAGCACCACTTTCATCCAGTCATAGACCTGATAGCGGCCGTCGACCAGCAGCGCGCCATCGGGCGTCTGCATCCAGGATTGCAGGGCCAGCACCCAGAACACGGCCACGACCTGCCCCACCGCCACCATCAGGACGGCCAGCGTGTGCGCGCCATCGGACACGCGGCGCTGGCCGAACAGCATGACGCCCAGGAAACAGGATTTGAGAATGAAGACCGACAGGATGCCGTAGCCCAGCAGCGGACCGGCCACGTTGCCGATCTTGTCCATCAGCCCCGCCCACAGGCTGCCGATCTGGATCAGGACGGGCACGCTGGCGGCCAGCGTCAGCACGAAGGACAGGGCGAAGATGCGGACCCAGAAGCGGTAGGCCCCCGTCCAGCCGCCATGGCTGGACCACCGCGCGCGGATCTTGAAGAACAGCAGCACCCAGGCCAGGGCCAGGGAGACGGCGAGAAACAGCGCCAGGAAGCTAAGACTGGCCACGAACTGTGCCCGGGCCAGGGATAGGGTCGAGATATCCATAATGGCCCGTAGTGTAGAGCCAGTTACACGACTACGGGGGCGGATTGAAACCGGTTGCAGGCGTGACGAAAAGGGGCGCGGTGCGGAACGTGGCAAAATTGACGCTTTGTCGCTGCTTTTTCCTATTCTTTCAAGAATGACCTCCGCCACGACGCCGACCCCCGCCGCATCAAACTTCCTGCTCAACATCGTCCAAGACGACCTCGAAGCCAACCGCTTCCAGGGCAAGCGCTGGGCGGGCAAGCCTGGCCCGGCGGCCTTGCAGCAGCAGGGGGAAGCGGACCCGGCCCGCATCCGCACGCGCTTTCCGCCGGAGCCCAACGGCTACCTGCACATCGGCCACGCCAAGAGCATCTGCGTGAACTTCGGCCTGGCGCGCGACTTCGGCGGTGTCTGCCACCTGCGCTTTGACGACACCAACCCCGAGAAGGAAGACCAGGAATACGTCGACGCCATCATCGAGGCCGTCCACTGGCTGGGCTTCGACTGGAAGGCCGACGGCCGCGAGAACCTGTATTTCGCCAGCGACTACTTCGGCTATATGTATGAGTTCGCCGAAGCCCTGGTCGAAGCCGGCCATGCCTACGTCGACGAGCAAAGCGCCGACGAGATTCGCGCCAATCGCGGCACCCTGACCGAACCCGGCACGGACTCGCCCTGGCGCAACCGCCCGGCCGCCGAGTCCATCGCGCTGTTGCGCGAGATGCGCGACGGCAAGCATCCGGACGGCAGCCTGGTGCTGCGCGCGAAGATCAACATGGCTTCGCCCAACATCAACCTGCGCGACCCGGTCATGTATCGCGTGCGCCACGCCACGCACCACCGCACCGGCGACCAGTGGTGCATCTACCCGATGTACAGCTGGGCGCACCCGGTGGAAGACGCGCTGGAAGGCATCACGCACAGCGTCTGCACGCTGGAATTCGAAGACCAGCGTCCGTTCTACGACTGGATCCTGGCGCGCCTGGCCGAACTGGGCAAGCTGGCCCAGCCGCTGCCGCATCAATACGAATTCGCCCGCCTGAACCTGAGCTACGTGGTCACCAGCAAGCGCAAACTGCTGCAACTGGTGAAGGAAGGCCACGTGGACGGCTGGGACGATCCGCGCATGCCCACCATCTTCGGCCTGCGCCGCCGCGGCTACACGCCCGCGTCGATCCGCCTGTTCTGCGACCGCACCGCGGTGTCCAAGTCCGACTCGCGCATCGACTACAGCCTGCTGGAGCAGGCCGTGCGCGACGATCTGGACCCCATCGCCCCGCGTTCGGTCGCCGTGCTGGACCCGATCAAGCTGGTCATCACCAACTACCCCGAAGGCCAGACCGAAACCTGCACCGCGCCGCGCAATCCGCATGACCCCGAGGCCGGCGTGCGTGAATTCCCGCTGTCGCGCGAACTGTGGATCGAGCGCGACGACTTCCGCGAGGAGGCGCCCAAGAAGTATTTCCGCCTGTTCCCGGGCAACACCGTGCGCCTGAAGTACGGCTACGTCGTGCGCTGCACCGGCTTTACCAAGAACGAAGCCGGCGAAGTCGTCGAAGTGCAGGCCGAATACCTGCCCGACACCAAGAGCGGCACGCCCGGCGCGGACAGCGTCAAGGTCAAGGGCAACATCACGTGGGTGAGCGCGGCGCACGCGGTGCCTGCCCAGATTCACCTGTACGACCGCCTCTTTGCCGATCCGCGCCCGGACGGCGGCGACAAGGACTTCCTGGCCTGCCTGAACCCCAACTCCAAGCAGACCGTCACGGCCTGGCTGGAGCCCGGCACCGTGGCCACGCCCGGCGCCACCTGGCAATTCGAGCGCCTGGGCTACTTCACGGCCGACCTGAAGGACTCGACGCCTGACGCGCCGGTGCTCAACCGCATTGTGACCCTGCGCGATTCCTGGGCTCAGGGTTGACGCGCCCACGCGCGCAATACCGGGAAAAGGCGCCTTGCGGCGCCTTTTTCTTTCGCCGTGAGCCCGGCGCAGGCCGTCCCGGGCGGGTTATCATCCCCGACATCCCGCAGCCGGTCGAGGACGCCGTTTTCCGGCGTCCAGACCGCCAGCCAAAATCAAGATGAACACTGAATCGCTAGCCCTGGACTTCAAGAGCGCCACCCTTTATGCCATCCGGGTGGTTTTGCATAGTGCCGATCCCGAACGCCTGAACGCTGCGCTCGCCAAACGCATGGCCGATGCCGGCAGCTTCTTTGAAAACGAGCCCGTCGTCATCGACGCCAGCCGCGTCGAGGAAAAGATCGATTGGACGGCATTGGTGGCGGCGCTGCGCGGCCACAACCTGCCCCCGATCGGCGTGGTGGCCGAAGGCGCCAACCTGCAAGCCGCGCGCGAAGCCGGCCTGACGCCCGTCGAACTGTCCACGCCGGCAGCGCGCCCCGCCCCCGTGGTGGACACCGCGCCGCCCAACGACGTCGCCACGCCGGTGCCGTCCGTGCCCGCGGCCGCGGTCGAAATCGCGCCCGCGCCCACCGACACCTCGGCCCAGGCCGCGCCGGCGCCTGCGTCCGATGCGGCCGCGCAAGACAAGCCTGCGGCTGATGAAGCCGCCGATGCGCAGGCTGCCGCCCCGGCGCCCGATGCGGATCCCCTGCCCGCCCGCGCGGCCAGCAGCACCACGTCCGCGTCCAGTCCGACGGCCGCGGCGCCGCACTCGTCTTCGGCGCTGGTGATCACGCGCCCGCTGCGTTCGGGGCAACGCGTCTATGCCCGCCACACGGACCTGGTGGTGATCGGCATGGTCAGCCAGGGCGCCGAGGTCATCGCCGACGGCAACGTGCACGTCTACGGTCCGCTGCGCGGCAAGGCCATGGCCGGCGCGCGCGGCGATACGTCGGCGCGCATCTTCACGACGCATCTGGATGCGGAACTGCTGGCAGTGGCGGGCGTGTATCGCGTGGTCGAGGACAAGCTCGACCGCACGCTGCAGAATCAGCCCGCGCTGGTCCGGCTGGATGGCGACACGCTGCGCATCGAAGCGCTGAAGGCCTGATGCCGCGCGCTGTGTGCGGCATCCTGCGAGACGGCGGCCCGGCAGCGGCCCGCTCAAATCTCAACACATCCTGTAAGAAGCCTTACACGGGCTTTTTGCTTTACGATAACGCGATTTATTCGAACATAAGGGTTTGATCGTCATGACACGCATTGTTGTGGTGACTTCCGGCAAAGGCGGCGTGGGCAAAACCACGACGAGCGCCAGTTTTTCCGCGGGCCTCGCGATGCGGGGCCACAAGACCGCTGTCATCGACTTCGACGTCGGCCTGCGCAACCTCGACCTCATCATGGGTTGCGAGCGTCGCGTGGTGTATGACTTCGTCAATGTGATCCAGGGCGAGGCGACCCTCAAGCAAGCGCTCATCAAGGACAAGCAGCTCGAAAACCTTTTCATCCTGCCGGCTTCGCAAACGCGCGACAAGGATGCGCTGACGCAGGAAGGCGTGGAAAAGGTCATCAACGACCTGAAGGAAATGGGTTTCGACTACATCGTCTGCGACTCCCCCGCGGGCATCGAGACCGGCGCCCTGATGGCGGCCTACTTCGCGGATGACGCGCTGGTGGTCACCAACCCCGAAGTCTCGTCGGTGCGCGACTCCGACCGTATCCTGGGCATCCTGGCCGCCAAGTCCAAGCGCGCGGTCGAGGGTGACGAGCCGGTCAAGGAATACCTGCTGCTCACGCGCTACAACCCCAAGCGCGTGTCCGACGGCGAAATGCTGTCGCTGACCGACATCGAAGACATCCTGCGCATCAAGCTCATCGGTGTGATTCCCGAATCGGAAGCCGTGCTGCAGGCCTCGAACCAGGGCTTGCCTGCCATCCACCTGAAAGACACCGACGTCTCGGAAGCCTACAAGGACGTGGTCAGCCGTTACCTTGGCGAAGACAAGGCCCTGCGCTTTACCGACTACGAAAAGCCGGGTTTCCTGAAACGCCTGTTCGGAGGCAAGTAAGCGATGTCCTTCCTGTCGTTTCTGCTCGGTCAAAAGAAGACCTCCGCGTCCGTCGCCAAAGAACGGTTGCAGATCATCCTTGCCCACGAGCGTGGCCGCGGGGATTCCCCCGATTACCTGCCGCAACTCCAGCAGGAACTGATCGCGGTCATTTCCAAGTACGTGAAGATCAATCCTGAAGACATCAAGGTGCACCTGGAACGCCAGGACACGCTCGAGGTGTTGGAAGTGAAGATCGAAATGCCGCAGAACGAGACCTGATGTCTCTGCTGTGCGCCGGCCCTGCCGGCGCGCGTTGCGCATAAAAAAACGCCCGGCATTGCCGGGCGTTGCTTTTGGGGCGACGAAGGCTTAGCGCTTGCCCACCTGGTCGCCGATCACACCGCCGATCGCCGCGCCGCCGACTGTGCCGAGCACGCCGCCGTTGGTGATGACGGCGCCCGCCACGCCGCCCAGTGCGGCGCCGCCCACGGTACTCTTCTGGCGATGGCTCATGCCATCCCACGATGAACAACCCGCCATGGTGGCAGCCAGCGCCACGGCGGCACAGATCTTGGAAAGCGATGCGATTTTCATGATGAAGCTCCTGTTCTTTTACCCGGGGCCGCACCGGTGAAACTAAACGCGAGCGCGCGGACCTTTTTGGGGTTAGGAGCCTTCAGGATCGCAAAATATCCGGGGACATGGTGTTAGGTTTGCCCAGGAATTGTGTCAAAGGGAGAGCAAATCGTTGCGCTCTCCTGGGGACGATGTTGCAGGCGCGGGCCGCTATTTGACCAGACGTAACACGTCGCGAAAGCGCGGGTGCTCGCAGGTCTCCATCCACTCGAAAATCGCCATTTCCGACGTGACGATTTCCGCGCCGTGCGCGCGGGCCCGGCGCAACGCGGCATGATGGTCTGAGGACTTGCGCGAACCTGCCGCGTCCGCGACCAGCACGGCCTTGTAGCCCAGTTCCAACAGGCCGATGACGGTTTGCAGCACGCAGATGTGCGCCTCGCAGCCCGCCACCAGCACCGTGCGGCGCGAGGCCGGCAGCCAGCCGTCGAAGCCCGGTTCCCGGGCCGAGGAAAAGTGCATCTTCTGGAAGGTGGCCTGGATTAGTTCGCGCAACGGGTCCACGGTCACGCCCAGCATCTTGCTGTGGTGCTCGGTGGCCACGACCGGCACATCAAGCAGCCGCGCCGCCTGCGCCAGCTTGTGCGCGGCGTTGAGCACGGCATCGCCGTCGTGAATGACAGGCATCAGGCGGCCCTGCATGTCGACGATCAGCAGGGTGGAATCGGTGGCGGACAGCAGCATGGTGAAAGACTCCCAGGACAAGCTGTCAGCATAACGCCTGGCCGAAAAAAATCCCGGCGCTTGGCCGGGATGCTTGGCGTGTGTTCCTACTGGCTGGTGTCTGACACCCTTGCGGCGGCGTCCTGAATCGACCGCTGTGCCACCTGGGTGTCAGACACCAGAGGAATCGGCTTTCGGCTTTTTACTTCAGCGCCTTGTAGCGCAGGCGCTTGGGCTTGGCGCCCTCTTCGCCCAGGCGGCGCTTTTTGTCGGCTTCGTATTCCTGGTAGTTGCCGTCAAAGAACACGACTTGCGAATCGCCTTCGAACGCGAGGATGTGCGTGGCGATACGGTCCAGGAACCAGCGATCGTGGCTGATGACCATGACGCTGCCGGGGAACTCGAGCAGCGCGTCTTCCAGGGCGCGCAGCGTTTCGACGTCGAGGTCGTTGGACGGTTCGTCAAGCAAGAGGACGTTGCCGCCGGCGATCAGCGTCTTGGCCATGTGCAGGCGGCCGCGTTCGCCGCCCGAGAGCTGGCCCACGACCTTGTTCTGGTCGCCGCCCTTGAAGTTGAAGCGGCCCAGATAGGCGCGCGACGACATTTCGAACTTGCCCACGGTCAAGAGGTCGGCGCCGTCAGCCACCGCGTCGAATACCGTCTTCTTGTCTTCCAGCGCGTCGCGCGACTGGTCGACGTACGCCAGCTTGACGGTCTGGCCGATCTTCACTTCGCCCGAATCCGGTTGCTCGCGGCCGGCGATCATGCGGAACAGCGTGGACTTACCGGCGCCGTTCGCGCCGATGATGCCGACGATGGCGCCCGGCGGCACCTTGAAGCTGAGGTTGTCGATCAGCAGGCGGTCGCCGTAGGCCTTGCTGACATTGTTGAACTCGATGACCTCGTTGCCCAGGCGCTCGCCCACGGGAATGAAGATTTCCTGGGTTTCGTTGCGCTTCTGGTATTCGTAGGAAGACAATTCCTCGAAACGCGCCAGACGCGCCTTGGCCTTGGCCTGGCGGCCCTTCGGGTTCTGGCGCACCCACTCCAGTTCCTTCTTGATGGTCTTCTGGCGCGCGGATTCGGAGGACTCTTCCTGCTTGAGGCGGTCTTCCTTCTGTTCGAGCCACGAGCTGTAGTTGCCCTTCCAGGGGATGCCGTAGCCGCGGTCCAGTTCCAGGATCCATTCGGCCGCGTTGTCCAGGAAGTAGCGATCGTGGGTCACGCCGACGACGGTGCCGGGGAACTTGTGCAGGAATTGCTCCAGCCACTCCACGCTCTCGGCGTCCAAGTGGTTGGTGGGCTCGTCCAGCAGCAGCATGTCGGGCTTGGACAGCAGCAGGCGGCACAGGGCCACGCGGCGTTTTTCACCGCCGGACAGCTTGCCGACGATGGCGTCCCAGGGCGGCAGGCGCAGCGCGTCGGCGGCGATTTCCATCTGGTGTTCGATGTCGTCCGCGCCGCTGGAAGCGGCGGCGGCGATGATGGCTTCGAGTTCGGCCTGTTCAGCGGCCAGCGCATCGAAATCGGCGTCGGGTTCCGCGTACGCGGCGTAGACCTCGTCCAGGCGCTTCTTGGCGGTGACGACGGCGCCCAGGCCTTCCTCGACCGCCTGGCGGACGGTGTGCTCGGGATTGAGCTGCGGTTCCTGCGGCAGGTAACCGATGTTCAGGCCGGGCATGGGCACGGCTTCGCCTTCGATCTCGCGGTCGACGCCCGCCATGATCTTCAGCAGCGTCGACTTGCCCGAGCCGTTCAGGCCCAGCACGCCGATCTTGGCGCCAGGAAAAAACGAAAGCGAGATATCGCGCAGGATCTGCCGCTTGGGCGGCACGATCTTGCCGACGCGGTTCATGGTGTAGACGTATTGGGCCATGGGCTCGTAGGTGAGATATAGCTGAGAAACCGTTGATTGTAGGCCGGAACCCTGACCGGCGTGCGGCAGGCGTGATCCGGCCCCTTGCCGCGTCAGCGGGTTTTTGCCGCGCGCCCCGGCATGCCCGGCGTGCGCATCTGCGCCAGCATCACGCCGGCCAGCGCCAGCGCGCCGCCGGCAATGTGAAAGAGATGCGGCTTTTCATCGAGGAACAGCGCCGCGATGGCCACCGTGAACACGGGCATGACGTTCAGGAAGATGCTGGCGCGGTTGGGCCCCAGGTGGCGCACGCCCTGCATCCACAGATACGGCGCGAACAGCGACGGGAACACCGCGGCATACAGCACCAGCGGCACGTTGGCGGCATTGAGCGGCGACGGCGCGGCCATCAGGAAGGCGGGAAGCTGGAACAGGATGCCGAACGCGACCTGCACGTACAGCGACTGCCACGGCCCCACCGGCAGCGCCCAGCGCCGCAGCAGCACGCCGTACAGCGCATAGGCCAGCGCGCCCAGCCCCATCAGCACGTCGCCATGGTTGGCGCCCACCGACAGCAGCCGGGCCGGATCGCCCTCGCCGATCAGCAACGCCAGCCCGGCCAGCGAGACCAGGCTGCCCAGCACCGCCATCGCCGAGGGCCGCTCACGCATGATGAGCGCCATGACGGCGATGGTCATGAGCGGAATCATCGCGGTGATGAAACCCATGTTGGTGGCCGTGGTCGAGGCGGCCGCCACGTACGCGAGGCCCTGGTACAGCGCCATGCCCAGTCCGCCCAGCACCGCGAACTTCGGCAGATGCGCCAGCACCTGGCGTCGCTGCGCCCAGACGCCAGGCAACGCAAAGGGGGTCAGCACGATGCCCGCCAGCGCCCAGCGGTAAAAGCCGATGGCGGCGGGCGCGATCACGCCGGCGGCCATCTTGGTCACGATCATGTTGACCGACCAGATCAGGGCGGCCAGCAGGGGGAACAGGAAAAAGCGGAGGGGAAGCTGCGGAGCGTCGGCGCGCATGTTTGAAACGGAAAGGCAGGAAGACGAAAGCCGGCCAGTGTAGGCCTCGTCCGGCTCGATGTATACGTCACCGATATGCCGCCGCCCCGGCACGCCATCCGGATACCGCACACGTTTCTTCGTAATCCAAGCGCCCGATGCAACGCAGCGCCGTTCGCGCGACAATAGCGCCTGACGTATCTGCCGTGCCGTCGCGGCTTCATCGCGCCCAGGAACCAACATGTCCGCCTCTGCCACTCCACCCGCTTCCTTGACCCATTTCAGCGCCCCCGAACTGGACATGCTGGCCAAGACCGCGGACGCCCTCAGCGCCTATCTGGGCAAGCCGGTGCTGGCGGAAGTGGTGCTGGGCGACGAAGGCACCGAATGGGTGACCTACGGCGTCCCAATGGACGAGAAAGCCGAGGCGGACGAGGAACAGACGCACGTGCAGATGGGCGGGCCGGGCGCGCGCCTGCTCGGCAACCGCGGCGGCCTGCCGCAGTCCGATGACGACACCTACGACTGCCTGTACCTGTGGGCGATCCAGATCTCGCTGAACGACGGCGAGCGCTTCATCAAGCTGGACCACGACGGCGAAGAGTCCGCCTGGTCCGACAACCTTGAGGAAGTGCTGCCTTTCGCCCTGACCGAGGAACCGCAGCCCGATCCGGACGAAGCAGACGAGGAAGAGGACGACGACACGGACGACGAGGACGACGACACGCCCTACGACGACGTCCACAACCACCGCCATTGAGCTCGGCCCGCCGCAGCCCGGGCAGGCGCCCGGTCCGCGGCGGCGGCAGGATTACACGGTGATCCGGCCTTCCTCGACGGCGTGGCAGGCCACGATCGACACCCCCGCCAGCTTCGCGGCCGGCGCCTCGGCCTTGCATCGGTCGTTGGCGTGCGGGCAGCGCGGATGGAAGGTGCAGCCGGACGGCGGATTCAGGGGATTGGGCACCTCGCCCGCCACCGCCGTGCGCGGCTTGCCCGCGCCGTTGATGTCCGGAATCGCCTCGAGCAGCATCCGCGTGTAGGGATGCCGCGGCCGTGCAAAGAGTTCGTCGCGCGGCGCCACTTCCACCATGCGCCCCAGGTACATCACCCCCACGCGGTCGGCCACGTGGTGCACGACGGCCAGGTTGTGGGAAATGAACAGGTACGTCAGCCCCAGCTTGCGTTGCAGGTCCTTCATCAGGTTCAGCACCTGCGCCTGCACCGACACGTCCAGCGCCGAGGTGGGCTCGTCGCACACCAGGAACTCCGGATTCACCGCCAGCGCCCGCGCAATCGAGATGCGCTGGCGCTGGCCGCCCGAGAACTGGTGCGGATAGCGGCCCTGGTCCGCCGGGTCCAGCCCCACCTGCCGGAGCAGATCGCCCACGCGCGCGACGCGCTCGTCTTGTGTCATCTGCGTGTGGGTCAGCATCGGCTCGGCGATGATGCGGCCCACGCGCCAGCGCGGATTCAGGCTGGCATACGGATCCTGGAAGATCATCTGCAGGCGCTTTCGCAAGGCGCGGCCGCCCGACTCGGACATGCGCGACAGCGGCTGGCCATCGAACTGGATGTCGCCGCGGGTCAGGCCGTACAGCCCCACCAGCATGCGGGCGACCGTCGATTTTCCACAGCCGGATTCGCCCACCAAGGCGAGCGTCTCGCCGCGGGCGATGTCGAACGACACCCCGTCCACCGCGCGCAGCATCACTTTGGGCTTGCGCGCCAGCGTGCGCTCCAGCCAGGGCGGCGACACGTCGAACCAGCGCGCCGCGTCCTTTACTTGAACCAAGGGCGTGCTCATGCGGCCACCTCCAACGTATTGCCTTTGTCATGCAGCCAACAGGCCGCGCGCGACGTGCCCGCGGGCATCAGCTCGGGGCGGTCGTGCGCGCAGCGCGGCAGGCGCTGGCCGCAGCGCGGGTTGAACGCACAGCCCGGCGGAATGGCGTTCAGCCGCGGCATGCTGCCGTCGATCTGCACCAGCCGCTCGATGTGGCCTTCGAGCGTGGGAATGGACCCCATCAGCCCCGCCGTGTAGGGGTGGCGCGGCTTGTGGATCACGTCGGCCACCGGCCCGATCTCGGCCACGCGGCCGGCGTACATCACCGCCACGCGGTCGGCGGTCTCGGCGATCACGCCCATGTCGTGCGTGATCAGCATGACGGCCGTGCCGTGCTCGCGGCACAGGCGCTTGAGCAGTTCGATGATCTGCGCCTGGATCGACACGTCCAGCGCGGTGGTGGGTTCGTCGGCCACCACCAGCTTCGGCTCGGCGGCCAGGGCCAGCGCGATCACCACGCGCTGGCGCATGCCGCCGGAAAACTGGTGCGGGTAGTGATCGATGCGCTCGCGCGCGGCGGGGATGCCAGTGGACGCCAGCAGTTCCACCGCGCGGTTGCGCGCCTGCGCCCACGTCATGTCCAGATGCGTGACGATGGTTTCGGCCAGTTGCCTGCCCACCGTGTACAGCGGGTTCAGCGAGGTCAGCGGGTCCTGGAACACCGCGCCGATCTCGCGGCCGCGCACGCGGCGCATCTGTTCGTCGGGCAGGTTGTCGATGCGCCGGCCCGCCAGCAGGATCTCGCCGGCGGCAATGCGGCCGGGGGGTTCAAGCAGGCCGATGATGGAAGCGCCGGTCAGCGATTTGCCGGCGCCGGATTCGCCCACCACGCCCAGGACTTCGCCAGCCTGGATGGAAAAGGACACATCGTCCAGGGCGCGTAGCGTGCCGCGGCGCGTGGGAAATTCCACGCGCAGGTTGCGGACTTCGAGTAATGCGCTCATGGTTACCTCAGTTCAGTCGCGGATTGAGCGCATCGCGCAGCCAGTCACCCAGCAGGTTGACCGACAGCACCAGCAGCACCAGCGCCGCGCCCGGGAAAATGGTGATCCACCACTCTCCGGAAAACAGGAAATCGTTGCCGATCCGGATCAGCGTGCCCAGCGACGGCGCGGTCGGCGGCACCCCCACCCCCAGGAACGACAGCGTCGCCTCGGTGATGATGGCGGTGGCCAGGTGCACGGTGGCCAGCACCAGCACCGGACCCAGCACGTTGGGCAGCACGTGGCGGAACATGATGACGGGCGAGGCCACGCCGATCACGCGCGCGGCCTGCACGTACTCGCGGTTCTTTTCGACCAGCGTCGAACCGCGCACCGTGCGGGCGTACTGCGGCCAGCCGGCCAGCGCGATGGCGCCGATCAGCACCGGAAAGGCGATGATCTCGTGCATCTCGCGCGGCACCGCCGCCCGCGCCACGCCGTCGATCAGGAGCGCGATCAGGATGGCGGGGAACGAGAGCTGCACGTCGGCGACCCGCATGATGAAGGCGTCGATGCGGCCGCCGGCATAACCCGACACCAGCCCGAGCACGATGCCGATCAGCATGGACAGCAGCACCGAGGCCAGGCCGATCAGCAACGACACGCGCGTGCCGTACAGGATGGCCGAGTACAGGTCGCGGCCCTGGCTGTCGGTGCCCAGCAGGTACGTGGCCTGCCCGTTGGGTTCCCAGGCCGGCGGCAGCAACGCGTCCAGCAGCTCGACCTTGGTCAGGTCGAACGGATTGTGCGGCGCGACCCAGCCGGCCCCGAAGGAACCGATTAAGAGCGCCGCGAGCAACAGGGTGGCCACGATGGCCACGGGCGCCCGGCGCCAGGCCCAGGCAATGTCGCTGTCCCACCAGCGTTTGAGTACGGCGCGCATCAGTGAGCCCCCCCGCCGCGAGTCAGCCCGGAACGCAGCCGCGGGTCCACGACGAAATACAGAAGATCGACGATCAGGTTGATGACCACGAACACCAGCGCGATCAGGCACAGGTACGCGGCCATCACCGGCACGTCGGCGAATTGGACGGCCTGGATGAAAAGCAGGCCCATGCCCGGCCACTGGAACACGGTCTCGGTCACGATGGCGAAGGCGATGATGCCGCCCAGTTGCAGGCCGGTGATGGTGATGACGGGCACCATCGTGTTCTTGAGCGCGTGGCCGAAGTGGATGGCGCGGCGCTTCAGGCCCCGGGCGCGCGCGAACTTGATGTAGTCCGAGCGCAGGACCTCCAGCATTTCGGAGCGCACCAGCCGCAGCACCAGCGTCATCTGGAAGAGCGACAACGTGATGGACGGCAGGATGAGATGCTTCCAGCCCGTGGCGGTGAACAGGCCCGAGGTCCACCAGCCCAGGCTGACGGTATCGCCGCGCCCGTAGCTGGGCAGCCAGCCCAGTTGCACCGAGAACACCAGGATCAGCAGGATGCCGATCAGGAAGGTCGGCAGCGACACGCCCAGCAGCGACCCGGCCAGCAGCATCTGCGAGACCAGGCTGTTGCGCTTGAGCGCGGTGTACACGCCCAGCGGCACACCCACGACCAGCGCCAGCAAGGCAGCCACCATCGACAGCTCAAGCGTGGCGGGCAGGCGGGATTTCAGCAGGGTGGAAACGGGTTCGCTCTGGCGCAGGGAGATGCCGAAATTGCCCTGCACGGCATTGGCCACGAAATGGCCGAATTGAACGATGGCGGGCTCGTTCAGGCCCAGGCGTTCACGCAGTTCGATGCGCTCGGCATCGGTGGCGTCCTGTCCCAGCATGATGGTGACAGGGTCGCCGACGTATTGAAAAAGCACGAAGGCCAGTAGCGCGACGGTGAGCATCACCGCTACGGCCTGCAACAGGCGACGCAGTATGAAAGCGAACATAGGCGGAAAAAAGCAAGACGGCGGAACCGGGTAGGTCCCGCCGTCTGGTTAGCCTGGATCAGTCAACCTTGACCCAATCGGCAACGAGGCGGTTGTCGGCACGGTGGATGACCGTGACGTTCTTGCGCATGGCCCAGGGGATGACCTGGTCGTGCAGCGGGATGTGCCCGAAGTCCTTGGCGTGCCCTTCCAGCACGGTGATGATGTCGGCGTCGCGCTTCTTGGGATCGGTCTCGGTCTTGATCCGGTCGATGATGACGTCCAGTTCCTTGTTGCTGTAGTTGCCCAGGTTGTACATGCCGTCCGCGCCCTCGCCCTTGGTGCGGATCAGGTTCTGCAGCGTGTACATGGCGTCGAACGTGGGCACGCCCCAGCCGAACAGGTAGGCGCTGGTGTCGAACGACTGCACCTTCGGGAAGTAGGTGGAACGCGGCATGGCGTTCATGGTGGCCTTGACGCCGACCTTGGCCCACATGCCGACGACGGCCTGACAGATGGCTTCGTCGTTGATGTAGCGGTTGTTCGGGCAGTCCAGCGTGAAGTTCAGCGTGCCGTCGTAGCCGGCTTCCTTCAGCAGGGCGCGGGCCTTTTCGGGGTCATAGGGCACGCGCTTGTGCAGCGATTCGGCCCAGCCATGCACCTGCGGCGCGATCATCGTGCCGGTGGGCGCCGACAGGCCGCGCATCACGGCGCGCTTGATGGCGTCGACGTCGATGGCGCGGTACAGCGCTTCGCGCACGCGCACGTCCTGGAACGGGTTCTTGCCCTTGATGTTGGAGTACTGCAGCTCCGGACGCTTCTGGTCCAGGCCCAGGTAGATGGTGCGGTATTCGTTGCCCTCGACGACCTTCTGGGACTGGCGCAGGCGGTCCAGGTCTTGCGCGGCCGGATCCAGCACGAAGTCGATCTCGCCGGACAACAGCGCGGCGGTGCGCGTGGCGTTCTGCTTGATCGGGGTGAACACGACTTCGGTCACGTTGCCGACCTTGCCGGCCTTGTTCCACCAGTCCTTGTTTTCCTCGAAGACCGTGCGCACGTCGACTTCGCGGCTCTTGAGCTTGTAGGGACCGGTGCCGTTGGTGTTGCGCGCGCCGTAGGTTTCTTCCTTGTTGACGAAGTCCTGCGGCTTGGCGATGTTGTTCTTTTCGGACCAGGCCTTGTTCATGATGAACACGTTGGTCAGCTGGCGCAGCAGCACGGGGTTGGGCGCCGAGGTTTCGATCTCGACCGTCAGGTCGTCGATCTTGCGCGCTTCCTTGATGCCGGTGGTGTAGGCCTTGTAGTTGGACGTGGGCGCCATGGCGCGGTGGATCGAGAACACCACGTCGTCGGCGGTGAACGCGGCGCCGTCATGGAACTTGACGTTGGGGCGCAGCTTGAAGCGATACAGCGTGGGCGACACCTGCTCCCATTCCGTGGCCAGTCGCGGCGACACCTTGAAGGACTTGTCGTAGTCGACGAGCGGCTCGTAGATGTAGCTGTTGGCGGCGATCGTCATGCCCTCGTTTTGCGAGTGCGGGTCGAACGTGAGGATGTCGCCCTGGGCGGCCCAGCGGAAGGTCTTGGCTTGCCCGATCGAGGGCACTGCCACGGCGGCGGCGATCGCGATAGCAATCAAAGTGCGGCGCATAGGTGTCAACTCCTGACAGTAGTCTGAATACCGGCGCGAGTGTGCCTAGCGGCGAGACCCGCGTCAATTCAGGGTTTGTGCGTACCGGAGGGGGTTTTCAGAGAGAGCGGGCAATCAGGGACGCATAAGCATGTAACGAAATAATCGGACCGAACGATGTTCGAGTGCGTGCTTGCAACGGAAGGCGTCATTCGTCGGTGTCGATGGGCAGCTCCAGCGGCACGTGCTCGGTCATCAGGACATCGAGCATTTCGATGAGCATCGCGGCCTTGGCTTCGCCGAAGGGCGCGAGCACCGCCTTTTGATGCTGCAAGGCCTGCTCGCACAGCCCGCCGATGAGGTTTGAGCCCTTGGCCGTGATGCAGACCCGCGTCTGACGGCGGTCTGCGCGTACGCCGGTGCGGGCCACCAGCCCGTCGGCTTCCATGCGCTGCACGACCTTGCTGAGCGTGGGCTGCTTGGTGATGGCCAGCACCGCCAGGCTGCCGATGGTTTCGCCGGCGCTGCCCTGAAGACTGGCCAGCACGCGCCATTCGGTCACGGACAACCCGGCGGCCTTGACCTGTTGATGGAATTCCGCCGAGATGCGCTGGCTGGCCTGCGCGAGCAGGTAGGCCAGGTAGCCGTCGACGAACCGCGGGCCCGCCGCTGCCGCGCGCGTGCCGCGTGGCTTATCCGCCTGCATGTTGGTTTGCTCCCACGCACCCATTTCGAAGGCCCGCCCCGTTGCCGAAAAGCGAATTGCACCACGACGGCGCAGCCGCGCGCCATGCTGTACCGCAATGCTGTTGCGCAGCACAGGGTATACCCCAAATCGCAACCCGTTTTTGCACCATTGCAGCGCTCCGAAACCGTCAAAAAGCTAAAGGACAACCAGTATATACACCCTTGTTTTAGCGTGATATTTTTTGATTTCCATGAAATTTCATCTTTTTTATTGACAGCTAAAACGTTGACTCCTAAAGTATTTTTCAGGCGATGTTTTCGTGGCAGGACGATGCTGCACGGCAGCACGGATTAAGGACCCGCCCGGGTCCGCTCAAGGGATCCAGATGGCGGAAAGATCTTTCAAGAAAGAAGTCCAGCAGCTGCGCATCGGCGCGGGCGAGGAATTTCGCGGCGAAGGGATTCTTGCCGTCACGAAGGCGCTGCTTCAATCGGGCGTGGGCTACGTCGCCGGCTATCAGGGTTCGCCGATCTCGCATCTGATGGACGTGCTGGCCGACGCCAGCGACATCCTGCAGGAACTGGGCGTGCACTTCGAGGCCAGCGCCTCGGAAGCCACGGCCGCGGCCACGCTGGCGGCCTCCGTCATGTACCCCATCCGCGGCGCCGTCACCTGGAAATCCACGGTGGGCACCAACGTCGCGTCCGACGCGCTGGCCAACCTGGCCTCGGGCGGCGTCACGGGCGGCGCGCTGGTCATCGTGGGCGAAGACTACGGCGAAGGTTCGTCGATCATGCAGGAACGCTCGCACGCGTTCGCCATGAAGTCGCAGATCTGGCTGCTGGACCCGCGCCCTAACCTGGAAAGCATGGTCAAGGCGGTGGAGGACGGCTTTGCGCTGTCCGAAGCCAGCAAGACGCCCGTGATGCTGCAACTGCGCATCCGCGGCTGCCACGTGCACGGGCGTTTCATCGCCAAGGAAAACAAGCGCCCGGCATTCAGCCTGGCCGAGGCGCTGGAAAGCCCGGCGCGCGACACCAGCCGCATCGTGCTGCCGCCGGCGTCGTTCCTGCACGAACAGGAAAAGATCAAGGAGCGCTGGCCCGCCGCCATTCGCTACATCAAGGAACACCAGCTCAACGAACACTTCGACGGCGAGCAGGGCGATATCGGACTGATCCTGCAGGGCGGCCTGTACAACGGCGTGATTCGCGCGCTGCAGCTTCTGGGCCTGGCGGACAACTTCGGCAACAGCCGCATCCCGCTGTACGTCATGAACGTGACCTACCCCGTCATCGAGGACGAGGTCATCGACTTCTGCCGGAGCAAGCGCGCCGTGCTGCTGCTGGAGGAAGGGCAACCGGACTACATCGAGCAGAACCTGCACGCGGTCCTGCGCCGCGCGGGTGTGAGCACGCAGTTGTCCGGCAAGGACGTGCTGCCGATGGCAGGCGAATACACCACCCAGGTCATGCGCGACGGCCTGCGCGAGTTCCTCAAGCGCAACCGGCCGGAATCGCTGCAGACGCATCCGGCCGTGGCGGCGGATGGCCAGGCGCAAGCGCCGGCTGAACCGCAGCTCACGATCACCGAAATCTCGCGGCCCAAACCCGCGCGCCCCGCCGAGCAGCCCATCACCTTCCACAAGCACGTCGAAGGCCTGGCGGCCGTTGTGCCGCCGCGGCCCGCCGGCTTCTGTACGGGCTGTCCGGAGCGGCCGATCTTTTCGGCGCTGACGCTGGCGCAGGAAACGCTGGGCCAGCACCATATCTCGTGCGACATCGGCTGCCACCTGTTTTCCATCCTGCCGCCGTTCAACCTGGGCGCCACGACGATGGGCTACGGCCTGGGCGCCTCCAGCGCGGCCGCGTTCAACGTGCCGGCCGCCAAGCGGCCCATCTCCATCATGGGCGACGGCGGCTTCTGGCATAACGGGCTGGCGTCCGGCATCGGCAACGCGGTGTTCAACAAGTACGACGGCGTCATCGTCATCGTCGACAACTTCTACGCCTCGGCCACCGGCGGGCAGGACATCCTGTCCTCGCGCGCCGACAACCCCGACCGCTCGACCAACAACCCGATCGACCAGGCCGTGCGCGGCGTGGGCGTGAAGTGGGTGCGCACGCTGGACAGGACCTACGACGTCGCCAAGGTGCGCGCCACCATCGAAGAGGCGCTGACCACCGACATCAAGGGTCCCAAGGTCATCATCGCGCAGTCCGAATGCATGCTGAACAAGCAGCGGCGCGTGAAGCCGCTCTTCAACAAGGCGGTCAAGGAAGGCAAGCGCGTCGTGAAGGAACGCTTTGGCGTGGATCCGGATGTCTGCACGGGCGACCACGCCTGTATCCGGCTGTCCGGCTGCCCGTCGCTGACGGTCAAGGACAGCGGCGATCCCCTCAAGGAAGACCCGGTCGCGCACGTGGAAAGCAGCTGCGTGGGCTGCGGCAACTGTGGCGAGGTCGCGCATGCGGCCGTGCTGTGCCCGTCGTTCTACCGCGCCGACATCATCCACAACCCGACCGGCGCCGACCGCTTCGTGGCGCGCCTGCGCGGCGCGGTGATCGGCTTTCTGCAACGGCGCCGCGCGGCGCGCCTGGCGCACGACGCCCTTTGAGGAACCCAGCACCATGAACGCGGCGGCGATGCAACAAGGCAACCCCATCAAGATCGCCATCCTGGCCATGGGCGGCCAGGGCGGCGGCGTGCTGGCCGACTGGATCGTCGACATGGCCGAGCACGCGGGCTGGTGGGCGCAGACCACCTCGGTGCCGGGCGTGGCGCAGCGCACCGGCGCCACGATCTACTACCTGGAGCTGCTGCCCGAGGCCGACGTGCAGCGCGCCGGCCGCCAGCCGGCCCTGGCGCTGATGCCCACGCCGGGCGACGTGGACCTGGTGGTGGCCGCCGAACTGATGGAAGGCGGCCGCGCCATCCAGCGCGGTCTCGTGACGCCCGAACGCACGGTCCTGATCGCGTCGTCGCACCGCAGCTTTGCAGTCAGCGAAAAGTCCGCGCCCGGCAACGGGATCGCGGACCCGAACAAGGTGCTGGAAGCGGGACGCGCCGCCGCGCGCCGCTTCCTGTGCTTCGACCTGCAGGATCTGGCCGACCGCGCCGGCAGCGTCATCAGCGCCAGCCTCTTTGGCGCGGTGGCCGGCAGCGGCGCCCTGCCCTTTACCCGCGACGACTTCGAGGCCACCGTGCGGCGCGCGGGCCTGGGCGTGGACGCGAGCCTGCGGGCGTTTGCGCTGGGCTTCGAGTCGGCCGACAAGGCGCCGGACGCGCCCGCCGCCATCGACCTCGCGCGTCCCGTTCCGCCCGTGCCCGAGCGCGCCGCCAGCCCGCGCGCGCAGGCCTTGCTGGACGCCATCCGGCGCGACTTTCCGGCCTGTGCGCAGCCCATGCTGACCGCGGGCGTGCGCCGACAGATCGAATTCCAGGACCTGGCCTACGCCGAAGACTACCTGCGCCGGATGAAGGCGATCCGCGACCTGGACGCGCAGCACGGCGGCGACGCCAGCCAATGGGCGCTGACCTGTGCCGCCGCGCGCTACGTGGCCACGGCCATGGCGTACGACGACGTGATCCGCGTGGCGGACCTGAAGACGCGCGGCACGCGCTTTGACCGCGTGCGTTCGGAAGTCGGCGCGCGCCCCGGCCAGCTCGTGGACACGACCGAATTCATGCACCCCCGGCTGGAAGAGATCTGCGGCACGCTGCCGGCGCGGCTGGGCCGCTGGCTGGAGGGCTCCAAGGCCTTCGGCGGCTTCGTGGAGCGCAGGCTCGGCAAGGGCCGCCGCCTGCGCAGCGGCACGCTGGGCGGCTTCCTGATGCTGTACACGCTGGCCGGCATGCGGCGCTTCCGGCGCGGCACGCTGCGCCACCAGATCGAGGCCGAATCGCTGGAAACGTGGCTGGCGCTGGTGGCCCGGCTGGCGCCGCGCGACTACGCGCTGGCGGTCGAGACCGTCAACTGCCGCCGCCTGGTCAAGGGCTACAGCGATACCCATGTGCGCGGCGGCGGCAAGTACCGGCAGCTCATCGCGGCGGCGGACCAGCTGGCCGGCCGTCCCGATGCCGCCGACGCGCTGCGCGCGCTGCGCGACACGGCGCTTGCCAACGTGAAGTGCGAGCCCATGGAACGCCAGATTGCGGAAAAACTGGCCGCCTGAGGCCGCCATCAGACAGAGACAGACATCGTGCAGACACTCAAACTGATCGTCCGGGAAGTCCGGCAGGAATCGCCGCTGATCCGCTCGTTCCGGCTGGCGCGCGAAGACGGCGGCGCGCTGCCCGCCTTCGGCCCCGGCGCGCACCTGAAGGTGACGATCCCCAGCCTGCGCGACCCGCGCTGCTATTCGCTGGTGCAGATGGCGCCCGAGGCGGGACGCTTTGCCGAACCCGCCGAGTACCGCCTGGGCGTGCGGCTGGAAGAAACCAGCCAGGGCGGATCGCGCCACATGCACGCGCTGTCGGAGGGCGACGTGCTGACCGTGGAAGGCCCGAAGAACGACTTTCCGCTGCACGAATCGCCTGCCGGCGACGAGCCGGTCATTCTGATTGCGGGCGGCATCGGCATCACGCCGATTGCGTCCATGGCCGCCGCGCTCAAGTCCGCCGGCCGCGCGTTCCATCTGCATTACTGCGGCCGCAGCAAGGACCAGCTTGCCTTCCTGCCCGAGCTGCAGGCGCTGGCGGGCGGCGACCTGACGCTGCACGCCGACGACGATCCCGCGAGCCGGTTCGACCTGCAGGCGCTGCTGGCGTCGGCCACCCCGCGCCAGCACCTGTACGTCTGTGGTCCCAAGGGGCTGATCGACGCCGTCATCCAGGGCGCGCACGCACGCCACTGGCCCGACGCCCATATCCATTTCGAGCTTTTCGCGACGGCCGCGCCGCAGGCCGGCGACCAGGCCTTCGAGGTCGAACTGCGCCAGTCCGGCCGCGTGCTGACGATTCCCGCCGACAAGACCATCGTCGAGGTGATGGAAGAAGAAGGCTGCGACCCGATGGTCGACTGCAAGCGCGGCGAATGCGGCGTGTGCCAGGCCACCGTGCTGGAAGGCGAACCCGACCACCGCGATTACTACCTTTCCGACACCGAGAAGGCGAGCGGCAAGATCATCCAGATCTGCATCTCGCGCGCCAAGTCCGCGCGCCTGGTGCTGGACCTGTAGTCCCCGACAAGGAAGCGACCATGGGCAAATACCGCGACAATCCCGACGCCATCCGCGCGCTGCTCCGCGACACCGAGGTGCACAAGGACCTTTTCATCGACCAGGAACTGTTCGACCTGGAGATGGAACGCCTGTACGCCAACACCTGGGTCTATGTCGGCCATGACAGCCAGGTGCCCAACCCGGGCGACTACATCACCACCACCGTCGGCAACCAGCCCGTGGTGATGGTCCGCCACAGCGACAAAAGCGTGCGCGTGCTGCACAACCGCTGCCCGCACAAGGGCACCATGGTCGCGGGCGACGCCTGCGGCAACACGGGCAAGTTCTTTCGCTGCCCTTATCACGCCTGGACGTTCAAGACGGACGGCAGCCTGCTGTCGATCCCGCTGAAAAAAGGCTACGAGAAAACCGGCCTGGAAAACTGCGAAGCCAGCCAGGGCATGGCGGCCGTGAAAGACGTGCGCAACCATCGCGGCTTCGTCTTCTGCCGCCTGAACCCCGAGGGCCAGTCGTTCGAGGAATTCTTCGGCGATTCGCTTTCGACGCTGGACAACATGGTCGACCGCTCGCCCGAAGGCCGCCTTGAGGTCGCCGGCGGCGTGCTGCGCTACATGCACCGCTGCAACTGGAAGATGCTGGTCGACAACCAGACCGACACCTGCCATCCGATGGTCGCGCACGAATCCTCGGCGGGCACGGCGGTGAAGGTCTGGGAACAGGCGCCCGAAGGCACGCCCAAGCCGATGGCGGTCGAGCTGTTCGCGCCGTTCATCTCGCCCTACGAGTTCTTCGAGAACATGGGCATCCGCGTCTGGGAAAACGGGCACGGGCACACCGGGGTTTCCGACTCCATCCACGCCTCGTATTCGGGCGTCCCGGGCTATTGGGACTCGATGGTGCAGGCCTACGGCGAAGACCGCGCCAAGGCGATCCTGGGCGACGTGCGCCACAACACGGTGTACTTCCCCAACATCATGGTCAAGGGGCCGATCCAGACGCTGCGGATCTTCAAGCCGATCGCCGCCGACCGCACGCTGGTGGAGTCCTGGACATTCCGCCTGGTAGGCGCGCCGGACCTGCTGCTTGAACGCAC
Organism: Achromobacter mucicolens; assembly: GCF_029866465.1. Lineage (NCBI taxonomy): Bacteria > Pseudomonadati > Pseudomonadota > Betaproteobacteria > Burkholderiales > Alcaligenaceae > Achromobacter > Achromobacter mucicolens. The sequence goes on along the minus strand of NZ_CP123364.1, from coordinate 963,771 downwards.
GCTCATGTACAACCGGCTCATCAACGCGCCGACGTCCGTGGTGGGCCACGACGACCTGGAAATGTACGAACGCGCCCAGGACGGCCTGCACTCGCGCGCACGCGACTGGGTCAACGTGGGACGGCTTTACGCGCCGGGCGAAGCGGACCAGAAGAACGTCGTCACCAATGGCACCAACGAATGGCAGATGCGCAACCAGTACCGCGCATGGGGCCGCTACATGACCGGATCGGAGTCGGTATGAGCGCAAGCGACCGCGAGTTGATCGATTTTGTCTACGCCGAGGCGCGCATGCTGGACGAGCTGCGCTTCGAGGAATGGCTGAACCTGTACACGGACGACGGCTATTACTGGATGCCGCTGGCGCATGGACAGACCGATGCCAAGCTGCACGCCTCGCTGATGTACGAGGACAAGCTGCTGCTGCGCGTGCGCGTCGAGCGGCTGGCGGGCCAGCGCACGTTCTCGCAGCAGCCCAAGAGCCGCTGCCATCACCTGCTGCAGGCGCCCACGGTCGAGCATGACCATCCCGAATCGGCGCCTGCCGAAGGGCGGCACGTAGTGCGCACCGCCTTCCATTACGTCGAAACGCGGCAGGACACGCAGACCCTCTTTGCGGGCTGGGCCACGCATCACCTGGTGGAACAGGACGGCGCGCTGCGCATCCGCCTGAAACGCGTGGACCTCGTCAACTGCGACGCGGCCTTCGGCAACATCCAACTGTTCATGTAGGAGCGGACCGTGACCGCCACCGTCCACCAGGCCTTTGCCGACACCGCATCCCGCCACGGCGGCCAGCCGTTCCTGTGCATCCTGCCCGAAACGGCGCACGCCTATGGCATCGAGGCCGGCGAACTGACCTACGGCAAGGCGGCCGACGCCATCGAGACGCTGCGCGCTGCCTATGAACAGGCGGGCTATGGCCACGGCCACCGCGCCGGCCTGCTGCTGGAAAACCGGCCCGCGTTCTTCCTGCACTGGTTTGCGCTGAATGCGCTGGGCGTGTCCGTCGTGCCGATCAATCCGGACCTGCGCGCCGCCGAACTGGAGTATCTGGCCGGCCATTCCGAGATCGCGCTGGCGGTCGCGCTGCCGGGACGCCACGCGGACCTGCAGGCGGCAGCGGACCGGGCGGGCCGGGAACTGCGCGTGATGGGTCCGGACGACGCGCCGCCCACCGCGCCCTTCGCCGCGCCCCTGCAAGGCACGCCGCCTTCGGAACTGACCGAGTGCGCGCTGCTCTACACGTCCGGCACCACCGGCCGGCCCAAGGGCTGCATCCTGCCCAACCGCTATTTCCTGCATGCGGGCGGCTGGTACGCCCGCATCGGCGGCCTGGCCGCGCTGCGGCCCGGCCAGGAACGCATGCTGACGCCGCTGCCGCTGGTGCACATGAACGCCATGGCCTACTCCGCGATGGCGATGGTGCTGACGGGCGGCTGCCTGATCCCGCTGGACCGCTTTCACCCGCGCTCGTGGTGGGACAGCGTGCGCGAGTCGCGCGCCACCGTGCTGCACTACCTGGGCGTCATGCCCGCCATCCTGATGAAGGCCGAGCCTTCCCCGCAGGATCTGCAGCCGGCCATCCGCTTCGGCTTCGGCGCGGGCGTGGACCGCAAGCTGCATGCGCCCTTCGAGGCGCGCTTCGGCTTTCCGCTGCTGGAGGCCTGGGCCATGACCGAGACCGGCGCGGGCGCCGTCATCATCGCCAACCAGGAACCGCGCCACGTCGGCACCAGCAGCTTCGGCAGCGAGGAAGCTGACGTCGAGGTGCGCATCGTGACCGACGCGGGCGAACCGGCCGCCATCGGCGAACCGGGCGAACTGCTGGTGCGCCATGCTGGAGAGGATCCGCGCTATGGCTTTTTTGCCGGCTACCTGAAAGACGAGGCCGCCACCAACGAAGCCTGGGAAGGCGGCTGGTTCCACACGGGCGACATCGTGCGCCGCGAGGCCGACGGCGCCCTGCGCTTTGTCGACCGCAAGAAGAACGTCATCCGCCGCAGCGGCGAGAACATCTCGGCCGTGGAAGTGGAAAGCGTGCTGATGCAGCATCCGCTGGTGAAGGCCGTGGCGGTGGCCGCCGTGCCGGACGCCGTGCGCGGCGACGAGGTGCTGGCGTGCGTCGTGCCGGAAACGCTGCCCGCCGGCGCGGACGCCATGGCCGAAGCCGCGCGCAGCATCGTGCAATGGTCGCTGTCGCAGTTGGCGTACTACAAGGCGCCCGGGTATGTCGCGTTCGTGGACAGCCTGCCGCTCACCACCACCAACAAGATCCAGCGCGGCGAAATGAAGGCGCTGGCGCCCACCCTGCCGGGCACGGCGCGGTGCGTGGACACGTGCCACATGAAGAAGCGCCCGGCCGAGGGGACTCGCCCATGAGTCGCCTGGGCTACGACGGCGTCGTGGCGGCCCTGCCCGTCACCATTCCCTATGAACGCTATTCCACGCACGCCGCGCACTGGTGGCTGGGACGCGCGCTGGGCGCGCTGATCCGGCAATTCGGGCTGGCCAAGACCGACGTCGACGGCCTGTGCGTGTCCAGCTTCACGCTGGCGCCCGACACGGCGGTCGGCCTGGTCCAGCACCTGGGCATGACGCCGCGCTGGCTCGATCACATTCCGATGGGCGGGGCGAGCGGCGTGGCCGCGCTGCGCCGCGCCGCGCGCGCCGTGCAGGCGGGCGATACCAACATCGTGGCCTGCCTGGCCGGCGACACCAACCACGTGGACTCGTTTCGCAACACGGTCAGCCAGTTCTCGCGCTTTGCGCAGGACGCCGTCTATCCGTATGGCGCCGGCGGCCCGAATGCGAGCTTTGCGCTGCTGACCGCCAACTACATGCGCCAGACCGGCGCCACGCGCGAGGACTTCGGCAAGCTCTGCGTGGCGCAACGCGACAACGCCCTGCGCTATCCGCACGCGCTGATGAAAAAGCCGCTGACGCTCGCCCAGTACCTGGACGCGCGCGTCATCACCGAGCCGATCCACCTGTTCGACTGCGTCATGCCGTGCGCGGGCGCCGACGCGTTCCTCGTCATGCGCGAGGAACGGGCGCGCGCGCTGAACCTGCCTTATGCGCGCATCCTGTCCACCATCGAGCGCCACAACGCGTGGATCGACGATCCCATCCAGACCCGGGGAGGCTGGACGATGGACGTCGACGACCTGTACGGGCAGGCCAATGCCGCCCCCGCGGACATGGACTTCCTGCAGGCCTATGACGACTATCCCGTCATCAACCTGATGCAGATGGAAGACCTGGGGTTCTGCGAGAAAGGCGCCGCGCCGCAGTTCGTGCGCGACAACACGTTCACCGTGGACGGCAGCTTTCCGTTCAACACCAACGGCGGCCAGTTGTCAGTGGGCCAGGCCGGCGCGGCCGGCGGCTACCTGGGCATGGTCGAGGCGCTGCGCCAGTTGACGGGCACGGCCGGCGGCACGCAGGTGCGCGAGGCGCGCATGGGGCTGGTCAGCGGCTTTGGCATGATCAATTACGACCGCGGGCTGTGCACGGCCGCGGCCATCCTGGCAAGGAGCGACGCATGACCGAGCCGCTGGCCAAGCCGCCGCGCAAGAACCCCGTCGCCCGGACCCGGCAGCCCACGCTGCCGCCCGGCTCGCGCAGCCGCGCCGCGCTGGGCCTGACGGCCGCCGCCGCCGAGGGACGGTTCGATCTGCAGACCTGCGCCGACTGCGGCACGGTGCAGTACCCGCCGCGCGAAGTCTGCGGCCATTGCTTGTCCGAGCACCTGCCCTGGCGGCCCGCCGACCCGAACGGCGTGCTGCTCGTCAGCACGACGCTCCATCACAGCAACGACCTGTACTTCCGCGAACGCCTGCCGTGGCGCGTGGGCACGGTGCGGATGGACGCCGGTCCCTCCGTCGTGGCGCACGTCCACCAGGACTGCGCCGACGGCGCGCGCGTGCGCCTGGCCCTGAAACTGGACCGCAGCGGCCAGGCCGTGATGATCGCCTTGCCCGAAAGGAATACGCCGAACATGGAAGACGACAAGACACTGCGCGAGACCTCGTGCGATCCGAAATTCCGCCGCGCGCTGGTCACCGACGGCAAGTCGGCCGTGGGCCAGGCCGTGGCGCGCGCGCTGCTCGATGCGGGCAGCCCGCTGGTCTTCCTGGGCGACCCGCAGGCGTGGCGGCGCGACGCCGCGTTCGACACCATGGCGGCCGATCCGCGCGTGCAGGCCGTGACGCTAGACGTGACCGACACCGATTCCGTGGAGCGCGTGGCCGCGTCCATCGGCGGCAAGGTCGAGATCCTGGTCAACACGGCCGACCTGGAGCGCGAGGGCGGGCTGCTGAGCCGCAAGGACGTGAACACCGCGCGCGATGCCATGGACGTCAATGTGCTGGGGCTGATGCGGCTGGCGCAGAGCTTCGGCCCGGCGCTGTGTGGCCGCGCCGCCGACGGCGTAAACAGCGCCGCCGCGTGGGTCAACGTGCTGTCGATCTACGCGCACATGAACCTGCCGGCGCGCGGCATGTGGTCGGCATCCAAGGCCGCCGCGCTGTCGCTGGCGCAATGCCTGCGCGCAGAAATGCGCGGCGCGGGCGTGCGGGTGGTGAACGTGTTTCCCGGCCCGGTCGACCACGAATGGGAACAACGCACCCCGCCCCCGCGTGTTGCGCCAGCGGCCATCGCCGCCGCCATCGTGCGCGCGCTGAAGGATGGCATCGAAGACGTGTACGTGGGCGACGTGGCGCAGGAATTCCGGGCGCGGCTGGCTGAGAACCCGAAGGGACTGGAACGGGAGCTGGGCGCGGGCGGCTGACCGCTGGATAACGCGGTGTCAGACACCTACGCAGCAGCAACGGGTGTCAGACACCTACGAAGCAATGGGTGTCCGACACCCGCAGGAACCAACAGGAGAGCGCATCGTGAGTCAACCTATCCTTGCCCAGTTCATGACCGAGCTGGTCTCCGGGCGCATCCGCCTGGTGGACCTGACCGAAACGCTGACGCCGGAGTTTCCCACCATCGTGCTGCCGCCGGAATTCGGGCAGGCCTGGCCGTTCCGGATCGAGGAAATCTCGCGCTACGACGAGCGCGGTCCGGCCTGGTACTGGAACAACTTCTCGTGCTCGGAACACACCGGCACGCACTTCGATGCGCCCGCGCACTGGGTCACGGGCAAGGACCAGCCGGACAACACGGTGGACACGATTCCCATCGACGCCTTCATCGCCAGCGCCTGCGTGATCGACTGTTCCGCCGAGGCGGCCGGCAACCCGGACTTCCTCTTGACGATCGACTTCGTCAAGAAATGGGAAGAACAGCACGGCCGTATCCCCGCGCGGTCCTGGGTGCTGATGCGCACCGACTGGTCCAAGCGCGCCAAGCCCGCCGACTACCTGAACATGCAGGCCGACGGCGCGCATTCGCCCGGCCCCGACGCCGAGGTCGTGCCGTGGCTCATCAAGGAACGCGACGTGCACGGGTTCGGCACCGAATCGGTGGGCACGGACGCCGGGCAAGCCCAGCATCTGGATCCGCCCTATCCCTGCCACTACTACATGCACGGCAACAACCGCTACGGCTTGCAGTGCCTGACCAACCTGGACCAGCTGCCGGCCACCGGCGCGGTGATCTTCTCGGCGCCGCTCAAGATCCGCAGCGGCTCGGGCAGCCCGCTGCGCGTGCTGGCGCTGGCGCCCACGGCCTGACGCCGTCCCGCCCACACCAATAATCAAAGGGGGAAACCATGACGCAAACCCATGTGGCCATCGTGACCGGCGGCAGCGCCGGCATCGGCGCGGAAATCTGCCGCAGCATGCTCGACGCGGGCTACGAGGTGATCTCGATGGCGCGCCGCGCGGCGGATTTCTCGCATCCGCGGCTGCACAACGTGCAGGTGGACCTGCTGGATGCCGCCGCCACCGCGCAGGCGGGCGCCGAGGTCGCCGCGAAGTTTCCGGTCAGCCACGTTATCCACAACGCCGGCGTGATCTGGCCGAACCTGTTGCCGCAGGTCACGCAGGAAGAACTGCATGGGTTGACGCAGATCCACCTGGGCGCGGCGGTCAGCCTGGTCCAGGCGGCCCTGCCCGGCATGCAGGAACGCAAGTTCGGCCGCATCGTGATGATGTCCTCGCGCGGCGCGCTGGGCCTGCCCACGCGCACCGCCTACTCGGCCACCAAGGCCGGCATGATCGGCATGGCGCGCACCTGGTCGCTGGAACTGGCGCCTTTCGGCATCACGGTCAACGTGGTGGCGCCCGGCCCCATCCAGACCGACATGTTCTACGAGGTGATCGAAGCCGGCAGCGAGCGCGAACGGCAGCTTGCCGAGGGCATCCCGGTCAAGCGGCTGGGCCGTTCGGACGACGTGGCGCGCGCCGTCATGTTCTTTGCCGATCCCGCCAACAGCTTCGTGACCGGCCAGACGCTGTTCGTCTGCGGCGGTGCGAGCGTCAGCTCGATCACCATCTGACCGTCGCTTCGGGTTTTGACGGATAGGTAAGCACCGGGACCCGGGTCTACAGTGCTGATCCTTGAAGGTAAGAAACTTTAAGCAACAAGTATTCCCGCAGTTCCCGTTTTCTCCGCTTTCCAGCCGCACTCCCACTCTGCTCCCTACCCCGGAGGTTTTGCCATGCTGTCGAAGAAACTCCCCCTGGCCGCCGTCGCTGCCGTCGCCGCCTTGTTCGCCCTGCCCGCCCTGGCCCAAGTCAAGGTCGGCGTGGTCACCTCGTCCACCGGCCCCACCGCGCTGGTCGGGATTCCGCAAAAGAACACGGTGCCGCTGCTGCCCAAGAAGATCGGCGACCTGACCGTGGAATACATCTCGCTGGATGACGCCAGCGACTCGACCAACTCGGTCACGGCCTTCAAGAAACTGATCACGGAGCAGAACGTGGACGCGCTGATCGGCCCGTCGGGTTCGCCCAACGCCATGGGCGTGATCCAATTCGCCGCCGAGGCCGGCGTGCCGATGCTGGCGCCGGTGGGCACCGCCGCGGTGGTGCTGCCGATGAACGATCAGAAGAAGTGGGTGTTCAAGACCACGCAGAACGACGACATCATCGCGCGCGCGCTGGTGGACCACATGGCCAAGACCGGCATCAAGACTGTCGGCTTCATCGGCCTGAACGACCCGTACGGCGAGAACTGGTACAAGGTTTTCTCGGGACTGGCCGCGGAAAAGGGCATCAAGATCACAGCCAACGAACGCTACCTGCGCTTTGACAGCTCGGTCACGGGCCAGGCGCTGAAAATCCTGGCCGCCAAGCCGGACGCCGTGCTGGTGGCCGCGCCGGGCGCCGCCAGCGTCCTGCCGCAGACGACGCTGTTCGACCAGGGCTACAAGGGCAAGTTCTACCAGACCCACGGCGCCGCGCTGCCCGACTTCCTGAAGCTGGGCGGCAAGAAGGTCGAAGGCACCGTGCTAGCCGCCAGCCTGATGCTGGTGCTGCCGGAAATGCCGGACAGCAATCCGTCCAAGAAGGTCGCGGCCGACTACATCGCCGCCTACGAAAAGCTCAACGGTTCCAAGCCCGCCACCTTCGGCGCCAACGTCTACGACGCCGGCCTGCTGCTGGAAAAGGCCGTGCCGATCGCCGAGAAGGCTGGCAAGCCGGGCACCAAGGAGTTCCGCAGCGCGCTGCGCGATGCGCTGGAGCAGACCAAGGAGCTGGTCGGCACGCAAGGCGTCTACAACATGAGCGCCGCCGACCACAGCGGCTTTGACGAACGCGGCCGCGAGCTCATCACCGTCAAAGACGGCAACTGGACCCTGGTCAAGTAAAAGGATTTCCCCCCACGCTCACATGCACTGCGGGGCATCGCCAGGAAGCAGTCTCTGTGCGTCCCATCGGGATGCCGCGGATCCGGCTCCGCCGGTCCGCAGGCATGCCCCTGGGGGAAAGCGCGCAGCGCTTCGGGGGGGAAATCAGCTTTTCGGAATTTCGCATGAATGCTCAGATTGCCTTGATACTCGGGCAGGACGGCATCACCAATGGCGCCATCTACGCGCTCCTGGCGTTGTCCATCCTGCTCGTCTTCACCGTCACCCGCGTCCTGTTCATCCCGCAGGGCGAGTTCGTCGCCTTTGGCGCGCTCACCATGGCCGCCATGCAGGCCGGCAAGCCCATCCTGCTGGTGTGGCTGCTGCTCGCGTTCGCGCTGGCCGAGACCGCCGCCGACCTGATGGCGCGCCGCAAACGGCCCGCCCGGCGCGGCGCCCATTGGCGCATGGCGGCCAAGGTGATCTATCCGCTGGCGCTTGCGCTGCTGCTGTACCGCCTGCCGCTGGCGCAGTTGCCGATGGCCGTGCAGGCGCTTCTGACCTTGCTGCTGCTGGTGCCGATGGGACCGCAGCTCTATCGCCTGTTCTATCAGCCGATCGCGTCGGCCTCGACGCTGGTGCTGCTGATCGTATCCATCGCGGTCCACCTGGCGCTCGTCGGCCTGGGGCTGCTGGCCTTCGGCGCGGAAGGCGCGCGCACGGCGCCCTTCAGCGACGCCAGCCTGACGCTGGGCCCGGTCAACGTGAACAGCCAGGCGCTGTGGGTCGTGGCGGTGTCGGTGGTGCTGATCGTCGTGCTGTACCAGTTCTTTGAACGCTCGATGTACGGCAAGGCGCTGCGCGCCGCGGCGTTCAACCGGATCGGCGCGCGCCTGATGGGCATCTCGCCCGTGTTCGCGGGCAAGGCCACGTTCTTTCTGGCGGCGCTGATCGGCACCGTGTCCGGCATTCTCATCGCGCCGATCACGACCATGTATTTCGATTCAGGCTTCATGGTCAGCCTGAAGGGCTTCGTCGGCGCCATCATCGGCGGGCTGGTGAGCTACCCGCTCGCCGCGGCGGGCGCCGTGCTGGTGGGCCTGATCGAAGCGTTCTCGTCGTTCTGGGCCAGCGCCTACAAGGAGATCATCGTGTTCACGCTGATCATCCCCGTGCTGCTCTGGCGTTCACTCAACAGCCATCACGTCGAGGAAGAAGACGAATGACCCCGCGCCACATCCTCCTCGCCTTCCTGGCTCTGCTGGCGCTCGGCCCCCTGGTGCTGCCGCCTTTCTACGTGACGCTGCTGAACTACATCGGCCTGTATGCGCTGGTGGCGCTGGGCCTGGTGCTGCTGACCGGCGTGGGCGGCCTGACCAGCTTCGGGCAGGCCGCCTTCGTGGGCGTGGGCGCCTACACGACAGCGCTCCTGACCACCCGCGCGGACACGCTGCCCGCGTGGCTGGGCTGGCTGGGCGCATCGCCCTGGCTCACGCTGCTGGCCGGCCTGGCCCTGACGCTGGCGCTTGCGTACCTGCTGGGCGCCATCACGCTGAAACTGTCCGGCCACTTCCTGCCGCTGGGCACCATCGCCTGGGGCCTGTCGCTGTATTTCGTGTTCGGCTCCGTCGAAGGTCTGGGCGGTCACACCGGCATTCCCGACATTCCGGCCATCAGCCTGTTCGGCTGGACGCTCAACCAGGGCGGCAACATCTACTACCTGATCTGGGCCTTCCTGCTGGTCGCCATCTGGTCCACGCAGAACCTCCTGGACTCGCGCGAAGGCCGCGCGATCCGCGCGCTCAAGGGCGGACGCGTGATGGCCGAATCGATGGGCGTGGACACGGCGCGCTCGCGCATGGTGATCTTCGTCATCGCGGCCTTGCAGGCCTGCGCGTCGGGCTGGCTGTACGCGCACATGCAGCGCTTCGTGAACCCCAATCCCTTCGGCCTGCAGATGGGCATCGAATACCTGTTCATGACCGTCATCGGCGGCGCCGGGCAGGTGTGGGGCGCACTGGTGGGCGCGGGCGTCTTCACGGTGCTCAAGCAATGGCTGCAGGACCTCTTGCCCAATGTGCTGGGCCAGACCGGCAACTTCGAAGTGATCGTCTTCGGCTTCGGCATGGTGCTGCTGCTGCACCGCGCCCGCAGCGGCCTGTGGCCCGTGCTGACGCGCTGGGTGCCGGTCAAGCGCAAGCCGCGCACGGTCGACATGACCGCCGATCCGCTGCCCCGCCGCACCATGCCGCCGCGCGGCGAGGTGGTGCTCAAAGCCGTGGACGTGACGCGCAAGTTCGGCGGCCTGGTCGCCAACAACGCCATGAACCTGGAGATCCGCGCGGGCGAAGTGCTGGCGCTGATCGGCCCGAACGGCGCCGGCAAGAGCACGATGTTCAACCAGATATCCGGCGTGGACACGCCGACCTCGGGACAGGTCACGCTGCTGGGCCAGCCGGTCGCCGGCGTGGGCGCGCGCAAGATCGCGCGCCTGGGACTGTCGCGCACCTTCCAGCACGTGCGGCTGCTGGGCCGCATGAGCGTGCTGGAAAACGTGGCCATCGGCGCGCACCTGCGCGGGCATCGCGGCGTGTTGCCGGCTGCCTGGCGGCTGGACCGTCCGGAAGAAGCCCGTCTGCTGGCCGAAGCCGCGCGCCAGGTCGAGCGCGTGGGACTGGGCAAGCATCTGCACGACGAGGCCGGCTCGCTGGCGTTGGGTCAGCAGCGCATCCTGGAAATCGCGCGCGCCCTGGCCTCGGACCCGTGCATCCTGCTGCTGGACGAACCCGCGGCGGGCCTGCGCTACCAGGAAAAATGCGAGCTGGCCGAATTGCTGAAACGCCTGCGCGCCGAAGGCATGGCCATCCTGCTCGTCGAACATGACATGGATTTCGTGATGGGCCTGGTGGATCGCGTGGTGGTCATGGACTTCGGCGAGAAGATCGCCGAAGGCCTGCCGGCCGAGATCCAGCAGAATCCCGCAGTGCTTGAAGCCTATCTGGGCGGAGTGGAAGAATGAGCGCGAAACTGCTGCAAGTGCGCGACCTGCGCGTGGCCTACGACAAGGTGGAAGCGGTCTCGGGCGTCAGCCTGGAAGTGGGCGAAGGCCAGATCGTCACCGTCATCGGTCCCAACGGCGCGGGCAAGACCACGCTGCTGTCGGCCATCATGGGCGTGCTGCCGTCGCAGGGCGGCATCGTCTTTGGCGGCAAGACGCAAGCGCACGCCGAGATCGAGGAAATGGTCGCCGCCGGCATGAACCTGGTGCCGGAAAAGCGCGAGCTCTTTGCCGAGATGACGGTCGAGGACAACCTGATGCTGGGCGCTTTCGACCGCTACCGCCGCGGCCTGCGCGACCAGGACCAGACGCTGGCCGAGGTCTATGACCTGTTTCCCCGGCTGCGCGAACGGCGGGTCCAACTGGCCGGCACGCTGTCCGGCGGCGAGCGCCAGATGCTGGCGGTGGGACGCGCGCTGATGGCCAAGCCCCGCCTGTTGATGCTGGACGAACCCAGCCTGGGGCTTGCGCCGCGCATCGTGCGCGAGGTCTTTCGCATCGTGGCGCGGCTGCGCGAGATGGGCGTGTCCATCCTGCTGATCGAACAGAACGCGCGCGCCGCGCTGCAGGTGGCCGATTACGCCTACGTGCTGGAAACCGGCGCCGTCACGCTGGAAGGCCCCGCGGCCGACGTGGCGCAGGATCCGCGCGTGGTGGAGGTCTATCTGGGATTAGGCCACGCCGCGCCGCCGGTCGCGGCGGTATAGCGCGTAGCCCAGCGGGTACATGACGGCCACGAGGAACGTCGCGACCGGATGGGTCAGGCGGTAAGCCTGGACGGCCGTGGGCACGCCTGAATGTTTCAGGTGCAGCCTGAAGCGCGTGTAGCGCGCCGCGGCCATCATGAATTCGCGCGGACGGTAGCGGAAGAATTCCAGGTGATGCTGCAGCATGTCCCAGGCCAGCAGATACAGGCCCTGGGCGTTGTTCGCCACCGATACCGCCCCCTGGCTCAGCCCGCCGGGCGTGTCGTGATACGTGCGCACGACGCGGTTGATGAAGCGGCTTAGATAGCCGGCGCGGGCGACGGCCCACCACACCAGGCTTTCGGGCACGAAGCCCGCCACGTCCTCGGGAAACGGATATTTGCGCAGGATGTCGGTGCGCATACAGCCGAACTTCTCGCCCTTGATGCGATAGCGGAAATACACGTCCACCGCCGTGCTGTCGAAGACATCCTGCGGATAGCGGTCGCCCACGATGCTGCCGTCGGGCCGCGCGCACAGGCCGGTTATGGCGAAGTACGAGTCGCGGCGCGCGGGCGGAATGGCGTTCCAGGCTTCATGGAAGATGGCCAGCGCGTCGGGGGGCATTTCGTCGTCGCTGTCCAGGCCAACGATCATCTGGCCGCGCGCCTCGCGCACGCCACGGTTGAAGGCGGTCTTCTTGTGCTGGTTGTTCTGCCAGACATAGCGGATCGGAAAATCCGCCAGCGACTGCCAGTGCAGGATGGACTCGTGCGTGTTGTCGGTGGAGCCATCGTCCACGACGACCCATTCGAAATCCCGGAAGGTCTGCCGGCAGAGCGATTCGTAGACGCGGTGCAGGGTCCCTGCCCGGTTGTAGGTCGGCGTCAGAACAGTGAAAAAAATCGGTGTATCGGTCATGCCTGCTGTGCCCCTTGCGATCTTCCAGAAACCGCTGCGGTCTTGGTTCTTATGATTTCGCCTGAAGTGTAGGGGATATGCCTGCGCCAACCGATGGCACGTCTTTGGAATTTGCAATCAAATCTGACAAACCGTGCGGGTTTTTTTGAGACCGCGCCCGGCCGCGGCCGTTGGGGCGCGCAGCGGACTGGCGTAAACTCGGGCGGCCCAATTCGGAACGCCTATGGAAGCCTCGCCCGTCCAGCTCAATGACATCGCCTTGTTCGTCGAGGTGGCCAAGCGCAAGAGCTTCAGCCAGGCGGCGCGCGCGCTGGACATGCCCACCTCCACGCTTTCGCGCCGGATCAACGAACTGGAGCGCGCCATCGGCCTGCGGCTCATCAACCGCAACACGCGCCGGCTCGATCTGACGGATGCGGGCGCGGCCTACATGCGCCGTTGCCAAGGCCTCATCGACGAAGCCCGCCTGGCGCACGAGCAGCTGCTCTCGCTGTCGGGCGGCCCGTCGGGCAATCTGCGCGTGTCCATGCCCTATAGCCTGGCCATGTGGCTGCTGCCCGAGACCATCAGCGATTTCACCGATCGCTATCCCGACGTGGAGTGCGAGTTCGACCTGAGCATGATGACGGCATCGGACGCGCAGGGCACGCCATTCGACGTGGTGCTGCGGTTTGGCCGCGAGGCCGACTACCCGGGCGCCTCCGCCGGGAACGGCAATGGCAACGGCACGCCGCATCGCGCCATCGAAGGCGCCGTGGTGCAGGAGCTGGTTTCGCTGGAAACGCACCTGTATGCGTCCGACCGCTATATAGAACGTCATGGCACGCCGCAGACGCCGGCCGACCTGTCGCAGCATCAATGCCTGCGCACGACGATCGACGAGGAGCACTCGTACTGGACGTTGAACAACGGCGCGATCTCGCAGCGCGTCGCGGTCACGGGTCACCTGGCCGCCAACAACATGAGCATCGCCGGCACGCTGGCCGGCCTGGACCTGGCCATCACGCGGATGCCGCACTGCCATGCCCTGGAGCCCATCATCCAGCGCAATTCCCTGCGGCGGGTGCTGCCCGGCTGGTCGGTGGATCCGATCTCGATCTACGTGGTGTACCCGTCCAGCATTCAGCCGGCCAAGACCCGCGCATTCATGGATTTCATCCGCCCCAAGCTCGGCCCCCCTCAGGGCTGACGCGCCGCGCAGACGAAAAAAAACCGCAAGGCTCGCGCCCTGCGGTTCTTTGATCGGGCCCGGCAGGTTTTGACGACCGCCGAGCCAGACGCGTCATTTAGACGCGCTTGATCTTTTCCAGCATCTTGAACACACCCTTGGGCGACTTGACGAACAAGCGCTTGAAAGCCTTGCCCAGGCAACGGCGTTCCAGGGTGTTACGACGCACGCGTTTGCGTTCAGCCATGTTGATTTCTCCTGTTGAATTCGCGGAAATTGGCCCGCACAACCGGAAATCGGGCTGGCGGAAAAAATTCGGATAACTTGGCATTTTAGCCTGAAATCCGGAAAGGACGCCAACCGGCCGGTTTTTGGCTAGGTTGAGGCGGCTTTCAGCCGTTCCCAGACCTGCTCGGCCCGCGGCAGCGGATCGACCGCGCCATAGCCCAGCGTGGACAGCGCCGCCGCCGCATTGGCGTAGCGCACGGCGTCTTCCCAGGCGTCGCCCTGGCAACGGCGCGCCAGCAGGCTGCCGGCAAAGCAATCCCCCGCGCCCGTCGCGTCGACGGCCTGCACGCGCAGCGCCGGCATCGGGGTGCGGGTGTGGCCGTCGTCGATGATGGAGCCGTCCTTGCCCAGCTTGAGCACCACCACGCCCGGCGCACCGCCATCGCGGATCCAGTCCAGCGTGCGCTCCGGGTCGTCGTTGCCGGTGAGATGCTGCATGTCGTCCATGCTGGGCAGAAACACGTCTGCGGCGCGCATCGCCTCGCGCAAAATGGCGCGGGCCCGGTCCACGGGCCACAGGCGCAGCCGCAGGTTGGAATCCAGGCTGACCTGCACGCCGGCGGCATGCGCCCGCGCGATGGCGGCAAACGCCGTGTCGCAGGCCGTGATGCTGATGGCCATGCTGATGCCCGAGACGTGCAGGAACCGGGCGCGCTCGATCAGGCCGGCATCCAGGCTGGCCGGCGTCATCAGGCTGGCGGCCGAACCGCGCCGCAGATAGCTGAAGGCGTGGCCGTCCGGCCCGTGCTGCACGAAATACAGGCCGGTGTGGGCATCGTCGTCGACCTCGACGCCGGTGGTGTCCACGCCCTCGGCCTGCCACAGGTCCAGGAACTGCTTGCCGAAGGCGTCATTGCCGACCCGGGTCAGATACGCGCAGCGCGCACCCTGCCGGGCCGCTGCGATGACCGCGTTGGAGGTGTCGCCCCCGAACCCCTGCAGGTATTGCCGCTGGCCCTTGTGCGTCTGGTTCAGTTCGACCAGCGGCTCGCCCAGCGCCACGATATCGAAATCAGCCATGGGCGGCCTCGCGTGTCTGGGTGATCTGCGCCACCAGCGCGGCGGTGTCGCGCGACACGAAGGCGGCCTTGTCGTAGAGATTGCTGCCGATGCCCACGAGCCCCGCGCCCGCGGCGAAGTACGTGCCCATGTTTTCCTGCGTGATGCCGCCCGTGGGGCAGAAGATCGTGTCCGGAAACACCGACTTGAGCGCGGCCAGGTGCTTGGGGCCGCCCGTGTCGGCCGGAAACACCTTCACCACGTCCACGCCCGCGCGTCGCGCCGCCAGGACTTCGGTCGGGGTGAAGGCGCCCAGCATGCACAGCGCGTCGGCGGCGTGGGCCATGTCCACGATCTCGTGCGCCAGGGCGGGCGAGACCAGGAAGTCCGCGCCCGCCACCAGCGCCTCGCGCGCCTGGGATTCGTCCAGCACCGTCCCCACGCCCAGCAGCAGGCTGGCCCCGTGCTTGTCGCGCAGGGCGCGCACCAGGTCGGTGACGTTGGGGATCGTCCAGGTCAGTTCCAGCGTGGTGCAGCCGGCCGAGACCGCGACTTCCGCGGCATAGGCGGCGGCGGCCGCGTCGGTGTAGCGCAGCACGGGCACGACGCGGGCAGCCAGCAGGGCGGCGAGCTTGGAGGCGATGGGAGCAGCGGTTGCGGTCATGGATTTCCTCTGGAGCGAACGGTCAGATGCCGCCGGACGATACCGGCAGGACGGCGAGTTTGGCCGCGGCGGCGTCGCGCAGCCGCAGCAAGGGGTCGATATAGGCGGACTGCGGGTCGGCGGCCCGTCGGAACAGCAGCGTGCTGACGCTGACGCCCGCGACCGGCCGACCCGCCCCGTCGCACAGCGCGACGCCGTAGCAGACGATGCCGGGTTCGTTTTCCTCGTTGTCGATAGCGTAGCCCTGCTCGGCCGTCGCGCCCAGCGCCTCGCGCAACGCGGGCAGGCTGGTCAGCGTGGCGGGCAGCCGGGAAGGCAGGGGCAGATCCTGCAGCAGGCGTTCCCGCGAGGCCTCATCCAGCGCGGCCAGGTAGGCCTTGCCGACGGCGCTGGAATGCAGCGCCACCGACGCGCCCACGCGCGACACCATGCGCACGGGGCCAGGACTTTCCAGCTTGTCGATGTAGATCATTTCGTGGCCGGCGGGAACCGCCAGATGGACCGTTTCGCCGGTCTGGTCGCGTAGCGCCTGGAGTTCCGGCGCCAGCGCGGCGCGCAGGTCGAACTGGGACCAGGCCTTGCTGGCCAGCGACATCAGGCGCGTGCCCAGGCGATAGGCGCCCCCGCTTTCCGCGACCATCCCCTGCTCGGCAAGCGCCGCCAGGATGCGGTAGACGGTGGGGCGGGGATAGCCGCAGGTGCGGGCCAGCACGGGGGCCGTGGGCGGCTGCGGCGCATCGGCCACCGCTTGCAGCACCGCCATGAATTTTCCGAACGCCGCCGCGCCGGCCACCTTGGATTCCTGCACACACGTCCCCAAATAAAGGCGATAGCCCAGGCAGATGCGCAACGCGACCAGCGCGATTTTCAGACGAATCTGCGATACTGTTTATTTGTACAGCTACTGAGGCGGCGTTTGTCCATATTATGGACTGTCGCCTCACAATATAGTCAATTATTCCATATCGACGCGCCCGGAACCAGCGATGGGTCGCCGCGCCGGCATGCTCCCCTCGTCAGGCTACGATACCGTCCATGAGCTCCCATATCCGCATCGTTGGCGCCCGCCAGAACAATCTCAAGAACCTGGATCTGACCATCGCCACCGGCGAACTGGTCGTCGTCACCGGAGTGTCGGGGTCCGGCAAAAGTTCGCTGGCTTTCGACACCCTGTACGCCGAGGGGCAGCGGCGTTACGTGGAAACCTTCTCGCCCTATGCGCGCCAGTTCCTGGACCGCATGGACAAGCCGCAGGTGGACCGCATCGAGGGCATCCTGCCGGCCATCGCCATCGACCAGACCAATCCGGTGCGCAGCTCGCGCAGCACGGTCGGCACGATGACCGAACTGAACGATCACCTGAAGCTCTTGTTCGCGCGCGGCGCCAAGCTCTACTGCCGCGGTTGCGGCAAGCTGGTGCGGCGCGACACGCCCGAATCCGTCTATCACTCGCTGGCCGAGCGCGCCGCGCAAGCGGGCGACCCGCGTCTGGTCGTGACCTTCCCGATCGCCGTGCCGGCCAACTTCACCGAAGACGAAGTGCGCGGCTTCCTTGAGCAGCAGGGTTACACCCGCGTGCACGCCGAGGAAACCGCCATGCCGCGCGCCGCCGCCCCCGCCAAGGGCGCCAAGAAGGCCAAGACCACGAAGACCGCCAAGGCCGTCACCGAGGAACGCCGCATCCTGCACGTCATCCAGGATCGCTTCCGCTTCGCGGGCACCGAGCGCGAACGCATCATGGAAGCGCTGGACACGGCGCTGCGCATGGGCGCCGGCCACATCGCTGTCTACGTCATGGATGCCGACGGCGGCAACGCGCATATCTGGAAGTACAGCGACCGGCTGCACTGCGCCGACTGCGACATCGAATACACCGACCCGCTGCCCAGCAGCTTCTCGTTCAACTCGCCGCTGGGCGCCTGCGAGGCCTGCCGCGGCTTTGGCCGCGTCATCGGCATCGACTTCGGCCTGGTCATCCCCGACGAGAAAAAAACCCTGCTCGAAGGCGCCATCAAGCCTTGGACCACGCCGTCCTACAAGGAATGCCAGGACGACCTGCAAAAGTACGCGCCGCGCGCGGGCGTGCCGCTGGGCGTGCCCTGGAAGGACATGAGCGACGAGCACAAGCGCTGGGTCCTGTACGGCACGCCCGACTGGAAGGGCGGCAACGACGCCTGGAAGCACCAGTGGTACGGCGTGCAGCGCTTCTTCGACTGGCTGGAGACCAAGGCCTACAAGATGCACGTGCGCGTGCTGCTGTCCAAGTACCGCAGCTACACGCCCTGCCCCACCTGCAACGGCGCGCGCCTGAAGCCCGACGCCCTGCTCTGGCGCCTGGGCAACAAGGAGGAAGCCGACGCCGTGCTGCCGCCGGAAGACGGCCGCTACAAGCGCTTCATGCCCGTCGGCACCACCTGGAGCCGCGAACAGCTCAACGGCCTGGACGGGCTGTGCCTGCACGACGTGATGCTGCTGCCGATCGAACGCGTTCGTAAATTCTTCGACACGCTGTCGTTCTCGGGCGCGCTGGACGCGGCCACCGACCTGCTCATGACCGAGGTGCGCGCGCGCCTGAAGTTCCTGTGCGACGTGGGGCTGGGCTATCTGACGCTGGACCGTCAGAGCCGCACGCTGTCCGGCGGCGAGGTCCAGCGGATCAACCTGACCACGGCGCTGGGCACCTCGCTGGTGAACACGCTGTTCGTGCTGGACGAGCCCTCCATCGGCCTGCACCCGCGCGACATGCACCGCGTGGTGGAAGTCATGCACCGCCTGCGCAACGCCGGCAACACGCTGGTCGTCGTGGAGCACGATCCGCAGGTCATGGTGGCCGCGGACCGCATCATCGACATCGGCCCCGGCCCCGGCGAACGCGGCGGGCGCATCGTCTTCGACGGCACGCCCGCGCAACTGCGCGCCGCGCCCTCGCTGACGGGCGACTACCTGGGCGGCCGCCTGCGCGTGGAAGCGCCGCGTCCGATGCCGGTGGCGGCCAACACACCGCGCCTGCTGCTCGAAGGCGTCAATGCGCACAACCTGAAGAATGTGTCGGTCGAACTGCCGCTCGGTCGCCTGGTCTGCGTGACCGGTGTGTCCGGCTCGGGCAAGTCCACGCTGGTGCAGGATGTGCTCTACCCCGCCCTGCTCAAGCAGAAGGGCAAGCCGTCGGAAGCGCCGGGCGCGTTCGACCGCCTGCTGGGCGCCGAGCAGATTGCCGACGTCGTGATGGTGGACCAGACGCCCATCGGCAAGACCGCGCGCTCCAATCCGGCCAGCTACGTCGGCGCGTTCGACGCCATCCGCAAGCTGTTTGCCCAGGCCCCGCTGGCGCGCGAGCGCGCCTACACGGCCGGCACGTTCAGCTTCAACGGCGGCGACGGCCGCTGCCCGACCTGCGGCGGCACCGGGTTCGAACACGTCGAAATGCAGTTCCTGTCCGACGTCTACCTGCGCTGCCCGGATTGCGACGGCAAGCGCTTCCGCCCCGAAGTCCTGGAAGTGCGGGTCGAACACCTCGGCAAGAGCGCGTCCATCGACGAAGTGCTGGAAATGACCGTCAGCGAGGCGCTGGACTTCTTCAAGGGCCTGCGCGACGTGCAGACGGGCCTTGCGCCGTTGGCGGACGTGGGCCTGGAATACGTGCGGCTGGGCCAGCCCGTGCCGACCCTGTCGGGCGGCGAGGCGCAGCGCCTGAAGCTGGCCGGCCACCTGGCCGAGGCGGCGCGCAGCGGCATCT
The DNA here is from genome assembly GCF_029866465.1 of Achromobacter mucicolens. Taxonomy (NCBI): domain Bacteria; kingdom Pseudomonadati; phylum Pseudomonadota; class Betaproteobacteria; order Burkholderiales; family Alcaligenaceae; genus Achromobacter; species Achromobacter mucicolens. The sequence continues at coordinate 944,507 of NZ_CP123364.1, read as the reverse complement.
CCACCGCGAAGGTCGCCAAGAAGGGCAGCCTGTTCCTGTTCGACGAGCCCACCACCGGCCTGCACTTTGACGACGTGGCGCGCCTGATGCGCGCGTTCCGCAAGCTGCTGGCCGCGGGCCACACGCTGCTCGTCATCGAACACAACCTGGACGTGATCCGCGCGGCCGACTGGCTGATCGACCTGGGACCGGAAGGCGGCGACGCCGGCGGCCTGGTCATGGGCACCGGCACGCCGCAGGACCTGATGGACAACCCCAAGTCGCACACGGGCGCCGCCCTGCGCGACTACGAGGTCAGCATCCTGCCGGCCGACGCCGTCGCCGGCGGCGCGGCCGACGTGGTGGTCAGCAGCGACGCCGACGCGCAGATAGCCGAGCAGGCGGGCCTGACCGCGCGCATCGCCGAGCCGCAAGCCGAATACGGCGCGGGCGTGGGCACGCCGCTGCAATCCTTGGTGCGCGAACGCCGCCAGGGCAGCATGGCCATCGAGATCCGCAACGCGCGCGAACACAACCTGAAGAACATCAGCGTCGAGATCCCGCACGACAAGTTCACGGTCATCACGGGCGTGTCCGGATCGGGCAAGTCCACGCTGGCATTCGACATCCTGTTCAACGAAGGCCAGCGGCGCTATCTGGAATCCCTGAACGCCTACGCGCGCGCCATCGTGCAGCCGGCCGGCAAGCCGGACGTGGACGCCATCTTCGGCATCCCGCCCACCGTGGCGATCGAACAGCGCACCAGCCGCGGCGGCCGCAAGTCCACCGTGGCCACGATGACGGAAATCCACCACTTCCTGCGCCTTCTGTACGTGAAGCTGGGCACGCAGTACTGCCCGGACTGCAACGTGGCGGTCGAGCCGCAGAACACCGACCAGATCGTGGCGCGCCTCTTGCGCGAGCACAAGGGCGTGCACATCGGCCTCCTGGCGCCGCTGGTCACCGCGCGCAAGGGTTACTACACGGATCTTGCCAAGTGGGCCGGCTCAAAGGGCCATTCCCACCTGCGCGTGGACGGCGAGTTCATTCCCGTGGCCCCGTGGCCGCGCCTGGACCGCTACAAGGAACACACGATCGAACTGCCGGTGGCGGACGTGGTCGTGGACCCGGCCAACGAGGCCGAGCTGCGCGCGGCCGTCAAGAGCGCGCTGGAAAACGGCCAGGGCGTGATGTCGGTGGTGTGGCCGGTCAACAAGCTGCACGAGGCGCTGAACAGCGAACTGCAGCAGCAGCACTTCTCGGTCAAGCGCGCGTGCCCGTCCTGCGGCACCAGCTTCCCCGAACCCGATCCGCGCCTTTTCTCGTACAACTCCAAGCACGGCTGGTGCACGGGCTGCTACGGAACGGGCCTGCAATTGCAGGGCTTTGACGAAGAACAGACCGGCGAGGAAACCGCCTGGAACGCGTGGTACGAAGGCGAGGCCAAGACCTGCACACAGTGCGACGGCCAGCGGCTGAACCGCGTGGCGCGCGCCGTGCGCTGGCGCGACAAGTCGATTGCCGAACTGGCGTCGCTGCCGGTGTCGGACGCGCATACCTTTTTCACCGGCCTGGTGGCGCGTGGCCGCGAAGGCGAGATCGCCCGCGACATCCTGGCCGAGATCCGGGGCCGCCTGAACTTCATGCAGGAAGTCGGCCTGAACTACCTGGCGCTGGACCGCGCCGCGCCCACGCTGTCCGGCGGCGAGGCGCAGCGCATCCGGCTGGCCGCGCAGCTGGGCTCCAACCTGCAGGGCGTCTGCTACGTGCTGGACGAACCCACCATCGGCCTGCATCCGCGCGACAACCGCATCCTGCTGGACGCGCTGGCGCGCCTGGAAGGCAACGGCAACACGCTGGTGGTGGTCGAGCACGATGACGACACCATCCGCCGCGCCTCGCACGTCATCGACATCGGGCCGGGCGCGGGCATCCGCGGCGGCCGCGTGGTGGCGCAAGGCACCGTGCAGGACGTGATCGACGCGCCCGAATCCGTGACCGGCCGCTACCTGAAGACGCCGTTGGCGCATCCGCTGCAGGGCCGCCGTCCGGTCGAGGCCGACACGCCCATGATCGAGATCCGCGGCGCGCGCCTGCACAACCTGCGCAGCGTGGACGCGCGCATTCCGGTGGGCCGCCTGAGCGTGGTGACCGGCGTGTCCGGCTCGGGCAAGTCCACGCTGGCGCGCGAGGTCCTGCTGGACAACCTGACCCAGGCCGTCTCGCAGGGCAAGGCCCCCGGCTGGGCGGGCTGCGAAAGCATCAAGGGCTGGGAAGCCATCGACCGCGTGCTGGAAGTGGACCAGACGCCCATCGGCAAGACGCCGCGTTCGTGCCCGGCCACCTACGTGGGCTTCTGGGACGACGTGCGCAAGCAGTTCGCCGACACCCGCGAGGCCCGCATGCGCGGCTGGACGGCGGCGCGCTTCTCGTTCAATACCGGCGATGGCCGCTGCCCGATCTGCGAAGGCCAGGGCATGCGCACCATCGAAATGAACTTCCTGCCCGACGTGAAGGTACCGTGTGACGCCTGCAACGGCGCGCGCTTCAACAACGACACGCTCAGCGTGCAGATGCGCGGCAAGAACGCCGGCGATCTGCTGTCCATGGAAGTGGACGACGCCATCGGCTACTTCGCGGCGCATCCCAAAATCCATCGTCCGTTGCAGCTGATGCAGGACGTGGGGCTGGGCTACCTGACGCTGGGCCAGCCGTCGCCGACGCTATCGGGCGGCGAGGCGCAGCGCATCAAGCTGGTGACCGAGCTGTCCAAGGCCCGCCTGACCGATGGGCTGATCAAGACCGGCCGCGCCTCGCGCATCCCGCACACGCTGTACGTGCTGGACGAGCCGACGGTCGGCCTGTCGATGGCGGACGTCGAAAAGCTGATCCACGTGCTGCACCGCCTGGTCGAGGCGGGCAACACGGTGGTGGTGATCGAACACAACCTGGACGTGATCGCCGAGGCCGACTGGCTGCTGGACCTGGGTCCCGAGGGCGGCACGGGCGGCGGCCAGCTGGTGGGCGAAGGCTCGCCCGAGCACGTGATGACGCTGGCCGACCATTCCCATACGGGCCGCGTCCTGACGGAGTTCCTTGCGCAACAACAGCCGTAAGCCATCATGGATTGTCGTTTTGAAGACCGGCTGGCCGGGCGCGCCCTGCGCCTGGACGGCTTTCGCGCCCGGATCGAAGCGCGCTCGGCCGCCGAGGTCGCGCCCGCGCTGGCCGCCATCGAGGCCGCGCGGCGCGAAGGCCGCTGGATCGCGCTGTTGCTGGATTACGAGCTGGGCGAATGGCTGCTGCCCGAGGCCACTCGTCCCGCGCCGGCCGGCCCGTGGACGCCGCCGTGCGACGACGGGCCGCCTCGCCTGACCGCGCTGGTGTTCGACCGCAAGATCGACGAGACGCCGTGGGAAGCGCCGGCCCCCGACGCGCCGTCCGCCTCCATCAGCCTGCCCGCGCCGCGCATGACCGAGGCCGCCTACGTGCGCCAGATCGACGCCATCCGCGGCCTGATCCAGGACGGCGAGCTGTATCAGGTCAATTTCACGCAGCCGCTCGACGTCGGCTTTCAGGGCGACCCGGCCACGCTGTACCGCCGCATCGCGGCGCGCAATCCGGTCGCCCATGGCGCCTACATCCAGGACGGTGCTCGCACGGTGCTGTCGTTTTCGCCCGAGCTTTTCGTCCGGCGCGACGGCGCCCGGCTGACAACCCGGCCCATGAAAGGCACCGCGCCGCGTCATCCCGACCCGGCCGAAGACGAACGCCTGGGCCAGGAACTGCTGGCCAGCGACAAGAACCGCGCCGAAAACCTGATGATCGTGGACCTGCTGCGCAACGACCTGGGCCGCCTGGCCGAGCCCGGTTCGGTCAAGGTCGACGCGCTCTTTTCGCTGGAGCGCTACCCCACGGTCTGGACCATGACGTCCACCGTATCGGCCACCGCGCCGCACGCCACGCTGTCGGACGTGCTGCACGCCCTGTTTCCGTGCGGGTCGATCACGGGCGCCCCGAAAGTCGCGGCCATGCGCCGCATCCGCCAGATGGAAACCGCCCCGCGCGGCCTGTATTGCGGCAGCGTCGGATGGCTGGCCCCGGATGGCGATTTTTCTTTGAACGTCGCAATCCGCACCCTGGTCCTGGACCAGCACGGCCACGGCGTCTACAGCGTCGGCGGCGGCATCGTTTACGATTCGGACCCCGCCGGCGAATGGCAGGAATGCCACTGGAAAGCCCGCATCCTGCGCGCCTGACAGCGCAAACCTCACGGCCGGTAGTAGCATAGAGCGCGGCTTGGCCCGGCCATGACCGGCTTATTCCAGGAGAGTCCCATGCAACCCGAATTGATCGAGACCATCCTGGTGGAATCGTCCGGCAACGTGCCCCTGCTGGCGCGCCACCTCCACCGTCTGGAAGCGTCCTGCAAGGCGCTGGGTTACGTCTGGGGCGGCCGCGACGTCGAAGGCGACATCCTTCTCGCCGTCATGGCCCTGTCCTCCGCCGGACCGCATCGCCTGCGCCTCTTGGTCGCGCGCGACGGCAGCCGCCACATCCAGACCGCCGTCCTGCCGCCCCTGCCCGCGCACCAGGAAGTGATGCTCGCGCCCGAGGCGCTGCGGTCCTCGGAACCCCTGCTGCGCTACAAGACCACGCACCGCCCCTGGTACACCAAGACGATCGAATGGCTGCCTTCGCATCCGCACATCTTCGACCTGGTCTACCTGAACGAGCGCGGCGAACTCTGCGAAGGTAGCCGCAGCAACGTCTATCTGCGCATGGACGACAACTGGTACACCCCGCCCGTCGACAGCGGCTGCCTGCCCGGCGTGCAGCGCGCGCAACTGCTCGATGCCGGCGAGGCGAAAGAACGCGTGCTGACCCTGGCCGACCTGCATGCCGCCGACGAGATCCGGTTGTCGAACGCGCTGCGCGGGTGGTTCACCGTGACGTTCCGCGAGGCGTAGCGCAGCCTCCCGCCCGCCGCGGCATCAATCCGCAAACACGTCCACCACCACCTGCCGCAGCCACTGGTTGGCAGCCCCGCGGTGGTTGCGGGCGTGCCAGAACACGTTGATGACGGATTCCGGGATCTTCACCGGACAGGGCGCGGATGCCAGGCCAAAGGGGCCGCACGCGCAGTCGGCAAAGCGCTGCGGCACCACCGCGATCATGTCGGTGGCCTGCAGCACCGGCCCCACCGCCATGAAGTGCGGCACCGTCAGCCGCAGCCGCCGGCGGATGCCAGCGCGCGCGATCACTTCGTCCACCACGCCGTGGCCGGTGCCCTCGGACACAATGGCCACGTGCTCGGCCGCGCGGAACTGCCGCGCCGACACGCCCGAGCGCGCCAGCGGATGGTCCTGCCGGAAGATGCAGACATACGGCTGACGGAACAGCCGGCGCTGGAAGAATCCGCCTTTCAGCCCGGGCAGAAAGCCCATCGCCAGATCCATGCGGCCCCGCTCCATCTCGTCCCGCACGTCGATCGACGTCGTGCGCACCGTGCGGATGGTCACGCCCGGCGCGACCTGATCCAGCGCCCGCATCAGGCGCGGCAGGAAGTAGGTCTCGCCCACATCGTTCACCCCGATCACAAACGCCCGCTCGCTGCGCGCGGGATCGAACGCCACCCGTGCATTCAACGTGCCGTGCAGTGCGGCAAGCGCATCGGCAATCGGCTGGGCCAGGCTCTCGGCATAGGGCGTCGGCACCATCCCGCGCGAGGTCCGTAGAAACAGCTCGTCGCCCAGCAGCTTGCGCAAGCGGGCGAGCGCGTTGCTGACGCCCGGCTGTGAAATCCCCAGGCTTTCCGCGGCCGCCGACACCCGGCCATGCTTGTGCAATTCATTGAAGACGACGAGCAGATTCAGATCCACGTCTTTCAGGTTCATGCGCTTGTCTCCACCAATATTTATTTTGGTGATTTATGTAATAAGCCAGATTCTATTTATTAATCTCTGGGCGTGCCCGATGATGCAGAAAAATGCCTGCGCCCATGCCGCGCAAGGCACTGCCCGGCCGCCACGCGGCCAGCTGAAAAAGGAGACAAATCATGCGCATCCGCACGCATCGCCGCCTCACGTCCTGTCGCAGGGGCCGTCCATGAACGCCCCCGAACATCCCATCCATATCGTCCCGCCCTGGCAAGGCGACGGCTCGCATCGCATCCCGTTCGGCGTCTACACCGATGCGGCGCTGCACCAGCGGGAACTGGAACGCTTCTTCTACCGCGGGCACTGGATCTACGTGGGCCTTGAAGCCGAAATCCCGAATCCCGGCGACTTCAAGCGCACGGTCGTGGGCGAGCGCTCCGTCATCCTGCTGCGCGACAACGACGGCGAAGTGCGCGTCGTGGAAAACGTCTGCGCCCATCGCGGCGTGCAGTTCTGCCGCGAACGCGCCGGCAACCGCAGCGAGTTCGTCTGCCCGTACCACCAATGGAATTACGACCTGCAAGGCAACCTGATCGGCGTGCCCTTCCGCCGCGGCGTCAAGCAGGACGGCAAGATCAACGGCGGCATGCCGCCCGACTTCAAGCCCGAGGAACACGGCCTGACCAAGCTGGCGGTGGCCGCGCGCAACGGCGTCGTCTTCGCGTCGTTCGACCACGACGTCGAACCGCTGGAAGACTACCTGGGGCCCGACATCGCGCATTACTTCGACCGCGTCTTCGACGGCCGCGAGCTGGTGATCCACGGCTACAGCCGCCAGCGCATTCCCGGCAACTGGAAGCTGATGCAGGAGAACATCAAAGACCCCTACCACCCCGGCCTCCTGCACACCTGGTTTGTCACCTTCGGGCTATGGCGCGCGGACAACCGGTCCGAATTGAAGATGGACCGCCATTTCCGCCACGCCGCCATGATTTCCACGCGCGGCCAGGGCGGCAAAAGCACCGTCACCAGCGGCGTGTCCAGCTTCAAGGAGCAGATGTCGCTGAACGACGACCGCTTCCTGGACATCGTGCAGGAACCCTGGTGGAACGGCCCCACGGCCGTGCTCATGACGCTGTTTCCCAGCGTCATCATCCAGCAGCAGGTCAATTCGCTATCCACTCGCCACATCCAGCCCGTCGGCCATGACGCCTTCGACTTCGTCTGGACCCATTTCGGATTTGCCGACGACACCCCCGACATGACCCAACGCCGCCTGCGCCAGGCCAACCTGTTCGGGCCCGCCGGCTTCGTGTCCGCTGACGACGGCGAGGTCATCGAATTCTCGCAATCCGGCTTCGAACAGAAGCCGTGGCACCGCAGCGTCGCCGAACTGGGCGGCAAGACCGCCGAAAACACCGACCACATGGTCACCGAAACGCTCATACGCGGCATGTACGCGTACTGGCGCCGCGTCATGGAGGCGTGACATGCTGGACTTTCCGCTTTATTACCAGCTCACCCGCCTCTACACCGACTACGCGGCCGCGCTGGACGCCGGCGAATGGGAGAGATGGCCCGACTTCTTCGTGGAGGATTGCGTCTACAAGGTGCTGCCGCGCGAGAACCACGAACGCGGATTTCCGCTCGCGACCATGGCCTTCGAGAGCCGCGGAATGCTGCGCGACCGCATCTACGGCGCCACCGAAACCATCTTTCACGATCCCTACTACCAGCGCCATGTCGTCGGCGCCCCACGCGTGCTGCTGGTGCAGGAAGGCCGCATCGAATCCGAGGCCAACTACGCCATCTTCCGCACCAAACCCAGCCAGCTCACCACCGTCTTCAACGTCGGCCGGTATCTGGACGTCATCCGCCAGACGCCCGACGGCCTGAAATTCGAATCGCGGCTATGCATCTTCGACAGCGAGCTGATCCCGAACTCGCTGATCTACCCCATCTGACCAGGAGACGAATCATGAGTGTGCAATGGATCAAGGCCATCGGACGCGATGACGTGCCCGACGAAGACGTCATCGCCGTCGAGGCGGGCGGCAAGGAGATCGCGCTATACGGCGTCGACGGCGAGGTCTACGCCACCGACAACCTCTGTACGCACGGCAAGGCCAGACTGTGCGACGGCTTCCTGACTGGCCACGAAATCGAATGCCCCCTGCACCAGGGCCGCTTCGACATCCGCGACGGCCGCGCCCTGTGCTCGCCACTGCGCGAGAACATTGCGACGTATCCCGTACGGATCGAGGATGGCGTGGTGTTCGTGGCGTTATGAGTCATTTGCGCGCCGGACGCAGCGACGTGGCCTCTGACCGTTGATGCACCTCCACGCTCAGGCATTGAGGCGCCCCCACTCCGGCGCCCCTCAGACCGCCAGCCGCAAAGCCTCGTTCGCCGCCGCCATGCCCATGGCGGCGGTCACGGTCACCACCGACCCATAACCCGCGCACGACAGGCCCTGCGGCGCCAGGCTCAGACCCGACGCGCCCATATCATCTTCACCTTCACGAGGGCGGGTCCACGCATCCGGCAAAATCGCCGGCTGGTCGAACCACAACGCATGCACGCCCATCTTCGGCACCCGCTTGAGCGCCTTGCCGTTCTTGTCCGACGCCCGCGGAAACCCATGCTCGCGCCGCAACTTGTTGCGCAGCTTCGAGAGCAGCGCATCATTGACCGCCCCCGACAGATCCCCCGCCCGCAACGCCAACGGATCCGTCTTCCCGCCCGCACCGCCGCACAGCAGCATCGGCACCCCAAGCGCCCGCGCATGCAAAATCATCGCAATCTTCGCGGCCGCCTGATCCGTGCAATCGATGATGACCGTATAAGGCCCCGGCAACACCTCGCCCACGTTCTCCGGCGACACAAAGTCGTCCACCCGTGTGATGCGGCATTCGGGATTGATCGCCAACACCCGCTCGGCCATCGCGTCGACCTTGGATTGCCCAAGCGTCGAACTCAACGCATGGATCTGCCGATTGACGTTGGATTCGGCAATGTGATCCAGATCGATCAGCGTCAACGCCCCCACCCCGCAACGAGCAAGCGCCTCCACCGTCCACGACCCCACGCCGCCCAGCCCGGCAACGGCAACATGGGCATTTCGGATACGCGAAGGCGCCTCAGGACCATAGAGGCGCGACAGCGCGCCAAAACGACGGTCGAGATCGGCAGGTTCAGGAATGAGTTCGGGCGAGTTCATGGACCGCATTTTATGGCAGCCGGCCGCCAACCCAGCCGCCCATTCAAGCAGACAAGGTGTAGACAAGGTGTCTGACACCCTGCAGAGACTGCCGTCATGCCAAGGATGTGCCCCAAGGGTGTCAGACACCGGAGGCAGCGGCGTCCGCCCCCCACCGCAAGCGCGAAGCGTCATCCCCGGACGCAAGACACCGCGTAAGCGCCCCGAGGCCGCCCGCGCGGCCAACCGGGCGCGAGCCCCGCAAAATGTTTCAAAGCCGCGCAAGCCCAGGCAAGAACCTTAAGAACCCCACCCGCCCCAGCGCCCGCCAAGCTGAACTCACCCGAGCCCGGCGTGGCGGTGGCCTGGGGTGCGCGGGGCGTGTAGATGCGCCCGAGGGAATCTGAAGGAAGCGCCGAAGGCGCTGACGAAGATGACGAAGGGGAAGTCCGGAGCGAAGGCTCCGGACCGCAATCGTAGCCCCGCGCGCCCCAGGCCGCCGACGCGCCGGGCGTCAAAAGAACCAAGATCGATGCCTGCCACCGCCTTCCGACGCAAACCGCCGCGCCGGACGACTTAAGAACGCCCCCCCAACGAAGCAGAAAGCCCCCGTCCGAAGGCCGCATCAGCGCATCTCGCCCCGAGCACAAGCAAGAAATCACCCCCGCAGCCCATCCCCGTCAACAGCCACCACATCATCCCCCCCCAACGCCTGATAAACCGTCACCTGATTCACCAACCGGTTCAGCATATTCTCGTCCCGCGCCACCTCAGCCACCCGGCGCTTTTCCTGCGCATCCAGCCAATCCCGCAGCGGCACCGCCCCCGCCCGGTACCGTACTTCGTACAGCCGCTCAGCCTCCCGAGCCGCCCGCAAAGACAGATCCAGCTGCTGCGCCCGCACCGACAACTGCGTGCGATTCGACAACGCGTTTTCCACATCCGCCATCGCCTGATACAGCGCCTGCCGGAACGTCACCACCCGTTCCTCGTAATCCGTCTTCGAGATCTTGATGTTCAGCTGCATCTGATTCCACTGCAAGAATGGCAGCGTCAACCCCGCGCCCAGCGTCCCGATCGGATTCTTCAGCACATCCGACAACGTCGGGCTCGAAGTGCCCAGCGCCCCCGTCAACGTCACCGGCGGATAAAAGCTTGCCCGTGTCGCATCCACGTTCGCCAGCGACTCCCGCAGCCGCAACTCCGCCGCGCGCAAGTCCGGACGGCGCCCCAGCAACTCCGCCGGCACACCCGCCCGCGCCTCGGGCAATGCGCTGGACGGCAGCCGCGCCGGATCCGCCGTGATGCGATCCGGCGGGCCATCGAAAAGAATCGTCAGCGCATTGATGTATTCCACCCGCTGCTGCACCAGCAGCGCATGCGCCGCCTGCTGGCTTGCCACTGTCTGCTCCGCCTCGGCAAGCTCCAGGGCCGACGCCCCGCCCGCCGCGTACTGCGCCCGCACCAGATCCTGCGTGCGGCGCGCGTAGGCGATGCTCTCCTCGCTGCTCGCGATGCGCTGATTGATGAATGCCGTCTGCCAATACAGCGTCGCCGTCGTGCCCACCAGCGACAGGGCCGCGCTCTGGCGGTCCTGTTCCGTCGCCAGCGCCTCCCACTGCGCCGCGTCGCGCTGGCGCGCCAGCTTGCCCCACAGATCGACCTGATAGCTCACCGTCAGCTCGGCCGAATTGGCTCGCGTGATCGTGCGGTCGCCATACAGATTGCGCACCCGCGACACGTTTGCGTCGCCACCGAACTGCGGCATCAGCTGGTCGTCCGCCAATCCCGCCTGATACTGCGCCCGGCGCACGCGAATCGCCGCCGCCGCCAGATCGTTGTTGCGCGCAAGCGCCGCCTCCACCAGCCCATTGAGCACCGGATCGTCGAAATTGCGCCACCAGGCCCCGCCCTCCGCCAGCCACGCCGCTGCGCCGGCATCGGAAGCCGGGCGCGCGTGGGTCCAGGACGCCGGCACGCTGGCGGCCGGCGGCTCGTAATCAGTGCGCAGCAGGCTGCCGCAGCCACCCAGCGCCAGCAGCAGCGCCACGCCCAGCGGTTTGCCCAAAAAAGAAACTGCTCTCATCTTCCTCATTCCCGGGCCAACGCCTCGACGGGATCCAGGCGCGCCGCATTGCGCGCCGGCAGATAGCCAAAAATCACACCGATCAGCGTCGAGCACGTGAATGCCGCCACCATCGATGCCGTGGAATAGATCATCTGGAACGAGCCGCCCGTGGCCTTGCTGACCAGCACGCCCAATCCCAGCGACAACAGGATGCCGACCGCGCCGCCGATCAGGCACACCAGCACCGCCTCGATCAGGAACTGCTGCATGACGTCGCTGCGCCGCGCGCCCACCGCCATGCGCACCCCGATCTCGCGCGTGCGCTCGGTGACCGACACCAGCATGATGTTCATCACCCCGATACCGCCCACCATCAGCGAAATCAGCGCAATCAGCGAAACCAGCAGCGTCATCGTCGCCGTCGTGCGTTCGATCGTCTTGCGCACCGCGTCCGTGTTGAACACGAAAAAATCCTTCACCACGTGCCGGCGCGTCAACACCCGCACGATGGCCTGCTCGGCCGCCGCCGGCGGCGTCGCGTCGTTCACGCGCACCGTGATGCTCTTCAGGTGCTGCTGCCCCAGCACCCGCGACAGCGCCGTCGTGTACGGGATCCACACGTTCAGCGAATCATTGTTCCCGAACACCGTGTCCTTCTTTTGCGTCACCCCGATCACCCGCGCCGGCATCGATCCCAAAAAGATCACCTGCCCGATCGGCTCGGTGTGCGACCCGAACAGCGCGCGCCGCGTGCCCTCGTCGATCACCACTTCCTGCGCCCGGCGCGCCACGCTGGTCTCGTCGAAAAACTTTCCTTCAGCCAGCTTGATCGCGCGCACGCGGAAGTACTGTTCACCCACGCCCTGGATCGAACCGTTCACCGACACATTGCGGTAGCGCAGCGTATTGCTCGTGCCCACTTCCGGCGTCACGCTGTCCACATACGACTCGCGCGCCAGCGCATCCGCATCGGCCGGCACCAGCGTGCGGATGTTCACCGCCTTTTCATCGCCGAAGTCCTTGCCCGGAAAGACCTCGACCGTGTTCGTGCCGATCGCGCTGATGTCTTCCAGGATCTTGCGCCGCGAGCCCTCGCCCAGCGCCACCACCGACACCACGGCGGCGATGCCGATGATGATGCCCAGCATCGTCAGCGACGTGCGCAGGCGGTGCGCGTTCATGGCCAGCAAGGCCATGCGCAACGCCTCGCCGCAGCGGTCCAGATAGGCCTGCCACGCCGGGCGCTGGGCCATGTCCGGGGTCTCGTCCCGCGCCATCTGATGGCGCGGCGCGTCGGGGTTGCGCTTGTCCGCAACGATCTCGCCGTCGCTGATCTCGATGATGCGCTGGGCGTGGCGCGCCACATTCATATCGTGCGTGACGATGATGATCGTGTGCCCCGCCGCGTTCAGTTCCTCCAGGATGCGCAGCACTTCCTGGCCGGTATGCGTGTCCAGCGCGCCAGTGGGCTCGTCGGCCAGGATGATGTCGCCGCCGTTCATCAGCGCCCGCGCGATACTCACGCGCTGCTGCTGGCCGCCCGACAGCTGGCCTGGCCGATGGCCAGTGCGATCGGCCAGCCCCAGCCGCGCCAGCAGCGCCGAGGCGCGTTCCAGCCGCGCCTCGCGGCGCTTGCCCGCGTAGACGGCCGGCACCTCCACGTTGCCCTGCGCGCTCAGGTCCGCCAGCAGGTGGTAACGCTGGAAAATGAATCCGAAGTGCTCACGGCGCAGTTCGGCCAGTTCGTCGGGGTCCAGTTCGCCGGTGCTGCGGCCGTCGACCTTGTAGTCGCCGCGCGTAGGCCGGTCCAGGCAGCCCAGAATGTTCATCAGCGTGGACTTGCCCGAGCCGGACGCCCCCACGATGGCGACCATCTCGCCCGCCTCGATCGACAGGTTGACGTCCTTCAGGACCGCAATCGTCTGGTCGCCCGCGGGAAACTCGCGGCGCACGCCAGACAGGGAAATGAGCGGGCCGCCCATGTCAGGCTCCCGGCTTGGCGACGGTCGGCGAGGAATCCGCCGACACGACGCGTTCGCCCACCTCCAGGCCTTCCAGCACCTGCGCCTGCACGTTGTTGTTCATGCCGATGCGCACTTGCCGCGTCTCGGTCTTGTTGCCGTCCAGCACCACGCGCACCTCATAGCGCCCGTCCTTGCCGCGCTTGCCCAGCGCCGAGGCGGGCACCACCACGGCGTCCTTCGCCTCACCCAGCACAATGAAGACCTGCGCCGTCATCGAGATGCGCAGCTTCTCGTCGGGATTGGGCACGTCGAACAGGCCGTTGTAATAGACCGCGGCGCTGGTGGAGGTGCTGGAGGAGGAGGTCAACGAAGACGCCGCATCTTCCTTCTGGATGGAATCCGGGGCCGGTTCCACCGCGCGCAGCGTGGCGCGGTAGCGCTCGTCGGGTTCGCCGAGAATGGTGAAGTAGACCGGCAGGCCCGGCTTGACCCGCGTCACGTCCGCCTCGGAGATCTGCGCCTTGATGGTCATGGTGTCCACCTGCGCCACCTTGATGATGGTGGGCGCGCTCTGGATCGAGTTGACGGTCTGGCCTTCCTTGGTGACCACCGCCACCACCATGCCGTCGATCGGCGAGACGATCCGCGTGTAGCCCAGGTTGACCTGGGCGGTGTCGACCTGGATCTCGGCCTGGGCGATCTGCGCGTCCAGCGAGGCGATCTCGGCGCGGGTCACGGCCAGCGTGGCCTCGGCCGTTTCGTAGGCCTCGCGCGAACTGGCGTCGGCCGCCAGCATCTGGCGCTGTCGCTTGAACGCCAGCTCCGCCTGTTTCAGCGTGGCCACCTTGGCGGCCCGTTCGGCGCGCCGGGTCTGCAGCGCAGCTTCGGCGTTGCGCAGCTCGTTCTGCTGGGTCAGGTCGTCGATCTCGGCCACCAGTTGGCCCTTCTTGACCCGGTCGCCCAGTTCCACCTTCAGGGACTTCAACTGGCCGGTTGCCTGCGCGCCCACGCTGACCCGCTCGATGGCATCGATGGTGCCGCTGGCCAGCACGCTGTCCTCCAGGTCCGCGCGCGACACTTCCGCCACGGCGAACGTGGGCGGCGGCGGGGCCGAGAAGAACGCTGCGCGCGCGCCAATAACGAGAAGCAGGAGGATGGCGGCTATCAGGGCGTAGCGCGTGAACTTGCTGCGGGACTTTTTCATTGAACCTGGACGATGGGAACGGCGGGCGCCATCTGCGGCGCCGTAATGCGGCAAAAAAGCGGTGAAAACCAGAGACGGACTGCACCGCGCGGAGGGTTCCGTTGCGTGAACGATACAACGATCCCCGGGAGGTTGCGGAACCGTTTTACCGCACCTGCCGTGAACGTGCCGTCATCTTGCCGAATAAGCGGGGGACTTGTCCGCTAGAGCCTGTTAACTCCGCAGAGTGACTAGTCACCCGATGACGCAGCGCAAAAAAGCGTCGCCTCGACATAGACGGATGTTACGAACAGAATGAATGCAGTTAAGCCGTGTCTACCTCCAACAGATCCCCCTCCTCGCCATCCAGTTCCCCGGAATTTTCCGGGGCGGTGCTTTTGTGCCTGCTGGCAATGATGAATCATGTGGCGCTGACCGGGGGACGGATCACCGTTTCCCTGACGGCGCTGCAGATGGGGCTGTCCACGTTCACGGTCGGCACGCTGGTCGCCGTGTTTGCCGTGCTGCCGATGCTGTTCTCGGTGCGCGCGGGACGCTGGGTGGACCGCGTCGGCATCGTGCGTCCCCTCGTCATCGGCACCACTTTGGTCGCCTTCGGCACGCTACTGCCCTCTATCTCGCAAACCCAGTCCGCGCTGCTGGTGGCGTCCTGCGCCATCGGGATCGGCTTCATGCTGCACCAGGTGGCCACACAGGATCTGCTGGGGCACGCCGAACCCGAGCAGCGGCTGCGCAACTTCTCCTTCATGTCACTGGCGCTGGCCGGGTCGGGCTTCTCCGGTCCGCTGATTGCCGGGCTGGCGATCGACCACCTGGGCACGCGGACGGCATTCGGCCTTCTGGCGGTCGGCCCGCTGCTGTCGGCGGTCGGCCTGTACAGCCTGCGTCATCAATTGAAGGCCGTGGATGCGGCCATCACCGGCGTGCGCGAGGCCCAGCGCCGCCGCGTGACCGAATTGCTGGCCGTGCCCGCGCTGCGCCGCATTCTCATGGTCAACACGATCTTGTCCGGCGCATGGGACACCCACCTGTTCGTCGTGCCGATTTTTGGCGTGGCGATCGGGCTGTCCGCCACCACCATCGGCCTCATTCTTGCCTCCTTCGCGGCGGCAACGTTCGTCATCCGCCTGATTCTGCCCCTCATCCAGCGCCGCGTCCGGTCCTGGACGCTGGTGCGCGTAGCGATGGCGACCGCGGCCATCGACTTCATGCTTTACCCGCTGTTCACCGACGTTACCGTCCTGATCGTGTTGTCTTTCATCCTGGGCCTGGCCCTGGGCTGCTGTCAGCCCAGCATGCTGGCCCTGCTGCACCAGCACTCGCCCCCCGGCCGCGCGGCCGAGGCGGTGGGCCTGCGCATGGCGCTCATCAACGGTTCGCAGGTCTCCCTGCCGTTGACCTTCGGGGCGCTGGGTGCGGTAATTGGCGTTGCCCCGCTTTTCTGGGCCTACTCCGTGGCGCTGATGGCCGGGGGCTGGGCCAACCGCAACCCTCCGCACGAGTCTGAACGGAATACGTAGTCGTGAACAAGCAGTCATCCCACTCTGACCACTCCGGCGCCACGCTGCCCTTCCGGCTCTGGACGCCCGAGGAACGGCAAGCCTCGCTCGACGACGCGCTGCGGCACTGGCCGGCTGGGGAAGATGTATGGGTATTCGGGTACGGATCGCTTATCTGGCGGCCGGATTTCGATTTCATGGAACGCCGCCTGGCCACGCTGCGCGGCCACCACCGGGCGCTTTGCCTGTGGTCGCGGGTGAACCGGGGCACGCCCGAGTGCCCGGGACTGGTTTTCGGCCTGGATCGCGGCGGTTCCTGCCGGGGCGTGGTATACCGCCTGGCCGGCGAACAGGTCCCCCATTACTTTCCCGCCCTCTGGGAGCGCGAGATGTCCACCGGCGCCTATCTGCCCCGCTGGATCAACTGCGCCACGGACGAAGGCGTCGTCCGGGCGCTGGTCTTCATCATGAACCGCGACAACCCCGCCTATATCCGGGCCCTGCCCGAGGCGGAACTGCTGGCCATCGTACGCCGCGCGGCAGGACGCTACGGTCCCTGCACGGATTACGTGGTGCAGACGGCCCAGGCCTTGCGGTCCGCCGGCATCCACGACGCCCGGCTCGACGCCATTGCCCGCCGGCTGGAGCTGGACGGCCACCAGCTGCCCGAGGGCCCCTGACGCGCCCCCGCGGCTGGAGGCGGCAAACTTGTCCGGGGCCTGCGCGGGGTCAATTAGGGGCCGGTCTCCCAGGCGGTATAAACTCCGTGTTATCAACGCTGAACCCCCAAGACCATGTCCGTCTCTGATCTGCGTCAAAGCTACGAAAAGAATGTGCTGCTGGAAAGCCAGGCAGCCTCCTCGCCGTTCGAGCAATTCACCCGTTGGTTCGACGAGGCCCTGGCCGCCAAGGTGCCCGAACCCAACGCCATGACCCTGGCCACGGTGGACGCCCGCGGCCAGCCCAGCGCCCGCATCGTCCTCATCAAGGGGTTTGACGAGCAGGGCTTCACGTTCTTCACCAATTACGAATCGCGCAAGGGCCTGGACCTGCAGGCCGAGCCGCGCGCCAGCCTGCTGTTCTTCTGGCAGCCGCTGGAACGCCAGGTCCGCATCGAGGGCGTGGTCGAAAAGGTGGCGGCCGAAGAGTCGGACGCCTACTATCACAGCCGCCCGGCCGGCTCGCGCATCGGCGCCTGGGCTTCGCGCCAGAGCCAGCCCATCACCCGTGAAGAGCTGGAAGCCCGCGAAAAGGAATTCCGCGAGCGTTTCGGCGAACAGCCGCCGCGTCCGCCCCACTGGGGCGGCTACCGCCTCAAGCCGACGGCCTTTGAATTCTGGCAGGGCCGCCCGTCCCGCCTGCACGACCGCCTGCGCTACGTGGCGGACGGGGCGGGCTGGAAGATCGAACGCCTGTCTCCCTGATACGGGACGCCCCGACGCGGGGCGTCCATCCGCCGGGCGCCTCCTGCGCCCGACCGAACTGTCTATTGCATGTCCGCCTCCTCCCCTGATTTCGACTCCGTCTTCTTTCGCACCGCCTTGGGCCGATACGCCACCGGCGTGACGGTCGTGACGACCACCGGCCTGGACGGCGCCCCCATCGGCCTGACCGTCAGCTCGTTCAACTCGGTCTCGCTGAATCCGCCGCTGGTGTTGTGGAGCCTGTCGCTGGGTTCGTCGTCGCTGGACGCCTTCGAACAGTGCGAGCGCTACGTCGTGAACGTATTGAGCGCCGACCAGATCGCGCTGGCGCGCCGCTTCGCGACGGGCAAGACGCGGGACCGTTATGCCGGGCTGCAGGTGCACCATGCCCCGGGCGGCACGCCGATGCTGGACGGCCACTGCGCCGCCTGGTTCGAATGCCGCAACCGCAGCCGCTACGTCGAGGGAGATCACGTCATCATGGTCGGAGAAGTCGAACGTTGCGGACATAGCGGCGAACCGCCGCTGGTCTTTCACGCCGGCGGGTTCGATCTGACGCCGGCCGGCACCCGCGCAGAAAAGGTCAAGCCATGAGCGCCGACGTCGATTGCGTCGTCATCGGCGCCGGCGTCGTCGGCCTGGCCATCGCCCGGGCACTGGCCCAATCGGGCCGCGAAGTCCTGGTCGCCGAAGCCACCGAGGCCATCGGCACCGGCACCAGCTCGCGCAACTCCGAGGTCATCCACGCAGGCATCTACTACCCCGCCGGCAGCCTGAAGGCGCGCCTGTGCGTGCGCGGCAAGCATCTGCTGTACGCGTACTGCGCCGAACGCGGCGTGCCGCACAGCCGGCTGGGCAAACTCATCGTGGCCACCAGCCCCGAGCAGGCCACCCAGCTTGAAGGCATTGCCCAGCGCGCCCGCGCCAACGGCGTGGACGACCTGCAATTCATTTCGGGCGAAGAAGCCATGCGCCTGGAGCCCGCGCTGCAGTGCACCGCCGCGCTGGTGTCGCCGTCGACCGGCATCGTCGACAGCCACGCATTGATGCTGTCGTTCCAGGGCGACGCCGAGAACGCGGGCGCCCAGTGCGTCTTCCATACGCCGCTCGCGTCGGGCCGCGTCCGGCCGGAAGGCGGCTTCGAGCTGCAATTCGGCGGCGACGACGCCATGAGCCTGACCTGCAACGTCCTGATCAATTCGGCCGGCCTGCAGGCGCCCGCGCTGGCGCGCCGCATCGAGGGCGTGCCGGCGGACAGCATTCCCGCCGATTACCTGTGCAAGGGCAGCTATTTCACGCTGTCAGGCCGCGCGCCGTTCTCGCGCCTGATCTACCCGGTGCCGCAGCATGCCGGGTTGGGCGTGCACCTGACGCTGGACATGGGCGGCCAGGCCAAGTTCGGCCCCGACACCGAATGGGTGGACACCGAGGACTACACCCTCGATCCCTCCCGCGCCGATGTGTTCTACGAAGCCGTGCGCAGCTATTGGCCCGCCCTGCCCGACGGCGCGCTGGCGCCCGGCTACACGGGCATCCGCCCCAAGATCTCCGGTCCGCATGAGCCCGCCGCGGACTTCGTCATCGCGGGGCCCGCCGTTCACGGCGTGCCCGGCCTGGTGAACCTGTTCGGCATCGAATCCCCCGGGCTGACCTCCAGCCTGGCCCTGGCGGAAGAAACCCTGGCGCGCCTGTCCGCCTGACCCCGCCCGCTTCCCTTTTTTCTCATTCAGCCATTCCTGCCATGCAGCACAACGACTACATCCTGACCCTGTCCTGCCCCGACCGCACCGGCATCGTCTACCGCGTCAGCGGCCTGTTGTTCGAACTGGGTTGCAACATCCTGGATTCGCAGCAGTTCGGCGACGAAGAGACGGGCCGCTTCTTCCTGCGCGTGCACTTCGACTTGCCGGTCAGCGCGTCCGCCGACGACCTGCGCGCCCGCCTGGACGCGATGTCCGCCGACTACGGCATGGAGCTCAAGCTGCACGACGCGCGCCGCAAGGAGCGCCTGCTCATCATGGTCAGCAAGCAGGGCCACTGCCTGAACGACCTGCTGTTCCGCGTACACAGCGGCCACCTGCATGCCGAAGTGGCGGCCATCGTCTCGAACCACAACGACTACGCCAGCCTGGCGGCAACCTACAACATTCCGTTCCACTACCTGCCGGTCACGCCCGACACCAAGCTGGAACAGGAAAAGCAGGTGCTCAAGATCGTCGACGAGGCAAACATCGACCTGGTCGTGCTGGCCCGCTACATGCAGATCCTGTCGGCCGACATGTGCCGCGCCCTGACCGGCCGCGCGATCAACATTCACCACAGCTTCCTGCCCAGCTTCAAGGGCGCGCGCCCTTACCACCAGGCGCATGCGCGCGGCGTGAAGATCATCGGCGCCACGGCGCACTACGTGACGTCGGACCTGGACGAAGGCCCGATCATCGACCAGGACATCGAACGCGTCGACCACACCATGACGGCGCAGGACCTGACCCAGGTGGGCAGCGACATCGAATCCCTGGTGCTCTCGCGCGCGGTGCGCAGCCACGTCGAACACCGCATCCTCCTGAACCGCAACAAGACCGTCGTGTTCCGCTGATCCTCAGGCCCTTGCAGGGGCGGGTTGCAACGGCGCAAACGCCTGCCCCACCAGCGCCACCGCGCGCTCCTGCAAGGGCGAGCGCGCCGCATCCGGCCAGATCACCTGGCTGATCGAGCGCGCCTCGTGCTCGAACGCGATGAACCGCGTGCCCGCCAGCCCGCTGCGCGACAGGCAGGCCGGCACGATCGACACCCCCAGGCCCTGCGACACCAGCGAGGCCACGCTCAGCCAGTGGCGCACCTCGTGCCGGATCGCCGGCATGAAGCCGGCCGACACGCACATGGCCAATACCGTCTCGTAATAGCTGGGCGACGCCGCGCGCGCGAAGAAAACGAAGTCGTCCCGCGCCAGTTCCGTCAGCCGCAGGGTCTGGCGATCTGCCAGCGGATGCGCATCGGGCAGGCACACCACGAAGGGCTCGGCCATCAGGTCGCGCGCCTGCACGCCTTCCGGCACCGGGTTGGCGTGGATGAAGCCCAGGTCCTGCTCGCCCCGACGCACCGCCTCGATCTGGTCGTTCGAGTTCAGTTCGGTCAGCACGTGTTCCACGTCGGGCAGTTCCTTGCGCATGACGTTCAAGAGCGCGGGCAGTCCGCGATACAGCATGGACCCCACGAAGCCGATGCGCAGCCGGCCGCGCAGGCCCGCGTCCACCTGGCGCACCAGCGTGCGGACCTCCTCGGCCTGGCGCAGCAGGATCACCGCTTCGTGGTACAGCGCCTGGCCGGCGTCGGTCAGCTCGACGTGCCGGCTGGTGCGGGCCAGCAGGCGCGCGCCGATGTTCTCTTCCAGTTGGCGGATCGCGTAGCTGAGCGGCGGCTGCGAAATATGCAGGCGCGCCGCCGCCCGGCTGAAATGGCGCTCTTCGGCCACGGCGATGAAGTAGCGCAGCAGACGCGGTTCAAGATCCATGCGTCCCTCCTTTGGGCATATCTATATTTATTTTGGATTGATCTACATCAAAACAGTATTTGAGTAGATGAATCAACCCCCGCAACATAGGGCATCTCCCGTCCCGACCCGGATGCCGCCATGGATACCCCTGTCTTGCCTGTTGCCGCCACCGTCACGCCCGTACCGGACTCCCGGGGGCTGAATCTGTTCGATGCCGACCCCTACGCCGAGGCGCTGAGCCGCCGCTACTTGCCCGCCGAGCTGCATGCGCACCTGCTGCCGCATCTGGGCCGGCTGGGCGAACTGGCCGGCGGCGTCATGGACGAACTGGCGTCGGTCGCCGACAAGCACCCGCCCACGCTATCGGTGCGCAGCCGCGCCGGCACGGACGAATCCCGCATCGACAAGCATCCCGCGTACGTCGAACTTGAACGCCTGGCCTACAGCGAATTCGGCCTGGCGGCGCTGTCCCACCGGGGCGGCGTGCTGGGCTGGCCCGAGCCCATGCCCGCCGCGGCCAAGTACGCGCTCAGCCATCTTTTCGTGCAGGCCGAATTCGGCTTGTGCTGCCCCGTCAGCATGACCGACTCGCTGGCGCGCACCCTGCGCAAGTTCGGCGATCCCGCGCTGGTCGAGCGCGTGTTGCCGCAGGTGACTTCGCAGGATTTCGACACGCTGCGCCAAGGCGCCATGTTCATGACCGAACAGGGCGCGGGCTCGGACGTCAGCGCCACCGAGGTCACGGCCCAGCCGCAGGATGACGGCACCTGGCGCATCCACGGCGACAAGTGGTTCTGCTCGAACCCTGACGCGGGTTTTGCGATGGTGCTGGCGCGCAGCGAACCGGACGCGGGCCTGAAGGGCGTGTCGCTCTTTCTACTGCCGCGCGACCTGGCCGACGGCACGCACAACCACTACCGCATCCTGCGCCTGAAGGACAAGCTGGGCACGCGTTCGATGGCCAGCGGCGAAATCCGCCTGGAGGGCGCCGTCGCGTGGCTGGTCGGTGAACGCGGCCGCGGCTTCAAGCACATGGCCGACATGATCAACAACTCGCGCCTGTCCAACGGCATGCGCGCCGCGGGCCTGATGCGCCGCGCGGTCACCGAGGCCATCTACGTGTCGCAGCACCGCCGCGCGTTCGGCAAGCGCCTCATCGACATGCCGCTCATGCAGCGCCAGCTCGTCAAAATGATCGTGTGGGCGGAACAGGCGCGCAGCGTCATGTTCCAGACGGCGCGTGCGCTGGCCGACGCCGACCAGGGCGCGGCCGACCCCGCGCTGGCCCGGATCCTGACGCCGCTGATCAAGTTCCGCGCGTGCCGCGACGCGCGCAAGGTCACGGGCGACGCCATGGAAGTGCGCGGCGGCTGCGGCTACATCGAGGAATGGACCGAGCCGCGCCTCGTGCGCGACGCGCATCTGGGCTCGATCTGGGAAGGCACCAGCAACATCGTCGCGCTGGACGTGCTGCGCGCCATCAAGAAAGAAAACTCCCTGCCGGCGCTGCGCAGCCACATCGACCGCCTGCTGGCGGACGGCGCGCCCTGCCCGCCCGAACTGGCCGGCATGCAGGCCAGCGCCCTGGAAAACACCTATGCGCTGGCGGAACACGCCGCGCAGGGCGAACATGCGCAGCTGGCCCGCCAGGCCGCGTCGCTGCTTTATCACGCCGTATCCATGGCCGCGCTGCGGTGGGAAGCCACCGGCGCGGGATTGGAAACTCGCGCACGGCTGGCCGACCAGGTGCTGCTGCACCGCCTGGCGCCGCGCGACCCCTACGCCATCCCGCCTGACGAAAGCGCGGCCTGCCAGGCCATCCTGCACTACGCGCTGTAGCCCCTGTCAGGGCTTTCGCGGTAACCCGACGCCGGCGGCACAGCCGGCGCGTCATCCACTGGAGACACCCATGAAACGCTATCTTGCCCCCCTGTTCCTGGCGGCCGCCGCCATCGCCGCCACGCCCGTCGTGGCAGCCGACGCCTTCCCCACGGCCCGGCCGGTCACGCTGGTGGTGCCCTTTCCGCCGGGCGGCCCCACCGACGCGCTGGCGCGCCGCCTGGCCGAAAAGCTGCGCGAGCCGCTCAAGCAGAACGTCATCGTCGAGAACCGCAGCGGCGCGGGCGGCAACATCGGCTCCGAATATGTCGCCTCGGCCAAGCCCGACGGCTACACCATCCTGTTCGGCACGTCCGGCCCGCTGGCCATCAACGTCAGCCTGTACAAAAAGCAGAACTACAACCCCGAGACCAGCTTCGCGCCCATCATCCGCATCGGCCACCTGCCCAACATCCTGGTGGTGAACCCGTCGGTGCCCGCCAACAACCTGCAGGAACTGATCGCGTACGCCCAGAAGAACCCGGACAAGCTGAGCTACGCCTCGTCCGGCAATGGCGCGTCGTCGCACCTGGCCGGCATCCTGTTCAACCGCATGGCCGGCACCAAGATCATGCACATCCCGTACAAGGGCACCGGCCCCGCGCTGAACGACCTGCTGGGCGGACAGGTGTCGATGTCGTTCACCGACATCCTGACCGCGCTGCCCTATATCAAGGCGGGCAAGCTGCGCCCCATCGGGCTGGCCAGCGCCCAGCGTTCGGATGCGCTGCCCGACCTGCCCACGCTGTCAGAGCAAGGCCTGAAAGGCTATGACGTCAGCGTCTTCTTCGGCATCGTCGCCCCCAAGGACACGCCCGCCGATGTGGTGAACACGCTGAACCAGGCTTTCAAGACCGCCCTCGCCGATCCCACGATCGCGCAGACGCTACGCACGCAGGGCATCGTCGAGGCGCAGGACAAGACGCCGCAGGGCCTGTCCAGCTTCATCACCACCGAAGTCCCCAAGTGGCGCGAACTGATCCAGAGCGCCAACGTTTCCATCGACTGACGCGACGCATAGCCATGGCCCAAACCCTACCCAATGCCGGCGCCCTCGCGGGCTGCAAGGTGATCGATCTGTCGCGCGTGCTGGGCGGCCCGTACTGCACCCAGATCCTGGCCGACCACGGCGCCGACGTGCTGAAGATCGAGCCGCCCGGCGGCGACGAGACGCGCGGCTGGGGCCCGCCCTTCCTGGGCGAGACCGCCTCGTATTTCGTCGGCGTGAACCGCAACAAGGACGGCATGACGCTGGACCTGTCGCAGCCCGCCGGGCAGGAACTGCTGCGCCACCTGCTGGCCGACGCCGACGTGCTGGTCGAGAACTTCAAGCCTGGCACGCTGGAAAAGTGGGGCCTGGGCTACGACGACCTGAAGCAGGCCTTCCCCGCGCTCATCCATTGCCGCGTCAGCGGCTTCGGCTCGGATGGCCCGCTGGGCGGCCTGCCGGGTTACGACGCCTGCGCGCAGGCCATGTGCGGCCTGATGAGCGTGAACGGCGAGGCGGACGGCGAGGCGACCCGGGTGGGGCTGCCGGTCGTGGACATGGTGACGGGCCTGAACGCGGCGGTGGCCATCCTGCTGGCGCTCAACGAGCGCACGCGCAGCGGGCTGGGACAATTCCTGGACATCACGCTGTACGACTGCGCGCTGTCGCTGCTGCACCCGCATGCGCCGAATTACTTCTACAGCGGCAAGGTGCCGCAGCGCAGCGGCAACGCGCACCCCAACATTGCCCCCTACGAAACGCTGCCCACCGCAAGCGGCCCGATCTTCCTGGCCGTCGGCAACAACCGCCAATTTGCAATGCTGGCCCGAACGCTGGACGCCCCCGCGCTGGCCGAGGACCCGCGCTACGCCACCAACGCGGACCGCCTGCGCAACCGCCAGGCACTGCGCGATGACCTTGCCGCCCTGCTGACCCGCCATGAGGCGGCCACGCTAGCGGACCAGCTGCTGCGCGCGGGCGTGCCCGCCGCCGCCGTGCAGACGGTGGACCAGGCGTTGGCTCATCCGCACACCCGTCATCGCGGCATGGTGCTGGAACAGGGCGACTACAAGGGCGTGGGATCGCCCATCAAGCTGTCGCGCACGCCCGCCACGCTGCGCAAGCTGCCGCCAGACCTGGCGCCGCCATCTGGGCAGGACTGATCCCGCATCGATGACCCGCCCGGCGCCCGCCGGGCTTTTTTTTCCCCGAGAGAGCCGCCGCCCCGCGCGCAACAACTTAGACATTTGGTTTCAGCACGCCGCCCGATTGCCGCCTTAGACTTTTTTCCGCATCTCGCGTTGCTCCCCGCACGCTTTTCCCGAGCCACATAAGAGGAAATAAAAGACTATGGCCACGAACGACTCACAAGACCACGGCCAGCTGAAACGGGTGATGGGCCCGAAACTGCTGCTGCTATTCATTGTTGGCGACATCCTGGGCACTGGCGTGTATGCGCTGACCGGGCAGGTGGCCGCCGAAGTCGGCGGCGCGGCCTGGCTGCCGTTCCTGGTGGCCTTCGGGGTGGCCCTGCTGACCGCGCTTTCCTACCTTGAACTGGTCACCAAGTACCCGCGCGCCGCCGGCGCCGCGCTCTACGTCCACAAGGCGTTCGGCGTGCATTTCCTGACGTTCATCGTCTGCTTTACCGTCATGTGTTCCGGCCTGACGTCGGCCGCCACCGCCTCGCAGGCCTTCGCCGCCAACCTGTTCGCGGCGATGGGCATCGAGGCCGAAAAGCACTGGATCACCCTTGGCGCACTGGGCTTCATGACGCTGGTCATGCTGGTCAATTTTCGTGGCGCGACTGAAAGCGTGCGCGCCAACGTCGTGCTCACGCTGATCGAGCTGTCGGGCCTGCTGATGGTCATCCTGCTGGGCTTTTACGCCATCTCCGGCGGCCAGGCGGATTTCTCGCGCGTCGTCGCGTTCGACACGCCCGAGGACAAGAGCGTGTTCCTGGCGGTGACCTCGGCCACCGCGCTCGCGTTCTTCGCCATGGTCGGCTTCGAGGACTCGGTCAACATGGCCGAGGAAACGCACGATCCCAGCCGCATCTTCCCGAAGGTCATGCTGACCGGCCTGGGCATCACGGCGCTCATCTATGTGCTGGTGTCCATCTGCGCCGTTGCGCTGGTGCCGGTGGGCGAACTGGCCAAGAGCAGCACGCCGCTGGTGCTGGTGGTCAAGCGCGCCGCGCCGGATCTGCCCGTGGAATACATCATGCCGATCATCTCGATGTTCGCCGTGGCGAACTCGGCGCTCATCAACATGATGATGGCCAGCCGCCTGCTGTACGGCATGTCGCGCCAGGGTGTGCTGCCGTCCTTCCTGGCGCACGTGCACCGCAAGAACCAGACGCCGTGGACGGCCATCCTGTTCACGACGGCGCTGGCCTTCGGCCTCATCATCCTGGTCTCGCTGACCGACTCGCAGGCCATCCGCGCGCTGGGCGGCACCACCGCGTTGCTGCTGCTGGGCGTGTTCGCCTTCGTGAACGTCGCGGTGCTGGTCCTGCGGCGCGACAAGGTCGCACATCGTCACTTCTCCATCAACCGCCTCGTCCCGTGGGTGGGCGCCGCGGCCTGCCTGTTCCTGGTCACCCCGCTGACCGGCCGTGACGTGATCCAGTACCAGGTCGCCGGCTGGCTGCTGCTGCTGGGCGTGGTGATGTGGTTCGTGACCTGGCTGGCGCGACGCCGCGAGTCCAGGATGGAACTGGACCCGTCGTCGCTGGAGTGATACCGCAAGGGCCGCAGGCTCCCGGACCGCTGGCGCGCGGCTGCGCGGCGCGGGTCCGGGCGCGCTTCAGCCGCCCACCGCAAGCCCTTCGCGGCGCGGATCCGCGCCGCCTTCCAGTCCCTTGGCGTCAATGACGATGCCGTGGATGCCGCTGGGAAACTCGGTGATCCGCACCGGGTGTCCCATGCGCTCCAGCGCCGGCGCCAGCGCTTCCAGCGCCGTGCCCTTCTCCAGTTCGGTTTCCTTGTTGCGGCTGCCCATGTTGGGCAGATCGATCGCCGACTGGATGTCCAGATTCCAATCCAGCACGCCCACCAGCGTCTTGGCGACGTAGTTGATGATGGCGCTGCCGCCCGGCGAGCCCACCAGCAGGTACGGCTTGCCCTCCTTGAGCACCATCATCGGCGCCATCGAGCTGCGCGGCCGCTTGCCCGGTTCGATGCGATTGGCCACAAGCCGGCCTTCGGGGTCCTTGAACGACGACGAAAAATCGGTCATCTCGTTGTTGAGCAGAAAGCCACGCACGAAGATCTTGCTGCCGAATTCGCTTTCGATCGTGGTCGTCATGGTCAGGGCATTGCCCTGCGCGTCGACCGCCACCAGGTGACTGGTGGACGGCAGCTCCAGCGCGTTGTCCTTGCCCAGCGACAGCAGCTTGCCTTCGGGATCGCCGGGCAGCGCCACCTTCATGCTGCGATCCGGCTGGATCAAAGCGCCGCGCGCGCGCAAGTAAGCCGGGTCCAGCAAGGCGCGCACCGGCACGCGCACGAAGTCGGGGTCCGCCACGTAGAAATCGCGGTCGGCAAAGGCCAGCCGGCCAGCTTCCGAGAAATAGTGCACGGCCTGCACCGTGCCGGGCGCATACCGGCTTAGCGGGAATTGCTCCAGCTCGCCCAGCATCTGCAACACGGCGATGGGCCCGCTGCTGGGCGGCCCCATGCCGCAGAGCTGATAGCCGCGGTACGCGCCGCACACCGGATCGCGCGTCTTGGCGCGATAGTCCGCCAGATCCTTCAAGGCCAGGTCGCCGGGCTTCTCGTGGCCCTGCACCGCCGCCACGATGTCGCGCGCAATGTCGCCCTGGTAGAAGGCGTCGGCGCCCTGCGAGGCCACGGCGCGCAGGGTGCGCGCGAACGCCGGATTCTTCAGCACGTGGCCCACGGGCCACGGCGTGCCGTCCGGCGCGTAGAAGTACGCGGCGGCGGCGGCCTGTTGCGGCAGCGCCTTGTTGCCGGCCAGCAGCGCGTGCAGGCGCGGCGACACCGCAAAGCCCGATTCCGCAAGTTCGATGGCCGGCTGGAACAGATCGGCCCAGGGCAGCTTGCCCTGCGCCTTGTGCGCCAGTTCCAGCCCGCGCAAGAGGCCGGGCACGGCGACCGACATGCCGTTGTTGACGGCCTGTGCAAAGGGCAGCGGTTTGCCCTCGGCATCCAGGAAGCGGTCGGGCCGCGCCGCCGCGGGCGCGGTCTCGCGGCTGTCGTACGTGCGGATCTGTCCGTCTGCCGCCGAATACACCACCATGAAGGCGCCGCCGCCGATGCCCGACGATTGCGGCTCGACCAGATTCAGCACCAGTTGCGTGGCGATGGCTGCGTCGACCACACTGCCCCCGCGCTGCAGCACGGCTTCGCCCGCGCGGCTGGCAAGGGGGTTGGCGGACACCATCATGAAATGCGGCGCGCGCACGAGCTCGCGCTTCTGGACGCCGCTGGCGGCTTCGGGATTCAGGTCTTCCGCCGCGGGCGTTCGCGCCCAGCTGGCGGATGCGAATGGCAGGCCGGCGATGGCGGCGGCGAGCAGCAGGGCGGCGTGGCGGCGTAGGCGCATGGAAAGCTCCGGTGATCGCCGGACGTCCGGCAGGCGTCCATGATAGTCAAAGGTCTGCGCCGCTGCCCATGCGCGCCTTCCGGCTTAGAATCGCGGTTTACGGATCACCAGAGCCCCCGTTTGCGCCATGCGCCTGCGCCACATCGAGATATTCGAAGCGATCCGCCGCACCGGATCCCTGACCGAAGCCGCCGCCGCGCTGCACATTTCACAGCCCGCCGCCAGCAAGCTGCTGGCGCATGCCGAAAGCCAGCTTGGCTTCAAGCTGTTTGACCGGGTGAAGGGCCGGCTGGTCGCCACGCGCGAGGCAGAAATCCTGACGCCCGAGATCGCGCGGCTGAGCCAGGACCTGAGCAGTGTGCGCCGGCTGGCGTCCAACCTGCGCGACCGGCCCAACGGCCACCTGCGCCTGGGCTGCGCGCCCGCGCTGGGACTTGGCCTGCTGCCCGGCGTCGTGCGCGACAGCCGCGACGCGCAGCCCGGCATCACGTTCGATATCCACACGCATCACAGCGCCGAGCTGGTGCAGGGGCTGCTGACGCGCGAACTGGATCTGGCCATCACGTTCGACACCAACGATTACCCCGGCCTCACGCGCATGGGGCTGGGCCATACCGAGCTCGTGCACCTGAGCCGCCGCGCCGCGCAGGGTCCGCTGCGATTGTCGGAGCTGTCGGAAGCGAGAGGCGTAGAAGCGTCGGGCGCCGCTGCGTCGGGCGCCGATGCGTCGGGCGCCGCTGCGTCGGGCGCCGCTGCGTCGGGCGCCGCTGCGTCGGGCGCTGCGGCGTCGGGCGCACCCACGGCAGCCGATACGCTGATCGTGCTGGACGCCAGCGACGCATCCGGCGCATTGCTGCAATTGGCGCTGGACGCCCAGGGCCTGGCGCCGCAGGTCGCCATCCAGGTGCAGACGCATTACGTGGCGTGCGCGCTGGTGGACGCGGGTTGCGGCGACGCCATCGTCGACGCCATTACCGCGCAAGCCATGCTGCGTCCCGGCATGACCCTGCGCCGCCTGGAACCCGCGCTGCGGGTGCCGATCAGCATCATGACGCGCAACCAGGATCCGCTTTCCGCCCTGCACCGGGACCTGATCGAGCGCCTGCGCGCCGCCTGCGCCGCACTGCTGGAAGGATTGGACGCGCGGGTCTGATAGCCGCAAAGCACAACGGGCGCCCGAAGGCGCCCGCTGCAATGTCGATCGAGGCAGAC
The DNA here is from genome assembly GCF_029866465.1 of Achromobacter mucicolens. Classification (NCBI taxonomy): domain Bacteria; kingdom Pseudomonadati; phylum Pseudomonadota; class Betaproteobacteria; order Burkholderiales; family Alcaligenaceae; genus Achromobacter; species Achromobacter mucicolens. The sequence goes on along the minus strand of NZ_CP123364.1, from coordinate 915,151 downwards.
CCGCCTGCCCCGCGAAACATCAGTCCAGCTTGATGTTCTGCTTCTTGACGACGTCCTGGGCCCAGTCGAACTGTTCCTGGATTTCCTTGGCGAACTCTTCCGGCGTGTTGCCCGACGGCGCCGAGCCTTGCTCGTCCAGCGCCTTGATGACCTTCGGGTCCTTCAGGGCCACGACGGAGGCATCACGCAGCTTGTTCACGACTTCCATCGGCGTGCCCTTGGGCGCCAAGAGGCCATACCAGACGGGCTGGTTCAGCACCGGGTAGCCGGCTTCCTTGAAGGTCGGAACGCCCTTGACCGCGGCGATCTGCTCGGGCCACGCGATGGCCATGGCGTTCAGCTTGCCGGCCTGGATCTGCGGCATCGACGACGGCAGGTTGTCGAACAGGATTTCGATCTGGCCGCCAACGGCATCGGCCAGCGCCGGGCCCGACCCCTTGTAGGGCACGTGCACGATGTCGGTGCCGGTGGCCATCTTGAAGGATTCGCCCATCAGGTGCAGCACGCCGCACGTGCCCGAGCTGCCGTACGAGTACTTGCCCGGATTCTTCTTCAGTTCTTCGATGAAGCCCTTGAAGTCCTTGGCGGGGAACTTGGGGTTCACGGCCACGACGTTGGCGGTGTTGGCGAAGTTGGTGACCGGCTGGAAGTCCTTGATCGGATCGTACGGCAGGTCCTTCGGACGGCAAGCGGGGTTCACGGCCATCGTGGAGACGGTGGCAATGGACAGCGTGTAGCCGTCGGCCGGCGCGCGCGCGGCTTCGGCCGCACCGATGGCGCCGCCCGCGCCGCCCTTGTTCTCAACGACCATGGGCTGGCCGAGTTCCTGGCTCATGCGCTGCGTCACGAGACGCGCAATGATGTCGGTGGAACCGCCAGGCGCAAACGGAACGATCACGCGGATGGCCTTGCTGGGGTACTTGTCTGCGGCGTGGGCGACCGAAGCGCCCAACGTGCCGGCTGCGCCGGTAGCAAGGGCGATGGCCACGGCCAGAGAGCGGACCTTATTCATAGATGTGTTTCCTCCAAGAGTGCGAGCCCGTTTGTAGACGGCCCGTTGTGTGTTGTGTCCGCCTGTAGACGGACCAGCAGATAACGGTGCGGGCGCATTGCTTGTGCGCAGCGTGTCGGCGCTGCATTTATGAGTTGCTTGTGGCACAAGCGCCCGCCAGAATGTCGGAGAATAGCAGCAAACGCTTACACCCGCATAGCGCGCCGGTCACCGTTCGGCGCTCGGCAAAAACCTCTTCTCCCATGTCTGTTGCCCTCCTGGTTTTCCCCGATTTCATGCTGGTCGCGCTGGGTTGGGCGCTACGTCACAAGCTGGGTTTCTCGCGAGAATTCTTCGCCGGAACGGAACGCCTCGTCTACTTCGTGCTGTTCCCCGCCTTGCTGTTCCAGGCAATCGTGCGCACGCCCATCACGGCGGGCAACGCGGCGCTGCTGCTGCAGGCTTCTGCCGCGGTCGTGGCCGTGGGCGTGGCGATGGCGTGGCTGGCGGGCCCGGTGCTGCGGCCCTCGTCCCTCGGGCTGGCCTCGTCGGCGCAATGCGGCTACCGCTTCAACACCTACATCGGCCTGGCCTTGTCGGCCAGTCTGGCGGGCACCCAGGGCCAGACCGTCATGGCGCTGATCGTCGGGTTTGCGGTGCCCATGGCCAACGTCGCGGCCGTATACGGCCTGGCGCGGCACAACGGCGGCAACCTGCTGCGCGAGCTGGCGCGCAATCCGCTCGTGGTCTCCACGCTGCTGGGCCTGGCCTGCAATCTCGCGGGACTGCAACTGCCCGGCCCCGTCGACACCGTGCTGGCGCGGCTGGGCGCGGCGGCGATCGCACTGGGCATCCTCTGCGTGGGGGCCAGCCTGGCATGGGAAGGCGGCAAGGGCTACGGATCGCTGATTGCCTGGATGCTGGGGGTCAAGCTCGTCGCGTTGCCCGCGGTCGCGCTGCTGGTGGCGCATCTGCTCGGCCTGCCGCCGCTGGAAGCACGCATGCTGCTGCTCTTCGCGGCGCTGCCCACCGCCTCGGCGGCCTACGTGCTGGCGATGCGCATGGGCGGCGATGGCCGCATGGTGGCCGTGCTGATCTCGCTGGGCACCTTGTTCTCGGCCGTCACGATCCCGATGTGGCTGCTGCTAGCCGGCGGCTGACCTTCCCCCCCCAAAAAAATGGCCGCCCCGGCAAGGGCGGCCATCTCATGCGGGTGGCGCAAGCCCGTTCAAGAAGCCTTGTGCGCGTTCGTCATCGAGCCCGGCACGACCCATTCGGCGAACTGCGCTTCGGTCACATAACCCAGCGCCAGCGCCGATTCCTTCAGCGACAGGCCTTCCTTGTGCGCCTTCTTGGCGATCTGCGCGGCCTTGTCGTAGCCAATGTGCGGATTCAGCGCGGTCACCAGCATCAGCGACCGGTCCACGAGTTCGGCAATGCGCTCGTGGTTGGGCTCGATGCCCGCGGCGCAATGCTTGTCGAAGCTGGCCATGCCGTCCGTCAAAAGGCGCACCGACTGCAGGAAATTGTGGATCACCAGCGGCTTGTAGACGTTCAGCTCGAAGTTGCCGCTGGCGCCGCCGATGTTGATCGCCACGTCGTTACCCAGGACCTGCGCGGCCAGCATCGTGATGGCTTCGCACTGCGTCGGGTTGACCTTGCCCGGCATGATCGAGCTGCCCGGCTCGTTCTCGGGGATGCTGATCTCGCCCAGGCCCGACCGCGGACCGCTCGACAGCCAGCGCACGTCGTTGGCGATCTTCATGAGGCCGGCCGCCAGCGACTTCAGCGCGCCGTGCGCAAACAGCAGCGCTTCGTGCGAGGCGAGCGCCTGGAATTTGTTGGGCGCCGAGACGAACGCCGTGCCCGTGGCGTGGGCCAGATCGGCCGACACCTTCGCGCTGAATTGCGGATGCGCGTTCAGGCCCGTGCCCACCGCCGTGCCGCCGATGGCCAGCTGGTGCAGGCCCGGCAGCGTGGCGCGGATCTGCTGTTCGGCCAGATCAAGCTGGGCCACGTAGCCCGAAAGTTCCTGGCCCAGCGTCAACGGCGTGGCGTCCTGCAGGTGGGTACGGCCGATCTTGACGATGTCGTAGAACGCGGCGCTCTTTTCCGCCAGCGTGGCGCGCAGCGCCTTCAGCGACGGCAGCAGGCGATGCTCGACCTCGACGGCCGCCGCCACGTGCATGGCAGTCGGGAACGTGTCGTTGGACGACTGCCCGCGGTTGACGTGATCGTTCGGATGCACCTTGCGCGCTTCACCGCGCTCGCCGCCCAGGAGTTCCGAGGCGCGATTGGCCAGCACCTCGTTCATGTTCATGTTGCTCTGCGTGCCCGACCCGGTCTGCCAGACGGACAGCGGGAATTCGTTGGGCCACTTGCCAGCGATGACTTCGTCGGCGGCGCGCATGATCGCGTCCGCGATCTGCGCGTCCAGCTCACCAAGGTCGGCATTGACCTTGGCCGCCGAACGCTTTAGCCGCGCCATCGCATTGACCAGCGGCTCCGGCATCTTTTCGGTGGAGATCGCGAAGAAATGCAGCGAGCGCTGCGTCTGGGCTCCCCACAGATGGTCTTGCGGCACCTCGATGGGGCCAAAGGTGTCTTTTTCGATGCGGGTCTTCATGGCGCGTACAACTCCGTGGCGGCGTCAGTCGCGGGCGGCGGGACGCCGTCGGTCACGACATATTGAGAATAAATATCAGTTATAGGTTAGCAGAAACACGCATTCCTATAATTGCTCCAAACTGTGCTCCGATCCTCGTTTTTTACCACTCGCCCCGCGCCATGTCCGCCCCCCTTGCCACCCTGACTTTGCACCTGCCCGACGAAGCCGCCACCGAGGCGCTGGCGCGCCAGCTGGCGCCGATGGTCACGGGCGCCAAAACCGGCCTGCCAGGCGCGTGTATTCATCTCCAAGGTGACCTCGGCGCAGGAAAAACGGCCTTCTCCAGGGCATTGTTGCGTGAAAGCGGCATCACAGGCCGAATCAAGAGTCCAAGCTACGCCCTGCTTGAATCCTATAAACTTTCTAACTTATACTTCTATCACCTTGATTTTTATAGATTTAGTGATTCGCGCGAATGGTTGGACGCAGGATTTCGGGATTTACTGCGTGACGATGCGGTCGTTTTGATCGAATGGCCGGAGCGGGCAGAAGGCCTTTTGCCCCCACCGGACCTGCTGATCTGCCTTGCCTATGCAGGCGACGGACGTGACGCCACCCTGACCGCGTACACCGCCCGAGGACAAACATGGTTGAACGCGATTGTCCCCCCGCCCCTGACGGCGCCCTCCCCTCGGCAGGCGCCACCCGCCGACGCCTGATCAGCGTCGCCGCCACGCTGCTCGTCCTGCCGGTCGTGCCGCGGCTGGCGCAGGCCGCCACGATCCTGGCCGTACGGACTTGGCCTGCCGACGAATACACCCGCGTCACGCTGGAACTGGACAGCGAACTCAAGGCTGAACAGTTCACGCTGGAAAATCCCCACCGCCTGGTGGTCGACATCGAGGGACTGACCCTCAGCGCGGCCTTGAACGACCTGGTCTCCAAGGTCCGGCCCGACGATCCCTACATCCAGAGCCTGCGCGTGGCGCAGAACCGCCCGAACGTCGTGCGGCTGGTGTTCGATCTGAAGCAGCCCGTGGCGCCGCAGGTGTTCACGCTCAAGCCCGTTGCCGACTACCAGTACCGCCTGGTGCTGGACCTGTACCCCAAGATTGCCCAGGATCCGCTGATCGCGATCCTGAACAAGTCCAGCGGTCCTGATGTGGACGATCCGCTGGCGCGCATCCTGGAAGACATCCAGCGCAACCCGGTGACCCGCGCGGATCCGCCCGAGCCGCCCCGCGTGCGCGGCCAGCAGCCGGCGCCCGCGCTGCCGACCCCGCCCAAGCCCCCTGCCACCGCCAGCCGCGGCAAGCCGCGCATGCTGACCATCGCGCTGGACCCCGGCCACGGCGGCGAAGACCCGGGCGCCATCGGCAAATCCGGCCTGCGCGAGAAAGACGTGGTGCTGCGCATTGCGCGGCGCCTGAAGTCGCTGATCGACAGCCAGCCGTACATGCGTGCTTACCTGACGCGGGACGACGATTACTTCGTGCCGCTGCACGTGCGCGTGCAGAAGGCGCGCCGTGTGCATGCGGACCTGTTCATCTCCATCCATGCGGACGCCTGGGTCAAGCCCTCCGCCAACGGCTCGTCGGTCTTCGCGCTGTCCCAGCGCGGCGCCACCAGCGCGCAGGCCCGGTGGATGGCCGACAAGGAAAACGCGGCCGACCTGATCGGCGGCGTCAACCTGGGCAGCCACGACCGCCAGGTCGCCAAGGTGCTGCTGGACCTGTCCACCACGGCCCAGATCAACGACTCGCTCAAGGTGGGCAACGCCTTCCTGGACGAAATCAAGAAGATCAACCGCCTGCACAAGAACAGCGTCGAACAGGCCGGCTTTGCCGTGCTGAAGGCGCCGGACATTCCGTCGGTGCTGGTCGAGACCGCCTTCATCAGCAATCCCCAGGAAGAAGCCCTGCTGCGCAGCGCAGGGCACCAGGACAAGCTGGCGCAGGCCATGATGACCGGCATCCAGCGCTACTTCACGGCCAACCCGCCGCTCGCGCGCCTGGGCGACGTGAGCTAGGTTTTACGCGCGATCCCGGCCCTTTGGCCGGGCCCATGAAAAAAAGGCTATGCACCCGTTGGCGCATAGCCTTTTTGTTTGGGCGCCGCGCGCCGCCCTAGTGCGCCCGGCGTGCGCGCACCAGCTTGACCAGGCCGGCCCCCACGACCGGCACGACGGCCGCCGCCAGGCCCACCAGGACGATGGTGTTCAGGTGATCGCGAATGATCGGGATATTGCCGAAGAAGTAACCCGCCGCGACCAGGCTGATCACCCACAGCAGCGCGCCCATGATGTTGAACATCTGGAAGCGCGCCATCGACATCTCGGCCACGCCCGCCACGAAGGGCGCAAAGGTGCGCACCACCGGGATGAAGCGCGACATGACGATCGTCTTGCCGCCGTGCTTTTCATAGAAGGCATGCGTGCGCATCAGCGCGCCGCGGTCCAGGAAGCGCAGGTTCATCGAGAACACCCGCGGCCCGATGTAGCGGCCGATCGCGTAGTTCAGCGAGTTGCCGGTCACGGCCGCCACGATGAGCAGCACCGACATCAGGATGGGGTCGATATGGCCCGTGGCGCCAAAGGCGCCGGCGATGAACAAGAGCGAGTCGCCCGGCAGGAAAGGCAGCACGACCAGTCCCGTCTCGGCAAAGACGATGAGAAACAGCACCAGGTACACCCACACGCCGTATTGCTCGACCCAGAGACCCAGCGTCTGGTCGATGTGGAGCACCATATTGAAAAACTCGAGCATTGAAGCGGCCCTGATATCGGATGTGAATTTGTCAGCGACTATAGCCCACTGGAGCATGACGCTAAAATCGTCCGCACTGCTACATAAGATCTGGGCCACATGACCGAACGTCGTTCCATCCTTGCGCTTCCTGACCTGCTGATCAGCCAGATCGCCGCTGGCGAGGTCATCGAGCGCCCCGCGTCCGTGCTCAAGGAAATCCTTGAAAACGCGATCGACGCAGGCGGGCGCGCCATCGAGGTCCGTCTCGAAGGCGGCGGCATCCGGCGTATTGCGGTGACGGATGACGGCGGCGGCATCCCGCCCGAGGAACTGCCACTGGCGCTGGCCCGCCACGCCACCAGCAAGATCCGCTCGCTGAACGAACTGGAGTCCGTGGCATCCATGGGGTTTCGCGGCGAGGCCCTGGCCTCGATTGCGTCCGTGGCCCAGGTGTCCATCATTTCGCGCACCCGCGACGGCGACCATGCCTGGCAGATCGACGCGGGCAGCATGCAGGTCAGCCCCGCCTCCGGCCCGCCCGGCACCACCGTCGACGTGCGTCAGCTGTTCGACGCGGTGCCCGCGCGCCGCAAGTTCCTGCGCTCCGAAGCCACCGAATTCGGCCATTGCGTCGACGCCATGGAGCGCATCGCGCTGGCGCATCCGCAGATTGCCTTCCGCCTGTTCCACCACGACCGCGCACAACGCCAGTGGCTGCCGGCCGAACCGCCGCAGCGCATCCGCGACGTGCTGGGCGCCGAATTCGCCGAGCACGGCCTGCTGCTGTCGCATTCGGTCGGCACGGTCAGCCTGGCCGGCATGATTACCCGGCCGACCGCCGCCCGCGCCCGCGCCGACCGTCAGTACCTCTACGTGAACGGCCGCTACGTGCGGGACCGCACCGTCAGCCACGCGCTGCGCGCGGCCTACGCCGACGTGCTGCACGGCGACCGCCAGCCTGCGTATGTGCTGTTCCTGGACATCGATCCGGCCGCCGTGGACGTGAACGTCCACCCGGCCAAGCACGAAGTGCGTTTCCGCGACAGCGGCGCCGTGCACCGCTTCGTCTCGCACGCGGTCAGCCAGACGCTGGCGCAGACCGGCGGCTCGTCGGCCGTGGCGCCCGCGGCACAGGCCGATGACGGCGGATTCGAAACCGTCGCGCGACCGGCGGGCGACGCCGCCTCGTCCGACGCCGCCGCCCCCGCCTACCGCCCTGCGATGCCGGCCCCGGCCGAATCGCCGCGCCCGGGCTATGGGGGCATGAATGGCGGCAACGCAGGCAGCACCACAGGCAGCACAGCGGGCGGCGCGCATGCAGGTGCGCATCCCGGCTCGGGCAACGGCTCTGGCAACGGCGCCGCCTATGGCCTGCGCCCGTCGCCTGCCCCGCAGCGTCCGCATACCCAGGTGCCCTTCCGCCTGCACGCCGAACCGGCCGGCATTCCCGCCGCCGACTGGCAATCCCTCTACCGCCCCCTGACCGACGACACCGCCGCCCGGGCCGCGCCCCTGCGTGAACCGGCGCCCGCGCCCGCCGCGCTGCCCGCCGACGAAGAACACCCGCTGGGCATGGCGGTGGCGCAGTTGCACGGCGTGTACATCCTGGCGCAGAACCGTCGCGGCATGGTGCTGGTCGACATGCACGCCGCCCACGAGCGCGTGGTCTACGAACAGCTCAAGCAGGCCCTGGACGCGCGCAGCCTGCCGCGCCAGGACCTGCTGGTGCCCGTGGTGTTCCACGCCCAGGAAAAGGACGTGGCGCTGGTCGAGGAATTCGAGGAACAGTTGAACGACCTGGGCTTTGAGATGCGTCCTTCCGGCCCCACCTCGATCGCGGTCCGATCAGTGCCTGCCATCCTGGCCCGCGGGGACATCGAAACCCTGGCCCGCGCCGTGTTGCGCGATCTGGGCGCGGTGGGCGTCTCGCGCCTGTTGACCGAACAGCGCAACGAACTGCTCTCGACCATGGCCTGCCACGGCTCCGTGCGCGCCAACCGCAAGCTCACCCTCGAAGAGATGAACGGCCTGCTGCGCCAGATGGAATCCACGGAACGGGCCGACCAGTGCAACCACGGCCGTCCCACCTGGGTGCAATGGTCCATGTCCGACCTGGACAAGCTCTTCCTGCGTGGGCAATAGCTTGCCTGCATCCCTCTCCCCCGTTTTGCCCCCGGTCATCTGCCTGGCGGGCCCCACCGCGGCCGGCAAGAGCGCCTCGACGCTGGCCCTGGCCGAACGCTGGCCGCTCGAGATCGTCAACGTGGACTCGGCCACGATCTACCGCGGCATGGATATCGGCACCGCCAAGCCCTCTCTTGAAGAACAGGCCCGCGTTCCGCAGCACCTGCTCGACATCCTGGACCCGGCGCAGTCGTATTCGGCCGCGGAATTCCGCGCCGACGCGCTGCGCCTGATCGCCGACATTCGCGCGCGCGGCCGCATCCCGCTGCTGGCGGGCGGCACGATGATGTACTACAAGGCGCTGCGCGACGGCCTGGACGATCTGCCGCAGGCCGATCCCGCGCTGCGCGCCGAACTGGAAGCGCGCGCCGCCCGGCTGGGCTGGCCCGCGCTGCACGCCGAGCTGGCGAAGCTGGACCCCGTCACGGCCGCGCGCCTGGCGCCCAACGACAGCCAGCGCATCCAGCGCGCACTCGAAATCTGCCAGCTTTCCGGCCAACCGATGTCGGCCCTGCTGCAACGCGCCCAGCGCAAGCCGGACGAAGACGCCAACCGTTACCTGACGATCAGCCTGGAGCCCTCGGACCGCGCCGCGCTGCACGCCCGCATCGAGCAGCGCTTTGACGCCATGCTGCGCCAGGGACTGCTGGAAGAGGTGCGCGGCCTGCACGCCCGCGCCGACCTGCACCCGGGCCTGCCCTCCGTGCGCTGTGTGGGCTACCGCCAGATGTGGGCGCACCTGGACGGCCAGATCGACCTGGACACCGCCCGCGAACAGGGCATCGCGGCGACGCGGCAACTGGCCAAGCGCCAGATCACCTGGCTGCGCGCGCAGCCCGATCGCGTCATCGTCGACTGCCTGGCCGCCGACGCGGTCGCGCAGACGATCGACGCCGTGGCGCTGGCGCTGGCGGACTGACGGGCGGCATTCAAAGGTGTCTGACACCCCCTGAGACGGCATCGCAGGATGAAGTTGGTCTCGTCGGGCGTCGGGGTGTCAGACACCTTTGAATGCCGCCCAGGCGCCCTCACGCGGCGCCAAAAAAAAATGACCGCCATCACGGCGGTCATCTTCATTGCAGCGCGATCGCCGCGGCGTCACACCACGAAGGTCTGCGCCATGCCGGCTTCCTGGGGCACGATCTCGCCCAGCTTGCTGACGGTCTCGCCCTGCTCGCGCAGCGTGGCGGCAATGGCGTCGGCCTGAGCCGGATCCACCACCAGCACCATGCCGATGCCGCAGTTGAAGACGCGGTACATCTCGGTGTCCTCGACGCCGCCCTGCGCTTGCAGCCACTGGAACAGCTTGGGCATTTCCCAGGCGTCGCGGTGCAGCTTGGCGGCCAGGCCGTCCTGCAGGATGCGCGGCACGTTGTCCAGCAGGCCGCCGCCGGTGATGTGGGCCAGGCCCTTGATGTCGGTGCCGTGCTTGGCCAAGGCGGCCAGCACCTGCTTCACGTAGATGCGGGTCGGGGCCATGACCACGTCGACCATCTTCTGGCCGTGGAAATCGTCATCGGGCTTGGCGCCGGCGCGTTCCAGGATCTTGCGCAGCAGCGAGTAGCCATTCGAGTGCGCGCCGCTGGAAGCCAGGCCCAGCACCACGTCGCCCGCCCTGATGGACTTGCCGTCGATGATCTTGGACTTTTCCACCGCGCCCACCGCGAAACCGGCCAGGTCGTATTCGCCGTCCGGGTACATGCCCGGCATTTCGGCGGTCTCGCCGCCGATCAGCGCGCAACCCGACAATTCGCAGCCCTTGGCAATGCCGCCCACCACTGCCGCCGCCGTGTCCACCGACAACTTGCCGCAACCGAAGTAATCCAGGAAGAACAGGGGTTCGGCGCCCTGCACCAGGATGTCGTTGACGCTCATGGCGACCAGGTCGATGCCCACCGTGTCGTGGCGGTTCCAGTCGAACGCCAGGCGCAGCTTGGTGCCCACGCCGTCCGTGCCGGACACCAGCACGGGCTCCTTGTAGGTCTTGGGCACTTCGAACAGGCCGCCAAAGCCGCCGATACCGGCCAGCACCCCGGGGCGCATCGTGCGCGCGGCAAGGGGTTTGATTCGGTCGACCAGGGCGTCGCCTGCGTCGATGTCGACACCGGCGTCGCGGTAGGTCAGGGGGGCTTTAGGTTGGTTCGTCATGAGAAATGCCGTGGGGTATGTAACAATTGCTGGGATTTTGGTGGAACGCCCTGCATTTTACGATGACCCGGCCGCGGACAGGCGCTAAAGGGCGCAAACCCCCGCCAGGCCAAGCGTTCGGACGCGACACCATCGCCTCAGGTGGTTTAAAGTGTAGGGTTGGCCGGTATTGATTTTGCCAGTTTCTACATGGCCCTTGTATCACCGATTTTTCTTGGCTTTTTGCGGCGGCCCGGCCTGGACCTTCCGGCGCCGCCGAAAACGCCTGATTGCTAACTCTCATGAACCGCCAGCTGCTGCTCGACGTTCTCCCCGCGCCAGCGCCATCGCTGAACAACTACATCGCCGGCCCCAACGGAGAAGCGGTGGCAGCCGTGCGTGCGCTCAAGCCCGGCCGTGCCCTGTACATCTGGGGCGCCGCCGGCTGCGGCCGCACCCATCTGCTGCGCGCCCTGACCGCGCGCCCGGATGCCGTCTACATCGACCCGGCCAACGGCGAAAACATGCTGCGCCGCCTGGCCGAAGCCGATTCCAAATCGCCGATGCCCCACTTCGTGGCCGTCGACGACGTGCACCGCATGGACGACAGCCGCCAGGCCGCGCTGTTTGCGCTGTACAACCGCTGGCGCGAATCGGCCGCCACGCAGCGGGCCTTTGCGCTGGCGCTGGCCGGCGACCGCGCGCCGCTGTCGATGCCGCTGCGCGAAGATCTGCGCACGCGCCTGGGCTGGGATTTGGTGTTCCGGCTGGATCCGCTGTCCGACGCCGACAAGCTGGCCGCGCTGTCCGCACAGGCCGCCGAACGCGGGCTGCACCTGGCGCCCGAAATCATCAACTGGATGCTCACGCACCACGAGCGCGACATCCGCAAGCTTGCGGCGTTGCTCGACGCGCTGGATCGTTATTCCCTGGCCACCGGCCGTCCCATCACCCTCCCCCTGCTGCGCGCCATGCTCGCAGATCCTGATTCACAACGCACATGACCACCCGACGTCTTGCCCTGTTCGACCTTGATCACACCTTGCTGCCGCTCGACAGCGACTATCAATGGGCCGACTATCTGGCGCGCACGGGCCGCGCGGGCGATCCCGTCGAGGCCCGCCGCCTGAATGACGATCTGATGGAGCGCTACAACCGCGGCGAACTCACGGCCGAACAGGCCGCCGAATTCATGCTCGGCCTGCTGGCCGCGCACGCGCCTCACGATCTGGCCGTCTGGCACGAAACCTTCATGGGCGAAGTCATCCGCCCGTCCATCACCCCCGCCGCGCGCGACCTGGTGGACGGCCACCTGGAAGCCGGGGACCTCTGCGCCATCGTCACGGCCACCAACAGTTTCGTCACCGCCCCGATCGCCCGCGCGTTCGGTGTGCCCCATCTGGTCGCGACCGATGCCGAGTACCTGCGCGGCCGCTACACGGGCCGCATCCTGGGCACGCCAAGCTTCAAGGAAGGCAAGGTGGTGCGCGTGAACGACTGGCTGGGCAGCATGGGCTTGGGGCTTGCGGATTTCTCCGAATCGTTTTTCTATAGCGATTCGGTCAATGATGTGCCGCTCCTCGAAAAAGTGACCCGTCCGATTGCCGCCAACCCCAGCCCCGCCCTGCGCGCCATTGCGCAGGAACGCGGCTGGCAAGTGATCGACCTGTTCGACCACATGGAAGATTCGAAGTCCTAAATGATCACTGAAACCATAAAAAAATTCGTCGGCCGGCTATTCGCGCCGACACCCAGGGGGCCGTTGCGCATCGGGCGCGACAAACACGGCATCGACCGCCGCAACGTGTCGCGCCACGCCATCAAGGTGTGCGAGGTGCTGCGCCAACATGGCTACGAAGCCTATATCGTCGGCGGCGCGGTGCGCGACCTGATCGTCGGGCTCGAGCCCAAGGACTTCGACGTGGCCACCAATGCCACGCCCGAACAGATCCGCCCGCTGTTCCGACGCGCGCGCATCATCGGCCGGCGCTTTCAGCTGGTGCACGTGGTGTTTGGCCAGGAAATCATCGAGACCTCCACCTTCCGCGCGCCCGCCTCGGAAGACCAGGAAACCGACGAGCACGGCCGCATCCTGCGCGACAACGTGTTCGGATCCCAGGAAGAAGACGCCAAACGCCGCGACTTCACCATGAATGCGCTGTACTACGACCCGCACAACGAGGAAGTCATCGACTACCACAATGGCGTGGCCGACCTGAAGAAGCGCCAGATCCGCATCATCGGCGATCCCGTCAAGCGCTACCGCGAAGATCCGGTCCGCATGCTGCGCGCGGTGCGCTTTGCCGCCAAGCTGAACGGCACGATCGATCCGGCCACGCGCGAGCCCATCAGCACCATGGCCGACCTCATCGAGAACGTTCCGGCCTCGCGCCTGTTCGACGAGATGCTCAAGCTGCTGACCTGCGGCCATGCAATGGACTGCCTGCGCCAGCTGCGCGCCGATGGCCTGCACAACGGCCTGCTGCCGCTGCTGGACGTGGTGCTTGAACAACCCGGCGGCGAACACTTCGTGGAACTGGCGCTGGAACGCACCGATGCGCGCGTACGCGCCGGCAAGACCATCAGCCCCAGCTTCCTGTTTGCCGCGCTGCTGTGGCAGCAGGTCGAAGTGCGCTGGAAGCAGTTGCGCGCGCAGGGCGAGCACACCATTCCGGCCCTGTCGTCGGCCGCGGACTCCGTGCTGGACGAACAGACCGAGAAGCTCGCCATCCAGCGCCGCTTCTCGTCCGACATGCGCGAGATCTGGTTCATGCAGCCGCGTTTCGAACGGCGCATGGGCAAGACCATCTACCGCATGATCGAGCAGCCGCGTTTCCGCGCCGCCTGCGACTTCCTGCAGTTGCGCGCCGCCGCCGGCGAGTTCGACAGCGTGCTGGCGCAGTGGTGGATGGATCTGGCCAATGCCGACGACGCCACCCGTGCCGACATGATCGAAGAAGTGTCGCGCCAGCCGCGCGAAGCCAGCGACGCCGCCGCGCCCGCGCGCCGGCGCCGCCGCCCGCGCCGCAGCGGGCCGCGCAGCGCGCCCGCCGGCGAGTAACCGCTGTGCCGCAGCCGCCTGTCCGCGCCTACGTGGGCCTGGGCGCCAATCTGGGCGACAGCGCGGCCACCCTGCGCCAGGTCCTGGCGCAGCTCGAGGCCACGCCCGGCATCGCCGGGGTGACGGCCTCGCCGTTCTACCGCAGCGCGCCGGTCGATGCCACCGGCCCCGACTTCATCAATGCGGTGGCCGCCCTGGATACCGTCCTTGCGCCGCTGGCGCTATTGGATGTCCTGCAGGCGCTGGAGCACGAACACGGCCGCCTGCGTCCCTACCGCAATGCCCCTCGCACGCTCGATCTGGATCTGCTGCTGCACGGCGATGCACAGCTTGATCACGAACGGCTGATCCTGCCCCATCCCCGTCTGCATCTGCGCGCCTTCGTCCTGCTGCCGCTGCGCGACCTGGCGCCTGACCTGTCGGTGCACGGCAAACCGATGGATGCGTGGATCGGCGCGATCCACGACCAGCCCATCGAACGGCTCGCGGGCTGATCACGCCCATCGGGGCGCGCCGCCTGCCGCGCGTCAGCCCTTGGGCGTGAAGGCCATCATGGCGCGCTCGACGTCTTCCACGTCCGGCAGCCCCGCCTCATTGCCCAGATGCTGGATCTTGTGCGCCGAGGCCGCGCGCGCGAACGTGAAATGCTCAATCCAGGGCTGCTCCGGCCGCGTCAGGTAGGACCACACGTAGGCGCCGTGAAACACGTCGCCAGCCCCCGAAGTGTCGATGATCCGCGAGGCGGGCACATCCAGCGAAGGCAGCGTGTCGACGCGACCCGTTTCGTCGTACCAGAGCATCCCGCGCTCGCCCATCGTCACCGCGCCGATGCGGCAGCCGCGCGCCTTGAGCAGGTCCAGCAGGCCCTCGGGCGGCAGGTTCAGTTGTTCGCACATGCGCTCGGCGCACACGGCCACATCGATGTAACGCAGCAGTTCGTCGGTGTTCTCGCGCACGCCGCCTCCGTCCAGTGACGTCAGCACGCCGGCCTGGCGGCACGCCCTTGCGTAATGCAGCGCGGCATCGGGCTGATGGCCGTCCAGATGCAGCGCGCGATAGCCGGCGATGTCCAGGCGGGGAAAGTCGTTCAGGTAGTCGGCATCGCGGGCGCGCAGGATGGCGCGCTTGCCGTTGTTGGGCATGATGAACGACAGCGACGACCGCCGCACATGCCGCGCGTGCAACGTGACGCCATGCGCGGCGGCCATGTCCGTGTACATGTGACCCAGCCAGTCGGGCGCCAGGGAACAGATCAGATCGGGCGGCAATCCCAGCCGCGCGCAGGCAAAGGCCGCCGTGACCGCGTTGCCGCCGAAAGACACCGCGTAATCGCGCGCCACGCTTTTCTGGTCGCCCGTGGGCCACTCGTCGGCCAGCACGGTTACGTCGATGTAGGTATGTCCGATAAAAAGCGCCTCGCCCATGGGCCCGCCCTGTCAGTTGCGCGCGGGGCGCCTCGGTATGGTCTGGACGAGGCGCCGGCGCGAGAATCAGCCGCGCGCGGACTCGCCCGCCTGCGCCAGCACCAGACGCGCCCGTGCGATGACGGGCGCGTCGACCATCTTGCCATCCAGCATGAACGTGCCCGCGGCCGTGTCGCGGTGCGCGGCGACAACGCGCCGCGCCCAGTCCAGTTCCTGCTGCGCCGGCACGAACGCGGCGTGAATGACCGGAACCTGCGTGGGATGGATGCACAGCATCCCGCCGAACCCCATCTGCTGCGCGCGACCCGCGGCGGCCGCCAGGCCCGCCTGATCCTGCACGCCCGGAAAAACGCCGTCCAGCGCAGGCGCCAGACCCGCCGCGCGCGTGTGCAACAGCACCTGCACCCGCGCGTGGTCCAGCACCGTTTCGGCGCCCGGCGTGTCGGGCGTCAGGCCCATATCCAGGCCGTAGTCCAGGCTGCCGAACGCCAGCCGCGCGACGCCAGGGGTCGCGGCGATCTCGGCGGCATTGAGAATGCCCTGCGCGGTTTCAAGGATGGGGATCACCGGACAGCCGGCCTGCGCCGCGTGCCGCACCTGCATCATGCTTTCGGCCTTGGGCAGCAGGATGCCCGCCACGCCGGCCTTGCCGCGGCAGGCCTTCAGATCGTCGTCGTGCCAGGAGGTGGAGGCGTCGTTGATGCGAACCCAGAGCCGGGCCTCGCGATGCATGCCCAGGAAATCGCACAGGGCTTCGCGGGCCGTCGCCTTGGCCAGGTGTTCCACGGCGTCTTCCAGGTCCACGATGACGGCGTCCGCACCGGCGGCCAGCGCTTTGGGGATGCGCTCGGGCCGCGAGGCCGGCACAAACAGGGCGCTACGAACGACGGGATGTGTCACACGACCTCCGAGGCATGGAACTGCGCCACCTGATCCGGCGCGTATCCCAGTGATGCTAGCACCGCATCGGTGTTTTGGCCCACCGCAGGCACCGCGCCCATGCGCGGCGCGAACGCGTTGCTGCTGGCGGGCGGCAGCAGCGCCGGCAGCACGCCGGCCGGGCTGTCGACCTCGCTCCAGCGCTGGCGCGCCTGCAATTGCGGATGCGCCCACACGCCCGCCATGTCGTTGACCCGGGCATTGGCGATCTGCGCGTCTTCCAGGCGCTGCGTCACCTGCTCGATGGACAGGTCCGCAAACGCCGCCACGATGAGCGCGCGCAGGGCGTCGCGGTTGGCGGTGCGCAGCGAGTTGGAAATGAAGCGCGGGTCTTCGGCCAGATCGGCCTGGCGCAACACCTGAGCGCAGAAGACGCGCCATTCGCGTTCGTTTTGCAGGCCCAGCATGATGGTCGACCCGCCGCCCACCGGGAACGGCCCGTACGGATAGATGGACGCGTGGGCCGCGCCCGCGCGAACGGGCGGCGCCGCGCCGTCGAAGGCGTAGTACATGGGAAAGCCCATCCACTCGACCATGCTTTCGAGCATGGAGACGTCCAGGCGGCTGCCCACGCCGGTGCGCTGGCGCAGCAGCAGCGCGTTCAGGATGGCCGAATACGCGTACATGCCAGCAGCGATGTCCGCGATGGAACACCCCGCCTTGACCGGATCGTCCTTCGTGCCGGTGACCGACAGGAAGCCGCTTTCGCTCTGGATCAGCAGGTCGTAGGCCTTCTTGTCCTGGTAGGGACCGCCCTCGCCGTAGCCCGAGATGTCGCAGACGATCAGGCGCGGATGCTTCGCGTGCAGCGCCTCGAAGGACAGTCCCAGACGCGCGGCGGCGCCGGGCGCCAGGTTCTGCACCAGCACATCCGCCGATTCCAGCAGGCGGTCCATGATCCCGGCCGCTTCGTCGCGCTTCAGGTCCAGCGTCAGGCTCTCTTTGGAGCGGTTGGTCCAGACGAAGTGCGAGGACAGCCCGCGCACGCGCTCGTCGTAGCCGCGGGCGAAGTCGCCCGTGCCCGGACGTTCGATCTTGATGACGCGCGCGCCCATGTCCGCCAACTGGCGGGTGCAGAAAGGCGCCGCGATGGCGTGTTCCAGGCTGACGACGGTGATGCCGTCCAGCGGGCGGGAGGCCTGCATGTTCATTCGGTGAACCTCAATTCGGCTTGGTGGGCGAGCGTGCCGTCCTGCTCGGCCCAGAGCTGGGCGACGCCCGGCTCGGACAGGCGGCCGGCAACCTGGAAAGGCGCGGGGGAAATCAGCGGGCGCAAGCCGCGGTAGGCCAGGTGCGTGAGACGGGCCTTGGTATGGGCGCGGACAAACGCGGCAACCATCTCGGTGGCGATGAGCGGACCGTGCACGACGAGGCCGGGATAGCCTTCGACGCCGGTGACGTAGGGGTGGTCGTAATGGATGCGGTGGCCATTGAACGTGACCGCCGAATAGCGAAACAGCAGTACGGAAGTGGGATTGACCGTGTCGCGCCATTCGGCCTGTGGCGCGGGTTCGCTGCCCGTCAGCTTGGGCGGCGAGGGCTGGCGGTACACGATGTCCTGCTCTTCCAGGATGGCCACCTCGCCAGACTGCCGGTATTCGTGGCGCACGGTCACGAACAGCAAGGCCCCGGTGCGGCCCGCCTTCTCCTTGACCTCGGCCACGGTGGAGACGCGCTCGGCGGGCACGCCGACCTTGAGCGGCTGGCGGAATTCCACCCGGCCGCCGGCCCACATGCGGTTGCGGTCCTGCGCGGGCGGCAGGAACCCGCCGCGCGAGGGATGCCCATCCGTCCCCAATCCATCCATGCCGACCGTGGCAATGAAGAACGCCCATTGCCACAGCGGCGGCAGGTCGTCTCCCTGGGCCGGCACCGGTCCGCCCAAGGTGGCGGCGATACGCGCGGCGTGGCCGGGATCCATGGCGTCCGCCTTGCGCTCGCCGCTGCCGATCCATGCGGCCGGATCTGTAGATGTCATGCCGAGTTCCTCTGGTGGTGTTTTTACAGACTGAAGCATGCCCGCAAGCCCTCTGCGCTGTGAATTCGTTTTTCCTCAAGGCGGGGTTTGCTGCGCCTGAATCGGCCATCCGCGCCCCGGCCGGCCGTCGCAAATCGATCCCTATCCCGAATGGCCGCCCCCCGGCGCCACGCCGTAATATATGGACCATGCACTTCGACCTTGCCGACCTCCGACTGTTCATCCACATCGCCGAATCCCCCAGCCTGACGCAGGCGGCCAAGCGGGCGCATCTGTCCCTGGCCGCGGTCAGCGTGCGAATCAAGGCGCTGGAGAACCAGCTCAATTCCCGCCTGCTCTACCGCGACAGCCGCGGTGTCGAGATCACGCCTGCCGGGCAGAAACTCTTGCAGCATGCGCGCGTCATCATGCGGCAGGTGGACCACCTGAAGCACGATTTCCAGGAACAGTCCGACGGCGACGCGGGCCACATCCGCATCTTCGCCAACACCACCGCCGTCACCGAATTCATGCCGGACATCCTGGCGCAATTCCTGTCGGGCCACCCCGGCGTCACGGTGGACCTGCAGGAACGCCTGACCCGCGACATCGTGCGCGGCGTGCTGGACGGCACCACCGACCTGGGCATCGTCGCGGGCCCGGTGGATGCGCCGGAATTGCAGACCATCCACTTCAGCACCGACCGCCTCGTGCTGGTCGTGCCCAACGGCCATCCGCTGCAGGATCAGGACAAGGTCAAACTGGCGGACGCCGTGCGCTACCCGTTCATCACCATGCACGAAGGCTCCACGCTGGTGGCCTTTCTGCGCGACCAGCTCGAACGCGTCGGCCAGCGCCTGCCGCAGCGCATCCAGCTCTACAGCTTCGACTCGATCTGCCGCATGGTGCAGGCGGGTGTGGGCATCGGCGTCATTCCCGACTCGGCCGCGCGCCGTTACGGGTCGGAGACCAAGCTGCAAGTCGTCGAGCTGGACGAACCCTGGGTGGTGCGCGAGCGCAAGCTGCTGGTGCGCGACATCGACGCCCTGCCCGGCTGCGCGCGCGAACTCATCGATCAGATCCAGACGCCGCGACAAGCCTGAATCCAGCGCGACTGCTTTTCCGGGGCGCCTTTTTTCCGAGGCGACATTTTTCGCCGCGCCTCATTTGCCCGTGAACGCCGGCGGCCGCTTTTCCGCGAACGCGCGCATGCCTTCGAGGTAATCGTCGGTGTACCCCAGTTCGCGCTGCAGCCCGCATTCCAGATCGAACTGCTGCGCCAGCGTGTTGCCGCTGGACGCCTGCAGCGCCGCCTTCGTGGCCGCGTAGGCGCGCGTGGGGCCGGCGGCCAGCGTGTCCGTCACCTGCCCGATCGTGTCCGCCAGCGCCGCGTCCGGCACGACGCGCCAGATCAGTCCCCAGGATTCCGCCTGCGCCGCCGACACCGGTTCGCCGAAGAGCGCGGCCCCCATCGCGCGCGCCGATCCCACAAGGCGCGGCAGGAACCACGTTCCACCCGCGTCGGGCAAGAGGCCGATCTTGCTGAACGCCTGCACAAAGCGCGCCGATTCCACCGCGAACACCACGTCGCAGGCCAGCACCAGGCTTGCGCCCGCGCCGGCCGCCACGCCGTTCATGACGCACACCACCGGCACGGGCAAGGCGCGCAGGCGGTTGATGAGCGGCCGGTAGCACTTGTCCAGCATGACGCTCAGGTCCCGGCGCGAGCCGTCCTCGGCGGGCTTGCGTTCACCCAGATCCTGCCCGGCGCAGAATCCGCGGCCGGCCCCGGTGATCACGAGCCCGCGCAGGCCCGCGTGCCCTTCCAGCAGGTCCAGCGCGCGCGACAGCTCGCCGTGCATCACCTCGGTGAAGCTGTTCATGCGCTCGGGCCGGTTCAGCGTGATGACGCCTACGCCGCGATCCAGCGTGAACAGGATCTGCGTGAAGGCCGGTGCGTGCGCGCTCATGCCAATTCCTCCAGAACGGCCAGTTGCTCGGCGGTATCGCCCATCAGTTGATCGGCCGCGGTCAGCCGCTTGAAGTAGTCGCCCACCTCCAGTTCGTCCGTCATGCCCATGCCACCGTGCAACTGCACGGCCAGCTGCGCGACCAGGCGCCCGGCGCGGGCGGCCTCGAGCTTGGCCGATGCGATCATGCGGCGCCGCTGCGCCGCGTCGGATTCCGTCAGCGCCGCGACGGCCACATAGGCCATCGACAGCGCAAGCTCCTTGGCCACCAGCATTTCGGCCAGCCGGTGCTGCAAGGCCTGAAACGACGCCAGCGGCTGGCCGAACTGCTTGCGGGTCTTCAGGTAATCGACCGTGATTTCCAGCAGGCGCTCCATCGCCCCTGCCGCGTGCGCGCACAGCGCGGCGGTGCCCCACTGCAAGGCCTGCGCCAGCGCGTGGTCGGCCGCCTCGCCTTCTGCCAGCAATGCCTGCGCGGGAACCGGCACCGCGTCCAGGTCCAGCCGCGCGCAGCGCGCGCCGTCCAACGTGGGCGTATCCGTCACACGCACGCCGGCGGCATCGGCGGGCACCGCCAGCAGGGCCGTCTGGCCGTCCTCGCCCTTTGCACTGACGAACCACGCATCGGCGGCCGCGCCGTGCCACACCAGATGCTTGGCCCCGTCCACCCGCCAGCCTTCAGGGGTGCGGGCAACGCGGCAGTCCTGCGGGCCGGCGGCGTAACGGCGGCCGGGCTCCTGCCACGCCACGCTGACGATGGCCTCGCCCGACGCAATGGCCGGCAGCCAGCGCCCGCGCGCCGTCTCGCCGCAGGCGTCGGCCAGCGCCGCGCCCATCACCGCGCTCGGAATGACCGGCTCGGACACGAGCCCCCGCCCCAGCTCGACGTGCACCGGCAGCAGGCTGGCGGGCACTTCGCCGAAGCCGCCGTGATCTTGCGAGATGTTCAGGCCCAGCACGCCCAGTTCGGCCAGCGCCTGCCACGCCTGCCGGTCCAGCTTGCCCGCGGCCTGCCGGGCCCGCCGCTGCGGAAAGGTCCATGCCTGGTCCACCAGGCGGCGCAGGCTGTCGGCCAGCATGCGCTGTTCTTCGGTGTAGATGAAATCCATGCGTCGTGTTCCTGTCGAGGTTGCGCGGCGGGCCTACACGCCCAGCACCAGGCGGGCGATGATGCCCTTCTGCACTTCGGTCGTGCCGCCGTAGATCGAGGTCTTGCGCATATCCGCGTAACCGGCGCCCGCGGCCGCGGCCATCTCCGGACCCGGGCCATGAAACGCATTGCCGGCCTCCATCCAGTCCGGGTCGTACGGCCACGCGTCCGGCCCCGCGACCTCCATCTGCAGCATGGCCAGGTCCTGCTGGATCTCCGAGCCGCGGATCTTCAGCACCGACGCCTCCGGGCCCGGCGTGCCGTCGTTGCTGGCGGCCACGCGCAGCAGCAGCATCTCCAGCGCCATGATGTCGACTTCGATGCGGGAGATGCGATCTCGCATGCGGCTGTCCTGCAAGAGCGGCTTGCCGCGCGTTTGCGCGCGCGCCGCCATGTCCTTCAGGATGCCCAGTTCGCGGTGGCAGTGGCCCAGGCCCGCGATGCCCGTGCGCTCGTGGCCCAGCAGGTACTTGGCGTAGGTCCAGCCCTGGTTTTCCTCGCCGACCAGATTGGCGGCCGGCACGCGCACGTTTTCCAGCCAGACCTCATTGACGTCGTGACCGCCGTCCAGCGTGCGAATCGGCCGCACCGTGACGCCCGGCGAACGCATGTCGATAAGCAGCATGGAGATGCCGCGTTGCGCGCGCGCCTCGGGGTCGGTGCGCACCAGGCAGAACATCCAGTCGGCGTATTGGGCAAGCGTGGTCCAGGTCTTCTGGCCATTGACGACGTATTCGTCGCCATCGCGCACGGCGCGCGTCTTGAGCGACGCCAGGTCCGACCCCGAACCGGGCTCGGAATAGCCCTGACACCACCAGTCCTCTACGCGGATCATGCGGGGCAAGAAGCGGGCCTGCTGCTGCGCGCTGCCGTATTTCATCAGCACGGGGCCGATCATCGACAGGCCGAAAGGCAGCAGCCGTGGCGCGCCCGCCTTGAAGCATTCCACTTCGAAGATCAGGCGCTGCAAGGCGTTCCAGCCCGTGCCGCCGTGTTCGACCGGCCAGTTCGGCGCGCCCCAGCCCTCATCGGCCAGGACGTTGTGCCAGCGCACGTAGTCGTCGCGCTCCAGCCGCTGGTGCCGCAGCACCTTGGCGCGGATGTCCTCGGGCAGTTTGTCGGCGGCGAAGGCGCGCACGCGCTCGCGGAATTGGCGCTCTTGCGGCGTCCAGGTCAGGTTCATGGTCCACCTCCTTTACCCGGTATCTAGCCACGGCGCGCACGGCCGGACAATCTGCCTCTTCCGAAGACGGGCTTCGCGCTGCGTGTAGGGCGCGCCGCCCACTACGGATTGGCAAAAGTCCTGCTTCAGCAATGAAGAATGGCCGAAGCGGGTGGCAGTGCGGACACTAGGGCCTGTTCCGTTTCACCCGATCCACTGGAATCCCATCGCACCATGACTGCTCCCGATCAGACGGATGGCGTGTCGCAAGGCGTCGAGGCGCAGTACCGCCAGGCGCTCGACGACGGCCGCTTCCTCATCCAGCATTGCGCCGGCTGCGACCGCGCCGTGTTCTATCCCCGCATGATCTGCCCGCACTGCGGCGCGGACAAACTTGACTGGGTCACGCCCGACGGACGCGGCACCGTCTATTCCACCACCGTCGTGCGGCGCAAGCCCGACGCGGGCGGCGACTACAACGTGGCGCTGATCGACCTGCAGGAAGGCGTCAGGCTCATGAGCCGCGTCGACGGCGTGGCGCCGGACGCGGTCCGCATCGGCATGGGCGTGCGCGCGCAAGTGATACAGCAAGACGGGCGCGGACTGGTGGTTTTCGTGCCCAACAAGGAGGCGCCATGACGCTGAACGAATTGCGCGGCGCCGTCGCGGTGGCCGGGGTAGGCCACGCGGGGCTGGGACAGGCCGCAGGCTTTACCGAAATGGAAATCCTGGTCCAGGCGGCGCAGCGCGCCGTCGCGGACGCGGGCCTGACGATGCGCGACATCGATGGCCTGTGCACCGCCAGCGTCGCGGCCCCGATGTGGGCCATGCCGGTGATCGAACACCTGGGCATCCGCCCCACCTTCATTGACAGCACCATGCTGGGCGGGTCCAGCTTCGTGGCGCACCTGATGCCGGCGCTGCATGCGCTGGCCTCGGGCCAATGCAACGCGGTGCTGGTCTGCTACGGCAGCACGCAGCGCACGTCCACGCTGAGCCGCGCCGAGATCGGACGCGTGCGCAAGCAGTTCGACCCGCAACCGTATGAAACGCCCTACGATCCGCTCAGTCCGCTGTCCTCGTATGCGCTGGCGGCGGCGCGGCACATGCATCAGTACGGCACCCGGCGCGAGGACCTGGCGCGCGTGGCGCTGGCGGCCAACCAGTGGGCGCAGCTGAACCCCGAAGCGCAATTGCGCGAACCGGCGACGCTGGATCAGATCCTGTCCGCGCGCATGGTGTCCGATCCGCTGAGCGTGCGCGACTGCTGCCTGGTCACTGACGGGGCCGGCGCCTACGTGCTGGTGCGCGCCGACCGTGCGCGCGACCTGCCGCGCCCGCCCGTGTACGTGCTGGGCAACGCGACGGCGGTGTGGAACCGGCAGATTTCTTCCATGGAAGACCTGACCGTCACGGCCGCCGCCGAATCCGGACGCCGCGCCTACGCGATGGCGGGCGTCGCGCCGCGCGACATCGACGTCGTGGAACTCTACGACGCCTTCACCATCAACACGCTGCTGTTCCTGGAAGACCTGGGCTTTTGCGCCAAGGGGGAAAGCCGCGACTTCATCGCGGACGGGGCCATTGCGCCCGGCGGCAGGCTGCCCGTCAACACCAATGGCGGCGGCCTGTGCTGCGTGCATCCGGGCATGTACGGCGTCTTCATCATGATCGAGGCGGTGCGCCAGCTTCGCGGGGAATGCGGCGAACGGCAGGTCGCGGATGCGCAGCTTGCGCTGGTGCATGGCAATGGCGGTACGCTGTCCAGCCAATCGACCGCCATCCTGGGCACCCAGGCAACCCTTTGATCCCCACGTATCAACCCATGTCTCACGCTGAATCGATCACCCGCATCCACGACGTCCTGGCGCTGCAGGCGCGCCGGCAGCCCGACGCCATCTGTCTGTACGAGGAAGGCGGCGGCACGCTGACCTATGGCCAGTTGTGGCAGCGGGTGCAGGATACGGCCGACTGGCTGCGCGGCCAAGGCGTGCAGCCCGGCCACCGCGTGATGATGGTGGGCGAGAACTGCACGGCGATGATCGCCACGCTGTTTGGCTGCGGCGTGGCAGGCGCATGGCCGGTGGGCGTGAATGCGCGACTGTCGGCGCGCGAGGTCGAGAACATCCGCCACCATGCGCAGCCCGAATTGGTGCTGTACACCAGCGGCGTGTCGACGGCGGCTGCCGCGCACGCCGCGGCGGCGGGCGCTTCCGATGCCGACGCTGCTGTCTGGGGGCCGGGCATCGCAGCCGCACGCGCGCCCTCTCCCACGCAGGCCGAGACCGGCGATCTGGCCGCCGAGGTGGCCACGGTGATCTACACGTCCGGCACCACGGGCGCGCCCAAAGGCGTGATGGTGCCGCACCGGGGCCTCGTGCATTTCGCGCGGGTGTCGGCGGCTTCGCGCCGCCTGACGCCGCACGATATCGGCTATGCCGCGCTGCCCATGTCACACATCTTCGGCATCGCAACCGTGCTGATGGCCACGCTGCATGCGGGCGCCAGCCTGGTGCTGCGCAGCCGCTTCGATCCGCAAGACGTGTTCAAGGCGCTGACGCATCCTGGCGTCAGCATCCTGCAGGGCGTGCCGACGATGTTCAGCCGCCTGATGGCCGCGGCGCCGCCCCGCGCGGAACTGCGTGCGCCGGCCCTGCGCTACCTCTACACCGGCGGCGCCGCGCTCGACCCGACGCAAAAGCGCGACGCGGAACGCTACTTCGGCGTGCCGATGCACCACGGCTACGGCATCACCGAATATGCGGGTTCGATGTTCATCACCGACATCGACGCGCCGCGCGACGACTGCTCGGCGGGTCATGCGGTGGAAGGCGTCGAGCTGCGCATCGGCAGCCCGGATGTGTTCCCGGACCCCGGCACGCGCGGCGACCTGCTGATCCGCGGCCCGGGCGTGATGCTGGGCTATTACCGCAACCCGGACCAGACCGCGCAGGCGCTGCTGCCGGGCGGCTGGCTCAATACGGGCGACATCGGCTACCTGGACGCAAGCGGCGCGCTGTTCATCGCGGGCCGGTCAAAGGACCTCATCATCCGCTCGGGGTTCAACGTCTACCCGATCGAGGTCGAGTCGGTGATCAATGCGTTTCCCGGCGTGCGCCTGTCCGCCGTAGTAGGCCGCGACACCGCCGATCACAACGAAGAAGTCATCGCGTTTGTCGAGCCCCTGCCCGGCGCGACGATCGACACGAATCTGCTGATGCTGCACCTGCGCGCCCAGCTTGCGCCGTACAAGCGGCCGGCACAGATCATTCCCATCGAGACGATTCCCACCACCGTCAGCGGCAAGATCCTGAAGCAGCCGCTGAAAGAAAGGCTGGCGTAGGCGCGGGCTGACGTTCCGCTCCACGACCGGCCACCCATGCACAAGGAGACAAGAGCGTGAACATCAAGACCCTTATTGCCGCGGCCGCCGCCGTGGCTGCGCTGGCCGGCGCCCAGACCGCGACGGCACAAACGTATCCGGACCGTCCCATCCGCCTGCTCGTGGGCTACGCGCCGGGCGGTCCGGTCGACACGACGGCCCGCGTCTTCGCCAAGTATCTGGGAGACAAGCTGGGGCAGGCGGTGGTGGTGGAGAACCGCGCGGGCGCCAGCGGCATGATCGCGTCCGACGCCACCGCCAAGGCGACGCCGGACGGCTACATGCTGGGCTTTGCCGCCAGCCCCACGCTGACGATGTCGCCGCTGGTCCAGCGCAGCACGCTGTTCGATCCGCGCAAGGATTTCTCGCTGATCGGCCTGGTGGTTGATTACGCCAACGTGCTGCTGATCGGCCCGCAGATTCCAGCCAAGAACGTGGGCGAACTGGTGACCTACGCGCGCGAGCATCCGGACGCGGTGTCGTTCGGGTCGGCGGGAATCGGCGCCTCGAATCACCTGTCGGCCGAGCTGCTCAAGAAGCAGGCGCAGGCGTCTATGCTGCACGTGCCGTATCGCGGCAATTCGCCGGCGATGATGGACGTGGTGAGCGGCAAGGTGACGTTCATGTTCGACATCACGAGCACGGCCATTCCGTTCATCAAGAGCGGCAAGGCGCGGGCGCTGGCGGTGACGTCCAAGACGCGCAATCCCGAATTGCCCGACGTGCCGACGATGAGGGAGGCGGGCATGAAGGACTACGAGGTGGTGGGCTGGTATGCGCTGGTCGGTCCCAAGAAGCTGCCCGATGCCGTCACCGCGCGTCTGACCCGCGCCCTGGCCGAGGTGTCGAAAGATCCCGCCTTCCGCCAGGCGATGACCGAAGGCGGCTATTCGATCAACACAGGCGATTCCCAAGCCCTGCAGGAACGCATCGACCGCGAGTACGCGTTGTGGTCGGACGTGATCCAGACCGCCAACATCCAGGCCAACTGACCTCCCCCGGAGCAACACGATGAATCCCCCGTCCGCCCTGCGCGACCAGATCCGCCTGCCTGTGATCGGCGCCCCGATGTTTCTGGTCTCGGGGCCGCAACTGGTGGTCGCGCAGTGCGCGGCGGGAATCATCGGGACGTTCCCGTCGCTGAACGCGCGACCGCAAGAGCAGTTGCACGCGTGGATCACGCGGATCGAGGACGGGCTGGCGGCGCGGCGGCTTGCCGCGCCGTCCGAGAAGGTGGCGCCGTATGGGGTGAATCTGATTGTGCATCCGAGCAATCCGCGCTGGCAGGGAGACCTTGCGATCTGCGCGGAACGCCGGGTGCCGCTGCTGATCACGTCGCTGCACGCGCCGGAGGCGGTGGTGAAGGTGGCGCATGCCTATGGCGGCCTCGTCTTTCACGACGTGACGAACGTGCGGCATGCAAAGCGGGCGCTGGATGCGGGGGCCGATGGGCTGATCCTGGTTGCCGCGGGCGCGGGCGGACACGCGGGGCAAATCAATCCGATCGCGCTGGTGAACGAGATCCGGGCGTTCTACGACGGGCCGTTGGCGCTGTCGGGGTGCATCAGCCACGGGAAGGACATTCTGGCTGCGCAGGTGCTGGGGTGCGATTTTGCGTACATGGGGACGCGGTTCATTGCGACGCAGGAGTCGTTGGCGGGAGATGCTTACCGGGAAATGGTGATGGCGGCGCAGGCGGCTGATGTGACTTACACGCCGTACTTCTCGGGGGTGCCGGCTAATTATTTGTCTGAGAGCATTCTGGCGGCGGGGTTGGATCCTGTTGTGTTGGCCAGCAATGGCGTGGCCCCGCCGGCGAACATGGACAAGAGCTCGCGGCCGAAGGCTTGGAAGGATGTCTGGAGTGCTGGGCAGGGCGTGGGGGCTGTGCAGGAGGTGTTGGCTGTGGCGGAGTTGGTGGCGCAGTTGGAGGGGGAGTATCTGGGGGCTATTGCTGCTGTGCCGGGGAAGGGTTGAGTTCTTTTGACGCCCGGCGCGGCGTCGGCCTGGGGCGCGCGGGGCTACGATTGCGGTCCGGAGCCTTCGCTCCGGACTGCCCCTTCGTCAACCTTGTATGGTGTGGATGCGTCTTTCGAAGAAGAAAGGCGCTGGGGTAAGGGACGTTGTCAACCATCAGCCGGTTGCACCCGGACTGCCAGGACGAGAGCATCCCACCCCGCCTCACGCGTCGATAAGGAATCTAGCGGCCGAGACCGCCGATTGATCGCAAGGTAACGCCCGAGGCGTGGCTACCCCAGCGGACTTAACGTATCGCAGGGAGAGCTGTCATGCAAACTTCAGTCGTTTTTATTGGGGTCGATGTCGGCAAGTTTGAGCTTCAAGTAGCCGCGTCTGACGGAGAGATCGTGACGGGCGTCTTGCCTAACAATCGCTCCAGCATCGTGGGCTGGTTAAAGCGTCTGCCGGCCCCTAGTGTGATCGCCATGGAAGCCTCAGGAGGCTATCAAGAGCTCCTGGCTCGTACGGCGCATGAGCGTGGATTTGAGGTTTATGTCCTTAATCCGACCCACGTCCATCATTACGCCATCTCTTTGGGGAACCGCGGCAAGACAGATCGACTGGATGCCGCCGTCATCGCGCAATACATCGCGCAGCATCACAAAAAACTGCATCGTTACGAACCGATATCTCCAGAATTGCAGGAAGTCAGAGCACTTCAGGCGTTGAGATCGACGGTGGTCCGAGTGGGCACATCCTTGCGATTGTCGGCTCAGCGACATGGTTGCGTAAGCAGCCATCAGAAGAAGGCTCTCGCAAGTTTGACGGCGTGGTCAGATCAGCTCGAACGGGAAATGATTGCCAAGATTAAGGCCCAGAGTGACTGGGCCAAGACATACGGTCTGCTCACCGGCATATGCGGCATAGGACCGATAACCGGCGTTGCCCTGACGAGCTTGTTCAGCCGGATCGACTTTGCCAGCAGCGATGCGGCGGTCGCCTTCTGTGGCCTGGATCCGAGGCCGCACGAATCCGGAAGAAAAGTCGGTCGCCGCCGACTAAGCAAGCAGGGCGATAAGGCGGCGAGGACATTGCTCTACAACGCGGCTAGCTCAGCGGCGCGCACGGCACAATTCAAGGATTACTACGCCATGCTCAGGGCTCGAGGGCTGGCCTCGACTGCCGCCTTGGTCATAATTGCCCGCAAACTCTTGCGGATCGCATACGGGGTATGGCGAACAGGCCAACCCTTTGATCCAGAGAAATTGCGACCGTCAATTACTTGACCGAGACCATAGAATCTCGTCCGCCTTCGGCTCCCTTCGGTTTCCCTCGGGCGCATCTACACGCCCCGCGCACCCCAGGCCGACGCCACGCCGGGCTCCGGTGGTTTGAACTTGGCGGTCGCTGGGGTGGGTGGGGTTCTTTAGGTTCTTGCCTGCGTTTGCGCGGGTTTGGAGCTTCTTGCGGGGCCCGCGCCCGGTTGGCCGCGCGGGCGGCCTCCGGGCGCTTACGCGGTGTCTTGCGTTCGCGGATGACGCTTCGCGCTCGCGGGGGCCGGTTCGAGATCGGGTATCTGCTCGCGGATATCTGCTCGGGTGTCTGACACCCTTGGGGCACAACGTATGCCCGACGGCAGTCTTCGCAGGGTGTCTGACACCTACTTCGCACCTACTCCCAGATGACACCGGTAAACTGCGCGGTCATGCGGCGCCGGTCGGCGGTCCGACTTGTACATCCTCTGGAGAGCTTCACACCATGATCCGTCTTCTGGTCCTTTCCGCTTCGCTGGCGATGGCTGGCAGCGCTGTTGCCGCACCCTCATTCAATTGCGCCAAGGCTTCCACGCCGGTTGAGAAATCCCTTTGCGGCAATTCCAGGCTTGGGGAACAGGATGCTGCGATTGCGCAGCAATACAAGGCTGTGCGCGATCAAATGGATCCAGAGTCGGCCAAGGCGTTGATGGCCGATCAGAAGTACTTTCTGAGCGTGCGTGACGCGGCCTACGCGGAACCGTACGTGCAAAGCACACCGTTCGAGGCGCTTACCGACACCATGCGTTACCGGCTGGCGTTCCTGAAGGCGATCAATCCCAAGCCGGCAGCGGGCTTTGTGGGCAAGTGGAAGAACATCGAAGGCGAGATCGAGATCACGCAGAATGCCCACGGCGAGCTGCTGGTGGCGGCCAATTCCGCGCGGCCCTATGACGGGCGCTGGGTGTGCGATCTGAGCGGCAAGGCGGTGGTGTCGGGCGACACGCTGACGGTGACCTATCAGGATGGGCCGCCTTGGGTGCTGACGCTCAAGCGCCGCGGCGCGGTGCTGGTGGCACGGGTGGCGCCGCCGCCGGGGGGCAAGGATGACGGTTTCGGGCCGCCGTTCTGCGGCATGAATGGCAACTTCCACGGCGACTGGTTCGCGGTGCGCTGATCGGCCTTTCTTGGGATGCTCGGGTGAGCCCCGCTGTGCTCACCCGCCGCGCACGGGTCATTCCAGTTTGATGTTTGCGGTCTTGATGAGGTCGCGCCACTTTGCGATTTCGTCGCGCACGAATTTGCCGAAGGCTTCCGGCGATCCGGGCTTGGGCTCGGCGCCGGCCGCGATCATCGCCTTTGCCGTGCTGTCGTCGGACAGCACTTTCACCATGTCCGCATTGATGCGCTTGACGATGTCGGGTGGCGTGCCTTTGGGCGCCATCACGCCGCTCCACGAGTAGGCCTCGTAGCCCGGCAGGCCAGATTCGGCGATGGTGGGGATGTCGGGCACCATGCTGGATCGCGTGGGGTTGCCGACACCCAGCGCGCGGATCTTGCCGCCCTTCAGGTGGGGCACGGCAGAGGGCCCGTCGGCGAACATGACCTGGACCTGGCCGCCGAGCAGGTCCTGCATGGCGGGCGCGCTGCCGCGGTACGGGACGTGCTGGATGCGCACGCCGGCCATGGCGTTGAAGAGTTCGCCGGCCAGGTGCGTGCCGCCGCCGGTGCCGGACGAGCTGAAGGACAGCTTGCCGGGATTCTGCTTGGCATAGGCGATGAGTTCGCCGACCGTGTTTACCGGCAGCGACGCGTTGACGACGAGAACGATGGGGAATACGGCGGCCATGCCGACCGGCACGAAGTCGGTGGTGATGTCGTAGCTGAGGTTGTTGCGCAGGCTGGGCAGCACGGCGTGGTGGATGGACGCGAAAAAGAAGTTGTAGCCATCGGGCTCGGCCTTGGCGGCAAATTGCGCGCCGACGATGCCGCCGGCGCCGGATTTGTTGTCGACCACGGTGGGCACGGACCATAGCTGGCCGAGCGGCTGCGTCGTGAATCGTGCGGTGGTATCCACCGGCCCCCCAGCGGGAAAGGGAACGATGAAGGTGACGGCGTGGCCCGGCCAGGTGGCGGCGCGGGCCCAGGAAGGAAGCATGGCGGCGGCGCATGCAGCGCCCAGCCCCGCGAGGACGCGGCGGCGGTCTTGATGGATCACGGCAGTCTCCTGAGTCTTGTTCTGGTCACGGTCAGGCCTTCAGCACTGCCACCCGCCGCGTTTTTTTATTATTTGCCGAATGCCGGGATACGCCGCTACGTATTTGCAAAAGCCCCTCTTTCGCGCGGGCTGAAGCAGGCATCGGATGTGCGCGTGCGCCCCTGTGGCGCGGCGCTACGGCGCATGGGCTACGGCATAGGGGTCAGGGCAAACCCCGATCTGAACAGGGCCTGCCGGCGCCGCGCTACTGGCCGCGCGCGGCCCGCTGCACGTGGCCGATGAAGCACTCGGCGAAGCTGGGCAGGTCGCGGCCGCGTTGGCGGCACAAGAGGCGATCGCGCATCGCCCACGCGTCATCCAGCTTGAGCACATGCAGCCCGTCGGGGCGGCTGTAGCGCGCCGCGCAGGCGCGCGGGACGACGGCGATGCCCGCGCCGGCCTCGACCATGCGGCAGACGGCTTCGAAACTGCCCACGTGCACGCGCTGGCAGATGCGCTTGCCCAGGCCGCTTGCAATGTCTTCAAGAAACGTCTGGATGGCGCTGTCCGGGTGGATGCCGACGAACTGGTAGGCATCGACCAGGTCGGCGAAGTGCGCGGTCTTCTGCGCGGCAAGCGGGTGGTCCAGCGACGTGACCACGGTGAGCTCGTCGCGAAAGAGCGGCGTGACGTCCAGGCCTTCGACGTCGATGTTGCCCGCCACGAGGCCCAGGTCCGCCGCGCCGGCGCGGATGGCGATGACGATGTCGCCGGAGATCTTTTCCTCGAGCTCGACGTCGACGTCGGGGTTCTCGGACAGGAACGTGGACAGCGCATCGGCCAGGAAGGAGTTGGTGGCGGTGGTGTTGGCCAAGAGGCGCAGGCGTCCCTTCAGGCCGCTGGCGTAAGGCTGCAGATCCGCGTTCAGGCATTCAAGCTGGCGAAAGACGGCGTTGGCGTGCTTGAGCAGCACCTCGCCTGCCGGCGTCAGCGCCACGCCCGTGGCCATGCGCACCAGCAGCCGGGCCTTGAATGCCTCTTCCATGTGCTTGACCCGCGCGCTTGCCGCCGGCAAGGACAGGAAAGTGCGTTCCGCAGCACGGGTCAGATTGAGTGTTTCGCCCACGTTCAGAAACAAACGCAGGTCCGTCAGATCATGTCTCATGTTCCACCACGCAGAAGGGGGGCATTTCTAATTTTGAATTCTTCGAATGCCGGGTCGAATCTACCATGAGGCCATGCCCATCAACCAGACGGGTTGATGCGGAACTGTTTTCCACAGACGGCGTGCGCGCCGCAGCACAGGAGTCAGAGGCAATGAGCGGCTTGGTATCCGGAAAGGTGGTGATCGTGACAGGCGCGGGCGGAGGGATCGGCCGCGGCGTTGCACTGGCGATGGCCGAGGCGGGCGCGAAGGTCGTGGTCAACGACATCGGCGTCTCGCTCACGGGCGAAGGCGGAGCGGACGGTCCCGCGCAGGCGGTCGTCAAGGAAATCGTGGACGCGGGCGGCGCGGCCGTCGCCAACACCGACAGCGTGGCGGCGTACGACAGCGCAAGCCGCATCGTGCAGACGGCCATCGATGCATTCGGCCGCGTCGATGCCGTGATCAACAACGCGGGCAATCTGCGCGACCGGGTTTTCCACAAGATGAGCGAAGAGGAATGGCGCCAGGTGATCGATGTGCACCTGAACGGCTCGTTCTACATGAGCCGCGCGGCAGCGCCCTACTTTCGCGAACAGGAATCCGGCGCCTTCGTGCACATGACTTCCACGTCGGGATTGATCGGCAATTTCGGCCAGGCCAACTACGCGGCGGCCAAGCTGGGCATCGTGGCGTTGTCCAAGTCGATTGCGCTGGACATGGCGCGCTACAACGTGCGCTCGAACTGCATCGCGCCCTTTGCCTGGAGCCGCATGACCAGTTCGATCCCCGCGGAAACGGACGAAGAGAAGGCGCGCGTCGAAAAACTGAAGAAAATGGAAGCCGGCAAGGTGGCGCCCATGGCGGTGTTCCTGGCCAGCGACGCGGCCAGCGAGATCACGGCGCAGATCTTTGCCGTGCGCGCCAACGAGATCATGCTGATGAGCCAGCCGCGCCCTTTGCGCACCGTGCACCACGGCGAAGGCTGGACACCGGAGCGCATTGCCGAAATCGCGGCGCCCGCCATGCGCAAGCACTTCTACGCGTTGGAGCGTTCGCCCGACGTGATCGATTGGGATCCCATCTGAGGCCGCCACATGCCGTTGGACTATGCAACCGTGAAGGACTGGCGCTTTGACGACGTGCGCCAGCGCTACGATCAGAAGGACACGATGCTGTATGCGCTGGGCATCGGCCTGGGGCAGGACCCCGAAGACACCGGCCAGCTTCGGTATGTGTACGAGAAGGACCTGCGCACGTTTCCGACGATGAGCGTGATCCTGGGCTACCCGGGGTTCTGGGTCAGCGACCCGCGCTCGACGGTGGACTGGGTGAAGGTCGTGCATGGCGAGCAGCGGCTGACGCTGCACGCGCCGCTGCCGGTGGCGGGCGTCGTCACGGGCAGGACGCGCAACACGCATGTCATCGACAAGGGCGCGGACAAGGGCGCCATCATCGTCAGCGAACGCACGCTGCACGACGAAAATGGCGAGTGCCTGGCAACCCTCCAATCCAGCACGTTCTGCCGCGGCGACGGCGGCTTTGGCGAGGGCGACGCCAGCCCGCAGGCCCTGCCCGCCGCGCCCGATGGCGCCCCCGATTCGCGGTGCGAGCTGCGCATTCCGCCCAGCGCGGCGCTGCTGTACCGGCTGAACGCGGACCGCAATCCGCTGCACGCGGATCCCGACGTGGCGCGTCAGGCGGGTTATCCCCGGCCCATCCTGCATGGCCTGTGCTCGTATGGCGTTGCCGCGCACGCCCTGGTCAAGACGTATTGCGACTACGACGCCGCGCGGCTCTCCAGCCTGAACACGCGCTTTTCGGCGCCCGTCTATCCGGGCGAGACGCTGCAATGCGATATGTGGCGCATGCCGGGCGGCCAGATCCGCTTCATCGCCCGCGCCAAAGAGCGCGGCATCGTGGTGATGAGCCACGGCACCGCGACGGTGCAATCATGACGCGCCCGCCTCCGCTTGACGGCATCCGCGTGCTGGACCTGTCGCGCATCCTGGCCGGCCCGTGGTGCACGCAGAACCTGGCCGACCTGGGCGCCGACGTCATCAAGATCGAACGCCCCCGCGTGGGCGACGACACCCGCGCGTGGGGGCCGCCCTACCTGAAGGACGGCAACGGCCAGGACACCAACGAATCGGCCTATTACCTCAGCGCCAACCGCAACAAGCGCTCGGTCGAAGCCGACATGGCCACGCCCGAGGGCGCGGCGCTGATCCGGGAGCTGGCCGCTATCAGCGACATCCTGGTCGAGAACTTCAAGGTGGGCGGTCTGGCCAAGTACGGGCTGGACTACGAAAGCCTAAAGCAGGTCAACCCGCGCCTCATCTATTGCTCGGTCACGGGCTTTGGGCAGGATGGGCCGTTTGCGCAGCGCCCCGGCTACGACTTCATGATCCAGGGCATGGGCGGGCTGATGAGCATCACGGGCGAACGCGACGACCTGCCCGGCGGCGGACCGCAGAAGGCGGGCGTGGCCGTCACCGACATCGTCACCGGCATGTACGCCACCGTGGCGGTGCTGGCTGCCCTGCAAGAGCGCCATCGCAGCGGCCAGGGCCAGCACC
Organism: Achromobacter mucicolens; assembly: GCF_029866465.1. Taxonomy (NCBI): domain Bacteria; kingdom Pseudomonadati; phylum Pseudomonadota; class Betaproteobacteria; order Burkholderiales; family Alcaligenaceae; genus Achromobacter; species Achromobacter mucicolens. The sequence goes on along the minus strand of NZ_CP123364.1, from coordinate 880,317 downwards.
TGGACATTGCGCTGCTGGACAGCCACGTGGCCCTGCTGGCCAACCAGAACTCCAACTACTTCAACTCGGGCGTGGCGCCCACGCGCGCCGGCAACGCGCATCAGAACGTGGTGCCCTACCAGGTGTTTGCCGCCAGCGACGGCCACCTGATCGTGGCCACGGGCAACGAATCGCAGTACCGCGCCTATTGCCGCGCCATCGGCGTGCCCGAACTGGGCGACGATCCGCGCTTTGCCACCAACCGGCTGCGCGTCACGAACCGCGTGGAACTGATCGGGATCCTGACGGACATCATGCGAGAAGGCCGGCGCGACGACTGGATCGCCAAGCTGGAAGCGGTGGGTGTGCCGTGCGGGCCGATCAACGACATTGCGCAGGCCTTCGCCCATCCGCAGGCGCAGGCGCGGCAACTGCGGCGCGACATGCCGCATCCAGCCGGCGGCGTGGCGCCCGTGACGGCCAGCCCGCTGCGGTTTTCGGATTCGCCGGTCGTCTACCGGCGCGCGCCGCCGATGCTGGGCGAACACACCGAGGAAGTGCTGCGCGACGTGCTGGGTAAGTCGGCGCAGGCAATTGCGGCGTTCAGGGGTAAAGCGCAGGCGTGACGGCGCGTTGGAATCGCATCACGCCTTGGCGGCGACGGGCAGCCGAAACGGCGCGCCCAGCCGATTGAACGCATTCATTGCGGCAATCGTGATCGTGAGGTCGACCAGGTCCTTGGGCTCGAACGCGGCCGAGGCGGCGGCGTACGCTTCGTCCGAGGCGTGGGTTTCGCTCACCCGCGTGACCTCCTCCGCCCAGGCAAGCGCGGCACGTTCCTGGTCGGAGAACAGATGTGGCACCTCGTCCCATACCGGCAATAGCGTGATCTTGTCTACCGACATGGTTTTGCGCAGGTCGCGGCTGTGCAGGTCGATGCAGTGCGCGCAGCCATTGATCTGCGAGACGCGCAGAAAAACGAGATGAATGAGCTCTGCCGGCAGGTTCGTGCGTGTGGTGACGTAGTGGTGGACGCCAAAGAGCGCCTTCGCGCCGTCCGGTGCAATCTCTTGCCAGTTCATGCGGGTCATGTCAGTCCTTTGCTGTCGAAAAGTGAACCCCGCCACCTTACACGCCGGCGTATCGGTGAAACAGGTCCAAGAATCGGCAAATCGACTGATCCAAGATCGGCCCGGACTCCATAAAAAATTGGCCGCTGTTTCCAGCGGCCAATTCGTCTTCACTTAGGCAACGGCAACCGGGATCTTGCCGATCTTGGCCTGCCACTCCTTGGGTCCGGTCGTGTGGACCGAGGTGCCCTGGGCGTCCACCGCCACGGTCACCGGCATGTCCTTCACGTCGAACTCATAGATGGCTTCCATGCCCAGGTCGGCAAAGCCCAGCACCTTGGCGCCGCGGATCGCCTTGGACACCAGGTAAGCCGCGCCGCCAACGGCCATCAGGTAGGCCGAGCCGTGCTTCTTGATGGCTTCGATGGCGACCGGACCACGCTCGGACTTGCCGATCATCGAGATCAGGCCGGTCTTCTCCAGCATCATGTCCGTGAACTTGTCCATGCGCGTGGCGGTGGTGGGGCCGGCGGGGCCGACCACTTCGTCGCCCACCGGATCCACCGGACCCACGTAGTAGATGACGCGGTTGGTGAAGTCCACGGGCAGCGGTTCGCCCTTGGCCAGCATATCTTGGATGCGCTTGTGCGCGGCATCGCGGCCGGTGAGCATCTTGCCGGACAGCAGCAGCGTCTGGCCCGGCTTCCAGCTGGCGACTTCTTCCTTGGTCAGCGTGTTCAGGTCGACCTGCTTGGACTTGTTGTAGTCCGGCGCCCAGTGCACTTCGGGCCATTCGGACAGCGACGGCGGATCCAGGCGCGCGGGGCCCGAACCGTCCAGTTCGAAGTGCGCGTGGCGCGTGGCCGCGCAGTTCGGGATCATGGCGACGGGCTTGGAAGCCGCGTGCGTCGGGAACGTGTTGATCTTGACGTCCAGCACGGTCGTCAGGCCGCCCAGGCCCTGCGCGCCGATGCCCAGCGCATTGACCTTTTCGTAGAGCTCGATGCGCAACTCTTCCAGCTTGTTCTGCGGGCCGCGGGCCAGCAGCTCGTACATGTCGATGTCTTCCATCAGCGACTGCTTGGCCATCAGCATCGCCTTTTCAGCGGTGCCGCCAACGCCGATGCCCAGCATGCCCGGCGGGCACCAGCCGGCGCCCATCGACGGAACGGTCTTGAGCACCCAATCCACCAGCGAATCGCTGGGATTGAGCATCGCGAACTTGGTCTTGTTCTCGGAACCGCCACCCTTCGAGGCGATCTGCACGTCGACCTTGTCGCCCTGGACAAGCTCGACGTGCAGGATACAGGGCGTGTTGTCGCGCGTGTTCTTGCGCGCGAACAGCGGATCGTCCAGCACGGAAGCGCGCAGGGGATTGTCCGGGTTCAGGTAGCCGCGGCGCACGCCTTCGTCACAGAGTTCCTGCAGGGTGCGCTTGGTGTCAAAGCGCACGCTCATGCCGATCTTCAGGAAGACGTTGACGATGCCGGTGTCCTGGCACAGCGGACGCTTGCCTTCGGCGCACATGCGCGAGTTGGTCAGGATCTGCGCCATCGCATCGCGCGCGGCGGGGCTTTCCTCGCGCTCGTAGGCGCGCGCCAGGTGGCGGATGTAATCGACGGGATGGTAGTAGCTGATGAACTGGATGCCATCGGCTATCGACTGGATCAAGTCTTCTTCTTTAATGATGACGGACATGGCGGTTTGCAGGTCTGGATGGAAAACGTGAAAACGCGGCGGACGTTGCTGCCCGCCGCGCGAGGTAAAGCGTTATTTTTGCCGTGCGCCCGCCTGAAGGCAAATGGGCTTGACGGGGACAGGCCCCGTCAACACGGCGTGCTGGCGCAACATCACTTGCTATTTGCCTTGCCACACGGGCTTGCGCTTCTCGGCAAAAGCCGTCGCGCCTTCCTTGGCGTCGGCGGACGTGAAGATGTGCGCGATCAGCGGACGTTGGCGGTCGAACATGTCTGCCTGATCCCAGTCGCCGCCCTGCGCCACGATGCTCTTGGCGGTCTGCACGGCCAGCGGGCCGTTCTCGACGATGGCGCGGGCCAGTTCCAGCGCGCCGGCCAGGGCGCCGCCCGGCTCGGTCAGGCGGTTGACCAGGCCAAAGGCGTGGGCGCGCTCGGCGGTCAGCATCTCGCCGGTCAGGATCACTTCCATCGCGATGTGGTACGGCAGGCGGCGCGGCAGGCGCAACAGGCCGCCGGCGCCGGCCACCAGACCGCGCTTGACCTCGGGCAGCCCGAACTTGGCGTTGCTGGCGGCCACGATCAGGTCGGAAGCCAGCGCCATTTCGCAACCGCCAGCCAGGGCATAACCCTCGACCGCGGCGATCAGCGGCTTCTTGGGCGGACGCTCGTTCAGGCCGGCGAAACCGCGGCCGTCCACGTAGGGGCGCTGACCCGACGCGGCGAACGCCTTCAGGTCCATGCCCGACGAAAACGTGCCGCCGCCACCCGTCAGGATGCCAATGCGAACGTCGTCACGGCTGTCCAGCTGGTCCAGCGCGGCGGCCATGGCCACGGCGGTTTCCAGGTTGATGGCGTTCTTGGCCTCGGGACGGTTGATCGTGATGATCTGGATGCCGTCAGTGACTTCCACCGTGATCAGGTCGGACATGGGACTGCTCCTTTTTCGCGAATTCTCGGAATCGGGTTCCGGGTTTTATATAAGACTCAAGACTCAACCTGGAATCATACGACCATTGGTTTGCGGCCGCAGGCCAGGCCGGCCGGGTGTCCACCAGGGGCACATTCGGGGACGCTTTCGGCGGCCCTTTCGGCCCCCATATGTAACCGCCGCGCCGACGCCCGGGACCGCTGCGGCCGCAGGCCAGTTAAAATGCCGGGTTTCCCACGCGCAGGGCAGCCCTTGCCCGGCGGCCGAATTCCAAGAATCCTATGCTCACCTTTCAGCAAATCATCCTTACGCTCCAGGAATACTGGGACAAACAGGGTTGCGCCCTGCTGCAGCCCTACGACATGGAAGTCGGCGCCGGCACCTCGCACACGGCCACGTTCCTGCGCGCCATCGGGCCGGAGCCCTGGCGCGCCGCCTACGTCCAGCCTTCGCGCCGCCCCAAGGATGGCCGCTACGGCGAAAACCCCAACCGCCTGCAGCACTACTACCAGTACCAGGTCGTGCTCAAGCCCGCGCCCCCTGAAATCCTGGATCTGTACATCGGTTCGCTGAAGGCGCTGGGCATCGATCCCACGCAGCACGACATCCGCTTCGTCGAGGACGACTGGGAAAACCCCACGCTCGGCGCCTGGGGCCTGGGCTGGGAAGTCTGGCTGAACGGCATGGAAGTGACCCAGTTCACGTATTTCCAGCAGGTCGGCGGCCTGGATTGCACGCCCACCACCGGTGAAATCACCTACGGCCTGGAACGCCTGGCCATGTACCTGCAGGACGTGCAGAGCGTCTACGACCTGGTCTGGACGGAAGGCGCCAACGGCAAGCGCGTGCTGTACCGCGACGTGTTCCACCAGAACGAAGTCGAGCAATCCACGTACAACTTCGAGCACTCGTCGGCCGACATGCTGTTTGCGCATTTCAACGACTACGAAGCCGAGGCCAAGCGCCTGATGGACGTGCCGCTGGCGCTGCCGGCCTACGAGGCCGCGCTGAAAGCCGCGCACACCTTCAACATGCTGGACGCGCGCGGCGCGATCAGCGTGACCGAACGCGCCGCCTACATCGGCCGCATCCGCAACCTGTCGCGCGCCGTCGCGCAGGCCTATTACGATTCCCGCGAACGACTGGGCTTTCCCATGCTGGGCCGCGACAAGGCCGCCGGGGAGGCTGCATAAATGACGACGAACATCCGCCCGCTGCTGGTCGAACTGCTGACCGAAGAACTCCCGCCCAAGGCCCTGCAGAAACTGGGCCAGGCCTTTGCCGAAGGCGTGCGCGCCACGTTGGACCGCCATGGCCTGCTGGCCGAAGGCTGCGCCGTGACGCCGTATTCGACGCCGCGCCGCCTGGCCGTCCACCTGTCCGCCGTGCTGGCGCAGGCGCCCGACCAGGCCTATGCCGAAAAGCTGATGCCCGTGAAGATCGGCCTGACCGAAGACGGCAAGGCCACGCCGGCGCTGCAAAAGAAACTGGCCGCCAAGGGCCTTGAAAACATCGACCTCGCCACGCTGGACCGCGAATCCGACGGCAAGCAGGACTACCTGGTGGCGCGTGGCACGGCCGCCGGTGCGCAACTGGCCGCCGGCCTGCAGGAAGGCATCGAAGCCGCCATCGACGGCCTGCCCATCCCCAAGGTCATGCGCTACCAATTGGCCGACGGCGTCACCACCGTCAAGTTCGTGCGCCCGGCGCACGGCCTGATCGCGCTGTTTGGCGCCGACGTGGTGCCGGTGCAGGCACTGGGCCTGTCCGCTGGCCGCGAGACGCTGGGCCACCGCTTCATGAGCCAGGGCGCCGTCGCCATTGCCGACGCCGACGCCTATGTCGCCACGCTGGCCGAAAAGGGCCACGTCGTGGCGTCGTTCGAAGCGCGCCGCGCCGAGATCCAGCGCCAGCTGCAAGAAGCAGCGACCCGCCTGTCCGCCACGCTGGGCGACGACCCCGAAGTGACCGCGCTGCTGGACGAAGTGACCGCGCTGGTCGAACACCCCACCGTCTACGTGGGCCAGTTCGAGGAACAGTTCCTGCAGGTTCCGCAGGAATGCCTGATCCTGACCATGCGGCTGAACCAGAAGTACTTCCCGCTGTTCGATCCGGCCACCGGCCGCCTCACGCACCGTTTCCTGATCGTGAGCAACATGCGCACGGACAACCCGGTAAACATCGTCGAGGGCAACCAGCGCGTGGTGCGTCCGCGCCTGGCCGATGCGCAATTCTTCTTTGAAACCGACCGCAAGACGCCACTGGCCGCGCGCGTTGAGCAACTGGGTTCGATCGTCTATCACAACAAGCTGGGCACCCAGCTCGAACGCGTGGAGCGCGTGCGCGCAATCGCCCGCGGCATTGCCGGCGAACTGGGCGGCGACGTGTCCGCCGCCGACCGCGCCGCCATGCTGGCCAAGGCCGACCTCGGCTCCAACATGGTGGGCGAATTCCCCGAGCTGCAAGGCATCATGGGCGCGTACTACGCCGCCGGCGACGGCGAACCCGCCAGCGTCGTCGAGGCCCTGCGCACGCAATACCGCAACCGCTACGACACGCCAGTGACCCAGGGCACCCTGACCGCCGCGACGCTGTTCATCGCCGAACGCGTCGAAACGCTGGTCGGCATCTGGGCGATCGGTCTTGCCCCCACCGGCGAGCGCGACCCCTTCGGCCTGCGCCGCGCCGCGCTGGGCCTGATCAGCGCCTTCGAACAACTGGCCGCGGGCGGCTGGCTGAAAATCAGCCAGAACGGTCCGCTGACCCTGGACGGCCTGCTGCAACTGGCCGCCAGCACGTTCGCGGACGGCAAGATCCCGTCCGGCACGCTGGCCGAGGTCCGCACCTTCATCTACGAGCGCTACCGCAACCAGCTCATCAACGACTTCGACCGCAATGCCGTCGAGGCCGTGATCGCGCTGACCCCGCCCCTGCATCAGGTCGCCGAGCGCGTGCGCGCCGCCGCGGCATTCGCGCAATTGCCCGAAGCCGCCAGCCTGGCTGCCGCCAACAAGCGCATCGGCAACCTGCTCAAGAAGGCCGAAGGCGAGATCGGCACGGTGAACGACGCGGCGCTGGTGGAACCCGCTGAAAAGGCCCTGGCCGCCGCCGTGGCTGCCCTGCGTCCGAAGGCCGAGGCGCAATTGGCCGCCGGCGACTTCACCGGCAGCCTGTCCACGCTGGCCCAGGCCCGCGAACCCGTGGACGCGTTCTTTGCCGACGTCATGGTCATGGCCGAAGACCCGGCCGTGCGCGCCAACCGGCTGGCCCTCCTGGCCCAACTGCATGGCCTGATGAACCAGGTCGCTGACATCTCCAGGCTCGCCCAGTGAAGCTCATCATCCTCGACCGCGACGGCGTCATCAATCAGGACAGCGACGCCTTCGTCAAGACGCCCGACGAATGGATCGCGCTGCCGGGCAGCCTGCAGGCCATCGCGCGCCTCACGCAGGCCGGCTGGAAGGTGGTGGTTGCCACCAATCAGTCGGGTCTGGCGCGCGGCCTGTTCGACATGGACACGCTGACCGCCATCCACACCAAGATGCGGCGCGAGCTCGCCGCGGTGGGCGGCAGCGTCGACGCCATTTTCATGTGCCCGCACGGCCCCGACGACGACTGCTCCTGCCGCAAGCCGCGTCCGGGCATGTTCGAGCAGATCGGGCACCGCTACGACGTCGACCTGGCCGGCGTGCCGGCCGTGGGCGATTCGCTGCGCGATCTGCAGGCCTCTTCGGCAGCGGGATGCTCGCCGTGGCTGGTCCTGACGGGCAATGGCGCCAAGACGCTGGCCAAGGGCGGCCTGCCCGACAACACGCGCGTCTGCGACGACCTGTCGGCCCTGGCCGACGCCCTGCTGCAGGACGCGTGACCCGATGGCCTGGCTTCGTTCGTTCCTGTACTTCGTGTTCCTGGCCGTCACGGTCATTCCGTATGCTTTCGCCTGTGTCCTGTGGGCGCCGCTGCCGCTGCACTGGCGCTACAAGCTGACGGTCGGCTGGCCCCGGCTGGCCATCTGGGGCGCCAAGGTGTTCTGCGGCATCCGCTGGCAGGTCAAGGGCTGGGAAAACCTGCCCGACGGCCCCGCGGTGCTGCTGTCCAAGCACCAATCGGCCTGGGAAACCCTGTTCTTCCCGGCCTACATGCCGCGCGAGGTCTGCTTCGTCTACAAGAAAGAACTGCACATGGTGCCGTTCTTCGGCTGGGGCCTGGCGCTCTTGCGCATGATCGCCATCGACCGCGCCAAGGGCCGCGACGCTTTTGAACAAGTGGTCAAGCAAGGCCAGACCCGCCTGAACGAAGGCCGCTGGCCGCTGCTGTTTCCCGAAGGCACGCGCGTGGCGCCCGGCCAGACCGCACGCTTCAAGATGGGCGGCGCGCTGCTGGCCTCGCGCACCGGCGCCGTGGTCATCCCCGTGGCGCACAACGCCGGCGAATGCTGGCGCCGCAACGCCTTCGTCAAGTATCCCGGCATGGTCACCCTGTCGATCGGTCCCGCGATAGAATCCAAGGGACTCACCCCCGAGGAACTGAACCAGAAGGTTCAGGACTGGATCGAAGGGGAAATGCGGCGTCTCAACCCCGAAAGGTATGCCCAGCACTGATCAGCTAGAACTCCTGTTCAACACGCAGGAAGACGACGCGCCCGCGGGCGCGCCGCCGCTGATCGCCGTGCCGGCGGCGCCGGCCGCCCCGCGCGCGCCGTCCGCCGCGCCGGACACCCCGCGCCCCGTCACACCCCCCAACCTGTTTCCCGACGCCGCCAAGGCCCCCGCCCCCGCGGGCGAGCCGCTGCTGACGCTGTCGCCCAATGCGGCGTCGCGCGTGCCCACGCCCTGCCCCGACCCGCTGCCGCCCGGCGCGCGCTGGCGCGAGGTGCCCACCGATCAGCAGACCATCGGCTTCGTGCTGCTGCGTTCGCGGCGGCGCAGCATCGGCTTCGTCATCACCGACGACGGCCTGCGCGTGACCGCCCCCAATTGGGTGACGCTGACGCAGATCGACGACGCGGTGCGCGAAAAATCGCGCTGGATCCTGACCAAGCTGCGCGAATGGCACGCCCGCAAGCAGCAGCTGGCCATGGCGCACACGCGCTGGCAGGCGGGCGGAGAACTCCCCTATCTGGGCCGGCGCATCGTCATCGGCGTGGGCGGCGACAGCCGCCAGGCCAATCTGTCCGGCGACGCCGACGCGCCGCAAGATGGCGACACCCTGTGGCTGGCGCTGCCGTCCCACGCCGACCAGGGCCGCATCCGCGATGCGGCCCAAGCGTGGCTGCAACAGCGCGCGGGCGCGTGGTTCGGTGCGCGGCTGGCGCACTTTTTGCAGGTTAGCGGCCTGAAGATCCGCCGCTGGCGCCTGTCGTCGGCCGCCACGCGCTGGGGGTCGTGCACCAGCGACGGCAACATCATGCTGAACTGGCGCCTGATCCACTTCGCCCCGGCCATCATCGATTACGTCATCGCGCACGAACTTGCCCATTTGCGCGAGATGAACCACAGTCAGGACTTCTGGCGCGAAGTCGGCCAGATCCTGCCCGACTTCGAAGACGCCAAGAACATCCTGCGGCGTCACGATCCCGCTTCGCTGCCTCAGTTCTGAAGCGCGCGGCACCCAGCGCCTGTTGCGATCCCAAGGAGAATCGAAATGTTGCTGCTGATTCCGGGCCCGGTCACCACCGACGCGCGGGTGAAGGCCGCCATGGCGCAGGACTACGCGCCGTGGGACAACGATTTCCGCACGCTGTACCGGCAGGTGTGCGACGGCGTGCTGGCGATTGCGCAGGCGGGCGCGGACGAGCACGTGGCGCTGGCCTTGCCGGGCTGCGGCCACTTTGCCGTCGAGGCCGCGATCCGCACCTTCGTGCCGCCCGGCGGCCGCATGCTGGCCCCGTCCACCGGCGCGTACGCGGCCCGGCTGCAAAAGCTGGCCGCCGAGGCAGGCCGCATCGCCGTGCCGCTATCGGTGGGCGCCGCCGAGCGCGTGGATCCGCAGGCGGTGGCCGACGCGCTGGAACGCGACCCCACGCTCACGCACCTGGCGCTGGTCTACAGCGAAACCGGCAGCGGCATCTGCCACGACGTCCCCCATCTTGCCCGCATCGCCCACGCGCTGGGACGCCGCGTGATCATCGACGCCGTGTCGGCGTTCGGCGCGTTGCCGCTTGAATTGCGCGCCCTGCCCGCGGTCGACGCCGTGGTGCTGACCGCCAACAAATGCCTGGAAGGCCTGCCGGGCGCGGCCTTCGTTGTCGCGCGCCGCGACAGCCTGGATGCCGCGCGCGGCAATGCGGGCAGCTGGTCGCTCGACCTGGCGGACATCTACCAGCACACGCTGGCGCCCAACGCCGGCCCCCGCTTCACGCCCGCCGCGCCCACGCTGGCCGCGCTGGCCGTGGCGCTGGAACTGTTCCGCCTGGAAGGCCGCGAGGCTCGTCTGGCGCGTTACACGGCCAACATGCGCACGCTCTATGATGGCGTGATCGATCTTGGCCTGACCCCATACCTGCCGCCCGAGCTGCAAGGCCCCATCGTCGTCAACGTCCGCGCGCCGGATGCCCCGACCTGGCACCTGCAGCTCTTCGTGGACGCGCTCAAGCAGCGCGGCTATGTGATCAGCAACTTCACCAACACCGAAGAACCCACGTTCCGGGTCGGCTGCATCGGCGCCTTTGGCGCCGGCCAGATGCGGCAGGCGGTCGACGCCATGGGCGGCGCGCTGCGCGACATCGGAATCTCCCGGGAACACGCCGGAACCCCCCAGCGCTTCCCCCAACCTCTCATCGCTTAAGGAAATTTCCCATGCGTCTGCTCCACACCATGCTGCGCGTCGGCAACCTCGACAAGTCCATCGACTTCTACACCAACGTGCTGGGCATGCGCCTTCTGCGCCGCAACGACTATCCGGACGGCAAGTTCACGCTGGCCTTCGTCGGCTACCAGGACGAAGCCGACGGCGCCGTCATCGAACTGACCCACAACTGGGACACCGACAAGTACGACCTGGGCAACGGCTACGGCCACATCGCCCTGGAAGTCGACAACGCCTACGAAGCCTGTGACAAGGTCAAGGAGCGCGGCGGCAAGGTCACCCGCGAGGCCGGCCCGATGAAGCACGGCAAGACCGTCATCGCCTTCGTGGAAGACCCCGACGGCTACAAGATCGAATTCATCCAGAAGAAAGACCGCCAGGACTGAGCGGAACGCCAGCCATGATCCATCCCATCCTGAAAATGGGCGACCCGCGGCTGCTGCGCGTGGCGCCCCCGGTCGACCGTTTCGACACGCCTGAGCTGCACGCCCTGATCGACGACATGTTCGAAACCATGGCGGCCGCGCAGGGCGTGGGCCTGGCCGCGCCGCAGATCGGCGTGGACCTGCAACTGGTGATCTTCGGGTTCGACCGCAATGACCGCTATCCCGACGCGCCGCCGGTGCCGCAGACGATTCTGTGCAATCCGGTCATCACGCCGCTTTCGGACGAGATGGAAGACGGCTGGGAAGGCTGCCTGTCGGTGCCGGGTCTGCGCGGCCTGGTGCCGCGCTACCGCCATATCCGGTACAGCGGCCGCGATCCGTACGGCCAGCTGATCGAGCGCGAGGCCGAAGGCTTTCACGCACGCGTCGTCCAGCACGAATGCGACCACCTGATCGGCCGCCTGTATCCGTCCCGGATCCAGGATTTCTCGAAGTTCGGCTTCACGGAAATCCTGTTCCCGGGCATGGACCCGAATCAGGACGACTAGGCGTTACCGCCGGGTCTTGCAGCAGCGGGGGGCTCGTCCTCCTGCTGTTGCGGCGGCTGCGGTTGCTGCGGCGGCTCCGGCTGTTGCGGCGGCGGCGACTCCGGCTGCTGCGGCTCCGGCTTCTGTTCCTGCACCTGAACCGGCGCCCCTTCGCCCGGCGGCGTCAGCGCCTGGGGCGCAAAATCATCCACCTGCAATACCTTCAGCACCGTCGCTTCCGCGGCTTCGAGCTGCGCCGCCTGCGCGTCCGTGATGGCGCCGCGCTGATGCGCCTCGCGCCAGTTGCGCACGTTGGACTGGCGCAACCGGTCGCGGATCGGCTGCACCGCATCGGCCAGCGCAAAGGCGCGGGTCAACAGGCCCAGCGGATCCTCCCCGGGTTCGCGCTGCAGGTCGGCCGCCAGACGCACATGCGTGGGCGACGGCTTGAGCAGCAATTCGGCGCATTCCCGCGTGAGCGCGTCGTCCGGCCCCTTGGCCAGCCGCAGCGGCAGGATGGCCGCCCGCAACGCCCAGGACAGCGCCTTGACCGGCAGGTTGCGCAGCACCTGATCCATGCTCTTCTCGATGCTGGCGAAGCCCTGCGCCATGCACCAGCGCACCAGCGGCAGGTCGTCGTGCTTGCGCCCCTCGTCTTCCCAACGCTTTAGCACCGCGGACAGCAGATAGAGTTCGGACAGGATGTCGCCCAGGCGCGCGGAGATCATTTCGCGGCGCTTCAGGCCCCCACCCAGTTGCGCCAGCGTGGCGTCGGCCAGCAGCGCGAAGCCTGACGCATAACGGCCCAGCCGGCGGTAATGACCCGCCACCGGTCCCGAGGCCGGCGCGGGCGCCAGCATGCCGCCCGTCCACGCGCGGCCGATCGCGCGCAGCGTGTTCATGCCCGCGTGGCGCAGATGGCGCCAGAAGACATCGTGGAAGACCTCGATGCCGCGTTCCTCGTCGGGGTTGCCCAGCGCCAGGATCTCCGGCATCAGATAGGGATGCGCGCGAATGGCGCCTTGCCCGAAGATGATCAGATTGCGCGTCAGGATGTTGGCGCCCTCGACCGTGATCGCAATGGGCACGGCGCGGTACAGGGAGCCCAGGTAATTGCTGGGGCCGTCCATGACGGCGCGGCCCGCGTGCACGTCCATGGCGTCGTTCACCGACACGCGCATGCGCTCGGTGGCGTGGTATTTCATGATGCCGGACACCACCGCAGGCTTGACGCCCTGATTGAGCGCGGCGCAGGTCAGGCGGCGCGCGGCCTCGACCAGATAGGCGTTGCCGGCCAGGCTGGCCAGCCGCTCCTGAACGCCCTCGAACTTGCCGATCGGGATGCCGAATTGCTCGCGCACCCGCGCATACATGCCGGTGGTGTGCGCGCACATCGCCGCGGCGGCGGCCGACAGCGACGGCAGCGAAATGCCGCGCCCGGCGGCCAGTGCGCTCATCAGCATCTGCCAGCCCTGCCCGGCGCGCTCGATGCCGCCGATCAGCGCATCCAGCGGCACAAAAACGTCGCGGCCCGAGTTGGGCCCGTTCTGGAACACCTGCATGGCGGGAAGGTGGCGCCGGCCGATCTCGACGCCGGGCGCGTCGGTGGGAACGAGCGCCACCGAGATGCCGATATCCTTGGGCCCGCCCAGGATGCCGTCGGGGTCCGACATCTTGAACGCCAGCCCCAGCACGGTGGCCACCGGCCCCAGCGTGATGTAGCGCTTGTGCCAATTGAGCCGGATGCCGATGAGCTCACGCCCATCCACGACCTGGCGGCACACGACGCCGGTATCGACCATCGAGGCCGCATCCGAGCCGGCTTCGGGACTGGTCAGGCCAAAGCACGGGACTTCCCGGCCGTCGGCAAGCCGTGGCAGCCAGTAATCGCGCTGCGCCTGCGTGCCGAACTGCATGAGCAGTTCGCCCGGCCCCAGCGAGTTCGGCACCATGACCGTGACGCCCGCCGTGATGGAATAGGCGGAAATGCGCCGCACCACTTCGGAGTGCGCATAGGGCGAGAACCCCAGGCCGCCGTGGCGGCGCGGAATGATCATGCCGAAGAAACGCTGCGTCTTGAGGTATTCCCAGACGTGCGGCGGCAGATCGCGCCGGTTCCAGGAGATATCCCATTCGTCCAGCATGCCGCACAGTTCGCGCACGGGACCGTCGATGAAGCGCTGTTCATCCGGCGTCAGCGTGGCCGGCGGCACGCTGAGCAGCTTGCGCCAGTCGGGATTGCCCGTGAACAGGTCGGCGTCCCACCAGCTGTCGCCGGCTTCGATGGCTTCGCGTTCGGTGGCCGACATGGCCGGCATGGCATTGCGGGCCCAGCGGTAAGCGGGTTCCGAAATGCGGCGCCGGCGCCAGGCGTTGAAATCCATGGGTCCCCCTGTTGTTCGCTACAAGACGTATCGGGCCAAAGTACCAGAATTGGCGCGGCCCGGCCAAGCTGCGGCTTACCGACTCTGCGACAATGGGCGTCGCCGCGCAGATGCGCAATCAACCGCTGTCCGGGCTCGTCCGCATGCTGAACAAACTCTGGCTTGGCTTCTTCCTTACCGCTGCCGCGGCCGCGCTGTACCGCTGGCTCGTCATCGGGGACCCGGAAGTCTTTCGCCAGATGGTCGCCAGCCTGTTCGACATGGCGCGCGTGTCCGTGGACGTGATGGTGCTGCTCTTTGGCACGCTGACGCTGTGGCTGGGTTTCCTGCGCATCGCCGAGGGCGCGGGGCTGGTCGAAAAGCTTGCGCGGCTCCTGGGCCCCCTGTTCGCGCGCCTGATGCCCGAGGTGCCGCGCAATCACCCAGCCATCGGCCTGATCACGCTGAACTTCGCGGCCAATGGCCTGGGGCTGGACAACGCCGCCACCCCCATCGGCCTGCGCGCCATGCGCGAGCTGCAAGCGCTCAACCCCAAGCCGGACACCGCCACCAACGCGCAGATCCTGTTCCTGGTGCTCAATGCATCGTCGCTGACGCTGCTGCCCGTCACGCTGTTCATGTTCCGCGCGCAGCAGGGCGCGCCCGATCCCACGCTGGTCTTTTTGCCCATTCTGCTGGCCACCAGCGCGTCCACGCTGGCCGGCTTTCTGGCGGTCGCGCTGTGCCAGCGGCTGCGCCTGGCCGATCCGGTCATCCTGCTGTGGCTGGGCGGCGCGGCGCTGGTGCTGGGCGGATTCATGGCGCTTCTGGCCAGCATGTCGGCAGCCGCCATCGCGTCGCTGTCTTCGCTGCTGGGCAACCTGACGCTGTTTGGCATCCTGCTGGCGTTTCTGGTCGTCGGCGCGTGGAAAAAAGTGCCTGTGTACGAGGCCTTCATTGAAGGCGCCAAGGAAGGGTTCGATATCGCCAAGAGCCTGTTGCCGTATCTGGTGGCGATGCTGTGCGCCGTGGGCGTACTGCGCGCGTCGGGCGCGCTGGACTTCCTGTTGGATGGCATCCGCTGGCTGGCGCAGCAGGCAAACTGGGACACGCGCTTCGTGGACGCGCTGCCCACGGCGCTGGTCAAGCCGTTCTCGGGCAGCGCAGCGCGCGCGATGATGCTGGAGACCATGACGCACTTCGGCGTGGACAGCTTCCCGGCGCTGCTGTCCGCGGTGGTGCAAGGCAGCACCGAGACCACCTTCTATGTGCTGGCGGTGTACTTCGGGTCGGTGGGGATTTTGCGCGCCCGGCATGCGGTCGGCTGCGCGCTGATCGCCGACCTGGCCGGGGTACTGGCCGCGATCGGCGTCTGCTACTGGTTCTTCGGCTAGGCGCCCTGCTTCAGTCCACCAGCAGGATCTTCATCCCGTTGGTGCCGCCGCTGTCGCGATAGAAATCGCCCTTGGTCAGGATCACCCAATCGCCGGTCTGCACCAGATTGCGCTTGCGCAGCTCGTCGATGGCGGCGTTGGAAAGATCGGCCGGATCGTAGTCCGACGGCGCGAACGGAATCGTGTACACGCCACGGAACATCGTCACGCGGTTTTGCGTCACGCTGTGCGGGCTGTAGCAGTAGATGGGCACGCCCGAGCGGATGCGCGACATGATGAGCGGCGTGTGGCCGCTTTCGGTCAGCGCGATGATGGCCTTGACGCCGGGAAAATGGTTGGCGGCATACATGGCCGCCAGCGCGATGGTTTCGTCGCAGCGCGTGAAGGTCTCGCCCATGCGGTGATGCGACTTCGTGGACGTGGGATGCTTTTCCGCGCCCAGGCACACACGCGCCATGGCTTGCACGGTTTCGACCGGATACTGGCCCGACGCGCTTTCAGCCGACAGCATGACGGCGTCGGTGTAGTCCAGCACCGCGTTGGCCACGTCGGAGACTTCGGCGCGGGTGGGCATCGGGCTGGAGATCATCGATTCCATCATCTGCGTGGCGGTGATGACCACCTTGTTCAGCGTACGCGCGTGCTGGATGATGCGCTTCTGGATGCCCACCAGCTCGGCGTCGCCCACTTCCACGCCCAGGTCGCCACGCGCCACCATCACGCCGTCGCTTGCGCGGATCAGCGCATCCAGGGCCTCGTCGTCGGCTACTGCCTCGGCGCGTTCGATCTTTGCGATGATCCATGCCTGGCTGCCGGCCTCGGCAAGCAAGGTGCGGGCCTCGTCGATGTCGCTGCCATAGCGCGGGAACGACACCGCCACGTAGTCCAGCTCCATTTCGGCGGCCAGCTTGATATCGACGCGATCCTTGTCGGTCAGGCTGGGCGCGGACAGGCCGCCGCCGCGGCGGTTGATGCCCTTGTTGTTGGACAGCGGACCGCCCACCGTGACGGTGGTGTGGACTTCGTCGCCTTCGACGCGATCCACGACCAGCACGACGCGGCCGTCATCGAGCAGCAGCTCGTCGCCCACGCGGCAATCGGTCACGAGTTCCGGATAGTCGATGCCCACGATGCTGGACGTGCCCGCATCCTTGGGATGCACGCGCGACAGCGTGAACGGCTGGCCCACGTGCAGCTCCACCAGCTTGTCGACAAAGCGGGCGATGCGGATCTTGGGCCCTTGCAGGTCGCCCATGATCGCGACGAAGCGGCCCTGCTTGGCCGCGATCTCGCGCACCAGCCGCGCGCGCTCGCGGTGGTCGTCCGCGCTGCCATGCGAGAAGTTCAGCCGTGCGACGTCCAGCCCCGCGCGGATGAGCGCGTCGATGCGTTCGGGCGACGAGGTCGAGGGTCCCAGGGTGGCGACAATTTTTGTGCGGCGCAATACAGGCATGGCGGTCCACTCTCGCAAAAGCAACGAAAGCGCTATGGTACGCCGGCCGCGTTGTCACGGGTATCATGGGTGACACATCGATCACTAACGCGCCCCCCTTCCGACCGTGAAAATCGTCATCGCTCCCGATTCGTTCAAAGAAAGCGTTTCCGCGCCCGATGCGGCGGCGGCCATTGCGCGCGGCGTCAAGGCTGCCTTTCCCGGCGCGCACACCTTGTGCATCCCGATGGCCGACGGCGGCGAAGGCACTGTCGAAGCCGTGCTCGCGGCCACCGGCGGCAAGGAACATCAGATCACCGTGAACGACGCGCTCGGCCACAAGGTCGACGCCGTGTGGGGTTTGCTGGACGACGGCACCGCCGTCATCGAGATGGCCGCCGCGGCGGGCCTTGAATTGATCTCTCCTTCCAAGCGCGACCCGATGCGCGCCAGCAGCCACGGCGTGGGCGAGCTGATGCGCGCGGCGCTGGACGCGGGCGCCAAGCGCATCATCCTGGGGTTGGGCGGCTCGGCCACCAACGACGCGGGCGCCGGCATGCTGACGGCGCTGGGCGTGCGACTGCTGGACGCCGGCGGCAACAGCCTGCCGCCGGGCGGCGGGGCGCTGGGCCAACTTGCCTCCATCGACACGCATGGCCTGGACCCGCGGCTCGCCCAGGTGCGCGTCGACATCGCCTCCGACGTCGACAATCCCTTGTGCGGCCCGCATGGCGCGTCGCACGTGTTCGGGCCGCAAAAGGGCGCGACGCCGGAACAGGTGCAGACCCTGGACACCCTGCTGAGTCACTTCGCCGACGTGTGCGCAAAGCACCTCGGCGCCGACCACCGCGACGCGCCCGGCGCGGGCGCCGCCGGAGGCCTGGGTTTTGCCGCCAAGGCGTTCCTGAACGCGCATTTCCGGCCGGGCGTGGAGATCGTCGCAGAGCTGGGCGGTCTGGCCGACGCCGTGGAAGGCGCAACGCTGGTGTTCACCGGCGAAGGCCGGATGGACGCACAGACGCTGCGCGGCAAGACGCCCGCAGGCGTCGCCCGGGTTGCGCAACGCGCGGGCGTTCCCGTCGTGGCGCTGGCCGGCTCGCTGGGCGAAGGCTACGAGGCCCTGCACACCTGCGGCATCAGCGCCGCATTCAGCCTGGCCCCCGGCCCCATCACGTTGCAGCAGGCCTTGGCCGACGCCGAGCGCCTGCTTGCCGACCGGGCACGCGACGTGATGCAGCTGTGGATGGCGGCGCAGAAGCGCATGCTGTGATCGGGCGCCAGGGGCAACCCGCTGAACCGCCGTCACAGGCTGACGCCCATGTCCCCTCGGTGTCTGACACCGTCTCACTCTCCGAGCACCCAAATGCAAAAAGGCCCCGCGGGGCCTTTTTGCATTGCCTTGCCATACCGAAAAGACGTCATTCCCGCGCCAGCACCCCGGCTTCGACCAGCGCATCCGACAGGCGGATGTAGCGGTCCACCGAAATGTCCTCGGCGCGCGCGGTGGGCGCGATATCCAGCGCTTCCCAAGGCACTTGCGCGGCCCAGTCGGCCAGCACCCGCCGCAGCATCTTGCGGCGCTGCGAAAAGGCGCGTGCCACCACGGTTTCGAAAGCGCGCTCGCTGAGGGGCCGCTGGCGGTCCGCCGGCAACGGCACCATGCGCACGATCGCCGACACGACCTTAGGAGGCGGATCGAAGGCCTCGGGTGGCACGTCGAACAGCTTGTGCATCCGGTAGCGCGATTGCAGCATCACGGACAAGCGGCTGAAGTCGCCCGAGCCGGGCTTGGCCACCATGCGATCGATCACTTCGCGCTGCAGCATGAAATGCTGATCGCGGATGTGGTCGGCCCACGTCATCAGGTGGAACAGCAACGGGCTGGAAATGTTGTAGGGCAGATTGCCCACGACGCGCAGCGCGCCGCCAAACTGCGAGAAATCCACCGTCAGCGCATCGGCCTCGACCACCGTCAAGCGTGATGCGTCGAACTGCTTGCGCAGCCGGGCGGCCAGGTCGCGATCGATTTCGACCGCAGTGAGATGGTCCAGCCGTTCGAGCAGCGGCCGCGTCAGCGCGGACAAGCCAGGGCCGATCTCGACCACGGCATCGTCGCGGGCGGGCGCAACCGCCCGGACGATGGACTCGACGACGCTGTCGTCGGTCAGGAAGTTCTGGCCAAAGCGCTTGCGCGCCTGGTGTTGAGACATGAAAAGCCCGTAATGCGTTTAGCGGTTGTTCTGCTGGATTTTCTGCTGCTTCTCGAAGCGGTTATCGACGTACGCTTGTGCGCGCAGCTGCTCGAGCCAGTCTTCGAAGGCCGGCTGGGCGCGACGCTCGAACAGCGTCTGGCGGGCGCGCATGCGCGCCAGGTCGTCGGTCGCGTCGTGCTCGCGGCGCTCTTCCACCTGGATCAGGTGCCAGCCGAACGGCGACTGCACGGGCTGGCTGATTTCGCCAGGTTGCAGCGCGTTCATTGCGGCCTCGAACGGCGGCACGGTTTCACCCGGGTTCAGCCATCCCAGCTCGCCGCCTTGCGGCGCGCTGCCGTCCTGCGAATACTGGCGCGCCATTTCCTCGAACGTGGCGGCGCCATTGACCAGGCGCTGGCGAACCTGCTCCAGGCGCTGGCGGGCCAGATCATCGCTCATGACGGTCGAGGTCTTGATGAGGATGTGGCGGGCGCGCGTCTGCACAACCTGCGTCGGACCCTGGGGCGCCTGCTCGCGTGCGGCCGGTTGAGGCGCCGGTTGCGGCGCGGCTTGCGGTGCCGGGGCGCGGGCCGTGCGGCCGGGCGCGGGCTGGGCGGTGCCGCGGTCCATCACCTTGATGATGTGAAAGCCATTGCCGCTTTGGATCAGCTGGCTGACCTGGCCCTTTTGCAGATTGCTGATGGCCTTGACGAAAAGGTCAGGCCAGCCGTCCAGCGGGCGCACGCCCATGACGCCGCCCTGCAGCGCCTCGGGGCCGTCGGACGATGCCGCGGCCAGGCTGGCGAAATCGTCGCCGCGCTTGGCTCGCGCCAGCAGGCCTTCGGCCTTCTTGCGCAGCAGCGCCAGTTGGTCGGGCGACGATCCTTCCGGCACGCGCACCAGAATCTGCGCCAGCGCGTAAAGCATGGGGCCGGCAGGCGCGGCGGCCTGCTCGGGCGCGGGCTGCGGCTGCACCTGGGGCTGCGCTTGCGCCGCCTGCGCAGGCGCCGCGCCAAAAGCCGGGTTGCGGCGCTGGTCTTTCAGGAAGGCGTCGACTTCCGCGTCGGAAATGACGATGGTCGAGTCGACCGCGCGCTGGCGCAGGCGATCCGAACGGATCTCGTCGCGCAGCGATTTGCGGTAGTTTTCCCAGGTCGTGCCGGACTTTTCCAGTTCCTGGCGCAGTTGCTGCACCGTGATCTTGTTGCGCGAGGCGATCGCCTGGATGGCGGTGTCGATCTGTTTGTCGTCAACCCGGATGCCGAGGCGGTCGGCTTCATGGCGCTGCACGCGTTCCATGATGAGACGCTGGAGCACCTGGTGCTGCAGCGTCTGGTCATCGGGCACCTGGATGCCGCGCGACTTCAGTTCGCCGGCAATGCGCTGGGAAGCGTCGCGCAGTTCGCGCAGCGTGATCACGTCCTTGTCGACGATCGCGGCGATGCCGTCCACGAACTGCTCGCCCTTGGGCGCCGGCGCGTCCTGTTTCTGCGCGGCGGGAGCGGCCTTGGCGCTGTTGGCGCCGCGGCTGGTCTGCTCGGCCGCATGGGCGGCGGGCAAGCCGGCGCACAGGGCCAGCAGCAGCGCGTTGCCGGAGAGGCGGCGCAAAGAGTGCAACCTACGCATCATTCATACCTTTCAAATGTGGTCCCGGCCTGCGCGGGCGGCGTGACGCGCGTGTAACCGGGGATACTTCTGTTCAGCAGGCTCATGGGGTCGGTTCCGAGGGAACCCAGGCCCGTGAGCTCAAGCTGGAAGAACAGCGCGGAATTGGTGTCCGCCGCCGATACGGCGTAGCGCTGGTAGACCATGCGGCCCACCCAGCAGCAGTCGCCCTTGTACTCCAGGCCGGCGATGGCCTGCGTCACGCGCGGGGATTCCGTCGTATTGGCAATCGTACTGGACGGTCCGGAACGCAAAGAATAGTCGACCCGGCCCACACCGTACCAGCGCTTGCTGAATGGCCATTGAACGGCCAGGCTGACCTGGTTCTGACCCTGCGGCTGATAGAACACGCCCGGCTGCGGATCGCGCTGGTAGCGGTAGGCCACCGCCACCGTGGTCAGGCGCTGGGGCGACCAGCGCGCGCTGATGAGCCCGCGCGACCAATTGTTGTCGTAGGGGTTGTACTGCGCGGCGAGGTCCGTGTTGAGCGTATCGGTCAACGCGGCGCTGACGCCCACCAGGAAGTCGGAACGCACGTCCGTGCGCGGGGTTTCCAGCGGCAGCGTGACTTTCTGGTCTTCGAAGTACAGACGCTGCGCCACGCCCACCGACAGGCGCTCGAATCCGCTGTCGGCATCGAGCCAGCGCGTCGTCAGGGCCGCGGTCAGCTGGTTGGCGTTGGCGATACGGTCCCAGCCGCCCGAGTAGATGTTTTCCTCAAACGCCTGGGTGAAGCTGAAATCGGCCAGCGACGTGTCGAAGACAGGAATCTTGGACTGGTCGCGGTACGGCACGTACAGGTAATACAGCCGCGGTTCGAGCGTCTGCGTGGACGATTTGCCGAACAGCGTGGTGTCGCGCTCGAAGATCAGGCCCGAGTCCAGCGACAGGATGGGCACCGTGCGGGACTGCGAGCGCGGCAGGCCATTGGCCGTGCCGCCATTGAGCCCCTGCGCATCCACTCCATACCATTTGGTCTGATACGACGTGTAGTTCACGCCCGCCTTCGGGGTGATGAACCAGCCGGGGCGGACGATCGGATACGAGATCGTCGGGTAGGTCTGGAAGCGGTCGCCATCGGGGGCTCGCAACGCCGCGCCATACTCCGGCATGCTGAAGCGCACCGCGGTCGAGGTCCAGTCCAGGTCGAAGCCGCCGACGTCGTACCGCGAACCGCGCAGGTAGATCTCGGGTTCCTTGTTGTACGGCGGAACCAGCGGCGCATCGGGATCCTGCAGCGTCTGGAACTTGTAAACCTGCGCGTAGGCGCTCCAGTAGTTGGAGACCCAGCCCACGCGGCCGCGTTGCGGCAGGTAAGTCGTGGAGGCCTGGTTCAGGCCCAGCTGCGAAATGTCGCGGAAGTAATTGTCGTCCGAGACCTTGGCGATATCCCAGTCGGCGTAGAAACCGTGCGAGAACTGCTGCTGATGGCGCCACCAGTACATCCAGCGGTCGTTGCCCGTCACGTCGTCATTGGGCAGGTAGGTGCCGTCCATAATGCCGCTGTACCCGTAACCCAGATAGCGGAACTCGCCGCCCAGCTGGGTGCCGCGCTTGGAGAAGTAACGCGGCTGCACCGTCAGGTCGTAATTGGGCGCCAGGTTGAAGTAGTACGGAATCGAAATGTCGAAACCGCCCTGGCTGGTCGTGCCGTAGGTCGGGATCAGGAAACCCGACTTGCGTTCGCGCTTGACCGGGAAGGTCATGTAGGGCGACGCCAGGATCGGCACATCCTTGAAGTACAGGACGCCGCCGCGGGCGACGCCTTCGTTTTCGTCGAAATCGATATCGACCGAATTGGCCTTGATGTACCAGGACGGGTTTTCGCACGGGCAGCCGCTGTACGTCACCGTGTGCAGCCGCATCTGCGACTTGCTGAAAATGTCCGCGTGGTCGGCGACGGCAAAGCCGCCGGTGGCGCCCAGCCAGAAGTTGGGCTTTTCGACCTCGCCGGAATACCGGTCCACGTTGAACGTGGCGGACGGGCCCGTGACCAGGGTGCCATCGCGCATCATGCGGGCATTGCCGCGGACGTCGACCTTGCCGGTGTCCTTGCGGTAATTGATCGCGTCGCCCTTGATCACGCCGTCGATGCGGCGCACCTGCGCGTTGCCGGTCAGGTTGAGCTCGTAGTCGGGATCGCCCGAAATCGTGTCCGCTTCCATGAAAGCGGGAATGCTCTCGTCGGGCAACCGGTGCATGCGCAGGCCCGGCGAGGTGCGCAATTGCGGGGTTGACGTGACCGACGGCGCGGAAGCAGCGGCGCCCGGGCTACTTTGAGCCTGGGCGGCTCCGGCGGCGACGCTGACTACGGAGAGGATCAACCACGGAACCTTGCGCACGAATGAAAACAGCCCTTTATGACCATGGGAGAGCCGCACAAAGACGCCCACGCGGCGCCAATGCTGACGGAAACGAGCCGGTATTATAGAGAAGCCGCGAACAACGCCCAGCCTTATGTTCGCCAAATCGAAATTTCCCCAATTTTGCCCTTCTGACACGGATCTTCCTTGAAAAACGATCACGACCCCCGCTTGGCGCAGGTGCGCAACTGGCTGCAAGGCCTGCCCCCTGCCCTGAACCTGGCCGTGGAGACGCTGCGCCCCGCGTCGGCTGACGCAAGCTTTCGCCGGTACTTCCGGCTGGACGCGGGATCGCGGACCCTTATTGTCATGGACGCCCCGCCCCAGCACGAGGACTGCCGCCCGTTCCTGCATGTGGACAAGCTGCTGGCGGACGCCGGGCTGAACGTGCCGGCCGTGCTGGCGCAGGACCTGGACCAGGGCCTGCTGCTGCTGTCCGATCTGGGCGAACAAACCTATTACCAGCGCATCCAGGACGGCCTGGACGACGCCCAGCTGCAGACGCTGTACCGCGAGGCGCTGGCCGCCCTGGTCAAGCTGCAACAGGCCTCGACCGCCGGGCTGGGTGTCTACGACGGCACGCGGCTGGCCGACGAGCTCAAGCTGTTCCCCGAGTGGTACGTGCAAAAGCACCACGGCGTGACGATGGACGACAAGACCGCCAATGCGATGGAAAAGATCTTCGCCCTGCTGTCGGCCAGCAACGCCGGGCAGCCGCAGGTACTGGTGCACCGCGATTTCCATTCGCCCAACCTCATGGTCTGCGACCAGCCGCAATACGGCCCCAACCCGGGCGTCATCGACTTCCAGGATGCGCTGGCCGGTCCCATCACCTACGACCTGGCGTCGCTGGTGACGGACGCCCGCACCACCTGGGAAGAACCGCAACAGCTCGACTGGGCGATCCGCTACTGGGAAATGGCGCGTGCGGCCGGCCTGCCGGTCGACGCCGATTTCGCCGAATTCCACCGCGCGTATGAATGGATGGGCCTGCAGCGCAACCTGCGGATCCTGGGCGTCTTTGCCCGCCTGAACCATCGCGATGGCAAGGCCCACTACCTGGCGCACATTCCCCGCGTGAACGGCTACGTCCGCCAGGTGGCGCAGCGCTATGGCGTCTTCACGCCGCTGCTGCGCCTGCTGGACCGCCTGGACGACCGCCAGGTCAGCGTCGGATACACGTTCTGATGCGCGCCATGATTCTTGCCGCGGGCCGCGGCGAACGCATGCGCCCGCTGACCGACCGCCTGCCCAAGCCCATGCTGCCGGTCGGCGGCAAGCCGCTGATCGTCTGGCATCTGGCGCGCCTGGCCGCGGCCGGCATCCGCGACGTCGTCATCAATCACGCCTGGCTCGGCCACGAAATCGAACGCGCGTTGGGCGACGGCGCCGCGCACGGCGTGCGCATCAGCTATTCGGCCGAAGCCACCGCGCTGGAGACCGCGGGCGGCATCGCCCAGGCGCTCCCCCTTCTGGGCGACGACCCGTTCCTTGTCGTCAACGGCGACATCTGGTGCGACTGGAACCCGGCCGACGCGCACGACGCCGCCGGCCTCGTGACGCAGGGCGGCGCATGGCTGCTTCTGGTGGACAATCCCGCGCACCATCCTGCCGGCGACTTCGTCCTGACGGCCGAGGGGCGCGTGCTGGCGCAGGGCGAGCCCCGTTTGACCTTTGCAGGCGTCGGCGTCTACCATCCTTCGTTGTTCGCGGACGTCCCGCGCGGCCAGGCCGCGCCGCTGGCGCCGCTGCTGCGGCAGGCGATGGGCCAGGATCAGGTGCGCGGCGCGCGGCATGCCGGCCGCTGGACCGACGTCGGCACCCCGCAACGGCTCGCCGACCTGGACGCGGAACTGGCCAGCACGGCCGCGTGACGCTCACATATTTCACAATATCAAGGTGCGCAACGAGGCTTGTCCGCGCACGCAACGCCCCCGGCTAACGGGGTATTCTCTGACGCTTTGGCATGCGCGCGCGCCTGCCCACGAGCACATACACAGGAAGTTTTCTAGGAATGGGGATGTTTGGAAGATCGCAACGGGCCACGTTCAAGCCCTCCGTATACCAACCGGGACAACGCACGCGCCGCATGCCGCGCTGGCTCGTTCTGCTGCTGGTTGGCATTGCGCTTGGCGCGGGCGGCGTGCTCTTCCTGCAAACCAACTACGGTCCGCAACGCCTGACCGTCGAACAATCCGAACAGCTGCACAGCGAGCTCAGCGCCTCCAACATGGAGCGCCAGCGCCTGCAAACCCAGCTTGAAGAAGCTACCCAGCAGCGCGACGCCAACAAGGCCGGTCACGAAAAGCTGACCACCGACCTGGCGGAAAGCCGCGCCAAGATCGAAACCCTGAACAAGGAACTGGTGCTGTTCCAGGACGCCATGCCGCCCGACCCCCGCGGCGGCAACCTCGGCATCCGCTCGGCCACCTTCAAGCGCGCCCCCGGCCTGCTCGACTACCAAGTGCTGGTGATGCGCGAAGAACGCACGGGCGCGCCCTTCAAGGGCACGCTGACCTTCGCCATCGAAGGCTCCTACCCCAACGGCCGCTCCGCCACCGTGACGCCGGAAGGCCCCGCGCTGACGGTCGACCGCTACGACTACGCGCTGGGCCAGCTCAAGCTGCCCGACGGTTTCACCGCCAAGGTCGTGGTGCTGCGCGTGCTGGACGCCAACCAGAAGCAGCAGGCGATGCGGATCTACAACGTACGCAACTGACACACGCCACTGATGGCCGCCAATCGGCCTGAACCGGCCCCCAAACCCGCCCCTCGGCGGGTTTTTTATCGCCTTCAAAAATTGGTTGCGCGCGCAACATGCCGGGCATATAGTTGCGCAAACAACCAAATTCTGGAGACAGCATGACGCTCCCCTCGCACGTTCCCGTCCTGATCGCCGGCGGCGGTCCGGTCGGTCTGACCCTGGCCGCCCTGCTCGCCGAGTACGGCATCGCCTCCCTCACCGTCGAGGCCGATGAAGGCTATTGCAGCGGCAGCCGCGCCATCTGCATGTCGCGCCGGTCGCAGGAGATCCTGGGCTGGATCGGCGCCGACCGGCCGCTGATCGACACGGGTCTGGCCTGGACGGGCGGGCGAAGCTACTACCGCGACCGCGAAGTCCTGCACTTCCAGATGCCGCACGATCCCCTGCAGCGGTACGCCCCGATGGTGAACATCCAGCAGTACTACGTGGAGGAATTCGCGCACCAGGCCATGCGGCGCCATCCCGGCCTCGCCACGCTTGCCTGGTCGGCACGCGTCACGGCCGTGCAGCCCGGTCCGGACGGCGTATCGGTCGAGGTGGAGGCGAACGGCGCCCGCCAGACGGTGCGCGCCGATTGGCTCGTCGCCTGCGACGGCGGCCGCAGCACCGTGCGCGACGCGATGGGCTTGAAGCTGGAAGGCATGCAGTACGACGGGCGCTACGTCATCGTCGACATCGAACAGGCATCGCAACGGCCCGTCGAGCGCCTTGCGTGGTTCGATCCGCCCTCCAATCCGGGATCTACGCTGCTGATGCATCGCCAGCCCGGCAACGTGTGGCGCGTCGACTACCAGATCCGCGACGACGAAGACCCCGACGAAGCCGTCAAGCCGGAAAACGTGCTGCCGCGTGTGCAGAGCCACCTGGACATGATCGGCGAGACCGCGCCCTGGAAGCCGCTCTGGATCTCGATCTACAACGCCAAGTGCCTGACGCTGGATCGCTACCGCCACGGCCGCGTGCTGTTCGCGGGCGACGCGGGCCACCTCGTGCCGATCTTCGGCGTGCGCGGCCTGAATTCCGGGTTGGACGACGCCGGCAACCTGGCCTGGAAACTTGCCTGGGTGCTGAAGGGCCAGTCGCCCGACGCCCTGCTGGACAGCTACAGCATCGAGCGCGTCCATGCCACGCGCCAGAACCTGGCCTACGGCGCCAAGAGCACGGAATTCATGGCGCCGCCGGACTTCGGCTTCCGGCTCATGCGCGAGGCCGCGCTGCGCCTCGCGCTGGTGGACGACGGCGTGCGCTCGCTCATCAATCCCCGCCAGTCCGCGCCCATCTCGTACGACACCTCGCCCTTGAACCGCGAGGACCGCGCCCCCGAGGCCGGCCCGGCCGCCGCGCCGGGCCAACCGGCGCCCGACGTGCTGCTGCAGGATGGCGACGCGCCGCGATACCTGACCGCCCATTTCGGCGCGGGCTTCGTGGCGCTGGCCATTTCGCCCGACCCGGCCGTGTCGGCCGCGCTGGATGCGCTGGCCGCGGCCACGCAGGACTCGCCGCGACCACTACAGGTGTTGCGTGCCGGCCCCGGCGGCCTGGCCGACCCGCACGGCCAGCTCGCCTTGCGTTACGGCAATCAGGCCGGCGCCGTCTACCTGCTGCGCCCCGACGGCTACGTGCTGGGACGCTGGATTGCGCCTGCCGCCGCCGACCTGCGCGCCGCGCTTGCGCCCTACTACCCTTCGCTCACTTCCACTGCCACCTCGAAAGGCCACGCATGAATCCCGAAGCCCTGGACCAGGTCTACACCAGCATGGCGCAGACGCTCACGCGCGTCGGCGAAGCGCGCGCGCCGCTTTTTCTGTCGATACTCGGCTTGTCGCTGCTCAGCCGCCTGCCGTCGGCCGAAGAAGCCCTGTCGCTGCTGGCGCAGGCCGAAGCCGCCAGCCTGGATGACGGCGGTGTGGCAAACTATCCGGCCTCATCCTGCGCGGGCGCCGATCCCGCCCGTCCGACGTGAAAACGCCCGCCCTGGAACGATTCCTCACCTATCGCCTTCACGTGCTCAACAAGATCACGGACCGCGACACGAATCGGGCCTATCTCAAGGACTGCGACATTCCGCTGGGCGAGGCGCGGTGCCTCGCCGCCATTGGCCGGTTTGCACCGCTGTCGGTCAACGACCTGGCGCGCGCCGCCAACCTGAACAAGGGCCAGGCCAGCCGCTCGGCGCAGGCGCTGGTGGATCGCGGGCTTGTCGAAAAGACGGTCTCCGCGTCCGACGGACGCGGCGTGGTGCTGGCGCCGACCGCCGACGGCCTGACGCAGTACCGCCGCATCGTCGACCTCATTGCGCGCCGCAACGACGAAATCTTCGGCTGCCTGACCGCCGATGAACAGCAGCAATTCGGCGACATGCTCGACCGCCTGATCGGCCACCTGCAAACCGAGGCCGGCGACACGGCGGACTGAGCAGCGGGCCGCTCAGCCCGACCACTCCGCCAGCCGCCAAGGTCAGGGTTGCGCTTTGGGCGCCGTCGCGCCCGCGTGTTCGGCCGCCTCATCCATGAACTGCGCCATCCGCACATCCAGCTCGGTCACACCGCCCGCGTCATGCGTGGTCAGCGTCACGTCCACGCGGTTGTAGACGTTGGTCCACTCGGGATGATGGTTCAGCTTTTCCGCGAACATCGCCACCCGCGCCATGAAGCCGAACGCGGCGTTGAAGTTGGGAAAGCGATAGCGCTTTTCGATGGCATCGCGCATGGCCACGGCCTGCCAGCCGGTGAGCGCGGCAACCGCGGTATCGGTACCGATGCAGGCGGGAGGAAAATCGCTCATGACAGACTCCGGAAAGAAAAGGCGGCCGCGCATCGCGCCAGCCGCCTGACAGCAAGGAACGCGCCCGTGCTTACTGCCGGACCGCGTACAGGTAGATCTCCACGCGCCGGTTCAGCGCGCGCCCTTCGGCCGTCGCATTGTCGCCGATCGGATCGTTCGGACCCCGGCCTTCCACGGACAGACGCGTGCCCGCCACACCCTGCTTGGCCAGGTAATCGGTCACGCTCTTGGCGCGGTTCACCGACAGCGTCTGGTTGTGCGCAAGCGAACCCGTGCTGTCGGTATGGCCGACCACCTTGGCCCGCAGCTCGGGATGCTGGTTCAGCGACCGCGCCACGCTATCGAGCACCGGCAGCAACGCCGGCTTGAGCTGCGTCTTGTCCGTATCGAACGACACGCCGCTGGGAATATTGACCTTCAGGCTGCCGTCGGGCATTTCCACGACGTCGATGCCCAGCGACGAGGCGCCGGAACTCTGCACGTCCTCCTTGACCACCTTCCAGTTGTAGCCCACCAGGCCGCCCGCCACCGCACCGATGCCCGCGCCGATCGCCGCGCCCTTGCCGTGCCCGATCAGCGCGCCAATGCCAGCGCCCAACGCCGCGCCCGCGCCCGTACCGACAGCGGTATTCGTTTGCTGTTGCGTCGCGCAACCGGCCAGCAGCACGCCCGCGGTCGCAAGCATGGCGATCCGGTTGATTGTTCTTGAGTTCATGGCAACCTCCACTGTCCATCCAGATACCGGTTCATTCCGGCGAGGATCATGCTAGCAAGGGGCTGCGGGGCGCCGGGCAACATTTTGTACGCCCTGACGGCCCGCCCATGATCACGGCTGCCAGTTATGCGTGCTGTAGCGGTCGTTGTCGATGCGGTTCAGGATCGGCAGTCCGGTGCCCGCGTCCTTGGTCTGCATGTCGATGTAGGCCTGGAACACGTCGGCGTCCAGCACACCGATGTCGGAACGGCGCTCGGACGGCACGTTGGCCAGGGTGGCGTAGCCGTCACCGCCCGTCGCATTGAAGCTCAGCACGAAGAGGCGATAGGTGCGCGCATTGTCCAGCGGCAGCCACGTGCGGGTGGCCTGATCCAGGTACTGAAAGTTGCTGGCGCGGCTGCCCTTCGCGTTGGAGGCCGTCACGTCCCAGCGCAGGCCTGCCGCGTAGGGATAAGGACCGTCCTTGCCGCCCGGCTTGTACGTCGCGTCCAGACCGTCCTCGACCATGGACCGGACCTCATTGGCGGTCAGGTCCAGACGCCACAGCATGTTGCCGAACGGCACGACGGCGATCACGTCGGCCGCCGTCACGGAGCCATTCAGGGCGCGCCGCACACCGCCGCCGCTTTGCAGGGTCATGTCGGCGCCGCCGTATTCGGCGTTGGCCACATCAAGATACGCTTGCGCCACCAGTTGCTGGATGTCGCCGCCGCGCAGGGCGACGTTGCCTTCGCTTTCGCAAGCCGGACTGGCTGCATTGCTGGCGGGCGTGGGGCCCGGAATGCGGCGAAAGCACAGCTCCAGCGGCACCTGCGCAACGTTGGTCTTGCTGAAGACGTCGATCTTGTCCTTGAAGGGCTTCAGCACTGACAACGCCGCAGCGTCCGGCGTCTGCTCACGCAGGAAACCGCTGGCCGCAACCTCGGCCTTGAAGGCGGCGCGGTCGGCGTCGGAGGCCGCAACCAGGGCGCTGCCCGACTTGACGCGGTAGTCGGTGTCGATCAGCACGTGGGGCGTGCCGGCGCAGTTCGTCACGTCGCCGTTGGCGTCGAAGCTGACCTTCAGTTCGCCCACGACTTGCGAGTATTCCCATGCCTGCACCAGGCAGACGGGTTTGCCGTCCTTGTCGGCCAGACGGGTCGGATAGGCGCCGCCCGGCGTGCCCACGGCCATCGTCTTCATCGAGTCGGGACCCAGCAGCGTGTGCGAATCGCCGCCCACCACCACGTCCACACCACTCAGCTTGGCAATCACTTCCTTGTCATAGCCGTAGCCGATGTGGCTGAGCAGGATGATCTTGTTGACGCCATCGGCGCGCAGCGCGTCGATCTGCCCCTGCGCGGCCACGGCTTCGTCGGTGAACGTCGTGTCCGCATTGGGGCTCGACGATTCTTTGGTCTTGCTGGCGATGGTCAGGCCGACGATGCCGATCTTCTGGGCGTCGCGCTCGACGACGATGGCAGGCTTGATCAGATCGGTGCCGTGCAGCGGCGAACTTGCGCCAAACGCGACGTTCGCACTCAGGACGGGCGTCTGGCACGCACCGGCATGCAGGAAGTCCACAAAGCGCTTCAGCCCGTCGTCGCCCTTGTCGAATTCATGGTTGCCCACCGCCATGGCATCGAAGCAGACCGTGTTCATCAGCGCGGCATCGGCCTCGCCCGGCGCGCCGGCGCGGTTGAAATACAGCGTCCCGGTCTGCGCATCGCCCGCATGCAGCTTCAGCACGTTCGGCAAATTCGCGGCCAGCTGGTCGATGGCGGCTTTCACGCGCGGCATGCCCGCGGCCGACACGGTCACGTCGGTATCGACCCCGGCCGCATTCTTCAAGGTCAGCGTCTTGTCCTTGCCGTCCAGCGTGGAATGGTGGTCGTTGATATGAAGGATCGTCAGTTCCAGCGGCCGGGCCTGCGCGGGCGGCTCCTCGATGACCGGCGGCGTTTCGTCATCGCTGCCATTGTCGCCACCGCAGCCCGCGATCAGCGTCATCGCACTCATGACGGCGCAGGCGAGCACATTCCGATTCCAGAACTTCATTTCCTTTTTCCCGTGGAAGCTGTTCGAGGCCCGCATTCTGTGTGCCGCGCATGACGCAACGATGAATGCAAGCTGAAAACCTTCCACGCAAAAAAATGATTGTTTTCGGCCGGCGGGTAATGGTTTTGACTCGTTTTTTGCGTACCGCGCGGGCTCGCGCGCGCGACCTTGGCGCCCCGAGTGATCGCGCAATCGCGTCCCGCCGCGCGCTGGCAAACGGAAGAAAGCTGCGCTAAATTCGAAAATGGAATATTCAGTTACAGGTGTGTCGGTCAATCTTTGATGATCGCGTCACACTTCGATACTGGTTCTTCGGCGCCTCCCGCGCGCCCAAACAGGCCAACGGCCAGGACGGTGATACGTTGCGCGGCTCGGCCAAACAACGCCGGGAAACCCAGAACGGCGCAGGACAAGGAGAAATAAAAAGGAGGCTGTAGATGAAATGCCCCCCACCTTTGCCAAGCGAGACCGAAAGACTGCGCGCCCTGTCGGAATATGGGCTGGATGCGCGGCGCGCGCTCCCCAGTCTTGATCCGGTCGTTCGCATTGCGTCGCGCATGTTCAACATGCCGGTGTCGGCCATCAACATGATCGGCAGCGATCACGTCTTCTTTGCGGCCAGCACAGGCTTCGAAGAGACCGACATGCGCCGCGACCTCTCCTTTTGTGCCCATGCAGTCTTGCAGGACGACGTCATGGTCGTGCCGGATGCCCGGCTGGACGATCGCTTTCACGACAACCCCCTCGTCTGCGGGGCGGCAAGAATCCGGTTCTATGCCGGCGTGCCATTGAATTCCCCCGAAGGCCATCCGCTGGGCGCGCTGTGCGTCATCGACACGGAACCGCACTCCGACTTCAGCGAGGAAGACTAGGACCGGCTGCGCGAACTGGCCCGAATGGCCTCCGACCGCCTGGAGCTTCGGCGTGTCGAGGTCAACGCCGAACGCGCCCGAAAAATGAGCGATCTGGCCTCGGTCGAGCGGCAGACGCATCTGGCCGCGCCGCGTGCCGGTGCGGACCCCGCGCCCATGCGGCATGACGAGGACGCACGCAAGTTCACCGGCTTCGATCCGCTGACCGGCCTGGCCAACCGCGGCGTCTTCTATCGGCGCGTGGAAGAAGTCCTGACGCGCCCGTCTCCTGCCGCCATCCTGATGCTGGACCTGGATGGGTTCAAGGACATCAACGACACCCTGGGCCACGCGATCGGCGACGCGATCCTGCGCGAACTAGCGGCGCGCCTGGAGGCGACGGCGGATCCCTGCGACACCGTCGCCCGCCTGGGCAGCGACGAATTCGCCATCCTGCAGCAAGACGCCGGCGACCTGACGCAAGCGACGGAGTTGGCGCAACTGGCCCTCGCGCGGATTGCCGAACCCTCCACATCGGCGGGCAGGAGCTTCGGCTTACCGCAAGCTGCGGCGTGGCCATTGCACCGCTGCACGCCCACGAAGCGCTCGAGCTCGTCGGCAACGCCGATCTCGCCCTGGTCAAGGCCAAGGCGGGCGGCCGCGGCCGCGTCTCCGTCTTCGCCCCCAACCTGCGCCTGGAAGCCGTCGCACGCCGCCTGTATGGCATGGAGCTTCACCGCGCGGTCGCCAAAGGCGAATTCCTGCTCTTCTATCAACCGCAGATCAACCTGGCCACCGGTGCGCTGACCGGCGCCGAAGCGCTGTTGCGATGGCGTCATCCCCAACTGGGCCTGCTGGCGCCGGCAGTCTTTCTTCCCTCCTTGGAGAGCGGACCGCTGGCGGCCACCGTCGGCTCATGGGTGTTGAACGAAGCGTGCAGCCAAGCCGCATTCTGGCGCCGCAGCGGCTTGCACGACTTTCGCATCGCCGTGAACCTTTTCGGCGCGCAGTTCCGCGAAGGCGACCTGGCGGCCGAGGTTGCGCAGACGCTCGACCGGCACGGCCTGCCCCCCGAGGCGCTGGAACTGGAGATCACCGAGAACATCGTGCTGAACCATGACGCCGCGGTGCTGGAAATGCTGCAGCGCCTGCGCGCGCAAGGCGTGAGCATCTCGTTCGACGACTTCGGCACGGGCTATGCGTCGCTGAGCCTGTTGAAGACCCACCCCATCACGCGCATCAAGATCGACCGCTCGTTTGTCAGCGGCATGCTGGACTCGAACCGCGACGCCACCGTGATCCGCGCCATCGTGGACGTGGCGCGCAGTTTTGACCTGAACACCATCGCCGAAGGCATCGAAACGGATGCGCAACGCGAACGGCTGCTGGCCGAGCATTGCGAAGAGGGTCAGGGGTATCTGTTCGGCAGGCCGCTACCGGCGCAGCAGTTTGCGCAGGCGTTTGGGATCGAGACGGCGTTGCGGATATTGGCGTGAGGGTTGCGCGCGCCAAGCCAATAATTGCGACGCAATGCAAAAAGCCCACCGAAACCGGTGGGCTTTTTGATGTACTGCCAAAGAATTCTGGTGGGCTGTGAGTGGCTCGAACACTCGACCTACGGATTAAGAGTCCGTTTTAGGGGTGTTTTTCCAGGGGCAGACCAACATGAATATCTAGAAAAATCATGAGCTTAGCTTACCGGAACTTACCGCAACATAACGCACTTTACTGCGGTCAGTGCGTTAAAAGTGCGGTCAATTTCGATAGCGCCGGCGTGGATTGTACGGCCTACCGGACGGTACTGCCAGGCGGCCATGGCTACCCTTGCCTGTCTATACTTTTTGCTGGCATGTGCCAGTGCCTTCACGAAAGTAAAGATGGAAAAGCTTCTTACCTCCGATCAGCTGGCCGCCGTCCTGGGCTTGTCTGTGCAGACCTTGTACAACCGACGCACTCGCGGAGAGCCGCTCCCTCCTTGTGTGAAAGTAGGCCGACTGTTGCGTTATGAACAAGGGGAGGTCCATGCTTGGCTGGTATCACAGCGTGAAGCGCAGCATGTCCCACAAGTAGCGCTTGCCACATCTGAGCGAACAGCAGCTCCACAGGTTGCACGCCGACGTGGGCGACCAACTAAGGCTGAGCAGCTCCAACGACGGCAGGTAGCGAAGCAAGATTAGACGTTAAGGCGAAACCCGGCCAAAAAAGCCCCGCCATTTGCCGTGTTCCTTCGCAGCGAGTCCGCCACATACGCGGTTCTGCATCCGGTTTCGGAAAAACACGTCAAGGACCGACTGCATTGTCAGCCGATCACAGCCCAGCAAGCTTAGGGAGAGCTCGGCTCTACCTTACTGAATGTCGAAGCGTAGGTAATGCCACAGTGTGCTACTTTCCCTCGTTGCCAGTACTACAAAATTAGTTACATACCAATGATCGACGACATCAAGCGGACGTTATGGTCCGCGGCAGACAAACTGCGCGCCAATATGGATGCGGCCGAGTACAAGCACTTGGTGCTAGGCCTGATCTTTCTGAAGTACATCTCGGATGCTTTCGCGGCACGGCAGGCTGAACTGCGTGCACGTTTCGCCAACGAGAACGATGAGTTCCACTTTCCCGGTGCTAGCGAAGATGAGCTGACCGCCGAGCTGGAAGACCGCGACTACTACACCGCGGCCAATACTTTCTGGGTACCTGAAGCCGCTCGTTGGGAAAGTCTGCGTGCCGCCGCCAAGCAGCCCGACATCGGCAAGCGCATTGATGATGCCCTGACTGCCATCGAGGCGGAGAACCCCAAACTCAAAGGCATTTTGGACAAACGCTATGGCCGTGCCCAGCTACCGGACGGCAAGTTGGGCGAACTCGTGGACTTGGTGTCCACCATCGGTTTCGGCAGCGATGCCAACGCAGCCCGAGACATTTTGGGTCAGGTGTACGAATACTTCCTGGGCCAGTTTGCCAGCGCCGAAGGCAAAAAAGGCGGTCAGTTCTACACGCCTGCCAGCATCGTCAAGACCTTGGTGGCTGTCCTCGCCCCGCACAAGGGCCAAGTGTATGACCCATGCTGCGGCTCGGGCGGCATGTTCGTGCAGTCAGAGAAATTTATCGAGGCACACGGCGGCAAGATTGGAGACGTGTCCATTTATGGGCAAGAGTCCAACCCCACCACTTGGCGCTTGGCGGCCATGAACCTGGCAATTCGGGGCATCGACTTCAATCTCGGCAAGGAGCCGGCTGATACCTTCACCCGCAATCAGCATCCTGACCTGCGCGCCGACTTTGTCTTGGCGAACCCACCGTTCAATATCAGCGACTGGTGGCACGGCAGTCTGGAAGGCGATGCACGCTGGCAGTATGGCGACCCACCCCACGGTAACGCCAACTACGCCTGGCTACAGCACATGCTGTATCACCTGAAACCCACCGGTCGCGCGGGCATTGTGCTGGCCAACGGCTCGATGAGCTCGAGCCAAAACAACGAGGGCGTCATTCGCGCCGCCATGGTCGATGCTGACGTGGTCGAAGTGATGGTCGCGTTGCCGGGGCAGCTATTCTTCAACACCCAGATACCGGCCTGCCTGTGGTTCTTGGCCAAGCAGAAAAAACGCAAGGGCGAAGTGCTGTTCATTGACGCGCGCAAGATGGGGAGAATGATTTCCCGCGTGCAGGCTGAGCTGGATGACGCAGCTATTGCCCGGATCGCAGAAAACGTCGCCGCATGGCGTGGGGAAGTCGAGGATGGCTCCAGCATTACGGAGTATGCAGACGTGGCAGGGTTCTGCCGCAGCGTGTCGTTGGCTGAAATCGCTCAGCACGGGCATGTACTGACGGCCGGACGCTATGTGGGTGCAGCAGAGGTCGAGGACGACGATGAAGCCTTTGCCGAAAAGATGCAGAAGCTGACTGAAAAGCTGGGCGAACAAATGGCAAAGGGCGCAGAGCTTGATGCACTGATCCGGCAGAAGCTGGGGAGGCTGGGTTATGAGTTCTGAATGGCCAACAGTGCGCCTCGGTGACCATATCGAATCTTGCCTCGGCAAGATGCTGGACGCCAAGAAGAATAAAGGAGCGTATCAGCCGTACCTAGGCAATAGCAATGTACGCTGGGGAGCCTTTGACCTTACCAACTTGGCAGAAATGAAGTTCGAAGCCAATGAGGAGGCCCGATACAGTTTAGAACCTGGAGACCTTGTTGTCTGTGAAGGTGGGGAGCCAGGGCGGTGCGCTATTTGGACTGGCAAAAAAGGGATGAAGATTCAAAAAGCTCTTCATCGCATTAGGCCGAAAAAAACTCTCAACAACTACTATCTATTTTACTGGTTCGTTTACTCAAGCAAGTTAGGACTTTTGGAGCCATACTTTACGGGCACGACCATCAAGCACTTAACAGGAAAAGCCATATCTGCACTAGAGCTTCGTTTGCCGCCAATATCGACGCAAGTTGCGGTGGTTGCAGTCTTGAAGCTCCTGGATGACCGCATTACCCTTCTGCACGAAACCAACAAGGTCCTCGAATCCATCGCCCAAACCATCTTTAAGTCCTGGTTTGTGGACTTTGACCCGGTGCGCGCCAAAATGGAAGGCCGCCAGCCAGAAGGGATGGATGAAGAGACAGCAGCATCATTTCCGGATTCATTCGAGGAGTCGGAGTTGGGGTTAATTCCAAAGGGGTGGAAAGTCACTGAACTTAAGAATATATGCCAAACGACCATTGGAGGCGCTTGGGGTAAAGACACCAAGGAAGATGAGCAATTAGTGCCCGTAGTTAGCTTACGAGGCGTAGACCTAGAGAATTTACGAAACTTTGGATATGCCCAAGCAGCTCCTATTAGGTGGTTCAAGCCAAACGCATTAGAGAAAAGGCGGCTTTCAGAAAATGAAGTGTTGATAGCATCTTCTGGCGCAGGTCCGTGTGGGCGCCCATTATGGGCCAGTTTGGCTTTTGAAGAAATTTATAAAGCTCCTGTTGTTTTTTCCAATTTCGTTAAACGTTTGGATTGTGGTTCCCCATGGAGGGCGATTTTTATTGACCGGGTGCTTCATAACATGCGAAACACGGGTGAAATATGGAACTACATCAACGGAACCTCAATACCGAATCTTGATGATGGCTTACTGCTATCAACAAAGAAAATTTGCTTGCCTAACGAACAGTCTTTGCGTGCCTACGAATCAGTTAGTAGAGCAATCTATGAAAAGCTTTACTCGCCCTACGCACAGCAGCTCGCCATCGCTCGAAACTCATTGCTACCCCGACTTCTGTCAGGTCAATTACGCCTCCCCGAGGCCCAAGAACAAGTAGAGAGCGCGTTGCCATGACCGAAGACCAACTCGAACAGGAAACCTTGGGCTGGCTTGCAGAGGTAGGCTACTCCGTGCGTAGTGGCCCGGACATCGCCCATGATGGCTCAGACCCGCAGCGCACCAGCTACACGCAAGTCATTCTGCCCCAGCGTTTGCGAGACTCCATCGACCGCCTGAATCCGCACATCCCCGCATCCGCGCGTGACGATGCGTTCAAGCAAGTCGAAAACCTCGATACCCCTGTCCAGTTGGTCGCCAACCGCACGTTTCACAAGCTGCTGACCAACGGCGTGAACGTCCAATATCAAACGGATGGCGAAACCCGAGGGGATTTCGTGCGCTTGGTGGATTGGGCCAATCCGCAAAACAACGAGTTTTGGGCAGTCAGTCAATTCACCATAAAAGGCCCGCACCATACCCGGCGACCAGACATCATTCTGTTCATCAACGGTTTGCCACTGGCGCTGATTGAGCTGAAGAACGCTGTCAACGAAGATGCAGACATCTGGAAGGCCTACGACCAGATTCAGACATACAAGGCACAGATTCCAGACGTCTTCGAGTACAACGAAATTCTGGTCGTGTCCGACGGTAGCGAAGCACGGTATGGTTCACTGTCCGCCAATGCCGAGCGCTTCATGCAATGGCGAACGATTGATGGCATAGAGCTTGACCCATTGGGGCAGTTCAACGAGCTCGAGACGCTGGTGCACGGTCTGCTCGCGCCTGCATACCTGCTCGACTATCTGCGCTACTTCGTGCTGTTTGAAGACGACGGCGCCCTCATCAAAAAGATTGCCGGCTACCACCAGTACCACGCCGTGCGGCTGGCCATCCAGCACGTGGTTGAGGCGTCGCAACTACAAGGCAGCGCGAGCCAGCGCGGTAAAGGCGGCGTGGTATGGCACACCCAGGGCAGCGGCAAAAGCATCACCATGACCTGCTTTGCCGCCCGCGTGATGCAGGAACCGGCCATGCAGAACCCCACGGTTGTGGTCATCACCGACCGCAATGACTTGGACGGCCAATTGTTTGGGGTATTCAGCCTGTCGCAAGACCTCCTGCGCGAACAGCCCGTAAAGGCCGATACCCGTCAGGACCTGCGTAGGTTGCTGACCAATCGTCCTTCAGGCGGCATCGTCTTCGCTACCATTCAGAAGTTCATGCCTGGAGAAGATGAGGACACCTTCCCGGTCCTGTCGGACCGCGGCAATATCGTTGTGATTGCGGACGAAGCCCACCGCACGCAGTACGGTTTCGAAGCCAAGCTCAAGACTCGCAAAAGCAAATCCTTCAGTACCACCGAATACGGTCAGTTGGCTGCGAACGATGACCTGGGTGTTGGCGAGACCACAGCGTTGGCGGTTGCAGAACCCACGGTCACCTATCAGGCGGGTTACGCGCAACATCTGCGGGATGCGCTGCCCAACGCCACCTTTGTGGCGTTCACGGGCACCCCCGTCAGCAGCACCGATCGCGACACGCGCGCCGTATTCGGCGATTACATCCATGTCTACGACATGCAGCAGGCCAAAGAGGATGGCGCCACCGTGGCCATCTACTACGAGTCGCGCCTGGCCAAGCTCAAGCTCAAGGAAGCCGATCTGGCGTCTCTGGATGAAGAGGTCGACGAACTCGCCGAAGACGAAGAAGAGCAGACTCAGGCTCGCCTGAAATCGAGATGGGCAGCCCTGGAAAAAGTCGTGGGTGCCGAGCCGCGCATTGCTAGCGTGGCTGCCGACCTCGTCGAGCACTTCGAAGAGCGCAACAAGGCGCAGGATGGCAAAGCCATGGTGGTCGCGATGAGCCGCGACATCTGCGTGCACCTCTATAACGAAATCATCAAGCTGCGTCCCGACTGGCACGACGAAGACCCCGAAAAAGGCGCTATCAAGGTCATCATGACGGGCAGCGCGAGCGACAAAGCATTGCTGCGCCCGCACATCTACAGCGGTCAGGTCAAGAAACGGCTAGAGAAGCGGTTTAAAGACCCTAAGGACCCACTGCGGCTGGTCATCGTGCGCGACATGTGGCTGACCGGCTTTGACGCGCCGTGCGTGCACACCATTTACATCGACAAGCCCATGAAGGGCCACAACCTCATGCAGGCCATCGCCCGCGTGAACCGTGTCTTCCGAGACAAGCAAGGCGGCCTGGTGGTCGACTACATCGGCATTGGCAATGAGCTCAAGGCCGCGATGAAGGAGTACACCGCCAGCAAGGGCCGCGGTAAACCCACGGTCGATGCCCACGAAGCCTTCGCCGTATTGCTCGAGAAGCTCGACGTCCTGCGCGGCATGATGCACGGCTTCGACTACTCGGGCTTCAAGACTGGCGGCCACAAGATTCTGGCGGGTGCCGCAAACCACATCCTGTCGCTACGCCCGCCCGCGGGCGACAAGGACGCCAAGCTAGACGGCAAGAAGCGATTCGCCGACAACACGCTGGCCCTGAGCAAAGCTTTCTCCCTGTGCTGCACGCTTGATGAGGCCAAGGCGCTGCGCGACGAAGTAGCGTTCATGCAGGCCGTCAAGGTCATACTGACCAAGCGTGACATCAGCACGCAAAAGAAAGCCGACGAGCAGCGGGAAGCCGCCATCCGTCAGATCATCAATCAGGCCGTGGTCAGTGAAAGCGTGGTCGACATCTTCGACGCCGTGGGTCTGGAGAAGCCTAACATCGGCCTCTTAGATGACGAGTTTCTTGCTCAAGTTCGCAACCTGCCTGAGCGCAACCTGGCTGTCGAGCTGCTGGAGCGCCTGCTGGAAGGAGAAATCAAAAGCAAATTCGCCAGCAACCTGGTGCAGCAAAACAAGTTCTCCGACATGCTCGCCAATGTCATCAAGCGCTACCAGAATCGCAGCATCGAGACGGCCCAAGTCATGGAAGAACTGGTGGACATGGCCAAGAAGTTCCGTGAAGCGGCGAAGCGCGGCGAAGAGCTAGGGCTAACTGAGGACGAGATCCGTTTCTATGACGCTCTGGCCAACAACGAATCTGCTGTGCGCGAATTAACCGACGAAACGTTAAAGAAAATCGCGCATGAACTGACAGAGAACCTGCGCAAGAACATTACGGTTGACTGGTCAAAACGCGAAAGCGTGCGGGCAAGTCTGCGGCTCATGGTCAAGCGCATATTGCGCAAGTATAAGTACCCGCCCGACATGGCGGATTCTGCCGTTGAACTGATTCTAATGCAGGCTGAAAGGTTGGGAGAAGAATGGGTTGCTTGAGTTGTCGCGCCGATCGCAATGGACCGAGCCGATTCGCGCTGCCAAGGCGGGGCGACAGGGAGGCATTAAGAAGTTAGACAGCGGAAGTACGTAAGAGGGCGTTCCCGACTGTGAGCGGCCGACCGCCGACGGCGGCTATTCAGCGAGTCAACTACTATCTGATGAGGATGCCCATCTCCACGGCCGCGGTGCATGCCTCACCTCTTGCCGACCCGCCACCATCTCCGCGAGCTTACAGGCCCGCAGGATGGCAACGCGACGCTTGCACAGCGAAGCTCGCAGTGTTCTGTTCCAGCACCTAGATCCATTCGCGGTCGCCGTTGGCGTGACCTTCACGCTGCCCGGTATCGACTTCATGGGGCTTGATCCTGGTCAGCAGCGTCTGCGCCGAACATCCAATCTTAGTTGGGATTGACTTGAGAGCGTCCCACAACGATGGCTACTGGTTTCGATGATCCTGCCCCAGGTGCAACGCCCGCCCGCGCGTTTCAGGGAGAACTTGTGCGGTGGTAAGTTCAGGCTCTTGCCATTCGCTATAGAGCATGCGTTCGACCTCTAGCATGGTTACTGGATAACGTTCCAGCAGATGAGCCAAGTGAGTCTGGTCTAAAAGCTCCACCGAGTTGAGGGCCGCGTTCTCCTTTGCTTGCCGGTTGAAGAACTGGTTGGTAAGGCAAACTTTCTCGAATTCAACGCCGGGATGCCGACGGCGATAGAAAGCTTCCCCTGTCACTACCTCTTTGACAGCATCCCAGTTAAGTGCCGCACCATGGGTGCCGCTGGTCTTAACCTGAAGCAGTTGTCCTTTTCGGCCTGCCTGCACGACCACGTCAACGCCGTTGTCGCCTGTGGCCGGCGTGCGATAGCAGCTATAACCGCGTTTCGTCCACAAAACGGCCGCCAAACACTCGAAGTGCTGCCATTCCATGCATAGCGCCATGTCCAGCGTGACCCGCTCGTCAATATTGGCGGCTTCTGCGGCAGGAACAACGTCGGCGAGATTGAAGTCCCCGGGACTGACGTCGCCTGAGCCGTTAAGCATGTCCTCGGCCAGACCTCGCTTGTATGTCAACAGAAGGTCGAGCTTGACGTCGAACGTCATGAAATCGTTCGCCTGGACTACGGGGTAGTAGACGTAAACATCCTTCTTCTGGCCAATGCGATAGGCGCGGTCGGTTGCCTGGTCTTCTTTGGCAGGATTCCAGGTGCGTGTGTAGTGGACAACATGGTTCGCCGCCTGAATGTTCACCCCGAAGCCGACGGCCACGGGCGAAAGAATAAGAACGCCAAATCCGTCCATAGCCTGGAAGGCCTTGATGCGCTTCTGTCGACTCGATGAGTGGCTTGCAGAAGCGCTGGTGTCCCCATTGATGATATCTGGCTTGAAGGCCAGCTCCTCTTCGATGTAGTGCTGCAACAATCGCTGGATTTCGCGAAATTCGCAGAAGACAATAACCTTTTCCCCCGCCTTCTTGATGACTTTCAGTTGACCCAAAAGCCAGTCCAGTTTTGGCGCCTTTTCGCGATACAGCTTGATAGACTCCGCTTTAAACACATTCAGTCCATGCGGGCGAGGGTCTGTACATACAAGGCGAAGATAGTGCAGCAGGCCTAGATGGTTCTTAAACGGTGTTATCTCATTAAGGTCGCCGCGCTTCTTGAAACTCTCAATGGCCTTAGCGTACAAGTTCCGCTGCACGTTCGACAACGGGAGCCGCCTACAATCGTCCACAATGACTTTCCTCTTCAGGTCAGTCGCCACGTCAGCTTTCATTCGGCGCAGGATTTGCGGGGCGATGCGCCCCCGGAGTTCCTCCACCCTCGCCTTTTCCTCGTCCGTCTTCGCCTCGATTGGCTTTCTGTATCGCTGTCCGAAGTCATTCAGAGCACCAAGAAGCCCCGGCTGCACGTAGTCGAAAAGGCACCACATATCTGCCAGCGTGTTTTCCACTGGAGTTCCGGTGCATGCAATCTTGAAGGCAACATTCTGCTTTTTTGCTGCGCGCGTGACCATCGCTGCGGGGTTCTTGATACGCTGAGCTTCGTCGCACACCATCAGCGACCACCGCTGAGCTGCGAACGAAAACTCCAAATCGCGCAGGGTCTCGTACGTGGTTAGCACGACCTTTGCACTACCAATCCAGTCTGGTCTAAGGAATTTGACAAGGCCGTCGTCCGTTTGCAGCCGCTCGTCAATCTGAGCTCGCGGAACTCGCAGCGACTTCAACGCATCGCCATACGCCGTGAGCAATGGTAGCGTGCCCTCCTCGAAGAACTTCCGCGCCTCTTCGGCCCAGTTCTCGAGCAATGACACAGGCGCGACGACCAGCATTGGCTCAATATTCGGGTCTCGCTCGAGCAAATATGCCATCATCGCCAATAGCTGGAAGGTTTTCCCCAATCCCATGTCATCAGCAAGCACCGCCCCTCTGACCTGGTAGTCCGTCTGCAGGCTGTAAAGATGCTGCATCCATGCCAATCCTTCCCGCTGATGGTTCATCATCGAGTACTGGGAGCGGATGGAGCGTGGCATCCTGGGTTCAACCGGGAATGAAGCCAGAGCATCCTTTCGAAGCTCTTCGTACTCCAGCCCCTCGATGTTCGCGCGCAGTATCAATTGCGTTTTCGACTGGTGGGCGGTATTCCTGGCTGAGCTGTATCGCTTCTCCGGGTCGAAGCCCCCTGATTCAAGGTCTTTGAAGACGCTTTGAAACGTGTCGACGATGACTGCCGCCTCTTCAAGAGTCACGTCATCGGGCAACCACGACACCTTCACAGTGGGCTCACCTGCCGCCTGCGCCGCCTTCATCGACTTCTCCAGCACTTCGACTGCCGCTTTGCTGGTTGGAATGGCGACTGGTTCCGTTGCACCAGATGGCTGGTAGACAATCACCGGCAGCACGTTCTCGGGAAACCAGCCGTCGCTCTCATCCTTCTTCGCGATATAGGGAGAGTGGTAAGGCTTCTCGACTCCGATACCCTCAATGCGAAAGCTATATCCGCTCAAGTCGTGGACTTGCGCGTAAGACACGAGCGTAGGCGGCGCTCGCCGGCGCTCTAGCGCCGACCTAAGCGCTTCAAGATGCCTTTGAGAATCGCCCTGCACCTCGAAGTCGTAGCCCTGCCACGCAATCAACTGGTATCCAAGGGTCAAGGCCTTCTGAAGGACACGCACGAATGACTCCAGCGCGCCATCGTCCAGCCAATGCGTCTCGGACGAAGCAAGCCCGCTCAGGTTCGCGATTTCGACGAGCAAGCCAACCTTTAGCGGATAGCCAGCAGCATCAAACTCGAAGACCGGCGTAAAGCGTTCGTACATCAGACCGGCCGCCTCGCGAGCCTCCTCAAACTGTGATTCGACAATGACATCAACGGCGTCGTCACCCAGGGTTGCGTACGGGTTGAGGAGGAATGCCTGAGCTCGGGTTCCCGCCACCCGTCTTCCAATCAA
Organism: Achromobacter mucicolens; assembly: GCF_029866465.1. Classification (NCBI taxonomy): domain Bacteria; kingdom Pseudomonadati; phylum Pseudomonadota; class Betaproteobacteria; order Burkholderiales; family Alcaligenaceae; genus Achromobacter; species Achromobacter mucicolens. The sequence goes on along the minus strand of NZ_CP123364.1, from coordinate 836,378 downwards.
CCGCTTTATTTCGCGCAGTACCGTTTGCACCTTCGGTGTCACAAGCACCTGCACAATGCCGTCTTCGGTAACGATGTCGTAGCGGTCCTTCACCTCGTGATGGCGGTCGAATGCCCGAAGCCAATCCGCCGGAGCTCCCTCGAACCCCGGTTCGATTTCTACGACATGGTCATCACCCACATCGTTAGACCGTCGTAGCCCAATTTCCAGCTTCTCGGGAGTGAGAACAACCGAACGATGAAGGAAGTCATCAAGCAGGGCTCCTGCCTGTACAGCCAGTTTCCGGATTCGCCCCCAAGCTTGCCGGTGGGCCAGGTCGTTATGTTCCTCTGGCGGTCGACGGGCGAAGGCAACAACCTCTTTGAAGAGCGACCATTGCAGCGGACGCATGAGTTCGGTACGTTCGTCGTTGGTCATAAGCGGACCCCCGAGCTCGCAGTCGAACGCTGCCCCCCCCTCCTGACGCCAGGACGCGACAGCAATAGAGAAGGTCTCATCCGTCAAAGAACCCGTACTGCGCAGCGCGGGTGTGGCCCGAGTTAGCGGTGGAAGTGACAGCACTTCCGGCAGCGATACGTATGCCGATTGGCTCATTGCCGTGTAAAGAGCATCCCACCCCAGCAGGTACCCATCCTCGGTCTCAACGGAAAAGCCATCATCCGCCAGCTGGGTCAGGTAACCTTCGACCTCTGGAGACTGAAGGTGAACTCCATCGACGCCTCTCCCTCGCAAGAGTACGACGCCGGATGAGGACCAGCGTCGCACCCAACTCGCCGCATTCGGACTACTCGCCCTCCTGAACAACTGAAACATGTCTCTCCCCTATTTCCACCATCCCTTTCCGGGTTTGTGATGAAAGCCCCACCGGGTCAGCAGATTTGCAACATGGTGATCGCTCGCATCAGTCCGAACCCACAGGCTTCCACCTTGCGATGTCTTGTCATCTACCCGCAGGCCCTCGCGGACGGCGAGCTTATTCAACTCGGAGCGGGAGTACGACGGCAACGGTTTTGAATCGGCACGCCAAGCGCTGTCGGACGATGAGCGCTCATAACTTTGCCTGGAGAAAGCGTCCGCTCGCCGCCGGATTGCCTGGCGCGTCTGGGACATCGCCGCTCCAGGCTCAAGGTGAAATTCCTGACGCAGCTTCGCTTCAAACTTGTGCTCCCACTTGCTCCAGCCGTTCGTGCCGTCGTGGTGGGTAAGCCAAAGAATGCTCCGTTCCTTCTGCTTCAGCGAGTTGTGGTCGTATTTGGACAATCGCAGTGGCTCAATAGTGTCAAACGGTATAGTCGTTCGCGCGTCGTAGCCGTACAGGGCGTTGCCCAAACCACTGAATTCGACAGCGACCAGGTCTCCCATCGTCATGATGAAGGCGTTATTGGTTCCTGAGGCATCCAGATGGCGAATGAGTCCAGTCATCTTCTTGCGAAGCGCGACGAAATCTCGGTCGCTGGCGCTCCGTGCCGTAGAACCGAGCGCGAACTCGATGTGGTCGATGGCCTTAACGTACCGTTTCCAAAATTCCATGCGCCGCCGGTCACCCATGCCATCCTCGGCAAGCTTCGTGAAGAATGTTTCAATGAACTCCAGCTTTAGCCAGTCACCGACCATCGTGCGTGCCTCTGGCACTACTCCGCCCCAACGAGTTTCGTTGGATGGGAGCCATGGGTTTCCCCACCAAAGCACGGAAAAATCTCGAAGCTGCTGATGTAGGTGCAGTCCAGGCACCTTTGCGTACCTGTCGAGCAGCATGACAAGGCCGCGGTCTCGCAGCACGTCGTTGCTGCCAAGCAACTCCAGCATCCGAGGCAACAGTACCTTGAACTGACCATCACCGAGTTGCGTAGCACCGCGAATTTGCGCAAGGACGAGGTCGCGCAGGAACCAGGATGCCTTCGCTATGCCTAATTCTTCGCAAAGGTTGTCAATGGCACCGGCGTCGCCCTGCAGCAGCGCATCTACATATGGGTCGCATGGACTTTCGCCGAATAGCTGCTTGTTACCAGTCGCGGTAGCGACCCAATCAGGATTGAAGTTGTTATCTCGAATGCGGCCGTTATGGTCGCCGAGGTATTCGCGCAGATGCTTCCAGTTTTGCCGCCCCACAGCTGGCGTCGAATCTCCATGGGCGTCATAGGTAAAGTAGCTCTTCATCAATCCCTGGTAACAGCGTCGAAATGCACTCGGTCGCGCGGACCATCCATCAACGCCATCAAGAACTGCCTGAAAGCGAGGGCGGTCTTCCAGCACGCAGGGACCGTTAGGCATATGAGGAATGGACAGCCCCGCAGACAGCAAATATGCGTCGCGAAAAGAAGTCACTTCCATGTTCTGCCAGAACCGTCGGACCGTTTCGAGCAGCACGTCGTCGCTGGGCTTGCGCCCCGCACCACCGCGCAGATTTCGGCGCATGCTCTCAAGCACCGCGTCGATTTCCGTTGAAGCGGCCATGGGCCGCAGCCCTTCTTCAGTCCCCGTGCGCAGCAGCGATGCGAGATGCTCCAATGGGTTCATCGCAATGCGCACTCACCAAAATTGCCGGATTGTGGCGCGGCGTCCGGCCGACGCTCATCTATTCCGAGAAACTCCATTCGCATCTCTACGCGACGACTCTCCTCATCGGTGTCCTTGGCCGCGTTAAATGAGTAGCCCCCAACTAGGAACAGGCTCCGCACGTCTTCCTTTTGCGCCTCGGACAGTATGTTCGCCCCGATGGTGGCGAACATCGTGCAAAGTACTCGCTGACTGCGTTGGAGACTGAGATTTAGATTACTCAGGTACGAACCGGTCTTATCTGTATAGCCCTCGACAACGACGCGCTTAAGAACGCGCTTACCGAGGTCATCGTTCGCCAAGGCAAGGATTTCTGGCACGAACTGCCGCAGCACGCTATCTTGGTCTGCCGTGAGGTTGGACCTACCAAAAGCGAACCGAGCTCGTTCTCCGAAGTCAATCACCCGCCTCTCTTTGTCGACCTTAATGCCATCGTATCGCTTGGCCGCATCGGCAAATCGTTCGAGAATGACCTCAATGTCTTTGCGGTGTTGCGCTTCCCTCTTTTCTCGCTCGGTCACATTCTTAGTCACTGCAAGCAATGCAACTCCCATCACGACTAAGAACAAGACCATTAACGCCGTCATGAGGTCCGCGAAGGAAATCCAAAACGGCTTCTCCGCCTCGTCCTTCCCCCCTCGCTTGACAACCAACTTTGCGCCAATCACTGACTACACCCGCGCCGGCTTCAAGTTACCCATAGAGGCGAGCGTCACCTCCAGTTCCTGGACGCCAGACGAAAGCAGTCCGACTGCCGTACTAAGCTTGTTGTGAAACTCGGTGTTTGCCTTGTCCAATGTTCTGCGAACTTCGGTGGCAAAAGTAGTGTGCGATTCACCCAGCACATTGCTGACGCCCGCAAGATACTCATCAGCCTGCTTTTGAGCCACTCCGAGACGTGCTGCGGAACTTTCGATGCGCGTGAGCACATCTCCCGTCACGGATGCCTCTCTCCGTGCCAGTTCGACCGTCGCACGCAACTCGGTCATTAGTTCACTCACAGCATCGCGCTGGTTCCGATAGTCTCGAAGCACGTCCTGCAGAGCGGTAGCCCCAGTCGTAAGTGCGCCCGATGTCTCCGAGAGCCGAGTTGCAACATTGGCAGCTTGGTCCATCACGTTGGTTACCCGCTCACCCGCGGCGGCAAAATTGCGAGAGGCCGCGCCAAGCTGCTCTGTTCCTGCATTCAGCTTCTCGACCGATGAACTAGTTGATTGCGTCAGAAGGTTCACGCTTTGAGCCATCTGGGCGGATGACGCGCTCATTTCCTTGATGGCCACCTCTACGGACTCAGACATGCCGCTGACGACTTCCTGCGCCCGGTCTGTCATTGATTGCTCGCGCGCTTGATTGTTCTCAAAGACCTTAGCTTGTGACTCGCTCAGCGTGGACAGCATGCCGGCCACCTCAGAACCAATGCTCTCCAGCGTCGCCTGAAGTTTGGAGTTTGTCTCCGACTGTGACGAAGCCACCAGTTGTCGAATTTGCTCGATGAATGCGGCGGACTGAGAATTCATTGCCTCTTGTCGAGCTTCCATCTTCTCGATAGATTGAGCCATCCGTTCCGCCATAGCATCGGTCGAACGGCGGCTCGACTCCTCAATATTTGCTACCAATGTCTGTAAGGTGCTAACTGCCTCTTGAATACTCCTAGCGGTCTGCTGATTGAGATCACTAAGCCCAGAAATCTGGCCACCAAACAGGTCATTTAACCGTTGGCTGAAGCTTGCCATGACGTCCTGCAGCATACGAGCGGCTGTAGCGCTCTGGTCGCCGCTGGCTGCTTTGACCGTACCGGCGATTTCCTGCAAAGGCCCCTGCAAGCTCTGCTGGATACTCTCTGCGATCGTCGCTCCGAGCGCCTTGTTGTCCTCGCGACTAGCCTCGAGTTGCTCTCTGGCCGTCCGCGAAAACTGCTCCGCAAGGCTCATTTGCGACTCCTTTGATGCATTGATTTGCGCGGTGGTGAGTTCACCAAGGAGTTCGGCCAAATCTTTAACAAGTGCGTCCTTCAGAATCTTGGATTGACTTGCGGAATCCTCCGAGGCTCGAACGAGACGCGACAGGTACTCCTCTCCTGCCCCGGCTTCAAATCGGGCGTCGATGGCATGGGCAATTTCTTCGGTCCGCCGATACAGCGACGCGAGCAACAGTTTTTCGATGAATGTGACCAGCATCGCGGCGCCGATTGCGGTGGCAGATACCAAGAACGCCTCGCCGACCAAATGCATCAGTGACTGAAGGCTGCTCCGCACCGTGGATGCGTCGTCGCTCACTTGAAATACGCGAAGGCCTTCGATCAGGCCGCTAAATGTTCCGATGATGCCGATGCCGGTGAATAGTCCTGGCAGGTGCTTGAAGAACTCCGTTCGTAGACGACTGTCCACCACGAATTGACTGTTGAAATACAACTCGGCTGGTACCGTGGCGCGCACGGCCAATACTATCGACTGTCCATCGCGGTCCTCAAATTGGGTGTGAAGCGAGTCCTGATACTCTTTCCACAAATGCGCTAGACGCTTATCTCGCGAGAACGCAGCCCTGAATTCTGATTCGAAGCTCTTGCCCTCAAACTTCTTGATTCGCTGTTGAATGGCCCTCAGGCGACACCAGTGTAAAAAACCTGGGCCCAAGAAGAGCACGAGGAAAATCAGGACGAGGCCGGCAAGGACCGCCCCGGTCGCGAGAAGCGGTGTCGGCGCCGAGGCAAGAATAGATTGAACGTTCACTTGGTGCAGCCCTCCGCCGGCAAAGTCGTTCTGGTCTTTTGATGCGCGGCTTCAATACTGTGCTTTTCACAGTAGGCGAAGAGGAGCATTTCCAGCATGTTTGTCTGGGAACGTCGCTCCCGCGCCGCCGCCGCTTCGAGCAAAACCTTGAAGCGGGACGACACGCGGAAACTAATGGATACGTTCTTGCTTTCGAACATGGGCGGCTCTTTTGCGCTGTATAGTGACTTACCATACATATTTCTACAGGTTTCCAAAAGTTCTAATTACTAACCGTTGCGCATTAGCGACGATCGGCGCGCGGCCGCCTATCCGCTGCACCCGCGGTGGGCGACGGGCATCGGTAGTGCTCCTAAGACTGTTTCTGCACCCAGGAGAGAGGCAATTTCGCTTGCAACCGCTAGCTGACTATTGACCTGACATTTTTCAGCTTACGAACTTCACAACGCCGTTACCAAATCAACCTGAACCCATCGAAGCGTCAATAGCTCGCAAGCAAGCAAAATTCGAGCGCGATGCGAACGCACGCCCAGGCCAGAGGGATTTACACTCGCTGTCCCTACGCGGAGCCTCGAGCAATCGCGGCTCTTCATTAGCCACCACCCGACGTTCACGCGCCTCTTGCGGCGACGGCCGCTTGACACCCCTGCAGCAGGGGCCTGCTCCATTCTTTGATCTGTAGGTACAGGCAGACTGGACGGCAAGTACCAGGCGCACCGTGTTTGGGCCATCCTCCTCGCGAAGGTGTTCATCGCGATACGCCACAAAATCGATCGCCAACAAACTCACCAGTAAGCTTGGCGCCTGCGGGAGTTTTTTCAGCTGCCGGATTTGATTGCGCTCATTATTCAGACCGCCCGGCGCCTTCGCCTACACCGACCGCTCCATGTAGGGTCCTTAGCATCGCCCAAGGCGATTTGAGCCATGGGTCGCAGATCACAGAACCGCCCCCTGTGCATCTTGTGTACTAGCCCTCGCGTGCACGCCTCTACTCGCGCCTCAGACTCCCAGTCAGCTGCAGATAGGCTTTTGTGCCGAATTTCGACGTTGTGCCGCTACTAAACTCACTTCTAAATGGTCGCAATTCAACTTCTCCGAACTCGTTGGATTTTGGGTATGAAGGCCCAAATTGCGAAAGGAGCGTTCCGATTAGGCCCCGGGAAATAACGGGCAGACTTTTGACCGCACGAGAAACCCACAGGCGTCGACTACGGCGTCGCCCGCCACTTAGCACGGAAGAAGTTTGGTCAAAGTTCCCAGAATGCAAAAAGCCCACCGAAACCGGTGGGCTTTTTGATGTACTGCCAAAGAATTCTGGTGGGCTGTGAGTGGCTCGAACACTCGACCTACGGATTAAGAGTCCGCTGCTCTACCAACTGAGCTAACAGCCCTGCGAGTCACTCACTTTGATCTGCTGCCGCGCTATGCGCCGTAGCGTTTCGTTATGTGTGTGCTGCGAAGAAGAAAGATTATATGGGGCTTTTTTTATTTGTGCAAGTCGGGTGGCGAAAAAGTATCGACGAACAGGATCAAGCCGCGTAGCCGCCGTCCACCGCGAGGCTCGCGCCCGTGACGTAGCGGCCTTCGGGTCCTGCCAAGAATGCGACCATCCCGGCGATATCGCGCGCTTGGCCGTAGTGGGGCAAGGACAGCACCGCCACCATGTCGGCGGCGCGGTCGCCGTCGGCCGGGTTCATGTCGGTGTCGATGGGACCGGGGTGCACGACGTTTGCGGTGATGCCGCGCGGACCCAGGTCGCGGGCCAGGCCTTGCGTCAGGCCCACCAGCGCGGATTTGCTGGCCGCGTACAGCGCGACGCCTGCCCGGCCGGCGCGGGCTGCCAGGCAACTTCCGATGTTGATGATGCGTCCGCCATCGGGCATGGCGGACTCAACCGCCTGGATGGCGACGAAGGGCGCGCGCACGTTGATGTCCATCGTCCGCTCGTAGTCGTCCAACGTGTTGTCCGCGATTTGCCCGGCCAGGAAGACGCCGGCGTTGTTGACCAGCACATCCACCGGTCCGAGTTCGCGGATGGCGCTTTCCACGGCGCGCCTGACCGCGGCGGCGTCGGCGGAATCGGCCTGGATCGCTGCGGCACGGCGGCCCTGCGCCTTCAGTTCCTGGACAAGCGCCTCTGCGGGCGCGGCCGACGACGCGCTGACATACGTGAAAGCCACGTCCGCGCCGTCGGCCGCAAGCCGGCGCACGATGGCGGCGCCGATGCCGCGGCTGCCGCCGGTGACGAACGCCACTTTGCCGTTCAAGTTCTGCATGGTCAAACCTTGTTTTGTAGTGATCGGTACAAATATATTCGCCGGGCGCGTCATGGATGGTCAATGAATTTTTTATCGATCAACACAAAATAGTCGGCGCGGGTAAAATCCCCGGCATGGCTGAACGAGGGCGCCCGCGCAACTTCGACCGGGACCAAGCCTTGCAAAAGGCCATGGAAGTCTTCTGGTCGAAGGGATATGAAGGGGCATCGCTGTCCGATCTGACGGAGGCGATGGGCATCAACTCGCCCAGTCTCTACGGCGCCTTCGGTTCCAAGGAAGGCCTTTTTCGGGAAGCCGTCCAGCTGTACCGCGACACGGAAGGCGGTTCGGCGCGGCGCGCGCTGCTGGCGGCGCCAACCGCGCGCGACGCCATCGAGGCGATGCTGCTTGCCTCGGCCGAGCGCTTCACGGCGCCGGGCTTGCCTCCCGGCTGCATGATCGTGCTGGGCGCACCGGCCGGTTGCGACAACCAGGCCAGCGTGGGGCATTTTCTGGGGGACAACCGGCGCGAGATGCAAAGCCGCATCCTTGCCCGCCTGACCGCGGGCGCAGCGCAGGGTGAATTGCCCGCCGGGACTGACTTGAAGGGATTGGCCGCGTTCTACACGACGGTGCTGCATGGCATGTCGATCCAGGCCCGCGACGGCGCCAGCCGCAAGACATTGCAGGCGGTGGCCCGGCAGGCGATGCGCGCCTGGGACGCGCTTGCCTGCAACGCCTCGCCGCCTTCCGGCGAGCCCCCGGGCCGCGCCCGCAGCTGACGGATGCCGTCATGTTTCGTGTCGACCTGCGGCGTCTCATCCTGTGGATCAGCCTGCTGTCGGTCCTTGTGGTGCTTGCGGGCGGCCTGCATGCCAGCTATCTGGTGCAGCGCGATCTGCTCTTGCGCAATGCGATGGACACGAATCGCATCTATGCGTCCAAGCTGGCGCTGACCACCAATGCGCTGCTGAACGACATCCATCGCTACCTTTCCTACAGCGCCGACGAATTGGCCGACATGGAAAGCCACCCCGAGCGCATGGCGGCGGAGACGCGGCGGCTGGAACAGCAGATGGGCCACTTCAACTCAAGTTTCGTGGCGTCGCCGCAAGGCAAGGTGCTGGCCGTGTCGCCGTCCTATCCGCAATTGCTGGGACACCAGCTGGTCAGCGATGCGGTCAAGCAGGCGCTCGCCGTCCGCCAGCCCACGATCAGCGAGCCTTTCAAGGCCAGCAACGGGCGTTGGCAGATCCTCTATACCCATCCGATCTTTTCGCGCGACTACCGCTACCTCGGATTCATTGCGGGGTCGCTCTACCTGCACGAAGACAACGTGCTGGACCGCTTGCTGGACGAGCATTTCTACCGCGATGGTTCATTTCTCTATGTCATCGACCGCAACGGCACGCTGATCTACCACCCGGACCGCGCGCGGCTGGGCAAGCCCGCCCCCGACAACGACACCTTTGCCGCGGCACGGCGCGGCGAAACGGGGGAACAGCGCTTCATCGACAGCGATGGCCGCGACATGCTGGCCGGTTTTGCGCCGGTTCCCAGCACCGGCTGGAGCATCATCGCGCAGCGGCCGGTGGACAGCACGCTGCGCCCGCTGGCCGACCTGCTGATGGCCACGGTCCGCAACACCCTGCCGCTGCTGATGCTATCGGTCGTTCTGATATGGCTGCTGTCGCGTTGGATCGCACGCCCGTTGGGGCAGATGGCAAGTATTGCCAAGCGCATGCAGGACCCGGATTCCGCGGACCGGATCCGCGCCGTGCGTTCATGGTATTTCGAGGCCGCGCAGTTGCGGCGCGCGCTGCTGACGGGTCTGGCGTCGATGCACCACAAGCTCAGCGACCTGCGCCAAGAGAGCACGACCGACACGCTGACGGGCCTTCTGAACCGCCGCGGCATGGACGAGGCGCTGGCGCTGTTGGGCGCCGAGGGGACGCCGGTGGCCATCGTGGCGATCGATGTCGACCACTTCAAGCGCATCAATGATCGCTACGGCCACGCGGCGGGCGATCAGGCCTTGCAGGCATTGGCCGGCGTCATGCGCGAAGGTTCGCGCAGCGGCGACGTGCTGACGCGGCCGGGCGGCGAGGAGTTCGTCATGCTGCTGCCGGGCGCCAGCATGGCGGCGGCCATCGCGATCGCGCAGCGCCTGCGCGCGCGGCTGGCCATCGCGGAAGGCTCGCCCCTGCCCGCTTCCATCACGATTTCTGTCGGCGTGGCGCATTACCCGGACCAGGGCGCGACACTGGAAGCCGTGTTCGAGCGCGCGGACCAGGCGCTCTATTACGCCAAGAATCACGGCCGCGACAGGGTCTGTGCGGCCGACGACACCGCGCCGGAGGGATTCCGGACGATGCCCTGAGTCTTAGCGTCGCACGCCGATGACAGCGAGAAGGCCGGCAATGTGCCGGCCTTCTTGCCTATTTACTTCTTGGCCGGCGCAGGCGCCTTGGGCGGCTTGCGCATCTGCTCCAGCAACGGCCCGCAAGCATTGTCGTCATTCGCGCTGGGCGCGATCAGCGCCAGCAGCCCGGCCGCCGGCGTCAGCAGCACGCCCAACGCCACCATGCCCGCCCCGCGCGCCGCCAGCGGCGCGACGTGCACGCCCACGTCAGGCGAACCGAACGTCCCGCGCACGTACAACGGCGAGCGCAAGGAGAAGATGCGAAAGCCCTTGCTGTCCGGGTCGATATCCAGATCCAGGGTCTCATCCTTGAAGCTGGCCGAGCCGGTGATGGTGATCAACGCGTTGTCGGTGTCGAACACAAAGACGCGCGGCGTCATCACGCCCCGTTTCAGCTCAAGGTCGGCCGCGCCGCAATTGATCTTCACTTCATCGTCGCCGAACAGCTTGGAGACCACATAGTTGGCGACGTTCAGACCCGCCAGCTCCATCAGGCTGCGGCTGATGACGCCGTCGTTGACCAGCATCTTGACGTCGCCCGTCGCCGTGCCCAGCAGGGCCGCCACGGAGTTGCCAGTACCGCTGATCGCCAGGTCGCCGTTGAGCTCGCCCAGCGTTTTCTGCATGGCTTCGGCAGACGGAAACAGCTGCTTGAGCTGCAACCGGCGCGCGTGCATGTCGATGCGGCCGGTGAGCGGCGCTTTCGAGCCGTCCAGTCGCGCCGTCGCGTTCATCGTGCCGCCGGCCATGCCGAAGCGCAGCGGATCAAGCGTGAGCTTGCCGTCCTGCAGGATGATGTGGACCGAGAGATCGGACAGCGGCAGTTTGCTGTCGTGGACGATGCGCGCGGCGTCCAGCGACACATCCGCATCCATGTCGCGCCAGCGGTCGGTGCGGAACTCCTGCGTGGGCAGTACCTTGCCGCCCTTGGGCTTGGCGGGCGCGTCCTTGGATTTGTCCGTGTCGGCCTTCGGACCGCCGCCGGACGGCACGCCGATCAACGGACCCAGGTCGGCCATTTGCAGCAGCTTGGACGAGAGCTTGCCCGTCAGCTTGGGACGGGGCGCGCCCAGTGCGAACCTGATGTCGCCATGCAGATCGCTGTCGCCGACCTTGCCGTTGAAATTCTTGTAGTCGAACACCGCACCGCCGGGGTTCTGCAGTTTGGCCACCAAGTGGCCGTCGGTGCTGTAGGGCGGCGTGTCCGGCAGCGTGACACCCGTCAACGGATACAGCTGCGCCATGGACGAGCCGGACAGTTTCAGGTGCAGGTCCAGCGCGCCCAGATGCGCGGGATCGGTCAGCGTGCCCGCGACCGAGGCGCGCGTGCCGCCGATGGCCACGTCGGCCTGCAAGGGGAACGGCTGCTTGGGATCCTGCAGGGCCAGCATGCCGCCGACCTTGCCCTCGCCCTTGGTGGACAGCCCCTTGTATTTGCCGTCGACCTTCCATCCGAACACGTAGTCGCGCGGCGCGACGGCCGAGCCGTCTTCGGGCACGAAGGATTTACCGGCCACGTCCGCGAATGGCACGGGTTTGCCCAGCGGATCGACCAGCACGGTCAGGTCGGCCTTCAGCATTTCGTCGGCATAGCCGACGCGCCCCTTGTCAAAGCCGATCTCATTGATGTCCAGCACCCACGGGGACGGCTCGCCGGACTCCGGCAGCGTGAAGACCCAATTGGCGCGGCCGTCTTCCAGCCTTTCCAGGTCAGCCGCGGGCTCGGTCAACTGGATATGACGGATGACGACGTGCTGGGCCAGCAGCGGCAAGGGGGACAGGCTGAACTCCGCGCGCTTGAGTGTGGCGAAGTGCGGCGCCTTGCCCCATTCGGTATTGGCAATGGTGATGTCGTTGGCGACCACACGCGGCCACGGCACCCAGCTGCGCCAGCCGCCCTCTCCCGCCTCCCTTTGCCATCGCACGCTCAGGTCGCCGTTGATGGCAAAGGGGCGGCCCATGGCGGCCGTGGCCCGTTCGTTGATCATGGGCTTGGCGCGGTTCCAGTCGAACGTGGCGATCACGATCACCATTACCGCCACCAGCAGGGCAATGCCCCCTACAATCCCGATCGCTATTTTTCTTGTTCGCGTCATGGTTACTATCCTTGGCTTTGCTGCCCGGCCGAACTGCGCTGGCCGGATCACTACCCCAGGGTATCGCGGCCGGCAGCGACGGTCGGGCGGAACGACGCCATAATGTGTGCGGATTTTTCCGGGCGAACTCGCCATGCAGGCATGCCGACGGCGCGAACGTCCGCACCGCTGCGCAGCAAGCGGCGTGCCCGTGCAATGGGCGCGCCGTTACAAAGAGAGACGACTGCGGCTGGGCGGTAGTAACCGTATCCGGCCCTGTTGCCGAATTTTTGACGCCGGCGCGGTTCCAATGCCAAATGACCAAATCCGCCCTGACCGGGCGCAAGTGCAGGACAACCTGGAGGCCCGATGCGGCACTCGACTTTGATATTCGTGTTGGCGGCCTTCGCGCTGCTGACGCTCAGCCGCTTGGCGCTGGCGCTTTGGCAGTGGCAGCGCGTGCGCAATGCCGGCGGCCTGGCGCCTTTGCTGCTGCGGGGACTGCGCATCGATGCGCATCAGATCGCGGTGCTGGCGGCGCTGCCGGCCGTGCTGTCGCCGCTGTTCGGCCACATCCCGGTGGCGGCGGACATCACCGCTGTCTGGTACATCGTGGCGTTCGTCCTGCTGGCGTTCCTGGAAGTGGCGACGCCGCCCTTCATCATCGAATACGACTCCCGCCCCAACCGCCTGTTCGTCGAATACCTGAAGCACCCGCGCGAAGTCTCGGGGATGCTGTGGCGCGGCTACAAGGGCGCCCTGCTGGGCGGACTGGGCGCGCTGGCGCTGATTGGCTGGGGCGCTTGGACGCTGCTGGGCCAAGCGCGTCCGGATGCGCCGCTGACCTGGTGGCAGATGCCGCTGGCCAGCGTGGCGATCCTGGCGGTGGTGATCCTTGCCATCCGCGGCACGCTGGGCCACCGTCCCATCAACCCGTCCTCGGTGGCCTACAGCTCCGACGGCATGCTCAACACCCTGGCGTTGAACTCGCTGTACAACGTGTTCTATGCGGTCTACAGCATGAAGAACGAGAAGTCGGCTTCCGCCGTATATGGCGGCATGGACGACGACGAGATGCACGCCCTGGTGCTGGCGAAGTCCGGGCTGCCGTTTCCCCCGCCGAATCCCGACTACCCCAGCCTGCATCGCCAGCCGGCCACGCGCAAGACGCATCGCCCGCTCAATCTGGTCATCATCCTTGAAGAAAGCCTGGGCGCGCAGTACAGCGCGGCCTTGGGCGGCGCCAACCTGACGCCGGAGCTGGACGCGCTGGCGCGCGAGGCTTGGACTTTCACGCGCGCCTACGCCACCGGCACGCGCTCGGTGCGCGGACTGGAAGCCGTCACCACCGGGTTCCTGCCCACCCCCGCGCAAGCAGTGCTGAAACTGCCGCGCTCGCAGCGCGGGTTCTTTTCGCTGGCCGACCTGCTGGGGCGCCACGGTTATCACTCGCGCTTCATCTATGGCGGCGAGTCGCACTTCGACAACATGAAAGGCTTCTTCCTGGGCAACGGCTTCAAGCAGATCGTCGACCGGCCCGATTTCGTGGACCCCGCGTTCGTCGGCACGTGGGGCGCGTCGGACGAGGACATGTTCAACCAGCTTGACCGCCTGCTGCGCGAAGATGGCGACCAGCCGACCTTCACGCTGGCGTTCAGCGTGTCCAACCATACGCCGTGGGAGTACCCGGCGGGCCGCATCGAAACCGACGGCAATCCCGCCACCGTCGAGAACACGGTGCGCTACGCCGACTGGGCGCTGGGCCGGTTCTTCGAACGCGCCAAGGCGTCTCCGTATTGGGAAAACACGGTCTTCCTGGTGGCGGCGGACCATGACTCGCGCGTGTTTGGCGCCAGCCTGGTACCGGTACGCCACTTCCACATTCCTGCTGTGATCCTGGGCGCCGGCATCGAGGCGCGGCGCGACGACCGCATCATCAGCCAGATCGACCTGCCGCCCACCCTGCTGTCGCTGATTGGCGTGGATACCGAGCACCCGATGATCGGCCACGACCTGACGCGCAGCACGCCCGGACGCGCCATCATGCAGTACGACAGCACCTATGGGTATCTGAAGGGAGACGACCTGCTGGTGCTGGCGCCCAACAAGCCCCCGGTGCAGTACCGCTACACGGCGCCCGAGGACTACGCGCCCGCGCCGCTGAATGCCGAACTGGCAACCGAGGCGCTGGCCCACGCGTTGTGGCCAAGCTGGGCTTACCGCGAGGGGCGCTACAGCTTGCCCACGCAGGCGCCGGTGCAGACCGCGCCCTAGGCTGACCGGCCACCCGGCCGAACAAACGCCTTGCGCTTTTTCTCGACGAGCGCATGGCAATGGCAGCCGGGACTGTGGTCGTTGACCATGCCCACGGACTGCATGAAGGCGTACACCGTGGTCGGCCCCACGAACTTCCAGCCCAGCTTCTTGAGCGACTTGGACAGGGCTTCGGACTGTTCGGAAGTCGAGGCGCCGTAGGTAGACACCTTGGAGGGCGGCGCTTCGAAGCGCCAGAAATACGCGGCCAGGGACCCTTCGCGGTCGATCATTTCCAGCGCGCGCGCCGCGTTGTTGATCATGGCTTCGATCTTGCCGCGATGGCGCACGATGCCCGGATCGGCCAAGAGCGCCTGGACTTCGTGTTCGCCAAAGGCGGCGAGCCTGGCCGGGTCGAAGTTGGCGAAGCCGCGGCGGAAGGCCTCGCGCTTGTTCAGGATGGTGCGCCAGCTGAGCCCGGACTGGAAACCTTCAAGGCAAAGCTGTTCGAACAGCGCGCGATCGTCGCCTTCGGGGTGGCCCCATTCGGTGTCGTGATAGGCCATGTATTCGGCGGACGTGTCCACCCAGCCGCAACGGGCAAGGCCATCTGGGAAATCGGTTTTGGCGGACAAGGGATCGCTCCTTACGGCTGACGGGCTACCGATGCTACTCCAGCAACGTCCCTGAAAAAAGTCGTAGCGGCCGCAACGCAAATCCAGATAATATTTCCGGCCTTGATTCGGCGCCGGCCTGTGCCGCGCGCACCGTCGGATCAGCGCGGCGGGCCGGCGCATCGCAGGCCCGGCATGCGCCAAGACGGGGAGCCGGACAGGCCATTTCGGACCTTGCCCCATGTCCCTGCCACTGACTTCGCTCGTTACCTTCGTGTCGCCTGCCGTGCTGGCCGGCGACGACCCGTCCGCCAATCCCTGCCTGGACTGCGGCGCATGTTGCGCGCACTTTCGCGTGTCCTTTTACGTCGGTGAACTGGCCGGCGAAAACGGCGGCCAGGTGCCACTGGAACTGGTCACCCAGATGAGCCCCCTGCGCGCCTGCATGAAGGGCACTGAGATGGGCGGCGGGCGCTGCATCTCGCTGCGCGGAGAACTCGGCAAGCCCGGCATTCACTGCGACATCTACGACAACCGGCCCACGCCGTGCCGCGACTTCGACATCTGGATGCCGGACGGATCGCCCAATCCGGATTGCCAGCGCCTGCGACTGGGATTGGGTCTGGCACCCGTGCCGCCCCGTCCCGACGCCGAGAACGACCCGCAGGGCCCGCTGCATCCGGACCAGCCCGCGGCCGCCTGACGCGCGCCGCGGCGAACCCTTCGCGGTCATTTCCTAGGCGCGGGTCGGCCGGCATCGGCAGCGGCACGGTCGCCTCGGCGCTGCGCTGCCTCAGCTCTTCCAGCAGCACGACAAAGAGTTGCGCCTGATAGGCCACCGGGGTCTCCCGCGACGTGCCTTCGATGAAGCGCTCGACCAGCGCCTCGATCAGCCGCGAGGACGGCCACGCCCGGCAATGCGGCGGCAAGCGAGCGCACCCGTCGGGGTGCACGTGCAGGAACGAGCCGCGCGCCTCGCCAAACCAGCGCGCGCCATGACGCACGCCGGGCGGAATCCAGCCCAGGCTGCCCGGCAGCACCGTCAACACGCGGTCGCCCGACTGCACCATGACAAGTCCTTCGTGCACCAGCACCAGCATGCCCTCGGCGTGGACGTGCGCGGGCACCGAAATGCCCTTGGATTCCCGGCGCCGGCGCAGGCTGTACGGCGTCAGCAGGACGTCGGGCAGAGGGGGAGAGGCAGCCGCTTCACGCATGGTTGGCAGGTTTGAGGTACAGGTTGACGGGTTCCCGTTAGCGGGTCCATTTGAAAATGTACATCATTCTCATCATTGGGATATCCGCCCACTGAATTGGAGACATTTCATGGACCACACACGGCTGCGCGACGCCGGCATCAAAGCCACCTTTCCGCGTCTGAAGATCCTGGACATCTTCTACCGCCATGCCGACGCGCACATGAGCGCCGCGGACATCTACCGCCGCCTCATCTCGGACCACAGCAATATCGGCTTGGCCACGGTGTACCGGGTGATCACGCAACTGGAGCACGCCGGCCTGCTCAAACGCACCCAGCTCGATTCGCACACCAACGTGTTCGAACTGAACGACAAGGGGCATCACGACCACCTGGTCTGCACGCGCTGCGGCCAGATCCGGGAGTCCAGCGATCCCGCCACGGCGCAGCGGGTCAGGAAGATCGCGCGGCGCTGCGGCTTTGAACTGGATTCCTACAGTCTCGTGCTTTACGGCAGCTGCGGCTGCGCCAAGGACGAGCCTGTCCTGCCCCACGGAGCCTTCGAATGAACCACGACCAATTCTTCTTTCACGACCTGTCGCAGTTTCCCATCGTGACGGCCCGGCACGGCGGCGCGCCGCTCGGTTATTCCGCCACGTGGATCCGGGAAATGGAGCTGCTGGTGGAGAACCCGCGCACCTTTGTCATGGTGGTGCCCGACACGCGCCATGAGGCCGCGCACGAAGACCGCAGGGCCATGATCGAATGGCAGACCGCCAACATGCCGCGCCTGCGGGCGCGATGCCGCGCGTTTATCGCCGTCGAACGCGATGCCCAGGCGCTGGACAAGCTGCGCAAGCGCGGCGAAAAGATGGCTCGCGCCTTCGGCCTGCCGTTCCTGGCGGTCGCGACACCGGGAGAAGCGGTCCAGTGCGCCCGGGAACTGCTTGGGCACGCAGGGCCGAGCGGCTTCAATGTCGATTAAGACGGCAAGCCCCGCGATTTAAGACTGGGCGTGCGCGGCCGTTGTTCAATGACAGGCCCCGTCGTTTCGGTGGCCGTTTTTACCAACTCTCGTCCCGGCCGCCCGACGCATGAACCACGCCCTCGCCTGTCAGTTTTGCCAATCGACGCTCGCGCAGGGCGCGCCGCTGCTCGAGCAGAACGGCGCGGCCATATGCAAATCGTGCGTGGACCAGTTTGCCGTGCGCTTTGCGGACCGGGCATGGGCGATGGCCGCCACGCCGCAAGAGCAGCTGGACGTGCTGCTGGAGGAAAGCAGCCGCGCGCTGGCGCAGAGCGAAACGCTGGCCGAGCGGGCGCGGTGTTGCGGCCTGAGCCTGAACGACCTGTCGGCGGCGCTGCCCGCGCGCACGCTGTCCTGACGGGCATCGCGTCAGAACGATCCCACCGCGCTGCCCAGCGCGATGACCGCCGCCAGCCCGATGATGGGTCCCACGATGCCCACCACGACGATATTCATGTAACCATCCCGGTGGTTCGACCCGCACACTGCCAGCAAGGTCACCACGGCGCCGTTGTGCGGCAAGCTGTCCAGCGTGCCCGCGCCAATCACCGACACGCGGTGCATCAGCGCCGGATCGATGCCCAGGGTCTGCGCCAGCTCCATGTAGGTGCCGGCCAGCGATTGCAGGGCGATGGTCAGGCCGCCCGACGCCGACCCGGTCAACGCCGCCAGCACGTTGGTGGCCACGGCCAGCGACACCAGCGGCCCGCCCTCGATCGACAGCACCCAGTCGCGCACCGCCGCAAACGAGGGCAGCGAGGCGACCACCGCGCCGAATCCCACCAGGCTCGCGACGCTCAGGAGCGGCAGCGCGGACGCGTTCACGCCGGCGTCCATCGTGTCGCGCAGCGACGGCAGGCGCCGGAAGTTCAACCCCACCAGCACCACGATCGCGGCCAGCAACGCGGTGATCACCGACCAGACGCCGCCCACCGCGGCCAGGCTGGTGCCGCCCCAGCGCGCCTCGGCAAGCCACGCGGTGTCCATGCGCGGCAGGACGATCAGCGTCATCAGCAGATTGACCAGGATCACCACGACCAGCGGCGTCGCCGCCACCAGCGCAGAGGGCGCGTCCGGGCTGCGCTGGCCATGTTGCATTTCGGCCGGGTCGAACTCGCGCGCGACGGTGGCGCGCTCGCGCACCAGCACGTCGTCGGCCACGTCGCTGGCCATGCCCGCGGGCGCGACGTAGCCTTCACCCGCCCGCCGCGCGGCGGCTTCCGCGCGGCTCAGCCACCACAGCCCAAAGCCCAGCATGATTGCGCTGGCCACGATGCCCAGCCCCGGCGCGGCGAACGGCGTGGTCGCAAAAAACGGCATGGGAATGGCGTTCTGCACGGCTGGCGTGCCCGGCAACGCGGACATCGTGAAGGTTGACGTGCCAAGCAGGATGGCCGCCGGCATCAGGCGCACCGGAATGCCGGCCGACCGGAACAGCGCATGCGCCATGGGCGCCAGCACGAAAAACGCCACAAACAGGCTGACGCCGCCGTACGTCACGATGGCGCCGGCCAGCACCACGGCCAGGATGGCGCGCCGCGCGCCCAGCTTGCGCGTCATGGCGTCGGCAATCGCCGTGACCGAGCCGCTGTCGGCCATGAGCTTGCCGAACAGCGCCCCCAGAAGGAACAAGGGAAAGAACTGGGCGACGAACCCGGCCGCGCCGCCCATGAAGGTCTGCGTCCAGTGCGCCAGCAGCGGTTCCCCCGCCGCGGCAGCCGTCACCATGGCCGCGGCCGGCGCCAGCAGCAGGATGCTCCAGCCGCGATAGGCCAGCCCGATCAGCAGGACCAGCGCCAGCAGAATACCGAACAGTCCCATGATCAGACCTCGCCCAGCAATTCGTCGATATCCAATGACGACCGTTTGCCCAGGTCGTCGCCGTGTTCGGCCAGGAAACGCTCGGCCGCCTTTCTGCCCTCGTCGCGCAGCATGCACAGGAACGGCCATTCGGCGTTGAGCTTGGACGAATACCCCAGCTCCACCATGAGCTCGGACGAGATTCGGTGTATCCGCATCTGCGCCCACATTCTGCCCTCGCCATTGCCGGGGTCGGCCACCTGACGCAGCAGCGCGATCATGCGCAGCTCCTTCAGGAGCGATGCGTTGAAGGTGACTTCGTTCAGGCGGTTCATGATCTCGCGGGCGCTGCTGGGCAACCCGGCCCGCTCCACCGGATTGATCTGCACCAGGATGGTGTCGTGCGACTGGCAGTCCCGCACCAGCGGCGTGATGGTCGGATTGCCGCTGTAGCCGCCGTCCCAATACGGATCGCCGTCGATCATCACGGCGCGGAACAGCGTGGGCAGGCAGGCCGACGCCAGCAGCACGTCGGCATTGACCTCGGCATTCTTGAACACCCGGCCCCGGCCCGTGCGCGCGTTCGTCGCGGTGATGAACAGATGGATGGGCGCGCGCGCCAGTTCGTCGAAATCAATGACCTCCCACAGGATGGCGGCCAGGGGATTGGCCCCGGACGCGCTGAGGTCATAGGGAGAGAACACCCGCGACGCCATGTCGAAGGCGATGAACATGGGGGAATTGTCCAGCGACCACGAGCCCATCAGGATGTCGAGAGGGCTGCGGCGAAAGGGACTGAAACGGGCCGCGTCGGACACGCGGCGCCAGAAGTCCTCGAGCGCGGCGCGGGCGCCCTGCGCGCCCCCGCGCGCATGTCCCAGCACCAGCACGGCGGCGTTCATGGCGCCGGCCGAGGTGCCGGAGATGCCGTCGATGCCGAGCCAGGGTTCTTCAAGCAGCCGGTCCAGCACACCCCAGGTGAAGGCGCCGTGCGCGCCTCCCCCCTGCAGCGCAAGATCGATCAAGACGGGATCGCGGGCAGTCGCTGACGCTTTGGATCGGGCCACGGCGGAACTCCTTGCGGGAGGCTGGGGGTGAGCTTGCGATCGGTGTGACTGCGACATGCGCCATGTTGCGCTGCACATATCGTTCGGAAGTTATACGCGATGCGCCTGGAAAACGGAAGACTACGCCCTCCTGATAGAAATTGGGGTCGCATCATAATAAGAAAAAATAGCCATCAACACCGGTGTTTTTTGGGGCTTTGGCTTTTTCAGCAAATCGTAAGATCGATTACGCGCGCCCCAACGCGCAGGCTTCCCAAGCATCGACACCGCAGCATCCCTCGCATCCCCGCTTTCCCTTCACGTGCGCCATGGCTTTTTCAGGATTTGCGCCATTCCGCCTCAGCTAAATTCACTTCTGAAACGCGAAATGCCTCAACAAAAACTGAAAAAAAGGGCGATTGTCATTGCCTTGCAAGCGCTTGGCCTGTCCGGGTCCGGCATGCTGACCTTGGGCGCCGCGCCTGCGATTGCGCAAAGCATCACCTGGAACGGCACGCAGAGCGCAGACTGGCAAGACGTGCAAAACTGGTCGTCGGCATCGCTTCCGGGCTCGACCGGCTATCTGTTCATCAATAGCGTCACGCCGTACGCGCCGGTTATCTCCAGCGGCAGCAACCAGGCGGGCGTCATCTTTCTTGGCGCGATTGGTGGCCCCTCGCTCAACGTGGAACATGGCAGCCGTTTGACCAGCGGTTCGGCCATCATCGGCAACTCCACGAATGGTTTCACGCCCGGCACGTCCGAACTTCAGTCCGGCACGGCCACCATCAACGGCGCGGGCTCTCAGTGGACCGCAGAGGCCTTCAGCGTCGGCTTCTATGGCACGGGCACGCTGAACGTGACCCGCGGCGCCAAAGCCATCGCATCGACGGCCGTCACGCTGGGTTCGCACACCGGCTCTCTCGGCACCCTGAATATTTCTGGCCTGGGCAGCTCCCTGAACGCCGGGCAAATCACCGCAGGTGACAATGGCACCGGCGTCGTCACGATCTCCGACAAGGGCACGGTTCAACTTACCGGCCTGCTGGTGGCCAACTCGGCGGGTTCGACGGGCACGATCGAAATCACGGGCGCTGGCTCGTCGATGCAGACAGTCAGAAGCATGTCGATCGGCGCGCGCAGCACTGGCACGCTGGACATCAAGGGCGGGGCCACGGCCACTTCCGGCGCCCAGACCTATGTGGGCATGTACGCGGGCGGCGACGGCAAACTGCTGGTTTCCGGCGCCGGCAGCCAGCTCTCCTCGCTGACCAGCTACATTGCGCTGGGCATGTATGCGGGTTCGAAGGGCCACCTGGCCGCGACGGACGGTGCGATGATCGATGCCTACCAGGTGGTCGCCGGCTTCAGCGCAGGCAGCGAAGGCACCCTCGTCGCGGACGGCCCGCAGACCCGGCTCAAGACCTCCAGCGCCTTCCTCGTCGGCTATCAAGGCACGGGCGCCGCCACGTTGTCCAACGGCGCCACCCTTGAAACCGCCAACCGCGTCCGAATCGCCGATGCGGCGGGATCGGTGGGCACCTTGAATATCGGCGCCGCCGCCAGCGATGCCGCTGCCGCGCCGGGCGTCGTGCAGGCCGCGCTTGGCGTGCGCTTTGGCGACGGGACCGGCAAGCTGGTCTTCAACCACTCCAGTTCGAACTACGTCTTCGCCCCCGGCATCAGTTCTCTGTCGCCGGGCAAGGGCACCATCGACATGCTGGCCGGATCGACCACCTTGACCGGCGATTCCAGTGCCTTCAGCGGCCAAACCAATCTGCTGGGCGGCGCCCTGACGGTCAACGGCGCCCTGGGCGGCACCCTGAATGTCGCCAGCGGCGCATCCCTGCGCGGCTCGGGAACGGTCGGCACGACCACGCTGCAAAACGGCGCCACGCTGGCCCCTGGCGCGGCCGGCACCACCCTGAACGTCGCGGGCGACCTGACGTTCTCGCCAGGTTCGGTCTATCAGGTGACGGCCGATTCCCAATCGTCGGCAAGCAGCCGTGTCGTTGTCAGCGGCACGGCAAACCTGGCGGGTTCGGCGGTGCATGTCGGGCCGGACGGCGGGTTCCAGACCCGGCGCGAATACGCCATCCTCAGCGCGGGCACGGTCAACGGGCAGTTCAGCAGCGTCTCGTCCAACTACGCCTTTCTGGATCCGGCCCTGCGTTATGACGGCCAGAACGTCGTGATGCAGCTTGGCCGCAAGCAGGTGCCCGTCACCCCGGAAACCCCGGTCACCCCGGAAACCCCGGTCACCCCGGTCACCCCGGAGACCCCGGTGACTCCGGTTACCCCGGTCACGCCGGTCACCCCCAGCGTTCCTGAAACGCCGACTCGCCCGATCGCCTTCGCCGACGCGGCGCAAACCGGCAACCAGCGCGCCGTGGCCAACGCCCTGGACAGCCTGCCCGCCGGCAACCCGCTGCACGAATACATCCTGACGCTGCCCGAAGGCGCCACGGCCGCGGCCTTCAACAGCCTGTCCGGAGAAGCGCACGCCAGCGTCACCTCCACCCTGACGGGTCTCAACAACTCGGTACGCGCGGTGCCCCTCGCTTACCTGCGCGCGAACCTGGGCGCGGGCATGCGCGCAGGCGCGCCGACCGCACAACTTGGCGGCACCCCGTCCGCGTCCGCCCTGCCTTCCTCCAATGCGCAGCCCGCCTGGGCCGAAGTCATCGGCAACTGGCAGACCTGGAAGGGCAACGGCGATTCCGCGCAAGTGCGCCAAAACACCGGCGGCGTCTTCGCCGGCGTCGACCACGCCTTGGGCGGCGGCTGGCGCCTGGGCGGCGCCCTGGGCTTCACCGACAGCAAGATTCGCGTGGACGACCGTTCGTCGCAGGCCGACATTGCCGGCTACAGCGCGGCGGTGTTTGGCGGCAAGGTGTTCGAGGTCGGGCCCGGCAAGCTGAACGTGATGGCCGGCACGGCCTACACCTGGCACGACATCTCCACCGAACGCCGCGCCAGCGTCTCCGGCGTGTCCCAGACGCTGACTGCCGACTATGGCGCAAGCACCACCCAGTTGTTCGCCGAACTCGGCTACGCCCTGCCCATGTCCGAGCGCGTCAGCATCGAGCCCTTCGCCGGGCTGTCCTGGAGCGATACGCGCAACCGCAGCTTCTCGGAGTCCGGCGGATCGGCCGCCTTGAGCGGGCAGAGCGACAGCAACAAGCAAACCACCTCCACGCTTGGCTTGCGCGGGCTGATGAACTTCACGGTTGGCCAGACCGAAGGACGCGTGCAGGCCACCTTGGGCTGGCGCCACGCCTTTGGCGACGTGCAGCCCGAAAGCACCATGTCCTTCGATGGCGGCCAGGCCTTCACCGTGGCCGGCGCTCCCATCGCGCGCGATGCCGCGCTGGCCGAGCTCGGCGTCGAAACCGCGCTCACGCGCAATGCCACCATCGGCCTGAACTACACCGGCCAGTTCGGCGGCGGCAACCGGGAAAACGCCGGTTCGGTCCATATGACCTGGCGGTACTAAGACGTACACGAACGCCAGGCAAAGCAAAACGCCGCTATGTCGATAGCGGCGTTTTGTATTTGGCACAAAGATGTGGCACCAACGAAAAACGCCGCTAACGAAATAGCGGCGTTCGACTCGATGCTTGCGCGAATTGGGGTGGTGGGTTGTGCGAGACTCGAACTCGCGACCAACGGATTAAAAGTCCGCTGCTCTACCGACTGAGCTAACAACCCGACCGAAGCCCGAAATTATGGCGGATTTCGAAGGGCTTGTCAAAAAATGACAGCGTGCCATCCTGCCAGCAAAGCCAGGCAAGCAAACGGCCGCTCGCGGCGGCCGTTTGCGGGTGGTGCGGCGTGCTGGATTACCAGGCAGCCACCACCGCGCCCTTGAACTTGGTTTCGATGAACTGCTTCACTGCCGGGCTGTGATAGATGGAGACCAGCTTGGCGAACTCGGGACGGTCCTTGTCCTTTTCACGCACGACCAGCACGTTGGCGTACGGCGAGTCGGGCGATTCCTGGGCGATGGCGTCCTTGGTCGGATTCAGTCCGGCTTCCAGCGCGAAGTTGGTGTTCACGGCCGAAGCGTCGGTGTCATCCAGCGAGCGCGGCAGTTGGGCGGCGTCCAGTTCGATGAAGCGCAGCTTCTTGGGGTTCTCGACCACGTCGATCGGCGTGGCCTTCAGGCCCGCTTCCGGACGCAGCTTGATCAGGCCATTGGCCTGCAGCAGCAGCAGCGCGCGGCCGCCGTTGGTCGGGTCGTTCGGCAGCGCGATGCGGGCGCCTTCCTTCAGTTCGGACAGCGACTTGATCTTCTTGCTGTAGATGCCGATCGGGAAGATCACGGTCTTGGCGATGCTGACCAGCTTGTAGCCGCGGTCCGCGTTGGCGTTGTCCAGGTAGGGCTGGTGCTGGTAGCTGTTCAGGTCCAGGTCGCCGGCGGCCAGCGCCACGTTCGGCTGCACGTAGTCCGAGAACTCGATGACTTGCAGGTTCAGGCCCTGCTTGGCGGCTTCGGCCTTGACCACATCAAAGATCTGGGCGTGCGGGCCGGCGGTGACACCGACCTTCAGCGGCTTGTCCTGAGCCAGCGCGGGCTGGGCGAATACGGCGGCGCCCAAAGCGAACGCGGCCAGCGACTTCAAAACCTTGATGCTCATGTTGCGATATCCCGATATGACGGAAGTAGGAAAAAACGAAGAAGATCAGCGATGCGACATGCGGCGCACGAAGCGGTCGCCCAGGCTCTGGATGGCTTGGACCAGAACGATCAGCACGATCACGACCGCGGCCATGACGTCGGACTGGAAGCGCTGGTAGCCATAGCGGATCGCCAGGTCGCCCAGCCCGCCGCCGCCGATGGCGCCGGCCATTGCCGAATAACCGATCAGGCTGACCACGGTGACGATGGTGGCGGCGATCAGGCCCGGCAGGGCTTCGGGCAGCAGCACCTTCATGATGATCTGCATCGGCGATGCGCCCATGGCGCGCGCCGCGGTGATGAGGCCCGGATCGACCTCGCGCATGGCGTTTTCCGCGATGCGCGCCATGAAGGGAATGGCGGCCACCGACAAAGGCACGATGGCGGCGGTGGTGCCGATGGACGTCTGCGCCACCAATCGCGTGAACGGGATGATCGCGACCATCAGGATCACGAACGGCACCGAACGGGTCGCGTTGATGATGGCCCCCAGCACGTGGTTCACGGGCTGGTTTTCAAGCATGTTGCCGCGCGCGGTCACCGTCAGCGTGACGCCAAGCGGAATGCCGATGATCACCGCGATGGCGCTGGCCACGCCCACCATCAGCAGGGTGTCAAGCAGCGACGTAATAAGCAGGTCGATCAGTTGCGGACTCATGAGCTATTTCTTCAACGGTAATGTCACGGGCGTTCAAGGCGGCAATCCCGTCCTTGAGCGCAGCGGGCGTGCCTTGGGCCAGCACAAACATCGTGCCCACGGCCACGCCCTGGATGTCTTCGACGCGCGCCTGCACCAGGCCGACGTCCAGGCCGAATTGCCGGGTCAGGTCGGACAGGAAGGCGCCCGATGCGTCGGTGCCGGTCAGCGACAGGCGCAACAGGCGCACGGTCTGGCCGGGTTTGGCGGCGGCCAGCGCCTGGATGCGTTCCTTGACGGCGGCCAGCGTGGCGTCGGTCAGTTCCGAAGCGGTGGCGGCCGACACCATGTTGCGGGTCACTTCATGGCGGGGTTGGGCAAAGACCTCGCGGGTGCTGCCGATTTCAACGACCTCGCCCTGCGACAGCACGGCCACGCGATCGCAGACCTCGCGCACGACTTCCATCTGGTGCGTGATCATGACCACAGTCACGCCGGTCTTGCGGTTGATGTCGCGCAGCAGCGCCAGGATGTTGTGCGTGGTTTCGGGGTCTAGCGCGGACGTGGCTTCGTCGCTCAGCAGCACGTCCGGATTGTTGGCCAGCGCGCGGGCGATGCCGACGCGCTGCTTCTGGCCGCCGCTGATCTGGCTGGGATACCGGTCGCGCAGATGTTCCAGCCCGACCAGCGCCAGCAGACGCTCCACGCGCGCCGGAATTTCAGCTTTGGACACGCCCGCGATTTCCAGCGGCAGGGCGACGTTGCCGTACACCGTGCGCCGCGACAGCAGGTTGAATCCCTGGAACACCATGCCGATGCGGCGGCGCTGTTCACGCAGTTGCGCTTCGGTCAGGCCGGTCAGCGCCTGACCGCCGATGGAGATGTTGCCCTGGTTGGGACGTTCCAGCAGGTTGATGCACTGGACCAGCGTGCTTTTACCGGCCCCGCTGGGACCGATGATGCCAAAGACCTCGCCCTGCTCGATGTGCAGGTTGATGCCTCGCAGCGCCTGGAATTCCCCATGCGGCGTGGCGTAGGTCTTGGATAGGTTCTCGATGTGAATCATGGCAAGCGATTTTGTATCTTTTCTCTTCTAAAGAGAACGACCGTTTTTTCCATTTTTAATAACTACAAGTAATATCAACTGCCGGCCCGGCGCCGCGAGGCTTCTGGAAAGCCGCGCAAACGCCTCGACAATGGCGATCCGGCAAAGACACAAAGGGCAGCCGGGAAGGAAAGCCTTCCTGACTGCCCTTTCTTTTCGGCGGCCGGCTTGCGGCCGACCCGGGTTCAGCGTGCGCGCGAGATGCGGACTTCCGCGCCGCGGCGCTTCACTTCCAGGCCTTCGGACGGCGAGATCCGCAGCCCTTCCAGCCCCTTGATGTAGCTCGAACCCTGCATCTGCATCACGCGGATCTTGTTGCGCATGACGACCGGGTTATGCACCGGCATGCCGAACATCCAGACCTCGTCCAGGATGCGGGCCGAGTTGAACTCGCCCGTATGCTGCGCGGCGGGACCGAGACAGAGCATGTGACCTTCGCGGCCAAACACCGGGAACTGGCCAAGCTCGCAATCGATGGTCCAGGTAGTGCCGCCCTCGTAGCGATGGCCGGTGTTCAGATCCCACCACGCCTCGCCCTTGGGCAGGTACACGCGCACCTGATTGCCCGGTTCGGTGACCGGCGCCACCAGCAGGGCCGGACCCAGCAGGTATTGCAGATCCCATTCGTGGGCGTGCGGATCGTTCGGGAACGACAGCGCCATGGAGCGTTGCACCGGCAGACCGGTGCGGGCCGAGTCCTCGATGGCACCCAGCACATAGGGCACCAGGCGGTAGCGCCACTGCATCCAGGTCTTGGCGTGGGACAGGGTTTCGTCGCCGAAATCCCAGGGCATCAGCCCTTCCACGCCCTGGAAGGAGAAATTGGCCGAGAACACGCCGGCGGTCAGCCAGCGCAGGTAAAGCTCGGGCGTCATGCCGGCGCGGTCGCGCGCGGCCGAACCAATGTTGTGCACCTGGACGGGCACGCCGCTGGAACCGATCGACAGGGACGTGCGCAGCGTGTGCCGCAGGCCTTCCCAGGTGTTGTCGACCTGGGGGCCCACCTGCCACGGCAGGCGCTGGGCCGCCGGGAAGAGGTCCGCGCTGGGCACGACGCCTTCGGGCGGCACCTTCAATCCGGCCACCGCGTCGAACAGCGCGCGGCGCACCAGCAGGGGATACATCGTGCGCAGGGCCGGGCCGGTCTCGCCGTTGCGGGCGGTCACGCCATCGGGGATGGCGATCTGCGCGTCGCAGGCGGGCGCATCCAGACCGTCTTCCACCAATTGGCGGTGGCGCTCGACCCACAGGTTGTAGATGTCGCGATAGGTCAGGTCGAGCAGGCCGTAGGGCTGACCGGATGTCGCCGCGTTGCCGTCGAACACCTGGGCAGCGCCGTCGTCCTTGGTCAGCAGCCAGCCGCGATCTTCCAGCTCTTCAAAGAGCGGACTGGTCTTGATGACGCCCGGAAAGCCGGAGGCCGCCACATGCACGTTGTGTTTGTGAAAGAGCGCCAGCATCTGCTTGGCGTCGGGAAAGCGTTGGGCATCCCATTCAAAAACCGTCTTGTCCGCCTGGAAGCCCCACGCGATTGGCTGGGCCAGCGTCACGGCATCCACCGGAATCTGGTTTTCGCGCATGCGCGCCACCAGGGCAACCGTCTGCGTGGGCATTTCGCCCGCGGCCTGCTGCAGCCACGCGCCCATGGCCCACAGGACGGGCTGGCCGGCGCGGCCGGTCAGCGCGGTGTATTGATTCAGGATTTCGGCGGGTTCGCCGGCGAACAGGAACAAGTCCAGCACCGCGTCATCGACCGTCAGCACATAGGCCGAGTCCGCCGGCGCGACGCCCACTGAATGTTCCACGCGGCGCATCGTATTGGCATAGACGCCCCAGCCTCGGGGACTCCAGGCCAGCGGCAGCGCGCGGTGCTCCGGATCGTCGGAAACCACCGATTCCTCGCGGCGGTTCAGGTCCCCCGGGGTTTCGCCCAGACCGTAGACCCGCTCGTCGGCGGCCAACGTGAAACCGGCCGTCCACACGGCGTCGTCGGCCTGGTCCAGCGCGTTGTGCCCGAATGCGGGCGTATGCGCGGAAACCTCGGATTCGAAGACGCGGTCTTCGTTGCGGTACAGGGCGATGCGAACGGGATTGGCCTGGATCTCCAGGGCGACGTCGCCCTGGGTGATACGCCAGCCGTCCCCGCCATCGCGAGGCGCGATGGTCGCTTCGCCCACCGCCTCCTGGCGCGCGAGCAGCATTTCGGCCACGGCGCGCGCACGCGCGCCCGGCTTGTCATCATTGAAGTGGTTCGCCTCGCCGCAGCGCAGGCGAAAAACTCCAGGCGCATGCGCCTCGACTACCAGATGCAACCCATCGCCCGCGTCGAAATCGATGCGACTGGGGCGGGACGTCAGCAGCTCGGCATTATCGAGCTGGGTAGTATGGGCAAAGTCGAACTTGGGCGGCACAGAGCATCCCCCGGCTTAAGCCAAAAACCATCAAAAGACGCTATTTTGACGGATTTGAGCTTTGAAATAAACTCGATCCCTCTTTTGGACGGTTATTTCATCCAAAAAAGGGGCATAAAGCCCTTGGCCTGCGCCAGGCGCGCAGATGCCGCCGAGTCGCCGAATTGCCGGCCCGAAAGGTCAATTGCGGCCTATTGGCGCCAAATTCCGGCAATTCTTACAATTCTACGCCAGCCGGGCGTGCCGCCCCGGGCGCATTAAATATTTTTCATCGTGGTGAAACAAGCTGGACCAGATCGGTCTCCAGCGGCAGCGGTTCGCCCATCAGACGCGCCGCAATCAGGTCCCCCATCAGCGCCGACCACGACAATCCGCGCGACGCGTAGCCGGCGGCCAGCCACAGACCCGGTGCGTGGGGCAGCTCGCCGACGGCCGGCAGACGGCCCGGCAGGACGGCGCGCCACCCGGCCCAGCCGGGAAGATCGCCCGGAACCAGCGCGTCGAATGCCGGGAAGTGGCCGGCAAGCAGCCCCGCCGCCTTGCCCAATGTGACACGCTGCCCTTCGGCGCCCACCGAGGCCTCGGCGGCGCCATGGACATAGGTGCTGCCGACCACGCAGCCCACGCCAATATCCGGCAGAAGATAGCCTTCGCCGCCGACGATGCACCGCGGGCCGCCGTCCAGGGCCGCTGCGGGGATCAGCGTCACCTCGCCGGCCAGCGCGTGCATCTGGGCGACGCGTGGCAGCGAGTCCAGCAGGCCGCTGGCCGCCAGGACCTCGCGTGAACCGGCGGCATTGGCCAGGATCACGGTGTCCGCCCGGGCCAGCTCC
Organism: Achromobacter mucicolens; assembly: GCF_029866465.1. Taxonomy (NCBI): domain Bacteria; kingdom Pseudomonadati; phylum Pseudomonadota; class Betaproteobacteria; order Burkholderiales; family Alcaligenaceae; genus Achromobacter; species Achromobacter mucicolens. Next base: position 806,733 of record NZ_CP123364.1, on the reverse strand, counting down.
GTCCCCGAGGCATCCTGCACCCGCCAGCTTTGACCTGCGGGCGACACCCGGTCGGCCCGTCCCGCAATCACCGCAGCCCCGGCCGCGGCCAGCAGCGCGTCGATCAGCAGCCCGGGCTGCACCAGCATGCCTTGTGAAAAGAACACGCCGCCCCGCGCCACGGGCAATCCGGACAATGCGCCAGCCTCTTCCCGCGTCACCTGGCGCACCCAGTCCGCCGGAAAGGCCAGCGCTTCCAGGGTGCCCGCCAGCGCCGCCGACCGGCCGGCGTCGCGCTCGACCTGGACGGTGCCGCAGACCCGGGGCGCCGCGCCCCCCGGCAGCCCCTGCCAGCGCGCCAGCGCCCTTTCGCTGCCCGCCCGCGACAGCCGCGCCCGCGCATTGTCGTCGCGCGCCACCACCGGCGTGAGCGCAGCGGCCAGGTGGCCGGCATGGGCCGGCGCGCCCAGCGCGCGCCCCGCGTCCAACACGGTGACGCGCCACCCGCGCAGCGCCAGCGCGTGGGCGATCCCCGCGCCAGCCAGGCCGGCGCCCACGATCACGGCATGCTGTCCGGACGAGACCGCCGCGGGCTGCGCGGCAGTTCCCGCCTGGCGGACCTGCCCCACTGTCATATGCCATTTGCCCCCGTAACCGGGCGCGCGCCGCACGTCAAAGCCGGCGTCGGCCAGATTGCGGCGCAGTTCGCCGGTACACGCCCAGGTGGCGACCGTGGCGTCTGGCGCCGCCAGATCGGCCAGGGCGCGCAGCAGCGGCGTCGCCCACATCTGCGGATTGCGATCGGGTGCAAAGCCATCCAGGAAAAATGCGTCCACCCGCGCGCCCAGCCGGGGGGCCAGCGCCTGCGCGTCGCCAAAGCCCAGTGTCAGCGTGACGGCGCCGTTCTCGAATTCCAGCCGGTGCAACCCCGGCAGCAGCGCCGGCCATTGCGCGGTCAGCGCGCGCGCCATACCGGCCAGCGGCTCGGGCGCATGGCGCGCCAGCAAGGCGGCCATGTCGACCCCCGAAAAGGGGTGAGCTTCCATCGAGACGACATGCAGCGCCGCCGGCCGATGCGGGTCGTCGCGCCAGGCCTTCCACAACGCCAGGAAGTTCAGCCCCAGCCCGAATCCCGTCTCGCAGACGGTGAACGCCGCGCGCCCCCGCCAGCGCTCCGGCAGTCCGTTGCCCCGCAGGAAAACGTGCTCGGCCTGGCCCATCGCCCCGGATGGGGAGTGGTAGACGTCCCCATAAACGGCGCTGACCAGCCTGCCGTCGGCGTCGACATCCCCCGTTGCGGGGACCAGCGGAACATAAGTCACAGACATTCAGCCCAAAGATACAAACATGATGAAGCGCGAATTATCCGGCCACATGGCCGTTCGCGTTGGATGCGCACCACGCGGCGAAAGGATTAGTCCGTTTGCTACAGGTTTGCCGCATGGGTGGGCTTACACTGGGCCAATGGATACCTACGATCAGCCCCAATCGCTGGCATCGCCCATCGACCTGTGCGCCGCGATCGACGCGGCCGTCACGGCAGCTCATGCTGGCGCAGCCATCCTGCAATCCTACGCGCACCACCGCGCCGATCTCGTGATCGATCGCAAGGCCCGCAACGACCTCGTGTCCCAGGCGGACCGCGAGGCGGAGGCCGCGATCATCCAGGAATTGAAGGCCCGCACCCCCAAGTTCGGCATCGTCGCCGAGGAAACGGGCGGCAAGGCCCAAGGTGTGGCCACCTGGTACATCGACCCGCTCGACGGCACCACCAACTTCCTGCACGACATCCCGCATTACGCCGTCTCGATCGCCCTGATCGCGCATGCCGGCACCTCGATGTCCGCCAACGAAACGCTGGCCGAAGACACGCCGGTCATCGGCGTGGTCTACGACCCCAGCCGCGAAGAGCTCTTCACGGGCGTGTACGGCGTGGGCGCGTGGCTCAACGGCCGCCGCATCTCGTGCTCGCGCACGCAGACGATCGAAGACGCCGTGCTGGCCACGGGCTTTCCGTTCCGCGATTTTTCGTTCGCCGCGCAATACATGCCGATGCTGCACGACGCCATCAACCGCGCGCGCGGCGTGCGCCGCATGGGCGCCGCCGCGCTCGATTTGGCCTGGACTGCCTGCGGCCGGTACGACGGCTATTGGGAAATGGGCCTGGCGCCCTGGGACGTGGCCGCGGGCACGCTGATCCTGCGCGAGGCGGGCGGCGTGTGCACCGACATGCACAAGCAGGATCCCTGGCCGATCGGCGGGCGCGTCGTGGCGGGCAATCCCGCCATCGAACGCGCGCTGCACGAAATGATTGCGCCTCACCTGAACAAGCAAGGCTGAGGCGCCCCGCTAGGCGGACGTCTTCGCGGGCGCCGCGGCCTGCGCGTCAGGCCGCAGTTCGCGGCGCAGGATCTTGCCCACGTTGCTCTTGGGCAGCTCGTCGCGGAATTCAACGAAGCGCGGCCGCTTGTAGCCTGTCAGCTTGTCCTTGCACCATTGCTGCACCTGGGCTTCGGTCAGCGACGGGTCTTTCTTCACGACAAACACCTTGACCGCCTCGCCGGAGTGCTCGTCCGGCACGCCGATCGCCGCGCATTCCAGCACGCCCGGATGCTGCGCGACCGCGGCCTCGACCTCGTTCGGATAGACCTTGAAGCCGGACACCGCGATCATGTCCTTCTTGCGGTCCACGATGCGGGTGTAGCCCTGCTCGTCCATGATGCCGATGTCGCCGGTCCGAAAGAACCCATCGGCCGTCATCGAATTACGCGTCTCGTCGGGCTTGCGCCAGTACCCCAGCATGACCTGCGGCCCGCGAATCCCGACCTCGCCACGTTCTCCGAGCGGCACCTCGTTGCCGGCATCGTCCAGGATCGCGACGTCCGTCGACGGCAGCGGCAGCCCGATGGAGCCGGAATACGCGGTGGCGTTGGTGGGATTGACCGTCGCCACCGGCGACGTCTCGGACAGGCCGTAGCCCTCGATCAGCGGCCGGCCCGTGATCTTCAGCCAGCGTTCGGCCACCTGCTGCTGCACGGCCATCCCGCCGCCCAGCGTCAGCCGCAGGCCCGAGAAATCCAGGCGCGCAAAGTCCTCGTTGTGCGCCAGCGCGTTGAACAGCGTATTGACGCCGGGAAACACATTCACCGGCGTCTTGCGCCACGCATTGATGAGCGAAGGCTGGTCGCGCGGATTGATGATGAGCACGTTGCGCATGCCCGCGTGCAGGGCATAAAGACCGCACACCGTCATGGCGAACACGTGATAGAGCGGCAGCGCGCTGATGATGGTGAGCTGCTGGTCCGCCATGTCGTGCACGACCGGCTGCGCGACCGCCTCGGTCTGCAGCACGTTGGCCACCAGGTTGCGGTGCGACAGCATGGCGCCCTTGGGCACGCCGGTGGTGCCGCCCGTGTACTGCAGCACCGCCACGTCGTCCATCGAGATGGCCGGCGGATTGAAAGGCAGGTGCGCACCCTCGTGCAGCAGCTTGGGCAGCGCCAGCGCGCCGTCGATTTGCCACGGCGGCACGATCTTCTTGATGTAGCGCGCGGCCAGGTTGACCAGCGGCGCCTTCAGGCCGCCAAGCAGATCGCCGGGCCCCGTCACGACGATGTGCTTGAGTTCGCCGCGATCGGCGACCTGCTGCAGGGTATGCGCAAAGTTTTCCAGGATGACGATGACGGACGCGCCGCTGTCCAGCAACTGGCGCTGCAATTCATCGGCGGTGTAGAGCGGATTGACGTTCACCAGCGTCATGCCCGCGCGCAGCGATCCCAGCATGCACACCAGATAGGCCGGCACGTTGGGCATCATCAGCGCGACCCGGGCGCCCTTTTCAAGATTCAACCCTTGCAGCCAGGCCGCGAACGCGCGCGCGTGCCCGTCCAGCTGCGCATAGGTGATGTCGCTGCCCATCGCCGTGCAGGCGATGCGCGTCGCGTACCGCTTGCAGGCCCGGTCCAGCAAGTCGGTCAGCGAGGAATATTCCTCGGTGGAGATCTCCGCAGGAACGCCTTGGGGATACTGAGCAAGCCACGGACGCGTCATGGTATTTGTCTCCATTAAATTGATTTTTGAATGATGATACCCTTTGTCCGTTCCCCCTATTTCCCCCGAGTTCGCTCATGAAACTCCTTGAACCCATCGTTGCCTGGCACCAGGATATTTCCAAGATCCGACGCGACATCCACGCGCATCCCGAACTGGCCTTCGAAGAGTTCCGCACCGCCGATGTGGTGGCGGCCAAGCTCGAGGAATGGGGCATCGAAATCCATCGCGGGTTGGGCGGCACCGGCGTCGTGGGCATCATCCGCGGCAACCAGCCCGGCGATCGCGCGGTGGGCCTGCGCGCCGACATGGACGCGCTGCCCATGCAGGAAGCCAACACGTTTGCGCACGCCAGCAAGAACGACGGCAAGATGCACGCGTGCGGCCACGACGGCCACACCGCCATGCTGCTGGCCGCGTCGCAATACCTGGCCGAGCACCGCGATTTCGCGGGCACGGTCTATGTGATTTTCCAGCCCGCCGAAGAAGGCGGCGGCGGCGCCAAGCGCATGATCGACGATGGCCTGTTCACGCGTTTCCCGATGGAAGCGGTGTTCGGCATGCACAACTGGCCCGGCATGAAGCCCGGCCAGTTCGGCCTGACGCCCGGCCCCATCATGGCCTCCAGCAACGAATTCTCGATCGTCATCAAGGGCAAGGGCACGCACGCCGGCATGCCGCACCTGGGCATCGACCCGGTCATGGCGGCGGTGCAGATGGCGCAATCGCTGCAGACCATCGTCACGCGCAACCGCAATCCGCTGGACGCAGCCGTGCTCAGCATCACGCAGATCCATGCGGGCAGCGCCGACAACGTGGTGCCCAACCATGCCGAATTGCGCGGCACGGTGCGCACCTTCACGCTGGACGTGCTGGACCTGATCGAACGCCGTATGGAAGAAATCGCGCGCCACACCAGCGCGGCGATGGACTGCGAGGTCGAGTTCACCTTCCAGCGCAACTATCCGCCCACCATCAACCACCCCGAGGAAGCGGCGTTCTGCGCCGACGTGCTCCGCGACATCGTCGGCGACGCCAACGTCAACGCGAACGTGCAGCCGACCATGGGCGCCGAAGACTTCGCCTTCATGCTGCAGGAACTGCCGGGCTGCTACGTCTGGATCGGCAACGGCACCGGCGAGCACCGCGACAGCGGCCACGGCCTGGGCCCCTGCATGTTGCACAACGGCAGCTACGACTTCAACGACGATCTGCTGCCGCTGGGCGGCACGTACTGGGTGCAGCTCGCGCTCAAGCGGCTGGCCAAGGCCTGAGACCGGCCTAGCCCTCCTGCCCGCCGACCGCCAGGCACATCGCCAGGAAGCGCTCGGCGGCGCGCGCGGCGGCATCGGCGTGCGGCACCAGGATGCTCAGGGTCCGCGTGAGCGGTTTGGGCAACAGCCGCAGGGCCGCCAGTGCGCCGTCTTCGTGCCGCATCGACATCACCGACACGAAACCCACGCCCAACCCTGCCCGCACGGCCTGCTTCACGCCTTCCACCCCGGCCAGCTCAAGGCCGACAGACGGGGCCAACCCGCCATCGCTGAAGGCCCGTTCCACCAGCCGGCGCACGCCGGAACCCGGTTCACGCATCACCAGCGGCGAGGCCGCCAGATCCCGTAGCGTCACGGCGCCCTTGTGCGCCAGGGCATGATCGGCCCGCACGATCGCCACGACCTCGTCCTGGCGCCACGCGTGCACCGCGGTATCGGCGGGCAATCCGGCGGGCACATCCCCTTCAATGAACGCCAGATCCAGCGCGGGCAGGCGCTCGACGATCTCGCGCGTGTTGCCATCGGACAGGTGCAGGCTCACGGCGGGGAAGTCGTGGCGAAAGTCCGCAACCAGACGGGGCAGCAGATAGCTGGCCGGCGTGGTGCTGGCGCCCAGCCGCAGCGCGCCGGTTTCCAGCCCGCGCCACGATTCCCGCACGGCCTGCGCCTGCCGGTACACCTGCCTCAACTGGCGCGCCTGCTCGGCAAGGCGCTCGCCGGCTTCGGTCAGCGCGATGCCGTGGCCGCTGCGGCGGTACAGGGGCTCGCCAAACCACTCCTGCAAGGCGCGCAGCTGGCCCGAGACCGCCGGCTGCGACAAATGCAGCGCCTGGGCGGTGCGGCTGATATTTCCGGTATCGGCGACCGCGGCGAACGTGAGCAATTGATCCGGCGTCATAAGCGAACTGATATCAGATTTTCTGATATTCAATATTTAGATTGAAGATTTTTCAAATAATACGGCCGGATCTAATATTTCGTCTAGTTATGTAGTTATGCCCAAAGGGCCAGTAATGAATACCTCCACCACCACCGCCGTTCCGCTTCCCTCCACCCCCGCCGCCGCCCCGGCAGCGCCCGCTGCCGCGGCCACGCCCTGGCGCGACAAGCTCAATGGCGTGTTGTTCGTAGGCTTGATGGCCGGCGCAGTGATGCAACTGGCCGATCTTCCCTTCATCCGCCAACTAGGCTTCTCGCCGCTGGTCGTGGGCATCGTCGTCGGCATGCTGTACGGCAACTTCCTGCGTGGCACCATGCCCGCCGACTGGGGCGTGGGCGTGAACTTCACGGCGCGCCGTCTGCTGCGCATTGCGGTTGCCTTCTATGGCCTGAACATCAGCATCCAGCAGATTGCCGCCGTCGGCATGCCGGGGCTGGCCGTCTCGGTGGCCGTGGTGGTGGGCACGCTGCTGATCGGCACCGTGGTCGGCCAACGGCTCCTGGGCCTGGATCGCGACACGGCCATGCTGACCGCTGCCGGCAGCGCCATCTGCGGCGCGGCCGCGGTGCTGGCCTTCGAACCGACGCTGCGCGCCGCCCCCCACAAGAGCGCGGTGGCCGTGGCGACCGTGGTGCTGTTTGGCACGCTGTCGATGTTCCTCTACCCGGTCTTCTATCACGCGGGCTGGCTGAACTTCGACACCCAGGCGCTCGGCATCTATATTGGCGGCACCGTCCACGAGGTGGCGCAGGTGGTTGGCGCGGCCAGCAACATCGACCCCGCCACGACCGAAGTCGCCACCATCGTCAAGATGACCCGCGTGGCGCTGCTCGTGCCCGTGCTGCTGATCCTGGGCATGTACCTGCGCAGCGCCGCCTCGCACGCGGGCGGCGGCCAGGGCAAGGGTCAAAAGCTGCCCATCCCCTGGTTCGCCGTGGGCTTCCTGGCGCTGGCCATCGTCAATTCCCTGAACATCATTCCCGCCGATATCGTCGCCGCCATCCGCCGGCTCGACGTCTTCGCGCTGACCATGGCCATGACCGCGCTGGGCATCGAAACCCGCTTCGCCCAGATCCGCAAGGCCGGCCCGCGTGTCATGGCCCTGGGCTTCATCCTTTACGTCTGGTTGTTGGTTGGCGGCTACGGGATCGTCAAGCTGGCGACCTGATGACCACGCAAGGCGACGGCGGCGGGCGTCAACGCGCACGCCGCCGTCGCGTTTTTCCTGCATAATCGGCTGGTTCTCTAGCATTGGAGTCGGCCGCATGACCTCCAGCACCAAAACCCCGTTTACGACTCTGCCAGCCCATCGCGACGCGGTGTTGCGCGTCATGCCGATGCCGGCCGACGCGAACATCCACGGGGACGTTTTTGGCGGCTGGATCATGTCCCAGGTAGACATCGCAGGGTCCATCCCTGCCGCCCGCCGTGCCGCCGGCCGCGTGGCCACCGTGGCGGTCAATGCCTTCCAGTTCAAAGAGCCCGTGTTCGTGGGCGACCTGCTCAGCTTCTACGCCGCCATCGTCAAGACCGGCACCACGTCCATCACGGTATCCGTCGAGGTCTACGCGGAACGCCAGCGCCTGGACGCCGAAGTCGTCAAGGTCACCGAGGCCACGCTGACCTACGTCGCCACCGACGAAGCGCGGCGCAGCCGCCCTCTCCCCACACTTTGAGCCGTAACGCATGACGCAGTCCGCCGCCGCGCAGAAACCGCCCGCGACGCCCCGCCGCCTCGACCCGGAAGACGCCCAGACCGCCCTCGCGGAAGTCCAGGAGCGCTTGCGGCGCCAGCACCTCGTCGAAGAACTGGTTCACCGCCAGGAAGAAGGCGACGCCAAGGCGCCCCTGGTCGAAGACCTGGTGCACCGCCAGCACGAAGCCGAGTTGAAAACGCTTGTCGACGGCCTGCACCCCGCCGACATCGCCTTCATCCTCGAATCGCTGCCCAAGGACGAGCGCCAGGCGATCTGGAAGCTGGTCAGCCCTGAGCACGACGCGGACGTCCTGCTCGAAGTCGAAGACTGGGTCCGCGAATCGCTGATCGAGGCGATGGACCGCCAGGACCTCGTCGCCGCTACCGAAAGCATGGACGCGGACGAGCTCGCCGACCTGGCGCCCGACCTGCCGCCCGACGTGGTGGCGGAAGTGCAAAAGGGCCTGACCGAGGAAGAACGCGCGCAGCTTCTGGAAGCCATGGGCTATCCGGAAGACAGCGTCGGCGCCATCATGGATTTCGAGATGGTGCGCGTGCGCGAGGACGTCACGCTCGAGGTCGTGCTGCGCTACCTGCGCCGGCTGCACGAACTGCCCGACCACACCGACCAGATCTTCGTCGTTGACCGCCAGGACAAGCTGCAGGGCATCCTGCCGCTGTCGCGCCTGTTGGTCAGCGAGCCCGAAACCGAAGTGCGGGCAGTCATGAATTCCGACTTCCTGACGCTGAACCCGCTGGATTCCGACGCCGACGCTGCCGGCGCCTTCGAACGTTATGACCTGGTGTCCGCCCCCGTGATGGACGACCAGGGCCGGCTGATCGGCCGCGTCACCATCGCCGACGTGGTGGACGTGATGCGCGAAGACTCGCAAGAGCAGGCGCTGTCGCGCGCCGGTCTGCAGGAAGAAGACATCTTCGCCCCCGTCACCACCGCGCTGCGCAACCGTGCGCCGTGGCTGCTCTTCAATCTCTGTACCGCCGCCACGGCGTCGTTCGTGGCATCGCAGTTCGAAGGCACGGTCAGCCAGATCGTCATCCTGGCCTTCCTGATGTCGATCGTGGCGGGCATCGGCGGCAACTCCGGCAACCAGACCATGACGCTCATCATCCGGGCGCTGGCCATGGGCCGCATCACGGGCCGCAACCTGTGGCAGCTCGTCAAGCGCGAGCTCTTCGTGACGCTGCTGGTGGGACTGTGCGGCAGCGTGGTGGCCGCCCTGTTCGCGTGGGTGATCTCGCACTCCGTGTCCATCGCGCTGGTGATGATGGCCGCCATGATCTGCAACATGCTGGTCGGCGCGTCGGTCGGCGTGCTGGTGCCCATGGTGCGCGCACGATTCGGCAAGGACCCGGCGATGGGCTCGTCGGTGCTGCTCACCTTCGCCACCGATTCGCTGGGTTTCTTCATTTTCCTGGGCCTGGCCACCATCTTTCTGTTGTAGCGCCCTCGCCACGACACGCCGCCGGATCGGCGGCAATACCCCCGAATGCGCGGGGATGACAGCCCCCTGACAGGGAAGACGACATGCACTCCGTTACAGTAACGGAACTGTCATCTTTTCCCTGGGGCCGCCATGACCACCAGACTCCGAGCCGCGCTGTTCTGCCTGCTGTTGTCCGTCTTCACCGTTACCGCCCACGCTTGCGAAGACATGCCCTCATGGGCCAAGTCCGCGTGCAACCGCATCGACCAGATCTGGACCGAAGGCGGTAATGACCTGTATGTCAGCGGCTACGCCTGGCACAACCGCGCCAAGTACAGCGCCGAAAAGATCGACAGCTTCCGTGAATTGGCCTGGGGCGGCGGCTACGGGCGCAGCATCTACGATGAGGACGGGGATTGGCAGGGACTGTACGCGATGGCGTTTCTGGACTCGCACTCGAAGGTGCAGCCCATTGCCGGCTACGGCTTTCTGAAAATCGGCCAGGTCAGCGACAACTTCCGGCTTGGCGCGGGCTACACGGTGTTCCTCACCGCGCGCCACGACATCATGAGCTACGTGCCGTTTCCCGGCATCCTGCCGCTGGTCAGCGCCGGCTACAAGGACGCCATGCTGTACGCCACGTATATCCCGGGCTCAAGCGGCGCCGGCAATGTGCTGTTCGTGTTTGGCCGCTGGCAATTCTGATCGCGTCAGAACGCATGGCCCAACTTGCGCACCAGGTCTCCCAGGCGCCAGTCGTCGATGCCGTGCGCGCGCAACGCACGCGCCGTTTCCACCACGTAGTCCAGACAAGGCCCGGAATGCCCGACCGCATTGCGCACGGACGCCAGCAGGCGGTCGTCGCACAGGTCAGCTGCGTACTCGCGGCAGGCGCGGTTCAACAGGAACACCAGTCCGCGCACGGGCGCATCGTCGGTGTGGCAGGTCAGCCAGCGCGGGCTGTAGGCGCCCGTGACCATCTCGCGCCGCCATAAGGCCTGAAAGACCTGCGGCACGTCGCTGGCCGCGATCTGAAACGCGACGCCCCGGCAACAGCCGCCACGGTCCAGGCCGAACACCAGCCCCGGATTGTCCGGCGATCCGCGGTGGTCATGCGACCACAGGCAGAGCGAGCGATGATAGCCCCGCACCGTGGCCAGGCGCCGTTCGCGCCAGGAAAAGCCGGGGTGCCATATCAGGGAACCGTAGGCAAACACCCACAGGTCGTCGACGCCGTTCCAGCCGGCCAGCAGGTCATCCACCGATGCTGCTTGCCGCGTTTTCTGCAATCCGGCGCAGCCGGCGGGCACTGCCAACGACATAGGGTCCTCTGATATCCCAAATCACTCCAAGACTGGAGTGAGCGATATCCTACGCCGCCCCTCACGCAAAAGCATTGCCAGATTGGGCCTGCGCAACGCGCAGAAAGAAATTTGCATCCGCGGCGGCGCGCGCGGCAGAAAAAAATTTGCGCGCCGCGCGCCTACACCGCGTTCAGGGGCAATTCCGTGGTGCTTTTGATGACTTCCATCGAGAAGCTGGCGCTGACGTCCAGCAGGTCCACTGCCCCGATCAGCCGGCGGTAGAAGCGGTCATAGGCCGCCATGTCCTCGACCACCACCTTCAGCAGATAGTCGACGTCACCCGCCATGCGGTGAAATTCGACGACGTTGGGCAACGCCATTACCGCGTTGATCAGGCTTTGCGTCCACTTCTCGTTGTGCTGGCTGGTGCGGATGGACACGAACACCGTCAGGTTCAAACCCAGCGCGCGCGGGTCCAGCAGGATGGCATTGCGCGCGATGACGCCGTCATCCTTCAGCTTCTGGATGCGGCGCCAGCACGGCGTCACGGAAAGGTTCACTTGCTCGGCCACTTCGGCGACCGAACAGGTGGCGTCCTTTTGCAGCAACGCGAGTATCTTGAGGTCCGTCTGATCCATGGATGTTTTTGATGCCATCAGTAGGTCCCGGGGTAACCGCCCCCGTCGATCAGCAGATTCTGCGCCGTCATGTAGCCGGCGTGGGCCGAGCAGACGTACGCGCACAGCGCGCCCAGTTCCTCGGGCTGGCCGTACCGGCCGGCGGGATTGCTGCGCGCCCGCTCGTCCCACAGTTGTTCGAATGTCTTGCCGCCCTGCTCCACCATGCCCTGGATATGCCGGATCTGCGCATCGGTGGCAAAAGCGCCAGGCAAGAGGTTGTTGATCGTGACGTTGTGGCGCACGGTCTGGCGTGCCAGGCCGCCCACGAAGCCGATCAGCCCCGAGCGCGCGCCATTGGACAGGCCCAGCTCGGCGTGCGGCGCCTTCACGCTGCGCGACACAATATTGACGATCCGGCCAAAGCGCCGCTCGACCATGCCGTCCACCACGCGGCGGATCATGTCGATCGGTCCCAGCATCATGGCGTCCAGCGCGGCAATCCAGTCGTCGCGGGACCAGTCCCGGAAGTCGCCCGGCAGCGGGCCGTCGGCGTTGTTGATCAGGATGTCCGGATGCGGACAGGCGGCGATTGCCGCGTCGCGCCCCTGGGGGAGCGTCAGGTCGGCGGACACCCAGCCCACGCCGACGCCGGTTTCACGCGATATCTCGGCCGCAGCCTCCTCCAGCGTCTTCGGATTGCGCGCCGCGATGGTCACCGCCACGCCCTCGCGCGCAAGCTGCAAGGCGCAGGCGCGCCCCATGCCGCGGCTGCCGCCAAACACCAGTGCCTTTCTGCCGCTGATCCCCAGGTCCATGCCCGCCCCCTCTGCTGTCGCGTTGACGGCGCCGGGCGCCCGCGGCCCGCCGCTCTGAAGCGGTCCAGTATAGGAGCGCGCCCGCCGGCGTGGAATTTTTTTCTAATCCGGCCGGCCAAGAAAAATGGGGCCCCGCGAAGGGCCCCATCGGCAATGCAGCGAATGCGGCTAGCGCATCAGCCCATCCATTGGCTCACGGGCGCCGCGGCGTCTTGCAGCGGCTGCGTCACCACGTCGATCAGCGCGGGGCCGTCGTGTTCCATGGCGGCCTTGATCGCCGCGTCCAGCTTGGACGGATCCTCGACGCGCCATGCCTTCACGCCGTAGGCTTCGGCAATGCGCGCATGGTCGGTGCGGTTGAAGTCCACGCTGTAGTAGCGCTTGTCGTAACCGGCCTTCTGGCTGGCCTTGATCCAGCCATAGACCGAGTTCGAGAACACCACCATCAAGAGCGGCGCCTTGTGACGCACGATGGTTTCCAGCTCGCCCACCGTGAAACCGAAGCTGCCGTCGCCCATCACCGACACGCACTTGGACTGCGGACGGCCGACCCAGGCGCCCAGCGCCGCCGACATCGAAAAACCCAGCGCGCCATGAGCGCGGTTGGTGATGAAGTGGCGGCCGGGGCGCGAGACATCGTAGTACGCCGAAAAATACGGGCACGGCGTGCCGGGATCCGCGCACACCACCGCGTCGTCGGGCAGCAGGCGGTTCAGCGACTGCACCACACGCTCGGGCAGAATCGGCGCATCCAGGCTGGCGGCCAGCGGTTCAAGCTGCGCGCGGCGCGCGGCCTTGGCGCGGCCGGCCAGCATGGCGCCGTCGGCCGCATCGGAGGGCCGGTGCTTGATGCGCGCCTGCACTTCGGCGGACAGCGCCTCGAGCGCCAGCTTGGCGTCGCCCACCAGGCCGACTTCGGTCAGGTAGTTGGCGCCGATCACCATCGGGTCGATGTCGATGTGCAGGATCGGCACATCGCGATTCGGGAAGCGCCAGTGCTCGGTCGAGGTCGACCCCGCGCGGCAGCCCACGAAGAGCACCACGTCGGCGGCCGCCACCACATCGCGCGTCGCCATCACGCCGCCGTTCGAGCCCACCACACCCGCGTTCAGCGGATGGGTGTCGGCCAGGCTGCCCTGCCCGCTCACCGTCACGCAGACCGCGGCCTTCAGGGACTCGGCCAATTCTTGCAGCGCGCCGCTGGCGCCGGCGATGACCACGCCGCCACCGCAGATGATGACCGGCGAACGCGCGGCCACCAGCCGCTGCGCCGCGCGGGCCACGTCGGCGGGGTCCGGCGCAAAGCGCATGGCCGGGAAGCTGCCGTGCTCGGGCTGGGCCCAGACATCGGACGCATCGACCTGCTGCTTCATCACGTCATAGGGAAAGCACAGGTGCGCCGAGCCGGGCTTGCCGGTCGTCATGGCGCGGAAGGCCGCGCGCACCATGCCCGGAATCTGGTCCGCGCGATCGATCGTGCGGTTCCACTTGGTCAGCGGGCGGTACAGCGCCTCCTGGTCCAGTTCGGTCAGCGGGTACTTGCCGCGCGAACCGACAGCCACGTCCGACGTGATGCCCAGCACGGGAATCGACGATTCGTTGGCTTCGACTAGGCCCGGCAGCAGATAGGTCGCGCCGCCGCCGCTGGGGCCTTCGCACACGCCGACCTTGCCCGTCACGCGGGCATAGGCATCCGCCATGTAGCCGGCGCTGCGCTCATCGCGCGTCAGGATGTGCTGCATGCCGTGATCCAGGCGGTACAGCGCGTCATACAGCGGCAGCGTGGTGTCGCCGCACAGGCCGAAAATGTGTTTGACGCCGTTGTGTTGCAGCATCCGCACCATCGCTTCGGCGCCGTTCATGTGTTCCATGTCATCTCCACGTAATTCAGGAGCCGGCCCGCAGCGGCGGCATTGCCGCCGCGCCGGACCGACGCCGTTCAGTTATCCAGATTGATGTTGCTGCTCTTGATGAAGGCGCTCCAGCGGTCGTATTCCGACTTCACGTACGCATCCAGCGCCGGGCCATCGGAGGCCACGATCTCAAAGCCCGCTTCCGTGACCTTCTTCTTGATCTCGGGATCGGCCAGCACCGCCTGGAAATCAGCCGTCAGCTTCTTGACGGTGGCCGGCGGCGTGCCCTTGGGCGCGAACATGCCGCTCCACGAATAGGCGACAAAGCCCGGAAAGCCCGATTCGGCCACGGTCGGCACATTGGGCAGTTCGGGCAAGCGCTTCTCGCCGGCAACCGCCAGCGGCTTGATCTTGCCGGCCTGGATCTGGCCGCGCAGCGCCGCAAAGCTCAGCCACGTCATGTTGGCCTGGCCCCCGACCACGGCCTGGATGGCCGGTCCGCCGCCGCCGTACGGTACGTGCAACAGCTCGACCTTGGACAACCGCTTGAGCTCTTCCGGCGCCAGGTGGTTCAGCGAACCGACGCCCGTGGAAGCGTAGTTGAACTTGTTGGGCGGCTGCTTGGCGGCCGCCGCCAGGAATTCCTTCAAGTTGTCCCCGGGCACGCTCGGGTTTGCGCCGATCACGAGCGGAAAGCGCACCGTCTGCCCGATGGCGACAAAATCCTTGAACGTGTCATAGGGCAGCTTGGGCTTCACGGCTGGATTGATGCCGTGGTTGTCAAAGCTGACCAGCAGCGTGTTGCCGTCCGGCTCGGCCCGCGCCACGAATGCGGTGGCGATCTGGCTGGCTGCGCCCGGACGGTTTTCGACGACCACCGCGCGGCCGCCCATCTGCTGCGACAGGCGCGGCTGCAGGATCCGTGCCAGGATGTCGGTGCTGCCGCCCGGCGGATACGGCACGACGAGTATCAGCGGCCGTTCCTCGGCCATCACCGGCGCGGCGACAAAAGCGCCCCCGGCTGCGGCCAGCGTGCATACCGCCGCCAGCGTCCGCTTGATCGTTTTATTCATCAGTTTTCCCCTGCTGTTGTGGTGTTGGCCGGCACTGCCTTGGCGGGTTCGGCCTGGTCCCGCATGTAAATGGTAGAAAAACCCGTGCGTATGACGTCGGTGATCTGGTCCAGCCGCCGGCCGATGTGCGCGCTGATGAGGGCGGGCAACGCGTCGAGATCGCGCCGCTCCAGCGCATCCACGATCCGCAGGTGCTCGCCCTGCGTGTGGCTGCGGCGGCCCTGCTGCATGTCGATCCAACGCACAAAATGAATGCGCGCATTGACGCTTTCCAGCGCGCGCACGAATTCCTCGTTGCGCGAGTAGCGCGCCAGCGCCAGATGAAAGGCTTCATCCAGTTCCAGCAGCCTGGCGGCATCGCTGTCTTCGGGTTCGTCGCGCGAACGCTCGACGAAGGCGCGCAGGCTGGCCAGTTCTTCGTCGGTGGCGCGTTCGCACGCGGCCCGCACGATGCCGGCTTCCAGCACCGCGCGATATTCGTAAAGGCTGTGGATCTGCTTGGCATCCAGCAGCCGCGCGATGAACCCGCGGTTGACCGACCGCGTCAGGAACCCCTCGACCATCAGCTGGTTCAGCACTTCGCGCAGCGGCGTGCGGCTGACGTTCAGGCGGCGCGCCAGTTCAACCTCGTTGATGCGTTCGCCCGGTTTGAATTCGAAACGCACCGCCATCGCCTTGACGGCGCCATACAGTTCGGCCTGTCCGGCCGACGTGCGGGCGGCGCGGGGAGCGGGTCGCGTCGAGGGTTGGGAGAGCGTCATACCGGATCGCGTGGGCAAATTTCCAGTCGGGATGAAGTGCATACTAAAGTGCATACACTTTACGCGGCAACCCGGGTTTGCCCCAAGCGCGCAAGGCCTGCGCCGTCTCACTGCGCGGACGCCAGGGAAACGACAGGCATGAAAAAGCCCGCCGGAAAGCGGCGGGCCGATCGACGGGCAGGCGTACGCGGGTAGCTTACAAGCCCGTATCCAGGGTGTAATGCGCGCCGTCGCGGTTTTCGAGGGTCAGGGTGGACAAGACCGGCGACTGCGCCGCATCGTCCTGCTGGACATGAATGCGCAGGTTCGCCAGCGGCACGTCCCAACCGCCGGTGGCGGCTTCGGCCGTCACCCCGGCCACCAGCGCCAGGCGCTCGGCCACGCCTCGGGCGTCCGCCGCGCGCGCGTCGATACGATGCAGGCTGCGGGCCCCGTTGGGATGCGCCATCAATGCCGGCGCCCAGACGCACTCGGGCGTCAGGTGACGGCAGAAATACATGCGGATGCCGGGCAAGGGCTGCGCGGCAAAGCGCACGGTATGGAATCGGGCCTGAACTTCCTGGCCGTCCAGCATGGCCGGACGGGTCAGCTCCTGCACGGGGTTGACGGCAAAGCCGGCCTCACGCAACCGCGTGTAGGTGGCCTCGGCGTCATAGGTGCGAAAAACCAGCGCTTCCAGCCCGAAAGGCGAATCGGCGATTTCCTTGCGCGCGGGCGGCGCGCCGGGCGGCCATCCCAGCAATTCGACGTACGTGCCTTCCAGCACGATCAGGCGGTTGCACGACCCCAGGTTGTGCACGGCCTTGTCGCTGAGATGAAAGCCCTGCCGTTCGTAATGGGGCGCCAGCGCATCCAGCCGGTCACGCACCATGACGACGGCGTGGTCGAATTCAGTGCGGCCGACGGAATGCAGCATGAAGGCTAACCCCTTTTATCAGACCAGCTTACCGTGGCACTGCTTGTACTTCTTGCCGCTGCCGCACGGGCACGGATCGTTTCGGCCGACCTTGGGCATGGCGTTGCGCGCGGGCTGAGCGCCCGATTCCTGCGCGTCGGACGCCAGCGCCTCGTCGTAGTCCGAGTGGTGGTACTGCACGTTCTGCACGTGCGGTTGCGCCGCTTCGGCTTCGGCCTGCTCGACCTGCTCGGACGACTGCACGCGCACCGTCATCAGCACCTTGACCACATCGTCGCGCACGCGGTCCAGCATGCCCGAGAACAGTTCGAAGGCTTCGCGCTTGTATTCCTGCTTGGGGTTCTTCTGCGCATAGCCGCGCAGGTGAATGCCCTGGCGTAGGTAGTCCAGCGCGGACAGGTGCTCGCGCCAGTGCGTGTCGATCGCCTGCAGCATGATCGAACGCTCGAACTGCGACCACGATTCTTCGCCCACCTGGTCGACCTTGGCCTGGTACGCATCGCGAGCCGCGGCCACCACGCGTTCGCGCAGTTCCTCGTCGTTCAGGTTGGGTTCCTTTTCAAGCATCTCCGTCAGCGGCAGATGCAGGTGCCAGTCGCCTTCCAGCGCATTTTGCAGCGCGGGGATGTCCCACTGTTCTTCCACCGATTCCGGCGGCACGTACGTGTTGAACAGGTCGGTCACCGCGGCGTCGCGCAGGTTGTGCACCGTGGCGCCGACGCTGGCGGCTTCCAGCACGTCGTTGCGCTGCGAGTACAGCACCTTGCGCTGGTCGTTGGCGACGTCGTCGTATTCCAGCAATTGCTTGCGGATGTCGAAGTTGCGGCCTTCCACCTTGCGCTGCGCGGTTTCGATCGAACGCGTGACCATGCCGGCCTCGATGGGCTCGCCCTCAGGCAACTTCAGGCGTTCCATGATGGCGCGCACGCGGTCGCCCGCGAAGATGCGCATCAGCGAATCTTCCAGCGACAGGTAGAAACGGGACGAGCCCGGATCGCCCTGGCGGCCGGCGCGGCCGCGCAACTGGTTGTCGATACGGCGCGATTCATGGCGCTCGGTGCCGATGATGCGCAGGCCGCCTGCCGCCTTGACCTGCTCGTTCAGCGGCTTCCATTCCGCGCGGATCTTTTCAATGCGCGCGGTCTTCTCGGCTTCGGACAGCGATTCGTCGGCGCGGATCAGGTCGACCTGCTTGTCGACGCTGCCGCCCAGCACGATGTCGGTGCCGCGGCCGGCCATGTTGGTGGCGATGGTGATGTGGCCCGGCTTGCCGGCTTCGGCCACGATCTCGGCTTCGCGGGCGTGTTGCTTGGCGTTCAGGACCTCGTGCGGTAGCTTGGCTTTCTTCAGAAGGCCGGACAGCAGCTCGGAGTTCTCGATGCTGGTCGTGCCGACCAGCACGGGCTGGCCGCGCTCGTGGCAGTCACGGATGTCTTCGAGGATGGCGTTGTACTTTTCGCCGTCGGTCTTGAAGACCTGGTCGTTCTGGTCCTTGCGGACCATGGGCTTGTTGGTCGGGATGATGACCGTTTCAAGCCCGTAGATTTCCTGGAATTCGTACGCTTCCGTGTCGGCCGTACCGGTCATGCCGGACAGCTTTTCGTACATGCGGAAGTAGTTCTGGAACGTGATCGACGCCAGCGTCTGGTTCTCGTGCTGGATCTTCACGCCTTCCTTGGCCTCGACGGCCTGGTGCAGGCCATCGGACCAGCGGCGGCCCACCATCAGGCGGCCCGTGAATTCGTCCACGATCACCACTTCGCCGTCCTGCACGACGTACTGCTGGTCGCGGAAGAACAGGGTGTTGGCGCGCAACGCCACCATCAGGTGGTGCATCAGCGCGATGTGACGCGGGTCGTACAGCGATTCGCCTTCGGGCAGGATGCCCAGGCGGGCAAGAATGCCTTCGGCGTGTTCGTGGCCGGCTTCCGACAGGTAGACCTGCTGGCTCTTTTCGTCGACCCAATAATCGCCTTCGGGTTCCGGCTCCTGCGGCTTGGGCTCGTGCGCCATGCGCTTGAGCAGCGGCGGCACCGCATTCATGCGGACGTAGAGTTCGGTGTGGTCTTCGGCCTGACCCGAGATGATCAGCGGCGTGCGGGCCTCGTCGATCAGGATCGAGTCCACTTCGTCGACGATGGCGTAGAACAGCCCGCGCTGGCGGCGGTCCTCAACACGGAATTCCATGTTGTCGCGCAGGTAGTCGAAGCCAAATTCGTTATTGGTGCCGTACGTGATGTCGGCAGCGTAGGCGGCCTTCTTTTCTTCGTTCGGCTGCTGCGGCACGACCACGCCCGTGGACATGCCCAGGAAGCGGTACAACCGGCCCATCCATTCGGCGTCGCGGCGGGCCAGGTAGTCGTTCACCGTGACCACGTGCACGCCCTTGCCGGCGATCGCGTTCAGGTAGACGGGCAGCGTCGCCATGAGCGTCTTGCCTTCGCCCGTGCGCATTTCGGCAATCTTGCCGTTGTGCAGGGCGATACCGCCCAGCATCTGCACGTCGAAGTGCCGCATGCCGAAGACCCGCTTGCCCGATTCGCGCACCACGGCGAAAGCTTCGGGAAGCAGATCGTCCAGGGACGTGCCCTGGGCGTGGCGGGAACGGAATTCGTCGGTCTTGGCCGCCAGTTCCGCGTCGGAGAGCGCGGCGATCTTGGGTTCGAGCCCATTGATCTGGGTTACCAGCTTGCGATACTGCTTAAGCAGCCGATCGTTGCGGCTACCTATGAGTTTTTTGAGCAGAGAAACCATGCGTATTGTCGGCCGCACAAGCCATGCCGCACCGCCAAAGCGTGCGTGGCATCACCCGTGACTTGATGTTATTGGTTGAGCGGGAGTCCGCCGGGAAACGATCCAGTTTAACGCACCTGAAGCGTAATAGCCTGGACCTATGACCAGGGTATCACTGTTGGCCGGTTTGACAGGCCAACCCGCCGTGGGTTCACGGCGCGGCGGCTCGCGCGACGGCGGGCGGCGCGGGCTGTTGCTGGGGACCGAGGAACAGGCGCGGATCCAGCGGCTGTCCGGCAAGGCGGACCTCGAAATGCAGATGCGGACCGGTGGAGCGGCCGGAGCTTCCCACACGAGCGACCTGCTGGCCGCGTTCGACCAGATCGCCCTGCTTGACCAGCAGCGAAGACGCATGCGCGTAGCGGGTGATCAGGCCGTCGCCGTGATCGATCTCGACCATGTTGCCAAAGCCGGGCGCCCATTTGGCCTCAAGGACAACGCCCCCCGAGGCGGCCAGGATCGGCGTGCCCGAGGGCGCGGCGAAGTCCAGCCCTTCGTGCATGGCCGACCGGCCCGTCACCGGGTTGCGGCGCCAGCCATACGAGGAGGTCAGATAAGGGTAATCGGTGATGGGCATGGCGGTCGGCATGCGCGCCTGATCCGCTGAGCGCTTGGTGAGCGCGGCGTCCAGCAGCTTCAGATTGTCGGTTTGCTGCGAGAGCCGCGCCTGGATCTCGTCAAGCTGCCGGCCCAGCGCCTCGGCCGACGCCGCGGTGGGCGGCGGATGGTCGGTGAACAGATCGTCCATGACCTGCGTAGCCTCCGGGTGGGCCGGCGCTTCGGGCGCGGCCGACGCAAGCTGCTGGGCCAGTTCCGGGTCGGTGTAGGCCACGCCCGCCACCTTGGCCACGCGCTGGCCCAGGCCGTCGATGCTGACCAGCTTGGCCTGCAGCGCCCCCACCTTCGAAGCCAGCAAGTTCATGTTTTCACGCAGGAAATCGGCGTCGCGCCCGGGCTGTTCGGACAACGGCCAACCCATCGTGTGCACGGCGGGAAGGATGGGAGTGATGTATCGTTGAAGCGCGGCGCCAAAAATGGCCGCGGTAATCAAGGCGCCCCCCAGAAACAACGCCAGTCGCGCGCCGCCCAGGGTGAAATGCCCGTCCTGCCCTTCGCGGGCGTGCATAATCACGATCTTCAAGGTTTGCTTCCTAATTCTTTTAAAGCCGGCATGAATAGACCCGCTTCATACCGTCAACGTTCCAGTTCCAGCCGGCGCGTAGAAAATACCGCCCTGGGATGGCTGGGTCATGACATGCGGGGCGCCGGCGTGTTGGCGACTGCCCGCAAGCATCTGCAAATTCAGTATGCGGTGGCGGCGGTGTTGCCCGCTCCGCTGGGTGCCGTGTGCCAGGTCGCCAAGCTGGAAAACCTGTGCCTGCACCTGGTGGTGCCCACGGCCGCGCACGCGGCCAAAATGCGTCAATTGGCGCCGCGCATTGCGCGGTCGCTGGCCGATCAAGGCTGGAACCTTAACGAAATTGCCATCAAGGTACAAGCGGGTTTGCCCAAGCCTGGCTCCCGTCAGCCGCGCCCTCCCAAAGAGGCGCAACCCCTAGGCGACAAGGCCCTGGGCGCGTTCGAAACGCTACACGGCAATCTGCGGCCGGGTCCTCTGGCCGACGCCGTCGCCAAGCTCTTGAAGCACCACAAGAGTAGCTGAGCCGACCGGCTTTGTCCGGCAACTGGCAGGGCTGGAAACGTCACGAAACCAACTTTTCAGACCAATGGCCACATGGTCTGCTACCGGTTTGCGACTATCGCGCCAGGGGATGACGGCCAGTGCCGTCCTTAAGCAGGAATCCAAACAGAAACCCGCGCGAAGTCGGGGTCAGGCCCCCGGGCGCGGGTTCAAGGGCAAGCTGGCGTCAGGCCAGCTTCCATTCGTGGCGAAACGCCTGCGGCGCTTCTGCCTGCGATTCGTACGTGACGATTTCCCAGGCGTCGCGCTGCTCGAGCAGCGCGCGGGCCAGCTGGTTATTCAGGCCGTGGCCCGACTTGCACGCCACATAGCGCGCCACCAGCGGCTTGCCAAGCAGATACAGGTCGCCGATGGCGTCCAGGATCTTGTGCTTGACGAATTCATCGTCGTAACGCAGCCCGTCGCTGTTCAACACGCGGTACTCGTCCATGACGATGGCGTTGTCCAGGCTGCCGCCGCGGGCCAGGCCCATCGACCGCAAGGCCTCGACTTCATTCACGAAACCAAAGGTGCGCGCCCGCGCGATCTCACGCACGTACGAGTGCGTGGCGAAGTCGATTTCCGCAAAGTTCGCCGTCGAGTCGATGGCGGGATGGCGGAAGTCGATCGAGAAGGCCAGCGCGTATCCCTCATGGGGTTCCAGGCGCGCCCACTTCTCGTTGCGGCCTTCACCTTCGCGCACTTCTACCGGCTTCAGGACGCGGATGAATTGCTTGGGCGCGTTCTGCTCGACGATGCCCGCCGAGCGCAGCAAATACACAAACGTCGCCGCGCTGCCGTCCATGATGGGGACTTCTTCGGCAGTGAGGTCGACGTGCAGGTTGTCGATGCCCAGGCCGGCCAGCGCCGACATGAGATGTTCCACCGTCGACACGCGGACATTGCCCTGCTGCAGCACGGAAGCCATGCGGGTATCGCCCACGCCCGTGGCTTGCGCGGGCAGGTCGACGACCTGCGGCAGATCCACACGGTGAAAGACGATGCCGGTGTTGGGCTGTGCCGGACGCAGGGTGAGCTCCACCCGCCGTCCGGAGTGGACGCCGACGCCTGTCGTGCGGACGAGATTCTGAATGCTGCGCTGTCGGAACATGAGACTTGGAATTTTGAACCCGGAAGCCGGCAAGATAAGTACGTATTGCCGGCGTAACCGAAGTATTGTAACGCTGTCCGATCCGTGCCGCCATCCAAACTGGGCGCTCAGACCGATGTATACCTCCGTCCCTTATTTATCGTGCAAGGGAAACACGGACCGCTCTGCCTCCGGTTCGCCTGTGGGGACGGGCGAACCGGAGATGAGGGAGTGCAGTTAGAGCCGTTGACCGGCTCTAGGTTCAGTCCGCTTGCTTGCGCAGGAAGGCCGGGATGTCGAAATGATCCATTCCCGAGCTTTCCAACGCGCGCACCTGGGCCGACGCCTGGCTGCGCGGATTGCGCATGACCGACGGCATGTCCAGATTGCGGTAATCACCACCTTGACCGGCCGGCATCGTGCCCATGGGCATGTTGTCGGTGCCGGTGCGCAGCACTTCAGCGGTGTTCTGCACCAGTTGCGGACGGGCTTGCGCACGGCCCAGGCCGGTTGCAACCACCGTCACGCGCAGGTTTTCGCCCATGGACTCGTCGTAGGCGGTGCCGAAGATCACGGTCGCGTCGTCCGAAGCGTAGCTGCGGATCGTTTCCATGATTTCGCGCGTTTCGCGCATCTTCAGCGAGCGGCTGGCGGTGATGTTGACCAGCACGCCACGCGCGCCGTTCAGATCCACGCCTTCCAGCAGCGGGCAAGCAATGGCGTGCTCGGCGGCCACACGTGCGCGGTCCGCGCCCGATGCCGACGCCGTGCCCATCATGGCCTGACCCTGCTCGCCCATGATCGTCTTCACGTCTTCGAAGTCGACGTTGACGTTGCCTTCGACGTTGATGATTTCGGCGATACCCGCGCACGCGTTGTGCAGGATGTCGTCGGCCGAACGGAAGCAGTCTTCCTGCGTCGCGTCCTCGTCCATCAGTTCATAGAGGTTCTCGTTGAGCACCACGATGAGCGAATGCACGTGCTTGGCCAGTTCCGAGATACCGTCCTCGGCCATCTTCAGGCGCTTGTTGCCTTCAAAGGAGAAAGGCTTCGTGACCACGCCAACGGTCAGGATGCCCAGTTCCTTCGCCACCTCGGCCACGACCGGACCTGCACCGGTACCGGTGCCGCCGCCCATGCCCGCGGTGATGAAGACCATGTGCGCGCCGTTCAGCGCGGCACGGATTTCCTCACGCGCGGTTTCCGCCGACGCGCGTCCCTGCTCGGGCTTGGCGCCCGCGCCCAGGCCGGTACGGCCCAGACGAATCTGCACCGGCGCATTGGTTGCCGCCAGCGCTTGTGCATCGGTGTTGGCGCAGATGAAATCCACCCCGTGCACACCGCTGCGAATCATGTGCGCGACGGCATTGCCGCCCGCACCGCCCACACCAACGACCTTGATTACGGTCCCTTTGGTGTTGTTCTCAAGCATCTCAAAGTTCATCATGATGACTCCCTCACAAGTCCGAATTTGCAAATCACAAAAATTCCCCGACAACCTATCTTTTGTGAATCGCCTCAAAGCCGACGCCGGCTACATAGGCCCGCCACGGGTTTGAGACGCCTCCTCTTTCTGGCGCTCCCCGCTAGACAGCCGCGGTTCGCACCAAGGAGCAGGCCCCAACCTGCACCCTTTAATTCATGAACCACTCCTTCATGCGCGCAAGCAGACTCTTGAAATTGCCCGTCTGCGCGGCCACCTTGCGGCCACGCACACGCTGCATGCGCGCTTCCTGCAGCAGCCCCATCACCGTCGAGAAGCGCGGATTGCGCATCACGTCGGCAAGGCTGCCTTCGTAATCGGGCACCGCCACGCGAACCGGCTTGAGGAACACGTCCTCGGCCAGTTCGATCATGCCGGGCAGCTGCGCGGATCCACCGGTCAGGACCACGCCGGAAGCCAGCAGGTCCTCGTAGCCGGAATCGCGCACCACCTGCTGCACCAGGGTGAACAGCTCTTCGACGCGCGGCTCGATCACCGCGCCCAGCGCCTGGCGCTTGACCTGGCGCGGGCCGCGATCGCCCAGGCCCGGCACTTCCACGGACTCGTCCGGGCTGGCCAGCACCTGCTTGGCGACGCCATAGCGCAGCTTGATTTCTTCGGCATCGGGCGTGGGCGTGCGCAGCATCGCCGCAATGTCGTTGGTGATCTGATCGCCGGCGATCGGCAGCACGGCGGTATGGCGGATCGCACCGCCGGTGAAGATGGCGACGTCGGTCGTGCCGCCGCCGATATCGACGAGGACGACGCCCAGCTCCTTTTCGTCCGCCGTCAGGACGGCCAGGCTGGAAGCAAGCGGTTGCAGGATCAGATCCTGCACCTCGAGGCCGCAGCGGCGCACGCACTTGACGATGTTCTGCGCGGCGCTGACCGCGCCGGTCACGATGTGCACGCGCACTTCCAGGCGCAGGCCGCTCATGCCGATGGGCTCGCGGATGTCTTCCTGGCCGTCGACGATGAACTCCTGCGTCAGCACGTGCAGCACCTGCTGGTCCGTCGGGATGTTCACCGCCTTGGCGGTCTCGATGACGCGGGCGACGTCGGTGGCGGTGACTTCCTTGTCCTTGACGGCGACCATGCCGCTGGAATTGAAGCTGCGGATATGGCTGCCGGCGATGCCGGTGTAGACGTCTCGAATCTTGCAATCTGCCATCAGCTCGGCTTCTTCAAGCGCGCGCTGAATGGAATTCACAGTGGTCTCGATGTTGACGACCACGCCCTTACGCATGCCGCGCGATTCGTGCTGGCCCAGGCCTAGCACCTCGAAGCGGCCTTCAGGCAGGATTTCAGCCACCACAGCCACCACCTTGCTGGTGCCGATATCGAGGGCGACGATAAGGTCCTTGATGTCACGGGTCATGGCGTTAGCGTTTCTTGGGAGGTTTCGGTGTGGATTTGGATTTGGTTTCCGACGCGGGCAACGGGGCCAGCGCCAGGGCGAAACCATTCGGATAGCGCAGGTCGGCCTGCGTGACGGTGCGCCCTTCCAGGCGCCCCGCCACGGTGGGCCACGCCTGCACAAAGCGTTGAATACGAGCCGCGAACGGCAAGGCGCCGGGCAGGCCGTGCGGGTCCGGCGCGTCGGCGCCCGGATCGCGGCCCAGGTCCAGCAGCATGCCGTTGGACAACACCACGCGCCAGGCATAGCGCGGGCTCAGTTCCAACTGTTCCACATGCATGTCCAGCGGCGCGAACCAGCGCGCCAGCTCGGCGTAGCGCTGCACCACAAGCGCTTCCGTGCCATCCGGCCCGGAGAACTGCGGCAGCACCGTGTCGTCGTCCACCTCGCCCGTGTTGGCCGTGAACGCCTCGCCCCAGGTGTTGATCATCTGGTTTTCGTTCCACAGCGCCAGCGGCTGCTGCTCTTCGATGCGCACACGCAGCACGTTGGGCCAGATCCGCCGCACGGTGGCATGCCGGACCCACGGCACCGATTCGAAGATCTCGCGTGCGTCGTCCAGGTCCACCGTGAAGAAATTGCCCTTCACGCGCCCCGCGATCGCCGAACGCACCGCGCCCGTCGACACATAGTGCAGATCGGTGTCCGGCATCGATTCCAGCTCGATCGCCGTCAACGTGAAGTACGGACGCTGCGCCACCCACACCACGCCCGCGATGAGCATGGCGGCAACCGCCAGCACGGCTAGCGTGTTGGCGATCAGGTTGGTAGTACGAGCGTCGTTCCACACGGAATATCCAGGTCAAGCGTTGCGGGCGTGGCTGTGCACCTTGCACGAAGCCTCGGACAGGATGGCCACGCACAATTCTGCATAGCTGATTCCCACGGCCTTCGCGGCCATGGGCACCAGGGAGTGGCCGGTCATGCCGGGCGAAGTATTCATTTCAAGCAGCCAGGGGCGGTTGTCGCCGTCGAGAATGAAATCCGCGCGGCCCCAGCCTTCGCAGCCCAGCGCCTGATAGGCCTTTACGGCAATCCGCGCGACTTCTTCAGCCACGTCCGCGGGCAAGGCGGCCGGGCAGAAGTACTGCGTGTCGTCGGAGAAGTACTTGTGTTCGTAGTCGTAGTTGCCGCCCGGCGCGGCGATCTCGATCACCGGCAGCGCGCGCGCGGCCTTGCCGGACCCGACGATCGCCACGGTCAGTTCGCGTCCGGTGATGAACTGTTCGGCCAGGACCTCGCTGTCGTAGCGCGCGGCCGCGGCGTAGGCTTCTTTCATGTCCGAGTAACCGACGACCTTGGTGATACCCACGGTCGAGCCCTCGTGCGGCGGCTTGATGATCAGCGGCAACTGCAGGCGGTCCGGAACCAGGCGCAGATCGGTATCGGCGTCGAGCACTTCAAAGTCGGGCGTGGGCAGGCCATGCTGCAGCCAGATGCGCTTGGTCATGGTCTTGTCCATGGCCAGCGCCGATGCCATCGGGCCGCTGCCGGTATAGGGGATGCCCAGCAGTTCCAGCGCGCCCTGAAGCGTGCCGTCTTCGCCGTAGCGGCCGTGCAATGCGATGAACACGCGGTCAAAACCTTCGGCCGCCAGCTCGGCAAGGCTGCGCTCGCCGGTGTCGAACAGGTGCGCGTCCACGCCGGCGCTGCGCAAGGCTTCCTGCACGCCCTTGCCCGACATGAGCGAGACTTCGCGCTCGGCGGACCGGCCGCCGTACAACACACCTACCTTGCCGAATTGCTTGCTCATGCCAGCTCTCCCACCTGGGCGGGGACCTTGCTGATCGAACCCGCCCCCATCACGATGACGACGTCGCCATCGCGCACAAAATCCACGACCGCCTGCGGCAGATCGGCCACATCTTCAACGAACACCGGCTCGACCTTGCCCGCCACGCGCAACGCACGCGACAGGGCGCGTCCGTCGGCCGCGACCAGCGGCGGCTCGCCCGCGGCGTAGACCTCGGTCAGCAACACCGCGTCGGCCGTGCCCAGCACCCGCACGAAATCCTCGAAGCAATCGCGCGTCCGCGTGTAGCGGTGCGGCTGGAAGGCCAGCACGATGCGGCGGTCGGGCCAGGCGCCGCGCGCCGCGGCCAGCGTCGCGGACATCTCGACGGGATGGTGACCATAGTCGTCGATCACCGTGAAGGTGCCGCCCCCGTGGTTGGCGGGCACCGCGAATTCACCCGTCTGCGTGAAGCGGCGTCCCACGCCCTTGAACGAACCCAGCGCCTCGCAGATGGCCGCGTCGGATACGCCCAGCTCGGTCGCCACGGCGATCGCAGCCAGCGCATTGCGCACGTTGTGCAGGCCGGGCAGGTTCAGTTCCACATTCAGCGGCGGCAGCAGCGTGTCGCGATGGGTGCGTTGCACGTTAAAGCGCATGCGCGTGCCGTCAGCCTGCACTTCATAGGCGCGCACCTGGGCGTCCTCGTTCAGCCCGTAGGTCGTGATGGGACGCGACACGAACGGCATGATCTCGCGCACGTTGGCGTCGTCGGAGCACAGCACGGCGCTGCCGTAGAACGGCAGGCGCTGTGTGAATTCGATGAAGGCGCTCTTCAGGCGCGCCACATCGTGGCCGTACGTGTCCATGTGATCGGCATCGATATTGGTCACGATGGCCATCACCGGCAACAGGTTCAGGAACGAGGCGTCCGATTCGTCGGCCTCCACCACGATGTAGTCGCCCTGCCCCAGCCGCGCATTGGCGCCCGCCGAATTCAGCCGGCCGCCGATCACGAACGTGGGATCCAGGTCGCCCGCCGCCAGCACGCTGGCGACCAGGCTGGTCGTGGTGGTCTTGCCGTGCGTGCCCGCCACGGCGATGCCGCGCTTCAGGCGCATCAGCTCGGCCAGCATGATGGCGCGCGGCACCACCGGGATTCGCGCGGCGCGCGCCGCGATCACTTCGGGGTTGTCGCCCGCCACCGCGGTGGACGTGACGATGGCGCTGGCGCCCGTGACGTTGCTGGCGGCATGGCCGATCGCGATCTTCACGCCCAGGCCGGCCAGGCGGCGCGTCACCGCCGACTCGTTCAGGTCGGATCCGCTGATGTCGTAGCCCAGGTTCAGCAGCACTTCGGCGATGCCGCTCATGCCCGAACCGCCGATGCCTACAAAATGGATATGTTGAATTCTGTGTTTCATGATGAACGCCCCGCTGCTTGTTCACAGACGTCGGCGATATGGGCGGCCGCGTCGGGACGCGCATGCGCGCGGGCCCGGACGGCGACAGCCTCGAGTTCTTGTCGGGTGCGCTGGCTCAGCCAGTCCGCCAGCCACTCGGGCGTCATGGCGGTTTGCGGCTGCAGCCACGCGGCCTGCGCGTCGCTCAGGAAGCGCGCGTTGGCGGTCTGGTGGTCATCGATCGCGTGGGGGAACGGCACGAACAGCGCCGCAACGCCGGCAGCCGCCACTTCGGACACCGTCATGGCGCCCGCGCGGCAGATCAGCAGGTCGGCGTCGGCCATGGCGCCCGCCATGTCGTCGATGAAGGCGCGGCAGTCGGCCTGAACACCCGCTTGGGCGTAGGCCTGCTGAAGCGCCGGCAAATGTTGTTCGCCGGCCTGATGGACGATCGTCGGCCGGCGCTCGAGCGGCAGACGCGCAAGCGCCTGCGGCACGGTGGTGTTCAAGGCCTGCGCTCCCAGGCTGCCGCCCACCACCAACACGCGCAGCGGGCCGGTGCGGCCGGCATAGCGTTCGGCGGGGTCGGGCAAGGCGCACAGGTCGGCACGCACCGGGTTGCCCATGGCTTCACCCTTGGGCAGCACACCGGGAAAACCGCTCAACACGCGGCGCGACATCTTGGCCAGGCATTTGTTCGCGGTGCCCGCGACGGCGTTCTGTTCGTGCACGACCAGCGGCGTGCCGCGCAGCGCAGCGATCACGCCGCCCGGGAACGCCACGTAGCCGCCCATGCCCAGCACCACGTCGGGACGCACGTCGGACAGCCGCGACCACGCCTGCGCAAATGCGCGCAGCAACAGGAACGGCAGCTTGAGCAGCGCGGACGCGCCCTTGCCGCGCACGCCCTGGAAACGCAGCGGCACCAGTTCGATGCCGCGCGGCGGCACGAGACGGCCTTCCATCTTTTCGGGATTGCCCAGCCACAGCACGCGCCAGCCGCGTTCGCGCAGCACGTCAGCCACGGCCAGACCGGGCATGATGTGGCCGCCGGTGCCACCGGCCATGATGAGGATGGTGCGCGCGGCGGTCATACCCGTCCTCCGCGCATCATGATGCGATTTTCCACGTCGACCCGGATCAGCATGGCCAGCGCGCACAGGTTCATCACCACGCCCGAACCACCGTAGCTCATCAGCGGCAACGTCAGACCCTTGGTGGGCAGCAGGCCCAGGCACACGCCCATGTTGATGAACGATTGCACGCCAAACCACATGGCCACGCCGTGCGCAACCAGCCCGGCAAACGTGCGCTCCATGGCGATGGCCTGCCGGCCGATGTCGAAACCGCGGTAGACGATGATGGCAAACAGCGTGATCACCAGCATCACGCCCGCAAATCCCAGTTCCTCGCCCACCACGGCCATCAGGAAGTCGGTGTGCGCTTCGGGCAGGTAGTGCAGCTTTTCGACGCTGGCGCCCAGGCCCACGCCAAGCCATTCACCGCGGCCCAGCGCAATCAGCGAATGCGACAACTGATAGGCGCTGCCGTATGCGTTGTCTTCGTTCCAGGGATCCAGGTACGCAAACAGACGCGCGCGGCGCCAGGGCGACAGCCAGATCAGCATCAGGAACGTGCCCACCAGCACGGCGAGCAGGCTGCTGAAATACTTGCCGTTGATGCCGCCCAGGAAGAGGATGCCGATGGCAATGGCCACGATCACCATGAAGGCGCCCAGGTCGGGCTCGAGCAGCAGCAGCATGCCCACGCCGGCCAGCGCAAACGCCATCGGCAAAAAGCCGCGGGCAAAGGCCTGCATGTGCTCCTGCTTGCGCACGGTGTAATCCGCCGCGTACAGCAAGGCTGCAAGTTTCATCAGTTCGGACGGCTGGAAGTTCAGCGGACCCAGCGGAATCCAGCGGTGCGCGCCGTTGACCTCGCGGCCGATCCCCGGGATCAGCACAGCCACCAGCAGCACCATCGTCACCACGAAAAGCGGCACGGCCAGGCGCTGCCAGACGCGGATGGGGATCGACAGCACCACGGCGGCGCCGACCAGCCCCGCGCTCACGAACAGGCCGTGGCGGATCACGAAGTAGTAGCGGCCATAGGACGCATAGCGCGGGCCGTCGGCCAGCGCGATCGACGCCGAATACACCATCAGCAGGCCGAGCAGCAGCAACGTCGAAGCCGCGATCACGAGCGGCATGTCGAAGTTGCGCATGCGGGTACGGCCGGGCCGTACGGCGTTGACGCTGGCGGTGAGGTCGGCGATCAGGCTCATTGTGCGCCCTCGGCGTCGCGCGCCATGGATTTCGCCCAGGAAGCGGCGTTGCGGATCATGCCACCTCCCCACGGTCGCGGGCCAGGTCTTCGACCTCTTCCACGAACACTTGCCCGCGATGCGGGTAATTGCGGAACATGTCCAGGCTGGCGCAGGCCGGCGACAGCAGCACCGCGTCGCCGGGCTGAGCCAGTTCGGCCGCGCCGCGCACGGCGTCGCGCAGCGTTTCGACGGTGATGCACTTGACGCCGGTCGGCTCCAGCACACGTCCGATCTCGGGGCCGTCCAGGCCGATCAGCATCACCGCGCGCGCATGACGCGACACCCCAGGAATCAGCGGCGAGAAATCCTGCCCCTTGCCCTGGCCGCCGGCGATCAGCACCACAGGCTGACCCAGGCCTTCCAGCGCGGCCACGGTGGCGCCCACGTTGGTGCCCTTGCTGTCATTGATGTAATCCACGCCGCCGATCGTGCGCACGAAAGCGGCGCGATGCGGCTCGCCCGCGTAGTCGCGCAACGCGCGCAGCATGGCGCCCCAGCCCAGGTCCAGGCAGCGGGCAAGCTGCAAGGCGGCCAGCGCGTTCAACGCGTTGTGGATGCCGCGGATTCGCAAGGCGTCCACGGGCATCAGGCGGCTCATGCGGCCCTTGGCGCGCACGGGCTCGGGCGCATCCTTCTTGCGCCGCGTGGGCGGCGCCGGTTCGTCGAAATCGTTGGGTTCGCAGGCCGTCAGCCAAGCCACGCGCTGCCCCAGTTCCAGGCCCATGTCGCCGACCAGTTCCGGCACATCGCGGCCGAAGCTGCGCACGTGCATGGCGTTCAGCGCGGACACCATCTCCACGGTAAGCGGGTCGTCGCGGTTGACGATGGCGACGCGCGCCATCTTCAACAAGCGCGCCTTGGCCTGGGCGTACGCCTGCATGCCGCCGTGCCAATCAAGGTGATCCTGGGTCACGTTCAGCACGACGGCCGCATCGGCCATCAGCGTGCGCGTGGTTTCGAGCTGGAAGCTGGACAGTTCCAGCACCCAAACCTGCGGCAGCGTGTCCGTGTCCAGTGCGTCCATCAGCGCGGCCAGCGCCGCGGGGCTGATGTTGCCGGCGGCCACCACCGTCAGGCCGCTGGCTTCGACCAGTTGCCGGGTCAGCGCGGTAACGGTGGTCTTGCCGTTGGTGCCCGTCACGGCCAGCAGCCGCGGACGGTATTCGCGGGCCGTGGCCAGATCCGCCAGCGCGCGGGCGAAGAGTTCGATTTCACCGACGACTTCGATGCCGCGGGCTTCGGCCTCGCGCAGCAGGTCGGCGGCCGGCGCCTGGGCAGGCGCCAGGCCGGGGCTCAGCACAACCTGCGACACGCCGTCCAGCAGATCAGTTGCGAACGACGCGTCGCAACCCAGGCGGTATTCCACTTCGTTTTGCGCCAGCGACTCGCGCAGCGCGGCAAGACCTCCCGGTTCCGCGCGCGTGTCGGCCACGCGCAGGCGGGCGCCCTGACGGGCGCACCAGCGTGCGGCGGCGACACCCGTCTCGCCCAATCCAAGGATCAGAACGAGCGGCGCATCTACGCGGGGGGTTTCCATCATGTTCATCGCAACTTCAGCGTGGAGAGGCCAATCAGCACCAGCATCATGCTGATGATCCAGAAACGCACGACCACCTGGGTTTCCTTCCAGCCGCCCACTTCAAAGTGATGATGCAACGGGGCCATGCGGAAAATGCGTCGACCTGTTCCATAACGTCGCTTCGTGTACTTGAACCAGGTCACCTGGATCATCACCGAAAGGGTCTCGACCACGAACACGCCGCCCATGATGAACAGCACGATCTCCTGGCGCACGATGACTGCAATCGTGCCCAACGCGCCGCCCAGCGCCAGCGCGCCGACGTCGCCCATGAACACTTGCGCCGGATACGCGTTGAACCATAAAAATGCGAGCCCCGCGCCCCCGATCGCCGCGCACAGCACCATCAGTTCCGATGCGCCGGGGATGTACGGAAACAGCAAGTACTTCGAATAGTCGACGCGGCCGACCACGTACGCGAAGATGCCCAGCGCGCTACCGACCATCACGGTCGGCATGATCGCCAGGCCATCCAGGCCATCGGTAAGGTTCACGGCGTTGCTGGTGCCGACGATCACGGCCCACGTCAGCGCCACAAAACCGAGCACGCCCAGCGGATAGCTCACCGTCTTGAAGAACGGCACGATCAGGTCGGCGCGCGTCGGCAGGGACATCGTGAAGCCGCTGCCCACCCATGCCTTGAAAAGGGGCCACAGTTCCGTGTTGGCAGGCGCGGACACCGCGAAGGCCAGATACACCGCAGCCACCATGCCGATGGTGGCTTGCCAGAAGAATTTTTGCCGCGCCGGCATCCCTTCGGGATCGCGATAGACCACCTTGCGGTAGTCGTCGCGCCAGCCGATCCAGCCAAACCCGAAGGTCACCAGCAGAACGACCCACACGAAGCGGTTCGTCCAGTCTGCCCACAGCAAGGTGCTGATGGCGATGGAAATCAGGATCAAGACACCGCCCATCGTGGGCGTGCCAGTCTTGACCAGATGGGATTCGGGACCGTAGGTGCGCACGGCCTGGCCGATCTTCATTTCGGTCAGCTTGCGGATCACGCGCGGCCCGGCCACCAGGCCGATCACCAGCGCCGTCGCGCACGCCAGCACGGCGCGCAGGGTGATGTATTCAAACACCCCCAGCGCGCGCACATCGTCAGAAAGCAGACGGGCGATCTCAAGCAGCATGCTGCTCTCCCTGCCCCGAGGCTGCCGAACCTTCATTCAAAGAAAAAGCCGTCACTACCCGCTCCATGCGCATAAAGCGCGATCCTTTTACCAATACGCAGGACGGGCGCAAGCCGCGCAAGGCGGCAACGACTTCGTCTACCGATGCGCAGGCGTGCGCGCCAGGGCCGAATGCGGCGGCGGCCGCCCGGCTGGCTTCGCCTAGCGTGATGAATGCGTCGAGCCCATGCTCGCGCGCGTAATTGCCCACCTCGACGTGCATGGCGGGGCCGTTGTCCCCGACTTCGCCCATGTCGCCCAGCACCAGGACGCGCGTGCCGGCAATGCGCGCAAGTACATCGATGGCTGCGCGAACCGAGTCGGGGTTGGCATTGTAGGTGTCATCGATGAGCAGCGTTCCGTCACTCATTCGCTTGTGCTGCATGCGGCCGGCCACGGGGCTGAATCCGGCCAGCGCCCGCACCGCGGTCTCCAGCGGCGCACCCGCGGCGATCGCGCTGGCGATGGCCGCCAGCGCGTTGCGCAGGTTGTGCAGCCCCGCCACCGGCAGCGTCAGATCGGCAACGCCGACCGGCGTCACGACACGGCAGCGCGTGGCGTCGACTTCCGCAATGATCTGCTCGGCGTAAACATCCAACCCCGGCTGCAGCCCGAACCGCAGCACGCGGCGCGGCGCGGCCAGCGCGTCCCAGATGGCCGAGTAGGGTTCATCTCCGGGATACACCGCGACTCCATCCGCCGGCAGCGCGGTGATCGCAGCGCCGTTCTCGTGCGCAACCGCCTCGACGGTGTGCATGAATTCCTGATGTTCGCGCTGCGCATTGGTGACCAGCGCCACGGTCGGCGCGGCTATGGCGGCCAACTGCGCGATCTCGCCCGGATGGTTCATGCCCAGTTCGAACACGGCGGCGCGATGCTCGCGGCGCAGGCGCAGCAACGTCAGCGGCACGCCAATATCGTTGTTCAGGTTGCCGGCCGTGGCCAGGCGCCCCGCTTCGCCCTGCCATTCGGCGAGCATCGCAGAGATCATTTCCTTGGTGGTCGTCTTGCCATTGCTGCCGGCCACCGCCACCACGGGCAGCGAAAAACGCGAGCGCCAGGCGGCGCCAATGCGCGTCAGCGCAACGCGCGTATCGCCCACGACTAGCTGCGTCAGCCCGGCATCGGCGACCCGATGCGCAACGAGCGCCGCGCAGGCGCCGCGCGAGGCTGCCTGGTCCAGATAGTCGTGCGCGTCGAAGTTCTCACCAACCAGCGCGACGAAGAGCTCGCCTTCGCCAATGCGGCGCGTGTCCGTGGACACGCCCGGCGTCTGCTGCAACAGCAGCGCCACGCGCGCCCACTCGCGGTCGTCGAACGGCAGCTTTTCACCGCCGATGTCCTGGTAGGTTTCGTGTCCCTTGCCCGCCAGCAGCACCACATCTTCGGGCGAAGCCGCCCAGATCGTCTGCAGGATGGCGCGCGCGCGGTCGACTTCCACGTCGGGACGCACCGCCTCGGGAATGCCGGCCAGGATTTGCTGAACGATTGCCTCGGGCGACTCGGTGCGCGGATTGTCGCTGGAGACAACAACGTGATCCGCCAGCTCCGCGGCGATCGCGCCCATGACGGGACGCTTGCCCGGATCGCGCTCGCCGCCGCAACCAAACAGGCACACCAGGCGGCCAGAACGCGCTGTAGCGACGGCGCGCAATGCCAGCAACGCGCGCGAGAGCGCGTCAGGCGTGTGGGCGTAGTCCACCACCACCAGCGGACCGCGGGCCGCATGCGCCGGCAGGCTGACAGCGGGTTCCACGGTCTGCAGACGGCCATCGACCGGGTCCGTCGCGGCCAGCTCGCGCGCAATCTGCGCGAACGGCAGGCCCAGCTTGTACAGCACGCCCGCCACCAGCAGCAGGTTCGAAACGTTGTGCGCCCCCAGCAGGCGCGTCACGATCTGCGCCTCGCCATGCGGCGACACCAGCGTAAAAATCTGGCCCTGCGACGTCGCCTGCAGATCGCGCGCACGCATCGCGGCGGGGATTGCGGGATCGTCGCTCAGGCTGTAGCCCATCGGCGAGACGCCTTCCGGCAAGGCAGCGAGCATCCGCCGTCCCGCCTCATCGTCGGCATTGATTACTGCCGCAGTCAGACCCGGCCAGCTGAAAAGGCGCGCCTTGGCCGCTTCGTAACGCTCCATCGTGACGTGGTAGTCCAGATGGTCGCGCGTCAGATTCGTGAAGGCGGCCAGCGCAACGCGCACGCCGTCCATGCGGCCTTGTTCGATGCCGATCGACGAGGCCTCCATGGCCACGGCTTTCGCGCCAGCGTCGCGCATCGCGGCCAGCGTGCGATGCACCGTCAGCACGTCGGGCGTCGTCAGGCTGCCACCCAGCGTCTGCCCGTCGGGCAGCACGGCGCCCAGCGTGCCGATCGTGCCGCACGCCTTCTCGTTGCGGCTCAGGGCATGCGCAATCCATTGCAC
This sequence comes from Achromobacter mucicolens, assembly GCF_029866465.1. Classification (NCBI taxonomy): domain Bacteria; kingdom Pseudomonadati; phylum Pseudomonadota; class Betaproteobacteria; order Burkholderiales; family Alcaligenaceae; genus Achromobacter; species Achromobacter mucicolens. Next base: position 770,906 of record NZ_CP123364.1, on the reverse strand, counting down.
CGAAGAGGTCTTGCCGTTGGTGCCCGTCACGGCAACCACCGCCAGCGCGGCCGACGGACGCCCATACCAGGTGTCGCCCAGCTCGCCCAGCAACGCGCGCAGGCCCGTTACGGCAAGCATGGGCGTGCCGGCCGACGCGGCCTGAACGGCATCGGTGGCCGGCGCTTCAAACAGCACCGCGCTGGCGCCCAGCGCCAACGCCTTGTCTATATAGAGACGGCCGTCGCTGGAAAGACCCGGGCAGGCGACGAACACGTCGCCGGGCTCGATGTCGCGCGAGTCCAGCTTCAGATGCGCGGTCAGCGACACGCGCTCATGCAACCACGCCACGGTCTCGGCAACCGTGGCGGCAGGGGAAGAGTGGAAGCCGTTGGCGCTCATCTGCCTGGCTCCTTGATACCAGCAACAATCGTGGATTCAAACGGTGCGTCTGGCCGCACCCCCATCAACCTCAGGCTCCCCCCCACGATATGGGAGAACACGGGCGCGGCAATGGCGCCGCCGTAATAGCCGCCAATTGTCGGTTCGTCGATGGACACAGCCACCACGATCTTGGGATCCGACACCGGAGCAAAGCCCACGTACGAGCTGCGGTAACGTTGCGTGCTGTACTTACCGTCCACGATCTTGCGCGCGGTGCCGCTCTTGCCGGCCACGCGGTAACCCTGCACCTGCGCGGCTTTCGTGCCGTCGGGGCCCGTGGCCGCCTCAAGCATGGCGCGCACCAGCGCCGTCGTCTTGGGCGAGTAGATCTTCACGCTCGTCGGATCGCTGTCGCGCTTGACCAGGGTCAGCGACACCATGTCGCCGTTGCGGGCAAAAACGGTATAGGCGCGGGCCACCTGCAGCAGCGACACGGACAGGCCGTAGCCGTAGGCCATGGTGGCCTTTTCAATCAGGCGCCAACGTTCCCACGGACGCAGACGGCCCGGCGCGGCGCCGGGAAATCCCACCTGCGGCGCCTGACCGAGGCCCAATTCGGTGAAGCGGTCCCACATTTCGCGGGATTCCAGCTTCTCGGAGATCATCGTCATGCCGATGTTGCTGGACTTGCGCAGCACGCCCGCCACGTCCAGCGTGCCGTTGCGGCTCACGTCACTGATGGTGCTGCCCTGATACGTGAAGCGGCCGTTGCCCGTCTCGAATTGCGTCGACGTGCTGATGCGCCCAAGGTCCAGCGCCAGCGCGGCGGTGAACGGCTTCATGATGGAGCCCGGCTCGAACGTGTCCGTGATCGCCTGGTTGCGCAAGTTGGCGCCGTGGAAGGTTTCGCGGTTGTTCGGATCAAAGGTCGGCACGTTGGCCAGCGCCAGGATCTCGCCCGTGTGTACATCAACGACCACGGCCGTCGCACCCTTTGCGCGGTGCTTGTCCATGGCGTCCTTCAGTTCCTTGAACACCAGGTACTGCAGGCGCGTGTCGATGGACAGGCGCAGGTCGCGGCCGTCCACCGGCAACGTGACGGCCTGCACGTCTTCGATGACGCGTCCCAGCCGGTCCTTGATGACGCGGCGGCTTCCCGGGCGGCCCGACAACTGCTGATTGAACGTCAGCTCGACGCCTTCCTGGCCCTGATCCTCGACGCTGTTGAAGCCCACCACGTGGGCCATCACATCGCCATCCGGGTAGTAGCGGCGCGTTTCGGGCTGCTGGTGCACGCCGGGCATGCCCAGCTGCTTGATCTTGTCGGCCACGTCCATCGAGACCTGGCGCTTCAGGTACACGAAGTTCTTGTCCTCGTCGACGAAGCGGCGGCGCAAGTCGCCGACAGGCGTCTCCAGCAGCTTGGCCAGCGCGTCGACCTGCGCGGGCGTGGCCTGCTTCGCGTCTTCGGGAATGGCCCAGATGGCGCGCGCGGGCACGCTGGATGCCAGCACCGCGCCGTTGCGGTCCATGATCTTGCCGCGCGTGGCTGCCAATGTCAGTGTGCGCTCGTAGCGGCGCTCGCCCTGCTGCTGCAGGAACTCCGTCGACAATCCCTGCAGGAACAGCGCACGGCCGGCCAGCACGGTGAACCCGCCAAACAGCAGGATCAGGACCAGGCGGGCGCGCCACGTGGGCAGCTGCCCGCGCAGCACGGGGTTGTCGAAGAAGGGCACGCGCTTCATTGCGAGCCTCCGGCGGCCGCGGGCACGGGCGCCTGATTCATATAGAGCGTGCGATCCGGCACGATGGGAATCATCTTCAGGCCGTCACGCGCAATGGCGTCGACCCGCGCATTGCGGGCCAGCTCGGCGCGCTCTAGCTGCAGGCGCCGCCAATTGGTTTCCAGGTCGCGCGCATGCGCCTGATCGCGCCCCAACTCCACGAAGAGCTGGCGCGACTGATACCGGCTGGTGACCAGGGAAATGGCCGACAGCATCAGCAAAGCCGCAACGATCAGGTTGACGCGACCCATCAGCGGCGCCCTCCCTTGCCGCCGCGACGGGGCGGCGGGGCGAGGTCGCTGCCGGGCAGCGAGCCGATCTTCACAAATGCAAAGCCGCCCTCGGGGGGCAGCGGCGTTTCGGTGCGCTCGGCCACGCGCAGGATGGCCGACCGGGCACGGGCGTTGGACGAGACTTCATCGTCTTCGGCCACGACCTTGCCAAGGGAACGGACGACAGGCTGGGGCATTTCGCTTTCGCGCAGGGGCAGGCGTGCATGCGCCGCAGCCGGACGAGCCGCCGCCGCGATGCACTGCTTGACCATGCGGTCTTCAAGCGAATGAAAGCTGATCACCGCCAACCTCCCCCCTGGGGCAAGCAGGTCTAAAGCTGACGCGAGGGTGCGCGCGAGCTCTTCGAGTTCCCGATTGATGTAAATCCGTAAAGCTTGAAAGGTGCGTGTGGCCGGATGTTGCCCCTTTTCGCGCGTGCGGACGGCGCTGGCGACGCACTCGGCAAGCTCGAGCGTGGTGCGCAGCGGCCTTGTTGCGCGGCGAGCAGCAATCGCCTTTGCAACCTGAAAAGCAAACCGTTCTTCGCCATAATCCGCTATGACCTCCCGCATCTCATCCACACTGGCTTGCGCCAGCCAATCCGCCACCGTGGGACCACGAGTGGTGTCCATCCGCATATCGAGCGGGCCGTCTCGCATGAACGAGAAGCCGCGCTCGGCATCGTCGATCTGAGGCGACGAAACGCCCAGATCCAGCATCACGCCATCGACCTTGCCGATGCCGCGCTGCTCCAATTCTTCAGCCATGGTGGCAAAGCCCCCATGCACTACCGTGACCCGCGCATCCTCGGCCGCCAGGGCGGTGGCAACCGCGATGGCCTGCGGGTCCTTGTCAAACACGATCAGCCGGGCTTGCTTGCCCAGCCGGCCAAGCAATTCTCGGCTGTGGCCACCCCGTCCGAACGTGCCGTCGACAAAGACGCCACTTTCGATTCGCGTAGCCACATCCTGCCCACCCTGCGGCTGCGACCGTGCCGCGCCCTTGCCGCCGAAACCGGGCAGCAAAAGCGCGTCCACCGTCGGCGCCAGGAGGACGGGCCGATGTTCGAATTCCATAACTCTTTCAGAACGAAAACTGGTTCAACACGTCCGGCATACCCTTGGCCAAGTCTTCAGCCTCGCGGCTGGCCAGGGTAGCGGCGTCCCACAGCTCGAAGTGAGAGCCCAGACCGAGCAGCATCACATCGCGCGTCATACCGGAAGCGTTGCGCAGTTCAGGAGCGATCAGGACCCGGCCGGAGCCGTCCAGTTCCACGTCCTGAGCGTTGCCCAGCAACAGCCGCTGCAGCGCGCGGGCCGTCATGGGAAAAGCCGCGATCTGCTCGCGCTTCTTTTCCCACTCGGGCCGCGGGTACACCAGCAGGCAGCCGTCGGGGTGGCGGGTCAGGGTCAGCCGGCCTTCGGCCTGCGACATGAGCGCGTCACGATGCCGGGTCGGAATCGAGATCCGTCCCTTGGCATCCAGCGTGAGCGCGCTGCTTCCCTGAAACACCACTTTTACCCCACTTAATTGCACAATTTCCTACTATTTCCCACTCTACGGTATGGGCACAGGGGCGGTCAAGCGCGTGGTTGCAATTTTTTCAATCACAACAAGGACTTAGATCAACTTGTAAATACGCAAAAAGAAAAACCTCCCAATAAATCAGGAGGTTGCGACATACTCTAAAAGTCCTACTTCAGAAGTAGCGGCTAATGGGGTCAAGTTACCGTCTGCCGCCCGGTCGATCCTTCGAGTTGGCGAGGCTTCCCGCCGGACAGGCGACCCTGGAAGTGAAAATAAACTGGTGCGTGGGACGCCAGACGGCCTCGCGGCCTCGTCCAGATCCGCGCGCGCCGGAAGAATTCAATGCAAGACGGGTCTATAGGCCGGATTCTGTACGCCAGGTTGCCCTGGCGGACGATCATTCCTCTGCGCGGATCATTGCTGAGCCGCTGTAGCCATCTACCCGCATGCTCGGACGGAGCCGCCCGTCACGGCCGTGAGGCCGCACGCATGCCTATTTGATGTTGCTCCGGATAGAGGTTGCCGCGTTTCACCCTGCGATGCCGCCGCCCGTTGCCGGTCGGCGCAATACGGAGATGGCCGTATCAGTGCGCGCAAAGCGCGCCCGCGCCGCAGTCTCGTCTCTGTGGTCCTATTCCTCAGCCGTGCCCGAGAGCGCGACCGGACGGCCGTTAGCCGTTACCCTGCCCTATGGAGTCCGGACCTTCCTCGATGAGCTCGCACCCACCGCGATCGTCCAACCCGTCTTGCAGCACGTATTCTATTACAGGCGCCCGCTCTGTCCCCCGGGGCGCCCGGCGGCAGCAAGACCGGGGCCTCGCGTTCCTGCGACAATACGCGCTGATCCGCTTAGCTGCCGCAGACACCAACAACCACATGGCCCTCGAAACTCTCATCACCCTGACCGACGTCCAGCTCGCGTATGGGCACCATCCGCTGCTCGACCATGCCGACTTCGCCATCCAGTCCGGCGAACGCATCGGCCTCATCGGCCGCAATGGCGCAGGGAAGTCCTCGCTCCTCAGGCTGCTCGACGGCCGCACGCAGCCAGACGACGGCTCGATCGCCCGCAGCTCCAGCCTGCGCGTGGCCACCGTCGAACAAGAGCCCGAGCTCGACGACAATGCCACGGTGTTCGATGTCGTGTGCAACACGGACGGCGACCACGAAGACTGGCAGCGCCCCTCGCGCGCGCGCGCCGTCATCGAAAAGCTGGGCCTGCCCGCCGATGCGCAGATCGCGGGATTGTCCGGCGGCACCCGCAAGCGCGTCGCCCTCGCCCGCGCCTTGATCGACGAACCGGATCTGCTGCTGCTCGACGAACCCACCAACCATCTGGACTTCGAAGGCATTGCCTGGCTCGAAGACATGCTGCGCGCCTGGAAAGGCGCCGCGGTCATCATCACCCACGACCGCCGCTTCCTGGATGCCGTCACCACCCGCATTGTCGAACTCGACCGCGGCCGTCTCTTGAGCTTTCCCGGCAATTTCTCGCAATGGCAGGAGCGCAAGGCGCAGTGGCTGGAGTCCGAGCGGCTGGAGCAGGCGCGTTTCGACAAACTGCTGGCACAGGAAGAAGTCTGGATCCGCAAGGGCGTGGAAGCGCGCCGCACGCGCAATGAAGGCCGAGTGCGCCGCCTGGAAAGCCTACGTGTGCAGCGCGCCGAACGCCGCGAGCGCGTTGGCAACGTATCGCTGGCGCTGGCCGAAGGCCAACGGTCCGGCAAGCTCGTGGCGGAACTCGAGCACGTCAGCAAGCGGTTCGGCGACAAGATCGTGGTCGACGACTATTCCACAACCCTGCTGCGCGGCGACCGCATTGGCATCATCGGACCCAATGGCGCAGGCAAGACCACTTTGCTCAAACTCATTCTGGGCGAACTGCAACCCGACTCCGGCGCGACCCGCCTGGGCACCAACGTCGCGGTCGCTTACTTCGATCAGATGCGTGCGCAGCTGGACGAAAACGCCTCGCTCGTCGACATCATCAGTCCGGGTAGCGAATGGGTCGAGATCGGCGGGGTGCGCAAGCACGTGATGACCTATCTGGGCGATTTCCTGTTTTCGCCGGCACGCGCTGGCTCGCCCGTGCGCAGCCTGTCGGGCGGCGAACGCGCGCGCCTGTTGCTGGCGCGGCTCTTTGCGCGCCCCGCCAACGTGCTGGTGCTGGACGAGCCCACCAACGACCTGGACATCGAAACGCTGGAACTGCTGGAAGAGCTGCTGCAGGAATATGCCGGCACCGTGCTGCTGGTCAGCCATGACCGCGCCTTCCTCAACAACGTGGTGACTCAGACCATCGCCTACGAAGGCGACGGCCACTGGCGCGATTACGTGGGCGGTTACGACGAGTGGGTTTCACAGCGCCCCGCGCCCGCCACGCCGCAGACCGACGCCGACAAGACTGCCAAGTCCGCCGACGACAATGCCGCTCGTGCGAAGGCCGCGCGCCCCAAGCCTGCGAAGGCGGGCAAGATCAACGCCTGGGACCTGCGCGAACTCGAAGGCCTGCCTGACGCGATCGCCGCGCTCGAGGCCAAGCAGGCGGAACTGGCGGGCAAGCTGGCAGACGGCAGTCTCTATCGCGACGCGCCGGACGAGGTCGAGCGCATCAACGGCGAACTGGCCAAACTGGAAGCCGAACTCGAAGAGAAATTCGCACGCTGGGAACTGCTCGAAGCGCGGCGCGACGGCACACTCTGACAGCACCGCTATATATAGATGGGCCGCTCGGCGGCCCAAAAAAAGGGTGAACGGCAAGCCGCTCACCCCTTTTCACGTCGGCTCCAGCCGCAAGGCCCTCAAACGTGGGCGCGCCACTCCAGCGCTTCGCCGGCGGCAAGGGGGACGAGCGTCGTATTGCCGAACGCCAGTTCCTGAGGCACCTGGTAAGTTTCACGCGACAGCGTCAACGTGCCGGTGTTGCGAGGCAGACCATAGAAATCCGGACCATGAAAGCTGGCAAACCCTTCCAGCTTGTCGAGCTTGCCTGCCGCTTCGAACGCGGTGGCATACAGCTCCATTGCATGCAGCGCGGTGTAGCAACCCGCGCAGCCGCAGGCATGTTCCTTCAGACCACGCGCGTGCGGCGCACTATCCGTTCCCAGGAAAAAGCGCGGACTGCCGCTGGTTGCTGCCTCGACCAACGCAAGGCGGTGCGTCTCGCGCTTGAGAATCGGCAGGCAATACCAATGAGGCCGCACACCGCCCTGGAAGATCGCATTGCGGTTGTAAAGCATATGCTGCGGCGTGATCGTCGCGGCAATCGGACCTTCCGCATCGCGCACGTACTCGGCGCCTTCCTTCGTCGTGATGTGCTCGAACACCACCTTCAATGCCGGAAACGCGCGCCGCAACGGCTTCATCACGCGCTCGACAAAAATGGCCTCGCGGTCGAAGACGTCAATCGACGGATCCGTCACTTCCCCATGCACGAGCAACGGCATCCCACACTTCTGCAAGGCTTCCAGCGCCTTGGTGCACTTGCCCAGCAAATCGGTCACGCCCGCGTCCGAGTTGGTCGTGGCGCCCGCGGGATACAGCTTGACCGCATAGACGTGGCCCGATGCATGCGCGCGCACGATCTCTTCGGCCGGCGTGTTGTCAGTCAGGTAAAGCGTCATCAAGGGCGTGAACGAATCCGGGTTGACGCCCGTCTTCGCAAGCGCTTCCAGAATGCGGTCGCGATAGGCCAACGCCTGCTCCGTCGTCGTGACCGGTGGCTTCAGGTTAGGCATGATGATGGCGCGGGCAAACTGGCGCGCCGTATCGGCAACCACCGCTTCAAGCGCCGCGCCGTCGCGCAAATGCAGATGCCAGTCGTCGGGACGGGTGATGGTGAGTTGAGTCGTGCTTTGAGTAGACATGGAAGGCTTCTTAATCTGCCAGAGGCATGCCCCGTTCGGCCAGTGCGCAGAACATCGCGCTGCCCAGGGGAATGACGGCATCGTTGAAATCGAAATGCGGGTTGTGCAGCAAGCAGCCGGAATCGGCCCCGCCCTGGCCAAGACGGAAATAGGCGCCCGGCTTGGCCTGCAACATGAACGAAAAGTCTTCGGAACCCATCGAGGGTACCAAATCGCGCACCACGTTTTCCTTGCCGATCATCTCGGTTGCGATGTCGGCCACCAAATTGGCGTGCTGAGGAGTGTTCAGGGTCGCGGGGTAGATGCGCTCGTAGACCACTTCGGCGGTGCCGCCGAACGCACCGGCAATTGCGCTCACTAGCTCCCGCATGCGCGTCTCGACCATTTCCTGGACCGACTTGCGGAATGTCCGCACCGTGCCCACCATCCGCGCTTCGCGCGGAATCACGCTCATCGCGCCGGGGTGGCCGGCTTGCACCGAACCGATCGACAGCACCGCCGAATCCAGCGGGTTCACGTTGCGCGACACGATCGTCTGCAACGCCGTGATGATCTGACCCGCGATGGTCACCGGATCGATCGTCTGATAAGGATGCGCCCCGTGTCCGCCTCGACCTGTGATCAGGATCTCGAAGCGATCGGCAGCCGCCATCATCGGCCCCGGGTTGATGCCGATGGTGCCCGGTTTCAGGCCCGGCCAGTTGTGCAAGGCGTAGATTGCATCGCACGGAAAGGTGTCAAACAGGCCGTCCTCAAGCATGGCGCGTGCCCCGCCGCGCCCTTCTTCCGCTGGTTGAAAGATCAACACGGCCGTGCCATCAAAATTGCGCGTCTGCGCCAGGTACTTGGCCGCGCCGATCAACACCGCCGTATGGCCGTCGTGACCGCAGCCGTGCATGAGTCCCGGCTTGGTCGACTTGTGCCCGAACGTGTTGTCCTCGGTCATGGGCAACGCGTCCATGTCGGCGCGCAATCCGATCATGCGGCCGCTGTCGCACCGTTTGCCACGGATCACGCCCACCACACCGGTCTTGCCGATCCCGCGGTGCACCTCGATGCCCAACGCTTCCAGCGCACCGGCGACGATGCCCGACGTGCGGACTTCTTCAAAACCCAATTCCGGATGAGCATGCAAATCGCGCCGAAGCGCCGTCAATTCGTCATGAAAAAGCCGAATCGATTCCAACGGAGAACGTGCGTACATAGGACGTTACAGAATGACGTGATAGAGGGGACGGTCGGTGCATTTTAGTTGCTACAGAGGATAAATGCCTTTGTCTTTACTGGAGAGACACGTTATGCTCCGGCCGCAGGACAATTTTTCCAACAGCCAGAGAAGGAGCGCCGCATTATGGCCACAACCTCCAAACCCGCGACCGCGCGCAAGCCGAACGCTGCATTCATGAAGCCGCTGACCCCCAGCGCCGAATTGGCCGCTGTCATCGGCTCGGAAGCCGTGCCGCGTACCGAGGTCACCAAGAAGATCTGGGAATACATCAAGAAGCACAACCTGCAAGATGCCAGCAACAAGCGCAACATCAACGCCGATGCCAAGCTGCGCCCGATCTTCGGCAAGGATCAGGTCACGATGTTCGAACTGACCAAACTGGTCAACGCACATCTGAAGTAAGCAGGCAAAGGGCGTACGGCGTACGTCCCTGCCTTTGGATTGTCGCGACGCCCTGGCTTCAGGCCGGGCGAGCTCAACGCCACCAAGCAAGCCCCCCTCGCAGTGCCTCATCGCCACGTTCGTGGATATTCCCGCTTGAATTGAAAAGCCAGTTCGCCTGGTCTGACGTGCCGCTGCATGCCTGCACGCCGCGCTTCCTTACCCGCGTCACCAACTGCGCTCATGCCGCACGCCGACAGACACACGAGGCGCCGCTGAACGCGCTACACGGCGCCCTCGCCGACCGCAAGACCAAGCCGCGCTGGCGCACCGCCAGCCATCGTGTCACGCCGGCGCCCGCAGCTATCCCGCACCGCAGCTTGACACCGCGTCACATCGAAGCTCGACGCACTCACGGCAACGACACCTCAACGACACCTCAACGACGTATCCACAGCCTTGCCGCTGATCGCACCCTGAAGGTGGGCAGCTGGTGGGCATCACCCCACACGCTCATGCCATGCAAAAAGGCCGGCATCGCTGCCGGCCTTTCCAGCGGTACTACCAGTACTCACGCGTAAGACGTGGGCGCGCCACCTTCCAGCAACGACAGCCAGCCACGAATCAGGCGATAGAGCACCCACACGATGGTTGCGGCCACGCCAATCCATCCGATGAAGATGAGGGTCGCGATCCCGCTGATGGCCAGCCACAGCAACGCCCACCAGAACGTGCGCAGAAGCCAGTCAAAATGAGCGGCGTACACGGTGCCTGCGGCGTCCGATCGCTTGAGATACATGAGCACCACAGCCGCAATCGTGGCGATGCCCAGAAATCCACTCGTCAGAAAGCCCAAGGCATACAAGCCATAGGCCACGTGGGTCAACGTGCGAAGGTCCAATGTCGTACCGGGCACGGGGGTCTGGGGTTCACTCACGATAACGCTCCAACGAATTGACTCGAACAATCTTACCGCACAAAGCCACCCCACCCACGGCCGTTGTTATTTGTGCACATCCAACATTGGCGCGGCTCGCAGGCCGACTGGAGCGCCAAAGACAAAGCCCCACCGGATACCGGTGGGGCTTTGAGGATAAGAGCTTGACGATGACCTACTTTCACAGACGTCCGTCCACTATCATCGGCGCAAAGGCGTTTCACTGTCCTGTTCGGGATGGGAAGGAGTGGGACCACCTTGCTATGGTCGTCAAGCGTGACTGCTTGAGCAGTTGACACAACGGTCAACCGTTCGAATCTGGGGTACTGCAACGCGAACCTGACGCCCGCTTGTACTAAAAGGTTCGCAGCTCTCGCCGCAACCCACCTCTTGCCGCAACCGGCAGGGCTCTCACTAAAGACAAAACCCCGCAGGGGATACCTGCGGGGTTTTGAGCAATAAAAGCCTGACGATGACCTACTTTCACAGACGTCCGTCCACTATCATCGGCGCAAAGGCGTTTCACTGTCCTGTTCGGGATGGGAAGGAGTGGGACCACCTTGCTATGGTCGTCAGGCGTAACTGGTTGAGCAGCTGCGGGTTAGGCAACGGCTCCAATCTTGGAAGAAGCGCAACGCGTGGCGATCAGAGCTTGGGGCTCGATGATCAGCGCACGGTGGGGTGTAATTGTGTTGGCTGGCTGCTGACGGTGCAGCCAGTATTTTGTATTGAACGACACTTGGAACGCTATATCACTAGGTCATAACCATCAGTGTTATAGGATCAAGCCTCACGGGCAATTAGTATCGGTTAGCTTAACGCATTACTGCGCTTCCACACCCGACCTATCAACGTCCTGGTCTCGAACGACCCTTCAGGGGGATCAAGTCCCCGGGATACCTAATCTTCAGACGAGTTTCCCGCTTAGATGCCTTCAGCGGTTATCTCTTCCGTACTTAGCTACCCGGCAATGCCATTGGCATGACAACCGGTACACCAGAGGTACGTCCACTCCGGTCCTCTCGTACTAGGAGCAGGCTCCGTCAAGTATCCAACGCCCACGGCAGATAGGGACCAAACTGTCTCACGACGTTTTAAACCCAGCTCACGTACCTCTTTAAATGGCGAACAGCCATACCCTTGGGACCGGCTACAGCCCCAGGATGAGATGAGCCGACATCGAGGTGCCAAACACCGCCGTCGATATGAACTCTTGGGCGGTATCAGCCTGTTATCCCCAGAGTACCTTTTATCCGTTGAGCGATGGCCCTTCCATTCAGAACCACCGGATCACTATGTCCTGCTTTCGCACCTGTTCGACTTGTCAGTCTCACAGTCAAGCACGCTTATGCCATTGCACTATCAGCACGATTTCCGACCGTACCTAGCGTACCTTCGAACTCCTCCGTTACACTTTGGGAGGAGACCGCCCCAGTCAAACTGCCCACCATGCACTGTCCCCGATCCGGATAACGGACCAAGGTTAGAACCGCAAACAAACCAGGGTGGTATTTCAAGGATGGCTCCACGTGATCTAGCGACCACGCTTCAAAGCCTCCCACCTATCCTACACAGGCCGGTTCACAGTCCAATGCAAAGCTACAGTAAAGGTTCATGGGGTCTTTCCGTCTAGCCGCGGGTAGATTGCATCATCACAAACACTTCAACTTCGCTGAGTCTCAGGAGGAGACAGTGTGGCCATCGTTACGCCATTCGTGCAGGTCGGAACTTACCCGACAAGGAATTTCGCTACCTTAGGACCGTTATAGTTACGGCCGCCGTTTACCGGGGCTTCGATCAAGAGCTTGCACCCCATCACTTAACCTTCCGGCACCGGGCAGGCGTCACACCCTATACGTCGACTTTCGTCTTTGCAGAGTGCTGTGTTTTTAATAAACAGTCGCAGCCACCGATTCTCTGCGACCCCATCATGCTAAGCGCGCAGGCGCTTCACACTACCGGGGTATACCTTCTCCCGAAGTTACGGTATCAATTTGCCGAGTTCCTTCTCCTGAGTTCTCTCAAGCGCCTTGGAATATTCATCCCGTCCACCTGTGTCGGTTTGCGGTACGGTCTCGTACAGCTGAAGCTTAGAGGCTTTTCTTGGAACCACTTCCGATCACTTCGCAAGCAATGCTCGCTCGTGCCATACCCTTGATTTACGCGCCCGGATTTGCCTAAGCGCCATCTTCGATACAGCAACAGGGACATCCAACACCCTGATGATTTTCCGCGATCCGTCCCCCCATCGCACTGTACGACGGTGCTGGAATATTAACCAGCTTCCCATCAGCTACGCATCTCTGCCTCGCCTTAGGGGCCGACTCACCCTGCGCCGATGAACGTTGCGCAGGAAACCTTGGACTTACGGCGAGGGGGCTTTTCACCCCCTTTATCGCTACTCATGTCAGCATTCGCACTTCTGATACCTCCAGCAGCCTTTACAAGCCACCTTCGCAGGCTTACAGAACGCTCTCCTACCGCGTGCACTAAAAGTGCACACCCGCAGCTTCGGTTTATCGCTTAGCCCCGTTACATCTTCCGCGCAGGACGACTCGATCAGTGAGCTATTACGCTTTCTTTAAAGGATGGCTGCTTCTAAGCCAACCTCCTGACTGTCTATGCCTTCCCACTTCGTTTCCCACTTAGCGATAATTCGGGACCTTAGCTGGCGGTCTGGGTTGTTTCCCTCTTGAGTCCGGACGTTAGCACCCGGTGCTCTGTCTCCCAAGCTGTACTTGCGGGTATTCGGAGTTTGCCATAGTTTGGTAAGTCGCCATGACCCCCTAGCTATAACAGTGCTCTACCCCCCGCAGTAATACTTGAGGCACTACCTAAATAGTTTTCGGAGAGAACCAGCTATTTCCAGATTTGTTTAGCCTTTCACCCCTATCCACAGCTCATCCCCTAATTTTTCAACATTAGTGGGTTCGGTCCTCCAGCACGTGTTACCGTGCCTTCAACCTGGCCATGGATAGATCATCTGGTTTCGGGTCTACACCCAGCGACTAAATCGCCCTATTCGGACTCGCTTTCGCTACGGCTTCCCTATTCGGTTAACCTTGCCACTGAATGTAAGTCGCTGACCCATTATACAAAAGGTACGCAGTCACCCCACAAGGAGGCTCCTACTGTTTGTATGCATACGGTTTCAGGATCTATTTCACTCCCCTTCCGGGGTTCTTTTCGCCTTTCCCTCACGGTACTGGTTCACTATCGGTCGATCACGAGTATTTAGCCTTGGAGGATGGTCCCCCCATCTTCAAACAGGATTTCACGTGTCCCGCCCTACTTGTCTTACGCTTAGTTCCACACACAGAATTTCGTCTACAGGGCTATCACCTGCTACGGCCGGACTTTCCATTCCGTTCGACTATCCTGCGCGCTAAAACGTAAAGGCTCATCCGATTTCGCTCGCCACTACTTTCGGAATCTCGGTTGATTTCTTTTCCTCGAGCTACTGAGATGTTTCAGTTCACCCGGTTCGCTTCCACTAGCCTATGTATTCAGCTAGGGATACTGCATTGCTGCAGTGGGTTTCCCCATTCGGATATCTGCGGATCAAAGCTTGTTTGCCAGCTCCCCGCAGCTTTTCGCAGGCTACTACGTCCTTCATCGCCTGTGATCGCCAAGGCATCCACCATATGCACTTAGTCGCTTGATCCTATAACGCTGTAGGCTATAGGACCTGAGTATTAGCGTTTGTGCCGTTCATAAGTTTCAAAGCAGTCTGAGGTTTATCACCCCAGTCTTGAGAACTTGGAACAAAAAATAATGCAATCACAACCCATGCCCATCTTCATCAGCAACGCTGATTACTTGATGAACACATTTTCGTTGTGCTTCTTCCAGATTGTTAAAGAACAAATATAGCTGTTGGGTAAAACCCAACTCATAACGTCGTGACTGACGACACTATGAGTTGGCCTCTACATCGCCACCGGCGATCAATGAGAATCAATGGTGGAGGTGAACGGGATCGAACCGATGACATCCTGCTTGCAAAGCAGGCGCTCTCCCAGCTGAGCTACACCCCCATATTTCGCTTGCCGCGAAATACCTGGTGGGTCTGGTTGGATTCGAACCAACGACCCCCGCCTTATCAAGACGGTGCTCTAACCGACTGAGCTACAGACCCAAAACCTTCTCGGATCAGTAGTCAGGAAGCTGAAGACCTAGGGAAGATTCCCTCGACCCAAGCCTACAACTGATCCCAGCTATATCAAACAACCGATAAGAGTGGACGCTTAACACGAGCACGTAAGCTCTGAAAGGAGGTGATCCAGCCGCACCTTCCGATACGGCTACCTTGTTACGACTTCACCCCAGTCATGAATCCTACCGTGGTAATCGCCCTCCTTACGGTTAGGCTAACTACTTCTGGTAAAACCCACTCCCATGGTGTGACGGGCGGTGTGTACAAGACCCGGGAACGTATTCACCGCGACATGCTGATCCGCGATTACTAGCGATTCCGACTTCACGCAGTCGAGTTGCAGACTGCGATCCGGACTACGATCGGGTTTCTGGGATTGGCTCCCCCTCGCGGGTTGGCGACCCTCTGTCCCGACCATTGTATGACGTGTGAAGCCCTACCCATAAGGGCCATGAGGACTTGACGTCATCCCCACCTTCCTCCGGTTTGTCACCGGCAGTCTCATTAGAGTGCCCTTTCGTAGCAACTAATGACAAGGGTTGCGCTCGTTGCGGGACTTAACCCAACATCTCACGACACGAGCTGACGACAGCCATGCAGCACCTGTGTTCCGGTTCTCTTGCGAGCACTACCAAATCTCTTCGGCATTCCAGACATGTCAAGGGTAGGTAAGGTTTTTCGCGTTGCATCGAATTAATCCACATCATCCACCGCTTGTGCGGGTCCCCGTCAATTCCTTTGAGTTTTAATCTTGCGACCGTACTCCCCAGGCGGTCAACTTCACGCGTTAGCTGCGCTACCAAGGCCCGAAGGCCCCAACAGCTAGTTGACATCGTTTAGGGCGTGGACTACCAGGGTATCTAATCCTGTTTGCTCCCCACGCTTTCGTGCATGAGCGTCAGTGTTATCCCAGGAGGCTGCCTTCGCCATCGGTGTTCCTCCGCATATCTACGCATTTCACTGCTACACGCGGAATTCCACCTCCCTCTGACACACTCTAGCTCGGTAGTTAAAAATGCAGTTCCAAAGTTAAGCTCTGGGATTTCACATCTTTCTTTCCGAACCGCCTGCGCACGCTTTACGCCCAGTAATTCCGATTAACGCTTGCACCCTACGTATTACCGCGGCTGCTGGCACGTAGTTAGCCGGTGCTTATTCTGCAGGTACCGTCAGTTTCCCGGGGTATTAACCCGGAACGTTTCTTTCCTGCCAAAAGTGCTTTACAACCCGAAGGCCTTCATCGCACACGCGGGATGGCTGGATCAGGGTTTCCCCCATTGTCCAAAATTCCCCACTGCTGCCTCCCGTAGGAGTCTGGGCCGTGTCTCAGTCCCAGTGTGGCTGGTCGTCCTCTCAAACCAGCTACGGATCGTCGCCTTGGTGAGCCGTTACCCCACCAACTAGCTAATCCGATATCGGCCGCTCTAATAGTGCAAGGTCTTGCGATCCCCTGCTTTCCCCCGTAGGGCGTATGCGGTATTAGCTACGCTTTCGCGTAGTTATCCCCCGCTACTAGGCACGTTCCGATACATTACTCACCCGTTCGCCACTCGCCACCAGACCGAAGTCCGTGCTGCCGTTCGACTTGCATGTGTAAGGCATCCCGCTAGCGTTCAATCTGAGCCAGGATCAAACTCTTCAGTTTAATCTCTGTATTTGTTTCGTATTCTTGGTCTGAATAAATTCAAACCAGGTCATACGTCGCTACTCAAAGGAAGTGAGGTATGTTCTTAAACTTGACGTCTAAGGTACTTCACTTCTAGTGAGCACTTGATTTCTTGTGCTTGCGATAAGGCCGAAACCCAATCGCTGCACTCGCATCAAGCGCCCACACTTATCGGTTGTTTAATTGTTAAAGAGCGGTACTGCTAAATTCTGTACTACTGGTTTCTGCCCTCAACTTCGGCTAACTTCGCTTTTGCGTCGTCGCCGTCGTTGCAGCAGAGAAACGAGATTATGAAGAAGTTTTTATCGCTTGTCAAGTCAGCTTCGCTTTTTGCTCTACGCAGTTGCGTCGCTTGCTTGCGGCGACCTCTTCAGGTCTCGCCAGGACTTTCGTCCTGCCCTAGCAGCTATCGAAATGTCAGGACAAACCCTGATCTTTCGGTAGCAGCCAAGCCCGACACTATATCACCATTTTTGCAGCGATTGCAACCGGCTTCTGCCTAATTTGCACTCTGCCCTGCATCGCCGCCGAGCTGGAGAATCTCCTTCGGCTGCATGGAACATAGGTTCTCACTAAAAACAAACCCCCACAGGCTTACCTGTGGGGGTTTGCGCAATAAAAGCCTGACGATGACCTACTTTCACAGACGTCCGTCCACTATCATCGGCGCAAAGGCGTTTCACTGTCCTGTTCGGGATGGGAAGGAGTGGGACCACCTTGCTATGGTCGTCAGGCGTAACTGGTTGAGCAGTTGCGGGTTAGGCAACCGCTCCAATCTTGGAAGAAGCGCAACGCGTGGCGATCAGAGCCTGGGGCTCGATGATCGGCGCACGGTGGGGTGTAATTGTGTTGGCTGGCTGCCGACGGTGCAGCCAGTATTTTGTATTGAACGACACTTGGAACGCTATATCACCAGGTCAATAACCATCAGTGTTATAGGATCAAGCCTCACGGGCAATTAGTATCGGTTAGCTTAACGCATTACTGCGCTTCCACACCCGACCTATCAACGTCCTGGTCTCGAACGACCCTTCAGGGGGATCAAGTCCCCGGGATACCTAATCTTCAGACGAGTTTCCCGCTTAGATGCCTTCAGCGGTTATCTCTTCCGTACTTAGCTACCCGGCAATGCCATTGGCATGACAACCGGTACACCAGAGGTACGTCCACTCCGGTCCTCTCGTACTAGGAGCAGGCTCCGTCAAGTATCCAACGCCCACGGCAGATAGGGACCAAACTGTCTCACGACGTTTTAAACCCAGCTCACGTACCTCTTTAAATGGCGAACAGCCATACCCTTGGGACCGGCTACAGCCCCAGGATGAGATGAGCCGACATCGAGGTGCCAAACACCGCCGTCGATATGAACTCTTGGGCGGTATCAGCCTGTTATCCCCAGAGTACCTTTTATCCGTTGAGCGATGGCCCTTCCATTCAGAACCACCGGATCACTATGTCCTGCTTTCGCACCTGTTCGACTTGTCAGTCTCACAGTCAAGCACGCTTATGCCATTGCACTATCAGCACGATTTCCGACCGTACCTAGCGTACCTTCGAACTCCTCCGTTACACTTTGGGAGGAGACCGCCCCAGTCAAACTGCCCACCATGCACTGTCCCCGATCCGGATAACGGACCAAGGTTAGAACCGCAAACAAACCAGGGTGGTATTTCAAGGATGGCTCCACGTGATCTAGCGACCACGCTTCAAAGCCTCCCACCTATCCTACACAGGCCGGTTCACAGTCCAATGCAAAGCTACAGTAAAGGTTCATGGGGTCTTTCCGTCTAGCCGCGGGTAGATTGCATCATCACAAACACTTCAACTTCGCTGAGTCTCAGGAGGAGACAGTGTGGCCATCGTTACGCCATTCGTGCAGGTCGGAACTTACCCGACAAGGAATTTCGCTACCTTAGGACCGTTATAGTTACGGCCGCCGTTTACCGGGGCTTCGATCAAGAGCTTGCACCCCATCACTTAACCTTCCGGCACCGGGCAGGCGTCACACCCTATACGTCGACTTTCGTCTTTGCAGAGTGCTGTGTTTTTAATAAACAGTCGCAGCCACCGATTCTCTGCGACCCCATCATGCTAAGCGCGCAGGCGCTTCACACTACCGGGGTATACCTTCTCCCGAAGTTACGGTATCAATTTGCCGAGTTCCTTCTCCTGAGTTCTCTCAAGCGCCTTGGAATATTCATCCCGTCCACCTGTGTCGGTTTGCGGTACGGTCTCGTACAGCTGAAGCTTAGAGGCTTTTCTTGGAACCACTTCCGATCACTTCGCAAGCAATGCTCGCTCGTGCCACACCCTTGATTTACGCGCCCGGATTTGCCTAAGCGCCATCTTCGATGCAGCAACAGGGACATCCAACACCCTGATGATTTTCCGCGATCCGTCCCCCCATCGCACTGTACGACGGTGCTGGAATATTAACCAGCTTCCCATCAGCTACGCATCTCTGCCTCGCCTTAGGGGCCGACTCACCCTGCGCCGATGAACGTTGCGCAGGAAACCTTGGACTTACGGCGAGGGGGCTTTTCACCCCCTTTATCGCTACTCATGTCAGCATTCGCACTTCTGATACCTCCAGCAGCCTTTACAAGCCACCTTCGCAGGCTTACAGAACGCTCTCCTACCGCGTGCACTAAAAGTGCACACCCGCAGCTTCGGTTTATCGCTTAGCCCCGTTACATCTTCCGCGCAGGACGACTCGATCAGTGAGCTATTACGCTTTCTTTAAAGGATGGCTGCTTCTAAGCCAACCTCCTGACTGTCTATGCCTTCCCACTTCGTTTCCCACTTAGCGATAATTCGGGACCTTAGCTGGCGGTCTGGGTTGTTTCCCTCTTGAGTCCGGACGTTAGCACCCGGTGCTCTGTCTCCCAAGCTGTACTTGCGGGTATTCGGAGTTTGCCATAGTTTGGTAAGTCGCCATGACCCCCTAGCTATAACAGTGCTCTACCCCCCGCAGTAATACTTGAGGCACTACCTAAATAGTTTTCGGAGAGAACCAGCTATTTCCAGATTTGTTTAGCCTTTCACCCCTATCCACAGCTCATCCCCTAATTTTTCAACATTAGTGGGTTCGGTCCTCCAGCACGTGTTACCGTGCCTTCAACCTGGCCATGGATAGATCATCTGGTTTCGGGTCTACACCCAGCGACTAAATCGCCCTATTCGGACTCGCTTTCGCTACGGCTTCCCTATTCGGTTAACCTTGCCACTGAATGTAAGTCGCTGACCCATTATACAAAAGGTACGCAGTCACCCCACAAGGAGGCTCCTACTGTTTGTATGCATACGGTTTCAGGATCTATTTCACTCCCCTTCCGGGGTTCTTTTCGCCTTTCCCTCACGGTACTGGTTCACTATCGGTCGATCACGAGTATTTAGCCTTGGAGGATGGTCCCCCCATCTTCAAACAGGATTTCACGTGTCCCGCCCTACTTGTCTTACGCTTAGTTCCACACACAGAATTTCGTCTACAGGGCTATCACCTGCTACGGCCGGACTTTCCATTCCGTTCGACTATCCTGCGCGCTAAAACGTAAAGGCTCATCCGATTTCGCTCGCCACTACTTTCGGAATCTCGGTTGATTTCTTTTCCTCGAGCTACTGAGATGTTTCAGTTCACCCGGTTCGCTTCCACTAGCCTATGTATTCAGCTAGGGATACTGCATTGCTGCAGTGGGTTTCCCCATTCGGATATCTGCGGATCAAAGCTTGTTTGCCAGCTCCCCGCAGCTTTTCGCAGGCTACTACGTCCTTCATCGCCTGTGATCGCCAAGGCATCCACCATATGCACTTAGTCGCTTGATCCTATAACGCTGTAGGCTATAGGACCTGAGTATTAGCGTTTGTGCCGTTCATAAGTTTCAAAGCAGTCTGAGGTTTATCACCCCAGTCTTGAGAACTTGGAACAAAAAATAATGCAATCACAACCCGTGCCCATCTTCATCAGCAACGCTGATTACTTGATGAACACATTTTCGTTGTGCTTCTTCCAGATTGTTAAAGAACAAATGTAGCTGTTGAGTAAAACCCAACTGATAGCGCTGCAAGCAGCGCTATCAGTTAGTTTCTACGCCAGCTACAACAAACAACCGATAAGAGTGGACGCTTAACACGAGCACGTAAGCTCTGAAAGGAGGTGATCCAGCCGCACCTTCCGATACGGCTACCTTGTTACGACTTCACCCCAGTCATGAATCCTACCGTGGTAATCGCCCTCCTTGCGGTTAGGCTAACTACTTCTGGTAAAACCCACTCCCATGGTGTGACGGGCGGTGTGTACAAGACCCGGGAACGTATTCACCGCGACATGCTGATCCGCGATTACTAGCGATTCCGACTTCACGCAGTCGAGTTGCAGACTGCGATCCGGACTACGATCGGGTTTCTGGGATTGGCTCCCCCTCGCGGGTTGGCGACCCTCTGTCCCGACCATTGTATGACGTGTGAAGCCCTACCCATAAGGGCCATGAGGACTTGACGTCATCCCCACCTTCCTCCGGTTTGTCACCGGCAGTCTCATTAGAGTGCCCTTTCGTAGCAACTAATGACAAGGGTTGCGCTCGTTGCGGGACTTAACCCAACATCTCACGACACGAGCTGACGACAGCCATGCAGCACCTGTGTTCCGGTTCTCTTGCGAGCACTACCAAATCTCTTCGGCATTCCAGACATGTCAAGGGTAGGTAAGGTTTTTCGCGTTGCATCGAATTAATCCACATCATCCACCGCTTGTGCGGGTCCCCGTCAATTCCTTTGAGTTTTAATCTTGCGACCGTACTCCCCAGGCGGTCAACTTCACGCGTTAGCTGCGCTACCAAGGCCCGAAGGCCCCAACAGCTAGTTGACATCGTTTAGGGCGTGGACTACCAGGGTATCTAATCCTGTTTGCTCCCCACGCTTTCGTGCATGAGCGTCAGTGTTATCCCAGGAGGCTGCCTTCGCCATCGGTGTTCCTCCGCATATCTACGCATTTCACTGCTACACGCGGAATTCCACCTCCCTCTGACACACTCTAGCTCGGTAGTTAAAAATGCAGTTCCAAAGTTAAGCTCTGGGATTTCACATCTTTCTTTCCGAACCGCCTGCGCACGCTTTACGCCCAGTAATTCCGATTAACGCTTGCACCCTACGTATTACCGCGGCTGCTGGCACGTAGTTAGCCGGTGCTTATTCTGCAGGTACCGTCAGTTTCCCGGGGTATTAACCCGGAACGTTTCTTTCCTGCCAAAAGTGCTTTACAACCCGAAGGCCTTCATCGCACACGCGGGATGGCTGGATCAGGGTTTCCCCCATTGTCCAAAATTCCCCACTGCTGCCTCCCGTAGGAGTCTGGGCCGTGTCTCAGTCCCAGTGTGGCTGGTCGTCCTCTCAAACCAGCTACGGATCGTCGCCTTGGTGAGCCGTTACCCCACCAACTAGCTAATCCGATATCGGCCGCTCTAATAGTGCAAGGTCTTGCGATCCCCTGCTTTCCCCCGTAGGGCGTATGCGGTATTAGCTACGCTTTCGCGTAGTTATCCCCCGCTACTAGGCACGTTCCGATACATTACTCACCCGTTCGCCACTCGCCACCAGACCGAAGTCCGTGCTGCCGTTCGACTTGCATGTGTAAGGCATCCCGCTAGCGTTCAATCTGAGCCAGGATCAAACTCTTCAGTTTAATCTCTGTATTTGTTTCGTATTCTTGGTCTGAATAAATCCAAACCAGGTCATACGTCGCTACTCAAAGGAAGTGAGGTATGTTCTTAAACTTGACGTCTAAGGTACTTCACTTCTAGTGAGCACTTGATTTCTTGTGCTTGCGATAAGGCCGAAACCTAATCGCTGCACCCGCATCAAGCGCCCACACTTATCGGTTGTTTAGTTGTTAAAGAGCGGTACTGCTAAAACCTCAAATCGCGGCGCTGATTTCTCAGCGCTTAGCGACTATCGAAACGTCAGGGTAAACCCTAATTTTTCGACAACCGCCAAGCCCTCTACTATAACACAGCTTTTGCAGATTGTGCAACCGGCCTCTGCCTGATTTGCATCCTATCTTGCAACCCCGCTTGTTTTGCAAGCGGCTTCGGAAAGCCGAAGGCTGGTTACCGCAAGGTGGCTGAAGTTCAGTTTCAGGGTAAACCCTGATTCATCATCACCAGCCAAGCCCAACACTATAGCACAATTTTTGCAGATCTTGCAACTGGCTTCTGCCTGATTTGCGTCGATCTTTGCAATAACCGCTTGGCGCCGTTTCCAGCTGCTTTTGCGGCAGACCTGCCCTTGGTCCGGCCTGTTGCACTTGCTTGGCTTCGCTGTCGAAACTGCGTGAGCAGCGAAGGAGCGAGACTATAGCACAGAAATTCTGCGTGTGTGGCCAGCATGACACCCATTTTGCAGAAATATGATTCTTTTCGGGGACGCACCGCGATCAGCCTGCGGGGCGGCCCTCCTTCGCTCCTCTATATATAGGGAGGTGACTCCAGGCCCCTCTATATATACGTGGTTGCGAGCCGGTGCGATCACAACCCGCCCGTCCAGGCTGGGCAAGACCGGAGCGAGCGGTGCCGACCGACTGGCATGCAACATCCCGCCGCTTCAACGGCCAGGGCCGGCAGGAGCACCGCACCGCGCTATCTATATACGAAGCTCCGTCGTTTCCTTGATCTGCTGCAGGGCGAAGAACGAGCGCATGTCCACGACTGCAGGGTGGCGCATGAGCGTGTCCATGGCGAAGCGCGAGAAGTGCGCTAGGTCGGCGACCTGAATGCGCATCAAGTAGTCCATGTCGCCCGACATGGCGTAGCACTCGACGACCTCCGGCCACAACTGGACGTCGCGCGCGAAGTCGCTCATGGGCGCGTGACTGGAGCCGCTGTGCTTATTCAGTCGGATGTTCACATAAGCGAGCAGCCCCAGCCCGACCTTGGCCGCATCGATGAGCGCCACGTATTTCTTGATGAAGCCCTGCTCTTCCAGGCGCCGCACCCGGCGCAAGCAGGGGCTGGGAGACAGGGAGACGCGGTCCGCCAGTTCCTGGTTGCTGAGGCGCCCGTCCCGTTGCAGCTCGGCAAGAATCCTTAGATCTGTCCTATCGAGCTCAATTGCAGACATTTTCAACCCCATGATCACAATATTGGGCAATATTATTGCCGAAACCACGTGCTTTTGCGCCATGTTTGCAATTGTCTGCCCACCCTTCCTACCTACAATCTGCGTCTAGACTTGAAGAACAAGTCGTCCACTTAAAACATGCAAGGGAGCAGACTTATGAGCAGCGCTTTCCAACCCTGGGACAACCCGATGGGCACCGCCGGGTTCGAGTTCATTGAATATGCCGCGCCGGACCCCGCCGCGCTGCGCAAGGTGTTTGAACTGCTGGGATTCAAGGCCATTGCCAAGCATCGCCACAAGGACGTGACCCTGTACCGTCAAGGCGGCGTGAATTTCCTGATCAACGCCGAGCCCGATTCCTTTGCCCAGCGCTTTGCCCGTTTGCACGGCCCTTCGATCTGTGCGATTGGCTTTCGCGTGCAGGACGCCAATGCCGCCTACAAGCGCGCGCTGGAACTGGGCGCCTGGGGTTTCGACTCCCATAGCGGCCCGATGGAACTGAACATCCCCGCGATCAAGGGCATCGGCGATTCGCTGATCTATCTGGTGGACCGCTGGGCCGGCAAGGAAGGCCACGGCGGCATTGGCGACATCAGCATCTATGACGTGGACTTCATCCCGCTGGATCCGGCCAACGCGCAGACCGACGTCAACTGGCGCGGCGCGGGTCTGACGTTGGTGGACCACCTGACGCACAACGTGCACAAGGGCCGCATGGCCGAGTGGTCGGAATTCTACGAGCGCCTGTTCAACTTCCGCGAAGTGCGGTACTTCGACATCGAGGGCAAGGTGACGGGGGTGAAGTCCAAGGCGATGACCTCGCCTTGCGGCAATATCCGCATTCCCATCAACGAGGAAGGCACCGACGAGAAGGGCCAGATTCAGGAGTACCTGGATCTGTACCGCGGCGAGGGCATTCAGCATATCGCCATGGCGACCGATGACATTTATGCCACGGTGGAAGCGCTGCGCAAGACCGGCGTCGTGTTCCTGGACACGCCGGAGACCTACTACGAACTGCTGGATCGGCGCCTGCCGAACCACGGTGAGGACGTGGCGCGCCTGCAGAAGAACCGCATCTTGCTGGACGGCGCGCCGGGTGGCGGACTGCTGCTGCAGATCTTTACCGAAAACCAGATCGGCCCGATCTTTTTCGAGATCATTCAGCGCAAGGGCAATGACGGCTTTGGCGAGGGCAACTTCAAGGCCCTGTTCGAATCGATCGAGCTGGACCAGATGCGCCGCGGTGTTTTGAAGACCGTGGAATAACGCTTGAAGACAAGCGCCTGGCGTGCGTCGACATAGCCTGTTCAAACCCCGCCGAGTGGCGGGGTTTTTCTTTGAGCGCGCGTCGAGCTGCCACGCGCCGCATCGGGAAAAGCACCGCGCGGGGAAAGACCCCGCATGAAAAAAGGCCCCGCAGCGGTCGGCGCAACGCGTGTCCGCCGTACGGGGCCTTCAGTCACGCGCAGTGATTGCCGCCGCTTAGCGCTTCAGGCGATCCTGGAATTGCTTGCGGAACTTGGCGACCTTGGGTGCGATCACGAACTGGCAATAGCCTTGCTCGGGATGCAAGGCGAAATAATTGCTGTGATAGTCCTCGGCCTGCCAGAAATGCGCCGGCGCCAGCAGCTTGGTGACGATGGGCGCATCGTAGATTTTTTGCGCCTCGACCTCGGCGATGACGGCCTGGGCCTGCTCACGCTGCGATTCGTTTTGCCAGAAAATGGCCGATTCGTACTGCGGGCCAATGTCGTTGCCCTGGCGCCCCGGCGTGGTGGGATCGTGGGTGGCGAAAAAGACGCGCAGCAGATCGCTGTACGAGAGTTCGGCGGGATCGAACTCGATGCGGGCGACTTCGATGTGGCCGGTGTCCTTGCCGCAGACCTGTTCGTAGCTGGGATTGTCGACGTGTCCGCCGCTGTAGCCCGGCAACACGCTTTTAACTCCGCGCAGGTCGGCAAACACTGCTTCGACGCACCAGAAGCAACCGCCGCCAAGAACGGCGACTTCATTGCCCGGTGATGGTTGTTCTGCCATGACGATTCCTTTGCATTAGGCGGCCGCTGCGTGCGGCCCGCGCCCCCGGCTCGATACCGGGGCATGAAAATAAGACTACTGCTTTGCCGGCGCCAGCGACAAGATCCATTCGGACAAGGCGCGGGCGTCTTCGGGCGATACATGAGTCTGAGCGGGCATGGGCACCGCGCCCCAGGCGCCGCGACCACCGCTACGGATCTTGCCCGCCAGGTAATCGACCATGGCGTCGCCCTGCCCCGCGTATCGCTGCGCCACGCTCATCAAGGGCGGCCCGACCCGCTTGGCTTCCACCTGATGACAGGCCATGCAGGCCTTGCTCTTGGCCAGGTCCAGGCCAGTGGTTTGCGCATGCGCCGCGCCAGCGTTCAGGACGCCGGCCGCGGCCAACAACAGACTAATCTTCAAAAGCATCGGTTACTGCCCCACGGCTGGCGGTGCTGGCGAGCTTGCCGAACTTGGCAAGCACACCGCGTGTATAACGCGGCTTGGGTTGGACCCAGGCCTGACGACGAGCCGCCATTTCTTCGTCGCTGATGTTGAGCTGCAGCAGCAGCTTGTGGGCATCGATGGTAACCGAATCGCCTTCCTGGATCAGCGCGATGGGACCGCCCACATACGCTTCTGGTGCGACGTGTCCCACGACCATGCCCCAGGTACCGCCGGAAAAACGTCCGTCGGTGATGAGCCCGACGGTTTCGCCCAGCCCTTGTCCCACGAGCGCCGAGGTGGGCGCGAGCATTTCGCGCATGCCCGGGCCGCCCTTCGGGCCTTCATAGCGGATCACGACGACGTCGCCGTCGCGGATCTGCTGGGCCATGATGGCCGTCATGGCATCGTCTTCCGAGTCGAACACGCGTGCGGGGCCCGTGATGACGGGGTTCTTCAGGCCGGTGATCTTGGCGACGCACCCTTCGGGCGAGAGATTTCCCTTCAGAATGGCGAGGTGGCCCTGCGGATAGAGCGCGCGGTCGATGGGCATGATGACATCCTGGTCCGCGCGGGGCGCGTCAGGCACGTCCGCGAGCGTTTCCGCGATGGTCTTGCCGGTGATAGTGATGCATTCGCCATGCAGCAGCCCGGCATTGAGCAGGAGCTTCATGACTTGCGGAATGCCGCCGGCGCGATGCAGGTCGGTGGCCACGTACTTGCCGGACGGCTTCAGGTCGCACAGCACGGGCACGCGCCGGCGGATGCGTTCAAAGTCGTCGATGGTCCACGGCACTTCGGCCGCGTGCGCGATGGCCAGGAAATGCAGCACCGCATTGGTGGAGCCGCCCGTGGCCATGATGACGGACACGGCGTTCTCGATGGATTCGCGGGTGATGATGTCGCGCGGGCGCAGGTTGCGCTTGACCGCGTCGACGAGCACACGCGCGGACTCGGCGGCCGAGGTGACCTTTTCCTCGTCTTCGTTGGCCATCGTGCTGGAATACGGCAGACTCATGCCCATGGCTTCGAATGCCGAGCTCATCGTATTGGCGGTGTACATGCCGCCGCAAGAGCCCGAGCCGGGAATCGCGCATTTCTCGATCTGCTTGAAGTCCTCTTCGGGCATGCGGCCCATGGTGTATTCGCCGACGGCCTCGAACACGGACACGATGGTGAGGTCGTTGCCCTTGTAGCGGCCGGGCTTGATGGTTCCGCCGTAGACATAGATGCCGGGCACGTTGGTGCGCGCCAGGGCGATCATGCCGCCAGGCATGTTCTTGTCGCATCCGCCGATGACGACGACGCCGTCCATCCATTGGCCCTGCGCGGCGGTTTCGATGCAGTCGGCGATGACCTCGCGCGACACCAGCGAATACTTCATGCCTTCGGTGCCCATGGACATGCCATCAGAGATGGTGGGCGTGCCAAACACCTGGGGATTGGCGCGCGAGGCGCGGATCGCGTCGATGGCGGCGTCGGCCAACCGCTGCAAGCCGCTATTACAGGGCGTGATCGTCGAATGGCCGTTGGCCACGCCGATCATGGGGTTTTCGAAATCGGCTTCTTTGTAGCCCAGCGCGTAGTACATGGCGCGATTGGGCGCGCGCGCGACGCCTTGGGTGATGTGGCGGGAACGTTCGTTGTGCGGCATGGTCAGTGTCTCCTGTCGGCCGTCGGGGCGCGGACATGGCGAACGCACCCGGGGAAGCTGGCTCGCTTGGCATGCGAATCTTCAGTGCTCGCCGGTTATTATCATTCAACTTTATTGTGTCGGGCAGAACATGCTGGAATATCCAAAAATCGACCCCATCGCCCTGCAGATCGGGCCGCTAGCCATTCATTGGTATGGGCTGATGTACCTGGCGGGCTTCGCGCTCGTGTATTTGCTGGGCCGCCACCGCATCAAGAGCGGGCACACCACGTCCCTGAACGTGCGGGACCTGGAAGACCTGATCTTCTATAGCGTGCTGGGCGTGGTGCTGGGGGGCAGGCTGGGATACGTGCTGTTCTACAAGCCGGGCTATTACCTGTCGCATCCGCTTGAAGTGCTGTATCTGTGGCAAGGCGGCATGTCTTTCCACGGCGGCCTGATCGGCGTGATCCTGGTGATGCTGCTGTTCGCGCGCAAGAAGGGCCTGCCGTTCTTTGCGATCAGCGATTTCATTGCGCCGCTGATTCCGCTGGGACTGGGCTTTGGCCGGCTGGGCAATTTCATCAATGGCGAACTGTGGGGCCGTCCCACCGACGTGCCGTGGGCCATGGTGTTCCCCGACAGCGGCGACGGACTGCCGCGCCATCCGTCGCAGCTCTATGAGCTGGGCCTGGAAGGCATCGTGCTGTTTGCGCTGCTGTGGTGGTTTTCGAGCAAGCCGCGGCCGCTGGGTCAGGTCAGCGGATTATTCCTGATGGGCTATGGAACGTTCCGCTTCCTGGTGGAATTCACGCGCGAGCCGGACAACTTCCTGGGTCTGCTCGCGGGTGGATTGAGCATGGGACAGTGGCTGTCCCTGCCGATGGTCGCCCTGGGCGCCATCATGTTCAGTCTTACTGCAAAACGATCGTCCCGTTGACCGCGACGCTGACCGTCACGTTCCCTGCTTCAAGGGGAACGCTGACGTCGGCGCTGCTGAACGAACCGCCCTTGGCCATTGCCGCGCCGACCATGCGTTGCACCGGCACGGGGCCGCCGGAACCGCCGAGTTCAATCTTGGACAGGCGGTAGCCGGAAAAGCCGAAGGCATTGGCCGCGGCCAGTGCGCGATCCTTGAACGCCTGCGCGGCTTCTTTCAGCAGCTTGCGCTCTTCGGCTTCACGGGCGGCCGGCGACAGCGAGAAGCTGATGTTGGAAATGGCGGTCTTGTCGGACAGCTTGGAAGCCAGCGCGGCGGCAGCCGCGAAGTCCTTGGACTCCAGCACGATTTCGCCCTGGCCGCGCCACGAGGCGATCTTTCCCTTGTTGTTCATGTTGGGCCAGACATTGAAGCTGCTGGTGCGCACTTCCACGTCCTTCGTGTCGCGCGCACGCTTGACGGCGTCTTCGAGCGCGGCGGTCAGCTTCTGGCCGGCGGCCGGCTGGTCCGGCGCTTCAACTTCCGCGGACAGCGCAATGCGGACCGTGTCCTGCTTGACCTCGGAAGACGCCATGGCTTGCAAGGTCAGTTCGGGCGAGCGGTTTGCGGCGGGCTCGGCGGCGGCCGTTGCGGCAGGCGCCTGCGTCTGCGCGAAAACGGGTTGAGCCACAGCGATGGCGGCCACGGCTGCGCACGCCGCACCAAGCTTGGTGAGCGAAAAAACGGGGTGTTTGAACATGGACTGGTCCTAGGAGGGAGGACGAAGGGGATTTGCCGAGAGGCACCCGACGCGGACCTGCGCTAATGGCAGGCCCGCTGGGATAGATGCCCCGCCTGTGCCGTCAAGGCCGGCATCTCGAACCCTGAGGTTCAAGGTGGTCGCGTTCCGAAGAGCATCGGGTTCGTCTGCAAGAGACAATCACTCCAGCTCTGCACTCCCGCAACCAATATGCCAAAAAGACATAGGTTCAGAGAATGTATGGCCTAGTCACGAACACGGCAGGGACAAACTGAAAAATCTTGAATGCTGCTTATGAACGTTAGAGCAGTTTTTCCTGACCCGACAAGGCGTCATCGAGTACTGCGTTCATGTCCTCAATTCTACGCTTGAAGTCGCCGACCGCCAAACCGCCCAGCGGACCATCGGGCGCTTTCATTGCAAGCAACTCGCCAGCGACCTGCAATGCGGCCATCACGGCGATGCGTTCATTGCTGGAAACCTTGCCCGTGCCCTGGATGCGCAGCATGAGCTGATCGACATGGCGCACGGCGGCCAGCAACGTGGGCTTTTCTTCGGCGGAGCATGCAAGCGAGTACTCGCGGCCGAGGATCGATACGTCTACACGTTCCATTAGTGTTGCTCTCCGGACGGCGCACCCGGCAAGCGGGCCAGGACGGCGTCGATGCGCTCGCGGGCCGACGCGGCGGCCACGCGCAAGCGCTGTAGTTCTGTGTCGCGCGATTGCAGGCTACCCTGCAGTTCGCTTTCGCGTGCGGCGAACCGCGATTCGAGCGCGTGGCGCTCGGCGGTCTCGCGCGCGAGTTGTTCGCGCAGCGCGGCTTCCGCCCGCTTGGCTTCTTCGAGCATGGCCGAGACGGCGCCGTCGTTATCTTGAAGTTTGCTTTGCAGCGTGACGACTTCGGCTTCGCGGTCAGCGGCGCGCTGCTTGAGCACGCGCTGCTCGGCTTCGAATTCGTTCACGCGTAGACGCAACGCGTCACGCTCGGCGTGGAGTTGGCGGGTGCGTTGCACCAGTTGCCCGATTCGGGCGGCGAGTTGGTCTAGATCTTGCAGCATGGGCGCTATCGTAAACCATCCTGGGATGGACCGGGCCTCTTCACGCAAGGTGAGAAACCCGGCAATATTCAGTAGGAAATACGGTTGGGTTTTGGCGCGCGAAGGTTACCGGCTCTTGCCTGCCATGAAAAGTCCCATCCGCCGAAATTGCCGCATCCGGCCGATCCGGCTTTCGCGATTCTTTCTATAAACTTTCACTTAGCTTTCAAAAAGCCCTCAAACTTTCGACCGCGTTACAAACGGGGATCGGGAGTTCCCCAATTCTAGGGAAAACCCCAGGCTTTCACCGACCTTACAGGGTTTGCAGCGTGGCAGGCGTCCATTACCATTCGGCCTTTCAAGAAACCACGTCGTCGCTTTCAGAATAATTAATGGCACCCCGAAGTGCCTTTTTTGTGCCTGTCACTCGCCTTTCGGCGGGTGTCCCATCCGGCTACAAACCTCTTTTATCTACATGCTGTAAACAGGAGCCAACCAATCATGCAGCTACGCAATCGACAGGACTTCTGGTCGGGGGTGATGTTCATCGCCCTTGGGCTGGGATTCGCCTGGCAGGCCAGCAGCTACCAAATGGGTACTGCTGCCCGAATGGGACCCGGATACTTTCCTTTCTGGCTGGGCATTGTTCTCGCACTACTCGGCGCCATCGTGCTGCTTGGCTCGCTGTCCAAGAAAGCCCATGAAACGCATGTCGACAAGTTCGACTGGCGCATCGTCTTCCTGGTGGTGGGCTCGGTCGTTCTATATGGCCTGATCCTCAAACTTCTGGGCGTCTACATCTCGGTGTTCGTGCTGGTGGTCGTCAGCAGCCTTGCCAGCCATGAATTCAACCTGAAGGTCGCCGTGGCCAACGGCATCTTCCTGGTGCTGTTCACCTACCTGGCATTCATCAAGGGGCTGGGGCTGATTTTCCCGCTGTGGCCGTCGTTTCTGGGCATGAACTGAGGAGCAATCGGCCATGGAATTGTTTGACAACCTCATGATGGGTTTCTCGGTGGCGTTCACGCCCGAGAACCTGATGTACGCACTGCTGGGCTGCATCCTGGGTACGCTGATCGGCGTGCTTCCGGGCATCGGCCCCGTCCCGACCATCGCCATGCTGCTGCCGATCACGTACGTGCTGCCCCCGGTGGCCGGCCTGATCATGCTGGCGGGTATTTACTACGGCGCCCAGTACGGCGGATCCACGACGGCCATTCTTGTGGCGCTGCCAGGGGAAACGTCTGCGGTGGTGACCGTGCTGGACGGTCACCAGATGGCCCGCAACGGCCGGGCGGGCGCTGCGCTGGCAATTGCCGCGCTGGGTTCGTTCTTTGCCGGTTGCGTTGCCACGCTGCTGCTGGCTGCCTTTGCGCCCCCGCTGGCTGAAGTCGCGTTCAAGTTCGGCCCCGCCGAGTACTTCTCGCTGATGTGCCTGGGCCTGGTCGGCGCCGTGGTGCTGGCTTCGGGTTCGCTGCCCAAGGCCATCGCGATGATCATCCTGGGCCTGCTGCTCGGCATGGTCGGCACCGACGTCAACTCGGGCGTTGCCCGCTTCGACTTCGGCGTGCCGGAACTGCAGGACGGCATCGACTTCGCCATCGTGGCCATGGGCGTGTTCGGCTTTGCCGAAATCATGACCAACCTCGAGCAGAAGGAAAACCGCGTCGACATCACCGACAAGATCGGCACGCTGTATCCGAACAAGCAGGAATTCAAGGAAGCCGCCCCGGCCGTGCTGCGCGGCACGGCGCTGGGTTCGGCCCTGGGCATCCTGCCGGGCGGTGGCGCGGTGCTGTCGTCGTTCGCGTCGTACACGCTGGAAAAGAAGATCTCGAAGAATCCGGAACGCTTCGGCAAGGGCCACCCGGCCGGCCTGGCGGGCCCGGAATCGGCGAACAACGCCGCAGCCCAGACTTCGTTCATTCCGCTGCTGACGCTTGGTATCCCCGGCAACGCCGTGATGGCGCTGATGGTGGGCGCCATGACCATCCACAACATCCAGCCCGGCCCGCAAGTCATGTCGAGCCACCCGGAGCTGTTCTGGGGCCTGATCGCCTCCATGTGGATCGGCAACCTGATGCTGGTGGTGCTGAACCTGCCGCTGATCGGCCTGTGGGTCAAGCTGCTGAAGGTGCCCTACCGCATCCTGTTCCCGGCGATTCTGGTGTTCTGCACGATCGGTGTGTACTCGCTTAACTACAACCCGTTCGACATCTTCACCACAGCCATGTTCGGCATCATCGGGTATGTGTGGTCGAAGCTGAAGTGCGAAGGCGCCCCGCTGCTGCTGGGCCTGGTGCTGGGCCCCATGATGGAAGAGAACTTCCGCCGTGCCCTGCTGCTGTCGCGCGGCGACTTCTCCACCTTCGTGACGCGTCCGCTGTCCGCTACCCTGCTGGCCGTCGCCGTGTTCCTGGTGATCCTGGTGGCCCTGCCGGCCATCCGCAAGAAGCGCGAAGAGACCTTCGTCGAAGAAGACTAAGGCACAGCGCGCCGCCCTTGATGCGGCGCCCCAGCCTTCAAAACCCCCGGGACTGTCCCGGGGGTTTTTCTTTGGGCGCTCGCCGCGCTGAAGAATACAAATAATTACGCCAAGCAACCAATCGTACAGAGACGGATTCATCTACGTTAAGCTACGGGTTTACCCCACGCGATGATTCGGACATGAATTTCGACTGGAAGAATCCCTACACGACCACCCGCACGCCTGTCTTCGCCCGCAATGTCGTCGCCACGTCCCACCCCTTGGCCGCTCAGGCAGGGTTGCGGATCCTGGCGCAAGGCGGCAATGCGGTGGACGCGGCCATCGCCGCGGCCTCTACCCTTGCATTGACCGAGCCAGTAAGCAACGGGCTGGGCTCGGACTGCTTTGCGATCGTCTGGGATGGGGCGAAGCTGCATGGCCTGAACGCTTCCGGACCAGCGCCGGCGGCCTGGAACGTGGACTACTTCCGGCGCAAGCATCAAGGCGCGATCCCCGCGCGCGGCTGGGACAGCGTGACCGTGCCGGGTTGCGTGGCCGGCTGGGGCGCCTTGCATGAGAAGCTGGGCCGCCTGTCTTTCGCCGATATCCTGGCGCCCGCCATCGAATACGCCGAACGGGGTTTCGCGATCACGCCGATGGTGCACCAGAAGTGGGCCGCGCAAGCCGACGTGCTGCAGCCGCAGCCGGGCTTTGCCGATCATTTCCTGCCGCGCGGGCGCGCGCCGCACATTGGCGAACACTTCGTGCTGCAAGGCGCGGCAGCCACGCTCAAGCGCATCGCCGCGACCAGCGGACGCGACTTCTACGAAGGCGAGACCGCCCACAAGCTGGTGGCGCACGCGCAGGCGCACGATGCAGCCCTGACGCTAAAGGATCTGCGCGAATTCGCGCCCGAATGGGTGACCCCGATCAGCCAGTCGTACCGCGGCCATACGCTGCACCAGATTCCGCCCAATGGCCAAGGCATCGCCGCGCTGATCGCGCTGGGGATCCTGCAGAATTTCGATCTGGCTGCTCGCCCGATCGATCATCCCGAGACGCAGCACTTGCTGATCGAGGCGATGAAGCTCGCCTTTGCCGATGTCTATGCGCACGTGGCCGATGCACGCCACATGCAGATCGCGCCCGAGCAGATGCTGCGCGCGGACTACCTGGCCGAACGGGCGCGCCTGATCGATCCGCGGTCGGCGCAAACCTTCGCCACCGGCCACGCGCCGCAAGGCGGCACGGTCTACCTGACCGCCGCCGACCGCAACGGCATGATGGTGAGCTTCATCCAGTCGAACTACATGGGGTTTGGGTCTGGCGTCGTGGCGCCAGGCACCGGCGTCAGCCTGCAGAACCGCGGGTACGGTTTCAGCACCGATCCCGATCATGCGAATGTGGTCGCGGGCGGGAAGCGGCCGTTTCACACGATCATTCCGGGTTTCCTGATGCGTGACGGCGCCCCGGTGATGAGCTTTGGCGTCATGGGCGGCAACATGCAGCCGCAGGGCCAGATGCAGGCGCTGGTGCGCATGC
The DNA here is from genome assembly GCF_029866465.1 of Achromobacter mucicolens. Classification (NCBI taxonomy): domain Bacteria; kingdom Pseudomonadati; phylum Pseudomonadota; class Betaproteobacteria; order Burkholderiales; family Alcaligenaceae; genus Achromobacter; species Achromobacter mucicolens. Next base: position 736,791 of record NZ_CP123364.1, on the reverse strand, counting down.
TGGACTACGGCCAGCAGCCGCAGGCCGCGTGCGACGCGCCGCGCTGGAAGTGGAACCGCGGCCTTGAGGTGGACCTGGAGGCGACGGTCTCGCCCGCTGTTGTCCAGGGGCTGCGCGAGCGCGGCCATGTGCTGCAGGGCATGGAAGATCCCTACATGGACTTTGGATCGGGCCAGTTCATCTGGCGGCTGGGCGATCCGGCCGTCGATGGCTACGTCAGCGCCAGCGACAGCCGCCGAGATGGACTCGCCGCCGGCTTTTGATTGCGTTAAGGTTAGTGTCCTGAAACAGACCTACCCTTATTCAGCGGAGTCCACTGCATGGCAACGATCGGTACCAAGAGCTACGACGCAGCCGTAGCCCAGAAAGTCGCTTTCCTCGGATTGGGCGTGATGGGCTTGCCCATGGCCGGTCACCTGGCCCGCGCCGGGCACGACGTCACCGTCTACAACCGCACGCCCGCCAAGGCGCAAGCCTGGGTTGCCGAGTTTGGCGGCCACAGCGCCGCCACGCCGCGCGAAGCCGTTGCCGGCGCACAGATCGTCTTTGCCTGCGTGGGCAACGATGACGACCTGCGCAGCGTCGTGCTGGGCCCGGACGGCGCGTTTGCGGGCATGGCGCCCGGCGCCGTGTTCGTCGACCATACGACCGCTTCCGCCGACGTGGCGCGTGAACTCCATGCGCACGCCAAGGAACTGGGCCTGAACTTCATCGACGCCCCCGTGTCGGGCGGCCAGGCGGGCGCCGTCAACGGCGTGCTGACGGTCATGTGCGGCGGCGAGCAGGCGGTGTTCGACGCGGTCAAGCCGGTGGCCCAGTGCTTTGGCCGCGCGGTCACGCTGGTGGGCCCCCCGGGCGCCGGCCAACTTGCCAAGATGGTCAACCAGATCTGCATCGCCGGCATCGTGCAGGGCCTGTCGGAGGCCATCGCGTTCGGTCAGGCGGCAGACCTGGACATGAAGCAGGTGCTGGACGTGATCAGCAAGGGCGCGGCGCAGAGCTGGCAGATGGAGAACCGCGGCGGGACCATGGTCGACGACAAGTTCGACTTCGGCTTTGCGGTGGACTGGATGCGCAAGGATCTTGGCCTGGTGCTGGCCGAGGCGCGCAACAACGGCGCGCGCCTGCCCTTGACCGCGCTGGTGGACCAGTTCTACGGCGACGTCCAGAAGCTGGGCGGCGGCCGCTGGGACACGTCCAGCCTCATCAAGCGGCTGCGCGACTGAAGATCTGGTTTTTCGCGCCTACGAAAAAGGCGAGCCTCGCAGCTCGCCTTTTTTATGCCCGGTGCGCGCGGTCAGGCGGCAAGCGAGGCTTGGCCGGCGGCCGGCAGTAGCGCATCGATGCGTTGCTTGGCCAGGGCCAGCCCTTCCAGCGCGGCCACTTCGCCCATGGCCATGCCTTCGGCGGCAATGAAGGTCACATCGGTCATGCCCAGGAAGGCGAGCATCTGGCGCAGGTACGGCGTCATCGTATCCGAGGGCGTGCCCTCGGCCTTGCCGCCACGCGCGGTCAGCACGACCACCTGCTTACCCTTGACGAGCCCCTCGGGCACGCCTTCCGGCGTATAACGGAACGTGACCCCGGCGCGCGCCAGGTGGTCCAGATAGGACTTGAATTGCGCCGGCAGGTTGAAGTTGTACACGGGCACGGCGAACACGATGCGATCTGCGTCCATCAGTTCAGCGATGAGCGAGTCGCTCAGCTCGACCAGCCGCTGCTGCTCGACGGTACGGGATTCGGCGGGCGTGAACAGGGCGCCGGCGGTGTTGCCATCGAAGTAAGGAATGGGTTGCGCGCCGATGTCGCGGACCTTGATGGCCGAGGCCGGGTTGGCAGCCTTGACGCGGGCAATCAGGTGATCGGCCAATTGCTTGCTGTTGGAACGTTCGCCGAGAATCGAGGAAAGGATGACCAGGGTCTTCATTGCAGTATCTCCAGTGGGTTCCCCCGGGCGGGGGTCTGGATCTGTCAGCGCCGCACCCGTCAGGATGATCGGGCGGGGCCTTGCCGCTTGGGCGGCGTTGGCAGATCCGTTGTGCATGGCGTCACTGTAGATGGACCGATTGAATACATAAATACGGGTATGATGAACTGTTCGTTCCAAACATAGAACAATCATGCAAGATCTCAATGACCTCTACTACTTTTCGCAAGTCGTCGAGCAAGGAGGCTTCAGCGCGGCGGCACGCGCGCTGGACATCCCGAAATCCCGTCTCTCCCGCCGAATCTCACACCTGGAAGAAAGCCTGGGCGTGCGTCTCTTGCAGCGCACCACCCGCCGGCTGCGTCTGACGTCCGCCGGCGAACGCTATCTGCATTACTGCCGCGAGATGGCCGCCTCGGCTCGGGCTGCGGACGACGCCATGCGGCAGTTGCAGGCCGAGCCCACCGGTCCGGTCATCGTGAGTTGCCCGGTGTCGATCGCGCAGGACGTGCTGGCGCCGCTGCTGCCGGAATTCCTGGATGCGTGGCCGGCGATCTCGGTGCAATTGCTGGTCACCAATCGGCGCGTGGACCTGATCCGCGAGGGCGTGGATTTGGCGCTGCGGGTCCGCACGAAGCTGGACACGGACGCGGAACTGGTCGTGCGGCATCTGGGCACGGCGCGCGGCACGCTGGTGGCCAGCCCCGGCTATCTGCAACGCCACGGCGCGCCCGACACGCCGCAGGATCTGGCGTCGCACGTCACGCTGAGCTTCAGCGATCCGCAAAATGAAGTGCGCTGGCCCCTGCGCAACGACAAGGGCGAAGAGGTGCACATCGAACTGAAGCCACAGTTGTCATGCAACGATTTCATCGTGCTGACGGAAGCGGCCGTGCGCGGACGCGGCATTGCCCTGCTGCCGTCGATTGCCACGCAGGAGGAACTGCGCCGCGGGCAGCTAGTGCCGGTGCTGCCGCAATGGCAGTCGCCCGAGGGCATCGTGCACTGCATCTATCCGTCACGGCGGGGCATGATGCCCGCCGTGCGAACGCTGCTGGACTTCCTGTCGCAGCGCCTGCCCTCGATGTACGAGCGTCTGGATAAAGCCGCGTCTCCCGCGCCTCAGTAGCCGCGCGAGCGTTCCACCACGCCGGTGATGGCTTCGCCGCGCTTCAGTTGCGCGACCTTGCCCGCGATCTGCGCGATGCTTTCGTCGCGCAGCGTGCGCGCCGCGATATGGGGCGTGACGTGAACCCGCGGGTCGTGCCAGAACGGGTGATCCTTGGGCAGCGGTTCGGTGTGAAAGACGTCGAGCGTGGCGCCCGCGATCTCGCCCTCTTCAAGCATCTGCACCAGATCGTCCTCGACCAGATGCTCGCCGCGCCCGACGTTGACCAGATGCGCGCCGGGCAGCAGCCGCGACAAGGTCTCGCGATTCAGGATGCCCTGCGTGTCGGGTGTGAGCGGCAGCACATTGACCAGAAAGCGCGTGCGGCCAAGGAATTCAGGCAAGGCGGCTTCGCCTGCGAAGGATTCGACACCGGGAATCTGGCGCGGCGACCGCGACCAGCCCGCGACGGGGTAGCCGAACTCGGCCAGCGTTTGCGCCACGCGCGCGCCGACCTGTCCCAGCCCCAGAACCCCCACGGGCCAGTCGGCTTGCCGGGTGCCTTCGCGGGTGTCCCAATGCTGCCGTGCCTGCGCCTGGTCGAAGGCTTCGAAATCGCGCGAGACGCGCAGCAATGCATACAGCGCGTATTCGGCCATCTGCACCGCCATGCCGGCGTCTTCGAGGCGCACGATGCGCACGTGATCGGGAATCTCGGGCATCTTCAACAAGGCATCGACGCCCGCGCCCAGATTGAAGAGCGTCTTCAAACCGGTTTCGTGCTGGAAGAGCTGGACGGGCGGACGCCAGACCAACGCGACTTCGGCGCCAGAAGGCGGACCGTCCGGGTTCCAGACCGAAATACGGCAGCCGGGCATCGCGGCCTCGAGGCGAGGCACCCAGGCGTCGGGATCGTGATGGGGACAAGCAAAGAGAATGTGCATGGTGGCAGCGGGCAGGCGATGAAAACCCCAAGCATGAGGGATGCCGCCGCACAAATCAAACGGCCCGGGCGCAAGCGGGGCCTGCACAAGTAGAACGGCCCGACCTAAGCCGGGCCGCGTGTGCCGGATGCCGAGACCGGGGATCAGGCCGTCTGCGGCACTTCGGGCTTGTTCTTGTGCTTGTTGCGGCGCAGGAAGGCCCAGACCTGCAGCGTAATCAACAATGCGCTCGCGCCGATGAACCATGCGCTGATCGGACGTTCGACGAACACGGCCAGGTCACCGCGCGAGAGCAGCAGCGCGCGGCGGAAGTTCTCTTCGACCATGGGGCCGAGCACGAAGCCCAGCAGGATGGGCGCGACCGAGAATTCCAGCGTCATGAGCACCGCGCCAATCACGCCGAACGCCAGCACTTCCCAGATCTGGAAGAGACTGTTCTGCGTGCTGTACACGCCCACTGCGATGAAGAACAGCGCCGACGGGAAGAGGTAGCGGTAAGGCACCTGCAGCAGCTTGACCCACACGCCGATGAGCGGCACGTTCAGCACCATGAGCAGCACGTTGCCCACCCAGAAGCTGGCGATCAGGCCCCAGAAGATGTCCGGATGCTCGGTGATGAGCTGCGGGCCGGGCTGGATGCCCTGAATCAGCAGCGCGCCCAGAATCAGCGCCATCACCGCGTCGCCGGGAATGCCCAGGCTCATCGTCGGGATGAAGTCGACCTGCGTCTTCGAGTGCGACGACGCTTCCGGCGAAGCCACGCCGGCGATCATGCCGGTGCCGAACTTCTCGGGCGTCTTGGAGATCTTGCGTTCCAGCGCGTAAGCAACGAACGTGGTGATCGTCGGGCCCGTACCGGGCATGGCGCCGAACAGCGTGCCGACGGCCGTGCCGCGCACCATGGGCCAGAAGGCGGTCTTCAGTTCCTGCTTGCTGGGCCGCATGTCGCGCAGGCGCAGCTTGGCGCCGCTGCCGATGATGGTCATGCGGTTCACGCTCATCAGGAAGTCGGCAACGCCGAACAGACCCATCGAGATCGCGACCAGTTCCAGGCCGTCGGACAGGTCGAGCAAGCCGAACGAAAACCGGATGGTGCCCGTGTTCACGTCGGTGCCCACCACGCCGCACATCAGGCCGAACAGCGTCATTGCCACGCCCTTGAGCGGCGAGCCGCGCGACATGGTGGCGCCTGCCAGGAGGCCCAGCAGCATGATCGAGAAGATCTCGGTCGGGCCGAACTTGAACGCGACTTCAACCAGCAGCGGCGAGGCAAAGATCATGACGATGATGCCGACCGATGCCGCGAAGAACGAGCAGATCATCGTGATGCCGAGCGCTGTCCCGCCCTTGCCCTGTTTGGTCAGTGGATAACCGTCCAGGCAGGTAACCGCGTGCGGCGGATGCGAAGGCAGGTTGAGCAGGATCGCGCCGATGGCGCCGCCGTATTGCGAGCCATAGAAAATGCCGGCCAGCATCAGGATGGCGGGCACGGGCTGCATGACGTAGGTGAGCGGCAGGAGGATCGAGATCGCGGACAGCGCACCCATGCCGGGCAGCACGCCGATGAGGTTGCCCACCAGCACGCCGAAGAACGACCACATCAGGTTGTGCCATTGGAACGCGACGCCGAAGCCGTACCAAAGGTCTACCAAAGCTTGAGAAATCATGGCGCTTCAACCCCAACGGAACAGCGGAAGCTGCAATTGCAGCGCCCACCAGAAAACGACGACCGCGATCGCGGACATGGCGATCGACAGCAGGACGGCCTGCTTGATCGTGTTGGTGCGGTCGCCCAGCGCGGAGATGAAGACGATGGCGAATGTGGCGGGCAACAGGCCGCCGTAATGGCCCAGCAGCAGGAAGGCCAGGATGCCGAGCAGGATGCAGACACTGCCGCGGATGTCCGGCATGCCGGTGGGATGGCCTTCAGCGGGCGCGGGAGCCGAAGGTTCGGCCGAGCGCGCCGACATCGCGATCAGCAGGCCCGTGAGCGCCAGCAGGCCGCCCAGCGCCGCGGGAAAGAATCCCGGGCCCATGTGGCTGAGCGAACCGATGTGGTAGTCGGTGCCGCCATAGATTGCGGCCATGCCGATAAGGACCATCAGCGCGCCGCCGTAATAGTCCTTTCTGTTGATTGTCTTTTTCACTTCCGTCCTCCTTCCTTGTGCCGGACAGCGCCGGCCTTTCATGCGCTGCTCGAAGCGGGCAGCGCCCGACCCTGACGACAGGCCGGATCGCAGATTACGGAAGGAAGCTGCTAATCCGCTTTCTATGCGCTGTCGCATTCCTGAATCCGGGGGTTATCCCTGATCGGCAGGCGCGCCTGGCGCAAGAAAGTAGCGGACAGTGAAGAAACGGGCGCTATTGATCGCCCTTGAGCTGAACCTCTGCGGGTCTCGGATACTGCGATACGGTGGGCGCCAGCGGCAGCCACAGCACCGACGCAAGGCCAACGCCGCCCTGGTCGTTGGGCTCGCCGTCGCGCAGTTCGATATCGCCCTCGTTGCGGCGTGCGTAGGCGCGCGCAATGCCCAATCCCAAGCCGGAACCGGAGGACGTCATCGGCTTGTCGGTGCCCACGCGCTCGAATCGCGTGAAGGCGCGCGTGCGCATGACCGGATCCAGGCCGGGGCCGTTGTCGGACACGGCAACCTCGACGCGGTTGTCGGCGCGGCACACGGACACCGTGATGCGCGCGCCCGCCGGGGCGTAATGGATGGCGTTGTGCACAAGGTTGGACAGCGCTTCGTGCAGCTCGGCTTCGTTGCCCGACACCGGCACCGGCGTGTCCTGGCCGTCTTCGGCATCGGCCTGCACCCAACCCAGGTCCTGCTGTTTTTCGTGCGCGAGCGGCAGGTACTGCAACACGACTTCGCGCGACACCGCGTTCATGTCGAGCAACTGACGCGGGGTCTGACCGGCCTGGTTGGCGTGCGCCAGCGACAGCAACTGCTCGGTCAGGCGACGCGTGCGCCCCAACTGGTCGACGATGGCGCGCAGCCCCTCGCGCACGCGTGCCGGGTCGCGTTCGCGCAGCGTGTATTGGGCCTGCGTCAGCATGATGGCAAGCGGCGTGCGCAATTGGTGCGAGGCGTCGGCAAGGAAGCTGGATTGCTCGTCCAGCACCCGCCGGTAACGGGCGATGTGGTGATTGACGGCCTCCACCAGTGGAGCGACCTCACTGGGCACGCGCGAGGCGTCCAGCGGCGTCAGATCGTCGGGGCGGCGGCTGCGGATGTCGGCCTGCAGCCGCCGCAGCGGCTTCAATGCCCAGGACACGCCCCACCACACCAGCAGCACGACCAGCGCCAGCATCCGCGAATCGCGCAGGATCTCCTGGCGCCGCGCGCTGTTCTCGGCCTCGATGCGCTTGCCGGTGCTTTCGGCCACGACCACCAGCACCTGGCGGTGCTGGCCCTGGTAATAGAGATCGCGCACGACGGACACGACCCGCACGGGGTCGTTGCGATACACGCCGTCGTAGAAGATGGGTTGGCCGTTCGAGCGGGGCCAGGAAGGCGGACGAGGCATTTCCGGCATGCCGAGCAGCGTTTTGCCCTGCGTCTGGGGCACGGGCGACCCGTCGGGCAATGGAGGATCGATTTCCTCGATGCGGAAATACTTGCGCAGGCCCGCCCGGGATTCGAGCATGACCTGCGCATACAGCGGCGTAGCCACCTGCAGGTTGCCGTCGGGCGTGAATTCCAGGCTGCTTTCAAGCACCCGCGCCGGCTCCACCAAGGCGCTGTCGTAGGCCTCGTTGGTGATTTCGGAGAGGGTGCGGTAGTCGTTCAGGCTGTCGATGACCAGCAGCACCACCACGCCGGGCAAGAGCAGGATGATGAGAAGCGCGCGGATGCCGACGCGCGGCAAACCGGGAATCCGCAGGCTCACTTAGGGTTCCGCGGACTCGCTGGCCACGCTTTCGAGCATGTAGCCCAGCCCGCGCACGGTCACGATGCGCACGTCGCTGCCGGCCAGCTTCTTGCGCAGGCGGTGCAGCACGACTTCGATGGCGTCCGGATTGGCTTCGCTGTCGTGGGTGAAGACCTTGCCGAACAATTGCGACTTGTCCACCGGGTAGCCGCTGCGCGTCAGGAGCGCCGCCAGGGCGGCGTGTTCACGCGGGGTCAGGAACAGCAGCGATCCGTCCAGCGTGAAGGCACGGCTTTCGCTGTCGTAGGACAGCGAACCGCACTGCAGGCGCGGGTGCTGGCGGCCACGGCTGCGGCGCACGAGCGCCGTCAGGCGGGCTTCCAGTTCTTCCAGTGCGAAGGGCTTGGTCAGGAAGTCGTCCGCGCCCAGGTTCAGGCCGCGGACGCGATCCTGCAGCGCGCCTTGCGCGGTCAGCAGGAGGACGGGGGTGCGGTCGTCGCGGTTGCGCATTTCGCGCAGGACGACGAGCCCATGCTTGTCGGGCAGGCGCAAGTCCATGACGATGGCATCGTATTCCGTGCCTGCCATGAAGGCTTCCGCCGTGCGCGCATCCGCCGCGTGATCGGGTACGAACCCGCTTTGGGCGAGCGCGCGCATCAGCCAGGACGCCATGTCCCGTTCGTCTTCAACCAACAATATGCGCATGACCGTCCGTTCCTTCGGGCAAATTCTCTGCTGCCCGCTGACCATGCACACGCTGGCGCAGGTAGCGGGTTTCGTGATGGCGCCGAAAGAGGATAGCCGACAACTCGTTCAACGCCTGGGTATAGACGTCTCGCTTGAACTCGATGACGGCATCCAGCGGAACCCAGTACTGGCTCCAGCGCCAGGCGTCGAATTCCGGATGCTGCGTCGCGCGCAAGCACACATCACTGTCACGTCCCACCAGGCGCAACAAGAACCAAATCTGTTTTTGTCCTTTATAGTGGCCGCGCCACTCACGCCGGACAAAGTGATCGGGCACGTTATAACGTAACCAATCGCGTGTACGCCCCAAAATACGGACATGCTCGGGCTTCAGGCCCACCTCTTCATGGAGTTCGCGATACATGGCCTGCACCGGGCTTTCGCCATACTTGATGCCGCCCTGAGGGAACTGCCATGCATGTTCCCTGATACGCTTGCCCCAAAAGACCTCGTTTCTAGTGTTGACGAGAATGATGCCGACATTGGGGCGGTAGCCTTCGCGGTCAAGCATGGGCCACCCCCACCGAATTCAATACAATTACGGTCGATTATACGTATCTGCTGCCACCTTTAAACATGCGCGCATCCAACTACCATCTCAACACCCTCAAAGAAGCCCCTTCCGAAGCGGAAGTCGCCAGCCACCAGCTGATGACCCGCGCCGGGATGATCCGCAAGCTCGCGGGCGGCATCTACACCTACATGCCGCTGGGCCTGAAGGTCATCCGCAAGGTCGAGGCGATCATCCGCGAAGAAATGAACGCGGCGGGCGCCATCGAGTTGCTGATGCCCGTGGTGCAGCCGGCCGAGCTCTGGCAGGAATCCGGCCGCTGGGAGCAGTACGGCGCGGAACTGCTGCGCATCAAGGACCGGCACCAGCGCGATTTCGTGCTGCAGCCGACGTCCGAGGAAGTCATCACGGACATTGCCCGCAATGAAATCCACAGCTACCGCCAGCTGCCGCTGAACTTCTATCACATTCAGACCAAGTTCCGGGACGAGCGCCGTCCCCGCTTCGGCCTGATGCGCGGCCGCGAATTCACGATGAAGGACGCCTACTCCTTCGACCGCGACGAAGCCGGCGCCCAGCGCAGCTACGACACCATGTTTGCTGCCTACATGCGCATCTTTGGCCGCCTGGGCCTGGAATTCCGCGCGGTGGCGGCCGACACGGGCTCCATCGGCGGCACGCGCAGCCATGAATTCCAGGTGATCGCCGACACGGGCGAAGACCTGCTGGTCTACAACGCGGAATCGGACTACGCGGCCAACATCGAACTGGCGGAAGCGCCCAGCCTGTATGCCACCCGTGCCGCCGCCGCCCAGGCGATGGCGGACGTCGCAACGCCCGGCGCCGCCAAGTGCGAGGACGTGGCCAAGCTGCTGGGCATTCCCCTGGAGCGCACGATCAAGTCGATCGTCCTGGCCACCGACGGCGAAAAGGGCAAGGTCGACGTCTGGCTGCTGCTCCTGCGCGGCGACCACGAACTGAACGAGATCAAGGCGGGCAAGCTGCCGGGCCTGGCGGGCTTCCGGTTCGCCACCGAAGCCGAGATCGTCGAGTACTTCGGCTGCAAGCCCGGCTACCTGGGCCCGGTCAAGACGGCCAAGCCGGTCCACGTGATTGCCGACCGCACCGTCGCCAACATGGCCGATTTCGTCTGCGGCGCCAACCGCGAAGACTTCCACATCCAGGGCGTGAACTGGGGCCGCGACCTGCCCGAGCCTGAACTGGTGGCCGACCTGCGCAATGTCGTGGCGGGCGACCCCTCGCCGGATGGCAAGGGCACGCTGTCGATCCAGCGCGGCATCGAAGTGGGCCACGTCTTCTATCTGGGCAAGAAGTACTCCGAAGCCCTGAAGGCCACCTTCCTGGACGAAACCGGCAAGCCGGCCGTCCTGGAAATGGGCTGCTACGGCATCGGCGTGACCCGCATCGTGGGCGCCGCCATCGAGCAGAACCACGACGCCCGCGGCATCATCTGGCCCCGCGCGCTCGCCCCCTTCGAAGTGGTCATCTGCCCCGTGGGCTGGGGCAAAAGTGAAACGGTGCGTGACACCGCGCAAAAGCTCTATGAATCCTTGCTCGCGCGCGGCGTGGACGTCATGCTGGACGACCGCGATGCGCGCCCCGGCGTCATGTTTGCCGAGTGGGAACTGATCGGTGCGCCGCTGCGTGTAACAGTTGGAGAACGCGGTCTGAACGACGGTGTGGTGGAATTGCAGGCCCGTCGGGAAACCGAAGCGGCCAAGATTCCGGTAGAGTCCGCGCTGGAAGCGGTGCTGACGAAGCTCGACACGCTTTAACCCTGTAGCTGCTACGGACTTGCCGCGTCCCGACCCGCACCATCATTTCCTGAGTATCGTGACCGATCAGAAGTCCGCCGAATCCACCCTGCAAGTCCGCGTCTACTACGAAGACACGGATGCCGGCGGGGTGGTCTTCTACGCTAACTACTTGAAATTCCTGGAGCGGGCACGCACCGAATGGCTGCGCGATCTGGGCGTCAACCAATCCGGGTTGGCCGCCAGCGAGCAACGGCTGTTCGTTGTCCGCGCCCTGGACATGTCCTACCGCAAACCGGCCAGACTGGACGATTTGCTTACCATACGCAGCCGAGTCACCAAACTGGGCCGCGCTTCGATACACTTCGCGCAGCGCGCGGAGCGCAACGGGGAACTGCTTGCCGAAGGCAACATCCAAGTCTGTTGCGTCGATGCCGTTCACATGCGGCCGGCAGAATTGCCGGCCGACATTCGCGCAAAACTGGAATTCATTCAGGAATAACCATGCAAGTCACCAACGACATGTCGTTGCTTTCGCTGATTTCGCACGCCAGCGTGCCGGTCCAGCTGATCATGCTGATGCTGTTGGGCATCTCGATCATGTCCTGGACCTACATCTTCGCCAAGCGCATGGCCATCAAGCGGGCCCATGACCAGACGCGCCGCTTCGAAGACGACTTCTGGTCGGGCGGCGACCTGTCGATGCTGCAGCAGGCCGTGGCCTCGCGCCGCGACGAGCAAGGCGCCCTCGCCCGCATCTTCGATGCCGGCATGACCGAATTCCTGAAGGCCCGCCGCGGCAATGCCAGCGGCGACGCCACGGCAGTGCTGGACGGCCCGCGCCGCGCCATGCGCGCCGCCTACCAGCGCGAAATGGACGCGCTGGAATCGCACCTGAACTTCCTGGCCTCCGCCGGTTCGGTGTCCCCGTACATCGGTCTCCTGGGCACGGTCTGGGGCATCATGCACGCCTTCATCGGCCTGTCGAACATGCAGCAGGCCACGCTGGCCTCGGTGGCTCCCGGCATTGCCGAGGCGCTGATCGCCACCGCCATCGGCCTGTTCGCCGCCATTCCTGCCGTGGTTGCCTACAACCGTTTCACGAATGACATCGACCGCATCTCGATCCGCTTTGACAGCTTCGTCGATGAATTCCTGAACATTCTGCAACGGCAGGTGCGCTAATGCCCTCGGTAAGCTCGCGCGGCAGGTCCGGCCGCCGCATGAAGGCCGACATCAACGTGGTGCCGTACATCGACGTGATGCTGGTGCTGCTGGTCATCTTCATGGTGACCGCGCCCCTCATCACGCCCGGGCTGATCCAACTGCCGTCGGTGGGCGCCGCCTCCGACGTGCCCGTCAAGCCGCTGGAAGTCCAGATTTCGGAAGACGGCAAGATCGCGCTGCGCATGCGCGAAGCCGGCGCCACCATGCAGGACATCGCGCGCACCGAACTGGTGGCGCAAGTGCGTTCGCGCATTACCGCGGAAACGCCGGTGGTCATCGCCGCCGACGGCAAGGTGCCCTACGAGACGGTTGTGAAGGTCATGGACGAGCTGCGCACCAACGGCATCACCCGCCTGGGTCTGCTGGTGGACCAGTCCGCCGCAGGCGCCCAACAGCCCGCACCCGCCAAGAAACGCTAACGCGCCGCCATCCGCCGGCCCGGCCGGCATGCACCGCACATGACGCCACCCATAATTCGACACCGCAGCGGCCCGCCGGCCACCCCGCCCAACAACGACAACCGGAATTCGCTGATTCTGGCTGTGGCGGTGCACCTGCTGCTGCTGGTTGCCCTGATCTTTGGCGTGAACTGGCATACCGAGAACCCTGGCCCCGTCCAGGTGGAACTCTGGGCAGACGGCAATTCGCCCGTCTCGCCGCCGCCCACGCCGCAGCCCGAACCGCCCAAACCCCAACCCAAGCCGCAGCCCGAGCCGGAGCCTGAAAAGACGCCGGAGCCGCCGCCTCCGCCCCCGCCTCCTCCGCCGCCGCCTGAGCCCCAACCGCAGGTCCAGGCCAAGACCGAGGAAGTCGATCCCGAGATCGCCATCCAGGAGGCGAAGAAGAAGCGCGAGCAGGAAGAGAAGGCCCGCGAAGCCGCCGAGGCCGCCAAGGAAAAGGCGCGCCTGGAAGAGGAGCGCAAGCAGGCCGAGCTGAAGGAAAAGAAGCGCCTGGAGCAGGAACGCCAGGCCGCCGAGAAGGCCGCCGCTGAAAAGGCCGCTGCCGAGAAGGCTGCCGCCCAGAAGGCCGCGGCGGAGAAGGCTGCCGCCGAAAAGGCGGCTGCTGAAAAGGCCGCCGAGAAAGCTGCCGCCGAAAAGGCCGCCGCCGAGAAGAAGGCCAAGGAAGAAGCCGCCAAGAAGGCAGCAGCTGAAAAGGCTGCCGCCGAGAAAGCCGCTGCCGAGAAGGCTGCGGCCGAGAAGGCGGCCGCCGAAAAGGCTGCCGCCGAGAAGGCCGCCGCTGCCAAGAAGGCCGCCGCCGACAAGGCATTGAAGGACGCGTTCCGCAACGACGCCCTGGGCGCCGCCGGCATTCCGGGCGGCACCGCCGACCGCAACCAGGCGGGCGGCGGACGCGACAGCGGCTACGGCGCCAAGGTCCGGGCCTGCGTGCAGCCCGGGGTGGCGTATCCGCCTCCGCCCCGCAGCGGCTCGGGAAATCCGACCGCGCAATACCGGGTACAGTTAGGTTCTGACGGGAAGGTGAATGGCGTCACGTTGACCAGTTCTTCTGGCAACCCGGGCTTTGACCGCGCGGTCGAAACCGGCATCCGCCGTTGCAACCCGTTCCCGAAGCCCTCGACGGGCCGCTACGAACCCATTATTGACGTTGTCTACAGAATGTATGACTGACAGGAGATTGACGAACATGACTCCCGCTTATAGTCGACGAGTATCCACTCTCGCGCTCTGGAGAGCGTATGGAATCGGATTGCTGATGGTGGCGCTTGCCTGCCTGATGGCCATGAAGCCCGCCCACGCGCAGTTGCGTGTCGACATCTCCGGCACCGGCGCCACGCAATACCCCGTGGCCATCGCCGACTTCGCGGTCGATGACACCCACGGCCGCGCTCTGGCCGAAGTCATTCGCGCCGACCTGACCCGCACCGGCCAGTTCCGCCTGATCAACGCAGCGGGCTCCGGCCTGAACGTGGATTCCCCGATCGCCCACGACGACTGGCGCGGCAAGGGTGCGGACTTCATCGCCTACGGCAGCATCACGCGGGGCGCCGATGGCCGCTACGACGTGCGCTACCGCCTGGCCGACACGGTCAAGAAGTCGCAGCTGGACGGCGTGGCCTTCTCGGGCACCGAGCAGGAACTGCGCCGCGTGGCCCACCAGATTGCCGACCGCATCTACGAAAAGATCACCGGCGTTCGCGGCGTGTTCTCGACGCGTATCGCGTACGTGCTGAAGAAGGGTTCCACCTACGAACTGCAGGTGGCTGACGCCGACGGCCAAAACCCCCAGGTTGCCCTGCGCTCGCGCGAGCCGATCATTTCGCCGTCCTGGTCGCCCGATGGCAGCAAGCTTGCTTACGTGAGCTTCGAGTCCGGCAAGCCCGTCGTCTATGTGCACACCCTGGCCACCAGCGCGCGTGCACCGGTCGCCAACTTCAAGGGCAACAACAGCGCCCCGGGATGGTCGCCTGACGGCAGCAAGCTCGCGGTCGCCCTGACGCGTGACGGTTTGTCGCAAATTTACGTCGTTAATGCGGCCGATGGCTCGAATCCGACCCGAGTTACGCGTTCTCCCGGGATTGACACCGAGCCGAGCTTTACGCCTGACGGTGCTTCCATTATCTTTACGAGTGACCGCAGCGGCGGGCCGCAAATCTATCAGACCGGCTCGACAGGCGGCGAAGCCCGCCGTCTCACGTTTAATGGTGGTTACAACATATCACCCCGAATTTCCCCCGACGGATCGACGCTGCTGTACGTTGCAAGACGAGACGGCGCGTTTCGAATCGCATCCTTGAACCTGTCCACTGGCGCCGAAGCCTTGCTGACTGATGGTCGTGACGATCAGTCGCCCAGCTTTGCGCCAAACGGCATGCAAGTGCTCTACGCAGCCATCCAGAATGGCCGTAGCGTGCTTGCAGGTGTCTCGAGCGATGGACGCGTACGACAGACGCTTTCGGTACTGAACGGGGAAATACGTGAACCGACTTGGGGCCCATTTACCCGATAACACGTGTGACTCTCTTTGCAAAGGAACTATCATGAAGTCGCGCATTGCCAAAAGCCTAACCATCGCCGCTCTGGCTGCCGCCCTGGCAGCTTGCAGCTCCGTCCCTCTCGACGATAAAGCGGGTCAGGGTGGAGGCGCTGGCCAAGGATCTTCGGCCTCTGGCCAAATCCTTGATCCTTTCAACCCCCAAAGCATCCTGGCGCAACAGCGCTCGGTGTACTTTGATTTCGACAGCTACACCGTGTCGGACCAATACCGTGGCCTGGTCGAAACCCATGCCAAGTACCTGGCCTCGCACCAACAGCAAAAGGTCAAGATCGAAGGCAACACCGACGAACGCGGCGGTGCTGAGTACAACCTGGCCCTCGGCCAGCGTCGTGCCGACGCCGTGCGTCGCATGATGACCCTGCTGGGCGTCAGCGACAACCAGATCGAAACCATCAGCTTCGGCAAGGAAAAGCCGCGCTCGACGGGTACGACTGAAGCCGACTTTGCCGAAAACCGCCGCGCCGATATCAATTATCTGCGTTAAGCTTTTCGCTTAGTCTGGAGCCCTACCTCGCGTCGGGACGGCCAGCCGGCCGTCCCGACGTTTGTTTTTATCCCCGGGAATATTCATGCGCGATCAAGTTCTGTCCCTGCGTCCCCTGATTGTGGCCACTGGCCTGGCGCTAGCCGCCCTCACGGCCCCCGCTCACGCTTTTTCCGACGATGAAGCCCGCAAGGCCATCCTGGATTTGCGCCAGCAGGTGCAGCAGCAGAACGAGCAAAGCCAGCGCGCCAAGCTGCAATTGGCCGACCAGATTCAATCCCTGCAGCAGGAAATTGCCCAGCTGCGCGACCAGCTCGAACTGGTATCGCGCCAGCAACCGAGCGCCAAGCCGGGCGGCGCCGCGCCGGGTAGCGCAAATCCCCCGGGCGCCTCTGCCGGCGATCCCCAGGAACAGACCGCCTATGACGGCGCGATGGACCTGTTCCGCAAGGGCCAATACAAGGAAGCCGCCGAATCGCTGGCCGCCTTCACCGCGCTCTACCCCAACAGCCAGCTCGCGCCCAGCGCCCAGTTCTACCAGGGCAGCAGCCGCTATGCGCTCAAGGACTTCAAGGGCACCATCGAGCAGCTGAACGCCATGGTGCAGAAGTCGCCGGACAACGCCCGCGCGCCGGATGCCCTGCTGATCATCGCGGGCAGCCAGATCGAACTGAACAACCGCGCCGGCGCCAAGGCCACCTTGCAACGCATCGTGCGCGACTACCCCACCACGCCGGCCGCCACCACGGCCAAGAGCCGGCTGCAACTGCTGCAGTAATGCCGCACGCCGCCAGCGCGGCAGGCGCTTACCGCCAGATTCTTCGCCGCCGGGCGGGGCTGATTGCCCTGCTGCTGGCGGCGATTCTGTTTGCGCTGCTGATCGACTTCACCGTGGGCCCGTCCGGCCTGCCCTGGCGCGCGCTCTGGCAGACGCTTGCCGCGCCCGCCGATGCTGATCCCACCTATCGCGTGATTGTCTGGGACATCCGCCTGCCGTCAGCCCTGATGGCGGCGCTGGTAGGCATGGCGCTCGGCCTGGCGGGCGCCGAGATGCAGACCATCCTGAACAATCCCCTTGCCAGCCCGTTCACCCTGGGCGTGTCGTCGGCAGCGGCCTTTGGCGCCTCGCTGGCGATCGTGCTCCAGTTCGGTCTGCCGGGCGTGCCCGCCGGCTGGCTGATTGCCGCCAACGCCTTTCTGTTCGCCCTGCTGGCGGCGCTGCTGCTGGATGCCGTGGCCCGCTGGGGCGGCATGAACACATCGGGCGTCGTGCTGTTCGGCATCGCGATGGTGTTCACCTTCAATGCGCTGGTGTCGCTGGTGCAATTCACCGCCAGCGCCGAAGCGTTGCAGAACCTGGTGTTCTGGACGATGGGCAGCCTGGCGCGTTCCAGCTGGACGACCGTGGGCGTGCTGGCGCTGGCGTTCGCGGTGGCCTTGCCGCTGGCCATGCGGCAATCCTGGAAGCTGACCGCGCTGCGGCTGGGCGAGGACCGCGCCGCCAGCTTTGGCGTGGATGTGCGCCGCGTGCGCGTTGCGGCGTTGGCGCGCGTGAGCCTGCTGTCCGCGCTGGCGGTCGCCTTTGTCGGGACGATCGGCTTCATCGGACTGGTGGCGCCGCACATCGCGCGCCGGCTCTTCGGCGAAGACCACCGCTTCTATCTGCCGGGCAGCGCTCTGGTGGGCGCGGTGATCCTGTCGCTGGCGTCGATCGCATCCAAGAATCTCCTACCGGGCGTGGTGGTGCCCGTGGGCATCGTGACCGCGCTGGTGGGCATTCCCTTCTTCGTTTCCGTCGTGCTGCGCAGGCAATTGCCATGACAAGGCCCGCTCCCGCTCCACACCCCGCCGGCCTGGCGGTCCAGGCGCTTTCGGCCGGTTACGGGCGCGAAGACGTGCTGCACGACCTGACGATCCCCGCGCTTGCCGCGGGCAAAGTGACGGCGCTGCTGGGTCCGAACGGCAGCGGCAAGTCCACGTTGCTCAAGGCGCTGGCCGGCCTGGTGCGGCCCCGCGCGGGCGGCGCGGCGCTGGACGGGCTGGACCTCACGCGCCTTGACCACGCCGAGCGTGCCCGCCACGTCGTGTACCTGCCTCAAAGCCTGCCCGCGGCCGTGCACCTGCGCGTATTCGAGTCCGTGCTGGTCGCGGCCCGCGCCAGCGGCGCGGCGGCGCGCCCCGTGGACCTTCAAGCCATCGACCAGCTGCTGGCGCGGCTGGGCATCGCGCATCTGGCCCTTCACTATCTGGA
The DNA here is from genome assembly GCF_029866465.1 of Achromobacter mucicolens. NCBI lineage: Bacteria > Pseudomonadati > Pseudomonadota > Betaproteobacteria > Burkholderiales > Alcaligenaceae > Achromobacter > Achromobacter mucicolens. The sequence goes on along the minus strand of NZ_CP123364.1, from coordinate 718,926 downwards.
CGCGCTGTCTGGCGGGCAAAAACAATTGGTGGGGCTGGCGCAGGCGCTGATCCGCCACCCGCGCGTGCTGCTGCTGGACGAGCCGCTATCGGCCCTGGACCTGAACTACCAATTCCACGTCATGCGCCTGCTGCAGCACGAAACGCGCGAGCATGGCCTGATCAGCCTCATCGTGCTGCACGACCTGAACGTGGCGCTTCAGCATGCGGACCAGGCCGTGATGATCCATGAAGGGCGGCTGCACGCCGCCGGAAGCCCGGCCGACGTCATCACGCCCGACGCGCTGGCTGCCGTCTATGGCGTGCAGGCGCGCGTGGAGGCGTGCTCGAAAGGCCGGCGGCAGGTGCTGATCGACGGGTTGCAGGCGCACCCGGGCTGAACCGCGCAGCCCGGCACGGGCAAGCTCAGGCGCGCTGCGCCACGTCCGCGACGGGCGCGCCCGTCATGTCCGCCAGCTGGGCCGGCGTCAGGTTGAACACGGTATGCGGATGACCGGCGGCGGCCCACAGGCTTTCGTAATTGAAGAGGTCCGCGTCCAGCAGCATGACCGGCTTGACGGCGTGGCCGATGGGGCAGACGCCGCCGATGGCATAACCGGTCATGTCGCGCACGAAGCGCGCGTCGGCCTTGGCCAGTTCGCCCACCTGCGCCGCGACCTTGGCTTCATCCACACGGTTGGCGCCACTGGCGATGACGAGCACCGGCGCGTTGTCGGTGGCGCGGCGGAAGATGATGGACTTGGCGATCTGGGCGACTTCGCAGCCCAGCCCCGCGGCCGCCTCGGCCGAGGTCTTGCCCGTCTGGGGCAGCACCACCACGGGTTTGTCATGCCCCAATTCCACGAGCAGACGCGCAACGCGCTGAGCGGATTCCGGCAAGGCGGCGATGGATTCTGGCGACATCGTTGAAAACTCCGTTCAAGAAAACTGGCCCGCGCGCGGACGGCGCCGGCGGGGCGCAGACGAGTGTATCAGCGTCCGGCCCGGCAGCCGTGCGCCGATGCCGGGCTAGAATGCGGACCTGGCTACACGTCCCGATCCCCATGCGTTCCGAACCCGTTTTGCCTTTGCAGACCGCGCCCATCGGCGGTTATGCCATGTCCTACACCGAGTACGGCAGCGGCACGCCGCTGGTGCTGGTGCACGGCTCCCTGTCCGACAGCCGCTACTGGAAGTCGCAGATGGCGCCGCTGGGGCGTTCGTTCCGGGTGCTGGCCGTGTGCCTGCGCCGCTATTGGCCCGAGACCTGGGACGGCGAAGGCGGCGGCTTTTCGGTCGAGCAGCACGCCAGCGATGTGCTGGAATTCATCGACACGGTGGCAGGCGGCCCGGCCCATCTGGTGGGCCACTCACGCGGCGGGCGTGTCGCCCTGGAAGCCGCCCTGCGTCAGCCGAAATCGTTGCGCAGTCTTACGCTGGCGGATCCCGGCCTGCAGTTGCCCGGTTGCGTCGATGAACGCGGGGGCTTTCGCCAACGCGCCCTGACGCTGATCCGGCAAGGCGACATCGAGGAAGGGTTGGCGCTGTTCGTGGATACGGTGACCGGCCCCAACACCTGGCAGCGCATGGTCCCGTGGTTCAAGGAGATGGTGCGCGACAACGTGGGCACGCTCTTCGGACAGGTGGACGAACGGCCGGACACCCTGACGCCCGAGCAGATCGCCGGCGTGACGATGCCGGTGCTGCTGATCGGCGGCGCGCTAAGCCCGGCGCCCTATCCCGCGGTGCTCGATGCGCTGGCGCAATGGCTGCCGCAATCCCGCCGCATCGATATCGTGGGCTCTTCGCACGGCATGAACCTGGGCAACCCCCGCGCCTTCAATGGCGCCATCCAGGAATTTATCGGCGGTTGATCCGCGCGGTCAGGGCTCGACCGACGGCGTGTGCTTCAGGCGCCGCAGCACAAACGTGGAACGGCTGTGCCGCACGCCGCGCAACTTGTACAGCCGCTTGCGCAGGAATTCTTCGTAGCCTTCCGTGCCCGCCACGGCAACCTTGATCAGGTAGTCGTATTCGCCCGTGACCAGAAACGCCTCGACCACTTCGGGCAGGCGGCTGATTTCCTCGCCAAAGCGCGCCAGCGTGTCGTCGTCGTGGTGCTCAAGCGTGACCTCGATCATTACCGTGTCCGGCAGCCCCAGCGCCTTCTGGTTCAGCAAGGCCGCATAACCTTCGATTACCCCCGCCTCTTCCAGCGCCTTGACGCGGTTCCAGCAGGGCGTGGGCGACAGGCCGACCGTTTCGGCCAGCTTCAGATTCGTCAGCCGGCCATCCGCGCGCAGGGCGCGCAGGATCTTGCGGTCGGTGTCATCGAGTTTGGGCAATGTGGGCATGATTGACGGATTATTGAAGGAAGAATCCCTATGGCAACGGATTCTACAGAAATTAGATTCTTCAAAGCGTCGTAAACCGGCGTGAATCAAGAAACCTATTTTGCGCATGACGCCGTAGACTTTCCTCAAGGCGCGCACCTATCCCGCGCGTCCCGATTCGGCGCTCACGCTGCGGCACAACCCGGCGGGTGCGCCGGCAGTTTTCACGCAGCAAGCCCGCGCGCCGATCCGCGCGGCTGGAAATCATGCCCCACGCAGCAGCACCCGCGAAATCCGGTCTCGGCCTATCCGGCGCCGTCATGCTTTTCGTCGCCCCCGCGCTCTTCGCCTCGAACATGGTCGCGGCCCGCTGGGCGTACGACGCCAACCTTCCCCCCGTCTTTCTCGCCTTCGGCCGCTGGCTGATTGCCCTGCTGATCCTGTTGCCGTTTGCCGCCCCCGCCTTGCGCGCCCATCGCCAGGCCTTGTGGCGCGGCCTGCCGGCGCTGTTGCCGCTGGCCGTGCTGGGCATGGGCGTGGCGGTGGCGCCGCAGTACATCGGTGCACAGACCACCAGCGCCACCAACATTGCGCTGATTTTTTCGTGCAGCCCTCTGCTTGTGACGCTGCTGGAAGCGGTGTTCTGGCGCAAGCCGCTGTCAGCGCCCCGCGCGGCCGGCCTGGCGCTGGCGTTGGCCGGCGTGCTGGTGGTGCTGACGCGCGGCGACGCCCACGCGCTGGCGCGGCTGGCGTTCGGACAAGGAGATCTGTGGGTGCTGCTGGCCGCCACCGGGTGGGCGTTGTACACGGTGCTGCAAAAGCGCCTGACCCTGCCCGCGGTGCCCGACAGCGCGCGGCTCGCGACGATGATGCTGGGCGGCGCATTGGCGCTCGCGCCCTTTGCCGGCATTGAAGCGGCAGCCGGGATGGCGCCTGCGTGGACGGATCCGCGCCTGGCGGCGGTGCTGCTGTTCCTGGCGGTGGTGCCGAGCCTGGGCGCCTATTACGTCTATGGGCGGCTCATCAGCGTGGCCGGGCCCGCAACCGCGGGCCTGTCGATGTTTCTGGTGCCGGTCTACGCGGCGCTGCTGGCCTGGCCGCTGCTGGGCGAGGCGCCGCAGCTCTTTCATGCCTACGGCTTTGCCATGATCCTGCTGGGCGTGAAGCTGGCCTCGTCGCGGCTGCGCCCGGCGGCGGCCGCAGCCGCCGCCTGAGGGCACGGCACGACGGTCAGCGGCCCGCGCCCTGGGCCGCCATGACTTCCTGCGCCACCTGGCGGGGCGCTTCGGCGTAGTGCTTGAACTCCATCGTGTAGGTGGCGCGGCCCTGCGTCAGCGAACGCAGCGACGTGGAGTAGCCAAACATCTCGGCCAAGGGCACCTCGGCGCGCACGACCTTGCCGCCGCCGCCCGCGATGTCTTCCATGCCCTGCACCATGCCGCGGCGCGACGACAGATCGCCCATGACGTTGCCGGTGAAGTCTTCGGGCGTCTCGACCTCGACCTGCATCATGGGTTCCAGCAGCACGGGATCGGCGCGCCGCATGCCTTCCTTGAACGCCATCGAGCCGGCCATCTTGAACGCGTTTTCGTTCGAGTCGACGTCGTGGTACGACCCGAAGAACAACGTCACCTTCACGTCCACAACCGGATACCCGGCCAGCACGCCCGCATTGAGGGCCTCGCGAATGCCCTTGTCCACCGCCGGGATGAATTCGCGCGGCACCACGCCGCCCTTGATCGCGTCGACGAATTCGTAGCCCTTGCCCGCCTCTTGCGGCTCGAGCTTGAGCACCACGTGGCCGTACTGGCCGCGGCCCCCCGACTGCTTGACGAACTTGCCTTCGACCTCGTTGCAGGTCTTGCGGATGGTCTCGCGGTACGCCACCTGCGGCTTGCCCACCGTGGCTTCCACGTTGAATTCGCGCTTCATGCGATCGACCAGGATTTCCAGGTGCAGCTCGCCCATGCCGGAAATGATGGTCTGCCCGGATTCTTCGTCGGTGCGCACGCGGAATGACGGATCTTCCTGCGCCAGGCGGCCCAGCGCGATGCCCATCTTTTCCTGGTCGGCCTTGGTCTTGGGTTCCACGGCCTGCGAAATGACGGGCTCGGGGAACACCATGCGTTCGAGAATGATGATGTGCGAGGGATCGGTCAGCGTGTCGCCGGTGGTGACGTCCTTGATGCCGACGGCCGCGGCGATGTCGCCCGCATAGACTTCGGTGATCTCGCGCCGTTCGTTGGCGTGCATCTGCAGAATGCGGCCCAGGCGTTCTTTCTTTTCCTTGATGGGGTTGTAGACCGAGTCGCCCGACTTCACCACGCCCGAATACACGCGGAAGAACACGAGCTGCCCGACGAAGGGATCGGTCATGATCTTGAAGGCAAGCGCGGAGAACGGCTCGTTGTCGGTCGGATGACGCTCGATTTCGTGGTCGCGCTGGTCATGGCCCTTGATGGCGGGCACATCCACCGGCGAGGGCATGTAGTCGATGACCGCATCCAGCATCGCCTGCACGCCCTTGTTCTTGAAGGCGCTGCCGCACAGCATCGGCACGATCTCGTTGGCGATCGTGCGGGCGCGCAGGCCTTCCTTGATTTCCGCTTCGGTAAGCGGCTCGCCGGACAGGTATTTTTCGAGCAGGGTTTCGTTGGCCTCGGCGGCCTTTTCGACCATCTTCTCGTGCCATTCCTGCGCCTGGTCCTGCATCGCCGCGGGGATGTCCACGTACTGGAACTTCACGCCCTGGCTGGCGTCGTCCCAGATGATGGCCTTCATCTTGACCAGATCGATCACGCCCTCGAAGTGGTCTTCGGCGCCCACCGGCAACTGGATGGGCACGGCGTCGCCCTTCAGGCGCTCGGCGATCTGGCGCTGCACGCGCAGGAAGTCCGCGCCGACGCGATCCATCTTGTTGACGAAGGCCAGCCGCGGCACCTTGTATTTGTTGGCCTGGCGCCAGACGGTCTCGGACTGCGGCTGCACGCCGCCCACGGCGTCATAGACCATGACGGCGCCGTCCAGCACGCGCATGGAGCGTTCGACCTCGATGGTGAAGTCGACGTGGCCCGGCGTGTCGATGATGTTGATGCGGTGTTCGGGATAGTTGCCCGCCATGCCCTTCCAGAAGGCGGTGGTGGCGGCCGACGTGATGGTGATGCCGCGTTCCTGCTCCTGCTCCATCCAGTCCATCACCGCCGCGCCGTCATGGACCTCGCCGATCTTGTGGGTGATGCCGGTGTAGAAGAGGATGCGCTCGGTGGTCGTCGTTTTGCCTGCGTCAATATGGGCGCTGATGCCAATATTGCGATAAAGCTCGATGCGCGTCTTGCGGGTCATGGCCTCTTCCTACGGTTGGATGAAGATGCGTAAATATTACGCGCCATGCGGCAAGATACAAGCCTGAATCGGCCCGCTGACGCGAGTTTGGCGGGTCCATGAGTTTGGCCCCGCCATACCAACGTATAAGCGCATGCGCCGGGCATGAAAAAGCCCCTCTGGCAGAGGGGCTTTGGCGCATGCGGTGGCGCGCTATGCGCACCAAGTTGGCGCGCAATTACTTCTTGTCTTCCTTGACGCGATAGACCAGCACGGCAGTGGTGGCCAGCGAGAGCACCTTGGCGGTAACGCTGCCCAGCAGCAGGCGCGACAGGCCGCTGCGGCCGTGGCTGCCGATGAAGATCAGATCGCAGCCCGCATCGGTGGCGGCCTGAACGATGCCGTCGGCCACGTTGAAGTTGGACACGGCGCGCGCTTCGACCTTGACGCCAGCGGTATCGGCACGGTCGCTGATCTGCTTGAGGTACTTGTCGGCTTGCTCGGCGGAGGCCTTTTCGTAGTCTTCGTCGGTGATGGCGTAGGCCGCGGCCATGCCGTCAAAACCGATGGTGGCCGCGAAGGGCTGCGTCACGTAGAGGGCGACGACTTCGGCGCCGACTTCGCGCGCGAAGCAGATACCTGCGTTGGCGGCTTGCGCCGAGAGCGGGGAACCGTCGGTGGGAATCAGGATCTTCTTGAACATCTTGCCTGCTCCTGTGTTGGAGGAATCTTTATGCTACCGGAAAGCCGCCGGGCCGACATCAGCCGAACTGGCGGCCTTGACGAGGGTCAAGGCGGGGTTTATCCCAACTGCTGGGCAGCCGCGAACAGGTTGGTGCAGCGGGTGCCGGTGCGGCAGTATGCCAGGACCGGGCCCGGCAGGGTGCGCAGCAGTTCCGCAAAGCGGGCGACGTCGGCGGCCGTCATGGCGCTGCCCACGACGGGCTGATATTCGATCTGCAGGCCGGCTTCCTGCGCGGCGCGCGACACGTCGGCGGCGGTGGGCTGGTCCGGACCGCCTTCAAAATCGGGGCGGTTGATGATGACGCTCTTGTACCCGGCGGCGGCCACGTCGGCCATGTCGTCGGGGCCCAGTTGCGGGGCGACGGCAAAGTTCTGGGTAAGGGGCTTGATGGGTGCGGACATGACGGTTCCTTCGGTGACTGGGCGATCTGGCTCGGAATTATTGATTGTAGGACCCGTTCTGCGCGAAAAGTTTTTCCAGTTCGGCCCAGATGCCCCGGTGGTCGGCAATCGATACCGAAAAGCGCAGCATGGTCGACGGCGCCTGCGTCGGCGAGAACAGCGTCCCCGGCGCGAGCAGCATGCCACGGTCCGCGGCCTCGCGCGCCAGCACCTCGGAATCCCGGCCGCAATCGGCCCAGACGAACATGCCGGCGTGCGCCTCGTGCGGGATGGTCAGGCCCAGTTTCAGCAAGCCCTTCATGCAGCGCTGGCGCGCGTCGTCGACCCGCTGTCGCACGCGTTCGATATGGCGCCGGTACTGCCCTTCCATGAGGACGCGGTGCACGACGCGCTCGCCCAGTTCGGGTGAAGTCAGACCCGCCAGCATCTTCAGGTCGGCCAGCTTCTGCAGCAGGTCGGCATTGGCCGCCACATAGCCCACGCGCAGGCTGGCCGCCAGCATCTTGGAGTATCCCCCCACGAAGATGACGCGGTTCAGCCGATCCAGGGCCGCGAGCTTGATGGCGCCGCCCGGATGCAGCTCGCCGTAGGTGTCGTCTTCGACAACCATGAAATCGTGGCGTTCGGCGATGCGCAGGATGCCGTAGGCGGCGCCGGCGGACAGCGTGTGGCCGGTGGGGTTGTGAACCGAGCCGTTGATGATGAAAAGCTTGGGCTTGTGCTGCGCGGCCAGTTGCTCAAGCAGGTCGAGATCCGGGCCGTCGGGGCCGCGCGGCACGCCGATCAGGCGAGCGCCAAAGGCGGCAAGGCGGCCGAAGATCACGAACCAGGCCGGGTCCTCGACCAGGACGGTATCGCCCGGCTTGACCAGATGGCGCGCGATGAGATCCAGCCCGTGGGTGACGCCGTTGGTCGTGAGCAGGTTGAGCTCGGGATGGGCCGGCACACCCTCGTTCTGCAGCACCGCGGCGATCTGCTGGCGCAGGGGCGCAAAACCCTGGGGGCTGCCGTAGCTGACGAGGTTGGCGCGCACCGAGCGGCCCACCGCGCGCACGGCGCCTGCCACCATGTCGGGATCCAGCCAGTCGGCCGGCAGGAGGCCCGCCCCGCCCGGCATGCCCGGCGCGTTGGATTCCCGGAACATGCTGCGCAACAGCCAGGCGATGTCCACCCGCGCGGGCGGCGCGAGCGTGCTGGGCGCAGCCGCGGCCACCGCCGTCAGCGGGCCACTGCGCGCCTTCACGAAAAACCCCGCGCCCCGGCGCGACTGCACCAGCCCGCGGGCCACGAGGCGGTCGTAGGCCTCGACCACGGTGAAACGGCTGACGCCCGACTGTTCGGCCATCTTGCGGATGGACGGCAGGCGCGTGCCGGGCCGCAAGCCTTGCTCGTCGATGCGGCGGGCCAGGCCATCGGCCAGTTGCGCCACCAGGGTGGCATCGGCCTGGCGCACGGGCTGCCAGGGCATGGAAGGAGAGGACGGAGCAACTGTCATGGAGATTTGACCAGGCCAGTGATTAAAGTGACACGCCATTGTGTACCGGTACTGTACTGATGGCTGTGCGTAGAGTGACAGCAATGCCGAAAGCCTGCAACCGCGGGCGCGGCCATTGAGACTTTTTGGTGCTGTCATGACCCGTCCCGCGCTCTTGCCGTCGCCTTCGGCCGCTTCCGCCGCCCCGTCATCCCTGTGGGAGGGTTACGGCTACGGTTTCCTGGGCGTGCTGGTGTTTTCGCTGACGCTGCCCATGACCCGCGTGGCGGTGGCCGAACTGGCGCCGCTGCTGGTGGGACTGGGCCGCGCGCTCATCGCCGCGCTGCCCGCCGTGGCCCTGCTGTGGCTGACCCGCAGCCGCCGTCCCAATCGCGCGGAATGGCCGGGCGTGATCCTGGCGGCGCTGGGCATCGTCGTGGGCTGGCCGCTGGCCTCGTCGATCGCGATGCAGACGGTGCCTTCGTCGCAAGGCGCGGTATTCAACGGCCTGCTGCCGCTGTCCACCGCCGCCTTCGCCGCGCTGCGCAGCGGTGAACGGCCGTCGGCCGCCTTCTGGGGCTGGGCCGTCGCGGGCGCCGCGCTGGTTACCGCTTATGCGCTGCGCCAGGGCGAAGGCACGCTGACCACCGGCTACCTGTGGCTGCTGGTGGCCGTGGTGCTGGGCGGCATGGGCTACGCCGAGGGCGCGCGCGCCTCGCGCACGCTGGGCGGTTGGCGCACAATATGTTGGGCGCTTGCCATCAGCGCACCCGTGGTGGCCCTGCCGGTCGGCTGGATGGCGGCGCAGCAGCCCCACTGGCCCAGCTCGGACGTCATCGCTGCCTGCGCATACCTGGCCTTCGGCTCGATGTTCCTGGGATTTTTCGCCTGGTACCGCGGCCTGGCCGCCGGCGGAATTGCCCGGGTCGGACAAGTGCAATTGCTGCAACCCTTCCTTACCGTCGTGGCCGCTGCTTTGCTGTTTGGCGAAACCGTGGAGGCGACGACGTTCGTGTTTGCCGCCGCCGTGATCAGCGTTATTGCCGGCGGACGCCGCGCCATCGTGAGGACCCCGAAATGAGCCTGCTTCCTGCCAATTGGGCCGACGTCCCGCTGGCCTCGCTTTCCCTGCTGGGCCCGCTGGCGCTGTTTGCGCTGGTCAGCTCGATCACGCCCGGCCCCAATAACGTCATGCTGGCCTCGTCGGGGCTGAACTTCGGGTTCCGGCGCAGCGTGCCGCATCTGCTGGGCGTGAACCTGGGCTTCACGCTGATGATCTTTCTGGTGGGCGTCGGCCTGGGTTCGGTCTTTCAGCAGACGCCTGCCCTCTATACCGTCCTGAAGTACGCCGGCGCGGCCTATCTGCTGTATCTGGCGTGGAAGATCGCCAACTCCGGCCCGCTGGACGAGGGCGAGGCGCGCGGCAAGCCGTTCACGTTCCTGCAGGCCGCCGCCTTCCAGTGGGTCAATCCCAAGGCCTGGGTGATGGCGGTGGGCGTGGTGGCAACCTACACGCCGCAGAACGGCTTCTTCGCCAATCTGGTGATCGCGACGCTGGTCTGCGGCATCGTCAACCTGCCCAGCATCGGCATCTGGGTGACTTTCGGCACGGCTCTGCGCCACGTGCTGCACCGGCCTGCCGCCATCCGCGCCTTCAATGTGGGCATGGCCCTGCTGCTGGTTGCCTCGCTGTATCCCGTCGCCCTGGAACTGCTCCACTGACCCGCCGTTCAGGCCAGCAGCCCCACCACCACGGCCGGCGTGACCAGCACGTTGAACAGGCCCGCCATCACCATCACCAGGCCCGCGACCGCGCCCTCTTCGGCGGCCAGCTCGCGGGCCTTGGCCGTGCCCGCGCCGTGCGCCCCCATGCCGAATAGCGCGCCGCGCGCCAATGCCGAGCGCAGCGGCAGCCACCTGCACATGAGCTGGCCGATGGCCGCGCCAAACACGCCCGTCACGATGACGAAAACGGCCGTCAGGTCGGGCACGCCGCCCACGTGGGACGACACCGCCACGGCAAACGGCGTGGCGACCGAACGCGGCAATAAGCTGAGCCGCAGGTCCGGCGGCAAATCCAGCAGGCTGCCCAGCAGCCATGCGCTGGCGCCCGCGATGCCGCTGCCCACCGCCACCCCGGCGGCCAGCACCGGCCAGTAGCGCCGGATCAGCGCGCGCTGCTGATACAGCGGCAAGGCGAACGCCACGATGACCGGGCCCAGCATGGCCATCAGCCAGTGCGAGCCGGACATGTATTCGCGATAGCCGGTATGCAGCAGAATGGCCAGCGTCAGCAGGAGCGCGGGCGCGACGACCAGCGTGGACGTCCACCAGTAGGCATAGCGGCGGTAGAACAGACGCGCGCAGACGTAGGCGGCGACCGTCGCGGCTGGCCAGAAAAGCAGGTTGAATTCAGGCCGCATGGCGGTTCATCCAGCGGTAGCAAAGATCGATGGTCAGCGCCGTGCCTGCCATGACGAGCGCCGTGCCCAGCAGGATGACCGCCAGCAGCTTGACGCCCAGCAGCCCCAGGAATTCACGGTGGTCCAGCAGCGACATGACCGCCGGCACGAAGAAGAGCAGCATTTCGCCCAGCAGCCAGCTTGCGCCGCGCTGCACATTGCGCACGCGCAACCGGCGCGTCGCCAGCAGCAGGAGCACCAGCGCCATCCCGATGACGCCGCCGGGCACCGGCAGGCCCGAGGCCTGCGCCACCGCCTGCCCCGCCAAGGAAAAAAGCACGATCAACGCGATCTGGAGCAAACGGCTGCGGCGCAGGGCGCTGCGCAAAAGGATGGAATGGCGAAAGCGGGTCATGAGACGAAATCCAGCGGCAAGGTTCCGTTGTACGCCTGCGCCAGGCATAGATAAAATGAATTCGATGAATTTCTTCTATTCCAATCAGGCATAACCATGGAACTGCGTACGTTGCGCGCCCTGGTCGAAGTCGTCCGGCAAGGCGGTTTTTCCCAGGCGGCGAAGGTCATCCATGCCACCCAACCCACGATCAGCAAGGCCGTGCGTCAACTGGAGGATGAACTGGGCATGCCGCTTCTGGACCGGCAGGCGCAGCCGTTAAGGCTGACGGCGGCCGGCGAGATCGTGTACCGGCGCGCCATCGCCATGTTGGCCGAACGCGACGACCTGCGGGCCGAGCTGGACGATCTGAAGGGCTTGAAGCGCGGCGTGCTGCGCCTGGGCCTGCCGCCGCTGGGCAGCAGTTCTTTGTTCGCGCCAATGTTCGCGCGCTTTCGCAGCCGCTATCCCCGCATCGAGATCAGTCTGGTGGAACATGGCAGCCGCCGCCTCGAAGAGATGGTGATGGCCGGCGAAATCGAGCTCGCCGGGTCGCTCAAGCCTGTGCCCGACCATTTCGAATGGCAGCCGGTGGCACGCGAACCGCTGGTCGCCCTGATGCCCGCCGACCATCCGCAGGCGCATGCGGCCTCCGTGGGGCTGCACGACCTGCGCGACTCGCCCTTCATCCTGTTCGAGAGCGGCTTTGCCTTGAATCGCATCATCCACGACGCGTGTCAGCGGGCGGGCTTCGTGCCGGCCATCGCCGCGCGCAGCGGCCAGATCGATTTCATCGTGGCGCTGGTGGCCGCGGGGCTGGGCGTCGCCTTCCTGCCGCGCATCACGGCAGACGTGGCGCTGCACGCAGGCGTGGCGCGCGCGCCCTTGCGCGACACGGGGACGGACTGGGAAATGGTGCTGGTGTGGCGCCGCGGCGGCTATCTGTCCTACGCCGCGCAGGCATGGCTGGCGTTGACGCGCGAGGTGCATCCCGGCACCCCGTGACGGCGCCGAGCCGGCCACGCCGGAGTATGCTGATGCCGGAACCCAACCCGACTTGCCGGGTCAGACCCTTCATGCCCGCCTTGCCCCGCTTCTCTGCCCGCCGACTGTTTGCCGCCGCCGTAGTCACCGCCGCCGGCGTGGTCGGTTGCACGCAACTGGATTCCTGGCAACGCCAGACCATTTTTTCGCCGCAATCCGAGCCGCAATCGTGGTGGCGGGACCCTGCCGCCGGGACGCAGGTGTACGACCTGACGCTGGAAAACGGCGACAAGGTGCGTGCCTGGTATCTGGCAAGCCCCAAGCCGGGCGCCCCCACCGTCCTGTATCTGCATGGCGCGCGCTGGAACCTGAACGGCAGCGCATTCCGCATCGACGGCTGGAGCCGCATGGGATATTCCATGCTGGCGATCGACTATCGCGGCTTTGGCGCGTCCACGCCGCGTCTGCCGTCCGAGGAAAGCGCGCTGCAGGACGCCATGGCGGGCCTGAAGGAATTGGCGCGGCTGCAGCCCGATCCGGCGCGCCGCTTCGTCTACGGGCACAGCCTGGGCGGCGCAATCGCCATCGACCTGGCCTCGCGTCCCGAGCAGCCGGACTTTGCCGGCCTGATCGTGGAATCCAGCTTCACCAGCATCGGCGCGATGCTGGCCACCCTGCGTTGGGGCAACGTGCCCGGCGCCAGCCTGCTGGTCACGCAGCCGTTTGCCTCCGTGGACAAGCTGGCCCAACTGCATACGCCGATGCTGTTCATGCACGGCACCGCGGACCGTGTAGTGCCGCACACCATGAGCGACGAGCTCTTTGCGGCCGCCCGCAACGTAGCGCCGGATTTGAAGCGGCTGGTCAAGATTGAAGGCGCCTCGCATTCGGGCGCCTTCCGCAGCGGCACGCAGTACGAAACCGCCGTCAAGACTTTCATGCAGGACGCCCGCCAGGCCTACCAGCGCAAAAAGGGTTGAGCCTTTATGCCCCGGCGGCGGCAGCGCCGCGGCGCGACAGCCAGGCGATCACCCGGGGACGCGCGCGGTCGTAGGCCAGGTTGTAGAAGAAGGCATATGGCAGATAAAACAGCACCAGCGCGATATCCAGCACGAAGGCTTCCCACAAGCTGATGCGGAGCCACCAAGCGGCCAGCGGGATCACGATGAGGATCAGGCCGAACTCAAAGCCGAATGCATGCACCACGCGCACCCGAAAAGTGCGCGTCCAGCCAAAACGGTTTTCGATGCGGTCAAAGCCCGCGTTGTAGATCATGTTCCACACCAGCGCGATCCAGGCGATCACCGCGGTCAGCACGCCCATTTCAAACAGGGATTTGCCCATGGCCCAGGCCGCCACGGGGGCACACAGGCCGATGGCGATGATTTCGAACAGGAAGGCATGGAGGAATCGTTCTTTGAGGGTTTTCTTGGCTTGCGTCATGACCCACCTGCGGTCGGTTTGCTTCGGAATGACGGCATTTTCCACGCCTATTCCGTTACGATAAAGATCATATCCATCGGAAAATCCGATACTCCGACCGGTCACCGCCATGCGTCATTCCCTTGAATCCCTGGCTGCCTTCGCCCAGGTAGCCGCCGAAGGCTCTTTCTCGGCCGCGGCCCGCAAGCTGGGCAAAAGCCAATCCACCATCAGCGAAACCATCGCCAACCTGGAGGTGGATCTGAACGTCACGCTGTTCGATCGCAGCCAGCGCCAGCCCGCGCTGACCGCCGCGGGCAAGGTGCTGCTGGGACAGGCCATGCAGGTGCTGGCCGCCAACGACCGGCTGAACCGCAGCGCCAGCCAGTTGTCCGAAGGCCTGGAACCCCGGCTTACGGTCGTGCTGTCCGACACCTTCCAGTCGCGCACGTTCGAAACCATGCTGAGCCAGATCGACAAGCGCTACCCGGCCCTGCGCTTCGAATGCCTGATCGCGGAATACGAGGACGTGGTGGCGCTGGTGCAGCAGGGCCGTGCCCACGTCGGCCTGATGGCCGCGCAGGAAACCTACCCGCCGGACGTGGCGCATGCGTGCCTGGCCGAGGGCTCGGAAATCGTCCTGTGCGTGGGGCGTTCGCATCCGCTGGCCAGCCTGCCGTCGGTCACGTCCGACCACCTGAAAACCGAACGCGAACTGCGCCTGAGCACGTACGAGCTGGATGACAAGGACGCCACGCCCGCGCACGCGACGTGGTCGGCGCCCGGCTACCTGATGCTGCTGGAAATGGCCAGTCTGGGATTCGGCTGGACCGAACTGCCGCGCTGGATGATCCAGCGCTTTGGCGGCGATCAGCTCGTGGAACTGAAGGTGCCAGGATGGCCGCGCCGGATCCATGTCGACGCGGTCTGGTCGACCCGGCGCGCGCTGGGCCCGGCGGGCGCATGGCTGCTGGAAAGCCTCACGCGGGGATAGCGCGTCCCACTACCGGCAATTCGTGATCGGCGCGTGTCAACGCCAGGCGCGTGATGCGCACGCCGTTGGCGTCCAGCCAGTCACCCAGCTTGGGGCTGGCCAGCACGTCGAATTCGGCACGGCGCTGGCGCGCCATCGCGCTGTCCTGCTCGTTGCTTCTAGCAAATCCCAATGCCGGATGGCACATGACGAGGTCGCCCTCGCGCGCATTGAACAGCCAGGTCTGCAAGAGCTGCGCGTAGCGGCGCTGGCCGCCGTCGAACGCATACACGCCCAACAGGCGCCGGTTAGTCCGCAAGCCGCTTGAACGCGCCTCACGCGCCAGCGCCGACGCGCCCAACGCGCCGATCACGTGCGCCTTGAACGATTCCTTAAGCGGAATGCCGCATTGCATGCCGGGCGCCGTCTGGCGCAACCAGGGCCTTTGCGTTCCGTAACGCTGCGCAAGCCGCGCCAGGACGCGCTTGCGGATGCAGGGCAATTGATGCACGTGCTGATGCCCGTCGACATAGTCCGGCGCGCGGCCGAACGCGGCTTCGAAAGCGTCGAACTGTTCATCAAGCCGCGCATCGATCCAGGCGGCATCGAGCCGGCCCGCATAGGCCTTCAGGATCAACGCGCCGAGCGAAGGCAGCGGTTCGGCGTCCGCGCCCAGCGTTTCCGAGAAGTTCAGATGCAGGCCGATGTCCACATCCTGCGCCGCCAGCCTGGGCGCATTGGCGGCGAACGTGGGGCCCAACGAGAGGCAGCTGACCGCGCTGACCCGCCGCATGCCGGCCAGCGCAATCATGCCCTCATCGACATCCGCATTCATGCCAAAATCATCACCGCACACCACGACGCGCTTGCTCATCAGCGTCTCTCCATTCAGCTCTTCGACACATTCCCCATGCGCACCCTCATCCGGCAGATCAGTCTTTTCGTCGCCGTCGGCTGCGCTGCCGCCGCAACGCATTGGGCCGTTGCCGTGGGCTGCGTCGAAGCGTTTGGCGCACCGCCGCTGGCGGCCAACCTGATCGGCTGGCTGATCGCCTTCGTGGTGTCCTTCAGCGGCCATTACCGGCTCACGTTTCGACATTCGCCCATACCCTGGACCGTAGCGGCCCGTCGTTTCTTTTTTATTTCAGCGATCGGCTTTGCGATCAACGAATCTGCCTATGCCTGGTTGCTGCACGCCACCGACGTACCTTACGACACGTTGCTGGCGCTGATCCTCATCGGCCTGGCGTTCGGCACCTTCATCGCTAGCCGGCTGTGGGCGTTCCGGCACAAACCCGCTGCCTGAGCGCCGCGCCCGCGTCCACGCGCCACATCGCATGCCGGGCGCTCGTCACGACGGGCGCCAGCCCTTGCAGTGGCAGGTAGATGGCGCCATCGCCATGCCCGCCCCACACCCAGAACCGCGCACCGTCCGGCGCCGCGCACAGCGTGGCGTTGAACTGCTCGGCGCTGATCAGCACCTGTTTGCCGGTGACCGGATCGAACTTCGCGGCGTCGTACAGCTCCTTGCGCCAGTTGTCGCGCACCGGCACCTCGGGATTGAGCCAGTCGTCCACGACCCAGGTGGGCCGCGGGGCGCGCGCGTAAAGCGCCAGGTCGAAGGGATAGGCGTGCAGCGACACGAAGGTATCGTCCGGCCGCGCTTCCTGCCGCACGACCTGGGCCAGCGGCGCGGCGCTGCCCTTCGCATTGAATGCGGCGATGCCCACGGCGATGACGCAGATCCCGGCGGCGACCGCGGCGCTGATGCGCACCAGCCGCGGCGTCGTCAAACCGTTCTCGCTGCGCCACGCTCCCAGGATGACCTCCGCCAGCAAAAACGCGAGCGGCGCCAGCGCAGGCAGCACATAGCCAATCAGCTTGGAATGCGGCAACGAAAAAAACACCACCACCACGGCGAACCACACCGCGGCCAGGCGCCGCAGGCTGCGCGCCGGCCCCGCGATCCAGAACGCGCGGCGCAGGATGCCCCCGCCCCATAGTGACCACGGCAGGCTCAATCCGGCCAGCACGGGCAGGTAGAACCAGAACGGCTGGGCATTGTTGAAGCCGGCGGCCGCGAAGCGCTGGAAATGCTGGTAGACGAAGAAGTAGTCATAAAAGCCCGGAAACCGCACCTGCATCAGCACGAACCACGGCGCCGCCACCGCCAGGAACACCAGCAGCGCCGGCGGCCAGACCAGCGCCCCAAGCCCGCGCCAGCGCCGCTCCCAGACCAGCCACAGCAACAGGATGGCGCCGGGCAGCACCAGGCCGATCAGCCCCTTGGCCAGCACCGCCAGCGCTGCCAGCGCCCCGGCCGCCACGGACATCGCGCGCCACCGTTCGCCACGCTCGACGCGCAACACGGTTTCCGCGGCGGCCAGCACGCACAGCGTGATGAGACCGGCGACCAGCATGTCCAGATTGGCAAACTGCGCGCCGCCGTAGAAGAACGGCACGGTGCAAAGCACCAGCACCGTCAACGAGGCGGCCGCCGCGTCGCGATGCCGGCGCACGAATACGTACAACCCGGCGGCCGCGCTCCACGCGGCCAGCCATGACGGCAAGCGCGCCGCCCACGGATGCACGCCGAACACGGAAAACGACAGTTCGGTCAGCCAGTAATACAGCGGCGGCTTGTGAAAGTACGGCATGCCGTCCAGCAGCGGGACGGCGTGCGAGCCGCTGCGCAGCATGTCCCAGGCGACGCCGGCGTAGCGCCCTTCGTCGGGCAGCGTCAGCGGACGCATCCACGCCAACCAGGCCAGCCAGATTCCCGCGGCCAGCAGCAGCCATCCTGCCGGCGGGGTCCATTCGGAGCGCGCCGGCTTGTTAAGGTTGGCCATCATCAGCCCTGCGCCTTGCCGGCGGGACCGCCTCGGGTGCGTCGAACGACAAACAGCGGTCGGCCCTTCACTTCGTCGAAGATGCGGGCGACATATTCGCCCACAACGCCTAGCGAGATCAGGTTGACGCCGGCAAAGAAGAGCACCGCCGTGACGATGGTCGTCCACCCGGATACGGCGTTGCCGGACATCAGGTAGTCCACCACCAGGAATCCCGCATAGGCCAGGGCCAGGACGGCAAACGTCACGCCTACCAGGCTGACCATGCGCAGCGGCCAGGTCGTAAAGGCAGTCAATCCGTCCAGCGCCAGACGGAACAGGCGCAGACCGCTGTAGGTGCTGGTGCCGTGCATGCGCTCGTCGGGCGTGTACGGCAGGGCCTCGCCCTTGAACCCGACCCAGGCATACAGGCCTTTCATGAAGCGGGTGCGCTCGGGCAACGCGATCAGCGCGTCGACCACGCTGCGGTCCATCAGCCGGAAGTCGCCGGCGTGCGCCGGCACCTGCACGCCGCGCGCATTGCTGAGCAACTGATAGAACCAGCGCGCGCCCGAGCGCTTGAGCCAGGACTCGTCGGCGCGGTCGCGCCGCACGGCGTACACCATTTCAGCGCCGGCAGACCAGCGCGCGAGCATCAGCTCGATCAGCGCGGGCGGATGCTGCAGATCGGCGTCCAGGCAGATCACCACGTTGCCGGTGGAGGCCTCCAGGCCCGCGCTCAGCGCGGCTTCCTTGCCGAAATTGCGCGACAGCTGCACATGGCGAAAGCCCTCGTGCTCGGTCCATTCCGACATCAGCGCTTCGGTGCCGTCGGTGCTGCCGTCGTCGGCTACGATGATCTCCCAGCTGGTGCACAACGCCGACAGCCGGTTGCGCAGAAGCGGCAGCAGCACGCGCAGGTTCTCGCACTCGTTCAAGCACGGAATGACGCAGGTAACACGGGTGTCATACGGCACGTCGGCCGTCTGCGGCGGCCACACGGAACGCAGGGGCAGAGGCTTACCCAACACCTGCGGCGCTGGGGGGTCGGACCGGAACTGGATGTGCATGGGACTTTGATTGGACGGAATGCGGGGCACGATGCGGTGCAGTATGCGCAGGGGCTCGTCGAATTTTCATGAAATGCCGGCGCGCCCCGATCGTTACAATGGCGGGCAGTTTTCAGGCTTCGACACGTCATGCAATACCAAGTCCGTCCCATGCTGGCCAGCGATGTGGACGCCATCCTCCAGGCCCAGGCCCTCGCCTATCCGCAGTTTCTGCTGGAGGGCGCCGGCTTTTTCCTGAACCGCCTCGCGCTCGCTCCCCAATATTGCTGGGTTGCCCAGCCGGATGCGCCACGCAGATCCGGCGCGGTGCTGGGCTATCTGATTTCCTATCCCTGGGACGCGGGCCTGCCGCCCGCCCTGGATGTGCCGCTTTCCGCGCTGCCACCGCGGGCCGATCACTGGTTCCTGCATGACTGCGCGGTCGTGCCGGCGGCGCAGGGCTTGGGCGTGGGCCAGGCGCTGGTGGGCGCCGCCGCCGCGCGCGCCGTGGACAACGGCCTGACGCGCGCCAGCCTGGTGTCCCTGGCGTCGGCGGCCGGCTACTGGCAGCGGCATGGGTATGCGCCGCTTGCCCCGCAGCCTCCCGGCCTGGCCGAGAAGCTCGCCGGCTATGGCGCAGGCGCCAGTTACATGTCGCGCGCCTTTCCCTTCCCGGCCTAAATCCCGCACGCGCCTGATCGAGCCGTCTTTCAAAACGTGTACAGCCACGCTTTGCCGGACGTAAGATAGGTCCGCAGTCCGCAAACGATGCGGCGGCAAAACGGTCTGAAAACGTGGTTTGAAAACGGCTTGAAATCGGTTTGAACAGTCTGGCTTGCTGCGCCCCGGCGGGGCGCGAAGGTTCATATGATCTCCCTTTCGCCCGTCCAATCCCTGCTCGCCTGCTGCCTCGTGCTCGTCATCGGACGCGTCATGACCACGCGCATCGGCATCCTGGCGCGCTACAGCATTCCGGACCCCATCGTGGGCGGGCTGCTGTTCGCCGTGCTGGCCTACCTGCTGTCCACCTGGGGCGGCGTCGCCGTTTCGCTGGAAACCAGCATCAAGCCCACGCTGCTGCTGCTGTTCTTTGGCTGCATCGGGCTGACCGCCAACTTGAAGCTGCTGGCCCGGGGCGGCCCCCGCCTCATTGCCTTCCTGCTGGCGCTGATCCCCTTTCTCGTCTTGCAGAATGCCGTCGGCCTGGGCATGGCCTGGCTGCTGGACATGCACCCGCTCATGGGACTCTTGGGCGGCACGATCACGCTCGTGGGCGGACATGGCACCGGCGCGGCCTACGCGACACGCTTTGCCGACTTCAACAACATCCAGGACGTCATGCCGCTGGCCATGACGGCGGCGACGCTGGGCCTGGTGCTGGGCGGCGTCGTGGGCGGGCCCGTGGCGGAATGGATCATGCGCCGCCACAAGGTGTCGGGCAGCCTTGACCATACCGCGGCTCAAGGCGACCAGCCCGCCGACCTGAACGAAGACAACCAGCCGCCCACGGCCGGGACGTTCATCCTGTCCATGACCGCGGCGTTCGTCTGCCTGGTGGTCGGCGGCGTCCTGGCGGCGCTGGTGGAAGACGCGCCCGTCAGCCTGCCCAACTTCCTGTGGTGCCTGGCCACCGGCGTGCTCATCCGCAACGCGGGTCCGCTGGTCGGGATCCGGCTCGACGACCGGGCCACCGACATCATCGGCACGATCTCGCTGTCGCTGTTCCTGGGCATGACGATGATGACGCTGGACCTGTCCAGCGTCGCGCGCCTTGCCGGCCCGCTGGCGCTGATGCTGGCGGTGCAGACGCTGGTGTGCGCGATGTACGCCGGCTGGGTGGTGTTCCGGCTGCTCAAGCGGGACTACGAGGCGGCGATCATGTCCGCCGCGTTCTGCGGCTTCGCGCTGGGTGCGACGGCCACCGCCATCGCCAACATGCAGGCCCTCACGCGCCGCCACGGCCCGGCGCCGGAAGCATTCATCGTGGTCCCCGTCACCGGGGCCTTCCTGGTGGACATCCTGAACGTGATCGTCCTGAGCTCGCTGATCTCCTTGCCATTCGTGGGAGGGATGTAGCCATGTTCAAGAAACTACTGATGGTCCTGCTGTGCGCGATGCTGGCCGCCTGCGGCCGCGCGCCCGACGTGGACGCCCTGCGCGCCGACGTCACGCGCAGCCTGGAGGCCACCTACGGACAGGACCTGTTTCGCATAAGCGATCTCAGGCGCATGGGCTCGGCCACGGACAGCACCGCCCCGGCCGGCGAAACCCGCCGCGTCGTCTATTACGACGTCGACCTGGAACTGACCCGCGACATTTCACTGGGCGCATGGGACCAGCCCGGCGCGGCGTCGCTGGTGACGCTGCTGGGCGCGGGCCCGCGCAGCATCAGCGGCGTGAAGTCCGGCGGCAACAAGGCGGGCGATCGCATCATCGCCCATGCCAGCGCCATCTACCGCGAAGAAGGCGGGACGTGGAAGCTGGTGACGCCGGCAGGCTTCAAGGCGGCCGAAGCGCCGTCGCTGGACACCGGCGCGCCGCCCCCGGTCACGCGCCAGTTGCTGGACACGCTGGACCAGATCACGCATTCGGTGACCTACAGCGCGTCCAGCACGGCCCAGCACGTCGTGCAGCAGGAGCTGGAACGCTCGGTGGCACGCATCAACGGGCGCCTGTCCCGGCTGCAGCAGGGTTACCCGCTGGCCGGCGGCCCGGACCGCGGCGAGTACCTGGCGTTTGCGCGCGCCCTGAGCGACGTCGCCCGAAAACGCCAGATCCGGGTGTCGCCGCTCATCACCGGCGGCGGGGCCGACAATATCGCGCTCTTGCGCAGCGGCGACGCCGTGGTCGGCCTGGCCCAGGCCGACACGGCGCGGCTGGCCTACGAGGGCGCGGGCCCCTTCGCGGGGCAAGGCCCCTTCCCCGGCCTGCGTGCCCTGGGCAGCCTGTACCCGGAACTGGTCCATATCGTCGTGCGTGACGACCCCGCGCTGCGCGGCGTGCGGGATCTCAAGGGCAAGACGATCGCGCTGGGGCCGGAAGGATCGGCCGTGCGCGAGACGCTGCAAACCGTGCTGGCGGCGCATGGCCTGCAGGCGGGTCGCGATTACAAGGTGTCCGACTCGCCTTTCGTCGCCGCCCTGCCGCTTTTGCATGCTGGCACGGTCGACGCTGCAGCCCAGGTGATCGGCGTGCCGGCCACGCCGCTGCGCGATGCGCTGATTCCGGCGCAGCTCAAGCTGCTGCCGCTGGACCCGGACGCCATCAAGACCCTCACGTCCGGGGACAGCGTGCTGATGCCGCTGGACATCGCGGCCGGCACCTACCCCAATCAGGCACAGCGCATTCCGACGGTGGGGGTGGCGGCGCTGATGCTGACCACCACCGACCTCACGCGCGACGAAGCACTTGTCGTGGTGCGCGCCGTCTACCAGGCCGGGCAGGACCTGCTGGCTGCCGGTTCGACACAGGGTTCGCAGGTGTCTGCGGCCACCGCCCGGCTTGGCCTGAGCGTGCCGCTACATGACGGCGCCGAGGAAGGCATCGCCCAACTGGAGCACGCCAAACCGCGCTGAGCCGGGTTGCGTCTATGATGGCGCTCCCTATCAGGAAATCCGATGAACAAATTCGACCTCCAAAAGAACCAGGCCCTGAAGCTGGCCGGCCAACTCAAGCAATCGGCCACGCCGGACCGCTTCGGCGCCGCGTCCCAGATGCCCGACCGTCGCGAACAGCGCAAGCTGGATCAGGCCGCCGGCCTGGTCCCCTTCCCTCTGAAGCTGTCGCAGGCGCAGGCCGACAAGCTGCGCGCCGCCGCCGCCGAACGCGGCGTGTCGACCAATGACCTCGTGGCCGAGGCGCTTGAGAAAGCGCTGGGCGCGTAAGCGCGATGCACATCTGGGTCGACGCGGACGCCTGTCCCGCCGTCATCAAGGACATCCTCTTTCGCGCCGCGCAGCGCTGGCAGATGCCGCTGACGCTGGTGGCCAACCAGGCGCTCTACACCCCGCCATCGCCGCTGATCCGTGCCGTGCAGGTGCCGCGCGGCTTTGACGTGGCCGACGCGCACATCGTGGAGCGGGCGGAAACGGGCGATCTCGTCATCACCGGCGACATTCCGCTGGCCGCGCAGGTGCTTGAGAAAGGCGCCATGGCGATCAATCCTCGCGGCGAACGCTATTCGACGGAGACGATCCGCGAACGGCTGGCGCTGCGGGACATGATGGAGGAATTGCGCGCCAGCGGCGTGGACACGGGCGGCCCGTCGTCCTTCAGCCAGTCCGACCGCAAGGCGTTTGCAAACCAGCTGGACACGCTGCTTGCGCGCGTGGCCCGGCAGCAGGCGCAAAAAAGCTGAAGCCGGCGGCGGCGGGGTCAAGAAAAGGTGATGTAGGCCTTGTAGATGATCGCGCCGATGGCGGTGACCAGGCCAAGGCCCATCAGGGTCATGCCAAGATTGCGGTCACGAAACCCGAAGCCGATCAACATGAGCGCCACGCCCGTGCAAATGATGATGAGCATGGTATTGGTGTGCGGACTCATGGCCTTCTCCTGTTTGCTTGGCAGTCAATCGCCGATTTATTGATGATAGACAGGCGTGGAACAGGCTTGGCGCAACCGCAGTACCGCCGGGTTGCGCCAGATCAGAGAAAGAGTAATGAATCAAAAACAAAAAAGCCAACCGATGAAGGTTGGCTTTTTGCGTGCTGCCCGAAGAACAAGACCGGCATCGCGAAAACCTGCTGCGAACTGGCCGTTGTCTTTTGGGGCACTTCAAAGGCTTGAGCGCCTTGGAAGGTCTTTGGTGGGTAGTACTGGGTTCGAACCAGTGACCCCTGCCGTGTGAAGGCAGTGCTCTACCACTGAGCTAACCACCCCGAAAGAGGCGAAATAATAGCACGAATTTTTAAACGCGTGCAAGCCGCCACTGATAACTTCTTATGCGGCTGCCGCGACGGGCGCATCGACCTTGCGCCACACGCACTCGCCACCCACGCTCTTGTCCAGCGCGGCTAGGTAGGCCTCGTGTTCGGCAAGTTCTTCGGCGCTGGCCGTGATGACCGGCAGACCCGAGGCGTCGAACCGGGCAAGCACCATGCCGCCGCCGCTGGCGCCGGCGCTGTCGTCCACATCGATCAGCAGCGCATCCTGGCCACGCGTCATCGCCAGCCAGACTTCAGCCAGAAGCTGCGAGTCTAGCAAGGCGCCGTGCAGCGTGCGGTGCGCGTTCGAGATGCCGAAGCGGTCGCACAGCGCATCCAGCGAATTGCGCTTGCCCGGGAACAGCGACCGGGCGTGCAGCAGCGAGTCGGTGACGGTCTCGCAGAATTCGGTGATGGGACCGCGGCCGATCTTTGCGAGTTCGGCGTTGAAGAACTTCACGTCGAACGCGGCGTTGTGCGCGATCAGTTCGGCGCCCTGGATGAACTTGACGAATTCGTCCGCGACTTCGGCAAAGCGCGGCTTGTCCGACAGGAACTCGGTGGTCAGCCCGTGCACCGCCAGCGCCTCGGGATCGCTGTCGCGGTCCGGGTTCAGGTAGATGTGCAGGTTGTTGCCGGTCGGCGTGCGGTTGACGATTTCCACGCAGCCGATTTCGACGATGCGATGACCCTGTGCAGGGTCCAGTCCGGTGGTTTCCGTGTCAAAGATGATCTGGCGCATAACTATTCCGACGCTTGGGGCTGCGAGGCGGGCGGCGTGGGCGCGGAATGCGCCTGGCTGCCGGCGGTGCCTGGCTTCTTGCGTGCGGTGGCAATCAGCGTGTAGGCCACCGGCACGACGAACAAGGTCAGTAGTGTACCCAGCAACAGCCCGCCCACCAGAACCCAGCCGATCTGCTGGCGCGATTCCGCCCCCGCGCCCGTGGACAGCGCCAGGGGGACGGTGCCCAGCACCATGGCGCCGGTCGTCATCAGAATGGGGCGCAGCCGCAGCACGCTGGCTTCGACCACGGCCTCGAACAGCTCCCTGCCCTCGTCGCGCAGCTGGTTCGTGAACTCCACGATCAGGATGCCGTGCTTGGTGATCAGGCCGACCAGCGTGATGAGCCCGATCTGGCTGTAGATGGACAGCGTGCCGCCCGTCAGCCACAGGGCAAGCAAGGCGCCCGTCATGGACAGCGGCACCGATAGCATGATGATGAACGGGTTGCGCCAGCTTTCGAACTGCGCGGCGAGCACCAGGTAGATGAAGGCCAGCGCCATCGCAAAGACCAGGTAGATGCTGCCCGACGAATCGCGGAATTCGCGCGACTGGCCGTCCAGGTCCGTGATGATCGTGTTGGGCAGGACCTCGCGCGCCACCTGATGCATGTGGTCCAGCACCTCGCCCAGCGCATAGCCGGGCGCCACCGCCGCGTCGATCTTCACTGCCCGCAGGCGGTTGAAGTGGTTCAGCGACTGCGGCGACACGCCTTCGTGCACGCCGAGCAGGTTGTCCAGCTGGACCATGCTGCCGTCGCGCGCCCGCACATAGATGCCCGAGATGTCGGTGGGATTGGCGCGGTCGCGCGGCGTCACCTGCACGATCACGTCGTACTGCTCGCCCTCGTCCTTGTAGCGGGTGACCTGGCGGCCGCCCAGCATCGATTCGAGCGTGCGGCCCACCACGTCCACGTTGGCGCCCACGTCGGCCATCTTGTCGCGGTCCACGCGCACGCGCAGCTCCGGCGTGTTCAGGCGCAGGTCGGTGTCCAGGTTCAGCAGGCCCGGATACTTGCGCAGCTCGGCCAGGAAGATCTCGGTCAGCCGCGACAGCTCCTGGTACGAGGCCTGGCTCATGATGATGAATTCCACCGGTTTGGATCGGGCCGACTGGCCCAGCGACGGCGGATTGGTCGGGAAGGCGCGCACGCCCGGCAGCGACGCGAACTGCGGCTGCAACTGCTGGGTGATGGCCTGCTGCTTGCGCTCGCGTTCTTCCCAGGGCTTCAGGCGCAGGATCGCGGTGCCGTCCGTGACCGTGGGAAAGCCCACCGTGACCTGGCTGCCGCTGGCTTCCGGGATGTCGGCATAGAACTTTTCAATGCCCAGCATGCTGTCCAGGGTGTAGTTCAGCGTGGCGCCTTCGGGCGAGCTGACAAGGCCAAAGACCACGCCGCGGTCCTCGACCGGCGCCAGTTCGCTCTTGACCACCTTGAACAGCACGCCGCTGCCTGCCGCCACGGCCAGCCCGATCACCACGACGATCCAGCGATGCCGCAGCGAGGCGCCCAGCATGCGGCGATAGCCGTTGCTCAGACCGTTCAGCCAACCCTCGATCAGGTTGTACCAGCGGTTGTGGCGGGTCTGGTGGCGCAGCAGCACCGAACACATCATGGGCGTGAGGGTCAGGGCCACGAAGCCCGACACCAGCACCGCGCCCGCCAGCGCCAGCGCGAACTCGATGAACAGCCGCCCGGTGCGCCCGGTGGCGAACGCCAGCGGCGCATACACGGTGACCAGCGTCATGGTCATGGCGACCACCGCGAAGCCGATCTCCCTGGAGCCGCGCAGCGCGGCTTCCTTGCGCGGCATGCCGTCCTCGATGTGCCGGTAGATGTTCTCCAGGACCACGATGGCGTCGTCCACCACCAGCCCGATCGCCAGCACCATGGCAAGCAGCGTCAGCGTGTTGATCGAAAAGCCGAACAGATACATCAGCGCGCAGGCGCCCACCAGCGACACCGGGATGGTGACGATGGGAATGATGCTGGCGCGCAGGTTGCGCAGGAAGAAGAAGATCACCAGCACCACCAGCACGATGGCTTCGATGATGGTGTGGAACACGGAATCGATGGAGCGTTCGATGAACACCGACGAGTCGTACGCGATGTTCAGCTTCATGCCGGCCGGCAGGGTCTCGTTCAGCCGCTCGACCTCCTGGCGGGCCGCCTTGGACAGCTCCAGGGGGTTGGCGGTGGATTGGCGCGTGATGCCGATGTTGATGGCCGGCTTGCCGTTGAAGCGGGACAGGATCCGGTCGTTGGCGGCCGCGATCTCGACCTTGGCGACGTCGCGCATCCGCACCGGGTAGCCCTTCACGTTGGCGACGATCACGTCCTCGAACTGGGCGGGCGTCTGCAAATCGGTGGCCGACACCACCGAAAATTCCCGTGCCCGCGACTCGATCCGGCCCGCCGGAATTTCGACGTTCTGGCTGCGCAGCGCGGCTTCCACGTCCTGCACCGTCAATCCGTACGCCGCCAGCTTGTCGCGGTCGACGTAGATGCGCATGGACGGCAGGCGCTCGCCAAAGACGCGCACTTCGGCCGCACCGGGCAGCACCGACAGGCGGGTCTTGATGTAGCGGTTGATGTAGTCGGAGGTCTGGATCGCCGAGAACGATCCCGACTCCACGGCGATGTAGATGATGGGCTGGGAATCGGCCTCGACCTTGCCGATGATCGGCTCGTCGATCTCGTCGGGCAGGAAACGCCGCGCGCGCGAAACCTTGTCGCGCACTTCGGCCGCCGCCGCGTCGGGGTCGCGCGAGAGGTTGAACTTGATGTTGATGAGGCTGCGTTCGGAGCGGCTGCGCGAGGTCATCACGTTGACCCCTTCGATGCCGGCCAGCTGGTCTTCCAGCGGCTTGGTCACCTGCGACTCGATCACCTCCGGCGAGGCGCCCTTGTACGTGGTGTCCACCGACACGATCGGCTCGTCGATCTTCGGGTACTCGCGCACCGTCAGGCGCGAATACGAGATCAGGCCGATCAGCACGATGATCAGCGACAGGACCGACGCGAACACCGGGCGCTTGATACAGGTTTCCGAGATACGCATGGCGCTATCGCTGAAAAGGTGAAGGGCCGGCTATGGGCCGTTGCCCACGATGGTCACGCGCGCGCCATCGGTCACGCGCTGCAGGCCCGAGACCACCAGCATGTCGTTCAGGGCGACGCCGGTCAGGATCTCGACGCGGCCCTCGCGGCGTTCGCCGATGGTCACTTCGCGCCGATGCGCCACGCCGTTCTCGACCCGGTAAACGTACTGCGTTTCGCCCGACGGCGATAGCGCGGCCTCGGGCGCGACCAGCGCTTTGTCCTCGTTAAAGAGCAGTTGCACCCGGGCGAACATGCCGGGGCGCAGCACGCCGTCCTGGTTGGCAACCGTGGCGCGCAGCAGGATGGACCGGCCGCCCGCGTCGACCAGCGGGCTGACCGCGTAGACCAGTCCGCGGCGCTCCTGGCCGGGCAGCGCATCCATGCGCAGCGTCAGTTGCTGTCCGACGCGCACCTTGCTCAAGTACATCTCGGGCACGCGGAAATCCACCTTGAGCGGATCGATGGCCTCAAGGGGCGCCAGGTCCTGCCCCTGGTTGACGTAATCGCCCACGGACACGCTGCGCAGTCCGACGATGCCGGCAAAGGGCGCGGTAATGGTCATCTTGTCCAGGCGGGCCTGCGCCAGCGCCACGGCGGCTTCCTGCACCTTCAGCGTGCTGGCCGACTCGTCGCGCGCCTGCTGGCTGACGAAGCCCTTGCCCTGCAGTTCGACGGCGCGGCGGTAATGGCTTTGCGCCAGCGTCAGGTTGGCGCGCGCCTGCGCCAATTCAGCGCGCGGCACGGAGTCGTCCAGGCGGATGAGAAGCTGGCCCTGCTTGACGGGCTGACCTTCCTTGAAGTCAATGGCCTGGATGCGTCCGGCCACTTCGGGGCGCAGGACGACGGACTCATCGGAGCGCAGGCTGCCTACGGCCGACAGGCCGCGCGCAAAAGGCACTTCCTGGACGGCGGCCACGGCGACACGGGCCGGCGCGGCGGGAGCGGATTGAGGTTTGGCGGAAGCCTGGGCAGGGGTTGCGGCCGGCGCCAGCCAGCGCGGCACAAATACGCCGAGCGCGGCCCCCGCGGCCAACCCTGCCGCGACGGCGGCCAGCAGTACAGCTTTTTTCATGCGCGAAAGTGGCGGTGTTGCGGCGCGGACCGGGCATGCCCCACTCGGACGTCGCCGCAGGAACTGGAGGGAAGGGTTGGCACTTTAGCACCCGGATTTACATACTGGAACAATACTGAAGCGCGATGAAAGAACTAATCTGCCCTGGACGGCAAATTCGAGGGTATATCCGGATGCCGCGCGGGAGGCTGGGCCACCTTAGGGCCGATTTGTTGAGTGCCCGTTGTGACGGTGCCCGCCCGACGCCGCCCGCGGGTCAGGCGGCCAGGCCAGGCGCTTTCACGCGCGGCGCGCGACGTCCACGCCCATGTTGGCCAGTTGGTCGGCGCGCTCGTTGCCGGGGTCGCCCGCGTGCCCGCGAACCCAGCGCCAGGACACCGTGTGACGCTGGACCTGTTCATCCAGCGCCTGCCAGAGCTCGGCGTTCTTGACGGGCTTTTTCTCGGCGGTGATCCAGCCGCGCCGCTTCCAGTTGGCCAGCCACTCGGTCATGCCCTTCATGACATATTGCGAGTCGGTGTGGATCGTGACGACGCA
This sequence comes from Achromobacter mucicolens, assembly GCF_029866465.1. Lineage (NCBI taxonomy): Bacteria > Pseudomonadati > Pseudomonadota > Betaproteobacteria > Burkholderiales > Alcaligenaceae > Achromobacter > Achromobacter mucicolens. The sequence goes on along the minus strand of NZ_CP123364.1, from coordinate 690,207 downwards.
GGGGCGCTTGAGCGCGCGCAGGCCTTCGATGACCGCCAGCAGTTCCATCCGGTTGTTCGTGGTCTGGAGCTCGCCGCCGTGCAGCGTCTTTTCGTGCGTGCCGGCGCGCATCAGCACGCCCCAGCCGCCGGGCCCCGGATTGCCCTTGCAGGCGCCGTCGGTCCACATTTCCACTTTCTGGTCGTTCGTTTTGTTGTCCTGCATGGTGCTGCGTGCGTGTCCTTGTGCTTGCAATGTGAGGCGGGCCCGGCGGCTCAGGAGGGGTCAAAGCCATCGTCCGCCTGGCGGTTGACCACCACCGAGGCCGCGCGGGCGCGCTTGGGTTTGGTCTTCCAGGCAGGCCCGATGATACGCATGCCGGTCACGCGCTTGACCGCCGAGACCATGTACACCGCGCCGCCCAGGCTCCACCAGCGGGCGCCGGCCGATTCCAGGAAGCTCCAGCGCTCAAGCCATTTTTCGCTGCGGCAGGCCGGCGCGTAGCAACCGAACTGGCTTTCATCGACCTCCAGCGACAGCAGCTTGAACCAGTCTTTGAGCCGCGCCAGCGACACCTGCGACGACGGCGGCTGCGGCAGCCAGGGCTCCATGCCCGGCATGCGGGTGCGGGCGCCCCACATGCTCCAGGGGTTGAACCCCGAAATGACGACGCGGCCCTCGGGGACGAGGACGCGCTCGACCTCGCGCAGCACGTTGTGGGGTTCGGGCGTGAGTTCAAAGGTGTGCGGCAGGATCAGGAGGTCCACGCTCTGGGATTCGAACGGCAGGGCCTCCGGCTGCGCGACGACCACGCGCGACTGCCAGCCCGGCAGGCTTTCCGGCGCCGGGGTCTCGGTGCCCACGTAGCCCTTGAACGGCATCCGGTTGGCCCCCAACAGGTTCAGGTCGGCAAGGCCGACCTGCCAGGCGTAATATCCGAAGACATCCGCGACGGCCGCGTCGAACTGGGCGCGCTCCCAGGCCAGCACGTACTGGCCCGGCGGCGTCTGGAACCATTCGGCCAGTTCTACAATCGGCGGAGTTTCTTCTGCCACGTTTTTTCCTTCGAATCCCATGCAAGCCTTGACCGCCCCCGCAGGCGGCCGCGATCGCAACGCCGCGGTCTTGCCTTTGCCAGCCTTTTCCGACAACTACATCTGGGCAATCGTCCGCGACGGCCAGGTGGCGGTCGTGGACCCAGGCGAAGCCGGGCCCGTCTTGCGGTTTCTGGATCAGCAAGGCTTGAAGCTGCGCGCCATTCTACTCACGCACCACCACGGCGACCATGTGGGAGGCGTGCTGGAATTGTCCCGCATCGAGGGCATCACCGTATATGGTCCGGCGCGCGAAAAGCTGCCGCGCTGCGATGTCCGGCTGGCCGAAGGCGACCGGGTGACGCTGCCGGAACTGGACCTGGACCTGTCGGTGCTGGACGTTCCGGGCCATACGGCGGGCCACATCGCGTATGCGGGCCGCGCGGCCGGCGTCGAACACGCGCTTTTTTGTGGCGACACGCTTTTTGCGGGGGGCTGTGGCCGGCTTTTCGAGGGCACACCCGCGCAAATGTTTGATTCCTTGGAAAAATTTTCCGCTTTACCGCCAGATACAAAAGTTTTTTGCGCACACGAGTACACTCTAGCGAACCTTCGCTGGGCATTGGCCGTCGAACCGGCCAACCGCGACCTGCAAACGTGGCATCTGCGGGCCCAGCAATTACGCGCGGAAGGACACCCCACGCTTCCTTCGACCATCGGTCAGGAACGCGCGACCAATCCGTTCTTGCGCACGCAGCAGCCCGACGTCGTCCAGGCCGCCGCAAGTTGGACCGGACGCAGCCAGACTACGCCGGTAGAGGTCTTTGCCTCCCTTCGTGAATGGAAGAACGATTTCAAGTGACCACCTGATGAATCTATCCCGACTCCTTCTGCCGCTCATGCTGGCAGTCCTCGCCGGTTGCGCAGGAACCAAAGCCCCCGATAGCAAGAACCTCACCACCAATTCCCAAGGCCGATACATTGCCCGGGACACCTCCCGCACGATCGACCTGACCAACCCGCCGGCTGACGCGTGGGACCGCATCCGCCGCGGTTTCGCCATCCCCAACCTGAACACCGACCTCTCCAAGCAGTGGACCGACTACTACGCGTCCCACCCCGAGGCGGTGCAGCGCATGGCCGAGCGCGCCGGCAAATACCTGTACTTCATCGTTGACGAGATCAACCGCCGCGGCCTGCCGACCGAGCTGGCGCTGCTGCCCTTCGTGGAAAGCGCGTACAACCCGACCGCGCTGTCGCGCGCGCAGGCCTCGGGCCTGTGGCAGTTCGTGCCGGCCACCGGCCAGCACTTCAACCTGAAGCAGGACTGGTGGCGCGACGAGCGCCGCGATCCCATCGCCTCGACCAACGCGGCGCTGGACTACCTGGAAAAGCTGTTTGAAATGCAGGGCGACTGGTACCTCGCCCTGGCCTCGTACAACTGGGGCGAAGGCTCGGTGCAGCGCGCCATGGCCAAGAACGAGGCCGCCGGCCAGAACACCGACTACCTGTCGCTGAACATGCCGGACGAGACCCGCAACTACGTGCCCAAGCTGCAGGCCATCAAGAACATCATTGCCGATCCGCAGCGCTATGCGGTGGCGCTGCCGCCCGTCGGCAACACGCCGTACTTCGTGACGGTGCAAAAGAACAGCGACATCGACCTGGAAATCGCCGCCAAGCTGGCTGAAATGCCGCTGGACGAGTTCAAGGCCCTGAACCCCTCGTTCAACCGCCCGGTCATCCGCGGCGACCACGGCCCCACGCTGCTGCTGCCGGCCGACCGCGTCGAGATCTTCAACGCGAACCTCACCAACTACAAGGGCGACCTGTCCGCCTGGAAGGTCTACCACTCGCGCCGCGGCGAATCCTACGCGTCCATCGCCAAGCGGTTTGGCGTGTCCGAAGCCACCCTGCGCGAAACCAACGACATCAGCCGCCGCCAGAAGGCTGCCAATGGCCAGGCGCTGCTGGTGCCGGGCGACCCCGGCACGGGCGGCGTGCAGATCGCGTCGCTGGCGCCCCCGGTGGGCGCGCTGGACTCGGCCCCGCAAGACAACAAGGCCGCCGCACCGCGTGGCCGCGCCGCGCAGGCGCCCGCCGTGCGCGTCTCCAGCGCCCGCCCCAACGTGCGCAGCCACAAGGTCCGCCAGGGCGACACCCTGTTCTCGCTGGCCAAACAGTACGGCACCACCGTCGACGCGCTGCGCGCGCTCAACAACATCAAGGGCAGCGCCCTGAAGATCGGCACGCAGCTGCGCGTGCCCGGCACGAACGCGCGCGGCTGATAGCCGCCACGCACGGCGCGGCGCCCCGGCACGGGGGCCGCGCCGCTCGCCCGCTGGACCGCCAAATTCCCTAAAATAGGCGGTCTCCAGAAGGGAAAAAATCAAAGGACACATCTATGGGCTTTCTTGCCGGCAAACGCATCCTGGTCACCGGGGTGCTTTCTAATCGTTCCATCGCCTACGGCATCGCGCGCGCCTGTCATCAGCAAGGCGCCGAACTGGCGTTCACTTACGTCGGCGACCGCTTCAAGGACCGCGTGAGCGAGTTTGCCGCCGAATTCAACAGCAACATCGTGCTGCCCTGCGACGTGGCCGAAGACAGCCAGATCGACGGCGCCTTTGCTCAACTGGCCCAGCACTGGGACGGCCTGGACGGCCTGGTCCATTCGATCGGTTTTGCGCCGCGCGAAGCCATCGCCGGCAATTTCCTGGACGGCCTGTCGCGCGAAGGCTTTCGCATCGCCCACGACATCTCGGCCTACAGCTTCGCCGCCATGGCCAAGGCCGCCCTGCCCCTCATGGAAGGCCGCAACGGCTCGGTGCTGACACTGACCTACCTGGGCGCCGAGCGCGTGGTCCCGAACTACAACACGATGGGTCTGGCCAAGGCGTCGCTCGAAGCCAGCGTGCGCTACCTGGCCTCGGCGCTGGGCCCGCGCGGCATCCGCGCCAACGGCATTTCCGCCGGCCCGATCAAGACCCTGGCCGCCAGCGGCATCAAGGACTTCTCGGCCATCCTGAAGTTCGTCGAAAACCAGGCTCCGCTGCGCCGCAATATCACCATCGAAGACGTCGGCAATGTCGCGGCCTTCATGCTGTCGGATCTGGCTGCCGGCGTGACCGGCGAAATCACCCACGTGGACGGCGGTTTCTCGACCATCGTCCCGGGCATGGAAGAGTAAGACTTCCCTGGGCGGGGCGCGGCGCCCCGCCTTGCACAGGCGGCCCCGCCGCCTGCTCCGCAATTCCTCAGTCCGGCCGCACGATCAGCGTGGACACCTGCACGTCCACCGCCGTCATCAGCTTGTGGATCGGGCACTTCTCGGCCACCGCCAGCAATTCGTCGATCTGCGCATCGGACAGCTCGCCGTGCAGCGTCAGCTTGGCGGTCAGCCGATAGATGCCGCGGCGTTCCTCGCTGGCATCGCGCACCACTTCCACCCCCACCGATTCCAGCGGCAGCCCCTTGCGCTGCGCGTAGACCATCAGGGTCATCGCCTTGCAGCCGCCCAGCGCCGTATCGAAGTAATCATGCGGATCCGGCCCCTCCCCCTGCGGCTTGGGCATGTCCAACGGCAGGTCATGGCCTTCGGCCGTCGCGGTGAACTGCAGGGACTGGGGCGCATTCTGGCGCACGCGGATGCTCATGGGTCGATTCTCCTGGTTGGGATTGCCGGGGACTGCCAAATGGCCGGCTTCAGGACGGTTTTAGCACTTGCTGAACGCTTGCGGGGCCGGATGACCCGCCTGACGGAAAGCTGAACTTCCTGCCGCGGCCATGGTCCGATATCCCTGACCGTCAGATTCACAGGAGGCCGCATGAGCGCCCGGCAATTACTCGATCAACTGTTGCAGTCCGGACAAGGGCTGCTTTCCGACACCACGAACCGCGTGCAAAACGCCACCGGCGGCAAGGGCTCGTCCCTGCTTTCGGGGCTTGGCGGCGGCGCCCTGGGGGCAGGCGCCCTCGGCCTCTTGATGGGCAGCAAGAAGGCCCGCAAGATCGGCGGCAAGGTCGCCATGTACGGCGGCATGGCCGCGCTGGGCGCGCTGGCCTATCGCGCCTACGGCGACTGGCAGCGCAAGCAGGCCGGCGCCCCCACCGCGCCGCCCCAGACGCTCGACCGTCTGCCGGCCCCGGAAGCCGAGCAGCACAGCAATGCGGTCCTCACCGCCATGATCGGCGCGGCCAAGGCCGACGGCCACATCGGCCCCGAGGAAAAATCCCTGCTGGAAACGGAACTGGCCAAGCTGTCGTCCGACGCCCAGGACCGCCGCTGGCTGGAGGCCGAACTGTCGCGTCCCCTGGATCCCAGCGTGATCGCCCAGTCGGCCAAGACGCCCGAAATGGCGGCCGAGATGTATCTGGCCAGCCTGCTCGTGGTGGACGAGGAAAGCTTCATGGAGCGTGCCTACCTGGACGAACTGGCGCGCCAGCTCAAGCTGGAACCGGGCCTGAAGGAACAGCTGGAGCAGCACGCCAAGGCCGCAGTCTGACCGACGCCGCCGGCTTTGTAGCCGGCGTTGCAGCTCAGTCCGCGCGTAGCCCGATTGCCTCGGTCAGCGCCGTGTAGCGGTCGATATCCGCGCCGATCATCCGCTGGAATGCTTCCGGCGTGCTGCTGGCAGGCGTGAAACCCTGCTCGCGCAGCGCGGCCTGCACGTCTGGCCGCCGCACGATCTTCGCCACCGCGGCATTCAGCTTGTCGACCACTGCGGGCGGCGTGGCCGCCGGGGTCAAGAGGCCATGCCACTGATCCAGCGCGTAGCCGGACACGCCCTGTTCGGCCACCGGCGGCACCGTGGGCATCAACGGCGAACGCGCCGGCGACGTCACGGCCAGCGCGCGCAGCTTGCCGGCCGCAATGAGCGGCGCCGCGCTGGACGCCGTCACCACCCCCAGGCCCACCTGACCCGCCGTCACATCCGTGAGCGCCGGGCCGCAGCCCTTGTACGGCACCTGCTGCATCACCGCGCCCGTCTTGCGAGAGAGCAGCTCGCCCGCCAGATGTTGCGGCGTGCCGTTGCCGCAGGTGGCAAAGGGCAGCGGCTTGTCCGGCACGGCGGCAGCGATCACGTCGTCCAGGTTGCGCAGGGGCGAGGCGGCCGGCACGACGAACACCGACGGCACGAAGGCCACGTTGATGACTGCCGCAAAATCCCGCTTGGGCGAGAAGCCCAGATTGCGGTAGACACCGGGGTTGATCGCAAACGAACTATTCACCATCAGCAGCGTGTAGCCGTCGGGCGGCGCTTCGGCCACGATGCGCGCGCCAATGTTGCCGCTTGCGCCCGGCCGGTTTTCCACCACGACCGGCTGCCCCAGCGACTCCTGCAAGCTGGCGCCGAGCCGGCGCGCAAGCAGGTCGGTGCCGCCGCCCGGCGGAAACGTCACGACGATCGTGATCGGATGCGATGGATACGATGCGTCTGCCGGCGCTTCGCCCGACGGCGGATTGCCGCAGGCAGTCAGGGTCAGGGTCAGCAGCGAGAGCGACGAAAGCAGCAGGCGTTTCATTTAGCAGGCCGATAAAAGTTCAGGCGTCCAGACCGATGTCGAGCACCTTGGCGCTGTGCGTCAGCCAGCCCACGGCGATCTGGTCCACGCCGGTGGCGGCCACGGCCGCCGCGGTATCGGGCGTGATGCGGCCCGAGGCCTCGGTGATGGCACGGCCCCGCGCCATGGCGACGGCGCGGCGCAGGTCGTCCAGGCTCATGTTGTCCAGCAGCACCACGTCCACGCCCAGCGCCAGCGCGACCTCAAGCTGCTCCAGCGTGTCGACCTCCAGTTCGATCTTGACCATGTGGCCGACGCCGGCGCGTGCGCGCTCGACGGCCGTCGCCACGCTGCCGGCCAGCGCGATGTGGTTGTCCTTGATCAGCACCGCATCGTCCAGCCCGTGACGGTGATTGCTGCCGCCCCCCACGCGCACGGCGTACTTCTGCACCGCCCGCAGTCCCGGCATGGTCTTGCGCGTGCACGTGACGCGCGCGCCGTAACCCGCAATCGCGCGCGCAATCGACGCCGTGGCGGTCGCCACGCCGCTCAGATGGCACAGGAAATTGAGCGCGACCCGCTCCGCGCTGAGCATCGCGCGGGCATTGCCCTGAATGCGTGCGATCTCCATCCCCGGCGCCAGATCAGTGCCGTCGCGGTGAGACACCGTGAACGCAAGACTGGGATCCATCAGCCGGAACGCCAGGCGGGCCAGATCCAGCCCCGCCAGCACGCCCTCCTGCCGCGCCACCAGCCGCGTTTCGGCGGTGGCGTCGGCCGGCACGATGGCGTCGGTGGTCAGGTCGCCAGCACGGCCCAGGTCTTCCAGCAGCGCCGCGCGCACAAGCGGCTCCAGCATGACGTCCGGCAAGGGCGGAACGGGCAGGCGATCAGCGGCGGCGGGCACTGCGGCTTTAATGCTCATTTTGAGTATTTGTAGCGTAAAAAAAGGCGCGCGAGATTTGCGCAACATTTATGCTAAATATGAGTATAAGCCTTGTCAAGCGTCAAACGACACGCGAGACGGGCAGCTTGCTGCCTGCAATGGCGCGCTCCAGCAGGACATCCCGGCGGAACCGGAAAAGCTTGGCAGGCCGTCCGGCCGTCCCGGTCGCCATCGCGCCGGTCTCTTCCACCAAGTCCTGCTGCTCGATGAAGCGGCGAAAGTTCTGCTTGTGCAGACCCCGCCCCGCCAGCGCCTCGACCGCCATCTGCAACTGCAACAGCGTGAATTCGTCCGGCATCAGCTCGAACACCACTGGCCGGTACTTGATCTTGGCGCGCAAGCGCGCGATGCCGGTGGCCAGGATGCGCCGGTGGTCGTGACGCATCGGCTGCCCCGGCGCTGCGGCCTGGCCCCCGGCGCGCCGCGCCGCCTCGGGCACCAGCCCGGCTTCGAACAGCAGTTCGTAGCGTTGCAGCACCATGTCTTCGTTCCACGCGGCGCCGTCCAGGCCGAACGTGATGGCTGCGCGTTGATGGCGGCGCGCGCGGACCGAGGCGTCCGTACTGTCTTCGCACCAGGCCGACAGGCGCGGCACGATCACCTCGTCCACCAGCGCGGGGGTGCCGGCGCGACGATCCTCCCACGGAAAATAGCGATACCAGTCCTGCCATCCGACCTGCGCGACGCCCGTTTCGCCCGCCTCGCGCGTCAGGCCCAGATAGCTGACCGAGATGACGCGCCCGCCCGACTCATCGGAGCGGTCGCCGTCCGCGAACGTATAAAGCTGTTCGACATAGCCCAGCGGATGGTGCGTCTGCGCTTCCACCCAGTCTCGCAAACCGGCCTGCAGCGAACGATGCGATAGCTCGAACGGTCCCGCCGGCAACGCGCGCGCATCGTCCGTGGTCAGCACGCGCGGCTCGCCGTTGGTGACGGCCACCAGCACGGCAACGAGTTCAGCATGAACGGAGCGTTCGACGGATTCGGTCAAGGCAGGCGAGGAAAAGGAAGTGTGGGTGTCGGCGCGAGCAAGGCGGGGGGAAGGTGAGGATTATAAGGATGCAGTGTGGCAAGTTTGGGGGCCGTTGTCCTGCAACAGCCCCTTGCAATCGTGACATCCAGAACGCAGCCTGCCCGCGGCAGCGGTTCTAAGATAGGCCCATGTCCAGGCGCATCGCCATCCTGGCGTGCGCGCAGTCGGAGCAAGCGCCATGTTGAAAACCTCTCCCGATCCGAACGCCGCGTCCAAGGCCGCTGACGAGCAAAAGCCTCACACCGACCCGCGCAAGGGCACCGAAACCCTGCCCATGCCCGATGAAAGCAAGGTCGTGGCCGGCATGCCGCGGCGTGGACGCGCCATTGCCGAACCCGGCGAGCCCGGCGTCATCACGCCGGAAGACGACGTGCTGGGTACGTCGTACGACACGCCCAAGCCCTGACGCGCAGCCGTCACCCGACCACCGCCGGCATCCAGCCGGCGGTTTTAATTACGGTTGGGGCAAACCCCTGCACCGGCCCGCCAGAATCTCCACGAACGCTTCCGTCACCAGCGATGGCGCCGTCTGCGTCGGGTAGGCCATGCTGACGCGCACCGGCAGGCGCGGCGTGAACGGCCGGATGGCCAACTGGCCGGCAAACACGCCGGCAATGTACGGATTGACGATGCCCAGTCCGCTGCCCGCCGCGGCCAGCGCGCAGATCGTCGACGAATAGGTGGTTTCGATTTCGGACGCAGGCTGGACCCGGTGTTCCTGCATCGCACCGCGAAGCTGCAGGTACACGTCGTCGTCCGCATTGAGCACCAGCAGCCGCCGCGCATGCAGATCCATGATGCCGACGCTCGCCTGCGCGGCCAGCGGGTGATCCGGCCGCATCACACACACGGCGGCGCTTTCGTGCAGGGTGCGCAAATCGAGTTGCGTCCCCTCCAGCGGCGCGGTGGTCACGACCACGTCGTAGGTTCCATGCAGCAGCCCTTCGCGCAAGTATTGGCTGCCGACCGTCTGCATGTTGATGTGGACATCCGGATAGCGCTGCGCGAATTCCTCCACCGCGCCGGGCAACATGCCCAGGCCCAGCGCTGGCGTGCACGCCAGGCGCAGCACGCCGCTGCCGCTGCGGCGCATGGCCGCGACCCGATCCTCGATTCGTTCCAAGCCCACGAAATGACGCTGCACCGTGTCGAAGAGATCCTTCGCCTCGCGCGTGGGCCGCAGCCGCCCGCGCTCCATGTCGAACAGGCGCAGCCCGGTGGCCTGCTGGGTCTGCGCCAGCAGCCGGCTGACCGAAGGTTGGGTGGTGCGCAGCATCTGGGCCGCGCCGGTGGTGGTGCCCGCCAGCATCACCGCATGGAAGGCTTCGATCTGGCGGAAATTCAGCGGTCGGCTCATGGCGTCACAGAGTATGGCAATTCTGCATAGCCTATGTGCAAAAAAGAATTTTTTCAAATACTAGGCGGCTCCTACACTGGCTTTTCCAGGGCGCCGTCAGATGTGCCCGCCACGCATCCACTGTTTGGGGAAATGACCATGAATCGCCGCCGCCTCCTGCAGGCCCTGTGCCTGACGCTCGCAAGTGCCGCCTTGCCGCTCACCGCGCAGGCCCAGGCCAACTATCCCGACCGCCCCGTGCGCATCATCGTGCCCTTCACGGCGGGCGGCAGTTCCGATATCCAGGGCCGCCTGGTGGCCGAACACCTGAGCAAGCTGTATGGGCAATCGGTGGTCGTGGAGAACCGTCCAGGCGCCGGCGGCCACATCGGCGGCAAGTTCGTGGCGGATTCCGGGCCGGACGGCTATACGCTGCTGCTCGGCTCCATTGGCCTGCACGCGACCTATGGCGTGTACAAGGCGCTGAACTACCAGCCCGCCAAGGACCTGAAGCTGATCACCATCGTGGCGGAGATGCCCCACGTCGTGGTCGCCAATCCGGCGTTGCAGGCCAACAGCCTGGCCGAGCTCACCGCGCTGGCCAAGGCACAGCCCGACACCCTGCATTTCGGCTCGGCAGGTGTCGGATCGTCCGTGCACATGGTCGGCGAGCTCTACAAGATGTCGGCGCAGGCCCCCATCGTGCACATCCCGTATCGCGGCAGTTCGGCGGCAACCAACGACCTGCTGGGCGGCCAGATCCAGTTATTGTTCGAGAACGTGCCCACCACCATCGGCTACATCCAGGCCAACAAGCTCAAGGCGCTTGCGATCACGGGCGCCAGCCGCTCGCCCGCTCTGCCCGACGTGCCGACCGCCGCCGAAGCCGGCCTGCCAGGCCTGACCGTCACGTCATGGACCACGCTGGCCGCCAGCAAAGACGTGCCCGATGCGCTGATCGAGAAGATCAGCGCCGACCTGAAGCGGATCTATGCCGATCCCGCGTTTCGCAGCGGCCTGGAACGCCTGGGCATGACCCCGGTCGGCAACTCGCCCGCAGCGGCGCGCGACTTCGTCGAACGCGAGCGCGCCCGCTGGAACAAGGTCATCGAAACCGAACACATCACCGCGGGTTGAACCCATGAATCGCATGTTTGCCACGCCCATCGCCTGCCGCCGTCTGAACGACGCGCCGCACCACCATTTCTTCGGTTACTACAACAAGACCGTCTGGCACCGCGACGGGCGCTATCTGCTTGCCAACCGCACCGCCTTCGCCGATGCCGTCCTGACGCCCGAATTGCGCGCAGAAGTCGGTTACTTCGACGTGCAAGACGGCGACCGCTATCACGCGGTGGGCGAGACCACCGCATGGAACTGGCAGATGGGCTGCCAGTTGCAATGGCTGGACGGCGCCCCCAGCCCGCAGCTGATCTACAACTGCCGCAGCGCCGACGACAGCGGCGTCTATCCCGGCTTTCGTAGCGCCATCCACGACATCGCCACCGGCCAAACCCGCGTGCTGCCCCTGCCGATCTACGTGGCCGCGCCCAACAGCCGCTATGCGCTGTGCGTGGACTACCGCCGGCTCTACATCACCCACCAGACGATCGGCTACAGCGAACATGCCCCCGGCCCCGTCGCCCTCGCACCTGCCGATGACGGCATTCGCGCGATGGACCTGGAGACCGGCGCTCACCGCCTGCTGGTCAGCTACGCCGACCTGCGCAACTTCCATCCGCGCGAGTCGATGGACCGGGCCATCCACTGGGTCAGCCACATAGAGGTCAATCCCTCGTCCACGCGCATCCTGTTCCTGCACCGCTGGACCGAACGCGTCGCGGATGAAACGTGCTTCCTGCATCGCCTCATCACCATGAACGCGGACGGCAGCGACATGCGCCTCCTGGAATGCTCCGACCACCCGCTGCCGCAACTGGCCGACGACTTCGACCCGAACGCGGTGGGCACCTTCGACTACGAGAAGTCCGAATACCAGATCTCGCACCCGCTGTGGCGCGACGACACCTCGATCATCGTCTGGGGCCCGCATGCCGGCAGCATCCACTACCACCTGTATGAAGACGCCCCGGACGGCCACGTGCAAGTCGTGGGCGACGGCGTGCTGACCGAGAACGGCCACATGACGTTTTCACCGGTCGACACGCGCTGGCTGCTCAGCGACACCTATCCGGACAGCGCCACGCACGAGCGCATCCTGTTCCTGTACGACATGGAAACGGGCGGCCGGCATGCGCTGGGAAGCTTCTATGCCGACCCGAACCTGTCCAAGGAAAACCGCTGCGACCTGCATCCGCGCTGGAGCCGCGACGGCACGCAGGTCTGCATCGACTCCGTGCACGAAGGCGAACGCCAGATGTATGTGCTGGACGTGTCGCCGATCGTGCTTAATCCAGCTTGACTTTCGCGCCCTCGATCACGGGCTTCCACTTCTGGTAGTCCTGCTTGATCGTCGCGGCGAACTGCTCCGGCGTCGTGGGCATGGCCTGCGCGCCCTGAGCGGCCAAGGCTTCCTGCATCGCCGGCAACGCCAGCACCTTGTTCAGTTCCGTGTTCAGCGTCTGGATGATGGGCTTGGGCGTCTTGGCCGGCGCCAGCAAGCCATACCAGACCCGCACGTCGAAGTTCGGATACCCCAGTTCCGCCACTGTCGGCACGTCGGGCAGAACCGGGCTGCGCTGCGGCGAGGTCACGGCCAGCGCGACGGCGCTGCCGGCCTTGAGCTGCGGCGCCGCCGACGGGATCGACGTGAAGATCACCGGCACCTGTCCGCCCAGCAGGTCGGCCATGGCCGGCCCCGACCCCTTGTACGGCACATGCACGAGCTTGATGTCCGCCCGCTGCTGAAGCAGTTCGGCAGCCAGGTGCGTGATGGTGCCGGCGCCGGGCGACCCGTAGTTGACTGCGCCGGGCGCCTTGCGGGCCGCTTCGATCAGCGCCTGCAAGGTCTGATAGGGGCTGGACTTGCCGGCCACAATGACCAGCGGCGCTTCGCCCACGATGCCGATCGGCGCAAAGTCCTTGACCGGGTCGTATGAAAGCTTGCTGTAGATGGAAGGCGCCACCGCCAGGTTGTCGACCTGCCCCATGACGATCTCGTAGCCGTCCGGCTTGGCGCGCGCGGCCGCGCCGATGCCGATGGTGCCGCCCGCGCCCGGCCGGTTCTCGGCCACCACGTTCCATTTGGTGGTCTCGCCCAGCTTGGCGGCCACCGTGCGGGACAGGAAGTCCGTGCCGCCGCCCGGGGTGAACGGCACGATGATGCGGATGGGCTGATTCGGGTAGGACTCCTGGGCGTGGGCGCCTGCCGCGACGCCCAGCACGCAAGCTGAAAGCAGAAGGTTGCGTAGCATGTGATGTGTCTCCGTCGTTATTGCTTTATAGGCAGGCGGTGTCGCCTTGGTGGTCCTGCCGCGGCGCGTTCAGATGACGCCGCGTTCCTGCAATCCAAGAATGTCGTCCTGCGCAAAACCGAACCGCAGCAGCACATCGCGGGTATCGGCGCCCAGCGCGGGCGCCGGTTGCACGGGCCGGGCTTCGGCTTGCGCAAACTTGATCGGGAAACCCAGCATACGCACATCGCCGTGGCCGCCATGCGGAACGTCAATGGCCATGCGCTGGTCCTGCACCTGGGGATCCTGGAACACTTCCTGCAGGTTCAGCACCTGACCGCATGGCACGCCGAACCGGTTCAGCCGTTCGATCCAGTGGGCGCTGGTGTGCTGACGCGTGCGCGCCTGGATGGCCTCGGTGATCGCGCCACGGTTGCGCATGCGATCGGCGTTCGTCGCAAAGCGCGGGTCGGCGCGCAGCTCGGACAGCTCCAGCGCGTCCAGCAGCTTGTGATAGACGACGTCGTTGCTGGGCGCGATGGCGACCTGCCCGTCGGCCGTCTCGAACAGCCCGTAGGGCGACGCGATGCCGTGATCGTTGCCCGTGCGCGCCGGCAGCCGGCCGTCGGCAAAATAGTTCGACGCCTGAAAGCTCAAGAGGCCGATCATGCTGCCCAGGAGGCTCACGCTGACACTGTCGCCCTGGCCGGTGCGCTCGCGGCGCAGCAGCGCCGCCACGATGCCCAGCGCGCCATTCATGCCAGCCACCAGATCGCTGATGGGCGGGCCCGCGCGCATGGGCGGCTGGCTTTCCGCGCCATTCAGGCTCATGAACCCGCTCATCGCCTGCGCGATGAAATCGAAGGCCGGCCGGTCGCGATAAGGCCCCGTCGTGCCAAAGCCGTTGATACTGCAATGAATGATGTCGGGCTTGAGCGCCTTGAGCGCCTCGTCGCCCAGGCCCATCTTCTGCATGACGCCCGGGCGGTAGTTCTCGACGATCACATCGCATTCGGCGATCAGGCGCCGCAGCACGGCCTTGCCCTCCTCGCTGTAAAGGTCGAGCGTGACGGATTTCTTGTTGCGGTTGTAGTTGGCGAAGTACCAGCTCAGGCCATCGCGTATCACGCCCTGGGCGCGCACCGGGTCGCCTTCGCCAGGCGTCTCGATCTTGATGACCTCTGCGCCCATGTCGGCGAGAAGTGAGGTGCAGAACGGGCCCGAGATGATGCGGGTCAGGTCCAGAATGCGGAATCCGGATAAAGGCATGGGTTCTTGTGAATCCAGGGTTGCGGAAATCAGCCGACGGCGGCCACAGCGCCGTCGTAATCGTGCAAGGCAAGCCGCGGCCCGGCCTTCATCACCTGGCCGGACAACGGGCGCTTCATCACCTGTTCAAGATGCCGCGACGCCTGGATCAGCGCTGCCAGGTCAATGCCCGTCTCGATATCCATCTCATGCAGCAGATTGACCGTATCTTCGGTGCAGACATTTCCCGTCGCCCCCGGCGCGAACGGACAGCCGCCCAAGCCGCCCAGGGACGATTCAAAGGACGTGATGCCCGCGTGCAGCCCCTCGACCACATTCACCAGCCCGAGGCCGCGCGTGTTGTGAAAGTGCAGGGAAAAGTCCATGGCTGGAAACGCCGCGCGCAGCGCGTCGACCGTCTTGCGCACCAGCCGCGGCGTCGCCATGCCCGTGGTGTCGCCCAGCGTGACGGCGTCGAAATCCAGGCGGGCAAACTCGGCCACGATGGTCTTTAACGTGGCGATATCGATATCGCCTTCGAACGGACAACCGAAGGCCACCGCGATGGCGCCCTTGCGCCGCATGGGATGGCCCTTTAACAGCGCCGCCACGTCCTCGATGTCGCGCAGCGATTGCTCCACGGACCGGTTCAGGTTCTTTCTGTTGTGGCTTTCGCTAGCCGACAGGAACACCACGACTGCATCGGCACGCGATGCCAGCGCGCGTTCCACGCCGCGCGGGTTCGGCGCCAGCGCGCTCAACACCACGCCAGGCCGCTTGTCCGCCAGCGCCAGCAACTCCGCGGCGTCTCGCATCTGCGGCACGGCACGGGGCGACACGAACGAGGTTGCCTCGATGTGGCGCACGCCGGCGGCGATCAATTCATTCAGGATGGCAGCCTTGGTGTCGGTGGGCACGAACTCGGGCTCGCTCTGCAGTCCGTCCCGCAGTCCCACCTCCACGATCTGCACTCGGCTTGGAAGGCTCACTTCTGTCTCCTCGCGCCCGCGCGGCGGGCGGTCCATGGGCTTGATGAGCCATCTTCCGAGGTCATCCGCCCCGGCACAAATCGCGAATCTTCAGCGGGGCATCGCCATTCGCGATGGCTGCGCGCGGCGACGCCTGCGTTCGCCGTCCGGATTTTGCTGCGCAACATACCCGGCCGAATGCGGCGGGCCCGGCGTCAATCGCCCGAGGCGGCGGCCTCTTGCAGCAGGTGTTCCATCAGCAGGCGGGCAGCGCCGGACAGGGGTTCATTGCTGCGCACGCACAATTTGAGCTGGCGCCGCGCCCACGCGTCCGTCAAAGGGATAATCCTAAGATCGCCGCAATCGAAGAGGGATAGCGCCTCCACGGGCACGATGCCGATGCCCAGCTCCCGGCGCACCATCGACACCAGCGCATCGTACGAGGTGACCTGGAACCGCAGCCGCACCGTGCGATTGATGGCCGCCGCCTCGCGCGTGAACAGGTAGTTCGCGGCGCTGCCCCGGTGCATGCCGACATGGTCGTATTCCAGCGTGTCGGCAAACGCCACGCGCTCCCGCGCGGCCAGCGGATGGGATCGGTTGACCACCAGCGTCATCACATCGCGCCGGTACGGAAAACTCTGCAGCCCGCTGTCGTCATCGGTCTGGGTATAGATGCCGATATCGCTCACGTTTTCCTGCACCGCGCGCGTCACCGCCGAACTGACGTTTTCCTCAAGATCGATCTGCACCCCGGGATGCAGAGCCAGAAAGCGCTGCAGATCTTCCGGCAGAAACTGCGTGATGGACGACAGGTTGGCCGCAATGCGCACGTGCCCGCGCACGCCCGACGAAAAGTCCCGGATCTCGTCCGTGAGGCCGCGCGCCTGATGCAGCAGCGCCCGCGCATGCCGCGCCAACGCGTGCCCCGCGCCCGTTGCTTCCACACCGCGAGCATGCCGCGTGATCAGCGCCACATCCAGGATGCGTTCCAGTTCAGACAACCGCTTGCTCAGCGCCGACGGCGCAATGTGCTCACGCGTGGCGGCCGCGGCAATGCTGCCTTCTTCGACCACGGCCACAAAGACCTGCAGGCTGTAGAGATCCAGGCGAGGCGCGGATGATCGGATCGATGGGTCGAAAGTCATGGCACGAGCGTACCGTAACGATTCCCGGAAATGCAAAAAGCCCCGATTTCTGGGAAATCGGGGCTTTTATTGGCTGGCCGGTGAGGCCTTGCCGGTATTCCTGGCGGACAGAGGGGCATACCAACTAGCGGATCACAAGCTTTCATGATGCCGCACAGCGCATCAAAAACCACTTAAAAATCAATTGCTTGAATTTTCGCTTGTCTCAAATCGAAACAAGAGCGTCCACGTGGTTGCTGACATTTCCGTATAAAAAAACGTATAAAGGAAGCTGCGATCGAAAACTAACAGGAGAACGATTGAATGGCAGGAGCCAACAAACTCACGCAACTTTCAAGTCACGCGACTGAAGGAGCCGGGGCAATATAACGACGGCGCCGGCCTCTTGCTAAACATATCTCCAGGAGGCTCGAAATCCTGGGTGCTTCGCTACACCTTCAAGGGAAGGGAACGCCGCACTGGGCTCGGGCCCTACCCAGAGGTCACGCTAAGCGAAGCACGTGAAGCCGCGCTAAATTTACGCCGCCAAATTCGCAACGGGTTAGACCCTGTCGAAGAGAAGAAAAAAGCCAGGGCAGCCGTAACTGCCGAGCAAACCAAGAGTGTCACCTTCGACTGGTGCGCTGAGAAGTATATCGCAGCGCACAAGCCCAGTTGGAAAAGCTCGAAGCATGGCGATCAATGGACGAACACCATCGCCACCTATGTTAGCCCCATCATGGGCAACACAGCCGTTGATCGGATAGAAACCGCGCACATCATGCGCGTGCTAGAACCGATATGGACGACAAAAACGGAAACCGCCTCGCGCGTTCGTGGCCGCATCGAGTCTATTCTTAGCTGGGCAGCCGTACGAAAGTTTCGAAGCGGGGAGAATCCGGCACGTTGGAAAGGACATCTGGATTCACTGCTTCCAGCCAGCAAAAAGATCGCGCGTGTGCAGCACCACGCTGCCCTTCCTTGGCAAGACATGAGCGACTTCATGGCGGATCTGAAACAACGAGCCGGTTTTGGCTCACTGGCGCTGCAATTCACGATACTGACTGCCGCCCGTTCCGGCGAAGTACGCGGCATGACTTGGGACGAGGTGAAACTTGATGACGCCGTCTGGATCATTCCTGGCGAACGCATGAAAGCTGGCCGCGACCATCGCGTGCCGCTATCGACTCATGCAAAAGCAATACTGACCAGCATGGAGGAGTTGAAGCTGGGCGACACGAACGTCGTTTTCCCTAGTGTGCGGGACCGCAAACCACTCTCCGACATGGCGCTGACTGCCGTGCTCAAGCGCATGGAACGAACAGATATCACCGTGCACGGATTCCGCTCAACCTTTCGCGACTGGGCGGCTGAAGTCACCAATTACCCCCGAGAAATGGCCGAAATGGCGCTGGCGCATACGGTTAGCGATCAAGTGGAAGCTTCCTATCGGCGTGGCGACATGTTTGAAAAGCGGCGAAAGATGATGGCCGACTGGGATGCATTCTGCCACGGCACCGCATCTGAATAAGTGTGGCCACGCCCCTTACCCTTACAAGGGACGTTAAAATGAATACTAAGAAGAAATATCGCCTGGTTACACAACTGGGCGAATGGGCTTGTGGCGTGGCTTGTGTCGCATCGGCTCTCGGGATAACTTACCGCGATGCGCTCAGGCGGCTGGAAAAGCACAAGGGCGCAAAGGTGAGGGACCGGCCCCGAGGTCTTGAGCTGGATCCGATTATTCGCGTTATGGCGGATGCCGGCTTCCTAATCACTGAACAGACGAAACGTCGACAATGGCCACTCGGCACCATTGCTTTCTTGTCGGAGGATTGGGGCAGGTACAAAGGCGGCGGCCATTACCTACTGCGATGCCCAGATGGCTGGATGGACTCTTGGGTGAATTTCCCTGACATGCCGCGCCGATCTGCGTATAGGGAGAGACTGCCCCGAGGCACACGCATCCAAGTTGCCTTGGTCCAAGAAGACCATCGAGGCACATCGTTGGAAAAAATGCCCGGATGAGTACTTTTCCAGAATCAAGACCACACCCTGCAGAGCACATAAAACGATATTAGCTTCAGGCCGGACCACTCTGATGCCGTTATATCGAAATCATCTTTCAATTTTTTATACAGCTCTATCCGCGTACCATTGAAGCGATACTGATCACCACTATATTTTGGAGCCACCAATAAACCGCCAAAACCGCCATGGTCGACGTCCTGCACCAATGCTCGCCCCATCTTTCTGAAATTCTCAGGGCCAAGGCTGTTCTGCAGTTCCCTCGCTTTCGCAAACCGCACCCCCTTTTTTTTCGTTTTTACGCTGTGGATTTGGTCTGGAATAGCGGGGTCAATCAACGCTTGCGACACGAATTCACGGTCCACGTACCAAATCCGCCAACGCCTGCTCCACCATCCGTCTTCAATATGACAGAGCAGGAACACATCAAGCGCATAGCATTCATCCAGTTTCTCGACGGCCTCGATATCCAACTCGCCATTTTTAAGACGACGGAATACATCGTCAGGTACGACAAGCGCCAACCGAGAGCGATGCCCGCGCTGAGTCCGATATCGAAAATACTTATCCTGAAATGCGCGACGATAATCCAGGAGCATCGGATTGACACGGCCATTCTGATCATTAACGCCAAAACTCAGCCAGTAATCGTGGGCCAGTTTCAGCCACCACAAATCGACGGCACTGCTCGCGAAACACCTGATATGGCGCGGAGCCTACGTGCCTCCCGCTCATCTCGCGGACCATTGCTTTGTAAGAAGCACAATAAACGAACGGCTGCCTCAGCTGAAAGCCGAAATCAAGAAGCTTGCACAACGCCAGATCGCATGTCACACCGCGAATACGCGCGGAAATAACCCCTGACTCATGGGATAGCCCCCCGGAAGTCGCCCTCACTTCCGGGTAAGCCACACTAAAGCATGTCAAAATACGACTCTTTTTGATGCGATTATGGTATCTTACGAAAGTATCAATACGTAATAATCGCAATGGCCGCATCCCACCCACCATCAATCATGGTTTTTACACCCCACCGACGCCACATCAATGACAACAGTTAATGTGAACGCGCTGGGTTACGCCCAACGCGACCGGCTCGCTTATATAGAACTCCGCCTGCGGTTCTTCGGTAGCGTGCGTCGGCGGGACTTGGCCGCGCGATATGGGGTGCAATCGGCGGCGGCCTCCCGAGACTTTAAGCTTTACCAAGACATCGCTCCTGCCAACATGCAGTATGACCGCAGCTCTAAGGTCTATACGGTAACGAGCACCTTCACGCCAGCGTTCAATTTTTCTCCTGCGCGTGTCCTCACCTGGCTGTCGGAAGGGTTCGGCGATAACGCCCCAGTTGGTGTGGGCAGCGGCCTGTCATGCTCTCTACCCCAGCGTCTAAGCCAACCCAACCTGGACACCCTGGCTCAAGTCACCCGCGCCATCAGCCAGAAATGTCCGCTGAAGATCACCTACCACTCTATTCAGAACGGTCTAAGCGAGCGGGAAATTGTGCCATTCGCGCTGCTCGATACGGGCTTGCGCTGGCACGTACGTGCATACGACCGTAAAACAGCAGAATTTCGCGACTTTGTCATCACACGTATAGAAACTGCCCAGCCGATGCCGGAGTCGCCGTTACAGGAACAGGAACATCCTGAGCACGACATTCAGTGGACGCGCATTGTAGAACTCGAACTCGTACCCCATCCCGATCAGCCCAGGCCAGAAATCACATGCATGGACTACGGCATGGTCAACGGCACCTTGCAGCTTCAGCTAAGGGCAGCCACAGCTGGGTACACCTTGCGCAAATGGAGTGTGGACTGCTCACCGGACCATAGCCTGAGGGGTAGCGAATACCGGCTATGGTTGAAGGATCACCTGGCGTTGTATGGCGTGAAGAACGCCTTGCTGGCTCCTGGGTATGGAAGACCGGAAGATTCTGAATCGGTAGCGTATGCCTGATCAACAGATGTATTTGCCTACACGGACTGCGCCGACACAACCAACGAACAAAGAGAAATGAAATGACGGAATCCTACCTGACTACCCTGCTGCAAATGAGGCTCCTCGTTGGCTTCCTCGGTGAACGGGCTCAGCACGCCTGGTGGCCAACCGCGTTCTATGAGTCTTCGAGCCGTCTTTTCCTCGAACCTGTTTTTTCCAAAACGTCTCGCCTTGCCCAATATCACGGTGTCCTAGAGGCGGCCAGACGCGTGCACGATGAGCATCTGAACGTGGGCAGCTACCATCTGTTCCGCCTGCCGGAGGAAGTAGAGCAAGACCTGCATGCGACCGTTCAAAGCGGAATGGGCGAAGACCTAACAAGCCAGGCGACACACAGTAAAGAGGGTGCGCTAACAGCGTTGAAACAGTTGGCTGTGTCCGACACGACGCTCAGCGTGGGACCAACCGCAGTCGGACGCATTCATGATCTCTATTCCATGGACATCCTAAATGTTATTGCGGCGGCCTATCTAGCGGCACTCCAGGACAATGCCAGAACTTACCCGTACCTGGTGGCCTGAACATGGCAGAGCAAAAATCTTACGACACTAATCTAGCTATGGGGTTAGGCCTTATTGAGGAAACCAAGGCTCTGCTAAACCTCTGGGAGCCGGCGATGGATTCGGCTGCACTGTATCAAGAAGCCCTTGCATCTGGTGTCTTGTCATCGGTGTCAGCCTACCGGCTGAGAAATATTGTCGTCCGGTGTTTTGGTAACAGATATTTAACACATGGCAATCAGACCGCAGCAACGTTAAAAAAGCTTCTGCCCTCTCTGGCTCCGACGGAAATGGCCCAACTTTTCTTCATTTACACATGCCGGGCCAATCGCATTTTCTACGATTTTGTCCGAAATGTTTATTGGCCGGCCTATATATCGGCAGACAAATTTCTTTCAAAGAAAAGCGCAGAAGATTTTATTCGCAGAGCGATTGACGATAACAAAACTCCATCTCGATGGGCTGAAGGGCAGATTGTTCGGGTGGGAAGATACTTAACGGGTTGTTGTTCCGATTTTGGTTTATTGGGATCACCAACCAAAAACGGACGCCCATTCATTCCATTCCGTATCGAACAAAAGACCATTGCATATCTAGCCCATGAGCTGCACCTTTCCGGGGTCGGTGACAACGCCCTGCTCACCCATGAAGACTGGCAGCTATTTGGCCTGGCGCGCGAAGACGTGCTAGAGGAAATTAAACGACTCTCGCTGAAGGGCTTGCTCATCGTCCAGGCTGCTGGCGACGTTATCCGTATCAGCTGGAAACAACAAGACATGGAGGCGCTCTGCGATGTCCTCACTCAAAGCTGACTTCGACGAGTTGCGCGAACGCATCCGGCACGGGCGCGAGCTCGGTCATGCAAGCTTCGAGCCGATCTATTACCTGGTCTTCCCGCCAGAACAAATCCTCGAAGTGAAGCGGCAAACCCCTTCCTGGGTGGCCAAGCTGCACCAGGAAGGTTGGGACGTCACGACATTCTCGATTGCGGAGCAGATTTGGTCGATCTTACGAGAAGATGAATTCATGTGGTCTTTGTGTGTGCAGGAAGACAAGAATGCACCACTCAATTGGCGGCGAACGAACAAGGCGTTGGCCGACATACTTGAAGCGGAAAATGGCCTGATGAAACGGCTAGTCGATGCGCTGCAATCGCTTGAGAACCAGAAAACAAGCTTGCTGTTGGTGACAGACCTTGAAGCACTTCACCCCTTCGTGCGCATTGGCGCGCTAGAAAGCAAGCTTCAAGGCCAATTTCATGTTCCGACTGTTTTCCTTTATCCAGGCGAACGAGCGGGTAAGACCATGCTGAAATTTCTAGGGTTTTATCCAGCAGACGGCAACTACCGCTCAGTCCACGTTGGCGGCTGAACAAATAAAGAATATTGGAAAAGAACTATGACCATTCGCTCACTCTTCGATCCCAGCAAGGACATTTACCGGACCATCGAAAAGGTCATCACGTACGGGGCCTCGCAAGAAAGCCGACTCAAGGCCGAGATCTCCGAATATGTGGTCACCGACAGCATTGAAGAGCAGTTCCGCAAGCTCCTTGATCGCATGCAGCTTGCAATGGAGTCTGGCGGCGAGAACGAGGTGGGCGTCTGGGTCTCTGGCTTCTACGGCTCGGGTAAGAGCTCATTCACTAAATATCTGGGCCTGGCGTTCGACGATCAGCGCACCATCGACGGCACGCCGTTCATTAACTATCTGCAAGATCGCTTGCATAAGCCTCAGACCAAGGCGCTGCTGGGCACGGTAGCGAAGCGTTTTCCGGCCGCCGTGGTCATGCTAGACCTGGCCAGTGAAATGCTTGCCGGCGCCACGATGGAAGATGTTTCCACCGTCCTCTACTTCAA
This sequence comes from Achromobacter mucicolens, assembly GCF_029866465.1. NCBI lineage: Bacteria > Pseudomonadati > Pseudomonadota > Betaproteobacteria > Burkholderiales > Alcaligenaceae > Achromobacter > Achromobacter mucicolens. The sequence continues at coordinate 667,290 of NZ_CP123364.1, read as the reverse complement.
GGTGCTGCAGTGGGCCGGCTACTCGCGCAACCTTAAAGTTGCCGCTTTTGAGCGCATGGTAGAAAAGGACGGTCGCACCCCCGAGCTGCATGAACGCATCTCGAAAGCTTTGCCCGGTGCAACCTGGGCACGCGTGCAAAACAACCCACTGGCTATCGATGGCTTGATTCCAAAGATTGCTCACGAGATGTACCCGGCGCTCTTCCCGGAAGCAAAGTCTTTCTCATCCAGTACCGATGGCTTCTTCCAGTTCGAAGACCAGCGCGTGCAGGAAATGATCGACATTGTGCGGGAAAAAAGTGGCAAGCAAAACATCATATTCATCGTCGACGAAGTCGGTCAGTACGTCGCATCGCGCGACAATCTGATCCTCAACCTCGACGGCCTGGCGAAGAACCTAAAGCGGCTCGGCGATGGCAAGGCCTGGATTATCTCTACTGCGCAGCAGACCCTAACCGAAGATGACCCTCGCGCAGCACTGAACTCCGACAAGCTCTACAAACTGAAAGACCGCTTTCCGATCCAGATTGACCTTGAGTCGAGCGACATCAAGGAAATCTGCTATCGCCGCCTCCTCGGAAAATCACCGGCGGGTGAGACTGAGCTCAGCAAGTTGTTCGAGACTCACGGCCAGGCGCTGCGGCACAATACCAAACTGCAAGACGCCAAGTACTACGACGCCGACTTCAGCAAGGAAAGCTTTACCAACCTTTATCCCTTCCTGCCCGCTCACTTCGATATTCTGCTGCACCTGCTGGGCGCCCTGGCCAAGTCCACTGGCGGTATTGGCCTACGCTCGGCAATCAAGGTGATCCAGGACGTTCTAAAGGGTGAAGGTGGCTCAACGGCCATGGCCGATCAGCCCGTGGGTTGGCTAGCCACGACCGTCACCTTGTACGACGAGCTGGAAAAAGACATCCGCCGCGCGTTCACGTCCATTCATCAAGCGGTTGGCAAAGTCCAGATCCGCTTCCCGGATTCGCCGTTCCATCACGATATTGCAAAGTCCATCGCCGTGCTGCAGATTCTGGGAAATTTGCCGGTGTCAGTGCAGAACGTCGCCAGCTTGATGCACCCATCTGTCACAGCGCCTTCACAACTCGACACAGTTAAAAAGACCGTGGAAGAAATGCTGGGCGACGTGCATGTGCCTCTGGGTGAAAAAGATGGCAACCTGGTGTTCCTTAGCGAAAAGCTGCGCGATATCGAACAAGAGCGCGGCGCCATTGCACTGCGCACTGTCGACGTAAAGCGAATTTTTAACGATGCGCTGCGCGAATCCTTTGACCCCCTTCCCCGCGTCAGCCTGCACGGCACGATGGCCGTAGCAACGGGCCTAAAGGTTCAAGCAGGTAGCGCCATTACCAGCCTGGCGGGTGACAACAATGCTATTCAAACGGTCGTTGAATTCGTACCTGCCACCGACTATGAAACGGCAAAAAACCGAATGCTGGACGACTCCCGTAGTCGCGCCGGGCGCAACGTCATCGGTCTGTTGACCCGAGCCAACACGGAACTTGACGACCTGGCAAATGAAATCTATCGCTGCCAGCGCATTGCCGAGCTGCATCGCAACGAGCCCGACCAAGAGGTGAAAGACTACTGTACGAGCCAGCTTGACCGCGCTGCAAAACTAGCGACTCAACTGCAAAGCAAGATCAAGCAAACCCTGCAGGCCGGCTCGTTTGTTTTCCGTGGACAGGCCACGGCAGTCTCAGCCCTGAATACCGACCTACTGGAAGCGGCCAAGCAGCTACTTTCAGATGCGGCCGACCAAGTGTTCGACCGTTACGTCGAAGCGCCGGTACGAGCCGGCACCGACACTGCTGAGAAATTCCTGAAGGTGGCCAACCCCGCTGCCATCAGCAGTGCATTAGACCCACTCAGCCTGGTGCGAACCGCAGCAGGGCGCGCGTCTTTCAATACCGATCACAAAGCACTTGTCAGCATCCGCGACTATATCGATAAACGCGGCACTGTTGATGGCAAACGGCTGCTCGACGATTTTTCAAGTGATCCATTCGGTTGGTCGCCCGACACCACGCGCTACATCGTGGCCGCCATGCTGATGGCCGGTGAAATCAAGCTGAAAGTGTCTGGCCGAGAAGTCACAGCCGCAGGCCAACAAGCCATTGACGCCCTGAAGACCAACAACTCGTTCAAACAAATCGGTGTCGCATTGCGCGACGAGCGCCCGTCTATCGAAACCCTTGGTCGGGCAGCGGAGCGTCTTTCTGAACTGGTGGGTGACATGGTGATCCCGCTGGAGCAAGAGATCAGCAAGGCGGCGGCCAAGCACTTTCCGCGCTTCCAACACGATTACGGCTCCCTGGCCGAAAAGCTCAGTGGCCTTGAGCTGGCGGGCAGTGACCGCATCCGCACCCTAAACCAGGACATTGCCGACGTCCTTTTCACCGATGCGTCCGACGCGCCGCAGCGTCTAGGCGTAGAAACGTCTGCCATCTACGACAACCTGAAGTGGGCGCTGGAAGTTAAGCGAGTGCTCGACAACGGTCTTGATGCCACGCTGCGTGACCTGCAAGCCCATCGGCGCGATATCGAAGCACTTCCTGATACAGGCGTGCCCGGGGAGCTGCGCCGCGAACTGACTGAAGACCTTGGTACCTTGTTAGAGCGCCTGGGCAGAGAAGACTTCTACAAGCACAGCGCCGACTTCAACTCACAGCTAACGCATTTGAAGGGACGCGTACGCGATGCCGTCATCAACCTGTCGGAACAGCAGAAGCTACGTCTGAAAGAGGGCGTCGAGGATCTGCAACGTATCCCCGAGTGGGACGAACTGACCCAAGAAGAGCGTGGTAACGCAGTCAACCGGCTGGACGGGCTCGCCCTTGCCGCCACACAAGACCTGGCAGGGCTCAAAAAACTGCTGGCGCGCGACTATGACATAAATAGCACCCTGGAAGACCTGAAACGGTCGATTCAACGCCAGGGCCAGGAACGCCTGCGTCAGCGAATGGAGGAAGAACGAGCACAAACCGGTGAAAAAGGTCCAGCCAAGCTCTCCAAGTCGATCGCGGTGCCGACCAAGATGACGTCTGCAGCAGACATTGATGCGCTGATTCAGCAGCTAAACGAAATCAAGGCACAGCTCAATTTGTATGAAGAGGCTGAGATCACCATCGTGTTCAACGATCACGAGCGATGACGAACATGAAAATCCAGTTGACTCAGGAGCAGTCTGCTGCGCTCCAAGCCATCCAGTCATTCGTACTCGACGATAAGCAGGACGCATTCATCCTGCGCGGCAGTGCTGGTACGGGTAAGACCACGCTCATCGCGAAGTTGGTAGACACACTGGATTCCATGAATCTGAGCTACGGACTGTTGGCACCGACAGGACGAGCAGCACGTATCCTGGGCAACAAGATCAAGCAAATTGCGCCGACCGCTCATTGCGAGGGTACAACCATCCATAGCGCCATTTACACGCTGGACCACATGGAAGTCAATGAGGGGGCGGAGACAGCCAACGATCCAGGCTTGCGCATGTTCTTCCCTTTGAAGGAAGAGGAGTCGATGCTTTCCCTGTTTGTCATCGACGAGTCCTCCATGGTCGGTGACAAGGAGACCTTGGGTGACGTCATGCGGTTCGGCACAGGTCGGCTGCTCAAAGACGTCATAACCTACGGACGCATGCGGCGCCCAGGCCGCACCGATGACCACATCACCAAGCTTCTGTTTGTGGGCGATCCAGCACAGCTTCCGCCGGTGGGTGAGAACTCATCACCCGCACTAGACGATGATTATCTTCGCAGCGAGCACAAGCTCCAGGTCAGCTCCTTCGATCTGAAGAATGTGATGCGCCAGGCCCAGGGCAGTGCCATCCTCGACCGGGCAACCGAGCTGCGTGACGCGTTGCTTGCCAAAAGTTTCAACACCTTCTCTTTGCAGCCCAATCAGCAAGACATTGAGCAAGTTGAATCGCAAAAGGCGATTGATCTCGTCGTTGAGGGCTTGCAGCAAAAAGACTCGAATGTGGTGGTGGTGCACTCCAATGCCACGGCGCTTGAATACAACCGCAACATTCGCGAACGTCGCTGGGGCAATCCAGGCTTGCCCATTCAAGCCGGCGACACGCTGCTGGTAAACAAAAACTCCACCACGCATGCTCTGAGCAACGGGGATCTGGTCAAGGTCATTGAGGCAGCGCCAGATTCGAAGCACGTTCTCGTGCATCTCAAAGGAGGGTATGAAGTTGAACTTTGGTTCCGCAACGTCACCGTAGCCTTCAGGGACAGCTCTGGTCGCATCATCCAGACGCCGTGCAAAGTGCTGGAGAACTTATTGACGTCGCCACACCGCGAGTTGTCCGCGCTGGAACAGCGGGCACTTTTGGTGGACTTCCGCAAACGACACCCTGACCTTCATCCGAAGTCAGCAGAGTTTCGCAAAACCATTCGCAGGGACCCCTACTTCAACGCACTGCAAGTCAAGTATGGCTATGCCATGACTTGCCACAAAGCACAGGGCGGAGAGTGGAGCACGGTCATTGTTGATTTCGAAGCCAACGTGGGCACACGCAATGCATCGTTCTTTCGCTGGTCTTACACCGCCATCACCCGTGCGGCGAGAAAGCTGATCATCGTCAACCCCCCTGACTTCACGCCTGTCAGTGGCATTGACTGGCAAGGTGCGTCAGGTTCATCAGCAACGAGTGCACAACCTGACATGCAGGGCCTCGTTGCAGATCCGGACTGGCTGAGGCTTTCGTTCTCCGCCGCCACCGCCCCCTTGATGCCCATCCACCAAAAACTGCGCACCGTGTGGGATGCCCAAGGCATCGCCGTCGAACGCTTGCAACATCTTCAATACTGCGAACGCTACACAGTCTTGCGCAACGGCCAGCGTGCGTCTGTCCAATACCACTACAACGGCAAATTTCAAGTTGGAAAGTCCAGTGTGGTACCCGGTGCAGTGTCTGACAGCACCCTGGCAGATGAGGCTCTCACGTCAATCAATGCGTTGGCCAATAAGCCAGGAACGGAGCTGGCAAACCAGTTCATCCAAGACTTTATCAATCGACTGGATGCCGCTCTTGAAAGCTCGGAGATTCAACGCACTGGCCACAAGGCCATGCCCTATCGGTTGCGTGTCAGTTTTGCGGACGCTACTCGCCTTGGAGAAATTGATTTCACTTATGACGGCTCCTCAACCTGGACCTCCGCACAGGAAGTGGGTGGACCGGGTAGCACGCATGGCATCTACGATGAGGTTCAGTGCTTGATGGCAAACTACAAAAGGGGCGAGCGGTGAGTTCCAACGAAATCTTCGCCTTACGAAAGCAAGGACGCACGGCTGAAGCGTTGGAGATGGCGCGGGCCGAGTATCAAAAAGATACTGAAGATATCTGGTTTTTACGCGCCTATGCCTGGCCGCTATATGACCACGTCAAGCAACTCGTTGATGCTTACGAAGCCAAACTGTTGTCCCCAACCGCGCTGAACGAACGCATGACGCCGTATATGCGTGAGTTCGCCAGAATGGGCAACCCCTTGAGGGGAGACAGCGCATTCTCCCAAATGATCCGCCTGGCAGGAAAGGCGTCGAAGGATTGGCACGACTTCCTGGCATTTGCCAAATGGGCCGGCATCAACGACTTCGCAGAAGAAGACAAGGCAAGTTTTGTCAATGAACAAGGCAAGAACATCGATAGCCTGAAAACCAGATTCACACGCGCCATTTGTCGGGAAACCGTTACCAAAGCTACCACGTCACAAGCCCACCAAGAGCTGATCAGTTGGGGACAAAAGATCCTGGAGGAGGCGCTTCGGGATGCACCCAATGACCAATGGCTCAATTACTACCAGAGCAAGCTGCACTTGGCCCACGGCGAGTCCGAGCTGGCCATCAAACACCTGGCATCGGTACTGCGCCGGCAATCGAGGGCTGCCTGGACCTGGGCTCTTTTGGGAGAGATTTTCGAAAACATCAGGCCAGATGACGCCATCACCTGTTTTGCTTATGCAACGCAATTGGCGCGTGAAGAACAAGAGGTGGCCAAGGTTCGCATTCGCTTGGCGCAAAACTTGTCTCTCGCCGGCCGGTTCAATGAAGCGGCAAAGCAAGCCAGCTTGGCACTGCAATATCGCGAACAACATGGCTTCAAGATGCCACAAGAATTGCAGCAACTGCTCGCAAGTGACTGGTACCAGCAATCCATAGCTAACCAAAACATGGCGGATCTGCCCAAAGCAGAGAAGGCAGCTCATGTTTTGATACAAGAGATGAATCGCCATAACCTGACTTACACGGTGGGCGTGATCGACCACATCAATGCGGAAAAGGGGTTGACCTACGTGGCCACCGGTGCCCAAACAGGCTGCGGGATTCCACATCACAAATTTCCTGGGATCAGAGAGCTCTCGCCAGGCACTTTAGTGGAGGTCGGGCATGCTGTTCTAGAAGGCCAGCCGCAGGATTGGCGCATCTCAGAGGCAAAAGAGCTGGCAGGGCTGTGTCAGAGCTTTATGGGCAGCTTGGTTCGTCAAGAAGGCAAAGACTTTGCGTTCATTCGCTCGACACCTAACGACATCTTTGTGCCCCCGATGCTTGCCAAGAAGTTTGAGTACGGCCAAACGCACAATGTTTCTTGCCTCGCCATCAGGCGTACCAACAAGCAAGGCAAAACGGGGTGGCGCGCAGTCAATGTGGACAGTGAGCTCTCCATGGGCTCTCCGCAATCAGACATAGAACAATAGGAATCGAGTGATGGCTTTTGACCAAACTACAAGAAACCGCCTGCAACGCTTCGTCAACGACGCGCGCCGTGTGCTGGAGGAAGAATTCACTCGCCAGCTGCAAAACGACTACGGCATGGACCCGAACGCGGGTAGCGTGGCAGAGTTAACCAGTCTGCGCCACATCAACGACTCCCAGCGCGAAACCGCCCGCATCCTGCGCGACACTCTGCAGCACTACACCGCCAGTGGCGACATGAACGCCATGCAGGGTTTGGATCGCATCGTGCGTGAACAGGCCTTTACCGTGCTCAACCGCCTGGCAGCACTTCGTATGGCCGAGGCGCGTGGCCTGCTGGTCGAATCGGTAGGCAACGGTTTTCAAGCCAAGGGCTTTCAGCTTTATGCGCGCCTGGCAGGCACCGGCCTGGGCGAAACGGGCGAAGCCTACTGCACCTACCTGTTCAGCGTGTTCGATGAGCTGAGCCAGGACTTGCCCGGACTGTTCGACCGCTACTCACCGCAGGGCCGCCTGTTCCCGCGCGAAGCCGCACTGCTGCAAGTGCTGAACCTGATCAACGATGCCGACATTGCCCCGCTGTGGAGTGAGGACGAGACCATTGGCTGGATCTACCAGTACTTCAACTCGAAGGAAGAGCGCAAGGCCATGCGCGATGCCAGCCAGGCACCGCGCAACAGCCGTGAGCTGGCGGTGCGCAACCAGTTCTTCACGCCGCGCTACGTGGTCGAGTTCCTGGTGGGCAACACCCTTGGCCGGCTGTGGTTTAACGCCACCGGTGGGGTTACGTGCTTGCGCGATCGCTGCCAATACCTGTTGGTAAAACCGGATGAAGCCCCTCAGCCAGCCAGCAAGCTGCGCGACCCGCGCACCTTGAAGCTGCTGGACCCGGCCTGTGGCTCCATGCACTTTGGTCTGTATGCTTTCGACTTGTTCGTCGAAATCTACCGCGAAGCCTGGGCCTGGGAACAACAAAACGGCCCGGGCTCACTGGATGTTTCCACACTGCCTCAGGCAGCACTCAAGCCACTAAACCAGACTTACGAAGACGAAACTACATTTCTGCGTGATGTGCCGCGCCTGATCATCGAACATAACATCTATGGCGTGGATATTGACCCGCGCGCCGCGCAAATCGCATCGTTGGCGCTGTGGTTACGAGCCCAGCGCGCCTGGCACAATGCCGGCGTCAAGGCCAAAGACCGCCCACTGATTGGGCAAGGCCATGTCGTCGCCGCTGTTGCGCCGCCGGCCGAACGTGAGTTGCGCCAGCAGTTCGTGGCCAAGCTTGATACACGTGATGCTGAACTGTTTGAGAAAACGCTGGAATTGCTGAAGGGCCTGCCAGAGCTGGGGGTTCTGCTTCAAGTCGAGCGCGAGTTACCGAGCTTGATCGAGAAGGTGTACGGCAAGAACACCGACCTGTTCGCTGATGGAAGAAACGCCAAGACCTGGGCCCAGATTGAATCCGGCTTGCGCTCTGCACTCACCGATTTCGCCCAGGCAGCCCAGTCAACGTATCAGGGGCGCCTTTTTGCTCAGGATGCCTTGCAGGGACTACGACTGATTGACCTTTGTCGTGAGGTGTTTGACGTCGTGGTGATGAATCCGCCTTTTGGCGCATTAGCTGCCAACACCAAAGATCAACTAGCCAAAGCTTACCCGTGCAGCAAGAACGATTTGCTGGCAATCATGGTTGAGCGAGGCCTGGAACTGCTGCGCCCCGGTGGACGCATCGGTGCTATTACATCGCGCACCTGCTTCTTTCTATCCAGTTTTCAGAAGTGGCGTGAGCAAGTGGTGCTGGGAATCGCCAAGCCCGAGGTTATGGCCGATCTTGGGTACGGCGTGATGGACGACGCGATGGTCGAAGCCGCTGCCTATGTGCTGGAGAAGCAAGCATGACAACGTTTTTGCGTCTACTTGATGACAAAGATAAATCGGCATCCCTATCGGCGGTCTCCGAGGCGTTGCGTAACGGGGTGCCAGACTCACGACTTTTTTTTGTGCCTCCCGAGTCTTTTCGTCAGGTTCCGTGTGCGCCCTTCGCTTATTGGATTACTGAAAACGTAAGGTCTAACTTTGCAAGGATGGCGGCATTAGAGGACGGGTTATCTGGGCGTTTAGCGAAGCGGGGAGTTAATTCAAACGATGACTTTAGGTTTATCCGCTGCTTCTGGGAGGTGCACGAAGTCGGGGGGCGGTGGTTCAACCACCCCAAAGGAGGCGCTTTCGCGAAGCACTACGCAGATCCGCATCTAGTTCTCGACTGGCACAAATCAGGCGCATACCTGGAGGCAGAAAGGAAGACCAGCCGCGTTTATGCCTTTGCTATTGTTCCCAGCAAAGAACTTTATTTTCGCCCTGGGCTGACGTATTCACTGCGAACCCAACGCGGCTTGGGAATGCGCGTACTCCCCGCAGGGTGCATTTTTGGCAGTAAAGGACCCGGAATATTTGTTCCCGGTGATGACGTCGAGACGCTTCTTTCTTTGCTTGCAATATCAACTTCGTCAGCTTTTGGGCTGTTAGTGGATCTTCAAACATCGTTTGGCTCATACGAGGTCGGTGTAATCCAGCGCGCCCCTGTGCCCGAACTGTCTTCGATTCATAAGTCAAGACTCGCCGCGTTAGCGCGCCGTGCCTGGGAGCTAAAGCGCACTCTTGATACGGTCGAGGAAACCTCGCACGTATTCCTGCTGCCCGCTGCCTTGCGTAAACAGTCGGGAGCCCATGACCCTTCCGCTATCGAAGCCGAGCTGGCTCGCATCCAGTCTGAGATCGACGCTATCGCCTTCGACCTTTATGGCTTCAGCGATGTCGATCGTATAGCAGTGCACGCTAGCCAGGGCTCGCTGAGCGAGGGCGATTCCGAGGTTTGCGATGACCAGGACAACGGGGCAAGCGACGACGATGACAGCGCCGCACCCATCGACCACACTGCGGGCCTGTTAAGTTGGGCCCTCGGCGTGGCCGTCGGACGCTTCGACTGGCGCTTGGCCATCGGCGAGCGCGCACCACCTGCCGAACCAGAGCCCTTCGATCCGCTGCCAGCGAAAAGCCCCGGTATGTTGCCCGATGGCTTGCCACCGTTTCATGCCCACGCCGGCATCTTGGTGGACGATCAAGGGCATCCGCATGATCTAGCACGTTTAATTGAGGAAATTCTCGTTCGCGTCGAGGTGCCCGTACCAGAAGATGTGCGCCGCTGGCTGCAGCGCGATTTTTTCACCTTCCATCTGCAAAGGTACTCCAAGAGCCGCCGCAAAGCCCCCATATACTGGCCGCTATCGACCACGTCCGGCACTTACACGCTGTGGATCTATTACCCCAGCCTCACCAACCAGACGCTCTACACAGCGATCAACGACTTCGTTGAGCCCAAGCTTAAGCAAGTTGAAGCTGATGTGATGACGCTGCGCAACAAAGGTACTGCCCGCAGCAGAGACGACGAAAAGCAGTTCGAGGCTCTGCAAGTCTTCGAGCTAGAGCTGATTGAGCTGCGCGACACGCTGCTGAAGCTGGCGCCCTCCTACAAGCCGAACCATGACGACGGCGTGCAGATCAGCGCGGCGCCACTGTGGCCGCTGTTTCGCCACAAGCCCTGGCAGAAAGTACTGAAAGACACCTGGGCCAAGCTGGAGAAAGGCGACTACGACTGGGCGCACCTGGCCATGAACTACTGGCCAGAGCGCGTCCGTGAGAAGTGCAAAACCGACAAGTCACTCGCCATCGCGCATGGTCTGGAGAATTTGTACATCGAGCCGCCGCCAAAGGAAAAGAAAACGCGCAAGAAAAAGGGAGACACCTGATGGCAGCCGTTCACTATCATCTGGGCGACTTTCCCCCTGCGGAACTGGACTGGCCCCAGCTGATTCCGCTGTTGGGGCCGGCTTCTGCTGCAGTGGCGCGTTACGACGGCACACTGGCGGCTGTGCCCAATGCGTCGGTGCTTTTATCGCCTTTGACGACTCAAGAAGCCGTGCTGTCGTCGCGCATTGAGGGCACACAAGCCACTATGGGCGAAGTACTGGAGTTTGAAGCGGAGGGCGATTCGCCCGACCTTAGCAATGAGCGGCGCAACGATATCCATGAGGTGCTGAACTACCGCGCCGCCATGCGCATGGCCGAAAAGATGCTGGCCGATGTACCGCTATCCCAACGTGTAATTCGTGAAGCACACAAGGTACTGCTGAACGGTGTGCGTGGCCAGGGGAAAGCACCAGGCGAGTATCGGCGCATCCCTAACTGGATCGGCCCAGCCGGTTGTACCGTAGAGCAAGCCCGTTTTGTGCCAATTTCGGCCGACAAACTGCCTGACGGCATGAGCGCCTGGGAGCGTTATCTGCACGCCGATGCAGCAGATCGCTTGGTGCAACTGGCGATCTTGCACGCCGAATTCGAGGCGCGGCATCCCTTTCTTGATGGTAATGGCCGCCTGGGGCGTATGTTGGTGCCGCTGTTTATGTGGCAGAACGGGGTCATTCAGCGACCTATGTTCTACCTGAGTGCCTTTCTGGAAGCTCATCGCGACGAGTATTACGAACGGCTGCTGGCAGTATCCCGCGATGGGGACTGGACAGCCTGGTGTCGCTTCTTCCTGCAGGCCATCAAGGCACAGGCAGAGGAAAATCAACAGAAGGCTGGCGACATTCTGGCCTTGTATGAACGCATGAAGCGGGAAGTTACCGACCTGAGGCGCTCCCAGTATTCCATACATGCCCTGGACTGGATTTTCGAACGCCCGATTTTCAAGAGTTCAGACTTTGTGGCCAGCGCGGGTATCTCGGAGTCAACGGCAAAGCGCATTTTGCCGGCCTTGCGCGAGGCAGGCGTGCTGCGGGTGCTGATGGAGGCCAGTGGGCGCCGTGCAGCCACACTGTGCTTCCCGGCGCTACTGAACATCGCCGAAGGAAGGGAAGCATTTTGATGAGCACGAATGCTACGCAAAGCGGCTTGTATCGCACAAAACATCAAATCATGAGCCACAAAAAGGCTTGTCGCACATTCGTGAGCCACAAAAAAGAGAGGGTACCCGTGTGAGCATTGCAGAATTCATTCGTGAAAGCGTGTTGCTGCCACGCCTTAAGCAGGCGGGCTGTTTAGTTGTATACGACGTCGACAAACGCTACCGCGATCAGTGCTTAGACCTGGCGACCGACAAGGTACGCGTAATCGACACATCTGAAAGCAGCATTGAAAGCCGCGAGGCTGCACTGCTGGCTTTGCGCGAGGTTGGGCAACCCAATACACCGCTTGAAGGCGTATTGATCTATGTTCCGGCCAAGCGTCCGGAAACTGAAGAGCAGAAACAGGCAGATCCGTTTGCCCTGTACGCAGAATGCGGCGCGGTGTTTCCACAGGACGACGGCGACGAATACCTGAGCCTTTGTCTCCGAGCAAAACCGGATTACGCCACCGAGATCCGTAGCCTATTTGTCCGCGAGCCACAACCGCAATACGCCGTGATCGATACCATAGGTGGCGGTGTCAGTTGGCCGCAACTGCGAGCCATATTGAGGGTGGAGTCTGGGCGGGAGACTCTTGGGGCCTTGCTGGTGCCCAGTGCGAACCAGATAGAAGCCCTGAAGGGCCAAGAAGGCTGGGTTCAAGAGTCGCGCGACTTCCTTCGCGCTACCCTGGGCCTTAACGTGAAAACGCGCGGAAAGACATGGTCTGCCTTGGCGGATGAGCTGTGGCGCTATGTGCTGTTCAGCGAGTTCGTGTTTGATTTGCCCTCGGTGCTTCCAGCAACCCTGAAAGGGGTTCCACATGCACCGATAGAAGCCAGGCCCATTATTGAGGACGTGTGCGACCGTTTGCGCACCGATCCCAGAACCCAGACAGCGTATATCGAACGCGCGGAAGCCATTGAGGCAGAACTCAATCTGGCGGATCTGTGCGAGGCCATCGAAGACTTGGGTGAACGCGATACATTTCCCTTCGAGGAACGAACCTTCCTGCGTACGGCGATCAAGGGCATCGTCACCGGCGACACGGACACCACGCGCCAGATACTCATCCGTCACAAAAACTCTGTGTGGCTAGGAAAAGGCGAAAGCCAGGCCCAGTGGGAACTGGTTCGCGCGGGCTTAAGCCTGGTCGAGGCCAGCGAAGACTTCGAACGGCAGTTGCCAAACCACGCCCGTTCTCAGGCGGATCTGATCGACTTCTACTTAGGTAGCCTGCGCGAGGCTGATCGCCTGCAGCGCGAGTTTGAGCAGGCGGCAGGCGACTTTCTTGACCAGCACGGCTTGATGCATGAAGTGATCACTCAGGCTCGGGCTCGTTATCGGCGCCTGGCAGAGAAGGTTCAGGGCGTGTTCGTGAAACACATCGAGACTACCGGATGGCCCCCCACCGGGCGTCTGGCCAACGCCGATGCGTTTGATCGCCTGGTGGCCGATCGCCTAAAGGAAAGCGGACGCAAGGTGGCCTACCTGATGGTGGACGCCCTGCGCTATGAGTTGGGTGTGGCCCTGGAAAAGCTGCTGGCCGAGGACGGACCCGTCGAGCTACAAGCGGCCTATGCCCAGTTGCCGACCATTACCCTGGTGGGTATGGCCAGTTTACTGCCTGGTGCACGCACGGGCTTGACCCTGGAGCTGGAGAACGAGTCACTCCAGCCAAAGCTGGCGGGGACTCCGGTGGGTAACGTTCCGCAGCGCATGAGTGTGCTGGCCAAGCGGTATGGTGACCGCTTCGCGGAAATGCCGCTCAACGATTTCGTGCGTGGCAAGCCTAAGATTGCCGAAACCGTCGACCTGCTGGTACTGCGCTCGACCGAAATCGACAGCCAACTGGAAAGCAACCCCGAAACGACGTTGGGGCTCATCCCTGGCACGCTCAAGCTGATCCGTGTCGCCCTCCACAAGCTGCGCGGTATGGGCTTCAAGGAAGCGGTCATCGTCACCGACCACGGATTCTTCCTGAACGCGCAAGCGGAAGCCGGCGATGTGTGCGTTAAACCACAGGGGAAGTGGCCTGTAAATGCGCACGATCGCATGATGCTTGGGGATGGTACGGCTGATGGCCACAGCTTAGTTGTTAGTGCTGAGAAGCTTGGTATTCGCGGTGACTTCGCCCAAGTGGCGCTACCGCGGAGCATGGCGCCCTATCGCTCGGGGCACCTGTATTTCCACGGTGGCGCATCCCTGGCTGAGGCCGTTGTGCCTGTGCTGGTTGCGCGGCTAGATACCGCTGCTCAGGCGGACCTTCGCAAAGTCACGGTGGAGCTAAGCTACAAGAACGGTGCAAAACGAATTACCACGTTTATGCCCGTCATTGAGGTGTTTTTATCGTCCGACGACATGTTCTCGCAAGACACAAGCGTGGAAATCTTACTGGAAGCCCAGGACAGCAAGGGCAATGTGGTGGGTGAGCCACGCCCAGGCGGAGAGGTGAACCCAGCGACCAGAACCGTAACCTTGATGCCAGGGCAGCGCAAGCAAATCGCGGTGCGTATGGACGATGAGTTCAGAGGCAAGTTCAAAGTCTTGGCTCTGAACCCCACAACCCTGGCCGCCTACAGCAATCTGGCGCTTGAAACCGACTATACGGAATGAGCCCAATGGACGAACTCGACCAAAAATTAAACGCCACATTCGATGGCAAGGTGCTCCGTAAAGACCTGCTGCATCGGATCAAGAAGGGCACCAACGTCCCAACGTTCGTCCTGGAGTTTTTGCTCGCCAAGTATTGCGCCAGTAACGACCAGGCAGAAATGGATGCCGGCATGGAGGCCGTGCTTTCATCGCTACAGGAAAATTACGTAAGGCCAGATGAGGCCAATGCGGCACAATCCCGGGTGGCTACCAAAGGCAGACACCGCTTCATCGACAAAGTGCATGTTCGCTACGTTGAAAAGGAAAAGCGCCACTGGGCTTCGCTGGAGAACTTCAACTCGCAACGTATTGCGATTGGCGAGAAGTTCTACCGAGACAACGACCGCTTGCTGGAAGGCGGTATTTGGGCGGAAGTGACCCTGGCGCACAACGACATTGATGAGGATGACTACGCCTTCTCGATCGAAGACTTGCGCCCTATCCAGCTGACCCGCTTTGACTTTAACCGCTATGCAGAGGGACGCGCGGCGTTCACGCGTGATGAATGGCTTGCAGCGGTGTTGCGCTCGGTGGGGTTGGAACCCAGCAAGCTGGCAAAACGCGTTCAGATGCACTTCGTGGCCAGGCTGGCTGCGCTGGTTGAACCCAACTATAACTACATCGAGCTGGGCCCGCGCGGCACCGGCAAGTCCTATTTCTTCAGTGAGTTTTCGCCTTACGCCACGTTGATTTCGGGTGGGCAAGCCACCAAGGCAACGCTGTTCTACAACAACGCCCGGCGCAAAGTGGGGCTGGTCGGGTTTTGGGACACGGTGGCCTTTGATGAAGTGGGGGGTATTAAGGTCAAAGACCCGGATACCATCCAGATCATGAAGGACTTCATGGCCAACGGGCGCTTTTCGCGCGGCGCTGAAGTTATTGCCGATGCCAGCCTAAGTTTCGTTGGCAATATCGACATGTCGGTGCAACAGTTGGTCAACTCCCCCAAGCACGACCTGTTTCAACCCCTACCACCCGAACTCGACCTGGCGGTCATGGACCGCTTCGCCGCCTACATTCCGGGTTGGGAAATGCCCAAGAACAGCAGCGAATTCCTGACCAACAACTATGGGTTCATCACCGACTACCTGGCAGAAGCCTTCCACTACCAGTTCAAGCACACAAATCGGTATGAGGAAGTCAGCAAGCGTATTCGCCTGGGAAAATCGATCGAAGGGCGCGACGAAAAAGGCATCAAGAAGACCGTTTGCGCATTCTTGAAGATTCTGCACCCGAACGGCCCACCAACAGATGACGAGTTCGAAGAATACATAGACTACGCCACGGAATATCGCCGTCGCGTCAAGGAGCAGATGAACAAACGCAAACCAGATGACGAGTTTGCCCGGATCAATCTGTCGTACTTCAAGGCCAACGGTGAAGAAGTGGTAGTTTTTTGCCCTGAATCGAAGGATGCACCAGCAACGCAAGAGCCGGAACGTTCGCGTTTGAACCAGGCGCAGGATCAGCTTGCTGAGGTCAGTGCGGTGCAGCCAGCTGCACAGTCTGTACCGGCGGCTAAGCCATCTTCGACCACGACCACACCGACGTCACCGGCCACCGTCACGGATGCGCCTTCTTCGGATGAGCTCAAAGAGCAGCATTTCACGATTCTCTATGACGACACCGGCTACAGCTATGAGTCGATCATCGGACCTTATCTGCAGGGCGCCAAATCTGTCGTGATCGAGGACCCCTACATCCGCCTGCAACACCAGATTCAGAATTTTGTCCGGTTTTGCGAGACCGTCCTGAAGGCGGAGACTGTGAAGAGGATAAAGCTGATCACCGGATATGACGACAAAACCCAGCTGGCCGATATCGCAGAGAAACTTGATGAACTGAAACAAAGCCTGCTGGAGCTAGATGTCGAGTTGGAGGTGAAGCTGAACCCCAACATGCACGACCGAGAAATTCGTATCGACAATGGCTGGGTAATAAAGATTGGCCGAGGGTTGGACTTCTTCCAGAAGCCCGGCGGCTGGTTCGAGGTAGGGGCGAACGACCTAAGTCTGCGCAAGTGCCTAGAAACGAAGGTGGATATTTTCCGGGCTTAACGCCAGGCCAAAACGTCGGAAATCCATTACGTTAACCCATTTCCAATTTGGGACGCACTGCGTCCCAAATTGGGATAGACACGCTCCCCCCTTTTCAGCAACTGCACGAGGTCGGCTTGCAGCTCCGGGAGACATCTGTCCACAGACGCCAGTTGACACATTTTGTTTCATTTCGTATACTGAAAGCGCATTCACCCTGAAAAGCGTCATGCTGGCGCTTTTCTGCCCCTTCCTTGCCTGCGCCAGCATTCTGGCTGACCCTCCCCGTTTAACGTGATACCGGCTTTTGCCGGTGGCTTTGTCACGCACGGCCAAGGCTACATGGCCCTTCCCGATTCTGTCATTGATGCGCCCAACGCGAAGGGGCGGGTGTATGCATGCGCGGCAGCATCGTTTCGCCTGCCGCCAACAACTACCCCATCCCATTGAAAGGACCATTCTCATGACTGCTGGCCACAACAAGGCCGCCGCTTGGCCGGAAGAAACGCACCGTAAACCCAGGCTCTTCCGAAACGGCAACATCGTTGCCACACCGGGCGCCCTTGAGCTACTACGCCAACTTGAAGTTTCCGCTCTCGGCTATCTGTTCCGTCACATGAACGGCGACTGGGGCGATTTGGACGCCGAAGACAAACAAGCCAACCAGGCGGCGCTGATTTACGGAAGTCGAATTTTTTCCTCGTACGCACTGCCTGATGGCAAGAGCAAGCTATGGATCATCACAGAGGCCGACCGCAGCGTCACCACCCTTCTACTGCCGGACGAGTACTGAACCAAAACGTATAACCAGCCGTATAAAGCAGCAACCAGAAAAGAAAAAGCCCTTGAAAATCAAGGGCTTAGGATGAAATCTGGCGGACAGAGGGGGATTCGAACCCCCGATACGCTTTTGACGTATACACGCTTTCCAGGCGTGCGCCTTCAACCGCTCGGCCACCTGTCCTACTGCATCTTCAGGGGCCTTTTGGTGCTGCTAAAAGACGCTGCTGAAAATGCGAATCCGCGATTCTAGCAGAATGCGCGGCCACACAGCAAGCGGCCATACAAAAAGGGACGCACTACGCGCGTCCCTTCCCCTGCCAACGGCTTTACTTCGACGCCGGCGGGTCCTGCTCCCGGTAGGAGCTGATCGTGCCGTCCGGTTCGGTCTCTTCGAGCCGGACGCGGAATCCCCACAGGCGGGCCAGGTGCTTCATGACCTGTTCGGCATCCTCGCCCGCCAGCGGCCGGCCGCGGCTTTTCAGGTGGCGCAGCACCAGCGAGCGGTCGGTGTCGCGGTTGAAGCGGATGACCTGGATGTCGGGCACCTGGTTGTCGCGGTTGTGCTGTGCGGCAAGCAGGCGGCGAATGTCGCGGTAGCCCTCGTCGTCGTGGATCGCGGCCACTTCCAGCTTGGGGTTGGCCTGATGGTCCGAGATGGCGAAGAAGCGGAACTCGCGGATCAGCCGCGGGGACAGGTACTGCGAGATGAAGGATTCGTCCTTGAAGTTGCGCATGGCGAAGTCGAGCGTCTTCAGCCAGTCGCCGCCCGCAATGTCCGGGAACCAGCGGCGATCCTCGGGCGTGGGCGCTTCGCAGATGCGGCGGATGTCCGACATCATCGCAAAGCCCAGCGCATAGGGATTGATGCCGCCATAGCCGCGCTCGTCAAAGCCGCGCTGGCTGACGACGTTAGTGTGGCTTTGCAGGAACTCCATCATGAAGCCATCGTTCACCAACCCCTTGTCATGCAGGCGGTTCAGGATGGTGTAGTGCCAGAACGTGGCCCAGCCTTCGTTCATGACCTTGGTCTGGGTCTGCGGATAGAAGTACTGCGCGACCTTGCGCACGATGCGCACCAGTTCCTTCTGCCACGGCGCCAGCTTGGGCGAGTACTTCTCGATGAAGTACAGCAGGTTTTCCTCGGGCTCGGGCGGAAACACGGTTGCCGCAACGCGGGGGTCCTTGTCCGCCTCGATCCGCGGCAGCGTGCGCCACAGGTCGTTGTATTGCAGGCGCGCGTGTTCTTCGCGCTCGGCCTGGCGGGTCGCCTCTTCCTTGTACGAGACCGGCGTCGGCCGCTTGTAGCGATCCACCCCGTGATGCGACAGCGCATGGCAGGAGTCCAGCAGCGACTCCACGGCGTCGATGCCGTAGCGGTCTTCGCAGTCCATCACGTATTTGCGCGCGAAGACCAGGTAGTCCAGCACGCCATCGGCGTCCGTCCATTGCCGGAACAGGTAGTTGCCCTTGAAGAAGGAATTGTGCCCGTAGCAGGCGTGCGCAATCACGAGCGCCTGCATCGGCATGGAATTCTCTTCCATTAAATAGGAGATGCAGGGGTTGGAATTGATGACGATTTCGTACGCCAGCCCTTGCATGCCGCGGCGGTAGAACTGCTCGTTGCGGATGAATTCCTTGCCATAGGACCAGTGGGGATAGCCAATGGGCAAGCCCGCCGATGCGTAGGCATCCAGCATCTGTTCCGAGGTGATGACCTCGATCTGGTTCGGATAGGTGTCCAGACCGTATTCGCGGGCGATCTGCGAGATCGCGTCGTCATAGGTCTGGATCAGTTCGAACGTCCATTCGGAACCCTGCGAGATCGGCACGGTGGCACCGCCCGACCCCGGCTCCGCGAGAGCACCCATGTTGGCGTTCATGCGGTCTCCTTCTTGAACAGGTCGTGGAACACGGGAAAGATCTCGCCGCGGTCGCAGATGCGCCGCATGACGAAATGCGGTTCCAGTTTCTGTTCGTACTCGGCCCACAGGCTGCTCTTGCGAGCCTCTTGCGAGTCGGGAATTTCAATGTAGGCGAAGTAGCGCGTCGAGGGCAGCAGATGCTCGGCCAGGAATCGCGCGCTCTTGCCCGCGTCGGCGCCAAACGAGTCGCCGTCGCTGGCCTGCGCCGCATAGACGTTCCATGCGGCCGGCGGGTAGCGCTTTTCCAGGATCTCGCGCATCAGCTCCAGCGCCGACAGCACGATCGTGCCGCCGCTCTTGGGGTCGTAGAAGAAGGTGTGTTCGTCGACTTCCTCGGCGTTGTCGGTATGGCGGATGAAAACCAGGTCGACGTGCTCGTACTTGCGCGACAGGAAGAGATAAAGCAGCGTGAAGAAGCGCTTGGCGAGATCCTTCTTGCCCTCGTCCATGGAGCCGGACACGTCCATCAGGCAGAACATGACGGCGCGCGCCATGGGGATGGCGACCGACACGCGATTGCGATAGCGCAGGTCCAGGTCGTCCAGGAACGGTACACGCGCCAGGCGCTCACGGCAGTCCTCGACGTCCTGTTCCAGTTCGCGCAGGCGCGCTGCGGGCGCGCCCGCCGCCTTGGCCTCTTCCAGCGCCTTTTCCGCGTCTTCGAGGTCGGCGCGCGCCTTCACGCCGAGCGACACGCGCCGCGCCAGCGACGACTTCAGCGTGCGGCTGATGCTGAGCGTGCTGGGCGAGCCCGTGGTCGTGTAGCCGGCGCGCTGCCACTTCTTCTGGCTGACCTCGCCAAGCTGGTTGCGCGCCAGGTGCGGCAATTCCAGATCCTCGAAAAAGAGGTTCAGGAATTCGGCGCGCGACAGGCTGAAGGTGAACTGGTCCACCGACTCGCCTTCGCCCGGCTCGGACCCGCCTTCGCCCTGCCCGCCCTGCGGCCGGTCGAAGGTGTCACCCTTGGCGAATTCGCGATTGCCCGGATGCACCATCTCGCGGTCGCCGCCCGCGCCGTGCCGGAACGTCGGCTCGGAGATATCGCGAGCGGGCAGGTTGATCTCACCGCCTTGATCCATATCCTGGATCGAGCGGTCACGGATCATCCCGTGCACCGCCTTGCGGATCTGATCCTTGTAACGCCGAAGAAAGCGCTCCCGGTTAACGGCGCTCTTGTTGCGACCGTTAAGACGGCGATCGATCAGTGAATTCATGATTCACCTCGCTCAGGAAGACTTCCTCACACGGAGATACCACTCGCACAGCAGCCTGACCTGCTTTTCCGTGTAGCCCTTCTCCACCATCCGGTCGACGAAGCTCTGGTGTTTCGACTTGTCCTCGGCCGAGGCCTTGGCGTTGAACGAAATCACCGGCAGCAGGTCTTCCGTGTTCGAGAACATCTTCTTCTCGATCACTTCGCGCAGCTTTTCATAGCTGGTCCAGTTCGGATTGCGGCCGCTGTTGTTGGCGCGCGCCCGCAGCACGAAGTTCACGATCTCGTTGCGGAAGTCCTTCGGATTGGCGATGCCCGCCGGCTTCTCGATCTTTTCCAGCTCATCGTTCAGCGCGCTACGGTCGAAGCTTTCGCCGGTTTCGGGATCGCGGAATTCCTCGTCCTGGATCCAGCAGTCGGCAAACGTCACGTAGCGGTCGAAGATGTTCTGGCCGTACTCGGAGTAGGACTCCAGGTAGGCGGTCTGGATCTCCTTGCCGATGAACTCCGCGTAGCGCGGCGCGAGGAAGCCCTTGATGAACTCCAGGTAGCGCCGGCGGATCTCGTCGGGATAGTCTTCGCGGCCGATGCGTTGCTCCAGCACGTACATCAGATGCACCGGATTGGCGGCCACTTCGGTCTGGTCGTAATTGAAGACGCTGGACAGGATCTTGTACGCGAAACGCGTTGAGACCCCGGTCATGCCTTCGTCGGTGCCCGCATAGTCCTTGTATTCCTGCAGCGCCTTGGCCTTGGGATCGACATCCTTCAGGCTTTCGCCGTCGTAGACCCGCAGCTTGGAATAGATGCTGGAATTCTCAGGCTCCTTCAGACGCGTCAGCACCGAGAACTGCGCCATCATGTCCAGCGTTCCGGGCGCGCACGGCGCTTCGGACAGCGAGCTGTGATGCAGCAGCTTCTCGTAGATGCGGACCTCTTCTGAAACCTGCAGGCAGTAAGGCACCTTGACGATGTAAATACGGTCAAGGAACGCCTCGTTGTGCTTGTTGTTGCGGAAGGTCTGCCACTCGGATTCGTTCGAGTGCGCCAGGATCGTGCCGTTGAACGGGATGGCAGAGAAGCCTTCCGTGCCCTTGAAGTTGCCTTCCTGGGTGGCCGTCAACAGCGGATGCAGCATCTTGATCGGCGCCTTGAACATTTCCACGAACTCGAGCAGCCCCTGGTTCGCCAGGCACAACCCGCCCGAGTAACTGTAGGCGTCGGGGTCGTCCTGCGAATGGCGATCGAGCTTGCGGATATCCACCTTGCCCACCAGCGACGAAATGTCCTGATTGTTCTCGTCGCCCGGCTCGGTCTTGGCGATGGCGATCTGGCGCAGCACCGAAGGGTTCAGGCGCACGACGCGAAACTTCGAGATGTCGCCGTCGAATTCCTTCAGGCGCTTGACTGCCCACGGCGACATGATGCCGGTCAGGTAGCGCTTCGGAATGCCGTATTCCTTTTCGAGCATGTCGCCGAACCGTTCGGGATGAAACAACCCGAGCGGCGATTCGTTGACCGGCGATCCCTTCAGGGCGTAGATCGGAAAACTTTCCATCAACGCCTTGAGCCGTTCCGCGATGGACGACTTGCCGCCGCCCACCGGCCCGAGCAGATAGAGGATTTGCTTGCGCTCCTCCAGTCCCTGCGCGGCGTGCTTGAAGAACGCGACGATCTGTCCGATCACGTCCTCCATGCCGTAGAACTCCTGGAACGCCGGATAGCGTCGGATGGTCCGGTTGGAAAACAAACGGGAAAGACGTGGGTCGTTGCGCGTATCCACGATCTCAGGTTCGCCGATCGCGGCCAACATGCGCTCAGCGGGGCTGGCGTAGGCCATGGGATCGCGCTTGGCGAGGTTCAGATACTCCTCGAGCGAGAGCTCCGATTCCTGCTCTCTTGCATACTGCGACTTGAAGCCTTCGACGATGTTTTGCACGGAAACCTCCTACAACACGCGAAAAATTCAATACGTCCCTACATGCCCATTGTGCATCAGCGCCTGCGAATTACTAAACAACTTCGCTGTCGGCGTTTTCGGCAGGTCGTTATGTTGCTTTCGCCACACATCAACCATAAGCACGATCGGACCCTTTCTGTTTAGGCTGCACCCCTCGGAAACAAGTTCCATCAGGGTTGCAACGTTGGTGAGCGAATTCGCACAGTCGTTTTCAGCATAGAGCCGCATATAGCGTGCCTGACGCAGCCGCACATGAAATGCTCGGCAATGAAATGACGGAATGAGCGATATCCAATGGATTCTTATGAGCCGGGATAAACCCGAAACGTCCGCCATGCGATCGCAGCGAACGTCCTGAACGGCGCTTTGCGTCTTCGTTCAGTGTCGTGCCGGTCGGTGTTGAACTGCGCCGATTCGCGGCACGGGAATCCGTGGTGACGAGGGCGCGCGGCGGCTGTGCGGGGGGTCCGTGAGCGCGTAGCGCCAAGTCATGCGTCTTATGCTAAGCCTGTGACCGGCTCGTGGCAATTCATTTTGTGCGAATTGCGCGTGCGCGTAATCGCGCGAAACACGATTGACGCCGCGCATGCCGATGCCGGTCATGCAATACGGCACGTCGCATCGGCAGCCCCGCGCCGCCAAGACGCAGGCAGCGCGCGGCTCTACGCGGATTGGCAGCCGAACCCTCGGAGTGCTAGCAGCGGTTTTGCTACGACAGCGCGGGCAGCGCCACGCTTTCCATCAATTGGCGCCACGTGCCGGCGACACGCGCGCGAACGCGTAGATCCGCACCCACGCGCACGGCATCGGTGAATTCATAACGCCGCGCGGCGTCCAGATGCTCCAGCATCGGCAGGCGCACCATGCCCGCCGCGTCGCCCAGCAGCACCGGCGCCAGATACAGCAGCAGTTCGTCGACGCAGCCAGCGGAAACCAGCGCGCCGCTCAGGCCCGCGCCGGCCTCGACGTGGACCTCGTTGAACTGCTCGGCAGCCATCCAGCGCATCATCCCGGGCAGATCGACGCGCCCCGGTTCCGTCCCGGGCAAGCACACGACACGCGCGTTCTTGTCCGCCAGTCGCGCGGCCTTTGCGGCGTCCTCGCGCGCGGTGAACACGATGACTTGCGCCCCGTCGAACAACCGCGCGGTTTCGGGGATCTCGAAACGGCCGTCCACGACGGCCTTGCGCGGCTGGCGCGGCGTCTGGACGTCGCGCACGTTCAGTTGGGGATCGTCCTTCTGCACCGTGCCCATGCCCGTCAGGACGACACAACTGCGCGCGCGCCAGCGGTGCCCGTCGGCGCGCGCCTCAGGACCCGTGATCCATTGCGACATGCCGTTATGCAGCGCGCTGCGGCCGTCCAGCGACGCCGCCATCTTCATCCACACCCACGGCAGGCCGCGGCTCATGCGCGAGATGAAGCCGGCGTTCACCGCCAGCGCCTCTTCGCGGCAAACGCCCGTCGTCACCGCGATGCCGGCGTCGCGCAGGCGCGCCAGCCCCTGGCCGTTCACCAGCGGATTCGGATCGCCCATTGCGACCACCACGCGCGCCGGCCGCGCCGCCAGCACCGCATCCACGCAAGGCGGCGTGCGGCCGAAATGGCTGCAGGGCTCCAGCGTGACGTACAACGTGGAACCTGCCACCGACTCGCCACGCGACTGCGCGTCGCGCAGCGCGCAGATTTCGGCATGCGGGCCGCCTGGCGGCTGCGTCGCGCCCTCGCCCAGCACGCGGCCGTCACGCACGATGACGCAGCCGACCCGGGGGTTGGGCGCGGTGGTCGTCATGACGGTCTGCGCCAGCGCCAGCGCGCGTCGCATCCAGAAGAGGTCGTCGGAGTCGCGGGAAATGTCCATGCCGGCGATTGTATGTCCGCCGGCGCCGTCCCGCCCGGCTTTGCCCCCATGCCGCCGCGCCAGGATACGGATGTCCGTTTTGGGCCGCCCGCCGTCTCGGATAGCGCTCGCCGCCGAGCCGGTTCGGAGTAAAAATAGCGCCGTACCCCTTGAATCCATGGCCAGGAGGCCCGGAAATGAAACAGGCACTTATCGTTATCGACGTACAAGACTCTTTCCGCCAACGTCCGTTTTGGGACGAATCGGAGTATCCGGCGTTCATTTCGCAGATTCAGGCCCTGATCGATGGCGCCCAGGCCAAGGACATTCCAGTGCTGCAGGTGTTTCACACCAGCCCGTCCGATGATCCCGCGAACCCCTTTTCGCTCGCCTCCGGACACGTCAAGACGTTGAAGGAACTGCGTATTGCTCCGACCGCGGTGTTCCACAAGACGGTCCATTCGTCGCTCTACGCGAAGGATGAAACCGGCGCCTCGTTGCACGACTGGCTGCTCAAGCACGGCATCGAAGGCATCATCGTGGCTGGTATCCGCACCGAACAATGCTGCGAAACCACGTCGCGCCATGCCAGCGATGCCGGCTTCAAGGTGGTCTTTCCGACTGACGCCACGCTGACCTTCGCGATGCAAAGCCCGTCGGGCAGGACCTACACGCCGGCCGAGATCCGCGATCGGACCGAGCTGGTGCTGCAAGGCCGTTTTGCCCGCATCGTCCGCGCCGCCGACGCGCTGGCCGTGTAACGCGCAGGCGGGAGGCGCAGATGGTTCCGGTGTACTTCGTGGTGCCGCGCGGCATCGTCCTCCTGGACCTCGCCGGTCCGGCGGAGGCCTTCCGCGTGGCCAACAAGCTGTGCCCGGGCACATTCACCCAGCATTTCTGCAGCCCCTCCCGCGACGTCGAAAGCGGCATTCCCGGCCTGCACCTGGCGCGCTTGCAGCCCCTGCCGGCCGTGCTGCCGGCAAACGCGCTGGTCATCGTCTCGGGCGTGGTGGGCAAGCACACGCGCCTGGACGATGAGGACGCGCGCGCCATCGTGGCGTGGCTGGCTGCCCGGCATCCGGCCGACGGCTTCACCCTGATGACGGTCTGCGCGGGCGCGCTGTTCGCGGCCGCGGCGGGGCTGACGCGGCAGCGCGAATGCACCACCCACCACACCTGCCTGGAAGAGCTCGCCGCCCTTGATCCCACCGCGCGCCTGCTGGACAACCGCATCTTCGTCGAAGACGGAAACCTCGTCAGCAGCGCGGGCATCACGGCGGGGATCGATCTGGCGCTGCACATGGTGGCGCGCCATTGCGGCCCGCGCGTGGCCAGCGAGGCGGCGCGCGACATGGTTGTCTACCAGCGCCGCGCCGGCTCGGACTCGGCCCTGTCGCCGTGGCTGGACCATCGCAGTCATATGCATCCGGGCGTGCACCGGGTGCAGGATGCCGTCATCCGCGATCCCGCCGCCCCCTGGTCGGCCCAGTCGCTGGCGGACCAGGCGCACACCAGTGCCCGGCACCTGACGCGCCTGTTTCGCGAGCACGCGGGGTGCACGCCGATGGATTACCTGTATCAGATCCGCGTGGCGCTGGCTCGCGACCTGCTGCGCGACACCCGGCTGGACCTGGAACGCGTGGCGGAAAAGTCGGGATTTGGATCGGCGCAGCACATGCGCCGCGTGTGGCGCAAATTCCAGCCGCTGACGCCCAGCCTGATGCGCGGGGCGCCTGGCTAGTCCTTGCGCAGCTTGCCCGGCAGCAGCGGGCCCTGCATCTCGCGGATGGCTTCGACGAATTCACCGATGTCCTCGAAGCTTTTGTAGACCGAGGCGAAACGCACGTAGGCCACCTTATCCAGCTTGCGCAGCTCGTTCATGACGAGCTCGCCGATATGTTCGGACGGCACCTCACGCTGGCCGCTGGCCAGCAATTGCTCTTCGATCCGGGCGACGGCGGCATCCACGTCCTCCGTGCTGACGGGGCGTTTGCGCAGCGCAAGGCTCAGGCTTGCGCGCAGCTTGACGGGATCGTATTCGCTGCGGCTGCCATTGCGCTTGACGATCGACGGCATGGCAAGCTCCACCCGTTCGTAGGTGGTGAACCGCTTGTCACAGGACAGGCAGCGGCGGCGACGGCGGATGGCGTCGCCCTCTTCGGAGACCCGGCTGTCGACAACCTGCGTTTCGGCATTGCCGCAAAATGGACACCGCATGTGTGATCCCTAAAGGCGCTGATGGCAATAATTGAGCATATTGTAACGACGGGCATGATGCAAAGCGTCAATTCGGACGACTGCCCAGCCGCGGCCGCCTGGCCGATTGCCAGGCAGGACGCCGCCTGCATGCCCAAAAAGAACAAGGGACGGCGTCTTGCGAAACCGTCCCTTTGCCCGATTCCCGTTCGCGGCATGGCCGCGCCCGGGTCGCCCGCTTACTTCTTGCCGTAAACCGGCAGGCGCGAGGTCAATTCATTGACCTTGGCGCGCACGGCGGCGATGTTGGCTTCGTCGCGCGGGTTGTCCAGCACGTCGGCGATCAGGTTGGCCGTCAGTTCGGCGTCGGCTTCGGTGAAGCCGCGGGTCGTCATGGCCGGCGTGCCCAGGCGGATGCCGCTGGTCACGAAGGGCTTTTCCGGATCGTTCGGGATGGCGTTCTTGTTGACCGTGATGTGGGCCTGGCCCAGCACCGCTTCGGCTTCCTTGCCCGTGATGCCCTTGGAACGCAGGTCCACCAGCATGACGTGGCTCTCGGTACGGCCCGAGACGATACGCAGGCCACGCTTGACCAGCGTGTCGGCCAGCACCTTGGCGTTCTTGACGACTTGCTGCGCGTAGTCCTTGAACCCGGGTTCCAGCGCTTCCTTGAAGGCCACGGCCTTGCCGGCGATGACATGCATCAGCGGACCGCCCTGGATGCCGGGGAAAATCGCCGAGTTGATGATCTTCTCGTGCTCGGCCTTCATCATGATGACGCCGCCGCGCGGGCCGCGCAGCGACTTGTGCGTCGTCGAGGTGACGAAGTCGGCGTGCGGGACCGGGTTGGGGTAGGCGCCGCCAGCAACCAGGCCGGCGTAGTGGGCGATGTCGACCATGAACAGCGCGCCGTTTTCACGGGCGATGCGGGCCATGCGTTCGAAATCGATGTGCAGGGCGTAGGCCGACGCGCCAGCCACGATCAGCTTGGGCTTGTGTTCCTTGGCCAACTGCTCGACCTGGTCGTAGTTCAGGACTTCGTTTTCGTCCAGACCATAGGAGATGAAGTTGTACAGCTTGCCCGAGGCGTTGACCGACGCGCCGTGCGTCAGGTGGCCGCCTTCGGCCAGGCTCATGCCGAGCACAGTGTCGCCCGGCTTGAGGACCGCCATGTACACGCCCTGGTTTGCCTGCGAACCCGAGTTGGGCTGCACGTTGGCGGCTTCGGCGCCAAAGATCTGCTTCAGGCGGTCGATGGCCAGCTGTTCGACCACGTCCACGTATTCGCAACCACCGTAGTACCGCTTGCCCGGGTAGCCTTCGGCGTACTTGTTCGTGAGCTGCGTGCCCTGCGCTTCCATGACGGCGGGGCTGGCGTAGTTCTCCGAAGCGATCAGCTCGATGTGCTGCTCTTGGCGCTGGTCTTCCTTCTGGATGGCGGCCCAAACGTCCGGGTCAGCCTTGGACAAGGTGAGGTTGCGGTCAAACATGACGGGGGTTTCCTGAGGCGGTAATGGAAAAGAAACGGCAGATAAGAAAACGGCGTCGGGCGGGTAAACCCGGAGAATGCTGAGTAGTTTACCCCGTCGCGCGGGATCATTTGCGCTTAAAACCACCGGAACCGCGCCAAATTCCGGCGCACGGGCGCGAAAACCACGGCTTGCCCACGCGGCCGGAAACGGCACTCATGCCGACTTGAGAAAGTTTCATGCAAGGGTGTTCACGCCACGGCCAACGGGGTGTCCGGCCGCGCCGCGGCCTTGCCGCCATGAAAAAGGGACGCACTGGGCGGCCCTGCGTACATCTGGCTGAGCGTCAGGCCGACGTGGCCCCGATTTGCTTGGGCGCGAGCCGGGGGTTCAGCGTATAGGTCCCGGTCAGCGATGCCTTGGCCAGCACGTGCTTCTGGATCGCCCGCAGCGCGTCTTCGCCCGTGAACGAGCCCTGCAGGTTCAGGCTGGGCACGTCCAACGCATACAGGGTGAAGATGTAGCGATGCACCAGGGCATCGTTCCAGGGCGGGCAAGGACCGTCGTAGCCGAAGTACTCGCCGCTCATGTCGTGGTCATTGGCGAACCACGACGAGTAGGAGTTGATGCCCTGGCGCGCGTCCATGGGCGCCAGCGGGCCACCCTTGCCGCGCGGCGTGATGCCGTTGGAGAACGCGCCTTCGTCGATCTCGCGCAGGTCGGCCGGCAGGTCCACCAGCACCCAGTGGAAGAAATCCACGCGGGCCAGGTCGGCGGGCACTTCGCGGCCTTCCTGGTTGACGTCGTCTGGGCGCGAGGGCACATCCGGATCGTGGCAGATCAGTGCAAACGACTGTGTGCCCGCGGGGACGTCGTCCCAGGAAAACTGCGGGTTGAAGTTATCTGCCAGCGCGACGTGCGATTGCGCATCGATCTTGCCGAATGCGTAGCGCTCGGGAATCGACTCGTGATCGGAAAATGACAAACTCGAAAGTTCCATGTCGTGCTCCTGTAAATGCCGCAAAGGCGCTCTGCCCCTGTCTGTACCCTCAGCGTATCAAAACTTCGCAATTACGGGTTCAAGTTAACACGGGCGAACTTTCGCTTGCCCACCTGAACGACGTAAGTCCCGGCCGGCAATTGCAACGATTTGTCTTCCACGCGATCGCCGTTGACGCGCACCCCGCCCTGCTCGACGTTGCGCTGCGCTTCCGACCCGGAGGCGACCAGACCCGCTTCGCGCAACAGCTTCAGAATACCCACCGGCGCGCCGCCGATATTGACCTCGGGCATGTCGTCGGGAATCGCGCCGTCGCGGAAACGCGCCTCAAACGAGGCCAGCGCATCGTCGGCGGCCTTGGCGGAATGAAAGCGCGCGATGATTTCCTGCGCCAGCATCACCTTGGCATCGCGCGGATTGCGCCCGCCATCGATCTCTTGCTTGAGCGCCGCGATCTCCTCCAGCGAGCGGAAGGACAGCAGTTCGAAGTAGCGCCACATCAGCGTGTCGGAGATCGACATCAGCTTGCCGAACATGGAATCGGGCGACTCCGAAATGCCGATGTAGTTGCCCTTGGACTTGGACATCTTCTCTACGCCGTCCGTCCCGACCAGCAGCGGCATCGTCAGGATGCATTGCGGCTCCTGTCCATACTCTTTTTGCAGTTCGCGCCCGACCAGCAGGTTGAACTTCTGATCGGTGCCCCCCAGCTCCAGATCTGACTTCAGCGCGACCGAGTCGTAACCCTGCATCAGCGGATACAGGAATTCATGGACCGAGATCGGGATACCGCCCTTGAAGCGCTTCGTGAAGTCTTCACGCTCCATCATGCGCGCCACCGTGTAACGCGACGCGAGCTGGATCATGCCGCGGGCGCCGAGCGGGTCGCACCATTCTGAGTTGTAGCGGATCTCGGTGCGGGCCGGATCCAGCACCAGGCTGGCCTGCGCGTAATAGGTCTTGGCGTTGGCCTCGATCTGTTCGCGCGTGAGCGGCGGGCGGGTGCTGTTGCGGCCGCTGGGGTCGCCGATGGTGGAGGTGAAGTCGCCGATCAGGAAGATGACGTTGTGCCCCAGGTCCTGGAGCTGGCGCATCTTGTTCAGCACCACCGTGTGGCCCAGGTGGATGTCCGGTGCGGTCGGATCCAGGCCAAGCTTGATGCGCAGCGGCACGCCAGTGGCGCGGCTCTTGGCCAGCTTGCGGGCGAATTCGGCTTCGACCAGCAGCTCATCGCAGCCGCGCTTGGCTATACGCAGATCGGCTTCGACTTCAGGTGTAATGGGGGCTTCGGTGGGTGACATGACAGGGGGGCCAATGCGGCTTCAGCCGACAAAAAGGTGTAAAAAGTGACGAAAACTATCGTAAATTCTAGCCGAATCAGCTAGGATACCGGCCTAATCATACGCAACTGCCATATGTACGCAGTTGCGTTCGCTCTACATCCCTTGTTCACAAGATGCGCCCCCGCGCCAGCCCTTGCCCCGGAAACGGTGCGCGCGAGGGCCGTTCGTGTACCGCACCCTGCGAGTTCAAGCCACCTGAGAGGGTATTTTCACGATGAATCGTGGCCTCCACGAACTGGCGAGTGGCCTCAAGCGCAAAGTCGCTGCCGTATTTGCGCCCGTTGAGCCCAAGCCCCATCGCTCGGGACTTTTCCGCCGCACGCTTCTCGTCACCGCAATTGGTCTGTTCGCAGGCGCCGCCGCTCTCGGCATGGTGCAGCAACCCGACCGCACCGAACTCCCCCCCTCGCGCGTCATCCAGAGCATTCTGCCGCTGACCGCCGAGCAAGTCGAAGTCAGCACGCCCAGCGCCGCCCCCTACATCAGCGAAACCCGGATCCGTCCGGGCGACACGCTGTCGGCGGTGCTGCAGCGCCTGGAACTCGACGCCCCCAATCTCCAGTCGTTCCTGACCCACGACGCCAGCGCCCGCAGCATCTACAAGCTGTACCCGGGCCGCTCGGTGCAAGCCGCCACGGACGAAGCGGGCAATCTGGTGTGGCTGCGCTACATCCACACGCCCGGCAACGAGACCGACGGCCAGGTCGTGACGCGCATGCTGCACGTTGCCCCGTCCGGCGACGGCTACAAGGCCGAGGAAGTCACCGAAAGCACGGAACGCCAGACCCGCGTCGCGGTCGGCACCATCAAGTCCTCGCTCTTCGGCGCCACGGACTCGGCCGGCATTCCCGACTCGGTCACCATGCAAATGGCCGACATCCTTAGCGCCAAGATCGACTTCCTGCGCGACCTGCGCCAGGGCGATCAATTCCGCGTGGTCTACGAAGTGCGCTCGCACGACGGCCGCTACGCTGGCGCCGGCCGCGTGCTGGCCCTGGAATTCATCAACGGCGGCAAGACCTACAACGCCGTCTGGTTCAGCCCCGACGAAAAGACCGGCTCCTATTACGACTTCGACGGCACCAGCCTGCGCGGCGCCTTCCTGCGCACCGCCCTGAAGTTCAGCCGCATCAGCTCGACCTTCGGCATGCGCATGCACCCCATCCACAAGACCTGGACGGGACACAAGGGCGTGGACTACGCCGCGCCGTCGGGCACGCCGATCCACTCCACCGCGGACGGCACGGTCGAATTCTCGGGCTGGCAGAACGGCTACGGCAACGTGGTCATCGTCAAGCACCACGGCAAGTACTCGACCCTCTACGCGCACCAGAGCCGCATCGCCGAAGGCGTCACCAAGGGCTCGAAGGTGTCGCAGGGCCAACTGCTGGGCTACGTCGGTTCCACCGGCTGGGCCACCGGCCCGCACCT
This sequence comes from Achromobacter mucicolens, assembly GCF_029866465.1. Lineage (NCBI taxonomy): Bacteria > Pseudomonadati > Pseudomonadota > Betaproteobacteria > Burkholderiales > Alcaligenaceae > Achromobacter > Achromobacter mucicolens. Next base: position 635,773 of record NZ_CP123364.1, on the reverse strand, counting down.
GCACTACGAGTTCCGCGTCGACAACCAGCCCATCGATCCGCTGTCGGTGGACCTGCCCGTGGCCCGCGCCCTCGAACCCGCGGAAGTGCGCGCGTTCAACCAGGCGGTTGGCCCCTACAAGCAGCAGATCCAATTGCTGACGCAGTTCCAGCAGACGCTGCCCGACGCGCTGACCAACGTGGCCAGCCGCTAAGGCAGGTCCGAAAAAAACAGGCCCGCGCGCAGCGGGTGCGGCGGCGGGGCATCAAGCCCTAGCCGCCTTTTTCTTTGGAGGCGCCCGTGAATGCCACCCAGCCCATCCAGCAGGACCGCCGCACGCTCTACATTGGCCTGATGTCCGGCACCAGCGTCGACGGCGTCGACGGCGTGCTGACCCGTCTGGACGACGGCCAGGCGCCTCAGGTGCTGGCCAACGCCAGCCTCCCCATGCCAGAGAATCTGCGGCACGAGCTGCTGTCGCTGAACGAATCGGGCGGCGACGAACTTGCCCGCGCGGCGCTCGCGGCCAATGCGTTGGCGCGTGTCTATGCCCAAGCCGTGTCGGCATTGCTTGCGGATGCCGGCGTGGCCGCCAGCGACGTCAGCGCCATCGGCGCGCACGGCCAGACCGTGCGTCACCGCCCGGACCTTGGGTACACCCTGCAACTGAACGCACCCGCCCTACTGGCGGAACTGACGGGCATCGCCGTCGTGGCCGACTTCCGTTCGCGCGACGTTGCCGCTGGCGGCCAGGGCGCACCGCTGGTGCCGCCGTTTCACGCCGCCATCTTCGGCGCCAGCCACGGGCGCGCCGTGCTGAACCTGGGCGGCATCGCCAACGTGACGCTGCTCGTGCCCGGGCAGCCGGCGCGCGGCTTCGACACCGGCCCGGCCAACGTGCTGCTGGATGGTTGGTGCCAACGGCATCTGGGCCGCCCTTACGACGCCGGGGGCCGCTGGGCGGCCTCGGGGCAGGCGCTGGCGCCATTGCTTGAACAACTCATCGGCAGCGAGCCGTGGTTCGGCCTGCCGCCCCCCAAATCCACGGGCCGCGACCTTTTCAACATGCAATGGCTCGACGCCCGACTGGCCGAATTCGACGGCGCCGCGCCCGCGCCGGAGGACGTTCAGGCCACGCTGCAGCGGCTGACGGCCAGAACCGTGGCGGACGCCATCGACCGGGCGGCAGCGGGCACGCAAGAAGTCTTTGTCTGCGGCGGCGGCGCCCACAACGCCGGCCTGATGCAGGAACTGGCGTCTTGCCTGCAACGCCCCGTCCACGCGACCGACGCCCTGGGCGTGCCTGCGCAACAGGTGGAGGCCCTGGCGTTCGCCTGGCTGGCGCACGCGTTCATGACCGGCAAGCCGGCCGGCCTGCCCAGTGTGACGGGCGCGCGCGGCGCAAGGATTCTTGGAGCGCTGTATCCGGCCTGAGCGCGATCCATCACGCGCCCATGCAAAAGCCCTTCGGCAAACCGAAGGGCTTTTTATCTTTCCTGCCTGGGTGATTACACCGAGAACGAGGAGCCGCAGCCGCAGGTGGTGCTGGCGTTGGGATTGCGGATGACGAACTGCGCGCCTTCCAGGTCTTCCTTGTAGTCGATCTCGGCGCCGACCAGATACTGGAAGCTCATCGGATCGACGAGCAATTGCACGCCGGCCTTGTCCAGCACGGTGTCGTCTTCGTTGACGACTTCATCAAACGTAAAACCGTACTGGAAGCCGGAACAGCCGCCGCCCTGCACGAAAACGCGCAGCTTCAATTCGGGGTTGCCTTCTTCGGCCAACAGGTCTTTCACTTTGGCGGCAGCCGAGTCGGTGAACACCAGGGGAACAGGCGGGGGGGCCTGAAGGTCGACGGTTTCGGTCACTGCATTCATGGTTCACTCCTGGCCGGTACGGCCAAAATTCAGTGAGCGGCGTCGCCGCTCGTATGGTGTCACTATAGCGCAGGGCTTGACCAGACTCAAAGTTCAAGCTTGACACTGCGCGAAGCGCGGACGGTTTCCCCCTCGAGGACGCTGACAGTCACGCTTTCGGGGACAAATCCGTCAGGCACGGCCAGGATGCCCTGACTGCGCTGATACTGGTCGAACTGCAGGGCGAGCGACGCGGCGGTCAGGTTTTCTCCGGTGGCCGTGACGGGGCCGGTCTCGGCCTTGAGCTGCATGGGCGCCAGATCCACCGTGACGGTTTCGCCCTTGAGCACGCCGGTGGCCTGAAATCGCAGCGCGCCCGCAAAGGGCGTACCGCCATTGCGGCCACTGCGCATCAGCAGGACCTTGTACCGCAAGCCGCCGCCCTCGCGGTCGATCTGCATGCTGCGAATGTCCACCGAGCCCTCAGGGCCTGGCGGTAGCAGCTGTTCATAGAAGGCAAGCTGGTCACGCACGCGGCCGAGTTCGGCTTGGGCGGCGTGAAGCTGGGTTTCGAGTTCTTGGCGGGCCGATCGCTCGATGACGAGTTCGCCATCGGCCTTATCGAGCTGGCCGCGAATGTAGCGCAGTTGCGTGGCCTGCTGACGCATGGCCTCGTCCTGCGCCTCGGCCTGCTGGACGCTGATGACCACGGCGTCCTGCGGACGATAGAGCTGGCGCGCGTGAAAGAACCCGGCGATCCCGCCCACCAGCACGCCCAGCAGCAGCATCGCGCACAGGCGCACGACTGCGCCGTGACTTCGCGATGGGGAACGGGCGGCTGGATCTGCGGGCATAAAGCGCAATATTGGCGGCCCGACAAACGGGCCGCCTTGGCGTTACGGCAGGATGGCGACCTGGTCCAGGCCCATCGTTTCGGGGATGCCGAACATGAGGTTCATGTTCTGCACGGCCTGACCGGCGGCGCCCTTGACCAGATTGTCCTGCACCACCATGACGATCAGCAGGTCGCCGTTGCCCGGGCGGCTGAGCGCGATGCGCAGGTTGTTGGACCCGCGCACCGAGCGCGTTTCGGGATGGCTGCCGGCAGGCATGACGTCCACGAACGGTTCATCGGCGTAGCGCGCTTCGAACAGGGCTTGGAAGTCGGTGTCGCGCGCCTCGGGTTGGATGCGGGCGTAAATGGTGGAGAACATGCCGCGGATCATCGGCACCAGATGCGGCACGAACGTCAGGCCCACCTTGCCGCCGGCCAGCTTTTCCAGCTGGGCGGTGATTTCGGGGTGGTGGCGATGGCCGGCCACGCCGTAGGCCTTGAAGTTGTCGGACGCTTCCGAGAACAGCGAGCCCACCTCTGCCTTGCGGCCGGCGCCGGACACACCCGACTTGCAGTCGGCGATCAGCGTTTGCGTATCGACCAGCGCCTTGCCGCCTTCAAGCAGCGGCGCCAGGCCCAGCAGCACCGTGGTGGGGTAGCAGCCGGGGTTGCCGATGACGCGCGCCTTGGAGATGGCTTCGCGGTTCAGTTCGACCAGGCCGTATTGCGACTCGGCCAGGATGTCCGGGCAGGTGTGGGGAATCTTGTACCAGCGTTCGAACGTGGGGATGTCCTGCAGGCGGAAATCGGCGGCCAGGTCGATGACGCGCGTGCCGGCGGCGATGAGCTCTTGCGCCTGCGCCATGGCCACGCCGTGGGGCGTGGCGAAGAAGACGACGTCGCAGTCAGTCAGCGAAGCCTTTTCCGGGGCCGAGAATGCAAGCTTCACACGGCCGCGCAGGTTCGGGTACATGTCGGCGACGGGCAGGCCGTCTTCCTTGCGGGACGTGATGGCAGTCAATTCCACGTTGGGATGCTGCGAAAGCAAGCGCAGCAGTTCGACACCGGTGTATCCGGTGCCGCCGACGATACCAACCTTGATGCGGGTGTTCGATGCTTGGGCCATGATGAATGCTCTTCGGAGAACGAATAACGATTGTATCGCTCGGGAATACGGGTAATGCGGCAGGCGTGCTGCAATTGCCACTGCAAACCATTTTCCGACCGAACGCGTGGCGCGGAGTTCCGCGCGCGGGGCCGGCGATGACATTGCATTGCCGGCCCAAAAACAAAAAGCCCGCCGAAGCGGGCTTTTTGCAGGGCATTAACGCTTGCTGAACTGCTTGCGACGACGCGCCTTGCGGAAGCCGACCTTCTTACGTTCGACTTCACGGGCATCGCGGGTCACGAAGCCAGCTTGCGACAGCGAGGGCTTCAGCGTGGCGTCGTAATCGATCAGGGCACGCGTGATGCCGTGACGGATGGCGCCGGCTTGGCCGGTTTCGCCGCCGCCGTGCACGTTGACCTTGATGTCAAACGATTCCAGGTGGCCGGTCAGTTCCAGCGGCTGGCGCACGACCATGCGGCCAGTTTCACGAGCGAAGAACTCGTCGACGGGCTTGCCGTTGACGACGATCTTGCCAGTGCCCTTCTTGATGAAAACGCGAGCCACCGAAGTTTTGCGACGGCCGGTTCCGTAATTCCAGTTACCGATCATGGCGTTTCCTTAGATATCCAGCGTCTTGGGCTGCTGGGCGGTGTGCGGGTGCTCGGCACCAGCATAGACCTTCAGCTTCTTGATCATGGCGTAGCCCAGAGGACCCTTGGGCAGCATGCCCTTGACGGCCTTCTGAATGGCACGGCCGGGAAAACGCTCTTGCATTTTCTCGAAGTTCGTTTCACGGATACCGCCCGGGTACGTCGTGTGGCGGAAGTACTTCTTGTCTTTCGCCTTGGCGCCGGTAACAACGATATCGGACGCGTTGATGATGACGATGTAGTCACCGGTATCAACGTGAGGCGTGAATTCAGGTTTGTGCTTGCCACGCAGACGACGTGCGACTTCGCTGGCCACACGACCGAGGACTTTGCCCTTGGCGTCGATCACAAACCAGTCACGTTGGACTTCATGCGGCTTGGCCACAAAGGTCTTCATGATGGTTCCTAAGAATAAAAAATTTGCTCTGGCTAGAACATCCAGCCAGCATTCTTTCCCAGACTAGGCAGAAATTTGCAGCCCTTTGGCTATTGCAGCCCTTCGGGTTACAGCCATTCAGGCACAAATTCCAGCCCTTATCGCCCCCCGCCTAAGCGTTATGAATCCGCCCGTGCAAAGGTCAAAATGAGGGAAAGCCTGAAATTCTAACACGGCTGCTCAAAAAATGGGCAAGCGGACAGAATTCAGGCGATTCGCAGCGGCCATTCCAGGACAGCCGCCGCAAAATTCATCAGGGGACGCATGCCGCCCCCTGCCCGTCAGGCACCCAGGTAGGCTTCCAGGACGCGCGGGTGGCCGAGCAGTTCGCGGCCCGTGCCCGTCAGCGCCATGGCGCCGTTTTCAAGCACGTAGCCTTGCTGGGCAATCTTGAGCGCCTGGCGCACGTTCTGTTCGACCAGGAACAGCGTGAGGCCGTCGGCGTTGATGGCACGCAGCGACCGGAAGATTTCCTGCACGACGATCGGCGCCAAGCCCATCGAGGGCTCGTCCAGCAGCAGCAGGCGCGGCTTGGCCATCAGGGCCCGGCCGATGGCCAGCATCTGCTGCTCGCCGCCGGACAGGTTGCCGGCCATGCCGCTGATCCGCTCTTTCAGGCGCGGAAACAGGTTGAACACGTATTCCAGATCGGACGCGACGTTCTTCAGGCCGCGGCGATAGGCGCCGAGTTCCAGGTTTTCCAGCACCGTCATGGTGGTCAGGATGGCCCGGCCTTCGGGCACCTGCACGATGCCGCGCGCGACCAGCTGGTTCGGCGCAAGGTTGGTGACGTCTTCGCCCTCGAAGAGGATGCGGCCGCGCGCCTTGGGCAACAGGCCCGACAGCGCAAGCAGCGTCGTCGACTTGCCGGCGCCGTTGGCGCCGACCAGGGCGGTGATTTCGTTGGCGTTCAGGTCCAGGTCGATGCCGCGCACGGCCTCGATGTGGCCGTAGTTGACCTCGAGCCCGCGGACTTCCAGCATGGCGCTCATTGTGTAGCCTCCGCGCGTCGCGCTGCGGTATTCGTCTTGGGAGCGGCCCGGCGACTCATCGGGCGGCCTCCGCTTGTTCGGTGTCTTCGTCGTCTTCGCGGCCCAGGTAGGCCTCGATGACCTGTTCGTTGTTGCGGATGTCCTCGGGACCGCCGCACGCGATGATCTTGCCGAAGTTCAGCACCGCGATGCGTTCGCACAGACCCATGACGAAGCGCATGTCGTGCTCGATCATGAGGATGGTGTAGCCGCGGTCGCGAATGGCCAGGATCTCGCGCATCAGTTCGGCGCGTTCGCCGGTGTTCATGCCGGCGACGGGCTCGTCCAGGAGCAGCAGCTTGGGCTCGGTGGCCAGCGCGCGCGCCAGCTCCAGGCGGCGCTGCTCGCCGTAGGACAGGTTGTCGGCCAGATCGTTGGCCTTGTGGTCCAGGCGCATCCACGTCAGCAGCTCGTGCGCGCGTTCGCGGGCGCGCTGCTCGTGTTCGCGGTAACCCGGCAGGCCCAGCAGCAGGCTGGGGAAACCGTAGTTCATGTGGCGGTAGGCGCCCACGACGACGTTTTCCAGCAGCGTCATCTCCTTGAAGAGACGGATGTTCTGGAACGTGCGGGCGATGCCCATGCGCGTGATGCTGTGCGGCTTCTTGCGCAGCACGCTCTCGCCCTGGAAGGTGATGGAGCCGCCGCTCGGCGGGAGCAGCCCGGTGATCAGGTTGAACACCGTGGTCTTGCCGGCGCCGTTCGGGCCGATCAGGCCGAAGATGGCGCCCTCGGGCACCGACAGGCTGACGTCATGCAGCACATGCAGGCCGCCAAAGCTCTTGGAGACGGAGGAGAGCTCAAGCATGGCGCTTTCCTCCCTGGCGGCTTTGACGCATCCAGCGCTTGAAGCGCGCCGGATCCCAGATGCCTTGCGGCAGGAACAACACAATCACCACCAGGATCACTCCATTCGCGATCAGGCGCAGATCCGCAAATCCGCGCAGCAATTCGGGCAGCGTCGTAATGATGAAGCTGCCCAGCACGGGGCCGGCCAGGCCGCCGATGCCGCCCAGGATCGCCATCGTCAGGATTTCGACGCCGCGGTCGAAGCCGTATTCGTTGGGACCGATGAAGAACGTCAGGTGCGCGTTCAGCGCGCCGGCAAGACCGGCGATCACCGCGCCGGCCACGAAGGCCAGCATCTTGTTGGCGCGCACGTCGATGCCCATCATGCCGGCCGCGGTCTCGTCGCCACGGATGGCGTCGAAGGAACGGCCGATCTTGGAGGCGCGCACGCGCCACAGCACGAACAGCACGATGATCACGGCCAGCAGCACATGCCACCACTGCGTGAGTTGGGGAATGCCGTTCAGGCCCAGCGCGCCGCCGGTGATGGACTCGGTGTTCAGGATGGTCACGCGGACCACTTCGCCGAAGCCCAGCGTGGCCATCGCCAGATAGACCCCCGACAGCCGCAGCGTCGGCAGGCCGATCAGGGCCGCGACCAGCGCCGGGGCGGCCATGCCGCCTGCCAGTGCGACCGCGAAGGGCGCGTCGTAATTCATGGTGAGCAGCGCGGCCGTGTAGGCCCCGATGCCCATGAAGGCGGCGTTGGCCATGGCAAGCATGCCGCAGGCCAGCGTCAGCCAGATGGAGAGGGCCAGGAGTGCATTGGTGCCAAGCGTCAGCACCAGGTTGCCGTAGATGGCCCAGAAATTTTCGAATCCGCTCATACCTTAAGCCTTGCGTTGAACCACTTTGCCGAACAGACCTTGCGGGCGGACCAGCAGGATCAGGAACAGCAGGCCGAAAGCCACCGCGTCGCGCATGGTGGAGCCGATGTAAGCGACGGACAGCACCTCGGCGAAGCCCAGGAAGAGACCGCCCAGCATGGCGCCGCGGATGTCGCCCATGCCGCCCAGGATGATGACCGCGATGCCCTTGTGCAGCATCGGCTGGCCCATCAGCGGGAACAGCGCGTTCGAGTACAGGCCGATCAGCACGCCGGCCACGCCGCCCAGGGCGGCCGCGGCGAACGAGGTGGTGATGAACAGCTTTTCGACGTTGATGCCCAGCAGCCAGGCGGCCTTGGGCGATTCGGCGATGGCGCGCAGCGCGCGGCCGAACTGCGTGCGGCGCATCACGAACATCAGCACGGCCATCAGCGCGAACGACAGGAAGATGATCCCCAGTTCGATGACGGTCAGGTGCAGGCCGGCGACTTCGATGACTTCCTCGGGCACGGTGCCGTGCGGGAAGCGCAGATTGCTGGCGCCAAAGATGCTTTGGGCGCCGTTGTTCAGGATGATGCCGACACCGATGGTGGCGATCATGGGAATCAGGTGGGGTGCGTTGCGCTTGCGCAGCGGCTTGAGCACCAGGTAGTCGATGATGACCCCGGTAAAGCCGGCGACGAAGAACGCGACCATCAGCGCGGCCCACAAGGGCAGGCTGAATTGCTCGACCACGACCAATGCTGCGTAGGCGCCAACCATGAAGACGGCGCCATGCGCCAGGTTGATCACCCCGAGCACGCCGAAGATCAGCGTGAAGCCCAGCGCGAACAGTGCATACACACAGCCCAGCGACAAGGCATTGACGAATTGTTGTTCGAACATGATGGGACTTTCCAAATCTGATAGGGCCGCCTCGCCGTGCCCACAGCGAGGTCTGGTGTGCTTCCGGGGAAGCTTTCTACTTGGTGAGGCCCTGCGATAAAAAGCGCCTTGCGGACGGCCGGGAGGCCATCTGCAAGGCGCATCCCCCCGCGCGGGGATGCGTACTGCTTACTTCTCGATGACGTACTTGCCGTCCTTGGTCACGCTGACGATCGGCGCCTGGTCGGCGTCGTAACCGGCCGGCTTGCCGGCGCGATCATTGGCCTGGCGGAACTTGAACGGGCCGGTGGCGCCGGTCCAGGTCACGGACGGCAGGGCGTCGCGCAGGGCAGCGCGATCCTTGGGCAGTTCGCCGGTGAGCTTGGTGTTCTTCAGGGCCTGGGCGACGATGTACATCGCGTCATACGACTGCGCCGCGAACTGGTCGGGGGCATTCGTGAACTTGGCCTTGTAGGCGTCGATGAACTTGGTGTTCTCGGGGGACTTGTTTTCGATCGACCACGGGCTGCCGATCCACAGATTGTTCGACGCGCCGCCGGGGGCCAAGTCGAAAATCTTGACCGAGTTCATGCCGTTGCCGCCGATGACGGGCACGTTCAGGCCGAGCTGGCGGGCCTGGACCATGATCGGGGCGCCTTCGGCCAGCAGTGCGGACAGCACGATGGCGTCGGGGTTGGTGCCCTTGATCTTGGTGAGCTGGGCCTTGAAGTCCACGTCGCCCTTGGCGAACGTTTCGGTCGTCGTGACCGGGATCTTCTGGTCTTCCAGGGCCTTCTTGAAGTTGTCGTAGCCGCTCTTGGTGAAGACGTCGTCGTTGCCGTAGAGCACCGCCACGTTCTTCAGGCCGGTCTTGGCCTTGACGGTGGAGATGGTGGCGGGCAGCACGTCGGCTTCGGTGACCGAGTTGCGGAACACGTAGTTGCCGATGGAGGTGATGCCATCGGCGGTGTTGGAGGTGCCAAAGACGACCGTCTTGGCGGCCTGGGCGACCGGGTCGGCGGCCTGGGCGGAGTTCGACAGGGTGGGACCGAAGACCATCAGGACGTTGTCCTTGAAGATCAGCTTTTTGAAGACGTTGATGGCTTCTTCTTTCTTGCCTTGCTCGTCTTCGATCACCAGCACGATCTTGTTGCCGTTGATGCCACCGGCCGCGTTGATTTGGTCAGCCGCGAGCTGAAAACCGTTGCGGATCGACACGCCGTACTGGGCGGCGCCGCCGGACAGGGCTTCAGCCACGCCCAGCTTGATGTCGGCTGCGTGGGCGGCCGGGACGATACCGGCGGCGATCAGCGCAGCCAGCAGCTTTTTGGTCTTGGATTGCATGGTTGTTACCACCTTAAAGTCTGTCTCGGAATATTGGTAATCCGGGCTGATGTAATCCTGCCGGATTGACGTCGATGCCGCCTAAAGGCCGCATGAATGCGCGTCAAGACCCGGGATATTACTCCTTTGTATCAGGCCGAAACTCGAATGCCGTTCAACAAAAGCCTCAAAACCGCCCATTTTTTTGTAAAAAACGTGTGGTTACTAGCACAAACCCTGAAACTCGCCGAATGCCATTCGGCACCGGCTTCCCTCCTAACTCCTGCCCGACAGCGCCACGCCCAGATACTGGCCGAACGCGCCCTCGGTCAGGCGAAACCACGGCATCTCGCTGTCGCGAAAGCCCATGTAACTATCGTGCAATGCCTTGAATCTGGGGTCTTTGGCGCTTAAGTCCTTGTAGACCTGTTGCGAAGCCTCGAACGCGGCATCCATGATGGACCGGGGAAAAGCCCGCACTTGCGCGCCGTTGGCCGTCAGTTGAGCCAGCGCCTGCGGATTGAGCGCGTCATAACGCGCCGTCGCCGCGGTGTGCGCGGCCAGCGCCGCGGACTGCACCACCGATTGATAATGTTTGGGCAACTGGTTCCAGGCTTCGTCGTTGATGTAGAGCGAGAGCTGTTCACCGCCCGCCCACCAGCCGGGTGCGTAGTAATACTTAGCTACTTTATTCAATCCGAGCTTGGCGTCCTCATAGGCGCCCGCCCCGGCCACCGCCTGCAGCCCCTCTTTTTCAAAGGCCTGTGCCAAGGCGGCGAGCTCGACCTGCTGGGGCGCCACGCCAAGCCGGGACAGCACCTCCCCCGCCAGGCCGTCCACCCGCATCTTCAGGTCTTTCAGGTCGCCTTCGCGCTTGATTTCCTTGATATACCAGCCGCCCATCTGGGCGCCGGTATTGCCCAGGGGAAAGTTGATGATCTTTTCGGGCTTGAAGAGTTCGCGCGTCAGGCGCAGGCCCTCGCCCTCGCTCATCCAGGCATTCATCTGGCGCGCGTTCAGGCCGAACGGAACGGCCGCATCGAAGCTGAACGCGGGATTCCTGGCGTGGTAGCGGCGCGAGGACACATGGCCGCATTCCACCTTTTTGGTGGAGACCGCTTCCATCAGGTCGGCGGCGGCAACGACTTCGCCATCCGGGAAGTGGCGGATGTTGAACTTGCCTGCGGTGGATTCGGCGACGAACTTGCAGAAGCTCTCGGCCGCGCCGACGCGCAGGTCCAGCGCGCTGGGAAAGCCCGAGGACAGGCGCCAGCTGATCGAGGGCATGTCCTGGGCGAACGCGGGCGAGCTGACGGCGGCGCCGGCGACGGCGCCCAGACTGGCGCGCTTCAGGAATGAACGTCGTTGCATCACTTTGCTCCTATACAGCAACACCCGGGACTTCGAGCAATACCCGCCGGATATTACACGCTGGCGAACACAGGAACGGCTAGAGGAAATCCCGGAAAGGCAAGGGATTGCAAAGCGGGCAAAACAGGAGCCGGCGGCGCGCGGCGCGCCGCCGGCGGGCGCGATCAGGTGCCGGCAATGGCCATCTGCTCGATGAGGATGGAGCCGGTGGTCTTGGTGCCGCGCGAGATCGTGTCGGCGCCCACCGCGACGATCTGCTGGAACATGTCGGCCAGGTTGCCGGCGATGGTGACTTCCTGCACCGCGTGCTGGATCTGGCCGTTTTCGACCCAATAGCCGAAAGCGCCGCGAGAATAGTCGCCCGTCACGTAGTTGACGCCCTGCCCGATCAGCTCGGTGACGAGAAAGCCCGTGCCCAGCTTTTTGAGCATGGCTTCGAAATCGTCGCCGCGCTGGGTCTGCGTGGAGCTGAAGACCAGGTTGTGCGAACCGCCGGCGTTGCCGGTGGTGGTCATGCCCAGCTTGCGCGCAGTGTAGGACGACAGGAAATAGCCTTCCAGCACGCCGGCCGAGACCACGTTGCGGCGGCGCGTGCGCACGCCCTCGTCGTCGAATGGCGAGCTGCCCATGGCGCCGCGGATGTGCGGATCCTCGACCAGGTTGATGTGCTTGGGAAAGAGCGGCTTGCCCAGCGAATCGACCAGGAAGCTCGCCTTGCGGTACAGCGCCCCGCCATTGACGGCCTGCGTCAGCGCGCCGACCAGGCCCAGCGCCAGCGGCGCCTCGAACAGGACCGGGAATTTGCCGGTGCGCACGCGGCGGGCCGACAGGCGCGACAGCGTGCGTTCGGCGGCATAGCGGCCGATGGCTTCGGGCGAGGCCAGCTTGGCCGGGTCGCGTTCGGACGAATACCAGTAGTCGCGCTGCATGCCGTTGCCGCGACCTGCGATGGGCGCCACGGACAGGCTGTGGCGCGAGTACGGGTAGCCGCCCAGAAAGCCGCGCGTGTTGCCCATCACGAACTGGCCTTCGTACGTGCCGACGGTGGCGCCGTCGGTATTGGTGATGCGCGAATCGACCTCGCGGGCGGCGCGCTCGGCGCGCAGCGCCAGTTCGGCCGCTTCCTCGGTGGAAACGGTCCAGGCGCGATGCAGGTCCAGATCGGGGAATTCCGTGGCCAGCTGGTCGGCGTCGGGCAGGCCGGCGGCCGGGTCGGCAGCGGTGTGGCGAGCGATGTGCCAGGCGGCTTCGACCGTCTGGCGCAGCGCGGCCTCGGAAAAGTCGGACGTCGAGGCCGAACCGCGGCTTTGGCCGGCGTAGACCGTCAGGTCCAGCGCCCGGTCGCGGGTTTGCTCAACGGTTTCGATGTCGTTCTTGCGTACCGAGACGGACAGTCCCAGGCTTTCCGAGACTTCCGCGGCGGCGTCGGAAGCGCCGATCTGGCGCGCGTAGGCCAGGGTTTGCTCGACAAGTTCGGAAAAACGCGCGTGATTCGCCGCCAGCGGCAAGGATGAGGAGGTTTTAACCATTGCAGTCCAATTTGCAGAGACGGTTATCATAGCCAAGTCTGTCATTGCGCAGTTTTCCATGAATTCCCATCCCCAAGAAGATTCCGTCGACGACGGTTACGACGAGAACGGCTACGACCGTCCCAGCAAGTCCCAGGTCAAGCGTGAAATGCACGCTCTGCTGGACCTGGGCAAGCAATTGATCGCGCTGTCGCCCGAACGCCTGAAGCAGTTGCCGCTCGAAGAGCGCCTGTACGAAGCGATCCGCATGGCGCAACGCACCACCGGCCGCGAAGGCCTGCGGCGCCAGGTCCACTTCGTCGGCAAGCTGATGCGCGATGCGCCAGCCGACGTCATTCGCAAGCAACTCGACGTCTGGGAGAACGGCTCCCGCGAGGAAACGGCCGCCATGCACCGGCTGGAAACGCTGCGCGACCGGCTGCTCGAGGACGATGACGCCTTCACGCGCCTGCTGAACAACAATCCGCAGGCCGACGTGCAGCAACTGCGCACGCTGATCCGGGCCGCCCGCAAGGAAAAGCTGGCCAACGCCTCGCTGTTGCAGGGCCAGGAGCCGCAAAAGAAGCATTACCGCGCGCTGTTCCAGGCCCTCAAGACGCTCACCCTCTAATTGCCTACTGCCCATCCATGACCGCAACCGACCTGCTCGACTGCATCGAGATCGAAACCGCCCCCAACCCCACGCACGCCGTGATCTGGCTGCACGGACTGGGCGCCGACGGCAACGATTTCGCGCCCATCGTGCCGGAGCTGCAGTTGCCCGCCGGACTCGGCGTGCGCTTCGTGTTCCCGAACGCGCCCGTGCAGCGCGTGACGATCAACAACGGCATGGCGATGCGGTCCTGGTACGACATTCTGGTGATGGACCTGGTGCGGGTGGAAGACGGCCGCGGCATCCGCGCCTCGGAAGCGGCCATCCACAAGCTGATCGCGCGCGAAAACGCGCGTGGCATTCCCACATCCAACATCGTGCTGGCGGGTTTTTCACAGGGCAGCGCCATGACGCTGCACACCGGCCTGCGGCTGAAAGAAAAGCTGGCGGGCATGATGGCGTTGTCGGGTTATCTGCCGCTGGTGGACAGCGCCGAGGCCGAACGCCAGCCCGCCAACGACGACACGCCCATCTTCATGGCCCACGGCCAGTACGACCCGGTCGTGTCGCTGGCGCGCGCCGAAGCGTCGTTGGGCGAACTCAAGCGGCTGGGTTACGACGTGCGCTGGCACACGTACCCGATGCCGCACTCGGTCTGCGCCGAGGAAGTGGCCGATATTTCGGCCTTCCTGAACGAAGTCCTGGTGTGATGCGACGGGCAGCCTAGGGACGATGGCGGGCGGCGCCGCGCGCGGCCCGTGTTCCTGGCCGATGGGCGCCAAGCGCGTCCCCGCCTACGATGGATTGAGCCCGCCTCAGCGGCTCGAAATCTTATTCTGTATACCAACTGGTATTCCAGCCTCGAATTTTCGGGGCAGCGACAACGCACGTCCATAGAGAAAAACGCCAACCGCAAAACGCTTGTCGCCTGCTTGTCTTGAATATAGTATTCGATCCAAGCCTCACCGGCCCGGGCGTGCACTGTTCGGGCTTCCCTGTTGTTGTAGTCGATCCATCCCATTGGCCGTGTCGCGCCGATTGTCGGCGCGGCATTCAAGACGCAGGAGAAAGTCCCGTGAAGACCTCGCCCTTGCCCCGCCTGGCAGGCGCGGCGCTGCTCGCGCTGCTTGCCCCTTTGGCCGCTCAGGCCGAAGCCCTGAATCCCCCCGTGAAGGTGCGATACGAAGAGGTGGTGCGATCCATCCTGTACGTGCCCAAATACGTCGCGCTGTCGCAGGGCTACTTCAAGGACGCCGGCCTGGACGTGTCCATGAAGACGTCGCAAGGCACCGACAAGGGCATGACCGCCCTGTTGTCGGGCAGCGCGGACATCGTGCTGATCGGGCCCGAGGCGTCCATCTATGTGCAGAACAGCGAATCGCCGGTCAAACCGAAGATCTTCGCCGGCCTGACCGCCACCGACGGCTTCTTCCTGCTGGCGCGCAAGCCGGTCGACAAGTTCGACTGGTCCATGCTCAAGGGCAAGGAGGTCATCGGCTTTCGCCCAGGATCGAATCCCATCGTGTTCCTGGAAACCGCGCTGCGCAAGCACGGCCTGGATCCGCAGAAGGACGTGAAGCTGCTCAACAACATCGGCATCCCCGCGCGCGCCGGCGCCTGGATGGCGGGCCAGGGCGAATACGGCATCTTCCTGGAGCCCGAGGCCGGCGAGCTGGTGCGCAACGGCAAGGGGCACATCGTCGCGTCCGTGGGACATGAGGTGGGCCAGGTGGACTACACGGTGTTCACCGCCACCGACAAGTACATCCGCGACAACCCCAAGGTCATCCAGGCCTGGACCGACGTGGTGGCGCGCGCCGAGAAATACGTGAAGGACACGCCCGCGGCCACGCTGGCCCCGCAGATCATGACCTTCTTTCCCGGCATGGATCAGGCCGCGGTGACCGAGGCGATCGAGCGCTACAAGCAATATCAGATCTGGAAGACCACGCCGCTCGTGACGGCGCAGGCGATGACGCAGCTTCAGGACATGCTGATCGCCAGCGCGGTCATGAAGGACAGCGCCCGCGTGAAGTACGAGGACGTGGTGATCGCCGACTTTGCCAAGAAGGTCCAATGATGGGAGCCGCCATCCACAACCTCAAGCCGGCGCCCGCCACGGCCAAGATCGAACTGCGCGACGTCTGTCTGTCGTACTTCACGCCGGAAGGCGAGACCGAAGCGCTGTCCAACGTGTCGTTCAGCCTGGCGCCGGGCGAGTTCGTCAGCCTGATCGGCCAAAGCGGCTGTGGCAAGAGCACTTTGCTGTCGCTGATCGCAGGCCTGATTCCCCCGACCTCGGGCGCGGTGCTGGTCGACGGGCAGGCGGTGACCAAGCCGAACGCGCGCATCGGCTACATGCTGCAGCAGGACTACCTGTTCGAGTGGCGCACCATCCTGGACAACGTGATGCTGGGCGCCGAGATTCAGGGGCGGCGCGATGCGCGCAGCGAGGCGCGCGCCGTGCACCTGCTTGAAAAATGCGGCCTGGGCGCGTTCCTGTCGCACACGCCGCGGCAGCTCTCGGGCGGGATGCGCCAGCGCGCGGCGCTGGCGCGCACGCTGGTCACCGAGCCCGACGTGATCCTCTTGGACGAACCGTTCTCGGCGCTGGACTCGCAGACCCGTCTGGCCATCTCCGACGAAGTCGTGGACATCCTGCGCCGCGAGAGCAAGACGGTGGTGCTGGTGACGCACGACATCGGCGAAGCCATCGCCATGACCGATCGCGTGATCGTGCTGTCGCGCCGGCCCGGGCGGCTCAAGAGCCAGTACCGCATCCACTACGGCGACGGCCAGGTCCGCCCCACCCCGTTCCAGGCGCGTTCGCGGCCGGAATTCAACACGTACTTCAAACAGCTCTGGGACGAGCTGGACGTCCATGTGGAGGGCTGAGCCATGAACGCGCCGATTGCCAATACCGTCCCGCTGCGCGCCGTGCCCGGCCCCAGCGAAAAGTACCTGAACTACCTGCGCCGCGACCGCGCGCGCCGCCGAAACATCCGTGTGGCCCAGGCGCTGCTCCTGGTCGTTTTCTTATGCGCATGGGAAATCCTGCCGCGCATGCACATCGTCAATCCGCTGCTCACCAGCTATCCCAGCGCGCTGTGGCCTACCTTCATCGAACTGTGGAATCACGGCAGCCTGGGCAAGCACATCATGACGACGCTGTCGGCCACGCTGGTGGGCTTTGTGCTGAGCATGGTCATCGGGATCGTGGTGGCGGCCGCACTGTGGTGGTCCGAGTTTCTCTATAAGGTGCTCGACCCCTTCCTGGTGGTGGCCAACGCCATGCCCAAGATCGCGTTCGTGCCCATCTTCTACCTGTGGCTGGGGTCAGACTATGCGGTGTACGGCATGGCGGTCGCCATCGCGGTGTTCGTGACCATCATGGTGGTGTATGCGGGGTTCCGCGGCATCGACCTGAACAAGGTCAAGCTTGCCCACACCTTTGGCGCCAGCCGCTGGCAGGTGCTGACCAAGGTCGTGCTGCCAGGCAGCGTGCCGACGCTGATCGCGGCCGTGAAGATGAACATCGGTCTTGCGCTGGTGGGTGTCATCGTGGGCGAATTCCAGTCGGCGGATTCGGGGCTGGGCTTTCTCATCATGAACGGCAGCCAGGTGTTCAAGCTGAACATCGTCATGACCGCCATCGTGATGCTGGCGCTGATCTCCAGCGTCATGTACCTCATCATCTACCGCGTCGAGTCCGCCGTGGCGCGGCGTTACGGCTAAGGAGGCAGCATGGAATTCCCCCAATGGGTGAAGGATCGCGTCGTAGCCCGCCAGGGCTGCCTGCATCCGTATGACGAGCTGCCGGCCGCGCGCACGGCGGTGGTCGTGATCGACATGCAGCAGTACTTCCTGCTGCCCGGCTACCAAGGCGAATGCGCCCCGGCGCGGGAAATCATCGGCCCCATCAACCGCCTTTGCAGCGCGGTGCGCGACGCGGGCGGCGTGGTGGTGTGGGTGCAGACGGCCTCGGACAACGCGGATGTGTTCTGGTCGCATCACCACGGCGTGATGCTGACGCCCGAACGCAGCGCCCGCCGCCTGGAGACGCTGCGCCGCGACTCGCCCGGCTTTGCGCTGCATCCGGACCTGCATGCGCAGGCCAGCGACCTGCGGGTCGTCAAGCGCTTCTATAGTGCGATGGCCCCGGGCTCGTCGGAGCTGGAGCCGGTGCTGCGCGGCCTGGGCGTGGACACGCTGCTGATCGCCGGCACGGTCACCAACGTGTGCTGCGAATCCACTGCGCGCGACGCGATGATGCGGGACTTCCGGACCATCATGGTGGACGACGCGCTGGCCGCCGTGACGCCGGCCGAGCACGAGAACGCCCTGCACGGGTGGATGCTGTTCTTTGGCGACGTGCTGTCGGTGGACGAGGCGGCCGCGCGGTTGACGCCCGCGCAGCCGTCCCGCAAGACCGCCTGAACCGTTCCGGCGGCCGCGGGCCTTAAGCCAGGTTCAGCCAGACCCGGCGCATGGTCGGGTCTTCGGGGTCGGGATCGTTGGTAAAGCCCAGGCTGGTCATCAGCGCCAGCATGGGCCGGTTCGTCGACAGCACCAGGCCGTCGATGTATTCCAGCCCCTGCTCGCGCGCGGCGTCGATCAGCGCCGTCATGAGCTGACGCCCCAACCCGCGCCGCTGCCAGTCGTCGCCGATCACCAGCGCGTATTCCGCGCCGCGGCCATCGGGATTGCGCAGGTAGTGCGCAAAGCCCACCAGCACCTCGCGCGGATGGCCGCGATTAGCGGGATTGGGCACCTGCGTGGCCGCCACCAGCGCGAGTTCGCGGTGGTAGTCCACCTGGGTGTAGCGCGACACCATGCGCGGCGTCAGTTCACGCATCATCGACACGAACCGCATGTAGCGCGAGCGCTCCGACAGGCCGCGGATGAATTCCTGCAACGCCTCGCCGTCTTCGGGACGGATGGGGCGCAACACCCACGGAATGCCGTCTGCAAATCGGCGCACCTGCACCAGCCGGGCCGGATACGGGTGGATCGCCATGTGCGGATAGCCGGTGGTCTGCGGCGAGGCGCAGCCGGGCGTCTCGGTCAGCGTCATGCGCAGGCCGCCCGCGCGCAGGTGGGTTTCGCCTGCGTAGAGGGGATCGATGTCGAGCGTTTCGATATCGGGAAGTTCGGACACCAGCTCGGACACCAGCACCAGCGCCTGCTGCAGCGCCTCGGCGGCCATGTGGCCGACCCGCGGCGCCAGCACGCGGCGCCACAGCCGGCTGCGCTCGATGAGCTGGCGCGCCAGGTAGCCGTTGAGCGGCGGCAGGTCCATGCCGCGATCGGCCAGCGATAGCACCGCGTCCGGCCCGCCCGCGCCAAACCGGATGACGGGGCCGAACTTCGGATCGCGCCGCACCCGGATCGCCATGGGGCGGGATTCCGCTTCGCCGCGCGCCGCATCGGCAGAGAATTCGCTGAGCGGCACGTAGAACAGCGCCAGCAGTGTGCGGATCTCAGACGTGTTCAGCTCGCGCCGGCATTCGGCGCGCACCCGCGCAAGAATCTCGCGGGCGGCCGTCAGGTCGGGCACGTGGCTCGCGGGTTCGGGCGGCTGCGTCTGCAGCAGCAGTTGCTGGTTGTAGTGGTGCGAGGCCAGCACGCCGAAGGCATCGGCGGCCGATTCGGGCGTACGGAATGCCGACGTGCCGGCGTCGTCCAGCATGCGCCGCAAGGGCCGCATGCCCGCGTCGCCCATGAAACAGGTCACCACCGGCTTCTTGGCCGACGGCGCGATCTGCGCCAGCTCGCGCGCGACGGCGGGCATGTCGGCCAGGGCGTCGGGCGCCAGCAGCACCAGCACGCCGTCCACGCCCGTGTCGTCCAGGACAACGTCGAGCATGGCGCGAATGCGCTCGGGCGTCATGGGCAGGTAGGTGATGACGGGGTTGGCGATGGCGGCGTCGGGCTCCAGCATGTCGGCCAGCGCGCGCTGCGTGGCGGGCGCGAGGTCCGCGCGCAGCACCGCGGCGTCCGGGCCGATCAAGTCCATGGCGAGCTGCGGAGGCCCGCTGCCGTTGGAGATCAGTGCAACGCGGCGGCCCTTGGGGCGGCGCGTGTAGCCCAGCACCTTCACGGCCGAGAACAGCTGCACGAAGTAGCGCACGCGCACGGCGCCGGCCCGGCGCAGCGCCGCGTCGAAGATGGCATCGCTGCTGTCGGCGTCCGAGCGCCCTGCCTTGAGCACGATGACCGGCTTGATGCTGGCCGCGGCCCGCAGCGTGCTCATGAATTCGCGCGCGGGTCCGACGTCTTCAAGGTAGAGAACGATGCTGTCGGTGCGGGGATCGCTGGCCAGGTAGTCCAGCAGCTTGGGCAGGCCGACCACGGCCTCGTCGCCCAGCGACACGGCGGTGGAAAAGCCGATGTGCACGTCCTCGGCCCAGTCCATGACGGCGGCCATGATCGAGCGCGACTGCGCCACCAGCGCCACGCGGCCGGCGCGGGCCAGCACCGGGTGCTGGCTGAAATTCAGGCCCGCGTGCGGCCGCTGCGCGCCGAAGGACCGCGGCCCGAGGAGTTCGCAGTGGTTTTCCTCGGCCCAGGCGCGGCACAGCGCCAGCGTGCCGCGCGGGTATGGGTCGGGCAGTTCGTGGGGCAGCAGGATGACCGCGCGGGGCGACAGCGGCGCCAGCCGGCGCAAGGTTTCCGGCAGCACGGCGGGCGAGACGCAAACCAGGGCCAGATCAGGCCGTTCGCCCGCTGCCAGGCCTTCCAGCCTGTTCGGCAGGTCGGGCGCCGCGCCGGGTTCGACCGTGACGACCGTGGTCTTCGCCTTCAGGGCGGGAGACAGGGAACTTGCCGCGGGCAGCGGCCGATCGGCCACGATCACCAGCGAGCCGGGTTCGAACATGGGCGCAAGAGCGTGTCTCAACATGGGGAGGTCGGGCCAGGGCCTGTTCACACTAATCTAAAATAGCGTTCATCGTATCAAGACAAGCCCGCTGTCCGCTTGATGAGGACACTGCCCGACGCCACTTTGTGGCGCCGCAGCCGCTAACACTGCCACCTATGACTTCCAACGCCTCTACTCCCATTCGCACCCGCTTCGCGCCTTCGCCCACCGGTTTCCTGCATTTGGGCGGCGCGCGCACCGCGCTGTTCTCCTGGGCCTTCGCGCGCCATCACAAGGGCACTTTCGTGCTGCGCATCGAGGACACGGACGTCGAGCGGTCCACGCCGGAAGCCGTGCAGGCCATCCTGGACAGCATGGAATGGCTGGGCATGCAGCCGGACGAGGGCCCGTTCTACCAGATGCAGCGCATGGACCGGTACCGCGAAGTCGTGGCCCAGATGCTGGCCGCCGGCACTGCCTACCACTGCTACAGCTCGCCCGAGGAAGTCGAAGCCATGCGCGAAGCCGCCCGCGCCCGCGGCGACAAGCCGCGCTACGACGGCACCTGGCGCCCGGAACCCGGCAAGACGCTGCCCGCCATCCCCGAAGGCCGCAAGCCGGTCGTGCGCTTCAAGAATCCCCAGGAAGGCGCCACGTCCTGGAACGACATGGTCAAGGGCACGATCAGCTTCGACAACACCGAGCTCGACGACCTGATCATCGCGCGCCCCGACGGCACGCCCACCTACAATTTCTGCGTCGTGGTCGACGACTGGGACATGGGCATCACGCACGTGCTGCGCGGCGATGACCACGTCAACAACACGCCCCGCCAGATCAACATCCTGCGCGCGCTGGGCGCCACGCTGCCTGAATACGGCCACGTGCCGATGATCCTGGGCCCGGACGGCGAAAAGCTGTCCAAGCGCCACGGCGCGGTCAACGTCATGGAGTACGACAACGAGGGCTACCTGCCCGAGGCCATGATCAACTACCTGGCCCGCCTGGGCTGGAGCCACGGCGACGACGAACTCTTCTCGCGCGACCAGCTGGTGTCCTGGTTCGACACCAAGCACCTGTCCAAGTCCGCCTCGCAGTGGGATCCCAAGAAGCTGAACTGGGTCAACGCCCACTACATCAAGCAGATGGACAACGCCGAACTGGCAGAGCGCGTGGCCACGCGCGTCGCGGCCCGCGGCGGCTACCCCGAAAAGATCGATCTGCCGGGCGTCATGGGTCTCTTGAAGGACCGCGCCGAAACGCTGGAGCAGCTGGCCGACGGCGCCATGCTGTTCTGCGGCGAATTCAAGGGCGCGCCGGCCGACCTGGCCGAGCAGCACCTGACCGCCCCCGCGCGCGAAGCGCTGGCCGACTTCGCGCAGCGCGCCCAGGATGCGGAATGGTCGCACGAAGCGCTGTCCGCGCTCATCAAGGGCGTGCTGGCCGACCGCGGCCTGAAGATGCCGCAACTGGCCATCCCGCTGCGCGTGGCCGTCACCGGCCAGACGCAGACGCCTGCGGTGGATGCGGTGCTGGCGCTGCTGGGCAAGGAAACGGTGCTCAAGCGGCTGTCGGCGATTTAAACCCGGGTGTCAGACACCCTTTGATGAGCCGCCGCAAAGTCACGGGCATCTCATCAGGGTGTCAGACACCCTCCGAAAGCCTGCTGCCCAGGTGTCTGACACCCTCGAGAGCTAACGCCGCAAACCCGTGAGGGTCTCGGCAGGGTGTCTGACACCTGCATAAGCCTGCCGCCCTGGTGTCTTCAATCCGGCGTGACGCAACGCCGTTCACGCCCGCTGCATCGCGGCCCTCGCCTTCAGCGCCCGGGCAAAGAACGCCCCCAGCAGCGGCAGCAGCACGGCCGAACCGCCGAATAGCGCGGCCGCGCCGATCTCGTCCACCACGGCCCCTGCCAGCGCCACGCCCGCCGCCTGCCCCATGAAGAGGCACGAGGCAAACCATGCCACCGCCGTGCCGCGCGCAGACGGCACCATCTGCGTGGCGTTCGTCTGCAGCGTCGCGTGCAGCAGGTAATAGCCGAAGCCCGCCAGCACGCTGGCCGCCAGGCTCCATATCCAGACCGGTCCCAGCCAGTACGACAGGAACGCCACGCCCAGCACCAGTCCGCCCGCGACGGCCAGGCCGCGCTCGCCCAGCCGTTTCAGGATGCGGCCCGCGACAACCGTATAGATCAGTCCGCCCACCGCATACACGGCGACCAGCGCGCCTGCGGCCGTCAGCGAGATATCGAATCGCTCATGCAGGTACGAGGGTGCGAACGCGAGTGCGCCGAACACCAGCAGCCCTTCGATGAACACCGTCGCCAGCACTACGCGCGCCCACGGCGCGCTCAGCACCAGCCGCGCCTGCGCGACGAATCCCTGGCGCGCCGCCCCCGGATCGATCTGCGCGAAGCCCGCCGCGCGCTGGCGCCGCACCTCCAGGTGCAGCAGCACGCCCACGATCAGGTAGCCCGCCACCAGCGCCATGAAGGCCCAGCGCCAGCCGACGGTATCGGCAAACAGGCCGCCCGCAAGCTGGCCGGCCGACATGCCAAGGATGGTGCCGGTCAGAAAGCGCGCCAGCGTCGCCTGCCGGCGCTCATAAGGAACGTTGTCGCCGATCCAGGCCATGGACAGGGGCACGATGCCCGCGCCTGCCGCCCCCGACAGCGCGCGGCAGAACACCAGCATGTCGAGCGATTCCGCCATGACGGCGCCCGCGCTGCCCAGCGCACACGCCACGGTCGCCACGCTGACGACGCGGTACTTGCCGTAGCGGTCGCCCACCGGCCCGAAGAACATCTGCAGCACGCCGTAGGCCACCGCAAATGCGGTGACCGCGCGCGCGGCCTGGCCGGTGGTGGTGCCGAATTCCGCCGCCAGTTGCGGCAGCATGGGATCACAGATTCGGAAAGCGCTGGCGCTGACGAAGGCGGCCAACGCGAGCAGCGCGATCGCGCGTGCTTCGGAGGACAGGGCGGGCATGGGAAACCGGCTGCGGGGCGAAAGTCGAAGCCCGCACCTTACCGCAGCCTGGCCCGCTTGGCTTGACCGCCGGGCGAAATGTCCGCCCGGCGCAACGGTCAGTAGGCCAGTCGGTAGCCCGCGGGCATGCGGCGCGCGGTCAGCAGCATGCCGCCCGACTTCAGTTCGCGCAGCGACAGCTTGGACTGCTCGACCTTCTCGACGCGGTAGCGGTTCAGATAGATCGGATCGGTGGGATCCACCGGCTCGCCCGCCGACTTCGTGGTGCGCATCGTGTAGACGCCGTCCGCCACGCTCCAGCAGCCCGTCTCGCGCAGCGCGGGACGCGTCTTGCGGCCGATCTTGAGCAGGGATTCGTAGGACATGGTGCCGTCGGCGGACAGCACGATCAGCGACTGCATGTCGCCCGCCACATCGCGCGGACGCGAATTGGACAACCAGGTGCCGATCATCGGGTCGCCAGTCTTGGCGGGCGTGCAGGCCACCGGCTTGGGCGGTTCAGCGGGTTGGGCCTCGGTGATGGCGGCTGGCTTCCTGGCGGCGCAACCGGCCAGGATCACGATGGCGCAGGCAATGCCTGCCGTACGCAAAAACACACTGCTCATGACTTCCTCAAGACGTCCGCCGACGCGCCGCGCCGATCACACCGGCCCGTCCCAGGCGCAGCGGACTTCACGCACTCTAAATAGGCGTCAGGGAAGAATCAACGACGATCCGCGCCGTGTGCAAATGCGCAACAGTGCGGGTGCGGACGCGCCCGGAATCCGCGCGGAAACCGCAAAAATGCGTTGGTTTCTAGCGACAGCGGCTCACCCGCGACGCGCCTTCTCGCGCAGCATTTCCTCCATGCGCGCGGCGGCCGGAGACAGGCTTCTGCCGGCCAGACGGGCAATGCCCAGCTCGCGTTCGATGCGTGGCCGCGACAAGGGCACAAACGCCAGTCCCGGCGAATCCGGCGGCACGCCCAGGCGGGCCAGCACCGTCACGCCCACGCCGCGCTCCAGCATGGCCAGCAGCGACATCATGTTGGAGACGAACACCTGCCGGTCCAGCATGAACGCCGCTTGCGGATGACCGGCAAGCTGGCGGTGCGCAATGGTGCCCACCAAAGGCAGGTCGGCGATTTCGCGCCACGTCACGGACTTGCGGCCAGCCAGCGGATGGCCGCGATGGCAGACCAGGCCAAAGGCGTCGCGCATCAGCGGTTCGAACGACAGGCGGCGGTCGCGTGACACGGTGCTGCACACGCCCAGTTCGACCTCGCCCGCCAGCACCATGCGCTCGACCCCCTCGGAGTTGTCGTCGAACAGGCGCAGCGACACCGCGGGATACTGCGCCCGGTAGGCGGCCACCAGTTCGGGCAGCCAGTGCGTGGCGGCGGACGCAACGGACGCCATCGTCAAGCTGCCGGCGCCATTGTTGGCAAGCCCCGACAAGGCGCCGGCGACCCGGTCGTGGTGGTCAACCAGTTCACGCGCCAGCGGCAGGCAGTCTTGCCCGAAGCGCGTCAGCGTGCCGCGGTTGCCGGGCTCGAACAGCGGCTGTCCCAGGCGTTGTTCCATTTCCCGGATCGACAGGGACAACGCGGGTTGGGATCGGAAAGCCCGGACGGCTGCGGCGCGAAAGCTGCCCAGCTCGGCGACCAGCAAAAAATGCCGGTAATGGGAAATGGAGAGATCGGGAAGCGGGCGCATGGGGCGACGGATTAGTAGAACTTATCAATCCATATGAAAAATAAAGTTTTCTGATCATAGGCCGCCTCTTAAGATGGCCGCAATATGCCTACCGCCAACCTTATCTCTCCCCCCGCCACGGACCCGCTGGACTTTGGCGTGGCCGATCGGCTGCCCGTGCGCGATGCGGGGCATGGCCGCCTGCGCATCGGCGCCGTCCCGCAAGACGGCCGGCCCGGCCTGTTGTTCGTGCCGGGCGCCTACCACGGCGCCTGGTGCTACGCGCACTATCTGGATTACTTCGCAGCGGCCGGTCTGGCGTGCGCGGCGCTGGACATGCGCGGCCACGGCGACCTGCCGCAAGACGCCGGATTTCCGAACGTCACCATCGAGGACCTGGGCCAGGACGTCGTCAGCGCCCTGGATGCGCTGGAGGCGCCGACCGTTGTCGTGGGCCACAGCATGGGCGCGTTGCCGGCGCTGCTGGCCGCCAGCCAGCGGCCCGTGGCTGGCGTCGTGCTGCTGGCGCCCTCGCCTCCGGGCGATCTGCCCGGTGCGCGGGGCTTGCCTGCCGTGCCCGGGGCAGCGCCGCGCGCCGCCCCCGGCGAGGCGGAAATCCGCTCACGGTTTCTGGCGACCACGCCTGACCGGGACGTTCGCGCGGTGGCGCGGCGCCTGTGCGCGGAAAGCCCCCAGGTTCTGAACGATAGGTACCTGCTGCGCGTGGCTATTGGCCCGGCATCGATCCGCGCGCCCGGCCTGTGCCTGGAAGCCGGACTGGATACGCATGACCGGCATCCGCCGGGACAGGATCAAGCCATTGCGCGGCGCTACGGCTTTTCGCATGCCCGGCTTGCCGGACAACCCCACTGCATGATGTACGCAGATCATTGGCAGATCAGCGCCGGCGCCATCCTGGACTGGCACCGAACGCAATTTGGCTGATCACCAGCAAGATAAACACGACAACGACAACGACGCGCCCAAGCGCACTCAGGAGACAGACATGACCATTTTCCGCTTGCTGCGTCCGGCGCTCGCCGGCGCCTGCCTGCTGTGGGCCGCGGCCTCGCACGCCGCCGGCTGGCCCGATAAGCCCGTGACGATCATCGTGCCCTCCGCGGCGGGCGGCGCGGCCGACCTGACCGCCCGCACCTTCGCGCAGTATTTGGGCGAGAAGACCGGGCAGACAGTGATCGTGGAGGATCGCCCCGGCGCCGGCGGCATCGTGGGCACCAACGCCAGCAAAAGCGCCGCGCCCGACGGCTACACGTTCCTCTTGTCCACGAACTCCACGCATTCGGCCAATCAGTTCCTGTACAGGACGCTGCCGTACGACGCGCAAAAGGATTTCGTGCAGGTCGGCATGCTGGGCACGTTCGGCACGGTGGGCGTCGTCTCGCCGGACAGCCCGTACCGGACCGTGCCCGAATTGGTCGAGTACGCCAAGAAACATCCGGGCGACGTCTTCTTCGGCTATTACAGTTCGTCCTCCCAGGTGCCGTCCGAACTCTTCAAGCAGCGGGCCGGCATCAACATCACCGGGGCGGCGTACAAGAACATCACGCAGATCATCACCGACCTGCGCGGCAAGCAGATCGGCTTCGCGTTCGTGGATTACCTGACCGCCATGGGCCAAATCGACGGCAAGGGCCTCGTCCCCATCGCCGTGACCGGCGCCCGGCAGCATGATGCCTGGCCCAGCGTGCCGACCATGGCCACCTACTATCCTGACTTCGTCGTGGCGGGTTGGCTGGGCCTGTCGGCGCCCGCCCGCACGCCACCGGAGATCGTCGCCAAAATGAACGCCTACCTGCAGGCCGCGGTGCAGGACGACGCCACGGCGCGCAAGCTGCGCGCCTTGGGATTGACGCCGGAAGCGATGGACGTGGCGCGCTTTGACGCGTTCGTGAAGGAAGACACGGCTCGCTGGAAGGAATGGATCCGGATCGCCGGCATCCAGCCCCAATAAACCTGTCCCTTTGCACTGCGGCGCGCCCTTTCTCTCTATCTATATAGAGAAGGCGCGCCTTTCTACAGCGGCAGCCGCTGCTCGTGCTTGATTTCACGCAGCGCCACAATGGTGCGCGTCTGCCGGATGCCCGGCATGTTGAACAGGAACCGGTGCAGGAAGCGATCGTAGGCTTCCGGACTTTCCACCAGGATCTTCAACAGGAAGTCCGAATCGCCGGTCACGGCATAACACTCCAGGATTTCCGGGGCATCGCGCACCGACCGCTCGAAGTTCTCGACCGTGTTTGCCGAATGCCGCTCCAGGCTGATCTGCGCAAACATGCAGCCCAGCCCCACCTTGCTGCGGTCGACCTGGGCGCTGTAGCCCTGGATCACCCCGCTCGCCTCCATCGCCTTCACGCGCCGCCATACAGGCGCGGCGGACAGCCCCACCTTCTCGGAAAGCTGCTGCGCAGAGGCCCGGCCATCTTCCTGCAGCGCCTTGAGGATGCCGATATCGGTCTTGTCCATTCGTTTGTCTCCTGGTTTTCTTGAAATACGAAATGTTCATTGCGAATTATAGGGATAGCACGATCCAAAAACGCAATAAACCTGATCCCTCGCGAACCTATCATGGTGCCAAAGACGAGGAGCATTGACTATGGACGGTACCCCCGCCGCCGCACCCGAGCTGGACCTTGATTACCAGCTTGCCGACAACCTGACCCGCGAGTCCGGACGCATCTTCCTGACTGGCACGCAGGCCCTGGTGCGCCTGATGCTCACGCAGCGCCGGGTGGACCGCGAACGCGGCCTGAACACCGCCGGCTTCGTATCGGGGTACCGCGGATCGCCGCTGGGCGGCGTGGACATGGCCATGTGGAAGGCGCAGAAGGCGCTGGACGCCAACCAGATCACCTTCCTGCCGGGCATCAACGAAGACATGGCCGCCACGGCGGTCATGGGCACGCAGCAGGCCGGCGTGCGCGCTGACCGCAATGTCGATGGCGTGTTTGCCATGTGGTACGGCAAGGGTCCCGGCGTGGACCGCGCCGGCGACGCGCTGCATCACGGCAATGCCGCGGGCGCCTCGCGCCACGGCGGCGTGCTGGTGGTGGTGGGCGACGACCACACCGCCGTGTCGTCCTCGATCCCGCACGCCAGCGAAGCGTCGCTGATCGGCTGGCAGATGCCGATCGTGCATCCGACGTCCATCGACGAATACGAGACCTTCGCGCTCTGGGGCTGGGCGCTCTCGCGTTATGCGGGCACGTGGGTCGCCTTCAAGGCCGTGTCCGAAACCATCGAAAGCGGCCACTCGTTCACGCCAGCCGCCATCCAGACCTACGACATGCCCGAGGATCCGGACATGCCGGCCGGATCGCTGGAATACTCCGCGCGCGACTTCCTGTCGCTGGCGGTCGAAACGCGCATGAACCAGCGCATGAAGGCCGTCGCCGCCTTCGCGCGCCGGCACAGCATCGACAAGCTGACCTGTCCGGCGCCCAAGGCGACGGTGGGCATCGTCACCGTCGGCAAAGCGCACCTGGACACCATGGAAGCGTTGGCGCGCCTGGGCGTGGACACGGTCACGGCGAATGCGCCGGTGCGGATCTACAAGCCCGGCCTGACCTGGCCGATGGACGAAGGCCGGTTGCTCGACTTCGCGCGCGGCCTGTCGCACATCCTCGTCATCGAGGAAAAAGGCGCAGTGGTCGAAAGCCAGATCAAGGACATGCTGTTCAACCTGCCCGAGCGGCCGACGGTCGTGGGCAAGAAGGGACTGGACGGCGAGCCGATGGTGCCGTCTGCCGGCCAGCTGCGCCCGTCGCTGCTGGCCGCGCCGCTGGCCGGTTGGCTGTCGCGCGCCGCGGGGCTGCCCGTGAACCGCGACCTGTCGGCCTTCGAATGCCAGGCGCCGCTATCCAACGACGCGGACGGCATGCGCCGCCGCCCTTACTTCTGTTCGGGCTGTCCGCACAGCACGTCGACCAAGGTGCCCGAGGGCAGCCAGGCGCTGTCCGGCGTGGGCTGCCACTACATGGCCGCGTGGATGGA
This sequence comes from Achromobacter mucicolens, assembly GCF_029866465.1. NCBI lineage: Bacteria > Pseudomonadati > Pseudomonadota > Betaproteobacteria > Burkholderiales > Alcaligenaceae > Achromobacter > Achromobacter mucicolens. The sequence goes on along the minus strand of NZ_CP123364.1, from coordinate 606,990 downwards.
CCGCGACACCGGCGGACTCACGCAGATGGGCGGCGAAGGTGTCGACTGGATCGGCCTGTCCCGCTATACGAAGATGCCGCATATCTTCCAGAACATGGGCGAAGGCACGTATTACCACTCGGGCTACCTGGCCATCCGCCAGGCCGTCGCGGCGCGCGCCAACATCACCTACAAGATCCTGTTCAACGACGCAGTCGCCATGACCGGCGGGCAACCGGTGGACGGCCCGATCTCGGTGCCCCAGATCTGCCAGCAGCTGCGCGGCGAAAACGTGGCGCGCATTGTCGTCACCACCGACGAGCCCGAGAAATACCAGGGCGTGGACCTGGGCCCCGGCATCAAGGTCCACCACCGCCGCGAGCTTGACGCGCTGCAGCGCGAGCTGCGCGAGATCCCGGGCGTGACGGTCCTGATCCATGACCAGACCTGCGCGGCCGAAAAGCGCCGCCGCCGCAAGAAGAACCAGTTCCCGGACCCGGCGCGCCGCATGCTGATCAACAGCGCCGTGTGCGAAGGCTGCGGCGACTGCGGCGTGAAGTCCAACTGCCTGTCGGTCGTTCCGCTGGAAACGCCGTACGGCCGCAAGCGCGCGATCGACCAGTCCAGCTGCAACAAGGACTACTCGTGCGCGGAAGGCTTCTGCCCGAGCTTCGTGTCCGTCATGGGCGGCAAGCCCAGAAAGAGTGCGGCGCCCAAGGCCGACCAGGAACGCCTGCAGGGCATGATCGCCGGCCTGCCGCAGCCCGCCCTTCCTGCCTTGGACCATCCCTATCGTCTGCTGGTCGCCGGCATGGGCGGCACCGGCGTCATCACCATCGGCGCCATCGTGTCGATGGCCGCGCACCTGGAAGGCCTGTCGGCCGCGGTGCTGGACCTGACCGGACTGGCGCAGAAAGGCGGCACCGTCGTGAGCCACATTCGCCTTGCCCCGGCGGGCTCGGCCGCTGGCCCCGTGCGGCTGGACTGGCAGCAGGCCGACGCGGCCATCCTGTGCGATCCGGTTGCCGCGGTCGCGCCGGATTCGCTGGGCGCCTTGCGCCACGGCCACACGCAGGTCACGGTGAACACCTACGTGGCGCCTGTGTCCGACTTCACGCGCAATCCCGACGCCGCGATGCGCCCCGAGGCGCTGCTGGCCAAGATCCGTCATGCGGCGGGCGACGCGCACACGGCCGCGATCGACGCGCATGAAGCGGCGCTGGCGCTGTTTGGCGACAGCATCCTGTCGAACATGTTCATGCTGGGCTACGCCTGGCAGCGCGGCGGCGTGCCGCTTTCGCAGGCCGCCATCTATCGCGCGATCGAACTGAACGGCGTGGCGGTGGCGGCCAACCGCGCCGCCTTCGACAGCGGCCGGCTTGCCGCGCATCGCCCCGACGCGCTGGAAGGCGCGCTGCGCCCGCGGGCCCAGGTCGTACAGTTGCACATCCCCGAAACCTTCGAGCGCGCCGTGGCGCGCCGTGTCGAAGACCTGACGGCCTATCAGGATGCGGCATACGCGCAGGCGTATCGGAACGTGGTTGACGCCGTCGCGGCCCGCGAGCGGGCCCTGGCGCCCGATGCCAAGACGCCCCGCCTGGCGATGGCCGTGGCGCGCGGCCTGTACAAGCTCATGGCGTACAAGGACGAATACGAAGTGGCGCGCCTCTATACCGGCGAGACGTTCCAGGCGCAGCTGGAAGGCCAGTTCGAGGGCGACTACAGCCTGCGCTTTCACATGGCCCCGCCCATCTTCGCCCGTAAGGATCCGCGCACCGGCGTGCCGCGCAAGATGACGCTGGGTCCGCGCACGATGTCGGCACTGAAATTGCTGACGCGGCTCAAGGGCCTACGCGGCACCTGGTTCGATCCCTTCGGCCATACCGCCGAGCGCAGGATGGAACGGGCGCTGGTCACGGAGTACCGCCAGACCATCGATCAACTGCTTGCAGGGCTGACTGCGGACAACCTCGCGCAAGCGGCTACAATCGCCGCCCTGGCTGAAAACATTCGCGGCTTTGGCCACGTGAAGGCCGCCAATGTCGAGAAGTACCGGACCGATCTGGCCCGGCTCATGCAGAGCTATACAGCACCGGCCCCGCACGCCAGCGCCTTGCGGAAAACCGCATAAACAGCCGGTCTGAGTGGTCACTGACCTGGGCGCGCCTTGCGGGGCGCGCCTAGTGCATTTGGTTACAATCTTTTGTGGGATTCGTCTTATCTTCTTCTTGTCCCTGTAAACCTCGATCACTAGAATTAGTGGCCAACGAGGGGTGCTACACTACATCTTGTGGTCGCCTAAGCGCTGATTCCCGCCGGCCACGCCTTACGGACTAGCCTGTCCGGACGTTGCGACCCCCATTACAAGATCCAATTTTGACCAGACATGACGTCGTCATGTCTTCATCTACGCGCTTTTTCGCACAGGAGCTTCCATGCAGACTACGATCGCCTCTGTGACCCGGCCTTCGGCCGTGCCGCCCTCCCAAATCGATTCCCCCGCCGACGCCAACAGCGGCAAATGGGCCAGCTACAACATCATCCGCCGCAATGGCTCGGTGGTTGGCTTTGAGCCCAGCAAGATCGCCATCGCCATGACCAAGGCCTTCCTGGCCGTCAATGGCGGACAAGGCGCCGCGTCCGCGCGTGTGCGCGAACTGGTCGAAACGCTGACCGGCCAGGCCGTCAACGCCCTGGTTCGCAACCGCCCCAACGGCGGCACCTTCCATATTGAAGACATCCAGGACCAGGTCGAACTGGCGCTGATGCGCTCGGGCGAGCATGACGTCGCGCGCGCCTATGTGCTGTACCGCGAAAAGCGCACGCAGGAACGCGCCGCCGCCGCTGCCGCCGAAGGCCAGCAGAAGGCTGACGCCGCGCCGCAGGAACATGTGCTGAACGTCACCGACGCCGGCGTGCGCCGCCCGCTGGACGTGGCCGAACTGCGCGCCACCATCGTCGCCGCCGGCGAAGGCCTGTCCGAGTTCATCGACGCCGAAGCCATCCTGAAGGAAACGGTCAAGAACCTGTACGACGGCATCCCCGTCGACGAAGTGTTCAAGTCCGCCATCCTCTCCGCGCGCGCGCTGGTCGAAAAGGATCCGGCCTACAGCCAGGTCACCGCCCGTCTGCTGCTGCACACGATCCGCAAGGAAGTGCTGGGCGAGGAAGTCTCGCAAGACGGCATGGCCACGCGCTACGCCGAATACTTCCCCACGTTCATCGCCCGCGGCATCGAAGGCGGCCTGCTGTCGCCCGAACTGGCCAGCTATGACCTGACCAAGCTGGGCAAGGCACTGAACGCCAAGCGCGATCTGCAATTCGGCTACCTCGGCCTGCAGACCCTGTACGACCGTTACTTCCTGCACATCCGCGGCACCCGCATCGAACTGCCGCAGGTCTTCTTCATGCGCGTGGCCATGGGCCTGGCGCTGCGCGAGAGCGATCGCGAAGCACGCGCCATCGAGTTCTACGAGATCCTGTCCTCGTTCGACTTCATGAGCTCCACGCCCACGCTGTTCAACTCGGGCACGCTGCACTCGCAGCTGTCGTCGTGCTACCTGACCACCGTCTCGGACGACCTGGAAGGCATCTACGACGCCATCAAGGAAAACGCGCTGCTGGCCAAGTACGCCGGCGGCCTGGGCAACGACTGGACCCCGGTCCGCGCGCTGCGCAGCCACATCAAGGGCACCAACGGCGAAAGCCAGGGCGTCGTTCCGTTCCTGAAGGTTGTGAACGACACGGCCGTCGCCGTGAACCAGGGCGGCAAGCGCAAGGGTGCGGTCTGCACGTACCTCGAAACGTGGCACCTGGACATCGAAGAATTCCTGGAACTGCGCAAGAACACCGGCGACGAGCGCCGCCGCACGCACGACATGAACACGGCGAACTGGATTCCCGACCTGTTCATGAAGCGCGTCATGGAAGGCGGTGAATGGACGCTGTTCTCGCCGTCCGACTGCCCCGACCTGCACGACAAGTATGGCCGCGCGTTCGAAGAAGCCTACGTGGGCTACGAAGCGCGCGTCGCCAGCGGCGAACTGAAGCTCTTCAAGAAGATGCCGGCGCTGACGCTGTGGCGCAAGATGCTGTCGATGCTGTTCGAAACCGGCCACCCGTGGATCACGTTCAAGGATCCGTGCAACATCCGTTCGCCGCAGCAGCACGTGGGCGTCGTCCACAGCTCGAACCTGTGCACCGAGATCACGCTGAACACCAACGAATCCGAAATCGCAGTTTGCAATCTGGGTTCCGTGAACCTGGTCGCACACATGAAGCCGGCTGCCGGCGGCGGTTTCGAACTGGACCACGACAAGATCAAGCGCACGGTGAGCATCGCCATGCGCATGCTCGACAACGTGATCGACATCAACTACTACGCCGTCGACAAGGCCCGCAATTCCAACGCGCGCCATCGTCCGGTGGGCATGGGCATCATGGGCTTCCAGGATTGCCTGCAGATGATGCGCGTGCCGTACGCATCGCAAGCCGCTGTTGAATTCGCGGATCGTTCGATGGAAGCGGTGTGCTATCACGCCTACTACGCGTCGAGCCTGCTTGCCGAAGAACGCGGCCGCTATCAATCGTATGAAGGCTCGCTGTGGTCGCGTGGCATCTTGCCGCAAGACACGTTGAAGATGCTGCGTGAAGAACGTGGTGGTCACGTTGACGTTGATGATTCGAGCACGCTCGATTGGGATACGTTGCGTACGCGCATCAAAGAACACGGCATGCGCAACTCCAATTGCATCGCAATCGCCCCAACCGCCACTATTTCCAATATCATTGGCGTATCTGCGTGCATCGAACCCACTTTCCAGAACTTGTACGTCAAATCGAATCTCTCCGGCGAGTTCACGGTCGTTAACGATTACCTCGTGCGTGACCTGAAGAAACTCGGTCTCTGGGACGAAGTCATGGTCGCCGACCTCAAGTACTTCGACGGCAGCCTGTCCCGCATCGATCGCGTACCTTCCGAACTCCGCGAACTCTACGCCACCGCGTTCGAAGTCGAACCGCGCTGGCTGGTTGAATGCGCGTCGCGCCGCCAGAAGTGGATCGATCAAGCCCAGTCGTTGAACATCTACATGGCTGGCGCATCGGGCAAGAAACTGGACGACACCTACAAGCTGGCATGGACGCGTGGCCTGAAGACCACGTACTACCTGCGCACCCTTGGCGCCACCAGCGCCGAGAAGTCCACGGGACGCGGCGGCGAACTGAACGCCGTCAGCGCGGGCAATCCGTCCACCGCCAACGCCGTTGCCGCAGCACCTGTTTTGCCGGAACCCGAAGTTCTCGGGGCGGTTTGCACCATGCGGCCGGGCGACCCCGGCTTCGAAGAGTGCGAAGCCTGCCAATAACCGCCTCCGGAGAATGAATCATGATTAATTGGGACGACGACACCACCGCCACGCAACCTGCACAACCTGCCGCGCCCGCGGCGGGCGGTCAGGCTGCCCCGGAAGTCCGGGCGGCGACGGGTGTGTTCGGCGACACCGCCATGCCCACGCCGGCCGCGCCTCAGCACGCAGCCGGCTTGGCAGCCAGCGGCGCGGCAACCTCGCAGCGCGTCAAGGTTGCCGACAAGCGCATCATCAACGGCCAGACCGACGTCAACCAGCTTGTGCCTTTCAAGTACAAGTGGGCGTGGGAAAAGTACCTGGCCACTTGCGCCAACCATTGGATGCCGCAAGAGATCAACATGTCGCGCGACATCGCCCTCTGGAAGAACCCGAACGGGCTCACCGAGGACGAGCGCCGCATCGTCAAGCGCAACCTCGGCTTCTTCGTGACCGCCGATTCGCTGGCCGCCAACAATATCGTGCTGGGCACCTACCGCCACATCACGGCCCCCGAATGCCGCCAGTTCCTGCTGCGCCAGGCATTCGAGGAAGCCATTCACACGCACGCCTATCAATACATCGTCGAAAGCCTGGACCTGGACGAAGCCGAGATCTTCAACGCTTACAACGAAGTGCCGTCCATCCGGGCAAAAGACGAGTTCCTGATCCCGTTCATCGACGCGATCGCTGATCCCAACTTCAAGACGGGCACGCCCGAAGCCGACCAGACGCTGCTCAAGTCCCTGATCGTCTTCGCTTGCCTCATGGAAGGCCTGTTCTTCTACGTTGGCTTCACGCAGATCCTGGCGCTTGGCCGCCAGAACAAGATGACCGGCGCTGCCGAGCAGTACATGTACATCCTTCGCGATGAATCCATGCACTGCAACTTCGGCATCGATCTGATCAACACCGTCAAACTGGAAAATCCGCATCTCTGGACGCCGGAATTCCGTGAAGAAATTCGAGAACTCTTCCGCAAAGCGGTCGAACTCGAATACGCTTACGCCGAAGACACGATGCCGCGCGGCGTGTTGGGCTTGAACGCACCCATGTTCAAATCCTACCTGCGCTTCATCGCCAACCGTCGTTGCCAGCAGATCGGTATCGAACCTCTGTACCCTCAGGAAGAAAACCCCTTCCCGTGGATGGCGGAAATGATCGACCTTAAGAAGGAACGCAACTTTTTTGAAACTCGCGTGATCGAATACCAAACCGGTGGCACGCTGAGCTGGGAGTAACGCAGTACGCCATCGAGCCCGGCGCGGGCACGCCCTTCTCTTTCCGATGGGCGTCGCGTTCGCGACAGGCTTGATGGCAAGCTCCTTGGTCAGGGTGTCTTCGAACACGTAGAACAAGCGGTCGGCGGCCTGTGAACAGGCCGCCTGCCGGCGCCATTTGAAATGGCTCGCGCCAAAGGGGCGGGGGCCATATCAAATGGCTGTGCCGAATTCATTAGCGCAAACCGTAGTAGCTGTTGCTCGCACAGAACAGCGGCATGCGCCGATGAATAGCCCGGGCACGGTCCGCCGATTGGCGGGTCGGGGCACGGGTTTAAGTTCTGGGACCCCTGAACCTAAGGAGCATGACCATGGCAACAGCCAAGAAAGCCGTCAAGAAAGCAGCGGTGAAAAAACCCGCCGCCAAGAAGGCAGCAGCAAAGAAGGCCGCTCCGGCCAAGAAAGCTGCCGTCAAGAAAGTTGCAGTGAAGAAAGTCGCAGCCGCCAAGAAGCCGGCCGTGAAGAAGGTTGCCGCCAAGAAGGCTCCCGCCGCCAAGAAAGCGGTTGCCAAGAAGGCCGTAGCCAAGAAGGCCGTCGCGAAGAAGGCTCCGGCCGCCAAGAAGGCTGTCGCCAAGAAGGCCGTTGCCAAGAAGGCCGTCGCCAAGAAAGCCGTAGCCAAGAAAGCCGTAGCCAAGAAGGCCGTTGCGAAGAAGGCCGTTGCCAAGAAGGCTGTTGCCAAGAAGGCAGTCGCCAAGAAGGCCGTAGCCAAGAAGGCGCCCGCCGCCAAGAAGGCTGTTGCCAAGAAGGCTGCCGCCAAGAAGGCCCCGGCCGCCAAAAAGGCTGTTGCCAAGAAGGCCGTAGCCAAGAAGGCTCCGGCTGCCAAGAAGGCGCCCGCCGCCAAGAAGGCTCCCGCTTCCAAGCCGGCTGTTGCCGCCAAGAAGCCTGCCGCCGCGAAGAAGCCCGCTGCGAAGAAAGCCGCTCCGAAGAAGCCCGCCACGCCGCCCACCACGGCAGCTGCCCCGGGCGCGAAGACCGCGCTGAACCCCGCCGCGTCGTGGCCCTTCCCGACGGGTGGCCGTCCTTAATCCGGACGCGCCGAAGCGTTAGCTTCATCAGAGCCGCCTGGTTTGCACCGGGCGGCTTTTTTAATGTCTGCGCGTCATGCCATCCAAATGGCTGACCCCTGCACCGGGCCCGATGCACTAGGACCGTACGCAATTTTTACGTCTGGCCGTGCGACAATTGATTCCTCTTTTTTGGGGTGATCGCGTCCATGCTCGGTGAAATCTTCCGCTTCCTTCTCGAAATCGTGTTCACGCTGTTTGGCGCGGCGCTGATTGCCCGCGCCTGGATGCACGCGATACGACTGCACCCCTTCAACCCGTTGGCGCGCGCGATCTACGGAGCCACCAACTGGCTGGTGCTGCCGCTGCGCAAGATCATTCCCGCAGGCAACAAGATCGATTGGACCAGCCTGGTGTGCGCGTGGTTGTCGGCGCTGGTCTATCTGGTCCTGTTGTGGCTGGTGGCCATCGGCGCGCTGATCCCCGCCGCGCTGCTGCCCGCCGCGATGGGCTCGGCCCTCATCATGACGGCAAAGTGGGCGCTGAACCTGGTGGTCTGGCTGACGCTGATCCAGGCCGTGCTGTCGTGGGTCAACCCGATGGCGCCGATGATGCCGCTGCTGCAATCACTGACTGCGCCGTTGCTCGATCCCATCCGCCGCATCCTGCCGCGCACCTCGATCGACTTCTCGCCGCTGATCCTCTTGATCGCGGCCCAGATCCTGCTGATGGTCCTGGCTCGCCTGAGCTACGGCATGATGGGCGTGTGATCGCCTACACGGGAATCGCGCTGTAGATCTCGATCAGCTTCTTGCGGTCGATCTTGTGGTTGTTCGACATGGGCAGCGCCGGACACGCGACCAGTTCGGACGGCACCATGTAGGGCGGCAGGCGCTCGGCCAGCCGCTCCTTCCAGCCGGACAGGGCCTGCGGCGCCAGCAGCGCAGCTTGCTCGCCCGCTGCTTCCGAGCCCGTCACGAAACCAATCAGCCGCACCGCCGTGCCATCGGGACGGCGCAGCACGGCGCAAGCGCTGGCCTCCACGCCCGGTAGCCCATGCAGGGCTTCGTCGATTTCCGCCAGCTCGATGCGGTAGCCGTTGAGCTTGATCTGGTCGTCCATGCGGCCGCGGCAGAACAGCAGCCCGCCCTCTTCCATCAGCCCCAGGTCGCCGGTGCGGAACGCGCGGCGGCCGTCGTCGTAGGTGTAGAGCTTGGCCGCGTTCAGGTCGGCGCGGTTAAGGTAGCCGCGCATCACGTGGTCGCCCACGATGCAGATCTCGCCCTCGTCCACCAGCAGCACGCTGTCCGGTTTGGCGTGGCCGACCGGCAGCGGGTCATGCGCCGCCAGCACGGCGTCGGTGACTTCGATCCAGGTGGTGGCCACCGTGGCTTCGGTCGGACCGTAGGTGTTCAGGATGGACGCATCCGGAAAGCGCTGGCGCAGCTTTTTCGCCAGCGCCGCCGGCAGGGGCTCGCCGCAGAATAGGAACGTGCGCAGCGTGGGCAGCGTCGCCGGAGAGAAGTCTCGGTTGGCCAGCTGCTGATGCGCGAACGACGGCGTGGACACCCACACCGTGATGCCGTGGGCGGCCAGCCGGGCCATCCACGGACCGGGCGCGGCAATCTGGTCGCGCGCGTTGAGCACGCAGCTTCCGCCCGACGCCAGGGTGGCAAAGACCTCGTACATCGACAGGTCGAAACTGAAGGGCGCCTGGTTCATGAACACGGGCGCCTCGCCCAGGCCAAAGCTGCCGAGCATCCAGTCGCCAAGCAGGCCGACGCTTTCGCGGCCGATCTGCACGCCCTTGGGGTCGCCCGTGCTGCCCGAGGTGAACATCACGTAGGCCAGGCCGCGTTCTTCCAGCATGGCGCCCTCGCCCGCCGTGAAGCTGCCGGCCGCGGCGTCGAACACGGCGGCCGCTTGCACGATCTCCACGATGCGGCGCAGGCGCTCAGGCGGATAGATGGTGTCCACCGGCACGAACGGCGCGCCGATGAGCAGCGCGCCAACCATGGCGACGAAAAAGGCGGCTTCCTTGTGGCCGTAGATCGCCACCGGCACATCGGGCGCCACGCCATGCTTGCGCGCGGCGTCGGCCCAGGCGTGCGCCTCGGTGCGCAACTGGGCCCACGTCAGGCTGCGGTCGGCGGCGGCAACCGCCAGCGCGTCGGGCGCGCGCCCTTCGTCGGCGAACTGGAAGGACTTCAGATCGAAACGCATGCCGTGACTCCCGGCGTCAGATAGGGCTGCGGCCGCTGAACACATACAGTGCCAGCGCGGCCAGAATCAGGGTGAGGACGCGCCCCAGAAAGCGCATGACGGGCTTGGCCAGCGCAGCCTGCAATGCGGGCCGGGTGCGCGCCGCGTTGATCAGCAGGTTGTGCCCCACCGAATACAGGCCGAACATCAGGCCGCTGACGATGTAATGCAGCGACAGTCCGTTCCACACGCCCATCGCCAGCAGGGTCGCGAAAATGCCGATGTTCTGCGCCGCCAGGCGGTGACGGCCAAAGAAGGTGGTCTTGCTAAGCGCCTTGTAGATCGGCATGAACACGACATCGCGCAGCCATTCGGACAGGCTGATGTGCCAGCGGCGCCAGAAATCCTGCGGGTTGAGCGTGGCCAGCGGATTGCGGAAGTTGATCGGCAGCGTGAAGCCGAACAGCATCCCGATTCCGATCGCCATCGTCGAATAGCCGGCAAAGTCGAAGAACAGGTATGCGCTGTAGAGCGAGGCATTGAGCGCCACGCCCGTGAACGAATAATCGTGCGCGTCGAGCGTGGCCAGTCCGTAGCGCCAGATCAGCTCGGCCAGGCCGAATTTCTGAATGACGCCCACCATGATGAGTTCCAGCCCGATCAGCCACGTGTTCAGGTTGACCCCTTCGTAGCCGCGCTTCAGATCGGCCTGGAAGGCGCGCCAGCGGTACATGGGCCCCGCCAGCAGCGTCAGCGGGAAGAACAGGTAGATGAAATAGTCGAGCGGCGAGACGCGTTCGTTGCGCGGCGCGAACAGCAGCACGTCGATGGCGCGGAACGTGGCAAAGGACAGCCCGAGCATCGCGCCCAGGTGCGAGACCCCGGTCTTGACCAGCAGCAACGGCGTCATCGTGATGATGACGGCGAGCCAGGTGGGGATGTAGTTGCGGCGCATTGCCCACAGCGCGCCGCCGGAAATGGCCAAAAGCGCAATAGGTTGATAGGGCCGCGCCCAGAACACCGCCATCCAGACGCCCAGGCAGATGACGCCGATGATGTGGCGGTACCCGATGCGCAGCGGCATGCCGGACGAGCGGTATGCGACGAGGCCAAGGCCGCCAAACAGCGCGCCGCCAAAGAAGCTCAAGCTAGCAAAGAGTTCCATGGTGCGCTTAGAACTGCTGGTATTGGAATTCGACCTTGATCGGTCCGCCGCTACCCGTCGTGGGCTGCGCCTGCAGCACGAACACGAGGATCACGCCCACGTACAGGCACAGATGCCAGAAGAAGCGGCGCGCCCAGGGCGCACCCGCATTGCGGGCTTCGTCTTTACGAAAGAATTTCATCGGGAAAAATACTCCGCAATGCCTTGATCGGCCATGGCCCAGCCGAGTTCGGCCAGGTGCATGTCGTCGCGCAGCATCCCCGGCTCGAAGGGAATGCTGTAGAGATCCAGGCACCCCATCTGATAGCGGGTGCACATGCCGGTGATGGCGGCCACCACGGGGTCGAACCGTTCGACGTCCAGGATGAGCTTGGGGTTGAACGGCTGGATGACGAAGTACGCCTTGACCTTGCGCTTTTGCAGCAAGGCCATCACACGCGACAGGTCGCCCAGCTCGGTGCGCGTGATCGGATCGACATCCGCGAACTCGTTGCGCGCCGGCGAGTACAGCGGCGCCAGATATTGCTGGTAGTAGTCGTCGCGCACATCGTAGGGATTGTTGCCGCCCAGGGTGTGTTCGACTTCGCGCGCTTCGTGCGTGATCCGGGACCACTGCCCGGCATTCAGGCGGGCGGACATCGGCCACGACACGTACCGGTGCGCGGGCACCGACAACTTGCTGCGCGGCTTGTCGGGCGCCGGTTCCTTGCGGGCTTGCCACCACAACGCCAGCTTGTCCTTCAGCTCGGAGACCTGGCCGTTGGCGATGAGCCACAGCAGGCCCCAGTTCGCGTTGTCGCTGATCCAGTTCTGCATCTGCTCGCGGGTGCTGGGCTGGTCCCACAGACGGTCCCAGACCGGGCCGGTGACGTGCTCGGCAAATGCGCTGCGCGGCAATTGGCCGCCGGAGGCGAACCACGCCGGCGACAGCATGATGACCAGCCGCGTGTTGGGCGTAAGCGAATCGGACACCGATTCCAGCACGCTGACGATGCCATACGACTGGAACATCGCATGGCCGTAAGCGAGCGTCGGCACCTTCAGCTCTTCCGGGAAAAAGCGGTAGGGGACGAAACGCAGGTCGTGGCTGGAGAGCTCCGAGGATCCCAGCACCACCAGCGTGCCGTCGCTCAGGGCATTGCCCAGACGATTCAGGTTGACGTGCTGGGTGCCCCAGTCGGGGCCCAGGTTGGGCAGGTAATTGCTCTTGTTGGCCGCCAGCGCCGAGGGCGAGGACGCCGGGTTGACGACGCGGCTGAGCAGGTCATCCGCGCCGCAATACGTGCCTACCGCCAACGCCACCGCCGTCGCTGCCGCCGCGACGTGCGACAGGAACCGGGTATTACGAAGTATGGGCAGCGACATAGCCGGCAAGCACGCGGACCGACTGAAGGTGCTCTGCGATTTCGGGAGCCGGAATGCTGCAGCCGTACTCGGACTCGACCGCGAGCGTGATGTCCACGGCGGCGAGCGAATCGACCAGGCCAGTGGCAATCAGTTGCGTATCGGGGGTGACTTTCTTCATGACGATCGACTCGACGATCTCGCCGATCTTGGTGTGGAGTTCTTGCTCGGTGTGCATAGATCTTGCAGCGTAACGTTGCCTGTTCGGCAAACCATCCCCCGCCCCGGGATTTCAGGCGCTGAGGATACAGAAAACAGCTGAAACCAAACTGAAAAATTCCAGCCAGCCAGAACGGTCGCCGGATGCACGTGGTTACATTAAATCCGGACTGCCGCGCCGTCGCAATCATTGCACTTCGGCCGTCGAATCGCCATGAAACTTATGGTGGAAATGGCGAGAAAAGGCTGGGAAAGGTAACGTTCGCGGGTAAATCCGGGGGGTCGCGTTGTGAGCGAGCGACATATTTTGACGTGTCGGCCTCCTGCGGCATTTGACCCTGATTCAAGGCGGCCGCCGCCACCATGAAAAAAAGCCCGCTTGCGCGGGCTTTTTCGTACAGCGAGCTTTCCAAACGGTCGGCGCGGATTACATCGGCGTGACGCGGGTCGGACCGGCGCCGCTGATCACCTGGACACGCTGGCCCACGCTGACGGGCACGTCGGCTTCCTGGGCGACGACACGCGTTTCGCCGTTGTCCAGGCGCACCGTGATCTCCAGGCCGGAGTTCGTCTGCGCGCGGTTTTCAACGGCGTTGCCGGCCAGGGCGCCGAGGATGACGCCGCCCACCGTGGCGATCGTGCGGCCCGTGCCGCCACCGATTGCGTTACCGGCCACACCGCCCAGCGCGCCGCCGGCCACCATGCCGACGCCGCTGGACTTGTCGTTCTGAATGACGATCGGACGCACGCCAGTGACCGTACCGGTGCGGACGATCTGTTCGCGCTGCGCTTGATCGTAGCTATAGACACCGCTGGAGGCGCTGCGATTGGCGCAACCGCCAAGCACGGCCATCGACGTCACCACGGCCGCGACAGCCAACCAGCGGCCAGTGCGCGGCGTCACCAGGGAAATAGACTTTATATGATTCATTTGGACTCCTCATTCGGGCACGGCCGACGGTAACTGATGATACTCCGAGCGCAACGCCCGGCAAGTGCGCCAGCAACAGACTGAAACCCTCCGCCAGAAGCTGCAAAACGGGCCGGGAAACAACGGGCTACAGCCCGTTGCCATTGCGCATGGATTGGCCTTCGACTCGTGCTGCGTGCGCCGGTTCCCGGGAGTCCTTTTACGGTCAGGCGGGCAGATGGATGCCGTACGTGGCGTGCAGCACGGCGTCGATCTCGCCGCGCGTAGGCGCGTGGTTTTGCGGGCCGCGCGAGGCGATCTTGATGGCGCCCATCACGTTGCCCAGACGGCAACTGTCTTCCCAGTTCCAGCCGCTGGTCAGGCCATACAGCAGGCCGCCGCGCTGTGCGTCGCCGCAGCCCGTGGGATCGACCACCTGCGACGCGCGCACCGGTTCGATCTGGATGGTCTTGCCTTCGGTGTGCAGGGTGGCGCCTTCGGCGCCGCGCGTCACGACGACGGCCTGCAGGGAACGGGCGATGTCCGCGACGCTGCGGCCGGTGCGCTGCTCGACCACGCCGGCCTCATAGTCGTTGACCGTGAGCGCCTGGGTCAGCTTGAGCATGCGCTCCAGGTCCGCGCCGTCAAAGAGCGGCATGGCCTGGCCCAGGTCGAAAATGAAGGGGATGCCGCGCTTGTTCAGGCGCTCGGCATGGGCAAACATGCCTTCCTTCGCATCCGGCGCGACGATGGCCCAGGCGGCGTCGGCATCGCTCAGGTCGTTCTGCGCGGCAAAGGACATGGCGCCCGGGTGGAACGCGGTGATCTGGTTGTCGTCCAGGTCGGTCGTGATGAAGCACTGCGCGGTGAAGGTGTCGGGGATGACCTTGACGCGGCTGACGTCGACGCCCAGGTCCGACAGGCGCTGCATGTACTCGCCGGCGTCTTCGCCAACGGTGGCGACCGGCACGGGTTTGCCGCCCAGCAGGTTCATGTTGTAGGCGATGTTGCCCGAGCAGCCGCCGAACTCCTTGCGCATGCTGGGCACCAGGAACGACACGCTCAGCGACTGAATGCGGTCGGCAAGAATGTGTTCCTTGAAGCGTCCTTCGAACACCGCGATGGTGTCGAACGCCATCGAACCGCAGACCAGAACAGGGGTTGCCATGCTTGTCATCCTTTACGGAAAAAACTTGTCGAGTTGGTAGCCATTGACCTGAACGCCGGTCACTTCAATGGGGACGGAAATCTTCAGGGCGCCTTGCGGGCCGAACGGGCCGGCCAGCTGCTGCGGCGTGAGGTAGTCTTCGGGCATCAGCACCTTGCGCACGACCACCGTGTCCGAGAGATCGTTCAGTTCCAGCACCAGCGCCGGCCAATACTGCGGCTTGTCGTAGCGGTTGTGCAGCATCACGGTCAGCACCAGGCGGGTACGGCCATCGTCGATGGCGGCGGCGCCCGTTGGCGGCTGCAGCGACGACGAGGAAATGCTGATGAGATCGCGCCGGCGCGCGTAGCCAACGGTGCAGTCCAGCGGCTTGCAGACGGCTTCCAGGACCGGGCGCAGCGCCGGCACGGAGTTGGCGATGTCGGTGCGATACGCGTACAGCAGTTGCAGCGCCAGTGCGATCAGGCCCACGAGGCAGGCGTAGCCCCACAGCTTGCGCACCAGGCCGCTGCGCTCGATGCGGTCCTGGTCCAGGAATTCGGGCGGCGCCCGGCCCACGTCCGTGGCGCTGGAGTAACGCGTGCGGGTGTCGCCCAGTACCGGCTCGTGCGCGCCGGCATCCCGGTCGTCGTCTTGATCGTATTCGTCGTCGCGCTCGAGGTCCCGCACGTCGTCGTACGCGTCGTCGTAAGTGTCGTCGTGCCGGTCGTCGTGCGGGTCGTCGTGCGAGTCGTCGCGCAGACCTTCGCGCGGATCGTTGTACAGGTTGTTGCGCTCGCCGGTTGACGCGCGGCCGGCGCGCCAATCCAGCGTCGGCTCGTCCGATCGGCGGGCAACGATGGGTTCCTGGCGATACGCCGGAAGCGGGTGCGCGGGCGCAGCGCGAGGTGGCTCGGGCGCGCGCAGGAACGGCTCACCGTCCTCGTCGGCGTAATCGTCGTCTTCGATGTCGTCGTCGGCGGCGGCTTGCGGCTCGGTGCGCTTGCGAATGTCATCACGGCCACGCAGCACGGCGGGCGGCACCGCCGGCGCGGACGGCATCGTGGGCGCGGACCGGACCATGGGCGCGGGCGGCGCCTCGGGTTCGTCTTCCCAAGGCAGGACGATACGTGGTTCTTGGGGCTGGGGCGGCGCGGCCGGCGCGGGCGGCTTGGGCGGCGCGACTGCTGGCGCTCGCGCAGGGATGGCGGGCGGCGCGTAGGCGGGTTCAGGAATCGGGGCGGCGGGTGGGTGCGGCTCGGGCGCGGCCAGCACCGGCGCGGCGACGGCCGCGGCGGAAGACGGCAGCGGCGCACTGGCCGGCGCTGTCGCTACAACAGGCGCGCCCGGCGCGGACACCAGACACGCACGGCCGTCGAACACGGTGGAGCAGGCGCCGCAACGCACCAACCCATTGCGGACCCGAAGCTGGTCGGGCACCACCTTGAAAGACGTGCCGCACTGCGGGCAGCGGGTGGTCAGAGCCATGAGGCGTGCTCCTGCTGCCGCAGCTTAAGGCTTGCGGCCGTGCAGGCACACCCAGCCGTCGCGCGCGCGCCAGACCGACATGGCAAGCCACGGCGCGTAAGCGGCGGCGACTTCCTCGGCCTGACGTTCGAGCACGCCCGACAGCACCAGATGGCCGCCCGCGGCGACGCGGCCGGCCAACATGGGCGCCAGCACCTTCAACGGATTGGACAGGATGTTGGCGACAACCACTTCGAACGTTCCGTCGGCCAGCGCATCGGGCAGCATGGCCTGCAGTTCGACCTTGTTGACCTCGGCGTTGAAGACCGTGCTTTGCACCGCCTGCGCGTCGATGTCGACCGCCTGCGTGGGGCCAGCGCCCAGCTTGCGCGCGGCGATGGCCAGAATGCCCGATCCGCAGCCATAGTCCAGCACGGTCGCGCCGGCAGGCAGTTCGGCTTCCAGCCAGGCCAGGCACAGGTGCGTGGTCGGATGGCTGCCGGTGCCAAAGGCCAGACCCGGGTCCAGTTCGATATGGATGGCGCCGTCCTGGTCCGGCGCGGCCGCGGCGTCCATGCCCGGCACGTCGGGATTGTCGCGATGCCAGCTGGGGACGATCCAGAGCCGCTCGGCAATGTGGATCGGGCCGAACTGCGATTGCGTCAGGCGCACCCAGTCGGCGTCCGGCACGTCGCGCAGGCTCCAGCCGTCAAAGACTGACGCTTCGAGCTCTCCGGATTGCGCGGCTTCTTCCATGATCTGCGCGGGATCGGCTCCGTCCGGCAGCAAGGCGACGACGCGGTTGCGGTCCCAGGCCTGGACGTCGGGCTCGGTGCCGGGCTCGCCGAACAGGGGACGCTCGACGTCGGTGCCGAAGTCGGCGTCTTCGACGGAGACCGACAGCACGCCGGCTTCGAGCAACGCATCCGACAACGCTTCGGCCTGCGCCTCCGAGCAATGGAGCACGAGTTCACGCATGATTATTTCTCTTCCATCTGGTCAACGGGCCGCGGCATGCGCCGCGGCCCGATCAACCTTAAAACATCTACAAGGCAAAACGCAAAAGGGGCCGTGAGGCCCCAAAGTCGGTCAGGGACGCTGCGCCAACTTGTGTTCCAGATAATGGATGCTGGTGCCGCCTTCAATGAAGCGGGCGTCCTGCAGCATTTCGCGATGCAGCGGGATGTTGGTGGAAATGCCTTCCACCACCATTTCCGACAGCGCGATGCGCATGCGGGCCAGCGCCTGGTCACGCGTGTCGCCGTAAGTAATGACCTTGGCAATCATCGAATCGTAGTTCGGCGGCACGAAGTAGCCGTTGAACGCGTGCGAATCGATGCGAACGCCAGGACCGCCCGGCGTGTGCCAGTTCGTGATGCGGCCGGGGCTGGGCACGAAACGGAACGGATCTTCCGCGTTGATGCGGCATTCGATCGCATGGCCCTTGAACGCGATGTCGCGCTGGCGCAGCGCGAACTTTTCGCCGGCGGCGATCAGGATCTGCTGCTGCACCAGGTCGATGCCCGTGATCAGTTCGGTGACCGGGTGTTCCACCTGGATGCGGGTGTTCATTTCAATGAAATAGAACTCGCCGTTTTCATACAGGAATTCGAACGTGCCCGCGCCGCGATAGCCCATCTTGCGGCAGGCGTCGGCACAGCGATCGCCAATGCGCTCGATCAGGCGGCGGGCAATGCCGGGCGCCGGCGCTTCTTCGATCACTTTCTGGTGGCGGCGCTGCATGGAGCAGTCGCGCTCGCCCAGCCAGACCGCATTGCGGCCGCCATCGGCCAGCACCTGGATTTCGATATGGCGCGGGTTCTCGAGGAACTTCTCCATATAGACTTCCGGGTTGTTGAACGCGGCGCCTGCCTCGGAACGCGTCATCGTGACGGCGTTGAGCAGCGCGGCCTCGGTGTACACCACGCGCATGCCGCGGCCACCGCCGCCGCCTGCTGCCTTGATGATGACCGGATAGCCGACTTCGCGCGCAGTGCGCAGGATTTCCTGCGGATCTTCGGGCAACGCGCCTTCCGAACCCGGCACCACCGGCACGCCGGCTTCGATCATGGCGCGCTTGGCGCTGACCTTGTCGCCCATCAGGCGGATCGTGTCCGGACGCGGGCCGATGAACACGAAGCCGCTCTTCTCGACGCGATCAGCGAAGTCGGCATTTTCGGACAAGAACCCGTAACCCGGGTGGATTGCCTCGGAATCCGTGACTTCGGCGGCCGAGATGATGGCCGGCATGTTCAGGTAGCTTTCACGCGACGGCGCGGGCCCGATGCACACGGATTCATCGGCAAGGCGCACGTACTTGGCTTCGCGGTCGGCCTCGGAGTGGACGACCACGGTCTTGATGCCCAGCTCGCGGCAGGCGCGCTGAATGCGCAGGGCGATTTCGCCCCGATTGGCGATCAGGATTTTTTCGAACATGTTCAGCTATCAGCCAATGACGAAGAGGGGTTGACCGTACTCGACGGGCTCACCGTTTTCGACCAGGATTTCTTTGATGACGCCGGCCTTGTCGGCTTCGATTTCATTGAGCAGCTTCATGGCTTCAATGATGCACAGCGGATCGCCTTCCTTGACGGTGGCGCCGACGTCGACGAACGGGGCGGCGCCCGGGTTCGGCGAGCGGTAGAACGTGCCGACCATCGGGGCCTTCACGACGTGGCCTTGAATGACCGGGGCAGCGGGCGCGGCCGGTGCGGCGGCGGGCGCGGCGGCAGCCACGGGCGCGGCGGGCACGCCGGCTTCGGGCTGGTGGTAGGCCACCGGCTGCAGGGTCTGCGAGAACTTGACGATTCTGACCTTGCCTTCGCCTTCGGTGATTTCCAGCTCGGCGATGCCCGATTCAGCCACCAGGTCGATCAGGGTTTTGAGTTTTCGAAGATCCATAGAAGCTGCTTCCCGAGATAGTGTCGGCGTCGCCCCAGCGTCGGGTTCGCGCCGTATAAGATGTAAAAGCGTTGAATTTGGTGCGAGATCAGTGCCGCACTGCGTATCGCAGCGCGGCCTCGTAGCCGTCCGCGCCCAGGCCGCTGATCAGGCCCTGCGCCAAGTCGGACAGATAAGAGTGATGCCTGAACGGCTCTCGCTTATACAGATTGGACAAATGTACTTCAATAAATGGGATCGCGACCCCGGCCAGCGCATCGCGAATTGCGACGCTGGTGTGCGTGTAGGCCGCTGCGTTGATGATGATGAAGTCCGTGCCGTCCTGCCGTGCCGCCTGAATGCGGTCAACCAGCGCACCTTCGTGATTGCTTTGCCACGCAGTCAGCGTGGCGCCCAATTCACCCGCGAGCAACTCGAGACGCTCATTGATCTGGGCCAGAGTAAGACTGCCGTAGATATGAGGTTCCCGGGTGCCAAGCAGGTTCAGGTTCGGGCCATGCAATACCAGTATGTTTTGCGCCATGCGCGTGCCAAATTGTGGATTGCCAATTGTTGGCAAAACAGCCGATAAACCAGCTTTTTACGCCAATTCCTACTATTTGTCCAACAGACTTACGCCTTCAGCGCCGCCAGCGTGCGACCCAGGTCATCGGGCTGGACTTCACCCAATATCTTCCGGTTAATGCTGCCATCTGCATTGAAAACGATGGTAAAAGGCAGCCCTCCGCTGGGATTTCCCAATTTGCGCAGGGTATCGATGGCGCCAGCGCCGATCACCCACAGCGGGTACGAAACCTGTATTTTCTCGACAAATTTTTGCATGTTGGCTGCAGTATCGACACCGAAGCCAACAAAGCGCACATTCGGGTATTTTTTCTGCAAGGCATCCAGCGCCGGCATTTCCTTTACGCACGGCGCGCACCACGTGGCCCAGAAATTGACCACGATGGGCTGGCCCTTCCAGCCTTCCAGCGAATGCGAAGCGCCGGCCAGATCGGGCAGCTTCATCTGCTTCAAGGCGGCCACCGGATCGCCGGCGTCGGCTGGCGCCGCGGCGTCCTGGGACTTGCGTCCCATCAGCGTGTAGCCGCCCGCGACAGTCGCGGCCACGGCCACGGCGGCGGAAAGAAGTAGGCGTCTATTCATGGCGCGATGATAACCGTTGCGGCCGTTTTTCGCCGCACCCGCGCGGCGCCGGCTTGTCGCGGCGCTATATATACAATGCAGGGCAGGAGATTTATCAATGCACCTGCACATTCTTGGCATCTGCGGCACCTTCATGGGCGGGCTGGCGCTGATCGCGCGCGCCGCCGGCCACAAAGTCACGGGTTGCGACGCGGGCGTGTACCCGCCGATGAGCACCCAGCTTTCCGAACAGGGGATCGAACTGATCGAAGGCTTCGGCGCGGAACAATTGGCGCTCAAGCCGGACTTGTACGTCATCGGCAACGTGGTCAGCCGCGGCAATCCGCTGATGGAAGCCATTCTGGAATCCGGGGCGCGCTACGTGTCCGGTCCGCAATGGCTGGGCGACAACATCCTGCCGGGCGCGCATGTGCTGGCCGTCGCCGGCACGCATGGCAAGACCACCACCAGCTCGATGCTGGCCTGGGTGCTGGAAGCCGCGGGCCTGGCGCCCAACTTCCTGATCGGCGGCGTGGCGCAGGACCTGCGCGTTTCCGCCCGCTACGATCCGGCGCGTCGCCCCTTCGTGATCGAAGCCGACGAATACGACACGGCATTCTTCGACAAGCGGTCCAAGTTCGTCCACTACCGGCCCCGGACCGCCATCCTGAACAACCTGGAATACGATCACGCCGACATCTTCCCCGATCTGGCTGCCATCGAAACCCAGTTCCACCACCTGGTGCGCACGATCCCCGGGTCGGGCCGCATCGTCCGGCCGACGCACTCTGAGGCCCTGGACCGCGTGATTGCGCGAGGATGCTGGTCCGATACCGTCACGTTCGGGGCCGACGGCCATTGGCAGGCCTCGCCGCCCGACGCGGAAGGCGCCTTTGAAGTCATCCGCGCCGGCGAGCGTGCCGGCACGGTGCGCTGGACGCTGACGGGCGAACATAACCGCATGAACGCGCTGGCCGCCCTGGCCGCCGCCGAGCACGTCGGCGTGCCGGCAGAACAGGGCATCGACGCCCTCACCCGCTTCGGTGGCGTCAAGCGCCGCATGGAACTGCGCGGGACGGTCAACGGTATCAAGGTCTATGACGACTTTGCCCACCACCCCACCGCCATCGCCACCACCCTTGAAGGTTTGCGCCGCCAGATTGGCGCCGCGCGCATCCTGGCCGTGCTGGAGCCGCGTTCCAACACCATGAAGCTGGGCACCATGGCCGCCCGTCTGCCCGAGGCCCTGGCAGACGCCGACCTGGTGTTCTGCTTTGGCGCCAACGAGGGCAAGCATGCGCTGGGCTGGAACCCGGACGAGGTGCTCGCGCCCCTGGGCGGCCGGGCTTCCAGTTACGATGACATCGGCGCGCTCGTGGCGGCGGTCGCCGGCGCCGCCCGCCCGGGCGACCAGGTGCTGGTCATGAGCAATGGCGGCTTTGGCGGCATTCATGGCAAGCTGCTGGACGCGCTGCAGGCGCGCGGCTGAATCCGCCGCCGGCCGATCGCGCGGGCCCAGCCGGAACCGGCAGGCCCGCCCGACCGGCCTCAAGGCCAGCTCCAGCCGGCCTCCCGCAACGCAGACGGAAACAGCAAGCAATGATTCTCTATCTACACGGTTTCCGGTCGTCGCCTGATTCCTTCAAGGCGCGCATGATGGCGGGCGCCATGGCCGAGCGCGGCCTGAACGAGGCCTGGGCCTGCCCGCAACTGCCCGCCAGCCCGCGGGAAGCGATCGACCTGGCAATGGGCATGGCGCGCGACCGGCTGGCCAACGCCGACTCGCCGCGCGAATTGACCGTCATCGGCTCGTCGCTGGGCGGTTTCTACGCCACCTGGATCGCCGAGCAGCTGGGCTGCAAGGCCGTGCTGCTGAACCCCGCCGTCAACGCCGCGCGCGACCTTGCCACCCAGGTCGGCGAGCACCACATGTATCATTCCGGCGCGCCGTTCGTTTTTTTGCCCGAGTATGTGGCTGAACTGGCCGCCATCCATGCGCCGCGCATCACGCAGCCCGACCGGTATTTCCTGGTCGCCGCAACGGGCGACGAAGTGCTGGACTGGCGCGAAATGCGCGACCGGTACGCAGGCTGCCGCCAGCGTATCGTGCAAGGCAGCGACCACGGCTTGTCCGATTTCGCGGACTGGATGCCGGAAGTGCTCGAGTTCGCCCTAGGCGGCAAGCCGGTACGCCCTTGATAATCAATATCGACTTTCAACACCCCTAAAGCTGCGCAAGGCGGCGCGAGGCCGCCGCCCAGGACGATCCCCACCATGTATGTGTTTTACGAAGACGACGGCAGCTTCAAGGCCGGCCATATCCTGTCCGAGACCGACGCCAGCCTGCAGGTGGAGTCAGAATCGGGCAAGCGCAGCAAGATCAAGCGCGCCAACACCCTGTTCAACTTCGCGTCGCCGGACCCGGCGACCCTGATGAGCCAGGCGGCCGCCACGGCCGAAACCCTGGACCTGCAATTCCTGTGGGAATGCGCGCCTCAGGAAGAATTTGACTCGCCCGCCCTGGCCGCCGATTACTTCGGCCACGCTCCTACGCCCGTCGAACAGGCCGCGCTGCTGATGCGCCTGCACGGCGCGCCGGCTTACTTCCATCGCCGCGGCAAGGGCCGCTACCGCCCTGCTCCGCCCGACATCCTGGCCGCCGCGCTGGCCGCGCTGGAAAAGAAGCAGCGGCAGGCCGAGCAGCAGCAGGAATGGGTCGACGAAATGGCCGCCGGCCGCCTGCCTGAGCCGATCGCGCAGGCCGCCGAATCGCTGCTGATCCGCCCGGACAAGAACTCGCAGCAATGGAAGGCACTGGACGCCGCATGCGCCAAGCTGGGCAAGACCCCGGACCGCCTGCTGCTCGAACTGGGCGCCTGGCCGCACGCGCTCGCGCTGCACAAGCGCCGCTTCCTGGCCGTCAACTTCCCGCGCGGACTGGCCTTCCCCGACGTGGAACTGCCCCCCATCGACCGCGAACTGCCGCTGGCCGATGCCGAGATCTACTCCGTGGACGACGTCACCACGACGGAAATCGACGATGCGCTGTCGGTCTCGACCCTGCCGGACGGCCGCGTGCGCGTCGGCATCCACGTCGCCGCGCCGGGCCTGTCCGTCACCCGCGACAGCGACCTGGACAAGCTGGCCCGCGCCCGCCTGTCCACCGTCTACATGCCCGGCGACAAGATCCCGATGCAGCCGGACAGCGTCATCCAGGCGTTCTCCCTGGACGCCGGCCGCGAAGTGCCCGCGTTGTCGCTGTACGTCATCGCCAATTCCGAAACCGGCGAAGTCATCGAATCGGAAACCCGCCTGGAACGCATCGTCGTGCGCGAGAACCTGCGCCACAACATGCTGGACACCCAGGTCACCGAGGCAAGCCTCGCGGACCCGACGGCCGATCTGCCCTACGGGCACTGGCTGCGTCCGCTCTGGAAGCTGGCCCAGGCCTTGTCGGCGCAACGCGAAAATGTGCGCGGCAAGCCGGAGAACAACTCCCGGGTCGAATACAGCTTCTATCTGGACGGCAACCCCGACGATCCCGACACGCCTGTGCGCCTGGTCCCGCGCCAGCGCAACGCGCCGCTGGACCGCATGGTCGCCGAGTACATGATCCTGGCCAACAACCTGTGGGGCGGCCTGCTGAACCAGCACGGCGTGCCTGGTATCTACCGCTCGCAACAAGCGGGCCGCGTGCGCATGAGCACGCAGGCGCTGCCGCACGAAGCCATTGGCGTCCCGCAATACGCGTGGAGCACGTCGCCGCTGCGCCGCTATGTCGACCTGGTCAACCAGTGGCAGCTGATCGCCGCGGTGGAACACGGCGTATCCGCCCGCCTGATCGCCCCCTTCAAGCCGCGCGACGCGGACCTGTTCGCCATCATCGGCGCCTTCGACGCGCAATACGCCGCCTGGGCCGAGTTCCAGAGCGCAATGGAACGCTACTGGTGCCTGCGCTGGCTGAAACAGAACGGCGTGACGCGGACGGTGGCGCATGTGCTGCGCGAGGATCTCGTGCGGTTTGCGAATGCGCCGCTGGTGACTCGGGTGGGTGGGATGCCTGAGTTTGAGCGGGGGACGGCTGTTGAAGTGGATATTCTGGGGATGGATGAGTTGTCTCTGGAGTTGGATTGTCGGTTTGTGGGCGAAGTTAAAGGGGAATCTGCGTAGGTCGCGGTTGGTTTTCGTCGGTCGCGTAACGTCTTCGTAGGTCGCCCGACGCCGCGGTCACCGTGCTGCCAGGGTCTTTGGTATGTGGCGCTGTAAGACCTGTGGTCAGGTAAGGGGATTTGCGGGGCCGCCGAATTGCTGCCGCCCGGGCGGCGGCAATCGGCATCGGGGCGGTGGGACGTCGCGAGGGGTGCGCTTCGCGCTGGCGGTGATTGGTTTGCTAATGGTCCGCCTCACGTTGGGGGTGGGCGGTGATGGGCGGCGCGGCGACGGGTCGCTACAGCTTGCCGATCTGTTCGCGCCGCCCATCGGGCACTTGAGTTCAAGGGACGATTAGCGGCGACTGGTGACGTTACCGCGCGCGTGCTGATCTCTCTCGCAAAGGTGTCTGACACCCTTGAAGCGCTCCTTCAAGCTGGAAGACCATTTATACGGGTGTCAGACACCTGGTGAGGCGCACGTACCTACGCGCGAAGCGTCATCATCCAAACGCAAGACGCCGCGTAAGTCTCCGGAGGCCGCCCGCGCGGCCGAACGGAGACGGGCTACGCAAGATGTTTCTGGCCCGAGACAATCCGCGCAAAAATGCCAAGCACACTGTCCGCCCCGGAGGCCTGAAGATTTCTACTGCCAGAGTCCGGTGCGGTGGCGGCCCGGGGTGCGCGGGGCGTCGATAAGCCCGAGGGAATCTGAAGGGAGCCGAAGGCGGACGAAGATGACGAAGGGGGAGTCCGGAGCGAAGGCTCCGGACCGCAATCGTGGCCCCGCGCGCCCCGGGCCGCCGCCGTGCCGGACGCCTCAAGAACTCAATCTTCAACCGCCCAAAGGTTTCCAAGCACCACCAACACACCGCACATCAACGCCCCCCGTTAAACTCCCCAGAAAAAAGCACAACAAAGGAGGAGCAAACATGCGCATTCTGCTGGTCGAGGACAATCTCGATCTTGGCGATGCCGTTGAGAGCAAGCTGCGTTCGGCGGGTCATAGTGTGCAGTGGGTGCGTGATGGCGTGCAGGCGTTGCGTTGGGGGTTGGATGAGACCTGGGACGCACTCGTGCTGGATATCAATTTGCCCGGCAAGGATGGATTCACGCTTATCCGAGAGTTGCGGGCGGCGGGTCTTGAGGCGCCTGTGCTCGTCATGACGGCACGCGCCGAGATCGAAGACAAGATCGACATGCTGGATCTGGGCGCTGATGACTACCTGGTCAAGCCGTTCGATCTGCGCGAACTGGAAGCCCGGCTGCGCGCCTTGTTGCGGCGGCCTGCGGGGCAGACCACCAGTGTGGCGCATTACGGCAATCTCAGTCTGGATCTGGCGAATCGGCATGTCGAACTGGCCGGCACGCCGCTGGAGTTGGGGCGGCGGGAATTCCGGTTGCTTGAGATCCTGGTCGGCAAGCTGGGCCAGACCGTTGCCAAGGAACGCCTCATGAACCAGATCTTCGACCTGGACGACGGCTCGCTCAATGCGCTTGAGCTGCTTATCTCGCGGCTTCGCAAAAAGCTTGCAGGTGCGTCCGTGGATATCGTCACCGTGCGGGGCGTCGGGTATCAGGCCCGCAGCCATGAACATCCCTGAAAGCTTCTCCATCCGCCAGCGCGTCTTCACGTTGGGCGCCGTGCTGCTCGCCTGCGCGCTCATCGGGCTCGTGTTCTTTTTGCGCGGTTATGCCCAACGCGCCGCCGAGCAGGCGTTTGACCGACTGCTCGCGGCCTCGGCGCTGACCATTGCCGGGTCCGTCCAGATCGAAGACAACGAAGTCACCGTCGAGCCGCCCGTGTCCTCGCTGGCGATGCTTTCCGGCGGCGAGCGTGTGTTCTATGAAGCGCGCACTTCAAACGGCAGGCTCATCACCGGGTACGGCGACCTTGCGCCCGGCCTGCCCCTCGCGCAGTCGGCCACGCCCGTTTTCACCTATCTGAGCTATCACGACGAACCCATCCGCGTCGCGACCGTTGGCCGCCTGGTCTCGGCCAGCCAGCATGCCGGCTGGGTCACCTTGCGTGTCGCCGAGACGCTGGGCTCGCGCGAGGCGCTGGCCGGCGAGATTCTTGGCCGCAGCGTGCTGCCGCTGGTCGTCGTGTCCCTGGTCGCGCTGGGCCTGTTGTGGTTTGGCGTGCAGCGCGCCTTCGCGCCGCTTGCCGTCGTCGAACGCGAACTGCGGCGGCGAGCGCCGGATGACCTGGAGCCGCTCGTCAAACCCGTCCCGCGCGAAGTGCGGCGGTTGATCGAAGCGCTCAACGGCTTCATGCAGCGGTTGTCTGGCGCCATGGACACGCTTAACACCCTGGTCGCCGATGCCGCGCACCAGGTCCGCACGCCCCTTGCCTCGCTGCGCGCGCAAGCCGAGGTAGCGCTGGACGAGACCGATCCGCAGCGCTTGCACGCCCGGCTCGAACGCATCCATCTGAACGCCACCCACGCCAGCCAGCTCATCAACCAGCTGCTCATGGACGCCACCATCACCCACCGGCTCGGCAAGGGCGCCCGCGCGATGGTCGGCGTGGCGGAAACCGTCAACGAAACGCGCCGCCGCATTGGCCCGTTGGAGGCGCAGCGGCTGCGCATCGCCATTGCGCCCGAAGTGCGCCGCGCGCGCATCGCCGGCGATCGGATCGCGCTGCGCGAAATGTTGCGCAACCTGGTCGACAATGCCCTGCGCTACGCGCCGGACGGGCCGGTTGATATCCAGGCCACGCCCGTTGCCGGCTATCGCGTCGCGCTCACTGTCTCGGACCGCGGCCCAGGCGTGGCCGACGACGAGAAGGAATCGGTGCAGCAACGTTTCTCGCGCGGCCGCGCCGGGGAAACGCTGCCCGGATCCGGACTGGGACTGGCGATCGTGCGGTCCGTTGCAGTGGCCCACGGCGGGTCGCTGTGGCTGCTGGACCGGCCCGGCGGCGGCCTGACGGCCCGCGTCGTCCTGCCGCTGGCGCGTGCCGGGGCCAACCGCGCGCTGATGGCAGCTGCTGCCGCGGTCTGCGCCGCCAGCCTGCTGCTGGCCGCGCCGTCCGCCGACGTGCGGGCCGCGGACGTCGAGGTGACCGGCGCGGCTGCTCCACCCGCCGCACCGCAGGTTGCCGGCATCCCCGAGATAATCACCCGCTATCCCGCGCCCCAACCGTCCTCGCGCGTCCTCACCATCGCCGGCCCCACGGACACGCCCGTCGTCGCCCCGCTGATCCAGGGTTTTCAGTCGCATCGCCCCGACGTCAGCGTCGTGTACCGCGAAATGGGCAGCCGCGAGCTCTACGAAGCCGCCATCGAAGGGCGATTGAAGGATGTGGACGTCCTCATGAGTTCCGCGTCGGACCTGCAGATCCGGCTTGCCAACGATGGCTATGCGCTGAGCTATGCCTCGCCCTACGCCGCGCGGCTTCCGTCGTGGGCCATATGGCGGCACGAGGTCTACGGCTTCACGTTCGAGCCCGCCGTCTTCGTCTACAACCCCAAGCGCTTCGCGGAAGCTGAAGTGCCTCGCTCGCGCCAGGACCTGCTGCGCCTGCTGGAGCAGGATCCGTTGCGCCTGCGCGGTCGCATCGGCACCTACGACATTGCCGCCAGCAGCGTGGGCTATCTGCTGGCCGAACAGGATGAGCTCGTCTCTTCCAACTTCTGGGGGCTGGCCAACGCCATGGGCCAGGCCGGCGTGCGGCTGGCGGCCACCAGCGCCGAAATCCTGGACGCTATCGAGCGCGACGAACTCGACATCGGCTACAACATCCTTGGCTCTTACGCGCTGTCGCGCCAGGCTGCGGGCCGGCCCATCGGCGTGGTGTTTCCGCAGGACTACGTGCTGGTGCTGGCGCGCTCGGTCCTCATCGCGCGCACCGCCCCCAACCCCGACCTCGGCCGCGCCCTGGTCGACTGGCTGCTGTCGCCCGCCGGCCAGCAGGTGGCTTCCAGCCATGCCGCGCTGGGGTCCATCATGGAAGACACGCCGGGACGGTGGACGTCGGAAGCCGTGCTGGCGCGGTCGCAGGGCATCGTGCAGCCCGTGGTGCTGAGCCCCGCGCTGCTCGTCGGCCTGGACCAGCGCCGCCATTCCCGGTTCGTGCAGAACTGGATCCGGCTCGTCACCGACACGCCGCAGCGTCCGTAACCCGGCGCGCAGGCGTGGCCCAGGGATTTCCCCTAGCCGCCGCCTGCCGCCATGACAGGACGACGACAGACGCGCACTCCTAAGATGGCTGCACGCGGGCCCCAGAGCCCGCATCAAGCCAAATCCAATCGGAGACAACACCCATGCTTGCCAAGTCCAAACTGGCGGCCGCCTGCGCCGCCGCATTCGCCATCGCCTCGGGCAGCGCCTTCGCGCAGGCTGTGCCGGCGGGCTATCCGGCCGACTACCAGAAGGTCCTGGACGGCGCCAAGAAGGAAGGCAAGGTCGTCATCTATTCGACCACCGACACCAAGGCCGCCGGCCCCATCATCAAGGGCTTCGAAGCGATGTATCCGGGCGTCAAGGTCGAATACAACGACATGAACAGCACCGAGCTCTACAACCGCTACATCAGCGAACAGGCGGCGGGCGGCGGCAGCGGCGACATCGTCTGGAGCTCGTCGATGGACTCGGCCCTGAAGCTGGCCACCGACTACGCGCTGAAGTACAAGTCGCCCGAGGCCGGCAAGCTGCCGTCGTGGGCCGTCTGGAAGGATTCCGCCTACGGCACGACCTACGAGCCGGCCGTCTTCATCTACAACAAGCGGCTCATTCCCGCCAATGAAGTGCCCACCACGCACGGCGCGCTGGCCAAGCTGATCGCCAGCCAGCCCGACAAGTTCAAGAACAAGGTCACCACCTACGACATCGAGAAGTCCGCGGTCGGCTTCATGCTGGCGGTGCAGGACAAGGCCAACGATCCCAAGTACTTCGAGACCCTCAAGGACATCGCCAAGGGCGGCCTGGTCGTGCAGTCGTCCACCGGCACCATGATGGAACGCGTGTCCTCGGGCGAAAACCTGATCGGCTACAACATCCTGGGCTCGTACGCGGAGACCCGCGCCAAGAACGATCCGTCGCTGGGCGTGGCCTACCCCACCGACTACGCGCTGGTGCTGTCGCGCGTGGCGTTCATCAGCAAGAAGGCGAAGAACCGCAACGCCGCCAAGCTGTGGATGGACTACCTGCTGTCGCAGAAGGGCCAGGAAATCATGGCCAACCAGGCCGACCTGGCGTCCGTTCGCGACGACATCGAAGGCGACAACGACGTGGACGGCATGACCAAGAAGCTGGGCGCCTCGCTCAAGCCGATTCCGGTCGACGAAACGCTGCTGGACTACCTGGACCAGAACAAGCGCCTGGAATTCATCAAGCAATGGCGGGCCGCAGCGGGCAAGTGATGCCCGGGCTCCGGGCGGCCTCGCGGCCCGGAGCCGCCGCAAACGCAGCGGACGGCGCGCCGTCCGCCTGACCCTGCCCCGGGGCCCTCGTCCCCGGCGGCGCGGCCACCGCGTCCTTCAAGACCACAGGATTTCCCATGCAGTCATTGCGCAGAAAATGGCAGTCCCTGCCACGCGGCGTGGTGGTGCTGATCACGGCGCTCGCCATCTACGTGCCGCTGTCGTTCATCATCATCCAGAGTTTTCTCTCGGCGCCCTTCTTTGCCCCGTCCAAGACCTGGAGTCTGGACGCCTTCCGCTTCATCTTCGCGGACCCCGATTTCTACAAGGCGCTACGCAGCGGCTTCATTCTCGCGTTCGGGCTGGCCGCCATCGCCATTCCGCTGGGCGGCATGCTGGCGTTCCTGATGATCCGCACCGACCTGCCGGGCCGCCGCTGGATCGAGCCGCTGATCCTGGTGCCGGTGTTCGTGTCGCCCATGGTGCTGGGCTTCGGCTACGTGGTCGCCGCCGGCCCCGTTGGCTTTTTCTCGACCTGGACGCAGAACATTCTGGGCTTCGTGCCCTGGAACGTCTATTCGCTGACCAGCATCGTCATCATCGCCGGCCTGACGCACGTGCCGCACGCCTACCTGTACATCTCGTCGGCGCTGCGCAGCATGGGGTCCGACGTGGAAGAGGCCGCGCGGGTGACCGGCGCCTCGCCGCTGCGGGTGATGGTGTCCGTCAGCCTGCCCATGGTGCGGCCGGCCATGCTGTACGCCACCGTGCTGCTCTTTTTCCTGGGCCTGGAAGTGTTTGGCCTGGTGCTGGTGCTGGGCGACCCGGAAGGCAACCTGGTGCTGGCCACCTACCTGTACAAGCTCACCAACAAGCTGGGCATCCCGTCCTATCACCTGATGGCCGCGGTGGCCGTGGTGCTGATCTGCATGACGATCCCGCTGGTGATGCTGCAACGCCGCCTGATGCGCACCGCCAACCGCTTCGTCACCGTCAAGGGCAAGGCCTCGCGCGCGCGGCCGCTGCCGCTGGGCAAGTGGCGCTGGGTCGCGGGCGGGGTCGTGGCGTTCTGGCTGTTCGTCACCATCATCGTGCCGCTGACGGGCGTCTTGCTGCGCGCGTTCGTGTCCAACTGGGGCCTGGGCGTGTCGCTCTTTGACGTGCTGTCGCTGGACGCCTTCCGTACCGTGTTCTCGCAGCCCAACCTGATGCGCGCCATCGTCAACTCGGTCGCCATCGGCGTCTTCGGCGGCGCGCTTGCGGTCATGTGCTACATGTTCGTGGGCCTGGCCATGCACCGCAAGCCGGACAACGTCACGCGCTTCATGGACTACAGCGTGCTGGTGCCGCGCGCCGTGCCGGGCCTGCTGGCCGGCCTGGCGTTCTTGTGGGTGTTCCTGTTCGTGCCGATGTGGCTGGACAACGCGCTGGACGTGGACGAAGGCGGCTGGCTGTCGGCCCTGCCCTTCGCCGAATGGCTGCGCGAGAACTTCGTCGAATGGCTGCGCGCCCTGCGCAGCACCATCTTCAGCGTGTGGCTTGCGTACACCGTCGTGTGGATGGCCTATGGCTTGCGGCTCATCTCGTCGACCCTGCTGCAGGTGGGGCCCGAACTGGAAGAGGCCGCCCGCAGCGCCGGCGCGCGCCGCGGCCAGGTCACCCGCCACGTCACCGTGCCGCTGGCCAAGTACGGCCTGATCGGCTCGTGGCTGCTGATGTTCCTGATCTTCGAGCGCGAATACTCCACCGGCGTCTACCTGCTGTCGCCCGGCACCGAGACCATCGGCTCCATGCTGGTGTCGCTGTGGGCCTCGGGCGCCATCGACATCGTGGCCGCGCTTTCCTTCATCAATATCGTTCTGGTCGTGATCGGCCTGGGCATCGCCCTGCGATTCGGAGTCAAACTTCATGATTGAGCTTTCTGTAGAAGACCTGCACCTGGACTACGGCGACAACCCGGTGCTCAAGGGCGTGTCGATGCAGCTGCGCCAGGGCGAAGTGGTGTCCCTGCTGGGGCCCTCGGGCAGCGGCAAGACCACGTTGCTGCGCGCCGTGGCCGGCCTGGAAGGCCCCAAGCGCGGCCGCATCACCATCGGCAACCGCGTCGTGTACGACGGCGCGGCCCGCCAGGAAATCCCGGCCGAAGAGCGCAACCTGGGACTGGTGTTCCAGTCGTATGCGCTGTGGCCGCACAAGACCGTGTTCGAGAACGTTGCCTATCCGCTCAAGCTGCGCAAGACACCGGGCGCCGAGGTGCGCGAGCGCGTGCAGGCCGTGCTGGACCAGCTGGGCCTGGGCAAGCTTGGCCAGCGCCACCCGCACGCGCTATCCGGCGGCCAGCAGCAACGCGTGGCCATCGGCCGGGCGCTGGTGTACAGCCCGCCCGTCATCCTGCTGGACGAACCCCTGTCCAACCTGGACGCCAAGCTGCGCGAGGAAGCGCGCGCCTTCCTGCGCGAACTCATCATCCGCCTGGGCCTGTCCGCACTGATGGTGACGCATGACCAGAGCGAAGCCATGGCGATCTCCGACCGCATCCTGCTGCTGAACAACGGCAAGATTGAGCAGCAGGGCACGCCGCAGGAAATGTACGGCGCACCGTCCACCCTGTTCACGGCCGAATTCATGGGCAGCAACAACCGGTTGGATGGCAAGGTCACCGAGCTGCGCGACGGGCAAGCCCGCATCGAAGGGCCCGGCTGGTCGCTGTGGGGCAAGGCCGGCGCGGACGTCGTGGCGGGCCAGGATGCCACCGCGGTCATCCGGGTCGAGCAGGTGCGCCTGGCCGACGACCCGGAGGGCAACCACGTCGACATGCCGCTGCTGACCAGCATGTATCTGGGCGACCGCTGGGAATACCTGTTCCGCACGCCGGACGCCGATCCGGCCCGCAGCCTCGCCCTGCGCGCCTACGGTCCGGAAGGCCGCGAGCCCGGCCCCTGCCGGCTTGCGCTGCCCGCCAGCAAGGTCTGGATCTTTTCCCGGCCGACCGCCTGATCCGGTCTAGACCGTCCGTCCGAGGGCTGTTACAGCCGTCGGACGGAGCGCACCGCGCCCCTGGACTCGCCTTACAATGCGCAGGTGCAACACGCAGATTCCCCCTCGATGCTGAGCCGTTACCTGTGGTGGCTGGGCCAACCCGCCCAGCACTACCTGCGTATCGGCATCGCGATATCGCTGTTGGTGCACGCCGGCGCGCTGGCGTGGCGGTTCAGCGCGCCCGCGCAGACGCGGCCGCCCGTGACCAGCCTGGAAGTCGTGCTGCTGAACGCCCGCAGCGAGACGCCGCCTGAAACCCCGCGCACCGTGGCGCAGAACCAGATGACCGGCGGCGGCAACGCCGACCGCGGCGTGTCCACCACCCCGCTCCCCCAGACCGGCAGCTCGGCCGAGACCATCGTGCTGGAAGCCATGCGCCAGCGCCAGGTGCAGCTCGAAGCTGAACAGGCCCGGCTGATGACCCAGTTGCAGTCGCCGCACAACGCCGGCCCCGAGCGCCAGGCGGTCAATCCGTGGCCCGATGGCGCCGATGTCGGCCAGGACGCCCAGGATCAGGCCAGCGTCATCCAGAACGCCCAGGTGGCGGCGCTGGCGGCGCGGGTCCAGCAATACAGCGCCGAACCGCGCAAACAGTTCATCGCGCCCTCCGCCGACGCGTCCCGCTACGCCGCGTATCTGGATGCCTGGCGCACGCGCATCGAGACGGTCGGCACCCAGCATTACCCCGACGAAGCCCGCGGCCGCATCTACGGATCGCTGCGCATCACGGTGTCGGTCCGTGCCGATGGCAGCATCGCCGAGGTCGAGATCGACCAGCCTTCGCCGCA
Organism: Achromobacter mucicolens; assembly: GCF_029866465.1. Classification (NCBI taxonomy): domain Bacteria; kingdom Pseudomonadati; phylum Pseudomonadota; class Betaproteobacteria; order Burkholderiales; family Alcaligenaceae; genus Achromobacter; species Achromobacter mucicolens. The sequence continues at coordinate 573,558 of NZ_CP123364.1, read as the reverse complement.
TGCGGTCCTGAACCAGGCGGCGCGCCGCATCGTCCAGCTGGCCGCGCCCTTCCCCCCCTTCCCGCCCGATATCGCCCGCGATACGGACGTGCTGGTCATCACCCGCACCTGGCATTTCGTCAACGACACTCTGGAAACACAGGCCCCATGACCGAGGCGATTCCTCAAGCCCGCTACGCCGTCATCGGCAATCCCATCGCGCATAGCCGCTCGCCTCAGATCCACGCCATGTTTTCGCAGCAGACCGGCAAGCCGTTGCGCTACGAGCGCCTGCTTGCCCCGGTGGATGGCTTTGCCGGCGCCGTCGCCGAATTCGTGGCCGATGGCGGGCTGGGCCTGAATGTCACCGTGCCGTTCAAACTTGAGGCCTACGCCCTCGCGGCGGACCACCTGTCGGCCCGCGCGCGGCTGGCCGGCGCCGTCAACACCCTGTCGTGGCGCGATGGCGTCTGGCACGGCTGCAACACCGACGGCGTTGGTCTGGTCAACGACCTGCTGCGCCTGGGCGTGCGCCTGGCGGGCGCCAACGTGCTGCTGGTCGGCGCCGGCGGCGCGGCGCGCGGCGTCCTGCAGCCGCTGGCCGAGGCCGGCTGCGCCCGCATCCACATCGTGAACCGCACGGCCGCCCGCGCCGAGGAACTGGCCGCGGCCTGGCGCGCCAGCGGCGTATCACCGCAGACCCAAGTCACCGCCGGCGCCCTGGCGAGCGCCGCCCTGCCCGGCGGCTGGAATCTTGTCATCAACGCCACCGCCAGCGGGCTGCAGAACGCCGCCCCCGACCTGCCGCCGGGGCTGTACGCCGACGGCGCCGCCGCCTACGACATGATGTACGGCGCGCAGCCCACCGCCTTCATGCAGCAGGCCAAGGCCGACGGCGCCGCGCTGACCGCCGACGGGCTGGGCATGCTGGTCGGCCAGGCGGCCGAAAGCTTTTTCATCTGGCACGGCGTGCGCCCGGATGCGGCGCCCGTCCTGACGGCGCTGCGCGAGGCGCTGGCCGCCGGTAGCTGAACGGCATGGCGACCCGAACTGGCCGCAGCGGCGGCCGAAACTGGTTCCGTATCACCACCGGCTTGCTGATGGCGCTGGTGTGCGCCGTCCTGCTGTACCAATTCTGGCTGTTCGCCCAGGTGGTCTGGTACAACTACCGCGACCCGGGCAGCAGCGCGATGATGCGCGAAGAGCTGTCGCGTCTGCGCAAGGAAGACCCGGGGATCGAGCTCAAGCACGAATGGGTGCCCTACGACAAGATCAACCGTTCGCTCAAGCGCGCGGTGATCGCGTCCGAGGACGCGAATTTCACGGACCACGACGGGATCGAATGGGACGCCATCCGCAAGGCCTGGCAATACAACCAGAAACAGGAAGAGGCCGGGCGCTCCAAGCGGCGCGGCGGCTCCACCATCACCCAGCAGCTGGCCAAGAACCTGTTTCTGTCCGGCTCGCGAAGTTACCTGCGCAAGGGCCAGGAACTGGTCCTGGCCTACATGATCGAACACGTCATGAGCAAGGAACGGATCCTTGAGCTCTATCTGAACGTCGCCGAGTGGGGCGTGGGCGTATTCGGCGCCCAGGCCGCCGCCAAGCATTATTTCAATACCACCGCCGCCAACCTGGGCAACGCCCAGTCCGCCCGGCTGGCGGCCATGCTGCCCAATCCGCGCTTCTACGACAGCCATCGCAAGTCCAATTACCTGAACTCCCGCGTCGGCATCCTGACGCGCCGGATGCAGCTGGTCGACATCCCCTGAAAGGGGAATGGGACGATTCGATCCTCCCGGCCGTCTTCGGGCTGCGGGATTTGTTAAGCTTTCACGTTTACGCGCTCCATTCCTTTTTCCTCCATGCGTACTGCACGTCGCTACCTGGCCCGCGAGGTCTATCGCTCTTGCGCAGTGGTCCTTCTGGCCCTGCTGGGCCTCTTCACGTTCTTCGCTTTGGTGGACGACCTGGACAACGTGGGCGACAAGTTCTCCATGATGGCCCTGCTGTACATGCAGGCGCTGGCGATCCCCACCCGTCTCTATGATCTTCTGCCCATCGGGCTCCTGATCGGCGCCATCCTGGCGCTGGCGGGCTTGGCCCAGCGCAACGAACTCGTCATCCTGCGGGTTTCCGGCGTCAGCGGCATGCGGCTTCTGCGGATGCTCTGGATCGTCACCATCCCGCTGATGATCGGCGCGGGCCTGCTGTCCGAATACGTGACGCCCTGGGCCGAGGTCAAGACCGGCGAGGCCAACCTGATGTTCCGCGGCAAGGCCGGCGGCGATCGCTTGAAGAGCGGCTACTGGTTCAAGGAACCCACCGCCAACGGCGGCACCCGCATCATCAACATCGCCGAACTGAAGGGCGACGGCCAGGTGGCGGGCGTCACGCTCTACGAATTCAAGAAAGACCTGACGATGACGGCGCTGTCCACCGCCCCCACGGGCACGTTCACGCGGGGCGACCTGGTGCTCAAGGACGTCTCCGAGACGCGCCTGGACGCCGAGGCCGCCGAGGCGCTGGCCAACGCCCGGCCGCCCAAGAATCCGCCCGCCACCGTCGTCAAGCTGCCCGAACGCTCCATCGACACCACCCTCAGCGCCGAACGCCTGCTGGCCCGCGTGCTGACCCCCGAACGCATGTCGATCGTCACGCTCCTCGACTACGTGGAATACCTGCGGGACAACCAGCTTCAATACGGCCGCCAGGTCGTCGCCCTGTGGCGCAAACTGGCCTACCCCTTCACCCTGATCGTGATGATCACCATCGCCGCGCCCATCGGCCTCATGCAGACCCGCCGCGGCGGCGTCGGCGCCAAGGTGTTCGTGGGCATCCTGCTGGGCGTGGCCTTCTTCATGCTGAACCAGCTTGCGCTGAACGTGGGTATGCTGGGCAAGTGGCCGCCCTGGCTTACCGCCCTGGGCCCGAATCTGGGCGCCATGGCGCTGGCGCTGGGCGCCATGAGCTACATGGAATACCGCCACACCATTACCCGTCTCATCCAGCAACGTTGGCCTTGGAGCAAGAGTCCCGCATGAACGGCAGTATCTGGATGATCGGCGACGTGCAGGGGTGCTGCTCGCCGCTGGATCGCTTGCTGTCCCACCCCGAACTCGTCGGCGACCCCAAGTCGCGCTTCTGGTTCGCTGGCGACCTGGTCAACCGTGGCCCGCAGTCGCTCGAAACCTTGCGCCGCATCATCGACCTGGGCGACCGCGCCACGGTGGTCCTGGGCAACCACGACCTGCACCTCCTGGCCGCGGCCGCGGGCGTACGCAAGCCGTCCAAGTCCGACACGCTGGAATCCATCCTGCGCGCACCGGACGCCACGGACCTGCTCAACTGGCTGCGCTCCCGCCCGTTGGCGCACTTCGAACAGAACCACCTGCTGGTCCACGCAGGCACGCTGGCCAAGTGGGACGTCGCCAAGACGCTGGCCCTGGCTGGCGAAGTCCAGGACGCGCTGCGCGGCCCCAACTGGCAGAAGGCGCTTCAAAAGATGTACGGCAACGAGCCGGCCACCTGGAAGGAAGACCACAAGGGCGGCAAACGGATGCGGGTGATCATCAACGCGCTGACGCGGATCCGCCTGTGCACGCCCAACGGACACATGGAGTTCGCGACGAAGGTGACGCCGGGGGCTTGGCCGCCCGGGTTGGTGCCTTGGTTCGATGTGCCTAACCGGGCGACCCGTAACGTGACGACGGTGTTCGGGCATTGGTCGACGCTGGGGTTGTTGCAACGGCCGGATGTGATTTGCCTGGACACCGGATGCGTGTGGGGCGGGTCGTTGACGGCTTTGCGATTGCAGGATCGGAAGGTCGTGCAGGTTAAGTGTTCTCAGTTTCAGGATCCGATGGCGGAGTGAGGGCTGGCGGGTGTTTTGGCGGGGTTCTTCTGTTCTTCTGTTCTTCTGTTCTTCTTAGGCCGTTCCCGGTTGGATCTTCGTAGGTCGCGTACCGTCTTCGTCGGTCACACGACACGGCGGATCTTCGTCGGTCGCGTACCGTCTTCGTAGGTCGCCCGACGCCGCGGTCACCGTGGGCACGATCGCCCACGATTGCGGTCCGGAGCCTTCGCTCCGGACTGCCCCGTCGTCATCTTCGTCCGCCTTCGGCTCCCTTCAGATTCCCTCGGGCGCATCGACGGCGCTCGCACCCACGGTGACCGCGACGCCGTGCTGCCAGGGTCTTTGGTTTGGGGCGCTACAAGACCTGTGTTCAGGGAAGGGAATTTGCGGGGCCGCCGAATTGCTGCCGCCCGGGCGGCGGCAATCGGCATCGGGTCGGTGGGACGTCGTGAGGGGGTGCGCTTCGCGCTGGCGGTGATTGGTTTGCTAATGGCCGCCGTCACGATGGGGGGTGGGCGGTGATGGGCGGCGCGGCGACGGGTTGCCACAGCTTGCCGATCTGTTCGCGCCGCCCATCGGGCACTTGAGTTCAAGTGACGATTAGCGGCGACTGGTGCCGTTATCGCGCGGCGCTGATCTCTGTCGCAAAGGTGTCTCGCGCGGGTGCTGACCACTCTCGCAAAGGTGTCCGACACCCCTGAAGCGCTCCTTCAAGCTTGAAGGCCATCTATACGGGTGTCCGACACCTGGTGAGACGCACGTACCTACGCGCGAAGCGTCATCACCACGCCGCAAGACGCCGCGTAAGTCTCCGGAGGCCGCCCGCGCGGCCGAACGGGGACGGGCACCGCAAGATGCTTCTAGCCCGAGATACTCTGCGCTAAAACGCCAAGCACGCCGACCACCCCGCCGGCCGTCAGATTTCTATTGCTCGAGTCCGGTGCGGTGGCGGCCCGGGGTGCGCGGGGCGTCGATAAGCCCGAGGGAATCTGAAGGGAGCCGAAGGCGGACGAAGATGACGACGGGGCAGTCCGGAGCGAAGGCTCCGGACCGCAATCGTGGCCCCGCGCGCCCCGGGCCGCCACCGTGCCGGACGCCCCAAGAACCCCTATACCCGCAGCCCGACGCAAACTCCATAAACCCGAAATAACCCTCAAAGCACCCGCAAAATCGCCTCTCTAGCCTGATGCGACAGTTCCAATCGCGTCGGCAGCGACCCATCCGGATGCCGCGCCGCCAGCGGGGGCAGGAAAACCACTTCGACTGCCAATCCTGTAACCCCCAGCACGCGCCAGAGGTTGGCCACCAGCGACTCCTCGCCCACGAAGGCCGCGTAGCCGCTGCGTTTGCCGTGCTGCATGAAGCGCAGCGCCACGGGTTGGATTTCCACCGCGGCTGCTCGAGCCGGTTCGAACAGGCTGGCGTGGAAAGGGAGCAGTTCGAAGCCTTCGCTCGTGGTGCCTTCGGGAAACAGGCCGACCGCGTCGCCCTGTTTGAAGCGGTCCTGCATCGACTCGCCCATCGCGTGGACCGCGTGGCGTTGGCCGCGTTCGATGAAGAGCGTGCCGGCGCCGGCGACCAGCCAGCCGATCACCGGCCAGGAGCGGATCTCGCTCTTGGCCACGAATGACGTCGCTCGCGCCGAGTTCAGTACGAAGATGTCGATCCAGGACACGTGGTTCGCCACCAGCAGCACCGGGCCTTCCAGGCGCGGCTCGCCTTTAAGGATCACCTGCAGGCCACAGGCTGCCATCAGCCAGCGCGACCAGCGGCGGTTCAGCCGCGCGCGGGCGGCGGGGCGCATCAGGGGGAAGACCAGGCCCACGCAAAGCAGGCCGAAAATGATCAGGGGCAGGACAAGGCTCAGCCGTAGGACAAAGCGCAGCAGCTTCAAACTGGAGTCTCCCAGGCCGGTTGGCCACCAACCATGGTGGCTCGTACTCGACCGGGCAGCATCATACCTGCGAAAGGTGTATGGACGCCGCGGCTTTGCAGCGCCGCGGGCATCACCATCCATTCCGCGTCCAGGTCCGCCAGACACAGGTCCGCCGGCGCATCCACGCCCAGATGGCCGCACGGGCCGAGCTGCGGCGCGACGGCGGCGAGTACCGCGGCCGGGCCGGACGTCACGCGCGCCAGGGCGTCGCCGATGGGACGGCGGCTGTCGCGCGCCCATTTCAATGCCAGCGACAAGAGCAGTTCGAGCCCCGTCGCGCCCGGCGTGGACGCCGCGAACGGTTCTGCCTTGCCCCGGGCGTCAACCGGCGTGTGATCCGAGCACAGCGCGTCGATCACGCCGTCAGCCAGCGCCGACTGGATCGCGTCGCGGTCGCGCTGGCCCCGCAGCGGCGGCGTCAGATGGTGATTCGTGTCGAAGAAGCCGATGTCCACGTCGGTCAGCAGCAGGCTGTTCACCGACACGTCTGCCGTGACCGGCAAGCCTTCGCGGCGGGCCTTGCGCAGCAGGTCGATACCGGCGGCGCTCGACAGGCGCGCCAGGTGAATCCGCGCGCCCGTTGCGCGCTGCAATTCGAAGATCGTGTGCAGCGCCACGGTTTCCGCCTGGGCGGGCATCCCTTCCAGGCCCAGACGCTCCGCGTAAGGACCGCTTGCCACCGATGTGCCGCGCGCCAGCCACGGATCCTGCGCTCGCAACCACAACGTCTGGCCCAGTCCGCTTGCGTATCGCATCGCTCCCCACAGCACGCGCGTGTCGGCCATGATGGACTCGCCTTGCGAAAAGGCGATGCAGCCCGCGCGCGCCAGCAGCGCCATTTCCGTCAACGTTTCGCCCGCCAGACCCACGGTCATCGCGCCCAGCGGGTGGACGGTGCACTGCCCAGCCTGCGCGTGACGCATCAGCGCCTCGACCTTCGTGGGCTCATCCAGCGGGCTTTCCGCGTCCGGCGGCAGCACCAGGCGTGTCACGCCACCGGCCAGCGCCGCGCGCAACTCGGCGGGCGCGAATCCGGTGTGGCCCGCCTGCGCGACGCGCGCGGACAGGTCGATCAGGCCCGGCAGCACCGCCAGACCGCTGGCATCGATGCGGCGATCGGCCTGGAATCCGTCCGGCGCCGCGCCGACGGCAATGATGCGGCCCGATGCGATGTAGAGATCGTGCTGACCGTCCACGCCATTTGCGGGGTCGATCAACCGGCCATTGGCGATGTGCAGTCTCATGGCGCCGCTCCGGCCAGCACGCGCAACACCGCCGTGCGCAGCGGTTGTTCAAGCGCCGCGACACCCGCCTCGGTGGGCTCAAGGCCGGCGGCGATGTCGCCGTCAACCTCCACACCAGGCACCAGCCCGCCGGCAGGCAACAGCAGCACGTCCGGCTTGGCGGCCGCCATCGCCGCGGCCGTCAGGCCATGCGTATGGGCGTACTCGCGCGCCGACGGAAGCTGCGCGCCGCTGAGGTCTTCGACATTCAAGGGAAACACGATCACCACGTCGGCGTCGCTCAGGCCTTCGAAAAGGGTCGCGCAGGCGCGCACGCCCAGTTGCGCAAGACCGTCGGGCAGCAGCGTGCGCGGCGCGGCGGCACGTACCTCGGGCACGCCCAGCGTCGTCAGAAGATGGATGATCGAACGCGCCACGCGCGAATGGCGGATGTCGCCGACCAGCGTGACGACAAGGCTCGTGAGATCGGGCTTGGCATCGCCGATGGCCTGCATCAGCGCCAGCGCCGGCACGGGATCGGCATGCCGGCCGTCGCCCGCGTTCAGGACGCGCAGGCCCGGCTCGGCATGGGCTGCAGCGCAATGCGCCGCGCCGCTTTGGGGATGACGCAGAACCAGCACGCCCGGCGCAAGGCCCGCCACGGTTTCGGCCAGCGCCTGCCCGGCTTGCGCGTCCAGCGGCACCGGCAGCATGGACAGGCTGGCCGCGGCCACGGCGTAGGCTTCGCGGTCGGCGGCATCCGTGTCGGGCAGGCAAAGAAACACCGGCATTTCCGGCGCGGCCGATGGCGGCGCATCGCCGGCGGCCGCGTGTCCGCGCGCCATCTCGAGCAGCCGCACGACGTGACGGCGGGGCAACCCTTCCGTGGTCAGCAGATGCGCGAGTTCGCCGCGGCGATCGAGTTGCGGATTGAGCATGGGCAAGACAAGCCGCGGCCGTCAGGCCGCGGGCAAGGCATCAAGGTAGCGTTGCAGGATAACAGCCGCGGCCATTGCGTCGTCCGCGGCATGCGTGCCGAGCAGGCGCTGAGCCTCCATGCTGGAACCGCGTTCGTCGACCAGTTCGACGGCGACGCCGAAGCGGCCGTGCAACTGGTTGGCAAAGCGGCGGCAGCGCGCCGTGGCAGGTTGCTCGCCGCCCTCGGCGTCCAGCGCCAGTCCGACGACAACGCGGTGCGGCTGCCATTCCTGCAAAAGCGCCGCGATGCGGCCAAAGCGCGCGTCGCGGACCTCGCTGAAAATGATTTCAAGCGGACGCGCCTGGCGCGTCAACGTATTGCCGATGGCAATGCCGATCTTCTTTTCGCCGAAATCGAAGGCAAGCAGGGTTTCTTCAGGCATGTCCAGCGTCGCCGGCCAGCATCACGGGATCGATGCCCAGCAGCTTGAGCGCGGCGGGATAGCGTTCCTCGGGCGGCACGTCGAAGATGATGTGCGCGTCCGCGCCCACGCTCAACCAGGCATTCTGGCCCATCTCGCTTTCCAGCTGGCCCGCGCCCCAACCGGCGTAGCCCAGCGTCACAAGCATGCGCGCGGGGCCGTTGCCGTCGGCCACGGCCTGCAGCACGTCGCGCGACGTAGTCAGCGCCATGTCGCCCAGCTTGATGCTGGAACTGTAATCGCCGGCCGGCGCGTGCAGCACGAAGCCGCGATCGGTCTGGACCGGTCCGCCAAAAAAGACGAACGTGTCCTTGACCGGTCCGATCTCGAGCGTCAGGTCGATGCGCTCGAACAGCGTGCCCAGCGTCAGGTCGGTGGGGCGGTTGATGACCAGCCCCAGCGCGCCGCGGTCCGTGTGTTCGCACACGTAGATGACGGAACCCGCCAAGCTGCCCTCGACCATGCCCGGCATGGCGATCAGGAACTGGTTGGCGAAATTGGCCGCCTGCGCCGCAGCGCTTTCGGTATGTTTTTCCGTCATGGCAACCCCTTCATGGGTAGTCTGTGAAAACCGTTCGGAGTGACTGCGCAGACGCAAACATCATGCCTGGCGGCCCTGCGGCGGTTACTAGGGATGGGGTATGCCCCATCTTACGAGCCTTGGCGGAATATGTGGGCGTGACGGCTTCAGATTTCCATCAGTTCGAAGTCTTCTTTGCGGGCGCCGCATTCGGGACAGACCCAGTTGGGCGGCACGTCTTCCCAGCGGGTGCCGGGAGCGATGCCTTCGTCGGGCAGGCCGGCCTCTTCGTCATAGACCCAGCCGCAAATCAAACACATCCAAGTACGCATAGTTCTCTCTTACATCAATTCCCCACCCGGCATCCCCGCGGTGGGGCAAAGGTGAGGGGCTTCCATTAGAATGGGGACAATCTTACCGAAACCCAATAGGGGTTCCCCTGATTCATGCCAAATGAGCCGGGGCGCCCTCAATCAAGCGTTGTCACGTGGCCTCCGTAACTCCCCCTCTCGTTTTGGTCTTCGGCCCGTTCGATCCCTCCGGCTCGGACGGGTTGCCCGCGGACGCCGTCACCTGCGCCCGCCTGGGCTGTCATGGCCTGGCGGCCGTGACCGCGCTGACCGTGCAGGACACCGCCGGCATCGAAGAAATCCACCCCGTTTCGCCCGACCTGCTGGACGACCAGGCGCGTTGCCTGCTCGAAGACATGCCGGTGCAGGCCATCAAGGTGGGCGGACTATACACCGCGGAAACGGCCAGCGTGGCGGCGCAGGTTGCCGCCGACTATAGCCAGGTGCCGCTCGTTCTGCACCTGGGCCAGCGCGCGCAGGTGCCCGCAAGCGCCGCCGACGAGGACGAAGCCGACGACCTCCTGGCCGCGACGCTGGAACTGGTGCTGCCGCAGACGGACCTGCTGGTCATTGAACACCTGCGCCTTGCGCAGTGGCACGCCGACGGCGATATCGATATCGGGGACGCACCCACGCCCATGCACGCCCTGGTGGCGGCCGGCGCGGCGTGGGTCCTGGTGCTGGGCAGCCCCCAGCGTCCCGGTCACTTCGCCAACGTGCTGCTCGGCCCCGGCGGCCAGACGCACACCTGGCCCTGGCAGGCGCCGCCCGACCGCAACGGCGACGCCGGCGGCGTGGCTGCCACCGCCATCACCGCCATGCTGGCGCAGGGCCTGGAAATGCCCGAGGCCGTGCGCCAGGGTCTGGTCCACGCGGACGCGGCCGTGGCCGCCAGCTTCCTGCCGGGCATGGGCCGGCGCATTCCCAACCGGATCCTGCCCCAATGAAATCCTTGCGCTTCCCCACCGGCCTGTATGGCGTGACGCCTGAATGGGACGACACCGACCGCCTGTTGCAGGCCGTGCGCGATGCGGCCGCAGGCGGCATGCGCTCGCTGCAGTTGCGCCGCAAGAACGTGCCGGACGCGGTGCGCGCGGCGCAGGCCCGCGCCCTGGCGCCGCTGTGCCGTGAACTGGGCGTGGTGTTCCTCATCAATGACGACTGGCGGCTTGCGCTGGATGTCGGCGCCGACGGCGCCCACGTGGGCCGCGACGACGAAAGCCTGGTGCACATCCGCCGCGAGGCCGGCCCCGACCTGATCCTGGGTGGCTCCAGCTACGATGACCTGACGCGGGCACGTGAATTGCTCGACGCCGGCGCCGACTACATCGCCTTCGGCGCCATGTTCGCCTCCATGGTCAAACCCGACACGGTGCGCGCGCCGCTGTCCGTCCTGACCGAGGCCCGCCGCCTGGCCGATGAGCGCGATGCGCCCCGTCCCGCGGTGGTGGCCATCGGCGGCATCACCCCCGCCAACGCCCCGCTCGTGGCGCAGGCCGGCGCTGACACCATCGCCGTCATCACGAGCCTGTTCGAGGCGCCCAGCATCCGGGCCGCGGCCGTGGCCTGCTCGGCGCCCTATTCCGCCAACTTCAACCGCAAGTCTTGATACCCATGTCCAGTAACGCTCAGCTTTTCGACCGCGCCTGCCGCAGCATCCCCGGCGGCGTCAATTCGCCGGTGCGCGCCTTCCGCTCCGTGGGCGGCACGCCGCGCTTCATCAAGCGCGCGCAGGGTCCGTACGTGTGGGACGCGGAAGACAAGCAGTACATCGATTACGTGGGCTCCTGGGGCCCGGCCATCCTGGGCCACTCGCACCCGGAAGTGGTGCGCGCTGTACAGGAAGCCGCCGTCAACGGCCTGTCGTTCGGCGCGCCGACCGAAGCGGAAATCGAACTGGCCGAAGTGCTGATCTCGCGCCTGCCGTCGCTGGAACAGGTGCGCCTGGTCAGCTCGGGCACCGAAGCCACCATGACGGCCATCCGTCTGGCACGGGGCGCCACCGGCCGCGCCAAGATCGTCAAGTTCGAAGGCTGCTATCACGGCCATTCGGACAGCCTGCTGGTCAAGGCAGGATCGGGGCTGCTGACCTTCGGCAATCCCAGCTCGGCCGGCGTGCCGCCTGAGTTCGTCTCGCACACGCTGACCCTGGAATACAACAACCTGGATGCCGTGCGCGAAGCCTTCGCGCAGCACGGCGCCGACATCGCCTGCATCATCGTGGAGCCGGTCGCCGGAAACATGAACCTCATCAAGCCGGCGCCCGGCTTCCTGGAAGGTCTGCGCGAAGTCTGCTCGCAGCACGGCGCGCTGTTGATCTTCGACGAAGTCATGACGGGCTTTCGCGTCGGACCGCAAGGAGTGCAGGGCCTGACCGGCGTCAAGCCCGACATCACCACGCTGGCCAAGGTGATCGGCGGCGGCATGCCGGTGGGGGCCTTTGGCGGCAGCGCCGAAGTCATGAAGCACATCGCGCCGCTGGGCGGCGTCTACCAGGCCGGCACGCTGTCGGGCAACCCGGTGGCCGTGGCCGCGGGTCTGGCCACGCTGCGCCTGATCGGCGCCCCGGGCTTCTACGAAAACCTGTCGGCCCAGACCGCCAAGCTGGCGCAGGGCCTGCAAGAACGCGCGCGCAAGGCCGGCCTGCCGTTCTCGGCGGATTCGGTGGGCGGCATGTTCGGCATCTATTTCAGCGACAGCATCCCGGCCTCGTTCGCGCAGGTCTCCGCATGCGACACGGCGGCATTCAACCGCTTCTTCCATGCCATGCTGGACCACGGCGTGCATTTTGCGCCGTCCGCCTTCGAAGCGGGCTTCGTGTCGGCCACCCACGACGACGCCGTGATCCAGGCCACGCTGGATATCGCGGAAAAGGTTTTCGCGGGGCTGTAAACGTCTTCGGAGCGGGCCTGGCGCCCGCTCCCTTCAAGGCGCCTTGTACTGCTCGTACAAGGCCGTCACATTCTTCACATAAGCCTGGGTTTCGGCGTAGGGCGGCACGGCGTCGTACTTGCGCACGGCGCCCTCGCCCGCGTTGTACGCGGCCAGCGCCAGATCCAGACGGCCCGGATACCGGTCGATCAGCCGGCGCAAATGGCGCGATCCGGCCTGCACGTTGGTCGCTGGATCCACCAGCGCGCGTTCCACGTCGTCCACCGACAGCAACGGCGCGGCCGTCGCCGGCATCAACTGCATCAGTCCCAGCGCGCCCTTGGGCGAGCGGGCATCGCTGCGAAACCCCGATTCGATGGCAATGACCGCAGTCAGCAACGCCTGGTCGACGCCGGAATCCAGCGCGGCGCGGGCGATCAGGTTGTCGTGCTTGGTCGTGGGCTTGACCGTGCTCCAGCGCAAGGGCGGTTCGGCCGCGGCCCGGGTCACCCGGCGCGCGCCGTCGCCCGCCTCGGGCTCACAGGTCAGGCACAGGGCTTCGACGCTGGCGCGTCCCGCCGTCCGTGCCTGCGCCCGCTTGTAGTATTTACCGGTGCCGGTGGGCACTTTCATCGTGCGCCATACCCCGAACGGGTCCTTGTAGCGGTAGGTATCGGCGGCCTGGACCGGCGCTGCGGCCGCCAGCGCCAGAGCACCCGTCGCCAGCGCCGCCATCCCGCCGGCGCGCGCCAGGATGGCGCGCGTGGCCGAAAGAATGGAAGTGGGCGGTTGGGACATGGGACGGGGCTCCGGCGGCGTCCTGAGACGCGTTGGCGAGCCCTAATGCTGCTTGCACCATCCCGGTCCTGTCTTTCCTGCCGATGATCTACATCGCGGCAAGCCGCTGGTTTCCCAGGGAAAATCGGGGACATGACTAGGCCATGCGGACGATAAATTTTGCGTGTTTCAGGCCGGTAAAGATCGTCCTTGCAATGAATATGACGTAATATTTCGTTCAATTACCAAATGATTGAACCGGCCGTTCGTGCCGGAACCGGAGAGAGGGTGAAATGGGCGCAGAAAACATGCTCCAGCTGGTGCTGGATGCCGACACCAACGTCCTGACGGCGGTCTACACGCCGCCACCCCGTCCGGAACCCTCCGAGGCCGCGCCCGCGCCTGCCGCGGCGCCCACCTCTCAAGAGGGCGGCGAACAGCCGGACGACCAGGACACCAGCGTCGCCCTCGCCGATGACGCCGACGCCCCGCTCATCAACCCGGACCTGCCGACCTGGGACGCCCTGGTCGCCGCCGCTGCCGCGCAGGGTTGGGGCGCCGAGGCGCTCGACAACCACGCCATCCTCGCCTTCATCGACCTGTGCCGCACGGCCGCCGAACCCGTGCAGAGCCCCGTCGGCCAAGTGGTTGACGGCAGCTTCGACATCGAACTGAACGCGACCCGCATGGCGGCAACCCTGACGCTGCACCCGCCCAAGGGCGGCAAGCCCGTCACGCTGGAAGCGGTCCGCCAGGCGCTCGCCGACCAGGGCATCGTGCACGGCGTGCTGGACAGCGCGCTGGCCGAGGCCGTGGCGCTTGGGCGTGCCGAGACCATCCTGGCCGCGCAAGGCACGCCGCCTACGCGCGGCACACCCACCCGCTTCGAGAGCCTGCTCGACCGCCTGAAGCCGCGCGCCGAAGACATCGACGAACTGGCCCAGGTGGATTACCGGGACCTGGGCAGCCTCTTGCTCGTGTCGCCGGGCACGCCGCTCATGCGCCGCATTCCGCCGCTGCCCGGCGTGGACGGCACCAACGTGCTCGGCGAGCCGGTGATGCCCGAAGAGCTGCCCGACACGCCGTTCTCCAAGGAGTTGTCCGGCGTCGAAGTCGATCCCGAGAATCCTCTGCTGCTGCGCGCGGCCATCGCCGGCACGCCGACAATCATCACCCATGGCGTGCAGGTCAATCCGATGGTGGAGGTGGACGCCGTCAACCTGTCCACCGGCAACATCAACTTCGAAGGCTCCCTGCAAGTGCGCGGCGACATTGCCGCCACGATGGAAGTGCGCGTCACCGGCGACGTGGTCGTCAACGGCACCATCGAGGCCGCGCTGGTCGAGGCCGGCGGCAGCGTCACCGTCAAGGGCGGCATCATCGGCATGGCCGAAACCGTGCACGACGCCACGGCCGCGGCGCGCACCGCGCACATCGTCTGCGGCGGCACACTGCGCGCCAAATTCATCGAGAACGCCGTCATCAGCGCGGGCCAGGACATCGACGTCGAGCGCGAGATCCGTCAATGCAGCATTGCCGCCGGCGGCAGCGTGAATGTCGGGCCGCCCAACACGCAGCAAAGCGCCATCACGGGCGGCGAAACCCGCGCCCTGCTGGCGGTGCGCGCCGGCACCATCGGCTCGCCGGCAGGCATTCCGACGCTGGTGCAGGCAGGCCTGGATCCGCACGCGGACATCAAGCGTTCGGCGCTGACCCGCAAGCGCCTGAAGATGAACGAGGAAAAGGCCAAGCTGGAGCAGCTGCTGATGTTCCTGCAGGCCAATCCGCAACGGGCCACGGGCGACGTGGTCGAGCGCGCGCGCAACACGCACACCAAGCTCATCGGCGATCTGGCCGGCCTGGAAACCGAAGAGGCCCAGCTGGCGCGCGACCTGCTGCCCCAACAGAACGCCACCATCGCCGCCACGCGCCGCTTCTGTAGCGGCACGAAGATCCAGCTGGGCAACAAGATGCAGGAGTTCCTGGAAGACCAGGTGGGCGGCAAGGCCGGGCTGGAAGAAGGCGAGATCGTTATTCGCTAGGCGCCGTCGTCCGGCATCAGTTCCTTGAACCACACGCGCGGCGAGATGCCGCGGTCCGGGCCCAGGACCGAGAAGCCGCCGTCCACCGGAATGTCGACGCCGGTCATCCACGATGCCGCGTCCGAACACGCAAAACACACCGCCGCGGCGATCTCTTCGCCGGAGCCCACGCGGCCCAGCGGGTGAAAATGCGCGCCCACGGCATCGGCCGCCTGGCGGGATCCGCCTGACAACTGTTCCACCGACGGGGACCACGTCCAGGCCGGCGACACCGCCAGCACGCGCACGCCCGACGGCGCCAGTTCCACCGCGAAATTCTTGGTGATCTGCAGCAGCGCGGCTTTGGAGGCCGGGTACAGCGCCCGCCCGGCCGCACCGAATTTTCCGCCCGTGCTGCCCAGGTTCACCACCACGCCGCCGCGCGGCAGATGCGCCGCCGCCATCTGCGTGAAGATGGCCGCCGACACCAGATTCGTATCCAGCGTGCGATGCCACTCCTCGCGGGTCGACGCCAGCCCGCGGTCCGCATACTGGCAGGCATTGTTGACCAGGAAATCGAGCCGGCCAAAGCGCGCCAGCGCGGCATCGATGCAAGCCTGGATCTGCGCATCCTGGCCGATATCGGTTTCGCAGAACAGCGCGCGTTCGCCCAGCGCCCGCGCCAGCGCCTCGCCGGCCTCGGCATTGCGGCCGACCAGCACGACGTTGGCGCCCGCCGCGGCAAAGCCGCGCGCGATGTCCGCGCCCAGCCCCTGGGTGCTGCCGGTGACGATGGCGGTCTTGCCCGCCAGGCCCGGGAAACCTGAAAAGTCCATGTGTGTTCCTTGTCAGTTGGGCGCGGCGGCCCAGCGCACCGCGTCGGCCACCGGCGCCGTCTGCGCGATCAGCCGCATGCTGGCCAGCGACGCCGCGTGCACCGCCGGGTCGGCTGACGCGCAAGCATCTTCGGCCACCATGACCGAAAAGCCGATATCGGCGGCATGACGCACCGTGCCTTCCACCACCGAATGCGTCGCCACGCCGGCCACCACCAGCCGGCGCGTGCCCAGCAGCCGCAGGGTTTCCTCCAGCGGCGTGCCATAGAACGCGCTGATGCGCGTGTGCTTGACCACGAACTCGCGCGTGCTGCCCGCCAGCGGCTGCAGCCCGTCATAGAACGCGCTGCCCCACTGCCCTTCCGGCACCGCCCCGATCCTGGCCACGTTGCGGAAGATATCGCAGTTGGGCAGCAGGTCCGCGTAGTCCGGCCGGAACGCGATGCGCACGTGCACGATGGGCAGCGCATGCGAGCGCGCGCCTTCCAGCAAGGCGGCGGCGTTGTCCAGCAGGCGCTGGCGCGCCCCGCTGTCGGCATCCAGCCCGACGCGGATCTTGCCATCCGGATGCAGCACATCGTTCTGATAGTGCAGCGCCAGCACCGCCACGTCCGCGCTCATCACACGAACACCTCGAACGCATCATGCGCATCGTCGCAATTGACGAGGTCCACGCGCTTCATGCGGATGCGCCAGCCATCGCCCTCGGCGGCCAGCTTGTGGGTGTAGCGGCCTGCCAGCTGCCGCGGCTGGCGCTTGCGCCATTCGGTCATCTGAAAAACGGAATGCACGACCAGGTTGCCGCCGGCATCCACCCCCTCGACCTGCACGCCGCCCACCAGCCGCACAGTGCGCGTGGGCGGCTGCTGGGACCAGTTGCGCGGATGTTCCAGGCGCCGGATGCGCACATCGCGCAGCATGCGGTCCTCCCAGAACAACGAGATGTAGTCGTACGGGCTTTCCTGGCCCGGCTTGCGCGGCATCCAGTACATGCCGTCTTCGGTCCACAGCGCCTGCCAGTCGTCATAGCGCCGTTCGTCCAGCAGCCGCGCCTCGCGGTACAGGAACTGGGCGATGCGGTGATAGGCATCGGCGGGCACGTCGGCGGGCGCAAGGTTCGCGGTGCCGACATCGAAATCCAGATCTAGCAGCATGCGCCGTCTCCCTTGGCCGCGGCAGCGGCGCCATTGCCTGCGCCAGCCTCCATGTAGGCTTTCCATGCGCGGAACTGGTTGCGCATGGGCAATTCGCTGGTGCCGTTCACGGACACCATGCCGTCGGCGTCGACGCGGTCGGTGCCGTGATAGCGGTGCATGCTGACCCAGTCGCCGCCCCGCGTCGCGTTGCCTTCCTGGCAGCGGTTGTAGAGCTCGATGTCGTCCGGCATGACGTTGGACGACGGCGAATTGATCACGTTGGCATACAGCATCGCGCGCTTGAACACGCCGTCCGGCGCGCCCTTGCAGCGGAACGTCTGGATCTCGATCAGCGTGCGGTCCACGGCCACTGGCCGGATCACGCGGAACTGCTGGAACACCGTGTGAGGCGAGCCGCTGCCGTAGATCACCGTGTTGTGGCGGTTCATGCCCAGGATCTCGCGGGCGCGCTGTTCGCCATAGGCGGCGGTCAGCGACTCGAAGTGCGCGCGCGACACGGGATCGCGCTCGGCCGCGCCCGGATTGAAGATGCCCTCCATGTAGCCGTGGCCGTTGTCGTAGGCGCGCAGCTCCAGCTTTTCCCAGAACTCGTAGGGCTCGCCGTTGCCGTCCATGATGTGCAGTTCCAGCGGCATCTCGCCGATTTCCTTGGCCTCGTCGCGCGCCGCCGCATACGACGACTCATGCGTGACCCGCGCGTGCATCGTGTCGTGCAGGTTCTCGTAGAAGACCTTCCAGTTCGACCGCTGCATCACGCGGAAGACGCCGCCTGCCACTTCCACTTCGCCCACGGGCGAACGGTCGCACAGGTTGTCGATCGACGAGCGCACGCCCCCCAGGAAGTCCACCAGCGCCTGCCCGTCGGCCGCCTGGCTGGCGAACACGAAGCCGCGGTAGCTCTCCACCCGCGGCAGGCGGCGCATCGAGAACGACGGATCCGCCGGGTCGTACGAGGTGCCTTCCAGGCCCTGCTTGAGCGGCACGCCCAGATGGCTGCCGTCCAGCTTAAACGTCCAGGCGTGATACGGACAGCGGAAGAACTTGCCGGCACAGCCTTCGCCGTCGGCCACCACCTTCGCGCCCTTGTGCGGGCAGCGGTTGTACAGCACATGCACGCGGCCGTCGGCGGCGCGCACCATCAGCACGTCCTGATCGCCCAGCCGCGTGGTGTGATAGTCGCCCGTCTTGGGCACCTGGCTTTCGTGGCCCACGTAGATCCAGGCACGGCCGTAGATGCGCTGCATCTCCAGATCGAAGATGGCCGGATCCGTGTACAGGTCCCGATGCACGCTGTCGCCGCGCACCAGGGCCGCAAGTTGTTCGTCGGTATAAGGCATGTCGTCTCCCTACTTGTTCTCGCTGTCCTTCCAGCGCGCCATCAGCGTGTTGGAAGGCAGCGTCTCGTCCAGCAGCTTGGCCGCCGTCTCGCGCCCGGCCGTCGGCAGGCCCTTGGGGTCCAGAAGGCCCACCTGAACCAGCACGCTGGCCTGATCCCAATAGATGTGCTCGTGATAGAGCTTGTCGCCGCGGAACTTCACGATGGCCACCAGCGGGATCTCCACGTACTTGCCCGTGGGTGCGACGCCCGGCAGCATCCAGTCGATCTCGGTCGTGTGGGTAAAGCAGAACAGCAGTTCATCCACGATCTGCGTGGCGCCCACCGTGCGCGACAGCGGCACCAGCCGCGTGTCCGGCGGGTTGCTGTTCACGAAATGATGCTGGTAGAAGCGCGACAGCTCCTTGTGGCCCACGCCGCCTGTCATCGTCGGAATGTGGTTCACGTAGGGTTCGGCCACCATCGTCGCCATCGTTGCGGCCACGTCGCGCGTGCCGAATTCATATTCGCAATGCTTGTCCCACAGATACGAATAATCAAATTCCGGCCCGATCGTGCGCTGCAGCGCCGCCATGCTGCGCTGGTGCGCCATCAACGCCGACGGCTTGTCGTAGTGATCGCCGCCCGTGCGCGCAAACGCGTGGTCCACGCCCGGGTACACGTACAGCTCCACGCCCGGCTTGCCGCCCAGTGCTTCCAGGATGCGCGCGCGCGCCTCGGGCGGACAGAAGCCGTCCTGCTCCGCAATGTGCAGCACCAGACGGCCACGCAGATTGGCGGCCTCTTCCAGGCTGTCCTCGATGCCCACGCCGTAGTACCCCACCGCCACATCCGCGTCCGTGCGGCAGGCGGCAAGATAGGCCAGCTTGCCGCCCAGGCAATAGCCCAGCACGCCCGCCCCGCCCTCCTGCTCGGGCAAATCGCGCAGCGCCGCGAGCGTCGACGCGATGTCCTTGATGCCCTCATCCACGTCAAAGCCCTTGTACAGCTCGAACGCGCGCGGCATGTCGGCCGGGCCGTCCGTCAACTGGATGCCGGGCTGCTGCCGCCAGAACAGATCCGGCACCAGCACCACATACCCTTCCTCGGCCAGCAGCTGCGCGCTGCGCCGCATGAAATCGTTGACCCCGAAAATCTCCTGGCACAACACCAGGCCCGGCCCGCGGCCCGAAGCCGGCACCGCCAGATAGGCGCCAAAGGACTTGCCATCGTGCGAGGCGATCGTCACCTCGCGCGTCGAAATGCGTTCTGTCATGCGTATCTCCTGTGTTGCGATGCCCGGCGGCCTACTTCATCTGGCACGCGGCGGCAAAGGGATCCTGGTATTGGGTCAGCACCGTGCCCGACAGCTTGTTCGACAGCTTGCCGCTGGCGTCCGCCTCGACCACGCGCAGGTAATAGTTCTGCACCGGATACTGGTTGCGGTTGAACTTGAAATCGCCCCGCACCGACTTGAAGTCCGCGCGGCGCAGCGCCGGCCGCAGCGACTCGGCATCCAGCTTGCCGCCCGTCTGGCGCACCGCGCTGTCCAGCAGCATTGCCGCGTCATAGCCCTGCGATGCATACAGCGACGGGCTGCGGTTGTATGTCTTCTTGAAATCCTCGACGAACTTGCGGTTGGCGGGGTTGTCGAGTTCTGCCGCCCATTGCGCCGTGTTGCGCAGGCCCTTGATCGGCGCGCCCACCGCCGCGATCGTGTCCTCGTCACCCGAAAAGCCCGGCGCCAGCAACGCGATGTCCTTGGACAGACCCGCCCCATTGAACTGCTTGATGAAATTCACGCCCATGCCGCCCGGCAAAAAGAAGAACACCGCATCGGGCTTGCTGGCGCGCAGCTGCGTGATCTCCACGCCATAGTCCAGCTGACCGAGCTGCGTATAGATTTCCTCTGCCACGCCGCCCTTGTACAGCCGCTTGAACCCGTTCAGCGACTCGCGTCCGCCCGGATAGTCCGGCGCGATCAGCGCCACGCGCTTGTAGCCCTGGTCGGCCGCGTACTTGCCCATCGCCGCCGGGATGTCCTCGTTCTGCCAGGCCACCGCGAAGAAATTCGGATTACAGCCCGCGCCCGCGTAATTCTCGGGCCCCGTGTTCGTGCTCAGATAGATCGTGTCCGACTGCAGGATCGCCGGCATCACCGGCAGCAGCACATTCGAGAACACGATGCCCGTCATCACGTTCACCCGGTCGCGCTTGAGCAGCCGTTCCACCGCCTGACGCCCCGTATCCGCCTTCTGCTGGTCATCGGCCACCACCACTTCCGCCGTCAGCCCGCCCAGCTTGCCGCCCGTATGCTGCAGCGCCAGATTGAAGCCGTCCCGGATCTCGTTGCCCAACGCCGCGCCCGGCCCCGACAGCGTGGTCAGCAGCCCCACCTTCACCTTGTCCGCTGCCGACGCCGCACCCGCCGCGCCCGCCACCGCCCCCACGCAAACCAGCGCCGCCAGCGCGCGCCGGCTCCATCGATTTCGATTCATGTGCCACCCCGTATTCGCCGCCAGCCGCGCTGGCGGAAAGCTGACAGAACCCGTCTGCCGTCGGTACACGCATGCCGCCGATCCAAGTCGCCCAGCTTACGCGCCGCGGCGTCTGCATTCCAACAGGCGCCAACCACCCTGCACGGCGCCTCCCGGCAAGATTAGGGCCGCGTCCACCCCAGCTCTATCCGAATACCGCCACCCTTATCCGGGATTCACTTAATTCCCAATGCGGCCCGATTACATTACGCTGCCTCCAGATACGGGATCGGTCCCGTCCCGGAGGCTTCCATGCACGGCTGGTCCCGAATCGAGCTGGCGCCCTTGTTGCAACGGCGCGTCTTCAGCTCCACGCAACAGGATGAGACCCGCGCGCGCGTGTCCGAAGCCCTGAAGGACCACCGCCTCACCTGGAAAGGCGGACGCGTCGATGCGGAGCTGAACCGGGGCCGATTCGGCTCGCTGACCGTCTGTACGTTGCGCTACGGCGCCGAAGTCCACATCGAACCCGACCGCCTGCAGGACTTCATGCTGGTCCAGGTGCCGCTGCGCGGCCGCGCCCGCATCGAATGCGGCGACGAAGGCGTCAACGCCGACCCCGACTGCGCCGCCGTCATCGCCCCCAACCGCCGCCTGCGCCTGCACTGGGAGGCCGGCTGCGAACAACTGCTGCTCAAGATCCCAAGAGGCAAACTGGAAGCCATGGGCCAACGCGCCTTCGGCGACGCCGCCGCAGGCCCCCTGGACTTCACCCCCGCTCTGCGCCTGGACACCCCCATCGGCGCCGCCTGGCGCAGCATGATGACCAGCCTCATCCACCTGCTTCCCACCCTGGACGACGGCGCCCGCCGCCCACCCGCCGCGTGGCTGGAGCACCTGGAAGACACCCTGGTCCTGCACCTGCTCTACAACCAGCCCAACACCTGGCAAACCCACGCAGGCCAGCCCAACACCGTCCCGCGCCGCCTCAGCATCGCCGAGACCTACATGCGCGAACGCCTGGGCGCCCCCCTGACCCTGAACGCCATCGCCCGCCACGCCGGCGCCAGCGCCACCGCGCTCACGCGGCTGTTCCAGGAACACCGGAACACCACGCCGATGAATGCGCTGCGCGCCTTCCGGCTGGACGCGGCGAGAACACGGCTGAAGACCCAGCCGGACGCGAGCGTCACGGAGGTGGCGCTAAGCGTGGGGTTTGGGCACTTGGGCAGGTTTTCGGAGTATTACCGGGAGCGATTTGGAGAACTGCCGAGAGAAACGCGGCGCGCGGCGGGATGAGGTGGACCGCTGAAGCAACGCAAGCCGCGAGCGCGCAGCGCACCCGCCAGCCGCAAGACACCGCGTAAGCCCCACCAGGCCGCCCGCGCGGCCGCAGTGGGGCGGGCAACGCAAGATGCTTCATACCGAAGCCACCGCAGGCAATAACCTCAAGAACGCCGCCCTCCCCAGCGCCCGCCAAGCTGAATTCACCCGAGCCCGGCGTGGCGGCGGCCTGGGGTGCGCGGGGCGTGTAGATGCGCCCGAGGGAATCTGAAGGGAAGGCCGAAGGCCTGGACGAAGATGACGAAGGGGGAGTCCGGAGCGAAGGCTCCGGACCGCAATCGTAGCCCCGCGCGCCCCAGGCCGACGACGCGCCGGGCGTCTTAAGAACGGCACCGAGGCATCATGAAGGTGTCAGACACCGGCCCCAGCAAAACCCCGCCAAAAGACCAAATAAAACCGCAGCCAAAAGCACCAAAGGCCCGCCGCTCCAGCCCCCCGGTGCCGGCCGGGCAGCAAAAGCGGCGAACCTTCGGTACACCGTCAAGCCGATTAACGAGTTACTGCGCAGGCACCACCGCAGTCACTTCAATCTCGACCTTCGCGCGATCCTCCACCAGATCGGCAACCTCCACCGCCGTCATCGCCGGGAAATGCCGGCCGATCAACTCCCGGTAGTGCTTGCCGATGCCCGGATAAGCCGCCACGTATTCCTTCTTGTCGGTCACATACCACGTCATCCGCACGATATGTTCCGGCTTCGCCCCGCCCTCGGCCAGGATCTGCACGATGTTCAGCAGCGCCTGACGCACCTGGTCCGCGAAGTCATCGGACTCGAACTGCTGCTGCCCGTTCCAGCCCACCTGTCCGCCTACGAACACCAGCTTGCTGCCCACCTGCATCTCGGTCAGCACACCATTCGAATAGCCCCGGGGCGCCATCCAATCCGGCGGTTGCAGAATCTTCATAACGTCTCATCCTATTGATCAAATAAACAAACCACAGGGTGGCGCCCGCTTATGCCGCGGTTGCCAGATAATCCTGCATGCGTTCCCGCAGATCCGCGGGCAGCGGCATCGACTTCATCGTCCGCAGATCCACCGTCACGATCGTCAGCGTCGCCGACAACCGCAACTGCCCGTCAGGCCCTTCAAAACGCACCAGCGCCTTGAACGACGCCCCGCCGATACGTTGCACCGAAAGCGTCTGACGAAGCTTTTCGTGCCAGCGGCTTGGCGCGCTGAAATCGCACGTCACCGACGCCATCGGCGTGCCGATGTGCCGCTCCACGTGCAGCGCATGAAATGGCAGCCCCATTCCCTTGTCGAACCACTCCTCGACGAAATCATTGATCATCTCGAAATAGCGCGGATAGAACACGATGCCCGCCGGGTCGCAATGCCGGAAGCGGACTTCTACCTGACTCACGAAGGGTGCTGCCATGATGTTTCCTTGTTGCCGATTGCCTGCTTATGCCATCTTGCGCAGCGCAAAGCGCTGCAGCTTGCCGGTTTCCGTGCGCGGCAACGCATCCACGAACTCGATCGCGCGCGGGTACTTGTAGGGTGCAATGTTCGCCTTCACGAACGTCTGCATCGCCGTCACCAGTTCCGCGCTGGGCGCAAAGCCCGGCTTGAGCACCACGAACGCCTTCACCACCTGCCCGCGCTCGTCATCCATCGCGCCCACCACCCCGCATTCCGCCACCGCCTCATGGCGCAGCAGCGCGTCCTCGACTTCCGGGCCCGCGATGTTGTAGCCCGCCGACACGATCATGTCGTCGTTGCGCGCCTGATAGAACAGATAGCCGTCGTCGTCCTGCACGAACGTATCGCCCGGCAGATTCCAGCCGTTCTGCACAAAGCGGCGCTGGCGATCATCCGCCAGATAACGGCAGCCTGTCGGCCCCTTGATCGCCAGGCGGCCCACCGTGCCATTGGGCACCGGCTTCATCTCGTCGTCCACGATCTGCGCCACATAGCCCGGCACCACGCGGCCGATTGCGCCGCGGCGCACCGACTCCGGCGGGCTCGACACGAACACGTGGATCATCTCCGTGCCCCCGATGCCGTCGATCATCTCGATCCCCGTCGCATCCTTCCAGAGCTGGCGCGTCGCATCCGGCAGCGCCTCGCCCGCCGACACGCTCTTCTTCAGCGAAGACAGATCGAATTTTCCCACCAGCGCCGCCATCTGCCGGTAGAAGGTCGGCGCCGTGAACACGATCGTCGCGCGGAATTCCTGGATCAGTTCCAGAAGGCTTTCCGGCGACAGCTTTTCGGCCAGCACCGTGCTGGCGCCCACCCGCAGCGGAAAGCACAGCAGCCCGCCCAGGCCGAACGTGAACGCCAGCGGCGGCGTGCCGCAGAAAATGTCGTCCGGCCCCGGCTTGATCACATGCTTGGGGAACAGATCGCACATCGCCAGCACGTCGCGATGAAAATGCATGCAGCCCTTGGGCGCGCCCGTCGTGCCGCTGGTGAACGCAATCAGGCACACATCGTCCGCCGCCGTATCGCAGGCCTCGAACGCATCCGGTTTGCCGGCGGCCAGCGAATCCAGCGCATCGGCTGCCGTGTCATTGAAATACATGACCTGCGCCAGGCCCGGGCAATGGTTCTCGTGGTCCGGCTGCGCGCAGAACTGCGCCTCGTCCTTCAGGCGCACGTCGCACAGCACTGCCTGGATCTGCGCCTTCTCGATGATCTGCTTCAGTTCCTTGGAACGCAGCAGCGGCATCGTCGGCACCGTCACCAGGCCCGCCTTGATCGCGGCCAGCCACGACGCCGCCATCATCGGATTGTTCGGCCCGCGCAACAGCAGGCGATTGCCCGGCACCAGCTTCATGTCCTCGGTCAGCACATGCGCGATGCGGTTGGTCAGCGCCGCCAGTTCGCGATAGGTCATCGACGCCGGCTTGCCGTCCTGGCGCCAGCGCAAGGCCACGCGGTCGGCGTGGCCGCGCCCGACCATGGCGTCCACCAATTCCACCGCGCAATTGAAACGCTTCGGATAGGCCACGTCGGGGCCGTCCAGCAGGAACTCAGGCCATTGTTCGCCCGGGGGCAGGTTGTCCCGGGCGAAGGTGTCGATGTGGGCGGATACTTCCATGAAAATTCCCCTTGGCTAGTGCGATGCGGTTTACGTTGCAAAAGGCAGGCGCTCGATGGCCCCTTTACGCCTTCAGCAGTTCACGGGCGATGATCAACTTTTGAACTTCCGTGGCGCCTTCGTAGATACGCAGCGCTCTGATTTCCCTGTAAAGCTTCTCCACCGGCATCCCCGACACCACGCCCGCGCCGCCGAACATCTGCAAGGCCCGGTCGATCACGGTCTGCGCCGACTCGGTGGCCGTCATCTTGGCCATCGCGGCTTCGCGCGTGGTGCGCAGCTTCTGCACGTCGCGCATCCACGCGGCGCGGTACGTCAGCAGCGCCGAGGCATCGATGGCGGTCGCCATGTCGCCCAGCGCGGCTTGCGTCAGTTGCAGGTCGGCCAGCGTCTGGCCGAACATGCGGCGCGTCTTGGCGCGCGCCAATCCTTCATCCAGCGCCCGGCGCGCAAACCCCAGCGCCGCCGCCGCCACCGATGCGCGGAAGATATCCAGCGTCATCATGGCCAGCTTGAATCCCTGCCCCGCGTCGCCCAGCCGGTGCGTGGCCGGCACGCGGCAGTTGTCGAACGTGATCGTCGCCAGCGGGTGCGGCGCAATCAGGTCGATGCGCTCCGACACCTCGAACCCCGGCGTATCCGCATCCACCACGAACGCGCTGATGCCGCGCGCCCCCGGCGCTTCGCCCGTGCGCGCAAAAACGCAGTAGAAATCCGCAATGCCGCCGTTGGAGATCCACGTCTTGGCGCCGTTCAGCACGTAATGGTCGCCGTCCAGCTTGGCCTCGCACGCCAGCGCCGCCACGTCCGAGCCCGCGTCGGGTTCGGACAGCGCGAAGGCCGCAATCGCCTCGCCGCGCGCCACGCGCGGCAAATAATGCTGACGCAGCGCATCCGAACCCATCAGCGAAATCGCGCCGCTGCCCAGCCCCTGCATCGCAAACGCAAAGTCCGCCAGCCCTTCATGGCGGGCAAAGGTCTCGCGCAGGATGCACACCGCGCGCGAATCGACCTCGGGCAGCGCGCCGCCCCAGGCCCCGCCCGGGCCGCCCGCCACCGCATACCGCAGCCAGCCGGCCTGGCCCATGGCCTTGACCAGCTTCCGGCACGCTGCGTCCGCATCGTGATGGTCCACGTCGCCCAACGATTGCTCGCACCAGGCGTCGACCTCATGCGCCAGCTTGCGATGCGCGTCGTCGAAAAAGGGCCAGTCCAGCCAGCTTGCGTCGCGCATCGTCAATTCCCCTCGAAGACAGGCTTTTGCTTGGCCACGAAGGCCTCGTAGGCGCGATGGAAATCGCGCGTCTGCATGCAGATGGCCTGCGCCTCTGCTTCGGCCTCGATGGCTTCGTCCACGCCCATGTTCCATTCCTGATGCAGCAGCTTCTTGGTCACGCCGTGCGCGAAGGTCGGACCCGCGGCCAGCTGCGCGGCCAGCGTCTGCGCCGCTTCCAGCAGCTTGCCGGACTCGTGCAGCGCATTGAAAAAGCCCCAGCTTGCGCCCTCGTCCGCCGTCATCGCGCGGCCCGTGTAAAGGAGCTCGGAAGCGCGGCCCTGGCCGATCATGCGCGGCAGCAGCGTGCACGCGCCCATGTCGGCGCCCGCCAGACCCACACGGGTGAAGAGGAACGCGGTGCGCGCCGCCGGCGTGCCCAACCGCATGTCCGAGGCCAGCGCCACCATCGCGCCCGCGCCGGCGCACACGCCGTCCACCGCCGCCACGATCGGCTGCGGGCACGCCCGCATCGCCTTGACCAGATCACCCGTCATGCGCGTGAAGTCCAGGAGTTCCGGCATGCTCATCTTCGTGAGCGGGCCGATGATCTCGTGCACGTCGCCGCCCGAGCAGAAATTGCCGCCCGCGCCCGTCACCACCACCACCTTGACGTCGGTGGCATACACCAGAGACCGGAAGAAATCGCGCAGTTCCGCGTACGAATCGAACGTCAGCGGGTTCTTGCGCTCGGGACGGTTCAGCGTGATGGTGCCGACCTTGCCGTCGTCCGACACCTGCCACAGGAACGTCTTCGCCTGGTAACCGGCGATGGGACGCTTGTGATGCTTCATGGTGTGTTCTTCGGGCTGGGTGCTCATGGTGTCTCCGTTCGTGAATGCTGGATGGTTGGGGCGCCGGACTCAGCCGGTCATCACTTCGCCGCCGTCGACGGCGATCGCCTGGCCGTTGATGGAGGCGGAGGCCGGCAGGGCCAGCCACGCGACCGTTTCGGCCACTTCCTCGGGCTGCACCAGGCGGCCCTGCGGGTTGCGCTCGGCCAGCTTCAGGCGAGCGGCGTCCGGCGTCATGCCGGTCTTTTCAACGATGTTGGCGACCGCACCGCGCACGATGTCGGTCTCGGTGTAGCCGGGGCACACAGCATTGACCGTCACGCCCTTTTGCGCCGTTTCCAGCGCCAGCGACCGGGTCAGCCCGATCACACCGTGCTTGGCGGCGCAGTAGGCACTTACATACCCATAGCCGATCAGGCCTGCCGTGCTGGCCACGTTAATGACGCGGCCCCACTTTTCCTGCAGCATGCCCGGCAGCGCGGCCTGGATGCAGTGGAACGTGCCGGTCAGGTTGACAGCCAGCATCTGGTTCCACAGCGCCGCGTCCGTGCGGTCAAACCGCTGGCTGACCGCCTGGCCCGCGTTGTTCACCAGCACCAGCACCGGCCCGAACTCGGTCTCGGCCTGCGCGAAGGCCGCGCGCACCGACGCCTCGTCGGCGATGTCGGCGCTGACCGCCTGCACCTGACCCAGCCGGGCCAGTTCGTCGGTCGCGGCATCCAGCGCGCCGCCGTCGCGGCCCAGCAGCGTGACGCGCGCGCCGCGCTGCAGCAGCGACCGTGCGCTGGCCAGGCCGATACCGCGCGCGCCGCCCGTCACCAGGGCGTGACGCCCGGCAAGCGGTAACGGTTGTGCGTTCATTTGATGTCCAGTTGCGCCATGGCGGCGGCGCGTTCGAAGTTGGTTTCCAGCTGGCGCTTGCCCGCGAAATACTGGCTTGGCCACGCCACATCAACATAGCCCACCCGCGCCGCTTCGCGCAGCGTCCAGGAGGCGTCAGCCAAATGGGGACGTGCCAGCGCGCACAGGTCCGCGCGGCCCGAGGCGATGATGCCGTTGGCGTGGTCGGCCTCGAAGATGGCGCCCACGGCAATCGTGGGGATGCCCGCTTCGTTGCGGACGCGGTCGGCAAACGGCGTCTGGAACATGCGGCCGTACACCGGCTTTTCTTCCTTGCTGACCTGACCGGACGAGCAATCTATCATGTCGGCGCCCGCCGCCTTGAAGTGACGCGCGATCTCGACCGCGTCGTCCGCGGTAATGC
The DNA here is from genome assembly GCF_029866465.1 of Achromobacter mucicolens. Taxonomy (NCBI): domain Bacteria; kingdom Pseudomonadati; phylum Pseudomonadota; class Betaproteobacteria; order Burkholderiales; family Alcaligenaceae; genus Achromobacter; species Achromobacter mucicolens. The sequence goes on along the minus strand of NZ_CP123364.1, from coordinate 545,117 downwards.
CGCCTTCCACCCAGTCGCTGGCCGAGATCCGCACCGACATCGGCTTATCTTCCGGCCACACCGCGCGCACCGCATGGAAAACCTCCAGCGGGAAGCGCAGGCGGTTTTCCAGGCTGCCGCCGTATTCGTCTTCGCGCTGGTTCGTCAGCGGCGAAATGAAGCTGGACAACAGGTAACCGTGCGCGCAGTGCAGCTCCAGCCAGTCGAACCCGGCCGCCGCCGCGCGGCGCGCGGCCGCCACGAAGTTGTCGCGCACCTGATCCATGTCCTCGCGCGTCATGGCGCGCGGCGTCTGCGACACGCCTTCGATGTACGGCAGCGCCGACGCCGAGACCAGCGGCCAGTTGCCTTCGGCCAGCGGATGATCGATCTTCTGCCAGCCCAGCTGCGTCGACCCCTTGCGGCCCGCGTGACCCAGCTGCATGCCGATACGCGCATCGCTGTTGCTGTGCACGAAATTCACGATGCGGGCAAACGCCTGCTGCTGCTCGTCGTTCCACAGGCCCGGGCACCCCGGGGTGATGCGGCCGTCCGGCGACACGCAGGTCATCTCCACCATCACCAGCCCCGCCCCGCCCATGGCGCGCGCGCCCAGGTGAACCAGGTGGAAATCGCCCGGCACCCCGTCCGTGCACGAGTACATGGCCATCGGCGACACCAGGATCCGGTTCTTCAGCCGCACGCCGCGCACCTGATACGGCGTCAACATCGGAATGGCCGGACGCCGGCCCTCGGGCGTGGCGGCGCCGGCGCGTTCGGCGATCCAGCGTTCAAATCCTTCCAGCCAGGCCGGGTCGCGCAGACGCAGGTTCTCGTGCGAGATGCGCTGCGAACGGGTCAGCAGCGAATAGGCGAATTGCTCCGGTTCCAGTTCGGCGTAACGCTCGACGTTTTCAAACCATTCAGTGGAATTGCGCGCCGCGTTCTGGATCTTCAACACCTCGACGCTGCGCACTTCCTCGTAGTGATGCAGGCCCGCCTCCACGCTGCCTTCCGCGCCGCTCAGGCAGCGCGCCAGCTCAATCGCGTCTTCCAGCGCCAGCTTGGTGCCCGAGCCGATGGAAAAATGCGCGGTGTGCGCCGCATCGCCCATCAGCACAACCGGCACCCGGCGCGTGCCGCGCGCGGTTTCCAGATCGTTCCAATGGACCCACGTATTGCAGATGACCCGCGGGAAGCGGATCCAGATCGCCGAGCCGCGCAGGTGCGAGGCGTTGCTGATGAGCTTGTTGCCATCCAGCCAGGGCGCGAACAACTTTTCGCAATACGCAATGCCCTCTTCCTGGCTCATCTGCTCGATGCCGGCGGCTTGCCAGGTTTCCTCGGGCGTTTCCACGATGAACGTGGACATGCCATCTTCGTAGCGGTAAGCGTGCGCCTGGAACCAGCCGTGCTCGGTCTGCACGAAGGCAAAGGTGAACGCGTCGAACACCTTTTTCGTGCCCAGCCACACGAAGCGGCAGCGGCGCTGATCGATATCGGGATGGAACGTGTCCGCGTAGCGGGTGCGGATCTGACTGTTGATGCCGTCCGAGGCAATGACGAGGTCGGCATCGTACTCGCGGGCGATGGCCTGATCATCCTGAACGAAGTTCTCGAACACAAGCTTGACGCCAACATCCTCGCAACGCGCCTGCAGGATGTTCAGAAGCTTCTTGCGGCCAATGCCGATGAAGCCGTGACCGCTGGTGCGGATGCTGCGTCCCTTGAAATGGATGTCGATGTCATCCCAATGGTTGAATGCATCGCCAATGGTTTGCGCCGAGACCGGGTCGGCCTCACGCAGGTTCTGCATGGTGGCGTCGGAGAACACCACGCCCCAGCCAAAAGTGTCATACGGACGGTTGCGTTCGATGACGGTGACTTCGTTGGCGGGATTCTGCAGTTTCATGAGCAGACCGAAATACAGGCCGGCGGGACCGCCGCCGATGCAGACTATCTTCATTGCCGTATACGCTCCAAGTACGCGACAGTCGCTCTTGGTGCCGGAGCGGAAGCCGCAGATATTTAGGTCTGGATAGTTTAGGCTTGAAATATATATCGGAAGTGGTGGGTGTGCAAATGAGGGAAAGTATTTAGGGATGCTGGATGGGGAGGGAAATGGGGACGGCTGGAGGGGGTGTGGCGATGGGGAGTTGAGCTGGGTTTGACGTTGGCTCTGGTTTGACGGTAGGCCTTGTATCTTGGCCACTGTAGTGATTAGCTATCGCTACAAGCGGACCGATGAGCGTGTTCAGACACCTAGAGCCTGGACTTTGTGGTTCAGATTACGCCTCGGTTCCGCACCTCTGAGCCGGCTGGACACTGGACGGTAGCCTAGGGCATTGGACCCTGTATGTACAAGGCAAGTGGGCGCAGCGGGCTTCTTTGGTATTGGCAAGGGAGCTTAGGTTTATGTTTTTTCTCGGAATTGACGTTTCTAAGGCGAAGCTGGATTGCGCGCTGCTTGGCAGCGATGCCAACAAACGCAAGACCAAGGTCGTACCCAACTCGATAGCGGGCGTGCAGACGCTGCTGCAGTGGTGCGCCAAGCAGGGAGCCGAGCCGGCGCAGTTGCATGCCGTGCTCGAGCCCACAGGGCAATATCACGAGCAGGCCGCCACGGCCCTGCATGACGCTTCAGTCAGTGTCTCGTTGGTCAACCCTGCCCAGGTGCGCGACTTCGCCGGGGCGCTGGCGGTGCGCTCCAAAACCGATGGGATCGATAGCTACGTGCTGGCCCGCTACGGTCAGGCGCTCAAGCCTGGGCTGTGGCGCCCCGCGCCGCTGCATGCCCGTCAACTACGGGCCTTGTTGGCTCGGCGCGACGCGCTGGCCAAGGATCTGCAGCGCGAACTCAATCGCCAGGAGAAGACGCAGTTCAGTGATCCACCCGTGCTGGTCGAGGGATCCATCGCCAAAACGATCGCGTTCCTGCGCGAAGAGATCAAACGCCTGGATCATGCGATCAATGACCACATCGACCGCCACCCGGACCTGAAGGAGGATCGGGAACTGCTGACCAGCATCCCCGGCATCGGGGATCGAGCGGGGAACTCGATCCTGTCGATCATGCATAACCGGCCCATCGAGTCAGCCGAGGGCTTGGCCTCCTACTTGGGGGTGGTGCCGGTGCAACGCCAGTCCGGCACCAGTCTGAACAGCCGGCCGCGGCTATCTAAAACGGGTCCCAGCACAGTACGTGCCACCCTCTACATGGCCGCTATCGTCAGCAAGCGCTTCAACCCACACGTTGGTGCGCTTTACGCGCGACTCTTAGCAGCTGGAAAGAGCAAAATGGCCGCGCTAGGCGCGGCCATGAGAAAGCTGGTACATCTATGCTTCGGCGTGCTTAAAACTCGGACACCGTATCGGCCCGACTACGCCTGAGCGCTTGACGGTCAAGACGGTATCTGGTGAGACGCGCACACCTACGCGCGAAGCGTCATCATCCAAACGCACGACACTGTGTAAGTCTCCGGAGGCCGCCCGCGCGGCCGAACGGAGACGGGCACCGCAAGATGCTTCTAGCCCGGCAAAGACGGCAACAGAATGCCAAGCACACCGACCGCCCCGCCGCCCATCAGATTTCTATTGCCAGAGTCCGGTGCGGTGGCGGCCCGGGGTGCGCGGGGCGTCGATAAGCCCGAGGGAATCTGAAGGGAGCCGAAGGCGGACGAAGATGACGACGGGGCAGTCCGGAGCGAAGGCTCCGGACCGCAATCGTGGCCCCGCGCGCCCCGGGTCGCCGCCGTGCCGGACGCCTCAAGAACTCAACCCGACAACCAAAGCAAACTGATCACCCCCGAGCCCGCAACCACTCCTCAAGATCCCCCGCAGGCAACGGCGGTGAAAACAGAAACCCCTGCCCCGCCGCACACCCCTGCTCGATCAGGAAGCGCCGCTGTTCCTCGTTTTCAACGCCCTCGGCCACCACCGGCAGGCTCAGGCTCTCCCCGATCCGGATCACCGCGCTGGTCAGCGCCCGCGCTGCATCGTCGCTCTCCAGACCCTGAACGAAACTGCGGTCCAGCTTCAGTTCGTCGACGATCAGCCGGCGCAAGTGGCCCAAGCTGGAATACCCCGTCCCGAAGTCGTCCATCGAAAGCCGCACGCCCAGGCGATGCAGTTCGGCGATCGTGCGCAGCGTGCCTGCCGTCGCGTCCAGCACCACGCCTTCCGTGATCTCCAGCATCAGATCCGCCGGCGCCAGCCCGAATTCGGCCAACGTCGCCGCGATCATGCGCGGCAGGTTCAGGTTGTGGAAATTGGTTGCCGACAGGTTCACCGACACCGACGGCACGCGCAGGCCGTTGTGGCGCCAGATCGACAGTTGTGAGCAGGCTTCTCGGAGCGCCCAGTCGCCCAGGTCACCGATCAGCCCGCACTCCTCGGCCAGCGGCACAAAGCGTGCCGGAGAGATGTCGCCCAGCGTCGGGTGACGCCAGCGGGCCAGCGCCTCCACCCCGTACAGGCTGCCGTTCTTCAAGCCCACCTGCGGCTGGTAATGCAAGCGCAATGCCTTGGCTTCCAGCGCGTCTCGCAACGCCGCCTCCAGCGCCAGCCTTTCCTGCGCCTGGCGGTTCATTTCCGCGCTGAAGAATGAAATGCGGTTGCGGCCCGCCGTCTTGGCCTGGTACATCGCCATGTCCGCATGGCGCAGCAGCGTATCCATGTCGCGGCCGTTTTCCGGGAACACGCTGATGCCGATGCTCACCGACGGGTTCAGCGTGATGCCGCCCACCGAGAACGGCTGCGCCAGCGCCACCAGGATGTGCTCCGCGGCGGCGGTCAGGCGGCCGTGTTCGAACTCCGGCATCAGCATCACGAACTCGTCGCCCGACAGCCGGCCCACGATGTCCGTCGCGCGCGCCAGGCGGCGCAGGCGCTGCGCCACGTCGCGCAGCAGCGCGTCGCCGATCGGATGGCCCAGCGTATCGTTCACCTGCTTGAAGCGGTCCAGGTCCAAGAACAGCACCGCCACCCGCTTGCGTTCCGGTTCGGCGCGCGCGATCGCCTGTTCGGCCTGGGCCAGCAGCAGATTGCGGTTCGGCAGGCCCGTCAGCTCGTCGTAGAACGCCAGTTGGCGGATGCGCGCGCGGGCTTCCTCGCGTTCCAGCGCCAGCGCGCACAGGTACACGCACACGTCCACCAGACGATGATGGAAATCGTCCGGCAGGCGGCGTTCGCGGAAATAGAAGCCGAACGTGCCAATCACCCGGCCGTCACTCGACTTGATCGGCGACGACCAGCAGGCCTTGTATTCCTCGGGCAGCGGCAGATGGCGGTAATCGTCCCACAGCGGGTCCGTTGCGATGTCCGGCACGATGACCGGCCGGCCCAGAAACGCCGCCGTGCCGCAGGCGCCCACCTGGGGACCTATCGGCACGCCTTCCAGCGCGTCCGAATAGCCCTGCGGCAGGCTCGGCGCGGCCAGCGGGCGCAACAGGCCCGCATCGTCCACCCGCAACACCGAGGCCGCCACTTCCGGCGCCAGGCGCTCGACCTCGCGGCACACCATGTTCATGACCTCGACCACCGAGGCCTCGTTCACCATCGCCTGCAGCACCCGACGCTGTAGCACCTCGTGCACCTTCGTCGGCGTGATGTCCGTCAGCACGTCCACGATGTTGACCAGCGTCCCGCGCTCGTCGAACACCGAATTGGCCATCACCGACACCCACAACGGCTTGCCGCCGCGGTCATACACCAGCACGTCCTTGTGATAGCCCTCGCGGCAGGCGATGCGGCGATGCAGTTCCTCGCGCGTGCCGCCGTCGGCACGGCCGCCGGACAGCAGTTCGCCCAGGTCCTGGTTGACCGCGTCGCCGCGCGAGAAGCCCAGCATGCGCTGAAAGCCGTCGTTCACGTAGACGATGCGCCCATCACAGCCCGACACCGCCACCGCATTGCCGGTCTCGTTGATGCCCAGCATCAGGAGGCGGATTTCCTCCTGGCGTTCGGCGTCCGCGATCGACTTGCGCGAAATGACCGACACGCGGCCGACCTCCCCCGCTTCGTTCAGCTGCGGCAGGTAGGTCGCTTCGATCCACAGCGACGCGCCTGCCTTGGTGCGATAGCGGCAGGTGCCCGAAAAGTGCTGACCGCGGCGCAGCCGGGCCCACACCTGCTCACCGCTGCCGGTGCCCTTGCCTTCGTCCATGCTGTCGCACAGCACGTCGTGGCGCAGCGTCAGGGCCTCTTCGCGGGTGTAACCCACCGCGGCCAGGAAATTGGGATTGCCGTTCAACAAGGAGCCGCTGGCGTCGAAATCGAACAGCAGCAAAGCGCGGTCCATCGACGTCAGATAAGTGCCCACATGCCAAGCGGCGCCTTGGGGGTTCGTCTCCGAACCGCCAAGATGAGAATCAAGCATAAGGGGCTCCAACCCGGATAACAGCTGTTCCGGTTTCATTCAGCGCCTCGGAAAACCAAGGGCGACGCGATCGCGTCCGTCCTGCTTGGCCAGATACAACGCCTGATCCGCCCGGCTGAGCGTCTCTGAGAACGTTTCGCCCAACTGGTGATGCGCCATGCCGATACTGACCGTCAGCCGCAGGACTTCGTCCCCGGCCGGCATCGCCATCGCCCGCACGTCGCTCACCAGGCGGTCCATGACCACCTGCGCGGCTTCCGGCTGCGTCTGCGGCAGCAGCACGAGGAATTCTTCCCCGCCCCAGCGGCCGCAGAGATCGTATTCGCGCAGGCTTTCGCCCAGCACGGCGGCCAGCTCCACCAGGGCGCGGTCGCCGGTTTCGTGGCCGAAACGGTCGTTCACGGCCTTGAAGTGATCCACGTCCAGCATCGCCACGACGAAGCTGTCGCCCGTGCGCGCGGCGCGCTGGACTTCCTGCTTGATCGTCTCCATCAGCGCGCGGCGGTTCAAGAGGCCGGTCAGGGGATCGCGGCTGGACGTTTCCTCGAGCGCGCGGTTCAGGTCGCGCATCATGTTCTGGTAGTGATCCGAGATCCGCGCAATGCGGGTCAACCGGCGCAACTGCCGATCGAACTGGTCGCACAGGCCCAGTTCACGTTCGTGCGCCATGCTTTGGTAGGCGTCCGAAAGCTGGGTCACGCGCTGGATGCGCGTCATCTGTTCCTCGGTGTGCCGCCAAAGCGCTTCCAGCGCGTCGCGCAGCGGATGGCCGGCATGGGCCGGATCCGCCAGCAGAGCGGCGATGCGCTTGTCCAGTTCGGCGGCGCCCGGCTTCATTGGCGGCCGACCACCGAGAACGGGAACGTGCAGTCTTCCTTGAACTCTTCGGCCAGTTCGCCCACGCGCTCGTTGCGCATGTCGTAGAACCAGGTCACGCCGACCTCGCGGCCCTTGCGGTGCGCGGCCTCGAGCACATCGAAGATGTCCATCACGGACTTGATGCTGCTGGTGTTCAGGTACAGCAGTTCCAGCTCAAGCTTGAGCGGCGTGTCGCGGTCCTGCAGGTACGTCTCGACCCACTCAATGACCGGGCCGAACAGTTCGAAGGAATTCTCGGGATAGGAGTCGCCGCGCATCGCCAGCACGCCGGCGGCAGCGTCGGCGGCGATGGCGGGCGTGGACTGGGTCCCGGGAATGTTCAGGTCTTTCATCAAATACTCCGAAAATAATCCTTTGAACGCGCGTTCTCAGACCACCACGCTCAGGCTGAAGAAGGCCTTGCCCGGCTGTGCGGCGGGGGTCAGACTGGCTTCCAGCGGAGCGCCGGCGCGGCGCGCGATGTCGATGAGGCCCAGGCCTGCGCCCGACGCCACGCCCTGCGTGCGCGGCTTGTGCAGTTGTGCCTTGTATTCGGCCTTCAGGGCCGCCTTGTCCAGCGCGGCCAGTTCCTGGATGCGGGCGACCAGGCTGTGGCCGTCCTCTGCGTTGACCAGATTGCCCGCCGACACCACGTAGCGGCTTTCGTCGCGGCGGCCGATGACCACCGTGGCCGAGGCGTCCGCGTCGCCGTTCTGCGCGGCGTACTGGCGGATGTTCTGGATCATTTCGATGTAGACCGAGAACACATCCATCGCTTCGGCGGGGCGGACGTGCTCGGCGTTCAGGTAGTTCTTCAGCGCATTGCCGATTTCCTCGATCAGGCTGCGCGAGATCGGCCCGTTAAAGCACAGCAGCGTGCGGTTCTGGTCGAAGCGCGCGCCCAACGCGTATAGATCGGAGGCATTCATGAGGGTACCGCCTTGATAACGATTATTCGAAACGGAAAGACAGCAAGGTAATGTCGTCGCGCTGGGGCCGGCCACCTTGGTATTCGGCAAGCGCCTGGCTGAAAGCCGCCGCCTGTTCGGTTAACGGCCTGCGGGCGTGCGTCTTGAGCATTTCTGCGAACCGCGTGTTGCCAAAGCCGAAACCATGCTCGCCGCCCGCCTGGTCCAGGAACCCGTCGGTAGCCAGGTAGTACGTCAAGCCCGGCTCCATCTGCAGCACGATGTTCTCGTAAACCCCCATACGCTTGTCACCCAGTGCGCGCCGGGCGCCGGGCACTTCGCGCAGGGTTTCACCATCGCTTGCGTACAGGCTGATCTTGGCGCCTGCGTACAGCAACCTGCCGGATTGCCGGTCAATATATACCAGCCCCGCATCGGTGTTGGTGGCCAGGGCCCGCGGCAATTGCGCGTCGGCCAGCATCGCCCGGATGGCGTTGTCGGTGCGCGTCAGAATGCCGGCGGGATCGCCCGGGCCGACTTCGGTGATCGCCAGATCGATGGCGGCGCGCGCCAGCATCGTCATCAGCGCGCCGGGCACGCCGTGGCCCGCGCAGTCCATGATGCCCAGCAGGCAGTTGGCGCCGTCCGAGCGGAACACGTAGAAATCGCCGCCGACCACGTCGCGCGGCTTCCACAGCACGAAATGGTGCGCGCCGAGCGACTGGGTCAGCTGGCGGTCCGGCAGGATCGCGCGCTGGATCAGGCTGGCGTAATCGATCGAGTCGCCGATCTTCTTGTGCGCCGCGGCCATGGCGCGGTTGGCGTCTTCCAGTTCCGAGGTGCGTTCGCGCACCTTGGTTTCCAGTTCGGCCGTGTGCTTGCGCACCTTGTCGGCCATCACGCCGAAGGCCCGGCTCAGGTCGCCGATCTCGTCCTGGCCGCCCGGCGGCAGGCGCACGTCGTAGCTGCCGTCGGCGATTGCCCGGGCGGACTGCTGCAGGCGGCGCAAGGGGCGCAGCATCAGGCGTTCGATGGCATAGCCAAAGCACAGCAGCATCGCCGCAAACAGCACCACCAGGCCGATCGCGGCCGGCCACAGCCAGCCCGTGTCCAGCACCCGGGCGGCGCCCAGGTCGACCACGGTCAGCACGTGCCAGTGCAGCTCCGGCATGTACGCCACCGACACCAGCTGGCGCACGCCGTCCATCTTGACCCAGGCCGATTGCACCGACTGCGGGTCCGCCTGGGCCGCGTGCATGGCGGACAGCAGCTCGGCGCGGCCCTCGCCGTCGTCCAGCAGGCTGAAAACCATGCCTTCGCCGCTGGCCCCGCCCGCGCCCGAGTTGTAGGCGATCAGCGCGGGGTTCATGTGCGCCTGGATCGCGCCTTCCTCGTCCACGATGATGGGCGTGACGCCCGGCTGGCCGCTGTTCACGAATTCCTTCAGGAACCCGCCCACATCCAGCCCGGCGCCCGTCAGGCCCATGACCTTCTCGCCGTCGCGGATCTGCACGTTGATCCAGACCTTGGTCGTCTGCAGCTTCAGGTCCGGATTGACGTTGATGTTGTAGCGGGCGGAAGACTTGATCGTGGCGTAGAACCAGCCGTCGTCGGCCGCGCTGGGGCTGAGCGTGTAGCGCGGCGTCTCGGACAGCGGCTTGTCGTCGTTGAAGTAGTAATTGCCCGAGGCGGCGCTGGCGATGAAATAGGCGCCGCCCAGCAGGTCGCGGCGGTAGCCGTCGGCCTCGCGGAAGAACAGCTCGCGCGCGGCGGGATCGTTTTCATTGCGAAGCCAGCGGCGCGTGACCTCGCTGTCGGCCAGGCGCTGCGACAGCGCGAGTTCGCGCGACACCGGGGCCAGGATCCGCTGGCGATTCAATTGCGTGAAATTGTCGGCAAAGGCGCGGCCGAAGTGCTCGCGCACGCCGTCCAGCACCTGCCAGCCGATCAGCGCGGCCGGCGCTAACGCGACCAGACACGCCAACAGCAGCGCCATTAGTGATTTCCTGCGCAATCCCCATTTCGCCATGCGAAGTCTTCCTGACAGCCTGATGCGATGTCACGCGCGAAAACGGGGGATGCAGGTCGGGTGCTTAGGCCGTACGAGGCGCCCTGCCATGCTGATGCCCCGCCTTTTGAGCCATGAGCCTGAACGCCGGCGCCCCATGCGGGCGATCCGGCGCGGCTAGTGTAGATGGCGGTGGGGTTTATTGATACAGGTGCAAACGTCTGGATGCGTTCGAGACACCCTAAGTTTCACGCGAGCAATATATATCTTGATTTATTGCGTTTTATATCAGTGGTTGTTACCACTCGCCGTCCCGATTTGCAGCTTTATTGCGACACGCCGGCTACACGCCGAGGTAGCGTTCCCAGAGGCTGCGGTCCGAATCCAGGGCTTGGGAATCGCCCGTCCAGACCACTTTGCCGCGTTCCAGGATGACATGCCGGTCGGCAAGGCTAAGTAACCTTTCGACATACTTGTCGATCACCAGAATGGTCTGCCCGGCTTGCCGCAGGCGCGCCAGGCAGTTCCAGATTTCTTCCCGGATCTTTGGCGCCAGCCCCTCGGTGGCTTCGTCCAGGATCAGGAGCCGCGGGTTCGTGACCAGTGCGCGGCCGATGGCCAGCATCTGCTGCTCGCCGCCCGACAGCTGGTTGCCCATGTTGCGGGCACGCTCGGCCAGCCGGGGAAACAGTTCGAACACGCGATCGGGCGTCCAGGGCTCGCCGATGTCCGGGTTGCGGCCCGCGACGAATGCCGTCAGATGCTCGCGCACGGTCAGGTTGGGAAAGCACTGGCGGCCTTCCGGGACAATTGCCACGCCGGCCCGCGCGATGCGGTCCGGACTCCAGCCGCTGATGTCCTGCCCCGCGAAATGGATCTTGCCGCCGCGCAGCGGCAGCTGCCCGAACAGGGTGCGCAGCAGCGTGGTCTTGCCCATGCCGTTGCGGCCCAGCAGGGTCACGACCTGACCCGCGCCGATTTCCAGGTCCACGCCGAACAGCACCTGGCTGGCGCCGTAGCCGCTCTTTACCGATTCGATGGCCAGCATCACACGGTCTCCTCGTCGCCCAGGTAGGCCTGGCGCACTTCCGGGTTGGCGCGGATCTCGTCCGGCGTGCCCGAGGCGATGACCCGGCCGTAGACCAGCACGGACAGGCGGTCGGCAAGACGGAAGACCGCCTGCATGTCATGTTCAACCAGCAGCATCGCGGCGCGTCCCCGCATGGATTCGATCAGTTCGGTCAGCCGGACGGTCTCGTCCGGCCCCATGCCCGCCATGGGCTCGTCCAGCAGCAGCACCTTGGGCCGGGCGGCCAGCGCCAGCGCAAATTCCACCTTGCGCTGTTCGCCGTGCGGCAGCGTGCCCGCGGCGCGGCCAAGCAGGCTGGCGTCGATGGCGCACTCGCGCGCCAGTTCCCGCGCCTGTTCATACAGCGCCGACTCCGCGGCGCGCGGCTTCCAGAAGCGGAAGCTGCTGCCCGCGTGGGCCTGCACGGCCAGCACCAGGTTATCCAGCACGCTGGACTGCTTGAAGATGTTGGTGATCTGGTAGGACCGCGACAGCCCCGCCGCCACGCGCTGGTGCGCGTTCATCGCGGTGACGTCGCGGCCGTCCACCTCCAGCGTGCCGGCATCGGCGGACAGCGTGCCCGACAGCAAGTGGATCAGCGTGGACTTGCCGGCGCCGTTGGGGCCGATCAGGGCGTGGATCTCGCCCGGCTCCAGCGACAGCGACACGTTGTCGGTGGCCACCAGGGCGCCAAAGCGGCGGACCAGTCCGCGCGCCTGCAAGGCGTGCGTGCCGGTCGCGCGGGTCGTGGGATTCATCGGAGTGCTCATGAGCCCACCTTGCCGGATTGCGGGGCAGCGCGCCCGCTGAACAGCGGCCCGAACAGGCCGACCAGGCCGCGCGGCGCACCAAACACCACGCAGAGCAGCAGCACGCCCAGGGGCAGGTGCCAGTATTCGGTCCACAGACGCAGCACTTCTTCCAGCGTCAGCATCACGACCGCGCCGGCCACGCCGCCGTAGCGCAGGCCGATGCCGCCCACCAGGACCATGATCAGCAGGTTGGCCGATTGGGTCCAGTGCATGAGGCTGGGCGAAATGAACAGGTTGTGGTTGGCGAGCAGCGCGCCCGCCAGCCCGGCGGCCGCGCCGCTCAGCGTGAAGGCCACGAGCTTGATGCGGTAGACGGGGTAACCCATGGATTCCATGCGCGATTCGTTCTCGCGGATGCCCTGCAGCGCCATGCCGAAGCGCGAGGCGACCACGCGGCCGAAGGCCCACATCAGCAGCGCGAACAGCACCAGCACCAGGTAATAGAAACTGACGTCGTGGGCGAGATCGATGCCCGGCAAGGTGGAATAGCCCGGCAGGTTCAACCCGTCTTCACCGCCGTACTGGCGCAGCGAGATGAAGATATAGAACAGCATCTGCGCGAACGCGAGCGTGATCATGATGAAGTACACGCCGCGCGTGCGCAGCGAGATCGCGCCCGTGATGCAGGCCAGCACGCCCGCCAGCAGCATCGCCACCGGCCAGGACACCAGCGCGGACGTGACGCCCGACATCGCCAGGATGCCCACCGCGTAGGCGCCCGCGCCAAAGAACGCCGCGTGGCCCAGCGCCACCATCCCGCCGTACCCCAGGATGAGGTTCAGGCTGGTTGCCGCCAACGCGTAGATCAGCACGCGCCGCACGAACGAAATGTAGAAGTCCAGGCCCAGCATGGGCGCCACCAGCGGAAACACCGCCAGCGCAGCCAGAAGGACCACGGTCCAGATCTTGGTTTTCATGGTCAGCCCCGCGCCGGAAAGAGGCCAGAGGGCCGGAACACCAGCACTGCCGCCATCAATACATAAATGGCGATGGCCGCGAGCGTCGGACCGACACTGGAGGCCACGGCCGGAGAAAACACCTGGCGCAACAGCATCGGCAGAAACGCCCGGCCGGCGGTGTCGACCATGCCGACCAGCAGCGCGCCCACGAAGGCGCCCCGGATCGAGCCAATGCCGCCGATGACGATGCACACCAGCACCAGGATCAGGATCTCTTCACCCATGCCCACCTGCACCGAGGTGATCGGGCCCAGCAGCGCGCCGGCCACCGCGGCCAGCATGGCGCCCAGCACAAACACGCCCAGGAACAGCAGCGGCACGCGCACGCCCATCAGGGTGGCCATCTGGCGGTTGGAGGCGCCGGCCCGGACCAGCACGCCGGCGCGGGTCCGCGTCACGAACCAGTACAGCCCGGCAGCCGCCGCCACGCCGAAGACGATGATCATCAGGCGGTAGGCGGGGTACAGCAGGTCAGGCAAGAGGCGCACGGGACCGGACAGCATCGCGGGCATGTTCAGCATGACCGGCGCCGGGCCCCAGATCATCTTGACCAGGTCATTGGCGATGAGGATGACGGCGTAGGTGCCCAGCACCTGCGCAAGGTGGTCGCGCAGCGCCAGGCGGCGGATGAGCGACAGTTCCAGCACGATGCCGACGATGCCCGTGGCGACCGCCGCCACGAGAACCGCGGCGGTGAACGAGCCGGTGCGTTGCATGGTTTCGGCGGCGACATAGGCGCCAGCCATGTAGAGCGAGCCGTGAGCCAGATTCATGATGTCCATGATCCCGAACACCAGGGTCAGCCCGGCCGCAATCAGAAACAACATCAACCCAAACTGCAGACCGTTCAGCAATTGCTCGACGATCAGCGTAAACGTCATGAAAACTTCCCCCTTGCCGCGCGCCGCCGAAGGGCCTCGCGATCAATTCATCAAAGCTATCCCACCTGCATCCCGCAACGAATATCGCAGCGCTTGAATCATGACTCGACCGCCCCCAAGCGGGGTCGCGCGGAGCCGGCTTTGCCGGTCCGCTGCGACGCCCCCTGGGGGGGAAGCGCGCAGCGCTTCGGGGGGGGGTCACATCTTTTTGCAGTCGCCGACGTAGACGTCCTGGTACTTGTCGAACACCTTGCCCACCAGCTTGTTGGTGATGCGGCCGCTGCCGTCCTTGTCGACGACGCGCAGGTAGTACGCCTGGATCGGGTAGTGGTTCTTGCCGTAGGTGAAGCTGCCGCGCACCGAGGGGTAGTCGGCCTTTTCCAGCGCCTTCACGATGGCTTCCCGGTCGGTGGCCTTGCCGCCGGCCTGCTTGACGGCGGCGTCCATGGCCATGATGACGTCATACGCCTGGGCGGCGTAGACCGAGGGGTAGCGGCCGTTGTATTCCTTGCGGAAGGCGTCGACGAAGGCCTTGTTCTGCGGCACGTCCAGGTCATGCGCCCATTGCGCCGTGTTGTACATGCCCAGCATGGGGTCGCCCACCGCCTGGATCACGTCCTCGTCGGCCGAAAAGCCGGGGCCGATCAGCTTGACGTTCTGGGACAGGCCGGCCGAGACGAACTGCTTGACGAAGTTGATGCCCATGCCGCCCGGCAGAAAGATGTAGACGGCGTCCGGCTTGGCGGCGCGGATCTGCGCGATCTCGGCGGCGTAGTCGATCTGGCCGAGCTTGGTGTAGACCTCGTCGCCCGGAGCGGTCTTGTAGCCGCGCTTGAAGCCGGTCAGCGCATCCTTGCCGGCCGGGTAGTCCGGGGCCATGATGAACATCTTCTTGAAGCCGCGGTCCGCCGCGACCTTGCCGGCCGCCTCGTGGAACGCGTCGTTCTGGTACGACGTGCCGAACCAGTAGTTGTTGCACTGCGCGCCGGCGAACTGGCTGGGGCCGGGGTTGTTGGACAGGTAGGGGATCTTGGCGGCGAACAGCGCGGGGCCGACGGCCAGCGCCACGTTCGAGCCGATGGGACCAGTGAAGAAGTCGACCTTTTCGCGCTGGATGTAGCGCGTGACGAGCTGGCGGGCCTGGTCCGGATTGCCGCCCATGTCGGTTTGCAGGAATTCCGCGGGCTGTCCGCCCAACTTGCCGCCCAGTTGCTTGATGGCCAGATTGAAGCCATCGCGGGCCTCGGCGCCCAGCGCCGAGAACGGGCCCGAGATGTCGTTGGCAATGCCGACCTTGACGGTGTCGGCGTAGGCCATGGCGGGGACCAGGGCGGCGGCAGCCAGGAAGGAAGTGATCAAACGCATGGTGGTGTGCTCCGTGCGCGAGCCCGCGCAGAGGGTGTTCTTTTTGAAGGTGCGATGCGAAAGACTTCTGTGCCCGGCCCGCCGGCGCGATGGTCGCCGCCGTCAGGCCGTGCCGGCAGGCGGTATGCCTGCCACGCCGCAATCCCCTCAAGCAGCACAGGGAAAACTGGCGTGGTTCATAGTTTAGGTTTAAAGTATTCGGCAAAACAAGTCTAGGGTTTTTACCACCTGCCGCCATGGACACCCTCTACCGCAACTACGATCGCGCTCAGCTGGACGTCCAGTACAACGCTCGCGCGACAGTACCCGACATCCAGCCGATACTCAAGAAATACGCCGAGGACAGCGCCACTGCCCGGCGCACGCTGGATTGCGCGCTGGACGTGCCTTTTGGCGATCATCCCGACGAATTGCTGGACATATTTCCAGCCGCCGGCGCCGCGCCCGGCAAACCCGGCGCGCCCGTCTTCGTGTTCATCCACGGCGGCTACTGGCGCCTGTTGTCCAAGAACGAGTCCAGCAACATGGCGCCCGCGTTCACCCGGGCGGGCGCGGTGGTCGTGGCCGTGAACTATTCGCTGGCCCCGGCCGTGACGCTGGACCGCATCGTCGACCAGAACCGGCGCGCGCTGGCCTGGATCCATCGCCATATCGCCCAATACGGCGGCGACCCGGCGCGCATTCACATCTGCGGCAGCTCGGCCGGCGGCCACCTGGTCGGCGCGTTGCTGGCCAGCGGCTGGCACGCCAGTTACGACGTGCCGCCCAGTGTGGTCCGGGGCGCTGCGCCGCTGTCGGGCCTGTTCGACCTGCGCCCGCTGGTGCACACGCACATCAACGAATGGATGCGCATGAGCGAGGCCGACGCCATCCGCAACAGCCCCGCGCTGCAACTGCCGCAGACGGGCTGCCCGCTGGTGGTCAGCTACGGCGAATCCGAAACCGACGAATTCAAGCGCCAGAGCAATGATTACCTGGCCGCCTGGCGCGAACGCGGGTTTCCCGGCAGGTATGTCCCGATGCCGGGCACCAATCACTTTGATATCGTCCTGACGCTCAACGATCCGAACAGCCCGCTGACCCAAGCCATCTTCGAACAGATGGGTCTGGCGCCCTCATCACCACCGCATTCCCGGTAATCTTCCGAGCCATGACCGACACTCCCGACCTGGAATCCCGCGCCGCGCCCGACGACCATCACGCGCTGCGCCTGTGGCTGCGCATGCTGACCTGCGCCAATCTCATCGAAGGAGAGATCCGCAGCCGCCTGCGCAACGAATTCGACACCACCCTGCCCCGCTTCGACCTGATGGCGCAATTGCAGCGCGCGCCCAAGGGCATGAAGATGGGCGAGCTCTCGCGTCACATGATGGTGACCAACGGCAATATCACGGGCATCACCGACCAGCTCGAAAAGGAAGGCCTGGTGGTGCGGACCAAGGTTGAATCGGACCGCCGCAGCTCGCTCATCAAGCTGACCCCGCAAGGCAAGAAAAGCTTCTCGCGCATGGCGCGGGCCCACGAAAACTGGGTCAAATCCATGTTCGCCGACCTGCCCGAATCCAGCCGCAACGCGTTGTTCCAGGCGCTGGGCGAACTGAAGCTGCAGGTGGTGGCCACCCGCTCGGCGGCCCACCGCGATTAAGCGTTCTTGCGCGCCGGATCCGGGGGCCGGATTGGCGCATAATTGCCGCCATGATTCCGGTATCTCTTCCTGGCGGTAATTTCTACGTGTTGATGGCGGCCTCGCTGGCCTGCCTGTCCACGTTGCTGACCTGGCTCGCCGTCCTGGCCACCTCGCGCGGCGCGCGCGAATGGCTGGCCGTCCACCGGCGCGCCGGCACCGTGCTCATGACCTTGCTGGCGGTCGTCGGCGCCATCTTTCCGTACCAGCAGTTCAGCCAGTGGTTCGTGGCCCAGCGCGATGCGCAGGCCGACGACGCGCGCAAGACCGTGCTGGCCCAGCCCACGCAGCTGGCCGGGGTGCAGATGCCCGCCGGCACCACCCTGCGGCTGGCCACGCCGGGCGATCTGGCCTCGTTTGACCGCGCCACCTTTCCCGAAGCCCATCCCGCCGAGATCCTGGGCGTCGCGGCGACCCAGCTGTTCCGCTACCCCGCGACCAGCAAGCAACCCGAAACGCTGTCCGCCGAAATCGCGCGCGACCAGGCGCTGGAAGGCTGGCTGTGCGCCCACGGCCACCGCATCGAATTCGTCGTGCATGGCGGGCATCCGCAGTTCTCCAGCTGCCACCTGGCCATCGGCAATACGCTGGACCAGCAGCCCGTGCCTGCGGGCGCCTGGCTCAAGGTCGACCCCGCCCTGCGCGGCACGCCGCTGGACAAGAGCGGGTCCGGCCCGCGCTGGCTGCTGCGCACCGAGGGCAGCGATTCCCTGACCGTGGCCAGGATTCCCTTGCTGAAGGTGGATCTGCAACTGGACGCGCAGCGCCGGATGCTGGGCTTCGAAGGCCTGGCGGCGCGCGACACCGTGCTGGGCGACATGACTTACCCGCCCGGCACGCGCGTGCTGGCCGCCAACCCGCGCCTGCAGGGCGCGCAGCCGGGCGACCTGCTGTTCTCGCCCTCGCGCGGGCGCTCGGCGCGCCGGGCCGGCGGCGAAGACGTCCCCGCGGGCAAGTCGGTGCTGCAGGCGCCCGACGGCACCGTGCGCAGCGTGCTGAGCAACCGCGAGGCCGGCGTGCTGGACGTGGCCGCCATGCGCATCGGTCCCTGACGCGGACGCCCCGCCCTTCGGGTTGCCGAGGGGGCCGGACACCGCCCCCGGATCCGGTGGGATAATACGAAGCTTTCCCGCACGCCGCCGTGCCTGGCGGCGGTTCCGTCCCGCTCACTCCAAGAGACGAAGTCATGGCCGTTAATCTGCAGATCCCCTCCGAGTCCGAAATTTTCCCTGTTGCCGGCGTAGAAATCGGCGTCACCGAGGCCGGCATCCGCAAGGCCAACCGGCGCGACCTGACGGTGTTCCGCCTGGCCGAAGGCACCAGCGTGGCGGGCGTCTTCACCCGCAACCGCTTTTGCGCCGCCCCGGTGCAGGTCTGCCAGGCCCACCTGGCCGCCGGCGGCCCGATCAGCGCCCTGGTCATCAATACGGGCAACGCCAACGCCGGCACCGGCGAAGAAGGCCTGAAAAAAGCCAAGGACACCTGCGACGCGCTGGGCAAGCTGCTGGGCGTGCCCGCCTCGCAGATCCTGCCGTTCTCCACCGGCGTCATCCTGGAGCCCCTGCCCCTGGACCGCCTGGTCGCCGGTCTGCCCGCCGCCATCGCCGACCTGGCCGCCGACCACTGGTCCAGCGCCGCCCACGGCATCATGACCACGGACACCCTGCCCAAGATTTCATCCGCCAAGGTGCAGATCGACGGCAAGACGGTCACCTTCACCGGCATCAGCAAGGGCGCCGGCATGATCCGTCCCAACATGGCCACCATGCTCAGCTTCCTGGCCACCGACGCCGGCATCGCCCAGCCGCTCCTGCGCAAGCTGGCCGAGGAAATCGCCGACGCCTCGTTCAACCGCATCACGGTCGACGGCGACACCTCCACCAATGACTCCTTCATCATCGCCGCCACCGGCAAGTCGGGCGTCAACGTCAACAGCGAGTCCGACGCCGCCTACGCCGCCGTGCGCGAGGCCCTGACCGCCGCCGCCCTTGATCTGGCCACCAAGATCGTGCGCGACGCCGAAGGCGCCACCAAGTTCATGACGATCCGCGTCGAAGAAGCCGGCACCACCGAGGAAGCCCTGAAGGTCGCCTACGCCGTGGCGCATTCGCCGCTGGTCAAGACCGCGTTCTTCGCGTCGGACCCCAACCTGGGCCGCATCCTGGCCGCCGTCGGCTATGCCGGCATCGATGACCTGGATGTCTCCAACATCCGCCTGTGGCTGGACGACGTGCTGGTTGCCAAGAACGGCGGCCGCAATCCCGACTACCAGGAAGCCGACGGCCAGCGCGTCATGAAGCAGGCCGAAATCTCGGTGCGCATCGCGCTGGGCCGAGGCCAGGTCAGCGACACCGTCTACACCTGCGACTTCTCGCACGAGTACGTGTCGATCAACGCCGACTACCGCTCCTGATCGACCATGACGGCAAACGAGTTCACCACCCTGATCCAGCGCGCCGAACGCGTGCTGGCGCAGCTGGAGGCCTTCCTGCCTCCGGCCCCGCCCGAGATCGACTGGTCGGCCCACGCGTTCCGCTGGCGCAAGCGCGGCGCGCGCGGCTGGCTGGACGCCGTGCGCCACGTGGCGCGCATCGACCTGCAGGACCTGCAGCACATCGAGCGCCAGAAGGCCACCATCGACCGCAACACGCTGCAGTTCCTTGAAAAGAAGCCCGCCAACAACGTGCTCATGACCGGCGCGCGCGGCACCGGCAAGAGCTCGCTGGTCAAGGCCATGCTGGCCGCCTACGGCGACCGCGGCCTGCGGCTGATCGAAGTCGACAAGTCCGACCTCGGCGACCTGGCCGATATCGTCGAACTGGTGGCGGCGCGGCCCGAACGCTTCATCGTGTTCTGCGACGACCTGTCCTTCGAGGAAGGCGAAGCCGGCTACAAGGCGCTGAAATCGGTGCTGGACGGGTCGGTGTCGGCCTCGGGCGACAACGTCCTGATCTACGCCACGTCCAACCGGCGCCACCTGATGCCGGAATACATGAGCGAGAACCTGCAGGCCAAGCACCAGCCCGACGGCGAAATCCACCCCGGCGAAACCGTCGAGGAAAAGATTTCGCTGTCCGAGCGCTTCGGGCTGTGGCTGTCGTTCTACCCGTTCAAGCAGGACGACTACCTGGACATCGTGTACCACTGGCTGCGCGAACTGGGCTGCCCCGAACAGCACATCGAACCGTCGCGCACCGAGGCCCTGCAATGGACCATCGAGCGCGGCTCGCGTTCGGGCCGCGTGGCCTATCAGTTCGCGCGCGACTGGGCGGCCCGCCATGTCTGAAAAGATCGTCGACGTCGCCGCCGGCCTGATCCTGCGTCCGGACGGCAAGCTGCTTCTGGGCCAGCGCCCCGAGGGCAAGCCGTGGTCGGGCTGGTGGGAACTGCCTGGCGGCAAGCTCGAACCCGGCGAGACCGTGCTGCAGGCGCTGGCGCGCGAACTGCAAGAAGAAATCGGCATCCGTGTCACGCAGTCGCGCCCGTGGGTCACCTATGTGCACGCCTATCCCCACACCACGGTGCGCCTGGCGTTCTGCCACGTCACCGGCTGGGAAGGCGAACCGCAAAGCCTTGAAAACCAGCGCCTGGAATGGGTGGATCCGGCCAACGCGGCCGCGGTGGGCGACTTGCTGCCCGCCACCCTGCCGCCGCTGCGCTGGCTGCAGCTGCCCACCACCTATGGCATCAGCGGCATCGGCTCGCGCGCGGGCATCGCGCCGTTCCTCGGCCGGCTGGACGCGGCGCTGGCGCGCGGCGTGAAGCTGGTGCAGTTCCGTGAACCGCAATGGCCCGACGGCGTGGGCGCCAGTTCGCTGCACGAGGTGCTGCAACAGGTGGTCAAGCGTTGCCGCGCCGCCGGCGCGCGCGTGCTGGTCAACAGCATCCATCCCGTTGCCTGGTGGAAGGAAGCCGACGGCGTGCACCTGCGCACGGCGGATGCGCTGCGTCTGACCGCTCGTCCGGAATTGCCGCGCAACGCGCTGGTCGGCGTTTCCGCGCATGACAACGCGCAGGTGGTCCATGCCCGCGAACTGGGCGCGGACTTTGCCGTGCTGGGTCCCGTGCTGGACACGCCCAGCCATCCCGGCGCGCAGACGCTGGGCTGGGAAGGCTTCGTGCAAGGCAACCGCGACGCGGGCATTCCGGTGTTTGCGCTGGGGGGACAATCCACCCAGACGGTCTCGCAAGCCTTGCGGCACGGCGCGCATGGCATCGCCGGCATTCGCGGCATTCTCTGACCGCCTGAGTTGCTCGCGCTTCGCCCTGCCGCGCCGCGCGCGCAATCCAACGGCCCATGCCTTGCGCATGGGCCGTTTTGCATTCCGCCCGGGCGGGAAAGCGCGCATAGACCAAACGTGCGCGCCGTTGCACGCTACATCCCGAGGCCTGGCCGCCACGCGCGGCCCGGCAGGCAATCGGCATTCCATCGAGGAACGCATGTCTGAAATCGCATTTGCCACGATGAGCGATCTGGCGGACGGCCTGGCGAAGGGCCGCTACAGTTCGGTGGAAGTGACGCGCCACTTCCTGGACCGCATCGACCGGGCCAATCCGGCGCTGGGCGCCTTCGTCAGCGTGGACAGCGCAGGCGCGCTACGGCTTGCCGAGGCCTCCGACGCACGCAGGCGCGCCGGCTATGGGATGCTTAGCGCCCTGGACGGCATCCCCGTGGCGATCAAGGACCTGTGCGACATCCAGGGGCAGATCACCACGGCGGGCTCCGAGGCCTGGCGCGAACGGCGCGGCGGCGTCACCGCCACCGCGGTGACACGGCTGCTGAACGCGGGCATGGTGGTGCTGGGCAAGACGCACATGGTCGAATTTGCCTTTGGCGGCTGGGGCACCAACCCGGTGATGGGCACGCCCCGCAATCCTTGGGACCTGAAGCGCGCACGGGTGCCCGGCGGCTCGTCCAGCGGGTCCGGCGTCGCCGTCGCGGCCGGGCTGGCGCCCGCGGCGCTTGGGTCGGACACGGGCGGCTCGGTCCGGATTCCGGCGGCGCTCAATGGCATCACCGGCCTGAAGACCACGCGCGGACTGATCAGCCTGCACGGCGCGGTGGCGCTGTCGCCCACGCTGGACACCCTGGGCCCGCTGACCCGCGACACGCGCGACGCAATGCTGCTGACCGCGCTGATGGCCGGATCCGACACCCATGATCCCCTGACGTTCGGCATTCCCGCCTTCAACTACCACGAGCCCTACTCCGGGCCGCAACCGCTGCGCGGCAAGCGGATCGCGCTGATGCCGGTTGCACAGCACCCCATTGCCGTGGAAGCCGATGCGCTGTCAGCCCTGGACGACGCGCGCCGCGTGCTGGCCGCGCTGGGCGCCGACGTGCAGGAAACGCCCCTGCCCTTCGATTTTCACGAGATGATGCAACGCAACGGCCAGATCATCGCCGCGGAAGCGTATGCGCTGCACCGCGGCCACATCGAGGACACGGCGCAGCCCATCGGCCAGTACGTGCGCGCCCGCGTGCTGTCGGGCAAGGGAATCTCGGCGGCCGACTACATCGGCGCATTGCAGGCGCATGCGCAGGCGCGCCGCGACTGGCTGGACTGGATGCAGGAGTTCGACGCGGTGCTGACGCCTTGCGTGCCGTTCGGCGCGCGGCAGCTGGCCGACGTCGATGAAACTGCCACGCCGCTTGCGTCGTTTACTCGCGCCGGCAACTACGTCAACGCCGCAGGACTGGCGCTGCCCGCGGGCTTCACCAGCGACGGCCTGCCGCTGGGCGTGCAGTTGCTGGGAAAGCCGAACGCGGAGGCCGTGCTGGGCCGGATTGGCATCGCGTTCCAGGCGGTCACCGACTGGCATCGCCAGCGGCCGGATCTGAAGGCCGTGGGTTTGTAGGGCAGCCGCGGCTAGCGCGACGGCGCCGCCGGCGTTTGCTGCGTTGGGGCTTGCGGCGCAGCTGTTTGCGACGCAGGCGCCGATGCAGGCCCCGATGCAGGCGCCACCGCAGGCGAGGTCGCGGCGTCCGCCCGCGCCGTTTCCACGGGCGGCAGACCTTCCCAGCCGCCGCCCAACGCGACGATCAGGTTGACGCTGGCCACGAGCCGGTTGCCCAGCAGGCTCAGGGCGTTGCGCTCGCTGTTGAGCGCGGTGGCGTCGACCACGGCCACGCTCAGGTAGTCGACCAGGCCCGCCTTGTACTGGTTCTGGATCAGGCGCAGCGATTCCCGCGCGGATTCCAGCGCGCGCCGCTGCACGATCTGCTCCTGCTCCATTACCCGCAGCTGGATCAGGTAATCCTCGACCTCGCGCAGCCCGGTCAACGCCGCCTGCCGGTAGGCCGCGGCCTGCGAGTCGTACGACGCACGGGCCTGCTCGACCTGGGCCTCGCGCGCGCCGCCGTCGAAGATCGTCAGGGCCAGCGCCGGTCCCAGCGACCAGAAGCGCGCGGGCGCCGTCAGCAGCTCGGCAAACTCGCCATTGCGGAAACCGCCGTCGGCCGACAGGGTCAGGCTGGGGAACCACGCGGCCTGCGCCACGCCGATCTGCGCGTTGGCGGCGGCGGCGCGGCGTTCGGCGGCCGCCACGTCGGGCCGGCGTTCGAGCAGTTCGGACGGCAGGCCCACGGGAATCTGCGGCAACCGCAACGCGAAGACGGCGGGCGGCAGACTGAACTGGGACGGCGCCAGACCCATCAGGACGGCGATCGCGTGCTCATACTGGCCGCGCTGCCAGTCCAGGTCGATGGACTGCGCGCGCGTGCTTTCCAGCTGCGTGCGCGCCACCGCCACGTCGGCTTGGCCGGCCACGCCGACCTCATAGCGGTTCTGCGTGAGCTGCAGGGATTTTTCATAGGCGGCCACGGTGGCGTCGAGCAGACGCTTCTGCTCGTCCAGCACGCGCAATTGCAGATAGGTCTGCACCAACGCGGCCTGCGCACTCAGCCGGGTCGCGCCCAGGTCCGCCAGGCTGGCGGCGGCGCTGGCTTCCGAGGACTCGACACTGCGGCGCACGCGCCCCCACACGTCCAGCTCCCAACTGACGCTGCCGGTCAGCGAATACTGGTTGGATACGTTGCCGCCGGAACCAGTGGACGAACCGCTTTGCCCGCCGTTGCCGCTGCGGCTCATGCCTGCCCCCGCGCCCACGGTCGGAAAAAAGCCCGAGCGCGCGCCGCGCACCAGGCCAAGCGCCTGGCGGTAGTTCGCCTCGGCCTGCGCAATGGTCTGGTTCGAGGTGTTCAGACGGTCCACCAGGCCGTTCAGCGTGCTGTCGTCGTAAACCGTCCACCACGCGCCGCGATCGGCCTCGTCGCGCGGTTGCGCGGGCTTCCAGCCGGGCACCTCGACCTCGCCTTCCTTGTAGGCGGCGCCCACGTCGAGCGCCGGACGCTGGTAGTCGGGCCCGACCGCGCAAGCGCCCAGCAGCGCGCACAGCGCAAGCGTGATCGCGGCGCGGGGAAATGAGGCGAAAGCAGACGGCGTGGTACGGATCATGTGTGTTTGATGGAAGCGGAATCGCCGGCCCGCCCGGAGCGCCGGCGTGCGGCCCACAGGCGGAAGCGATCCAGATAAAGATAGACCACCGGGGTGGTGTACAGCGTGAGGATCTGGCTCAGCACCAGGCCGCCCACGATGGTGATGCCCAGCGGCTGGCGCATCTCGACGCCGGCGCCCGTGGCCAGCACCAGCGGCAGCGCGCCGAAGATGGCCGCCATCGTGGTCATCATGATGGGCCTAAAGCGCGTCAGGCAGGCCTGGAAGATGGCGTCGCGCGGCGACATGCCGTGGTGGCGCTCGGCGTCCAGCGCAAAGTCCACCATCATGATGGCGTTCTTCTTGACGATGCCGATGAGCAGGAACACCCCGATCAACGCGATCAAGGTGAAGTCATGGCGCACCAGCAGCAGCGCAAGCAGCGCGCCCAGGCCCGCCGACGGCAGCGTGGACAGGATGGTGAGCGGGTGGACGAAGCTTTCGTACAGGATGCCCAGCACGATGTACATGGTGACCAGCGCAGCCAGGATCAGCCAGGGCTGTTGCGACAGCGTCTGCTGCAACGCGGCGGCGGTGCCCTGAAAGCCGGCCTGGATCTGGTCGGACGGCAGGCCGATGCGGGCCACCGCGTTGTCGATCGCGGTGGTCGCCTGCCCCAGCGACACGCCGGGCGCAAGGCTGAACGAGATGGTGTCCGCCACGAACAGCCCCTGGTGACTCACGCTGAGCGGTGCATTGGCGTTTTCAAGCTTGGTGAACGCCGACAGCGGCACACGTGCGCCGTCCGCGGTGATGACTTCGACCTGGCGCAGCGACTCGATGTCCTGCGCGAACTTCGGGTCCACGCCCAGCACCACGTGATACTGGTTGAGCGGCCCGTACATGACCGACACCTGGCGCTGGCTGAACGAATTGTTCAGCACCGTGGAGATGGTGGCCATGCTGATGCCCAGCCGCGTCGCGGCTTCCCGGTCGATGACCAGGTTGATCTCGCGGCCCCGGTCCTCGACGTCGGCGTCCACGTCGGTAATCTCCGGAATCTTGGCCATCGCCTGCTGCACCTTGGGCATCCACGTGCGCAGCAGCTGCAGGTCGCCAGACATCAGGGTGTAGTCGTACGAACCCTGGCTTTGGCGCCCGCCAATGCGGATGTCCTGCTGCGACACCAGGAACATGCGCGCCCCGGGCATGTTCTGCAGCTTGGCGCGCAAGCGGTTGATGACCACGTCCGCAGAGACCTTGCGCTCGTCCAGCGGCTTTAACTGGATCTGCATGAAGCTGCTGTTGCTGCCGCCGCGCCCGCCGGCGTAGCCGGTCATGCTTTGCACGGCCGGATCGGCCAGCACCACCTTGCGCAGCGCCTCGAGCTTGGGCAGCGTGGCCTGGAACGACGTGCCCTGGTCCACCCGGAAAAAGCCCAGCAGCTGGCCCGTGTCCTGCTGCGGGAAAAATCCCTTGGGCACCACCGTATACAGGTACACGTTCAGGCCCACGGCGATCGCCAGCGTCAGCATCATCAGCCGCCCGTGCGCCAGCGCCCAGCCGAGCGACACGCGATAGCCGTTCTGCATCGATTCGAAGGCGCGTTCGGACCAGCGGGCCAGCCGGCCCGGCGGCTTCTGTTCCTTGGGTTCGGGCCGCAGCAGGCGCGCGCACATCATGGGCGTGAGCGTCAGCGACACCACCAGCGACACCAGGATCGACGCCGACAAGGTGACCGCGAACTCGCGGAACAGGCGCCCGACCACGCCGCCCATCAGCAGGATGGGGATGAACACCGCCACCAGCGACAGGCTCATCGACAGCACCGTGAATCCGACTTCGCGCGAGCCGCGTAGCGCGGC
Organism: Achromobacter mucicolens; assembly: GCF_029866465.1. NCBI lineage: Bacteria > Pseudomonadati > Pseudomonadota > Betaproteobacteria > Burkholderiales > Alcaligenaceae > Achromobacter > Achromobacter mucicolens. The sequence continues at coordinate 518,917 of NZ_CP123364.1, read as the reverse complement.
GCGCATCGGCGACATGCCGCGTTCGACATGACGCATGATGTTCTCGAGCACCACGATCGCGTCATCCACGACAAAGCCGGTCGCGACGATCAACGCCATCAGCGAAATGGTGTTCAGCGTGTAGCCGCACAGGTACATGATGCAGAACGTACCGATCAGCGACACCGGCACCGCCACGCTGGGAATGATCGCCGCCCGCCAGCGCCGCAGGAACAGCAGCACCACCAGCACCACCAGGCCCACGGCGATGATGAGCGTCAGCTCGGCCTCGTGCAGCGACGCCCGGATGCTGGGCGTGCGGTCCTGCGCGACCCGCATGTTGACGTCGGCGGGCATCAGCGCCTGCAACACGGGAAGCTGGGCGCGCACGGCGTCCACGGCTTCGATGATGTTGGCGTCGGCCTGCCGCCGCACGATCATCAGGATGGCGTTGCGATCGTTGTAGAAGCCGGTCTGGTAAAGGTCTTCGACCGAATCCTCGACGCGGGCCACGTCGGACACGCGCACCGGCCGGCCATCGCGCCAGGCCACGATCAGCGGCCGGTATTCCTCGGCGCGGCTGAGCTGGTCGCTGACCATGATCTGCCAGTGGTAGCGGTCGTTTTCCAGCACGCCCTTGGGCCGGTTGGCGTTGGCGTTGGCCAGCGTGGCGCGCAATTCGTCCAGCGACACGCCCTGATTGGCCAGGGCGCCGGGCAGCACGGTCACGCGCACGGCCGGCAGCGAGCTGCCGCCCACCGTGACCTCGCCCACCCCGTCCACCTGGGCCAGTTTCTGCGCCACGATGGTGGACGCCAGATCGTAGAGCTGGCCCTGGCTGAGCGTGTCGGAAGTCAGCGCCAGCGTCAGGATGGGCGCGTCCGACGGATTGGACTTGTGATACGTGGGATTGCTGCGCAGCCCCGTGGGCAGCAGCGAGCGCGCCGCGTTGATGGCGGCCTGCACGTCGCGCGCGGCGCCGTTGATGTCGCGCGACAGGTCGAACTGCAACGTGATGCGGGTAGAGCCCTGCGAGCTGCGCGAGGTCATTTCGGTGACCCCCGCGATGCTGCCCAGCGACCGCTCCAGCGGCGTGGCAACGCTGGAGGCCATGGTCTCGGGACTGGCGCCGGGCAGGCTGGCCGACACCGAAATGGTCGGAATGTCCACCTGCGGCAGGGGCGCGACCGGCAAGAGGAAGAACGCAAGCATGCCGGCCAGCACGACCGCCAGGCTCAGCAGCGTGGTCGCCACCGGCCGGACGATGAAGGGCGCCGACAGGATCATCGGGCGGCTCCGGCCGATTGCGCGCCCGCTCCGCGCCAGCGGCGCGACATGCGATCGAACATCAGATAGATGACGGGCGTGGTGAACAGCGTCAGCACCTGCGACAGCAGCAGGCCGCCGACCATGACCAAACCGAGCGGCTGGCGCAATTCAGCGCCCGTGCCCGTCGACAGCATCAGCGGCAAGGCGCCGAACAGCGCCGCCAGCGTGGTCATCAGGATGGGACGAAAGCGCAGCAGCGCGGCCTCGTGGATGGCCTCGCGCGGCGACAGTCCGCGCTTGCGTTCGGCATCCAGCGCGAAGTCGATCATCATGATCGCGTTTTTCTTGACGATGCCGATCAGCAGGATGATCCCGATGATGCCGATCATGTCCAGCTCGGTGCCGCTGATGAGCAGCGCCAGCAGCGCCCCCACGCCCGCCGACGGCAGCGTGGACAGGATGGTGATGGGATGGATGTAGCTTTCGTACAGGACGCCAAGCACGATGTACATCGTGACCACGGCCGCCAGGATCAGCCACAGCGTGCTGGACAGCGAATTCTGGAACGCCAGCGCCGCGCCCTGGAAGCGGGTCTCGACACCGGCCGGCATGCCGATCTCGGCTTCGGCCGCCTTGATGTTCTCGACCGCGTCGGACAGCGAGGCGCCCGGCGCCAGGTTGAACGACACCGTCACCATCGGAAACTGGTCGAGCCGGTTCACGGCCAGCACCGTCCTGCCTTCGCTGATGTGCGCGACCGACGACAGCGGCACCTGCGCACCCGAGGACGTGGGCACGTGAATCTGCCCGAGCGCGCTGGGCGACATCTGGAACTGAGGCAGCACCTCGAGCACCACGCGGTACTGGTTGGACTGCGTGAAGATCGTGGAGATCAGCCGCTGGCCAAAGGCGTTGTACAGCGCCTCGTCGATGATGGCGGCGGTGATGCCCAGGCGCGAGGCGGCGTCGCGGTCGATTTCCACCCAGGTCTGCAAGCCGTCGTCCTGCAGGTCGTCGGCCACATCCATCAGGCCGGGCACGGCGCGCAGGCGGTCGACCAGCTTGGGCGTCCACTCGCTCAGCACCTTCAGGTCGGGATTGGACAGCGTCATCTGATACTGCGTGCGGCTGACGCGGTCTTCGATGGTCAGGTCCTGCACCGGCTGCATGTAGACGGTCAGGCCGTCCTGCTTGTTCAGGTTTTCCTGCAGGCGCGCCATCACCGCGCGCAGATCGCCGGTGCGCTCGGCCTGGGGCTTGAGCGAAATCTGCATGCGGCCGGCGCTGAGCGTGGCATTGCTGCCGTCCACGCCGATGAAGGACGACACGGCGGCCACGTCGGGATCCTGCAGCACCAGGCGGGCGGCGGCCTGCTGGCGCTCGGACATGGCGGCAAACGAAATGGACTGCGGCGCCTGCGTGATGGCCTGGATGAGGCCGGTGTCCTGCTGCGGAAAGAACCCCTTGGGCACCACCATGTACAGCAGCACGGTCAGCGCAAAGGTGGCCACCGCCACCACCAGCGTCAGCGTCTGGTGGCGCAGCACCACCTGCAGCATGCGGTCGTATGCGGCGATGACGCGGTCGATGAACGCGCCCGTGGCCCGATGAAAGCGCCCATGCTTCGTTTCGGATTCCGAGCGCAAGAGGCGCGCGCACATCATGGGCGTGAGCGTCAGCGACACCAACAGCGAAATCAGGATGGCCACCGCCAGCGTGATCGCGAATTCCCGGAACAGCCGGCCCACGACTTCGGTCATGAAGAGTAGCGGGATCAGCACGGCGATCAGCGACAGGGTCAGCGAGATCAGCGTGAAGCCGATCTGCGACGCGCCTTTCAGCGCGGCCTGCATCGGCTTTTCGCCTTCCTCGATGTGCCGGGCGATGTTCTCGATCATCACGATCGCGTCGTCCACCACGAAGCCCGTGGCGATGGTCAGCGCCATCAGCGTCAGGTTGTTGATGGAGAACCCGGACAGATACATGATGCCGAACGTGCCCACCAGCGACAGCGGCACGACGACGCTGGGAATCAGCGTGGCCGTCAGGCTGCGCAGGAACACGAACGTGACCATGACCACCAGCCCCACGGCCAGCAGCATTTCAAACTGCACGTCGGCGACCGAGTCGCGGATGGTCTGCGTGCGGTCCGACACCACCGTCACGTCCAGCGTGGCGGGCAGCGCGGCGCGCAGCTGCGGCATCAGCGCCTGAATGCGGTCGACCACGTCGATCACGTTGGCGCCGGGCTGGCGCTGGATGTTCAGCAGGATGGCGGGCTTGTCGCCGGCCCACGCGGCCTGGCGCGTGTCCTCGGCCCCCTCGACCGCGCGCGCCACGTCGGCCAGCCGCAGCGGCGCGCCGTTCTTGTACGCGATGATCAGGCTGTTGTAGTCGGTGGGCGACTTGAGCTGGTCGTTGGCGTTGATGGTGGTGGAGCGCTGCGGGCCGTCCAGGTTGCCCTTGGGCTGATTGACGTTGGCGCCGACGATCGCGGTGCGCAGGTCGGTCAGCGACAGGCCGTTGGCCGCCAGCGCCTGCGGGTTCACCTGGACCCGCACCGCGGGCCGCTGCCCGCCCGCCACGCTGACCAGGCCCACGCCGGGGATCTGCGACAGCTTCTGCGCCACGCGCGTATCGACCAGGTCGCGCACCTGCGGCAGCGGCATGGTGGGAGACGTGATTGCCAGCGTCAGCACGGCCGCGTCCGCGGGATTGACCTTGTTGTAGGTGGGCGGCACCGGCAGGTCGGACGGCAGCAGGTTCGAGGCGGCATTGATGGCCGCCTGCACCTGCTGCTCGGCGACGTCCAGCGGCAGCGTCAGATTGAATTGCAATGTGATGACCGAGGCGCCGCCCGAACTGGTGGACGACATCTGGTTCAGGCCGGGCATCTGGCCGAACTGCCGCTCCAGGGGCGAGGTGACCAGCGAGGTCATGACGTCGGGGCTGGCCCCGGGGTACAGCGTCACGACCTGGATCGTGGGGTAGTCGACCTCGGGCAGCGCCGAGACGGGCAGGAAGCGGTAGGCGATGAGGCCCGCGATCAGGATGGCCACCATCGACAGGGTGGTGGCCACGGGGCGCAGGATGAATAGGCGCGACGGGCTCACGGCGTTCTCTGCTTACTTGGCCGCGGGCGTGGTGCCGGCCGGCGCGCCCGCGCCGAGCGACTTGTCGCGGGCCGCGGGAATGACTTCGGCGCCGCCCACGATTTCCACCTTGGCGCCGGCGCGCAGGCGGTCCGTGCCTTCGGTGACGACCCGATCCCCGGGCTTGAGACCTTCATTGACGGCGACCATGCCGGCGTTGATGGCGCCCAGCTTCACCGGGCGCACCGCGATCGTGTTGTCGTCCTGCACCAGGAAGACAAACGCGCCGGCCGAGCCCTGCTGGACCGCGGCCGTCGGAATGGCCGTCACGTCCTTGCGGGTCAGCACGTGCAGCCGCACGTTGACGAACTGGTTGGGGAAAAGCGCATCGTCGGTGTTGTCGAAGCGGGCCTTGAGCTTGAGCGTGCCGGTCGCCACGTCGATCTGGTTGTCCAGCGTCTCGAGCGTGCCCGAGGCGATGCGGCGGGTGTCGGCGCGGTCATAGGCGTCGACGGTCAGCGTCTTGCCGGCCGCCAACTCGGCGCGCACTTCGGGCAACTGCGTTTCGGGCAGGGTGAAGACGACGGAGATGGGCTGGGTCTGGGTGATGACGACCAGCCCGTTGGTGTCGGAGCTGGACACCAGATTGCCGCGGTCGACCTGACGCAGGCCCAGGCGGCCGCTGATCGGCGCGGTGATGCGGGCGTAATCCAGTTGCAGCTTGGCATTGTCGACATTGGCCTGGTCGCTCTTGACCGTGCCTTCGTACTGGCGCACCAGCGCGGCCTGCGTGTCGACCTGCTGGCGGGCGATGGAGTTTTGCTTGAAAAGGGCCTGGTAGCGTTGCAGGTCGCGGCGGGCGTTTTCCAGCTGCGCGAGGTTCTGCATCTGCGTGCCGCGCGCCTGGTCAAGCGCCACCTGGAAGGCGCGCGGGTCCACCTGGGCGAGCAGGTCGCCGGCCTTGACCTGCTGGCCTTCCTGGAAGGCGACGTCCACGAGTTCGCCACTGACGCGACTTCGGACGGTAACGGTGTTGTAGGCGGTAACGGTGCCCAGCGACCGCAGGAAGATGTCGATGTCCTGCTGCGCGGCGGTGGCGATACGGACCGGGACGGGCATGTTGGCCATGGCGGCCGCGGGCGGCCTGCCGCCTGTCCGCCCCCCCGGGCCTGCCTGCTTGGCCGACGGCCGCAGCACCACCCAGGCAATCGCCGCGACGGCAAGCAGCAGCAAGACCAGACCGACGACGCGGCGGCGGCTCCAGCGGGAGGGTGGGGATACGGGACGGCTATCGGACATGGACTCGGTTCCGGCACACTCGGAAGGAAAGCCGTATTGTCTACTAGACCGTCCCGGTTTCGGCCCTGGTCGCCGTCAGCCTGAAACTACCCGCAACAGGAATCCGGGCCACGAAACCGTACGTAACTTGCGCCTAGGAACTGCACAAGGTCATCTGGAATGCCACGTCGCGGGCCACCTGCTGAGGTTTAAATTCCCCGTCCTGCGTGGAAAAACGTATCCAGATCATGTACTTATTGGCGCTGATCTCGGGAAAGACGCCCTGGGCGGGATCCACCCAGACGCGCAGAAGCTGGAACTGCTTGCCGCCCAGCATCTGCTGATAGGCGCCCTGCTCGGCCACGATGTCGGTCTTGCGGCCGGACTCGCGCAACAGGCGCAGCGCCAGCGTCAGACCGTCGTAGAGGGGAATGAAGGGCGACACCCAGGCCTGCAGGTCTGCGCAGCGGGCGGCTTCGGGCTTGTTCTGCCAGGCATAGTAGGACGGCATGTCGACCTGCGTGGCGCTGCCGGGCATCGACAAGCGGCCGCGCAGGCTGGTCAGCCATTCGTTCTCGCGCAGCGACTGGCCGGTCTTGCCGGGTGCAGCCAGCGCGCTGGCCACCTTTTCCATTTCGCGCAGCATGCTTTCCAGCGCGTCCTGCGCAACGCCAGGATGGTCGCGCAGTCCGACCAGCGCCAGGCGCTGGCGTTCAAGGTCCTGGAGGATCGCCCCCTTCACGTCGGTGCGTTCGCAAGCATCGAGCAGATCGAACAATGACGTGACGGCAACCTGATGCTGGCGTGAGTCGCCCTCGCGAGCAAAGAAGAAGAGCCTGTCGAACAGGTATTCCAGCCGCAGATAAGCACGGATGCGCTCATTGAAGGGGTATTCGTAAACGATCACGCTTTTTTACAGGCCCTATCAGTGGTTGGCCGGCGGGCCAAGAATTTTCAGGGGTGCCGGCAGCCGCTGGCTTACCGGCCCGTGGTGGTCGCCAGCGCCAGCCAGCGGTCATGCAGGGTCAACGCCCGCGCGCGCAATTGATCCGGCGTGGTCGTTGCGTCGTTGAGTATGACGTCGTCCGCGACCTCCAACCGGCGTGCCCGCGCAGCCTGTGCCGCCATGATACGCCGGATGTCCTGCTCCGTCAGCCCGCTGCGCTGCTGCACGCGGGCCACCTGCGTCTCGGGGTCGCAGTCCACCACGCAGATACGATCCACGCGATCGCGCCAACGGTCCAGGGACTCGACCAATAGCGGCACCACAAAGACCAGATACGATCCTTTAGCGGTCGCCGCCTGACGTTCCGTTTCGCGGCCGATGACCGGATGCAGCACGGCCTCAAGCCGCAGGCGGACCTGCGGATCGGCGAATGCCTGCGCGCGCATCCATGCGCGGTCCAGCGCGCCGTCGGGCGTCACGGCCTCGCGGCCGAATTCGCGTTCGATCGCCGGCATGGCGGCGCCGCCCGCGGCGGTCAGCGCGCGCGCGATCTCGTCGGTGTCGACGAGGGCCGCGCCCCACTCGGCCAGCATGTCCGCCACGCGGGACTTGCCCGAACCGATGCCGCCCGTCAGACCAATCTTGAACATGCGCCTTTCCTCATGTGCTCATGAATTGCAATACGCCATGCTCGCCGCCCAACAGCAGCATGACCAGCCCGGCCAGCGCCAGATAGGGTCCGAAGGGCAAGGGCTGGCCGCGCCGGGCGCGGCCGGTCAGCGTCAATGCGCCGCCAATCAGCACGCCCACCAGCGATGCGCTCAAAAGCAGCATCGGCAGGGCTTCGATGCCGAACCACGCGCCCAGCGCGGCCAGCAGCTTGAAGTCGCCCTGCCCCATGCCTTCGCGCCCGGTCAGCAAGCGGAACACATGAAAGATAACCCACAGGAACAGATATCCCGCCACGGCGCCGACCACTGCCATCTGCACGCTGGCGAACGCATCGAAGAGGTTCACCAGCAGACCCGCCCACACCAGCGGCTGGGTCAGCACATCGGGCAGCAGCGTCGTTTCGAAATCGATCCAGGCCAGCGCCACCAGCGTGGCCGACAGGCCCATGGCGGCAAGCGCGATCGGCGTCGCGCCAAAGCGCAGCGCGCAACCGGCAAAGAGCGCGCAGGTCAGCAGTTCGATGACGGGATAGCGCCAGCCGATGGGCGCATGGCAGGCAGCGCACCGGCCGCGCAGCAATAGCCAGCCGAGCAAGGGAATCCGCGCCATGCGGTCCAGGGGCGCGTCGCAGGCGGGGCAATGCGAAGCCGGCGACCACAGGCCATAGTGGCCGGGCGGGCGCGGCTTGCCGGCCGCGTCCATGCACTGCGCCTGCCACTCGCGCTCCATCATGCGCGGCAGCCGATGGGTCAGCACCGTCAGCCAGTTGCCCACGAACAAGCCGGCCAGCGCCGCCGCGCCAATGAAGACGCCCAGGGGCAGATCAAGAATTTGCCACATCGCCGTCACCGCCCCGCGTGGCCCGGACACGGCTGCCCATCCGATAGGCCGGCGATGGCGCAAGGGATGAGGGGCCGCGCGCGGCCATGTCGTAATTTGTGCATAAAGTGCGGCAGATGCCCGGGAACGGCTAAGGGGAACGTATCGAATCTTCGCATAAGTGCGTAAAATCGGAGACAGACTCAATTCACGGATAAGCTGCCATGGCCGCGCGCGTCGATATCGTTTCCCGCTCCCCCAAACTCGGCGTCATGGGGCTGCTGTTAGCGGGCGCCGTGATAGGCGCTACCGGCTGCGCCAAGCAGAAGGCCGAAGGCTACTACGACCTGCCGGCGGAAAGCACCGTGACCGACGCGCAGTACCAGGGCTCGGGCGCGGGCTACCGCAACATCATCCGCGCGCCGTCGCAAGTGCAGATCGAGCTCAAGCCCGACGCGCGCCGCCAGCAGAACCAGAACCAGCAGGCCGTTGCCGCGGGCCAGACCACCGAAGACGGCCAGCCCGTGCCCGAAGGCGCCGAAGGCGGCTCGGGCGAATCGGGCAAATCGGCGCCTGCCCCCGCCGCGGCGCCAGCCGCCGCGTCCAGCGGCATCACCCACAGCCTGGTGCCGCAGCCTCAGACCTACATGGGCACGCTGCCGTGTTTCTCGCCCGCCATGCAATGCACGGCCCAGCGCGTGACGCTGACGCTGGCCCCCAATGGCCGCTGGCGCGGCCGCACCGCCTACCTGGACAACGATCCCAAGAAGGGTCCGCCCGTGTCCGAACAAGGTTGCTGGGACGCCACCGACGAACGTCCGCCGCGTGTCATCCTGATGGACGGCCAGGGCAACGTCCGGGTGGAATTCCTGGTCGCGGCCAACAACGTGCTGCGCGTGCGCTCGATTGGCGGCCAGACGCCCAACCTGAACTACAACCTGACCCGCCAGCCGGATCTGGACCCCATCGACGAGCTGGCAAACGCCGCCGCCCCCAAGTGCCCCTGATCGCAAGGCTGTCCGCCCGCGGCGACTGAACGTCGCCGGAGACTAGGCCGCCGCACCCCTTCCCGGGCCTGACGAACACCCTGTTCGTCAGGCCCGAATTCATTGGGCGACGGCATTGGGGCGGCGCGGCAAGCACGCCGACCACGACAGGCGCGACGGGCGCGACAGCGACAGGCCCGACAGGCGCGGCAAGCGTGGCGGTAACGTCAGGGAGGCACGGGTTTTGATGGGCAAGCGCCGTAGGCGCCGGCGGGTTCGTGCAGCACCTGGGTCGGCGCGCTGGCACCGCCCGGAGGCGGCATCGGGCTGGGGCGCCACTGCGCGCCCGGGACGGGCGAGGCGCCTGACTGCCCGTGCGCACACAACCGGCACGCAAGCTGCATGGCGTTGCGGGCGCCGAGTTTGGCGAAGATGCGGGCGCGATGGGCCTCGACCGTGCGCAGGGAGATGCCCAGGTCGATGGCGATGACCTTGTTGGCCCGCCCGGCCGCCACGTAATCGACGATCTGGCGTTCGCGGGCGGTCAGGGAGGACAGGACGGCGTCGAGTTCGGGGTGAGGAAAAGACATGGGGCAGCTCGCTTGCAATGTAGGATTGCAAACAGTCTGCCCCGGTGTCACAGCCGGCGTAAGCTGACAATTCTGATAGGGGGTGACCAAAACACCCCGCATCATGCGCCCGCGGCGAGCCCGCCTTCCGCCTGCCTCAGGCGGTGTAATCCAGTTCCAGGTTGTCGATCAGCCGCGTGGCGCCCAGCTTGGCGGCAGCCAGCACCACAACGGGTTCGCCGGCCTGCAGGTCCGCAGCCTCGGGGCGCTTCAGATCGCGCTGGCGGCGCAGGGCCACGTAATCGACCTTCCAGCCGCGCTGCGTCAGACGCTGGACGGCGTCGTTTTCCAGGGCGGCGGCGTCGCGCTCACCCCGGGCCAGGCGACGGCCGATCTCTTGCAGTTCGGCGTACAGCGCCGGCGCTTCGGCACGTTCGGCCTCGCTCAGGTAGCGGTTGCGCGAGGACAACGCCAGCCCGTCGTCCGCGCGCACGGTTTCATGCGCCAGCACCTCGACGGGCAACTGGAACTGGCGGCACATGTTGCGCACCACCATCAGCTGCTGGTAGTCCTTCTTGCCGAACACGGCCACACGCGGCTGCACGCACGAGAACAGCTTGAGCACGACCGTGCTGACGCCGGCGAAAAAGCCCGGACGGAACTCGCCTTCCAGGATGTCGCCCAGGTCGTCGGGCGGCTGGATGCGGAAATTCTGGGGTTCAGGGTACATCTCGCGCTCGTTCGGTGCGAACAGCACGTAGACGTCGCGCGCCGCTTCAAGCTTTTCGATGTCGGCGGCCAGGGTGCGCGGATACTGATCGAAGTCCTCGTTCGGGCCGAATTGCAGGCGGTTCACGAAGATGCTGGCCACGACGGGATCACCGTGCTGGCGCGCCAGCTTCATGAGCGCGAGGTGGCCTTCGTGCAGGTTGCCCATGGTGGGCACGAACGACACGCGGTTCTGTCCGCGCAGGTGATCGCGCAATTCCTGGATGGTGTGTACGACTTTCAAGGGAAATCTCCGGGGGAGTGGCGCCCGGTCAGGATCAGGCCGCGACCGCTGCCACGCTGGTGTACGCCAGGCGCACGTAGATGGGAGCATAAGGCTCCGCCTGCGTGATCTCCAGCAGCGATTCGCGCGCCAGCTCGAGCATGGCGATGAAATGCACGACAACGACCGCGGCGGGCGCCCCCTCGCGGACGCGCTCCATGAACAGGTCGCCGAATTCCATGAAACGCACGTCGTTCAGGCGGCGCAGGATGTGCGTCATGTGATCGCGCACCGACAGCTGCTCGCGCGTGATGTGGTGGTGCTGGTTCAGCTTGGCCCGCTTCATGATGTCGGCCCACGCCGCGCGCAGGTCGTCCACACTGACATCCGGCAGCGCGCGCTCGACGCTCAGGTCGGCCACGGCCTGGCTGCTGACGAAATCGCGGCCCAGTTGCGGCAGCTTGTCCAGCTTCTGGGCGGCCAGCTTCATCTGCTCGTATTCGAGCAGGCGGCGCACCAGTTCGGCGCGCGGATCCTCGGGCTCTTCGCCGGTGTCGGTCTTTTTGACCGGCAGCAGCATGCGCGACTTGATCTCGATGAGCATGGCCGCCATCAAGAGATATTCGGCGGCCAGTTCGAGGTTGGTGATGCGGATCTGATCCACGTACGACAGGTACTGCCGCGTGACATCCGCCATGGGGATGTCCAGAACGTTGAAGTTCTGCTTGCGGATCAGGTAAAGCAACAGGTCCAGCGGCCCTTCGAAGGCTTCGAGAAAGACTTCCAGCGCATCGGGCGGAATGTACAGATCCGTCGGCATCTGGAACAGCGGCTCGCCGTACAGACGCGCAAACGCCACGCTATCGATGGTGTCGGGCGTGCTGTCGACGGACGGTTCCACTAGCTTGGCCAGGGCGTCGCCCGGCACCGAGGGGTTCTGGACCATGTGTGCCGCAAAGGTATCAGTCGGCCTGATACACGTACGGCTTTTGCGCCACGCGGGCCGCGCGGAAGCCTTCGAGCAGTTCCTGGTCCTGCTGCTTGTCCCAGAGACGGGCGCGTCCCTCGCGCTGGCGCTCTTCTGTGCCAGGGTGGGATTTCTTGTAGTCCTTCAGGAACTGGGTGATCTCGGATTCGTAGTTGGTCGCCATGGCACCAATTTCATTAGGTTGCAGATGTCGCGAGTTTACTTCACGGCGGCCGGATCCCCGGCGTTACAATCGTCAGGCTCTCATTGCAGCCTTCCGACATGTCCGCAGAATCCGCAGCCGCAGCCAATCCCGCTCCGCCCTCAACCCCGGACGCGGTGCGCGCGGCGCGCATGATCCCCTTCATCGTGGGGTGCGCGCTCTTCATGCAGATGCTGGACGCCACGGTCGTGGCGACCGCCCTGCCCGCCATGGCCCGGGCCCTGGGATCCACCCCCGTGCGGCTCAACGTGGCCATCACGTCCTACCTGCTGGCCGTCGCCGTCTTCGTGCCCATCAGCGGCTGGGCGGCCGACCGCTACGGCGCCCGGCGCGTCTTCATCACCGCGATCGGCCTGTTCACGCTCAGTTCCGTCGCCTGCGCCCTGTCGCAGGATCTGCAACAGCTCGTGCTGGCGCGGATCGTGCAGGGCATGGCGGGCGCCATGATGGTGCCCGTGGGGCGGATCATCCTTTTGCGCACCGTGCCCAAGCAGGATCTGCTCAAGGCCATGTCCTTCCTGTCCATTCCGGCCCTGCTGGGACCGGTGATCGGACCGCCGCTGGGCGGCTTCATGGTCACGTACATGTCGTGGCACTGGATCTTCCTGATCAACATCCCGATCGGCATCCTGGGCATCTTCCTGGTCCTGCGCTTTGTCGCGGAAATCCGCGAAACCGGCACGCCCCGCCTGGACTGGATCGGCTTCCTGCTCAGCTCGGTGTGCCTGGCCACCCTGGTCACCGGCTTCGAGGCCATCGGCCGCGACGTCATGCCGCTGCCCATCCTGCTCAGCCTCATCGGCGTGGGCATCGTCTGCGGGCTGCTGTACGGCGTGCACGCGCGGCGCACCGAACATCCCATCATCGACCTGTCCCTGATGCGGATTCCCACCTTTGCCATCTCCACGCTGGGCGGCAACCTGTGCCGGTTCGCCGTCGGCGCCACGCCCTTCCTCCTGGCCATGCTGCTGCAGGTGGGCTTTGGGCTGTCACCGTTCTCGGCCGGCCTCATCACCTTCGCCAGCGCCGCCGGCGCGCTGCTGATGAAATTTGTCGCCACGCCCATCGTGCAGCGCTTCGGCTTTCGCCGCGTGCTGACCCTGAACGCCATCCTGACCGGCGGCTTCATCATCGTCTGCGGCGCCTTCAACCCGGCCACGCCCGTCTGGCTGATGATCGCCATCCTGCTGGTGGGCGGCTTCTTCCGGTCGCTGCAGTTCACCGGGGTAAATACGCTAACCTATGCCGACATCCCGCCCTCCAAGATGAGCCGCGCCAGCAGCTTCTCGGCCATGGCGCAGCAACTGGGCATCACGCTGGGCGTCGGGGTGGCCGCGGTCACGCTGAACATCAGCATGTCGCTGCGCGGCGCCGAAACGCTGGCCATCAGCGACGTGGTCGCCGGCTTCGTCGTCATCGGCCTGCTGTGCATGGCATCGACCTTCTCCTTTAGACGCCTCGACCCGCTGGCCGGGGCACACCTGAACGGCGCGAAAAACAGTGACGACGAATGAATTTGTCCTAGCCCTGGACCAGGGCACGACCAGCTCCCGAGCCATCGTCTTTGACCGCGAAGGCGTCGTGCGCGGCGTTGGCCAACGCGAATTCCGCCAGCACTATCCGCGTCCGGGCTGGGTCGAGCACGATGCCAACGAGATCTGGCACAGCCAGCTCGACGTCGCCCGCGAAGCCCTGCGCAACGCCGGCGCGGCCGCCGCCGACATCGCCGCCATCGGCATCACCAACCAGCGCGAAACCACCCTCATCTGGGAACGCGCCACCGGCCGTCCGCTTGCCCGCGCCATCGTCTGGCAAGACCGCCGCACCGCGCCCCTGTGCGACAAGCTCCGCCAGGACGGCCATGGCGACTTCCTGCAGGCGCGCACCGGCCTGGTCGTCGACGCCTACTTCTCCGGCACCAAGCTCGCCTGGCTACTGGACCACGTGCCCGGCGCGCGCAGCATGGCCGAACGCGGCGAACTGGCCTTCGGCACCGTCGACACCTGGCTCATCTGGCAACTGACCGGCGGCGCCGTCCACAGCACAGACCCCAGCAACGCCTCGCGCACCATGCTGTTCGACCTGCACACGCAGGACTGGAACGATGACATCCTGGCGCTGCTCAACATCCCGCGCAGCGTGCTGCCCCAGATCGCGCCCAGCAGCGCCATCGTCGGCGACGCCCTGCCCGAATGGCTGGGCGGCTCCGTGCCCATCGCCGGCGTCGCCGGCGACCAGCAGGCCGCCACCTTCGGCCAGGCCTGCTTCACGCCCGGCATGGCCAAGAACACCTACGGCACCGGCTGCTTCATGCTCATGAACGTCGGCGACAAACCCGTCGAATCGCGCAACAACCTCTTGTCCACCGTCGGCTGGGGCCTGCCCCAACCCGGCCACGACAAATGGAAGCCCGCCTACATGCTAGAAGGCGGCGTCTTCGTCGCCGGCGCAGCCGTCCAATGGCTGCGCGACGGCCTGGGCATCATCCAGCGCTCCGAAGACATCGAATCCCTGGCCGCCAGCGTCTCCGACACCGACGACGTCTTCATGGTCCCCGCCTTCGCCGGCCTGGGCGCCCCCCACTGGGACCCCTACGCCCGCGGCACCCTCGTCGGCCTGACCCGCGGCACCACCCGCGCCCACATCGCCCGCGCCACGCTGGAATCCATCGCCCTGCAAAGCGCCGAACTACTCACCTGCATGAACGCCGACAGCGGCATCGCCTTAACGGAACTGCGCGTCGACGGCGGCGCTGCCCGCAATGACTTGCTGATGCAGATGCAGGCCGACATTCTGGGCGTTCCGGTCGTGCGTCCGCGCGTTCCGGAGTCCACTGCGTTGGGCGCGGCAGGCCTGGCTGGTTTGGCTGTTGGTTTCTGGTCGAGCCAGGATGAATTTGCATCGAAGTGGCAGGCCGAACGCACGTTCAGCCCGGCGTGGCCGGAATCTGTCCGGGAAGCGCGGATGAAGCGGTGGCGGCAGGCGGTGGAGTTGTCGAAAGGCTGGTCGGCTGGGGCGGGCAAGTAAGGGCGCATTGGAGGCCCGGTGTCAGGGGAGTGTCAGTATTTTTGTGTTTGAGGCGTTAGAAGCCTGATAGTTGTTTCTATCAGGCTTATGGATGCTATCTCAGCGATACGGGTCAGTGAAGCGTTCTGCATAAATCACGGCGAACTGGTTCATAGCGGCCTTCCAGTCGTGCGTGGCGCTGCCCCAGGCCCCGGTGATGTTGCGCAAGACCAGCCACAGTAGCTTGGTGGCCGCTTCGTCGCTCGGGAAGTGACCTCGCGTTTTCACCGCGCGGCGCAGTTGGGCATTAATGCTCTCGATCGCATTGGTGGTGTAAATCGGGAGTGTCAGTATTTTTGTGTTTGAGGCGTTAGAAGCCTGATAGTTGTTTCTATCAGGCTTATGGATGCTATCTCAGCGATACGGGTCAGTGAAGCGTTCTGCATAAATCACGGCGAACTGGTTCATAGCGGCCTTCCAGTCGTGCGTGGCGCTGCCCCAGGCCCCGGTGATGTTGCGCAAGACCAGCCACAGTAGCTTGGTGGCCGCTTCGTCGCTCGGGAAGTGACCTCGCGTTTTCACCGCGCGGCGCAGTTGGGCATTAATGCTCTCGATCGCATTGGTGGTGTAAATCACCTTGCGGATCGCCGGTGGGAACGTAAAGAACGGGATCACACGGTCCCAGGCCCGGCGCCATGCGTCAGCGATCGGGGCGTAGCGCTGGCCCCAAGGGCCTTGCTCGAACTGCACGAGCGCGGCCAGCGCTGCCTCCACGGTCGCTGCCGTGTAGATCGGCCTTAGCGCCGCAGCCACCGTGCGGCGCTCCTTCCAACTGGCGTATTCCAGGCTGGAGCGGATCAGGTGCACGATGCAAGTCTGCAGCGTCGTGGCCGGGAACACCGCATTCAGCGCCTGCTCCATGCCCTTTAGACCGTCAGTGACAGCGATCAGGATGTCCTGCGTGCCACGGGTCTTGAGCTCGTTGAACACCTTCATCCAGAACTTGGCGCCCTCAGTCTGCTCGATCCACAGGCCCAGGATGTCGCGCGTGCCGTCTGGCAACACCGCCAGCGCCAAGTACACGGCCTTGTTGCGCACCACGCCGTCCTCGCGGATCTTGACCCGCAGCGCGTCGAAGAACACCACCGGATACATCGTCTCCAGAGGCCGCGTCTGCCAGGCCGTGACCTCCTCCATCACCGCGTCGGTCACCGAGCTGACGAACTCCGGCGAGACTTCCGTGCCGTACTGCTCGAGCAGAAACCCTTGGATCTCGCGCACCGTCATGCCGCGGGCGTACATGGCGATGATCTTGTCGTCGAACCCGGTAAAGCGGCGCTCGTGCTTGGGGATCAGGATCGGAGCGAAGCTGCCATCGCGGTCGCGTGGGATCTCCACCCGCAGCGGCCCGTCATCGGTCAGGACTGTCTTGGAACTCTTGCCGTTGCGTTGATTGGTGGCCTGCTCGGGGCGCTCGCCGCCCGCCGGATAGCCCAGGTGGTGGCCCAATTCTGCTCCCAGGGCCCGTTCGATCAGCGCCTTCTTGAACGCCATCGACAGGTCCTGCACCGCCTCGGCGGTCATAGGGCCTTTGACGAATTGATCAACCAACTCTGCTGGAATCGCCGGCAGTTCCCTCAGCGGCGTTTTTTTCTTGGTAGCCATACATGCTCCTTGAGCAACATGTTAGGCCCCAAACACAAAATTTATGACACTCCCTGTAAATCACCTTGCGGATCGCCGGTGGGAACGTAAAGAACGGGATCACACGGTCCCAGGCCCGGCGCCATGCGTCAGCGATCGGGGCGTAGCGCTGGCCCCAAGGGCCTTGCTCGAACTGCACGAGCGCGGCCAGCGCTGCCTCCACGGTCGCTGCCGTGTAGATCGGCCTTAGCGCCGCAGCCACCGTGCGGCGCTCCTTCCAACTGGCGTATTCCAGGCTGGAGCGGATCAGGTGCACGATGCAAGTCTGCAGCGTCGTGGCCGGGAACACCGCATTCAGCGCCTGCTCCATGCCCTTTAGACCGTCAGTGACAGCGATCAGGATGTCCTGCGTGCCACGGGTCTTGAGCTCGTTGAACACCTTCATCCAGAACTTGGCGCCCTCAGTCTGCTCGATCCACAGGCCCAGGATGTCGCGCGTGCCGTCTGGCAACACCGCCAGCGCCAAGTACACGGCCTTGTTGCGCACCACGCCGTCCTCGCGGATCTTGACCCGCAGCGCGTCGAAGAACACCACCGGATACATCGTCTCCAGAGGCCGCGTCTGCCAGGCCGTGACCTCCTCCATCACCGCGTCGGTCACCGAGCTGACGAACTCCGGCGAGACTTCCGTGCCGTACTGCTCGAGCAGAAACCCTTGGATCTCGCGCACCGTCATGCCGCGGGCGTACATGGCGATGATCTTGTCGTCGAACCCGGTAAAGCGGCGCTCGTGCTTGGGGATCAGGATCGGAGCGAAGCTGCCATCGCGGTCGCGTGGGATCTCCACCCGCAGCGGCCCGTCATCGGTCAGGACTGTCTTGGAACTCTTGCCGTTGCGTTGATTGGTGGCCTGCTCGGGGCGCTCGCCGCCCGCCGGATAGCCCAGGTGGTGGCCCAATTCTGCTCCCAGGGCCCGTTCGATCAGCGCCTTCTTGAACGCCATCGACAGGTCCTGCACCGCCTCGGCGGTCATAGGGCCTTTGACGAATTGATCAACCAACTCTGCTGGAATCGCCGGCAGTTCCCTCAGCGGCGTTTTTTTCTTGGTAGCCATACATGCTCCTTGAGCAACATGTTAGGCCCCAAACACAAAATTTATGACACTCCCTGTAAATCACCTTGCGGATCGCCGGTGGGAACGTAAAGAACGGGATCACACGGTCCCAGGCCCGGCGCCATGCGTCAGCGATCGGGGCGTAGCGCTGGCCCCAAGGGCCTTGCTCGAACTGCACGAGCGCGGCCAGCGCTGCCTCCACGGTCGCTGCCGTGTAGATCGGCCTTAGCGCCGCAGCCACCGTGCGGCGCTCCTTCCAACTGGCGTATTCCAGGCTGGAGCGGATCAGGTGCACGATGCAAGTCTGCAGCGTCGTGGCCGGGAACACCGCATTCAGCGCCTGCTCCATGCCCTTTAGACCGTCAGTGACAGCGATCAGGATGTCCTGCGTGCCACGGGTCTTGAGCTCGTTGAACACCTTCATCCAGAACTTGGCGCCCTCAGTCTGCTCGATCCACAGGCCCAGGATGTCGCGCGTGCCGTCTGGCAACACCGCCAGCGCCAAGTACACGGCCTTGTTGCGCACCACGCCGTCCTCGCGGATCTTGACCCGCAGCGCGTCGAAGAACACCACCGGATACATCGTCTCCAGAGGCCGCGTCTGCCAGGCCGTGACCTCCTCCATCACCGCGTCGGTCACCGAGCTGACGAACTCCGGCGAGACTTCCGTGCCGTACTGCTCGAGCAGAAACCCTTGGATCTCGCGCACCGTCATGCCGCGGGCGTACATGGCGATGATCTTGTCGTCGAACCCGGTAAAGCGGCGCTCGTGCTTGGGGATCAGGATCGGAGCGAAGCTGCCATCGCGGTCGCGTGGGATCTCCACCCGCAGCGGCCCGTCATCGGTCAGGACTGTCTTGGAACTCTTGCCGTTGCGTTGATTGGTGGCCTGCTCGGGGCGCTCGCCGCCCGCCGGATAGCCCAGGTGGTGGCCCAATTCTGCTCCCAGGGCCCGTTCGATCAGCGCCTTCTTGAACGCCATCGACAGGTCCTGCACCGCCTCGGCGGTCATAGGGCCTTTGACGAATTGATCAACCAACTCTGCTGGAATCGCCGGCAGTTCCCTCAGCGGCGTTTTTTTCTTGGTAGCCATACATGCTCCTTGAGCAACATGTTAGGCCCCAAACACAAAATTTATGACACTCCCGGTGTCAGACACCTACGCAGACACCTACGGCTGCGGCAAGAACTCAAAAACCAAGCCGCCACACGCGAAGCGTCATCGCCACGACGCAAGACACCGCGTAAGTCACCGGAGGCCGCCCGCGCGGCCGAACGGTGACGGGCAGCGCAAACTGCTTCAAAACCACGCTGCCGTCGAAAAGCACCTCAAAAACTCCACCCGACCCAGCGCCCGCCAAGCTCAGGCCACTCGAGCCCGGTGCGGCGTCGGCCTGGGGTGCGCGGGGCGTGTAGATGCGCCCGAGGGAATCGGAAGGCAGTCGCCGCAGGCGACAACGACGATGACGACGGGGCAGTCCGGAGCGAAGGCTCCGGACCGCAATCGTAGCCCCGCGCGCCCCAGGCCGACGACGCGCCGGGCGTCTAAAGAACCCCGCCCACCGCCAGCAGCCAGCAGCCAGCAGCCAGCAGCCATCACCATTCAAGCGCAAATCCCATTCACAAACACGCGAGCCGTAGAAGCCAGTCAAGGGAAACAGAGGTCAGCCACTCAAGCAGCCCGAACCCCAATCGCCACCACCCTCGCAGTGAACCCCTTCAACAACTCCTCCCGCATCGCCTCAGCCCGCGCCATCGACGCCTCCTTCACATGCCCGTACCCGCGAATCTCCTCGGGCACGCTAGCCAGCGCCACGGCCTTATCCAGATTCCCGCGATTCAACTTCCCCAAGATCGCCGTCATCGTCTCCCGATACTCCTGGATCAACGCCCGCTCCGCCCGCCGCTCCGTCGTATACCCGAACGGATCAAAGCGAGACCCCCGCAAGAATCGCATCCTTGCCAGCACCCGGAACACCTTCAGCATTCCCGGCCCGTAAGCCCGCTTCACCAGATGCCCGTCCTTGTCCCGCCGCGCAAACACCGGCGGCGCCAAGTGAAAGCGCAGCTTCCAATCCCCCTCGAACTGCTCACTCACCCGCTTCACAAACTCCCCGTCCGAATACAGCCGCGCGACTTCGTACTCGTCCTTGTAGGCCATCAGCTTGAAGTAATAGCGCGCCACTGCCAGTGCCAATCGGTTCGTCCCCGTCGCCTCCCGCTCCGCCAGCGTCACCTTGTTCACCAGGTCCGTGTACTGCTTTGCATACGCCGCGTCCTGGTACTGCGTCAGGAACGCCTCGCGCACCGCCACCATTCGCGCCAGTTCGCCCGCCGGCTGCTTCAACTCCGCCACGGGAGTCGGCGCCCGCGGCCGCGTGATCTCGATGATGTCGTCCGGCTGCGCGGGCGACACGCCGCCGTTGGCCATCAGACGCGCCACCGCCGCCGGCTCGTGCGCCGCGCGGCGTCCCCATGCGAATGCCGCAAGATTGTTCGCCACCTGCTGGCCGTTCAGTTCGATCGCCCGCAACAGCGCCTCGCGCGACAGCGGTATCCAGCCCTTCTGGAATGCGTAGCCCATCATCAGCGGATTTGAGTAGATCGCATCGCCCAGCAGCACCACCGCCATCGCGGCTGCGTCCACAGCGGCCAGGTTGTCCTTGCCGCACGCGCTTTGCAGATCCGACGTCAGGTTCGCGCCCGGCAGCGTCCACGATGGGTTCGACACGAACGCCGCCGTCGGCGCCGTATCGCTATTGAGCAACACATGCGTGCGTCCTGGCGTCACCCGGGCCATCGCCTCAGGACTCGTCGCCACCACCAGATCGCCCGCCAGCAGCAGGTCTGCCTCGCCCATCGCCACCCGCGTATTCAGCAGATGGTCCGGCGAACCCGCCAGCACCACGTGGGAAAACACCGCGCCACCCTTCTGCGCCAGCCCCGCCATGTCCAGCACCGAACAGCCCTTGCCCTCCAGGTGCGCCGCCATGCCCAGCAACTGGCCAATCGTCACCACGCCCGTGCCGCCGACCCCCGCGATAAAGACGCCATAAGGCACATCCAGACTATGCAAACGAGGCGCCGGCACATCCTCGTCCGGCGCACCGCCCGATTGCGCCAACGCGGGCGGCTTCTTCAACTTGCCGCCTTCCACCGTCACCAGGCTTGGGCAAAAGCCCTTCAGACAGGAAAAGTCCTTGTTGCAGCTTGACTGGTTGATCTTGCGCTTGCGTCCGAACTCGGTCTCCAGCGGCTCCACCGACAGGCAGTTCGACTTCGCCGAGCAGTCGCCACACCCCTCGCACACCCGTTCATTGATGACCACGCGGCGCGCCGGATCCGGATAGGCATTGCGCTTGCGGCGGCGGCGCTTTTCCGTGGCGCAGGTCTGGTCGTAGATCAGCACCGACACGCCCGGATGCTCGCGCAGCTCGCGCATCACCGCGTCCAGCTCGTCGCGATGACGCACCGGCACCCCCGGCGCCAAGTCCGACACCTCCACGTACTTGCGCGGATCGTCCGTCACCACCACGATCTTCTCGATGCCCTCGGCTGCCACTTGGCGCGTAATCATCGGCACGCTGATCGGCCCGTCCACCGGCTGCCCGCCCGTCATCGCGACCGCGTCGTTGAACAGAATCTTGTACGTGATCGGCGCCTTGGCCGCCACCGCTGCCCGAATCGCCAGCAGCCCCGAATGAAAGTAGGTGCCGTCGCCCAGGTTCGCAAACACGTGCTTTTCCTCGGTGAACGGCGCCTGCCCCAGCCACGGCACGCCCTCGCCGCCCATCTGCGTGAAAACGTCCGTGCCGCGGTCCATCCATCGCACCATGTAGTGGCAACCGATGCCCGCCATGCCGCGAGACCCCTCCGGCAGGCGCGTCGACGTGTTGTGCGGACAGCCCGAACAGAACCAGGGCTTGCGCTCCTCGACCACGCGCGGTCGCGCCAGCGCCGCTTCGCGCGCACGGATGAATTCCATCCGCGCCTCGATGCCCGCGCGCACGTCGTCCGGCAACGCGAAACGCAACAGGCGCGCCGCGATCGACTTGGCAACCATCGCGGGCGAAAACTCGTAATGCGCCGGCAGCAGCCAGTTTCCCTGCGGCACCGACCATTCGCCGCCGTCCTTGTCGTCGAACTTGCCCACCACCCGAGGAATCTTCTTGCCGCTGCCGATCCAGCTGAAGAGTTCCTCCTTCAGCTGGTACTCCAGCACCTGGCGCTTTTCCTCCACGACCAGGATCTCGTCCAGCCCTTCCGCGAAACGCTGCGTGCCCGTGGACTCCAGCGGCCACACCATGCCCACCTTGAACAGCCGCACCCCGATGCGCCGGCACACCTCTTCGGACAGCCCCAGGTCCGACAGCGCCTGGCGCGTGTCCAGATAGGCCTTGCCCGAGGTCATGATGCCAAAGCGCGCCGCCTGCTGCGGCACCTCCCAGAGCTCCCGGTTCAATCCGTTGGCGCGCGCATAGGCCAGCGCCGCGTACAGCTTGTAGTCCAAGAGCCGCGCTTCCTGCTGCAACGGCGTGTCAGGCAACCGGATGTTCAGGCCGTCCGGAGGCAGCTGGAAATCCTCGGGCAGCACGATGCGCACCCGGTGCGGATCCACGTCCACCGACGCCGATACCTCCACGATGTCGGTGATGCACTTCATGCCGACCCACACCCCCGCGTACCGGCTCATCGCCCAGCCGTGCAGGCCGTAGTCCAGCACCTCCTGCACGCTGGACGGGAACAGCACCGGGATCATGCAGGCCTTCAGGATGTGGTCGCTCTGATGCGGCAGGGTCGACGACTTGGCGGGGTGGTCATCGCCCGCCACCACCAGCACGCCGCCGTGGCGCGCCGTGCCCGCCGCGTTGGCATGCTTGAAGACGTCGCCGCAGCGGTCCACCCCCGGCCCCTTGCCGTACCACATGCCGAACACGCCGTCGTACTTGGCGCCGGGAAAGAGGTTCACCTGCTGCGTGCCCCACACCGCCGTCGCGGCCAGGTCTTCATTGATGCCCGGCTGGAACTCGACGTGGTGCGCCTTCAGATGCGCGGCGGCCTTCCACATGTTCTGGTCGACGCCGCCCAGCGGCGAGCCCCGGTACCCCGACACGAATCCCGCCGTGTTCAACCCTGCCTGCGCATCGCGAACGCGCTGCATCATGGGCAGCCGCACCAGCGCGTGGATGCCGCTCATCCAGGCGCGGCCGGATTGCAGGGTGTATTTGTCGTCGAGCTGAACGGATTCGAGCGCCGCGCGGACGGCGGGCGTTAGGGGGGCATTCATGTCTACTCCAACATCGGATGCCCCAACAAGCGGCGCGCAGCTCCACAGAACGCACGCGGGCCAGCAAGGGCCGTGAAAGTGAAGTCCTGATGCGTTCACGCCTTCTGCGGGCCGAATCGCGCTTGCCGCGCCGGCTGGCCAAAAAATAGGGCCAGCTGACGCTAGTCCTTTCGGTTGTACCCCCTGGCCCACGGGCGGGCAATAGGGCGATGCGATAATTGCCGCCATGGACTTCGCCCCTCGCATCGTCGCCTGGCAGCGCCAGCACGGCCGCCACGATCTCCCCTGGCAGAACACCCGGGATCCCTACCGGATCTGGCTATCCGAAATCATGCTGCAGCAGACACAGGTAGCCACCGTCATCCCCTACTACGAGCGCTTTCTGCAACGCTTTCCGGACGTCGCGGCGCTGGCCGCCGCGTCGCAGGAAGACGTGATGCCGTACTGGGCAGGCCTCGGCTATTACGCCCGCGCCCGCAACCTGCACCGCTGCGCCCAGGAAATCGTGCGCGACTGGGACGGCCGCTTTCCGCCCACCGCCGAGGCCATCGCCACCCTGCCCGGCATCGGCCGGTCCACGGCCGCGGCCATTGCCGCGTTTTCGAACAGCGAACGTTCGCCCATCATGGACGGCAACGTCAAGCGCGTGTTCACCCGTCACTTCGGCATAGCGGGCGACCCGGCCAAGCGCGAGGTCGAGCAGCGTCTCTGGGCGCTGGCGCATGCGCAGGTGGACGCCGCGCCGGGACTCGACATGGCAGCGTACACGCAGGGGCTGATGGACTTGGGCGCCACGCTCTGCACGCGCGGCAAGCCCGCCTGCGACAGATGCCCCGTGGCAGAGACCTGCGTCGCCCGCCGCGAGGGACGTCAGGCAGAGCTGCCCACGCCCAAGGTGCGCAAGGCGATTCCCGAGCGCGAGACCGGTATGTTGGTGCTGCGGCACAAGGGCGCTTTCCTGCTGCAGCAACGCCCCGAACCGGGTATCTGGGGCGGGCTGTGGAGCCTGCCCGAATTCGACGCGGCAGGCGACCCCGACAGCGCATCACGCGCATTGGGGCTGGAGCCGGAGAAGCGCTTCGAACTTGCCGCCTTCGCCCACACGTTCACGCACTACCGGCTGCACATCCGGCCGTGGCTCGTGCCGGTGCGCGCGGTCGCGCTGCGCGAACCGGCGCTACCCGAGCGCTGGGTGCCGGCGGACAAGCTGGGGACGATGGCGCTGCCCGCGCCGGTCAAGAAGCTGCTGCAAGGGCTGGTGGATGCGGGGATGCAGGACAGCCTGTTTGGCGAGGAAAACGCGGCGTAGCGATCGGGCGGGTTGGCCGGTGTGGGCTTGAGCGGTGTCAGACCCCCGCCCCGCTCAGCAGCATCACCAGTTTCAGATCCGGATGCGTCGCCAGGCGGAAGGTGATCTGCTGATACGCCAGTTTGCCGCGGCGCGGGTGCTGGAATTCGCGCAGGCCGCCTTCGCGTTCGACCACCGCGTGGCGGGTCCACCAGTGCGAGAAGACGACGCTCTGGCGGCTCAGGCTGTCCAGCAGCGCCAGCACGGCCGGTTCGTCCAGGTGTGCGCCCGCATCGGCGCGGAACTCGGCCACCACGCGGCGGGCGCGCTGGTCCCAGTCGACCACCAGCTCGCGCGCGGCGGGGTCCAGGAAGATGTATCGCAGCAGGTTCGGGGCGGGGTCGCGTTCGGGCCAGTGGTCGAACAGGTCGACCAGCGGCGCGTTACAGGCGAGCACGTTCCAGGCGCGGTCCAGCACATACGCCGGCGCATTGATCGCGTTCACGCATTCCTGCAACGGGCCCGGCGCGCCGCCGGCGTCGTCGCGGGCGTGCTGCGGGTCGGCGCAATCGGCAAGGTCGAAGAGATAGGCGCGTTCCGCCCGCGCCAGTTGCAGCACGCCGGCGATGCGTGACCACACCGACGGCGACACCGACACCTCGCGCCCCTGCTCGATCCACGTGTACCAGGTGACGCTGATGCCGCAAAGCTGCGCCACCTCTTCGCGCCGCAGGCCGGGCGTGCGGCGGCGCGATCCCTCGGGCAGGCCCGCCATCTGCGGCGTGATGCGCGACCGCGCGCTGCGCACAAACTCGCCCAGCGCGTGGCGCCGCAGATGAGAGCCTTCGTGGCCGGGCGTGACGGGCTGGGGGGAAGTATTCATACCAGGATGAGCAATGGGCTTGTACGTGTATACGGGCCCGCCTATCTTAGCGCCTGCACCCTTTCGCAATCCCGAATGGATTCCCGGCAACAACCCGCGCCGCGTTCCCGACACAAGGACCCCTCATGACCGCCAGCACCCACGACGCCGCCGTCGACCGCCAATTCAGCCCCCGCGCCGCCGCCTACCTGACCAGTGCCGTGCACGCGCAAGGCGAAGACCTGGTTCAGATGGCCGCCATTGCCGGCCAGCACCCCGCCGCGCGCATCTTGGATCTGGGCTGTGGCGGCGGCCACGTGAGCTTTCACGTGGCCCCGCAAGTCGCGCAGGTGACCGCCTACGACCTGTCGCAGCAGATGCTGGACGTCGTCGCCGCCGAAGCCGCCAAGCGTGGCCTGGCCAATCTGGTCACCCGGCAAGGCAAGGCCGAGTACCTGCCCTTTGGCGACGGCGAATTCGACCTGGTGATGTCGCGCTATTCCACCCACCACTGGCAGGACGCCGGGCGCGGGCTGCGCGAGGCCTTCCGCGTGCTCAAGCCGGGCGGCATTGCCGTGTTCGCCGACGTGGTGTCGCCGGGCGAACCGCTGCTGGACACCTGGCTGCAAACCATTGAGGTGCTGCGCGACACCTCGCACGTGCGCGACTACTCGGTGGCCGAATGGACCCGCATGCTTACCGAGGCCGGCTTCACGCTGCAGGAACTGGCCCCGCGCCGCCTGCCGCTGGAATTCCAGTCGTGGGTCACGCGCATGCGCACGCCCGATACGCTGGTGGCCGCGCTGCGCCACATGTTCGGCATCGCGCCGGACGTCGTCCGCGCGCACTTCGACGTGCGCGACGATGCCTCGTTCACCAGCGACACGGCGACCATCGTCGTGCGCAAGCCGGGCTGAACGGCAAGCCTGAGTCGGCCCGCAGGCGCCGCCGCGTCAGCCCGCCGACGCGCGATGCATCGCGGACAAGGCGCCCGCGACACCCTGGCCGCGCAGCAACTGCGCAGCCGCGCCTACCGCCCGCACGAATCGCGGTTCCTGTCCCAGGCCTCCGAACACCGGTTCAAAGCCCGTCATCACGCCCGCCCAGGCCAACATCGCCGCCGGTCCCTCGCCCGCCTGCCGCGCCGCCTGCTCGGCCAGCTCACGCCGATGCGCCAGCGCTTGGGCCATCGGATCCTGGATCTCGTAGACGCGCCCCGCCTCATCCGCCCCGCGCAGGAAATGCAACCATCCCGCCACCGCCAGCGCCAACGCGGGGATCGGCGCATCCACCGCCAGCCGGTCGCGCACGGTGCCGAGCAGCCGCTGCGGCAATTTCTGCGAACCGTCCATCGCGATCTGCCGCGTCTGGTGCCGGAGCGCCGGATTGGCAAACCGATGCAGCAGCCCTTCCCCGTACGCAGCCAGATCCAGCCCCGGCAGCGGCGGCAGCGTCGGCGTTATCTCCTGGCCCATCAGCGCGCGTAGATACCGCCGCATGCCCGGCTGCGCCATCGCCTCGTCCACGGTGGCCCACCCCGCCATTACCGACAGATAGGCCAGCGCCGAATGCGCACCGTTGACCATGCGCAGCTTCAGCGTTTCGAACGGCGCCGCGTCCGCTACGAAGCGCGCGCCGCCCGCGGTCCAGTCCGGCCGGCCCGCCGCAAACCGGTCTTCGACGACCCATTCCAGATAGGGCTCGGCCACCACCGGCCAAGCGTCTCGCACGCCCAGCGCCGCAGCGATCTCCTGCCGGTCCGCGTCCGTCGTGCGGGGCACGATGCGGTCGACCATCGAGCACGGAAACGTGCACGCCGACGCGATCCATTCGGCCAATCCGGCGTCCAGGCTGGCCGCGAACGTGAGCACCAGCGCGCGCAGCAGGTGGCCATTGGCGGGCAGGTTGTCCAGCGACATCACCGTGATCGGGGCCAGGCCCGCCGCGCGGCGCAACTGCAGACCGTGCGCGAGAAACCCGATCACGCCCCGTGGCTTCGCGGGGTGCGCCAGGTCGTGCACGATGTCGGGATGGTCCGGATTCAGGCGGCCGCTGGCCGGATCGTGACAATAGCCCTTCTCGGTGACCGTGATGCTGACGATGCGCGTGCCGGGCGCCGCAATGCGGTCCAGCACGGCTTGCGGATCCTCGGGCGCGACCAGCGCCTCGCGCAGGCAGCCGATCACGCCAAGACGTTGCCGGGGCGCGCCACTGGCGTCGGCATCGCGCAGCGCCAGCGCGTAAAGGCCGTCCTGCGGCGCCAACGCGTCGCGCGTATCGGTCTGGCGCAACGACACGCCGCAGATGCCCCAATCCGCACTCGCCCCCGCGCGCAGCGCGGCGTCGTTCACTGCGGCCAGATGCGCCCGCGCGAAGGCGCCCAGGCCCAGATGCACGATGCCGATGCCCAGCGCGGCCCGGTCAAAACCAGGACGCGCCACGTGCGCGGGCAAGGCGTCCAGCGCCCCCGCGCTCAGCCGGCCGCCCTCGCCTACCAGTTCCATAGCGTGCCGTCGTGCTGCAACCGGTTCACGGGCAGGTACGCGCGCTGGTAGGGGTACCGCGCCGCCAGCTTCTCGTCGATGTCGACGCCGTGGCCCGGGGCCTCGCCCGGATACAGCATGCCCTGCTCGAACGTGTAGGCGTGCGGGAAGACGGCATCCGTTTCGTCGGTATGGCGCATGTACTCCTGGATGCCGAAATTCGGCACCCACAGGTCAAAGTGCAGCGCCGCGCCCATGCACACCGGCGACAGGTCCGTGGCGCCGTGGCAGCCGGTGCGCACCTGGTAGAGCGAGGCCATGTCGGCAATACGGCGCAGATGCGTGATGCCGCCCGCGTGGACGACCGTGGTGCGGATGTAGTCGATAAGCTGGTTCTGCACCAGATCCTTGCAGTCCCAGATCGTGTTGAAGACTTCGCCCACCGCCAGCGGCGTGGTGGTGTGCTGACGGATCAGCCGGAACGCCTCCTGGTTCTCGGCGGGCGTGGCGTCCTCCATCCAGAAGAGGTTGTAGGGTTCCAGCGACTTGCCCAGGCGCGCGGCCTCGATGGGGGTCAGCCGGTGATGCACGTCGTGCAGCAGATGGTGCTCGAAACCCAGCTTCTCGCGGACGCGTTCGAACAGCTGCGGCGCGTGGCGCAGATACTTTTCGGTGGACCAGTCATGCTCGCTGGGCAGGTCCGCGTCGGCGGGCTCGTAGAACAACGTGCCCCGGCCCACGCCGTACACCTTCTCCAACCCCGGCACGCCGCTTTGCGCGCGGATGGCGCGATAACCCATGTCGGCGTAGCGCAGCACTTCGTCCACGGTGTGCTCGATGTCCGACCCGTTGGCGTGGCCGTAGACCATCACGCCGCTGCGGCTCTTGCCGCCCAGAAGCTGATACAGCGGCATGCCGGCAGCCTTGGCCTTCAGGTCCCACAGCGCCGTGTCCACGCCCGCGATGGCGGTCATGGTGACCGGCCCGCGCCGCCAATATGCGCCCTTGTACAGGTACTGCCAGATGTCCTCGATCTGATGCGCGTCGCGCCCGATCAGGCACGGGATGACATGCTCGGTCAGGTAGGCCGCCACCGCCAGCTCGCGCCCGTTCAGCGTCGCGTCGCCGATGCCGGTCAGGCCCTGGTCGGTTTCGATCTTCAGGGTCACGAAGTTGCGGCCCGGACAACAGACAATCACGCGTGCATTCGTAATCTTCATCTTGGCTTCCGGCTACAGGAGAGAGGGACGGCCGCGCGAGGCGGCCGCGGGGTCAGAACGTCACCATCACTTTCATCGCCTGGTTGCGATCGCCCGCCAGCGCGAAGGCGTCGTGCACGCGCGCAACCGGCACGGCCGCCGTCAGCAGCGGCGACACATCGATCAGGCCGCGCGCCAGGCAATCCACGGCCATCGCGTATTCGTCCACAAAACGGAAGCTGCCGACGCACGTCAGGCTCTTGACCATGATCTGGTTGAAGGGGCACGCCTCGCTGCTGCCGGACAGCGTGCCCACCGTGACGACAACGCCGCGCGGACGCGCGGCGCGCAGGCAGCTTGCCAGCCCCGCATAGCTACCCGACGCCTCGAAGCACACGTCCACCGATCCCTTGCCTGCCGCCAGCGCGTCCAGCGCGTCCGGGTCCGTGGCCGCGTTGATGGTTTGCGACGCGCCCACGCGCGCGCACGCCGCCAGCGTCTGGTCCACGATGTCCACCACGATGACCCGGCTGGCGCCTGCCAGCCGCGCCGCCATCAGAATCAGCGCGCCGATGGGGCCCGCGCCCACCACCATCGCCGTCTTGCCCAGCAGCGATCCCGCGCTGCGCACCGCGTGCAACGCCACCGCCAGCGGCTCGCCAAAAGCGGCCAGTTCGAAGGACAGCGAATCCGGCACCGGCACGCATTGCCCCTCTTGCACCACCACCTCTTCGCGCATCGCGCCCTGCATGTGCGGATAGCGGCTGGCGCTGCCGAAGAAATGCACGGCCTCGCAATGATTGGAATCGCCCTGCCGGCAATAGCGGCACACGCCGCACGTGCGCGCCGGATCCAGGGCGACGCGGTCGCCGGGCTTGACGGCCGTCACGTCCGCACCCACCTCCAGCACCTGCCCGGACGCCTCGTGCCCCGGCGTCAGCGGTTCGCGGATGACAAAATCCCCCACCCGGCCGTGCCGGAAGTAATGCAGGTCCGACCCGCAGATGCCGACGGCCTTGACGCCGACACGCACCTGCGACGGCTCCAAGGGCTGCGGGTCCGAGGTGTCCAGGCGCAGGTCTTGCGCCCCGTGGATCGTGCAATTGAGCATCAGCGCCACCCTTGTGCAAATTCGCCGATCACCCGTTCCAGGTGATCGTGCATCGCCTCGCGCGCCTGCCGTGCGTCGCGGGCCACCAGCACGCCGAAGATGCGCTGGTGATCGGCCTGCGACGCCTGGCGCAACGCCTGCGTATGGAAATGCTGTTCCATCTTTTCCCAGACCGGGCCCCGAGCCTGGTCCCACATCGACGTCACCGTCGCCAGCAGCACGCTATTGCCGGTGGATTGGGCGATGCACAGGTGAAAGCGGCGGTCGGCCTCGGCGTTGGCGTCCTTGTCCGTCATCCGGTCGCGCATGGCCGTCAGCGCCTCGAAGATGCGGTCCAGGTCCCCGTCGGTGCGGGTGGTGGCCGCCAGCGCGGCGATCTCGGATTCGATCAGGCAGCGCGCGCGCAGCAGCTCGAAGGGGCCGGCGCCCGCCTCCGGCATCGTGGGCGTCCGGCTCGCATCCGGCTCGCAGACGTAGATGCCCGAACCGCCCCGCACCTCCACCACGCCCTGCAGTTCCAACGCAATGATGGCCTCGCGCACGGACGTGCGGCTGACGTCAAAGCGCTCGGCCAGCGCGCGTTCGGCCGGCAGCCGCTGGCCGGCGGCAAATTCGCCCTGCGCCACCAGCGCATGGATCTGCGCGGCCAGCCGCAGGTAACCGCGGTCGGGCGCGGGGCGGCTGGAGGAAACCTCGGGTTTGGCTAGCGAGTGCAACGTCATGGCGTCCTGAATTGGTCTGACCAAATCGTATTTGGTCCACCAATTTTCGCCATCGTGGTTTTCCACTACGCGCGGCGCGGCAGACCTCTCGACAGCCCCCGCGTCACCCCTGTATAGATACGGATCGACCGACAGCCAAGGAATAAGCGCCATGCCCAGCCCGACCGACCAGCCCTTGCCCGCCGACCTGGCGGACCTGACCGTCATCGAGGCGGCAACCCGCATCCGCGAGGGCCGCCTCACCAGCGTTGCGCTGACCGAGGCCTGCCTGGACCGCATCGACGCCCGCCAGGACCTGAACGCATTCATCACCGTCGACCGCGACGGCGCCCTGGCGCAGGCGCGCGCCTACGATGCGGCGCCCGGCAACGGCCCGCTGGGCGGCGTGCCCATCGCCATCAAGGACAACATCCACGTCGCCGGGCTGCCGAACACGGCCGGCACGCCCGCGCTCAAGGACTTCCGTCCCGCCGAGGACGCGCCCATCGTGCAGCGGCTGCGCGAAGCCGGCGCCGTCATCCTGGGCAAGACCAACATGCATGAACTGGCGTTCGGGGTGTCCGGCTACAACACCGCCTTTCCGGGACCGGACGGCGATGGCACGCGCAACGCCTATGACCTGCGCCTGATCGCCGGCGGCTCGTCGTCGGGCAGCGGCGCGGCGGTGGGCGCGCGGCTGGCGCCCGCCGCGCTGGGCACCGATACCGGCGCCTCGGTGCGCCTGCCCGCCTCAGTGAATGGATCGGTAGGCTTTCGCCCGACGGTGGGCCGCTACGACGGCGCGGGCATCACACCGATCTCGCATACGCGCGACACGGCAGGCCCCATCGCCAACAGCATGGCAGACATCGTGCTGCTGGATTCGATCCTGACGGGCCAGACCGAGCCGCTGGCGCCATTGCCGCCGGCCAGCATCCGCCTGGGCGTGGCCGCCTATTTCTGGGCCGAGCTTGATCCCGAGGTGCAGGCGGTTTCCGAAGCCGCCTTGAACACGCTGCGCGCGGCCGGTGTAACGCTTGTGGACCTGGACATGCCCGATCTACCGGCCGCCAACGCGGCAGTCGGCATGCCCCTATGCCTGTTCGAACAGAAGCCCGACCTGACGGCCTATCTGGCGCGGTATCACGTGGGCGTGAGCTTTGACGAGGTGGTCGCGCAGATTTCCAGCCCGGACGTGAAAGGCATCTTCGACAACCTGATCGTGCCGGGCGTGCTGCCCACGCCGGACGGCCAGGTCCTGCCGCTGCAACCGCTGTACGAACATGCCATCGCAAGCGGCCGCCGAGAACTCATCGACGTCTACCGCCGCGCGTTCAAGGAACACGCGCTGGACGGCCTGCTGTTTCCGACCGTTCCCGTTCCGCCGCCCGCGGCTACGCCCGAGGCCAGCAGCTTCGAGACCTTCGCGCGCCTGGCGCGCAACGTGGACCCGGGCAGCAACGCGGGACTGCCGGGCCTGAGCGTGCCGGCCGGACTGTCGGCGCAGGGTCTGCCGGTGGGATTGGAGATCGATGGCCTGCCGGGCGAGGACCGCAAAGTGCTCGCGATCGGCGTGGCCGTCGAAAAGATTCTGGGGCGCATCGCGGCGCCCCAGTTCCAGCCTTAGCCCCAGCCAGCTCCCGCCTCGGCCGCAGCGGTAGAGCGGCGCGTCAGCCCAGGTTGGGCGCCAGCGTGCGCTTCAGGTCTTCGAGGCTGCGGCCGCTGCGGCGGGCGTAGTCCAGAAGCTGGTCTTCACCGATGACGCCCACGTTGAAGTACTGCGACTGCGGGTGGCTGAAGTAAAAGCCCGACACGCTGGAGGCCGGGTACATCGCATAGCTGTCCGTCAGCATCATGCCGATGTCCTCGCCGTCCAGCACGCGGAACATATCCGTCTTGACCACGTGTTCCGGGCAGGCCGGATAGCCTGGCGCGGGACGGATGCCCACGTACTTCTCGGCAATCATGTCCTCGTTGGACAGGGCCTCGTCGGGCGCGTAGCCCCACAGGTCCTGGCGCACGCGCGCGTGCAGGCATTCGGCAAAGGCCTCGGCCAGGCGGTCCGCCAACGACTTGAGCATGATGCTGGAATAGTCGTCCAGCGTTTTTTCGAATTCCGCTTCCTTCTTTTCGATGCCCAGACCGGCCGTGACGGCGAACATGCCGATGTAGTCGAGCTTGCCGCTGGACTTGGGCGCAATGAAGTCCGACAGCGACTTGTTGCTGACCCCTTCGCGCTTGGCGCCCTGCTGGCGCAGGTTGCGGTACGTGAACAGCACCTCGCTGCGGGTCTCGTCCTTGTAGACCTCGATGTCCTCGTCGTTGACGCTATTGGCCGGATAGAAGCCCACGACGCCATTGGCGGTCAGCCAGCGGCCCTCGACGATGCGCTTCATCATGGCCTGGCCGTCGGCAAAGACCTTGCGCGCCTGCTCGCCCACCACTTTGTCCTGCAGGATGGCCGGGTACGGGCCGAACAGGCTCCAGGTCTGAAAGAACGGGCCCCAGTCCACGTACTTCGCGATTTCCGCCAGGTCATAGCTCTTGAAGGTGCGCCGGCCGATGAACTTGGGGCGCGGCGGCGTGTAGCTGTCCCAGTCGATCGCCGGCCGCGAGGCGCGCGCCTCGGCCAGCGGCAGGATGGGCGTCGCCTTGCGGTTGGCATGGCGGCGGCGCACGTCTTCGTATTCCTCGGCCAGTTCCGCCAGATAGGCTTCCGACTGCTCGGACATCAGATTGGTGGCCACGCCCACGGAACGGCTGGCGTCGGGCACGTAAATGACCGGGCCTTCGTAGTTGGGCGCGATCTTGACGGCGGTGTGCACGCGGCTGGTGGTCGCCCCGCCGATCATCAGCGGGACCTTGCGGCTGCGGAAGTACTCGTCGCGCTGCATCTCCGAGGCCACGTACGCCATCTCTTCGAGGCTGGGCGTGATCAGGCCGGACAGGCCGACGATGTCGGCGTTCTCTTCCTTGGCTTTTTCAAGGATCTGCGCGCAGGGCACCATCACGCCCATGTTCACGACCTCGAAGTTGTTGCACTGCAGGACCACCGACACAATGTTCTTGCCGATGTCGTGCACGTCGCCCTTCACGGTGGCGATGACGATCTTGCCCTTGGCGCGCACGTCGCCGCCCGCGGCGGCGATCTGGCGCTTTTCTTCCTCGATGAACGGAATCAGGTGCGCCACGGCCTGCTTCATCACGCGCGCGGATTTCACGACCTGCGGCAGAAACATCTTGCCTTCGCCGAACAGGTCGCCGACGACGTTCATGCCGTCCATCAGCGGGCCTTCGATCACTTCGATGGGGCGGCCGCCGCGCGCGGCGATCTTCTGGCGCACCTCTTCGGTGTCTTCCACGATGAAGGCGGTGATGCCGTGCACCAGCGCGTGCGACAGGCGCTGCTCGACCTCGGCATTGCGCCAGGCCAGGTCTTCTTCCTTCTTGGCGCCCGACCCCTTCACGGTGTCGGCAAACTGCACCAGGCGCTCGGTGGGCGTGCGCTCGTCGGCGGGATCCGTCTTGCCGACCGGCTCGGCGCGGTCCAACACCACGTCTTCGACCAGATCGCGCAGCGTGGCGTCCAGATCGGCGTACACGCCCAGCTGGCCGGCGTTGACGATGCCCATCGTCATGCCTTCCTTGACCGCGTAGTACAGGAAAACGGTGTGGATGGCCTCGCGCATCGGCTCGTTGCCGCGGAACGAGAAGCTGACGTTGGACACGCCGCCCGAGATGCGGGCATGCGGCAGGTTCTCGCGGATCCAGCGCGTGCCTTCGATGAAGTCCACGGCGTAGTGGTTGTGCTCGTCGATGCCGGTGGCGACCGCGAAAACGTTCGGGTCAAAGATGATGTCTTCCGGCGGAAAGCCTTCTTCCTCAACCAGGATCTTGTAGGCGCGCCCGCAGATTTCCTTGCGGCGCTCCAGCGTGTCGGCCTGGCCAAGTTCATCGAACGCCATCACCACCACCGCGGCGCCGTAGCGGCGGCACAGTCGCGCGTGGTGGCGGAAGGGCTCCAGCCCTTCCTTCATGGAGATCGAGTTCACCACGGCCTTGCCCTGCACGCACTTCAGGCCGGTCTCGATGACTTCCCACTTCGAGCTGTCGATCATGACCGGCACGCGCGCGATGTCGGGCTCGGAGGCGATCAGGTTCAGGAAGCGGTGCATGCAGGCCACCGAATCCAGCATGGCCTCGTCCATGTTGATGTCGATGATCTGCGCGCCGTTCTCGACCTGCTGGCGGGCCACGGCCAGCGCCTCGTCGTATTTTTCTTCGCGGATCAGGCGGGCGAACATCTTGCTGCCCGTCACGTTGGTGCGTTCGCCCACGTTGACGAACAGCGTGTCCTCGTCGATGTTCAGGGGTTCCAGGCCCGACAGGCGGGTCTTGACCGCAATCTCGGGCACGACGCGCGGCGTCAGCGTCGTGACCTTGTCGGCGATCGCGCGGATGTGATCCGGCGTGGTGCCGCAGCAGCCGCCCGACATGTTCACCAGCCCCGCGCGCGCAAATTCCTCAAGCAGCGCCGAGGTGTCGGCCGGGGTCTCGTCAAAGCCGGTCTCGGCCATGGGGTTGGGCAGGCCGGCGTTGGGATACACGCAGACGTAGGTGTCGCAGATCTTGGACAGTTCGGCCACGTAGGGGCGCATCAGCGCCGCGCCCAGCGCGCAGTTCAGGCCGATGGTGACGGGGCGCGCGTGGCGCACCGAGTTCCAGAAGGCCTCGACCGTCTGGCCCGACAGGATGCGGCCGGACGCATCGGTCACCGTGCCGGAGATCATCACCGGCAGGCGGATGCCGCGTTCCTCGAAGACTTCCTCGGTGGCGAAGATGGCCGCCTTGGCGTTCAGCGTGTCGAAAATGGTTTCGATCAGGACGATGTCGATGCCGCCGTCGAGCAGGCCATTGAGCTGCTCGATGTACGCGACGCGCAGCTCGTCGAACGTGACGTTACGCGCGCCCGGGTCGTTCACGTCCGGCGAGATGGATGCCGTCTTGGGCTGCGGGCCCAGCGCGCCGGCCACGAAGCGCGGCTTGTCGGGCGTGCTGTACGCGTCACAGGCCTCGCGCGCCAGCTGCGCCGACACCAGGTTCAGCTCGTAAGCCAGTTCCGGCAGGTCGTAATCGCCTTGCGCGATCGTGGTGGCGCCGAAGGTGTTGGTCTCGATGACGTCGGCGCCCGCTTCCAGGTACTGGCGGTGGATTTCCGAGATGACGTCGGGCCGCACCAGCGACAACAGCTCGTTGTTGCCCTTGACGTCCTTGCCGTGATCGGCAAAGCGCTCGCCGCGAAAATCCGCTTCGCCCAGCTTGTAGCGCTGGATCATGGTGCCCATGGCGCCGTCCAGGATCAGGATGCGCTTGCCCAGCAGGCGGGCAAAGTCGCCGCCGCGGGTATAGGCTTCGGGAGGGTACGGCAGGCGGGGATACGACACGATCAGGTCCAAATTGAGTTGGCCACGGCAGCGCGGTTGTGGCTAAAAAGCGAAAAACGCTGAAAAAACAAGCCCTGATCGTAACAAAATGGGCCTTCTCGCGCCTCGCGGTGATACAGTTTCGGCCCCGAACCGGTGCTTTCGGCGCAACAGGGTGGGCAAGGACGCAACACTTGCCCGCCGCGTGCGAAAGGTAAACGGGAAACAGGAAGACGCCGCCAACGGGCGCCGCGCCGCCCACAAGGCCGCCGCAGCTGCCCAGCAAGTCCAGCCTGTGCTGCCCCCGCAACGGTCCCCATGCGCGCAACCGCGCCCATGGCAGCCCGATACCGGCCTGTTCGCTCGCCAGGATGCCTGTTCCCCGCCCCGCGGCCTTTCGGCCCGCCCGGCGCGCGGGCATTCTCCCCATCGTGAATGGCCTGCGGGGTCGCGGGTCGCTTCGAGGTTATGTAGATGAAAGCCCGCTCCATCCGGCGCTACGCCGGCGCCTTGCTCTGTACCGCTCCGGCCATTGCCGCCGCCCAGCAGACCGTTCCCCCCGCCCCCGAACTGGACAGCATCACCGTCACCGCGCAACGCGTGCCCACCGACGGCCGCACGCTGCCGGTGTCGATCTCGGTCATCACCGCCGAGGACATCGCAGCCAGCAGCGCGCGCACCATGCAGGACCTGCTGTCCACGCAGTCCGGCATCAACCTGATCAACACCACCAGCTCCAGCGACAACGCCATCGTGGACCTGCGCGGCTTCGGCATCACCGGCGCAAGCAACACGCTGATCCTGATCGACGGCGTCAAGCAGAACACCAACGACCTGTCGGCGCCCAGCCTGGGCGTGGTGCCGCTGGACCAGGTCGAACGCATCGAAATCGTGCGCGGCAGCGGCTCCGTGCAATACGGCGGCGGCACCACCGGCGGCGTGATCAACATCATCACCAAGTCCGATTTCAAGAAGGAACCGGTGAGCGCCCGCGCCACCGCCACCTTCGGCAGCTACGGCCTGCGCCAGTACGACGCCGCCGTCTCGATGAACAACGAGAAGGTGGCCGTGGACGCCTACATGCAGTCGCTGCACAGCGACGGCTACCGCGACCACAGCGGCGAGCGCCGCGAGGGCGGCGGCGGCGGCATCACGTTCCGCCACGACGACGGCTCGATCCGCCTGTACGGCCGCACCACCACGCAGAAGCTGGAACTGCCCGGCCCGCGCACGATCAACCCGTTCACTGGCGTGAACGAATTCCAGGACGATCCGCGCGGCGCCAAGAACGACGTCGACTACGTCAAGACCACCACCACCACGTTCGGCCTGCAGCTTGAACAGGCCATCGGCGCCGGCGTGCTGTACTCGGACCTGTCGACCCGCGAAAAGAAGCTCAGCGGCGTGACCTATGACGGTTTCGGCGACACGCTGCGCGACCAGAAGCTCGAAGAGAACATCGCCAGCGTGCGCTACCGCCTGCCGATCAACGGCGGCCACAGCGTCGTCTTCGGCGCGGACGCGCAGGAAGCCAAGACCACCGCCGACCAGAACGCCTACTACGACTTCGAACCCTCGAAGTGGCAATCGCGCCAGCACCAGTACGGCCTCTTTGCCGAAGGCCAGATCCGCGCCACCGACAGCACCTACATCACGGCGGGCGTGCGCCGCCAGTACGCGTCCGACGACCTGGAAGTGATTTCGGGTTCTGGCACGGCGTCCGACCGCAGCAACCACCTGACCGCGTGGCAGCTGGGCGTGCGCCAGGACCTGGCCAGCGGCTTCGGCGTGTACGGCAAGATCGGCCGCAGCTTCCGCCTGCCGAACGCCGACGAACTGCTGTCGGTCCAGTCGCCGCTGGCGCCGCAGACTTCCACCGACAAGGAAATCGGCGTCACGTGGCAGTCGGCATCCAGCAGCGCGCGCCTGTCGTACTTCCGTTATGACCTGACCAACGAGATCCAGTACAACCCGCTGGCCGATGGTCTGTGGGGTCCGGGCACCGGCGCCAACACCAACCTGGATCCGACCCGCCGCCAAGGCGTCGAACTGGAAGGCCACACCGCCCTGTCCAGCAGCGTGAGCCTGGACGCCAACGTGACGTGGATGCAGGCGCAGTTCCGCTCCGGCACCTACGCGGGCGTGGACCTGGCCGGCAAGACCGTGCCGCTCGCCCCGAAGTGGCTGGCCAACGCCGCCGTCACCTGGCGCCCCACCGACGCATTCCTGTGGAACGTGTCGGCGCAATACGTGGGCAAGTCGCGCATGGACAACGACCAGGCCAACCAGTTCGACAAGCAGCTGGATGCGTACGTGCTCTTTAACACCAAGCTCGCGTACAAGTTCACCCGCAACATCGAGGGCGCCGTGGGCGTGAACAACATCTTCGACCGCCAGTACGCCACGTACGGCATCCGCGGCGGCAACGCCTCGTTCGAAATGCTGGGTCCCGTCGCCAACTACAGCCTGTACCCCGCTCCCGGCCGCAACTTCTACGCGTCGCTCACGCTACGCTACTGATTGCCGCCTGACGGCCCGGGCCTGCCGGCATTGCGCCTTTCTTGAGGCGCAGATTCCGCGCAGGCCCTGCCCCGCGTTTATGCCCATCCGACGGAGCCGCCGCATGACTTCCCATCGCGTCCTGACGACCGCCGGACTGCCGCGGCACCGGGTGCTGAAACTTGCGCCGAAACGGATCGCGAAGCCGGCCTGGATACTGGCGATGGTGTGGGCGCCAACGTTGGCGCTGTCTGCCCTGCCGGCCCACGGCGCGCCTGCCATCCAGGTGCAGGACGACCGCGGCCGCGCCGTCGCGCTGCAGGCGCCCGCCCGGCGCGCCGTCACGCTGGCGCCCCATGCCACCGAACTCGTCTACGCCGCGGGCGCGGGCGGTTTCATCGTGGGCACGGTGCTGGGCAGCGACTACCCGCCCGCCGCCCGCGCGCTGCCCATCATCGGCGACGGCACGCAGCCCGATGCCGAACGCGTGGCCGCCGCCCGGCCGGACCTCCTGATCGCCTGGCAACCGTCTGCCGCCGAACCGCTGGCGCGCGTGATGGACAAGCTGGGCGTGCCCGTGTTCTACAGCGATCCGCTGACGCTGGACGCCATCCCCGGCGCGGTCGAGCGCATGGGCAAGCTGTTCGGCACCGAACCCGTGGCGAACGCCGCCGCCGCGGACATGCGCGCGCGGCTGGCGGCCCTGCAGGCCCGCTATGCCGGCCGGCGCCCGGTGCGGGTCTTCGTGCAGGCCGGCCTGGACCCGATCTACACCCTGAACAACGCCAGCATCGTCAGCGATGCGCTGCGGCTGTGCGGCGGTGTCAACGTCTTCGGCCAGGCGCCCATCGTGGCGCCGCAGGTCACGCTGGAAGGCGTGCTGGCGGCCCGGCCCGAGGCCGTGCTGGCCGGCGTCTCGCGCCGCGAGGACACGCAGGCAAACCTGGCCGCCTGGCAGGCGATGGGCCTGCCGGCCGCGCGCCAGGGCCACGTCTACGGCGTCGACGCCGACGCGCTGTACCGGCCCGGCCCGCGGCTGATCGACGCGGCCGAGACCCTCTGCGCCGACCTGGACCGGGTGCGCTGATGCGCGCATTCCGCAATTAGTGGAACGCGCCGGCCAGCGTCCCCGCCCTGCCATCCGGCGTCCTGCTTTATCATTCGGCATCAGTCAGCCAGTCCCCGCGGGCCTCGCATCGTGCGCGCCCGCCCTTTGAAGCACCGCCATGACCACACAAGACACGCTCACCATCGCCGGCCGCGCCTATTCGTCGCGCCTGCTCGTCGGAACCGGCAAGTACAAGGACTTCGAACAGACCCGCGCGGCCCTGGACGCCAGCGGCACGGAAATCGTCACCGTCGCCATCCGCCGCACCAACATCGGCCAGAACGCCGGTGAACCGAACCTGCTGGACTACGTTCCCACCTCCAAGTTCATGCTGCTGCCCAACACCGCCGGCTGCTACACCGCCGACGACGCCGTGCGCACGCTGCGCCTGGCCCGCGAACTGCTGGACGGCCACGACCTCGTGAAGCTCGAAGTGCTGGGCGACCCGCACACCCTGTTCCCCAACATGCCCGAAACGCTCAAGGCCACCAAGACGCTGGTCGATGAGGGCTTCAAGGTCATGGTCTATTGCACGGACGATCCCATCCAGTGCCGCATGCTGGAAGACATGGGCGCCGTGGCCGTCATGCCGCTCGCCTCGCTGATCGGCTCGGGCATGGGCATCCTGAACCCCTGGAACCTGCGCCTCATCATCGACCAGGCCCGCGTGCCGGTCGTGGTCGATGCCGGCGTGGGCACCGCGTCCGACGCCGCCATCGCCATGGAACTGGGCTGCGACGCCGTGCTGATGAACACCGCCATCGCCGCCGCGCGCGACCCCGTCCTGATGGCCAGCGCCATGAAAAAGGGCGTGGAAAGCGGCCGCGAAGCCTTCCTGGCCGGCCGCATGCCCAAGAAGCTGTACAGCGGCGCGCCCAGCTCGCCCACCGAAGGCCTGATCACCGGCGGTCCCGCCAAATGAACGCGCGCCAGCCGGCCGCCAGCGGCCGTCCCATCCCCAATGCGCTGACCATCGCGGGCGTCGACCCGTCCGGCGGCGCCGGCATCCTGGCCGACGTCAAGGCCATGAGCGCATTGGGCGCGTATGGCTGCGCCATCATCGCCGCGCTCACCGCGCAGAACACGCAGGGCGTCACGGGCATCTCGCCGGTGCCGCCCGCCTTCGTCGGCCTGCAGATCGACACCCTGTTCACCGACGTGCGCATCGACGCGGTCAAGATCGGCATGCTGGGCCAGCGCCCGGTCATCGAGGTCGTGGCGGAAAAGCTCGCCAAATGGACGCCGGCGCACATCGTGCTGGATCCGGTCATGGTCGCCAAGAGCGGCGACCTGCTGCTGGAGAACGACGCTGTCGGCGCCATGCGCGAAGCCATGCTCCCCCTGACCACCCTGCTCACGCCCAACCTGCCCGAGGCCGGCGTGCTGCTCGAAGAGCGCCCCGTCGAGACCGTCAAGGAAATGCGGCGCGTGGCCGAGCGCCTGCGCAACAAGCTGGCGCATTCGGGCGAGCGCTGGGTACTGGTCAAGGGCGGCCACCTGCCCGGCAGCGAAACCATCGACCTGCTGCACGACGGCGACCGCATGATCGAACTGCCCGGTCACCGCATCGACACCGCCAACACCCACGGCACCGGCTGCACGCTGTCGGCCGCGCTGGCGGCGCTGCTGCCCCAAATCGGGGACGTACCCGAGTCGGCCAAACGCGCCAAGGCTTATCTGACTGAGGCCATCCGCCACGCCGAGCGCCTGACGGTCGGCTCGGGCCACGGGCCGGTCCACCACTTCCACGGCTGGTGGTAGGCACGCCTGCCCCACGCAAAGACGGCGCCCCGCAGGGCGCCGTCTGCTTTTCCGAGGTTTAGGCCGCGCCTGAAACATCTGCCGCCCGGGCACGCCGTCACAGGACGCTACGAATCGGTACAATGGCCCGTTGATTCCTCTGTTTTTTCTGACCGTCATGAACGCTTCGACCCTGCCCGACGTAGAACAAGCCCGCTTCAACATGGTGGAACAGCAGATCCGCCCGTGGGACGTCCTGGACGCCAACGTGCTGCAAGCGCTGTTCGATGTGCGCCGCGAACAATTCGTTCCGCCGGCCCTGCGCGGCCTGGCGTTTTCCGACCTGGAGCTGCCGCTCGAGATCAACGCGGTCAACACCCGCGAGAACATGCTCGCCCCCAAGGTCGAAGCACGCCTCGCCCAAGAACTGCTGCTGACCAAGTCCGACTGCGTGCTGGAAATCGGCACCGGCTCCGGCTACCAGGCCGCCCTCTTGGGCTACCTGGCGCAACAAGTCACCTCCGTCGAAATCGACAGCCGCCTGGTGACCTTCGCGCAGCAGAACCTGCAGATGAACAACGTCACCAACGTCAAGGTCGAAACCGGCGACGCCCGCAATGGCTGGGGCTCCACCGAATACGACGCCATCCTGGTCACCGGTTCCGTGCCGGTCGTGCCGGACGCGCTGAAGTACCAGCTGCGCGTGGGCGGCCGCCTTGTCGTGGTCGTGGGCCAGGCGCCCATCATGACTGCCTGTCGCATCACCCGCACCACTGCCGCCAGCTTCGAAACCGTCAAACTCTTCGAAACGGTCATCAAGCCGTTGCGCGGCGTCACGGTGTCGCAGTTCAAGTTCTAACTCCGCAAACCTGCCGCCTGCCGCCCGGCCCCCATGGGGCCGGCGTCGCGTCCGGCGGCCCGGCGTATCGTTGAAAAATCATGCGCGTCCGATCACTGACGGCTTTACTGGTTTTCACCTGCGCCGCAAGTGCCGGCCCGCTGACTGCGTCCGCCCAGAACCTGGTCCAGGTCTGGCAGGCCGCGCTGGGCAACGACCCCACCTATGCCGCAGCCCGCGCCAACTACCGCGCCGGCCTCGAAAAAGAACCCCAGGCCCGCGCCCTGCTGCTGCCCCTGATCACCGCCGAAGCCGGCGGCGCCTACCAGGAAACGCGCAGCACCCGCGGCCTGTCCTACGCCTACAGCGGCGGTCGCGGCGTCTGGGACCTGGCGCTCACCCAGCCCCTCTTTGACTGGGGCCGCTGGCAGAATTTCGAACAGTCCAAGCTCATCGTCGCCGACGTCGAAGTCCAGCTGCAGCAGGCCTACCAGGACCTCCTGCTACGCGTCGCCGACGCCTACTTCAACGTCCTGTACGCCCAGGACACCCTGACCGCCACCGAAGCCGAAAAAGCCGCCGTCGCCGGCCAACTGGAATCGGCCAAGCGCAACTTCGAACTCGGCAACGCCACCATCACCGACACGTACGAAGCGCAATCGCGCTACGACCTCGTCGTTGCCCAGGAGCTGCGCCTGCAGAACGACCTGGAAGTGCGCCGCGACGAACTGGCCAAGATCATCGGCACGCAGCCCGGCGCGCTGTCCGAACTGCCCTACGGCGTACAACTGCCCGCCCC
Source organism: Achromobacter mucicolens (assembly GCF_029866465.1). Classification (NCBI taxonomy): domain Bacteria; kingdom Pseudomonadati; phylum Pseudomonadota; class Betaproteobacteria; order Burkholderiales; family Alcaligenaceae; genus Achromobacter; species Achromobacter mucicolens. The sequence goes on along the minus strand of NZ_CP123364.1, from coordinate 476,024 downwards.
CCAGCCCGCCCGCATCGCCGACTGGAGCAACCAGGCCGAAACCTCCAGCCTCGAAGTCCTGCGCGCGCAACTCCTGACCCGCATCGCCGGCCGCGAAATCCAGATCGCCAAGAGCGGCCACTACCCCACCCTGAACTTGCGCGCCACCAGCGGCAGCGCCAGCGACGCCGTCATGCGCAACGCCGCCCCCGGCAAACCCATCGACAACACCATCGGCGTGGTCCTGTCCATCCCCCTGTACTCCGGCGGCGGCGTGTCCTCGCAAGTCACGGAAAAGGTCGAACTGGAACAAAAAGCCCGCTACGACTACGAAACCGCCCGCCGCCAGGCCGTCCAAGCCACCCGCCAGTACTACACCGGCGTCACCAGCGGCCTGGCCCGCATCCAGGCCCTGGAAGCCGGCGAAAAATCCAGCCGCGCCGCCGTCGAAGCCAACCGCACCGGCTACGAGGTCGGCGTCCGCATCAACCTGGACGTCCTGAACGCCCAGCAACAGCTCTACGCCACCCAACGCGACCTGGCCCTCGCCCGCTACAGCACGGTGCTCTCCGGCCTGCGCCTGAAGGCCACCAGCGGCATCCTGGCGGAATCAGACCTGGAAGCCATCAACCGCCTGCTGCGCACGCCGCGCTGAGCGAGCAAGTGGCAACGGGTGAACACCCGAGCCCCGGTGTCGCGCCAAGGTCGCGCCACCGCTGTCTGACACCCATGAAGCACTGTCTCCAACCCAAGATCCTCTCCGCGGGTGTGAGACACCTAACCACCAGCCCCCATCAGCGCGCAAGCGCACACCGCCACGACGCCCCACCGCCCCGATGCCGATTGCCGCCGCCCGGGCGGCAGCAATTCGGCGGCCCCGCAGATCTCCTACCCTGACCACAGGTCTTACAGCGCCACATACCAAAGACCCTGACAGCACGGCGTCGCGGTCACCGTGGGTGCGAGCGCCGTCGATGCGCCCGAGGGAATCTGAAGGGAGCCGAAGGCGGACGAAGATGACAACGGGGAAGTCCGGAGCGAAGGCTCCGGACCGCAATCGTGGGCGATCGTGCCCACGGTGACCGCGGCGCCGGGCGACCTACGAAGATCTGCAACACCGAGCTACGAAGATCTGCAACACCGACCTACGAAGCCGTGCAGCACCGACCTACAAAGCCCGGCATCACCGGCCTACGAAGCCCTGCAGCACCAACCTACGAAGCCCAAGGCACCAACCTGCAAAGCCCAAAGCACAAAAGAAAAGGCGGCCACCCAGGCCGCCTCACATTCATCCAGCACATCAAATTCAAAGCCTTCAACCGCCCTGAATCTTCTTCACCAACGCCGTCGTAGACCGCTGGAACTCAAAAGGAATCGCAACCGCACGCCCCCCCCAAGTCTTCACCAACGCCGTCTCCGGCAACGTCTCCATGTCGTAATCGCCACCCTTGACGATCAGATCCGGCCTCAGCTCCCCGATCAACGCCTCAGGCGTATCCTCGGAAAACGACGTCACCGCCGACACAAACCCCAACGCCGCCAGCAACGCCGCCCGATCTTCCATGCGATTGAGCGGGCGCTCCGCCCCCTTGCCAAGCCGCCGCACCGATTCATCGGTATTCACGGCGACAATCAGCGTCGCCCCCAACTGCGCCGCCTGGTCCAGATACGTCGCGTGCCCCCGATGCAGGATGTCGAACACCCCGTTCGTGAACACCAGCGGCCGCGGAAAGCGGCCAGCGGCGACGGCGGCGACGAGTTCGTCGCGGGACAGGACCTTGGATTCGAAACGGGCGGCAGACATGCGGCGATTATAGGAGGGATCAGCTGCCCGCCAGGATGATCTCTTTGTCCTTCGGAACGATCAGCGCCGTCATTTCCTTGCGGTAGCGGTTCAGATCCTTCACCGTCTCGAAGCTGCGATCCATCAGCTTGGACAGGATGTGCAGGATGCGGCTGGCCACCTTCTGTTCCCACACGCCGTCAAAGCGAATCTGCGTGTCCAGCCAGTGTTCCAGCCAGCCTGGCTCCGGCAGGCGCGACTGCACCGTGTCGTTCGGGAACAGATCCTTGTTCACGTGCAGATTCGTCGGATGCAGCGCCTGCTGCGTGCGTCCCGCCGAAGCCATCAGCACCCCGATCTTCGAGAACGCCAGACGGGCTTGCTCGCTCGTTTCCTGCCCGCGGTCGTGCAGCGCACGGCGCATGTATTGCAGGTAGGCGCCCGCGTGACGGGCCTCGTCCTGCGCCACCGTCTTGTAGATCGCCTTGATGACCGGCTCCGTGTGCCAGTCGGCCGCGCGGCGGTACCAGTGGTTCAGGCGGATCTCGCCGCAGAAATGCAGCATCAGCGTTTCAAGTTCCGGGGCCTGATCGAATTCAAAGCGCACGTTGTGCAGCTCTTCTTCGGTGGGCACCAGATCCGGCCGGAAGCGGCGCAGATACTCGATCAGCACCAGGGAATGCTTTTGTTCTTCAAAGAACCAGACCGACATGAACGCGCAGAAATCACTGTCGCCGCGGTTGTCGCGCAGGAACATCTCGGTGGCCGGCAGCGCCGCCCACTCCGTGATGGCGTTCATCTTGATCGTGTGGGCCTGCTCGTCCGAGAGCTTGCTGCGGTCGAAATCGCCCCAGGGAATATCGTGCGCCATGTTCCAGCGCACGGCTTCCATGGTCTTGAAGAGTTCAGGATAAAGCATGTTCTGCCCTTGTATTCGTCCCGCTAGTGGGGCTATGAAAATTGATGAATGGCGCGCGCGTTCTTATAGGCGTCGGCGCTGCATGCCACCTCTCGCAGCGCTATTTTTCGCCGTCTCCCGCGAAGCTATGATGACCGTTTCATGAATGAAACATGACAGTAAGGTCTAGATCATCGCGCCGCCTATCGGGTCAGCGCCCATATCGCGACCCCCACCGCCAGCGCCAGCACGCCAACCAGCGCTGCAACCAGCCGGTTGTTCTGCTCTTGTGCGCGACGTAGCTGCATCATCTCGGCCAGCATCGCCGGCGAGACATTGGGGCGGCTCAGATGGTCATGGACCAGCCTGGGCAGGGCGGGCAGCATCTGCGACCACTGCGCTGCCTCTTTTTCCAGGCTTTGCCGCAGGCCCTTGAATCCGACACGCTGGCGCATCCAGCGTTCCAGATAGGGCTTGGCGGTCTTCCAGAGATCGAGGTTGGGGTCGAGCTGACGCCCCAGTCCCTCGACGTTCAGCAGGGTCTTCTGCAACAGGACCAGCTGCGGCTGGATCTCGACGTTGAAACGGCGCGAGGTCTGGAAGAGCCGCAGCAGCACCTGCCCCAGCGAGATCTCCGACAACGGCCGGTCAAAATAGGGTTCGCAGACGGCGCGCACCGCGCCTTCCAGTTCTTCCTCGCGCGTATCCGGCGGCACCCAGCCCGATTCGATATGCAGTTGCGCCACCCGGCGATAGTCGCGGTGAAAGAACGCCAGGAAATTCTGCGCCAGGTAATTCTTGTCGAACTCGGACAGCGAGCCCACGATGCCGAAGTCCAGCGCGATGTAGCTGCCCAGCGTGTCCGGGCGGTCCGACACGTAGATGTTGCCCGGGTGCATGTCGGCGTGGAAAAAGCCGTCGGTAAAGACTTGCGTGAAGAAGATCTCGACGCCCGTGCGCGCCAGCGTCGGAATGTCGATGCCGGCCTCGCGCATGCGCTCGACCTGGCCCACCGGCATGCCGTACATGCGCTGCATCGTGAACACGGTGGAAGCCGTGTATTCCCAGATCACCTCGGGCACGATCAGCATGTCGCCACGCCCCGATTCCGGACCGAAGTTGCGCCGCAGCTGGCTGCAATTGGAGGCCTCGCGCACCAGGTCCAGCTCGTCGTGCAGGTACTTGTCGAATTCGGCCACGACCTCGCGCGGCTTCAGGCGGCGGCCGTCCGGGCCCAGGCGCTCGATGATGCGCGCCACCACCTTCAGCAGCGACATGTCTTTTTCGATGATGCTGAGCATGCCCGGACGCAGCACCTTCACGGCGACTTCACGGCCGTCGTGCAGCACCGCGAAGTGCACCTGCGCGATCGACGCCGACGCCACCGGGTCCACATCGAACTGCGCGAACAGCTTTTCGGGCGGCGCGCCCAGCGCCGCCTCGATGCAGGCCGCTGCCTGCGCCGACGGGAACGGCGGCACGCGGTCCTGCAGCAGCGCCAGTTCGTTGGCGATGTCGGCGGGGATCAGGTCTCGGCGGGTGGACAGCACCTGCCCGAACTTCACGAAGATCGGGCCCAGCGATTCCAGGGCAAGTCGCAGCCGTTGCCCGCGCGGCGAACGCGGGCGCGTGCCCAGGCGCATGACGCGCAGCAGGCAGGTGGCCAGCGGATGATTCAGGCTGGACAGCACCAGCTCATCCAGGCCGTAGCGCAGGGAGACAACGATGATGCGAAACAGGCGCAGCAAGGGGAACATGGATCAGGCGCCCCGCTTTGCGCCGGCCGTGGCCAGGCGGGTTTGCAGCGCAGCCGCGGAACGCGCCAGCGCGTCGGCGCGGGTATTCAGGTCGGCCAGGTCCAGGCGCCATTGCTCCAGGGCCGGACGGCCCGCCAGCACACCGCTTTCCTCGGACAGGTATTCGGATACGTTTTCGGCCAGGCGCTTGCCCGCCGTGCGCGCGCCATCCGACACGGCGCGCGCGCCGCCCACGATGCGCAGCGCGGCGATGTCGCCCACCACGCGGGCCAACGCGTCCTCCGGATCCCAGCGCAACTGCTTGGACAAATCGGCAACCACCTGGGCCAGCGCCGCGTCGCCTGAAATATGCGTGGCCTCGGCAAAATCCGGCTTCTCGTGCCCGGCGCCCAGGCGCGGCAGCGGCAGCTTCTCGGGCGACACCGTCAGCGTCACGTCGGGCACCACGGCCGGATCAGCCTGATCGGCCAGCCCTTCGCTATCGATGGACAGGCCCAGCGTGAAGCCGCCCATGGCAAACCGGACGGTCTTGCCGGCATGCCGAGCCAGGCGTTCGCGCGCCCAGTCCTCGCGCCGCAGCAAGGCATTGAGGGCGCTGATGGCCAGACGCTTCGGTGTGGGCAGGAACGAAAAAGGCAGCATGGCGGTTGCAAGAACCCTGAGAGGGCTTGCCGAAGTTGATGGGTAAATCGGGAGTGTAACGGGTTAGATGGGAGCCTGTTTTGCGTAGGCACATTGAAAAACCGGCCCTCTGGGGGCCGGTTCGGGCGGACGCCTTGCGGCGCCCGCGGCAGATGGCCGGTTGCGAGCCGGACCGCCAGGTTTAGCTGGCGTGTTCCACCGGGATCTGCTGGATGCCGGCCAGCAACCAGCCGCCATTGGCCGGCTTGAACAGGTTCCAGACTTCTTCGAAGCGGAACGCTTCGGTGCCCGGCGCCTCGCGCAGCATGCCCGAGAAGCGCACGCTGGCCAGGTGGCCGTCGGAGACGGTCTCGATGCCCAGCATCTCGGCGTTCAGCAGGACCACTTCGGTCTTGTTGGGCGCCGCGCCGCGCTCGGCCAGCTGGGGCTTGAGCTCGGTGATCAGGTCATCGGTCAGGAATTCGCGCAGACCGTCGGTGCTGCCGCTGTCCCAGACCGCCTGGATGCGAACGAACTGTTCCTTGGCTTGCTTCAGGAAGTTCGGCGTGTCGAAATCGCCCGGCACGAACCAGTTGTTGTCGTCGCCCGCCTTGGGCAGGACAGCCGGCGGCTCGACCGGCGCGGCGGCCACCGGAGCGGCAGGCGCGGCGGCGCCCGGCTTCAGCGATTCACGCCACATGGGCTGCTGTTGCTGGCCCGAGGCGTTGTTGGCCCCGCCGAACGCACCTTGCGTGGCAGTGCGCGGAACGGCGCCGCGCAGACGGCGGATGATGAACATGACGGCGAAGACCACGGCGGCGATCAACAGCGCGGACGACAGGAACTCCAGGAAAGCGCCGGACAGGCCCATGCTGGAGAGCAGCGCGGCGATACCGAGGCCGGCGGCGATGCCGGCGATGGGACCCAGCCAACGCGAGGCGCCGCTCTTGGCGGCGGCGCCTGCCGCGCCAGCCGTGGCCGCGCCGGCAGCTGCCGGTGCGGCGGTGGCGCCCGCGGTGTTGTTGGTGGCAGCCGGCGGCGTGGTGGCCTGGCGCTGCGTCGTGACGTTGGAAGACTGGCGGCCGACACTGGCGCCGCCGCCTGCACGGCGAGCTTCGGCGTCAAACGACGCCGTCACCAGCGCCGCGCCCGAAACGGCGATGAGCGCCGCGGCGACAAAGCGCGAAAGACTGAATTTAGACATGAGTTTGCTCCCTCGTACTCGCGCCCCCGCTGCCCCGAGCAACGGGAGGGCCCCGCAATGCGCGGGGCCATCTGCGCGACTTTTCTTACAGTAATCTGAATGGCGTAAGAATAACGGACAAGCTGCCGCCCCACAAGTTCCCCGCGGGGTGGCGAAATCCGCCGTGGTCGCCGGGCGTCAGCCCAGGCGCACGCCTTCGTGCAACGCGGCGATGCCCGCCGTCAGGTTGAAGTACTGCACCCGCTCCAGGCCGGCGGTGCGCAGCATGTCGGCCAGGGTTTCCTGGTCCGGGTGCATGCGGATCGATTCGGCCAGGTAACGATAGCTGGCCTCGTCCTTGGCGATCTTCTTGCCCAGCCACGGCAGCACGTTGAAGGAATACCAGTCGTAGGCCGGGGACAGGGGCTTGGCGATGCGCGAGAACTCCAGCACGAGCAGCTTGCCGCCCGGCTTGAGCACGCGGGTCATTTCGGCCAGCGCGCGGTCCTTGTGGGTCATGTTGCGCAGGCCGAAGGCCACGCTGACGCGGTCGAAGTAACCGGTGGGGAACGGCAGGCGCTCGGCGTCGCACACGGCGGCGGGCACCAGCAGGCCGGCGTCGGTCAGCCGGTCGCGGCCCACGCGCAGCATGGAATCATTGATGTCGGTCAGCCAGACCTCGCCCGTGGGGCCGGCGCGCTTGGCGAACGCGCGCGCCAGGTCGCCCGTGCCTCCGGCAATGTCCAGCACCTTCATGCCGGGGCGGATGGCCGCGCGGCCGATCGTGAACGCCTTCCAGACGCGGTGCAGGCCCGCCGACATGAAATCGTTCATGACGTCGTAGCGCTGGGCGACCGAATGGAACACTTCGGCCACCTTGCGGGCCTTTTCGCTTTCGGGGACCGACTGGAAGCCGAAGTGCGTGGAGGTCGAGCCGGCGCCGGCGGATTGTTGCGATTCGGAGGGGTTTTGCATGGTGTATTCCCGATATATCGTTCAATGGTAGCCTATCGGGCGCGCGCCTGCGGCTGGCGAGCCCGCCAGATGGCGCGCCGCGGTCACATACCTGAAATATTGCGGCCATACTATCGCAATGTTCGCGCCGCGCCGGCGCTCCGAAGTGTGCCCAATTCGATATGTCCAGCACCATCCTCGTCGTCGAAGACGAACCCGCCATCCAGGAATTGATCGCCGTCAACCTGTCCTTCGCCGGCCACAAGGTGCTGCGCGCCTTCGACGCCGACCAGGCCCAGACGCTGATCCGTGCCGAGCTTCCCGACCTGATCCTGCTGGACTGGATGCTGCCCGGCACCTCTGGCCTGGCCATGGCCCGCAAGCTGCGCAACGACGAGCGCACCCGCGCCGTCCCGGTCATCATGCTGACAGCCAAGGGCTCCGAGCAGGACAAGGTCGACGGCCTGGAAGCCGGTGCCGACGACTACATCACCAAGCCCTTCTCGCCCAAGGAGCTGATGGCCCGCATCAAGGCCGTGCTGCGCCGCCGCGCCCCCCAGCTCACGGACGACGTCATCGACGTCGGCGGCCTGAAGCTGGATCCGGTGACGCATCGCCTGTCGGGCAACAGCCAGTCCCTGCAGATCGGCCCCACCGAATTCCGCCTGCTCCACTTCTTCATGACGCACCCCGAGCGCGTGTTCTCGCGCTCGCAGCTCCTGGACCAGGTGTGGGGCGACCACGTCTTCGTCGAAGAGCGCACGGTCGACGTGCACATCCGCCGCCTGCGCAAGGCCCTGGAACCCAGCGGCCATGACGCGCACGTCGAAACGGTCCGCGGCAGCGGCTATCGGTTTACGGCACAGCTCCCGACGCGGTAAAACGTGCGCACGATGATTTGGCTGCGCACCCTTATTCTGGTCGTCCTGTGGGCGGCATTTGCCTTGTTGGCGCAATGGCTCATTGGAGACCCCGCGGGCTGGATCGTGTTTTCGGTGGCGCTGTGTGCCATGCTGCTCTGGCGCAGCTGGCGCCTGTCGCTGGTGTCCAAATGGGCCAATCACCCGGATTCCGCCCCGCCGGCCTCCGTGGGCCCATGGGATGACATTCTTGCCCCGCTCTATCGTTACACCCGCGCCCGCGCGCGCGAGCTGGCTGAAACCCGCGACACCATGCAAGGGATGCTGGCGGCTGCCCAGGCCCTGCCCGACGGCGCCGTCACGCTGAACGAGGATTTCCAGATCGACTGGTGCAACCGCATGGCGCGCCAGCATCTGGGCCTGCGCCTGCCGGCCGACCGCGGCCACAATCTGCTGAACCTGCTGCGGGCCCCGGAATTCGTGGAATATGCGCATCGTCCGTCCTGGCCCGAGCCCATTCTGGTGCGGCTGGGCCAGCAAGGCCAGGAACGGCTGATGATGATGCAGCTCACTGCATACGCGAGCAACCAGCGCCTGCTCATCACCCGCGACGTCACGCAGATCGAACGCCTGGAAACGACGCGCCGCGACTTCGTCGCCAACGTGTCGCACGAATTGCGCACGCCGCTGACGGTGCTGGCGGGTTTTCTGGAAACGCTGCGCGACATGCCCGACGAGGCGCTGCCCAAAGAGCAGCGCGAACAATACATCGACATGATGTACGAGCAGGCCCACCGCATGCAGGCCATCGTGGAAGACCTGCTGACGCTGTCCACGCTGGAATCGTCGCCAGGCAGCGATCCGCGCGCCGTCAACATGGGCGCGCTGCTGCAAAAGGCGCGCCAGCAGATCGAGGCGTTGTCGGGCGGCCGGCACCATTTGGTCTGGCACATCGATGAAACCCTGGACGTGCTGGGCGCCGAAAACGAACTGACGTCGGCGCTTTCCAACCTGCTGACCAACGCCGTGCGCTACACGCCGGACGGCGGCACCATCACCGTCCGCTGGGAACGCGACCCCGAAGGCGGCGCATGCTACAGCGTGCAGGACACCGGCATCGGCATTCCAGCGCGCCACCTGCCGCGCCTGACCGAACGCTTTTACCGCGTGGACCGGGGCCGCTCGCGCGCCGTCGGCGGCACTGGGCTGGGGCTGGCGATCACCAAGCACATCGCCATGCGGCACGACGCCGAACTGCTCATCACCAGCGAACCCGGCAAGGGCAGCGTCTTCTCGCTGCGCTTTCCCGCCGACCGCATCGCCATCGCCGAAACGGCGTGATTCCGCCCGCCTGCCCGCCTGACGGCGGCGCGCGGGTGGTAAATTTTTGGCCATGCGCATCCTGGTCATCGAAGACGAACCCAAACTGGCCGACTACCTGAAGAAGGGGCTGTCGGAGCAAAGCCACGTCGTGGACGTGGCGCGCGACGGCGTGGACGGCCGCCACCTCGCGCTTGAAGGCGCGTACGACCTCATCGTGCTGGACGTGATGCTGCCCGGCGTGGACGGCTTCGAGATCCTGGCCTCGGTGCGCGCGCAAAAAGACACGCCCATCCTGATGCTGACGGCCCGAGACGCGGTGGAAGACCGGGTCCGCGGCCTGGAAGGCGGCGCCGACGACTACCTGGTCAAACCCTTCGCGTTCTCGGAGCTCTTGGCGCGGGTGCACGCGCTGCTGCGCCGCGGCCGCTCGCAGGAGCCCACGCTGCTGCGGCTGGCGGACCTGGAGCTGGATCTGGCGCGCCGGCGCGCCCAGCGCGGCGGCCAGAGGCTGGACCTGACCGCCAAGGAATTCAGCCTGCTGGCGCTTCTGCTGCGCCGCCAGGGGCAGGTGCTGTCGCGCACCACCCTGGCCGAACAGGTCTGGGACATGAACTTCGACAGCGACACCAACGTCATCGACGTCGCGGTGCGGCGCCTGCGCGGCAAGCTGGACGATCCCTACGCCACGAAACTGCTGCACACCGTGCGCGGCATGGGATACGTGCTGGAATCGCGCCCGGCGGATGGCCGCCCCGCGGATGGCCGCCCCGCGGATGGCCGCCCCGCTGACGGCCACCCCGGATGAGCCGCCCCCGCGTGCGCTCCATGCAGGCGCGGCTGACGCTGTTGCTGGGCGCCATCGCGCTGTTTGTTTCCAGCGTGGCGGGCGCCACCCTTTTCTGGGCGCTCAAGCGCGAAGTCGAGCGCCAGGAGATCACCGAAGTCAGCGGCAAGCTCGAGCTCATCGACCACCTGATCGACATGCAGAACAGCGCGAGCGGCCTGCACGACCTGGCGGCCACCTTCGATCAGATGCGCGCGGGCCAGGGGCAGCTTGGCATCTGGATCGTGGACGCGCAGGGCCAGGCCGTCTATGGCGGCGCCGCGCCCGAAACGCTGGAAACCACGGATGGCCGGCAGGTTCTCTTGCAGACGCCGGATGGCGGGCGCATGCGGGGCCTGCGCGTTGCCATGAACGATCGCATTCTGCCCGGCGCGCAGCTGACCGTGGCGGTCAGCACGCGCACCAGCGCGCAATTCCTCTATGCCTACGGCACGGCGCTGGCGCTGATCTGCGCGTTGTGGGTGGGCGCGACGGTCGTCCTGGCCGCGTGGGCCGTGCGGCGCAGCATGGCGCCCGCGCGGCGGCTGTCCGAGCAGGCCGCGGCCATCCAGCCCGACAATCTGGCGCGCCGCCTGCCGCTGCAAGACACCGACCGCGAGCTGCATGAACTGGTGCGGTCCTTCAACCGCACACTGGACCGGCTGCAGGCCGCCTACCAGCAGATGGAAGGCTTCAATGCGGATGTGGCGCACGAACTGCGCACGCCGCTGGCGACCCTCATCAATGGCACGCAGGTCATGCTGTCGTCGCCGCGCGATGCGGCCGAGCTGCGCGACGCGCTGGAATCCAACCTGGAAGAACTGGAAGACCTGAAGACGCTGGTCAACGACATGCTGTTCCTGGCGCGGGCCGACCGCGGCGAGCGCGCCGCCGACCTGGCGCCGGTGTCGCTGGCCGCCGAAGCCCGGCGGGTGGCCGAATACTACGAGGCCACGCTGGAAGAACACGCCGTGCGCCTGCGCTGCGTGGGCGACGCCACCGTGGCCGCCAACCGGGGGCTGGCGCGCCGCGCGCTGGCCAACCTGATCTCCAACGCCATCAAGGCAACGCCCCCGGGCGGCGAGATCGTGCTGACGTGCACCCCCACCGCGCACGGGGCGCGGGTCACGGTCCACAACCCCGGCACGCCTATCCCGACCGCGGACCTGCCCCGGATCTTCGACCGCTTTTTCCGCTCCGGCCAGACGCGCGCGCCACGCAGCGAAGGTCACGGCCTGGGCCTGGCCATCGTTCGCGCCATTGCCCGCATGCACGGCGGCGACGTGGATGCGGCGTCCGGCGCCGCCGGCACCGTGGTCGGCATCACCTTCAACAACCCGGCGCCGGCCGCGAACATTACAAAAACGTAATCTGCGCGACAGGATCGGGTCACCCCGGTCTTCCTACAGTGTCATCACGCCCATTCCCATTGCAAGGATTCCCGTGAAAGGCACCCAGTTACGCACTTGCGCCGCCGCATTGGCGCTGATGATGTCCGCCGCCGCGTTCGCCGCAGGCGACCATGCGCACGGCGGCCACGCGCCGTCCGCGGCGGCCGCGCCCATCGGCGCGCCAGGCGATCCCGCCCGCGTCACGCGCACCATTGACGTCGACATGACCGACGCCATGCGCTTCACGCCCGCCAGCATCGACGTCAAGGCCGGCGAGACCGTGCGGCTGAACGTGCGCAATGCCGGGAAGATCCGGCACGAACTCGTGCTGGGCACCGACGCCGACCTGAAGGCGCATTACGCCATGATGATGAAGGACCCCGGCATGCGTCACGATGAACCCAACGCGGTGTCGCTGGACGCCGGCAAAAGCGGCCAGATCGTCTGGCGCTTCAGCAAGGCCGGCACGGTGTCCTTCGGCTGCCTGGAGCCAGGCCATTATGGCGCCGGCATGAAGGGCGCCGTCTCGGTGCTGTGACATGACGGCGCACACGCTCACGACCCGCCGCCGCTTCGTGCAGGGCCTGGCCGCCGGCGGCGCGCTCGCCGCCCTGGGCGGCTGGCGCCAGGCATCGGCCCAGTCCGGCGCAGCCGCGGCCGCCGAACTGCGCGGCACCGAGTTTCACCTGGAGATCGGCGAGACGCCCGTCAACTTCACGGGCGCCGCGCGCGTGGCCACCACGGTCAACGGCCGCCTGCCCGCGCCGCTGCTGCGCTGGCGCGAGGGCGATACGGTGACGCTGCACGTCACCAACCGGCTGCGCGAGCAGACCTCCCTCCATTGGCACGGCATCCTGCTGCCCACCGGCATGGATGGCGTGCCCGGCCTGAGCTTTGCCGGCATCGACCCCGGCCAGACGTTCACTTACCGTTTCGACGTGCGCCAAAGCGGCACCTACTGGTATCACAGCCACTCGGGATTCCAGGAACAGACGGGCCTGTACGGCGCCATCGTCATCGACCCGCGCCACCGCGATCCCATCGCTTCCGACCGCGACTACACGGTGCTGCTGTCGGACTGGACGGACGAAGACCCGATGCGCGTGTTCGACAAGCTGAAGGTGATGCCGGATTACTACAACCGCATCCAGCCCAGCATGCAGAGCCTGGCGGACAATGCCGGGGACCAGGGATGGCGCGCGGCGCTTGCCGATCGGCTGATGTGGGAACGCATGCGCATGAATCCGACGGATCTGGCCGACGTGTCCGGCGCAACCTACACCTACCTCACCAACGGCGCCACGCCCGCGGCCAACTGGACGGGCCTTTTCAAGCCGGGCGAGCGGGTGCGGCTGCGGTTCATCAACGGCTCGGCCATGACGTACTTCGACGTCCGGATCCCGGGCCTGACGATGACCGTCGTGGCGGCCGACGGCCAGGATGTCCGGCCCGTGGATGTCGAGGAATTTCGCATTGGCGTCGCTGAAACGTATGACGTGATCGTCACGCCCGCGCAGGACCGCGCCTACACGATCTTCTCGCAAGCCATGGATAGATCGGGCTATGCGCGCGCCACGCTGGCGCCCCGCGCCGGCATGCAGGCCAGCGTGCCCGAGATGGACCGTGTGCAGGTGCTGGGCATGATGGACATGGGCATGGCCCACGACATGAGCGGGTCGCAGCCGATGCCGGCCGGACACGCCGGGCACGGCGCGGACGCGGGCCAGGGCGGCATGGTCGAGGTCAGGCACCCCTATCCCGCCGAGCGCGGCGTGGGCAATTCCATGCTGCCTGACGTGGTGTCGACGCGCCTGGACGATCCCGGCCCCGGACTGCGCGGCAACGGCCGCCGCGTGCTGACGTATGCGGACTTGCGATCGGTGCGGGAACCCGACGACAACCGCGCGCCCTCGCGCGAGATCGAGCTGCACCTGACGGGCAACATGGAGCGCTACATGTGGTCGTTCAACGGCGTGAAGTTCTCGGACGCGCGGCCCATCGTGCTGCGCCACGGCGAGCGCGTGCGCTTCGTGCTGGTCAACGACACGATGATGACGCATCCCATCCATCTGCACGGCCTGTGGAGCGACCTGGAATCCCCGGACGGCGCGTTCCAGGTCCGCAAGCACACGATCTCGTTGAACCCGGCGCAGCGCATCAGCTATCGCGTCAGCGCCGACACACGTGGGAACTGGGCCTACCACTGCCATCTGCTGTATCACATGGAGGCCGGCATGTTCAGGGCGGTCGTGGTGGAGTAACCGATGAAGCCGATGAGTTTCCAGAAACACGCGCCGGCCCTTTGCGCCATCGCCCTCGCGCTGGCGCCCCCCCTGGCCGCGGCGCAAGCAGCGCAAATGGATCATGCCGGCATGACCGGGATGGACCACGGCTCGATGGACCACGGCCAGGCGCCGTCACCGGACAGCCCGGAAAGCCACCAGGGAATGGACCATGCAGAGGCAAACCATGACGCGCCCGCCGCTGACGCCCCGCCCGTCGGCAGCCTGCCCGCAAGCGATGGCGAAGGCCCGCGCGGCTACGACAGCTACGGCATCCATCCGCACATGATGGACAACGCGCCCACGTGGCAGGTGCTGTTCGACAAATTCGGCGCATCGCGCAATCGCGACGGGCAAAACGCGCTCGAATGGGATGGCCGCTTCTGGCTCGGCACCGCCACGGACCGCCTGCTCGTCAAGAGCGAGGGCGAGCGCGAAAGCGGCGGCGGGTCGGACGGCAAGGTCGAGGCCTTCTGGAGCCACGCCATCTCGCCCTTCTGGGATCTGCAACTGGGTGCGCGCCGGGACATCGGCGCAGGCCCCAAGCGCAACTGGGCCGCAGTCGGCGTCGAGGGCTTGCTGCCCTACAACATCGAACTGACGGCCACCGCCTATGCAGGCCCGTCAGGCCGCAGCGCCCTGGCGCTGAAGGCCGAGTACGATCTGCTGCTGACCCAGCGCCTGGTATTCACGCCTGAACTGCAAGCCAGCGTCTACGGCAAGAACGACCCGCAACGCGGCATCGGCTCCGGTCTGTCGCAAGGATCCCTGTCCCTGCGCCTGCGTTACGAGGTCACGCGCGAATTCGCCCCCTACGTTGGCGTATCCTTTGAACGGAAGTTCGGCCAGACGGCGAGCTATGCCTCGGACGCCGGCGAGAGCCGGTCGCAGGCAGCCGTCATCGCGGGCGTGCGGTTCTGGTTCTGACCGGCCCGCGCCTGAACACCCCCCTTTATCCCCCGGAGCATCATGAACGTTTCCCGTCTTACGCGCCGCCTCGTCCTTGCCGCGGCCCTCAGCATTCCCGCGATTGCCGCCGCGCAGGCGCCTGTGAAAGTCGAGGTCTGGAAGACGCCCACCTGCGGCTGCTGCGAGGATTGGGTCAAGCACATGCGCGACAACGGCTTTGCCGTGACCACGCATGACGTCGAGGACACCGGTCCCATCCGCCGCAACGCCGGCATGTCCAACTACGGTTCCTGCCACACCGCGATGGTCGATGGCTATGCGGTCGAAGGCCACGTGCCCGCCAGCGACGTGCGCCGCCTGTTGCTGGAAAAGCCCGACGCCGCGGGTCTGGCCGCCCCCGGCATGCCGCTGGGATCGCCCGGCATGGACGGGCCGGAGTACGGCGGACGCAAGACGCCGCACGACGTGGTGCTGGTCGACAAACGTGGCGGCGCCCAGGTTTTTCAGGCCTATCGCTAAGGCTGGCCTGAAACAATTCATCCACACCGCTTCAATGGCTACTCCTTGCACCGCAGCAAAAATGGTCCACAATAAATAAAAGCGTTTCTCACCCACCCCTTGGCAGTCATGGCACAAATCGTCCTGTTCGAGAACATCCACCCGAGCGCCCGCGCCGTCTTCGAGGCCGCCGGCTACACCGATATCGTCACGCATGCCGCGGCTCTGCCGCCGGCGCAATTGCACGACGCCCTGCGCGGCGTGCAAGTGGCGGGGATCCGTTCTCGCACGCACCTGGATGCCGCCCTGCTGTCCGGCAACCCCGACCTGCGCGTGGTGGGATGCTTTTGCATCGGCACCAACCAGGTCGACCTGGACACCGCCATGCAGCGCGGCATTCCGGTCTTCAACGCGCCGTTCTCGAATACGCGCTCGGTGGCCGAACTGGTGTTGGGCGAGGCCATCCTGCTGCTGCGCCGGATTCCCGAAAAGAATGCCCGCGTCCATCTGGGCCACTGGGATAAAAGCGCTGCGGGCGCTTTTGAGACCCGCGGCAAGACGCTGGGCATCGTCGGCTACGGCAACATCGGCTCGCAGATCAGCACGCTGGCCGAAAGCCTGGGCATGCGCGTCATCTATCACGACGTGGAAGCCAAGCTGCCGCTGGGCAACGCCCGGCCCGCCGGCACGCTGAACGAACTGCTGGAGCAGGCCGACGTGGTGACGTTGCACGTGCCCGGCGGCAAGTCCACCGAAAACATCATGAACGCCGAGACCATCGGCCGCATGCGCCGTGGCGCGATCCTGATCAACGCTTCGCGCGGCACCGTGGTGGATATCGCCGCGCTGCACGCGGCGCTGAAATCCGGTCATCTGGCCGGCGCCGCGCTGGACGTGTTCCCCACCGAGCCCAAGAGCGCCGATGAACCGCTGGCCAGCCCGCTGATCGGCATGCCCAACGTCATCCTGACCCCGCACATCGGCGGCAGCACGCAAGAGTCCCAGGAGAACATCGGCCGCGAAGTGGCCGAAAAACTCGTGCGCTTCCTGCAGGCCGGCACCACCAAGGGCGCCGTCAACTTCCCCGAACTGCCTTTCCTGGAGCAGGCCGGCGGCACGCGCATCCTGCACGTGCACCGCAACGCGCCGGGCGCGCTGGGCACGCTGGACAACCTGATGGCGCAGCACGGCCTGAACATCGTCAGCCAGACCTTGCAGACACGCGGGCAGATCGGCTACGTGATCACCGACGTGGAAGGCCAAGTCGACGATATCGTCATGACCGCCTTGCGCGATCACCCGATCACGGTCCGCTGCGACCGGCTGTAAAGCAGCAAGCGCCAGGCAGCAAGGGCCCCTTCGGGGGCCTTTTTATTGCCCCGCAGTTGCCTGGAATGGTGTCAGACACCGTCCCAATGCATGCCCGTCACGCCCCATCCGGCTCAGCCGCCGCCCGGTGCAGGCACTGCGCGATCTTCTCGCGCACGCTGCCCGCGTCGAACGGCAGCCGGCCGATGATGCCGATCTCGCGATGAAACGCGTGTTCGCCCAGCGGCAGCAGCCGCAGACCCGTCATGTCCAGCCGCCGCAGGCGCGGCAGCAGCGCCACGCCAAGGCCATGCCGCACCATGCCCGCGATCGCCTCGATCTCGTCGAGCTCCACGGCCTCGTTCACGGTGATGCGGTGCTTTTTCAGGAACACGTCGACCACGCGGCCGCCGAATGAGGCGCGGTCGTAGCGGATGAAGGGCTGGGTCGCCAGCAGCTCCCGCCACGGGGCGACCGGCATGGATTCGGGCATCGCCAGCATGACGGGCTCGGTCATCAGCGGCTGCCAGCCCAGTTCGGGCGGCAGGGCGAAGGGCGGGCGGATCAGCACGGCCAGGTCCACTTCGCCTGCGTCCACCTGGCCCAGCAGCGACAGCGACACGCCCGGCACGATGCGCACGCGCACATCGGGATAGACCGCGCGGAACTCGCCCACGGCATGGACCAGCAGATCCTGCTGCACGGAGGCGATGGCCCCGATGCGGAGCAGCCCGCTGACGTGCGCGGCGCCAGCCGAAGCCGCCATGCGTTCGGCCATGGCGACCAGCTCCTCGGCCTGCGGCAGCATGTCCCGCCCGTGGGCGTTGAGCGCCGCCGCGCGCGGACCTCGGTCGAACAGCTCGACGCCCAGGTATTCCTCCAGCCGCCGGATCTGGGCGCTGACCGCGGATTGCGTCAGGCCAAGCTGGACCCCGGCCCCGGTAAAGGTTCCGTCCCGCGCCACGGCAATGAAGGTCTTGAATTCCTTGAGCACAATCAATTTTTTCGATGCTAAGACTCGAAAAATATCGTTTTGCTATAAAAAAAACAATACCTAAACTATGCCCTGGTGATAACGCCGACACATTGCGGCGTTCGCTGAACTGAATAACCCTCTTTTGCCTGACCCGGAGCCTTGCATGTCCGCTCAAACCAACCTGCCGCCGTTCCACCTGGCCTTCCCCGTGCGGGACCTGGCCGAAGCCCGCGCCTTCTATGGCGAAAAGCTGGGCTGTCCGGAGGGCCGCAGCTCGTCCGAATGGATCGACTTCAATTTCTACGGCCACCAGATCGTGGCGCACCTGGCGCCCAGCGAATGCGGCCACAAGGCAACCAGCGCGGTGGATTCGCACAATGTGCCCGTGCGCCATTTCGGCGCCGTGCTTTCCATGGAACAATGGGAAGCCATGGCCAAGCGACTGACCGACGCCGGCACCGAGTTCGTCATCGAGCCCTACATCCGTTTCAAGGGCGAGGTCGGCGAGCAGGCCACCATGTTCTTCCTGGATCCGTCGGGCAATGCGCTTGAATTCAAGGCGTTCAAGAACATGGATTCGTTGTTCGCCAAGTAACCCGTCACTACAGGTTTCGTGCCGTTGAACGTCAATTCCAATTCGCTTTCTCCGGCCGAAACCCGCTGGCGCATCCTGCCCCAGGGTGACCGCTGCCTGATCGTCTCCTTCGGCGAGCGCATCGATGCCGCCATTGGCCGGACCTGTCTGGCGGCGGCCCGCAAGCTGCGCGACGCGCGGCTGCCGGGCGTCACCGACGTGGTGCCCTCCTTCGTCGCCGTGGCCGTGCACTACCGGCCGGGCGGACATGGCGAAGGGCCCACGTACGCGGCGCTCTCCGAGCACATCCAGGCCCTGCTTGCCGAGGGCATCCCGACCGCCGACGCGGGGGGACGCGAGGTCGACATCCCCGTCTGCTATGGCGGCGAACACGGCCCCGACCTGGAAGAGGTCGCGCGCACGGCCCGCATCAAGCCCGAAGACGTCATCCGGTTGCACAGCGAACCGCGCAGCATGGTGTTCATGCTGGGGTTTGCGCCCGGCCACGCCTATCTCGGCGTGCACGACGAAAAACTGAACATTCCCCGCCGTCCGTCGCCGCGCACCGCCGTGCCCGCCGGCGCGGTGGCCATCGCCAACCGGCAAACCGTGATCTACCCGAACCGGCTGCCCGGTGGCTGGAACATCATCGGCGCCACGCCGCTCGTCATGTTCGACCCCGCGCGGGAACCCGCCGCGCTCCTGCAGCCCGGCGACACGGTGCGGTTCGTGCCGATTACGCCCGACGAATTCGACCGCATCCGGGGGAGCCGGCCATGAGCGTGACGGTGATCAAGCCCGGCATGCTGTCCAGCTTCCAGGACCACGGGCGCGAAGGCTACCAGCATCAGGGCATTCCGGCAGCCGGCGCCATGGACGAGCGCGCCCACCGGCTGGCCAATGCCCTGGCGGGCAACGAAGGCGATCCGGCCACGCTGGAGATCACGCTGACCGGCCCCACGTTGCGCTTTGACGCGCCGGCCTGCTTTGCGCTGGCCGGCGCCGACCTGGGCGCCACGCTGAACGGCCAGGACATTCCCCTGTTGCGCCCGCTTATCGCGCGGCCCGGCGACGTGCTGGCCTTCGGGGCGCGGCCCGCAACGGGCGTGCGCGCGTATCTGGCCGTGCATGGCGGTTTTGCGCTGACGCCCGTGATGGGCAGCGAGACCACGTATCTGCGCAGCGGTTTCGGCGGTTTTCAGGGGCGCGCACTGGCAAAGGGCGACGTCGTTCCGCTGCGCAGTCCACTGGCGCCGGACTGCAATACCGCCGCCTTGCAAAAGGCGCTGTGGCAGGTGCGCGTGTACCTGCCCGCGGCGCTGGGCAACAAGCAGCGCGAATGCATCCGCTTCCTGCCCGGCGTGCACTGGCCCGAATTCTCGCAATCCAGCCGCCGCGCCTTTTTGGAATCCGAGTTTCGCATCAGTCCGCAGTCCGACCGCATGGGCTACCGCCTGCTTGGCCGGCCGCTGACCATGAATCAGCCGCGGCAGATGCTGTCCGAGGCCGCCTGCTTTGGCACCGTGCAGGTGCCCTCGGGCGGCGAAGCCATCATTCTCATGGCCGACCGGCAAACCACCGGCGGCTATCCCAAGATCGCGCAGATCGCCACCGTGGACCTGCCCGCGCTGGCGCAGTCCGCACCCGGCCAGGTGCTGCGTTTCCAGCGGATCGAGCTGGACGAGGCGCAGCGCCTGGACGGCGAGCGCGAACGCGCGTTCGCGCAATTGCACGACGCGCTTGCGCCGCTGCGCGCGCTGCTGAACTAGAAAGGAAACCGCCATGACCACCCGCATCGACTTGAACTGCGACATGGGCGAAAGCTATGGCGCCTGGACCATGGGCAACGACGCGGCCGTGCTGCAGTACGTCAGCTCGGCCAACATTGCCTGTGGTTTCCATGGCGGCGACCCGGCCACCATGCGCAAGACGGTGGCCGCCGCGCTGGCCCGGGGCGTTGCGCTGGGGGCCCATCCCAGCCTGCAGGACCTGGCCGGTTTCGGCCGCCGCGTCATCCAGATCAGCCCCGACGAAGCCTACGACATCGTCGTCTATCAGATCGGCGCGCTGGCGGGTGTCGCGGCCTCGCAAGGCGCCCGCCTGCATCACGTGAAGGCGCACGGCGCGCTCTACAACATGGCGGCCAAGGATGAGCCGCTGGCAAAGGCGATCTGCCAGGCGGTCAAGGATGTGGATGCGTCGCTGATCCTGTACGGACTGGCCGGCAGCAAGCTGATCGACGCGGCCCGCGCCATCGGCCTGGCGTGCGCCAGCGAAGTCTTCGCGGACCGCTCCTATCAGGACGATGGCTCGCTGACGCCGCGCACGCGCGCGGGCGCCATGATCGAGGACGTGGACGTCGCGGTCGCACAGGTCGTGCGCATGGCGCGCGAAGGCCTGGTACGGTCGGTTGACGGCAAGGATGTGCCGGTGCAGGCCGACACCCTGTGCATCCACGGAGACCAGCCCAATGCGCTGGTCTTTGTCGATGGCATCCGGCGCGCCTTGACGCAGGCCGGCATCGAGGTGCGCACGCCGCCTCGCGCCTGAAGGCGCGCGCGCAGGCCTCTTCCTAAGCGGCGTCCAGCGACGCCTCGCGGTAAGCGCCCAGGATCTCCGGCAGCACTTCCACCACGTACTTGCGGGTCAGTCCGGCGGCGCGGTCGAAATCCCGGCTGCCGAGCGCCTGGATGATGCCTTCCGTGTAGGACGGGATCGTATTGGCTTCGAGCGATTGCCGGGCCAGCATGTAGCCCAGCGGTTCGATCTGTTCGTACAGTTTGCTGAGCATGCTGGTCAACGGCGCGTTGCCGGTGTAGCGCGCCGCGGCCAGATAGAAGTCGCGCGAGGCCGAGATGAAACCGCGCGCGTCCTGACGGCCCATCGCGGCGACGATGGCCTCGTGCAACGTGCCAAGTTCAGCCACCAGCGGCCCGACGTCGGGCATCTCGGCGACCTGCCGGATGCAATACGCCTCCAGTTCCGCACGCAGCATGTACAGATGGCGGATCTGGGTTTCGGTATAGAGCGTGACCCGGAAGCCCTTGCGCTGGATGTGCGTGACCAGGCCGCTCAGCTCCAGCAGGCGCAGCGCCTCCCGGATGGGGCTGCGGCTGGTGCCGAAGCGCTGCTCCAGTTCCTGTTCCCGTAACGGCTGTCCGGGCCGGATAGTGCCGTTCACTATCAACTCACGAATCTGTTCCTGTAGGAAATACGGAATCGTGGCGGGCGCTTTGACGTCCAATCGGCTCCCCTTTTACTGCGACTACGCATGACATGAGACCGTGACAAGATACTCGAAATCTCTTGAAACACAAGTAGAAATAATGTTTCATACTCAAAAGACGGCCGTGTGCCTGCCCGCGAGGGACGGCGTTGTCTGACGATGCGGGGATCAGTGCCAGTCGTCGCGGTAGACGAACTTGGGCATTTGCCAGTTGAAGCGCAGGGCCATGAGGCGCATGGTGAGGCCCGCCGCCAGCGCGATGGGCACCGACGCATTGGCCGACA
The DNA here is from genome assembly GCF_029866465.1 of Achromobacter mucicolens. NCBI lineage: Bacteria > Pseudomonadati > Pseudomonadota > Betaproteobacteria > Burkholderiales > Alcaligenaceae > Achromobacter > Achromobacter mucicolens. The sequence continues at coordinate 454,395 of NZ_CP123364.1, read as the reverse complement.
GCCCGAGCGCCATCGAGCCCAGATACAGCGCGCCGGTCACCAGCGACACGCTGGCGTACAGCTCCTTGCGGAACAGCAGCGGGACCTCGTTGCAGAGCACATCGCGCAGCACCCCGCCGGCGCACCCGGTGATCATGCCGCTGATCAGCACTACGGTGATCGGCAGCTGCATCATCTGCGCCACCTGGCAGCCAATCACCGTGAAAGCCACCAGCCCCAGCGCATCGGCCAAGAGGAACACGCTGCGCAGCCGGCGCATGACCGGCGCGATCAGCGCGGTCAGGATCGCCGCGCCGCCCGTCATCCACAGGTATTCGGGATGCACGACCCAAGTCAGCGGATAGTGCCCCAGCAGCACGTCGCGCAACGAACCGCCGCCCAGCGCCGTCACGCACGCGATGATGCAGACGCCCATCCAGTCCATGTCGCGCCGCCCCGCCGAAAGAGCAGCCGTCATGGCTTCGGCGACGATGGCGACCAGGTACAGCGTGTGCAGCAGGGCGGGCGAAAGATCGGTGAACATGGGTTGGGCGGTAGCGTTGGCAGGCCTCATTGTATTGAGCCTTGCCGGCGCGCGCGCCATTGCCTGCGCGCGCATCATCCCGTACCCTCGGAGCTGTGTTGATTGCGATCAAGCCCCATCTCGTTTCGCGGCGAGACAATGGAGACGTGCCCGACCGGGCGCTATTGGGCCAGGCAGCGCGGACGCGGGAGCCGCCTCTCTGGCCGTAACCGGGAGATTAGGTATGACACAGCAAGTTGGCCCCATACTTCTGGCCACCGACCTCAGTGCGCGCGGCGACCGAGCCCTCGACCGCGCCTTGCAGTTGACCAAGGAACTGAACACCAAGCTGATCATGCTGCATGTCATGGAATCCCATGCCACGCCGCTCACCACGCCGGTATGGCGCCGCCTGTCGCCCGACCACAAGGCCCTTGTCGAACGTGAATTGGCCGAAGACGTGGCCGCCGCCAACGTGCCCGCCGAAGTCGTCGTCACCAAGGGCGAGCCCGTCGCCAGCATCATGGAAACCGCCGACACCTTCGGCTGCTCGCTGATCGTGGCCGGCATTGCCCGCCAGGAAACGCTGGGCCGGCTGCTGCTGGGCACCACGGTCGAAAAACTGGCCCGCCAGGCGCGCCAACCCGTGCTGGTCGTCAAGAACCGTCCGCGCCGCCCCTACCGCGACGTGCTGGTCGCCACCGATTTCTCGGACGGCTCGCGCCAGGCGCTGCGCGCCGCGCTGCAACTGGTGCCCAATGCCGACATCACCTTGTTCAATGCCTACGAAGTGCCGTTCCAGGGCGTGACCAAGCCTGACGACGCGGTCGTGGACAACCTCTACCGAACCGCCGAACAGTGCGCCGAGCGCTTCATCGCCGAAACGCCCGAACTGCCCAAGGGCCGCCCGACCAAGGTGGTGCTGGAAGCCGGCCAGCCCGAAACCGTGCTGGCCGATTACTCCTTCAACCATCGCTCCGATCTGGTCGTCACGGGCACCCATGGCCGCACCGGCATCTTGCGCACCGCCATCGGCAGCGTGGCCGAGCGGCTGCTGGAATCCCTGCCCAGCGATGTGCTGATCGTGCGGCTGAGCGGCGAAGAGTAATCCTGGCCAAGCAAAAGGCGGCGCCCACGCGCCGCCTTTTTTTGGTCTGCCTTCAACTTACGCGCTACGCGTCGCCCTGCTTTTCCATGGTGTCGATCGTGCCGCGCAGGATCTTCAGCAGCACCAGCCCCGGGATGGCGATCACCACCGTCAGCAGGAAGAACCCCGGCCACCCCAGGTGATTGACCAGCGGCGGCGTCAGCGGCCCGGCCAGGTAGGTGCGCCCCACGGCTGACAACGCCGACAGCAGCGCGAATTGCGTGGCCGAGAACCGCTGGCGGCACAGGGCCATCAACAGGCCCACGAAAGACGCCGTGCCCAGCCCGCCGCACAGGTTTTCAATGCCCACGCCGGTGGCCATCAGCCACAGATTCTTCGGACTGACCGCGATCAGCCAGTACGCCAGGTTCGACACCGCCTGCAAGAGGCCAAAGGCCATCAGCGACCGGTACAGCCCCCACCGCGCCATCAGGGATCCGCCCGCCAGCGCGCCGATGATCGTCGCCGCCAGCCCCAGCACCTTGTTCACCGTACCCACTTCGGTGGGCGTGAAGCCCGCGCCGCGGATGAGGAAGGTGGTGGACAACGCGCCGGCGAACGCGTCGCCCAGCTTGTACAGCACGATCAACAGCAACACTGCCAGCGCGCCGCGGCGTGTGAAGAACTCATGCAGGGGTTCGGCGACCGCCTCGCGCAGGCTGCGGGGCGCGCGCGCGACGTGTTCGGGTTCGGGCGCCCACAGCGTGGCAAGCGCGCACAGCAGCATCAGCCCGCCCATCACCATGTAGGTGTTGCCCCACCCGATCCATTGGTCCGCCATGATGAGCGCCAGGCCGCCCGACACGATCATGGCCAGCCGGTAGCCCATGACCTTGATGGCCGCGCCCGCCCCGCGTTCCTCCTTGCGCAGCACGTCCGTGCAATAGGCATCGAAGGCGATGTCCTGCGTGGCGGAAAGAAAGGCGACCAGCACGGCCAAGAGCGCCAGCGGCATCAGCGCCGACGACGGCGACAGCGCGCCCATCGCCAGGATCGCCGCCGCCAGCAGCACCTGCGTGACCAGCATCCAGCCGCGTCGCCGGCCCAGCAGCGGCGGCGCAAAACGGTCCACCAGCGGCGCCCAGAGAAATTTGATGGTGTAGGCCGTGCCTACCAGGGTGAGGAAACCGATTTCCTGCAGCGGCACGCCTTCGACGGTGGCCCAGGCCTGCAATGTGCCGCTGGTCAGGGCCAGCGGCAGCCCGCTGGCAAAGCCCAGGACCAGCAAGGGGGCAACGCGCGGGCTGGTGTAGACGTTGGATACAGCGGTGATGACGGTCTCCTGAGACTAGGCCGGCGGCGTTGCAGATGCTGGCCGCGGGCGTGCCGGCATTTTAGGGCCTGTTGCCCCGTGCCGTCAGGAGGATGCGTGTCGGAATGTCAGGGGGATGCGAAGCGGTACACCGCAAGCGTGCTGCGCCAGCTTGGGAACGCCTTCACTTCCTTGCCTTCGTTGAACGTGGCGCGCTCCAGGATGCGCAGGCCCACTTCGCCGGCCAGCTGTTCGAAGTCGCGCAGCGTGCATAGGTGGATGTTGGGCGTGTTGTACCACTGGTAGGGCATCTGCCCCGTCACGGGCATGCGGCCGCGCAGGATGGCCCAGCCGTGCGGCCAGTAGCCGAAGTTGGGAAACGACACCACGCCGTAACGCGCCACCCGCGCCATTTCGCGCAGGATGTGTTCGGTGCGGTGCATGGACTGCAACGTCTGCGACAGCACGACGGTGTCGAACTGCTTGTCGTCAAAGAGCGCCAGGCCGTCTTCCAGGTTCTGCTGGATGACCTCGACGCCGCGGCGCACGCAGGCGATCACGCAGGTGTCGTCGAGCTCGACGCCGGCGCCCTTGACCTGGCGATGATCGCGCAGATGCGCCAGGAGGGCGCCGTCGCCACAGCCCAGGTCCAGGACGCGGCTGCCCGGTTCGATCCAGCTGGCGATACGCGCCAGGTCGGGCCGCAGCGCGCCGTGGGCATAGCGAGGGGTCACGGGAGTCATTGGGCAGATCCTTCGGTCAACTGAGCCTCAAGGCCCAGCTCGCGTGCGATGCGTTCGTAGTAGCCGCGCACGACCGCGTGGTAGCGGGCGTCTTCGAGCAGGAAGGCGTCGTGGCCGTGCGGCGCGTCGATCTCGGCGTACGTGACGGGGCTGGCGTTCTTGAGCAGCGCGCGCACGATCTCGCGCGACCGTTCCGGCGGAAAGCGCCAATCGGTCGAGAACGACACCAGCAGGAAGTTGGACTTGGCGGGCGCCAGCGCACGGGCCAGGTCACCGCCCGTGGTGCGCGCCGGATCGAAGTAGTCCAGCGCGCGCGTGATGAGCAGGTAGGTGTTGGCGTCGAAATAGCGCGTGAACTTTTCGCCCTGGTAGCGCAGGTACGACTCCACCTCGAATTCGACGTCGTAGCCGTAGCGGTAGGCGCCGTTTTCGGCGGGCGCGCGCTGGGCGCGGCCGAATTTCTCGGCCATGTCGTCGTCGGACAGGTACGTGATGTGGCCGATCATGCGCGCGACCGACAGGCCGCGGCGCGGCACGGTGTCCTGCGCGTAGTAGTCGCCGCCGTGGAAATCCGGGTCGGTGATGATGGCGCGCCGGGCCACTTCGTTAAAGCCGATGTTCTGCGCCGACAGGCGCGGCGTGCTGGCGATGACGATGCAGTTGGCCACGCGCTCGGGCAAGGTGATCGACCAGCTCAGGGCCTGCATGCCGCCCAGCGATCCGCCCATCACGGCCGCGAAGCGCTCGATGCCGAAGTGGTCCGCCACCCGCGCCTGCGCCCGCACCCAGTCTTCGACCGTCAGCACCGGGAACGCGGCGCCCCAGGGCTTGCCGGTCTCGGGATTGATGCTGGCCGGCCCGGTCGAGCCGAAGCACGAGCCCAGGTTGTTGACCCCGATCACGAAAAAGATATTAGTGTCCACCGGCTTGCCGGGTCCCACCATGTTGTCCCACCAGCCCAGGTCGCTGGGATTGTCGGCGGCCTGGCCTGCAACGTGGTGCGAGGCATTGAGCGCGTGGCAGATGAGCACGGCATTGGTGCGCTGCGCATTGAGCGTGCCGTAGGTTTCGACCGCCAGCTCGTACGACGCAAGCGACTGGCCGCTCAGCAAGGGCAGCGGCTCATCGAAACGGATGAAGGTGGGGGAGACGAGGCCGACCGAACCGGGATCAACGGTATCGGACGTCGTGACGGTTGCGGGAACGAACCCGCTGGCCGAATCACCGGCCAAATTCTGGGCAGGAGTGGTCATACGGACCTCTTTAGCTGGATTTATTGGAAGGCGCCCGCAAGCGGATCAGGCAAATCGGCGCCGAAAATTGGATAGTGCGGCAGGAATTCTAGCACTGCTTGGCGCACGGGCAGCAAGCCCCACGGGCCGCGACAACTGCGCGTTGCCCAGGCGCGCAAGACGGCAATCCCCCTCGCGGCCGGCTCAGGCGCCGGCCTCCCAGGGTTCCTGTCCCAGGTACTCGTAGCGTTCGGTGTTCACGCGCGACACGCGCCATTCCACGGGCTGGCGGTTATAGGAAAACGCGATGCGGCGGATCTCCAAGAGCGCGCTGCCTTCGGCCACGCCCAGGCAGCGTGCGTGCGTGCGCTCGGCCAGGCAGGTCCGCAGCCGCTCGTCGGTGGCGATGACGTTGACGCCGAACAGGTCCTGGTACAGCGCGTAGAGCGTGCTGGTGCGCTCGCGCAGGTGCGCTTCCAGCAGCCCCGGAAAGCGCGATTCGGGCAGGCACACGTCGTCGGCCATCACCACGTCGCCGTTGAGCGACAGCACATTCAGGAACTCGAAAACGTACGCGCCTGCGGGCAGCGCCAGCTTTTCGCGCGCCACGGCAGAGGCCTTCACGCGGCGAAAGCGCAGCAGTTCCGTGGTGGGATAGGACTTGCTGCCGTCCTGCCCGACGATGCGAAAAAACTTGAAGAAGTGATGGTTGCGCGTATGCACCGCAACGTAGGTGCCGCGCCCCTGATGCCGCACCAGGATGTTCTCGGCGGCCAGCTCGTCGATGGCCTTGCGCAGCGTGCCGATCGACACGCCGAACCGCTCGGCCAGATGCTTTTCCGGAGGAATCGCCTCGCCCTGCTTCCACTCGCCTTGCGCCAGCGCGGCAAGCACGGCCTGCTTGACCTGTTCGTACAAGGGACTGCCCAAAGGCACAGTCGGTGACAGGCTGGTGTTCATGGGTGCATCGCAAAAATCAAGGACCTCCAGTGTAGCGGCGCAACGGCCGCCCGCTCAAGTCATCTAATTCATATATATGATTTAGTTGACTTTGAAAAAAGCCGGGCCTAAGATTTCCTGGCCGTTGTGATCCGCGCCGCAAGCAGCACCCGGGCGGCGCCCTGACCCCAGAGAGGAAGACAATGATTCACGCCGTATTGCACGATGCGAAGGACACGGTGGCGGTCGCCGTGGTGGAGGGCCTGACCGCCGGAACGGAGCTGAACGCCTGGATCATGGATGAGGACAAGATCATCCATGTGCGCGCGTCGCAGGACATTCCCATCGGCCACAAGGTCGCGATGAAGGACATGGCCGTGGGCGACACCGTCTTCAAGTACGGCGTCGATATCGGCCGCGTGGTGGCGCCCATCAAGGCCGGCCAGCACGCCCACGTGCACAACATCAAGACCAAGCGCTGGTAAGCGCCCGTCCATCGCACAGGAACCCACCATGTCCATCATCACTGCCCAGACCACCTTCCAAGGCTATCGCCGCGACAATGGCCGCGTCGGCGTGCGCAACCACGTCATCGTCCTGCCCGTGGACGACATCTCCAACGCCGCGGCCGAGGCCGTCGCCAACAATATCAAGGGCACCCTTGCCCTGCCTCATCCTTACGGCCGGCTGCAATTCGGCGAAGATCTTGAACTGCACTTTCGCACGCTGATCGGCACCGGCTGTAACCCCAACGTGGCCGCCGTGGTCGTGATCGGCATCGAGGAAGGCTGGACCAAGCGCGTCGTCGACGGCATTGCCGCCACCGGCAAGCCAGTCATGGGCTTTTCCATCGAACTGCACGGCGACCACGACACCATCATGCGCGCCTCCCGCTGCGCCAAGGAATACGTGCATTACGCCACCGCGCTCACGCGCAGCGAATGCCCCATCTCCGATCTGTGGGTCTCCACCAAGTGCGGCGAATCCGACACCACGTCCGGCTGCGGCGCCAATCCCACGGTGGGCAATGCGTTCGACAAGCTCTATGAACTGGGCTCCACGCTGGTCTTTGGCGAAACCTCGGAACTGACCGGCGGCGAGCACATCGTCGCCGAGCGCTGCGCGAACGACGCCGTGCGCGAGCGCTTCATGTTCATGTTCGACCGCTACCAGGCCATGATCGACCGCTGGAAGACCAGCGACCTGTCCGAATCCCAGCCCACCAAGGGCAACATCGCCGGGGGCCTGACCACCATCGAGGAAAAGGCGCTGGGCAACATCCAGAAGATCGGCAAGAAATGCCGCGTTGACGGCGTGATCGACAAGGCCGAGATCCCCGACGGCCCCGGCTTGTGGTTCATGGACTCGTCCTCGGCCGCGGCGGAAATGGTCACGCTGTGCGCCGCCTCCGGCTACGCCGTGCACTTCTTCCCCACCGGCCAGGGCAACGTCATCGGCAACCCGATCCTGCCGGTCATCAAGATCTGCGCCAATCCGCGCACGGTGCGCACGATGTCCGAACACATCGACGTGGACACCAGCGGCCTCTTGCAGCGCGAGATCGACCTGAACCAGGCCGGCGACAAGCTGCTGGAATGCATGCTGGCCACCGCCAATGGCCGGTGGACCGCGGCCGAGGCCCTGGGCCACCGCGAATTCGTCCTTACGCGGATCTTCGAAAGCGCCTAGCGCGCATGCCGGCCGGCGCGCCAAGGAGAACGCGCCGGCCGTCCCTCGCGGCATCATCGCAACATCAACGACAAGAACCTGCAGACCCGGGCGCAGTCCGCGGCAGCAAAGGCGTACGCATTCCTACCCGGGCGTTATCCCCAAGGAGGAAGACAGATGAGTAGCGAACCGCATTACCCCCTGAAAGATGCGCAGCGCCGTCGCCTGCTGGGCGCCCTGGGCGCCGCCGGCCTCTGTGCGCTGGCCCCGTGGGAACGGGCGCTGGCGCAGAAAGGCGCATGGCCCGAGCGTCCCATCAACTACGTGGTGCCTTTTCCGCCGGGCGGCCTGACCGACGTGGCCGCACGCCAGGTGGGCAAGGCCCTGGCGGATGCCGAACGCTGGAACGTGGTGATCGAGAACAAGCCGGGCGGCAGCGCCAACATCGGCGCGGCGCATGTGTCGCACGCCGCGCCCGATGGCTACACGTGGCTGGCCATCACCCTGTCGCACGCGGCCAACGCCACGCTGTTCGCGGGCAAGGCCGGCTACGACCTGACCCGCGACCTGACGCCGCTCGCCGGGCTGGCGTCCTCGCCCATCATGGTGGTCGTCAACGCCAAGAGCAACATCAAGTCCATGGACGACCTGGCGCGCGCAGCCAAGGCCAAGGCCCTGTCGGCCGGTTCCAGCGGCAACGGCACGCCGCCGCACCTGACGCTGGCGCTGTATCAGAAGCTCACAGGCGTGCCGCTGATGCACGTGCCGTATAAGGGCGGCGCGCCATCGCTCACGGACCTGATCGGCGGTCACCTGGATGTGGTGTTCTCGAACTATCCCGAGTCGCTGGCGCATGTGAAGAACGGGTCGCTGCGCGCCCTGGCGATCACCACGCGCGAACGCAGCAAGGACCTGCCCGATCTGCCCACCACGGCCGAAGCCGGCCTGCCGGACCTGATCGTCGAGAACTTCACCGGCGTGCTCGCGCCCGCTGGCACCCCGCCGGAACTGGTCCAGCGGATCGGCGACGCCATCGTCAAGCAAGTCTCGCAGCCCGCCATGCAGCAGGCCCTGCTGCAATTGGGTTTCGTACCGCAGCCGCGTGGCCCCAAGGAGTTCGGCGCTTACCTGAAGTCCGAGGTCGACCGCTGGGCCAAGATCATCCGCGACGCCAACATCCAGGTCGCCTGAAGCGGCCGCCCTGCCCCCCACAAAGAGGAGTCCGGCAGATGCGAGTATTGATTTCGGAGTTCATGGACGCGCCCGCCGTCGATGCCTTGCGGCAACGGTTCGACGTGCGCTACGCCCCCGAGCTGGTGGAGCAGCGCGCCGCGCTGCTTGAAGCCGCCGCGGATGCCGACGCCCTCATCGTGCGCAACCGCAGCCAGGTGAACGCCGAACTGCTGGCGGCGGCGCCGCGCCTGATTGCGGTGGGCAGGCTGGGCGTGGGGCTGGACAACATCGATCTGGCGGGCTGCGAGGCGCGCGGCATCAAGGTCATTCCGGCCACGGGCGCCAACGCCCGCGCCGTGGCCGAGTACGTCATCGGCACCATGCTGTCGCTGTTGCGCGGCGCCTATGCGTCCACGGCGGATGTCGCGGCCGGCACCTGGCCGCGCACCGCGCTGTCGCAGGGGCTGGAGGCGCACGGCCGCACGCTGGGCGTGGTGGGATTCGGGGGCATCGGCCGGCTGGCAGCCCAGCTTGCGCGCGGGCTGGGCATGCGCATCGTGGGCAGCGATGCGGCCCTGCCGCCCTCCCATCCCGCGTGGCAGGAAGCCGGCGCCGAGCCGCTGGCCCTGGACGAGCTGCTGGGCCAGGCGGACGTCGTGACGCTGCATGTGCCGCTCACGTCCGAGACCCGTCACCTGCTGGACGCGGCGCGCATCGCGCGCATGCGCCCCGGCGCCATCCTCATCAACACGTCGCGCGGCGGCATCGTGGACGAGGCTGCGCTGGCGGCCGCGCTGCGCGCCGGGCGGCTGCGCGGCGCCGCGCTGGACGTCTTCGAGCAGGAACCCCTGCCCGCGGGCGGCCCGCTGGCCGACGCGCCGAACCTGATCCTCACGCCGCACATCGCCGGCCTCACGCAAGAGGCCAACACGCGCGTTTCCGACATGGTGGCCGCCGGTGTGACAATGGCGCTTGACGCCCGCGCACGCTGACGAGGCGCGGCGCGCCTCACACGACAGGAAGGATATGGCTCACATCTATCTGGACGAACTTCAACACCTGGCCGCTGCGGGTCTCGCCGCCGCCGGCGCCAACCCGGTCATGGCGGACAGCACCGCCCGCGCGCTGGTCTTCGCGGAAAGCCAGGGGCTCAGCTCCCACGGCCTGTCGCGCGTGCCATTCTACGCTGGCCACCTGCGCACCGGCCGCGCCATCGGCTCGGCCGTGCCGCGCATCCTGAACGAACGCGGCGGTGCGGCGCTGATCGATGCCGGCTCGGGCCTGGCCTTCCCCGCTTGCGGCATGGCGGTCGAGCAGGCCACCGTGCGCGCCCGCGAACATGGCGTGGCGTTCGTCGGCGTGGCCAACAGCCATCATTTCGGCGAGGCCGCTTACCACCTGGAAGCCCTGGCCGACGCCGGCATGGTCGGGCTGGCGCTCAGCAATTCACCCGCCGCCATGCCCGCGTGGGGCGGCAAGCGCCCGCTGTTCGGCACCAACCCCATCGCGGCGATCTTCCCGCGCCGTGGCGGCGCGCGGCTGGTCATCGACCTGTCGCTGTCGCAGGTGGCGCGCGGCAAGCTCATGATCGCGGCGCGCGACAACCAGCCGATCCCGCTGGGCTGGGCGCTGGACGCGGACGGCCAGCCGACCACCGATCCGAAGGCGGGCTTGGCCGGCAGCATGCTGCCCGCGGGCGGCGTCAAGGGCGCGATGCTGGCCCTCATCGTGGAACTCATGGCCTGCGCGCTGACCGGCGCGCGCTTCGGCTACGAGAACGAGTCGTTCTTCGTGGACGAAGGCGGCCCGGCGCGGCTGGGACAGGCGTTCATGGCGATCGACCCCAATGCGTTGGCGGGCAACGACGTCTACCTGGAACGCGTGGAAACGCTGGTCGATGCGATGCTCGAAGACGAGGACGTGCGCCTGCCGGGCGACCGCCGCCGCAAGCTGCGCGACGAGGCCGTCAAGCACGGACTGGATCTGCCCGATGCGCTGATGACGCAATTGCGCACGCTGGCCGGCGCGGGCTGACCCGTCGCCGGGGCGCCCTGATGCCGGTGTTTAATGCCCGTGCTTAATGCCCGTGCTTAATGCCCGTGGGTGAACCACAGCATCAGCGGCGCCAGCAGCAGAAACACCACGGTGGACACCAGCACGGCGCCCGCCGCGGTGTCGCCCAGCGGCGTGTAGCGCCGCGCGTACATGTAGCTGACCACCGCGCACGGCATGGCCATCTGCAGCGTCAGCGCCCCGGCCAGCACCGGCTCCAGGTTCAGCGCCCACACCACCGCCCCCCCCGTCGCCAGCCCCACCACCAGCCGGATCGCGGCGACCTTGGCGCCGTCGCGCACGCCGTTCGACGGAATGAGCGCCAGCGCATGGCCCAGGCTCAACAGCATCAGCGGCACGGTCACCGCGCCCAGCATGCGCGCCGTCTCGATGATCCACGCGGGCACCGGAATGTTCAGCAGGCGCAGCGCCACCGCCACCACAGAAGCCAGCAGGATCGGACTCTTCCAGCTTCCCTTGGTGTTCACGCCGGGCAGCATGCGCACCGCGATCGTGTGCATCACGAAGGAATTCACGGCAAAGAACGCCACCGCGACGGACAGCCCCGCATCGCCGAAGGCCAGCTGCGAAATGGGCAGCCCCAGGTTGCCGGCATTGGGCAGGAACGCCGTGGGCAGCAGGCTCAGCACGGGCAGCTTCCAGGCCTTGAGCAGCGCCGCGCTGATCAGCGCGCACAGCAGCAGGGCGATCAGCGTTGCGGCGGCCACGTCGGCCAGCGCCCGGTCGTCCAGATGGGTGGTGACGAAGGTATGAAACACCAGCGCCGGCGTGGTGACGGACGTCACCAGCGTGGTGATGAAGTTGCCGCCGAAGGGGAGATCGCGCTTGCCCCAGAAAAGCCCGATTCCCACGCAGGAAAGCAGGGGCAGCATCAGCACAATGGCTGACAGGTAGAACTGCGCGATGGCCAACATGGACTATTCCGTCAGAGATAAAAAGATTGATGCGTCACGGCATCATTGCTTGCCCCCGCTGGGGCGGTCGCAGCAGCATGGGCGCATTGTTCACAAAAGGGCCATCCCGTCCTCGCCGCCATGTCCGCCACACCGATGCGCAGTCTTGCCCACTCATCGCGTTGCGCCGATCGCAGCGCCGACCGCAGTCCGGTCCGAAGCGCCGCCTTGCATCTGTCCGACAGGCAGGCCGCCTGCCTGAAATGGTCGGCCGCGGGCAAGACCAGCTGGGAAACCTCCCGCATATTGGGCGTCAGCGAAAGCACGGTGAATTTCCACCTGCGCAACGCGTGCAACCGGCTTGGCGTGCGGGGCCGGCGCGCTGCCGTGGTGGCGGCGCTGCGGTTGGGGCTGCTCGAGTTCAAGGCTTGATGACGACGGACCGCAGGAATTCGCGCGCACGCTCGGCGGGCAGGCTTTCCTCGGTGCCGGCGGCCACGGCCTCGATCAGCATGGAGTCGGTCACCCACACCCTGGCGTGCAGCCATCCGGGCTTGCCCACTGCCTTGCCGCGCACCTCGATCGTCTCGCCGTACGGCGGCCATTCCGAGGGCGGCGGGGCCTGCATGTTGGTGTACAGCGATCGCATCAGGGCCATGCCCAGCGCCTGCCGGGCGGCGGGACTGGCCGCGATCTCCGGCGGCAGGGGCGCCGATCCCACGGCGAACACGGCTTCGCCAACGGTCGCGCTGGCCAGCGTGAACTGCAAGGCGTGCGTGTCCAGCTTCAGATCGCGGGTTTCGATCGAGACCCGGGCAGGAAACGCCGCGCGGACGTGGCCGTCGGCCACATCCATCTCGCGCCAGTTGTAACTGGGCGAGCAAGCCGTCAACGCCAGCGCCAGCGCCAAAAAAACGCCCGCTTTCTTGAACATGAAACGAAACAGCGATGAAATCGTCATTACCCGAGAACCCACAGGGTCCAGTCATTTCGAGGAATTCAGAAATTGTCGCCGATTTCCATGGCCCCCGCGCCCGACGGCACCCCGCTCGCCAATTATTCCTGGCCCGCCGCCCCCAACGTGCCGCCCCCGATCGCCGGATTGGAGGACTCCGGGGCCCGCCCGGAGACGGCCGGCCCCGGGATGGCCGGCCCCGGGATGGCCCGCCCCGGGAAGGCCCGCCCCAGCATCTACCTGCTGCACGGTTTGAGCGAGCACGCCGGGCGCTACGACCGGCTGGCGCGCTGGCTGACTGCCCGGGGCTGGGACGTGGGCGCGCACGACCACCGCGGCCACGGCCGCTCGGGCGGGCATGCCGCCACCCTGCGAGACCAGGAAGACCTGGTCACCGATGCCGTGGACCGGCTGCGCGCCTGGACACAGCGCTGCGGCCGCCCGCCCATCCTGCTGGGCCACAGCCTGGGCGCCCTGGTCGCCGTGCGCATCGCGCAGCGCCGCCTGGCCGACCTGGACGGCCTGGTGCTCAGTTCGCCGCCCTTTGCCGTCAACGTGCCGCTGTGGGTGCGCCGCACGCTCACATGGATGTCCCTGCACGCCCCCGACCTGCGCGTGCCGCACGGCCTGGCGCCCGCCCGCATCTCGCACGACCGGGCCGTGGTGAAGGCCTACCGCGCCGATCCCCTGGTGCGGCGCCGCATGACCGGCCGCCTGGCGCGCTTTGTCGACGAAGCCGGCCAGCAAGCCCTGCGCGAGGCCAGTCTGCTGCCCTGCCGCACCCTGCTGATGGTGGCAGGCGACGATGCCATCGTGGCGGCCGAAGGCAGCCGCCAATTCGCCCAGCGGGCGCCCGCCGAACTCCTTACCCTGCGCTGGTACGACACGGCCTGGCACGAGATCTTCAACGAAGCCGCCCCCATCGCCGATCCGGTCTATGCTGACCTGGACGAATGGCTGGCGCGCACCGCCCAGGCATTGTCCCTGTCCCCAGTACTGGTTCCCGAAGCACAGGAGGCCAGCACCCCGTAAAATCCGGCGACAGCCCCCAACGAGAACAATCCGTGACCGATACTGCCGCCAACCGCCTCGCCCGCCTAGAGGCCAACCGCTCGCTGCTGACCCAGACCCTGCGGGGCATCGAGAAAGAAGGCCTGCGCGTGGACGAACAGGGCATCCTGGCCCGCACGCCGCACCCCGCCGGGCTGGGCTCGGCGCTGACCAACGAACACGTCACCACCGATTATTCCGAATCGCTGCTCGAACTCATCACGGGCACGCACCAGGACGTGGACGCGTTGCTGGCCGAGCTTGCCGATACGCACCGCCACGTCTACGGCGTGCTGGACCACGAGCTGATCTGGAACCAGTCCATGCCGGCCACGCTGCCGCCGGAGCCTGACATCCCCATCGCCTGGTACGGCACGTCCAACACCGGCATGCTCAAGCACGTGTACCGCCGCGGTCTTGCCGAACGCTACGGCAAGACGATGCAGTGCATCGCCGGCGTGCACTACAACTTCTCGCTGCCCGAAGACCTGTGGTCCGTGCTGGACACGCAGCCCGGCTCCGCGCAGGACCGCCGCTCGCGCGGCTACATCGGCCTGATCCGCAACTTCACGCGCTACTCGTGGCTGCTGATGTACCTGTTCGGCTCGGCCCCGGCGCTGGCCAGCGATTTCCTGCAAGGCCAGGACCATCAGCTGGAAAAGCTGGGCGACCACACGCTGTACCTGCCCTACGCCACCAGCCTGCGCATGAGCGACCTGGGTTACCAGAACAAGGCGCAGTCGCAGCTCAAGCTCTGCTACAACGACCTGGACACCTTCCTTGGCCGCCTGTACGGCGCCGTGACGCAGCCCTGGCCCGAATACCAGAAGATCGGCACGCATCGCAACGGTGAATGGATCCAGCTCAACACCAACGTGCTGCAGATCGAAAACGAGTACTACTCCAGCATCCGTCCCAAGCGCGCCACCGGCCGCTGCGAGCGCCCCATCACCGCGCTGGCCGAGCGCGGCGTGCAGTACGTCGAAGTGCGCTGCCTGGACATCGACCCGTATTCGCCGGTGGGCATCGACGCGGCCACTGCGCGCTTCGTCGACGCCTTTCTCCTGTTCTGCACCGCCTCGGACAGCCCCTTCTTCCCGGCCAATGGCTACTGTCAGCGCAGCGCCGACAACTTCTCGGTGGTCGTCAAGGAAGGCCGCAAGCCCGGCCTCATGCTGGACCGCGAAGGCCAGTCGATCGGCCTTGCGCAATGGGGCCACGAACTGCTCGACCAGATCGCGCCGTACGCCGCGTTGTACGACAGCGCGCTGGGCGGCACCGCCTACGCCGACGCGCTGGCCGCCCAACGCGCCAAGCTCGACCAGCCGGACGCGACGCCGTCCGCGCGCCTGCTGGCCGACCTGAAGGACAGCGGTCTTTCGTTCCACGATTACTCGCTGGCGCTGAGCCGCAAGCAGGCCGATGCCCTGCGCGCCGAACCGCTGCCGGCCGACGTGGCCGCGGCCTACGAGCAAGCCGCGGCGCAGTCCACCGCCGAACAGCTACGGCTGGAGCAGTCGGACACTGAAGATTTCGACACCTACGTCGCGCGCTATCACGCCGCGCTGAAAGCGCCGCGCAAATAAGGCGTATCGTTAGGGCTCGGGTTGCGCCGCGCGCCATACGGCGGCCGGCGCCAGCCTTACCAGTCACATCAGGAGGTTTTCTTCATGCGCCGCACCGCAACATTCCTGCTGGCCCTGGCGGCCAGTGTGGCGGGCATTGCCCACGCCGCGCCGCCCCCCATGCAGACCGTGGAATCCGTAGACCTGAAACGCTACGTCGGGATGTGGTACGAAATCGCCAACTTCCCCATGTTCTTCCAGCGCAATTGCGTGGGAGACACCACGGCGGAATACACCGCGCATCCGGACGGCACGATCGGCGTGAACAACCGCTGCCGCACCAAGGACGGGGATATCGATTCGGCCTCGGGCACGGCCACCGTCGTTGAAGGCAGCAACAACGCCAAGCTCGAAGTCACGTTCTTCAAGCCGTTCAAGGGCGACTACTGGGTGATCGGCCTGGATCCGGAGTACCGCTGGGCGGTCGTCGGCACGCCCGACCGCAAGTACCTGTGGATCCTGTCGCGCTCGCCGCAACTGCCCAAGGAAGAACTGGACAAGGCGTTGGCTGCCGCCACGGCGCAAGGCTACCAGCTCGACGAGCTGCGCTACACGCCGCAGAAGTAAAGCACCTGAAAGTAAAGGACCGCGGAAGTCTGCGGTCCGCTCAGCCCGCGTAATCGCGGGCCAGCCTGACCACCGTCACGCCGGGCTTTAACTGCCGCAGCGACGGCATGATGAGCGTGCAGTTGTCGTAAGGCGTGACAATCGGCTGCTCGTCGGCCCAGCCGATGGACGATCCGGCCTTCTCGAACGTCTCCAGTCCCGACCAGGGGCCCGCAAAACGCACGTTCATGGACGGCGCCACCACGGCGTCCGTCACCTCCAGCACGCGCTGCTGCGCCGGGTCCGGCAGCAGCCAGCCTTCGGGCAGGTCGGACCGGTCGGCCACGCCCGACTCCACCAGCATCCGCGCCACCATGTCGCGCGCCACCTCGCGCGAAGACAGGTCGCCATGAAAGCCGCATTCGATCAGCAGCGCGCAGGCGTCTTCCCGGGCCGGATCGCCGAAGTGCTCGAAGTCGCGCATGCGCACGCCGTCCTTGTGGCCGGCATCCACGATCACGTGCTGCGGCGCCTTCAGGCGGCGGGCCAGCGCGACATTGCGCGGCAACACGCCCGTCAACAGCAGCGGCGCCCCCGGCTCGTGCATCGAATGCAGATCCAGCAGCCAGTCGGCGCGCCGCACCCACGGACGCAACGCCGCGCCGCGCTGGCGGTCGGGCGTGGTGGGATTGTCCAGGCGCTCGGCGCTCCAGACGCGGTTCATGTCTTCCTGCACGAATCGCGAGGCATCGTGATTCGCCGCATCAAAGCGGTCGAACGCATCCAGATTGCAGAAGGCCAGCGTCAGGCTGCCGCGGCGCGGCCGCAGGCCCGACGCCAGCAGGTCCTTCAGCGCCCAGGCACCGCACAGCTCGTTGCCATGCACCAGCGCGCTCACCATGAGCGCCCGTCCCGGAACGCCCGAATCAAAGTGCCACACGCCGGGCGTGTCGGTATTGCCTGCGCGCTCGGCGGCGATGTCGGGAACGGGAAGCTTGAATTGCATGGTGATATCCGTGTGCTGCGAGGGTCTTTCGATGTCGTGATGTGCCGCGCGGCCTTATTGCGCCTCGATCTTGGCGGCCTTGACCAGCGCGGCGTACTTCTTGGTCTCTTCCGCCTGGAAGGCCACCGGATCCACGCCCGGCTTGGCGACTTCGCCGCCCGCGTCCTGCATCTTGGCGCGGAAGGTGTCGGACTTCAGCGATTCATCCAGCGCGGCGCGCAGCTTGGTCACCACCGGCTCGGGCAAGCCCGCCGGGCCGTACAGCGCGAACCACAGGTTGATGTCGACGGACTCGAAACCCTTGGTGGCGGCCAGCGGCGCGATCTCGGGCGCGGCGGGCGAACGCTTGTTCTCGGTCAGGCCCAGCGCGACGATGTTGCCGCTGCGGACCTGCGGCAGACCCGAGGACAGCACGAGCATGCCGAAGTCCAGCTGGCCGCTCATCAGGTCCGTGACCAGCGGCGACACGCCGCGGTAAGGCACGTGTTCGGCGCGGGTGCCGGTGGCCTGGTTGATCATCTCGCCCGCCAGGTGCAGCGTCGTGCCCACACCCGAAGACCCGTAGTTGAACGTGCCGGGCGCGGCGCCCTTGAGCTTTTCCAGGTACTCGGCGGCGGTCTTCACGCCGGAGTTCTTGCTGGCGGCCAGCAGCATCGGCTGCGAGGCCACGATGCCCAGCGCCGTGAAGTCCTTGGCGCTGTCGTACTTGACCGCGGTGTTGATCATGCGGGCGATCACCATTTCGTTGGTGGAGCCCAAGAAGATGGTGTAGCCGTCCGGCGCGGCACGGGCCACGCGCTGCGCGCCGATGGTGCCGCCGGCGCCGCCGACGTTCTCGACCACGACCGTCTGGCCCAGGCGCTTGCCCAGTTCTTCGCCCAGCAGGCGCGCGGTCAGATCCAGGCTGCCGCCTGCGGGATAACCGACGATCAGCGAAATGCTGCGGGCCGGATAGTCGGCCGCGCTGGCAACGGGTGCCACGGCAAGGGCCGAAGCGGCGCTCAACGAGACTAGCGCTGCGCGCAACGGATGCAAGATGGACTTCATGAATTTCTCCCTGGGGTGCTGTGGGTGGACGGCGGAGCCGCCTCTTTTGAGTTTCGGGGGCTATTTTCAAGCGCGGCCCAGGGGCATACCGTGCCAAAGCGGCACATCGTTGTGCTAATCCGGTTTGATGTCTGGCAATCAGGCCTTGCGGCTGGCCGTCGCTTCCCAGGCAGCTTCGGCCAGGTCGGTCAGCCGGGCACGCGGGCGGTACAGGCGGACCTCGAAGGCGATCTCGTCGCTACGTCCGCCCAGCTCGGCCAATGCGCCGCGGCGGCAATCCGCCGCCACCATGGACCAGGGCAGCCACGCCACGCCCACGCCCTTGGCGACCGCGCCATGCGCCGCGTCCAGCGAATCGCTGCGCACGAAGGGCGTCAGCGCGTACGGCGTGGCCTCCAGCCGGTCTCCCACGATGCGCTCCATCGCCAGCCCGCCGGTATAGGTGATCAGCGGCACGGGCGCGCCGCCCACCTGCAACTGATAGCGTGGCCGGCCGCGGGCGTCCATCTGGCTGACCGGCACCAGCTTGTCGGTCGCCAGCGTCATGTAGCGGTAGCGCGAGGGGCTGAGCGGCACGGACAGCGCCGGGTGCTCGTAGCAGCACAAGAGGTCCACCTTGCCCTGCTCCAGCCGGACCACCAGGTCCTGCGCCTTGCCGGTGGACAGCTCCACCTGCGTGCCGTCGGTCAGCACCCGGGGCGCGCGGTGCCGCAGCCGCGCAATCCAGTCGGCCACCAGCGTGCGCGCCAGGCTGCGCCCCGTGGCGATCCGCAGCACGGCCTCGCCCCCCGCGCCGGAACTGCGGATGCGATGGCGGACCAGCCCCATCTGCTCGACCACCTGCGTGGCGGTTTTCAGCAGCGCCTCGCCTTCGGGCGTCAGCGTCACCGGCAGGCGCTGGCGCTCCACCAGCGGGGTGCCTGCCCACGCTTCCAGGGCGCGGATGCGCCGGCCGAAGGCGGGATGCGTGACGTGGCGCAGTTCCGCGGCGCGCACGAAGCTGCCGGTCTGCGCCAGCGCGATCAGGTCTTCCAGGAGTTTCAGGTCTGCCATGGACGACAAGCTTACGGCATCACGACGCTAGGCCGCGGCTTGGCCCTCGGGCAGGGCAAGGATGCGCTCGATGACCTGCGCCGTCTCGCGGTAGTGCGTGGCCAGCAGCGCGGCCGCGCGGCCGGCATCGCGCGCGACCGCGGCATCCAGCAGCGCGCGGTGCTCGTCGTCGACGTCGCGTTCATGGCCGTACGCCACGGCCTGGGCGCGCGCCGGCCGGCGATAGCGTTCCGTCTGCGCGTATAGCTGCGCGGACAGGTCCAGCAGCCAGGGCGAGCGGCAGGCGCCGATGAGCGCCTGATGAAACTCCTGGTGCCGGGCCTCCAGCGCGTCCTCGCGATCCGGGTCCAGGCCGGGCGCGGCGTCCGCCCGGCGGGCCGCCAGCGCCAGCGCATGAAACGCCCCCACCAGCCGCGCCTCCCAGGCGTCGTCGGCGTTGGCCAGCGACCGCCGCAGCGCATCGCAATCGATCAGGATGCGGGCTTCGCAAGCATCGCGCATTTCTTCCACGGACAGCGGCGCGATCCGAAAGCCGCGCGACGTGGTGGTAAGCACCATGCGTTCGCTGCGCAACCGGTTCAGCGCCTCGCGGATCGGCGAAAAGCTGCCGCCGTAGCGCTGGCGCAGCAGTTCCAGCCGCAGCGACTGGCCCGGCGCAAACGCGCCGCGCATGATGTCGCGGCGCAACTGCCGGTAGATGTGTTCGGACAGCGTGATGTCTTCGACCTCGGCGCCACCGTCGGCGGCCGCATCCTCGCGCGGGGCCTTGATTCTGGGTTTCAAGCGTTGTGCTCCTAGACGGCCACCACCGGATGGCGCAGCGTGCCGATGCCTTCCACGCAGGCCACGACCACGTCGCCCGGCCACAGGAATTCCTGCGGCTTGCGTCCGGCGCCCACGCCCTCCGGCGTGCCGGTGGCGATGATGTCGCCCGGCTCCAGCGTGATGCCGGCGCTGATATCGGAAATCAAAAACGGCACCTTGAACAGCATGTGGCGCGTGTTCGAGCCCTGCTTCTTTTCGCCATTGACCGTCAGCCACAGGTCCAGCACCTGCGGATCGGGGATTTCGTCGGCGGTCACGATGCACGGGCCGAACGGCGCGTACGTGTCCTGTCCCTTGGAATAGATCCACTGCCCTGCCCGGCGGCAATCGCGCGCGCTCATGTCCAGCATCACGCTGTAGCCAAACACATAAGACAGCGCGTCGGCCTCGGCCACGCGCGACGCGCGCCGACCGATGATGACGGCCAGTTCCACTTCCCAGTCCAGTTGCTGCGTGATCCTGGCGTTGTGCTCGATGGCATCGCCCGGCCCGATCACGGTGGTGGGCGGCTTGGAAAAGATCACCGGCTGCTTGGGCAGGTCGGCCGACGTGTCCAGCGTGCGGCTGGATTCGGCCACGTGCTCCACATAGTTCAGTCCGATGCCAAAGATGTTCTTGCGCGGACGCGGGATGGGCGCCAGCAGCTTCACGTTCTCCTGCGGCAGGGCCGTGCCCACCGGCCAGTTGCCGCGAAACGTGTCCAACACGCGCGTCGCCTGCGCGACCGCCACCGGCCCCAGGTCGATGAATTCCAGCATGTCGCCGGGCAGGTCCACCCCGCCTTCCTGGCCCAGCAGAAACAGGTCGATCACATAGCCGTCCACCAGCGCACCCAGGCGGGCAGCGGCGGTGGGATGAGCGCGAAAGGTCACGAGGCGCATCGGGAACTCCAGAAGGTCAAAGGGTGGTGGAACCGGCCGGCGCGGCGCGGCGTCATGCGTTCAGAAACTAGATCAGTTGTTGATGGCCGCCGTTGTCCTCTACCGCTTCCTCGCGGTACAGCGCAAGCGCGCGCATGACGGGCAGGTCGTTGAAACAGAAGAGGCACGCGTCGTCGTTGAACGACAGGTTCGCGTGTTCGTGAATAGCCCACGACGGCACGCAGAAAATGTCGCGCTCGGTCCAGTCGTAACGCTTGCCGTCGATCACGGAAAACCCGCTGCCCTTGGCCACCTGATAAATGAAGCTGCCGGTGTGCCGGTGCGCCTGGGTGTGTTCGCCCGGGCGCAGCAACTGCATGCTGGCGCCGATGGTGGGCATGACCGCGCCGCCCGTTGCCGGATTCACGTACTCCAGCAGGATGCCATCGTACGGACTGCCCGGCGCGGTGCGCGCATAGCGGCGCAGGGCCTCGTACGTAGGCTCCCATTCGTACTTGAAGAGCGGGGAATACGGCTTGGTCCACCCGGACACCTGCGGCCGCAGCGCCACGCCGCCCCACGCGCCGCTGGTGTCGTCCACCGGATGCGTGATGGTCTGATTCAGGTCGGGATGCACGGCATAGAAACCGGCTTCCAGCGAATTGACCAGCGGAATATCCAGGCCGTCCTGCCAGATGCAGGTCGTGCCGTCCTCGGCCACGCCATGCTCGTGCCACGTGCCGTTGGGCGTCAGCACGAAATCGTTCACGCCCAGCGTCATCTTGTGGCCGTCCACCACCGTGTACGCGCCTTGCCCTTCCATGATGAAGCGCAGCGCCGAATGCGTGTGCGCGTGTGCGCTGGCCAGCTCGCCCGGCTTCATCACCTGCAATCCGGAATACAGCCAGCCCACCGCCGCGGCAACGTCCTGCCGGCCGGGGTTGTTCAGGTAGATCACGCGCCGGCCCGCCTCTTCGGGGGACACCAGCTCGGCGGACCGCAACACATGACCGCGCAGGTCCCGGTAACGCCAGACCACGGGCACCGACGCCGACCGCGGCGCCCACGGCTCGATCTTGTTCGCCACCGTCCACAACGCGCCCGTCTCAAGCCGCGCCAGTTCCTGGTAATAGGCCACCCGCTCCGGCGAGTCGGCCACATTGGCGCGGCCCGCGGTGTCCTCGCGGTAAGCGTCGTAGCGGTTCGCTTCCATGT
This sequence comes from Achromobacter mucicolens, assembly GCF_029866465.1. Classification (NCBI taxonomy): domain Bacteria; kingdom Pseudomonadati; phylum Pseudomonadota; class Betaproteobacteria; order Burkholderiales; family Alcaligenaceae; genus Achromobacter; species Achromobacter mucicolens. The sequence goes on along the minus strand of NZ_CP123364.1, from coordinate 432,591 downwards.
CGTGCCCCTGGTTTTATAAAACGCCGAGGATTTTCGAAAATACTAAGCGCGCCAGGAAGGGTGGGCAATGGGCAAGCGCTAGGGGTTTTCCTGCAATGCCGGAAAGGCTGGCAGCGCCACGCCGCGAAAATATCTGGACGACCTGCGCAAAAATACTGTACAAAAACACAGTGCGACGTGATACATTTCGCTCGCCCGAAAAACTGTCGTCCAGGGGAGAATTCCTGTGTCAGAAGCTGCTCATCTCGTTCAGTACATCGTCGTTCCCTATCGCGCCGCCGCCAATGGCGTCGCCCCCGGGGAAATCCGTCCGGCCAGCAGCGAATTCGGAGCCATCCGCATCGCGAATTCCATGGCTTCCAAATTTGCAGGCGTTGCCGCCTACGAAGTGATGATCGACAAGGAAACCGGCGACATGGAATCGCCGCGCATCCTGATGCAGATCGGCACCGTGCCTTCACTGGACGACTAGCCAACGCAAATCGCCCGCCCCGCATGCATGCGGGGCGGGCGATTCATACGCAAGCTCTGCGCCGCGATCGCTAGAACAGGTACTTGATCCCCACCGAGCCACCCACCGCGCGCAACCCCGACGCGCCGCCCAAACCCTGCTCGGCGTTCAGCTGCACATTGACGAAGGTGTTCTTGCCAGCGCGACGGTCGTAGCCCGCCGATACCCCCACGCGCGATCCGTCCAGCTTGTTCTCAAAAGCAATGTCGCCTTGCGTCAGCGTCTGGTATTCGCTGGACGACTCCCCCAGCGTGTGCCGGTAACTCAGCATCAGCCAACCGTGGTTCCGCACGTCATCTTGTTCGCCCCAGGTTTTTGACAGCTTCAGGCTCACGCGCGAATGCAGCGCACGCGATGCCGGCAGCGCAACCTGACCGAGGTCATCATCGCCGTCGCGCAACTTGACATGCTGAACCATCACCTGCGCCTGCGGTCCGAGTTGAAGCCCGCTGGACGCATCGCCAATGTCGAACGCCTTGCCAGCTTCGGCCGACAGCGCCGCGCCCCAGCCCGACGTCCGCATCGACATGCCGTCCGCGCCGCTCGATTGCGTCTTTACGCCATACCGGCTGATCTGCGTGACGAAGTCGGCATATCCGCCCTTGCCGTCCATCATCGTGTAGTACGCGCCCAGGCCGTACATGGTCTGATCGCTGCGACCGGCGTCGATCATCGAACGCGTGGACGCCTGATAGTGGTCGACCTGCGCGCGCGACACCATGGCCGTGCCGAACACCCCCAGGCTGTTGCGACGGATACCCTTGTTGGTCACGAACAGGTCCGTGCCGACCTGCAGACCGCCCAGCGTCGTGCGGCTTCCCACTTGCGACTGCAGGATGCCGCGCGAAGCGCCATCCCGGTTCTCCCATCCGCCCAGCGTTCTGGCCCAGGCATACGGGTACACCTTACGGGCCAGCGTTTCGGTCGCGCCCATGCGCTCGTTGAAGGTGCCCACCGCCAGCTCGGACTGCCGCAGCGCTTGCCCGCCAAGCTGCGAATAAATGGAGACTTCGGGGCGGACTTCGCTGATCAAGTACCAGTTGTTGGAAAGCGACGGCGTGCCGTCCTGGGCGCCATGCGTCAGCACGTAGCGGAACGCGCCGCCCCGCGGGCGCTGTCCCGGCGTCTGTCGAAATGCGTTGTCCGTGCTGGCGCCCGCCTTGACCACCAGAAAGCCATTGCCGCTGAAGGGATCGCCAAAATCCCCGTCGGTATTCAGCGTCAGGTAGGTCAACCCCGTCGCCCCCGCGTTCAAGGTCAGGTAATCCACGGTGCCAGCCGTGGTCGGAATCATGTGCAACTGCACTTCACCGCCGCCGCCCACCAGATTGTTGGCGGTGAACGTACGGCCGATTTCATCGTTGGTCCATGCTGCGGGCGGGGCGAAGGCGACGCTGCCGGCAAGCCGAAGTTCGTTGACGGTGCTGAGATTGTTTGCTTGCGCGGCGTTCGGTGCGGAGTTGGAAGCATCCGTCAGGATGTTCCATTTGCTGGCCGCGTCGATGGAGAGATTCGGTCCATCCACCCAACCGTGAAGTGTGCCGCCGTTGGCCAAGCCCAGGTCGGCACTGCCCGCCCCAACGACCCGGGCAACAGCGTGATCTGGCTGACCCAAGGACGTGCCATCGATGACCAGCGTGCCGTTGTCCACCCGCGTGAAGCCGGTGTACGTAAGCGACCCGGTAAGCGTGGTCGTTCCCGAACCGGCCTGCAGCAGATCGCCCGTGCCAGATATGGCGTGGGACAGGATGACTGCGTCGGCGCGGTCGATGGCCAGAAGGGCGTTGTTCTCGACCTGGCCCGCCCCCAACGAGCCGACGGCCTGGCCCGAGCCCAGCTGCAGCACACCGTCGTCAATCCGCGTTGCGCCGGCGAAGGCATTGTCGCTGTCGATGATCCACGTACCCCCACCGGTCTTGGTCAGCGAGCCCGATCCGGTGATCGCGCCCTGCATCACGGACACCGTGCCGTCCACGGTGCGAATGGCGCCATCTCCCGCAAACTGCATGTCGCGCTGCGACAGGACATTGGCATCCAGTTGCAGCCCGCCGCCATCAACCGTGAGGGCAACGGAGGCGTCGCCCAGGCTAGCGTCGTCGGCGATCGCGAGCCACCCGCCCGACAGGGTCCAGGGCATGATGGCCTGACTGGGCGTGCCCGTCAGCGTCCAGGTTCCCGCCGACGTTTTTTCGAAGGCATTGAAGCCCAGGTACTGGGCCTGCGGGCCGCTTCCAATCAGGCTGACATCGAAGGCCAGCGCCGAGCCGCCATCCAGCCTGAACGTGTTCTTGCCGCCCGACTCCGTGGCGTCGACCAGGCCGATGATTTCACTGCCGTTTTGCAGGACCAGCGTGGAATCATGGGCGGTCGCCGCATACTTGATGGCGATGTTCTGGTTCGCCGGTCCCTGCGAGATCGTGCCCGAATTGATGATCACGGAGTTGGCGCCGGTGACGTGGACACCGTGACCGCTGTTGCCGCCGGCACCGCCCGGGGGGCCGCCGGAGAATGAGGTGCCCGCCCCGCCGGCGCCGCCCGATCCGCCAGCCGCCCCGCCGCCTCCGCCGCCCCCGGCCCAAATTGCTATGTTCGCTATGCCACCACCGACGCCGGCCTCACCGCCAGCGATACCGCCTGATCCGCCTACACCCGGAATTGGGCTGGATAATCCATCGCCCTGCGACCCGCCGTTGGTGTAGGTGCCGCCGCCACCACCACCACCACCTGCATAATTCGACTGGCCGCCACCCGGCATACCATCTTCTCCCCCATTGCCGCCATTGCCGCCGTAGCCCGTTCCATCGATCCCGCCGGGGTTGATATCCGCCGCGCCGCCGCCGCCGCCCCCACCGCCGCCACCAGTGCCCCCCGCGCCGTCACCACCGCGGCCGCCGTCGCTGACAATGCTCTGACTGAAACTACCGCCGCCCCCGCCTCCACCGCCCCCCCCCTTGCCGCCGCTAATAGAGTAGCCGTCGTTATGCAAAACCACGCCATCTCCCGAGATGACGATGCCGTGCCCGCCATTTCCGCCCGCGCCACCTGCGCCGCCCACATAGCCCCCCTGCCCGCCTCCGCCCCCCCCGCCCCCGCCACCGCCGGGCGCGCCTTCAATGTCGTCATAGGTCGTGTAAGAAGTGGTGAGATCCAAGGCGGCAAAACCATCCCCGCCATCGCCGCCGTTGCCCCCATTGGCGGCCCCGCCTGCGCCGCCCACCCCCGCCTCGCCGACGATCAAGGCACGCGCCGCGGGATGCGGGGACATGCCCAGAGAGATCAAAGACAGGCCAAAACAAAGCTTCAGCGCCATACCGCGCGCCTTGTCGATTCGGTTCGAGATCGAGTCCGCATGTCGCAACGCCAAGCAAGAATCCGTATGCATCGTTGGTTCATCCTGGGTAGTGGATTCACGCGCGGCTTCACGAATTCAATTGCACCGGGAGCACAGGGGCAGCTCCAGGCAGAATCATTTTCTTGATATCGCAAGAACGTGGAACACCGGGGCTGCCGGTTGCGCGTTTGAGTAATCCGGTTAATCACATCGAGCGACGGCTTCGAGCTAAAAAGCGTTAAAGCCCGTCTCGTCGGTGTGTCTGATTCTCTTTATGCGTCCCGGCTTTACCCAGAGTAGGATTACTCGGAATGCGCGACAGTCTTCATAAGAATCAGTTGCCGTGGAAAATCAGACGATCGCTATGGCGCGTGTTCCAAGACCGTGCCAGCGATCCGGCGGGTCTCTTCATGCAAGGTCGCTAAAACAGATACTTCACCCCCAACGAGCCGGCCACCGCCCGCAATCCTGACGAGCTGCCCAAGCCCTGTTCGGCCTGCACCCGCACGTTGACGAAGGTGTTCCTGCCCGCTCGCCGGTCATATCCCGCCGCCAGGCCGACGCGCGATCCATCCAGATCGTTGTCGAATGCGATATCGCCCTGCGTCGCGGAGGGATACGAACTGGAGGAGCTTCCCAGCGTGTGGCGGTAGCTCAGCATCAGCCAGCCGTGGCTTTGCGTCTGGGCTTGCTCGCCCCAGACTTTCGATAGCTTCAGACTCACACGCGAATGCAGCGCGTTCAATCCCGGCAGGGCAACTCGGCCCACGCTGTCTTCAGCGTCACGCAATTTGACGTGCTGGACCATCACCTGGGCTTGCGGCTCAACGCGCAGACCGCGGCCGTCGCGAATATCGAAGGCCTTTCCGGCTTCGGCCGACAGCGCGGCGCCCCATCCGGATGTCTGCAGGGACGTGCCATGCGCACCGCGCGATTGCGTCTTCACGCCATATCGGCTGACCTGTCCGACGAAATCGGCGTAACCGCCCTTGCCGTCCATCAACGTGTAGTAAGCGCCCAGGCCATACAGGGTTTGATCGCTGCGGCCGGCATCCACCGTCGATCGCGTGGATGCCTGATAGTGCGACACGTCGTTACGGGAAGCCATTGCCGTTCCAAACACGCCCACGCTCCGGCGGCCGATACCTTTGCTGGCCACGAACAAGTCCGTTCCCACCTGCAGTCCGCCCAACCGCGAATCCACGGCGACATTCGCTTGCCGGATCCCTTGAGGCGCGCCATCCCGGCGTTCCAGGACGCCCAGCGACCGCGCCCAGACATAGGGGTAGACCGTTCGCGCCAGCGTTTCGGTCGCTCCCATCCGTTCGTTGAACGACCCCACCGCCACCTCGGACTGCCGCAAGGCCTGATTGCCCAACTGCGAGTAGATGGACACCTCGGGACGGATATCGCTGAACAGATACCAGTTGTTGGCCAGATCCGCTGCGCCGTTTCTCGCGCCTTGCACCAGCCCGTAGTTGAATGCGCCCGCCTGCGTGGGTTGTCCGGGGGTTTGTAGAAACGCGTGGTCGGTGCTGGCGCCGGCCTTGACCACCAGCAACCCGTCTCCGGCCAACGGATCTCCGAAGCCGCCCGGCGTGATGAGCTTCAGATAGGTCAACCCCGTGGCGCCCTGGGTGAGCGTCAGGTGATCCGCGGCGCCGGTCGGGTTCACGTGCAGCTGCACTTCGCCACCGGCGCCCACCAGGTTGTTGGCGGTGAAGGTGCGGCCGGCCTGATTGTTCGCCGCTTCGGAGGGCGGCGAAAAGGCGATGCTGCCAGCAAGCTGAAGTGCGTTGACGCTGCTGAGGTTGATGCCCTGCGCAGCGGTAGCGGCATCGGCCAGGACGTTCCATCGGCTCGTCGCATCGATGATGAGGTTCGGTCCGTCCATCTGGCCGTCAAGCCTGGCGCCGTTCGCAAGGCTCAATGTCGCATTGCTGGCGCCAGCGACGCTGGCGGCCGCGTGATCGGCCTGGCCCAGGGCCGTGCCATGGATGACCAGCATGCCCTCGTCGACACGCGTAACGCCGGTATGGGTGAGCGGCCCCGCCTGCGTAATGTTGCCCGATCCGCTATCGCTGCCCAGGATGATCCATGTGCCGGAACCTGTCTTGGTGAGGCTGCCCGCGCCGCTGATCGTTCCCTGCATCACGGACACCGTGCCGGCGGCCGTGTGGACCGCGCCATCACCGCGCAACTGAAAATCGCGCTGCGACGACATGCTGGCGTTCAGTTGCAACCCGCCGCCGTCAAAGACAAGGCCGCCAGCCACATCCCCCAGCGCGGCGTCGTCCGTGATCGCAAGCCATCCCCCGAGAAGCGTCCAGGGCGTAAGCGCCAGTGAGGGCGACCCCGTCAGCGCCCATATGCCGTCAGACGTCTTCTCGAATGCGTTGAAGCCCAGATACTGACCCTGCGCGCCGTCGCCAATCTTGCCAACGTCAAACGCCAGCGCGGCCCCGCCATCGAGGACCAGCGTGTTCCTGCCGGCCGATTCGGTGGCGTCGACGAGGCCTTGAATCACGCTGCCCTCCCGGAGCATCAAGGTCGCGTTGCTGGCGGTCCCCGCATACTTGATGGCGGTGTCCTGGTTGACGGGCCCCGCCATGATGGCGCCCGAGTTGATGATGACGGAATCGGCTCCCGTGACGTAGACGGCATGATTGCTGCTGCCGGCACCACCGCCGCCGTTCAAATCGAGACGCGTGTACTGTCCGCCGTCGCCCCCCGCGCCGCCCGGCGCGCCTCCGCCCCCTCCGCCGGGTGCAAAACCTTCGTACGGCTGCGCATCATCTCCGTTGACGCCAGACGCCCCGCCGGCAGTACCGCCCGGTCCGCCCACCCCTTCACTCAGCACTGGCCACACGTCCTGGCCTGCACTCCCGCCGTTGATGGATGAGCCGCCGCCACCGCCACCGCCGCCCGCCCAGGAGACACCGATGGGACCACCGCCCCCCACGAGGCCATCTTCTCCGCCGTGGCCGCCGTCTCCTCCGAAGCCCGTCCGGATATACGCCCCGCCTCCCCCGCCCCCGCCGGCGGCGCCGCCTGCGCCCGTCGAGCCGTCGCCACCGCGACCACCATCTGCTTCCACAGAGAAATGGAAGGTGGAGCCGCCGCCTCCGCCGCCGCCACCGCCCTTGCCGCCGCGGATCGACCAGCCGTCGTTGTGCAATACCACCGCGTCGCCTGAGATGACGATGCCGGCCCCGCCGTTCCCCCCGGCGCCGCCAGCGCCGCCCATGGAATGGCCGTGCCCGCCGCCACCACCACCACCGCCGCCGCCGCCGGCCCCGCCTTCCACGTCGCCGGCCGTGGTGTACGAGGTCGTAAGGTCCAAGGCGGCTTGGCCATCTCCACCGTCGCCGCCGCGCCCCCCATTGGATGCGCCTCCCTGGCCCCCAGCCCCCGACACACCAAAGATCCCGCCAGCCGCAACGGCAGGGTGCGGCACGTCGACGGAGAGCAGCAGCAGGCCAAAGCAAAGCTTGATCGTGTTTGTTCGGGTTTTGAGAAACGGCGTTGAATTGGCACGTCGCAGCGCCGCGCGGGAATCCACGTTCATCGATCAGATCATCCTGGGGGGTCGGATTCACGCGCAGGGACTTTTCGTTCCGCCTGGAATGCAACTGACGCTGCCCGGGCAGTTGACCGCTTGCGCGTGAATATCCGTTTGTTCACGTTGAACGACGGCGCTGGGCCACAGATCGCTGGAGCCCGACTTCGTCGGAGTGATCGATTGTCTTCAGACAGTCCGCATTTACCGAGAGCACTATTACTCCGATGGCGTGACCGCTTTTTCAACCATCAACGGACGCATCGAAATCCGACAGATCGCCATTGCGTTCGAATCGTTGCCGTGCCAGCCATCCGGACAGGAGACCATCGACCGAGCAGGGGTCATCCGGGTGCTGGACGTAGTGCAAATTTGCGCCGTGTCGGCGCAATAATGCGCTCACGCGTTTTCATTGCGCAGTTACGCTGGAGCCTTCTGATACCGAACTTCGTTTCCCCAACCTCCCAGGAGAAAACCATGACGACGCAATCGAATGCACTCGAAAAGAAAACCGCCTATTGGGGCGTGCCGTGGGAAGACGCGTATGGGTATGCGCAGGCGGTGCAGGTGGGCAACGAGATCTACGTGTCGGGCCAGCTCAATCACGACCAGGATGGCAACCTGATCGCGCCGGCCGAACTCGACGACCAAGGCAAGCCGCGTAATTTTTCCACCATGGAAGCGCAGATGCGTGCGACCTACGAGAACCTGGCGGCCTTGCTGGGCAAGTTCGGCGCCACGCTGGATAACGTCGTGGAAGAAACGCTGTACGTCTTGGACGTCGATGCCGCCTTTGCGGCGGCGGGCAAGGTGCGCAAGGCCGCCTACGGCACCGATCGTCCCCAGGTCGCCAGCAACCTGATCGGTGTCTCCCGGTTGGCGATGCCCGCGCAGTTGATCGAGATCGCCTGCAAGGCGGTGCTGCGCCCTCGCACTGCCGATTGAGGATCCGTCAGGTCCTTGACGGGGGCCGCGCCTGGCGGCCCTCGATCAAGGCCTTGTGCTTGGCCACGGCCGCGGCGCAAAAACGCATGAAGATCTGAACGCGCCGTGAGCGCCGGATGTCGGGATGGGTGAGCAGCCAGAGTTCATCCGCAAGCTCGGGCACGACAGGACCCACGCGCACCAGGTCGGCCATCGTGTCTCCCAGCATGCAGGGCAGATAGCCCACCCCGAGCCCCGCGGCGATGCCCGCGCCGACGGCGGCGACCGAATCGGATCGGTACGCGATATTCGCGGGCGCAACCCGGCCTTCAATAACGCGAGCGGCCTTCAATCCAGCCAATCCGCCCGCGTAGGACACCCAACTCAGGTCGTGAATGCGGTCCGCCGCAGGCGCCTTGCGCCGAAACTGTTGCGCGCTTCCGTAAGGCGCCCACGCGATGCCCGCCAGCTTGCGCCCGACCCAGCTCTGCGGCGGCCGTTGGGTGGCTCGTAGCGCGATGTCCGACTCGTCCCGGGCAAGGTCCAGGGTGTCGTTCCCGACCAGGACCTCAATCGACAGCGAGGGGTGGGCTGCCCTGAATTCGGCAATGATGGGCGTCAGGAAATACAGCAGCAGCGAGTCGCTGGTGGCAACCCGAAGCGTGCCTTGCGGGTCATGCGTGGAACCGGAAATGCGGCGAGCCACACTGACGACATCGAGTTCGACACGCTCGCTCAGCGCGCGAAGCTCCATCCCTTCGGCGGTCAGCTTGTAGCCTGCGCGCCGCCGGTCAAACAAGGCAACGCCTAGCGCAGCCTCGGCCTGCGCCACGCGGCGCGATACCGTCGAGGCATTGATGCCGAGCTTTTCGGCCGCCAAGGACCGATTGCCGCAATCGCTCAACACTTTGACGATGCGCAGGTCATCCCATGACAATGTGTTCGGCGCGGCGGCGTTGTCCAAGACGAGGCTGGTCGCAGACGCGGGAAGGGCTTTGGCAGGTTTTGGCGGCGCCATGATCGGCAGATGTTCTTACGTGGACGTGAGACGTAAGCGTAAAACGTAAGCGCCCATCGCAGGCGTCAAATCAAAGCGCTGAACGGAAAGGATGCTTAACGCCGTGAAATGCGCTTAGGCACAGAGAATGCGCATAACCGAATCCGCATAACCGAACGGCGCATAAACAAAAGGCCCCTATGAAGGGGCCCTGGAAAACGCACAGCTTGTCTGGATTGGCGCGCCCGACAGGAATCGAACCTGTATCAAGAGCTTCGGAAACTCTCATTCTATCCATTGAACTACGGGCGCAGCGCAAGGAGGCGGTATTGTACCCAGTTTTGCGGGATCTGCATGAACTGGATCAAATCTTCCGGCAAACTCATCGAAAACCCGTCCTGACACATTGGACGATCGTCCCTGACACCGTTATATAATCCAGCGTTTGCTTGCAGGCGGGCATGGGTTGCCGCCGACTTGTGCAGTACTGATTTTCTGTTGCCGCCGCCAAGGCGCCCCCGGTACCCGTTAGCAGGATTTGGTCATGAGCAACGAGCAGGAACACATAGAAGAGCACTCCTCCCCCATCAAGACCCCGAAGCAACTGATCGTCACGGTCGTCCTGGCTTTCGTGGTTCCCATCGCCATCATCATCCTTCTGGTGAACATGGTGGTCACAGGCACCAAGACCGGGGCCGGGTCGGACGCCCTGTCCGGCGAAGCGGTCGCCCGGCGGATCGCCCCCGTGGCAGGTTTCGAACTGGTTGATGCCAACGCGCCCAAGGTCTTCAAGACCGGCGAGCAGGTCTTTGCCGCTGTCTGTACGGCCTGTCACACCGCTGGCGTGGCGGGCGCTCCCAAGATGGGCGACAACGCCGCGTGGGCGCCGTTCATCAAGGCAGGCTACGACGAGATGCTGAAGGTCGCGCTGCACGGCAAGGGCGGCATGCCCGCCAAGGGCGGCAACCCGGCCCTGTCCGACTACGAAGTCGCGCGCGCCGTGGTGTACATGGCCAACAAGTCCGGCGCCTCGCTGGAAGAACCCGCCGCTCCCGCTGAAGAAGGCGCCAAGAAGGAAGGCGAGGCCGCAGCCGCGCCGGCTGCACAGGCCGCTGCGCCGGCTGCTGCCGCACCTGCCGCCGCAGCACCGGCCGCCGCAGCACCGGCTGCCGCAGCCGCAGCCGCAGCCGCACCCGCTGCTGCCCCGGCCCCCGCCCCGCAGGCTGCCGCCGTTAATCCGGCCGGCGAAAAGCTCTACAAGACGGCCTGTTTCGCGTGCCACGCCACGGGTGTCGCCAATGCGCCCAAGTTCGGCGACAAGGCCGCCTGGGAGCCCTACATCAAGACCGGCATGGACACCATGGTGAAGGTCGCCATAACGGGCAAGGGCGCAATGCCTCCCAAGGGCGGCGCCGCCAACGCCTCCGAAGAAGACATCCGCGCCGCCGTGCAATACATGGTGGATGCCGCCAAGTAATACCCCGCCGGCACGACAGGCAACAAAAAGCCCCTTGATGATTCAAGGGGCTTTTTTCATGGCCGTGACCCGTCCTGGAATTGGTTGACACCTTTTCGAGAGAAAAAAGGAGAGTCAATTGGAATCAAGGATCAAGCGAACCCAGCGGGACTACAGTCTGGCTTTTAAACTGTCGGTGGTCGAGCAGGTGGAAAAAGGCGAGCTGACGTACAAAGAGGCTCAGCGCCGCTATGGAATCCAAGGCCGGTCGACAGTGCTGGTGTGGCTGCGCAAACATGGCCGCCCGGGCTGGAGCGGCTGGAGCCTGCCGACGGTCAGAGGAGTGGACATGGATCGTCAAGGCAAAGTGCTTACCCCCGAGCAGCGGATCAAGGAACTGGAGATTCAGCTCAAGGAAGCCCGCGAGAAGGCGCAGTTGTTTGAGGCCGTGGTCAATGTGTTGGAGAAGGATTACGGGGTACGCGTCGTAAAAAAGCCTTTGGGCAAGTCCTCACGCAAAAGCTCGTCCAAGGGCTGAGCGTGGCAAGGGCTTGCCGTTACATGGGCCATAGCCGCCAGGCGTATTACAAGAGCAGGCACAGAGAGCGCGAGCGCCAGCAGCAGGCATGCCAAGTAGTATCGATGGTCACCGCGCTGCGGGTACGTCAACCGACGTTGGGTACGCGCAAGCTGCATCACATGCTGGGCCAGCCGCTACGCGAGGCGGGGATCAAGGCCGGGCGCGATGCGCTGTTCGACATTCTGCGCAGCGCCCGGATGCTGGTGCGGCCACGCCGGGCGTATCACAAGACCACCGACAGCCATCACCGCTTCCGACGCCACCCGAACCTGCTCAAGGAAGGCGAAGGCCAAGTGGTGCCGACGGGGCCCGAGCAGGTCTGGGTAGCCGATATCACCTACCTGCCGACCGCCCAACGGTGCACCTACTTAAGCCTGGTGACCGACGCCTACTCGCGCAAGATCGTGGGCTACCACGTGGCAGAGAATCTGCAGACCGAAGGGGTGCGCCGCGCACTGGAGATGGCGTTGCGCTCGCGGCGCTCGAGCCAACCGCTGGTGCACCACTCGGATCGAGGCATCCAGTACTGCTCAACGTACTACCAGCGCCTGCACGCGCGGCACGGCATCCGTTGCTCGATGACTGACGGCTACGACTGCTACCAGAATGCCTTGGCTGAGCGGGTCAACGGCATCCTGAAGGGAGAGCTATTGCTCCACAAGCCCGCCGATCTGGCCCAAGCCCGGCTCATGGTCAAGCAGTCCGTCGAAATCTACAACACCGAGCGTCCGCACCTGTCCCTACAATGCAAAACACCCGATGAAGTTCACCGGGTGTTCAGTCCGTAGCCTGCTACGGATACCGTGCCGTAGGTGTCAACCTATGGCAGGACGGGTCACCGCAACGTCTTCATACGTTGAAAAGGTGTCTGACACCCGTTGAGACACCGCCGCATATTGACGACCATCTCGCCTGGGTGTCAGACACCTTCCCTCCGTGTCAGACACCTTGCCGCGCAGCGATCACTTCGCCGTCGACTTCAGCAGCGACATGCCCAGTTGCACGCGGCGTTGCAGCCACAGGCTCGGACGGTAACGGGTGTCGCCCGTGACGCGCTGCATGCTCTTCAAGATTTCCAGGATGCGGTCCGCGCCCAGCTTGTCGCCCAGCGCCAGCGGACCCACCGGATACCCCAGACCCAGCGTCACGGCCAGGTCGATGTCTTCGGGCGTGGCGATCTTTTGCTGCGCGATGTCGCAGGCGATGTTCACGATGTGCGCCACGATGCGCTGGGCGATGAAACCCGGCGAATCCTCGATCACCGTGACGGGCACGCCGTCCGCAGCCAGCAGCGCATGCGCGGCGTCGCGCCACTTGGCTTCGGTGGCCGGCGACACCATGATCGTGCGGCGCTTGGCGCCGTCGAACGCATACAACGTGTCCAGGCCCACGGTACGGCCCGCATTCAGGCCTTGCGCGGAGACGGTGGTGGACACGTCTTCACCGAAGGGCGTGACCAGAATCAGCGCATCGGCGTCGGGCGTGGAACCCGTGACCAGCGTGCCGCCCAGCTTTTCCACCAGCGCGGACGCGCGGGCGTAGCCTTCGCCATGCTTGGGGCTGACCCAGACCTTCAGGCCCTCGGGCAGCGCGGGCGCGGCGGCTTCGGCCGGCACCTGCTTCTGGCCGTCGGCGTAGACGTAGAAGCCCTCGCCGGCCTTGCGGCCGATCAGGCCACCGGCCAGGCGCACCGTCGTGATGGGCGACGGGCGGAAGCGCGGCTCGTCGAAGAACTGGCGGTAGATGGATTCCATCACCGGATGCGAGACGTCGAGCGCGGTCAGGTCCAGCAGCTCGAACGGGCCCATGCGAAAGCCCGCCTGCTCGCGCATGACGGCGTCGACCTGGGCGAAGGTGGCCACCGCCTCCTGCGCCACGCGCAGGCCTTCGGTATTCATGCCGCGGCCGGCGTGGTTGACGATGAAGCCGGGCATGTCCTTGGCGCGCACGGGCGTGTGCCCCATGCGGCGGGCCAGGTCGGCCAGGGCGTCGCCCACTTCCGGCGCGCTGCGCAGGCCGTCAATGACCTCGACCACCTTCATCAGCGCGACCGGGTTGAAGAAGTGATAGCCCGCCACGCGCTGCGGCCGCTTGCAGGCGGCGGCAATCGCCGTGATGGACAGCGACGAGGTGTTGGACGCCAGGATGCAGTCGTCGGACACCACGCCTTCCAGCGCCGCGAACAGATCGCGCTTGACGTCCAGGCGCTCGACGATGGCCTCGACCACGAGCTGGCAGTTCGCCATGTCGGTCAGCGCGGTGGCCGATTCGACGCGTTCGAGCGCGGCTTGCGCGTCGGCGGCGGTCAGCTTGCCCTTCTGGGCCAGCTTCTCCCAGGTCTGGCGCAAGGACTCGCGCGCGGCCGCGATGGCGTCGGCGCTGGTGTCGTACAGGCGCACACGCAAGCCGGCCTGCGCCGCGATCTGCGCGATGCCGCGCCCCATGGCCCCGGCGCCCACGACGCCGATGGTTTGAATGTCCGTCATCAACTATCTCCTGCCTGTATTGGAATGGATCGTGCGCCTGGCGCGGCGCGGCATGCGCAAAAGGCGGCCAGGCCGCCTTCTCGCGCGCGTCAGGTGCGGCTCTGCGCCAGCGCCTGGATTTCTTCGGCCGACAGTCCCAGCTTTTCAGACAGGACCTGCTCGGTGTGCTCGCCCAGCATGGGCGGGGCGCGGCGGTACTCGACCGGACTACCGGAGAACTTCAGCGGGCTGGCCGCCACGGGCACGGTGCCGGCGGCCGGATGGGGCAGCTCACGCTTCATGTTGCGGGCCAGCACGTGCGGGTCTTCGTAGACCTGGTCCAGCGTGTTGATGGGACCGGCCGGCACGCCCACGCCTTCCAGCGCGGCGAGCCAGTGGTCGCGCTCGCCAGTGGCCATGCGCTCGGCCAGCAGCGGCACCAGTTCCTCGCGGTTTTTCACGCGCTGCGGGTTGGTGGCGAAACGCGGGTCGGCCGACAGCTCGGGCAGGCCGATCGCGCCGCAATAGTTGCGGAACTGGCTGTCGTTGCCCACCGCCACGATGAGGTGGCCGTCGCTGGCCGCGAACACCTGGTAGGGCACCAGGTTCTGGTGCGCGTTGCCGGCGCGGCGCGGCGCCACGCCCGAGGTCATGAAGTTCAGATTCTGGTTGGCCAGCATGGCGACCTGGCAGTCCAGCAGCGCCATGTCGATGTGTTGGCCCAGGCCGCTGCGGGCCCGTTCGTGCAGCGCCGCCAGGATGCCCACGGTGGAATACATGCCGGTCATCAGGTCGGCCACGGCAACGCCTGCCTTCTGCGGACCGCCGCCGGGCAGATCGTCGCGCTCGCCGGTGATGCTCATCAGGCCGCCCATGCCCTGGATCATGAAGTCATAGCCCGGACGGCTGGCATAGGGGCCGGTCTGGCCAAAGCCCGTGATCGAGCAGTAGATCAGGCGCGGATTCAGCGCCTTCAGGCTCTCGTAGTCCAGTCCGTACTTGGAAAGCCCGCCGACCTTGAAGTTTTCCACCAGGATGTCGCTCTGCAAGGCCAGTTCGCGCACGAGTTCGGCGCCGCGCGGCGAGGCGATGTCCAGCGCCACCGACATCTTGTTGCGGTTGGCCGACAGGTAATACGCGGCCTCGGTGGTGTCGTGGCCCGCTTCGTCCTTCAGGTACGGAGGGCCCCAGGCGCGCGTGTCGTCGCCCGAGCCAGGCCGTTCGATCTTGATGACCTCGGCGCCAAGGTCAGCGAGGTTCTGGGTGCACCAGGGACCCGCCAGCACGCGGGTCAGATCCAGCACACGTATGCCGGTTAGGGGAGCGGGACGTTGCGACATCGGTAATCTTTTCGCTAGAAGGGAAATGAGAACTTCCCGCCCGCGCCGGGGCGCAAGGCGGACTGGGATTCCGTCATGCCAGAAGGCGGCCCGCCGGGGGCCGCCTTCCGATCAACATTCGTCAGACTGGATATTAGCCTCTCGAACGCGTTGGCCGGACCGCTGGCGGCGGAAAGATCAGGAATGGGCCTTGATGGTCTCGCGCGCAATGACCAGCTGCTGGATCTGCGAGGTGCCTTCAAAGATGCGGAACAGGCGCACGTCGCGGTAGAAGCGCTCCACCGCGTACTCGGACATGTAGCCCGCACCCCCGTGGATCTGCACCGCGCGGTCGGCCACGCGGCCCACCATTTCCGTGGAGAAGAGCTTGCAGCAGGCGGCCTGCATGGTGGTGTTCTCGCCGCGGTCACGCATGCGGGCGGCGTCCAGCACCATGCAGCGGGCCGCGTAGAGTTCGGCCTGGCTGTCGGCGATCATCGCCTGGATGAGCTGGAATTCGGCGATGGGCTGGCCGAACTGCTTGCGCTCGGTGGCGTACTTCACGGCGTCGCGCAGCAGGCGGTCGGCAATGCCCACGCACAACGCGGAAATGTGCAGGCGGCCCTTGTCCAGCACGCGCATGGAGGTCCGGAAGCCATTGCCTTCCTCGCCGCCAAGCAAGGCGCTGGCCGGCACGCGGCAGTTGTCGAACACGACGTCGCTGGTCAGCGCGCCGGCCTGGCCCATCTTCTTGTCCGGCTTGCCGATGATGAGTCCCGGCGTGCCGGCCTCGACGAGGAAGCACGAGATGGAGTTGGCCCGGCGCTCGGGCGCCGTGCGCGCCATGACCGAAAACAGGCCGGCGATGGGCGCATTGGTGATGTAGCGCTTGGTGCCGTTCAGCACGTAGCAATCGCCGTCACGCTCGGCGGACACGCGCAGCGACATGGCGTCGGAGCCCGCATCGGGCTCGGTCAGCGCAAACGACCCGATCAGTTCGCCGCTGGCCAGCTTGGGCAGGTATCGGGCGCGCTGCTCGTCGGTGCCGGCCAGGACGATGGCCTGCGAGCCGATGCCGATGTTGGTGCCGGCCAGCGACCGGAACGCGGGCGAGGTCTGGCCCAGTTCGAACACGACGCGGACCTCTTCTTCCATCGTCAGGCCCAGTCCGCCGAAGTCCGGCGAGATGGACAGGCCGAACAGGCCCAGGTTGCGCATTTCATTGACGATGTCCGGCGGCACTTCGCCGCTGGCGGCCAGTTCGTCCTCGGCGGGAATCAGCCGTTCGTGCACGAAGCGGCGGACGGCGTCGATCAAAAGGTTCAGGGTTTCGGTGTCCAGGGCCATGAGGAAAGTCTCTTAGAGCGAATGCAGGTCAGGGGTTTGGTATGGCGGCGCGTTCAGGGACGCATGCCGCCCACCAGCAGATCGAAATAGCCGTCGGCGATGGTTTCGGCGCTGTCACCCTGCCCGGGCTTGTACCAGCGCACCATCCAGTTCAGCATCGACAGCACGGCGCGGCCCGTGGCCGCCACGTCCAGCGCGCGGAACGCGCCGTCGGCCACGCCTTGCGCGATCACGTCGCGCAACAGCTTTTCGTAGCTGTCTCGCAGGCGGGCCGCGTCTTCGCGTTCGGACAGCGCCATGCCGGAGTAGCCGATCAGCATGGTCACGAATTGGGCATGGTGCTGCTCGAAATAACGGGCATGTCCCACCATGAACGCGCGCAGGCGGGCCACGCCGCCCACGGCGCCGGCCACGTCGCGGCCGACGGTTTGCGTCAGGCCTTCCAGCACCTGAAGGATGATGGCGTCGTAGATGTCCTGCTTGGTGGGGTAATAGTGATAGATGGCCGCCTTGGACACGCCGATGGCGGCGGCCAGGTCGGAGATGGAGCTGCCGTCGTAGCCGCTGCGGGCAAACAGCTTGGCGGCTTCTTCCAGGATGCGTTCGCGCGGGGCGGCCAGCGTGGGCGGCCTGCCGGCGCGGGCGCGTTTCTGTACGGGTGGGGCGGTAAGCGCCATGTCGGCCTTTGACAGGGGCCGCGCGGGGCCGAAAAGGTTCTGGCGAACCTCCATTGACAGCCCTTCCGCGCATGCCGTTAAATAAAGATTAATTAATTACCGGACGGTCGGTAGGTAATTAATATACTCCAAAACCAACAACGAGACGACGCCCCATGCCCCATCCCCTCGTGACTGATTTGTATGGCCAGATGTCCCTGCCGGTCATCAGCGCCCCGATGTTCATCGTCTCCAACCCCAAACTGGTCATCGCCCAGTGCACGAGCGGCATCGTGGGGTCGTTTCCCGCGCTGAACGCGCGGCCGCAGACGCTCTTGACCGACTGGCTCGACGAAGTCCAGGCGGGGCTCGCGTCCCACCGCGAAGCCCACCCCGGGGACCGCGTCGCGCCGTTTGCCGTCAACCAGATCATCCACCAGTCCAATGACCGGCTGGAGGCGGACCTGGCCGTGTGCGCCAGCCACCGCGTGCCCCTCATCATCACCAGCCTGCGCGCCCCGGGCGACCTGGTGAAGGGCGTTCACGATTGGGGCGGCAAGGTTTTCCATGACGTCACCACCATCCGCCACGCCGAAAAGGCGCTGGAAGCGGGGGTGGATGGGCTGATCCTGGTGTGCGCGGGCGCGGGCGGCCACGCCGGCACGCTGAGCCCCTTCGCGCTGATCTCCGAGGTTCGCCGCTTTTACGACGGCCCGCTGATCCTGTCGGGCGCCATCACCTCGGGCGCGCATGTGCTCGCCGCGCAGGCCATGGGAGCGGACTTTGCCTACATGGGCACGCGCTTCATCGCCAGCGAGGAAGCCAACGCCAGCGAGGGCTACAAGGCCGCCATCGTCGAGGCCAGCGCGTCGGACATCCTGTACACGCCGTTCTTCACGGGCATCCCGGGCAACTACCTGAAGGCCAGCATTGCGGCCGCCGGCCTGGACCCTGCCAACCTGCCCGCGCCCGATAGCGGCGCGTCCAATTTCGGCTCGACGCGCGTCAAGCCCTGGAAGGACATCTGGGGCGCTGGCCAGGGCGTGGGCGGCATCGCCAGCGTCGAACCCACGCGCAAGATCGTCGATACGCTGCGGCGCGAGTACGCCGAGGCGAAAGCCCGCCTGGCCGCGGCCCCGCACGCATGAGCGCCGGCCTGAAGGTCCAGCGCGACGGCGCCGTCCTGACGCTGACGATCGACCGGCAGGACCGCCGCAACGCGCTAGACACCGCCACCTACGCGGCGCTGACCGAGCAACTCTCGCTGGCAAGCGCCGACGTGACGCTGTCCGCGGTCATCCTGACCGGCGCGGGCGATCACTTCACGGCGGGCAACGACTTGCGCGACTTCCAGGCCGAGCGTGGCGCGGGCGACAGCGCGGGCCTGACCTTCCTGCGCGCGCTGACCACGGCCGACGTGCCGGTCATCGCCGCCGTCGAGGGCTACGCCATCGGCATCGGCGTGACGCTGCTGCAGCATTGCGACTTTGTCCACATCGGCGAAGGCGCCACGCTGCGCATGCCGTTCGTCGCCCTGGGTTTGTGCCCGGAAGGCGCGTCCAGCCTGCTGATGCCGCGCCTGGCCGGCCGCCGGGCAGCGCAATGGCTGATGCAGGGCAAGGCCTTCACGGCGGACGACGCGGTGCAGGCCGGGCTGGCCACGTCGGCCACGCCCAAGGGCCAGGCGCTGGCCGAGGCCCAGGCCACCGCCGCGGACCTGGCGCGCCAGCCGCCCGCCGCGCTACGGCTCACCAAGGCGATGATGAAGCGGGCGGACCGGCAGGCCATCCAGGAGACACTGGACTACGAAGCCCAGCAGTTTCGCGCGCGCCTGCAGACCGAAGAAGCGCAGGCGGCGTTCGCGAAGTTCTTCAAGAAGTAGGTCAGAACGGCGAATCGGGCCGGAAATTCGGCGCCCGGCGTTCGCGCAGGGAATTGATGCCCTCGCGCACATCCGGGCCGCCAAAGCCCATGAATTCCAGCGCCAGCGAGGTGTCGAAGGTCGGCCCCGCCATCCGCAGCCAATTGTTCAACGAGTACTTGGTCCAGCGGATCGCCGTCTGCGAACCGGCCGCCAGCTTGTTGGCCACCTCGAACGCCTTGCCGATCAGTTCGGCCTCGTCCACGCAGAGCGACACGAGACCAATGCGCTCGGCTTCCTCGCCCGAGACCGTCTCGCACAGCATCAGGTAGTACTTGGCCTTGGCCATGCCGCACAGCAGCGGCCAGACAATGGCGGCGTGGTCGCCCGCCGTCACGCCCAGGCGGGTGTGGCCGTCGATGATGCGGGCGTCGCGCGCCGCGATGGAAATGTCGGCCAACAGCCCGGCCACCAGACCCGCCCCCACCGCCGCGCCGTGCATGGCGGACACGATCGGCTTGCTGCAATTGATGATGTTGTAGACCAGGTCGCGCGCCTCGCGCCAGACGCGGGTGCGCACGTGGAAGTCGTCGGCCATCTGCTGCACCAGCTCCAGGTCGCCGCCGCCCGAGAACCCCTTGCCCTCGCCGCGGATCACCACCACCCGCGTGTCCGGATCGGTGTCGATGTCGCGCCAGATGTCGGCCAGTTCGCGGTGCATGCGGTCGTCGGCCGTGGACAACTTGCCCGGCACGCCGCCCTTGGTCCCCATGATCAATTCCAGCACGCCGCCGGGGTGGCGGCGCAGCTTCAGGGATTCGTAGGCCGAATAGTGTTCCAGCGTAATGTCGGTCATTGTCTGCTCCGGGTCGTCTCTTGGTGGTTCGCGCCCCGCCCGAGGCGGCCGCGTTTTTGCGCACTATAGTGGATACGGCCGACCCGCCATGACGATTTCCCCCCGGAGCCTCACCCCATGAACACCCCCGCCATCCCCATCGACCGCGCCGCGCTGCCTGCCCTGTTCGCTCCCCGCGCGCAGGATACGCACAAGGGCAGCTTCGGCACCGTGGGGGTGGTGGGCGGCGGCGCCGGCATGACGGGCGCGGCGCTGCTCGCCGCCCGCGCCGCCTTGAAGACCGGCGCCGGAAAGGTGCTGGTCGGCTTTGCCCAGGACACGCTGCCCTTGCCCTGCGACCCCCTGCAACCCGAACTGATGCTGCGCGACTTCCGCTCGCTGCTGGAAGAAGACTGGGGCGTGACCGCCTGGGTCGCCGGCTGCGGAATCGGCACGAGCCAGCTGGCCGCAAATGCGTTGTCGGAGTTGTTCGTCCTGCGGCGCGCGGCCCCGCTGGTGCTGGACGCCGACGGCCTGAACCTGCTGGCCCGGGGCGAAATCCATCCCAACTGGGGCGCCGGCCCCGTCGTGCTGACCCCCCACCCCGCCGAGGCCGCCCGCTTGCTGGGCGGCAGCACACCCGATGTCCAGCGCGACCGCCCCGCCGCCGCCCGGCAGTTGGCGCAACGCTTCCAGGCCTGGATCGTCCTCAAGGGCGCCGGCACCGTCGTATGCGCCCCCGACGGCAGTCTGCACATCAACACCAGCGGCAACCCGGGCCTGGCTACCGCGGGAACCGGGGACGTATTGGCCGGCATGCTGGGCTCCCTGCTTGCCCAGAAACTGCCGCTGGACCAGGCCGTGCACGGGGCGGTCTGGCTGCACGGCGCCGCCGCCGATGCGCTGGTAGCCCAGGGTGTCGGCCCCATCGGCCTGACGGCCGGAGAGCTTGCGCACGCGGCCCGCGCCCTGCGTAACGGGCGCTAAGTCCATGTCCCACAAACATTTTTACAACATACTAGGGTTTTCCCTTAAAATGACATTGCTATTTGCCTAGGGTTATCCCTATAATGGTTTACCCCATGACGAAACGGACTGGAGCCAAACCATGAGCGAACTGACCCTGAACAACACTGCCCGCCTGACCGACGCGCTGGAGCGTGACCTGCTCCGCGGCGCTCTCGAAAACCAACCGAATTCTCACCCGCTGACCAGCCTGAAGAAGGCTGGCCAATCCGTAGCAGCCGCTGTTGCCGCCGTCTTTGCCTTCATCGACGAGGTGAACGAATCGATGAACAAGGCTCGCGCCGCCAGCTCGCGCTTCTCCGGATCGCAGTGGTAATAACAGCCGCGCCAGGCTGATTCGCGACAGATCTCCCGCGAATCAGCCTGGCGCGCTGACGTTGCAGCGCCCGTCGGGTAAGCCCCGGCGCCCGCCGCAACGCATCGGCGCTGATCCCTCACCGGCGCCATCGCGCCGCGGGCGGCCCCTAAAGGCCCCGCGACGCCCTCTTTCCCTCCCCCCTCTCGGCGTTTTCCCTAGCGCCTCGATCGCCGCTGCGCATTGACAGCGCGCGAACCCCCTACCGATAATCGGCCCCTTGCCATCGTGCCCTGGCGACAATTTCCTCGCACGCCCCCGGCCGACGCAGTCGTCCCCAGGCACGCGAGGCCGCCCGCACGATCCGGTTCGTTCCCCATCCGGAGTTGTCACCATGAAGTTGCGCACTACCCTGGCCCTTGTGGCCGCCGCCATCCCCCTGGCAGCCGCCCAAGCCCAGACGCTGAAGATCGGCCTGTCGGCCGAACCCACCTCGGCGGACCCCCACTATCACAAGATGACGCAGAACGACGCGTTCTCCGCGCACGTCTACAACTCGCTGGTGGGCCGCAGCGCCGACATGAAGCTGATTCCCCAGCTTGCGACTTCCTGGAAGAACCTGGACGACCTGACCTGGGAATTCAAGCTGCGCGACGACGTCAAGTTCTCCAACGGCAAGCCGTTCACCTCCGAAGACGTGCTGTTCACGATCTGCCGGACGCTGAACAACGAAACCAACGTGTCGCAGTCCTACATGGACATGACCAAGCGCATCACCGACGTCCAGACGCCGGACGCGCACACCGTCATCATCAAGACGGGTGAACCGTTCCCCCTGATGCCGGCCGAACTGGCCCGCTCGCTGCCGATCATCTGGAACGGCATCGTCGAGCACGGCAAGCTCACGTACGACCCCAAGAAGGGTTGCGGCGTGACGGGCGCCTGGCCCACGGTGGTCGACTTCAACAACGGCAAGGACGCCATCGGCACCGGCCCCTACATGCTGAAGTCCTACGTCAAGGGCACCGGCATCGAGCTGGTGCGCAACGAAAACTACTGGGGCGAGAAGCCGCACTGGAAGGAAGTGAAGTTCGTGCCGGTGCCCTCGGCCGGCCCGCGCCTGACCGGGCTGCTGTCCGGCGACTTCGACATGATCGAAAACCCCGCCGCCCGCGACCTGCCGCGCCTGAAGGACAATCCGAAGTTCGGCTTCGTGGCCACGCCGTCCACCCGCCTGGTGTTCTTCCAGCCGGACGTGGGCCGCAACCCGAGCCCGTTCGTCAAGAGCGCCGACGGCAAGAACCCGCTGCAGGACCTGCGCGTGCGCAAGGCCATCAACATGGCCATCGACCGCAAGACCATCACGGCCCGCATCATGGACGGCATGGCCACCCCGGCCTTCCAGTACATGCCCGACGGCATGTTCGGCGCGCTGCCCAAGGCCCCGGAAATCAAGTACGACCCGGAAGGCGCCAAGAAGCTGCTGGCCGAAGCCGGCTATCCGAACGGCTTTGAACTGACGCTGTCGTCCACCAACGACCGTTACGTCAACGACGGCCAGATTGCCCAGGCCGTGGCCCAGTACCTGTCGCGCGTCGGCATCAAGACCAACGTGGATGCGATGACCGCCTCCATCTACTTCCCCAAGCGCGCCAAGCGCGAGTTCAGCTTCTCGATGGGCGGCTGGCCGGCGGAAACGGGTGAGGCCTCGGCGCTGTTCCAGCTGTGGGTCGCCACGCTGGATTCGCCCGTCAGCCTGGGCACCAGCAACTACGGCGGCTTCTCGAATGCGGACTTCGACAAGGTCTACAAGCAGGCCATCGTGACGGTCGATCCCGCCAAGCGCGAAAAGCTGCTGCAGGAATCCACCCAGATCGCCCTGGACAACGTGCCGCTGATCCCGCTGCACTTCGAGAGCAGCATCTGGGCGTACCGCAAGGGCATTTCGTACGAAGGCCGCCGCGACCAGTACACCCTGGCCACGTCGGTCAAGCCCGACGCGAAGTGAGCAGGCAGGGCTGAGTAAAGAAGAAACGGCTGCCTCGTGC
Source organism: Achromobacter mucicolens (assembly GCF_029866465.1). Lineage (NCBI taxonomy): Bacteria > Pseudomonadati > Pseudomonadota > Betaproteobacteria > Burkholderiales > Alcaligenaceae > Achromobacter > Achromobacter mucicolens. The sequence goes on along the minus strand of NZ_CP123364.1, from coordinate 409,381 downwards.
AGCCGTTTTGCCTTGGGGCGGCGCAGTTGCCGCACCCGGGCCCGCAGCCCCCCGCCTCATCCCCTATACAATCGTCTGGCTTCATCGGAACTGCCATGCCCACGTCTTTGCCCCCGTCCTCGTCCGCGCCCCCGTCTCCCCTGCGTCCTTTCCTGCTGGCCTGTCCGGACCTGTCGGCCGAGCGCGTGGGCAACACCGACACGCCCGGCGTCTGGCATTTCGATTCCGGCGCGCCCGGCAAGCGCGTGCTGCTGAGCGCGCTGATCCACGGCAACGAGCTCTGTGGCGCCTGGGCGCTGAAGGACCTGCTTGCCGCCGGCCTGCGCCCGCGCCGCGGCACGCTGACGCTGGCGTTCTGCAACCTGGCCGCGTTCGACCGGTTCGACGCGCGCAACTACGCCCCCGCGCGCTTCGTGGACGAAGACATGAACCGCGTCTGGAGCGACGACAAGCTTTCCGTACCGACTTCGCAGGAGCGCCGCCGCGCCGCAGCCCTGCGCCCGTGGGTGGAACAGGCCGACTGGCTGCTGGACTTTCACTCGATGAGCAATTCCGACGTGCCGCTGCAGCTGACCGGCCTGGAACAGCGCAACATCGATCTGGCCCTCGCCCTGGGCAATCCCGCCACCATCATTGCCGACGCAGGCCACGCCGCCGGCGTGCGCATGCGCGATTTCGGCCGCTTCGGCGAAGCCGGCGACAACGGCACGCGGTCCCTTCTGATCGAATGCGGCTTTCACGGCGCCCCCGAGGCGCGTGGCGTGGCCGCCGACCAGATGGCGCGCTTTCTGGTGCAGGCCGGCACGGTGGACCGCGGCGACATCCCCGCCGCCTGGTTCGCCCCCGGCGCGCCGCTGCAGCGCGCGCTGCGCGTCACGCACGCCGTCGCCGCCAAGAGCGCCGACTTCCGTTTCGCCGAGCCCTGGAAGGGGCTGGAAACGCTGCCCCGCGCCGGCACCGTCATCGGCTGGTCGGAAGGCGAGCCCGTCACCACGCCCTACGACAACTGCGTGCTCATCATGCCGTCCACCGCCAACCTGCGGCCCGGCGTGACCGTCGTGCGCCTGGCGCAGCCGATCACCTAGCGTGCAGGCTGGCCTGACTTGAATATCCGGGCCCTGTCCGCCAGGCCCGCCCGATAACCCCGGCTTTTCCCCAACCCCGAGCCCACCAAGGAAATCATCACGTGGCCTTGTTCATCCTACGCAGACTGATACAGAGTCTGTTCGTGCTGCTGGCCGTTTCGGTCGTGGTCTTCTTCGCGGTGTATGCCGTGGGCGACCCGATCGAGCTGCTGGTCAGCCCCGAAGCCAGCCAGGCCGCGCGCGAGGCGATGATCGCCCGCCTGGGCCTGGACCTGCCCGTGTGGCAGCAGTACACCGGGTTCCTGTGGCGCGCGCTGCATGGCGACCTGGGCACCTCCTTCGTGCACGGCATTCCCGCGATCGAACTGATCGTTCAGCGCATTCCGGCAACGTTCGAACTGGTGTTCGTCGCGATCATGTTGACCTGTGTGATCGGCATTCCGCTGGGCCTGGTCGCGGGCCTGTACCGCGACGAGTACGTGGGCCGCGGCATCATGGCCTCGTCGGTGCTGGGCTTTTCGCTGCCGAACTTCTGGCAGGGCATGATGCTGATCCTGCTGTTCGCCGTCTGGCTGGGTTGGCTGCCCGCCACGGGCCGCGGCGACACGGTCGACGTGCTGGGCGTGCGCCTGTCCATCCTGACCGCCGACGGCTGGTCGCACCTGATCATGCCGGCGATCAACCTGGCGCTGGCCAACATCGCGCTGGTGCTGCGCATGACCGCCTCGGGCGTCGTCGAGGCCCGCAGCCAGGACTACGTGAAGTTCGCGCGCGCCAAGGGCGTCAAGCCGGGCCGCATCGTGCGCCGCCACATCCTGCGCAACATCCTGATCCCCGTGGTCACGGTGATCGGCATGGAATTCGGCACGCTCATCGCCTACTCCACCATCACCGAAACCGTGTTCGCGTGGCCCGGCATGGGCAAGCTGCTGATCGACAGCGTCTACCAGCTCGACCGTCCCGTGGTCGTTGCCTACGTGATGCTGGTCACGCTGATCTTCGTCGTCATCAACCTGGTTGTGGACATCCTGTACGCGGCGCTCGACCCGCGCGTGCAGCTCGTGGCCCCCGCTCAATAAACCGCCATGGCTAATACTCCGAATCCTGGCCGCACCCGCACCGTCCAGCCCCTGGCCGAGACGCCGCGGCGCGCCGCCATCCTGAAAAAACTGCACGCGCGCCCGACGGTGCGCGGCTCCGTCATCGCGCTGGCCGTCCTGGTGATCCTGGTGGTCTTCGCGCCGTTCTTCGCGCCGCAGAACCCTTACGACCTTGCCAACCTGTCGCTCATGGACGGCCGGCTTGCGCCGCGCCAGGCGCTGATGGACGGCAGCATCGCCTGGCTGGGCACCGACGACCAGGGCCGCGACATGCTCAGCGCCATTTTGTATGGCCTGCGCATCAGCCTGATGGTGGGCCTGTCCGCCGTCGTGCTGGCCACCGCCATCGGCGGCGCGATCGGCCTGGTTGCCGCCTACGTGGGCGGCTGGGTCGACACCGTGCTGATGCGCATCGTCGACTTCATCCTGGGCTTTCCGACCATTCTGGTGGCGCTGGTGCTGCTGGTGGTGCTGGGCCGCGGGGTCGACAAGGTGATTCTTGCGCTGGTCCTTGTGCAATGGGGGCACTACGCGCGCATCATGCGCAGCCGAGCCCTGCAGGAACGCCGCAAGGAATACGTCGAGGCGGCCGCCAACCTGGGCTTTCCGGCCTGGCGCATCATGCTGTATCACCTGCTGCCCAACTGCCTGGGGCCGGTGATGGTGTTCGCCACCATCCAGATCGCCACCGCGATCGCGCTGGAAGCGACGCTGTCGTTCCTGGGCGTGGGCGTGCCGATCACCGAACCGTCGCTGGGCCTGTTGATCTCCAACGGCTTCCAGTACCTGCTGTCGGGCGACTACTGGATCAGCCTGTTCCCGGGCATTGCGCTCCTGGTGCTGATCCTTTCCATCAACATCGTGGGCGACCGCCTGCGTGAAGCCCTGGACCCCCGCCGAGCATGAGCGACATTCTTCTTGATGTGCGCGGCCTGCGCACTGCATTCCATACCGAGGCCGGCGCGTGGCTGGCGGTCGACGGTGTCGACCTGACCGTGCGCCGTGGCGAGATCGTGGGCCTGGTGGGCGAATCCGGTTCCGGCAAGTCCGTGACGGGCTTTTCGCTGCTGGGGCTTATCGACCCGCCGGGCGAAGTCGTCGACGGCGAGGTGAAGTTCAAGGGCACGGACCTGCGCAAGCTGTCCGAAGAGCAGATGCGCCAGTTACGCGGCAACCGCATCGCCATGATCTTCCAGGACCCGCTGATGACGCTGAACCCGGTGCTGCGCATCGGCGAGCAGATGATGGAAGCGATCCTGACGCACGAGGACGTGCCGCGCGCCCAGGCCGAGGAGCGCTGCCGCGAGGCGCTGGCCATGGTCGGCATCCCGTCGCCGGAAAAGCGCCTGAAGAGCTACCCGCACGAGTTCTCGGGCGGCATGCGCCAGCGCGTGGCGATCGCCATCGCGATGCTGAACAAGCCCGACCTCATCATCTGCGACGAGCCCACCACGGCGCTGGACGTGACCATCCAGGGCCAGATCCTCTACCGCATGCAGCAGATCTGCCGCGAGCACAACACGGCGCTGATCTGGATCACCCACGATCTGGGCGTGGTGGCCGAGCTGGCCGACCGCGTGGCCGTGATGTATGCCGGCCGCATCGTCGAAAGCGGCCCGGTCGAGCAGGTGCTGGATGCGCCGCGCCACCCCTACACCCGCGGCCTGTTGGACTCGATGCCCGGCGCCACGCAACCGGGCGCGCGCCTGCACCAGATCAATGGCATGGCGCCCAGCCTTGCCGCCCGTCCGGCGGGCTGTGCGTTCCGGCCGCGCTGCACCCACGCGGTCACGCGCTGCACCGAGCAAGCCCCCTCCGTCACCACCGAAGGTTCGCGCAGCTATCGCTGTTACGTGCCGATCGCCCGCGAGGCACAGTAAGCAATGAGCCAAGCCGATACCCCCGTCATCGAGCTCAAGAACGTCCACAAGCGCTTCGAGCAGCGGCCTGACCTGGCCCAACGCATTCTCGCCCTGACCGGCCGTCCCATCGACCGCCGCACCGTGTACGCGGTCAACGGCGTGGACCTGTCCATCAAGCGCGGCGAAGTCGTGGGCCTGGTGGGCGAGTCCGGTTGCGGCAAGTCCACGCTGGGCCGCGTCGTGGCCGGCCTGCACCGCCAGACCGAAGGCGAGCTGCTGTACCAGGGCATGGACGCAAACCGTCTGCGCGGCTCCGACAAGCTGGCGTACACGCTGGGCGTGCAGATGATCTTCCAGGACCCGCAGGCGTCGCTGAACCCGCGCCAGCGGCTGCGCCAGATCCTGGGCGAATCGCTGAAGGTGCACAAGCTGGCGCCTCCCGACGAGATCCCCGCCCGCATCGACCAGGCGCTGACCGAAGTGGGCCTCGCCACGGAATACCGCGACCGCTTCCCGCATCAGATCTCGGGCGGCCAGCGCCAGCGCATCGGCATCGCCCGCGCGCTGATGGTGGCCCCCAAGTTCCTGGTCTGCGACGAGCCCGTTGCCGCCTTGGACGTGTCGATCCAGGCGCAGGTGATCAACCTGTTCATGGACCTGCGCGAGCAGCACGGCTTCACGTACCTGTTCATCAGCCACGACCTGGGCGTGGTCAAGCACATCTCGGACCGCGTCGCGATCATGTACCTGGGCAAGATCGTCGAGATCTCGACGTCGGCCCAGATCTTCGCCCGCGCCAACCATCCGTACACGCAGGCGTTGATGGCCGAGGTGCCGGACGTGGCGCGCCGCGGCCGCAAGTTCACGCCGATCAAGGGCGAGATTCCGTCGCCGCTGAATCCGCCTTCCGGCTGCACGTTCAATCCCCGTTGTCCCCACGCGATGCCGCGCTGCCGTGAAGTGGCGCCGCCCTTGAAAGAAATCTCGGCTGGCCACTGGTCGGCCTGCCACCTGAACGAAGCGAGCGCCTGATGAAACCTTCCGACATGTCCAACGTGGACCGCATCGCCATCGAAATGGGCCATGCGGGCCGCAACGCCATCCTGTACGTGGATGAGGACCGCAACTACGACCGTCCGTTCAAGCTGCAGACCTACCGCCCCTACGGCTACACGCCGGACCGCCCGGTGGTGATCGTGCAGCACGGCGTGCTGCGCAACGGCGACGAATACCGCGACTTCTGGGTCGAAGCCGCCGACAAGCACAAGCTGCTGATCGTGGCGCTGACATTCTCGAACGAGATCTGGCCGGGTGTTGAAAGCTACAACAACGGCCGCGTATTTTCGGCGGGCGGCAATCCGCGCCACATCGATGGCTGGACGTATGCGCTGGTGGGCAACGTCATCAGGGACATGATTGCCGGCGAGATCACCGACGGACAGAACGTCTACCTGTTCGGCCACAGCGCGGGCGGCCAGTTCGTCCACCGCCTGATGAGCAGCCAGCCGCATGCGCCCTTCAAGGCGGTGGCGGCGGGCAATCCCGGCTGGTACACACTGCCGACGTTCGACTATCCCTATCCCGAGGGCATGGACGGCGTGGGTCTGACCGAAGACCACCTGGTCAAGCTGCTGGCCTACCCGATGACCATCCTGGCAGGCGACAAGGACATCGAGACCAACGACCCGAACCTGCCGTCCGAACCCGCCGCCATGCGCCAAGGCCCGCACCGCTTCGCGCGCGCGCAGAATTACTTCGAATTCGGCCGCAAGGAAGCCGAGCGCCGCGGCGTGCCGTTCGGCTGGAAGCTGCAGGTGGTGCCCGGCATCGGCCACGACGGCCGCGCCATGTCGGCCGTCTGCGCGAGCCTCTGGTTCGACGGCAAGATGCCCGACGACGCCGAACTCGCCCGCCTGGCCGGCCAGCAGGTCGCCTGAACCCTTTTCCCATCGCTGAACCCCGATATCGCCATGTCCAACACCCAGAGCACTGAACAGATCGTCGCCGGCATCCAGAGCTGGCTGCAATGCGAGTCGCCGTCGAACTTCCCCGACGGCATTGCCGCGATGGCGCGCATCATCGCCGACTACGCGGCCGCCGCCGGCCTGACCGCTGAGCTGTCGTCGCTGGGCCCCACGACGGGGCCGCTGCTGTACGCGACCAACCGCGCCCCCGGCGACACGCGTCCCGGCATCCTGATCCTGGCGCACATGGACACGGTGCATCCGGTTGGCACGCTGCTGGAAAACCCCGTGCGCATCGACGGCGACCGTCTCTACGGCCCGGGCAGCTATGACATGAAGGCGGGCATCTACCTGGCGCTGACGGCCCTGGCCGGCGTGGCGCGTCCGGGCGCTACGCAACTGCCGGTGGACTTCCTGGTGGTTCCCGACGAAGAAACGGGCAGCCACGCCTCGCGCCCGCACATCGAACGCTTCGCCGCGAACGCGAAGTACGCGCTGGTCTGCGAACCTGCCCGCCCCAACGGCGGCAAGTGCGTGACGGCGCGCAAGGGCACGGGCATGCTGAACCTGAACGTCAAGGGCCGCCCCGCCCACGCAGGCATGCAGCACGAGAAGGGCCGCAGCGCGATCCGCGAAATGGCCCACCAGGTGCTGGCGCTGGAAGCCATGACCGACTACGACCGCGGCATCACCGTCAGCGTGGGCACGATCGCCGGCGGCACCGTCACCAACACGGTGCCGGCCCTGTGCCGCTGCGTCGTCGACTTCCGCGTGCCCGACATGGGCGCCGCCGAAGACGTGCTGCGCCGCATGCGCGAACTGTGCGCGGTGGGTCCGGACGTTGAACTGGACATCGACGTCGAACTGAACCGGCCCCCGATGGTCAAGACGGAAGAAGCCGCTGCATTGCTGGCATTGGTGCAAGGTTTCGCGGACCGCGCGGGCTTCCTGCTCGAAGATGCACCCATGACGGGTGGCGGCAGCGATGCCAACTTCACGTCGGCAATGGGTATTCCGACGCTGGATGGTCTCGGCGCGGATGGAGATGGGGCGCATACGCTGAATGAGTACGTGCTGGTGTCTACGTTGGAGCAGCGATTGAAGTTTTGGGAATTGCTGCTGCGGGATTTGGCTTGAAGGTTTGGTTTTTTGGATGTTGTTGGTGGGGTTGATGGGGGTTGATGTCGCGCGGGGGGGGAGTTCTTTTGACGCCCGGCGCGGCGTGGGCCTGGGGTGGGCGGGGCTCCGATTGCGGTCCGGAGCCTTCGCTCCGGACTTCCCCGTGCTCAACCTTGTATGGTGTGGATGCGTCTTTCGAAGAAGAAAGGCGCTGGGGTAAGGGACGTTGTCAACCATCAGCCGGTTGCACCCGGACTGCCAGGACGAGAGCATCCCACCCCGCCTCACGCGTCGATAAGGAATCTAGCGGCCGAGACCGCCGATTGATCGCAAGGTAACGCCCGAGGCGTGGCTACCCCAGCGGACTTAACGTATCGCAGGGAGAGCTGTCATGCAAACTTCAGTCGTTTTTATTGGGGTCGATGTCGGCAAGTTTGAGCTTCAAGTAGCCGCGTCTGACGGAGAGATCGTGACGGGCGTCTTGCCTAACAATCGCTCCAGCATCGTGGGCTGGTTAAAGCGTCTGCCGGCCCCTAGTGTGATCGCCATGGAAGCCTCAGGAGGCTATCAAGAGCTCCTGGCTCGTACGGCGCATGAGCGTGGATTTGAGGTTTATGTCCTTAATCCGACCCACGTCCATCATTACGCCATCTCTTTGGGGAACCGCGGCAAGACAGATCGACTGGATGCCGCCGTCATCGCGCAATACATCGCGCAGCATCACAAAAAACTGCATCGTTACGAACCGATATCTCCAGAATTGCAGGAAGTCAGAGCACTTCAGGCGTTGAGATCGACGGTGGTCCGAGTGGGCACATCCTTGCGATTGTCGGCTCAGCGACATGGTTGCGTAAGCAGCCATCAGAAGAAGGCTCTCGCAAGTTTGACGGCGTGGTCAGATCAGCTCGAACGGGAAATGATTGCCAAGATTAAGGCCCAGAGTGACTGGGCCAAGACATACGGTCTGCTCACCGGCATATGCGGCATAGGACCGATAACCGGCGTTGCCCTGACGAGCTTGTTCAGCCGGATCGACTTTGCCAGCAGCGATGCGGCGGTCGCCTTCTGTGGCCTGGATCCGAGGCCGCACGAATCCGGAAGAAAAGTCGGTCGCCGCCGACTAAGCAAGCAGGGCGATAAGGCGGCGAGGACATTGCTCTACAACGCGGCTAGCTCAGCGGCGCGCACGGCACAATTCAAGGATTACTACGCCATGCTCAGGGCTCGAGGGCTGGCCTCGACTGCCGCCTTGGTCATAATTGCCCGCAAACTCTTGCGGATCGCATACGGGGTATGGCGAACAGGCCAACCCTTTGATCCAGAGAAATTGCGACCGTCAATTACTTGACCGAGACCATAGAATCTCGTCCGCCTTCGGCTCCCTTCGGTTTCCGCCGGGCGCATCTAAACGCCCCGCCCACCCCAGGCCCACGCCACACCGGGCTCTACGGCTAAATCTTTACGGGCGGCGGGGCGAGTCGGGTTCTTGAGGTTCTTGCACGCAGACGTTTGGAAGAGAAGCGTCTTGCGGTGCCCGTCCCCGTTCGGCCGCGCGGGCGGCCTCCGGGGACTTACGCGGCGTCTTGCGTCGTCGCTTTGACGCTTCGCGTGTGGCTGCTTCCTCTCAAGGTGTCTGACACCCTGGTGAGATTCCCGTCATACGGGAGTGTCAGTATTTTTGTGTTTGAGGCGTTAGAAGCCTGATAGTTGTTTCTATCAGGCTTATGGATGCTATCTCAGCGATACGGGTCAGTGAAGCGTTCTGCATAAATCACGGCGAACTGGTTCATAGCGGCCTTCCAGTCGTGCGTGGCGCTGCCCCAGGCCCCGGTGATGTTGCGCAAGACCAGCCACAGTAGCTTGGTGGCCGCTTCGTCGCTCGGGAAGTGACCTCGCGTTTTCACCGCGCGGCGCAGTTGGGCATTAATGCTCTCGATCGCATTGGTGGTGTAAATCACCTTGCGGATCGCCGGTGGGAACGTAAAGAACGGGATCACACGGTCCCAGGCCCGGCGCCATGCGTCAGCGATCGGGGCGTAGCGCTGGCCCCAAGGGCCTTGCTCGAACTGCACGAGCGCGGCCAGCGCTGCCTCCACGGTCGCTGCCGTGTAGATCGGCCTTAGCGCCGCAGCCACCGTGCGGCGCTCCTTCCAACTGGCGTATTCCAGGCTGGAGCGGATCAGGTGCACGATGCAAGTCTGCAGCGTCGTGGCCGGGAACACCGCATTCAGCGCCTGCTCCATGCCCTTTAGACCGTCAGTGACAGCGATCAGGATGTCCTGCGTGCCACGGGTCTTGAGCTCGTTGAACACCTTCATCCAGAACTTGGCGCCCTCAGTCTGCTCGATCCACAGGCCCAGGATGTCGCGCGTGCCGTCTGGCAACACCGCCAGCGCCAAGTACACGGCCTTGTTGCGCACCACGCCGTCCTCGCGGATCTTGACCCGCAGCGCGTCGAAGAACACCACCGGATACATCGTCTCCAGAGGCCGCGTCTGCCAGGCCGTGACCTCCTCCATCACCGCGTCGGTCACCGAGCTGACGAACTCCGGCGAGACTTCCGTGCCGTACTGCTCGAGCAGAAACCCTTGGATCTCGCGCACCGTCATGCCGCGGGCGTACATGGCGATGATCTTGTCGTCGAACCCGGTAAAGCGGCGCTCGTGCTTGGGGATCAGGATCGGAGCGAAGCTGCCATCGCGGTCGCGTGGGATCTCCACCCGCAGCGGCCCGTCATCGGTCAGGACTGTCTTGGAACTCTTGCCGTTGCGTTGATTGGTGGCCTGCTCGGGGCGCTCGCCGCCCGCCGGATAGCCCAGGTGGTGGCCCAATTCTGCTCCCAGGGCCCGTTCGATCAGCGCCTTCTTGAACGCCATCGACAGGTCCTGCACCGCCTCGGCGGTCATAGGGCCTTTGACGAATTGATCAACCAACTCTGCTGGAATCGCCGGCAGTTCCCTCAGCGGCGTTTTTTTCTTGGTAGCCATACATGCTCCTTGAGCAACATGTTAGGCCCCAAACACAAAATTTATGACACTCCCCGTCATACCAAGTGCGTCTTCCTAGGGTGTCAGACACCGGCAGCTGCAAACGCGCTGGGCAGGTCCAGGCAGAGCCGCCAGTAATCGTCACTTGAACCCCAGTGCCCGATGGGCGGCGCGAACCGATCGGCAAGCTGTGGCGACCCGTCGCCGCGCCGCCCATCACCGCCCCTCCCCCCGTGACGGCGGCCCATTAGCTAACAACTCTCTGCCAGCGCGCAAGCGCGCATCGCCCCGACGACCAGACGCCCGTATGCCGATTGCCGCCGCCCGGGCGGCAGCAATTCGGCGGCCCCGCAAATCCCCTGCCCCGCATACAGGTCTTACAGCGCCCCAAACCAAAGACCCTCGCAGCACGGCGTCGCGGTCACCGTGGGTGCGAGCGCCGTCGATGCGCCCGAGGGAATCTGAAGGGAGCCGAAGGCGGACGAAGATGACAACGGGGAAGTCCGGAGCGAAGGCTCCGGACCGCAATCGTGGGCGATCGTGCCCACGGTGACTGCGGCGTCGGGCGACCTACGAAGACCGTCGCAACCCACATCCGTAGACAAAACCGCCACCCCCAAATACCACCAACATCCACCCCCATTCGCCTAGAATGTCGCCCACCAAAATCGCCATCATCCCCCCGTCATGTCCGCCACCCCCAAAAGCGCCATCGCCTACGGCCTGGCAACGTTAGCCGCCGACGGCACCATCCTAGACACCTGGTATCCGCGGCCCTCGCTCGCCGATAACGCCCCGCCCACGGGAACGCGTCACTTGACGCCGGAAGAAGCGCGCGCCGCCCTCGGCGAGCACGTTGCCACCGCGCTCGTCCGTGACACCCGCCGCAAGGTGGATATCGTCGCCGTGCGGACCGCGATTTCGTCGCTGGATGAGCCGCCCGTCGATGCGCACGATGCGTACCTGCGGCTGCATCTGCTCAGCCATCGGCTCATCCGGCCGCACGGCGCCAATCTGGATGGGTTGTTTGGGGTGCTGGCCAACGTCGCGTGGACCTCGGCGGGGCCTTGTGCGGTGGAACAGGTGGACGCGCTGCGCTGGCATCTGCGCGCCACCGGGCAGGTGCTGGAAATTCGCAGCGTGGACAAGATCCCGCGCATGACCGATTACGTCGTGGCCAGTGGCGTGCGCATCGCGGACACGGCGCGTGTGCGGCTGGGCGCGCACCTGTCGCCGGGCACCACCGTGCTGCATGAAGGGTTTTGCAATTTCAACGCTGGCACGCTGGGTGCGTCCATGGTCGAAGGCCGCATCAGCGCGGGCGTGATCGTGGACGATGGCACCGATATCGGCGGCGGCGCGTCGATCATGGGCACCATGTCGGGCGGCGGCAAGCAGGTGGTGTCGATTGGCAAGCGTTGCCTGCTGGGCGCCAATTCCGGCCTGGGCATTTCGCTGGGCGATGACTGCGTGGTCGAAGCCGGCTGCTATGTCACGGCCGGCACGCGGGTGCTGACGCCGGAAGGGGCCGTCGTGAAGGCGGTGTCGCTGGCGGGCCAGCATGGGCTGCTGTTCCGCCGCAACTCGCAGACGGGCGCGGTGGAGGCGCTGGTGCGCACCGCGGCCTGGGGCACGTTGAATCCTGCCCTGCATTCGGGGCATTGAATGAAACATGGCCGCCCCCCGGCGGCCATATCTTGAGAAGCGTGGCGCGATCGGCTTGCTGGGCCGGCGCCCGGCGTCAGGCGTATTGCGCCGTCTGACCCAACCGGTCGTAGACCAGGTTTACAAAGAGGTCGGAACTCAGGATGTTCGCGACACGGCACGTGAAGACCGTCTCGCCGTTGTCGTCCTGCAAGGTGACCGTGTCGGTCCAATCGTCCAGATCGATGGGCTGCAGCGACTCATACGGCCACGTGGCGCCGTCGATATGCAGGCCTTGCGCGGACAGGGACAGCTCGCGCGTCTTGAGGTCGGGGAAGGCGCCGCCCGCGATATAGCGGAACGCGACGCGCGCGCCTTGCGCCTGCAGCGCTTCCAGCACCGGTAGGCGTTGCGCCACGTACTGCGCGCGGAAGGCGTCCATGAAGGCGGGGAAATCGTCGACGCCGTCGGCGGTGGTCCAAGCGCCTTGCGGGGCGCTGCGAAACGCCAGGCTGTCGACGGGAGCCGCGGCCGTGTCCGGGCGGCTGGCGTACAGGCAGAGGTCGTGGATGTCCGCGAACGCGGTGTAGCAGCGGGCGCCGCCTTCCTGATCGACTACGCCTTTTTCGTGCAATTCAAAGCAATCCGGGGCGCGCCCCGTGCGCGTAAACACCGCGAATGCGTCTATGGCCTGCGGGGTTTGGCTATCTGTCATGCAACTTCCTGATTGGATTGGGGTGCTCTCGCGGCCCAGGACGTCGCAATGTCTTGCGAGCCGTATTCTCGCCCATATGCGAAATACGTGCTTGATGACCCCAATTCCCGCACTTTCGACGCAGATCACTCGCCCGGCGGAATCGGCGCAAACCGGAAGTGCTGCACGTTGCCGCGTCCCGCGATGATTGCCGTGGACTCGGGCACTTCTTCCCAGACGCCCGCCATGTCCGACAGGGGCTCGGACAGCAGCAGGAAGGCGTCGTCGTCCATGGCGGCGATCTGCGCGTTGTCGGGATAGAGTTCGCGCAGGTGGCGCACGCAGGTGTTGTGAAACAGCGTGCGCGAGTCGCTTTCGCTGGAATAACGCACGGCGATGAGACGTTCGCCGTCCAACGCGCACACCGTCATGTTGATGGGATGCGCCACGCCGTGACGCCGGCCGGCTTCCTCGACGGCGCCGACCATGCGGGCGATGGCCGCGATGGGATCCTCGTCCAGGCCGAACGTGAGGGCCAAGAGAAACATCACCTCGGAATCCGTGGAGCCTTCCAGCGACCCGAAATAGCCGGGCGCGATCATCAGCATCAGATCGCGCCGCAACAGCGGATAGTCGCGGATGAGGCCGTTGTGCACGAACAGCCAGTGCCCGTGGCGGAAGGGGTGGCAGTTGGTTTCCTGCGCGGGGGTATCGGTGGCGGCGCGGATGTGCGCGACGAAAAGCGGCGCATGGATGGCGCGCGCCGCCTCGCGCAGGTTGCGGTCGTTCCAGGCGGGGTGCACGCTGCGGTAGCGAAACGGCGGCTCGGCGGGCCGGCCTTCGATGGCGCGGCTGTACCACCCCAGCCCGAATCCGTCCCCGTTCGTGGTGGTCGCGCCCAGGCGCGAATGCAGGCTCTGTTCGATGAGCGAGTGCTTGGCCTTGAACAGCACGCTCTCCATCTGCAGGGGACTACCGGTATAAGCCAGCCAACGGCACATGATGCGCTCCTTCGATCCGGACAGGCCAGTGTAGGAGCGAGGCAGGGCTTTCTTCAAGCCCGCGCCGCCGGCCCTATTTGTTCAGCAGCGCCTTCAGCATGGCCATGCGCTCCTTGGGGCTCATGGCGGCCGTCGCGTCGTCTTCCTGGATGCGCACGTCGCCCAGTCCCATCTCCTCGATGAAGCGTGAGGGCTCGCGGACCAGGTCTTCGCGCGCACGGCGGCGGCGCTTGCACCAGCTCAGGTGCAGGCTGCGCTGCGCGCGCGTGATGCCGACATACATCAGTCGCCGTTCTTCCTGGATGCGGGTGGCCAGGTTTTCGGCGGCACGCGCCGGGTCGCCGACTTCGTCGTCCTTGCCCAAGTGAGGCAGCAGGCCTTCTTCCACGCCCGCGAGGTACACGTGCGGATACTCCAGGCCCTTGGAAGCGTGCAGCGTCGACATCTTCACGGCGTCGGGCTCTTCTTCCTCGCCGCGTTCCAGCATGGTGACCAGGGCGACGTGCTGCACCAGGTCAAAGAGCGTCATGTTGTCTTCCTCGGCCTTGCGCTTGAGCCAGCCGGTCAGCTCCAGCACGTTCTGCCAGCGCGTCTGCGCGGGCCGTTCCTCGAAGATTTCGAACAGGTGGCGCTCGTACTGAATGGCTTCGAGCAGGTCGTCGAGAATCGCGCCGGCCGGTTCCGCGGGCGCCGCGTCCTTGCCCGAGGCCGCGCCGCGACCGGCGCGCCACTGCATGCGGCGGATGAATTCGGCAAACGTGCGCAGCTGTTCAAGCTGGCGGGGCGCGAGCACGCTTTCGAGGCCGGTCTCGGCCACGGCGGCAAGCAGCGACAGTTCCCGGCTGGCCGCGTACTGGCCCAGCGCCTGCAGCGTGGCCTGGCCGATGCCGCGCTTGGGCGTGGTTGCGGCGCGGATGAAGGCGGGATCGTCATCGTCGTTGGCCAGCACGCGCAGATACGCCAGGATGTCGCGCACTTCTGCCTTGTCGAAAAAGCTTTGCCCGCCGGAAATCGTGTACGGGATCTTCAGGTTGCGCAGTGCCTGCTCCAGGATGCGCGACTGATGGTTGCTGCGGTACAGGATGGCGAAATCCTTCCACTGGGCCTGGCGCTCGAAGCGCGCCGCCGACACCTTCATGGCGATGGACTCGGCCTCCTGTTCCTCGCCGTCCATGGCCGCCACCGTGATGGGTTCGCCCACGCCCAGCTCGGACCACAGTTTTTTCTCGAAGAGCTTGGGGTTCTTTTCGATGACCTGGTTGGCCGCCGCCAGGATGCGCTGCACCGAGCGGTAGTTCTGCTCAAGCTTGATGAGCTTGATGTTGGGGTAGTCGGTAGTCAGCTTGGCCAGGTTCTCGATGGTGGCGCCGCGCCAGGCATAGATGGCCTGGTCATCGTCGCCCACCGCGGTGAACATGGCGCGCGGGCCCGTCAGCAATTGCACCAGCCGGTACTGGCACACGTTGGTGTCCTGGTACTCATCGACCAGCAGGTAGCGCACGCGGTTCTGCCAGCGGGTGCGCACTTCTTCGTTGCTGGCCAGCAGCTGCGCGGGAATGCGGATCAGGTCGTCGAAGTCGACGGCCTGATAGGCGGCCAGCGTGGCGGCATAGCTGCGATAGACGTTGGCGGCTTCGACGTCGCCCGGGGTGATGGCTTCACGCGCGGCGTCGTCCGGCTCCATCAGCGCGTTCTTCCACAGCGAGATGATGCCCTGCACGTGGCGCAGGCGGGCCTTGTCGGTGGTCGCCAGCAGTTCCTGGATGATCGACATGGCGTCGTCGGCATCCAGGATGGAGAACGTGGGCTTCAGGCCGGCGTTGCGCGCTTCTTCGCGCAGCATCTTCACGCCCAGCGAGTGAAAGGTGCTGATGATCAGGCCCTTGGACAGCTTGCGGTCCACCAGCGTCTTCACGCGCTCGTCCATTTCGCGCGCGGCCTTGTTGGTGAAGGTCAGCGCCACCACGTTGCGGCCCATGTAGCCGCATTCGCGCAGCAAATACGCGATCTTCTGCGTGATGACGCGCGTCTTGCCGCTGCCGGCGCCGGCCAGGACCAGGCAGGGGCCGTCCAGGTAAAGCGTCGCCTCCCGCTGCGCGGGATTCATGCCGTGGCCAATCGGTTCGCTTGCGGACATTGGAGAGTCAGATCGTCATGCGTTGCGGCGGCCATGCCAGGACAGCCGGCAAGCAAGGGGCCTGCCGCTGCCCGTCAATGGGCCGGAAAAACGCGAGAAAAAGGGGACGGGCGCAGCCGCCGCAGCGGGTCTGCCGCGCCGGTGCGATAGAGGAAGACGATCATAGAACAATCGGGTCGATGGCGCATCGGCGGGTGGCCGTAGAAGCGCCCCGCGTGGCCGCAGGTTCGCGACACCGGAGCATCGTCGCAGCGGCGAACTGTTGCCGCAGCGCCCCGTCGCCCGAGCGTCCCGCTTCGCCGCCGATCAGATTTCCAGCGGATCGACTTCCAGTTGCCAGCGCACGCGCGCCTCGTTGGCCAGATAAGGCAGGTGGTGCGACCATGAAGCCAGAAACGCCTGCAGGGCCGGCCGGCTGCTGCTTTCTGCCAGCAGTTGGGCGCGCTCGATGTTGGCCACGCGCACCACGCGCAGCGGCACGGGGTCATACAGCATGATCGCGTCCATGCCCGGAAAATCGGCGGCCCACTCGCCCTCGGGCAGCACGCGCGCCTGCTCCAGGAACGCCTGGGCCACCTTGAGCTCACGCGCTTCGGCGGTCAGCAGCGCCTGGTAAACGAAGGGCGGAAGCCCCGTGCTCTCGCGCTCGTGCAGCGCATGGCGCGCGAATCCGGCGTAATCGTGGCGCAGCAGGGCCTGGTACACCGGCTGCTCGGGGTAGCCGGTCTGGATCAGGACTTCTCCGTTGCCCTGGTGGCGGCCCGCGCGGCCGGCCACCTGCATCAATTGCGCAAAGAGGCGCTCGGGCGCGCGGAAATCATGGGCGAACAGCATCGAATCCGCGTTCAGCACGCCCACCAGTCCCAGGCGCGCAAAGTCGTGGCCCTTGGCCACCATCTGCGTGCCCACCAGAATGTCGACCTCGCCGGCGTGCACGGACGCGAACAACGCCTCGGCACTGCCCTTCTTGCGCGTGCTGTCGGCGTCGATGCGCAGGATGCGCGCCTCGGGAAAGAGTTCGGCCAGGTGTTCCTCGACACGCTGCGTGCCGCGGCCCATCGGCGCCAAGTCCTGATCACCGCATTCGGGGCAGGCGCGCGGCACGGGGGCCTGGTAACCGCAGTGATGGCATTGCAGGCGATGGCCGCGGCCATCGGTGCGATGCAGCACGGTAAAGGCCGTGCAGCGCGGACAGTTGCTGACCCAGGCGCAGGACTGGCAGTGCAGGACGGGCGAATAGCCGCGCCGGTTCAGGAAGATCAGCACCTGTTCCTTGCGCTCGAGCCGCTGGCCGATGGCCTCGACAAGCTGCGGCGACAGGCCTTGCTTCATTTGCAGGCGGCGCGTGTCCACCAGCCGGATCTTGGGCAGTTCGCTGGAGCGGGCGCGGCCCGGCAGCGTCAGGCGCAGGTAGCGGCCGCGTTCGGCGTGCTGCCAGGTCTCCAGCGACGGCGTGGCCGAGCCCAGCACGACCGGGATGTTCAGATCGTGAGCGCGCCACACGGCCAGGTCGCGCGCCGAATAACGCAGTCCGTCCTGCTGCTTGTAGGAGGCGTCGTGTTCCTCGTCGACCACGATCAGTCCTAGCTGCGTCAGCGGCGCGAAGATCGACATGCGCGTGCCCAGCAGCATGCGGGCTTGCCCGCGATGGGCGCGGGTCCAGGCCTGCAGCCGCTCGCCGTCGGACAGGCCGCTGTGCATGACCGCCAGCCCCTCGGGCCCGACCAGAGACTCCAGGCGCGCCCGCAGCGCGGCTTCAAGCTGCGGCGTCAGGTTGATTTCCGGGACAAGCAACAGCACCTGCCGCCCCGCCGCCAGGACCTTTTCGGCGGCACGCAGGTAGACCTCGGTCTTGCCGCTTCCCGTCACGCCATGCAGCAGCACCGGCTTGAATCCGTCCAGCGCGCCAATGGCTTGCACCGCGGCTTCCTGCGCGTCGTTCAGCGCGGGCGGCTGGTCGGGCGTGGCCGGCGCGCGCACAGTCTTGCGCTTGCGCGCATCCATGCGCGCCACGGGCCCTTCCCCGGACCGTTTGCCCTGATAGGACGTGGGCTTGCGCAGCGGCGGCGGCAGCGTGGGCAGCATCACCTCGCCCAGGGGCCGCTGATAGTAGTCGGCGGCAAAGCGCGCCATGCGCAACCACGCTTCGTCGAACGGCGGCAGATCGTCCAGCACCGCCTCGATGGGCCGAATCTGCTTGGGCTCGAAAGAAGGTTCGGCGGGATTGTCGACGACAACCCCGATCATCTTGCGCCGGCCGAACGGAACGATCACCCGCAGGCCGACGGCGATCGGCGCATCACTGCGGTAATCGAACGGGCCGGGCAACGGCACGTCCAGCGCGACGCGCACCCAGCACACCGCTGAGGAGTCGGGCTTTACTTGCGCGTCAGGCAGGGAATCGGGGGACATTCATCTACTGAAATAGGACTAGCCGAAAGGATGAGAAGCGCCAGGCGCGGCATGGGACGATTGTCGCCTGCCCGGACGCCATCGATCCACCGACGCCTGTGGATAACTTTGGGGAAAAGGCAAGAGCAACATCGGAAAATGGAATATGGCAAGAATGCACAAACTATTGCACCCCTGTTGATAAGCGACATTTTCCGATATAAAACAGGCACTTGAGGCCGGTTTCGAG
Source organism: Achromobacter mucicolens (assembly GCF_029866465.1). Lineage (NCBI taxonomy): Bacteria > Pseudomonadati > Pseudomonadota > Betaproteobacteria > Burkholderiales > Alcaligenaceae > Achromobacter > Achromobacter mucicolens. The sequence goes on along the minus strand of NZ_CP123364.1, from coordinate 391,147 downwards.
AATGTAAGCCAGCTTGGGAAGGGTTTTCCCCGAGGCCGAATTCATTGTGCACAAGTCGCCTTCGCGGCCTGCTTGCTTCGGCCCTTCGGGCCGAAGCGTTCACTTACTTACGCGTGTAGGGCACGGCTGTGTTGGTGGACTTCATCGACCAATTCAGCTACCGCTTCTGGCGGAGTGAAGCGGGAAATGCCATGCCCCAGATTGAACACATGGCCGCCCTTGCCCACCGGTCCGAACGCGTCCAGCACCCGGCGCGCCTCTTTGCGGATGGCGCTGGCGCCACCAAAGAGCGCCATCGGATCCAGGTTGCCCTGGAACGCGACCGAATCCCCGGTGCGCCGGCGGGCCGCCGCCAGGTCCACCGTCCAGTCCAGGCCCACGGCGTCGCTGCCACAGGCCGCGATATCTTCAAGCCATTGGCCGCCGCCTTTCGTGAACACGATGACGGGCACGCGCCGGCCTTCGTACTCGCGGGTCAGGCCCGCCACGACCTTCTTCGTGTAGGCCAGCGAGAACTGCTGAAAGAGGCCATCGGCCAGCACACCGCCCCAGCTGTCGAACAGCATGACGGCCTGAGCGCCCGCGGCGATCTGGCCATTCAGGTATTGCAGGGTGGCTTCGGCGTTGATCTCGAGGATGCGATGAAGCAGATCTGGGCGCGAGTACAGCAGGGTCTTGATGAGGCGGTAGTCGTCGCTGCCCTTGCCTTCAACCATGTAGCAGGCGATGGTCCAGGGGCTGCCGGCAAAACCGATCAGCGGCACCTTGCCGTCAAGATCGCGCCGGATGGTGCTGACCGCATCGAACACGTAGCGCAGCTTGTCCATGTCGGGCACCGCCAGGCGCGCGACGTCCTCTTCGGTGCGGATGGGATGCGCAAACCGCGGGCCCTCGCCTTCGGCGAAGTCCAGCCCCAGACCCATCGCGTGCGGCACGGTCAGGATGTCCGAGAACAGGATGGCCGCGTCCAGGTCATAGCGTTCCAACGGCTGCAGCGTGACTTCCGAAGCAAAGTCCGGATTCTGCGCCAGGCCCATGAACGAGCCCGCACGCGCGCGCGTCTCGCGGTACTCGGGCAGATAGCGGCCCGCCTGGCGCATCAGCCAGATGGGGGTATAAGGCACGGGTTCGCGCATCAGGGCGCGCAAGAACACATCGTTCTTCAAACGGGGAGCGTACACGGCTAACCTCGATGATCGGAAGCCGTGAGTTTACTTCCCCTGGCCGGCAAGGCGCGCGGCGGCCGTATCCGGGGGATTGCGCACGCGCAAGGGGCAGCGCAGGGGACGGGTTGGCGCCTTTGCGCCTTAGCCGCCTTCGTGCTGCAGGGAGGCCGCCTGCGCGGCCTGGCGGTAGGGTGCGGCTTCTATGCCGTGCTTGCGCATCAGCGCCCAGAACGCCCGGCGGTGCTTGGCGCACGCGCGCGCTGCCTGGGCCACGTTGCCCCCGTGACGCGACAGCGCATGGCGGATGTATTCGCGCTCGAATCCGTTCACCACCTGCGCCTTCGCCGCGCGAAAGGTCTCTGGCGCGCCCCGCTTGTATTGGTGGCGCATGCTGCTCAAGGCGTGTTCGATGACATCGACGGCCACCCTGGGACGCGCGGACGCCGCGTGGGGACCGATAGACGGGTGGTGCGCATGAGGCGAATGACGCCCGAGCAATGCGTGGGACGCGTGATGCGAGAGCGGCGCGCGCTCAAGCTCGCCCGCATCGGAGAAGCGTTGACCGGCGAGCGCATGCCCGGCGCCGCCCGTCGGCGCGTCAACGCTTAGATAGCTGGCCCGGCGCTCATGGACCCCGCCCGTCGCGCCGGCGCCCGGCAAGGCGCTGCGGCGGGCGAGGCGAACCAGCCGTACGCGCAGGCTTTCCAGGCACACCGGCTGGCCGATGAAATCGGCCGCGCCCAAGCTGAGCAGATCGAGAATCGCTGGCGCCTTCACGTCGTGGATCAGCAGCAGAATGGGGGTGGAGAGCGTGCTGCGGGCTTGCTGCAGGGCCATGCGGGCCCACGCCAGCGACCCCGGCGCCACGGGCAGGATGCAGGCGTCGTAACGCCGCAGCGACAGCGACTGCCGGGCGAGGGAGTCCGGCGGCGGCGCCAGGGACACCGCATGCAGCCGCACGCGCGTCACCCTGCCCTGATGGCCTGCGACCCAGGCGCCCATCGTCGTTTCATGATCGGGCGCCATCAGCACCCCGCAATCCAGCACGTCTCGCATGCCTTCCTCGTTTGCATCGCAAAACTGAAGGCTACTGTTGCAACACCGCCGCGACTATTCGTAGTGAACGCATTGCGGCTGGCCGTGACGGGGCGTCCGCATGGGTTTCGCAGTTTCGCACCCCATGAAAAAAGCGGCCCGGGGGCCGCTTCTTTCGTGTCCCGGGCAAGCCCGGAGAACCGCGTTGCCGCTTAGTGCGAGCGGCCGCCTTGGCGCAGCTTGCGCGCCGCGATGGCTTGTGCAGCCAGCATGGCGAGCTCGGCTTCGACGACAGCGATGTCAGCCTTGTCCTTGGCGTTGGCCAGGGCCAGTTCGGCCTTCTGGCGCGCTTCCAGGGCGCGGGCTTCGTCGAGGTCGGCGGCGCGGATAGCCGTGTCGGCCAGAACCGTCACGCTGCCCGGCTGAACTTCCAGGATACCCCCGGCGACGAAGATGTTTTCCTCGCCTTGGTCGGCACGAACGATCTTGACCGTTCCGGGGCGTATGCGCGAGATCAGCGGGGTGTGGCCGGGCAGAATGCCCAGTTCACCCGACTCGCCAGGCAGAACCACGAACTTCGCCTCACCGGTGAAGATCGCTTCCTCTGCGCTGACCACATCCACATGCAGGGTAGCCATATCGGTTCCTTATTGCAGTTTCTTGGCCTTCTCGAAGGCCTCGTCGATCGAACCGACCATGTAGAACGCCTGTTCCGGCAGGGCATCGCACTCGCCGTTGACGATCATCTTGAAACCACGGATGGTTTCGGCCAGCGGAACGTACTTGCCGGGCGAACCGGTGAACACTTCGGCGACGTGGAACGGCTGCGACAGGAAGCGCTGGATCTTACGCGCGCGGGCCACGGCCTGCTTGTCTTCCGGCGACAGTTCGTCCATGCCCAGAATCGCGATGATGTCGCGCAGTTCCTTGTAGCGCTGCAGCGTCTGCTGCACGCCACGGGCCACGGCGTAGTGCTCTTCGCCGACGACTTGCGGGTCGAGCTGGCGGCTGGACGAATCCAGCGGGTCCACGGCCGGGTAGATACCCAGGGCGGCGATGTCACGCGACAGCACGACGGTCGAGTCCAAATGCTGGAAGGTCGTGGCAGGCGACGGGTCGGTCAAGTCGTCCGCAGGGACGTACACGGCCTGGATCGAGGTGATCGAGCCGGTCTTGGTCGAGGTGATGCGCTCTTGCAGCTTGCCCATTTCCTCGGCCAGCGTGGGCTGGTAACCCACGGCGGACGGCATACGGCCCAGCAGTGCGGACACTTCGGTACCGGCCAGCGTGTAGCGGTAGATGTTGTCCACGAAGAACAGGATGTCGCGGCCTTCGTCGCGGAACTTCTCGGCCATCGTCAAGCCGGTCAGCGCCACGCGCAGACGGTTGCCGGGGGGTTCGTTCATCTGACCGAACACCATCGCGACCTTGTCCAGAACGTTCGACTCTTCCATTTCGTGGTAGAAGTCGTTGCCTTCACGGGTACGCTCACCCACGCCGGCAAACACCGACAAACCGCTGTGCTGCTTGGCGATGTTGTTGATGAGTTCCATCATGTTCACGGTCTTGCCCACGCCGGCGCCGCCGAACAGGCCGACCTTGCCGCCCTTGGCGAACGGGCACACCAAGTCAATAACCTTGATGCCGGTTTCCAGCAGTTCCACCGACGGCGACAGTTCGTCGAAACGGGGAGCGGCTTGGTGGATACCACGCTTTTCGTCGTGCTGGATCGGGCCGGCTTCGTCGATGGGACGACCCAGCACGTCCATGATGCGGCCCAGCGTGCCGGTGCCGACGGGCACCGAGATCGGGGCGCCCGTGCCGGTGACCTTCATGCCGCGGCGCAGGCCGTCGCTGGAGCCCAGCGCAATGGTACGCACCACGCCGTCGCCCAGCTGTTGCTGCACTTCCAGCGTCAGACCCTTTTCGGCGAACGAGGAACCCTCGTCGGCCAGAGTAAGCGCTTCATAGATCTTGGGCATTTGATCGCGGGGGAACTGAATATCCACCACGGCGCCGATGCACTGAACGATGGTTCCGTTGCTCATGTCGATTCCTTGCTTGATAGCTTTTGACGGGATGCTGCCTGCCTCAAACGGCGGCAGCGCCCCCTACGATTTCCGAAATTTCTTTGGTGATCGCGGCCTGACGGGTCTTGTTGTAGACCAGTTGCAGATCGCCGATGACCTTCTTGGCGTTGTCCGACGCCGCCTTCATGGCGACCATCCGGGCCGACTGCTCCGAAGCCATGTTCTCGGCCACGGCTTGGTACAGCAGGCCTTCAACGTAACGCTGCAGCAGGTCGTCGATCACGCTACGGGCGTCGGGTTCGTAGATGTAATCCCAGCTGTATTCCGACTTCACTTCCGAGGTCTTGGCCAGGCTTTCGGCGCCCGTCTGGTACGGATCTTCCAAACCGCTGGCCAGCGGCAGCAGACGCAGGAACAGGGGCTCTTGCTTCATCGTGTTGACGAAGCGGGTCGAGGCCACGTACAGCGCGTCGATACGGCCTTCCAGGTAGGCGTCCAGCTGCACCTTGATCGCGCCCAGCAGGCGGTCCAGTTGCGGCTTGTCGCCCAGTTGCACTTCCTGGGAAACCAGTTTGGCGCCGATACGGGTCAGCACACCCACGCCCTTGTTGCCGAAAGCGGTCGCTTGCACGGCGATGCCGTTTTTCTCGAACTCTTTCAGCTTGGCCAACGTCACGCGGGTGATGTTGGTGTTCAAGCCGCCGCACAAACCCTTGTCGGTCGTCACCATGACCACGCCGACCGCCTTGATTTCGCGTTCGACCAGGTACGGGTGGCTGTACTCGGGATTGGCCTGCATCAGGTGCGCAGCAATCTCGCGCACCTTGGTGGCGTACGGACGGCCAGCACGCATCCGTTCCTGCGCCTTGCGCATCTTGGATGCGGCGACCATTTCCATCGCCTTGGTGATCTTGCGCGTGTTTTGCACGCTCTTGATCTTGGTTCGGATTTCCTTAATTCCGGGCATTGCGCTTTCCTGTGAAGACTGGCCGATGGGTTCCGCTCGCGCCTCAACCATCCGGGAAGGATGGGTGAGGCGCCTTGGACGCCTAACCCATCACTTTCTTAAAAAGCACCGTGCTTCTTGAATTCCTGAACGGCGGCGGCCAGTTCGGCCTCGTCGTCCTTGGACAGTTCCTTGGTGTCTTCGATGCGCTGGATCAGGGCCGCGTGCTTGGCCTTGAGCTGATCCTTCAGCGACTTCTCGAACGACAGCACTTGGGCCACGTCCACGTCATCCAGGTAGCCGTTGTTGACCGTGTACAGCGTAACGGCCAGTTCCCACACCTGCAGCGGCTGGTATTGCGGCTGCTTGAGCAGTTCCACGACGCGCTTGCCGCGCTCGAGCTGGCGGCGGGTCGCGTCGTCCAGGTCGGAGGCGAACTGCGCGAAAGCGGCCAGTTCACGGTACTGCGCCAGGTCGGTACGGATACCGCCGGACAGCTTCTTGACGACCTTGGTCTGGGCAGCGCCACCGACGCGGGACACCGAGATACCGGCGTTGATTGCGGGGCGGACACCGGCGTTGAACAGGTCGGTTTCCAGGAAGATCTGGCCGTCGGTGATCGAGATCACGTTGGTCGGAACGAAGGCCGACACGTCGCCTGCCTGGGTTTCGATGATCGGCAGCGCGGTCAGCGAGCCGGTCTTGCCCTTGACGGCGCCTTCGGTGAACTTCTCGACGTACTCTTCGTTGACGCGAGCGGCACGCTCGAGCAGACGCGAGTGCAGGTAGAACACGTCGCCCGGGTAGGCTTCGCGGCCCGGCGGACGGCGCAGCAGCAGCGAGACCTGGCGGTAGGCCCAGGCTTGCTTGGTCAGGTCGTCATAGACGATCAGGGCGTCTTCGCCGCGATCGCGGAAGTATTCGCCCATCGTGCAGCCGGCGTAGGCGGCCAGGTACTGCATGGCGGCGGAGTCGGAAGCCGAGGCGGCCACGACGATGGTGTATTCCATCGCGCCGTGCTCTTCGAGCTTGCGGACCACGTTGTTGATCGTCGACGCCTTCTGGCCGATAGCGACGTACACGCAGGTGACGCCCTTGCCCTTCTGGCTGATGATCGTGTCGACGGCCACGGCGGTCTTGCCGGTCTGGCGGTCGCCAATGATCAGTTCGCGCTGGCCACGGCCGATGGGAACCATCGAGTCGATAGCCTTGATGCCGGTTTGCAGCGGCTGCGACACCGAGCGGCGGGCGATAACGCCAGGCGCCACTTTTTCGATGATGTCGGTGGCCTTGGCGTTGACCGGGCCCTTGCCGTCGATCGGCTCGCCCAGCGTGTTGACCACGCGGCCTTTCAGTTCCGGACCAACCGGAACTTCCAGAATGCGGCCGGTCGTCTTGACCTGGTCGCCTTCGGAAACGCCGGTGTAGTCGCCGAGAATAACGGCGCCGACGGAATCACGCTCGAGGTTGAGCGCCAGACCGAAAACGTTGTTGGGGAATTCGAGCATTTCGCCCTGCATCACGTCCGACAGGCCGTGGATGCGGGTAATACCGTCGGTCACGGACACGACGGTGCCCTGAGTACGGACATCAGCCGAAGCGCCCAGGCCCTCGATGCGGCTCTTGAGCAGTTCGCTGATCTCGGAGGGATTGAGTTGCATATTGACTCCTGGAATCCTGTTAGTAGCCTTAAGCGGCGAGCTGATCGCGCATGCGGACCAATTGGGCTTGTACGGAAGTATCGAGCACCTGGTCGCCGACGGCCACGCGCACGCCGCCGATCAACGACGGGTCGACGGTAACGCTGGGCTTGAGCTTGAGGCCGAATTTTTGTTCGAGCGCGGCGACCAGATCCTTGACCTGGGCATCGCTCAGCTCGAACGCGCTGGTGATTTCCGCCTGCGCCGTGCCTTCGTGACGATTCCGCAGCGCGACGAATTGCGAGGCGATCTCGGGCAGCAGCAGCAGCCGGTCGTTTTCGACCAGCAGCTCGATGAAATTACGGGCGGCTTGCGGCAAATCGGCCTTGATCAGGCCGGTAAACAGTTCGACGCGCTGCTTGTCGCCCAGACGCGGATCGGCCATGGCCTCGCGCACGTCGGGGTTGGAGGCGACCTGCGACATTTCGCTGACCAGGTCGGCCCACGCCGGCAGACCGGCCTTGTCGTCGCGCGCTGCGCTGAAGAGCGCTTCAGCGTAGGGCCGGGCAACAGTGGAAAGTTCAGCCATGACGGTCCCGGATTAGAGCTGCGCGCGGAGCTGGTTCAGCAGCTCGGCGTGTGCGCGGGCGTCAACCTCGCGCTTGAGGATCTGTTCAGCACCCTTGACGGCCAGCGCGGCGACGTCGTCGCGCAACGCTTCGCGGGCGCGCTGGACTTCCTGCGCGGCATCCTGGGCAGCCTGCGCCACGATGCGGGCACGTTCGGCTTCCGCTTCGCGGCGGGCCTGCTCGATCAGGGAGGCGGCTTGCTTCTCGGCCTCGATGATGCGTGCGTGGTTTTCGGACTTGGCAGAAGCCTCGATCAGACTGACGCGCGCCTGGGCTTGAGCCAGGTCGGCTTTGCCCTTCTCGGCGGCGGCCAGGCCGTCGGCGATTTTTTGGCGGCGCTCGTCCATCGCCTTCGTCAGGGGAGGCCACACGAATTTCATCGTGAACCAGCCCAGAACGAAGAACACGAGCATCTGGAAAATGATCGTCGCGTTCAGATTCACGGTCGTTCCTTTAACACCTTTCGGCTCCGACCGCACCCGGAAAGGGGCGTCGCGGAGCACTCGATACCTTGCTGACCGGCGATGGAGCCGTTGCTCTCATCGCCGCCAGCGTCATGACCCACCTATTTGCCGGCGGGCGGTGCCTTAGCCGACGAACGGGTTGGCGAAGGCGAACAGCATGGCGATACCCACGCCGATCAGGAATGCCGCGTCGATCAGGCCAGCCAGCAGGAACATCTTCGTTTGCAGAGCGTTCATCAGTTCAGGCTGACGAGCCGAAGCTTCCAGATACTTGCCGCCCATCAGTGCGATGCCGATGCAAGCGCCGATAGCGCCCAGACCGATGATAAGACCGCAAGCGAGGGCAACGAAAGCGACGTTGGTCATGACAACTCCTTGGTTAGAAATCTGAAGTCAAAAATTGAAAAATAAGAGGTACAGCTCAATGCAAGATAATCTTGCTATCCGGTGCCGGCCGGGTGGCCGACGCCGGAAATTCGGGGGATCAGTGGCCTTCGTGAGCCTGGCCGAGATACACCAGCGTAAGCATCATGAAGATGAAGGCCTGGAGCAGAACGATCAGGATGTGGAAGATTGCCCAGATCGAGCCGGCCAGGATGTGGCCGATGCCCAAGCCGATGCTGGCGCCGTTGAAGCCGGTCCAGGCGCCGCCCAGGAGGGCGATCAGCATGAAGATCAGTTCGCCGGCGAACATGTTGCCGAACAACCGCATGCCCAGCGATACGGACTTGGCGGCGTATTCGATCAGGTTCAGCAGCAGGTTGAACGGGGCCAGCACGATGGCGCCCAGGCCATGCGCATGGAACGGCGCGGTGAACAGTTCTTTGACGAAACCGCCCGGCTTCTTGATCTTGATGCCGTAGTAGAACATCAGGAGCAGCACGCCCAGCGACATGCCCATCGGCACGTTCAGGTCGGCGGTCGGGAGGATGCGGTGGTAATAGAGGGGATCGCCGTGCTCAGCACCCAGGCCGGTCAGGCGCCAGATCGAGGGCAGCAGGTCGACGGGCAGCAGGTCCAGCGCGTTCATCAGGATGATCCAGAGGAACACGGTCAGGGCCAGCGGGGCGATGAAAAGACGGCTCTTGGCGTTGTGGACGATGCCCTTGGCCTGGTCGTCGACCATGTCGACGATCATTTCCACGAAGGCCTGGAAGCGGGAAGGAACACCGCTGGTCGCACGGCGGGCAGCGCGCCACAGGAAGAAAATGACGATCAGGCCCATCAGGCCGGACCAGAACAACGAGTCGTAATTGATGATGTCGAACTGAGCAATAGCGCTCTGTTTCTCACCGGTATTGTTCAGATGCACCAAGTGATGCTGAATATACGCGGATTGAGGCGACACGTCGCTGGCAGCAGCCATTTGAACCTATCCTATTTGCTGTATGCCCGGTCCTTGCGAACCGGACGATTCCACGATTTCGTTTGCCGCAACTTACTCGGCGCTAAGACAGCCTGCGGAACATCAGAAGCAGGAGATAGCCTTTCAGGGTGAGTATCAGGCCGAGCAACGCGGCAGGCCACACAAGCCAGTCATGCGTCACACGCGAAAGCAGCCACAACAGCAATGCCGTTGCGAACAACTTGATCAACTCACCAGAGAGAAAGGTAAAGGGACTGGCCTTGCCGGCCCGAACGCTGACAGCCAGGCGCAATGCGAACAACGCATTGGGTATGAAATACGCTCCTGCCCCCGCCAGCGCCGACCAACCTGCCGCCGCCCCTCCTACAACCCCCGCTATTACTGCTGCTGCGAGCCCCATGGCGCCTTGCGCCGCCAATGCCAACAAGAGCCCACGGCTGGCTTGAGCGTTCAGCGCCGCGCGATCCGCGTCACTGAGCACCAGAACTTCCACCGCGTCCGGATCGATCGAATCCTGATCCTGACTGGACCTCAGACCGTGGGGTCTCAGACCTTCGGGTCTTAGGCTTTCAGCCCCCGGACCTTGTCCAGGACCCTGCCCTAAACCCTGCTGTTGCTGCATGGAGTTCTGCCGCATCAAACTTCCCCGCTTAACCTGGCCCTGTGGGAACCGACGCGCTTTATGAAGCGCATGTTTCTTATCCCGCAAGCGTCAAACCCGCAGAGTATAGCTTGGTTTTTTGCACCCTAGCAAATGAACTTTCGGCCGTTTGTAAGGTGGCAACAACGCCTGCTTGCGGCGGAAAAATTGGGGACGAGCGAGCGCTCTGCCGGGCCGTGGCCGCCGGTCCCGCCTCTGCAAGAAAAGGCGCGCGGCCCCTTGTCGGAGACCGCGCGCCTTGTGCGTTCTGGCAGATGCGCGTCGGCAGCGATGCGTTCAGCAGATTCGCGCTTGCCCGAGCTTAGTCTTCCTTGACCGGCGGCGGCGCCCACTGCCCGTCCAGGGCGGTGTTCTGCGGCGAGTACAGGCGCATGCTGAGGACGAACGGACCGTCGGCGGCAGGTGTGCTCACCCAGTTGGCGCGCTTGGATTCGCCCGGATCGCGGCGCTGCACGTAGATGTCCAGCGAACCGTCGGCGTTGTACTTCAGGCCGTCGGTGCTGCGGATCACGTAGCGGTTGGCCGGATTCTCGGCAAAGCCGTACTTGCTGTTGTAGACGTGCAGCGACCAGAGCTGGGCCGGCGGCAGCTGGCCCTTGTCGAAATGCAGGACGTAGTCTTCGCTGGAATCCAGCGGACGGCCCTTGGAATCGGACACGGTCACCGGGTACAGCACGTCTTCCGGCGTGGGCGCGCCCAGACCGGCATAGGCGATGGCCGCACGGCGCGTGTAGTCGGTGCCGTAGGTGCCGATGCCCGTCAGCACCGTGTTCCAGCCGTTGATCGGGGTGGCCAGGCGCGAGACGTTGTCGGCGATGCGGCGGCCGGCCAGGGGTTGCGCGTCGGTCAGCGCCTGCTGCACTGCCGGGCTCAGGCGGCCATACGAGAACGGCTGGCGGTCATCCAGGCCGATGCGGCGCATGCGGTCCAGCATGGGCGTGTCGTTGGCATGCGGCGGGTTGTTGCGCAGCGCGTCGAAGAACACGGCAAAGTACGAGGCGGCATCCATGCCCGCGACCTGCTCGGCCGGGGTGCCGTCGGGCACCGTGACAGCGGGGGCCGGCATGGGCAGGTTGCTGCCGATGGGCGCGGTGCCGATGCCCGAGCCGGTCTGCGGGTACGCGTTGCCGGCGTTGCGGCCGCGCGGCGCGGTGGCGGGCGTCACGGGGACCAGCAGCGGACGCGCGGTCATGCCGGACTGGATCTGATTGACCGCGGCGTAGTCCTGCGGACCGCCCGCCTGTGTCCAGCCGATCAGCCAGCCCATCGCGGTCGGGCTGCGGATCACGTCGACGCCGGCCGGCACGGTGCCGTTCCAGTTCGGACCGACGATGGCGAAGGACTGCGCGCCGTTGCCATTGGTGCGCGTGCCGCGCGAGGCAAAGACGTCGCTCCACATGTCCAGCGCCGACAGCACGGTGTAGCGGCCGCCGGTGTCGGGCAGATTGATGATGAGCGGCGCGCGCGAGACGTCAAACCACAGGCTGGAGTACAGCGCGTCGGCGCTGGGCCAGGGCGTGTCGGCCGCGCGCGGATCCGGGAAGGCGGCCTTGTGGCCGAACTGGTTCATCGGCGCCTTGCCGTCCAGCGGGCTTTGCACCGCCGTGGCCTGGCGGCGCGCCAGTTCCATGAGCACCATGGGATACGCGTAGACGTAGGCATCGATGGCCGTATCGCGCAATTCCGCCTCGCTCATCCGCGGGGCGGCCTGCGGGGCGGCGTACGGCGTCTCGGAGACCAGGCGCAGCGTGGATTGCGGCGATTGAGCCTGGGCGACATTGATGAAGCAGACGCTGAGCGCGCCGGCGAGCGCAGCCGTGGTCAGCCGGCGGGTAGCGATGGGTTTACGCATGCAAGGCTCCTTCTTGATTTTGTTTGCAATCGAGCCGCCGCGCAGGATTTGCCAGTGAAAGCAAACCGCTCTGGCGCGGCACCTCGGGATGACGCTCATTCAGGATAGGGCCGAAGTCTGCAACAAGGTGCTAGCCAGACGTTTCAAGGCGAAACCTGCACTTTGCGCGCAGATGGCCATGAAAAAGCGCGCCTTCATAGGGCGCGCCTGGCAATGCGTGGCCCGCGATTCACGCAGGCACAGCCGTAACAAGGATTAACGGTGTTTGAAGTCGGGTTTGCGCTTTTCGGTGAACGCGGCCATGCCTTCCTTCTGGTCTTCGGTGGCAAAGAGCGAATGGAACACGCGGCGTTCAAACAGCAGCCCTTCGTTGAGCGAACCTTCGAAGGCGCGGTTGACGCATTCCTTGGCCATCATGACCGACGGCAGCGACATGGAGGCGATGACGGTGGCCGCGTCCATGGCTTCTTCAAGCAGCTTGTCCGCGGCAACCACGCGCGACACGAGGCCGGCGCGCTCGGCTTCCTCGGCGCCCATCATGCGGGCAGTCAGCGCCAGGTCCATGGCCTTGGCCTTGCCGACGGCGCGCGGCAGACGCTGCGTGCCGCCCGCGCCGGGGATCACGCCCAGCTTGATTTCGGGCTGGCCGAACTTGGCCGTGTCGGCCGCGATGATGATGTCGCACATCATGGCAAGCTCGCAGCCGCCGCCCAGCGCGTAGCCGGCCACGGCGGCGATCACGGGCTTGCGGATGCGCTTGAGCGTTTCCCAGTTGCGCGTGATGTATTCGCTGCCGTACACGTCCATGTACGACCAGTCTTTCATGGCGCCGATGTCAGCCCCCGCCGCGAAGGCCTTTTCGCTACCGGTGATGACGACGCAGCCGACGTCGGGATCGGCCTCGAATGCCAGCAGCGCGGCGCCCAGTTCGTCCATGAGCTGATCGTTCAGCGCGTTGAGCGCCTTGGGACGATTCAGCGTCAGCAGGCCGACTCGGCCCCGGGTTTCGACCAGTACAAACGACTCGCTCATGAATGTCTCCGGTAATAAGATATGAGCATGAAAAAAAATGATGACGTACCTCCCATACTTTACCGCCTTGCGCCGCACGATCCCGCCGGCCACCGCTACCGGATAACCCTTACGATCGCATCGCCCTCGCCCGCCGGGCAGCGCCTGTCGCTGCCCGCCTGGATCCCGGGCAGCTACCTGATCCGCGACTTCTCGCGCCAGATCGAAACCGTGTCGGCCCGCGCCGGCACGCGTCGCGTGACTGTCGACAAGATCGACAACCACACCTGGCAGGCCGCGCCGTGCGAGGGCCCGTTGCAGGTCGAGTACACGGTCTACGCCTGGGACCTGTCGGTGCGCGGCGCGCATCTGGACGAGACGCACGGTTTCTTCAATGGCACCAGCGTGTTCCTGCGCGTGCACGGCCAGGACCACGAGCCCTGCCTGGTGGACCTGGCGCCGCCGCGCGGCATCGACGGCTGGAAGGTCTACACGAGCCTGCCCGAAGCCGCGGGCCACAAGGGCGCGGCGCGCCGTCACGGTTTCGGGCTATACCTGGCGCCGGACTATGACGCGCTGATCGATCACCCGGTCGAGATGGGTACGCCGCAGGTGTCGCGCTTTGTGGCGCATGGCGCGGAACACGAACTGGTGTTCACGGGGGTGGCGCCGAATCTGGATCTGGCGCGCATCACGGACGACGTGAAGAAGATCTGCGAGACGCAGATCGCTTTCTTCGAACCCCGCACGAAGCGCGCGCCGTTCCTGGACAGCGCGGACCGCTATGTCTTCATGACGATGGTGACGGGCGACGGCTACGGCGGCCTGGAGCATCGCGCCAGCACGGCGCTGATGACGGCGCGCAAGGACCTGCCGGTGCTGGGCCAACAAGGCCAGGGCGAAGGCTACCGGGGATTCCTGGGGCTGGTGAGCCACGAGTATTTCCACACCTGGAACGTCAAGCGCATCAAGCCGGATGTCTTCGCGCCGTACGATCTGTCGCAACCGGACCTGACGCGCCTGCTGTGGGTGTTCGAGGGCTTTACCTCCTACTACGACGATCTGCTGCTGCTGCGCTCGGGCGCGATCACGCGCGCGGACTACCTGCGCCTGCTGGCCAAGACGATCACCAGCGTGGCCCGCACGCCGGGCCGCCACAAGCAGTCGGTGGCAGAGAGCTCTTTCGATGCGTGGACGCGCTATTACAAGCAGGATGAGAATTCGCCGAATGCGCTGGTGAGCTATTACACGAAGGGCGCGCTGGTGGCGCTTGGGCTGGATCTGCTGATCCGCGAGGAATCGTCGGGCGCGCATTCGCTGGACGACGTGATGCGGTTGCTGTGGGATCGCTATGGCCGGGACTTCTATCGAGGCAAGCCGCACGGTTTGCCGGAAGACGGACTGCCGGCGCTGATCGAGGAAGCGACGGGGGTGGACACGCGGCGCTTCATCGCTCGGCATGCGTACGGGACGGCGGATGTGCCGCTGGCTTCATTGCTTGAAACACACGGCGTGAAGCTGCAATGGAAGACGTCGGCCAATATTCCGTCATTGGATGTGCGCACGCGCAAGCAAGGCGACTCGCTGACGCTGGCGACGGTTCTTGAAGGCGGGGCGGGGCACAAGGGAGGCTTGTCGGCGGGTGATGTGCTGGTGGCTATCGATGGACTACGGGTGGATGCGCCGTCGGGGTTGGATCTGCTGCTGGCGCAGTACCGGGTTGGGGATCGGGTGACCGTGCATGTGTTTCGGCGGGATGAGCTGCGGGAATTTCGGGTGAAGTTGAGTGGGCCTGAGGCTACGGAGTGTGTGTTGGTTTAGGGGTGGTGGTACCGGCCTGATGGATTGAGTTCTTAAGGCGTCCGGCATGGTTCGTCCGGCATGGTTCTTAAGGCGCCCGGCGCGGCGTGGGCCTGGGGCGGGCGGGGCTCCGATTGCGGTCCGGAGCCTTCGCTCCGGACTTCCCCGTGCTCAACCTTGTATGGTGTGGATGCGTCTTTCGAAGAAGAAAGGCGCTGGGGTAAGGGACGTTGTCAACCATCAGCCGGTTGCACCCGGACTGCCAGGACGAGAGCATCCCACCCCGCCTCACGCGTCGATAAGGAATCTAGCGGCCGAGACCGCCGATTGATCGCAAGGTAACGCCCGAGGCGTGGCTACCCCAGCGGACTTAACGTATCGCAGGGAGAGCTGTCATGCAAACTTCAGTCGTTTTTATTGGGGTCGATGTCGGCAAGTTTGAGCTTCAAGTAGCCGCGTCTGACGGAGAGATCGTGACGGGCGTCTTGCCTAACAATCGCTCCAGCATCGTGGGCTGGTTAAAGCGTCTGCCGGCCCCTAGTGTGATCGCCATGGAAGCCTCAGGAGGCTATCAAGAGCTCCTGGCTCGTACGGCGCATGAGCGTGGATTTGAGGTTTATGTCCTTAATCCGACCCACGTCCATCATTACGCCATCTCTTTGGGGAACCGCGGCAAGACAGATCGACTGGATGCCGCCGTCATCGCGCAATACATCGCGCAGCATCACAAAAAACTGCATCGTTACGAACCGATATCTCCAGAATTGCAGGAAGTCAGAGCACTTCAGGCGTTGAGATCGACGGTGGTCCGAGTGGGCACATCCTTGCGATTGTCGGCTCAGCGACATGGTTGCGTAAGCAGCCATCAGAAGAAGGCTCTCGCAAGTTTGACGGCGTGGTCAGATCAGCTCGAACGGGAAATGATTGCCAAGATTAAGGCCCAGAGTGACTGGGCCAAGACATACGGTCTGCTCACCGGCATATGCGGCATAGGACCGATAACCGGCGTTGCCCTGACGAGCTTGTTCAGCCGGATCGACTTTGCCAGCAGCGATGCGGCGGTCGCCTTCTGTGGCCTGGATCCGAGGCCGCACGAATCCGGAAGAAAAGTCGGTCGCCGCCGACTAAGCAAGCAGGGCGATAAGGCGGCGAGGACATTGCTCTACAACGCGGCTAGCTCAGCGGCGCGCACGGCACAATTCAAGGATTACTACGCCATGCTCAGGGCTCGAGGGCTGGCCTCGACTGCCGCCTTGGTCATAATTGCCCGCAAACTCTTGCGGATCGCATACGGGGTATGGCGAACAGGCCAACCCTTTGATCCAGAGAAATTGCGACCGTCAATTACTTGACCGAGACCATAGAATCTCGTACGCCTTCGGCTCCCTTCGGTTTCCGCCGGGCGCATCTAAACGCCCCGCCCACCCCAGGCCCACGCCACACCGGGCTCTGCGGTTGAATCTTTACGGGCGGCGGGGGGAGTCGGGTTCTTGAGGTTCTTGCACGCAGTCGTTTGGGAGAGAAGCGTCTTGCGGTGCCCGTCCCCGTTCGGCCGCGCGGGCGGCCTTCGTGGACTTACGCGGCGTCTTGCGTCGTAGCGATGACGCTTCGCGTGTGGCTGCGCCTGCCCTAGGTGTTTGACACCCTGGTGAGATTCCCGTCATGCCAAGTGCGTCTCCCTAGGGTGTCAGACACCGGCAGAAGTGGGCGTCCGCCAATCGAATGTACCGGGGCTGTGGAGCTGCAGTAGCTGGGTGGCGAACGGTCCCTTCTGGAAAGCGAATCCAGTCTTCGGCCTCAACCGGCTTCATGGTGCCGTTCGTGATTCAAGATCCATATCCGCCGGCCACTGAACCTTTGGGGCCAGGCGCAAGGCGATGTTGTAGGGAGCGACGTCATTGGCATCGCGAGGTTCGGCACGATCGGGGTCGAGGCCGTTGATGCCGTTCTGCATATAGGCGCACACATACGCCCAGAAGTTGGAGGTGTTCGCAGCGTCGGTGTTCAATTGGAAGCGCGTCGGAGCTCGCCATAGCAGCAGAGGGGGCTCAATGAGAGGGTCATTGGGGCCCGGCAGATCACACTGCCATCCGGCGCACGGGGGACTTAGCTGTGGTCTCGCCATCAAATTTCCTCCGTGATCTCGATAGCTGCGAAGCCGGTGCTGTCGTCCTTATCCGGCCAGAATGCCACAGCAAATGTTGCCGATTTAATCGTGTTGATCGGATCCAGCCAGTATCGGCCGCTGAGAATCGGCCGTTCCGATGTTGGTTTCGTCTCGCCGACCAGCGTGTAGTCGGGATGATTGAAGTCCGAAGTTTGCACGCCGTGGGCGGTATCGTTAACTTGCCCAGATGCCATGACGTGCGAAGACAGAGTAGGACTTCGTTTGCCATCTTGTGCGAGGCCAAAGCGCTCGGTAGTGAGGGTGAAGCGGTAGCGGGATCGTACGGTATCGAAGCCAGGTAGGATCGCCCTATAAACAAGCGCTTTTGTCTGTATTACCGCGCCGCGGTTCTTGAGCACTTCAATGTCTTCGCTATAAAGCTCATCTGAACTGGCGCAGATAGCCTTCCGGGGTGACCTGATAGGCATGCCAGATTTCTTTGTCCAGCAGCACATAGACATACCCCTGCCGCAATACACGCAATGCGGTCTGAATGGATTCGTGACTCAGTGCGCCATGTTGCTTGAGTCCGTCTGTGAGCGGCATGACTGCAAGCCGTAGCGGCAGGATCGGTAAGCCGGTACGTTCACACGCGCTGCACGTGCCGGTGGGATTGGGCGCCGCCTGGCGCCGGGCCTGGGTCAGGGTCTTGCTGATGCTCATGTGTAGCTCGCGGCGGGAGGTAATGACGCAACGATGCGCTGCCACGCACAGACGTCGTAGTTTTTAAAGCGCGCACGGGTTGTCCTTGGTGCCAAGCGGCACTACCGCTTTTAGAAGCTGTCGATACTGCGTGTAAATCAAAGGAGTCTTATTAGTGAACCGAATTGATCTGGTGTTAGCAGATGCTTGAAACGATCCGATTTATCTGCCGCAGTATCCTGAGCGACAGCACGTGACGAACGCCGACAGCGCTAATAGGTTGGGCGACGGCGGTCACGTCCAGGCACAGCGCAGCGGCCGATCCGACGGCCAGGGTTGTGAAACGTAGCTTCTTTGCCGGGCGCTCGACGTTTACGCGTAGCGCGGCACGCCCTCACCGTCCAGGACGATCGTGCACGGCGCTTGCGTGAAGTGCAGCGGCGCGCCGGTGACGGTGCGCAGGAAGGATTCGCTGACGCCCGCCTTCATGGCGTGCACCTGCTTGGCGCCGACGGTCAGGTCCATCGCGGCGCCGGCCCGATTCTCCACGATGACCCTGCCCCAGCCTGGCCGACAGCTTGTCGGCGATGCGGCGCGCCGAGATGTCGATGGTGCCGCCGGGCGCGGCGCGGTCAAATGCCTATTCTGGAATCCGGAGGTGTGGGTTCGCCTGGGCTGAAGAGCGCATCGTGGCCCGCGGCCCGTTCACGCCCCCGCGCGCTCCCAGCGCCGCTGGATGGCCTTGGCGGCCACCACGCCGTCGGCCATCGAGGTCACCACGCACGGGTGCATGCGGTGCGCGACTTCGCCAATGGCGTAGATGTCCGGCACGCTGGTCTCGGCGGTGGCGAAGTCGGTGCGGATGTAGCCGCGCTCGTCGCGCGCCAGGTGCAGCGTGTCGGCAAACGCGGCCTGCGGTTCCCAGCCGTAGAAGACCAGGATCAGGTCGTACTGGCGGCCGTCCACGCTGCGCGCGGCGGGATCGACCTGGTAGGGCCCGATGTGCACGCCTTCGGACCCGGCGCGCGTGACCCACTGCTGCTGGGCGCGCACGCTGCGGGCATACAGATGAACCGTTCGCGCGCCGCGGTTGCGCACGTAGACGAAGTTTTCAAAGGCGTTGTCGCCCCCGCCCAGCACGGCGACCGACAAACCCGAATAGTCCTGCGCCACGATGGGTGAGCCGGGGCCGATCAGCACGCCCGGCCAGGACGCGCCCGGCGGATGGCCGGGCAGGCCCTTGGCGCGCACGCCCGAGGCGATGACCAGGGTGCGGGCACGGGCCAGGGTCTGCTCGCCGTCGGGACCAGAGAGCGTGGCCTCGATGCCGCCCTTGCACGGCCGCACGCCGGCGACGCGGGTTTCCAGCCGTAGGGGCACATTGGCGGCGCGCACGCTGGCGTCGATATTGGCCGCGACCTGCTGGCCGGTGACGCCGGGCAGGACCGCGATCCAGTCGTCGGCAAACGGGTTGTCATTGCCCAGGCCGCCCAGGCGGGCGCTGGCCTCGACCAGCAGCGGCGACAGGCCCAGGCGGGCCAGCCAGAGGGCGCAGGAGGCGCCGGCCGGGCCGCCGCCTACAATGACCGAATCGTGCATCTGTTGCATTTCACCCCTTATTGACTGCGCCGGCGCCTCGCGGGCGCCCGGACATGGCCGGATTGTAGCCAGCGCGTCACCCCATCCGCCGTCGCCTTACAATTCGGGCTATTCCACCCAGGTTTTCATCATGCCCACTCGCCGCATCATTCTTTCCGGGCTTGCGCTCGACGCCCGCATCGGCATCCTCGAGCACGAGCGCCGCGCCACCCAGCCCCTGCACGTCGATGCCGAATTCGACGTCGACATCCAGCGCTCGGTGGACGACCACGACATTCACAGCGTGCTGGACTACCGCCGGCTGCGCGAGGCCATCGTCGAGGAATGCACGCAGGCGCACGTGAACCTGATCGAAACCCTGTCCGAACAGGTCGCGGCGCGCCTGCTTGCCGACTTCCAGGAAATCCGCGCGCTGCGCCTGCGCATCAGCAAGCCCATGGCCTTCTCCGACTGCGCGGCGGTGGGCGTGGAAATCCAGATCAACCGCTGACATGAACGATATCGCTCCCCCCGGCGTGCAATTTCGCACGCCCGCCGATGAAAAAGCCCGGCACGAAGGCAACAAGCTGACCAAGCGGCTGGCGCGCGAGACCACGCGCGCCCTGTCCGACTACAACATGATCGAGGAAGGCGACCGCGTGATGGTCTGCCTGTCCGGCGGCAAGGACTCCTATGCCATGCTGGACATCCTGCTGCAGCTCCAGAAGCGCGCGCCGTTCAAGTTTGAACTGATCGCCGTGAACCTGGACCAGAAGCAGCCGGGCTTTCCCGATCACATCCTGCCGCAGTACCTGAAGGAACTGGGCGTTCCCTTCCACATCGAGACGCAGGATACGTATTCCATCGTCACGCGCGTGCTGGAAGAGGGCAAGACGATGTGCTCGCTCTGTTCGCGGTTGCGCCGCGGCATCCTGTACCGCGTCGCCTCGGAATTGGGCGCCACCAAGATCGCGCTGGGCCATCACCGCGACGACATCCTGGCCACGTTCTTCCTGAACCTGTTCTACGGCGGCAAGGCCAAGGGCATGCCGCCCAAGCTGGTGTCCGACGACGGCCGCCACACGGTGATCCGCCCGCTGGCCTACGTGGTCGAGTCCGACCTGATCGCCTACGCCGAGCTCAAGCAATTCCCGATCATTCCGTGCAATCTTTGCGGTTCCCAAGAGAACCTGAAGCGCAAGGAAGTGGGCCGCATGATCAAGGAATGGGACAAGCAGCACCCGGGCCGGTCGTGGAACGTGTTCAACGCGCTGTCGCGCGTCGTGCCCTCGCACCTGATGGACCGGGACCTGTTCGACTTCGTGGGCTTGAAGCCCACGGGCGTGCCGGACGCCAACGGCGACACGGCGTTCGATACGGTCGACCCCACGGAAGACGCGGACGAAGCGTGCGGCGATACGCCGACGGCGTTGGAGCCGGGCGCGATCATCGAAAAGAAGGTGATGTTCTCGCGCGGGTGATGCGGCGCAGGACAAACAAACAAGGGGCTGCGATTGCAGCCCCTTTTTTTTGCAGCCTTGCGCTTGCGCTGCAGAATCAGGCGTTCAGCACGCGGATCGGCGCGCCCGCCGCCCATGCCTTCACGGCTTGCAGGCAGTTCTGGTAGAACGCCTCGAAGTTTTCGCGGCTGACATAGCCCAGGTGCGGCGTGAGGATCACGTTGTCCAGGTCGCGCACGGAGTCAGTGGGCGACAGGGGCTCCTCGGGAAAGACGTCCAGGCCCGCGCCGGCGATGCGGAATTTCACCAGGGCGTCCATCAGCGCTTCCTGGTCGACAAGACCCGCGCGCGACGTGTTCACGAGGTACGCGGTGGGCTTCATGGCGGCCAGCGCGGTGGCGTCCACGATGTGTCGGCTGCGCTCGGACAGGATCAGGTGCAGGCTGACCACGTCGGACGTGGAAAAGAGCGCGTGCTTGTCCACGCGCGTGACGCCGGCGGCCTGGGCGCGCTCATCGGTCAGGTTGGGGCTCCAGGCCACGACGTCCATGCCAAAGGCCAGTCCCACCTTGGCGACTGCGGCGCCCAGCTTGCCCAGGCCCACCACGCCCAGGCGCTTGCCGGCCAGCGGCTCGGGCATGCCGGTCTGCCACATGCCGCGGCGCATGGCGGCGTCTTCGGCGGGAAGGTGCTTGAAGAGACCCAGGATGTGCGCCCACGCGAGTTCCGCGGTGGCGGTGTTGGCATCGGCGCTGCCGGGCGCGCCGGACACGACGATGCCCTGCTCGGCGCAGGCCTGCATGTCGATGGCGTTGTTGCGCATGCCGGTGGTGACCAGAAGCCGAAGCTTGGACAGCGCGCGAATGCGCTCGGCGGGGAACGGCGTGCGTTCGCGCATGGCGACGATCACGTCGAAGGGCGCGAGCGCGGTTTCGACCTGGTCGTCGGGGATGAAGTTGTTGAAGATCTGCACCTCGGCGTCGCCGCCCAGCGAGGTCCAATCCGCATAGCGCCGGGCTACGTCGTGGTAATCGTCGAGAATTGCGATTTTCAAGTCTTGTCTCCGGGAGGGATGGCGCTTGCCGCGCCCCCCTTTCCCGGGCCGGCGCGACGCGCGCCGGTCAGTTCAAACGGGCCTTGAGCTGGTCCAGCGGCAGCGCGCCGCTGATGCGCGAGCCGTCGGCGAAGAACAGCGTCGGCGTGCCGCGCACCATCAGTTGCTGGCCAAGCGCCAGCAGCTTGTCTTCGGGCACGTCGCAGTTGGCGGTGGCCGGCGTCTTGCCGCGCAGCATCCAGTCGTCCCAGGTCTTGCCCTGGTCCTTGGCGCACCAGACGTTGCGCACCTTGACCTTGGAGTCGGGCGACAGGATGGGATAGAGGAAGGTGTAGACGGTCAGGTTGTCCACGTCTTCGAGCGTCTTGCGCAGCTGCTTGCAGTAACCGCAGTTGGGATCTTCAAAGATCGCGACCTTGCGCGAGCCATCGCCCTTGACCTGCTTGATCGCCAGATCCAGCGGCAGTTGGTCGAAGGTGACGGCGCTGAGCTTTTCCTGCGATTCGCGGGTGACGTCGCGGCGCGTGGCGGCGTCGATCAGCGGTCCTTCCATGACCCAGGTGACGCCTTCGTCGGTGTAGATCAGGTCCATGCCGAGCTGCACTTCGAACAGGCCATAGGGCGTGCGGCGCACGGTCGTGACATTCATGCCCGAGAAACGCTGCTGAAAGCGCTCCTTGACGGCGGCCGACTGCGGATCGAGTTCGGTGGTGGAGACACTTTTCTCGCCTTTGGCCGCCTGACCCACGGACTGCGTGGAAACGGACTTGGCGCCCTGCGCTTGGGCCGTGGCGGACAAACCGATGCCCGCGGCGAGGAAACAGGCCGCCAACGTGGCGGGAATGCGGAATTTCATCGGTACTCCTGGTCTTGTCAGTCGTGTGTCTTGCCGGAAAGCGTAACCGATCCGGGAGGGACAGCCGCGGCAGGCGGCGGGTGTGCGTATCCCTATCAGACGGCCGCCGGCCGCCGCAGGTTCCGCCCGGCGCCGCCGCCGGGCCTGGCCGGCCTAGTTGGCGGACGCCCCCGCGATCAGGCGGCGCTTGATCAGCGGCGCGCGCTCGACCCAATGCATGCCGGCGTTGCGCAGCCAGACAAGCGGCGTCGCCTTCGATCCGAAGAGCTTGTGCAACCCGTCCGTGGTCAGCCGCATGGCCAGTACCGGCTCGGCGCGCGCCCGCTGGTAGCGGTGCAGCACGCGCAGGTCGCCGGCCTGGCGGTAGGGTTCACGTCCGGCGACGATGCGGGCCAGCGCCTCGACGTCGCCCAGCCCCAGGTTCAGGCCCTGCCCCGCCAGCGGGTGCAGGCGGTGCGCCGCGTCTCCGGCCAGTGCGATGCCGGGCGCGACCATCTGGGCGCGCTCCAGCGTCAGCGGAAAACCGTGCAGCTTGCTGCGGACCTTCAGGCGGCCGAGCCGCCCTTCGGCGGCCTCGGCCAGCAAGGCTTCCAGGCGGGCGGTTTGCGCTTCCTGGGGCAGTTCCAGCAATTGCTGCGCCAATTCGCTGCGCATGGACCAGACCATGGAAACCTGCGGACCGTCCGCGGTATCGGGCAGCGGCAGCAGGGCCAGCACGCCGTCGTCGCGAAACCATTGGAACGCGGTGCCCTGGTGCGGCAGTTCGGCGTCCAGATGCACAACGAGTCCGGTGTCGTTGTAGGACTGGGCTTCGTGCTTCAGCCCGGCCGCCTCGCGCAGCGGCGAGGCCGCGCCGTCGGCGCCGACGAAGAGCTCGGCCTGAATGCGTGCGCCGCTCTCAGTCTGGACCGCGCCATCCTGGTAGCCGGTGCAGCGGTCTTCCAGCCAGGCGATGCCGAACATGCGCACGGCCTGGATCAGGACGCGCTCGATTTCGCCGGATTCGACGATCCAGGCCAGTTGCGGCAGCGCCGCCTGCCAGGCGTTCAGGTTCACCTGGCCGTCCGCGTCGCCGTGGATCTCCATGGCCTGCACGGGCATCAGGCGGGACGCGGGCATGGCGTCCCACACGCCGATGTCGGCCAGAAAACGCTGGCTGGCAGGCGAGATGGCGTAGACGCGCGGGTGATAGTGGTTGGGATCGGCCGGCGGCACGGCGGCGCGCGGCGCCAGCACGGCCACGCGCTGGCCGCGGCGGGCCAGCGCCAGGGCGGTGGACAGGCCGACGATGCCGGCCCCGCAAACTACGATCTGATGGCTCATCGTGCGGAAGGCTCCCCGGCCTGTTTGGGCCACAGCAGCCACATCTGGCCGCGTTGCTTCATGCGGCCGGCCTGCTGCCCGGCTTCTTCGCCGTAACCCCAGTAGAAGTCGGCGCGCGCCGCGCCCCGGATGGCCGTGCCCGTGTCCTGGGCGAACACCAGGCGCTGCAGGGGCCGGTCGGAGGCCGGATAGGTGGTGGACAGAAAGAGCGGCGTGCCCAGCGGCACGAAGGTGGCGTCCACCGCCACCGAGCGCCGCGGCGCCAGCGGAATGGCGTACGCGCCCTTGGGGCCTTGCTCGGGATCGATCACCGCCTCTTCGCGGAAGAACACCACCGCCGGGTTGGCGTTAAGCATTTCAGGCACGCGCTTGGGATTGCGCTGCGCCCACGCCCGGATGTTCTGCATCGACGCCTGGTCGGCGGTCAGTTCGCCGCGTTCGATCAGCCAGCGGCCGATGGACACGTAGGGCTGGCCATTGTGGTCGGCGTAGGCGACGCGGATGGTCTTGCCGGCATCCGGGCCGTCCGTCAGCTGCACGCGGCCGGAGCCCTGGACCTGCAGGAAGAAGTTGTCCACGGGGTCGTCGACCCACACCACCACCGGTGGGCGGCGGCCGGAAGACGATTCGATGGCGGCGCGGGTGTCGTAGGGCACGACGCGCTTGCCGTCGAGCTTGCCGCGCACGCGCTTGCCGGCCAGGTCCGGATAGACCGACCCCAGGTCGATCGTCAGCAGGTCGGCGGGCACCGCGTACAGCGGCCACTGGTAGACGCCGCCCTGACGGCGCGAGCCGCGCACCAGCGGCTCGTAGTAACCCGTCACCGTGTTCGTGGCGGGCTTGCCGTCGGCGGCGTTCAGGCGCCAGGGTTGCAGGTAGGTCTGCAGAAAGCGGCGCACGCCTTCGCCATCGCCCGCAGCGGGCGCGCGGGCCGGATCGATGGCAGCGGCGCAAACCGGCTGCCAGGCGCGCGGCGTGGCGCGCGCGGGCGCGGCCAGGTTGCCGCTGGTGGGCCGCATCAGGCCCTTGCAGTTGCGCAGGAAAAGGGGCCAGAACTGGTTCAGGTCGTCGGCGCTCCAGCCGGGCAGCTCGGACCAGTTGGCCGGTTTGAGCTTGCCGGCCAGCGCGCGCGGCGGGGAATCGGGCAGCGAGGCCAGCGGCGGCACCACGAGCGGACCGTCGGTCACCGCCGGAACGCGCGCGCCGGGGGTGGCGGGCTGGCCGGATTCAGGGGGGATATCCGAAGGGGTGGAACATGCCGCCAGAAGGACCGACAGCACGGACAGGCTAAGAATGCGCTTCATGAGCTAATGGAAAGACGTGCAACGGATGGCCGGGCCATGCTCAGTGCAAGGTGCGCGGCATGGCCAGGACGAATTCGGAGATCGGCACTTCGAACGGGATGCCGTTCTCGCCGACGCAGTGGTAGATGCCGCGCATCGTGCCCACCGGCGTGGGCAGGGGACAGCCGCTGGTGTACTCGAAGGTCTCGCCCGGGGCCAGGAGGGGCTGCTGCCCCACGATGCCCAGGCCGCGCACTTCCTGCACGCGCTGGTTGCCGTCGGTGATGATCCAGTGGCGGCTGATCACCTGCGCGGGGTGTTCGCCGGTATTGGTGATGCGGACGGTGTAGGCAAACACGAATTGCTGTTCGCCGGGGTCGGACTGTTCGGGCACGAAGCGCGGAGAGACAGAGACGCTCAGGTCGTAAGGTTTCACAGTCCTTCCCTGTGTGGCTGCACGCGGGCGGCGCAACGTCGGCGCCCACGCTTGAAAGACGGAATTTCAGACGCGCCGGAACGGGGCATACCCGCTGCGGCGCCTCAAACTGCAATAATGGCACATTATGCCCTCCCCGACCCCGAACATCATGTCCAAGCAAACGGCCTGCACCCGCATTACTCCCAGCATCCTGTCGGCTGACTTCGCCCGGCTGGGCGAAGAAGTCCGCAACGTCGTCGCCGCCGGCGCCGACTGGATCCACGTGGACGTGATGGACAACCACTATGTCCCCAACCTGACCATCGGCCCGATGGTCTGTGCGGCCATCCGCCCCCATGTCCAGGTGCCGATCGACGTGCACCTCATGGTCGAACCGGTGGACGCGCTGGTGCCGCAATTTGCCAAGGCCGGCGCCGACTACATCAGCTTTCACCCCGACGCGAGCGCCCACGTGGACCGCACGCTGTCGCTGATCCGCGAAAGCGGCTGCAAGGCGGGCCTGGTCTTCAACCCGGCCACGCCGCTGTCCTACATGGACTACGTGATGGACAAGATCGACTTGGTCCTGATCATGTCGGTGAACCCGGGCTTCGGCGGCCAGAGCTTCATTCCGGCGGCGCTGACCAAGCTGCGCGAGGCCCGCGCCCGCATTGACGCCTGGATGCAGGCCGGCGGCCAGGAGATCGTTCTGCAGGTGGACGGCGGCGTCAAGATCGACAACATCGCCGAGATCCGCGCCGCGGGCGCCGACACCTTCGTGGCGGGCTCGGCCATCTTCGGCAAGCCGGATTACGCCGGCATCATCAAGGCCATGCGCGAGCAGATCGCCATCGGCGAAACCACCGCCGTCTAAGGAAATCGACATGACCGCTTTTCGCGCCGCGCTGCTGGACCTGGACGGCACCCTGCTCGACTCCATTCCCGATCTTGCCTTCGCCGCCAACGCCATGCGCGTCGAACTTGGCATGATCGCGCTGCGCGAGGACGTGGTGGCCACGTTCGTAGGCAAGGGCGTGGACAACCTGGTGCGGCGCAGCCTGGCCGGTTCGCTTGATGCCGCCGACCCGGCGCCCGACGAATTCCAGCGCGCCCGCGAGGCCTTCTACCGCCATTACCACCTGGTCAACGGCGAGCGGGCGCAGGTCTACCCGGGCGTCATCGACGGGTTGAAACTGATGCGCGATCAGGGCCTGAAGCTGGCCGTGGTCACCAACAAGCCCACGGAATTCACCCTGCCGCTGCTGCAGCGCACGGGGCTGGCGGGCTTTTTCGAGGCCGTGGTGTGCGGCGACACCTGCGAGCGCCGCAAGCCCGACCCCGACCAGATCCACCATGCGTGCGACCTGATGGGCGTGGGCGTGAACGAGGCCGTGACGATCGGCGATTCGATCAACGACGCGCAGGCGGGCCGTAGCGCGGGCACGCAGGTGCTGGTGGTGCCGTACGGCTACAACGAAGGACGTGACGTGCGCGAGTTGGATGTCGATGGTATAGTTGACACGCTTGTTGACGCCGCCCAGTGGGTCGCGCTCTGGAATCAGAACCAGAACGCCGCTAAAGTCCCAGCCTGAAGCGCGTCGCAACCCAAGCACGAATTCACTACCGCGTACTCATACCGAACCGCTAAATGAACGTCTCCATCCAGAACCAAATGCTCGGCGCCTCGTGGCGTTGGTGGCGTTTGTCTTCCGGGTGGCGATGATTCCCTTCCCGGCCCTAGACGCGACCTTGCCGCCTAGCGCCGACACTGTGTAAACAGAGCCCAACCCGGAACCAGTCAACTGGACCGGGTTTTTTGTTGCGTGCCCGGTCCGAAAGCAGACACCGCTTACGAGACCCGACATGACCGAAATCGAATTCAAGGCCCTTGCGGCACAAGGCTACAACCGCATTCCGCTGGTGGCCGAGACCTACGCCGACCTGGACACGCCGCTGGGCATCTACCTGAAGCTGGCGCACGCCGGCCCCCTGGCCGGCCGCATGACCTGCCTGATGGAATCCGTGGTGGGCGGCGAGCGCTTCGGCCGCTATTCGTTCATCGGCCTGCCGGCGCGCACCGTGATCCGCGCCAGCGGCACGCGCACCGAGGTGCTGCACGACGGCAAGGTCGCCGAAACCCACGACGGCGATCCGCTGGCGTTCATCGAGCAATACCAGAGCCGCTTCAAGGTCGCGCTGCGCCCCGGCATGCCGCGCTTTTGCGGCGGCCTGGCCGGTTACTTCGGCTACGACACCGTGCGTCACATCGAGCCCTGCCTGGGGCCCGCGGTCAAGCCGTTCCCGGCGGGCATGGAAGGCGGCACGCCCGACCTGATGCTGATGCACGTGGACGAACTGGTCATCGTCGACAACCTGGCCGGCCGCATCTACCTGATGGTCTACGCCGACCCCAGCCAGCCCGAAGCCTACAGCCGCGCGCAGCAGCGCCTGACCGACCTGCGCGCGCGCCTGCGACGCCCCGTGGAAATCCCGTATAGCCACGCCAGCATGCAGACCGAGGAACGGCGCGATTTCAAGAAAGAGGACTACCTGGCGGCCGTCCTGCGCGCCAAGGAACATATCGCCGCCGGCGACCTGATGCAGGTCCAGATCGGCCAGGTCATCGCCAAGCCCTTCCGCGACTCCCCGCTTTCCCTCTACCGCGCCCTGCGGTCGCTCAACCCCTCCCCCTACATGTACTTCTGGAACTTCGGCGACTTCCAGGTCGTGGGCGCGTCGCCCGAGATCCTGGTGCGCCAGGAGCGCACGGTGGAAAACGGCGAACCGAAGTCGCAGATCACGATTCGTCCGCTGGCGGGCACGCGCAAGCGCGGCGGCACCCCGGAAGAAGATGCGGCGCTGGCGGCCGAACTGCGCGCCGACCCGAAGGAGATCGCCGAACACGTCATGCTGATCGACCTGGCGCGCAACGACGTGGGCCGCGTCGCGCAGGTGGGTTCGGTGAAGGTCAGCGACACCATGGTGATCGAGCGTTACTCGCACGTAATGCACCTGGTGTCCAACGTGACCGGCACCCTTAATCCTGGCATGAGCAGCATGGACGTGCTGCGCGCCTCGTTCCCGGCCGGCACGCTGACCGGCGCGCCGAAGGTCGAGGCCATGAAGATCATCGACGAACTGGAACCCGTGCGCCGCGGCATCTACGGCGGCGCGGCCGGCTACCTGAGCTACGGCGGCGAGATGGACGTGGCGATTGCCATCCGCACCGGCGTCATCAAGGACGGCACGCTGTACGTGCAGGCCGCCGCCGGCATCGTGGCCGATTCGAACCCCGAAGCCGAATGGGCCGAGACGGAAGCCAAGGCGCGCGCGGTGCTGCGCGCCGCCGAGCAGGTGCAGCACGGCCTGGACGAACCCATCTGAGCCCTCCCGGCCGAACCGATTTACCGCCCGGGCCGCAAGGCGGCCCCGAGGAGAAAAAAATGCTGTTGATGATCGACAACTACGATTCCTTTACCTACAACCTGGTGCAGTACTTTGGCGAACTGGGCGTGGACGTGCGCGTGGCGCGCAACGACCAGATCACGCTGGAAGAGGTTGCCGCGCTGAACCCCGACCAGATCTGCGTGTCGCCCGGCCCTTGCTCGCCGGCCGAGGCGGGTATCTCGGTGCCGCTGATCCAGGCCTATGCCGGCAAGAAGCCCATTCTGGGCGTGTGCCTGGGCCACCAGGCCATCGGCGCGGCCTTTGGCGGCAACATCGTGCGCGCGCAGCAGATCATGCACGGCAAGACGATTCAGCTTTCGCACACGGGCACCGACATCTTCCAGGGCCTGCCGACGCCGTACACTGTCATCCGCTACAACTCGCTGACGATTGACCCGGCCACGCTGCCGGACTGCCTGGCTGTCACCGCCACGGCGCCGGACGGCGACATCATGGGCGTGCGGCACAAGACGCTGCCGCTGTACGGGGTACAGTTCCACCCCGAATCCGTACTGAGCGAGCACGGCCACGCCCTGCTGCGCAATTTCCTGAACCTCGCCTAAGAAGGACGCACCGTGACGATTTCCCCCACCGAAGCGCTGACGCGCTGCATCGAACACCGCGAAATTTTCCACGACGAAATGCTGCATCTGATGCGCATGCTGATGCGCGGCGAGATGTCGCCGCAGATCGCCAGCGCGCTGCTGATGGGCCTGCGCGTCAAGAAGGAAACCATTGGCGAGATCACCGCGGCGGCGCAGGTCATGCGCGAATTCGCCACGCCCGTGGTCACGCCCAATCCGAACGACCTGCTGGACATGTGCGGCACGGGCGGCGACGGCAGCCACACGTTCAACATTTCCACGACCGCGATGTTCGTCGCGGCCGCGGCCGGCGTGCCGATTGCCAAGCACGGCAACCGCAGCGCCTCGTCGTCCAGCGGCAGCGCCGACGTGCTGGAGGCCTTGGGCGCCAACCTGGTACTGACCCCGGAACAGGTGGCCGAATGCATCCAGCAGACCGGCATTGGCTTCATGTTTGCCCCCGCCCACCACGGTGCGATGAAGAACGTGGCCGCCGTCCGCAAGGAACTGGGCGTGCGCACGATCTTCAACATCCTGGGCCCGCTGACCAACCCGGCCGGCGCCGCCAATCAGCTGATGGGCGTGTTCCACCCTGACCTCGTGGGTATCCAGGTCCGCGTGCTGGAACGCCTGGGCTCGCGTCATGTGCTGGTCGTGCACGGCAAGGACGGCATGGACGAGGCCTCGCTGGGCGGGGCCACGATGGTCGGCGAACTGAAGGACGGCGTGGTCCGTGAATACGAGATCCACCCCGAGGACTACGGGCTATCCATGATGTCCAACCGGAGCATCAAGGTGTCCAATCGCGAGCAGTCGCGCGAGCTTGTCATAGAGGCGCTGGAAAATGTCGAGGGCGCGGCCCGTGACATCGTGGCCCTGAACGCCGGGCTCGCCATCTATGCCGGCAACAAAGCCGATTCCATTCCCGAAGCCTTAGCGCTAGCATTTGAACTAATTTCCACCGGCGCGGCGCGAGCCAAGCTGGAAGAATTCTGCGCATACACCCGGACATTCCAGAAATGAACGATATTCTTGCGAAGATCCTCGCCGTCAAGGCCGAGGAAGTCGCCGCCGCCCGCCAGATGCGCAGCGAAGCCGAAGTCCTGCGCGAAGCGCAGGCGCGCCAGGACGTGCGCGGTTTCGCTCAAGCCATCGAAGACAAGATTTCGCAGGGCAAGGCCGGCGTCATCGCTGAAATCAAGAAAGCCTCGCCCTCCAAGGGCGTCATCCGCGAGGGCTTCGCGCCCGCCGAGATCGCGGCCACCTACGCCGTGCATGGCGCGGCCTGCCTGTCCGTGCTGACGGACGTGCAGTTCTTCCAGGGTTCGCACGACCACCTGCGCCAGGCGCGAGCCGCGTGCGCGCTGCCCGTGCTGCGCAAGGACTTCGTGATCGACCCCTACCAGATCGTCGCCGCGCGCGCGATGGGCGCCGACTGCGTGCTGCTGATCGTGGCCGCCCTTACGCCCTCGCAATTGCGCGATTACGAAACGCTGGCCATCGAACTGGGCATGGACGTGCTGGTTGAAGTGCATGACGCGCAGGAGCTGGACGTTGCGCTCACGCTCAAGACGCCGCTTCTGGGCATCAACAACCGCAACCTGCGCACGTTCGAGACCAGCCTGCAGACCACGCTGGACCTGCTGCCGCGCATCCCCGCCGGCAAGCGCGTCGTGACCGAAAGCGGCATCCTCAAGCCGGAAGACGTGAAGCTGATGCGCGACCACAAGGTCGATGCCTTTCTGGTGGGCGAAGCGTTCATGCGCGCCAAGGACCCGGGCGCCGAGCTGGCGCGTCTGATCGGGTAAAGGCAGGGCGCTGGCAGCGGTTATTTCGGCCGCGCCAGCCCCAATGCGGAAGCGCGCCGGTACACCGTGCTGCGGTGCACGCCCAGCGCGCGCGCCGCGCGGCTGACGCTGCCGCCGTGCGCCTCAAGGGCGCTGCGGATAACGGCATCGGTCATGGCGTGCAGGTCGGCGGCCGCACCGGCCGGCGCGGGCGTTGACGTTGCGGCGCCCGGCGCGGGTATCTCCCGCTTCGCCGCGCTCGCTGCACCGCGCAATTCCGCTGGCAGCATGTCGGCATCCACCCTGCCCGCCGGCCCGGCCAGCACATGCAGGGTGCGCAGCACCGACGCCAGTTGACGGTAGTTGCCCGGCCACGAATACGCCGCGAGGACGGCTTCGATGGCAGGCGGCAGCGCCGGACCCGCACCCTGCGCGGCCCACAGGTCGCGCAGCAATTCCAGGCGGTCGGCCCGCGCGCGCAAGGGCTCCAGCGTGACGGTGTATTCGGCGATGCGAAAGTACAGGTCGGGCCGCACCGGCGCGTCCGGACCTTCATGCGCAAGTGGCCGATGCGTCGCGCACACCAGCGTGAAATCCACCGGCACGGGCCGCGCCGCGCCCAAGGGCGAGACCTCGCGCGTCTGCAGCACGCGCAACAGGCGCGATTGCAGAAGGAGCGGCATGTCGCCGATCTCGTCCAGGAACAGCACGCCGCCATGCGCCTGCCGCAACAGGCCCTTGCTGCCCTGGCGGCGCGCACCGGTGAAGGCGCCTTCTTCGTAGCCGAAGAGTTCCGATTCGATCAGGCTCTCGGGCAGGGCGGCGCAGTTCACCGCCACGAAGGGACCGGCGGCCCGCTGGCCGCGCGCATGGATCTGCCGCGCGAACACTTCCTTGCCCACGCCGGTTTCGCCCTGCAGCAGAATCGACACGCCCGCGTCCGCCAGGTGCACGGCGCGCGCCAGGGCCCCTAGCGTGGCGGCGTCAAAGCTGGGCGCGGGCGTCTTGGCGGCGGCGCCGGGCGCACGCAGCGCCGGGGTGGCGGGGGGTTGCGGCGGGCGCGTGCGCGGCATGCGCAGGCGCGCGTGATAGACCGCGCCAGTCCGCGTGTGCACGCGGCCCGCGGCATCCGGGCCACGTCCGATATCGCCGTCGAACACATCCGCGTAGCGGTACACGCCTAGCGCAGTGGCCGCCAGCCCCAGCGCATGCAGCGCACGGCGGTTGGCGCCGACCAGCAGGTCGCCCTGAAATGCGAGCAGCGCTTCGCCGGGCTGACCCAGCCCCGCGAGGTCGGCATGCAGGCGCAGCACCGTGCATTGTTCATAGGCGCCTTCGAACAGCTGGTGTTCGATGCGATCCACCGCCCCGCGCACCAGCGCCAGCACATCCGGACGCACGTCGCGGGCCTGGCTGGACAGATCCAGCACGCCCACGGTGCGGCCTTCGCTGTCCGTGATGGGCACGGCCGCGCAGGTCAGGATGCGATTGGGTTCGAAATAGTGTTCCGCGCCATGCACGGCAATGGGACGGCCTTCGACGAGCGCGGTGCCGATGGCGTTGGTGCCGGCGGCGGCCTCGTCCCAGGGCGCGCCCGGCATCAGGGCCACGCGCGAGGCGCGATGCGCAAAGCCCGTGTCGCCGTCCGAGTCCAGCACCAGGCCCTGCGCGTCCGACAGGATGACCAGGTTGCCGCTGCCGCCCGCCTGGTGGCGCAAATAAGCGATGGCGGGTTCGGACATGCGGCGCAGCGCTTCGTTTCTCTGCTGGGCTTCGCGCAGTTCACCCTGCGTCATGAGTTCGGCGCGGCGCACGCCGCGCATGTCAAAGCCCAGGTCGGCGCAGCGGCGCCAGGAACGCAGGATCGGTTCGGCAACCATGCCGCCCGGCACTGCGCCCTGCTGGTTAAAGAGCAGCCGTGCCTGCGTCAGCGTCTGCCGACGGGAGTGAGAGGCCATGTATGTCTCCTGGGAGCGGCGTTCTGCGACGCCTGTGCTGCGACACCTGTTTCGCGACAACGTCGCAGATTGCGACACTGAAAGCGGAAAAACTACTTTCGCACGCGTGGGGCGGGCTGTCCAGCCGGGATGCCCCGACTGGCATGCGTTTTGCTTGATGCAGGACAGGCAGCCCACTGCCGCCATCCCAACGATACGGAGACAAGCATGGACATCGCGACCCGCGTTACCCCGCAGACCTATGGCACCCGCCTGGACCTCAGGACGCAGTACGACAATTTCATCGACGGCAAATGGCAGTCGCCCGCGGATGGCGAATACTTCGACAACGTCACCCCGGTCACGGGCGAGACGCTGACCCGCCACGCGCGCTCGAAAGAGCGCGACATCGAACTGGCGCTGGACGCCGCGCACCGCGCCGCGCCCAAATGGGGTGCGACCCCGGCCGCCGAGCGCGCCCGCATGCTCATGAAGATCGCGGACGTGATGGAAGCCAATCTGGAACGCCTGGCCACGGCGGAAACCTGGGACAACGGCAAGCCCATCCGCGAGGCCCGCGCGGCCGACATTCCCCTGGCCATCGACCACTTCCGCTACTTTGCCTCGTGCATCCGCAGCCAGGAAGGCGGGCTGTCCGAGATCGATCAAGACACGGTGGCCTACCACTTCAACGAACCGCTGGGCGTGGTCGGACAGATCATCCCGTGGAACTTCCCCATCCTGATGGCCGCCTGGAAGCTTGCACCCGCGCTGGCGGCGGGCAATTGCGTGGTGTTGAAACCCGCCGAACAGACGCCGCTGGGCATCCTGCTGCTGATGGAACTGATCGGTGACATCCTGCCCCCGGGCGTCGTGAACGTGGTGACCGGCTTCGGCCTGGAAGCCGGCAAACCGCTTGCCTCAAGCAAGCGCATCGCCAAGATCGCCTTCACCGGCGAAACCACCACCGGCCGCCTCATCATGCAGTACGCGTCGCAGAACATCATTCCGGTCACGCTGGAACTGGGCGGCAAGTCGCCCAACATCTTCTTTGCCGACGTGGCCGCGCAGGACGATGACTTCCTGGACAAGGCGATCGAGGGCTTTGTCATGTTCGCGCTGAACCAGGGCGAAGTGTGCACGTGCCCCAGCCGCGCGCTGATCCAGGAATCGCTCTACGACAAGTTCATGGAACGCGCGCTGAAGCGCGTGGCCGAGATCAAGCAGGGCAACCCGCTGGACGCCGACACCATGATCGGCGCGCAGGCCTCCACCGAACAGCTCGAGAAGATCCTTTCGTACCTGGACATCGGCAAGCAGGAAGGCGCGGACGTGCTGGCCGGGGGCTCGCGGACGCAGATGCAGGGCGCGCTGGAAAGCGGCTATTACGTGCAGCCCACGGTGTTCAAGGGCCACAACAAGATGCGCGTGTTCCAGGAAGAAATCTTCGGGCCGGTCGTGGCGGTCACCACATTCAAGGACGCGGACGACGCGCTGGCGCTGGCGAACGACACGCTCTATGGCCTGGGCGCCGGCGTGTGGTCGCGCGACGCCAACACGTGCTACCGCATGGGCCGCGCGATCAAGGCGGGCCGGGTGTGGACCAACTGCTATCACG
The DNA here is from genome assembly GCF_029866465.1 of Achromobacter mucicolens. Lineage (NCBI taxonomy): Bacteria > Pseudomonadati > Pseudomonadota > Betaproteobacteria > Burkholderiales > Alcaligenaceae > Achromobacter > Achromobacter mucicolens. The sequence continues at coordinate 356,393 of NZ_CP123364.1, read as the reverse complement.
CCTATCCGGCGCACGCGGCATTTGGCGGCTACAAGCAATCGGGCATCGGACGCGAGAACCACAAGATGATGCTCAACCACTACCAGCAGACGAAGAACCTGCTGGTGAGCTATTCGCCCAAGAAGCTGGGGTTCTTCTGATCCGCCAAGCTTGATTCGCCAACCCCGGGCCGCTTGCCGCGGCCTGTCCTGCGCGCCGGGCCTGCCCCGGCGCGCCTGCAAGGAATCCAGCCATGGCAGAGCACACGCCACGCGTGGTGGCGACCGACGAGGCGCGCCACCTGATCGACACCCTGCGGGCCAAGCACGGCCCGCTGATGTTCCACCAGTCCGGCGGCTGCTGCGACGGCAGCTCGCCCATGTGCTATCCGCAAGGCGAGTTCATGGTCGGCGGCTCGGACGTCCTGTTGGGCGACCTGGAAGGGTGCCCGTTCTGGATCGGCGAGGACCAGTTCGCGTACTGGGAGCACACCCAGCTGGTCATCGATGCCGTGCCGGGACGCGGCGGCGCCTTTTCGCTGGACAGCGCCGAGGGCAAGCGGTTTCTGTTGCGCTCACGGCTCTATTCCGATGAAGAGTGGGCCAACGTCGGACCGGTGACCAAGGGCTAGCGCAGCTTGCCACGGCCACGGCCGCTGCCGCTGGGCAGGGTGTCGTCCTGCACCGCGGCCCGGTCGGCCTGTTTCCACTGAAAGGACACCCGCCGGATGCGGGCGGCGCGAAATTGCGTGAACGAGCGGCCGCCCGGCATGGGCGCGCCACGATAGGCGCTGCTTGCGTTTTTCATTGCTGATGAAGCGTTGACGAGAAATCTTGCGGTGCGTGGATGACGGCCGTGGCGGAACGGAGCGCCTGCCCTAGCGAGGCTGCCGCGGCGACCAGGCGCTGGCGGGCGCGGTGCGGCGGGTCCATTCCAGCGCATCTTCCAGACGGTCGTTGCCCCAGAACATTTCGCCCTCCACGAAGAAGGTGGGCGCGCCGAACAGTCCCAGGTTGCGCGCGCGGTCCACGCGCTTGCGCAGCGCCTCCTTGGCGCCTTCGGTCTTGGCGCGGGCGATGAGCGCGTCGGCATCCATCGACAGGCCCGAGAGCAGCTCGTGCACCACGTCCTCGGCCTGGATATCCAGGTCGTGCTGGAAGTTCGCCCGGAACACCGCCACGCAGAAATCGCGGCCCCACGGCTCGTCCTCGCCCAAGAGCGCGATGCGCGCCGGCAGCACGCTCATGCGCGGGAACATGCGCGGCCGGTTGTAGACCACGCCGTACTTGTCGGCCAGCCGCGCAATGTCGCGCATCATGTACGCGCCCTTGCCGGGGAACAACCGGAACGGCGTGTCGTTCCAGCCCTGCGCCTGAAAGATCGGCCCCAAGAGGAAAGGCCGCAGATCGACCTGCACGCCCGCTTCCCGCGCCAGCGCATCGATGCGCTCGATTGCCAGATAGCTGTAGGGGCTGGCGAAATCGAACCACATTTCGATCCGGGGCGTATCGGGCAAGGACGCGGTCATCACAGGAACTCCAGTTGGCCTGCATGGCAAGGCGAAGCGGCGGCACACTGCACCTGCCGCCCCCCCAGGGAAAGTAGCGCGACCTGCGCATCCGGCAGGCCGCTGATGACGACGTCGCGATCGCTATCCACGGTCAGGGTCTGGCCCGCTTGAAGCACACTGTCGTCGAAGCGGCGGTATTCGGATATCCACAAGGCGCCGGCGTGACACACGATGCGAACGCCCGAGGCGCGCTTGAGCAGCATAGTCGAGCCGCCGGCCAAACGGAATGACATTCCCGCAGTGCAACATAACTGGATCATGGCGTACCTCCTGGCCGCGGCAGCGGCTATCGCGGCGGTCGGCCGGGATTTTGTCCCGGCCACCCAACGTCTGAGTCATATTGGACGCCCCGGCGTACTATTGCTCAAGCGACATTTCCGCCCGATACGCATGAGTTTTACGAATGCCATACCCCTTAGCGAAACTGCCTCCGCTTGATCTCGTCCGCGGCTTCGTCGCCGTGGGCCGGCGCATGAGCATCACGCTCGCCGCCCAAGACCTGCACGTCACGCAGTCGGCCGTCAGCCGCCAGATCCGCGCGCTGGAAGCGCACCTGGGCGTGCCGCTGCTGGTGCGGGGGTTTCGCAGCGTCACCTTCACCGCCGAAGGCGCGCAGCTCTTTCGCATGGCGGACGTCTGGCTGAGCCAGCTGGGCGATCTGACCGAGCAACTGCGCGCGCCCGAGCGGCGCACGCCCGTCACGGTCACCACCACCATCGGTGTGGCCTCGTTGTGGCTGCTGCCCCGGCTGGGCGACTTTCAGGCGGCGCATCCGGACATCGATGTGCGCGTGGCCGCCGACAACCGGCTGATCGATATCGACCGCGAAGCCGTCGACATCGCCATCCGCTACAGCGAGCGCAACACGGTGCCCGACGGCGCCCTGTGGCTCTTTGGGGAATCGGTGGTGCCCGTGGCGCATCCTTCGCTCAAGGCCCGCGAACTGGACGCCCGCGAACTGGCGCGCCACGTCCTGCTGGAGTTCGACGATCCCACGCGTCCGTGGCTGCAATGGCCGGAATGGCTGAGCGCGCGCGGGCTGGGGCGCGTGCGCGCCAAGGGCATGCTGCGCTTCAATCAATACGATCAGATTGTGCACGCGGCGCTGGCGGGACACGGCATCGCGCTGGGACGGCTGGCGTTGATCGCGCCCATGCTGGCGGACAGGCGGCTGGAGGTTGTGGGCAGCCCGAAGGCCTGCGCCACCGAACACGCCTACTGGCTGGTGCGCAATGCGCGCCGCAGCACGCCCGACGCGGACGTCGTCACGCACTGGCTGGTGGAACAGGCAGCCGCGACCGCGCGCGATCTGCCCGATTGAAATCACGCGCCGCCACGGCCGAGCGTTGCAGCAAACCAAGCGGCGCGGCCGCGCATGCGAGGCGGCCGCGCGACGCCAGTCAGTCCACCACGACCTGCGGTTCGCCAGCGGTCATCTCGCCGATCACGGCAGCCTGATCGAAGCCCTGCTCATGGAAGATCTTGAGCACTGCATCGGCCGCGTCCGGCGCGCACGACACCAGCAGGCCGCCCGAGGTCTGCGGATCGGTCAGCAACGCCCGCTGCGTGTCCGAAACCCCTGTCCCCAGACGCACGGATTCGCCATACGACGCCCAGTTCCGGCCCGAGGCGCCCGTGATCACGCCATCGGCGGCAAATTCCTGCACGCCCGGCAGCCACGGCAGCGCCGCCAGCCGCACGCGGGCGGTGAGCTTAGCGCCGCGCGCCATCTCCAGCGCATGGCCCAACAACCCAAACCCCGTCACGTCGGTGATCGCATGCACACCGTCCAGCGCGGCGAGCGCGGGGCCGGGGCGATTGAGCCGCGTCGTCGTGTCGATCATTACGCGATAGCCGTCCACGTCGAGCCGGTTTTTCTTCAACGCCGCCGACAGAATGCCCACGCCCAGGCCCTTGCCCAGGATCAGCACATCGCCCGCGCGTGCGTCGGCGTTGCGCTTGATCTTGTCCGGGTGCACCAATCCCATCGCGGCCAGGCCGTAGATGGGTTCGACCGAATCGATGCTGTGCCCCCCGGCCACCGGAATGCCCGCATCCGCGCACACCGATTCGCCGCCCTTCAGGATTTCAGCGATGACGCTGTGCGGCAGCACGTTGATCGGCATGCCCACGATCGCCAGCGCCATGATCGGCGTGCCGCCCATCGCGTACACATCCGACAGTGCGTTGGTGGCGGCGATGCGGCCAAAGTCGAAGGGGTCGTCCACGATGGGCATGAAGAAGTCCGTCGTGGCGATAAGCGCCTGCGCATCGTTCAGCCGATACACCGCCGCATCGTCGGCGGTTTCGGTGCCCACCAGCAGGTTCGGATAACTGGCCGCGGGACCGAACCGCGCCAGCAGCGCCGACAGCACGCCCGGCGCGATCTTGCAGCCGCAGCCGCCGCCATGCGACAACGAAGTCAGGCGCGGCACGTTCGAGGACGCAACATCCTGGGTCATCTCTATCTCCGTGGAAACAATCGAAAAAGGATAGCACCGCCCCCGCGATTGGCCCTATGATCGATCGCATGCAGCAACGGACGGCCGCCCGGCCACGGGCGCACCGATAGCCAATCTTCACCGTGCGTGGGGGCTTCATGGATCGCCGACACTTTCTCCGTTTCTCGGGCGCCGCGTGCGCCGCCACTGCCGCCACCGCCGTGCTGCCGCACGCCGCGCGCGCCCAGCAAACCCCGGTCGCCACCGCGTGGCGCACCTACGAACTGACCACCGCCGTCAGCATCACCGACCCCGCCGCCCACACCCGAATCTGGCTGCCCGTGCCCTATGCCACCGACACGTCCTACCAGCGCGGCGTGCAGAACGCCTGGCAGGCCAGCGGCGGCGTCGCCACGCTGACCCGTGCGCCCGGCTACGACGTCCAGATGCTCGCCGTCCAATGGCCCGACGCGCAGTCGCCCCGCACCGTCACGCTGACCAGCCGCTTCCAGACCCGCAACCGCCGCGTCGACCTGACCCAGCCCCCTCCCGCCGACGCCGCGCGCGAGAACGCAGCCGCGCTGCGCGAATACCTGCAACCGACCGCCCTCTTGCCCACCGACGGCATCGTCAAAACCACCGCCGACCGCATCATCCAAGGCCACCAGGGCGACCTGGCGCGCGCCCGCGCCATCTACGACTGGGTGGTCGAAAACACCTGCCGCACTGCGTCCACGCGCGGCTGCGGCACCGGCGACGTGCGCTACATGCTCACCGCCAACGACCTGAACGGCAAATGCGCCGACATCAACGCGCTCTTCGTCGCACTGGCGCGCGCCGCCGGCATCCCTGCGCGCGACGCCTACGGCCTGCGCGTGGACAACTCGCAACTCGGCTACAAGAGCCTCGGCAAGGCCGGCGACGTCACCCGCGCCCAGCACTGCCGCGCCGAGTTCTACGCCGCCGGCTACGGTTGGATTCCCGTCGACCCGGCCGACGTGCGCAAGGTCATGCTCGAGGAACCGCCCGGTGAACTCCCGCTTACCGACGCCAAGGTCCGCGCCGCGCGCGTCATGCTGTTCGGTGCATGGGAAATGAACTGGGTCGCCTACAACCACGGCCACGACGTCGTCCTGCCCGGCACCGCGCACGGCCCCATCCCGTTCCTCATGTATCCCAACGGCGAAACCGCCGCCGGCCGCCTGGACAGTCTCGATCCCGACAGCTTCAGCTACCGCATCACCGCCAGACCCATCGCCATCTGACCGCCACTTCCTTGCGGGAGTCCGCCTTGATCAGCCGCCGCCGTCTCCTGCAAACCAGCCTGTCGCTGGCGGCCCTGCCCGCCTGGGCCCGCGCCGCCAGCGACTCCGCCTTGAAAACCGCCACCGGTCCCGATTGGGCCCCGTGGACCGCTCCCACCCCGCCCCTTGTCCTGCCGGACCTGTCCGGCCGCGAACAAAAGCTCTCTTCCTGGCGCGGCAACGTGGTCATCGTCAGCTTCTGGGCCACCTGGTGCGACCCCTGCCGCGACGAGATTCCCATCATGTCCACCATGGCCAAACGCCACCGCGAAGAAGGCCTGCGCCTGATCGCGGTCAACGTGGGTGAGTCCCCCGCCAAGATCACCGCCTTCCTGAAAAAATGGCCCGTCGCCGGCGCGGTCCTGCACGACCGCAACAGCACCGCCTCCAAAAAATGGGACGCCGCCGGCCTGCCCGCCAACTACCTGGTCGACCGCGGCGGCACGATCCGCTACTGGCACCTGGGCGAACTGGACTGGACATCGCACAGCGTAAGTGGCGTGGTAACGCGCATGCTGCGCAGTTGAAGGAGAGTGCAGCGACCTCCCGATCACTCACGGACCCAGCACGTGGCGGCGCGGGGTCCGTGTTGCGGGCCGTTTAGATGGCGCCCGGCGGAATCCGAAGGGAGCCGAAGGCAGACGAGGATGAGCACGGGAGCGTCCGGAGCGAAGGCTCCGGACCGCCATCGGAGGCCCGCAACGCGGACCCCGCGACGCCGCGGGCGGCAGAAGAACCACCTCGACGCGGGCAAGAATAAACACGGCAGGACGAATATCCAGGCGTGTCAGACACCCGAAGAAGGAACCCTTGGAACCTGCCTGCGCAGAAGAACGCCAAGGCCCAAAAAAACTGGCGGAAGGCAGCAGGAGTCGAACCTACCTGGGAACGTCTGACGCCCCCAACCGGGTTTGAAGCCCGGCCGTGCCGCCGGGCACGAATGCCTTCCGTGGCGGACCGCCTATGATACCGGCTCGGCGCGCTGCTGCATGGCTGCATAGGCGCTTTCGCCCCGCAGCACATGCGTATCCCGCACGCGCCGCGTATAGCCCACCCGGTTGAAGAACTCCAGGATCTGGATCGCCCGCTTGCGCCCCAGCCCCGTCGCGTCCCGGAACACCGCCGCATTCAGCCCTGGCGGCTGCCCCGCCAGGTCCGCCGCCAGCGCCGCCAGCTTGCGCACCTGATCGCGGTGATAGAAAAGATCCTTCACCACCTGCGCCACTTCCCCCCGCCGCAACAGCTTGCGCAGCAACTGGCGCACCGCATCCTCGGATACGTTCTGCATCCGGGCCAGATCGCGCACCCACGGCGGATCGAATGCGCCCTCATCCAGCAGCGGCAACAGCCGCGCCGCCAGCGCCGATTCGGCCTGTCCCAGCGTCGCCGTATGCGATGGCAGATGCAGCCACGGACCATTGCGCGCGATGCGGCCGTCGCCTTGCAGTTCTTCCAGCAGCGACGTCCAGAGCGTGTCCGGCATCGCCGGCATTGCCATGCGCCGCAGCCGCGCGCTGTCCGGACCCGGTTCGTCCGGCGCGCCCTGGTGAAACGCCGCCAGCGCCGCTTCGGCCCGCTCGCGCAGCGCCGCCCAATGCGGCGCCAGGATCAGCGTGCGGGATCCCTGCGCATTGCGAGGCTCGATCCAGCGCGCGCCCGCCGGCGTCGTGATTTCATTGACCGGCCGGCCCGTCAGCCGCTGCAGCGCGGCCTCATCCAGGCCCTGCGGCGCGTGCGCCAGCACCGGCTGCAAACCGCCGCCATCCAGCATCTCGGACAACGCCTGCAACCCCGCCAGCCGCGACGCCGCGCGGCGCTTCCGGTCCGGCGCATTCGGATCCAGCACCCGGCCGCCGCCCACCGTGCGCGTTGCTTGCGCATTGCGCACGATGAAGCGATCACCCGGCATCGCGCAGACCGGCTCGTCAAACACCAGTTGCACCCACCCCGACTGCCCCGGCTGCAGCGACTCCGCACTGATCGGCACCACATGCGCCACGTGGCGCGCCGCGCCCATATGCACGTGCAGCGGCGCCCAGGCCCGCACCGGCGCATCCGCCGACGGCAGTAGTGTCAGCGCCACATCCACGTGCTTCGAGGGCAGGAAACCGCGCGCGTCCGCAATCCAGTCGCCGCGTGAGATGGCGCTCTTGTCGATGCCCGCCAGGTTCAAGGCGCACCGCTGCCCGGCCGAGCCCGTCTCGCTGGGCTGATTCTGCGCATGGATGCCGCGCACCCGCACCCGCGTGCCGGCCGGCATCAGCCGCAGATCGACAGTGTCGTCGTCGGCCCGGACCTGGCCGGCATGCGCCGTGCCGGTCACCACTGTGCCGTGGCCGGACAAGGTGAACACGCGATCCACCGCCAGCCGGAAGAGACCGGTGGCTTCGCGCCGCGCCACCGCCTCGGCCTGCGCGTGCAGATAATCTTTCAGCGCCGCTACCCCCGGGTCACCCGACTGCGCCGCAAAATCCGCTTGAGCCGAATGCACCGCTTGCGCCGGCCGAGCCGCCTGCGTCGTCTGGCCCGCCTGGACCGCGCTCGTGCCAAACACCGGCGCGCCTTGGAGGAACGTGCCTTGCACCAACGCCTCGATCTCGCCGCGCACGCGGTCCCGTTGCGCGGCGTCCGCGCGATCCGTCTTGGTCAGCGCCACCGCGCCGCGCCCCACGCCCAGCATCGCAAGAATCGCCAGATGCTCGCGCGTCTGCGGCATGACACCGTCGTCCGCCGCCACCACCAGCAGCCCGAAATCGATGCCGCTGGCACCGGCCGCCATCGTGTGCACGAGCTTTTCGTGGCCCGGCACGTCGATGAAACCCAGCACGTCGCCATTGGCGAGCGGCGTGTACGCATAGCCCAGTTCAATGGAAATGCCCCGCGCCTTCTCTTCCTTCAGCCGGTCCGTGTCCACGCCCGTCAGCGCCCGCACAAGCGTCGTCTTACCGTGGTCGATATGCCCCGCGGTGCCGACGATCATGCCAGCGGCTCCGCCAGTTGCGCCGCGAAAGCGGCTTCGTCGCGGTCTTCCAGGCAGCGCAAGTCCAGCCACAACGCGTCATCCGCGATGCGGCCGATGACGGGTACCGGCAGTCGCCGCAGCTGCGTCTCAAGCCGGTCCAGATGCCGCCCGGGACGGCCGCTGCCCGCGTAGCGCACCGCCAGTCCGTAACTGGGAAGCTGGTCGATCGGCAACGCACCGCTGCCGATCTGGCTGAACATCGGCACCGCTTCCACCGCATAGCCGGGCCCTGCCGCATGCGCCAGCACGCCGCGCAGCCGTTCGGCCTGCGGCTGGATATCGCGCATGGGGCGGGTCAGCAGGCGCAGCGTCGTCAGCCGTTGCGCCAGGAATTCGGGCGCGCGGTACAACTGCAGCACCGGTTCCAGTGCGGCCAGCGTCAGCTTGCCCACGCGCAGCGCGCGCTTGAGCGGATTCTTCTTGATCTTGCGGATCAGGTCGGCGCGGCCTACCAGGAGGCCCGCCTGCGGCCCGCCCAACAGCTTGTCGCCGCTGAACGTGACCAGGTCGGCGCCCGCCGCGATGGTCTCGCGCACGGTGTCTTCCTTGGGCAATCCGAACTGCGTCAGGTCCACCAGCGTGCCGCTGCCCAGGTCCACCGTGGCGGGCAACCCGCGCGCGTGCGCCAGCGCGGCCACGTCGGCCACGTCCACGCTTTTCGTGAAGCCGGTCACCGCGTAGTTGCTGCAATGCACCTTCATCAGCATCGCGGTCCGCGGGCCGATGGCGTTCTCGTAGTCGGCCGCGTGCGTGCGGTTGGTGGTGCCCACTTCGACCAGCTTGGCGCCCGCGCGCTTCATGATGTCCGGGATGCGAAACGCGCCCCCGATCTCGACCAGCTCGCCGCGCGACACCACCACGTCGCGGCGGTCCGCCAGCGCGTTCAGCATCAGCAGCACCGCGGCCGCATTGTTGTTGACCACCGTGGCCGCCTCGGCCCCGGTCAGCTCGCACAGCAGGTCGTCGATGAGGTCGTCGCGATCGCCGCGCCCGCCCGTGTCCAGGTCGAACTCCAGGTTGGCCGGCGAAGTCAGCGCGCGCAGCACCGAGGCCACCGCTTCGTCGGGCAGCAGCGCGCGGCCCAGGTTGGTGTGCAGCACGGTGCCGGTCAGGTTGTAGACCGCGCGCAAGCGCGGGCGCGCAGCCTCGTCCAGCGCTGCCGACGTGCGAGCCGCCACGGCGGCCGCGTCGAGCTCGTGGCGCGGCACGCCGCCGTCCAGCGCGCGTTTGCGCAACGCCTCCAGGTCGCGGCGCAAGGCGGCCACCACCTGCGTGCGGCCGTGGGTGGCCAGCGCCGGCCGCAGCGCCTCGGCGTTCAACAGGCGGTCCAGCGAAGGAATGTCGGATGCCGCGGCCAAGCCGGCCCCGGACAGTTGATCGGCCATGCGAGACTCCGTCATCGAGAGGCGCTAGTCCTGCGCGCCATGCCACAGCAGCGGATTGCCGCTGGACCGCGAATACCCTGCCTCGCCCACCAGCACGTCCAGCATCAGGCTGGCAAGGTCGTCGGCCACCGGCTCCACGTACAGGTCCTTGTCCTGATAGAAGATCTTGCGATACGTGTGGCAGTTGTCGCAGGTTTCGGCCTTGATGGCGGGCGTGCGGCCCTCGATGGCCTGGTAGGCGACCTTCTCGACGTCCTCGCAATGCGAGCACTTCACGCGCACCATGTGCCATTGCGTGGCGCACAGGCTGCAGCACAGGTAGCGGTAGCCCTCGTACTGGCCGCCCACGCGGACGATGCTGGCCACGGGCAGGCTGGCGCAGACCGGACAGACCCCAAACGGGCTGGCGACAGGCAGCTGCTTGGGATCGAAGCGGTTGGCAAGGTCCGTCCAGTAGACCTGCAGCGCGGCCATGACGAAGGGCGCGGCGGCACTGTCCACGCCCTCGTCCTGCTCGGACAGCACGGCCTGGGCCAGGTCTTCGAGCGATTCGGGATCGTCGTCCAGCGCGCGGCGCAGCGCGGCGCAGACGTCGATCGCCTCGGCAGGCACACCGGACGCGCGCGACACGTCTTCCAGCAATTGGCCCAGGATGCGGCGCCACAGCGGGTCGCGGGGCCAGCCCACAGCCTGCAGCGGCGGCATGCCGTGCGTCTGCGCCAGCGAAATGCGGTCTTCGGTGGCGGGCGGCGCGGCGCAGTCCTGCAGCGCGCGGTGCTGGGCATCGACCAGATGCGCCATCAGCAACAGGTAGTCGCCGACCGGATTGCCCTCGGCCAGCTGGCGCAGGCGCGCGGCCCGCGCGGCAAAGACGGTTTGCCGCTCCGGCAGGGTGATGCGGGGAATGGCGTTATGGTCTAGCGCTTCGATCTCGCCGCGCGGAAGGATTCGCTGCAATTCTCGTCTCCAGAAAAACAAACACGGCTGCCAGCCTGCGAAGAGGATAACAGCCGTGCGATCACGACATGCCGGGCCAAAAAACTATTTCTTCACCTGCTCCCGGAACCAGGCGCGATGGTGTTTCCACGCCCAGCCGGCGGTGACATAGCCGCGCAGCATTGCCGTGAGCGACCCCTTTACCCAGATCGCCGCGTAAATATGCACAATGATCGCGCAAATGAGCACCAGCGCACAAACCGCGTGCAGCACCGAGGCGGCGCGGACCACCCAGATCGGGAAGTAGAACGCGAAATATTCGCGCCAGATCACGATGCCGCTGACCATCAGCCCCAGCATGCACAGGATCAGCACGAAGAACAGCAGCTTCTGGCCGGCGTTGTACTTGCCGACCTCGGGGAGCTTTTCCTCGCGGTTCTCGACCACGTCATTGAGCTGCCTGAGCCACTGGCGGTCCGCGCGGGTCAGCAGGTTGTGCCGCCACATGTGTCCGGCGAACACGGCAAAGCACACGAACATCACCACCCCGATGAACGGATGCAGGATGCGTGTCCAGGGCCCGCCCCCGAACAGATTGGTCAGCCAGTACATCGACGGATGAAAGAGCGCCAGCCCGGACAGCGCGAGCAGGATGAAAGTGAGCGCGATAATCCAGTGGTTGGTGCGCTCGCCCGGCGTGTAGCGCTTGATGCGGCGATAGTGGTGTTCTTCACTCATGGCGCACCTCCTCTTCGGCTCGGCGTTCGTCTTCCTCGGTCACTTCGTTGCGGCCGACGCGCGCATAGTGGAAGAAGCCCGCCAGCGCGGTCAGCGCCATCGTGGCCAGGCCAAGCGGCTTGGCCAGCCCCTTCCACAAGGACACCATCGGACTGATCTGCGGATCGGCGGGCAGCCCGTGGTACAGCCCCGGCTGATCGGCATGGTGCAGCACGTACATGACGTGCGTGCCGCCCACGCCCGGCGGATCGTAGACGCCGGCCTGCGCGAAGCCCCGCGATTTCAGGTCCTCCACGCGTTCGGCCGCATACTGATGCATGTCGTCCTTGGTGCCGAATACGATGGCGCCGGTCGGACAGGCCTTGACGCATGCGGGCTCCATGCCGACGGCCACGCGATCGGAGCACAGCGTGCACTTGTACGCCTTGTGATCCTTCTTGGAGATGCGCGGAACGTTGAACGGACAGCCGGTGATGCAGTAGCCGCAGCCGATGCAGTTTTCCTCGTGGAAATCCACGATGCCGTTGTTGTACTGGATGATGGCGCCCGGCGAGGGACAGGCTTTCAGGCAGCCCGGATCCTCGCAGTGCATGCAGCCGTCCTTGCGGATCAGCCATTCCAGGTCGCCAGCGGGGTTCTCGAATTCCGAGAAGCGCATGACGGTCCAGGAATGCTCGGTGAGGTCGGCCGGATTGTCGTAGACGCCCACGTTGACGCCGATCTCGTCGCGCAGGTCGTTCCACTCCATGCAGGCGCTCTGGCAGGCCTTGCAGCCGATGCACTTGGAGACGTCGATCAGCTTGGCGACCGAGCCCGTGACGGGTTCACGGATGCCCGGCGGCGGCGTGGTGGTGGCGGAGCGCCGCTTGATGTCCAGGGATTGCATTGACATGTCGGTTCTCCTATACCTTTTCGACCTTCACCAGGAACGACTTGAACTCCGGTGTCTGGGAGTTGCCGTCGCCCACGAATGGCGTCAGGGTGTTGGTGAGGAAGCCCGGCCTGGCGATGCCCACGAAACCCCAGTGGATCGGAATCCCGACCTGGTGCACCGTCTTGCCCTCGATGACGAGCGGACGGATGCGCTTGGTGACGAGCGCCACCGCCTTGATGTAGCCACGGTTGGACGACACCTTCACACGCGAGCCGTTGGGAATGCCCAGCTCCTTGGCCAGCGCCTCGCCGATCTCCACGAACTGCTCGGGCTGCAGAATCGCGTTGATGCGGACGTTCTTGGTCCAGTAGTGGAAGTGTTCCGTCAGCCGATACGTGGTGGCCACATACGGGAAGTTCTCCACCGTGCCCATCGCCGCCAGGTCATCCTTGAAGATGCGCGCGGCCGGGTTGCTGGTGACGCCCTTGGCCTTCGGATGCAGCGGGTTGTAGCCCAGCGGGTTTTCAAAGGGCTCGTAGTGTTCCGGGAACGGCCCTTCGGCCAGGCCCGCCCGCGCAAAGAAGCGCGCCACACCTTCCGGGTTCATGATGAACGGCCCCATGCCGCCTGCGGGGTTCTCGTCGCCCTTGAAGTCGGGGATGTCGGCGCCCACCCAGGCGCGGCCATTCCAGGACACGACGCTGCGCCGCGGATCGAACGGCTTGCCTTCGAGGTCGCACGAGGCGCGGTTGTACAGGATGCGGCGGTTGGCCGGCCACGCCCAGGCCCAGTTCAGGGTCTGGCCGATGCCGGTGGGATCGCTGTTGTCGCGGCGGGCCATGAGGTTGCCGCTGGGACTCCAGGCGCCCGCGAAGATCCAGCAGCCGCTGGCGGTGGACCCGTCGTCGCGCAGCTCGGCAAAGCCTGCAAGCTGCTCGCCGCCGCGACGCATGATCTTCGCCGGATCCTTGGGATCCACAAGGTCGACCAGCGCGCGGCCCGTGTACTCCTTGGCCAGTTCCTCGGCTGTCGGGTTCTGCGGATTGGAATACGGCCACGACAGGTTGACGATGGGATCGGGGTACTTGCCGCCCTCGTCCTGGTACAGCTTGCGCAGGCGCGTGAAGATGAGCGCCATGATCTCGATGTCGCTCTTGGCCTCGCCCGGGGGTTCGGCGCCCTTCCAGTGCCATTGCAGCCAGCGGCCGGAGTTGACCAGCGCGCCGTCTTCCTCGGCAAAACAGGTGGTGGGCAGGCGGAAGACCTCGGTCTGGATCTTGGACGGATCCACGTCGTTGGCCTCGCCGGCGTTGCGCCAGAACTCGGACGTTTCCGTGACCAGCGGGTCCATGATGACCAGGAACTTGAGCTTGGCAAAGCCGTCGTTCAGCTTGGCCTTGTTGGGCGCCGCGGCCAGCGGGTTGAAGCCCTGGGCGATGTAGCCGTTCATCTTGCCCTGGACCATGAGCTCGTAGACTTGCAGCATGTCGTACAGCTTGTCCAGCTTGGGCAGGTAGTCGAACGCCCAGTTGTTCTCGGCGGTGGCCGCGCCGCCCCACCAGGCCTTCATGAGGCTGACGTGGAACTTGGGATAGTTCTGCCAGTAGCTCAGCTGGTTGGGACGCAACGGCTTGAGCGTGCGCGTGTCGATGTACTTGGCGTAGTCCTGCTCCGGCTCGTTGGGCAGCGTCATGTAGCCCGGCAGCAGGTTCGACATCAGGCCCAGGTCGGTCAGGCCCTGGATGTTCGAGTGCCCGCGCAGCGCGTTCATGCCGCCGCCGGCGATGCCGATGTTGCCCAGCAGCAGCTGCACCATCGCGCCGGTGCGGATGATCTGCGAGCCGATGGAGTGCTGCGTCCAGCCCAGCGCGTACAGGATCGTGGCGGCCCGGTTGGTGGTGGCCGTGGACGCGAGCATGTCGCACACCGTCAGGAACTTGTCCTTGGGCGTGCCGCAGACCCGCTCGACCATTTCGGGCGTGTAGCGCGAATAGTGTTTCTTGAGCAGCTGGTACACCGAACGCGGATGCTGCAGCGTGGGATCGGTCTTGACGTAGCCGTCATCGCCGCGCTCGTAGTCCCAGCTTTGCTTGTCGTAGGTGCGCTTTTCGGCGTTGTAGCCCGAGTACAGGCCCGCGTCGAACGCGAAATCCTCGCGCACGATGAACGAAAAGTCGGTGTAGTTGCGCACGTACTCGTGCTGGATCTTGTCGTTATCCAACAGGTACTTGATGACGCCACCCAGGAAGATGATGTCGGTGCCGGTACGTATGGGCGCGTAGAAGTCCGCCACGGACGCCGAACGCGTAAAGCGCGGATCCACGACGATCAACTTGGCCTTGTTGTGGGCCTTGGCTTCAGTGACCCATTTGAACCCGCAAGGGTGGGCCTCGGCGGCATTGCCGCCCATGATCAAAACTATGTCCGCGTTCTTGATGTCGACCCAATGGTTCGTCATCGCTCCACGGCCAAACGTCGGGGCAAGACCTGCCACCGTCGGGCCATGTCAGACACGGGCTTGATTGTCGAACGCCAGCATCCCCATGCTGCGCACAGTCTTGTGCGTGATGTAACCGACCTCGTTGCTGCTTGCCGAGGCGGCCAGCATGCCGGTGGTCAGCCACCGGTTCACCGTCTTGCCGTCCGCGGTCTTCTCGACGAAGTTCGCGTCGCGGTCTTCCTTCATGAGCTTGGTGATGCGCGTCAGGGCTTCATCCCACGACATCCGCACCCACTTGTCCGAACCGGGCGCCCGGTATTCCGGGAATTTAAGGCGGTTGGGGCTGTGGATGAAGTCGATCAGGGCCGCGCCCTTCGGACAGAGGGTGCCGCGGTTGACGGGATGGTCGGGGTCGCCTTCGATGTGCATGATGCTGGCGCGGGCGTTCTTCGAGCCATCGCCCAGGCCGTACATCAGCAAACCGCAGGCGACCGAACAGTAGGGACAGGTGTTGCGCGTTTCGGTCATGCGCGCAAGCTTGAACTGGCGCACTTCGGCCATCGCCGTGCCGGGGGCAGCCCCCAGCATGGCCAGGCTGGAGCCCGCCAGCGTCGCACCGGTCACCTTGAAGAACTGGCGGCGATTCATGTTGACCATGAAGCACTCCTCTCCTGGTGAATTAAGGAAGCGAAAACGATTAGGACGAAAAGCCCTACAACTTCCAAGGGAATGTGAGGAAGTATAGCCTTCAATATGGGGTACGCCGTGCCTGTTGGCGCGTCAGACCGGCGTTCTAGTCTGAATTTGACGGCAAAAGGCGCTTATTTCGCGGATTTTGTCGCAGTGCAGCACTGCTACGATGCCCGGGATTGCATGACTTGGAGCGCCGATGCGCCGCCTTGCCCCCTTGGCCCGAACTCTTGCCCTGTCGCTGGCCATCGCGCCCTGCGTGCTGGCGCCGCAGGCGTCCGTCCACGCGGCGCCCGCATCCCCGTCGCCCGCCGCCGCCGCCACCGAGGCGGCGCAGCAGGCGGCGATGGAAGGCTATCTGTATTTCTACCCGCTGGTCGTCATGGACCTGACGCGCCGACAGTTCACCCATCCCGCGCAAGGGTCGCCAGGCGCGCCATCCAACACCTTCGCGCACGTGCGCACCCTGCCCCGCGCGGGCGAGGCCACGCCGTGGTCGAACTTCGATGTGCTGCGCAGCACGGCTTGGCTGGACCTGACCGACGGACCCGTCGTGCTGTCCACGCCCGACACGGCGGGCCGCCGGTACACGCTGACGCTGCTGGACATGTGGACCGACGTCTTCGCGACGCTGGGCGCGCGCACCACCGGCACGTCGAAGGGCAACACCGCCATCGTGCCGCCCGGCTGGACCGGCACGCTGCCCTCCGGCATGGCCCGCATCGATGCACCCACCGCCCACGTCTGGGCGAAGGTGCTGATCGACACGCGCGGCGGCGCCGACCAGGCGACGGTCAACGCGTTGCAGGACGGCTTCGCCGTGACGCCGCTGGCGCAATGGAACCTGCCCGCGCAGGCGCCGCGCCCGAAGCCGGACCCGTCCCTCGATCTGAAGATTCCGGCAAGCGAACAGGTGGACGCCATGCCGACCGACGCGTTCTTCACCTATGCGGCCGAGTTGCTGCGCAAGCATCCGCCGCATGCGACGGACCAGCCGGTCCTCGTTCTGCTGCGGCGGGTGGGACTGGCGCCGGGCCGTCCGTTCGATTTCGACAAGCTCGACCATTCCGCCAAACAGGGCATGCGCCGCGGCGTGCGCGCGGCGCGCGACCGCATGGCGGCGGCGGCAGGCCACTCGCTGCGCGCCACGAACGGCTGGCTGCAGGAAACCGCCAGCATCGGCGTGTACGGCAACGACTGGCTGCGCCGCGCGCTGGCCGCGCAGGCGCAGCCGGGCAGCGGGTTGCCCGAGGACCTGACCGTGCAAGTGCTGGCCACCGACAGCGAAGGCGCGCTGCTGGACGGCGCCCACGCATATACGCTGCACATCGCCAGCGACCAGTTGCCCGACACGGGCGCGTTCTGGACGCTGGCAGCCTACGACGGCCAGGGCATGCCCGTGCCCAACCCGGTCAACCGCCACGCGCTCGGCAGCCGCGATCCGCTGCGCTACAACGCGGACGGCTCGCTGGACCTGATTTTCAGCAACACCGCGCCGGCGCCCGAAGACCAGTCCAACTGGCTGCCGATCCCTGCGGCCGGTCCGGTCGGCATGCTGCTGCGCGTCTACACCCCGGGTCCGGCGGTGCGCGATGGGTTGTGGACGCCCCCGGCCGTGAGCCGGATCGCAGCGGAAGGTGAGGAAGGTGCGGCCGGCGTACCGGCGGCCGGCGATCCGGGGGCCGGCCAACCGGGGGCCAGCCATCCGCCGCCGAGCGAACCCGCGGCAGCCGCGGAGACGCCGCCCGCGCCGCCCCCCAAGAAACCCTGATCCGCCGCGGAAATACGGCGCGATGTCATGCGCCTACCGCTACCATTAGCCTTTTATTCATGAATGAGCCGCCCGCCATGGACGACGCCTTTAGCCACCAATTGTCGATGACCATCCTGATGACGCCAGATATGGCGAATTTTTCGGGAAACGTACACGGCGGAACCATCCTCAAGTATCTGGACCAGGTGGCCTACGCCTGTGCCAGCCGGTACGCCGGCCAATATGTCGTGACGCTGTCCGTCGATCAGGTGGTGTTCCGCGAACCGATCCACGTGGGCGAGCTGGTGACGTTCCTGGCGGCCGTGAACTACACGGGCCGCACGTCGATGGAGATCGGCATCAAGGTCGTGACCGAGGACATCCGCAAGAAGCTGGTGCGTCACACCAACAGCTGCTATTTCACGATGGTTGCGGTGGACGACAAGGGCGCCCCGACGGCGGTGCCGCCGCTGGAGCCGCGCACGCACGAGGAAAAGCAGCGCTTCAAGGCGGCCGGCCTGCGCCGCGAACTGCGTCAGGAAATGGAACGCCGCCACGGCGAGATCAAGCGCGAAACCACGCACGACACGCCGGGCGCCTGATTGCCGCGTGGCGGCCTGGCAGTTGTCCGGCCGCTACCCGATTCGCCCCCGCCGCTGGACAGCCAGCTGCGGGGGTTTTTCATGCGCGTTCGGCGCCGGCGGGCGGCACCGGCGGCGCGGCAGGTTCGCGGTCGCGGCCGATCATGCGCTTGATGCCCAGCCATTGCTGCGACCAGAAGCTCCGGCCGTAATCGCGTCCGCCCAGTTCGGCCTGCTGGTCGTGGATGCCGGTGGGGCCGTACCCGACGCCGAAGCGCGCGGTGCGAAACAGCACATCCCAGATCGGAAACAGCGCGGCAAAGTTGTAGCCGCCGGCCGGCCCTGGCGAGGAGGCGTCGTAGGCGATGGAATGGTGATGGCGATGAAAGCGCGGGCTGACCAGAAGGCGTTCGCCCAGCGCGCCGAAATGCATGCGCAGGTTGGCGTGCGAAAAACTCTGCGCAAGCTGGGTGATGGCCACCACCATCACGAACTGCGCGGGCGGCACGCCCACCAGTTGCGACACGAACACGATGAGCACGTCGCGCAGCATGTCGTCCAGCAGGTGGTTGCGGTCGTCGCTCCAGATGGTCATCTGGCGCTGGCTGTGATGCACGGCATGCAGCGCCCACAGCCAGCCGAAGCGGTGCTGCGCGCGATGATAGAAGTAATCCACCGCATCGAACAGCAGCAGGTAGATGATGAGGCTGACCCACGCCTTGTCCGTCACGCCGGGCCAGTACTGATCCAGCTGGAAGGGCGCGAAGCCCCACACGTGAAGCTGCCCGAAGACGCTGTCCCAGAAGGGGTCGATAGTGAAGAACAGCACGAGCCGGAATGCGCCCAGGCGGTGGATCAGCGTGTACAGCACGTCGATGCCGATCTGGCGGCGGTCGGTGACCGGTTCCACGGGACGCAGGCGCTGCAGGGGCCCGAAGACCAGCACCAGCACCGCAATTTGAAGCAGGCCCACCAGCAGCCACATGGTGGCATCGTAGCCGTCTTCGATGAAGTTGCTCAGGCCCAGGTGGAACAGCGCGGGCTGAATCGCCGTCTCGAAGAGCCATTGCTGGCATTCCCCGAAGAGTTGGCTAAGCGTATCCATGATCAGTGATGCGTGGCGATCCAGTCGCGATAGGCAGGATGGGTGTTCAAGGTAGCGAAACAATAGCCCTTGCGCTGCAAACCTTCAATCAGCGGTTCCAGCACGGCGGGCGCCCAGGGATCCTGACGCGACCAGATGCCCAGGTGCGCCAGCAGGATGTCGCCGGGCTTGATGGTGCGCAGCGCCTGGTCCAGCAGCTTGGCGTTGGGGTATTTGTCGCTGGGCAGCTCGTCGCCCAGGAAGCCCGCCGGAGACCAGCCCACGTGCTCGAAGCCGCAGGCCTTGGCCGCCTTGAGCAGCGCGGGCGAGGTCTTGCCGCCGGGCGCGCGGTACAGCGGCAGCATGGCCTTGCCCGTCATCTGGCGGAACCGCTCGGCGGGGCGGCGGATCTCGGCGCAATACTGCTCGGCCGTCCACTCGGCGCGCTTGCCCGCATCGGGCCCGGCGCTGGGCTTGACGCGGAACTTGCCGCCCGGCAGGTCGCCCTGCCAATAGACGTGGTCGTAAGTGTGCGAGCCGAACGCATGGCCTTCGGCGGCGCGCGCCTTCCACCAGGGCGCCCAGACGTCGTCCAGGCTGGCGCCGTCGGTCAGCGTGCGTTCGTTGGCCAGAAAGAAGGTGACCTTGACCTGATGGCGGGCCAGCACGTCGGCCACCAGCGGGGCAACGCCCATGTGACCGGTGTCGAACGTCAGGTACACGGGCTTGTCGCAGGTGGCCTGCGGTGCCGCGCCGGCCGCCGTGGTCGTCAGCGCCAGAAACAGGGCCGCGAAGCGGACCGCTCCCTTAGCGGGTCGGCGCATGGTTCAACGTCCAGACGCCGTGCGGCGACTTGCCCACGGGCACCTGATTGACGACCTTCTTCTGTTCCAGATCCACCACCGTGAGCTTGCGCGCCCAGCGCGAGGTGACCAGCAGCGTCTTGCCGTCGGCCAGCACGTCCATGCAGTCCGGGCCGCCCGGCACCGGGAAGGTGTCCACGACCGTCAGCGTCTGCATGTCGATGCGGCTGATGGAGTTGGCGGTGCGGTTGCTGACGAACAGGTGGCGGTGGTCGCCCTGCGCCCGGAAGGCGTGCGCGCCCGGCGCGGTCTGGATGCGCTTGACCAGCTTGGCCGGGCCATTGCTGACGTCATATGCCTCCACGTAAGAGTCGCCGGTCAACGCCACCAGCAGCGTCTTCTGGTCGGGCGTCAGGAACACGTCGGCAGGCGTCTTGCCGACGGACACCGTCCACTTGGGGGTCTGCGTGGCCAGGTCGATGGCGATGAGCTGATCGCTGTCCTGCAGCGAGACGTAGGCCGTCGTGCTGTGCTTGTCGATCATGATGTGGCTGGGCGTCTTGCCCGCCTGGATGCGCTTGACCAGCGTCAGGTCAAAGCCCTTCTCCAGCGGCTTCCAGGCATAGATGTCGATGTGGTCCAGGCGGTTGGCCGCCGTGACGAACCACTTCATGTCCGGCGAGAACTGCAACTGGTAGGGATCGACGATGCCGGTCAGCGTGCGCTGCACGTCGCCTGTCTTGGGATCCATCAACGTGATGGTGTCGCCCGTGGCGTTGGCCACCATGAGCGACTTTTCATCGGGCGTCAGATACAGGTGATGCGGCTCTTTGCCCGTGGGCACGCGGCGCAGTTCCTTGTAGGTGGCCGGGTCGATGATGCTGACGTTGGCGTCCAGGGAGTTCAGGACAAAGATCGGGGCCGAAGCCGCCGCGGCGCTAAGCGCCATCCCCACGCCGAAAACGGCGTAGCGGAGGAAAGACATGGGGTTCAATTTGGAGATCCGGCAAAGGGAAATCGGGCAGTCACCCGGTGCTCGCCATTGTAGGCACAGCCGCCTGACAAAAGAGTCACAGAGGGGCTTGGGAATGCGGCGCGGCAAGCGCTTGAGAGGCAAACCCGCACGCCTGTTGCGACCCCGCAACAGGCCCGTGAAATAGGCGTCATATGGCCCCGAAAAACCTATTTGACGGGCGTGGCCTGGCCATTCGCGTCGACCCAGTTTCCGGTGCGGATATCGGCCTCCCGCAAGGCCGCCGCGCGCGCCGCCGACGACGGCCCCAGATCGCTTTCCAGGACGCCGCCTTCCGGGCCGACGACGAACGTGCCGATCCCGGTCTGCCCGTATCGCGCGGGCCACGCGACGATGCGATACGCGTTGTCCGGCCCGCCCGGCAGCACCTTGTAGCGATAGCCGAAATAGGCGTCGTCCACGGGCACGTCGGGGCCCATCGCCAGCGCGTCCGGTCCGAACGCCTGCTGGGGCGCGCCCGGCACGTCCGGCCAGTAAAGACCGTCGCGCTCGCCGGCGCGGCTGACCAGCCGCATGGCATACCGGCCCTGCCCCACTCCTTGGGCGTAGCGCGTCTGCGCGGCCTGCAGTTCCTGCAGGGTTTCGATGGCGGTCAGCTCGTTGCGGTCGATGGCGCGGCGCTGAATCTCCGCCTTGCCCGCCACCGGGTCGAAGCGCCATCCCTGGCCGGCGCGCACCAGCGGCACCGGCAGCGTCCAGCCCGACTCGCCCACCGCCACCCACGCCCGGCCGCCGTCGGCAACGATGTCGTGCTTACGCGCCCATGCCGCCAGGTAGCGATAGATGTTCTCCTGGTCGACGCCGCCCGGCACGAGCTGCCGGTGGTTCGGGCCCAGCACTTTTCTCAGGGCATCGACGTCGTTCAGGGCCAGCGAATCGGTGAACGCCTGCGCGGCGGCCTGCGCGCTGGGATACACGGCCTGCGACATGGCGGGCGCCGATGCGCCGAGCGCAAGGGCCAAGGCAAGACACAGCGCGCGCAAACGGGCGATCGTCATAGGTAGTCCCTTGTCCATGATGCTTATCTCCGGCCGCCGCCACCGCCACGGCCGCCCCCGCCGCCGCGCGGGGCGCCCGCGCCACCGCTGCGGTGAGGTGCGCTGGCGCCAGTGCTGCGTTGTCCGCCGCCGCCGCGGCTCATCTCGCCGCGCTGGTTCTGCTGCCGCATGCGGTCGCCGTCGCCCGCCCCGGAGAGGGCGTTCTGGCTGTTCGATGCCCGCGCCCGGTCGCGCGCGGCCGCTTCGTCGGCGCGCTGGCGCTGTGCCGCCGCCTGGCGGTCCTGCGTGGAGACGCTGCCCGTCGACACGCTGGCGCCTCGGTCTTGCGGGCGGTTCTGGGTCGACACGCTGGAACTGCGATCCTGCGGACGGTTCTGGGTAGAGACGCTGGAGCTGCGATCCCGTGCACCCTGCCCCGCTTGCGATCCCTGCCCACCTTGCGACCCCTGCCCCCGGCCCGCCGCGCCGTCGCCCCGCGCCGCGCCCTGGCCGCGCGCCCCGTCGGCCCCGGCATGCCCCGCAATCGGCTGTCCGGTGCGGCCTTCGAAGGACTGCGCCGCCCGCTGCCGCGCGGCGTCGCGAGACCCCGCGGCGGGCGCCGTGCCCGTCGTCCGGGCCCCTGCGCCGCCCGGCTGGGCCCGGCTCTGCAGCCCCGCCTGCCGCTGGCTGTCAAACCGCTGGCGGCTGGCCGCGTCCGCATACGGCGCGTTGCCCCGGTTGGCGGCGTTGTGCTGCCAGGTGGCCCGGTTGCTGTTCACGTTGTTGCGGTCGATGCGATTGTTGACGTTGATGTTGTTGTAGCGGTCCACGTCGATATCGACGTCGCCGTGCCCCCAGTTGGCGTCGCCCCACAACGAATTGATCGCCGCCACGCCCACGCCGAAGCCAATGCCGGCCACAAGCGCGCTCCCGAACACCGAGCCCGGCGGCGGCGGATAGTAATAAGGGGGGTACGACGGATAAGCCCACGTGCCGTAGACCACCGTGGGGTTGTAACTGGGCACATAGACCACCTGCGGATCGGCCGGCTCGATCACCACCACGGTCTTCTCGTTGGCGGTGGTCGTCTTGACCGTCTGCTGCGGCGTGCTTTTCAGATTGCCTGCCTTTTGCGCCTGCGTGCGCAGCCGCTGGACGGCGTCCATCACGGCCTCGGGTTGCGCCAGGAAAGCGTCGCCCACGGACTTCACCCAGCCAGGCTCGCGGCCCATCATGTCCATGACCGAGGGAAAGGCGACCAGCGACTTGACGCTGGGATCCCAGGTTTCGGCGTCGACGGCGCGCACGGCGTCATCGCCGGACTGATCGGTGTGCGCGGCCGACCATTTGGCGGCGGCCGCGATGTCGTCCGGGTACGTGGACCCCATGAGGATTTGCGACAGCAGCGCATCTGGGTAAAGCGCGACGGGCGCCATGAGCTGATCGAGCTGCGCGTTGCTGAGCTTGGTCTGCGCCAAGGCGGGAAAACAGAGGGACAGCCCCAGGCACATCAGGCCGATGAACCACTTTTGCAGTCGCCGCATTTCCGTTCTCCGCACACAGCAAGACGCCACAAGCCAGGAGGAACCGCCGGATATCGCCCGGTCAATATATGCCTAACGCCGACGGTTTGGAAGCGCTGCGGGAAGATGAACGGTGCCCGACACCGGCGCGCACGCGGCTCGTCCTTTTGCACGCTGGTTTGCGTTCGCCCAGGGGCCTATACTGGATTCGCCGTTGCTGGACATTCCTTTTCCTAAAGGAGAGGCAACATGTACAGGCACTTGCTCATCGCCGTGGACGGTTCGCTGCTGTCCGAGTCGGCATTCAAGCGCGCGCTCGTTTTCGCCAAGGAAATGGGCGCCACCATCACCCTGCTGCGCGCCATCCCGGAAGACCATCTGCTGGTCTACCAGGCCGAGATGCTGGGCACAACCGAAGGGCACCACACGGACCAGGCGCGCCGGAATGCGCAGGCGTATCTGGACGGACTGGAGACCGAGGCGCGACACGCGCTCGTGCCTTGCGAAGCGATCGTCATGGTGAACGACCATCCGCACGAGGCCATTGTCGAGACCGCGCAGAAGACCGGGTGCGACCTCATCGTGATGGGCTCGCACGGGCGGCACGGAATGACGGGCTTTCTGCTGGGCAGCGAGACGCAGCGCGTGCTGGCGCGCACGCGGCTGCCGGTGCTGGTGTATCGCTAGCCGGCCGCTCAGACGGCGGCCAACGCGTGCTGGAAGGTGAAGCTGTCGGCGTACAGGTGATCCAGGCTGGCGCCCCGTTCGGCCAGCAGGCTTTTGGCCTGGCGGATCATTTCGGGCCCGCCGCACAGGTAGAAGGCGTGCTCGGACAGGTCGGCGTGGTCGGCCAGGACCGCCTCCTGCACATAGCCGCGACGCCCCTGCCAATCGGTCCCCGCGCGCGACAGCACGGGCACGAAGTTGAATTCGTACAGGCGGGAGGCCCAGCTTTCGATCTCGTCGCGCAGGTACAGGTCGGCTTCGGTGCGCATGCCCCAATACAGCGTCACGGGCGGGCAGTCCTCGTTGTCCAGCAGCGATTCGAGGATCGCCTTGATCGGCGCGATGCCGGTCCCCGTGGCCATCATGATGAGCGGGCGCCAATCTTCCTCGTGGTAGCTGAAGACGCCCAGCGGCGCCTCGATCTCCACGGGCGCGCCCGCCGCCGCCTGCCCCAGCCACTGGTCCGTGTAGCGGCCGCCGGGAATGCGCCGCACGTGAAAGTCGATCAGGTTGCCCGCGGGCGCCGAGGCCATGGAGAAACTGCGCGTCTCGCCGTCGGGCAGCACCACGTTCATGTACTGGCCGGGCACGTAATCCAGCACCTCTGGCAACGCCAGCGTCAGGTGGACGACGTCGTCGCAAAAGCGCTGGATGCGGTGGATCGTGGCGCAGATGCGGCGGGGATCGGGAAACACCTGCCGGCTGCTGGCCACGCTGATGCACAGGTCGCCGGCCGGACGCGCCTGGCAGGCCAGGGCAAAACCCTGTTCGGCCTCTTCGGAGGTCAGCGCCATGGGGAATTCGTCGTAGCGCACCGCTCCCGATTCCAGCTTGATGCGGCAGGTGCCGCAGCCGCCGAACGTGCATTCGTGCGGCAGCTTCACCGATGAGCGCTCGGCGGCCTGCAGCACGGTTTCGCCTTCTTCGACCTCGAAGGCGGTCTCGGTTTCCAGAATGTGCACGCGGTATGCCATGGCGCCCTCGCCTATTTCTTGATGTCCGCTTCGACCAGCACCTTCATGCCGCGCGGCTCCAGCAATTCGCCCAGCGCGGCCAGCGCCGCCAGGCCGGCTTTGGTGTCCTGCTCGCCGTTGCCGCCGCTCAGGCCCACGCCGCCGATCACCTCGCCGTTCACGACGATGGGAAAACCGCCGACGAAAACCGCGAACTTGCCGTCAAAGCTCCACTGGATGCCGAAGGCTTCGTTGCCGGGCAGCGCCGGGCCATTCGGCGGGGTGTTGAACAGGTGGGTCGAACGCTTGTGGCCGGCGGCGGTAAAGGCCTTGTTCCAGGCGATCTGCGGACCGGTGATGCGCGCGCCGTCCATGCGCTCCAGCGCGATCGGATAGCCGCCATCGTCCACGATGCAGATCGATTCCAGGACGCCGATCTCCTGCGACTTGGCGATGGCGGCGCGCACCATGACGCGCGCTTCTTCGAGTTCCAGGCGATAGATCTGTTTCATGTGCAAAACCTCGGGTGGGGGATGGGCCGTCAGCCGGCGCGGTAGACGGTCTTGATCTGGGTGTAGAACTCCAGGCCCACGCGGCCCGACTCGCGGAACGTGGACGTGCTGGAATGCTTCAGGCCGCCGAACGGCGCGTTGATCAGGTTGCCGGTGGTGGTGCGGTTGATCTTGACGGTGCCCGCCTGGATGTCGCGCGCAAAGCGGTGCGCGTAGCGCGCGTCGGTGGTGGCGATGGCGGCAGACAGGCCATATTCCGTGTCGTTGGCCTGGGCGATGGCGTCTTCATAGCCGTCGACCTCGATCAGCGCGATCACGGGCCCGAAGATTTCCTCGCGGGCGATGCGCATCTGTTGGGTCACGCCGGCAAAGAGCGCGGGGGTCACGTAGTACCCGCAGTCAAAGCCGGGACCGGTCAGGCGGTCGCCGCCGTAGAGGTGCGTGGCTTCCTCCTTGCCCAATTCGATGTAGCCCAGCACATTGTCCAGCTGCCGGGCGGTGGCCAGCGGGCCCAGGTCGAAGTTGCCTTCCAGGCCGTTGCCGATGGTCAGCGTGCGGATCTTGGCCAGCAGCTTTTCCGTGTAGGCCTGGCTGACCTTGCGATCGACCAGCACGCGGCTGGTGCCCGTGCAGGCCTGGCCGCTCAGCGAGAAGCCGCCCTTGACCGCCAGGTCCACGGCACGGTCCAGGTCGGCATCGGCCAGCACGATCAACGGATTCTTGCCGCCCAGTTCCATCTGCGTGCGGGTGGTCAGCCCAGCGGTCCGGTGAATCTGCTCGCCGGCGGCAGTCGATCCGGTGAACGAAATGGCGCGGACCTGGGGCGCCCCCGTGATGGCTTCGCCCACCGCCCCCGCCGGGCCGGTCAGGAAGTTCAGCACCCCGGCGGGCAGCCCGGCGCGCACGAACGCTTCGGTCAGGCGGTAGCCCGACATCGGCGCATCGGAAGATGGCTTGAACACCACCGTGTTGCCCATGATGAGCGCGGGCGCAATCTTGCGCGCCGGGATCGAGATGGGGAAATTCCACGGCGAGATCACGGTCACCACGCCCAGCGGCTCGCGCTGGCTGTAGACGATCATGTCCGGGTCGTCGTTGACGAAGGTCTCGCCCGTGAAGGACTGGCCCTCGACGGCGTAGAAGCGGATCGTCTGCGCCGAGCGCAGCACCTCGTCCTTGGCCAGGTTCACGCCCTTGCCCTCTTCGCGGGTCAGTTCGCGCGCAATGGAATCGGCGTTGTCTTCCAGATGCTGCGCGGCCCGGAACAGGATGGCCGCGCGCTTGGAGATCGGCGTGTCGCGCCACGCGGCGAAGGCGGCCTCGGCGGCGTGCACGGCCTGCCGGGCGTCGTCGGCGCCGGACACCTGAAAGTGGCCCACGACGTCGTCGGTGTCGGCCGGATTACGGTTGGGCGCGGTCTTGCCCGTGCCGCTGGGCGTCCACTGGCCGCCGATGTAGTTCAAAAAGGCTTGCTGCGAGAGATCGTCCACGGGAGCGCTTCCTTGAGTTGGGTCCGGCGTGGCCGGGCGTGAGGCGGTCGGGCTAATTTCAGAACATTGTATACTTTAATCACTGCGCGACGATCAGTGGAAACCCCACCCGATCCGGCAGCAAAAAGGCTCCCTCGCGGAAGCCTTTTCCCATGCGCGCGCTGAACATCAACGCCAGATCAGCACCGCGCAGGTGGTCGAAACGAACAGCGCAAGCAGCACCGGCAGCAACAGCGCGCGAACCAGCGACAGCACGTTGACCCGCGCGAACCCCGCCACGGCGATCAACGACGACCAGGCAATCAGCGTGCCCCCGCCCGTCCACACCGCGCCCATCTGCCCCACCGCCGCCAACGTGGCGGGGTCCACGCCCACCACCGGGCCCAGCGCGCCGGACAGCGTGCCGGTGAGCGGCAGCCCGGCAAAGCCCGAGCCGTCGATGCCGGTGATCATGCCGACCAGGAGCACGCCGAAGGCGACCAGGAAGTGGTTCTCGGGGATCAGGTGCTGGGCTGCCGAAATGACTTCGAACAGCAGGCCGGGGGCCTGCGCCGGTGGCACGCCCAGGATCTGGGCGGCCGTCTCGTGGGCGCCCACGAAGAAGAAGCCGGCAATCGGCAGGACCGAGCCCATTGCCTTGAAAGCGAACACGAAGCCGTCGGTCACGTGCTCGGGGCAGACGTCCAGCATCTTGCGCGGGCCCTCGGCCGCCAGGGTCACCAGCATCATGACCACGAACGCCACGCCGCCCACCAGCGCCGCCGCATCGCCGCCGCGCAGCGCAGGCAGCGACGGAAAGAGGCGGGGCAGCACCATCACCCCGATCACGGCCAGGAACGCCAGCGGCGTCACCACGGCGAACACCTTGGACCAGCGCACGCGGCGTCGCTCTTCTTCACTCAGCACCGGGCCGCTGGGCAAGGCCGGATCGGCGCCCATCGTGCCGCGCGCGAGTTCCGCCTTGTCGAACGAGCCGGCCTGTTCGATCTTCGCCAGGCTGCCGTCCTGCGCGCGGGCCTGCCAGGCCGACAACAGGGCCGGATCGGCCGGCACGATCTGGCGGCGCACCAGCAGATAGGCAGCCACCAGCGCAATCCCGCCGGTGATCAGCGACAGCACGAGCGCGCGGTCTGCCACCACCGCCGCGCTAACGGCCGCCCCCGCCGCCTTGGCGCTGATGCTGGGCGCCACGCCGATCACGTAGTCGGAAGACAGGGCCATGCCCTGGCCCGCGATGGCGATGGCCATGGCGCCGGCCAGCGGCGGCAACCCGGCGGCGATGGCCGCGGGCAGCAGGATGGCGGACACCAGCGGCACGGCGGGCGTGGGCCAGAAGAACAGCGAGATCACGTAGGTACAGAGGGCGATGATCACGAAGGAGGAATGCCCGCCCCGCATGACCCGCCGGAACGGCTGCACCATGCGCACGTCCGCCTGCAGTGTCTTGAGCGCGTTGAGCAGCGCCGTCATGAACGTGATGACCAGAAAGATGTTGAAGAGCTCCTTGGCGGCGACAAAGCTGGCCGAAAAGATGCCGATCAGCGCGCTGATCGGATTGCCCGTGATCGCCAGCACCACTAGAAATGTGCCGATGACCGATGGCACCACGACATTGGCGCGCAGGATCATCGTCAGGATGATGGCGGCCACGCTGATCAGGTAAATCCAATGAGCCGCAGTGAGCACGACGTCGGATTGCATGCGCTATTCCCCTTGTATGCGTGGCTGTTGGGTCGCCACACTCGGTATACTATATTTCGCTGAAGGCCATACCAATCGAAATATGCGCCGCCTAGGGAAATCGATAGTGCCGTTTTCGGACACCTTTTGGACGAAAAATCAAGGGATTACCCTTAATTTTCAGGATTTGTCTGGCGGCGCGCGATTTCCTGGATAGACTATCGTATACATAAATTACAAAGTCCGACGCATGCTGTCTTCCCTGTCGTTCCCGGATGCGTGGCATTACGCCGCCATGGCTGCCGTGGTGTTTGGCGCCGCCGTGGCGCAGGGCGTCGGCGGGGTGGGATTTGCGATGTTCGCCGCGCCCGTTGCGGCGATGTTCTTTCCGCAGCTCGCGCCCGGACCGCTTTTGACACTGGGCGGCTTCATCTCGCTGTTGACCGCCCTGCGCGAGCGCGCCGCCATCGATTGGCCGGCCGTCTCGTACGCGTTGGCCGGGCGGGCCGTCGGCACCCTGATCGCCATCTACGCCATGGCGCGCTTCGCCCCGCAGGCGCTGGGCGTGCTCTTTGCCTGCATGATCCTCGCCGCCGTGGCGCTGAGCGTGGCGGGCCTGCGGTTTTCCGCGACGCCCGGACGGGTGTCCGGCGCGGGCGTCGCCTCCGGCATCATGGGCACGATGACCTCGGTGGGCGCGCCGCCCATTGCCATCGTGCTGCAGCATGCCGCCCCGCCGCGGCTGCGCGCCACCCTGGGGATGGTGCTTTTTCTGGGATCCATTTTTTCGCTGGCCATGCTGGCGCTGGCCAAGCGCTACACGGGTTATCACGCGGGCCTGGCGCTTAGCCTGGCGCCATTTCTGCTGGCCGGTTTTGCGGTCTCCAACCGGCTGCGCACCCTGCTGCCACCCCGCGCCGTGCGCGGCGTGCTGCTCGCGGCCTGCGCCATGGGCGCGGTGGGGGTGCTGGTCAAGACATTCTGGGTGCACTGATGCGGCACGCCACCGGCGACGGCCGGCGACACCCGGTAATACAATGGAGACTGTATCCATTACGCCAAACCTGCTCGCCATGACAACCTCCCCCGTCAGTCCGCAAGCCGCAGAGACGCAGCACTCCTCCCCGCTGAAGATCGGCGAGCAGCATCCGCAGTTGTTTGCCGTCATCCGCGACAAGCTGCGCGAACGCATCCTGAGCGGCGAATTCACCCCCGGCGACCGCCTGGTCGAAGGCCGCCTGTCCGAGGAAATGGGCGTGTCCCGCATCCCGGTGCGCGAGGCGCTGCGCGCGCTTGCCGCCGAAGGCCTGGTCACGATCGAGCCGCGCCGCGGCGCATCCGTGTCGGTGCTGTCGGACGCCGTGGCCTACGACATGGTGGAAGTGCGCGCCACACTGGAAGGCTTGAACGCCAAGCTGGCCGCGCAGCGCCGCGACGAGAAAACGGTCGAGCGTCTGCAGGCCTTCCTGCGCGAGGGCACCGATGCCGCGCGCGAAGAGAAGCTGGACAAGTTCCTGGCGCTGAACTCGCAGTTTCATGAAATGCTGGCCACGATCGGCGGCAACGTGGTGCTGACCGACCTGATGCGTTCGCTGCGCGACCGCACCGCGCTGCTGTTCGCGCCCAGCAACATGCGCCGGGCCAAACAGAACTGGGACGACCATTCGCAGATCCTGAACGCCGTCATCGCCGGCAATGGCGATCTGGCAGCGCTCTTGGCCAGCCAGCATGTGCACAATGCCGCCAAGGCCTACGCCGAGGCCCAGCAGCCGCCGCAGCAGGCCTCCGTGGCCTGATTGCCGGGCGCCGGCGCCGCCAGGCGCCGGCCTCTTTCATGCCGGCGACGCTTCTACCGGGCCGGGCGCCGCGCCCACCACGATGCCCTTGCCGTTCTGCACCACCCACGACACCTTGACGTCGCCATTCACGAAGGTCTGGCAGGCCATGCGGTAGCCGGCCTCGAAGTCCTCGGGGCGCAGGTGCTTGCGCTCCTTGGACTTGATGGCGTCGGTGTTTTCCAGCCCTTCCTCGATCCGGCACTTGCAGGTGCCGCACAGGCCGCCCCCGCACTTGAACGGGATGCCGCCCTTCTCCTTGAGCGACACGCGCAGAAGGTTGCTGTTCGCCGGCGCGGTGGCGACCTTGCCGCCGTTGGATATGAACGTGATCTGAACCATGTCGTCAGTGCTCCGTGGCGCGCACGCCGGACCGCAGCGTCAGCGTCGACGCCATGCTGCCAAAACGCGTCAGGTGCGCAAGCTCCTTGCGGGCCGCGTCCACCGACGAGAACTTCTCCAGAAACTTGGATGGCACGTGATTGACCACGTAAGGCGGCGTTTCCTCGGTGACGATCAGCTTGATCTCGCGGTCCAGGCGGGCGATGCTGAACACGGCCAGCGCGCGCCCGTAGAACACGTAGTCATAGGTCTCGATGATGTCCGCGCCCTCGCCTGCCTCGGTGCGGAAGATGCCGGGCTTGGAGGTCAGGATCACATAGGTCGAATCCTGCGCCATCATGCCTCCACGTCCTGGGTCAACTCGATGTCGCTGTTCAGCCAGAGCTGGCACGCCAGCCGGTAGCCCTGCTCGACGCGTTCGCCCAGCTGCTTCTTTTCCTTCCAGTTCACCGGCGGCAGATGCTCGGCCCCGGCGATGATGCGGCAGGCGCACTTGGCGCACTTGCCCATGCCGCATTCGTAGCGCAGATGCGGAAACGGAAACTGCTTGATGCCGGCCCGCACCACCAGGTTGGTGTTGTCCTTCACCACGTCGGTGTAGGTCTGGCCGCCTTTATGAAACACAACGGTAGGCATGAGGTCTTCGTCCAGGTTCTGCGGTACGGCGCCCGCCCGGGCGTGCCGGGCGGGCAGGCACGATCAGGCGGCAAGGCCCAGTTCGGGCAGCTTGATCTCGTCCTGCACGTAGTCGGTATAGAGCGCCGTCGTGTAGAGCAACCGCATCTGCGCCCCGATCTCGCAGATCTTCAGGCAGCGCTGTTGCAGGTCCACCGTGTTGGCGTGCTCGAGCACGATCTGGTAGCCGCGTTCGCCGTGGATCTCGTCGGAGACGATATGCAGGTCGAAGAATTCGACTTCCTCGTCCGTGAAGCCGTACTTTTCACGCAGGGTCGGCGTCTGCTTGCGGTAGATGGACGGCACCTGCGATTCCAGTCCCACCACCAGGCCGGCCACCGCCACGATCGGATCCTCGCGCATGGCCACGGCATAACACCAGCTCTGCAGCGCGCGGGTCGTGGGCGACATGTTGTCCGGATTGGTGACCCGTTCGCGCGTGGTGCCGCAGGCTTCGGCAAAGCGGATCAGCAGGTCGGTGTGGCGGTCGCCGCCGATTTCCTCTTCATACATGTTGGCCAGGAGAAAATCCTTGGCCTCGGTGTAGGTGTCCGGCGTGCGGGCGTACAGGTAGCCCAGGTAATCGGCGAAGGGGCCGACGTAGTGATAGTGGTTTTCGGCCCAGCGCGAAAGGTGCTCGCGGCTCAGCTTACCTTCGGCCCAGGCGATGGAAAAGGGCGACGCGTTTGCGCTCTTGCCCTTGATTGCGTTTTCCAGCGCCGTGCGGAATTCATCTCGGTTCATCAGTTCTGCCATGACTCGCTCCAGGTCCAGTGGGAGAAATTCCAGGCCTGTCGAAGCCCGGGCATGATGAACATTGTATACCGTCTACTCTTTTGGGCTGCTAGGGCAATCCCGAAGTCAACCCGTTAATCAGGGACAGTTTCAGACATATCAAGCACTTGTGCCGTTCCAGGCCGGCTGGACCCCAAGGCACG
The DNA here is from genome assembly GCF_029866465.1 of Achromobacter mucicolens. Lineage (NCBI taxonomy): Bacteria > Pseudomonadati > Pseudomonadota > Betaproteobacteria > Burkholderiales > Alcaligenaceae > Achromobacter > Achromobacter mucicolens. Next base: position 324,109 of record NZ_CP123364.1, on the reverse strand, counting down.
AACGACGTACAATGAATACAATTTCAACGCAATACGGAAATACCATGAACACCCCGCACCCTCTGGGAGACGCCCCGATCGGCCAGCAGTTGCTTACCCATTACGCCCGCCGCGATGCCGTGCGCCACGCGACGCCGCTGTTTCCTTCTTCCTGGTCGGAATTGCTGGCACCGTTCCGCAATGCCCGCCTGCAACCGCTGCGCGCAGCCGAGCCCGCCGTGCGCGCGCAACGCGACGACACGGTCTGCCAAGCCGGTTAAGAATCAGGTCGTGCCCGTGGGGCCGGCGTCCAGCCGGCCCCGCCCCGTTCAGCGTCTTGCGCGCAGGCTGGCCTGCATCCGGGCATTTTGCAGCGCGGCGCGCCGCTCCCGTCGCGCAAGGCCGCCGGCAAGCGCCAGCACCACCACAAAGCCCACGGTATAGGCCAGCACGTCCCACCAGTCCGGCACACTGCCGAACACGACGCGCAGCACGGGCTGCTCGATGCGCCATCCGAATTGGGGGCCCAGGTACTGCGCGAACTCCACCGCATACCCGGTGAACAGCGCCGCCAGGGCCAGCGGCAACACGCGCGCGCGGATAAAGCTGCGGTACAGCAGGTAGGCCCAGCCCACCGCCACCACGTCGCCCACGAAACCCCGCAGGAAGGGATAGGGCGCGCCGAAAGTGGCGATCAGCGCCAGCACGGCGGTCACGGCAAGCAGGGCGGCGAACGCGCGCCCATTGAAAGTCAGGGTCATTGAATCAGCAAACGTAAAGAGTGAAACAGGGGCAGCCGGGAGGTTACCGGAAACGGGCATGCCACCTCCCCCGACGCATGGCTTGGGCGTACCATGGAGCGCCCCCCATTCACGATGACGCGCGAGGCTCGATCATGCTGACTTCTTTGTGGCGCAATTGGCGGGCTTCGCGGGGCGGGGCGCAGCTCGACGTCATCCTGGCCAATGCCGATCCGCAGTCGCCGCTGGCCGAGCGCAATCTGTGGCTCATCGACCTGGGCCGCTGGCTGAACCGGCCGGGCGGCGCACCGTCGCGGCAGGACGGAGGGGATCCCCGCCACGCGCGGCTGCGCTACCTGCTGCAGGTGCTGGAAAACAATCCCGCCGTGGCCGCGCGCACGGCAGCCACGTTGCGGTCGGTGCTGGTGGACAACGATCCCACCACACTGCTTTGCGACACCGGCGTCGCATCGCAGCCCGGCTTCTGGGGCGAATTGTGGCGCCGCATCGTTGACTGGATGCTGCCCCCGCCCGCCAACCGCGGCGACATGGACGGGTTGTTCACCCTGCTGTTTCGCCGCGCCGGCGACGCGCAATGGATCGAGTCGCTGGACGACGCGACACTGGCCCGCGTGCGCGCGCTGATGCACCGGGACGAAGGCGCCGCTGCGCACGACTCGGACGCGCCCGCCGCCCCCACGCCCGACGCGCTTGCCCGGCGCCTGACGCATGCACTGACCAGCAGCATGCAGGTGCTCATCAGTCAGGTCCGCGCGGCCGGTCTCAGCCAGGACATCCGCTCGCGCCTGCCGGGCCGCGTGGAAGACACCCCGTTCTTTGCGCTGTCGGATGCGGCCGCCGATCTTTTTGCCAGCACGCCGGACACGCCGCGCGAGGCCGTGGGCCAGCGCCTCAATGTGCTGCGCGCGCTGCTGGACGAATGCCGCGCGGCGGGAGATGCGGTCTACGAAGAACTCAAGCGCAATGGCGTGGCGGTGGACGTGGTCTACCAGATCGAGTGCATGAAGCTGCGCCTGGCGCGTATCGAGCTGCTGCTGAGCGTCTGGATCGACCCCACGCAGCGCCATCGCTACGTGCACCTGATGGCCGAGCTGATCCGTTGCACGCTGGCGCGCAGCAGCATCCGCCATCTGGCGGCCTCATCACTCGCCCAGCTGGCGCGCCGCGTGATGGACCGCAGCGCGGAAACCGGCGAACACTACATCGCCCGCGACACGCTGGAATACATGGACATGCTCAAGGCCGCCATGGGCGGCGGCTTTGTCGTCGCGTTCACCGTCTACGTCAAGTTCATCATCACGTCGGCGCATCTGGAGAAGTGGCTGGAAGGCCTGTTGAACGCGTTGAACTACGCGGGCAGCTTTCTGGTGATCCAGTTCGCGCACTTCACGCTGGCCACCAAACAGCCGGCCATGACGGGACCGGCGCTGGCTCGCCGGCTGGATGCGGCCTACACGCCCGACGGCCGCGATGCCTTCGTCGACGACACGCTGGCGATGGTGCGTTCGAACGCGGCCGCGATTGCGGGCAACCTGGCCGTGGTGTTTCCGCTGGCCTGGGCAATCCAATGGCTGGCCATGCGGATGCTGGAACAGCCGCTCATCGACGCCGACAAGGCGCAAGACACGCTGCAGTCTCTGTCTTTCTGGGGACCGACGCCCCTTTACGCCGCGGTGACCGGCGCGCTGATCTGGCTGTCCAGCCTGATCGCCGGCTGGGCCGACAACTGGTTTGCGCTGCACCGCGTGCACGACGTGATGGCGTATGGCCGCCGCACCCGGCAGTTGCTTGGCGCGCGGGGCGCAGTGCGCTGGGCCGGCTTCTGGCAGCGCAACGTGTCCCTGATCGCCGCCAACGTCTCGCTGGGGCTGATGCTGGGCCTGCTGCCAGTTTTCGTCAGTGCGCTGGGATCGACACTGGAGGTGCGCCACGTGTCGCTCAGCGCCGGCCAGATCGCCGCCGCGCTCGCCACGCTGGGCTGGGATGTGGTGCACACGCAGGTGTTCTGGATGGCCGTGGCCGGCACGGTGGCGACCGGCGCCCTGAACGTCATCGTCAGCTTTGCGCTGGCCTTCAACGTGGCGATGGCCTCGCGCGACATGCGCCGCGACGATCGCACCTCCCTCACGGCCGGCGTGCGACGCCGCATCCTGCGGCGGCCCGCGGCGCTGTTCTGGCCGGTCAAGCCGCGCCCGGCGCCGGTGGAGTCCTGACGGCGGCGCGGCGGTTATGCCGCCCGGTCAGAACTCACCCCGCATTAGAATCTGTCCCTACGACTCCAGGCGCTCCGCCCGGACGCCCTCGCAGCGCAGCCCATCCATGCTCTCGTTCTCCCGCAGCACCGTCTATCCGGCCGGCGTCGGCCTGCCCGCCGCCGAACGCCTGGGCGCCCTCGTGGCCGTCATGCTGGCGGTCTGCATGGCCAGCCTGGACACGGCCATCGCCAATACCGCGTTGCCCACCATCGCGCGAGACCTGCAGGCCAGCGAGGCGGGTTCCATCTGGGTCATCAGCGGCTACCAGCTAGCGATGGTGGCCGGCCTGCTGCCGGCGGCCGCGCTGGGCGAGATCCTGGGGCACCGGCGCGTCTACATCGTCGGCCTCGCGGTCTTCACGCTGGCCTCTTTGGCAAGCGGCCTGGCGCCATCGCTGCCCGTGCTGGTGGCCACCCGCATCCTGCAAGGCCTGGGCGCGGCGGGGGTGATGAGCGTGAACGGCGCGCTGCTGCGCTTTATCTACCCCTCGCACATGCTGGGCCGCGGTCTGGGCCTGAACGCCATGGTCGTCGGCCTGTCGTTTGCGGGCGGGCCGACCGTGGCGTCGGCCATCCTGATGCTCGGCTCGTGGCACTGGCTGTTCCTGGTCAATTTCCCCATCGGCATCCTGGCCGGTGCGCTGGCCCTGCGCGGGCTGCCGGACACCACGCGATCCAATCACGGGTTCGACGGCATGGCCGCGGTGCTGTGCGCCATGACGCTGGGCCTGCTTATCCTGGCGACGAACGAACTTGCCCACGGCGCGCCGTGGCCGCGCGTGGCGTTGGAAGGCGCAGTGGCGGCGGCCAGCCTGTGGCTGCTGATGCGGCGTCAGGCCGGCCATCCCGCGCCCATCCTGGCCGTGGACCTGCTGCGCCGTCCCCTTTTTGCCCTGTCCGCCGCCACGGCCGTGTGCGCGTTCGCCGCGCAGGCGCTGGCCTTCGTGTCGTTGCCGTTCCTGTTCCAGACGGTGCTGGGCTACAGCCAGGTCCAGACCGGCTTTCTGATCACGCCGTGGCCCGTGGTGGTGGCTTTCATGGCGCCCATCGCAGGCCGGCTTTCGGATAGCTACCCGGCCGGCATGCTGGGTGGCGTGGGACTGGCGATGCTGGCGCTGGGCATGGCGTTGCTGGCGCTGATGCCGGCCGACCCGTCCGTGCTGGACATCTCGTGGCGCATGGCGATCTGCGGCGCGGGCTTTGGCTTTTTCCAGTCGCCCAACCTGCGGGCCATCATGACCTCCGCACCCGCGTCGCGCGCCGGCGGCGCCAGCGGCATGATCGGAACCGTGCGCCTGCTGGGCCAGGCTTCCGGCGCGGCGATGGTGGCCGCGTGTTTCAACGTGTCCACCACGCACGGCGCCATCGCGGCGTTGTGGCTGGGCGCCTTGTGCGCCGGGTTGGCTTGCATCGCCAGCTTTGCCCGGCTGCGGTTCGACGCAAGCGAACCGGCGCAGACGCCTGCCTCGCGCTGACGGGTCCACAGGGGACGTCCCGCGCCCGCGCCTGCTCCAAAACGCAACATTGTTGCCGTTCGTGTCGATATATTCGCCCATCGCATCGACATATTCGTAAGATGTGCAACATCCGGCTAAATAAGGCCCTGGCCACGTCGTTGTCCTTAAGCAGGCTTGCTGCACCTTTGGGACGACGCGTATGACACAGTTTCTGAAAGACATCACCATCCGCCGCATGATCCTGGGCACCTTGCTCGTGATCAGCCTTTTCATTGCCGGCCTGTCGGCCATCAGCGTCCATGGTCTGCGTAGCGCGGGCGAAGCGCTCGCAGCCAGCAACGAACTACTGCAAGAGGTATCCGCGCTTTCGCGCGTCAACGACCAGGTCATGCGCGCCCGGCTGCGGCTGTCGCGCCAGCTGGAGTATGTTGCCGGCGGCCAGAAGGACCCGGCGGCGGCGGAAGGCCGCAGCATCGACACCGCGCTGACCGAAGCGAAAAAGCATCAGGCGCAGTTCATCGAACTGGCCCGCCGGGACGCGCCCACGGCGCTGCTGGACGCCATGCGCTCGGGCTTTGACGCCCTGGTCAACGGCATTGACGTGCAACGCCAGCATCTGGACGCCGGCGCCGTGGACAAGGCGCGCGCGCATGCGGCCGGACCGGTCGTGACCGCCAGCCGCAGCTTCGGCAAGAGCATGGAGGATTACGAGGCCTACGCTAAGGCCCGTGAAGTCCAGCTGTGGGCGGACGCCGACGCCAATCGCCGCCAGGCCTATATCGGCATGGGCGTGGTTCTTGGCATCTGTCTGCTGCTGCTGATCCTGGGAGACCGCTATGTCGTGCATTTCGTGAAGCGTCCGCTGGATTCGCTCAAGGGTCATTTCCAGCGCATCGCGGGCGGCGACCTGACCACGCCGATTCCGTCGTTCGGCAAGAACTGCGTGGGCCAGATCATTCCTTTCCTTCAGGACATGCAGGCAAGCCTGGTGCGCACCGTGCATGCCGTGCGCGATGGCGTGGTCGAGATCAACACGGGCTCCAGCGAAATCGCGGCCGGCAACCAGGACCTGTCCAGCCGCACCGAGCAGCAGGCGGCGTCGCTGGAGGAGACCGCGGCCAGCATGGAGCAGTTGCTGTCCACCGTGACCAGCAATGCCGAAAATGCCCGCATGGCCAACGAGATGGCCGCCACCGCCTCCGACGTGGTGCAGCGCGGCGGCGACGCCGTGCAGGCCGCGGTCAGCACGATGCGCAAGATCGCGCAGGATTCGAGCCGCATCGAGGACATCGTCGGCGTGATCGACGGCATTGCATTCCAGACCAACATCCTGGCCCTGAACGCGGCGGTGGAAGCGGCGCGAGCCGGCGAGGAAGGCAAGGGCTTTGCCGTGGTGGCTGCCGAGGTCCGGTCGCTGGCGCAGCGCAGCGCCGGCGCCGCCAAGGAGATCAAGCAACTGCTGGACGCCTCGGGCGCGACCGTGCAGGCCGGCTCGGCGCAGGTCGAGGCGGCGGGCCTGACGATGACGGAAATCCTGGAGACCATCGAACAGCTGACGATGCTGGTCAACGACATCGCCACCGCATCCAACGAGCAGGTGACGGGCATCGACCAGGTCAACACCGCCGTCACGCAGATGGACCAGGTGACGCAGCAGAACGCCGCGTTGGTCGAAGAAGCCGCGGCGGCCGCGTCGTCGCTGGAGACGCAGGCGCAGCGGTTGCAGGCGGCGGTCAGCACATTCCGCCTGCCCGCGCAGGGACAGGACGCCGTCCAAGCCCCGGCCCATTCCTACGCCCAGCCGGCGCTGTTGCCGGCGTAGTGTCCCGCCTGACCGCCGGCAGGCCCTGATCCCTCACATCGCAGGGAGACGGCGGCTGCGGCGGGCGGGGCCTCGCGAAGCCCGCGCGGGAAGTCTCAACGTCCGCCCGCGCGCGGCGACAGTTCGATCACGCAGGCGTCAAGGTCCGCCTGCGCGGTCAGGCAATACCGTGCCAGCCCCGCCTGCCCTTCGACGTGCAGGCAGTCATAGCGCGACGCCAGCCGGTGCTGCGCGCCGTCCAGTTCGACCGCCATGACGCCGCCGGCATTCAGGATCAGCACGCTGCGCGCGCTGCTGTGAAATACCCAGGGATCGGCGCCCCGCACCCATTGCAGGCGGGCGTGCCACCGGTCGGGCGCATAGATCAGGTTGAAGTCGCGGATCGGGCCGTCCAGCAGGCGGCAGTCCACCTGCGCATCGCCCGAAAACGCATACGCCGTGCGCGGGCCCAGCGGCGCCTGGCGATTGCCGTCCACCGTCAGTTCGATGCCGCGCCCTTCCAGCACGGTGATGATGCGTTGGAAACCGCCAAAGGCGGAAAAGCCGCCGTCCTGCGCCACGTCGGCCAGCGACAGCCGCCAGTCGAACGACGCCGTATGGCCCCCGGGGTTGCAGGCGACCTCCTGGGTCGTGCCCCCGCCATTGCGCCACGGCATGCGGGGATGGTCCTCGGCCCGGTACAGCCGCACATCAGGGAAATTCATGGCCTTGGATAAGTCCTGTAGGGGTCCGGTGGAAACACGCGAAATGAATCACGCGAAATTATAGGTCGCACGCCCCCGCCGGCTGCCCGCCCGGCTGCGCGGGCCTGGACGCGCGCCGCCGGAATCCGTATACTCCCCCCCTGTATCGAATCGGAGCTTGCCGTGCCGCACTCCCCAGAAGAAAAGAAACGCGTTGTCACCCGCCTGCGCCGCATCCAGGGGCAGGCGTTAGCATTGGAACGCGCGGTGAACGAAGGCACGGAATGCGGCGCGCTGCTGCAGCAGCTGGCGGCGCTGCGCGGCGCCACGAACGGCCTGATGGCCGAAGTGCTGGAGAGTCATCTGCGGGAAACGTTCCTGCAGTCTGCTCAGGGAAGTCCAACGGACCCCAGGCCCGAGACCGAATCGCAGATCGATGACCTTATGCGCATCGTCCGTTCCTATCTGAAATAACCCCCTCTACGTGGAGCATCGTTATGAAATCACGCGCAGCAGTCGCATTCGGCCCCGGCAAGCCGCTGGAAATCGTTGAGATCGATGTCGCGCCCCCGCAGCGCGGCGAGGTGCTGGTCCAGATCACGCACACCGGCGTCTGCCATACCGACGCCTTCACGCTGAGCGGCGACGATCCCGAAGGCCTGTTCCCCGCCGTGCTGGGCCATGAAGGCGCGGGCGTGGTGGTGGAAGTGGGCGAAGGCGTGACCTCGCTGAAACCCGGCGACCACGTCATACCTCTCTACACGGCCGAATGCCGCGAATGCAAATTCTGCCTGTCGGGCAAGACCAACCTGTGCCAGAAAGTGCGCGCCACGCAGGGCAAGGGCGTCATGCCGGACGGCACCTCGCGCTTCAGCTACGAAGGCAAGCCGCTTTATCACTACATGGGCTGCTCGACGTTCAGCGAATACACCGTCGTCAATGAGATCTCGCTGGCCAAGATCAACCCGGCCGCGCCGCATGAAAAGGTCTGCCTGCTGGGCTGCGGCGTGACGACCGGCATCGGTGCGGTGCACAACACCGCCAAGGTCAAGGAAGGCGACACGGTCGCCGTGTTCGGACTGGGCGGCATCGGCCTGGCGGTCATCCAGGGCGCGGTCCAGGCCAAGGCCGGCCGCATCATCGCGGTGGACACCAACCCGAACAAGTTCGTGCTGGCCAGCGCCATGGGCGCCACCGACTGCATCAACCCCAAGGACTACGACAAGCCCATCCAGGAAGTCATCGTCGAACTGACCGACGGCGGCGTGGACTTCTCGTTCGAGTGCATCGGCAACGTGCACGTGATGCGCGCCGCGCTGGAATGCTGCCACAAGGGCTGGGGCGAAAGCATCATCATCGGCGTGGCCGGCGCGGGCCAGGAAATCAGCACCCGCCCGTTCCAGCTGGTGACGGGCCGCGTGTGGCGCGGTTCAGCGTTCGGCGGCGTCAAGGGCCGCACGCAACTGCCCGGCATGGTGGAAGACGCCATGAGCGGCAAGATCGATCTCGACCCGTTCGTCACCCACACGCTGCCCCTGGACCGGATCAACGAAGCGTTCGATCTGATGCACGAAGGAAAGTCGATCCGGACGGTGATCCACTACTGACGTAGGCGTTCTCGCGGTAGACGCGTTCGGTATTGCCGACGAAAGTCGCCAGCGAGAACTCCTTGAGCGCCGTGCTGCGCGCATCCACGCCCATGGCGTGCAGCACGCCGCGGTTGGCCATGATGTCCGACAGCGTCCGGGCCACCGACTCCGGGGACCCGGGCGGCACCACCCAGCCGTTGCGGCCCTCGGTCACGTTCTCCGGCAGGCCGCCCACGCGGGTCACGATGACCGGCTTGCCTGCGGCCATCATCTCGCGGCAGGCGAACGAAATCGTCTCCAGCCGGGACGACAGCACAAAGCCCACGTCCAGCGCCGCCAGCACCGGCTCCACATTGTCGAGCAACCCGGTGAAGACCACCTGATCCTGCATGCCCAACGCGGCCACCTGACCGAGCAGGTCGTCGCCCGGCATCGCGCCGGCGATCAGGATGGCGACCTGCTCGCGCTGCGCGGCGGGCAGCAAGGACACGGCGGCCACCATGTCGATCCATCCCTTGTAGTCCGCGGTGCCGGCGTTGCTGCCGACGACCAGCCGGTTGCGCAAGGCGGGCGGCAGGAAGCGCGCGCGCGCCTCGGCCTTTTCGGTGCGGCAGGCTGGGCGGTACTTTGCGGTGTCCACCCCGTTGTGCACCACGCGCAGGTCTTCATTGCGAAACACCGACTGCTTCATGCGCCGGAACGTGTGGCTGCACACGCAGATCACGCGATTGGTGGCCCACTTGGCCCGCAGGCGCGCGCCCAGGCTGCTGGCGCTGCGGTCGGTGTGCTGCGTGTAGACGATGAAGGGGCGCTTGTTTCCCATCCCCAATGTCGCCAGCATGCACAAGCGGTGATCGGCCGAGCCATTGACGTGGATGACGTCGAACTGTTCCTGGCGCACCAGGCTGCGCAGGCGGCGCAGCGCAGACAGCTGTTCGGCCAGCGTGCCCTTGAATTCGAGATCGATGGTGCGCAGGCCCGGCAGGGCCTCGGCCTCGGCCAGCAGCCGGCTCTTGCGCGGCGCACCGACCATGACCTGCGATTTCTGACACAGGATGCGCGCCAGCGACATGACGTAGGTCGTGTGCCCGCCGCCATCGCCCTGGTGGAAATTGGTATAGAGGATCTTCATGATTCGGGTCTCGTCGGCGGTTGCGTGGCGGGGTCGAGCAGACAGCTCCAATGCCGCTTTTCAAAGATGTCGTCGCCCAGCCGGCTGAGCAGCGACAGGTTGTAGACCTGGATGCCGCGCGCGCGCAGCAGCTTGCCGGCCTGCCGGAACGCCGGCTCGATGTGGCCGGCAAACTGGCGGTCCAGCGCGGTGGGCAGTTGTGCGCCGGCTTGTTCGTAGAAGCGCGGGCCTGCGGTGGCCGTCAGGTCCAGCCCATGCAGAAACACCGTCCGGGCGCCCAGCCACGCCAGCAATTGCAGGGACGTGTAGGCCACCGTGCCGCCGCCGAACAGGCCGCGTGCCGCGTTCAGGCTGAAGCCATGGGCGTGCATCGGATGATGCGCATCGAACAGCACCAGTTCCGGGTCGCCGGCCAACTGCGCCTGCAGCGCCTGCGGCTCGGCGCGCGGCTGCTGGGCGCGCTGATGCACTTCCTCGAAAAGCGCGATGCGGCAGCGAACAGCCCGATGGTCGAACAGCAATGCGATCCAGCGGTACACCTCCGGCGTCACGAAAAGCACCAGATCCTGGTCCAGCACCTGCGCCACGAGGTCGCGGCGCTTCTTGACGAATCCAGCGTCCAGCATGGCGTAGTAATCAAAACGCAGCGCGGGATGCCGGGCGCGCAAGGCGATCGAGCCGTTCACGCCCATCACGGTGCGCATGCGGCATTGCGCGTAATCGATCTGCGCGACTGATGGGCCGCTGAGAATCAGATGGGCATCGCCGCCGAGGCCGCGTGGCAATTGGTCCAGTGAAACGGTTGCCGGCCCGCGCACCCCATGCAGATTGCAGCCGGTCAGGCGGTCGGGGCCATCGCGCCGCACCGTGACAAACGGCCAGAGCGTCTCGTTGTGGCGATGCGCCTTGGGCCGCGTGACGCGATACAGGTAGCGCAGACCCTTGGTGAGGGGACGAGAGCGCAGCAAGCGGGGAACGAGCGCAAGACGGGGCATGTGGATTGCGCGGGTACCGCGGCGTAGCCTGACAACGGCCTGATTCTACGAAGCGCACCGCCCAAAATCGCGAGGGGATTATGTGAGATGTAACCCTTTGAAGAGGCGAACAATCCGCCCCCGAATTTGCGTGATCCTTCGGGGACCGGTCCCTGTCTTTCATCATATGGAAAACCACCCGTCCCTCCGTGAGGACACGCTGGCGCACACGTCGCGCGGCGTCCTGCCAGCGGCGTCCCCCAGACGGACGAGGCGTTTTCACCCAATTACGTTTTGCGCCAAAGAAGTCATCCTCTGATATCGTTCCGGCATCTTCCCTTGCCCGCCACGCCCCCTTAGATGAGCGCCATCCGCCCCGACCACCCCGACCTGCAAGACGCCATCGCCGATGCGATCAGCACCGCCACGCGCGGCGCCGGGCGCGTCAACATCCTGGTCGCCGGCAAGACGGGCGTCGGCAAGAGCACACTGATCAACGCCGTGTTCCGCGGCGATCTGGCCAGGACGGGCGCGGGCAAGCCGGTCACCCAGACCATTCAGGAATTCACCCGGCCGGGGCATCCGCTCACCATCATCGATACCCGCGGCCTGGAAGTCGCCGACTACGCGCGCTCGCGCGAACAGCTTGCCGAACTGATCGAAGAGCGGTCGGCGTCGGACGACCAGGACCGGCACCTGCACGTGGCCTGGCTCTGCATCCAGGACAGCAGCCACCGCGTCGAGGACGCGGAAATCGAACTGTGCGACATGCTGGACAAGGCCGGCATCCCTGTCGTTGCCGTGCTGACCAAGGCGCGCAAGAACAGTCCCTTCCTGGAAGAGGCACGCAAGCTGCTGCCGCGCGCCCGGCAGGTTGTGGCGGTGCGCGCGTTGCCCGAATGGATCGAGGAGCTGGACGCCGAATTGCCGCCCATGGGGCTGGACCGGCTGATCGAGGTGACGGCCGAGCACGTGCCCGAGGCCCAGCAGCGCGCCTATGCCAACGCGCTATCCACGCGCAACAAGAAGGCCCTGGAAGTAAAAAAAAAGCGGGCTGAGATCGAGGTGAACGTGGCTGCGGGCCTGGCCGCATCGGCCGCTGCCGCGCCCATTCCGTTCTCGGACGCCTTTGCGCTGGTGCCGATCCAGGTCGGCATGATCGCCAAGATCGGCATCACCTTCGGCATGGAACTGAACACCACCGCGATCACCACGCTGGTCACGTCCACGCTGGGCGCGTCGGCCGCCACGCTCATCGGGCGCTCGGTGGTGTCGGGCATGCTGAAGTTCATCCCGGGCGCAGGCAGCGCGGTGGGCGGCACCATCGCGGCCACCACGGCCGGCGCCATCACCAAGCTGCTGGGCAATGCCTACATCGCGGTGCTGCACGACTTCTGCCTGAAGAACCCCGGCAAGGACATCGACGTTCCGATGATCGCGCAGGCGCTCAAGCAACGCGTCAAATTCTGATCGCGCGGCGATGCAATGAAATGAGATTGAGCGCCACGATTCGATAGATTGTTCTTTTTGGTGACAGCGCGGTTAATACTGGCGCCCTCACGACGTAAATCTAGTCACCACTCCCATTCTTTCAGGGCAGATCCGCCCACGCGCGTTGCCGCAACGCGGCCCGTGTGCGCAAAGCCCGCCGCATCCCATGAACTTCGCCAATTCCGACGTCATGTACCGCCATCTGGTGCAAGGCGTCGTCGACTACGCCATCTACATGCTCAACCCGGATGGCACGGTCGCCAACTGGAACGCCGGCGCGCAACGCGCCAAGGGCTACACCGCCGACGAAATCGTCGGCCGGCATTTCTCCTGCTTCTATACCGAGGAAGACCGGGCGCGTGGCGTGCCGCAGCGCGGCCTGGCCACGGCGCGGGAATCCGGCAAGTTCGAAGCCGAGGGCTGGCGCGTGCGCAAGGACGGCACGCTGTTCTGGGCGCACGTCGTCATCGACGCCATCCATGACGATACGGGCACGCTGATCGGCTTTGCCAAGGTCACGCGCGACAACACCGAGCGGCGCGAACGCGAACAGCAGCTGCTCAAAGCCAAGCAACTGGCCGAGCACTACAACAGCGAGCTCACGTCCATGTCGACCTTCCTGCAGGCGGTGGTGTCGCACATCCCCTCCTGCGTGCTGGTGCTGGATGCGGTGTCGCGCCAGTTCCTGCTGGCGAACCGGCAGGCCGAAGAGACCTTTGGCGGCACCCCTGGCGGCCTGAAAGGCAAGACCGCGCAGCAATGCCTGCCCGAGCTGGTGTGCGCGTTCTTCGACCGCCTGACCAACGACGCGCTGCGTTCGGACGGCGCCATGCGCGAAGAGGAAGAGGAACTGGCCACGGCGCGCGGGCCGCGCACGTTGCACACCAAGACCCTGGCCTTTCACAGCACGGACCCGCGTTCCCGCTACGTCCTGCTCATCGCGGACGACGTCACCGACGAGAACGCCGCCCACGCGCAGGTGCGCTACATGGCGCACCACGACACGCTGACGGGCATGCCCAACCGCCGGCTGTTCCGCGACCGGCTGCTGAGCGCGCTGGGGTCGAGCCGCGACCGGTCGACCGCCGTGCTGTGCCTGGACCTGGACAATTTCAAGAGCGTGAACGACACGCTGGGCCATCAATCCGGCGACGAACTGCTGCGGCTGCTGGCCAAGCGCCTGCCCCGGCACCTGCGCGAACAGGACACGCTGGCGCGCCTGGGCGGCGACGAATTCGCCATCGTGCTGCCCAACATCGCGGAACAGGACGACGTGCGCAAGCTGGCCGAGCGCCTGATCGAGGCCGTGCGCCAACCCTTCGAGATCGCCGGCCACACGGTCCCCGTCAGCGTGAGCATCGGCATCGCGATCTCGGAGTCGCAGTCGCTGTCGGCCGACCACCTGCTGCGCTACGCGGACATGGCGCTGTACGAGGCCAAGCGCAATGGCCGCAACTGCCTTGCGTTCTTCGAGCCCGACATGGAAGCGGCCGCGCTGCGGCGCCACGAGGTCGAGATGGACCTGCGCCAGGCGATCATCTCGCAACAGCTGCAGTTGTATTACCAGCCCATCATGGACGTGAGCCACGTGCGCATCGTGGGCCGCGAGGCGCTGATGCGCTGGCAGCACCCGAAAAAGGGCCTCATCATGCCGCAGGACTTCATTCCCATCGCGGAAGAAACCGGGCTCATCCACGAACTGGGCGCGTTCACGTTGCACGAGGCGTGTCTGGAGGCCACGCGCTGGGACGACCACGAAACCGTGGCGGTCAATTTGTCTGCCAGCCAGTTCACCAACGGCGCGCTGGTGTCGCTGGTGGAATCGGCGCTCGCCAAATCCGGCTTGCCCGCCCGCCGCCTGGAACTGGAGATCACCGAATCGGTGCTGCTCACCAATTCCTCCGGCAACCTGGATACGTTGCACCGCCTGAAGGAACTGGGCGTCAAGGTGGCGCTGGACGACTTCGGAACCGGTTATTCGTCGCTGGGCTACCTGCGAAGCTTCGAGTTCGACAAGATCAAGATCGACAAATCGTTCACGCAGGATGTCGAATCCAGCCGCGAAGCGCTGGCCATCATCCGCGCCATCAATGGCATCGGCCGCAGCCTGGACATCCCCACGACGGCCGAGGGTGTGGAAACACCGGAGCAGTTGCAACGGCTGACGGCGGAAGGCTGCTCGCACTTTCAGGGATATCTGCTGGGCCGTCCCGTGTCGCACGGCGACACGCACACCGGCCCGGCACAGACCTATACTTCCTAGACACCGACCGCGATGCGACGCGCCATCGCGCCGGCGCAGTGCGCCTGGCGCGTCTGCTGTTCCAACACGCAGCCCCTTTGCGGGACATGCGAGAAGGAGAGACTCATGACACGCAAGTACATCGATTGCCGCGAGTATCCGAGCGAGATGAACTGCTCGGTGGCCTTGTCCGCAGACTCGGACGAGGAACTGCTCGAAGCCGCGGTGCAGCACGCCACCACGGTGCACAAGCACGCTGACTCGCCTGAACTGCGCACGCAGCTCAAGTCTCTTTTCCACCACGGCACGCCGCCTGTCGAAGCGCCCCGCCGGGGCTGACGTCGCGGGCCGTTCGGGTCTTGCCGGCGGGCAGTCAGGCCTGCCGTCAAGGCCCGCCCTTCCCAGGCAGGCCCCGGCCCTTGGACCGGCGCGTTACCCCGCCTGACCGGCCTCGGCGACCCAGCACAGCGTGTTGACCAGCGCCATCTGCTCGGGCGTCTGGCATCGCACGGACAGCAGGGCGGGGCTGGCGACCAGGATCGCCAGCGACTTGGCCCGCGATACCGCCACATTCAGGCGGTTCCTGCTGAACAGGAATTCCATGTCGCGCGGCATGGTCTCGCCGCTGGAGGTGGCCATGGAAATGATCACCACCTGCGCCTCCTGGCCCTGGAACTTGTCCACGGTGCCCACCCGCGCGCCCTCGGGCAGCGCCTGCCGCAACGTATTGACCTGCACGTTGTACGGCGCCACCACCAGCACGTCGTCGGGCGTGATGGGCACCGCGCGGCCCGTCTTGTCCAGATAGCGCTGGCGCATCAGGCTGCCATACAGCGCGGCGACTTCGCGCGCTTCCTCGTCGCTGGACTGCGCATTGCCCTCGTGCACGACCGGCACGTACCGGATGCCGCTGGCGGCCAGTGCGTCCGCAGCGTCCGCGCCCAGCACCAGGCCCTGCCCGGCCGCCGATTCCGCGGCGCGCAGCCGGCCGTCGTAGATGGCGTCCGAAATGAAACCGCAGATCGCCGGGTGCATGCGGTACGAGGTGTCCAGGAAGATGCCGCGATCGGCCGCGATGGTGGCATGTCCGTTCAGCAGATATTCCAGCGTGGATTCGCCCGAGCGGCCCGGATGCGTGCCCTTGGTCGGCTGGCCCAGCTGCATCTGGTCGCCCAGCAGCACGATGTTGCGCGCGCATTGGCCCAGCGCCACCAGGTTCGCCAGACTGACCTGGCCTGCCTCGTCCACGAACAGGTAATCGAACTGCTGCTGAAAATCGGCCCGGCTAAAGAGCCACGCCGTGCCTGCCACCAGTTGATGGCGCGACAGGTCGATCTTGTCGTTGGCAAAGACGTCTTCGATGAATTCGCCGTTGAAACAGGAATCGTCGCCTTCCTTTCCCGACTTCTTCGCGCCCGTGAACGCCAGCCCCGCCTCGCGCGCCGCCTTTTCCAGGCCGGCGAGCAGGTTGTTGATGGCATGGTGGCTGTTGGACGTGACAGCGATGCGCTTGCCCTGGCGCAGCAGGTGTACCAGCACGCGCGACCCGGTGTAGGTCTTGCCCGCCCCCGGCGGCCCCTGCAGGAACAGCGTGGTCTCGTCCATGCGGCCGACGATGTCCACGACCTGGTCAACCAGGTTCGTGCCCGGATCGGCCAGCGGGGCGCCGGGCGCCACGCCGGCGATGCGCGGCGGTTCATGCCGCAGCAGCGCGTCCACCGCCCGGAACGGCGTGCTGGCGCCATCGGCCGACGCCAGCAGCGCATCGCCGTAGCGGAACATGGCATTGGCCAGTTCGTCGATGCTGACCGGCCTGCCCGGCCCGAGCGACAGGCGCTGCGGCGGCGCGGCCTTGCGCGACAGGGTGAAGGTGGCCACGCCGGCCCCCATGTCGACCGTCAGCCGGCTGATGGCCGGTCCGCCGCGCACGTCCGTACAGGACGATCCGGTGCGCAGCTTGGTCTGCTGCGCCGGGAAGCGGTAGGTGTAACGCAGCGATTGCGCCACAGGCTCGGGGGCCACGCTGTCGTCACGCACCAGCCCGCCCAGGCATTCGTTGTCTTCCACCTGCTCGGCCTCCGTCGCCTGCATGCGGGCGAACATCGCCCACCACTCGGGCTTCTGCTCGCGGCGGTGAAAGTCCAGCAACTGGTAGACCAGCGCGCGGTAGCGGTCGCGGCCGGACCAGTCCGCTTCGTCGGCCGGCAAGGGCCCGAGCAGCGCGGCGCGATACGGATCCAGACGCAGTTCGGCCTGAGTCTTTTCGCCGACCTGGAACCGGGCGGCATCGATCGCTTCCTGCGCATCGCGGCGGTTCGCCCAGGGCATGCCGTCAGGGCGCAGCGCGCACAGCCAGTCGCGCAGCTTGTACGTGGACAGCACATCGTCGCGGTTGTAGTCCGCAATGTCCTGCAGCAATTGCGCCTCGCCCGTGCGCTTCCAGCGTTCGTAATAGACGATGCTGGCGCCGGCGTTGGTCACGCCGCCCTCGCGCTGCGGCAGGTAGAAGTGTTCGATATTCTTGATCGAATAGCCCGGCTCGGACACGCGCACGCCTTCGCGCACGACCTGGTACAGGTCCACCAGCTTGTTCATGCGCAGCAGGTTGTCGACTTCGGCCTCGCGGGTGGCGTGAACCGACATCAGCCGCTTGATTGCCGTCGCCTCGTAAGGCGCGTAGTGGTAGATGTGCGCCTCGGGATGGCGGTGCAGGCGCGCCACCACGAAGTCGATGAAGGCTTCGAACGCCTGCTTTTCTTCGCTGCGGTTGTGCGCCCAGAACGGCACGAAGCGCTCCTGCCCGTCGTCGATGACGTACAGGCCAAACAGATATTCCAGCCCGCCTTCCTCGAGCGGATCGCCTTCCATGTCGAAGAACATGTCTCCCGGGTCCGGCTGCGGCATGCGTTCGAAACCGCGCGGCGCGGCATCGTCCGGGTCCTTGGCGATGCGGTCCCAGTGACGCCCCCCGTCGGTCCGGGCGCGCAACTGCAGCGCCGCCTGCGCCCGCAGCTTGTGCAGGATGGCGGGCTCCATGCGCGTCACGGCGGCGTCCGGCGCCGGCCTGCCCAGCTGCGCCAGCGTGCGGATGCCCTGGGCGTTCAGCTTGCGGATCTGCTGCCGCGTGATGTTGGCGACCAGCGACAGATGATCGTCTTGCACGCGGCGCGCCTTGCACAGCGGGTCCCACCGGCACTGGGCGCATTTCTCGCAAGGGTCGGGATAGGTGGCCGCATCGCCGCGCTTGTCCACGTGCGCCTCGAAACGGCGCATGACCTGGCGAAAATAATGCGCATAGTCGGCCACGCGCAGGGATACCTCGCGGCCGCTGCCCAGCACCACGTGCATGTACAGCGGCGCCGCGCCCTGCTCCAGGCCCAGCAGCCACGAATAGAACGAGAGCTGAATGGCGAATTTGGCGCGCGCCGAACGCGCCAGCTTGGTGTCGCTGGCCTCGTAGCTGTAGGCGCCCAGCCGCGACGGGCGCGCGGTCTTGAGCAAGAAATCGGCATGGCCGATATACCGGTCGTGACGAAACGCCGCCTGGTAGATCACGTCGGCGCCGTCCGCCATCGCCTCGCGCGTGCGGGCCAGACGCGCGGCCAGTCCGTCGCCCGCCTCGCTCACATCGACGATCCGCCGTCCGCTGGCGCGCAGGCGTTCCAGATACGCGCGTTCGTGGTCCAACCCTTTTTGCTGGATCAGTTCGAGCTGTTCGTCCTCTTCTGCTTGCGGCAACGGGTCGTCCAGATTGATCAGATCCAGCGTGGTGAGGTGCTCGCATTCCAGGAACGCCACCAGGTCGGAAGCGGAAAACAAAAGGCGGTCGCCGTTTTTTTGCATGGTGCGGGAAGGAGCCGGTGCGATGGCGGAGGCCAAGAATAGCAAATGAAGCTACGGCCATTATGCGGCCGGATAATCAAGTAATCGGCTGAAATACCGTCCCGAGTGATTCAACCCCTTTTTGTCCAAATACGCTCTCATAATCCGTTGTGTTTCAGAGAATGGAAGCGACATGCCTGGTTTGTTCGATACGATTATCTTCAGCCTTGATCGCACGGTATTTGACGGGCGGCTCGCATGAAACTTCGCACACTCGATATTCCCGATTCGCTCGTGCAACGGCTGCGCGACGCGCGCCTTGTCGTCGTGCTGACGGGATCGGGCCTGAACCCCGCCAGCCGTCTGCCGCAAAGCCGGGATGGCATGCGCGGGCTGTGGGCCCGCTACGACGCCGCGGCGCTCGCCACCGACGAGGGATTCCGCAAGGATCCGGCGCTGGTGTGGGCCTGGCACGAGGAACGGCGGCGCCGGGCGCTCGCCGCCACGCCCAACGCGGCGCACCGCGCGATTGCCGCGCTGGCCGAACGCTTGCCCGGCACATTCGTGGTGACGCAGAACGGCGACACGTTGCACGAACGCGCGGGCAGCCCGCGCATCCTGCACCTGCAAGGCCGGTTCGACCAGCCGCGATGTTCGGCCTGCGCCATGCCTCACACGCTGACGGCGCCGCCGGATGCGCCCGCGCGGCATGGCCCGTATCCCCCCGCGCCCGCCTGCCGCATCTGCGGCGGCCTGGTGCGCCCGGGCCGGTTGTGGCACGGCGAGGCCCCCGCGCCCGCGGTGTGGCGGGTGGCCAAGGGACTGGCGGCCAACGCCGATCTGGTCCTGACGGCTGGCACGTCATGCCAGACGTCCGCGGCGGCCGAACTCTGCTACGAGGCGATGGGATACGGCGCGCAGCTTGTGCAGGTCAATCCCAACCCCACGATGCTCGATCGCGTGGCCAGCCACAGCATCAGGGGTCCGGCCGAAAAGGTGCTGCCGCTGCTGCTGGCGCGCGCGTGGCCCGGATGATGCGGGGCGGGCTAGAGGTAGCGGCGCGCCAGTTCGCGCGCCTCGTGGGCAAAGCGGTTGCGAATGGCCTCGGGTTCCAGCACCTCGATCGACGACGCGTGGCCGTGCAGCAATTGCCACAGCATGACGGATGGGCGCACGGTGGCCGTCAGCATGAAACCGTGCTCGTCCTCTTCGATCTGCTGATCGCCCGACAGCCAGAACTCGCGCAGCGGATGGCGGCGCCGGCGGCCGTCGTCCATCATGGGCTCGGCGGCGTGCAGCCGGATCCGGGTTTCCTCGCCCGGATCGAAGTTCAAGGCTTCCTCGCGGCGCACGAAGTCCTGCAGGTCGAACGTGGGGTCCGGATCGGCCGGCTCGTCCAGCAGCCGCACCTCGGACAGCCTGTCCATGCGGAACAGGAATCGCCTGCCAGGCTGGCTCGGCCCCCACGCCACCATGTACAGCACGCCCGCGCGGTCGACCATCGCCAGCGGCGTCATCACGTAAAGGCGCTCGGCTGGCGTCTTCTCGCCAAAGGGGGTGTTGCGAAATGACAGTTTGCGGTTGTAGTACAGCGCGCCGCTGACCTGGCGGTAGACCTCGGCGGACACCGTGGGCAGCACGATGGGATGCGTGCCGTCGATACGCAGGATCTTGCGCGCCCAATCATGCGCCGGTCCGATCGCGGGCTGGGAGCGATGCGTCTGCAGATATCGCCACGCGCTGTCGAAGGTGGCTTCCAGGTCGTCCAGCACGACGGCCGGCAGGTGGCGGTCGGCCACCTGCTTGAGCGCGCACATGGCCATCGCCATGTTGGCGTTCATGTTCTGGATGTGGAAATCGGTGCGCCGCAGGGTGCGGTACCAGAGCTTGCCGCGGGTGGCGCCCGCACTGCCGACGCAATCGAGCTTGAGCAGCGTGCGGCGGATCTGCTTGTCGCCCGGCGCGGGGTTCAGCAGCATCGCGAGCCGGTTGCGGATTTCCGCCATGCCCATGCCCCTCTCCATCGCTTCGGCCTCTTCATCCTCGACATACGGCAGGATGCGCAGCAGGTTATCGACAAGCGTATGGTCCAGTCCCATGGCAGATACAACAAATTAACCCGTTAAACAACGCAGGCATTCTATCTGCAAAACCGGCCAATAATAATTTGGTGCGGTAAAGATAATGCCGGCGGCGCGCCAGGATGGGGCTTCGGATTATGTCGGCTGTGCGCAAAATAAAATAGACATTCGACAAATCTGCCGCCAGCCTGTCACTCGGCGACGATGTCGCTCAAGGGCACCGGCCGGCCGAATAGCCAGCCCTGGCCGACCGCCGCGGGCTGGCGTTCAAGCAGATAGCTGGCCTGCGCTTCGGTTTCGATGCCCTCGATGATGAGGTTGATGCCCAGCTCGCGCGAGATGGCAATCACGTGGTCCACGATCAGGGTGCCCGCTTCCTCCTCGCCGATGGCGGTGGTGAAGCTGCGGTCCAGCTTGATCGCGTCGGCCTGCAGTTCGGCCAGGTAGTTCAGGTTCGAATGGCCCGTGCCGAAATCGTCGATGAATACCTTGAAGCCCTTGCCGCGCAATGCCTTGACCATCGCCAGCACGTGGCCGTCGGACAACGGCGTGCCCTCGGTAATCTCCAGCGCCACATTGGCGGGCATCAGGCCGCGCTCGCTGACCGCGTCCATCAGGAAGTTCCGGTAGCCCGCGTCCTTCAGGTCAGCCGCCGACACGTTGATGCTGACGTAGAGCGCCGGGTTCTCCCGAAGGCGTTCGTGCAGATCGCGCAGCGCCTGCGACGTCACCAGCCGCGACAGCGCGCGGCCCAGTCCCATCGCCTCGGCCAGCGGCACGAACAGGATCGGCGAGACGTCGCGGCCGCGGGCGCGCCAACGGGCAAGCGCCTCGAAGCCGGCCAGTTGCCGCGTGGCGAGCTGGCGCAGCGGCTGGTAGTGGACCTGGATGTCGCCGGCCAGGATGGCCTTGCGCAGTTCGGTCCGGGCGCTGCCCGCGTGCAGGCGCCACATGACGCAAAGGCCGGCCAGGAAGGCAAGCGCCAGGGCGCCGACGACCGACATCACCATCGCGGGAAGCTGGAACCAGGCGTCGGACCGCAGCCGGGACACGACGCAGATGTCCGGGCCGCCATCCGGCGCGCACAGCCAGGCGCGGCGCTCGGGCGCGAAGCCGAGACCGTCGCCGGCATCCCCATCGGCGGGCACGTCCAGATCGTGCGCGCGGCCGAAGCGCCGGTACACGTGGCTGCCGTCACGCGTCACGATTTTGGCGTCGATGCCCGAGCCCGGTTCGGGAAAACCGTCGAACGCGCCCGGCGCCGTGAACACAATGACGTCGCGCAGTGAAGCCATGTCGCCGATGATGCGGCGGTCGACGATATTGGCCGCGCCCACCCAGAGCTGCAGTCCGCTGGACACCGTGAACGCCGGCGGCGGCAGGGCCAGCGGCTCGGGCAGCTTGCCCCAGGCGGCCGAGCAACGCAGCATGCCGCCCAGCGTGCGGCCGATGTCGCGGATGTAGGTGGAATTGAAGAGCAGCACGCGCAGGGTCGCCACGTCCGACTCCGAACACAGGGCGCCGCCCTGCGTGGCCGCGGCCATGAGGCGGTGGCCCTCCTGCGCCACGCGCAGGGCGTGCGCCAGCAGCCGGGCGTTATGCCCGGCAAGCCTGTCGTCGGCCTGATTCAGCTCGATCTGGCGTCCAGCCAGCACCCCCGCGAGGAATCCAAGCGCCGACAACAACAACACGAAAGCCGCAATTCTGGGACGTGACATGGGGACCGGTGACACATGGGCGGCGCGTGGTAAGTCATTCTGCGCGTAAGGCAATGTAACCGAAGAATCACATCCTTAAACGGGAAATTCACCCCTGCAGACCCGTCAATTGTGGCTTTCGAAACGGGGCCCCGCCCCACACGCCGCCCTCGCCAGAATCCCGGCCTGCGTGGCTTGGCGGCCCCTACTACGGGGAAACCCGATATCAGAATTTGCGCGACGCCCATGATCCCGCGTTATGCACAGGTACGGACCCGCCCGGGGCCATGCCGAAATTTTCCAGGCAGATCAACGGGTTGCATCGGCGCCCGCGGCCGGCTGCGCGCGCCCCGCGCGCGCTCGGGCGCGGTATCGGATCGGCTCGGACCCGGGCATGCTTGCCGCCTTCGGCCTTTCTTCTGGAGATTTCTGTGACCCCCTCTTCCCCGTCCCGCAAAATGGGCCTGGCCGTCGCTCAGATGGGCGCCGTCAATCTTGCCGATTCCCGCGCGGCGGTCGTGCGCCGTCTCGTCGAGATGATGCGCGAAGCTGCCGCCCGCCAGGCGGAATTCGTCGTGTTTCCCGAGCTGGCGCTGACGACGTTCTTTCCCCGCTACTGGATGGACGACGCCGAGGCGGTGGAGCGCTACTTCGAGAAGAGCATGCCCAACGCCGACGTGCAGCCGCTGTTCGACACGGCGCGCGAGCTGGGCATCGGCTTTTACCTGGGCTATGCCGAACTGACGCCGCAAGGCCGCCAGTTCAACACCGCGATCCTCGTGGACCGCAGCGCCAAAATCATCGGCAAGTACCGCAAGATCCACCTGCCGGGCCACTCGGACCACAAACCCGACGCCCCCTTCCAGCATCTGGAAAAGAAGTTCTTCGAAGTCGGCGACCTGGGCTTTGGCGTTTGGGAAACCAACGACGTGAAGATCGGCATGTGCCTGTGCAATGACCGGCGCTGGCCCGAGACCTACCGCGTCATGTCGCTGCAAAGCGCCGAGCTGATCGTGCTGGGCTACAACACGCCGTCGTTGAACATTCACTGGAACGAGCCCGCGCACCTGCGCACCACCACGCACGAGATCGTGCTGCAGGCCAGCGCCTACCAGAACGCGGTGTGGATCGGCGCGGCCGCCAAGTGCGGCTTCGAAGACGGTCATCACATGATCGGCAGCTCGATGATCGTGGCGCCGTCCGGCGAGATCGTGGCCCGCGCAAGCGGCGAGGAAGACGAGGTGATCACCGCCCGCATCGACCTCGCGCTGGGCCAGACGTTCCGCGACCACGTCTTCAATTTCGCCAAGCATCGCAGCCCGCATCACTACAAGCTCATCGTCGAGCGCACCGGCGCGGGCGACCCGCTGCCGCGGCCCGACGCCGACTGAGGCCGAGAGCGGCTTGCCCTACCCGAGATTGCCCGCGCCACCGCGGGCAATTTCTTTTGGGTGCCGCCGCCTTCGCGCTGCTAGACTGCCCGGTGGCCCCTTGATTGACCAACCATGCAGGCAACGATCCGATGCGCTTAATCGACACCGAGCAGACCCGCAACGCCCTGTCCTTCGACACCGTCATTCCCGCCCTGCGGGACGCCTTCCGCGAAGGCGCCACGGTGCCCGCCCGCCACGTCCACGCCATCCAGTCCGGCAATGCGCACGGCACCTCGCTCATCATGCCCGCGTGGAGCGAACGCGGATATTTCGGCGTGAAGATCATCAACATCTTCCCTGACAACACGCATCAGGGCCTGCCGGGCCTGCACGCCACCTACAACCTGTACAGCGCCAGGACGGGCGTGCCGGTCGCGCACGTGGACGGCGACATCGTCACGGTGTACCGCACCGCCGGCGCCGCCGCGCTGGGCGCGGACTACCTTGCCCGCGCCGATGCCCGCACGCTGCTCATCGTGGGTTCCGGACGCATCGCGGGACTGGTGGCGCAGGCCATGCGCACGGTACGCCCGATCGAGCGCGTGCTGGTCTGGAACGTGCGGCCGGCGGGCGCCGAGGCGTTGGCAGCCCGCCTGCGCGGCGAGGGCTTCGATGCGCAAGCCGTGACCGACCTTCAGGCCGCCACCGGCCAGGCCGACATCGTCAGCTGCGCCACGCTGTCCACCGAACCGCTCATCCGCGGCGCGTGGCTGCGGCCCGGCACGCACCTGGACCTGATCGGCAGCTTCAAGCCCGAGATGCGCGAGACCGACCCGGCCTGCTTTGACGGCACCACGGTCTACGTGGACACCGACGAAGCGCCCACCAAGTCCGGCGACCTGCTGTCGGCGTTCGAGGCCGGCGTGCTGACGCGCGAGGGCATCGCCGGCAATCTGCACCAGCTGGCCGCGGGCGAACGTCCGGGCCGAAGCAACGATCAGGAAATCACGGTGTTCAAGGCGGTGGGCAGCGCGCTGGAAGACCTGACGCTGGCGACGCTGGTGTACGAATCCGTGAAGGACTGAAAGCCGGGCCCGGCGAAGCGCAGCTGCGCCAGACGGCCATCGGTTTCAACTACATCGACATCTACCAGCGCGCGGGCAAGTATCCGCTGCCCACGCCCACGGGGCTGGGCCATGAAGCGGCCGGCGTGATCGAGGCGGTGGGCGAAGGCGTGACGGACCTGCGCGTGGGCGACCATGTGGTCTACATGAACGCCGTCACCGGCGCCATCGTCATCACGCCCTGACCGGCAGGCGCGACGGCCGGCGTCAGTGTCCGGCCAGCTCCATCGGCAGATGCTCGCGCATGATCTCGATGAAACGCCGCAGCCGCGCCGGCTGAAAGCGCGACGGCGCATAGACCAGAAAAACGGGCAGGGCGTCGGCGCGCCATTGCGGCGCCAGGTGCACGAGACGGCCGGCAGCCAGATCGTCCTGCATGGCCCACGCGGATCCCAACGCCACGCCCAGCCCCTGGATGGCCGAATTACGCAGCGCGTGCAGGCCGTCGGTGGACAGGCGCGGCTGGATATCGAAGCTTTGCCTGTCGCCGCTGCCGCAATGCGTCAGGGTCACCTCGGTGCGATAGAAGGTGCGCAGCGCCAGCCACGGCAGTCGCGCCAGTTCCGGCGGATCCTGCGGCACGGGCCCGCCGGCAAGCAGGTCCGGCGAGGCCACGACGATGCGCGGCACCTCGCCCAGCTTCACGGCGATCACCGACGGATCCGTCACGGCCCCGACCCGGATCGCGCAATCGACGTTTTCGGCGATAAGGTCCGGCATGCGGTCGTGCAGCAGCCATTCCACCCGCATGTTCGGATAGCGCTTCAGGTACTTGGCCAGCGGTTCGATGAACTGGTCCTGGCCGAACACGTGCGGCGCCACCACGCGCAGCATGCCGGCGGGCTCGTCGCCCGCGCCGCGCACCTCGCTTTCGAATGATTGAAAGGTGGCGAGCAGCTCCTTGCCGCGTTCATAGCAGCGCTGCCCGTCTTCGGTCAGGCGGATGGCGTGGGTGGAGCGCTTGAGCAGCCGCACGCCCATCGTGCGTTCCAGCAATTGCAGACGGCGGCTGACGGTGGGTTGCGTGCCGCCCATCTGGGCGGCGGCCGCCGACAAGCTGCCGGCCTCGACGATGCGCACGAAGGTTTCGATGAGCAGCATGCGGTCGGTGCCGGCGGCAACGGGGAGAGCGGGGGTGGTCATACGCCTATCGTATAACGGATGTACCCGAAGGTCGGCTACCAAAACCAGGGGTGAAAGCCCAGAATTTGCCCCGTACCAATGCCACCGGACACGACCATGTCATCCCCCATTTCCCACCCCTCCCTATCGCGCGGCCTGGTTTTCCTGCTGGCCGTGGGCGCCGGCCTGGGCGTCGCTTCCCTTTACTACAGCCAGCCGATGCTCGGCGTGCTGGGCGCGGACATCCACGCCAGCGCCGAGACGCTGGGCTGGATTCCGACGCTGACGCAGCTGGGCTACGCGTTCGGCATCCTGATGCTGGCGCCTTTGGGCGACCGGTATGACCGCAAGCGCATCATCCTGGTCAAGGCCGCCGTGCTGAGCCTGGCGCTGCTTCTGGCCGGCGCGTCGCCCACGATCGGACTGCTGCTGGCCGCCAGCTTCGCCATCGGCCTGTCGGCCACGCTGGCCCAGGACATCGTGCCGGCCGCCGCCCACCTGGCGCCGGCCGAGCAGCGCGGCAAGATCGTCGGCACCGTCATGACGGGCCTCTTGCTGGGCATCCTGCTGTCGCGGGTGGTCAGCGGCTTCGTGGCCGAACAGTTCGGCTGGCGCATGATGTTCGCGGCCGCCGCCGTCAGCATCGTTGCGCTGGGCGCAGCCCTGTGGCGCGGCCTGCCGAGTTTCGAACCGTCGACGCGGCTGGCCTACAGCGCGTTGCTGGGCTCGCTGCTGACGCTGTGGCGCCAGCATCCCGGCCTGCGCCGCGCCGCAACCGCGCAGGGCCTCTTGTCGCTGGGGTTCAGCGCCTTCTGGTCGACGCTGGCCGTGATGCTGCATGACGCGCCGTTCCACCTGGGCGCGGGCGCCGCGGGCGCGTTCGGCCTGGCTGGCGCCGCGGGCGCCCTGGCCGCGCCGCTGGCGGGCCGCGTGGCCGACACGCGGGGCCCGCTGGCCGTGGCCAGCCTGGGCGCCGGCCTGACGATGGTGTCGTTTGCCGCCATGATCTTCCTGCCCTTCCTGCCCCCGCACGCCGCGCTGTGGCTGATCGGCGGCGCCGCCGTCGGCTTCGACCTGGGCATCCAGACCTCGCTGATCGCGCATCAGAGCATCGTCTACGGCATCGACCCGGCCGCCCGCAGCCGCCTGAACGCCATCCTGATGACGGGCGTCTTCATCGGCATGGCCGCCGGTGGCGCACTGGGCAGCCTGGCGCTGGCCCACTGGGGCTGGACCGGCGTGACGCTGACCGCCGCCGGCGCCGCAGCCGCCGCCCTGGCCCTGCGCTTGTGGCCCGCCAATAACCGCAACGGCGAGGCCAGCCGCTACGCGGCGTGAGGATCCCGGGCTGGCGCCGCTTCGCGGTGCTTAACCTGGCGTATTGATCTGGTCGGCCGAGATGATCTCGGCCACCAGCACCTGCCCCGGGCCGTCCAGGAAATACTCTTCCTTGGCCGGCTCGCGCAGCTTCATGTAGGCGTCCTCGCCGATCTGCATGGTGTGGCCGGCGGCCAGTTCGGCGCCGCTTTCCAGCATGTAGCTCATGATGTTGTTGAACGTCGTCGAGTAGACCTCGCCTTCGTCGTGCCCTGCCGCCAGCGCGGCGAAGTCCGGCAGGCCGAAGGCATCGCCGCCATACGTGCGCATCCATACGCCCTGCACGCCTTCGACTTCATACTTCACGAAACCGCAATACAGCATGTTCAGCGGCAGCGTGCGCAAGAGGTCCATGCTTTCCTCGCCCAGCGACTCGGCGGCGAACACGCCGGCTGGAAGCGACGTGTGCGCATGCTCGTTCAGGACCGCCAGCGCCTTGAAACCGGTCAATGCGCCGGCCACCGCCGCCAGCGCCACGTACTGCTCCAAGGGATCGGTTTCGAATCCCGCGTAGTACAGGATGATGTGGCTGGCGTGGGCGCGGACCTCGTCCTTCATCGCGGCGGGATAGTGCGATGGCGCGACGCAGGTCTCGAGCGCATCCTTGGGATAGGGCGCATTGAAGCCCACCAGCCGCACGACGTGCTTGTCCCAGCCGGCCATGCCCAGGAATTCCGGCATGTCGGGCGCGATTTCCGCGCGCGCCTTGGCCATCGTCGGATGGTAGGCGCGCAGCGCATCGGCCAGCGCCGCCTCGGTGATCGCGAGCGGTTCGGCGAACAGGACCTGCAGGCTCAACGGCTGCGCAATGTCCGGGTTGGCCAACAGGGCGGCGGAATCGGCGGATTCCTCGTTGCGGCCGAAGAAGCGGGAGAAGATGCTCATACGTATCCAGGGTTCAACACAAAACGGGGACAGTATAAGGACGCGCCCCGCGCGCCTGCCGCCGGGGTCGCCATTGGATACATCTTCGTTGGTCCGCTATTCCTCGAAGCCGCGCGTACCCACCGTTTCGACCACGAAGTCGATGAAGGACTTGATGCGCGAGGAGATCGCCGTGTTCCGGTAGTACACCGCGTTGATCGGCTGCCGGACTTCAAGCAGCTGCTTCACGAAGAGCGGCTGCAGCGCGCCGCTTTTGCGGTCCGCGCGCGTCATGAAGTCGGACAGGCACACGATGCCGCCGTCGTTCAGCGCCAGCTGGCGCAGCGTCTCGCCGCTATAGGCGCGCACCTGCGGCTTGACGTGCACCGGCTGCCCGTCGGCATCGAGCAGCGGCCATTCGTTCAGCGCTTCCAGTTGCGCAAAGCCCAGCAACACGTGCGAGGCCAAGTCCGCCGCGCGGCGGGGCGTGCCGTGCCGCGCCAGATAACCCGGACTGGCCAGCACGCGCACCCGGCTCGTGCCCAAGGCCACCGCGTGCAGCGACGAGTCCTTCAATCGCCCGATCCGGAACGCCAGGTCGGTGCGCCGCTCCAGGAGGTCGATATTGCCTTCGTTGCTGGTCAGTTCCAGTTCCACCTGCGGATAGCGCGTGCGATAGGCCGGCGCCAGCGGCGCGATGACATGCAGCATGAAGGGCGAGGCCGCATCCACGCGCAAGAGGCCCGCGGGCTGGTTGCGCCGCAGGTTCATCAGCTCTTCGGCCTCCTCGACCGACGCAATGATGCGGCGCGCCTGCTCCAGGTAGGCCTTGCCTTCTTCGGTCAGCGCCAGACGCCGGGTCGTGCGCCGCATCAGCGTGGTCTGCAGCTTTTCTTCAAGCCGGCTCATGGTGCGGCTGGTGGCGGAAACGGTCTGGCCCAGCACCTCGGCGGCTGCGGTGATCGAGCCGCTGTCCACGATGGCGATGAAGACCTGCATTTCGTCGAGGGTGGTTTTCATAGTTGACGTTTTATCAAAAGTCTTTCGCCGATACCGGTATTTTTTTGCAAGGGTACGGCAGGCACACTACCGCCATCCCCGGACCTCTCCGGTCCGGCCCCAGTACATCCCCCAGGAGTTTTCCATGCCCATACCCGCCTTTGGCGTCGGCACCTTCCGCCTGCAAGGCCAGACCGTCATCGATTCCGTGCGCAACGCGCTGGACGTCGGCTACCGCGCGATCGACACGGCGCAGATCTACGAGAACGAGGCCGACGTCGGCCAGGCCATCGCGGAATCGAACGTGGCCCGCGCGGACCTCTACATCACCACCAAGATCTGGGTGCCCAACTACGCCAAGGACAAGCTCGTCCCCAGCCTGAAGGACAGCCTGGCCAAGCTGCGGACCGACTATGTAGACCTGACGCTGATCCATTGGCCCGCGCCGGACAACGGTGTGTCCGTCGACGAATTCATGACGGCGCTGGCCGAGGCCAAGGCGCAGGGCCTGACGCGCCAGATCGGGATTTCCAACTTTCCCATCGCCGAGACGCGGGCCGCCATCGCCGCCGTGGGCCGCGACCAGATCGCCACCAACCAGATCGAGCTCAGCCCCTACCTGCAGAATCGCAAGCTCACCGCGTTCCTGAAGGAAGCGGACATCCCGGTGACCTCGTACATGACGCTGGCCTACGGCAAGGTGCTCAAGGATCCGGTCATCGGCAAGATCGCGCAGCGCCACGCGGCCACGCCCGCGCAGGTCGCGCTGGCCTGGGCCTTGCAACTGGGTTATGCCGTGATCCCGTCCTCCACCAAGCGCGAAAACCTGGCCAGCAACCTGCTCGCCCAGGACCTGCGCCTGACGGACGAAGACATGGCGCAGATCGCCGCGCTGGAGCGCAACGGCCGCGAAGTCAGCCCGGACGGTCTGGCGGCGGACTGGGACTGAACCATCAGCACCGGCAAAGGCGCATGCAGCGCGCGCCATGCGCCGGCGTCACGACAGCGCCTTCTGGCGCGGCTGCTGCCTGGTGTCCCGCATGATCGCCACGAAAGCATCCACCGCGGGATTGCGGTGATCCGGGTGGCGCGCGGCAGCCAGTTCGGCGCGGAACGCGCCGCGCCCCCGGATGCCGACGTAGGCAAGGATGTCCATGCGCATCCGCGCCAGCGACGCCGGCACCACGGCCGCGCCAAATCCCGCTTCCACCAGCGTCAGGATCGTCGGAATCATGCTTTCCTGCACGATGTTCGCGGGCTTGCCGGCGGCTTCGATCATCTGCCGCAGCACCTGGCTGAAGTAACGCGACCGGTCGCGCGCATACCCCACGATCGGCAGATCCAGCACCTGCTCCATGGTCACCCAGCGTTTCGCCGCTAGCGGATGGCCGCGGCGCAGCGCCAGCACCATGGGCTCGGAGTACAGGGGCACGGGCGACAGGTCCGCATCCGCAAAAGGCGGACGCAAGAGAGCCAGGTCCAGCCGCCGCTGATGCAGCGCCTCGGGCATCTCGCTCGAATTCATTTCCTGCAGATCCAGCACCACACCCGGATAGCGCTGGCGGAACACGAACAGCGCCTGCGGCACGTTCGAATAGGCGGCGCTGGGCGTGAGACCAATCGTGAGCTGTCCGGCTTCGCCGCTGGCCGCCTGCCGCACGTGCCGCACCGTGGCGTCGTGTTCGGCGGCCATCTGCCGCACGCGGCGCTGCAGCTCGGCGCCGGCCGCCGTTAGTTTGACCGTGCGCGTGGTGCGTTCCAGAAGCTGCACGCCCAATTCCTCTTCAAGCTTGCGCACGCTTTGGCTCAGCGGAGGCTGGCTCAGATGCAGACGCTGCGCCGCGCGGCCGAAATGCAGCTCTTCGGCCACCACGGCAAACACCTGAAGCAGACGGCTGTCGATCAGCATTTATTTTCCTGGCGAATCAATAGCGGGAGAATAAGGTATTAGACATCCTAATGGCAGCTTCCTACCATGCAGGCACAATCCACGGGCCCATACTGCGGCCCTCATGACAAGGGAAATGCCATGCCTGCTGCGTCCTTCACCCTCAAGCTTCTGGCCGGCGCCTTCGCGGCCGGTCTCTGCCTCGCCTCGCCCGGCGCGCTGGCGCAAGCCGCCTATCCGGCGCAGGCAATCAAGTTCATCGTGCCGTACGCGGCCGGCGGCAGTTCCGACACGCGCTCGCGCCAGTTGGCGCAGAAGCTCAGCGATTCGCTGGGCGTGCCCGTCGTGGTCGACAACAAGCCCGGCGCCAGCGGCAACATCGGCACCGCGCAGATCGCGTCGGCCAAGCCGGACGGCTACACGATCGGCCTGGGCAACTTCGCGCCCATGTCAGTGAACAAAGCGCTCTACACGATGCCTTTCGATCCGGCCAAGGACATCGCGCCCGTGGCCCTGATCGAGCGGGGCCCGATGGCGCTGGGCGTCAGCAGCAAATCGCCTTATGCCGACCCCGCCGCGCTCATCCGCGATGCCAAGGCCAATCCGGAAAAGCTCAACTACGCCTCCACCGGCGCGGGCAGCGCCTCGCACTTGAGCACGGAACTGTTCAAGGAGCAGGCGGGCGCCAACGCGACCCACGTGCCGTACCGCGGCGGCGCGCCGGCCGTGAACGACCTGATCGCCGGTAACGTGGATTTCTACATCGAACTGCCCAGCCTGTTCCTGCCGCACGCGGCGGGCGCCGACGCCCGCATCAGGATGCTGGCCGTCGCCGCGGACAAGCGCGCCCCCGGCCTGCCGGACGTTCCCACCTTCAAGGAACTGGGAATGCCGGACATGGTGGTCTCGAACTGGTTCGGCGTGATCGCGCCCGCCGGCACGCCGCCGGACGTCATCAAGACGCTGAACGAGCACATCAACCGCGCCCTGCAGGACAAGCAGTACCGCGCCGTGGTGGAGTCGCAGGGTGGCGAGGTTGCCGGCGGCACGCCGGAGCAGTTCCGCGACTTCATTGCCAGCGAAAACGCGCGGTGGACGCAGTTGATCCAGCAAAAGCAGATCAAGGTTCAATGATGCAGGCAGCGCACGAAGCCCTTGCGCGCAGCAAGGCGGGGGATGCGCAGGTCCAGGCCTGGGTCTGCCTGGCCGACGAGGCCTGGGTCGCCGCGCCAGCCTGCCAGGGTCCGCTGGCCGGCGCTGCCTTCGGGGTCAAGGATGTGATCGACGTCGCCGGCCTGCCGACGCGCTCGGGCTCCGCTGCGGAATCGGCAGAACCGGCGCGGCGCGACGCAAGCTGCGTCTCGCAGTTGCGCGATGCCGGCGGGGTGCCCATCGGCAAGACGGTCACCGCCGAATACGCCTACGTCACGCCGGGCCCGACCCGCAATCCGCGCCACCTGGCGCATACACCGGGCGGATCCTCAAGTGGCTCGGCGGCGGCCGTCGCGGCGGGCATGGTCGACCTGGCGCTGGGCACGCAGACGGGCGGGTCCATGATCCGCCCCGCCGCGTTCTGCGGCGTGGTGGGGTTCAAGCCGACCTTCGGGAGGGTGCATCGGCAGGGCATGCACGTGCTATGCGATTCGCTGGACACCATCGGCTGGTTTACGCGCGACGTGAAACAGTCGCAAGCGGTGGCGTCCGTGCTGCTTCCCGGGTTGGCCGCGCATCGCCCGGACCGCCCGCCCCGAGTTGCGTTGCTGACCTGCAGCGCGATCGGCGACCTGAGCGGCGCCGCGCGGCGAGCGCTCAACGACTGCGCGGCCACGCTGCGCGAGCACGGCGCCCATATCGACGCGCCGGACGTGGACGCGGACCTGCAGGCGCTCCTGGATATCCACGCGCAAACCATGCTCGCTGAACTGGCGCGCGGCCTGCTGCCGGTGGTTCGCGGGTCGCAAGGCCATCTGCTGTCGCCGGCGCTGCGCACTGCGATAGACCGGGGGTTGGCCATTACCCATGCCGAGTACGCAGCGCTGCAGCAACGCCGCGCG
The DNA here is from genome assembly GCF_029866465.1 of Achromobacter mucicolens. Classification (NCBI taxonomy): domain Bacteria; kingdom Pseudomonadati; phylum Pseudomonadota; class Betaproteobacteria; order Burkholderiales; family Alcaligenaceae; genus Achromobacter; species Achromobacter mucicolens. Next base: position 291,324 of record NZ_CP123364.1, on the reverse strand, counting down.
CGGCTGGGCGGCGAGTGGCTCGAGCGCTTTGGCGGCGTGGACTTCATCGTCACCCCCAGCGCCCCGTCCGAGGCGCCCGAAGGCACGCGATCGACAGGCTCGTCGCTGTTCAACCGCGTATGGTCGCTGTTGGGCTGGCCGGCGTTGCACCTGCCCACCGCGCATGCGGACAACGGTTTGCCGGTGGGCGTGCAGTGGGTGGCGCGAACCGACGAGGATCAGGCCCTGCTTGGCTGGGCCCGGAAACTGCACCCGCTCGTGCAGCGCACTTGATCTCCCGGGCGTCGAAACAAAATCGCCCGCGCGCCGAAACTGGCGCGCGGGCGTAAGCCGTCATCCGGCGGGTTTACTGAGCTTCGTAGCGCGGCGAGCGCGGTCCGTACAGGATGCCGCCAGGGGTGCCGGCGCTGAGCAGCAGGTTGTTCGTCATGCCGGCCACGCTGTAGCTGCGATCCGTCAGATTGTTGATCACCTGATCCACCACGGCCTGCACCAGCATGCCGATCAGGCCGCCGTTGCTGTTGTTGTTGGCGTGCACCACCTGCTTCGTGCCGCTCCACAGCTTGGCGCCGTTGCGCAGGTCGAGCAGTTCCGCGTCGATCGAGACCGTGACCGTGCTGGACAGGACCGCGTAGCTGGACCCGTACTGCTTGACGGTCATGTACAGCGCCGCATCGGCGCCGAAGATCTCGCGCAGCTTGACGGCCGGCAGTTCATGGATGTCGTCGGGCGAGGTCAGGCCATTCTGTTTGAAGGTCTCTTCCATGACGCCGACCGGAATCACGTAATAGCCGGATTCAGCGAGCGGGCGCGTGGCCTGCGAGAGCACGGCCGAGGTGGCCGCCACGTCCACCGACGTGTTCAGCGGCGGCAACACCAGGATCGACGCCGGCTTGCTTTCGCGAAACGCGGTGTAGTCGACATGCTTCTGCGGCGGCGCCACGCAACCCGTCAACAGCGCCGCGAGGGCCACGAGGCCGGCGCGCATGAGTGTGTGCATCATCACGATCCTTTCTTCAACGTGCCAGCTTCGGCAGGCGCGGCGGGGTTGGCGGCGGGGTTGGCGGCGGCGGGGCTGGCGGTAGTGGGCGACCCGCCGGCGGGCGCCCCCGCTGGCAAGCCCTCGCCCGTTGCGGCGACGGTCTGCGGCTTGCCCGCGTTGCGCAGCAGGAAGTCCATGAACGGCGCGGCTTCCGGGAAGGCGGCCTTCTCGCCCTGCATTTGCTCGACGCCCTTGTCGCCGTCGCCCATCTTCAGGTAGAGCATGCCCAGATGCGCGCGAAAGCCGGGCGGCAGCTCGGCGTTGGCCGCGCGCGCCGTCTCGATGTTCTTCTCCATGGCGAGCGTCTGCGTCGCGTAATCGCCGCCGTCGTCCTTCAGGTACGCGTAGACCGAGCCCTCGTAGGACTGCCAGCTATACATGGACTTGGGCTGCTGCACGCAGGCCGACAGCACGCCGGCCAGGCCCACGATGGCCAGTGCGCGGACGACGCGCGCGCATGTGGCGCCGCCGCGGGGATTGAAATTGTTTGCCATGCGCGCCTCCGTCAGTTGCGTGCGGGCTGCCAGGCGCCCTGCTCGATGCCGTCGACCAGACGGTCCACGGCTTCACGGATGGCCAGGTCCAGCACCTTGCCGTTCAGGGTGGAGTCGTAGCCGGCCGTGCCGCCAAAACCGACGACTTCGCGGTTGGACAGGCTGTATTCGCCGGCGCCCGAGGCGGAATAGACCACTTCCGAGGTCGTCGCATCCACCACGTTCAGGTCGACCTTGGCGTAAGCCACCTGCTCCTTGCCGCGGCCCAGGATGCCGAACAGTTGCTGGTCGCCGGTGACCTTGCGGCCGAAGGCCGTCACATCGCCCGTGACGACGTAGCGCGCGCCCTTGATCTGCGCGGCCTTCTTGTTGAACGCGGCTTCCTGGGCGATTTCGGACAGGTTGTCGCGGTCCATCACCTGGAATCGGCCGCTGCGCTGCAGGTGGCTGACCAGGATCGTCTTGGCTTGGCCGCCCAGCCGGTCCACGCCATCCGAGAACACGCCGCGCAGGTAGTTGGTGCGGTTGTCGAACTTGCCGACCGAAATGGGGCTGCGCACGCCCGCGTAGGGCTTGCTGGCGGCGGCGACGGCCGGCACGGCCAAGGCTTGCGAGCGCTCGGTCGCGCAGCCGGCCATCACACCCGACAACAACGCCAGTGCGCCGAGCTTCATCGCCTTGTTCAACATCGTTCTCTGGTAAAGCGCCACTTCTTCACTCCCGTTACGCGTGGGTCATCGAGGACGCGACGGTAGCAATGCCTCGAATCGGTTGAAATCGGACTGGGACGACATGCTCCGCGTTGCTCTGCGTGGCGCCCGTCCATCGAATGGAACGGGAAGTATAAGTACTGAATCACTTGGATACTATTTGAAATAAAGCCGAAGTTTGGGCGGTATTTGACGGCAAGCAAGAGAATTCGGGATTAATGCCTAACCAATAGGTATGGGTTTCCGGCTGGTAATGGCCGCTTTGAAAGGAACGGCCCCTACACTGCCTCATCGCAATGCGCGCCTCGATGCGTCGGCGCGCCAAACGACAGGAGCCCATCCTGGTATGAACGACCTGAAGCCCGATGATCCGTCCTGGCTGCGCCCGCGTTTTCTGCTCGCGGTGATCCTGACCGGCCTGTTCGCGGGGCTGGGCGGCATGTTGCTCGGCATGCTGCTCCATGCCGTGCAGCATCTGGCATATGGCTACGCCGAGGGCCAGATCGTCAACCACGAGACCTTCCTGGAAGGCGTGCAAGCCGCCAGCGGCCAGCGCCGCGTGATGGCCCTGGTGCTGTGCGGCGTGGCGGCCGGTGGCGGATGGTGGCTGATCCATCGCTATGGCCGTCCTCTGGTCAGCGTGAAGGCGGCGGTGTCCGACGCGACGCGCGGGATGCCTGCGCTGACGACGATGGCGCATGCCATCCTGCAGATCGTGACGGTGGGGCTGGGCTCGCCGCTGGGGCGCGAGGTGGCGCCGCGCGAAGTCGGCGCGTTGGCAGGCGGCCGATTGGCCGCGCTGCTGCGCCTGCCGCCCGCGCAGCACAGTCTCGTCATTGCCTGCGGCGCGGGCGCGGGGCTGGCCGCCGTGTATAACGTGCCGCTCGGCGCGACGCTCTTTGTGCTGGAAGTACTGGTAGGGTCGTTCGCCTGGCCCGCCGTGGCCGCGGCGCTGGCGGCCTGCTGCATCGGCGCGGTGGTGGCCTGGGCGGGCTTGGGCAACGTGATCCAGTACGCCGTTCCCCCCATGCAGATCAGTTTCAGCCTGATCGTCTGGGCCATCGTCGCCGGGCCTGTCTTCGGCGGCGCGGCCCACGTCTGGCAGCGGCTGACCGAGGCCGCGCGCCGCGATGCGGCACGGGGCTGGCGGCTGCCCGTGGCGTGCCTGATCAATTTCACCCTGCTCGGGCTGCTTGCGATCTACCTGCCCGCGCTGCTGGGCAATGGCAAGGGCCCGGCGCAACTGAGCTTTGACAATGACCTGACCCTCGCCCTCGCGGCCACGCTGGCGGTGATGAAAGTGGCCGTCGTCGTCTTCACGCTGCGTGCCGGCGCGGCGGGCGGTCTGCTCACCCCCGCCGTTGCCGTGGGCGCGTCGATGGCGGTCGTGCTGGGCGGCCTGTGGAGCATGGCCTGGCCCGACTCGCCGCCCGGCGCGTTTGCCGTCGTGGGCGCCGCCGCCTTTCTGGCCTCGTCGATGCGCATGCCGCTCACGGCGGTGGTGCTGATCCTGGAGTTCACCCGGGTCGACCAGGCCTTTCTCGTTCCCGTCATCGTGGCCGTGGCCGGCTCGGTGCTGGCAAGCCGTTACTGCGACGCTCGCGGCGCGCGGCTTGCTCCCGCCCCCGACGCCGCCGCGCGCAACGCACCCTGAATTCCGGAGATTCGCATGACCCAAGGCAAACCCGCTGGCATCCGCCCCTACGACGCCCCCGCAGGCGGTTGGGGCGCCCTGAAGGCGACCGCGCAGGCGGTGGCCAACCAGATGCGCATCGCCGAGGCGCCCGCGCTGCTGTTGCGCACCAACAAGCCGGACGGCTTCGATTGCCCGGGCTGCGCATGGCCCGACAAGGCGCATACGTCGACGTTCCAGTTCTGTGAAAACGGCGCGAAGGCCGTGACGTGGGAAGCCACCCGCAAGCGCGTGACGCCCGAGTTCTTTGCCGCGCATCCGGTGGCCGAGCTGCTGACCTGGAGCGACCACGACCTGGAGAACGCGGGCCGCCTGACGCATCCGCTGGCCTACGATGCGGCCAGCGACACCTACCAGCCCATCGAATGGGACGACGCGTTCGCGCGCATCGGCCAGACGCTGGCCAGCCTGCCCGACCCGGACATGGCCGAGTTCTATACCTCGGGCCGCGCCTCCAACGAAGCGGCGTTCCTGTTCAGCCTGTATGCCCGCGAATTCGGCACCAACAATTTTCCCGACTGCTCCAACATGTGCCACGAGGCCACCAGCGTCGGGCTGCCCCAGGCCATCGGCATCGGCAAGGGCACCGTGTCGCTGGACGACTTCGATGTGTGCGACCTCATCATCTCGATGGGACACAACCCCGGCACGAACCATCCGCGCATGATGGGAACGCTGCACGAATGCGCGCGCCGCGGCGTGCCCATCATCGTGTTCAATCCGCTGCGCGAACGCTCCCTGGAGCGCTTTGCCGATCCGCAGGATCCGATCGAAATGGGCACGCTGGGCTCCACGCCCATCGCGTCCACGTACTTCCAGGTCAAGGTCGGCGGCGACGCCGCCGCGCTAAAAGGCATCATGAAAGCGCTGATGAACGCGGACCGCGACGGGCGCAACACGCTGGACCACGAATTCATTTCCCGACACACCAACGGCTACGAAGCCTTCGCCGAGGACCTGGACGCCACGAGCTGGGCCGACATCGAACAGGCAAGCGGCCTGCGTCAGCGCGACCTGGAGCAGGTGGCCGACGCCTATGCGCGATCCAACGCCACCATCGTCACGTATGGCATGGGCATCACGCAGCACGAAAAGGGCACGAGCAACGTGCAGCAGATTGCCGCGCTGCTCTTGATGCGCGGCAACTTCGGCAAGCCGGGCGCGGGCATCTGCCCCTTGCGCGGGCACTCGAACGTGCAGGGCAACCGCACGGTCGGCATCACCGAAAAAATCGACCACACCATGTTCGACCATGTCGAACAGACCTTCGGCTTCCGGCCGCCGGAGCGGCACGGCCACGATGCAGTGGAGGCCATGAAGGCCATGGCCGCGGGCCGCGCCAAGGCGCTGATCTGCCTGGGCGGAAATTTCGCGATCGCGCTGCCCGACACCGACGCCTGCGAGCGCGGCATGCGGCAGCTGGACCTGGCGGTGCATCTGAACACCAAGCTGAACCGCTCGCACCTGTTGATCGGCAAGCAGTCGATCATCCTGCCGGTGCTGGGCCGCACGGAAAGCGACGTGCAGGCGGGCGGCGCGCAATCGGTCACGGTCGAGGACTCGATGTCGATGGTGCATGCCTCGCGCGGCAAGCTGCTGCCGGCATCGACGCACCTGCGGTCGGAACCGGCCATCATTGCCGGCATGGCGCAGGCGACACTGCCGCGCAGCCGCGTCAACTGGGCGCATCTGATCGAGGACTACGACCGCATCCGCGACCTGATCGAAAAAATCTACCCGGACTTCCGCGATTACAACGCGCGCATCCGCATCCCCGGCGGCTTTCGCCTGCCGCTGCCCCCCACCGAGCGCATCTGGAAGACGGCCTCGGGCAAGGCCGAATTCATTCCGTTCGCCGGCCTGCGCGAAGATCCCGACATCGTGGAAGGCAACATCCTCAGGCTCACCACGCTACGCAGCCACGACCAGTACAACACCACCATCTACGGCCTGGACGACCGCTACCGCGGCGTGTTTGGCCGGCGCGACGTGCTGTTCATGAACGCGGCCGATCTGGCGCGCCACGGCATCGCGCACGGCGACGAGGTTGAAATCGTCACCAGCCTGCCGGGGCAGACGCACCGTCGCCTGCGGCTGACAGCCATCAAGCACGACATTGCGGCCGGCTCGGTGGGCGCGTACTACCCGGAGGCGAACAATCTTTGCCCGCTGGATTATCAGGACGCGGCAAGTGGCACGCCCAGCTATAAATCGATTCCGGTGCGGATCCGCAAGGCAGCATGATCGCCGCGCCTCATCCATCTGGACGATCACAACCGGGGTCAGATGATGCATAAGCACCATTGCACATTCAAGGATTAATACTTTCGGCTACTAGCAAGGCGGATGAGGTCCGCATATATATCCCTGCAATGGGCGCCGCATCATCGTCGTCATGTCGTCTTGCCAAGAACACCCGCGCCCGTTCCGAGGAGACCATCGATGGCACGATGTCCATTCGCGACGTGGCGGCCCATATCGGGATCGTCCGGGCCTCACCTTGGCGGCCCTTTCAAGATCGTCCATCACACCACGGAAGGCAGCACCGCGCAGGGCGCGATGGACGCGTTCCGCCGCAACCGATCCGATCCCCACTTCACGGTCGACGCCACCACGATCTTCCAGCACGTCGACACCGCCGAAGGCGCGCGGGCGCTGCGCAACGATGCGGGCGGCGTCCAGACCAACCGCGATTCGGCCGTGCAGATCGAGCTGGTAGGCTTTGCGCACCTGCCCAAGGACAGCCGGGCGCTGACCAACCTGGCGCGTCTGTGCCGCTGGATCGAAGCGCAGCACGGCATCCCCCGCAAGTGGCCCTCGGGCCGCCCGTTGCCGGCCAAGAACGGCAAGGACCCCGGCGGCCATAACCGCGATGCCGCCGTCTGGGACTCGCAGAGCGGGCACTACGGCCATTGCCATGTCCCCGAAAACACGCACTGGGACCCAGCCTACTCCGCTGCGGAAGCCGAGTTCATCCTGGCCGCCACGTTCTCCGAGGACGGCGCGCTGGTATCACCTGCCCCGCCGCCGCGCCCCGCGGGCCGCGCATCCAAACGCGCCGCGCCCCTGTCCACCATGCCGGACCACGGCGTCAACGCGGTTGGTATCCACGGTTATCTGAACGACCTGGCGGTGCAGACGCTGGAGCCGCCCGGCATGCCCGTCGCGCGGCGGCGCACGCCCGCCAAACGTTCGGGCGCCGTGCTGCGTGCCGGCGCCGCGGGCAAGACAGCGCGGCAGGCGCCGCAGGCCAGCATCAACGCCGGCAGCGTGCTGTCGTTTGCAGCGGGCCTGCAGGAACAGGAACGCGGCGACGTGCTGTATTCGCTGCAGCTGGCGCAACGCGCAGCCAGCGCCGCCCACGACCGATTCACCCAATCGCAGGCCTGGTATCAGACTTACGTGGAAGTGCTGGAGAACCTGGGGTGGACCAGCGGGCAAATGCACTTTACCCATCACGAGGAAGACGAGCGTGAGTTCCGCATGGACCAGGTGGCCGTCGACCTGCTGCTGGCCGTCGCGCGGCGCGATCAGCTGGCGGTGCTGGACCAGGCGGTGTCCGCGCTGGGCCAGCTGGCCGAAGACGACGACACCGTGAAGCTCTTCGACTTTCACGCGTCGTCGCAGTCGGGCGGCAACTTCCAGCTGGGCGCGGTGCAGCGCGATCGCGGCGGCGGGCTGTCGATGGCGCTAGGCGCCTACTACTTTCGCGCCGTGGACAGCCGCAAGCGTTTCCTGTTTGCGCAGTGGGGCGCGCGGCAGGTGAACTTTTGGGCCTGCGCGCAGCGCCTGACGCTGAACGCCGCCCTGTATGAACAGCTGCGCGACGACGTGCAGGCCAAGCTGGCCGCCGACGCGCCGCGCTACATCGCCAGCTTGAAGCTGGCGTCCTAGCCGGCGGCCGGCATTGGGAGAACGACATGGCGACCCGAAAGGCGGCAGCGCGCACGGCGGCCAAGCCCGCAGCCAAGAAGAAGGGCAAGCGCGCGGCGCAAGCGTCCGCTGCGGCGCCGGAAGATCCGGCCCCGAAGGCCCGCAAGCGCCGCAAGCAGGATGACGCCCCGGCCGCGCGGCGCTTCGAGCGGTCCGCCAAGCCCGATGCCTTCGACGCGCGCGACATCCTGTTCCGGCCCAACATTTCCGTCACGCCCAAGGCAGAGATGATCCCCGTAATGGGGCTGACCGTGAAGCACCAAGGCGAAACGTCGGCCTGCACGGGATTTGCGCTGTCCACGGTGGTCGAATACCTGCTGCGCAAATCCGAGCGCGACACGCGCCCCGCGATCTCGCCATTCATGCTGTATTCCATGGCCCGGCGCTATGACGAGTTTCCGGGATCGGTCGACGACAGCGGCTCCAGCCTGCGCGGCGCCTTGAAGGGCTGGTTCCGCCACGGCGCCTGCGCGCAGGCGCTATTTCCCACGCTCGACATGCCGCCGGCGGCCAAACGCCCCGAAGACGACTGGTGGCTGGACGCGGTCAAGCGCCCGCTCGGGGCCTACTACCGCATCGACACGCGCAGCATCGTCGAGATGCACGCTGCGCTGAACGAGGTCGGCATCCTGTACGCCAGCGCGGGCTGCCACGACGGCTGGGACGACGGACACGGCGTCACGCCGCACGACGATGAGCCCACGCCCGTCACGCGGCCGTTCTGGGTGATTCCGGCCACCGGCCAGGAAACGGCGATGCAGGGCCACGCCTTCGTCATCGTGGGCTACACGCAGGACGGTTTCCTGATCCAGAACTCCTGGGGCGAGGAATGGGGCACGCACGGCATGGCCGTGCTGACCTACGACGATTGGCTGCGCAATGCGATGGACTGCTGGGTCGTGCAACTGGGCGTGGTCACGCACGAGCACGAGCGGATCTCGAACAGCATCAGCCTGCGCACCGAAGGGCAGAAGGTGACGCTGGCCGCCGGCAAGGTGCTGCGCGACCGGGAACTCACGCCGTTCATCGTCAACGTGGGCAACAACGGCAAGCTCAGCAACAGCGGCGCGTTTCGCACCACGCCCGACGACCTGCGCGCCATCGTGGACGTGCACATGAGCGCCGCGCGCGAGCGCTGGAACCTGAAGGACAAGCCGATGGACGTGTGCGTGTACGCGCACGGCGGGCTGGTCGGCGAGAACGACGCGGCCGAAGCCGCCGCCGAATGGATCCCGCTGCTCTACGACAGCCAGATCTTTCCCGTCTTCCTGATGTGGGAAACGGATTTCATCACCACCGTCAGGAACATCATCCGGGACGCCGCGAGCGACGTGCCGCGCACCACCGGCGGCATCGGCGAGCGGCTGGAGCGCTGGTGGAACCAGCGGCTTGAACGGTGGCTGGCGCGGCCCGGCACGGTGATCTGGGGCGAGATGAAGCAGAACGCCGAAGCCATGAGCGAACCGGTCCGCGACGGCGGCGAAGAGGCGGCGATGATCCTGCTGTACAAGCACTTCAAGGCGCACGTCGCGCGCGGCCGCGTGCGCCTGCACATCGTGGGGCATTCGGCCGGCGCGATCGTCGCCAGCCACTTCGTCAAGCGCCTGACCGCCGACGGCGGAGAGCTGGAGTCGCTGAGCCTGATGGCGCCCGCCGTCAGGCTGCAGACCTTCAAGGACCTGGTCGTGCCGCACCTGGGCAGCCGCGTGAAGCGCTACCAGCAGTTCCATCTGTCGGACCGCGCCGAAGAGGACGATCCCACCTGCGGCCCGTACCGGCGCTCGCTGCTGTATCTGGTCAGCGAATCGTTCGAGGGCGGCACGACGACACCGCTGCTGGGCATGGAGCGCTATTTCCGGGATGCCGGCATTGCCTGCGACGCGCTTCACGTATCGCCCGAGGGCAGCGCGCCGGCCAACGCCCGTGTCCTGCCCGTGGCGTCCAGCACGCACGGCGGATTCGACAACGACAAGGGCACGCAACAGCAGGTCATCGCGTTCATCAAGCGGTGACCGCGGGTGAAGAGGGCTTGTCATGACAGAGATGGAGCCGAAACCCTATCGCGACGCGCCGGCGCTTGCCCAGGGCGCGGCGCTGCCCGAGTTTTCCCTTTTTGGCGAGCCCGCCGAGGTGGCGCGCGTGCTGTCCCAGGTCGGCGTGCCCTGCCTGGTGCTGGCCCGATCCGGCGAGATCGTCGCGGCCAGCGCCGTCCTGCCGCTGGCGCGCGAGGCGCTCGTCAACCGGCACGTGAGCCAGGTCTACGGGCTTGCCAAGCCGCTGCGCATGGGCGATGGCGCCGTCGACGTCGTGTACCGGAGCCCCGGCGGTGCACGCGTGCCCGCGCAGCTCATCCCGCTGTGCACGCTGGACAGCGGCGAACTCATTGTGCTGGTCAACGACGGCGCGCCGTTTCGCGAGGCCGAATCGCATCGTTTCGAGCGCACGCCCTACGCCGTGTTCCGGCTGGACATGCAGGGCGTGATCCGCTTTGCCAACCCCGAGGCGGCGCGCACGCTGGGCCTGCCGCGCGAGGCCCTGTGCGGCACCCGGCTCGCGGCGCGCTTTCGGCCATCAGACGGCGGCCCCGTGCAGCGCGCCATTCTGCGCTGCGTGCAAGACACGGAAGGCGATGCGATGGTCGCGGTGACCATCGCCATCCCGGTTCCCGACGACGCCGACCGGCAGTTCGAGCTGGTCATGACGCCCGATCCCGCCCCCAACGGCGAACTGCTGGGCGTCATTGCCGTCATCCAGTCGCGCACGCTGGAGTCCGCCCGCGATGAGATCCGGCGCATTGCCCTCGATCCCGCGATCGCCGGCTGGCGGCTGAAGCTGGACCGCATCCTGGAGCAGATACGGCGGCTCATTCCGTTCGAGCACGCGGTCTTCGGCATCTATGGCAACGACGTGTCGCTGTTTCGCGCGATCGCCGTGCGCCCGGAGGGCGTGGAGCTATGGCCTGCGCGCTGGATGGACCTGCCGCCCACGATCCGCGCGTTCCTGGATTCCGGCCGGACCTGGGTCGAAGAGATCGGCGCCTTCGTCCAGAAGAACATGCCGCAGCCCGGCAACGAGGTCGTGCGGTGCTATCAGGACCTGGGCATCGAGGCCTCCGTCACGCTACCCGTCACACGCCCGGACGGCTACAGCTCGGCGCTCAGCCTGTGCTCGCGCCAGCCGGGCGCTTACGGCGAGCGGCACCTGGAGATGCTGCGCGCCCTGGACCTGGAACCCGTGCTGATGCGCTTTGAAAAAGAGCGCGACGACGAGCGCGCCGAATTTGCCGATTCGCTGCGGCGCAAGGTGATGGCCGCCGCGTCGCTGCGCCAGGCCGCCGAAGAGATCATCGTCCAGCTTGCGCAGCATTTTTCGTGGGACCACGTGGCGCTGTATCGCGTCAACCGCCAGGACAAGCGCTTCGAGGTCGTCACCCAGCACAGCCTGGCGCCGGCCTACGCGCTGCCGCCCGCATACCAGCAGCCCACCTCGCAAGGCATGCTGGGCGCCACGCTGGCGCAGGGCTGCCTGCTGGCGGTGAACGACATTGGCAACCCGGCCTACGCGCAACACGGCTACGGGGGACCAAAGCGGCCGCTGCGCTCGGCCATGACCGTGCCCATTCACCTGAACGGCCGGATACGGTGGCTGCTTGACGTGGAATCGTCGGTCTCGCACGCCTTCAAGGGGCCGGACATCGACGACCTGCTCCAGATCATCGCGTCGCTGGAGGAAGGCCTGGCGCAGCATCTGCTCAACCAGACCAAGCAAAGCCTGATGGCGGAAACCGAACAGGCGGTGGTGTTCGTGGGCCGCGAGGGCGCCGTCATCGAGATGAACCGCGTGGCAACCGACATGCTGGGCGCTGAACCCCGGCGCGGGCGCAGCCTGGACGAGGCCCCGGCGATCACGGACTACGCGATTGCGGGCGACGAAGCCACGCAGGGCATCCTGACCGCTCCCTTTACCGTCAAGCGCGAACGCATCGAACTGCTGGACAGCACCGGCCAGCCCCGATCCGTGCTGGCCACGCGCACCGACCTGGATCCCAGCCTGGACATGTCGATCTGGTTCTTCACCGACATCGCGGACCTGGGGTGGGCGCGCGACCTGCGCTACCTGCGCGAGACCGTGGCCGAGGTGGCGCGGCAGACGCGCACCTCGTTGTCGCTGGCGTGCAGCCTCACATCGCAGACCGTGCTGCTGCACGAGGACGCCCGCCAGGGCATGCCCGCCGAGGAGGTCGCGGCGCAGGCGCAGGACCTGAGCCAGCGCATCGTGGCCGAGATCGGCAAGGCCGACATCACCTTCGAGCGCCTGGCAGGCGCCAGCGAATCGCGGCGGCGCGCCCGCGCCATGCACAGCGATGTCGAACTGGGCGCGCGCCTGCGGGACGTGGTGGCCGCCCTGCCCGCGCGCGACCAGCGCCGGATTGCGCTGACGAATCGCACGGCCTCGCGGGACGGCCCGACCGTGTCCGGCGATGCGCAGGCGCTCTCGGCGGCGTTCCGGTCGATGACCGATTACCTCCTGCGCTGCCGCAATGCGGACGACGCCCGCGTGACGATCGACCTGGATGCCGGCCCGGACGGCTGCACGATCCGCTTTGGCCTGAGCAAGGAGCAACTGTGGGAGGTTGATCCACCCGCCCACGCCGTGCCCGACGACGCCTTGCTCAGCGCCGAACGCGCCGCGCACGACGGCGCCAGCATCGCCATCACCCAGATACAGGAAACCGTGATCGACCACGGCGGCGCGCTGGTCACCGACCCGCCGCTGTCGCCTGCGCCGCTGCGCCCGGACAAAGCCTACGCGACGGTCACGCCGCCGTGGCGCGCGTTCACGCTGATCCTGCCGCTGCGGGCGGGCTAGGGCATCGGGAATCTGGGACAGCCATCATGGAACACGACCCCGCCGGACCCAACTTCATCCTGCTGGCCAGCATGAACGACGAGCACGAGGACGACTGGGCCAACAACCTCGCCCAACTGCACCGCCACCTGCAGCAGTACCCCGCGATCGCGCCGTTCGTGGGCGCGGAGCTGCGCCGCCGCACCTCGCTGGAAAGCGCCAAGACGCAGATCGAATCCTGGGATCTGTCGACGCCCCGCATCGAACCGCGGCTCGTCATCATCGACGCCCGGCTGGGCTCGACCGCCAGCAAGCGCGGCAAGCCCGGCGCGGCCGCGGTGGAACTGCTGGAATGGATAGCGCGGCGGTCTTCAGTGCCCTTGCTGGTCCTGGCGGTGGACCCGCCCGAGCTCGTGCAGCGCTACGTGCTGGAGCGCCCGGAAGTCTTCATGTGGACCAACGACGCGAAGACCGCCGTCAACAGCGGCGCGGAGGTCGCCACCGTGCTCACGTGCCTGACGCCGCTGGCGCCCAAGCGCCGGCGGCGGCTCATCATCCGCGTGGGCGAGCATTCGATCACCTACCGCATCCAGATGGGGCGGCACGAATATTCCTCGCAAGACATGCCCTACAAGGAGCGCGACCGGATCTCCGCGCTGGTGGGCCGCATCGAGACCTTCAGCCCGTATCTGGGCGAGACCAAGGCGCCGCAATGGCTCAAAGACTTGAGCGGGGTGGGCGAAGACGTCTTCAGCGCCATGGTCACGCACAGCCTGGGCGCGCCCGTCGCCAAGCTGATCCAGCGGGCGCGCGACGAGGAAGTATCGCCAGGGGCCGGCGCCTTCGCGGGGCTGGACCTGCGCTTTGAATTCAACCTGGCCAGCCAGGAGGTGTCGCGCCTGTTCAACCTGCCCTTCGAGATGGGACGCGAGTTCGGCGCCGACAGCGGCCGCTACCTGTGCCTGGAGCTGCCGATGGCGCGGCGCCTGCATCTGGAAGGCACGGCGCCCGCGCCGCGCTGGGAGCCGGACGCCCGCGCGCCCGGCCAGCCGGTGCGGATGCTGTTCATGGACGCCAGTTCGGTGTTCGGCACCGTCACCTTCCGGCGCGAGGACGGCGGCCCGCCGCTGCCCGCCATGGAGTTCGGGCCGCTGCAGTCCGTCGCGAAGGAACGCGAGCACCTGGCCGAGCTGGCGGCGCGCGCACCCGGTCACCTCATCATCGATCACGTGCGCGCCGCCGACGAAACGGGCCTGGTGGGCGCGGACCTGCAACGCCGCATCGAGGAACGGTTGCGCACGGGCAACTACGACATCTTCCATTTCGCCGGCCATTCGGTGTCCGAGGGCGAAAGCACGATGCTGGTGCTGCCCGGCGAGGACGGCGAAGCGTGGCAGTTGTCGATCCGGCTGATCGGCCAGTGGATGGAAGCGGGCAAATGCAAGCTGCTGGTGCTGTCCTCGTGCAGCGGCGCGTCGGTGCGCACGGCGCTGGAAGTCATGCGCGCCGGCGCGGCCGGCGTGCTGGCGTTTCGCTGGCAGGTCGAAGAGGAATCCTGCGCGCGCTACATCCAGCGCTTCTACGACGTGTACCTGGACGCGGCGCAGCCCAAGGACCTGGCGGAAGCCTATCGCTACGCGTGCAAGGCCGCGCAGGGCGACGCGGGCGACCTGCCGACCTGGGCGTCGGCCGTGGCCATCGTGCGCGACTGAGCGCAAAGCCGCTGCGCGCGGCCCAGAACAAGGAGCTGACATGGATGGGTTATTCGGCATGCTGCGCGGCATCGGCGGCAAGGCGGCAGGCGGCGACGGCGCGGGCGCCCTCCTGCCCACCGTCCCCGCGGGACGCAACTTCTATGCGCAGATCGAGCCGCCTGCCGGCAACACCGCGCTGGCCGAGGGACTGGACGGCGCCGCCTTCGTGCCCGGCCAGTGCTACTTCAGCGTCCGGCTGGTCGAAATGCGCCTGTGCGAGGCGGGCAATTACCTCAGCCAGTTCCTGCCGCTCTGCACGTTCTTCCTGCGATACGGCGCGGACGGCGTCCGGCGCGAGATTCCGTACATCGTCGGCTACGACCTCATCCAGCAGGCGCTGGGCGCGGCCGCGCCGGACGCCGGCGCCCGCCGCGTGGCGTTTCGCGACGTCTATGTGGCGCGCAACGTTCCTTACGCCAGCGACGGGCTGGAGATGTATGCGGCGCTGTGCCGTTTCGCCGACAGCAGCCTTTCCCGCGGCATCCTGGATTTCGTTTCCACCGCGGTCACGATGCTGGGCGGCCCGGTGGGCGGCGCCATCGTCAAGACGGGCGAAAGTTTGCTCACCCCGCTTGCCAAGCTGTTCGGCACCGATGGCGTCAGCGTGCGCTTCGGCGTCTACGACGGCGATGCGCTGAGGCGTAGCGGCTATCGCGTCCTGGCGGGCGCGGACTCGCAGGACAAGCTGGCGGGGTTGCAACTGGTGGACGGCGTGCTGCACCGCCAGCAAGGCGCGGGCAAGCCCGAGCCCGTGAACGACGTCGATTATCTGGTCCTGGCCTTCGAGCAGCGCGCGACGCTGGGCACGGACATGTTCGCCGCGGCCACCACGCTGCCGTTCCATCATCTGTGGAAAGACGTCTCCAAGGCCCTGATCGGCAACGATGCCACGGCCGCAAGCGCCGCCTACCAGTCCCTCCTGATCGCGGTGGCCGAATCGCCGCTGCTCATCGACGCGGACCGCTTCGCGCTGCTTACCGCCTACGCCGCGCAGCGCGGCGCCTGGGAGGCCGCGAGCGAGCGGTCCGGCCTGCGGACCCGCGGCGGGGGCAAGAGCCTGGCCACCGCCATGACCGACCGCGTCAACGCGCGCGGCAAGACCGATCCGGTGGCGGACCTGCTCAAGGCGGCCAGAAAACACATCACGCCGCCGCCCGTGCCAGCCGCGGGCGCCGGACCTGCGCCCACGATGCTGGACGACGAAGCCGTCGCGCAGACGGTGTCCAGCCTGACGACAACGCTGGGAGAAAAGGGCGAGGCACCGGCGCCCCGCGACCTGTCGCGCGCGACCCGCGAACTGCTGTCGATCATGCTGGGCGATCCGGCGTAGCCGCCCCCCCGCCTACCGCAATTCCAACGTCGCGCCGATCACGCGCATCGTCGGCATGAGCTGGCGCCACGCGTCCTTGGGCATCGATGCCGGGCGCTTCACCTGCGCCGCGGCGGGGTCGTTCAGCAGATCGCCCTTGCAGGCGAACACGATGCTGTTGGTCATGTCGTCGTCCACCACCTCGAACATCGACGAGCCGAACGACGCGCGCACGCGGTCCAGGTATTCGTGATGCATAGGGTGGTTGACGTGGAAATTGATCACCAGGATGCCGTCGTCGCGCAAGGCGCGGTGGCAGTCGGCGTAGAAGCCGGCGCTGCACAGCGGGTCGGGGATGCCCCCGGCCACGAATCCATCCAGGAAGATCACATCGGCCTGTTCGGTCAGACCCGCGAGGTGCCGGGCCGCGTCGGCCTCGATCACCTGAAAGCGCTCGCCGTCCGGCGGCACCATGAACGCGTCGCGCAGCGCGATGACGGCCGGATCGATCTCCACCACCGTGATGCGCGCCCCCGTCAGATAGCGATGGCAGAACTTGGGCAGCGATCCGCCCCCCAAGCCCACCATCAGGATGTCCGCCGGTTCCGGCTTGAACAGCACGAAGCCCATCATCATCCGCGTGTATTCGATCTCCAGCGCGTCCGGATTGAGCAGCGACATGCTGCTCTGGATCTCCTGCTGCGTGAAATGCAGGGTGCGCCGGGTGCCGGCATTCTGGATGAAAGGCCGGTGCGGCGCCGCCGGCGCGTCGGTAACGGGCGAATCGGCGGGAGCGGTAACGTCGGACATGAGCGCGGGTTTGGGGCGAAAGATCCGCAGAAGATACCACTGCCAGCGCCCATGCGGCCCGAACGGCGCCGCCGCCACGTCAGACGAGCATGACCGGACAGGGCGCATGCGCCAGAATCCGCCCGCACACCGAGCCGCGAATGGCGTTGAGCAGCGGGCTGTGATGGTGCGACCCCAGCACGATGGCCGCCGCGTCGACCTGCTTCGCATACTCGACGATCTTCTCTGGCGTGAAACCCACGAGCTCGTGGCATTCGTGGCTGACATTGGCGGCGGTCAGAATGCCGACCACCGATTGCATCGCCTTGCCGCTTTCCTCGTGGTGCCAGGCTTCGATGTCCGCCTTTCCGATGAAGGACTTCACGTCCCCGCCCACGTCGGGCTCGCAGTGCACCACATGCACGACGAAATCCCGGTTCAGCAAGGGACTATCCACCAGAAATCGGGCCGCCGCGTCGCTGTGCAGCGACCCATCGGTAGCAAGAATGATCGTGTTCATGGCAGACCTCCGGGTCATGACTTCCTGGTTTCGGAGCGCGCGGGCTTATGCGCGCCCCTTCCCGGCATCACCCAGCTTGCGCCCACCGACGCCAGCAGGATCACGCCAACCACCCCAAGCGACCAGTGCACCGGCACGTGGACCCATTGTTCGGCAAGCATCTTGCCGCCGATGATGACCAGCACCGTTGCCAGGCCATACTTGAGATAGTGAAACCGCGCCACCATGTCCGCCAGCAGGAAATACAGCGCCCGCAGCCCCATGATGGCGAGTATGTTGGACGTGAAGACGATGAACGGATCGGTCGTCACGGCAAAGATGGCGGGGATACTATCCACGGCAAACACGACGTCGGTCGCCTCGATCATCACCAGCACCACGAACATCGGCGTCGCGTAGCGCAACCCGTCGATGCGCACAAAGAATGACTGCCCGTGATAGTCCTTGGTGATCCGCATTGCCGACCGCAGGAAGCGCACCAGCGGATTGCGCGAGATATCCGGCTGCCGGCCTGCGGTAAACAGCATCTTCAGCCCCGTGAAGACCAGGAACGCGCCCAGCACGTAAAACAGCCACGTAAATTGCGACAGCAGCCACACGCCGGCCAGGATCATGCTGACCCGCATGACGATGGCGCCCAGCACCCCGTACAGCAGCACGCGCCGCTGCAGCTCCAGCGGCACCGCGAAGTACGTGAAGATCAGCGAGAAGACGAACATGTTGTCCACGGACAGGGACAGTTCAATGAGGTAGCCGGTAAAGAACTCCAGCGTCTTCTGATGTGCCACCGCCCGCCCCAGCGCGGCGTCCAGATACCACCACATCAGGCCGCCGAACAACGTGGCAAGCGTCATCCACGCCAGCACCCAGCACATCGCTTCGCGCGAGGACACGCGGTGCGCGCGGCGTCCGCCGAACGCATACAGGTCCAGCGCCAGCACGAGCAGCACGAAACCCACGAATCCCGCCCACATCGGCAGCGTCGCAAAGGTTTCGACCCGGTTCATGAAAGGCGCCTCCTTCCCTCGCGCCACGCGAGCCGCGCAAGGGGCGCACAGGGACTGCATTCGCACGAGGCCAGTCTAGTGCGGCGCGATTGCTCCAACAATTCGCATTAAGATGACCCGATAGTCAGATTTTTTGGAGCGATCAGCCATGGTCACGCTCAACTACAAGCATCTGCGCTATTTCTGGACGGTGGCCAAGGCGGGCAGCATCGCCCGCGCGGCGCAGCAATTGCAGCGCACGCCCCAATCCATCAGCGGCCAGATCCAGGATCTGGAATCCGCGCTGGGCACCGAGCTTTTCCGGCGCGCCGGCCGAGGCCTTG
Source organism: Achromobacter mucicolens (assembly GCF_029866465.1). Classification (NCBI taxonomy): domain Bacteria; kingdom Pseudomonadati; phylum Pseudomonadota; class Betaproteobacteria; order Burkholderiales; family Alcaligenaceae; genus Achromobacter; species Achromobacter mucicolens. Next base: position 272,902 of record NZ_CP123364.1, on the reverse strand, counting down.
AACTGACCGACGTGGGGCGCCATGCGCTGCTTTACGCGGACCGCATCTTCACCTTGGGCGACGAATTGCTGGATGACCTGCGTGAGCGTCCCGCGCGGCGCGCGCTGGAGTTCAAGGTGGGGGTGGCCGAAGGCATGCCCAAGGCGATGGTGTACCGGATGATCGAACCCGCATTGCAGCTGGCCGAGGACGTGCGGCTCATCTGCCGCGAAGGGCGTCTTCCCTTCCTTCTAGCTGATCTGGCGGTGCATCGATTCGACATGGTGATCGCCGACCGCCCGATGCCCGGCAACCTGAACGTGCGCGGCTTCAGCCATCTGCTGGGCGAGTGCGGACTGACCTTCTTTGGATCGCCGCAACTGCTGGACACCCTGCCGGGCACGTTTCCGGCGCTGCTGGACCAGGCGCCGTTCCTGCTGCCGGGCGAAGACGCCGCCATCCGGCCGCGGCTGCTGCGCTGGTTCGACGAACAGGACATCCGCCCGCGCATCGTGGGCGAGTTCGACGACAGCGCGCTGATGAACTCCTTTGGGCAGACCGGGACAGGCCTCTTCGTCGCGCCCACGGCGACCGCCGCGTACCTGTGCAAGCAGTACCGTGTGCGCGCCATCGGACACGCACCGGCGGTGAAGGAACAGTTCTACGCCATCACCACCGACCAGCGGCTGGAGCACCCGGCGGTGGTGGCGCTAAGCCGCGCGGCGCGGGAGGATATTTTCGGGGCGGCGAAGTAGCGATGGGGCGCCGCTACAGGAACGACTTGGCGTGCTTGAGCACCTGATCGCACGCCTTGCGGGTCAGTTCCTCTTTCAGCCCGCCGCCGCTCAGGTCCACCGACTTGCCGTCGCTGCCGTTGAGCAGCCCTTGCAGGCCGGCAAGGTATCCCGAATCCGACTTGGCCTTCTGCGTCGAGCCGCCGCCGATCTTGCCCATCAGCTTGTCTTTCAAGGCCTGCGCATCGCCACCGGCCAGGTAGTTGTTCTTCATGCAGAACTCCAGCACGCCGGCCGCGTTGCCGGCCGAGGCCGGGGTAAGCGAAGACAGCGGCAGGCTATTACCCAGGCCCTGCAGGATTCCGCCTTGCCCGGCGTTGCTTTGGGCGGCGCCGCCTTGGGTTGCACTACCTTGCCCGGCGCCTTCCATCTGTCCCTTTACGGCGTCGAGCCACTGCGCACTGGCGGTGCCTGCGTAGCACTGCGCCGCGATGAGGGCGGCGGCGCCGGCGAGGTGGCGGAAAGGGATTTTCATGACTTGCTCCTGGTGCGGTAAATAACTGCGGCCATCGTAGTGGCGCGCCGGCGAAAATCGGCGCGCGGGCAGGGCACGTAATGCGACAAATGATGTGCGTGCGGACACGGTCCGCCGTGGTGCAGTAGCAATTGCATTCGTAACGTCACGCCTTTGATACCGGCGCGCAACGCCAGCAAGCGCCTGCGCGCGCCTACGCTACTATTTCGAACTGTCCCCGGGAGGCGGCTGGCGTGCTGCCGCGCCCCAGAGGCGTCCCGTGCCATCTGATCCGTGAGAACCCGTGATGTCGTCCGTCGAATTCCAAGATGTATTCGTCCCCGCCGCCAGCGGCCAGCTTTTCGTGCGGCGCTGGACGCCCGCCGCATCCGCCACGTCTGCCGGCAGCGGCGCGCCCATCGTGCTGATGCACGATTCGCTGGGATGCGTGGAGCTGTGGCGAGACTTTCCGGAACGGCTGGCCGGCGCGACGGGGCGCGAGGTCATCGCCTACGACCGCCTGGGATTTGGCCGGTCCGACCCGTACAAGGGCACCCTCGGTGTGGACTTCGTGGTGCGCGAAGCCATCGAGGGATTTCGCGCCGTGCGCGAAGCGCTGGAGCTGGACCAGTTCGCGGCGTTTGGCCACAGCGTGGGCGGCGGCATGGCCATTGCCAGCGCCGCGGCGTATCCGCAGTCGTGCCGCGCGCTCATCACCGAATCCGCGCAGGTCTACGCAGAGGAACGCACCCTGGAAGGCATCCGCCAGGCACGCGAGGCTTTCGCGCAGCCCGGACAGCTTGACCGCCTGAAGAAGTACCACGGCGACAAGGCGGCCTGGGTGCTTAGCGCCTGGATCGACACCTGGCTGTCGCCGGACTTCGCGGACTGGACGCTGGACCCGCAGCTGGCGCAGGTGAAATGCCCCGCGCTGGCGCTGCACGGCGACAACGACGAATACGGCTCCACGGTGCACGCCGAGCGCATTGCGCAGCTGGCCGGCGCGCAGCCCGTCATCTTCGAGAACTGCGGCCACGTGCCGCACCGCGAGAGGCCCGAGCAGGTCCTCGCGACCGTCTCGGACTGGCTGCCGCGCGCCGGCTGATCCCGGCGCTGCCGGCGCGCCGATACACAACGACATAAAAATCCTGCGAAACCCGCAGCGCCGGGGCTGGAGACGGGCGGGCGCCGCCTTTACTATCAGCATTAGCCGGCACACCCGCCTGCCGGGGAAGAACCGCATGAGCACACTACCTGCTGCAACGCCCCCCGGCCTGAACACGCGCCGCTTGCTTCCGTGCACAGTCGTGATCCTGGTCGCCGTGGGCCTCGCGCTGCACGGGCCGATCGCCCAGCTCGAGCACAATCACGACTTTGCCGACAAGCGCGCGTGGCTGGGCATTCCCAACGCGGGCGATGTGCTCTCCAACCTGGGCTTCGCGGTGGTCGGCTGGTATGGCTTGGCGCTGGTCATGCACTCGCGCCACCTGCGTGCGCTGGACGCCATCCGCCCCGGCTACACGGTGTTCTTCCTTGCGCTCATGCTGACCGCCTTCGGCTCCGGGTGGTATCACCTCTTGCCCGACAACGCGCGCCTGATCTGGGACCGCCTGCCGATCGCGCTGCTGTGCGCCGGCATCCTGTCGGCCGTCTGGCGCGAAACCGTCGGCGACGGCCGCTGGGTCGATGTGCTGTGGACCGCGCTTGCCGTGGGCAGCGTGGCGTGGTGGTGGTACACCGACCATACGTCCACGGACGATCTGCGTCCGTACCTCTTCGTGCAGTTCATGCCGCTGGTGCTGGTGCCGCTGCTGCAATGGAGAAACGGCACCCCGCTGCGCGAACGGCTGTACTTCGGCGCGGCCATCGGGTTCTACGTGCTGGCCAAGGCCGCCGAACTGCTGGACTATCAGATCTACCAGACGTTCGCGTTCATGAGCGGCCACACGCTCAAGCACCTGTTCTCGATGGCAGCGGGGCTGATGGTGACGCTCAATTTCGCGCATCGCAAGCGCGAGGCGGACGCATCGCCTGGCCGGCACATTTTCCGCTAAACGAGCAGCGTCGGCGCGGCGGCCTTGAATATCATCCCGGACTGAACTGATGCCGGGACCGGCAAGCCGGTGAGGCGGCTTGCCGGTCATGAAGAAAAAAGATAGGCCACGCACCGTCAAGGTGGCCTATCAAGGCCGGACATCGGTACGGCCTGCTACCTGCACAAACCCCTACTTCGGCATCAGCACCGTGTCGATGACGTGGATGACGCCGTTGTCCGCCGCGACATCGGTCTTCACGACCTTGGCGTTGTCCACGGTGACGTTGCCGCCATTGACCGCGATGGTCAACGAGCTGCCTTCAACCGTCTTCACCTTGCCCGGCTTGACGTCCTTGGCCATGACCTTGCCCGGCACGACGTGATAGGTGAGCACCTTGGTCAGCGCGGCCTTGTCTTTCAGCAGCGCGTCCAGCTTGTCCTTCGGCACCTTGGCGAAGGCTTCATCGGTCGGCGCGAACACGGTGTACGGGCCCGGACCCTTCAGCGTGTCGACCAGCCCGGCCGCTTGCACGGCGGTGACCAGCGTATTGAACGAACCGGCCGACTTGGCGGTGTCCACGATGTCGGCGGCGTGCGCGGTGCCCAGCGCCAGGGTGAGCGAAATTCCTGCCAAAAGACGTTTCATGATTGACTCCTTGTCCAGTGACCTCCCGCGAGCGCGGGTTCCGAAAGCGGCCTCGAATAGGGGGAAGTTGAACCGCTTGATGAAGGAATTTACGCGGCTGCCTTCTTCTCGTCCACGATTTGAACCGCTATTATGCAAACATATCGGTTCAATACCGGGTCAAGGAAAACAATGGAATCCAAGCAATCCGACGACGGCCGCATCACGTACCGCAGCGGCGTGGCGGCGCGCCTGGCGGGGCTCTCGCCCGAGACGCTGCGCGTCTGGGAGCGCCGCTACAACCTGTCCGATGTTGAACGCTCGGCGCGCGGCCAGCGCTTGTATTCCGCCGAACAGGTGCGCCGTCTCAGCCTGCTCAAGCAACTGGTCGATCAGGGGCATGCCATCGGCGTGCTTGCGCCCATGTCCATCGAACAGCTGCAGGAACTGGCTGGCGCCGCCGCGCGCCAACCCGCGGCGCAGGGGCCGCTGCGCCTGGGCGTGGCCGGCGCCAACCTGGCCCGCCGCATCGCCGGCAGCGGACGCGACGGCCTGGACGTGATCGTTCAACAGAGCTGGCCGCACCTTGAACAGGTCGCCCTCACGCCGCAAGAGGCGGACCTCGAGGTTCTGGTGATCGAACTATCCGAGCTGCATGAAAGCGCGCTGCCGCTGATCGTGGCGGCCGCAAAGGCGTGCGGCGACGTCGCCGTGCTGGTGCTTTACCGGTTCTGCGCCAGCGCGACCATCCGCGCCTTGCGCGCCCACGGTTTTCTGGCGGCCCGCGTTCCGGCGGACATCGGCGAATTGCTGCTGCTGTGCCGCTCGGCGCTAGCCGGCGAACGGCTGCCGACCGCGCCTGCCCAGCCCACGCTGGATCTGCGCTTTGACGAGCATGCGCTGTTCACCATCATGGCCTCGGGCAGCGGCCTGGCCTGCGAATGCCCGAAGCACCTGGCCGACCTGCTGCTGATGGTGGGCAGCTTCGAACGCTACAGCGTGCAATGCGCGTCCCGCAACGATGACGACGCGCAGCTGCACAGCGACCTGGGCCGCGCCGCGGGGCAGGCGCGCGCCATTCTGGAAGTCGCGATGGAAAGACTGGCCCGGGCAGAGGGCCTGCCCCTGCCGCCTCCGATTTCCAAAGCAGACCCCGAAAATAAAACGCGCTGAGGGCCGGGCCCGTGGACCCCGAACTCAGCGCGTTGCAGGCGTGCGGGGCCGGCGCGCAATCCTGCCCTGACGGGCAGTCATGCGGCCACGCCGATGCGCCTCAGAAGCGCGTCATCAGCTTGAAAATGCCCGACTGCTGGCGGTTGCCGCTGCCGAACTGCGCGTCGTAAGCCACGCCCGCGGTCGTGCTGCGCGTGATCGCCACTTCGGCGCCCAGGCCCAGCACCGCCGCGTTCTTCGCGATGGGCACACCCGACACCGTGAAGGTGCTGCCGCCTTCAAAGGCCAGTTTCTGCGTGGGCTTCACATCGCCCATCGCGTGGCGCCAGCCCAACGTCGCCGTCAAGCGGCCAGGCGCGCTGTCCGTGCCGATCAGCATGGCGCCGCGCAGGCCCAGCGTGGTGCTCGTCACATCGTCCGTGTTGCTCTGGCCGCGCAGGGCCGCAGAGCCGCCTGTCTCCTGGAAGCCGCGCGTGCGGATCTGGTTCCAGGCCACGCCGGCGAAGGGCTCGATCGCATAGGCGTCCGAAAGCGGCAGCTTGTAGCCAAGCTCCGTGAACAGTTGCGTCGACGACGCGTTGTAGGACGATTCCAGACGCTGGTTCAGGCTGCCGGCCGCGACGTTGCGCTTGGCGTCGATCTCGTGCCAGGTGTAGGCCGCGCCCGCCATGAAGCGCACGTGTCCCGGACCGGCTTCGAAGTTCTTGCCGCCGAAGACCGTCGCCGTGTAGCTGTCCACGCTCATGCGCGAGGACACGTCGGAGATCGAGTTGTGGCTGCCGGTATAACCGACCGCGCCACCCAGACGCCAGCCGCCGCCCACGTCGCCATCGCCGCCCACGAATAGGCCACCCGAGGACTGACGCACGGTGGATGCATTGCCGTCGCCGTTGAAGGTGCTCCAGTTGCCGAACGCCTGCGCCCAGATCGGCGATGCGCCGCTTTGCGGCAGGGCGTCGGAGGACGCCGCGCCCAACTGCGCCGTCGGCCGGCCGGCGCGCATCGGCGCGTCCAGATTGCCGCGCAGATGCGACAGCGGCAAGGTGGTGACCGCGTCGCCCTGGGTTTGCAGCACGCTGCCCGTGCTCGCGTACGCTTCGCCGGACAACTGCTTCAACGCCGCGCGCGCCTGCCCCGGCGTCATGGCCAGCACGGCATCCGTGACCTGGCTGGCGCCCGTCGCCTTGCCCGCGCCATTGGCGCTGGCAATCAGCGACGAATCGGCGCCGGGCGCAACGGGTTGGGTGACGACCGGTGCAGCGTCGCCGCCGGCCGAGGCCGTACCCGTGCCGGTGGTGGCCGAGCCGGTGCCCGTCGGCGCGGAACCATTGCCCGTCGGCGCAGAACCATTGCCGGTCGAAGGCGCGCCATTTTCCGCCGAGGCCGAGCCGCTGCCAGCCTGGCTGGAACCGCTACCCGACGGCGCGGCGCCGTTGCCTGCCGGCGCCGCGCCATTGCCGCTCGAAGGCGGCGCCTGCTGGTCCAGTGCTCCACCCACGTTGGTTTCGTTTTCCGAACCGCCGACACTGCCGATCGGCACGTCGTTGCGCGCGAGCGTCATGAACGCATTCTTCGCGTCATAGCTGAGCGACGGCGTAAGGAACGCGTATGCGCTAGACACGCCCGTGAAGCGGCCCTGAATGCCGCCGTCGGCCGTCAGGATGTTGTACGTCGCGCGCGGCGCGTAGTTGCCGTTCGGACCCACGTGGGCCACGGTGCCGTCCAGCGTGGCGACGCCAGTCACATGGATGCGGTCGCTCAGGGTGCTGGCCGGATCGGCATGCACGCGGTAAACCGTGTCCTGGCCGAAATTCAGGTTGCCGTTGACCGTCAGCGTGCCCATCGGCGTGCCGTCGTTGCCCGGCGAGATGACGGCCGTGGGGTACAGCGTCGTGCTGCCCACTTGGCCAACACCGGCCAGCACCACTTCGCGGCCGATGTCCATCGGGCCATTCAGCTTGCCGTTGATCTCCAGCGCGCCGTCGGCGATGAAGATCGGACCGGTCAGGTTGCTGCTGTCGCCGTTCAGGATGATCGAGCCGACGCCGGTTTTCACAAAGCCTTCGGTGCCTTGCAGCGGGTTGTCGATGATGTCCACGAACCTGCCCGCGGCATACGTGCCGTCGCCGACGACGATGACGGGCGGGTTGCCGCCGGTGCCGGCCAGCGTGATCGGCGCGCCCTGCAGGCGATACCGGTCCGTCGCGAATTGCAGTCCCGACACGCGCACCGGGCCCGCGCTGCCATCGACGGTGACCGTGCCCGCCGCGCCCGTGAAGATCGCATAGCCGCCGCTGGGCAGCGCGCCGGTGGCGTTGGTCGGGCTGTTCCAGTTCGTGCTTGCGGCGCTCCAGGTGCCGTTGCCGCCGCCGGCGTTTGCCGCGGAGGCCACGCCATTGCCGTTCCACAGGTTGGTCGTGCTGGGACCCAGAACCAGGTTGATGTGCTTGTCACCCGTCAGCGTCTGGATGGTGGCGGCCGGCACCGAGTCGCCGGAGACCGTGCCCAGCGTCAGGCCACTGCCGCTCAACGTGCCGCCGTACGACATGATGCGGTAGAAGCCCGCGTTGACGCCGTGCGTGCTGACCTTCACGTTCAACGTCGCGTTGTTCAGGGCAACGTTGCCGCCCACCGTGATGTTGTCGCCCGTGCCGGGTTGCGTGATGGGCAGTCCGGCATAGCCGGTTTCGAAATCGAAAACGCCGTTGTTGATGCCCAGGTTGCCATTCACAACGAGATTGCCGTTGGAAACGCCGGTGGGCGTGTCCACCCAATATCCCGGCGCGACGCGGGCATTGCCCGTCACGTTCAGGTCGCCGTTGATCGCGCCAAAACCCGCCACGGTGCCGCCGGACATGGCGTTGACGTTGCCGCCGATCGTCACGCCCGCGCCGCCCCCATTGCCGCCGATTACCGCCGTCCCGCCATTGACATCGATTCCGCCGGGAAAGTTGGCCGACCCGTCAAACACCTGCGTATTGCCCGCCCCGATGGTCAGGTCCGCAGCGGTGACGCTGCCCACATAGGACGCGCTCAAGGCGAGCGTCGCCGTCAGCCACTTCTTTGTGCCGTGTGCCAAAACTTCAATCCTCCGGATTAATCGAGCTTCCTTTCACCTATTGCCGATATGTTTAAAAAGTATCGACAAGTAATAATTCAGCCGGCGTGAATTTAGGGTCAGCTCTCGAAAAAAGGAGGCACTGTATAACGATTTTTTTTGCGTCCCCGTTAATAATCGGGGTTGTATCCCGTTAATTATCAAAATAGGTCTACGGCATACGTCTGATAATGCTAGGCATACCCGCGAAGATATTATCCAAAGTATTTAATTTGAATTATTGGATACCATCCGAGCGGCAAAATCAGCCGTGACTGGATACCATCTTTTAATCGGCTGAACGCACGGCCCGAGCGCTTGGCGACGCCGCATTCAGTCACAAAATGACACGCGGGCCCGTCCCGCTTTGGCCTTTTTGATTAATCCGGCAAGCGCCCTTTGAATGAAGGCCGCCTCGACGGCCGCGCAACGCGCCGCTGTCCTCGTCACGCAAGCCCGGCGGCTGCTGCGCCGGGCAGCGGGAATACCACGTTGAAGCAGACGCCGCGCCCCTCGGACCCTTCGTCAACGGTCACGCGCGCCTCGTGCGAGCGGGCAATTCTGGCGACCAAGGCCAGCCCCAGCCCGCTCCCGTGGCTTGGCGCACCCGGCCCGCGATAGAACGGATCGAAGATCCGCTCGCGCAATGACCGCGCGATGCCGGGCCCGTTGTCCGCGACCGCCAGCGTGACGCCCTCCGGCTCCCAATGCAGCGCAACGCTGATCGCACTGTTCTCGCCGCTGTACCGGCCCGCGTTGTCCACCAGATTGCGCACCAGAATGCCCAGCGCATCCACCTGGCCCATGATCAGGACCGGTGCGGCATCCACGGTGACCTGCTGGCCGCGATGGATGAACGAGGCCTGCATGTCCCGCAGCACGAAGGCCACCACGGACGCGAGATTCACCGGCTCAAGGCGGATGTCGTTGCGGTCCGTGCGCGCCAGGTCCAGCAGCTGTTCGACGATGCGGGAACTGCGGCGCGTGGTCTGCGCGATCTTCTGCATCAGCATCCTGGCCTTCACGGGATCGTTGACGCGATACGCCGTGTCCGCATACACGGCCAGCACCGCCAGCGGCGTGCGAAGCTCGTGGGCGGCATCGCCGATGAACCGGCGCTCGTTCTCGATCAACGCCGCCACCCGGCGCTGGCGCTCATTGATCGCGCGTATCAACGGCACCAGCTCGGCGGGGACGGCCCGCTCATCAACGGTCACGCCGTCTGTCACGCTAGCCTCGGCAATCTCCCTGGCCACACAGCCAAGCTTGCGCACGGAACGGCAGACAACCAGCATCGTAACGCCCCCGATCCCGGCAAACATCAGCAACGTGATGATCGAGCCCAGTTCGAACCGGGCGGCAAGGCCGGCATAGAACGCTCGCGTCGGCGTGCCCGCGACGATTTCGAAGCGCGCGGACTCGTCCAGCCCCGTGTACACCCGCCACGTATCCCCATCCTGGACGACGCACGAAAATCCAACCGTGTTTCCCTGCACCATCCGCTTGCGCGGCGCGTCCTTGGACGCCAGCACCAGGCGATTCGTCACGCGGTCCCAGACCTGGATCTCGGTCTTGCCGACGGCCTGACGCACCAGGAAGGCGGGCACCGGCAGTTCGCGGGTGATGTCTTGTGTGGCGGGCACCATCGCCAGAAAGAAGGCCATGCTGTCGACCACGGCACTCAATTCATGATCGCGCAACCCGGATTCGGCCCGGGTCACGCTGTTCCAATACAAGCCAAACTGCACCAGCCACGACACGAGCAGCGCGCTGAAGATGCCCAACAGGACCTGTGCGCGCAACGAATTCGTGACCCGCCGCATCAGCCGCTATCCCGGGCCAGCCGGTAGCCTTGACCATGAACATTTTCGATGATGTCCTTGCCCAGCTTCTTTCTCAGCGAATGAACGAACACGGCGATCGTGTTGCTCTCGCCAGGCCGGCCCGCGCCATACAGGTGCACGCGCAGCTCTTCCGTGGACACCAGCCGGTCCGCGTGCCTGAGAAGCATCTCCAGCGTGCGGAACTCGTGCTCCGACAACCGTGTCGGCGCCTCGTCGACGAAGGCTTCGCGCCGGCCCGGATCCAGCTTCACATGACGCCAGGCCAGGATCTTGTCGCCCGGAACGCCGCTGCGCCTGAGCAGGGCGCGCATGCGGGCAAACAGCTCCGCGGGCTCGAACGGCTTGATGACGTAATCATCGGCGCCAATATCAAGCCCCCTGATGCGATCGCTCAACGCGTCCCGCGCGGTAATCAGGATCACCGGCACGTCATCGCCGCGCCGGCGCACAAAACGCAGCACATCCAATCCCGAACCGCGATGTAGCCCGATATCCAGCAGCACGAGCGCGAAGGCGTGCTGCAGCAGCAGCACCTTGGCGGCTTCGACGTCCTGCACCAGCGTCACCGCGAAGTCCAATTCCTCGAGCGCCAGCGTCAACGCGTCCGCGAACATCGCGTCGTCCTCAACCAACAGAACTCGCATGTCAGTATTCCCCTTCCGTGTGCGTTGACAGCTGCTGCATGGGGCCGCGCGCTCGCCGCCCCAGGCCGCATCATACGGTCAGGTTGCGGCCTCAGGCGTGCGCAGGTGCTGCCAGCGCCAACCGCTCGTAACGCGCGCCGGGCTGCGCCGCGCCAGGCTGCCGTTCCGTCTTGAAGCGCGCCACCGCCTGCAAGAGCTCTTTCGCCTGCGTGGCCATTGCGCCGGCCGCCGCAGCGGACTCTTCGACCAACGCCGCATTCTGTTGCGTCATCGTGTCCATTTGCGACACCGCCACGTTCACCTGCTCGATGCCGGCAGTCTGCTCGGCCGAGGCCGAGGCGATCTCAACGGTCACCTCCTTGAGCCTTGCCACGGCGTCGAGCACCTTCTCCATCTGCCCACCCGCCGTGGCCGCCATCGACTCGCCGCCCTCCACCGCACGCTGGGAGTTCTCGATCAAGCCCTTGATCTCCTTGGCGGCCGTGGCGCTGCGCTGCGCCAGCGCGCGCACTTCCGTCGCCACCACGGCGAAGCCGCGGCCCTGTTCGCCGGCCCGCGCCGCTTCCACGGCCGCATTGAGCGCAAGAATGTTCGTCTGGAAGGCGATGCTATCGATCACCGACACAATCTCGCCCATGCGCTGCGCATCGGCCGAGATCGCCCCGATCGCATCGACCACCTGGCCCACCACGCGGCCCGCTTCAACCGTGAGCTGGCTGCAATCGACGGCAAGGCTGCTGCCGCTGGCCGCATTGTCCTGGTTCATCCGCACCGTCGAGGTCATCTGTTCGATGCTCGCGGCCGTTTCCTCAAGCGATGCGGCCTGCTCCTCGGTGCGTTGCGACAGGTCGGCATTGCCTTCGGCAATCTGCGCCGACGCCGTCGAAATGGATTCCGCCGCGCTGACGATCGTGCCGACCGTCGACGCAAGCTGCCTGCGCATCGTTTCCAGCGAATACATCAGGCTCGAATGATCCCGCTCATCGAGCTTGAGCGCCGTCGTGAGATCGCCGCTGGCAATAGCGCCCGCCAGCTTTTGCGCGTCGGCGGGTTCTCCGCCCAGCTGCCGCAGGATGCTGCGCGTGACCAGCCACGCCGACAGGACGCCCACCAGCACCGCGATCGACATGATCACAATGATCGTGCTCTGCAGACGCGCCGACGTCGCCGCCGCCTGCTTCGCCGATTCATCGTTGAGCTGGGATTCAAGGTTGGCAAGCGACAGCAACTGGTCGAGCCACGCGTCCTGCTTGGCGCGCAGCTCTTCCCGCAGAATGCGGGCGGCTTCCTGCGTGTTGTTCTGCCGCCCGGCTTCCAGCGCACGCAGGTAGATGGGCGTCGCGTCCTGTTCCGCGCGGCGGGCGGCGGCCAGCAGATCCCTTTCCGCGGCAAGGGTATTGGCATCGCTCGCAAACATCTGCGCAAGACGTTCATTGGCTTGGCGATAGCGCGCCGCCATGTCTTCGGCCCGGGCGATCTCATTGGCCACGGCTTGCGGGTCCGTGTAGAGCACGATGTTGCGCACCACGATCGCCCGGCCCTGCACCAGCTCGCGCATCTGCAGCGCCAGCTTCAACTGCTGGTTGTTCACGTTCACGATGTCGTACATCGACTTGTCCAGCGTCCTCACGGCGTACAGGGACAGGCCCCCAAGTACCATCAACGCAAGAACAAGCAAGAGAAAACCGATCGCAAGACGCGAACTCACTTTCATGGCTGCCAGATTCATCATTCGCCTTTTGTTGTTGTTGGCAGCCGGCTCATGACAATTCGCGCTGGACAAGCGCTTGGACCCTGAACGGGCCCGCGCCGGCTGACGAGCGCGACTATAGAGGGCGAAGAATTAATGAATCGTTAATTCTCACCAATCCTTCAAATCGTCGAAGGAATAGGGTGATTCAGCGACCGGTTTCCGCGGCAGATGCCACGCGACGAGCAGCCGCAGGCTGACGCGCCATCTCGATGAACGCTCGCTGGTAATCCAGGGCGTCATCGGCCTCGCGCGATCCCAGAAAGATCTGCTTGGCAACGCCCCGCGGGCCCAAGCGCACCGGCGCCAGATCCATCTTGACCGCGTACTCCTCGACCAGCCAGCGCGGCAGCGCCGCCACGCCGCGGCCGCTGGCCACCATCTGCAGCATGATGTCGGTGGTCTCGATCGCCTTGTGCCGCTTGGGCGTGACGCCCGCCTTCAAGAGAAACTGGTTGTAGATATCCAGCCGCTCGATATCGACGGGATAGCTGATGAGCACTTCCTGCGTCAGTTGCTCGGGCTTGACGTACGCGACGGATGCCAAGGGGTGGCCCTTGGCCACCACCAACACCTGCTCGTAATCGAACACCGGTTCAAACTTCAACCCCGGCTTGAACAGCGGGTCGGGCGTGACCAGCAGATCGATTTCGTAGCCGAAAAGCGCCCCAATCCCGCCAAACTGAAACTTCTGCTTCACGTCCACATCCACGTCCGGCCACGCCGCCAGATACGGCGCCACCACCTTGAGCAGCCACTGATAGCACGGGTGGCATTCCATGCCGATGCGCAGCGCGCCGCGTTCGCCCTGGGCGAACTGGCCCAGCCGCTCTTCGGCCAGATCCAGCTGCGGCAACACCCGGTTCGCCACTGCCAGCAGATACTGGCCGGCCTGCGTCAGGCGAAGCCGTCTTCCTTCGCGCAGCCAGATATCGGTGCCCAGCTGCTGCTCCAGCTTTTTCATGCTGTGGCTCAGCGCCGACTGGGTCAGGTTCAGCACGCCCGCGGCGGCCGTCAAGGAGCCCTGTTTCTCGACCTGCTGCACGATGCTCAGATGGATGCGCTCAAGCATTTATATGATCCAGATTCATGGATTTGTGAAATAAAACCATTTTACGTCATGGATATTGATCTTTAGCATTGCATTCTTTGTTTGCCGCTGTGTTCCGCAAGTTGACCTGATCAACGCGCACGTTCCATGGCAAGTCGACCCCTTTCGTGCCGATTGGCTCCATGGAAGCAACGATGACACACCCCCTGCGACTGGTCGCCGTTTCCGGCGGCATGCAACGTCCCTCCAAGACCACCGCCCTGGCAGAACAGCTGCTGGCGCTGATCGCCAACGAAATCCCCTGCGAACCCCGGCTGGTCGAAATGGGCCGGCTGGCGCCGCAGCTTGCCGGCGCGGTCTGGCGCTCGCAGTTGCCCGACACGGTCGAGCGCGAGCTGGTTGCGGTCGAGCAAGCCGATGTCCTGGTGGTGGCAACGCCCGTCTACCGGGGCTCGTACACCGGCCTGTTCAAGCACTTCTTCGATTTCATTCATCAGGACGCCTTGATCGACAAGCCCGTCCTCTTGGCCGCGACCGGCGGCAGCCAGCGCCATGCGCTGGTGATCGACCACCAGTTGCGGCCGTTGTTCAGCTTCTTTCAGGCGCGCACCTTGCCGCTCGGCATCTACGCGACCGACGAGGATTTTGCCGACTACCGGCTTCAGAACGACGCGTTGATCCAGCGGGCCGGTCTAGCCGTCCAGCGCGCCCTGCCGCTGGTCGAACTGACGCGGCATGCCCGCGCCGCCGCGGCCGAAGAAGTCCTGGCGGCCTGACGCCAGGCCCCCCTTACCAATCGCCGAACAGGCAGCGTGACAGCACACGCTGGTCGCGCCGGCAACGAATACACGTTCATTGCAGCATTTTTGGCACCCGACACCCATGAGCAACGACTTCACCTTCAGCATCAAGAGCATCCGCTTCGATGAGAACTATCAGCCGTCGGACAGCACGCGCATCACGACCAACTTCGCGAACCTGGCCCGAGGCGCCAGCCGCCAGGAAAACCTGCGCAATACGCTGAAGATGATCGACAGCCGTTTCAATGACCTGGCGCATTGGGACAACCCCACGGGCGACCGCTACGCCGTTGAACTGGACATCATCACCGCCGAGATGACGCTGGGCCAAGACGGAAGCGCGTTTCCGCTGATCGAAATGCTCAAGACCAACATCGTCGACAGGCAAACGGACAAGCGTATCGACGGCATCGTGGGGAACAATTTTTCTTCCTACGTGCGCGACTACGACTTCAGCGTGCTGCTGCCCGAATTCAACGACAACAAAGCCACGTTCAGCACGCCGGAAGGTTTTGGCGACCTGCACGGCAAGCTCTTCAAGCACTTCGTGCAATCGCAGGCCTACCAGGCGCACTTTGCGAAGCCGCCGGTCATCTGCATCAGCGTCTCCAGCAGCAAGACCTACCAACGCACCGACAACCACCACCCGATCCTGGGCGTGGAATATCAACAAAGCGAATTCTCCTCGACCGATCATTACTTCGAGAAGATGGGCCTGCAGGTCCGCTACTTCATGCCGCCCAACAGCGTGGCGCCGCTGGCGTTCTACTTCCAGGAAGACCTCTTGGGCGCCTACACCAATCTTGAACTCATTGGCACGATCAGCACGATGGAAGCGTTCCAGCGCATCTACCGGCCCGAAATCTACAACGCCAATTCCGCGGCTGGAAAGCGCTATCAACCCAGCCTGAAGAACCAGGACTACTCGCTGACGCAGATCGTGTACGACCGCGTCGAACGCAGCCAGCTCGCCATCAAGCAGGGCAAGTTTGCCGAGGCGCACTTCATCAAGCCGTACAAGCACGTGCTTGATCAATGGGCTGCCAGCTACTCCCATCAATAAACCGAAAACAGACGGACACTTCGCCATGAAAAAAATCTTGCCCACCTCGACTGCCGGCAGCCTGCCCAAACCGTCCTGGCTTGCCCAGCCTGAAAAGCTCTGGTCGCCCTGGAGCCTGCAGGACGAGCAACTGGCCGAAGGCAAACGGGATGCGCTGCTCCTGGCCCTGAAAGAACAGGAGCTGGCCGGCATCGATATCGTCAGCGACGGCGAGCAGACGCGCCAGCACTTCGTCACCACGTTCATCGAACATCTGGACGGCGTTGACTTCGAAAAGCGCGAGACCGTCCGGATCCGCGACCGCTACGACGCCAGCGTCCCCACCGTCGTCGGCGCCGTCAGCCGGCAGAAGCCCGTGTTCGTCGAAGACGCCAAATTCCTGCGCCAGCAGACGAAGCAGCCCATCAAATGGGCGCTGCCCGGTCCCATGACCATGATCGACACGCTGTACGACGCACACTACAAGAGTCGTGAGAAGCTGGCCTGGGAATTTGCCAAGATCCTCAACCAGGAAGCGCGCGAACTGGAAGCTGCCGGCGTCGACATCATCCAGTTCGACGAGCCCGCCTTCAACGTCTTCTTTGACGAGGTGAACGACTGGGGCGTCGCCACGCTGGAGCGCGCGATCGAAGGCCTGAAGTGCGAAACCGCCGTGCACATCTGCTACGGCTACGGCATCAAGGCCAACACCGACTGGAAGAAGACGCTGGGCTCCGAATGGCGCCAGTACGAGGAGTCGTTCCCCAAGCTGCAGAAATCCAGCATCGACATCGTGTCGCTGGAATGCCAGAACTCGCATGTGCCCATCGACCTGATCGAACTCATCCGCGGCAAGAAGGTGATGGTCGGCGCCATCGACGTGGCGAACCACGCCATCGAAACCCCCGAGCAAGTCGCCGCCACGCTGCGCCAGGCGCTCAAGTTCGTGGATGCCGACAAGCTGTACCCGTCCACCAACTGCGGCATGGCGCCGCTGCCGCGTGCCGTGGCCAATGGCAAGCTGAAGGCGTTGAGCGCGGGCGCGGCGTTGGTTCGTAACGAACTTTCGGCTTGATCCAGCCGGTCGCAGACGGTGCGCGGCGATGATGCGCATCCTGCGAGTCCCACGGTGACGGCGGCGCGGCCGCCGTCACCGTCAGATAGAACAGGTTGTTCAGTTCGCCTCAAGCCTTCGTGTCGCCATGACCAGTCCCGCGCAAACCATCGCGAGCGCAACGAGCACCGTCATCGGCGCAAGCCGCTGCGACAGCAGCGACTCGATGAGCGCGGCGGTCACCGGACCCAGGGCTTGAAAGGCCGTGACCTTGCTGGCAGCCAGCCTGCCCAGCGCCCACAACCAGCAAAAATAGCCCACCCCGCTCGATAGGCCAATGAACACGACGTTGGCCCACTGAAGCCGATTCAGCGAGGGAATCAGCGGCTGCGAGGTAAGGACGCAGAAACCGAGCAGGAACACCACCGCGGAAACCATCGCGAGCCGGCAGGTCGCAAGCGCCGGATAGCGGCGCAGATAGGGGCCGTACAGGATGCTCGTCACGGCCCCGACGATCGTGGCGGACACCAGCGCCACCATCCCCCAGCCGATGTGCGCCACGCCCGCCGCAGACGCGGAAGGCGACAGCAGCAGATACGCAACGCCAGCCACCGCGGTGCACACGCCAACCAGACCTCGGCCACTGTATGGCTCCTTGCCGGTGATCACCGCAAGGCACATCGTCACGAGCGGCATCGTGGCAAACACCAGCGCGCACACGGTTGCCGACACCGTCAACAGCGCATGGTTGAGCAACAGCACCAGCACGGCGAACTGGAAAACGCCCAGCGTGGCGATGGCAACTGCATCCTTGGCCGTGAAGGTCGTGCGTACGGCCGGGCCCAACGGCAACAGCAGGACCGCCGCACCGATCAGATAGCGCAGGAATGCAAGTGTTGCGGGCGAGACGGCGTTGGACACCACACTTGTGGAAACCATCGCCGCGCCCACGAGCATCCCCACCGTCGCGGCGGCGGCGATTGCGGTGCGCCCGGTGCGCATGACAGGTCGGCCGCGCGGGGATCAGGCCGTGGGTTTGACGCGGGTGAACTGCTGCTCGGTGACGATGCTGCCCCACTGATGGCCCGCTTCCTCATGCACGAGCTTGAATCCCACGGACTCATAGAGCTTGCGCGCCGCGTCCAGGCCCTTGAAGGTCCAGAGCTGGCACTCGGAGAAACCGAACCGGTCACAGAAGTCCAGCGCCGCCTCGATCAGCTTTCGGCCGGTCCCGCTGCCCCGGCATCCGTCATCCAGGATGAACCAGCGCAGGTGCGCCTGGCGGTTGCCCAGGTCCTGGCCGTCTATGGCGATGGAACCAACAATCCGGTCGTTCTGAATCGCCGTCCACACCCCATTGCATGGCTCGCCGAGCCGCCCCGCGAACTCGGCGATTCCCGTGGCCACCTGGCTTTCGAAGAACTGGCCAAAGCCCGAGTGCCGCGAATAGAAGGCGGCATGCATCTCGGCCACGCGTCCCACCAGACCGGGCCGATAGCCGGGCACGATCTGCACCGTATCGCGGGCCGCTGCGGCTTGCGCCCCGCGGCTCGCCTTGAGCGCCCTGGCATATTCCGACAACCCCTGCGCGACCGCCTGCTGTTGCGAGGGATTCAAGTGCGCCATTGCCGAGGTGACCTGATTGCGGCCGTACGCATGAATTTTCTTGACCAACGCCTTGCCCTGCCCGGTCAGCGTCAGCTGCTTCAGACGCGCATCTTCTGCGCTTGCCGACTCGGCGATGTCCCCGGCCGCGATCAGTTTGGAAAGCATGCGGCTCACGCTGGATTTCTCCAGGCCAAGCGCAGTGACCAGGTGGGCCGCCGACACCCCGCCTTGGGCATCGATTTCCAGCAACGCGTGCACGGCCGAGGCGGAGTAGGCGGTGCCCGCCAGCGTCGGCCGCATGAAGCCCAGTTCGCGCACGATGGTGCGCGATGCGGACCGGATTTCGTCGATTGATTTGGCGGGCATCTGCATGGCGCGTCCGTTAGGTTGTATTGCACAACCATAATGTTGCTCACTACAACCAACCTGTCAAGCCGCGAGCGATGCCGGGATTACCCGTAATAACAAAACTCTCTCAATTCGGCCGTGCCGCAACTGGCGCTGTGGTTGCCGGGGCAGAGGTCGACGCTGTGAGGGCGGGGCGTGGCAAGGCCAGCCCCGGTTTGCCTTGCCATCCGTCTTCAGTGGCTGATCATCCAAGGCCGGGCGCCAGCGAAAGTTTTGCCGCCGTCCGCGGTCTGGCGCGTCCGACCCGCGGCTTTCGCGCCTGAGCAACAACCGCACCCCATGCCGTGGCCCCCCCGCGTGCTGCGGGGTTCATGGGCGGCGCGTTCGTTGGCGGCGCGGGCGCGGTTCATCGCCGAGGACAGCGCCGAGACCGCGGGTGCGCCGCTGACGAAGCGCTCGCAGGAGATGCCGCAATCGGGGCAGGACGCAAGGTCACGCCATTGCGATAACGGCTTCAGAGCCGAGAACTCGCCGCAGTCCTGGCAACGATAGTCATAGAGCGGCATGCGGGCTCCTTAAAGGTCTTCGGCGATGGGCATGTCCATGCCGCGCTTGATCTGCGGCACGTCGCCCAGCGCATTGGGCTGGATGTCGATATCGAAGATCTCGGTCGGCAGCCACAACGTCGCGCACGCATTGGGAATGTCCACCACGCCGCTGATGTGGCCCTGCACCGGCGCCGTGCCCAATATCGAATACGCCTGCGCGCCCGAATAGCCAAACTTCTTCAGATATTCAATGGCGTTCAGGCAGGCCTGGCGATAGGCGATGTGCACGTCCAGATAGTGCTGCTTGCCGCCTTCGTCGACCGAAATGCCTTCGAAGATCAGGTAGTCCTTGTAGTTGGGCGTGATGGGGCTGGGTTTGAAGATGGGGTTGCGAATGCCGTACTTGGCCATGCCGCCCTTGATGAGCGACACCCGCATGTGCACCCAACCCGCCATTTCGATGGCGCCGCAGAAGGTGATCTCGCCATCGCCCTGCGAGAAGTGCAGATCGCCCACCGACAGGCCGCCACCTTTGACGTAGACCGGAAAGAACACCCGGGATCCGCGCGACAGGTCCTTGATATCGCAATTGCCGCCGTGCTCGCGCGGCGGCACAGTACGCGCGCCTGTGGCGGCGGCACGATCCCGCTCGGCGCCCTTGAGCTTGCCCATGTGCGCCGTCTTGGGCGCGGGGGGATTGGCCAGCGGCGGCACGCGATCGGGATCGCTGTCTATCAGCTTCTGTTCGCGCTCATTCCACTTGTCCAGCAGCGCCTGATCCGGCAGGCAGCCGATCAGGCCCGGATGAATCAGGCCAGCGAAACGCACGCCCGGGATATGGCGCGAGGTCGTGAACATGCCTTCAAACTCCCAGATCGACTTTTGCGCCGACGGGAAGTGTTCGGTCAGAAAGCCGCCGCCATTGTTCTTGCTGAAAAAGCCATTGAAGCCCCACAGGCTTTCCTGCTTGGCGCCGATATCCAGCAGATCCACCACCAGCAAGTCACCGGGCTCGGCGCCTTCGACGCCGACCGGGCCCGACAGAAAGTGCACCGTGGACAGGTCCACGTCGCGCACATCGGAGGCATCGTCATCGTTCTTGATCGCGCCGCCGGTCCAGTCGTAGGTTTCGAGCACGAAATCATCGCCCGGCCGGACCCACGTCGCCATGGGAATATCGGGATGCCAGCGATTGTGCACGCCTTCGTTTTCGTAGGGGGATTGGGCCAGGTCGACCTTGATCAGGGTTTCAGGCATGTCATGCTCCTTTTGGATGGACAACGGCTTCAGACAGACAGGTATTTGCTGATCGTCTTTTCGTCCACGCGCCCGCGCGGGTCTTCGTGCACGAAGCGGCCCTTGTCGATCACGATGAGCCGGTCGGCGATCTGCATGGTGAAACTCAAGACTTGTTCGGACACCACAATGGCCAGGCTGCGCAATTTGCGGATCTCCAGCAGGCTGCGGGCGATGTCCTTGATGATGGACGGCTGTATGCCCTCGGTGGGCTCGTCCAGCAGCAGCACGCGGGGGTTGGTGACCAGGGCGCGCGCGATGGCAAGCTGCTGTTGCTGCCCGCCTGACAGATCGCCGCCCCGCCGGCCGCGCATCTCGTGCAACACCGGAAACAGCGCGTAGATGTCCTCCGGAATGGAGTTGCGCAGTGCCCGCCCGCGCATGCCGGTACGGATGTTTTCCTCGACAGTGAGCGTCGGGAAGATCATGCGGCCTTGCGGCACATAGGCCACGCCGCTGCGCACGCGCTGATGGCTCTCCAGGCGTTCGAGCGCCTTGCCATCGAGCGAGATCGAGCCCTGCATGGTGGGCAGCATCCCCATCATGGTCTTGAATAGCGTGGTCTTGCCCATGCCGTTTCGCCCCATCACGGCGACGATTTCACCGGGGGCCACGGCCAGGTCGACACCGTGGATGACTTTGCTTTGCCCATAGCCCGACACCAGGCCAGCGATATTGAACATATTGCCTCCTGGCCTTAGTGGCCGAGATAGACTTCAACCACGCGCGGATCGGACTGCACCTTGTCCATGCTGCCCTCGGCCAGCACACGGCCCTGGTGCAGCACCGTGACCTTGTGCGCGATGTTCTTGACGAACTCCATGTCATGCTCGATCACGATGAGCGATCGATTCCGGCTGATTCGATTGAGCAGTTCGGCCGTGCGTTCGCGCTCGGACACGCTCATGCCGGCCACGGGTTCGTCCAGCATCATCAGCTCGGGCTCCTGCATCAGCAGCATGCCGATCTCCAGCCATTGCTTCTGGCCGTGCGACAGCAGCTCCGCCGATCGGTCGAGCTGGTCGGCA
Organism: Achromobacter mucicolens; assembly: GCF_029866465.1. Classification (NCBI taxonomy): domain Bacteria; kingdom Pseudomonadati; phylum Pseudomonadota; class Betaproteobacteria; order Burkholderiales; family Alcaligenaceae; genus Achromobacter; species Achromobacter mucicolens. The sequence continues at coordinate 251,732 of NZ_CP123364.1, read as the reverse complement.
AGAAATATCTCTTCGGCCACCTGTTCCACGCGCTCGATCACGGCCGCGCTGCGCCTGAAGGTCAGCGCGCCCAGCACGCTGCGCCCGGCCGGAAACGAGACTTCCAGATTCTCGCGAACAGACAGGGTTTCGTAGATGGAGGGCGTCTGGAATTTGCGGCCCACGCCGGCGCGCACGATTTCGTACTCCGCCAGCCCGGTCAGCTCGGTATCCTTGAATCGGATCGAGCCCGCGGTCGCCTTGGTGCGGCCGCAGATAAGATCCAGCAGCGTGGTCTTGCCGGCACCATTGGGGCCGATGACCACGCGCAGTTCTCCCTGATCGACATACAGGTTGAGGTCGTTGACCGCGACGAAGCCGTTGAACGACACGGTCAGGCCTTCGATGTACAACGCGAATTCTGACGGGTTCATGCTGCCTCCGCGGCGCCATCCGCCTGCTGGCGCGATGCTTTGCGCGCCATGCGCTTCTGGGTGTATTGGTGATACAGACCGGCCAGTCCGTTGGGAAACGCCATCACGACCGCAATGAACAGCCCGCCCATCAGGAACAGCCAGAGCTGCGGAAAACTCTCGGAGAAATAGCTCTTGCCGAAGTTGACCAGCAGCGTGCCGTAGACCGCGCCCAACAAGGACAGGCGGCCGCCGACCGCGGCAAAGATGACCATTTCAATGGAAGGCACGATCCCCACGAAGGAAGGCGACATGAAGCCGACCTGCAAGGTGAACATGGCCCCGCCGATCGCCGAGAACACGGCGGCCACGCAGAACACGAAGACCTTGAAGCTGGCGACGTCATAGCCCGAGAAGCGCACGCGTTCCTCTTTGTCGCGCATGGCCATCAGAAGCTTGCCCAGTTTGGACGACAGCAGGTATCGGCCGAACAGGATGCACGCGAACAGCAGCACGCCGTTGATGAAGTACAGCACCAGCCGGGCGCTGTCCGTGCGGATATCCCAGCCCAGCAACGTCTTCAGATCGGTGATGCCATTGACGCCGCCCGTCCAGCCCTGCTGGCCGATGATGAGCACCGACAGGATCAGGGCCACGGCCTGCGTCACGATGGCGAAATAGGTGTCGCCCACGCGGCGCTTGAACATGGCCGCGCCCAGAATCAACGCCAGCAGGCAGGGCAGCACCGGCACTGCCATCAAGGTGAACCAGAAGCTCTTGAAGGGCACCCAGAACCAGGGCAGCGACGTCAGCTGGTTCCAATCCATGAAATCCGGAATACCGGGCGTGGACTGGATCTTGGTGGCCTCCGGTGTCGAGGCTTCCAACTTCAGAAACATCGCCATGCAATAGCCGCCCAGCCCGAAGAACACCCCCTGGCCCAGGCTCAGGATGCCGCCATAGCCCCAGCACAGCACCAGGCCCAGCGCGACGAAGGCATAAGACAGGTACTTGCCGATCAGATTGAGCCGGAAGACGTCCAGCGCCAGCGGAAACACCACGAACAGCAGCAGCGCCAGAATGGCCAGCCCTGCAAGCCCTTCGCGCCCGCCGATCACGTTGTGAAAGAATTTCTGCATGATGCGCCCCCTACCTGCGTACCTTGATGCTGAACAGGCCTTGCGGGCGCAGCATCAGAATGATCACGATGGCCGACAACGTCAGCACTTTGGCCATCGAACCGGTCATGAAGAACTCCGAGATCGATTGCGTCTGCGCGATGACGAAGGCCGACGCGATGGTGCCGAACAAGCTGGCCGCGCCGCCAAACACCACCGTCAGGAACGTATCGACGATGTAGAGCGAGCCGCTGGTCGGGCCGGTGGAACCGATGGTCGTGAACGCGGCGCCGGCAATGCCGGCAATCCCGCAACCCAGCGAGAACGTCACGCGGTCCACGCGCTTCGTATCGATGCCCACCGCGCCGCTCATGGCGCGGTTCTGCACCGTGGCGCGCACATGCAGGCCCCAGGTCGACCGGAACAACGCCAGAAGCAGCGCGCCAGTCAGCACGATGCTGATCGACATGACGAACAGGCCATTGATCGGGATGTCCACGCCGTCCAGCGGCTGCCAGGAGCCCATCAGCCAATCGGGCAGCGTCGGGCTGACTTCACGCGGACCGAACAGCGAACGCAGGGTCTGCTGCAGCACCAGCGACAAGCCCCAGGTCGCCAGCAGCGTGTCCAGCGGCCTGCGGTACAGATGACGGATCATCATCCACTCGGTCAGCCAGCCCAGGCTGAAGGTCACCGCAAAGGCCAGCAGAATGGCGACAAAGAAGTAGGCCGGCATCAGGCCGGGCGCGTACTGCTGGACCAGTTCGGAACAGAGATAGGTGCAATAGGCGCCCACCGCCAGGAACTCGCCATGGGCCATGTTGATGACGCCCATCTGGCCAAAGATGATCGCCAGGCCCAGGGCCATCAGCAACAACACGCTGAAGACCGATAAACCATTAAAGCCCTGCATCAGCAGGATGGCCCCAAGATCGGAGAAGGATTCCATGGATGGCTCCCGGCAGTGGAAAGGGCGTCGCGCGCGGCGCCCGGATCGACGTGATTACTGATAACCCTTGGGGAAGGGATCGGGCTTGATGAGCTCCGGGGTCTCGAAGATCACGTCGAACTGGCCGTCCTTGCGAATCTGGCCGATGCGGGTCTTGCTCCACAGGTGGTGGTTGGGGTCGATCTTGACGTAGCCTTCGGGCGCTTCCTTGAATTCCAGGCCGGCCGACGCGGCGACCACCTTGTCGACATCGAAGCTGCCCGCCTTCTCCACCGCCATCTTCCACAGCCAGGGTCCCAGATAGGCCGCCTGGGTCACATCGCCGATCACGGCGTCGGCGCCATACCTGGCCTTGAAGGCTTCGACGAACTTCTTGTTGTTGGCGTTGTCCAGGCTCTGGAAATACTTCATGCAGGACCAGAAGCCCTCGGCGTTTTCACCGCCGATGCCCAGCAGTTCATCCTCGGTCACCGAGATGGTCAGGAGCTTTTGCTTGCCGCTCGTGACGCCCGCCGCCTTGAGCTGCTTGTAGAACGACACATTGCTGCCGCCCACCACCACGGCGAACACCACGTCGGGCTTTTTCAGCTTGATCTTGTTGATCAGCGAGCCGAACTGCGTGTGGCCCAGCGGGTAGTATTCCTCGCCGACCACCTCGCCCTTGAGCACGTTCTCGATGTGCTTGCGGGCGATCTTGTTGGACGTGCGGGGCCAGATGTAGTCAGAGCCGATCAGGTAGAAGGAACGCGCCTTCTTCTCGCGCGCCAGCCAGTCCAGGCTGGACAGGATCTGCTGCGTGGCCTCCTGCCCGGTATAGAACACGTTCTTGGACTGCTCCAGGCCTTCATAAAACGTCGGGTAGTAGAGCAGGCCGTTTTCTTTCTCGAACACCGGCAGGACCGCCTTGCGCGACGCCGAGGTCCAGCAGCCGAACACCGTGGCGACCTTGTCGCTGACCAGCAGTTTGCGGGCCTTTTCGGCAAACGTCGGCCAGTCCGAGGCGCCGTCTTCCTGGATGATCTTGATCTTGCGGCCCAGAATGCCGCCCATCGCATTGATTTGCTCGATCGCCAGGCGCTCGGATTGAATCGACCCCGTCTCGCTGATGGCCATGGTGCCGGTCGCCGAGTGCAATTGGCCCACCGTGACTTCGGTGTCGGTAATGGCCAGGCCGGTGGTGTTGATGGCCGAAGTGGCCGGCGCAGCGGCCCGCGACAGCGCCGGTATGCCCAGCAGCGGCAGGGAGGCAAAAGCCAGGGCCAGGCGCCGGCGCGAGGGCAGCTCCGGGGCATTATCAAAAGGGGTTTTGCCAGACATCGATGACTCCTCAATGGATCACGACCAGGGAAACCGAGCATGCGCGGCACATGCCGCAGCCCGGAGGGTGAGGGCATACTAGGAGCCTATGACGCACTGCAACATACGTTGATTGACGTAGAGCCACCGCCGCCCCCCGGGCGTTACAACGGCACCTACGTTCAATGACGTATCCCCACCTTCCGCGGAGCCCGATTTGTCTGCCAGCGCGCCCCAACGCATCGTCAAGATCCGTCGCGACTACAACACCTGGGTCGCCAATGAGACGCTGGAAGACTATGCGCTGCGTTTCACGCCCGTGTCGTTTCGCAAGTGGTCCGAATTACGGGTCGCCAATACCGCGCTGGGCGCCGTGTCGTTCCTGGCGCTGGAAGCCATCGGCGGCGCGCTGGCGCTGAACTACGGCTTCGTCAATGCGTTCTGGGCCATCATCGCCGTGGCGATCGTCACCTTCCTGACCGGGTTGCCGATCGCCTACTACGCGGCGCGCCATGGTCTGGACATGGATCTGCTGACGCGAGGGGCCGGCTTTGGCTACATCGGCTCGACCATTACCTCGCTGATCTACGCCTCCTTCACCTTCATCTTCTTCGCGCTGGAGGCGGCCATCATGGCGCTGGCCATCGAGCTGGCGACCGGCCTGCCGCTGTCCATCGGCTACCTCTTGTGCGCCGTCGTCATCCTGCCCATGGTGGCTTATGGCATTACCTTCATCAGCCGGCTGCAATCCTGGACGCAGCCGATCTGGCTGGTGCTGCTGCTCTTGCCCTATGCGTTCATCGCCTGGCGCGATCCCGGGACATTGCAGGAGTTCCTGCGGTTTCCGGGCTACGACGGCCGGGGCGGCAATTTCAATCTGCTGATGTTTGGTTCTGCCGTTGCGGTGGCCGCCTCGCTGGTCACGCAGATCGGCGAGCAAGTCGACTTTCTGCGTTTTCTGCCCGAACGCACGGCCGCCAACCGCACGCGCTGGTGGCTCGCCCTGGTCTGCGCGGGTCCCGGCTGGATCGTGCCCGGCGCGGCCAAGATCCTGGGCGGGGCCTTTCTGGCCTGGCTGGCCCTGTCCCTGGGCACGCCGCCCGACAAGGCGGGCGACCCCACGCATATGTATCTGGCGGCCTATACCTATGTCGTCAGCCATCCCGGGCTGGCGCTGGCCTTGGTAACGGCCTTCGTGGTGATCTCGCAGGTCAAGATCAATGTGACCAATGCGTATGCCGGCTCGCTGGCCTGGTCCAACTTCTTTGCCCGCATCACGCATAGCCATCCCGGGCGGGTGGTGTGGCTGGTGTTCAACGTGCTGATCTCAGTGGTCCTGATGGAGATGGGCGTGTTCGGCGCGCTGGAGCACGTGCTGGCAGTGTTCTCGCACGTTGCGCTGGCCTGGATAGGGGCGCTGGTGGCCGATCTGGTGATCAACAAGCCCCTGGGGCTGTCGCCGGCCCGGATCGAATTCCGCCGCGCCTATCTGTATGACATCAATCCGGTGGGCGTGGGCAGCATGCTGATCGCCATGACACTGGGCTTGCTGGCCTTTGCCGGCGTGTTCCCGGGCACGGCGGGCGCGCTGGCGCAGGCCTTGTCGCCGTTCGTCGCCTTGCTGGCGGCCTTTGTCTGCGCGCCGGTCATCGCCTGGCGCACGCAGGGCCGCTACAACCTGGCGCGCACGCCGGTCGATGTCGCGGGTTCCGATCATGTCTGCGTGATCTGCGCCAACCGTTTCGAACAGCCGGACATGGCGCATTGCCCGGCCTACAACGGGTCCATCTGTTCCTTGTGCTGCACGCTGGACGCCCGCTGCCAGGATCGCTGCAAGCAGCAGGGACGCTTGAAGGATCAGGTGCAGGCGGTCCTCGCCCGGGTGTTGCCGGCGCGGGTCACACCGCTCTTGCATAGCCGCCTGGGCCACTACCTCCTGATTGTGATGGGGATGGGCGCACTGCTGGCCGGCATTCTGGGCCTGATCTACTACCAGGAGTACGCCAGTCACATGCGGGGCGGGCTGGACCCCTCGGGTTTGCGGCCAACCTTCCTGAAGCTGTATGCCGCGTTGCTGCTGATCGGCGGCGTGGCGGCCTGGTGGCTGGTGCTGGCGCACGAAAGCCGGCGCGTGGCGCAAGAGGAATCGGATCGCCAGACCCATCTGCTGCTGCGCGAGATCCAGGCGCACAAGCAGACTGACGCGCAGTTGCAACAGGCCAAGGAAGCGGCCGAAAGCGCCAATCTTGCCAAAAGCCGATTCATGGGGGGGATGAGCCACGAGCTGCGCGCGCCGTTGAACAGCATTCTGGGTTACGCACAGATTCTGCAGCGCGACCCGAGCTTGCCACCGGCGCGGCGCGAGGCGATCGACGTGATTCATCGCAGCGGCAAGCATTTGATCGGTCTTATCGACGGTCTGCTGGACATCGCGCGCATCGAGGCGGGCCGGCTCAGGCTCGAGAACAGCGAGCTGCGCCTGCCCGAGTTTCTGGAGCAGATCGTGCAGATGTTCAGACCGCAAAGCACGCTCAAGGGACTGGCCTTCTGCTATGAAGCGGCCGAACTTCCCGCCATCGTGCATATCGACGAAAAGCGGCTGCGGCAGATTCTGATCAACCTGTTGAGCAACGCGCTGAAGTTCACCTCGGCGGGACAGGTGTCGATGCGCGTCAAGTCGGCCGCGGATATGGTGTTGTTCGAAGTGGAGGACACCGGCCGAGGCATACCGGCCGAGGATCTCGAACGCATCTTTCTGCCCTTCGAGCGCAGCTGGGCGGGGGTCGAACAGGCCGATTCCGGCACGGGCCTGGGGCTGACCATCTGCCGCATGCTGACCGGCATCATGGGCGGGGAGCTGACAGTGCGCAGCGTCGTCGGCCGCGGCAGTGTGTTTACGCTGAAACTGTTCCTGCCGGAAGTGCGCTCGCCGCGCAGCGACGCCCGGCCGTCCGGGCTGGTGGTGGGCTACCGCGGCGAGCGCCTGAGGATCCTGACGGTGGATGACCAGCCCTCGCAGCGGCACCTGGTTCGCGACCTGCTCGAGCCGCTGGGCTTTGAGGTTCACGAAGCGCCGCATGGCGCCGCGTGCCTTGCCTGCGTGCACACGTTGCGGCCTGCGCTGATACTGATGGACGTCTCGATGCCGGACATGACCGGATGGGAAGTTGTGCGGCGCCTGCGCGATGAAGGCGTGGCCGTGCCCATCGTGATGCTGTCGGCCAACATCCTGGGGCTGGACCCGAAAGACCCGGCACAGAGCGGGCACAACGCCTTCATTGCCAAGCCGGTGATGGTCGAGGATTTGCTGAATCATCTGGGCCGCCTGCTCAAGCTGGACTGGCAAGTGGCGCCGGTCGAAGCGGCGATGCCCGCGGGTGACCTGCATCGGGTGGCGCTGGAACGCGAGGATGCGGAGGCGCTGCTGGAACTGGGGGCCATGGGCTACATCAAGGGTATCCAGGCCAAGCTGGAAGAAATACGGGGCCGCCGCGCCGAAACGCGCGAATTGACGGCGCATCTGCGGGCGCTGGCAGGCGAGTTTCAACTGAGTGAATTCAATCAGGTGCTTAAACACCATGTGCAGCGTCACCATGCCCACGCCCGATAAGAACCTCGTCATGCTGGTCGATGACGCGCCAGACAATCTGAAAATGCTGTCCACCGCACTGGATGCGGCGGGCTATCAGGTGCTGGTGGCAATCGACGGCCAGTCGGCGATCGAACGGGTGGATTTCGTGGTGCCGGATATCGTGCTGCTCGATGCGGTGATGCCGGGCATGGACGGCTTCGAGACCTGCGCCCGCTTGAAAGCGCACCCCGCGGCGGGAGACGTGCCCGTGGTGTTCATGACGGGCTTGACCGAGCCCGAGCACGTGTTGAAGGCGTTTCGCGTCGGCGGCGTCGACTATGTGACCAAGCCGCTGGACCCGGACGTGGTGGTGGCCCGGCTGCGAACGCATCTGCGCAATGCGCGCAGCCTGTCGGCCGCCTTTGACGCGATCGATGCGGCCGCTCGCGCCGTGGTGGCGCTGGATGCGAGCGGGCAGCCGATCTGGAAGACGGGCAAGGCGCGGATCTGGTTGTCGGCGTACTTTGGCTGCGCCGAGGATGCGTCAGAGCTGCCCGCGCCCCTGGCGGACTGGGTGGCGCGCAACCTGACGGCCGGTCCGGCGGCCGAGCCCTTGGTGCTGGTCAGCGCGCGAGGGCGCCTGACCTTGAGCCTGTCGGCCTCACGGCGCAGCGGCGAAACGTTGCTGCTGTTGCAGGAGACGGCGCCGTTGGCCACGGCCTACGGCCTGACGCCGCGAGAGGCCGATGTGCTGCGCTGGCTGGCCAAGGGAAAAACGAATCGGGACATCGCCGAGATTCTGGGCATGTCGCCACGAACGGTGAATAAACATCTGGAACACATCTACGTCAAACTGGGCGTGGAAACGCGCGCGGCGGCGGCTGCGCTGGCGGTGCGCCAGGGAGAAGCGTTCTGACGCGCTCGGCGTCGCCAGGTCTCCCGGCACTTCGACGTCGACGCGCAAGACCCGGCACCCAAGCAAATCAAACCCGAGAAACCGACGCCGCAACATCGCTCTTGAGCAGCTCCGCCAACCGGGTCAGACCGTGCGTCAGACGCGTCCGGTCAATCGCCCCGCCCAACGACACACGAAGCGCCAAGGGGCTGGACGCCTCCGTGGAAAATGACGCCGAATCAGTAACGCTCACCCCTTGCGCCAGCGCCGTCTGCTTGAGCCGGTAGCAGTCGATATGACGCGGCAATTCAAGCCACAGGTGCAGCCCATTCGGGTCAGCCTGGATCTTGCCCGGCAGGATCGATGCCGCCACGGCCTGGCGATGCTGCAGCTCGCTCCTGACCTGCGCCAGCCAGTGAACGGCAGCGCCCGACTCGATCAACGTCGTCGCCATCTCCGTCATCCAGGGCGTGGGCATCAGCGCCAGCGAACGCAGGGCATCCAGCACCGGACTCAACGGCTCGCCGGCAGGCACGACAAGATAAGCGGTTCGAAGGCCGGGCGCGATGCATTTGGACAGCGTCGACACGTAATACACCGGCGCCGAAGACGTGTTGGCCGCCAGGGAAAACATCGTGCTGGGCGCATGCTCGGCCAACAGCCAGTACGGATCGTCTTCAATGACCGGCAGCGCATGTTTGGCCGCGACGCGCAGCAATGCCGTTCGACGTTCCGTGGACAGCGTGATCGCTGTCGGGTTCTGGACCGTCGGATTCAAATACAGCATGGCGGGACGATGCCGTTCGCACACGCGCTCGAGGTCGGCGGGGTCCATGCCGAATTCATCTGACTTCACGCCAACGGCCGAGCGCTGGAGCAGGCGGGCCGCGGCCAGAAAGCCCGGGTAGGTCAATGCATCGCACGCAATGGCGTCGCCCGATTGGCTCTTGGACAGCAGCAGCGCCGCGATCGCGGTTTGCGCGCCCGGGCAGACCACGATCCGCTCGCTATCCGTGTCGCCCGTCATCGGCCGCAGCCACGTCGCGGCTACCGCACGATGCCGGTTGGCGCCGGCGCCCACGTGGTAGCTCATCAGATCCATCGCGCTTGCGGCCGCCTGGGTGGCGACGCTGCCTTGCGCAAGCAGATCTGCAAACGCTGCACTGCCAAGCAATGGCGGGATGTTCATGCCCAGATCGATCGTCCCGCCCGCCTCCAATCCCGAATAGGACACGTACGTCCCGCCCGCTCCCTGCGCTTCCAGAATCCCCTTCTGGCGCACTTCCGTGTACGCGCGCGTGACGGTCGTCAGGTCGACGCCCAAGGTCTGGGCCAGTTCGCGCTGCGGGGGCAGCCGGTCGCCGGGCCGAAGAACACCGTCCTCCACCGCAGTCTCGATTTGCGTGGCGATCTGCTGGTACCGGGAGCCCGAGCCCGCGGTCAGCGGCCGCACCCACGACGTGTTGGCTTTTTTCAGGCGACGCGAGAGAGCCATGGCTTTTCTTTATGTATGGGTTTTCTGCCGCTTCCGGCGAGAGGGAATGCAGTCGGGGCCGGACGATTCAACTTCTTGTATGGATTTTGGCGGTAGAATTTGCGAACTTGTATGGATTATAGCGCTCGCGCTGCGCGCTCCTGGCCTTGTTGGGCATCGCCGGGGAGTTCACGAAGCTGCTGAAGGCAGCATTTTGAGGCAATGATGAATTTCTGGATCCCCGTCGTCTTCGGTACGTTCAAGCTCGCCATTTTGGGCGTGTGCATGTTCCTCGCCATCAAGTCTCATCGCGAAGGCGCCAGAAAGGAGCGGGAGAAAAAGGAGCTGGAACGCCTTGAAAGTCTGAAGGCGCTGGCGCCGGAACGTTGATCGGATCAGCGCGGGACGGCCTGTCCGTCCCACGCAAAGACGGATGAAGCCCAGGGTTGCATCCAAGCACGAAAGAATGCGGCTCGCGTGAGCCGCATCCGATAACAAGACAATTACGACAGCTGCGGCGCCACGAAGTGGGACACCTTCGGCGGCGCGTCGCCGATGTGGAAACCCCGCGCTTCGGCCTGCTGGTCCGCGTCGGCGTGGGTCACACGCTCATGCTGGCGCAGGTGTTCCAGCCACGAGGTCACGAGGAAGTATTCCTGGTAGCGGCCCGGCTGCGCCGCATCCTCGAAGATCCCCCAGGCGTAGGCCCCATCGCGGCGGCGCTCGGCGCCGACGTGCTGCATGGCCAGCACGAAGTCGGCGCTGCGTGCCGGGTCGATCAGGTATTCGACCGTGATCATGACCGGACCGCGATCATGCGACACCTCTTGATCGATCAGCGGCTCGGGCCAGTGCATCGACGGCGCAAGGTCCAGGTCCGCGCCCAGCTGCAGCTTGGCCTTGCGGGTCAGCAGCATCGCAACCACCGAGCCGGCGGCGGCGATCAGCAGCGCGGCGGGCACGCCGGCACGCACCGCCGTCTGACCCCAGATCATGCTGCCCGCGGTCATCGACCCAAAGAACACCGTCACGAAGATCGCCAGGCCACGGGCACGCACCCAGTCCGGCAGGGCAACCTGCGCCGAGACGTTGAGCGAGGTCAGCACCATGATCCACGAGGCGCCCGCCAGGAAGCTGAACGCACCGGCCACCACAGGATGCGGCACCACCGCAAACACCACCAGCGTGAACGCCGTGCCCAGCGTGCCGGCCATGACGCTGCGGTCAGGGCCCAGCTTCTTGCGCAGCGGCGGCAGCACCATCGCGCCGATCACCGCGCCCGCCCCGACGCAGCCCAGAATGATGCCGTAGAGCAAGGCGCCGCCCTGCAGCACCTGACGCACGATCACCGGCAGCAAGGCCCAGTAGGCGCTGGCAAACAGGAAGAACGCAACGGCGCGAACCAGCGTGGACTTGAGCGGCTTGCTGTGCAGTGCAAAGCGTACGCCGGCACGCATGGCATGAAACAGCTGCTCGCGCGGCAGGCGCTTTTCAGCGGCGGTGGGCGGCTTCCACCAGATCAGCGCGGCCACGACCACGATGAAACTGACGGCGTTCACAAAAAACGGAATCGCCACGCCGATGCTGGTGATCAGCACGCCGGCCAGCGCCGGACCAATGGCGCGGCTGACGTTGATGCCAACGCTATTGGTCGCGATGGCCTGCTGCAGCGAAGGGCGCGGCACGAGGCTGGGCACGATGGCCTGCCAGGCCGGCGCCGACAGCGCCGTGCCGATGCCCATCAGCAACGTGAAGCCCAGCAGCACCCACGGCGTCGTCAGGCCAAACCACACCACCAGCCCCAGCGCCAGCGCAATGGCGCCCATCGCGATCTGCACCATCAGCAGCAGCTTGCGGCGGTCCATCGTGTCGGCCAGCGCACCGGCCAGGAGCGACAGCAGAAAAACCGGCAGCGCGCCCGCCGTCTGCACCAGCGCCACGAACATCGGCGACGGCGACAACGACGTCATGAGCCAGCCCGCGCCCACGTCATGCATCCAGGTGCCAATGTTGGACAGCACGGTGGCAATCCAGATCACTGAAAAGGCGGAGTACGCGAAAGGCGAGGACGGCGGGGCGTCGGCGGGGCGGGTGTCGGCGGTCGTCATGGGAGGCTCCGGGCTGCCAGGCGGTATGGAAAAAAAAGCCCGCGGCATTGGCCGCGGGCCTGGGATTCAGCGAGCGGTAACCGGCGCCGCGACGGGCGCGATCGCCTCGTGTGCGGTCTGCGTGCGCTGACCGGCCTTGTGCACCATCGTGTAGGCGTAATCCACACCCATGCCGTAAGCGCCCGAGTGTTCCTTGACGATTTCCATCACGGCATCATACGAGTCGCGGCGGGCCCAGTCACGCTGCCACTCCAGCAGCACCTGCTGCCAGGTGACCGGCACCACGCCTGCCTGGATCATGCGTTGCATGGCCATGTCATGCGCTTCCTTGGACGTGCCGCCGGACGCGTCGGAGACCATGTAGATCTCGTACTCGCCTTCCAGCATCGCGCTCAGGGCGAAGGTGGTATTGCACACTTCGGTCCAGAGACCGGCCACGATCACCTTCTTGCGGCCATTGGCGGCCAGCTGATCGCGCACCTTCTGGTCGTCCCACGAGTTCATCGAGGTGCGTTCCAGCACTTTCTTTTCCGGGAAGACATCGAGCAATTCCGGATAGGTGTAGCCGGAGAACGATTCGGTCTCGACGGTGGTGATGATGGCCGGAATGTCGAACGCCTTGGCGCCCTTGGCCAGCCCCACGACGTTGTTCTTCAGCGTCTGGCGGTCGATCGACTGCACGCCGAAGGCCATTTGCGGCTGGTGATCGATGAAGATGATCTGGCTGTTTTCGGGGGTCAGCACTTCGAGCTTGGCGGTGGTTTGGGTCATGTCAGTGTCCTTGGAGAGGTAGGTTTGGGGTGTTGCTTGCAGCGCGTCGCTGCCATGACCAGAACTATATTCGGCGGGACAATCTGGCGGTAGATGGCGATTTTTGGCTTCAGCGTTCTTCATATAGAACGATAAGGCGGCCACGCGGCTGAGCCCTCGGGGCTGCCGCGCGGTCGCCTGTCCTTTTCTGATGCACGCGGTTCGATGACGTCACCCGCTATAGCCGAGCGTCTCCCAACGCGCCATCTCAGACCGCATCCCTGGCGCTGTCCGTAAGCCGCCAATACGTTTCATGCACGGCCAGTTTCAGTGCCGTGCTGTCCAGCCCCATCAGTTGCGACGCGTAGACGCCGATGGCGCGCGCCTTGCGCGCCGCATCGACCGCCAGGTGCGCCGGCGTGGCTGTCACGCCGCGCGCCTGCAACTGCGACAGCCGTGCCTGCACGACACCTTGCTGCTGGCGGTATGGCACATCCTCGTAACCGAACCAGGCAACGCCCGGCAACGCATCGCGGATCATCAGGGCGGCGTCGCTGACCCGCACGTGATCGCTGTGGAACAGGCCCAGCGGCATGACCACGGTCGCGGGCGCAAGCCTCATCAGCAGGTGGAACAGACGCTCGGTGATCAGCGGTGCATCCTCGTCCGCCGTCGATGTGTATTGGCTGTCCAGAAAATCCAGCCCCCTTCCGGTCGCGCCCACGCTGCGCAGCGCTTCCCGGTCTTCCGCCAGCCGGCATTCCATCGCGGCGGCGGCATTGGCGAAACCGCAGCGGCGGTCCCAGTCCGTAAGCAGGTTCGGCGTAGGCGCCCGTGCCGTGTACACCGTCACGACCGTACTGCCGGGGCGCGCAGCGAGCAAGCCGGCGCAACTCAGGATGGCGTCATCCAAATGAGGCGATATCACGGCCAGGGGAGATTGGGGCAGCGACGGATCGTCGGCCCAGCTGTGTGCTTGCGCAGAAACCATCGGAATCTTCGATCCGCAGCGGATCGCAGTTGCGGGGGCATTGCTTGCAGCAAATACCATGCCGCAAAGTCCCAGATGCGTGCGGAGCGAACGTGCGGGCACGTAATTTGCGTTACCGCTCTCAACAAAACGGAGCTGTACCGGCATGACACAATCAGAAGGATCGCTTCCCCGTTCCGCCGGCGGCCTGCTTGTCCTGCTGTTGATTGCCTTTGGCGTATTTCTGGCGGCGATGCTGTTTTCCCTGCACTTGTCCGTCGAAAAAAGCGACGACATGTCAGCGATGCGCCAGAGCAAGGAATTGCATCTGGCGATCAGCAACGTCCTGGACGACGTGGCGCAGGCCCCCGCCCGCGCCCGACGCATCCACACGCACCACAGCGGCCGCGGTGCACGCCACCGACCTTGCCATGATCGGCCAACGGCCAGCCGTCGTGAGCGTCATGCGCGTCGCACGGTTTCCGCCCAACCTGGACACGCCGACAATCGCGTCACGGAATCTGCTCGTCAGCGTCCGGTTCATCGATGGCGATTTTTTGCGCGCGTTCTCACGGGACAACCTGATCGACGCGCTCCATTACCATCCCGTGCGCGCCCGCCATGTGCAGGCCGACGAGCGGGAGGAGCCCCTCCGGTCCTCAGACGGCACCTTGCTCGGCTACCTGATGTGGCGGCCGGATCTGCCCGGTTCCGGACTCTGGCGCGCCATGCTGCCCGCGGTTGCCGCCATGCTCGCCGGCACGCTCATTCTGGTGGCGTTGCTGGCACTGCGCACCTACCGGCTTCTGCGCCAACAGCAGGCGCACCTCTCCGCCCTGCGCAAGGCCCATGTGGAACTGAAGGCGAGCGAAGCGCACGCCCACCATCTTGCCTTTCACGACGTGCTGACCGGCCTGCCAAACCGCGCGTATTTCGGCACCTGTGTCGATCAGGCTTTGGCCCGCCGGCGGCCCGATGCAAGCTGCGCGGTGCTGCTGCTGGATCTGGATCATTTCAAGCAGGTCAACGACACATGGGGCCATGCCGCGGGCGATGCGCTCATCCAGGCGTTCACCCGACGCGTCAAGCTTGCCGTCGGCCCGGAAGACTCGGTCGCGCGCCTGGGCGGTGATGAGTTCGCCGTCCTGATGCAGAACGCCACCGAAGCGGGCGCCACCGATCTGACCCGCCGCATCCTGGCCGATGTGCGCGCGCCTTTCGACCTGCTGGGCGGCCGCGCCTTCGTGGGCGCGAGCATCGGTGTATCGATGGCCCCGCGCGACGGCACCACGCGCAGCGAGCTGCTGCGCAAGGCCGACATCGCGCTCTACCGCGCCAAGGATCTAGGCAGAAACCAGTACAGCTTCTTCGCCCCCGAGATGGACGAAACGCTCAAGGCGAAGGCCGTGATCGAAGAGGATTTGCGCGCCGCGCTGGCGGATAGCGACCAGCTTCAGGTCCACTTCCAGCCGCAGATCGACAGCGGCACGCAGCAGCTCGTGGGCGTTGAAGCGCTGGTGCGATGGAACCACCCGGCCAAGGGCCCCGTGTCGCCGCAGATCTTTGTGCCGGTGGCTGAATCCACCGGCCTCATCGAGCCGCTCGGGGAATGGGTATTGAAACAAGCCTGCCGCGCGGCGCGGCAATGGCCAAGCCTGTCCATTGCGGTAAACCTCTCCCCCAAGCAGTTTCGCGGCGCCGACTTTGCGGAACGCGTCATCGATCTGGTGCGGCGCGCTGATGTCGATCCGGCGCAGATCGAGCTGGAGGTTACTGAAGGCGTGCTCATCGAAGACGACGGCCGGGTGCAGAAGGCTATCGGCAAACTGCGCGCCGCCGGCTTCCGGATCGCGCTGGACGATTTTGGAACGGGCTACTCCAGCTTGAGCTACCTGCAACGGTTTGCCGTCGACAAGATCAAGATTGACCGGAGCTTCGTCGCAAACATCGGAGAGGGCAGCGATTCCACCGCCATCGTGAACGCGGTGGTGACGCTGGGGCGCTCGATGGGCCTGACGGTCAATGCCGAAGGGGTGGAGACGGCCGCACAACGCGACTTCCTGCGTGCTGCCGGATGCGACGAAATGCAGGGATTCCTGTTCTCCAAAGCCGTGCCGGAAGCAGAAATTACAAAACGCCTCCAAAGGGCGCCCGCCGCAACCTAGCTGCCCGCACGTCGCCCATCCAGGCCTGGCACGTCGTTCAGCGCGCGCCAAATGTGAAAAAGGGCCGCTTACGCGGCCCTTGCACTTGAACAAAGCTGATATTGCGGGCAGATGGAAAGAAACGATAGGAGTCGTCGCTGCGACCGACTTTATTGCGCGCGACCGACTTTATTTATCCTTCTCAACCGATGCAGCCGCTACCGCGTCACTCCACCGTCACGCTCTTGGCCAGATTTCGCGGCTTATCCACATCCGTGCCGCGTGCGCATGCCGTGTGATACGACAGCAACTGCAGCGGCACCGTGTGCAGAATCGGCGACAGCTTGCCATAGTGTTCCGGCATGCGGATCACGTGCATGCCTTCGGCGCTTTGGATCTTGCTGTCGGCGTCGGCAAACACATACAGCTCGCCGCCGCGCGCGCGCACTTCCTGCATGTTGGACTTCAGCTTTTCCAGCAGCTCGTCCTTGGGCGCGATGGTGACGACCGGCATGTGCTCGGTGACCAGCGCCAGCGGGCCGTGCTTCAGTTCACCGGCCGGATAGGCTTCGGCGTGGATGTAGCTGATTTCCTTGAGCTTGAGCGCGCCTTCCAGCGCGATCGGGTAGTGCATGCCGCGGCCCAGGAACAGGGCGTTTTCCTTCGAGGCGAAGCGGTCGGCCCACGCCATGATCTGCGGTTCCAGCGCCAGCACCGAGCCGATGGCGGACGGCAGGTGGCGCAGCGCCTTCAGGTGCTCGGCTTCCTGCTCTTCCGTGAGCTTGCCGCGCGTTTGCGCCAGCGCCAGCGTCAGGAGGAACAGCGCGGTGAGCTGGGTGGTGAAGGCCTTGGTCGACGCCACGCCGATTTCGACGCCGGCGCGCGTGATGTACGACAGCTTGCACTCGCGCACCATCGCGCTGGTGGACACGTTGCAGATGGTCAGCGTGTTTTCCATGCCCAGCGAGCGCGCGTGCTTCAGCGCGGCCAGCGTGTCGGCGGTCTCGCCGGACTGCGAGATCGTCACGACCAGCGAGCGCGGGTTCGGCACGCTGTCGCGGTAGCGGTATTCGCTGGCGATTTCGACGGCGACCGGGATCTTGGCGATCGATTCGATCCAGTACTTGGCGGTCAGGCCTGCGTAGTAGCTGGTGCCGCAGGCCAGGATCAGCAGGGAATCGACTTCCTTGAAGATCTTGTAGGCGTCGTCGCCAAAGAGCTCCGGCGTGATGGATTCGATATCTTGCAGGGTGTCGCCGACCGCACGCGGCTGCTCGAAGATTTCCTTCTGCATGTAGTGGCGGTAGGGGCCCAGTTCGGCAGCGCCCGTGTGCACGTGCACGGTGTGCACTTCGCGGTCGACGTTCTTGCCGGCAGCATCCACGATCCAGACGCGCGACAGTTGCAGGTCGACGACGTCGCCGTCTTCCAGGTAGATGATCTGGTCGGTCGTGCCGGCCAGCGCCAGCGCGTCGGACGCCAGGAAGTTCTCGTTCTGGCCCACGCCCACCACCAGCGGCGAGCCTTGACGCGCACCGACCACACGGTGCGGTTCGTCGCGGCAGAACACGGCGATGGCGTATGCGCCATGCAAACGGCGCACGGCGTTCTGCACGGCTTCAAAGAGGTCGCCCGCGTACAGGTGGTTCACCAGGTGCGCGATGACTTCGGTGTCGGTCTGGCTTTCGAAAACGTAGCCGACGGCCTGCAGCTCGGCGCGCAGTTCGTCGTGGTTTTCGATGATGCCGTTGTGCACGAGCGCGATGCGCGGCTCGTCGTTGCCCAGGTGCGAGAAGTGCGGGTGGGCGTTGTGCGTGGCGGGAACGCCGTGCGTGGCCCAGCGGGTGTGGGCGATGCCGGTGAAGCCTTGGACCTTGTCCTGCGCAACCTGATCGGCCAGTTCGGCCACGCGCTGCGTGCTGCGCGTGCGGCGCAGATGGCCGTCGGCGTAGACGGCGACACCGCAGGAGTCGTAGCCGCGGTATTCCAGGCGCTTCAGGCCTTCAACGAGGATCGGGGTGATGTCGCGCTGGGCGACGGCGCCAACAATGCCGCACATAGGAGTGACTCCGGGTAAGTTCAGTACCGACGCATTGTGCGCGACCCATAAAGAAATTTGATTTCTTTATGTTCACTTATTTGGCAGTTAATTCCCTTACACAAATGTGATTAAATTATCTTTCGTCGAATCGACAGATTTGAATTAATCATGCAAAACACCCCAATTTCCCTGCCCGAACTCGATGATCTGGACCGGCGCATTCTTGAACAGTTACAAGAAGACAGCTCGCTGACCAACCAGGATCTGGCTGCGCGGGTGCACGCGTCGCCGCCGACCTGCCTGAGGCGGGTGCGGCGATTGGTGGAAGAAGGGGTGATCGACCGCCAGGTGGCGATCCTGTCAGCCGAGAAGCTGGGCAGCACGCTGACGGCGATCGTGGAGATCACGCTGGACGTGCAGGCCGCCGAAAGCCTGGACGCCTTCGAGCAAAGCATGGTGACCGAACCCGCGGTGCTGCAGTGCTACCGGGTGTCGCCCGGCCCGGATTTCGTGGTGATCGCGCAGGTAAAAGACATGCCGGCCTACCACGCGCTGGTGCATCGCGCCTTCACCGCGCAGGCCAACGTGCGCAATGTGCGCACGTTTTTTTCGGTGCATCGGGCCAAGTTCGAGACGCGGATCGATGTGCGGGGGTAAGGCAGTCGCGCAATTTCATCATGAACGAAGCGCGCCGCCCCCGACGGGGGGATAATGCGGCGAAGATGCACGAAAGGCCGTCGCCGATCTTTCAGGAGTTGACCTTGCCAACGCAATTCACCCCGTACCTCGAGATGATAGCCACCCACCTCAACGCCCCCTATGGCGAGGTGGTAAGCCCGACTGATGTCGCCGCCGCACTGCGCCACGGCGATTTGGCGTCGGTTGCGCACGACGCACTTGCGCAAGAATTACTCGCGCATATGTTCTTTGAGCTGGATCCGGAGTTCATTGGTCGAGCCAGCTTTGAAGCGGGTGTGCGCCTCGAAGAAGCTGACGCGCTGTACCAGAACGCCCGCCAGCATTTCGACCTGCCCCGGGCTGTGCGGTGGGAGGAAGCGCTCGAGGGGGTGCTGTGAATGGGGACTTCAAGGAAAGACATCCTGCTTCATCGCGCATCCGGCCCGTGGACGCGTTTGGAATCTTGTCCTACAGACCGAAGCGCCTGCAGGCGCAATACCCGAGCAGGCGCTGGCATCGCTTCTAAAAGCCAAGCTTGATGGCTTGGACGCCGCCCTGACGCATATGTTGCAAAGGCCTTCTCAACGGGTCGCCTGGGATAGGATCAGAACCGACCGCTTGCCCGATCTGGATAAGACCGCTGCGTGGGCGAAGGAGAAGGTTGCGCAATGGCGCTGACGCCTCAGCATCCGGACCCCGTTGCCCATCGCTAGAGGCGTTCAACCCTACCTGCGCCCCACCAGCCGCTCAAAC
Organism: Achromobacter mucicolens; assembly: GCF_029866465.1. Lineage (NCBI taxonomy): Bacteria > Pseudomonadati > Pseudomonadota > Betaproteobacteria > Burkholderiales > Alcaligenaceae > Achromobacter > Achromobacter mucicolens. The sequence continues at coordinate 232,593 of NZ_CP123364.1, read as the reverse complement.
TGCGCCAGGTACCGGTTCCCCATCTTCTGCACGTCGTGTTCATTGCGCACGTACTCATAAGCACGTTCGGTGACCTCGTGCCGAAACGCCGCATCATCCAGGCAACGCGCCATGCCCGCCGCCATCGCCTGATAATCGCCCACGGCGCATAACACGCCGCGGCCGTCGGCCAGGCTTTCCTTCAGGCCGCCGGCGTCAGTGGACACCACCGGCACGCGCTGCAGGAAGGCGTCCAGCACGCTACTGCCCAGCGCTTCTTCCTCGGAGCTCATGACGAACACGTCGAGGATGCTGTAGAAGTCTTCCACGCCCTTGCGAAAGCCGGCAAAGCGGTAGACGTCTTCGATGCCAAGCTTGCGGGCTTCGTCCTTGGCCTGCTGTTCGCGGTCGCCGCCGGCGCCGAAGTGCAGGAAGACAAAATCACGGCGCGTCTTGGCCAGTTCGCCGACGGCGCGCACCAGCGTGACCGGGTCCTTGTCCCGAATGAGCGCGGCGGAGGTCGCCATGACCTTCTTGCCTTCCAGATCGAACTCGCGAACCAGGTTGGCGACGTTCTCGGCGTTGATCTGATGAGGCTCGACCGCGCTGCGGATGATGACGGGTTCAATGCCCAGGCGGCGCGGCTCGCTGGCCGCCATCTCGCTGATGGCCACGAAGAGGTCGGCGTGGCGCCACTTGTAGCCGGTCTTCCATTCGTCGCCCGGCTTGACCACGAACGACGTGCGGCGCGAGAACGCCACGGGCCTGCGGTGCAGCCATTTGGTCAGCACGGCCCAGGTGATGGTGTTGGCGGTCTGTGCGTGGATGATGTCGTAGCGGCCGGCGCCGGCCAGAAAGGCCAGCTGTCCGGGCACGTTGCGCACGGTGTGGGCGACGAATCCTTCCTGGCGGGCGCGCTCGGCCAGCGGCGCGCCTTCGCGGCACATCACTTCGACGTCATGGCCCGCCTTGCGAAAGGCGCGCATGCAATAGAGCGTCTGGCGCTCGCCGCCGCGCCAGCCCTTTTCGAAGTTCAGTTGCAGGATCTTCATGCGCGGCCGATGCCCGAGTACTCGAAGCCCAGGCTGCGCACGTCGGCCGGCGTGTAGAGATTGCGGCCGTCGATGATGAGCGGCGTCTTGAGCAGCGCCTTGACGCGATCGAAGTCGGGCGCGCGAAAGACCTTCCACTCGGTGGCGATGAGCAGCGCGTCCGCGCCGTCCAGCGCGTCGTACATGTCGGCGGCGAAGCTGATGCCTTGATGGCCGGCCAGCACGCGGCCGGCCTCGTGCATGGCCACCGGGTCATAGGCGCGCACCTCGGCGCCGCGGCGCGTGAGTTCGGCGATGGCCGTCAGGCTGGGCGCTTCGCGCATGTCGTCGGTGTTGGGCTTGAAGGACAGGCCCCACAACGCGATCTTGCGCCCGCGCAGGTCTTCGCCAAAGCGCGCCACCAGCTTTTCAGCCAGGCGGAACTTCTGCGCGTGGTTCGCGGCCTCGGCGGCCTCGATGACGCGCATCGGCAGGCCGTGTTCGGACGCGGTGTTGACCAGCGCCTGCACGTCCTTCGGAAAGCACGAGCCGCCATAGCCCGCGCCCGGGTACAGGAAGTGATAGCCGATGCGCGGGTCCGCGCCAATGCCGCGGCGCACCTGTTCGACGTCGGCGCCCAGCACTTCGGCCAGGTTCGCCATCTCGTTCATGAATGAAATGCGCGTGGCCAACATGGCATTGGCGGCGTACTTGGTCAGTTCGGCCGAGCGCACGTCCATCACCATCAGGCGGTCGTGGGTGCGCTGGAAGGGTTCATAGATTCGGCGCATGACGCCGATCGTGTAGTCGTCGTCCGCGCCGACGATCACGCGGTCCGGACTCATGAAGTCGTTGATGGCCGCGCCTTCCTTCAGGAATTCCGGGTTGGACGCCACCGTGAACGGGATGTCGACGCCGCGCTCGGCCAGCTCCTTGGCGACCACGGCGCGCACCTTGTCGGCCGTGCCGACGGGCACCGTGGACTTGTCCACGATCAGCTTGCGCGAGGTCATGTGGCGCGCGATGTTCTGCGCGGCGGCGAGCACGTACTTGAGATCGGCGGAACCGTCTTCGCCGGGCGGAGTGCCCACGGCGATGAACTGGACGTCGCCGAACGCCACGCTTTGCGCGATGTCATCGGTGAAATGCAGGCGCCCGGCCTGCACGTTGCGGCGCACCAGGTCTTCGAGGCCCGGCTCGTAAATGGGAATGCCGCCCTGGCGCAGCAGCGCGATCTTGGCCGCATCCACGTCCAGGCACATGACATCGTTGCCCATGTCCGCCAGGCACGCTCCCGACACCAATCCTACGTAACCGGTACCCACGACCGTGATTTTCATGCCTGTGCGCCTTCAAAATAGGTAATCTTCGCGCCCGGGCAGTGAAACCGGGCGCCGGCCGCCATTATAGAAGCGGCCCGCGCCCGAGGTCCGGGCCGGGTTCAAGGGGTGTTGGACCGCTGCCGCCGCTAGGCCCGCAGCTTGTTGAAGCGGACGGTGTTGACCACCACGGCCAGCGCCGCGCACACCGTGCCCAGCACCAGGGCCAGTCCCGGCCCGTGGGCCGCGCTGACGCTGAAGGCGATGGCCACCAGTGCGGTGCCAAAGCTCTGGCCAAACACCCGGGTTGTGGCCTGCAGGCCGCCCGCCGCGCCGCTGCGCAGCCGGGGCGCGGCAGACAGCAGTGCGCGGTTGTTGGGCGTCTGGAAAAAACCGAAGCCCACGCCCGCCACGAACATGCCGGCAACGATGGGCCAGTTCGACACGGCGGACGGCAGCAGCGTCAGCCACAGCATGCCGGCAACCATCGTGGCCGCCCCCACGCCGCTCAGCGTGGCGGCGGAATAACGGTCGGACAACCGCCCGGCCAGCGGCGCGATGATCGCCGTACCCACCGGCCAGGCGCCCATCAGCATGCCCACCTCAAGGTAAGGCCGGCCCAGCACCTGCTGGAAGTAGAACGGCAGCGACACGTAGGACGCCATCTGGGCGGCGAAGGTGCAGGCCGAGGCGCCCACGGCAAATGCCACCGGGCGGATCCGCAGCAGATCCACCGGCACCAGCGGCGCGGTCTGCTGGCTGGCGCGGCGCACCAGCACCAGTCCGGCCACCGCCGAGATCGCAACCAGGCCGATGCCCCGCAGCAGGTCCTCGCCCATCATGTCCACGCCGGAGATGAAGACGCCCAGCGTCGCCATGCAGAGCAGCGCGCTGATCCAGTCCAGCTTCACATCGTTGCGCGGCACTTCCGGCAGATGGCGCAGGCCAAACATGGCGAGCGCGCAGATCGGCAGGTTGACGGCGAAGATCCACGGCCACGGCGCCACGGACAGGATGGCCGAGCCGATGGTGGGCCCGAGCACCGACATGACCGCCACCGTGGTGGCATTGATGCTGATGCCCCGGCCCAGCATCTTGAGCGGATAAATGTTGCGCACCAGGCCGCCAAACATGCACATGAGCGTGGCCGCCCCCAGCCCCTGGAACACGCGCGCGGCGGTCAATTGCCACAACGTGCCGGCAAGCGCGCAGCCCAGCGAGGCCAGCGTGAACAGCACCAGCCCGAACGTGAACATGCGGCGAAAGCCGATGCGCTCGGCCAGCGCGGACAGCGGCAAGAGCGCCATCACGACGGCAAGGTTGTAGGCGTTGACGATCCAGACTGCCTGCGCGGGCAGGGCGTTCAGATCCTTGGCGATCGTGGGCAGCGCCACGTTGGCGATGGTGGTGTCCAGCACCGACAGGCTGATGCCCGTCATCACGGTGGCCGCCGCCCAGTACCGGCGCGGCGCCGGCAGGCCGTCGGGGTGCGCGGGCCTGGCCCCACCCCCCGCGGCCGCTTCCTGATCCTGCGTCACGACTTCTTTACCGGGCGCTGCCATCCGTCAACGGTGACCTGCTTGGGACGCGACACGGTCAGCTTGTCGGCCGGCGCGTCACGCGTGAGGGTGGTGCCGGCGCCCAGCGTCGCACCACGGCCCACGCGCACCGGCGCGACGAGCTGCGTGTCCGAGCCGATGAAGGCGTCGTCTTCGATGACGGTGCGGTGCTTGTTCACGCCGTCGTAGTTGCAGGTGATGGTGCCCGCGCCCACGTTCACGCGCGCGCCGATGTCCGCGTCGCCGATGTACGCAAGGTGGTTGGCCTTGCTGTCCGCACCCAGCACGCTCTTCTTGATCTCGACGAAGTTGCCGACGTGGCTGCGGTCGCCCAGTTCGGCGCCAGGACGCAGGCGGGCGTAGGGACCCACGCGCGCATCGCGGCCGACTTCGGCCTGCTGCAGATGGCTGAAGGCCTCGATGTGCGTGCCCGCGCCAACGCTGACGTCGCGCAGCACGCAGTGTGGGCCCACGCGCACGCCGTCGGCCAGGGACACCTGGCCTTCGAAGACGCAGCCCACGTCAATGAAGACATCGCGGCCGCAAGTGAGCGTGCCGCGCACGTCAAAGCGCGCCGGGTCGGCCAGCGTGACACCGGCTTCAAGCTGGCGGCGGGCCTGCTCGGCTTGCCAGCGGCGCTCCAGTTCGGCCTGCTGCACTCGGCTGTTCACGCCCAGCGTTTCCCAGGCGGCGCCCGGCTGGGCCGCGCCCACGGGAATCTCGTCGACCACGGCCAGCCCGACCACGTCGGTCAGGTAGTACTCGCCCTGGGCGTTGTTGTTGTCGATGCGGGTGAGCCAGTTCTTCAGCTTCGCGGTGGGCGCGGTGAGGATGCCGGTGTTCACTTCCTTGATCTCGCGCTCGGCTTCCGAGGCATCCTTGTGTTCGACGATGCGGCACACGCTGCCCTTGGCGTCGCGCACGATGCGGCCATAACCGGTGGAATCGGCCAGCACTTCGGTCAGCACGGCGGCGCCCTGGCCGCGCGCGTCCAGAAGGCGCTTGAGCGTTTCCGGCTGCACCAGCGGCACGTCGCCGTACAGCACCAGCGTGACGTCGTCCTTGCCGTCGCCTTCCAGCAGTTGCGGCACGGCCTGCTGCACGGCGTGACCCGTACCCTGCTGCGGCTGCTGCAGCACGAAGTGCAGATCCGGCTGGCCTTCGAATGCCTGCTTGACGCGATCGGCGCCATGGCCGACCACCACGACGATGCGCGCGGGATTCAGTTGGCGTGCGCTGTCCAGCACATGCGCCAGCATGGGTTTGCCGGCCAGCGTGTGCAGCACTTTGGGAAGGTCGGACTGCATGCGTTTACCCAGTCCGGCGGCAAGAATCACTACATTAAGCATAAGTTCCAGTAGGTTGAGAGACGGGCGGGCGGCCTGGCGGCGGCTCCGCGTGTCGATTGAAAGATGGTGTCAGGGCTTGCTGTCGGCAGGCCCGTTTTTCTTGGCAGTCTTGGCCGCTGGCTTGGCCGCTTTCTTGGCGGGGGCCGGCTTGCGGGCGGTGGCGGCGGGCTTGGCCGCGGGTTTGCCGGGCTTGGCCTGCGCCTCGGCCGACGCCTTGGGATGCGAGGGTTCGGACTTGGCGCTGGCCGTGCCCGGTGCGCCGGCAGGCATGGAGGCCGCGGTAGCGGCCGCGATCTGATTGAACTGCTGCTGCAGCAGCTCCCACCAGGCCTTGGATGCCGACTGCGCCGCGGCGCCCATCTGCTCGCTCATGGCGGCTGCCGCATCCGGCCCGGCGGAGGCGTCTTCGCCTTGCGCCTTGGCGCCGGATTGTGCGCCGGCGCTTTCCTTTTCATCTGCCGCCGCGGCATGGCCGGACGCCGCAGCCTTGGGCGCGGGCTTCAAGCCCAGGGCGACTTCCAGCGGCGATGGCGCCCCAGCGTCGGGGCTTGCCCCCATGTCCATGCGCGAGGCGCTGTCCACGAAGGCGCGCAGGGTGCTGATGGTGGAGCGTTGCACCTCCATGCCCTGGATGGTGCTGGAGAGCATGCTCAGGTTCATGCGCAGCCAGTTCTCCACCGAGCGCAGTTCGGCGATGCGGCGGTCCAGGTCTTCGAGATTCATGGGCGGCGCCATGGGCAGGCTGCTGGCAAGGCCGCCGGGGCCCGTCAGGCCTGCCCACGCCTGGCGCATCATCTCCATGCTGGCCAGAAGCGGATTGCCCGAGAGATCGGAATTCTGGCCCATGCCGGGCAGGACGAACGGATTGTTGAATTGGTCGCTCATTCCAGATCTCTCCATAGTGGGATGCTTGCCGCCGCCGGCCGGTATCAACCGGGCAGCAATTGATTATTCTCCACGCGCACGTGGTCGCCGGAGGCAAACGAGAACGGCTGCGCGCTGCGGAACTGGCGCTTGCTGCCGTCATTCATGCGGACCGTGAGCTCATAGTGCGTCACTGTTTGTTGCTGTCTGATATTACGCTCAACTTCACGGCCTGCCAAAGCGCCGCCGACCGCGCCCAGCACCGTCAGCGCGGTCTTGCCGTTGCCTCCACCAAACTGATTACCCACAACGCCGCCGGCCACGCCGCCCGCGATGGTGCCAACCAGATGGTTGCCGTCATCCTTGGCGGGCACCTGCACCTGGCGGATGGTCTCGACCACGCCGCAGCTGGCGCACGCCTGCTGTGCGGGCGCGGCAGCGGGACGCGGGGCCGGGGCGGCCTGCGCTTGCTGCGCCTCGCGCATCTGGCCGGCGGGCCTGCCCGCGCCGGGCGGCTCGGCAGCCGGCGCAGGCGCCAGGTTGGCATCCTCGGGGCCGGCCTCGGCCACGGCCTGGTCAGCGTGCGGGTTAGCCGACGGCGACGGCAGCCAGCCCAGCACGGCGGCCACGCCCACCGAGCACATGACGATGACGGCGATCGCGGCGGCGGCAAGCAGCGGATGCAGGCCGCGGCGCGGCGACGCGGTAGAGGTCGAAGTATTCATGACGATGCTCCATCGTAACTAACCGGCAGTGGTATAGCACCCGCGCGCGGTTTCGGCATGTTGCGATGGTGACCCTTCATTGCAGGGCGGATGAAGGGTGGATGGAGGGTGGACAGGGTGGGGCATTCGTGGACAATAGGCGCATGGATTTGATCACGCTGCCCCAACTCGAACAGGCCATCAACTACTGGCGCAACACGTCGCCCTCGGTGGGTGAAGAGGCGCGCCTGTGTCCCGAAGCGGCCGCGCTTGCCACGCCCTACGCCTTGATGATCATCGCGCATCGGCGCGATATTTCCACCGCCGAACTCAGCGACAAGGCCCGCGCCGCATTGGCCGCGTGGGCGGCGGCAAAGGCCTGAACCCGCCCGGGGGAATCAACCCTTCAGCAGCGCCTGGATGTCCTGCGTCAGCGCGTCCACGCCGACGTTGTTGTTGACCAGCACGCGCGATTCTCCCTTGCCGTCCAGCAGGTAGAACGCGGCCGTGTGGTCCATCGTGTAATTGCCGTCCTTGGTGGGCGCCTTGGCGTAATAGGCCTTGAACGAGGCCGCCGCCTTCTTGACCTGGTCGGGCGTGCCCGTCAGGCCCAGGAACCGCGGATCGAACGCCGTGACGTACTGCTTGAGCACCTCAGGCGTGTCGCGCTCGGGGTCCACCGAGATCAGCAGCACCTGGACGCGATCGGCATCCGGACCCAGCTTCTTCATGACTTCGGTCAGTTCAGCCAGCGCCGTGGGGCACACGTCTGGACACTGCGTGAAACCGAAGAACACGACCACGACCTTGCCGGAAAAGTCCGACAGCTGACGCAGCTTGCCGTTGTGGTCGGACAGTTCCATGCCGCGGCCCAATTGCGTGCCGGTGATATCGCTACCCTTGAAGACGGGCTTGCTGTCGCCGCAGGCAACCAGGGCGGCGGCGACGGCGGCAGCTGCGCCCAGTCGCAGGGCCAGCCGGCGGCTGGCGGAAAACACGGACATCGACAACCTCCAGGGGGTCAGCGCAACAGGGCGACCCAGTGGTCCACCAGCAGGGCGCCAAACAGCAGCGCCAGGTAGAGAATGGAAAAACGGAACATGCTGCGGGCCAGCTCGTCGCTGTATGCGCGGTACAGGCGCCACGCATACGACACGAACATGCCGCCCAGCACCAGCGCCGACAGCAGATAGAGTTCCCCGCTCATGCGGATGGCGTAGGGCAACAGCGTGGTCGCCATCAACGCCAGGCTGTACAGCAGGATGTGCAGACGCGTGAACTGGTTGCCGTGGGTGACCGGCAGCATGGGCAGGCCGGCCTTGGCGTAATCGTGGTTGCGGTAAAGCGCCAGCGCCCAGAAGTGCGGCGGCGTCCAGATGAAGATGATGAGGACCAGCACCCAGGCCTCGGCCGGCACAGAATCGGCGACGGCCGCCCAGCCCAGCGCCGGCGGCATCGCGCCCGAGAGGCCGCCGATCACGATGTTCTGCGGCGTGCGCGGCTTGAGGATGATGGTGTAGATGATGGCGTAGCCCACAAACGTGGCGAACGTCAGCCACATGGTGAGCGGGTTGACCATGTGATAGAGCACGAACATGCCCGCGCCGCCCAGCAGACCCGACAGGCTCAGCACCTGGAATGCCGAAATGGTGCCGCGCGCCGTGGCCCGGCGCGCGGTGCGCAGCATGCGGGCGTCGACTTCCTGTTCGATCAGGCAGTTGATGGCGAAGGCGGCGGCGGCCAGCAGCCAGATACCGATCGTGCCGAACAGCACCCGGCGCATGTCCGGGATGCCGGGCGCCGCGAGGAACATGCCGATCACGGCGCAAAACACAGCCAGCTGCGTGACGCGCGGCTTGGTGAGAACGAGGTACTGGCGGAGCAATCCGGATTGAGGAGCGGCAAGACTGGTCATAGTGGACCTCATTTTAAACGCGCACCAAATTGGGGTCGTACCGCCCCGCCGGCTCGCGGCCGGCAGACGCCAGCCGCACCAACAACACCACGGCCGACAATGTCAGGCCCGCCGCGCCCCCATTGTGCAGGACGGCGATCAGAAGCGGCCACTGAAAGAAGATGGTGGTCAGCCCCGTGAACAGCTGCGCGGCCAGGAGGGCCAGCATCAGCGTGGCCGGGCCGCGCAGGCCGGGTTCGGCGGCGCGCAGCCGCCAGGCCAGGATGCCCAGGTAGACGAACACCACAAAGGCGAAATTGCGATGCACCCAATGGATCGCGGTCAGCGCGGGCTGCGAGATCATTTCGCCGGACGGCAGTTCGCCCAGCCCCCGGATGACCGAATAGCCGCCGTGGAAGTCCATTTCCGGCACCCATTGCCCGTGGCACGTGGGAAAGTCCATGCAGGCCAGCGCCGCATAGTTGGTGCTGACCCAGCCGCCCAACGTGACCTGCACCAGCAGCAGCCCGAATCCGACCGCCACCCACGGCTTCCACCGCACGGCCTCGGCGCTGACGGGCAGGTGCGGGCGCTCGCGCGAGGACAGCCAGGTCATCAACGCCAGCACCGACAGGCCAAACACCAGGTGGGCCGTCACGACGGCGGGCATGAGCTTGTGGGTCACGGTCCACGCGCCGAACGCGCCCTGCACGCACACGGCAACCAGCGTGGTGATGGCCAGCGCGGGCGAACGGCCCAGTTCGCGGCGATAGCGCCAGGCCATGTAGACGATGCCGATGATGAGCATGCCCAGGATGGCGCCGACGTAGCGGTGGATCATTTCGATCCAGGCCTTGGACAGCGTCACCGGGCCGAAAGGCATGGCCTGCGAGGCTTCGTGGATGTCGCCCATCGCGCCGATCGGCGTGACGCTGCCGTAGCAGCCGGGCCAGTCCGGACAGCCCAGCCCGGAATCGGTCAGGCGCACGAAGGCGCCGAACATGATGAGGTCCAGCGTCAGGAACCAGGTGAAGAAAACGAGCTTGCGATAACGCGCTTTGATGCGTTCCATATCAAAACCAAAAAACCGTTCAACCAATGCGCGAGTTATAGACCAGCTTGCTGATGTCCTTGCGCACCCGCACGCCATCCGCCTCGGCGGGATACTGCATCATCAGATTGCCCAGCGGATCGATCACCCAGATCGGATCCTGCAGTCCGGGCTGCCCCGCGGCCGTGTCGCGCGCCAGCAGGAATCGGGCCAGCTGGTCCGGATCCACCCGCACCATGACCGTGCCCTTGTACGCCTCCAGCACCTTGTCCGGCACCACCGCATCATCGGTGATGAACCACACGCGCGCCAGCCGATCCACGTTCTTGCCCTGGCTGGCGTGGCTGTTGCGGGTGATGAAGAGCTTGCGCGCGCAGCTTTCGGGGCAGGCCGCGCCATCTGCGGCCACCAGCAGCCACTTGCCCTTCAGGCTCTGCAGATCGAACGGCTTGCCGTCCAGCGTGGTCAGGCGCAGTTCGGACGCTTCGGGCATCGGGCGTTGCGGCGACAGGAGCGTGCCGTAATTGCTGGAATCGCTGGGCCACCATTGCGGGTTCATGTAGACCACGAACGCGGCGACGATGGGCGCCAGCGAGCACAGGAACACCAGCACCATCGGCATCAGCGAACGCTTGCGTGCGGGCTTGTTGGATGAAATGTCGCGAGCCACTTTGTATCCTGGAATAGCGTTGGTCATCTGCGTGCCCGCATGCGAGCCTGCGCCTGCTGGTCCACGCGCTGGCGCCTGCGGCGGATGGCGCCCCCCAGCACCACCAGCCAGGCAATCGCCGCAATCGCGCCGAAAGCGAACCACTGTACCGCGTACGACGTGTTCTGCTGGAAATCCACCGACGGCTGGGGCCAGTCGCGCACCAGGCCGTCGTCCACCTGGCCGCCCTGGCTCAGCACCGTGGGCAGCAGATTCAATCCGGTCGCGCGCGCATAGTCGTCCAGCGGCAGGTTCTGCACTTGCGGCACCGCGCCGCCCGCAACCGGCAGCGCCGCGGGCAGCGCGGAGGCGTCGGCGCCGCCCAGCGACCACAGTTCAAACAGGCGCGGCACGCGTACGGACAGCTCGCCTTGCACGGTCTGCATGCCCTCGGGCGTGGCCGGCAGCTGCGGCTCGCCCTGGCCCTGGATCACGCGCGGCAGCCAGCCCCGCAGCACCAGCACCGCGCGATTCGTCGCCGCATCCAGCAACAGCGGCGTGGCCAGCCAGTAGCCCGGCCTGCCGTCGTGGTTGCGATTGTCCAGCAGTACACTGAATTGCGGCAGCCATGTCCCGCTGGCCTGCGCCACGCGCCACGGCGTCATGTCCGCGGGCGGCGTCGCCGGCGTCAGAAGCAGGGGCGCTTGCTTGCGGCCGGCTTCGATCGCGGCCAGAATGGCGCGTCGCTCATCGCTGCGGCGCATCTGCCATTGTCCCAGCGACACCAGGACCACCACGGCGAGGCCAAGCAACAATAAGGCGGCTACCGTGTAGCGGGTGGAATGCGGTCGGGACATCTGTCGTTGCTAAATCTGAATTGTCGGGAGACCACAATGCGCGTTTTCGTCGTTCTGGCCTTCATCGGGATACTGGCCAGTCTGGCATCCGCCCTGGTCTACCTGATGCGGGACAAAGGTACCACCAACCGCACGGTCAACGCGCTGACGGTCCGGATCGGCCTGTCGGTCGCCCTGTTCCTGTTCGTGCTGTTCGCCCATTACATGGGCTGGATCGAGAGCACCGGATTTAGATAGGCTGCCCGCCGCCCGGTTCCCCGGGCCTCGCGTGACGCCTGCCGCCGCGCCCCGCCAGATGGGCTGAAAGCGCGACGGAGGCCGGCTTGCCGCCCGGCTCCCTTCGCGCTTTCCCTGCCGCAACGGCCGCCGGCGCTGCCGGCCGCCGTCAGGGCCAATGCGGTCAGAACCAATACACGAACAGGTACAGGCCCAGCCACACCACGTCGACAAAGTGCCAGTACCAGGCCGCGCCTTCGAACCCGAAGTGATGATCCGGCGTGAAATGGCCGCGGATCAGGCGGATCAGGATGACCGTGAGCATCGTGGCGCCCAGGATCACGTGGAACCCGTGAAAGCCGGTCAGCATGTAGAACAGCGACCCGTACGCGCCCGAATTGAACTTCAGGTTCAGGTCGCGGTAGGCGTGGATGTATTCGAACGCCTGGCAGCCCACGAAGACAAAGCCCAGGATGACGGTGGCCGCCAGCCAGAACTTGGCCTTGCCGCGGTGGTTTTCACGCAGCGCATGGTGGGCAATGGTGAGCGTGACGCCGGAGCTCAGCAGCAGCGCCGTGTTGATCGTGGGCAGCCAGAACGGACCCACGGTCTGGAAGGGTTCGACCACGCCCGCCGGACCGAAGTTGGGCCAGGCCGCCTGGAAGTCCGGCCACAGCATCAGGCGGTGGTCGATGTCGCCCAGCCACGGCGTCGTGATGGTGCGCGTGTACCAGAGCGCGCCAAAGAACGCGGCGAAGAACATGACCTCGGAGAAGATGAACCAGCTCATGCTCCAACGGTACGAGCCGTCGATGCGCTTGCTGTTCAGGCCGATCTCGGATTCGTGGATGGCGTCGCCGAACCAGTAATACATCACGATGATCACGCCAATGAATCCGACCAGCACGGACCACTTGCCCCAATCGGCGCCGTTGACCCAGGCCGCGGCCCCCAGGCCCATGAAGAGCAGTGCCACGGCCATGCGCACGGGATGGCCCGAGTCGGCGGGGACAAAGTAGTACGGTGCCTCTTTACCTTGAACCGAGTGACTTGCACTCATGGCTTTCTCCCTGGTACAGATTTAGATTTAGGTAATTCAAGTCAGGCTGGAAACAGCCCAACGAACAATTAAAACCAGCACAGTCACAAAGATTGCCGCTGCCAGCAGCCCGGCCACGATGACGTGGACGGGATTGAGCTTGGCGCTGTCCTCACGGTAGCCCGCGCCCTTGCGCACGCCGAAGAACCCCCACGCCACCGCCTTCATCGTCTGAAGGAAGCTCAGCTTGCGCTGAGACGTTTCGCGAAGGTCGTCGCTCATGGCCGGAGGCTCTAGCCCACCGCCTTGCCGGTCAGCAAGGCCGAACCGCGGATCACCGTCCAGGCAAACACGGCAATGACGAAAACCAGAAGAACCAGTCCTGCGATCTTGTTACGACGGCGCTGCTCGGGTGTCATTGCTGTGCGGCCTGAAACATGGATAAGGGATTACTTCACTTCGGGCGGCGTTTCAAAGGTGTGGAACGGGGCGGGCGACGGCACCGTCCATTCCAGTCCTTCGGCGCCTTCCCACGGCTTGGCCGGGGCCGGTTCGCCCTTGCCCATGTAGCAGCGCAGGATCGCAACCAGGAAAATCAGCTGCGACAGGCCGAACCAGAACGCGCCGATGGTGGCGAGCTGATGGAACGTCGTGAACTGCGCGGCGTAGTCGGCGTAACGGCGCGGCATGCCCGCCAGACCCAGGAAGTGCATCGGGAAGAAGGTCACGTTGAACGAGATCAGCGTGGACCAGAAGTGCAGCTTGCCCAGCTTTTCGCTGTACATGCGGCCCGTCCACTTGGGCACCCAGTAGTAAGCGCCGGCAAACAGCGCGAACAGGGAACCGGCCACCAGCACGTAGTGGAAGTGAGCCACCACGTAGTAGGTGTCGTGGACCTGGATGTCGATCGGCGCCACCGACAGGATCAGGCCCGTGAAGCCGCCCATCGTGAACACGAAGATGAAGCCGATGGAAAACAGCATCGGCGTCTCGAACGTCATGGAACCGCGCCACATCGTCGCGACCCAGTTGAACACCTTCACCCCAGTCGGGATGGAGATGAGCATGGTGGCGTACATGAAGTAGAGCTGGCCGGTCACCGGCATGCCCGTCGTGAACATGTGGTGCGCCCACACGATGAACGACAGCACGGCGATGGAGGCGGTGGCGTACACCATCGAGGCGTAGCCGAAGAGCTTCTTGCGGGCGAACGCGGGCACGATGGCCGACACGATGCCGAACGCCGGCAAGATCATGATGTAGACCTCGGGGTGCCCGAAGAACCAGAACACGTGCTGGTACAGGACCGGGTCACCGCCGGCGGCGGCGTTGAAGAAGCCCGTGCCGAAGTGGCGGTCGGTCAGCACCATGGTGATGGCGGCGGCCAGCACCGGCATCACGGCCAAGAGCAGGAACGCGGTGATCAGCCAGGTCCAGCAGAACAGCGGCATCTTCATCAGCGTCAGGCCGGGCGCGCGCATGTTCAGCACGGTCACGATGATGTTGATGGCGCCCATGATGGACGAGGCGCCCATGATGTGGATGGCGAAGATGGCCAGGTCCATGCCCGGGCCCATCTGCAGCGACAGGGGCGCGTACAGCGTCCAGCCCGCGGCGGTGGCGCCGCCCGGCACGAAGAACGAGGCGGTCAGCATGATCGCGGCAACCGGCAGCAGCCAGAAGCTGAAGTTGTTCATGCGCGCGAACGCCATGTCGGATGCACCGATCTGCATCGGGATCATCCAGTTCGCAAAGCCCACGAAGGCCGGCATGATGGCGCCGAACACCATGATCAGGCCGTGCATCGTGGTGAACTGGTTGAACAGTTCGGGGCGGAAGAACTGCAGGCCGGGCTCGAAGAGTTCGGTGCGCAGCAGAAGGGCCAGCGTGCCGCCCTCCAGAAGCATGACGAACGAGAAGATGAGATACATCGTCCCGATGTCTTTGTGGTTCGTTGCAAAAAGCCACCGGCGCCAGCCCGTGGGCACGCCGTGATGGTGGTCATCGTGACCGTGGCCGTGGCCCGGCGACACGTGGTCTACAGTGACGCTGCTCATGATGGACTCCTTCCTGCTGAGTGCCAGCCCCGTCCAACGGGGCGGCAGGGTATCTCTGACTAAACGGAACCGGTTCTACGGTGAAGGAACGGCGCGCGCGCAATCAGCGCGCGGGCGTGATGTCCTTCGGTAGAACCGTCGGGTCCTGCCCCTTGCCGGCATTGCTCCAGGCATGGCGCGTATAGCTGATGACCGCTGCGATCTCGACATCGTTGAGCTGCCCGCCGAACGCCGCCATGGCGGTGCCGGGCTTGCCCTTCAGCACGGTGTTGATCTGCTCCCCCTTGGGGCCCAGAACAACCTTGTCTCCGTCGAGCGGCGGGAAGGAACCGGGAATGCCCTTGCCGTTGGCCTGGTGGCAGGCCACGCAATTTGCCGCGAAAACCTTTTCGCCGCGGGCAACCAGTTCGGCTTCCGTCCACTCTTTATTGGGATCGTCGGCGTTTGCCGCCATCTTCTTCTTTTGGTCTTCAACCCACTTATCGTAGTCGGCTTGCGCCAGGACTTCCACGACGATGGGCATGAAGGCGTGGTCCTTGCCGCACAATTCCGCGCACTGGCCACGATAGATGCCAGGCTTTTCGGCGTTGAACCAGGTGTCGCGGAGGAACCCGGGGATCGCGTCCTGCTTCACGCCGAAGTCCGGAATCATCCACGAGTGGATGACGTCGGCCGCCGTGAGGACGATGCGGATCTTCTTGTTGGCGGGAACGACCAGATGGTTGTCCACTTCCATCAGATAGAACTCGCCCTTGGGCTCGCGGTTCTCGATCTGGGCGCGCGGCGTGGAAAGCGTGGAGAGGAACTTGATGCCGGCGGCAGAGCCGTCGAGGTATTCGTAGCCCCACTTCCATTGATAGCCGGTGACCTTGACGGTCAGGTCGGCGCTGGAAGTGTCTTTCATGGCGACGACCGTCTTGGTGGCCGGCAGCGCCATGGCGATGACGATGATGAAGGGAATGACAGTCCAGGCGACTTCGACACCCAGATGTTCGTGGAAGGTCGCCGCCTTGTGGCCGCGGGACTTCCGGTGCGCCCAGATGGAGTAGAACATCACTCCAAAGACGCCGATGAAAATCACAATACAGATCGTGAGCAGCAACCAATGCAGCCACATGATGTCGCGCGAAATCGCGGTGACGCCTTCATGCAGGTTCAGCTGATTGACCTTCGGACCGCCGGGCATGTTTTGCACCTGGGCACCGGCCACGCCGCCAATCAGCATCGCACAAGCCCCCAGTATCCCTCTCCACTTCTTCATGCTTACCTCGAAATACGGCGCGAAGGCCCATTTGCTGGTGGCGGAAGTCACCGGAATACGGGCAACACGCAATTATTAGATGGCAGGGCGATGCAGGGAGATAGAGCGGCCCTGTCGTTCCCTCTCGAAATCACAAAGAAACTGGCGGATTATAGCGGACGCGCAAACAGATGTAATTTAGTGCTCTTGAATTCATGCGGCCCGCCCCCACTTGGGCGCGCCCCCTTGACCGCGAGCCGTAAACAGGGTGGCTTAAAATCGCCCGCAACCTCATCACCATGGCGCCACGATGCAAAAGCCGCTGTCCGATCTGTATGCCGCCCTGTGCGCCCGCGCGCAAGAGCCCGCCCCCGAAGGCGCGCGCGCTCTATATATAGCGGGGCGACGCTGCGGCTGGGCCACGCACGCGGCCTGCGACGCGCTGCGCGACGCGCCCGAAACACAGTCCGACGGCACGGCATTGCGCATCGGCGAGGGCCTGGCGCCGGGCAATGCGCTGGACGCGGCGCTGGAACAGGCCGCGGAACTGTTGCGCCAAGCCAACTGCCTGCGCGGCTGGCGCGACGAACTGCTGGACGTATTGGATGGCGACGAGACGCTCGGCGTGATCGAACGCGCCGCCGTGCGGCCGCTGGGCCTGTTGACCAAAGCCGTGCACCTAAACGCCTGGACGCCTGACGGCAAGCTATGGGTCGCGCGGCGTTCTCTCAGCAAATCCACCGATCCCGGTATGTGGGACACGCTAGTTGGCGGGCTGGCCGGCAGGGGCGAAGACCTGGAACTGGCGCTGGTGCGCGAATGCGGCGAAGAGGCCGGCCTGGACGAACCCGATCTCGCGCGCCGCACGCCGCTGCGCACGATCCTGCGCATCCACCGCCGGCTGCCCGAGGGCTATCAGGTCGAAGACGTGCTGACCAGCACGTGCATCCTGGCGCCGGACGTCCGTCCCGCCAACCGCGACGGCGAGGTCATGGAGATTGCCACCATCGACGTCGCCACGGCCCTGCACCATGTCGCCGAGGGCGAGTTCACGCTGGAAGCGGCATTGGTGCTGGTCGAGGACATCATGCGGCGCCAGGCCGCGGGCGAGATCACGATCTGATCAGGCGCCCGCCCGGGGCTGAGCTGGGCCGAGCCGAGCCGAGCCGAGCTAGGCTGGGCGGGCCTGATACGGCGCAGAAGCTAGGACACGGGATTGGGCGGGGCGCCTAGCGGGGCGCGCCTAGCGCGGCGCGGGTTCCGGCGTTCCCAGCACGCCCCCCGCCGCGGCGCCATCGGCACCCGATGATTCACCGCGCAGTTCGCGGGCCGCTTGCAGATCTTCGGCTTGGGCCGGACTGCCCGCGCCAGCCGCTTCCGCGGCCTCGGCCGCCTGCGCCGAGCTGGGCGGCGGCACGGGCGCCGGCGCGGCGGCCGCGGCCGCAGACTGCTGCGAAAACTGTTTCCACACCTCAATCGCGCGCAAGCGCTGCTTGGCCACGACCTGAATGCGTTCGCGCAGGTTTTCGTCGCGGTCGAGCAGGGCGTGGAAGTCGCGCGACGACAGCATCAGCAGCTTGCTGTAGCCCAGCGAGGTCACGTCCGGCGTAAGCTGCACTTCGCCCAAGAGACCCAGCTCGCCGAAGAATTCGCCGCTGCCCAGTTCGATCATGGTGTTGTCGGGCAGATGAACCGCCACGGCGCCCGACGCCACGAAGCACATTTCCTCGCCATGCCGCCCCTTCGTCAGGACCCGCTGATCGGGCAGCGCCAGGCGGGGCTTGAGCAACTTGCTGATGGCGCGCAGCGAATCGGGCGACAGCCCTTCGAACAGCGGCACGCGCTTGATCAGTTCTGCCGCGCTCATTTCAATGTCCAGCGGCGGGTGCTTGTCGATGTGCGCCCAGCGGCTTTTCAATTGCTCGGTCAGGTCCGCATAGACTTCGCCGCTGATCAGGAATTGCTCAAGCATGTCGCGATAGCGGATGCGTTCGAGCTCGCGGGCCACGCGGCCCAGATAACTTTCCTGCAGCCATTGGGCGTACGACGGATATTGCAGGTTCAGCGCCTGCAGGGCGTTTTCGATCAGATCCAGACGGCGCTGGTGCAGCGACACGATGCGCTGCGTGGCCTCTTCGCCAAGCAGCGGCGTGATCTGCTCGCGCGCAAAGGCGATCAGGCGCTGCGCGACCGAGCGCTTGCTCATCAGGTTGGCAAAGCGCTGGCCAAGCTCGCGCGCCAGCCAGCCCTGAAAGCCGAACAGGTAATGCAGCCGCAATGCCAGCCGGAAACCCGTCGAATAGCGGACATCGGCGGCAATGGCGCGCTCGAAGCCTTCGACGCCGCCCAGCCGGATCGCGTCTTCCAGCCGTTCAGCCCGCGCCAGCAGGGTTTCGGCCATGCGCCAGTCCACGATCTGCGCCTTCAGGATATCGAAGAACATTTCCTCTTCGCGCTGGGCAACCATGGCCAGTCCCACTGACACGCGCTGCTCGTCCGTCATCTGGCTGACCCGGCCGTCGTGCACGCTGGCCAGGCTGGCGTCGAACACGGCGCGGATACGGTCGCGGACTTCGTTGCCGATGTGCTCGGCCTTGGCCACTTCCTCGGTCTTGCCCTGCAGATCTTCCAGCGCCACGGCCAGCACCTGATTGCGGATGGTGCGCTCGACCGGCGACAGCTGGTTCAGCCCCAGCATGCGAATCAGCGGCCGCAGGCTGATGCCGTTGACGAACAGGGTCATCAGCACAAAGCCCGTGGTGGCCACGGCGATGAACTGGCGCGCCTCTTCGGGCACGCCCATCTGCTCGGTCACCGCCAGCGCCAGCGCCAGCGACACGGCGCCGCGCAATCCGCCCCACAGCATCACCACCTTGTACGGATTGCTGACCTTGGTGCCCAGCCGGGTCAGGCCAAGCAGCGGCAGCAGCCCGAACACCACGATTGCCCGCGCGACCAGCGTCACCACGAACACCACACCCACCAGCACCAGTTCCTGCCAATCGGCCGCCGCCATCAGCTTCGGGATCAGCATGGCCGCGAACAGGAAGATGAGGGAGTTGGCCCAGAAACCAAACTGCTCCCAGGCGCTGGCCAGGTGTTCGAAGGTGGTCGGCGACATGCGGGTGCGGCCGGTGGACCCGACCACCAGGCCCGCGATCACGGTGGCGACCACGCCCGACACGTTCAGGTAATGCTCGGAGATGAAGAAGGACAGATAGGCCAGCGTCAGCGTCAGGGTGATCTCGGCCGTGGGAAAGCCGCGCAGCCAGGCGAACAGAAAGCAGGCCAGGCGCCCCATCGCAAACCCGGCCACGCCGCCGCCGATGAAGTGCACGATGAAGTCATTGAAGATGCCGCTGACGGACAGTTCGCCTTTGCCGCTAAGCACGGCCAGCAGCACGGAATACAGGGCAATGGACGCCGCGTCGTTGAACAGGCTTTCGCCCTCGACCAGCGTCGTCAGCCGCTTGGGCGCGCCCACTTCGCGAAAGATCCCGACCACTGCCACCGGATCCGTCGTCGCCACGATGGCGCCCAGCAGCAGGCAAACGACTAGCCCATAGGGCGAGATGGCATCCAGCGTCACCCCCACCACGACCGTGCAGACAACCACGGCCACGATGGCCATCATCAGGATCGGCCCGATGTCGTCCATCAGCCGGCGCACGTTCATCGACAGCGCCGTCTCAAACAGCAGCACCGGCAGGAACACCATCAGGAAGGTCTCTGACGAGATCTCGAAGCGCTCCAGCGAATCGAGAAAGTCACCGATCCAGGCGGGCGCCCAGCCGTGCACGTGAATGACGATCCCGAGCAGACAGCCGACGATGGCGAGCAGCACCGAATAGGGCAGCTTGACGCGGCCGGCCAGGGGCGGCATGAAGCAGACCAGCGTGAGCAGGCCCGCAAGACCAAATACGAGAAAACCAACATCCATGGGTAGCGCCGCGTCCCGATCGTAGTGCTTGTGGAAAGTTTCACAAGAATAGCGGCTTTTTTCCGGCGCTCGCGGCCGGGGCGTGGCGGGAATCGGGGAGAATGCACGTTTCGTTACCCCAATGGACGCTTGCGAAACGTGCCGCGCCATGTTTTTTGGGTAATGTGGCATCACGCGAACTTTTGCAGGAGCGGCACGTGGCACGCATCCACACCTTGACCCGGCGCCACGACGCGCCCGCGATGCTCGTCCAGTTGACCGATAGCCATCTTTTCGGCGAACCCGAAACGTCGATGCTGGGCGTCAATACCGACGCAAGCCTGCGCGCCGTGCTGCGCCAGATCGAAGCCGACGGCAAGCATCCCGACCTGCTGCTCGCCACGGGCGACCTGTCGCAGGACGGCGAAGCCGCAGGCTACCGGCGTTTCGCGCGCATCCTGTCCGAATCGGCCGCGCTGGAACGCGCGACCATCCGCTGCCTGCCCGGCAATCACGATCAACCGTCCGTTCTGCGCCAGGAACTCTCCGACTGGTCCATGCCCGTGACAGACGTGGGCGCATGGCGCATCGTTGCGCTGGACACCACGGTGCCCGGCTCGAACGCGGGCCATCTATGCAACAGCGAACTGGACATGCTGGAAGCGGCGCTGGCGCAGGCGCCCGATCGCCACACGCTGGTGGCGATGCACCATAACCCGATGCAGATCGACAGCCACTGGCATGACTCGATGATGATCGACAACCCCCAGGCGCTCTTCAAGCTGCTGGCGCGATTTGCCCAGGTGCGCGTGCTGCTCTGGGGCCATGTGCACCACGAGTTCGACCGCCGCCGCCACAACCTGCGCATGCTGGCCACGCCTTCGACGTGCTTTCAATTCAGCATCCGAGACGGCAAGCACATCGTCGACAACATGGCGCCGGGCTACCGGTGGATCAAGCTCTATCAGGACGGGTCGATGGCGACCGGCGTGCGCCGCGTGCAGGACGCGCTATGGCACACGGCGCTGGCGGCGCCGGACAGCGCACGGGCCGCATGATTTCTTGCAGCGCTTGCGTTCCGAGCGTGCATAAAAAACGGGGCACCGATATGCTAGGTGCCCCGCAAGCATCCGTCTCATAGGGGAGGGGAAAGAGGAGAAGCCGAGACGGATGACAAGACTGCTAACCGAAGTTCGCGGTCTACATGAAGTTAGGCGGCGCCTTCCCCATTAAGTTTCTGCGAACCCGGAAAATTTAACCCCGAATTTGTATCAATTTATTGGCCGCCCACCGCGCGCGGCCAAAGAAAAAAGGCCGCAACTTGCGGCCTTTGACTTGGATGCAGCGACGGGCGCGGCTACGGGGTCTGGCAACCTCACGAGGCGAGGTTGCCGCGCATCTTTTTCAGCGCCGCCGCTTCGATCTGGCGGATGCGTTCGGCCGACACGCCGAACTCTTGCGCAAGCTCGTGCAGCGTGGCGCCGCCGTCGTCCTGCAGCCAGCGGGCTTCAACGATGCGGCGCGAGCGCGGATCCAGCGCATCGAGCGCACCGGTCAGGCCGGCGCTTTGCAGCTGATCGCGCGCGGCGCGTTCCAGCACGCGCGTGGGCTCCTGGCGGCCTTCGTCGGACAGGTAGGCGATCGGCGCGTAGCTGTCGTCGTCGTCGTCCTGGTTTTCCAGAGACATGTCGCGGCCGGACATCCGGACTTCCATTTCGCTCACGTCTTCGTGGCGAACGTTCAGCTCGCGAGCAATGTGGTCGACCTGTTCCGGATCCAGGGTCTGGCCGTCCGGACGCATGCTGCGCAGGTTGAAGAACAGTTTGCGCTGCGCCTTGGTCGTGGCCACCTTGACCAACCGCCAGTTGCGGATGATGTATTCGTGGATTTCGGCCTTGATCCAGTGAACGGCGAAGGACACCAGGCGCACGCCGCGCTCGGGGTCAAAACGCTTGACGGCCTTCATCAGGCCGACGTTGCCTTCCTGGATGAGGTCGGCGTGGGGCAGGCCATAACCCAGGTATTGCCGGGCCACGGACACCACAAGGCGCAGGTGCGACAGAATCAGCTCGCGAGCGGCGCCCAGATCTTCCTGGTCACGCAGGCGGCGGCCGAGTTCCGTTTCGCGATCCGCGGAGAGCACCGGCAGGCGGTTGACCGCGGAGATATAGGCGTCGATCGTGCCGAGAGCGCCCGGATTGGCAATGGCCAACGCCAGAGCGTTGCCGGAAGCGGTCAACGAGGTACTGGGTTGTTTCATAGCGGGGGTCTCCGGATGGCGAAGAGATAACGACATGAATTCGATGTTAGCACTCAAGTAATAGGAGTGCTAATTCGACTGTTGCGACGCGTCAAAGTTTCATTCTGATGACGCGTCCCCATTTATTCGGGCCGCCCAGTGTAATGGCGTTACCAGCCCAGGCGCTTCAGCCCTTCGGCGGTGGCCTGACCGTCCGGACGGATGAAGAGCGCGCCGCGCGGATCCATGAAGACCTGATAGCGGGCCCCGTCAAACAGCGGCATGTACGCGCCGCTGCCAAATTGGACATCGACAAAGGGGAACCAGTTCGGAAAACTTTTTTTCAGGGATCCGAGGTCCGGCGCGGGCCAATCGTCCAGCGAATGCACCGAGCGCGTGGCGGTGGCCTCGCGGGCGGCATCGCTGTAGCGTCCGGACAGGCGCTCTAGCCGGTACAGCGGCGGCACGCCGGCCATCAGCGCGGGCAGTCTCCAGCGGACGACCCGGGCGTCGATCTGCCACTGGTCGCCATATAGAACATATTGCTTTGAGCCGATGGCGGGCGCGCTGGCATTGACCTGGAACTGGCCCTCGGCCTGTTGGCGGACGTCGATGCTGGCCACCGGCTCGTCGGTGGTCAGGCGCACGAACTGCACCAGCGACAGGGCAAGCAAACCGGTCACGCATCCCAGGCACACCAGCAGCAGGCCGCACGTGCGGCGCACCGGCCGGAACTGGAACATGCGACGACCGCGTTCGTCTCGCGGCCCGCCGCGGCCCAGCAACATGACCAAGCCCGGCAAGAGGACGATGACGGCGCCCAGCAGGATCCAGGCGAAGGGAGCGATTCCGTTGATCAAATCAGACGTTCCTATTCAAGCCGCCGCAGGCTGCAGCGCGGCGGGCGCAGGAAGCCGCCACCCGCCGCGGCAGGTCCGCCAGTATAGAAGCGGGCGTCAGGCGCCCGGTTTTCCAAGCCGCTCGACGTGAAACCGGATGTGATCCTCGATGAACGTCGAGATGAAGTAGTAGCCGTGGTCGTAGCCGGGCTGGCGGCGCAGGGTCAGCGGCTGCCCTGCGGCCGCGCATGCCGCCTCGAACACCTCGGGATACAACTGCTCGGCCAGGAATTGGTCCGCGTCGCCTTGGTCGATGAGGATGCCCCCGGGGAAAGGCTGCTGCAGGCCGCGCATCAGCGCGGAGGCGTCATAGGCCGCCCAGTCCGCCTCGTCGGCGCCCAGATAGGCGCCGAACGCCTTCTTGCCCCACGGGCACTGACTGGGCGCGGCGATCGGCGCGAATGCCGAGACCGAACGGAACTTGCGGGGGTTGCGCAGCGCCAGCACCAGCGCGCCGTGACCGCCCATGGAGTGGCCGAAGATGCCGGTGCGCGACGCGTCGCCCGGCAGAGCGCCGCCGGTGACGATGCCGTGCAGCTCCTGGGTGACATAGCTGTACATGCGGTAATGGTCGCGCCACGCGGGCGTGGTGGCATCCACATAAAAGCCGGCGCCGGTGCCCAGGTCCCAGCTTTCGTCTTCGCCGGGCACGCCTGCGCCGCGCGGGCTCGTGTCGGGCGCAACCAGCATGACGCCCAGTTCGGCGGCCAGCCGCTGCGCGCCCGCCTTGATCATGAAGGTCTCTTCGGTGCAGGTCAGGCCCGCCAGGTAGAACAGCACCGGCACCGGACCCTGCTCGGCCTGCGGCGGCACATAGACGGAGAACCGCATGGGCAGCCCGATTTCCGTGGAGGCGTGGCGGTAATAGCGCTGCGTGCCGCCGAAGCACCGATGCTGCGAGATGAGTTCGAGGGACGCGGCCATGGCTTGCTCCGGGAAAAGAGGTTGGAGATCGGAAAAATCGTCGGCGTTAGGGGAATCCACGGTGCGACGTTCCGTCGCCGAATGTTAACCTGCCCCTCAATGAGCGCCCGCCACAAAAAAATACGATTCCGCGCTCAGATTGTGGTCACGGGACTTGACCAGCGCCCACCGTGGCACTATTTATATACCGTGAGTGAAGACAACCCGTTCTTCCTGATACGCAAGCCCTGACACTATGGCCCGACTGCCCCGTCTGTACGCCCCTGGGCTGCCCCAACTGGTGCAGGCCAACTTTATTCAGCCGTTGGCGGCGCCATCGCAACCTGCGCCCGCCGACATCCTGAATCAGCTCGCCACCTGGCTGGGCGAATCGGCCCAGCGACACCGGGTGTCGGTGCACGGCTGGCTGCTGGCCAACGACCGCATCCTGCTCCTGGCCACGCCCGCCGACGAAGAAGGCCTGCCCCGCTTGATGCAGACGCTCGGCCGCAATCTGGCGGCGCGGCTGCGTGGCGGCCGGGTGTTCGCGGGCCGTTACCGATCTGCCTTGCTGGAACCCGGCGCGTGGGTGCTGCCTTCGCTGGTCTGGCTGGAGACGTATCCGGTTCGCAGCGGGGCCTCGCAGGATCCCGATTCGTGGCCGTGGTCGTCCGCGTCCAGCCATACCGGCAACACCAGCGCCGCCCCCGCGCAATGGCAATCCGATCACGCCGATTACTGGGCCTGCGGCAACACGCCGTTTGACCGTCAGGCCAACTACCGCAAGCGGCTTCAGGATGGCCTGTCGCGCGAGGAAACCCAGCGCATCGACCAAGCCGTTTCCGGTCAATGGGCGTTGGGCGGCGCGAGCTTCATCGCCAGCCTGGCCCACACCGCGAGCCGGCGCGTGGCGCCCGGCCAGCGGGGTCGGCCCCGCAAGAAACCTGCGGCCGCAGCCGCGGATAACGAATCCAGCCCGCCAGCGCCGTCGACATCCACACCGCCGGCCACCAATTCCTGATCCTTCGACCCGCCTGCACGGCGGGTTTTGTTTGCCCGGGCGTCCTGCGCTGGAACCCTGCGGCTTCCCCTGCGGCGTGAGCGCGTTCCGCAGCATCGCGTCCGCATGACTGCGCGTGGCGGGCGGGATCGGTGCAGTTTCGCCACACCTCGCGTCGATCGGGGACCAGGAAAATCTTCCTTTTAAACGGGGACACATAACTGCAAAATGGCCCGTTTCCCTGGTCTCTGTCATTCCTCATGAAGAGACCCCGCTGGCAAGCCCAATAATGGCGCGCTCGTTGTTGTGTCCCTATATTAATGCACTATGATGGAGCGCCTATTTAAATAGGGTCACACCCCGTTTGTTCTTATTGCACCCTACTCATGTCGGGGGTATTGTCCGTCTCCTGCACTGCAACATTACGACGCAGGCCCACTGCGGAGCGCGCCATGCCCCAAATTACCCCGACCGAATCCTGTCCCACCTCCAAGGCGATCCCCATCGATGCCAGCCGCATCGGTCTGCCTTCGGCCCAGGGCCTGTACAACCCGAAGAACGAACATGACGCCTGCGGCGTCGGCTTCGTGGCCCATATCAAGGGCAAGAAAAGCCACGCGATCATCCAGCAGGGTCTGAAGATCCTGGAAAACCTGGATCACCGCGGCGCGGTCGGGGCCGACAAGCTCATGGGCGACGGCGCGGGCATCCTTATTCAGATCCCCGACACGCTGTATCGCGACGAGCTCAGCCAGCAAGGCATCATTCTGCCCCCGCCCGGCGAGTACGGCGTGGCGATGGTGTTCCTGCCCAAGGAAACGGCTTCGCGCCTGGCCTGCGAACAGGAGCTGGAGCGCTCGGTCCGCGCCGAGGGCCAGGTCGTGCTGGGTTGGCGCGACGTGCCGGTGGACGTTGACATGCCCATGTCGCCCACCGTGCGCGACTGCGAACCCGTGATCCGCCAGCTCTTCATCGGCCGCGGCGCCGATGTGATGGTGCCCGACGCGCTGGAACGCAAGCTGTACGTGATCCGCAAGACCGCCAGCCACGCCATCCAGAACATGCACCTGGCGCACGGCAAGGAATACTTCGTGCCCTCGGCCTCGGTGCGCACCGTGGTCTACAAGGGCCTGCTGCTGGCCGATCAGGTTGGCCGCTACTACCGCGACCTGGCCGACACCCGCACGGTGTCCGCGCTGGCGCTGGTTCACCAGCGTTTCTCGACCAACACGTTCCCTGCCTGGCCCCTGGCCCACCCGTACCGCATGATTGCCCACAACGGCGAAATCAACACGGTCAAGGGCAACTTCAACTGGCTGCGCGCCCGCGAAGGCATGATGCAGTCGGCCGTGCTGGGCGACGACCTGAAGAAGCTCTACCCCATCGTCTACGAAGGCCAGTCGGACACCGCGACGTTCGACAACTGCCTGGAACTGCTGGTCAATTCGGGTTATTCGCTGGCCCACGCCATGATGATGATGATCCCGGAAGCCTGGGAACAGCACACGCAGATGGACGAAAGCCGCCGTGCTTTCTACGAATATCACGCCGCCATGATGGAGCCGTGGGACGGCCCGGCCGCGGTCGCGTTCACCGATGGCCGCCAGATCGGCGCCACGCTGGACCGCAACGGCCTGCGTCCCGCCCGCTATCTGGTCACCGATGACGACATGGTCATCCTGGCCTCGGAAGCCGGCACGCTGTCGATCCCCGAAAACCGCATCGTCAAGAAGTGGCGCCTGCAGCCGGGCAAGATGTTCCTGATCGACCTGGAACAGGGCCGCATCATCGACGACGCGGAAATCAAGCTGCAGCTGGCCAACAGCCGTCCGTACCGCCAGTGGATCGAACGCCTGCAGATCAAGCTGGAATCGCTGCCCGCGCCGCGCCAGGTGGCCGTGGCCACGCAATCGGCCGTGTCGCTGCTGGACCGCCAGCAGGCGTTTGGCTGGACCCAGGAAGACTACAAGTTCATCCTGGAACCGATGGCCTCGACCGGCGAGGAAGTGATCGGCTCGATGGGCAACGATGCTCCGCTGGCCGTGCTGTCGGACCGCGCCAAGCCGTTCTACAACTACTTCCGCCAGTTGTTTGCGCAAGTCACGAACCCGCCGATCGACCCCATCCGCGAACAGCTGGTGATGTCGCTGGTGTCCTTCATCGGTCCGAAGCCGAACCTGCTGGACATCAACAACGTCAATCCGCCGCTGCGCCTGGAAGTGTCGCAACCGGTGCTGGACTTTGCCGCGATGGCGCAGATTCGCGACATCGACCAGGTCACGGGCAAGAAATTCCGCAGCTTCGAACTGGACATCACCTATCCCGCCGCCTGGGGCCCCGAAGGCATCGAAGCCCGCGTGGCAGCCCTGTGCGCGCGCGCCGTCGATGCGGTGCGCAGCGGCTACAACATCCTGATCGTGTCGGACCGCCTGGTCGACAGCGAGCGCGTGGCCATCCCCGCGCTGCTGGCTACGTCGGCCGTGCACCAGCACCTGATCCGCGCCGGCCTGCGCACCAACACGGGCCTGGTCGTCGAGACCGGCTCGGCCCGCGAAGTGCACCACTTCGCGCTGCTGGGCGGCTACGGCGCCGAAGCCATTCACCCCTACCTGGCGCTCGAATCGCTGGGCAAGATGAATGACCCCGAAAAGGCCGTGAAGAACTACATCAAGGCGCTGGGCAAGGGCCTGAACAAGGTCATGTCCAAGATGGGCATTTCCACGTACATGTCCTACACCGGCGCGCAGATCTTCGAAGCCGTGGGCCTGCAAAGCGCCCTCGTGAACAAGTACTTCACCGGCACCGCCTCCAACATCGAAGGCATCGGCATCTTCCAGGTTGCCGAGGAAGCGCTGCGCCAGCACCGCGCCGCCTTCAGCGCCGACCCCGTGCTTGCCAATGACCTGGACGCCGGCGGCGAATACGCCTATCGCGTCCGCGGCGAAGAGCACATGTGGACGCCGGATTCGATCGCCAAGTTGCAGCACGCCTCGCGCGCCAACAACTACCGCACGTACAAGGAGTACGCGCAGATCATCAACGACCAGAGCCGCCGTCACATGACGCTGCGCGGCCTGTTCGAATTCCGCTTTGATCCGTCGCGCGCCATCCCGCTGGACGACGTCGAGCCGGCCAAGGAAATCGTCAAGCGCTTTGCCACCGGCGCCATGTCGCTGGGGTCGATCTCGACCGAAGCGCACTCGGTGCTGGCCGTGGCCATGAACCGCATCGGCGGCAAGTCCAACACCGGCGAAGGCGGCGAGGACGAACTGCGCTACCGCGCCGAAATGCGCGAAGGCAAGAGCACCATCAAGGACGGCGACACGCTGGCCTCGGTGCTGGGCACGGACCGCATCGAAGCCGACGTCGAACTGAAGAAGGGCGACTCGCTGCGTTCGAAGATCAAGCAGGTGGCCTCGGGCCGTTTCGGCGTGACCGCCGAGTACCTGTCGTCCGCCGACCAGATCCAGATCAAGATGGCGCAGGGCGCCAAGCCCGGCGAAGGCGGCCAGCTGCCTGGCCACAAGGTGTCGGAATACATCGCCAAGCTGCGTTATTCCGTGCCGGGCGTGGGCCTGATCTCGCCCCCGCCGCACCATGACATCTACTCGATCGAAGATCTGGCGCAGCTGATCCACGACCTGAAGAACGTCAATTCCAAGTCCTCGATCTCGGTCAAGCTGGTGTCCGAAGTCGGCGTGGGCACGGTGGCCGCGGGCGTGGCCAAGGCCAAGGCCGACCACGTCGTGATCGCCGGCCATGACGGCGGCACGGGCGCCTCGCCGGTGTCGTCCATCAAGCACGTGGGCACGCCCTGGGAACTGGGCCTGGCCGAAACGCAGCAGACGCTGGTGCTGAACCGCCTGCGCAGCCGTATCCGCGTGCAGGCCGACGGCCAGATGAAGACCGGCCGCGACGTCGTCATCGGCGCGCTGCTGGGCGCCGACGAATTCGGCTTCGCGACCGCGCCGCTGGTCGTCGAAGGCTGCATCATGATGCGCAAGTGCCACCTGAACACCTGCCCGGTGGGCGTGGCCACTCAGGATCCGGCGCTGCGCAAGAAGTTCCAGGGCAAGCCCGAGCACGTCGTGAACTTCTTCTTCTTCATCGCCGAGGAAGTGCGCGAAATCATGGCCCAGCTGGGCATCCGCAAGTTCGACGACCTGATCGGCCGCGCCGATCTGCTGGACATGCGTTCGGGCGTGGAGCACTGGAAGGCGCAAGGGCTGGACTTCACCCGCGTGTTCCACCAGACCCAGTCCGACGCCGAAGTGCACCAGACCGAAGAGCAGGATCACGGCCTGGCGGGCGCGCTGGATCACCTGCTGATCGAGCGCAGCAAGCCGGCGCTGGAGCGGGGCGAGAAGGTCTCGTTCATCGTGCCGGTGCGCAACCGCAACCGCACGATCGGCGCCATGCTGTCGGGCGCCGTGGCCTCGCGCTACGGCCATGAGGGCCTGCCCGACGACACCATCCACATCCAGTGCAACGGCACCGCCGGCCAAAGCTTTGGCGCGTTCCTGGCGCACGGCATCACGATGGACCTGGTGGGCGAAGGCAACGACTACGTGGGCAAGGGTTTGTCCGGCGGCCGCATCATCGTGCGCTCGCCCAACGACTTCCGCGGCTTCGGTCCCGACCACATCATCGCTGGCAATACCGTGCTGTACGGCGCGCTGGCCGGTGAAGCGTTCTTCAACGGCGTGGCGGGCGAACGCTTTGCCGTGCGCAACTCCGGCGCTGCCACCGTGGTGGAAGGCACCGGCGACCACGGCTGCGAATACATGACTGGCGGCACCGTCGTGGTGCTGGGTTCCACCGGCCGCAACTTCGCGGCGGGCATGTCCGGCGGCGTGGCGTACGTCTGGGATCCGGACCGCACGCTCAAGCACCGCGTGAACCTGTCGATGGTGGAGCTGGAATCGGTCGTGCCGCACGCCGAGCAGCAGTCGCTGAACAACATCGACATCTGGCACAGCGCGCAGCGCGGCGGCGAACGCGAGACGGACGAGACCATCCTGCGCCGCCTGGTGGAAGACCACTTCCGCTACACCGGCAGCTACCGTGCTCGCGAGATCCTGGGCGACTGGGAAGCCTCGCGCGGCAAATTCGTGAAGATCATGCCGACGGACTACCGCCGCGCATTGGGTGAAATGTGGCGTGCAGCCAACCCGCAACAAATGGCTGCGTGAGGGATACCATGGGAAAGATCACTGGCTTTATGGAATACCAGCGCCTGCAGGAGGCCTCCGAGGCCCCGCAGAAGCGGCTGAAGAACTGGCGCGAATTCGTGCTGCACCTGACCGACGACCAGGCCAAGCAGCAGGCGGCGCGCTGCATGGACTGCGGCATCCCGTTCTGCAACAACGGCTGCCCGGTCAACAACATCATCCCGGACTGGAATGACCTGGTGTACAAGCAGGACTGGCGCCGCGCGCTGGACGTCCTGCACTCCACCAACAACTTCCCGGAGTTCACGGGCCGCATCTGCCCGGCGCCCTGCGAAGCCGCCTGTACCTTGAACATCAACAGCGACGCGGTGGGCATCAAGTCCATCGAGCACGCGATCATCGACAAGGGCTGGGCCGAAGGCTGGGTGGCGCCGCAAGTGCCGGCGCGCAAGACGGGCAAGAAGGTCGCCGTCGTGGGCTCGGGCCCGGCCGGCATGGCGTGCGCGCAGCAACTGGCGCGCGCGGGCCACTCGGTGACGCTGTTCGAAAAGAGCGACCGCATTGGCGGCCTGCTGCGCTACGGCATCCCCGACTTCAAGCTGGAAAAGCACCAGATCGACCGCCGCATCTCGCAGATGGAAGCCGAGGGCGTGGAATTTGCGCCGTCGACCTACGTCGGCAACCCGAAGGATCCCGTGGCCGATGGCCTGACCGTGCGCACGCCGCAATCGCTGATGGCCGAATTTGACGCCGTGGTGATGAGCGGCGGCTCCGAGACGCCGCGCGACCTGCCGGTGCCTGGCCGTGAGCTGGAAGGCGTGTACTTCGCCATGGATTTCCTGCGCCAGCAGAACAAGGCCGTGGCGGGCGACCGCCTCACCAACCAGACGCTGGCCAAGGGCAAGCATGTGGTGGTGATCGGCGGCGGCGACACGGGTTCCGACTGCGTCGGCACCAGCAACCGCCACGGCGCGGCGTCGGTCACGCAGTTCGAACTGATGCCCCAGCCGCCAGAGTCCGAGAACAAGGCCATGACGTGGCCGTACTGGCCGCTGAAGATGCGCACGTCGTCCTCGCACGAGGAAGGCTGCGAGCGCGACTGGTCGGTGACCACCAAGCTGCTCAAGGGCGCCAACGGCAAGGTCGAAAAACTGGTCGGCGCGCGCGTCGAATGGTTCAAGGACGACGCCACCGGCCAGATGAAGATGCGCGAGGTCGAGGGCTCGGAATTCGAGATCAAGGCCGACCTGGTGCTGCTGGCCATGGGCTTCGTGTCGCCGGTGCAGAACGTGCTGGACGCGTTTGGCGTGGATCGCGACGGCCGCGGCAATGTGCGCGCCAACACCGACGACTACCGCACCAGCGTCGAAAAGGTCTTCACCGCCGGCGACATGCGCCGCGGCCAGTCGCTCGTCGTCTGGGCCATCCGCGAAGGCCGCCAATGCGCGCGTTCGGTCGACGCCTACCTCATGGGAAGCAGCGATCTGCCGCGTTGATCGCAACACGACCTATCAACGCCGCCGGTCGCCTTGCGCGGCGGCGGCGTTTGTTTTGGGCGGCGAAATCACACATTCCTGTTGCGGCATAACCACTTTCTGAAAGCGGTCTTTTCACGATTTGACACACGTCAAGTTGGGGGACAGGGCGGTCTGAGAACCTGTCGGCTCACCCCACACGGAAAGATCGGAGAAGAAAATGTTTTCGCTGAACGGGCGTATCCGCGCCACCGCCATTGCCGGTTTGATCGCTGCCGGCGCATTTGCCGCCCCCGCCCATGCCCACGAAGCGGGCGATGTGCTGTTCCGCGTGGGCGTGACGCAAGTCCGCCCCTCGCAAAACAATGGCTCGGTGCTCGACGGCAGCGTCAAGCTGGATGTGAGCAACAACGTGCGCCCCAGCTTCACCCTGGCCTACATGGCCACCCGCAACATCGGCATCGAACTGCTGGGCGCCTGGCCCTTCCAGCATGACGTCAACGGCAGCAACCTGGGCAAGATCGGCTCCACCAAGCAACTGCCCCCCACCCTCAGCCTGCAATGGCACATCCTGCCCGACAGCATGATCCAGCCGTACATCGGCGTGGGCATCAACTACACGCACTTCTTCGACACCAAGGGCGAAGGCGCGCTGAAGGGCTCGAACCTGAAGCTGGGCGATTCCTGGGGCGTGGCCGCGCAATTGGGCGCGGACGTCAAGATCAACGACCGCTGGTTCATGAACGCCGACATCCGCTACATCGACATCAAGTCCAAGGTGACGCTGGACGGCGAACGTGTCGGCACCGCCCGGATCGATCCGTGGGTGGCCACGCTGGGCGTCGGCTACCGCTTCTGATCGCGGCCCCTGACGATGCGCGCGGCCTCGCGCGCATCGGTCAATCCTGCGGCGCCTGCAGCCGGCTCCGCAGGGCCTGCAACGCCGGCGTGTCGTCATCGGCACGCCAGACAAGCTGGGTCAGCGCCTGCCCGTGGGGACCCGACAGCCCCCCCACGCGCACCGAATGCTCCGCCCCCAGCACCGCCAGCACCGACCGCGGCACGATCGCCACGCCGGTCCCCGCGGCCACACACGCCACGATGGCGTGATACGACGCAAACTCCATCACCTTGTCCGGCGCAATGCCTTCCTGGTTCAACCACGACTCCAGGATCCGCCGGTACGAGCAGCCCGCCGCAAACGCGATGACGCTGCGGTTGACCAGATCTTTCGCGCTGCCGATAGGCGCCCAGGCCAGCGGCGAGATCAGCGCCAATTCCTCCTTGAACGCATCCATCGCCGCCAGGCCGTCCGCGGGAAAGGGCTGCGCCACGAACGCAGCCTCGATCTCGTAATTGCGCACCTTTGCGGCCAGCGCGCCCGACGTGCCGGTGACCAGTTCGATGCGCACCTTGGGCCAAGCCTCGTGATAGGCCGCCAGGATGGGCGGCAGGCGGGCGGCCGCCGTGCTTTCCATGGTGCCGATGCGCAGCACGCCTTGCAGGGCGCCTTCCCGGACGGCCGATTGCGCCTCGTCGGACAGGCGCAGCAGCCGGTCCGCATAAGAAAGCAGCACCCGGCCCTGATCCGACAGCACCAGGCGGCGGTTCTGCCGCCGAAAGAGCGGCGTTCCCAGCGACGTCTCCAACTGCTTCAGGCGCGTCGAGACGTTGGACTGGACACGGTTCAGGTGCGCGGCGGCGCGCGCCACCCCGCCCTGGTCGGCAACCGTCTTGAAGATCTGCAACGCGTCGAGATCCAAGTTTCTCATTTTGGGAACTCACGTTCTTAATAATTCACTATTCAAGATATTAGTACAGCCGTAGAGTTGGGCCATGTCAACGCCTGCTTACCCTTCCCTCGACCCCTCGGCCAGCGCCACCCGTCTGGCGTGGCCCGCGGCCCTTGCGCTGGCGGCCGCCATGGGCATCGGACGCTTTGCCTTCACGCCGGTGTGGCCGTTGATGGCGCAGGAGTCTGGTCTGTCGCTCGCGCAGGGCGGCTGGATGGCGTCGGCCAATTACGCGGGCTACCTGCTGGGCGCGCTGGCGGCCATCGTCTGGCCCGTGCGCCGGTTGCGCGCCACGCTGGCGGCCAGCCTGGCCGCGGTGGCCGCCCTGACGCTTGCCATGCCGCTTGTGAACAACGTGGCCGGCTGGTCGGCGCTGCGGCTGGCCGCGGGCTATGCCAGTGCCAGCGCCTTCATCTGCGTGGTGGCGTGGCGGCCGGTTCCCGCCGGCGACGCGCGCGAGGCCTCGGTATCCGCGGTGACGTATGCCGGCGTGGGCGCGGGCATCGCGCTCACGGGGCTGGCCTGCCTGGCCCTGATGGGCTGGGGCGCGGGCGCCGACCTGACCTGGTCCGCGCTGGGCGTCCTGGCGCTGGCGCTGTCCGCGGCGGCGGGGACTGGCCTCACCCGGCAATCGCCCCCGGTCCGCCAGACGGGCGCCGGCGCGCCACCGGCGCGGCTGCCGCAGGGCATTGCCGTGCTGTCGCTGCACTACGGCGTTTTCGGGGTGGGTTACATCATCCCCGCGACCTTCCTGCCCGCCATGGCCAAGGAGCTCTTTCCCAATCCGGCGATCTTCGGGTGGGCGTGGCCGATTTTCGGGATGGCTGCGGCGCTGTCCTGCCTGCTGGTACCCCGGCTGGCGCGGGGCCGTGACGACCGGCAAGTGTGGCGCGGCGCGCAGGCGCTGATGGCGGCCGGCATGCTGGCCGTGGCGCTGTGGCACCACATTGCCGCCGTGATTCTGGCGGCGCTGCTGGTGGGCGGCACCTTCATGGTGATCACGCAGGCGGGCATGTTGACCGCGCGCCGCCGGTCGGGCGCGGCGGGGCCACGGGCGGCGGCCATCATGACGGCGGCGTTCGCTGCCGGGCAGATCCTGGGCCCGCTGCTGGCCTCGTGGGCGGCGCGCTGGGGCGCCGGATTGCCGCAGGTGTTGGCTGCCAGCGCGGCGCTGCTGGCGCTGTCGGCCTGGGGGCTGGGAAAAGTCACGACAGAGGGCAATGGCGCTGGGCATAATGCCATCGGCCCCTCGGGCCAATCACACAGCAATTAAAAAGCAGGAAAAGAGGAGTCCCCAGCATGAAAGCACTACGCCCCCTGATTGCCGCCCTGGCCGCCACCGCCGCCTTTGGCGGCGCCGCCCAGGCCCAGACCGCCGAATGGCCCGCCAAGCCGGTGACCATGATCGTCCCCTATGCCCCCGGCGGGTTTGCCGACACGCGCGTGCGCCTCCTGGCGCGCAAGCTTGGCGAGTCGCTGGGCCAGCCCGTCGTGGTCGAGAACAAGGCGGGCGCCGGTGGCGTGGTTGGCACCAACCTCATCGCCAAGGCGGCGCCGGACGGCTACACGATCGGCACGGGCAACCTGGCCCCGATGGCGGTCAACCCGTCCCTGATGAAGGAAATGCCCTACAACCCGCAAAAGGACTTGGCGCCGATCATCCTGATCGAGAACAGCCCCCTGGTCCTGAGCGTGAACAACGAACTGCCGGTCAAGACGCTGGCCGACCTGATCGCGCTGGCCAAGAAGCAGCCGGGCAAGCTGACTTTCGGTTCGTCCGGCGTGGGTGGCGCGCACCACCTGTCGGGCGAGATGTTCCGCGAGCAGGCCAAGATCGACATCATCCACGTGCCCTACAAGGGCGGCAGCCTGGCCGCGACCGACCTGATGGGCGGCCACATCTCGATGATGTTCGAAATGGGCTACTCCGCGCTGCCCGCCATCCAGGGCAACAAGATCCACCCGATCGCCGTCACGTCCGCCAAGCGCCTGGCCGTGCTGCCCGACGTGCCCACCATGGCCGAATCGGGCCTGCCGGGCTTCGAGTCCTACAACTGGCAGGGCATCGTCGCGCCGGCCGGCACGCCCGCGCCGATCATCGCCAAGCTGAACGCCGAGTTCAACCGCATCCTGAAGGAACCGGATGTGCAAAAGGCCATCGCCGACACCGGCAGCCAGGCCGGCGGCGGCACGCCCGAGGAATTCGCCGCGTTCATCAAGAGCGAAAGCGAAAAATGGGCGCACGTCATCAAGGCTGGAAACATCCAGCTTCAATAACCTCCCAGGAGTTTTCCCATGGCTTCCCCTCTGATTGAACTGCTCAAGCTGGACCATCCCATCATCCAGGCGCCCATGGCGGGCGGTGCCACCACGGTGGAACTGGTGGCCGAGGCATCGAAGGCGGGCGCCCTGGGATCGCTTGGGGCGGCTTACATGACGCCCGAACAGATCGACGCGGCGGCCGCGGCGATCCGTGCGCGCACGGACCGCCCGTTCGCCATCAATCTGTTCGCATCCGTGCCGCAGCAACCCATGACGGGCAATGCGGACGCGATGCTGGCCCTGATGGCCCGCTACCACGAGCAACTGGGCCTGCCCGCCCCCGAGGCGCCCGGTCCGCAGACCGACCCGCTGGCGGGCCAGCTCGAGGCCATCCTGCAGATCCGTCCCGCCGTCCTGAGCTTCACCTTCGGCCGCCTGCCGGCCGAGGCGGTGGCGCGCTGCCGCGAGCTGGGCATCCTGACCGTGGGGACGGCCACCACGGTGCGCGAGGCCCAGACGCTGGAGCAGGACGGCGTGGACGCCATCGTGGCGCAAGGCGCCGAGGCCGGCGGCCACCGCGGCACCTTCATGGATGCCTTCGAGGCGTCCCTGATCGGCACGATGGCCCTGGTGCCTCAGGTGGCCGACGCCGTCTCGGTGCCGGTCATTGCGTCGGGCGGCATCATGGACGGGCGCGGCATCGCGGCCGCCATTGCGCTGGGCGCCGGCCTGGTTCAAATGGGGACGGCCTTTCTCACGACGGACGAGTCCGGC
The DNA here is from genome assembly GCF_029866465.1 of Achromobacter mucicolens. Lineage (NCBI taxonomy): Bacteria > Pseudomonadati > Pseudomonadota > Betaproteobacteria > Burkholderiales > Alcaligenaceae > Achromobacter > Achromobacter mucicolens. The sequence goes on along the minus strand of NZ_CP123364.1, from coordinate 196,350 downwards.
ATCAGCGAGGCCTACAAGGCCGTCCTGCCCGCCTCCCGCGCTGAACAGTCCCGGGTCACCCGCGCCTTTTCCGGCCGCCCCGCGCGGGGCATCGCCAACGCCTTCATGCGGGACGCGGACGCCATCGGCGGCGACATCCTGCCGTATCCGCTGCAGAACGCGCTGACGCGCCCGATGCGCACGGCAGGCGGCAAGAGCGGCAACATCAACGTCCTGTCCCTGTGGGCCGGCCAGGGTGCGCCGCTGGCGCGGCGGGAATCGACGGCGGATTTGATCCAGCGTCTGGCCCGGGAAACCGCGGCGGCGCGTGCACGTCGCTGAAGGAACAAGGCGGGGCCGTTAAAAAAGGGTGTCTGACACCCGGGTCAGAGGCGTTTGCGCTGGGCTGGCGTTTCAGGGGTGTCAGACACCCGTGGCGCCCAGGAAGATGGCAGCCAGCCGCCCGCCGGATTGTCCGTGGAATTGAAAACACTGTTCCACGTGCGGCCGGTCCGATTGTGATTGCACAGCGTCGGGCTACAATGGCGCCTCGCCGCCGGGAGCCGACGCTTGAGCTCGTCCCCGGCATCTGAGTAACAGGGCGCTTCCCGACGCAGCCTGTCTTGCCCGCGCCGGCCAGGTTCTCCGGCCCGCTTGCCGGCAGGACAGCACGGCAAGCTCCGCCGCCGAAACTCCCTTTCGTTGCCCATGTCCGCTCAAACCAGCAGCACCCCGGAATTCGCCCTGCGCCTGGAAGGTGTGGCGCTTGGCTACGGTGATTTCACCGTCTTGCGCGATATTTCCATGGACGTCCGGGCGGGCCAGGTGGTGGCAGTCATGGGTGGGTCGGGCTCCGGCAAGACCACGCTGCTGCGCGCGGCCACCGGCCAGATCACCGCCCAGCAGGGCCGCGTCCTGGCGTTCGGCCAGGATATCGGCGCCGCCTCCCGCTCGGAAGTGCAAGCCCTGCGCAAGCGCATGGGCGTGCTGTTCCAGCAGGGCGCGCTGTTCACCGACCTGAACGTGTTCGAGAACGTGGCCTTTCCCCTGCGCGAGCACACGCGCCTGCCCGAGGCCGAACTCACCGACCGTGTGCTCGACAAGCTGGATGCCGTGGGCCTGCGCGCCGCCGCGCACCTGAAGGTCTCGGAAATCTCGGGCGGCATGGCCCGGCGCGTGGCGCTGGCCCGCGCCGTGGTCCTGGAACCCGAGCTCATCCTGTACGACGAACCCTTCGCGGGGCTGGACCCGATCTCGCTGGGCATCACCGCCCGCCTGATCCGCAGCCTTGCCGACCGCCTGGGTTGCGCCTCGGTGCTGATCACCCACGACGTGCAGGAATCCTTTGCCATTGCAGACCAGGTCTACCTGGTGGGCCGCGGCCAGCTCGCCGCCTCCGGCACGCCGCAGATGCTCGCGGCCTCGCCGGACCCCTACGTCCAGCAATTCCTGAAAGGCCAGCCGGACGGCCCGGTTGCATTCCAATATCCCGAAACTCCCGCCTTCCAGAAGTGGCTGTCGCAACAGAAAGGGCGCAAAGCATGAGCGGATCCAACAACGCCATCGCCGTGCTGGGCCAATGGGTGCGTTCCCACGTCGTCGGCATCGGCTATTTCACCCGGTTCTTCGGCGCCATGCTGGCGCGCAGCGGCATCGCGCTGTCCCGCCCGCGCCTGGTGTCGCAGCAGGTCCACTTCATCGGCAATTATTCGCTCCTGATCATTGCCGTCTCCGGCATGTTCGTGGGCTTCGTGCTGGGCCTGCAGGGCTACTACACGCTGAACCGCTACGGCTCCGAAGAGGCCCTGGGCCTGCTGGTGGCCCTGTCGCTGGTGCGCGAGCTGGGGCCGGTGGTCACCGCGCTGCTCTTTGCGGGCCGCGCCGGCACCTCGCTCACGGCCGAGATCGGCCTGATGAAAGCGGGTGAACAACTGTCGGCCATGGAAGTCATGGCCGTGGACCCGATACGCCGGGTGCTCGTGCCGCGCCTGTGGGGCGGCATCATCGCCATGCCCATCCTGGCCGCGGTGTTCTCCATGGTGGGCATCCTGGGCGGCTGGGTCGTGGGCGTGCTGCTCATCGGCGTGGACGCCGGCGCCTTCTGGTCGCAGATGCAGAACGGCGTCGATGTATGGAAAGACGTCGCCAACGGCGTCATCAAGAGCGTCGTCTTCGGCGTCACGGTGACGCTGGTGGCGCTCTACGAAGGCTGGCAGGCCAAGCCCACCCCCGAAGGCGTTGCCCGCGCCACCACGCGCACCGTGGTCGTGGGCTCGCTGGCGGTGCTGGGGCTGGACTTCCTGCTCACCGCCTTGATGTTTGGAAATTGATACGGATCGATCATGTCACGCGAAAAAACCGACTTCTGGGTAGGCCTGTTTGTATTGCTCGGCGCGATCGCGCTTGGATTCCTGGCGTTGCGCGCCGGCAACTTGAGCACCTTTTCCTTTGCCCCGACCTATACCGTGACCGCCAACTTCGATAACGTAGGCGGCCTCAAGGTGCGCGCGCCGGTCAAGAGCGCCGGCGTGGTGGTGGGCCGGGTCACGAACATTTCCTTCGACGACAAGACCTTCCAGGCCATCGTTTCGGTCGATCTGGAAACGGCATACCAGTTCCCCAAGGACTCGTCGGCCGCCATCCTGACCTCGGGCCTCCTGGGCGAGCAATACCTGGGCCTGACCGCCGGAAGCGAGGAAGATAACTTTACCGACGGCGGAAAAATCCGCTATACACAAAGCGCCGTGGTCCTGGAGCAGCTGATCAGCCAATTCCTGTACGGGTCGGCGGAAAAGCAGGGCACGACCGCCGCGCCGGAAGGCGCTCCCAAGGCGCAGGATTAAAGGCCCGGCACAAACAAGCCGTTACTACGCTGCGTCTCGCGGTCGCGATAACAAAAGAATGTTGATAGGGATACCCGGATCATGAATAAGAAAGCTATTTCCCGAATTGCCACCGTCGCAGCGGCGGGCGCGCTGATGGCCGGCTGCGCCGCACCCAAGAATCCGGATCCGCGCGACCCCTGGGAAGGCTTCAACCGCGGTGTCTACCAATTCAACGACACGGTCGACCGCGCGGTGTTCAAGCCGGTCGCGCAGGCCTACACGTTCGTGACGCCGCAGCCCGTGCGCAGCTGCATCCACAACATCTTCAGCAACGTCGGCGACCTGTGGTCCGGCACCAACAGCTTCCTGCAGGGCCGCGGCCACGACTTCGTGAACACGCTGGGCCGCTTCCTGTTCAACACGACCATGGGCGTGGGCGGCTGCTTTGACGTCGCCTCGGCCAATGGCGCGCGCAAGATCCCCAACGATTTCGGCACGACGCTCGGCGTCTGGGGCTTCAGCCAGGGTCCGTACCTGGTGCTGCCGTTCTTCGGCGCCTCCAGCGTCCGTGACGGCGTCGGCCTGGTCGGCGACCTGTACGGCACCACCTACGGCTACATGGGCGTGGACTCGATCGACAACGTCCGCCTGCGCAATTCGCTGTGGGGCCTGCGCATCGTCGATACGCGCGCCAACCTGCTCGACACCACCGACACCATCGACCGCGTGGCGCTGGACCCGTACAGCTTCGTGCGCGACGCCTTCCTGCAACGCCGCGCCGCCATGGTCCTGGGCCATCGCGTGGATGACGAAGGCTCGCTGCCCAACTACGAAGACGACGGCGACGACGCCCCCGCCGCACCCGCGCCGGCCCCCGTGCCTGCACCGCAACCCGCGAACAAGTAAGCTGTCGGATTGCGCTTTCGGTACTGAAGGAGATTTGATGCGATTTTCCGTTCCCTCCCTGTTGCAGCGGCTGATGTTCGCGGGCCTGCTGGGCTTGTCCGCCGCCACGGCCGCGTCGGCCGCACAAGCCAAGCCGGATCCCAACGGCCCGCCCGAACAATTCGTGCTGGCTGCCGCCAACGAGGCCCTGGATGTCCTGAAGGCTGACGGCGCGGTCCGGGCCGGCAACACCGCCCGCATCAACCAGGTCGTCGACCAGCACATCCTGCCGTACGTCAACTTCCAGAAGACGACGCGCCTGGCCGCCGGCCGCTACTGGCGCCAGGCCTCCGACCAGCAGAAAACGGCGCTGGCCGAGGCTTTTCGCGGCACGCTGATCCGCACGTACAGCGGCGCGCTGACCCGCGTCACGTCCAGCACCACCATCACCGGCCTGCCGTTCCGCGGCGATCCCAAGGCCGACGACGTGGTCGTGCGCACGCTGATCAGCCAGTCCAACAGCCAGCCGGTGGGCGTGGACTACCGCCTGGAAAAGACCCCGCAGGGCTGGAAGATCTACGACATGAACGTCGAAGGCATCTGGCTGATCGAGAACTACCGCAACCAGTTCGCCCAGCAGATCAACCAGAACGGCATCGACGGCCTGATCCAGGCGCTGAACCAGCGCAACAAGTAAAGACCCGTTCAGGCTCAGCCCGGCCCGGCGCGTCCCCTCGGGGGTCCGCCGGGCCGATTGTTTTTGGGGACGCAACAAGCGGGGCGTCCCCTTTGCCACCGGGGCCATCAGGGCTCCTGCCGCACCGCGCTTATATAATGGTCAATTCGCTCTTTCCGGGCCATCTCCCCCCGTCATGTCTGCCGTCAGCCTAGAAAACGTCTCCAAGATCTACTCGCCGCGCCAGCGCGGCTGGCAGAAACTGCTCGGGCGCGCGCCCCGGCCCGGCTTTCAGGCGCTGGACAACGTCAGCCTGAACATCGAGCATGGCGAGTTCTTCGGCCTGCTCGGTCCCAACGGCGCCGGCAAAACCACGCTCATCTCCATCCTGGCGGGCCTCGCGCACGCCACCTCGGGCCGCGCCACCGTCTGTGGTTACGACGTCGTGGCCGACTACAAGTCTGCGCGGAGGGCGCTGGGCGTCGTGCCGCAGGAATTGGTCTATGACCCGTTCTTTACCGTGCGCGAGACGCTGCGGATCCAGTCCGGGTATTTTGGCCTGCGCAAGAACGACGACTGGATCGACGAGATCCTGTTCAACCTGGGCCTGGCCGACAAGGCCAATTCCAACATGCGGGCGCTGTCCGGCGGCATGAAGCGCCGGGTGCTGGTGGCGCAGGCGCTGGTGCACCGCCCGCCCGTCATCGTGCTGGACGAGCCGACCGCGGGCGTGGACGTGGACCTGCGCCGCACGCTGTGGGAGTTCATTTCGCGGCTGAACAAGGCCGGCCACACCATCATGCTCACCACGCACTACCTGGAAGAGGCCGAGGCGCTCTGTAACCGCATCGCCATGCTCAAGGGCGGGCGTGTCGTGGCGCTGGACACCACCCAGGCGCTGCTTGCCCGCGTGGGCGGCGTGGACCTGGAAGACGCCTTCGTGCGCATCATGCACCAGGACGACGAGCCCGGCGCGCGCGCCCTGCAACCCGAAGAGATCTCATCATGACCCAGCCCGCCACGCCTGCCGGCCAGCCGCTGGTGCAGCCCCGCCTGGACGCCGGCTCCGGCTTTCCGACCCTGCTGCGCAAGGAATTGCTGCGCTTCTGGAAGGTCAGCTTCCAGACCATTGCCGCGCCCGTCATCACTGCGCTGCTGTACCTGCTGGTCTTCGCGCATGTGCTGGAAGGGCGCGTCACGGTGTACGGCACCGTGCCCTACACGTCGTTCCTGATCCCCGGGCTCATGATGATGAGCATGCTGCAGAACGCGTTCGCCAATCCGTCCTCGTCGCTCATCCAGAGCCGCATCACCGGCAACCTGGTGTTCATGCTGCTGCCGCCGCTGTCGCACCGGGACATCTTCGGCGCCTACGTGCTGGCCGCGATCGCGCGGGGTCTGGCGGTCGGCCTGTGCGTGTGGGCCGTGGCGCTGTTCTTCGTGCCGCTGGCGCCCGCGCATCCGCTGTGGGTGCTGGTCTTTGCAGTGATGGCGTGCGGCATCATGGGCACGCTGGGGCTGGTCGCGGGCCTGTGGTCCGAAAAATTCGACCAGCTCGCGGCCTTCCAGAACTTCCTGATCATGCCGGCCACCTTCCTGTCCGGCGTGTTCTATTCCATCCATACGCTGCCGCCGTTCTGGCAAAGCGTCTCGCACTGGAACCCCATCTTCTACACCATCGACGGATTCCGCTACGGATTCTTCTCGGTGTCGGACGTCTCGCCCTGGCACAGCCTGGCGGTGGTGACGGCGGTGTTCCTTGCGCTCTCCGCTTACGCGCTGCGGCTTCTGGCCAGCGGCTACAAACTCAGGAACTGACGTCCATGCTTCCCACTCCCGCGCAAGTCCGCCAATACATCGCTGACGGCCTGCCCTGTGAACATCTCGACGTGCAGGGCGACGGGTCGCATTTCGACGCCGTCATCGTCAGCACGGCCTTCGAAGGCAAGCGCCTGATCCAGCGCCACCAGCTCGTCTACGCCGCGCTGGGCGACCGCATGAAAGCCGAGATCCACGCCCTGTCGATGCGCACCCTGACCCCCGCCGAATACCAGAAAGCGGGCGAATGATGGACAAGCTTCGCATTACCGGCGGCGCGCGGCTGCATGGCGAGATCTCGATTTCCGGCGCCAAGAACTCGGCCCTGCCGATCCTGTGCGCGGGTCTGCTGACCGCCGACACGCTGGTGCTGTCCAATGTGCCGCGCCTGAACGACACCGGCACCATGCTGCGCCTGCTGGCCCGCATGGGCGTGCGTGCCGAACGCGCCGACGACGGCATCGTCACGCTGCAGGCCGGCAACGTCGACAGCCTGGAAGCGCCGTACGACCTGGTCAAGACGATGCGCGCCTCGATCCTGGTGCTGGGCCCGCTGGTCGCGCGGTTCGGCGAGGCCCGCGTCAGCCTGCCCGGCGGCTGCACCATCGGCCAGCGGCCGGTCGACCAGCACATCAAGGGCCTGGCCGCGCTGGGTGCTGAAATCAGCATCGAGCACGGCTTCGTGGTGGCGCGCGCCAAGCGCCTGAAGGGCGCCTCCATCCGTACCGACATGGTCACGGTCACCGGCACGGAAAACCTGCTGATGGCCGCCGTGCTGGCCGAGGGCCGCACCGTGCTGGAAAACGCCGCGCGCGAGCCCGAAGTGGTGGACCTGGCGGAACTGCTCATCAAGATGGGCGCCCGCATCCAGGGCCACGGCACCGACCGCATCGTGATCGACGGCGTCGAGCGCCTGCACGGCGCCGAACACCGCGTCATCTCCGACCGCATCGAAGCCGGCACCTTCCTGTGCGCGGTGGGCGCGGCCGGCGGCGACATCCTGCTCAAGAACGCGGATGCCGACATCCTGGGCGCCACGCTGGACAAGCTGACCGGAGCGGGCCTGACCATCGAGACCGGTCCCGGCTGGATCCGCGGCGCGATGGACAAGCGCCCCAAGGCCGTGGGTTTCCGCACGCACGAGTACCCGGGCTTTGCCACCGACATGCAGGCCCAGCTGATGGCGCTGAACACCGTGGCCGACGGCACGTCGGTCATCGTCGAGACCATCTTCGAGAACCGCTACATGCACGTGCAGGAACTGCGCCGCATGGGCGCCCAGATCGACATCGACGGCCACACCGCTGTCGTGCGCGGCGTGCCGCGCCTGTCGGGCGCAACGGTCATGGCGACCGACCTGCGCGCCTCGGCCAGCCTGGTCATCGCCGGCCTGGCCGCCGATGGCGATACGCTGGTCGACCGCATCTACCACCTGGATCGCGGCTACGATCAGATGGAAGTGAAACTGCGCGCCCTGGGCGCGGATATCCAACGAGTTACCGGCAAGGAACAGGCTCAATGAGCAATGCCTCCGTCACCCCCCTGACCCTGGCGCTGTCCAAGGGCCGCATCTTCGAAGAGACCATGCCGTTGCTGGCGGAAGCCGGCATCGAAGTCCCCGAGAACCCCGAAAGCTCGCGCAAGCTCATCCTGCCCACCAGCGATCCCGGCCTGCGCCTGATCATCGTGCGCGCCTCGGATGTGCCCACCTACGTGCAGTACGGCGCGGCCGACCTGGGCATCGCGGGCAAGGACGTGCTGATCGAGCACGCCAAGGAACAGCCCGGCGGCCTGTACCAGCCCATCGACCTGAACATCGCCAAGTGCCGCCTGGCCGTGGCCGTGCGCAACGGCTTTGACTACGACGCCGCGGTCCACCAGGGCGCGCGCCTGCGCGTGGCCACCAAGTACGTGCAGTCAGCCCGTGAACACTTCGCGGCCAAGGGTGTGTACGTGGACATCATCAAGCTGTATGGTTCGATGGAACTGGCGCCGCTCGTCGGCCTGGCCGATTGCATCGTCGACCTGGTGTCCACCGGCGGCACGCTGCGCGCCAACGACCTGGTCGCCGTGGAAGACGTCATGCCGATCTCGTCGCGCCTGATCGTCAACCAGGCCGCCCTGAAAACCCGCGGCGACCGCCTGCAGCCGCTGCTGGACGCCTTCGCAAGAGCGGCCTCCCGCAACGTCTGACTCCCGCCCGCCGCGCCCGGCGCGGCGGCCGATACCGTTACCTGCTTTGCTCCATGACGCCATGGCCCTGATCAATCGTCTCGACTCCCGCGATCCCGGATTCAAATCCGCCCTGTCCAAGCTGCTGGCCTTCGAGGCCACCGAGGACGAATCCATCGACCGCGCCGCCGCCAGCATCCTGGCCGACGTGCGCACCCGCGGCGACGCCGCGCTGGTGGAATACACGCAGCGGTTCGACCGCATGCCGGACGCGGCAGCGCATACGCTGGAGATCCCCAAGGCCGATTGGCATGCGGCCCTGGCCGGATTGCCGGCCGCGCAGCGCAATGCGCTGGAAGCCGCCGCCGACCGCGTGCGCGCCTACCACGAGCGCCAGCGCGCCGAGACCTGGACCTACACCGAAGCCGACGGCACGCTGCTTGGCCAGCAGGTCACGCCGCTGGACCGCGTGGGCCTGTACGTGCCCGGCGGCAAGGCCGCGTATCCGTCGTCCGTGCTGATGAACGCCATTCCGGCCAAGGTCGCGGGCGTGCAGGAATTGGTCATGGTCACGCCCACGCCGGACGGCGTGCGCAACCCCATCGTGCTGGCCGCGGCCGCCATCGGCGGCGTGGACCGCGTGTTCGCCATCGGCGGCGCGCAGGCCGTGGGTGCGCTGGCCTATGGCACCGGCACCGTGCCGGCCGTGGACAAGATCGTCGGCCCGGGCAATGCCTACGTCGCGGCCGCCAAGCGCCGCGTGTTCGGCGTGGTCGGGATCGACATGATCGCCGGCCCCAGCGAAATCCTGGTCATCTGCGACGGCAAGACGCCGGCCGACTGGATCGCGATGGACCTGTTCTCGCAGGCCGAGCACGACGAGCTCGCCCAGTCCATCCTGCTCTGTCCCGACGCCGCCTTCATCGAAGAGGTCGAAGCGGCCATCGCCCGCCTCTTGCCCACCATGCCGCGCGCCGACATCCTGCGCGTCAGCCTGGCCAACCGCGGCGCGCTGATCCTGGTGCGCGACCTGGAAGAAGCCTGCCAGATCGCCAACGACATCGCCCCCGAGCATTTGGAAATCTCCACCGAGCAGCCCGAAGTCTGGACCGCCCGCATCCGCCACGCCGGCGCCATCTTCATGGGCCGCTTCAGCTCGGAAGCCCTGGGCGACTACTGCGCCGGCCCGAACCACGTGCTGCCCACCTCGCGCACGGCGCGCTTCTCGTCGCCGCTGGGCGTGTATGACTTCCAGAAGCGTTCCAGCCTGATCCAGGTCTCGCACGCCGGCGCCCAGACGCTGGGACGCATCGCCGCCGAACTGGCGCTGGGCGAGGGCTTGCAGGCGCATGCCGCAAGCGCCCAGTACCGGGTCGACAAGGCATGAGCGCGGGCCCGGCGGACGTCGCCGGCCGCGTCAAAGGCACCGTCCGCGCCGACATCCGCGAGCTGGCGGCGTACCCCGTTGCCCATGCCGAAGGCTGCATCAAGCTGGACGCCATGGAATGCCCGTACGAGTTGCCCGAAGCCGTGCGCGATGACATCGCGCGCGCCGTCCGCGACACGCCGCTGAACCGCTATCCGTCCGCGGATCTCTCCGCGCTGCAAGCCGCCGTCAAGACGGCCTTCGGCGTGCCCGATGGCGCGGACGTGCTGTTTGGCAACGGCTCGGACGAGCTCATCCACCTGATGGTCCAGGCGTGCTGCAATCCGGGCGACGTGGTGCTGTCGCCCTGGCCGTCGTTCGTGTACTTCGACATGGCCGCGCGTTTTGACCACGCGCGTTTCGTGGGCGTGCCGCTGACCGATGACCTGACCCTGGACCTGCCGGCCATGCTGGCGGCCATCGGCCAGCATCAGCCTAAGCTGGTGTTCCTGGCCACGCCCAACAATCCCACGGGCGGTCTCTGGTCGCGCGAGGACGTGGACGCCATCATCCAGGCCGCGCCGGGGCTCGTGGTGATCGACGAGGCCTACCAGCCGTTCGCGGACTACACCTGGATGCCGCGCGTGCTGGAGGCGCCCAACGTGGTCGTCATGCGCACCGTGTCCAAGATCGGCCTGGCGGGGCTGCGCTTTGGCTACCTGGCCGGCGATCCGGCCTGGATCGCCGAGCTGAACAAGGTGCGCCCGCCCTACAACCTGAACGTGCTGACGCAGGCCACGCTGCAGGCCGTGCTGCGGCACAAGGCCGTGCTGGACGAACAGGCGGCCCGGCTGCGTGCCGACCGCGAGCCATTGGCCGCGGCGCTGGCGCAATTGCCCGGCGTCAGGGTATTCCCTTCCGCGGCCAATTTCATTCTGGCCCGCTTTTCCGGCAAGCTCGACGGCAACGCCGTGCATCTTGCCCTGAAAACGCGCAAAATATTGATTCGCAACTTCTCCAATGCCCACCCGCTGCTGGCCAACTGCCTGCGCATCTCGGTGGGCGCCCCGGCCGAGAACGCCGCCTTGCTATCCGCCCTGCAAGAGATCTTGAGTGCTTAACATGCGTACCGCAGAAATCACCCGCAACACCAACGAAACCCGCATCCGCGTGGCCATCAACCTGGATGGCACCGGCAAGCAGACGATCGACACGGGCGTGCCCTTCCTGGATCACATGCTGGACCAGATCGCGCGTCACGGCCTGATCGACCTGGACATCAAGGCCGAAGGCGACCTGCACATCGACGCGCATCACACGGTGGAAGACGTGGGCATCACGCTGGGCATGGCCATCGCCAAGGCCGCGGGCACCAAGGCCGGCCTGCGCCGCTACGGTCACGCTTACGTGCCGCTGGACGAAGCGCTGTCGCGCGTGGTGGTGGACTTCTCCGGCCGTCCCGGCCTGGAATATCACATCCCGTTCACGCGCTCGCACATCGGCAGCTTCGATGTGGACCTCACGCGCGAATTCTTCCAGGGCCTGGTCAATCACGCGCTGATCACGATGCACATCGACAACCTGCGCGGCTTCAACTCGCACCATCAGGCGGAAACCGTGTTCAAGGCCTGTGGCCGCGCGCTGCGCATGGCGCTGGAAGTCGACCCGCGCATGGGCGACGTCGTGCCGTCCACCAAGGGCGTGCTGTAAGGTACGCAACCCAGGCAAGCCATCCCCTTCGCACCGCACCAGGCAGACAGAAGTGACCACTATCGCCATCGTCGACTACGGAATGGGCAATTTCCATTCCGTCGCACGCGCCCTGAAATACGCCGCGCCTGACGCCGACATCCGCATCTGCAACCAACCCCAGGAAATCGCCGCCGCCGACCGCGTGGTGTTTCCGGGCCAGGGCGCGATGGCGGACTGCATGCGCACCCTGAACGAATCCGGACTGCGCGACGCCGTCGTGCGCGCCGCCCGCGAAAAGCCCCTGCTGGGCGTCTGCGTGGGCGAACAGATGCTGTTCGACGCCAGCGAAGAAGGCGCCACCACCTGCCTGGGCCTGTTCCCGGGCGTCGTGCGCCGCTTTTCCGGCCCCGGCTTTGCCGACCTGATCCCCGCCGACGACGAAGCCTGCCTGGCCGACACGGGCGCGGCAGGTCTGGCGGACACCCGCCCCGAGCGCCTGAAGGTGCCGCACATGGGCTGGAACAAGGTCCGCCACACCCGGTCTCACCCGATCTGGGAAGGCATTCCGGACGACTCGCACTTCTACTTCGTCCATAGTTATTACGCCGATCCGGCCGATCCGGGCCTGACGGTTGGTGAAACCGATTATGGCGTCACCTTTACCTGCGCGGTGGCGGCAGCTAACATTTTCGCGGTGCAGTTCCACCCCGAAAAGAGCGCCGAGCACGGTTTGCGCCTGTATCGCAATTTTGTAGACTGGCAGCCGTAGGCCCCGAGCCCCGTGCGCCAACCCGTTCAACCCCATTTTTTTTCTCGCTGCCAACCATGCTGCTGATCCCCGCCATCGATCTCAAAGACGGGCGTTGCGTGCGCCTGCGCCAGGGTGACCTGGACGATGCAACGGTGTTCTCCGAAGACCCCGCCGCCATGGCCACCCGCTGGCTTGACCAGGGCGCCCGCCGCCTGCATCTGGTCGACCTGAACGGCGCCGTTGCCGGCAAGCCCAAGAACGAAGCGCCCATCAAGGCGATCCTGGACGCCGTCGGCGACGACATTCCCGTCCAGATCGGCGGGGGCATCCGTGACCTGGACACCATCGAGCGCTACCTCGACGCCGGCATCTCCTACGTCATCATCGGTACGGCCGCCGTCAAGAATCCGGGCTTCCTGCAGGACGCCTGCGGCGCTTTCCCCGGCCAGATCATCGTCGGCCTGGACGCCCGCGACGGCAAGATCGCCACCGATGGCTGGAGCAAGCTGACCCGCCACGACGTGCTGGATCTGGCCAAGAAATTCGAAGACTACGGCTGCGAAGCCATCATCTACACCGACATCGGCCGTGACGGCATGCTGTCGGGCGTCAACGTCGAAGCCACCGTACGCCTGGCCCAGCACGTGCGCATTCCCGTGTACGCCTCGGGCGGCATCGCCGGCATCCAGGACATCGAGGCGCTGTGCGCCGTCGAGGAAGAGGGTGTCGAAGGCGCCATCCTGGGCCGCAGCATCTACGAAGGCACGCTCGACTTCCAGGCCGCGCAGGCGCGCGCCGACGAATTGGCAAAATGACCACATCCAGCAGCACCCCCGGGGCCGGCGCGACCATGCACAACGCGCTGACCCGCCGCATCATTCCCTGCCTTGACGTCACGGCCGGCCGCGTCGTCAAGGGCGTGAACTTCGTCAACCTGCTCGACGCGGGCGACCCCGTCGAGATCGCCCGCCGCTACAACGAGCAGGGCGCCGACGAACTCACGTTCCTGGACATCACCGCCACCAGCGACGGCCGCGACCTGATCCTGCCCATCATCGAACAGGTGGCCTCGCAGGTCTTCATTCCGCTGACGGTGGGCGGCGGCGTGCGCCAGGTGTCCGACATCCAGCGCCTGCTGAACGCCGGCGCCGACAAGATCAGCATCAACAGCGCCGCGGTGGCCAATCCCGATCTGGTTCGCGCGGCCTCGGACTACCACGGCTCGCAATGCGTGGTCGTGGCCATCGACGCCCGCCGCGTCTCCGCCGCCGGCGAACCGCCGCGCTGGGAAGTCTTCACGCACGGCGGCCGCAAGGCCACCGGCCTGGACGCCGTGGCATGGGCGCGCCGCATGGCCGCTTATGGCGCGGGCGAAATCCTGCTCACCAGCATGGACCGCGATGGCACCAAGTCCGGCTTTGACCTGGAACTGACCCGCACCGTCTCGGACGCGGTACCGGTGCCCGTCATCGCCTCCGGCGGCGTCGGCAACCTGCAGCATCTGGCCGACGGCGTCACCACCGGCCGCGCCAGCGCGGTGCTGGCCGCCAGCATCTTCCATTTTGGCCAGCATACCGTCGGCGAGTGCAAGCGCTTCATGGCCGAACAGGGCATCGCCGTACGATTGGACTGAACATGAGCAACGAACCTGCCTGGATGGCCGACGTCGTCTTCGACGAAAACGGCCTGATCCCCGCCATCGCCCAAGACGCCGAAAACGGCCAGATCATGATGGTCGCCTGGATGAACCGCGAATCGCTGGCCGAAACGGCCGCCACCGGCCGCGCGGTCTATTGGTCGCGCTCGCGCAAGCGTCTGTGGCGCAAGGGCGAAGAATCCGGCCATGTCCAGGAAGTGCATGAACTGCGCCTGGATTGCGACGGCGACGTGGTCCTCCTGAAGGTCCACCAGCAAGGCGGCATCGCCTGCCACACCGGCCGCGCCAGCTGCTTTTTCCGCCGCCTTGAAGGCCAGACCGACCATGCGTCGTGGGTCACGGTGGATCCGGTGCTCAAAGACCCGGAACTCATCTACAAATGACCGATCAGACCCTGACCGCCGCCGACATCCTGGCGCGCATTGCAGACACGCTGGAAACGCGCCGCCCGCAAAATGGCGGCGATCCCCAGGCTTCCTATACGGCCAAGCTGCTGGCCAAGGGCCCCGACGCCTTTTTGAAGAAGATCGGGGAAGAAGCCACGGAACTGGTCATGGCCGCCAAGGATGGCGTGCCCGACCGCATCGTCAGCGAAACCGCCGATTTGTGGTTCCACTGCCTGGTGGCGCTGACGCATTTCAACCTGCGGCCTGAAGACGTGCTGGCCGAGCTGGCACGCCGCGAGGGCCTGTCGGGCCTGGTGGAAAAGGCAAGCCGCCCGAAAGACTGACCACGGAAACCAAACCCATGAGCGACAACTGCCTTTTCTGCAAGATCGCCGCCGGCGACATCCCGTCCAAGAAGGTCTACGAGGACGAGGACTTTGTTGCATTTCACGATATCAATCCGGCCGCGCCGGTCCATTTACTGCTGATTCCTCGACGTCATGTCACATCCATGCAGGATATTACGGGCGAGGACGCAGATTGGTTGGGTAGAATGATGTCGTTGGCGCCGCGGCTTGCCGCCGAAAACGGTTGCCGTCCGGGCCCCGATGGCGGATTTCGCATCATGATCAACTCTGGCGTCGAAGGCGGCCAGGAAGTCCCGCATCTGCATTTCCACATCATCGGCGGCTCGCGTCCCTGGAAAGGGCGCGTGGCCCCCACTGCGTAATTCGGAGAATCATCATGGGTAGTTTCAGCATTTGGCATTGGTTGGTCGTCCTGGTCATCGTCGCGCTGATTTTCGGCACCAAGAAGCTGCGCAACATCGGCGGCGATCTGGGCGGCGCGGTCAAGGGTTTCAAGGACGGCATGAAAGAAGCCAACAGCGACAAGCCCGCCGAACCGGTCACGCAGCAGCGCGTTGCCGGCGACACCATCGACGTGCAGGCCAAGGAAAAGTCCAACTCCTGAGCGTCAGCCAGTCTCCCTCCGGGCCAGCCCTGAACGGGCCGGCCCTTATTGCTTCAATTCCCGAGCGGCCGTCGAATGTTTGATGTCAGCCTCACTGAACTGATGGTGATCGGCGTCGTCGCCCTGATCGTCATCGGCCCCGAACGCCTGCCCAAGGTTGCCCGCACCGTCGGTCACCTGCTGGGGCGCGCGCAGCGTTACGTCAATGACGTCAAGTCCGATATCCAGCGCGAAATCGAACTCGACGAACTCCGCAAGTTCAAGACTGAAATGGAAGACGCGGCCCAGGGCGTGCAGCAATCGCTGAACGAGACCGGCGCCTCGCTGCAGGAACCCGTGCAGCAGTTCCGCGCCGAATTGGACGAAGTCGCCCGCGAAGCCAGCGGCAAGGCCGCTCCCGCCTCACCGGCCACGGCGACTGCCACGCAGGCGCCCGCCGCGGACACGCCCGCCGAGCCCGCGCGCACGATCGCCCCGCCCAGCCAGAACCACAATCTGGATCTGGACCTGCCTGCCGCCGAGCCCGCCCCCGTGCCCAACGCCGACCCGCGCCCGGCCGCCCCCCAACAACAACCCGCCCCGGCGCCCAGCGCGACCGCGGCTGACGTCGCCGCGCCTGCCGCCAAGCCCGTCTCGCCTTCCGGAACTTCGTCGTGACCCAGGACGCAACCCAAGAAGAAGGCCAGCAAGAGACCTTCATCTCCCATCTGGTCGAGCTGCGCACCCGTCTGCTGCGCGCTGTCGGCGCCGTGGTGGCGGTGTTCATCGTGCTCTTCATCTATCCCGGCGCGTCGGCCATCTACGACGTGCTGGCCGCGCCCATGCTGGCCTCGCTGCCCGAAGGCACCCGCATGATCGCGACCGGCGTCATCACGCCGTTCATGGTGCCCGTCAAGGTCACGATGATGGCCGCGTTCATCCTGGCGCTGCCGGTGGTGCTTTACCAGGCCTGGGCCTTCGTGGCGCCCGGGCTGTATCGGCACGAAAAACGCCTGGCCTTGCCCCTCATCGTTTCCAGCACGCTTCTCTTCATCGCGGGCATGGCGTTTTGCTATTTCGTGGTGTTTCGCACGGTGTTCCACTTCATCGCCACGTTCGCGCCGCAATCCATCACGCCCGCGCCTGACATCGAGGCCTATCTCAGCTTCGTCATGACGATGTTCCTGGCTTTCGGCATCACGTTCGAAGTGCCCGTGGCCGTCGTGCTGCTGGTCAAGATGGGGGTAGTCGAGCTCTCCAAGCTGAAGTCCGCGCGCGGCTACGTGGTCGTGGGCGCCTTCATCATCG
Source organism: Achromobacter mucicolens (assembly GCF_029866465.1). Taxonomy (NCBI): domain Bacteria; kingdom Pseudomonadati; phylum Pseudomonadota; class Betaproteobacteria; order Burkholderiales; family Alcaligenaceae; genus Achromobacter; species Achromobacter mucicolens. The sequence continues at coordinate 179,884 of NZ_CP123364.1, read as the reverse complement.
CGGCCGTGGTCACCCCGCCCGACGTGGTCAGCCAGTTCATGCTGGCGGTGCCGCTTTGCCTGCTCTACGAGGTCGGACTGATCTGCGCCCGCATGGTCACACCCAAGGAAAGCGCGTCGGAGGACGACGCAGCGTCGGACTCCCTGACCGAACGCCACTGAACCCGGGCGCACAGCCATCCAAACGGTCCGCATAAAAGCGGACCGTTTTACCTTGTCGGCCTCTGACCGCAGTCCTACATTGCAGTGATGTCGCTTTCTCAAAGACTGCGCACCCTCATGCGGTGGCGCGGCATCCATAGCCAGAACCAGCTTGCGCGCCTGTCGGGCGTGCCGCAGTCCTGCATTCATCGCATCCTTACACGCGAAGACCGCTATTCGCCCGCCCGCAATACGCTCGTGCGCCTGGCGCACGCCCTGGGCACCAGCGTGCCGTGGCTGACAGATGGCGTGGTGCCCGCCGCCGCGTCCGGGGCCCACCCCGCGCCCCGGCTGCCAGACGCCGCAGCCAATGGCGTCGATGGCTACTGCGCCGAAATCTGCGCGCGGCTTGCGCCGCAACCCGACAGCACCAAGCGGCTGATCCTGGCCCTGGTGCGCGAACTGTCCGACAAGCCCGGCACCGGCATCAGCCCCGGCGCCGCCCGTGCGGCGGCGCGTAAATGCGCCTAGCGCGGCTTGCCCGGCCGCGTACCAACCACCACCGCCAGCTCCGCGGGCTTGCCGCCGCGCAATATGCCCAGCGCGGCCCGCTGGCCGGGCGGCAACTGCGCAATCTCCGATAGCAGGCTGGTCGTCTCCGCCACCCGCTTGCCATTGACCGACTGCACGATGTCGCCCACGCGCAAGCCGCCGCGCGCGCCCGGACCATCGCGCATGACGCCAGCGATGATCACCCCCGTCGTGTCGCGCGGCAACGCAAAGGCCCGCGCCAGTTCCGGCGTCACGTCCTGCGGCTCCACGCCCAGCCAGCCGCGCTTGACCGAACCGGTCTTGACGATATCGTCCATCACCTTGCGCGCAATCTCGATCGGCGTCGCAAACCCGATGCCCATCGACCCGCCAGATTCCGAATAGATGGCGGTATTGATGCCCACCAGATTGCCGTAGGCGTCCACCAGCGCGCCGCCCGAGTTGCCGGGGTTGATCGCCGCGTCGGTCTGGATGAAGTTCTCGTAGGTATTCAGGCCCAGGCCATTGCGGCCCAGCGCCGACACGATGCCCTGCGTCGTCGTCTGACCCACGCCAAACGGGTTGCCGATCGCCAGCACCACGTCGCCCACCCGCAGGCCTTTGTCGGACGCCAGCGTCGCGGCGGGCAGCTCGCGCAGGCTGGACAACTTGAGCACCGCCAGGTCCGTGTCCGGATCCGCGCCCACGACCTTGGCCGTGTCGCGCCGCCCGTCGCGCAGCGCCACCTCGATGGCGTCCGCGGCCTGCACCACGTGATAGTTGGTCAGCACGTAGCCGTCCGCGTTCACGATCACGCCCGAGCCCAGGCTGGTCGAGGCCTCCCGGCGGCTCGCGCCCGGCATCTGTCCAAAGAGCTGGCGCAGCACCGGGTCATCGGGCAGCGGGATCAACGGCACGTTCACGTGTTTGGTGGTGAATACGTTCACCACCGAAGGCGCCGCCTTCGCCACGCCGTCCGCGTACGACACCGCGCCTACGTCGCCGGCGGGCGCGCGCACGGGCGCCGCTGTGGCCGGCAGGACCGCGCCGGGCCCGTTCACCCGCAGCAGGTCGGGCCGCAACGTCGTCACCACGAATAGAATACCCAGGCAGACCGTGACGGCCTGAGCAAAGATCAGCCAATATCGGCGCATGTTTCTGATAGGACTAGCAATGAATAAAGTGGACTCCCGCGTCCTGGCCAGCTGGCTGGACGACACCCTGCAGGCGGCCCGTTTCAAGGACTACTGTCCCAACGGGATGCAGGTGGAAGGCCGATCCGAGGTCGGACACATTATCACCGGTGTGACGGCCAGCGAAGCATTGCTGCGCGCCGCCGTCGAACGCGGCGCGGATGCGGTGCTGGTGCACCACGGCTGGATGTGGCGCAACGAAGACCGCCGCGTCATCGGCACCCGTCGCACCCGCATGGCCCTGACGCTGAAGAACGACCTGAATCTGTACGCCTACCATCTGCCGCTGGATGCGCACCCCACGCTGGGCAACAACGCGCAGCTGGCGCGTGTGCTGGGCCTGTCCCCTGCGCGGCGCGACGATGGTGCGCCCCTGACCTGCGGCCAGGACGGGCTGATCTGGCTGGGCGAGGCCAGCGGCCTGACGACCCTGGGCCAGTTGGGCGAGCGCGTGGCGCAACGCCTGGGCCGCCCGCCGCTCGTCGTGGGCGATCCGGACCAGCCGCTGGCGACCATCGCCTGGTGCACAGGCGGCGCCCAGGGCATGATGGGCGACGCCGTGGATGCGGGCGCAAGCGTCTACATCACCGGCGAAGTCTCGGAATCCACGGTGCACCTGGCGCGTGAAACCGGGGTCGGCTTCATCGCGGCCGGCCACCACGCCACCGAGCGTTACGGCGTGCAGGCGCTGGGGCAGGCCGTGGCCGAGCGCTTCGGCGTCAAGGTCGAATTCGTGGATATCGACAATCCTGCCTGACCCCACCGCCCCTTCAAATCAAAAAAGCGTCCGTTCAAGGACGCTTTTTCATTTACGGGCGCTTGAGCAGGTCGCGAATCTCGCGCAGCAGGGCCACGTCTTCCGGCGTCTTGGCCGGCGCCGGCGCTTCCTCCTGCTTGTTGCGGGCCTTGTAGATGGCCTTGACCATCCAGAAGATCACGAACGCCAGCAGAACGAAATTGATGACGATGGTGAGGAAGTTGCCCCACGCGAAGACGATGGCGCCCGCCTTGGTCAGGTCCGCGTAGTTCATCGGCCCGGCATACCCATCGGGCATGGACAGTACCAGGAACTTATTCGAGAAATCGACCGATCCGCCCAGGATGAAATTGACGAGCGGCATGATGATGTCCCGCACCAGCGAGTCGACGATCCTGCCGAAGGCCGCGCCGATAATGACACCGACGGCCAGATCGACCGCGTTGCCCTTGACCGCGAAATCTCGAAACTCTTTGACGAAACCAGTCGATTTGCTCATAAATCCGCTCCATTCGTGATACGCCTGGGGTAGGCTGGCCTATAATACGCGGTTGCTATGTTGTTACATATTCCCGCGAACCCGATGCCGCAGAAGTGATGCTACTCGTTGAGCGGGCGCATCAACAAGGATAGGAAGATGAGTCAGGATACGCTGGTGCATGACGATGACGGTGCGGTTGATCCCAACCTGCCACCTGATCCTTCGCGACGTTTCTGGGTTACCACCGCCTGTGCTGTGGGTGGCGTAGCAGGTGTCGCAACGGCAGTGCCGCTTGTGAGCACGTTTTCTCCCTCTGAAAAAGCCCGTGCGGCCGGGGCGCCCGTTGAGGTGGATGTCGGCGACATTCCCGTCGGCGCCATGAAAACGGTCGAATGGCGCGGCAAACCGGTGTGGATCATCCACCGCTCGCCCGAGCAGCTCGCCGGTCTGAAAGGGCTGGACTCCCAGCTCGCCGATCCGCAATCCAAGCGGCCCGGCTTCACTCCTCCCTATGCCGAAAACGAAGCCCGCTCGCGCAAGCCCGAGCTCTTCGTCTGCGTCGGCATCTGCACGCACCTGGGCTGCTCGCCCACCGCGCACTTCGAAACGGGTGGCGGCGGCGGTCTGGGCGCGGATTGGCAAGGCGGATTCCTCTGTCCCTGCCACGGCTCCACGTTCGACCTGGCTGGCCGGGTCTTCAAGAACAAGCCTGCCCCCGATAATCTCGAAGTTCCGCCGTACCAGTACCTCAGCGACACCCGCATCATCGTGGGCGTCGATGAAGACAACAAGGCCTGACGCTCGCGTCGCGCTTTTTTCCCGATCTACGTAAGTAAAACAATACGCCACGTATTAGAGAAGGAGCCGTTACATGGCTGGCGAGAAAACCGTCGAGACGACAGGCCTGTTGGGCTGGCTGGACCGGCGCTTCCCGGTGACCTCCACCTGGAAAGCCCATCTGTCCGAGTATTACGCACCCAAGAATTTCAACTTCTGGTATTTCTTTGGCTCGCTGGCGCTTCTGGTGCTGGTGCTGCAGATCGTGACCGGCATCTTCCTGGTCATGCACTACAAGCCGGACGCCGAGCGCGCGTTCCAGTCCGTCGAATACATCATGCGCGAGGTCCCCTGGGGCTGGCTGGTGCGCTACATGCACTCGACCGGCGCCTCGATGTTCTTCGTCGTGGTTTACCTGCACATGCTGCGCGGCCTGCTTTACGGTTCCTACCGCAAGCCCCGCGAACTGGTGTGGATCTTCGGCGTCGCGATCTTCCTCTGTCTGATGGCCGAAGCGTTCTTCGGCTACCTGCTGCCCTGGGGCCAGATGTCGTACTGGGGCGCCCAGGTGATCGTGAACCTGTTCGCGGCCATCCCGTTCATCGGCCCTGAACTGTCCATCTGGATCCGCGGCGACTACGTCGTGTCCGACGCCACGCTGAACCGCTTCTTCGCCTTCCACGTCATCGCCATTCCGCTGGTGCTGATCGGCCTGGTTGCCGCGCACCTGGTGGCGCTGCACGAAGTCGGCTCCAACAACCCGGACGGCGTCGAGATCAAGCAGGGCCCGAAGGACAAGTACGGTCGCCCGAAAGACGGCATCCCGTTCCATCCGTTCTACTCGGTGCATGACCTGGTGGGCGTGGCGGGTTTCCTGCTGGTCTTCGCAGCCATCGTGTTCTTCGCCCCGGAAATGGGCGGGTACTTCCTCGAGTTCAACAACTTCATTCCCGCTGACTCGCTGAAGACGCCTCCGCACATTGCGCCGGTCTGGTACTTCACGCCGTTCTACTCGATGCTCCGTGCCACCACCGATGAATTCACGTGGGTGCTGGCGGGCGCGTCGGTGCTGGGCGCCATCGTGCTCTTTGCCAAGAGCAACCTGAAGGGCTTCATGCGCATCGCCGTCCCCGGCATCCTGATCGTCGTCGCCGTGCTGCTGCGCGTCATCGACGCCAAGTTCTGGGGTGTGGTGGCCATGGGCGGCACAGTCGTCATCCTGTTCTTCCTGCCCTGGCTGGATCATTCGCCGGTCAAGTCCATCCGCTACCGCCCCACGTGGCACAAGTGGATCTACGGCATCTTCATGGTCAACTTCCTGGTGCTTGGCTACATCGGTACGCAGCCGCCCAGTCCGCCGTTGAACCTGACGTCGCAGATCGGCACGCTGCTGTACCTGGCCTTCTTCTTCCTGATGCCGGTATGGAGCCGCCTGGGCACCTTCAAGCAAGTGCCCGACCGCGTCACGTTCCACGCCCACTGAGCCAACGAGAATAACGGACTAACCATGATCAAGAAGCTGATTGGTGCCGTGGCCTTGATGCTCACGTGTACCGCTACCTTTGCCGCCGGAGGCGGCTATCCGCTGGACAAGGCGCCTTACCGCGTCAACGACATGGCGTCGCTGCAAAACGGCGCCAAGCTGTTCGTCAACTACTGCCTGAACTGTCATAGCGCATCCTCGATGCGCTACAACAAGCTCCGGGACATCGGCCTGACCGACGAACAGATCAAGACAAGCCTGCTGTTCACCGGCGAAAAGATTGGCGACATGATGCACGTCGCCATGACGCCGAAGGACGCCAAGGCCTGGTTTGGCACGACGCCCCCGGACTTGTCCGTGATCGCCCGCGCCAAATCCGTGAACGCCGGGCCCTCGGGATCCGACTATCTGTACACCTACCTGCGCACGTTCTACCGCGACACGTCGCGCGCCACGGGCTGGAACAACCTGGTCTTCCCGTCGGTCGGCATGCCGCATGCCCTCTGGCAGGAACAGGGTCCGCGCGAGCTGACCACGGTCGCTGTCCACGAGGTCGAAGGCAAGGACGGCGCCCCCAAATCCTGGGAACGCGTCACAACGGTGTACGATGCACAGGGTTTTGCCACGGTGAAGGCCGAGCCGTTAGCCAATCACCATGGCCATGCCACCTTCGATGCCAAATTCAAGGCCGCCAACCCGGCCCAAACCGCAACATACGACAACGACGTCGCTGATCTGACCGCATTCATGTCCTGGATGGCCGAGCCCGTCCAGACACTGCGTGTCCGCATCGGCGTCGGCGTCATGTTGTTCCTGCTCCTGTTCTTCTTTGTTACGTGGCGCCTGAATGCCTCGTACTGGAAACACGTGCGCTAACCGTAACGCCCCGCCAGGTTCCCCAGCCACCCCGTCTATCGGGGACGGAAGAGGCGGATAGGCCCGTACGCCTATCCTGCCTGGCAATTGGGGCCAGCGCCTGCTAGATTTAGGCGCTGGCCTTTCGTTTTTCAATAAAGGACTTACCGCCATGATGGTGCTCTATTCCGGAACCACGTGTCCGTTTTCGCAACGCTGCCGCTTCGTGTTGTTCGAAAAGGGTATGGATTTCGAGATCCGCGACATCGACCTGTACAACAAGCCCGAAGACATCTCGGTGATGAACCCGTACGGTCAAGTGCCCATTCTGGTCGAACGCGACCTGGTTCTGTACGAGTCGAACATCATCAACGAGTACATCGACGAGCGCTTCCCGCACCCGCAGCTCATGCCCGCCGACCCGGTCATGCGCGCCCGCACGCGTCTGTTCCTCTACAACTTCGAGAAGGAACTCTTCGTTCACGTCTCGACGCTGGAAGACCGCAGCGCCAAGCCCGACGAAAAGAAGCTCGCCAACGCTCGCCAGAACATCCGCGATCGCCTGGCCCAGCTGGCCCCGATGCTGCTCAAGAACAAGTACATGCTGGGCGAGGAATTCTCCATGCTCGACGTGGCCGTCGCACCGCTGCTCTGGCGCCTGGACCACTACGGCATCGAACTGCCCAAGAATGCGGCTCCGCTGCAAAAGTACGCCGAACGCATCTTCTCGCGCCCGGCCTACATCGAAGCGCTGACGCCTTCGGAAAAAGTGATGCGTCGCTAAGGCTGGTTGTGTAATGGGTGAAACTTCGACCAAACCGTATCTGATCCGCGCACTGCACGAATGGTGCACTGATAACGGCTACACGCCGTACATCACCGTGCAGGTCGACGAGCACACCATGGTGCCCGTCGCCCACGTGCGCGACGGCCAGATCACGCTGAACGTGGGCACGCTGGCCACCAACCGTCTGGTACTGGGCAACGAATTCATTGAATTCCAGGCCCGCTTCAGCGGCGTGACCGAAAACGTCTACGTTCCCGTGGGCGCCGTCAGCGCCATCTATGCGCGCGAAACCGGCGCCGGCATGGGCTTCGAGGTCCAGCCCTACGAGCCGCCCGAAGCCGGCGCCCAGGGCGCCTCGCCGGCCCCTGCCGCCCCGGAAGGCTCTGACGCCAATCCCGCCCCTGGCGACGACGACGGCGACGACGACGAACCCAAGCGTCCGCGCCTGACCATCGTCAAATAACGACCCCACGAGAGGGGCTGCATTTTTTTCATTACAATGCAGTCCCTGCGCGTGCCCCGGCACGCATCGCCGGTGTAGCTCAGTTGGTAGAGCAGCTCACTTGTAATGAGAAGGTCGAGGGTTCGATTCCTTTCACCGGCACCAGAGAAATACCCCAGCAAAAAGGCCGATTCCTTGTGGATCGGCCTTTTTTTTGCATTGGATCGCCGCCCCATTGGCCGGCGGCCCGCCTTCGATGCGTTTTCCAAATTCTTCTGATTGTCCGCCGTTCGACGCAGTGTTGTTCTAAGGCACTGCGAATCCCGAGGATTAATCATGAATGGCCGCCCGATTGTTCGTGTAGGCGACAAGACCACGCATGGAGGGACGGTGACGGAGGGGTTCTTCTCCTATGACGTTCTTGGCCGTGCCGCTGCGGGAATGGGGCACATGGTGACTTGCCCTCGCTGCGAGGGCGCTTTTCCCATCGCCGAAGGTGTCGCCACTTTCGCTATCGACGATAGCTTCGTTGCAGTCGACGGCATGAAAACGTCCTGCGGCGCTTCGCTGATCGCGAGTCAAACTTTTGCGGTTGTGTACCTAGATCCAGGTGGCATCGTTAGTACATCGGTCGACCGTAGCGCATCCACCGAAAGCTCGCTGACAGATCAGGCTTTGTCGGGGCACAGGCTCTCCAACGAACACCAGCGTACCGGCTGTGATCACCCAGACACGGCAATACAGCTGGCCGAGTACATCGTCCGTGAGATGAAGACCAATCCATTTTCCATTCGCGGTCGACAGATCCATGACGCCAACCACTACGACATCAGGGCGTATTACAAAGAACTGGAAAATGCACCTTGGTATCTCAGGCTGTCAGCGCGTAAAACCTACATCGAGAGGAAGGTAGAACAGCAGCTTTCCGCGTACATGCTTTTTGCCGACATCATCGGCCCAAGTCGCCCCTGGGACCACAAGTCCATTTTGCGGCGAATGCTTGGTTCCCGCCTCAATAAAGGTTGGCAGAAGTACGGCTCTTTTGACTATTACTATGACATCTGGTCCAACATCCATTATGGATATGTGGGCGTTGCGCTCGGCTTTGATAGTGCCGAACTCATCAATTCGGCAGGCATCGCACAGGCGCTTTTGGACACCTACAATGCCCTGAAGGAAACGCGATGGCCAACCATGCAAAACCATCCTGAAAATGGGCCCTGGCCAGCCAGCGCTGACGATGTGCCAGATCATATTTCGATCAAGTTGGGCTGCAATCTTTATGATCGGGCCAAACCCCACGAACTGACGACAGCAACTCTCCTGCAATTCATTGAGGCCGTACCGTTACCTTGGGGGAATGTTGAGCATCACGCCAAAGAGATCCACAACTGCGATCGCAAAGGGACGTAATGCGCTTCTTACTAAAATTCTTCGGAAGTATCGTCGGAATTCTTGCGGTGCTTTGGAGTTGCATCGCGTTGTGGGGTACGTTCTCGCCGATCGTGGTGTTGCACTACTCCCAGCGGGCGACTGACCGAATTGGCGTTTTTTTTAACGACAACGACAACACGGCGAAATTTGGCATGAGCCCGGGCGAGACGTCGGCCCAATACACGGCCATGTTTCCAAAGCCCGACATGTGGCTGCTGCTGACATTTCCCAGCCAAAGCACTGACTCGCTCGAAATCACCAACCCATTCAGGCGAATCGACGTCTGCATCGGGCCTGGCGCAAAAATTGAACGGATAGTGACGCGCCACGGATTCCTTGATCGCTTTACCGAGCCGAGCCCACCCTGCGAGCCCGCGTCCAAGCGCTGAGTCGCGCCCGGGGTTCATCCATGACCCCCGGCGTTCGTCGTGAAAAGGCGGCTCGCGCCTGACGCGCATCCGCCCCCACCCGCATCACCCCAGCGCCGGCAACATATTAAACAGCAGCACCATCACCAACCCCACCACCGACACGATCGACTGCACGACGGAAATCGTCTTCGTGGCTTCGCCCATGGTCATGCCGAACGATTCCTTCACCATCCAGAATCCGGCGTGATTCGCGTAGTTGAAGAACAGCGAACCGCAGCCGATGGACAGGGCCAGCAGCGGCAAATTCAGGGTGGGGTCCGCGCCCGCAAGTGGCGCCAGCAAACCCGCGGCGCCGACGATGCCGACCGTGGCCGAGCCGGTGGAGACCGATAGCAGCATGGCGATCAGCCAGCCCAGGATCAGCGGCGGGAAAGCGAACTGGTGGGTCAGGTGGACGATGGCGTCGCCGACCTTGGCGTTCGTCAGGACCTGCTGGAAGGCGCCGCCGCCGGCGATGATGAGCATGATGCCGGCGATGGGCTTCAAGCTCTGGCCCAGCGCGCCACGCAACTTTTCCGCGTCGCCGCCGCGCAGGAAGACCAGCGTCACGGCTGCAAACAGCACGCCCAGCAGCATCGCGACGACGGGGTTGCCGAGGAACGCGGCAACGTGCGTCACGCTCGAGTCCTTGGGCAGCAGCATTTCGGCCACGGCGTGAACCAGCATCAGCAGGGCGGGCAGCAGCGCCGCCAGCACGCCCAGTCCGACGCTAGGCGCGTTATTGCCGCCAGGGCTGTCGGCAGACGCCGTGAACTGTTCGAGCAGGGCCTCGTCCGGCCGTGTCGTCATGCGCGGGGCGATGAACGCGCCATACAGAGGCCCGCCGAAGATCATGGCCGGCAGCGCCGCGATGAAACCGTAGATCATCGTGGGGCCCACCGTGGTCTTGAGCGTGGCGATGGCGGTCAGCGGGCCAGGATGCGGGGGCACCATGCCGTGCATGGCTGCCAGCGCGGAAATCACCGGCACGCCCACGTAGACATAGGCCGAGCCCTTGAAGCGCGCCTGGCTTTCCAGCTTGCGCGCCACGCTGAAGATCAGCGGCAGCATCACCACCAGGCCCACTTCGAAGAACATGGGGATACCGATGACGAACGCCACCAGCGTCATCGCCCACGGAATCAGCCGGGGAGAGGTGTGGCGCAGGATGGCGTTGGCCAGGCGTTCGGTGGTGCCCGAATCCGCGAGGATCTTACCCAGCATGGCGCCCAGCGCGATCACCACGCCCACGGCGCCCAGCGTCTTGCCGGCGCCGTCCGTCAGGCTCTTGACGATGGCGCCCGGGGCCATGCCCGTCGCAAAGCCGACGCCGATGGATACGATCAGGAGCGCCAGCAGCGGGTGCATGCGCAGACGCGAGACGATCAGCGCGACCAGGACCAGAACGCTCACCAGGGCGGTGAGCAGCAATTGAATGTCGAACGAAGACATGACGTGAACCCAGAAAAGACGAGAGAGGTTGCGAGCCTTCCTTCTTCTGGCGGCCATGATACGGGATCGGGATGACGGCAAGCTTGAAAAACAGGGCCGGCCTCACTGGCCAAAACCGCAATTTTCCGCCTCGCTTTGCATTCTTCCGATTTTTTGTGCATAATTCGCCCCCTCTACCTGTTCCCCGATAGCTCAGTCGGTAGAGCGACGGACTGTTAATCCGCAGGTCGCTGGTTCGAGCCCAGCTCGGGGAGCCAAGAATTTGCAGTACCGCAGTACCCTTAAAAAAGCCCGCAACGTGTTTGCGGGCTTTTTGCATTGGCGCGCCAAGCTGCCGTCCGGGCCCGGGTTGTCGACGCCCAGGTTGCCAAGCCGTGTGCATCGCGTAGCATGGCCCGGGTCCGCACCTTCCCGCCCTGCACACCGATGCGTTCATCGCGATCCCTGCCGCCCCTGGTTTCCCTGCGCGCCTTCGAAGCGGCCGCGCGGCGGCTAAGCTTCTCGCAAGCCGCGGAAGATCTGTTTGTCACGCAAAGCGCCATCAGCCATCACATCCAGCGCCTGGAAAAAGAACTGGGCGTCGCGCTCTTCGAACGGCGCACACGCGCCGTGGCGCTGACCGAAGCGGGCCACTGAGCGCGCCGGTCCAGGCGCTGAACGACTGGCTGGCGCACACACATTAGTTTTACTCATACCTACTTCGCAAGAATTGATTGGTCAGGCCACGCCGCGGCCGATAGCATCGGGGGAGCGTCAAGACGCGCTTTCCCTTTTTTCATAGGTGATTCGATATGACCCGCAGCATTTCCGCCCGCGTTGCCGAGCTTGGCCTGACCCTGGATCCCGCCTCCGCCCCGGCCGCGAACTATGTGCCGTTTGTCCAGGAGGGCAACCTGCTCTACATCTCGGGCCAGATCTCCCGCAAGGATGGCAAGGCCGCGTATCTGGGCCAATTGGGCCACCAAGTGTCTGACGCCGACGGCGTTCAGGCTGCGCGCGCCAGCGCCCTGGGCATCCTGGCGCAGATCGCTGCCGCCACGGGCGACCGTCTGGACCGCGTGGCACGTGTCGTGAAGCTGGGCGTGTTCGTCGCCAGCGCCCCGGACTTCAATCGCCAAAGCGTCATCGCCAACGGCGCGTCGGATCTGATGGTCGACGTGTTCGGCGACGCCGGACGCCATGCGCGCAGCGCCGTCGGCGTGGCCGCCCTGCCGCAAGGCGTGTCGGTGGAAGTCGAGGCCGTCATCGCGCTGACCCCGGCCTGATACGCCCCACCCGACAGGAACCGCCATGACCGCCCCCCTGACCCCAAGCGCCATCCAGGCGCTGCGCGCCCACGCGCCCGGCACGCAAAGCTCGGTGCATTTCAATCACGCCGGCGCATCCTTGCCGTCCACGGCCTCGATCCAGGCCATTCACGCGCATCTGAAGCGTGAAGCGGCGCAGGGTCCGATGGAAGCGGGCGTGGCGGCGCGCGACCTGACCGAAGCGGCCCGCACGCTGGGCGCACAGCTGTTGAACGCGCAGGTCGAGGAGATCGCGTTGACCGGCGGCAACTCGCCGGGCTGGGGCGCCGCCTTTGCGGCGCTGCCGGCCTGGCGGCCCGGCGACCGCATCCTGGTGGGCCGTCACGAATGGGGCGGCAACCTGGCGGCCATGCGGCTGATCGCGCAGCGCGCGGGCGCCACGCTGGAGACCATCCCCTCGGACGACAGCGGCTGCGTGGACCCGCAGGCGCTGGAAGCCATGCTGGACGACAGGGTACGGGTCATTGCGCTGACGTGGCTGCCCGCCAACGGCGGCCTCATCAATCCGGCCGCCGCGATCGGACGCGTGGCGCGCAAGCACGATATTCCCTATTTCGTGGACGGCGCCCAGGCCGTGGGGCAGATTCCCATCGACGTGCGGCAGGTCGGTTGCGACGTGCTGAGCGGCGCGGGCCGCAAGGCCTTGCGCGGACCGCGCGGCACCGGGCTGCTGTACGTGCGGCGCGAATTCCTGGATCGGCTCACGCCCGCCTTCGTGGACACGCATTCCGCGCCGCTGGGCGTGGACGGGGAACCCGTGCTGCGCGCCGATGCCGCACGCCTGGAATCCGCCGAGAATTCATTGGCGCTGCGTTGTGGCCTGGCCAATGCCCTGCGCGAAGCGCTGGATCTGGGCCTGGACACGATCCGCGCCACCATCGACGCCACTGCCCAGGCGCTGCGCGCCGAACTGGCCGCCATTCCCGGCGTGTCGGTGCTGGACCAGGGGCGCGAGCAATCAGGGCTGGTCGCCTTCAACCTGGCCGGACAGGACGCGGCCGACGTTCAGCGCGCGCTGGCCGCGCAGGGCATCACCATCGGCAGCAACGGCGTGCCGTACACGCCGCTGGACATGCAGGCCCGTGGTCTGGACCGTATTGCCCGCGCGTCCGTGAGCTATCTGACGAGCGGCGACGAAATCGATCGCCTGCTGCAGGCCTTGCGCAAGCTGGCGGCCTAGCGCGGCAATGGGCTCAGGCGCGGCCGGCCAGCGCCGGGCGCTTGGAAAACGGCGACCATTTCGTGAAGACGAGCAGGTTGCCCAGCATCACCAGCGCCAGGCCGGCGATGGCATAAGGTGTCCAGCGGTAGCCTTCGACCACCGTCGATATGCTGAGCGCCACGACCGGAAACAGCACCGTGCAATAGGCGGCCCGTGCGGGCCCCATGCGGCCGACCAGCGTCAGATACGCGGTAAAGCCCACCACGGAACCCACCACGGCCAGGTACAGCAACGCGCCCACATAGGCGGGCGACGAATCGAAGCTGAACGGCACGCCCGCGGCCAGGCAGCCGGCCAGCAGAATGCCCGCCCCGTAAAGCATGCTGTAGGCGTTGCCGGTCAGCGGCCGGATGCCCGCGCGCTGCTGCAGGGACGACAGCATGTTGCCCGTGGAAAAGCACAGGGTGCCGAGCAGCGCAAAGCCCAGGCCCAGCAGCGTCTCGTGGCTGGCCTGCTGGCTGGCCAGTTCCGGCCAGAAAAGCAGCACCAGGCCGCAAAACCCCAGCGCGCCCGCCGCCATGATGCGCGGCGCGATGCGCGTGCCGAACCAGAGCCGCGCATTGAGCGCGTTCCACAGCGTGGCGGCCGAGAACACCACCGACACCAGGCCGCTGGGGATCCACTGCGTGGCCGAGTAGAAGCACAGGAAGTTCAGGCAGAACAGGCACAGGCCCTGGCCCACGCACAGCCAATGACCCCGCCGGTCCAGCTTTTGCAGTTTGCGCAGGACAAGCAGCGCCACGAACAGCAGCAGGCCCGCCAGCGCGAAGCGGTAGAAGATCGACACCGGGATGGCCACCACGCCAAGCTGCAGCTTGATGGCGATCCAGGTGGAGCCCCAGATCAGGACGGTGAGCAGATACAGGGAAAGATTCATGATGCGACGGGCGCGGCAGGCCACGCGAAGTGCTGATACGGACATCGGCGGCCATGTTTGATCGCCGGACATCCAGTGTGCGCCCCGATGCCACGCCGCGATTGCCGGTTCTTGCGCTTTTGTCCGAATCGGGCGCGTCAAGCGCCCGTGGACGGGAGTAGCATTCCTTTCCATGGGCACCCCCGCTACGGCTCCGGCCGATTTCTCTGTTTTCCGCACGCTGTCGCGTTCGACCGCGACGCTCGAGCGCGCCGCGTCGCTGGGCGAGGGCATGGCGATCTCGCAGTGGTCGCGCACCGCCCGCGAAACGCTGGGCTACGAAACGCCCGGCCATCACACGCTGTCGCTGTACCTGCGGGGCGGAGACCGGTCGTTTCGCGTGGGCCAGGACTCGCTGCATGGCGGCGCGGGCAAATTCTGCGTGCTGCCCGCCGAGCACCATTCCCGCTGGAGCATGAACGACAACGTGCATTTCCTGCACCTGTACATCGCCCCGCAGCGGCTGGCCCGCGAAGCCGTCATGCGGCTGGACTGCGAACCGCGGACGCTGGAACTGCGCGACCGCACCTACATCCAGGACGACTCGCTGATCGACGTCTGCCGCCGACTCCTGGGCACGGACTGGAACCAGCCCGCCGACCGGCTGGCCGCCAGCAGCGCCGCCGAGACCGTGCTGCACCACCTGCTGACGCAGGGTGTCACGCGCAAGACCCCGCAACCGGTCCGCGGCGGCCTGGCGCCCGGCGTGCGCCGCCGCGTCATGGACTATGTGGACGCGCATCTGGCCGATCCCCTGACGCTGGACGAACTGGCAGGCGTCGCCGCGCTGTCCACGTATCACTTTGCCCGCATGTTCCATGCCTCGTTTGGCGAGCCGCCGCATGCCTGGGTGCGCGGCCGGCGCCTGGCCCGCGCCCGAAGCCTGCTGACGGCCGGCAAAGGCGACCTGGCAGCCATTGCGCAAGCCAGCGGCTTTGGCAGCGCCAGCCACCTTGCCCGTGTCTTTCGCGATGCCATCGGCGTCACGCCGGGCCAGTATCGCAGCGCGCGCGCCAGCCACTGACCGCGCCGATCCGGGATGCCGCCGGCCGCAACACGCGGTCTACAATGGCGCATCGCCCTCGCGGCTTCACTTGGCCTTTGCCGGCCTTCTCCCGCCTGCACCGACGCGATGCCGTCCCCGACCTCTCGCGATACTTCCCCCCTCATCGACAGCGCCGTTCAGCGCCCCTTGCGCGCGCACTGGCTGGCCGAGCTGATCCGATTGCGCGAAGCGCACTGGGGACCGCTCGAGGACGCGCAGGCGGTGCGCCAGGTGCGCCAGCTCGATGCCGGCCTGCCGGCGCGCATCCTTGCCCGCGCCGCGCTGCTGGCGCACCGCGAAAACCTGATTCCCCTTGTCGATGGCTGGCGCCGCAGCGCCGTGGCCATGCTGGCCGTCCTGTTCGTCTTGGCCGTGCTCTCCGGCGCGGCCGCCGCCCTGGGCGCGCTGGGCGACGGCACGCGAGCCGTGAACGTGCTGTGGGCGATGGGCGCGCTTCTGGGGCTGCACGCGCTCACCTTTTTGCTGTGGCTGGCGAGCTTTCTGCTGCGGCCCGCCGCTGTCACCGGCCTGGGCCGCCTCTGGCTGTGGGCCACGCGCAAGCTCGCGCGCGGCCCCGATGGCGCGCTGGTGCCACAGGCCTTCCTGAACCTGCTGACGCGCGCGGGCGCGTTGCGCGGCCTGTTCGGCAGCATCAGCCATCTGTTGTGGCTGACGGCGCTATGCGCCGCGCTGGCGACGCTACTGGTGGTGCTGTCCACCGCCAGCTACCGGTTCGTCTGGGCCACCACGCTGCTCGCGCCCGAGTCGTTTGTGTGGCTGACGCAGGCCATCGGCTGGCTGCCGGCGCATCTGGGCTTTCCGATGCCCGACGCCGCGACCATACGCGCCAGCGACGGCACGCAAGTCCTGCCGGCCAGCGCGCAGGCGCAGTGGTCGCTCTGGCTGATCGGCGTCCTCGTGGTCTACGGCATCGTGCCGCGCTTGATTGCCGGCGCGCTGTGCGTCGCGGCTACGCTGCGCGCCTTGCGCCGCGTGCGCATCGACCCCGCGCTGGCCGGTTTCTCCACGCTGCGCGACCGGCTTGAGCCGCCCGCGCTGTCCACCGGCATCGACCGGCCCGTCGATCCCCTGCACGAACCCCGCGTGCGGGCGCCGGCGCTGGACGGCCTGGGCGGGCAGCCGGTGCTGCTGGCGCTGGAACTGCCCGCGGATCTGCCGTGGCCGCCCGCGAACCTGCCCGACGGCATCCGGCAGGCCGGCAACCTGGACACGCGCGAGGAACGCAACCGCGTGCTGGACGCGTTGGCGCAATCGGCCGCCGCGCGCCTGTTGATCGCGTGCGATGCGCGCCAGACGCCGGATCGCGGCACGCTATCCCTGATCGCCGACCTGTCCGCGCACGCGGCGCAGACGCGGGTCTGGCTGATCCTGCCGCAAGCCGGCGCCCACGTCCCCGCCGGGGCTGGCACCGAAACCCGCGCCGAGCTTTGGCGCGACCGTCTGCTGGCGCTGGGCCTGCCGGCCGACGCCATCCTGCTGGCGCCCGTTGCGCCGCTGACCTGGCTGGAGACCGGCCATGGCTGAACTCATCAAGATCGCGCTCGTTGGCCACACCAATACCGGCAAGACGTCGCTGCTGCGCACGCTGACACGCGACACCACCTTCGGCGAAGTGGCTGACCGGCCGGGCACCACGCGCCACGTCGAAGGCGCCCGCCTGCGCCTGGATGGCCGGCCCGTGCTGGAATGGTTCGACACGCCCGGCATGGAAGACAGCATCGCATTGCTGGAATACCTGGAACGGCTGGATCGCCCCGGCGAACGGCTCGACGGCCCCGCGCGCATCCGCCGTTTCCTGGACACGCCCGAAGCGCACGGCCGCTTCGAACAAGAGGCGCGCGTGCTGACCAAGATGCTGGACTGCGACGCCGCGCTGTACGTGATCGACGCGCGCGATCCGGTGCTGGGCAAGCACCGCGACGAACTCGCCATCCTAGCCGCCTGCGGACGACCGCTATTGCCGGTGCTGAACTTCGTCAATGCGCCGGCGCACCGCGCCGACGCGTGGCGTGACGCGATGGCGCGGCTGGGCCTGCACGCCGTCGTGGAATTCGACACGATCGCGCCGCCGCTCGATGGCGAGCAACAGCTGTACGCCAAGCTTGGCGTGCTGCTGGACCGTCACGCAGGCGCGCTGGCCCGGCTGTCGGACAGCCTGGCCGCGCAGCGCCGCCAGCGCCACGCCGCGGCCTACGAGCTGGTCGCCGACCTGCTGATCGACGTGGCCGCGCTGCATGTGTCCAGCGCCAGCGACGACGCGGCGCTGGCCGCCGCTTCAAGCCAGTTGCGCGACCAGGTGCGCCAGCGCGAACAGACCTGCGTCAACGCGCTGCTCGCGCTCTACAACTTTCGCGCCTCGGATTACGCCGACGACGCGTTGCCCTTGCAGGGCGAGCGTTGGGGCATGGATCTTTTTCATCCGCAGGCGCTCAAGGACATGGGCGTGCAGGTGGGCATGGGCGCCGCCGCGGGCGCGATGGCCGGCGCGGCCGTCGACCTCATGAGCGCGGGTCTCAGCCTGGGCACCGGCATGCTGATCGGCGCGGCGGCCGGCGGCCTGTGGCAGGGTGTCGAAAAGCTGGGCAAACGCGTGGCGGGCAAGCTGCGCGGTTATCGCGAGATCAGTGTCGACGATGCCGTGCTGCGGCTGCTGGCACTGCGCCAACGGCAATTGATCGAAGCGCTGGAGCGCCGCGGCCACGCCGCGCGCGAGCCGTTGCGCCTGGACCTTCCCGACGACGAGGCCTGGCGCAAGGGCCCTTTGCCGGACGCGCTGAAAGAAGCGCGCAGCCGGCCGGAATGGTCGGCCCTGGGTAAACACCATGAAGACAGCGACCGGCGCAAGCGCATGCTGCTCGAATTGGCGAAAACCCTAGCATCCGCGCCGCTCCCGGCCGATTGACCGGCGGCCCGCGCGCCTCGCAGCACGCACCATTCACGGCATCCGGCAAGCGCGTGATTACCCCAATCCAAACCAATTGACGCTTAAACGAATGCGTCGATAAGATTCGATCTGCATCGACGCGGGTCCGTCCCCGTCATGCCAATCACAAGGGGTTGGGTCTATCGACTCCAGCAGCAACGCCATGCCCCGGATGCCCTTTGGGGCCGGGGCCCTGTCACTTCTGTCGCGCAATCCGCGCACCACACGGAGCATGAGGGCTATGCGTACTTTTCCCCACTTCAAGCAGGCGGCGCTTGCCGTTGCCGTGGCCGCCTCGCTGGCCTTCAGCGCCGGCGCGGCCGCCAAAACGCTGCACTGGTCGTATCAAGGCGACGCCACGTCGATGGACCCCATGGCCCTGAACGAAACCTTCACGCTGGGGTTCCAGGGCAACATCTATGAAACGCTGGCAGGCTACGACGGCAACCTGAAGCTCACGCCGCTGCTCGCCGAGAGCTGGGAGAATCCCGAGCCCACCAAGTGGGTCTTCAAGCTGCGCAAGGGCGTCAAGTTCCATGACGGCTCGCCCTTTACCGCCGACGACGTGATCTTCTCGTGGAAGCGCAGCCTGACGCCGGGCTCGGACATGAAGGGCTATGGCGCCAAGGCCAGCGACATCAAGAAAGTGGACGACTACACCATCGAAGTCACCACGCCCACGCCCAACCCCATCCTGCCGCGCGAATGGGTGTTCTTGTACATCATGAGCAAGAACTGGGCGGAAAAGAACAAGACCACCGAGGCCACCAACGTCAAGGGCGACAACCAGGGCAATTACGCCAACCTGCACGCCAACGGCACCGGTCCCTTCATGCTGACCGAACGCCAGCCCGACGTGAAGACGGTGCTCAAGCGCTATGACGGCTACTGGAACAAGGACATCAAGACCAACATCGACGAGGTCGTCTTCCAGCCCATCACGCAGGAAGCCACGCGTGTGGCCGCGTTGATCTCGGGCGAGATGGACGTCGTGCAGCCGGTTCCCGTGCAGGACTGGAAGCGCCTGGAAGACGCCAAGGGCGTCAAGCCGCTGACCGCGCCCGAAGCCCGCGCCATCTTCATCGGCATGGACCAGGACCGCGACGAGCTGCTGTTCTCCGACGTGAAGGGCAAGAACCCGTTCAAGGACGCCCGTGTGCGCGAGGCCGTCGTGCTGGCCGTGGACACCAAGGCCATCAACGAGAAGATCATGCGCAACGCGGCCAAGCCGCTGGGCACCCTGATCGCCACGTCCATCAACGGCTACGACGAATCGTTCGGCGCGCCGTACAAGCCCGATCCCGAGCGCGCCAAGAAGCTGCTTGCCGAAGCCGGCTATCCCAAGGGCTTCACGGTGACGATGGACTGCCCGAACGACCGCTACGTCAACGACGAGAAGGTCTGCCAGGCCGTGGCCGGCATGCTGGCGCGCGTGGGCATCAAGATCAACCTGCTGGCGCAGACCAAGTCCAAGTACTTCGGCAAGATCCTGCTGCAGGCCGGCAACCAGACCAGCATGTACATGCTGGGCTGGACGCCCAGCTCCACCGATGCGCACAACACGCTGCTGAACCTGACCTCGTGCCGCGACGCCAAGACGGCCGCCGGCCAGTTCAACCTGGGCGGCTACTGCAACAAGAAGGTCGATGAGCTGACCAACAAGATCGGCGTCGAAACCGATCAGGCCAAGCGCAACGCGATGATCAAGGAAGCCTTTGGCATCGTGCGCAGCGACTTCGGCTACCTGCCGCTGCACCAGCAGCCCATGTCGTGGGGCGTGAAAGAAAACGTCACCGTCATCCAGCGCGCCGACGACGTGCTCGACCTGCGCAACGTCGTGCTGCCGTAAACGCCGTGTGATGCAACCCCGGGCGGCGCGCGCCGCCCGGACGCGCCCGGCCCAGCCCCCACTCCCGCCTCGCGCGCGGAACGCGGCCCGGCGCCGTCCGAACCAAAGGGCTTTCAGACATGCTTTCCTTTATTGCGCAGCGGCTGGTGCAGTCGGTGCTCGTGATGTTGACGGTGGCGCTGATTGCGTTCTCCATGTTCCGCTACGTGGGCGACCCGGTCGCCAGCATGGTCGGCCAGGACACCACGCCCGAACAACGCGCGCAGCTGCGCGAACAGCTCGGCCTGGACGATCCGTTCATCGTGCAGTACGCCCACTTCGTCGCCAACGCGGTGCAGGGCGATTTCGGCATGTCGTACCGCCACCGCCGCCCGGTCAGCGAGCTGCTTGAAGAGCGCATGCCGGCCACGCTGGAACTGTCGTTCGTGTCCGCCGTCATGGCGCTGGCGCTGGGCATTCCGATGGGCATCTACACCGCACTCAAGCGGCACGGCGTGCTGTCCAAGGCATTCATGGCGATTTCGCTGGCCGGCATTTCGCTGCCCACCTTTCTTATCGGCATCCTGCTCATCCTGTTCTTCGGCGTGCAGCTGAGATGGCTGCCCAGCTTCGGGCGCGGCGACGTCGTCAGCCTGGGATGGTGGACCACGGGCTTTCTGACCAAATCCGGATGGCTCGCGCTCATCATGCCCGCCATCACGCTGGCGCTCTTTCAGATGACCCTCATCATGCGTCTGGTGCGCGCCGAGATGTTGGAAGTGCTGCGCGCCGATTTCATCAAGTTCGCACGGGCGCGCGGACTGCCGGAACGGCTGATCAATTTCCGCCACGCGCTCAAGAACACGATGGTGCCCGTCATCACCATCACGGGGCTTCAGCTCGGCTCCATCATTGCCTTTGCCATCATCACCGAAACGGTGTTCCAGTGGCCCGGCATGGGGCTGTTGTTCATCCAGGCCATCAGCATGGTGGACATCCCCGTCATGGCTGCTTATCTGGTGCTGATCGCGTTCATGTTCGTGGTCATCAACCTGGTCGTCGACCTGCTTTACTTCGCCGTGGACCCGCGTCTGCGCGTGCAGAGCAAATAAATAGCGGTAAAAAAGGAAATCGCATGATTGCTCGCATCGCCCCCTTCTTCACGCGCGCCGCCGACAGCGACCTGTGGCACAGCTTCAAGCGTTCGCCCGGCGCCATCGTCGCCGCGATCGTCACGCTGGTCATCGTGCTGGGCGCGTTGTTCGCGCCGGTCGTGGCGCCGCACAACCCCTTCGATCTCGCGTCGCTCAGCATCATGGACGCCAACACCCCGCCGGCCTGGGAAGAGGGCGGCAGCCCCGACTTCCTGTTGGGCACGGACGATCAGGGCCGCGACATCCTGTCGGCCGTGATGTATGGCTCGCGCGTGTCGCTGCTGGTCGGCTTTGCCTCGGTGCTGTTCTCGATGGTGCTGGGCGTGACGCTCGGCCTCATCAGCGGCTACGCGGGCGGACGTGTGGACAGCTTCATCATGCGCATCGCCGACGTGCAGCTTTCATTCCCGGCCATTCTGGTGGCGCTGCTGATCGACGGCGTGGCGCGCGGGCTGCTGCCGCGCGACATGCACGACCAGCTGGCGCTGTATGTGCTGATCTTCGCCATCGGCATTTCCGGCTGGGTGCAATACGCGCGCACGGTGCGCGGCTCCACGCTCGTCGAGCGCAACAAGGAATACGTGCAGGCGGCCAAGCTGATCGGCATCGGCCCCATCACCATCCTGCGCCGCCACATCCTGCCCAACGTCATGGGGCCGGTGCTGGTCATCGCCACCATCCACCTGGCGGTGGCCATCATCACCGAGGCCACGCTGTCGTTCCTGGGCGTGGGTGTGCCGCCCACCGCGCCGTCGCTCGGCACGCTGATCCGCATCGGCAACAGCTATCTTTTCTCGGGCATGTGGTGGATCTCCATCTTCCCCGGCATCGCGCTGGTGGCGCTGGTGCTGTCGGTCAACCTGCTGGGCGACTGGCTGCGCGACGCGCTCAACCCCAAGCTGCGCTGAGGACGTCATGGCCCTTCTGAACATCGAAGACATCCGCATCGAATTCCCCAGCCGCCGCGGCACGCTGGTGGCGGTGGACGGCGTATCGCTCGCGCTTGAGAAAGGCGAGATCCTGGGCGTGGTCGGTGAATCCGGCGCGGGCAAGTCCACGATCGGCAACGCCGTCATCGGCCTGCTCGAAGCGCCCGGCCGCCTGGCGGGCGGCGCGGTGCTACTGAACGGCGAACGCATCGATACGCTCACACCCGCGCAGAAGCGCAAGGTTCGAGGCCGGCGCATCGGCATGATCTTCCAGGATCCGCTGACCTCGCTCGACCCGCTGCAGACCGTCGAAAGCCAGCTGGTGGAAACGATGCTGGTGCATCTGGATCTGACGCACGACGCGGCAAAAAAGCGCGCCGTGCAGCTTCTGGCGCAGGTCGGCATCGACCAGCCCGAACTGCGCGTGCAGCAGTATCCCCATCAGTTCTCGGGCGGCATGCGCCAGCGCGTGGTGATTGCGCTGGCGTTGTGCTGCGAACCCGAAGTCATCATTGCCGACGAGCCCACCACCGCGCTGGACGTATCCATCCAGGCGCAGATCCTGGATCTGCTCAGAAAGCTGTGCCGCGAAGAGCAGGTCGGCATGATCATCATCACGCACGACATGGGCGTGATCGCCGACGTGACCGACCGCGTGGCCGTGCTGTATCACGGCAAGCTGGTGGAACAAGGCCCCACGGCCAAGATCCTGGGCGACCCCGACCACCCCTACACCCGCAGCCTCATCTCGGCCGTGCCGCGTCCGGACATCAAGCTGCGGCGCTTTCCGCTGGTGACCTACATCGAGGACGTGAAGACGCCCGCGCAGCCGCTGGACCTGGCCACGCACTGGCTGGGCCAGCGCCGCGACTTCGGCAAGCGCACGGAAGGCCCGCTGGTCCAGGCGCGCGACCTGTCGATGCGGTTCGTGCTCAAGAGCGCCTTCTTCAAGCGCAACCAGCGCACGCTGGACGCGGTCAAACGCGTGAACCTGTCCATCGGCGAAGGCGAGGTCTTTGGCCTGGTCGGCGAATCGGGCTCCGGCAAATCGACGGTGGCGCGGTTGATCTCGGGGCTTTACACGCCCAGCGAAGGTTCGGTCACGTTTGGCGGCACCGATCTCACGGCGCTCAAGGGCGAGAAGGAACTGAACCCGTTCCGGCGGCAGATCCAGATGATCTTCCAGGATCCGTTCTCGTCGCTGAACCCGCGCATGCGCGTGCTGGACATCGTGGCCGAGCCAATCCGCTTTCACAAGCTGGCCGCCAGCGAAGCCGAAACGCGCCGCATCGTGGCCGATCTGCTGGACGTGGTGGGGTTGGGCAGCCGCGCCGCCGAACGCTTTCCGCACGAGTTCTCGGGCGGGCAACGCCAACGCATCTGCATCGCGCGCGCGCTGGCCACGCGGCCGCGCTTTTTGATCTGCGATGAACCCACCTCGGCGCTGGACGTGTCCATCCAGGCGCAGATCCTGAACCTGCTCAAGGACCTGCAGGAAGAGCTGGGCCTGACCATGCTGTTCATCAGCCACGACCTGCCGGTGATCCGGCAGATGTGCGACCGCGTCGGCGTGATGCGCCACGGCGAACTGCTGGAAGTGGCCGACACCGAATCCCTGTTCGAACATCCGCAGCATCCCTACAGCCAACACCTGCTCGGCCTGATGCCCCGCCTGCAGTCCATGTCCCGCGAGGGGCTGGACGTGGTGAGCTGACACCGCGCGCCCCCGGAGCCTACTGACATGACCGCGACACGGCAAACCCTTTTCATCGGCGGCAAGGTATTCGACGGAGAAGGGCAGACGCTGCCCGGACACGGCGTGCTGGTCGAAGGCGCGCGCGTGGCCCGCGTGGCGCCGGCAGCGGAATTCTCAGGCTATGCAGGCGCCCGCGTGGACACCACCGGCATGACGCTCATGCCCAGCCTGGCCGATTGCCACGTGCATCTGGTCTACACGGGCGGTGCGGACCCCAACGCGCAATTGAGCAAGCAAGGTCCGGCGCAGATCACGCTGACCGCGCTGGAGAACGCGCAGGCCAGCCTACGCGGCGGCGTCACGGCGCTACGCGACTGCGGCGGCAAGGATTATCTGGAATTCGGCGTGCGCGACGCCATTGCGCGTGGCGTGTTCCCCGGCCCCACCATCAAGGCCTCGGGCCGCATCATCTGCATGACGGGCGGCCACGGCAACCGCATCGGCCGCGTGGCCGACGGCTGCGAGGAAGTCGTCAAGGCGGTGCGCGAACAGGTCCACGCGGGCTGCGACCTCGTGAAGATCATGGCCACGGGCGGCGTCATGACGCCGGGCGTCAGTCCCATGGACGCGCACTACAGCTTCGACGAGATGAAAGCGGGCGTGCACGAGGCCAAGCGCTTTCGCAAAAGCACCGCCAGTCACGCGCAGGGCACGCAAGGCATCCTGAATGCGGTGCGCGCGGGCATCGATTCGATCGAGCACGGCATCTTCATGGACGACGACTGCCTGCGCGAGATGCTGGAGGCCGAGACCTACCTGGTGCCGACCATCGCCGCCGTGCGCAACATCATCGCCAATGCCGACAACGGCATTCCCGCCTACGCGGTGGAAAAGGCCCGCGCGGTGGAACAGCGGCATCGCGAGTCGTTCCAGATGTACTACAAGGCGGGCGGGCGCATCGCGCTGGGCACCGACGCGGGCACGCCGTTCAATCTGCACGGCGAGAACGCGATGGAGCTGGCGTACATGGTGGAATTTGGCATGACGCCGGTGGACGCGTTGATCGCCGGCACGTCACGCGGCCATGACCTGATGGGCATGACCGATCACGGCGTGATTGCCGAGGGCAAGGTGGCCGACCTGCTGCTGGTGCAGGGCGACCCCGCCGAAGACATCATGAAGGCCGCCGACAAGCGCTTTCACGTGGCCGTGCTGCGCAACGGCGAACTTGCGGCGGGCGCCTTGCCGTTCTGAACCTCAGGGCGCCGGTGCGGCGCCCTGCGAGTTGCGCATGAACATCTGGCCCAGGAACATTTCGATGGGTATGCGCTTTCCGTTGATGTCGACTTGACCATCGCGGTAGTCCGCCTCGAACTGGATCACGCCGTCCTCGATACGGGCCCAGGATGTTGCCGCGACCAGGCCGCGCACGCCTGCGGCTTCCCGCTCGGCCGCCGACCGGGCCGCCTCACGCGTCGCGCCCTTCAATTCCGCCCGCGCCGCGATCACATCGGCCATGTTCTCCGGCGACAGCTTCATCCGCATGCTCACGTTGCGCACGACTTCCTTGATGATGGCGATAGGGTCGCGCTTCCAGAACGACGGCGCGTCCAGGCCGATATCCAGGCTGAGCGTCGACGTGCCACGCGCCGTGTCGACCTGCAGCGTCGACAGCGTGAAGCTGGGGCGGGCCAGAAGAAACTTCAACATATGCGACGCGGCAAGCATTCCGTCGCCCGAAAGCGGATCGGCCTTTTGCGCTTGCAACGGCGCGCTTGCGGTGGCGTCCTGAAACGCCTTGAGCGACGCAACATCCAAGTCCTTGCCGCTCGCCGCCATCTGCAGCTTGGCCACATGCAGGTGGCGCACGCTGATGCTGCCGACATCGAGCGTCATCTTGCCGGTCATGCGCTCGGGGGTTCCGTCCGAACCCAGCGTCAGCGCAATGTCCTTCAGGCCCAATGGCAGCTTGTCCAGATCGGAAGCCCATTGCTTCACCGTCAGCGTCGTGCTGCTTGCGGTGGACTCGGGTGCGCCCGTCAGTTCATGCGATAACGCCAGATCATCCAGGGTCAGCGTGTAAGGGTTGCCCTTGATCACTTCGGTCAGCGAGGCCTTGCCGATGGCCAATGACACCGCATCGCGCGTGCCGTCACCGGCATGTTCGACCTGCGCCTGCAAACCCGAGAAGTCGAACGTGATCGGAGCGTCGGCATACTTGACGGGCGCCAGCGCCACATTGCCGGAAAAGTCGCGGCCATACGCGACTAGAAAGTTCGCCGTTGCCGGCGCCGATCCGCCTGCGGCCGCGAACCAGGCGGCCGCATCGGGCGTCTGCGTCATGTGCAGCCGGCCCGCCGCCATCACGGGCGCGACGTCGCCTGACGCAAGCCGAGAGGCGGGAAACGGACCGTGTTCAATGTTGCTCGTGAACGCAAACGCCTTCTCGGCGGGTTTGCGGCCAGACGGCACGGTGACCTTCGCACCGAACCGCGCTTCGGAAGAAAACACGCCGCGTTCGAACGACAGCAGTTCCAGCGTCACGGGCACGCCCACCTTCGCACCCAGGCGCTGCGCCTGCGCATTCAACACCTGCACGTCCTGCGCCAGCCGGGCTTCTATTTGCTTGCCGGTGTACCACGCGGTGCCGACCCACGCCGCGGCCACCACCGCCACCAACGCGCCACCCGCCACGATCCGCTTGTTCATGTTGCCCCTGTCCGTTTTTGAAACCCCGCCATTACCGCGATCGGTCGCGTCAAAGAAAAACGGGCTGTCGCAGGACAGCCCGTGTCAGGCGCGCCCAGACGATTGCGGCGCGCCATTCGTTTTGCGGCAGCTTAGCGCATGCCGCCCATCACGCCGCCCATCGCCATCATCAGGAACTGCTGCAGCGGCATCTTCTTGCCGTTGAAGTCCACCTGGCCGTCGGCGTAGTTCAGGTAGGTGACGATGTTGTTGTTCTCGACCTTGCCCAGACCCATCGCGGTGGCCATGGTGCCGACCATTTCCACCTGGCCCTTGGCGGTCTGCGCGGCCTGCTCGGGGGCCACGCCGCGCATTTGCGGTTCGATGGCCATCAGGTCCGCCAGGTTGCCCTTGGACAGCACCAGCTTGGCATCCAGCTTCTTCAAAGCCTGCAACGCCATGTCGGAGGCCTCGCCTTCCAGCGCGGCCGGCTTGACCAGCGCCAGGTTCAGGTTGAAGGTCGACGTACCGTTGGCGGTGCGCACTTCCAGCGGGGACACGGCCAGCGTCGGGTTGCCGGCCAAGAGCTGCTCGAAGTTGGTCTTGAGCACGGCCTTTTCTTCTTCCGTGAACTGCGGCGTCTGCTCTTCGCCCTGGCTTTGCAGCATGCGGCGCGAGGCGGCTTCATAGACGTCGTTCAGCGACTTCAGCGCCTTGGAGTCCAGGTTCTGCGCGTCGACGACCAGCTTCATGCCGGCCACGTCCTTGGCCTGCACGTTGATCATGCCGAAGTCCACGGCCATCTTGGCGCCCATGGCCGGGCCGTTCTCGGTCATGTCCACGGCGATGGACGTGTCCTTGAACTGGACGGGCGGCTTTTCGCGGGACGTGATCGTCCAGTCCTTGAACGTCAACTTCTGGCTGCCGACGTACATCTCGTTGGCAGCCGGCTTCAGGTCGCTGGTCAGGCTGATGCCCTTGACCGCCATGGCGGTGATGTCGCTGTTGTCGGACGGGCCCGAGAGCTCCAGGCTGTCGGCCGCCACGTCGAAGACGCCGCGCTTGGTGGAGGTGGCGTATTCAAAGTCGCCCTTCATGCCCGAGAAGACGAGCTTGGTGGCGTCCTTGGCGACTTCAACCGGCGCCATGTTGAACTTGCCGGAAATGTCCTTGCCGTAGCTGACGCTGTAGTGGCCCGAGAGCGGCACGGCGCCCTTGGCGGCGGCGAACCAGTCCTTGACCGTGTCCGTCTCTTCCAGCGCGAAATCGCTGGCCACCATGGCCGGCATGAACTTGCCCGACTTCAGGTTGGAGAACGGCAGGGGACCGTGGCTCAGGTGTTCGACGAACACCACGTCGCGCTCTTGCGCGGGCTTGCCGTCAGCGGCGGGCGTGGTGAACTTGATGCGGTAGCGCGACACCGAGGTGAAGACGCCGCGGTCGAACGAGACCAGTTCGGCGACGGCATTGATGCCCCATTTGTCGGCGACCTTCTTGAGCTCGACGTTCGAGTCCTCGATGGCCTGCTTGACGAATTCCTCGGCCTTTTGGCCCGTGTACCAGGCCGTGCCGGTCCAGACCGCGCCCAGCGCGACGACGATGCCAACTATTGCCGATTTCTTCATTGCATCCCTTTTATTTTGAATAGATGAAAGCCGACGGATTATAGGGAGGGCCGACTAGGGAAAACACTTATTTTGTTCGAAGTTAATACGAAATATTGCTGTTTGATTCTATAGGGACCTTTTGACCACTTGCTGCGCCGCCACATCAGCTACAATCCGCTTCGTGCGCCAAGCCAATCTGCGCACGTCCGCTAGGCCCTTCGCTGCCAAGCTTCGCCCCTGATGGGCGCTTCCCTTTTCTCCTTATACCGACCGCCTGGATTGGAGTCTCTCAAATAGAGCGACAGGCTGCCGCTGGAGCTGTTTTGACTACCACTTCCCCTTTCGCCGACCTCGGGCTGGCTGATTCGCTGTTGCGCGCCATTGCCGATACCGGCTACACCGCGCCCACGCCCATTCAGGCCCAGGCCATTCCCCAAGTGCTGAAAGGCGGCGACCTGCTTGCAGCCGCCCAGACCGGCACCGGCAAGACCGCCGGTTTCACGCTGCCGATCCTGCACCTGTTGTCGCAGAAAAAGCCCGAGGCTCGCAAGCCCGGCCGCCCCCGTTGCCTGATCCTGACCCCGACGCGTGAACTGACCGCGCAGGTGGCCGAATCGGTGCAGACCTATGGCAAGTACACCTCGCTGACGTCCATGGTGATGTTCGGCGGCGTCAATATCAACCCCCAGATCTCCGCGCTGCGCAAGCCGCTGGACATCCTGGTCGCCACCCCGGGCCGCCTCTTGGACCACTGCGGCCAGAAGACGGTGGACCTGTCGGGCGTGGAAATCCTGGTGCTGGACGAAGCCGACCGCATGCTGGACATGGGCTTCATCCGCGACATCCGCAAGATTCTCGCCCTGCTGCCCAAGCAGCGCCAGAACCTGCTCTTCTCGGCCACGTTCTCCGACGAGATCCGTACGCTCGCGCGCGGCGTGCTGAACAATCCGGGCGAAGTCTCGGTCACCCCGCGCAACACCGCCACCGAACTCGTCACGCAGACCGTGCACATGGTCGAGCAGCACCACAAGCGCGACCTGATCAGCCACATCATCCGTGAAAGCGGCTGGCATCAGGTGCTGGTCTTCACGCGCACCAAGCACGGCGCCAACCGCCTGGCCGAAAAGCTCGTCAAGGACGGCCTGACCGCCGCGGCCATCCACGGCAACAAGAGCCAGTCGGCCCGCACGCGCGCGCTGGCCGGCTTCAAGGACAGCACCGTGACCGTGCTGGTCGCCACCGACATCGCAGCCCGTGGCCTGGACATCGACCAGCTGCCCCAGGTCGTGAACTTCGAGCTGCCCAACGTGCCGGAAGACTACGTCCACCGCATCGGCCGCACGGGCCGCGCGGGCGCCACCGGCGCCGCGGTCTCGCTGGTCGACAACAGCGAGATCAAGCTGCTCAAGGACATCGAGCGCCTGATCAAGAAGACCATCGAGCGCAAGCCGGTGGAAGGCTGGACGCCTCCGGCCACCAGCGCAGCATCGTTCGAGCGCCAGGAGCGCGACGAAGACACGCGCAACATGCGCGGCGGCCATCGCAATGGCGGCCGTGGCGGCAACGGCGGCTCGGGCCGCTCGCGTCCCGCCCAGGGCCAGCCGCGCGCGGCGGCAGGCGGCCGTGCGCCCGCGCCGGCCCGCACCGGTGAAGGCCGTGGCAATGCCGGTTCGCGCGACGGCAAGCCCGCCGACCGTCCGGCTCACGCCGGCCGCGCCGAGGGCCGTCCCCAGCAGAACCGCCGTCCCGAAGGTTCGTCGCGCCCGGCAGGCAATGCGCCCGCCGGCCGCCCGGCCGAAGGCCGCTCAGGCCAAGGCCGTCCGGGCGGTGCGCCCCGCGCCGCGCTGCTGAGCAAGTAATATCACTGGCAACCCCGACACTGCGACCCACGGACCCGCGCCATCATGCCTTTATCCACCTGGTTGACGTTCTTCCTGGCCTCCTGGGCCATTTCGTTCTCACCGGGCGCCGGCGCGATCTCGGCCATGTCGTCAGGCCTGAAATACGGCTTTGCGCGCGGCTACTGGAACACGGCAGGCCTGATCCTGGGCATCCTGTTCCAGTTCGTCGTGGTGGCCGTGGGCCTGGGCGCCGTGCTCGCCACCTCGGAAATGGCGTTCAACGTCGTCAAGTACCTGGGCGTGGCCTACCTGGTCTACCTCGGCGTGCGCCAGATCCGCACGGACGCCGCACCCGTTGCGGTGGACGCGGGCGATCCCCGCAAGGCGTCCATCCGCGATCTGGTGATGCGCGGTTTCCTGATCAACACCATGAACCCCAAGGGCACCGTGTTCCTGTTGGCCGTGGTGCCGCAATTCGTGGACCCCGCGCTCTCCTTGACGCCGCAGTACGCGGCGCTGGCGGCAACGCTGGCGTTCACCGACCTGGTGGCGATGGGCGTGTATACGCTGCTGGCGGCGCGCGTGTTGCGCCTCTTGCGCGATGCCAAGCACATCCGCTGGATGAACCGGACCTTCGGGTCGCTGTTCATCCTGGCGGGCGTGTTCCTGGCGACCTTCCGCCGCCACAACTGAATCAAAAAGCGTGGGGCACGTGCCGGCAACGGCGCGTGCCCCACATGTTTTCGTGCACGACACCGGACCGCGCCGGCCTGATTGACGGCGCCAAGCAGAAACCTCCGATATGAGCATTTCCAACGAAGTCGCACGGCGCCGTACGTTCGCCATCATTTCCCACCCTGACGCGGGCAAGACCACGCTGACGGAAAAGCTGCTGCTGTTCGCAGGCGCGATCCAGATCGCCGGCAGCGTCAAGGCGCGCAAGGCGTCGCGCCATGCCTCGTCCGACTGGATGGAAATCGAAAAGCAGCGCGGCATCTCCGTGGCGTCCTCGGTGATGCAGATGGAATATCGCGACTGCGTCATCAACCTGCTCGACACCCCGGGCCACCAGGACTTCTCCGAAGACACCTACCGCGTGCTGACGGCGGTGGACGCCGCGCTGATGGTGATCGACGCGGCCAACGGCGTCGAGCCGCAGACCATCCGCCTCCTGCAGGTCTGCCGCGCGCGCAACACGCCGATCATCACGTTCATCAACAAGATGGACCGCGAAGTGCGCGAGCCCCTGGAACTGCTGTCGGAAATCGAAGGGCACCTGGGCATGGACGCCGTGCCGTTCTCGTGGCCGGTGGGCATGGGCAAGTCGTTCGGCGGGGTGTTCGACATCCGCCGCGATCGCATGCGCGTGTTCCGTCCTGGCCAGGAGCGCCGCTCCGACAACGACGACTTCATCGAAGGCCTGACCAACCCCGAGATCGCCAAGCGCTTTGGCGGCGCGTTCGATCAGGCCAGCGGCGAGATCGAGCTCATCAACGAAGCAGCGCCGGCGTTCGACCGCGACCAGTTCCTGGCCGGCAAGCAGACGCCCGTGTTCTTCGGTTCCGCCATCAACAACTTCGGCGTGCAGGAAGTGCTGGACGCCCTGGTCGACCAGGCGCCGCCCCCGGGCCCGCGCACGGCCCTGCAACGCGAAGTACAGCCCGAAGAACCCAAGTTCACCGGCGTCGTCTTCAAGGTGCAGGCCAACATGGACCCGGCGCACCGCGACCGCGTTGCCTTCGTGCGCGTGAGCTCCGGCCGCTTTGAACGCGGCATGCGCCTGAAAGTGGCGCGCACCAACAAGGAAATGCGCCCGAACAACGTGGTGTCGTTCCTGTCGCAGCGCCGCGAACTCCTGGACGAGGCCTATGCCGGCGACGTCATCGGCATCCCCAACCACGGCGTGCTGCAACTGGGCGACGTGCTGACCGAAGGCGAGACCCTGCAGTTCACCGGGCTGCCGTTCTTCGCCCCGGAACTGTTCCAGGCGGTCGAAGTGAAAGACCCGCTGCGCACGAAGCAGCTGCGCACCGGCCTCACCCAATTGGGCGAGGAAGGCGCCATTCAGGTGTTCCGTCCCGATGTCGCCGGCGGCTCGCTGCTCTTGGGCGCGGTCGGCCAACTGCAGTTCGAAGTGGTCGCGCACCGCCTGAAGACCGAGTATGGCGTCGATGCCCGGATGCTGCCGTCGCGCTACACAATGGCACGTTGGATTACGTCTGAAAACCCGAAGGCGCTACGCAAGTTCATGGATGCCAATGCCGCCCATATCGCCTATGATGTGGTCGATGCTGCGGCGTTTTTGATCGGTTCTCCCGCGCAGTTGCGCGTCGCCGAGGAACTGTATCCCGATGTGAAATTCCATGCCATGCGGGAGCACGGCGGCAAGGTTTTCGGAGACAAAGCGTAGACCCGTTCGGGTTCCGCACGGCAGATTGAGGGTAGCAATGTCTTGGCGTTTTTTGATCGCAACGCTCCTGATCGCGCTCGGCGCGTCGGCTTGGGGCGGTATTCAACTGGGTGACTGGCTGGTGGCGCACGCGCCCGCGGCCGCGCCCGCTCCTGGGCAGGACGCCGCCGCGTCCCAGCAGCCCGTGCTGGACGCCAATGGCCGTCCGTACGTGGCGCAGCCTCCGCAACCGCGCATCGATGGCACGCTGGGCGTGCCGGACAAGCCGGCCGACCGCGAATGGCAGGTCAATACCGTGTCGCTGTTCGACACGGTCAGCGACCCCGCTGTCCAGATCTCGCGCGAACGCATCAGCCCCGAACAGGCGCGCGAAATCGCTGCCTCGTCGCACGTGCCGCTGCCCTCGGGCACGTCGGACGTCAGCACCATGGACCTGCTGGTTCCGGGCACGTCGACCGCCATCAATGGCGGCGTGGCCGCCGGCGGCAGCTACGGCACGCCGCAAATGGTGCAGGCGCCCCCGCCGCCGCCCAACACGGCGCCGGCACCCGGCGCCCAGGGCTGGCAGGATGCGCTGCGGCGCGAACTGGCCCAATGCGCCACGCAAGGCTTCTTCGAGCGTCCCTCGTGTTCCTGGAACGCGCGCAACAAGTACTGCGCGCCGAACCGCGCCTGGGGCACGATGGCCGAATGCCCGGCCCGTCCGCAGTAAGGTCTCTGCAGCGGCATATCAGCCTGCCTGTACAGCTTTCCAGCATAAAAAATGGCGCCCCGCGGGGCGCCATTTCTTTTGCAGCCAAGTGCCTTATTCGGGCACGGACATCTGGCTTTGCAGGTAGTTCTGGATGCCGACCTTGTCGATCAGGTCGATCTGGGTTTCCAGGTAGTCGATGTGCTCTTCGGTGTCGTCCAGGATGTCCTGGAAGAGATCGCGCGACACGTAGTCCCGCACCGATTCGCAATACGCAATGGCTTCCTTGACGGTTGCCTGGGCAGCCGTCTCGAGCTTCAGGTCACAGGCCAGCAGTTCCGGCACGTCTTCACCGATCAGCAGCTTGTGCAGGTCTTGCAGATTGGGCAGGCCGTCCAGCATGAAAATGCGGGCGATCAGACGATCGGCATGCTTCATTTCGCCGATCGATTCTTCGTACTCGTGCTTGCCCAGCTTGTCGAAGCCCCAATGGTTCAGCATGCGGGCATGCAGGAAGTATTGGTTGATGGCCGTCAGCTCATTGGTCAGTTGCTTGTTGAGAAACTGGATGACGGTTTTGTCGCCTTTCATGATGGACTCCTTGCAGTCAGGCGCGACGCGAGCGCATCGCGACAAAGGAGCGCACGATGCCGCGCGTACGCAACCCGTGCAGACTACCATTCGGCGGAGGGCCGCGCCTAGCCTTGCGCTGCATTTGGTAAACGGCTTTAGGAGCGCAACAAGAAAGCGACAGGCTAATGAGAATGAGTATGCGTGCGTGAGGCCTTGCACGCTCGGGGACGGATTGGCGCGGCTTTGCGATGCGCGTCACGCCGAATGGGGCGCGCGCATGCCGGGACTTTGTGCGCGGGATGCGCATTGATGGTGTGCGATCCCTCCCTGCCAGCGCAACGCGCGCCCGTTGCATATCAGCAACCGCAGCGGGCCGTATTGACCGCTCTCAACTTACGCGGTGCGCCGCGTCGCGAGCCAGATGCCGAACGCGATGGGAACGATGCCCAGCAGGTCCAGCCACGAAACGGGCTCGCGCAGCACCACCCATCCGAAGAGCAGGCCCAATGGCGGCATCAGGAAATGCAGCGCGCTCGCCGACGTGGCGCTGGCGCGGCCCAGGATCATGAACCACAGGTAATAGCCGCCCATCGACACCGCCACGATCATGTAGGCCATGCTCCAGATCAGGCTCGTGGTCAGGCGCGCATCGCCCAGGCTCTCGGTGGCCAGCGCAAATGGCAGCAGCGCCGCGGCGCCGGCCAGCGACTGGATGCCGGTCGACGTCCACAGACCGGAAGTGGGCTTGAGCCGCTTGTAGAGCAGCGTGCCGGCCACCAGCGCCACCAGGCCACCCGTGACGAGCAGCGTCCCGTGCAGGTCTTCCTGCATGCCGGTCAAACGCGACCGCAACACCAGGGCGACGCCCGCCAGGCCCAGGCACAGCCCGAGCATTTTGCGCCAGCTCAGCCGCTCGCCCAGCATTGGCCCGGCCAGCACGCCGATGAGCAGCGGATTCGTGCTGATGAGCACGGCCGTGAACGCGGACGACACCGTGGTCATCCCCGACCAGCTCAGGCCCAGATACAGCGCGTTGTTGAGCACCCCCAGCAGGACCAGCGCCGCCAGGTCGCGGCCGGAAGGCAGCTTCCAGCGGCCGCTGGCCGCTGCCAGTCCCAGCATCAGCGCGCCCGCAATCAGGAAACGGATCGTCAGCAGTGTGAGCGGCGGGCAATCGCGCACCGCGATCTTCGCGGCGGCAAAGGCCGAACTCCACAGAATGCAGAACGCGGCGATCGGCGCCAGGCTGATGCCAGGGCGGTCGTTCGCGGGCAAGGCGCAAGCAGGGGTGGATAGAGCCTTCATGGCGGATCCGGCAATGTGGGACTGCAACCGCGGTGGCGGCGGGATGCAGGCATTCTCCTCGCGGCCCCATCCATTGACAAACTCTTTATTCGGATCGAAAGTATTTGAAAATTAAATGGCTCGGGGCGCCCCATGCTTGATCTCGATCTTTTGCACAGCTTTGTGTCGGTAGTGGATGCCGGCGGATTCACAGCCGCCAGCGAACGCGTGCACCGCAGCCAGTCCACCGTCAGCCAGCAGATCCGCAAGCTTGAAGACACGCTGGAATGCCCGCTGTTTCTGCGCGAGGGCCGCCAGGTCCAGCTCACCGAGGAAGGCGAACGCCTGTTGGGTTACGCGCGCCGGATGCTGGCGTTATCCACCGAGGTCCGCGAAGCCGTCAGCGGCCGCAAGCGCGTGGACGTGATCCGCCTGGGCATTCCGGACGATTTTGCGGTCGACGCGCTGACGGCTGTCGTCGCCCAATTCGCGCGGGCACGGCCGGGCGTGCAGTTGTCGGTGCGTTGCGATCTGACCGCCGTCCTGACCCGCAGCCTGGAGCGCGGGGATCTGGACGTGGCGTTGCTCAAGCGTGAGCCGGGTGCGGGCGCGGCGTTGGCGGCATGGCCGGAACGGCTGCACTGGATCGGTAGCGATTCGGTGCAGCTTGCCCTGGGCGCGGAGGCGCCGGTGCCCCTGGTCGCCTTTCCGCAGGGCTGCATCTACCGCAACCGTGCGATCCACGCGCTGGAATCGGCAGGACGGCGCTGGCGCATCGCCTATGAAAGCCCGAACCTGTCGGGGGTGCAGGCCGCCCTGGCCGGCGGCCTGGGCATCGCGCTGCTGGAACGCCGCTGCATCGGCGCCGGCCACCGGATCCTGGACGTGGGCCTGCCCGCGGTGCCGCCTTCGGAATTGGCGTTATGCGTGGCCGGCCCCGCACGTGAACCCGCGCGTCAGCTGGCGATGGATATCAGGGATTTTTGCGAGAAGGAAATGACGCGGCTCGCCGCATGAAGGCAGCGAGCCGGTAAAGACACCAATGCTCAGGCGATGGCGACCAGCGGAATCGGGAAGCTGCTGTTGGCAGCCGGCGTGTCCGATTCGACAAGGGCGGGAGCATTGACCGGAACCGCGATGGAGCGCACGTCGCACACGCTGGAGCAGCGGCCGCCCGGCAGGTATTCGGCGGCGGTTGCCGCGCAGCAGCCGCAGCACGTGGCCACGCCCAGCTCGAACTGCAGGTCGGAAAGCGTCGTCGCGCCGGCGTCCACGCTGGCGCGGACTTGGCGTTCGGTGATGGCATTACATACGCAAATGTACATGCGAATGATTATCGAAAAATATTGATGCCCTGACAAGCCCTTTGCGCAAATAAATTTGCAACCGGCCTGTCACGCAAGCCGTTGAAAACAGGGACGAATTTGCCGAAGCGCGTCCCTTATTTCAGCGCGCGGAGGCCTGCGCCTTGCGCAGCGCGGCGGGGGCAATCCGCAGCGCTTCGCGGTACTTTGCCACCGTCCGGCGCGCAATCACTATCCCCTGATCGGCCAGTTTTTGCATGATCTGGCTATCCGACAACGGCTTGGCGCGATTCTCGTCGGCCACCATTTGGCGGATGTAGG
This sequence comes from Achromobacter mucicolens, assembly GCF_029866465.1. NCBI lineage: Bacteria > Pseudomonadati > Pseudomonadota > Betaproteobacteria > Burkholderiales > Alcaligenaceae > Achromobacter > Achromobacter mucicolens. The sequence continues at coordinate 143,382 of NZ_CP123364.1, read as the reverse complement.
TCTGCACGGCAGTGGCCGACGTGGCGTCGCCGCCTTCTGTCGACACGCCCGTTCCAAAGAAGCGCTTGAGCTCCAGCGTGCCGAATGGAGTGAGCATGTACTTCTGTGTTGTGGCCCGGGAAATGGTCGATTCATGCAAACCCAGCTCGCCGGCGATGTCCTTCAGGATGAGCGGACGCATCGCCGCCGGCCCCTGGCTGAAGAAAGCCGTCTGACGCTCGACGATGGCCTGCGACACGCGCAGGATCGTGTCAAAGCGCTGCTCCACGTTGCGGATCATCCATTTGGCCTGCTGCAGCTGGGCCTGCAGGCCGGCGTGGGCGGATTCCTTTTGGTTGCCCAGCATCTGGGCGTACAGCCCATTGATCTGCAGCCGCGGCACCGCGGCGCTATTCAGCGTGGCCTGCCAGCCGCGCCGCGTCTTGCGGACGATGACGTCCGGCACTGCGTACTCGGCCGCCGGCACGGTCCAGGCCCGACCCGGCCGGGGTTCCAGGCGCAAGATCAGCGAATGCGCCGCGCGGAACGTGGTCTCGTCGCAGCCGACGGCCGCACACAGGCGCGCGGCGTTGCCGGTTGCCAACAGCGGCAGGTGCTCGGCGCAGATCCGGCGCGCACAGGCCAGCACGACGGGGTCAGCCGCCTCCGGCAGCAAGGTGAGATCGGGATTGCGCAGTTGCAGTTGCAGGCATTCAGCCATGTCGCGCGCGCCGATGCCCACCGGGTCGAACGATTGCAGAAGCGACAGGGCGGCGCGCAGCTCGTCCATGTCGGGCTCCATTTCGGCAGGGAGCCAACCCAGGATTTCGTCCAGCGGCGAACCCAGGTAGCCGTTTTCGTCCAGTTCGTCGATCAACAGGGACGCCAGCGCGGCATCGCGCGGCGCGGCGCGCGTCAGGGCAAGCTGACCCAGCAGATGTTCGCGCAGCGTGTCCGGCCGCGCCGCCTCGGGCAGGCTGGCGTCGTCGTCGGGATACACCCCGCCCGAGCCAGGCATCTCGTCGATGGCGGTCTCGCGCTCGGCCGCCGGTTCGTCGTCCTGAACCGAAGATTCGCGCTCGGATTCGGCGCGATCCTCCGCCGTCGCCGGCTCGTCCTCGCGATCCAGCAGGGGATTCTCGGCCAGCACTTGCGAGATTTCCGCTTCAAGGTCGAGCGTGGACAACTGCAACAATCGGATCGATTGTTGAAGTTGTGGGGTCAGCGTCAGGTGCTGGCCAGGCCGCAGTTCTAAAATTGGACGGGTCATAGGTACAATATTTTGCATGATGAATCTGACTTCGCCCGCAAGCGTTCGCCAGGACTGCCGATTGATCGGTCAGACCCTGCTCAAACTGGCGCTTCCCCGACTCGTTCTGCGCGCGATCGTCATCGCCGTCGCCCTGGTTGTCTGGTATCTCGTTGCCACGTGGATACTGGATTTCGGCAAGCGCATGAACTATGACTTTCTGCACACGCTGGGCCAGCCGACCATGGACATGGCGCAGCGAATCAACCCCTATCTATGGTGGGTGGTTGCCGGCATCTGGACGCTGATCGTCTTCTTCTCGGTGCGCGCGTGGTTCTACGCCAGCCTGGCTTCCGGCGCCGCAACCCCCGTCGGCACGGATACGCTGGCCGAACTGGCGCCGAACCTGTCCGAGGAATCGCTGGGCGTGCTGCGCTGGACGTGGGGCGACCGCCAGGAACCCTTCACCGTCGGCGACCTGCGCCGCTCGCTGTACGAGCTGCGCCACAACCGCGTCGGCAAGATCGACATGGTGGCCGAGCAGGCCCGGATTCTTGAAGGCGGCGCCAACCGGCCGACCCGGGATCCTCGGGATGACGGCCGCCGCAGTGACGACCGACGCATTGATCCCCGGGTTGACGGTCCGCGCGAACCGCGTGGCGATCGTTTCGTCGAACCCCGCATCGGCCCAGCCCGTTAATTTCACTTATCCAGATCCGACTCAAGGCCGCCGCAAGGCGGCCTTGCTGTTTGCGCCGCCAATCCCCGCCAACGTTCGCGATCGACCGATAAAATAGCCGCAAGCTCCCGGCTCAAGCGCCCTTATCGCGCTGCCATCGATCCCGCGCAAACGCCAGCAACGCGATCCGTCCCTCGCTTTTTCCGTTTGCGCTTCCCGAAAAAGTGTGTTTGACTAGCACCCTATGGCCGCTCACCGCACCCCCTTCGCGATTGCCACCGGACGCTCCGCCGCTCCGGTCGCCGGCCTGCGCGCTCGTACCTCCTTCATCGCGCTATCGCTATTGCTACCGATCGGTTGCCGGGCCTAGTGTCCCCGTGGTAGCTCGGCAGCCACGCTTGCCACACGCGATTTTCCCCTTTTATCTCTGAATCCTGCCGTCCATCACGGCAAACCCTGGCACAAGACCGTCATCCGGTCGCGATGCCGACGAGCGCCAAGCGCGCCGGGATTCACAAGAAACCGATCGAGGTGTAGTGATGATGCTTGCCAACCCCGCCACCAAATACGTCCCCTTCGCGCCCTTTGCCCGCGATTTTTCCGAACGCACCTGGCCCAGCCGCCGCATCACCAAGGCGCCGATCTGGATGAGCACGGACCTGCGCGACGGCAACCAGGCGTTGATCGAGCCGATGAGCGTGGAACGCAAGGTCCGCTTCTTCGAGCAGCTCGTGAAGATCGGCTTCAAGGAAATCGAAGTGGGCTTTCCGTCCGCGTCGCAGACCGACTTCGATTTCGTGCGCAAGCTCATCGACGAAAAACGCATTCCCGACGACGTGACCATCATCGTGCTGACCCAGTCGCGCGAAGACCTGATCAGCCGCACCGTGGAAGCCGCCGCCGGCGCCAAGCAGGCCATCGTCCACATGTACAACGCCTGCGCGCCCGCCTTCCGCAAGGTGGTGTTCAACATGTCCAAGGACGAGATCAAGAACATCGCCACGACCGGCACGCGCCTCATCAAGCAGTACACATCGCAACGCCCCGAAACGAAGTGGGGCTACGAATACTCGCCCGAGGTCTTCAGCACGACCGAACCCGAATTCGCGCTGGAAGTGTCCAACGCCGTGGCCGACGTCTGGCAGCCCACGCCCGACGCCAAGATGGTGCTGAACCTGCCCGCCACGATCGAAGCCACCACGCCCAACCTGTACGCCGACCAGATCGAGTGGATGCACAAGAACCTGGCCCGTCGCGACAGCATCGTGCTCAGCGTCCACCCGCACAATGACCGTGGCACCGCTGTTGCCGCCGCCGAATTCGCGGTGATGGCTGGCGCCGACCGCATCGAGGGTTGTCTCTTTGGCAGCGGCGAGCGCACCGGCAACGTCGACCTCGTCACGCTGGCCCTGAACCTCTACACGCAAGGCGTGCATCCCGGCCTGGACTTCTCGGACATCGACGAAGTGCGCCGCTGCGCCGAATACTGCAACCAGTTGCCCGTCCATCCGCGCCATCCGTACGCGGGCGACCTCGTCTTTACCGCATTCTCGGGCTCGCACCAGGACGCCATCAAGAAGGGCTTTGCATTGCAGAAGCCGGACGCAGTCTGGGAAGTGCCTTACTTGCCGATCGACCCCGCCGACCTCGGCCGCAGCTACGACGCCGTGATCCGCGTGAACAGCCAGTCGGGCAAGGGCGGCGTGTCGTACCTGCTTGAGCAGGAACACGGCCTGGTGTTGCCGCGCCGCCTGCAGATCGAATTCAGCCGCGCCATCCAGCGCGTCACGGACGAGACCGGCCGCGAAGTCACCGCCGACGACGTGCACACGATCTTCAACCGCGAATACCTTGAACAAAAGGCGCCGTGGAAGCTGATCCGCCATCGCATCGACGGCGATCCGTCGGCCGGCGAAGGCCAGCACTTCAGCATCGAAGCCGAACTTGAATTCAACGGCGAGCGCCGTGTGGTGCGCGGCAAGGGCGACGGCGCGATTTCCGCCTTCGTGGCCGCGCTGGACGTGCCGGTTCGCATCATGGACTACCACGAGCACGCCATCGGCACCGGCACCGGCACGCGCGCCGCGTCCTACGTCGAACTGCGCGTCGGCGAATCCGCCACGGGCTTTGGCGTGGGCATCGACCGCGACATCGTGACGGCGTCGTTCCAGGCCGTGCTGAGCGCCGTGAATCGCCACATCAATTCGGGCGCCGTCACCGCCGAACAGGAAACCGCCGAAGCCGTGTGATCCACGACCAGGCCTGAAGCCCCCGACAACGGGGCACAAAATGAAGCCCGCCTTATCCGGCGGGCTTTTTCATTGCGTGTGATTCGTCTCTGAAGGGCAAGGTGAAGCACGGCGTGGCAAGGTGTCTGACACCCTTGGTAGGCCGGCTTGGCATGACGACGATTTCGCCAGGGTGTCAGACACCCCTCCGCAGCATTCAGCCGCGCGGCCACATGTCCGACGCGCCGATGTCCGGCGCCGTGGCGGCCAGCAGGCGCGCGTGGATCCACGCGCCGATGGCAAGCAGGCGATGGTCTTCATGACGCGCGCCGACCAGTTGCAATCCCACCGGCAGACCCTGCGGGCCGGTGGCAAACGGCAGGTTCAGGCAAGGCAGGCCAAACAGCGTCCACGCGCGCGAGAACTGCGGATCACCCGTGCCGAGGTCGGCGAAGGGCGCCTCGCCGCTGGCGCTGGGCGCAAGCAGCACGTCGTACTGTTGGAACCACGTATCGACCCGCGCACGCGATTCGGCTGCGCGCGCCAGGTTCTTGATGTGCTGTTCGGCGCTGATCTGCGCGCCGGACTCCAGGATCGCCTGCAGTTTGGAACTCAGCTGCGCGGCATGCTCCAGCCGTTCATAGGCAAGCGCCTGCGAGGCCTCGAACGCCATGATGTCCGAATGCAGTTGCACCAGCACGCAATGCTCCGGCGGCAGCGGCACTTCCTCGACCTTGGCGCCCGCGCGGGACAGGATCGCCGCGGCCTGCGCGAACGCCTCCTTGGTTTCGGGCTGCGCGTGACGCCACTGCAAGCTGCGGTACATGCCCACGCGCGGCGCGTCGTGATAGGACAGGTCCAGCACGCGGGGATCGCGCATCAGGACCGACGAGAACAGCGCCACGTCTTCCACGGACCGCGCAAAGCCGCCCAGGGTGTCCAGCGATTCGGCCAGGCTCTTCACGCCCGCGCGGGGGATCCGGCCAAAGGTGGGCTTGAAGCCGACGACGCCACAGTAGGAGGCCGGCCGGATGATGGAACCGGCCGTCTGCGACCCCAGCGCGAAGGGCACCATGTCGTCCGCCACGGCAGCCGCCGAGCCGCTGGACGAGCCGCCGGGCGTGTAGGCCTCGTTGCGCGGATTGCGCGTGGGACCGGCCTGGTAGGTCGCGAATTCGGTGGTGACGGTCTTGCCGATGACGAGGGCGCCGGCGCCGCGGCACAGCGCCACCGAGGCGGCGTCCAGGCCGGGACGGTGCCGGTCGTAAATGGGGGAGCCGTAGCGGGTGGGCAGATCGGCGGTGTCGAACAGGTCTTTCACGCCGATGGGCAGGCCGTGCAGCGGGCCGCGCAACGCGCCTTTGTCCAGCGCTTCGGCCTGCTCGAGCGCAGCCTGTTTTTGCAAGGCCGTCCAGGCATGGACGGTGCTTTCGCGCTGTTCGATTCGCGCAAAGCAGGCGCGCACCAATTGCACTGCGGTCAATTCGCGCCGTTGCAGCTTGTGCGCGGCTTGGACCGCGCCCAGTCTGTTCAAGGCAATAGACATGATTCTTTCCTCTTTGCCGGTGCCGCGACAAGCGCGGATGATCCTTCGCACCCGGTCCCCTTGACCGAGGGTATGCCGGACATGCCCACCGCCCACTCAAGCAAGCGCCATGCCCGCACACACCGACCCTGCCATTGTGCGCTTCGCGTCAATTGGGAAAAACACCGAAAACGCCGGGTTTTCCGCGAAAACACGCGCCGCGCCGTGGCTTTGTGTTGTTGCGTTCGCACCAGCATAGCGCAAACCCGTGCAATACAAAGGTCATATTCCTCAAGTAAGATGAAATCGTTTTCAGCAAACTTGCAGCGATTCATTCATGGCCACGCGCCCGTCGCCCCGCTTTTCCATCATCGAAGTGGCTCGCAAGGCAGGCGTCTCGCCGGCGACGGTGTCGCGCGCGTTCAACCAGCCCGAGATCGTGCATCCCGACACGCTGGCGCACATCCGCAACATCGCCAAGCGCGCGGGCTTCCGTCCCAACCGCGTCGGCCGCAGCCTGCGTTCGGGCAGCACCCGCACCATCGGGCTGATCCTGCCCACGCTGTCCAATCCCGTGTTCGCGGAGTGCTTTGAAGGCGCGGAGCGGCGCGCTCGCGAATCGGGCTACAGCGTCATGCTGACCGCCACCGGCTATGACCCCGCCGTGGAATCGGCCGCGGTGCAGGGACTGATCGACCATCAGGTCGATGGCCTCATCCTGACCGTGGCCGACGTGGGCAAAAGCGCCACCCTGGACGATCTGGACCGCAGCGGCATTCCCTATGTGCTGGTCTACAACGAATCGAACGACCACCCCTTTGCCTCCGTCGACAATCGCGCCGCGGCAAGCGACATGGTCGCGCATCTGGCGGCGATGGGGCACAAGCGCATCGCGCTGGTGACCGGCCCGCTGACGGCATCGGACCGCGCCCGCCGCCGCCTGATGGGCGCTCGCGCCAGCGCCAAGAAGCTGGGCCTGGACGCGATCCAGCATATCTCCATGAGTTCGCACACGGGCAGCGACGTGGACGCGCTGAAGGCCGCGTTGCGCGGCAAGCAGGCGCCCACGGCGCTTTTCTGTTCCAACGACCTGCTGGCCACCGCCGTCATCGCCGATCTGGTGGGGCTGGGGCTGTCCGTGCCGGCCGACATCTCGGTGTGCGGCTTTGACGGCATGCGCTTTGGCGCCCTGCTGACGCCGCCGCTGACCACCGTCGCGCAGCCCAGCGACGGCATCGGGCAGACGGCCTGCTCCAACCTGCTGGCGCAGATTCATGGCCAGCCGCCGCAATCGAACCGCCTGCCGCACTGCATCGTCGTGGGCGGCACCGCGGCGTCCGTGCGCCGCTAGGCGCAGCCTGCTCACCAATCCAACCATTTCCAGATTTCCACGCGCCATGCTCATCGCTCAGATCACCGACCTTCACATGCGCACCCCGGGAGACAAGGCCTACGGCGTCATCGATCCCGAGGCGTTCCTGGCGCCGGCGGTTCGCGCCCTCAATGCCCTGACGCCGCGGCCCGACTGCGTGCTGATCACCGGCGACCTGACGGACCTGGGCAAGCCCATCGAATACCAGACGCTGCGCGAACACCTGCAGGCGCTGGAGATTCCGTATTTCCTGATGCCCGGTAATCACGACGATCGCGCGCAGTTGCGCGCCGCGTTTCCCGACCACGCGTACCTGCAGGACGGCGGACCGTTCGTCCAGTACGCCGTCGAGACCTATCCGCTGCGCCTGTTGGCGCTGGACACCGTCGTGCCGATGAAGAGCCATGGCGAACTGTGCCAGACGCGCCTGGACTGGCTGGCCGAACGCCTGGCCGAGCAGCCCGGCCGGCCCACGCTGGTGCTGATGCACCACCCGCCGTTCTTGACCGGCATCGAGCACATGGACGACATCGGCCTTCTGGCCGGCGCGCCCGAGCTGGAGCGCATCGTTGCCCGCTACCCCAACGTGGAGCGCGTGCTTTGCGGCCACCTGCACCGCACGATCTTCCAGCGCTTTGGCGGCACCATCGCCTCGACCTGTCCGGGCACGGCGCATCAGCTTGCGCTGGAGCTGGGTCCGCGCCCCACGCTGCAATACATCATGGAACCGCCGGGCTACCAGCTGCATTGGTGGCAGGGCGGCAATCTGGTCACGCACCACGCCGTTCTGGGGGATTACCCCGGGCCGTATCCCTTCGGCTGACGTCCGGGACCAGGAAACACGCATTGCCACATATCCGTCATGTTTGCGCTGCACAATGAAAAGGTTTTCATAACAGGCAACAATGCGGATCTAACAATTAGATCTACGAGACAGCATGTCATCCATCGTTCTGGATAACCTCACCAAACAGTACGCCGGCGCGGCGGCGATTCAAGGCGTGAGCTTCACGGTTCCGGCCGGCAGCTTCACCGTCCTGCTCGGTCCGTCCGGTTGCGGCAAGTCGACGACGCTGCGCATGATCGCCGGCCTGGATACGCCGACCTCGGGCAGCATCCGCATCGGCGACCGTGACGTCACGCAATTGCCGCCGGCCAAGCGGCGCATCTCCATGGTGTTCCAGTCGTACGCGTTGTTTCCGCACCTGACGGTGCGCGAGAACATCCTGTTCGGCCTGAAGGTGCGCAAGGAGCCGGCCAAGGACTTCGACCGCCGCCTGCAGCGCGTGGCCAGTCTGCTGGGCCTGACCCACCTCCTGGACCGCAAGCCGTCGCAACTGTCGGGCGGGCAGCAGCAGCGCGTGGCGCTGGGCCGCGCCGTGATCTCCGAGGCGCCGGTCTGCCTGATGGACGAACCCCTTTCCAACCTGGACGCGCAGCTGCGCCACGAAATGCGGCGCGAGATCCGCGCGCTGCAGCAGAGCCTGGGCATCACCATGGTCTACGTGACGCACGACCAGACCGAAGCCATGAGCATGGCCGACCAGGTGGTGCTGCTGCGCGGCGGCCAGATCGAACAGCACGACACGCCCGACGGCCTGTATGCGCGGCCCGCCAGCGAGTTCGCGGCGCGCTTCATCGGCACGCCGCCCATGAACCTGATCAACCTGGCGCAGCGAGCAGGCGGCACGGTGATCGCCGGCACGCAAGGCCCGGTCATCGCAAACGCCCCGGCCGGCGCCGTCAAGCTTGGCGTGCGTCCGGAACATATCCGCATCGACGGCGACGGCATCGCCGCCACCGTGGAAAGCGTCGAGTACTTCGGTGCGGACTCCATCGTGGTGTGCCGCATCGGCGACACGAGCGGCGTGGCCGTGCGGGTCGGCGGCCACCTGCGCGCCAGCGCCGGCGAGCCGCTGCGCCTGTCCTGGCCGGACGGGCAACAGCATTTCTTTGCCGCCGATTCGGCGGTCATCAACACCGACGGGCACTAGAACGAATAGCCCACACAGGAAAGGAAACACACCATGCGACGCATCGTACTCAAGACCCTGGCCGCCAGCCTGGCCGCCGCCTGCCTGTCTCTGCCTGTGCAGGCGCAGAACAAGCCCGTCGAGGTCGAGTTCTACTACCCGGTTGCCGTCGGCGGCCCGATCACCAAAATCGTTGATGACATGGTGACGGACTTCCAGAAGGAAAACCCCAACATCAAGATCAAGCCGATCTATGCCGGTTCGTACCAGGACTCCATCGCCAAGGCGCTGACCGCGCTCAAGGGCGGCACCCCGCCGCAACTGGCGGTGCTGCTGTCCACCGACATGTTCACGCTGATCGACGAGGAAGCCATCGTCCCGATCGACGGCCTGGCCAAGACCGACGCCGACAAGAAGTGGCTGGGCGGCTTCTATGACGCCTTCATGCAGAACAGCCGCACCGGCGGCCACACCTGGGGCGTGCCGTTCCAGCGTTCGACGATCGTCATGTACTACAACAAGGATCTCTTCAAGGCCGCCGGCCTGGATCCCGAAAAGCCGCCCAAGACCTGGGCCGAGCTGGTCGAATACGGCAAGAAGCTGACCAAGCAGGACGCCTCGGGCAACACCACGCAGTGGGGCATCGAGATTCCGTCGGGCGGCGCGTTCGCGTACTGGCTGTTCCAGGCGCTGACCACGCCCAACGGCGCGATCCTGATGAACGAAGCCGGCAACGAGGTCTACCTGGACAAGCCGGCCGTGGTCGAAGCGGCCCAGTTCTGGCGCGACCTGTCGGCCAAGCACAAGATCATGCCGACCGGCACGATCGACTGGGGCACCACGCCCAAGGACTTCCTGGAAAAGAAGGCGGCCATGGTGTGGACCACCACCGGCAACCTGACCAACATCCGCAAGAACGCCGACTTCCCGTTTGGCGTGGCGATGATGCCGCAGCAAAAGCGCGGCGGCAGCCCCACGGGCGGCGGCAACTTCTACATCTTCAAGAGCGGCACGCCGGAGCAGCAGGCAGCGGCGCTGAAGTTCGCGCAGTGGGCCACCACGCCCGAGCGCGCTGCCGACTGGAGCATCGCCACGGGCTACGTGGCCGTGACGCCGGCCGCCTGGGAAACCGAGAAGATGAAGAAGTACGCGCAGGAAGTGCCGGCCGCCACGGTCGCGCGCGACCAGCTGGAAGTCAGCGTGGCCGAATTCTCCACGCATGAGAACCAGCGCGTCACCAAGACCTTGAACGACGCCCTGCAGGCGGCGCTGACGGGTTCGAAGACGCCGCAGCAGGCCCTGACCGACGCGCAGCGCGAGTCCGATCGCATACTGCGTTCCTACAAGTAACCGACCCCAAGCACGATGAGCCGCTCTTTGAATGCGCTTTATGGCTGGCTGCTTCTGCTGCCAGCCATCGTGCTGCTCGCCGCCTTCACGCATTACCCGGCGGTGGCGACGCTATGGCACAGCTTTTTCTCCACGCCCAAGGGTGCGCGCCCGGCCCGCTTCGTCGGGCTGGAGAACTACGCCGTCATGCGCGACGATCCGGTGTTCTGGCAGTCGCTGTGGAACAACCTGTGGTTCGCGCTGGGCACCATTCCCACCTCGATCGGCATTGCGCTGATCATGGCACTGTGGGTGAACCGCAACCTTACCGGCCGCGGCTTTCTGCGCATGGCGTATTTCACGCCGACGGTGCTGCCCATGGTGGCGGTGGCCAACATCTGGCTGTTCTTCTACACGCCGCAATACGGGCTGATCGCGCAGGTGATGGGCTGGTTCGGATCGCCCGGTCCCAACTGGCTGGGCAACCGCGAGACTGCGCTGCCCGCCCTGATGCTGGTGACCGTGTGGAAGGAATCCGGCTTTTTCATGATCTTCTATCTGGCGGCGTTGCAGACGGTGTCGCCGTCGCTGCGTGAAGCGGCCATGCTGGAAGGCGCATCGCGCTGGCAGTACTTCCGGCGTGTGCTGTGGCCGCTCTTGATGCCGACGACGCTTTTCGTGCTGATCAACGCACTGATCAACGCGTTCCGGCTGGTCGACCATGTGGTGGTGATGACGCGCGGCGGCCCCGACAACGCCAGCACGCTGCTTCTGTACTACATCTACCAGGTGGGATTCAGCTTCTGGGACACGGCCTACGCCGCGACCCTGACCGTCGTGTTGCTGGTGGTGCTGGCGCTGACCGCGCTGATCAAGTTCCGCTGGCTGGACCGCAGGACGCACTACCAATGAAAGACAAGCTCGATACCCTGGGCGCCTGGGCGCTGGGCCTGTTGTGGATCCTGCCGCTGGCGTACGCCATGTGGGCGGCCTTCCATCCGCCCGCCTACGCGACGCGCTTTGACCTCTTTGCGCCGCTGACGCTGGACAACTTCGTGCGGGCCTGGAATGCGGCGCCGTTTCCGCGCTACTTCCTGAACACGTTCGTGCTGGTCACGATGGTGCTGGCCGCGCAGCTCGTGCTGTCGACGCTGGCCGGCTACGCGTTTGCGCGCTTCGAGTTCCGCGGCCGCGACTTCGTCTTCATGCTGGTGCTGCTGCAGCTGATGATCATGCCGGACGTGCTGCTGGTGGAGAACTACCGGTCGATGAGTCTCCTGGGCGTGCGCGACACGGTGTTTGCCATCGGCCTGCCGTACTTCGCGTCGGCCTTCGGCATCTTCCTGTTGCGCCAGACCTTCAAGACGGTGCCGCGCGAACTCGAGGAAGCGGCGCGCATGGAAGGCGCGAACCCGCTGCAGGTGCTCTGGAAGGTGTACGTGCCGCTCGCCAAGCCGATCTATGTGGCCTACGGGCTGGTGTCGGTCAGCCATCACTGGAACAACTTCCTGTGGCCGCTGATCATCACCAACTCGGTCGAGTCCCGGCCACTGACGGTCGGCCTGCAGGTGTTCTCGTCCACGGACCAGGGCATCGACTGGTCCGTGATCACCGCCGCGACCCTGATGTCGGCCGCGCCGCTGCTCATCGCGTTCCTGCTGTTCCAGCGCCAGTTCGTGCAGTCGTTCATGCGGGCGGGGATCCGCTAAGGACCGTCAGCCGGATGCGCCGCAAAAAAAACCCCGCTCAGGCGGGGTTTCTCGTTGGATGGGGCGGCGTTTCAGTACCCCACAGTCAGGCCCGGCAGGTCCACCGTGATGCGCGGACGTTCCAGCGCCAGCGCCAGGTGCTCGGCAAATTCGCGGGCTTCCTTTTCGTCGGTAGACAGCGTGTCGTAGCCCAGCGCGTCGGCCACACCTAGCACCTTGTCCAGCAACAGGACTTTGCCGCTGGGGCGCAGCGGCTCGCAGCCCAGGGTTTCCCAGGCGCTGTCGAACCAGTCGCGTGCATCGGCCTGGCGTTGCGGGGAGGGCTCGACGTTCGCGGACAGGTCCAGCGAACGGCGGGGGTCGAAAACGATGGTGATGTCGCTGCGCATGGGAAAAACTCCGTCAGAAGGCGTCAGGCCAACAGGGTAGGCAAAAAACGCCGGACAGATTGTCCGTCCGGCGACATATCCTTACCAGCCCCGAGACACTTCCCAGGTGACTTCGGCGCCCGCGGCTTGCGACTGGCGCATCATGTCCAGCAGCGGAAAAGCGCGTTCCTTCAGGCCCACCATGCGCGCCATCGGAGCGACGGCGGGCTTGTCGTCGTCTTCCTCGTCCTGGCCTTCGTGGGCGTGCTGGTACTCGTCGATCGCGCGTTCGATGCCGCTGATGGCCGGTCCCAGTTGCTCGACGGTGAAGACGCCGCGTTCGGGGATCTTGTCGCCGACGGACTTGCCGGCCGCCTGCAGCAGGGGCCCGGCGTGGTCGGTCAGCATCAGGACTTCGGCCACGACCTTGGAGTGAAAAGTGATCAGCATATTCTGGTCTCCCACAATGATTACCTTAGCTACGTACACTACCGCAACGTCCCCATGATGCCAACTGGCGCCCCCAAATCAACTATGATTCAGGGGTTTCCCGTGACAGCAGGCGCCGCGCCGGCCCTGATTCCGGCATGCGCGCGCCGGCTTGCCGGCCACCCGCCGGACGGCACCGTGCCCCGCGCCCGTCGGCGCGACGCGGATCGCCGGCAGGCCGCAAGCGCCGTGCCGCCATCGTCACTCACCCAGAACCACGCCAGACGCCCATGCTCCTCGAGCAACAGAAACAGCTAATCTCCCTGATCCAGGCCGCCGTCGCGCAAAGCCTGCCCGACGCCCAGCCCAACGTGCTGCTGGAGCGCCCCAAGGTTGCCGCCCACGGCGACGTCGCCACCAACGTGGCCATGCAGCTTGCCAAGCCCGCGCGCCGCAATCCCCGCGAACTGGCTCAGGGCATCGTCGACGCCGTGATGGCCAATCCCGACGCCGCCGCGCTGGTCGAGAGCGCCGAAGTGGCCGGTCCCGGCTTCATCAACCTGCGCATCACCCCGGCCGCGCGCCAGGCCGTGATCGCCGCGGTGGCCCAGCAGGGCGAGACCTACGGGCGCGCCCCGCGCCTGGGCGAAAAGATCCTGGTCGAATTCGTGTCGGCCAACCCCACCGGACCGCTGCACGTGGGCCATGCCCGCCAGGCCGCGCTGGGCGACGCGCTGTGCCGCCTGTACGACGCAGTGGGCTGGGACGTCACCCGCGAGTTCTACTACAACGACGCCGGCAACCAGATCCAGAACCTGGCGATCAGCGTGCAGGCCCGCGCCCGCGGCCTGACCACCGATTCCCCCGATTGGCCCGAAGACGGCTACAAGGGCGACTACATCGCCGATATCGCCCGCGACTTCCAGGACGGCAAGACCATCCAGGCGTCCGACGGCGAGCCCGTCACCGCCACGGGCAACATCGACAACCTGGACGACATCCGCGCCTTCGCCGTGGCCTACCTGCGCCGCGAACAGGACCTGGACCTGCAGGCGTTCGGCCTGGCGTTCGACAATTACTACCTCGAAAGCTCGCTCTACACGTCCGGCCGCGTCGAAGCGACGGTCCAGGCGCTGATTGCCGGGGGCCACACCTACGAGGAAGGCGGCGCGCTGTGGCTGCGCACCACCGAACTGGGCACGGGCGACGACAAAGACCGCGTCATGCGTAAAAGCGAGGGCGGCTACACCTATTTCGTCCCGGACGTGGCCTATCACAAGGCCAAATGGGAGCGCGGCTTTCACCGCGCCGTGAACATCCAGGGCAGCGACCACCACGGCACCGTGGCCCGCGTGCGCGCCGGCCTGCAGGCGCTGGAAGAGGGCATCCCGAAGGATTACCCGTCGTACGTCCTGCACAAGATGGTCAAGGTCATGCGCGGCGGCGAAGAGGTCAAGATCTCCAAGCGCGCCGGCAGCTACGTGACCATGCGCGACCTGATCGACTGGGTGGGCCGCGACGCGGTGCGCTACTTCCTGATCCAGCGCCGCGCCGACACGGAATTCGTGTTCGACGTGGACCTGGCCCTGTCCAAGAGCGACGAGAACCCGGTCTATTACATCCAGTACGCCCACGCGCGCATCTGCTCGGTCATCAACAACGCCGGCATGCCGGCCGCCGACGTGGCCCAGGCCGACGCCGCGCTGCTGACCGCGCCGACCGAATTCGCGCTGATGCAGCGCCTGGCCGAATTCCCGCAGGTGGTGGCGCTGGCCGCCCAGGACCTGTCGCCGCACCACATTGCGTTCTGGCTGCGCGACTGCGCGTCCGACTTCCACGCCTGGTACAACGCCGAGCGTGTGCTGGTCGACGACACCGCCGTGAAGCTGGCCCGCCTGCGCCTGGCCGCCACCACCCGCCAGGTGCTGGCAAACGGCCTGGCGCTCTTGGGCGTTTCCGCGCCCGAGCGGATGTAACATCGGTTCATGGCCACCAAGCGCAAATCCACCCGCCGTTCCTCCGGCGAAAGCGGCAGCACCCTGTACGGGGCGCTGGCCGGTCTGCTGATCGGGCTGATCGTCGCCGCCGTCGTCGCGTTCTATGTCACCAAGGCGCCCGTTCCCTTCGTGGACCGGGCCAGCCGCCAGGGCGATACGGGCAAGCTGCCCGATCCGCGCTCGGCGCCGGACCCCAACGCGGGCCTCTACGGCCGAGACGGGGCGGCGGGCGCCCCGCCCACCGGTCCCACCGCCACCGCGCCGGCCCCGCTGCCGGGCGCAGGCGCGCCGGGCAAGGGCGACGAGACGCCCGCCAAGCTGGACGACCTGGGTGCGCTGATTGCCACGCTGCCCACGTCCCGGCCCCCAGCGGCCGCCCCGGCGGCCCCCGCCGCCACCGCGTCCGCGCCCACGCCCATCTCCAAGGCCGCCCCCACGGCCACGGCCTCGGCCAAGCCTGCCGCCCCCGCTGCCACGGGCACGTACTACCTGCAAGCGGGCGCCTTCCGCGGCGAAAACGACGCCGAATCGCTCAAGGCGCGCATCATTCTGCTGGGCCTGCCGGTCGCAGTGCAGAAGGCGGAACTGAACGGCAAGCCCATCAATCGCGTCCGCGTCGGCCCGTTTGCCCGCCTGGACGACATGAACCGGGCACGTGGCCGCCTGGGCGAGAACAAGATCGAAACCGCCGTGGTGCGCCAGTAGCGCCACGCGGCGGATCGTTTTGCATTGAACTAATCCGGCCCCGGGCCTGTCTGTAGCCTTTTATTCAGGAACCTCACCCATGCTGTCCCCCAAGCTCATCCGCATCCTGGCAGCCGCCGCGCTGACCGCCACCGCGTTCTTCAGCCCGGCCAGCCACGCGCAAGGCGCCCAGCAGTACGTGCCCATCAACCCGCCGCTGCCGTCGGACACCCCGGGCAAGGTCGAGGTCCTGGAATTCTTTGCCTATTCGTGCCCGCACTGCGCCGCCATGGAACCCATGGTGGAAGACTGGGTCAAGACCGCGCCGTCCGACGTCGTCCTCAAGCAAGTGCCGATCGCCTTCAACGCCGGCATGAAGCCGCTGCAACAGCTGTACTACACGCTGCAGGCCCTGGACCGTCCCGACCTGCACGCCAAGGTCTTCACGGCCATCCACGGCGAGCACAAGCGCCTGTTCGACAAGAAGGCCATGGGCGAGTGGATTGCCACCCAGGGCGTGGACCGCGCCAAGTTCGACTCGGTGTTCGATTCGTTCAGCGTCCAGACCCAGGTGCAGCGCGCCAACCAGCTCGCCGACGCCTACCGCATCGAAGGCACCCCGTCGTTCGCCGTGGGCGGCAAGTTCATGACCTCGCCGGTCATGGCGGGCAACAGCTACGAAGGCGCCTTGAAGCAGGTGAACGCCCTGATCCCGATGGCGCGCGCCAAGTAATCCGCGCAAGATCCCGCGCAACCGCGGCATCGCAAACGCCCCGAGCCTCTCCGGCCGGGGCGTTTTCATTCAGGCTTCGTTCAGCCCATCTCCAGGGGGACGGGCTACACTTTCGCCATAAAAATCGCCGCACGCACGGCATCAAAAGGGTGGAAGACAAATGAAGAAGCACTTCTCGCGCAGCAGCGCGGCGCTGGGCCTGTGCCTGTCGCTCGCAACGGGCCTGGCCCACGCCAACGCCGCCGACGGCGTCAAGATCGGCGTGTTGACCGACATGGCGGGCGTTACCGCCGACGCCACGGGCAAGGGGTCGGTGGAAGCCGCCCGGCTCGCCATCGAAGAGATGGGCGGCACCTTGCTCGGCAAGCCCATCACGCTCGTGTCCGGCGATCACCAGCACCGCCCCGACATCGGCAGCAGCATGGTCCGCAAGTGGTACGACACCGAAGGCGTGGACGTGGTGGTGGACGTGCCCAACTCGTCCGTCGCGCTGGCCGTGCAAGGCATCGCGCGCGAAAAGAAAAAGCTGGTGCTGTTCTCCAGCCCCGGCACCACCGCGCTGACTCAGGCGCAGTGCTCCCCCTACGGCGTGCAGTGGACCTACACCACCTACGCGCTGTCGCGCGGCACCGCCACCGCCGTCGTGAAAGAGGGCGGCAAGCGCTGGTTCATCCTGGCGTCCGATTACGCATTCGGCAAGCAGCTCGCTGCGGACACGGAAACGGTCGTCAAGGCCAACGGCGGCGAAATCGCCGGCACCGTCTTTCATCCGCTCAATGCGCCGGACTTCGCGTCCTTCCTGCTGCAGGCGCAGGGCTCCAAGGCCCAGATCATCGCGATTGCCAACGCGGGCGGCGACACCATCTCGGCCATCAAGCAGGCCGCGGAATTCGGCATCGGCGGCGCGCAGCAACTGGCCGCGATGCTGCTGCTGTTGACCGACGTGCATAGCCTTGGGCTGGCTGCCGCGCAAAAGACCTACCTGACCGTGCCTTCCTATTGGGACATGAACGACGGCACCCGCGCCTTCACCAAGAAGTTCGAGGCGCGCGTGGGCCGTCCGCCCACCTTCCTGCAGGCCGGTGTCTACAGTTCGGTGCGCCATTACCTCCAGGCGGTGAAGGCGGCTGGCTCGGTCGACGCGGATGCGGTGATGGCCAAGATGAAGTCCATGCCCATCGACGATCCCTTCAGCCTGAACGCCCATATCCGCGCCGATGGCCTGGTGGTGCGCGACATGATGCTGGCGCAGGTCAAGACGCCCGAGCAGTCCAAGGCGCCTTGGGACTACTACAACATCGTGCGCACCATCCCCGGCGAGTCGCTGGCATGGCCGCTGTCCGACAGCCAATGCCCGCTGGTCAAGCCATGACGCAGGCGCTGGCGCTGGCCGACTTTGGCAGCTTCTACGCAGGCGGCCGGCCTGTACGCATCGAAGGGCAGCCAAAGCGCGACATCGCCTTCACGCAGTCGGCGTCGCTGGCCTACGACCCCAACGGCCTCTATCACTTCGAGCAGGCCTACGTGCAGTTCTTCATCCCCGCGCGTCTGGCGCATCCGCTGCCCATCGTGCTGCTGCACGGCGGCGGGATGACCGGCGCGATGTGGGAACAGACGCCCGATGGGCGGCCCGGCTGGATGCAGCACTTTCTGCGGCAGGGCCATGCGGTCTATGTGGTGGACAACGTGGAGCGCGGGCGCGCAGGGTGGGCGCCGTTTGCGCAGGTCTGGCCCGAGCCGCCCATCATCCGCAACGCCGAGGAAAGCTGGTCGCTGTTCCGGTTTGGCCGCGCGGAGGATTTCGCGGCGCGGCAGGCGTTTGCGGGACAGCGCTTTCCAGTTGGCCATTTCGACGACTTCATCCGCCACGCCGTGCCGCGCTGGCTGGGCAACAACGATGCCGCATTGCACGGTTTTTGCGCGGTGCTGGACCGCGTCGGACCGTGCTTGGTGCTGGCGCACAGCCACGGCGGTGAAGTGGCCTACCGGGCGCTGCACGCGCGGCCGGCGCTGGTGCGCGGGGTGATCGGCATCGAGCCGTCCGGGTTTTCCAGCGAGGTTGTCGCCGACTGCGTGGCGGACAAGCCGTTTCTGTTTGTCTATGGCGATTATCTGGATGCCACGCCGCTGTGGGAAAAGCTCGGCGAATCCGGTACCGCCTACGCCGATGCGCTGGCGCGCCACGGCGGGCGGGTGCAGACGTGGCGGCTGGCGGAAATGGGCATTGCAGGCAATTCGCACATGCCCATGATGGACGACAACAGCGACGACATCGCGGCGCGCATCGGCGCGTGGATCCGCGAGACGGCGGGGTGATTGGGCGCGTGGGCCAACGGGGAGGTTACTGGGCTGCCAGGCTGCTGAGTTGCTGGGTTGCTGAGTTGCTGGGTTGCTGGGCCGCGCGCCTGTGCCAGCTAGCGCGCGCCGGGGCAGCCGTCCGGCAGCCGCCCCCCGCCGGTCTCCGCCTATTCCTTGACGTCCGCCGCCTGCTCGAAGGCCTGCGTCAGGTCCGCAATGATGTCCTCGGGCGACTCCAGCCCGATGTGCAGACGCACGACCGGGTTCTCGCCTTCACCCCAATAGCGGTGATGGGAAAGGTCCTTGGACGAAACCAACTGCACCAGGCTTTCATAGCCCCCCCACGAGAAGCCGATACCAAATAGCGTCAGCGCATCGACAAAACGGCGCGCCGCGGCCGGGGACAGGGCCAGTTCAGCCGACAGCATGCCGTTCGACCCCGTGCAATCGCGCTTCCACAAATCGTGGCCGGGATCCTTCGGCCAGGCCGGATGGAAGAGGCGCACGGTCTCGGGACGGGCGTTCAGGAATTCGCACACCTGCATGGCATGGCGCGCATGCTGAGCCATGCGGATGGGCATGGTGCGCACGCCGCGCAATGCCAGCCAGGCGTCGTCCGCGCTGATGGAGTAGCCCATCGCGTACTGCGTGCGGTTCAGCTTGCGGGCGATGCCCTCGTCGTTGGTGACCACAGCGCCCAGCATCAGGTCGGAGTGCCCGCCCACATACTTGGTGCCCGCGATGACCGAGACCTGCGCGCCCAGCGTCAGCGGCCGGTAGATGTAGCCCGACCCCCAGGTGTTGTCGGTGGCCAGCACCAGCCCGTGACGCTGCGCGATGGCGGCCATCGCGCCCATGTCCAGCATCTCGAAGAGCAGGGAACCCGGCGATTCCACGTACAGCAGCGTGGTGTTGGGCCGCACCAGCGCATCGATGTCCTCACCCGCCGCAAAGTACGTGATCTCGATGTTCATGCGCTTGAGCACCGCGTCGTCCAGCTCGCGCATCGGACCGTACACGCTGTCCGAGATCAATGCATGGTCGCCGGCCGAGCACAGCGCCATCATGACCATGGTCATGGCCGACAGACCCGAGGACGCCAGATAGCAGTGCGTGCCGCCTTCCAGTTGCGTGAACACCTCTTCCAGCGCGGCATGCGTGTCCATGCCCATACGGCCGTACGTGGATGCGCGCCCCCCGGCCGCCTTGCTGCGCTGCGCGTTTTCCAGTGCGGCGAGATTGGCAAAGCGCACCGTGCTGGCCCGCATGGGCGGCAACGGCACCGGCGCCGTGCCGGTCTCGGGATTGAACGGGGCGGTGCCCGCGTGCTGGAGAACCGTATCGATGTGTTTGGTAGGCATCTTGTAGAGGTGCGTCAAAGCCGGGAAAACCAAACCATATCAGGACGCGGCGGGAATTTCAGCCGATCCATTGAACCGTCTCGGACAAATCCGCACGGCGGGTGCGGTAGCTGTTGGCCGGATGCGCCGTGTCCTCAAACCCGAACGAGATGCCGCAGACCACGCGCCGGCCGGGTCCGATGCCCAGCACTTCGCGCAGCACCTCGGGATACATCGCCAGAGACGCCTGGGCCACGGTTGCCACGCCGTTGGCTTGCGCGGCCAGCAGGAAATTGGCGACATAGCCGCCGCAGTCCATCGCGCCGTATTCGCCCAGCGCCTCGTCGGTCGTGATGATCGCGACATGCGGCGCGTCGAAGAGGGCGAAGTTGCGCATCTCCTGCCGCCGATAGGCCTCGCGGTCGCCGCGCGGCACGCCCACGGCGCCGTACAGCTGAAAGCCGGACTCGCGGCGGCGGGCCAGGTATTCGTCGCGGTATTCGCGCGGGAACGGGAAATCAGGCTTGAAGCCTTCGACCTGCGCGCGGCGCTCGAGCGCGTCGCGCAGGCGCCGGGTGGCGTCGCCCTCGGTGATCGTCACCTGCCAAGGCTGGCAGTTGCACCAGGACGCCGTGCGCTGCGCCAAGGTCAGGATGCGTTCGATGGTGGCGCGGGGCACGGGCTCTGGCAGAAAGGCGCGGCAACTGTGGCGGGCGAGCAGCCATTCTTCGAGCGCGGCATCAGGCCGGGCGTCGTCGGCGTTATGGGCGCTTTTAGCGTGCTGAGCGGCAACGGTCATGATCAGTCTGTCTCCTGTCGTGGTCGGCTTTGCCCTTATCATGCCACTTGCTGTCCGGCGCTGTCCGGGCGACGCTGTCCTCGCGCCAATGGCGCGGTGGCTTCAACGCTACGCCGCTGACCGAATGGACTTGTCGCTTCCACCGCCCCGTCGCATCCGCTGCTCCGATACCGAAGAGACTCCATGCTGCCCCTCGACACCCTGATCGCATTCTTTGGCATTGCCGTACTGCTGGCGCTGACGCCGGGGCCGGACAATCTCTTTGTGCTGATGCAGTCCGCCATCTGGGGACGCAAGGCGGGCATGTTCGTGGTTCTGGGGCTGTGCACCGGCTTGCTGGGACACACGGCGGCGGTTGCGGTCGGCCTGGCCGCCGTGTTCGCCGCTTCGCCCGTCGCGTTCACGGTGCTCAAGCTGGCGGGCGCGGCCTATCTGGCGTACCTGGCCTGGCAGATCCTGCGCGCCCCCCTCGAATCCGAAGACGGAAAACGTCCCGAACCGATGCGGCCCGGCGCGTTGTACCGCCGCGGCATCGTCATGAACCTTACCAATCCGAAGGTGCTGCTGTTCTTCTTCGCCTTCCTGCCGCAATTCACGTCGCCGCGGCTCGGCCCGGTGGGTTTGCAGACGATGCAACTGGGTGCGGTGTTTATCGTGTCGACGCTGCTGGTGTTCGGGGCGATCGCGTTCTTCTCGGGTGCGTTCGGGGAATTGCTGCAGCGTTCGGTGACGGCCAAGCGCTGGTTGAATCGCATTGCCGCGCTGGTGTTCGTCGGGCTGGCCGTCAGGCTGGCGACGGCTTCCCGCTAGACACCGCTAATCGTCGCGCTGGTGCTGATCCCCAGCGGCGGCACGCGATCAGCGGGACACCGGCAGCCGGACACGAGCAGCGATGCTCGCATCCCCCGGCCGCCCATCATGCCAATCAAGCCGCCTTGAACCGCACGATGCCGTCCGCATCCTGCGCCCGCGTGAGCTTGCCTTCGAAGTACAGCGCATGCAGATGCGCCAATGCCTCGCCCATCGCGAAGGTCAGCTGGTGCAAGTCCAGCTTGCGCTTGAACAGCACCGGCACGATGTCCGACGTCGATTGCGGCTGCACCGCACAGGCTTCCAGCACCTCGGCCAGCCGGTCGCGATGATGCTCGTGCTGTTGCGTGATGCGTTCGTGCAGGCCCTTGAACGGGCGGCCGTGCGACGGCAGCACCAGCGTGTCGCGGGGCAGGCCGTCATAGCCGTGCAGCGACCGCAGATACAAAGGCAGCGGATTGGCGTCGGGTTCGTAATCGAACACGCTGACGTTGGTGGAAATGCGCGGCAGCACCATGTCGCCGGAGATCAGCACGCCAAGATCAGGCGAAAACAGCGACGCGTGTTCCGGCGCATGGCCGTAGCCCACGATGACACGCCAGTCGCGTCCGCCGATGCGAACCTGGTCGCCGTCCATGATGCGGGTGTACCGCGACGGCACGGCGGGCACCAGGTTGGGGTAGTAGCTTGCGCGCTGGCGGATCTGCTCCTGCGAGTCCGGGTCGGTCAGGCCGTGGCGCGCGAAATGCTCGACCGCGGATTGGCCACCAGGGCCCGCCCCCGCATCCGTGCGGCGCGACGACCACAGCGACGCCACCATGTAGTCCGTCATCGTCATCCACAGCCGCGCGTTCCAGCGTTCGCACAGCCAGTGGGCAAGGCCGATGTGGTCCGGGTGCATGTGCGTGACCAGCACGCGCAACACGGGCAGGCCGTCCAGCTCGTTCTTGAACACGTCTTCCCACAGCGTCTTCACCTCGTCGCGCGAAATGCCGCAGTCGACGATGGTCCAGCCGTCCTGGCCGTCGATGTTGTCGCGCAGCAGCCAGAGGTTGATATGATCCAGCGCGAACGGCAGCGGCATCCGGATCCATTTGACGCCCTCCGCCACCGCATGCGCGCGGCCGGCCTCGGGCTGGAAATCGGCCCAGGGATACTGAAGCTTCTGCTCGTTGGGGTTCATTGCCTATCGCTCCACGCTTGACGATCACGTCAAGTCATCATAATTTACGTTTACGTAAACTGCCACACGTCGCATGCCCTCGTCAACCTGGACCATCTCCGAGCTCGCCCGCGAGTTCGACGTCACGCCCCGCACGATCCGCTTCTACGAAGACCAGGGAATCGTCAGCCCGGCGCGCGAGGGCCGCAACCGCATTTTCGGACCGCGCGACCGCACGCGCCTGAAACTTGCCCTGCGCGGCAAGCGGCTGGGCCTGCAACTGTCCGAGATCCTGACGCTGATCGACATGTACGACGGACCCGGCGACACCGAAGTCCAGCTGCGCCAGTACCTGTCCGTGCTGGAGCAGCACCGCGCCACGCTGGAGCAACAGCGCCGCGACATCGACGATACGCTGCAAGAAATCAGCGAACAGGAGCGCCAGTGCCGCGCCCTGCTGGCGCAGAAGCCGTAGTCCGCATGGCAGCACTTCAAACGCTGGGCCTGTTCGTCCTGACCGCCCTGGCCGAAATCATCGGCTGCTACCTGCCTTACCTTTGGCTGCGTAAAGGACACTCCATCTGGCTGCTGGCGCCCGCCGCGCTGAGTTTGGCGCTGTTCGCCTGGCTGCTGACCTTGCACCCGACGGCGTCCGGCCGCGTCTATGCCGCCTACGGCGGCGTTTACATCGGCATGGCGCTGCTGTGGCTGTGGGCGGTGGACGGCGTGCGTCCCAGCGCCAGCGACTGGATCGGCGTGGGCCTGTGCATCGCCGGGATGCTGGTGATCATGTTCGGGCCGCGCGGGAGCTGATCCGGGCCGCCAAACGGGCAAGAAAAAGCGCGCGTATCTGTAAAGGGCCGCGCGCTTTGCATGGGTGCTGGTCTTTTGACGCAGGCGGCGTCTCGGCGCATCTGCGCGCGGCGGATCGACCGCCGCCGCGCCGAAGTGCCACCACAAACCGCCGATCACTCCGCCTTGATATTGCCTTCCTTGATGAGGCGGGCATTGTTCGTGAACTCGGCCTGCACCTGCTTGGCAAAGGCCTCGCCCGACGCCGTGCCCGGCTGCAGGAACGACTTGGCCAGCAGCTCCTGGAACTCGGCGCTGGCCACGGCCTTGGTCAAGGCGGCCTGCAACGGCTGCGACACCGTGGGTGGCAGGTTGGCCGGCGCGAAGATGCCGAAGTTCGAGTAGTACTGCGCCTGCGGCAGTTTCAGCTCGGCCATCGTCGGCACGTCGGGCCACGCGGCCAGACGTTGCGGCGCCATCACCGCCAGCGGCTTGAGGGCGCCGTTGGCCACGTGCGGCAACACCACGTCGCTGTTGACCACCAGCAGTTCCACCACGCCGCCAAGGCCGTCGGTCAGCGCCTGGCTGTTGCCGCGGTAGGGCACGTGCAGCATCTTGGTCCCCGTCTGCGCGGTGACCGCTGCCATGCCGATGTGCGCGACCGTGCCCTGACCGGGCGTGCCATAGCGCACGCCTTCCGGATGCGCCTTGGCATATTCCACCAATCCCGCAAAATCCTTCACGGGCAACGCCTTGGTCGCCACGATGGCCACCGGCGCGACGGCCACGCTGGCCACCGGCGTCAGGTCCTTCATCGGGTCATAGTTGGTCTTGGCCAGATGCGGGAAGATGGTCAACGGGCTGGTCGAGGCCAAGAGCAGCGTGGTGCCGTCCGGCTGCGCGCGCGCCACGTAGTCCGTGCCCACGGACGCGCCCGCGCCGGGCTTGTTCTCGACGATGACCGTGATGTTCGCTTCCTTGCGCAGCGCGTCGCCCAGACGCCGCGCGATCGCATCGGCGCTGCCGCCGGCCGTGTACGGCACGACCACGGTGATCGGCTTGGCCGGCCAGGTCTGCGCCATCGCGCCGCTTGCCATGATTGCCAGGGCCGCCCCCGCGGCCTTGATGAACAACGTCTTCTTTTTCATATCGTCCTGGTGATGTTGCGTAGCACTGCGTGGGTGAAACGGATTGCGGTAAAGCCCATCAGGCAAGGTAGCGTTGCGCCAGGCGAACCCAGTACGACGCCCCCGCCGGAATCAAGGAATCATTGAAGTCATAGCTGGCGTTGTGCAGCATGCAGGGGCCCAGCCCGTGGCCCGCCATGCGGTGCTCGCCATCGCCGTTGCCCAGGAACACGTAGCACCCCGGCTTTTCCTGCAGCAGGAAGGCAAAGTCTTCCGACGCCATCGCCGGTTCGATGGTCAGCGCGCGGTCCTCGCCCACGACCTCGCGCATCACGCCCATGCAGAATTCCGTTTCGGCCACGGTGTTGACCAGCGCCGGGTAACGGCGCTCGAAGTACACCTCGGCCTCGCAGCCATGCGCCGCGGCGATGCTGGGCGCGATCTCCTGCATGCGCCGCTCGATCAGGTCCACCACATCGGTGCTGTACGCCCGCACCGACCCGCCCAGCCACGCGGTATTGGGAATCACGTTGATGACGCTGCCGCCCGCCTGCACCTGCGTGATGGACAGCACTGCGGCATCCAGCGGACGCTTGCTGCGCGTCAGGATCGTCTGCAACGACTGGCCGATGGCAAAGAGCGCCGGCACCGGATCATTGCAGTCCTGCGGCGCGGCAGCATGGCCGCCCTTGCCCTTAACCGTAATCTTGAAGCCATTGGCTGCCGCCATCATGGGACCCGCACAGACGCCGAACGCGCCGGCCGGCAACCCCGGCCAGTTGTGCATGCCGAAGACCGCCTCGCACGGAAACCGCGTGAAGAGGCCATCCTGGATCATCGCCCGGCCGCCCGCGCCGCCTTCCTCGGCCGGCTGAAAGCACAGGTACACCGTGCCGTCGAAGCCGCCCGCCGTCTGCAAATGCTGCGCCGCAGCCAGCAGCATCGCGGTGTGGCCATCATGGCCGCAGCCGTGCATCTTGCCGTCGTGACGCGAGCGGTGCTCGAACTGGTTCTCTTCCTGCATCGGCAGCGCATCCATGTCGGCGCGCAGCATGATGGCCCGATCCGACGTGCCCCGCTTGATCACACCCACCACACCCGTCTTGGCAATGCCCGTGTGCGTTTCGATGCCCCAGCCGCGCAGCGTGTCGGCCACCACCTTGGCCGTGCGGTGCTCTTCATAGCAAAGCTCCGGGTGCATGTGGATGTCACGGCGCAGCGCCACGATGTCGTCCAGGTTGGATAGTTCAAGCACAGCTGACTCCGTCGGATATTTCAGGATTAAAGGGTCGCATCAAGTATTGCCCATCGTCCCTTCTGATAAGGCCGCCACACGCTAGGGATAACCCTCATCCAATTTACGTTTACGTAAACGTAATATTTGCACTGCATCATTGCGCGGCGCCGGACGAACGGCGCATCATGGATCACTCCCGCGACGGCGGCCAAGACACGCACGCGCAGGTCCATGAATGTAAGCACCTACTATCACGGAGACACTGATGAATCTTCCCGGCCTGAACTTCGACCTGGGCGAAGACCTGGACATGCTGCGCGACGCCGTACGCAATTTCGCGCAGGCCGAGATCGCGCCGCGCGCCGCGGAAGTCGATCGCAGCGACCAATTCCCCATGGACCTGTGGCGCAAATTCGGTGACCTCGGCGTGCTGGGCATGACCGCCGACGAGGAATACGGCGGCGCGAACATGGGCTATCTGGCCCACATGGTCGTCATGGAAGAAATCTCCCGCGCCAGCGCCTCGATCGGCCTGTCGTACGGCGCGCACTCCAACCTGTGCGTGAATCAGATCAACCGCAACGGCACCGCCGCCCAGAAGGCCAAATACCTGCCCAAGCTCATCTCCGGCGAGCACGTGGGCGCGCTGGCCATGAGCGAACCGGGCGCGGGCTCCGACGTTGTCAGCATGAAGCTGCGCGCCGACAAGAAGGGCGACCGCTACGTGCTGAACGGCACCAAGATGTGGATCACCAACGGCCCGGACGCCGACACCCTCGTCGTCTACGCCAAGACCGACCCCGAGGCCCATCAGCGCGGCATCACCGCCTTTCTCGTCGAAAAGGGCTTCAAAGGCTTTTCCGTGGCGCAGAAGCTGGACAAGCTGGGCATGCGCGGCAGCCACACCGGCGAGCTGGTGTTTCAGGACTGCGAGATCCCCGAAGAAAACGTGCTGGGCCAGGTCAACGGCGGCGTAAAGGTGCTGATGAGCGGCCTGGACTACGAACGCGCCGTGCTGTCCGGCGGGCCGCTGGGCATCATGCAGGCCGTGATGGACGTGGTGGTGCCCTACATTCACGACCGCAAGCAGTTCGGCCAGGCCATCGGCGAATTCCAGCTCATCCAGGGCAAGGTCGCCGACCTGTACACCACGCTGCAAGCCAGCCGGGCCTTTTGCTATCAGGTCGGCAAGAACCTGGACAAACTGGGGTCCGACCACGTGCGCCAGGTGCGCAAGGACTGCGCCGCGCTCATCCTGTACACCGCCGAAAAGGCCACGTGGATGGCGGGCGAGGGCGTGCAGATCCTGGGCGGCAACGGCTACATCAACGAATACCCGGTCGGCCGCCTGTGGCGCGATGCCAAGCTGTACGAAATTGGCGCCGGCACCAGCGAAATCCGCCGCATGCTGATCGGCCGCGAACTCTTCAACGAAACCGCCTGACGCCTTATCCACAGCCCGCGCCATGATCCGCACGTCCGACATCCAGCACATCGAGCAGGCGCCCGCCCCGGGCCCCTCGCCGTTGGACGTCGCGCGGCTGATCCTGGCGGGCTTTGACCGGCACTATGCGCTGTTTCGCTACAGCGCGCAGCGCGCCAAGGCGCTGTTCGAATCCGGCGACTGGCACGGCATCCAGCACCTGTCGCGCGAACGCATCGAGTACTACGACATGCGCGTGCGCGAATGCGCCACGCAACTGGAAGGCGTGCTGCGCGGGCGGCCGGAAGGCGCGGTGGGTGGAAACGGCGCGGGCAACGGTGGCGGCAATGGCGCCGATGCCCCGTCCCTGACCGACGCGCAGACCGCCTACTGGCAAGACATCAAGCAGGAGTTCGTCGGCCTCTTGGGCGAACACCGCCAGCCCGAGTGCGCCGAGACCTTCTTCAACTCGGTGTCGTGCCGACTGCTGCACCGCGACTACTTCCATAACGATTTCCTGTTCGTCCGGCCGGCCGTCGCCACCGACTATCTGGACAGCAGCATCCCGTCCTACCGCGTGTACTACCCGGTGACCGACGGCCTGGAAAAAAGCCTGATCCGCATGGTGGCCGACTTCGGCCTGGCGCTGCCTTTTGAAGACCTGCCGCGCGACACGCGATTGCTGGCGCGTGCTGCGGTGTCCAAACTGCGCGCGGTGCTGCGGCGCCACGTCGGCCGGCGCATCGCCACCGACTGCCAGATCCACGCGCTGGGCTCGCTTTTCTTTCGCAACAAGGGCGCCTACATCGTCGGCCGCCTGATCAACCAGACCACCGTCTATCCCTTTGCCATCGCGCTGACTCGCAATCCGGCGGGACAGGTGACGCTGGACGCGCTGCTCCTGGGCGCGGACGACCTGAGCACGCTGTTCAGCTTTACCCGCGCGTATTTCCTGGTGGACATGGAAACGCCCGCGGCCGTGGTCAACTTTCTGTCGAGCCTCTTGCCGCGCAAGCCCAAGGCCGAGCTCTACACCATGATCGGCCTGCAAAAGCAGGGCAAGACGCTGTTCTACCGCGACTTCCTGCACCACCTGGCGCATTCGCGCGACGCGTTCGACATCGCCCCCGGCATCAAGGGCATGGTGATGTGCGTGTTCACGCTGCCCTCCTACCCATACGTGTTCAAGCTCATCAAGGACCGCATCGACAAGGACGGCATGGATCACGCCACCGTGCGGCGCAAGTACCAGATGGTCAAGCTGCACGACCGCGTCGGCCGCATGGCAGACACCTGGGAGTATTCACAGGTCGCCCTGCCGCGCGCCCGCTTTGCCCCCGCGCTGCTCGATGAACTGCGCCGGCTGGTCCCCAGCCTCATTGAAGAAACTAGCGACACCGTCGTCATCCGCCACGTCTACATCGAACGCCGGATGACGCCGCTGAACCTATATCTGCAGCAGGCGCCGGATGCGCTGCTGGACCACGCGGTGCGCGAATACGGGGACGCCATCCGCCAACTGGCCGCGGCCAATATCTTCCCCGGCGACATGCTTTACAAGAATTTCGGCGTCACGCGGCTGGGCCGGGTCGTCTTTTATGACTACGACGAAATCCAGCGCATGACCGAAATGAACTTCCGGCGCATCCCGCCGGCCCCGAATGAAGAAGCGGAGATGGCCTCGGAACCCTGGTACGCCATCGGTCCGAACGACGTCTTCCCCGAGGAATTCGGCCGCTTCCTGCTGGGCGATGCGCGCGTGCGCGGCGCCTTCATGCGTCACCATGCCGACCTCTTGGAACCGGACTGGTGGCAGGCCTGCCGCGCCCACGTGGCGCAAGGCCGGATCGAAGAATTTTTCCCTTACGATAAGGACAGACGCCTGCGCGCAGACCGCCCTTCAAACGGCCACGCGGTGTTGTAACCCAATCGCTGTCCCGACCCTCACAGGAGCAAGTCATGTCAGATCCCATCGTCATCGTTTCCGTCGCCCGCACGCCCATGGGCGGCATGCTGGGCAGCCTGTCCGGCCTGGCCGCGCACGAGCTGGGCTCCGTCGCCATCAAGGCCGCGGTCGAACGCGCCGGCATCAAGCCGGAGCAGGTCGACGAAGTCATCATGGGCAACGTGCTGCAAGCTGGCCAAGGCCAGGCGCCCGCCCGCCAGGCCGCGCTGGGCGCCGGGCTGCCGCTGGGCGTCGCATGCACCACTATCCACAAAGTGTGCGGCTCGGGCCTGAAGGCCGCGATGTTCGGCCATGACCTGCTGGCTTCGGGCAGCGCCGAGATCGTCGTGGCCGGCGGCCAGGAAAGCATGAGCAACGCGCCGTACCTGCTGCTCAAGGGCCGCCAGGGCTACCGCTACGGCCACAACACCGTGTACGACCACATGGCGCTGGACGGCCTGGAAGACGCCTACGACAAGGGCAAGGCCATGGGCGTCTTCGCCGAAGACTGCGCCTCCAAGTATTCGTTCACGCGCGAACAGCAGGACGAATTCTCGCTGGAATCGCTGCGCCGCGCGCGCGCCGCCTCGGAGGACGGCAGCTTCAAGTGGGAAATCGCCCCCGTCACCGTCGCCGGCCGCAAGGGCGACACCGTGATCGACACCGACGAAGCGCCCACCAAGGCCATGCCGGAAAAGATCCCGACGCTCAAGCCCGCCTTCAAGAAAGACGGCACCGTCACCGCCGCGAACTCGTCGTCGATCTCCGACGGCGCCGCCGCCATGGTGCTGATGCGCGCGTCCACCGCCGAAAAGCTCGGCGTCAAACCGCTGGCCCGCATCGTCGCGCACTCGCAGCATTCGCAGGAACCCAACTGGTTCACCACCGCCCCCGTCGGCGCGCTGAAGAACCTGTTCAAGAAGACCGGCTGGACGGCCGAGGACGTGGACCTGTACGAGATCAACGAAGCCTTCGCGGTGGTCACCATGGCCGCCATGACCGACTTCAAGCTTCCGCATGACAAGGTCAACATCCACGGCGGCGCCACCGCGCTGGGCCATCCGATCGGCGCTTCGGGCGCGCGCCTGATGGCCACCCTGATCGGCGCGCTGCGCAAGACCGGCGGCAAGCGCGGCGTGGCCACGCTGTGCATCGGCGGCGGCGA
Organism: Achromobacter mucicolens; assembly: GCF_029866465.1. Lineage (NCBI taxonomy): Bacteria > Pseudomonadati > Pseudomonadota > Betaproteobacteria > Burkholderiales > Alcaligenaceae > Achromobacter > Achromobacter mucicolens. Next base: position 113,030 of record NZ_CP123364.1, on the reverse strand, counting down.
AGCAGTCGCGATGGCCATCGAAATGGTCTAAGCGGCTGCCTGCTTGGGGCGCGGGCTTTGTCCGTCCCTCAAGCAGGATTCCGCTGCGCCTTTCTGGCAGGGCAATCACCGCGACGGGTCGGTCGCGGGCCAGGCAGGAAAGGCGCAACGAAATCCTGATTTTCCAAATCGACAAGAATGCCCGGCCCACCGGGCAGCGAGACAACCCGCTCTTTTTCGAGCGCCTTCAAATTCCAATCAAGCAGGACGGGTGGTACCCCATGCCCATCATCGAATCCCGCATCAATCCGCGGTCGCAGGACTACATCGACAACGCCAGCGCCATGCAGGCGCAACTGGACGATCTGAACCAGCAGCTGGCGCAGACGGCCTTGGGCGGCAGCGAATCCGCCCGCGCCAAGCACACCGCGCGCGGCAAGCTCTTGCCGCGTGACCGCGTGGAGAACCTGATCGATCCGGGCACCCCGTTCCTGGAACTGTCGCCGATGGCGGCGCATGGCATGTACGACGGCGACGCGCCCGGCGCGGGCGTCATCACCGGCATCGGCCGCGTGTCCGGCACCGAGTGCGTGATCGTCTGCAACGACGCCACGGTCAAGGGCGGCACCTACTATCCGATGACCGTCAAAAAGCACCTGCGCGCGCAGGAGATCGCCGCGCAGAACCATCTGCCCTGCGTGTACCTGGTGGATTCGGGCGGCGCCAACCTGCCGCAGCAGGACGAGGTCTTTCCCGACCGCGAACATTTCGGCCGCATCTTCTACAACCAGGCGCAGATGTCGGCGCAGGGCATCGCGCAGATCGCGGTGGTGATGGGCTCTTGCACCGCCGGCGGCGCGTACGTGCCCGCCATGAGCGACGAATCCATCATCGTGCGCAACCAGGGCACCATCTTCCTGGGCGGCCCGCCGCTGGTCAAAGCCGCCACCGGCGAAGAAGTCAGCGCCGAAGACCTGGGCGGCGGCGACGTGCACACGCGCCTGTCGGGCGTGGTGGACCACCTGGCCGCCAACGACATGCACGCGCTGCAACTGGCGCGCAATGCGGTTGCGCGCCTGAACCGCAAGAAACCCCAGCCGCTGGCCACCATCCCCGTGCGCGAGCCGCGCTTCGATCCCAGCGAACTGAACGGCATCATTCCCGCCGACACCCGCAAGCCCTACGACGTACGCGAAGTCATCGCGCGCATCGTCGACGGCTCCGAGTTCGACGAGTTCAAGGCCCGCTTCGGCCCCACGCTGGTCACGGGCTTCGCGCACATCCACGGCATGCCCGTCGGCATCGTCGCCAACAACGGCATCCTGTTCTCCGAGTCCGCGCAAAAAGGCGCGCACTTCATCGAACTGTGCGCGCAGCGCAAGATTCCGCTGGTGTTCCTGCAGAACATCACCGGCTTCATGGTCGGCCGCAAATACGAAAACGAAGGCATCGCGCGCCACGGCGCCAAGATGGTGACGGCCGTGGCCACCGCCAACGTGCCCAAGTTCACCGTCCTGATCGGCGGCTCGTTCGGCGCCGGCAACTACGGCATGTGCGGCCGCGCCTATTCGCCGCGCATGCTCTTCATGTGGCCCAACGCCCGCATCTCGGTCATGGGCGGCGAGCAGGCGGCCAGCGTGCTGGCGACTGTGAAGCGCGACGGCATCGAAGCGCGCGGCGGCCAATGGTCGGCGGACGAAGAAAACGCCTTCAAGGCCCCGATCCGCGAGCAGTACGAACGCGAAGGCCATCCGTATTACGCCACCGCGAGGTTGTGGGACGACGGCATCATCGCGCCCGCCGACACGCGCCGCGTGTTGGGACTGGCGTTGTCTGCCGCGCTGAATGCGCCCATCGAAGACACCAAGTTCGGTGTCTTCCGGATGTAGAGCCCACCCCCTACGCGCTTCGCGCCCTTTCCGAACACTTCAGCTTGGATAACGCAATGTTCGATACTGTGCTGATTGCCAACCGCGGCGAAATCGCCTGCCGCGTCGCCGCCACCGCGCGCCGCATGGGACTGCGCACCGTCGCCGTCTATTCCGACGCGGACGCCAACGCCCGCCACGTCGCCGCGTGCGACCAGGCCGTCTATATCGGTGGCTCCGAGCCGCGCGCCAGCTACCTGCGCGCCGACGCCATCCTGCAAGCCGCGCGCGACACCGGCGCCGGCGCCATCCACCCCGGCTACGGCTTCCTGTCGGAAAACGAAGCTTTCGCCCAGGCCGCGCAGGACGCCGGCATCGCCTTCGTCGGCCCGCCGGCATCGGCCATCGCCGCCATGGGCAGCAAGTCCGCCGCCAAGACCCTCATGGAAAAAGCCGGCGTGCCGCTCGTGCCCGGCTACCACGGCGACAACCAGGACCCGCAGTTCCTCAAATCGCAGGCCGACGGCATCGGCTATCCCGTGCTCATCAAGGCCAGCGCGGGCGGCGGCGGCAAGGGCATGCGCATCGTCGAATCGTCCGGCGCATTCCTGGATGCATTGGCCTCGTGCCAGCGCGAAGCCGCCTCCAGCTTCGGCGACGACCGCGTCCTGATCGAACGCTACCTGCAAAAGCCGCGCCACATCGAAATCCAGGTGTTCGCCGACACGCACGGCAACTGCGTCTCCCTCTTCGAACGCGACTGCTCCGTGCAGCGCCGCCACCAGAAAGTCATCGAAGAAGCGCCCGCCCCCGGCATGACCGAAGAACGCCGCCGCGCCATGGGCGAAGCCGCCGTCGCCGCCGCGCGCGCCGTCGGCTACGTGGGCGCGGGCACGGTGGAATTCATCGCCGAGCCCGACGGCCGCTTCTACTTCATGGAAATGAACACGCGCCTGCAGGTCGAGCACCCGGTCACCGAAATGATCACCGGCCACGACCTTGTCGAATGGCAACTGCGCGTCGCCGCCGGCCAGCCGCTGCCCGCGCGCCAGGAAGACCTGCGCATCAACGGCCACGCCATCGAAGCCCGCATCTACGCCGAGAACCCCGAGAAGGGCTTTCTGCCGTCCATCGGCACGCTCGCCTACCTGGGCCTGCCGCCGCACACCGCCTTTGCCAACGGCGACATCCGCGTCGACGGCGGCGTGCGGATGGGCGACACCATCACCCCGTTCTATGACCCGATGATCGCCAAGCTCATCGTGCACGGCGCCGACCGCGATCAGGCCCGCGCCCGCATGCTGCAAGCCTTGGCGCAGACGCAGGCCGTCGGCGTGCAGACCAACGTCGCGTTCCTGTCGCGCCTGATGAAGGACAGCGCCTTCGCGGCCGCTGATCTGGACACCGGCCTCATCGAACGCCAGCGCGCCACGCTGCTGCCCGACCCGCAACCCGCTGATGCCGACGCGCTGGCCCTTGCCACCGCCGCCGTGCTGGTTCGCCAAGGCCTTGCTCAACCGGGCGCGCAAGGCGCAGGCAAAGGCCCCGCCGACCCATGGGACGCGCGCGACGGCTGGCGGCTGGGCGGCCAGTATCGACGTCAACTGCAATGGACCGACAACGGCGAAGCCCGTCACGTCACCGTCGCCCGTCAGGGCGGCGCGTGGACACTGGACACCGGCGACGGCGCGCGCCCCTTCCTGTGGCGCTCGCACGCCAGTGCCAATCCCAACCTGGCCTACGGCCTGCGCATCACGCTGCAAGGCCACGAAAGCGCCGGCACCGTCGTTCTGCACGGCGACCGCGCCTACGTCTTCCGCGAGGACGGCTCGCACGTCCTGGAGCTGTATGACGCGCTGACGCACTCGCAGGACACGCAGGGCGAGCACGGCGCGGGCCTGGCCGCGCCCATGCCAGGCAAGATCATCTCGATCTCGGTCAAGTCCGGCGACAAGGTCGAGAAGGGCCAGCCGCTGCTGGTGATGGAAGCGATGAAGATGGAGCACACCATTTCTGCCATTGCGGACGGTACGGTGGGTGAGGTGTTCTACGGGGTGGGGGATCAGGTGACCGAAGGCGCCGAGCTCGTCTCGATCGAGTAACGGCCGGTTGAGAACGTACCCGACGGCTTCCGGCGGTATCGCCGGGAGCCGTTTTGTTTTGAAAGTTCAGCCCAACGAATCGGGCAATCACAGACAGTCGAAGCTACGGTTTGGCTGCACGCCAGACGTCCTGCGGCTACTTGGCGCACGTTGTGAAGGGCGTCAGTGCAGTTGCATTCAGTTCGCGCCGCGGGGACCGCATTGCGCGGTGCGTCAACGACCTCGGTTTAGCTATCCGTCAGCGCCCCGCGCCTAGAATCGGCTCTTCCCCCGCGCCTCGCCCACCATGTCCGCCGCCGACACGCCCAGTCCGCTTTCCAGTCCGCCGTTCCTGCATTTCCTCTGCGGCCGCGTCGCCGCGTCACTGGCGTTCCAGATCGTCTCCGTCGCCGTGGGCTGGCAGATCTATGCGCTGTCCGGCAGCGCGCTCGACCTGGGCCTCATCGGCCTCGCCCAATTCCTGCCCATGGCCGCGCTCACCCTTGTCGTCGGCCACGTCGCCGACCGCTACGACCGCCGCAAGATCGTCGCCCTCTGCATGGCGCTGGAAGCGCTGGCCACGCTGGTGCTCGCCATCGCCGCGCTGCACGGCGTCGGCGGCAAGACGCTCATCTACGCCACCATCATCATCATGAGCTCGGCCCGCGCCTTCGAAGCGCCGACGCTCTCCACGCTCATCCCCGCAGTCGTCCCGCGCGAATGGCTCCCACGCGCCACCGCGCTGTCCTCATCCGGCGGCCAGATCGCGCAGATCGCCGGCCCCGCGCTCGGCGGCGTCGGCTACAGCCTTGGGGCAGGGTGGATCTACTGCGTCGCCGCCGCGTTGTATCTGACGGCCTTCATCGCCATCGCCACCCTCGTCATCGACCGCGCGCCGCCGCGCAAGGAACCGACCACGTGGCGCACGCTGTTCGGCGGCATCACCTTCATCTTCCAGCGGCGGTTGCTGTTGGGCACGCTGTCGTTGGATCTGTTTGCGGTGCTGCTGGGTGGGGCGAAGGCGCTGCTGCCGATCTTTGCGAAGGACATTCTCAATGCGGGGCCTTGGGCGCTTGGTGCATTGCGCGCGGCTCCGGCTTGCGGTGCGGCATTGATGTCGCTGACGCTAGCGCGTTTGAGCCTGGGTGAGAACGTTGGCCGGCTGCTGTTCGGTTCGCTCATCGTGTTCGGGCTGGCGACCACCGTGTTCGGTCTGTCGACGTCGATCCCGCTATCGATCGCCGCGCTGGTGGTGCTTGGCGCAGCGGACGCGGTCAGCGTTGTCGTGCGGTCATCGCTGGTGCAGTTGAATACGCCCGATCACATGCTGGGCCGGGTCAGCGCGGTGAACACCTTGTTCATCGGCGCGTCGAATCAGCTTGGGGAGTTTGAGTCTGGGCTCACCGCGCAATTGTTTGGCGCGGTGCCCGCCGTGGTGATCGGCGGGGTGGGGACGATTGCGGTCGCAGCGCTGTGGATGCGGTGGTTCCCGGAACTGAGGCGGCTTCGGACGTTGAATGGGAATGAGGTGGCGCAGACCTAGACGCTACTTCCAGCTTTCCTTACTCATCTCAAACCGGTTAGGCGCCCCAGCCGCCGGTTCGAAGTAATACTTAGGTTCCCGATAAACCAGCTCCTTCAACGCGGCATCCAGCTTCGGCAGCTGGAAACTGGCAGCACTACGCGCCTTCCGAAAATCCTCGATGCTGGCGGGCAGACGTTCGAGCGTCATCGACTCCAGCAAACACACCCATTCCCGGGCCAACACTCCGCACGAATCCTTGACCATCACTGGCTGGTCGTCCGGCATCTTGAACCCATCCATCAGGACCACATCACCCGCTTTCAGTGTGATCGTGGCCAACGGCGTAAACAGCAATTCCGTAGCAACGCCGGCAACGGGCACCATCTCGGCCGCGCTTTCCTGGACGGCGCGCTTGGCCTCCTCCACCCAGCGATACTCCCGGGCAGCCTCATCGCAGCCGTCCCCGAATCGCAACGTGACCTCGCAGCCTGAGCCCAGCATATCCTCGCTGGGCGTAAGCGGCGTCCAGGGCCCCGTCTTCTTGAAATCGACATCCGCCGTCTCGGTCAGCGTCGCCATGCCGAGGTCTTTCAGATAATCCATCGACTTCGCGCGCGCATCTGTATCCGGCAACGCCGTGCGCGGCTGGCGATAGGTAATGCGATTGAGCCGGTACTCTCCGGGCCACACTGGAATCACCTGATACGCGACCGCGCCGCGCGTGGTCTGGAACAGCGGCCCGAGATCGGCGGCATCGAACTTGTGCTTGCCTTGGCCCACCGTCATCGCGTATCCCTTCTCGGTCACATGCTGCCAATGCATGAGCGTGCTGCTCTGGCGGGTGAATCGATCCCGTGTGGCCGCGTCGTCAAAATCACGCGGTGGCTGCGCATCGAAATTGACGGTCGGGATCACCACCAATGCCATGTCCTCGCGGGCCTGATCGAACAGTTTGTCGGTGTTTGCGCGATGCCGCTCCCTCATGGCTGTCGCTTCGGCCTGTAGCGCTTTGTCTGTGGGCGACTGTGCCAACGCGGCGAACGGGGAAAACAGCGCAGATACACACACAACGGCAAGCACGCGGCGAGACAGCGTCATCGGTCTTGGTTCCTCTATGGATTCGGTTATCGGGCAAATCAGCGGCGGCCACCCATCCGGCTGAACAGGGCTTGGGCGAGAGCGCCAGGGCATGATATCGCGGTGAGCGTTCATGCAATGCGCCAAGCCGCGCCCGCTGCCAAACCGCATCACACAAGCGCCGCCCGCGCCGCACAGAGTAGACTGACACCCTCTCTCACCATTCCGAGTCCCCATTCTCATGCTCGTCAAAGCCCTGCGTGTCGGCCTGGGTCAAATCATTGTCCTGGGCGACGCACTGACCCGTCCGCGTCCGCAGAAGCGCTCGCCGCAAGGCCAGGCCACCGTCAACGCCGATGCGGCCGCGCTCTCGCTGTATCAATTCCAGGCGTGCCCCTTTTGCGTGAAAACACGCCGCGCCATGCACCGGCTCAATGTGCCGGTCGCGCTGAAGGACGCCAAGCACGACCCCGACGCGCGCGCCGCGTTGCAGGCGGGCGGCGGTAAGGTGAAGGTGCCTTGCTTGCGCATCGAAGACGCCGAGGGCACGCGCTGGATGTACGAGTCCAACGACATCATCGCGTACCTGGAAAAGCGGTTTGCCAACGTTACCTGACCGTACGGAAAACAAACGGCCCGCCGCAGCATCCGGCAGGCCGCTTTCCAACGGCACACCGTCAACACTTTGACTTCGGCGCCGACCAAAGGCGAATCACAGTCCCGTGCGCGACTCGACGTCCATATCAGTCGGCCACTCCACCTTAGGCGCTAAACGCAGGGCCAAATGATAGGGCGGCACATCGTTGTTCCAATCACGAGGCGGGTTTGGATACTGGGGTAATGCCTCCGGTCCCTGATTCATGAACGCGCGCGCCATTGCCCACATGTGTTCGCCGTTGGCGTTGCTGCCGGCTAGTTGAAAGCGGTCAATGACGTGATTGGTGCCCGGCGCCACCACAGCGATATCCACGCCCCACGCGAAGATCGGCACACCACTGGGACTTGGCGCCATGCGGCTCCAGGCTTCGGCTCGTAGGTCTTTCCAGTCGAAAGCCTCCGGGCGAACACCCCAACCTTTTCGACTGATCGGTCCGCCGCTGTGAAAGCGGTACACGTAAACTCTGCCTCGCTTGCGGTTGAAACGAATGGGCTCGTCTCGGGGGGTGGCTATACCTGTGCGTAACATGCCTGTTCCCAGGACGAAACTGACCATTATTGCTCCCAATAAAAAGACATAAGCCAATGGATTTGATTTAAATGCATATGCTCCGTCTGCAAGCTCAAGCAACAACATTACGAGCATTAGAAACGCGATCGTGAGAATAAAGATGCCACAAGCGCAAACCACCGTTCGATTCAATATTTTGGCGGTATGCAACTCAAGGTAGATTTCGTCCACGTAATTTGGTGCGACGCCGATTGGATGAAAAATATGATCCGGTGGTGCCCATGGAAGCGGAAGATCAGCTTTCCATCCAGCAGTCGGAATGTCCAAGAGAGCTTTCGGAGACGTTGTCATTTGGCCTCCGAAACGTCCACGATTGCGATCATCTCTGAGTCGTGAATGTTTGGTAGGTACTCTAGAACGATTCGTGCCTCATCGATATCGTGACTAACTTTGAGTTCGATCGAGCCTTCCACAATAAGGAAGGTTTCCTTTCCTTCCTCTATTGCAGTAACCGTGCGCTCGCGGCTAGTCGGCGCATTACTTTCAGGCACATAATCCAGCCGCTGTAGCGGGATGCTATGTTCACTTGACTTGGGATCACCGAGTGGGTGCATACCGGACGCCATAATCTGCTCGCCGGAATACCGCTTTACGATAAGTCGCCACTTAAAGGCTACGCGGGAGACATCGTAGCGAGGCATGACTATTTGATATTGCAATTGCGGTATAACCGCCGGCCCTCCCTCCGCCCCACCCATGGCGGCAGCCTTCCCTTCGTAGTGGACGGCTCGCACTATAGAACCAAACACCACCTGCGCATCGACTCCAAGAACCGCCGCATTCAATGCGGAAACTGCCGAATTCGCGTCGTCAAACTTATCACTCCCCGATAGTCCAAAGTGACTACGATACGCCCATCGTTCTAAGGGAGACGACTCAGCCTCCCCACCAAGCTGCAGAAAGACAAACGCACTAATTCCAGCAAGAATTGCCCACCCGACAGGCCCAAGCACCCAGGTGGCACTCAATATTGTCGTCGAGGCGGAATAGAGGGCGTACACCGCAAAGCCCGCGCTTGTGACGGATAATCCTGCAGCACCGAAGTACCAAGATCTTGCTGATTTACCGCCAGCATCACCGGCACGACCAGCTGCAGCTAAAGCCGCAACAGCGTCAACAGCCCCAGACACCGCGCCAAGTATTCCCCCAAAGCGCGCCAGTGCTTTACCAGCGTCCGCGAGCTGACTGATGGCACCGACACTCGACGCATGCGCGCGGAGAACTTTCCTCGCTTGCTCAGCGCTGGCCCTCATCGTCATTCCCGCCACCTCAATACTTCCCCCCAACACCCCGATCGAGGCCGAGTACACCGCCAGCACGGCTTCCTCGTGTTTGGCTCCAAAGGTGGCATCCACGGCTTCAACCGATTTACGCAAGCCCTGCGATAACAGGTACGTGGAGCCAACAGCAAGCAGCAGTTCAGCGCTTCCGACCGTGCCGCGGGCAATCGCGGCAGCACTGCGCGCGCCCCTCAATCCGGTCCGCGCGAGGTCGGCAGCCTGCAACGCGTTGAGCTGAAGACCGGCCAAGGCCTTGCGCGCCTCCGGCTCCAGCGTACCCGCCAGCACCTTGAGTTCGCTCAGCGCTTCGCCAGCCCGGCGCGTAGCATCTCCGATGACCTCTCCCGTTTGCTGAGTGGCGTCCTGGACAACGCCGACAAAGCGCTTGCGCAGGTCATTTGCATTGCCTTCGACCCACAGCACCACGTCGACCATTTGCTCCGCCAACTTGGGATCACTCAGGGCCAGACTGAGGACACCCGCAGTCAGCACCGACCGCACTTGCTTGTGCGCCTTACCGGTCGCTTTTTCAATGGCCGCCGCAAGCCTGTTTCGATCTTCCCCGATCTGCCTGCACATCAACGTGTAAAACTCGCCCAGCTTCATCTGAACGGCGACCTGGGTCATGTACGTACGCGAGTACAGCAAGAGCGATGCGCTGTTCACCCGCGTGGCGACGTTGCGCACGCCGGCATCAACCTTCAGTTCCAGTCGGCTCACCGCGCCGTTGTAAGCCGCCAGCACACTGGCGATTGCGTCCTGAACGTTAGACCAGATGAGTTTGTTGCCCAGGTCGCTACTGTTGATGATCTTGGTGACCGGGGCGTAGAGCTTGCCGAAGTCGTTCCAATCCAGTTCGCCCTGATTGCTGAACGTGGGGACCAGGCTTTGCATCAGGTTTTGGTCAAGCGCGAGCAAGGTCTTGAACACAATGCTCTGCCCATCCTTGATCCAGGCTTCCCAAGCGCGCGCCGACGGCCCGGAGACGGGTCGAATATTCCCCTCGGCATCGGGTTTAGGCGTTGCTTCGGTGATGCCCCCGCTCAGGCACAGCTCCATCGTGCGGATGTAACCCAATACTGAGTACGCATTTTGCGCATCGTAGTCATAGTGCTCCGCCAGACGGAACATCGGGTTGTTAAGGATCTGGTCTGTGTACAGTTCGGCAAGCTTATCCACTTGCGTCTGCAACCGCGCTTTGTGCGCTTCGAACGCCCTCTCCCAACTGGCGCGCGCCGCTTCGTCGTATCGCTCATCAAGGCGCGCAAGCAGCTTCCCAGCCTTGTGTTCGACCTGTTCGGCTCGCTCGCGAGCGGGATCGCCGAATACCGGCGGCCCGCCAGACTCGCTAGGCATCATCTGCCAGGCCACATTTGGGCTAGCGGCGATGACGTCGTCCGCAGCCACCTTGCAAAGTTCACGCAGACGTTTGAGGCTTTCGGACGTGAAGAATTTGTAGTTGTTGAGCGGCTCTGCCTCATAAGCCTGCCGCTCCCTTAGCCAACCCAGGCGCTGATGATTGATTTCCTGGACCAACCCGACCGGGTCGGGCAGGACCAACGCCAACACGCCATTCGGCAACTGCTCGCGCTGTGTCTGAGTCCGCACGAAACCCTCTAGCGCGTTCAAGCGATGATTGCGCGAGCAAAAGCCGTGCACGCTGACAAAATCGCCGATCGTGGGCGTGGCGTATTCCAGTACCTGCTGATCGACCTGAAGGCTCTGCTCCATCATTGCGATGCCTACGCTCGCGGGGTCGTTGCGAGCAGTCTGTAAGTCAAGCTCGTAAAACCTGGCGCCCACTGGCGGCTTTTCGCCCACGAAACTGTGGAGATAGCGATTCAATACACGGTCGGACCACGGATCGCTGGAAAACGCTATCCACGCGGTCTTGAACAGTTTGGTATCGATGTTGATGAAAGAAGCGGGGACGTCGTGGTCTCGGTAGATGCATCTTTCGCTCAGCGGCTCTGGGGCGGCCCGCGGCATGGCAAATGGGTTGAACTGGCGAAGCGCCCCGTCGGGCGTCACCTCATAGGCCTGCCACTCTTGTTTGTCGAGCAGCACATAGAGATACCCTTCACGCAGCGTACGCGGCTGGTCGAGCCGCATCGGCACGGCAGCCAGATCGCCGCCGCCGGCAAGCGGCCGCTTTGATGTGACAGTGGGCGCGGGCGCGTAGGCCAATCGCAACGGAAGAATCGGCAGCCCAGTGCGTTCGCAGGCGTTGCATGTGCCCGTAGGGTTGGGTAGCGCTTGGCGGATCGCCAGGCCCAGGGTCTTGCTGACGCTCATAAGTTCCTTTGCTTGGCGCAGTGAGGCCGTATTCGGTGATGACCTCTCGCCTCAATGCAAACGCTGTGCCAGCTAGGTTGCGTGGTTTCCGTTGTCCTTTCTTATCAACTGCTTAGGCAAATTCCGCCGCCAGGCATGGCGATCTCAATCTCGTCGCAACAGCGAAAGTGTTTTTTTCAATGGATGTTCGGGCCATTCGTGGCCCGAACATCCTTAATGATTTGAAAACACACAAAAAAAATCGGGCCAACTTTGGCCCGGGTGAGCCAAAGTTGGCCCGATCATCCACGCTCAGACAAATTGCGCCGACCATTACGCGCTGGATGTACGAGTCCAACGACATCATCGCGTACCTGGAAAAGCGCTTCGCCAACGTCGCCTGACCGTACGGAAAGCAAACGGCCCGCCGAGACACCCGGCAGGCCGCTTTCAATCGCATCAAGAACGCATCAGAACCTTCCCCGCAGCGTCAGCAGCACGCTGCGCGGCGCGCCGTAGTTGTTGCGGTTTTCCAGATAGTCCGGGTACTCGTAATAGACCTTGTCGAACAGGTTGTTCACGTTCACCGCGGCGGTCCAGTGCGAAGTCAGGTCGTACGCGACGCGCGCATTCCAGACGCTATACGAAGGGCGCCGCACCTTTGAAATCGTGTTCGTCAACGCGCTCTGCCAATTGACGCCCGCGCCCACGCTCAACCGATTCAGGTCACCCGGCAGGCGGTACTCGCTCCAGACGCGCAGCATGTGCCGCGGCGTTTCCTCGCTGAAGGTCTGACCCTCCCGCTCGGGGTCGCTCAGATACTTGTTGCTGTTGAACGTATAGCCCGCAGCCACTTGCAAGCCTCGCGCCAGTTCGCCGCTCATCTCGGCCTCGAAGCCCTGGCTGCGCACCTTGCCCGCCGCCCGCGAGCAATAGCCGCCGTTGCAGACCGGCCCGGCCTCGTAATCCTGCACCGCGCGATTCTTCTGGTCGATCCGGTACACGGCGAACGACGTGTTCAGCCTGCCGTCCATCAACTCGCCCTTGATGCCCACTTCATAGTTCGCGCCCACGATGGGCTTGAGGACGCTGCCGTCCAGCGTCGTGGCGGTCTGCGGTTCGAAGATATCTGCGTAGCTGGCATAGGCCGACCACTGCGGCGTCAGCGCGTACACCAGACCCAGGAACGGCGTGAACTCGGCGCTGGCCTTCGCGGTGCTGACGTCGTCCCACGTTGCGGCCTGCGTCGTGTAGCGGCTTTCAAACCAGCTGAATCGCCCGCCCGAGACCAGCGTCAGGTCGTCCGTCAGGCTGCTGCGCAACTGCGCATAGATGCCTTTCTGCACGTGCGGGTCATAGCGCGACAAGCGCTGCGAGTCCGGAAAGCTGTCGGGCTTGGGCACATGTGGATCTGGATTGAAGACATCCAGGGGCAGGTAGTTGGACGCGTACTCGATCCGATCTGTCGACTTCAGGCGCGACATGCTCACGCCCACCGTCAGATCCTGCGCCATGCCCCACGTCGTGAAGCGGCCGTTCACGTTGGCGTCAAAACCGAAGTGCTCCGCGGACTTGTCGTAGTGCCAGGCGTTACGCATCGGCCCCATCAACGTCACAGGATCCACTGCGCCCGTCGCATCCAGCGCCGACGTCAGGCTGGTTTCCTTCACGTAGGTGCCCGCGATGTTCAGGCGCCAGTCGCTGTTGAACCGATGCGTCAGGTCAGCAAAAACCTGGGTCTCGTCACGGTCCCACTGATTCCAGTCCGCGCCCAGAAAGGTCGAACGCTTCAAGCCCAGTGAACGGCCGTCGCTGTAGCGCGGCAGGCCGCCAAAGAAGGGGGTGGACCGCAGGCGCGACACCAGCACGCCAGCGCCCACCGTGGTGCGCGGCGACACGTCGTAATCCAGCGCAACGTACAGGTTGGTATTGCGTTCCTTCACCACGTCGATGAACGAACCCTTGGTGTCGTAGTCCAGCACCGCGCGCGCCCGCAGGCTGCCATCCGCATTGAGCGCGCCGCCCGCATCCAGCATGCCGCCCACGTGATCCCACGAGCCCGCGCGCGCTTCCATCAGCAGCAGCGTCTCGGCGGTGGGCCGCTTGCGCACCAGGTTGACCGATCCGCCCGGCTGGCCCGCGCCTTCCATCAGGCCTTGCGCGCCCCGCAGCACCTCGACGCGATCCAGATACGCCGTGCTGCCCGTGAAACTGTTGCCCACCGCATAGAAACTGCGTGACAGCGGCACGCCGTCGTACTGGATGTTCGTGATCTTGAAACCGCGCGAATAGAAATTGCGGCCGCCGTCGGCCACTTCGCTGATCGTCACGCCCGTCGTGTTCTCCAGCACCTCGCTGATGGTCGACAGATTCTGATCGTCCATCCGCCGGCGCGTGATCACCGTCACGGACTGCGGAATGTCCTTGAGCGCCTCTTCCGTCTTGCCGATGGTCGCCGCCCTGGCCGCATAGGAGTTCGAGCCCTCGGTGGTCGCGTTGAACACGCCCGTCACCAGCACCGGCGCCAGCGTGCTGGCCGCGGACGGCGGCTCGGCCTCGATGCGGATGCCGCCGTCCACGTTGACGGCGCGATAGCCCGTGCCCGACAGCAGCGCGCGCAGACCGTCGGCCACGCCGTACTGGCCATTCAGGCCCGCGCTATGCGCACCGTTCAACTGCGCGGACGAGTACGCCAGCGAAATGCCGGCCTGCCGGGCGAATTCCGCCAGCGTGTCGTTCAACGGTCCCGGTGCAATTGCATAGGCGCGCGACGTGGCAGAGGGCGTGTTTGCGGCAGGCGCCGTCTGGGCACGCACGGTCGTCGGGCTTGCGGACAACGCGGCCAGACCAAGCGCCGCCGCCAGCGGCAACAGCACGGCAAGGGAGGGGGTGGGGCAGGCGCGCAAGCAAGCCCGGGCGCCCGGCGCCGCAGCGGCCGGGTGTCGGTAAGTCTTCACGAAAGGGTTACTCCAATGAGGGTCGGTCCATCTTGGGCAGTGCGCACTGCTTCAAGCGGTATGACGAACGAATTCGCCGATCCCCTCAAATATTTTTTGCCGGGCGTTGCCCATCACGCGCGCGCCCGCACCCGCGTCACGCGTCCGCCCCACCACAAGCGGCCGGATTGCGGCTCGATCGGCAGGATCTGACGCAGCAACGCCAGCACCTTGCGCGTATCGTCCAACTGGAACACGCCAGAGACGCTAAACCGCGCCACCGCAGGGTCGCATTCGATTGCGCCGTGATAGCGCGAAAGTTCCTGCAGGAATGCGGCGAGCGGCATGTCCCGCACCGACAACGCGCCTTCGACCCAGGCGCTGCCATCCATCACACGCACATCGGTCGGCCCCGCGCCGAATACCTTCTGACGCGTCATACGCGCGGATTCGCCTGTCTGCAGTGTCATTCCGGCCGCGTCGCCGCCATCGCGCGGCAGCATGGCAACCTTGCCTTCGTCCACCGACACTTCACTGGCCTCGTCCCGCTGACGCACGCGATAGCGCGTCCCCAACGCCCGCGCCTGGCCATCGCGCGTTTCCACGAACAGCGGACGCGACAGCGGGTCGCTGCCGGAGATCAGATAAACCTCGCCGGCCAGCAACGTGATCCGTCGCGCTTGATCGCCATAACGGATGTTGACCGCCGTATCCGTGTTCAACACCAGCGTGCCACCGTCCGGCAGTACGATGCGGCGCCGCTCGCCGCGCGACGTGGACACATCGGCCAGCGCATGCTGAACCAGCGCAGCATCGCGCGCCTGCCACACCATCCAGCCGCCCGCCGCCAGCACGCCCAGCGACATCAACGCCTTGCGCCGCGAGCGCAGCGTCTGCGCCGTCCCCGTCTGCCGAAGAATTCGCGCCACGGCTTGCGGCGGCATGTCCATCGCCGGGCGCTGCAACCGCGCGCTCAAGGCCTGCAAGCGCTCCCAGACCACCGCATGCGCCGGGTTCGCGCCCAACCACGCATCAAAGGCCCGCCAAGCGGACGCGTCCGCCGTGTTGTATTGCAGCTTGATGCGCCAACGGATGGCGGCGTCCAGCACCGCCGCATCGCCCGCGCCGTTCAAGGTGGCGTCCGCACCCGCGCCGAGCTTTGCCGACGCCACGCGATCAGCACTCATAAACCAGGCGATAGCAGTGTTGCAGGGCCTGCGCCAGATAACGCTCCACCGTCGCCACCGACTTGCCCACCTGCCGCGCGATCTGCGGGCAGGTATGGCCCTCCATCTGCGCCAGCAGGAACACTTCGCGCACCCCGGGCCTCAACCGGCCCAGCATCTGCGCGATCTGCTCCAGCGATTCCAGGATCACCAGGCGCGACTCTTCGGACGGCCAATGTTGTTGGGGATAGGTCTGCAACACCGCCAGGTAATTGCGCTCGATTTCCTGGCGGCGCCAATGGTCCACCAGCAAGCGGTTGGCGATGGTGCGCAGATAGGCGCGCGGTTCGCGCAGGGCGGTTTCGGTCTGGGTGGAGGAATTGGCCGAGAGCAGGCGGACAAACGTGTCCTGCGCCAGATCCGCCGCGCGGTGTGCGTCGCCAAGCTTCAGGCGCAGCCAGCCATGCAGCCAGGAATGGTGGTCACGGTAAATCGTCGAGATACCGGCGTCGGGACTGGCGCTGGGCTTGGCGGACATCGGACGGGCTTTGTTAATGGGAATGGTTCCCATTATAGGGTGAAGACGGATCGCGGGGATGGGATGATGCGGGTGGCCTCGGGATCGGTTCATCTCTTTGCGACCGGTGGGCTTAAGTGGATCGGGTGTTTGCGGCCTAAGATGTCGCCCAAGGAGCTCGTATGGTCACCAAGATAAAGACACTGCCAAAGCATTCCGTCCGCCGCATCGCCATGACGCTATGCGCCACCAGCCTGCTTGCTGCATGCGAGCCGTCACTGCCGCCACCGCCGGCTGGGTCGAAGCTCACCGCTGAAACGATCGCCACGCGTGAAGCGCCGGCTGAACATCAGTTCAAGGGCGTACTTGCGGGAAAACCCATTCATCTGCTTGCGCATAACTGCAAGGTGTATCGGGTTGATCCCGCCGAAGGCGAGAACGTGAGCTGGACGCTGGTGCTGGAAGGCGATTTCTATCCTTTGCCGACGTCGTGCTTGCGCCAATCGCTGACGGAAGAGAAGGGCGGCGTGACGGCGTTCATTGGCCGGCAGGCGCTTGGGGCGGGAGGATGCTGCACGGGCACGCCGGAGTATCGGACGAAGGATGGGGTGACGTGGAAGCCGAATTGAATCCGTGTCACCCCGGCGCTCGGGTCACGTGGGCCATGAAGATCGCATCGCATGGCCCCTTCCCTGATTCAGCGCGATGACACCGAACGCCCCCGCGTCATCGACTCCAGCACGCCATCCCGCCGCACCCAGCCATGAAACAGCGCCGCAGCCAGATGCAGCAGCACCGTCGCAAACAGCAGAAGGGCCAGATAGCGATGCGCACCGCGTAGCCAACTGAACAACCCCGCATCCGCAGGCGCAATCGGCGGCAACTGCCAACCGGCCGCCACGACCGGATAACCACCCGCCGACAGCATCGCCCAGCCGATCAGCGGCATCGCGAACATCAGCGCGTACAGCAGGATGTGCGACGCCAACGCCGCATGACGTTGCCAGGCCGGCAGATCAGCCGGTAACGCAGGCGCGCCCTTGCACAGACGCCTGGCCAGCCGTATGCACACCAGCGCCAGCAGCGCCAAGCCCAATGGCTTATGGATCTGCACCAGCCACTGATGCCGCTCGGACGCAGACGCCACCATGCCCACGCCGATGAACAGCATCGCGAGTATGCCGGCCGCCATCGACCAATGCAGCACGCGTGCGAATAGGCTGAACGTGGCGGGCGGCCGGCGGGTTTGATTGGGCGACGGGATCATTGGGCGCGCTCCGGTTGGGTCGAATGGGATGACGCAGCGGCGGCTTGAGGCGGCCCTTCGCCCGTGCGGCGTTCATAAGAGGCCGCATAGGCCGCGGAACGCGCCGCCAGCAGCGGATCGTCGGACACGGCGATCCCTTGCGGCAACACGGTCGGGTCGTAATTCACGTCGCGGCAAGGGCCGTCGCTTTGCGGTGCGCTGCTGGTTATTACCACGGTGCCGGCGTCGACAGTCGGCCGGTCCGCCGGCCACTGGCGGGTTGCGTCGTTGGTGGAGTCGCCGGGCTGGCCCAGCGTAAGCAGCAGACGCCAGCGCAACGGCCCTTGCGTCAGGCGCTGCTGCAGATCGGTTTGCAGATAGTCCGCATCGTGCCCTGGCTGCGCCACAGGCGCCGCCGCCGCGTCCAACGGCGCCAACTGCCAGCGCACCGGCTGGCGCTTTCCGTTCTCATTGATCAGGTAGAACGCATTCAGGCCGTAATAGTCTTCGGTCGCGTAGCTAGCCGACGGCTTGGCGGTCTTGGCCCACGCGCGGAATGCACCCGTTTCCGGATGCGCCGCGAAAAACGCCTGCATGCGCTGCGGATCGGGCTTGCCCGTCTTAGGGTCGGGCCGGCCGGCCAGCTGCTGATCGTAGAACGCCTGCGGGGTCGACAGCGGAAACACCGGCATGCTGTTCATGCCAGTTCGCCACTGTTCGCCATTGGCAGACGTGAACATCAACGCAAAGCTGCGGATCGGGACGCTGGAGTCCGAGGCATAAGGATTGCCGCCGGGAAGGGCCAATCGTCCGATCACCGGCGTGCTGCCCGAGGCGAACACCGCAGCGGTGGATAACTCGTGCGCCGCGCCGCTGCTTTCAAAGCGGCCGATCACACAGACGCCTTTGGCGTGGTTGCGCCGAAAGCCCTCGTGGACGCCGCTGTTGGCTTCCAGGGCGTTCACGATGCGGTCGGGCGTCAGGCGCTGCGGGTCGAGCCAGCCCCCCACGTAGGCGAACGCGGCGCCGGATGCGAGGACGATGGCGCCGATGGCGGTGAGGCGAAGGAGGGTTTGCGGGGTGGTGAGCGGCCGGGGCTTCAGGGGCCGGTCTTCTGGCGGCTGACCGTCTTGTTGCCGCGCACCCGTCGTTTGACGATTCCGCGGCAGGCGGCCCGGCGGCTCGCTTCCCGGTGGCGTTTGACCCGGCGGCGGGCCGTTGCGGTCAGATCCTTGTTGCATAAGGCTCCTTGCCCATGGGGCGATGCATACCCCTGTAGGACGCCGTGCGAAAAAAGTTATTCCGACATGGAATAAACCCGCCGGTGCGGCGTCTTACTGGATTGGCCTGTAAGCTGGCTACGCAGGCCTTCCCAGGAACCCGCCATGATTCAACCGGTCCGCGTGCCGCCCGACGCGCCGGCATCCACCGACGACGAGATGCCAGCGGAAGAACTCTCCGACGCCGTGCTGCGCCAACTACTGCCGCGCCTGCGGCGTTTTGCGCTGCGCCTCACGCGCGATGCGGTCGCGGCCGACGACCTGGTGCAATCCACCTTGGAAAGAGCGCTCACCCGCTGGCGCGGCCGCCGTCCGCAAGGCGACGTGCGCGCGTGGCTCTTCACCATCCTGTACCGCCAATTCCTGGACTCTCAACGCCGTTCGCGCCGGTATGCGCGGCTGCTGTCGTGGTTTGCCGGGTCCGACGCCGCCGCGCCGTCGGCCGAGCGCGAGGTCATCGCGCGATCTTCCCTGGATGTCTTCGAACGCCTGCCCGAAGCGCAGCGCACGCTGCTGTGGCTCGTCAGCGTGGAAGGCATGAGCTACAAGGCCGTCGCCGATGTTTTGGACGTGCCGCTAGGCACCGTCATGTCGCGCCTGTCCCGCGCGCGGAGTGCCTTGCGTGAATTGCATGAGGGGCAGGCTGGCGAGGCTCGTCTGAGGATATTGAAATGAAAGAACGCTCTATCGATGATCTGACGCGTAATGCGTATGTGGATGGACAGCTGGATCCGTCGCAGTTGCAGGCGCTGCAGGCGTATTTGCGGGCGCATCCTGATGAGGCGCAGGAGCTGGAGGCTTGGCGTCGGGATGCGCAGCGGCTGCGGGAAGGGGCTGGCGGGGATGGCTTGCCGGGTAATCCTGCGTTGGATCCTGCTGCGGTGCGCGCGGGGCTAAGAGTTCGCACGCGGCGGCGGATGGTGATGGCGGCTAGTCTCGTTGTGGCGGTGGCGATTGGCGGCGTTACGGGATGGAGTGCTCGGGATTCGGCCTTGGCGAATCGGGTGCTGCCTATGCAGGATGCGATGCAGGCTTATCGGTTGTTTGCGTCAGCGGATGCGCCGCAGCCGGATGTGCGTGCTGAGGCTGGAGATTTGCAGGGGTGGTTGGATGCGTATTTTGCGCATGCCGAGCGGTTGCCTAATTTGAGCGATAGCGGGTTTAGGCCTGTTGGTGCGCGTTTGTTGGCGACCGATCAGGGGCCGGCGGCGCTTGTTATCTATGAGAACGCGGGGCAGCGCGCTACGTTTTATATTCGGCCGCCTGGACCGGGGGGGCAGTTTTTGGCGCAAGGGAGCCGGAGGGATGGCGAGCTGCTGGCGCGGTATTGGTCGGGGAAGGGGTACAACTATGCGTTGGTGACGGCGGAGGATGGGCGCGGTCAGAACATGCAAGTGGGTGAATCGTGACGCCTCGGAGCGATTAACGCCTCAGATCGAGCAAGTTTTCGTCGAATCTAACGGCTCGGGCCTGTCGCACATCGCGGCAGGCCCGAGCCGTTTTTGCGTCTATTGAATCGACGCGGGCGCGCCATGCGTGGGGTCGGCGCAATCGGCATCTTGTGCGCACGCTCGTGCCGTTTCCAGCATGGACTCTGTCATGACGCCCATGTGGTCACACAATCCTTCCACCCCGCCCAACAATGCGGCTACGGTCCATGCGTCCAGCGGCTGCGCGCCGGTTGCGTCGGGTTCGGAGGCGCTGTTGCCGACGAGGCGAGCGATCGACGCGATGGCATAGCGGGCGCGATCGATGTTGTAGAGGTGGGAGAGGGGAATCAGGCCAAGCTCGGGATTGGTGTCAACGAACCAGGGATCTTGGGTAAGGGAGTGCTGCGTCATGGAAAATCTCCTATAGCGGCAAACAAACCCGCACCCCACTTCCAAATGGGGAGGACGGGCACGAGTCGAGGTTGGAAGACCGGAGCTATAGGACCCGGCGTGCGCAAGCGCACCCCCGCCAAGGCCCGTCCATAGGGACGTACAGAGACGCGCGGACGCAAATAAGCCGCCTTAGCGGCGGCTGCCCGCCTATAGCTGACCGGCTTCCAAACCGGGCTACCGTTGTTGCGGTAGTGGGGGGAGTATACGGCAGGGATCGGAGTGGAAAACAACGAGGATGACGGTTTTAGCTCAGTGCGATGATCAACGCCAATGTCGGCTTTCGACCCATTACAGCCAGTCGCTTTTGTACAGACCAACGTCCGAAATGCAGCGGTTGCAGTCGGTGGTCGCCTCAGACCAAACTGATACTGACCTTTGTCAAGCGGTCGCGGGCCCCGTTTGAGTGGTCGAGGCCGCCCCAATGACCGCTCGTCCCGTCGATGAACAGGTGTCCTCTACCCAGAAGATACATCCACTTTCCGGATCTTGCTACGTCGAAGCCGACCGTCATGAGCGCCCCTGTGCACTAAAGGTGGGAGGACGAAGGTGCCTCGCTTTGGCCGAGCGAAGGCAACAACCCTACGGCCTCATCGATGAGCAACCGACAGGCTTGCAGCCGTTGCATTCGCCCGGGACAGGCTACAAGCTGCCAAGAATTGAGGCGCATCCGGTTCAGCGGGCTCATCGCCGTTGCGTTCAACTGCCTTGTCTGCGCGGGAGGCCAGGTATGCCGGACTACTTCCTACGTTAGTCTTGCCACTCCATACTTGCAGGTCGACGACTTCCAAAGCCTCCGTGCGTTGATCAGGTGACTCCCCAAGCTCATTGACGTCCCCATCTAATGTAAGATACGAAAACTACATTTACTTACACGCACGTCGCTTTATTGCTTGCCAACGCGGAGGTGAATTGGAGATCCGCAAGGCGGCCGCAGTCGCCTACCCGAGAAGCGTAGATTATGTGGATCGACGTCCACAGGGTGCAGGCATCCGAGTCCGTTGAAGCACCCAGAACGTTAGTCATATCGAGGTGAACGTATTGCCGATTGTTCCAGGCACACTAGAAAGCGAAGCGGGGATGAAGCGTCAAATTGCGCTTAGTGACCTTCTTACAGAGTTCGACGAGCGCATTAGCAGCGAGCTGAACTTGGACCCGTTGGGCCTGCAGGTAATCTGGTCGGCCTATGGGCAAAAGATCTTCCGCCACCGCATCAGCTCCATTTCCAACGACGTTCGCAACTACACGCTCAACCTCTTTAACCACTGGGTGACCAAGGCCCTGGTCGAGGACGATGCGGTGCTGCTGGGCAAGGGGCTGTTGCACGACAAGGCCTACGCAGGCCGGGGCAAGGATTCGGCCGCCTTTAAGCAGGCCTGTTTGATTTACCTGGAAAACGTGTTCGCCTTTGCGATGGTGGAAGTGCAGGCCGATACGAGGATCCAGACTGCGGGTGTGCTTGGGATTTCCAAGGCGCGCCGGCGCTGGGAAGAGACCGATGGCAACCCGCGGCTGGTCTTCAGCCCCGGCGCTCGAGCCCACGTGTTGGTGCGGCAGAACTCGCTCGGAGTGAGCGGGCGTTATAAGACGCCGCTGGTGGAGATGGGCTTCTTTGACGGCAGTCACGACTACGCACTGCCTGCGTCGCGGCCGCAGTGGCAGAAGGCGAAGGCGCAGTTGTTTTCCGAGGGTAAGCCCCTGGCGCGCTTGCAGGCGCTCGTACATGCGCACTTGGCCGGACTGCTGGCGGGCGTACGTCGGGAGCCTGAGCTGAACTTTGCCGAACTGCCACTGGCGCTCAAGCAGGCCTTCGTCGCGGCCTTCCGGTCGCCGTCGTGGGTAGGCGCGTATGCGCGCGACTTCTGGCTCGGAGTTACCGAACTGGACCAGGGCGCGCCAGGCGCCTTGTACGAGGCACTGAAACAGGAGTGGCTGGCGGATGGCCAGGTGCGGGCGAAGCCGACCGAGCAAGTGTTCGCGCTCGCGGCCGGGCGCGCGTCGCTCGCGGCAGGCGATCGCGACAAGCTCGAACGCGTGCGGGTGCTCGAACCCTTCCTCGCCGAGCTGGACCTGCTGCTGGGGGTAATGCTCTCGGCCAAGTCGCAGTCGCTGGCCGAAGTGTTGGCAAGTTGGAAGTCGCTCGACCGCGATGGGGACACATTGCCTCGGTTGGCAGAGCCCATTGAAGGCAATGCAGCGATGCGCGAGCAGGTATCGGGAACGGCCGCCGAGCGGCTGACGGAGTTGTTGGCTCTCGCGCGCGGCAACAGCGTGCAGCAGCAGGTGGAGCGTCTCCTCAAGTACCACGAGAAGGTAATGAATGCGCGCGGCCAGTCGCCCTGGCTGCGGCTGCTGAACGGCAGCCAACTGAGGATCGATGTACGCATCCGCCCACTGCCGGGAAAAGAGGAATGGCCGGTGGGCGCCTGGGTCCACCAGTACTACGTGCCGCAGTTCCGCCACCTCCTCTCCGGGATGCGGGGGCTGGCGTGAAGCTGATGGATGTATTTCGGCAGCAAGTGCGGGCGCTAGGTCCACTAAAGCGGGCCTGGTTCACCACGTTCAACCTGGGCATCCCGTTCTTCGAGACCCATGTGTTGCCCGAGCTTCTACAGGGCGACGCCGATCCACCCGCCAACCGTATGGACTACGAGAACATGCAGTTGCAGCTTGCCGAGCGCGGCATCGACCTGCGCGTGTTCTGCGACCTGCGCATGATGGAAGCCGACCAGCTTAAGCGCACGGCGTTGCCGATACACGGCGTGCTGCCGAGGCGGCTGGGGCTCGAAGGATTCGGCCCGGAGTCACTGTTCCACCCGAAGGTGATCTTTTTGGAGGACGAAGGCGGCCGCATGGTGCTGGGCGCGGGCAGCGCCAACCTCAGCGTCAGCGGCTGGGGGCGTAACCAGGAAGTTTTCTGCTTCCACGCGGTGAGCAACAACGAGCAGTACCAGCAGATCAAGCGCTTCTTCGAGCCGCTGTTCGTGGCGGCGGGGCTGAGCAAGGCGCTGGGCGTGCGTAAGCAGTTCAAGGGAGACGACGAGGGCTGGCGCTTTGCGCACAGCTTCGAGGGCCAAAGTTTCCTGGAACTCCTGCTGGCTGGCACGCAGGCTGGGCGGATGACTGTGTGGTCGCCGTACTTCTCGCTCGACCTCGCGGGGCTGATCGAGAAGATCCGGATACTGGCTGACCGAAAGATCGACTTCGCAATCGTGCCGGATCGCGTCGGCAACCGGCATGTGCGCACGAAGTGGTCTGCGGCAATCGAGGAGATGTTGGACGAGGGTGGGCTCGTCTTTCATGACCGGCCATCGCCGCGGGCCGACGAGATCGAGATGACCCACGCCAAGCTCTGGCTGGCGCAAGGACGCAGGGCGCGCCTGGCCGTCGGCTCCTGGAACTGTACCGAGCCGGGCTGCTCGAGTTTTGGGCTGCGCAACGTGGAAGCTGGCTTCTTGCTTGACGTGGCTCCTGCAACGCAAATCTCCGGACAGCCACTGGCCCTAAGTGCCGCGGATTTCAGCACCGATGACATGCTGCGGGATGACGAGTTAGATCCGCCGCCTTATCCCTTGCCTTTCGAACTGCAGGTGAGTTTCGACTGGGCGCAGGGGGGCTACAAGGTGCAGGGTCGGCTGTACGAAAAGAGCGACGGTTTGGGTTACAGGCTGCGCCTGCCGGGGTTAAAGCAGCTCCTGGGATTGGATTGGAAGGAGCGCCGAATCGACGGCGCTTGGCCGCTGGAAGCCATCGCGCTGGAGCTGGCCGACAACGAAGCGCTGCTCGCCGACCACAGCTACGAGGTCTGGCGCGGCAACAGCCTGGAGTACCGCGGCCTGGTGCTGGAAACCGGGCTGTCTCATCGGCGCGCCCAGGGCTACGACTCCTTGAAGGACTTGTTGAATGACTGGGTCGAAGGCGTCGAGCCTGGCGGCAGTGATAAGCCCCGGTTGCGCCCGGTGCTGCGAAACGACGACGTGCCCGACGACGAGCCAGCGCCGCCAGGCATCTCCGTTGACGCGGGTGGGCTGAGCTACTTCCGCGTGTTCCATGCCTTCGAGCAGTTCCGCCAGCGACTGCGCGAGGTGGACTCGCGGGATATTCTGGAGAAGCTGTTGTTCGTGCAGGCCGGCAGTCTGCAGGAGTTGGTGGCCAAAGTGAACGCGCAGGCGGCGGCACCCGGCGGCAGTGCGGTGTTCAACTGGTTTCTGCTGCAGGAGGCGGACTCGCTCTACGCCGGGGCACTAGAAGCGCACGCCCGCACGCGCGCGAAGTACGCACGGTCGTCGCCGCCTGAAGGCGCGAAGTGGCAGAGCCTGAAGCCCGACAAGCGGCTGTCGCGCCTGCCGCCGGAAATCCGCGGCAACGCCGAGTATATGCGGCAGTTGCGGAAGGCTTGCGGCTATGGACGCTGAGCGCTGGGGCGCGTTGACGCCAGAGCAGGTTTCTGGGTGGATCACCTTCGACCGAGAGCGCGCGGACTGGACTTATCGCGAAGGCGACCCCGCCATGGCCGCGCGCCAGGCCGAGGGCGTGGCCGGCTTATGGAACAAACTGGGCCGCCACCGTGCGGCCTTGCTGGCCGACGAGGTGGGCACGGGCAAGACGCTGCAGGCGTTGGGCGTGATGGCGCTGCTCTGGAAGGCGAAGCCCGATGCGCGCGTTCTGGTCATGGCGCCCAACCGCGACATCTGTCGCCACTGGGAGCGCGAGTACGCCAAGTTCGTGCGCACGCATTACAAGCAATCCGACGACGTAGTGCGACGCGTGCGCGACGGCGAGCCGGTGCACGGGGCCAGGCTGGCCTGGTCGCTGGCCGAGCTGGCTCAAGCCGTGGAGGCGCGGACGCACCGGTTCTTGGTGACGACGATCTACTCGCTGAGCGGGCTGATGCGCGCCGAGCACGACGAGGGCCTGGACAAGCTCCAGGGCGCAGCAGCCGCGGCAGCCGAGATCCACCACCGCCTGAAGGCAGCGTTAGGCGGCAGGGGTTTCGACCTGCTTGTGGTGGACGAGGCGCACTATTTCCGCAACAGCCGTGGCAAGTCGCAGCGCGCCAGTGCGGCGCGCAAGTTCTTCGGCCTACCTGAGGACCGCTTGGGCGAGCGCGCGCTGCTGATAACGGCAACGCCCAGCCACGCGTCGATGCATGACGTGACAGCGATCCTGGGCTACGTGACCGAGGTGGGCCAGGACAAGCCTGAGGCGTTGCTAAAGAAGTACACGCTGCGCCGTCTGCGCCGGATGAAGGGCCGCGACGGCAGCTACGAAAAGTACTGTTACCGCCACGAACGGGCGGTGGCGTCGGACCTAGTGCACGACCCGGCGGCTGAGTTGTTTTTCGCGCTTTACCAAAAGCTGCTGGTGAGCAAGGAGGTACAGGATGGCCGGCGCTTTCTCTACGGCTACCTAGAGGGCTTCGAGTCGTTCAAGGTGCAGGCGTCCGAAGCGGAGCAGGAGACCGAGGAAGACGTGGCCAAGCGCGACTTCCAGGGCGCGCCCGACACAGAGATTCTCATCCGACTGGCGCGCATGCACGAGAGCCTGGGCGGCTTGCCTGCGCACCCCAAGTACGACGCGCTGGTGAACTCCTGCGTACCAGCCGACGTGTTCGATGCGGGCGTGGATGTCCACGAGCACAAGCACCTGGTGTTCGTGCGCAGGATCCCTTCGGTGCGCGAGATCGTTGCGCGCGTTAACGTGACCTACGACCGGCAGATGGGGCAGCGGATTGTGCAAGCGCTGGCGCCGGACGACACGGGAAGGCTGTTGAGGCGGTGGGAGGCCAGCCGTTGGTCGCGCGAATTCTTCAACCGGCACTTTGGCGGCCATGGCGAGGCCGACGACTCGATGCTGCTGGAAGGCAATGACCCAGCGGCAGAAGAGCACGCGGATGCGGATGCCAACGTGCATTCGAAGGTGGCCGATCTGTTCGTCGTAAAGAAGACGGGCGCGCAGCGCAGCACCGACGCCTCGAACTTCAGCCTTCGTCTCCGCAAGCCGGAGAGCCTGTTCACGCTATTGCTGGAACCGGCCAGCGATTACAGGGCGGGGACCTACGGCTATCACTACCGAAGGCAGTCCGGCGACCGGCTGCGCGACGAGTACGCCTCGGCAGCACTGGAGGCGCGCGGCGCCGGCGAGAAGCGTGGCGTCGGCGTGATGGCGGACGAAAAGCTGGACTTCACGAAGCCGATGCCGACGCTCTGGGGGCTGATGTATCGCCAGCTCCACGCCGCCGACCGCGAGCGCATCGACCGCTTGGCTCGAGAGTCAGCAAAGGCCGAGAGCTTCGGCCGTTACCTCAAGAACGGCTTTCTGTTCGCCAGCCCGGTGATCGTTGAGCTGTACTGCTGGTATGCCGAATTCCGTCGGGGCGGAGAAGCGGGCGATGCTCAGCAGCGCTATTTGGCATTTGTGGATTTTCTGGACGCAGGTTTGAAGGACTCGCTGGCTTTCGCCTACTTCCGTGCCGCACTGCAGACCTTCGATGCCTTGTGGGAGAACGTGCCCGACGAAGACCGCCAGGGCTGGCACAAGCTCACTGGGCTTAGCAGCCCCGCCTTCTATGCAAGTGGCGCGGTCAAGGACCGGCAGCGGCTGATCCTGGGCTTCAACAGCCCCTTCTACCCAAACGTGCTGGCCGCGACCTCGGTACTGCAGGAGGGCGTAAATCTGCACTTGCAGTGTCGCAAGGTTCACCACTACGGCATCGCCTGGACGCCGGGCGACAACGAGCAGCGCGTGGGGCGGGTGGACAGGCTCTTCGGCAAGGTGAATGCGCTGCTGGAGCGTGACGGCCGGGCCGAACTAGCGATCCAGTACCCATACTTAGCACGCTCATTCGACGAGGAACAACTGGCATCGTTCGTGCGCGAGAAACACCTTGTCGAAGAGCGCATGGATGCGTGCCGGCAGTCGCTGATTGGCGCTGAGATCGACCTGCGGCGCGCGAGCGATGCATGGCGAAACTACCTGCGCACGCCACGCGAGAACATGGTTGAGTCGAACCTGGTCGATCCGTACCCATACGATCCAAAGGAAGAAAGGCCGGTCGGTGCCTACATGCCACACTTGGCCGAAGGGCGCGCCGACTATCCGTAGATCGAGCGCTATCCTTGCGAAGGACTGGATGAACCGTCGGCGACAGCGCGATATTGCGGGCGCATCGGTGGGGCTCGGGTAGTTCTTACTCTGTTGTCCTGGAGCTGCCGGGCGAACCAAATCATTGCAGTCGACGAGGAGCCTGCATTTGGCACGGTGCAGGCCTAATTCATCGACCCAATGCCCCAGAGTTCGGCGTACTAGCGAGTGTCCGGCCGGTGATCGGCAAGGACAGCCGTCATTTGCAAATGTGGCTGCGACGCGCGGAAGGGCGACGACTGCTGACCGAGTCTGACCCGCCCTCGGTGTCGGGACCACCTGGGATGACTACTGTACGTGGGAGCGGCCATCCGGGCACGGCGATCGACTGACCGCCATCAGCCTGAAGCGGCCATTCAGCCAAACTTTTCAGGTGACCGCTTATAGCCGGATACCGACCCCGCGAGAGGCGCTGAAGGCCAAATGTCCAAATCTGCGGCCTGATCGCTACGGCCTCTTCGTTGGTCAGCACGGTGATTGGAGGCTGTCAGGCGATCAACGTTCCGAGTCAATGTTGAACCACGGGCGGAAATGCCCAACGAGCCTGTCCTCAGCAAAAAAACGCTCAGCGACAGCATTGTCCGGGAACTTATCGCACCAAGAAAAGCCTACGCTATTGGCAATAAGCGCCAACGGATTAGATTCGGCTGGGAAGATATGTTCAATTCCAAAGCGCAATTGACAAGATGAAGTCCGGGGCTTTGTCTTGAGGTTCCCCGATAGTGCTAGATGTGCACGGCCTGCCGTACCGGGCAAAAGATGCTCGCGAAAACGGCGCCTCAAATTGGTCGCTTTGCCGACGTACAAACAGGGGAACGGGGCCTCCGCTGGCCACCAGTCGTGATAATGCACGTCCACACTCTTGCCTCCTGGCCCTTTCAATACGATATGCCGATTGGCTTGAAGTAGCTGCTCCCGACTTCCGGTCCACCAGAAAGCGTAGACCCCTGCGCTCACTGGCACAGCAGGCGGAATTCGCGCGTCTCGTAGATCTTTCACCCGGCGGACCGAAGCCGCTGTAAGCATTGTGCCCGTCAACAACTGCCAAGCAACTTGCACTTCCCCGACTCTATCCCTGTTATTCATGCGTTGTTGCTCTGGTCAGATGTTGAGATATGAATGCTTCGGTCACGACGACTACTACCGGCTGGAAGCTGTAGGCGACAGGCTTGGGACGGCTACTGAGAGCGAAGTTAATTTGCCAGTAGAAGGCGGGTCAGCTTGAGTGCAGTTTCAGTCGCGAGACAAAACCAGCTTTCCGCCGGCATTGGAAACAACTTTGTACCTGCGCAAGGAGTTGAGAGCGCCTACACCACCAGCAGCGACTGCGATACTTACCGCCGACAAAGCGGCAGGGAGCCCAAGTACTGTGACGGCACCTACGCCGACGGCACCGCTGTCTGGCGCACCCGCCCCGCCAGTACCCAAAGTGATAGCCACGGCAACGCCAATTGCACCGATGGCGATCACCCAGGCAACCGTGCCTGTTGCTTTAATTCTCAATACCTTATTTTGCAGGTCACCTTCAATTTCAATGGTGTCTTGATCATTCTTCAGTGCCTCTCCCAGCTCTTCCTCAGTTCGAATTGCCATGATTCTTCCAATTGCCAATACTTCGATTTCGATGCCGAACGTGAAATGTTGTTACACAGTTTAACATCATAAGTGTAAGCAGCGTCGGTCGCAAATTTGCTGTCGTCGCGTCTGGGCAAGTCGGAAATTTTCAGAGCTCAGTCAGTGGCCAACGAAAAATCCGATGGTCGAAAGGCCGCATCTGCCGCATTGTGTCGGTGGTGCGACCGGCCGGTTTTGGCCGAAAGTTGACTTTGGCTAATAATCGCGTTCTAGACTTCCGCCAACCGCTCCACCGTATCCGGAAACTTCTCCACCAGCCGAATCAACAACGCCGCCTGCGCATTCGGCTTTGCACGACCCTGCTCCCAATTCTCCACAGTCCGAGGATTGGTACGCAGATAGTGCGCAAACACCTGCCGCGACAACTTCAGCCGTTCACGCAACGCCAACAAATCTTCTGCCGTCACTTCGGGAGCAGGCTTGAGTTCAACCTTATGCGTGCGCAGCGTCCGCTTGCCTTCCCGCGCCTCCGCTAGCGCCTCAAACCCTTCGGCAATCTCCGAGTACAAGTCACGCTTCTTCATAACCTAATCTTCCTTTCGTGTTCGAGCATGCCCTTGAGCGCCTGTTTTGCTCTGGCGGACAGATCCTTCATTTCGTCCTTGTCGAACAGGGTGAACAGCCAAAACTGCGACCCGCCGTCCCACCAGTAGTAGATGACTCTCAGACCGCCGCGCTTACCTTTGCCGCGGCGGGGATCGCCGTGGCGCAGCTTGCGCAGTCCCCCAGTGCCTTCAATGACGTCACCCGCTGCGGGGTGCTTCATCATTGCGTGTTGCAGGTCGAGAAAGGCGTCGTCATCCAGGTACTCGGCCCGATAGCGCGAGAACGCGGGCAATTCTATGAACAGGGCTTTCATCAATGTACGTAAGTTACGTATAAATAGCAACTGCGTTGAATTTGGCCGCCACGCCTGGTCCTGCTGAATGCTCGCAACGCACAACCTGCGAAACACGCCCTGGCTCAGAGCAGCGGCGATGAGCCGCTCATTGTGGCGAGCCACGCTTCACTGATGAATTCTTTAGACCCAATATCAGACGACGTAACAGCGCTGCCCGCTCAATTCGTCCGTTTCTGATGCACGCCCCTGCTTGATCCCGATCCAGACCTCGCAACGTTGCTAGCAAGTCACGCCTTAGCCCCAGCTTGTCTTGCCAACCACACCGTCGCCCGCCCACACCCGGCATCCTCCACCACATGCCGCACCACCTCAAACCCATTCACCCCCAACAACTCCCGATACTCCTCCCCGTCCAAACTCCCGTGATACAGCGGCCTCCCTTCAAACTCCCCAATCGCCTCACCCAACCCCGGCCCGCTGGTAAACATCAACACCGCCCCCGGCGCAGCCAACCGCCCGAACTCCCCAAACATCGCCCGCTGATCCTCTGGCGATAAATGAAAAAAGCTATGCCAAGCGATCAACCCATCGAACAGCCCCGCGACCGCCATCTGCCGCATATCCGCAGCAATCCACTCATGCTCAGGAAACGCCGCCTTCGCCCGAGTCAATAACGGCACCGACGTATCCACACCCGTGATCCGGCAGCCACGCTCAATCAGATACTGAGCAATCGGCACCCCAAACCCGCACCCAATATCCAACACCCGCGGACTCGCCCCCGGCAGCAGCGCCAGAAACGCATCCAGCCACGCGCGCTCGATCAGCTCCGTCCCACGCAACCGCACAAACGCATCGGCATGCTCCCGATAGATCGACACCACGTCATCAGCAGGCGACTTGGACATCTTCAAACTCCCGTAACGGCGACCCAAGAACGCAGACCCTCAACGAGCGAATCACCCGCAAACGCCCGCATCCCCATGGAAGCACTCCCAAGCCTCCGCTTCAATATCCTCAATCACCACCCCATCCTCACCGGCGATGGTGAACTGCTCCTGGCTATCGCCAATACTCGCCGCCCCATCCAACCCCAACAGCAGCGAATACATCGTGTCCCGCAGAGCCAGATCCAAAACGCCACGCAAGCCCTCAATCTGCGCCGCCGACAACCCCAGCCCCCGCACCTTGGCCGCGACCGCGCTCCCACCATCCGCCGCCATGAACGTCTCCAACAGCTCACCCCGCAGCGCATTCCAGTTGCCGACAAATTCTTTCGCGTCCATTCGATTCCCTTAACGTGTCCAAACCTGCGGCCGCATACCCAACCCCAACCGCGATCCCATCAATCCAAAAAACAATCTATGGTCAGCCCGATTTTTGCAAGCGGGTTTGTGTTGGCGTAAATTGGGCTTTGCTCAAATCTATTCGGAGTCGTTTGGGGACAGGTCCCCCGCTCCATGATGAGAGTCGCGCCCGGCAAACCTCAAAAGGGCCTCAGCATCCAGGTGCTAAATTTTTTACCAGGTTTCTTGCCAGGCCGTTGAGCCGTTTATGTCTTCACGTACTCGCGTCGCAAAACCAGGAAGTGACTGCGTAAAACGGTGATGAATGTCAGGTTGCGCTAACAGCCTGCTCACTTCGGTAGTTCGTTCCATTGGCGAGGATGGCCCAGGCTATCCTCGCCAATTTATTGGCCAGCGCGCAGGCCACCACGTTCGAGTGGCGTCGTGCCAGCAGCTCGCGTACCCAGACGCCCAGCCGATCCGTGCGCCGCTCTACGCGTTGCATGATCGCTCGTGCGCCCTGCACCAACAGCCGCCTGAGATTCTTGTCGCCACGCTTGCTGATTCCCAGCAGCTTAGGCGTACCGCCAGTGCTGTATTGGCGTGGCACCAGACCCACAGAGGCGGCGAACTGGCGGGCCGAACCGAATTGCTGCGCATCGCCCAATTCTGTCATCAGCACGCTCGCGGTGATCGGCCCGATGCCGGGGATCTCCAGAAGCCGCTGGCTGCGTTCATCCTCGCGCAGTTGCTGGCACAAATCGCGTTCGATTTCGCCGATCTGCTCGTCCAAATACTTGAAGTGCGCCTGCAGCCGTTCAAGCAATGCCGCCAGTCGGGGCGGCAGCTCATGCTCGGCCAACACCGCTGGCAGGCGCCGCAGGATCGCCTGGCCGCGCGGCAGGCTGATGCCGAACTCCAGCAAGAAGGCGTGGACTTGGTTGATCACGCCGGTGCGCTCGCGCACCAGCGACTCTCGGACGCGGTGCAGCGCCGAGACGGTCTGCTGAGCCTCGTTGCGCACGCACACGAACCGCATGCTCGGGCGCGAGGCGGCTTCGCAGATCGCCTGCGCATCGGCAAAGTCGTTCTTGTTGCCCTGCACGAAAGGGCGCACGAACTGTGGGGAGATCAGCTTGGGTTGGTGGCCTAGCGCCTGGATGCGGCGCGCCATCCAATGGGCTCCTGCGCAGGCCTCCATCACCACCGTGCTGCACGGGCTATTACCCAGCAACGTGAACACTTGCTGGCGAGAGCACTTCTTGCGAAACACCATCCTGCCGGCAGAATCCTGCCCGTGCAGATGGAAGCTATGCTTACCCAGATCGATGCCAATCAGCGTGACGGTGCTCATGAGAGGTCTCCCAGAAAGAACAATCCCCACTCAGCGTACCGCTTCGTGGGGATCGGGCTGACCATCTCATTAGGGCCGCATAATCGCGGCCCCTGCATTCACTACTTTCTAAACCTCATCAAGCCTTACGCACCTGCGCAATCAGCGCATCCAGTTGCTTCAGCATCGAATCCACTTCCTCAGCCGTCACATTCAGCGCCGGCATGAAGCGCAGCAAATTCGGGCGCGGCGCGTTCAGCAGCAGACCTTCCGGCGCCTGATTACGCGCAGCTTCGACAATCGCGGGACCATCATCACGATCCATCACCAGCGCGCGCAGCAGGCCCATGCCGCGTTCGCCCTTCATGCCGTACTTGGCCGAGATGGCCAGCAGGCCTTCGGACAGCTGCTTGGCGCGGGCATTGACCGCGTCCATGAAGCCCGGCGCGACCAGCGCGTCGAAGACGGCGACGCCGACGGCGGTGGTCAGGGGGTTGCCGTTGTAGGTGCCGCCTTGGTCGCCGTGCTGGAACACGCTGACTTCCTGACGGGCCAGCAGGGCGGCCAGCGGCACGCCGCCGCCGATGCCCTTGGCCAGCGTCATGATGTCGGGGACGACGTCAAAGTGCTGGTAGGCGAACATCTTGCCAGTGCGGCCCATGCCGGTCTGGACTTCGTCGACGATGAGCAGCAGTTGGTTTTCATCGGCCAGCTTGCGCAGGCCTTGCATGAATTCCTTGGTGGCGGGCAGCACGCCGCCTTCGCCTTGGACGGGCTCCAGCATGATGGCGACGGTCTTGTCGTCGATCAGCTTGCGCACGGATTCCAGGTCGTTCAGTTCGGCCTTGGGGAAGCCTTCGACCTGCGGCGCGAACATCTTGTCCCAGCCCGGCTTGCCCGACGCGGACATCGTTGCCAGCGTGCGGCCATGGAAGCCGTGGTTCATGGTGATGATCTTGTAGGCGCCGTTCTTCTTGACCTGGCCCCACTTGCGCGCGAGCTTGATGGCGCCCTCGTTGGCTTCGCCGCCGCTGTTGGCGAAGAAGACGCGGTCAAAGTCGGAGGCGCCGGTCAGGCGCTGGGCCAGCTCGATCGAGGGGATGTTGTAGAACGCCGGCGACGGGTTCATCAGCTTTTGCGACTGTTCGACCAGCGCGCGCTGCATTTCGGGCGCGGAGTGGCCCAGGGTGTTCACCGCCCAGCCCTGCACGAAGTCCAGGTATCGCTTGCCCGCGTGATCCTCCAGCCAGGATCCCTTGCCGCTGACGAACACGAGGTCCGGGCGGGAGGTGATCTCCATGAGGGTGTCGACGTTGAACTGGCTGAATTCCATGGCGGTTCCTGCGGGATGTAAGGACAGGGGATGAGGGAAATTTCGGGGAACTTCCCCGGGGGAAGCGCGAAAAGGCAAATGTAGCACCGACGGGGGGATGCTATCGTGACGCTACCCCTCCGATCTGCCCCGGGCCGGCCTCATAAGGGCTGCCAGCGCGGGCGCTCTATTTTATGCAGGCGATGCGCCCCTCGCGCGCAGTCCGCCGTCGCTTTTTACTGACCAATCATGAAACGTATTCTTTCCAGTCTTGCCGCCGGCCTGGCACTGGCCGCCGCCATGACGCCCGCCCACGCGGAATTTCCCGACCGTCCCATCCGTCTGATCGTGCCGTTCCCGCCGGGGCAGGCGACTGACATCTTTGCGCGCGCGCTGGCTGAGAAGCTGGGCGCGGCGGTCAAGCAGCCGATCGTGGTGGAGAACCGCGCGGGCGCGGGCAGCAATATCGGCATGGAGCAGGCCACGCGCGCGGCGCCGGACGGCTACACGCTGGTGATCGCGGGCAGCGCCGCGGCGGTGAACCAGACGCTCTATAAGAACATCAACTACAGCCTGACCAAGGATTTCGCGCCGGTGTCGGGCGTGTTCTCGGTGCCGCTGATGTTCCTGGCGACGCCGGCGTCGGGCATTACGTCGCTACAGCAGCTGGTGACGCAGGCGCGCGCCAACCCGGGCGAACTGGCGTATGCCAGCGCGGGGATTGGCGGCACGCAGCATTTGTCGGCCGAGATGTTCAAGGCGGCGGCGGATATCGATATTCGCCACATTCCGTACAAGGGCAGTGGCCCGGCGCAGGCGGATTTTCTGGGGCATCAGGTGCCGCTGATGGTGGACTCGGTGACGGCGGGTCTGCCGCACGTGCAGAGCAAGAAGGCCGTGGCGCTGGCGGTGACGACGGCCAAGCGGTTGCCGCAGCTGCCGAATGTGCCGACGGTGGCGGAATCGGGTTATCCGGGGTTTGAGGCGATTGGCTGGGCGGCGGTGCTGGCGCCGAAGGACACGCCTGCGGAGATTACGAATGCGCTCAGCAAGCAGATCGGGCAGGTGTTGAATACGCCGGAGATGCAGAAGTTCTTCCGGGATCGTGGAGCGGAGCCGATGCCGCTGACGCCTGAGGCGACTGGGACGTTTATTGCCGCGGAAGTGGATAAGTGGGGCAAGGCGGTGAAGCAGTCGGGCGCGCAGGTGGATTGAGCGCGATTGGCGACAGCCGTCGATACAAGCCGTCCTTCAACAGGGGCGGCTTTTTTGTTGCCGGTTGCTGGACACCGCACACACCGCGCGCCGCGATTGGGTGGTTTTTCTGGATGATCCATCCAGCTTCAGGTGGTTTATCGGGCGCGGGCGCTTGCCTAAGCTCGAAGCTTCATCGACATCCGAAACACCTGAAGGAGATTTTCCATGGCGGACCATTCGATCAAGGGCAAGGTCGCGATCATTGCGGGCGGGGCGAAGAATCTGGGCGGGCTGATTGCGCGCGACCTGGCCGAGCAGGGCGCCCGCGCAGTAGCGATCCACTACAACAGCGCGGCATCCCAGGCAGAGGCCGAGGCGACCGTGGCGGCGGTGCAGGCGGCGGGCGCAAAGGCCGTGGCGTTGCAGGGCGACCTGACGACGGCGGCGGCAATGGAGAAGCTGTTTGCCGATGCGGTGGCGGCGGTGGGCCGGCCGGATATTGCGATCAATACGGTGGGCAAGGTGCTCAAGAAGCCCTTTACCGAGATCAGCGAAGCTGAATACGACGAGATGACGGCGGTAAATTCCAAGACGGCGTTTTTCTTTCTGCGCGAGGCGGGCCGGCACGTGAATGACAACGGCAAGGTGTGCACGCTGGTGACGTCGCTGCTGGGCGCCTTCACGCCGTTCTATGCGGCCTATGCGGGCACGAAGGCGCCGGTGGAGCATTTCACGCGTGCGGCGGCCAAGGAGTTTGGCGCGCGGGGGATTTCGGTGACGGCGGTGGGACCGGGGCCTATGGATACGCCGTTCTTCTACCCGGCCGAGGGCGACGACGCCGTGGCATATCACAAGACCGCGGCGGCGCTGTCGCCGTTCAGCAAGACGGGGCTGACGGATATCGAGGACGTGGTGCCCTTCATCCGCCATCTGGTCAGCGACGGCTGGTGGATCACGGGGCAGACCATCCTTATCAACGGCGGCTACACGACCAAGTAGGTGTCAGGACAGGGAGCGCGGCATGCATATGGCAATGGTGATCGGAGGCGGCGCGGTACTGCTGGGGGTGTTTCTGCTCTTTGGCAAGCTGTGGGGCGGCGATGCGGCAGCGCTGGCGGTGGCGGCCAAGGCTTTCATTCCCGTCTGGCTGGTGGTGTCGCTGGTGAACATGTGGGTGGGCGTCACCCATGCCGGGTACAGCGTGCGCGAGGAACTGCCGATTCTGGCGATCGTATTCCTGGTGCCGGCGGCGCTGGCTGCCCTGGCGATCTGGCGCAGCGCCTGACGCGGCTGGGCGCCCCCCGATTGCGGCTATGCTTTTGGTGCCTTGCGCGCGCCCCCGGGCAACGGGAGGGCGCGCGCAATTCCGTTGTCCCGTCCCACCGCATCGCCACAGGCCGCTCATGGACCGATTCGACCAGTATCGCGTGTTCGCGCACGTTGCCGAGATGGGCAGTTTCATCAAGGCGGCTCATGCCCTGGACGCGCCCCGGGCCTCCGTCTCGGCCGCCATCCAGCAATTGGAAGCGCAGCTTGGCGTGCGGCTGCTGCATCGCACGACCCGGCAGGTGCGGCTGACGGCCGACGGCGAGCAACTGCTGGAACGCGTGTTGCCGCTGCTGACGGAAGTCGAAGACATCGACCAACTGTTCCAGGCGAGCGAGCGGCAGGTGTCGGGCCGCCTAAGCATTGATGTGCCCAGCCGCGTGGCGCGCCGGCTGATCGCGCCGCAATTGCCCGGCCTGTTGCGCCGCCATCCGCGATTGCAGGTGGTGTTGAGTTCCACTGACCGCGCCATTGACCTGGTGCAGGAGGGCGTGGACTGTGCGGTGCGCATCGGTACGCTGCACGACAGCAGTCTGGTCGTGCGGCCGCTGGGCAGCATTGCGCTGATCAACTGTGCCAGTCCGGCTTACCTGCGCGAGCACGGCGCGCCAATGCACCCCGAGGAACTGGGCGGCCACTGGGCCGTGGGGTATGCGTCACCGAAGACCGGCCGCGAGCTGCCCTGGGAATCCGTGTCCGCCGATGGCGGCGTGCGCCAGGATACGGTTCGCAGCCGGGTGGTGGTGAACAATGCAGAAAGCTACATCGCCTGCTGCCTGGCGGGGCTGGGCCTGATCCAGATACCCCGTTTTGACGTGCAGCATCTGCTTGAAGCGGGCGAACTGGTGGAAGTGATGCCGGCCGCGCGCGCGGCGCCGATGCCGGTATCGCTGCTGTATCCGCACCGCCGCCAGCGCACGCGGCGGCTTACCGTGTTTCAGGAGTGGTTTGAAGGTTTGATGGCAGGTTACGTGGACGCCTGAGGCCGCGCGATCCAAAGCGGTGCGGATACGCCCGTCTGCGGCGCATCCGCCGCACCATTGCGGGGCGTTTGCACGAACCTTGCGCGCCCTCTTCCCGGGACGCCCACATGGCACAGAACTTGCATCTTCTCGCTTTGTATACCGACTTGGTGTGCAACGCGCTGACCCGACCGGGCAGTGCGGGCCCTGGAGAGTTCCTTATGAAACGCAGAACCCTGTTGCTGTCCCTTTGCGCCGCCGCCAGCATCCTGGTCGCGCCCCTGTCGCACGCCGACGCGCTGGACGATATCGTCAAGGCGGGCGTCATCAAGATTGCGGTGCCGCAGGACTTTCCGCCGTTTGGGTCGGTGGGCGCCGACATGAAGCCGCTGGGCTATGACATCGATACCGCGCAGCTGATCGCCAAGCAGCTGGGTGTGAAGCTGGAACTGGTGCCGGTGACCAGCGCCAACCGCGTGCCGTACTTGCAGACCAAGAAAGTGGACCTGGTGATCTCCAGCCTGGGCAAGAACGCCGAGCGCGAGAAGGCCATCGACTTCTCGGACGCCTACGCGCCGTTCTTCAATGGGGTGTTTGGCCCGGCGGACCTGAAGGTGTCGTCGGCCGCCGACCTGGCGGGCAAGACCATTGGCGTGACGCGCGGCGCGGTCGAGGACATCGAGCTGACCAAGATTGCGCCGGCGTCGGCCACCCTCAAACGGTATGAGGACAACAACGGCACGATCACGGCCTTTCTGTCGGGTCAGGTGCCGATGATCGCAACCGGCAACGTGGTGGCCGCCGCGATTCTGGCGCGCAATCCGCCCAAGAAGCCGGAAACGAAGTTCCTGATCAAGAATTCGCCGTGCTACATCGGCCTGAACAAGGACGAACCGAAGCTGCGCGCCCGCGTGAACGACATCCTGGCCGCGGCCAAGCGTGACGGATCGCTGTCGGCGATTTCTCAGAAGTGGCTGGGCGCCGAATTGCCCAAGGATCTGTAGGCTGCGCGAGGCCGTCATGGCTTACCAGTACGACTTTTCCTCGGTGTTCGAGTACACGCCGGTGCTGATCAAGGGCATCGGCGTCACGATCGAACTGATCGCGTTCGGCGCGGTGGCGGGCGTGGCCCTGGGCATCGCCTGCGCGTGGGTGCGCACGCAGGGCCCGGCGTGGCTGCGTGCGCCGGTCACCGCCTATATCGAGCTGATCCGGAACACGCCGTTCCTGATCCAGCTCTTTTTCGTGTTTTTTGGCCTGCCGTCGCTGGGCATCCAGCTGGGCGAGATGCAGGCGGCGTGCCTGGCGATGGCGCTGAACCTGGGCGCCTACAGCGCCGAGATCATCCGCGCCGGGATCGACGCCACGCCGCGCGGGCAGTACGAGGCCGGCGCCAGCCTGGCGCTGTCGCGCCTGCAGGTGTTCCGGCACGTGGTGCTCAAGCCGGCGCTGATGCGCATCTGGCCGGCGCTGTCTTCGCAGATCGTAATCGTGATGCTGGGGTCAGCGGTGTGTTCGCAGATCGCGGCCGAGGACCTGACCTTTGCCGCGAACTTCATCCAGTCGCGCAACTTTCGGGCGTTCGAGGTGTATTTCGTGACGACCGGGATCTATCTGGTGCTGGCGGTGCTGCTGCGCCAGGTGCTGCGCCTGACCGGACGGCGGCTTCTTCGCAAGGCGGCAAGATGATCGAGTTCTCGACCTGGGACATCGTGCGCAACCTGCTGCTGGCGGCGCGCTGGACCCTCGTGCTGTCGCTGGCGGCCTTTGCGGGCGGGGCGCTGATGGGTTTGCTGGCGCTGATGATGCGCACGTCGCGCGTGGCGGCGATGCGCCGCATCAGCTGGGCGTACATCGAACTCTTTCAGGGCACGCCGCTCCTGATGCAGCTGTTCCTGGCGTTTTTCGGGCTGTCGCTGATCGGCGTGGAGGTGCCGCCGTGGCTGGCCGCCGGCGCGGCGCTGACGCTGTGGTCGGGCGCGTTCCTGGCGGAGATCTGGCGCGGCTGCGTGGAAGCCGTGCCGAAGGGACAGTGGGAGGCGTCGGCCAGCCTGGCGCTGGGCTACGTGCAGCAGATGCGCTACGTGGTGCTGCCGCAGGCGCTGCGCATTGCGGTCGCGCCGACCGTGGGCTTTGCGGTGCAGATCGTCAAGAGCACGGCGCTGACCTCCATCATCGGCTTCACGGAACTGTCGAAGGCGGCCACCGTGATCACCAACGCCACCTTCAGTCCCTTCACTGTCTATGCCTGCGCCGCGCTGATCTACTTTGCGCTGTGCTGGCCCCTGTCGCGCCTAAGCCTCCGGCTGGAAAGGAAGTTGCATGCCCCTCATCGCCCTTGAAGACGTCCGCAAACGGTTCGGCGACAACGAAGTCCTGAAAGGCGTGACCTTGCGCGTCGACCCCGGCGAGGTCATTGCCATCATCGGCAAGAGCGGCTCGGGCAAGAGCACGCTGCTGCGTTGCATCAACGGGCTGGAGCAGATCGACGGCGGCGCGATCATGGTGGCCGATGCGCAGTTGGGCGATGACGAGCTGCGGCTGCGCGCGCTGCGGCTGAAGGTCGGGATGATTTTTCAGCAGTTCAACCTGTTTCCGCACCTGACCGTGGGGCGCAACGTGATGCTGTCGCCCATGGTGGCCAAGCGCGTGCCCGAGCGCGAGGCCGAGGACATGGCCCGGGCCATGCTGACCCGCGTGGGCCTGGCCCACAAGTTCGACGCCTGGCCGGACGAACTGTCCGGCGGCCAGCAGCAGCGCGTGGCGATTGCCCGTGCGCTGGCGATGCAGCCGCTGGCGCTGTTGTGCGACGAGATCACGTCGGCGCTGGACCCGGAGCTGGTCAATGAGGTGCTGGCGGTCGTGCGCGAGCTGGCTGCCGACGGCATGACGCTGCTGATGGTGACGCACGAAATGCGCTTTGCGCGCGAGGTCTGTGATCGCGTGGTGTTCATGCACCAGGGGCGCGTGCACGAGATCGGTCCGCCGGAGCAACTTTTCACGGCGCCGGCCACGCCGGAATTGCGGCAGTTCCTGGGGATGACGAATCTGGCGGCGTGAGCTTGGCCGTATCAATCAGGACGGCGGGCTGACCCGAATGTTCCGCCCCCCGTTTGCATGCGGTGTCGGGCCGTTCACGTACTCCCTTTTGCGCGCACCGGAAAGTAAAAATGCACCACCTGTCCTGGTGCGCATGCCTCTATCGCGGGTGCGGCGCGATTCCTATATTGGACTTGTCCGCCGCCGGACTCCGGGTTTCCCCGGCGCGGTTTCACCCCACCTGAAACCTGAGGATCGATGACATGGACAAGGACCGCATCAAGGGCGCCGCCAAGGAAGTGAAGGGCGCGATCAAGGAAACAGCTGGCAAGGTAACGGGCAACACCCGCACCGAAGCCGAAGGAAAAGTGGAGAAAGCCGAAGGTAA
Organism: Achromobacter mucicolens; assembly: GCF_029866465.1. Classification (NCBI taxonomy): domain Bacteria; kingdom Pseudomonadati; phylum Pseudomonadota; class Betaproteobacteria; order Burkholderiales; family Alcaligenaceae; genus Achromobacter; species Achromobacter mucicolens. Next base: position 72,231 of record NZ_CP123364.1, on the reverse strand, counting down.
AGTGCAGCGCAATGTGGGAGAAGCGAAGGATCAGGCACGGGACTTGCTGGACAAGTAATTGCGGCTGCCATTCGGCATGACCCGCAACGTCCAATGATCGCCCGAAGGAGAAGAAAATGACCCACCGTATTTGGCTTGCACTGATGCTCGCGATTACCGCCGTGACCGCCGGTTGCAACACGATGGAAGGTGCCGGCAAAGACATTGAAAGGGGCGGGGAAAAGATCCAGCAGCAGGCCAAGTAGGCGCTTGCAGGCTGTATCCAAAGGTCGGCGCGTGACGGCGCGCCGGCCTTTTTTCGTTCTTACGAAACGCGGGATACGAGGGCGTGAGGGGTGAACGGTCGATCGTGACCGTGCACCGCGCCGGCTGGCCGGCCCTCAGAAGGACTTATTAGCGCGAGAAGCCGCGCGCCGAGATTTCCCAGATATCTTCCACCACGCCATCGCGCACCACCACCAGCCCGTCATGCAGGTTGAACGTGGGGTCCACGTGCGATGGCACCAGGCGCAGCACCGCGCCCAGGTCGGGCGCCTGCGCCCCCGGTTCCACGCGCACGACGCCGTGCTCATCATTGATGGCGGTGTATGTCAGCCCGGGTTCGCCGAAGATGGCGGGCGGGCCGCATTCCGCAGTAGTGGACTTGAGCCCCGCGTCCAGGATCACCCGGTCGGGCGCTGGCTTGCTCATGACCGTGGCCAGCACGAACAGGCTGTTTTCAAACGCCAGGGGGCCGTCCCATTCATTTGCGCCATAGTCGCCGTCCATGAAAGCGTACGAGCCGGCCTGCAATTCGGTATAGACGCCGCTGGCCGCATCGAACTCGGCGCTGCCCGTGCCGCCGCCGGTGATGGTGTCGCAGGCGATGCCGCTCTCGCGCAGCAGTTGCGCGTAGGACGCCGCGATGCGCGCCGCTTGGCGGCAGACCTCGGCGCGCTCCTCGCGCGTGCGGTAATGCTGTACCGACCCGTGATAGGCCTGCAGGCCAGAAAAGTTCAGGCCGGGCAGGTCGCGCGCCTGCTGCGCCAGCGCCAGCACGAGGGCGTCGTCGGACACCCCGCAGCGGCCCTGGCCGACGTCCACTTCCACCAGCACGTCGATCTGGGCGCCCGCCTGCACCATGGCCTGCGAGACCTGCAACAGGTTGTGCGCGTTGTCCACGCAGACGCTGATCTTTGCCACGCGCGCCAGCTGACCCAGCAGCGCCAGCTTGGCCGGACCGACGACTTCGTTGCTGATGTGGATGTCCTGGATGCCGGCGGCCACAAAGGGCAGGGCTTCGCTGACCTTCTGGCAGCAGATGCCGCGCGCGCCCAGCGCCAGCTGCCGCAATGCGATTTCCGGACATTTGTGCGCCTTGGCGTGCGGGCGCAGGGCGACGTCGTGGCGGTCGGCCCAGGCCTGCATCGCGCGCAGGTTGGCTTCAAAAGGCGCCAGGTCCAGCACCAGGCTGGGCGTGTCGACGCGGGCCAGCGGATCGCCTGGCTGTGCGGGCGGGGGCAGCGCAATGCCGCGTATGACTTCCTGGGACATCCTGATGACTCCGTAGTCTGACTGCTTGAGGGGTTGCGCACGCATAACCAAAGCGGGACCACCCATAACCAAAGGGGCAATGCACCCCCAGGTAAACGATAGCCCCGTAACCATTGGCTACCAGAGGGCGGCATGACAGAATTTCATCATGAAAACGGCCCCCAAGGGGAGGCCCATTTCCGGCAGGCGACCACGCCGCGCCGGCGATGACAAGACGACCCACGTCACTCGACATATTTGTCATTTCGTATTGGAGAAGCTCGCATGAAACTCAAGCATTGGATCACCGCCCTGACCGTCGCGGTCGCCGCCGTGGGCGCCACCGGCACCGCGCAGGCCCAGCAGTTCTTCCGCATTGGCACGGGCGGCACGGCCGGCACGTACTACCCGATCGGCGGCATCATCGCCAATGCCGTGTCGCAGCCCGGCAAGCTGGTGGCCACCGCCGTCGCTTCCAATGGCTCCGTGGCCAACATCAACGGCATCATGGGCGGCTCGTTCGAGGCCGGTTTCACGCAGTCGGACGTGGCCTACTGGGCCTACACCGGCACCGGCACGTTTGAAGGCAAGCCCAAGGCCCAGGACCTGCGCCTGATCGCCACCCTGTACCCGGAAAGCATCCACCTGGTGACGCGCAAGGGCGCGGGCATCAAGAGCGTGGCGGACCTGAAGGGCAAGCGCGTGTCCATGGACGAGCCGGGCTCCGGCACCCTGGTGGACGTGCGCCTGATCCTGGGCGCGTACGGCATGACCGACAAGGACATCAAGGCCGAATACCTCAAGCCCAACCAGGCCGGCGACAAGCTCAAGGACGGCGGTCTGGACGCGTTCTTCTTCGTGGGCGGCGCGCCTGCCGGCGCCATCGCGGAACTGGCCTCCAGCGGCGCCGGGATCGAGATCGTGCCGCTGGTCGGCCCCGAGATCGACGCGCTGCGCGCCAAGCAAGAGTTCTTCACGCCCGACACCATTGCGGCCAACACCTACCAGAACGTCGGCGAAGTGAAGACCATCTCGGTCAACGCGCAGATGGTCACGTCGGCCAAACTGCCCGAGCAAGTGGTCTACGACGTCACCAAGGCCCTGTATAGCGATGCCACGCGCAAGACGCTGGACAGCGGCCACGCCAAGGGCAAGCTGATCACCCGCGACAACGCCATCAAGGGCGCGGGCATCCCGTTCCACCCGGGCGCCGAGAAGTTCTACAAGGAAATCGGCCTATTGAAGTAGGCCCCCCCCGAAGCGCCGTTGGCGCTTTCCCCCCAGGGGGCGCCGGTGGCGGACCGGCGGAGCCGGATCCGCGCGGCCCCGCTTTTAGGGAGGCCGGGGTTCTTTATTCCGATTGCTTGCCTTTGACTAGGTTGGCGGATCGTTGCAGGTTTTTTTATGTGGCGGCATTGGCTCTTTGCCGCCTTTGAGCAGGGCCGCCTATGCGCGGCCCTGCTTGTTGAATCATCTTGAGAATCACCGCGATGCAAATCGACCACGAGAAAACCCAGCAGCTGGCGGAGAAGTACGACTCGGAAATCCGCTTCCGGCCGCTGGACAAGACCGCCACCTGGATCGTCTCGGGCCTTCTGGTCACGCTGTCGATCTTTCACTACTACACCGCCGGCTTCGGGCTGCTGCGCGAAGCCACGCACCGCGGCGTGCATCTGGCCTTCGTGCTCAGCCTGATCTTCCTGGTGTTCGGCTTTTCCAAGTCGCATTACCAGCGCGAGCCCAAGTCGACGTGGTACGCGCCGGGCGGCATTCCCTTGTACGACTGGATCATCGCCGTCGCGCTGGCGCTGTCGGTACTGTATATCCCGTACATCTTTGAAGACCTGGCGTTCCGCGTCGGCAACCCCCTGCCGATCGACGTCTTCATGGGCTCGATCCTGCTGATCGGCCTGCTGGAGGCCACGCGCCGGGCAATGGGATGGCCGCTGCCGATCATCGCGATCGTGTTCATGGCCTATGCCATGTTTGGTCCGTACTTCCCCGGTCTGCTGCAGCACGCAGGCAATACCTGGTCCCAGATCGTGAACCACATGTACCTGACGAGTCAGGGCGTGTACGGGGTGGCGGTGGGCGTGGTGGCGACCTATGTGTTCCATTTCGTGCTGTTCGGCGTGCTGGCCACCCGCATCGGCCTGGGCCAACTGTTCCTGGATGTGGCGTCCACGGTTGCGGGACGCTATGCGGGCGGCCCCGCGAAGGTGTCGGTGTTTGGCTCGGCCATGTTCGGCATGCTGTCCGGCTCCTCGGTCGCAAACGCGGTCACCGTGGGCTCGCTGACCATTCCCGCGATGATCCGCATCGGCTATCCGCGCCACTTCGCGGCAGGCGTCGAAGCGGCCAGCAGCACGGGCGGCCAGATCACGCCCCCGATCATGGGCGCGGCAGCCTTCCTGATGATCGAGTTCCTGGGCATCCCGTACCAGCAGATCGCGATCGCGGGCATCTTCCCGGCCTTCCTGTATTTCTTCGGCATGTTCATGCAGGTGCACTTCGAGGCCAAGCGTGAAGGGCTGCGCGGCCTGACCCCCGAGGAAATGCCCAAGCTCAAGCAGTCGTTCAAGATGCGCTGGCCGACGCTGATTCCGCTGGTGCTGCTGATCGGCGTGCTGGCCAGCGGACGCACGCCTTACCTGGCCGCTTTCGCGGGCATCACGGGCTGCATCGTGGTGGGTCTGTTGAATCCGTTCCAGCGCCTGCGCTTGCGCGACCTGTACGAAGCCTTCGAGACGGGCGCCAAGTACGCGCTGGCCGTGGGTGCCGCGGCCGGGACGGTCGGCATCGTGATCGGCGTGGTGACCCTGACGGGCGTGGGCTTCAAGATCTCTTACATCGTGATCTCGGCAGCCCAAGCCATTGCAGGCGGTGCGGCCACGGTGATCCCCGAAGCCATCGCCAATATGCAGACGCTGACGCTGGTTGCGGCGCTGATCATGACGGGCATCGTCTGCATCCTGATGGGCTGCGGCATCCCTACCACCGCCAACTACCTCATCATGGTCGCGGTTGCCGCGCCCACGCTGGTGCAGTTGGGCGTGCAACCCATCGCGGCGCACTTCTTCGTGTTCTATTTCGGCATCCTGGCCGACATCACGCCTCCGGTGGCGCTGGCCGCGTATGCGGCGGCGGGCATGGCGGGCAGCGATCCCTTCAAGACCGGCAACACGGCGTTCAGGCTGGGCATCACCAAGCTCATCGTGCCCTTCGTGTTTGTGTTTTCGCCGTCGCTGCTGATCTCGGTGCAGGGGTTCACCTGGTACGACTTCTTCGTGACCCTGTTCGGCTGCATGGTCGGGCTGGTGCTGCTGTCGGCCGCCTTCTCGCGCTACATGCTGGTCGCCATGAAGAGCTGGGAGCGCTGGCTGTGCACGATCGGCGCGTTGCTGACCATTCTGCCGGGCATCGTCACCGGCCTGATCGGACTGGCGATTTGCATTCCGGTATTCATCCGGCAGCTGGCCGAACTGAAACTGGAGAATGCGCCGAAGTCGGCATGACGTACGCGCCGCGCAGGCGGCGCCATGAAAAAAGGGGCGGACCAAATCGGGCCCGCCCCTTTTTGCTGAATCAGCCATTTTGTCAGCATTTGGGCGCAAAATGGGCGGTCTTGGGCGCATGGTGACGTCCTACAACATCCGCCTTTTCCCCGGTTGCCCGGCAAATTAAATCGGCGTAAAGTAAAATTCATGTTTGCTGGTCTGCCGATATGCGGGCCGACTGTGCAAACAGGCACAAACTGCGCCATATGTTCGATATCCTGGTCTATCTGTTCGAGAATTACTACACGCCTCAGGCCTGTCCTGCTGCCGATGTGCTCGCCAAGCGGCTTGCCGCTGCCGGTTTCGAGCACGAGGACATCGACGACGCGCTCGGGTGGCTGTACGGCCTGGCCGAGACCACCGAACGGTGCGTCGATCTGGCACAGGCGCCCTCGTCCGGCACCCGGATCTACACCGAGAACGAATACCAACAGCTCGGCACCGAGTCCATTGGCTTCATCGCCTTCCTGGAATCGGCTGGCGTGTTGCCCGCGCCCCTGCGCGAAATCGTGATCGACCGGGGCCTGGCCTCGCCGGAAACGCCCGTGCCGCTCTCCAAGATCAAGATCATTGCCCTCATGGTTCTCTGGAGCCAGGAAGCCGAGATCGACAATCTGGTCCTCGAAGAGCTGCTCGACGAAGAAGGCGGCCGCTTGCTGCATTGAGCGCGCGTCCCCGTCCCGCACACCCTGATTCAACCCTTCAGCCCGCGCGCCTGGCCGCGCGGGCTTGAGCTTTTTATTCCGTCCCCGTGACCTACGTCGGCCGCTTTGCCCCCAGCCCCAGCGGCCCGCTGCATGCGGGCTCGCTGGCGACCGCGCTGGCCAGCTGGCTGGACGCGCGCGCGCAGGGCGGGCGCTGGCTGCTGCGCATCGAGGACGTGGACACGCCCCGCACGGTGGCGGGCGCGGCGGACGTCATCATGGGCCAGTTGCAGGCGCTGGGACTGGTCTGGGACGGCGACATCGTCTGGCAGTCGCGCCGCAATGCAGCCTACCAGGCGGCGTTTGACGCGCTTGCCGCTCAGGGCCTGATCTATGGGTGCGGCTGCACGCGCCGAGAAATCGCGGATTCGGCGCTGCGGGGCCAGACCGCGCCCGGCGCCGATGGCGAAAGACCCTACCCCGGCACGTGCCGCCACGGCCTGCCGGCGGGGCGCGAAGCCCGCGCCTGGCGGCTGCGCGTGCCGGACGGCGTGGAACGCTTCGAGGACCGTTGGCTTGGCCCGCAGGAGCAGGATGTGGCGCAGGCGGTGGGGGATTTCGCCCTGCGGCGGGCGGACGGGCTATGGGCGTACCAATTGGCGGTGGTGGTGGACGACGCCGCGAAGGGCGTGACGGACGTGGTGCGCGGGGCCGACCTGCTCAGTTCCACGGCGCGCCAGCGCGTGCTGGGCCGCCTGTTGGGCCTGCCGCCGCTGCGCTACCTGCACGTGCCGTTGATCCTGGACCCGGCCAGCGGGCTTAAGCTGTCCAAGCAGAATGGCGCCCCCGCGGTGGATACCCGCGCGCCGCTGCCGGCCTTGCAGGCCGCGTGGGCGGCGTTGGGCTTTGCGCCGGTGGCCGCCACGGGCGTGACGTCATTCCTGCAGGACGCCACGGCGCGCTGGGCAGCACGGTTTCCGGGCTGACGCCGCCCGCACTGCCGCGCGCGTTGCCTGCCGGCTGATCCCTGAAGGCCCTGCAACCGCTCACAGCGGCTGCAAGTCTGCCCCCAGCATCCGCACCAGCAACGCTTCGCCATCGTCGGCCACGCGCAGTTCGCCGAAACGCGCGACCTCGTAACGCGCTGCTTCGCCTTCCGGGAAGAAGAACGCATTGGTCACGATGCGCACACCATTGCCACGGACCCGATAGCGCAGCGGCACTTCGGTTTCGGCATGCGGGTGCACGTCGGACTGGATCCGCACCGCCTGCGCCACACCGCGCGAATCCGGCGTCAGCATCACGTAGCCGTCCGGCTCGTAGCCCATGACGCTTTCGGCGTCGTTCTGGTTGCCGCCCAGCCGCAGGCGCGTCACCTCGCGTCCGGCCGCAAAATTCAAGGCCATGTAGTCGCCCTGCATGAGGGAGCGCGGATCGACCGGCACCAGCTCCAGGATGACGACCTTGCCCGACGACAGGAGTTTTTCGCGCTCCCAGATGCCGACGTTGGCCGCGACCAGCACCAGCGCCAGGCCGCCCAGGATGCCCGCTGTGCGCCAGCGCAGGGCCGGGGATACCGGCGGCAGGGGACGCGCTTGAACCGGGGCCTGCGTGCGCATCAGGCGTGGCACCAGCCAGACCGCGGCGCGCAGCACGAACAGCACCACCGCCGCGCCGCTCAGCCACAGCGCCTTTTGCAGCAGCGGCAGCTCCAATTGGTAGTAATAGACGCCCAGGTACGCCAACAGGCTGGCGGCGCCGAAGATCATGACGCGCGGCTGGTTCAGGCCAAATCCCAGCAGCAGCCACGCCAGCGCGAAGCCGACGCCCGGACTGGGCAGCCAGAACAGCGCCAGCAGCAACAGGCCGATCGGCACGCCCCAGGTGACGCCGCCGGTCAGGAGGCGGCGTCGCGGCCACAGCACGGCCAGCGCGGCGGCCACCGGCAAGAGCGCGCCCGCGACGACCAGGGCAGCGGTGCGCGGCGCAAGCTGCCAGATCGCGGGCAGTTCGGTGACGGCAATGCCGCTTGCAAGCCAGACCATGCCCTGCACGGACAGCAGGAACGCCCACGCCAGCGGCTGCAGCGCATGGCCGCGCCGCGCGCCCACGCGGTGGCTGACGGTGAAGATGACGGCGGTGGCCCATGCGCCGATGACGCCGATGGGTAGCCACAGGAAGGTGGCCCGGGTCGCGTCGAAACGGATCCAGGCGTCCATCAGGTCTTCCCGCATGAGGTCGGGCGACAGGCCGCGCCAGATCAGGCCGGCGCTGGCCAGCGCGATCAACAGGCCGCTCAGAAAGCGCAGGATCACGTCGGGACCCAGCGCATAAACCGCGGCCGCCATCAGCAGCACGAAGAAGCTTGCACTGGCGAACGAGGTCGAACTGGACAGTCCGAAAATGATGAGGATCTGTCCAGTGAAAGCCATGGCCGTGCCGCACTGCCGCCAGAACGGACCGGCATCGCTGCGCAGCACCGCCACGCCCACGGCGCAGAGCACGAGGCCGGCGACCAGCGCGCCGCTTTCGGTGGTGATCAGGTTGGAGAACGCGACGAACAGCAAAAGGAGCAGGGTGGCCAGCCACGCGGACAGGCCCAGCAGGCATTGCACGTACCAGGGCGGTTCGGCGCGCGGCACGGCAGCGGGCGCCAACTGGGCCACGGGCGCGCTGGATTCGGCGGGATCGACGGCATTGCCTGCCGAGGCGCCGGCCGGTTCCGCGTCCGCGGCCGGCACGGGGACGGGCGCTTCGTTGCTCAGGCCGCGCAGCCAGCGGGCGGCCACGACGGCCTCGGCCATCAGCAAGGCGGCCAGCGGCAGCGCTGCCCACGCGCCGGGCTCCAGCCGCCACAGCCACTCGCCCACCACGCGCAGCGACACGCAGATGACGCCGGCGGCCAGCATGGCCAGGATGACGAGGTCGCGCCGGCCGCGCTGATAGTAAAGACCGAGCCCCAGCGTGGCGGCAACCCAGGCGACGCCGTTGTAGGTGCCCAGGCCGTCGACGATGAAATCGCCGAACATAAGGGCCAGGACCAGCACGCTGATCGCGATGGCAGCCAGGATGCGCGGCCCGAAGACGGTGCTGGCGCGCCAGCGTCGCGCGGCCATTTCCCAGCCGAAGAGCAAGACGAGGTTCAATGCGGCCATGACCAGGCTGGGCAGGCCCGGACCGCCGAAGATCATCATCCACGTGAAGACGCGTTCGCCCAGCCACAGCGCGACCGCAAGATTGAGCACCAGCGCCCACAACAACCACACGGCCTGGCTGCCCGCGGCAAGCGCCCAGGGCAAGAGCAACACTGCCCACCACGCGAACAGTTCCCAGGTATCGGCGCCCGTCTGGTAAGTTTGTCCTAATAGGGCGAGCAGGGCGCCCAGCAAAATGCCGGCCAATGCCAGCAGCGCGCCAGGGATGCTGCGCCGCACGCCGGGCCGGGCGCGCAAGCGCAATCCGGACCACGCGGCGGCCAGCGCGCAGACGGCCAACAGGCCCTGCAACCCGGCAAAGCGCTGCATTTTTGTCATGTCCTGCCAGTTGGCGGCAACCCAGCAGACGGCAGCGCTGCCCAGCAGCAAAACGCCTAGCCACAAGGTGCTTCGCGCCAAAAATTGACGCCAAGCGTGCAGTTCGGATCCCGCTTGCCTTTCAGTGCCGACTTGCATCTGGCGAATCTCCGATCTTATTATCCGCGCTGATACGGCGGGACTACCGCCACTGGAAACACATGAATAAAACGCTGATTATTGCCGAGAAGCCCTCGGTGGCCCTTGATATATCACGCGCCTTGGGAGGCTTCGCGCGCGAGGGCGACTATTTTGAAAGCGAACGTTACGTTCTCGCTTCAAGCATCGGCCATTTGCTCAGCTTGGTCGCGCCCAACGATCCGGTCAAGGGGAAGTGGAGCTTCACGCACCTGCCCGTGATTCCGCCGGCATTCGAATTGGGCCCGACCGACAAGAAGTCCGCCGAACGCCTCAAGCTGCTGGTCCGGCTTGCCAAGCGCAAGGACGTGGACGCCATCATCAACGCCTGTGACGCGGGACGTGAAGGCGAACTGATCTTCCGCTACATCATTCAGTACGCCGGCGTGAACAAGCCCATCCAGCGCCTGTGGCTGCAGTCGATGACGCAGGCCGCCATCCGCGAAGCCTTCGCCAGCCTGCGCGACGATACGCAGATGAAGCCGCTGGAAGCCGCGGCGCGTTCGCGCGCCGAGGCCGACTGGCTGGTCGGCATCAACGGCACGCGCGCCATGACCGCCTTCAACAGCAAGGACGGGGGCTTTTTCAAGACGCCGGTCGGCCGGGTGCAGACGCCCACGCTGGCCATCGTGGCCGAACGCGAAGAGCGCATCCGCCGCTTCGTGCCGCGCGACTACTGGGAAGTGCGCGCCACCTTCGTGGCGGCCGCCGGCCTGTACGAAGGCCGCTGGATCGACCCGCAATTCAAGAAAGACGACCGCGACCCGGAAAAGCGCGAATCGCGCCTGTGGTCGGCCGCCGCCGCGCAAAGCGTGGTCGCCGCCTGCCGCGAGCAGCCGGGCAGCGTGACCGAGGAATCCAAGCCGTCCAGCCAGATGTCGCCGGCCCTGTACGACCTGACGTCGCTGCAGCGCGAGGCCAACGGCCGTTTCGGTTTTTCGGCCAAGACCACGCTGGCGCTGGCGCAGACGCTGTACGAACGCCACAAGGCCCTGACGTATCCGCGTACCGACTCGCGCTACCTGCCCGAGGACTACATCAGCACGGTGCAGGAAACCATGCGCGCGCTGGCCAAGGGCGGCTCAAATGCCGTGGGCGGCCTGTCGCGCCACGCCGAGACCGTCGTCAGCCAGCAGTGGGTCAAGCCCAACCGCCGCATCTTCGACAACAAGAAGGTGTCGGATCACTTTGCGATCATCCCCACGCTGCAGATCCCGCACGACCTGAGCGAAGCCGAGGCCAAGCTCTACGACCTGGTGCTCAAGCGCTTTTTGGCCGTGTTCTTCCCGGCGGCAGAGTACCGCGTCACTACGCGCCTGACCGAAGTGCAGGGGCATCGCTTCCGTACGGACGGCAAGGTGCTGGTCAACCCCGGCTGGCTTGCCGTGTACGGCAAGGAAGCGCAGGGCGAAGACGCCAACCTGGTGCCCGTGGGCGACGGCGAGACCGTGCGCACCGAGGAAATCGAGGCCGTCGGCCTGTCGACCAAACCGCCCGCGCGCTTTAACGAAGGCACGCTGCTGTCGGCCATGGAAGGCGCCGGCAAGCTGGTGGACGACGAGGAACTGCGCGAAGCCATGTCCGAGCGCGGCCTGGGCACGCCGGCCACGCGAGCGGCCATCATCGAAGGCCTGCTCAACGAAAGCTACCTGCGCCGCGAAGGCCGCGACCTGGTGCCCACCGCCAAGGCGCGCCAGCTCATGACGCTGCTGTCGGGCCTGGACGTGGCCGAACTGACCTCGCCCGAACTCACCGGCGAATGGGAGCACAAGCTCAAGCAGATCGAGCAGGGCGGACTGGGCCGCGAGGCCTTCATGCGCGAGATCGCGCAGATGACGCAGGTGATCGTCAAGCGCGCCAAGGAGTACGAGCGCGACACGGTGCCGGGCGACTACGCCACGCTGACAACGCCGTGTCCCAAGTGTGGCGCGGTGGTCAAGGAAAACTACCGCCGCTACGCCTGCACGGCGTGCGATTTTTCGATCGGCAAGCACCCGGGCGGCCGCACGTTCGAGCTGCCGGAAGTCGAAGAGCTGCTGGCCAAGCGCGAGATCGGTCCGCTGCAAGGCTTCATCAGCAAGATGGGACGGCCGTTTGCGGCCATCCTGCGGATCAGCGACGAATACAAGCTGGAATTCGACTTCGGCCAGAACGACGAGGACGACAACGAAGCCGTGGACTTCTCCGGCCACACGCCGGTGGGCTCCTGCCCGAAGTGCCAGTCGCGCGTCTTCGAGCACGGCATGAGCTACGTCTGCGAAAAATCGGTGGGCCCCGAGAAGTCGTGCGATTTCCGGTCGGGCAAGGTCATCCTGCAGCAGGAGATCTCGCGCGAGCAGATGGAAAAGCTGTTGACCAACGGCCGCACCGACCTGCTCGACGGCTTTGTCTCCAGCCGCACGAACCGCAAGTTCAAGGCGTTCCTGGTGCGCCAGCCTGACGGCAAGATCGGGTTCGAGTTCGAGCCCCGTCCCGAGAAGCCTGGCCGCGCCCGCGCGCCGGCCAAGACGGCAACGAAGACCGCCACCAAGACGGCGGCCAAGACGGCTGCGAAGAAGGCGCCGGCCAAGAAGGCTGCCGCCAAGACCGCAACCAAAACGGCCACAAAAACCGCCACCAAAACCGCGGCCAAGAAAGCCGTGAAAAAGGCGGCGCCCAAGAAGACCACGGCGTAATCCAGCCTGCGCCGCACGACCAAACGCCCGGGAGACCGGGCGTTTTCCATTGTTGGGCAGCAATCGCTGGGGTATTGTTGACGCCAAACAGCTGCAACCCAGAAACTTCCGAGGACGACATGACCCGTAGCTCCGACTTCACTACCCGCCGCCGCGTGCTGGCGGCGAGCGCTTGCGCTTTGGCCGGCATTGGCCTGCTCAATGGGCGCGTCGTCTTCGCGCAGCCCAAGCTGGGCAAGGTCGTCTACGGCCAGGGCAGTATCGACCCTTTTTTCGCGGCCGGCTACGTGGCGCTGAAAAAGGGCTTCTTCGGCGAAGGCGGCCTGGACGTCGAGTACCTGAATTCGCAAAGCGGCCCGCGCACCAACCAGCTGCTGGCGGCCGGCCAGATCGCCTTTGGCGCCACCGCGGCCACCGCCGCGCCCGCGCTGACCATCGCGGGCAAGCCCGCCGCACTGGTGTTCGGCTTTGACCGCAAGCTGACGTACGCCAACGTCATCGTGCGCCGCGAGGACTTCGACAGCGGCAAGATCAAGTCGCTGAAGGACCTGGCGGGCAAGCGCGTGGGCGCGACCCAGCCGCAGTCCAGCACGTGGCTGATGGCGCTGTACCTGATGCAGAAGGCCGGCGTGGCCGACAAGGTCGACATCCGCCCGCTGGGCGATCTGGCGACGATGCTGGGCGCGCTCAAGACGGGCTCGGTCGCGGCCAGCATGGCCACCATGTCGATGATGGAACAGGCCCGCCAGGAAGGCTGGGGCGTCCCCATCTTTGACGCCACCACCGAAGCGTCGTGGAACGAATTCATGGGCGGCGACGTGCCGGGCATCGCGGCGCTGACGCTTGAAGACACCATCCAGAAGCGTCCGGAGGTCGTGCAGGCGTTTGTGACCGCCATGGTCAAGGCGCAGGACTTCATCACCGCCAACAGCGCGGCCGCCATCACCGACGTCATCTACGACGATTACCTGAGCGCCTTCCCGCGCGCCGCCATCGAGAAGACGCTGGGCGTCTACAAGGAGACGGTGTTCCTGAAGGACAACATCATCACCGAGGACGCGTACAACCGCATGACGGCCATCATGGGCGACGGGCGCCAGTTCTCCAATGAAGAGATCAAGACCGTGCCTTACGCCAAATGCGTGAACATGAGCTTCGTGCGCAAAGCCCGGGGCCTTTGATGATCACGCTGGACAAGGTGGGCAAGGCGTACCAGTCGCGCCAGGGCACGACGCACGCCGTCGTCGAGGTCAGCCTGACGATCAACGAAGGCGAATTCGTGTCGATCGTCGGGCCGTCGGGCTGCGGCAAGAGCACGCTTCTGAACATGATCGCGGGCTTTCTGCGGCCCACCACCGGGACCATCCTGGTGGACGGCCGCGTGGTGGACGGGCAGGTGCCGCCCGCGCTGGGCTACATCTTTCAGAAGGACACGCTGCTGCCGTGGTTCAGCGTCAGGAAGAACGTGGCGCTGGGATTGAAGTTTCAGGGCGTGCCGGCCGACCGGATCGCAACGCGTGTCGCCGAACTGCTGGAACTGGGTCACCTGAGCGCCTTCGCGGACGCCTTTCCGCATCAGCTTTCCGGCGGCATGCGGCGGCGCGTGGCGCTCTTGATGAGCCTGGCGGTCGAGCCGCGCATCCTGCTGCTGGACGAGCCCTTCGGTGCGCTGGACACGCACACCAAGACCCACCTGCACCGCGAGCTGATGGAGATCTGGCGCAAGCTGGGCCAGACCATCGTGATGGTCACGCACGACCTGGACGAAGCCATCCTGCTGTCCGACCGCGTGGTGGTGCTGTCCGGCCCGCCCAGCCGCGTGCTGCTGGACGAGCGCATCCAGATCCCGCATCCGCGCGACGTCTTCACGCTGCGCGAAACGCCGCAGTTCGTCTCCCACGTGCAAAGTCTCTGGAGCGTGCTGGGCCAGCAGTTCCGCGCCGCCGCCTGAACCGACAGTCATGAATTCGATGGATACCGCCGACACCCTGCAGGACCAGTTGCGGCTGGACCGCCGTGCCAACGCCGCGCGCCGCGTGCGCATCACCTTGTGGCAGGTGCTGATCCTTGCCGTCATCCTGGGCTCGTGGGAAATCCTCACGCGCATTCCGTGGTTCACCCAGAACACGCTTTTCGATCCCTTTTTCATCAGCCAGCCCTCGCGCGTCGCCGTGCGATTGTGGGAATGGCTGCAGCCTGGTCCGCGCTCGGTCTGGCCGCACCTGTGGCTGACGCTGCAGGCCACACTTGTCGGCCTGGTGGTGGGCGTGGGCAGCGGCTTCGTGGTGGGCATGACGCTCAGCCGCAGCCGCTTTCTGGCCGACGTGTTCAATCCGTTCATCGTGGCGTTCAATTCCATGCCGCGGATCGCGTTCGTGCCGCTCATCACCATGTTCTTCGGGCTGGGGCTGGCGTCCAAGGTGGTCACGTCGTGGTTCGTCGTGTTCTTCCTGGTGTTCTTCAACACCTACAAGGGCGGGCGCAGCGTGGAGCGCGAGCTTGTCGATTTTTGCCGCACGCTGGGCGGATCGCCGCGCCAGATCCTGTGGCGGGTGCGCATCCCCACAGCCGCGGCCTGGACCTTTGCCGCGCTGCCCAACGCCATCAGCTTTGCGCTGATCGGCGTGGTGCTGGCTGAGTTCGTGGGCTCGACCACGGGCATGGGATATCTGATGATCACCGCGCTGGCGACGCTGAACGCCACCGACATGTTTGCGGCCGTGACGCTGCTGTCCATCGTCGGCATCGCGCTGGTCTATTGTGTGACGTGGATCGAACGGCGGCTCTTGCACTGGGCGCCGGAGTTCCGGGAATGAGCGAGGCCCGAAAGATGAAGACCCTTCCGTATCTGCGCAATTTCGACCTGACGGGACAGGTGGCGCTGGTGACCGGCTCGGCCCGCGGGCTGGGCTTTTGCATCGCCCGGGCGCTGGCCGGTTGCGGCGCGCGCGTGCTGATCAACGGCCGCAATGCCGACGCGGTCAATGCCGCGGTGGCCGAGCTGACGGGCGCGGGCCTGGACGCGCATCCGCTGCCGTTCGACGTGGCCGACGATGCGGCGATGGCCGCGGCCTTCGAACGCATCGACAGCGAACACGAGCGCCTGGACATCCTGGTCAACAACGTCGGCGCGCGCAACCGCAAGACGCTGCAGGACACCAGCCCCGCCGAAATCCGCGAGCTGATCGACACCGATCTGGTGGCCGGCATGCTGCTGGCCAAGTTCGCGGCCGAGCGCATGATGCGCCAGGGCGGCGGCAGGCTGATCGCGATTACGTCGGTAGTGGGGGAGCTGGCGCGGGCGGGCGACGCGGTGTATCCGGCGGCCAAGCAGGGACTGACGGGGATGGTGCGAGCGCTGGCGGCGGAATTTGGTGGGCATTACATCACCAGCAACGCCATCGCGCCGGGAACGTTTGCCACGGAAACCAATGCCGAGATGGTGGCAGACCCGCAATTCGGCCCGCGCGTAGCTGCCCGCAACCCGACGGGCCGGTGGGGGGAACCGGAAGAAATCGCCGGGGCGGCCGTGTTCCTGGCGTCACCCGCGGCGTCGTACGTGAACGGTCACGTGCTGGTGGTGGACGGCGGGCTGTCTATTCAGTTTTGAAGACGGCCCTGCTCAGGTCGTCTCGTCCTGATACCAGACGCCTTCGGCCAGCATCATCTTCTGGTGGCCATGCCCCGCGGGCATCATCGGGAAACAGTTCTCCTGCGCGGTGACCGCCACGTCCAGGAAGTACGGGCCATCGTGCGCCAGGCATTCGGCCAGCGCGGCGTCCAGCTTGGCCGGGTCATCCACGCGCGCCGCGCCCCAGCCGAAGGCGCGCGCCAGCGCCACGAAATCCGGCAGCGACGCGTTGTAGCTGTGGCTGTAGCGCCCGCCGTGGATCAGTTCCTGCCACTGGCGCACCATGCCCATGTAGCCGTTGTTGCACAGCACGACCTTGACGGGCGTCTCGTGCTGCATGGCGGTGGACAGTTCCTGGATGTTCATCAGCACCGACGCGTCGCCGCTGACGCAGACCACGGTCTTGTCCGGGTGCGCGACCTGCGCGCCGATGGCGGCCGGCACGCCGTAGCCCATCGTGCCCGCGCCGCCAGACGTCAACCAGCGGTTCGGGCGGTCAAAGCGCAGATACTGCGCCGCCCACATCTGATGCTGGCCCACATCGGTGGAGACGATGGCATCGCGGTCCGCCAGCGCGGCGTTCAGGCGCGACATCAGGTGCTGCGGCAGGATGGCGTCGGGCGCGGGCGTGAAGCCCAGGCAGTCCTGCGCGCGCCAGGCGTCGATGCGCTTGAACCAGGGCGCCAGGCGCGCGGGCTCAAGCCTGGTGTCGCCCAGTTCGGCGCGCAGCGCCCGCACCAGCGGCAGGCAGTCGCCCACCAGCGCCACGTCCACGCGCACCACCTTGTTGATCGAGGCGGGATCGATGTCGATATGGATCTTGCGGGCGTGCGGGCAAAACTCGGACAGCTTGCCGGTGATGCGGTCGTCAAAGCGCGCGCCAATGCAGACGACGAGGTCCGAGTTGTGCATGGCGAGGTTGGCTTCGACCGTGCCGTGCATGCCCAGCATGCCCACGAATTGCGGGTCGGACGCGGGAAACGCGCCCAGGCCCATCAACGTCAGCGTGCAGGGCGCGCCGGTGTGGCGTACCAAATCGGTAAACGCTTCGCAGGCCTCGGGACCGGCGTTCACCAGTCCGCCGCCGCCGTAGAAGATGGGACGCTTGGCCTGCGCGATCAGCGCGGCGGCGCGGCGCACGGCCGACTGCGGCAGCTTGGCCGCCAGCTTGCCCGACTGGCGGCGCGCGCGCAGCGCGGCCAGCTTGTGCTGCGAGGGCACGTCCAGGCCATCGCCGCTATCGCGCGGCACCGCCAGCTGCACGTCCTTGGGAAAATCCACCAGCACCGGACCGGGACGGCCCTGGCGCGTCAGTTCAAACGCACGGGCCGTCACGCCAGCCACGTCGTCCACCGCGCGGATCTGGGTGTTCCACTTGGTGACGGAACGCGAAATGCCGATGGCGTCGCATTCCTGGAAGGCGTCGGTGCCGATGGCCGCCGTGGCCACCTGGCCGCTGATGCAAAGCACGGGGATCGAATCGCACATGGCGTCCAACAGGCCCGAGGTCGTGTTCGCCATGCCAGGGCCGGAGGTCACGAACACCACGCCCGTGCGGCCGGTGGTGCGGGCGTAGCCCTCGGCCGCGTGCACGGCGGCCTGCTCGTGGCGCACCAGCACGTGCCGCAGGCGCGGCTCGGCGTACAGGGCGTCGTACAAGGGCAGGACGGCCCCGCCCGGATAGCCGAAAACCGTGTCGACGCCGTGCGCAATCAGCGTGTCGAGCAGAATCTTCGCCCCGTTTTCAGGGGCGGTTTCGGTGGCGGTTTCCGTGGCGGCAAGTGCGGCGGCGGCGGTGGGGTGCAGGCGATCGTTCATGCTATCCATCTTATTGGGAGAACCGAAGAATTTTTATCTTCTTTTCCACGGATAACGGGCGGACGGAGTAAATTCATCTTTGATTTGGAGGAATCAAAGAAAATGAACCTCGACAAGTTCGACTTGGCCATTTTGAAGGTGCTGCAGGACAACGCGCGCGCCAGCCTGAACGACATCGGCGCGGCGGTCGGCCTGTCGTCCACCCCGTGCTGGAACCGCATCAAACGCATGGAGAGCGCCGGGGTCATCCGCGGCTACACCGTGGACATCGATCCGGCCAGCCTGGGTTTCATGGACACGGTCATCGTCCACGTGACCCTGGAGAGCCACAGCGAAGAGACGCTGTATGAATTCGGCCGCGCGCTGGCGCAGATCCCCGAGGTGCTGGAGGCCTTCCTGGTGTCGGGCGACTACGACTATTACATCCGCATCGCCGTGCGCGACACCCGCGACTACGAGCGCCTCTTGCGCGAACAGCTCTACCGCATCCCGGGCATCCGGCACAGCAAGTCCTGCTTCGTGCTGCGCCGGCTGAAGGAAACCAAGCTGCCGCTGACCGGGCCGGCGTCGTAAGCCGCCGCCCCGTCCAGCTGTTTCAGCGCAGGACGTAGTCCACCGGCACCGCCGGCTCGGGCAAGGGGCGCACACCCAGGCCTTCGAGCAGGTCGATCTCGATGACGCGGGCCAGCGCCGACAGCGGCAGGTCGTTCTCGTCCGCGCCGAAGGGGTCTTCCAGCTCGTCGCCCAGCGCGTCCAGGCCGAAGAAGGTGTAGGCGACGATGGTCACCGCAAGCGGCGTCAGGAACTCCAGCGTGCCCACCAGCCCGAAGGGCAGCAGCAGGCAGAACAGCCACGCCGTGCGATGCAGGAGCAGCGAATAGGCGAACGGACAGGGCGTGAACTTGATGCGCTCGCAGGCCGCCTGGATGGCGGCGCACTGCGCCACGCGCTGGGTCAGGCCCTGGTACAGGATGTCGGTCAGCTCACCGCGCCGCAGGCAGGCCGCGAGATCCCGGTTGATGGCCAGGAGCAGGGCATCGGGCACGTTGCGGCAGCCGGCCAGCGAATCCAGCTCGTCCTGCTGCACCCACGGCCGCACCGCCTCGACCATGTCCTGCCCGCGAAGCCGCGCCGCCAGTCCGTAGCCGAATCCGATGCAGCGCCGCACCAGACGCTCCTGCAAGGGGTTGGCGGTGCTGGCCGCCAGCAGCACGGCGCTCTCGCGCGCCAGGCTGCGCGCCTGCACGACGAGGTCGCCCCATTGCTTGCGGGCTTCCCACCAGCGGTCATAGCAGACGTTGTTGCGAAAGCCCATGAAGACGGACAGGGCCAGCCCGAAGAGCGAGAACGGCACCGCGGTCAGATGCGCGGGCGAGAAGAACTGGCGGTGGTACATCCACACCACCACGCAGGAGAGCACCGTGATGACGATGATCCTGCTGAGGATGCGCGGGATGATGGAACCGCGCAGTACAAAGAACAGAGCCAGCGCGGAGGGCCGCGGACGGACGATCATGATGAATATCAAACAAGGGACAAGCCGGCGCTCACTATACGCCTGTGATCGCGCAAAGAGGCCGCCGATATAATTCTGTTTCGTCTCACGCCACACGCGACCTTCAATGACCACCGAAGACACCCCGATCAAGCCCTGGTACGCAGTCCGCCGCTCCAAGCTGCACGGCAATGGCGTCTTCGCCGCCCGCAAGATTCCCGCGGGCACGCGCATCATCGAGTACGGCGGCAAGCGCATCAGCGCCAAGGAAGCCGACCGCCGTCACCCGACCAATCCGGACGATCCCTTCCACACCTTCTTCTTCGCGCTCAGCTCCGGCCGCGTGATCGACGGCGGCGACGAAGGCAACGACGCGCGCTGGATCAACCATTCCTGCCAGCCCAACTGCGAAGCGCAGGAAGGCAAGCATGGCAAGCGCGTCTACATCGTTGCGCTGCAAGACATCGCGCGCGGCACGGAATTGTCGTACGACTACGGGCTGGTGCTGGATGGGCGCATCACGAAGGCGCTGAAGGAAGGCTACAAGTGCCTCTGCGGCACGCCGCCGTGCCGCGGCACGATGCTGGCGCTGCCCGCCAAGAAGGCGAATAAAGCCGACAAGGCGGAGAAAGCGGAGAAGGCAGCGCAAGCGGAGAAGCCCGCCAAGGCCGAAAAGACCGCCAGGACCGAAAAGACCGCCAAGACCAATAAGGGCCCCGCGGCCAAAAAGGCCAGCGCCGCCGAAGCCGCTTGACGGCAGCACGGGGACAGTCCCGCGCTTTCCGAAGACCACAACTGCAATAAGCATATTCAATCCCGTCCCGCGGACAGGCGTACAATCATTCGGTCGTTAACACGACATGCAGTACGTCTTCAGGGCGGGGTGCAATTCCCCACCGGCGGTATGCCATGCAATGTGGCGAGCCCGCGAGCGCCCGGCCAGCTATTTGGCCGGGGTCAGCAGACCTGGTGAGAAGCCAGGGCCGACGGTCATAGTCCGGATGAGAGAAGATGTGCCGGCACATACTCGGCTGCGCCGGGCGCGTTTGCGCCCGCCTGGCCGTATTGCGTGCGGCTGTCGATTAGCCCTGAAACGTTTTTCGCCCAATCCTTTTGCGAGAGCGTTTCAATGTCCAACGTTGCCTTTACCCAGCAGTCCCCCCTCCCCAGCCTGGCATCCCAGCCCTTTGCCGCCCGTTTGCAGCGCGCGCTGCATCATCTGCGTCTGGGCCGTCCCGTCATCCTGATGGACGACTTTGACCGCGAGAACGAAGCCGACCTGATCGTGGCCGCCGACCGGCTGTCCGTGCCCGTCATGGCGCAACTCATCCGCGACGGCAGCGGCATCGTCTGCCTGTGCCTGCCCGGCGAAACGCTGGACCGCCTGGAACTGCCGCCCATGGTCCAGCGCAACCAGAGCCGTTTTGCCACGGCCTTCACCGTGTCGATCGAAGCGCGCGAAGGCGTGAGCACCGGCGTGTCCGCCGTCGACCGCGTGACCACGATCCGCGCCGCCATTGCGCCGTCGGCACAGGCCGACGACATCGTCAGCCCCGGCCACGTGTTTCCGCTCCGCGCGCAACCGGGCGGCGTGCTGACGCGCCGCGGCCATACCGAAGGCTCGGTGGACCTGGCCGTGCTGGCCGGGCTGCGTCCGGCAGGCGTGCTGTGCGAACTGATGAACGCCGACGGCACGATGATGCGTGGCGCGGCGCTGGAGCGCTACGCCGCCGAACAGGGCCTGGTGGCGCTGACCATCGCCGAACTGGCCGACCACCTGCAAAAGCTGCAGGACGGCCAGGCCGAAGCGATCGACGACGAGGTCCTGGAGATGGCGGCCACCGTCTGACCGGCCGCAATGGGTGGGGCCGCGCCATCGCAGCCCCGATGCGGATGGCATAATCCGCGCGAATACTCGCCTTTTGCCCCACCCATGACCGTCATCCCCCAGCCCCGGAAATCGCCGCGCCAACTCAGGTCCCAGCACACCGTCGACACCATCCTGCAGGCCACCGCTCACGTTTTGGCCACGCATGGCTATGCCGGCACCAACACGAATCTGATTGCGGAAACGGCCGGCGTGAGCGTGGGCTCGCTGTATCAGTACTTTCCGAACAAGAACGCGCTGATCGCCGCGCTGCATGACCGGCACGACAACCAGATGCTTGATGTGATCGACGACGTGCTGAACGGCAATCCGGCGGCCACGCTGCGCGAACGCGTGGGCGCAATCGTGCAAGCCATGCTGCACGCGCATCTGCTGGAGCCGGCGTTGCATCGCGTGCTGGAACGGGAATTTCCGCTGTTTGACCAGCCGCACGAGCACAGCCGCGCAGACCAGGACATTCACCGCCGCATGCGGCATCTCTTGGAACTGCACCGCGCCGAGATCGCGCAGGCAGACCGGGATCTGGCGACCTACGTGGTCCTGCGCATCATGGAATCGCTGGTGCACGCAGCCGCGCTGGCGCCGCCGGCGGGCTTCACGCCCAAGCAGCTGGAGGCCGCGGTGGTGGATGCAGTGATGGGGTATCTGGGCGCGCCAGCCGGCGCC
Source organism: Achromobacter mucicolens (assembly GCF_029866465.1). Taxonomy (NCBI): domain Bacteria; kingdom Pseudomonadati; phylum Pseudomonadota; class Betaproteobacteria; order Burkholderiales; family Alcaligenaceae; genus Achromobacter; species Achromobacter mucicolens. The sequence continues at coordinate 50,635 of NZ_CP123364.1, read as the reverse complement.
GCGCCGCGCAGGGCGGCCAAGAAAGCCAAGCCGGCGCGCGCCTAGCGCACCGCCCCTAGCGCACGGCCTTAGGCGCGTTCGCGCGCCATGCTGGCCAGGCAGTCCGCCGGACCGCCATTCACGATGCGCGCGCTGCACGCCAGCATCAGGTTAAGGCTCAGCCCGAAGTCCTCGACGGTATGGCCCTGGGCGTCGACCATGCGCGACACACCGTCGTCGGCTGCCGCCCCCACCGCCACCTGATCGATCAGGCTGCCGGACTGGCCGGTGTAGCCCCACACGGGTTTGCCGCAGGCGATGGCGTAACCCACCTCGAAGGCCGTGCCCGAATCGGGCTCGGCGCCACGAAACGGATTCAGGTTCGCCATCACCATGTCGGCGCGGCGGATCAGCGCGACGTTGGCGCGATAGATCCACTGCGCCAGCGCCTGTCCGGACAGGTCCGGCGGCGCCGCGCTGTCCAGCGGAAACACGCCCTCGAAACCGTAGGTGGCGCACAGCGTCTTGAGCCGTTCGCCGTGGGCCACGGCATCCGGAAGAAAGACGTCGAAACCCGCCAGATACACGCTGCGCATGGCCCTTACTCCGGATCGGCGACGTTGAAGGCTTCGCCGGTGGCGAAGAAGGAGCCGCCGGCCACGTAATGCACCGAACGGCGCTCGTCGGCCGGAAAGTGCCAGCGGTTGCCCGAGAACACGTCCGGCGCCGCCCATGCGGCCACGACCTCGCCGATGAAAAGGTCGTAGGCCTGCTGATTGTGGGGTTCAGGGATGACCTTGCATTCCAGCCACCCGAGGCAGCCCTCGATAAGCGGCGCGCCGATCTTGCTGGCGGCAAACGTGGTCAGGCCGCTGGCCTGGAACTTGTCTTCGTCGCGCCCCGAGTGCGAACCCACCTGCAGCGTGGCGTGCGCCTGCGCGCGCGACGGGATGCACAGCGCGAATTCGCCCGAGGCTTCGATGAGCTCGCGCGTCCAGGTGTTCTTGTCCACCACCACCAGCATCTTGGGCGGACTGAAGTCCAGCGGCATGGCCCAGGCCGCGGCCATCACGTTGCGGGCGCCGCCGTGCGCGCTGGTCACCAGCACGGTCGGGCCGTGGTTCAAAAGCAGATAGGCGCGGGGCAGGTCGACGGGTTCGATCATGGGCAGCCTAGAACATGCCGTTCTTGTTGGCGGGGTTCTCGGGGATTTCCTGGCTCACGTCCCAGTGTTCGACGATCTTGCCGCCTTCAAGGCGGAAGATGTCGACCACGGCCTGGCCGCGGTCTTCGGGCGAGTCGCGCCACAGGTTGTGGATCATGACGAGGTCGCCTTCGGCGATCACGCGCTTGATCTCGACGATGGCCTGCGGATGCTGCTCGAAGTAGCGCGGGAAAAAGTCGACCATCGGCCCGACGCCGTCCTGCATGTACGGATTGTGCTGGGTGTAGTTCGGGCCGACGTACAGGCGCACCGCCTCGTCGATATCGCGGTCCTGGAACATCATGCGGAAGAACGCGACGGCAATTTCCTTGTTCGACTGCGGCGCGGCCGCAAGCGCCGGCGCAGCCGCCACGCAACTGGCGGCGACCAGCAGGCAGGCAGCCAAGGATTTCCACTTCATACGCATACAGGACTACTCAAATGACGCCGGCTGGCGGCCTGCCAGTTTACAAACAAACGCGGCGCAGCATCAGTATCCGACGGTATAGCGGCGGCGCGAATGCCGCGGCGTTTCGACTTCGTCGGCCAGGGCAATCGCGTAGTCTTCCATGGAAATCCAGCTCTTGCCCTCGTCGTCGGCCAGCAGGTTGTCGTCGCCCACGCGGAAGGATCCGGTACGCTCGCCGGGCTCGAACATGGCCGAGGGCGACAGGAAGGTCCAGTTCAGCACCTTTTCCTGGCGCAGCGTGTCCAGGAACACGACGCCTGCGCGCGCCTCGGGCTTGTACGCGTCCGGGAACTCGGCGGTGTCGATCAGCATCTTGCCGGGCGCGACCAGCAGGCTGCCCGCGCCGCCCACCACCAACAGACGCGGCACGCCGGCGTTCTTCACGGCGGCCAGAAGGGGCTTGGCATCGGTGGACACGAAACGCGTGGCGCTGATGACGGCGTCATGGCCGGCCAGGATCGGGGTCAGGCCTTCGGGATCGGTGGCATCGCCCTGGCGGACCGTCAGGCCCGGCTGCTCGTTGACCTCGGCCGGGTTGCGGGCGATGCCCGTCACCTGGTGGCCGCGCTTTAACAATTCGTCCGCCACGCGGGACCCCACGCGGCCGGTAATGCCGATCAATGCGATTTTCATGGTCTTGCTCCTGGGAGGGATGGGCCGGGAGCGGCCGCCGCACGATTGCGGCAGCGCGGGCTTCGGCTCAGGCCAAGCCATACTATTCGGTCAAATCCGAACGAAAAACCCGCTAACCAGGAAGAGTTTTTTGCAAACCGTGCACCAATGGGTGCGAACCGGCGGCAGCGCGAGATGACCGGACGCGCGCCGCACGCCGCGGCACGCGCAATCAGTGTGCGCCCGGCGGCCCCGCTTGAACAGGGGGCCGCCCCCGCGATCAGCGGGCGGCGCGTTGCGCCTGATAGACCTGCAGGTGCGAATAAGCCACGCGCAGGTAGGTCGCGTCCACGCCCAGCGTGCGGGCGCGGCGGACCATGTCGCCGACGATGTGGTCGGCTTCCACGGGCAGGCCCTGGCGCAGGTCGCGGAACATGGAGGCGGTCATGGGCTGGGTGCGGTCGGACAGCAGCTTGCGCACGGTGGCGTCCGCCTCGGGCCGCACGGTATGGCCGGAGGCCGCGGCGACCGCCTGCGATTCCTGCAGCAGGCCGAGCAGGAAGTCCACGCCGTCGTCGGTCGACGCGATCTCGCCGACCGAGCCGCGCATCAGGCAGGTGGCGGCGGCCAGCGTCGTCAGCATGACGTATTTTTCCCAGATGTCCTGGTAGATGTTTTCGCTGAGGCGGCTGACGTATTCGCCGCCCGCCAACGCCTGCTCCAGCGCCACGCAGCGCTCGCTGCGGGCAGGGCCGGCGCGTTCACCGAACACCAGGTTGGCGTGCTTGCCCAGGTGGACCACTTCGCCTTCGGGACCGAGGGTGGCGTTGATCTGGCACAGGCCGCCCAGCACGCGATGCGGCTCGAACTCGCGGTCCAGTACGTCGTACTGGAGCACGCCGTTCATGATGGGCAGCACGGCGGTGTCGGGACCCACGGCCGGACGGATGGCCTCGATGGCGCTGTCCAGGTCGTAGGCCTTGCACGACAAGACGACGATGTCGTAGCTGTCCTTCAGCGTCTGCTGCGTGACCAGCTTGGGGTGCAGCGTGGCATCGCCCAGCGGACTCTGGATGCGCAGTCCGTGTTCGCGGATGCGATCGGCGCGCGGCTCGCGCACCAGGAACGTCACGTCCGCGCCGGCTTGCGCCGCGCGTCCGCCAAAGTATCCGCCGGTGCCGCCGGCGCCCAAGAACAACAACCGCATGCCTGTCTCCTGTTGGCTGCCCGCGTCGAGCGCGGGCCAATGCGCGCATTATGCGCCCGGGTCTGGCGCGCCGCCCAGCGCCCGCCCCCCCGAGGGGCCATGCGCCGGACGCTTCAGGCCTGCTGTTCGCGTTCGGCCCAGGCGTCGTAGCCGCCGCGCAGCGCCCAGATCTTGCGGTAGCCGGCCGCACGCAGCCGCGAGGCCAGCAGGGCGGCCGACACTTCATTGGGGCATGCGCAATAGACCACGATGTCGGAATCGATCGCGCCGGGATCGAGCGCGGGCAGCGGCTGCTTCAGGTCCACGGCCACGGCGCCCGGAATGCGTGCGGCATCGCGCTGGGCCTCTGGCCGCACGTCGAAGACCAGCGCATCGCGTCCGCTCTGGCGCCACTGCATCAGTTCGTCCACCGACAGCCGCGGAATGACGCGCAGGCTGCGCAGCAGGATCTTGCGCCGCAGAAAGCGCGCCACGATGTACAGCGCCAGCACGCCCGCCAGCACGGCCAGTCCCATCGGGCCGTAGGTGCCCAGGATGTCGAGCACGTCGTTGACCACGCTGTGAAAAAGGCCGCCCAGCAGCAGGGCCGAGCCCACCCAGATCAGCGCGCCGGCCAGGTCGTAGAGAAAGAAGCGGCGGTACGGCGTGTTGGTCAGCCCCGCCATGACGGTGGACAGGGCGCCCGCGCCCGGCAGGAACTTGCACACCAAGAGCGCGCGCACGCCGATGCGCAGGTACAGGCGCTGCGTCTGGCGGATGCACGAATCCTGCGACAGCGACACCTTGCAGACCACGCCCAAGAGGCGCGACCCGTAACGCCGCCCGGCCCAGTACCACAGGCTGTCGGCGATGAGGCAGGCGGCGGTCGCGGCCAGAAGGGGCACAAGCCAGCCGGCGGCGCCGGCCAGCGCGCCGGCCGCGATGATCATGGGATAGGCGGGCACCGGCAGACCGGCCTGCTCGATGAGGACGTTGCCGAACACCAGCCACCCGCCGTACTGCTCGAGCAGCAATTGAATATCTTGCATGGGATTTCCAGCATGCCGCGCGCGGCGCGGCTCATCCGCGGATTTTAGGCGCGCGGCTGCGCGCCGGGGCCATAGACCCTGCCAGCCGCGCGGCAACGGTCTGTTCCGTTGGCGCGCCGCCCGTTGCCGTCCCGCCCGGACGCGGCGCACCAATGTGGTGCCACGCTTCCCCGCCAGGGTGCCTATAATTCTGCCCGGCCATCAGGTTTGCCCGCCTTGTCGCGGGACTGCCCCGTGGCATACAAATTGCTTCGCCAGGACAGGCTGAGAACTCGACCATTCGGGCGGGTGCGCCGCCTGGCGCTCCCATCCGATGACCGAGCCCACGCCCCCGTTCACGCACGATCTGCCCGGCATGCCTGCCGGCCGCAGCGGCCTCCGTGCTGCGGGCGTCATCCCCCCTCATCTCCATTCCCTGTCCTTCCCCGCGTAGGAGTCACCTGCATGAAATCCCTTTCCCTTTCGACCGCCGGCGGCATCGCCCGCCGCGGCCTGCTCAAGCTGGCCTTGGCTGCAGCCGGCGCAATGCTGTTCTCGGGCGCGGCCCTGGCCCAGGCGCCCGCCAAGACCAAGGTCGCCGCCGTGTACACGGTGCCGGTCGAACAACAATGGGTATCGCGCATCCACAAGGCGCTGTCGGCCGCCCGCGACCGAGGCGACATCGAGTACACGTTCTCGGAAAACGTCACCAACGCCGACTACGAGCGCGTGCTGCGCCAGTACGCTGAACAAGGCAATAAGCTGATCGTGGGCGAGGCCTTCGCCGTGGAAGCCGCCGCCCGCAAGGTCGCCAAGGACTATCCGCAGACCGCCTTCCTGATGGGTTCGTCGGGCAAGCCCCAGCAGCCCAACTTCTCGGTGTTCGACAACTACATCCAGGAACCGGCGTACCTGACCGGCATGATCGCCGGCGGCATGAGCAAGACCGGCAAGATCGGCCTGGTGGGCGGCTATCCCATCCCCGAAGTGAACCGCCTGATGCAGGCCTTCATCGACGGCGCCAAGGAAATCAATCCGAAGGCCGAGTTCACCGTGACCTTCATCGGCTCGTGGTTCGATCCCCCGAAGGCCAAGGAAGCCGCCTTCGCGATGATCGACAAGGGCGCGGACGTGCTGTACGCCGAACGCTTCGGCGTGTCGGACGCCGCCAAGGAACGCGGCAAGCTGGCCATCGGCAACGTGATCGACACCCAGCCGCAGTACCCCGAGACGGTCGTCGCCTCGGCGCTGTGGAGCATGGAGCCGACCATCGACGAAGCGCTCAAGCAGGTCAAGGCCGGCACGTTCAAGGCCGAAGACTTCGGCCAGTACTCGCTGATGAAGCACAAGGGCTCGTCGCTCGCGCCGCTGGGCACCTTCGAACAGAAGATCCCGGCCGACCTGATCGCCAAGGTCCAGGCCAAGGAAAAGGCGATCCTGGACGGCAGCTTCACCGTCAAGGTCAACGACAAAGAACCCAAGTCCTCGGCACGATGAATCAAGCGCCTCTCGCCCTGCAACTGACAGGGATCACCAAACGCTTCGGCAGCCTGACGGCCAACGACGATGTTTCGCTCACGCTGCGCCAGGGCGAAGTGTTGGCCTTGCTGGGCGAGAACGGCGCCGGCAAATCGACCCTGGTGTCGATCCTGTTCGGCCACTATGTGGCCGACGCCGGCAGAATCGAAGTCTTCGGCAAGCCCCTGCCCGCCGGCCGGCCCGACGCCGCGCTGGCGGCGGGCGTCGGCATGGTGCACCAGCATTTCACGCTGGCCGACAACCTCACCGTGCTGGACAACATCATGGTGGGCACCGAATCGCTCTGGAAGCTGGCCTCGGGCCGCGGCCAGGCCCGCAAGCGCCTCGTGGAACTGGGCCAGCGCTTCGGCCTGGGCGTGGACCCGGACGCGCGCGTGGGCACGCTGTCGGTCGGTGAAAAACAGCGCGTCGAAATCCTGAAGGCGCTATACCGCGGCGCCCGCGTGCTGATCCTGGACGAGCCCACCGCCGTCCTCACGCCGCAGGAAGTGCAGGACCTGTTTGCCACGTTGCGCGGCTTCGTCGACGAAGGACTGGCGGTCATCTTCATTTCGCACAAGCTGGACGAAGTGATGGCCGTATCGCGCCGCGTGGCCGTGCTGCGGCAAGGCAAGCTGGTCGCCGAGCGCGACACCGCGGGCACCAATCCCGCGGAACTGGCCGAGCTGATGGTGGGCCGCAAGGTGGTCATGCCGCGCGCCGAAGCCGCTTCGGCCGCCGAGCAGGCCGCGCCCGTGGTGACGCTGTCCCAGGTCACCGTGCGCGACAGCCGCGATGGCGCGCCGCGCCTGGACAGCCTGGACCTCGTTGTCCACACGCATGAAATCGTGGCCATCGCCGGCGTGGCCGGCAACGGCCAGCAGGCGCTGGTGTCGGTGCTGACCGGCCTGCGCCAGCCCTCGGACGGCACGATCCGGCTGGGTCCGGAACACGCTGCGGCGCCGACGACGCCCGCCGGCTGGACCGCCGCGCGCGTGGGCCGCATTCCGGAAGACCGCCACGGCGAAGGCATGATTGGCGACAGCCCCTTGTGGGAAAACGCCATCGTCGAAGACCTGAAGGACAAGCGCTTCGCGCGTCATGGCCTGATCCGCGCCCGCGCGGGCAAGGCCTACGCGGCGTCGCTGGCCAAGCAGTTCGACGTGCGCGCCGCGTCGCTGGACGTGCGCACGCGCAGCCTGTCGGGCGGCAACATGCAAAAGCTGATCCTGGGCCGCACGCTGGCGCGCGAGCCGCGCTTCATCGTGGCCGATCAGCCCACCTGGGGCCTGGACATCGGCGCGGTCGCCTACGTGCGCGAGCAGCTTCTGGCCGCCCGCGCCCGCGGCGCCGGCGTGCTGCTGGTGTCCGAGGACCTGGAAGAGATCTTTGCCCTGGCCGACCGCATCGCCGTGCTGTGCGGCGGCAAGCTGGTCGCGGTCAAGCCGGTGGCCGAATGGACGCCGGCCACCGTCGGCCTGGCCATGACGGGAACCCGGGCATGACGGTGCGAACCGTACCGCCCGGCTTTCTTCACTTTTGAGCATCCCATGAAACTGATCCTGGAACGCCGCCCCGAGCCCAGCCGCCTTGCGCTGGCATTGGCGCCCATCGCGGCCATCCTCTTCACGCTGGCGGTCTGCACGCTGCTGGTGGCCTGGGCCGGCGCCCCCGTCGGCCGCACCTACGCGCTGCTGTTCGAAGGCGCGTTCGGCACGCGCTTCGCGCTGTCCGAAACCCTGACGCGTGCCACGCCGCTGATGCTGACGGGCCTTGCCTGTGCCGTGGCCTTTCGCGCCCGCTTCTACAACATCGGCGCGGAAGGGCAGCTCTATCTGGGCGCGCTGGCGGCGGTGGCCGTGGGCGGCCTGCACGACGGCACGGGCTTTGACCTGCCGGTGCCGGTGCTGTTTGGCGGCATGATGCTGGCCGCGGCGCTGGCCGGCGCGTTGCTGCTGCTGATTCCTGCCCTCCTGAAAACCCGCCTGGGCGTCGACGAGGTGGTGACCACGCTGCTGGGCAACTTCATCGTGCTGCTGTTCGTGTCGATGATGCTGGACGGCCCGATGAAGGATCCGATGGCGATGGGCTGGCCGCAATCGGTGGCGCTGAACGGCGACCTGGAACTGGGCAAGCTCATCGAACGCACGCGCGCCCACACGGGCCTGTTGTGGGCCGCGGGCCTGGCGCTGGGCCTGTGGCTCTTGAACCGCTACACCGTCTTCGGTTTTCAGATGCGCGCGGTGGGCGCCAATGCCCACGCCTCCCGCTTTCTGGGCCTGCCGGTGAACCGCGTGATGCTGGGCACCGCCATGCTGTCCGGCGCGCTGGCCGGCCTTGCCGGCGCCATCGAGGTCGCGGGGCGCACCAGCTACGTCACGCTGGATATGTCGCCAGGGTACGGCTACACGGGCGTGGTCGTCGCCATGCTGGCCGGCCTGCATCCGCTGGGCGTGATCCTGGCCAGCATCTTCGTGGCCGGCATGCTGGTCGGCGCCGACAGCATGAGCCGCGCCATCGCCGTGCCCAACTACATCGCCGACGTCATCGTCGCCACTTCGCTGCTCGCCATGCTGGTCGCGACGTTATTCGCGCAGTACCGCCTGCGCCGCAACAAGGCTTGAGGAGCACGCCATGGAATGGATGGATCTGATGAGTTCCTCGGCGTTCTGGGTGGCCGTGCTGCGCCTGGCCACGCCGCTGATTCTGGGCACGCTGGGCGTGCTGCTGTGCGAGCGCGCCGGCGTCTTGAACCTGGGCATCGAGGGCATCATGGTGGCCGGCGCCTTCACCGGCTGGCTGGTCGTCTACCTGGGCGCGCCGCTGTACGTGGGCGTGCTGGCCGCCGCGCTGGCCGGCGCCGTGTTCGGCCTGCTGCACGCCGTGCTGACGGTGCCGCTGGGCCTGTCGCAGCACGTCTCGGGCCTGGGCGTGACGCTGCTGGCCACCAGCCTCAGTTACTTTGCCTACCGCGTCACGTTCCCCAGCGTGTCCGCGCCGCCGACGATCACCCCATTTGCCGAGATGAAGTTCCTGGCGGCAATTCCGCTGATCGGCCCCGTCCTGGCCGGGCAGACGCCCATGACGCTGATCGCGCTGGCCTCCGTGCCGATCCTGGCCTGGGTGCTGAACCGCACGCCGGTGGGGCTGGCCGTGCGCATGGTGGGCGAGAACCCCGCCGCCGCCGAAGGCCAGGGCCTGTCCGTGACGCGCCTGCGCATCGGCGCTATCGTGGCGGGATCGGCGCTGATGGGCGTGGCGGGCAGCTTCCTGACGCTGGCCGCATTCAACGCGTTCTTCTTCAACATGGTCAACGGCCGGGGCTGGGTCTGCGTGGCGCTGGTGGTGTTTGCGTCGTGGCGGCCCGGCAAGGCGCTCCTGGGCGCGCTGATCTTCGCGTTCTTCGACGCGCTGCAACTGCGCCTGCAACAAGGCGGCGCGGCGCTGCCGGGCATGCCCGAACTGCCGTATCAGGTGTATCTGATGCTGCCCTACATCCTGTCCATCCTGGCCCTGGTGTTCATGGCGCGCCGCGCCGCCTACCCGCAGGCCTTGATGAAGCCTTACCGCAAAGGCGAACGGTGACGGGACGCCATGACGACACTGACATTCTTCGCAAGGAACACGCATGCTTGACCTGATTCTTAAGCACTGCACGCTGCCCGACGGCCGCACCAACATCGACATCGGCGTGGCCGATGGCCGCATCGCCGCGCTGGAACCGGCCCTGAAGGCCGAGGCCGCGCAGACGGTGGACGCCGCCGGGCAACTGGTCACCTCCCCCTTCGTCGACGCGCATTTCCACATGGACTCGACGCTGTCCTTTGGCCTGCCGCGCGTGAACCAGTCGGGCACGCTGCTCGAAGGCATTGCGCTGTGGGGCGAGCTCAAGCCTCTGCTCACGCAGGAAGCGCTGGTCGAACGCGCGCTGGCCTATTGCGACTGGGCCGTGGCGCGCGGGCTGCTGGCCATTCGCTCGCACGTGGATGTCTGCGACCCGCGCCTCTTGGCAACGGAAGCGCTGCTGCACGTGCGCGAAAAGGTCAAACCTTACCTGGACCTGCAACTGGTCGCCTTCCCGCAGGACGGCGTGCTGCGCGCGCCCGGGGCGCTGGACAACCTGAAGCGCGCGCTGGACATGGGCGTGGACGTGGTGGGCGGCATTCCGCACTTTGAACGCACCATGCAGGACGGCGCCGAATCCGTGCGCATCCTGTGCGAGCTGGCGGCAGAACGCGGCCTGCGCGTGGACATGCACTGCGACGAAAGCGACGATCCGCTGTCGCGCCACATTGAAACGTTGGCGTATCACACGCAGCGGCTCGGCCTCTACGGCCGGGTGACGGGCTCGCACCTGACGTCCATGCATTCCATGGACAACTACTACGTGTCCAAGCTGATTCCGTTGATCCGCGAAGCGGGCGTGTCGGCGATTGCCAATCCGCTCATCAACATCACGCTGCAAGGCCGCCACGACACGTATCCGAAGCGACGCGGCATGACGCGCGTGCCCGAGCTGATGGCGGCAGGCGTGCCGGTCGCCTTCGGCCACGACTGCGTGATGGACCCGTGGTACAGCCTGGGTTCAGGCGACATGCTGGAAGTCGCGCACATGGGCCTGCACGTGGGCCAGATGACGGGACAGGACGCGATGCGCGCCTGTTTTGAAGCGGTGACGACCACGCCCGCCAAGATCCTGGGCCTGGACGAGACGGGCCTGGCGGTCGGCAAGCGCGCCGACCTGGTGCTGCTGCAGGCGCGCGACGCGGTCGAGGCATTGCGCCTGCGCGCCACGCGCCTGATGGTGCTGCGCGCGGGCAAGGTGGTGGCGACCACGCCGCCGGCCACCGCCACGCTGCACCTGCCGGGCCGCCCCGGCGAAGTCAGCTTTCAGACGTCGGCCCGCTGACGTAAGCCGGCTGCGCCGCGGCCGTCACGATGATCTCCACCAGCATGTCGGGCGAGGCCAGCTTGGCCTCGCAGGTGGCGCGGGTGGGCATCGCGCGCGGCAGCGCCCACTCGGCCCACACGGCGTTCATGCCGGCAAAGTCACGCGCGATGTCCTTGAGCCAGATCTGCACGGACAGCAGCCGCGACTTGTCGGTGTTCGCCTGCTTCAGATAGCCGTCGATCTTGGCCAGCACGTCGCGCGTCTGGGCCTGGATGCCGCCTTCCGCGGTCGACGTCACCCCCGCGATATAGACGGTGTCGCCGTGAATCACGATGCGGGACAGGCGCTCGTTGGTTTCCCTGCGCACGATATCGTTCATTCGTCTTGCTCCTTGGTCGATGGGGCGGATGCCATGGCGGCATCCGAAAAACGTTCAATCCGGAATGGCGCGATCGGCAGGTCCGTCGCGCCGGTCGTGATCAGGTCGGCCATGATGCGGCCCACGATGGGCCCGAGCTCGAAGCCGTGCGCCGAAAACCCGAAGGCGTGAAAGGCGGTCTCATGCCGGCTGCTGCGCCCGATCACCGGGATCTCATCGGGCATGGCCGCCTCGATGCCGGCCCAGCCGCGGTTCACGATGGCGTCGCGCATGTGCGGGAAAAGGTCCACCACCGTGCGTGCGCCCTCGGCCAGCGAGCGGAAATCCAGTTCGGTCCATTCGGCATCCCGATCCACCCAGGCACGCCGGCCCCCGCCGATCAGCACGGTGCCATTGGTGCGCTGCTTGAACGACAGCGCACGGCCCGTGCCCAGCACCACGGGATCCAGAAAGTGATCCATGCGCAGCGTGACGAGCATCATCGGACTGATGGGTAGCAGCGGCACCGGCTCGCCCCACTGCGCGGCGATGCGATCCGCCCATGCGCCCGCGCAGTTCAGCACCTGCGGCGCGGTGTACACGCCGTCATCCGTCTGCACGCGCCATTGCCCGTCCTGACGCGTCACGCCTTGCACGCGCACGCCTTCCAGAAAGCGTGCGCCCAGGCTGGCGGCCTTCATGCGAAAGGCGAGGGTGGTGCGGTAGGGATCGGCCGCCGCGTCCTCGCGCGCGATCAGGCCGCCCTGCACCGTGGGCGCAATCGCGGGAATCATCTCCAGCAGGTCTTCACGCGTTATCCACTGCTCGTGGGTGTAGCCGTGATCGGTCATGGTCTTGAGCCGCGCGCGCAGCGTCTCGGCATCCGCCGCGTTCTCGGCGACGCGCACCTGCCCGTGCTGCTCGAAGCCGCAATCGTCATCCACCAGTTCGCCGATGCGGTACCAGATCTCGCGCGAGGCCAGCGCCAGCGGCACTTCGGCCAGATGGCGCGACAGCGTGCGCACGCCGCCCGCATTGACGCCGGAGGCGTGACGCCCCACGTAGTTCTTTTCGACGACCAGCGCGCGCACGCCAGCGCGCGCCAGATGCAATGCGGCCGAGCTGCCATGCAGCCCGGCGCCGATGATGATGACTTCAGCCGCCCGCGGGTGAACGGTCATGGTGTCCACCCGTCATTTCTTCAGGCGGACGACCGCCTGGCGCGAATCGTCGGTCTGGGGCAGCGAGGCCAGTTCGCCCAGCGTGAGCGGCTTGGTCGGGAAGCGCAGCCGGTAATAGCCCACTTCCTCGGTTGGCACGCCGCGTTCCTCGGCAATGATTTCCGACACCGTCAGGCCGCAGAAGCGGCCCTGGCACGGACCCATGCCGCAGCGCAGGAAGGCCTTCATCTGGTTCGGCCCGCTGCAGCCCAGCTTGACGGTCTCGCGCACCTGCGCGGCGGTCACTTCCTCGCAGCGGCAGACGATGGTGTCGCCGGTGGGCCGGCGGAATGCCTCGGGCGCCTTATAGAGCGTGTCGAAGAATTCGCGGCCCCGCACAGCCCGCGCCAGCGCCTCGCGCGGCGCGGCGGCCTCGCTGTCGCGCTTGCGGGCGTCGATGCGGCCCAGCAGATGCGCGGCCTGCAACGCAGCCAACCGGCCGCGGTGTTCGGCCGCCACCGCGCCCGCGATGCCCGCGCCGTCGCCGGCCATGCCGATGCCGTCCACCGCCGTCGTGCCCCACTCGTCGACCTCCGGCTCCCAACAGTCCAGCGCGTCATTCCAGCGGTGCGCCACGCCCACCGCGCGCGACAGGTTCACGTTGGGCACCACGCCCTGGTGCAGCATCAGCTGATCCGCAGGCAACATCTTGGTGACGCCGCCCGCCGTGTAACGCACGCTTTGCAGCTTGCCGTCGCCCAGCGCTTCCAGCGCCGTCACGCCCTTGACGATGGGCACGGCTGCCTTGACCGCGCGCAGCAGTTTCAGTCCCTTGCCCAGATATGGCGACCGCAGAAAGCCCCAGACCTTGGGCAGCGCCTGTCCCATGCGTCCCGGCGGCGTGGTTTCCAGCAGCGCATCGACCTTCACGCCCGCATTCAGGTACTGCCAGGCCACCAGGTACAGCAGCGGCCCGCAACCGGCCAGCACGGTGCGATCGGACGGCACGACGCCGGACGACTTCAACAGGATCTGCGCAGCGCCCGCGGTGATGACGCCCGGCAGCGTCCAGCCTGGAATGGGGAAGGGCCGCTCCTGTGCGCCGGTGGCCAGCAGCAGGCGGCGTGCGTGCACGATGCGGGCCTCGCCCGCCACCGAGTACGCCACCTCGAAACCGTCGGCCGGCTCGGGCGCGGTGCGCTGCGCCACGGCCCAGACCGTCGCTCCCGGCACGTAGCGCGCGCCCGATTTCTGGAACGGCGGCACCAGCGTCGCGCCGTGCCAGTAGTCTTCACCCAGAATGCCGCGGTTAGTGACCGGAGTGGTGGTGATGGCGCGGTAGATCTGGCCGCCGGGCGCGGGCTGCTCATCGAGCAGCATGGTATCCACGCCCAGGTTCGCGGCCAGCGTCGCGGCTGCCAAACCGGCCGGACCGGCGCCCACCACCAGCAAATCGCATTGCATCGTGTCGATCATGCCTGCACCTTGCGCGCGCCCAACTGGCGCTCGATCTTCATTCCTTCCCGCACGGGCGTCATGCAGCCCTGCTGGTTCGCTTGTCCGTCGATGGTGACCAGGCAGTCGTAGCAGACGCCCATCATGCAGTAGGGGCCACGCGGCACCTCGTTGACGGCCGTGTCGCGGCAGGCCTGCACGCCGCCCGCAAAGAGCGCCGCCGCCACGCTGTCGCCCTGGCGGCACAGCATTTCGGCGCCATTGACCGTTACCCGCACCGGCGCGCCCTGCGCCTGCCGCTGCGCCTCGTCAAGCCGCTTGAACATGAAACCTCCGGGTCGAGAAGGGCGCCATGTCGTCGGCCAGCTTGCCGGCGGCGATCATGGGCGCCAAGTTGAGCGCGTGCGCGGCGGCGAGGGTCACGCCGCTGTGACAGGTGGCGACGAAGGCCCCCGGGCACGTTTCGGATTGCTGATAGATCGGAAAGCCGTCCTTGGACATGACGCGCAGCGCTGCCCAGCTGCGGACCACGCGCACGTCCCGCAACGCGGGGAGGGTGCGAACGGCGCGGTCGGCAAGCGTGCCCAGGATCGGCAGGCCAACCAGGTTGTCCACATAGCCGGCCTCTTCCTGCGAATCGCCGATGAGCCACGTGCCTTCGTCGGTCTGGCGCAGCGTGGACAACGGCGTCTCGAGCATGCGGCGCGTGCGCTCCAGCACGACGATCTGGCCGCGCTGCGGCCGCACCGGCACATCCAGCCCGACTTGCTCGCCAAGCTGCTTGTTGGACAGCCCCGAGGCCAGCACCACCTTGTGCGCGCGCACCGTGCCGCCGGGCGTGGCGATTTCAAACACGCCGTCACGCAGGCGGATGCTCTGCGCCGGCCGCTGCGGCAGGTAATCCACAACCCGCTGTGCAAAACTCATGTGCAGCGCGCGCAGCAGCTTGAGCGGATTGGCGATGCCGTCCACCGGCGTCCACGTCGCGCCGCGCACCTCGGGTCCGATGCCCGGCACCAGGTCCGCGACCTCGGCGCGATCGAGCATCTTCCATTCGTACTGCGCCATGCCCGGCTGCGCCAGCAGCGTATTCATGAAGCGTGTGCGCGCCTCGACCTCTTCGTCGCTCAGGAGCGCGTGCAGGCCGCCGCGCTGCTCCAGGTGCACGTCGACCCCGGTCTCTTCCTGCAGCAGGGCGGCAAGCCGGGGCCAGCCGGTGGCCGACGTCATCGTCCACACGCCGTAGCGCGGCAGGCCCATGCCCTTGCTCTGCACCCACACCAGGCCGAAGTTCCCGCGCGAAGCCCGATAGGCCACGTCGCCCTCGTCCAGCACGGCCACGTGGTCCAGTTCGCGGCGCAGCCCGTAGGCCACGGCCGATCCGACCAGACCGCCCCCGATCACCGCCGCATCGTAGATACCGCGGTGCACGGGCGCGCGCGGCGCCAGTTCTTTCTCTTCCGTCATCAGCGTCCCTTTCCTACAAACAGCTTCTCCAGGCCGACCGCGCGGTCCAGGATGAATATGGCAATGATCGTCACGTAGATCAGCACCGCCGACACGGCCGTCACTAGCGGATCGATGGTGTCTTCGATATGCAGGAAGATGCGCACCGGCAGCGTCGTGGTGGACGGCGAGGCGATGAAGATCGACATCGTCAGTTCGTCAAAGCTGGTGATGAACGCGATCACCCAGCCGCTGACCACGCCCGGCAGCAAGAGCGGCAGCACCACGCGCCGGAATGCCGTCCAGTTGGACGCGCCCAGCGACTGCGCCGCCCGCTCCAGCGCCGGATCGATGCCCGTTGCCGAGGCCAGCACCAGCCGCAGCGCATACGGCATGACCAGAATCACGTGCGCCACGACCAGGCCGAAATACGTGCCGGCCAGGTCCACGGTCGTGAAGAACTTCAGGAACGCCAGACCCAGCACCACGTGCGGAATCATCAGCGGCGACAGGAAGAACGCCACCAGCGCTTCGCGGCCCGTGAAGCGGTTGCGGGCGATCGCCAATGCGCTGGGCACGGCCAGTCCGATGGCTAGCGTGGCCGACAACGTGCCCAGGCCCAGACTGAACCAGAACGCATCGACAAAGCGCGGGTTGTCCAGGATGGCGCGGAACCAGCGCAGCGACAGCCCGCCCGAGGGCAGCGAAATGAAGCCTTCAGACGTGAACGCCACCGCGCACACCATGACGATGGGCGCCAGGATGAACAGGATGAACAGCGTGTGGAAGACGAGGCCGATGGGGCCGTTGCGAAATTGCATGTCAGCCTCCGGCCTGGTTGAACACGGCCCCGTAGCGGCGCTCGATGATGCGGTTGGCCGACAGCAGCACCACCACGGTCGCCACCAGCAGCACCACGGCCAGCGCCGCGCCCAGCGGCCAGTTCAGGGTGTTCAGGAACTCGTCGTAGGCGGCGGTGGCCACGTTCTTCAAGCGCCGCCCGCCGATGATGGCCGGCGTGGCGAACGAGCTGGCCGCCATCGCAAACACCATGATTGCGCCCGAGAGGATGCCGGGCATCACCTGCGGCACGATCACGCGCCGGATGACGGTGAACTGGCTGGCGCCCAGCGACAGCGCAGCCGCCTCGGTAGCGGGGTTGATCCGCTGCAGCGACGCCCACACCGAGATCACCATGAAGGGCACCAGCACGTGCGTCAGCGCAATGCCCACCCCCAGGTTGCTGTACATGAGGTCGATGGGGGTGGAGATCAGGCCGATGCCCATCAGCGCCTTGTTGATGAGGCCGGTGGACCCGAACAGCAACGCCCAGCCCAGCGTGCGCACCACCACCGAAATCAGCAGCGGGCCCAGCACCACCATCAAAAATAGGCCCTTCCACGGATTGGCCATGCGCGACAGCACGTAGGCTTCGGCCGTGCCCAGCACCAGGCACGCCACGGTCACGGCCGCGGCCACGCCAAACGTGCGCGCGTAGATCTCGTAGTAGTAGCCGTCCGAGAAGATCTCGATGTAGTTCTTCCAGGTAAAGGTGGCCTCGATGCCGCCGTAGAACTGGAAGTCGAAGAAGCTGATCAGAAACACCAGCGCCATCGGCACCACGAGGAACGTGGCATACACTACCAGCGCCGGGGCGCTCAGCACCCACGGATTGGTGCGCGCGCTCATGACGCGTTGCCTTGCGGCGCGGCCGCCGGATCGACGGCGCACATGTCCTGCGCGCGCCAGCGCAGATGCACGGTCTCGCCTTCGGCGGGCACCGGCACGCCGTCGTTCTGCCGGATCACCATCACTTCGCCGACCGACGTTTCCACCTGGCACAACCAATGGTTGCCCTGGAAGACGCGCGTCTTCATGCGGCCCGGCAATGCACAGGCCGCGGGCTCGGAAAACAGGATCTTTTCGGGCCGCACGATCACCGCGCCCTGCGGCACCGGTGCGCCCGCCAGACCAATGTGGGCCTCGCCGATGCGCGCGCGGGTCTCGCCTTCGTACTGCTCGGCCTGCGGCGTGAACACGTTGGCCTTGCCCAGGAAACCGCCCACGAAATGGCTGGCAGGCCCTTCGTACGCGGCAAAGGGTTCGGCCACCTGTTCGACGCGGCCCTGGTTCATCACCACGATGCGGTCCGACAGCGCCAGAGCCTCGGACTGATCGTGCGTGACGAGAATGGTCGTGGTGCCGACCGTGCGCTGGATGCTGCGCAATTCCAGCTGCATCTCTTCGCGCAGCTTGGCGTCCAGGTTGGAGAGCGGTTCGTCCAGCAGCAGCACGCTCGGCCGGATGACCAGCGCCCGCGCCAGCGCCACGCGCTGCTGCTGGCCGCCGGACATGCGCGCCGGGTGCCGGTCGGCCAGATGCGACAGGCCCACGAGCTTGAGCGCATCGGCCACGCGGGCCTGGCGCTCGTCCTTTTTCACGCGCTGCATCTCCAGGCCGAACGACACGTTCTCGGCCGCGGTCATGTGCGGAAAGAGCGCATAGTTCTGGAACACCATGCCCAGCCCGCGCTTGTTGGCGGGCACCTTGCTGACGTCCTTGCCGTTCAGCACGATGCTGCCGCCGGACGGTTCGACGAAGCCGGCGATCATCTGCAGCGTGGTGGTCTTGCCGCAGCCGGACGGTCCCAGCAGCGAGATGAATTCGCCTTTGTTTACCGACAGGCTCAGGTTTTCAACGGCCGTGGTGTCGCCGTAGCGCTTGCTCAGGCGGTCAAGCACAAGATAGGTCATGAATGCTCCCGGTGGGCGGCAGTGGCGCCGCCCGTATGCCCACGCGTCAGCGCTCGATTTCCCGCGTCCAGCGCTTGTTCCAGTCGTCCCGGTTCTGATTGACCGTATCCCAGTCGATCACGATCAGATCGGCGGCGCGCTTGCCGATGGGCAGCGGCACACGGGGATCGTCCGTGACCTTGGCCTTCTTGTTGACCGGACCATAGCCGTACGCGGAAGCGAGCTTTTCCTGGACCTCGGGCGACACCAGGTATTCGACGAAGGCCTGCGCCTTCGGGTTGGCATTGGGTTTGGCGATCGGACACACGGAAGACAGCAGCGCGTAGGCGCCTTCCTGCGGATAGACGAATCCGACCGGAAAGCCCGTGTCGGCAAACGCCTTGACGCGGCCGCTGCCCCAGACCGCGATGGTGGCCTGCCCGCTGGAGAAGAGCTCGGTCATCTTGCCGGGCGAAGGCTCATAGACCAGCACGTTGGGACCGACCTCGTTCTTGAACGTGGTGAAGCCCGGATCGATCTTCTTTTCGCCGCCGCCGCCTTCGCGGGCGTATTCCACCAGCGTGTGCAGGCCATAGGTGTTGTTCAGCGGCGGAATGACCAGTTGCTTCTTGTACTTGGGATCCTTCAGGTCCTTCCAGGACGTGGGCGGCGCCCATTTCTTCTCGTCGAAGACCTTCTTGTTGTACATGATGCCCGTGGCCACGATGCCGATGGCGACCGCCTTGTCGTCCTTGTAGCGTGCGGTGGTGTAGATGTCGTCGGCGGGCAGGTTCTTGATGGGTTCGCAAAAACCCAGCGCAATGGCCTGGTACATGGGGCCGTCATCGATGATGGCGACGTCGATCTGCTGGTTGCTCTTTTGCGCCTGCAGGCGCGCCACGGTGTTGGTGGAATTGCCGGCCACGTAATCCAGCTCGACGCCATGCTGCTTGGCGAAGGGCGGGAAGATGTCCTTGCGCATGATGTCTTCGAACGAGCCGCCGTAGCCGGCCACCACCAGTTTCTGCTGCGCCTGTGCGTTTGCGCCCAGCCCGGCCGCTACCGCCGCCGCCGCGAGCACTGCAAGTACCTTGCTCATGAGAACCCCCGAATTTTGGAAGAGAACTGCAAGAACCGACTGATTTGTTGCCCGGCGACCTCATGTCCGCCGTACAATTTGTCCGTACATGAATGTCCGGACAAATAATGAATCCCGCATGACTGCCTTGTCAATCGGTTATTGTCCGGACAAACCCTATAAAACCAATCAAGGAGCCAACCTCATGACCCGATCCTCCGAGCGCGCTGCCAGCCCCGGCGGGGAGCGGCAAGCCCGCGGCCGGCCCGGCGCGGCGCTCCCGGCAGACATGTCGGGTGGCCCCCGCTACAAGAGCATCTATCAGTCGCTCTCGCAGGACATCAGCTCCGGGCGCTACCCCGTCATGACGCTGCTTCCCACCGAGCACGAACTGTGCGAACAATTCGGCGCCAGCCGCCACACCATCCGCGAAGCGATCCGCATGCTGACGGTGGCGGGCGTGGTGTCGCGCCGGCCGGGCGTGGGCACGCGTGTCGAAACGGCCCGCGCGACGACCCGTTTCACGCAGCGCATCTCGCAGTTTCCCGATCTGCTGCAGTACGCGCGCAACGCGGCACTGCTGGTGCAGGACGTGCGCACCGTCAAGCTGACCAAGCGCCTTGCCGAAACGCTGGGCTGCGAAGCCGGGCAAGAATGGCTGCACATCAACTCGATCAAGACACTGGACGATCCCGACGTGCCGGCCGCCAGCACGCTCATCTACACGAACCCGGCGCATTCGGACGTGCTGGTGGATGTGAAGTCGCGGATCTCGCTGCTGCGGCTGATCGAGGACCACTTCGGCGACCGCATCACCGAGGTCAACCAGGAGTTCTCCGCCACGCCGATCGGCGCGGCGATCGCCAGGCAACTTCAAGTCGACACCGGCACGCCCGGCTTTGTCATCACCCGCCGGTACTACGGCGACGGCGGCGTGCTGCTGCTTGCCACCATCACCACGTTTCCGCACGACAAGATGAAGTACTCGATGACCCTGAACGTCAGTTGACGCGCGGCTCGGTCTACGCGGACAGCCCATAGTCCGCACGCGCCGCGTGAGGGCTGATCTTGCCGTCAGCCAGGTCCTGTTCCACGCGCGCCCGCGGCCGCTCCGACGGCGCGCCATAACCGCCGGCCCCCGGCGTTTCGATGCGCACGCTATCGCCAGCCGCAAGCGCAATGTTGGCGGTCTTGGAAAAAAGCTCCTCGGCCTGCGGCGTTCCGAAGTTGCGGATCAGGCGCGCGCGGCGGCCATCTCCACCGCCGTCAACGCCTGCGGCCACGCCGACGGTGTGGCTGTCCGAGCGCGCCGAGAACACGATGCCTGGTCCCACCGCGCGTATCTGCTTGGCGATGCCCATGCCGCCGCGCGTGCGGCCCGCGCCGCCCGAGTCCTGAATCATCGCGTACTCGTCCATCAGCAGGGGATACTCGTTCTCCAGCGCTTCGACCGGCAGGTTCGACGTGTTGGTCATGTGCACATGCACCGCATCCATGCCGTCCGCATCGAATCGCGCCCCCGCGCCGCCGCCCAAGGTTTCCAGGTACACGAAGTGTCCCGCGCGCTCGCGCCACCGGCCCGAGAACACGATGGCGGGGCAGCAGTCGTTGCTGGAAGCCATGGTCTTTTCCGGCGGCAGCAGGCCCCGAAATGCACCGAAGATCGCGCCGGCGACCTTCTGCGCGGTGATGGACCGCGCGCCCACCGCGGCCGGATGCTCGGGATTGGTGATGGTGCCCACGGGCGCGGACAGCGTGATCGGGTCGAACAGCCCGGCATTGGGCGCCAGATCCGGATCCAGCAGCGCCTTCACCGCGTAGTAGACGCAGGCGCGCAGGGCATTGAACGGCAGGTTCATGGCGCCGCGCGCCTGCTTGCCCGATCCGTCGAAGTCGAAATGCAGATTGTCCGGGCCCACGGTCAGCGTCACCTGGATGGGCACCGGATCGCCGCCCATGCCGTCGTCGTCAAGATCGCTGCGGAAGGTGTAGCTGCCGGGGCGCAGCTCGGCGATGCGGTTCAAGAGGCGTTTGCGCGTATAGGCGATCACGTCGTCCACCGAGCGCAGCACAGCTTGCAGCCCCATCTGGCGGATCAGTCCCTGCACCGCGGCCGCGCCGCGGCGGTTGGTCGCCATCTGCACGCGCAGGTCGAGCACGCGCTCTTCCGGATCGCGGGTGTTCGCGCAGATGAGGCGCAGCAGGTCCTCGTCGGCCTGGCCCGCGCGGGCCAGGCGGCAGGCGGGGATGCGGATGCCTTCCTCGAAGATCGACTTCAGCCCGCCGGCAATAGAGCCAGGCACGGCGCCGCCCACGTCGGAGTGATGCGCGATGTTGGCGGCAAAAAATCGCAGCGTGCCTTCCCAGAACACCGGCGTGATGATGTTGATGTCGGGCAGGTGGCTGCCGTCGGCCAGGTACGGATCGTTGCAGATGAACACGTCGCCGTCGCGGATCTGGTCTTCGGCAAACGTGCGCAGGATGGCGCGCATGGCGCCGTCCAGCGATCCGAGGTGCAGCGGGATCTGCGTGCCCTGCGCGACCAGCCGCCCTGCCGCGTCAAAGAGCGCCACCGAGCAATCCTTGCGTTCCTTGATGTTGGTCGAGAACGAGGCGCGCACCAGCGTGTTGTTCATGTCTTCGGTGATCGACAGCAGGCGGTTGCAGAACACCTCCATGCCGATCGGATCCGCCAGGACCGAGGCGCTGTCCGCCTCGCGCGGGTCAATGGAATCAGGCTTGTTCATGCGAGCCTCCTTGCAAACGGATGATCAGGTTGCCGAATTCGTCGACGCTGGCCTCGTGGCCCACGCCGACCACCGTGGTCGAGCTCATTTCCTCGAGCAGCGCCGGGCCCTGAAAGCGCGCGCCGGTCGGCACGCGGTCGCGGTCGTACACGGGCGTTTGCAGCCAGCCATGCGCCGGCCCGAAGTACGCCTTGCGCTCGCCCAGCCGCGCGTCCTGCAGCGTGCCGCCCACATGGCGTGGCGCGAGCGGCGCCTTCACCACCTGTCCGACCGCCTGCATGCGGCAATTGATGATCTGCACCTTGCGATCATCTACCGTGTAGCCGTATTCGCGCTCATGGGCCTCTTCAAAGCGCCGCGCGAATTGCGCGTAGCCGCCCGGGCCCGTGTCGTCCAGGCTGACCTGCACCTCGAAGTTCTGCCCCTCGTAGCGCGCGTCGATCGCGCTGTGGCACACGCGCAGCGCGGGATCGACGCGTTCGGACGCGAGCCAGTCGCGCGCCTGCGCGGCAAGCCCTTCGAAGATGGCGGTGATGGCGGGCCACGTGTCCTCGCTGGCGAGCGATATCTCGCTTTGCACGAAGTCGAACGAGATGTCGCTGAGCAAAATGCCGCGCGCGCACATCGTGCCGGGTTCCTGCGGCACGATGACGAGGGGGATGCCGCATTCCTCGGCCACTTCCACGGCGTGCAGCGGACCCGCGCCGCCGTAGGCATACAGCGCGAAGCGCGACAGGTCGTAGCCCCGCTCGGTGGAAACCGCCCGGATCGCGCGGCTCATGTTGGCGGCGGCGATGCGCAGGATGCCCTCGGCAGCCGCCTCCATGGACAGGCCTAGCGGTTCGGCGACGCGGCCGCGGATGACCTCGCGCGCCGCATCGGCATACACCGGCATGCGGCCGTTCAAGAGCGCCACGGGGTTGAGCCGCTGCAACGCGATTTCGGCGTCGGTGATGGTGGGCTCCTGGCCGCCACGGCCGTAGCCCACCGGGCCCGGCACCGCGCCCGCGCTGTGCGGACCCACCTTCAGCGCGCCGGCATCGTCCAGCCACGCAATGCTGCCGCCGCCCGCGCCGATGACATGGATGTCGACCATCGGCGTCTTGACCGGATAGCCGGCGACATGGCGATGCGAGGTGAAGAGCGGCCTGCCTTCGCACACCAGCGACACGTCCGTGCTGGTGCCGCCCACGTCGAACGTCACGAGGTTCAGGCTGCCGATGGCGCGTCCCACGGCCGCGGCGCCGACCACGCCGGCGGCGGGGCCGGACAGGCAGGTGCGCACTGGATACTGGCGCACCGTGGCGATCGACATCAGGCCGCCGTTGGAGTGAATGGTGTGCGGTTCATGCCCGATGTCCAGTTCCCGCACCCGCTTCAGGAAACGCTCCAGGTAGCGCGCCATCTTCGGCCCGACCGCCGCATTGAGCACGGTGGTGGACAGGCGCTCGTATTCGCGGAACTCGGGCAACACCTCGGACGACTGACTGATGTACGCATCCGGCATTTCTTCCTGGACGATGCTGGCCGCGCGCCGCTCGTGCGCCGGGTTGCGGTAAGCATGCAGAAAGCAGATCGTCACGGCCTCGATGCCGGCCTTGGCGAAGCGCCGCGCCGCATCGCGCACCTGCGCTTCGTCCAGCGCCGTCAGGACCTCGCCCGCCGCGTTGACGCGCTCGTCGACTTCGGCGCGGAATTCGCGCGGCACCGCGACGGGCGGCTTGCCCACGCTGTAGTCGTACAGGTGCGGGCGCGTCTGGCGGCCGATCTCCAGCACGTCGCGAAAGCCCCGTGTGGTGATCAGGCCGACGCGCGCGCCTTTGCGTTCGATGATGAGGTTGGTGGCCACCGTGGTGCCATGGCCCACGTGCGACACCTGCGACGGCGCGACGCCATGATCCGCAAGCATCTGACCGATGCCCGTGGCGATGGCCTCGGAGGGATCGTGCGGCGTGGAGGGCACCTTGTGAAAGTGCACCACGCCGGCGTCCTCGTCGATCATCGTGAAATCGGTAAACGTGCCTCCGACGTCTATCCCTATGCGATACATATCGTTCTTTCCAAAAAATGAGGGTCAGTCCAGACGAATGCCGGCTTTCTTCACCACCTGGCACCACTTGCTGATTTCGTCCTTGATCATCGAGCCGAACGCCGGGCCCGCAACGTCCGACACCTGAGCGCCCTGCTGCTCGAGATAGGTCTTCATGGCGGGCGCGTGCAGGGTCTGCACCAGGCCGTCGGTCAGCTTGGTGCGCAAGGGTTCGGGCATGTTGGCGGGCGCCAGCATGCCGAACCACACCATGGCCTCGTAACCGGGGTAGCCGGACTCGGCGACGGTGGGCACGTCGGGCAACATGGCCGAGCGCTGCGGCGAGGTCACCGCCAGCGCCTTGATCTTGCCGTCCTTGATGTAGGGGTACGACGTCATCACGACGTCCATCATCATGTTGATCTGTCCGCCCACCAGGTCGATGAGCGCGGGGCCGGAGCCGCGGTAAGGCACATGCACCATCGACACCCCGGCGGTGGACTTGAAGAGTTCGGCGGCCAGGTGATTGGACGTGCCCTGGCCGTTGGAGGCGAAGGAATACTTCTCGGGCTCTTTCTTCAGCAGGGCCACAAACTCCTGCAGGTTGTTGGCGGGGACGGACTGGTTCACCGACATGACGTTGGGGATCGTGGCCACGACCGTCAGCGGCGTGAAGTCCTTGACCGCGTCGTACGGCAACTTGGAATAGACGCAGGGCGCGCTGCCGTGCGTGCTGACCGATCCCATGAGGATGGTGTAGCCGTCGGCGGGTTGGCGCGCGACGTACTCGGTGCCGACGGTGCCACCCGCGCCGGGCCGGTTTTCGACGATGACGTTGGCGCCCAGGCGCTGGCTCAGTCCTTCGGCGATCTTGCGCGCCACCAGGTCGGTGGAGCCGCCGGCCGCGAACGGCACGACGATACGGATGACCTTGTCAGGCCAGGCGGCGCTGGCGGTTCCGGCGGCCGCAAAGAGCGCGACGCCGGCGGCAATGCGACAGCAACTGCGAAGTAGCCCTGTTTTCATGGCTTGGTTTCCCCTTGTTGATAGAACTTCCTTATGGCCGGATCATGCGTGTCCGACCTTGGTTCGCTGCAACAACGAAGTCATGCTAGGCCTGGCGCCGCGATGACAGCAGTCCTACAGGTTTATATTTGTATAGATGCCATTTATGGACGCGCGGCGATGAAGAGTCCGGACCTGAATCTGCTTCTGCACTTCGATGCGCTGATGGCATGCAGAAATGTGTCGCGCGCGGCCGAGGCGATGAACATCAGCCAGCCGGCCATGAGCGCGGCAATGAACCGGCTGCGCCAGTTGTTCGGCGATCCGCTGCTGGTGCGCGAGGGCGGCGCGTGGCAGCCGACGCTGCGGGCGCTGGAACTGCACCAGCATTTCAAGCCGCTATTGGAGGGCTGGCATCGCGCGACGCGCACCCGCGAGGCGTTCGACCCGGCGCATTCGTCGCGCACGCTGTCGCTGTATGCGACCGATTATGTGCAGTACACGCTGCTGCCCAAGCTGATTCCGCGGCTTGCGGTGGATGCGCCGCACTTCCAGTTGCAGATCGTGCCGGCGCGCCCGCAGCACGGGCTGAGCATGCTGGACACCAATCATGTGGAGTTGATCGCGGGCTATTTTCCGGACCCGGCGCCGGATCTGCGCACGCGCTTTCTGTACCAGGAGCCGGCGGTGTGCATCGTGCGCGAAGGGCATCCGTGTTTGCGCAAGCGCTGGAACCTGGACGCCTACCTGAGCTACGGGCATCTGGATCTGGCCGCGCACACGCGCTACTTCAGCACGGCGATCGATCGCATCCTGATGGGCCAGAACCGCAGCCGCAAGATCGTGGCGACGCTGTCCAGCTATCTGGTGTGTCCGTTCATCGTGGAGGGATCTGACCTGATCGCGACGATGCCGGTGAGCATTGCGAAGGCGATGTCGGGCAGCGCGCGCATCGTGACGCAGAAGGTGCCGCTGACGTTGCCGCCCATTGCGGTGTCGTTGTACTGGCACGAGCGCTATCAGGACGATCCGGCGCACGCCTGGCTGCGGCAATATCTGGCAGGCGTGCTCGGGTAGCGGGAGGCGCTGTCTGCTATTGCAGCGGCAGGCAGATGCGGGTCTGCAATTGCGCGGGCGGGGTGGTGCGCGGGTCGTTCAGGTATTGCTCGAACATGGGGAAGTCCGCGGGGGCCATGCCGCTGGACGGGAGCCATTCGGCAAAGAGCCAGTCGTAGGGCTTGCGCATTTCGTTGTAGGGGCCGGTGTACGTGAGGATGGCGCAGCGGCCGGCGGGGATTTCGAAGCGTTCGAGTTCCTGGCCGATGTCGGCATCGGGCGCGACGGGCATGCCGGCCAGCGATCGCAACTGGCTTTCGGGGACCTGTTCGGGGTCATCGAAGTAGATGCCGTAGCCGATGGTGTCCGGGGTGGCGATGCCGCGGCCGATGGCGAGCATGAAGGCCCTTGAGAAGACGGGGCCGATGTCCTGGTAGCTGC
The DNA here is from genome assembly GCF_029866465.1 of Achromobacter mucicolens. Taxonomy (NCBI): domain Bacteria; kingdom Pseudomonadati; phylum Pseudomonadota; class Betaproteobacteria; order Burkholderiales; family Alcaligenaceae; genus Achromobacter; species Achromobacter mucicolens. The sequence goes on along the minus strand of NZ_CP123364.1, from coordinate 24,241 downwards.
CGCGATGGGGCAGGACGGCCAGGATGGTTCCAGGGAAGTTCTCGATGACGACGGGGTACATGGTCAGCTCCTTGGGGGTGGAAGACTGGGCGCGGGCGGCGCGATACCGGCCCGGCGGGGTGCCGAAGAGGGCGCCGAAGGCGCGGTTGAAGGCGGCGTCGGATTCGTAGCCGGCGCGTTGGGCGATGTCTCTCAATGGGATTTCGGAGCCGGCCAGGGCGGCAGCCGCGCGGTGCATGCGGATGCGCTGGACGGTGGCGTTGACCGTTTCTCCCATCATGGCGCGGTAGACGCGGTGGAAGTGATAGGGGGATAGGCAGGCCAGGTCGGCCAGGTGGTGCAGGTCTGGCGGGGCGTCTGGGTTGGCGGCTAGCCAGCGTAGGACGGGGTCCAGGCGTTGGGCGTGTTGGGATCGCGTTGCGGGTTTCAATGGGTTGCTCCTTGGTAGGGGCAATTTAGCTTTTGGGGGTTTGCAGATTTTGCGGTTTTTTTCTCTGGGTTGCGCCGGTGGGGTTCTTTAGACGCACGGCGCGGCGGCGGCCTTGGGGCGCGGGGCTACGATTGCGGTCCGGAGCCTTCGCTCCGGACTGCCCCTTCGTCATCTTCGTCCGCCTTCGGCTCCCTTCAGATTCCCTCGGGCGCATCTACACGCCCCGCGCCCCAAGGCCGCCGCCACACCGTGCTCTGTTAGTTCGAGTTTCCGCATCGCTGGGGCGGGCGGGGTGCTTGGCGTTTTTATGCTCGGGCGGTGCTTGGGAGGGAAGATCTTGCGGTGCCCGCTCCACGGCGGCCGCGCGGGCGGCCTGGTGGCGCTTACGCGGTGTCTTGCGTCATACGTTGGCGCTGCGCGCTCCGCTGGGTGCCGTGACGTTTTGCCGAGTAGCCGACTTGCGTGACACGGTGACTGGGCGTCAGTAGCCGCGCTGAGGGTCGTAGATGTTGGGAAGCGCCTCGCCGCGCTCGTTGGCTGCGATCAGCAGCGCGGTGTGGCGCGCGCGCTCCTTTCGGTCGGGGATCGCCGCGCAGTGGGGCGTGATGGTGATTCTTGGGTGCGTCCACAGTGGGGAGTCTTCAGGCAAGGGTTCCTGCTCGAAGACGTCCAGGATGGCCTGGTCCAGATGGCCGCTGTTCAGCGCATCCAGGATGTCCTCGGTGACCATGTGGGTGCCGCGGCCGGCGTTGATGAGGCTGGCGCCTTTTGGGAGCTGGGACAGCGTCGTGCGGTTGAGGATGCCGCGCGTCGTTTCGGTGGCGGGCAGGAGGCAGACGAGGAGGTCGGTGTTGGCGAGAAAGTCGGCGAACTGGTCCTGGCTTGCGTAGGACGGCATGTCGGGGAGCCTGCTGGCGCCGCGCGACCAGCCGCTGACGGGAAAGCCTGCGCCGGACAGGAGTTGGGCTGAGGCGATGCCAAGGTGGCCCAGGCCCATGATGCCGACGCGCACGTCGGCGGCGACGCGCAGGGAGTCGAAGAATTCCCAGTGGCGGCGGGCCTGGTTGTCGGTGATGCGTTTGACGTTGCGCGTGATCATGAGGGCGCTGGTGAGCACGTACTCGGCCATTTCGGTCTGGGTGCGCGCGGTGACCATGCGGGCGATGGGCAGGTGGCGCGGCAGGCCGGGGTCGGCGAGGATGTGGTCGACGCCGGCGCCGGCGCTGATGATGAGTTTCAGGTTGGGGAAGGTGGCCAGGCGGCCGGCGCCGGGGGCCCAGACGAGGGCGTAGTCGATGGTGGCGGGGTCGGGGTCTTCGTGCCAGCCGGCAACGTCCAGTTCCGGCGCGAACGCGCGGAAATGCGCGCGCCATTCTTCTGTCGCCTGGGGGCCGCCGGAATTGATGATGAGGCGCATGCGTGTCCTTGCTGCTGGAAGGCCGGCGCGGCGCGCCTGCGGGTTGTCCACAGGACGCCGCGCGTTGGCCTCAACGTTCGACCGTGCGGTTCCAGCGGGCGTTGAAGGCGGGCCGGGCCGCGTTGATCTGGTCCCAGTCCAGGATCTTAGCGTTGGCCATGTAGCCTTGGAAGCGCTTGAGCGTCTCGGCGTTGTCGGCGGACGCCTGGACGTTCTTGTTGGACGGGAAGTGGCCGCCCATTTCCAGCGCCTTGGCCTGGGCCTTGGCGGACAAGAGGTACAGCGCGAGCTTTTGCGCGAGTTCGGGTTCGCTGTTCTTGGCGATGACGCATTCGCCGACCATGAGGATGACGGAGCCTTCCTTGGGCTGGGCGTATTCCACCGGGATGTCGCGCTTTTTCAGGCGGGCGATGGCGGTGGGGGTGAGCGGGAAGATGGCGGCCTCGTCGGACTGGATCATCTCGGCCAGCTTGGCGGAGTTGGGGATGTACTCGAGCACATTGGGGCCGATGGTGGAGGGCCACTTCTTGAAGCCGGGCTCGTAGTTCTGGTCGTTGCCGCCTTCGATACGGTTGAACATCAGGAAGCCGTGCAGGCCGAAGGTGCTGCCGGAAGCAGACTGGAAGACGATCTTGCCCTTGTACTTGGGATCGGCCAGGTCCAGCCACGAGGTCGGCGGCGTCCAGCCATTCTTCTGGAAGAGGCGGGTGTTGTAGCCCAGGCCGGTCATGCCGATGTCGATGCCGGCGGCCATGCGGTCTTTCATCAGGGCGGTGGGATACAGCTCTTTCAGGACGGGGTCGTCGTTGAGCTGTTCGCACAGGCCCATCGAGATCGCGCGGGCCATGATGCCGTCATCCAGGAACATGACGTGCATCTGCGGATTGTCCTTGTAGGCCTGCGCCTTGGCCAGCACGTCTGTCGAGGTGCCGGGCACGACGACGATCTTGACGTTGTTGGCCTTCTCGAAGTCGGGGAACACGTGCTGCGTGAAGGCGCGTTCCATGTCGCCGCCGTTCATGCCGACGTACAACGTCTTTTGCTGCGCCATTGCGCCGGCGGACAGCAATGCCAGCACCGCCGCGCCCAGCAGGCGCTTCCCCTTGGTCAGGCGCTGCGCGCCCTGTTTCTTGTGCATCATGGTGACTCCAGCGTTTGCTCACGAAGACTCTCAGGCCGGGCCGCGGCGCCGTGAGCGGCGGGCGCGTACCGTTCAATGCGGAAGGCATCGATAGGAATGGAGGATCGGCCGTGCACGACCAGTTCGGACAGGACTTCGCCGACGGCCGGGCCGATCTGAAAGCCCGCGCCGGACAGGCCGAAGGCATGAAAGAGACCGGGCACGATGGCGCTGGGTCCGAGCACGGGATTGTGGTCGGGCATGTTGCCTTCCACCCCCGTCCAGAAGCGGATGACCTGCGCGCCGCGCAGCACGGGCAGCAGCGTTGCCGCATTGGCCATCAGCGCGCCGAGGTTGTCGCGCCCCGGGCGGGCGTAGTCGGCGTCCGCCGAGACGCCGCGCCCGCCGCCGATGACGCAGTTGCCGCGCGCGACCTGGCGCGCGTAGATGCCGCCGCCTTGCATGCCCAGGCTAACGTCCATGAACAGCGGCAGGGGTTCGGTCACCATCATGAGGGGATGAATGGACGTTTCGGGCACGGGTTCGCCAAAGCCTTCGGCGAAGCGGCCGGCCCAGGCGCCCGCGCAGTTGAGCAGCACGCGCGCGCGCACTTCCAGCGTGTCGCTGGCGCGCACGGTGAATCGCGTGCCGTCGTGCGTGGCTGATGTGACGCGCACGCCTTCGCGCACGTCGGCGCCCAGCGCGGCCGCGGCACGCCCGAAGGCTGGGGACACGAGCCGAGGGTTGGCGTGGCCGTCCTGCGGGCAGAACGAGCCGCCCACCACGCGCTGGCCCAACCAGCCGAAGCGCCGCGCCAGCGCGCGGCGGTCCAGGATTTGAAGATCCATGCCAAAGCCGCGCGTGCTGTCGCGATAGGCCTGCAGCAACGCCAGGTCGGCGTCGGAGCAGGCCAGCTTCAAATGCCCGGAGCGCACATACTCGCCGTCGATGCCGATCAGCTCGGGCAGCTTGCCCCACAGCTCATGCGCGCGCCGCGCGAGCGGCAGCTGTTCAACGCCGCGGCCCTGTCGCCGCACGCCGCCGTAGTTGACGCCGCTGGCCTTGGCGCCGCACAGCGCCGCTTCCAGCAGCACCACGGGCACGCCCTGGCGGCGCAGGAACAGCGCGGCGCTGCCGCCAACGATGCCGCCGCCGATGATCGCGACTTCGGTGTCGATGCGTTCCATCATACGGCCTCCATCACGGGGCCTTTTTTCGCGGGCCGTTCCAGGCACACCACGTTGACCGGGATGGGTTTGACCGGCGGCTGGTTGCGCAGCCGGCCCACGGCGCGCGGCGCGCAGCCCACGGCGTGGGCCAGGACTTCCGCGCCGGCAACGCCGCACATGCGGCCCTGGCAACGGCCCATGCCCACGCGCGTCAGCGCTTTCAGGCGATTCATCTCCCGCACGCCGTTCTCGTGCACGGCCTGGCGGATGGCGCCGGCGGTGACTTCCTCGCAGCGGCAGACGACGGTGTCGTCGGCGATGCCGGCGGCCCAGTCCTCGGGAAACGGGAAGGCGCGTTCAAGCGCGTCGCGCACGCGGCGGTTGGCCGTCAGTTGCGATTCCAGCACGCGCGCGCGGCGCGCGTCGTGCGGATGCCCGGTGTCTTCAAGCAGCGCCAGCGCCGCGCGTTCGCCCGCCAGTTCGGCGGCGTCGGCGCCGCCGATGCCTGCGCCATCGCCGGCGACGTAGACGCCCGCCACGCTGCTGCGGCCAGCGGCATCGCGCCGCGGGATCCAGTTGCGGTCACGTTCGTTGAATTCAAAGTCGCAGCCGATCAGGCTGGCAAGCTGGGTTTCGGGCCGCAGCGACAGGCCAAAGCCGACCGCATCGCAATCGACCGTATGGGTGCGTGCACCCTGCCGGTAGGACAGGCCCGTGACGCGGTCTGTGCCCGCAACGGCCACGGGCCGCACGCCGCTGCGCAACGGAACGCCGTGCGCGCGCAGCCACGCCATGTAGTAAAGGCCCTTGGCCAGCAGCGCGGGCGCGCGCAGCATGCCGGGCAGCGCGGCAGCGCGGTCGGCAAAGCGGGACGTGTCCAGGACGGCTGCGACTTGCGCGCCCGCCTTGGCGTACTGATAGGCCACCAGATACAGCAGGGGGCCGGTGCCCATGAACGCGACGCGCGAACCGATGCCGCATCCCTGGTGCTTGAGCGCCACCTGCGATCCGCCCAGCGTGTAGACGCCGGGCGTCAGCCAGCCGGGAAACGGCAGCACGCGGTCGGTGGCGCCGGTGGCAAGGATGAGGTGGGTGTAGGGCACGGTGGTGCTGACGCCGTCGCGCAGCACGTCCAGCGTCCTGCCCTCGACGTTCCAGACGAGACAGCCGGGGCGGTATTCCACGCTGCCCTGCAACGCCTGCATGGTCCGGTGCACGGCGTCGGCCTTGCGGTGTTCGAAGCCGTACAGCGCGGATTTGGGCCGCGAGAAGCCGGGCGGCGGCTGCCGGTAGATCTGGCCGCCAGGCCGCAGACCTTCGTCCAGGATCACGGGCCGCAGGCCTTGCGTGGCCAGCGTCTGGGCCGCGCGGATGCCGGCCGGACCCGCACCGACGATCACGGGCATCACGGCGGTCATGGCGTGTCGTCCTCGGGCCAGGCGGCGACCGACAGCGTGCCGGGCGCGGCTGCCGGCGCCAGCGCGGCGCTCTGCAGCCGCATGCCGGGCTCGATATACGTGGAACAGGCGCGCACGCGCTCGCCGTTTTCAAGCTGCACCCAGCAGTCCTGGCAGGCGCCCATCATGCAGAAGCCGGCGCGCGGCCCGCCCCCGAATTCCGAGACGCGCAGGCGCTCGCCCTGCGTCAGGACGGCGGTCAGGACCGTGTCGCCGGCAAGCGCCGTGCAGGGCTGTCCGTCGAACGTGAAGGTCAACGCGGGCCGGCCGGTTTCGGCCAGGCGTTTCAGGATTGCCATGGCGCGCGCGGCTCCTTTGCGGCTGTCGGCAGCGATTTCATTTCTGGCCCACCAGGACGCGGTCCAGTCCGTACACCCGGTCCAGCAGCAGCATGGTCACGGCCGTCAGCGCGATCACCAGCGCGGACACGGCGGCCATCATGGGATCGATGGATTCGGTGGCGTACATGTACATGCGCACGGGCAGCGTGATGGTCGACGGCGCCGTGATGAACACCGACATGGTCAGTTCGTCGAAGCTGTTGATGAATGCCAGCAGCCAGCCGCCGGATACCCCGGGAATGATGAGCGGCAGGGTCACCGTAAAGAACACCGTGGCGCGGCTGGCGCCCAGCGACAGCGCGGCGTGCTCGATGGACCGGTCAAAGCCGACCAGCGCGCCGATCACCAGGCGCATCACGTAAGGCGTGATGACGACCACGTGGCTGGCGACCAGCCACGGAAAGCTGCCGGCCATGCCCATCAGCGCAAAGAAACGCAACAGCGCCACGCCCAGCACCAGGTGCGGGATCATCAGCGGCGACAGGAACAGGCCGTTGAGCACGTCGCGCCCCGGAAAGCGGTAGCGGGTGATGGCGATGGCCGCGGGCACGGCCAGGCACACGGCAATGCTGGCCGACAGGAACGCCAGCCACAGGCTGTTCTTGAACGCCTGCATGAAGTTGGGATGCTCGAATACCGCGTAAAACCAGCGCAGCGAGAAGCTTGTGGTGGGCACGGTAAGCGTCGAGTCCGGCGTGAACGCCACCAGGCACACGATGACCAGCGGCGCCAGCACGAAAGCCACCACCAGGAAGTTGAACGCCAGCGCGAAAGGACCGTTCTTCTGCATGTTCGATTCCTTGCGCGGCTCAGCCGAGGCTGCGGCGGTAAGAGCGTTCGACGACGCGGTTGTACGCCATCATGACGATCACGTTCACGATCAGCAGCACGATCGCGATGGCCGCGCCCAGCGGCCAGTTCAGCTCGGTCAGGAACTCGTCGTACACGACGGTGGCCACCATCTTCAGGCGACGTCCGCCCAGCAGCGCGGGAATCGCAAACGAGCTGGCCGACAGGCCGAAGACGATGAGGCTGCCCGACAGGATGCCCGGCATGGCCTGCGGCAGCACGATGCGCGTGAGCGTCTGAAAGCGCGAGGCGTTCAGCGACAGCGCCGCATGCTCGACAGTGGGGTCCAGCTTCTGCAGCGACGTCCAGACGGGGATCACCATGAAGGGCAGCATGACGTGCACCAGGCCGATGATGACGGCGGTGGGCGTGTACAGCAGCGTTCCCAGCCCTAACGCGGCGGCGGCCTTGCCCAGCGGTCCGCCCGGACCCAGCAGCATGCTCCAGCCAAACGCGCGCACCACCAGCGAGATCAGCAGCGGCGACAGCACCACCAGAAGGAAGATCGAGCGCCAGGGCTTGCCCATGCGCGAGAGGATGTAGGCTTCGGGCGCGCCGATCAGCACGCAGATCAGCGTGGTGACGCCGGCGATCCAGAAGGTGCGCCAGAAGATCTCGATGAAATAGCTGTCCGTGACCACGGCCAGGTAGTGCTCGAACGTGTGGCCCGGCTGGATGCCCGCGGCGTAATCGAACGGCCGGAAGGACAAGGCGAACGTCAGCGCCAGCGGCGTGAGCACCAGCGTGAGGAACACGAGCGCCAGTGGGATCGATCCCAGGATGGCGAGCAGGCCGTCGTTGCGCGGCTTGGGCAGGCTGGCGGCAGCGCCGCGTTGCGTGAGCGTCGCCATGTCAGTCCGCCGCCACCGCCGCGGCGGGCGCGCGCAGCACGCGCAGCACGCCGTCCGCCCAGTCCAGCCCGATGGCTTCGCCGTCGTCGTGCGGACGGCGGCCGTCGTTGGGCGTCAGGATGGTCAACGCCCCCACGGGCGAATCCAGGTCGTACATCCACTGGCTGCCCAGGAAGTAGCGCGTGTTGACCACACAGGCAAGCTTGCCTTGCCCGGACGGCACCGGCACCAGCTTTTCGGGCCGCAGCGACAACTGCACGCTGTCGCCGTGGCGCAGGCCTTCGCCGTCGACCAGGAGACTCAACGCGCCGGTCTGGACTTCTGCCTGCACGCCGCAGCGCGTCACGCGTCCGGCGAGCAGATTGGTCTTGCCCACGAAGCGCGAGATGAACTCGGTTTGCGGGTGCTCGTACATGCGATACGGCGCGTCCACCTGCGTGGCGCGGCCGTCCTGCATGACCACGACGCGATCGCTGATGGACAGGGCTTCGGCCTGATCGTGCGTGACCATGACGGTCGTGGTGCCGATCTTGCGCTGAATGCTGCGCAGTTCGAACTGCATGTCTTCGCGCAGCTTGGCATCCAGGTTGGACAGCGGCTCGTCCAGCAGCAGCACGGGCGGGCGGATCACCAGCGCGCGCGCCAGCGCCACGCGTTGCCGCTGGCCGCCCGACAGTTCGCGCGGGAAACGGTCCGCATGCTTGTCCAGCTTGACCAGCGCCAGCGCCTCGCGCACGCGGTCCTGGCGCTCGGCGCGTTCAACCTTGCGCATCTTCAGGCCGAAGGCGACGTTGTCGGTCACGGTCAGGTGCGGGAACAGCGCATAGCTCTGAAAAACGATGCCCAGCCCGCGCGTGTTGGGCTTGGCGTGCGTGATGTCGCGCCCGTCCAGCGTGATGGTGCCGCAGGTCACGTCGGCAAAGCCGGCAATCATCTGCAGCGTGGTGGTCTTGCCGCAACCGGAGGGGCCAAGCAGGGAGACGAACTCGCCCTTGTCGACCGACAGGTTCAGGTCCGAGACGACACGCAGGTCGCCATAGTTCTTGGAGACGTTGTCCAGCCGCAGAAATGCCATGTTCCACACCCCGTGACCCATCCGGGCCTTGCGCCGCCGGAGGGGTTTGCCCCCACCCCAGCTGCTTGATCGATGGGGGCAGTCTAGGAGGCGAGAAAATGCGGGGCAATTAGGGTTTTCCGAAGAATCGAATTTTTTATCTAATAATTCCGTTAGACTGAATTTCTTGATAAAAATACATTCGACTATTTTAATTATCGGAACTGAAGAATGAAGAAATCAGAAGCTTCGGAGGATTCCGCAGGCCAGGGCGTGCTGCAGCGGGCGTTCGCGGTGCTGCGCGTGCTGGCCGACGCCAAGGGCGAAAAGCTGCGCCTGACGGATATCGCCGCCCGCACGGGACAGGCGCAGGCCACGGTGCACCGGGTGCTGCAAGGACTCATGCAGGAGGGCGTGGTGGAGCAGCCGGCGCAAAGCAAGGGGTATCAGCTCAGCGTCGCCTTCTTTTCGCTGGCCGCGGCCGCCGGCACCCACCAGTCCAGCCTGCGCACCCTGTACCGTCCCGCCATGCTGCGGCTGTCCGGCATGCTCAACGACACCATTTTTCTGCTGGTGCGCAGCGGCTTTGACGCCGTCTGCGTCGACCGCGTGGATGGCGCATTTCCGGTGCGCTCGCACACGGGCGACATCGGCGGGCGCGTGCCGCTGGGCATGGGACAGGGCGGCCTGGTGCTGCTGGCCAGCTTGCCCGAGGCCGAGCGCGAAGAGGTCATGCGCTTCAACATTCCGCGCCTGCATCATCTGGGATTCGTGGACGAGATCTCGATGCGCGTGCGCATCAAGGAATGCCTGGAGCTGCGCTACGCGCGCAGCCAGGGGCAGGGCGTGTTTCCCAACATCGCGGGGCTGGCGGTGCCGGTCTACGATCCCAACGGCGTCACGGTCGCGGCGCTGAGCGTGGCCGCGCCCATCGAACGCATCAGCGATGAACGCCTGCCGCTGATCGTGGAAATGTTGCGGCGCGAGGCCGACGCGGTAGGTGCGCAGATCAATCCCTTCGATCCGGCGCTGCGCCGGCCCAGCCAGTTTCTGGGCACCGGCAACGGGGCCTAGCCAGCGCCGGCATCGGCGCGAAAAAAAACCCGGACATGCTGGCGGTCCGGGTTCTTGTCATGCGCGTCTGCAATCAGGTCGGGTACGTGCCCGGCAGCAGGATGCTGCGGTCGCCCGGCTCGATCGTGCGGCGGCCGCACAGCGCCATCGTCGTGTCCATCTCCTTGTACAGGATCTCCAGCACGCGGGTCACGCCGGCCTGGCCGTACGCGCCCAGCCCGTACAGGAACGCGCGGCCGATCATCGTGCCGCGCGCGCCCAGCGCCACCGCCTTCAGGATGTCCTGGCCGGAGCGGATGCCGCCGTCCATCCACACCTCGATCTTCGAACCCACGGCATCGGCAATGGCAGGCAAGGCCGCGATGGACGACATGGCGCCGTCCAGCTGGCGCCCGCCATGGTTGCTGACGATGAGCGCGTCGGCGCCGCTGTTGGCGGCGAGCTGCGCGTCTTCGACGTCAAGAATGCCCTTGATGATGAGCTTGCCGCCCCAACGCTGCTTGATCCATTCCACGTCGTCCCAGCTCAGGCGCGGATCAAATTGCTCGGCCGTCCAGGACGACAGCGACGACAGGTCGCTCACGCCCTTGGCGTGGCCGACGATGTTGCCGAAGGTGCGGCGCTTGGTGCCCAGCATGCCCATGCACCAGCGCGGCTTGGTCGCCAGGTTGATGAGGTTGCGCAGCGTGGGCTTGGGCGGCGTCGACAGGCCGTTCTTGATGTCCTTGTGGCGTTGGCCCAGGATCTGCAGGTCCAGCGTCAGCACCAGCGCCGAGCAGCCGGCGGCCTTGGCGCGGTCGATCAGGTTGCCCACGAACTCGCGGTCGCGCATCACGTAGAGCTGGAACCAGAACGGCTTGCCGGTGGCCTGCGCCACGTCTTCCAGCGAGCAGATGCTCATCGTGGACAGCGTGAAGGGCACGCCGAAATCGGCGGCGGCCTTGGCAGCCAGGATCTCGCCGTCGGCGTGCTGCATGCCGGTCAGGCCGGTGGGGGAAATCGCCAGCGGCATCACCACATCCTGGCCCACCATCGTGGTGCGCAGCGACCGGCCTTCCATGTTCACCGCCACGCGCTGGCGCAGCTTGATCTTGTGAAAGTCGCTTTCATTCGCGCGGTAGGTGCCTTCTGTCCAGGCGCCGGAATCGGCGTAGTCATAGAACATGCGCGGCACGCGCTTCTGCGCGACGACGCGCAAATCTTCGATGCAGGTGATCGTAGAAAGGTTAGCGGTCATGGAGTGTCTGTGGAGTGATAGGGGGGCGCCAGCGCCGCTCAGTATACGCGCCGGGGCCGGCAAGCGTCGCTTGCCGGCCCCGTTCGCCCCCCTGCGCAAAGACTCTACGGTCCCTGCACGCCCAGCCTTAGCGCGGCCACACCTTGCTGACCGCGCGGATGGTCGCCCATGCGACCCAGCGCGGGCTGGTCAGCCGCGCGCCTGGCAGCCGGCGCATCACGTCCACCGCCAGCCCGCCACGCTTGTGCCATTGCTTCTTGCGCGTCTGGCTGTCGGTCCAGCGGCCCTCCAGCCATGGGAATTCGCGGCGCCCGGGCTTATAGACCGGCGGCGTGTTGTAGATCAGGATGTACGCCAGCCGCGGCGTCGGCGACGTGTTGGGCCCCGTGAAGTGCAGCGTGCGCGCGTCGTGCACCGTGATGCCGCCCGGATCGAGCGGCTCGGCCACGGCCTGTTCGCGCGGAAAATCGCCGCAGCATTCCAGCGGATGCAGGCTCTTGTCGCCTCCCGGCGAACGGTGCTCCAGCACGTCCCATTTGTTCGAACCCGGCAGGAACTGCATGCAGCCGTTCTCGATGGTGGCCGGCTGCAGCGCCAGCCAGATGCTCAATTCGTTGTAGACGAAGTCCGGCGAACGGAACGCTTCGTCCTGATGCCACGGCGTCTCTGGTCCGTGCGGACCGGGCTTGAGCAACGCGTGCTCGCCATAGAGCGCCGCCTGCGGGCCCAGCAGCTGCCGCGCCAGTTCCAGCGTGCGTTCGTGGTAAACCGTCTTCAACAGGCCCGGGGCATAATGGCGCGGATCATGCAGACTGGGAAACTTGGCGGGCTTGGTCGGGTCGTCGCGGCTGACGAAGTCATACTGCGCGCCCTCGTTGTAACCCGTCTTGTTCGCGAACAAGTCCAGCAGCGTCCTGCGGATGTAGCCGACCTCATCCTGAGGGCACATGTCCTTCAAGGCCAGGTAGCCCTGATCCCTGTAGCGCGCTGTCTCGGCATCCGACAACAAACTGGTCTCTTCCATAATGGCTTCTCCAAGCTCTCGGTAATGGGTATTTCTAAGCTGGCACGTTTTGACATGTGCTCTAACGTATCGCTTCGAAGCCCGCCGGGCCTATAGACCATCCGCTGTAGCCGATTCCGCCTACGTATCTCGTGCGTGGCGGCGCATCATCCGAAGGAAAAACCATGCAAGACCCTAAGGCCGATTCCCATATCGAAACCGTCCACGTCACCGTCAGCGGCACGGTCCAAGGCGTGGGATACCGTCACGCGACGGTGCGGCGCGCCCACATGCTGGGCGCGAAGGGTTGGGTGCAGAACATGCTGGACGGCACGGTCGAGGCGCTGGTTCAGGGCACGCCCGACCAGGTGGACCATATGCTGGAATGGCTGCGGCGCGGTCCGCCCGGCGCGTCCGTGCAGGAAATCATCACGCGACGGGAGTACACCGATAAGCGTTACATCCGCTTCGAACAACTTTGAACAGCGCCGCCCTAGCCGGCACGATGTAATCCGGCCGGACGAGGCGGCCACGCCGCAAGGGCTGACGGCGTCAGCGCGAGCGCATCCAGCGTCCGCCGACCTGATTGATGACCAGCCCGGCCAGCACGCAGGCAGCGCCCAGCCATTGCAGCGGTTGCAGGCGCTCGCCGAAGGCCATGGACGCGGCCCACAGCCCCACCACCGGCACCAGCAGCGAGAACGGCGCAACCTTTGCGGCGGGGTGGCGCGACAGCAGCTGCGTCCACAACGTGTAGGCCAGCAGGGTCGCCAGCACCGCCAGGTACAGCACCGATAACGCCTCGCCCCAGCCGATGCCGGTCACCATGCCCATCACCGGCTCCCAGCCGTCGATCAGCACGGCCAGCACCAGGAAGGGCAGCACCGGCGCGGCGCTGCTCCAGGCAATGAATGCGAAGGGGTCGTAGCCGGGCGCCTTGCGGCTGGCCAGCCGCACGATCATGTTCGACACCGCCCACATGAACGCGGCGCCAAGCGTCAGCACAAAGCCCAGCATCGTCATCTGCCCGGGCCCTTCGCCGCGCCCCCCGGCAATGACGGCCAGACCCATCGCCGCCACGCCAAGACCGAACCAGTGATGCCGGCGCGCCCGTTCATGCAGGACCGGCGCGGCCAGCAGCAGCGTGAAGAACGCCTGGGTCTGGATGACGAGCGAGGCCATGCCCGCCGGCATGCCGAAGTTCAACGCGGTAAACAGCAGGCCAAACTGGCCCAGCCCCTGGACCAGCCCGTAGGCCGCGACCCAGTGCCACGGCAGCCGCGGCATGCGCACGAAAAGGATCAGGGGGAAGGCCGCCAGCGCGAATCGCAACGCGCCCAGCATCATGGGAGACAGGCCCCGCATGCCGACCTTCATGACGACGAAATTCAGGCCCCAGATGACCACCACCGCAAGGGCGCAGAAATAGTCTTTTCGGGAAAGATGAGTGGGGGTGGACATGCGGGGCATTATCGCATCGCCCACCCCAAAGCCGGCTGAATCAGCGCGCGTTCAGCACCGCGGCAAACGCCTGGACGGCCACATCGATATCGGCATCGCCGATATGCCGATGCGTGACGCAACGCAGCCGCGTGCGGCCCCAGGGGCGCGTCAGCACACCTTGCGCCTGCAGGGCCGAGACCCACTGCGCGTTGGTCATGCCGGTATCCGCGGTCTCGACCTGCACGATGTTGGTTTGCGGCACCGTGGCCGTCAGCGCCGGGGCCAGTTTGTTGATGCCGTCGCTCAGGCGGCGCGCCCGCACGTGGTCTTCGGCCAGCCGGCCGCTCATGTGCTGCACGCCCTCCAGGCCCGCGGCGGCCATGATGCCGGATTGGCGCTGCGTGCCGCCCAACATGCGGCGCAGCGAGCGCGCCTTGGCCACCACGGCCTGGCTGCCGGCCAGCACCGCGCCCACCGGCGCGCTCAGGCCCTTGGACAAGCACAGCGACACCGTGTCGGTGTGGCGGGTGATCTCGCTGGCCGGCACGCCCAGCGCCACGGCCGCGTTGAACAGCCGCGCCCCGTCCAGGTGCACCGGCACGCCGCCCGCGCGCGCCATGTCGTACACAGCCTGCATGTGGTCCAGCGGCAGCACGGTGCCGCCCGCGTTGTTGTGGGACGTCTCCATCGCCACCAGCGCGGTCTTGAGCCGGTGCCCGCCGGTCAGCAGCGCGTCCTCGAGCCGGTTCAGGTCCATCGCGCCCGCGGTGCCCGGCACGCCTTGATAGAACAGCCCCGTGAACGTGGCCGCGCCGCGTTCGGACGTGTACATGTGGGCGGTCGATTCCAGCGCCACCTGTTCGCTGCGCTGGGTCTGCGCCAGCACGGCCAGCAGGTTGGCCATCGTGCAGCTCGGCACGAACAGGCCCGCTTCCTTGCCCAGGCTGGCCGCCACACAGGCTTCCAGCTCGCGCACGGTGGGATCACCGTCCAGGCCGTCGTCGCCGATGGGGGCGGTGCGCATCCGCTCGTACATGGCCGCGGTCGGGTGGGTGACCGTGTCGCTGCGCAGGTCGACGGGCGGTGGGGGAGGTTCGGCGGGGGTCCGCTGGGTCATGGCGTTCAGTGCTGCAGAATTTTGGAAAGAAACTGGCGCGTGCGCGGGGCACGTTCCTCGACGTTGCCGAAGAACTGCTCCTTCTGGCAGTCCTCGACGATCTTGCCGCCGTCCATGAATATCACACGGTCGGCGACGCGGCGCGCGAATCCCATCTCGTGGGTCACCACCATCATGGTCATGCCTTCGCCCGCCAGGTCGGTCATCACGTCCAGCACCTCGTTGACCATCTCCGGGTCCAGCGCCGACGTGGGTTCGTCAAACAGCATCACGACCGGGTCCATCGACAGCGCGCGCGCAATCGCCACGCGCTGCTGCTGGCCGCCCGACAGTTCACCGGGATGCTTGTCCTTGTGCGCCGACAGGCCCACGCGCTCGAGCAGGGCAAGCGCGCGCTGGCGCGCTTCGTCCTTGCCGCGCTTGAGCACCTTGATTTGCCCCAGGCACAGGTTTTCGGTCACCGACAGGTGCGGGAACAGCTCGAAGTGCTGGAACACCATGCCGGCCACGGCGCGCAGCTTGGGCAGGTTGGTGCGCGGATCGCCCACGGACACGCCGTTCACCACGATTTCGCCCTTCTGGAAGGGCTCGAGCGCGTTCACGGTCTTGATGAGCGTCGACTTGCCCGATCCCGACGGACCGCACACCACCACGACCTCGCCGCGGCGCACCGTGGTCGAGCATTCGTCCAGCACCTGGAAGTCGCCGTACCACTTGCTGACCTGGCGAATCTCGATCATCGGAGGATTGGAAGAGAGTTGCATCGTTGAACCTGTGGATAACGTGGACGGCTCAGCGCAGCACGCGCGTGCGCTTTTCCAGATGCTTGACCAGACGCGATGCCGTGAAGCAAATCACGAAATACACCACCGCCACGAAGAGATAGAGTTCGACCAGCCGTCCGTCGCGCTGGCCGATCTTGGACGCCGCGCCCAGGAAGTCGGTCAGCGACAGCACGTAGACCAGCGAGGTGTCCTGAAACAGGATGATGACGCGCGTGAGCAGCGCCGGCACCATGTTGCGCAGCGCCTGCGGCAGCACGACATACCGCATGCCTTGCCAATGGTTCAGGCCCAGCGCCATGCTGGCCGACACCTGGCCGCGTGCGATGGACTGGATGCCGGCGCGCATGATCTCGCAGAAGTACGCGGCCTCGAACAGCGTGAACGTGATCACCGCCGAATTGAACGCCCCCACACGCAGCGGCGTGGGCGATCCCACGACCCATGCCGCGATGTACGGCATCAGGAAGTAGAACCAGAAGATCACCAAGAGAAGCGGGATGGACCGCATCACGTTCACGTAGATGCCCGCCGGCACCGACAGGATCTTGTAGCGCGACAGCCGCATCATCGCCAGAAGCGTGCCCAGCGCCAGCCCCATCACCGCCGCCAGCACGGTCAGGGTCAGCGTGAACGTCATGCCGGTCTGGAACAGGTACGGCAGCGCGCCCCAGATCACATCGAAATCGAATTTGCCCATGCTAGCGCCCCGATCCCGCAGGCGACTTTGCCGACGCACCGATCAGGCCGGGCACCGCCACGCGGCGCTCGAGCGTGCGCATCCCCAGCACGACGATGCCGTTCAGAATCAGGTAGATCACGGTCGCGGCCGAAAACGCCTCGAAGATGTGAAAGCTGAACTCCGCCATCGAGCGCGCCTGTCCGGTGAGCTCCAACAGGCCGATGGTCAGCGCCACCGACGAATACTTGATCGTGCCCATGAACTCCGAGGTCAGTGGCGGCAGCACGATGCGATAGGCCTCGGGCAGGATGATGTGGCGATAGACCTGCGCCTCGGTCAGCCCCAGGGCGGTCCCCGCCTGAAACTGGCCCCGCGGCAGCGACTGGATGCCGGCGCGCAATTGCTCGGCCACGCGCGCCGACCCGTAAAAACCCAGGCACAGCACCGCAGGCACGAACTGCCCCCACGGCTGCGGCATCTGCTTCATCGCCAGGCCCCAGGCATGCGGCAGCAATTCGGGCAGCACGAAATACCACAGGAACATCTGCACCAGCAGCGGGATATTGCGAAACAGTTCCACGTACGTGGCGCCGATGGCATTCATCAGGCGCGACTGCACCGTGCGCATCACGCCCAGCCAGGATCCCAGCAGCAGCGAAAACACCCACGCCGTCAACGCCAGCGCAAGCGTCCAGCCCACGCCGATCAGGATCGTCTCCAGGAAGGTATGCACGCCGTCCGGCGACATCTCCAGGAAGACGCTCCAACTCCAGTTGTAATTCATGCCCTCGCCCTTGATCGCGGCGCCGGTCGCTGCCGGCGTCCTTGCCCCTTCATGCGCCGCGGGCGCGCGCTGCGCCCCGCGGCATGCTGCTTACTCGTAGGCTTTGGGATCGCCCGAGTCGGTGGGGTTGGCCAACGCGCGCTTGAGCGCGTCGCTCATGGGGTACTTCAGGTTGATCTGCTTGGGCGGGATCGGCGAATTGAAGTACTTGTCGTACAGCGCGGCGACCTTGCCGGTCTTCATGAGATCGATCACGGCGTCGTCAACGACCTTCTTGAACTTCGGATCATCCTTGGGCTCCATGATGCCGTAGGGCGCCATTTCCAGGCCCTTCTTGCCGATCACGAACGCATCCGGGTTCTTGGACGACGCGACCGCGCCGTAGGCGATGCCGTCGTCGTTGGCCGAACCGGCCGCGCGGCCCGATTCCACCATCAGGATGGTTTCGGCGGTGTCCTTGGTGGGCGCCATCGAAATGCCCAGGTTGCCCTGCGCATTCAGTTGCGAGATCAGCTTGAACGTCTGGCCGCCGGCCTGCGCCGCAATGGTCTTGCCGCGGAACGAGGACAGGTCATTGGGGTCCACGCCGCCGTCCTTGCGCGCCACCAGCACCACTTGCGCCACGAAGGTCGTGGGCGCGAACGACACCAGCTTGTGGCGCGCTTCGTTGTTGGTGGTGTTGCCGCATTCCAGATCGATCGTGCCGTTGGCCAGCAGCGGGATGCGCGTGGCCGACGTCGTCGGGTTGTAGCGCACTTCCAGCTTGGGCAGCTTCAGCGCCGCTTGCACGTACTTGGCGACTTCCTGGCAGATCTCGACCGTGTAGCCAATGGGCTTCTGATTGCCGTCCAGGTACGCGAACGGCACCGACGTCTCGGGGTGGCCGAGCGTGATGACGCCGGTTTCCCGGATCTTGTCCAGACGGCTGGGACCTTCGGCATGAGCCGTCGCGGCGCTGCCCAGAAGGGTGGCGACGACGGAGATCGCGGCAAGTGCTTTCATCTGATTCCCTTGGCGCCGTGCGTGCGGCGCGTGTTTATGTTCACGATCGGCGGATCCAGGCTTGCTGGTGACCGCCGCGTCCCGCGATGAGCCCCGCGGCTGGCAAAAAGTATCAACTAGCAGTATGGTTTTATCCAGTTCCAATCAGGTATTCCTCTATACGGATTTGACATGGCCATTACTCGCATGGGCTTGCGACACATTGAGGCGTTTCGCGCCGTCATGATGACCGGATCCATGACCGCTGCGGCGCGCCGGGTGCATACCTCGCAGCCGCACGTTAGCCGCTTAATTGCGCAATTGGAAGCCATCACCCAGTTTCCCCTCTTCGACCGCAACGGCAGCCGGCTCAGTCCAACCCAGGACGGGTCCCGCTTCTTTCAGGAGGTGGAAAAGACCTTCATCGGCCTGGCCGGCCTGGAGT
Source organism: Achromobacter mucicolens (assembly GCF_029866465.1). NCBI lineage: Bacteria > Pseudomonadati > Pseudomonadota > Betaproteobacteria > Burkholderiales > Alcaligenaceae > Achromobacter > Achromobacter mucicolens. The sequence goes on along the minus strand of NZ_CP123364.1, from coordinate 6,005 downwards.
CGGCGGCGGCCAGCATCCGCTCGTTCAGCGCCAGCCGACTGAGCGTGGCCGCCATGCCGCGCCTGGCGGGCGGCCTCTTGGCGCGCATCGTGGCTGCCTTTAAGACCGAGTACCCGGAAGTCATGGTGGCGATCCACTCGGGCAACGCCAGCACGGTCCACAACTGGATCAGTTCGGGCTTCTGCGACACCGGCCTGGCCATGCTGTCGGGCGAAACCCCCGGCATCCAGGTCGAACCCGTCCTCACGATGAGCTGCGTGGCCGTGCTGCCGCGCGGACACCGCCTGACCAAACTGAAAAAGCTCAAGCCCGCCGACTTCGCCGGCGAGCCCTTCATCGCCTTTCCCAGCGGCACGCCGCTGCGCGAAAAGATCGACGCCGTCTTCAAGTCCGCCAAGGTCGAACGCCACACGGTGGCCGAGGCCGGACTGGGTTCGTCGGTCTGCGCGCTGGTGGGCGCGGGCCTGGGCGTGGCGCTGATCAACCCGCTGGCCGCACGCGAGGAATACGAAGCCAACGGCGTGGAAGTCCGGCCCTTCAGCCCGGCAGTGCCGGTCACGGTGGCGCTGCTATATCCGCCGTATCACACGCGCACCCGGCTGGTCAGCGTATTTTCACGCTACGCGCATCAGCTCATGCTGGAGGAAATGGGAGACCTGAAGGCGCGGCCGCCCAGGTAGAAGGGCGCTACGGCGGGACGCCAGGGCCAGGTAAGCCAGGTGACAGGTAGGCCAGGTGTCTGACACCCGCTGAGGCACTGCCGCAAACCAACGACGGTCTCCCCAGGGTGTCAGACACCGTTGCAGCAAGTCTGGAAGACTGTCGAGACCACAAAACCAAAGGCCAGCCCTCTCGGGCTGGCCTTCGGTGACCCAAGCAGGCGTGCGATCAGGCGTCGATGTTGCCCGCCGACAGCGCATGCGTTTCGATGAAGTTGCGGCGCGGTTCGACGTCGTCGCCCATCAGCGTGGTGAAGACCTCGTCGGCCGCGATGGCGTCCTCGATCTGCACGCGCAGCAAGCGGCGCACCTTCGGGTCCATCGTGGTTTCCCACAGCTGCTCGGGGTTCATTTCACCCAGACCCTTGTAGCGCTGCTTGGAGATGCTGCGGTCGGCTTCGCTGCGCAGCCATTGCATGGCCTCGCGGAAGTCGGACACCGGCTGCTCCTTGCGCTTGTCGCCTTCGCCGCGAGCGGCCAGCGAGCGCGGACCGACCTTGCCCAGGAAGCTCTTGGCGGCCTTGGACAGGATGGCGTAATCCGAGCCATTGATGAAGTCGGCATCGATGATGCTGACGCGCACGTTGCCGTGATGCATGCGCTGCACGGACAGGCGATGGCGTTCGGTGGCCTCGTCGAATTGCGGCACGACTTCGACGCCGTTGCCGTTGATGGGATCGCGCATGGCGTCGGCCAACCGCTTGGCGGAGTCGGCGGCGGACTCGGCCGTGTCCAGGTTGATCTCCACGCCTTCGGCCATGGCCGACAGCGCGCCCACGTCGAAGACGCGCGACAGACGGGCGATGACGCCGTCGGCCGCCACGTACTGGCGGGCCAGGTCGTTCAGCTCTTCGCCGCGGATGATGTTGCCGCCCGAGATGATCTCGGCGTCCTTCAGGGCGAGCGTCAGCATGAACTGCGCTTCTTCCTGGTCATCCTTCAGATAGCGCTCTTCGCGGCCAACCTTGACCTTGTAGAGCGGCGGCTGGGCGATGTACACATAGCCGCGCTGCACCAGCTCGGGCATCTGGCGGTACAGCAGCGTGAGCAGCAGGGTGCGGATGTGCGCGCCGTCGACGTCCGCGTCAGTCATGATGATGAGGCGGTGGTAGCGCAGCTTGTCCACGTTGAAGTCCGGACCGATGCTGGTGCCCAGCGCCGTGATCAGCGTGGCGATCTGTTCGCTGGCGATCAGGCGGTCAAAGCGTGCCTTCTCGACGTTCAGCACCTTGCCGCGCAGCGGCAGGATGGCCTGGAACTTGCGGTCGCGGCCTTGCTTGGCCGAGCCGCCTGCGGAGTCGCCCTCGACGATGTACAGCTCGCACAGCGCGGGGTCCTTCTCCTGGCAGTCGGCCAGCTTGCCGGGCAGGCCGGCGCCTTCCAGCACGCTCTTGCGGCGCGTCATCTCGCGCGCCTTGCGCGCGGCTTCGCGGGCGCGGGCGGCCTCGACGATCTTGTTGCACAGGGCCTTGGCGTCGTTCGGGTGTTCGAGCAGCCAGGTTTCCAGCGTGCGGGCCACGGCTTCTTCAACGGCCGGACGCACTTCGCTGGACACCAGCTTGTCCTTGGTCTGGCTGCTGAACTTGGGCTCGGGCACCTTCACCGACAGCACGCAGGCCAGGCCTTCGCGCATGTCATCGCCGGACGTCTCGACCTTGGCCTTCTTGGCCAGTTCGTTGTCGGTGATGTACTTGTTGATGATGCGCGTCATCGCGGCGCGCAGGCCGGTCAGGTGCGAACCGCCGTCGCGCTGCGGGATGTTGTTGGTAAAGCACAGCACGCTTTCGCTGTAGCTGTCGTTCCACTGCATCGCCACTTCCACGCCCACCGGCACGCCGCCGGCCGCCGATTCCGTGGTGACCGAAAACACGTTCGGATGCAGCACGGTCTTGGCGCGGTTGATGTATTCGACGAAACCCTTCACGCCGCCCGAGAAGGCGAAGTTCTCTTCCTTGCCCTGGCGCTGGTCGATCAGGCGGATCTTGACGCCGTTGTTCAGGAACGAGAGCTCGCGCAGGCGCTTGGAGAGGATCTCGTAGTGGTATTCGATGTTGTTGAAGATGATCGGATCGGCCAAAAAGCGCACTTCGGTGCCGCGCTTGTCGGTCGTGCCGGTCACGGCCAGGGGCGCCACGCGCTCGCCCTGGCGGAATTCCATCTGGTGCACCTGGCCGTTGCGGCGGATGGTGAGACGCAGCCATTCGGACAGTGCGTTCACGCAGGACACGCCCACGCCGTGCAGGCCGCCGGACACCTTGTACGAGTTCTGGTCGAACTTGCCGCCGGCGTGCAGTTCGGTCATGACGATTTCGGCCGCGCTGCGGTGGAACTCGTCGTCCTTGTGGATATCGGTCGGGATGCCGCGGCCGTTGTCCGTGACGGAAATGGAATTGTCGGTGTGGATGGTTACGACGATATCGTCGCAATAGCCGGCCAGGGCTTCGTCGATGGCGTTATCGACGACCTCAAACACCATGTGGTGCAGGCCCGTGCCGTCGGACGTGTCGCCGATGTACATGCCGGGGCGCTTGCGCACGGCCTCCAGCCCCTTGAGCATCTTGATCGAGTCAGCGCCGTAGCCGCTGGTCTCGGGAGTGGTGTTCTGCTGATCTGACATGTCTGTATCGATAACGCTTTAAAGAACGGCCTGGCGGCCGGACCGCCCGCGGACCAACCGGTCCGCAAGCGGCACAAACCCACGGGGGAGTGCGGATCAGATCCGCATGGGCATGACGACGTACTTGAACTGGTCGTCTTCGGGCAGGGTGATGAGCGCCGACGCGTTGGCATCGGGCATGACCGACCACTGGATGTTGTCGACCTTCACGTTGGACAGCACGTCGAGCAGGTAGCCGACGTTAAAGCCCACGTCCAGCGCTTCATGGCTGTAGTCGATGTCGATTTCTTCCTGCGCCTCTTCCTGCTCGGCGTTCGAGGACGAGATCTTCATCTGGTTCTGCGCCAGTTGCAGGCGCACGCCCTTGAACTTGTCCGTGGTCAGGATGGCGGCGCGCTGCAGGCTGCCCTGAAGCGCTTCGCGGCCGACGAGGAAATGGCGCGTGTAGTTCGTGGGAATCACGCGCGTGAAATCGGGGAACTTGCCTTCGACCAGCTTGGACACCAGCTCGACGTCGCCGAAACGGAAACGGATCTGGCCCGGCGCCACGTCGATGGAGACGGTCTCGTCGGAGTCTTCCAGCAGGCGCTGCATTTCCAGCACGGTCTTGCGCGGCACGATGACTTCGTGGCGCTCGGCGATGCCCTCGGCTTCGGTCGAGCAGTGCGCCAGGCGGTGACCGTCGGTGGCCACGGCGCGCACGCGGCCCGGTTCAAACACCAGCAGCATGCCGTTCAGGTAGTAGCGGATGTCCTGCTGGGCCATGGCGAAATGCACCATGTTGAACAGGTGGCGCAGGGTGCGCTGCGGCATGGTCAGCGACACATCCCACTGCTCGGGCTGAGCGACGGTGGGGAATTCACTGGCGGCCAGCGTCTGCAGCGCAAAGCGGCTCTTGGCGGACTGCACCGACAACTTGTTGCTGGCCAGGGCCAGGCGCACGTCGCCGGTATCGGGCAGGGCTTTCAGGATGTCCAGCAGCTTGCGCGCGGCCACCGTGGTGGACTCGTTGTCCTGGCCGACACCAAAGTCGGCGTGCGTGGTGATCTGCACTTCCAGGTCGGTCGCAATGAAGGCAACCTTGTTGCCTTCCTTGCGCATCAGGATGTTCGCAAGAATGGGCAGGGTATGGCGTCTTTCGACGATGCCCGCCACAGTCGACAGCGGTTTCAGCAATGCATCGCGTGTGGTTTGTACGAGTTGCATGTTCATCCTTTTAGAGTTTGTTCCAACACGTGCAGGGTATGGTTGAGCTCCGCTTGCTTGGCGCGGGCATCGGAAATCTTGCGAACGGCGTGCAGCACCGTGGTGTGATCACGGCCGCCGAATAAATCGCCGATTTCCGGCAGGCTTTTCTGGGTCAGCTCCTTGGCCAGGTACATCGCGACCTGGCGCGGCAAGGCGATATTGGCCGGCCGGCGTTTCGAGTACATGTCGGCGACCTTGATCTTGTAGAAGTCCGCCACCGTCTTCTGGATGTTTTCGACGGTGATCTGGCCGTTGGACACCGACAGCAGATCCTTCAGCGCTTCCTTGCAGACATCGACCGTCAGCACATCGCGGCCGTGGAATCGCGCATAGGCAAGCACCTTGCGCAGCGCGCCTTCCAGTTCGCGCACGTTGCTGCGCAGATGCTTGGCGATGAAGAAGGCCACTTCCTCGGGCATGGGCACGCCTTCGGACTCGGCCTTGCGCAGCAGAATCGCCACGCGCATTTCCAGTTCCGGCGGCTCGATGGCCACCGTCAGGCCCGAGTCGAAGCGCGAAATCAGGCGGCTGTCGATGCCGGACAGTTCCTTCGGGTACGTATCGCTGGTGATGATGATCTGCTTGCGCTGCGCAACCATCGCCTCGAACGCGTAGAAGAATTCTTCCTGCGTGCGGTTCTTGCCGGAGAAGAACTGGATATCGTCGATCAGCAGCAGATCGAGCGAATGGTAGTAACGCTTGAAATCGTCGAACGCCTTGCGCTGATAGGCCTTCACCACGTCGGACACGTACTGGTCCGCGTGCACGTAGCGCACGCGCACCCCGGTGCCCGCCGCGACCATGGCGTTGCCAATGGCGTGGATCAGGTGGGTCTTGCCCAGGCCGACGCCGCCATACAGGAACAGCGGGTTGTACGAGGTGCCCGGGTTTTCAGCGACCTGCAGCGCGGCGGCGCGCGCGAGCTGGTTGGCCTTACCGGTCACGAAGTTCTCGAACGTGAGGTCGGTGTTCAGGCGCGACCGCTCGTACACGATGTTGGCGGCGTCCGCGTTCACGGCCTGCGCAGCCGCGGTCGTGGCGGGCGCCGGCGACGCGGTCGTCACGGTGACGGTCACAGGCGGCGCGGCGCCGGAGGGAGGAGCAGCGGACAGGTGCGGTTGCTGGGCGGGCTGCTGGGCGCGCACGGGCGCAACCGGCATGCGCGGCGCGGCGCCGTGCGAAGGCAGCTCGAACAGAACCTGCACCGGACGCTTGAACCACTCCGCGGCCAACGCTTCGATCTGGTGGGAAAAGTTCTTGCGCACCCAGTCCAGCTTGAAGCGGTTGGGCGCGGCAACGCGCAGCACCGCCTGCGTTTCGTCGTACGCAAGCGGGACCAGCGGTCGTATCCACGCGCTGATTTGTTGGGGGGGGAGTTCCTGCTCAAGACGACTGACGCAGGTCTGCCAGAATTCTTTCAT